>NZ_PXYL01000001.1 GCF_003012705.1 Pseudaminobacter soli (ex Li et al. 2025)
GACCGACGAACAGATCCATGGGCATGGCTCCTTGACCAGTTAAGCTTGAGGAGCCTGCCCGCAGATTGAAATCCTGTCACCCCCGCAGCGGGAGCGCCACGGGAGCCCCAATCATCCGATCTTTTTTTTGTCTACCGTGCAAGCGCAATTCCAGGCGGCGCCACGGGGCGCCGCCTGGAGTGCGGTCACTTGATCTCGAAGGTGACGTTGACCTGAACGTTGTACGAGTTCTCGCCGGCCTGGACCGGCACCGCGCCGGCGCTGTCATAGGCCACGCTCTTGGCCATCGGCATGGGGCGCGGCTGGAAGGTCTGGTCGGAGATCTCGAGCACGCGGCCCAGCTGCACGCCGGCCGCCTCGCTCAGCACCTTGGCCTTGTCGATCGCGTTCTTCACCGCCATCTTGCGCGCCTCGGTGAGGGCTGCTGACGGGTCGTTGTTGGTGAAGGTGATGCCGCCACCCTGGTTGACGCCGAGCGAGACCGACTTGTCGAGGATGTCGCCGGCCTTGGCGAGATCGCGCACCCGCACCGACAGCGTGTTGGTGACCTGGTAGGCGATCAGCTGCGCCTCCTGGCTGCCATCCGGCTTGTTGTTGTAGTTGTAGCGCGGGATGATCTGGATGCCCGAGGTCTGCATGTCGCGGTCCTCGATGCCCGCGGCCTTCATGGCCGCGATCACCGCGGCCATCGCGTCGTTGTTGGCGTCGAGCGCCTCGCGCGCGGTCTTGGCCTCGCGCATCACGCTGAGCGAGAGCAGCGCAAGATCGGGGGCGACAGACTTTTCGCCTTCGCCGGTCACGACGATGCGCTGCGGCGGCTGATTCTGCGCCTGGGCGGCGGTGAAGGCGGGGAGCGCCATCGCTGCGGCAAGCGCCAGTGGGAGGTAATACTTCGTCATGCAAATCTCCAATATCGTCGTCCCTATCGAAGCGGCACTATGTTGCGATTATGGGTGGATTGCGGCAAGTCCAAACTGTTTGCGGGATAAGCCTTGTGCGCTTCGCAAAAAGACTCTATCCAGCCCAATGAGTGGGGCCTGTAGCTCAATGGTTAGAGCCGGCGGCTCATAACCGCTTGGTTGGGGGTTCGAGTCCCTCCGGGCCCACCAATCCTACCATAAGTGTTTGATTTTATTGGATTATTATTGGATAGCCTTGCGGCTGCCCAACAAGGTTGCCCAGCGGGTTATCGCGCATCAATTTGACGACTTTCGCCATGCCGGCAGCGGCGAGTCGTGCTTGCTCCGCAGATCGTGAACAAAGCTCGGCGTGTTCAATATTGTCCTAGTCGAGAATTTTGCGATCCGCCCCCAAGGTCAGCGGCTTCCTATGCGATGGAATAGTTTGCTCGGCAGAATGATCTCGACGCTCACACCGCCCATTGTCCGGTTGCGGGTATAGCTTCCTTGCAGTTGCGATTTGATCGTGAGGTCCAAGAGCCTCGAGCCGAAGCCACTGTCGCCGGCGGCGGGTTGGTTGCTTGCCCTGGAAACTCTCTCGATCCACTTCATATGCAATGCGTCGACGTGGCGCTTGATGTGTACTTCCAGAGTTCCATTCGGATCGCTTAGCGCGCCATATTTGGCCGAGTTCGTTGCCAGCTCATGGAAAACGAGAGCAAGCAGGGTGACGGTTCCGCTATCGATAAAGACATCATCGCCATCGATGACGAGCTGTTTTTCGGACCCTCCCTCGTAGGGTCTAAGCAGAACACCGATCAGTTCCTTGAGCGAAGTAAGCTCGCCTGCGGCGTTGGGAGAGGTGTTCATGGTCCGTATGAGGCCATGTGCATGCTGCAGCGCGACGAGGCGATTTTTCAGCGTGTCGGCCAAGGGTCGCAAATCGGGGTTGTCCCTGATGGACAGGCCGATCAGTCCGTTGACCAGAGCGAACAGGTTCTTGATCCGATGCTCGAGTTCGTTGGACACGATCTCACGCTCGGCGGCGAGATATCTGAGTTGTTCGAGAACCTCGTTTCTTGTCGCCGTGGTCGTGGAGATGATGAGCGGACCCAAAGTGACCAGTGCGCGCCCGATCGCGATCGACAGCACCAGCGAGTGATTGATATTCGACAGATCGACATAGGCCAATGTCGTCGCAGTGACGGTCCATGCGCAGTATGCGAAGGTCAGCACAGCCGTCAGGAATACGCGATAGGAAATCGCGCACAAAAGAAGGGCCGGAACCGGGAATGCGAGCGCGGCCAGTCCGCCGAACAAGGTTCCCGCGGCGGCCGAGACGATCAGCACGATGATCGGTGCCAGATCGTGAAGGGTAAGCGGCAGTTGCCGCGTCCAATGCCCCTGTTGCGGGAGGGTCAGGATCATCGGCAGAAAGGCTAGCTGGTTCAAAAGCTCGACCGAAAACCAGTATTGAAAGGCGTTGACCGTTTCGGGGGTGCTGAACACGCGCCCGCTCAGGATCGAGCCCACGATTCCAGCGTAAAGGGACGCCGGGACCACGGCCGAGAGCATGTAGAAGACCGAGATCGGGCGCTCCAGGCGCTGGTCGACCCGACTGAAACTCGAAAGCAGGCTATAGCCGACGGCGACAACGCCAAAATTATAGGCGGCCAGTCTCGCGCCTTCGACAATCCCGAAGCCGATAATGGGGAGCGCAATCACGAGCCCTGCAAGACAAGCAATCCAGCCGAGGGGGCGCGCCAGCATAGGAAAGCGCACCAGCATGCCGAGCATGAACGCATTGGCAGGCCAGGCCAGCGCCAGCACGCTGTTGTAGTCGGTGTAGACGCCTAGAGCGAAGAGTGCAGAATAGGCCGCGCCGAATAACAGGTAAGGAAGCCAGGCCCGGTTCGAGGTGAATAGTCTTCTTATCTTGGCGTCGACTTCACCGGCACTGAGCATGATCCACCATTCCAGGGGCTAGCATCCCAGGCTTCGTTGAGCCAATTGCAAGGTAACCACCAATGCCCTTCACCGACAAGCGGGACGCAGAGGGAACATTGGTGCGCTACGCGCCGACGCCCGGAGCCGCCACGGAAACAATCGCCTCTGCGAGCACCTCGATTTGATGTCTCGCTGCACCGACACAAAAAATCTCCTCCAGAGCGTTCTCCAGTCCTTCACGGCGGTTTAAGAGGCGTCGGAAACGAAAATATGCGACTCGGTCGGGAGTTGGGTTTGCAGATCATGGCCGAGCCGCGTCCATCAGTCCTTCTCGTGGAGGACGAAGTCTTCGTGCAGACGTTGCTGGCGGCCTATCTGGAGAAGGAGGGCGTCTCGGTTACGGTGGCTTCCACGGCTGCCGAGATGCGCGCAGCGCTACGCTTGCCGGGCCAGCCGGTCGATGCCATCGCCCTCGACCTCGGTCTTCCCGATGAAGAGGGGCTTGCGCTCCTCCGGCAGCTGAGGACACGGCTGAAGGTACCGATCTGCATCACCACGCAGGACAACTCGGCGACCAGCCGCGCCGTCGCGGCGGAACTGGGGGTCGACGACTATCTGGTAAAACCATTCCACCCGCGACAGCTCATCGCCAGTCTCATGACGCTGCTGGGCAGGAAGAGCGAGGCGGGTGCACCGGTGCGACTTGAGGGATGGTCGTTCGACAGCGCCGCCCGTGTGCTGACAAATCCTGGGGGCCAGCCCGTTCCTCTGACGCCGGCCGAATTCGATGTGCTGGCGGCGCTGGTGAAGGCCGCAGGGCGTACGGTATCCCGTGCGCATCTGCTGGATGCGATTGCGTCCGACAGCAGCAGTGCGTCCTCGCGTGTGGTGGATGTGATCGTCAGCAGCCTGCGTCGCAAGCTGGGCGATCCGGCGCGCACGCCTCGCCTGATCGTCACCGTGCCCGGCGTCGGCTACCGGTTGTCCGCCAGTCCCGAATAAGTGCTTCGCAGGTCTTCGGCGGCGCGCTCTGCCATGGTGAGCGTGGCCTGCATTTCCGCGTCGATCTCGACTGTCGACGATTGAGTCAGCCGATTTTCGAGCTTCGCAGCTGCGGCGCCTAGCGCCGTCAGGCCGGCCAATCCTGCCGAACCGGCCAGCCGGTGTGCGGCAAAGCACACAGCCTCCCGGTCGCCGCGTTGCGCGGAAGCCTTGATCTCTGCGGCGCCGCTTTCTACCGCCGCCAGAGCCTGCCCGACCAGCCGGTCAACGGTCTCCGCTCCGAGCTCCTGCTGCAATGATGCCAGGAAATCGACCTTCTGCGCTTGGGGAGCAGGCTGAACGAGCGGTCGGCCCGCGCAAACTGCGTCGATCGTGCGCTGCAGGTCCTCGGGCATGATGGGCTTGGAGAGGTAGCCATCCATCCCTGCCTCAATGCAACGCTCGACCACGCCCGCCGCGACATTGGCAGTGACGGCGACGATCGGGACGGTCGCCACCTCTCCCCGCTGAGCACGGACGTGGCGAACCAGTTCCATCCCGTTCAGGCCAGGCATTTCGAGATCGGCCAGCACCACGTCCACCGGCCGCTCGGCCAGTAGCGCGAGCGCCTGTACACCGTCCATGGCTTGCTCGACGCGGTGGCCCATCACGTCGAGCAAGCCGGAGAGGACAAAGCGATTGTTCTCGTCATCGTCGACGACGAGAATGCTGAGACTTTTGCGAATGGCATCGTCCTGTCGTGGGGGAGACTGGATTTCGATTTCGCCTGCATCTGCCGCCGGCAGCGGCAATCGGACCCGGAACCTGCTGCCCCGCCCCAGCTTGCTATCCGCCGTGATGGAGCCTCCCATCGCTTCGGTCAGCCGCAGGCAGATCGCTAGCCCTAGGCCGGTGCCACCGAACCGGCGGGCGATCGAGGAATCGGCCTGCACGAAGGGTTCGAACAACCGGTCCAGTCTGTCCTGTGGGATGCCGATGCCGGTGTCGGCCACGTCCAGCCGGATCCAGTCGGCACGGGCCGTGTCGGGCGCGGCGGACAGGCGAATCTCGCCGGTCTCGGTGAACTTCACGGCGTTGCCGACGAGGTTGAGCAGAACCTGACGGAGGCGGTCGGCGTCGCCCATCACCGTCGCGGGCAATGCCGGATCGACGGTGACCGTGAGCGATACGTTTTTCTGCTCGGCACGCAAGCTCATGATCGCCTGGACATCGGCAAGCAGCGCGCGAAGGTCGAAGGGCACGTAGCTGGTTTCCAGCTTGGCGTCGGAGATTTTCGCGAAATCGAGAATGTCGCCGATCGTCGCCAGCATTGCGGCGCCGGTGCGCTCGGCGACGTCGACCGCGGTGCGGACCTTGCCTTGCAGCGGCATGGATTTGAGCAGATGGATGGCCCCGAGCATCCCGTTCATCGGGGTGCGGATCTCGTGGCTCATGACTGCAAGAAAGTCCGACTTGGCGCGATTGGCAGCGTCCGCCGCGACGAGGGCGGTCTGAAGTTCACGCGTGCGCTCGTCGACCGCCCGCTGCAGACGCTCTCGCTCTTCTTTCTGGAAGGCCGCCAGTTCCTGCTGCGCTTGCTCCCTGGCGCGTTGCATTTCGCGCAGGCGCCCGATCGCGGTGAGCGCGAGCAAGAGCATGATGGACAGATTGTTCCAGGCAATTTCCGGCCCGAAGGACCAGGATGCCGGAAAGACGCCGAGAATGTGCCCCAAGTAGAGGAAGAACCTGACGGCCGCGGGGCCGCTCGCGAGCATCACAAGGCGGGCGTTGCCGAAGCCGCGGCGCCAGCTGTCCAGCACGGCGACGATCCATATGGCCTCATAGGCGATTTGCAGGGCCGTGAGGTTGGAGACCACGGCTCTGTAGTCGCCGAATGCGGCCGCTAGGGCGCCTGCCAGCAGGACGGCACTGAGGATGCAGAGGGTTCTCCACCAGACCGCAAGACGGTCAATCCCGATGAACATCGCCGTCATCGTGCACAGAAGGACGTGCGCGATCGGGCCGAGGACACCCGGCGCACGCAAGACCATATCGCCGCCGCCCGTCAGGATGAAACGGTACAAAAACCCTTGAAAGGCCATGTCGTATGCGATTTCGGCCATGGCGCCGCCAGCTAGCGCCAGGAAGACGCGATCACGGCGCGCAAGGCCGAGGGCCAGGCTGAACAGCGCCATGGTGCCCATGGAACCGATGAGCAGCATCTCGATGAGCACATCGACCGCCTCCGCCTCCCGGAAGCTGGCGGGTCTCCACATGCTGGCGTCGATGCCGACGGAAGAGCGGCTTTGCACACGCAGCGCGACGATGATCCGCTCGCCCGGCGCGAGCTTGATGGGAAACACGGATGGCGCTGCCCGGACCGGGCGGCTGTCGAGAGGTATTCGATTGCCGGCGAGCAGTGTCTCGGAGGGCGTTTCCTCGCCGGGGGCGAAGCGGAAATATCGCACATCCTCCAGCCGCACGGCGCCAATGGACAGCCATCGCGTGACCGGCTGATCGCTGCCGTTATAGAACGCGCTGCGCAGCCAGAAGGCCGAGCTTGTAAATCCCTGGGACATCGTTCGGGGTGATGCCTCAACCCATCCCGACCGGTTGAGCGCCTCGCTGGCGGAGAGCCGGCCGTCGCGGTCTTCAAGAAAGGACAGCGATTGAACCAGTGACAGATGATCGGTGACGCGCGAAAGGTCCACGCCGTCTTCGTCGGCCGCTGCGAAGCTGCACGAGAACAGCGCCAGTGCAGCGAGCGCCAGAAGACAGATCGCCAGGCTGCGGATCGGAGCAGGGCAGGCTTTCAGCAGGCGGCTCGTCGAGCGCGCGCTGCATTCGGGCCGGTAGGAATGCGAGCCCTTGGTCTCCCATGCGGGCGCGTAGTCGGCGATGATCGTCATCGGTTGGAGACCAGGGCTTTATGTGCCCTGGCATGCGCGCTGCATTCGGGCCGAAGAAGGATGCGAGGCGCTGTTGATCACGCGGCCGCCCGCAGCACAAGTGCCGGCATGCAATCACATTCCAGATGATCGGCGAGGATGAGCAAAGACCCGCCGCGTCTTTACATCCCTTTACAACGCTTAATCAGATTGCCGGACAAATCTCAGGCGACGGAGCGTAAGTAGCTTCAATCGAGCCGTACCAAAAGGGCGGGCGGCGACTAGTCGATTGGGGTAAAGCATTGGAAATTTCGAGACTGCATTGGATGGCTCTGGACGCGGATAAAGCCATCCACCGGACCCTTCGCATCAGCGGCCTGGTGGCGACGCTTCTTCTCAGCACAGCGCTCACCGCGCCGGCATTTGCCGCCGGTGGTGACTCGTGGTCTGACGCTAGCCACGTGGCGCCCGGAGGCGATGATTCTCTGGAGTTCAACGAAAGCCATGCGGGTGGGGATGGCAACATTTACGGCAGCGGCGGCGGTGGTGGCGGCGCCGGCATCGCCGGCGGTCAGGGCGGCGCGGGACATGACGGTGTTACGCCGGGGGGCGCAGGCGGCGGTGGTGGTTACCCGCGCGATGGCGGCGACGGTTCAACGGACACCCTGGGATTTGGCACCGGCGGCGGTGGTGGGGCACATGGCTACTTTGATTATTTTCAGACGCCGGTCCCGGAGTACTCGACAACCGGTGGCAATGGCGGCGCCGGCGGCGCGGCTACGACTGTCGGAGCCACGGGGGGCGGTGGCGGCGCCGGCGGCTATGGCGCCGCTGTCCGGCTAACGGTGGCTAATGTTTATGGAGGGCGTGTGGTACCGTCCCATGCCGTTTACACCGGCGGCGATGGCGGTGACGGCGGCGATGGTCTCAATGGTGCTCGCGGCGGCAATGGCGGCAGCGGGGGAGCCGGACTGGGAATCTATAACCCGCTCCCTGACACTTGGTTTTCTCTGAACTATACGATCAGAGGCACAGTGACCGGGGGCAATGGTGGCGACGGCGGCGCGAATGGCGGCGCTGGTGGCAACGGTGGCGCCGGAATAGCCGTGTCGTATTTGCCGAACACAATGTGGCTCGATATTGACGGTGCGGTGACGGGCGGCAATGGTGGCGCCGCTGGCTCGAATGGCGGCCTCGCTGGTCTCGGCGGGGTTGGCGTGGAAGGCTCGTCGTTGTTCATCTTAGTGCGCGACGGCGGCAGCATCACCGGCGGTATGAGTGGCGATTCCCTGTCGCGGGCGAACGCCGTCAACTTCACCGGCGGCGGTAATACTCTGGTCTTTTTCGGGGCAACATCGCAGTTGTCCGGCAACATCAACGTCGCACAAGACGCATCCGTGTTGTTTGCCTCCATGCTGGATGACGGCACGGAAGTCGACAATGTCATCACCGGCGGCGGATCCGTTTTGACGGATAGCACTATCACGTTGACCGGCACCAACACCTATTCCGGCGGTACCACGGTGTTCAACGATGGCATCCTGACACTCTCCGGCGCCGGCACGTTGGGAGATGCATCCGGCAGCACCAATGTCCGTATGGGCGGCATCCTCGATCTCGGCGGCACGACGCAGACGCAAGCTACCGTGCGTCTGGGCGATTTCGGCGGCGAGGGCACGATCCGGAACGGCAATCTGAATGCAGCTATCTGGTCGGCCGGCGGCACTATCGAGAATGTCGGCGGCACCGCCAGCCTGACCACGACCGATGGCACCACGACGTTGCTGGGCACCAACAGCTATAGCGGTGCCACCGTCGTGGACGGCGGCAGGCTCAAGGTGCAGGGAGCAATTACCGGCACTTCGTCGGTCGACGTAAACGACGGCGGCATCCTGGGGGGCAACGGTGTCATCGATGCGCCTGTCGTCCGCATCAACGACGGCGGCATCGTCGGTCCTGGCAACTCGATCGGCACGCTCACCATCAATGGCGATCTCGAGCAGAAGAAGGGCTCGACCTACGAGGTGGAACTGACCTCGGCGGGCCTGACCGATCGCATGAACGTGTCCGGCACGGCAACGATCGAGAAGGGCGCGCTGCTCAATGTCGTGAAGCTCGACACCGCGCCTTATGTGCTGGGCACCAGCTATCTGGTGCTGCAGGCCAATGACGGCGTAAGCGGCAAGTATACGCTGACCGGCGACACCGCGCTCTCGGCCTTCATCGGGCTGGTCGGCCGCTACGAGCCGACGCAAGTCTATCTCGATGTGACGCGGACCAAGTCCTTCGCCGCTGCCGGCCTGACCCGGAACCAGAGGGCGGCCGGCGCGGGCGCGGAGAGTCTCGGCAGCGGCAATCCGCTGTATGAGTCGATCCTCATGGCGCCAACTGACGCGATAGCGCAGTACGCCTTCGATCAGATCTCGGGCGAAATTCATGCTTCAGCCAAAAGCGTGATGATCGAGGACAGCCGCTTTGCGCGCGATGCCGCCATGGATCGTCTGCGCGACGCCTTCGACGCGGTGGGTGCGGTACGCTCGCCGGTGACGACCTATGTCGACGGCAAGCCGGCGTTGGCCGCCGCCAGCACCGAAGGCTTTGCTTTCTGGAGCCGCGGCTTCGGCTCCTGGGGCCAGTGGGATAGCGACGGCAATGCCGCTACCATCAAGCGCGACATCAGCGGCTTCTTCGCCGGCGGCGACGGCATCGTCGCCGACACCTGGCGCGTGGGCGTGCTCGGCGGCTTCAGCCGCTCGACGTTCAATGTCGAGGATCGCTTCTCGGCGGGCTCGAGCGACAACCTCCATGTCGGCCTTTACGGCGGTACGCAGTGGGGGGATGTCGCTTTCCGCTCCGGCGCGGCTTACACGTGGCACAGGATCTCGACCGACCGGAGCGTGACCGCCGACTACAATGCCCGCACCGCGCAAGCCTTCGGCGAACTCGGTTATGGCATCCAGGCGGGCAGCGTGGCCTTCGAGCCCTTCGCCAATCTGGCCTATGTGAACCTTGCCACCGACGGGTTCAGCGAGAGGGGGACGGGCGGCGAGATGGTGCTGACTGGCGCCAGCTCCTCCACCAATGCGACCTTCACCACGCTCGGCGCGCGCGCCGCGACCAGCTTCAGCCTGGGCGCGACGACGGCCACGGCCAAGGGCACGCTCGGCTGGCGTCACGCCTATGGCGACGTCACCCCGCTCTCGCAGATGCGGTTTGCCGGCGGCGATGCCTTCACCATCGCTGGGGTGCCGATCGCGCGGGACGTGGCCACGGTCGAAGCAGGACTCGACTTCGCCCTGTCGCCCACCGCGGTCCTCGGCGTCTCCTATGGCGGCCAGTTCGGCTCGGGTCTTTCCGACCAGTCCGTCAAGGCCAACTTCAACGTGAAGTTCTGAGGAAGCGGCAAAAGCTAATCGCTCTCGTCCAGTGAACTTCAGGCCCTGGTTTCGAGAGCTGATCGGGTGGGCACGGCATTCCGTGCCCACCCTTTTTTATATCAAGAGTTGCGTCCGATGTTTTTTTCCGGACGCGCCCGGCTAGAGCGACGGGCATTCTGACGAATGCTATTCCCCCGCTCTATCCGTTTTCTTAGCCGCATTTGTGCGACGCCAGACGATTCCGTCTGGCTGCAAAATGCTCTAGCCCTTCTCAGGCCTCGAAATCGAATATCAGCAGTTCGGTGAAGTGGTTCATGTCCTCGAAGGCGCAGAAGGCCGGCGGGTCGAGCTCGATGATCGGCATCTCCCGACGGATATCGGCGGCAACCTCGTCGAGCATGGCCTGCCAGCGCGGCAGCGCCTCATCTTCCAGCCAGTCGGTCGCGTAGCCGAAGGTGATGTGGAAGTGATAGTCATCGTGGTCGGGATGGCGATAGCCGAGAAGATCGGCGAAAGCATCGCGCCACTCCCGCATCACCATGCGATCTTGCTCCGTCGCGCCCTCGACCAGAAGGCCCGACGGCCGGGCATGCGTGACCTCAACCTGAAAGGGATCGAGCATCGAAAAGGCTTCCAGCCGCTCGCCCATGATATCGGTCACCTCATCGATCGGCGTATCGAGCGGAAGGTCGTGCGGCCAGAAATCCGCCCGCCGGCGATATTCGATGATGCCCTGGAAGAGCGTCATGTGCAGGCTGGTGATCGGGGTGAAGACGAATTGCGGCGCTTCAGGCATGGCGAGGAATTTCTCGCGCGCCTCGATCAGGACATCCTGCGTCTGCGAATCCTTCGTCACATGGCAGACGATGGTGTTGCCGGGTTCGGGCAGGAAGCCGCCGACTTTCCGGTAACGGGTGCCGAGATGCAGCGGCGGGGCGGGGTTGCGGGCCTTGGAATAGGCAAGGACTTCGGGAGACAGAGAATCGAGGCTCATCGCGGACATATCCATACGTTGGAAGACTGCCTGGCTTTACGTCCCGACCAAGAACGCCGGATGACGGTTTAGCCAAAGAGTTGAGAATGTTGGGCGCGAGAGCTTGCTGCTGCAAACGAGCCTGCCGTTGCGGCGCGCCTTTCCTGCTCTCGATAAACTTCGTCCGATACGTCAAAGTTAATAGCGCGGGTTCGGTGGCGGGCGTAAGTTGGCGCAGCGGAAGGAAGCTGCCATGCGCGATTATCTCAAGATTCACTCCGGTCTAGGGAATGGCCTCTTGCCTGAAGAGCTCGATCTGCTCGACGCGCTGGTGAGACGCGCTGTCAGCGAGTTGCGCATCACCGACCTGGGCGACAGGAACGAGGTCGCCGCGCGGATATTGTCGCTCTATGCGATTGGCGGCCGAAGCCCGGACGAGATTCTGGAAATCACCATCCGCATGCAGCGTCAGGGCGTTACGCCCGGCGGCCGGCGGTCCGAGTGCCCGCCGCCAAAGCGCGCACCTGCGGCAATGCGGGCTCGGCGCTGAAGCATTTCTCCCTTACTACCGATGGCACCGGCCGACGAGCGACCGGTGTTTAGCTTGCCGGGCGGAACGGCTTTGCCAAAGATGCAGGGAAGTGCAGCGCCAGGATCTGGCGATTGCGCGAGATGATGACCAGAACCACGATGGTGGCGAGATAGGGGAGGGCGGAGAGTAGCTCCGAGGGCACGGCAAGGCCCAGCGCCTGACCCTGAAGCTGCAGGATCGTCATGCCGCCGAACAGCCAGGCGCCTAAAAGGACGCGCAACGGCCGCCAGGTGGCGAAGACCACCAGCGCCAGCGCGATCCAGCCCTTGCCGGCGGTCATGTTCTCGACCCAGAGCGGCGTGTAGGCGACCGAGAGATACGCGCCCGCCAGCCCCGCCATCAGCCCGCCGAACAGCACGGCCATGTAGCGGATCTTGATCACCGGATAGCCGATCGCATGCGCCGTCTCGGGCGACTCGCCTATGGTGCGCAGGACCAGTCCGCCCTTGGTGCGGTAGAGGAACCAGCTGATCACCGCGAACATGACAATCGCCAGATAGACCAGCGGGTCGAAGCGGAACAGCATGGGCCCCAGCACCGGGATGTCGGACAGGAGCGGGATATGCACCGGCTTCAGCGCATCGATCGGCGTGCTGCCGAAATTGCGGCCCAGGAAGGCCGAAACGCCCGAACCGAAGATCGCCAATGCCAGACCGGCGGCGTACTGGTTGGTGAGGAAGGTGAGGGCCAGAACGCCAAACAGAAGCGAGGCGGCTGCACCCGCGAGCGCGCCGATGACGATCGCCACCGGCATCGGCAGGCCCGAGATCACCGCCCAGAAAGCGAAGGCCGCGCCCATCAGCATCATGCCCTCGATGCCGAGATTGAGCACACCGGACTTTTCGACCACCAGTTCGCCCAGCGCAGCGAAGATCAGCGGCGTCGCGGCGACGATGGTGCCGGTGAAGATGGCGAGGAACAGGTCCATCACGCGTGCTCCGGAATGAGGCGGATGCGGTAGAAGATGAAGAAGTCGGCCGCGAGCAGGAAGAACAGCAGGATGCCCTGGAAGACGCGCGTCAGCGACGACGACAGGCCGAGCGTCAGCTGCACCGTCTCGCCGCCCAGGAACAGGAGCGACATAAGCAGGCCGCCAAGCACGATGCCGAAGGCATTGAGCCGGCCGATGAAGGCGACGATGATTGCCGCAAAGCCGTAGCCGGGCGAGATCTGCGGCGACAGCTGGCCGAGCGGCCCGGACAGTTCGGCCATGCCGGCGATGCCGGCCGCGGCCCCGCCGGCCAGCAGGCCGGTCCAGACGGCTGCGGATTCGCGGAAACCCGCATAGCGCGCGGCAAGGGGGGCCGCGCCGCCGACCGACATCTTGTAGCCGAGGAAGCTGCGGTCGGTGAAAAGCCACATCACCAGCACGGCGACGCCGGTGATGAAGATCGACGGGTTCAGCCGGTAGGAATAGTCGAAGGGCTCGAACATCGCCGCTGCAGGCAAAAGCGCGGTCTGTGGGTAGTTGAAGCCGGCGGGGTCGCGCCACGGCCCGTGCACCAGCCACGACAGAAACAGCGTGGCGATATAGGTGAGCATGAGCGTGACGAGGATTTCGTTGGTGTTCATGCGCGCCCGCAGGAAGGCGGGAATTGCTGCCCAGAGCATGCCGGCGCAGGCGCCTGCGAGAACCATCAGCGGCAGAAGGAGCGGGCTTTCGGGGTCTGGATAAAACAGGCCGACGCCGCAGGCTGCGATGGCGCCGATGATCAGCTGGCCCTCGGCGCCGATGTTCCAGACATTGGCGCGGAAGCCGACGGCAAGGCCGCAGCCGATGAGGATCAGCGGCGAGGCCTTCAGCAGAAGCTCGGACAGGCCGTTCATGGAATTGAGCGGCGCGATGAAAAAGGCCTGCAAGGTCGAGAGCGGATCGTAGCCGAGTACGGCGAACATCGCCGAGCCGACCAGCAGCGTGAGCACGGTTGCCACAACCGGGGCGGCGACGCGCATGGAGGCCGACGGTTCGGTCCGTTGTTCAATTCTGAAGCGCAACTTGGCCACTCCTGCCGGTTTCGTTATTGCCGCCGATCCTGGTCATGAGCAGGCCGACTTCCTCGCGGTTGGTTTGCGTGCGGATGAGGGACGGGGAGACGCGGCCCTGGCAGATCACAAGCAGCCGGTCGCAGATCTCGAACAGCTCGTCTAGTTCTTCGGACACCACCAGTACGGCGGCGCCGGCGCGGCTCAGATCCACCAGCGTCTGGCGGATGAAGGCCGCCGCGCCCACATCGACGCCCCAGGTCGGCTGCGAGACCAGAAGCAGCTTGGGTTGCAGCGCGATCTCCCGGCCGACGATGTATTTCTGCAGGTTGCCGCCCGACAGGCTTTGCGCGGCGGCCTGAACGCCATTGGCCTTGACCTTGAATTTTTCGATGACGGCGCGGGCAAAGCCGTTGGCCTTGCCCCGGTCGACGAGGCCGCGCCGCACCAGGCCAGCCTTGTGGCCGGTGAGCACGGCGTTCTGCCACAGCGAATGCGGGGGCACGGCGCCGCGCCCCAGGCGTTCCTCCGGCACGAAGGTGAGGCCCAGCTTGCGGCGCGCCGCGGCGTCCAGCCGATCGACGGGCTTGCCGTCAATCCCGATCGAGCCGCCGTCGCGGTGCAGGCGCTCGCCGCTGAGAAGCGAGATCAGCTCGGCCTGGCCGTTGCCGGAAACGCCGGCAAGGCCGACGATCTCGCCGCCGTGGACGTCGAAGGAAATGTCGCTGAGCGCAATGCCGCTCTTGCCGGCGGGAGCCGAAAGGCCGCGCACGCTGAGGACAGGCTTTTCGCTGCGCACCGACGGGGTGACGTGCATTTCCGGCAGCTTGGAGCCGACCATCATGCGCGCCAGCTCGATCGCGGTGGTTTCCTTGGGTCGGGCGGCTCCCGTCACCTTGCCATTGCGCAGCACGGTGGCGCTATCACAAAGCTCCTGCACCTCGTCGAGCTTGTGGCTGATGTAGAGGATGCTGCAGCCTTCGCTGGCCAGCTGGCGCAGCGTTTCGAACAGTTTTGTCACCGCCTGCGGCGTGAGCACCGAGGTCGGCTCGTCCAGGATCAGGAGCTTGGGCGACTGAAGAAGGCAGCGCACGATTTCCACCCGCTGGCGTTCGCCGACCGAGAGGTCGTGTACCCGTTGCCAGGGATCGATCGGCATGCCGTAGCGCGCAGAAAGCTCGGTGATCTGCGCTGCCAGCGCGTTGAGATCGAAGGCGCCGCTGACGGCGAGGGCGATGTTCTCGACCACGGTGACAGATTCGAACAGCGCGAAATGCTGGTAGACCATCTCGATGCCGAGCGCGCGCGAGGTGGCGGGGTTGTGCGCCTCGATGAGCTTGCCGTCGCAGACGATCTCGCCCGAGTCGGCCTGCGCGGCGCCGTAGATGATCTTCATCAGGGTGGATTTGCCGGCGCCGTTCTCGCCGAGCACGGCATGGATCTCGCCCGGCAGGATCGTCATCGAGATGTCGTCATTGGCGACGACACCGGGATAACGCTTGGAAATATTGCGTAGTTCGAGACGGGGAATCATTTCCTGTCCTGCCGTGCGACCAGTCTTGCTAGGTTGGACGAATGGGCAGGCAACCGGCGCGGCGGGGCCGCTCCGGGTTGCCCGCCGCTTCTATTCGATCAGGAGAGCTTCCCGATCATTCCCTTGACGAACCAGTTCATGCCGCGGATGTCGGCATCGGCCAGGACCGCGCCGGCCGGAACCTTTACGTTGCCGTCCTGGTCCTTGAGTTCGCCGGCATAGGGATGAACCTTGCCGGAGCCGATGTCCGCCTCGAGCTGCTTGAGCTTGGCGATGACGTCGGCCGGGATCGCCTCATTGTAGGGCGCCATCTTGACCACGCCGGCGGCCAGGCCGTCCCAGCGCACCTCCGGCTTCCAGTTGCCTTCGAGCACCCCCTTGGCTGCGCGCAGATAGTCGCTCGACCAGTCGAGTGTGAAGGCGGTGAGCTGCTTGCCGGAGCCGAACTTCGACATGTCGCTGGCGTAGCCGATCGACCATGCGCCCTTTTCGCCGGCAACCTGAACGCCGGTGGCGGTGTCCGTCATCGAGCAGATCACGTCGCAGCCCTGTGAGACCAGCGTGTTGGCGGCTTCCTTCTCCTTGCCCGGATCGAACCAGGAATTGAGGAAGAGCGCGTTGCAGGTGATGTCGGGATTGACGCTCTGCGCGCCGAGCAACAACGCATTCGCCGGGCCGACGATGTCGGGGATGGGGAAGCCGCCGATGAAGCCGATCTTGCCCGTCTTGCTCATATGCGCGCCGGCGGCGCCGGCCACGTAGCAGCCTTCATAGTACTTGGCTTCGAAGGTGCCGAGGTTGGGCAGGTGGACGATGCCAGAGCAGTGCTCGAAAGCGACTTTTGGGAAACGCGGAGCCACCTTCTGCAGCGGCGTGCCGTGCGAGAAGCTGGTGCCGAAGATGAGCCTGTTGCCGGAAGCGGCAAGCTCGCGGAAGACGCGCTCGGCGTCCTGCGGCATGAAGATGTTGTCGATGACGGTGATCTCGACCTTGTCGCCGAGCTCGGCCTTGACGGCGTCGACCGCGAGGCTGTGCTGTTTGGTCCAGCCAATCTCGGCGATCGGCGAGACATAGACCACGCCCATCTTGAGAACTTCCTGCGCGTTGGCGATGCCGGCGAAGCCGCCGGTGCCGATCGCCGCGCCGACAGCACTCGAATATTGCAGGAATTGCCGTCTGTTGAGGTTGTGCATTTTTAAGACCCTCTGTTGGTTCCGAACGCTGCGCCTGATTTTTCTGGTATCAGGTCTGTTTTGAGGCGTGGACGTGGCGATGCGTCGCTTTTGCGCCTTCTTCTTCCATTTTTTTCGCCACTGCCGGTTTTGCCACGCCGTTCAAGCTGCCCTCGAGATAGGGCGCCAGCGCTTCACGCGGCGTCATCTCGGGGAAAACCTGCCTGTCCATGATGTAGCCGCGCACGACGGCACGGTGATGCGTGTCGATGAGCTCCATCGCCTGCTTGAGTCTCCCTTTCTCGAGCAGGTCGATCAGCCGCGCATGGTCGTCGAGCAGGTTGCAATAGTCGAAATCGGCGGTGATCAGCGAGCGCAGCAGCGTGGTGCGGCGCAGCAACTGGGCGTGGATGTCCTGCATGACCTTGTTGCGGCTGAGGCGCACGAACACCGTGTGGTATTCCTGGCCGAGCACGTCGGCCAGCGCGTCGTTGCCATTTGCCACCGCCTGCCGCTGGCGCTCGACATGCTGGCGCAGCTCGGCCCAGCCGACGGGACCAAGCCGGTCGCTGAGCTGGGCGGCGACGCCCTGCTCGACCAGCGTCAGCGCGTCGTAGATCTCGATCGCCTCCTGCATGCCGGGCTTGGCGACGAAGGCGCCGCGATTGCGCTCGATCTGCGCCAGCCCGTCATCGGCGAGGCGGATCAGCGCCTGGCGCACCACGATGCGGCTGACATTGAAGATTTCCGCCAGCTCGCGCTCGCCGAGCTTGCAGCCGGGCACGAGGCGGTGATCGATGATGGCGCGTGTAAGGGTGTCCGCAATCGCTTGGGAACGGCTGCTCATTGCGCGTGTCTCCGCCGCTCGGGCGAGGCTTCCTGCATGGCGTTCACATTCCGTGGGGGAGGGCTTGAAGCGCCTCATGTCCCAGATGACAACCTGCCCGCATCGGAAGGCAATCGTCGAAACCTGTCAATCAAAAATGTGATTTTGTCAGCCACAAATTTATTGATTGATATCCAATCTTGTGTTTCCAATGACCCTACCGAGCTAGGTTCATGGTGAAGGGCTAGCCAGGGAGGGACGGGCGATGCCGGAAACGATCCCCTGCAGCGACAGAGTACTCCTGAACGACTGGCATGTGGTGGCGGACCGCTCGATGCTCTCGCCCCACGCGCCCATTTTCACACGCCTTCTGGGCGTCGACCTCAGAATTGACAGCAGCGACCGCCATGGCACGCAGCTGGTTCGCGCCGATACCGGCGAAACGGTTAAGACCGTGACAAAATACGGCTTTGTCTGGGCCTGTCTCGGCACGCCCGAGCGCGACATACTTTATATTCCCCAGGCCGATGAGCCGGATCGTTATCTGGTGACCGGCGGCTCCATCGCGGTGAAGGTTTCGGGCCTGCGCGCGGTCGAGAATTTCCTGGACATGGGGCATTTCCCCTTCGTTCACACCGGCTGGCTGGGCGATGAGCCGCATACCGAGGTGGCGCCCTACAGGGTGGAACTGACGGAGGACGGCGAAGTGCTGGCCACCGACTGCAAGTTCTACCAGCCGGTGGCTTCGCCCACCGCGACGGAAGGTTTCATTGTCGACTATGTCTATAAGGTGATACGGCCCTACACGGTGGCGCTCTACAAGAGCAACCCGATCCAGAAGGAACGGCTCGACGTCATCACGCTGTTCGTGCAGCCGGTCGACGAGGAGAACTGTGTCGCCCATCCCTTCCTCTGCTATCTCAGGGAGGGTATCGACGAGGCCTCGATCCGCAGCTTCATGCAGCTGATCTTCGCGCAGGACAAGCCGATCCTGGAGAACCAGATGCCGAAGCGGCTGCCGCTCGATCCGCGTGCCGAAACGCCGATCCGGGCTGACGCGGTTTCGGTTTATTATCGACGGTGGCTGCGCGACCGCGCCGTCACCTATGGCGCCATTCCGGCCCGCCCCTGAGGCGTGGACGGACGGTGAGACGGACAGGAAAGAAGACGATGCAACAGAGCAGATGCACGGACCCGGTGATCCTCAACCTCTGGCACCCGCTGGCAGCGTTGGTTGATATGCAGCCCGGGGTCGTGTTCGATACCGTGCTTCTGGAAGAGCGGGTCAGCTATGCCCATGACGGGCAAGGGGAGGCCGCCGCATGGCGCAGCTTTGCCGGCCTGCCGGCAGGCGCCGCGGTGGAGATCGATCAGCTGGTCGAAACGCTGCCGGTCAAGGTCGCCTATGGCTATCTCTGGACCTCGCTCGGCACGCCGGGCGAACTGTTCCCTATTCCCGAATTTGCGGAAGCCGATCGCCGCAAGCTCAACGCCGCAACGCTGGGCGTCAACGTCTCGGCCCCGCGCGCCATCGAGAACTTCCTCGACATGGGCCACTTCCCCTATGTCCACACCGACATTCTGGGCGCCGAGCCGCACACCGAGGTCAAGGAATACGACGTGGAAATCTCGGTCGAGCGCGACGAGATCCTGGCCACGCGCTGCCGCTTCTATCAGCCGAAGGCCTCGACCGTTTCGACCGAAGGCGCGGATGTCGACTACGTCTATCGCGTGCCGCACCCCTATTGCTCGGTGCTCTACAAGTCGAGCCCGGCCGACGAGAGCCGTCTCGACGTCATCGCCATCTTCCTGCAGCCGATCGACCAGGAGCATGTGCGCGCGCATATGATGCTGTGCGTGCTCGACGACGAGAACGAAGACAAGATCATCAAGCGCTTCCAGCAGACGATCTTCGGCCAGGACAAGCCGATCCTCGAGAACCAGTTCCCCAAGCGGCTGCCGCTCGATCCGCGCGCGGAAACGCCGATCCGCGCCGACAAATCCGCCATCGCCTACCGGCGCTGGCTCAGCCAGAAGGGCGTGACCTACGGCGTCATCCCGGCGGCGACCTGAGACGAGAACCGGAGACAATGATGCTGGACCAAGCCAGGACCCGGTGGCACCCGATCGCCGCCGCCCACGACCTTCCTCTCCGCCATGTCTTCCATGGCCAGCTGCTGGGCCGCGAGTTCGCCGTCTGGCGGGCCGACGACGGCTACGTCAATGTCTGGGAGAACCGCTGCCTGCATCGCGGCGTGCGCCTTTCGATCGGCATCAATGACGGCCGCGAGCTGAAGTGCCAGTATCACGGCTGGCGCTATTCGAACCGCACCGCCGGCTGCACCTACATCCCGGCCCACCCGGCCGACGCGCCGGCCCGCACCATCACCAACCGCACTTTTCCGGCGGTCGAGCGCTACGGCCTTGTCTGGTCGGCGACCGATGAGCCGCAGGGCGAGGTGCCGGAAGTGGCGGGGCTGGCCGAAGGCGAGTTTTTGGGGCTGCGCGGCATTCCGGTCAACGCACCGGCCGACCGGGTGGTGGCCCGGCTGAGGGGTTATTCCTTCCAGCCGAGCGGCAGGATCGACGGCAACGACGCCGAGATTGCTGTGGAGGCCGCCGGCGATTTCTCCGTGGCGCTGCGCGCCCGCGAAGGCGGCGCCGAAACGCTCGCCGTGTTCTTCGTTCAACCGGTCGATTCCAACCGCTCGGTGATCCGCGGCGTGCTGAACAGCGACGCAGAAGGTGCTGCGCGGCTCGCTGTGCTGCGCCATCACAATGAACGGCTCAGCAAGCTGCGCGACGCGATCGAGCAGGAAGCAGCCCAGGCGCCCGCGCCTGAGCCGATCGCGCCCCAATTCGAGCGCCTGCCAGCCGAGCTGGCCGAAATGCCGGAGCTTACCGCGCATGGCCGGAAGGCGGCGCTGCGCGTGCAGGTGGCGCGCAAGTGGCAGGCGGCCGACGGCATCGCCGGCTTCGAGCTCAAGCCACTTAGCGGGCTCTTGCCGACCTTCCAGCCCGGCGCGCATATCGACGTGCATATGCCCAACGGCGAAATCCGCCAATATTCGATCGCCAACGGTCCGGGCGAAAGCGACCGCTACGTCATCGGCGTCAAGCTGGAGCGCGACTCCAAGGGCGGTTCCGTCTGCATGCACGAGAGCGTGCGCGAGGGCGATGTGCTGGCGATTTCCGAGCCGCGCAACAATTTCCCGCTGCGGCGCGACGCGGTGAAGACCATCTTCGTCGCCGGCGGCATCGGCGTCACGCCGCTTCTGGCCATGGCGCAGGCGCTGCACCATCAGGAGCTGGCTCACGAATTCCACTACTTCACCCAGGGTGAGAGCCAGCTTGCCTTCCGCGACCGTCTCGACGGGCTGAAAGGCACGCTGGTGCCGCATCTCGGGCTGGATCCCGAGGCAACCGGCGCAAAGCTGCGTGAGATCCTGTCGGTCTACAAGTTCGGCATGCATCTTTATCTCTGCGGCCCCGGCCCGATGCTGGAGACGGCGCGGAAGATCGCGGCCGAGGCCGGCTGGCCGGAAGGCGCGGTGCATTTCGAATATTTCAAGAACACCAACAAGATCGACGACAGCTCGAGCTTCGAAGTGGCGCTGGCACGCTCCTGCATGACGCTCAAGGTGCCGGCCGGCAAGACGATTCTGGAAGTGATGCGCGAGGCCGGCATCGATATGCCGTCGTCCTGCGAGCAGGGCGCCTGCGGCACCTGCCTCGCCACCGTCATCGAGGGCGAGCCCGATCACCAGGACGTCTATCTCAACGATGCCGAGAGGAAATCCGGCACCAAGATCATGACCTGCGTGTCGCGCGCCAAGTCGGCTCGCCTCGTTCTCGACCTCTAGGAGCAGCCGATGATCACGCTCTACGACTACGAACTCTCGGGCAACTGCTACAAGCTCCGGCTGCTGATGAGCATATTGGGCATCGACTACAAGACGGTGCCGGTCGACTTCTATCCCGGCCGCGAGCACAAGTCGGACTGGTTCCTGCGGCTTAATCCGCTCGGCCAGCTGCCGGTGATCGACGATGACGGTTTTGTCCTGCGCGACGCGCAGGCGATCCTCGTCTACCTCGCGTCGAAATATGACGCTTCCGGCACCTGGTATCCGCGCGACAATCCCGAACTGCTCGGCCAGATCAGCCAGTGGCTCGCCTTTGCCGACGGCATCACCTCGACCTCTTCGGCCGCGCGGCTGCATGACGGCATGTTCTACGATTTCGACATCGAGACGGTGCGGGCCGGCGCCCACCGGCTGTTCCGCATTCTTGACGAGCATCTGTGGTTCGGCGAGCAGGAAGGCCGCGACTGGCTGTGCTCGGCCGACCACCCGACCATCGCCGACATCGCCTGCTTCCCCTACATCATGCTGTCGGAGGAGGGCGGCATCTCGCGCCAGGACTACCCGGCGATCCGCCGCTGGTGCGACCGCGTCAAGCGCATCAAGGGCTTTGTCGTGATGTCGGGCGTGTTTCCGGCCGGACCGGCGAAGGCGGCGTAAGGCTCAGACCAGCCGGTTCGAGACCCTACCGCTGCCATACCTTGTGGACGTGCGCCTGCGGGAAATCCCGGGGAACGCGTCCTTGGCCAGAATGCCGGCGGTCTTGGTGAAGTTGAAGAAGGCCTTGCGCGCGTCTTCGGCGGAGGCCTGCTCGACGCTTGCGGAAAAGCAGGCGTTCAGCGCCTTCTGGTAGACCGGTCCCTGTCGGCCGGTCGGCCAGGCGAGAAGGAAATCGAGCGCCTGGTCCACGCCGTAGATTTCAGTGATCGGCTTTTCGGCGTCGAGCGAAAGCCGCACAGGCATGAAAAACTGCAAACTATCCATCACGCACCCTCCACGCATTAAAACTAAACAATTAAGAAACGAAGTCGTCAAACAAGATTCCGGCTTCACGCGCGGCTTCGACAAATGCTTCGCGCGCGACTTCCGGCTTTTTCAATCCTTGCAACACCTGCAGGCAGGCATAGCGGGCATCCCTGTGCTTGATGCTACCGGCAGTGGGCCATCTATTGAGCAGGATTTCAGCCGCCTGACGGGCGTTGGAAACATTGTAGACATCACCAGTGATGCCCAGCGAAATAGGCACCGGCTTATCGAACCATCCATATTCCATGGTGACATCCCCGAAAAGGCTTGCGGGTGATCAACGCGCATGTGCGTTGGAGGTTGCAATACAGGTGGAATTTCTTCTGCTGGCTTTCAAGATGAGCGGACGGCGCACAAAAGCATCGGGCCCGGAAACCCTATGAAAAAGGTCTCCGGGCCCGGTCACGATTACTTCAAATGGCTGTGTTCGCGCCCTCAGGCGGCGACGGCAGCGGCCACCTTGCGCGGCGCGGTCTCGCGCAGGAACAGGCTCACCACCACGCCGGCCAGCAGGCCGCCGAGCGCGAGATAGAGCGTGTACTGGATGCCGTACTGGTCGGCCACGAAGCCGGCCACGAAGGGCGCGACACCGCCGCCAAAGATCTCGCCTGCGCCCGACACCATGCCGATGGCCGAGGCGATCAGCACTGCCGGCACGGCTTCCGTTGCCACCGGGCCGGTGAAGAGCGCCAGCAGGCCAAGGCAGAAGAAGGCCGAGACGAAAAGCAGGGCAAACAGCAGCCACGGATTGGGCCCGGCCTGTGCGAACAGGATCAGGAACACGGCTGCGCCGACGAAGGCGAGGAAGGCGGCGATCTTGCGGCCGATCAGGTCGGAGATGCCGGGTACGCCGAATTCGCCGAGGAAGCCGCCGAAGCCGATTGCCGACATCACGAAGCCCATCTGCGGGCCGGTCAGCTTGAGGAAGTCGACCAGATAGTTCGGGATCATCGCACCCATCACGAAGACGCCGCTCATGGCGCAGAGCAGGCTGAGCATGGCAACCAGCACGTTGCGGTTGCGCAGCAGGTCGCGCCAGCGCGGCGACTGCGCGGGCGTTGCCTTTTCAGCAACCGGGCGCGGGGCTGCTGCGGCGCGCTTCGGCTCGCGGATGATGCTGTACATGAAGATCGCTAGGATCAGGCCGGGAACGGCCGAGATGACGAACACCCAGCGCCAGGAGGGCACGACCTCGAGCAGTTGCGTGGCGATGATCGGGGCAAAGCCGAAACCGAACAGCGCAAACAGGCTCTGCTGCAGGCCCTGGTTGAAGCCGCGGCGCCTCGGATGCGAGGCCTCGCCTGTGGCAGCGACGCTGGTGGGGCAGAAGGAGCCTTCCGCGACGCCCATAAGCGTGCGGATGATGAGCAGGCTGGCGAAGCCGCCGGTGAAGCCGGAGACGGCCGAGAGCAACGAGAAGACGATGAGCGCCGGGATCAGCACCTTGCGGCGGCCGATGCGGTCGGAAACATTGCCCATGATAATGGAAAACGCGCCCCAGGAGAGACCGAGCACGCCGACGATGGTGCCGAGGTGCTGGTAGGTCAGGCCAAGGTCTTCCATCATGGCCGGGAACAGCGGGGTGATCAGCCAGCGGTCGAGCCCGACCAGGCCGAAGCCGAGGCCGAGCAGTGTGACGGCCTTCCACTCATAGGATTTGTCGAAATTATCTGGTTGTGACACGGGTATTCTCCTCCCCCTCAGAAGTGTTCGATGAGTTCGCTCGCGGTCATGATGCGGCCGAACACGCGGCCGATGATTTCGAGCGTTGCGTTGTGCGAGGCCTCATCCAGCCCGCCATTGGCGTCGCTGATGAAGGCCACCTTGTAATCGCGCATGAAGGCGCTGCGGGCGGTGGACTCACAGCAGATGTTGGTGACGGTGCCGATGACGATCACCGTGTCCACCTGACCCGCGCCGCGGATGTTGCGCAGCAGCGTTTCGAGCTGCGTGTCGTGGAAGGCGTCGTAGCGGTGCTTGCTGATGACCGTCTCATTGGGCAGCGGGGTCAGTTCCGGCACGATCTCGATGCCTTCGCTTCCCTCGCGCATGCCGGTCACCTTCAGCTTGGGCTGGTAGGCGGTTTCGAGCGGCGAGATTTCGAAGCGGTCGCTGAGGACGTGGCGTGTGTAGATGACCGGCACGCCGGTTTCGCGGCACGCGTCGACCACCCGTCGCATGGTCGGGATGCGATGACGCGCCATGGCCACTTCCATGATCGCGCCTTCGTCGACGAAGTCCTTCTGCATGTCGATGACCAGAAGGGCGGCACGATCCTTGTCGAAGGACCACGGTTCTTCCCTATGCTCAGGCATTGTTGCACTTTCTGTTCGTTGGCGGTAAGCCACCGTTAGGCGTCGCTCCGACCCTGTCGGGGCCGCCGCTGCGGCGGAATGACTCGACACTGGCCAGTTTTGGATTTGCTGGCCATAGATGGATGCCTCGCTCACCGTGCGATGTCCGAAACGGACAAGACTGGAGTCCGCCGGTGACAAATCTTCCCAAGGGTTCGCTCTATGAAACGACAGGCGGAACAGTACCTATACCCAATGGTCTGCGAGCGTTTCGGCACGCCGGATGAATGGGGAGGGGATGGACGTGATTGAGGTTTCGCAGCCGTCGCTGACGCGCGCCTCGACGCAGGACGTGCCCGAAAGCCAGCGCATCGACTATTGGGAGGCCTATAACGCCTCTTCGCTCACCGGCATCCGCTGCTCCACCCATGACAGCCGGGGCCTCAGCGCCAGCGTGGCACGCTGCGAGGTGCAGGGACTGACGCTGAGCGACATTCGCGGCAACCAGCACATCGTCGAGCGCACGCCGCAGATTGTGCGGAACCAGCCCAAGGATTCCATCTTCGCCTGCCTGCTGATCGAAGGCAGCGCCTTCTTCTACCAGCACAACCGCTGCCTCAACATCAGCGCCGGCGACGTGCTGATCTACGACGCCGAGCAGCCATTCCTCTATGGCTTTCCGGGCATCATGCGGCAGATCCTGATCGACATTCCGCGCTCGAGGCTGATGGACGAATGCAGGGCCGGGCAGCTCAGCACGCCGGTGCAGATCGACGGTCATGTCGGCGCCGGGCGGACGCTGTCGGGCGCCTTGCGCAATGCCGGCCTGCGGCTGATGGCGGGAACCAGGCCTGAAGATGCCGAGCGCTGCTGGCAGCTGATCTCCACCATCTTCAACGGCGGGCCGGGCATGCAGCGGTCGCGCATCCTGCCGCTGGTCGAGGCCAAGAGCATCATCTCGAGCCATCTTTCGAACACCGAACTGGGGCCGGAATTCGTGGCCGAACGGCTTGGCATTTCGGTGCGCCATCTCAACCGCCTGTTCGGCGGCGAGGACGTAACGGTCGGCGAACATATCCGCAATGAACGGCTGGACAGCGCCCATCGCGACCTGTCGGACGCTGGGCAGGCCGGCGCCACCATCGGCGAGATCGCCTACAGGTGGGGCTTTGCCGACCTTGGCAACTTCAACCGCGTCTTCAAGCAGCGCTTCGCGACGACGCCGAGCGAGGCGCGCAAGAAGGGGCTGCTGAAGCTTTTGTCCTGACCCGGATCAGTCCACCGCGACCATGACGTCGGAGGCCTTGACGACGGCATAGGCCTGCTTGCCGACTTCGAGCTTCAGGTCGTCGACCGACGCATTGGTGATCGATGCGGTGACCACGGTACCGCCGATGTCGATGCGGACATGGGCCGTGGTCGCGCCCTTGGTGACTTCCACCACCTTGCCCTTCAAGACGTTCCTGGCGCTGATCTTCATCGGTCGGTTCCCTTTCGTCCTCAGGTTGCCGTGTCAGTGAAGGCGCTTCAGGGCTGCACGTCAACCTGCGTCAGCGAAGGCGCGCAGACGTGACGGCCGGCGGCCTCCACGAAGGCCACCGCCACATCGATGCCGTAGAGCTCCTTGAGCCGGGCGGGGGTGACGACCTCGGCGGGCGTACCGAGCGCCACGAGCCGTCCCTTCTTCATCAGCGCGACACGGTCGGCGCAGGCATAGGCATGGCCCGGATCGTGGGTGGAAAGCACGATGGCGAGGCCGGAGGCAGCCAGCGCGCGGATGCGCTCCAGCACGCGCGCCTGGTTGCCGAAGTCGAGGCTGGCGGTCGGCTCGTCCATGACGATCATGTCGGGTTCCTGCGCCAGCGCGCGGGCGATCAGCACCATCTGCCGCTCGCCGCCGCTGATGGCGGTGTAGAGGCGAGGGCCGAGATGCGAGATGCTGAGTGCTTCGAGCGCGGCCTTCGCTGCTTCGCGATCCGACGCCGAGGGCGTCGAAAAGGCGCCGATGCGGCTGGCGCGGCCCATCAGCACCACTTCCAGAACGCTGAACGGAAAATAGGCGGAGTTGGCCTGCGGCACGTAGCCGAGCCGGCGAGCGAATTCCGGTCGCGAGAAGCTTGCCACGTCGCGGCCGTCGAGGCGCAGCATGCCGCCCTGGCTGGGGATCAGCCCCAGCAGCGTCTTGAAAAGCGTGGTCTTGCCGCAGCCATTGGGTCCCAGCAGGCAGAGCACTTCGCCGGTGCTGATCGACAGCGAAACGTCTCGGCCAACCGGCGCGCGCGGATAGCCGAAGGCGAGATCGATTGCTTCGAGCGTCACTGCCATCCGCGCCTCGCGGTCATCAGGATATAGAGGAAGAAGGGCGCGCCGATCGCCGCGGTGAGGATGCCGAGCGGCACTTCGATGGCGGCGATGGAGCGGGCCAGCGTATCGACGCCGATGAGATAGGCCGCGCCCAGCATCAGCGAGGCGGGCAGCAGGCGCGAGAAGTCGGGTCCCACCAGCATGCGCGCAATGTGCGGCACCAGAAGCCCGATCCAGCCGACCACGCCCGAGACGGAGACGGCCGAGGCGGTGAGCAGCGTTGCCGCCGCAATGAAGATCCAGCGATAGCGTTGCGTCTCGACGCCGAGCGCGCGCGCCTCCTCATCGTCGAGCGACATCAGGTTCATGCGCCAGCGCAGCAGCACCATCGGCAGGAGCCCGAGCGCCATGGCCGGCAGGATGGACGCGAGGTCGCCCTGGGTGATGCTGGCGAGACTGCCGAGCAGCCAGAAGGTGATGGCCGGTAGCTGGTTGTAGGGATCGGCCAGCACTTTCAAGAGCGAGATGCAGGCGCCCAGCAGCGCGCCGACGGCAACGCCAGCCAGGACCAGCGCCAGCGCGGGGTCGCGCCCGCGCACCGCGAGGCCGATCGAATAGACCAGCGCCACCGCGCCCAGCCCGCCGAGGAAGGAAAGGCCCTGGATGGCCATGACCGGCAGCGACAGGAAAATGCCGGCGACCGCGCCGAGGCTGGCGCCGGCGGAGACGCCCAGAATGTCGGGCGAGACGAGCGGGTTGCGGAACAGGCCCTGATAGACCGCACCCGCCGCCGAAAGCCCCGCGCCGATGAGCAGCCCCGCGAGCACACGCGGCACGCGCACCTGCCAGACCACCGTTTCCACGGTGGTGGAGAGGCCGCTTTGCGTGCCGGTGAGCTTTGCGAGGATGACTGCGGCGACCTCGCCGGGCGAGACGTCATATTTGCCGATGGCGAGCGATACCAGCACCAGAACCACGAGCGCCAGCGCGGGCAGGGCCATCACCGGCCAAACCCGGCGTTGCGGACCGGAAGCGGCCCGCGCCTGCGTGGCAGACTGCCTCGTCATTTCGCCGGTGGCGCGGAATGGGCCAACAGCGTGTCGATCTGCGCCTGCGTCAGGTCGACATGGTAGAAGAGCTTGTAGAAGTCGCGCACGTCCGATCCCAGATCGATGTTGGTGACATCAGGATAGAGCACCTTGGCCAGCCAGGCGAGGCCGACGACGCGATTGACGCCGGGGGGCGAGTCGAACCAGCCGAAGGGCACGGTGGGCGCGCGGTAGACGCGCTTGTCGCGCACCGCGGCCACGCCCGACCACTGCGGGTCTGCCAGCACCGACTTCTGGAATTTTGGATCGAGCGCCAGGATCACGTCGGGGTTCCAGGACAGCACCTGCTCGAGCGAGACATTGGCAAGCCCGCCTGAGCCCGCCGCCTCGGCGACGTTCCTGGCGCCGGCGATGGCGAGGATTTCCATGTTGATCGAGCCGGCAAGGCCAGTTTCGAGCCCTTCGGGTCCACGGCCGTAATAAACCCGCGCGCGCTTGTCGGCCGGCACCGCATCGATGACGCCGTTCAGGCGCGAAACGGCCTTTTCGGCATAGTCCGCGAGCTTTTCGGCCTGGTCCTTCGCGCCGACGATGTCGCCCGCCTTGCGCAGGCTTTCGGCCGTCTTGGCGAAGCGCCCGTCGATCAGCACATAGGGAATGCCGGTCTGCTGCTGCACGCGGTCGGCGAGCGAAGCATAGGTGTCATCGATGGTGCCGACGTCGATGATGACGTCCGGCTTCATCGCCAGCACCGCCTCCAGATTGGCGGTGTTGCCCTTGCCGGTCAGGCGGCCGTGGACGGGCAGGTCGCGATAGGCCGGCGCGATGAAGGTCTTTTCCTCCGCCGAAGGCTCACGCACCCAGCCGACCATCTTTTCGGGGGCCAGGGCGTAGATCAGCACGGACGCGGGCGGACCGGCGGCCATCACCCGGTTGATGGTTTCGGGCAGTTCGACCTTTCGACCGGCGTCGTCGACGATTGCGCGCGGCCCGGCCATTGCAAGGCCGGCGAACAGCCAGGCGACCATCGCCGACAGGATGACGAGAAGATTTCGACGATGCATGGCTCTTTCCACCCTCCGATAGCCTGGTCGCATTGTTATGTACGAACGAATATATCGGTCAAGCGTGCGTCGCGAAGAATCCTCGCGGATTTTTGGGTTTGGATATGGCTTATTGACTATAGTGCTAGGCAACCGATGACGCCGGCTCGGGAGCGCCGTCAGCCGGTTGCTGGGCGCCCAGCTGATCGGCCGCTGCTTTAGTCGTCGTTGGAGGCGTTGAGGTCTTCGGGGCGCAGCCCGTCCTCGATGTCGCGGTCATAAAGCACCGCGCGTACAAAAATGGTGTTGGCCGCGCCGGGCTCGATGGAAAAGGCGCCGAACTGCAGTGCCTCCGGGTCGTGCTCGGGAATGTGCAGCGAGACGCCGCCGCCCGGCTTGTCGGTCGGCGACATCAGAAATTTCACGCCGTTGGGCAGCGTGACCTCGATCTCCTCGGCATCGATCCGGGCTGATTTGCCGTTGTTGATGGCGCGGAAGGTCACCACGCCATGCTTGCCCTTGTCTTGCTGGTTCATCGCTTGTCCGGAGCCAAGCCGTCCAGTGGGGCCGGAGCCTTGGCTCTAACTCCTTGTTTTGACGCGTGATCGGAAAAGTCTGCTCCTTTTCGGCTTCACGCGCCAGTGGAGATTTCGGCAAGCGATGCCGAGGCGCGATCAGGCTTCCTGGTGCATGATGTAGAGCTTGCGGGTCTTTTCGTGGATCGTCCACTCGCCGCGCCAGCCCTTGGGGAGCACCAGAACTTCGCCGGCGCGCACCTCCTGCGTGCGGCCGTCCGGGCCGTGCAGCGAAACGCGGCCGGAAACGATGTGGCAGGTCTCGGAATTTTGGTCGCGCGCGGCGGTGAAGCGGCCGGGCGTGCATTCCCACACGCCGATTTCGAGCTTGCCGTCCGGCGAGGTCCACAGCGTCGCTGCCGCTTCCATCTGGTCGCCCTCGATGGAGGTCGGCTTGGGTTCGGCGGCGCCGAGGTCGATTGTTGCGAGATGGGCGAAGGTCTGGAAGTCGATCATGGCGGCCTCTGAAAAGGGATTGGATATGAAAGTTCTGGCTCAATGTCCGGTGAGGCTGTCGGCGAAGGCCGCCAGCTTGGAGGTGTGCTGGAGCCCGGCTTCCTCGCGCTCGTCGGCGATACGGTAGAGCTGGTACATCGAGTGCACGCCCAGCCACCGCAGTGGCTCGGGTTCCCACTTGCTCACCTTCCGGTTCACCCAGGGCAGGCGGGTGAGTTCGGTGTCGCGGCGCAGGATGAGGTCGCGCAGCGTGCGGCCCGACAGGTTGGAGCTGGAAACGCCCAAGCCCACATAGCCGCCGGCCCAGGCGATGCCGCTGTCCTCATCCAGCCCGGCGGTGGTGCACCAGTCGCGCGGCACGCCAAGCACGCCGCACCAGGCATGGTCGATCTTGAGGTTGCGGGTCTGGGGCAGCAGCCGCATCAGGATCTTGTAGAGCTGGTCGATGGTTTCCTGCTGGGTCTGGCCGCCCACGTCGGTCTTCGAGCCATAGCGATAGGGCACGCCGCGGCCGCCCATGGTGATGCGGCCCTCGCGGGTGCGCTGGGCGTAGCAATAGGCGTGTGCCGCGTCGCCGAGCAGCTCATAGCCGTTCCAGCCGATCTCGTCCCACAGCGACTGCGGCAGCGGCTCGGTGATGATCTGGGCGCTGTTGAGCGGCAGCCACAGCCGCTCATTGCCGGGGATGCCGGCGGTGAAGCCCTCGGTGGCGCGTACGATGATCGGCGCCCGCACCGTACCGCGATTGGTCGTGACCTTGCCCTTTTCGATGCCGAGCACGGTGGTCTGCTCGTAGATCGGCACGCCGAGGCGCTCGACCGTGTCCGAAAGGCCGCGCACCAGCTTGGCCGGCTGCACGCGCGCCATGCCGCGCAGCACATAGGCGCCCTGGACGTTGTGAATGTTGATGCGCTCGCGGGCTTCCTCGGCGCTCAGGAACGCGATGCGGTCGGCAGGCATTTCCCAGGCCTTGGCCTCTTCATACTCGGCGCGTGCGCGGTCGAGCTGAGGCTTGTTCGTGGCGACCGTGATGTTGTCGACGCGGCGGATGTCGGCGTCGATGCCCTCGGCCTCAGTCACCGAGATCACCTCGTTGACAGTGCCATACATGGCGCGCTGCATGTCGATGACGGCGCCGCGCGTGGACGTCTTCAGATATTTTTCGCGAGACCAGCCGAAGCCGCCCGACAGCCAGCCGCCATTGCGGCCCGACGCTCCGAAGCCGGCGAATTCCTTCTCCACCACGGCGATGCGGATCGAGGGATCGGCCTTCTTCAGGTAGTAGGCGGTCCAGAGGCCGGTGAAGCCCGCGCCGACGATGCAGACGTCGGCCTCGATGTCGCCGGGCAGCGGCGGGCGGTAGGCCGGCAGGCCGATGTCGGCATACCAGAAGGATATGTTGCCGTTGACTTTGGCGTCCATGGTTTGGTCCTGCGGGGGATGTGAGGTCAGGTGAGGGTCAGGTCGGCGCGCTCGTCGTCGGCCAGAAGCTTGCAGTCGGAAATGTGCCAGCGCAGATCGACCTCATCGCCGATCGCGAACTGCTGCGCCTCGAGCGGCGCGCGCACGATGGCGACGGAACCGTCGCGCAGCGTGACCTGGTATTTCGAGCCGGAGCCGAGATAGATCGCCTCGCTTATGTTGCCGGTCAGGCTGTTCTGGCTGTCGGCCTGAGGCTTGTTGCCGGGTGCCAGCGACAGCTTTTCGGGGCGCAGCAGGATCACCGGCTTCGCGCCGTTGGCAAGCTTGTTGCTGGCCACGATCCGCTGGCCGGCGACCGTGAGGCTGGTCTCGCCGCCCGAAGTCTCGGCATTGCCGCGCAGCGTGGTCGACTCGCCGATGAACTTGCCGACGAAGAGCGTCGCCGGCTCGTCATAGAGCTCGCGGCCGGTGCCGACCTGCTCGATGCGGCCCTGATTGAACACCGCGATGCGGTCGGACAGTACCAGCGCCTCTTCCTGGTCGTGGGTGACGTAGACGAAGGTGGTGCCGAGTTCGCGATGGATGCGCTTGATCTCCAGCTGCAGCCATTCGCGCAGTTTCTTGTCCAGCGCGCCGAGCGGCTCGTCCATCAATAGGAGAGGGGGATCGAACACGATGGCGCGCGCCAGCGCCACGCGCTGCTGCTGGCCACCGGAAAGCTCGCTCGGATAGCGATGGGCGAAATCGGCCATCTTGACCATGTCGAGCGCGCGGCGAACGCGCTTCTCGCGCTCGCCTTTCTCGATCCCGCGCAAAGTCAGCGGATAGGCGACGTTCTTGCCCACGGTCATGTGGGGGAACAGCGCGTAGTGCTGGAACACCACGCCGATGTTGCGCTTGTGGGCGGGCACACCGAGGATGCTTTCGCCGCCGACCGACAGCTCGCCCGAGGTGAGGTCGGTGAAGCCGGCCACCACGTTGAGCGTGGTCGTCTTGCCCGAGCCCGACGGCCCCAGCAGGGTCATGAACTCACCGGGCTTGATATGCAGGCTGACATCGTCGAGCGCGGTGAAGGAGCCGTAGCGTTTGGTGGCGTTGCGGATGTCGATTGCGGCGCCGCGTTCTCTGGTCTTGGACGTGGTCATCTCAGCGCCTCCTTTGCGAGCCGATGATCAGCCCGCCGGTGATGATGAGCGACGTGGCCAGGAAAATGATGGTGCCGACTGCCGTGACCGTGGGGTCGGCGTCGCGGGTGATGCTGGTGTAGATCTGGACCGGCAGTGTTTTCAGGTACGGGCTGGTGATGAACAGCGCCACGATGATCTCGTCGAAGGAGGTCACGAAGGCGAAGAGCAGGCCCGACAGGATGCCGGGCAGGATCAGCGGCAGCGTGATCGTGCGGAAGGTGGTGAGGCGGTTTGCGCCCAGGCTGGCGGCAGCCGTCTCCAGCCGCACGTCGAACACTTCAAGGCTCGCCGACACCGCAATCAGCACGAAGGGCACGGCCAGCATGGTGTGGGCGATGACGAAGCCCAGCGTCGTGCCGACGAGCTGGTAGTTGAGGTAGACGGCATAGATGCCGATCGCCAGCACCACGCCCGGCACCACCATCGGCGTGATCAGGATGGCGCGCAGGATGCCGGCACCGGCATGCTTCATGCGGCTGAGGCCTAGTGCGGCGAGCGTGCCGACGATGGTTGCCGTAACCGCGACGATGGCCGCCACGCGCAGTGAGTTGAAGAAGCTCGACGACCAGTCGGGATTGGTGAAGAAGTTCTCGTACCAATGCCAGGTGAAGCCGGACGGCGGGAAGGCGAGCGACTTCTTCTCGTTGAACGACATCGGGATGATGACGAGCGTCGGCAGGACCAGCCAGATGGCGACCAGCAGGCAGAACAGGCCGAGGATGATGCGGAAAGGCTTCATCGTCACGACCTCGACGCTTGCTTATGCCGCTGGCGCATGAGGGGCGCAGCAAGGGCGAGAAGGATGAAGGTCGACACCAGAAGCACCACGCCCATGGCGCCGCCGCGGCCCCAGTTCAGCAGGCTCAGCACCTGGCTCTGCACCAGCGTCGACAGCATGGTGCTGCGCGGGCCGCCGAGCAGGGCCGGCGTGATGTAGAAGCCGAGCGCCAGAATGAAAACGATGATCGCGCCGGCGAAGACGCCCGGCAGCGAAAGCGGTAGATAGACCTGCCAGAAAGCCAGCGCTGGGCGCGCGCCAAGGCTGCGGGCCGCCTGCACGAGCCGGAGGTCGATGCCGCGCATGACCGAATAGAGCGGCAGGATCATGAAGGGCAAAAGCACCTGCGCCATGCCGATGACGACGCCGGTGGGCGTGCGGATGAGCTTGACTCCGCCAAAGCCGATCGCCTTCAGCACCGAATTGATGACGCCGGAGTCCTGCAACAGGATCACCCAGGCCAGCGTGCGCACCACGCCGCTGACCCAGAACGGCACCAGCACGCAAAGGATCAGCACCAGCCGCATGCGCGGGCCGACGACCGTCATGAGGTAGGCGTAAGGATAGGCCGCGATCACGCAGACGAGTGTGACCCAGGCTGAAATGGAAAAGGTGCGCAGGAGCACCTGGATGTTGACGTCGGTGGAGAAGAACCAGACGTAGTTCTGCAGCCCCCATTCGGGTTCGGAGAAGCTGCGCGACACGATCGTCAGCAGCGGATAGGCCATTGCCGCGATCAGCAGCAGGACGGCCGGCAGCGCCAGCAGGGACGGGTAGGCGGCAAGCCGCCAACGCCGCGGCTGTGCCGCCACCCCATTTGCCTGCCGGGGGCCGGAGCCCCCGGGCGCGGTCGTGTCGATTGTCTGGCTCACTCTCTCAGCCTCGATTTCAAGTCTCGGCTCAGTTGCCGGCCATCAGCGCCGTCCACTTCTCGGAAGCGGCGTCGAAGTTCTGGACCCAGAACTTGATGTTCTGCTGGTAGCCCTGCTTCACCCGCTCGGGCGTGTTGGTGAGGAAGGCCGCCACCGACGGATCGACCTTGGGCTGCGCCTCATTGTTGATCGGCGAGTAGGAGGTCTTTTCGGTCAGGACTTCCTGCGCATTCTTGCCTAGATAGGCGTTGATCAGCGCGTAAGCCGCGTCCGTGTCCTTCACGCCGACCGGGATGGTCAGCTGGTCCATGACCACGAGCCAATCCTGCCAGACGGGCGTGTACTGCGCGCCGTTCTTGACGGCGGTCATGGCGCGGCCGGTCCACATCAGGATCATGTCGGCTTCGCCGGATTCGGCGAGCTGCTGGGATTCCGCACCGGTCTTCCAGTAGATGGTGTCCGGTCCAAGCGCCTTGATCTTGGCGATGCCCTTGTCGATGTCTGCCGGCGTCATGTTCTCCACCGAACCGCCGTCGGCCAGGACGCCCTGCTCGATCAGGCCGCCGATCGGATCGCCGCTGCCGTCGATGGCGCGGATACCGGGGAACTTCTCGGTGTCGAAGAAGTCCTTCCAGCCCTTCGGCGGGTTATCCTTGTAGGTGTCGTTCTTGTACATCAGCACGACGCCGTAGTTCATGGCCGGCACGCTGCACTCGCCGACCTGGCCGGCCGGAATGTGCGAGACGTCGATCTTGGAGAGGTCGAGCTTCTGGAACAGGGTGCCGCAGTGCACGTAAGGCGGCAGGTCGGCGGTGTCGACGACGTCCCAGGTGACGTTCTTGGATTCCACCTGCGCCTGCAGCTTGGCGATTTCGGTCGGGCCGTCGTTCAGCAGCGTGACGCCCGTCTTGTCGACGAAATCCTTCAGCGCCGCGTTCTGGCCGTCCTGGTAGATGCCGCCATAGGAAACGAAGGTGAGCGTCTTGCCCTTGAGCGAGCCGTCAACGATGGTGCCGGCGGGCGGCGCTTCCTGCGCGCTGGCCGCAAAGGTGCTGACAAGAGCGATCGCCGTTGCGCCGGCAATGCCGGCCAAAGCTGATTTGTATCCCATTTATTCTTCCTCCAATGACCCGCTGTCTGCTTGAACTGGCCGGGATGCGAGTGGTGTCCGGGCCACGTATTGGTCGAGATCGACGGCGCCGCTGGTGGGGGGCGCGATGATCCACAGCACCTCGGCCGGCGTGTTGCCGACATTGATGGTCTTGTGCGGTGTCGAGGTGGCGTATTCGATGCTGTCGCCTTCGCTCAGCAGGAAACTCTCGGAGCCAAGCGTCAGTTGCAGGCGGCCGCGCAGCACGATGAATATTTCGTGCGAGTCGCCGTGCGTGTAGGGCAGGTCGCCGGTCGAGCCGCCGACGGCGAACTCGCCGGAATAGATTTCCACCGACTGGATCGGGCGACGCGAGATCAGCGTCTTGCGATAGCCTTCGCTCACCGGCAGCGCCGGCCGCTCCGCGCGCGTCAGCACGCTGTGCGGCGAAACCTCGGTCTCGTCGAAGAGATTGGCCACGCTGATGCCGAGCGCATTGGCAATCAGCATCAATGTCGAGGTATTGGCGCCCGAAAGGCCGCGCTCGAGCTGGCTGAGGAAGCTCGCGGTCGTGCCGACCATGTCGCCGAGCTGGCGCAGCGTCAGCCGCCTTGCCGTGCGGTAGGCCTTGACGCGAGCGCCAAGAATTGTCGAGCGGCGCGCCTCCATCCCGGCGGTTGCGCCATCGCTCACGGGGTGATCTTCCGCAAGTTTCATCCGTCCTCCCAACGGGTTCACTTGACAGCCTATTAAGTCACTTTACGAGCCGTCAAGTTGATTCTTTCCGAGCTTGGCAAGAATCGGCAGTCGGTAAAAGGGGAGGAGGCGGCCTAAGAGGGCTGCGCGGCAATGTTTTCCACCGCCGCGCAGGGAGTATCTCTGTGTAGAAACAGCCAGTTACGCGGCGACTGCGGCGCGCGCGACGAGGATCTGGTGAGCCGCGTTGGCGGCTTCCTGACCCTTGACCTTGAAATGCTCGAAAAAGAACTTGTGGTGCTCTTCGCTCTCGTGGAAGTGGTGCGGGGTGAGCACCGCCGACAGCACCGGCACGTTGGTCTGCAGCTGTACGGTCATCATGCCGTCGAGCACGGTGCCGGCCACGAAGTCGTGGCGATAGATGCCGCCGTTGACCACGAAGGCGACGCCGAGGATGGCGTCATAGCGGCCGGTCTCGGCGACCAGCTTGGCATGCAGCGGGATTTCCAGCGCACCGGGCACGTCGAAGATGTCGACGACGGCCTTGCCGTTCGACAGCGCCTGCGTGTTCTCGATGAACGAGTTCACGCACTCATCGACGATGTCGGCGTGCCAGCGCGCGCGGATGACGGCGAGGCGGCGGGTTTCGAATTCGCGAGGGGGGATCTGATTCATGGGTCCTTACTCCGTTCAATGACCAGAATCAGGACGCACGAGACGAAGCATAATCCGCCCACCACGGGCGTCTTGAGGCTCCGTTCGTTCTCTTTCATCCGGACTATGACCGTCGGCTCCGGAATTCAACCGGATCTGCTGACCTTTCCGGGAAATCCGGAAAGCGCTCGCGGGCTCAAGCTTTCGCTCTTACCGCCGGTGGGGAGTTTCACCCCGCCCTGAGAACTTAACGCGGCGTTTATGGGATATTGCCGGGCGGCTCGTCAATCCCGCTTGCACGGGCCGGGGCGGGTCTGTGGAGGGCACTTTCGTTTTGGAGGGCGTGGCTCAAAAGCACTTTCGTTTCTATGTTCCGATTTGCAAAACGAAAATGCTTCATGTTCTTGTCTCAATGGCGGGCCATCCAAGGGAATGGATCAAATGAGCATCGGTCCGTGTGTTTTCGTTTGACATTCGTTATTGTTTCGAATTATTTCTTTATTCGATAGGTGCAGGCTGGGGCTCGGCCTGCCGATTTTTCATGCGCGGGCAATGAGCGAATCTCCGATCCACGATATTTTCATCATCGGCGGCGGCATAAATGGCTGCGGCATCGCCCGCGACGCCGTTGGCCGCGGCTATTCAGTCTGCCTGGCGGAGATGAGCGATCTTGCCAGCGGCACCTCTTCGGGCTCGACCAAGCTGATCCATGGCGGCCTGCGCTATCTCGAACATTACGAGTTCCGGCTGGTGCGGGAAGCGCTGATGGAGCGCGAGGTGCTGTGGAAGATGGCGCCGCACATCATCTGGCCGATGCGCTTCGTGCTGCCTTATGCGAAGGGCCTGCGCCCCGCCTGGCTGATCCGGCTCGGCCTTTTCCTTTATGACTATATCGGTGGCCGAAAGCTCCTGCCGCCGACCAAGACGCTGGACATGCGTACCGATCCGGCCGGCAAGCCGCTGAAGCCGCTGTTCGCGACCGCGTTCGAATATTCGGACGGCTGGGTCAACGATGCGCGCCTCGTCGTGCTCAATGCGCGCGACGCGGCCGATCGCGGCGCCGATATCCGCACCCGGACCAAGGTGACCGGCTTGCGCCGCGAGGGCGATCACTGGGCGATCCTGCTTGAGGATCAACGCAGCGGGGCGGCGGAAGAGGTGAGGGCGCGCCTCGTCGTCAATGCCTCCGGCCCCTGGGTCGACAGCGTGCTCGCCGGCCCGCTCGGCAAGCAGGGCGTCCACAATGTGCGGCTGGTACAGGGCAGCCATATCGTGGTGCGCAAGAAGTTCGACGATCCGCGCGCTTATTTCTTCCAGAACAGGGATGGGCGCATCATGTTCGCCATCCCCTATGAGGAAGACTTCACGCTGATCGGCACCACGGATCGCGACTACAAGGGCGATCCGCACGACGTGAAGATCAGCGAGACCGAGACCGGCTATCTGTGCGCGGCGGCGAGCGAATATTTCGCGCAACCCGTGCGGCGCGAGGACATCGTGTGGACCTATTCGGCGGTGCGGCCGCTCTATGACGACGGCGCCTCCAAGGCGCAGGAAGCCACGCGCGACTATGTGCTGAAGGCTGACGAGGCGGGCGGCGCGCCGCTCATCAATGTCTTCGGCGGCAAAATCACCACCTATCGTCGCGTGGCCGAATCCATGCTGGAGAAGATCGAGGCCCATCTGGGCAAGCGCGGCAAGCCGTGGACGGCTTCGGCCGCTTTGCCCGGCGGCGATTTTTTCAAGGTCGGCTTCGATGCCCAGGTCGAGAACCTCAGGCTAGCGTACTCGTTCCTCGACGCCAGCCACGCTCGCCGGTTGACGCGGCTCTATGGCACGCGGGGCCATGCGCTGCTCGGCAAGGCGCAATCCGTCGCCGATCTCGGCCGCAATTTCGGCGCCGACCTCTACGAGGCGGAGGTTCGCTACCTGATGGAGCACGAATGGGCCGAAACGGCCGAAGACGTGCTATGGCGGCGCACCAAGCGCGGCCTACATATGAGCGAAGGACAGCGTCAGGCGCTCGACGAATTCATGCGCGGCGTGAGTGCGCAGAAGAGTGCTGCCGCTGAATAGCAGGCACAAAAGCCGCTGAATCGACGCCTGAACCAAGGCCGCTGAACCAAATATGGCAAAGTTTCATGCCAGAGGGTGACGCGGCGGCGGTTTTTCGCTATGAAGGAGTAACCGCGGGTACGGTTGGGGTGCGAAAGGCGGAGATTGCTCCGGATTTGGCTGCCGGCCGAATGCCTGCGCGGGCGTTGGCGCCTTTCGAGAATTGAAGTGGCCGACGTCCTGCAAGCGCCTTTTTTCTAGGTCTCTGACCCTAGCTTAGGAAGATTCCGATGCCAGCTTATCGCTCCCGCACCACCACCCACGGCCGCAACATGGCCGGCGCCCGCGGCCTTTGGCGCGCCACCGGCATGAAGGACAGCGATTTCGGCAAGCCGATTATCGCGGTGGTCAACTCCTTCACCCAGTTCGTGCCGGGGCACGTGCACCTCAAGGATCTCGGCCAGCTCGTGGCGCGCGAGATCGAGAAGGCAGGCGGCGTCGCCAAGGAGTTCAACACCATCGCCGTGGACGACGGCATCGCGATGGGCCATGACGGCATGCTCTATTCGCTGCCGTCGCGCGAACTGATCGCGGACTCGGTCGAATACATGGTCAACGCGCACTGCGCGGATGCCATGGTCTGCATCTCCAACTGCGACAAGATCACCCCCGGCATGCTGATGGCGTCGCTGCGCCTCAACATCCCGACCGTCTTCGTTTCGGGCGGCCCGATGGAAGCCGGCAAGGTGGTGCTGGCCGGCAAGGAGCATGCGCTCGACCTGGTCGACGCCATGGTGGCGGCCGCCGACGACAAGGTTTCGGACGAGGACGTGAAGGTCATCGAGCGTTCGGCCTGCCCTACCTGCGGCTCGTGCTCGGGCATGTTCACCGCCAATTCCATGAACTGCCTGACCGAGGCGCTCGGCCTGTCGCTGCCCGGCAACGGCTCGACGCTGGCAACGCATGCCGACCGCAAGCGCCTGTTCGTGGAGGCCGGCCACCTGATCGTCGACCTCGCTCAGCGCTATTACGAGCAGGACGACGAAAGCGTGCTGCCGCGCAACATCGCTTCCAAGCAGGCGTTCGAGAACGCGATGACGCTGGATATTGCCATGGGCGGCTCCACCAACACGGTGCTGCACATCCTGGCCGCCGCCCATGAGGGCGAGATCGACTTCAACATGGACGACATCGACGCTCTGTCGCGCCGGGTTCCGGTGCTGTGCAAGGTCGCGCCCGCCAAGGCTGACGTTCACATGGAAGACGTTCACCGCGCCGGTGGCATCATGGCCATCCTCGGCCAGCTGGACAAGGCGGGCCTCCTCAATCGGGATACGCACACGGTCCACACCTCGACCCTCGGCGAGGCGCTGGAGCATTGGGATATCTCGCGCTCCACGAGCCAGAGCGTTCGCGATTTCTTCCTCGCGGCTCCGGGTGGCGTGCCGACGCAGGTCGCCTTCAGCCAGGACCGTCGCTGGGACGAGCTCGACCTCGACCGCACCAACGGCGTCATCCGCTCGGCCGAGCATCCGTTCTCCAAGGACGGCGGCCTTGCCGTGCTCAAGGGCAACATCGCGCTCGACGGCTGCGTGGTGAAAACCGCGGGCGTCGACGAGTCGATCCTCAAGTTCTCGGGCCCGGCCAAGGTGTTCGAGAGCCAGGACGCGGCGGTGAAGGGCATCCTCGGCAACGAGGTTAAGGCCGGCGACGTGGTGGTGATCCGCTATGAGGGACCGCGCGGCGGTCCGGGAATGCAGGAAATGCTCTACCCGACCAGCTATCTGAAGTCGAAGGGCCTCGGCAAAGCCTGCGCGCTGCTCACCGACGGCCGCTTCTCGGGCGGCACTTCGGGCCTGTCGATCGGCCACGTTTCGCCGGAAGCCGCCACCGGCGGCGCGATCGGGCTGGTGCGCGATGGCGACATCATCGACATCGACATCCCGAACCGCACCATCGGCCTGCGCCTTGACGAGGCAACGCTTGCCACCCGCCGCGCCGAGCAGGACGCAAAGGGCTGGAAGCCGGTCGAGCAGCGCAAGCGCAAGGTGACGACCGCGCTGAAGGCCTATGCGGCTTTCGCGACCTCGGCCGACCGTGGCGCTGTGCGCGACCTCGGCGAGAATTAATCCCGAATGAGGCGGTGGCCTGACCTATGGAAAGGCCGCCGTCTGACCTAAGACGCGGCCACTGGCCGGGTTTATTTTGACAATGGCAGGCAACGCGTCCGCACCAGAACCGCACGCGTTTTTTTGCTGCCCTGAACAGGACCTAGCATCGTGACCGACGCATCGACGACAGCCGGCCGGATACAGGCGGACAACACTGTTTTTGCGATCATTCTGGCGGTGAGTTTCTGTCACCTTCTCAACGACATGATGCAGTCGCTTCTGGCGGCGATCTATCCGATGCTGAAGACGGGCTATGGCCTCGACTTCTGGCAGATTGGCCTGCTCACCATGGCCTTCCAGGTTACGGCCTCGCTGTTCCAGCCGGTCATCGGCATGTACACCGACAAGCGGCCGATGCCTTATTCGCTGCCGCTGGGCATGGGCTCGACCATGTGCGGCCTGCTGATCCTCTCGCATGCCGGCAACTACCCGCTGCTCTTGCTGGGCGCCTCGATGATCGGCATCGGATCGGCCGTGTTCCACCCCGAATCCTCGCGCGTGGCGCGCCTGGCCTCCGGCGGTCGCTTCGGTCTTGCCCAGTCGCTGTTCCAGGTGGGCGGCAATTTCGGTTCCGCGCTGGGGCCGCTGCTGGCCGCCTTCATCGTCGTGCCCAAGGGGCAGACGAGCGTGGCCTGGTTCTCGGCCGCAGCTCTGCTCGGCATGATCGTGCTGTTTCAGGTCAGCGGCTGGTACAGGCGCCATGGCGCGACTTCGGCCAAGCGGCTGGCAAAGTCCGGTAGCGTTGCCCTGCCGCGCCGCAAGGTGGCGATCGCGCTGGTGGTGCTGGCGACGCTGGTGTTCACCAAGAACATCTACATGGCGAGCCTGTCGAGCTACTACACCTTCTACGTCATCCATAAGTTCGGCGTATCGGTGCAGGAAGCGCAGGTGCTGCTGTTCATCTTCCTCGGCGCGGTTGCGGTCGGCACGGTGGCGGGCGGACCGATCGGCGACCGCTTCGGCCGCAAGTTCGTGATCTGGTTCTCGATCCTCGGCGTTCTGCCCTTCACGCTGGCGCTGCCCTATGCGGACCTGTTCTGGACGCGCATCCTGACCGTTCTGATCGGCCTGATCCTGGCGTCGGCCTTCTCGGCCATCGTGGTGTTCGCGCAGGAACTGGTGCCGGGCCGCGTGGGCATGATCGCGGGCATCTTCTTCGGCTTCGCCTTCGGCATGGGCGGCATTGCGGCTGCGGTGCTGGGCATTGTCGCCGACAGCAAGGGCATCGACTTCGTCTACCAGATCTGTTCCTACCTGCCGCTGCTCGGTCTCCTGACCGTCTTCCTGCCGTCGTCGCGGGAAATGCGCGCCCAACTGGCCTGAACGACAAAGCGCGAGGGCAGTCGGCTGCCCTTGCGCCTCTCAATACGGCCCGATAGTCGGGCGAGCGATCTTCGCGCATTGCGCGTCGAAGCCGCCAAGGCGGTGACGGCAAAGCGGTTGGTCCCTACGACTTGATGCCGAGGGACTTGGGGCCGATCAAGCCTTCTTCAAAAACTCCGTGCGCAGCACCAGGCCCTTCACCTGCTTGGTGTTGCACTCGACTTCGGCCGGATTGTCGGTCAGGCGAATGTTCTTCACCATCGTGCCGCGCTTGATGGTTTCCGAGGTGCCCTTGACCTTCAGGTCCTTGATCAGGGTTACCGAGTCCCCGTCCGCGAGCTGGGTTCCGTTGCTATCTTTCACGATGATGTCGTCGGGCAATTCGCTGTCTTCTTTCGTGTTGGGGGAAGAGTGGATGATCGGTTGGGGCCTGGGTTAGGCAATTCTAGGCGGATGTACAATGGCCGAGGCTACATGGCTGCTGCCCGGGGCAGGGCATGACGCCAACGGCGCCATCCTGGTTCCACGACAAGCATAGCTGACGGACGACCCGCGAACAAAAACGGCGCCCCGAAGGGCGCCGTTTCGTTTTTCGGATCCGCTCCGACGGATCGGAGCGGATGGATCAGTGTCAGCTCTTGGCCGGCACCGTCTTGCTCTCGACGCGCTGCGGGTGGTGCTTGGTCCACCAGTCGCCCAGGAGGAGCAGGATCGGAGCTGCGATGAAGATCGACGAGCTGGTGGCGATCACCACGCCGAAGACCATTGGTATCGAGAAGTTCTCCACCGCGCTGCCGCCCCAGATCGCCATGGGCAGCATCGACAGCAGGATCGCGACCGAGGTGTAGATACAGCGTGCGAACACCTGGTTGATACTCATGTCGATGACCTGGCGCAGCGGCATCTTCTTGAAGAGCCGCAGGTTCTCGCGCATGCGGTCATACACCACGACCTTGTCGTTCACCGAGTAGCCGATGATCGTCAGAAGCGCGGCGATGGCCGTCAGGTTGAAGTCCAGCCCGACCAGCGCGAAGAAGCCGACCATCTTGGTCGTGTCGAGGATCAGCGTCGCGATCGCACCGAGCGCGAAGTTCCACTCGAACCGCCACCAGATGTAGACCAGCATCGCGAGTGCCGCGAACACCACCGCCATCACGCCCGAATGCGCCAGCTCGCCGCTGACCTTCGGTCCGACGACGTCGACGCGGTCGAACTTGACGGTCGGATCGAGCTTCTGGACGGCGTCCTTGACCTTGGTCACGGCAGCGGTCTGAGCCTGCTCTCCGCCTTCCTGGCGCTGCACGCGGATCAGCACGTCGTTGTCGCCGCCGATGCGCTGCAGGGCCACTTCGCCGAGGTCCAGGCCGCTCAGCGTAGTGCGCAGCGAGGCGAGGTCGGCCGGCTGCGAGGTGGTGATCTCAACCTGGATACCGCCCTTGAAGTCGATGCCGTAGTTCAGGCCCGGCTTGAAGAACAGGCCGATGGACGCCAGCGACAGCAGGATCGAGACACCGATGCCGAGGAAGCGGGCGTTCATGAAGGAGATCGAGGTCTTCTCCGGGAAGAAGTGGACCAGCGGCTCGATCTTGATGGTCTTCATCTTACGACGACGTACCACCTCGGTCATGATCACCTTGACGATCGCAACGGCCGTGAACATCGACAGACAGGTGCCGATGATCATGGTGATGGCGAAGCCGCGGATCGGGCCCGAGCCGAACATGAACAACAGCGCGGTGACGATCAGCGAGGTGACGTTGGCGTCGACGATGGTCGAGAAGGCGCGCTTGAAGCCGTGGTCGAGCGCGGCAAAGGCGCTCAGGCCTTTCTTCGATTCCTCTCTTATTCGCTCGTTGATGAGGATGTTGGCGTCCACGCCGAAGCCGATGCCGAGGATGATACCCGCGATACCGGGCAGGGTCAGCGTCGCGCCCATGATGGCCAGCACGCCGATGGTGAGGATCAGGTGCAAGAGCAGGCCGAAATTGGCGATCATGCCCCAGCTGCCGTAGAGCGCCACCATGAATATCACGACGGCGACGAAGCCGGCGATACCGGTGTAGAGGCCCATGCGGATGACGTCGCCGCCGAGGTCCGGACCGACGGTGCGTTCCTCGATGACGGTGAGCGGGGCGGGCAGGGCGCCGGCGCGCAGCAGGGCCGAGAGCACTGTGGTGTCCTCAACGGTGAAGCTGCCGCTGATCTGGCCCGAACCGCCGGTGATCGGCTCACGGATGGTCGGCGCGCTCAGCACCTTGCCGTCGAGCACGATGGCGAAGGGGCGACCGACATTGGCCTGGGTGATTTCAGCAAACTGGCGGGCACCGACGCTGTCGAAGCGGAACGAGACGATCGGCTCCTGCGTGCGCTGGTCGAAGCCGGCGCGCGCATCCGTGAGGCGCTCGCCGCTCAGCGCGACGCGGTCCTCGATCGGATACTGCTGCTGGGTCTTGGCATCCGGCAGCATGGTCACGCCCGGAGGCAGCGGTTCGCCCGGCTGCACATTGGCGACCATGTGGAATTCCATCTTGGCGGTCGAGCCGAGCAGCTGGCGCAGGCGCGTGGGGTCCTGCAGGCCGGGCAGCTGGACCAGGATGCGGTCCGAGCCGACGCGCTGGATGGTGGGCTCGGCCACGCCGACCTGGTCGACGCGCTGGCGCACGATTTCAAGGCTCTGCTGGATCGCCGCGTCGACACGGTCGCGGATGCCGGCCTCCGTGAGGGTCAGCTTGATCTGTTTGTCGGTCGAGGCGACGTCGATGTCGGCGACGCCGGCGCCGAAGCCGGTGGCAACCGGAGTGGCCAGCTTCTTCAGGATGTCGAGCGCCTGGGTGCGCTGGGCGTCGTCGTCGATGCTGATGACGACCGCGTCACCGGCCACGCGGGCCGACTGCACCGGAATGCGCTCCTTGCGCAGCGCGCCGCGCGCGTCGTCAAGCAGCGAGCGCAGGCGGTCGGCCTTCAACGCATTGGCGTCGACTTCAAGAACAAGGTGGGAGCCGCCCTGAAGGTCGAGACCCAAGGTGACCTGATGCCTGAACCAGCTCGGCATTTTATCGAGCACGGAGGGCGGCATGGCGCTTGGAAGGGCGGCGAAGACGCCGATAAGGACGATAATGGCATAGGCCATCACCACCCATTTTGAAGTTCGCATTGCTTCTGGTCCTGTCTATGCGCAACGCCGGCCGCTCTCAGGCCAGTCAATCCGCAGTCATGTTCAAATATGTGAAGTCGTTGTCGAGCGAACAGGTCGCTCAGGCCCAAAATGGCGGCGCGCGGGCGCGATTTACCAGCGCATCGGCCTCATGCAGGCCTGCCGGTGCGATTTCGGGACGGCAAGGCTTCGCCGCCGAGGCGAGATACCACTGCGATGCCGGCAGGATCGCCGAACCGCCGTCGCCCGTCGGTAGCAGGGATTTTAGGGCTAGGCCGCGCCAGTCGGCGATGATGAACAGGCGCTGCTGGCCGGTCAGGCTTGTCCGGTCTCCCGCGGGATCGCCCGCGCGCTGGCTGGCTGCGCCGACAGCGTTGGCCAGCTGCATCGAGCGGGCAGGGGAGACCGTGCCGAGAACGCCATGCGCGGCTGCCAGCCCGACCACGAACCAAAGCAGCACAACGGATGCATATCCGCGCTCTGCCGGTCTGTTGGGTCTGCTGAACATCATCGTGCGGGGTCGTTCCTACGGCTCTGTTGCCCAAGTGTAACACGAGGACACAGATGCTCCTACACCATTGCGCCGCAAACGCATAACCCCAAAAGATCAGTCGAAGGTCTTTGAAGAGATTTTGTGCGGCGAGGGAGCGCTTGCATCCATCCCGGACATACAGGTTCCGGGCAGGCAAAAACCGTCGGTCAATGCGTCGCAAATGGGGCGAAGCGAGCGACAAAAGCGCCCGGTTCGCCCTGAGATCGATCACAAAGCCCGGAGCGTTGCGCCAGCGGGAGCCTAAAGTAGCTTGGCCACCGTCTGGAACAGGACCAGGTTCTGCTTGTCGAGCTCGTCGTCGACGGGCAGGGGCTGCGACGACATCTTGACCAGAACCGCCTCGTTTGCCGGATCGACATAGAGCCACTGGCCGTGGATGCCGATGCCGCAATAGGGCTCGCCCTCGAAGCCGGTCTGGTACCACTTGTTGCGGTAGCTGCCATTGGGCATCAGGAAGGCAAAATCGCCTTTCTTCCAGGCCTCGCGGTCGCCGCCGGTGGCGGTGTCCTTGACCCAGCCTTCAGGCAGGATGCGCCGACCTTCGTGGACGCCGCCATTTCGCATCATCTCGCCGACGCGGGCGAGATCGCGCGCGGTGACCGAGATGCCGCCGGCGGCGCGCCCGCTGCCTTGACCGTCGACCGTGATGCGGCCTCCGCGCCTAGCGCCGAGCGGGCCCCACAGGCGTTCGACCATGAGGTCGGCGTAACGCAGGCCCGAAGCGCGCTCGACGATGATGCCGAGCAGGTCGGAATTGGGCGAGCGATAGCGGAACACTTCGCCATGCTCGCCGGCGCCCTTGCCGATGGTCATCAGGAAGGCCAGCAGCTTCTCGCTGTCGGCGCCGTTGGTGTTGGGATTCCACAGCGTCGAGCGGCGGTAGCGCGCGAAGGCGCTTTCGGGATCGAGGTAGAGTTCCTCGAAGTCGATCGTCGTGGTCATGTCCAGGACGTGCTGGACGGTGGCGTCGGCAAAGGCTGTGCCCGCGGCTTCAGGAATGTACTTCGTGACCGGAGCTGCCGGATCGAGCAGGTCGTCGGCCTGCAGCGCGCCCGCGAGAATGGCGGTCAGCGATTTCGAGATGGAGAAGATGATGTGGCGGCCGCCCGGCGTCATGTGCGGGGCGTTGTATTCGCCCACCACCTTGCCGCCCTTCAGCGCCACGAAGGCGTCGGTGTGCGTGCGTTCGAGGAAGGCCGCGATGGATTCGGAGCCGGCGTCGGTGGCTACCGTCTCGTCCAACAGCGCGCCCAGGTCTCCGGCCGGCGCCTCGGGAGCGTCTGTCGGCGCCGCGATCTCCGAGGTTGGCACCAACTCGCCGACATTCTGGAACGACCAGCGATTGTAGGGAGCGGTGCGCCAGTTCTCTATCGTGACGTCGGAGCGGGCAAAGCCAAATTGGCGCGCAAAAGCGGTCTGGGCGGTCATGTACGGTTCCTCGGCAATGTTCAGGCGAGTGCGTCGGCGATCGCGTGGATCGCCTTCAAGGTGGCGACGGAATAGTCGCGATTGGTGAAATCCGGGTAGGTCGAAAGCTTTACGACGACCATCTCGTGATCCCAGTTGATATGGATGAGTTGGCCGAAAACGCCCCGGCACATCAGCGAGCGCGACTCCGCATCCTCGATCCAGAACTGGTTCTTGTAGGAGCCGGTGGGGAAGCTTTCGCTGTAGAGAGGGCCATGGATGCCGGTGCGCGTCGCTTCGACCCAGCTGGCGGGAACCACGCCGCCGCCATTGTCGAGGATCAGCTGTCCGAAACGGGCATAGTCGCGAAGCGTGGCGTTGAAGCCGCCATCGGCCAGAGCGTAGCCGGCGCTGTCGACGGTGAAGCAGGCGCTTTCTTCGGCGCCGATCTTCTGCCAGAGCTCTTCCGAAACCAGCTGCGCCAGGCGCTTGCCGGTGGCGCGTTCCATGGCGAAGGCGAGAACGTCGGTCTCGATCGAACGGTAGACGAACTCCTCGCCATGCGGGCGGTCCGTCTCAGTCAGGCCGAGGATCAACTCCCACATGTGGGTCGGCCACTTGAACGCCGGGTCGGTGCCCGGCGGAACGGGTTTCCAGCCGGCAGCGACGTCGACCTGACCGATCTCGGAATAGGGGTTGGTATATTCCTCGCTGAAGCGTACGCCGCTTCTCATGTCCAGAACATGCTGCAGTGTGGCGCCGCGCCAGCCCGTCCGTTCCAGTTCGGGCAGATAGCGGGTCACGGGCGAAGCGGGGTCGATAATGCCGCGGCCGGCAAGAATGCCGAACACCGTTGCGGTGACCGATTTGGCCATCGACTGCGACAGGTGCAGCGTGCGCGGCGTCATGCCGTTGAAATAGCGTTCGTAGACGACCGCGCCCTTCCTGAGCACCAGGAAGCCGTCGGTATAGGATTCATCTAGATGGCCGGCGAGCGTCTGCTCCGGGCCTGGGCCATCCGCGACCAACAGGTCGTCGAGATCGAGTTCGTTGCGCGCCAGTTCGCGCACAGGGCCTTCGCCGCGCCAGACTTCGGCGGTGGGCAGAAGCTCGCGAATGTGCTGGAAGGCCCATCTGTTCCAGGGCGCCCGGTCCCAATCCAGCCGGGGCGGCACCATCTGCGGCGGCGATCCTTGCATGATGGGGGGAAGTGGATCGCTGTTGCGATATGAGGTCATGGCAGCCGCACGCAAAAAGAACGGCCCGGCGGATGCGCCGGGCCGTAAAGGCAGATGTTACTTCTGGAGCTCGGTCCAGATCTTGGTGTAGAGCGCCTGCGTTTCGGGCGAGCACATCTTCTGCAGTTCGCCGTGCGGCTTGGCGTCCGCCGGGATCACCACTTCCGGAGCGTCCTTCATGTCGTCCGGCATGTACTTCTCCGAGCCGGAGATGGCGTTGGCGTAGCGGTGGAAGGCCGACAGACCCGCCGCGTTCTCCGGATCCATGATGAAGTTCTGGAAGAGCTTGGCGTTCTCGACGTTCTTGGCTTCCTTCAGAACGACGACGTTGTCGCTCCACATGCCGAAGCCTTCCTTCGGATAGTTGAAGTGGATCTCGGGATGAGCCAGGCGCTGACGCAGGGCCGAGCCGTTCCAGTCGCTGGTCGCCTTGAAATCGCCGGCGCCCATGCGCTCGATGGTGTTGTACTCCATCGCGACCCAGTTCGGCTTGGCCGCGACCAGCATGTCGCGAACCTTCTTCAGAAGAGCCTTGTCGTCGGTGCACTGCTCGCCGCCGAGATACATGATGGCAGCAAACATCACGTCGCCCATCTCGGGCACGACGTTGACCTTGCCCTTCAGCTCGTCAGGCGTGTTGAAGATGATGCTCCAGCTGTCGGCCGGGCCCTTGTAGGCGTCGGTGTTGACGACCACGCCGATGGTGCCCCAGGCCCACGGAACGGTGAACTTGCGGCCGGGGTCGAACTCAGGGTTGGCCCATTCCGGCGCTACGTTCTTGAAGTTCTCCATCGTGGACGGATCGGTTTCCTGAACGAGGCCTTCCTCGATCCAGATCGGCACGTAGGTCTGCGAGGGGATCGCGATGTCGAAGCCGGTGCCGCCCTGACGAACCTTGGCGAGTGCGGTGTCGTTGGAGTCGTAGTCGGTGATCGTCACCTTGACCTTGTACTTCTCCTCGAACTTCTTGATCACGTCGGGGCTGGTGTAGTTGCCCCAGTTGTAGATGTTGAGCTCGCCCTCGGCGCGGGCCAGGCCCGTCGAGGCAAGCAACGCCAGCCCGATTGCCGGCGCGGTGGTCTTCCAGTTCATGGCAGTGCTCCCATTGGTTGTCTGCGGATTGGTCGCGTTGGATTAGTCGCGTTTTCTGCTGGCAAAGAAGAAAAGCGTCACGATGAGGATCGAAAGCAGCAGGAAAGCCGTCGAAATGGCGTTGATCTCGGGCGTGATGCCGCGCCGGATCTGGCCGAGCATGTAGGTCGGCAGCGTGTCCTGCCCGCCGAGCTTGACGAAGTTGGTGATGACTACGTCGTCGAGCGAGATGACGAAGGCGAGCATGAAGCCGGCGAGAATGCCGGGCCACAGAAGCGGCAACGTCACGCGCCGGAACGCCTTGAACGGCGTGGCGTAGAGGTCGGCTGCGGCCCGCTCGAGCGTCAGGTCCATGCTTTCCAGCCGCGCCCGGATAGGCAGGTAGGCGAAGGGAATGCAGAAGGCCGTATGAGCGCCGATGAGGTAGCCGAGGCCGGCATAACCGGTCCACACCTTGATGCGCGAGAAGAAGATCAGCAGCGCAACGGCTGTGACGATCTCGGGCACCATCAGCGGCTGGTTGATGAAGGCGTATTTGAAGGTCAGGCCGCGATAGGCCTTGGTCCGCGTCGTCGCCAGCGCCGCCATGGTGGCTGCGATGGTCGCAAACGTCGCCGCCAGCACCGCGATCTGGAACGACCGGATGGTGGCGTCGATAACCTGGTCGTTGTTCCAGGCCGAGGCGAACCATTTCAGCGAGAAGCCGCCCCATTCCGACGTCGATGTCGCCGCGTTGAAGGCATAGGCCACCAGAATGATGATGGGCAGATAGAGCGCGACGAAGCAGATGACCGCAATCGTGGTGAAGCCCGGCAGGGCCTTCAGGTCGAAGCGACGCTTAGCCATGACGCACCTCCGAGGAACCGGCGTTGCGGACATAGGCAAGCAGCGCAATCATGACGATTGCCATCAGCGTGATCGAGATGGCTGAGCCGAGCGGCCAGTTGCGGCCCTGGCCGAACTGCAGCTCGATGAGGTTGCCAAGCATCATGTTCTTGCCGCCGCCGAGCAGGCTGGGCGTCACATAGGCGCCGAGCGAGGGGATGAAGACGAGGATCGAGCCAGCGATGACGCCCGGCTTGACCAGCGGGAAGATGATGCGGCGCAGCACCGCAAAGCGCGAGGCATAGAGGTCATAACCAGCCTCGACGAGGCGGAAATCGAGCTTTTCCATGCTGGCATAGAGCGGCAGCACCATCAGCGGCAGATAGACATAGACCATGCCGATCATGATGGCGGTGTCGGTGAACAGGATCTGGATCGGCTGGTTGATGAAGCCGGCCTTGATGAGCAGGGTGTTGATGATGCCTTCGTTGCGGATGATCTGCAGGATCGCGAAAGTGCGGATCAGCAGGTTGGTCCAGAACGGAATGGTGATCAAAAACAGCCACATCTCACGCGTCCGCTCTGGCCGCGTGGCGATGAAATAGGCGGTCGGAAAGCCGAAGACGATCGTCAGCAGCGTGGTGCCGATCGACAGTTTCACCGAGCGCCAGAAGATGGCCAGGTGAGCATCGGCGAAGGACAGCGTGTCGTCGAATATGTCCCTTTGCAGGAAGACGCTGATCCAGCCGTCTGTGGAGAACTTCCATTCCACGTCGCCATAGGGGCCGGCCGCGAGGAAGGAATAGATGAGAACGATAAAGAGCGGGCCGATGGCCGCCAGGAGAATGATGATCAGCGCCGGGGCTGAGAGTAGCCACCGGTTCCTGATATCCTGACGTTCGGCGCTGAGGGCGGTTTCCTGTGCGCTCGCCATCTGTCAGTCCTTCAGGATCTGCGCGACGTCTTGGCCGAACTCGATGCCCACGCGCTCTGCCTTGGCAAAGCCGTTGTGGCCGTTGCGGCTGTTCTGCTGGCGAACGATGAAGGGCGTACCGTCGTCTAGACGCACGTGGAAATGCGTGTCGGTGCCGAGGTAGACGACGTTCTCGATATGGCCGACATGGGCCGAGGTGCCGTTCGGCGCTGCAACGCGCGCGTGCTCGGGCCGGACCACGAGGGTAACCTTGCCCTGCGGGCTGGAGCCGCTCGGGAACGTGGCCGGGATTTCCTTGCCCGAAGACAGGCGCACGGTGGCGCGGCCGTCATTGGCCGACACGACGTCGGCGTGGAGGAAATTGGTTTCGCCGATGAAGTCGGCAACGAAGCGCACCGCCGGGCGGTCGTAGATGTCCCAGGGCGAGCCGACCTGCAGGATCTTGCCGGCCGACATGACCGCGATGCGGTCCGACATGGTCAGCGCTTCTTCCTGGTCGTGGGTGACGAAGATGAAGGTGATGCCGGTCTCGTGCTGAAGACGCTTCAGCTCGATCTGCATTTCCTTGCGCAGCTTGTAGTCGAGCGCCGAGAGCGGCTCGTCGAGCAGCAGCACTTTCGGCTGCGGGGCCAGGGCGCGGGCCAGTGCGACGCGCTGCTGCTGGCCGCCGGAAATCTGGCTGGTCTTGCGGTCCTTGAGGGCCTCCATGCGCACCAGCTTCAGCATCTCGGCGACGCGCGCCTCGATCTCGGCCTTGGGCTTTCCCAGCATCTCCAGGCCGAAGGCGATGTTCTGGCCCACGGTCATGTGCGGGAACAGCGCATAGCTCTGGAATACGGTGTTGACCGGCCGCTTGAACGGCGGCAGCGGCGCAATATCCTGGCCGTAGAGCAGGATCTGGCCGTCTGTTGGATAGTCAAAACCCGCGATCAGCCGCAGCAAAGTGGTCTTGCCGCAGCCCGATGGGCCCAGAAGAGTGAAGAACTCGTTTTCGCGGATCGATACGGAGACGTTGTCCAGTGCCGCGAACTGAGCATCCCCCGTACCAAACAGTTTACTTACGTCGCGGACTTCAATCGCATTCTTATCCGGCATTTCCGGCACGCATACCCCTGTATAGAGTGTCCCGCCTTTATCGGCGCTTTTTATGTCCTGCCAATTGTCAGCACATGCAGCTTAGCTTGGCAACTGTCTAAACTGAACAAAGATTGAAGTGGATATCTCCCGCCTCTGCTTGCCGCTATGCCTGATAGGTGACCTTGCCGCCGCAGATCGTCGTGGCCGGGCGAATCTCTTGCAGGGCCTCCGGCGCGGTGGCTTCGAGGTCGCCCGAGAGCACCACGAGGTCGGCGAAGAAGCCGGGCTTGAGCCTTCCCTTGCGGTCTTCCGTGAACTCGGCATAGGCGCCTTCGACCGTGTAGGCGGCAAGCGCCTCATGCAGCGAGAATCGCTGGTCAGGCATGTCGTCGGCCCATTTTTCACGCGTCATCGAAGCCTGCATGCCCGCGATCGGATCGATCGGCGAAACCGGCCAGTCTGAGGCAAAGACCACATGGGCGCCGGCTTCCTTGAGCGTGCGCGAGGGGTAGCTGACGTGCCAGCGATCGCGGCCGATCCGCGAGACGGTCGGCTCCAGGGGCAGGCCCATCGAGCCGGGCGGATGGGGAGGCTGCATGGAGGCGATGACGCCGAGGTCGATGAAGCGCGGAATGTCGGCTTCGGTCGTCACCTCGATGTGCTCGATACGGTGGCGGCTGTCGCGCTTGCCGTTTTCCTTTTGCGCCGCCTCATAGCCGTCAAGCACTGCGCGCACCGCGCCGTCGCCGATGGAGTGCACGGCGATTTGCAATCCACGCTTGTCGATCGCCACGGCCAGTTCGCGGAACTGTTCCGGTGTGAACAGCGGCTCGCCGACCCAGTCGGGCCGGTCGGCATAGGGCTCGATCATGACGGCCGTCCAGGAATCGAGCACGCCGTCATAAAAGACTTTCACAATGCCCGAATGCAGGTAATCGGACGCATAGCGTTCGGCCATGCGGGAGGCTTTCTCCAACATGTCGAGGGTCATGAAGTTCTTGTAATGGAAGGGAATTTGCACACGGCAGGAAAGGCCTTCCGCCGCATCGATTTCCGACAGCAGTTCGAGCTGGTAGAGGTTGCCGTCCATGTTCTGGATGGAGGTGATGCCGTGCTTGGCGCACCAGGCAAGGCCGCGGCGCATGATGTCGCGGTCGGCGTCGCGTTCGGCGGTGCTCGGCGCAGGGTCAGGCTCGCCGCCTGTGGACAGACCAAGGCGCGTGCGCTCTTCGCCTGCCAGCTTCAGCACCGGGCCGAAGGCTTCGTTTTCGCGCAATTCGCCGGTGGCGAGGCCATCCTCGCCCATGACGACCTCATTGCCGGGGCCGACCTTCTTGCCGTGCAGGATGCCGGCCATTTCCAGCGCCTTGGTGTTGGCCCACATGGTGTGGTGGTCGGGCGCGGCCATGGCGAAGGGACGGTCGGGCAGGATGCGGTCGAGATGATGACGCGTTACCGTTTCGCCGGGCAGGACCGTGTAGTCGACACCCTGGCCGACCAGCATCTTGGCGTCCGGACGGGCGGTGGCATAGTCGCGGATCGCCTTCTGCAGCGCCTCGAAGCCGTGCACGCCTTGAAGCTGGAGATGCGCCAGCTCGGCCGCACCGGAGAACAGATGCATATGCGCTTCGATGAAGCCGGGAACGACCGAGCCGCCCTTGGCGTCGATGACCCGCGTGTCGGGGCCTTTCAGATCGAGAATGGAATTGTTGTCGCCGATGGCCTGGATCAGGCCGCCCTGAATGGCGATGGCCTCGGCTTTGGAGTTGGCCTCATCCATGGTCAGGACGCGGCCGTTGATGACGATCAGATCAGCGTGGGAAGGCATTTCAGTCTCCGATGCGGTCCTACGCTAGCAACCGCCGGAAACTTGGTATGATGCCAGATACACCGTCAGTCTTGGCACAGGGGCACTCTTGTGGAAATGCGGGGCCTGTGGCTAGGTCACGCTCCAATCGACTGAAAGGAAAATGATGAAGACGGTTTTTTCTCCGCTCCATGCCGGTCATTCCGGACAGATGGAGCTGGTTGCCGGCGCAATCGTGCCGGGTTTCGAGAAGCCTTCGCGGGCGGAGTACATCAAGGCCAGGGTTGAGAGCGAGAAGCTGGGACCCATCCTGGCGCCGACGGAGCATTCGCTGGACGCCGCCAAGCGCGTGCACCGGGCCGATTACATTGATTTTCTGCCGACGGTCTGGCCGTTGTGGCAGGAAGCAGGCTTCCCCGGTTCGGCCATGCCCTTCACCTGGCCCACGCGCGGCATGCGTGGCGACGTGCGCCCGTCGCGAATCGACGCTCTGCTCGGCTACTATTCGATCGACGCCGGCGCCACCTTCGTCGAAGGGACGTGGAAGGCGATCAAGTCGTCCTATGATGTGGGTCTGACCGCCGCCGAGGTCGTCAAGGCTGGCGAGCGCAGCGCGTTCGCGCTTTGCCGTCCGCCCGGCCATCATGCCGGCTCGGCCTTCATGGGCGGCTACTGCTTCATCAACAACGCCGCCGTCGTGGCGCAGTGGTATCGCGACCAGGGCGCGGCACGCGTCGCCATCCTCGACGTCGACTACCACCACGGCAACGGCACGCAGGAGATCTTCTACGAGCGCGACGACGTGCTGGTGCTGAACCTGCACGGCGACCCGATGACCGAATATCCGTTCTTCCTCGGCCATGCCGACGAGCGCGGCGCAGGCAAGGGCGAGGGCTTCAACCACAACTATCCGATGGCTCCGGGAACGCCTTGGGACAAGTGGAACGAGGCGCTGGAAGACGCCTGCAAGAAGGTTGCCGCCTATGGCGCGGACGTCGTAGTCGTCTCGCTGGGCGTCGACACCTTCGAGAAGGACCCGATCAGCCAGTTCAAGCTGAAGAGCGAGGACTATCCGAAGATCGGCGCGCGCATCGCCAAGCTCGGCCTGCCGACGCTGTTCGTGATGGAAGGCGGCTATGCGGTCGAGGAAATCGGAATCAATGCCGTCGGCGTGCTGACGGGCTTCGAAGGCGCCTGACCTTCAAAAGGGGCGCCCGCCGAGGCGCCCCGAATACACTCCAGATCCGGAACGGAAGACATGAGCAACCATCTGAAATTCTACATCGACGGCGAATGGGTCGCGCCGGTGAAGCCTGCAACGCTGGACGTGATCGACCCGTCCACCGAGGAGGCCTACACCACGATCTCCCTCGGCTCGAAGGCCGACGTCGACAAGGCCGTTGCCGCCGCGCGCGCCGCCTTCGCCAGCTTCTCCCAGACCACACGCGAACAGCGCCTGGCGCTGCTCAATAAGGTGCTGGAAATCTACAACCGTCGCTACGAGGACGTGGCGCAGGCGATCTCACAGGAGATGGGCGCGCCGATCACCTGGGCTCGCGAGGCGCAGGCCGCTGCCGGCCAGGTGCATCTCGAATCGACCATCAAGGCGCTCGAAGACTACGAGTTCAGCCATCAGCGCGGCGGCACCATGGTGGTGAAGGAGCCGATCGGCGTCTGCGCGCTGATCACGCCCTGGAACTGGCCGCTCAACCAGATCGTCTGCAAGGTGGCGCCGGCCATCGCAGCGGGCTGCACCGTGGTGCTGAAGCCGTCGGAAATCGCACCGATCAGCGGCATCGTCTTTGCAGAGATCATGCATGAGGCGGGCGTGCCTAAGGGCGTGTTCAACATGGTCAACGGCAACGGCCCGGATGTTGGCCAGGTGATGGCCGAGCACCCGGATGTCGACATGGTGTCCTTCACCGGCTCGACGCGTGCGGGCATCCTTGTTGCCAAGGCCGCGGCGGATACGGTCAAGCGCGTGGCGCAGGAACTGGGCGGCAAGAGCGCCAACATCATCCTGCCGGATGCCGATTTTGAGAATGCCGTGCGCGACGGCGTCAACGCCTGCTTCGGTAATACGGGTCAGTCCTGCGACGCGCCGACGCGCATGCTGGTGCCGGCTTCCCGCCACGACGAGGCGCTGGAAGTGGCCAAGGCGGCTGCCGAAGCCCATCGCACCGGCGACCCGCGCTCGACCGAGACGCAGCTCGGACCGGTCGTCAGCCAGCTCCAGTACGACAAGATCCAGGGGCTGATCGAGACCGGCATCGCCGAAGGCGCCAAGCTGGTGGCGGGCGGCCTCGGCCGGCCCGAGGGCCTGAACCGCGGCTACTACATCCGGCCGACCGTGTTCGGCCATGTCACGCCCGACATGACGATTGCGCGCGAAGAGATCTTCGGACCGGTTCTGTCGGTCATCTCCTATGAGGACGAGGACGACGCGGTGCGGATCGCCAACGACACGGTCTATGGTCTGGCGGCCTACATCCAGTCGCAGAACATCGACAACGCCCGCCGCGTGGCCTCGAAGATGCGCGCCGGCTCGGTCTACCTCAACTACCCGGCCTGGGACACGCATGCTCCCTTCGGCGGCTACAAGCAGTCGGGCAACGGCCGTGAATATGCCGACTGGGGCATCCACGATTTCCTCGAGATCAAGGGCATCGTCGGCTACGCCGGCTAAGATTGCGATCGGGCGTGGCGACGGAAACGTCGCCGCGCCCTTTTTCTCTGCGGGCATAGTTCCCGCAATGCGCAGCAGCGCGCAGCTTTGGGCGCCCCAAGGCATAGCCCAACAATTCGGGCGAAGACCGCCTCGAAATTCTCGCTGAAAATCTGATTGGTTTTGCTTCCTATGGAAGCAGGCTTTGCCATCAGCAGAGCCCAAAAAGAAAACACCCGCCGAGGGAGGAGGTTCGGCGGGTGTTTCTATAGGTCGGTCGACAATCGGGAGGAGGTGAAGGTCGACCGTATCCGACAAGGCCCGGGAGGAGGTAGGCCGTTGCCGAAATCACTCGTGCTAAATGCCCGCGTTCGCCTTCTGAAACAAGCATCAATGCTGCATGGCAGCCTTGCAAATTTGTGCGATGCAGCAATCCGACGCATGCAACAGCCACATTTTCTGCGCGCAGCGAGTGCGCGATGCAACATTCGACGGTGGTGCGAAGCGCCTCAGATATGCAACGCGTGGCCGAGCGCCTTGAGCGCCGCTTCCTGAAAGGCTTCGCCCTGGGTCGGATGGGCATGGATGGTGCCGGCAATGTCTTCCAGCCGCGCGCCCATCTCGATCGCCAGGCCGAAGGCGGTGGCGAGTTCCGAGACATGCTGACCGACCGCCTGGATGCCGAGCACCAGATGGTTGTCGGCGCGCGCCACCACGCGCACGAAGCCGGCCTCGCCCTGCATGGTCATGGCGCGGGCATTAGCGGTGTAAGGGAACTGGCCGACCTTGATTTCGTGGCCATGCGCGCGGGCCTCCTCGGGCGACAGGCCGGCGCTCACCACCTCCGGATCGGTGAAGCAGACGGCCGGAATGCAGCGCTTGTCCCATGAGCGGCGGTTGCCGGCGACGATCTCGGCCACCATTTCGCCCTGCGCCATGGCGCGGTGCGCCAGCATCGGCTCGCCGGTGACGTCGCCGATGGCATAGACGCCGCGCATGGAGGTGCGGCACTGGCTGTCGATGCGCAGGAATTTTCCCGCGCGGTCTAGATCGAGCTCTTCCAGCCCCCAGCCTTCCATCACCGGCTTGCGGCCCACCGTGACGAGAATCTTGTCCGCGGGAAGCTCCTGTTCGCGGCCGTCGGCGGTTTCCACGACGAGGGCGTCGCCCTTGGCCGAAAGACCCTTCGCCTTCGCCTCGGTCAGCACCGCGATGCCGAGTTCGCCGAGCCGCTTCGCCACTGGCCGGGTCAGTTCGGCGTCATATTGCGGCAGGATGCGCGGCAGGGCTTCCACCACCGTCACCTTGGAGCCGAACTTTGCGAAGGCGGTGCCGAGCTCGAGCCCGATATAGCCGCCGCCCACGACGACCAGCCTTTCCGGTACTTTTGACAGCGAGAGCGCTTCGGTCGAGGAAATCACCGGCCCGCCGAAGGGCAGGGCGGGCAGTTCCATCGGCGCGGAGCCGGTGGCGATGACCACCGTTTCGGCGCGGATCACCTGCGTCCCGGTCTCGGTCTCGACCTCGACGGTCTTGCCGTCGCGGAATCTGCCGCGGCCATGCACGATCTTCACGCCGGCCTTCTTCAACAGGCCGACCACGCCGTTGTTGAGACGGCCGACCACGCCGTTCTTCCAGGAAACCGTTTTTGCGAGGTCGAGCTTGGGCGCTTCCAGCGTGATGCCAAGCGTGTTCTTGCCTTCGGCTGCCAGCAGAGCTTTTTCGAATTCGTCGGCGGCATGGATCAGCGCCTTGGATGGGATGCAGCCGATGTTGAGGCAGGTGCCGCCCGCCTTCGTCATTTCCACGATCACTGTGTCGACGCCGAGCTGGCCGGCGCGGATGGCGCAGACATAGCCGCCCGGGCCCGCGCCGATGACCAGAAGCTTGCAGGAGATGTCTTTCATGAGCTCATCCCTCGACGAAAATCAGCGCCGGTGTTTCCAAAAGCGTCTTGATGCGCTGGATGAAAACGGCGGCATCCCAACCGTCGACGACACGGTGGTCGAAGGAGGAGGACAGGTTCATCATCTTGCGCGGAATGAACTGCGTGCCATCCCACACCGGGCGCACCATGATCTTGTTGACGCCGACGATGGACACTTCCGGATGGTTGATAACCGGCGTGGTGGCGACGCCGCCCATGGCGCCAAGCGACGTGATGGTGATGGTCGAGCCTGACAGTTCCTCGCGCGTGGCGGTGCCGGTGCGGGCGGCGTCCGACAGCCGGGCCAGTTCGGCAGCACTATCCCAGATGTCGCGGGCCTCGGCATGGCGGACCACCGGCACCATCAGGCCGCCCGGCGTCTGCGTTGCGATACCGATATGCACGCCGCCATATTGATGCACCACGCCCGCCTCGTCGTCGAAGATGGCGTTGACATTGGGCTGGTCGGCAATGGCCTTCACCATGGCCCGCATCAGGAAGGGCAGCAACGTCAGCTTCGGCTGATCGGGGCGCTTTTGCTTGTTGAGTGCGGCGCGCAGATCTTCGACTGCTGTGACATCGATCTCCTCGACATAGGTGATGTGTGGGATGCGCGATTTTGCCACCGCCATCTTCTCGGCGATGCGGCGGCGCAGGCCGACCACCTTGATGTCTTCGACGGACGTGTTCCGAGCGAGGCCGGGCGCGCCGGTCGGCGCCTGCGGTCCGCGCGCCAGAAAGGCGTCGATGTCCTCATGCGAGATGCGGCCCGCGGGTCCCGTGCCCGGAACCTGGCGCAGGTCGATGCCCGCTTCCGTGGCGCGCAGACGCACTGCCGGCGAGGCCAGCGGCTTTTCGTCTTCCGCGCGTGGCGCGCCTAACTGCGAGCGGGCCGGGAAATGGTTGCGGCCATTCGCCGGGGCCGGCTTTGGTGCGGGCGCGGCAGGAGCGACTGCCGGTGCGGCGGGCTTTGCCTCCGTGGCGTCGATTGCCTTGGCGGCGGGCTCTGGCTTCGGTTCTTCAATCGCTTTGGGGGCTTCGGTAGCGCTTGGCTCCTCCGCCGTTTCGCCTTCCACCTTCAGCCGGATCAGCGGCGAGCCGACGGCGACCACGTCGCCGATCTCTGCGCCCAGCCAGGTGATCTCGCCATGGACGGGCGAGGGGATTTCGACGGTCGCCTTGTCGGTCATCACCGCGGCTAGCAGCATGTCCTCGCGCACCAGGTCGCCGACCTTGACGTGCCATTCCACAAGCTCGGCCTCAGCTACGCCTTCCCCGACGTCCGGAAGCTTTATGACGTGCTCGGCCATGCTCACGCCTCCATGGTTTCGCGCATGGCCTGCCCGAGGCGGGCGGGGCCGGGAAAATACTCCCATTCCTGCGCATGCGGGTAGGGCGTGTCCCAGCCGGTGACGCGGGCGATGGGGCCTTCGAGATTATAGAAGCAGTATTGCTGGACGAGCGCGGCAAGCTCCGCGCCGAAGCCCGAGGTCAGCGTCGCCTCGTGCACGATGACACAGCGGCCGGTCTTCTTGACCGAGGCCACGATGGTGTCGAGGTCGAGCGGCAAAAGCGTGCGCAGGTCGATGATCTCGGCGTCGATGCCGGTTTCCTCGGCTGCGGCTTCGGCCACATAGACCATGGTGCCGTAGGCGAGGATGGTCAGGTCCGAGCCCTCGCGGCGCACCGAAGCCTTGCCGAGCGGCACGACGAAATGGCCGTCGGGCACTTCTCCCAGCGGATGTTTGGACCACGGCGTCACCGGACGTTCGTGGTGCCCGTCGAAGGGACCGTTGTAGAGCCGCTTCGGCTCCAGGAAGATGACCGGGTCGGGGTCTTCGATGGAGGCTATCAGCAGTCCCTTGGCATCATAGGGGTTCGACGGCACCACGACCTTCAGGCCCGAGACGTGGGTGAACAGCGCTTCCGGGCTCTGGCTGTGGGTCTGGCCGCCGAAAATGCCGCCGCCTGTGGGCATGCGCACCACGATGGGGCAGGTGAATTCGCCATTGGAGCGGTAGCGCAGGCGCGCGGCCTCCGAGACGATCTGGTCATAGGCAGGGTAGACATAGTCGGCGAACTGCACCTCGACGCAGGGGCGCAGGCCATAGGCAGCCATGCCGATGGCAGCACCCACGATGCCGGATTCGCTGATCGGCGCATCGAAGCAGCGGGTCTTGCCGTATTTCTGCTGCAGCCCTTGCGTGCAGCGGAACACGCCGCCGAAATAGCCGACATCCTCGCCGAAGACGACGACGGTGTCGTCGCGCGCCATCGAAACGTCCATGGCGCTACGGATCGCCTCGATCATGGTCATTCTGGCCATGAGCTACACCCCCGCTTCCTGCCGCTGGCGCCGGAGATGCGGCGGCATCTCGGCATAGACGCCTTCGAACATGTCGCGCACGGAAGGCTTGCCGCCGGCGTGCAGCGTGCCGTGGCTTTCGGCCTCCTTCTGCGCGGCGATGACCGCGTCGAGGATTTCGGCTTCGGCCTGCTTGTGGCGCTCTTCGGACCACGCGCCGCGCTTGATGAGGTGGTTCTTCAGCCGCAGCACCGGGTCGCCCAGCGGCCAGGCCGACGACTCCTCCTTGGGCCGATAGGCGGACGGATCGTCAGAGGTCGAATGGGCGCCGACGCGGTAGGTGACATATTCGATCAGCGTGGGCCCGAGATTGCGCCGTGCGCGCTCGACCGCCCATTTGGCCACCGCATGCACGGCCAGATAGTCGTTGCCATCGACCCGCAGCGCGGGGATACCAAAACCCAGGCCGCGCGCAGCAAAAGTGCCGGAGCCGCCGCGAGCGATGCCCTGAAAGGTCGAGATCGCCCACTGGTTATTGACGATGTTGAGAACGACGGGCGCCGTGTAGGTGGAGGCGAACACCAGAGCCGCATGGAAATCGCTCTCGGCGGTGGCGCCGTCGCCCACCCAGCCGGCGGCGATCCTGGTGTCGTTCCTGATGGCCGAGGCCATCGCCCAGCCGACTGCCTGGATATATTGCGTGGTGAGGTTGCCCGAGATCGAGAAGAAGCCGTGCTCCTTCGAGGAATACATGACTGGCAGCTGGCGACCCTTCAGCGGGTCGCGCTCGTTGGAAAAGATCTGGTTCATCATGTCGACCATCGGATAACCGCCCGCGATCAGCAGGCCGGCTTGCCGATAGGTCGGAAAATTCATGTCGCCGGGGGCGAGCGCCTTGCGGAAGGCGCAGCTTACCGCTTCCTCGCCCATATGCTGCATGTAGAAGGAGGTCTTGCCCTGCCGCTGCGCCATCAGCATGCGCGCGTCGAAGGTGCGCAGGGTCATCATGTCCCTGAGGCCTTGCAGCAGCTCCTCGTCGGTTAGCGTGCCGGCCCAGGGGCCGACAGCCTCGCCTTCGCGGTTCAACACGCGGATGATCGAATAGGCGAGATCGCGGATTTCCTTCGGGTCGACATCCACCTCGGGGCGAGGCACGGAGCCGGCCTTGGGGATGGGGACGTTGGAGAAATCAGGTGTGCCGCCGGGGCGTACCTCCGGCTCGGGGACATGCAGGCTGAGCGGTCCGTGCTCGGTCATGCGGCCAATTTCCTCCCGGTTACGGTTGGCCAACGACACTTTATTCGCCATTCATTCCACCGGCTTGGGCGGCAATCAACCCCTCCTTCCGACTGCCGGAGCCTGTTCCGAGGGCCGGCGAAGAGGCCGCGCAGCAGGCTTGGAAACTTTATGATTCGATTGCTTCGTGGCGGGACCGTTCCTGTCGCCTGCGCAATTTCGAACAGTTTTTCCTGTCGTTTTCACTTATTTTGGGTTTCATTGGTGCCGGCTGAAAATTTTTTCGGCCAGCCGCAGAGGAGCCAGTGCATCCGCAGCGACCGACAGCAACGACCGTCAAAGTGAGAGGAGACAGACATGACTGCCTTGTTGCCCCCGCTTCATGAAGGCCACGCGCCGACCATTCTGCACCAAGCGTTCCACGATGCCCTGGAAGCCTTCGAGGAATGGGTGCCGGGTGCGCCCGAGCCCTTCGTCGAGTTCGACGGCAGGCAAGTGGCCGTAAGCGCCGTGTTCGGGCGCATGCGTACCTGCACCGACATCCTGCCGGTTCGCACGCTGGATGCTGTGCGCGAGATCGTCGGCCCCGCCGCGCAGGAACTCTCCGAGGATCAGGTGACCTACGCGCATGCGGCACTGCTGCTCAGAGCGCTCTGCGTGGAGCGGTTGAGAGGCTAGGATTCACGGCGTTCCCCGAAATTCGGGTTTCGGGGAACCAATTTTCGCAAAAATGCTGTTGACGAAAAATTAATCGTAATTGTGGCGTGAATTTCGCAATCGACAATGTCTACAAAACTCATAGACTATGTGCGATTAGGGAGACCACGACGATGTCGCGCAGCCACCAGCCAATTGTAAGATGGCATTCCATCCGCGGGCCGCTGGCAAACCGTCCGGCTAAGTTCCGTATTGGCCTGGAAACCATCATCTTCCTTCTCGCCGTCGGGTTCACCATAGCTTTGGTGTTCGGCCTGTTCAGATAGGCCGGCAGGGCCCCCGGGGAGAGGCCTTAGCAGTCAACGAAAACAGGGAATTGGTCGCCGCGTCGTGAGCGCGGTCGATAGACTGTTGTCGATAAGACCATGGAGGAGAGTGCCATGCATATCGAATTCACGAGCCGTATCGAACGATGGACGCCGGCTGCCGATACCGGCGGAACGACGGAAGCCGACGCACAGGTCCAGGCTCGCCGGCTGGCCTTGGCGGCCGAAAGTGTTGGGTTCGACCGCGTGCTGATCGCCGACCCGAAGGGCGGGGCCGACAACAGCCAACTGGCCTCGTTCCTGCTGCACAACACGCTGCAGCTCGGCGTGGCAATGTCGCATGCCGCCGGTATTCTGGCGCCACAGGTGGCGGCCGAGCAGTTCGCAACGCTCGACCAACTGAGCGGCGGCCGGCTCATGGTTCGCGTGGTGCCCGGCGAGGATGGCCTCGATCATGAGGCCGCTTTCGCCCGCACTGACGAATATCTGGTGCTTCTCAAGCGCTTATGGGCCAACGAGCGGCCTTTCGACCATGAGGGGGCGCACTACAGCTTGAAGTCAGCGCTTTCAGCGGCGCGGCCTTTCGGTCGCGCGCAGGTGCCGTTGGCGCTGGGCGGGCTGTCGGGAACGGCGGTCAAGGTTGCGGCAAAGCATGCCGACCTGTTCGAGCTGCCCGCAGCCACGGCCGCTGAAACGCGCCAGACCATAGCCCGTGTGCGCGCTGCCGCTTCCACCCATGGCCGGGTCGACAAGATCCGCTTTTCCCTGCCGATCCGGCCGGTGATTGCCGATAACCGTGCGGAAGCATGGGCGAAGGCCGACAAACTGGCGCAAGACAACAATGCGACCCGACTCGTCGGGACGCCGGAGCAGGTCGCGCTGGGTCTGGTGGATTACTGCGAGCTGGGCATCAGCGAGTTCGTGGTGCACGGCCTCGGCCAGCCGCAGGAGCTGGTGGCATTCGGACGCGACGTGGCGGCAGTCGTCAGGCGTTCACTGGCACGGCATGAAGCGCAGGCGGTCGAAATGCCGAAGCACGATTTATGGGACGCGCTGGTGGCCCTCCCGCTGCGCGCAAAACTCAGCTAATCACATGCCGTATTTGACGTTGCGCAGTACGTCGTCATTGTCGGCGTCGCGCATCGAGGCAAGGCTGCGGTTGTCGAGCACCTCGGCGATGGCCTGGCGCACGTCCAGCATCATGTGGCGCACTTCGCAGGTCGCCTCGTCGCAGTCTTCGCAGCGCTGATACTGGGTGCGGCTGGCGCAGGGGATGGGCGCGAGCGGGCCGTCGAGCACGCGCACCACATGACCGATCTTGATCTCCGAGGCTGGGCGGGCGAGGCGGTAGCCGCCGTCCTTCCCCTTGCGGCTCTGCACGAAGCCGGCGTTGCGCAGTTCACCCAAGATGGCGTCGAGGAATTTCTTCGGGATGTTGTTGGCAACGGCAATATCGTTGACGAAGGCAAGCTGGCCGGCCGGCAACCCCGAAAGATGAATCAGGGCTTTGAGGCCGTATTTACCTTTTTTAGTAAGCATGCCCGCGAAAACTCACAGAAAATCTGCCTATGCCTGTGGCGAGCGTTTGTGTGCAAATGATGACAGAACGCCGCCGCAAAGCGCGCATGACTGACTTAAAAGTCTGCGCCAGCATAAACAAGCGCAAACTCGTTGAAGTTCTGTGACTTTTCGGCGCCGCGCGCCCGTATTGGCGCGTGAAGGGGTTCAGGCGACTGAAATGCGCGTGTGGCGTCGCAAGGGATCGTCACCAAGGCCTCCCTAGCGGCAGTTCGATGTCAGGAATCCTGTGCCGGAAACACCTTCCACCGACGCGGGCGGAAGGCGATTCGGCTCTTCTGTGCGGCCGGATGCTCGATCGGCAGCTCGATCTCCACCAGCTGGCGTCCTCCGCCGATCTCAAGCTCGACGCGCCTTGTGCCCGCCACGCGGCGGCTCGCCGCCACCGTGCCGGCGATGCAGCCGTTGCAGCCGTCGAGCAGCTCGATGTCGTGTGGGCGGAAGTAGAGCGTCGCCTTGCCATTGGGCGCATCCGGCGTCGCGAGACCGATCGGCCGGTCGGCAACCCAGATCTGCCCGTCCTCGACCTTGACCGGCAGCGAGCTGGATTCACCGATGAAGCCATAGACGAAGGGCGAGTTGGGCGTGTCGTAGACCTCGTCGGCGGTGCCGATCTGCTCGATGCGGCCCTGGCTCATGACGACGACGCGGTCGGCCAGCTCCAGCGCCTCCTCCTGGTCGTGGGTCACGAAGATGGTGGTATGGCCGGTGGCATCGTGGATTTCGCGCAGCCAGCGACGCAGCTCGCGCCGTACCTGCGCGTCGAGCGCGCCGAACGGCTCGTCCAGCAACAGCACCCTGGGCTCGATCGCCATGGCGCGGGCCAGCGCTACGCGCTGCCGCTGGCCGCCGGAGAGCTGGGTCGGATAGCGCTTTTCCAATCCCGAAAGCTGCACGAGATCGAGCAGTTCGGAAGCGCGGCGGCGGATTTCGGCCTTGGGCGGGCGCGTGGCGCCGGGGCGCACCTTCAGGCCGAAGCCGATATTGTCGGCCACCGTCATGTGCCGGAACAGCGCATAATGCTGGAACACGAAGCCGACATTGCGCTCCTGGATGGTGCGCTGCGAGGCGTCCTCGTCACCGAAATAGATTTTTCCGCGCGTCGGCTTCTCCAACCCGGCGATCAGCCGCAGCAAGGTCGTCTTGCCCGAGCCGGACGGCCCCAACAGCGCAATCAGCTCGCCCGACTTGATGTCGAGCGAAACGTCATGCAGCGCCGGGAAGCGGTCGAACTCCTTGCGTACATTGGCAACGCGAACTTCCATGAAATTACCCTTGTCCCAAATGCGTTCGTCAATGTCCGCGGCTGGCGGCGATGGCGTGGCCGTAGCGGATTTCCAGAATGGTTTTCAGCACCAGCGTCACCAGCGCGAGTCCCGCCAGCAGTGAGGCGACTGCGAAGGCACCGACGGCGTTGTATTCGTTGTAGAGAATCTCGACATGCAGCGGCATGGTGTTGGTGAGGCCGCGAATATGGCCGGACACTACCGAGACGGCGCCGAACTCGCCCATGGCACGCGCATTGCACAGTAGCACGCCGTAGAGCAGGCCCCATTTGATGTTGGGCAGCGTGACATACCAGAAGGTCTGCCAGCCATTGGCGCCGAGCGACAGCGCCGCTTCCTCGTCGCCCGTGCCCTGTTCCTGCATCAGCGGGATCAACTCGCGGGCCACAAAGGGGAAGGTGACGAAAATGGTCGCCAGCACGATGCCGGGCACGGCGAACAGAATTTCGATGCCGTAGCTCTTCAGCCATGGCCCGAGCACGCTGTTGGCGCCGAAGAGCAGCACATAGACCAGGCCCGAAATCACCGGCGAGACAGAGAAGGGGAGGTCGATGAGCGTTGTCAGGAACGCCTTGCCCTTGAACTCGAACTTGGCGATCGCCCAGGCGGCCGCCACGCCGAAGACGAGGTTGAGCGGTACGGCGATCGCCGCCACCAGCAAGGTTAGACGAATTGCGGAGATCGTATCCGGATCGATGATCGTATCGAAATAGGGGGCCCAGCCGCGCTTGAACGCCTCGGCGAAGACCAGGACCAGCGGCAGGAGCAGGAAGACGGCGAGGAAGACGAGCGCCAGCGCCAACAGCGCCCAGCGCGTGGTGCGGCCTTCCGTGGTGGCCGAGACGGTACTGGCCGGGCTGGTGTCGGCAGCGGCGGTGTAGGACAGGTCAACCATAGCGCTTGCGGCTCCAGGACTGGATCAGGTTGATGACCAGCAGCATCAGGAACGAGATGGCGAGCATGATCGTGGCGATGCCGGTCGCTGCGGCGTAGTGGAACTCCTCCAGCCGGATGACGATCAGAAGCGGCGCGATTTCCGACACATAGGGCAGGTTGCCGGCGATGAAGATCACCGAGCCGTATTCGCCGACGCCGCGTGCGAAGGCGAGCGCGAAGCCGGTGACGATGGCCGGGGTCAAGCCCGGCAGCAGCACGCGCGAAATGGTCTGGAAGCGGTTGGCGCCGAGGGTTGCGGCGGCTTCCTCGACTTCCCGGTCGATCTCCTCGATGATCGGCTGAACCGTGCGGACCACGAAGGGCAGGCCGACGAAGATGAGCGCGATCACGATGCCGAGCGGCGTATAGGCCACCTTGATGCCGAGCGGGGCAAGCAGGCTGCCGACCCAGCCCTTGGGCGCATAAAGCGAGGTCAGGGCGATGCCGGCTACCGCGGTCGGCAGGGCGAAGGGCAGGTCGACCATGGCGTCAAGGATGCGACGGCCGGGAAAGCGGTAGCGCACCAGAACCCAGGCGACCAGCGTGCCGAACACGACGTTGACAGCGGCGGCCACAAATGCAGTGCCGAAGCTGACTTGCAGCGCCTTGATCGTGCGACGGTCGGTGGCGATCGCCCAGAAATCGGCCCAGCCGAGCGCTGCGGTGTGCCAGACCAGCCCGGACAGGGGGATGAGGATGATGAGCGTGAGATAGGTGAGCGAAAAGCCGAGGGTCACTCCGAAACCCGGAATGACGCTCGGCTGCCTGAATCTCCACCCTGCTTCGGCGGGCGCTGTGGTCATATGTTCCCGTTCTTTTTAGCGTCGGCCACTTTGTCGTGGCACTATCATAACATGCCCTGCCGGGGCGGATGACGCAGCTTCGTGGATGCCGCGTCAATCGCCCCGGCAGGGGAAGGCTTTTTAGGGGCTGTTACTGGCCTGGCTTGTAGAGCTGGTCGAAGATGCCGCCATCGCCGAAATGTTCGGGCTGCACCTTCTTCCAGCCGCCGAAGATCGGATCGTCGATGCTGACGAGCTTGAGCTCGGGCAGCTTCTTGAGATCCTCGGCCGGAACGAGCTCCGGCTTGGAGGGCCGGTAGTGGTGCTTGGCGGCGATGCGCTGGCCTTCCTCCGAATAGAGATAGCCGAGATAGGCTTCGGCCACCTTGCGGGTGCCCTTGGCATCGACATTGCCGTCGACCACCGCAACCGGCGGCTCGGCGAGGATGGAGGAGGGCGGAATGACGATGTCGAACTGGTCGGCGCCGAATTCGTCGAGCGCCAGATAGGCCTCGTTCTCCCAAGCGAGCAGAACGTCGCCCAGCCCGCGCTCAGCGAAGGTCACGGTCGCGCCGCGCGCGCCGGTGTCGAGCACCGGCACATGCTTGTAGAGGCTGGCGATGTAGTCCTTGATCTTGGCCTCGTCGCCACCGAACTGGCTGTGCGCCCAGGCCCAGGCGGCCAGATAGTTCCAGCGCGCGCCGCCGGAGGTTTTCGGGTTCGGGGTGATGACCTGAAGATCATCCTTCACCAGGTCGCCCCAGTCCTTGATGTCCTTGGGATTGCCCTTGCGGACCAGGAAGACGATGGTCGAGGTGTAGGGCGAGGAATTGTTGGGCAGCTTGCCGCGCCAGTCGGGCGCGATCTTCTTGGTCTTGTCGGCGATGGCGTCGATGTCGCTTTCCAGCGCCAATGTCACCACGTCCGCGTTGAGGCCGTCGATCACCGCGCGCGCCTGCTTGCCGGAGCCGCCATGCGAGGCCTGGATGGTCACGGTCTCGCCGGTCTCGGCCTTCCAATGCTTGGCGAAGGCCGCGTTGTAATCCTTGTAGAGTTCGCGGGTCGGGTCGTAGGAGACGTTCAGGATCGTCGTGTCGGCAAACGCAAAGCCGAGTATCCCGAACTGCACCGCACCGGCGAGGAGACCGGCAAGAAGGAAACGCGGTCGAAATTGAGTCATGTCTGCCTCCGTTGAACGAGCATACTCTATCGACTAGGTAGAATTTTGATGCGCCGGTTCGTGCCAAATTTTCAGCGCCGGGGCAATTTTCGTCACTTCGGCCTTGTTCGAGACGGAATTATTTTCCTGGCGGGGTGAACCCATGCGGTGTCGCTATGGTTCCTGCGGCAGGCAATTTCAGCGTGGACCGCCGCCAATTACTCCACGAACACCTTCACGCTGGCCGCGCGGCCGGCGGCGTCGATGACCGTCAGCGTGGAATAGCCGGTGCCGTCGGGCTGCCAGGTGGCGGTGCGGCGGCGGGAGGGCTCTTCCAGCGGCTTGCCGTTGGCAAGCCAGCGGAACGGCGCGCGCCCACCTTGAAGCTTCAGCACCAGCGGGGTGGCGGCATTGGAGGCTGCGGCAAGGTCGACATGGGCGCCGTCGGGCGGGAATACGATCTGCGGCGCGGGCTCCGTTGCAGCTTTGACGGCAATCAGCCCATCCGGTGCCGGTGAAAAACGCTCCTGCGTCACCGGCAGGTCGGCGCGGGCGGTGCGGAAGGCGCCGGAGGGCGCACGCGGCAGCGGCACGGCGGCAAGGCCCGATTTGGCAAAAGCTTCGAACAGGATAGGCGCGGCCGTGGTGTAGCCGGAAATGCCGGGCACAGAACCGGCATCCGCGCGGCCTACCCAGACGCCGAGCACGTAACGGCCATCGAAGCCGACCGACCATGCATCGCGATAGCCGTAGGAGGTTCCGGTCTTGTAGGCGATGCCGCGCCGGGCAGCACCCTCGGGCGGCTTCACGCCCGACAAAATGTCGGCGATCTGCCAGGTTGCCCGCTCGTCCAGCACGGTGCCGCCGCTGTTCCAGATCGGGGCGGTTTCGGTGCCGTCGCGCAGCGTGCGCGCCTTCCCGCCATTGGCGAGCCCGATGTAGAGCTGCACCAGATCGCGAAGCGAAACGCCCACGCCACCGAGGCCGATGGCCAGCCCCGGCGCCTCGCCCTTGGGCAATACCGGCGTGACGCCCGCCTGGCGGAAGCGCGCCGTCAGCCGCGCGGGGCCGACCGCGTCGAGCAGGCGAATGGCCGGCACGTTGAGCGACAGTTGCAGCGCCTGGCGCACGCTGACATCGCCCTGGTAGCTCATGTCGAAATTGCGCGGGCGATAGCCGCCGAAATCGGCCGGACGGTCCTCGATCAGCGTCTCCTGCGCGACGAGCCCCTGTTCCATCGCGAGCCCATAGATGAACGGTTTCAGGGTCGAGCCCGGCGAGCGCACGGCCCGTGTCATGTCGATCCAGCCGGAGCGGCCACCATCGAAATAATCGGCAGAGCCGACCTCGCCGAGGATCTCGCCATTCTGCGAATCCGCCAGCACCATGGCGACCGAGATGCGTGGGCCGAGCTTTGCGGCCGCGTCTGCGGCAACGGTTTCAAGGCCTTGCTGAACGTTCTTCTTGAGGGTCAGCTTGTGCCGCATCTCGGAAGGTGCCTTGCGTAGCGCGACGTCGGCGACATGCGCGGCGAGCGCGGGCAGGGCAAGGCGCGTTTTGGAAACGGGTTCCGTCGCGGCGTGTGCCGCTTCGCGCTCGTTCAGCACGCCAGCCGCGACCATGCGCTGGAGCACGCGGTCGCGCGCGGCCTCAGCCGTCTCGCGGTTGCGGTCGGGGCGGCGGCGTTCGGGAAGCTGGGGCAGGGCAACCAGCAGCGCCGCTTCCGGCACGGTGAGCCGGCGCGGTTCCTTGCCGAAATAGGCAAGGCTCGCGGCGCGCACGCCTTCGAGATTGCCGCCATAGGGCGCGAGCGTGAGGTAGCGTTCGAGGATTTCGGTCTTGGAGAGCCGGCGCTCGATCTGCAGGGCGCGCAGCACCTGCAACAGCTTGGAGCCGAGGCTGCGGCTTTCGCGCGGCTCGATCAATCGGGCGAGCTGCATGGACAGCGTCGAGCCGCCGGAAACGATGCGGCGATTGCCTGCGAACTGCTTTGCGGCCCGCAGCAACGCCAGCGGGTCGACGCCCTCATGGTCGAAAAAGCGTTTGTCCTCATAGGCGATCAGCATTTTAACGAATTGCGGATCGACCTGGTCGAGGCGGGTGTCGAGCCGCCAGTAGCCGTCGGGCGTCGCATAGGCGCGCAGAAGCGCGCCGTCGCGGTCCAGCACTTCCGTCGAGACGGCAAGCCGTGCGGGCAGGGGCGGGGGATAGGCGCGGTCGAGGGCGTAGAGAGCGCCGACCGCCGCCGCGGCGAGGCCGATTGCGGCCGCGCCGAAGACTGTCAGCTTGCGAAGCGCTCTCATGGCTACTGCGCCGCCACCTCCATCATGCCGGTCGAGGTGCGGGCCGAATATTGCGGCCTATACATGTCCTCGACGCTCGCTGCCGGGTGTGCATACAGGCCGGGCGTCACCGCGCGCACGACATAGGCCAGCGTGATCGAGCTTGCATCGCCGGCCTGCCGGTCGAAGGCGGCGACGAAACGGTCGTCGCGGAATTCGAGATGCGCCGGTTCAGTACGCTCCAGCCAATCGAAATTCGAGAGTTCGGCGCTGGACACCAGCCCCGGATTGTCGATCTCGAACCCGGCCGGCAGTAGGTCGGTCACCAGCACGCGCGAGGGCCAGTCGTTGAGCTCATCGATCTTCAGCACCACGACGAAGCGCTCGTTCTGCTGAACGCTGGTCACATTGGCCTCGGAGCCGTCGAGCGTGTAGTAAGTGCGCTGGATATTGAAGCCATCGCCGCCGGCGGGTAGCGACTGCGCCGGCGCCGCTACGGCAGTCACCACCGCCTGCAGCGGGTCGCTGCCGGTGTTGGCGATGACGAGCGGATTGGCCTCCAGTTCCTTGCCGCTCATCTCCTCCGAATAGACGCCGCTATGCGCGGTGCCGTTGACGGTGAGCTGGATGGTGTCGTTGTTGGCCCTCAGCGCGCGGGCGGCCAAAAGCATCCAGGCCTGGTCCTGCGTGCTGAGATAGGTCGCCGCCTTGCGCTCGGTGGAGACGAATTTGATCAGCTCCGGCACGATTTTGGGCGCCGGGCGGCTTTCGGCGGCAAGCGCCAGCATGGCCGCACCGTCGCGGAGGCGCGAGCCGTAGTCGGAGCGCGTGTAGTCGTGCTGGGTGCTGGCTTGGGCCAGCCCCAACGCGGCGTGGAAAGTGCTTTCGGCGCGCTGCTGGTCGCCATAGAACGCGAGGCTCGCCGCCAGCTGGGCCACGGCCATCGGGCTCGTGAAGGCCTCAAGCTGCGTGTCCGAATAGTAGCGCAGGTCGCCGATGGAAGCCTTCTTGTTGCGGGCCAGCACATAGAGCGCATAGGCGATCTCGCTGCCGCGTCCCTTGAGGTCGACGTCGTAGGAGATGGCGTTCTGCAGATTGCCCAGCGCCTGCGACAGCGCCTCGGTCGGCACCTCGTAGTTCTTCTCGCGCGCCCTTGTCAGGAAGTCGGTGACATATGCGTCGAGCCAGAGGTCGCCGGAACCGGGGCCCCAGAGACCGAACGAGCCGGAGGACGACTGATAGCTCAGTACGCGATAGATCGCGTCCTGGGTGCGCTTGCGCAAGTCCGGATCGTCGCTCATGCCCGCGCTTTGCGGCATTTCGCTGAGATAGAGCAGCGGCAGTGCCCGGCTGGTGGTCTGCTCGGCGCAGCCATAGGGGTAGCGGTCGAGCGACAACAACAGCGACGGCACATCGAAAGCCGAGGCGTGCGACACGCCTACGCTGACGGAGGCGCCGTCGAGCAGAGAAGCGGCCAACAGTTCGCGATCGACGCGCACGCTGCCGCCATTGGGTTTCAGGTCGACCACGGTGCGCGTCGTCACCGGCAGGTCGGCGGGGCGTATCGGCAGCGACAAGTTCTGCTCGACATCCACGCCATTCGCGTCATTGGCAATGCGGATCGAAATCTGCGCGGTGCCGGTTGCGTGCGCGGTGAGCGGGATTGCCAGCGACTGGCGCTTGCCGCCGGTCAGCGTGACATGGTCGGGCAGGGCGCCTTCATTGGCGGCGAGGTTGTCGCCAGTGACGATGGAAAGCCGATAGTCACCATCGGGCGCGTCGGTGTTGGCGATGTCGAGGTGCAAGGTCGCCTGGTCGCCGGGAGCGAGGAAGCGCGGCAGGCCGGCCGTCAGCACCACCGGATCACGGACGATAACGTCGGTCACGGCGTGGCCGACGGCCTCCTTGGTCCAGGCCACGGCCATCACGCGCACCGTGCCGTTGAACTGCGGCAGGTCGAAGTCGATGGTCGCCTTGCCTTCGCCGTCTAGCTGCACCGGGCCCGAGAAGAAGGCGACAAGCTTTTCGGTGGGCGGGCTGCCTTCGGTTGCCATGTTGGCGCCGTCGCCGCCGGTGCGCAGCTTGCCGGTGGTGCCGAGCGAGCCATCGATCAGCCGGCCGTAGAGGTCGCGCAGCTCAAGCCCCAGCTGGCGCTGGCCGAAGAACCAGTTTTCCGGGTCGGGTGCCTGGTAGCGGGTGAGGTTAAGGATGCCGACATCCACCGCCGCGACCATGACATAGGCTTCGCTGGCGGCCGACGCGCCGGTGACCTGGACGGGAATGGAAAGCGTGCGGCGCGGCTCGGACTTTTCGGGCGGCGTCAGCGTTACGCCGAGCTTCTTCTGGCCTGGGTCGACCTTCAGCCATTTCACGCCGATGGCGCGCGCTGGCATGCGCGATTCCTGCGCATCGCCGGGCCTGTAAAGCGTGGCGGTGACATAGGCGCCGGCGCCCCAGTCGCTATCGACCGGAATATCCACCGTCGCGCCGCCTTCGGGCACGCTCGCCGTGACGGTCTTCAGCAGCCGGTCGGCGCCGATCGTCACCAGCAATTCGCCTGCGAAGCGCGGCGAAACTTGCAGCTTGGCCGTCTCGCCGGCGGCATAGCTGTCCTTGTCGAGGGCGATTTCCAGCCCGTCGGGTGTCTCGGTCGAGGTCGAAGTGACGAACCAGCCGGCATTGAATTCGTAGCTGGTCGCCGGGCCGGCGGGGTCGGAAGTCTCGATCTCGAGCCGGTAGCGGCCCCAATCGACCGGAACTGAGATCGCGGCTTCCTTGTCGGAGGCGAGATCGATGGTGCCATTGGCGACCGCGCGGGTGAAGGTCACCGGCTCGTAGTTCCAGGAATTGTTGGAGCGATACCACTGATAGTTCCGCTCGATCTTCACCACCGACCATTGCGCGCCCTGCAGCGCCTGACGGTCGCCCTGCGGGTTCACGGCAATGATGCTGAACTTCGCCGTCGAGCCTTGCGGCACCTCGTCGCCGGAGAAATCGGGGCGGATGCCGAACATCTGGCCTTGCGGGCGGATGCCGATGTCGAACGCGCGTTCCACCGCGCGACCGCTGCCTTCGCGCATGCGCACGGCGACGGCGGCATTGAGCAGGCGCGTCGTCGAAGGCAGCTGGTCGATGGCCAGGGGGAAGGTGGCCTTGCCGTCATCGCCCACCGGCGGCAGCTCATCCAGCGGAATTCGCGTGGCTTCGCCTTCCTGTTCGTCGGCCAGCCCGAAATAATAGCCCTTGAACTTTTCCCAGTCGCGTTTGGTCGAAATCGTCACTTCGCCTTCCAGCGCAAGGCCGGCGGCCGGCGCGCCATAGAGGAAGCGGCCGTCGACGGTGACGTTGGCCTGCTCGCCGGCGGCGATCTCGCTGCGGTCGCTGGTCATGTCGAATTCGATGCGGTCGGGGACAAAATCCTCGACCAAAAATCTCTGCGTCGCCGCGGCCGGCTGCTTGGGATCGGTGTGGATCGCCATGCTCCAGGTGCCGCGCATGGCATTGACCGGCAGCGTCAGGTCCACGGCATGTCCGCCCACCTTGGCGCCATCGGAGATGAGGCGCCGATCCTCGACGCCGTCGGGCCGGGTGAAGACGAAGGTGAGCGGCAGGTTTTCGACCGCCTTGGCCGCATCGTCGCGGACAAGTGCTGCCGCATGCACTTCCTCGCCGGCGCGGTAGATGCCGCGCTCGGTCCAGGCATAGACGTCGAGCGCGCCGGGGGAGGCGCGGCCCGCCACGCCTCGGTCGGAGAGATCGAAGCCGGCGCGGGTCATGTCGAGGAAGACGAAATCGCTGTCACCCTGGCTGGCCATCAGCACCGCCGGCACCATGGCGCCGGTGCCGCGCGTCAGGCCCGGCGTGAAGGTGGCGCGGCCCTCGGCGTCAGTCGTCGCCGTGCCGAGCACCTCGTTGTTGCGGGCGAGCAGCGTCAGCGCAACGCCGGCGATCGGCTTGGCGGAGCCCAGCGAGCGGGCGAAGACATTGAGGCCATCCTCGCCGGTATAGGTTGAAAGGCCGATATCGGAGACCACGAACCACTGCGTAGCTTTGGACTGGTAGTCCTCGCTGCGGTCGTTCTGCGGCTGGGCGGTCAGTACATAGACGCCGGGCTTGCGGTTGGGCAGCGCCTCGTCGATGGGGAAGCTGGTGGTGACTTCCTTGTTGAGCTCGTTGCCGGCAACGTCGATCTCGCCTTCCCAAATCGGCTCGCCCATCTGGTCGGAAATGTTGTTGATGTCGTAGCCGTCGAGCTGGCGCAGGAACTGGTAGCCGGAGAGGAGCTGCGCAAGCGAGCGGTCGCCGATGCGGAACAGCTTTACGTCGGCGGTCGCCATGTTGACGGTGACCAGCGGAATGCCGCGACGGGCGGTGGCGGGCAGGACAAAACTGTCGCCGGTGAAACGCACCGAGGGCGTGCGGTCCTGCACATAGATCGAGAGCGTCACGGGCGCGGCAAGCGCCTCGTTAATCGCAGCCGGCAGGCCGGCGCGGAAGGTGACGCGATAGTGGCGGCCGTGCTCCAGGCCTTCGACACAGATCTGCTTGTCCTTGGCCTCGATGGCTTTCGGGGCGGCGTCGTCGACTTTCACGAAGGGCGTGTAGTCGACGCCCGCCTTGACCAGTTCCTCGGAAAACTGCGCGCAGATGCGAGGCGAGGCGCTGTCGTTGTCCACCGAGTGCTCGACGATGCGGAAACCCTTGCGCGCCTTGAGGTCCTCATATTCGGCGCGGACGGAAGCCGAGTTCACCAGCGCAAGGCTCGCCTCATAGGCCTGCAAGGCAGAGCGGTAGAGGTCGCGCTTGTCGAGCGCCACCGCCAGCACGGCAAGCGCGTCGGCGCGCGCGACGGCGGTGCGCGAAAGCTGGTAGCCGTTCCAGGCGGCCGAGGTGCCGTCACGCTGGAGCTTTGCGGTCTCCTCGTCGTTCGTCGGCGAAGCGCCGAGGATGGCGCGGGCAAGGTCGATCCAGAGCGTGCCGTCATCCGGCGACGTCGCGACCGCCGTGGTGAACTTTTCCATCGCGGTGCGCGGGTCGCCGTTCTGCATTGCCGTATTGCCGGCTTCCGTCAGCGCGGCGAGCCCTTCTTCGCCGGTGGCGATATTGTCGAGGTCGGAGCGGAAACGGCGCGCTTCATCGACCAGATTGCCGGCAAAGAAACCCAGTTCGGCAGGGGCGCCGATGTCGGGAGCGCTGTCCTGCGTCACCACCTTGCCGGCGACCGCGCCGGCAAAGGGCTTCATATGGCTGAAGTCGGACTTCAGGAAGCACCACTTGGCCTTGATGTTGTAGGTGAAGGCGCGGCAGGCGGAGTCGCCCAGGCAGGTGCTCTTGCACTGGTCGAGTGAAAGGTTCTGCACCGAGCGCAGGTCGAAGCCGAAATAGTCGCTGTCGGATGTGGTTGCGATCGAGCGAGCCTCGACGGCGCCTGCCGGTCCCGAGAAAGGCAGCAACAGCAGAAGGAGGAATGCGAAAGTCGAACAAAAACGAGCGGCGCGATTTGACATGGGATCCCCCTCCGGTCGCTGCTGCATCTTCCGAGCATCCATGTGACCAAGCCGGGGGCGTGCTTGTCAACGGATCGGCACAGCCTTCTAGCTGTGGTGGATGACATTTCGACGTCGCGCCCCGCAGGGTGCGATCCGCAGCGGATATGCCGGGGTGTTCGTTCGTGTGGCAATGGTGCCCAGGAGCTTTCCACAATTTTCAGTGGTATGGGCGGATTTTGCTGCGGTAGCGACGTTGAAAGCCTTGTCTGGCCTCACGTTGCGGCCGGTCTGGCGCTGCCTCTTTGCCGAAGCCGGCACTATCTTGTGACGCTGCGGAAGATTTCTCCCGATTCCGCGACGCAATATGACTTTTGCGTCAAGATTGTCGCTTTCGCGCGAACCGTCTCCCATCCAAAATTGCAAATTTGCTCTTGCGTTTGTTTCGCAGTCCTTTTGATATCGATGGCCGGAAGGAATGCTAATCGGCGAAAAGCCAATAACAATGGGAGAACAGCATGACATTCTACAAGAGCAACGGGGATCGCGTGCCCGATCACATTCGCAAGCTCGCCGAGAGCGCGAAGTCGGGCGAAGTCGATCGCCGCGAATTCCTGGCGCTGGCCAGCGTGTTCGGTGCTTCCACGGCCATGGCATATGGCATGATCGGCGTTGCCGTGCCGACGCAGGCCCGCGCCGACGAGCAGCCCAAGACGGGCGGCGTGATCAAGGTGGCCATGTCCATCAAGGACCCGAAGGACCCGCGCACGGCCGACTGGTCGGAAATCTCCAATGCCGAGCGCCAGGCGCTCGAACCGCTGGTGAAGTACACCCGCCAGTACACCTTTGAGCCGTATCTGCTCGAGAGCTGGGACATCAATGAGGACGCGACCGAATACACGCTGCATGTGCGGCCGGGCGTCGAATGGAACAATGGCGACAAGTTCACCGCCGACGACGTGATCTACAATCTGGAGCGCTGGGCCGATAAGAGCGCCGAGGGCAATTCCATGCCCGGTCGTCTGGGCACCCTGGTCGACGAAAAGACCGGCAAGCTGGACAAGAATGCTGTCACCAAGGTCGACGACATGACCGTCAAGCTCAAGCTGGGCAAGCCGGACATCGCGCTCATTCCCAACATGTGCGACTACCCGGGCCTGATCGTCCACAACTCGTTCGACGAGAAGGGCGCCAACTTCAAGAACTGCCCGATCGGCACCGGCCCGTTCGAGCTCGTCTCCTACGACGTCGGCCAGAAGGTCGTCTACAAGCGCCGCGAGACCGGCAAGTGGTGGCAGGGCGACGTCTATCTCGACGGCGTCGAGTTCATCGACTACGGCACCGATCCGGCGGCGACGGTCGCGGCCTTCGAGTCCGGCGAGGTGCACACCAACCACGAGACGACTGCCGATTACGTCAAGATCCTCGAAGGCGTGGGCGCCCCGGTCTCGGAAGTCGTCACCTCGGCCACGGTCGTTTCGCGCTTCAACGTCAACAACAAGCCGTATGACAACCAGAAGGTTCGTCAGGCGATGTGCCTGGCCGTCGACAATGCGACGGTTCTGCAGCTCGGCTACGGCAATGCCGGAACGGTGGGCGAAAACCACCATGTCTGCCCGATCCATCCGGAATATGTCGAGCTGCCGAAGGTCGCGCGCGATCCGGCCAAGGCCATGGAGATGCTGAAGGAAGCCGGCGTGGCCGACTTCGAGCACGAGCTGATCAGCAACGACGAGGACTATCACAAGAACACCACCGACGCGATTGCCGGGCAGCTTCGCGAAGCCGGCATCAAGGTGAAGCGCACGGTGCTGCCGAGCTCGACCTTCTGGAACGACTGGACCAAGTACCCGTTCTCGGAAACCAACTGGAACATGCGTCCGCTGGGCATCCAGGTCATCGCAATCGCCTACCGTTCGGGCGAAGCCTGGAACGAGAGCGGCTACGCCAATCCCGAGTTCGACAAGAAGGTCAACGAGGCGCTCGGCATCGCCGACGCGGAGAAGCGCAAGGTTGTGATGAAGGACATCGAGCAGATGCTGCAAGACTCCGGCATCATCATCCAGCCCTACTGGCGCAAGCTCTACATCAACATCAAGCCCGAGGTTAAGAACCACGCCATGCACCCGACCTACGAGGCTGATTTCGGTAAGGTCTGGCTCGATCAGGCGTGATCGACCGGTTGTCGAGGGGAGGGGCGCCAAAGCCCCTCTCCATTGCTCCTAACATGCCCGAAGTAGCGGAAGTCGACGTGATATGCGGCTGACGCGTCGCGACGGCATGTGCAAGAACAACAGGGGTTGAGCGTATCGACCCCGACCCCACCGGCAGGGGGCCGAAATGTTATCTTTCGTTGCAAGGCGTCTGGGCACGATGGCATTGACGATGCTGTGCCTGACGTTGGTCGTGTTCTTTCTCGTCAATCTCGAGCCGAACCTGAAGAAGCTGGCGATCAGCCAGACCGAGATGCACACCTCGGCCGAACAGCTCGAGAGCTGGCTGGTGAAGCATGGCTATCGCCAGAATTTCTTCGTGCGCTACGGCCAGTGGCTGGGCATCATGCCCAAGGAGCCGATCATCGATCCGGCGACCGGCAAGGCCTCGCAGCGTTTCACCTTCTGCAACGATCCGGTCGAGAAGACCTATGCAGGCATCCTGCAGGGCGACTTCGGCTGCTCGACCAAGTTCAAGGCCACGGTTTCCTCAAAGCTCTTTCCCGCGCTTGGTGCCACGGGCATCCTGATGTTCTGGGTGCTGGCCACCATGGTGCCGATATCGCTGGTGATTGGCATCCTGGCCGGCATGCGCGAAGGATCGCGCACCGACCGCACCTTGTCCGCGGCGTCGATCGCGACCACCGCAACGCCTGAATATGTGTCGGGCGTCATCTTCACGGTCATTTTCGCCTCCTGGCTCGGCTGGCTGAACGGTTCTGCCGCCTCGGCCAGCCAGGGCGTGACCTTCTACAATTTCACGCTGCCGGTGATGACGCTGGCGATCTACGGCATCGGCTACATCGCCCGCATGACGCGCGCCTCGATGGTCGAGGTGATGACCCAGCAATATATCCGCACGGCGCGCCTCAAGGGGCTCAGCTTCGGTGGCGTGGTGGTCAAGCACGCGCTGCGCAATGCGCTGATCGCGCCATTCACGGTCATCATGCTGCAGTTTCCGTGGCTGCTGACCGGCGTCGTCATCGTCGAGGTGATGTTCCGCTACCAGGGGTTCGGCTACACGCTGGTCGAGGCGGCCGGCAACAACGACATAGACCTGCTGCTCGGCTGTTCGCTGGTGTCGGTGTTCATCGTGCTGATCACCCAGCTCATCTCCGACCTAGGCTATGCCTATCTCAATCCACGCATCAGGGTGCAGTAGGAGGCGAGGATGCAGCTAGAATTCATCAGCGGGTTCCAGATTTTCCTCGGCGTTCTGGCGCGTTTCTGGCCTGTGTGGGCAGCGCTCGCCGTCGTCCTCGGCGCGAGCTTCATCTACAGGAAAAGGCTCGGCCTTTACGGCCAGCTCTTCGACAGCGGCGTCGGCATAGCGGGCGTCACCATCTGCCTGTTCTGGCTGTTCACGGCGATCTTCGCTTCGACTGTCGCGCCCTTCGATCCGCTGGCACAGATCCCGGCCATGAAGGACGCTCTGCCGGGCGCCATCGAGCCCGCATCGCACGGCGTCTATCTCTTCGGCGGCGACAAGCTTGCGCGCGATATCTTCTCGCGCATGGTCTATGGCAGCCAGATCGTACTGATCATTGCGCCTGCCGCCACCGGCTTTGCGCTGATGGTGGGCGTAACCCTCGGCCTGCCCGCCGGCTATTACGGCGGCAAGATCGACACCTTGCTGTCGTTCCTGGCCAATCTGGTCCTCGCCTTCCCGGTGATCCTGCTGTTCTATCTGCTGGTCACGCCGGGCATCATGGACACGCCCATCCCCTATGCCATGGCGGGGCTGTTCTTCCTGTTCCCGATCGTCTTCTTCTGCGTGCTGTTCTGGACGCGGTTCAAGACGCGTCCCGAGCGGCTGTACGTGCTTCTGGGGTTGACGCTGGTGATCGGCGGCTGGGTCTATGCCGGGCTCGTCTTCGACGCCGATCCGCTAAAAATCATCCATATCGACCCGAACCAGCTCAACATCTTCGTGGCGGTGGTGTTCGCCTCCAGCCCCGGCGTGTTCCGCATCGTGCGTGGCCTGGTGATGGACATCAAGACGCGCGACTATGTGGCGGCTGCGCAGACCAGAGGTGAATCGCCCTGGTACATCATGCTTTGGGAGATCCTGCCCAATGCGCGCGGGCCGCTGATCGTCGATGCCTGCCTGCGCATTGGCTACACCACCATTCTGCTCGGCACGCTCGGCTATTTCGGCCTCGGCCTCGCGCCCGAAAGCCCCGATTGGGGCACGGCGATCAAGGACGCCAGCCGACTGCTGCGCTCCTTCGTCCACCCGGCGCTGCCGCCGACGATCGCGCTGATGTCATTCGTGCTCGGGCTCAATCTTCTCGCCGACTCCCTGCGCGAACAATCGCTGAAAGATTGATGGAGGGCACCATGAACGAAGCTGTCAGGCCTCCGGTCGAACCCATCCTGGAGATCGAGAACCTCTCCATCTCCTTCTTCACCCGACGCGGCGAAATACCTGCCGTGATGGACTTCTCCTGCACCGTCATGCCCGGCGAGGCGATGGGCATCGTCGGCGAAAGCGGCTGCGGCAAGTCCACCGTCTCGCTCGGCGTCATGCGCGACCTTTCCAATGTCGGCAAGATCGTCGGCGGCCGGATCAAGTTCCAGGGTCGCGACATGGGCGACATGTCGGAGGAGGAGCTGCGCAAGATACGCGGCAACAAGATCGCCATGATCTACCAGGAGCCGATGGCGAGCCTCAATCCGGCGATGAAGGTCGGCAAGCAGCTAATGGAAGTGCCGCTGATCCACGAGAAGGTCTCGCAGGACGAGGCCTACCAGCGCTCGCTGGAAATGCTGAAGGCGGTGCGCCTGCCAGACCCCGAGCGGGTGATGAAGTCCTATCCGCACCAGCTGTCGGGCGGGCAGCAGCAGCGCATCGTCATTGCCATGGCGCTTCTCTCCAAGCCGGCACTGCTTCTTCTTGACGAGCCGACCACCGCCCTCGACGTGACCGTCGAGGCAGGCATCGTCGAGCTTGTGAAGGGGCTCGGCAAGGAGTTCGGCACGTCGATGATCTTCGTGTCGCACAATCTCGGTCTTATCCTCGAGACATGCGACCGCATCACGGTGATGTATTCGGGCGAAGCGGTGGAGACCGGCAAGGTCGAGGACGTGTTCGACCGCATGCGCCATCCTTATACGCAAGGCCTGTTCCGCTCGATCCCGCTGCCGGGCGCGGACAAGAATTCGCGGCCGCTGATCGCCATTCCGGGCCAGTTGCCGTTGCCGCACGAGCGGCCCAAGGGCTGCAACTTCGGCCCGCGCTGTCACCACTTCGTCGAGGGCGTCTGCAACGCCGCCGAAATCCCGATGGTGGCAGTCGACGGGCATGAAAACCACTATAGCCGCTGCGTGCGCTTCAACGAGATCGATTGGCAAGCGGTGCCGGAAGGGGCCAAGACTGACAAGGAGCCTGTGAAGCCCGGCGCGCCGGTTCTCAAGATCGACGAGCTGAAGAAATACTATCGGGTCGGCGGCAGCGAAGTGTTCGGCGGCGGCGAAGGCCGCGTCGTGAAGGCCAATGAGGCGATCAGCTTCGAGGCGCGCGAGTCCGAGACGGTCGCCATTGTCGGCGAAAGCGGCTGCGGCAAGTCCACGCTCGCCAAGGTTTTGCTGGGGCTCGAGACGGCAAGCTCGGGCAAGATCACGCTCGCCAATCGCGACATCCAGTCGACCCCGGTCGAGGAGCGCGATGTCGATACCGTGTCATCGATCCAGATGGTGTTCCAGAACCCGTTCGACACGCTGAACCCCAGCCATTCGGTGGGTTCGCAGATCATCCGCACGCTGGAGAAATTCAAGATAGGCAAGAATGTGGCCGAGCGCCGGCAGAAGATGTTCGATCTGCTCGATCTTGTGAAGCTGCCGCGCGCCTTTGCCGAGCGCATGCCGCGTCAGCTTTCGGGCGGGCAGAAGCAGCGCATCGGCGTGGCGCGCGCCTTTGCCGGCCGCGCCCGCGTGGTGGTGGCCGACGAGCCGGTGTCGGCGCTGGACGTGTCCGTTCAGGCGGCGGTCACCGAGCTTCTGATGGACATACAGCGCGAGTCCAAGACCACGATGCTGTTCATCAGCCACGATCTTTCGGTGGTGCGCTACATCGCCGACCGCGTGGTGGTGATGTATCTCGGCCATATCGTGGAGCAGGGCACCACCGACCAGATTTTCTCGCCGCCCTATCACCCCTATACCGAGGCGCTGCTGTCCGCGATCCCGATCGCAGACACCAGCGTGGTCAAGAAACGCATCGTGCTGGAGGGCGAAATCCCCTCGGCGATGAACCCGCCCACCGGCTGCCCGTTCCAGACCCGCTGCCGCTACAAGCACCTGGTGCCGGACAATCTGTGCGAGACCAAGGTGCCGCCGCTCAAGGATCTCGGTGACGGCCACAAGAGCCTGTGCTGGCTGTCGGATGAGGTGCTGGCGAAGATGGAGCCTGTGATCAGCTTCGAGAAGGACAACTCCGAGAGCGATGCGGCGGGGCGTGCGTCCCCGGCTGAGGACAACGAGGGCACCGCCGCCTGACCGGGCGGCTGCCGGGTACTGGGGCTTGGTTGACCACACCGTTTTCGGGGCGTAAGCCGGCTCTGCCTGTCGGCCCAATCATGGCAATTGCCGGCAAGCGCACTATCTAGGTGGAGGGCCGTTGTGACGGCCCTTCAGGCAGTATCGGATGCCCAAAGTGTCTATTTCCCAGAATATCAAGAGCCTCATGCTTGCCGCCCTTGCGGTTCTGGCAATGTCAGGGGCTTCGCAGGCCGTCGAGCTGCGACAGCCGGTCAAGAACAACGGTTTTGGCGTCAATCAGCAGTTCCTGAACCAGCTCTATATCCAGCAGAACGAGCAGATGCGGCAGAACTATCAGCAGCAGCAGCAGTTCTATCGGGAACTTGATCGCCCGCGCGTTGCGCCGCGGCAGATGGAAATTCCCAGCATGCGGCCTGCTTGCGTGGTTTCAGGCTATCCGCCTGGTTGTCGCTGAGCCTGCCAGCTCATCCCCGTTTCTCTGGCGTCGGACTGTGCGACACTAAGCACTTTGTTGTGCGTCGTTTTGAGCGAATCTATAGGTCAGCTCCGTAGTAAAACATGATATTGTTTGTCATGTTTTTATTGTGTCAGTTCAATCGTTTAGTGAGAAAATTGACCAATTGATAAAAAAATAAACTGTGCTAGCCTTCCTCAAAACCACAATAATGGGGAACTGAAATGGCCGAAGGTCAGTTCAAGGAAGGCATAGCCGCCGGAAGGCTTGCCGCCGCACAGTATGCGGAGAATTTTTCCGACCTGCATCCGCCGCTGGATCATCACGAAGCCCTCGTTGAGGCGGATCGTTGCTACTTCTGCTACGACGCGCCCTGCATGCAGGCCTGCCCGACCTCCATCGACATTCCGATGTTCATCCGGCAGATCGCCACGGGCAATCCGCTCGGCTCGGCCAAGACCATCTTCGACCAGAATATCCTCGGCGGCATGTGCGCCCGCGTCTGCCCCACCGAGACGCTGTGCGAAGAGGTCTGTGTTCGCGAGACGGCCGAGGGCAAGCCAGTGCAGATCGGCCGCCTGCAGCGCTACGCCACCGACATCGCGATGGAGGAGGGCAAGCAGTTTTACACGCGTGCCGAGCCGACCGGTCGTAAGATCGCAGTAGTCGGCGCGGGCCCTGCCGGCCTAGCCGCCGCGCATCGCCTGGCACGCTATGGCCATGAGGTGACGGTTCTCGAGGCCAGGCCGAAGTCCGGCGGCCTCAACGAATACGGCATCGCCGCCTACAAGAGCACGGACGATTTTGCCCAGGCTGAGGCCGACTACGTCACGGCCATCGGCGGCATCACGATCGAGAACGGCAAGGCGATGGGCCGCGATTTCCATCTCGCCGACCTCACCGCGAAATATGACGCCGTGTTCCTCGGTCTCGGTCTAGGCGGCATCAATGCGCTGCGCGCCGAAGGCGAGGACGCAACTGGTGTCGAAAACGCCGTCGAATATATCGCGACGCTGCGCCAGGCCAGCGATCTGGGCGCGCTGCCGGTCGGCCGCCGCGTCGTCGTAATCGGCGGTGGCATGACGGCCGTCGATGTGGCCGTGCAGTCCAAGCTGCTCGGCGCCGAAGAAGTTACCATCTGCTACCGGCGCGGCCAGGAGCATATGAACGCCTCGGTGTTCGAACAGGATCTGGCGACCGCCAACGGCGTCGTCATCCGCCACTGGATGCAGCCCAAGCGGGTTGTCTCGGAAGGCGGCAAGGTGGTGGGCATCGAACTCGAATACACCGCGATGAAGGGCGACAAGCTCGCCGGCACCGGCGAGACCGTGCATCTGGCCGCCGATCAGGTGTTCAAGGCAATCGGCCAGGCCTTCGAGCCGGCGTCGGTGAACGGCTCCGGCGCGAGCCTTGCCATTGAAGGCGGGCGCATCGTCGTGGACGACCAGGGCCGCACCTCGCTGGCCAAGGTCTGGGCCGGCGGCGACTGCATCCTCGGCGGCGAGGATCTCACCGTTTCGGCCGTCGCGCAGGGTCGCGATGCCGCCGAAAGCATTCACAAGTCACTCACCGCGAACGGGAGGGCGTGAGCATGGCTGACATTCGCAACAACTTCATTGGCATCAAGTCGCCCAATCCGTTCTGGCTGGCTTCCGCGCCGCCCACCGACAAGGCCTACAATGTCGAGCGCGCCTTCAAGGCGGGCTGGGGCGGCGTGGTCTGGAAGACGCTGGGCGAGGAGGGCCCGCCGGTCGTCAACGTCAACGGCCCGCGCTACGGCGCGATCTGGGGCGCCGACCGCCGCTTGCTCGGCCTCAACAATATCGAGCTGATCACCGATCGCGACCTGCAGACCAACCTGCGCGAGATGAAGCAGGTGAAGATGAACTGGCCGGATCGGGCGCTGATCGCCTCGATCATGGTGCCCTGCGTGGAGGAGAGCTGGAAGGCGATCCTGCCGCTGGTGGAGGAAACTGGCGCTGACGGCATCGAGCTGAATTTCGGCTGCCCGCACGGCATGAGCGAGCGCGGCATGGGTTCGGCGGTCGGCCAGGTGCCGGAATATATCGAGATGGTGGTGCGCTGGTGCAAGCAGTACACGCGTATGCCCGTCATCACCAAGCTTACGCCCAACATCACCGACATCCGCAAGCCGGCCCGGGCGGCACATGCCGGCGGCACCGACGCGGTGTCGCTGATCAACACCATCAATTCGATCACAGCGGTCGATCTCGACAGCTTCTCGCCCGAGCCTTCCATCGACGGCAAGGGTAGCCATGGCGGCTATTGCGGCCCGGCGGTGAAGCCGATCGCGCTCAATATGGTGGCCGAGATCGCGCGTGATGCGGAAACCCGCGGCCTGCCCATCTCGGGCATCGGCGGCATCACCACCTGGCGCGATGCGGCCGAGTTCATGGCGCTCGGTGCCGGCAACGTGCAGGTCTGCACGGCGGCCATGACCTATGGCTTCAAGATCGTACAGGAGATGATCGCCGGCCTCGAGAACTGGATGGACGAGAAGGGCCACAAGACGCTCGACGACATCATCGGGCGAGCCACGCCCAACGTCACCGACTGGCAGTATCTCAACCTCAACTACATCGCCAAGGCGCATATCGACCAGGATGCCTGCATCAAGTGCGGCCGCTGCCACATCGCCTGCGAGGACACCTCGCATCAGGCAATCACCAGCATGGTCGACGGAGTGCGCCACTTCGAGGTGATCGAGGAAGAGTGCGTGGGCTGCAATCTGTGCGTCAATGTCTGCCCGGTCGAGGGCTGCATCACCATGGAGTCGCTGGCTGTGGGCGCGCTCGACAAGCGCACGGGCAAGACGGTTTCGCCCGACTACGCCAACTGGACCACGCACCCGAACAATCCGATGGCCCGGCAGGCCGCGGAATAAGGTTCCTCCCGACCAGGCGGGTCCCGAATAGGGGATGGGCTCCGCCTGGCCACAGATTTGCAGAACTGGCGGGCCTTTGGCCCGCCAGTTTTCTATTTGTATAATTGACGATAAAAATTATCCAGGATAAAAAATATCTATGAATAGGAGTTGCGAGTCATGAAGCTGAGTGAAGGCGTCGAGGCGGCAATCCATTGCGCGGCAGTTCTCGCTGGCACGGATGAGGGCGCAACCATGCCGGGTGCGGCGCTGGCCGAGCAGTTCGGCGTGTCGTCCAGCTATCTGCTGAAGCATCTCAACGCGCTGGTCGCGGCGCGCATTTTCGAGTCCGTGCCAGGCCCGGCCGGCGGCTACAGGCTGGCGCGGCCGGCCGAGGAGATTTCGCTGCTCGACATCGTGCTCGCTGTCGAAGGGCCCCAGCCGGCGTTTCGCTGCGCCGAAATCCGCCAGCGCAGCCCGGCCAAATTGCCGGCTTCGGTCTATGTAAAACCGTGCGGGATCAATGCCGCAATGCTGCGGGCGGAGAGGGCCTACCGGGCCGCGCTTGCGGCCGAGCGCCTGTCCGACATCGTGGCCGAATATCTGGCGGAAGCCGATCCGCGTTCCGTGACGGCCAATTGTGCATTCGTCGCGCGCCATCAGCGGCCGCAAAAATCATCTTCAACCAAGCGATAGAGAGAGGAATTGTCATGAAGCCGAGACTGAATTTCTACAGCGCCGCACCTGAGCTGTTCAAAGAGGTGCGGGCTCTCAACAAGGCCGTGGACGAATGCGGCCTGGAAATGAGCCTGCTGCATCTGATCAAGCTGCGCGCCTCGCAGATCAATGGCTGCTCATATTGCGTCGACATGCATAGCCGTGAGGCACGCCATGACGGCGAGACCGAGCAGCGGCTCTATCTCGTCGCGGCCTGGAAGGAGTCGCCGCTGTTTTCCGAGCGCGAGCGCGCTGCCTTCGCCTGGGTCGAGGCGGTGACGCTGATCTCCAAGGACGGCGTTTCCGATGAGCTTTACGCGAAGACGCTCAAGCACTTCTCAGAGCAGGAACTAGTCAAGCTTACGGTTGCGGTGGGCATGATCAACATCTGGAACCGGCTATGCGCGTCGTTCCATGCAATTCACCCGGTCGAGAACGCCGAGGCCGCATAGCTTTTCCACAAATCCTGGATCGAAACCCACGCCTGCCGGCGAAAACCGCGTCGGCAGGCGCTTTTATGCAGCTTCACCGGCTTCATCGGCTGCTCATTCATCTTTCGTGCGTCTTGTCCGCTTTGCCGCGCAATGCTTTGCTGTGCGGAAATGGAGGGGGAGAAAATGCGCTTTGTCGTACTTGGCCTTGCTGCCGGCGCCTGCCTGCAATTCGGACAAGCTTTCGCGGGGGACGCGGTCTTCGACAATTTGAAGCCGATAGACGTCGAGGCTGCCGACCCGGAATTCGTCGCCGATATGTTTGGCCCATGGGCGATCAGCGACTCGAGTGGCGGCAAGCACTGCAACGTCGTGTTGAAGCGCGACCAGACCATCGGCGGCATGGAGATCGAGCTTGCGCCCGCCTGTGCCGCGACATTCCCGGTCTTAGGTGACATCACCGCATGGCGGCTGCTGGAGGGCTGGGCCATCGATCTGGTCGATGCCGAGCGCAAGACGCGCATCCGCTTCGACACGCCGGACGACATTTATGTCGCCTATCCCGAAACGGACGGCATCTTCACGATCCAGCCGATTCCGCGCGATTGAGGGGACGGGACGCGACCGGCATCGGCCGGAGACGTCAGACCTCCTTGCTGTCGAAGAAGAACAGGTCGGCGCCGCCGTCGGCGAAGTTCGGGATATCGCCCGCTGCCGCCTGGCCTTCGGGCGAAGCAAGGGCCGCTTCGAGCGCGGTAATGGAGGAGAAGTGAAGCACCGCGACCAGATAATAAGGTGCTGGGCCCGCCGAGCTGGCCACGGCACCTTCGCTTATCTCGTACTTCTCAAGGCCGGGAATCTTCCTGGCTAGCGGTACATGCGTGGAAAAATAGTAGCGGTCGAAGGCCGCCGGATCCTTCGGCGTCCCGTACATCACGATCAGCTTTGCCATGGACGTCTCCTCCGTCGCTCGACCCGCACGGAAGCCGGGGCCCAGCCGGCTGCAGCTGCGGGGAGGTTCAGTCAGGATGGCCGAAGTGCGGGTTCGTGGATAGCCGGACGAAAGTCGCGCGCCGGGGCTGCTGGTTCAGTCCTTATGCGGTGCCAGCCCGTGGATGAAAAGGTTTTCGAGAAAGCGCGCGGCATCCTCGAAACGGCCTTCGGCGCCACGGTCGGGGCCGAGGACTGCGCGCACCTGCACGTCGAAATCGGCATAGTGCTGGGTCGTCGCCCAGATGGAGAAGATCAGATGCCAGGGGTCGGTCTTGACGATCTTGCCGGCGCGCATCCAGCCCTTGATGATCTCGGCCTTCTCGTCGACCAGCTCCTTCAGCTCGCCTTCCAGCAGCGGCATGATGCGCGGCGCACCCTGCAGGATCTCATTGGCAAACAGCCGACTCTCGCGCGGAAAATCGCGGGCCATTTCCAGCTTTCGGCGGATGTAGCCGCGAATCTCGGCGATCGGGTCGCCGCTGTCGTCCAGCTCGCGCAACGGCGCCAACCAGGTCTTCAGCAGGCGCTCCATCAGCGTCTCGTAAATGTCTTCCTTGCGCCGGAAATAATAGAGCAGGTTGGGCTTGGACATGCCCGCCGCGTCGGCGATCTGGTCGATGGTCGAGCCGCGAAAGCCGTGGGTCGAAAACACCTCAAGCGCCGCCTCGAGAATCAGCTCCCGCTTCTCCTGCTGGATGCGGGTTCGGCGCGGAGGGACGGTGCTTTGGCTGCTCATGCCAGCCTCCTCGGGCCAAAAAATAAAATCAGGTTGTGGACCAATCCGCTGGACCAGTTTCTCTTGGCCGGTGGAACGCGATTTCGCGCGTGCATATGGGCTAGTATTCCCTTGACCGCCCGTCTGGCGGTGCTAACGTTTGTCCAATCGGTCAAAAATTGCGTAACACAGAAGTACCGCAAAGACCAAGCGTTGGCCGCAATGAAACAGGGGACCCCAAAAGGAAAGCTTGGTTATGTCCAATAGAAAGAACGTCGCGCCGAACGACCTCAGCGCATTCTGGATGCCCTTTACGTCGAACCGCCAATTCAAGCAGGCGCCGCGTATGCTCGTCAGTGCGAAGGACATGCACTATACGGCAAGCGACGGTCGCAAGATTCTAGACGGCACCGCTGGCCTCTGGTGCGTTAACGCCGGCCACTGCCGTCCCAAGATCACCGAGGCGATCCAGAGCCAGGCCGCCGAGCTCGACTACGCGCCGGCCTTCCAGATGGGCCACCCGATCGTGTTCGAACTGGCGAACCGCCTGGTCGATATCGCGCCCGTGGGCATGGACCACGTGTTCTTCACCAATTCCGGTTCGGAATCGGTCGAAACCGCGCTTAAGATGGCGCTCGCCTATCAGCGCGTGAAGGGTGAGGGCACGCGCACCCGCTTGATCGGCCGCGAGCGCGGCTATCACGGCGTCAATTTCGGCGGCATTTCGGTCGGCGGCATCGTCACCAACCGCAAGATGTTCGGCACGCTTCTGGGCGGCGTCGACCACCTGCCGCACACCCATCTGCCGGCCAAGAACGCCTTCACCAAGGGCGAGCCGGAGTATGGCGCGGAGCTCGCCGACGAGCTGGAGCGCATCGTCGCGCTGCATGACGCCTCGACGATCGCGGCCGTCATCGTCGAGCCGGTGGCTGGTTCGACCGGCGTTCTCATTCCGCCGAAGGGCTATCTGCAGCGCCTGCGCCAGATCTGCGATAAGCACGGCATCCTGCTGATTTTCGACGAAGTCATCACCGGTTTCGGCCGTCTCGGCACGCCGTTTGCGTCCGACTATTTCGGTGTCATCCCCGACATCATGACCACTGCCAAGGGCGTCTCCAACGGCGTCGTCCCGATGGGCGCGGTGTTCGTGAAGAAGGAAATCCATGACGCCTTCATGAACGGCCCCGAGCACCTCATCGAGTTCTTCCACGGCTACACCTATTCGGGCAACCCGATTGCGTCGGCCGCGGCCCTCGGCACGCTCGACACCTACAAGGAAGAAGGCCTGCTGACGCGCGGCGCCGAACTCGCTCCCTATTTCGAAGAGGCGCTGCACTCGCTCAAGGGCGAGCCACATGTCATCGACATCCGCAATATCGGCCTCGTCGGCGCGATCGAGCTGGAATCGATCCCCGGCAGCCCGAGCAAGCGCGCTTTCTCGGCCTTCGTGAAGGCCTTCGAGCGCGGCGCGCTCATCCGCACCACCGGCGACATCATCGCGCTGTCGCCGCCGCTGATCATCACCAAGGGGCAGATCGATGAACTGATCGATCATGTCCGCGAAGTGCTGAACATGATCGACTAAGACCAAACATGCCGGGAGGCCGAAAGGCCTTCCGGCTTTTTCAAGCATGATCCCAAACCGAAGGTCCGCGCAGCGAAAAGTTGCAGACTTTTTGGATGAGATCTTGCTCAAAGAACAAAAGCCTGGAGCATCGTCTTGCTCCAAAGCGCAGACCGAGGGAAAGATAAGATGGCGGCGCCGGGAGAGAATCTGCGAATCAATTCAGACCGTTTGTGGGATTCGCTGATGGAAATGGCGAAGATCGGACCGGGCGTTGCGGGCGGCAACAACCGCCAGACCCTGACCGACGCCGACGGCGAAGGCCGGCACCTCTTCAAGAAGTGGTGCGAGGACGCGGGCCTCGAAATGGGCGTTGACGAGATGGGCACCATGTTCGCCCGCCGCGAGGGCACCGACCCCGACGCCTTGCCGGTCTATGTCGGCAGCCATCTCGACACGCAGCCGACCGGCGGAAAGTTCGACGGCGTGCTCGGCGTTCTGGGCGGCCTCGAAGTCATCCGCACGCTGAACGATCTCGGCATCAAGACCAAACATCCCATCGTCGTCACCAACTGGACGAATGAAGAAGGCACGCGCTTTGCCCCTGCCATGCTGGCTTCGGGTGTGTTCGCCGGCGTGCTTGACCAGAACTGGGCCTATGACCGCAAGGACGCCGAAGGCAAGCGCTTCGGCGACGAGCTCGCCCGCATCGGCTGGAAGGGCGACGAGAAGGTCGGCGTGCGCAAGATGCGCGCCTTTTTCGAACTGCACATCGAGCAAGGACCGATCCTCGAGGACGAAGAAATCGAGATTGGCGTTGTCACCCACGGACAAGGGTTGAAGTGGCTGCAGGTGACGCTGACCGGCGTGGAAGCGCATACCGGCTCCACGCCTATGCCCAAGCGCCGCAATGCGGGCCTCGGCATGGCGCGGGTGACCGAGCTGGTGCACGAAGTGGCGATGGACTACCAGCCGGACGCCGTCGGTGCGATTGGGCACATGGAGGTATATCCGAACTCGCGCAACATCATTGCCGGCCGCACCGTATTCACCATCGACATCCGCTCGCCCGACAAGGAAGTGCTGGACGAGATGGATGCGCGCATCCGCGACGGCATCGCCACCATCTGCGAGGCGCTCGATATTTCCTTCGAGATCGAGCAGGTCGGCCATTTCGACCCGGTGACGTTCGACGAGGGCTGCGTGAAGGCGATCCGCGACGCGGCCAACCGGTTGGGCTACACGCACCGCAACATCGTCTCGGGCGCGGGCCACGACGCCTGCTGGATCAACCGCGTCGCACCCACGGCCATGGTCATGTGCCCGTGCGTGGATGGGCTCAGCCACAACGAGGCCGAGGAAATCTATCCGGAATGGGCAGCCGCCGGCTGCGACGTGCTTTTCCACGCAGTGGTGGAGACCGCGGAGATCGTGGAGTAGCATAGCCGCGAACAAGAATGGGCCGACGCGCCAAAAGAAGCGCGCGGCCCGCCAAGGGGAACATGGGAGAATGAGGAAGATTTTCACATACGGCACATAGCGACCGGTCGCCTTAGGACGGCCGCGAGGCCGCGCGCCTAACGATCCGGCAGCTCAGCAGGCATCGGAAAGTTCCGAAAACCGCATTCCACTTTTCGGTCCGATGCCTCAGCGGGGCGGGAAACGCGCTTCTGCGACCAAATTGCGGAATCGAGTCAGGAGACGGCCTCAGCCCGTTGTTTTTCGGGCTCATTTCGCGCTTGCGCCCGTGTGTCGACCCCCGAAATACGCTTTGATCGATTAACGGAAATTGGAAAGAGCCAGCAGCTTGCAGCCAGCACACAGCAATACCGTCATCGAAGCCAGTAAGCTCGGGCTTACCTTCCAGACCAGCGACGGGCCCGTCAGGGCGCTTTCGGATGTCGACCTTTCGATCGGCAAGGGGGAGTTCGTCTCCTTCATCGGTCCGTCAGGATGCGGCAAGACCACCTTCCTGCGCGTGATCGCCGACCTCGAACGGCCGACTTCGGGCTCGATTTCCATCAACGGCATGTCGCCCCAGCAGGCGCGCGAGGCTCGCGCCTATGGTTATGTCTTCCAGGCGGCGGCGCTGTTTCCATGGCGCACCATCGAGAACAATGTGGCGCTGCCGCTGGAGATCATGGGAATCTCGCGCGACGAGCGGAAGGCGCGCATCAAGCGCACGCTCGACCTCGTCAATCTCTCCGGCTTCGAGAAGAAATATCCCTGGCAGCTCTCGGGCGGTATGCAGCAGCGCGCCTCGATCGCGCGCGCGCTCGCCTTCGATGCCGACCTGCTCTTGATGGACGAACCTTTCGGCGCGCTCGACGAGATCGTACGCGACCATCTCAACGAGCAGCTTCTAAAACTCTGGGGCCAGACCAACAAGACGATCTGCTTCGTCACCCACTCCATCCCGGAGGCGGTCTATCTGTCGACCCGCATCGTGGTGATGTCGCCGCGCCCTGGCCGCGTGACCGATGTAATCGAGTCGACCCTGCCGCGGGAGCGGCCGCTCGACATCCGCGAGAGTCCCGAGTTCCTGGCAATCGCCGCGCGGGTGCGCGACGGCCTGCGGGCCGGCCATTCCTACGACGATTGAGGCCGGACATGGATCGCTTTCGCGACAAGATCATTCCGGTGACCACGCTCCTCGCGGGGCTGGTCGTGCTCTGGTACGTCTTCGCCGTCATCATGAACGCCCCGGTTCAGCGCGACATGGATCGCCGCGCCGGCGAGGATCCGAGATTCTCCGAATTCATCGGCAAGACGCTTGCGCAGGCCAAGCCCACGCTGCCCGCGCCGCATCAGGTGGCTACGAACTTCTTCGAAAACACTTTTACGCGGAAGATCACCAGCAACCGCAGCCTCGTCTATCATGCCTGGGTGACGCTTTCGTCCACGCTGCTCGGATTTGCCTTCGGCACGGTTCTGGGCATCCTGATCGCGGTCGGCATCGTGCATTTCATCGCGCTCGACCGCAGCCTGATGCCCTGGATCATCGCCTCGCAGACCATCCCCATTCTCGCCATCGCGCCGATGGTGGTGGTGGTGTTTGCCGCCATCGGCGTCACCGGCCTTTTGCCCAAGGCGCTGATCTCGACCTATCTGTCGTTCTTCCCGGTCGCCGTCGGCATGGTGAAGGGCCTGCGCTCGCCCGAAATTCTTTATCTCGACCTCATGCACACCTATAACGCCAGCGCCTCGCAGACCTTCTGGAAGCTGCGGGTACCGGCCTCGGTGCCGTATCTCTTCGCCTCGATGAAGGTGGCGGTGGCGGCAAGCCTAGTCGGCGCCATCGTGGCCGAACTGCCCACCGGCGCGGTGGCCGGCATTGGCGCCAAGCTGTTGGCCGGCGCCTACTATAGCCAGACCATCGACATCTGGTCGGCGCTGGTAGCCGGCTCGGTGGTGGCGGTGCTGCTGGTGACGCTGGTGGGGGTCGCAGGGCGCATCGTCGAACGTTCGATGGGCGGGAGGCCGGCATGAGCGCTTTGAAGATCTCATGGCAGGCGGCTCTGGCGCTCGTCTTTTGCGTCATCGCGGCATTCACGCTGCCGCTTGCCGGCGCCGAGGGGAGCAATCCGTTCAGCTTGGGCACGACGTTTACGATATTCGCGCTCGTCGGCCTCGCCGCGCTGATTTCCGCGATGCGGGTCACCGATGCCCTTGCCGCGGTGATCCTGTTTGTCGGGGCCCATGGCGCAGCCTGGCTGCTCCTTGCCGGCATCGCCGGGAACGAGGGCGCGGCGCGGGCGCCGTTCTTTCTGCTGATCGCCGCCGCCTGGCTTCTGGCGTGGCGCTGCGTGACCGTGCTTTCGGCATTGCGGCCGAAGGACCGCGCCGTGAGCACATTCCTGCGGTTGCTGATCCCCACAGTGTTCGGCGCCTGGATCCTGATCCTCTGGGAGGCGATCACGCGCGGGGCAGGCATTCCCTTCGTACTCTTGCCTCCACCAAGCTCCATCGGCGTCAGGCTGGTCAACTCGGTTCCGGTGCTGTGGGCTGACGTGAACCAGACGATCTTCCATTCGGTGATAGTGGGCTACATCATCGGCTGCGGCGCGGGCTTTGCGACCGCCATCCTGGCCGACCGGGTACCCTTCCTCCGGCGCGGGCTTCTGCCCATCGGCAACATGGTGTCGGCGCTGCCGATCATCGGTGTGGCGCCCATCCTGGTCATGTGGTTCGGCTTCGACTGGCATTCCAAGGCTGCCGTGGTCGTCATCATGACTTTCTTCCCGATGCTGGTGAACACGGTGGCGGGTCTTGCCGCCTCAGGCCACATGGAGCGCGACCTTATGCGCACCTATGCCTCGGGCTACTGGACGACGCTGCTCAAGCTCAGGCTGCCGGCAGCGGCGCCCTTCATCTTCAACGCGCTTAAGATCAATTCGACGCTGGCGCTGATCGGTGCCATCGTGGCCGAGTTCTTCGGCACCCCGGTCGTGGGCATGGGCTTCCGCATCTCAACCGAGGTCGGCCGCATGAACATCGACATGGTGTGGGCCGAGATCGCGGTTGCGGCGCTTGCGGGTTCGGTCTTCTATGGCGCGATCGCCCTTGTCGAAAGGGCCGTTACATTTTGGCATCCGTCTGTCCGTGGTGGGTAGGCGCACTTCAGAGGGTGATAAAATGAAAAAACTGATTGTTTCCATGCTTGCCGGCACGATGTCGCTGGCCGCGGCCCATGCCTGGGCCGCAGACAAGGTGACGCTGCAGCTCAAATGGGTGACGCAGTCGCAGTTCGCCGGTTACTACGTCGCCAAGGAGAAGGGCTTCTATGAAGCCGAAGGCCTTGACGTCGACATCAAGCCGGGTGGCCCGGATATCGCTCCCGAGCAGGTGATTGCCGGTGGCGGCGCCGACGTGATCGTCGACTGGATGGGCGGTGCGCTGGCCGCGCGCGACAAGGGCGTGATGCTGGTCAACATCGCCCAGCCCTACAAGAAGGCCGGCATGGAGCTGGTCTGCCCGAAGGACGGCCCGATCAAGACCGAGGCCGATTTCAAGGGCCACACGCTCGGCGTCTGGTTCTTCGGCAACGAGTATCCGTTCTATGCCTGGATGAACAAGCTCGGCTATTCGACCGAAGGCGGCAAGGACGGCGTGACCGTGCTGAAGCAGAGCTTCGACGTGCAGCCGCTGATCCAGAAGCAGGCCGACTGCATTTCGGTCATGACCTATAACGAGTACTGGCAGCTCATCGACGCCGGCTACAAGCCGGAAGACCTCATCGTCTTCAACTACAGCGCCATGGGTAACGACCTGCTCGAAGACGGCCTCTACGCGCTGGAAGACAAGCTGAAGGACCCGACCTTCCAGGACAAGATGGTCCGCTTCGTCCGCGCTTCGATGAAGGGCTGGAAGTATGCCGTGGACAACAATGACGAAGCGGCAGGAATCGTCATGGACAATGGCGGCCAGGACGACAATCACCAGAAGCGCATGATGAGCGAAGTTGCCAAGCTCATCGACAACGCCGACGGCAAGCTGATCCCGGCGGCTTACGAGCGCACTGCCAAGGCGCTGCTCGACCAGAAGATCATCTCCAAGGAGCCGCATGGCGCCTACACCACCGAGATCACCGACAAGGCGATCAAGTAAGCGCCTCGGTTCGGGAGGACGAGACTGCGAGGGGCGGGAAACCGCCCCTTTTTCGTTGCCACAAGGGCAACCTCGGAAGGTTCTATCCGTTTTCGGTCTTTCCGCCGGAAGCGCAAGCTCGTCTTCCGGGCGACGCTTCCATGCCAACCGGAGGCAGTGACATGAAACCTTTCAGACTTTCCGTGCTGATTGCCGGTCTCGCCATCCCCGCCGTGCTCATGATCTCGCCCGGCTTGGCGGAGCCGATGAAGTTCACCGCCAAGATGGACGGCGCCCATGAAGTCCCGCCCACCAAAAGCAAGGGAACGGGCCTCGTGACCGTCACCTATGATCCCGACACGAAGACGATGGAATGGACGCTGAAATATTCCGGCCTGACGGGCGAACCCATGGCCGCGCATTTCCACGGTCCAGCGGAGCCGGGCAAGAATGCGGATATTGCAGTGCCAATTCCTGACACGAAGAGCGGAAGCAAGGGATCGGCGACATTGACCGACGAACAGGCCAACGACCTGGCGAGTGGCAAGTACTACGTCAATGTCCACACCGAGAAGAATCCCGACGGCGAGATCCGCGGCCAGGTGCAGAAAACGAGCAAGTGATTTTCCGCAGGGCATCAAAGCAGAGAGGGCGCCGTGGGCGCCCTCCTTGGTAGACGCATCAGCGCTTTTCGCGGATGTCGGTCAGCGTGCGGGCCGGCGTGATCGCTTCGGGATCGAGCTTGATCTCGATGATCGCCGGCTTGCCGCTCGCCTTGGCGCGCTCGAAGGCGGGCGCGAAAGCGTCGGTGGTTTCCACCGTCTCGCCATGGCCGCCATAGGCGCGGGCAAGGGCCGCAAAATCCGGATTGCGCAGATCGGTCGCCTCGACGCGGCCCGGATATTCCCGCTCCTGGTGCATGCGGATCGTGCCGTAGATGCCGTTGTTCACAACCACCACAATGATCGGCAGGTTGTACTGCACGGCGGTGGCGAATTCCTGGCCGTTCATCATGAAGCAGCCGTCACCTGCAAAGGCGACCACAGTGCGCTCAGGGAAGGTGGCTTTTGCCGCGACCGCCGCCGGCGTGCCATAGCCCATCGAGCCCGAGGTCGGCGCGCCCTGCGTGGCATAGCGGCGGAAGCGGTGGAAGCGATGCACCCAGGTGGCGTAGTTGCCCGCGCCATTGGTGAGGATGGCGTCCTCGGGCAGCACGCTCTCCAGATAGTCCATGATCGGGCCCATCTGCACCGCGCCCGGGCCGGTTTTCGGCGGCGTCGACCAGGCGAGGTAGTCCGCATGCGCCTCAGCCGCCGCATCGGCCCATGCCGGCTTGCCGGCGGGCTTGCGAGCCGCGAAGGCTGCGGCGAAGGCGGCCGGCGAGGCGTTGATGGCGACGGTCGGACGATAGACGCGGCCGAGCTCGCTCGAGTCCGGATGGACATGCACCAGCTTCTGGTCCGGATAGGGGCTCTTCATCAGCGTGTAGTCGGACGAGGGCATTTCGCCAAAACGTCCGCCGACGAGCAGGATGAGGTCCGCGTCCTTGATGCGCGCGGCGAGCTTCGGGTTGATGCCGATGCCCACATCGCCCGCGTAGTTCGGGTGCAGGTGGTCGAACAGCATCTGGCGGCGGAAGGACACGCCGACCGGCAGCGACCAGGCCTCCGCCACCGCGCGGAAATCTGCCACTGCCTTCTCGTTCCAGCGCGAGCCGCCGAGAATGACGAAGGGGCGCTTGGCGCCGGCCAGCAGCTTTTCCAGTTCGGCAAGCTCGGCCTCGCCGGGCTGCGTCTCGACCGGCGTGAAGGGCAGGGCGACGGGCGCTTCCACTTCGCTGGTCAGCATGTCTTCCGGCAGCGAGATCACCACCGGGCCGGGGCGGCCGGAAGTGGCGACCGAGAAGGCGCGCGTGACGATTTCGGGAATGCGCGCGGCGTCGTCGATTTCGGTCGCCCATTTGGCGATGGGGCCGAAGAAGGCGCGGTAGTCGACCTCCTGGAACGCTTCGCGCTCCCGGGCATGGCTGGCCACCTGGCCGATGAACATGATGAGCGGGATGGAATCCTGCCGGGCGATGTGGATGCCGGCCGAGGCATTGGTCGCGCCGGGGCCGCGGGTGACGAAGCAGATGCCGGGCTTGCCGGTGAGCCGGCCGGCGCAGTCGGCCATCATTGCCGCGCCGCCTTCCTGGCGGCAGACGATGCTTTGGATGGGCGAGTCATGAAGCGCATCCAGCACAGCGAGGTAGGACTCGCCCGGCACGCAGTACATGCGCTCGACGCCATTGGCTTCGAGTGCTTCGACGATCAGTTGGCCGCCGGTTTTCATGATCCCATTTTCTCCAGTTCCGCGAGTATTTCTTCTGTGTGCTCGCCAAGGCGCGGCGAGGGGCGTTCGTAAGTCAGCGGCGTTTCCGAAAGCAGCATCGGCGCGCGCACCGAAGGCAGGTTGTTGCCGTGGCCGTCGTCGAGGTCGAGGCGCATGCCGCGCGCAATGACGTGCGGGTCGGCGAATGACTGGCCGATATTGTTGATCGGGCTTGCCGGCACATGGGCCGCCTCCAGCGCATCCAGAAGCGGCGTGCGTTCGAAGGCGGCAAGTGCGGCCACGATCTTCTCGCGCAGTGTGACGCGGTTGGCCACGCGCGCGGCGTTCGTGGCGTAAAGCGGGTCATCGGCCAGCTCTTCGAGCCCGATCACGGCGCAGAACTTTCTGAACTGCCCGTCATTGCCGACCGCCAGGATAAAATGCCCATCCTTCACCGGCAGCACCTCGTAGGGCGCGATGTTGGGGTGGGCATTGCCCATCTGCACCGGAGGCACGCCGGAGACCAGATAGTTCAGGTTCTGGTTGGCAAGGACGGAAACCTGCGCGTCGAACAGCGCCATGTCGATATGCTGGCCCTGGCCGGTGCTTTCCGCATGACGAAGTGCGGCCTGGATGGCGATGACCGAATAGAGGCCGGTGAAGATGTCGGTGACGGCCACGCCCACCTTCTGCGGCTCACCGCCGGCCGGGCCGGTGATGGACATCAGGCCCGACATGCCTTGGACGATGAAGTCGTAGCCCGCGCGCGGCGCATAGGGGCCGGATTGGCCGAAGCCGGTGATCGAGCAATAGACGAGCTTCGGGTTGATCTTGCGCAGGCTCTCATAGTCGAGGCCGTATTTCTTCAGGCCGCCGAGCTTGAAATTCTCGATCAGCACATCGGCAGTGGCAACGAGTTTGCGAATCGTCTCGGCGCCCTCGGGCGTCGAGAAGTCGACGGCGATGGAGCGCTTGCCGCGATTGCAGGAATGGTAATAGGCAGCCGACAGGTTCTCGCCGTCATGGCCTTCCACGAAGGGCGGGCCCCACTTGCGTGTGTCGTCGCCGCCGTTCGGGCTCTCGACCTTGATGACGTCGGCGCCGAGATCGGCCAGCAATTGCCCGGCCCAGGGGCCGGCGAGGATACGGGCGAGCTCGATGACGCGGATGCCGTGAAGCGGGGGAGTAGCCATGAAACGTCCTGAGATGAACTGACAGAGGGACGTGAACGCTCTAGCAACAATGTGGCGGTCGTGTCACGACGGATACGCTGTGCCAGGGGTTGGTCAGGTCACTTTGTCACCACCGATTTGGCCCAGTCGGCAAATTGCGCCGCGATGATGTGACGGTTCAGCTCGTTCAGGCTTTCGTGGCGGGTCTCGGCGTAAACCTTTGCAAACAGATTCGAAAAGCCCATTCGCCCGAGCCGTCCGGCAAGATCGTTGACAGCTTTGCCGCCATTGGTCGCCGGGTCCTTCTCGCCGCCCACCAGGTGCAATGGAAGCTCGCGGGAAAGCCCCGAGAAATTGCGGTCGTCAGCGGCAAAGAAGATCATCTCAAAGACGTCCTGCCACATCGATACCGTCGCATCCCAGCCGCAGAGCGGATCGGCGACGTATTTGGCGACCTCCGCCTCGTCGCGCGACAGCCAGTCGAAATCGGTACGGCGGTCGGGCACCTTCTTGGCCCAGTCCTGGAATGTCAGCTTCGGCAGGATGCGCGAGGGCACGTCGGAACCCATCCGGAAGCGCTCATAGGCCAGCAGCGCCTGCGCCAGTCGGCCGAGCATGCCGGCGGAGAAATTGGCGTTCCAGACCGCGGCGGCGCCAACGCCTTGGGGATGACGCAGCACGTAATTCAGCGCGACAATGCCGCCCATAGAATGGCCGAAGACGATGACCGGCAGGTTGGGATGCTCCGCGCCGATGAGCGTGTGGACCGCGCCGACATCTGCCATGACGCTTTCGACGCCGGCCTCGGTGGCGAACATGCCGCGCACCGTATGGGGGGCGGAGGTATCGCCATGGCCGCGATGGTCATGGACATAGACGTGAAAGCCGTCGGCCGCCATGGTGTCGGCAAAGCGCGCATAGCGGGCGGCGTGTTCCGCAAGGCCGTGATTGACCTGGATCACGCCCAGCGGCTGGCCCTCGGCGCGCCGCGTATAGAGATTGATCCTGGCGCCGCTCGGCGACTGAAGATGCATCTGCCTGTCGAACGGCATCATTTCACCCCTTACCCTGGCGGCAGTGTTGCGGTGGCGAGTTTCGGCGTCAAGGGCAGGGGCCGAGTTGTCCCGATGTCAGGAGCGGTCAGGACCGCCCTTGTGTGAGCCGCGGCAGCCCATATATTGCGTTCACTTCGCAATCGGGTCTGCCTTCTGCCGCTCTTTCATGGTCAGCTGTGAAAGCGCTCCCCCCAACCTATCTTGCTCACGTTGTCATGAAGCCGGTCATTTCCGTTTCGAATCTTTCCAAGACCTATGCGTCCGGTTTCACGGCGCTGAAGAACATCAATCTCGAAATCCGCCGCGGCGAGATTTTTGCGCTGCTTGGCCCCAACGGGGCGGGCAAGACGACGCTGATCAGCATCATCTGCGGCATCGTCAATCCGTCCCAAGGCACGGTGCTGGCCGACGGCTACGACATCATCAGCGACTATCGCGCAGCGCGTACGCGCATCGGCCTTGTGCCGCAGGAACTGGCGACGGACGCCTTCGAGACGGTGTGGGCGACAGTCAGCTTCAGCCGCGGCCTGTTCGGCAAGCCGGCCAACCCGGCCTATGTCGAGAAGGTGCTGAAGGACCTCTCGCTCTGGGACAAGAAGGACAACAAGATCATCACGCTTTCGGGCGGCATGAAGCGCCGCGTGATGATCGCCAAGGCGCTGGCGCATGAGCCGCAGATCCTCTTCCTTGACGAGCCCACCGCGGGCGTCGACGTCGAGTTGCGCCGCGACATGTGGGAGCTGGTGCGCTCACTCAGGCAAACCGGCGTCACCATCATCCTCACCACCCACTATATCGAGGAGGCCGAGCAGATGGCCGACCGCGTGGGGGTGATCAACCAGGGTGAGATCATCTTGGTCGAGGACAAGGCAGAACTCATGCGCAAGCTCGGCCGCAAGCAGCTGACGCTGCAGCTGCAGAACCGGCTCGACCAGGTGCCCGCCGTGCTCGCGGACCACGGGCTGGAACTGATCGAGGACGGGCATGAACTCGTCTACACCTATGACGCGCAGGGCGAGCGTACCGGCATCACCTCGCTGCTCAAGGACCTCAACGAGGCTGGCATCCGGTTCAAGGACCTGCAGACCAAGCAGAGTTCGCTGGAAGACATCTTCGTCAATCTGGTGAGGGAACGGCGATGAATTTTTACGCGATCCGCGCGATCTATCTGTTCGAAATGGCGCGTACCTGGCGCACGCTGCTGCAGAGCATCGTCTCACCGGTCATCTCCACCTCGCTCTATTTCGTGGTCTTCGGCGCAGCCATCGGTTCGCGCATCAGCGAGATCAACGGGGTCAGCTACGGCGCTTTCATCGTGCCGGGGCTGATCATGCTCTCGCTGCTCACGCAGAGCATTTCCAATGCCTCCTTCGGCATCTATTTCCCGAAATTCGTCGGCACCATCTACGAGCTGCTATCGGCGCCGGTGTCCTATCTGGAGATCGTCATAGCCTATGTCGGTGCTGCGGCGTCCAAGTCCATTATCCTCGGCCTGATCATCCTCGCCACGGCCTCGCTGTTCGTGCCGCTGCACATTGAGCATCCGTTCTTGATGGTTCTGTTCCTGGTGCTGACGGCGGTGACGTTCAGCCTGTTCGGCTTCATCATCGGCATCTGGGCCGGCAATTTCGAGCAGTTGCAGCTGGTGCCGCTGCTGATCGTGACCCCGCTGACCTTCTTGGGCGGCAGCTTCTATTCCATCGACATGCTGCCGCCGTTCTGGCACTCGGTGTCGCTGCTCAATCCGGTGGTCTATCTGGTCAGCGGCTTCCGCTGGAGCTTCTTCGGCATATCGGACGTCAATGTCGGCATCAGCCTTGGCATGACGCTGGTGTTCCTCACCGTCTGCCTTGCCACGATCTGGTGGATCTTCAGGACCGGCTGGCGGATCAAGGCATAGCAGGTCTGGCCGCTAGTTGTATTCGACCCTCTGGATCGCCGGCGGCTTCCATGTGCCGTCGATCGCCTCCTGGCGCGGCTCGTAGAGGCGCAGCATCAGCATCATCCCGCCTCCGTCCGGTGTCGGCAGCCAGTTGGCTTCCTTGTCCGAGCCGGGAGAATCGCGCTGGATGAAGATCGTCAGCGAACCGTCCTTGCCGTAGATCATCTGGCTGCGGCCGCCGAGGGCATAGCGGTTGATCGGGTTCCGCGAGAGGAAGCCGCTGCTGTCGTACATGGTAAGTGACCAGAACGCCTTGACCGGCGGTATCTCGTCTTGCCTGAAATGCAGGACATAGCGGTATTCGGCGTCGAGAGGCAGGTTGTTGGAATCGACGGCCGTGGTCGGATAGATCGCATCTTCGGCCAGGTTGGCGCCGACATCGAAGAACGTCGAGTTTGCGCGATAGGCGTAGTTCTTGCCGAAGCGTCCCATATCGAGGGCGAACCGCCACGTATTTACCGCCTTGCCCCGGTCCACCGATTGCATGTCCCGTTGTCCGTCGCGCACGCCGTCATAGACGTCCTGCTGCAGGCTCTGATCGAAGGATGCGAAGTCGAAGTTCCTCCCAGGGACGATGCCCAGCCGCGTGAGGCGGTCCATGGTGGCCGGATCCGACGGTTCAGGCGGATTGTAGACCAGCAACCGATTGAGGTTGTTGAAGAACGTGTCCGGCGACATGCGCAGCGTCTGCTCTTGAACGGTCTTCTTCGTGTCGAGGGCCTTGTCTATCGGCACGTCGGTGGGCGGCGTATAGGGCTTTCCCCAGGAAGACAGGGGCACCAGCTGGTACTTGTCCTGCAGGGCATGAACCGCGGGCAGATCGGCCTCATTGGCGACGTAGGTGCGCCCTTTCAGCAGCAGCATGGTCGTCGGCAGGTGCAGGTGGGTAAGCCCCCCGGGGATCGACCCGTGCCATCGCGGGCCGACAAGGACGAAATCGCCGCCCTTGCCGCCGACGGTGCGCGATCCCGGCGCGGCGGGAACGTTGTTCCATGCGTCCACCAGCTGCATGATCCAGTAACGATCGCCCATTTCGGGCACCGACAGCACGATCGGCTCGGCCTTGAGATCGAGGCAGGCGAGGGAATAGAGCGTATCGACATTCATGGTGGCGGCGATCTGGGTGTCGACGTCCGGGAAGTCGCGGAAATGTGCGAACTGGTTCATCGGCGCCTGCCGGTCATTGGGCCGGGAGACATTGCTGGAGAGAAGCCACTGCCGTTCTATGTAGACCGGCGGCATTCCCAGAACCCAGGCTTCCCGCGCCAGCTGGCGCGCCTGCCTGCGCGAAAATCGCTGGATTAGTCTTTCGCTTTTGGCGCGGTGCATCAGGCCGGATGCAACAACCACTCCCGCGAGGCCCGCGATGGTCTGTCTCCGGGTCAGCGCCATGGATTGTCTCCCATGCCGATGCGGGAGCTGCAATTTGGCAGCCTCGCAACAAGATAGCGCGGCAGAGGCGAAAAGGTTGCCTTTTCGGGCACAGGCTGGAGGTAACGAGAGGGGGAGGCTGGGCCCCGGGACCGAAAGCATTTGCCGTTTCGGGCTGTATCGCCTACATAGCGCGCAACTTCCGAAACAGATTCATGGGATAAGCGCGCGTGGCACGCCAGTTCATCTATCACATGTCCGGGCTCTCAAAGGCTTACGGCACCAAGAAAGTTCTCGAAAACGTCCATCTTTCCTTCTACCCAGACGCCAAGATCGGCATTCTGGGCCCCAACGGCGCCGGTAAGTCGACGATCCTCAAGATCATGGCCGGGCTCGACAAGGAATACACCGGTGAAGCCTGGCTCGCCGATGGTGCGACCGTCGGCTACCTCGCGCAGGAGCCGCAGCTCGACCCGAGCAAGACCGTATTCGAGAACATCATGGATGGCGTCGCCAAGAAGACGGCCATCATCGAGCGCTACAATGAGCTGATGATGAACTATTCCGACGAGACCGCCGAGGAATCGGCGCATCTCCAGGACGAGATGGACCGCCTGAACCTTTGGGATCTCGAACAGCAGGTCGAGATGGCGATGGAAGCGCTGGCCTGCCCGCCCAAGGACGCGGACGTGACCAACCTTTCGGGCGGTGAGCGTCGCCGCGTGGCGCTGTGCAAGTTGCTGCTCAGCGAGCCCGACCTGCTGCTGCTCGACGAACCGACCAACCACCTCGACGCCGAGACCACGGCTTGGCTTGAAAAGCACCTACGCGCCTACAAGGGCTCGGTGCTGCTCATCACCCACGACCGCTACTTCCTCGACAACGTCACCGGCTGGATCCTCGAACTAGATCGCGGTCGCGGCATTCCCTACGAGGGCAACTACACCGCCTATCTGGAAGCCAAGGCCAAGCGCCTCAAGCAGGAAGGCCGCGAGGATGACGCGCGCCAGCGCGCCATCTCCCGCGAGCGCGAGTGGATCGCCTCCAGCCCGAAGGCCCGCCAGACCAAGTCCAAGGCCCGTATCAAGGCCTTCGAGGAACTTCTGGAGGCGGCCGACAGCCGCCGTCCGACGGACACGCAGATCGTCATCCCGCACAGCGAGCGCCTCGGCAACGTCGTCATCGAGGTCGAGGGCATCAACAAGGGCTTCGGCGAGGAACTGCTGATCGAAGACCTGTCGTTCAAGCTGCCGCCCGGCGGTATCGTCGGTGTCATCGGCCCGAACGGCGCGGGCAAGACCACGCTGTTCAAGATGATCACCGGTCAGGAGAAGCCGGATGCCGGCTCGATCCGCATCGGCGAGACGGTCAGGCTCGGCTATGTCGACCAGAGCCGCGATGCGCTCGACCCGAACAAGACCGTCTGGGAAGAAATCTCGGGCGGCGCCGAAGTGGTCAAGCTCGGCAAGTTCGAGGCAAACACCCGCGCCTACTGCTCGTCCTTCAACTTCCGCGGCGGCGACCAGCAGCAGAAGGTCGGCAACCTCTCCGGCGGTCAGCGCAATCGCGTGCACCTCGCCAAGATGCTGCGCTCGGGCGGCAACGTGCTGCTGCTCGACGAACCGACCAACGATCTCGACACCGAAACTTTGGCAGCACTTGAAGACGCGCTGGAAAACTACGCCGGCTGCGCCGTGATCATCAGCCACGATCGTATGTTCCTCGACCGTCTGGCCACGCACATCCTGGCCTTCGAGGGCGACAGCCATGTCGAGTGGTTCGAGGGCAACTTCGAAGACTACGAGAAGGACAAGGTCCGTCGCCTCGGACCGGATGCGCTGACCCCGCACCGGATGACCTACAAGCGGCTCACCCGCTAAGAAATGCCAACGCCCCGCCCATACCGGCGGGGCGTTTTTGTTTTGTGTGCCTGCAGGAGCCTATGCCGATGAAAGACTGGTCCGCTTCGCAATATCTGAAATTCGAGGACGAGCGGACGCGGCCCGCGCGTGATCTCCTGGCGCAGGTGCTCATCGAACGTCCGCGCCATGTGGTGGACATCGGCTGCGGGCCAGGCAATTCCACCGAGCTTCTGGTCGAGCGCTGGCCGGAGGCAAAGGTGTCCGGCTTCGACAGCTCGCCGGCCATGATCCAAGACGCGAAGAAGCGGCTGTCTTCGGTCGACTTCCGGATCGCGGATGCCGAAAGCTGGACGCCGGACGAGCCGGTGGACGTCATCTTCGCAAATGCGGTGTTCCAGTGGCTGCCCAATCACCAGCAGGTTCTGGCGCGGCTGCTCGGCCTCTTGGCGCCGGGCGGCTTCCTGGCCGTGCAGATGCCCGACAATATGGGCGAGCCCTCGCATGTGGCCATGCGCGAGACGGCCGCCGCCATGCCCTTCGCAGCCAAGATCGCCGGGGCCGCCCGCGCGCCGCTGCCGCCTGTCGTGTCGTATTACGACCTTCTGGGCCCACAGGCCGCGCGGCTCGACATCTGGCACACCATCTACAATCATCCGCTGGCGGATGCCACTGCGATTGTCGAATGGGTCAAGGGGACGGGACTGCGGCCTTTCATCGATCCGCTGGAGGAGCAGGAGCGGCAGGCATTCCTCGCTGCCTATGCCGAGCGCATCGCTGCGGCCTATCCGCCGGCGGCCAACGGCAAGGTGCTACTGCGCTTTCCACGACTTTTCATCGTGGCGCAACGAAGATAGGAAGCAGCCTGCTTGGCGCGGCAGGTTAAGCTGACGTAAACTGCCGCACTGCAACAATAGGCTGACGATCTTGAAGGCGTGCGCGTATAGATCGTCGAGGGCATGCGCACAGGACAATCAAAAGCATGCAGCGCGTCATCATCAGCGGCATCGGCGTCGAAATCCCCGAGGCCCGCATCACCAATGAAGAGCTGGTCGCAAGCTTCAATGCCTGGGTAGATGCCGAGAATTTGAAGCGCGCCGGGCAGGGGCTGGAGCCGCTGTCGAAGTCGGATGCCGACTTCATCGTCCAGGCATCGGGCGTAAAGACGCGCCACGTCATCGACCGCGAAGGCATTCTGGACCCGACCCGCATGGCGCCGCGCATTCCCGCCCGCGCCGACGACGATCTGTCGCTGGAAGCAGAGTTCGGCATCGCCTCGGCGCGCAAGGCGCTGGCGCATGCCGGCGTAGGACCGGCGGATGTCGATCTCGTCATCTGCTCGGCGTCGCACCACCAGCGGCCTTACCCGGCGATCGCCATCGAGATGCAGCAATCCATGGGCACGCGCGGCGCGGGCTTCGACATGGGGCTGGGCTGCTCCTCGGCCGCGGCGGGCCTGCATGTAGCCGCCGGCCTGGTGCGCGCGGGCGTGCAGAAGCGCGTGCTGGTGACGACGCCGGAGATCATCACCGGCCATCTCAATTTCCGCGACCGCCAGACGCATTTCATCTTCGGCGACGCTTCGGCCTCCATGGTGGTCGAGGCGATCGGGGAGGACGAGGTGCGGCCCGGCTGCTTCGAGGTGCTCGACACGCGGCTGTGGACGCAGCTTTCGAACAACATCCGCACCAATCTCGGCTATCTCACCCGCACCGCCCAGGAAGATCCCTACATGATCGAGCTGGAAGGCAACATGATCAAGCAGGTCGGCAACCGGGTGTTCAAGGACGTCACCGTCGCCGGCCATCGCTTCATCGTCGACTTCCTGGCCGAGCACGGCCAGACGCCGGACGATATTCGCCGCTTCTGGCTGCATCAGGCCAATGCGCGGATGAACGCCATGATCCTAAAACTCTCCTTCGGCCACGAAGTTGGTCACGACCGCGCGCCTATGGTGCTGGAGCGGCTGGGCAATACGGCCGGCGCGGGCGCCGTCATCGCGCTCGAGGAAAACCACGCCGACATGAAGGCCGGCGACTACGGCCTGCTCTGCGCTTTCGGTGCGGGCTATTCCATTGGCGGCGCGCTGCTGAGGATGATGTAAGGGCAAATCTTCGGCGAGGCACAAGCTCTCCGCTGTCAGACACCAATCAGTCCCGCTCATGTACCGATCAGGCTTTTTGGCTGGACGTGAAGGCGACGCATCGGCATCTTCGCGCCGAAACATGAGGAATCCCATGCTCGACCTGCAAAGCCCCGCCGATGAAATCGAAATCCTGCCCGCCAGGAAGCTGAATGCTCGCGTGGCCGGGGTCTACATCGCCGAGAACGACGATTTCGAGACGCGGGCGACAGATGCGCTGGAGCTGGATTTCCGGGGTATCTTCAACGACTACCATGCGGGCCACACGCGCCGCTCGGGCGGGCGCGAGCCGTGGTATCCGCGCGGCACCGAGATGCGCAACGAACGCCAGCTGTCTATCCTTGCGGCCGACGAGCTGGCGCTGGCGGCCGAGGGCATGGGGCTTGCGGAAATCAGGCCTGAATGGATCGGCGCCAATCTCGTCCTCGACGGCGTGCCGCACCTGTCCATGCTGCCGTCGGGCACCATGCTGTTCTTCAAAGGCGGCGTGACGCTGAAGGTCGATGGGCAGAACGCCCCGTGCCGCATCGCCGGCCGCCGCATCGCCGAGCGCGCCGGCATGGCCGATATCGAAGCGGGCGCGCTGCTGTTCCCGAAGGCGGCTAGGCGCCTGCGCGGGCTCATCGGCTGGGTCGAAAAGCCAGGCCGCATCGAGCAGGGCGAAGAGGTTTCCGTGCGCGTGCCCGAACAGTGGATCTACCGGGCGTAGCCCGCGCTATCCACTGCCGTCTGCGCGGCAGTTCAGTTCTTCACTAGCGGTTGCCCTTCGGACCCTGCGCCATCAGCGCGATGTTGTCCCATTTTTCCCAGAGCGCGATGCGGTTGGCATATTCCTGCTTGATCATCGGCAGGCCGACATCGCCGAAGAAGACACGCAGCGGTGGCTCGGCTGCATCCACCAGAGCAAGCATGGCTGGGCCGGTCGCATCGGGATCGCCGGGAACGGTGGTTTGGCGGAGGTGGGTCATCTTGGCGCGCGCATCGTCATAAGCAGAAATCGGCGCGGCGAATTTCGCCGAAGGGCCGCCCCAGTCGGTGGAGAAGCCGGCCGGCTCGACCAGCGTGACATGTATGCCGAACTCGGCGACTTCCTGGCTCAGCGCCTGGCTAAAACCTTCCAACGCCCATTTGGAGGCGTGATAAAGACCGAGCGAAGAGAAGGCGTTCACGCCGCCGATGGAGGAGATCTGGATGATGTGACCCGAGCGTTGCGCGCGCATGATGGGCAGCGCGGCCTTCGTGACCCAGAGGGCGCCGAACACATTGGTTTCGATCTGGTCACGCGCTTCCTGTTCGCTCACCTCCTCGATGGCGCCGAACTGGCCATAGCCTGCATTGTTGATGACGACATCCAGCCGGCCGAAACGCTTGTGCGCTTCCGCCACCGCCGCATCGACGGCCTTCTTGTCGTCGACGTCCAGCTTCACGGCGGCGACGCTCTTGCCGTATTTCTCGACCAGTTCCGCCAGGCTGTCGGGATTGCGTGCCGTCGCCGCGACGAGGTCGCCACGGGCGAGGGCGGCTTCCGCCCAGACGCGCCCAAAACCCTTCGATGTTCCGGTGATAAACCAAACCTTCTGCGCCATGACCGCAATCCTTTGCCGTGCAACTGACGTGCGTGAACGGAAAACTCCGCCCAGTGATATGAGCGGCGGATACGGCTTTTCAAACGCGGTCGATCAATCGTGATCGCGGCAGGGAAGGATCATTCGTCCTCGTCGTCCGGGTCGAGCAGGCGGGTCGCGCGCCAGCGCGTCAGCACCTCGTTGACCTGGCCGACGACGAAGAAGCGTGCGGAGTCGCGGTCGTAGCCTTCCTCCAGCAGCCCCTCGTAGTCGGTGTGCTGGTGGCGCACATGGGCGACGGTGGCCAGCCATACGGCGATCGTCGGCGGCAAGGTTTTCAGGTGCGGCGCGCCGGCGTCGGCGCGGATGCGCTCGGTGTCGGAATAGGGCGCCATGGGCAGAAGCGCCGTCAGGGCCTTGGCAATGGCGCGCTGGCGGCCGGTGGAGGGCTTTGTCATTCGGACCGCCCGAACACGGCGTCGGGATAGGCATCGACGCTGGGAATGTAGGGCTTCAGGTCGATAACCGGCGTGCCGTCGAGCGCGTCGATGGCGTCGAGCGTGAGAATGCCTGTCTCCATGTCGAGCCCGACCAGCCGCGCGATGTGCAGGCCGACCGGGTTGGGTCGGGCAGGGGAGCGCAAGCCAAAAACGCCTTTGGCGTCAGAGGCATGGCGCGGCTTCTGGATGATTAGATTCCGTGGCGCGTGCTGCAGCCAGGTCAGGATCACCACATGGCTGGCGCGGCCGAGCCCTTCCAGTCCCGGCCGATAGGGTGCGTCGACCTCAACCGTCGCGCCGCCGCCCTGTTCCCGCGCGGCGCGCATGTTCTTGGGGCAATCGTCGCGTGTGGTCCATGGCGAGCGTATGCGGCCGATGAACACGACATGGCCGTCGCCGGGCATGGTTGCCGGGTCTTCGGCCAGCGGGTGTTCGCCTTCGCGTTGTTCGAACATGCCCATGCGTACTGTCATCCTTCCGACTTAGCGCCATATGATGGTTCGCGCGCGACATTCGCCGTTGCAAACCGACGAAACATCACATAAAGATATGTTTATGTCTTTTTGCATGAGGTCGCAATATGCGGGTAACCCTCGACTCCCTGGTTGATACATTGAAGGCGGCGGCCGAATCCAGCCGCTTGCGCATTCTGGCGCTTTTGTCACGCGGCGACCTGACCGTTTCCGATCTGACCGAAATCCTCAACCAGTCGCAGCCGCGCGTCTCGCGCCACCTCAAGCTGCTGCTCGAAGCGGGGCTGATCGAGCGCTATCAGGAGGGCTCCTGGGCCTATTTCCGCGTTGCCGATACCGACGCCTCGCGCGACTTCGTGCTGGGGCTGGTGTCGCGCATGCATGACGGAGACCCGCAGATCGAGCGCGACATGGAGCGCTTGTCGTCCGTCAAGCGCAAGCGGCAGGAGCGGGCCCGCGAGTTTTTCGCCGAGAACGCCGCAAGCTGGGACGAGATCCGTTCGTTGCATGTCCCCGACAAGGCGGTGGAGACCGCGCTGCTGAAGCTCGTCGGCAAGCGGCCGTTCCAGTCCATGCTCGATCTGGGCACCGGCACCGGCCGGCTTCTGGAGATCTTCGCGCCGCTCTACCGGCGCGGCGTCGGCATCGACATGTCGCGCGAGATGCTGACAGTGGCACGCGCGAATCTCGACAAGGCGGGCGTTTCCAACGCGCAGGTGCGGCTGGGTGACATCTATGCGCCGCCGGTCGAGCGCGACTCCTTCGACCTCGTCACCATGCACCAGGTACTGCACTATCTCGACGATCCCGCCGCCGCGATCCGGGAGGCGGCGCGGCTGCTGCGCCCATCGGGCCGGCTGGTGATCGTCGATTTCGCTTCTCACGCGCTGGAGTTCCTGCGCGAGGAGCATGCGCATCTTCGTCTCGGTTTTTCCGACAGGCAGATTGCCGAGTGGTTCGCCGAGGCGGGCCTCGAACTCGAACAAACGCAGGATTTCGAGCCGCGCGGCGCCTCGGAAGCCAAGCTCACCGTCAAACTCTGGCTTGGCCGGGACCGGCGTCTGCTGATTGCGGACCCTGCGGCCAGCGCAGCCGCAAGGGAAACCGCCTGATGAACAATTTCGGCTTTTCGCGTCGACCCGATATTGGTGGCAAGATCAGCGTATCCTTCGAGTTCTTTCCGCCCAAGACCGAGGAGATGGAAACCCGGTTGTGGGATACGGTGACGCGGCTGGAGCCGCTGCAGCCGGAATTCGTCTCGGTGACCTATGGCGCAGGCGGCTCGACGCGCGAGCGCACCGCCCGCACGGTCAAGCGCATCCTGACCGAGACGACGCTGACGCCGGCGGCACATTTGACCTGCGTCGATGCCGTGCGCGGCGAGGTCGATAAGGTGATCGGCGAATTCGTCGACATGGGTGTCACGCGCTTCGTCGCGCTGCGCGGCGACCCGGTGGAAGGTGTGGGCGCGTGCTACAGCCCGCATCCGGGCGGCTACGCCAATGGCGCCGAACTGGTAGGCGCGCTGAAGAAGGCGGGCGATTTCGACATTTCGGTTTCCGCCTATCCGGAAAAACATCCGGAGAGCCCGGACTTCGCCACCGACATCGACATGCTCAAGCGTAAGGTGGACAATGGTGCCACCCGTGCCATCACCCAGTTCTTCTTCGACAACGATCTCTATGAGCGTTACGTCGAGCGGGTCCGCCGGGCGGGTATCTATGTGCCCATCGTGCCGGGCGTGCTGCCGGTGCACAATTTCGCGCAGGTTGCTCGCTTCTCAGAACGGGCCGGCGCGCATGTGCCCGCCTGGCTGGCCGAACGCTTCGACGGGCTGGAGAACGACCCGCAGACCCATGCGCTGGTGGCCGCCGCCGTCGCCGCCGAGCAGGTTCTGGATCTCGTCGAGCGCGGTGTCGACGATTTCCATTTCTACACCATGAACCGGGCGGATCTCTCGGTTGCCATCTGCCACATGATCGGCATCCGCGCACATGCCGTCTCTGCCGGCGGGCCAAGCTCGGCTGCTGCCTGACGCATCAAATGAAAAGGCCGGGCGCTTGGCCCGGCCTTTCGAACTTTGCCAGACTGGCTGGCTCCCATCAGCTCCGCGGCTTAAGGAAGAACCCCCGCGATCAGGGCGCCGATAACAGCGAACGCAGCACAAATCATCAACGCGTTGATTGGCCGTGTAAGTCCCATATCTAGCCTCCTGTTTGAGCTAAGGCGTTGAAGGATAGGTGACTTTCGGCAACAGGCAAGCAAAAATCATATTGCAGTGCGACACATTTGGCGCAAATGCGACACTGTCATCCCGCTTAGTTTTTGAAATAATTTCCAAAAGCCGGCTTAGGACTTGTGAATAAATTGTGGCGAACTACCGCCTTTTTTGCGCCGATAACCGGCCAGAAGCCGCCCGTCGATCGTCAGCAAGCCGAAGCCGATCAACGCCATGCCGAGCATTTCGAGCATGTCCAGGCGCTCGCCAAGGAAGGCGATTCCCAACAGCGTGGCGCTTACCGGCACGATCAGCGTCACCAGCGAGGCATTGGTTGCGCCCGCCTTGGCGACGAGGTTGAAGAACAGGATATAGGCAAAGGCCGTGGACATCAGCGCCAGCGCAAGCACTGCCGACCACACCGGCAGGCTTGCCGAAAACAACCCGGACGGCCCGTAGAGCAAGAGCGCGATCGGGATCATGATGATCGTCGAGGCGGTCATCTGGCCAGTCGCCACGACGGCCGGCGGCAGTGCCCGGAAGCGGCGGGCGAAGATCAGCGCAAAGGCGTAGGAAAGCGAGGCGCCGATCAGCGCCAGCTTTGCCCAGAGGGGCCCGCCCATGGCGTCAAGCAGGCTGGGGCCGATCATCACCGCGGTGCCGGCGATGCCGAGCACGATGCCGGCAAGCTTATTCGGCGTCAGCTTCTCGTCGTCGGTCAACAGGTTGGCGACGAGCAGTGTCCAGAACGGCGTGGTGGCGTTCAGCACCGAGGCCATCCCCGCGCCCAGCTCCGTCTGTCCGAGGAAGATCAGCGAGAAGGGGATGACGTTGTTGAGCAGCGCCAGGCCGAAGAAAGCGCCGAAATAGGGAAAAGCCAGGCGGAAGGAGGGGCCGCGGACGGCCAAATAGAGCTGCAGCGCAATTGCCGCGATCGCCACCCGGAAAAGCACCAGCACCAGCGGCTGGATTTCGGAAACGGCGATGCGCGCAAAGAAGAAGGAGCCGCCCCAGATCGCGCCGAGCAGCAGCAACTGGCCCCATTCCTTGGCGCCCATGGTCTTCTGCGCCGTGCCGGCCACCGTTGTCATAAAAAAGCTCTCCCGGATGCTTTTGTTGCCCGAATCTGTAGAGCGGCGGCCCCGATTCCGCCACCCGATTTCAGACGCTTCGGCTCGTTTCGTCGACCAGTGCCAAAAATTCGCGTTGAGCGTGGGTGAGATGCCGCTCCTTATGGCGGATGGCGAGGAAGCGCCGCTTCGGCAAGGCAAGCGGCATCTGCACCAGCCGGCCTGCGGCAACGGCCGCCTCGGTGACGAAGCGCGACATGACGGTGGCGCCTGCGCCGGCGATGACGGCGGTGCGCACGGCCTCGTTCGAGGCAAGTTCCAGCGCAACCTCCAGCTCGGCGGGTGCGATGCCGAAATCCTCGAGCACCTCTTCGAACATGGCCCGCGTGCCCGAGCCTGGCTCGCGCAGAACCCAGCGGGTTTGCGTGAGTTCGGTCGGGGCAAGCGCGGTGCGGGTGGCCCATGGGTGGCTCGCGCCGACCACCAGCGCCATCTCGTCTTCGGCGGCGGGGGTGACCGAGAGAGCAGGATCGTCGATCTCGCCCTCGACGAAACCGAGGTCTGAAAACCCGTCGCGCACGCTTGCGGCAACCTGCTCGGTGTTGCCGATGGTCAACCGCATGGAAATGCCCGGATATTGCGTCTGGAAGCGATGCATGAAGGGCGGCAGCCAGTAATTTGCCACTGTCTGGCTGGCTGCCAGGTGCAGAGAGCCGCGCTTCAGCCCGGCGAGATCGGCCAGCACGGCTTCCGCCGAAGCGGCGCGTGCCAGCACGGCGCGGGCCTCGTCAAGGAACAGCCGTCCCGCCTCGGTGAGCTCGATGCGGCGGCCGACGCGGTTGAAGAGTTTCGTCGCGTGCCGGGCTTCGAGTGCGGCCACCGCCGCGCTGGTGGCCGACTGGGTCAGGTTGAGGTCGCGGGCGGCGCGCGTGACATGCTCGCGCTCGGCCACGGCGACGAAGATGCGGAGTTGCTCCAGAGTCATGGGCGGGACCTTTCGAAGTTGGCCCCGCGCAGAGCGGCGGCTATCACCAGACCAGCTTGATCAGTGTCAGGCTGAAGCCGGCGATGAACAGGAAGGCAGCGAGGCCGAGCAGTAGCGGGCGCAGGCCCTTTGCCTTGAGCTTGCGGATGTCCGTCTCCAGCCCCATGGCTGCCAGCGCCATGCTGAGCATGAAGGTGGTGGCCATTATGATGACGCTCTTGGCCTCGGCGGGGATCGACACCACGCTGTTGACCACCACCAGCGCGATGAAGCCCAGCACGAACCACGGCACCGGCGCTTTCGCTGCGCTGTGGCCTTGGCCGGATTTTCTGGCGCGGCGCGTCGCCATGAAGCCAAGCGACAGCACGACGGGCGCAAGCAGCATGACGCGACTGAGCTTTGCCACCGTGCCGAATTCGCCTGCCGCCTGGCCGCCCTGGAAGGCCGCCGCGACCACCTGCGCGATCTCGTGGATCGAGGCTCCGGCCCACAGGCCATAAGCATGTGCGTCGAGCCCCAGCAGGGCCGGCAGCAACGGATAGGCAAACATGGCGATCGAGCCGAACACCGTCACGCAGGCAACTGCATAGGCCACGTCCTCGTCCGGCGCACGCGTCACCGTATCGGTAGCGATCACGGCGGAGGCGCCGCAGATCGAGGTGCCGGCCGCGATGAGTTCGGCAAGCTTCGGCTCTACGCCCATCGCCCGGCCGAGACGTACGGTGAAGATGAAGGTTGCAACCAGTGTTGCCACGATGATGGCGATGCCGGTGGCGCCGACTTCCACGACCTGAGCTGCCGTGAGCTGCAAGCCGAGCAGGATGATCGCGAGCCGCAGCACCCGGCGCAGCGAAAACACCACGCCCGCCTTGGCGCGTGCCGGCGTGCCGATCAGGTTGTGGAAGGCGATGCCGATGAGGATGGCGAGGATCATCGGGCTGAACACGGCGATGCCCGGTATCTGCCGAAGCGCAAATCCGGCCAGCGCGATCGTCGCCGTCAGCGCCAGACCTGGCAGCACCTGCAGCGTTCGCTCGCGCAGATCCGGCAACGGTTGCATTGGAACGAAGTCGGCCGGGGCGGCGATCGGGGAGGCGTTGGCCAAGCGGGTATCGGGATGCGCATTCATGGCTAAAGATCCGGTTCGTAACGGCCATTGTTTCGCGCACTCCAATCAATCGATCCAACGCATTGTATCGGAGATTTCGTTCGATAAAAGCGAATGATTGTGTCGGCTCGACCGCAATTCCCTTCGCGTGCCGTCTGTTCTAAGTTTCGCCGGTGTCTGCCTCAGGAGGACGCATGCAGCGATTCGACAATGCGAAAGCCGCCGCGCTTGCCCTGCGTCCCGACGACCCGGTCTATTGCTTCCGGCCCGAGGTGCTGAAGGCCGATGCCCGCCAGTTCATGGGCATGTTTCCCGGCAAGACCGCCTATGCGGTGAAGACCAATGGCGAGCAGCTGGTGCTGAAGACGCTGGTGGAGGCGGGCGTCACCGCCTTCGATGTGGCTTCGCCCGGCGAATTCGCGGCTGTGCGGGCTGTCTCGCCGGATGCCGAGATGCTCTACATGCATCCGGTCAAGGCGCAGTCCGACATTCGGCTGGCGCTGGAGAAATACGGCATTCGTATCATCGCGATCGATCATGAGGACGAGATCACCAAGCTGAGCCGCATCGTGCAGGCGCTCGACATCGATCCGGGGACGATAACGGTCTTCGTTCGCATCCAGACCAAGGGGCAGGCGGCCTACGAACTGTCGAAGAAGTTTGGTGCTGGCCCAGCCAATGCCGTCGAGCTTGGCCATCGGCTGCACCGCCACGGCTACAAGGTCGGGCTGTGCTTCCACGTCGGCAGCCAGATCGAGGACCCGGACGTTTATGAGCGCGCGTTGGCCTCGGCCGACTGGGTGCGCAACCGACTTGGCTTCGATATTGCGGGGCTCGATGTCGGTGGCGGCTTTCCGGCCGAATATGGTGAGGATCCCCGCCGCAAGAAGCGCGAAATGCCGTCGCTCGGCCAGATCATGTCGCGGCTACGCGGCGACCTGCGCGAATATGGCTTCGACGAGGTGCCGCTGGTTGCCGAGCCTGGTCGGGTCATCGTCGCGCGCGCCTTCTCGCTCATCGTGCGGGTGCTGCTGCGCAAGGGGCGCCGGCTCTACATCAATGACGGCATCTGGGCCTCGCTGTCCGATAGCTGGACGGGCAAGATCACGCTGCCGGCGCGGTTCATTGCCGACCCGGCCATCCGCTCGCGCAACGGCCTGGAACAGAACATCGTGCCGTTCAAGGTGTGCGGGGCGACCTGCGATTCCGTCGATATTCTCTCGCGCCCATTCTGGCTGCCGGAGACGATCGACACCGGCGACTGGATCGAGATCGGCCATATCGGCGCTTATTCGCTGTCGCTCCGGACGCGTTTCAATGGCTTTTACCCGGACACTTTCGTGGAGGTGACTACGCCTTTCGAGGAGGGCGAGGCGCCGCAAGGGCTGGCGAGCCTCGAAACCATGGCGGATTAGCCGATATAAGCGGCGTCTCCGCTCGCTCAAGGACGTGCCGCTATCTCGCCAAATGCGGTCATTTATGCTGTTGTCGGCTGATGGAAGATGATCGACTTGCCAGCGGTCGGCGCAAGCTGACCTTTCCGCTCTCCAAGGCCGGCGGCGCGCCGTTCGACCTCGAGATGCATTTGCCGTTCCGGCTGGCGGTGCTGGTGAACCTCTTGCAGGCGCAACGCGACCCGCAGGTGAAGGCGATGACAGATCTGGGACTGCGCGAACTGCGGGTGCTGCTCAATGTCGGCGCCTATATGCCGGTACGTGCGGCCGACATCGGCTACCAGACCCGGCTCGACCCCGGCACAATCAGCCGCGGCGTGGCGACGCTCGTCGAGCGCGGCTTTGTTGTCGCGTCGAGTGACCCGACCGACCAGCGCAGTTCACTGGTGGAGCTGACCGACAGCGGCCGCGAACTCTACGAGCAGGTGGCCGGCGTGCTCGGCCAGCGCGCCACCGAGATCGAAGAGGTGCTGGATCCGGGCGAGCGGGAGATGCTGTTCGACTTTCTCGCACGGCTGGAGGACAAAGCCGAAGAAGTGCTGGCGCGTCACGCGCTGGAGCGGCGCAGGAAGGGGCAGTCGCTCTCTGCCGACCAGCGCGAAATGCTGCGCTGGTATCGCCGCACAAGCGGCTCGAAGATGGAGGACGGGTAGGGGCAGGCGGTCGAGCCGCTGCCCCTCTCAACCACCCCCCTCAGATGAACGACGCGATCTGTTCCAGCGTCTTCTTCTTCAGCGCGTGCAGCGGCACGGTGGCGTCCTCTGCCGGATAGCCGACAACCAGGAGCATGAACGGCTTTTCGTGGTCGGGCCGGCTGCAGATGGTATTCAGGAAGTCCATGGGCTTGGGCGTATGCGTCAGCGTCACCAGCCCGCAGCTGTGCAGCGCGTTGATGAGGAAGCCGGTGGCGATGCCGACGGATTCAGCGATGTAGTAGTTCTTACGTTCCTCGCCGACCTCCGCGCCGCCGCGACGCTGGGCGAAGATGCCGATCAGCCAGGGCGCGATTTCGAGATAGGGTTTTTGCTCGTCGGTACCGAGCGGCGCCAGCGCGTCGAGCCAGGCTTCGCCGGCCTTGCGGTCGACATAGAAGGCGCGTTCCTCGATCTCGGCTTTCTCGCGGATTTCGCGCTTGGCGGCCGGATCGCTGATTGCCGAGAAAAACCAAGGCTGGTGGTTGGCCCCGCTTGGCGCGGTGCCGGCGGCCATGATGCAATTCTCGATGATTTCGCGCGGCACCGGGCGCGACGAGAAGCTGCGCACCGTGTGGCGTCGCTTGATCTCCTCGTAGAAGGAGTTGGCGCGCGCGATCATTTCGGACTGTTCCAGTTCGCGATAATCCGGCAGCGGCACGCTGTCATGGTCGCGCATGTCATTCTCCTCCAGAGCGATTTTGATGCTATTATTGTAATTACAATAAAATTATCGCGCAAGCGGTCCTAAAGCCAGCCGCCCGAAAAACCAGCCCGGTGCAGACCGTTCACCACGGGCTGGCAACGCCGCATGATGTCCCAGAGCAGACCGGTGCGATAATTCTCGATCATGAGCACTATCGGACCCTGGTCGATTCCGAAGTGATACGGCGACACCCACCAGCCCGTGGCGCTGTCTTTCACCGGAAACGTCCGGTTGAAGGAGGGCTTGAACCCGTAGAGGCGGGTCGCCCCCAGACGCAGCTGGACAAAATTCCGCGCCGTCGGGATGACGATTTCTGGTGCGAAGGGGAGCGAGGCCACTACCGCCCAGGGGGAGACCGTCCCGTCGTCCGGTCCGAATGGGGCGCCGCGGGCAAGATAGTCGAAGAACTTGCGTTTTACCCCGTTGATCGTGCGCGTGTGCCAGCCCGGGCCGTCGCTGGCGGTGAAACCCCAGCAATGTTCGCCGTAGCCGACGAACTCCATTGGATTGCGGATCGCATATTCCTGCTGCACGAATGTGGCGTGCCGGCTGTTCTGGAAGTAGTCGCTGCCGCGCTGCCGCATAAACTCGTCCCGGATGCCGTTGAAATCGATCCACATCTGCGACAGCTGGTGGGTGAAAAGCGGCCCCGAATAGAGCAGCTCGTGGCCATATATCTCCCTCCATTGGTAGGTGGAGGTGTAGGCGGCATAGCTTTCCGGCGGCAAAGGATGGGTCGGAGAGCCAAGACCAAGGATGTAGAGCAGAAGGCCCTCATCGTAGCCGCGCCAGCGGTATGGGATAAATCCGCTTTCCGGGCGCCAGCCATGGGTCAGTGTCGCCTCGCCGTCGCGAGCCCAGTTCCAGTCGGCGCGTTCGTAGAGCGCATTGGCGAGATGGCGGATTTCCGCCTCATCGGCAGTGTCCTGATCGAAATAGGCCGCGACCGTCAGGGCGCCTGCGAACAGGAACGCCGAGTCGATCGTCGACAACTCGCACTGCCAGACGCGGCGGCCGGTTTCCATGTCGAGGAAATGGTAGAAGAAGCCCTTGTAGCCGGAGGCGTCGGGCTCCGGGCCCTGCGGACATTCCATAAGGTAGCGCAGACGCCTGCGGGTGATCTTCGCGGCGAATGGCCTGTAGATGACACCGCGTTCGACGACCACCGGGATCGTCGACAGAGCCATCCCGATTGCCGCGATGCTCGACGGCGTTGCGGGGTTGGTATTGTCGCGAACCAGGCCGTTATCGGGATTGGTGACCTGCAGATAATAGAGCATGGTCGTGAACTGAAGCCGCGCCAGCTCTTCGTCGGTTACCGGCCGCTCCAGATTGACCTCGGTCTTCGGCATTTCGGTCATGGGTCAGCACCTCGCAACACACATCTAGATAGAGGGGAGATGAAACCCTTCTAGGAGATGCGGCTTGCGAGTGTGCCCGACCGGAAGGCCGATTGAAGGTTCGCTTAGAGCTTGGTCAGCAGTTCCGGGGTCGGCCAGCCGTCGACCGGTAAGCCGAGGCGGATCTGCTCCTGGCGGATCGCCTCGCGGGTATTGGTGCCCAGAACGCCGTCGATACCGCCGACATCGTAGCCCTTGTCATGCAGTTTCTGCTGTAGCTGCTTCATGGCTTCGCCGGTCAGCCCCTGCTCGGGGTTGCGCTTTTCGAAGGCCGGATCGCCGGCAAGGCGAGCGGCCAGATTGGCTGCGGTCAGCGTGTAGACGATCGACTGGTTCCACTGAAGGTAGATGTCAAAGTTGTCGTAGACGATGAAGGCTGGACCCTTGTGGCCCATGGGCAGCATTACGGCGGCTTTCGCGCCGGTGTCCTTGAGCGGGTTGCCGTCGCGATCCGTCACACCCCAGGCGATGAGCTGGGACATCGGAAGCTTGTTGGTGCGGCCGGTCTCCTCCCAGGGCATCTGGTCGGGCACGCGCACTTCCTGCAGCCAGGGCTCGCCGCGCTTCCAGCCGCGCGACTGGATCTTCTTGGCCGTGGTCATGATGACGTCGGGCACGCTGTTGCGCAGGTCGACGATGCCGTCGCCGTCGCCGTCCACGCCATTGTTCAAATAGTCGATGGGCAGGATCTGGGTCTGGCCAATTTCGCCGGCCCAGGCGCCCTTGACGTCGGCGGGCAGGACGCCGCGGTCGATCAGCGTGAGCAGCGGCACGATCTGCTTGCGGAAGAGTTCGGGCCGGCGGCAATCATGCGACAGCGTCACGAGAGCGTTCAGCGTGTGGAAGTCGCCCTGCACGGCGCCGAAATCAGTCTCCAGCGCCCAGAAGGCGGCAATCACCGGGCCGGGAACGCCATATTCCTGCTCGGCGCGAGCGAAGACGTCAGCATATTTCTTGAGGTTGGCCGCACCGTGCTTCAGGCGGTAGTCGGAAATCATGCGGGCGGAGAATTCGATGAAAGTCTGGCTGAACACGCCTTGGGCGCGGTCGCGCTGGAGGACCTTGGGGTCGATCTCTGCCTCGTCGAGCGCGGAAAGGCCCTTGTTGCCGACGCCGGCTGTGGCAGCCTCGGCATGCATGGCGCTCTTCCAGGCTTCGAAATCGCCGCCGCATTCCTGCGCCATGGCCGGCGAAGCAAAAAATGCCAACAGCGCCGCCGCCAGTGCCTTCTTGCGCACCACCATCTGACCTCTCCAAGCCCGTCCTGAAATTCGCATTATCGTCTGCCCGACCGAAATGGCAAAAAAACGGGCAGCCGGCCCATACCTCCGGTTGCGCGCGGATGGAAGCGGCTTTTGCTGCTCCAGGCCCCGTCTGACGGCGATTTGATCGCAAAAATGCGCTTATGCGGCAAAATGCCGGCGCGGCTCGGTTGAGATGCGATACAACCATATCGTGAGCTCATAAATTTGATCGAAGTGGTCTCACACCATTTCGACCAGATCTATGAGTCCAAGAGCTAACCCGCGTTTTCCCGCAGCCACTTCTTCCAGGCGGCCTCGTTGCCGTTGAAGACGTTGATGTCGGCATTGCCCTTGATGCCGGGGACGACGCCGGTGCCGGTATATTGCCAGAAGGCAAAGGGGTGGCTTCCGTAGCGCTCGCTCGGATGGCCGGCCACCGAGCGCAGCCAGTAGGGATATTCCCTGAAGCCCGCCAGCTGGTTGTCGTCGAAGAAGTCGATCGAGGTGTAGATGATCGGCTTCTTGCCGTAGTGCCTCTCGACGATCTCGAGGAACGTCTTCATCTCGCGGCGCACGGTCTCCGAGTCAGGCCTGAGCTTGCAGGTGGGCGACTGCGGGTTCCATTCCATGTCGAGCACCGGCGGCAGGGAATTGCGCTCGCGCGGCACGTTGCGGATGAACCAGGCCGCCTGTTCGGCGGCGGTGCGGCAGAAATAGTAGAAGTGATAGGCCGCGCGCGGTACGCCGGCTGCCTTGGTGGCCTTCCAGTGCTCGTCGAAATAGTCGTCGATGCGGTCGCCGCCTTCAGTTGCCTTGATGAAGGCAAACGAGATGCCGTTGGCCTTGGCCTGGGGCCAGTCGATCGAGCTCTGGTATTTCGACACGTCAGTGCCGTGGACAGGGTGCTCCCATGGCTTGCGGCCGGTCCAGTCGTGCGGCTTCACGTCGTCGAAGCGGGGATAGCGCAGCATCACCTCGCCCTGTGAGAGCGTCTGCGTGCCCGTGCGCCGGGAACTCGTCGGCGCGAGGTCGTCGACCGTGGTGCAGGCGCTGAGCACGCCAAGCAGGATGAGGGCCGCAAGACGGCGCATCGCTTCTCCCTTGAGCCGGTAGGCCGGCCCGTGATGCCGACAGGCGCGCGTCCCCGAACCGCGCGCAGATGATGATCTGGTGCCTCTCCCTCACGCTCGATGCCGTGGGGCAGAACCCTTTACGTCTTCGCTCAGCATGGTTGATTTTTGGTTGATGACGCTCTCGACAGGCCGGAAAATTTGCGGGACGAATGGCGGCGAGTCCACACCGGCGGGGAGACGGAATGCGCGTGATTCTGAAGATCGTGAAGTGGTTCGTAGGGCTTGTGCTGCTCGCGGCAGTCGCGCTCGGCATCTGGCTCTACGCCGCGCCGCCGGCACTCATCCGCGTTGCGGCGGGCTACACGGCCAAGATCGTCTGCTCCAATGTCTTCATCGCTGGCCGCGACCCCGAAGAGGTGCTGAAGGTCGACGTCCAGGCGCCCGGCCACCCGATCCTCAAATTGATGTCGGTCAAGGTCGACAGCGAGAAGGGCACGGTCTCGGCCGGGCTGCTGGGCCTGTTCGGCAGGGGGCTGGCGGTCGCGCGCGACAATGGCGGATGCGCCAACGTGCCGGATGGCGACATAAGGGAAGCAAAGCTCTTCTCGCAGGAGCCGCCTGCCGAAGGCACCAAGCCGGACGAATTGTGGCCGCAGGGCGAGCGCGTTGCGCCGTCGCAGAACCCTATCGTGTCGACAATCCTCGACGACGACGGCGCCACCGGTCCCGGCATGCGCGCTGTGGTGGTGGTCAAGGACGGCCGCATCATTGGCGAGCGCTATGGCGATGGCTTTACAGCCGCAACGCCGCTGCTCGGCTGGTCGATGACGAAGACCGTGAATGCCGCGCTCATCGGGACGCTGGTCAAGGACGGCAAGTTGTCCACTGACGCCACCAGCCTGTTCGAGGACTGGAAAGGCGACCGGCGCGAAAAGATCAGCCTTGCCGACCTGATGGCCATGTCGTCGGGCCTCGAATTCAACGAGGACTACGGCGACGTCACCGACGTCACGCGCATGCTCTACCTACGGTCCGACATGGCGGATTTTGCCATCGACAAGCCGCTCGTGGGCGAGATCGGCAAGGTGTGGAGCTATTCCAGCGGCACGGCGGTGATGTTGTCCCGCCTCTGGCAGAATGCCGTCGGCAACAAGGCGCTGGCGCTTGGATGGCCGCGCAAGGGGCTGTTCGATCCGCTGGGCATGACCAGTGCAATTATGGAAACCGATGCGAGCGGCACTTTCGTCGGTTCGTCCTATCTCTACGCCACCGCGCATGACTGGGCGCGTTTCGGCCAGTTCCTGACTGACGACGGCGTCTGGAACGGCACACCTCTGCTGCCGGCCGGCTTCGTGTCGTGGATGCGCGAGGCGGCGCCCGCCTCGAACGGCAAATATGGGCGCGGCCAGCTCTGGCTCGAAGGTCCGGACGGCGGCGACGAAGCAGACAACGCCAACGAAAAAGGTCTCGACCTGCCGGCAGACACGTTCTGGCTGCTCGGGCATGACGGCCAGTCCATTGCCGTCATCCCGTCGCAGAAGCTCGTCGTGGTGCGGCTCGGCCTGACGCCGGCCAAGCTCGGCTACAGGCCGCAGGCCATGGTGGCCGCGCTGGCCAAGGCGCTGGAGTAGGGGGCTACGCCCCCACCACCGCCTTGACGGCATAGCCGCGATAAAGCGTCTCGAAGAATACGCTCGAGGCGCGCTTGCCGGCCTCGACTTCCAGTTCCTGGCGCAGCGTTGCGCGCGGTTCGACATGGAATTTTGCCAGCCAGGCCCGCAGCATCGAGCGGAACCAGCGGGGCAGGCGCTCCTGCTGGCCGAAATCGACCACGTGCAGCGAGCCCTCGGGCTTCAGCACGGCCAGCGCCGCGCTGACGGTCTTTTCCCAGCCGGGGATCATAGACAGCGAGTAGGAGACAAACACCCGGTCGAATTTTTCGATGCCGAACAGCGCCTGCGCGTCGAAATCGCTGGCGTCGCCGCGCGCCAGCGTCACGCGGCCGGAAATGCCTTCGCGCGCAATTGCGGTCTTCGCGGTCTCCAGCATTTCGGCAGAAATATCCAGGCCATAGAAGTACGCATCCGGATAGCGCCGGGCGGCCAGCACGATGTTGCGCCCGGTGCCGCAACCCAGCTCCAGCACGCTGCCGCCGGCCGGCACGTTGAGCCCGTCGATCATGCGGTCGCGGCCCAGCAGATAATATTTGCGCGTCACATCGTAGATGTGGCGCTGATGCCGGTAGATGCTGTCCATCAGCCCGGAGTGATCCGTTCCGCTCATGGAAAACCTCTCAGTTCTTCACGTAAAGATGGAAGCCGCCATAGATGGCGGAATGATCGCGGGCCGAGAACTCGCGCGATTTTTCCGCCTCGTACCGCCACTGGTCGAGCAAGGCGATCGACAGGCGGCCAGGCAACAGGCTCGGCTCGGCGGCGGTGCGGAAGATGACGCGCGCGCCGGGTGCGGCGGTGCGGCTTATTTCGGTCCACAGCGCGTTCAACTGCTCGTCGCTCATCCAGTCCTGCGCGTCGAGCAGGATGAAGCGGTCGACCGAGCCAGCCGGCTTGCCGGCAAGAAGCTCGGTGAAATTCGCGTGGTGCACGCTCACGCGGTCGAGATTGTCTCGGATCGTGGCGTAGTTTTCCGCCTCGAGATAGGCGGGCAGGGCGGCCTCGCCGGGCTCTGGATAACGGCGCGCCAGCGCCTGCCAGGCGAAGTAGTTGTCCTTCAGCGCAAAGTGGCAGGTCAGCTTTTCCAGTCGCGCCGAAAGCACGCTCGCCATGGTGCCGTCGCCCGAGGTGATCAGCTTGTCATATTGTGCCGGCGGAATGCCGAGACCGAACAGCGACGACTTGCGCGAGGTGGCCCAGCGTACCAGCTTGCGGCGGAAAATCGGCTCCAGCTGTTCCTTGAAAAAGCGGCGCTGCTCGGCAATCGTGGTGGCCGACATCATCTCCGAAACATCCACGCCATAGAGGCGGGCCGTGCGGTGCCCGGCGGCGATGAACAGGCCGAGCAGACCCTTACGGTAGAAATTGTTGTCAAAGTCGGCGATGCGGCGCTTGCCGCGCCAGCTGCGCTTTTCCCAATAGGCGCGCGTCGTGCGGTCGAGATGCGGCGCGACGAAGCGGTCGTAGGCGGCGGAATTGTGCGGGTTGCCGGGGCTGCCGAAGAAGCGGAACAGGTCGGTCTGCGAGGGCAGGTGGGCAACTGCCGCGAGCTTCATGCGGTTCAGCGCGATATGGGCGGTGTTGAGGTCGACAGCGTCGATATGTGCCGGCGACCGGGTCAGGTAGGCCAGGATGTTGCAGCCGCCCGATGCGATGGTGACGACGCGGTGGCCTTCGCCGAGTTCCATCGCCTCCATGTCGACTTCCGGGTCTTCCCAGATCTGCGGATAGACGAGGCCGGAGAACAGCAAGGTGAAGAGGCGTTCCGATACCCCTTCCTTGGAAAGCGCGCGGTTGCGGTAGACTGCTTTTCCAAGGCGCTTGTTGCGGGCGAAACCGATTTCCGAGGACAGGTCGGCCATGGCAAGGAGATTCCCCGTTTGCGTTGGAGCAAGCGGGTAACGCAGCGGCATGACAGGCCGGTGACAGTTTGGTGGCGAAGCACAATCGCTCGCCGGACGCCTCACACCTTTCCAAAACCTCCTGGCGTCGGCGTCGTCACGATCACGGCTTCGCCGGCTTCCAGCACCGTCTGGTCGCAGGCCTTGAGCATCTCGATGCGCCCATCGCTGCGGCGCACCTTGGTCGAGCCGACCTGGCCGTCGCCGCCGCCCTCCAGCCCGCGCGGCGGGTGCGAGCGGTGGGACGAGAGGATGGCGCACTCCATTTTCTCCAGGAAGCGGATGGTGCGGCGCGTGCCATCGCCGGCTTGCCACTTGCCCTTGCCCCCCGATCCCTCACGGATATGGAAATCTTCCAGCAGCACCGGGAACCGCAGTTCGAGGATCTCCGGGTCGGTCAGGCGGGAATTGGTCATATGCGTGTGCACGCCAGACGTGCCGTCAAATCCGCGGCCGTTGTTCATCCTGCCGGCCGGCGAGCCGGAACAGATGGTTTCATAATACTGGTACTTCTTGTTCCCGAAGGTGAGGTTGTTCATCGTACCCTGCGCATTGGCCAGCGCGCCCATGGCGCCGAACAGAGCGTTGGTCACATGCTGCGAGGTCTCGACATTGCCCGCCACCACGGCGGCCGGGTAGCTGGGCTTGAGCATGCAGCCTTCGGGGATAACGATGTTGACCGGCCTGAGGCAGCCGGCATTCATCGGGATCTGGTCCTCGACCATGACGCGGAAGGCATAGAGCACGGCCGCGCGGGTCACGGGCTCGGGGGCGTTGAAGTTGTTCTTCATCACCGGAGACGTGCCGGTGAAATCAACCGTCGCCTCGCGCTTGTCGCGATCGACGGTGATCTTCACCTTGATCACCTGACCCGTATCGGTCGGGTATTCGTACCCTGCGCTGTCGGGCAGGCGGTCGAGCACGCGGCGCACGCTTTCGGCGGCGTTGTCCTGCACATGGCCCATATAGGCCTCGACCACGTCGAGCCCGAAATGCCCCATCATCTTACGCAGTTCGGCCACGCCCTTTTCGTTGGCGGCGATCTGAGCCTTCAGGTCGGCGACATTCTGCTGCGGGTTGCGGGCCGGGTAGGGGTGGTCGGTCAGGAGCTGCAACAACGCCGCTTCGCGGAACCGTCCACGCTCCACGAGGCGAAAATTGTCGAACAGAACGCCTTCCTCGTCGACCGTGGTGGCCAGCGGCGTCATAGAGCCCGGTGCCGTGCCGCCGACATCGGCGTGGTGGCCGCGCGAGGCCGCGTAGAACAGGATCTCCTTGCCCGCATCATCAAATACCGGCGTCACCACTGTGATGTCGGGCAAATGCGTGCCGCCATTATAAGGAGCGTTGAGCGCGAAGACGTCGCCGGGATGGATGTCGCCCTGGTTGAGGCGAATGATCGTTTCCACCGAGCGGTCCATGGAGCCCAGATGCACCGGCATGTGCGGGGCGTTGGCGACCAGCGCACCGGTGCGGTCGAAGACTGCGCAGGAGAAGTCCAGCCGCTCCTTGATGTTGACCGAATAGGCTGTGTTCTGCAGCGTCACGCCCATCTGCTCGGCGATGGACATGAAGAGGTTGTTGAAGACCTCGAGCATGACCGGGTCGGCCTCGGTGCCGAGGGCTGCCTTGCGGCGCTTCTTCTCCGTACGGCGCATCAGCACGTGGTCCTTGGCGGTGATCTCGGCCTGCCAACCGGGCTCGACCACGATGGTCTGGTGGCTTTCGATGATCAGCGCCGGCCCGGCGACCTTGCTGCCGAGCGATAGCGCCTCGCGGCGGAACACGCCGGCATCGTGCCAAGCGCCTTCGCTGTAGAGCCGGCGCGTTTCGCCCGGCTTCGGCGCGAGGCCGGCGAGGGGGCGATCGCGCTCGTCGCGGCCGCGACCGCTGGTGTCGGTGCCTTCGACGCCGACGGCTTCGACGATCATCGGCTTGTTGCCGTAGATGAAGCCGAACTGAGCCTTGTGCGCGGCCTCGAAGTCGGCGATCGCCTGCGAAACCGAGCCTGCCTCGAAGTTGACCGGGAGCGCGGTGTCGGTGCCGTCATAGCGCACCTGCAGCACCGGGCGCGAGGCGACATCGGCTTCTGCAATGCCCTGGCTGGCGAGTTCGGCGAGCACATCTCGGCGCAACGTGGCGATCAGATCGTTGATCGCATCGAGCGAAGCTTCCGCCAGCGGCTTCAAGAGCGCCTGCTGACGCGAGGCGAAGACCGCCGAGAGCCCGATTCCGTAGGCGGAAAGGAGGCCGGAGAAGGGATGGATCAGCACTGCTTCCATGCCCAGAGCATCGGCCACCAGGCAGGCATGTTGCCCGCCGGCGCCGCCGAAGCAGTTGAGCAGATATTCTGTGACGTCGTAGCCGCGCTGGACGGAGATCTTCTTGATGGCGTTGGCCATGTTCTCAACCGCAATGGTGATGAAACCTTCGGCCACCGCCTCGGGGCTGCGGCCGTTGCTGATTTCGGCGGCCAGCGCCGCGAATTTTTCGCGCACACTGTCGATATCGAGCGGCTGGTCCTGGTTAGGGCCGAAGATCGCGGGGAAGAAGTCGGGCTGCAGCTTGCCGAGCATGACATTGGCGTCGGTGACCGCGAGCGGCCCGCCGCGGCGATAGCAGGCGGGGCCGGGATTGGCGCCGGCCGAATCCGGCCCGGCGCGGAAGCGCCCGGCCTCGAAATGCAGGACGGAGCCGCCGCCGGCGGCGACGGTGTGGATGCGCATCATCGGTGCGCGCACGCGTACGCCGGCCACTTCGGTGTCGAAGGCGCGTTCATATTCGCCGTCAAAGTGGGCAACGTCGGTGGAGGTGCCGCCCATGTCGAAGCCGATCACCTTGTCGAAGCCGGCAAGCTTGGCCGTCTCCACCATGCCGACCACGCCGCCCGCCGGGCCGGACAGCAGCGCGTCCTTGCCCTGGAACATGTCGGCGGCGGTGAGCCCGCCCGACGACATCATGAACATGAGGCGGGGAGAACTGGCCTCCGCCGCTTTGTCCATTCCCAGCTCCCTCGCCACCTGGCTCACATAGCGCGACAGGATCGGCGAGAGATATGCATCGACCACCGTCGTATCGCCGCGGCCGACGAGCTTCACCAGCGGCGAGACCTCGTGGCTGACCGAGACCTGGCCGAAGCCCAGCGCGCGGCAGTACTTTGCCATCGCCTGCTCATGCTCGGGGAATTTCCACGCATGCATGAAGACGATGGCGACCGCGTCGATGCCGTCCTGCTTCGCCTGCTCGATCTCAGGCTGGATCGACGCCATGTCGAGCAGGCGCTCGACGCAGCCATTGGCGCGCACGCGTTCATCGACTTCGATGACGCGCTCGTAGAGTTGTTCGGGAAGGATGATTTCCTTGGCAAAAATGTCCGGCCGGGCCTGGTAAGCAATGCGCACCGCATCGCGGAACCCCTTGGTGATGAGCAAAAGCACCCGGTCGCCCTTGCGCTCCAGCAGCGCATTGGTGGCAACGGTCGTGCCCATCTTGATGTCGCCGATGCGTTCCGAGGGGATCGGCTCGCCGGCCCTGACGCCGAGCAGGTCGCGGATGCCCTGGATCGCGGCGTCACAATAGGCTTCAGGATTTTCGGACAGGAGTTTTCTGGGGTGCAGCCCACCCTCGGGATCACGGCCGATTATGTCGGTGAAGGTGCCCCCGCGATCGATCCAGAAATCCCATTTCTTCGTGCTCATCATTCCCTCGGGTCGGTTGGTCCTGGGGTTATTGCAGCGATGTCGCCGGAACATCAATGCTCGATGCGAAAGTCATGATCTTACCTCCGCACGGCTCGGCAAAAAGCTGTCCTGACGAAATGTTTCCTTGTGTCAGCGTAAGTGACGCAACCGTTTCCCGCCTTTCCCGTTCTTGCGATGACTTGCCCGGTTCGCCGGGCACTGGCTGTGAAGGAGATTTGTAATGAGGAAGGTTATTCTCGCGTCCGTTTCCGCTGTCGCTCTGTTCGGCATCGCCGCATGCAGCGAGAGCAGCGACAAGACGACGACGCAGAGCACCAAGCCGGCAACCACAGAAAAGTCGACGCCTCCGGCAGCCGCACCGAGCACCACAACGCCTCCAGCCGGCGGCCAGGAGCAGCCCAAGCCGGCAGCCCCGGCGCAGTGATTTAGTGCCAGTCGAGTACGTGTAATCTGAGTACGCGTGATCTGAGTAAAACCATGCCACGGGAAAAGGCCGGTCGCGATCGGCCTTTTCCCGCGTGCCGTTAAAGCGCAAATCCTGCTAGCAATGGGCCTCGCATAAAGCCGGATTTCCCCTTAAAGAAGTGGCCATGTCGATTTGGGATCGCATAGGCGACTTCGTCATCCGCATTTCCAATTCCGCTAAGGCCGGTGTTTCCGACCTCGTGGAAGCCTTGCGCACGGTGTTCGAAGGCGATGCCGAACTGCGGCGCCGCGTTGCCTTCTCGGTGGCGATGATCGCGCTTTCGGCCAAGATGGCCAAGGCTGACGGGGTCGTCACCCAGGACGAGATCCATGCCTTCCGCGAGATTTTTTCGGTCCCGCCGGAAGAAGCGCGCAACGTGGCGCGGCTCTATGACATCGCCAAGCAGGACGTCGCCGGTTTTGAAATCTATGCGGAGCGCATGGCCAGGCTCTGCGGCACCGGGCACAAGAATTGCGCGATGCTGGAGGACATTCTCGACGGCCTGTTCCACATCGCCAAGGCGGACGGCGTTCTGCATGAGCGCGAGAGCTACTTTCTCAAGCGCGTGTCCGAGATATTCGAGATCTCGGACGAGCATTACCAGACCATCCTCGCGCGGCACCTCGATCTTGGCGAAACCGATCCCTACCGTGTGCTCGGCATCGAGCGCGGTCGTCCCTTTGCCGACGTGCGCGCGCACTATCGCCGCCTTATCGCGCATCATCATCCCGACCGCCTGATTGCGCGCGGCCTGCCGGAAGAGTTCGTCCGGATTGCCACGACGCGGGTTGCCGCGATCAACGCCGCCTATGAGCTGATCGAAAAGTCGGCGCGCGCGGCATGAGCGGCTTCTCGCCTGACTTTGCCGGTGCTGAGGTTCGCGTCTCCCCGAATTTCACGCAGCGCCGGGGCACCGATAGGCCCGACATGGTTATCCTTCATTACACGGGTATGCCGACGGGCGCGGAGGCAGAGGCCTGGCTGTGCGATCCCGCCAGCGAGGTCTCGTCGCATTATCTCGTCCACGAGGACGGACGCGTCGTGCAGATGGTGCGCGAGAGCGACCGCGCCTGGCATGCAGGCAAGAGCTCCTGGCGCGGCATTACCGACGTGAATTCGTGGTCGGTGGGCATCGAAATCGTCAATCCGGGGCACACGCTGGGCTATACGGCCTTCCCGAAGTGCCAGATTGAGGCCGTAATTGCGCTCTGCGGTAACATAATCGTGCGTCACGGCATCGTTCCGGAAAGAATTTTAGCACATTCTGATGTGGCACCCGGTCGCAAAGTTGACCCCGGCGAAAAGTTCCCTTGGCGAGCTTTGGCGCGGGGCGGCGTTGGCCATTTCGTCGAGCCGGCGCACGTGAAAAACGGGCCGGTATTGCGGCCAGGCGACAACGGCGCCGAAGTCGAGAAACTTCAGTCGATGCTTTCGCTCTATGGCTATGGCGTTGAAATAACGGGAAGTTTCGATCGCGAGACGGAAATCGTCGTCGCTGCGTTCCAGCGCCATTTCCGTCCGCGCAAGGTGGACGGCGTTGCCGATCCCTCGACGATCGAGACGCTCCGTCGTCTCCTTTTGGCGCTTCGCCACAAGCCGGCCTAGGCGCGCCGGATCGCGGTATCAAATTACATACTGTTACTTAATGTGATTTAAGTGGCCTTCATTGCCGCCCAATCGCTTGGCAAATCCCTCCCCGTGTGACGGCAAGCTATTCAATAGATGGCTGGCTGTTGAGTAAGGGTAGCTGCATGAAGACCCTTCATGCGGCCAATAAAAGACAAGGTACACATGAAACGAATGACCGCGATGGCGGCAGCCATTGCTGCCGCGTTCACCAGCTTTGCCGCAAACGCGCAGCCCCTCGTGTCGAAGGACTCCGATTCAGCTGACAATGCTTCTGTCGTATCTGCGGTTGACGGAAACAACTCCCTGCCAGGCGTGTGGGGATCCAACAATTCGCTCGACCTTACCGCTGCCCATGGGATGAGGGCTAAGAAGGGCAAGGCCGCGCGTGTGAAGCACTCGAAGCACAGCCGCCACCATGCCAGCCTCGGTGGCAAGCACCGCGTCAAGGTGGCCCTGAACACCCGCGGCGGTGGTCTCCCGGGCGTTGATCCCGTGCGCACCGGCTCGATCGCCCAGAACGCTGCTGCTGCCACGCCGCAGCTCGCCAAGGCGCAGTACAGCACGATCGTTTCCCGCTATGCCGCCGCCTATGGCGTTCCGGCGGAACTCGCTCATGCCGTTATCAAGGTGGAGAGCAACTACCGCGCCAATGCTCGCGGCGGTGCCGGTGAAATCGGCCTGATGCAGATCAAGCCCGCCACCGCCCGCATGATGGGCTACAGCGGCGGCGCCAGCGGCCTGTTCAACCCCGAGACCAACATCAAGTACGGCATGAAGTATCTGGCCCAGGCCCACTCGCTCAGCGGTGGCACCACTTGCGGCACGATCCTGAAGTACAATGCCGGCCACGGCGCCAAGCGCATGAACCCGGTTTCGGCAGCTTACTGCAGCAAGGTCAAGCAGCAGCTCGCGATGAACTAAAGCGAGCTTGGGGGACAATTCTCATCAAGCTCGGTCCAGCCGGCAGTTTTCGTTTGCGTTTTGATGCGCGAATGACTTTATACGCATGCCAGCTGGCCGGGCGGCCGCACCCGCAAGAGTCGAAAGACCGCGGGTGAGGAAAGTCCGGGCTCCATGGAAACACGGTGCCGGATAACGTCCGGCGGGGGTGACCCCAGGGATAGTGCCACAGAAAGCAAACCGCCGCGGATTCCGCGGTAAGGGTGAAAGGGTGGGGTAAGAGCCCACCGCGCGACTGGCGACAGGAGCGGCACGGTAAACCCCACCGGGAGCAAAACCGAATAGGGATGACATGAGGGGCGACCCTCAGGGCTGTTTCTGGCTTCGTCATCCGGGTAGGTTGCGTGAGGCGCATGGCAACATGCGCCCAAGATGAATGGCCGCCACGTTCTTGTGCCGCAAGGCACAAGGGCCATACAGAACCCGGCTTACAGGCCGGCTGGCACACCTTTTTTTCCCAAAATCCCGGCATATGCCGGGTGTTGCGGGTCGGGTTGAGCGGCGGTCATCCTGACGGATGCCCTTGATCCGCTCTATTTCATTGTTTAGCCGCATTTGTGCGACGCCAAGCGATCCCGCTTGGCTGCAAAATGCTCTAGCCGCCGACCCGATCGAGCGACGCTTCTATCGCCGCCCAAAGTTTCTCAACCGGCTCGCAGCCTACCGCAATGCGCACGAAGCCCGGTGCCACGGCGTCGCCGCGCTTGTTGCGCCGCTCGGCGGATGTGTGGACGCTGCCGAAGGAAGTTGCGGCCTGCATCAGCGGGCAGCCATTGATGAAATCCTCCGCCTTGTCTGCCGTCGCCAGCACGAGGCTGACCAGGAAGCCGAAACGCTCCATCTGGGCGCGCGCGAGATTGTGCGAGGGGTCGTCCTCTAGGCCCGGATACCGCACCATCTGAACCGCCGGATGCTGCTTCAGCCGCCGGGCGATGGTTTCGGCCGACGAGCACATGCGATCGAAGCGCACCTCGAGCGTTTCGAGGCCACGATGCACGAGCCAGGCGTCGAATGGGCTCGGAATGCTGCCGGACATTGTCCGCCAGTCGTGCACGGCGGCCATGATTTCCTCGTCGCGGCTGGCGACGTGGCCGAACAGCGCGTCGGAATGGCCGTTGGGCGCCTTGGTGTCGGCGGCGACGACGATGTCGGCCCCGAGTTCCAGCGGGCGCTGGCCATAGGGCGTCATGGTGGTGTTGTCGACAACCACGATCGCGCCCGCCGCATGCGCAGCAGCCGCTACCGCCGCGATGTCACAGATATCGAGGTTAGGATTCGACGGGCTTTCGACGAAGACCAATTGGTAGCCTTCGAAGCCGCCATCCAAAAAGGTCGCGGTCGGCCGCGTGTCGATGCTTATGCCGAGCTTGGTGAGGAAGCGGTCCGCCAGAATGCGCGTGGTGTGATAGCCGTCCGCCGGCAGCAGGATGCGGTCGCCGGTTTTGAGCAGCGCGAACATCACCGCGGCAATCGCCGCCATGCCGGAAGGAAATGCCAGGCTCCTGGCGTCTTCGAGATGCGTCAGCATCTCCTCGACTGCATCCCAAGTCGGGTTCGAAAACCGCCCATATTGATGCACGCCAGTCGAATCGCCGGGCGTGTGGAAGGTCGCGGCCGAGACGAGGGGGAGGGGAACGGGATCGCCGGGTTCGAGGGTCCTGCCGCGGAGGTGGACGAGCGAGGCGGCGCGCGACTTCATGGATTGGGTCATTGTTTGCTGGCTTTCGGCGATTTTTTGCGGACCGACGCAAGCTATTCCGGCAAGGCGCGCGGCACAAGGATGGGCACCTCGGGTAACCGCTTCTAAACGTTTCGTTAGTCTTAATGGAGGATAAAGACGGCAATGCCGCCAATGTTGCCGCAAGCGACGGATAGGCGGGAGTTGTGCAGCCTGTTCCCGTTGACGCCCATATTGGCCCATGTTATCCCACTCGGACAATCAAGACTTCGTTTCGGTCCTGGGTGAAGCGTCCCCCAAATGCGCAGCCAATCCGGCTGTGTGGGGCGGCATTTTTGCATTCGAAAACAAGGGATTCGTGGCGAAGGCGCAGCCTTGTTGCCCAGCGACGGGCATGGCGGCTGGCGACGCGACGGAGGCGGCACAACCAAGCGATGGACCGGTTTCTGTCAAATGCGGTGAACAGGATCGACGCCAAGGGCCGCGTCTCGGTTCCCGCACATTTCCGTACGGTTTTGCAGAAGCGCGGCTACGGCGATCTCTATGCGCTTCGGGCGCTGGAGTGCGCGGCGCTGGACGTGGGCGGTCTCGATCTCCTCGACCGCTACGAGCAGCGCATTGCCCAGGAGGACCCCTTCCTGCGGACGGCGGACGACATGTCTTTCTTCTGTCATGGGGACGGAATGTTCCTGAAGATGGATCAGGATGGCCGCATTACCGTTACCGATTTCATGCGCGAGCACACGGGCATCTCCTCGGAGGTGGCTTTCGTGGGGCGTGGCACCTTTTTCCAGATGTGGGAGCCGGAAAGGCTGCGCACTCATGGAGCAGAGGTGCGGGCACGACTTTTGAAGCTTCGGCAGGGGACAGGAACGAAGAAAGCAGGAGAAGTGGAGTGATGGCAGACAGCGGCGAAGACGATCATGCCGTTGGCGGACCTGTCCGCCATATTCCGGTTCTTCTGGATGAAGTGATTGCGGCCTTGGCCCCCAAGGCGGGCGAGACCATCATCGACGGCACCTTCGGCGCCGGTGGCTACACGCGCGCCATATTGGCGGCGGGCGCGAATGTCGTTGCCATCGACCGCGACCCCGACGCTATTTCGGCCGGCCGGGAGTTGGAAAGCCAGTCTGGCGGTCGTCTTCGGCTCGTCCAGGCACCGTTTTCCAGCATCGATGCCCACGCGGAGCAAATCGATGGCGTGGTGCTCGACATTGGCGTCTCGTCCATGCAGCTCGACCAGGCCGAGCGCGGCTTTTCGTTCCGTTCCGATGGCCCGCTCGACATGCGCATGGCACAGCAGGGCGTCAGCGCGGCCGATGTCGTCAACCGGTTCAAGGCCGGGGATTTGGCGCGCATCTTCGGATTCCTGGGCGAGGAGCGCCATGCCGGCCGCATCGCACGCATGATCGAGAAGCGCCGCGCTTCGCAGCCCTTCGAGCGCACGCGCGATCTGGCCGAAGCGATCGCCGACACCGTCGGGCGCAATCCCAAGGACAAGATCCATCCGGCGACGCGCGTGTTCCAAGCGCTGCGCATTTACGTCAACGACGAACTCGGCGAACTGGCGCGCGCCCTGTTTGCGGCCGAGCGGGCGCTGAAGCCCGGTGGCCGGCTGGTCGTGGTGACGTTCCATTCGCTCGAGGATCGCATCGTCAAGCGCTTCATCGCCGACCGCTCGGGCACGGCCGCCGGCTCGCGCTATCTGCCTGAAACGCAAGTGAAATCGGCGACATTCGAGAAATCGGGTGGGGCTGTGGGGCCGACCGAACGCGAGACCGAGGCCAATCCGCGCGCCCGTTCGGCCAAGCTGCGCGCTGCGATCCGCACCGAGGCGCCGCCCCGCGCGCCCGATCTGTCGATCTTCGGCCTGCCGAAGCTTCCTGAAGTCCGGTCAGCCGGGGAAAGGTAGGAACATGTTCCGCACCAGCGATATCCTTCTCATCGCCGTGATGGTTTCGGCCGCCGCCTTTACCTACAAGACCAAGCATGAAGCCGAGGAACAGCTCATTGCGGTGCGCAAGATCGAGCAGCAGATCCGCTTCGAAGAGGATTCGATCGACCTGCTCAAGGCCGACTGGAGCCTGCTGACCCAGCCGGCGCGGCTGCAGAAGCTGGCGGAAACCTATCAGAACGAGCTGCAGCTGGCGCCGGTCGAGGCGCGGCAGATCGTCGGCCTCAACGATCTGCCGACAAAGCCCGTCGACGTCCAGGATACGTCCAGCAAGCGGCTTGGCGGTGTGGCCGACAGCGGCGGCACCGACAAGGTTGTGACGGGGGCGGTGGTTAGATGATGAAGCTTTGGCGCAAACGTCTTTCCAAGGCCGAGGCTTCCACCGCGTCCATCGTCGTCGACGGCGCCCGCAAGGCGACCGGCGGCCGCACGAAGAACCGCGTGGTCATGACAATGACGGTGTTCTTCGGCATCTATGCCACGATCACCGGCCGCCTCATCTATCTCGGCATGCTGCAGCCCGACGAGAGCGGCGGCCCCGCTACGCGCGTGACTGCGTCGCGCCCGGACATCGTCGATCGCAACGGCGAGGTGCTGGCCACCGACATCAAGACCTTGTCGCTCTTTGCCGAGCCGCGGCGGATCGTCGACGCTGACGAAGTGATCGAGAAGCTGTCCACGGTCCTGCCCGACATCGATGTCGAGCAGACCTATAAGCGGCTCAAGAGCGGTGCCGGCTTCGTCTGGCTGAAACGCCAGCTGAGCCCCAGGCAACAGGCCGACATCATGCAGCTCGGCCTTCCCGGTATCGGTTTCCGCACCGAAAAGCGGCGCTTCTATCCCGGCGGCCCCACCGCCGCGCACATTCTCGGCCTGACCAATATCGACAATCAGGGCATTGCCGGGATGGAGAAATATATCGACGACCAGGGCCTTGCCGATCTGCAGGCTTCTGGTCTGGCCGACGCCAAGGACCTCAGGCCGGTGCGGTTGTCGATCGATCTTCGCGTCCAGCACATCGTCCGCGACGAAGTCGCCAAGGCGCTCGACAAATATCAGGCGATCGCCGCCGGCGCCGTGGTGCTCAACGTCAAGACCGGCGAGGTGCTGGCTATGGCGTCGGTGCCGGATTTCGACCCCAACAACCCCTACAATGCGCTCGACAAGGATCACCTGAACCGCATGTCGGCGGGCGTCTACGAAATGGGCTCGACCATCAAGAGCTTCACCACGGCAATGGCGCTCGATTCCGGCAAGGTGACGCTCAACAGCACTTTCGACGCCACGCGGCCCATCACCATCGGCCGCCAGACCATCCGTGACTTTCACGGCAAGGGCAGGGTGCTGAGCGTGCCGGAGGTCTTCATCTATTCGTCCAACATCGGCTCGGCTCGCGAGGCGGACGTGGTGGGCATCGAAGGGCACCGCGAATTCCTGAAACGCATCGGCCTGCTCGACCGCCTGCAGACCGAGCTGCCGGAAGTGGCGCGGCCGACCGAGCCCAAGGTTTGGAAGAAGGTGCACTCGATCACCATCTCCTTCGGCCACGGCATGTCGACCACCCCGCTGCAGACGGCGGTGGGCGCGGCGGCGCTGATGAATGGCGGCTATCTGATGAACCCCACCTTCTTGCCGCGGACCGAGCAGGACGCGATGGCGTCGGCCAAGCAGGTCGTCAACACCAAGACCAGCCAGGACATGCGCTATCTCTACCTGCTCAATGCCGAGAAGGGCTCGGGCAAGCGCGCCGAGGTGCCCGGTTATCGCGTCGGCGGCAAGACGGGTACGGCCGAGAAGGTGGTCAACGGTCGTTATGCGTCGAATGTTCGCTTCAATGCCTTCCTGGCGGCTTTCCCGATGGACGATCCGCAATATGTGGTGCTCAGCATCGTTGACGAACCCAAGCCGGAGAAGCCGGGCATGCCTGCCACCGCGGGTCTCAATGCGGCGCCGGTCGTCGCCAACATCATCAGGCGCTCTGCTTCATTTCTTGGCGTGAAGCCAGAATTCGGCCATGAAAGTGAAGCTACGGTGGCATCATCCTACGATTGATTCTCAAGGCGCGCCGGTAAAGCGCGCCATTTTGTTTGTGACGAATGGACTTCGATGAAACTTGAAAATCTAGCCGGTATCCTGCCTCTGGACGCGACTGTTCCCGGGAATCTGGAGACGGGCGGAGTGTCTTCGGATTCACGCCGCATCAAGCCGGGCGACCTCTTCGTCGCTGTGCACGGCACCAAGACCGATGGCGCCTCCTACGCCGCCGACGCCGTGGCGCGCGGCGCGGCTGCCATCATCGCCGCAAAGGGCGCCGTTATCGGCTCGCATGCCGTCCCTGTCATTTCGGTCGAAGACCCGCGGCACGCGCTAGCGATGATCGCGGCGCAGTTTGCCGGCCGCCAGCCCGAAACCATGGTTGCCGTGACCGGCACCAGCGGCAAGACCTCGGTCGCCGCCTTCACGCGCCAGATCTGGGAGCAGGCAGGCAATGCCGCGGCCAGCATCGGCACCACCGGCGTGGTTGCGCCGGGCCGCAATGAATATGGCTCGCTGACGACGCCCGATCCGGTCGAGTTGCATCGGCTTTTGGCCGAGCTTGCCGACGCTGGCGTGACGCATGCCTCGATGGAAGCATCCAGCCACGGCCTCGACCAGCGCCGCCTCGACGGCGTGCGGCTGGCCGCCGGTGCCTTCACTAATCTCGGCCGCGACCACATGGATTATCATCCGACGGTCGAGGAGTATCACCGCGCAAAGCTCAGGCTGTTCAATACGCTGCTGCCCAAGGGCGCGCCTGCGGTGGTCTTTGCCGACGACGAATGGTCGGAGCCGACCGTGAAAGCCGCCCGCGCCGCCGGCCTGAACGTGCTCACCGTCGGCCGTCACGGCGACTTCCTGCAGCTCAAGCGCGTCGAGCATGAGCGTTTCCGCCAGCGCGCCGAAATCGAGGTGGGCGGAGTGATCTACGAGATCGATCTGCCGCTCGCGGGCGATTTCCAGATCTACAATGCGCTGGTTGCCGCTGGCCTTGCGATTGCGACAGGCACGCCCGCCGACAAGGCGCTTCCGGCGCTCGAAAAGCTGAAGGGTGCGCCCGGTCGCCTCGACCTGGTTGGCACCACCCATGAAGGCGCGCCGGTCTATGTCGACTACGCCCACAAGCCCGATGCGCTGGAAAACGTGCTGGCCTCGGTGCGGCCGTTCACGACCGGTCGCGTGATCGTGGTGTTCGGCTGCGGCGGCGATCGCGACCGTGGCAAGCGCCCGATCATGGGCGAGATCGCGACGCGGCTGGCCGATGTGGCCATCGTTACCGACGACAATCCGCGCTCGGAAGTGCCCGAGACCATCCGCTCGGCGATCATGGCGGCCGCGCCTGGGGCCATCGAGATCGGCGACCGTCGCCAGGCCATTCGCGAGGCAGTGGCCATGATGCATGCCGGCGATACGCTGATCATTGCCGGCAAGGGGCATGAGGAAGGCCAGACGGTCGGCTCCGAAACCCTTCCGTTCTCGGATCACGAGGAGGTGCGTAACGCCCTCAAGGAGCATGCCGGATGAGCTTGCTGTGGACCTCCGAGGCTCTCGTCGATCCCATGGGCGGTCGCCCGCTCGGCCAGCTGCCAGCCGGCATAACGGGCATTTCCATCGACAGCCGTACGCTGAAGCCGGGTGAGGCCTTCTTCGCAATCAAAGGCGAGGCCATGGATGGCCACGACTTCGCGACCGCCGCAGTGAAGGCCGGCGCCGGGGTTCTGGTGGTTGCCGAAGGAAAGCTGCCCGCACTCGGCCGGCTGACGGCGCCGATGATCGTTGTGCCGGATGTCCTGGCCGCGCTCGAAAAGCTCGGCATTGCTGCCCGTACGCGCAGCGATGCAAGGATCATCGCGGTCACCGGGTCGGTCGGCAAGACCAGCACGAAGGAGGCACTGCGCCACGGCCTTTCGGCGGTCGGCAAGGTCCATGCTTCGGCCATGTCCTTCAACAATCACTGGGGCGTGCCGCTGACGCTCGCCCGCATGCCCGCCGATTGCGATTATGCCGTCTTCGAAATCGGCATGAACCATGAGAACGAGATCCGCCCGCTGGTTAAGATGGTTCGCCCGCATGTGGCGATCGTCACCTCGATTGCGCCGGCCCATCTCGGCCATTTCAGCAGCATGGACGACATTGCGCGGGCAAAAGCTGAGATATTCGAAGGTGTTGAGCCCGGCGGCACCGCACTCCTCAACCGCGACGATGCCCGCTTCGAGCTGCTTGCAAAGCTGGCGCGTGACGTCGGCGTCGAACACATCGTCGGTTATGGCGAAGACGCCGGAGCCGATGTCAGGCTCACCAATTTCGTGCTTCACGCCGACCACTCGATCATGACGGCGAATGTTGCGGGCGAGGAAGTGGCCGCCGAGATCGGCGCGCCCGGTCGCCACATCGTGCAGAACGTGCTGGCGGTGCTGGGCGCCGCGAAGCTTGTTGGCGCCGACCTTGCCGAGGTGGCGCTGGCGATGACCAGCCTGATCCCCGAGCGTGGACGCGGGCGGCGGCACACGCTGCGCCATCCCAACGGCATCTTCACGCTGATCGACGAAAGCTACAACGCCAATCCCGCTTCGATGCGGGCCGCGATGGCACTTCTGGAATCGACGCCGGTCAAGTCCGGCGCGCGGCGCATTGCCGTGCTGGGCGACATGCTGGAGCTCGGCGAGCATTCGGAGCGGCTGCACAAGGATCTGGCCGGGCTGTTCAGTGGCGCGAGCGCGGACCTTGTGTTCCTCGCCGGGGCAGAAATGCGGGCTCTCGCCGAAATTCTGCCAGATGACTTCCATACTGAGCACCGGGCAAACGGCGACGAGCTGAAGCTTGTCCTCATGCACGCTATCCGGCCGGGCGATGTCGTCATGGTCAAGTCGTCCAAGAGCATCGGGTTCGCGAAGCTGGTCGACGCGCTGATAGAACGGTTTCCGGAGGCCTCCGGAAACGCCAAAGAAACCTGACGATGGTCCTGGAACGAATTTAGATGCTAACCCTGCTCGTCAACTTTTCCGACCATCTCACGGTCTTCAACGTCTTCCGCTACATCACCTTCCGTACCGGCGGAGCGTTGATCACTGCTGCTCTGATTGTCTTCATCTTTGGGCCGATGATCATCGACTCGCTGCGCATCCGGCAGGGCAAGGGCCAGCCGATCCGCGCAGACGGGCCGCAGACCCACTTCAAGAAGGCCGGCACGCCGACCATGGGCGGCCTGATGATCCTCTGTGGCATCATCGGGTCGTCGCTGCTGTGGGCGAACATCACCAGCATCTATGTCTGGGTCGTCCTTCTGGTCACGCTCGGCTTCGGCGCCATCGGCTTCTATGACGACTATCTCAAGGTCACCAAGCAGTCGCATCTCGGCTTCTCAGGCAAGGCGCGCCTTGGCCTCGAGTTCCTCATTGCCGCTGTTGCCGGCTGGGCGATCATGCATGCCGGCCAGGCGCCGTTCTCGTCGTCGCTGACCTTCCCCTTCATCAAGGATTTCCTGATCAATCTCGGCTGGTTCTTCATTCCCTTCGCCTGCTTCGTCATCGTCGGCGCCGGCAATGCGGTGAACCTGACCGACGGTCTGGACGGCCTTGCCATCGTGCCGATCATGATCGCCGCCGCGTCCTTCGGCGTCATCGCCTACCTGTCGGGTAACGCTGTGTTCGCAGAATATCTGCAGATTCACTTCGTGCCCGGCACTGGCGAATTGGCCGTCATCCTCGGCGCCGTCATCGGCGCCGGCCTTGGCTTCCTCTGGTTCAATGCGCCGCCTGCCGCAATCTTCATGGGCGACACCGGCTCGCTCGCGCTGGGCGGCCTCATCGGCACCGTTGCCGTCGCCACCAAGCACGAGATCGTGCTCGCCATCATTGGCGGCCTGTTCGTCATGGAAGCGCTGTCGGTCATCATCCAGGTCGGCTTCTTCAAGATGACCGGCCGGCGCGTGTTCCTGATGGCGCCGATCCACCACCATTTTGAAAAGCTCGGCTGGACCGAAAGCCAGGTGGTGATCCGCTTCTGGATCATCGCGGTCATTCTGGCGCTCATCGGCCTGTCGACCCTCAAGCTTCGGTAAACCTATATGATACCAGCGCGCTCCTTCGCCGGCCGTCGCGTAGCACTTTTCGGGCTCGGCGGTTCGGGCATCGCGACCGCGCGCGCCCTGATCGAGGGCGGCGCGGAAGTGCTTGCATGGGACGACAATCCAGAAAGCGTTGCCAAGGCGATAGCCGAAGGCATCGGTACCGGCGATCTGCGTCAGACCGACTGGGGTGGCTTTGCCTCCTTCGTGCTGTCGCCCGGCGTGCCGCTCACCCATCCCAAGCCGCATTGGTCGGTGGAACTTGCGCGCGGCGCGGGCGTCGAGGTGATCGGCGACATCGAGCTTTTCGCGCGCGAGCGCACGGCGAGCGCCCCCGATGCTCCGTTCATCGCCATCACCGGCACCAACGGCAAGTCGACGACCACGGCGCTGACCGCGCATATTATCAAGGCATCCGGCCGCGATGCGCAGATGGGCGGCAATATCGGCCGCGCGGTCATGACGCTCGATCCGCCGCGCAGCGACCGCAACTATGTGGTCGAGTGCTCGTCCTATCAGATCGACCTCGCACCCTCGATCAACCCGACCGCAGGCGTGCTGCTCAACCTGACGCCGGACCATCTCGACCGCCACGGCACGATGCAGCACTACGCATCGATCAAGGAACGCCTGGTGGCGGGCAGCGAGACGGCCATTATCGGCATCGACGACATCTATTGCGCCCAGATCGCTGACCGCCTCGAAAAGGCCGGCAAGGACGTCGTGCGCATTTCCAAGCGCCTGCCGCTGACTGACGGCTACTTCGCCGACGGCACGGACCTGATGGAGGCCGTGCATGGCCGCTACAGCCGCATCGGTTTCCTCGAGGGCATCGGTTCGCTGCGCGGCCAGCACAATGCGCAGAATGCGCTCGCGGCCGTCGTGGCCTGCCTCAAGGTCGGGCTCGACCTCGGCGAGATCCAGTCTGGCCTTGAGAGCTTCCCGGGTCTGGCGCACCGCATGGAGCAGGTCGGCCGCAAGGACCATGTGCTCTTCGTCAACGACTCCAAGGCAACCAATGCCGACGCCTCCGCGCCGGCCTTGTCGAGCTTCCCGCGCATCTACTGGATCGCCGGCGGCCTGCCCAAGGAAGGCGGCATCGAGCCGCTGCGCAGCTTCTTTCCCCGTATTGCCAAGGCCTATCTGATCGGCGAAGCTGCACCTGCCTTTTCGGCGACGCTCGGCGAGGCCGTGCCTTACGAGATTTCTGGCACGCTGGCCGCTGCCGTCGAACATGCCGCGCATGATGCGGCGCTTGACGATGCCGGCGAAGCGGTTGTGTTGCTTTCGCCTGCCTGTGCGAGTTTCGATCAGTTCAAGAATTTCGAGGTTCGCGGCGACGCCTTCCGTGCGGCGGTCGCTGCGATCGACAAGGTCAAGCCGATCGGGGGGACACGATAATGGCAAGCCGTCTCGATAGAAGCCCTGTCGCCATATGGTGGCGGACGATCGACCGCTGGTTCCTGGCCGCGTTCCTGACGCTGATGGGACTGGGCATCGTGCTCTCCTTCGCCGCCAGCCCGGCGGTTGCCGAGCGCATCGGTCTCGACAGCTTCCATTTCGCGACGCGCCAGATCTTCTTCACCCTTCCGGCCCTGTGCGTGATGCTCGCCGTCTCCTTCCTCGAGGCGCGCGAGGTGCGGCGCATGGCGCTGATCATGCTTTGCATCGCGCTGGTGCTGATGGTGGCTGTTCTCTATGTCGGCGTCGAGGTTAAGGGCGCGCGGCGCTGGGTTTCCTTTGCCGGCGTCTCCGTCCAGCCCTCCGAATTCCTCAAGCCCGCTTTCGTTATCGTCTGCGCCTGGCTCTTCGCCGAGCATCAGCGCCAGCCCGATATCCCCGGCAACCTCATGGCAATGGGACTGCTGGGCGTCGTTCTGGCGCTTCTGGTGGCGCAGCCCGACCTTGGCCAAACCATGCTGTCCCTCGGTACCTGGGGCGTGATGTTCTTCATGGCGGGCATGCCGTGGCTGTGGATCATCGTGCTCGGTGCGCTGGGCGCTGGTGGAGCGTTGGCTGCCTATACCGTCTTTCCGCACGTCGCCGGCCGTATCGACCGCTTCCTGACCGGCGAGGGCGACACCTTCCAGGTCGACATGGGCCGCGAGGCCGTCATCAATGGCGGCTGGTTCGGCGTCGGGCCGGGTGAGGGCACCGTCAAACGCGTCATTCCCGACAGCCACGCCGATTTCGTGTTCGCGGTGGCGGGCGAGGAGTTCGGCATCATCATGTGCTTCCTCATCATGTTCCTGTTCGCCTTCATTGTCCTGCGCGGCCTGAACATCGCGCTCAAGGAGCATGACGACTTCACGCGATACGCCGTGGCCGGGCTGGTGGTCGTCTTCGGCCTCCAGTCGGTCATCAATATGGGCGTCAATCTCCAATTGCTGCCGGCCAAGGGCATGACGCTGCCCTTCATCTCCTATGGCGGCTCGTCGCAGATCGCGATCGCCATCTCCATGGGCATGGTCCTGGCATTGACGCGCAAGCGGCCCGAACGGCGCAAGTCGCCCGGCTATCCGCTTGCCAAGCACGCATTGGCGGCCGAGTGACATGACCAAGGGGACAGTTCTTCTCGCCGCCGGCGGCACCGGCGGCCACCTCTTTCCTGCCGAAGCGCTGGCGCATGAGCTGACTGATCGCGGCTGGGAGGTCCATCTCGCGACCGACGATCGCGCCGGGCGCTTTGCTGGCAGTTTTCCGGCAAAGGCGATCCACCCGATCGCTTCGGCCACGTTCGGCTCGCGTAATCCCCTTAAGATGGCCGGCGCCTTCTGGACGATCTGGCAGGGCGTGCGCCAGTCTTCCGCACTGATCCGCCAGCTCAAGCCAGCCGCTGTGGTCGGCTTCGGCGGCTATCCGACGCTGCCGCCGCTCTATGCCGCGACGCGCCGGGGCGTGCCGACGCTAATCCATGAACAGAACGCGGTGATGGGGCGGGCCAACAAGGCGCTTGCCGGGCGCGTGACCGCGATTGCAGGCGGCTTCCTGGACGGAAAGTCGAGCTCCTACGGCAGCAAGATCATCGTGACCGGCAACCCGGTCAGGCCCGCGGTGCTGGAAGCCGCGCGCATCCCCTATGCCGCGTCCGGCCCCGGCGAGCCGTTCCGCCTGCTGGTGTTCGGCGGCAGCCAGGGCGCGCAGTTCTTTTCCGATGCGGTGCCGCCGGCCATCGCCGCCTTGCCCGAACCCTTGCGCAGGCGGCTGAGTGTCGTGCAGCAGGCGCGCGCCGAGGACGCTAACCGCGTGACGGCCGCTTACGCCGAACTCGGCATCGAGGCGCAGGTGCAGCCCTTCTTCAAGGACATGGCGGCCAAGATCGGCGCCGCTCATCTCGTTATCGCCCGCTCGGGCGCGTCGACGGTTTCGGAAGTGGCCGTGATCGGCCGGCCGGCACTTCTTGTGCCTTATCCCTATGCGCTCGACCATGACCAGGCGGCCAACGCCACCACCCTTGCCGAATTGGGTGGGGCGGAGGTGCACCCCCAAGCGATGCTGTCGGTCGAGAGCCTGTCGGCGCTGATCGGCCGGTGTTTGATGGACCCGGACCGGCTGGCAACCATGGCCGAAGCCGCCAAGGCGGCGGGAAAGCCCGATGCCGTACGGTTGCTTGCGGACATGACAGAGGCTATTGCGGCGCGGAAACCTATAAAGACACTGAAGGAAGGGATGCGGCCATGAAGATGCGGCAGACGATCGGGCTTGTGCATTTCATCGGCATCGGCGGCATCGGCATGAGCGGTATCGCTGAAGTCCTGCACAATCTTGGCTACAAGGTGCAGGGCTCGGACCAGGCCGATGGCGCCAATGTGCAGCGCCTGCGCGAGAAAGGCATCGAGTGCTTCGTGGGCCACCGCGCCGAAAACCTCGGCGACGCTGAGGTTGTCGTGGTGTCGACCGCGATCAAGAAGTCGAACCCTGAGTTGATCGCTGCGCGTGAAAAGTTGCTGCCGGTCGTGCGGCGCGCCGAAATGCTGGCCGAGCTGATGCGCTTCCGCCAGGCTATCGCCATCGGCGGCACGCATGGCAAGACCACCACGACCTCGATGGTCGCGACGCTGCTGGAAGCCGGCGGCCTCGATCCCACCGTCATCAATGGCGGCATCATCAATGCCTATGGCACCAATGCGCGCATGGGCGAGGGCGAGTGGATGGTGGTGGAGGCCGACGAGAGCGACGGCACCTTCCTGAAGCTGCCGGCCGACATCGCCGTCGTCACCAATATCGACCCCGAGCATCTCGACCACTATGGCTCCTTCGACAAGGTGCGCGAGGCGTTCCGGCAGTTCGTCGAGAACGTGCCGTTCTACGGATTCGGCGTGATGTGCACGGACCATCCGGAGGTGCAGGCGCTGGTGTCGCGCATCGAGGACCGCCGCGTCATCACCTATGGCGAGAACGCGCAGGCCGACGTGCGCTTCACCCGCCACCGCATGGAGGGGGCTTCCTCCATCTTCGACGTGGTCATCCGCAACCGCAAGACTGGCGGGCAGACCGTGATTTCCGACCTGCGGCTTCCGATGCCCGGCCGCCACAACATGTCGAACGCGACGGCGGCTATTGCCGTGGCGCACGAGCTTGGCCTGTCGGCCGACGCCATCAGGAAGGGCCTGTCCTCGTTCGGCGGCGTCAAGCGTCGCTTCACCCCCACCGGCAGCTGGAACGGCGTCAGCGTGTTCGATGACTACGGCCACCATCCGGTCGAGATCAAAGCGGTGCTTAGGGCCGCTCGTGACGCCTGTCAGGGGCGCGTCATCGCCATTGCCCAGCCGCACCGCTACACGCGCCTGCACGACCTGTTCGGCGATTTCTCGGCCTGCTTCAACGATGCCGATACTGTCATGATCGCGCCCGTTTATGCGGCGGGCGAGGATCCCGTCGATGGCGTCACCTCCGAAGCACTGGTGTCGCGCATCCGCGCCGGCGGCCATCGCGATGCGCGCTACATCGAGGGGCCGGCAGCGATTGCCCCGATCGTGCGCGAGCTTGCCAAACCGGGCGATTTTGTCGTCTTCTTGGGCGCAGGCAACATTACGCAGTGGGCCTATGCTTTGCCGAAGGAGCTGGCCGGGGAGGCTGCATGACGAAGGGAGAGGCGCTTCTCGCCAAGCTGGGCGACAAGCTTTCCGGGGTGCGGGGTCGCATCACGCCGGATGCCGAGATGGAAAAGATCACCTGGTTCCGCGCGGGTGGCACGGCCGATGCGCTGTTCCAGCCGGCGGATGAGGAAGACCTTGCCGCCTTCCTGCGCGCGGTTCCGGAAGAGATCCCGCTGACGATCGTCGGCATCGGCTCGAACCTGCTCGTTCGCGAGGGCGGCCTTCGCGGCTTCGTCGTCAGGCTGTCGGCCAAGGGGTTCGGCGAGGCCGAGGTTGTCTCGCCGACGCAGATCAGGGCGGGCGCTGCCACTCCCGACAAGCGCGTTGCGGCGGTGGCGCTGGAGGCCGGCATTGGCGGCTTCCACTTCTATCACGGCATTCCAGGCGGCATCGGCGGGGCGCTGCGCATGAATGCGGGCGCCAACGGCGTCGAAACCCGCGACCGGGTCGTCGAAGTGCGCGCGCTGGACCGGCAGGGCAACCTGCACGTCCTGTCTAACGCCGACATGGGCTATTCCTATCGCCATTCCTCGGCGCCGGCCGGCCTCATCTTCACCTCCGCCCTTTTCGAGGGCTATCCGGAGGATCGCGAGAAGATCCGCGCGGAGATGGAAGCGGTGCAGCACCATCGCGAGACGGTGCAGCCGATCCGCGAGAAGACCGGTGGCTCCACCTTCAAGAACCCGGATGGCACTTCCGCCTGGAAGGAGATCGACAAGGCCGGATGTCGCGGATTGATGATCGGCGGCGCGCAGATGTCGCCGATGCACTGCAATTTCATGATCAATACCGGCAACGCGACCGGCTACGACCTCGAACATCTCGGCGAGACCGTTCGCGCAAGGGTGCTCGAAAATTCCGGCATCAAGCTGCACTGGGAAATCAAGCGTATCGGCGATTTCAGGCCGGGGCGCGAGGTGCAGGAATTTCTGGGCCAGCTGCTCTAGGCTTCTGCTCCAGCGCCGCTCTCGCTGGCGCCAAAACCCTCCATCGCACACTGTTCGTCACCTGCCATTTTTGTGGCAGGTGACTTCGTCGTTTCGCGTGCGCCGGGCAGTCGGCGCTATTTCGATAAAATTTGAATCATATTGAATCCTAAGGGCTTGCCACAGAATCAACTCTCTGATTCTTTGGGGGAAAGCGTTTCCTGATTTGAGTCGTTCGAGCGCGGCTGACGCGTTTTCCGTCTGGAGGGGTGGCCTGCCGGAAGACTCGGACTCGTTTCAGAAAATGCCCTGGTTTGAAGCCCGGTCGAAGGGACTGTGGGGATATGACTTTAAAGCATGTGGCCGTGTTGATGGGTGGGTTTTCCTCCGAGCGGCCTGTGTCTCTTTCGTCCGGTAATGCCTGCGCCGATGCGCTCGAGCAGGTCGGCTATCGCGTCACCCGCGTCGATGTCAGACGCGATGTTGCTGCGGTTCTTTCCGAGCTTAATCCGGATGTCGCATTTAATGCACTGCATGGTCCGTTCGGCGAGGACGGCACGATCCAGGGCATCCTCGAATATCTCCAGATTCCCTACACCCATTCGGGCGTTCTCGCCTCGGCGCTGGCGATGAACAAGGAGAAGGCCAAGAAGATCGTCGAGGCTGTCGGGGTGCCGGTGGCGCCGGCGCGCGTCATGAACCGCTTCGACATCGGCAATCAGCATCCGATGAAGCCGCCCTATGTCGTCAAGCCGGTGAATGAGGGATCAAGCTTCGGCGTGGTGATCGTGAAGGAGGACCAGTCGCATCCGCCCCAGATCATCGGTTCATCGGAGTGGCGCTATGGTGAATCGGTCATGGTGGAGCGCTACATCCATGGCCGCGAGCTGACCTGCGCGGTCATGGGCGATGTGGCGCTCGGGGTCTGTGAGATCATTCCGACCGGCCACGCCTTCTACGATTACGATTCAAAATACGTTCCGGGCGGATCAAAGCACGAATGCCCGGCGAAAGTTTCACCGAATATTAACCAAAAAATACAGACACTGGCGCTCAAGGCTCATCAAGCAATTGGGTGTCGGGGCGTCTCCCGGTCGGACTTCCGCTACGACGATCGCTATTCCGAAAATGGCGAGATCATCTGGCTCGAAGTGAACACCCAGCCGGGTATGACGCCGACTTCGCTAGTGCCGGAAATTGCTGCGCAAGCAGGACATTCATTTGGTGAACTTTTGAGTTGGATGGTGGAGGACGCTTCGTGTTTGCGTTGAGGTCTGATCGGAGAAGAAGGATGGGAGCGGGCCGACGCCGTCCGCTCGGCGCATTCTTTTTGGCCGAAGGCTTCGTGCTGCCGCGCTGGCTGCGTAAGCCCGTGCGTGTCCTTGCGCGCCTGTTCAAGGGCGACTTCACCGCGCCGCGCTATGCGTCCACCATTTCCTCTGCGGCTTTCCTTGCCGCAAGCGTGATTTACGGTGCCTATGAGGGTGGCCATATGCCCACCGTCGTGCAGGCCATCACTGCGCGCAGCGGCTTTGCCGTGGATCAGATCAAGGTGGTCGGTCATCGCGAAACGTCCGAGATCGACGTTCTCGACAAGCTGGAGCTCGATGGCTGGACCTCGCTGATCGGTTTCGATGCCGAGAAGGCGCGCGAGCGCATCACCGAGCTGCCCTGGGTGCAGGTCGCTTCCGTTCGCAAAGTTTATCCCAATACGCTCGAAGTGAAGATCGAGGAGCGCAAGCCCTTCGCCATCTGGCAGCGTGGCAGCGAACTGTCCGTCGTCGAGGAGGATGGAAGGGTCATCGCTCCGTTCGCCGGTGGCCGACAGGCTGCACTGCCGCTGGTCGTCGGCTACGGCGCTGCCCAGGATGCCTCGGCCTTCCTTGCCAAGGTTCGGCAATACCCCGAGTTGGCTTCGCGGGTGAAGGGTTACATTCGCGTTTCCGAGCGGCGCTGGGATCTCTGGCTGGAAAACGGCGTGACCGTGAAGCTGCCCGAGGATGCGGTGGATGCCGCACTCGCCGATCTGGTGAAGATGGATCACGACATGGGGCTGCTGTCGCGCGACATCGCCGCGGTCGACATGCGCATCACCGATCGCCTTGTCGTTCAGTTGACGCCCGAAGCGGCGCTTCGTCGCGAGGCTGCGCTGAAGGATGCGAAGGGCAACAAGAAGAAGCCGGAGACGAGAATATGAGTCTGCTCGGCGGTCGAAAGGATAGCCAGTCGCGTCGGTCCGGCATCGTCACCGTTCTCGATGTCGGCTCGAGCAAGGTCTGCTGCATCGTCGCAAAGCTGAAGCCGGCGGCGGAAAGCCAGCTGCTCAAGGGGCGCACGCATCAGGCCAAGGTGATCGGCATTGGTCATCAGAAGTCCCAGGGCGTGAAGTCCGGCGTGGTCGTCGATCTCGATCGCGCCGAACATGCAGTGCGCCTTGCGGTCGACGCGGCAGAGCGTATGGCTGGCCTGACCGTGGATTCACTGATCGTCAACCTGACGGCCGGCCGCCTGAAGAGCCAGATATTCTCCGCCACGATCAATCTTGGTGGTCACGAAGCCTCCTCCGGTGACATCAAGCGCGTCCTGGCTGCCGGTGCCAAGCAAGCGCTGCGCGCCGAGCGCGAGGTGGTGCATGCGCTGCCTGTCGCCTTTTCGCTGGATGCCGAGCGTGGCGTGCGCGATCCGAGCGGCATGGTCGGCGAGACGCTGGGCGTAGACATGCATGTGCTGACCGGCGATGCCGCGCCGCTGCGTAATCTCGAGCTCTGCATCAATCGCTCGCATTTGTCGGTCGAGCGGATGGTCGCGACGCCTTACGCTGCCGGTCTTGCGGCGCTGGTCGACGACGAGCTCGAAATGGGTGCCGCCTGCATCGACATGGGCGGCGGCACGACGACGATTTCCGTGTTTGCCGACGGCAAGTTCGTTCACGCCGATGCCATTCCGGTCGGTGGCAACCACGTCACCATGGATCTGGCCAAGGGCCTTTCGACCCGGCTGGAAGATGCCGAGCGGCTCAAGGTCATGCACGGCTCGGCCCTGCCGGGCAGCTTCGATGACCGCGATCTGGTCACCATCCAGCCGATCGGCGCCGACGAAACTGAAGTTCCGCTCCAGGTTCCCCGCTCGGTGATGACGCGCATCATCCGCGCCCGAATCGAGGAAACGCTGGAGATCCTGCGCGACCGCCTGAACAAGTCGGGCTACGGCGCGGCTGTCGGCAAGCGCGTGGTTCTGACGGGCGGCGCCAGTCAGCTTGCCGGCCTGCCGGAATCAGCGCGGCGCATTCTGGGGCGCAATGTACGGATCGGCCGTCCGCTCGGTGTTGCGGGCTTGCCGGAAGCAGCCAAGGGACCCGCATTTGCGACGGCGGTCGGTCTGCTGATTTATCCGCAAGTCGCAAGCTTCGAGATAAGTCAGGCGAATAGTATCGCAGGGATTCGCATGACTGGGACGGGCGGGAAACTGCATCGCATGAGTCAGTGGTTGAGAGACAGTTTCTAGAGTTTGACGGGGGCAACCCCTTGGACATTGGCGGCCGCAGCGGCGCAGCGGTGGGAAAGGCAAAAGGACGAGGACTATGACGATCAATCTGCAGAAGCCGGACATTACCGAGCTCAAGCCCCGCATCACCGTGTTCGGTGTTGGCGGCGGTGGTGGCAATGCCGTCAACAACATGATCACCGCCGGCCTTCGCGGCGTCGAATTCGTCGTGGCGAACACCGACGCGCAGGCGCTCACCATGACCAAGGCCAGCCGCCTGATCCAGCTCGGTGCGAACATCACCGAGGGCCTGGGCGCCGGCTCGCAGCCCGAGGTCGGTCGCGCCGCCGCCGAGGAGTGCATCGACGAGATCATCGACCATCTGTCGAACACCCACATGTGCTTCGTCACCGCCGGCATGGGCGGCGGCACGGGCACGGGTGCCGCTCCCGTTGTCGCCCGCGCCGCCCGCGAAAAGGGAATCCTCACGGTTGGCGTCGTCACCAAGCCGTTCCACTTCGAAGGCCAGCGCCGCATGAAGACGGCCGACCTGGGCATCGAAGAGTTGCAGAAGTGCGTCGACACCCTAATCGTCATCCCGAACCAGAATCTCTTCCGCCTTGCCAACGACAAGACCACCTTCGCCGACGCCTTCGCGATGGCCGACCAGGTGCTGTATTCGGGCGTCGCCTGCATCACCGACCTGATGGTCAAGGAAGGCCTGATCAATCTCGACTTCGCCGACGTCCGCTCGGTCATGCGCGAGATGGGCAAGGCCATGATGGGCACGGGCGAAGCTTCGGGCGAGGGCCGCGCCATGGCCGCTGCCGAAGCCGCGATCGCCAACCCGCTGCTCGACGAAACCTCGATGAAGGGCGCCAAAGGCCTGCTGATCTCCATCACCGGCGGTCGCGACCTGACCCTGTTCGAAGTCGACGAAGCCGCTACCCGCATCCGCGAGGAAGTCGATCCGGACGCGAACATCATCCTGGGCGCGACCTTCGACGAGGAACTGGAAGGCGTCATCCGCGTGTCGGTCGTTGCGACCGGCATCGACAAGGCCTCGGCCGACATTTCCACCGCGCCGATCGCCATCCGCGCACCTGTGAAGCCGGCTGCTCGCCCCGCCGGCATCCCGGAAGCCCGCCCGGCCGCCATGGCTCCGGTTCAGGAAGCTCCGCGCATGGAACCGCGCACGGCTGATCAGATCGCCGACGCGATCCGTATGGCCGAAGCAAGCGCTGCGGCCCCTGCAATGGCCGCGCCGCGCCCGGCTCAGGCTCCGGTGGCGGAAGATTTCCGCCCGCAGAGCAAGCTTTTCCAGGCTCCGACCCAGCAGGTGCAGCAGCCGCATCCGGTCATGCAGCAGCCGCAGCCTCAACCGGTGATGGCTCCCATGCCCGCGCCCGTCCAGCAGCGTGAAATGCCGCAGCCTGTTGCCGCCGCGCCGCGCATGCCCCGCGTCGAGGATTTCCCGCCGATGGTGCAGGCCGAGGTCGAGGCCAAGACCCGTCCGGCTCCCCAGCAGCATGAGGACCGCGGTCCGATGGGCCTGCTGAAGCGCCTGACCAACGGTCTCACCCGCCGCGAGGAAGAGCCTGCTCGCCTGCAGCCGGCTCAGCCGCGCGAGCCGAAGCTGCGTCAGCAGGCGCCGGAACTGCGCCGCGCCGGCAGCCAGGATCCGTCGCTCTACGCGCCGCGCCGTGGCCAGCTCGACGACCATGGCCGCCTGACGCCTCAGGCTCGTGCACAGCATGAGGACGATCAGCTGGAAATCCCGGCGTTCCTGCGTCGCCAGGCCAACTGATCCGTTAACGAGATGTAACGAACCCAAACAGGCGGGCATTTCGATGCTCGCCTGTTTGTTTTTGAAAGTTCAATAAAAACAGCAGGTTGAATAGCAGGTGCAATATTGCGCCGGCATTACACAGAGTAAGAATCCGTGATTTGGACTCTCCTGCCTGGGCTACTATTTTCCGGCCATCGTTGAAGTCGGCCGTCCAGAATCAGTGGGGGGACGGATTCTTAGCCGGCGATGACAACAGATGCCGCGCCCGGAGGGGTTGGCGGACATGGGCTAACGGGCACATGGGGATTCACTTGTACGACTATCAGACGACGCTGAAGTCGCGCGCAACGCTCTCGGGCGTTGGTGTGCATAGCGGCAAACCGGTTTCCCTGACTTTCTTGCCCGCCGACGCTGACACCGGCATCGTTTTCCATCTGACGAGCGCGGGCGGTCGCGAACTGCGCGCCCTGGCATCCGAAGTCGGTTCCACGGATCTCTGCACGCTGCTCGGCGACCCGGCCGGTGCCCACATCGGTACGATCGAGCACGTCATGGGTGCATTGATCGGAACGGGCATCGACAATCTGGTCATCGAGGTGGACGGCAATGAAGTGCCGATTCTCGATGGCAGCGCCATCCAGTTCGTCGAAGCCATCGAGCAGGCGGGAATCGAGACGCTGAGCGCCAAGCGCCGCTATATCCGCGTCCTCAAGCCGGTTCGCGTCGAATCAGGCGCCTCCTGGGCGGAGTTTCACCCTCATGCCGGCACTCGTTTCGAAGTCGAGATCGATTTCGCGAGCGAGGCGATCGGGCGCCAGTCCCTGGCGGTCGACCTCACTGCGGAAACGTTCCGGAACGAGATCGCGCGTGCACGCACCTTCGGCTTCATGAAGGATGTCGAGCCGCTCTGGGCTGCCGGTTACGCGCTGGGCTCCTCGCTCGAGAACTCCGTAGTGATCGGCGACGACGGCCGCGTCATTAATATGGAAGGCCTGCGCTACCCCAACGAATTCGTGCGCCACAAGATGCTCGACGCCATGGGCGATCTCGCACTTGCCGGTGCCCGCTTCATCGGTTGCTTCCGTTCCTATCGCGGCGGCCATCGCCTCAATGCAGCGGCACTGCGTCGTCTGCTGACGGATAATTCGGCCTTCGAAATCGTCGAGGCTACTCGTCGCGAGCGCGGCCGGTCGGCGGAGATGATCGCAGTCAATGCGCCGGTCTACGCGCCTTGGGTGCTCTGAGACAGGTCCAGGTGTGGCACGGATGTGCCACTCGGCCGCTTCCGTGATGCGCTCCATAGGTTGAATGCGACCTGGACGTGGACATGCCACAAAAATGCACGAATAGCTGGCGATAGCGTTGCCGTTCGGGGGCAGTTGTGATCTATGACTGCGCGGGCCATTGAGTATAATTACGCCGAGAGGGCAGAATCTGATCATGGTTTTTGAGCGAGCTGCACAGTCGACCAGGTCGGCGCGCACTGCCATTTTGGCGCTTTCGGTGTTTTCTGCACCGCTTTTCCTTTCGGCCTGTACGTCTTCCGGAAAGGATCTCGACCTGTCCACCTATGTGGAGCAGACCGAGCCCGCAGATGTTCTTTACAACCAGGCGCTGGCAAATATGAATGCCGGCCGCCTGAAGGAAGCCAGCGCCAAATTCGACGCCATCGATCGCCAGCATCCTTATTCGGAATTTGCACGTAGATCGCTGGTGATGGGCGCCTTCGCCAACTACCGGCAGGGCAACTATGACGACGCCATCAACTCGGCCAAGCGCTATCTGGCGCTCTATCCGTCGACGCCCGATGCGGCCTATGCGCAGTACATCGTCGGCCTCTGCTATTTCCGCCAGATTCGCGATGTGACGCAGGACCAGAAGGAATCGCGGCGCGCCATCGAGGCGATGCAGGAAGTGGTCACCCGCTGGCCCGATTCCGAATATGTCGACGACGCCAAGACGAAGATCCGCATGGCGCGCGACCAGCTCGCCGGCAAGGAAATGCAGGTAGGCCGCTACTATCTCGAGCGGCGCGAATACATCGCCGCCGTCAAGCGCTTCCGCTACGTGGTCGAGAACTATTCCAACACGCGCCACATCGAGGAGGCGCTCGCGCGCCTCACCGAGTCGTACTACGCGATGGGCCTCACCTCCGAGGCGCAGACCGCGGCGGCCGTTCTGGGGCAGAACTATCCCGACAGCCAGTGGTACAAGGACTCCTATAAGCTTCTGCAGTCCGGCGGGTTGGAGCCGCGTGAGAACGCGGGCTCCTGGATATCCAAGGCCGGAAAGCTCATCACCGGCTGATCGAAGCGGGCGTCGATGCTATCGAGGCTGTCGATCCGCGATATCGTTCTCATCGAGAAGCTGGACATTGATTTTGCGTCCGGCCTCTCGGTGCTTACCGGCGAAACCGGCGCGGGCAAGTCCATCCTTCTAGATTCGCTGTCCCTGGCGCTGGGCGCCCGGGGCGATGCCTCGCTCGTGCGCCACGGCGCGACCCAGGGGCAGGTGACGGCCGTCTTCGACGTGCCGCGCAACCATCCGGCCCGCCAGATACTCACGGACAATGCGCTCGACGATGATGGCGACATCATCCTGAGGCGCGTCCAGACCGCCGACGGTCGCACGCGCGTCTTCGTCAACGACCAGCCCTCAAGCGTCACTCTGATGCGCGACATTGGCCGTGCGCTGGTCGAGATCCACGGTCAGCACGACGACCGCGCTCTGGTCGATGCCGGCGCCCATCGCGACGTGCTCGATTCCTTTGGCGGCCATCTCGGCGTGGTGCGGGCCTGCGCGGAAGCCTGGCGGCGCTGGCGCGATAGCGAACAGGAATTGTCGCGTCACCGGGCGCGCGTCGAGGCAGCGGCTCGCGAGGCCGACTATCTGCGCGCTGCCGTGGCCGAGCTGTCGCAGCTCGATCCGCAGCCGGGCGAGGAGGCGGAACTGGCCGAGGTGCGCACGGCAATGATGCGCGCCGAGAAGATCGCCGGCGAGATCCAGGACGCGCAGGACGTGCTTTCCGGGTCCAACTCGCCCTTGCCACAGCTTTCCAGCCTGCTCAGGCGCCTGCAGCGCAAGGCGGCCGAGGTGCCGGGGCTGCTCGACGATGTCGTGACCTCGCTGGACGAGGCGATGCTTTCTCTTGATGCCGCGCAGTCGGGTGTTGATGCTGCTCTGCGCGCCACCGAATACGACCCGAAGCGGTTGGAAAAGGCCGAGGAGCGTCTGTTTGCGCTACGCGCGGCTTCCCGCAAGCACAATGTGCAGGTCGACGATCTTGCCCGTCTGCGCGACACCATGGCCGCCGATCTCACCGATCTCGATGCCGGCGAAGAGCGGCTGCAGATCCTGGTCAAGCAGGCAGCAGCAACGCGGGATGCCTATGACAGCGTTGCGGCGCATCTTTCAGAACTTCGCAAGGCAACGGCCGTCGGCCTGCGCAACGCGGTGATGGCGGAACTCCCGGCGCTGAAGCTCGAGCGGGCCGAGTTCATTGTCGAGATGGGCACCGAGCCGGACAACCGGCAGGCAGAGGGCATCGATCTCATCGAGTTCTGGGTGCGCACCAATCCGGGCACCAAGCCTGGCCCGATGATGAAGATTGCCTCTGGCGGCGAGCTCTCGCGCTTCCTGCTCGCACTCAAGGTGGCGCTGGCGGATCGCGGCTCGGCACCGACGCTCGTGTTCGACGAAATCGACACCGGCGTGGGCGGTGCGGTGGCCGATGCCATCGGCCAGAGGCTGTCGCGCCTGTCCAACAAGGTGCAGGTTCTGTCGGTGACGCACGCGCCGCAGGTGGCCGCGCGAGCGAGCACGCATTTCCTCATCGCCAAGTCCGGCAGCGCCGAGCAGGTCTCGACCAGCATCCGCGAGATGGATTGGACGGCGCGCCAGGAAGAGATCGCCCGAATGCTGGCCGGCGCGACCATCACCGAGGAAGCGCGCGCAGCGGCCGAGCGCCTGTTGCGCGAGAACGCAGAAGCCGTCTCCTGATCGCGCCCAGCGCGGCTTGTCAGGACGATTTCCGGTTCCAATCTCTTTTCGCTGAATGCCTGCTGCCCTGACATTGCATGTTGGGGTAGTGTAGCGGCCTTTCAGCCAGCCGGATTCGCCTATTATGTCCGAGATCATCAGACCCGTCGAAGAATTGACTGAGGCAGAGGCCGCCGCCGAGCTTGCGCGGCTTGCCGCAACAATCGCCGAGAATGACCGGCTCTATCACCTCGAGGATGCGCCGAAGATTTCGGACGCCGAATACGACGCGATGCGCCTGCGCAATGCCGCGATCGAGGCGCGCTTTCCGGAGCTGGTGCGCTCGGATTCGCCTTCGCTCAGGGTTGGCGCGGCGCCTTCCGCCACCTTCACCCAGGTTGTTCATGCGGTGCCGATGCTGTCGCTCGACAACGTCTTCACCGATGAGGACGTGGTGGATTTCATCGCCAGCGTGCGGCGCTTCCTGGCATGGCCAGCTGACCGGGAAATCATCTTCACAGCCGAGCCCAAGATCGACGGCCTGTCGATGTCGCTTCGCTATGAAAACCGCCGGCTGGTGACGGCGGCCACGCGTGGCGACGGCACCACGGGCGAGAACGTGACCGCCAACATCCGCACCATCAAGGAAATCCCGCAGCAGCTGCCGAAGGATGCGCCCGATGTGGTGGAGGTGCGCGGTGAGGTCTATATGCGCCGCGACGACTTTTTCGCGCTCAACCAGCGCATGGCCGAAACCGGCCAGGTTTTCGCCAATCCGCGCAATTCGGCGGCCGGCAGCCTTCGCCAGAAGGACCCGGAGGTCACGCGCTCGCGACCGCTGAAATTCTTTGCCTATGCCTGGGGCGAGACGAGCGAACCGCTGGGCGAAACCCAATACGATGTGGTGCAGCGCTTCGGCGACTGGGGCTTTCCCATCAATAGTTTGATGGACCGCTGCCGGTCGCTCGAGGATATTTTGGCGCACTATCGTGCCATCGAAGCGCAGCGTTCCGAACTGCCTTATGACATCGACGGCGTCGTCTACAAGGTCGACCGGCTGGACCTGCAGGCGCGGCTCGGCTTCCGTTCGCGCAGCCCGCGCTGGGCGACTGCGCACAAATTCGCAGCCGAGAAGGCGACAACCGTTCTGACCGGCATCGACATCCAGGTCGGCCGTACCGGTGCGCTGACGCCGGTGGCGCGGCTGCACCCGGTAACCGTGGGCGGGGTGGTGGTGACCAACGCTACGCTCCACAACGAGGATTACATCCGCGGCATCGGCAACAACGGCCAGCCGATCCGCGACGGGCGCGACATCCGCGTTGGCGATACGGTGCTCGTCCAGCGCGCTGGCGACGTCATTCCGCAGATCCTCGACGTGATCCTGGAAAAGCGCCCGGCCGACGCGGTTCCCTACGTCTTCCCGGACCGCTGCCCGGCCTGCGGCAGCCACGCCGTACGCGAAGAAGGGGAGGCGGTGCGCCGTTGCACTGGCGGCCTGATCTGCCCGGCGCAGGCGGTCGAACGGCTGCGCCATTTCGTGTCGCGTAATGCCTTGGACATCGAAGGGCTCGGCGAGAAACAGATCGAGTTCTTCTTCAACGCCGAAGACCCGGCGCTGCGCGTCCGCGCGCCTGCCGATATCTTCACGTTGAAGGCGCGGCAGGAGAAATCGCTGACCAAGCTGGAGAACATCGACGGCTTTGGCGCCGTCTCCGTGCGAAAGCTCTTCGCAGCTATCGACGACCGGCGCGAAGTGGAGTTTTCCCGCTTCCTCTTCGGGCTGGGTATCCGGCACATCGGCGAAACCAACGCGAAGCGTCTCGCCCGGCATTTCCTGAGCTTTTCCGCCCTGCGAACAGCAGCCGAAAGCGCCGTCATGCCGCAGGGCAAGGGCGATATCGGCAACGCGGCCTGGCAGGAGATCAATGGCATCAACGGCATCGGTGACGTCGTCGCCGAGGCGGTGGTCGAGTTCTTCGCAGAAGACCATAACCGCGAAGCCGTGGACGCGCTGCTGAAGGAAGTCACGCCGCTCGACGAGCAGCCGGTCGGCGAGGTTTCGTCGCCTGTTGCCGGCAAGACGGTGGTCTTCACCGGCTCGCTCGAAAAGATGTCGCGTGATGAGGCCAAGGCGATGGCCGAGAAGCTCGGTGCCAAGGTGGCCGGTTCGGTGTCGAAGAAGACCGATCTCGTCGTGGCGGGGCCGGGCGCAGGCTCCAAGCTGAAGCAGGCCACCGAACTCGGCATCGAGGTGATCGACGAGGACGCCTGGTTCGAGCGCGTGGCGAAGGCCTAGAGCAACTCCGTCGCTCCAGGCGCGGTTCAGTTTCACTGATGACTGGCTCAACCGTTTTCATATGACAGATATGCCAGCGCTACCTACATAGGGACCTTCTCGAGGAATGGCCCCTATGTCGATAGAAGCAGTTACGCGAAGATCCCAATCCGGCGCGTTCTGGCGCGGTGCGCGGCTGAGCCTGCCCGTGATCATCGCATCCGGTCCATTTTCGATGCTTTTCGGAGCCATCGCGGTCGATAACGGCTTTTCGGTCTTCGACGCGTTTTTCATGAGTGCCACCGTCTATGGCGGTGCGAGCCAGATGGTGGGCATCGAACTGTTCGGCCACCAGGTTGCGCCGTGGCTCATCGTGCTGTCGATCTTCGCGGTGAACTTCCGCCACGTGCTCTATTCTGCCGCTGTCGGCCGCCACCTCGCTCACTGGCCGGTGCTGCAGCAGGCGGCTGCCTATTTCCTGCTCACCGACCCGCAATATGCACTGACCGAAAGCGAGGGGCAGAAGGGCAAGGTGTCCTTCACCTGGTACATGGGCGCGGCGCTGTCGGTCTATGTGTCGTGGATCATCCTGACGGCTCTCGGCGCCTTCTTCGGCAAGCTCATTCCCGACACCAAGGCGCTGGGTATCGACTTCCTGCTGCCGATCTATTTCCTCGGCCTGGTGATGGATTTCCGCAAGCGCCCGCTCTGGCTGCCTATCGTTGCCGTCAGTGCGGTGGCCTCCATCCTTGCCTATAAGTTCGTCGGCTCGCCCTGGCACGTCTCGTTGGGCGCGCTGGCGGGCATCGCGCTCGCCGTCATCCTGCCGCCGCACCACAGCGGCGTTGTGCCGATCGAAGACGAGACGGAGATGGAGAAGCTGCCATGAGCACCACGTTCTGGATCACCATCGCCGCTGCGATCGCCACCTATCTCACCCGCGTCGGTGGGCATCTGGTGATTTCCCGCTTCGAGCGCATTCATCCGCGCGTGGAGGCCGGGCTGAACGCCGTGCCGGCTGCGGTGTTGACCACGCTCGTCGCGCCTGCCGTGCTCGGTGCGGGGCCGGCGGAATGGGCCGCGCTGATTGTCGCCGCGCTCGTTGCGCTGCGCGGCGGCCTGCTTTCCATGTTCCTGGCGGGGGCGGCGGTGCTCATCGTCGCCCGGCAATTCACGGTCTGACCCGCTTTACCCGATCGGCGCGGCGGCGTTCTCCAGCCAGCTTAGCGTTTCGCCGTCGACCATCGGGCCGATCTCGGACAGAACGCGCTCGTGATAGGTGTTGAGCCATTCGAGTTCTTCGGCTGAAAGCAGGTCTGCATCCACCAGCCGCCGATCGATCGGCGCCAGCGTCAGCGTCTCGAAGCCATGCACCGGCAGGTCGCCGCCCTCGATGGATTCGGCAGGCGTGACTATGATCAGGTTCTCGATCCGGATGCCGTAGTGGCCTTCCTTGTAGTAGCCCGGCTCGTTGGACAGGATCATGCCTTCCCGCAGCTTTTCGATGCCGGTCTTGGCGATGCGCTGCGGACCCTCATGGACGGCCAGATAAGAGCCAACGCCGTGGCCGGTGCCGTGGGCGAAATCCAGCCCGCGCTGCCACAGCGCGATGCGCGCGAAAGCGTCGATGTCGCAGCCGCGCGTGCCAACCGGGAAGTGCAGCATGGAAATCGAGATCATACCCTTGAGGACGAGCGTGAAGCGCTCGCGCATTTCGTCCGTCGGCCGGCCGACGGCGACGGTGCGGGTGATATCGGTGGTGCCGTCCTGATATTGCGCGCCGGAGTCGAGCAGGAACAGCTCACCCTCCCGCAACGGCCGGTTGGTGGCGCGCGAGACGCGGTAGTGCATGATGGCGCCGTTCGGGCCGGCGCCGGAGATCGTATCGAAGGACACGTCGCGCAGCGGCATCTGCGTCTCTTCGCCGACGAGCCGCCGGCATTCTTCGAGCTGCGTCACCACCTTGATTTCGTCAAGCGTGCCCGGCTTCTGCGCGTCGAGCCAGCACAGTAGCTTCGCCACGGCCGCGCCGTCGCGGCGATGGGCCACGCGTGAACCCTGGATCTCGGCTTGGTTCTTCATGGCGCGGGGCAGGCGGGCCGGATCGGGCTCCAGCACCACCGTTCCGCCGTTTTCCTCGACCAGCGCGCGCAGCCTGTCGGCGGCGAGTGCGGGATCGAGCGCGATGCGGCCGCCCACCCGGGCAAGCTCGATCAGGTCGGTTTCAAGCGCAGTGGGATCGCGCAGATCGGCCAGCTGAGTCAGATAGGCCTCGACCTTGCGCGTGAGCTTGCGCTTGTCCATGAACAGGAGATGCCGGCCATTGGCCGACAGGATCGCAAAGCCGAGCGCCAGCGGCGTGTGCGGCACGTCGGCGCCGCGAATGTTGAATGCCCAGGCGATCGACGACGGATCGGTCAGCACGCAATGCGACGCGCCGTCCTTGGTGATGGCTGCGGCAAGCCGGGAAAGCTTGTCCTTGGCAAGCTCGCCGGCAAAGGCGATGGGCTGGAGTTCGATGTCGGCCAGCGGCGGGGCAGGCTGGTCGGCCCACAGCTCGTCGATTGGGTTGTCGGCGAGCGGTATAAGCGTCGCGCCGCTCTTGTCGGCCGCCTTCTTCAGCGCCGTCACGTCGCTGATCGTGTGCAGCCACGGGTCGAAGCCGATGCGCGCGCCCTTGCCGAGGTTTTCGCGGATCCAGGCGGGCGGCGGATTGTCGATCAGGCTTTCGATGGTGAAGATGCGGAGATCCACCTGCTCGCGCACCTGCAGCTGATAGCGTCCGTCGACGAAGATGTAGGCGCGCTCGGTGAGGATGAGCGCGACGCCGGCCGAACCGCTGAAGCCCGTCAGCCAGCGCAGGCGCTCGGAGCCGGGGGCGACATATTCGCCCTGATGCTGGTCGGAGCGCGGAACCAGGAAGCCGTCGAGCTCGCGCGCGGCGAGCCATTCGCGCAATTTTGCGACGCGCTCCGCGGCGGCGGTCGGATCGCTTGCCGAATCGAATGTCTGGAACATGGAGACGTGCCTTCCGGTTACGGGTGCTTCGGTCGGCAAACTAGTGCATCGGCCCGCAAAGTGGAATCCGCTTTCGCGGCCAATCCGATGCTCCAGCCATACGGCTCGCAGCCGTCAGTCGCCGCCTCAGCGCTTGAGGTGAAGCGTCGCCCAGCCTTCAAGATGGATCGTGCGGACATGGGCGAAACCCTGGGCGACATAAGCCGCCAACACCGCGTCGGCCTGCCGGTCGAGGATGCCCGAGAGCACGATGGAGCCGCCCGGAGCAAGGTTGTGCGCTACGTCCGGGGCAAGCTCCATCAGCGGCCCGGCAAGGATGTTGGCGATGATCAGGTCGAACGGGCCACGCGCGGCAAAGACGGGGTGGTCGAAGCCGGTCGCGGTTTCCGTTTCGATATGTTCCGACACGCCGTTGAGGTGCACATTGTCGGCCGCGACCTGGGTGGCCACAGGGTCGATGTCCGTGGCCAGCACGGGAATATGTGCAAGCTTGGCCACGGCGATGGCAAGCACGGCGCTGCCGGTGCCGAGATCCAGCGCATTGCGCGGATTTTTCTCGCGGATGACCTCTTCCAGCATTTCAAGGCAGCCCGAAGTGGTGCCGTGATGGCCGGTGCCGAAGGCAAGGCCGGCCTCGATCTCGATTGCAATTTCGCCGTCCCGTGCTTCGTCGCGGTCATGCGAGCCATGGACGATGAAACCGCCGGCGCGCACCGGCTTCAAGCCTTCGAGCGACTTTGCCACCCAGTCGATCTCGGGCACGTTCTCACGTCCGATTGCCTTGTCGAGAGAAAGTGCCGTCAGCACGTCGCGCATGCGGCGTTCGGCATCGTCCGCGTCGTCCTCGACATAGAGCGACACTTCCTGGATGTCGCGCTCCTCGTCCACTTCCAGGACGGCAATCGGGAAGCCGTCTTCCTCGAATTCGGCTTCGAGGGCGTCAAAGATGCGGGTCGCATCGGCGCGGCCGGCCGTCAGGTGGAGGCGTGTCTGGCTCATTGTGCTTCGCGATCCGATAATTGCAGTTGCCGGCTTTTGAACGTTTCAGCCCTTGGCCGCAAGACGTTTCAGCTTGGCAAGTGCGGTATCTCCGCTTTCGCCATAGGCGATGGTGCCAAAGAAATCGCCCTTCTTGTCGAGCAGCAGCACCGAGGCGGTGTGATCCATCGTGTAGTCGCCGCCGTCGAGCGGCACCTTGCGGGCGTAGATGCCGAAGGACTTGGCCATGGCCGCCACCTTGTCGGACTCGCCGGTGATGCCGGTGATGCGGTTCGAGACATTGGTGACATAGGTGTTCATGGCCTCGGGCGTGTCGCGCTCGGGATCGATCGAGACGAAATAGGCATTGATGTCCTTGCCCTCGTCGCCCAGCTTCTTCAGCCAGCCGTCGAGCTCGTAAAGGGTCGTCGGGCACACCTCGGGGCAGTGGGTGAAGCCGAAGAACACCGCCGAAGGATGGCCGCGAAAAGCCTGCTCGGTGATTGGCTGGCCGCGCTGGTCGGTCAGCGCGAAGGGATTGCCGTAAGGCTGACCACCATGGCGCGATTGGTACGATTGGAAGGTCAGCCAGCCGACAAAGGCCGCCGTCAGAACCAGTATGACGACGAGAATGGGGCGCATCATGATATCGGTTTTCCCTATTGCGGACGCGGCGTTAGCTGATCGTATGCCGCAAACATAGTCGTCCGATCGCGGCTGAAAAAGGGGCCACGTTGCCGCTGGGCGCTATCCTGGCTTGCAACCTTGCCGCTCCGTGCCCAACTTGTTGCCGACGACATCGCACAATCCTTCAGGAGGTTTTCATGCGTCTGGCGCTTTTGGGGGCGGCTTTTCTGCTTGGTGCAGTTGCTCCGGCGGCGGCCGACGAAGTGGGGCGCGTCGGCGTCGACTGGCTCGGCAACGACATCGTCGTCGAGGCGCTGAAGGACCCGAAGGTCGACGGCGTGACCTGCCATTTCTCCTATTTCGACCGGGGCGTCGTAGACAGGCTGCAGAAGGGCAATTGGTTCGAGAACCCGTCCAACTCCGCCATCTCCTGCAACCAGACCGGGCCGATCACCATCGGCAAGATCGATATGGGCGAAGGTGGCGAGGAAGTGTTCAAGCAGGGCATCAGCCTGTTCTGGAAGAAGCAGGTCGTGAATCGCATCTACGACAAGAAGAACGATACGCTGATCTATCTTTCGCATTCCCGACAGGTGCAGAACGGCTCGGCCAAGATGGCGATCAGTACCGTTCCGCTTTACAACCAGAACGTCGTCTGGACGAACGGCAAACCGTAATAGCCGCGTGGCGCTTGCGAGGCAGGGCAGGGCAGCGTAAAGCCCGGACATGGACCCCGCACTTCGCTTCAAGGATTCCGAGCCGCGCATCCATCCGACGGCAGAGCTGAAATCCTGCCACCTTGGCCGCTATGCCATCGTGGGCGAGCGCGTAATTCTGCGCGAGGTGACGGTAGGCGATTTTTCCTATTTCGAGCGGCATGCCGAGGCGATCTACACGACCATCGGCAAGTTCTGCTCGATCGCGGCCAACACGCGCATCAACGCGCTCGAACACCCGATCGAGCGCCTGACAACGCATAAGCTGACCTATCGTCCCAACGAATATTTCCGCTATCTCGGCGTCGACCAGGATTTTCGGGCGCGTCGGCAGGCCAAAGCGGTGAGCATCGGTAACGACGTATGGATCGGCCATGGTGCGGTGATCATGCCCGGCGTGACCATCGGCGACGGCGCGGTGGTGGGGGCAAATGCGGTGGTGACGCGCGACGTAGGCGCTTACGAAATCGTCGCCGGTGTGCCGGCGCGCAAGAAGCGGCTGCGCTTTGCCCCCGAGATCATCGCCCGCATCGAGGCGCTCGCCTGGTGGGACTGGCCGCTCGACAGGCTGGCCGATGCCATTCCCGATATGCAGGTCATGCCGATCGAAGCTTTTCTGGAGCGCTGGGAAAACAGCGCGGATTGAAGTCCGGCCTTTTCCTGGAGTTCGCCTGGGGCATCCGCTCCCATTCACGAAAAACCCCTCCCGCCTGCGGGGGAACAGGGCGGAAGGGGTCTGAGTTTACCGCTAGGAAGCGGGGGGACGCAGACTTTCGCCTGCACGAACAGGTTTATCTGCAAACTTCTAACTTATCGTATAGGTTGCATTCTACCTTGGGCTGCATGCGATTGCGTGTGATCGAGGACGCCGTTTCGAACCAGGACTACTGGCCCGCTTCCGCCGCATTTCCTAAAAAACGCACCGTCTTGCTTGACGCACGGAACAAGCGGCGCGATTTTTTCACCCCTAGGAGATGCGATGACCGACTGGCTGGAAATCCTGCGCAAGCAGACCGAGACCTGCTCCGCAATGCGCAAGGAGGTTCCCAAAATGCTCGCCAACCCCGACATCGTCGCGGAACAGGTGAAGGCGCTGTACCAGGCGCTGGAGGAGCAGGCCCAGTTCGTCGAGCAGCTGGCGCGCACGCTCGAGGACAACGATTATGATTTCGACGTGGTCAAGGCCGCGGAGGAACTGGAGGAATATTACGCGGACCTCGCAGCAGTGGCCGCCGAGAAGTTGAAGCGCCTGATGGGCTGACCCGTTTTCTCGTCAGCCCATACCGTATCATTCGGGGCACATCCGCGGAGGGGCGTTACTTGCGTCCCACTTCCAGTTCACGAAAGCGATCGATCTCCGGCCGGTCCCCAAAATCCTCGAGTTCGAACACGCGTCGGATTTCGATCTCGCCGCCGCCCATATGCGGTTCGGGGAAGCGGCCCGCCCATTCGCGCGCTTCCTCCTCCGATTTCACATTGATGATGGTGTAGCCCGCGATCAGTTCCTTGGTTTCGGTGAATGGGCCGTCGACCACGGTCTTCCTGCCGTCCGACCATTTGATGCGCCAGCCCGTCGAACTGGGATGCAAGCCATTGGCATCGACCAGAATGCCGGCCTGGGCAAGCTGCTCGTGATAGGCCACCATGGCCGACAAGAGCTCTTCGCCGGGCATCACGCCGGCTTCCGAGTCCTTGCTGGCCTTCACCACGATCATGAAACGCATTCTCAAACTCCATCGGTTCGCGCATCGACCATTCGGCGCGCCACGCCCGCATGACGAACGATAGTGGCCAAAGCCGACATTCGGGAGGGAGAATTATTCAGCGCCTTCAGACGGCCGTGACAAAACTGTCGATCACCCGCTTTTGGCCAGCCTTGTCGAAGTCGATGGTCAGCTTGTTGCCGTCGATTGCCGCGACATTGCCGTTGCCGAATTTCTGGTGGAACACGCGGTCGCCGACCTTGAAGGGCGAGGGGCTGTCGGCCACCGATTTCGCGACCAGCTCGCCCTCGATGGTGCGGCCCTTCACCGAGCCACGGCCGGCGCCATAGCCGGAATCGGTCTCGCCATAGCCGATGCGCTCGACATGGTGGCCGGAGCGAGAGCCCCAGTTGCGGTCGGTCGCTTCGTTGCGGTTTTGCTGCGCGCGCTGCCAGCCGGGCGTGGCATAGGTGTTGGAGAAGGACTTTTGGTCCGAACCGATGCTGTCGAAGCGCGAGGCGCCATAGGGGTTCTGGCGGCCGCCATAGCCGCCGCCACCGTAGCCGCCATAGGAATCACTGGCCTCGGCGACTTCCACATGCGCTTCCGGCAATTCGTCCAGGAAGCGTGACGGGATGGTCGACTGCCAAAGGCCGTGGATGCGGCGGTTGGAGACGAACCAGATATGCAGGTTCCGCTTGGCGCGGGTGAGGCCGACATAGGCAAGCCGGCGCTCTTCCTCCAGGCCGGAGCGTCCGCCTTCGTCGAGCGAGCGCTGGTGCGGGAACAGGCCTTCCTCCCAGCCGGGCAGGAACACGGTCTCGAACTCCAGGCCCTTGGCCGAGTGCAGCGTCATGATGGTGACGGCGTCGAGCTCCTCGTTCTGCTCGCTGTCCATGACCAGCGCGACGTGCTCCAGGAACGAGCGCAGCGACTCGTAGTCCTCCATGGAGCGGATCAGCTCCTTGAGGTTTTCGAGCCGGCCCGGCGCCTCGGCCGAGCGGTCGTTCTTCCACATGTCGGTGTAGCCGCTCTCCTCGAGGATGATCTCGGCGAGCTCGGTGTGCGACGTGTTGTCGAGCGCCTTCTGCCAGCGCTCGAAATTGGCGACGACTTCGCGCAGAGCCGCGCGCGGCTTGGGCTTCAGCTCGTCGCTCTCGGCAAGCTTTGCCGCCGCCTCCAGCATGGGAATGCGTAAGCCCCGCGCCGTGTCGTGGATCTGGCGAATGGCGGCTTCGCCAAGGCCGCGCTTGGGCACATTGACGATGCGCTCGAAGGCGAGGTCGTCGGCCGGCTGCGCGACGACGCGGAAATAAGCCATAGCGTCGCGGATTTCCTGGCGCTCGTAGAAACGCGGGCCGCCGACGACGCGGTAGTTGAGGCCGAGCGTGACGAAACGGTCCTCGAACTCGCGCATCTGGAACGAGGCGCGGACCAAAATGGCCATGTCGTTGAGCGCATGACCCTTGCGCTGCAGCTGCTCGATCTCCTCGCCGACGGCTCTGGCTTCCTCTTCCGAATCCCAGGCGGCGTGGACGTTCACCTTGGCGTCGTCCGGGTCGGCGATGTCGGTGAACAGCGTCTTGCCGAGCCGGCCTTCATTGTGCGCGATGAGATGCGATGCCGCGCCGAGAATATGGGCGGTGGAACGGTAGTTGCGCTCCAGCCGGATCACGACCGCGCCCGGAAAATCCTTCTCGAAGCGCAGGATGTTGTCCACTTCCGCGCCGCGCCAGCCATAGATCGACTGGTCGTCGTCACCCACGCAGCAGACATTTTTTTGTCCGGGCGCGCCGGTTTCCTGGGCCAGCAGGCGCAGCCACATATATTGCGCGGTGTTGGTGTCCTGATACTCGTCGACGAGGATGTATTTGAACCGGCGGTGATATTCCTTCAGCACGTCCGGATGCGCGCGGAAGATGCGGATCGGGTGGCAGAGCAGGTCGCCGAAGTCGCAGGCGTTCAGCGTCTGCAGCCGGTCTTGATAGGCCTTGTAAAGCTCACGGCCCTTGCCATTGGCGAATGAGCGGGCGTCGCCCTCGGGAATCTCGGCCGGGCCGAGGCCCTTGTTCTTCCAGGCGTCGATCATCATGGCGAACTGGCGCGGCGGCCAGCGCTTGTCGTCCAGCCCCTCGGCCTGGATGAGCTGCTTGATGAGACGGATGACGTCGTCTGTGTCGAGAATGGTGAAGTCCGAGCGCAGGCCGGCAAGCTCGGCATGGCGGCGCAGCATCTTCACGCCGATGGAGTGGAAGGTGCCAAGCCAGGGCATGCCTTCGATCGCTTCGCCCACCAGCAGGCCGATGCGCTGCTTCATCTCGCGCGCGGCCTTGTTGGTGAAGGTCACGGCCAGGATCTGGCTGGGGAAGGCGCGGCCGAGGCTGAGGATATGCGCGATGCGGGTGGTCAGCACGCGCGTCTTGCCGGTGCCAGCGCCCGCAAGCACCAGAACCGGACCTTCCGTGGTTTCGACGGCCTGCCGCTGCTCGGCGTTAAGGCCGTTCAGGTACGTCGGGGCAGAAGCCTGATGACGCGCGGCCATGGCGCGGGCGGCGATGCCACCGGGCGCAGGCGCGCCGGAAGGGCGCGGGGCGGGCGCACCGGGCTCGTCGAAGAAGGGGATGTCGTCTGGAAAGTCTGACATTTCCACCGAATGTAGTGATTCGGGGCCGAAAGGCCAGCAGTGTTGCCGTTTTGTGCCCATGGTTGGGCGTCTTGTCGGCCACCTAAGGCGGAGTCGCCCTTGATTGCCGAAGGGTTAGCTTCAGCGATACAGTCGCAAGATCGGTTTTGCTAGGGGCATTCGGTGCGGACGATCGACACGATCTTCGGGGTACTGCTGCTGATTGGTGCGATCCTCCACGGCTACGGCACCTTCGTCGGATACGCGGTGGGCTCGGAGGTGTTCGTATGGTCGCTCGCGGGTTCTCTGGCGGCCGGGCTTATCGCCGTGCTCAATATCCTGCGCAGCCGTCGGCCAGACGACCAAGCGCTCGCCTGGATATGCCTGGTTTCCAGCCTGTGCTGGGTGGGAGTGGCGTTGGCCTTCGGATCGGCGATCGGCAATGTCCGGGATCCGCGCGTGCTGTGGCATGCCATCGCCGCCTTGGTGCTGGCCGGCTTCAGCTTGCGGACGCTCATAGCGCACGCATAGCCCGGCCCCCGCAGGGAGGGGTGCGGACGATTCTTGATCCACACGACCGGGGGCGTGCGTACTACTGGCTCAATCCAAGCTGGCTCTTCAACCCGGGCACTGCGTCGACAATGTCCTTGATGGCATCCGGGCCGGCGGCGACTTTCGCCTGCTCAAGCAGGGTCTCTGCGGCCTGCTTGATCTGCTCGGGCTCGAGGCCGCTGGCGCGAAGCTGGGCGATGCCGTTGACCAGCGCGCTGGCCTTCTCCCCCAGCAGCCCGCCGAGTGCGGAACTGATCGAGCCGAGAAGGCCGCCGCCATTGGCGCCCTGGGCCATCACGTCGTGGCTGTGGGCGAGATCTTCTGCCCCAGGCACGCTGTTGAACAGCCCTGCGATCCGGCTGTCACCCGCCTCATATTCGAGCACGGATAGAATGGTGCCAACGGCCATCTCCGTCTTGGCCGGATCGAGGCCCGTTTTGGCCGAAACCGTCGCGATGATGTCCTGTGCGTTCATGGGCATGCGCTCATTGCGTCTTCTGGGTCTTCAGGCGCACGTCGCAGGCCTTCCAATAATCCCGCCAGCCTTGACCGGGCTGGATCTTGCCGGCGGCCTTGTCGGCCTTCCACTCGGCCTTGCATTCGTGCACACGCTGCCGGAAGCCCATTTCACGCGGCTTCATCGCTGCGCCGCCGGGGGTGGCCGTGTTGGTTTCGGCTGCATACTGGAACCGCGCCATGGCCTGCTTCTCGGTCGGCTGCTGCGTTGCAGGTGCCGGGACAGATGAAGGCGACTTGTTCGCCGGCGGTGCCTTGGCCGGCGGTGTGTTGGTGCCTTTCATGGCCGTGCTGCAGCTGTGAAGGAATTGCGGCCAGGTCTGGCCATGCAAGCTGTTGGCCTTCTTGGCGGCCTCATATTTCGCGCTGCACGCCTTGGTGACTGACTGCGCGGCGCTCGTGTTGGCGGCAAGGCCGTGGGAGGGGAAGGCCAGGAATGCTGCACCGAGCGACAGCGCGCTCGCTGATATCAAGGTCTTGAAGGTCATGGGATCCTCCTTCGTTGGCAAGGCGAAGCCTGCGTCTAAAGGTTGTTCCTGACTTGTGGCGCCGTGGGTCGGCGAACAGGCCTTGACGAAAATTTGATGCCCCGAGCAGGTGCATCTCCTGCGTGCAGACGTGCCGCGGTCCGCTTCCACCGAAGGTGTACTAGACCCTTCCGGCCACGCCCTTATCTTGTCCTTGGGGGGAGAGAGGAAGGAGGACGACGATGAACAGGCCGCCCATCACCCAGGCGATGATCGACGCCTATGACGAATACACGCATCTGACGCTCGACCGCCGCGCTTTCATGGAGAAGTTGTCCAAGCTGGCCGGTTCGGGCGCAGCGGCAGCTGCCGTCGCGCCGCTTCTGGCGGCCAACTCCGCACAGGCCGCGATCGTGGCCGAGGATGACCCACGGGTGAAGGGCGAGAACATCACTTTTCCAGGCTCGAAGGGCGAGATGAAGGGGTATCTGGTGCGCCCGGCCGAAGCGGGCGGCAAACTCGGAACGGTCATCGTCGTTCACGAGAACCGCGGCCTCAACGCGCATATCCGCGACGTGGCGCGACGCATCGCGCTTGAGGGGTTCATCGTCCTGGCACCCGACTTTCTGTCGCCACTCGGCGGCACCCCCGACGACGAGGACAAGGCGCGCGAAATGTTCACCCAGTTATCGTCCGAACAGACCATTGCCGACGGGCTGGCGACGGTGGCCTATCTGAAGAAGATCGACGGCGGCAACGGCAAGGTCGGCGTGGTCGGCTTCTGCTGGGGTGGCGGGGTGGTCAACGATCTGGCGGTGAACGCGCCCGACCTCGATGCCGCGGTCGCTTACTACGGGCGGCAGCCGAAGAGCGAGGATGTGGCTAAGATCAAAGCGCCGCTCCTGCTGCATTACGCCGGCAAGGACGAGCGCATCGACGCGGGTATCGACGCCTACAAGGCCGCGCTGAAGGCGGGCGGCAAGAGCTTTACCATCTACGTCTATGAAGGCGCGCAGCACGCCTTCAACAACGACACCTCCGCCGCGCGCTATGACAAGGTGGCCGCCGACCTGGCCTGGGGCCGCACCATCGCCTTTCTCAAGCAAAACCTCGGGGGCTGAGGTGCGCCGAGCCTGTTAACGGATGAGGGCATTGCTTGGTTAATGCGAGCCAGCTGGAGAGAGTGTGATTCCCACTGCCGGATCATGCTTCGGCGGATCATTTCGGGCCTGCCGAGGCAGCGCACGAGGCGGCTCGGCCCCGTGCGCATGAAAGTCATGCTGAGTATAAATCCGGGTGCCGCAAGCTTCTTGCCGACTTGATGATGGCGCGTGCGTAGATCATCTTCATCGGAATGGGAATGCTATGGCGTTCCAGGCGGTATAGTTCGTTGTTTATTGTCTTCAGGGCGCGCCAGAAGTCGTAATCACTTATCGTGCGGTCGGATGCCAGGCGGCTGGACATCTGAACAACGTCAATCTTCATGCCAATCCTCCGAACGGGACCCCCGCCACCGTTCCGGTATTTGAGTCGAATCTAATGCGATTGTGCCCACCCAGCCGGTGGGATCAATCCGCCCCCATCGCTCAAACTGTGCAAAAACCCTTAAGGTTAACGTTTAGCTGACCGTTAAAGTTTTAACGATTGGCGCCGATTTCCGGCGTGATCCCCTGCGCAAACGGGATCTCGCGGCTGGCGTCCCAACGACACCAGCCGGTGCATGCGCCGCCTAAAAGGCGACGCGGTATCGCGGTGGCTTTTGCCTGTCAGACGTTCTTGCGCTTGATGCCGATGGAGCGGCCGGCGCGCTCAGGCTGCGGCAGGGCAGCATGGGCGGCGGCCATGGCGCGCACCTTGGCCTGGATGTCCTCGGGGAAGGAGGCGACCTTCGGGCCCGACATGTCGATGTGCAGCGACAGCGTCTCGGAAGTGGCGGCCAGCCAGCCGTCGACATGGCGGATTTCCTGATAGACGTGCAGTCGCTTCTCGTCATGGTCGATGAGTTGAAAGCTGACCTCGAGCTGGTCGCCCAGATGCAGTTCGCGCACGTAGCAGATGTGCACTTCCGCCGTGTAGATCGTCAGATTGCGATCGCGTGCATAGTCCGCCCCGACGCCCAGCAGATCGAGGGCACCATCGGAGCCACGATCGAAGATAATGTTGTAATAGGCCATGTTGAGATGGCCGTTATAGTCGATCCAGTCTTTCTCCACCTCCACGACGCGGGAGACGAAGGGGGCGGGGATGGTCATTGACAGTTTCCTCGTTTGGGCGTTTGCAAAGGGCTCCCATCCTTAGACACTTCTCGTGGACCCTCATGGTCCAATAGCGGAGGAAATAATGGCTCTTAGCGACGTCCCGGCGGTTGAACGCAACGAGGAAGGCATTGCCGCGGTTCTTGGCATCCTCAAGCAGCGTTTTGGCGAGCGCTTTCAGACCGGAGCGTCCATGCGTGAGCAGCATGCGCACACCACGACCTATATTCCGACTCAGGCGCCGGACGGGGTGGTGTTTCCCGAAACCACCGAGGAGGTGCAGGAGATCGTGCGGGCCTGCGCGGCACACCGCGTGCCGGTTATCGCCTTCGGCACCGGCACCTCGCTCGAGGGCCATGTGAATGCGCCCGGCGGCGGCATTTCGCTCGATACCTCTCGCATGAATCGCATCCTCGCCGTCCACGCTGAGGATCTCGACTGCGTGGTCGAGCCGGGCGTGACGCGCGAGGCGCTCAACACGCATCTGCGCGACACCGGCCTGTTCTTTCCGATCGATCCGGGCGCGAATGCCAGCCTTGGCGGCATGGCCTCGACGCGCGCTTCCGGCACCAATGCGGTGCGCTATGGCACCATGCGCGAGAATGTGATGGCGCTGACGGCTGTCATGGCCGACGGCAGCGCGATCACCACGGCCAGCCGCGCCAAAAAAAGCTCGGCCGGCTATGACCTGACGCGGCTTCTGGTTGGCTCGGAGGGCACGCTTGGCATCATCACCTCTCTGACTCTGAAACTCTACGGCATTCCGCAGGCGATCTCGGGCGGCGTATGTCCGTTCCCGTCGGTCGATGCTGCCTGTAATGCGGTCATCTCGACCATCCAGATGGGCATCCCGGTCGCGCGCATCGAACTGGTCAACGCGCTGCAGATGCGGGCGCTGAAGCTGCATTCGCATCTCGACTACCCCGAAAGCCCGTGCCTGTTCGTGGAGTTCCACGGCACCGAGGCGGGCGTTGCCGAGCAGGCCGAAAGCTTTGGCGAGATCGCGGCCGAGTATGGCGGCGGGCCGTTCCTGTGGACCGGCGTGGCCGAGGAACGCACAAAACTCTGGAAGGCGCGGCACGAGGCCTATTGGGCGTCGCTGACGCTGCGGCCCGGCGCCAAGGGGCTGTCGACCGACGTCTGCGTGCCGATCTCGCGGCTTGCCGAGTGCATCGCCGAGACCGAGGAGGATATTGCCCGGATGGGACTGATCGCGCCCATCGTCGGTCATGTCGGCGATGGCAATTTCCATACGCTGGTGCTGATGGACATGAACGACCCCAAGGAGATCGCGCTGGCCGAGGAGTTCGTCGGGCGGCTCAACATGCGCGCCATCGCCATGGGCGGCACCTGCACCGGCGAGCATGGCGTCGGCCAGGGCAAGATGGGCTTCCTGCGCCACGAACTGGGTGGAGCGGTGGATGTGATGCGCTCGATCAAGGCAGCACTCGATCCGCAGAACATCCTCAATCCTGGGAAGATCTTGCCGCTCTAATCGTTCAAGGGGTCCCGGCGCCGCAAGCTTCGTGCCCCTTACCCCTTGACCCATCCGGCATCGCGCCAAACATTTTCTTGCTCAGCCCCGAATTCTGCAACGCGCCGCGGGCGCAATGGAGAGGAGCAGGCAAGATGGCGATTTCACGCAAGGAAGAGGCGAGGGCGCTCAATGCGGACGAGCGCGAGTTGGTGGAAAAATCCCACCACCCGGCCGTGCAGGAGCTTTCCGACGCAGAGCTGCACGAACTGGTGAAGCTGGTGCGCGACAGGCGCGACAAGGCGCAGACCGATGTGTTTCGTCGCCGTCGCGAAATCCGCGGCAAGGGCGTGCCGAAGGGCACCAAGCCCGTGACAGGCGACGCGGGCTCCCGCACCAAGCTTGCCGTTCTGGCAATGGCGATGCGCCGTCTCAATGCCGAGGTCGAGCGTCGGCAGCAGCTTGCCGCGAGCATGGAGCAGATCGAAAGCGCCCGCCGGGCGCTGGCGATGAAGCAGAAGGCGCAGGCACGTGGGGCGGACTTCAACACCCGCCATGCGCATAGCGGCATGCGCGCGGTCGAAAGCCGGAAGCCCAAGAACCTGATCCGCCCGATGGAACTGGGGCGTCAGCGCAAGGCCGGCCAGGTGGCGCAGGCCAAGCGCGACTCACGCGGACATCACGCTCTCTGAGCGACAGGCGACTGCATTGCCTGCAGGTTAGGACCGCTCCCGTGCGATTGACTTTCGTCCGGGAGCGCGACACAAGACGCGCGGTCCACAAGGATGGTTATGCGCAGAGAACTCATTTTGGGTGAATTCGCCTGAGGGCGGATTAGCGGCGGAAACGCCGCGTGCTGGCGCATGTGCGCCAATCTCTGTTCATGACATCAAGGACCAATTCCATGACATTCATGTCCAATCTGGGCATTCGAGCCTATGCGGGTGCGAGCGACCGGGACCGACTGCTCGAAATCTGGCTAACCGCGTCGCAAGTCGGCCATCCTTTCCTCGGCGAGGCCGATCTTTCGGCCCAGATGCAGCTCGTCCGGGACACCTACCTGCCGCAAGCCGAGAACTGGGTGGCTGTCGTAGAGGGGCAGCCAGCCGGCTTTATCGGATTGCTCGATAGCTTCATCGGTGGGCTTTTCATCGATCCGGCTTTCCATGGCTGCGGCATCGGCAAAAGCCTGGTGCTTCACGCGGCGCAACTGAAGGGTGCGCTCGACGTTGAGGTCTATGCGGACAATCGCGATGCATGCGTGTTCTACCGCCGCATCGGGTTCGCAGAGACCGCCCGGCACGCGCGGGATGACGAGGGCCGTCCGCTGGCCATCGTCCGCATGCACAGGCCGTGACGAACTCTGGCCGGGGGACATTTGCGCCCCCGGCCAAGATGCCTCTTTATCGACACGCTCATCAGGGTAGAGTGCAGGCTTGATTGAGCGCGATTTGCCGGAGTGCCATGCTGGCCCGAATTTTTGTTTTTGTGGGCGGATTGATCGTGCTGGCGCTCACCGCTGCGCTGGTGGCTCCCTATTTCATCGACTGGACGCCCTACCGCGCCGATTTTGAGCGCGAGGCCAGCGTCATTCTCGGCCGCAAGGTCACCGTTCAGGGTGCGGCTACAGCGCGCCTTCTGCCTTTCCCGTCCGTCACGTTTTCCGACGTTTCCGTCGGTGCCTCGGCCGGTGGCGCGCCGGCCATGACAGTCGAAAAATTCTCGATGGATGCAGAGCTTGCGCCCTTCATGAGGGGCGAACTGCTGATCTTCGACATGCGGCTGGTGCGGCCCAAGGCCGTGATCGACATTGCCGGCGACGGCACGGTGGATTGGGCGATGCGGCCGTCCTCGCCCGTCGATCCCAAGCGCATCGCGCTTGAAAAGCTGACCGTCAGCGACGGACAGGTCACCATCCGCCACGCCGCCAGCGGGCGCGAGCACCGCCTCTCGGATATCAACACGGAAATCTCGGCAAAATCGCTGGCCGGACCTTGGCGCGCCAATGGCTCGATGCTGGTCGACGGCATGCGCACGGCAATTTCCGCCACGACCGGCTCGCTGGACGAGAATGGCCAGCTGCGCATCAAGGTGAAGGCCGATCCCGAGCTCTATCCGGTCGGTATCGAGGCCGACGGCAATGCCCGCATCGAAAAAGGCGCAGCGCTCTATTCTGGTCAGTTCCGGATCGCCGGCCGGGAGCGCACGCCCGACAAGCTGCGCGGCAGCAATGGCGAGCTGGTGAAGGCGCCCGGCCTGACGCCCGAGCCGGGCTTCAGGCTGAACGGCAACTTCGCGCTCGACCACAAGAAGCTCAGTATCGACAGTTTCCGTTTCGAGACCGGACCTCTCGACAACCCCTATACCGCCGACGGCACAGCCCTGGTCGATCTCGGCGCCCAGCCGCGCTTTTCTATCGAGGCCAAGGGTGCGCAGGTGCGCTTCGACGAGGCCGTCGCCGGCAGCGAGGCGGGGGCAGGGCTGACGCTGGCCGAGCGCATTTCGGCGCTCGAAAAGACACTTGCGGATTTGCCCAAGCCGACGATCCCCGGCAGCGTGGAGGTGAACCTGCCGGCCATCGTGGCCGGCGACACCACGGTGCGCGACGTGCGGCTTTCCGCCGAACCCGCCGATGGCGGCTGGACAGTGAAGTCGCTGGCCGCGATGCTGCCTGGCCGCGCGACGCTGGAGGCCGACGGTTTCCTGCGCACGGGACGGGATTTCGGCTTCAAGGGTTCCCTGCTGCTCGCGGTCAGTCAGCCGTCCGGCTTTGCCGCCTGGGTTGCGTCCGACGTCGACGAGGCCATTCGCCGCCTGCCGGCCGCCGGCTTCAAGGCGAAGGTCGACATGACCGAGCAGCGCCAGAGCTTCGATGATCTCGAACTGGTGCTCGGCAAGGCAAAGTTTCGCGGCAATATCGACAGCCGGCAGCCGTCCGACATGCGGCCTTCGGTAGCGCTCAAGCTCGAAGGCGATGCGCTGGATGTGGATGGGCTTTCGGCTTTTGCCTCGCTCTTCGTCAGCGACAAGGGCGCCAATCGCTTCGCTGACCGCGACCTCGATTTCGACATCAAGGCAGGACCGGTGTCTGCCGGCGGGCTGACCGCGGACAAGGTCGACACGGAGCTTCGCTTGCGCAACGGTCTTCTGGAGATCGACCGGCTGTCGGTCGAGGGACTGGCCGGTGCCTCGCTAAGTACAACCGGTCGGATCAAGGATTTTCCCAAAAGCCCGACCGGCAAGCTGGATGCCTCGATTGTTGCCGTCGATCTTGCGCCGCTGATCCGGCTCGCGGCCGAACACTATCCCGACAATTCGCTGCTTGGCGAACTCGACGTCCGAGCCGGTGCGCATCAAGGGCTGTTCGAGGACGCGCGCATCGATTTCGCCGCCAACGCCGCCGCCAATGACGATGGCAGCACGGGCATGACGATAAGCCTGCAGGGCACTGCCGGCGGCTCGGCGATCTCGGCGTCTCTGGACGGAAAGGGTCATCTGGATACGCTCACCGAAGCGCCGCTGTCCCTTTCGTTCTCGGCGAAAAACAGCGATGCCACCGCGCTTCTGGCGCTGACAGGTCTGCCGACGCTGCCGCTGGGATTGACCGGCGCAGGCGAACTTTCGCTCAATGCGAAAGGCACGCTGGCGGATGGGCTTGAAACCGCATTCAGCCTGAGCGGCGAAGGGTTTTCGGCCAAGTTCGATGGCACGACGAGTTTTGGCGACGAGCGCATGCGGGCCAAGGGAAAAGCCACCCTTGAAGCCGAGGATATCGAGCCCTGGCTGATCACCACGGGTTTCGGCCTGCCCGGAATGGGCATGGGGATGCAAGCCGCGCTTACCGCCGATGCGGATTACGCAGACGGCCTGCTGGTGCTGGATAATCTCGACGGCGCCGTCAACGAAGGCTCGGTGTCGGGCGCGATCAATGTCCAGGTGAAGAATGGCGTGCCGCAGCTGACGGGCGCGTTGGCGCTCGACGAGCTCAACCTCGAGCCCTCGATCGCCATGGTGCTCGGCGCGCAGGCTGTTGCGCCGACCGGCAAGAAATGGTCGTCGGTGCCGTTCCAGTCGAAGCCGCTGCTGCCCTTTGCCGCCAATCTGGACCTAAGTGTGGGCTCGGTGTCGGCCATCGGCGAGGCAACTGCCCGCGATGCCAAGATGGCGCTGAAGCTCGACGAAGAAGGCTTGCGCCTTTCCGACGTCCACGCCGGGCTCTTCGGCGGCAAGCTGGACGGGCTGCTCGAGCTCAGGAACGACGGCGGCACCGGCCTGTTTTCCGGCCAAATGAAACTCGACGGCGCCGATCTTGCGGCGGCGCTGCCCGGGACCGGGCTTGCCGGTCACGCCGACATCGCCTCCTCGCTGACGGCGAACGGCAAATCGGTCGACGGACTGGTGGCATCGCTGTCGGGTTCGGGCACGGCCACGCTGAAGGACCTCGTCGTCCCGGCGGTCAATCCGAATGCACTGCCGGCGCTGATTGCCAAGGCCGACGAGATGGGCCGCGACATCACTGCTGCGCGGACCGCGGGTTTTGCGCCGGAAATCGTGTCGGCGGGCGGCTTCAAGACGAACGAGACCGACATCGCCTTTTCAGTGGCAGGTGGGGTGCTGCGCGCGCCGCCGTTCAGCTTCGAGACGCCGGCGGTGAAGCTCTCCACCGATCTCCGCGCCGACCTCAATGCCGGCACGATCGCGGCGGACGGCCAGATCGCCTATGCGCCCGGCGACGAGGCGCTGGTGGGCTCCGAGCCGAGCCTGCGCTTCAGCCTGTCAGGCACGCCGTCTGCGCCTGAGCGCAAGCTGGACAGCGATCCGCTAACGCAATTCCTCACCCAGCGCGCGCTGGAGCGCGAGCAGGCGCGCGTTGAGGCGATGCAGGCCGCCGTGCTCGAAAAGCAGCGCCTGCGCCGCGAGGCGCGCTATTACACCGTGCTCCAGCAGGAGCGCGAACGCGCTGCCGAGGAGCTGCGCCGCCAGCAGGAGGAGGCGAGGCTGAAGGCCGAAGCCGAGGCAAAGGCACGCGCCGAAGAGGAAGCCAGGGCTAAGGCCGAGGCGCAAGCAGAGGCGAAAGCCAAGGCTGAGGCGGAAGCCAAAGCTGCCGCAGAAGCGCGCCGCGCCGCCGAACAGGCCGCGGCCGTACAGCGGGCCGAAGAAGCCCGGCAGAAGGCCGAAGCGGAAGCCAAGGCACGCGCCGAAGCCGAGGCGGCTGCCAGGGCCAAGACCGAAAGGGAAAAGGCGGAAGAAGCCGAGAAGAATGCGGAGCCGGCCCCGATCATCGAGCGTGTGCCTTTGCCGCCGCCAGCCCGGCCAAACGCGCCTGCGGCAGGGTCAAAGACCTTCGATCCGGACTCGATCGAGAACCTTCTGCGCACGCTGGACAATGGCGGCTAGGCCACGCGCGCCGTCCCCAAAAATCCATCGGCGCCAATGTCGGAATGAGCAGTTCGTCCGCGTCCTTAGGCCATCAATCGACCAGCTATTGGAGAACACGAATGACTGCCGAAGCCACCTCGACCGCCGACCGCGAACTGGTTCTGACCCGCACCATCGATGCGCCGCGTGAAAAGCTCTTCCGCGCATGGACCGATCCGGAACTGCTCGTCCAGTGGTTCGCACCGCTGCCATGGACCACTGCCTCTGCAAAACTCGACGTGAGGCCAGGCGGCGGCAACGTGATCGTGATGCGCGACCCGGAAGGCAATGAATATCCGAACAGCGGCGTCTATCTCGAAGTGGTCGAGAACGAAAAGCTAGTCTTCACGGATGCCTACACGGCAGCTTGGGAGCCGTCGCAAAAGCCGTTCTTCACCGGCATCCTGACCTTTGAGGATCTGGGCGGCGGCAAGACCCGCTACACCGCGCGCGCCCGCCACTGGACGGTGGAGGATCGCGATGCGCACGAAAAGATGGGTTTTCATCAGGGCTGGGGCCAGTGCACCGACCAGCTCGCCGCGCTGGTGGCGAAGCTGTAGTTCATAGAGAGGCCCTGAACCCGTTACGGGCGGAGCCAGACGCGCAACCGCCCGATCGGTTCGAAGCCCGCTCGCAAAGCCATCGTCAGATCATCGCCGCGCTCATAACCCACCAGCGGAAGGCCGGGAAACTGTCTGGCGGCTTGGGCGATCAGCCCGCGCCAAAGGGATTCTGCAGGCATTCCGCACGAAAAGACATTGGAAAGGCCCACAACGCCTGCGGCGCGGTTCAGGATGCCACCTCCGATTGGATTGCCTTCATCGAGAGCCAGCAGAAAGCGAATGTCCGGATTGGCGAGCAGGTTGGGGAGAAACGTGCGGGAAGATTCATCGATTTGGTCATTGCCTGACCAGGCGGCTTCCCAACGCTGCAGGTCTTCGCTGCTGTTTACCTGGTGCCACAGAGTGTCGTTGCCACTCGATGACCGGGCAGGGATGGGCACTGCGATCCAACTGGTCTCAAAGAGTACTTGGAAGCCGAACCTGCCAAGCTCAAGCCCGCAAAAACTGTCCTTCACTGCAAGGCCGCTTGGCCGGAGCTGGCTGAGATCGACGATGCATTGTTCCTGCTGATGGATTCCACCGGCAGTCAAAGTCACCGCGTCGGGATAGTAGGGCGGAGAGCCATGGCGCTGGACCCATATGTGGTCCAGAAACGCGCCGGGCTTGTGCCGCGCCGCGCAAACGGCATCGCACCACGCCGCGTTGTTGAATGCTGCTCTCGCCCACAAATCGGCCGACATGATATCCCGTCGGTTCAACTCGTGATCACCACAGGTGTGGTGACGGTGCGGTTCTCGAAGCCGGCGATCAAGGGCCGCGCCTTGGCGATGGTGGCCTGAACCTGCGGCAGTGTCAGCGAGCCCTTGTGGCTGGCCTCGTCGTCCCAGACTTCGGTGATCCAGATAGAATCGTCGTCGGCCGGATCCAGCGCGATCACATAGCTGATGCAGCCTGGCATCTTGGCGGTGCCGCCCTGCATGATGGCGATGAGCTCGTCGCGCTTGCCGGGCTGCGCGATCATCCTGCCGATCAATCCGTACATGATTGCCTCCTGCCTGTCGTCGGTGTCAGCTGCTGACCTGCAGCGCACCGCGTTTTGCCCAATCCAGCACGTGAAGCCGCAATGCGGAAGACAGGTTGGCCTCGCGCGGGCGCGTCGAGTCGATTTCGGCCACGAGCGCCGAAATCGGCATGCCGCGCTCGGCGGCAATGGTGACGAGGTCGTCGTAGAAGGGTTTTTCGAGCGAATAGCTGGTGCGGTGGCCGCGTATGGTCACCGAGCGCTTTTGCACCAGGCTCACTTGTCGCCTTCTCCGGGCGGTGTCTTGTCCTTGGGACTTTCGCGACGGTGGCCGTCGATGAAGCGAACCGCCTGCTCGGTCGCTAGGCGGTCGCGTTCTTTTTCCGCCTTGCTGCGGCCATGCAGGGCGCGGTTCTGTTCGGCCGCGCGCTCCTTCTCGGTGCGCGCTTTTTGCTTGCGGTGCTGGCGAAGGTTGACGATGTCCGCCAAAGCCCCCTGCCTTTACTTCTTGCGGAAGGCGTCGAGCGAAACGACGTCTGCACCCTTGGCGGACGAGGCATCCTCTTCGGCCGGTTCGACCTGCTTGGCCTTCTTGCGGCCTTCGGCCTTGGTCGGCTGGATCTTGGCCGGGGCTTCGGCTTCTTCCGGCTCTTCCTCCTCGACGTCGTCCTGGATCACGTCGTCGGCCTTCACGTCGAACTCAAGCTCGAAATTGACCGACGGGTCATAGAAGCCGCGCACGGCGGAGAAGGGGATTTCCAGCTTCTCGGGAATGTCCGAGAAGGACAGCCCGACCTCGAAGCCGGTTTCGGTAACCTTGAGGTCCCAATACTGGAACTGGATGACGATCGTCATCTGATCCGGGTAGCGTTCGCGCAGGCGGCTGGAAATGCGCACGCCCGGCGCGCCGGTCAGGAAAGTGATGAAAAAATGATGGTTGCCCGGCAGGCCGGTGCGCGCGACTTCGGCCAGCACCTTGCGCATGACGCCGCGCAGGGCTTCCTGAGCCAGGATATCGTAGCGGATGTGGTCTTCGGCCATGTGCGGATGCGTTTCCGGTGAGTCGACTTTCTGCGTAGCTGTAATGAAGCTCGCCTCTATCGTAAACCGCATATAGTGCGTGAGTGCAACATGGATAGAGCGTGTTGCAGCAACGCAAAGTTAGCGCAAGGTTAGCTTTGGTCAGGCCGTAGCTGAGGCTGGTTTCGCGGCCTCGACGCGGGGACGATATGCGCGCAGGAAGGTGCGCACTGCATTGCGCGCCGAGGTTTCCATTTCCGCTTCCGTCGGGGTTTCGCCAAGCAAAAGAGCAACTTGCAGGTCGGCGTTGATGAGCGCCAGGAATTGCCGGGCGGCAAGGTCGGGGTCTTCGACTTCCAGAAGGCCGGTATGCGCCAGCCGGGCGAAGCGGGCGGCCAGCGCCGACCAGGTTTTTAGCGGTCCCTCGTCGCGCCAGGTGGCGAACAATTCGGGATAGCGCTCGCCCTCGGTCTGGATCAGCTTGCGCAGGAATTTTCCGTCGCGGTTGCAGATGCAGTTCTGGTTGAGGCGGATGGCGAAGGCGACGAGTTCGGCCTCGAGGTCTTTCGGATGGTCGGGGAAGGTTGCCAGCGTCGCGAAGAGGCCCGCATTCATGCGGTCCGTTATGTCCTTCACCACGGCGAGGAACAGATTGTCCTTGTCGCCATGGTGATTGTACACGGTCTGGCGCGAGACGCCCGCCTCCGCGGCGATCAGGTCGATATTGGCGCCTCCGAACCCCTCCTGACAGAACACGCGCGCGGCCGCCTCGAGGATCGAGGTGCGCTTGGCGGAATGGCTGCGCGGGGCAGCGAAATGGGGGAACGGGTTTTCCTTCATTTGAAAAAATAAGATAGGTGTGGTTGACGAATTAGACAAGCGTGTCTAATTTTCTGGACGTTCGTCGTCAATCCAGCCTGGGGAGGGAGCGGGACTGACGGCGTTTTGCATGCAGACATTGCCTGATCCTGCCGGATTGCGTTGCCGGCCTCACATTCCGAAAGCTGCAACATGACACCGAAATTCCTCCGCCTTGCGCTTTTGCTCGGCCTTCTTTCGGCCATCGGCCCCTTTGCCATCGACATGTATCTGCCGGCGCTGCCTGCGATCGGCGCGGACCTCAAGGCGAGCACCAGCGCGGTGCAGATGAGCCTGCTGGTCTTCTTCATCGCCACCGGTCTTGGCCAGGTAGTCGTCGGGCCGATATCGGACATGGTCGGCCGCAAGTCGCCATTGTTCGTCGGTCTGGTGATCTTCGCCATCGGCGGTGTCGGCGCAGCGCTGGCGCCCAACATTGAATGGCTGGTGTTCTTCCGCTTCGTGCAGGGGATCGGCGCCTGCGCCGGCATGGTTGTGCCGCGCGCCATCGTGCGCGACCTGCATACGGGCACGGAGGCTGCAAAGCTGATGTCGTTGCTGATGCTGGTATTCAGCGTCTCGCCCATCCTGGCGCCTCTCACCGGCAGCTTCATCATCGAATCGGCAGGCTGGCGGGCCGTGTTCTGGGTGGTGACGGCGGCCGCGCTGATTGCGCTCGTCATGGTGATGGTGCTGCAGGAAACGCGGCCCGCCGAACAGCGCGTCGGCAGCAGCCTCGGCAGTGCGTTGAGAGGCTACCGGCACCTTCTGGGCGACCGCAATTTCCTCGGCCTCACCTTCATCGGCGCGTTCGGGATTTCGAGCTTCTTCGTCTATCTGTCGAGCTCGTCCTTCATCCTGATCGATCATTATGGGCTGTCGCCATCGCTCTACAGCGTGTTCTTCTCGATCAACGCGGTGGCCTTCATCGGCATGTCGCAGCTCACCGGCATGCTGGCGCAGCGCTTCGGCCTGCGCCGCGTGGTGCGCACGGCGGTCTGCGGCTATGCGGGCTTCATGGTGCTGCTTCTGGTGGTGACGAGTTTTGGCATCGACCGGCTCGATGTGCTAGCGACGCTTCTTTTCATTGGCTACGGCTTCCTCGGCCTCGTCATTCCGTCGACCGCGGTGCTGGCGCTGGAGGACCATGGCGAAATCGCCGGCACGGCTTCGGCACTCATGGGCACGCTTCAGCTGGCAACCGGCGCGGTGGCCATGGCGGTTGTGGGCGTGTTCTTCAACGGCACCTCGCTGCCGATGGTGGCAGGCATTGCCGGCTGTGCGGTGCTCGCCTTCGCCTTGGCACAACTGACGCTCGGACGCCGCCATCAGGCAACGGCGGCGGAAGCGCCGGCGGAATGACCGCCGTTTCGACTGAATGAGGAAATTAGGGCCGGGATTTCCCGGCCCTTTTTCGTTTCAGGATCATTGGGCGGCAGAACTCTCGTGGCCCTGCCGAACCATTTCGAGGACGAAACGCAGCCGCTCTTCGACCGGCGCGCGAGGCACTTCGACCAGTCGGTAGCCGCAGGCCGTGTAGGTCTCGACCATTGCCTCATAGGTGCGTTGCGCCTCGGCCAGGTCCTGCCGGCGCTCGCCGTCCTGGCTGAAGATTTCGGGCCATGGCGGCAGAATGAAAACCATGCGGTTATAGTGGAAGTTTTTGGCCGCTTCTTCCGCATGAGCCGGCGCGGGCAGACCGGTCAGCCTGAGATAGCCGATCACGTCCGGCACGCCGCGGTCGAAGAAGACGGGACCGGTTTTGTCACGCGCCGCCTCATGCGAGCGCATCTCCCAAGCCAGCATCAGTTCGGCGAACAGCGCTGGGTCCCTCCAGGGCAGGGCCGGGCCGGAAATCGCCACCTGATGGCGGATGATGCCACGCCCGGCCTCCGGCGCCACGGCATGGCCGGCGGCGCCAAGGGCTTCGATGAGCGTCGTCTTGCCGGAGCCGGGACCTCCGGTCAGCACGAAATAGCGGTCTGTCAGGACCTGTGTCATGGGACCTCGCGTGAAAGGACAAAATGTCGATAGGGGGAAATCGCCAGGCAGGTGCGGAGCGCGCGCAAAAAAACGCGCCGCACGAAGGCTGGCGGAAGAAAAACTGCAAAGGGGAGAGAAGTGGAGGTTTCTGTTGCCAGGTACCCCCGAACCCCGCTTAGACCTGCGACGGCCTAAGGCTTGATTTGAAGCTATCGCACCGCATTAAGCAGCGAGACGTGCTTCCGCATAGTTGTCGTTGGCAACTATAAGTTTAGCCCGATAACGGTGGTACAATGCCGGGCAAAAGTACGATCTTTACACCTTCGTCGATCCTATTTCGCCCCCAGCAAAAGCCGCTCCTCAGAGCGGTTTTTGGTGGAGGCGCCGGGTACCGCCCCCGGGTCCGAACGGCTTATTCCATCGCCCATTTATCGCCATAGTCAGGCAAGCTGACACAGCCAATATAGGCAGCCGGCGCGCAAAATGAAAGCCCGCAATCGCAGCTATCCACTTCCTGCAACGCGCTTGACAGGGGCGTGGCCAGCAAGGAAGCTCGCGGGTGGTGAGGCACATGCGGGGAAACGCAAAAGTTGTGGCTCCTCGGCGACCTCATCGAGCAACGTCCTGTTTTCCGACGAGGGAATTTACATGACTGACCATCTTGCAGACGTGAAGAAGTACGATGCCGGCGCCAGCGCCGAGGCGGTCGAGAAGATCGTGAAGCATCTTGGCATTGCCCTGCACAGCCGCGATGCGTCGCTGGTTTCGTGCACCGATCCCAAGGAGCTTGCGCGCGTGAAGGAGAGCTGGATCGCCAAGAAGCTCGGCGTGACGGACGATGCCAAGGCTGAGGCCGTGGTGGAAAAGGTCTGCAAGACGATGGCCGGCGACCACAACAAGCACCGGGTGACGTTCTACTACCTGGCGGCGAAGGAACTGGGTAAGCTCGACGCGCTCTGAGACGCCGTTTCCAAAACTCTGCCCTGCCGGTTGTCCGACGTGGCTTTCCGCCGTCGCGGCGGCCGGTATTGGGGATGAGCCCCGGTTATGCGTGGCGCGGGCCGGGGCTTGCGTTATGATTGGCGCAACGACCGAATCAAGCGAAGCCAATGCGCCAGTATCTCGACCTCCTCAGACATGTGCTCGAAACCGGCGTCGACCGCGGCGACCGCACAGGCACCGGCACGCGCTCGGTGTTCGGCTACCAGATGCGCTTCGACCTCGCCGACGGCTTTCCGGTCACGACCACCAAGAAGCTGCACCTGAAGTCGATCATCCACGAGTTGCTCTGGTTCCTGAAGGGCGATACCAACATCAAGTACCTGCGCGACCACGGCGTCACCATCTGGGACGAGTGGGCCGACGAGAATGGCGATCTCGGCCCCGTCTATGGCGCGCAGTGGCGTTCCTGGCCGGCGCCGGGTGGCGGGCACATCGACCAGATCGAAAATCTGCTGAAGCAGATTCGCACCAATCCCAATTCGCGCCGTCTGATCGTGTCCGCCTGGAACCCGGCGGAAGTGGACGAGATGGCGCTGCCGCCCTGCCACTGCCTGTTCCAGTTCTACGTCTCGGAAGGCAGGCTTTCGTGCCAGCTCTACCAGCGCTCGGCCGACATCTTTCTGGGCGTGCCCTTCAACATCGCATCCTACGCGCTGCTGACGATGATGGTGGCGCAGGTGACCGGGCTGAAGCCGGGCGATTTCATTCACACGCTGGGTGACGCGCATCTCTATTCGAACCATTTCGAGCAGGCGCGCGAGCAGCTTTCGCGCACGCCGAAAACCTTGCCGACCATGTGGATCAATCCCGAGGTGAAGGACCTCTTTGCCTTCCGCTTCGAGGATTTCCGGCTGGAGAATTACGAGGCCGATTCCAGCATCCGCGCGCCGATTGCGGTGTAATCGGTAGGCGCTGCCTCGGGCGGGGCTTCTTTCGCGTTCAGTGCGTGGACCGGGCGTGCTGACGCTCAAGCGCGAGCGCCATGACACTCCTGACGATATCGACCAGCGTGTCAGGCGACGAAGGACGTTCGTCTGGGTCGAATGCGAGCCCAATGACGGCACGCTGGCCCACCGCCGTTGCTACCGGCCAAAAATCGAAGCGCGAGGCCAAAGCCGGGTAGACTCCGGCGCGCACGACAGTCTGCGTCGCCAACGACGACAGCGCCATCTCGAATTCGGCCTCCTGGGGTTCTACGCAGCCTTCTGTTTTTTTGACGGAGATTACTTTTCCCTCCGCAACAAGCATCACGACGACCGGAGCCAGGAAGAGTGCTGCAAGAGCTTCGGTGGTGAGTGAGACGATCGTCTCCGTGTTGCCGGTCGCCAGAATGTCGCGGCTGTAGCCTTGCAACACCATCGCCTGCCTTTTCATGATCGCCGCATCGGTCGCCCGCCGCCCGGAGGTGTAGGAAACGCCGCTCACGATAAGTCCGACGATAAAGAGTAGTGCGACCGCCCAGATATTTGCCGGGTCCTTGACGACGAGTGAGTAGCGAGGCGCGGTCAGGAAGAAATTGTAGGCGAGAGCGCCAAGTATGGCCGAGAAAAGCGAAGGGCCCGTGCCGAACGCGAGGCCCGCTATGACCACCGGAACGACGAATATGAGGGAGAGGTTCGGGACCTTGGCCTCAATGTCGACACTGACAGCCAAAAGGGTTGCGAAGGCCGTCATTGCAAACGCAACAAGGTAGCCCACTGCAGCCGGAGTGCTTGATGGTCCCGAGCTCAACGGTGGACCGGCAGGCGGCGTCGGTGTGATGTCCCCCCGAAGCTTCGATTTGGCATCGGTCATCGGTTCACTCCTGCCCAACGATACGCCGTGGCAGTGTAAGGCCGACCAAGTATACACCACTTTCAATCGTGCGTGAGCCGCGGCTGGCCCATTCAGGGGTCGACGATGGTGGATCAAGCCTTTTGCGCCTCGCCCGGCAGGGAGCGATGCGCTTGATGGCGCTGCGCTTAGACGAAAAGCGTGACCGCCATATAGCACAGCGCCGAAATCACGGCCGCGATCGGCAGGGTGATGATCCAGGCGACCACGATGTTGCCGGCGATGCCCCAGCGCACGGCCGAGACGCGCCGCGCGGCACCCACGCCGATGATGGCGCCGGTGATTGTGTGGGTGGTGGACACGGGGATGCCGAGATACGTCGCCAGAAACAGGGTCAGCGCGCCGCCGGTTTCGGCGCAAAAGCCCTGCATCGGGTTCAGCCGCGTGATCTTGGAGCCCATGGTGTGCACGATGCGCCAGCCGCCGAACAACGTGCCCAGCGCCATGGCGCTCTGGCAGGCGATGACCACCCAGAACGGCACGTAGAACTCGCTGCCCAGCTTGCCCTGCGAGAACAGCAGCACGGCGATGATGCCCATGGTCTTCTGCGCGTCGTTGCCGCCATGGCCGAGCGAATACATCGACGCCGAGACGAACTGCATGATGCGGAAGGTGCGGTCGACCGCAAAGGGCGTCTGGCGCACGAACAGCCACGACACGAACAGCACCAGCAGGAGCGCAAGCAGGAAGCCGATGAGCGGCGACAGGATGATGGCCGATGAGGTCTTCAGAAGGCCGCTCCAGACCACGGCGCCGCCGCCGGCCTTGGCCATGCCGGCACCGACCATGCCGCCGATCAGGGCGTGCGAGCTGCTCGACGGAATGCCGAACACCCAGGTGATGATGTTCCAGCTAATCGCGCCCATCAGTGCGGCGAAGATCACCTGCGGGTCGACGATGCTGGCATCGATGATGCCGGTGCCTAGCGTCTGGGCGACATGCAGCCCGAAGAACAGGAAGGCGATGAAATTGAAGAACGCCGCCCAGGCCACCGCATATTGCGGCCTGAGCACGCGGGTCGACACGATGGTGGCGATGGAATTGGCGGCGTCGTGCAGGCCGTTGAGGAAGTCGAAGAACAGCGCGACTGCGATCAGACCGATCAGCAGCGGAAAGGCGAGCGAAGCGTCCATCAGCGGCTACACGTTCTCGATCACGATGCCGCTGATCTCGTCGGCGACGTCCTCGAAGCGGTCGACCACCTTCTCGAGCTCGGCATAGATTTCGCGGCCGATGAGATAGGCCATTGGATCGTTCTTGCCGTGGCGGCGGAACAGGTCCTTCAGGCCCTCGTCGTGCAGCTCGTCCGAGCGGTTTTCGATCCGGGTGACCTCCATGGCGATCGCGCCCAGCCGCGTGGCGTTGGTGCCGATCTTGTTGAGAAGAGGGATGGCCTCGTCGATCAGGCGGGCGGCTGCCACAATGGTCGTGCCCATTTCCCGCATCAGCGGGTCAAAGCTCTTCTGCTCGTAGAGGATGACGGTCTTCACCGTCTTGCGCATCATGTCGATGGCATCGTCCATCGACTGGATCAGATCCTTGATGTCGCCGCGGTCGAACGGGGTGATGAAGCTCTTGCGCACCGCCAGCATCACCTCGTGGGTAATGGCGTCGGCCTGGTTCTCCAGCTCCATGATCTGCCGGCCGTATTTCTCGACATCCTCGCCGCCGGCCAGCAGCTTCTCGAGAGTTTCAGCGGCGGTCACCACGATGCGCGAATGCCTGGCGAACAGATCGAAGAAGCGGTCCTCCCGCGGCATCAAAGCCCGAAACCAGCCCAGCATCCCAAAATCCTTCTGTGCAGTCCTGTCGAAACCGGGCGCCGAAAGCGCCTTGGCAGCGGCCGAAGATTAGACGGCCAACTGAATTCCGGTTTCGTCTATTTCACGATGGACCGTCTCGCTAGTGCAGAAATGCCGAGATCAACGACGAAATCGTGCGAAAAACCGCGTCGTGTGACCGCAGGCGGCCGATTTGGCGGGTTTCGGGCGGCTCGGATAGTCCGTGACGTTGGGGAAGTTATAGCGCCAGCTTGTAGCCGATGTGGCTCGCGGTGAAGCCGAGCTGCTCGTAGAAGCGGTGCGCATCCGGACGGTCGCGGTCGGTGGTGAGCTGGACCAGGTTGCAGCCGCGCTCGCGGCATTGCTCGATCGCCCATTCGAACATTTGCCGGCCAAGCCCACCGCCGCGACGGTGGCCTGCAATTCGCACCGCCTCGATCTGGCCGCGCCAGGCGCCCTTGCGGGAAAGGCCGGGGATGAAGGTGAGCTGGAGCGTTCCGACGACGGCCTCGTCTTCCGTCACGACGGCGAGGAACTGGTTGGGATCTGCGTCAATGGATTTGAACGCGTTTCTGTAGCACTCGGCCAGCGGATGGCTCGTATCCTCCCGCTGCCGGCCGAGTTCATCGTCGGCAAGCATGGCGACGATTGCGGGAAGGTCTGTCTCGCGGGCCCGGCGGAAGCTGATTTGAGTCATGGCGCAAGATTAGACGGGCAGCCAGGCGAGAGGCAAGGCATGGAGGGATCGCCGGATTTGCTTTGCCCGCAGTCAGCCAAGCAGGTTACATGCTGCGCATGCCTCGCTGACTCGAACCTGACGCCACCGACTGCCGACATCCGCGACCTAACCGCTGGGGATTTCACATGCTTGAACGCCTGCTGACTGCCTTGATGTTGACCGCTGCCGCTGCGCCGGCGCTGGCCAACGATTCGATCGCCGAGCTTGGCACCGGCGGGCTGGTTCTTTCGCGCAGCGACGTGGTGGCGATGGAAAAGGAAGACCTGTTCATCTCGCGCGACAAGGTCACGGTGGACTACGTCTTCCGCAACAGCTCCGATGAGGATGTTTCGACCATCGTCGCTTTTCCCATGCCGGATATCGAAGGCAATCCCTACGAGATGCCGTCGATCCCGCGGACGGGCGAGGATAATTTCCTCGGCTTCGAGGTGTCGGTCGATGGCCAGCCGGTCAAACCCGAGCTGGAGCACCGAGCCATTGCCGTCGGCATCGACATTTCCGACGAGCTGAAGGCCAACAATGTGCCGTTCTATCCCTTCGGCGAGGCGACGACGAAGGCGCTGGAGGCCCTGCCGCAGCCGGTAGCAGATGACTGGCTGAACCGCGGCATCATTATCATCGACGAGTATGACGACGGCTCCGGCATGAAGAAGGTGCGCACGCCCTTCTGGCAGCTCCGCTCGACCTATTGGTGGCGCATGGTCTTTCCGGCTGGCAAGTCGGTGAAGGTCGCACACAGCTATCAGCCGAGCGTCGGCGGCACGGTGGGGCTGACCTTCCTGGACAACGGTAAGTTCCAGGGCCAGACCTACGATGATTACAAGCGGCGCTATTGCCTGGACGCGAGCTTCGAGAGGGCGGTGCTGAAGGAGGCGGGGAAGACCGCCGATGGCTCGCCGACATTCTATGAAAACCGGATAGCCTACATCCTGAGGACGGGCGGCAACTGGGCGTCCGGCAACATCGGCGACTTCACGCTGACCATCGACAAGGGCGACCCGGACAGCCTTCTCACCTTCTGCGGCAAGAATGTCGAGAAGATCGGTCCGACCACGTTCCGCATGAAGGCGACCGATTTTTATCCGGACAGCGACCTCGACATTCTGATCCTGACCCGACCGGGTAATGCAAGCGAAGGCGGCAATTGATGAAGCTTGGCATCTATGTGGCGATTGCCGAAAACGGCGTGATCGGACGCGAGGGCGGTCTGCCGTGGCGGCTTTCCACTGATCTCAAGCGCTTCAAGGCCGACACCATGGGCAAGCCCATCGTGGTCGGGCGAAAGACCTGGGAGAGCTTTCCGCGCCGTCCGTTGCCCGGGCGCCTGAACATCGTGGTGACCCGCGACAAAACGTTTCGTGCGGAAGGTGCCGAAGTGGTCGGCTCGCTCGCCGATGCAATCGCGCTCGCCACGGCACGCGCCCGCTGCATGTCCGGAGTGGACGAGATTTGCTTGGTCGGTGGCGGCGAGATCTATCGCGACGCACTGCCGCTGGCCGACAGGCTGCATGTGACCCATGTTTTGGCTGAGGTTGACGGCGATACGCGCTTTCCTGAGATCGATCCCGAAATCTGGCAGGTCGTCAGTTCGTTGGACGTGCCCGCCGGTGAAAAGGACAGCCATGCGACACGCTACACCGTTTACGAAAGGCGCGCGGACGTGCATTGAAATGGCAATTGGGATCGTTTCGTAACCAAAACGGCCGCTTCGAGCCGTGGTTGCGTTGAAAGCACGTATTGGCGTCCCTATAGAAGGAAGGCACTGATATCGCGCCCGGTGGGCTGTGCGAAGAATTTGAACCGAAAGGACATTCATGCCCTGGAACAATCAGAGCGGTGGCGGCGGCGGCCCATGGGGTGGCGGCGGCAATAGTGGGGGACCATGGGGGCAGGGCCCTCGGGGACCGAGCGGTCCGCAAGGAACGCCGCCCGATCTGGAAGATATCATCCGGCGCGGCCAGGACAGGCTGAAGAATGTGCTTCCGGGCGGCGGCGGCGGCGGCAGTCCGCTGCTGTTCGGTCTCATTGCGCTCGCTCTGCTCGTGTTCTGGGCCTTCCAGGCCGTCTACACCGTCCAGCCGGACGAGATGGCGGTCGAGCTGCGCTTCGGCAAGCCGAAGAACGAGCTGTCCGGCCCGGGCTTGCACTTCCACTGGTGGCCGATCGAGACGGTCGAAAAGGCCAACACAGCCGAAAAGCTCATCAATGTCGGCGGCGGTTCGGACCGCTCGAATTCCGGTCTGATGCTCTCGGGCGACCAGAACATCGTCAATGTGCAATTCTCGGTTGCCTATCAGGTCGCCGACCCGAAGGCCTATCTGTTCAACGTGTCCGATCCCGATGGCATGCTGCGCCAGGTTTCCGAAAGCGCCATGCGCGAAGTGGTGGGTCGCCGTCCCGCACAGGATATCTTCCGCGATGACCGACAGGGCATCGCCGACGGCGTTCGCAACATCGTGCAGACCACGCTCGACGGTTATGGCGCGGGTCTCACGGTCAACGCGGTCTCGATCGAGGATGCAGCGCCGCCGCGTGAAGTGGCCGATGCGTTCGACGAGGTGCAGCGCGCCGAACAGGACGAGGACCGCTTCGTTGAGGAAGCCAACCAGTACTCCAACCAGAAGCTCGGCCAGGCACGCGGCCAGGCGGCACAGATCCGCGAAGATGCGGCTGCCTACAAGAACCGCGTGACGCAGGAAGCCGAAGGTGAGGCCCAGCGCTTCATTTCGGTCTACGACGAGTATGTGAAGGCACCGGAAGTGACGCGCCAGCGTCTCTATCTCGAAACCATGGAAACGCTGTTGAAGGGCACCAACAAGGTTATCGTCGACGAGGGCAAGAGCCAGGGCGTGGTTCCCTATCTGCCCCTGCCTGAACTGCAGAAACGCACGCCGCCCGCGGCTCCTGCCGAAGGAGGCAAGTGATGTCCAATCGTCTCCCAATCATCGGCGTCATCGTCGCGATCATCCTCGTTCTGCTTTATTCCTCGATCTACGTGGTGAATGCGCGCCAGCAGGCGATCGTCATGCGCTTCGGCCAGATCGTGGACGTCAAGAGCGAGCCCGGAATCTACTTCAAAATGCCGTTCTCGATGTTCGATGCGGACACTGTGCAGTTCGTGGATGACCGTATCCTGCGCTTCGACCTCGACGACATCCGTGTCCAGGTCTCGGGCGGCAAGTTCTACGAAGTCGATGCCTTCGTGGCCTACCGCATCAAGGATCCGCGCGTTTTCCGCCAGGCCGTGTCGGGCAGCATCCCGCTTGCCGAACAGCGCCTGAAGACGCGTCTCGACGCAGCCCTGCGCCGGGTCTACGGCGTGCGCGGCTTCGAGGCGGCGCTCTCGGAAGAGCGTGCCTCCATGATGCGCGACGTCCGCGACCAGCTGCGCGCCGACGCCAACTCGCTCGGCCTCGAGATCGAGGACGTGCGTATCCGCCGTACCGACCTGACGGCCGAGGTCTCGCAGCAGACTTACGACCGCATGAAGGCCGAGCGCCTGGCCGAGGCCGAAAGGCTCCGCGCCCGCGGCCGCGAGGCGGCGCAGCGCATCCGCGCCCGTGCCGACCGCGAGGTGGTCGAAACGGTTGCCGAAGCGCAGAAGGAAGCGGAGATCCTGCGCGGTGAGGGCGATGCCACCCGCAGCGCCACCTTCGCCAACGCCTATCAGCGGGATCCGGAGTTCTTCGAGTTCTATCGGTCGCTGAATGCCTACGGCACGGCGATCAACAACGCCGACACGACGATGGTGTTGTCGCCGGACTCGGAGTTCTTCCGCTTTTTCCGCACTCCGACCGGCAAACCTTCGGAAGCTGCTCCCGCGGCTCCGGCGGCTCCGGCGAAGCCCGCTGCGCCGACTTCAAACTCGGCGACGCAGCAGCCTACCGCCGGCGCCAGCCAGTAAACCGCGCCGGTGTCCGATCTGATCGTCGCCATGGGTCTGGTCCTCGTCATCGAGGGCCTGATCTATGGCGGCTTTCCTAGTCTCGCCAAGCGGCTGGCAGCCGAAGTGCTGTCGATGCCTGAGAACGCGCTGAGGGCCGTCGGGCTGGCCTCAATCGCAGTCGGTGTCGGCCTGGTCTGGCTGGCGCGCGGATAGTGTCCGTCCCCAGGGCGGCAAGCTGATTGTGCAAAGACCCGGGGCGCCCTTCGAACAATCTCGATATATTGACTGGCTAACCTCAGATGCCAGTATGCAAAGTCGCAAACACGCCTTATTTTTTGCGAACATGGTGATGCAGCCTATGGAGCTGCACCGCTTTTTCTGTGTCTGACTTCGGAGACATCTTCCACATGACAGCCAAATTCATCCTGCCTCGACTGCGCAACGGCTTCGCCGCCGCGACGGCAGCGCTTCTGGTGGGCGCGATCGCCATGCCGCACGCCGTCGTTGCACCGGCGATGGCCCAGGAGACACAGCAAAAGCCTGCTATCCATCCGCAGGGGCCGGCCTCGGTTGCCGATCTCGCGGAAGGCCTGCTCGGCGCCGTCGTCAACATCTCGACCTCGCAGACCGTGAAGGGCGGCGAGGGACCTAACGCGGTGCCGATGCCCCAGCTTCCGGAAGGCTCGCCCTTCCAGGATTTCTTCGATGACTTCTTCAAAAACCGCCGTGGCGACAAGGGCGGCGGCGGCGACGAGGGTGAGGGCGGCGGCGGAGACGCGAGGCCGCAGAAGGTGCAGTCGCTCGGCTCGGGCTTCATCGTGGATGCCGACAAGGGCATCATCGTCACCAACAACCACGTGATCGCCGATGCCGACGAGATCATCGTCAACTTCTCCGACGGCACCAAGCTGAAGGCCACGCTGGTCGGCACCGACACCAAGACCGACATCGCAGTGCTGAAGGTCGACCCCAAGGGCAAGAAGCTGACGGCGGTCAAGTTCGGCGATTCCAACAAGATGCGCATCGGCGACTGGGTGATGGCGGTCGGCAACCCGTTCGGTCTTGGCGGCACCGTCACCATCGGCATCGTTTCGGCGCGCAACCGCGATATCAATTCCGGCCCGTATGACGACTTCATCCAGACGGATGCGGCGATCAACCGGGGCAATTCAGGTGGCCCGCTGTTCAACATGGAAGGTGAGGTCGTCGGCATCAACACCGCCATCATCTCGCCCTCCGGCGGCTCGATCGGCATCGGCTTCTCGATCCCGTCCGAACTCGCGGCCGGCGTGGTGCAGCAGTTGGCAGAATATGGCGAGACGCGCCGCGGCTGGCTCGGCGTTCGCATCCAGCCCGTCACCGACGAGATCGCTGAAAGCCTCGGCATGAAGGCGACGCAAGGTGCGCTGGTCGCCGGCGTCATCAAGGGTGGTCCGGTCGACAACGGCACCATTCAGCCGGGCGACGTGATTACCAAGTTCGACGGCAAGGACGTGCATGAGATGCGCGACCTGCCGCGTGTTGTCGCCGAAAGCCCGGTCGGCAAGGATGTCGACGTGGTGCTCGTCCGCAAGGGCGTGGAGCAGACCGTCAAGGTCAAGCTCGGCCGCCTCGAAGACGGCGAAAAGCTCGCCAAGGGCGAAGAGGCGAAGAAGACGCCGGACAAGGCCGTGACGACGACTTCCGTTCTCGGCATGACCATCGGCGATCTTGACGACGGCGCGCGCAGCAAGTTCGGCATCGGCGCGGAAGTTGCGGGCGTTGTCATCACCGAAGTGTCGCCCAACTCGCCGGCCGCCGACCGTGGCATTGCGCCGGGCGAGGTCATCACCGAGATCGCGCAGGAACAGGTTTCCTCGCCGAAGGACGTGACCGACAAGATCAAGGCGCTGAAGGAACAGGGCCGCAAGAATGCGCTGTTGATGCTGGCCTCGAAGACCGGCGAGCTGCGCTTCGTGACCGTGCGGATAGATTGAGTCCGCAAACGCGGATAAGTCTCTGATCCAAAAGAAAAGGGCGGCTACTGAGCCGCCCTTTTTCTTGCCTCCCAATCCTCCCGCGTCACGCGGTAGAAGACATGGCGTTTCAGCTGCGGCTGCGTGTCCGGTATTTCCGGGTGGTCGAAGTCGAGGGACGCTTCGCGGCGCATTCCGAGCCGCTCCATCACCGCCCTCGAGCGCTTGTTGTTGGTAACGGCAAAAGAGACAACCTGTGGCTTGCCGAGCTTGTCGAAGGCGTAGTCCAGCCAGGCCGTTGCCGCCTCGGTCACGTAGCCATGGCCCCAGAATTCCGGCGCAAGCCGCCAGCCGATCTCGATAGAACCGGCCGGCGCGACCGGCTCGATTTCCACGTCATGCAGTCCGACGAAGCCGATGCACTGGCCGGTCACTGCGATCTCGACCGCCGTCCAGCCGTAGCCCTGCGCGGCGATCTCGGCGCTTATTTCATCCATCCTGGCATCCGCCTGCGCCCTGTTGCGCCGGAAGGGGAAGAACTCCATCACCGCCGGCTCGGAGTTGATGCGATGGAACAGCTCGCGGTCGCGCTCCTCCCAGTTGCGCAGGATGAGGCGTTCGGTGCGGATGACTGTCATGCGGCAAACTCCGTCTGGCTGTAACCCTGGAGATAGAGAAGGGCGGTGAGGTCGGCATGGTCGATGCGGACCTTGGCCTCGGCGGCCACTGCCGGCTTGGCATGCAGCGCAACGCCTGTGCCAGCAAGCCGGATCATGTCGAGATCGTTAGCACCGTCACCGACGGCGATGGCATCCTCGGGCGACAGGCCGAGGCGGGCAGAGATGTCGAGCAGGGCTTCGGCCTTGGCGGCGCGGCCCAGAATGGGCTCGGTGACTTCGCCGGTGAGCTTGCCGTTGAGCTCGATCAGTCGGTTGGCGCGGTTCTCGTCGAAGCCGAGCATGGCGGCGATGCGCGAGGTGAAGACGTCGAAGCCTCCCGACACCAGCGCAGCATAGGCGCCGTTGGCGCGCATGGTGGCAACCAGGGCGCGGCCACCCGACGCCAGCGTTAGGCGGCCGGTGATGATGCGGTCGATGACGGCAGCGTCGAGCCCCTTGAGCAGGGCGACGCGCTCGCGCAGCGCCGGCTCGAAGGCGATTTCGCCGTTCATCGAGCGTGCGGTGATGGCGGCGACATGCTCCTTGATGCCGACCTCGTCGGCCAGCTCGTCGATGCATTCCTGGTCGATCATGGTCGAGTCCATGTCGGCCAACAGGATTTTTTTCCGGCGCATCTCGGTTTTCTGGACCACGACGTCTATGGGCTCGGACATCAATGCCGCACGCAGGGTCGCCTGCATCTCCTCGGCCGAAGTTCCACTCGGCAAGGAGAGGTCTGCGGCGATATCCTCGGCCAACCAGCGAACGGAGCTTGCGCCGACCGCCTGCGAGGCCATATTCGCGAGCGACTGCGAAAGACGGCGCTGGGCCGGATGGGAAATGAGGGTGGCGACGAGCGGCATGGGAAATTCCGGCAGAGATGAAGGCGGCGAGCGCGTGAAGAACGCAATCCTGATAGCCGGACCGACCGCCAGCGGCAAGTCGGCGCTGGCTTTGGAGCTCGCCACCAGCAAAGGCGGGGTCATCGTCAACGCCGATTCGATGCAGGTCTATTCGGTGCTCGATGTCCTGACAGCGCGTCCCGGCGCGGACGATCTCAAGCGTGCGCCGCACTATCTTTACGGCCATGTTTCGCCGGCGACGGCTTATTCGACCGGGGCGTGGCTGCGCGACGTGACGCAGTTGATCGAGCGGGGGACGCTCGCCGGCCGCATCCCGATCTTCGTCGGCGGCACTGGCCTTTATTTCAAGGCGCTGGTGGAAGGAATTTCGAAGATGCCCGACATTCCTGCTTCGATCCGCGAGCATTGGCGGGGCCGGTCGCTCGAAGAGGGCTCGGAGCAGTTGCATCGCATCCTGGCCGAACGTGACCCGGAAATGGCAACGCGACTAAAGCCCGGCGACACCCAGCGCATCGTCCGCGCGCTCGAGGTGCTGGAGGCGTCAGGGCGCTCGATCCTTGACTGGCAGGGTGCAAGCGGGAACGCGCTGGTCGACCGCGAAAGTGCGAGCTTCTTCGTGCTGGAGCCGGAACGCCCGACGCTGGTGCGCCGGATAGACGAGCGCTTCGACCGGATGCTCGAGGCCGGCGCGCTGGAAGAGGTTCGTGCACTGGCGTCAATGCAGCTCGATCCGGCCCTGCCGGCGATGAAAGCCATCGGCGTTCGCGAACTCCAGGCGGCAGATGCCGGAGAGATTGAATTTTCCGAGGCGATCACGCGCGCAAAGATTGCAACGCGTCAATATGCCAAGCGCCAGACGACATGGTTCCGCAACCAGTTCGGACCGGAGTGGAAACGTCTTAAGAGCGTAGAATCAATAAGCTAGTCGATGCGTCTGGACACTTATGTTCGATACTTTGATTAAAATTCACTCGCGTTTTGGTTGTTCAGATTAACGGACCGTAAGGCCTCGCTATGGCATAAGGAGATAGCGGCCGTGATACCGCCTCACGGTTCGGGGGCTCGCCAGCGGAAGGTTCATGCGTTTCCATCAATCGGAATCGGCTCTCTTTGTCCTGATCACAGTCATCCTGCTTGCCGGCATGGTGACCGTGCACGGCTATAGCGTTCTGTATTCAGCCGGCGAGACGCTCTATCAACCCGAAAGAATCGAAAAGGTGGCTTACCTGGCCAAGCTGCTTTTCGGGATCGGCGTGCTTCTGGCCACGGCGCTGTTCTTCACCATCTTCTTCATCTACCCGCAGATCCGCAGCCAGGTGAAGGAGCACGGCCAGTTGCAGGAGATGACGGCCACGCTCAGCGCGCGCTCCGAGACGCTGGAGCAGGCCGCGTTGACCGACAGTCTCACCGGCGTGCAGAATCGGCGCTATTTCGATGAGGCACTGAAGGAGTATCTCTCCGAGTTCGCCCGCATCGAGAGGCCGGTCGGGCTGATGATCCTCGACCTCGACCATTTCAAGCAGGTCAACGACACACACGGCCACGATATCGGCGATCAAGTGTTGCGCACCGTCGCTCGCTGCCTGCGTGACATGTCGCGCTATCACGACGTCGTCGCGCGTCTGGGCGGCGAGGAGTTCGCGGTCGTGGCGCCGAATATGGATGCAGACACGCTGTTCCGATTCGCCGAGCGAATTCGTAAGGCCATCTCCAGCACCGCGATCTCGTCAGGCAATGTCAGGCTGAAGGTCACCACCAGCGTCGGCCTTGCCGTATGGGACCGCAAGGAAGCGGCCGTGGACTTTTTCCGGCGCGCTGACCAGCAGCTCTATCATGCCAAGCGACAGGGCCGTAACCGCGTCTGCGCTTGAGAGCCGGCGCGGCTTTCCAAGATCGGAGGAGCTTTAGTACTCGCATGCTTCAGCAGTCCATTACGGAGAGCCGAAGCTCGACGGCTTCTCAACACCGGCCCTAACAAAAAGCCGAGGCTTTCGACCTCGGCTTGGATTGCTTTTGAAACTCAGTCAGCGGCTCGATGCCGCCCTGTCAGTCCGAGCGTGACCGGCCGAAGGTCGTCGGCTTCAGGCCGAAGCTGATGTCGAGATCTTCGGGTATGGGCGCTGCGGGCTCCACCGGACGGCGGTAGCCGGGATCGCCGGCTTGCCGCTGCATGTCGGTCACTTCGGCGAAGCCGAGCGCCTGCTGCGGACGCGGCACGTTGCGCAGCCGCTCCACGATGCCGGCCAGATCGACATCGCTGCCGTCGCCGCCGGATGCTTGTGCGGCCTGTCGCTTGTTTGAGCCGGGGATCAGGCTAGGCGGGATCTTTTCGAACTTGAGGCGCATGGTGGTGGCCACGCCTTCGCCGAAGGCGATCGCCTCGCGCTGGCCCATGGACGAGAGGAAGGAAAGCGTCGAGGCCGAGGAATCGGCAATCGCCGACCGGATGATCTTCTGGTCCTGATCGTTGGCAAGCCGCATGGCAAAGACGGTCGAGCACTGCGACAGGATGGTCGGGTCGAGTTCGCCCGGGCGCTGCGTGACCACGCCAAGATAGCAGCCATATTTGCGGCCCTCCTTGGCGATGCGCGAAAGCGCGTGGCGCGTCGGTGCGAAACCGAGGCGCGGGTCGGCCGGCATATAGCGGTGCGCTTCCTCGCAGAGCACCAGCAACCGCAGCTTGCCCTCGCTCCAGAGGGCAAGGTCGAAGGCGAGGCGCGCCAGCACCGAACAGACGGAGTTCACCACCTCGGAAGGCAAGCCCGCCATTTCGAAGCAAGTGATCGGCCGCCCGCCATGCGGGATGCGGAAGATGTTGCCGATGGTCTGGTGGATCGTGTCCTCGATCAGCCGCGAATTGAACATGAAGCGGTAGCGCGGATCGGCGATGGCCGATTCGATGCGCGTCTTGAGCGAACGATAGACGGGCCTGTCGTTCTTGCTTTCGAGCAGGCCCATGCGCTCGTCCAGCAGCCGGATCAGGTCGGCCATGCGGTAGGGCACCGGCGTGTCGGCCGTCAGCGAATCCGCGCCGCGCCGCAGGAAGGTGCCGGAATGCGGATTGCGATACAGGTTCTTGGCCTGCGGAATGATATCGCGCAGCACGTCGATCTCGTCGGGCTCGACCTCGCGCCCGCGGAACAGCACTTCGGCGAACTCCTCCAGCCGGAACAGCCAGAAGGGCAGGTCGAGCGTGACGGTGTCGACCTTGACGCTGTGATCGGGCAGGGCGGCGGAGAATTCGTTGTGCGGGTCGAGGATCAGCACGCGCAGGTCTGGCTGCGCCTCGATGGTCTTGCGCAGAAGAAGCGACACTGCGGTCGACTTGCCGACGCCGGTGGTGCCGACAACGGCAAAGTGGCGCGCCAGCGTGTCTTCGATGGCGATGCAGGCATTGATCGTCTCGTCCTGCGAAAGGCTGCCGATGGTCACCGACTTGCGGCCCGCTAGGTCGTAGACCGCCTGCAGGTCCCGCGAGCGGATGCGATGCGCAACCGCGCCGATATGCGGATAGACGGTGATTCCGCGGTCGAAGACGGGAGTTGTCCCGGCTCCGCCGTCGCGCACCTCGCCGACCAGCTCGACGCTGACTTCGATCGGGTTGCGGCCGTTTTCGTCCCAGACGCGGTCGGGGCGGCCGATGGCATAGACCAGGCCGACCGTGCGTGTGACGCCGAGATTGATGGAGATCATTCGCCCTACGGCCCAGAGCCCGGCCAGCGTGCCTTCGCCGGAATCGGCAAAGGCCGCAATGGTGGCGCGGGCGCCGTCGCAATGCACGACATGGCCCAGCACGCGCGCATCGGGCTGCGCGTCGTCGCGCCGCTCCTGCGATGTGGTCTCTCCGCCGAATTTTCCCCGATCGACAAACATGCTGTGGCCCTGTCCCCGAAAAAAGCCACCCTAGTCGATCCGGGTTAAGCGGCGATGAGACGGTATGGTGCAGAAGGCCTTAACGAAGAGGCTCGATATCGAGGTATCGGCGGAAAGCGGCGAGCAGCCAGAGCCGAACCGTCTCATCGGCCTGATCGAGGCTGGTGCCTGAAGGGGCGGTCAGATAGTGGCCGGTTCCGCTGCGCAAGGCGAAGTCGGACAACGGCAGCAGACCCCGGTTGCGCACGGCTGCATCCACGAGCGGGCGCGAGCCCAGGAGAACGCCCGCTCCATGCACCGCACCTTCCAGTGCCGTCACGAAGGTATCGAACTTGTGGGAGGCTTCGGCAGGCGGGGTGATGCCTGCAGCGGAGAACCATTCGCCCCACATGCCCCGGGCGCCGAATACCGACAGCAGAGGCAGGCGCGGCCAGTCCGGATCGCCGGCCAGCCAGGGCGCGGCCATGGGCTGGAGCGCCTCCGACGTCAGTTGATCGGCGCGGCGGCCCGCGAAGGCGCCGTTGCCGAAGCGGATGTCGAGCCCGTTCCAGGCGTCGCCGTAATCCGCCGGCTTATGGATGGTCTCGATCTGAAGCCGGATGAAAGGATGGCTTTTGGACAGTTGCGGCAGCAGCGGGGCCAGCATGAGCGTCGCAAAGGATATCGGCGAGCGAATGGTAACCGTTTGGGTGGCGCGGGGCTCGAAGAGTTCCGTCGTGCTGTTGCCAATCGTGGCAAAGGCCGACTGGATGTGGGGGAGGTAGGCCGCGCCTTCGGGCGTGAGGTCTATGCCGCGGGCCCGGCGAATGAACAGGCGGGTCTTGAGATGTTCTTCAAGCAAGCGGATGTGCTGGCTGACGGCTGCCTGTGTGAGCCCGAGTTCGGTCGCCGCGCCTGTAAAATTCGACAGTCGAGCCGCGGCTTCGAAGCTGCGCAGCCAGACGAGCGGTGGCATCGTCCGCGGGTAGTTGCCAGGCATAAGCAAAATCGGGTCATTGAGCGAAAAATGATAATTTGAGTTATATCGGCCGCCCGATCAGTGTGCAACCGCCATGAATGGAGGTTCACCTTGCTCAAGAATGTCTCGGTCACAGATGACGGACGAACAGTGGAATTGGTCTGGAACGACGACCACCGCGCCAGATTCCACGCGGTTTGGCTTCGCGACAACGCGCTGGACGACAAGACGCGCAGTCCCGGCAACGGCCAGCGGTTGATAACCATCCTGGACATTCCGGCAGACACGAACATAGCGCAGGCGGCGGTCGTGAATGGCGATCTCTCGGTTCGTTTCGCGCCGGAGAACAAAACCGTCAGCTTCCCGTCGGCCTGGCTGCGCGCCAACGCTTACGATCGCGCCCGCACTGCTGAACTTGGCTGGATCGGCGAGGGAGTAGCGCCCTGGGACAAGCAAACGATGCAGAACTCCGTGCCGCGGAGTTCCTATACCGCGGCCACGCACGATCCGGCTGTGCTTAAAGGATGGCTATCGGCCGTCAGGACCTATGGCTTTGCCGTGATGGATGGCTTGCCGACGGAATCCGGCAGCCTGTGCCGCATTGTGGATCTCTTCGGCTATGTGCGGGAAACGAATTACGGGCGCTGGTTCGAGGTGAGGGCGGAGGTCAATCCGAACAATCTCGCTTTCACCAATCTCGGGCTGCAGGCCCATACCGACAATCCCTATCGCGATCCGGTGCCGACGCTGCAGATACTTGCTTGCCTGGAGAACACCGTGGAGGGGGGAGAGTCGTCGGTGGTGGACGGATTTGCGGTCGCCAAGGCGCTCCAGCGGGAGAACCCGGAAGCGTTTCGCCTGCTCAGTTCCTGGCCGGCGCGCTTCGAATATGCCGGCACCTCCGATGTGCGGTTGCGCTCCAAGCGCCCGATGATCGAATTGGGGCCGGATGGGCAGATGCTCGCGATCCGCTTCAACAACAGGTCGCTCGCGCCTGCCGTCGACGTCCCGTTCGAAGACATGCCCGCCTATTATGCGGCCTATCGGCGCTTTGCCGAACTGATCGAGGACCCGCGCTTCGAAGTCACCTTCAAGCTGGAGCCCGGCCAAGCCTTCATCGTCGACAATACCCGCGTGATGCATGCGCGCAAGGAATTCTCGGGCACAGGAAAGCGCTGGCTGCAGGGCTGCTACACCGACAAGGACGGCCTGCTGTCGACGCTCGCCGCAATCGAGGAAACCCGCAAGGAGGCGGCGGAATGAGCGAAAAACAGTTGAGCTCGGACAGTATCGTCGAATTCATTGCCGACATATTCGAACGTCGCGGCGCCGAATCCTATCTCGGCGAGCAGGTGACGATGTCCGAACACATGCTGCAAGGGGCGTGGCTGGCAGAGCAGGAAGCTGCTCCGGAGGCGCTGATCGCAGCCGCGCTGCTTCACGATATCGGGCACTACACCAGCGAATTTGGCGCCTACTCGCCCGATGACGTCGAAGACAACCATCATGACGAGGCAGGCGGGCGGGTGCTGGAGCCCTTCTTTCCGCCGGTGATCGTGGAATGCGTTAGGCTGCACGTGGCCGCCAAGCGCTATCTCTGCGCCACCGATCCGACCTACTTCGGAAAACTGTCTCAAGCTTCGGTTCACACGCTGTCGCTGCAGGGTGGTCCAATGGATGCCGGCGAAGTGGCCGAATTCCGCCAAAACCCGTTCCACGAAGAAGCCGTCCGGGTGCGGCTTTGGGACGAGGGCGGCAAGGTTCCCGGCATGAAAACCAAGGTTTTTCGCGACTATGTGCCTCTTCTGGAGCGGGTCGTGAAGCGGTTTGCCGAGGAAAAGACGGCGGCTTAGCCGTATCGACGGCTGACGTTGGGGCGGCATCGGTTGCCGCCTCAGTGGCCGGATCCGGCGGTAATGCCGGAAGACCCATCTATTTCCGTGTTTTGTGATGCGCGATTCCCCATTGACGGGTTTTTGCGTGACCACTATGGTTCGCGACCATGAAGATGGCACTCATTCTCGTAGGAAGGCGCGTGGGCAAGGCGGTGTAACCGCCGGGCAAGTCCTCCCATGCGCAAACACACAGGCTCCCTCGGGGGCCTTTTTTATTGGCAAAAATATCGATACGACCAGCAAACGCGAACGCGGAAGAAACGGAAGCAGGACCGATGAGCAACGGACAGAACGATACCGGACGGCGCGAGATGACAGGTGCCGAAATGGTGGTGCAGGCGCTGAAGGACAACGGCGTCAAGCATATTTTCGGATATCCGGGCGGTGCGGTACTTCCGATCTATGACGAGATCTTCCAGCAGGACGACGTCGAGCACATCCTGGTCCGCCACGAGCAGGGCGCGGGCCATGCGGCCGAAGGCTATGCCCGCTCCACCGGCAAGGCCGGCGTCATGCTGGTGACCTCAGGTCCGGGCGCGACCAATGCGGTGACGCCGCTGCAGGACGCCCTGATGGACTCCATTCCGCTTGTCTGCATCACCGGGCAGGTACCGACGACGCTCATCGGTTCGGACGCCTTCCAGGAATGCGACACGGTCGGCATCACGCGGCCCTGCACCAAGCACAACTGGCTGGTGAAGGACGTCAACGATCTCGCCAAGACGCTGCATGAAGCCTTCCATGTCGCCACGACCGGCCGCCCCGGCCCGGTGGTTGTCGACATCCCCAAGGACGTGCAGTTCGCCCGCGGCGTCTACACGCCGCCGCAGACCGCGCCGCGCACCAGCTATCACCCGCAGGTGCAGGGCGATCTCGATCGTGTCAAGGAAGCGGTGGCGCTCTTGGCCAACGCCAAGCGGCCGATCATCTATTCGGGCGGCGGCGTCATCAATTCCGGACAGGAAGCCAGCGAGCTGCTGCGCGAACTGGTCGAGCTCAGCGGCTTCCCGATCACCTCGACGCTGATGGGCCTGGGCGCCTATCCGGCTTCGGGCAAGAACTGGCTCGGCATGCTGGGCATGCACGGCACCTATGAAGCCAACATGGCCATGCATGACTGCGACGTGATGCTGTGCATCGGCGCACGCTTCGACGACCGCATCACCGGCCGCCTCGATGCCTTCTCGCCCGGCTCGAAAAAGATCCACATCGACATCGACCCGTCCTCGATCAACAAGAACGTCCGCGTCGACATTCCGATCATCGGCGACGTCGGCCACGTTCTGGAGGATCTGGTGCGGCTGTGGCGGGCAACCGTCAAGGCCGACAAGAAGGCGCTCTATCCGTGGTGGGAGCAGATCGCCAAGTGGCGTGCCCGCGATTCGCTCGCGTTCAAGACGAACGACGAAGTGATTATGCCGCAATATGCGATCCAGCGGCTCTACGAGCTGACCAAGCATCGCGACCCCTTCATCACCACCGAAGTGGGTCAGCACCAGATGTGGGCGGCGCAGCATTTCCACTTCGAGAAGCCCCACCACTGGATGACCTCGGGCGGCCTCGGCACCATGGGCTACGGCCTGCCGGCAGCGCTCGGCGTGCAGATCGCGCATCGCGACGCGCTGGTCATCGATATTGCCGGCGACGCCTCCATCCAGATGTGCATCCAGGAGATGTCGGCGGCCGTTCAGTTCGACGCGCCGATCAAGATCTTCATCCTGAACAACCAGTACATGGGCATGGTAAGGCAGTGGCAGCAGCTGCTGCACGGCAACCGCCTGTCGCACTCCTACACCGAGGCGATGCCGGACTTCGTCAAGCTCGCCGAGGCCTATGGCGCCCACGGCATCCGCTGTGACAAGCCGGCCAATCTGGACGATGCGATCAACGAGATGATCTCGGTGAAGAAGCCGGTGATCTTCGACTGCCGCGTGGCCACGCTGGCCAACTGCTTCCCGATGATCCCGTCCGGCAAGGCGCATAACGAGATGCTGCTGCCCGACGAGGCCACCGACGAGGCGGTCGCCAACGCCATCGACGCCAAGGGCCGTGAACTGGTTTGAGCCTGAGCGCGCGGCTCCTGGGTCGCGCAAAAACAACGAGTTAAGCGAAAAGCTTGAAAACGGGATCCCTATGAACGCACAGCTACAGGCGACCGGCTCCGCCTACTTCATCTCCAAGGAGACGCAACGGCCGGAAATCCACACCCTATCGGTTCTGGTCGACAACGAACCGGGCGTACTTGCCCGCGTCATCGGCCTGTTCTCCGGCCGCGGCTACAACATCGAAAGCCTGACGGTTTCGGAAACCGAGCACGAGAAGCACCTTTCGCGCATCACCATCGTGACGCGCGGCACTCAGCATGTGCTGGACCAGATCAAGCACCAGCTCGAGCGCATCGTGCCGGTGCACCGCGTCATCGACCTGACGGTGCGCGCCGGCGAACTCGGCCAGGACCGGCCGCTGGAGCGCGAACTGGCGCTGGTGAAGGTGGCCGGCACCGGCGACGCGCGCGTCGAGGCGTTGCGGCTGGCCGATGCGTTCCGTGCCAGCGTGATCGACGCCAATACCGAGCACTTCATCTTTGAGATCACTGGCAAGGTGTCGAAGATCGAGCAGTTCATTGCCATCATGAAGCCGCTGGGCCTGGTGGAAGTCTGCCGCACCGGCGTGGCGGCCATGAACCGCGGCCCACAGGGCATGTGATCCAATGAAAACGCCCACGCGTGCCAGGCACGGCGTGGGCGTGGAAAACGCTTACGTCCGGGCGGAAAACCGCCCGGCGGATCAGAAGCCGACGTTCTCGTTGATGTAGAAGGTGTTGAGCAGCGTCACGCGTGGCTGTTCGATGGCCGTGTGGATCTTCGGGCGACCGTGCCAGCTCATCTTCAGCAGCGAGTGGTAGGCCTTCAGCACCACGAAGGCATAACCGACATTGGGCAGGAAGGGCAGGGTCTTGACCGGCTCCAGCCCATAGGAGTCGAGATGCGTAAGGCCCTTCAGGGAAGCCTTGTAGAGCGTGGTGCCCAGTTCCCGCTGGCTTTCGTCGGCGGGGCAGTAAATCTGCATGGTCACGACCTTCTTGCGCGCGTCGGGGTGCGGCTTGATCTGGTATCCGTCCTTGTCGCTGTAGAGGACGGGCTTGGCCACCAGCCGCAGATCGTCGGGACCCGCGACCTTGTCGCCGCGCGCGCGGATTTCCAGCCCTTCGTGAAGCTGGCGGCGAATGGCGTCTTCGACCTCGCGGGAAGTGAACATCGCCGAGACGGCGGCCCACATCTCACGCATGTCGGCGTCGACCTTGTTGACGTTGTCGCCATAGAGCCTGAGCGCCATGCGGGTGCCGTCGCCCTTGATCGGGTCGTAGCCCTCGGTGGGGATCGACTTGATCATTTCGGCATAAAAGTCTTTCGGGAAGAAATCGCGAAAGAAGATGTGCGGGAAGGGCAAGGAAAAGCAGTCAGCCGCTTCGATGCTCGCCACGGCGTGGTCTATGAGCTCACGGGTCAGGCTGCTGGTCTCGACTTTGGCAATTGCGGGCATTTTTCACCTGAATTTGTCGGGACTGTCGAAATCAAGTTTCATACGGCACGTCTTCAAGGCAAGTCGTGCGCACAGTCGAATGAAAAGATGCGCCGAATATATCGGTTTCCACTCTCCGTTCAATCCTGCGCGCGCCGGGCGCGGACAGTATTAGAAAGCCGACCAAGGGCTTTTCGTCTGCGGCCCGGCCGCATTTCGCCGTATTTCCGACAGGTTCATTCATGACAGCCGATACCTTCTTTGCCCTTATGGTCTATGCCTTCGTGACCTCGATCACGCCGGGCCCCAACAATTTCATGCTGCTGGCTTCGGGCGTGAATTTCGGTTTCCTGCGCACCATCCCGCACATGCTCGGCATTGCCGTGGGTTTTCTGTCGCTGCTGCTCGCCGTCGGCTTCGGGCTTGGCGCAGTGCTGACGGCATTTCCGGCGCTTCACATCGTGCTGAAGGTCGCGGGCGGCGCCTATCTCATCTATCTCGCCTGGCGTATCGCCATGTCGCGCTCGATGGGCAAGGATGCCGACGCCAACGCGCGGCCGATGACCTTCTTCGGCGCCGCCGCCTTCCAGTGGGTCAACCCGAAGGCCTGGGTGATGGCGCTGACGGCGATGGCCGTCTACACCAACCCGGATTCGCCGTTCCTTTCGGTGCTACTGATCTCGTTTGCCTTTGCACTGGTCAACCTGCCCAGCGTCTCGTCCTGGGCGGGTTTCGGCATGGCGCTGCGCGGCTTCCTCTCCGACCCGGTGCGGCTGAAATGGTTCAACATCTGCATGGGCCTGCTGCTCGCCGCGACGCTCTGGCCGATGATGCGCTAGAACAAGTCGATAGAAGGCCTTGTCAGCATCAGCCACAGGATGAGGATGACGCAGAAAAAGGCCGGGAAACCTAACGCGAACCAGATCCGATAAAGCCGGAAATACTCGGCTGGCAGGGGCAGGCCGTCAGTGGCGGCCGCCCTTGCAAGGTTGCGCAGCCGGATCTGGATCGCAACCACCGGCAGCCAGAACAGGCCGGTGAGCATATAGAGCGCCAATGAAAGGACGATCCAGCCCTCCCTCAGCGGCCAACCCATCTCGTGCGCCAGCCAGGCTCCGGTAAGGGGCTGCAGGATCACCGCGGTTGCCGTGAAAAGCGTGTCGGCGACGACAACGGTTCCCGCGACGTGCGATATGAGGCGCGCATCGCGCGTGCGGTGACCCATGACCATGAAGAAGGCGATGCCCATGCCTGTCCCGAACAGGACCGTCGCGCCGACGACATGGGCTAGCCGGAGGAAATCTGCCATTGCTCAACGCTCGTCCAATATGGCCAGCGCCACGAGCGCCAGCACGATTGAAGGCAGAACCTTGACCAGCGGCCCGAGCGGGTCGGCCCAGAGAGTCGGCGACAGCAAGGTAGCCGCGGCGAGATAAGCGAGCGACAGGGCGACCATTCCCTTGAGCGCGGGGCCGGCGTAGCGGCGCACGATGACGCCGACACCGAGAGCGATGTCGGCGAGGCTCGTAAGCACAGTCAATATGGTGGCTGCGGCTGTGGATAGCCCGGCATCGACCAGATGCGCGGCCGAAGCCTCGAAGCGCAGCAACGCGATGATGCCCGAGAGCAACCAGAACAGGCTTGACGTGCCGAATATGACCGGCTTCAGCAGATAGAGCCTGGCGAACCAGAGGTCCTGCACGCCTCCTGGCGCATCGCGCAAGGTTTCGTCGAGCGACTTGAAACGCAATTCCGGCAATTCATTCGGCTCAGGCGCGGTGACGCCGCCAGCGGCGGCCGCCATGGCGGTCGAGCGCAGGGGCGACCTCCAGCCGAGATGACCAAGCAGGTCGGCCGCACGCGCAACCGGTCTGGCGATGATTTCCGATACGGCGATCGCGGTGCGTGGCGGAACCCCGAGCCATTGGCGGTGCCGATCGACAGTCTGCGCCAGCGTCAGCACCTCAGGTGCCGCGATGTCGAGGTCGGTGCCCGCAGCCAGGCGGCCATCGAGAGCGCGGCAAACGCATTCCGAAACGTCGTCCAGGGCCGCGAACTGCATCGGCGTGCCTCCATGAACGAGCGGGGTCGCCAAAGGAACGGCGGCAAGTGCGCGCAGCAATGCTGAACCACCATGCGCGTCGCGCCCGATGACGATGGCCGGCCGAAGGATGACGAAGGGCATGCCGGATGCCTTCAATGCGGCATCGGCATTGCGCTTGCTGGCAAGAAAAGCTGTGTCAGCTGCGCCGCCATCCGTGCGCGCCGAAATCTGGACGATGAGCCTGACCTGAGAGCCAGCAGCCGCGCGATAAAGCGCTTGCATCGCGACTTCCTGCACGGCCACCACGTCATCGCGCGCGCCATCCTGAAGGGCGCCTGCGCAATTCACCACTGCATCGACTTGGGCAAGCAAAGGCTGCCAGTGACTGGGTGTGCGGAGCCTTGCAATGTCGGCCTCTTGCCAGGCAAGTTCCGGCATGCGCCGGGCGCCGACACCGCGATTTCGCGCAAGTGCAGTAACCGCATGCCCCCGACAGGCGAGGGCGCGCGCGACGCTTGATCCGATGAAACCGTTTCCGCCCAGAATCAAAACCCGCATGGAACAACCATAGCGGGGCCGTTCAGGCGCGCAAATCGCTTCACTGGTCCAAGACACGGCGCTTGCGCGCGGGCGTGCCGGGGCATAGCCTTCCGGACATGTCGCACGATCATGACCACGACCACCATCACGACAATGAACTCGATCCGATGGCTGCGCGGGTGCGGGCGCTTGAGACGATCCTGACGCAGAAGGGGCTGATAGATCCCGCTGCCATCGACGTGATCGTCGACACCTATGAGACCAAGGTGGGGCCGCGCAACGGCGCCCGCGTGGTGGCGAAGGCCTGGAGCGACCCGGAATTCGCCGAGTGGCTGAAGCGCGACGCCACCGCGGCGATCGCTTCGCTCGGCTACACCGGGCGCCAGGGCGAACACATGCAGGCGGTGTTCAACACGCCCGACCAGCACAACATGGTCGTCTGCACCCTGTGCTCCTGCTACCCGTGGTCGGTGCTCGGCCTGCCGCCGGTCTGGTACAAGTCGCCGCCCTACCGCTCGCGCGCCGTGATCGATCCGCGCGGCGTGCTTGCCGAATTCGGCGTGACGCTGCCGGACGAGACGAAGATTCGCGTGTGGGATTCCACCGCCGAACTGCGCTATCTCGTCGTGCCGATGCGCCCGGCCGGCACCGAGGGCTGGAGCGAAGAAGACCTCGCCGATCTGGTGACACGGGATTCCATGATCGGCACCGGCCTTGCCAGGGAGGCCGCATGAACGGCCCGCAGGATCTTGGCGGCCAGATGGGATTCGGGCCTGTCGCGCCTGAGAAGGATGAACCCTATTTCCACGCCGAGTGGGAAAAGCGCGCGCTGGGCGTGACGCTTTCCGCCGGCGCCATGGGGCACTGGAACATCGATGAAAGCCGCCATGCGCGCGAAAGCCTGCATCCGGCCGACTATTATGCCTCCAGCTACTACGAGATCTGGATCAAGGCGCTGGAGACGCTTTTGAAGCGCCACGGTTTTGTCACGCAGGACGAACTGCTGGTAGGCAAGTCGCTGGGCGGCAACGCCCGGGCCAAGCGGGTGCTGCAGGCGGAGGATGTGCCGGCAGTGCTGGCGCGCGGCGGACCTTGCAACCGTCCGGTCGGCGCCGACGCGCGCTTCAAGGCCGGCGACCGCGTGCGCACCAAGAATTTCAATCCTGAAGGCCACACCCGCCTGCCGCGCTATGCGCGCGATAAGGTCGGCGTGATCGATGTCGTGCGCGAGGGTTTTGTCTTTCCCGACACCAACGCCCACGGCCGCGGCGAGAATCCGCAATGGGTCTACACGGTCGTCTTCGAAAGTCGCGAGATCTGGGGCGAGGGGGCCGACCCGACGCTTGCCGTCAGCATCGATGCCTGGGAGAGCTATCTTGAGCCGGCATGAAAAGGGGCGTCCGCTGCCGTCCGGCATCGACGAGCCGGTCTTTTCCGAGCCGTGGCAGGCCGAGGCCTTTGCGCTGACCGTGGCTCTGCACGAGAAGGGTTTTTTCTCCTGGGGCGAGTGGGCGGAGGTGCTGTCCGCCGAGGTGAAGGCGCCGGGCGCGGCTCAGGACGGCAGCGACTATTACGATTGCTGGCTGCGTGCGCTGGAAAAGCTGCTGGCCGCCAAGGGTGTCGCGCCTCAGCACGATGTCGACCAACTCGCCGCCGCCTGGCAGCGGGCAGCCCACGCCACGCCGCACGGCAAGCCGATCCTGCTCGAGAACGATCCGGAGTGTGGTCAGTAAAACATGATCCCGAAAAGTTGCAGACTTTTCGGACAAGATCATGTTTCAAAACAAAACCTTAGAGCGCGTCGTCTGGCCCTTACGCCAGCGGCTTCAACTCGCCCAGCATGGTGGGGATGAGCTCCGACACTGTCGGATGGATGTGCACCGCGCGCTGGATCGTCGTGTAGGGCGCCTTGGCGTACATGACGTCCAGAATGCAATGGATAGCTTCGTCCCCACCGGTGCCGAGGATCGAGGCGCCCAGGATTTCCTTGCTGTCGGCGTCGACCAGCGCCTTCATGAAACCCTGCGTCTCGCCTTTCTCGACGGCGCGGTTCACGCGCGTCATCGGCCTTTCGCCGACCAGCACGCGCCGGCCTGACTTGCGCGCCTCAGCTTCGCTCATGCCGACCCGGCCGAGAGGCGGATCGATATAGAGCGCATAGGCGGTGATGCGGTCGCTCACTTTGCGCGGATCATTGTCCAGCAGATTGGCGGCGACGATCTCGAAATCGTTGTAGGAGGTGTGGGTGAAGGCGCCGCGGCCATTGCAGTCGCCCAGCGCCCAGATGCCTGGCACATTGGTGCGCAACTGGTCATCGACGGTGATATAGCCACGCTTGTCAGTCGTCACGCCCGCCGCCTCGAGGCCGAGATCGTCGGTATTGGGGCGCCTGCCGACGGCCAGCAGCACATGCGAGCCGACGATTTCGGGCTCGCCCTCGGTGCAGTCGACGCCGACGGTGATGTCCTTGCCGCTCGGCGCGAAGGTGATGCATTCGGCCTTGCAGCGTATGGTGATGCCTTCATTTTCGAGAATGCTGCGGATGGCGACGGAAACATCTTCATCCTCGCGTTGGACGAGCCGATCATTCTTCTCGACCACCGTGACCTCGCTGCCGAAGCGGCGATACATCTGCGCGAATTCCAGCCCGACATAGCTGCCGCCGATGATGACGAGATGGCGCGGCAGGATGTCGAGATCGAGGATCGAGGTGTTGGTGAGATAGTTCACCTGGTTCACGCCGGGCATGTCCGGCACGTTCGCCCGGCCGCCGACATTGATGAAGATGCGATCCGAAACCAGCGTTTCGTCGCCCACCCGGACCTCGCGCGGCGAAATGAACGTGGCATGATCTTCATAGACCGTGCAGCGCTCCATGTTCTTCAGCCAGTTTTCGACGCTCCGGCGTGAATTCCCCGAAACGGTGTCCTTGCGCGCCTTCACCGCTTTCATGTCGACCCCGACCGGGGCGCCCAACGTCACGCCGTAGTCGGAAGCGCGGCGGGCCAAATGGGCGGCGTAGGCGCTCGCGACGAGCGTTTTGGTCGGGGTGCAGCCGGTGTTCACGCAGGTGCCGCCGATCAGTTTTCGCTCGATGATGGCGACGCTCATGCCGGCTGCGGTGAGGCGGCCGGCGAGCGGCGGCCCAGCCTGGCCGGCACCGATGATGATGGCGTCGAAGCGGCTACTCATAGCGCAAACCGTACGATCAGATAGGCGCCGACGATCGCGACGGCGTCTTCGAGGAGCGCAATCGGCGTGTCATTGCCGCCGATAGCCGCGACAAGCCGTTTCCTCGCCTGATAACCGCCGAGTGTGCCGATTACAGCGCCGATGGCGCCCGCAACCAGCCCGCCGACAAGCTTGCCGCCGGCAGTGCCGATGATCGCCCCGCAAAAGGCCCCGCTGACGATACGCGCGCTGAACTGCTGCGGCACCGTGCGGCTCGGCGTGTTGGGCAGCTGGTCGGTGATGAGTTCGATGACCGCCAGGATGCTGAAGATGTAGGGCGTGAAGCGATAGCCCATGAAGGCTGCCCAGGTGCCTTGCACAGGCAGCCAGCCAAGAAAGGCGGCCCAGCTGACGGCAGCCGGCGCCATCATGGTCCGTAATCCGGCAACGACGCCGATGAGAAGCGCAAAAAGATAAATCGACATGCTGGTTCCCGCTTGAAGGCCTCGGTTGGTCGACGGTTCTGAACGGCGGCAGTCGGATTTTAGTAAGATACGTAAGCTTCTGCGATGAAGGCTAGTTCGGCGTCTACTCGGCTCCTTGTCAAGTGTAGCGCAAGGGAGCAAAAAGGCCACGATTTCGCGCAGACCGACCTGGGCTGAGCGCGCCCAACGCGCAAATGCCTTGCCCTTCGCACGCGAATCCTGTCTGTCGAAGCCATGGAATTCTCTCCTCAACAGGATGCCGCCCTACAGGCGGTGGCAAAATGGCTGAAGGGCGGCCGGCCCCAGGTCTTCCGCCTGTTCGGCTATGCGGGCACGGGCAAGACGACGTTGGCGCGCTACTTTGCCGAGCATGTCGACGGTCAGGTGCAGTTCGCCGCCTTTACCGGCAAGGCCGCGCAAGTTCTGCGCTCCAAGGGCGCGACCAACGCCCGCACCATCCACTCGCTGATCTACCGGCCGAAGGGCGAGGAAGCGATCGAGGACGAGACGACCGGCAAGACCTCGATGTCGCCGACCTTCTCGCTCAACCGCCAGAGCCCGATCGCAAAGGCCGCGCTGGTCGTCATCGACGAATGCTCGATGGTGGACGAGGAACTGGGCCGCGATCTGCTGTCCTTCGGCACGCCGATCCTGGTGCTGGGCGATCCCGGCCAGCTGCCGCCGATTTCCGGCGGCGGCTTCTTCACCGAGCACGAGCCGGATTTCCTGCTGACCGAAATCCACCGCCAGGCGCGGGACAACCCGATCATCAAGCTGGCGCTCGACGTTCGCGAAGGGCGCGAATTCATGCGCGGCGACAATGGCACCGCCCAGGTCATCGGCAAGGAGCAGGTCACGCAGGATCTGGTGCTGTCGGCGGATCAGGTGCTGGTCGGCACCAACCGCACGCGCAAGCGCTACAATGGGCGTCTGCGCGAGCTCAAGGGCTTTACCGCCAGCTATCCGCAGGCCGGCGACAAGCTGGTGTGCCTGCGCAACGACCCGGCCAAGGGGCTGCTCAACGGCTCGCTGTGGAAGGTCATGACCTCGTCACGAGAGACGGTGAAGCCCGGCATCAACCTGCTGGTTTCGCCCGAGGAGGACGATCCGGACCGCGGCGTCGCCAAGATCAAGCTGCTCAAGGCCGCGTTCGAGAGCCCGGACGAAGAAATCCCCTGGCAGCAGAAGAAGCGCTTCGACGATTTCGACTATGGCTATGCGCTGACCGTGCACAAGGCGCAGGGTTCGCAGTGGAACAATGTCGTCCTGTTCGACGAGAGCTTTGCCTTCAAGGACACGCGCCAGCGCTGGCTCTACACGGCTATCACCCGCGCGGCCGAGCGGCTGACGATCGTCCGCTAGCTGCGCTGGCGGCGCAGCCGGGAAATGCCACCGTAAGGCTCGGCGCGCCTCGTTGCCTTACTCGATGATCTCGAAAAGCAGTGCCGTCGCGTCGTCGCTCATCTTGAAACGCGGATATTTCGTGCCGTCCGGATCCTCGACCCGCTCGATCCGCCGCAATTCGTCGAGCAGCGTCGAAAGGCCGTTTTCGCGCGCGGCGGCGACCAATTCTTGCGGGCTATAGCGCAGATACTGGTCGGCCAGGGCGGCAAAGCCGTCGCTGCACAGAAGACCGGTTGCGGGCAGGGTGGGGGTGAGTAGTTCGCTCGCCAGGTGGTTGCCGGCGTCGGGTTCGACACCCAATGTCCACACACCGGAGGCGGGGCTGTTGTAGGCGGCGCGGCGACGGCGCAACTCGTCGCGCACCGTCGGTTCCTCGGCCAACGCCTGATAGGCGGAAAAGCCGCCGGCGTGGGCAAGCGCCAGCCGCGCGCCCTCGCGTTCGGCCTGCGCCGCGCCCTTGAGCGCGCTGGTTTCGATGACCTTGCCGTCGTCGCCGACGAGGAACAGCCGGCAGTCGCCGAGCCCATAGGTGACGAGCTCGTCGTCCTCGATCCGCACCATCTGGAAACTCGCAACAGGCAGGTTCCACGGCTCGATGGGCAGCGAATGTGCCGCTTCATGCACGACATTGGCGGCGCGGGCGTTGAACTCCTCCACGACCTCGGCCATTTCCCGGCCAGGACGCACCATCTGCTCGAAGGAGCTTTGGGCGAATTGGGCCAGCCAGGCGGCGTCCGAGCCGTGCAGGCCGACGATGCTGTTGCCGCCGAGGCCGGTGGCCCCGTCTATCACGAAAGCGCAAGTGGCATTGCCGCCGGCAGCGTCCTCATTGGGGCGCGAGGCCGACCCGGCGTCTGAGATCGAATCGATGATGCGTATGTTTGGCATGGTGGAAGCGGTGTCGCGTGAGGCAGTGACGGCAATGTGACCGCAAGCCCTCGCGCCTGGCAATGCTATTTCTCATCCACAGGAAGCGCATCGAGCCACGACCAGGCCTTTTCCTCTTCCTCGGAGGCGAAGTGGCGGATTTCCACCGTGGTGGCGATCACAAGCAGGGCCCTGGCATAGATCGTCCAGTTGGGTTCGCCGACGGCGGCGCAGCGGCGTACATGTTCCAGCGCATGCTGGCGGCCTTCGCTGCGTGTTTTCCTCGAAACATCCAGCCATTCTGCCCCGTCATAGTCGACGATGCGGATCAGCAGGTCGATCCTGTCGTGAAGCTCATATGCGCCCTCCAGCAGGCCATACAGGTTTTCTATGTCGGCTGCCGTTATGCGTCCCGTAAGTTCAAAGGCATAAGCGTCTGGGCGGTTCGTCTCGATGCGGCGAACGGCTGGGACATAGTCGGCCATGCCCATCGAAAGCTCCTCCTTTTGCATCCGGATGGTCGTAAACTGGAACACACAAAGCCGCTGTCTGTTCCCGCAGGACGCGCTATAGAAGTCGAGGGCCGGGACCATATTAATAGGTACTGGCCCCAGCTGAAAAACAGGTCGCAGACATGCCCGCAAAACTTTCCGTCAATCTGAACGCCGTCGCCCTGCTTCGTAACCGCCGCGACCTGCCGTGGCCCAGCGTGACGGGCCTGGGACGCGCCGCCCTGGCTGCCGGCGCGCACGGCTTGACCGTGCATCCGCGCCCCGACGAGCGCCACACGCGCTTTTCCGACCTGCCCGAATTGCGGGCGCTGATCGACGATGAGTTCCCCAGGGCCGAGTTCAACGTCGAGGGTTATCCGACCGAAGACTTCCTGCAGCTTGTGGAAAAGCACCAGCCCGACCAGGTCACGCTTGTGCCTGACGATCCATCGCAGCCCACCTCCGACCACGGCTGGAACTTCGTCGAACAGCAGGCGTTTTTGACATCGATTGTCAAAAGACTGAAGAAGGGCGGGTTTCGCGTGTCACTGTTTTCCGATGCTGATCCATCCCAGGTTTCTGCCGCCCGTGACACCGGCACCGATCGCATCGAGCTCTACACGGGGCCGTATGGCGGTTGCCATTCCGATCCCGAAAGGGCAGCCAAGGAATTGGAAAAGCTCGGGAAAACCGCCGATGCCGCTTTGGCTGCGGGGCTTGCCGTCAATGCCGGGCACGACCTTGTCGTCGCCAACCTGCCGGCATTGGTCAGGCGCATACCTGACCTGGCGGAAGTCTCGATCGGCCATGGACTCACGGCCGATGCATTGGAATACGGCATGGCTGAGACGACCCGGCGTTTTTTGAAGGCGTGTGGCTGGTAAACGTGTAAGGATGACATGGCCTGCGGCGAGCTGTCGCGACGAGGCAGTTGATATTCTCGCTCAGCAGGAGTAGAGGACCCGCCGCCTCATCGGAGTGTCATAAATGGCCCATACCAACCTTGGTACTGAGGCGGAACAAATTCAGCACACGACGCCTGCGAGCCTTGAATCGCAAAATACCAAGCTGCTTATGCTTGGCGCTCTGGGCGTCGTTTATGGCGATATCGGCACGAGCCCGATTTATGCTTTTCGCGAGGCGCTGGTTGCTTCGTCGGGCGGCGGATCGGTTGCGACCGAGGAGTCCGTTTACGGCGTCCTTTCGCTCATCATCTGGGCGCTGACGCTCATCGTCACGATCAAATACGTGATCTTCGTGCTGCGGGCGGGAAACAAGGGCGAAGGTGGTACGCTCTCGCTGATGGCGCTTGCCAGGACGGCCCTCCGCAAACGCTCGAAACTGATCCTGGGAGCGGGCATTGTCGGCGCGTCGCTGTTCTTCGGCGACTCCCTGATCACGCCTGCGATCTCGGTTCTGTCGGCGGTCGAAGGCATGGAAGTCGTGACGCCGACTTTCAATCCCTATGTGGTGCCGCTCACTTTGGTGATCCTGGCGGTGCTGTTCGCCGTCCAGCGCCTGGGCACGGGCCGCGTGGCGTCGGTGTTCGGGCCGATCATGCTGATCTGGTTCGCGTTCATCGGTCTGTCGGGGCTAAGGCACATCGTCGACGCGCCATCCGTCCTTTTGGCACTCAACCCCACTTATATCGTCTACTTGTTGTCGGACTCTCCGGGCGTTGCCTTCGTCACCGTGGGCGCGATCTTCCTGGCGGTGACCGGCGCCGAAGCGCTTTATGCCGATCTCGGCCATTTTGGCCGCCGGCCCATCGTGCTGGCGTGGCTGGCGATCGTTTTTCCCTGCCTGTTGCTCAACTATTTCGGCCAGGGCGCCTATGTGCTGTCCATTGGCGGCAAGGTCGGTCGTCCCTTCTTTGAGATGAATGAGGGCTGGGCTCTGCTGCCGATGGTGCTGCTTGCGACGGTCGCCACCGTGATCGCCAGCCAGGCGGTCATCTCCGGCGCCTATTCGCTGACCCGCCAGGCGGTGCAGCTCAACCTGCTGCCACGGCTCACAATCCTGCACACGTCGGAAACGCAGCTCGGGCAGATCTACATGCCTCGCGTCAATTTCCTGTTGGCGGTGGGCGTCATGCTTCTGGTCGTCGGCTTCCAGCAGTCGAGCAACCTGGCCTCGGCCTACGGTATTTCGGTCACCGGCAACATGGTGGTGACCACTGCCCTGATGTTCGTGGTGATGCGGCACCTGTGGAAGTGGCCGCGGTCTGCGGTCATCGGCCTGACGCTGCTGTTCGGCGTGGTCGATCTCGGCTTCTTCGCCGCCAATATCGTCAAGGTCCGGGAAGGCGGCTGGGTCTCGCTGGTGGTGGCCGCAATCGTCATCATCGTGATGTGGACCTGGGTGCGCGGCACTCGGCTGTTGTTCGACAAGACCCGCAAGAACGAAGTGCCGCTGGACTTCCTGGCCGAAAACCTCGGCAAGAAGCCGCCGCAGATCGTGCCCGGCACGGCCGTCTTCCTGACCAGCGACCCGACCAGTACGCCCACGGCCCTGATGCACAGCCTCAAGCACTACAAGGTGCTGCACGAGAACAATGTGATCCTGTCGGTCGTCACAGCTTCGGAACCCTATGTTCCGCCCAGCGAGCGGGTGCGGATGGAGAGGCTGAACGACCTCTTCATGCGCGTGTCGCTGACCTTCGGCTATATGGAACACCCGAATATTCCGAAGGCGCTGGCCATATGCCGCAAGCTGGGCTGGAAGTTCGACATCATGGACACGTCGTTCTTCCTGTCGCGGCGCTCGCTGAAGCCTTCGCCCAATTCCGGCATGCCTGGCTGGCAGGACCGGCTGTTCATCGGGCTGGCCCGCACAGCATCCGACGCCACGGAATATTTCCAGATTCCGACCGGGCGCGTGGTGGAGATCGGTACCCAGGTGACCGTGTAGGGAACTTTTCGCTGCGACGGTGTTTTTCAGGCGGCCTGACGCTACTGCGTCAGGCCGTTTGCCGTTCTATGCTTGCGGTGTGTAGATCGCTCGATCCGAAGAAAGGCGCTTGCCAAAGGACAGGTACTTCGCCATAACAATCGAGAACCGTAACGTACGGTACGGTAGTGGCCGTATCGACGGCGACGGCTTTTTGGCAGGCGAACGAGGCGATGCAATCAGCGCTCGAAATCAGCGGCGATGAAGAGCTGACGGAACGTCAGAAGGACGTTCTGAACGCCGTCCTGCGCCTGCTGGTGGAGGAGGGCGACCGCCTGACCATGACCGCCGTGGCGCGGCGCGCAAGCTGCTCCAAGGAAACGCTCTACAAGTGGTTCGGTGACCGCGACGGGTTGTTGACCGCCATGGTGCAGTGGCAGGCCTCCAAGGTGCGCGTCGCCCAGGTCGACCGCTCGCGGCTCGACAAATCCTCGCTGAGCGCGAGCCTCGAGCGTTACGCGTCGGACTGGCTGCATGTCATTTCCAGCGATACCTCGATTGCGCTGAACCGCGTGGCGATCGCACATGCGGGTGAGGAGAAACGCAATCTCGGTGCTATCGTTCTGGAGAACGGCCGCCTTGCCATGGGGCGGCGGCTGAAGCCGGTTCTGCTGGCCGGGCGTGATGCCGGGCTGCTGGAATTCGACGACGCCGAACAGGCGTTCAGGACCTTTTTCGGGCTCGTGGCCCGGGATGTGCAGATCCGGTTGCTGCTCGGCGACCGGCTCAAACCGACTGACGCGGAGATCGGCCAGGATGCGGCCGATGCGACACGGCAGTTTCTCGCTCTTTACGGAGCACGAAATGGGGCGGCGAAGTCCGGCCTCTGAAACACCGCAAGGGAAGGAAGACCAAATGCGCGTTTATTACGATCGTGACGCCGATCTCAATCTGATCAAGGGCAAGAAGGTTGCCATCATCGGCTATGGCAGCCAGGGCCGTGCGCACGCGCTGAACCTCAAGGATTCGGGCGCCAAGGAAATCGCCATCGGCCTCAAGGCCGGCTCGGCGACCGCCAAGAAGGTCGAGGCCGATGGCCTCAAGGTCATGACGGTTGCCGAGGCCGCCAAGTGGGCCGACCTGATGATGATGGCGACCCCGGACGAACTGCAGGCCGACATCTACAAGAACGAGATCGCCCCGAACATCCGCGACGGCGCCGCGATCGCCTTCGCCCACGGCCTCAACGTGCACTTCGGCCTGATCGAGCCGAAGGCCACCGTCGACGTCATCATGATCGCGCCGAAGGGGCCCGGCCACACCGTTCGCGGCGAATATCAGAAGGGCGGCGGCGTGCCGTGCTTGGTCGCCGTGCATCAGGACGCTTCGGGCAACGCGCTCGACCTCGCGCTCTCCTATGCTTGCGGCGTCGGCGGCGGCCGTTCGGGCATCATCGAGACCAACTTCCGCGAAGAGTGCGAAACCGACCTGTTCGGTGAGCAGGTTGTTCTGTGCGGCGGCCTGGTCGAGCTCATCCGCGCTGGCTTCGAGACGCTGGTGGAAGCCGGCTACGCTCCGGAAATGGCCTATTTCGAGTGCCTGCACGAAGTGAAGCTGATCGTCGACCTGATCTATGAAGGCGGCATCGCCAACATGAACTACTCGATCTCGAACACCGCCGAGTGGGGCGAGTACGTCTCCGGCCCGCGCATCATCACCGCCGAGACCAAGGCCGAGATGAAGCGCGTGCTCAACGACATCCAGACCGGCAAGTTCACCTCCGAGTGGATGCAGGAGTACCGTTCGGGTGCGGCCCGCTTCAAGGCCACCCGCCGCCTCAACGACGAGCATCCGATCGAGCAGGTCGGCGAGAAGCTGCGCGGCATGATGCCGTGGATCTCGAAGAACAAGCTGGTCGACAAGGCCAAGAACTAAGCAGCCTCCCGAGGCTTCCCCCTCGCGCGTTCCGGCCAGACCGGGATGCGCGGGGACGGGAGACGCAGGAAGGCTGGTGCGAGGATTTGCAGTGCTCGGACATGATAAAAGCCGGCGCCATTGGTCGCCGGCTTTTTTGTTACATGCGGTTTGAACGTTCAGCCGTAGTGCCAGCTCGGCTTGGGCTTGGTGCCGGTGAACTGCACGCCGATGCGGTCCTCCTTGCGCCAGCGCACCACCGATTCATAGGCGATGCCGTCGACCGGCACGTAGAGCAGGAATTCGGGCGGGATGCGCGAATCGATGGAGACCTTCAGCTCCGCGCCATCCTTGTGCATGTTGCGGATGATGCACTTGATCTCGGAGTTGTTGACGCCGGTAAGGATCGAGGCGCCCTTGAACACGCGCTGGCGATGCAGGCGCCGGCCTTCGGGGGCTTCGGATTCCGTCACGCAAAATGCTCCGTCACATGCGTTCGACACGCGTGAGTGTCGTGAGCGCTTTTTATGCATCATCGCTCAAGAAAGGCTTAAGACAAGACGGCGCCGCAAGGGCGCCGTCCTGCAATCTGGCTAAATCGTTAGGGCTGAACTCAATAAGGCGAGACGCACTGCCGACGTGGCCCATAGGCGGGCTGGAAGGTGTTGTCTGCTGCGCGATACGTTCGATAGCGCGCATAGCACCAGGCGACATGGGTATCCGCCGCGACCGGTACCGCATAGTTGTAGTTGTAGTACGGGTAATTGGTGTAGTAGTCGCCATAGCCGTAGTCGGTGAAGATCGGCAGACCGAAGCCGAAGAAGGCGCCGTTATCCCAGTCCCAGCCATCGCCGCCGCCCCAGTAGTTGCCACCGATGCCGTGCCAGCTGCCGCGCCAGTAATTGCCGCGCCAGCCATTGCCGCCGATACCGTGCCATCCACCACGCCAGGTGTTGCCACGCCATCCGCCTACGCCGATGCCGCCGCCGCCGGGGTGCCAACCGGAGAAGTTGCCGCCGCCCATGCCGTGGAAGCCACCGCCGCCGCCAAAGGCGTGGATGGAACCGCCGCCGCCAAAGCCGTGGAAGCCGCCGCCACCGTGCGGCACGAAGCCGCCACCGCGGCCACCGCGGACGAGTTGCACGCTGCCGCCAGGATCGCCGGGTTTACGTAGCAAGACGGCCGGCTGCAGGCCGTCTTTGTCGCAATTTGCAGCGGTGCAGGAAAGATTCCAGACGCTGCCGTCCGGCGTCGAATACGACGGAAGCGTGCGGAACGCCTGGCCGGCCGCGTCGATTGTCGGAGCGATATCAGGGATCGAGATGGAGTCGGCCATTGCCAAGGCTGAAAACCCCGACAACGTCCCAATGGTGAGCACCCCCGAACATGCGAGTTTCAGATAGCGTCTCATTGTCATCTCCAAAGGAAAAACGGTCCGTAAGGGAGCGCTCCGAGAAAACGACCTGCGGAGTTCATATGCGCCGTTAGGACCCGCGGTAAAAACGTGTTACGAACTGCTGGAGTTCCGTGATCGAGGTGTGATCGGTTGTAACGTTCGTGTTACGTACTACCTTGCCTTTCATGACGCTTAGGGGCAAAGCTCAAGGCCATGTCGCTGCGCCTGGCCACCTTCAATGTTGAGAACCTGATGAACAGGTTCGATTTTTCCGGCTATCGCAATCAGCTCAACCAGGACCGGACCCTTTCCCTGTTCGAGATCAAGGACGAGGCCGAGTACAAGCTTCTGGAGCAGGCGCGCGCCGTTGCGCATGCCGACGACATGCGCCAGCTGACGGCGCTCGCCGTTGCCGAGATGCGCGCAGACATCATCTGCATGCAGGAGGTTGACAACATCGAGGCACTGAGGGCCTTCGAATACGGCTATCTGTTCAAGATGGTGGGGCAGGGCTACCGGCAGAAATACACCACCGCGGGCAACGACAGGCGCGGCATCGATGTGGCCGTGATGATGCGCACCGAGACCGCCGATGGCGAGCCGATCGAATTCGTGCGCATGACCAGCCACGCCCACGTCACCTTCGAGGAGTTCGGCCTGCACACGCCCGCGCTGGCGGCGCTCGGCATCCAGCCGTTCGAACGCATATTCCGGCGCGACTGCCTGGAGATCGATGTCAGGATCGGCGGCCGGCCCTTCACCATCTACTGCGTGCACTTCAAGTCGATGACCGGCTCGCGCAACGGGCTGACCGGGCGCGAGGCGTCCATGCCGATCCGCGTCGCCGAGGCGAGCGCGGTGCGCCGCATCATCGAGAACCGTTTTGGCAAGGATCACGCCGACAGCAATCGCTGGGCGATCTGCGGCGATTTCAACGACTATCGCCAGCGCGTGCTGATCGGCGGCGAAGCCCATCTGGGCTATGAGTTCCAGGTGGCGAACGAGGTCGGCTCCAGCCTCGACGTCTTTCTGGAAGATGGGTTTGCGGTGAATGTCGTCGAGCGGCGGCCTGAACTCGACCGCTGGACGCTCTATCACACGCGCGGGCCCGAAGAACGCCATCTTTGCCAGCTCGACTATATACTCCTGTCGCCGGTGCTGGCGCGCGAGAACGAAGGGGCTGTGCCCGACATCGTTCGCCGCGGCCAGCCATGGCGAACCATTTTTCCGCCGGGGCAGGAGGTGGAACGCTATCCGCGTGCCGGCTGGGACCGGCCGAAAGCCTCCGACCACTGCCCGGTCGCGGTGTCGCTCAGTATTAGGTAGATCATGGCTTTCGACATTCCGCGCAACGTCATCCTGCCGGTCGATGCGGTGGATGTGCGCCTCGATCCGAGACCGCATCCGTTCGAAAGCGGCAATGCGGAGGCGATCGAGCGCAACTGGCTGGCGGAAAAAGCCGCCAACCCGGCTCTGTTCGACGGCACCGTGATGTTGCTTTCGCGCCTCGTCTATACCGGCGACCGGCTGGAAGGGCGCTGCCATGCCATCCGCTTCGCCACCTTCATGCTGTGGCGCAAGAGCCAGCCCGTGCCGTCGGCCGAGCACGCCTTCGCGCATGCCATGCTGGTCTCGCGCGACAATGCGCTGATCGCCATCCGCATGGCTGGGCATACGGTCAATGCCGGCAGCGTCTATTTCGCCGCCGGCTCCTTCGAGCCATGCGACTTCGTGGACGGCATGGCCGATGTCGACTTCAACATGATCCGCGAGGTGGGCGAGGAGACAGGCCTCGACCTCAATTCCGTCCGGCGCGGAGCGCGCTACTACGCGCTTTCGGCCGAGCGCGGCACGGTGATCTTCCGCCGCTATTTCCTCGATGCCGACGCCGACGAGATTGCCGCCGGCATCCGTGCCTTCGTGGCGACCGATCCGGAGCCGGAGATCGAGGGGCCGGTGGTCATCCGCAACCGCAACGACCGCCCCGAAGGCCTAAAGCCGCACATGTTGCCGCTGATCGACTGGCATTTTTCGGGCTCGGAGTAGAACCAGCCTATCTATTCGTGCCTCAGCGCATCGATCGGGTCGAGGCGGGCGCCGCGTAGCGCCGGGAAGAAGCCGAACACCATGCCGATCAGCGCCGAGAAGCCGACCGCCAGCAGGATGATCGGGATGCTCGGCGCAAAGGGGATGGACAGCGTCAGCGAGGCAAGACCGGCCAGCGACAGGCCAAGCGCGATGCCGATCAGCCCGCCCAGCAGCGAAAGCACCGTCGCCTCGACCAGGAACTGGATCAGGATGTGCTTTTCATGCGCACCGATGGCGAGGCGGATGCCGATCTCGCGCGTGCGCTCGGTGACCGACACCAGCATGATGTTCATGATACCGATGCCGCCCACCAAAAGGCTGACGGCGGCGACCGCGCCCAGCATGCCGGTCATGGTGGTGGTGGCGCTCGCCATGGCGTCGGCGATCTGGGTCATGTCGCGCACCTCGAAATTGTTGTCGGCATCGGGCGCGATGCGGCGAGTGTCGCGCAGGATCGCTTCGATACTGTCCTGCACGTCCGAGGTGGCAATGCCGTCCTGCGCGGCGACATAGATCGTGTCGATGTTGCGGTTGCCTGAGACGCGGCGCTGGAAGGACCCAAGCGGCATCATCACCACATTGTCCTGATCCTGGCCGAAGCCGGACGTGCCCTTGCTCTCCAGCACGCCGATGATCTTGCAGCTGGTTCGGTTGACGCGGATGGCGATGCCTTCGGGATCGCCGGCGCCGAAGAATTGTTGGCGCACCGTCTGGCCGACGAGGCAGACATTGGCGCCGCCGCGCACTTCGGATTCGGTGAAGATGCGGCCGGACGAGACGTTCCAGTCACGCGCGGTGAAGAACTCGATGTCGGTGCCGGTCACGCTGGCTGCGATGTTCTCCGGACCATAGACGACACGCACCGTGCTCTGCGAGGCTGCGGATACGGCCTTGGCGTTGGTGAGCCCCTTGCGCAGGCCGAGCAGGTCCTTCTCCTCCAGCTGGCGCGGCGTGAAGGAGGCGGGGCCGCCGCGCTCGGGTCGTGCCGCGCGCACCACGAGGAGATTGCTGCCAAGCTTCGAGATATCGCCCTTCACCTTTTCGGTGGTGCCCGAGCCGATAGTGATCATGGCGATGACGGCCGCGACGCCGATGACGATGCCCAGCAGCGTCAGGAAGGAGCGCAGCACATTGCGGCGGATGGAGCGCAAAGCGAGGCGAACGGTTTCCCAGATCATCAGGCCGCCTCGCGGTTCAGTGTGTCGGAGGCGATGTGGCCATCGAGGAAACCGATGGTGCGCTTGGCGTAGCCGGCGACGTCGGGCTCGTGTGTGACCATGACGATGGTCAGGCCGATCTCGTTGTTCAGCCTCGTCATCAGCTCCATGATCTCGTGGGTGCGCGCGGTATCGAGATTGCCGGTCGGCTCGTCGGCCACCAGCAGCGTCGGCGTGGTGACGATGGCGCGTGCAATCGCCACGCGCTGCTGCTGGCCGCCCGAAAGCTCGGCCGGCGTGTGGTTCTGCCGGCCCGAGAGACCGACCTGGTCGAGCGCCTCGAGTGCTCGCTTGCGCCGCTCGCCATGCGGCACGCCGCGATAGATCAGCGGCAGCTCGACATTCTCCACCGCCGTCGTGCGCGGCAGCAGATTGTAGCCCTGGAAGACGAAGCCGATATAGAGGTTGCGCAGCACCGCACGCCGGTTGCGGTCCAGCCGCCCGGCATCGACGCCCATGAAGCCGTAGCGGCCAGAGGTCGGCGTATCGAGACAGCCGATGATGTTCATGGCCGTCGACTTGCCCGAGCCGGAGGGGCCCATGATCGCCACGAACTCGCCGCGCCGAATCGAAAGGTCGACGCCGGCCAGCGCATGCACCTGCGCTTCGCCCATGCCATAGCTCTTGCGCACCTTGTCGAAGGTGATCAGCGGCTTTTCGGCCATCGGCTCAGTTCCGCGCCTGCGAGCCGGTGACGACGAGGTCGCCCGCCGAAATGCCGGACAGGATTTCGGTGTCCTCGCCATCGGTCGAGCCGGTCTTTACCTGCACCGCCTGCGGTGCGCCATCCTTCAATACATAAAGCGTGCGCGTGCCGTCTGACGCCACCTTGCGCTGGCGGTCGCCGCCCGGGCGGCCCATGCGCGGCGGCATGAACAGGTTCTGCAGGCTCCAGCCACCGCGAGTCTGGATTGCCGGCGGGCGATAGCGGAAAGCGGCGCTGGGCACCGTGATCACATTCTTGGCCTCGCGGGTCACCACGGCGACGGTGGCGGTCATGCCGGGACGCAGCAGCAGTTCGGCATTGTCGACGTCGAAGCGGGCATTGTAGGTGACCACGCCTTCGGTGGTAACGGAGGCATAGGCGATGTCGCGGATCTCGGCGTCGAAGCGGCGCTCGGGAAAGGCATCGACCGTGAAGCGGGCTTTTTGGCCGGGCGCGACCTTGCCGATGTCGGCCTCGTCGATTGCCGCCTTCAGCTCCATCTGCCTGAGGTCGGCGGCGATGACGAACAGCACCGGCGCCTGCAGCGAGGAGGCGACGGTCTGGCCCGGATCGACCGAGCGGGTCAGCACGATGCCGTCGATCGGCGCATAAATCGTGCTCTTCTCGAGATCCGCCTTCTGCAGCTTCAGATCGGCGACGGCTACGGCCAGATTGGCTTCGGCGCTGACTACCGCACTGTCGGCACGGTCGCGCGCGGCCTGCGCGCTTTCCAGAGCCTGCTCGGCCAGCATGCCGCGCTGGGCGAGTTGCTTGGACCGGGTCAGCGTCTGCCCGCTTTCCTTCAGAGTCGTCTCGGCGTCGGTGACCTTGGCCTCGGCGGCCTTCACCGAGGCTTCGGCGCGCTCGATCTGCGCGACGAGGCGCGTGGTGTCGAGCTCGGCCAGCACGTCGCCCTTGTGCACCTGCTGGTTTTCTTCGACAGCGACGGAACGGACGACGCCGGAAAGCTCGCTCGAAATGTCGACCTGCGTCAGCGGTTGCAGCGTGCCGGTCGCCGAGACCTCGACGGTGAGATTGCCGACTGCGGCCGGAACGGTCGTGTAGCTGACCTTGGACGAAGCCGGCGCGGACGAGAAATATGCCGTTGCTGCGCCAATGACGAGAAGCCCGCCAAGCGCATATATCCAGCGGCGGCGCCTGCGGCTGCCGGCCTTGCCGCCGATTCCCAGCGCGGCTTCGATATTGTCTGGAGTTTCCGTCATTGGCCGATTGACAATCTGGTCCATGGCGGCCCCCCTATCTATGCATGAAAATGTCCCTACGCCGTGACAACTCACGGCTGCGGGTCCAGATTACAAGTTAAATTTCGCTCATGTTCGCGATGGGCGGAGGAAGAAGGCGATGAAGGGCAGAAAGTATTTCGTCTACGACGTGTTCACTCAGGAGCGGCTGGCCGGCAATCCTCTGGCCGTCGTGCTTGATGCCGAAGGGCTCGACATGGCGGCGATGCAGCGCATCGCCCGCGAGTTCAACTATTCGGAAACCACCTTCGTGACGCCGCCGCAGGACCCGAAACACAAGGCCAGGGTGCGGATTTTCACGCCCGTCTTCGAGATGCCCTTTGCCGGCCACCCGACGGTGGGCACGGCGATCGCGCTGGCGGAGCAGGGCGGCCAGGATGGGATCGACCAGATTCTCGTGCTGGAGGAGAATATCGGACTGCTGCGTTGCGCGATCTCGCGCAGCGGGGAGGGCACCTTTGCCGAATTCGACCTGCCCGAATTGCCGCGTCAGCTGGAGCTGCCGGTCGAGCCGGAAATGGTGGGTGCCGCACTGGGCCTCGGGCCGCATGAGATCGGCTTCGAGAATCACCGTGTCGGCCTTTGGACCGCCGGCGTGCCCTACATCACGGTCCCGGTCGCCGATCTCGACGTGATCGGCCGCGTCAAGCTCGACAATCCGGCCTGGATGGAGCTTTCGCCGCAGCGCGGCGACGGCAAGCGGGCCAGCGCCTATGTCTACACGCGCGACACCGTGCACCACGACAGTGCGTTCCACGCGCGCATGTTCGTGCCGGGCACGCCCTCCTATGAGGATCCGGCGACGGGTTCGGCGGCCGCCGCCTTCTCGGGAGTCATCTCGCGATTCGACGAATTGGACGAGGGACCGACTCGATTCTGGATCGAACAGGGCATCGAAATGGGCCGGCCGTCGCGAATCCGGCTCGAAATCGAGGTCGACGGTGGAAAAATGTTTGCGGCCCGTATCGGCGGAAATGCCGTGAAAGTGGCGGAAGGCCTGCTTTTCGCGTGAGTGCCGGTGAATGATCTGAAACTTTTGCGACAAATCTCGAATTTGAGGGGTGGACAGCCCGGAAAGGCTTGGCTATATCGCCCCCATCACCGGCGGCGCCGGGGATGAGTGGGTGTGTAGCTCAGTTGGTAGAGCAGCTGACTCTTAATCAGCGGGTCCACAGTTCGATCCTGTGCACACCCACCACTAACTTCCTGTTTTCATTTTCTTTCCCGCTGTCTCGCTAGCCGAGGCTAAGCCAGACGGCACAGGCCGTTGGGTTGGCCGACGACGCGTTTGCGTCCTTCCTTGCAGATCAGAAACGCGGTTTTGGCCGGGCCGCCGCAACGAACTCCGACGCCGGAAAGAAGCTCGCCAGCGTAAGGCGGCATAAGCCGATCACATCGGCGAGATGTGTCGCCAGATGACGCAACCACTGGGCAATCGCCACCTTATCTTTCCAAACGACAACTCATTTACATGGGTGTAGCGATGAAGAATGTGGCTATCGTCGGTGCCCTGCTGGCTGTCTTTGCCTTGCCGGCATCTCCGGCCGGCGCCGTAGGGTGCTTCACGGGCGGCATTGCCGGAGGTGTGGCCGGACACTATGCGGGTCATCACGGATTCCTGGGCGCCGTGGGCGGCTGTCTTGCCGGTCATGCACTTCATAAGAAGCAGATGGCGGAGCGTAGGCTAAGGCACCAGCAGGAAATGCATCCCGCTCGACCAGCCCCGGCTGGGCCTGCGCAGCAACCGTAAAGAAGCGGCAACCCGCGCGCCCCACGTTGCTGCCGCCCAAAAATCCTAGAACATGAACTCGGCCGTGAGAGGGTTCGGTCCGATGCGGCCGTCCGCAGAATCCATTCCACGAATCAATTGCATGTCGTCCGTGTCGAGTTCGAAGTCGAAGACATCGAAATTGGCGACGATGCGGTCCTTGTGGACGGATTTGGGAATCACGACCAGCTTTTCCTGCAGGTGCCAGCGGATGATCGCCTGGGCGACCGATTTGCCGTGCTTGCGGGCGATTTTCTCCAGCGTCGGATCCTGAAGCAACTGGCCGCTGCCGAGCGGGCTCCAGCTTTCGATCTGGATGTTGTGCTTGGCATGGTATTCGCGCTTGTCGCGCTGCTGGAAGCGCGGATGCAACTCGATCTGGTTGACGGCCGGTGTCACGCCCGTTTCCCCGATGATCCTTTCCAGATGGTCCTGGTTGAAGTTGGAAACGCCGATTGTCCCGATGCGGCCCTGGTCGCGCAGTTCGATCAGCGTCTTCCACGCCTCGACATATTTGTTCTGCTTGGGCATCGGCCAGTGAATGAGAAACATGTCGAGCTGTTCCAGCCCGAGATTCTTCATGGTTTGGTCGAAGGCCTTCAGCGCCTTGTCGCGTTCATGGGCGGCGTTGCGCAGCTTCGAGGTGATGAACAGCTCGTTTCTCGCAACGCTGGTCTCGCGAAGAGCCTGCCCGACGCCCTGTTCGTTCTGATAGCCTTCCGCGGTGTCGATCGAGCGGTAACCGGCCGCGATGCCGTCCAGCACCACCTGGGCGGTTATGCCGGGATCGACTTGCCAGACGCCGAGTCCGAGCTGGGGAATGCTCGCGCCGCTGTTCAGCTTGATTTGAGGTACCATGTCAGGTCCTTTCGGTTCCTTTTGCCCACGGGACTGTTCAACTCGCCAGCGCCTGCGAAAGATCCGCGATCAGGTCGTCGCCGTCCTCGATGCCGGCTGAAATGCGCACCAGCGAATCCGAGATGCCGAGCGCCCCGCGCTTTTCGACCGGGATGCTGCCATGCGTCATCAGGGCAGGGTGCTCGATCAGGCTTTCCACGCCGCCCAGGCTTTCGGCGAGTGCGAACAGGTGGGTGCGTTCGAGGAAGCGCTTGGTCGAGGCAAGGTCGCGGTCGAATTCGACGGTGACCATGCCGCCGAAGGCGTGCATCTGCCGCTTGGCGATCTCATGCTGCGGATGGCTTTCGAGGCCCGGATAGATCACGCGCCGCACGTCGGGCCTGTCTTCCAGCCATTGCGCGATCTTGAGCCCGTTCTGCGAGTGCCGTTCGACACGCAGCGCCAGCGTCTTCAGCCCGCGCAACGCCAGAAAGCTGTCGAAGGGGCCGGAAATCGCGCCGACCGCGTTCTGCAGGAATTTCAGCCGGTCGGAAATGTCCACGTTGTCGCCCACGACAGCGCAGCCGCCGACCATGTCGGAGTGGCCGTTCAGATATTTGGTCGTGGAGTGGACCACGATGTCGATGCCGAGCTCCAGCGGCCGCTGGATGTAGGGGCTGGCGAATGTGTTGTCGGCAACCGTGATCAGCCCCTTGCGGCGACCAAGTGCTGCAACGGCTTCGAGATCGACGATGCGCAACAGTGGGTTGGTAGGCGTTTCGACCCACAGCATCTTCGTCTCCGGCCGGATTGCAGCCTCGACGGAGGCGAGGTCGGTGAAATCGGCGAAGCTGATGTCGAGATTGGCGCTGCGCCGCCGCACCCGCTCCAGCAGGCGGAAGGTGCCGCCATAGATGTCGTCGGTGGCGACGATGTGCGAGCCCGCATCGAGCAGTTCGAGAACCGTGGCGATCGCCGCCAGGCCCGAGGCGAAGGCAAAGCCCGCACTGCCGCTTTCGAGGTCGGTGATGGCGCGCTCGAAGGCAAAGCGGGTCGGGTTCTGGCTGCGCGCATACTCGAAGCCCTTGTGCACGCCCGGGCTCTGCTGGGCATAGGTGGAGGTGGCGTAGATCGGCACCATCACCGCGCCGGTGGTCGGGTCGTGGCTCTGGCCGCCATGGATGGTGCGGGTGGCAAAGGCCAGGCGGTTCTTCTGCGGAATTGTCATCTTGCGCGCCTCAGATGGTTGATCAGGTCGATGCGGGTGATGAGACCGACGAACTCGTCGCCGTCGAAGATGATCGCGACCTCGTTGCGGTCGAAGACCGGCAGCAGCGCGTCCAGCGTCTGGTTGGCCTGCAGCGTGTGAAGCTGGGAGGTCATGGCCGAGCTGACGGGCGCGTTGAAGCGGTCCCAGCGGCCTTCATACGGGCCGTCGACCTTGGCCAATATGTCGCTTTCGTCGATGATGCCGACCAGCTTGCCGTTGTCGATCACCGGCAGCTGCGAAACGTCGGCCCGCCGCATACGGCCATAGGCGGTCAGCAGCGAATCGTCCGGGCCGGCGAATACGGTGCCGCCCTCGCGATGCGAGCGGGCGACGAGGTCGCTCAGGTCGCCGTGCTGCTTGCGCTCGGACAGTCCCTGTTCGGCCAGCCAGAAATCGTCGAACACCTTGGAAAGGTATTTGTTGCCGCTGTCGCAGACGAAGGTCACCACGCGCTTGGGGCTCTTCTGCTCGCGGCAGTAGCGAAGCGCGGCGGACAGCAGGGTGCCCGAGGAGGAGCCGGCGAGGATGCCTTCGCGCGAAAGCAGGTCGCGCACCGCGAGCATGCTTGCCTTGTCGGACACCGAATAGGCTTTCGAAACCAGCGACAGGTCGGCGTTTGGCGGCACGAAATCCTCGCCGATGCCTTCTACCGTCCAGCTTCCAGCCTCTTCCATGTGGCCGGTATTGATGAGCGGCGCCAGCACCGAGCCGATGGGGTCGGCCAGCACCATCTCGGTCTTGGGCGAGACGCGCTTGAAGAAGCGGCCGAGCCCGGTCAGCGTGCCGCCGGAGCCGACACCGACGACCACCGCGTCGACATCCTCCTGCAGTTGCTGCCAGATTTCCGGCCCGGTCGTTGTTTCATGCGCCAGCGGGTTGGCCGGATTGGCGAACTGGTTGGCATAGAAGGCGCCGGGCGTCTCGGCCGCGAGCTTCTCGGCCATGTCCTGATAGTATTCGGGGTGACCCTTGCCGACATCCGAGCGCGTCAGCCGCACTTCGGCGCCCAGCGCCCGCAGATGCTGAACCTTCTCGCGCGACATCTTGTCGGGCACGACCAGCACGATGCGGTAGCCCTTTGGAATGCCGACCTGCGCAAGGCCGAGCCCGGTATTGCCGGCGGTCGCCTCGACGATGGTGCCGCCCGGCGCCAGCCGGCCGTAGCGCTCGGCATCCGCGATCATCGATAGCGCGATGCGGTCCTTGATCGAGCCGCCGGGATTCTGGCTCTCCAGCTTGATGAACAGCCGGCAGGGCCCCGTGTCGAACTTGGTCAGCTCGACCATGGGCGTTTCGCCGATGAGGTCCAGGACCGACGGATAGGGCGGGCGCAGGCGTGACATTCTTTTCCTCCGCGTTGCGTTCGCGCGGGGGGGGGCGCCCGCGCGGCCGTTCCGCCTCATTGGAGAGGTGGATACGGATACAGATAGAAATCAGACGGCAGCGGTGAATGGGGTCGGCTGTATCTGAAAGCGTATTCTATCTGGTGCCGGAACGACCGGAATGAAAGCCAAGAAATATCAAGAAATATACGCCATCTGGAATGAGAATCTACGGGTTCGGAGTTTCTCCGGCCCGGCGCATTTCAGTCGGACTATTGGTGGTGCGTGGGCGAGAACCGCCTCACGCCGGCGCGGTCGACCGCACGCGGCGGCTGCCGAGGTTCAGCAGGTTGCCGGACAGGATGAGCATGGCGCCCAGCGCGGTGAAGGCATCGATGCGCTCGGAATAGGCGAGGTAGCCCAGCAGCGCGGTCAGCGGCACGCGCAGGAAATCCATCGGCATCACTGCCGTCGCATCCGCATGGGACATGGCGCGCGCCGTGCAGTAGTGCGAGAAGGAGCCGGCGAAAGCCAGCGCCACGATCCACGGCCAGATATGGACCGAGGGCCACTGCCAGCTGTAGAGAGCCGGAATGAGGCCGATGACCGACTGGATGACGAGCATCCAGAAAATGATTTTTACCGCGCTGTCGCCCCGCGTCATGGATTTGACAAGCACGTAGGAGACGGCAAATGTCATCGCCGCGCCCAGCACGACGAACTGGCCCAGTTCGATCCCGTTGCCGCTTGGCCTCACGATAATTGTGACGCCGACCAGCCCGAGCAGGATTGCGCCCGTCTTCCAGGCGTTCATGCGCTCGCCCAGAAACGCCATGGCCAAGAGCGCGGTCCAGATCGGTGCGGTGAATTCGATGGCGATGACCTGAGCCAGCGGAATGAGCGTGAGCCCATAGAGCCAGGCGAACTGCCCGGCATAGTGGGCGATGTTGCGCGTCAGGTGCTGCACCGGATGCGAGGTCTTCATCGCCCGCAGCCCGCCCGCGCGCCAGACGAGTGGCGAGAGCAGCAAGAGGCCGATGACCGAGCGCATCTCCATGATCTGGAAAAGGCCGAGTTCGCGCGTCGTCTCGCGCCCGGCCGCCGTCATCATCAGCGTGCAGGCGAGCGAGCAGCCCATCCAGAAAGCGGCCTTGGGGAGAGATTGGCTGGCGGTCATGGCGCTGATATGCGGCCAGCGCCGGCTCGCGGCAATCGTGCTCATGGCCCATTCGCATGGGCCAGTTCGCGGCAACGCGTCACTCCACTTTGAGGCCAGTCTGGTATAGGAGGCTCGTTCGGCGAAGGAGCTGGGTGATTTGGAAACAGTCGATGTCGTAGTGATCGGGGCGGGTGCGGCCGGCATGATGTGCGCTATCGAGGCGGGCAAGCGCGGCCGCTCGGTGCTGGTCGTCGACCATGCAGCCGCGCCCGGCGAGAAGATCCGCATTTCCGGCGGCGGGCGCTGCAACTTCACCAATATCAACGCCAGCCCGAAGAATTTCCTCTCGCAGAACCCGCATTTCTCCATTTCGGCGCTCAGCCGCTACACGCAGCGCCATTTCATCGGCCTGGTCGAGCGCCACGGCATCGCCTATCACGAAAAGACGCTCGGCCAGCTCTTCTGCGATGGCTCTTCCACGCAGATCATCGCCATGCTGGTGGCAGAGATGAAGCGCCATGGCGCCGAGCTTCGGCTTGCCAACAGCGCGGAGAACATCGAGCGGACGGACGGCGGCTTTTCGCTCAAGCTGACCACGGGCAAGGTGCGGTGCAAATCGCTAGTGGTGGCCTGCGGCGGCAAGTCGATCCCCAAGATGGGCGCCACCGGCTTCGGCTACGACATCGCCGCGCAATTCGGCCTGCGCCTCATCGAGACGCGGCCGGCGCTGGTGCCGCTGACCTTCGACCCGAACACGCTGGCGCGGCTGAAGCCGCTGGCGGGCGTTGCGGTGGATGGTGCGGTGATTTCCTGCGGCAAGACCCGTTTCGAGGAGGCGATGCTGTTCACCCATCGCGGCATCAGCGGGCCGTCGATCCTGCAGATCTCGTCCTATTGGCGCGAGGGCGACGAGATCGGCATTGCCATGCTGCCGCAGGTCGATCTGTTCGAGGCGCTGCGCCAGGCCCGCACTTCCAATGGGCGGCAGGCGTTGCAGACGGCGCTTGGCGCGCATCTGCCCAAGGCGCTCGCGCAGTCGATCGCCGAGGAGGCGCGCATGCCCGGCAACATCGCCGACCTTTCGGACAGGCAGCTTCGGCGAGTGGTCGAGATGGTCAATGACTGGCGAATCAAGCCGGCGGGTTCGGAAGGCTATCGCACGGCCGAGGTGACGCTTGGCGGCGTCGACACGCGCGATCTCGATTCGAAGACCATGGCGGCAAAGGCCGTGCCGGGGCTCTATTTCATCGGCGAGGTGGTGGACGTGACCGGCTGGCTCGGCGGCTACAATTTCCAGTGGGCCTGGTCGTCCGGCTGGTGCGCGGGGCAGGCGGTTTGAGCCCGCGCGCAGCCCCAAAGGGACGTCGCGTCAACCGCGTCTTAAAACCTTCGCGCCATGGTGGGGGCATGGCTGGATTCGCGCTTCCCAAACTGAGATGGCTGGTGATCGGCGCCATTGGCGCGGGCATCTGGGCGATGACCCAGGAGCCGCCGTCGCCGCGCAAGACGCAGGCGCCGTCGCGCCCGGCCGTGACCGCGCAGCGCAAGGCCGAGCCGCCGGCAACCCCCAAGCCGCAGGCCGCTGTCACGCCTAGCGCGCCAAGCGCGCCCAAGCAGGTTGCGGCCACGCCGCCGAGCGCGCCCATTGCGCCGAAGGAGGTGGTGACGCCTGCCGCACGTCCATCGCAGATCATTACCAGTTCGGTGGCAAAGCCGGACCATCCCACGCCGGAGCCAGCACCCAGCAACGCCCTCTACACCACGACGCGGGTGAACCTGCGCGGCACCGCCAATGCGAGCGCGCCCGTGGTTGCCACGCTGAACATGGGGGAGGCGGTCAAGCCGATCCTGCTCGACGGCAAGTGGCAGCTGGTGTCGGTGCGCGGTCGCAAGGGCTGGATCCTTGCCGACTACCTGCATCCGGCAAATCCGAATGCGCCGCGCCCGGCAGGCTTGGTACAGGGCAGTGCAGGGGCGAATGTCACGCAAAAGCCCGAGCCGCCGGCGTCGATCAAGCCGCAGGCCTATACGCCGCCGAAATCGGGACTGTTCTCAGCGGCGAGGGCGCTGTTCGGCGACAGGAAGCCGCTGCGGGCTCCGCAGGCCGGCGACTGCCAGTGCCCCTACGATCTGATGATCAACGGGTCGCAATGCGGCGAGCGCAGCGCCTACAGCCGCCGCAGTCGCCGGAACGTGCAGTGTTATCTGTGATCGAGAAGCAGTAAGCGGCGCTTTTGGAAAGCATGATCTTATCCGAAAAGTCTGCAACTTTTCGGGATCATGCTCTAGCGGCGCATGACGAGACCGAGCAGCAGCCCGACCACCGCAAGGCCGACCAGCGCGGTCAGGACCGGGTTGTCGTGTGCGACCTTGCCCACATCCCGCGTGCGCCTGGCGATCCGCGGCATGGCATCCTGCACGCGCGAAACCATCTCGCCATAGAGATCGGAGGCGTGGTCGCGCGTGTCATCGAAGGCAGCCGCTCCGCGCTTCGACATGGTTTTCTTCAGCGACGAGACTTCACTGCGAAGCGCCGCAATCTGGCTTTCGAGGTCGTCGGCCAGATCGTCGCGAAGCCTGGAAAATGGAGAAGCCATCCGGGGAATCCTCGTTTCGGTGATGGGAGCAAAACGGCAGTTTTGTCCTTTGGTTCCACCTGAAACGGGAGGCCCGAAGGCTTACTTTTCCGAAACGCCGGCCTCGGCAAAGCTCGCCATGCCGGTGTGGCACTCAAGCGCCGAGCGCACGATGTTGACGGCCAGGCATGCGCCAGAACCTTCGCCGAGCCGCATGCCGAGATCGAACAGCGGCTTGAGTTCCAGCGCTTCCAGGAGAGCCCGGTGCCCGGCCTCGGCCGAGACATGGGCGGCAAGAACGTGGGCGAGGCCTGCATTGTGCAGCCTTGCCAGCGGTGCCACGGCTGCGGTGCAGACGAAACCGTCGAGCAGCACCGGAACGCCGTGCCGGCGCGCGGCGAGCGTGGCGCCGAAGATGGCGGCGAGTTCGCGTCCGCCAAGCGCAGCGGCGACCTTCAGCGGGTCGGAGAGGGAGACAGCATGCAGCGCGAGGCCCTTGTCGATGGCCGTCATCTTGCGTTTCAGGCCGGCGTCATCCACGCCGGTGCCGCGACCGGTCCATTTTTCCGCGCCGCCGCCGAAGAGGGCGGCCGCAATCGCCGCTGCCGGCGTGGTGTTGCCGATACCCATTTCCCCGAAGCAGATCAGGTCGGTGTCCTTGCCGACCGCCTCATAGCCAGCCGAGACGGCGGCGAGGAATTCGGCCTCGTCCATCGCCGGTTCCTGAGTGAAATCGCCGGTCTGGCGCTCGATCTCGAGCGGTATGACGGCAAGCTCGGCTCCGGCGATACGGGCGAGCTGATTGATCGCAGCACCGCCGCCGGCGAAATTCGCGACCATCTGCACCGTCACTTCCGACGGGTAGGCCGAGACGCCCTGCGCGGTCACGCCATGCGAGCCGGCAAAGACGATGACCTTGACCTTATCGAGCTTCGGCATGTCGCGGCCCTGCCAGCGCGCCAGCCAGGCGGCGATGGTTTCAAGCCGGCCGAGGCTGCCCTGCGGCTTGGTCAGCGTGTCCTGGCGGCGGGCAACCGCGTCGGCCGCCGAATCGCTCCCCATGGGCAGGTTTTCGCAGGCGGCGCGCAGGTCTTCGAGGGAGGTGAAGGTCATTGTGGGGGCTCCGATAAGGTCAAATCAGGATTGCGCTTGCGGCAAGCAAAACGAGTATTTCCGCGCCCTGCTGCAGCGCGCCGATGGTGTCGCCGGTGTGGCCGCCGATCTGGCTAAGGCAGAGCCAGCGCAGGGCCAGAAACCAGAGGGCGAGCAGGGCGGCGACGGCTATCGCGCCGGGCAGGCCGAGCAGGAGGAGGGCGACCGCGCCCAGAACGGCGGCGATCACAGCCACTTCGGCGGAAGGCGCGCCGGCATCTGCCGCGAGGCCTTGGGCGCGGGCGGAAGGCAGCAGATGCATGAAGCCGGGGATCAGCCCGCGAGAGGCGGCATGAGCGGCGATGAGCGCGTTGAACACATGCGGGACGCTGGCAAGCTCCGAAAGCGCGGTCCAGCGCAGCAGGATGGAAAGCGCCAGCGCCGCCACGCCATAGGTGCCGACGCGGCTGTCGCGCATGATCTCAAGCTTGCGCTCGCGCGTGCGGCCGCCGCCAAAACCGTCGGCGGTGTCGCCGAGGCCGTCCTCGTGCAGGCAGAAGGTGACGAGCATGGTGGCGGTCAGCGCCAGCGCTGCTGCCGGACCTGCCGCGAGGCCGAGCCATTTTGCGATGGCAAAGACGACGCCGCCGATGAGGGCGACGACAACCCCGACCAACGGCGCCGCCCACAGCGCCGAAGACAGGCTGCGGCCTGAAAAGTCGAGATGCGGCAGAGGCAGGCGGGTCAGGAAGACGAGCGCGAGGGCAAAGTCCTTGCCGAGCTTGTCGAGAAACCCGCCACCCATCGCTCAGCCCCTCGCGATCGCGTGGAAGAAGGTGCCGCTGACATGGCCGCGCCGGCCGCCGGCCGCGCCCAGCGGGTTGCCCTGGCCGTCGGCCAGCTCGGCCAGCCTTTCGTCGGCGCCGGGCGAGATCACCTGCGCGTAATGGAACTCATGCCCGCGCACGAGCGTGCCTTTCTGTCCGAGCGGACAGTCGGCCAGCAGCGTCGCTTGGCGGTAGCCGAGATTCATCTTGCGCTTGGCGAAGCTGGTGGAATGGCCGAGCAGGCCGAGCATTTCATGCGTCGTGCCGTCGGCGTCTTCCAGCGTCTCGCCCAGCGTCATGAAGCCACCGCACTCGCCATGGACCGGCCGCGTCTCGGCAAAGCGGCGCATGCCTTCGTGAAAATCCTGCGCGGCGGCGAGCTTGCCGGCATGTAGTTCCGGGTAGCCGCCGGGCAGCCAGCAGACGTCGCAATCCTCGCGCGGCGCCTCGTCGGCCAGCGGCGAAAACGGCACGATCTCCGCGCCGGCCTCGCGCCAATGCGCGGCGACATGCGGATAGACGAAGGTGAAGGCGGCGTCCTGCGCCAGCGCAATACGCTGGCCGGGAGGCGGGAGCGCGTCGGAAAAATCCGCGCCTTCAGGCTCAAGCGGCGTCATCAGCGCCATGATCGCCTCGAGGTCGAGCGAGCGTTCGGCCATGTCGGCGAGGCGGTCGAGATGCGCCATCAGGTCGGCATGTTCGCCCGCCTGCACGAGGCCGAGATGGCGTTCGGGCAGGGCGAGCGCGGTGTCGCGCATGACCGCGCCGACGACAGGCAGGCCGAGCGCTTCGATGGCTTCGCCGGCAAGCCGCCTGTGGCGCTCGCTGCCCAGCCGGTTCAGCACCACGCCTGCGATGCGCACCTGCGGATCGTAGGTGGCAAAACCCTTTGCGATTGCCGCAGCCGTCTGCGACTGGCCCGAAACGTCGAGCACTAGAAGCACCGGCAGGCCGTAGAGCCGCGCGAGGTCTGCCGCAGAGCCGGAGCGGCCGGGCGCGCTCGGAATGCCGTCGAACAGGCCCATCGCACTTTCCAGCACGATCATATCGGCCTGCAAAGCGGCTTGCGAGGCCAGCGCGTTGAGCAGCGCCGGCGACATCGCCCAGCTGTCGAGATTGACGCCCGGCCGGCCGGTGGCCGCATGGTGGAAGCCGGGGTCGATGTAGTCGGGGCCGGACTTGGCACCGCCGACGCTCAATCCCCGCCGCGCCAGCGCGCGCAATATGCCGATGGTGACGCTGGTCTTGCCCGAGCCCGAGCGGGGCGCGCCGACGATCAGCCCGCGTGCGCTCATCTTTCCCCCAAAAGCTCGGCGCGCATCGCGACGATGCCGCCGACGACGATGAGCGCCGGCGACACGACGTTTTGGCGCGCGGCGGTTTCGACCAGCGTACCAAGCGTCGCGGTTACGGTGCGTTCCTGCGGCAGCGACGCGTTCTCCACCAGTGCTGCCGGTGTGTCGGCCCGCAGCCCGCCCGCCAGAAGCTCGGCAACCGTCTCCTCCATATGCGTCAGGCCCATATAGATGACGATGGGCTGGCCGGTGCGGGCAAGGGCCGCCCAGTCCGGCCGGTCGTCCGAGACGGCGGCAAAGCCGGTGGCAAGGATGACCGCGCCGTTGACGCCGCGAACGGTCGCCGGAATGCCCGCCGAAGTCAGGCCGCCGAAGGCCGAGGTGACGCCCGAAAGCGCGCGCCAGGGAATGTTCTCGCGGGTCAGCACCAGCGCTTCCTCCGCGCCGCGACCGAACACGAAGGGGTGCCCGCCCTTCAGCCGCACGACCTTGCGGCCCTCGCGCGCCAGCTTCACCAGCAGCGCGTTGATATCGTCCTGCGGGATCGACAGCCTGCCGCCGCGCTTGCCGACGAAGAATTTTTCGGCCTGCTCGGCAATGCCGACGATTTCGGGCGAGACCAACGCGTCGTGCACCAGCGCGTCGGCCTGGGCGAGCGCGGACAGCACGTCGAGCGTCAGCAGGCCTGGATCGCCGGGGCCAGCGCCGGCCAGCCAGACATGGCCGGGTTCGAGCACCTGCGGCTCATGCTTTAAACGGGCGATAGCTTTTTCGAGACTCATGAATGCCGCTTTCGACGATGACGCGGAGCGTCGCCAAGCCTATAGATTGCGCCATGACTGCCGAACAGACCGCCTCCGAAGAAGCTCCCCTGCGTCGTGGCTGGACCACGGGTGCCTGCGCCACCGCCGCCACCAAGGCGGCCTGTGCGGCGCTTTTGTCCGGCGATTTCCCCGATCCGGTGGAGATCACGCTGCCCGGCGGCAATGTGGTCGGCTTCGCGCTCGCGGTTTCGGAATTGGGCGAGGGGCAGGCGATGGCCGGCATCGTCAAGGACGCCGGCGACGACCCGGACGTGACCCATGGCGCGCTGGTCAAAAGCACGGTGCGCCGTGGAACGCCGGGGAGCGGCATTGTCTTCCGCGCGGGGCCGGGCGTCGGCACGGTGACGCGGCCGGGCCTGCCGATCCCGCCGGGCGAGCCGGCGATCAACCCCGTGCCGCGCAAGATGATCATCGAGGCGGTGCATCAGGTTGCCGGCGAAAATGCCGATTTCGAGGTCGAGATTTCCGTGGTCGGCGGCGAGGAGATGGCGCAGCGAACGCTCAATCCGCGCCTCGGCATTCTTGGCGGCATCTCGATCCTGGGCACCACGGGCGTGGTCATTCCCTATTCCTGCTCGGCCTGGATCCACTCCATCCATCGCGGCGTCGATGTCGCGCGCGCCATGGGTTTCGACCATGTTGCCGGCTCGACCGGTAACGCCTCCGAAATGGCGGTGCAGAAATTCCACGACATGCACGAAGTCCAGCTCATCGATATGGGCGACTTCGTCGGCGGCATGCTGAAATACATCCGCGCTCATCCGGTCCCGCGCGTCACCATTGCCGGCGGCGTCGCCAAGATGACCAAGCTGGCGCAGGGCATGCTCGACGTGCATTCCAGCCGGGGCAGGGCCGATCTCGAAGGGCTGGCCGTGGTCGCCGCCGAGGCCGGTGCGAGCGAAGACCTTGCCGCGCGCATCCGGGGCGCCAACACCGTGGCCGAGGCCTTTGCGCTGGCCGTGGCCGAGGGCGTGCCGATCGGCGACACGATTGCCGCCGGCGCCTGGCGCACCGCCGCGCCCGCGCTCAAGGGCACGGACATCGAGCTCGAAATCCTGGTCTTCAACCGCGAAGGCGAGTTGAGAGGGCATGCGCCCTTCGCACCGGCTCATAGCGTGTCGCGCCCCCTGAACCGGCGCTGATAGTCCGGATCGTAGAGCGAGCTTTCGCGAAAATCCTGCGCGGCCAGCGACGGCCCGACGAAGATCAGCGCCGTGCGCTCGATCGGGTCTTCGGCCAGCTTCGCCGCAATGTTGCCGAGCGTGCCGTGCAGCACGCGCTCGTCGGGCCATGAGGCGTGGAAGACGATGGCAACCGGGCAATCCGCGCCGTAGAGCGGCGTCAGTTCCTCCACCACGCGGTCGATGGCGTGGATGGCGAGATGGATGGCAAGCGTGGCGCCGGTCGCGCCGAAGGCGGCCAGATTTTCCTTCTCCGGCATGGGCGAGGCCCGGCCGGAAACACGTGTCAGCACCAGCGATTGCGCCACCGCCGGAATGGTCAGCTCGCGGCCCAGCGCCGAGGCGGCAGCCGCGAAGGAGGGCACGCCGGGCGTCATCGTATAGGGAATGCCGTGGCGCTCGAGGCGGCGGATCTGCTCGGCCACAGCACTCCAGACCGAAAGGTCGCCCGAATGCAGGCGCGCGACGTCCTTGCCCTTGTCATGTGCTGCCAGATATTCGGCCTCGATCTCGTCGAGCGACATGGGCGCGGTGTCGACCAGTTTTGTCCCTGGCGCGCAGTAGTCTAGCAACTCGGGCGCGACGATCGAGCCCGCATAGAGGCAGACCGGGCAGCTTGCGAGCAGGTCGCGGCCGCGAACGGTGATGAGGTCTGCGGCACCCGGGCCGGCGCCGATGAAATGAACCGTCACGCTTTGTCTCCGCTGATGGCTATGGCGCAGGTGACCGATTGGAGCGCGACACGTGGGCCGAGCAGCCGCGAATCCGGGCCCGCCGCCGCAAGTGCGGCCGCTTCCGAAAGCGAGGGGGCGCCTGTCTTTTCCAGCGACAGCGCCGAGTGGCTTTTTGTCCGCCTGCCGGCCTCGGCCAGTTCGGCATCGCCGATGATGATGACCGCGCGGCGCAGCTGCCGCCCGGCCTGAAAAATCGCCTCTTCGTGCTGCTTCAGCTTGCCGGTCGACAGCGCATCGAGCCGTGCTAGGTCGAGGTCGTGTGCCCCAAGCGCCGCGTTGATCGCGCCCAGTACCTGCTCCTTGCTGACGCCTTTGCGGCTGCCGATGCCCGCCACGATCACGGCTTCACCCACGACCATTGCGTCACCGGCATGGCCGGGCGCCAGCCCTGCATGGTGCCGACCGGAACCGCGCGCGAGACGGAAAGACGGATCAATTCGCCGCCAAGCCGCGCCTGGAGCGATAGCAACAGCGTTTCCATTTCGAGCGTCACGGCGTTGGCCACCAGTCGTCCGCCGGAGGGCAGGGCGGCAATCGCTGCGTCCATTACGCCGGGCTCCGAGCCCCCACCGCCGACGAAGATGGCATCCGGCGTCGGCAGGCCGGAGAGCGCTTCGGGCGCGCGGCCTTCGACCACCGTCAGGCCGGGCACGCCGCAAGCGCTGGCGTTGCGGCCAATGCGGGCGGCGCGTTCGGAATTGGCCTCGATGGCGATGGCGCGCATGGAAGGATCGCGCAGCATCCATTCGATGGAGATCGAGCCTGAGCCGCCGCCGATATCCCACAACAGCTCGCCGCGGCGCGGCGCAAGGGACGACAGCGTGACAGCGCGGATCTCGCGCTTGGTCAGCTGTCCGTCATTCTCGAACAACTCGTCGGGAATGCCCGTGGCCAGTGGCAGGATGCGCGCTTCGGAATTCGATTCAACCTCGACCGCCAGAACGTTGAGCGGATTGAGGTTTTCGAGAGCGAAGGCGTCGGCGGTCGTCGTCGTCAGGCGCTCCGAGGTGCCGCCCAGCGCTTCCAGTACCGTCAGCCGCGAGGGGCCGAAGCCGAGTTCGCGCAGCAGCTTCGCCACCGCGGCCGGGCCGTCGGCGTCCGAGGTCAGCGCCAATACACGCGCCTTCGGGTGCAGCAGCGGGCGGATGAGGTCGATGGGCTTGCCATGCAGCGACACCGTCTCGGTGTCCGGCAGCGCCCAACCCAGGCGCGAGGCGGCGAGGCTGAAGGCGGAAGGGGCGGGCAGCACGCGCATTTCAGCCACCGGCACGTGCCGGGCCAGCGTGGTGCCGACGCCATGACAAAACGGATCGCCCGAGGCGAGCACGCAGACGGAGCGCCCGGACAGCGCCAGCACCGCGCGCATGCCGGCGTCGAACGGCGTCGGCCATGGCTCGGCCGTACCCGTCACCAGCCCGTCCACCAGCGCCAGATGCCGCTTGCCGCCGAATACGACCTCGGCGGTCGCAATGCAGCGCTTGGCCTCGTCGCCAAGACCCTCTACACCATCCTCGCCGATGCCGACGATGGTGAGCCAGCGGGCAACGGCGGAGTTTTCTCGTTCAGCAGGCATGATGACACACCGCGTTCTGATACTTGGCGGCACCACGGAAGCCCGGCAGCTTGCCGGCCGGCTGGCCGCTCGAGCCGATCTTTCGCTCACCCTTTCGCTCGCCGGTCGCACGGTCGATCCCGTGGCGCAGCCCGTGCCGGTGCGCAGCGGCGGTTTCGGCGGCGCCGAGGGACTGGCGCGATATCTGCGCGACGAGCGCGTCGAACTGCTGATCGACGCCACGCATCCTTACGCGGCCAATATTTCGCGCAACGCCGCCGAGGCTGCCACGGTTGCCGGCGTGCCGATCCTGGCGCTGCGCCGGCCGGGCTGGGAGGCTGTCGAGGGCGACCGCTGGACGCTGGTCGAGAACGCCGAGGAAGCGGTCGCCGCGCTGGGCGAAAAACCGCGCCGCGTGTTCCTGGCGCTCGGCCGGCAGGAGATCGCCGCCTTCGAGGGCGCGCCGCAGCACGCCTATGTCATCCGCAGCGTCGATCCCGTCGAGCCGCCGCTCGCCGTGCCGAATGCCACCTACATCCTCGCGCGCGGCCCTTTTGCGGAAGCCGACGAGCGCGACCTTCTGGCCAGCCATCGCATCGACGCCATCGTTGCCAAGAACAGCGGCGGGACGGCCACCTATGGCAAGATCGCGGCCGCACGCGAACTCGGCATCGAGGTCATCCTGTTCGGCAGGCCGGACCTGCCGCAGGTGCCTCATGCGCAAAGCGTCGCTGAGCTGGCCGGCATGGTCGATCATTGGCTAGCACCTGCCGAAAAGCGCGGCGTGTAGACCAGCGGGCGTTTTGCGCCACGCTCGATGATGCGGGTTTCTGGCGAGCCGATCATCACGCAGGTCGCCATGTCGGCCTGCTCGGCGCGGGCTTCCGCCAGCGGCGTGATCTCGATGCGCTCGTCGGGCCGGCCGGCGGCTCGGCCGAAGATCACCGGCGTCGTGCCCGGCAGAATGGAACGCAGCTTGTCCAGCGCTTCACCGAGTTGCCAGGGCCGCGCCTTGCTGATCGGGTTGTAGAGCGCGATGACAAAACCCGCGCCCGCCGCCGCTTCCAGCCGCCGCAGGATGAGGTCCCACGGCTTCAGATTGTCCGAAAGCGAGATGGCGCAAAAATCGTGGCCCAGCGGCGCGCCGATGCGGGCCGCGACTGCCAGCATGGCGGTGACGCCGGGAACGATGGTCAGCTCGATGTCACGCCATTCGGCCGGGCCGGCCTCGATCGCTTCGCAAACGGCCGCCGCCATGGCGAAGACGCCGGGGTCGCCGCCGGAAACCACCGCGACGCTGGCACCGCTGGCAGCCTGCTCAAGCGCTGCATTGGCGCGCGAAATCTCCTCGCGGTTGTCGGAGGCGATGCGGGTCTGGTCGGGCCGCAGGTTCAGCCGGTCGACATAGGGGGCGTAGCCGTAGAAGAACTGCGCCTCGGCTGCGGCAGCACTGGCCTCCGGCGTGATCTGGCCGGGATTGCCTGGGCCGAGCCCGATGACGAAAAGACGCCCGCTCATGGCCGTCCCTCCCAGCCGGGCACCAGAACGATGGCGAAATAGGGCGCGGTGTCGTCGGCCTTTTCGGCCAGCGGCACGGAGGCGGTGTTGGCCATGGTGCCGCGCTCGACATACATCGCCCGCTCCAGCTTGCCGGTGGCGGCGAGCGCGCGGCGGATTTTCGGCAGGTTGCGCCCCACCTTCATGATGACGGCCGCGTCCGTGTCGGCCAGCCGCCGCGAAAGTTCGAACTCGCTCATCGTGCCGGGCAGTACGCTCAGCACGTCGTCGCCCTGCACGATGGGCAGGCCGGTCTGCGACCAGCAGCCGGACATGGCGGTGACGCCGGGGATCACCTCGGTCGGGTAATGCTGCGACAGCCGCACATGCAGGTGCATGTAGGAGCCATAGAACAGCGGGTCGCCCTCGCTCAGTACCGCGACCGTGCGGCCGGCATCGAGATGCTCGGCCAAGGCGCGTGCGGACTCCTCGTAGAAGCCGGTGATGGCGGCCTTGTAGTCGGCGTGATCCTTGTCGATTTCGGTTGTCACCGGATAGAGCAGCGGCAGCTCGACGATGCCGGGCTTGAGATGCGCCGAGACGATGGCGCGGGCATTGCCGTTGCTGCCGCGCTTGGCGAAATGCGCCAGCACGTCGGCTTCACCGAGTGCACGAACGGCTTTCAGGGTCAGAAGCTCAGGGTCGCCGGGGCCGGTGCCGACGCCGATGAGGCGGCCTTTGGGTTCAGCGCTCACAGTCCGGGCCTCGCCAGCGCGTTGAGTGCGGCGGCCGTCATGGCGCTGCCGCCGAGGCGTCCGCGCACGATGGCATAGGGCACGCCATAGGAATTTTCCGCCAGCGCATCTTTGGATTCGGCGGCACCCACAAAACCCACCGGCATGCCGATGATGGCCGCCGGCTTCGGCGCGCCGTCGCGCAGCAGTTCGAGCAGGTAGAAGAGGGCGGTCGGCGCATTGCCGATGGCCACCACCGAGCCCGCCATGCGGTCCAGCCACAGCTTGATCGCGGCGGCGGAGCGGGTGTTGCCGATCTCCTGCGCCAATGCCGGCGTGCGCTCGTCGCGCAGCGTGCAGATCACTTCGTTGTCAGCGGGCAGGCGGGCGCGGGTGACGCCGCGCGACACCATCTCGGCGTCGCAGAAGATCGGCGCGCCGGCCTTCAGCGCGGCACTTGCGGCCTCCACGAAGCCCGGCCCGAACTCGAATTTTTCGGCCGCCTCGACCAGGCCGCAGGCATGGATCATGCGCACGGCCACATCGGCTTCAGCCTCGGAAAAGCGCGACAGGTTGGCCTCGGCGCGAATGATGGCGAAGGAGCGCTCGTAGATCGCCGTGCCGTCGTGAATATAGTCGTATCCGGACATCTCTATCCTTGCTGAAAAGCCATAGCCAACCGGCTTTCGCCGAGCCGTGCGATGCACTGTGCCGTGGTCTCGCCGGGACGGCGCTCGTTTGTCAAAAGCGCCGCGACCCGGCCGAAACCGCGAGCGAGTTCATAGCCCGGCGTGTACGCGGCCGGAAGTCCCTTCGCCGTCCCGTCAACGACAAGTCCGGCTCCTTTTTCGTCGCCCACCAAAGTGAGCGCCGAGCGGGCCGGATGCGCGCAGCCCTTGGCGCAGCCGGAAATGTGCAGCGTGACCGACGGATCGAGTGCTGCGCCGCTGTCGCGGGCGATTTCTTCGGCCACCTCGCGTGCGGCGATGCGGCCCGAAGCGCAGGCCGGCGCGCCGGGGCAGGCGGCGATCATGCGGCGCGGGTCGAGGGGATCGGTGATGAAGCCGAGCAAGGCTGCTTTGCGCTGCAGCTCGGCGCATGCGGATTGCGACAGGCCGAGAACCAGGATCGCGCGCTGCTGCGCGAAGCGGATTTCCCCGGCGCCCGATGTTTCTGCTGCGCGGCAGAGGGTGATTATGCGCTCAGCCTGTATGTGCCCGAAGGGCAGGCCGAGACCTAGGATCGATGTTTCGCTGCCCAGCGGCAGGATTCCGATGGGCGAGGGCGGGTTTAGCGCCGGAAGTTCGTACTCTGAATCACCCGGCTGCAGGCGGCCGGCGACCAGTTTGCGCATCTCCTGAACCGTAAGATCCCGTGCCCGTGCCTCGCGGCCGCGCTCGGCAATCGAGTCCAAAATCGCCAGTGTCGCATCGCAAGCGTCGGTCTCGGAAACCGCGCCGATGGACGTTGCTGTGCGCGCATCGCCAGCAACCGCCAACAGCCACTGGCCGGGTGCGAGCGCCGTCAGCCGCACGTCGGCCTGCACGGTGCTCATATTGAGCCGGCCGCCGCCATCGACCACGACGGACACTTTTGGCCCGAGCCGTGCGCCGACACCTGCCGCGTCGATGGCCTCGCGGATGCGGGCAGCGAGCGGTGAGGGATCGGCGATTTCTTCTGGGTCAAGACCCGCGAGCGGCCCCGTCTCCACCGGCACGCCGGTACGCACGGCAATGCCCAGCGCATCGACCTCGGTTGCCAGCAATGTCGCGCTCTCCGCCGTCAGCCCGCGAATCTGCAGGCTGCCGCGCGCCGTGACCTCGATCACCCCGTTGCCGTGCCGCAGCGCGGATTCGCAGAGTCCGATCAATGCCTTGGCCGAAACTCCTCCAGCTACGGGGTTGAGCCGCACGAGAAGGCCGTCGCCCGTCTGCATGGGGGCTGAGAGGGCCGGGCAGGCGCCCCTGCGCGAAAAGCCGCTCATGCCGCCGCCCCCAGCGCTTCGGCCTCGGCGATCAGGCTTGCCAGATCGTCGTCGATCGAGTTGCGCAGCGGGTGCCACAGCCCGCGCCGCCGCGCCGAGGCGAAACGCTCTGCAATCACCTTGGCCGCCGCCGGGTTCTCGCGCAGCAGGAAGGCGCGCACCGCTTCGTCGCCGAGATAGGCGTCGTGCACGGCCTCGATCAGCGCGCCGGGGATAGCACGGGTGGTTTCGGCAAAGCCCACCAGCCGGTCCACCGTCTCGGCGAATTCGGAGGCGCCGCGCGGCCCGTGGCGCATCTGGCCTTCGATGAAGCGCGGATTGACCGCGCGAGCACGTACCACGCGCGTAACCGCCTCAGTGACGGAGCGCGGGCGCGGGCGCGCCGGGTCGGTGGTGTCGAGCACGATCACGTCGGCATTGTTGCCGAGCGCCGCGAGTGCTGCCGAAAAGCCGCCGATGAAGGCGACATCGGCCGAGCCTTCGAGAATGTCGCGGCCGGGATCGTCGCCGCTGTGGACCAGCAGGTCCGCTTCGGCGATGCGTGTGGCAAACGCTCCGGGTGCAGAAAAACCCTCGCCGGAGGCGCCGCCATAGGCGTGGGAGGTGGCGTCGAGATAGGCGCGACCGAGCTCGGCGCGGTCCTGCCATTCGCCGCGCGCCACCATGTCCTCCAGCCCCGCTCCATAGGTGCCGGGCGATGAGCCGAAGATGCGCGGCGGTGTGCGGCCGCTCGCGCGCGCCTCGGCGGCCAGCGGGTTTTCGGAAACGTCCTCGTCGCGCGCCGCGACGGCTGCGGCCGCGGCGTCGATGAGCGCGATCTGGGTCGGGAACATGTCGCGGAACAGGCCGGAGATGCGCCAGGTCACGTCCACGCGCGGCCGTCCCACCGTTGCCGGCGGCAGCACCTCGATCCCGGTCACGCGGCCAGTGGCTGCATCCCATTGCGGACGGCAGCCCATCAGGAACAGGCCTTGCGCGATCTCCTCGCCGCCAGTGCGCAGCGAGGCGCTGCCCCATAGGTCGATGACCAGCGAGCGCGGCCAGTCGCCATGGTCCTGCAGATAGCGCGTCAGCACTTCCTGTGCCGCCGCGCGCCCAAGGTCGAAGGCGGTCGGCGTCGGCATGGTGCGCGGATCGGCGGTGAACAGGTTGCGGCCGGTGGGCAGCACGTCGGTTCGGCCGCGCGCCGGCGCACCGGAGGGGCCGGCGGTGATGTGGCGGCCGTCGAGTGCTGCGACCAGCGCCGCGCGCTCGCTTTCCGCGCTTTGGCGGCGCTCCGCGTCGGCCTCACCTTCGGCGGCGCGGCCATAGACATGCAGGCCGTCCTTGACTGCGAAATCCTTGAGGTCGCAGAGCCAGGCGTCGATGCGGCGCAGCGCCTCGTCGGGCGCGTCGGTCCTGGCAACGCCGGCCTCGGCGGCAAGGCCGGTTTGCGAGGCGGTGTCGACGATCAGTTTTGCGAGCCGGTCGCGGCGGCGGCGGTCGAGACCATCGGCCTGCGCATATTCGTCCACCAGCCGTTCCAGCGTCTGCTGGTTCTCGTCCAGCCCGGCATGGGAAAGCGGCGGCGGCAGGTGGCCGAGCGTGACGGCGGCAATGCGCCGCTTGGCTTGCGCTGCCTCGCCCGGATTGCTGACGATGAAGGGATAGACCACCGGCAGGCCGCCGGTGACGATTTCCGGAAAGCAATTTTGGCCGAGCGCCACGGTCTTGCCGGGCAGCCATTCCAGCGTGCCGTGCGCGCCGACGTGCACCAGCGCGTGGCAGCCGAGGCTTTTGCGAAGCCACAGCCCGAAGGCGACCAGCGCATGGCGCGGCGGCAGCGTCGGGTCGTGATAATCGGCGCGGCGGTCGGCCGAGCGCCCGCGATCGGGCGCAAGCGCGACGGTGATGTTGCCGAAGGTGGCTGCGCGGAAGGGGAAATCGCCGCCTTCCTCGGATTCGCTTGCGGCATCACCCCACGCCGCCTCGACGGTCGCCTGCGCTTCCGTCGGCAATTCGGCGGAGAAGCGTGCATAATCCTCGAGGCTGATGCTGTGGTCGCGGCGTGCCAGAAGGTCGAGCAACTCGCGCGGCGATTCGGGAATCTCTTCAACGCGATAGCCCTCGGCCTTCAGGTCGTGCAGCATCGCGAGCACGCTGGAGGGCACGTCGAGGCCGACGGCATAGCCGGTGCGGCCGGGCGCGCTCGGATAATCCGGGATCAGGATCGCCACCTTGCGGGTCGCGCGCGGCTCGCGCTGCAGACGCAGGAAGGCTGCGATGCGGCCAGCCACCTGCTCGACACGGTCGGGCTCGGGACGGTTGGCGAGGCCCTTGAAGGCAAGGGCGCTATCCGCCTCCATCTCGGCCTTGAACGAAATCGCGCCGGCAAGGATGCGCCCGTCGAGCTCGGGCATGACGACATGCATGGCCAGATCGGCCGGCGCCAGTCCGCGCTGGTTTTCGGCCCAGGCGTCGCGGCGCGTCGTGGCGACGATGACCTGGAACACCGGCGCGCCCGCGCGGTCGAACAGCGTTTCCACGCCCGGCTCGGCGCTGCTGGCAAAGGCGGTGGCGGTGATGATGGCCGCGGGTTTCAGGTCCGCCAGCGCGTTCTCCACGAAGGCGAGGGAGATTTTGTCCTTGAGGCTGGAGACGAAGATGGGAACAGGCGCGATGGCCTGCCCGCATAGCGCTTCGACCAGCGCATCGATGGGGGCCACGTCGGCCGCCAGCAGCATCGAGCGGTAGAAGAGGATCGGGACGATGGGGGCATCCTCCTCCCCCCTTGAGGGGGAGGTGCCGCCGAAGGCGGCGGAGGGGGGTACTGCGGCAGTGCTCGACGCATCTTGGCGCGCAGCCGAGGCGACCCCACCCCCGGCCAGCGGCCGGACCCTCCCCTCGAGGGGGAGGGAGACGTCGCGCACCACGCCCTTGCCCGGCTCATAAAACCCGGCCTTCGGCACCGCGACCGGCTCCGCCGCCGCACCTTGTCCGTCGGCAAGTGCTGCCAGCTGGCGCATCAGAGCGCGCATATTGTCCGGCCCGCCCTCGCGGAAATAGGCGAGCAGCAGGTCGAGCTTTTCGCGCGGCAAGGTCGAGCATTCGATCAGCCGCTGGTCCTCGTCGTGGCTTTCGCCCGGCAGCAGCGCGAGATGGATTTTCTTCTCGCGGCAGATGGCGGCCAGCCGGTCGCAGCCATAGCGCCACCAGTCGTAGCCGCCGAGGATGCGCACGAGAATGATCTTGGCATGCGCGGCCACGCTGTCGACCCAAAGATCCACCGACATCGGGTGGCGCAGGTCGCGCAGGGCCGCCAGCCGCATGGAGGGCAGGGTGTCCGCCTCCTGCCGCCACGCCGCCGCCAGCCCCGCCAGATCGCTGTCGGTGAAGGACAGCGCCACGACATCCGCCGGCGTCTGCCGGAGGTCGACCGGCTCGATCAGATCGTCGAGCGAGGCGGATGTCGTGGTCAGTATGTGCATGGCCGCGCGCCTGGGTCAGTTTGCCAGAATGCGCTCGATGGCCTCGCGGTTCAGGCCCTTCAGCCCGATGACGACGAGACGCGAGCGGCGGTCCTCGGCCGGCGTCCAGGCGCGGTCAAAATAGTGGTTCACGCGTGGGCCGACGGCCTGCACAAGAAGCCGCATCGGCTTGCCGGCGACATCGACGAAACCTTTAACGCGCAGCACGTTCTCCTGCTCGGCGGCGGCGGCAACGCGGTCTGCCAGGTCCTCGGGGCTGGCGATGGCCGGCAGTTCAACGATGAAGCTGTCAAAATCGTCGTGCTCGTGGTCGAGCATGCCGTCGTGCAGCGTCTTGCGGTTTTCGATGTCGTCCTCGACCGCGAGGCCGAGGCCCAGCAGAACGGAAGGATCGACCTTGCCGTGCGAGGTCGGCACCACCTTCACAGCGCGCGCAAGATGCTCGCCGATCGTCGCATGGGCACGGGCGCTGCCGTCCGCGTCGATCAGGTCGCTCTTGGAGAGGATGATGAGGTCGGCGCAGGCAACCTGGTCCTGGAACACTTCTTCGACCGGATCGTCATGGTCGAGCGTTTCGTCTTCCTCGCGCTGCGCCTGCAGGGCGTCCATGTCGGAGGCCACCTGGCCAGCGGCAAGGGCTGCACCGTCCACCACGGCCACGACGCCGTCCACCGTCACGCGGCTTTTCACCGAAGGCCACTGGAAGGCTTGCACCAGCGGCTTGGGAAGCGCCAGGCCCGAGGTTTCGATCAGGATGTGGTCCACCTTCGGCTCACGCGACAGGATTTCGTCCAGCGCCGGCACAAAATCGTCGGCCACGGTGCAGCACAGGCAGCCATTAGCCAGCTCGACGATGTTTTCTTCCGGACAGGCGTCGATGCCGCAGCTCTTCAGGATTTCGCCGTCCACGCCGACATCGCCGAATTCGTTGACGATCAGCGCCAGGCGCTTGCCGTTGGCGTTCTCGAGGATGTTGCGGATCAGCGTGGTCTTGCCGGCGCCGAGAAAGCCGGTGACGACGGTGCAGGGAACGCGGGTCGCGGAGGCGGTCATGAAATGTCCTTTACTATGGCAAGAGGGGGAATGCGCGCGACGAGGCCGCGCTTGAGGCTGTCGGGGCGGCCGCGCCAGGGCAGGATGCCGTCGGCGGCGGTCGCGAAAAGCTTTGCGCCGGCAATCAGGTCCGGCCCGCTTTCGGTCGTCAGGTCGCCGAAGACGTAGCTCCAGCAGCCGTCGCGCAGCAAAGCGGCGCTGAGGCGGCGCTTGCAATTGCCGAGGCATTCGACCTGGCGCACGCGGATGTTTTCGTTGGCGGCGGCGCGCGCGGCATCCTGCGCCAGAAGTTCGCCCGCGCGGGGGCGGGCGTCGGAACCGGTTTCATCCCGGCAGGAAGAACAGACGACAATGGTGACGTCGGAGCCATCCGGATCGCGGATGTCCTCGGCCAGCGCTGTCGGGTCAGCTTCGGTTTTCACTAGAATCATGCTCCTTGCCCGGGAACACCCGCCGGGCGGTCGGATTAAAAATTCGACGGCAGGTCTCCTGGCTCGCGCTTCGTCGCCTCGCGCCGCCTTCCCGGAAAATTCCAGTGGCTGTCGGCCTTCGGCTCTTCGCTTACAGTTGCGGGTACAGCTGCGGAATTGGGATTTGTCCCCGCACCGCATTCCCTCTTGGCCCCTCCCTTTGCGGAGAGGGGACCGTCGCCGCGAATTTAGGCGGGCGCGTGTTGTGCTGTCAACGCGCGGTTACGACCGAGAATGTCGCTGAGCGCCGGCGCAAGATCGCCGGCAGGCACCACTTCGATGCGTTCCAGTTCCAGCCATTGCGCCATCAGGCGAAGCTCGTCGGCCAGCGCCTCGGCGGTGTGGGCAGGGGCGCCGGGTTCGGCATAGGCGGCCTGAACGCGCAGCACGCCGGCGGGGCGGTCGGCCTTGAGGTCGACGCGCGCAGCAATCGTGTCGCCGAGCAGGAAGGGCAGGACGTAGTAGCCATACTGCCGCTTGGCGGCCGGCGTGTAAATCTCGATGCGATAGCGGAAGCCGAACAGGCGCTCGGCGCGGGAGCGTTCCCACACGACCGGATCGAAGGGGGCGAGCAGCGCGCGGGCCTCCACCTTGCGTGGAATGCGCGCGCCCGTGTGCAAATAGGCCTGCTGGCTCCAGCCCTCCACGCGCACCGGCAGAAGCTCGCCCGATTCGACCAGTTCTTCCACGCGTCCCTTCACGTCGGCCGGTGACAGACGAAAATAGTCGCGCAGGTCGCCTACCGTCGCGACGCCGAGCGCGCGTGCCGAGATGCGCAGCAGATCGCGATGCGCGTCGGTAGCCTGCGGCACGGCTGCATTATATATGGCCGGCGGCAACACACGTTCCGGCAGGTCATAGAGGCGCTCGAAGCCGCGGCGCGAGGCGGTGGTGATGCGGCCCGCCCAGAACAGCCATTCGAAGGCGTGCTTCTCGTCGCTCCAGCCCCACCAGCCGCCCGATCCTTTGGCGCCGTCGATGTCGGAGGCCGCTATCGGGCCGCGTGCGACGACCTCGCTGTAGATGTCGTCGATGAGTTGCGTGTTCTTCCGCGCCCATTTGGCGAGGCCGGTGTACATTTCCTCATGGCGAGAGGCGCGTTCCATGCGCCAGCGCATCAGAGGATAGGTCTCGACCGGCAGGAGCGAGGCCTCGTGCGCCCAATATTCGAACAGCGAGCGCTTTTTCGAGTTGGCCGCCTTGTCGAGCAGGTCGCGCGGGTAGGGGCCGAGCCGCGAGAACAGCGGCATGTAGTGGGCGCGCACCACCACGCTGACGGAATCAATCTGCAGCAGGCCGATGCGCGACAGCATCTTGTTCATCTGCCGCCAGCCTACAGGCCCGGCAGGGCGCGGATCGCCAAAGCCTTGAGCCGCCAGCGCAATGCGCCGCGCCTGCTTGAGCGAGATCTTTTCCTTCATGTCCTGTCGGTCCGGTGCGGCATGCGGCGACTCTTCCGCGATTTTCGGGGAATCGAATGTGCATATGAGCCTATCAGTGTCGCAACGGGAATTGTGTCAGTAGCAAAACTGGAGTAAAAAAGTCTGGAAATTAATTGTGCCTCGAGCGGCGTCAAACGCGCAAAAGCGTTTGGCGCAGTCATCGTTTCGCCAAGGTTTGACTTGCTTCCCCGGACTGCCTGCGCTAACCCTCGCCGCGTTGCAGCATGGATTTTCGGCAGCGCCCGCGACGTATGTGTCGCGGTCTCGTCGTTCGATTCGGTGCTATAATCCAGGTCGATCGGCCGCCAACGGAAAGTCGGAGCATGAGCGGGCTCTTAAGTTCATACCTTCCCATCGTCATATTCATCGGCGTCGCCCTGGTGATCGGCATCGCACTGATCGCCGCGCCATTCCTGATCGCGTATCGCAATCCCGATCCGGAAAAGCTGTCGGCCTACGAGTGTGGCTTCAATTCCTTTGATGACGCGCGCATGAAGTTCGACATCCGGTTCTATCTGGTGTCGATCCTGTTCATCATCTTCGACCTCGAAGTGGCATTCCTCTTCCCGTGGGCGGTCTCTTTCAGTCAGATTGGCCTGTTCGGTTTCTGGTCGATGATGGTGTTCCTCGCCGTGCTCACCATCGGCTTCATCTATGAATGGAAGAAGGGAGCGCTGGAATGGGATTGAACGAAGCACCCTCCACGCTGATCGCCCCGAAGGCCAAGGGCATCATCGATCCGAATACCGGCAAGCCGGTCGGCGCCGACGACGCGTTCTTTGGCGAGATCAACAACGAGCTGTCCGACAAGGGCTTTCTGGTCACTTCGTCCGAGGCGCTGATCACCTGGGCACGCACCGGCTCGCTGATGTGGATGACCTTCGGCCTCGCCTGCTGCGCCGTGGAGATGATGCACATCTCCATGCCGCGCTACGACGCCGAGCGCTTCGGCATCGCGCCGCGCGCCTCTCCGCGTCAGTCCGACGTGATGATCGTCGCTGGTACGCTGACCAACAAGATGGCGCCTGCGCTCCGCAAGGTCTACGACCAGATGCCGGAGCCGCGCTACGTCATCTCCATGGGCTCCTGCGCCAATGGCGGCGGCTACTACCACTATTCCTATTCGGTGGTGCGCGGTTGCGATCGCGTGGTGCCGGTGGACATCTACGTGCCGGGCTGCCCGCCCACGGCTGAAGCCCTGCTTTACGGCATTCTTCTCCTGCAGAAGAAGATCCGTCGCACCGGCACGATCGAGCGGTGATCCCCAATGAGTGAATCCCTTAAGGACCTCTCAGCCTATCTGGCCGAGAAGCTCGCCGGCAAGATTGTCGAGACGGTTCTCGCCTATGGCGAGCTGACGATCAGCGTCGAGCCCGCCGATATCGTCGACGTTACCAGTTTCCTGCGCAACGACGTGCAGTGCCAGTTCATCTCGATCATTGACGTCTGCGGTGCCGATTATCCGACGCGCGCCAAGCGCTTCGATGTCGTCTACCACTTCCTGTCGCCGCGCCAGAACCTGCGCGTCCGCGTCAAGGTGCAGGCCGACGAGGATATGCCCGTTCCGTCGATCACCGGCGTCTACCCCGGTGCCGATTGGTTCGAGCGCGAAGCCTACGACATGTATGGCGTCCTGTTTTCCGGTCATCCCGATCTGCGCCGCCTGCTGACCGACTACGGTTTCGAAGGCCATCCGCTGCGCAAGGATTTTCCGCTGACCGGCTTCGTCGAGGTTCGCTACGACGACGAGCTCAAGCGCGTCGTCTACGAGCCCGTCTCGCTTCGCCAGGAATTCCGCAATTTCGACTTCCTGTCGCCTTGGGAAGGCACGGACTATGTCCTGCCGGGCGACGAGAAGGCGAAGGCCAACTGAGGTCGCGCGGAATGGGCGAAAGCGGAAGATTGACCGGTCGCTGCCTTTGTGGAGCTGTCAGCTTCACGGCTGTGCCGTCCAAAATGGAGATGGACGTCTGCCACTGCGGCATGTGTCGGCGGTGGTCGGGCGGCGCCTTCATGGCGGTCGGCTGCGGCAATTCGCTTGAGATCGCCGACGAGGCCGATCTCGGCGTCTACCGGTCGTCGGAATGGGGTGAGCGCGCCTTCTGCAAGAAGTGCGGCTCGTCGCTGTTCTGGCGTGGCGTGCATGACGGCAGCGTCGCCGTCTCCATGCAGGCTTTCGCAGAGCCCGAACGTTTCAATTTCGTCGAGGAAATCTTCGTCGACGACAAGCCCGCCAACTATGCTTTCGCCAACGAAACGCGCCGGTTGACCGGTGCGGAGGTTGTGGCGGCCTATGCAGCCAAACAGGAAGCCAACAATGGCTGAAACTTCCGTTCGCAATTTCAACATCAACTTCGGCCCGCAGCATCCGGCCGCGCACGGCGTGTTGCGCCTGGTGCTGGAGCTGGACGGCGAGGTGGTCGAGCGCGTCGATCCGCATATCGGCCTGCTTCACCGCGGCACCGAGAAGCTGATGGAGCACAAGACCTATCTGCAGGCCGTGCCCTATCTCGACCGTCTCGACTATGTCGCGCCGATGAACCAGGAGCACGCTTTCGCGATCGCGGTCGAGCGTCTGCTCGGCATCGACGTGCCGAAGCGCGGCCAGTTGATCCGCGTGCTCTATTCGGAAATCGGCCGTATCCTCAATCACCTGCTCAACATCACCACGCAGGCGATGGACGTTGGCGCGCTTACCCCGCCGCTGTGGGGCTTCGAAGAGCGCGAAAAGCTGATGGTGTTTTATGAACGCGCTTCCGGCGCGCGCATGCACTCGGCCTATTTCCGTCCGGGCGGCGTGCATCAGGACCTGCCGGAAAAGCTGGTCGAGGACATCGGCAAGTGGTGCGACCCGTTCCTCAAGACGGTGGAAGCGCTGGACGACCTGCTGACCGACAACCGCATCTTCAAGCAGCGTAACGCCGACATCGGCGTCGTGTCGCTGGAAGACGCCTGGGCCTGGGGCTTCTCGGGCGTCATGGTGCGCGGTTCGGGCGCCGCATGGGACCTGCGCAAGAGCCAGCCTTACGAGTGCTACTCCGAGATGGAATTCGACATTCCGGTCGGCAAGCATGGCGACTGCTATGACCGCTATCTCATCCGCATGGAAGAGATGCGCCAGTCGGTCCGCATCATGCGCCAGTGCATCGAGCGCCTGCTCGGCACCGAAAGGGTGGGGCCGGTCTCCAACATGGACGGCAAGGTCGTGCCGCCCAAGCGCAGCGAGATGAAGCGCTCGATGGAAGCGCTCATCCATCACTTCAAGCTCTACACCGAGGGCTATCACGTCCCGGCGGGCGAGGTTTACGCCGCCGTCGAGGCGCCCAAGGGCGAATTCGGCGTCTATCTCGTCTCCGACGGCAGCAACAAGCCCTATCGCTGCAAGTTGCGGGCCCCTGGCTTCGCACACCTGCAGGCGATGGACTTCCTCTGCCGCGGCCACATGCTGGCCGACGTCACCGCTGTCCTCGGCTCCATAGATATCGTGTTTGGTGAGGTAGATAGATAATGTCAGTTCGCCGCCTCGCAGACGAATCCGTCCAGCCCGCGTCCTTCGCGTTCAACCGCGAAATGGCCGCGCAGGCCCAGACCTGGATCAAGAAGTACCCGAAGGGCCGTGAACAGTCGGCGGTGATCCCGCTGCTGATGCTCGCGCAGGAGCAGGAAGGCTGGGTGACGCGCGCCGCCATCGAGCATGTCTCCGAAATGCTCGACATGCCGCGCATCCGCGTGCTCGAAGTCGCGACCTTCTACACCCAGTTCCAGCTCAAGCCGGTGGGCACGCGCGCTCACGTCCAGGTCTGCGGCACCACGCCCTGCATGCTGCGCGGCTCGGAAGCGCTGATGGATGTCTGCCGCTCCAAGATCCACCACGACCAGTTCCACACCAATGCCGACGGCACGCTGTCGTGGGAAGAGGTGGAGTGCCTGGGCGCCTGCGTGAACGCGCCGATGATCATGATCTTCAAGGACACCTATGAAGATCTGACGCCGGAGCGCCTGGCCGAGATCATCGATGCTTTCGAAGCCGGCAAGGGCGACACCATCAAGCCCGGCCCGCAGGTTGACCGCGTCTATTCGGCGCCGGAAACCGGCCTGACCTCGCTGACGGATGAGAAGGTGTTCCTGAAGTCTGCGCGCCCGAAGGCTGCGAAGGCCAACGGCGAAGAGAAGAAGACGGTCTGAGGGAAGAAAAATGCTTCAGGATAAGGATCGCATCTTCACCAATATCTACGGTCGCTTCGACCAGTCGCTGAAGGGCGCCATGGCGCGCGGCAGCTGGGATGGCACCAAGGGTATCATCGAGAAGGGCCGCGACTGGATCATCAATGAGATGAAGGCGTCGGGCCTGCGCGGGCGCGGCGGCGCCGGCTTCCCGACGGGCCTCAAGTGGTCCTTCATGCCGAAGGAAAGCACAGACGGCCGTCCACACTATCTCGTCGTTAACGCCGACGAGTCCGAGCCGGGCACCTGCAAGGACCGCGACATCCTGCGCCACGATCCGCACACGCTGGTCGAGGGCTGCCTGCTGGCCGGCTTCGCCATGGGCGCGCATGCGGCTTATATCTATGTGCGCGGCGAATTCATCCGTGAGCGCGAGGCGCTGCAGCGCGCCATCGACGAGGCCTATGATGCCGGATTGATCGGCAAGAACAACAAGAACGGCTGGGATTTTGACGTTTTTGTTCATCATGGCGCCGGCGCATATATCTGCGGCGAGGAAACCGCGCTGCTCGAAAGCCTTGAAGGCAAGAAGGGCCAGCCGCGCCTAAAGCCGCCGTTCCCGGCCAATATGGGCCTCTACGGCTGCCCGACGACGGTCAACAACGTCGAGTCGATCGCCGTTGCCCCGACCATCCTGCGCCGCGGCGCTGCCTGGTTCTCGTCCATCGGGCGTCCGAACAACGTCGGCACCAAGCTGTTCATGCTGGTCGGCCACGTCAACACGCCCTGCACGGTCGAAGAAGAGATGGGCATCACCTTCCGCGAGCTGGTGGAGAAGCACGGCGGCGGCATCCGCGGCGGCTGGGACAACCTGCTCGCCGTGATCCCCGGCGGCGCGTCCTGCCCGGTCGTCAAGGCCGAGGACATCATCGACTGCCCGATGGATTTCGACGGTCTGCGCGAGCGCAAGTCGTCCTTCGGTACGGCGGCCGTGATCGTCATGGACAAGTCGACCGACATCATCAAGGCGATCGCGCGTCTCTCGTACTTCTTCAAGCATGAGAGCTGCGGCCAGTGCACGCCGTGCCGTGAAGGCACCGGCTGGATGTGGCGCGTCATGGAGCGTCTGGTTCGCGGCGAGGCGCAGAAGCGCGAGATCGACATGCTGCTCGACGTGACCAAGCAGGTCGAGGGCCACACGATCTGCGCGCTGGGCGATGCTGCGGCTTGGCCGATCCAGGGCCTGATCCGCAACTTCCGCCCGGAGATCGAGCGCCGCATCGACGAGTTCACCCGCAACGCCCATCGCGTCGAGCCGGCGCTGGTTGCTGCGGAATAACGAGGACGGCTGATGCCCGAAGCCGAGCGCTGGGAAACGATGAACGAGCAGTTCGCCACGATGCTCCCCAAGGAGTTCGCCGGCGCCGTCAATCTGATGGCGCATCCGGCGGCTGGCGCTGTCGCGTTCTCCGCGCGTGGTCTGGGCATGGCCAGCCATGCCGTCGGCGTCTGGATGGGCGCCGTGGCGGGCGTGGCGCAAGCCTCGCAGCGCATGATGGTGACGCTGGCCGACGAGGAAGCGGAAGAGGCTGATGCCTTCGCCGTTCGCTCGATCTCGCCGACCGCCATGGCGCGCGCGGCGGCAAAGACGCTGGTTGCCGACGTTCGCGCTGTGAGGCGCGACGTGGATCAGGTCGCCGACAGCCTGGCTGAAGGCATGACGCGGCCAAGGACGATTGCCCGGCCGGCCGAGCCCGACGACCTCAAGCGGGTCGCTGGCATCGGCCTCAAGCTGGAGCAGGCGCTGAACCGCGAAGGCATCTGGCGCCTGGCGCAGGTTGCGGAGTGGGGCGAGGCGGAAATCGTCTGGCTCGACGAGCATCTGGGCCTCAACGGGCGCATCGGGCGCGACGACTGGGTCGGACAGGCGATCCGGTTGGCGGCCGAAGAGACGAAGCATTGAATTGGGTCGGTCGGGCGTTCGGCAAGAACAACCGGCCAAGGAATTGCGGAAACACCGCAGGGGTTTGAAGCGATATGGCTAAACTCAAGGTCGACGGTATCGAGATCGAGGTTCCCGATCACTACACGCTCTTGCAGGCAGCGGAAGAAGCTGGCGCGGAAGTGCCGCGCTTCTGCTTCCACGAGCGTCTGTCGATCGCCGGCAACTGCCGCATGTGCCTCGTCGAGGTGAAGGGTGGGCCGCCCAAGCCGGCCGCCTCCTGCGCCATGGGCGTGCGCGACTTGCGCCCCGGGCCGAACGGCGAAGCGCCCGAGATCTTCACCAACACGCCGATGGTCAAGAAGGCCCGCGAAGGCGTGATGGAGTTCCTGCTCATCAACCATCCGCTCGACTGCCCGATCTGCGACCAGGGCGGTGAGTGCGACCTGCAGGACCAGGCGATGGCCTTCGGCGTCGACTCCTCGCGCTACAAGGAAAACAAGCGCGCGGTCGAGGACAAGTATATCGGCCCGCTGGTCAAGACGATCATGACGCGCTGCATCCACTGCACGCGCTGCGTCCGCTTCACCACCGAAGTCGCCGGCATTTCCGAGCTCGGCCTGATCGGCCGCGGCGAGGATGCCGAGATCACAACCTATCTCGAGGAGGCGATGACCTCCGAGCTGCAGGGCAACGTGATCGACCTCTGCCCGGTCGGCGCGCTGACCTCGCGTCCCTATGCCTTCCAGGCACGTCCGTGGGAGCTGACCAAGACCGAATCCATCGACGTGATGGACGCGGTCGGCTCGGCCATCCGCGTCGACAGCCGCGGCCGCGAAGTGATGCGCATCATGCCGCGCATCAACGAGCAGGTGAACGAGGAGTGGATCTCCGACAAGACCCGCTTCATTTGGGACGGCCTGCGCACGCAGCGCCTCGACCGTCCTTATGTGCGCCGCAACGGCCGCCTGAGCCAGGCGAGCTGGGCCGAGGCCTTCGCCGCCATCAAGGAAGCCGTTTCCAAGACGTCCGCCGATCGAATCGGCGCGATTGCCGGCGATCTCGCCGCCGTCGAAGAAATGTATGCGCTCAAGCAGCTCATCACTTCGCTCGGCTCGGCCAATATCGACTGCCGTCAGGATGGCGCCGCACTCGATCCGTCGCTCGGCCGTGCCAGCTACATCTTCAACCCGACCATCGAGGGCATCGAGCAGGCTGACGCCGTGCTGATCGTCGGCTCGAACCCGCGCTTCGAGGCTTCGGTTCTCAACGCCCGCATCCGCAAGCGCTGGCGCCAGGGCGACCTGCCGGTCGGCGTGATCGGCGACATGGGCGACCTGCGCTATGACTACGAGATGCTCGGCGCCGGTCCCGAGACGCTGAAGGAACTGGCCGACGGGAAGGGCAAGTTCTTCGCTACGCTCAAGAATGCCAAGCGCCCGTTCATCATCGTGGGGCAGGGGGCTGTCGCCCGCGAAGACGGCTTTGCCGTTCTGGGCCTCGCCGCCAAGCTCGCAACCGCAATCGGCGCCGTCAGCGACGAGTGGAACGGCTTTGCCGTGCTGCACACGGCTGCCGCGCGCGTCGGCGGCCTCGACATCGGCTTCGTGCCGGGTGCAAATGGCAAGTCGATCGGCGAAATGCTCGGCTCGACCGACGTTCTGTTCCTGCTCGGTGCCGACGAGTTCGACATGGCAGCCGCCGGTTCGGCCTTCGTGGTCTATATCGGCACGCATGGCGACACCGGTGCGCACCGCGCCGACGTGATCCTGCCGGCCTCGGCCTATACCGAGAAGTCCGGCACCTATGTGAACACCGAAGGCCGCGTCCAGCAGACCAACCGCGCCGGCTTCGCGCCGGGCGATGCCAAGGAAGACTGGGCGATCCTGCGCGCGCTGTCCGACGTGCTCGGCCACAAGCTGCCGTTTGACTCGCTGGCGCAGCTTCGCGCCAAGCTCTATGCCGAATATCCGCACCTGGCCGAGATCGACGAGATCGCCGCCGGCAACCCGGCCGATGTCGCCAATGTCGCCAAGCTTGGCGGCGCGATCGGCAAGGAAGCCTTCGTGTCTGCGGTCGCGGACTTCTATCTGACCAACCCGATCGCGCGGGCCTCGGCCGTCATGGCCGAATGCTCTGCCCTCGCGAAGGACGGCTTCAAGCAGGCAGCCGAGTAGGACGACCATGGAAACCTTCTTCTCATTCTACGTCCTGCCGGGACTGATCATCCTCCTGAAGTCGGTGGCGCTGCTCGTCATCCTGCTGATCTTCGTCGCGTACATTCTGTACGCCGACCGCAAGATCTGGGCGGCGGTGCAGATCCGTCGCGGCCCGAACGTCGTCGGTCCGTGGGGTCTCCTGCAGTCCTTCGCCGACCTTCTGAAGTTCGTCGTCAAGGAGCCGGTCATTCCGTCCGGCGCCAACAAGGGCGTGTTCCTGCTTGCGCCGCTGGTTTCCGCGGTGCTCGCGATGGCGGCGTGGGCCGTCATTCCGGTCGATCAAGGCTGGGCGGTTGCCAACATCAATGTCGGCATCCTCTATGTCTTCGCCATCTCCTCGCTCGAGGTCTACGGCGTGATCATGGGCGGCTGGGCCTCGAACTCGAAGTATCCGTTCCTTGGCGCGCTGCGTTCGGCCGCTCAGATGGTGTCCTACGAGGTCTCGATCGGCTTCGTCATCGTCACCGTGCTGCTCACCGTCGGTTCGCTCAACCTCAGCGACATCGTTCTGTCGCAGCGCAGCGGCGTCGGCACCATGCTCGGCCTGCCGAACTCGTTCCTCGACTGGAACTGGCTGGCGCTGTTCCCGATGTTCGTCATCTTCTTCATCTCGGCGCTGGCCGAGACGAACCGCCCGCCCTTCGACCTGGTGGAAGCCGAGTCGGAGCTGGTCGCCGGTCACATGATCGAATATTCGTCGACGCCGTTCCTGCTCTTCTTCCTGGGTGAGTACGTCGCGATCGTCCTGATGTGCGCGCTCACCACCATCCTGTTCCTGGGTGGCTGGCTGCCGCCGTTCGACTTCGCGCCGTTCACCTGGGTGCCGGGCGTGATCTGGTTCGTGCTCAAGGTCTGCTTCGTCTTCTTCATGTTCGCCATGGTGAAGTCGTTCGTGCCGCGCTACCGCTATGACCAGCTGATGCGTCTGGGCTGGAAGGTGTTCCTGCCGATCTCGCTGGCGATGGTGGTGATCGTGGCCGCTTTCCTGAAGCTGACGGGTCTGGCGTAATGGGTGCGGGCATGATCGGCGCACTGGTGGGACTGGCGATCGCGGCGGCGGACTTTGCGCTGCTGCGGATGCTGGCCGCCCGCGTCGAGCTGCCCGAGACCAAGCGGGTTCTCAACATTACCGGTTTGAGCCAGTTCGTGCTGCTGCCGGTCATCGGCTACTTCGTAGCCCCATACGTAATCGGAGATTGACGATGTCAGCTCTAACCCAAGCCGCCAAATCGCTCCTGCTCAAGGAGTTCGTGTCGGCTTTCTTCCTTTCGATGCGGATGTTCTTCTCGCCCAAGCCGACGTTGAACTACCCGCACGAGAAGGGCCCGGTCAGCCCGCGCTTCCGCGGCGAGCATGCGCTGCGTCGTTATCCGAACGGCGAAGAGCGCTGCATCGCCTGCAAGCTGTGCGAGGCGATCTGCCCGGCGCAGGCCATCACCATCGAAGCCGGTCCGCGCCGCAACGACGGCACCCGCCGCACGGTGCGCTACGACATCGACATGGTGAAGTGCATCTATTGCGGCTTCTGCCAGGAAGCATGCCCGGTCGACGCCATCGTCGAGGGGCCGAACTTCGAATTCGCGACTGAGACGCGCGAGGAGCTGTACTACGACAAGGACAAGCTGCTCGCCAACGGCGACCGGTGGGAGCGCGAAATCGCGCGCAACATCGCTCTGGATGCGCCGTATCGCTGAGACAGAATCATGGACGAGCCGGAAATGCTCGTCTAAGGAACACGCGGCCTTGACTGCCCGAAAGGGCGGAATATCGCCAGGAATCGGGTCGGACGGGCAATGCCGCGACCCAAGTAGGAAAACTGGGGGAACCCCATGCTCAACGGACTAGAGGCGGCCTTTTTCTACCTCTTTGCCTTTATTGCGGTCGCGTCGGCCTTCATGGTCATCTCGGCGCGCAATCCTGTGCATTCGGTTCTCTTTCTGATCCTTACCTTCTTCAACGCGGCGGGCCTTTTCCTGCTGACCGGGGCCGAGTTCCTGGCGCTGATCCTGCTCGTCGTTTACGTCGGCGCCGTGGCGGTGCTGTTCCTGTTCGTCGTCATGATGCTCGACGTCGACTTCGCTGAGATGAAGTCGGGCGCGCTGCAATATGCGCCGATCGGCGCACTGGTCGGCCTGATCCTGCTGGCTGAGCTGATCGTGGTGACGGGCGGCTACGTGTTCTCGCCGAAACTGGCCGAGACGGTCGCAGCGCCCATGCCGGATCTCGCGACACGCCAGAACACGGCGGCGCTCGGCGACATTCTTTACACAGACTACGTCCTCTACTTCCAGGTAGCCGGCCTGGTGCTGCTGGTCGCCATGATCGGCGCCATCGTGCTGACGCTGCGCCACAAGCAGGGGATCAAGAGGCAGAACATCTCGGCACAGGTCGCCCGTACGGCGTCCTCGATCGAAGTCAAAAAAGTCGAGACTGGCAAGGGAATCTGACGATGGTTGTTGGCATCGCACATTATCTGACCGTTTCGGCGATCCTGTTCACGCTCGGCGTGTTCGGCATCTTCCTGAACCGCAAGAACGTCATCGTCATCCTGATGTCGATCGAACTCATCCTGCTCGCGGTGAACCTGAACTTCGTCGCCTTCTCGGCGACGCTCCACGACATGGTGGGGCAGGTCTTCGCACTTTTCGTGCTGACCGTCGCCGCCGCTGAAGCTGCAATCGGTCTTGCCATTCTCGTCGTCTTCTTCCGCAACCGCGGTTCGATCGCGGTCGAAGACGTGAACATGATGAAGGGCTGACGGGAACAATCATGTATCAGGCAATCGTCTTCCTTCCGCTTCTCGGCTTCCTGATCGCCGGCCTGTTCGGCAACGCCATCGGTGCCAAGGCGTCCGAGTACATCACCTCGGGCTTCCTGGTGATCTGCGCGGTGCTGTCGTGGGTTGCATTCTTCTCGGTCGGCCTCGGCACGACCGAGGCCTTCACGGTTCCGCTGCTGCGCTTCATCGACGTGGGCACGCTGCAGTCCGATTGGGCGCTGCGCGTCGACACGCTGACGGTGGTCATGCTCGTCGTCGTCAACACCGTGTCGGCGCTCGTGCACATCTACTCGATCGGCTATATGCACCACGATCCGGACCGGCCGCGCTTCTTCGCCTATCTGTCGCTGTTCACCTTCGCCATGCTCATGCTGGTGACGTCGGACAATCTCGTGCAGATGTTCTTCGGCTGGGAAGGCGTGGGCCTGGCGTCGTACCTGCTCATCGGTTTCTGGTACAAGAAGCCGTCGGCCAATGCCGCTGCCATCAAGGCCTTCGTGGTCAACCGCGTCGGCGACTTCGGTTTCATCCTCGGCATCGCCGGCGTGTTCGTGCTGTTCGGCAGCGTCAACTTCGACTCGATCTTCGCGACCGCCGCCTCCTACGTGCCGCATGAAGGCGTTGCCGAGAGCACCGCTGCCGTCTTCAACTTCCTCGGCCATGAACTCGACCGGGCAGGGGCCCTTACCGTCATCTGCCTGCTGCTCTTCATGGGCGCCATGGGCAAGTCGGCGCAGGTTCCGCTGCACACCTGGCTTCCGGACGCCATGGAAGGCCCGACGCCCGTGTCGGCGCTGATCCACGCGGCGACCATGGTTACCGCCGGCGTGTTCATGCTGGCCCGCCTGTCGCCGATCTTCGAGCTGTCGCACACTGCGCTCGTCTTCGTCACCTTCATCGGCGCCTTCACCGCCTTCTTCGCGGCGACGGTCGGCCTGGTGCAGAACGACATCAAGCGCGTCATCGCCTATTCGACCTGTTCGCAGCTAGGCTACATGTTCGTCGCGCTCGGCATGGGCTTCTATTCCGCCGCGATCTTCCACCTGTTCACGCACGCCTTCTTCAAGGCGCTGCTGTTCCTGGGGTCGGGCTCGGTCATCCATGCCGTCTCCGACGAGCAGGACATGCGCAAGATGGGCGGCCTCAAGAAGCTGATCCCGGTCACCTACTGGATGATGGTCATCGGCACCCTGGCGCTCACCGGCGTCGGCATTCCGGGCACCATCATCGGCACGGCCGGCTTCTTCTCGAAGGATGCGATCGTCGAAGGCGCGTTCGCCGGCATCGGCCACAACGCGATGGCGGGCTTCGCCTTCACGCTCCTGGTCATCGCCGCCGTGTTCACGAGCTTCTACTCTTGGCGCCTGATCTTCATGACCTTCCACGGCAAGCCGCGCGCTACCGCCGACGTGATGCACCACGTGCATGAATCGCCGCCGGTGATGCTGGTGCCGCTGTTCATTCTCGCCGTTGGCGCGCTCATGGCCGGCGTGGTGTTCCACGACCAGTTCATCGGCGAAGGCTACAGCGAGTTCTGGAAGGCCGCGCTCTACATCCTGCCGGAAAACCATATCCTGCACGAAGTCCACAACGTGCCGCTGTGGGTGAAGCTGTCGCCGTTCATCGCCATGATCATCGGCTTCGTTACCGCCTACCAGTTCTACATCCGCTCGCCGGAAACGCCGAAGTACCTCGCGGCTCAGCACCGTGGCCTCTATGCCTTCCTGCTGAACAAGTGGTACTTCGACGAGCTGTACGACTTCCTCTTCGTTCGTACGGCAAAGAAGCTCGGCAGGTTCCTTTGGAAGAAGGGCGACGGCGCCGTCATCGACGGCTTCGGCCCGGACGGTGTGTCGGCCTGGGTGGTCGACGTCACTAACCGCGTGGTCAAGCTGCAAACCGGATATCTCTACCACTATGCATTCGTCATGCTGATCGGCGTCGCCGCCCTCGTCACCTGGATGATGCTCGGGAGCTCGTTTTAGACCATGACCGATTGGCCCATTCTTTCTACGGTCACGTTCCTGCCGCTGGTCGGTGCGTTCCTGATCCTTCTGATCCGGGACGATAGCGAGGCCGCGCGCCGCAACATCCGCGCCGTCGCGCTGCTGACGACCGTCTTCACCTTCATCGTGTCGATCTTCATCTGGATCGGGTTCGACTACAACAACCCCGGCTTCCAGATGGTCGAGCAGGCCAACTGGATCGGTGGCGGCATCTCCTATCACATGGGCGTCGACGGCATCTCTATGCTGTTCGTCATCCTGACGACGCTGCTGATGCCGATCAGCATCCTGGCGAGCTGGGACTCGATCCAGACCAAGGTGAAGGCGTACATGATCGCCTTCCTCGTCCTGGAAACGCTGATGATCGGCGTGTTCTGCGCGCTCGACCTCGTGCTGTTCTACGTTTTCTTCGAAGGCGGCCTGATCCCGATGTTCATCATCATCGGCGTCTGGGGCGGCAAGCGGCGCGTCTATGCCAGCTTCAAGTTCTTCCTCTACACGCTGCTCGGCTCGGTGCTGATGCTGCTCGCCATCATGGCGATGTATTGGGACGCCGGCACCACCGACATCCCGACGCTTCTGGCGCACAAGTTCCCGGCCAGCATGCAGACCTGGCTATGGCTTGCCTTCTTCGCCTCTTTTGCGGTGAAGATGCCGATGTGGCCGGTGCACACCTGGCTGCCCGACGCGCACGTTGAAGCGCCGACGGCCGGCTCGGTCATCCTGGCGGCGATCCTCCTGAAGATGGGCGGCTACGGCTTCCTGCGCTTCTCGCTGCCGATGTTCCCGGATGCCTCGCTCTACTTCCAGCCGCTGGTCTTTGCGCTGTCGGTCATCGCCATCATCTACACCTCGCTGGTGGCGCTGATGCAGGAGGACATGAAGAAGCTGATCGCCTATTCGTCGGTCGCGCACATGGGCTACGTCACGATGGGCATCTTCGCCATGAACGCCCAGGGCATCCAGGGCTCGCTGTTCCAGATGCTGTCGCACGGCCTGGTTTCGGGCGCGCTCTTCCTCTGCGTCGGCGTGGTCTATGACCGCATGCACACCCGCGAGATCGCGGCCTATGGCGGCCTGGTCAACAACATGCCGAAATACGCGGTCGCGTTCCTGATCTTCACCATGGCCAATGTCGGTCTGCCGGGCACCAGCGGCTTCGTCGGCGAATTCCTGACGCTGATCGGCGCCTTCCGGGCCAACACCTGGGTCGCGCTGTTTGCGGCATCGGGCGTCATCCTGTCGGCGGCCTATGCCCTGTGGCTCTACCGCAAGGTCGTCTTCGGCGCGCTGACCAAGGACAGCCTGAAGGGTCTGCTCGACCTCTCGCCGCGCGAGAAGGCGATCATCTACCCGCTGGTCGTGCTGACGATCTTCTTCGGCGTCTACCCGGCATCGGTCTTCGACGTGACCGCTGCTTCGGTGAACTCGCTGATTTCCAACATCACCGCATCGATCGACGCCGCGCACGCCGTGGCTGCGAACTGAGGTCTTGAACATGACGCCGGAACTTTACTCGAGCCTCTCGCTGATCCTGCCGGAACTGATCATCACCGTCGGCGCGCTGGCGCTGTTGATGATCGGCGTCTATTCGGGCGAGCGTGCCAACAACACCGTCACCGGCCTTGCGGTCGCGGTGCTGCTCGCCGGCGGCGCCTGGCTGGTGCTGTTCGGCGGTAGCGGGCAGGCCTTCAATGGCGCCTTCGTTGCCGACCCGTTCGCCAAGCTGATGAAGATCCTGATGTTGATCGGCTCGATCGTCACGCTGATCGTCTCGGTGGGCTTCGCCAAGGCCGAGAAGTTCGACAAGTTCGAGTATCCGGTGCTCATCCTTCTGGCCACCGTCGGCATGATGCTGATGATCTCGGCCAACAACATGATGACACTCTATCTCGGCCTCGAGCTGCAGTCGCTGGCGCTCTACGTCGTGGCCGCGTTCAACCGTGAAAGCGCGCGTTCGACCGAAGCGGGCCTCAAGTACTTCGTGCTCGGCGCTCTGTCCTCGGGCATGCTGCTCTACGGCATCAGCCTCGTCTACGGCTACACCGGCCATGTCGGCTTCCAGCAGATCGCGGCAGCCCTTTCGGGCAGCGAGCGTCAGCTCGGCCTCGTCTTCGGCCTGGTGTTCGTGCTAGCCGGCGTTGCCTTCAAGATCTCGGCCGTGCCGTTCCATATGTGGACGCCGGACGTCTATGAAGGCGCGCCGACCCCGGTGACGACCTTCTTCGCCTCGGCGCCGAAGATGGCGGCGATGGCGCTGATGGTGCGCGTCACCATGACCGCCTTCGAGCCGATCTCGTCCGACTGGCGGCAGATCGTCGTCTTCATCTCGGTCGCCTCGATGCTGCTCGGCTCGTTCGCCGCGATCGGCCAGCGCAACATCAAGCGCCTGATGGCCTATTCGTCGATCGGCCATGTCGGCTTCGCGCTGGTCGGCCTTGCCGCCAACTCCGAGGCGGGCGTTCAAGGCGTCATCATCTACATGCTGATCTATCTGGCGATGACGCTCGGCACCTTCGCCTTCATCCTCGCCATGCGCCGCAAGGACGGCAATGTCGAGCAGATCAGCGATCTGGCCGGCCTTGCCACCACCAACCCGGTGATGGCGACGATCCTCACCATCCTGATGTTCTCGCTGGCCGGCATTCCGCCGCTCGCGGGCTTCTGGGCCAAGTGGTACGTCTTCCTCGCCGCCATCAACGCCAACCTCTACGGCCTCGCGGTGATCGGCGTTCTGGCGTCCGTGGTGGGTGCCTACTATTACCTGCGCGTCATCAAGATCATGTGGTTCGATGAGCCTGTCGGCGGGTTCGTGCCGATGGCCGGCGAACTGCGTCTGGTGCTGGGCGTCTCCGGTGCGTTCATCCTGTTCTACGTGCTGATCGCTGGACCGATCGGCCGCGTGGCAGAAGCCGCAGCGAAGACGTTCTTCTGACGAGATGGGATTTCAGCTCGCTCCGACAGCGGCGGCCGAGGGCTTCCGGCTCGAGGCACATGACAGTGTCGGATCGACCAACGCCATAGCGCTCGAAAGGGCGCGGGCAGGCGACCTGGGCAAGCTCTGGGTCGTCTCCAAGAAGCAGGAAAGCGGGCGCGGCCGCCGTGGCCGTGCGTGGGCGACGCCCGAAGGCAATCTTGCCGCGACGCTCCTGCTGATCGTTGATCGTGACCTCAAGACCGCTGCCACGCTCGGCTTCGTTGCCGGGCTTGCGCTTTCCGATGCGCTGGAAGCGGTCGTGCCCGGGCGCGTCGCCATCGCCGCCGATGGGGCAGGCGATCGCCGCGGCAATCGCTTCGAACTGAAATGGCCGAACGACGTGCTCGCCAAGGGCGCCAAGATGGCAGGCATCCTGCTCGAATCCACGATGCTGGATGCGGATCGCTTCGCGCTCGCCATCGGCATCGGCGTCAATGTCGTCGCTCATCCCGAGGACGTTCCCTATCCGGCGACCTCGCTCAAGGCGCTGGGGGCGGATTGCGCCGCCGAGACGCTGTTCCTCGCGCTGTCCGACGCCTGGAGCGAAAACATGCGCCTCTGGAACGAGGGGCGGGGGCTCGAACTCATTCGCCAGCGCTGGCTGGCGCATGCGGCCGGCCTCGGCGGTCAGGTCGCTGTTCGCGTCGAAGGTAATGTCGTGCGCGGCGTGTTCGAAACCATCGACGAGGACTGCCGTTTCGTCATTCGTGATGATACCGGCGCAGTGCATAAGATCGCGGCCGGTGACGTGCATTTCGGGGCCGTTGCCTCGGCTAGTGCTACCTAGAGCATGATCCCGAACCGAAGGTCCGCGCAGCGAATGGTTGCAGACTTTTCGGACAAGATCATGCTTCAAGAAACAAGCTTAGAGTGAGAGTGCTTCAAAGAGAGGTCATCTCGCCCTAGACCAGCGCCGAACGGACCACATGTCCGTACAGGTGTCCGATGCGGCAATTCGGGACACCCGGCGAGAGGATTGAAAAGGATAAAACATGGCGAAATCCAGGGAAGCTGAACTCGTATTCGTGCCGCTTGGCGGCGTGGGCGAGATCGGCATGAATTTCGCGCTTTATGGCTATGGGCCTGTCGACAACCGCGAATGGATCATCATCGATGTCGGCGTCACGTTCCCCGACCCGACCCTGCCGGGCGTCGATCTCGTGCTGCCCGACACGCGCTTCATCGAGAGCGAACTGCACAATCTGCGCGGCATCGTCATCACCCATGCTCACGAGGACCACTACGGCGCGCTGCTCGACCTGTGGCCGCGCTTGAAGGCGCCGGTTTGGATGACGCCGTTCTCCGCCGGTCTTCTGGAGGCCAAGCGCCAGGCCGAGAGTGCTGCGGCAAAGGTGCCGGTGACGATCTATCGCGCGGGCGAGACTTTTACCGTCGGCCCCTTCACCATCGAAGCCTTGGCCGTCACGCACTCCATTCCCGAGCCGGTGTCGCTGGCCATCACCTCGCCGCTCGGCACGGTGATCCATACCGGCGACTGGAAGATCGATCCCGCACCCGCCATCGGCCCCAAGACCAACGAAGCGCGGTTCCGCGAACTGGGCGAGCAGGGCGTGCTGGCACTGGTCTGCGATTCCACCAATGCTCTTCGCGAAGGCGAATCCCCGTCCGAAAAGGAAGTCGGGGAGGGGCTGCGCGGCGTCATCGAAAAGGCGCCTGGCCGTGTTGCCGTCACCACCTTCTCCTCCAATGTGGGTCGCATCCGCTCCATCGCGGAAGCCGCGCGCGATGCCGGCCGCCAGGTTCTGGTGCTCGGCCGTTCGCTGAAACGGGTCATCGATGTCTCCACTGAGCTCGGCTACTTGGACGGCCTGCCGGAGTTCATCTCCGAGGACGATTACGGCTATATCCCGCGTGAAAATCTCGTCATCATCTGCACCGGCAGCCAGGGCGAGCCGCGCGCCGCACTTGCCAAGCTGGCACGTGACGAAATGAAGACTGTGGCGCTGTCGCCGGGCGATACCGTCGTCTTCTCCTCGCGCACCATTCCCGGCAACGAAAAGGCAATTCTGGAGATCAAGAACCTTCTGGTCGACCAGGGCATGAAGATCATCGAGGACGGCGACGCGCTTGTGCACGTTTCCGGTCACCCGCGCCGCAGCGAGCTGCGCCGCATGTATGAATGGGTGAAGCCGCGCATCGCCGTGCCGGTGCATGGCGAAGCGGCGCATCTGGTCGCGCATGGCTCGCTGGCCGCGGGCTGCGGCGTGCCGGAAGTCGCGCAGATCCGCGACGGCGATATGCTGAAGCTCGCGCCGGGTGCGGCCGAGATCATCGATCAGGTGCCGTTCGGCCGCATCTACAAGGACGGCAAGCTGACCGGCGACGACGAGGTGATGGGCATTCGCGATCGCCGCAAGCTCTCCTTCGTCGGCCATGTCGCGGTCAATGTGGTGCTGGACGATCGCTTTGAGCTCTCCGGCGACCCGGATATCGTAGCCATCGGCGTCGCGCGAGTGGACCAGAGCGGCGAAGAACTGGAAGACCTGATGCTGGATGCGGCAATCGGCGCGGTCGACAGCATACCCCGTGCGCGCCGAAAAGATCTTGATCTTGTCCAGGAAGCCGTGCGGCGTGCCGTTCGTGCCGCCGCCAACGAGGCCTGGGGCAAGAAGCCGATCGTGACGGTGTTCGTCACGCGCTGACCGTGGAGCGTTGAATGCTTGGCCGTCTCAACCATGTCGCCATCGCCGTGCCGGATCTCGCCGCTGCGAGCGCCGTCTATCGCGACACGCTGGGCGCCAAGCTGACCGAGCCGCAGGCGCTGCCCGAACATGGGGTGACTGTGGTGTTCATCGACACCGGCAACACCAAGATCGAGCTGCTCGAGCCGCTAGGAGAGGGCTCTCCGATTGCCGCCTTTCTGGAAAAGAACCCGGCTGGCGGCATGCATCACCTCTGCTACGAGGTGGAAGACATCATCGCTGCGCGCGATCGGCTGAAGGCGGCAGGCGCGCGCGTGCTGGGCGATGGAACCCCCAAGATCGGCGCGCATGGCAAGCCGGTGCTGTTCCTGCACCCAAAAGACTTCCTCGGCACGCTGGTCGAACTGGAACAGGTGTAGGCTCATGACTGGCTGGATCCCGACTGTCGCCGTCTATTTCGTCATCTGGTGGACCGTTCTGTTCATCGCGCTGCCTTTCGGCCTGAAGACGCAGGACGACGACAAGAACGTCACGCTCGGCACCGAAGCGAGCGCGCCGCGCGGGCCTCACATGCTGCGGGCGATCATCATCACCACGATCCTGGCCTGCATCATCTACGGGGCGTTCTACTATCTCACCCGCGTGCTCGGGCTGGGTTTTGACGATTTCCCGAAATTCGTGCCGGACTACCAGTAAGCCGGTTCTCGGGGTCCCTCAGGGCCTGCTTGGAAATGCAAGTCGCCGGCGGAGACACGCCTCCGCGGCCGGCGACGCCCATTTCGCGCATTTGGCCGAATGTTCAATCAGCCGAAGCAAGCTTCGCTACCCCCTCGCGTGCGCATAGCCGTGGAGGAGCCGTTTCTTTCCAAAAAGCTATATTGCAAATGCCGGCTGAATAGGTAATTTAGTCTAGTGATTTGGTGAAGTATCAAGTCACGACAGCGCGGCGCATCGATAGGATCGACGGGGTCCTGTCATAAAACTGCAAAGTGTTTGGTGCGCAAAAAAAATGCAAGGCACGAGGCCTTGCAATTAAACGCGTCCGATCTGCTTTCCGTTTCCGGCGGCTGCGGATAATCGCGCCTAGATCGCATCCTCCCAAGACTTTGACCGCGTAGGAGAACAGATTTTTTCTCTGTCCTCTCGATTATGTGAGCACACTAGACCAAGCTGCGCTGAATTGTCACGAACATTTTTGCGTCAGCGGCCCATTAGATGTGCTGCACTGCACAATGCGTTTGCAGCCCTTGCACATGGCGTAGGCAGGGTGGGGAAGGCCCAAGACGCGCAATCTGTCGCGGTTGGGCGCCAAGTATCTGTTCTAAGGCGGCTTCGGGTTTCCAAGCTGCCTTGAAATGGCTATGAAGCGCGGGCAGGCAACACAACACTGCGTCGGTGCCGATTCCGGTTCCGATTCCTCTTTCTTCTTTGACGGAATTCCTCATGCGTCTGTCGCGCTACTTCCTGCCCATCCTGAAAGAGAATCCGCGCGAGGCCGAAATCGTCTCGCACCGTCTGATGCTGCGCGCTGGCATGATCCGCCAGCAGGCCGCAGGCAGCTTCTCCTGGCTGCCACTGGGCAAGCGCGTTCTGGACAAGGTTTGCCGGATCATTCGCGAGGAGCAGGACCGCGCCGGCGCGCTGGAGATACTGATGCCGACCATCCAGTCGGCCGACCTGTGGCGCGAGAGCGGCCGCTATGACGACTATGGCGACGAGATGCTGCGCATCAAGGATCGCAACAAGCGCGACATGCTGTTCGGCCCGACCAACGAGGAAATGGTCACGGAGATCTTCCGGTCCTACGTCAAGACCTACAAGGACCTGCCGCTGAACCTCTACCACATCCAGTGGAAGTTCCGCGACGAGCGCCGCCCGCGCTTCGGCGTCATGCGCAGCCGCGAGTTCCTGATGAAGGACGCCTATTCCTTCGACATCGACTATGAAGGCGCCCGGGCGGCCTACAACCGCATGTTCGTCTCCTACCTGCGCACGTTTACGCGCATGGGCCTGCAGGCCATCCCGATGCGCGCCGACACCGGCCCGATCGGCGGCGACCTCAGCCACGAATTCATCATCCTGGCCGAGACCGGCGAAAGCCAGGTCTATTGCGCACGCGAATTCCTCAGCCTGCCGGTGCCGGGCGAGAACACCGATTTCTCCAACGACGAACAGATCGCCGGCATCGTCAAGGAATGGACGACGCCCTACGCGGCCACCGACGAGATGCACGACGAGGCCGCCTGGAACGCAGTTCCCGCCGGCGACCAACTCTCGGCGCGCGGCATCGAGGTCGGCCACATCTTCCACTTCGGCGAAAAGTATTCGAAGCCGATGGAAGCCAAGGTTGCCGGCCCCGACGGCAAGGACCACTACGTGTCGATGGGCTCCTACGGCATCGGCCCGTCGCGCCTGATCGCGGCCATCATCGAGGCCAGCCACGACGAGAACGGCATCATCTGGCCGGAGGCCGTGGCGCCGTTCCAGGTCGGCATCATCAACATGAAGACCGGCGACGCCGATTGCGACCGCGTGTCGGAAGAGCTGTATGACGCCTTCACTGCCGCCGGTAAGGACGTGCTCTACGACGACACCGACCAGCGCTCGGGCAGCAAGTTCGCTACCGCCGACCTGATCGGTCTGCCGTGGCAGGTCATCGTCGGCCCGCGCGGCGTGGCCGCTGGCGAGGTCGAGATCAAGAACCGCCGCACCGGCGAGAGGGAGACCCTGTCGATCGCTGCCGCCATTGCTCGCTTCGGTAGGGACTGATGGCTAAGGCGGCGGCCAAGCCGGCTGGCGCCGGACCCTTTTCCGCCTTCGAGCGCATGGTGGCATGGCGCTACCTGCGTTCGCGGCGCAAGGAAACGGTCATTTCGGTGATCGCCTCCATGTCCTTCATCGGCATCATGCTGGGCGTGGCCACCCTCATCATCGTCATGGCGGTGATGAACGGCTTCCGCGCCGAGCTGCTCAGCCGCATCCTCGGCATCAACGGGCACCTGATCGTCCAGCCCGTCGACACGCCGCTGGAGGACTATGACGCTGTCGCCGGCCGCATTAACGGCGTGGCCGGCGTTAAATACGCCATCCCCCTCATCGACGGCCAGGTGCTGGCGCAGGGCGAGGTGGGCGCCGGCAACGGCGCGCTGGTGCGCGGCATTCGCGGCCAGGACCTCGCCAAGGTCTCGCTGGTCGCCAACAACATCAAGCAGGGCTCGCTCGTCGGCTTCGACGACAGTCACGACGCCGTGGCGATCGGCACGCGCATGGCCGACAATCTCGGCCTGTCGCTCGGCGATACCATTACCCTCATCTCGCCGGAGGGCGACGTCACGCCGATGGGCACGACGCCCCGCATGAAGGGCTACAAGATCGCGGCGATCTTCGAAGTGGGCATGTCCGAATACGATGCCTCAATCATCTACATGCCGCTTTCCGAGGCGCAACTGTTCTTCAACATGGAAGGCCGCGCGCAGACGATCGAGGTCTTCGTCGATAATCCAGATGCGGTCGATTCGCTGAAGCCAACGGTGGAAGCGGCGGCGCAGCGGCCTGTCTTCATTTCCGACTGGCGCCAGCGCAACCAGACCTTCTTCTCGGCTCTGCAGGTCGAGCGCAACGTCATGTTCATGATACTGACGCTGATCGTGCTGGTGGCCGCGCTCAACATCATTTCGGGCCTGGTCATGCTGGTGAAGGACAAGGGCAGGGACATCGCCATCCTGCGCACCATGGGCGCCACGCGCGGCGCGGTCATGCGCATATTCGTGATGACGGGGGCTGCCATCGGCGTCACCGGCACCATAGCCGGCGTCGTCCTCGGCATCGTCGTGTGCCTGAACGTGGAGTCGATCCGCCAGTTCTTCTCCTGGATTTCGGGCACGGTGCTGTTCAATCCCGAGCTCTATTTCCTGAGCAAACTGCCGGCCAGGATGGATTTCAACGAGACTCTCAGCGTCGTCATCATGGCGCTCACCCTCTCGTTCCTGGCCACGCTGTTTCCTGCCTGGCGGGCCGCCAAGCTCGATCCGGTCGAAGCATTGCGGTACGAATAATGGCTAACGAAAAGATCATCGAACTGAAGGGCGTCGAGCGGCACTACGTCCAGGGCCCGCGCAAGCTCACCATCCTCAACGGCGCCGAGTTTTCGCTGCGGCGCGGCGAGATGGTGGCGCTCGTCGCCCCCTCGGGCGCCGGCAAGTCGACGCTGCTGCACACCGCCGGCCTGCTCGAAAAGCCGGATGCCGGCGATGTCATCCTGGCGGGCCGCGCCTGCGGACGCCTGTCCGACGACGCGCGCACGTCCATCCGCCGCAACGACATCGGCTTCGTCTACCAGTTCCATCACTTGCTGCCGGAGTTCTCGGCCATCGAGAACGTCATGCTGCCGCAACTGGTGAAGGGGTTGGCGCCGGCCGAGGCGCGGGCGCGGGCAGGACAGTTGCTGGAATACATGCAGATAGGCAAGCGCGGTCAGCATCGCCCCTCTGAGCTTTCGGGCGGCGAGCAGCAGCGCGTGGCGATTGCGCGCGCGGTGGCCAATGCGCCGCTGGTGCTTCTGGCCGACGAGCCGACCGGCAATCTCGATCCCGTCACCGCCTCCTACGTCTTCGACGCGCTCTTTGCGCTGGTGCGTCAGTCCGGGCTTGCGGCGCTGATCGCCACCCATAACCACGAGCTTGCCGGCCGCATGGACCGGCGCGTCACGCTCGCGGACGGCAAGGTGGTGCCTCTCTGAGAGTGAGGCGTGGTGGCCGAAGGCCGCGAAAAGCCAACGATTTGGCTTTTCGAACGACGAACGCCCGGAGCCATAGCGAAGGGCCGGCGGCCAAGGGCACGGTCCACGCCGCGCGCTGCCGCAATGACCCCACCCGCATCCTTCGCTTTGCTTGGATGCGACCTCACCTCAAGGGGGAGGTAGAACTCCGCGCACTGCCGCCCCCGATCCGATGCGCGGATAGGTAACGTGCAAACAGGCGGATGAATTTCGGAGAAATTCGGAGCTCTTCGAAGCCAACCGCTTGCAATTACGGCCCCCGGAATAAAATCGCGGCCCCGTTCATCCCCCACTTTCCCGCCTCCCGCATAATCCTCGGCATCGCCCTCGCGGGAACACGGGTCATGAACCGGATGAGCGTGGAGGGCGACGGCGTCCGGGCTGGTGGCGTGACGGTAGCGCTGCTGGATGATGAATCCCCAAGTCCGGGCCCAGGGTGTGGCTGGCCGCGCGAATGCGGAGGCGAACAAACCCAGGCAAGAGCGCCGGGTGGACGCATGGCTAGCGTCAACCAATACCCTTAGAGGCGCGATGCCATGCGTCCACGTTCCCATGATCCGGCTTCGTTTTCGAGGCGCGGTAACGCCCCTTCGCGTCCGCATTCTTTTGGCTCCCCTCAGCCTGACGAGCTTTCGACGATTCGAGGTCGAGTTATCCACCAGGGAGAAGCTCGCAATGCGCAAGGCGGCCGAAGCCTTAACCTTCAGTTAACCCCATTGCCGACTCACGGCGCCACGGCTTGAGCGCCAGTGATCAGGCGCTTGACGATGGAACAAAAATAGAACAAAATGAAAACAATTCAGATACAGGAGGGAAGCATGACCGATCTGATCCAGGATGTCGTCTCGCTGATTTGCATGAGCGCATTTCTCGTCACGATGGCGATGTGGATCGGCGCGATGTGAGCCTGTTTCCCATTGCCTGGGCGGGCCTCAGCCTGCCTTGCGATGTGCTTCGGCCGCGATTGCGGCCGGGCCGAACACCGCCTCGAAGGCCGCCTTCAGCGCCACATCGAGATCGGTCATGGTGACCGGCAAGCCGAGATCGACCAGGCTGGTCACGCCATGCTCAGCTATGCCGCACGGTACGATGCCGCTGAAATGTTCGAGGTTGGGCTCGACGTTGATGGCGATGCCGTGAAAGCTCACCCAGCGGCGCAGGCGGATGCCGATGGCCGCGATCTTGTCCTCGGCGGGAGAGCCGTCGGGCATAGGCGGCCGATCCGGCCGCACCACCCAGACGCCGACGCGATCCTCGCGCCGCTCGCCGCGAATGTTGAAGCGGTCGAGCGTCATGATGATCCAGGCTTCGAGCGCGGCCACGAAGGCGCGCACGTCCTCGCGCCGCCGCTTCAGGTCGAGCATGACATAGGCCACCCGCTGGCCCGGGCCGTGATAGGTGTATTCGCCGCCGCGACCGGCAGCGAAGACCGGGAAGCGGTCGGGGTCGACAAGGTCGCCCGGCTGCGCGCTGGTGCCAGCGGTGTAGAGCGGCGGGTGCTCGACCAGCCACACCAGCTCGCCCGCGCTGCCTTCGCGAATCGCTGCAGCGCGCGATTCCATGAAGGCGAGGGCGTCCTCATATGGCGTCAAACCAGGCTCGATTCGCCATTCGACGGGCGGCGAGTCGGCCGCCGGCAAAAAATATGTGTCGATCTGGCTGCGCTGATTCATGGCCTGGCCCCGAAAAACTCTCCTTCATATGGCTGCGGCCACGCAAAAGGTCCAGTTTCTCCTCCGCGGCAGCTCGTTTTTCCGGGCTCCAAGCCGAGGATTCCCCTGCGTCGTCACAAAGAATTCGAATATTCGTCACGGCGTACTTGTGTCCCCCAAAACGATTTGCTACATGCCCCCCTGCCGGTCGAGACCGGCCCTTCTGTGACGTGCGGTCGTGGCGGAATTGGTAGACGCGCAGCGTTGAGGTCGCTGTGGGGCAACCCGTGGAAGTTCGAGTCTTCTCGACCGCACCAGTCACAACTAAGAGCCCAGAACTACTGGGCTTTATTCTTTTCTCCGAACATACCGACAAAGGCGCCGAGAGCCTTTTCTGGCCGCGAGAGTAACGGATCTCGCCGACAACCAGCGCGAGCTGGCCGGCCGCAAGATGCGGCAGCTCAAGTCCCGCAGGACAGAGCCTCATCAGGCAGGAACAGTATTCGCTTTCCACGTCTCAGCTGTGGCCGAGCCAAAATGCGTGTGCTTGAGCCAGTCCGCCAGGCGCAGGGCCATCGCGACGATCATCAATGTCGGATTGGCGTGCGAGGCCGTCGGGAAAACCGAGCTTCCCGCCACATAGAGATTTCCCACCTCGTGAAGACGGCAATTGCGGTCCACCACGCCGTGCGCCGGGTCGTCGGACATCCTGGTAGTCCCCATAGGGTGGGCAACGTCAGTAAACGAATCAGGCAAGCCGCCTTCCGCGAGCCAGGGAGGAGGAACCGGGGCGCCGAGGCCTATTCGGTCGAACTCCTGTGCAAGGATCTTCGCCAGTTCGGCGACCGAGCGCTTTTCCAACTCGGAAATTTTCCAGTTCACGCGCGCAATAGGCTGCCCCAGCTCATCCCTGCGCTCGGAGAGGGTCACGCGGCTTTCGGGATCGGGTTGCTGTTCCACCAGGCAATCGAAGACCAGCCTGTCGACCTTGTGCCGGACGCTGCGTCCCTTCGCGATGCGTTGATAGAGCCCCTCCACAAGGTTCGCCGGATCGGCGACAGCACGGCGCATGTCGCTCAGATAATGGGGCGAACGGCGCATGTAGAGACGCTTGAGCGCGTCCCAGGGATCGTCCTCGGACCTGTGCTCGGACAGATAGGCTGCGCAATTCAGCAACTGCTTCTGCCGTTGCAGGGCGGGGCTCAGTGCCAGGCCGTGCGAATAGACGTGGGTCCTGTTGCGCTGCCGCAGTTGGAAGAGGCCCAGCCGGACCTGCACAGCCCGCGCCGACTTGGCGTCATAGTGGCCGAGGCTGATGCGTGGGTGGTCCATCAGGAAGCGCCCCACCAAGTCGTTGTGGTTTCCTACGCCGCTTGTGTGGGTACGTCTGGAGGCAAGCAGAAGCCTGGCATTTTCCAACCCGCCGGCGGCAAGTACCGCGATCTTTGGGACGATGCGGACAGTGCGGCCAGGGGTCGGCGTGACCTCCAGGGAGGTCAGTCGGCGGCCGCTTTCGTCGGTTCGCAGATGTGTGACCGGCGCATGGATGTAGGCTTGGACGTTTTCGGTTGTCTGACTCAGGAAGCGGGGCCCGAAGCGCAGGAACTCCATTGGCTGTTCGGGGTCGCGCGCGAACTGCCAGAAGCAGGGAACCAGCAGATCGCGGGATACCTCGCGATTCGGTCGGGCCCTTCCGAGAATGTCCCGCATCGCGTCGTCATAGACATTGGGGCCAAGCACCATCAGCTCGGCCGCCCGGTCGGCATAAGACAACACGTCCGCCCGACCTATCGGCCACCCGGAGTAACGCACCCAGGCTCGATGCTCGAAGTCTATCTCGTCGAAGGTTCGGCATTTTCCGCTCCAGCTATGCGAGCTGCCGCCGAACACGCGGTTGCGGACCAGCCTCGGCTCGCTCACCCGCGGCGCGCCGATACTTTCAAACCTTTCACTAGGAGCTACCTCTCCGTTCTCGGCCAGGCCGCCGCACTCCAGGAGGATGACGCGGACGCGGCTGCCGAAGAATTCTCTTGCGATCGACAAGCCGGCAGGACCGGTACCTACAATGGCCAGGTCCGCCTCGAGAGTCGTCCCGGGCGCGACCATACGCATGTCGCGAACTTGCATGTGTCCCCTCCGTGTCTACGTCCCTCAGCCTTCCCCAAGGCTGACCTCTCCGCTCTTCCGTTATCAGGAGACTTCAATGCGGTTGAGAAAGGCATTTGTGCGAATGCGGTCGTCCTTTGGTGCGATGCATCGCCACTGCCTACGGGCGGGACTAATCAATCCGGCTTAGGTTGGTTCTGGGGCTTCCAGGAGCGAGGTCCTGACAGGCTTTCTGCAGCCTTTGCTTTGATTAGCCGGTGCTGGATGCCTAGCCACTGCTTCGGCTGGATTTTTTCTTCTCGATTGACTTTTACGTAAATGCCGTGCGACAGTTTTTGTTTAAGTCGCGTCAGCGAAAAAATAATGGGGTGGAAGTGCTATGCGGGAATATTATTCGATCACCGAGCTGACCCGCGAGTTCGATATCTCGACGCGCACTCTACGGTTCTACGAGGACGAGGGGCTCATCCAGCCCGTCCGGCGCGGCCGCACCCGGCTGTTTCGTCCGTCCGACAGGCATCTCATCCGGCAGATCATCCGGGGCAGGCGGCTTGGCTTTTCCATCAACGAGATCCGCGAGATCATACAGATGTACAGGGAGCCGCCGGGCGAGGTCGGGCAGCTCAGTCTCATGATCAAGCGAATTGAGGAAAAGCGCGAGGATTTGCGCCAGAGGCGGCGCGACCTCGAGGAAACGCTCGCCGAACTCGACCAGGCCGAGGAATCCTGCGTGGAGCGGCTGGCCGAGCTGGGCGTGACCACCTAGGACATTAGTGCCTGCTTCCGTCGGCGCTGGTCATCTACCGGCGATCAGATCCAGCGGCGCACCCGCTTGGCGTAGTCGCGGTAGCGCTTGCCGAACCGCGCCTCGAGGTGTTTTTCCTCGCGCTCGACTGCCAGCTTTTGCGTGACGAAGGCGGCGAGCACCGCAAATAGCAGGAACCAGACGATGCCGCTGACCAGGCCGATGCCGATCATCAGCAGCGCCATGGCAAGATAGATCGGGTTGCGGGTAATGGCGAAGGCACCGTCCATCACCAGATGGTCCGCGGCTTGCGTCGGCATGATCGTCGTCTGCGCCCGCCGCATGACGTGGATTGCCGAGACATACATCGCAATCGCGCCCAGAATGACGAGCCAGCCGGCGGCAAAGAGGATGTCTCCCAGCAGCCCATGGATCCACGGCACGGGCAGGAAGACCTCGAGGACGACGCTGAGGATGACCGCCACAAGATAGACCAGCGGCGGCCAGGGAACCGTGTTGGGCCTCGTGCCGGTGTCGTTCATTGCATTCCTCCCTGAAGCAGCTCGCCGTCGGTCTTATCCGTACACAAGCCGGCGTTCTCGTCTATTCTAGCGCGCAATTCCGGTGACGGAGTGCCGGAAAAAAGCTGAGCGAGGTCATCCTTTTCCAGTGCGTCCAGCATGCAGGCACAGTAGCGGCTGCAGAATTCGGCATCGCGCGTCTGCTCGCATGTCCGCTCGCAGGAGTTGCGGAAGCGCACTTCCTGCGGCGGCAGCTGTGGCGGCATGACCTGCGAAAACAGCCAGACACATGAGATCAGCACCGGCTGGTGGATGAGGTAGAAGGCGAGGCTGTGCCTGCCTGCGAAGTCGAACGGCATCGACCACTTGCCGAGCCGGATTTCCGCCAGCCTGTCGAACAATCCGCTGGACGACGCGAACTTGCCCGCGGCAATGCCCGCAAGCACCGCGCCGAACCAGGGGAAAAGCGGCACGTAGTCGTTCGAATGCGGGTTGGTTGACGACAGCCCCACCCACCAGAGAGCGGGATAGTCGAAGAACTCGCTGCGCAGGAAGTTCGGTGCGGCGATCACGAGAGCCGCAATCAGCAGTGTAACCAGCGGCGGCAACCGCAGGAAAGCGAGGCCGAGCAGGCTGGCCAATGCGATCTGATGCAATATGCCGAAGAAAATGAACCCTTCCGGCATCGCGATCCAGGTCACGACCGTAATCGCGAGCGCCGCGGCTGCGATCATGCCGAACCGGCGCCAGAACGATCTCCAGCGTATGCCCTTGCCGTGCGCCAAGACGAGGCTGATGCCGACCAGAAACAGGAAGCTCGAGGCAATGCAGCGCGCAAACAGTTTCCAGCCGCCCACCGCCGTCATGCCCGGCTCGACATAGCCGAAGAACTCCAGGTCCCAGGTGAAGTGGTAGATGGCCATGGCGACAAGCGCCAAGCCGCGCGCCAGATCGAGAACCTCGATGCGCTTGCCCTTTGCCGGCGAGACTTGATTCGTCAGTGTTTCGGCGTACATGGCTGTCTTTGCTGGCGATGTGGTCATGGTGACATCGTTAGCATGGATGGCAAGGCCGAAGAATGACGCGGAGATCTTGATGCACAATGTGAATGCCAATGGCGCCTCGATACCGGCGCTTGGTCTGGGCACGTGGACCTTGAAGGGCGAGGAGTGCTCGCAGCTGGTGTCGGACGCGCTTGCGATCGGCTATCGCCATCTCGATACGGCGCGCATGTATCACAATGAAGCTGCTGTCGGTGCTGGCCTGCGTGCATCCGGCATTGCTCGCGACGACGTTTTCGTGACGACGAAGGTCTGGTGGACCGACATTGCGCAGGGCGATCTCCAGCGCTCGGCCGAGGCCAGCCTGAAGGATCTCGGCCTCGATCATGTCGATCTCCTGCTGATCCATTGGCCCAACCCGAACATTCCGCTGGAAGCATCGATCAAAGCGCTGAACGAAGTGAAGCGCAGCGGTCTTGCGCGGCACATCGGCGTGGCCAACTTCCCCACGGGCCTGCTTTCCAGGGCAGTCGAAGTCTCCGAAGCGCCGCTGGTCGCCAATCAGGTCGAGTATCATCCCTATCTCGACCAGTCGAAGGTGCTGCGCCTGTGCCGCGCCAATGGTGTTGCGCTCGTCTCCTATTGCCCGCTGTTCCGTGACGGAGGCCTGTTCGCGGAGCGGGCCGTCCAGGACGCAGCGGCCCGCCACGGCAAGACGCCGGGGCAGGTCGTGCTGCGCTGGCATGTCCAGCAAGAGGGTGTGGTGGCCATCCCGCGCACCACAAAGTCTTCCAGACTGGCCGAGAACATCGACATTTTCGACTTTGCGCTGTCGGACGAGGAAATGGCGGCCATTTCGGCCCTGACCGGGCAGAACAGGCGCATCTGCGACGGCGACTTCGCACCCGAATGGGATGCGGCTTAGGCCACGGACAGGGGGCTATAGTCCCACAGCATTTTACGACGGCTAAAGGTCGGTTTCCTGCTATCGGCCGGAAACCGACACCTGCAAACCTTACCGGAGAATGATCCGGGGCAGGAATGGTCACGCAGGTAAGGCATCCCATCTGGCTACCCGCCGTGAAACCGGCGGGTGCGCGCACCTTCGCCACCCTCTACGCGCTTGAGTCCTTCGCGCGAGCGACCATCACCTCGGTGGTCCCGATCCAGGCCTATGAGCTTCTCCAGAACAAGCAGACCGTCTCGCTGCTTTACACGCTGGTGGCGCTGATCGGCCTTTCGGCGACGCTGTTCATGCCGATGCTGATCGGGCGGTTTTCGCGCCGCTGGATCTACACCGCCGGGGCCTCGCTCCTGGCCATCGGCTCCCTGCTGTTCATGACGCATTCGCTGCCCGGGCAGTTGCTCGGCATGCTGTCGCGCGTGATGGGCGCAAGCGCGCTCGCCATCACGCTCAACCTCTACATCATGGACAACATCCGCAAGACCGAGATCATGCAGGCTGAATCGCTGCGCATGGCCTGGTCGATGATCGCCTGGACCGGTGGCCCGACGCTGGGCGTCTACCTCTACACGCGCTATGGCATTGTGGCCGCCCAGGGGTTGGTGGTCGTGTTCGCGGCGGCCCAGCTTGCCGCATTCTGGCATTACCGCCTTGGCGACAACGAACTGATCCGGCCCGGCAAGACGCGGCCCGCAAACCCGCTCAAGAACATCGGCCGTTTCGTCTCGCAGCCGCGCCTGCGGCTGGCCTGGGCGATCGCTTTCGGCCGTTCCTGTTTCTGGACGACGTTCTTCGTCTACGGCCCGATCCTGATGGTGGTCACGGGGCAGGGCGAAATGGCGGGCGGCCTGCTCGTCTCGGCCGGCAATGCGCTGCTTTTCGCGGCGATCTTCTGGGGCAAGGCGGGGCGCCGCTTCGGCGCGCGCAACATCATCACGCTCGCCTTTTTCTGCATGACAGCGGCGCTGCTCGCCGCCGGCTTCACTGGCGAGAAATGGCCGCTGGCGACGGGCGGCTGCCTGCTGCTTGGCGCCTTGTTCACGGTCGCGCTCGATGCGCTGGGGTCGACCGCCTTCATGCGGGCGGTGCGCACCTACGAGCGCCCGCAGATGACGGCGGTGTATCGAACCTATCTCGACCTGTCGGAACTCCTGCCGCCGCTCGTCTACTCGGTCGTGCTCAGCTTCTTCGGGCTAGGCGCCGTATTCTGCACGCTCGGCGTTCTCACCGTCACCTGCGGTCTGCTCACCTGGCGTTTTCTGCCGAAGTCGATGTGACGCCGTGGGCGGCGTGCTGGCCGCGCACCCATTCGTGAAAGCGGTACAGATCGTATTCTTCCGGCATCAGCACGCCTGTCGAATGGCGCCGTGAATGCAGACCCTTCTGGTTCAGTTCGCAGACGGCGGCATCTTCCTCCAGCACGCGTGTGCCGAAGGAGATGATGTTTTCGAGATCGGCGCTCTCCGAGGTCAGCGCCTTGGCGGGAAACAGCCATTCGGCGGTGAGTTCGGTCTGCTCCGGTCCCAGAGGCAGGAGCCGGACGGTGCGGACATAATCGACATGGCCGACGATGAACATCGAGGGCAGGTGTGTTGCGTAGGTCTGGCCCGCGGCGCGTTCGGCCTCGCTCAGCGTTTCGAACATTGGGCCATGAACGCGGCCGTCCTCCGACCAGGTCTCGGCTCCGGTACGCAAGCCCCCGGCATATTCGGGCGCGTCGTTGTCGGCATGGAGCGCCCATTCGGGATCGTCATGTCGCGCCATCAGCCCGCGTCCATAGATTGGTACAAGATTGGAAAGGTTCTTGTGCACGCCGGGGCAGTGCAGGCACTCGTTGAAATTCTCCCAAAAAATCTTCCAGTTGCAGTTCATCACCTTGCGCAGCACATGGCCGGTGGCGAGTTCCTCAAGCGGCCAGTTGGCGAGGTCGCCCGAGCCGGGATCGAAACTGTCGGCTGCTGAACCGCTGGCTGCTTCATCCAGATTGACGAAGACGAAGCCGCGCCACAGCGACAGCGCCACCGGATAGAGCGGGTAGTCGGCCTTGTCGAAACCGGCCGGCAATGTCTTGGAAGGGACGCGCACCAACTCGCCGCTCAACGAATAGGACCAGGCGTGGTAGGGGCAGGTCAGCAGCCGCGCCTTCAGCCGCCCTTCGCTCTCGCGGCACAACTGCGACCCGCGATGGCGGCAGGTGTTGTGGAAGGCGCGCAGCGTGCCTGATTCGTCGCGAAGCACGAGGATTTGCTGCGTGCCCACGGTGAAGACGCGAAAGGCGTGCGGCTGGGCGATGTCGGCTTCGCGGCACACCATCAGCCAGTTGCGGTACCAGATGGATTCGAGATCGCGGCGATAGTCCGCTTCGTCCCAGTAGGCGCGCGACGGCAGCGTCGTCTGAGTGGTTCGCAGGCCGTTATATGGATCGATTGCTTCGGTTTCAGCTTGCATGGCGTTCTCCGGATCGACGGGCAGAAACGGACACTGCCAGGCGCCGATTGTCAATCGCCGTCGACCCTGAGCCTGCAGGCGGCAACCCGCGGCTTGCGCGTTTGCGACCTGAGTTGCCCCAAAAAGGGCGGGAATTTGGTTTGCCGGGCACACCGATTCTCCGTATAGTTGCCGCTGTCGTCGGTTCCAGACGGGACTAAGAGGGAATGCGGTAGGGATTTTTTGTCCTGAGCCGCGGCTGCCCCCGCAACTGTATGCGGAGAGTTCTCCCCAGATGCCACTGAGGGTCACCTCGGGAAGGCGGGGTAGGGCGCAGACCCGCAAGCCAGGAGACCTGCCGGCGACAAAGGCAACTCTAGAGGCCCTCGGGTGGAGGGCGAAAGGACTTTGGGAATGAACACGGTTTCTTCGACGCTCGGCGCTTCCGCTAGCTCGGCCTCGCGCGCTACGCAGCTCGCCCTCTCGGCGCTGCTCGGCCTGTTCGTGGTCGGCTTCGTCGGCTTCTCGCACATGGACGTGGTGCACAACGCCGCCCATGACGTTCGTCACTCGCTGGCATTCCCCTGCCACTAACACGGGATTTCTCCCATGTCTGTTTTTCGCAACGTCGTGTTCATCGCGGCGATCGCCGGGCTTTTGTCCGGGCTGATCCTAGCTGCGATGCAAAGCTTTGCGACCGTCCCGCTCATTCTGCAGGCTGAAGTCTACGAAGAGGCAGGCGGCGGTCACGATCACGGCTCGGCGCACAACATGCCGGGTATGGAGATGAGTGCGCCGGCGACGGCAGAGGCCGCGGCACCTGCCGAGGAAGAAGCCTGGGAGCCGGCAAACGGTGCCGAGCGCACCGGCTTCACCGTGCTTGCCAATATCGTCACCGGTATCGGCTTCGCGCTGGTTCTGGTTGCCGTGTCCGAGTTCGCCGGTGGCGTCGCCAACTGGCGCCAGGGCGTTTTCTGGGGCCTTGCCGGCTTTGCCGTGTTCACGTTGGCGCCGGGCCTTGGCCTGCCGCCGGAACTGCCGGCCATGCCCGCGGCCGACCTTGCAGGCCGCCAGGTGTGGTGGATCGGCACGGCCGTTGCCACGGCTGCCGGCCTCGGCCTGATCGCCTTCCGCAGCTCGCTGGCCTTCTCGCTGCTCGGCCTGGCGCTGATCGTCGTTCCGCACGTCATCGGCGCACCGCAGCCTGAAAGCCACGAAACGCCGATCCCGGAAAACCTGCACCACCAGTTCGTGGTCGCGGTCACCGTCACCAACCTGATCTTCTGGGTGGTGCTCGGTGCGCTGGTCGGCATCGTGCGCGGCCGCTTCACCGGAACGGCGAAAAGCCTGCGCGACAGCTTTGCGTGAGGCCAATACACTGACGCTGCTGCTCGGCGGCGCGCGCTCCGGCAAGAGCGCGCATGCCGAGCAGCTGGCGACCGGCTTTCCGGCGCCATGGACCTATATCGCCACCGCCCAGGCCTATGACGACGAAATGGTGGAGCGCATCGCGCTGCATCGCGCCCGCCGCGCCGAGGGCTGGGAAACGCTCGACGCGCCGCTCGATCTCGTTGGCGCCATAGAGAGCGTGCCCGATGGCCGCCCGCTGCTCGTCGATTGCCTGACGCTGTGGCTCTCCAATCATCTTCTGGCCGAACACGACCTCGAGCGCGAAAGCGAGCGCCTCGCCGAGACGCTGGGCAAGCCGCGCGGGCCGTGGTTCGTCGTGGCCAATGAGGTGGGCTTGGGCATCGTGCCCGACAATGCGCTAGGCAGAAGATTTCGCGATGCCGCCGGCCGGCTCAACCAGAAGATCGCGGCTCGCGCCGACCGTGTGCTGTTCATGGTCGCGGGCCTGCCCATGCAGGTGAAATGACATGAAGGAAATCGACGACAGCGAAGCCGAACGCCATAAGGCCAAGATGGCCAAGCGCAAGGCGGTGCAGGATGCCGAGGTGGCCGGCAAGACCATCGAGCAGAAGGGGCTGCTGATCGTCAACACCGGCCCGGGCAAGGGCAAGACCACCGCCGCCTTCGGCCTTGCGCTGCGCATGATCGGCTATGGTCGGCGCGTGGGCGTCGTGCAGTTCGTCAAGGGCGCGTGGCACACCGGCGAGAAGGACGCTTTCTCCGCCTTCGGCGACCGGGTGGTCTGGCACACGATGGGCGAGGGGTTTACCTGGGAAACGCAGGACATCAAGCGCGACATCGCCGCCGCCGAAGCCGCATGGGCCAAGGCGGTGGAGCTCATCAACGATCCGACCATCGATCTCGTCGTGCTCGATGAACTCAACATCGCACTGCGCTACGAATATCTAGACCTCAACGCGGTCGTTTCGACGCTGACGAACCGGCGCGAGGGGCTGCACGTGGTCGTCACCGGCCGCAACGCCAAGCCGGCGCTGATCGAGGCGGCCGACCTCGTCACCGAGATGGGCTCGGTAAAACACCATTTTTCGGCAGGGGTGAAGGCGCAGCAGGGAATCGAATTCTGAGACCTGCCGGTCAGGCTATCGCAACATGGCCGCGAGGAGCCCGAATCCTGCAATCATGATCAGGTCAGCGGTCCAATAAAGCCTTAGCGCGCGCCTGATGTCGGCGCTGGTCGCCTCGCGCCGGCCGTTCCCCATCAGGTGGTCCTGCACCAGGAGCCCGCCATAGACGCGTGGGCCGGCGAGAGCGAGGCCCAATGCTCCGGCCATGGCCGATTCCGGCCAGCCCGCATTGGGCGAACGATGTTTGCCAGCATCCCGCAAAACCGAGCGCCATGCATTCGCGGGATCGGCGCCTGGCACGAGCGCGGCGGCCGCGACCAGCAGCAGGCCCGTGAGGCGCGAGGCGGGCAGGTTGATGAGATCGTCGAAGCGCGCGGCGGCCCAGCCGAAGGCTTCGTGGCGGGGCGTGCGGTGGCCGATCATCGAATCGGCGGTGTTGGCCGCCTTGTAGGCGACGCCGCCGACCAGACCGCCGGCGCCAAGCCAGAAGGCCGGTGCCACAATGCCGTCCGAAAAATTCTCCGACAGGCTTTCGATCGCTGCGCGGCAGACGGCGGCTTCATCGAGTTGGTCGGGGTCGCGACCGACGATCATCGACACAGCCCGACGCCCGGCGCTGAGGCCTCCTTCATCAAGCGCGTCGGCCACTGCCTTGACGTGGCTCGCAAGGCTGCGCTGCGAGAGCAAGCTGCTACCGAGGATCGCCACGAGGATGATGCCGAAGGGCAGGGCCGAAAGAGCCGTTGAAATGGCGAATGCGATCGCTGCCGGCACGCCCACCAGAACGATGAGTGCTGCCACGCCCGAAATGCGGCGCTGCATGTCGGAAAGCGTCGCGCGGTTGAGGTGCCGGTCGAGGAAAGAGATCAAGTGGCCGATCCAGATGACGGGATGGCCGATTGCGCGCACCAGCCGATCCGGGTAACCGAAGCCCAGTTCGACGAGTAGCGACAGGAAGGCGAGCAGGACGAACATGGCGCTTGTGAACGGGAACTCGGTGGATGCGGTGGCCGATCATGGCGGCAGTCTGGGCCGGGCCAGCGCGCTGTTTCCACATGCACCGCTGCCCTGGATCGACTTGTCGACCGGGATCAACCCGCACTCCTATCCGCTTTTCGATCTGCCTGCCACCGCCTTCTCGCGGCTGCCGGAACCGGCGCGCGCGCGCGAACTCGCGGCCGTCGCCGCCGCAACCTATGGCGCGCCGTCGGCCGCCAATGTCGCGCCTGCGCCGGGCACCCAGATCCTGCTGCCGCGTGTCGCTTCCCTTGTGAAGCCGGGCCGGGCGCTGGTGCTGGGGCCGACCTATGCCGAGCATTCGCGCGCCTGCGTCATAGCCGGCCATGCGGTGGCGGAAGTGCGGGACTTCGATGCGCTGTTCGGCGCCGATATTGCCGTCGTGGTCAATCCGAACAATCCGAATGGCTGCGTGGTGAGCCGCCGCGACCTGCTGGACCTCGCCGACAAGATGCGCTCCAAGGGCGGGCTTTTGGTGGTCGATGAGGCCTTCATGGAAGTCGGCCCGCAGGACGAGCGCGTGGACGGTGATGTCGAGCGCGGCGGGCTTGTCGTGCTGCGCTCCTTCGGAAAATTCTTTGGGCTGGCCGGCGTGCGGCTTGGCTTTGCCATTGCAGCCGAACCTCTGGCTGCCCGTCTCGATGCTGAATTGGGGCCGTGGGCCGTGGCCGGTCCGACGCTGGAATACGGCATCAAGGCGCTGGGCGACGAGGCGTGGCAGCAGTCCATGTGCAACACGCTGTATGAGGATGCGGTCCGGCTGGATGCATTGTTTGCCGGCGCGGGTATTCAAATAAGTGGTGGCACCAGCCTGTTCCGCTTCGTCCGCATTCCGGATGCGGCTGGGCTATTTGCGGCGCTGGGCGAGCGCGGTATCCTGATCCGGAATTTTGGCTGGGACGACACTGCCCTGCGCATCGGCATTCCCGGCAGAGAAGCAGAATGGCAGCGGCTGGAACAGGCGCTGGCGGCTTGGGCCGCCAAGCGTGACGCCCGCGCGACGGAGGCTTAGCCATGATCTTTGTCTGCCCGCTGTCGAAGGTCGATGAAACCGTTTCGCGCTCCGGGGCGGAACGACTCGTTTCGCTGCTCACGGGCGGCACCGAAGTGGTTCGACCGGCCGTGATCATGCCGGAGAATCACCTGCTGCTGGCGATGAACGACATTGCCGAGGCGCAGGCGGGCATGACACTGCCGGGCGAAGCGCATGTGCGCCAGCTGCTCGATTTCGCAACCGCTTGGAATCGTGCCCGGCCGCTGGTGATCCATTGCTTTGCCGGCATCAGCCGGTCGACGGCTTCGGCCTATATCGTGGCGTCGGCGCTGGCGCCGCGGCGTGACGAGGTTGAGCTTGCGAAGGAACTGCGCTGGCTGTCGCCCTCGGCCACGCCCAATCCGCGGCTCATCGCAGTGGCCGATGCGCTGCTCGGCCGTGAAGGCCGCATGATCGCGGCGATCAAGGGCATCGGCCGTGGTGCCGATGCCTTCGAGGGCACGCCCTTTGCGCTGGAGATCGGCGGTTAGGACTTACGCCAGCCACTCCGACACCTTGGCCTTGCGCACATCCTGCAGCAGCCGGATAAAACCATCGGCTTGATGCTCGGCGGTCAGCCGGCCCTTTTCAGCGGTGGCGATGGCCGCATTGCCGACCACACCATGCTTGTTGAGATCGGCGGCAAGCCAGGCATAGGCATGCGTGCCGGTCTGGCGCAGCAGGTCGAAGTGCTCGTCCGCCTTGGTGACGTTGGAGACGAAATCCTCAGCCTGGCTCATGTCGACCAGGTCGGGCCGGAAATGCAGCATCAGCGAGGTTTCGACATCGCCGCCATGGATGCCGAAGCGGTCTTCCTGCGCCGTATACATGCCTTCCGGGCGGCCGAAACGCTGCCAGCTCGTCTTCACCGCCAGCATGTCGAAGCGCACGCGCAGCTCGCGCGTGACGATGCCCATGATCTCCTCGTTGCCGCCATGCGAATTGACGATGATGAGCTTGCGTACGCCGGCACGCGCGATGGAAACGCCGAGCTCGGTCCAGGCTTCGATCAGCGTCGGGGCTGGCAGTGTCAGCGTGCCGGGCGAGCGCACATGCTCGTTCGACTTGCCGACCGCCTGGATGGGCAGGATGCGCACGTCGAGATTTTCCGGCAGGCGAGGGATGACCTTGTCCAGCATGCCCTGCATGATGGTCGTGTCGGTGGAGACCGGCAGATGCGGCCCATGCTGCTCAATGGCGGCCACCGGCAGCACGGCAATCGTCGTCTCCGGGTCGATGTTGGCATATTCGGTGGTGCGGTAGTCGCCCCACCAGACGCGTCTTCTTGCTTCGGCCACGATGAACCTCGTTTGCTGTTTGGCGACCGACTAGACCCTGATCATCGTCTTGTCGATCACCCCGCGGCGATGACCTCGATCTCGATCTTGAATTCGGGCCTTGAGAAGCCGGCGACGATGAGCAGCGTCGAGGCCGGCGCCGGCTCCGAAAACAGGCGGTCGCGCACTTCCATATAGGCTTTCAGATAGGCGCGGTCGCCGACGAAAGTGTTGATGCGTACGACATTGGCGAGCGTCATGCCGGCTTCGGCCAACACGGCGGCGATGTTGTCGAAGCAAAGCTCAGTCTGCGCGCCGACATCATCGGGCACCGAGTCGTCGGGCCCGATGCCGATCTGGCCGGAGCAGATGACCAGCCGCTTGCCGGCGGGCACCTCGACGCCGTGGCTGTAGCGACCGAAAGGCGGTCTTATCGATTTCGGCGTCAGGAATTTGAACATCGCATCCTCACCCTCTTTCCAGCCAGCCTATGGCGGAATCGCTGTCGCATTCAAGCGTTTGACGCTGCGTCATGCTTGTGGACAGGCGTTCAAAAAATAGGCACGATGCCGGCGCGAATGGCATGACGGCGCCGGCTTCGAACCGGAACGGGTGAAGCGGACAGTCTTCGGCGCCGCAACATCCATGGCACGCCTCTTGCTTCTTCGAAATCGTGTTTCACGCCCCGGCAGAAGACCGAGGGCACGAAGAGGGGTGCGTGCATGAACAGGAATATCGTCATCTCCTTTGGAGCGGCCGCGCTTTTTGGCGCAACCGCTTCGGCGGCGCTCGCCAACGAGAAGGTCACCTTCATGACCAACTGGCTGGCCCAGGCCGAGCATGGCGGCTACTATCAGGCCGTGGCCGACGGCACCTATGCCGCCTGCGGCCTCGACGTCACAATCCAGCAGGGCGGCCCGCAAGTGAGCGGCCGACCGCTGCTGCTTGCTGGCAAGATCGATTTCTACATGGGCGGCAATCTGCTGCAGGCCTTCGATGCCGTGCAGCAGAGCATTCCGCTGCGCATCGTGGCCGCCACCTTCCAGAAGGAGCCGCAGGTGGTGATGTCGCATCCCGGGCAGGGCCTCGACAAATGGGAAGACCTGCCGAAGGCCGACCAGTATATCCTCGGCGACGAGGGCATGCAGAGCTTCTTCCAGTGGATGGTGACCGACTACGGCTTCGACCCGGCCAAGCGCGTGCCCTACACCTTCAATGCCGCACCCTTCATCGCCAATGCAAAATCGATCCAGCAGGGCTATGTGACCTCCGAGCCCTTCGCGGTCGAGAAGGAGGGCGGGTTCAAGCCCAATGTCTTCCTGCTCGCCGACTATGGCTTCAGCACCTATGCCACCACCATCGAGGCCATGCAGAAGACCATCGATGAGCGGCCGCAGGTGGTGCAGTGCTTCGTCGATGGCTCAGCCAAGGGCTGGTACAGCTATCTCTACGGCGACAACAAAGCCGCCAACGAGATGATCAAGAAGGACAATCCCGACATCACCGACGAGCAGATCGCCTTCTCGATCAAGCAGATGAAGGACCACGGCATCGTCGATTCCGGTGAGGCGGAAAAGCTTGGCATCGGCGCCATGACCGACGAGCACATCGCCGATTTCTACGCCAAGATGGTCAAGGCCAAGGTCGTGCCGGAAGGGCTCGACATCAAGAAGGCCTACACGCTGCAATTCGTGAACAAGGGTGTCGGCCTCGATCTCAAGAAGTAAGCCCGGCATCGGGATCATGGAGTACATCAAGGCAGCAACACCCGCGATTGCCGGGAGCGGTGGACCGCTCCTGGCGCTTCGTGCGGTCGGCAAGAGTTTTTCCAACGGCGTCACGGCACTCAGCGACGTCAATCTGACAATCAGGGAGGGTGATTTCGTCAGCTTCCTCGGCCCGTCTGGCTGCGGCAAGTCCACGGCGTTGCGCATCATCGCCGGCCTGACCACGCCCACCACCGGCACGATCGACTGGCCGCGCCGGACCGGCGAGCAGGCCTCCGTCGGCTTCGTGTTCCAGGAGCCGACTTTGCTGCCCTGGGCCAGCGTGTTCGACAATGTCTGGCTGCCGCTGCGGCTGAAGGGCGTTTCGCGCAGCGAAGCGGCCCCGGCCGTGGCCAAGATGCTGGAGCGCGTGCACCTCACCGGCTTCGAAAAAGCGGTGCCGCGCGAGCTTTCGGGCGGCATGCGCATGCGCGTCTCCATCGCCCGCGCGCTGGTCACGCGGCCGCGCTTGCTTCTGATGGATGAGCCCTTCGCCGCGCTCGACGAGATCACCCGCTTCAAGCTCAACAACGACCTGCTCGAACTCTGGCAGGAAGAGCGCTTCACGGTCGTCTTCGTCACCCACAGCGTGTTCGAAAGCGTGTTTTTGTCCAACCGCATCGTGGTGATGGCGGCGCGGCCGGGGCGTGTGTTCGAAGAGGTTGCGGTGGATGCAGCCTATCCGCGCGATGAGGCGTTTCGCACCTCGCCGGACTATGCCGCGCTGTGCCGGCGGGCGTCCGACGTGCTCGGCGAGGCCATGCGGATCAACTCGAGTGGTGCCGCATGACGGCAATTCAAACCCAAGCACCTGCGGTCGATCAGGAAGAGATGCGGCGGGCGCGCAGCCAGCGGCTGGAGCGCATTGGCAGATGGGTGGTGCCGCTTGCCATCATGGTGCTGGCGATCTGGCTGTGGGACCGCATCTGCGTCTGGAACGAAATTCCGCAATATATCCTGCCGCGCCCCGGCGTGGTGCTGCAGACGCTCTACAACGATGCCGGCCTGCTGTTCGGCTCGCTTCTGGTGACGCTGAAGATCACCTTTCTCAGCCTGCTTCTGGCGGTGATCGGCGGCGTTGGGCTGTCGGTGTTGTTCGCGCAGTCGAAATGGGTGGAGATGTCGTTCTTCCCCTTCGCAGTCGTGCTGCAGGTCACGCCAATCGTGGCGATCTTCCCGCTCATCAACATCTATGTCGACAACCAGACCGCCAAGTTGTTGCTTTGCGCCTGGATCGTGGCGTTCTTCCCAATCCTCTCCAACACGACGCTGGGCCTGAACTCGGTCGACCGCAACCTGCGCGACCTGTTCCGGCTGAACGGCGCGACGCGCTGGCAGGAGCTCTGGCACCTGCGCCTGCCGGCAGCGATGCCCTATTTCCTCGGCGGGTTGAAGATCGCGGGCGGCCTTTCGCTGATCGGCGCGGTGGTGGCCGAATTTGTCGCCGGCGCGTCCGGTCAGTCGTCGGGGCTTGCATCGCGCATCATCGAGGCGGGTTATCGGCTCAACGCGCCGCGGCTGTTTGCGGCACTGATCCTGATCTCGCTCACCGGCATCGTCATCTTCCTCGTGCTGTCGCTCGTTTCGCATCTCATCTTGCGGCGCTGGCACGAAAGCGCGCTGAAGCAGGAGGGGTGATGGCGGCTGTCGATCTTCCGACTTCCTGCACCTTCACGCTTGCCAATGCCCGCGTGCATGCCTCGCTGACGCCGGGTCTCGAGGCGCAGCTCGATGGTGACGGCTTTGCGCTGGCGGATATCGATGTGGCGGATGGCCGGATAAAGAGCATCGGAGCCGCCACATCGGGCAAGGCCGATGCGACTGCCGTCGATCTCAAGGGCCGCATCGTGCTGCCCTGTTTCGTCGATTGCCACACCCATATCGACAAGGGGCACATCTGGCCGCGCAAACCCAATCCCGACGGCTCCTTTCCCGGCGCGCTTAGCGCAACAGATGCCGACCGAACGGCCCGCTGGAGTGCGGAGGACGTGGCCCGGCGCATGGATTTTTCCCTGCGCTCGGCCTACGCCCACGGCACCAAGGCCCTGCGCACGCATCTTGATAACGCCGCGCCGCAGGACGCGATCTCATGGCCGGTCTTCGAGGAACTGCGTGAGCGATGGAAGGGCCGGATAGAGTTGCAAGCCGTCAGCCTGATCGGCATCGACGGCGTGCGGGATGCCGACTGGTTCGAGCAACTTGCCAGGCGCGTGGCCGCCGCGCGCGGCGTGCTTGGCGCCGTGACCTATATGGTTTCGGATCTCGACGAACTGCTGGACCGCATGTTCCGCGCGGCGATCGCGCATGGCCTCGATCTCGATTTCCACGCCGACGAGACCGACAATGTTGAGGCGGTTTCGCTGAGGAAGATCGCCGAGGCGGCGCTGCGCCATCGCTTCGAGGGAAAAATCCTCGTCGGCCATTGCTGCTCGCTGGCGCGCCAGCCGGACCACCATGTGCTCGACACGCTGGACAAAATGGCGCGCGCGGGGCTCGCAGTCGTCTCGCTGCCGATGTGCAATCTCTACCTTCAGGACCGCCGCCACGACGGCTCCACGCCACGTTGGCGCGGAGTGACGCTGCTGCACGAGATGAAGGCACGCGGCATCCCGGTATCGGTGGCGTCGGACAATACGCGCGATCCGTTTTACGCCTATGGCGACCTCGACATGCTGGAAGTCTACCGCATGGCAACGCGCATCTTGCATTTCGATCATCCCGTGGGCGATTGGCCGAAGACGGTTGCCGCGACGCCGGCAGAGGTGATGCGGCTGGATGGGGCAGGGCTGCTGCGGGCCGGTGGACCGGCCGATTTCATCATCTTCAAAGGGCGAAGCTGGACCGAGCTTTTGTCGCGGCCCGAATCCGACCGGATCGTCGTGCGCGACGGAAAACCGATCGATGCCGAACTGCCGGACTACGCCGAACTCGACGATCTGATGGTGGGGGGATGATGGATATCGCTGCGCTGAAACGCGATCTCGACGGGCTGAAGATCGAGGACAACGAAAAGATCGTCCAGCAGAAGAGCCGCGATTTTTACTGGTACAGCCCAGTGCTGAAACGCCAGCTGGATACCGTCAGCGGCGATCTCATCGTCTCGCCGAAGAACGAGGCCGAGGTGGTCCGCGTGCTGGCTGCCTGCCACCGGCATGGCGTGCCGGTCACGCCGCGCGGCACCGGCACGGGCAATTACGGCCAGGCCATGCCGTTGTCAGGTGGCGTGGTTCTGTCGCTTGCCGACATGAACGAGGTCACGTCGATCTCGCCGGGGCGCGTGGTGTGCGGGCCGGGCGCGATCATCGCCGACATCGACAAGGCCACGCGCGCGCATTCGGGGCAGGAACTTCGCCTGCACCCCTCCACCTACAACACCGCCTCCATCGGCGGCTTCATCGCCGGCGGATCGGGCGGCGTCGGCTCGATCAATTTCGGCGGCTTACGCGATTTCGGCAATGTGCTGCGCCTGCGCGTCGTCACCATGGAGGCCGAGCCCAGGGTGCTCGATCTCACCGGCGAAGACCTGCACAAGGTAACTCACGCCTATGGCACCAACGGCATCATCACCGAGGTGGAGATGCCGCTGACCGCCTCCTACGACTGGGTGGACGTGATCGTCGGTTTCGACAGTTTCATGGGCGCTGCGCGCTACGGCAATGCGCTTGGCTGCCAGGACGGGCTGTTGACGAAACTCATCACGCCGATCGCCGCGCCCGTGCCGCAGAACTATTTCAAGCGACACCAGCGCTTCTTCCGACCTGGCCAGAGCATCTGCCTGGTGATGGTGGCGCCGCATTCGCTGGATGCCTTCCTGGCGTTTACTCGCCGCGAGGGCGGCGAGGTGGTCTTCAACACTGCGGCCATGACGGATGAGGAGAAGAAGGGCCTGCCGCCGGCCTTCGAGCTGGCCTGGAACCACACGACGCTTAGGGCGCTGCGTGTCGATCCATCGATCACCTATCTGCAGTCGCTCTACCCGTTCCCCAACCAACTCGCGCTGGTGGAGGAGATGGACGCCATGTTTCCGGGCGAGGTGTTTTCGCATCTGGAGTTCGTGCGCTTCGACGGCAACATCACCTGCTTCGGCCTGCCGCTAGTAAAATTCACCACGGAGGAACGGCTGGAAGAGATCATCCGCCTCTTCCAGGACAATGGCTGCCCGATCTTCAACCCGCACCGCTACACGCTGGAAGAGGGCGGCATGAAGCAGACCGACCAGGTCCAGCTCGCCTTCAAGCGCGAGGCCGACCCGCACGGGCTGCTTAATCCGGGCAAGATGATCGCCTGGGAAAACCCGGAATATGATTATCGGTCCGGCCGGACTTACTTGTTCAAGGGATTGGAGAAGGTGGGGTGAGGGCGGCATGAAGGTTCTGGTCGTCTATTGCCATCCCGTGCCGGAAAGCTTTTGCGCGGCGGTGCGCGACACGGCGCTCGACGCCATAGCTGCAAAGGGCTGCGAGGCGCGGCTGGTTGATCTCTATGCCGAGAATTTCGATCCCGTGATGCGCGACTGCGAGCGGCGCGAATACAATGATCGCGCTCCAACCGATCCGGCGCTGGCCGCGCATATCGAGCACCTGAAATGGGCCGAGGCCATCGTCTTCGTCTATCCGACCTGGTGGTACGGCCTGCCGGCGATGCTGAAGGGCTGGCTGGATCGTGTCTGGGCAACAGACGTCGCCTTCCAACTGCCGAAAGGGCCGGGGCCGATCAGACCGCTGATGACCCATGTCTCCAAGATCGCGGTCATCACCACCTGTGGTGCGCCGCGCTGGTGGTCGCATGCGGTCGGTCATCCCGGCCGCAAGACGATCCTGCGCGGCATACGTTCGCTCTGCGGCTGGCGCTGCCGTACGCTGTTCCTGGCGCACTACCTGATGGACAAATCGACGCCGGAGACTCGCGCCGCGTTTTTGCGAAAGGTGCGGCGCAAGCTGGAGGCGTTTTGAGCGCTGCCCTCCCACGGAGGAAGGGCATGGATGACTACGCCCTGACCCGCTCCGCCTTCGGATCATACATCGGCTTCAGCGAAGCTTCGGCCTCAAAGCGTTCGCCCGCGATCTCGATCTCATATTTCGCGCCGAGAATGTCGGCCTCGCTCTGGCCCTTGGCGGGCACGTAGCCCATGCCGATGGCACCGCCGAGATGGTGGCCGTAATTGCCGGACGTCACCGTGCCCACGATCTTGCCGTCGCGTACGATGGCCTCGTTGTGGAACAGCAGCGGCTCCGGATCGGTGAGGCGGAACTGCACCATGCGGCGATCGAGGCCGGCTTCCTTCTTGGAGAGCACCGCGTCGCGGCCGATGAAGTCACCCTTGCCGGTCTTCACGGCAAAGCCGAGGCCTGCCTCCAGCACGTGATCCTCATCGGTGATGTCGTGGCCGAAATGGCGGAACGCCTTTTCGATGCGGCAGGAATCGAGCGTGTGCAGGCCGCACAGTTTCAGGTCGAACTCGCGGCCGGCCTCTTCCAACGCCTCGAAGACGTGCGCCGTCTGGTCGGTCGAGACATAGAGCTCCCAGCCGAGTTCGCCGACATAGGTCACGCGATGGGCGCGGGCCAGGCCCATGCCGATCTCGATTTCCTGGAAGGTGCCGAAGGGGTTGTTCTCGTTGGAAAAATCGTTGGGGCTTACCTTCTGGATCAGCTCGCGCGAACGCGGTCCCATCAGGCAGAGCACGGATTCGGAAGCCGTGACGTCGGTGATGATGACGAACTCGTCGCGAACATGCTTGCGCAGCCAGGCGAGATCGCGCTGCAGCGTGGCACCCGGCACCACGGCGAAGAAGGCGGTGTCCGACAGGCGCGAGATCGTGAGGTCGCTTTCGATACCGCCGCGATTGTTCAGCATCTGCGTGTAGACGATCTTGCCCGGCGCGACGTCGAGATCGTTGGCGCACATGCGCTGCAGGAAGGCGAGCGCATCACGGCCCTCGATGCGGATCTTGCCGAAGGAGGTCATGTCGAACAGGCCGACATTGTTGCGCACGGCCAGATGTTCCTCGCGGCCGTTCTCGAACCAGTTCTGGCGCTTCCAGCTGTAGCGGTATTCGCGTTCCTGACCTTCCTTGGCGAACCAGTTGGCGCGCTCCCAGCCGGCGACTTCGCCGAAGACGGCGCCGCGCGCCTTGAGGTGCTCGTGGATGGGCGACCGGCGCACGCCGCGCGAGGTCACCACCTGGCGGTAGGGGAAGTGGTCGGCGTAGAGCAGGCCAAGCGTTTCGGAGACGCGTTCCTTGAGATAGGCGCGGTTCTTCTGGAACGGCTGGGCGCGGCGGATATCCACCTCCCAGAGGTCGAAGGGTGCTTCGCCATCGTTGATCCACTGGGCCAGCGCCATGCCCGCGCCGCCGGAGGAGACGATACCGATGGAGTTGTAGCCGGCAGCCACCCAGTAGCCGCCCAGCTCCGGCGCTTCGCCGAGATAGTAGCGGTCGTCCGGGGTAAAACTTTCGGGACCGTTGAAGAAGGTGTGGATGCCGGCGGTGCCGAGCATGGGCATACGGTTTACGCCCATTTCGAGGATCGGCTCGAAATGCTCGAAGTCCTCCGGCAGCTGGTCGAAACAGAAGTCCTCGCGGATGCCTTCCATGCCCCACGGTTTTGCCTTGGGCTCAAAGGCGCCGAGCATCATCTTTCCGGCGTCTTCCTTGTAGTAGGCGCACTCGTCCGGCACGCGCAGCACCGGAAGGCGGCCAAGGCCCTCGATGGCCTCGGTGACGAGATAGAAATGCTCGCAGGCATGCAGCGGCACGGTCACGCCCGACATGGCGCCGAGTTCCCGCGCCCACATGCCGGCACAGTTGATAACGACGTCGGTTTCGATCGTGCCCTGTTCGGCGCCTTGCGCCCAGGAAACGCCGGTGACGCGGCCGTTCTTCTGGTGGACGGCGGTGACCTTCACGCCTTCGACGATCTTTGCGCCGCGCTGGCGCGCGCCCTTGGCAAGCGCCATGGCGATGTTGGCCGGGTCGCACTGGCCGTCGAGCGGCAAGTGCACGGCGCCGACCACGTCGGAGACGTTGAGATGCGGGTACATCTCCTTGACTTCCTGGGGCGAGATCTCGCGCACGTCGACATCGAAGGCACGGGCCAGCGAGGCCTGGCGGTAGATCTCGTGCTTGCGCTCTTCCGTGAGCGCGACCGTGATCGAGCCGACCTGGCGCATGCCGGTGGCGACGCCGGTCTCTTCCTCAAGCTTGACGTAAAGGTCGGCGGAGTATTTCGCCAGCCGGGTCATGTTCTGCGAGGCGCGCAGCTGGCCGATCAGGCCAGCGGCGTGCCAGGTGGTGCCGCAAGTAAGCTGCTTGCGTTCCAAAAGCACGATGTCCGTCCAGCCGAGCTTGGCAAGATGATAGGCAACGGAACAACCGGATACGCCGCCGCCAATGATGACGGCGCGGGCCTTTTGCGGCAAAGGAGTCATGCGATTTTGCTTTCCTTGGGTGGGCTGTAGGAGGCCACGAAGCGCCGGAGGCGCTGAGCTGCTTCCTTCAATGTTTCTTCAGGCTGGCAAAGGCTGATGCGGATATGGCCGGCGGCAGACTCGCCGAAGCTGAGGCCGGGCATCACGGCAACGTTTTCGGCATCGAGGAACCCGAAGGCGAATTTCTCGCAGTCGGGCTCGATGCCGCTGATGTCGAGCATGACATACATGCCGCCTTCCGACCCGCGCACGGTGACGTTGTTGAGGCCGTGCACGGCGTCGAGGAACATGGTGCGCCGAGCAGCATAGCGTTCGGCGATCTCCCTCACGCCATAGCCGTTTTCCAGTGCCTCGGCCGCCGCGCGCGAGACGAAGTCGGGCAGGCCGTAGGTGGTGACGAGGCTGAGACTGGCCAAAACCGCGATGAGTTCCTCCGGTCCGGTCAGCCAGCCGATGCGCCAGCCGGTCATGCCGTGGCTCTTCGACATGGAGTTGATGACCAGAGTGCGCTCGGCCATGCCGGGCAGGGCGCGAGGCGACAGGTGCTCGCCACCGCCAAGCGTCCAGTAGACCTCGTCGGAGAGAAGCCAGAGGTCGTGCTTGCGGCAGACCTCGGCGAGCCCTTCGAGGCTTTTGCGCGTGTAGACGGCGCCGGTCGGATTGTTCGGCGTGTTGATGAGAATGGCGCGTGTGTTGGGCCTAACCGCCTTCTCGATGTCTTCCGCGCGCGGCTGAAAACCGTCCTCCGAGCGCGCTTCGACCACTGTGAAATCGGCACCCACCGCACGGAAGGTCGGCGGGTAGGTAGCGTAATAGGGCGCCACCACGATGGCGTGGTCACCGGGATCGAGCACGGCCTGGGCGGCAGCGTAGAGCGCTAGCTGGCCGCCCGGTGCGGCAAGAATTTCGTCGGCGGTGGTCGGCACGCCGGTCGATTGCGTCGAAATCCGCGCCATGGCTTCGCGCAGGCGCGGAATGCCCGGAAGCTGCGTGTAGTGGTGATAGCCGCCGCGAACGGCGGTCACGCAGGCTTCGATGGTTTCGGTCGGCGTGTCGAAGTCGTGGTCGCCGACGGAGAGCATGATGATGTCCTCACCGGCTTCCTTGCGGGTGACGGCTTCGACGTGGACTTCCCAACCGTCCTTGCCGGAAGGGGTGATACCGGAAACGCGTGCGGATGGCTTAGGCATCGAAGGCTCCCGCGATCTCGAAACCTTCGGCGACCAGGCGGTCGCGCAGGGCGGCGATGTGTTCGGGCCCAACCTCGCAGCAACCGCCGATGATGGAGGCGCCGCGCTTCACCCAGCCGATGGCGAAATCGGCGTAAGCGGCGGGGTCGAGGTCGTGGCGGGCATGAAGCACGTCGACGGTGCCGCCATGCTTCAGCGCCTCGACGGCGGTGAAGCCGTTGGCATAGGCGCCGACCTTGCCGCCAAGCGCAAGAAGGTCCGCGAAGGCGGCATCGACCGCCTCGGGCCGGCAGCAATTGATCAGTCGCGCGGCGAGTGGCATGTCGCCAAGGGCCGCGTTGGCGGCGGCGAGGCTTTCGCCGCTGCGCAGGCGCGGCTCGCCATGGTCGGACAGCGTCCAGGAAACCCAGACCGGCTTGCCGCTTTCGGTCGCGGCGGTGACGGCGGCGCGTGCCTCGTCGGCCGAAGCCATGGTTTCGCAGAGGAACAGGTCGACGTGGTCTGCCTGCTCGGTAACCACGCGGCGATAAATGTCCAGCGTCTCGTCATAGGAGATGGTCAGCGCCGGCGCATAGCTGCCGAAGAGCGGCGGCAGGCAGCCGGCGATGGCCGCGTCTCCGGCCTCGTCGCGCGCTGCCTTGGCAAGTTCGATGCCACGCTTCTGCAAGGGCTTGAACATCTCCGGAGCACCCTCACGCTCCAGCCGCTCGGGCGTGGCGGAATAGGTGTTGAGCGTGATCACCTTGGCGCCGGCACGGATGAACTCCGCATGCAGGCCGCGCACCAGATCGGGCTCCTCCATCAACACCTTTGCCGACCAGAGCGGCGATGGCTCGCTCTTGCTTCGGCGCACGAGTTCCTGACCCATGCCGCCGTCCGTGAGGACAACCTTCGTCATGCACGCAACCTTTCATTCTTCGGGTCCCACAGCGGCTGGTCTTCCTGCACCACCGCCGCGAAATTCTCGCCGAAGATTTCTACGTGCACCTTGGTGCCCGGCTCGGCGAGATCGGCGCGGATCATGCCGAGCGCAATGGATTTGTCCACCCTGTAGCCGAAGCCTCCTGACGTCGTTTCGCCGACTACCTTTCCGTCATGCCAAATGGTCGACATGTAGGGCGCGTCGTGTTCGCCCGCGTCGATCACCAGCGTGACGAAACGCTTCCTTACGCCCTGCTGCTTCTCGTTCTGGAGCGCGGCCTTGCCCTTGAACTCGGGCTTGTCCCACTTCACGAAGCGCTCCAGGCCGCCCTGCAGCACGGTGTAGTCGGTGGAAAGGTCGCCCTTCCAGGCGCGGTAACTCTTTTCCAGCCGCAGGCTGTCGAGCGCGAACATGCCGAACGGTTTTAGGCCGTGCTTCTGGCCGGTTTCCCAGACGGCGTCGAAGATTGTGGCCGTGTCCTCGATCTTCGAGTGAATTTCCCAGCCAAGTTCGCCGGCAAAGGAAACGCGCACCAGCTGGCACCAGCGTCCGGCAACCTGCGCGCTCTGATGCGTTAGCCAGGGTTTTGACAGGTCAGCGTCGGTCAGCTCGCTAAGAATCGCGCGCGAATTTGGGCCCGACAGGATCTGACAGGAGAAGTTGTCGGTCACGTCCTGCAAAGTGATCTGGGAACCCTCGGGCAGATGCTTCTTCAGCCATTCGAAGTCGTGCCACTGGGCGACCGCGGCGGTGATGAGGAAGAAGAAGTCCTCGTCGATCGCCATGATCGACATTTCGGTGACGATGCGGCCGGCCTCGTCGGCGAAGTAGCCGAGGCCGATGCGGCCGGGCTTCGGTACCACGCCGGTCATCAGCGTCGACAGCCAGGCGCGCGCGCCGGGGCCCTGCAGGCGGAAGCGCGAGAATCCGGGCAGGTCGAGGATGCCGGCTGCGTCGCGCACGGCCAGGCACTCCTCGCGGATGCGCTTCTCCCACGGGCCGGAGCGCTTGAAGGTCTGGGTCGATTCGTCGGAGATGTCGTCGCCGGGCTGTGCGAACCAGGTCGCGCGTTCCCAGCCATTATAGGCATTGAACTGCGCGCCCAGCTTCTTGATGCGGTCGTGGATCGGCGAGAGCTTGCGGTCGCGCCCGGCCGGCCAGGCGTGGCGCGGGAAGTGGATTGCGTATTCGTGGCCGTAAATCTCCATGCCCTTGGCGACCGCATAGTCGGGCGCGGCGGCGAAGGAAGTGAAGCGGCGCGGGTCGCACGACCACATGTCCCATTCGGTCTGGCCCTGCGTGACCCACTCGGCCAGCACCTTGCCGGCGCCGCCGGCCTGGGCAATGCCGAAGGTGAAGACGCAGGCCTCGAAGGCATTGGGGACGCCCGGCATCGGGCCGATCAGCGGATTGCCGTCCGGCGCGTAGGGGATCGGGCCGTTGATGACCTTGGAGAGGCCGGCCGTGCCAAGGATCGGCACGCGGCGAACCGCGTCGTCCAGATACCATTCCAGCCGCTCCAGATCGTCCGGATAGAGCTGGAACGAAAAATCGTCCGGCATCGGATCGTCCGCGGTGGCCCAATGCGCGCGGCAGTTGCGCTCATAGGGGCCGAGGTTCATGCCGTGCTTTTCCTGGCGCAGATAGTAGGAGGTGTCGACGTCGCGCAGCAGCGGCAGTTTTTGGCCGGCCTCCTTCGACCAGGCGGCAAGCTCGGGGATTTCCTCGAACAGGATGTATTGATGGCTCATCACCATCATCGGCACTTCGCGGCCGAACATGCGGCCGACTTCCTGTGCGCGATAGCCGGCGGCGTTGACGACATATTCGCAGCGGATGTCGCCCTGTGCGGTCGAAACGACCCATTCGCCGTTCTCGCGGCGCACGCCGCTAACGGGGCAGAAGCGGATGATCTTGGCGCCCATGTCGCGCGCGCCCTTGGCCAGCGCCTGGGTAAGCTGGGCGGGGTCGATATCGCCGTCATTGGGGTCGTAGAGCGCGCCTTCCAGCTCGTGCGTTTCGATGAAGGGGTAGCGGCCCTTAATCTCGCTGAGACCGATAACGTCGATATCCATGCCCTGATAGCGGCCCATGCCCTTGGCGCGCTGGAACTCCTGCATGCGCTCCTTGGAGTGGGCAAGGCGCAGCGAGCCGGTGACATGGTAGTTCATCGGATAGTCGACCTCGGCCGCCAGCCCGCGATAGAGCTCGGTCGAATAGCGCTGCATGTTCATCAGCGACCAGGAGGACGAGAAGGTCGGCACGTTGCCGGCGGCATGCCAGGTCGAGCCGGAGGTCAGCTCGTTCTTTTCGAGCAGCACGCAGTCGGTCCAGCCGGCCTTGGCCAAATGGTAGAGCGACGAGACGCCGACCGCGCCGCCGCCAATGATGACCACACGAGCCGTCGTCGGAAACTCGGCCATTTTTTCCTCCCTCAATTCGCATCAGGCATCGGCCTTCTTAGCCGTTGCCCGTCAAAGTCAGTGTTGTCCTAGTAGACCGGCGGCGAGATCACCCAGATCACCACCGCCGGTTCCTCTCCTGGGTTCTTCCATCGGAACGGCTTGCCCCCGAACCGGAAACTGTCACCTTCGGCAAGGTGGTGCCACGCGCCGTCGATCTCGATGTCGAAGTTGCCGGACACGACATAGCCCGCTTCCTCTGTCGGGCGGTTGGCGGGCGTCTTCAACTCAGCGCCGGGCGCAAATTCCGAGCGCAGCATCTCGAAGCTGCCGCCAAGGTCGGGCGAGAGAAGTTCTTCGACGAGGCCGGAATCGCTTGTGCCCAGCGAGCGGCGATGGCCGGCACGTACTACCACGCCGCGCTCGGCCTCTTCCTGCACGTCATGGCCGAAGAAAAGGCTGAGCGAGACGCCAAAAAGCTCTGCAAAGGCGCGCAGATCGGTAATCGAGGGGGTCGAAAGCCCGCGCTCGACCTGGCTCAGCCAGCCTACGGAGCGCCCGAGCGACAGCGCGACCTCCGAAAGGGTCAGCCCGCGCGCCTTGCGCAGCGCGCGCAGATCCCGCGCCAGAAGCGCATTTGCGCTGCCTTCTGGTCGGGTATCGGGCGCTGCGTGGCGGGCTTTTTGAGCCGGCATGAAAATTCCTCCGTAATTTTCACCAGATGACAGTTTCGTGAAAATTTCAAGGGGAATTTCACGAAATGAAGCTATTGCTTGCGATAGTCGGGAGGCTGGTGCAAATGCTGGGGAAACCGGGGGTGATCGGGGGGTATTCCGGTTGCGAACCGTATGGAGAAGGGACAGGTCATGCTGGCACGCGGAACCGAGCTCAACACCGACGACGTCACGCGCGTCGTCGACGAGGCGATTGAGTCGCGCCGCTCAGTGCGTGCCTTCCTGCCTACGCCGGTGGACGACGAAACCATCCGCGACATCCTCGAAGTTGCCGCGCGCGCGCCTTCGGGCACTAACATGCAGCCATGGAAGGTCTACGTCACCAAGGGCGAGACCAAGCAGAGCATCAGCGACGCGATCCTGAATTCGGGCATCCGCGCCGAGAAGGCGGTATGGGACGAGTACAAATACTACCCCGACCAGTTCTTCGAACCCTATCTGGCCCGGCGCCGCGCCAATGGCTTCGGCCTCTACAGCGCGCTCGGCATCGGCCGGCGCGAGGTGGAGCGCATGCGCGCCCAGCACGACCGCAACTTCATCTTCTTCGATGCGCCTGTGGGCATGATCTTCACCATCGACCGCCGGCTCAACCAGGGCTCGTGGATCGACTACGGCATGTTCTTGCAGAACATCATGATCGCCGCGCGGGCGAGGGGCCTGGACACCTGCCCGCAGGCGGCCTTCGCGCCCTACCACCAGCAGATCAGGCCGATCCTGAATATCCCCGATGAGGAAATCGTGGTGTGCGGCATGGCGCTCGGCTACGAGGACACGACCAAGCCCGAAAGCACCTTTCGGACGGACCGCGCTCCGCAGGAGGAGTGGGTTACGTTCTGGAAGTAGGGCTGCTCAGCGCGGCTTGCCGATATAGGCGCAGCATTCGAGCTCAACCTGCGCGCCCAGCGCCAGGCCGTTTGCGCCGAATGCGGAACGCGCCGGCAGGCGGTCCGGGTCGAAATAGCTGACATAGACCTTGTTGAACTCGGTCCATTTCGACATGTCGGCCAGCATGACCGTGCATTTGAACACGTCGGCGAAGCTGAGCCCGTTTTCCTTCAGCACCGCGCCGATGTTCTCCATCGTCTGGCGCGCTTCCGCTTCCATCCCGCCTGGAACGAGTTCCAGCGTTCCGGGGCGGTTGCCGAGCGCACCCGACAGATAAAGAACATCGCCGACGCGCACCGCCTGGCTGAAGGGCAGCCCGATTGCCTTGGCCTCAGGCGAGTTGATGAATTCCATCATTGTCTCCTCCGTCGTGATGGCCGCTGGCGTTAGCTACCGCACCTCGTAGCCCACCTCTGCCGATGCGTGGCAAAGCGCCGTCCAGAAACTGCGCGCGAAGGAGCGGAAGACATAGAGATCGAACTGCGTCGGGGCCGTGCGCTGGATCTGCGCGAAGACGTCGTGATGCACCGTCGAGCGGCCAGCGCCGACGGGGAAGGAGACTTGCGAAAAATCAATGGCGAAGAATTTCGCCAGCACCCATTCCGCTTTCGGCCCTGCGACGCGGATCGCAGTGCGGCCATGCGACAGGTCGGTAACGGTGCCGACGGAAATATCGACCGCCTTGGCAAAGGCCTCCGCCAGTCCTTCCTTCTCGTCCACCACGAGGAATTTTCCCGGCGCGAAGCCGAATGCCGCTTTGACGTCACCCGGCGCGCCGCCGCCGGCGCCGTCCGGCAATGTCACGCCGGCAACCTTCTTGATGGCTGCGATGACGGCCTTTTCCTCGCCCGGCCAAGCCGCCAGCTGGACGATCGAGCCGGGCATCGTCTCGGACAGATAAACGCCAACGCCGTTGGCAAAATTGCCGTGCGAGCCGGGCTTCCACACCGGCTTCAGCGGGGATTCCTGCTCAACCATGCATGCGGTTCCCTTCCGGGTCATAGAAATGGTGGCTGACGATTTCGACCGGCCCGAACCGTTTGCGCAGCGGGTCGGAGACGAAGGCGCGGGTGCCGCGGCGGCTCTTGCCGTCCTTCACCAGCGCCAACGCGATGTATTTGCCGAGCGTCGGCGAATAGCACATGGCCGTGACATGGCCGATGGAGTCGCGCGGGCCGTCCTCGTACAACTCCTCGACGATATGCGCGCCGCCATTCACCGGACGGTTGTTGAGCGGGACGATGCCCACCAGTTGCAGCCGGCCTTCGCCGACCAGCCCCTCGCGGTCCATCATCGCCGAGCCGACGAAAGGTTTTTTCTTCGACAGCATCCAGTCCAGATGCAGGTCGCGCGCGGTGGTGCGGCCGTCGATCTCCGCGCCGGTCACATGGCCCTTCTCGATGCGCATGGTGCCGAGTGCTTCGAGGCCATAGGGCACGATGCCGAACGGCTTTCCGGCCTTCATCAGCGCTTCCCACACATGGGTGCCGTGGCCGGCACCGCAATAGACCTCGTAGGCCAGCTCGCCGGAGAAGGAGAGCCGGCAGATCATTACCGGCGCCCCGTCGATCTCGCCACGCACGATGCCCATGAAAGGCAGCGTCTCGTTGTCGGCCTTCGTGCCGGTCAGGCAGGCGGCCAGCACATCGCGAGACTTCGGGCCGGCTATCGCGGCGCCCGCCCACTGGTCGGTCACGGAGGTGAGTTGCACCTTCAGCTCCGGCCACACCACGTCGAGCAGATATTCCAGATGCTGCATCACCTTGCCGGCGTTGGCGGTGGTGGTGGTCATCAGGAAATCGTGCTGGCCGAGCCGCCAGGTCGTGCCGTCGTCGAGGACCAGACCGTCCTCGCGCAACATCAGGCCGTACCTGGCCTTTCCGACCGCAAGCGTGGAGAACATGTTGGTGTAGACGCGGTCGAGGAATTCGCCGGCATCCGGCCCCTGCACGGCGATCTTGCCGAGCGTGGAGACATCGACCAGGCCGACGCCCTCACGCACGGTCTTCGTCTCTCGCACATAGGCCTGCTCGACCGTTTCGCCCGGCAGGGCGTAGATCATCGGCCGGTGCCAGAGGCCGGCGCCATACATGGTCGCGCCGTTCTCGAGGTGCCAGTCGTGCATCGGCGTCAGACGGTCAGGCCTGATGTCGCCGTAGCGTTCGGCGGCCAGCGAGCCCACGGAAACGGGCGCGAAGGGCGGGCGGAAGCGCGTGGTGCCGACTTCCGGAATCTGCTTGCCGAGCGCGTCGGCCATGATGGCAAGGCCGGGCACGTTGGAGCTCTTGCCCTGGTCGGTCGCCATGCCGAGCGTGGTGTAGCGCTTCAGGTGTTCGACCGAGACGAAACCTTCCTGATGGGCAAGGCGTACGTCATCGGCCGTCACGTCGTGCTGGTGGTCGACGAAGGCTTTGCCCTTGGCCTTGATTTCCAGGACAGGGGCCGGCTTCGGGTCGAGCCCGTCATCGTCGACTGCCGGCAGTTCGATTGCGGCGGCCGGAGCGCCTGCCGCCTTGAGTCCGGCGGCGTGACCCTCTGCGAGGGCTCCGGCGGTAGTGAAGCCGCCATTGAAACCGCCCGCGCCGACCCAGTTCTGCGTCGCCTGCGGCGGCAGGAAGGCCTGCAACTCGTCGCTCCACACCGGGTTGAGGCCGGCCTGACTGGCGAGATGGATGGTCGGCGACCAGCCGCCTGAGATCAGCAGGCAATCGGCCGGGATGTTGCGGGGATCGTCCGAAAGTACGCCGGTGCGGTCATCGAAGCGCTGCACTTTTATCCCAGTAAGCTGCTTGCCGCCTTCGGTGTCGATCACCGCGTGGCCGGTATGATGCGCGCCGCCGACCTTGCCGGCGATTTCGCGGGCCGCAGGAGATATCTTTTCGCGCAGATCGACAATCGCTGCGATCTCGCCGCCGGCCTTTTTCAGCGCCAGGGCAGCACGATAGGCACTGTCATTGTTGGTGAAGATCGCGAATTTGCGGCCCGGCAGCACGCCATACTGATTGACGTAGCGCTCGACGGCGCTGGCCAGCATCACGCCCGGACGGTCGTTGCCGGGGAACACAAGCGGCCGCTCCAGCGCGCCTGTGGCCAGTACGACCGCGCCGGTGCGGATCGTCCATTGGCGGTGGCGCGGCTCACCCTTGGCAGGCGCCAGCTTGTGGTCGGCCACGCGCTCAAGTGCTGCCAGCGTGTTGTTGTCGTAATAGCCCCAGACCGTGGTGCGCGGCAGCATGCGGACATTTTCGCGCGCCTTGAGTTCGCGAACCGTTTCCGCAGCCCAGTCGGCGGCAGCCATGCCGTCGATGGTCTCGTCCGACCAGTTGGCCGAGCCGCCCGGATTGGCGTCGAGATCTGCGAGGATGACGCGCACGCCCTTGTCCGCGGCCGCCTTGGCTGCCATCAGTCCGGCGGGGCCCGCGCCCACCACCAGCACGTCACAGAAGGCGTTCATGCGCTCGTAGCGCGACGGTTCCCGCTCCGTCCCGGCGCGGCCCAGGCCCGCGGCGCGGCGAATAAAATGCTCGCAGAACATCCAGAAGCGGGTGCCCTTCAGCGGCCCGATCACTGGTCCCATGAAGGTTTTGTAGTAGAAGCCGGCGCCCAGCAGCTTGCCGCCGAGCTGATTGATCGCGCCGACATCGTATTCCAGCGATGGGAACCGGTTCTGGCTTTCTGCGATCAGCCCGTCATAGACTTCCAGCATGGTCGCGGGAATGTTGGGCTCGCGCACGGCGCCGCTCAGCACGGTCACCAGCGCGTTCGGCTCCTCCACGCCGGCCGTCAGAACGCCGCGAGGCCGATGGTATTTGAACGAGCGGCCGAACAGCGTCACGCCATTGGCGAGCAGCGCCGAGGCCAGCGTGTCGCCGGCGTGCCCGGTGTAGGAGTGACCGTCGAAGGTGAAGCGGATGGTGCGCAGACGGTCGATCCGTCCGCCGGATACGGCGCGGCGCGGGCTCATGCCTCGGCTCCCGTCTTGCGATGGCCGTCCGACTTGCGGTGCCCTGCATCGCGCGCAAAGCCGACGCTGGAGATCACATGCGTCAGCGTGTTGCGCGTGACTTTGAGGTGAGCGCGGCAGCCGCCCGAGTGCTGCCAGATTTCATGATGCTCGCCGCGCGGGTTCAGCCGGTCGTAGACATAGGCGTTCCATGCCTCCTGGTCGGTCGAGGCAGGATCGGGGCGCGTGCGATTGCCGTCGCCCTGATAGCTGTATTCGGAGACGTCGCGCGGGCCGCAATAGGGGCAGGTGATCAGCATCGGTGTATCCGCTCAGTGCAGGCGAGGGGTCGAGCCCTGGCCCTTGTCGTCGATGATGGCGCCGCGGTGGAAGCGGTCGAGCGTGAAGGGCGCGTTGATCGGGTGCGGCTCGTCCTTGGCTATGGTGTAGGCAAAGCACCAGCCGGAGGCCGGCGTTGCCTTGAAGCCGCCGTAGCACCAGCCGCAGTTCAGATACATGCCGGGCAGGGGGCCGGTGGTGATGATCGGCGAGCCGTCCATGGACATGTCGCAGACGCCGCCCCAGGAGCGCAGCACGCGCACGCGGGCTAGGCTGGGGAAGAGCGCCAGCATCTCGCTGTTCACTTCCTCGACGATCGGCAGATTGCCGCGCTGGGCGTAGCTGTTGTAGCCGTCGAGGTCGCCGCCATAGATCAGGCCGCCCTTATCGGACTGGCCGACATAGAAGTGGCCCATACCGAAAGTCACCACTGTATCCAGGAACGGCTTTAGCGACTCCGACACGAAGGCCTGCAGCACGTGGCTTTCGATCGGCAATTTGTCGATGCCGGCCATGTTCATGACATGCCCGGTGGAGCCGGCAACGGCCACCGCGACCTTGTTGGCGCGGATTTCGCCGCGCGTGGTGGTGACGCCGACCACGCGGTCGCCATCCTTGATGAAGCCGGTGACTTCGCAATTCTCCAGAATGTCGACGCCGCGCCTGTCGGCGCCGCGCGCGTAGCCCCAAGCCACAGCATCGTGGCGGGCGGTGCCGGCGCGCCACTGCATCAGACCGCCTATGATCGGGAAGCGGGCCGAGCCGGACGCGTCGATGCCGGGCATCAGCCACTCGATCTCAGCCGGCGTCATCAAGACGGAGTCGGCGCCCGAATGGATGATGGCGTTGCCGCGGCGGGCATAGTCGTCAAGCTGGGCAGGCGTGTGCGCCAGATTCAGCACGCCGCGCTGCGAGAACATGACGTTGTAATTGAGATCGTGGGAAAGGTTCTCCCACATCTTCATCGAATGTTCGTAGAGGTGGATGTTTTCCGGTAGCAGGTAGTTGGAGCGCACGGCGGTGGTGTTGCGCCCGACATTGCCCGACCCGAGATAGCCCTTCTCAAGTACGGCGACATTGGTGATGCCGTGTTCCTTGGCGAGATAGTAGGCCGTCGAGAGCCCATGCCCGCCGCCGCCGATCACGATCACGTCGTAGGAAGGTTTTGGGTCCGGCTTGCGCCAGGCAGGCTTCCAGTCGCGGTTTCCAGAGAACGCGTTCCTCAGAAGCGAGAAGACCGAATATTCCGCCATTATTCCATGCCATCCGGTTTGGTGGATGACGCAACCTATCGCGCGGGCGCCTCGGCCAGCGCGAGGAAAGCGCCATTACCTTTCGTATGGCCGACTTCGCGGGCGATCAAGCAGCTTGCCCCGTTGTCCCGCCGTCTTTATCACTGTCCTTCGTTCGGAAACCGGTAGTTGAAGCCTTTGAATCGTCACTCCAGCCTTGCCCTCCACACCCTGCGGCACATCTTCGCCATGCTCCTCCTGCTGGTTCTCGCCGGCGGGGGCGTGTCTGTCGTTGCTCACGCGCAGGAGGCTACCGCGCCGACAGAGTCGACCGCGCCGGCGCCAGCGGACCAGCCGAGCGCACCTGATCAGGCTGTCCCCAAGGCCGCGCCCGTTGCCAGCGTTATGGCCGAGCAGCGCGAGAAGATCGAAGGTCTCACCAAGCAGGTCGACGACATCTCGAAGAAAATCGACGTCGCCGGCAAGGACGATGCCGGGCTCGTGGCCCTTCGCGCGCAGCTGGAAGCCGTCGACAAGTCGCTGCTCGACAGCGGCGTGGCATTCCGTCCGCGCCTCGCCGAGATCAATTCGCGCGTTACCCAGCTTGGCAATCCGCCCTCCGATGGCCAGCCGCCGGAACCCGAAATGGTGGCCAATGAGCGGCATGCGCTGAACACCGAAAAGGCCGAGATCAACGTCTTGCTGGGCAAGGCCGAAGACCTTTCGGTGCGCGTCAACGGCATGGTCAACAAGATCACCGTGCTGCGCCGCAGCCTGTTCACCAACATGCTGACCAAGCGCTACGAACTCGCCAATGCGTTCACCGGCGAGGTTGGGCATGCGGTCAATTACGAGATCACTCGCCTCTACAATTCGGTCTCGGCCTGGCTGCGCTTCGTCGTCCAGTTCAAGTTCCGCGCCGTGCTCGCGGCGACCTTCTTCGCGCTGCTCGTCGCTGCCGTCATGCAGTTCGGCGGGCGGCGGATTTTCGGGCGACTGATAAATCGCGACCCGTCGCTGGACGATCCTTCCTATCTCAGCCGTCTGTCGGTGGCCTTCTGGTCGACGCTGTTGCCGACGCTGGCGATGGGCGTTCTACTCTCCGGCACCGTCACGCTCTACACCTATTTCAACGTGCTGCGCGGCGATATCGGCGTTCTGCTGAGCGGCTTCTTCGCCGTTCTGTTCGTCAGCTTCTTCGTCAATTGCCTGAGCCGTGCCGTGCTGTCGCCGGACATGCCGAACTGGCGCCTGATCTCGATCGAGTCGCGTGCCGCGTGGCTGCTGGTGTGGCTGATGACGACCACCGCCTTCGTGGTCGGCCTCGACTCCTTCATGGGCGTGGTCAGCGACACGTTGAGCTCGCCGCTTTCGGTCACCATCGTGAAGAGCCTTGTAGCCGCGCTCGTCGTGGGTGTTCTGTTGGTGCTGATCGGCTCCGTCAGGCCGTTCCTGGACGAGAAAGGGGCGCCGCGCCGCTGGCCCACGACGTTGCGCTACACCCTCTATCTGATCGGCTTTGCCACCATCGTTTCGGCGCTGCTCGGCTATGTCAGCTTTGCGCAGTTCGTCTCGCAGCAGATCGTCATTACCGGCGCGCTGCTGGCGACGGCCTATATCGGCTTCCTGGCAGCGAGCGCGATTTCGGAAGAGGGCGCGTTTGCCGACACCTCGGTCGGCCGCTGGCTGAAGAACCGCCACAACCTCGAAGACACCACGCTCGACCAGCTCGGCCTCGTCGCCAATGTGCTGATCCACATCCTGATCGTCATCGTCTTCTTGCCCTTCATCTTGTTCCAGTGGGGCTTCCAGCCGGGCGACATCCTGGTCTGGCTCAACAAGCTGGCGACCGGCTTCAAGATCGGCTCGTTCTCCTTCTCGCCGCTGGCGATCGTCACCGGCGTCGTCGTCTTCGTGCTGGGCTATTTCATCACCCGCTGGTTCCAGGGCTGGCTCGACGGGTCGGTGATGGCGCGCGGCAAGGTCGATGCGGGCGTGCGCAATTCGATCCGCACCGTCATTGGCTATGCGGGCGTCGCGCTGGCGGGGCTGATCGGCATCTCGTCTGCGGGCATCGACCTCTCCAATCTTGCACTGGTTGCCGGCGGTCTCTCGCTCGGTATCGGTTTCGGCCTGCAGAACGTGGTGTCGAATTTCGTTTCCGGCCTGATCCTCTTGGCCGAGCGCCCGTTCAAGGCGGGCGACTGGATCGTGGCGGGACAGGTTTCCGGCACGGTGAAGAAGATCAGCGTGCGCGCTACCGAGATCGAAACTTTCCAGCGCCAGACCGTGATCCTGCCGAACTCCGAGCTGATCAACGGCGCGGTCGGCAACTGGACGCACCGCAACAAGCTCGGCCGCATCGAGATACCGGTCGGCGTTGCCCATGGTTCCGACGTCAAGCGCGTGCATGAGGTCCTGCTCGACATTGCCCGCAGCCATCCGATGGTCCTGAAGAACCCGGAACCCTTCGTGCTCTTTGCCGCCTTCGGCGAATCCGCACTGAATTTCGAAGTCAGGGTGTTCCTGGCCGACATCGGCAACGGCTCGATCGTGCAGAACGACATCCGCTTTGCCATCGTCGAGGCCTTCGAGAAGGAGCACATCCAGATCCCGTCGCCCCGGCGCGATGTCGTCGTGAAGACGTCGACTTCGTCGAATGGCTGGTCGATCGACGACGAAAAGGCGGAAGCGGAATATCTGGAGATATTGACTGCCAGGGCCAAGGCGGCCGAGCAGCCGGCGCCGCGTCGCCGACGCAAGAAGCCCGACCCGGCGTGACCGAATTGTGGCCCGAACGTGTCATTCAGTTGCCGTTCAGGTTGGAATACCTATAAAGTCACTGCAAGGGTGAAAACAACTTGCGAAACGCAACAGGGGCGGTGGTGACACCGGTAATTGCAATGAAGACACTCATTCTAGCAGCCACGGCTTGTCTCGGCGCAGCCGGCGCGGCCTTCGCTGCGAGTGCCGTCAACAAGGATCCGCAGCCCCGCACGCTCATCGTGACCGAAGGCGGCAGCAAGTCGGAGCTGGCGATCGGCCCCGGCGAAACGGTGGAATTCTGCTCGAGCGGCTGTTTCGTCACCCTGCCCAATGGTGACCGCGAGGCGCTGACCGGCAACGAGGCCATCGAGATTTCCGGCGGCGCTGCCCGCTTCCGGTAACCGAAAGGCACCAAGACAGTTTCGAGGCCGGGCAAGTTGTCCGGCCTTTTGTGGTTTCCTACGGCCGGCATGGCACCGCTGCCGGCGCGATGCGGAAACCTGACCTCGACACAGCTTCACGGGCCTGAACCAGGCCTGCTTCGGTGTCATTCCCCATGGCGTATGCGCGATTTCCGACGAGCCTTCTTGTGGCTGGTCGCTCGGCTTTTTTGTAATGTCGCAAACAGGCTGCAATCCGGGGGCCGCATAGCCCTATAGTCCGCCCGCAGTACCACTTTGGAGTCGCGGTCAATGGCAGGGTTTCCGGAAAAAGCGAAGGTCGTCATCATCGGTCTGGGCGGCATTGTCGGCGCGTCCGTCGCGCACCACCTGGTCGAGCGCGGCTGGGACGACATCGTCGGCATCGACAAGTCCGGCATCCCGACCGACATCGGCTCGACGGCGCATGCCTCGGACTTCTGCTACATGACCAGCCACGACTTCCTGTCGTGCTGGACGTCGCTCTACTCCATCGATTTCTACGAGAAGATGGGCCACTACGCTCGCATCGGCGGGCTCGAAGTGGCGCGCACCGGCCATGACACTTGGATGGAGGAGATCAAGCGCAAGGTCTCGTCGGGCAGGGCGTTCGGCACCCGCGCTCATCTCGTCACGCCCGAGGAGATCAAGGAAAAGTTCCCGCTGATCGAGCAGGACAAGGTCATGGGCGGCATGTTCGACCCCGACGCCGGCCTTGTCATTCCGCGCTCGCAGACGGTCGCCGGCAAGCTGGTCGATGCGGCTGAAAAGTCCAGCAAGCTGCAGGCCTTCGCCAACACGCCCGCCCAATCGCTGATCGTCGAGAACGGCCGCATCAAGGGCGTCGTCACCCATCGCGGTACGATCGTGGCCGATCATGTCGTCGTCTGCACCGGCCTGTGGGGCCGTCTGATCGCCGAAATGGTCGGCGAAGACCTGCCGGTGATGCCGGTCGATCACCCGCTGACCTTCTTCGGCCCGTATAACGAGTTCGAGGGCACCGGCAAGGAAATCGGCTTCCCTCTGCTGCGCGACCAGGGCAACTCGGCCTATATGCGCGACACCGGCGACCCGAAGACCACCGAGGGCGGCCAGATCGAGTGGGGCTATTACGAGACCGACAATCCGCGCCTTTGCCATCCGCGCGACCTGCTCGAGAAGGATCAGGCGCGTCTGTCGCCCTCGCAGCGCGACCTCGACATGGAGCAGATCATCGAGCCCCTGGAGCGCGCGATCGAACTGACGCCGATCCTGGGTGAACTCGGATACAATGAAAGCCACTCCTTCAACGGCCTGCTGCAAGTCTCCGCCGGCGGCGGCGCATCCTGCGGCGAGAGCCAGAAGGTGCGGGGGCTGTGGTACTGCGTCGGCATCTGGGTCAAGGACGGCCCCGGTTACGGCAAGCTGATCGCCGACTGGATGACCGACGGTCGTACCGAAATCGATCACAATAGCATCGACTATGCGCGCTTCTATCAGCACCAACTGAAGGAAGACTTCATCGAAGGCCGCACCCGCGAGGCCGCGCAGAAGATCTACTACCCGGCCGTGCATCCGCGCGAGCCCTATGCGACCGGCCGCAACATCAAGCGCTCGCCCTTCTATGAGCGCGAGGTCGAGCTTGGCGGCTATTTCATGGAGCTCGGCGGTTGGGAGCGCGCGCACGGCTACGCCGCCAACGAGCATCTGCTCGAAAAGTACGGCAACCGGGTGCCCGTGCGCGAGAACGAATGGGACAGCCGCCATTTCTGGCGCGTCTCCAATGCCGAGCATCTCGCCATGAGCGAGGACTGCGGCATCGTGAACCTGTCGCACTTCTATATGTTCGATGTCGAAGGACCGGACCATGTCGAGCTGATGGAATGGCTCTGCGCGGCCAAGATCGGCGGTGACGCCAATATCGGTAAGGGCATCTACACCCACTTCCTCGACGACGAAGGCAATGTCCGCGCCGACCTCACCGTCATTCGCATGGCGGACCGCTGCCGCGTGATCGACGGTGCCGACGCCGGCCCGCGCGACTTCCACTACGTGAAGCGCGTTGCGGAGGACAAAGGTTTCGACGTCACCATCACCGACGTTTCGGAAAAGTATGTCACCATCGGCATCTGGGGACCCAACGCGCGCGCGACGCTCAAGAAGGTCGTTGCCGATCCGGGTGGGCTCGATCCGGAGAACTTCTCCTTCGCCGCGATCAAACCGATCGAAATCGCCGGCAAGACGGTCACCGCGTTCCGCATTTCCTATGTCGGCGAGCAGGGCTGGGAACTGCACATGCGCTACGAAGACGGCCTCGCCGTCTGGGACGCGCTGCGCTCCACCGGCGTCATGGCTTTCGGCGTCGAGACCTACGCCAATTCGCGCCGCATGGAAAAGAGCCTGCGTCTCCAGAACGCCGACCTCCTCACGCAGTACAACCTGATCGAAGCCGATCTTGCGCGCCCGAAGGTCAAGGAGGCGGATTTCCGCGGCAAGGCCAAGCACCTGGAGTACAAGGCGCGCGCCAACCAGCCGGCCATGCTCTGCACGCTCGTGCTGACCGACACCAAGGACGCCAAGGGTGTCGCCCGTTATCCGGTGGGCTCCATGCCGGTGGTCGATCCCGCAACCGGCGAGGTGCTGGTGGACGAACTTGGTCGCCGTTCCTACACGACCTCCGTCGCCTTCGGGCCGACCCTCGGCAAGAACATCGCGCTCGCCTATCTCCCATGGGCCTATGCTCAGGAAGGTCGCAAGCTGAATGTCGAGTACTTCACGGAGACCTTCCCTGCAGAGGTCGTCGGCGTCGGCTACAAGCCGCTTTACGACCCGGAGAACCTGAAGCCGCGCAACTGATCGTGCTCATGATGCAATGTTTCAAAGTAAAGGCCCGGATTTTCCGGGCCTTTCTTTTTGTCGATAGCTTGGCTAGCCTCGATCTATGTCTCGACTCGCTCGTGCCAGGCATGTCCTTTCAGGCGTCGTTGCTGCGGCGCTGAGCCTTTTCTTTGTCTTTCAAAGTCATGCCGCCGAAGCGGTCGATGTCGAGCTGGTGCTGGCGGTCGACGTGTCGCTTTCGATGTCTCCGGCCGAACTCCAGAAACAGCGGCTGGGCTACGCTGCGGCGTTCACCGGGGATCGCGTCATCGAGGCGATCGCCGCCGGCAAGCATCGCCGGATCGCGGTCACCTATTTCGAGTGGTCTGGGGCGACGATGCAGCGTGTCGTCGTGCCCTGGATGGTGGTTTCCTCGCGCGCCGACGCCCAACACTTTGCCAGCCAACTAGCGGCAATCCCGCCCGCGGGCGGGGAGCGGACGTCGATCTCCGGAGCGCTGGAATACGCCTCCGGCCTGTTCCGCAAGAGCCCCTATCGTGCGCCACGGAAGATCATCGATATTTCCGGCGACGGGCCAAACGATCATGGCGCGCCCGTGAACCGCGCGCGTGATGCGGCCGTGCGCCGGGGCATCGTCATCAATGGCCTGCCCATGATGATACGCGGCCGCTCCATCAATCATCGCTACGAGATGGCGGATCTCGACCAGTACTATGCCGGCTGCGTCATCGGCGGGACGGGATCTTTTATGATGCCAGTCAACAGCTGGTCGCAGTTTCCTGCGGTTCTGCAACGCAAGCTCGTGCTCGAACTCAGAGAGCGGACATCGGGAGTGTGGCGTGCGGAGGCGAACGGCGAGGGGCTGCCGGTGGTGCCTGTCGCGGCTGCGGTGCGGGCTCCCGTTGACTGCATGATCGGCGAAAGGCTTTGGCTCGAACGACCGTGGAAACCCTGGGATCACTTGCACGTCTGGAACCCCTGGGTGTGGGGGCCTCACTGAAACCGCGTTTGCTGCCTCGGGCGATGTGCCGAGGCAGAATGTTGCGGCGAGATCTGCCCTTTCAGGCGGCGATCAGCTGCTTTCGGTCGACGCGTTCCTGCTGCGGTGAGCGGGCATAGAGCTCACGGTAGCATTTGGAGAAGTGCGAGGCCGAGACGAAGCCGCAGGCCACCGCCACTTCCACCACCGGCATGGACGACTGGATCAGCAGATGCCGGGCGCGGTCGAGCCGGATTTCGAGATAATAGCGCGCCGGCGAGCGGCCCATCTCGGTACGGAAGAGGCGCTCGATCTGGCGGCGCGACAGGCCGACATGGTCGGCGATCTCGATCAGCGACAGCGGCTCGGAAAGGTTCGCTTCCATCAATTCGATGATGGTGAGCACCTTCGAATTCTGCACGCCGAGACGCGCGCGAAGCGGCAGCCGCTGGCGGTCGGTGGGGCTGCGTACGCGGTCTGTCAGCACCTGCTCGCAGATGCGGTTGACGAGATTGTCGTCAAAGTCCTCGCCGATTAGCTTGAGCATCATGTCGAGTGCTGCGGTGCCGCCGGCGCAGGTATAGATGTTCTGGTCGACCTCGAAGAGGTCGGCAAACACATTGGCCTTGGGGAAAGCTTCCTGGAAGCCAGGCAGGTTCTCCCAATGGATGGCGCAGCGCTTGTTAGACAAGAGCCCGGCGGAAGCCAGCACATAGGCGCCGGTGCACAGGCCGCCGATGGCGACGCCGCGATTGTATTCCTCGCGCAGCCAGGCGAAGACCGACTTGTTGTGGTATTTTTCGACATTCATGCCGGTGCAGACAACGGCCATCGAGGGGCGGTCGGGGCCGGCCATCTTCCTGCGCTCGTCCTCGAGCGACGTATTGACCGCGCATTCGACGCCGTTTGAAGCAGGCACCGGCTTGCCATCCAGGCTAGCCAGCCGCCAGCGATAGGCTTCATAGCCCAACATGCGGTTAGCGATGCGCAACGGATCAAGCGCCGTTGCGAAGGCGACCATGGTGAAATCGGGAACCAGGAAGAAGACAATCGATCTCTTGATCGGATGTTTTACGACGTTCAAGGAGGCCTCACGCAAACCCAAAATAACGCGAACAAGCATGTCGCGATCAGAAAAGCGTCATCAGGAAAAACTTTTCCTGTCAATGGGGTGGAATGATGGCCAAAAGCTAAATCTGCGACATGCCTCGAAGGTGGCGAGTGCGTACTTGTACGTTTGTGAAAGCGGCGGAATGCGCAACGCAAAACCGCGCGGCCCGGTGGAGCTCGCGCGGCGTCAACGTTCAGCCCGAGTGAGATCGGGCAGGGTACAATCTGCGGTTTTTAGCGGACGAGAAAGCCGAGGCGGGCGCCGGCGATCGCGCCGGACTGGCCGGGCATCGTCTGGTTCAGGCGCTGGCGCTCAAGTGCAGTCGTCAGGTTGATCTCGCGGCGCTTGCCGGCGAAAAGCCGGGAAAAGAACTTCATGACACATCTCCATGCAGTCAGATTACACGGGGTGCCTTCGCTCGATGGGTTGGGGCAACTCGTTAGATGGTGCTGGTATAGATGCTTTGTGGCGTAAGTTAAGCAGGGAAAGCGAAGTACTTGGATCGGAATGCGACATGGTCGACGACGTATTTGCGACGAAATCAGCAGAAAGCCTATTTATTTCAATGTTTTGATCTTCGATCTGTCTGCCATGTGCCTGGCTCATATGTGTCCTGCGCGCGACGCATGGCTGAACCGCTTTACTTGCGGCCCGTTGCAAACCCAAGAAAAAGTCCGCCGGACATCTGCGCGGAAGTCCGGCGGACATGGTCTTGGGAGTGCATTTTTACTTCATCTCCGCCTGCGGACGTGAATCCTGGATGGCGGGCCAGCCGATATCCTTCTGGATCTCGACGGGCAGGGCGCGCACGGAGCGCTCGGTCAGGTAGCGATTGCGAGCCCTGGAATACTGGGCGGCCATGCGGCCGATCCTCTCAAGGATAAACATGGCGTTCTCCTTTCGGTTGTAGCGGCAAAACCGCCTCGTCCCGGCATTGGATGAGCCGGTGTCAGTAGTTCTCCGTCACTTTCTCTTGACGATGTTGACTATCTGCCTGTTCTCATGTTCAATCAATCGAAATGAAATGATTTGTTAGATCAGAAAAATTGAAAGGCTGTAGCCATGTCGGCCCCCCTCAATCATCCTCTGCCGGTGCTTGATCTCGATGTGCTGCGCACTTTCGTTGCGATCGCCGAAACGGGCAGTTTCACCACTGCCGCAAACGCGGTGTTCCGCACGCCGTCGGCGGTGTCGATGCAGATCAAGAAGCTGGAAGACGTCCTCGGCCGCTCCGTATTTTCGCGCGACGCGCGGTCGGTGGCGCTGACCACCGATGGCGAGATGCTGCTGGGCTATGCACGCCGCATGCTGGCCATCAACCGCGAGGCGGTGTCGAAGTTCATTGTGCCCGACATCACGGGCGTGGTGCGGCTCGGCTCGCCGGATGATTATGGCGAGCGCATCCTGCCGCATGTGCTCAAGCGCTTTGCCCAGTCGCACCCGTCGATAGCTGTCGATGTCACCATCGACCAGAGCAAGAACCTGTGGCGGCGCATGGACGACCGCACGCTCGACATCACGCTCGTCACCAATTCCTACAAGTTCAGCCTGGATGGCGCGGAGACGCTGATGACCGAGCCCATCGTCTGGGCTGGCGCCAAGGGGGGCTGCGCGCATATGCGCGAGCCTTTGCCGGTGTCGCTCTGGGAAGAGGGCTGCGCGTGGCGAGCCGGGGCGCTCGAAGCGCTCGCCCGGGAAGGACGCAACTACCGGATCGCCTATATGAGCGCGCATACGGCGGGCCAGCGTGCGGCCATCCTGGCCGATCTCGCCGTGGCGCCGCTGCCGCGCTCCTTCATCGGCGCGGAACTGATCGAACTCGGCGCCAAGGACGGCATGCCCGATATCGGCGTCTATAGCCTTGCGATGGTAGTGACGCCGGAAGCTAACGCGCCGGTGAGGGCGGTGGCCGACCATATCCGCGCAACGTTCGACGTTTTTCGCGAAACGGGCAGGTTCTTCTGACGTTCGTTCGTCAGCCCTGCAGATAAGCCACGATCCGGTCACGGGCGCGGCGGCCTTCCGGCATGTCGACCAGCGGCCAGACATGGAACATGTCGGGCTCCAGAACCAGGTCGACGTCGACCCCGACTTCGCGCGCCTTTTCCGCAAAGATGATGTTGTCTGGGGTCAGCATGTCGCGCGTGCCGGTCAGAAGCAGCGTCTTCGGCAGCACGCTGAGGTCGCCATAGAGCGGGCTGATGCGCCAGTCGCCGCGATCGAGGCCCGGCGCATAGAGGCGGATGGCCTCGAGCCCGCCGGGAATGTCCAGCCACGGATCCGCTGCCGCCATCTGCCTGACCACCTCGTTGCGCAGTGTCATGTCTAATCCGGGCGAGATGAGGACATGCCTGGCCGGTGCCGGAATGCCTTCCAGCGCGCCCATCATGGTCATCACAACCGCCATGTTGCCGCCGGCGGAATCGCCCATGAAAACGATGTTGTCGGCCGCCGATTCCCGCAGCATGGCGCGGTAGACGTCCAGCACCATGTCGAACATCGTGTGGATGTCGTGTTCGGGCGCGATGGGGTAGATCGGCACGGTCACGCGCATGCCCAAACGCTCGGCCATTTCCGCCGCCAGAAACCAATGATAACTCGTGATTTCGAAACAGAAGGCGCCGCCGTGCAGGTAGAGGATTCGGCGGGCGCCGGTGCTGTGCGGCACAACCTCATAGACGGGAAATCCCTGCACCATTCCCTGCCTGATCGTCAGGCGACGGGCCAGGCGCAGCGGAGGTTCATGGCTCTGGCTGCGCCGCGAGGAGGCGATCCAGCGCTTCAGGTTTTCCGGGCTGGTGAAAGCGCGCTTGCGGCTATGCTTGATGATGAGGGCAACGAGACGACTTTGGAGACTGGACATGCGAAGAACTCCCGGACCTCCGGCTGCCGCCTCCCTGCCTTGAATTTGTGCCCGTTCCGGCCTTCGTCAAGGCCGGAACATCAGTCTCGCTGGGTTAGCATCACCCTCGGCGTCTTGCGGCGCGCTCCTCGCGCGAGCGCCGGCGCGGCGCACCGTCGCCCGTGGTCTCTTCCGCGAGCACCTTGCGCGGTGGCAGCTTCACCTGTTCGGCGAGCTTCGGGAACGGATCGACCTTGTTGGGCAGCGCCATGGCATCGATGAAAAGCTGCTGGAAATTGGGCTCCAGCGCGGTCTCGATCTTTTCGATGCGGCCGACTTCCTTCTCGATCTCGCGGCGATGGCCGCGGTTGAGCAGCGCCATCAGCGCGCCGGTGCCTGCGGCATTGCCCACCGCCTTCACTTCCGAAAGGTCGCAGTCGGGGATCAGGCCGAGCACCATGGCGTATTTCGGATCGATGAAGGAGCCGAAGGCGCCGGCGAAGCGGATCGTGTCGACCGTCTCAACGCCCTGCTTTTCCATCAGGAGCTTCACGCCTGCATAGAGCGCGGCCTTGGCAAGCTGGATGGCGCGCACGTCGTTCTGCGTCACCGTGATGCGCGGTTCTCCATCGCGCAGCAGGTAGGAGAAGGTGCGGCCGTTCTGGATGATGCGCGTCGAGCGCTCGGCGAGCGAGCCGTCGACCACGCCGTCCTCCGAGATGACGCCGGACAGATACATCTCCGCCACCACCTCGATGATGGCCGAGCCGCAGATGCCGGTGACGCCGGTGGCCTTGGCGTCTTCCTCAAAACCTTCCTCGTCGGACCACTTGTCCACGCCGATGACGCGGTATTTCGGCTCCAGCGTTTCGGGGTCGATGCGCACGCGTTCGATGGCGCCGGGAGCGGCGCGCTGGCCGGACGAGATCTCGGCCCCCTCGAAGGCCGGGCCCGTCGGCGAAGAAGCGGCCACCACGCGTTTGTTGTTACCAAGTACGATTTCGGCATTCGTACCGACATCGACCAGGAGCATCATCTTGTCCTGTCGATACGGACCTTCGGACAGCGTCGCGCCGGCGGCGTCGGCGCCGACATGGCCGGCGATGCAGGGCAGCAGATAGACGCGACCGCCCAGATTGATCTCGATGTCGATGTCATGCGCCCAGTATTGCAGCGCGCCCGAAACGGCCAGCGCGAAGGGCGCCTGGCCAAGCTCGGTCGGGTCAATGCCCAGGAACAGGTGGTGCATGATCGGGTTGGCGACGAAGACCGAATCGAGGATGTCGTGGCGATCGACGCCGCCTTCCTCGCAAACCTTGCCGATCAGCGTGTTGACGGCCTCGCGCACGGCCTTGGTCATGGCCTCGCGCCCGTCCGGATTCATCATCACGTAGGAGACGCGGCTCATCAGGTCTTCGCCGAAGCGGATCTGCGGGTTGGACGTGCCCGACGAGGCGACGATGCGGCCCGAAAGCAGCGACACCAGATGCATGGCGATGGTGGTCGAGCCGATGTCGCAGGCGATGCCGTAGGCCTCGTTCTTCAGGTCGGGCCAGAGGCCGATGATGAAGGGGCGTGAAGAGTCCGTGTCGCGGTGGATGGCGGCGGTGACGCCCCAGTTGCCCTTGCGCAATATGCCCTGCACCTGCGGAATAAGATGCGGCGCGATCAGGAGGTCCTTCCAGCCCCAGTCCTTCTCCAGCATCGCCTTGAGGCGGTCGAGGTCGCCTAGCGGCTTGTGCATGTCGGGCTCGTCGACCTCGACATAGCAGAGCTGGATTGCCGGATTGCGCTCGATGTGGCGGTCGACGGCGGCCTTGCGCACCACCTGTGCGTTGATGACCGTGTCCTGCGGCACGTCGATGACGAGGTCGCCCTGGATGGTGGCCGAGCAGGAGAGGCGGCGCCCTTCGGGCAGGCCGCGCACGCGCTCATAGCGCTCTTCCTTCGGCCCCTTGGCCGAGATGTGCTCGTTGGACGAGACGATCTTGTGCTTGGCGAAATTGCCTTCCTGCACCTCGATCTGGCAGCGGCCGCAGGTGGCGCGCCCGCCGCAGACGCTTTCGACATAGACGCCAAGCTGGCGTGCGGCATCGAGCACCGGCGTGCCCACAGGGAAGCGTCCGCGCTTGCCCGACGGCATGAACAGGACCAACGGATCGGTGATGTTGGCGGGAGAGTTCATCTCAGGCACTCCTTGCGGCCGCGCTCGTTCCTGCCAGCTTCCGGCAGGTTGCCGCACTGGCGGCCATGGTCATCAGTAGCGCAGCAATTGTCTTGCGAAACGGGTCAAGGCCCGCCCATCGGGCAGGCCAGGGTCTATGCGATAGAATGTAAGATCTTACGCTGGGATTCCGGAAAATTCGGTCGCCAATGCCCGCGGCTGAAAGCCGTTGTCCTGCCGTCCGGCCAAATGCGCCGGACGGAACTGACTGGGCAATATGCGACACGTCGCTCTCCGGTCGAATTATCCTCGTGCCATGCGCGCCTCGCGGCCGCCGCGCCGGCGTCCGCCATTGTTGGCGGCAGCTTCGCCAGGGGCGTTGACGGCAACAGGGGCGGGGGCGGCATGCTCGCCCGGCTTGTAGTCCTTGTAGGTCTTGATCCAGGTGGTGCAGTTCTCGTCGGTGCCGTTCAGCACGTTGGCGCCGCGCACCGCTTCCATCTCCTGCGGGCGGCAGGGGTTCATGATGGCCGAGGTCATGCCAGCGCCGATCACCATCGGGATGAAGGCGCCGTTGATGCCGTGGCGGTGCGGCAGGCCGAAGGAGATGTTCGAGAGACCGCAGGTGGTGTTGACCTTCAACTCCTCGCGCAGGCGGCGCAGCAGCGCAAACACCTGGCGGCCGGCGTCGCCCAGCGCGCCGATCGGCATCACCAGCGGGTCGACGACCACGTCATGCGCGGGGATGCCATAGTCGGCGGCGCGCTCGACAATCTTCTTGGCGACCGCGAAGCGCACGTCGGGGTCCATCGAGATGCCGGTCTCGTCGTTGGAGATCGCCACCACCGGCACGTTATACTTCTTGACCAGCGGCAGGATGGCTTCGAGCTTCTCTTCCTCGCCGGTGACGGAGTTGACCAGCGGGCGGCCCTTGGCGACCTTCAGCGCCGCCTCGATCGCTCCCGTCACCGAGCTGTCGATCGACAGCGGCAGGTCGACCAGGCCCTGCACGATCTCCAGCGTCTGCACCAGAAGTGCGGGTTCGGTGGCGTTGGGGTCGACGGCGGTAACGCCGGCATTGACGTCCAGCATCGTGGCGCCAGCGGCAGCCTGTTCGAGTGCGTCCTTGATGACCGTCTCGAAATTGCCGGCGACCATCTCGGCGGCCAGTTTCTTGCGGCCGGTCGGGTTGATGCGCTCGCCGATGACGCAAAAGGGCTGGTCGAAGCCGATGATGATTTCCTTGGTCGCCGAGGCGACGATGGTGCGGGTCATGAAGTTCTCCGTTGGGATATAAAGATTTCTTTATATCGTTGACTGTTCTGTTTCAAATGGGGCGGGCAGGGCGCTCAGAGCATCGGACCGAAAAGTGGGTACCGGTTTTCGGAATAATCCGATGCTCATTCTAAGTGCTAGATCGTCCTTTGTGCGTCCGAACGGACGCACGGCGATCTAGTGGGCGGCCTTTTCCACCAACTGTACCGGCTGCTGCGTCGCGTCGTCGTGCAGGATGTGGTCGAGCCGGTCGGCAACCATCTGGTCGTCCGCGCGGACCTCGCGCTTCCAGGGCTTTCGGCCCTTGAGCACGCCCGATTCATGCACCATTTCGGCGACGTATTCTTCCTGGCGATAGGCCATCACATGGATGCCGGAGACGCCGGGGATCTCCTTCACCTCGTTGATGATGTCTATGCAGAGCTGCTTGCCTTCCTTCTTCTGGTCCTGCGCGCCTTCCAGCCGCTTGATGACCGAATCGGGAATGTGGACGCCCGGCACGTTGGAGCGGATCCACTTGGCCGTCTTGGCAGAGGCGAGAGGACCCACGCCGCACAGGACGAAGACCTTCTCGGTAAAGCCGAGGTCGCGCGCACGCTCCATGAAGTCGCGGAACATCGGCACGTCGAAGCAGTACTGCGTCTGCACGAACTGTGCGCCGGCGGCGATCTTCTTGCCGAGATGGATCGGGCGGAAATCGTAGGGCGGCGCAAAAGGGTTCACAGCAGCGCCAAGGAAGACCTGCGGCGGCGTGGTCAGCTTGCGGCCCGACAGGAATTTTCCGTTGTCGCGCATGATGCGGACGGTTTCGAGCAGCGACATGGAGTCGAGGTCGAACACCGGCTTGGCGCCGGGCTGGTCGCCGGCCTGCACGCCGTCACCGGTGAGGCAGAGGATGTTGGCCACGCCCATGGCGGCCGCGCCCAGCACGTCGCCCTGGATGGCGATGCGGTTCTTGTCGCGGCAGGCGATCTGCATGATCGGCGCATAGCCCATGCGCGTCAGCAGCGCGCAGATGCCGACCGAGGACATGTGGCAGTTGGCGCCCGAGGCGTCGACCGCATTGATGCCGTCGACCCAGCCGTCGAAGATCGCGGCGCGTTCGTAGACGTCCTGCGGGTTGGCGCTGTCGGGCGGGTTGAGCTCGGTGGTCACGGCAAACTCGCCGCGCCGCAGCACGCGCTCGAGGCGTCCGCGTGAGGAGTGGCCGGGCAGCGGGTCCAGCGGCAGGTCGATGCCTGCCGGGTTTTCATCTGGATGGGGAGGACGCGGCGTGGCCATGTTCATGCGGGTTCCTTATTGGCGGCCTCGCGCGCGGCGGCGGCCTGCGCGGTCACGCGCAGCCAGGCCGAAGTTTCGCGCAGCGACTGGTCGACCGGCTTCTGGACGTTGAGGATGGCGTCGCCCTTGGTCATGTTTCGCGAGCCTTCCCAAGCCTTGACCCAGACGCAGGGCATATCGGGCTCAACTTCGCAATTGCCGTTGGCGCGCACGCCGCCGCAAGGACCGTTGCGCAGCTGCTTGGGGCAGTTCATCGGGCAGGACATGCCGGTGGAGGAGAGTACGCACTGGCCGCACATGCGGCAGTCGAACATCAGGCCCTTCACGCGCTTCTCGACGAACTTCACCGGTGCCTCGACGCGGGCATAGCCGATGCCCCTCCACAGTGGATGCAGCATCAGGAACGCATCCGCGAAACGGGCATAGAACCATTCGAGCAAGCGCGAATGGCGGATCGACCACAGGCGGATGCTGTATTTGCGCTGCACGCGTCGCTGTGGCGACACGTCGGCCGGCTTGTAGTCGCTTTTCGGCGCAGCCTGTTTGACCAGGGTGGCCTGGGTGACGATCGGCTTTGTCTCAGACATTTTCTTTTCCGCCCGCCTTGACCAAAGCGACCAGCCGCTCGCGGGTGAATTCGGTGTCGAGCGCGGCCGCGGCCTTGTCGGCCTCGGCTTCGAGGTCATCGCTCACCGGCACCGGGTCGGCCTTGCGCCACTCGGCCAGATAGGCGTCGGTGTCGCCGGCGCCAGTGCGCATGGCGCACATGTCGATCGCCTCGGTGAAGCGCAGCGGCAGTTCGCGCTTGGCGTTCTGCCGGCCCTTCTTGACGATGACCTGGGCGGGGATGTCGCGCCAGTAAACGATGATCAGATCGGCCATTTATGTTTCACTCCCAGTTGACCGAGCATTGCCGCAACCGTTGTGGCGCCGCTTGTTATGGGGCGACGCGCGCGCCTTCAAAAGCGACGTAGGGCCATGTCGCAAACAGGAATGACGATGAAGGTTTCAGGCGAATGCAAATGCCGGACCCAAAGGACCTGCCAAACGCCGCGGCGACGGCACGATGTCTTGTCGTTCAGCGGCGCAGTTCGAGGATGTCGAGCTTGGATTCGTAGCGCGGTGCGGGGAATTCGATGCGCCACTCGTTCGGTCCGGTTCTGAAGGCATAACCCGCTTGGTCGCTGTCCGGGCCGGAGGGATAGCGCTTCGGCTTTTCGCCGCCGACATGAAGCGCACCGAGATAGGTGAGGCGTGTGTCGCTGTCGGTGAAGAAGCGACCGCTGGTGCGTTGCGAGCCGGACAATTTTTCCAGATGCCAGCCGGAGCCGTCGTCGGCGACCCGGCATTTGAACCAGCCGTAGACGACCAGCGGTACAGGCCCGCCCACCTTGATCGTGCGGCATTGCCAATTGCCGGTCATGTCGAAATCGCCGAACGCGATCGGTTTCTTGGCAAGCAGTGCATCCAGGGTTGCGACATCTCCGGTGCCGCCGCCTTTGCGCGCCTCGTCGAGCGCTGCTTTGCGGGTGGCATCATACTGTCCGAGGCGGGCGCGATCGGCTGGGGTGATCAGGCTTTCGATTTCGCCGGTTGCCAGCGCCTGGGAGGCGGGCAGGACGAGCATCAGCGCAAGGAGTGCTTTGCGGATCGTCACGGTCAATTCCCCCTCGTTTCGAACGGAGCCGGCTATTGCGGCAGCGCGTTCATGGTCAGCCGGCCTTTTTCGCAGTCGCCTTGGCCAGTGAGGCGGTCAGGTCGCCATAGCCGGTGAAGCGTCGCTCATAGGCAAGCCCCAGCAGCTTTGCGGCATCCTCGGCCACCTTGTCGAGCGCCGGATCGTTCGTTTGCGCCAGGTAGACGACCTTCTGGTAGTGGCCGAAATAGTCGCGGATCAGTTCCGGATGCCGGTCGAGCCCGAGCGGCTTGATGAAGAAGGCGTCGAACTGCCGGCACAGGAAGTCGGTCATGTAGAAGGACAGCATGTCGCCGTCGGCGATCGCCTCGAAGGCCTGCATGCCCTGGTAGAAGGCGAAGCAGTGCGGGCCGGCCATGCGCTCGACGCCGTGCTTTTCGCACACGCCATCGAGCATGCCGCCGGTGCCGCAATCGGCATAGCCGACGAAGATCCGGTCATAGCCTTCGGCCTTGGCTTTCACGATGGCCTTGTCCAGCGCTGGCGGAATCCGGTCGGGATAATAGTGGAACTCAGCCGGCAGGCAGGTGAGGTCGAGATGGTCCAGCCCAAGCTGCTCCTTAACCGCCAGAACCTCGCGTGCAATCATGCCACAGCCGATGACCAAAAGCCGGTCCGGTTTGCCTTGGAGCGTGTTCGTTGCGGTTTCCATGAAACTGTGGGTCTTTCGCCCTTGCACGTATATCCCGTTTATCTAATAGAGGCCCGGGCGATTTGCAGCTAAGAGGGAGATACCGTCCATGAAACTTTCGCGCTTCGCGTCGCTTGCCGCCATTCTGGTCTGCGCACTGGCGATCTCGGCCTGTGCCAATACGATCCGCGGTGTCGGCAAAGACGTCAAGTCTACCGCGCGGGCCGTCGAGCAGGCGGTTACGAACTAGGGACGGTTGAGGGGCGGGGGCCCATCCGGTCTGCTGCCGGAAAGAACAAGGCCGCGCAGAGCGCGGCCTTTTTTATTGCTTAGGCAGAAGCGCGGACGTTGTGCCGGCGCTTCATGAAGTCCTTGGCGGTTTCGACCGCCACCGCCGCGTCGCGGCAGTAGGCGTCGGCGCCAACGGCCTTGCCAAATTCCTCGTTGAGCGGCGCGCCGCCGACCAGCACGACGTAGTCTTCGCGGATGCCCTTTTCCTTCATGGTGTCGATGACGACCTTCATGTAGGGCATGGTGGTGGTGAGCAGCGCGGACATGCCGATGATGTCGGGCTGGTGCTCTTCGATGGCAGCCAGGTAGTTCTCGACCGGGTTGTTGATACCGAGGTCGACGACGTCGAAGCCGGCGCCTTCCATCATCATGCCGACGAGGTTCTTGCCGATGTCGTGGATGTCGCCCTTGACGGTGCCGATCACCAGCTTGCCCTGCTTCGGCGCGCCGGTGGCGGCCAGCAGCGGGCGCAGGATGGACATGCCGGCCTTCATGGCGTTGGCCGAGAGCAGCACTTCCGGCACGAACAGGATGCCATCGCGGAAATCTTCGCCGACGATGCGCATGCCTTCGACCAGCGCCTCGGTCAGCACCGCATAGGGGACCCAGCCGCGTTCGAGCAGGATGTTGGTGCCTTCCTCGATCTCCTCCTTGAGGCCATCGTAAAGGTCGTCGTGCATCTGCTGTACGAGTTCTTCGTCGGAAAGCTCGGACAGGATGATCTCGTCGTCGGACATTTTAATCGGCTCCTCGTGGCCGCCGGCGGCACTTTACGCACGGCGCGCAATTTCACTCCAATACCTATTACGCAAAGGGCATTTCGCCATAGCTGATTTGCGACTTCCGGCAAAAGGAAAGCGACTGGAAATTTATAGCTTTGGTTGTCGATTTTGAGACAGGTCTTGGCGCTTGCGGGCCGTTTCGATAAGGGTGCATGACTACGATCCGGACAGGGGTGCGAACATGGCGCCCGATGTCTGATTTCTAAGGATGACTTCGATGGAAGATAATCTCTTGTCCGAGCAGGAAGGCTCCGGCACGCGACGCGGCCGTGGCGCCGGTGGCGGTGCTGCAGCGCGGCGCGCGGCGCGTTCTGGCGGCGGCCCCGGCGTGCAGCAGACCTATATCAACCGCAAGATCAAGGTCTACGACGTTCTCGACGAGGAAGGCCTGGCGCTGATCGAGAAGAACGCCGAGATCGTGCTGGAAGAAGTCGGCATCGAGTTCCGCGACGACGCCGAAGCGCTGGCGCTGTGGAAGCAAGCCGGCGCCGACGTGAAGGGCGAGCGCGTGCATTTCCCCAAGGGGCTCTGCCGCTCGCTGCTCAAGACAGCGCCGTCAATCTACACGCAGCACGCCCGCAACGCCGCCCGCTCGGTTCAGATCGGCGGCAATGCCACCGTGTTCGCGCCGGTCTACGGCCCGCCCTTCGTGCGCGACCTCGACGGCAACCGCCGCTACGCGACGATCGAGGATTTCAACAATTTCGTGAAGCTCGCCTATATGGCGCCGTCGATCCATCATTCGGGCGGCACGGTTTGCGAGCCGGTGGATGTTCCGGTCAACAAGCGCCATCTCGACATGATCTATGCGCATATGCGCTATTCCGACAAGCCGTTCATGGGCTCGGTGACCGCGCCCGAGCGCGCGGAAGACACGATCGCGATGTGCAAGATTCTCTTCGGCGAAAAGTTCGTCGATGAGAACACGGTGCTCACCAGCCTCATCAACGCCAACTCGCCGATGGTTTTTGACGAGACCATGCTTGGCGCGCTGAAGGTTTATGCCCGCAATAACCAGGCCTGCATCGTCACGCCGTTCATTCTCGCCGGCGCGATGAGCCCGGTGACTGTGGCCGGCACGCTGACCCAGGTTCTGGCCGAAGTGCTGGCCGGCGCTTCCTTCACCCAGCTGATCCGTCCCGGCGCGCCGGTGATCTTCGGCACCTTCGCCTCGTCGATCTCTATGCAATCGGGCGCGCCGACCTTCGGCACGCCTGAGCCGTCGCTGGTGTCCTATGGCGCAGCCCAGCTTGCCCGCCGTCTCGGCCTGCCGTTCCGTACCGGCGGCTCGCTCTGCGCCTCCAAGGTTCCGGATGCGCAGGCTGCCTATGAAAGCGCCAACACGCTGAACTCCACGGTGCTGGCCGGCACGAACTTCGTGCTTCACGCCGCCGGCTGGCTCGAAGGCGGTCTCGCCTCCTGCTACGAGAAGTTCATGATGGACATCGACCAGCTCGGCATGCAGCAGAAGTTCTGCGAAGGCGTCGACCTGTCGGAGAACGGCCAGGCCATGGACGCCATCCGCCAGGTTGGTCCGGGCAGCCATTATCTCGGCTGCGATCACACGCAGGCCAATTTCCAGAGCGCCTTCTACCGCTCGTCGATTGCCGACAATAATTCCTACGAGCAGTGGCTGGCCGAAGGGCAGAAGTCGGCACCGCAGCGCGCCAACGAACTCGCCCGCCGCTGGCTGGAGAGCTACGAGGCGCCGCATCTGGACGAAGGCATTGACGAGGCGCTGAAGGACTTCATCGCCAAGAGGAAGGAGTCGATGCCCGACGCCTTCACTTGAAGAGAGCCCGATTCTGGCCGGGCTAAAGTGGCCAACATTATTCACAAGGAAGTCTGGCGGACGGCGTTTTCCGATCCGGCCCGGAAGGGGTGAGGCTTGTCACCCCGCTTCCTTGAAGACATTTCCGCCGCGCTGGCTGAGCATGGTCTCATCCCGCGCGGCGGTTTCGTTTTTGGTGCCGGCGAGGAAGCTCCGCCCGGACGGTCAGGCTGGCCGGCCAGCTCAGTGCTGCTTGTGGGGCAGGCGGGCGCCGCGCCCTGGCCGCACTTTTCGCGTTGGCGGGAACGCCAGCCTGCAGACCTGAAAGATCCGCTCGATACCTGGTCACGCGTGGTGATCGGGCAGGCGGGGCAAAAGTTCGGGGCGCGGGCGGTGTCGCCATCGGACCGGCCGTGGCTGCCTTTCCAGCAATGGGCGATGCGAGCGGAGGGTCTAAAGCCGTCGCCGCTCGGCATTCTCATGCATCCGGAGTACGGCCTCTGGCACGCCTATCGTGGGGCGCTGCTTTTCGAGATCGAGATTCCGATTCAAGAACCTCGCAAAGTGAGTCACCTTTGCGATGCATGTGTCGGAAAACCCTGCATGAAATCCTGTCCGGTCGATGCCTATTCGCCGGGCGGATTTGCCTATGAGGCGTGCCTTGCGCATGTTCGTGGCGCGAATGGCGAGCCTTGCCGGACTGGCGGCTGCCTCGACCGAAATGCTTGCCCGGCAGGTGCAGAATATCGCTATCCGGCGGACGTGCAGGCCTTTCACATGGCGAGTTTTGCCAGCCCCGTGCGCTGATCGCGTAGGCGGCGGTCTGACGCCCGCCGAACTCTGTCTCATCGCGTTCGCACAAACTTGATCGCTGATCGATTGGGTTGACGCAAAGCTATCGGGAGAGTTATCTGCGAGTCATCAGATGATTTGATCTTTTTGCCATGCAGCCAGCAACCCGAACCAACCTTGCCGACAGCGCCGCCGCAAGCGTTCGCGCCGAGATCGTCAGCGGACGCTGGGCGGTCGGCGAGCGGATTCCCAACGAGGCGACCCTCAGCGAGATGCTGTCGGTCAGCCGCGGCACAGTGCGCGAGGCAGTGCGCGCGCTGGTCTCGCAAGGCTTGCTGGAAACCCGGCAGGGCTCGGGCACCTATGTGCGCTCGGCCGTCGACCCCAGCGCAGCCCTCGACCGCGTCAAGCGCGCCGGCCTGCGCGACCAGTGGGAGGCACGTACCGCGCTCGATGCCGAGGCTGCGCGCCTCGCGGCCATCCGCCACGCGCCGGCCGATCTCGAAAAGCTGCGCAGGCTGCTTGCCGCGCGCGGCACGGCCGCCGATGCCGACCGCGAAGCCTTCGTCCGCCGCGACATCGCGTTCCATAGGGCGATCGTCGAGGTTTCCGGCAACCGCGCGATGATGGAGCTCTACGACTTCTTCACCGGAGCAATCGCCGAGACGATTGATTCCACCCTTGCAGGCCAATTGCCCGAGCCGGATGCCGCCGCCCACGCGGCCGTCGTCGAAGGCATCGCATCCGGTGATCCGGAGCGGGCTGCCGCTACCGTCCGCGCCTTCATGGCGCCCGTCCTCCACGAACTCGATCGGCTTCTTTCGCAATGAACCAGAATATTTCCAGCCGGGACGACCGGCAGGCCCGGCACGCCGCCATCAACGCGCTCGACGAGCAACTGATCGACGCGGAGGAAGACAGTCTTCCCAAGCCGCAACCGCCGGTTATGCGCAGCCCGGGTGCGCGCTTCGTGCTCGGCGCCAGCCTCGTTCTGATTGCCTTCAATCTGCGCCCGTTGTTTTCCAGCCTTTCGGTGCTGCTGCCGGAAGTGATGCAGGAGGCCGAGCTTTCCACCACGTGGGCCAGCTTGCTGACGACGCTGCCTGTGCTTTGCCTCGGCGTTTTCGCGCCGCTCGCACCCAAGCTTGCGCAGCGTTTTGGGGCCGAGCGCACACTGCTCGGCGCGCTGCTTCTGCTGGCGCTGGGCACAGCGCTGCGCGGCCTGGAGTCGGTGCCGCTGCTGTTCTTCGCCACCTTCCTTGCCGGCGGGGCGATCGCCATCGGCAATGTGTTGCTGCCCGGCCTGGTGAAGCGCGATTTCCCCGATCGGGCGGCGATGATGACCGGGCTCTACACCATGGCGCTCTGCGCGGGCTCGGCGGGAGCCGCAGGCCTCACCTTGCCGATCGAGCATCTGCTGACCGGCTCCTGGTCGGGCGCGCTCGCTGCCTGGGCCGTGCCGGCCGTCATCGTGGCGCTGATCTGGACGCCGCAGGCGCTGGGCAGCCGGCGGACGGTCAGCCACAGCGGCTTCCGCGTCACCGGCCTGTGGCGCGATCGCCTTGCCTGGCAGGTCACGCTGTTCATGGGCCTGCAGTCGGCGCTGGCCTACTGCGTCTTCGGCTGGCTGGCCCCCATCCTGCGCGAGCGCGGCTTCGATGCGACCACCGCCGGCGCGCTGGTTTCACTTTCGGTCATGGCGCAGGTGGTCACCTGCCTTGCGGTGCCGTCCTTCGCGGTGCGGCAGAGAAACCAGCGCGCGGTGAATGTCGGGCTGGTGGTCATGGCCGTCATCGCCTTGTTCGGCATTCTCTTTGCGCCCACCTCGACCATCGTGTTCTGGGCGATCCTGCAGGGCGTCGGGCAGGGCGGGCTGATTGCGGCGGCGATGACGCTGATCGTGCTGCGCTCGCCGGATTCGCATATCGCCGCGCATCTGTCGGGCATGGCGCAAGGCGTCGGCTATGTGCTGGCGGCCATCGGACCGCTGCTGGTCGGGCTTATTCGCGGCTGGACCGGCAGTTTCCAGGCGACCGCGGTACTGTTCGTCGTGCTTGGCGTCGGCGCCGCCATTGCCGGTCTGGGAGCCGGCCGTGCGCTGCATGTGAGCGCAAGGACCGTGCGGATCGACGACTGACGGGCCTTGGCGATTGCCGCCGGATTTCCAATATTTTGGGAATGAGCAAGTCGGCCCAACCCTTGCCGACGGCCTTCGCGCGGGTATCTATCGCGCCAGGAACAGCAGGAGAGGGATCGACGGTGGCAAAGAAGGACATTGAGATCAGGACCAAGGACGGCGCGGCTCGAGCCGGCCTGTTCGGCGCGGGCGCAAAGGCCGGCGTGATCCTCTACATGGACGCCTTCGGGCCGCGTCCCGCCCTCGACGGCATGGCCGAGCGTCTGGCGGGCGAAGGCTATGCCGTGCTGGTGCCCGATCTTTTCTACCGTCATGCGCCTTATGGTCCGTTCGATGCCGCGACCGCCTTCGAAAATGAAGACAGCAAGAAGGCGTTGATGGCGATCCTAGGGAGCACGACGCAAGAAATGACCATCCGCGACAGCGGTGCGTTCATCGAAGCGCTCGTTTCCGAGGGCGTCACCGGTTCGGTCGGCGTCGTCGGCTACTGCATGGGCGGCGCGCGGGCGCTCAATGCGGCTGCCAGCTACCCCGACAAAATCAAGGCCGCGGCCTCCCTGCATGGGGGCAATCTCGCCAGCGACGCGCCCGACAGCCCATACAGGCGCGCGGTCGAGATCAAGGCACGGGTCTATGTCGGCACCGCCGGCGTCGACCGCAGCTTTCCGCCGGAACAGTCGGCGCGGCTTGCCGAAGCGCTGCGTGCGGCCGAAGTCGATCACATCATCGAAAACTATGTCGGCATGGCGCACGGCTGGTGCGTGCCCGACCATGGCGCCTACAACAAGGCCGGCGCCGAGCGTCATTGGAAGCGTCTCATCGAGTTCTTCTCGGAGGCGCTGCGCTGAGATGACGGACCTGGCGGACCCTTTCGATCTTGTCCGCTTCGTCAGCGCCCAGGACCCTGTCATCGCCGAGGTCTGCGCCGAACTGAAGAACGGCCGCAAGACGAGCCACTGGATGTGGTTCGTCTTTCCCCAGATCGCGGGCCTTGGCATGAGCGCCATGTCGCAACGCTATGCGATCGGGTCGCTGGGCGAGGCACGGGCCTATCTGGAGCATCCGGTGTTGGGCACACGTCTGCGGCTATGCGTAAGCCTTCTTCTCGAGGTCGAGGGGCGTTCGGCGCATGAGATCTTCGGCAGTCCCGATGACCGCAAGCTGCGGTCCTCGCTGACGCTTTTCGAGCAGGCAGCCCCAGAGGATCCGATTTTCCGCCAGGCGCTCGACCGATATTTCGGCGGCGCAGCCGATCAGGCCACGCTCGACCTGTTGCGCTCCTGAGCCCTCTTAAAACTCTAATCAAAGGCAAGTGCCGAAATACACGTTTGGGCAAGGCGTGCCTGATATCGGACACGCCACAGCAGATCGGGGGTAGGCATGAACGTTGGGGGAGTCGCGAGCTTGGGTCTGGGCCGTCCCGCTGGAACTGAAGCATCGCAGGGCGCTTCGTTGCACGGAGCCGCCGAGACGGCGCGGATTCGACAGGATGTCGCCGCCGCGCGCGATGTTGCCCGCTCGGCCCTCACCAATGAACGCTTCCGGCTCATGCTCGAGCAGATCGTCACCCCGGCATTGTCGGACGTCCTCATTCAGATGAAGAATGACGGCAGCCAGACGGATCTCCGCACTGCCCAGCAGAGCTACAGCGACGTCAGTTCTACCTGAGGCAACCAATCCCGACCGCGTTTCAGCGACCAGCGAAACGCTTCCTTGCAGACGGCGCCGATGAACTCATCGCGCGCCGTTTTTGCTTTTTCATCCTGACGACAGTTTTTCCCGGCCCGGGGGCGTGCGGGTCGACGGGGGCTGTCCCCCGTTTGCCTACACTTTCATCAGTGCCCCAAGGCGCCGCGATGTTGCTCTCGCCGGGGGCAGGTGAAGCCATGCGAGATCTTCAGAGAGCGATGAACGTAATGCCGATGCCGTCAATCTTGCAAAAATTTTCGTCGTGAAATCAGAGCCTTGCTCTCCGTTCGATATGTCTCTCGTGCGATATATCTTGCAAAAGATATATCGTTGAATAGATATATCGCATCAGAAACGAAACCCATGAGAGGTACTCGTATGTTCATGCATGCAAAAATGAAAAACTGCGGCGGCGACTGGTTCATGTCGGGCGCGGAAGGCGGCAGGGGCGGCGGACGCTTCGGCCGCGGAGGAGGCGGGCGCTTTGGCCGTCACCATGGCGGCCCGTTTGGCGGGCGTGGCCCCCGAATGTTCGATCCCGGCGCGCTGCGGCTCGTCGTGCTCGGCCTGATCGCTGAGGAGCCGCGCCACGGCTACGACATCATCAAGGCGCTGGAAGCCAAGTTCCAGGGCGCCTACAGCCCGAGCCCCGGCGCGATCTACCCGATGCTGCAGATGCTGGAGGAAGCCGATCTCGTCTCCTCGCAGACGGAGGGCAACAAGCGGCTGTATTCGATCACCGAAGAGGGCAAGGCCTATCTCGCCGATCACGCCGAGGAGCTGGCGCGCATCAATGCCCAGCTTGACGAGGCTTCGGCCGAGATGGGCGGGGCGGCGCTGGGCGACGAGTTCCGCGCGCTGCGCCGGGCGGTCGTCATGCGGCTGCGCGAGGGCTCGCTGTCGCCCGAGCAGGCCGAAAAGGCCGTGCAGATCCTGAAGAAGGCGCGCAACGACTTCGACAAGCTCTAAGCGTTGCTGCTCCGGCAGGATACCTGTCTTGGAATGAAAAAGGCACCGCCGCAGTCAATGCGACGGTGCCTTTTCTTTAAGGTCGGATTACGCCCGCTGTGCGTAATCAGCCGCGGCTGCGGCGGCGCTCGCGGCGTGAGCCGCCTTCGCCTTCGGCAGCGCCGCTCTCGTCAGCCGTTTTGTTGCGCAACGGGCCGATGCGATCCACGATCGTTTCGATCGTCGGGCGCGTGGCTTTGTGGTGGGTGTCCAGCGCCTCGCGCATCGCGGCAAGGTGGGCAAACGAAGTGCCGCAGCAGCCGCCGATGATTTTTGCGCCGCTGTCGACCGCCAGCCGCACATAGTCGGCCATCAACTCGGGCGTGCCGGAATAGTGGATTTCCGTGCCGCGGAATTCGGGGATGCCGCAATTGCCCTTCACGATCACGGTTGCCTCCGGCTTCGCGCCGGTCATGTCGAGCAGCGAGGCGAGGATATCGGACGCGCCGACGCCGCAATTGGCGCCGACTGCGACCGGCGTTTCGCTAAGCCCCTCGGAAACGCCATGAATGTCCTTCGGCGCCAGGCCCATCATCGAGCGGCCGGCGGTGTCGAAGGAGACGGTGTACGTGTAGGGCAGGCCGGCTTCGATTGCTGCCTGCGCCGCCGCGCGCGCCTCGTCGGGCGCCGACATGGTCTCGATCCAGGCGACCTCGGCGCCGCCATCCTTCAGGCCCCTGATCTGCTCGGCAAAGGCCTCGACGGCTTCCTCATAGGTGAGGGCGCCCAACGGCACCAAAAGCTCGCCGGTCGGCCCTACCGAACCGGCAACGATGACCTTGCGGCCGGCCTTGTCGGCAACCGAACGGGCAATCTCGGCGGCGCGCTTGTTGAGCTCGTAGACCCGGTCCTGCGCGTGATGCAGCTTCAGGCGGTGGCGGGTGCCGCCGAAGGAATTGGTGAGGATGATGTCGGCGCCGGCATCGACGAATTTCTGATGCAGCGTCGCGATCTTCTCCGGCGCGGTCTCGTTCCACAGTTCCGGTGCCTCGCCGGCTTCCAATCCCATGCCGAACAGGTTGGTGCCGGTGGCGCCGTCGGCGAGCAGCACGCCCTTTTCCGCCAGGAGTGCGTCGATCGGGTTGGTCATGGAAAGTTGCCTTCAGGTGAGGAGTTGGAGATAAGGATATAAAGAAATCCTTATATCCAGTCAACGCCACTTTGGGCGGCTACGCCAGCGCAAGCTCCGTCTCGGCCAACCGGCGGGCAAAGCCGGCCGACTCATGGGCGTTGATCTCGGCGCTGCGAATAAGGTTGTCGAAATGCCGGGTCAGCGTGCGGATCGGCTGGGTGGCGTTCAGCACCATATACATGTCGCCCACATAGATGGCGGCGCGATAGGGCCCGAAGATGGTGTAGGGCACCGAGTAGCGCAGACGCCCGTCATAGAGGAACAGCCGGAAGGTCGGGTAGAGATCCTCCATGAGATCGGCCATGTGGTGCAGCTGTTCGCGCCGCTCGCGCTCTGGAAATCGGTCCCAGATGCCCATGCCGCGCGCGAAAATCTCAAGCGTGTGCCGAGGCATGCACACTTCCATGTCGGTTTCCGGCCGCCGGCTGTAGTCGATGCGGTATTGCGTCTCGCCGGCCTGGGTCTGTCGGCTTCTGTTGGAGATGTCTGCCTCGTACTCCACGAGCGCGTCCGTGCGCAAAAGGTCGGGAATGCCGGCCGGCACGTAGCGGATCTTGGTGCCCGCCGCCTCGGAATGCCATTTGGCCAGCAAGGTGCGGTCGAAACCGCCGGGGCCTTCCTCGATCTCCAGGCTTTCGCGGATCTCGCCGGTCAGGCCCTCGTCCTGGCTGAGGCCGAGCAGCCAGTCGAGCGAGACCTTGTGCTCGGCGGCGATCGTCATCAGCGTTTCGGCGCGGGGCAGGCGGGTGGCCTCGTCCGAGAGCAACTGGGACAATGCCGAGCGGTCGATGCCGACCGAGGCGGCGAAGGCGGATTGATTCTGGCCCGAGCGCTGCAGAAGCGTCTTCAGCCGCTCGCGAAACACCCCTGAAAGGTCACGTTTGTCCACGCTGCGGCTCCCTGCACGCCAAGTTCCGCGTGCTTCACCTTCATGAACGCACACAACACCGTATTTGTTCCAGAGGATTGTTTACAATTCACAACAACTGCGCATTAAGAAGCCCAAAATCAACACTCTGTTCCCATTGTCGCGTTGAATCTTGACCTGACTACTGACAGCATCCTGTCAGGAGATGCCGATTTGCCGGCAAATCCGGGGAAGTGAGTGGGGCATGGCATACGTGAAGGACATACGGCGAAATTGCGCGCCGACAATCGAGTGGCCGACAGTCGCGCTGATCGCTGCAACATACGGCTCCTGGGCGGGGGCGTCCTACTTCCTCTGGCCGCATTATCCGATACTGACCTTGCTGATCCTCGGCGTCCTGCTTGCGATGCAGTCCTCGCTGATCCACGAGGCTCTGCACGGACACCCGACGCGCAAGGCGTGGGTCAATGAGCTGTTGGTCGGCTTGCCGATCGGGCTGGTCTATCCCTACCGCCGCTTCAAGACGCTGCATCTGCGCCACCACGCGGACGAGAACCTGACCGATCCTTTAGACGATCCGGAAAGCTACTATGAGGCCGTCTGGAAGCATCACACGCTTCCGCGCTTCATGAAGATGCTGCTGACGGCCAACAACACGATGGTCGGGCGCTTCGTGCTCAACCCGCCGCTCGGCACGATCGGCTTCCTGCTGTCCGATGCGCGGCTGATCCTCCAGGGCGACCGTGCCGTGCGCAAGGCATGGCTGCTGCATGCCATCGGCCTTGCCATCGTCATACCGCTGGTGGTGTTCGTCTTTGAGATACCGTTCTGGCTCTACGTGCTGGTGCCGGTCTGGCTTGGCCAGTCGCTGATTTCGGTGCGCACCTTCGCCGAACACCAATGGTCGGAGCGGCCGGACGGTCGCACGGTCATTATCGAGCGGTCGCCGCTGTCCATCCTGTTCCTCAACAACAACCTGCATTTCGTGCACCACCACAGCCCAACGGTTGCCTGGTACAAGCTGCCGACACTGTTCCGCGAGCGCCGCGAGGAATGGATCGCCATGAACCGCGGTTATTTTTTCCCGAACTATTCCGCGCTGCTTCGCCAGTTTGCATTCCGCGCCAAGGAGCCGGTGGTGCATCCGGCGCTGCGCCGTGCGCCCGAGGCGGGCCGCGCCTTTGCGCCGCGCGTGCGTGCCCGCTCGGTCCATGGACTGGGAACCGCGCCGGTGCCGGCCGAGCCGCCGAAGGAATAGTTTTGCTTGTCTCTGCAGATATGGGCAGCAAAATAGGGCCATGACTGAAATGATTGCAGCGCTTGCGATGTATGACTGGCCCGAGATGCGGGCCGAGACCGACGCCGAATGGGCGCGTCTGCGGGAAGCCTTTCGTGCAGCAGGTCTCAATGCGCCGGAGCATCTCGTCCGCCGCAACGCCGACATGCCGTCGGTGCCCGGTGGCATTATGGACGCCGAAGGCAATGTCGTGGCGCCCGATCCGGCGACGCTGCCGTCTGACGAGCTACACTTGCCCACGCTCTGGCATCATCCCGCGCTGCTCTTCACCCAGACCTGCTGGGGTCCAATGGAATTGTGGCTGGCGCCGCATGTGCGCGTGGTCGGCCAGCCCGACTATTCGGCCTTTGTCGGTGGGAGGGGCGAGTTCTATTCGAGCGCCATCCTGATGCGCGCGGGCGGCGAGGCGGACGCGGCTCCCTCCGAAGACGGCACACCCTCCATTCCCTTCGATCTCATCCGCGGTAAGCGCCTTGGCTACAACAGCGACGACTCCATGTCCGGTATCATCGCGCTCACGCGCGATCTGGAGGCCGCGGGTGAGGGCCTCGACCTGTTTTCCGAACTGGTCGAAACCGGCGGCCACCGGCTGTCGATCGTCGCGGTTGCCGAAGGGCGGGCTGACGTCTGTGCCGTAGATTGCCGGAGCCTTGCGCTGGCAAGGCGTTTCGAGCCGGCCGTGGCCGGGCTGCGGGTCGTCGGCTGGACCGGGCTGCGCAAGGGCCTGCCCTTCATCGTGCCGGCCGGCATGCCGGACGAGACATTTGCGAAGCTGCAATCCGCGCTGAAAGCTTCAGCTCAGCCGGCCATGAGCCTTGCGTCCAACGGATAGCTCGACAGCTTCTCGTTGCCGGAGCCGGTGATCAGCACCTGCTCCTCGATCTTCACGCCCTCATGGCCGCCGAGGCGGCCGATATAGCTTTCCACGCACAGCACCATGCCGGGCTCGAGCTCGCCGTCCGGCGTGTCTGCCGTCCAGTCGGACGCATGCGGCAAGGTCGGATATTCGTCGGCAAGCCCGACGCCGTGATAGAGCACGCCGTAGCGGGCGGGAAAGCAGTCCGGCGGCGGCACTTGCGAGCGCTCGACGAGATCGCGGAACGAAACGCCCGGTTTCATCAATTCGGTGTTGTGGGCGATCTGGTCGGCGGCGATGCGGTAGAGGTCGCTCTGCTCGTTGCTCGGCTGGCCGTCGCCGCAGAGCCATGTGCGCGACAGGTCGGCGCAGAAGCCATAGGGCCCTATGAGATCGGTATCGAAAGCGACAAGATCGCCGGCTTCGATTACGCGCGACGAGCATTCCTGGAACCAGGGATTGGTGCGCGGGCCGGAAGCCAGCAGCCGCGTCTCGATCCATTCGCCGCCGCGCGCGATATTGCCACGGTGCAGCTCTGCCCATAGCTCGTTTTCGGAAATGCCGGGCTTCAGTGCGGCTTCCATTTCGCCCATGGCCGCCTCGCAGGCCACGATGGAGCGGCGCATACAGAGCAGTTCGTCGGGCGATTTGATGAGGCGGGCATTTTCCATCACCGCCTCGCCACTGCCGACCGTAACCCCGAGCCGGGCCAAGGCCTCGACACCTTCGTGATCGAGATGGTCGACGGCGATGCGGCTGTTGCCGCCGCCATGCTCGCGCACCAGATCGGCGATCCCCGCCGCCCAGCGCCGCACTTTCATGTCGGTCAGCTCGCCGCTGTAGAGATACATCCACGACACCGCCGGCCGGACTTCATCCACGACGCCCGAATGGTCGGAAAGATGCTCGCAGGAAAAATAGTCGAACAGCACCACCGGCCCTTCGGTCGCAACGAAGCAGTGGCGCGTCGGGTTGTGCGCGACCCAGAGCTGCATGTTGGTGGAGTCGGTCGCGTAGCGGATATTGACGGGATCGTAGAGCAGGGCGCCCGCATAGTCGCGCCGTTTTAATTCGGCGCGAATGCGCTCCAACCGGAAGCGCCGCATGGCCGGCAGGTCAGGTGCCGGGATACCGGCCTCGCGCCATTCGCGCTCGGCCACTTCGCCGTAACCCAGCGCATGCTGGTTGAGCGCGGCCGCCTTGTCGCGCGCAGCGGCACGCAGATCCTCAACGGAATCGGGCGGTGAAGCACCTCCGCCGCCCGGTTCGAATGGCATGATCTTGCGGTGCCGGCCGAAAGTTCCAGAGGTCCGGCCGGTCATCGTCATGGTTTAACCCCGCATCTTTTCGCCGGCCGGGTCGAACAGCGGCAGCACATTGATGCGGGCAGGGCGACGCTTGCCCAAGATCTCGATCTCGAACTGGCCTTCGCTCTCGTTCTCGGCAAGGGCTGCGGGCACGTAGCCCTGTGCCAGCGACTTTTCGACATAGTGCGCATAGCCGCCCGAGGTGACCCAGCCCACCACGCGCCATTCGCCATCGACGATGCCGCGGATGCTGGAATCGCCTTCATCGGCAGCCGAACCGCGCGCTTCCTTGCCCATCTCGTCAAAGCGCGGCGCGCCGTAGCCGTGGGGCTTCTCCACGGTGCCGAAATCGACCGAGACCTTGGCCCAGATCGGCTCGTCGCCCATCACGTCGGCGTCGAGTGCGTCGACGATGAAAGACACGCGGCGCAGTTTTGGACCCTTCGCCTGCTCCTTCGCGGCTGCCTCGCGGCCGATGAAGTCGTTCTTCTCCATGCGGATGAAGCGGTCCATCGAGCCTTCGAACGGCCCGTAAATCGGCCGCAGCTCGCGGAACCAGGTCGGGAAATTCTTTTCCAGACGCATGGACAGCAGCGCGCGCATGCCGAAATCAACGATGCCGAATTCCTCGCCCGCCTCCTTGATCGCCTTGTAGACGAGGCGCTGATAGGCCGGCTGCATCCAGATCTCGTAGCCAAGATCGCCGGTGTAGCTGATGCGGTTGACCATGCAGGGCGCGCCGCCGACGGCCATCTCGCGATAGTCCATGAAGCGGAAGCTTTTTGTAGAAACGTCTGCATCGACCAGCTTGGCGAGCAGCGCCTGCGCGCGCGGGCCGGCAATCGACAGGCCCACCAGCGTCTGGTCGAACCGGTGGATGCGCACCGAACCGTCCTTGGGCAGCTGACTCTCGATCCAGCGCATGTGGTACTTCTGCGCCGCCGACGAGCCCCAGATCATGAAGCGGTCTTCGGCCGCCTTGGCGATGGTGAAGTCGCCGATCAGCTTGCCGAATTCGTTCAGCATCGGGGTCAGCACCAAGCGGCCGGTCTTCGGCATGCGGTTGGTCATCAGCCGGTTGAGGAAATTCTCGGCGCCCGGTCCCGCCACTTCGTACTTGGCGAAGTTGGCGATCTCGGTCACGCCGACGCGCTCGCGGGTGGCGCGCACCTCGTTGCCGATATGCTCGAAATCGTTGGAGCGGCGGAAGGAGACGATGTCCTTCGGCTCGGTGCCCTTCGGCGCGAACCAGAGCGGCGTTTCCAGACCCCAGCTGTCGCCCATGACGGCGTTGTTGGCGACCATAGTGTCGTAGAGCGGGGTGGTCTGCGCGGGCCGGGCAGCCGGCAGTTCCTCGTTGGGGAAGCGGATCGAGAAGCGGCGCGAATAGTTTTCGCGCACCTTGGCGTTGGTGTAGCGCAGCGTTGCCCACTCGCCGTAGCGCGAAACGTCCATGCCCCAGACATCGAATCCCGGATCGCCATGCACCATCCAGTTGGACAAGGCGAGGCCGACGCCGCCGCCTTGGCTGAAGCCGGCCATGACCGCGCAGGCGGTCCAGTAGTTGGTCAGGCCCTGCACCGGACCGACCAGCGGGTTGCCGTCGGGCGCGAAGGTGAATGGGCCGTTGATGATCTGTTTTATCCCCGCATTTGCAATGCCAGGAAAATGCTTGAAGCCGATTTCGAGCGACGGCGCGATGCGGTCGATGTCGGGCTGCAGCAGCTCGTGGCCGAAATCCCACGGCGTGTTGACCGGCGACCAGGGCTTGCAGGCCTTCTCATAGGTGCCGAGCAGGATGCCGTTGCGCTCCTGGCGCGTGTAGATTTCGCCCTTGAAATCGAGCACGCCGACCAGCTCGCGGCCGGTCGACTTGTTGAATTCCTCCACTTCCGGCATCGGCTCGGTGAGGAGATACATGTGCTCCATGGCCAGAACCGGCAGTTCGAGGCCCACCATGCGACCGACTTCGCGCGCCCACAGGCCGCCGCAGTTCACCACATGCTCGGCCTTCACCGTGCCCTGTTCGGTGATGACGTTCCAGGTTCCGTCCACCTCCTGCGTCAGTTCCTTGACCGGATTGCGCAGCACGATCTCGGCGCCGAGCTTCTGGGCTGCCTTCGCATAGGCGTGGGTGGTGCCGGAGGGATCGAGATGACCTTCGACCGGGTCCCACATGGCGCCGACGAAATTCTTCTCGTCCATCAGCGGGAACATCGCCTTGGCTTCGGACGGCGTGATCAGTTCGGTGTCCATGCCCAGATAGCGGCCCTTGGCGTGAGCCAGGCGCAGGAAGTCCATGCGCTCGGGGCTGTCGGCCATCATGATGCCGCCGGTCAGATGCAGCGAGCAGGACTGGCCGGAGACCTCCTCCAGCTCCTTGTAGAGCTGCACCGTATAGGCCTGGAGCTTCGCGACATTGGGATCGCCGTTCAGCGTGTGGAAGCCGCCGGCCGCATGCCAGGACGAGCCGGAAGTCAGCTCCGATCGCTCGATCAGCATGACGTCCTTCCAGCCGGCGCGGGCGAGGTGATAGAGCACGGAGCAGCCGACGACACCGCCGCCGATGACTACAGCTTTTACGTGGGATTTCATGGTGTTGAGGCTCTCAATCTAATGGAGTGAGTCAGTATGTGGCAGACCCCGTGATTTGGGATCAGAGGGTCGAGTTGGTGTCAAAAATCCGTCGGTGCGCCGCCTTCGGCCTTGCGCTTTTCCACGAAGGCGTCGAGTTCCTCGCGGATGGCCGGGTCGATCGCCGGTTCCTCGTAGTTCGCCAGGCGCTCTTTCCAGACCCGATTGGCCTTCTCCACCGCCGTTGGCGCGCCGGCCTCGGTCCAGGTCTCGAAGTTGCGCCAGTCCGAAATCACCGGCGCATAGAAAGCGCTCTTGTAGCGCGCCTGCGTATGGGCGGTGCCGAAGAAATGACCGCCGGGGCCGACATCGCGGATGGCGTCGATGGCAAGCGCATCCTCCGACACGTCGAGCGGGGTCAGGAATTCAGCCACCATCTGCAACAGGTCGATGTCGAGGATGGTCTTCTCGTAGGAACAGGTCAGGCCGCCTTCGAGCCAGCCCGCGGCGTGCTTGATGAAGTTGCCGCCGCCCTGGATGCACCCCCACAGCGAAAACACGCTCTCATAGGCGGCCTGCGCATCGACCGCATTGGCGGCGCAGACATTGGAGGTGCGGTAGGGGATCTTGTAACGCCGGGCGAGCTGGCCACCAACGAGCTGGGCCTTCATATATTCCGGCGTGCCGAAGGCGGGCGCGCCCGACTTCATGTCGACATTGGAGGTGAAGCCGCCATAGCCGACCGGCGCGCCTTTCCTCACCATCTGGGTGAAGGCAATGCCGGCGAGCGCTTCTGCATTCTGCTGCACCAGCGCCCCGGCCACGGTGACGGGCGCCATCGCGCCGGCCAGCGTAAACGGCGTGACGATGACGACCTGCCCGTGCGAGGACATCTGGATGATGCCCTCCATCATCGGAATGTCGAGCTTCAGCGGCGAGTTGGTGTTGATGATGGTGAGCAGGGATGGCTCTTCCACGAACTGCTCCATCGGCACCCCACGGCCGATGCGGCAAATCTCGATGCCGTCGAGGTTGCGCTCCTTGCCCAGCGAATAGGCATGGAAAGCCTTGTCGGTCAGAAGCACGAAGTCGCGCAGGCATTCCAGGTGGCGGATCGAGGGATGCAGGTCCACTGGCTCGACCGGATAGCCGCCGGTGACGTGGAGGATGTTGTGCATCTGGCCGAGCTTCACCAGATTGCGGAAATCCGGCTGGCTGCCCGCCCTGCGGCCTCGGTCGAGATCGGAGCAATTGGGCGCCGACGCCATCTGCGAGAAGACGAGGTTGTTGCCGCCCAGGCGCACATTGTGCGCGGGATTGCGCGCATGCAGCGTGAATTCCGGCGGCGCGTGCGAAATCAGTTCCATGATCATGTCGGCGTCGAAGCGCACGCGCTCGGAGCCTTCGCGCACATCGGCGCCATGGCGCTTCATGATCGCCCGGGCCTCATCATGCAGCACGTCGACGCCGATTTCCTTCAGCACGCGCAGCGAGGCGAGGTGGATTGCTTCGAGCTCGTCGTCGGAGACGATTCGCGTGGGCTCGAACGGAATGCGCAGTTGCCGGAACGGCAGTTGGTCGAAGCCCGTCGAGCCGCCCGCACGTTTGCCCGCACGGCCGCCACGGCGGCTGCGGTCGGTCGCGAGAACCGGTTCTGCGGGGTTGAGGGCAGCGGTCATGGTGAGCCTCATGGCATAGCGAAGATGGTCGGCATAATGGACCGGGCGGACATCCTTGATTGCGGATGCGACGACCATTAGCGCAAGCAAAGCGACATGCCGGGGGTGTCTGGACCGCGATCCCTCCTGTCAGCTAGATGTGACGCGCCGGAAACCGGAGGGCGACGCACAGAGCGTCACCGGCGAGGCAATTCGCATGCGTGGGGAGGGGTTCATGAACATCGTTCGCAATGAGGCCGAGCTGTCTGCGGACGTGCCGTGGGTGCCCATCCTCGGCGTCATTGCCACGGTGTCGGTCTTCGCCATTGCACAGGGCCTCAGCTATCCGCTGTTCACTTTCCTGATGCAAAAGCAGGGCATGCCGCCGGCACTGATCGGCCTGTCGGCAGCCATGACGCCGCTCGGCCTGATCGCTTCGGCGCCCTTCGTGCCGTGGCTGGTTCAGAAGGTCGGCGCGACCCGCATCGTCGTCAGCTGCGCTCTGGCGGCGGGCGCTCTGTTCCTGCTGATCGGCTATTTGCAGAATGGCTTTGCCTGGTTCCTGCTGCGGTTCCTGGTCGGTGTCGCCATCGATCCGCTCTATGTGCTGAGCGAGGTTTGGATGCTCTCGCTTGCGCCGCCGTCGCGGCGCGGCCGGCTGATGGGCATCTATACCGCCATCATCGGCGCTGGCTTCGCGGCGGGGCCATTCAGCCTCATGATGGTGGGCACCTCCGGCTGGCCTCCCTTCGCCATCGGCATCACCGCCTTCCTCACCTGCGCCCTGTGCCTGACATTCGTTGCGCCGCGCCTGCCGTCCATGTTCGACGGCAATGGCCACACGCCGCTGTCGGGCTTTGTCCGGCACGCGCCTGCGCTGCTTCTGGCCGTCGTCGTTTCCTCCGCTTTCGAACAGAGCGCCTTTGCACTGCTGCCGGTCTATGGCGCCAGCTACGAGATTCCGGAGCGCGTCCTGGCGGCGCTGCTCGCCACCATGGTCGCGGGCAACGTCGCGCTGCAGATACCGCTGGGCCTGCTCGCCGAACGCTTCACCGCCCGCGCCGTCATGATTGCCTGCGCGGTGGCGAGCCTCGCGGGCGCTGCCCTGCTGCCGGTGCTGATCGAGACGCCGGCGATCTGGCCGATGCTGTTCGTGCTCGGCGCCGTTTCCTATGGCATCTACACCATGGCGCTGATCGAGCTCGGCAACCGTTTCAGCGGCTCGATGCTGGTGGCGGGCAACGCCGCCTTCGGGCTGATGTGGGGGCTGGGCGGCATTGCCGGTCCGCCCGGCGCGGGCAGCGTGATGCAGTTCGTCGGCATCCAGGGGCTGCCCGTCCTGCTGGGTGTTCTTTGCGTGGTGCTGATCGGATTTGCCGGCCTACGCGCCTGGCAGCGCCGAAACGAGACTTGAACATCGGGCCTCGCCTCGTCTAGATTTGAGCCATGGTTCAACGACGCATGTCCTGCGCGCTTCTGGTTGTTGCCGTGACGCCTTCGCCGCGTACACGGCACACCGAGCTTTTGCGCCTGTGTGCCCGCATCGGCTATTCGCCGCCGTCCTCCTTCAGCTGAAACATTACGCCCGGCCTTGCCGGAATGATTCAACTGGAATGGATAAACCCATGACTTACCAGAACTTTTCGCTTTCCCAGCTGCAGGCGATCGACGCCGCGCACTATCTTCACCCGTTCACCGACCATAAGGACCTGCGTGCGTCCGGCGCGCGCATGATCGTGCGCGCCGACGGCCCGTTCATCTATGATTCCGAAGGCCACGCGCTGCTCGACGGCATGGCCGGCCTGTGGTGCGTCAATGTCGGCTACGGCCGTCACGAGCTGGCCGAGGCCGCCTATGAGCAGATGAAGGAGCTGCCCTACTACAACTCCTTCTTCCGCTGTGCGACGCCGACGCCGGTACTGCTGGCCAAGAAGCTGGCCGAACTCGCGCCCAAGCACATCAACCAGGTGTTTTACGGCTCGTCGGGTTCGGAATCGAACGACACGGCCCTGCGTCTGGTGCGCCACTACTGGGCGCTCGAAGGCAAGCCCGAGAAGAACATCATCATCTCGCGCAACATGGCCTATCACGGCTCGACCGTGGCAGCGACGTCGCTCGGCGGCATGAGCGGCATGCATGAGCAGCTCGGCGGTGCCGTGCCCAACATCAAGCATGTGATGATGCCTTATGCGTTCGAGCTGGCGCTGCCCGGCGAGAGCGACCACGACTTCGGCCTGCGCGCGGCCAAGGCCGTCGAGGATGCCATCCTCGAAGCCGGCGCCGAAAACGTCGCTGCCTTCATCGGCGAGCCGATCATGGGCGCCGGTGGCGTGAAGATTCCGCCGGCAAGCTACTGGCCGGAAATCCAGCGCATCTGCCGCAAGTACGACATTCTGCTGATGCTGGATGAGGTCATCACCGGCTACGGTCGCACCGGCGAGTGGTTTGCCGCCCAGTCGATGGGCATCGAGCCCGACACCATCACCACCGCCAAGGCGCTCACCTCCGGCTACCAGCCGCTGTCGGCGCTGCTGGTCGGCGACCGCATCTCCAAGACGCTGGTCGAGAAGGGTGGCGAGTTCTACCACGGCTACACCTATTCGGGTCACCCGGTGGCCTGCGCCGTGGCGCTGAAGAACCTCGAGATCATCGAGAACGAAGGCCTGGTCGAGCGCGTCAAGAACGACACCGGCCCGTATTTCGCAAAAATGCTGCAGGAGCGCATCTCCGGCCACCCGCTGGTGGGCGAAGTGCGCAGCTTAGGCCTGATGGGCGCGATCGAGATCGTCAAGGACAAGGCGACCCGCGAGCGCTTCCAGCCGGAAGGCAGCGCGGCCGTCGTCGTGCGCGACCATGCGATTGCCCAGGGCATGATGATGCGCGCCACCGGCGACTCGATGATCCTGTCGCCGCCGCTGATCTGGACCCGCGAGACCATCGACATGGCGGGCGACCGCATCGTCAAGGCTCTCGACCTCGCCTTGGCCGACCTCAGCAAGGCCAAGTAAGGTCTTTTTCAACGCGGGCGCGGATATCCTCCGCGCCCGTTTCGCATTCGGGAGGCGGTGGAGGCCGAGTTCTAGCAGCGCGGCTGAGTGCTCCTGCGGAACGGACCCTTGTCCGGCGCGTTGGCGGTGAGGCTGTCCGTCATCGCGAGGCGCTAGATGAAGCCCTTTATCTCTCCCGACGACATGCGCCGCAGTGCGGCCATCGCATTCGATCTGATGCTCGCGCCAATGGTAATCGCCATGCGCTTGCCGCTGATGGCCAAGGAGACGCGTGACGGCAAGCTTGTCGGCGCCGAGGCGTGGCGGGCGATTGTGGAAAAGAACGCTGCCCTGGCCGAAGGCATTTGGGCCGCGCAGTTTTCCTTGATGCGTTCGGCTACGATTTTCTGGTTCGACGTCTTTGCAGGCCGGAAACCCTCGCGACCGGCCGGAGCCATAAGTCGCTCGGCGCAAGCCGCGCTGAAGCCGGCAAGCAGGCGCGTGAAGGCAAATTTCCGAAGACTCTCAAGCAAGCGGTAAAGTAGCTGACTGGCTGCCCTGCTGCGATCCCAAAGGCAAAAACCGCGTCTTCCGTTAGGCGGAAGAGCACGGCTTTGCCATTGATACGCATGGCCCTTCGCGACCCCGATACGCTGCGAAGGTAACGGCTCCGGTACGCAATACCTGATCCGGAGCGTGCGGCGGTTTGCGATCCCGCCTGCACACCGTTCTACCCGGACATTGTTACCGCGTGGTTAGCGAGAGCTTAATTAAACCTAAATTTGTAACTTTTTCCGGCTGTTCGGCTAAGAACTTCCTAAAAGACTTACTTAGCCGCGCCGCGCAGGAAGTTGATGATGCCGGAGAAGTCGACGCCGCCCTGGCCTTGTGCATTGAACAGGGCGTAGAGCTGCGCGGCCTCCGCGCCGAGTGGCGTGACCGCGCCCGACGCCTGTGCCGCTTCCTGCGAGAGCTTCAAATCCTTCAGCATCAAGGCTGCGGCAAAGCCGGGCTTGTAGTCGCGGTTGGCCGGTGAGGAGGGCACGGGGCCGGGCACCGGGCAATAGCTGGTCAGTGACCAGCACTGGCCGGACGAGGTGGACGCCACGTCGAACAGCGCCTGGTGGGAGAGGCCGAGCTTTTCGGCCAGCACGAAGGCTTCGGCCACGCCGATCATCGAAATGCCGAGGATCATGTTGTTGCAGATCTTGGCCGCCTGGCCGGCGCCGTCGCCGCCGCAATGCACGATGCGCCCCGCCATGGGTTGCAGGATCGGCTCGGCCTTGGCGAAGGCTTCGTCGGAGCCGCCCGTCATAAAGGTGAGGGTGCCTGCCGCCGCACCGCCGGTGCCGCCCGATACCGGCGCATCGACGGAAGGCAGACCATGCTTGGCCGCAATCGCATGCGCCTTGCGCGCCGATTCCACATCGACGGTGGAGCAGTCGATGAAGAGGGCGCCTTTGGCGGCTTTCGGAGCGATGTCCTCATAGACCGATACCACGTGCTTGCCGGCCGGCAGCATGGTGATCACGACCTCCGCATCCTTCACCGCCGCGTCGGCATTTGCCGTCACTGTCACGCCATGCTCGCGCGCGGTGGCCAGGTTTTCGGCGATCAGGTCGAAACCCTGCACCTTGTGCCCCGCCTTGACGAGGTTGGCGGCCATGGGGTTGCCCATATTGCCGAGGCCGATGAAGGCGATGGTGGTCATGTCGGTTTTCCTCCGGATAGTCGCAAGGGAATAGGGGAGTAAGGGAGTAGGGGAAAGGCTCGATCCTACTCTCCTGTTTCCTTACTCCCTTCCAATCAGTGCCCTCGCGATGATAACGCGCATGATCTCGTTGCTGCCTTCAAGGATCTGGTGCACGCGCAGGTCGCGCACCAGCTTCTCCACGCCGTAGTCGTGCAGATAGCCATAGCCGCCGTGCAGTTGCAGTGCCTCATTGGCGACGTTGAAGCCGGTGTCGGTGACGAAGCGTTTTGCCATGGCCGACCATTTGCCGGCGTCGTGCGCCTTTCGGTCGAGTTTTGAAGCGGCGGTGTAGAGGAAGATACGCGCCGCCTGCAGCTCCGTCTCCATGTCGGCGAGCCGGAATTGCAGCGCCTGGAATTGGTTGATCGCCTGGCCGAAGGCCTTGCGGTCGGCGGTGTAGGCAAGCGCCTTTTCAAGCGCCGACTGCGCGCCGCCCAGCGAGCAGGCGGCGATGTTGAGTCGGCCGCCGTCGAGCCCTGACATGGCGATACGGAACCCGGCACCTTCGTCGGAGAGCAGGTTCTCAGTCGGCACCTTGCAGTCCTCGAAGATCACCTGCCTTGTGGACTGCATGTGCCAGCCCATCTTGTGCTCCTGCGCGCCGAAGGAGAGGCCGGGCGCGTCCTTGGGTACGATCAGCGTCGAGATGCCTTTTGGGCCTTCCTGGCCGGTGCGCACCATGGTGACGTAGATGTCGCTGTCGCCCGCGCCGGAAATGAACTGCTTGGCGCCGTTCAGCACATAGTCGCCGCCGCTTTTCACCGCACGCGTCTTGAGCGCCGCCGCGTCGGACCCCGAGCCCGGTTCGGTCAGGCAGTAGCTTGCCAGCCATTCCATGGAGGTGAGCTTGGGCAGGAAGCGCTGGCGCTGCTCCTCATTGCCGAAAGTGTCGATCATCCACGCGCCCATATTGTGGATGGAGATGAAGGACGAAAATGCCGGGCAAGCTTTCGACAGCGCCTCGAATACCAGCACGGCATCCAACCGCTTCAGCGCCGAGCCGCCGACATCGTCGCGCACATAGATGCCGCCGAAGCCGAGCTGGCCCGTCTCGCGGATCACGTCGGCGGGGAAATGGTGGTCGCGGTCCCATTCCAGCGCATGCGGCGCCACGCGGTCCTGCGCGAAAGCGTCGGCCATTTCCTGGATGGCGCGCTGCTCCTCATTGAGTTCGAACTGGCCGGCTGACGGATCGGTGGAGGCGTCCATATGTCTGCTCCCTGGTATTCCTCCGACGCCGGAACGCCGGCTGGCCTGTAGGCGTCGAAAATGTTCGCTTTGCCGCAGGACCCGCACCTAAAAGTCTGCGACTTTCGCGGCTCGGGTCTAGGCATGCTGATCAATCTAGACCAATGATGCCCCCGCGCAACCCGACCTTGTGCGAAGCGGCTGTGCATTTGTGGAAGTCGAGGTGTGCAGGTGACGACAATTTTTGACGAGCTGCTGGGCAGGTTCCGCGATGCCCTGGCGACGGTCGAGGACGAGCGCCTGCACGACTTCGCCGCGACGCTCGACTGGTCGATGCCGCGGCGCCCGCTGGAGCCGAACGAGCTTGCCTGCACGCGTCTTCTCGACCGCACCACCAGTTTGGCGCCCGAATCATTCCGTCCGCTCGCGACCTTTGTCGCAAAGCATCGCCACGAACTACGCTGGGGCCAGACCTACACGCCGGCCGATTTCGGCCAGAACTTCATCGACAATTACGGCTGGCTGGAAGTGTTCGGTACGCGCGGCCATTTCGCCAACGATCATATGGCGGGCGGGCTTCTGGTGCTCGGGCCCGACATCGTCTATCCCGACCACCATCATCTGGCCGAGGAAATCTACATCCCGCTCACCGGCGGCACGGAGTGGCGCAAGGGTGAGGGCGGTTTTGTGCCGCGCGCGGCGGGCGAGCTCATCCACCATCCTTCCAACGTCAATCATGCCATGAAGACCGGGGGCGAGCCGCTACTTGCGCTCTATCTGTGGCGCGGCGGGCCGCTGGCCGCGCGCTCCACCATCACCGGCAAGACGGAGTAGACGGCATGGCCAAGGCGATTATGCTCCAGGGCACGGGCTCCGATGTCGGCAAGACGGTGCTGGTCGCCGGCCTTTGCCGGGCGGCGAAGAAGCGCGGCCTAAAAGTGCGGCCGTTCAAGCCGCAGAACATGTCCAACAACGCAGCCGTGGCCGACATTCCCGGCGAGATAGGTGGCGGTGAGATCGGCCGCGCGCAGTGGCTGCAGGCCATCGCCTGCGGTGTCGCGCCCTCCATCCACATGAACCCGGTGCTGCTCAAGCCACAGAGCGATGTCGGCTCGCAGGTCGTCGTGCAGGGCAAGGTGTTCGGCCAGGCCAAGGCGCGCGACTATCAGGCCATGAAGGCGCAGCTGATGGGCGCGGTGCTCGATTCCTGGCAAAAGCTGGGTGAGGATGCCGACCTTATCATCGTCGAAGGCGCCGGCTCGCCCGCCGAGATCAACCTGCGCCCACGCGACATCGCCAATATGGGCTTTGCCACGCGCGCCGACGTGCCGGTCATCCTCGTGGGCGACATCGACCGCGGCGGCGTCATCGCCTCGGTCGCCGGCACGCATCTGATCCTGCCAGACGCAGACCGGCGCATGATCGTCGGCTACCTCATCAACAAGTTCCGAGGCGACGTGACCCTGTTCGACGACGGCATCGCCGCGATCAACCGCTTCACCGGCTGGCCCTGCTTCGGCGTGGTGCCATGGCTGAAGGCGGCGGCGCTGTTGCCCTCGGAAGATTCGGTCGTTCTCGAACGGCTGACGGCCGGCGAGGAGAGGGCGCTGAAGGTCGCCGTGCCGATGCTCGGCCGCATCGCCAATTTCGACGATCTCGATCCGCTGCGCGCCGAGCCGCAGGTGGAAGTAGTTTTTGTCCCGCCAGGTCAAAGGCTCCCGGCCGATGCGGGCCTCGTAGTCATTCCCGGTTCCAAGTCGACCATCGCCGACCTGCTGGCCTTCCGCGAAAACGGCTGGGACCGCGATCTGGAGGCGCATCGCCGCCGGGGCGGCAATGTCGTCGGCATCTGCGGCGGCTACCAGATGCTCGGCCGCGTGGTGCGCGACCCGCACGGCATTGAAGGCTCGGTAAAGGAGGCCGAAGGGCTCGGCCTGCTCGACATCGAAACGGTGATGGAGCCGGAAAAGACGGTGCGCAATGTGACCGCGCGCTCGGTTCATTTCGACACGCCGCTCGAGGGCTACGAGATCCATCTCGGCGCGACCGCCGGGCCGGACTGCCTGCGCCCCGCCGCCGTCATCAACAATACCGACGACGGTGCCACCTCGGCCGACGGAAAAGTGTTCGGCACCTATATGCACGGGCTGTTCGGTGCCGATGCTTTCCGCGCCAAGTTTCTTGAAAGCCTCGGCATCAAGGGCGCGGGGATAGACTATCGGGGCGAGGTCGAACGCGCGCTGGACGAGATCGCAGCGCATTTGGAGGCACATCTCGACGTCGACGCGATCCTTGCCGCCGCCCGCTGACTAGTCTGCCGGCTCGTTCGCTTTCGGCCAATAGGTGCCGAACGACCAGATATTGCCTTCCGGGTCGGCGCAGATGAATTCCTTGCTGCCATAGGTGCGCTCGACCACGCCCTCGAGGATCTTTGCCTGCGCGGCCTCGGCGCGAGCATGCATCGCCTCGACATCGTCCACGGCGACATAGATCGCCTTGCCGCCGTTCGGTCCCGGCGCGCCGACGAGATTGCCAAAGCCGTCGTCGCGGGCCGTACCGATCATGATCATGGAGGAGCCAAGTGCCAGCTCGGCATGCTGCACCACGCCCTTGTCGTCGTGGTAGCGGGCGCGGACGATGAACCCGAAAGCGTCCACCAGCCAGTCGATCATGGCGGCGGCGTCACGATAGCGGAAGGTGGGAAAGATGCGCGGCGGCTCGATGGGGCTGATGGCGGTCATGGCTCTCTCCGGTCGTATGCCCACGGATAAGTCATGGTGCCGGAAGCTTGTTCCCCGGTCATCCGAAATTTTCAGGCCAGCTTGCGCGCGCCTTTCAGGCGCCGATCATCACCCGCAGCGGATGGGTAGGGTCCATCAACAGCTTCACCGCCAGCGCAATGCAGGTGACGACCAGCAGCGGCTTGATCAGCTTTGCGCCATTGCGGATTGCCATATGCGCGCCCAGGCGCGCGCCCAGAAACTGCGCCACGCCCATGACGATGCCGACCTTCCACGAAATCACGCCGACAAAGGCGAAGGCGATGAAGGCGCCGATATTGGAGGCGAAATTGAGCAGCTTGGTATGCGCGGTCGCCTTCAGCACGCCGTAGCCGAGCAGGGTGACGAAAGCGAGCATGAAGAAGGACCCGGCCCCCGGACCGAAAACGCCGTCATAGAAGCCGATGGCCGGCACGATGACGAGGCCAAAGAGAAACGGCGACATGCGTTCGTGACGGTCGACATCGTTCATGTTCGGCTTCAGCGCGAAATAGAGCGCGATGGCGACCAGAATAAAGGGCAGAACCAGGCTGAGCAGCTTACCCGGCAGAACCGTGGCCAGCAGCGCGCCCGCGATGCTGCCCAGGCATGACATGAACGCGGAAGGCAGCTGCCGGCGCAGGTCGACATGGCCCTTGGCGGCATAGGTGATGGTGGCCGAGCCGGAGCCGAACAGGCCCTGCAGCTTGTTGGTGCCCAGCGCCTCGACCGGTGAGAAACCCGCGATGAGCAGCGCGGGCACGGTGATCAGCCCGCCGCCTCCCGCAATCGAGTCAACGAAGCCGGCTATGAAGGCGGCAATCGCAAGAAAAGCGATGGTTTGGGTGGCAAGGTCGATCATCGGAGAGCCATGCAAGGCAGGGGAGGTTCGCCGGTTCGACCACACCAGGCCGGTTTGCGCAAGCCGCATTTCGCGCTACCAATCCCTATAAGGCAGGAGCGAGGATTCGATGGCACACGGTTTGTTGGCGCAGATACGAACTCTGTTCGAAGGCGATCCCGGTGTCCGCAAGGTCGCGGACGACCCGGTGCTGACGGCCGAACTGTTGCTGCTCTTCCGCATGATCCTCGCCGACGGCACGGTGAGCGAGAGCGAAATGGCGGTGTTCCGCCGCATCTGCGAGGAGTCTTTTGGCATTGCCGGCGACAGCCTCGACGCAGTGGTCGAATATCTCCAGGACTATGGCTACGAGACCACCGGCTCCCAGGCGGTGGCCATGTTCCAGGATCTCGACATCGAGCGGCGCAAGGAGCTTGCCCGCCACATGGCCGAAATTGCCAAGGCCGATGCACAGCTTTCGGAGAACGAAGTGCGCCTCTTGCGCCGCACCATCGACATGCTCGGCGTCAGCCCGGCCGATGTAGTGAAACCGGCCGGCTGAAGTTCCTTGAACCGGCTGCCCGGCCGGGTCCCCGATGCTTCGCATCGTCCCGGCGTTCGCTGGTCTTTCGCGTTCCTTGAACCGGCTGCTCACCCTTGTTCCTGCAGCCGTTTTGCAATCGCCCGGCGCAAGTCGGGCGAGGCGGAAACGAGCGCCTTGGCCGCTTCCGATTGCGGGTTGCCCAGAACGTCTGAAGTCTTGCCGCGCTCGACGATCTTGCCGTCATGCATCACCATCACGTCGTCGGTAATGGCGCGCGCCACCGACAAATCGTGGGTGATGAACAGATAGGCCACGCCCAGTTGCTGGTTGAGGTCGGCGAACAGGTCAAGAATCTGCGCGCGGATCGACACGTCCAGCGCCGAGACCGGCTCGTCGGCCACCACCAGTTTTGGGCGGGTGATGATGGCGCGGGCTATCGAAAGGCGCTGGCGCTGGCCGCCGGAAAACTCGTGCGGATATTTGTCCATGTCAGCCGGCTTCAGCCCGACTTCGTGCAGGGCGCGCGCAACCAGGTCGCGGCGCTCGGAGCCTTGCGGCTGCTTCTCCAGCGTGTGCAGCGGCTCGGCCACCAGCCGCTCGACCTTGTGGCGCGGGTTGAACGAACCGTAGGGGTCCTGGAAAACCACCTGCATGTTGCGCCGCGCCGGCTTCAGCGCGGCCTCGTCGCGCCCGGTCAACTGCTCGCCCATGAAGCGGATGGCACCGCCGGTTGGCTGGTCGAGCGCCAGGATCATGCGCGCCAGCGTCGACTTTCCGCAGCCGGAGCGGCCGACCAGCGCCGTCGACTGGCCTTCCTTCATCGAGAAGGACACGCCATCCACCGCCCGCATCGGCTCGGGCTTGCGAAACAGGGAGGTGCGGTGGCCGGGATAGTCGCGTGACACGGCCTCGACCTGCAAAAGGTCGTGCGTCGGCTGTTCGGTCCCACGAATCTTTGCCCGCGCCGGCACATGCATGGAGGCCTGCGCGAGCTGGCGGGTATAGGGATGGTCCTGCGCGGAAAGCGTCGGCGCGGTCTCGCCCGTCTCCATCACCTCGCCATGGCGCATGACGGTGATGCGGTCGGACATCTCGGTGACGACGGCGAGGTCGTGCGAGATCAGAAGCAGCCCCATCCGGTTCTCGTCCACCAGATCGCGCAGCAGGTCGAGGATCTGCGCCTGCAGCACCACGTCGAGCGCGGTGGTGGGCTCGTCGGCTATCAGCAGCTTGGGTTTCAGCGCGCAGGCAATGGCTATCACGACGCGCTGGCGCTGGCCGCCCGACAGCTCGTGCGGATAGCGCGACAGCGGAAATTTCTTCGCCGGCAGTCCGACTCGATCGAGGATTTTTCGGGCGCGGTCCTCGGCCTCGGCGCGTGAGGCGCGCGTGTGCCAGCGAATGCCCTCGGCCACCTGTTCGCCGATGGTCTTGACCGGATTGAGCGCCGTCATCGGCTCCTGGAACACCATGCCGATCTTATTGCCGCGCAGCTTGCACATGGCCGGTTCCGGCGCGGCGAGGATATCGATGCCGTCGAAATGCACGCGGCCCTTGGCCTTTGCCACGCTCGGCAGAAGCTGCATGACGGTCAGCGCCGTCATCGACTTGCCCGAACCGGATTCGCCCACAAGCCCCATCACCTCGCCGGCGTCGAGCGTCAGGTCGACGTCCTTCAAAATCGGCACGCGGCCGATGTTCAGCGACAGCTTTTCGATTTCCAGAAGGCTCATCGCTGCCGCCTCAGCTTGGGATCGATGACGTCGCTGATGCCATCGCCGAGCAGGTTTAGGCCGAGCACGGTGATGACGATGGCAAGGCCGGGGAACAGCGCCAGGGTGGGCGCTACCATCATGCGCGTCTGCGCGTCGAACAGCATGCGGCCCCAGCTTGGCATTGGCGGCTGCACGCCGAGCCCGACATAGGAGAGCCCGGCTTCCGCCAGCACGCCGAGCGCGAACTGGATCGTGCCCTGCACCAAAAGCAGGTTGGCGATATTGGGCAGGATGTGCTCGGCCGTGATCCGCGCCTTGCCCTTGCCGGCGGCGCGGGCGGCGAGGATGAATTCGCGCGGCCAGATGGCAAGCGCGCCAGCGCGCGCCACGCGCGCGAAGACCGGGATGTTGAAGATACCGATGGCGATGATGGCGTTGATCGCGCTCGGTCCGAAGATGGCGGTGATCAGGATCGCCATGACCAGGGCAGGGAAGGCGAACACCACGTCGTTGAAGCGCATCAGCACCTCGTCGACGATGCCACCGCGCGCGGCAGCCCAGCAGCCCAGCGGCACGCCGACGCCCATGCCGATCACCACGGCCACCAGCGCGACCGCGATGGAAGCGCGCGCGCCGACCATGATCATCGACAGCACGTCGCGACCGAACTGGTCGGTGCCGAACCAGTGTGCGGAGGAGGGCGGCAGCATACGGTCGGCCACCACCAGCTTGGTCACATCGTAAGGCGTCCAGAAGAAAGACAGCAGCGCCATGCCGGCAATGAACAGCGTGAGCAGCGCGCCGACGACGAAGGATCGGTTGCGCAGAGCCAGCGCCAGGAAGCCGGGCTGCGGCTCGGGAACGGGCTCGTCGGCAATGATCGTCATCGTCTTGTCCTTAGGCGCGGGTCGACGATCGCGTAGGAGATGTCGACCAGCAGGTTGACGAGCACCACCACCGCCACCAGCAGCATCACCACGCTTTCCACCACGATCAAGTCGCGCTGGGTGATGGCCTGAAAAATCAGCCGGCCGAGGCCGGGAAGATAAAAGACGTTCTCGATGATGATGGCGCCGGCCAAAAGGAAAGCGAATTGCAGGCCCAGGATCGTCAAGACAGGGATCAGCGCGTTGCGCAGCGCATGGTGCCACAGCACGACGTTGCGGGGCATGCCCTTGGCGCGCGCAGTGCGGATGTAGTCCTCGCCCAGCACTTCCAGCATGGCTGAGCGCGTGACGCGCGAGAGGATCGCGGCTTGCGGCAGGGCGAGCGCGATGGCCGGCAGGATCAGCGATTTCAGCGCCGGCCAGACGCCCGCGCTCCAGCCGGGAAAGCCGCCGGCCGGAACCATGTGCAGCCACACGGCGAAGACGTAGATGAGAAGCAGCGCGAACCAGAAGTTCGGCACGGCAACGCCGATCTGCGCGGCGCCCATGGAGATCGTATCGGCCAAGCGCCCGCGCCGCTCGGCGGAAAAGATGCCGACCGGAATGGCGATCAGCGTCGAGAGCGCCAGCGCAATCATGGCAAGCGGCAGGGAGACGACCGACCGCTCCAAGACTAGGTCGCGAACCGGCACATTGTAGGTGTAGGACTTGCCGAGATCGAAGGTCAGCAGGCGGCTGACCCAGTCGACATAGCGGACGAGCAGCGGCTGATCGAGGCCCATCTGGTCGCGCAGCGCCTGCACCGCGTCGGCCGTGGCGTTCATGCCCAGCATCAGCCGCGCGGGGTCGCCCGGCACGATCTCGATCATCGAGAACACCACCACCGACGCGACGGCAAGCGTCACAAGGGCTATCAGCAACCGTTTGGTCAGGTAGGCGGTCATGGTGTCAGCCTGCCCAAAAAGAAACTGCCCCGGAAGTCGTTTCCGGCTCCGGGGCAGTGTTTCTCAACAGATGCTTGATCAATCGGCCCACTTAACCTTGGTCAGGTCGTTAGCCAGGATCGGTGCGTTGTCCCACAGGCCTTCGAGCTTGGCGTCCCACACGCCGATCTTCGGCAGCTCAAAGAGGAACCCCACCGGAACGTCCTTGGCGAGGATCTTCTGCGCCTCGCCGTAGAGCTCCTTGCGCTTGCCTTCATCGGAGGTGAGGTTCAGCTTGTCGATCACCTTGTTGAAGTCGGGGTTCTGGTAATTGAAGTAGTAGTCCTTGCGCGAATAGATATCGATGTCGTTCGGCTCGGTGTGCGAGACGATCGTCATGTCGTAATCCTTGTCGGTGAAGACCTGCTTCAGCCAATCGGCCCATTCGAGCGGGATGATCTCTGCGTCGATGCCGATCTCGCGCAGCTCGGAGGCGATGATCTGGCCGCCGTCGCGGGCATAGGGCGGGGGCGGCAGCTTCAGCGTGGTCTTGAAGCCGTTTTCGAGGCCGGCCTCCTTCAGCAACTCCTTGGCCTTTTCGACGTCATGCGGATAGGTGCCGGTCAGGTCGATATAGGCCGGGTTATGCGGCGCGAAATGCGAGCCGATCGGCGTGCCGAGGCCGTTGGATGCGCCGTCGATGATCGCCTGGCGGTCGAGCGCGTGCGAAATCGCCTGCCGCACCTTGAGATTGTCGAAGGGCGGCTTCTTGTTGTTCATGGCAAGGATGGTCTCGCCCTCGGTCGAGCCGATCACCACCTTGAGGCGCGGGTCCGACTGGAGCTGGGACAGGCTGTCGCCCACCGGCATGTTCGGGAAGGCCTGCACGTCGCCGGAGAGGATCGCCGGCACGGCAGCCGAAGCGTCGGGGATGATGCGGAACTCGACCTTGTCGAGATAGACCGGCTCGCCCCAATAGTTGTCGGCCTTGACCAGCTTGATCGAGGAGCCGCGCGCCCAGCTGTCGAATTTGAACGGCCCGGTGCCGATCGGCTTTTCCTTGTTGGTGTCGGCCGACTTGGGCGACACGATCACCGCATCGCCCCAGCCCATATTGTAGAGGAACGCGCCCTGCGGATTCTTCAGCGTCACCTTGACGGTGGTGGGATCGATGACCTCGACGGTGTCGATCGCCTCGAACAGGCCCTTCTGGGCGTTGGTGGAATCCGGCGCACGGGCGCGGTCGAGCGAGAATTTCACGTCCTCGGCGCTGAAGTCGGAGCCGTCGTGGAATTTGACGCCGCTGTGCAGCTTGAAGGTGTAGACCTTGCCGTCATCGGAAACGGTCCAGCTTTCGGCCAGGTCAGGCAGCACCTCGCCCTTGGGGCCGATACGGGTCAGACCCTCGAAAACATTGGCATAGACCACTTCGCGGATGGCCGCGGCGGCACCCGCCGTCGGGTCGAGATGCGGCGGCTCCAGCACCACGCCGAGCACGAGGTCGGTTCTGGCGGCCATGGCCGCTGTGCTTGTCGCCAGCGCGATCGCCGCTGCCGCAAGGATCGTCTTCCAGGATTTCATCGTTGCCCTTCTCCCATTGCCTTCAACGAGCTTGGATAGAAACGTGAATCTTCCCCTGAGTAAATCACGTTTGTATCAATGCAACTCCGCAAAACGGACTCTTTCCCGGCAAAATTGTGCCAGCGGGGAAACCCATTGCCGGCTTAACCTGTCACCTTTCCGCGCAGCAAAAGGCCGAGCCCAATGGCCATTACCTTGGCCGATTGCACCATGTCCTCGATGCCCACCCATTCGTCCGGCCGGTGGGCGAGATCGAGAATGCCGGGGCCGTAGGCGATGCAGTCGTAGATGTGGCCGATGCGGGCGACGTGCTTCTGGTCGTAGGTGCCCGGCGAGATGACATATTCCGGCTCGCGGTCGAATATCTCTTGAATGCCGCGGGCCACCGCCTTCACCACCGGTGCGTCGCGCTCGGTCATGGTCGGCTGAACTTCCATGATGTCGCGGATTTCATAGTCGAATTTCGGCCGCTCGCGCTTCAGCCGGTCTAGGATAGAGGTGACCTCGCCCTTCACGTCCTGCAGCTTTTCTTCCAGCAGGAAGCGCCGGTCGATGGTCACGCGGCACCAGTCCGGCACGTTGGGCGAGGGCAGGCCGGGCCGAAAATCCTCGGTCTGCCCGCCATGGATGGAGTTGATGTTCAGGGTCGAGCGCCGCGCGCCTTCCGGCACCACGGGCATGCTCGTCCGCTTCTTGTCGAGGGCCGGGAACAGCTCTTCCTCGAAGGCGGCCAGCACGGCGCCCATGTGGCGCACCGCGCAATCGCCGAGGAACGGCATGGAGCCGTGCGCGATCTCGCCCTTGGTCTCGATCTCGGCCCACCACACGCCGCGATGCCCCAGGCAGATGCGGTCCTTGTTGAGCGGCTCGGGAATAATGACGTGATCGACGCGCGGCTTGGAAAAGTAGCCCTTGCCGGCCAGATAGGCGACGCCACCGAAGCCTCCGGACTCCTCGTCCACCGTGCCCGATATCTCGATTGCGCCCGGAAAATCCGGATAGACGTCCATGAAGGCTTCGACCGCGATGATGGAGGCGGCAAGCCCGCCCTTCATGTCGCAGGCGCCGCGGCCATAGACGCGGCCGTCCTTCACCACGCCGCCGAAGGGATCGACGGTCCAGCCGTCGCCGGCCTCGACCACGTCGATATGCGAGTTGAAATGCACCGTCGGGCCGGGGCTTCGGCCGTCGAAGCGGGCCACCACATTGGTGCGCGGATAGCGGTCGCTGTCGCCGGGCGTGCCTTCACCGCGGATGTATTCGACGCCGAATCCGCGTTTCCTCAGGCGCTCGCCGATATATTCCGCGCAGGGGCGATAGGCCTCGCCAGGCGGGTTGACGGTCGGGAAACGGATCAGCTCGGAAGTGAGTTCGACAAGGTCATCGACCCGGTCTTCGATTGTCTTGAGGAGCTTTTCGTTCATGCGAGCGACGTGCTGCCTTGATCTGTAACAACCGGATCAATCTACACGTCGTCTGGCCGAAGTCGAGCGAAGCGCTTTGGGCCAGGATATCGGAAAATCGCCGCCCCGGGAGGAGGGGGCGGCGAAAGCCGGAAATAGAATCAGGGACGGACGGCTGTCACTTCGATTTCCACCAGGAAGCCGGGGTTGGCGAGGCCTGCCACCTGGAACACCGAGCGGGTCGGCAGGTTGGGCTGAGCTTCGGTGCCGAAGAACTGCTTGTAGCCTTCCATGAAGCCGCCGAAATCCATCTTGCCGCCCTTTTCCGGGTCGCCGACCAGGAATACCTGCATCTTGACCACGTCGCCCATCTTCAGGTCGAGGCTGTCGAGCGTCTTTTCGATGGACTTGAGAACAGACTCGGTCTGGGCCTTGGTGTCGCCATAGGCGGCCACAGTGGACTTGTCGGCCTTCTCGTCGACAACGCTCGGCACCGCGCCGCTGACATAGACCGTGGTCTTGTCGGCGGGAATCTCGACGGCCTGGGCGATCGGGAAATCCGAATTCGGGATCTTGTGGCGCACGATGTCCTCGGCCATCGCGCTTCCGGCCATCAAGAGGGTCGCCGCAAGGGTGGCCGTTCCGATCCGCATCTTCTTCATCGCTTATCTCCTTGTATGCAAAGGGGGGAGAGCGGCCGGCTGAACCGGCCGCTCTGTCTTATCAGCGGGCGCCGGCGACGTCCTCGACCGTCACCTCGTCCTTGTAGTCGTTGCCGAAGTGGGTGCGCACATAGTTGACCACGGCGGCCACCTGCTCGTCACTCATCATCTCGCCCACCGGCGGCATGCCCTTCTGGCCATGCAGCACGATGTAGACGGGATAGCCGGAGGACTCGAGGTTCTCGTTCTTGGCGAGCGCCGGATAGTGTCCTGCACCAACCGCGCCCTGGCCCTCGTTCATATGGCAGGCCTGGCAGAGGTTGGAATAGAGCGCCTCGCCGGTCTTCTGGGAGAACTTCTCTCCGTCGCTGAAGGTCGCTCCGGCCGAGTCGGCAAGAGCGCCTGCTGCTGTGAAGGCGGTGAAGAGCGCCGTGGCGGCGATGAGGCCGAGCGGCCGTTTTGTCTGGATGGTCATGACGACTTTCCTTGCGAAATGGATGATGAAGGTTGGATCGCCATCATGCCTGCAGCACGCGCTTGTGCAGGCGCTCGATCGCGTTCAGCGACGACAGGATCGCACCTTCCTGCCAGCCAGGGATGTACGATGCATGTTCGCCGGCGAGCACGATGCGGCCATCGATCTGGCACAGATTGTCGTAGTGCTGCTCGCGCGCCTCGTCCGTCCAGTCACCGGCGCAGCCGAGGGTGAACGGCGAGCGGTGCCACGCCCAGGATATGCCGGTCTCGAACTCGTCCTTGTACTGCGGGTGGATCTGCGAACCGTATTCCACCGCGCGCTTGACGCGCTCTTCCGGCGACATGGCGGTGAACTCGTAGGAGTTCGGGCCATTCCAGGTGTAGCAGCCCAGCAGCACGCCCTTGCCGGTCGTGTTGAAGCTGGTGCTCGGGTAGGAGATCTGCGTGATCGGCAGGTTGGTGTAGCTGATGCCGCCGAAGATCAGGTCGTCCTCTTCCCAGAAGCGACGCTTGAACTGCAGGCCGACCTTGACCGACGACGCATAGGGCACCGCGCTGATCGCCGTCTTCATCGCCGCGCCGACCTGAATGTCGATCTGGCTCAGGATCGTCAGCGGGATGGTGCAGACGCACCAGTCGGCGCTCGCCGTCTGGACGGTGCCGGGGTTGGACGTGTCCTCATAGGTGACGGTGACGCCCTTCTCGCCCTGCTCGATCTTGGTGATCTTGGCGTTGTAGGTGATGAGGTCGCCGACCTGCTTGGCGAAGGCCTCGCCGATCTTGCCCATGCCGCCGACCGGCTGGAACATGGTGGTGTGGAACTCGTAGAGGCCGAAATTGGCCAGGCTGCCCCACAGGCCCGACTTCAGGATGTCGGAAAGGCCGATCGGCTCACCGGGGATCGGAGCCGCGCCGAGGCCGCCGCCGGGATCCTTCTCGTAGCCGCGGAACTCGGCCGAGACCGCGCCCTTGGCATAGGCATAGTCCTTGTCCAGCGCGCCCCACGACTTCAGCGCTTCCAGCAGGATCTCCTGGTCTTCCTTGCTGACGTCGCCCTCGAGCTTGCCCTTCTGGGTCACCTTGCCGAGCAGTTCGGCGACATGGCCCTGGAAGTCGGTCTTGATGTCACGCATGCGCTGCGGCTTGCCGCCGAAGGCGTTGGAGTTGTGGAGGAAGGCGTTGTGGTTGATCTGCTGGAACGGCTCCAGCTGCACGCCCAGCCGCTTGCAGTAGTCGAGCAGGCCGTTGTGGTGGTACGGAATGCGCCACGGACCTGGGTTGATGTACATCCCCTCGTCGAATTCGCACTTCTGCGTCGCGCCGCCGAGTTCGGTGACGGTGTCGCCGCCACGAATGGTCCAATTGCGACCTCCCGCACGCTTGTTGAATTCAAGGATCTGGACCTTGTAGCCGGCCTGGCGCAGTTCGAGCGCGGCCGTCATGCCGGCAAGGCCGGCACCCAAGATAAGCACCGAGGCGCCCTTGGGATCGCCTTCGAGCTTGATACGCCCCTTGTAGCCAGACTCAGCCGCGAAGCCGAGGCTGGTCATCGCCTGGTACATGACTGCGCTGCCGGCAGTCACGCCGATCAACGACAAAAGATCTCGCCGGCTGATGCCGGTAAGTGATTTATATTGCTGCATCTTTTAACCCTTCCGGCTCATGGCCCAATAACGGGACCGCGCCATATCAAACTGGAAATCTGCGCTCACAGGCGCCCAGCTGCGGGCCGAACCTATGCCTATGGCAATCTGTGTCAACCAGACGCAGGCGGATGGAGCAACCTGTCCACGGTTCTGGCGCAATTGCCGCGACGGCATCTGCCGCCTGCGGTTTTTCAATGAAGTTGCGTATTGACAGCCGATTTTTCCGCCTAGTTTTAAACCGATAGAGAATTTTGAAGTTTTATTGCCGGGAACTGCCGGTATCACAATGAAGTGAAAACGGTTTGATCGATGCGCAAGGCTCTCTTCGTGACTGCGGCGCTGATGATTTCTGTTGCGCCGCAACAACTCCTGGCGGCTAGTCTTGTCGCCAAGATAAACATTTCAACCCAGACGATGACGGTTAGCCGCGATGGGCTAGTCATCCACAAATGGCGGGTTTCCACCGCGCGCAGGGGCTATGTGACGCCACGCGGAACATGGCGCCCGGTGCGGATGAACCGCATGTGGTACTCGCGCAAATACGACATGACGCCGATGCCATATGCAGTGTTCTTCCGCGGCGGCTATGCCATTCACGGCACGAATGCGGTGCGCCATCTGGGGCGCCCGGTGTCGCATGGCTGCGTGCGGCTCGCCACCGGCAATGCTGCGCAGTTCTTTTCGCTGGTCCAGCAATACGGGCCCGGCGACACGCGCATCATCGTCACCAACTGAGGCGCCGGCCTTTCGGCCGTCGTCCCTAGGCTGGAAGAGTTTTGCTGCCTTTGCCGAATCGGCGGGCGGAATTTTGCCGTGAACTGATTCTTTCTGGCATTTCATTTCGATGGCGCGCTCTGCTAGGAATTGATCGGAGGAGCAGACCGATGAATTCCGAGCCGCGCGTCGCGTTGTCCAGGCCTGTTGCGGACGAGGTCCGCAAGACGACCTGCTATATGTGCGCCTGCCGCTGCGGCATCAACGTGCACCTCAAGGACGGCAAGATCCGTTACATCGAGGGCAACCGCGACCACCCGGTCAATCGCGGCGTGCTGTGCGCCAAGGGCTCGGCCGGCATCATGCAGCATTATGCGCCGGCCAGGCTTCGCGCGCCGCTGAAGCGGGTTGGCCCGCGCGGCTCCGGCCAGTTCCAGGAGATTTCCTGGGAGGAGGCACTGTCCACCGCAACCGAATGGCTGGGCCATGTGCGCCACACCGACCCAAAGAAGCTCGCCTTCTTCACCGGGCGCGACCAGTCGCAGTCGCTTACCGGCTTCTGGGCGCAGCAGTTCGGCACGCCGAACTATGCCGCCCACGGCGGCTTCTGCTCCGTCAACATGGCCGCCGCCGGCATCATGACGCTGGGCGGCGCCTTCTGGGAATTCGGCGCGCCCGACTGGGAGCGGACAAAACTGTTTGTCATGTTCGGGGTCGCGGAAGACCATGACTCCAACCCGATCAAGATGGGCATCGGCAAGCTGAAGAAGCGCGGCGCGCGCTTCGTGTCGGTCAATCCCGTGCGCACCGGCTATTCGGCCGTGGCCGACAGCTGGATAGGCATCAGGCCGGGCACTGATGGGTTGCTGATCCTGTCCGTCGTCCACGAGTTCCTGAAAGCCCGCAAGATCGATGTCGACTATCTTGTGCGCTACTCCAACGCCTCCTGGCTGGTGATCGATGCGCCGGGTACGGGCGAGCATGGCCTGTTCGCGCGCGACGCCGAGGGCAAGGTACTGGTCTACGAGACCGTTACCGAGCGGCCGGTGCCCCTGGGTACGCCGGGGGCTAGGGCTGCTCTTTCGGGCCGCTTCGAACTGGCCGACGGGCGGTTTGCCGTGCCCTCCTTCCAGCTTCTCGCCGAAAAATACCTCGACCCGAAATATGCGCCCGAAGTGGTGGCGGAAGAGACGGGCGTTGCCGCCGATGTGATCCGCGGCCTGGCCGCCGAGATCGCGCGCGTCGCCTTCGACGAGGCCATCATCGTCGAACAGCCCTGGACCGACGTGCATGGCGAGCGTCATCCCTATTTTGTCGGCCGGCCGGTAGCCTTCCACGCCATGCGCGGGCTTTCGGCCCATTCCAACGGTTTTCAGACGGCGCGAGCGCTGCACATGCTGCAGGTGCTGATCGGCGCGGTCGATTGCCCCGGCGCCTTCCGCTTCGAGCCGCCTTATCCCAAGCCGATGACCGCGCACCCGACGCCGCACGGCAAGGCCGAGCATTTCGGGTCCGACAAGCCGCTTTCAGGGCCGCATCTCGGTTTTCCGCGCGGACCGGAGGATCTGCTTGTAGACGCCCAAGGCAAGGCCACGCGCATCGACAAGGCATTTTCGTGGGGCGCGCCGATTGCAGCGCACGGCATGATGCATATGGTCATCGCCAACGCCCATGCCGGCGATCCGTACCCGATCGACGTGCTGTTCATGTACATGGCCAACATGGCCTGGAACTCGTCCATGAACACCGCCGGCACCATGAAAATGCTGACGGACAAGGACCCGGAGACCGGCGAATACCGCATCCCGAAGATCATCTATTCCGACGCCTATTCGTCGGAAATGGTCGCCTATGCCGATCTCGTGCTGCCGGACACGACCTATCTGGAGCGCTACGACTGCATCTCGCTGCTCGACCGCCCGATCTCTGAGCCCGACGCGGTGCAGGACGCCATCCGTTGGCCGGTTCTGGAGCCCGATCGCGACGTGCGCGCCTTCCAGACCGTGCTGCTCGATCTCGGTGCGCGGCTGAAGCTGCCCGGCTTTGCCGACAATCACGGTCATCCGCTCTACAAGGACTATGCCGACTACATCGTGCGCCATGAGCGCCGGCCGGGCATTGGCCCGCTCGCCGGCTTCCGCGGCACCAATGGCGACCGGGCAGGGCGCGGTGCGGCCAATCCCGACCAGCTGGAGCGCTACATCGAGAACGGCTCGTTCTTCTCGGCGCATATTCCGCTCGAAGCGCAGTTCATGAAGCACGCCAACCAGGCCTATCAGGACTTTGCGGTGCGCATGGGCTTCTTCGACACGCCGCAGCCGGTGACCTTCCAGCTCTATCTGGAGCCGCTGCAGAAGTTCCGCCTGTCTGCGGAAGGCCTGCGCGAGCCGGTCGCACCAGAGACGCATCGTGAACGCATCCTGCAGGCCTTCGATCCGCTGCCAAACTGGTATCGGCCGTTCGGCGAGGCGATGGTCGATTGCGAGACCTATCCCTATCACGCGATCACCCAGCGGCCGGCGGCGATGTACCATTCCTGGGGATCGATGAACGCCTGGCTACGCCAGATCCATACGAAGAACCCGCTCTACGTGCCGGGGCCGATCTGCGACGAGCTTGGCCTCGTCGACGGCGACTGGGTCTGGGTTACGTCGAGCCATGGCCGCATCAAGGTCGAGATCGCGCGCATGGAGGCGGTCAACTCGCGCACCATCTGGACCTGGAACGCCATCGGCAAGCGCGCCGGCACCTGGGCGCTGGATGCCAAGGCGCCCGAAGCCACCAAGGGCTTCCTTATGAACCACCTGATCAACGAGTTGTTGCCGCCACGCGCGGACGGCATGCGCTGGTCGAATTCCGATCCGATAACCGGGCAGGCGGCATGGTACGACCTGCGTGTCCACATCGAAAAGGCTGAGGCCGGCGCGGTCAGCGAGCCGCATTTCCCGACGATCGCGCAGCCACAAACCGAGCCGCATCCTGCAGTTCAGCGCTACGGACAGGAGTGGGCGACATGACCTCACTGCCTTCGTTGCCAACACCCAAAAAGCTTGGCCTCGTCATCGACCTCGACACCTGCGTCGGCTGCCACGCCTGCGTGGTAAGCTGCAAGGAATGGAACACCGGCGGCTATGGCTCCGCCCTGTCGGACCAGGATCCCTACGGCGCCGATGTCTCGGGCGCTTGGCTGAACCGCGTGCACAGCTTCGAAGTGGTGCCGGAAGGCGGCGAAGTCGTGGGCGAGGCGGGGCAGGCGCGCATCGTGCATTTCCCGAAATCGTGCCTGCACTGCGAGGATGCGCCCTGCGTCACCGTTTGCCCTACCGGCGCGTCCTACAAGCGCTCCGCTGACGGCATCGTGCTGGTCGATGAGGACAAGTGCATCGGCTGCGGCCTCTGTGCCTGGGCCTGCCCCTATGGCGCGCGTGAGATGGATCTTGCCGCCGGCGTCATGAAGAAATGCACGCTCTGCATCGACCGCATCTACAACGAGACACTGGAAGAGGTAGACCGCGTTCCGTCCTGCGTGCGCACATGCCCGGCCAATGCCCGCCATTTCGGCGATCTCGGCGATCCGAACTCGGCCGTTTCCATCCTAGTCGCCGAGCGCGGCGGCATGGACCTGATGCCGGAGCAGGGCACGAAACCGGTCAACAAGTACCTGCCGCCGCGTCCGCGAAAATCCCTGGCCGAAAGTGCGCACACGCTGCCGCTGGCTGAAAACACCGAAGGCGCCAAAGGCTTCTTTGCCTGGCTCGACGGAATGCTGGACAGAATCTGACCTCATGCATCCCGCCTTTTCGATCATCATTTTCACAACCCTTTCCGGCCTCGGCTACGGGCTTGCGGGCGTGCTCGGGCTTGATCTGCTCGATCCGGCCGCTACGGCGACCAAATGCGCGCATGCGCTGGCGCTGGCCCTGATCTCAGTCGGGCTTTTGTCCTCGGCCGGGCACCTAGGAAATCCGCAGCGCGCCTGGCGGGCGTTTTCGCAGTGGCGCTCAAGCTGGCTGTCGCGCGAAGGCGTGATGTCCATCATCACCTTCGTGCCGCTGCTGGTGTCGGCTTGGGCGAGCATCGCTGAAGGGCGTTATCTGGCGCTGCCGGGGTTCCTGGGCGCCGTGCTGTGCGCCGTCACGGTCTATTGCACGTCGATGATCTACGCCTCTCTGAAGTCCGTGCAGGCTTGGCATACGCCGCTGACACCAGTCTGCTACCTGCTTTTTGCCGCCGCTGGCGGATTTGTGCTTGCCAGCGTCTTCGCCTTCGCAGGCGGTGGAAACACGCGTGTCCTGCCGCTTCTCGCTATTGTGTTCCTCGTTGCCGCCTGGGCGACGAAACTGCGCTGGCGCAAGCGGATGAAAGACCTTGTGCCGCTATCGACGCCCGAGAGCGCAACTGGCCTTGGCAATATCGGGCGCGTGCGGCTGTTCGAGCGGCCGCACGTGACGGAAAATTATCTGACGCGCGAAATGGGTTTTAAGGTCGCCCGCAAGCATGCCGAAAAACTCTGGCGCATAGCCCTCGTTGCGGGAGGCGTCGTTCCGGCGGTACTGCTGCTCGCTCTTGCGGCGCTGGGCGGCCAGGGAACCTTGCCGGTGACGATTGCTTCGCTTGCGGCGCTGGCGCATTGGGCTGGTGTCTTTGTCGAGCGCTGGCTGTTCTTCGCCGAGGCGCGCCATTCGGTGATGAATTACTATGGCGGGTAGCTTCAATCCTTCGCCAGCCGAACGGGCTTGCGCTTGTCGAGCGCGGCGAGACGTTTGAGCAGCTTCCGGATCGCAATCTTCTGGGCGGCGCGTTCGTTGTGCCCCTGCGGGCCCCAGGGCGTCCAAAGCGCAGCGCCGGTCTTCCCCGGCGATTTCGTCCGCTTGCCCATGGTGCTCCCTCCTGCAATGGACGGAGAACGGGCAGCATTCCGCTTTGTTGCGTAGGGACCCTATTAAATCGCGGTAAGGTTCGGCCTAAGCCTTCTCGATGATCTTGAAGCGCGGCTTGCGCTTGCCTTTGCTCAACTGCCAGCGCTTGTGGAACCACATCCACTGGCCGGGATCTTCGCGCACCCAGCGCTCGACCACGTCGTTGAGGATCTGGGCCGTCCCTGCAAGATCGATCGTGCCACTGGCCGAGCGAGGCAGTTCGAGCTTGTCCTCGATCTCCAGGCGGAAGCGGTTGTTCGGCAGGCGGATGCAGCGGGCCGGGTAGACGTCGCAATCGAACTGGCGCACCAGCTTGGGCAACAGCGGGCTGGTCTCGCAAGGGCGCCCGAAGAACGTGCTGCGAATGCCGCGCGTGAACTTTTGGTCCACCAGCATGCCGATCGTGCCCCTCTTCTCGAGCAGGCGGGCAAGCGTAAACGAGGCGCCGGCCTGCGAAGCCAGCAGGTCGCCCATATTGGCGCGGCGCGTCGAGAGGATGTAGTCGGCGATGTAGGGGTTGTTGGGCGGCCTGAACAGCGCCGTCACCTTCAGGCCGTAAGTCGCGCCAGCAATCGGCAGCAGCTCGAAATTGCCGAGATGGCCGGTGAAGATGATGTGCGGCTTGTCTTCCGCCGCTATGCGCTGGAACAGGGGCACGCCGGAGACCTCCACGCGGCCGGGCTCCTTCGCATCGGGATCGTAGTCGAAGAGCTGGTCGAGGAAGATGTACTCGGCCGCCAGCCGGGCCATGTTGCCCCACATGTCGAGCGCGATGGCCTCGATCTCGGCCTCGCTCTTTTCGGGGTAGGCATGGCGCAGATTTTCGAGCGCGACCTTGTGGCGGCCCACCAGGGGGCCGAGCCTGCGGGCCGTGCGATCGGCGAAGTTCAGCGCTTTGTCGCTCGGCAGGTGGCGCAGCGCCGACAAAAGCGCCCGGGCGACCTGGGCAGTCAGCCAGTAGCGTGCCTGCGTGGTCCGCACCGAGAGGCGGTAAAGAAAATCCTTTGCCGCTACCTTGATCTTGCGCTGCATCTTTTTGCCGTCACCCGACGTGAAGGATGATCTTGCCGAACACGTCGCGGCCTTCCATGCGCTTCAGCGCCGCGTCGATGGAGCCGAAATCGACCTCGGTATCGATCACCGGGTGAACGAGCCCGGCGGCCATCTTCTGCATGGCGTTGGCCATGTTTTCCATGCGGCAGCCGAAGGAGCCGAGCAGCTTGAGCTGCTGCTGGAACAGCATCATCAGGTTGACTTCGGTCGAAACGCCGGAGGTCGAGCCGCAGGTGACAAGCCGCCCGCCGCGCTTGAGGCTGAACATGGAGCCTGCCCAGGTGTCCTTGCCGACATGCTCGAACACAACGTCCACGCCCTTCTTCTTGGTCAGCTTGCGCACGACGCCTTCGAAGCGGTCCTGGCGATAATTGATCACGTGGTCGGCGCCGAGCGCCTTGGCCTTCTCGATCTTCTCGTCGGAGCCCACGGTGGTGATGACCGTGCAGCCGATCTTCTTGGCAAGCTGGATGGCCGCCGAACCGATGCCCGAGCCGCCGGCATGGACCAGGATCGTCTCGCCGGGCTCGAGCTTGGCGTTGTCGAACAGCATGTGTTCGACCGTGCCGAAGGTGACGGGTGCAAGTGCAGCGCCCACGGCATCCACGCCGGGAGGGGCCGGCACCAGCAGGCGCGCCGGAAGGTTCATCTTCTCCTGCGCAAAGCCGTCGAGGTGGAAGCCGTGCACGCCCGAGACGTGTTCGCAGAGATTGTCGCGGCCTTCGCGGCAGGGGCGGCAGAGACCGCAGGTGCGCGCGCCGTAGATCGACACGATCTGGCCCGGAACCAGGTTGGAAACGCCGGGGCCGACCGTCTCGACCACGCCCGAGGCTTCGGCGCCCACGGTGAGCGGCAGCTTGCGCTTGGCAAACGCCATGCCGCGCCAGCCCCAGACGTCGATGTGGTTGAGCGCCACGGCCTTGATGCGCAGAGTTACCTCACCGAGCGCCGGTGCGGGCGGCTCGGGGATCTCCACCGTCTCGAGCTTGCGATCCTCGATGAGTTGCAGTGCGCGCATCGGGCCTCTTCCTTCGTCAAACATCAGTGCGGAACGCCCGCGGCGTTTCGGGCAAAGTCACGCGACATAACAAAACGGAGCGCGCGGCGGCCGGTCGGGTCGCTTCATCGCACTCCGGAACCATTGGAAGGGTCGATTAGACCGGTTCCCGCGCCATGACAAGGCAGGTGTTCTGCCCGCCGAAGCCGAAGGAATTGGAAAGCACGGTAGAAACCTGCGCCTCGCGCTTCTTGTTCGGCACCACATCCAGCTCGATGGCCGGGTCGGCATTGTCATAGTTGATCGTCGGCGGGATTACGCCTTCGCGCATGGTCAGAAGCGAGAAGGCGGCCTCGATGGCGCCCGCGGCCGACAGCGTGTGGCCGATCATCGACTTGTTGGAAGAGATCGGCGTGGCGCGCATGCGCTCGCCGAACACGGTCGAGAGCGACAGGTGCTCCATCTTGTCGTTTTCGGGCGTCGAGGTGCCGTGGGCATTGACGTAGTCGATGCCGTCTTCGCCGAGGCCTGCATCGGCAAGCGCTGCCCGCACCGCACCTATGGCCGGCGAGCCGTCCGGCTTGGAGCGGGTGCGGTGGAAATCGTCGGATTTTTCGCCGCAGCCCTGCAGAATGCCGAGCACGGTCGCGCCGCGCGCCACCGCACTTTCGAGCGATTCCAGCACCAGCGCCGCCGAGCCTTCGGCGAGGACAAAGCCGTCGCGGTCCTTCGAGAATGGCTTCGAAGCCTTCTCGGGCACGTCGTTCTGCGTAGAGAGCGCCGAAAGCAGCGAGAAGCGAATCAGGGCCTCGGCGGTCGCCGAGCCGTCGGCGCCGATAGACAGCGCGCGCTCGCATTCGCCGCGGCGGATCGCCTCGACGCCGAGCTGGATGGCCGTGGCGCCCGAAGCGCAGGCGGTGGAAAGCGTGATCGGCAGGCCGCGCGTGCCGAACTCGTCGGCGAGACGGGCGGCAATGGAGCCGAACTGCGAGGTCTCGAAAATGTCGAGGCTCGGCAGGTTGCGGGCAACCGTGAACAGGCGGTCGGTGGCGCTGCCTTCCTTGCCGTCGAGGTAGAGGGCAAAGCGGTCATGCCAGTCGAGCTCGACGGGCGGGGAGGCGAGGAACAGCGGGCCACCGAAATTCTCGGTGTCGAGACCAGCTTCGGCGATCGCCTCGCGGCCGGACCGCTCGGCAAGCTCGAAGGTCAGCGCGCTGGCGCCCTTGTTGCTCGACGGCAGGAAATCGACAGTGCCGGCAATCGTCGTGTTGAGGTGCTCGACCGGAAAGCGCGTGATCTTGTGGATGCCCGAGCGCCCCGAGGTGAGGGCCGCCCAGTTGTCGGCCTTGCCGACGCCGAGCGAAGTGACGACGCCAATGCCGGTGACGGCGACGATGGGCCTGCCGAGATGGTCGTTGTACTTAGCCATGTGCGTTCCGGTTCAATCGGGTGCGCCAACCAGCGCCAAGCCCTCGAAATAGTGATAGCCGATCGCGGTCGCCAGCACCGAGCGCGGCGTACCCTCATAAGCCTTCTCGTTCGCCGCGTCGAAGGCCGGGTAGCCGGCCTTGCGGTTGACTGCCAGTGCCGCAAGCGCCACCGCGAACGGGAACTGCGCTTCTTTCATGTGGCCGGTGAGCGTTCCGAATGCGCGCGCGACGAGCTGCGGATTGCGCTCCAGCGCTGCCTTTTCGGCCTTTGTCGCGGCGTGCGCGCCGGAGGCACCGGACATTGCGAGCAGTTGGCCGTTCGCCGGCAGGTTCGTCTTGTCGAGCAGGCCGGCAATGGCCTCGCCCAGATCCTGCTTGCGACGGCGGGTGAGATCGGAAACCACGGGGCCGAGCGTCGCGTAGATGCGCGCGCCGCGTGCTTCGGCATGCTCGCGCGATTCCAGCACCAGGAAGGCCGCGCCCGAGCCGCTGACCACACCACCGCCTTCGCCGCCTTCACGCTGCCACACCGGCTTCCAGGGGCCGCGATGCAGGTAGCCGCCGAGCTCGTAGCCCAGCAGCATGTCGGGATGTTCGGTCTGGAACGCGCCGCCTACCAGCACATGCGTCGACTGGCCCGAGCGGATGCGTGCCGCCGCCGTGTCGACCGCCGAAACGCCGGCGCCTTCCTCGCCCATGAAGGTGCGCGAAGATCCGGTGACCTTGTGGACGATGGAGATGTTGCCGGCGAGCAGGTTGGAAAGCTGCGCCAGGAAAAGCGTCGGCCGAAGCTCGGTGGTCAGCTTCTCGTTCAGCAGTACGTCGCGGTCGTTGCGCGTCTCGGAAGCTTCGAGGATCGCGTTGTCCACCGTTCCGTCGCGCTCGCCGCCGCCGGCCGCCACCACCATGTCCATGGTGGCGCACAGCGCTTCGTCGGTCTTGATGCCGGCATCGTCCAGTGCAAGGCCTGCCGTGTAGGTGCCGAGCCGCTGCCAGGTCTCCATCTGCCGCTGGTCGCCGCGCTTGGCGATCTGCAGGCCCCAGTCGATTTCCGGCAGGGGGTGGACGGAGTAGGGGGAATAGCGTTCGGCATCCACTGTCGGCGCCGCGTCAGTGGCGGTCAGCTTCTGCCAATGCGCATCGGTGCCTTCGCCCAGCGACGAGACAAGGCCGATGCCGGTGATGACGACGTCGTGGGCGCTCATGGGCAACTTTTGTGGGTCAGGCCGCTTGTCCCGTCAAGGGTCAGGCGGCAGCCTTTGCTGCGACCAGACCGTCGATCTTGGCGCAGAGGTTCTTCATCAGGAAGTAGTCGTCGGTAGAGGCCTTGCCGTCGTTGACGTCCTGCGTCCACTTCTCGAGCGGCACCTTGATGCCGAATTCCTTGTCGATCGCAAAGACGATGTCGAGGAAATCGAGGCTGTCGATCCCGAGGTCATCGATGGTGTGGCTCTCGGGCGTGATGGTGTCGAGGTCGATCTCGCTCGTGTCGGCGATGATCTTGGCAACTTTCTCGAATGTCGTGGACACGGCTTATCCTTATGATGTGCGGGCGGATTCCTTTCCGCGCAGGTTTGTTCGGCTCTCTAATCCGTTTTTTTAGGCAGGAAAAGACCCAATCGCCCTTTCGCGGCCGGTGGCCGGCGCAAGCGGTCTTTCCGTCTGGTCACGTCATGCGGCGTACAATGCCCGTCAATTGAACACGATTCGGCCAAGAATATGGAGCCCCTGGCCGTCAGGTTTGACGATCACGGCTTCGCCTTCGCGGGCCGTCTGGCCGGTCAGCGCGGCAATGATTTCCTGGTGGGTCACCAGCACCAGATTGCCCGACCCGGTGAAGGCGCGGATCTCCTTCAGGATCGCCTCCTTCTGCTCCGCACTCACCTCCGCGCCGGGCGCCGGCTGGTCGAGCGCGGCGAGGGGCTCGACGATCTTGTCGCCGAAGGCGATGCGCGCGGTTTCCAGCGCGTTGCAGTAACGGCTCGACAGCACGCGTTCCGTGGTCTCGGCGCGCGCGGCAAAGAGGGCGCCCATCTTGCGCGCCTGCTGCTTGCCGCGGTCGGAGAGGTTGCGCTGGGTGGCGCAGTTCTCGATGTCGAAATTGGCTGGCTCGCCGCCACCTCCGGGCGTGATCGCATGCCGCAGCAGCACGACATGGCCGCCATTGCGCAGCAGCGCCCAGCCGGCTTCCGTGGCCGCGGCCGGCACCATTGCCGCAAGCAGAAACAACAAGGACATCACTATGCGCATGCAATCTTTCCGGACAGTTCGGCGCATATAGGGATGGGAAAGCCGGACGAAAGGCAAGCGCGAGCACGATCCACTTCGCCTGTGGGCTCATATGCATAGGGGTTGCTGGACGATTGCGCGGCCATGGAGGCTCACTTATCACCGCGCGCATGTCACCGATGGTCGAAACCGTTCTGTTCGTCTTCAGCCTTGTCGCGCTCGGCTATTTTTCCGGGCTTTCCGGCTATCTGAAGGCGGATGTCGGCGATGCGCTGTCCCGCTTCACCGTCGGCGTGGCGCTTCCCGTGCTGCTGTTCCGCACCATGGTCACCGCGGACTTCAAGGGTGCGGCGCCATGGACCCTGTGGACAACCTATTTCGTGGCGGTGATCGTCGCCTGGACCGCGGGGCATCTCGTCACCACCCGGATCTTCGGCCGGGATTCGCAGGCCGGCGTCGTCGGCGGAGTGGCGACGGCGTTCTCGAACCTGCTCCTGCTCGGCATACCCTTCATGCTCGGCGTCTTCGGCCAGGAGGGCGTCGACATATTGTCGCTGATCATCTCGGTGCATCTGCCGACGATGCTGGCGGGGTCGATCATCATGTTCGAGGTGTTTGGCGGACGGAAGAACGGCCACGTTCATCCGCTGCGCCTCGCGCATGATTTTCTGCGCCGGCTCTACACCAACTCATTGATCGTCGGCATCCTTGCGGGGCTTGCCTGGCGTTTCATCGGCCTGCCGGTGCCGGGTCTCCTCGGCCGGCTGGTCGATGCCCTGGCCGGCATAGCGGGGCCGCTGGCGCTGTTTGCCATGGGGCTCGGCCTGCGAAAGTTCGGCATTCAGGGCAACGTCAAGCCGGCGATTGCGCTGTCAGCCCTGAAGCTGATGCTGATGCCGGCTGTGGCGCTTGCCATGGCATGGCTGCTCGGCCTGCCGCCTCTGCCGGCCAAGGTGGCCATTGCGGCGGCGGCACTGCCTTCGGGCGTCAATTCCTATCTCATCGCGGTGCAATTCGGCACCGGCCAAGCGCTGGCGTCCAACCAGATGACGATCGCCACCGCCTGCGCGGTCGTCACCACCGCATTCTGGCTGACGATCGCTCATATGGTTTTCGGATAGCCCCGTAGGGGTACAGACTTTCTCCGGCTCTGGACCATAAGGTCATGGCACAAGGAGATTGATCCAGTTACTTTACGTGAGTTAAAGAGGTGGCGCGCTTGCGGGGCGGGTCATATATGTGTGGCACATCGCGCAACACCGACGGCGGGCGTTCCGCCGCTGCGACGAATTTCCAGAGGACCGGCGCGTCGTGGCGCGCCGCACGAGAGGCGAGACGAATGCTCCAGAAAACCAGCCATTTCATGCGCCAGGCAAATCTCATCAATGGCGAATGGGTCCAGGCCGATTCCGGCAAGACCGTTGATGTGATCAACCCGGCGACGGGCCTCAAGATCGGCACCGTGCCCTATGCGACGGGCGTCGAGACGCGCCGCGCCATCGAGGCTGCCAACGAGGCCTTCAAGAGCTTCCGCAAGACGTCGGCGCTCGAGCGCTCCAAGCTGCTGCGCAAGCTGCACGACGCCATCATGGACAACCAGGACGCGCTGGCCGAGCTGCTCACCATGGAGCAGGGCAAGTCGCTGACCGAAGCCAAGGGCGAGGTCGGCTCGTCGGCTGCCTATGTGCTGTGGTTCGCCGAGGAAGCCCGCCGCACCTATGGCGACGTCGTTCCGTCCCCGTGGGCTGACCGCCGTGTTCTCGTGACCAAGGAGCCGGTCGGCGTCATCGCGGCGATCACGCCGTGGAACTTCCCGTCCTCCATGCTGGCGCGCAAGATCGGCCCGGCAATCGCCGCCGGCTGTACCTCGGTCGTCAAGCCGGCCACGCAGACCCCTTATTCGGGCCTGGCCTGGGGCGCGCTGTGCGAGGAAGTCGGCATTCCGAAGGGCGTCGTCAACGTCGTCACCGGTTCGGCCGCCCAGATCGGCGACGAGCTCTGCACCAACCCGCTGGTCAAGAAGATCACCTTCACCGGCTCGACCGAGGTCGGCAAGATGCTGATCGCCAAGTCGGCTTCGACCGTCAAGAAGGTCTCGATGGAGCTGGGCGGCAACGCTCCGTTCCTGGTCTTCAACGACGCTGATATCGACCGCGCGGTCGAAGGCGCCATCGCCGCCAAGTTCCGCAATTCGGGCCAGACCTGCGTCTGCACCAACCGCTTCTTCGCCCAGGCCGGCATCTACGACAAGTTCGTGGAGAAGCTGGCCGAGGCTTCGAACAAGCTCAAGGTCGGCCACGGCCTCGATGCCGGCGTGCAGCAGGGCCCGCTGATCGACGAGAAGGCCGTCGAGAAGGTCGAGGAATTCATCGCCGACGCCACCGCCAATGGCGGCAAGATCGTTGCCGGCGGCAAGCGCCACGCGCTGGGCGGCTCCTTCTTCGAGCCGACCGTCATCGCCAACGCGACCCCCGACATGAAGTTCATGAAGGAAGAGATCTTCGGCCCTATCGCTCCGGTCTTCAAGTTCGAGACGGAAGAAGAGGCGGTTGCGCTCGCCAACGACACCGAGTTCGGTCTCGCCTGCTACTTCTACACCGGCGATCTGGGCCGCGCCTTCCGCGTGATGGAAGGGCTGAAGTACGGCATGGTCGGCGTCAATGAAGGCATCATCACCACTCCGGAAGCCCCGTTCGGCGGCGTCAAGGAGTCGGGTCTGGGCCGCGAGGGCGGTCACCAGGGCATCGAGGATTACCTCGACACCAAGTACGTCTGCATCGGCGGCCTCGGCCTCTGATCGATAGGGCCAGGCCCTATCCCTTGACATGATGACGGGCGCGGCCTCAAGGTCGCGTCCGTTTTTCATTTTTGGGTCCGGAGCGGGGCATGTCGGGCGGCAAGGTCTTCGGTACGACAGGTGACGGACATTCCGTCCAGCGCTTCGAGATTGCGGGCGGCGGCCTGACGGCCAGGATCATGAATTGGGGCGCGGTGGTGCAGGATCTGCGCCTCGCCGGCCACGACGCGCCGCTGGTGCTCGGCTTCGAGCGCTTCGCCAACTATCCGCTTTCGTCTCCCTATTTCGGCGCCATCGTCGGGCGCTTCGCCAACCGCATCCGCGGCGGCCGCTTCACGCTCGAAGGCCGGCGCTACAGCATCGATCCCGAGCGGCCCGAGACCAATGGGCTGCATGGCGGCATCAATGGCTTCGGCCATCGGGTATGGGATGTCCTGGTGCATGGGCCTGACTTCATTACCTTCGGTCTGCACGATCCGGACGGCGAAATGGGCTTTCCGGGCGCGCTCGACGTGCGCTGCACCTACCGGCTGAAGATTCCCGGCACGCTGGCGATCGAACTGACCGCGACCTGCGACGAGCCCACGCTCTGCAACCTGGCGCACCATTCCTATTTCAACCTCGACGACGGCGGCACCGGCGACGTCCTCGACCATCGCATCATGCTGAATGCGGCCGCCTATCTGCCGGTCGACGGGAGCTGCGTGCCCACTGGCGTCGTGAAGCCCGTCGACGACACGCCGTTCGACTTCCGCCATGCCCGCCCCATCCGCATGGAGAGCGAAGGCGAGCAACTCGGCTACGACAACAATTTCTGCCTGGCCGCCGCGCGCGGGCCGCTCAGGCAGGCTGCCTGGGTGCAGGGGGCGTCCTCAGGCGTCGAGATGGAGGTCTGGACCACGGAGCCCGGCGTCCAGTTCTATATCGGCCAGCACCTCAACACCGAAGCGCGCGGACTCGGCGGCCGGCGCTACAAGGCTTATGCAGGGTTCTGCCTCGAGCCGCAGGTCTGGCCCGATGCGCCGAACCATCCCTATTTCCCGCAGGCCACGCTCTGGCCCGGAGAGCTTTATCGCCAGACCACGGAGTACCGATTCAGGCTGGACTAGTCGGCTAATCGGTCACAGATCGAAGGCAAGCTGCAGGATGTCGAAGGGCGCCAGCGCGCCTCGTATCTGCACCACCGCCGCCGCGACGTGATGCGCACGGCGGGCTGCTTCCTTCGGCGGCAGTCCCAGCAGGCGGGCCGAGAGGTAACCGCCATTGAAGGCGTCGCCGGCGCCGGTCGTATCCAGCGGCTCTGCGACATGGCTGGCCGGTACGGTGAACATGTCCTCGTAGTGGGAGATCAGTGCTGCGCCCTCGCCATTCTTGACGGCGATCTCCGCCACGCCGATCTCCTCCAGCCGCCGCGCGGTCGCCTCGGGCGACGCGTCGCCGTAGAGCTCCTGCTCGTCGGTGAAAGTCGGCAGGGCGATGTCGGTGATCTTCAGCCCCTCGTCGATGACGGCGCGGGCGGTCGCCGCGTCGGGCCACAGTCGCGGCCTGTAATTGGGGTCGAAGGCGATGTGAGAGCCATGCGCCCGCGCCGCCGAAATCGCCTGTAGCAGGGTGCGCCGGCTCGGCGCATCCAGAATCGCCAAGGTGATCCCGGAAAAGTAGACAAGTGTCCGTTGTTCAAGGCTTTTTGCCAGTGCAGCCGGGTTGCTGGCGAGCTGCCGGGCGGCCGCATCGCCGCGCCAGTAGGTGAAGGAACGCTCGGCGCCTTTCAGCGTGATGGCATAAAGGCCGGGGCGGGCGCCTGGAATGATCGGGCTCTTGGCTATGCCGATGTCGTTTTCGCGGAAGAAGGCGATCTGGTCCTGCGAGAAGGGATCGTCGCCGAAGGCCGAGACATAGTCGACATTATCACTTTCGCTCAGCGCGCGAATGGTCCAGAGCGTGTTGAAAGTGTCGCCGCCAAACCCCATGCGCCAGCTGTGACCGGTCTGCCCCGACAGCTCGAGCATGCACTCGCCGATCGCCACGATGCCTTCCGTCATGCAGTCCTCCTCTCCTGATGAAATGAATTTATAGTGGCAGAGGCATGCTGACCATGGTCGGTCACAAAATGGCTTTACGCTTTTCGGAGATACCGCCAGCGGTTAGGTTGCCGCTTCCAAGATGAGAATCGATCAAGGAGCAGGAGAGTGGGGTTCAACTGGCGTTATCTCGTGGCCATCATCGGCATCGCGGCAGTCGCGGCTATGGCGTTGACCAAGCTTTACTCCGTTCCGCCACAGCCAGTGAGCGGCCCCAACTTCGCCTTCAGCAAGCCGAGCGACCAGGGCACCTATGTCGTCGCCATCGAACCGGAAACGACACCGGTGAAGCAGGGCGAACTGCATAGCTGGATCGTGACCGTCAAGACGCCGGACGGCAAGCCGGTCGAGAGCGCCAAGATTACCGTCAGCGGCGGTATGCCGGCGCATGGCCACGGCCTGCCCACCAGCCCCGAAGTGACCGACCATCTGGGTGAGGGGCGTTACCGCGTCGAAGGCGTCAAATTCAGCATGGCCGGGCTCTGGGAGCTCAAATTCGCCATTTCGGCACCGCAGGGCGACGACCAGGCCGTGTTCAACCTCATGCTATGAGCCGGCGACGCTACCTGACATTTCTGCCGGCGGCGCTTGCCCTGTCGGCTCTGCTCGGCTGCAAGCCCGTGCCGTTCACCGAGGCGGAGAAGAAGGCCGTCGCCTCGCTGTCGCTCTCCTCGCTGCCGCCGCTGCCCGCCGACCCAAGCAACCGCTATGCCGACGAGCCCGCGGCTGCGGCCCTCGGCGCCACGCTGTTTTTCGATCAGCGTCTGAGCCGCAATGGCGATGTCGCCTGCAGTACCTGTCATCTCGCCGACCGCCAGTTCCAGGATGACCGGCCGCTCGGCGTCGGCATTTCAACCACCAGCCGGCGCACCATGCCGCTTGCCGATGTCGCGCGCAGCCCGTTCCTGTTCTGGGATGGTCGCCGCGACAGTCTTTGGGCGCAGGCGCTTGGACCGCTGGAGGATGCGCGCGAGCATGGCGGCACCCGCGCGGCCTATGCCCATTTCGTGAAGGACAATTTTGCCGCGCGCTATGCGCCCATATTCGGGCCGCTGCCCGATCTGTCGGACGTGCCGGCCAGCGCGAGTCCGCTCGGCGGCGAGACCGAGAAGGTCGCCTGGGCGGCCATGAGCGAGGCGCAGCAGGAAGCCGTGAACCGCGTCTTTGCCGATATCGGCAAGGCGATTGCCGCCTTCGAACGCTCGATCGTGCACGAAAAGACCCGCTTCGACCGCTTTGCCGAGGCTGTGGCGTCTGGTGTCGAGCCGGAAGGCGACGCCGCGCTGACCGATGAGGAATTTGCTGGCTTGCGGCTGTTTGTCGGCAAGGCGAATTGCATCGAATGCCACAACGGGCCGCGCTTCACCGACGATCATTTCCACAACACCGGCATCCCGCCCGCTGATGGCTTGTCGGAAGATCTCGGCCGGCAAGCCGGGGTGGCGCAGGTTCTGGCTGATCCGTTCAATTGCCTCGGCCTCTACAGCGATGCCGCGCCGGAGGCCTGCAAGGAGTTGCGCTTCATGGTCAAGTCCGGCCCTGAACTGCGCCGCGCCTACAAGACGCCATCGCTGCGCGGCGTGGCCGATCGCCCGCCCTACATGCATGCAGGTCAGATCCCGACGCTGGAGGCGGTGGTCGATCACTATGCCCGCGCTCCGAAGAGCCGGGAGGGAAAGTCGGAAGTCGTTCCGCTCAAGCTTTCCGAAAGCGAGCGGGCCGCGCTGGTGGCGTTTCTTAAGACGCTGTCGAACTGATCAGCGATCCTTCACCGTTTCCATCGCCACGAAGGTCGAGGTCTGCGCCACGTGGGGCAGGGCGGAAATGCGCTCGCCCAGCACGCGCCGATAGGCGGCGATGTCCTTAGTGCGAACCTTCAAGAGGTAGTCGAAGCTCGCAGCCATCATGTGGCACTGTTCGATCTCGCGCACGCCCTGCACCGCGCGGTTGAAGGCGTCGAGCGCGGCCGAGCGCGTGTCGGACAGCTTTACCTGCACGAAGGCGACATGGCCTTCGCCCATACGTTCATGGTCGACCACCGCGGAATAGCCGCGAATAAAACCTTCCTGCTCCAGGCGCTTCACGCGCGCCTGCACCGGCGTTTTCGACAGGCCCACCTGCGTGGCAAGCTCGGCCATCGAAAGTCGTCCGTCGCGCGACAGGGCGGTCAGTATGTTGCGGTCTATGCGGTCCAGTTGATCTTTCATTGGCAACTTCACGCTTCGAAATGATGGAAACAAGCATTATCTATAGTCCATTCGGACTATCTGGTGCAATCCTTTGGGCCGCTCTGAAATGCGGTTTATGATACGCATCCAAGCATCCAACAACAGCTTACTTTGGCATATGTCTATGACTGCTCCGCTGCTTGATACTATCCGCAAACAGATCCGCGCCAACTATCTTCCTGATGAAGAACAAGCGCTTGCAAGGCTGATCAAGGCCGCCGATTTGAGCGAAACCGAGCGCAAGGCGATTTCCGCCCGCGCCGTTGGCCTCGTGAATGCCGTGCGCGGCTCGACCGACCCGCGCCTGATGGAGGTTTTCCTTTCCGCCTATGGCCTGTCGACCAAGGAAGGCGTGGCGCTGATGTGCCTCGCCGAGGCGCTGCTGCGCGTGCCCGACACGCAGACCATGGACGACCTGATCCAGGACAAGATCGCCCCGCACGACTGGTCGGCGCATGGCAGCAGCTCGAGCTCCATTTTCGTCAACGCCTCGACCTGGGCGCTGATGCTCACTGGCCGCGTGCTGGACGAAAGCGAGGACGGCATCGCCGGTACGCTGCATGCTATGGTTCGCCGGTTGGGCGAGCCGGTCATCCGCAAGGCGGTGGCCGCGGCCATGCGCGAGATGGGCGAGCAGTTCGTGCTCGGCCGCACCATCGAGGAAGCCGTCAAGCGCGGCCGCTCGATGCTGGCCAAGGGCTATCTCTATTCCTACGACATGCTGGGCGAGGCGGCCCGCACCGAGGAGGACGCGCTGCGCTATCTGCGCGCCTATGCCGATGCCATCGCCTCGCTTTCCGCCCACTCCAAGGGGCAGGACATCCGCTACAACCCCGGCATCTCGGTAAAGCTTTCCGCGATCCATCCGCGCTACGAAGAGGCGCAGAAGGAAACCATGCTGCCGGTCATGGCCGAGCGCCTGCTGTCGCTGGCCGTCGCCGCGAAGAAGGCCCGCATGGGCCTCAACATCGACGCCGAGGAGGCCGACCGTCTCGACCTGTCGCTCGACGTCATCGAGCGCGTGCTGGCCGATCCGCAGCTTGAAGGCTGGGACGGCTTTGGCGTCGTCGTGCAAGCCTATGGCCCGCGCTGTGCTTTCGCCATCGACTGGCTCTATGCGCTCGCCCAGAAATACGACCGCAAGATCATGGTGCGCCTGGTCAAGGGCGCCTATTGGGACACCGAGATCAAGCGCGCACAGACGCTCGGCCTCGATGGCTACCCGGTGTTCACGCGCAAGGCCAACACCGACGTTTCCTATATCTCCTGCGCCAAGAAGCTGCTGTCGATGACCGACCGCATCTATCCGCAGTTCGCCGGCCACAACGCGCACACCGTTTCGGCCATCCTTGCCATGGCGCCGGACCGCACCTGCTTCGAGTTCCAGCGTCTGCACGGCATGGGCGAGGCGCTGCATGAGACGGTGCGCAAGGCCGAAGGCACCCGCTGCCGCATCTACGCGCCGGTCGGCGCGCATTCGGACCTGCTTGCCTATCTGGTCCGCCGCTTGCTCGAAAACGGCGCCAACTCTTCCTTCGTCCATCAGCTCACGGATGTGAGCGTCAAGGCCGAGGACATCGCCCGCGATCCGTTTGAGACCGTGGCCACGCAGGGACCGGCGGCCAACCCGGCCATTCCACGCCCCTTGGCCATCTTCGGCGCCGGCCGCGTCAACGCCAAGGGCTTTGACATCACCGATCCGGTGACGCTGGCAGCGCTCGACAAGGCGCGGCAGGAATTCGCGGGGGCGGAGCACTGGCATGCCAAGCCCATCACCCGTGCGGTCGGGCATGGCGCCAAGCGGCCGGTCATCAATCCCGCCAAGCCGGCCGACATCGTCGGCACGGTGACGGAAGCTGCTGCCAAGCAGGTTGAAACCGCCGTGCGCATCGCGCTCGACGCACAGCCGGCCTGGGCAGCACGCCCAGCGGCCGAGCGCGCCGAAGCCCTGCGCCGCGCCGCCGATCTCTACGAAGCCCATGCCGCCGAGTTCTTTGCGCTCGCCACCCGCGAGGCCGGCAAGACGTTGGGCGACGCTGTGGCCGAGTTGCGTGAGGCCGTCGACTTCCTGCGCTACTACGCCTCCGAGGCCGCCAAGGCCGAAGCCGGCACCGAGGCGCGCGGTGTCATCGTCTGCATCTCGCCCTGGAACTTCCCGCTTGCCATCTTCTCCGGCCAGATCGCGGCCGCACTGGTCACCGGCAACAGCGTGATCGCCAAGCCGGCCGAGCAGACGCCGTTGATCGCCTTCCGCGCCGTCGAATTGCTTCGCAAGGCAGGCATTCCGGAGGACGTGATCCAGCTTCTGCCTGGCGATGGCCCGACCGTCGGCGCGCCGCTGACGGCCGATCCGCGCATTGCCGGCGTCTGCTTCACCGGCTCCACCGAAGTGGCAAAGCTGATCGAGAAGCAGCTTGCCGAGACGGCGGCACCCGACGCCATGCTGGTGGCCGAGACGGGCGGTCTCAACGCCATGATCGTCGACTCCACCGCGCTGCCCGAGCAGGCGGTGCGCGACATCGTCGCCTCGTCCTTCCAGAGTGCGGGCCAGCGCTGCTCGGCGTTGCGCGTCCTCTATGTCCAGAAGGACGTCGAGAAGAAGATGCTGCACATGCTGAAGGGCGCGATGGATGCGCTCAATATCGGCGATCCGTGGCAGTTCTCCACCGATGTCGGCCCGGTCATCGACGAGGAAGCGCAGACCGCGATCCGCGACTACAACACGAAGATGGAAGGGCAGGGACGCCTCGTCGCCAAGCTCGACGCGCCGAAGGACGGTCGCTTCGTGTCGCCGCATGTGTTCCGCGTCTCAGGCATCGGCGAGATGGAGCGCGAGGTGTTCGGCCCGGTGCTGCACGTTGCTACTTTCGAAGCCGATGAGATCGACAAGGTCATCGCCGACATCAATGCCAAGGGCTATGGCCTGACCTTCGGCCTGCACAGCCGCATCGAGGGCCGCGTGCAGCATTTCGTCGACGGCATCCACGCCGGCAACATCTATGTCAACCGCAACCAGATCGGCGCGGTCGTCGGCTCGCAGCCCTTCGGCGGCGAGGGGCTCTCGGGCACCGGCCCGAAGGCGGGCGGCCCGCACTATCTGCGCCGCTTCCGCCGCGCTGCAGCTGCGGTGAACGCCGAGACGCCGGCCGGCAAGCCGGTCGCGCCTGCCGAGCTGGCTTCGCGCTTCCCGCAGGTTGCGTCCGAATGGAGCCAGGCTTCCGACCGCATCGCCACCTTGCGCAGGCATCTGCGTGGCAAGGCCGCGGCCGCGATCGCTGCCGCTGCGGCGCTCGACTACGGCCAGGTCGACCTGCCCGGGCCGACAGGCGAGGCCAACACGCTGGCGCTAACGCCGCGCGGCCGCGCGCTCTGCCTCGGGCCGGATGCGGAGACGCTGCTGGCTCAGGTCGTCCAGGCGCTTGCCGCCGGCAACGCCGTGCTGGCCGTTGCTCCGGGTGCTCCCGCCGCGCTCAATGCGCTCACCGGCAAGGGCCTGCCGCTCGTCGCCATCGACGGCGACGTCCCGGCTGTGGCGCTGACCACGCTCGACCTTGGTGTCGTTGCGTTCTCGGGGAATGCCGAGCGCGCGAAAGATATCCGCAAGGCGCTGGCCACCCGCAAGGGACCCATCGTCCCGCTGGTCGGCGAGGCGATCTATCCGGCGGCCTATGCGCATGAGCGTGCCGTCTGCGTCGACACCACGGCCGCAGGCGGTAACGCCAGCCTGCTCGCCAGCGCGGCCTGACAACTCCACCGGCGCGGCTCATCGGCCGCGCCGGCTTTGGACAAAAAATTCCGGCGGGGACGTCGGCAGTCCTCCCTTTGATGCGTCATCGTAGAAGCGCGGATCGAGTGTCTTCGATCCGCGAGACCATCAAAGGGAGAGACCCATGCAAGCTGCCGTCCAGACCGCTCACGTCAATCCGGGATCCGTCTCCAGCAAGGCATATTGGGCCGGCTGGATTATCAGCGGCCTTCTGATCCTGTTCCTGCTCTTCGATGCGGTCATCAAGCTGTTTCCGCTCGATGTCGTCACCGAGACGATGGCCACGCTGGGCTGGCCGACGGATGATGGCATGGCCCGCACGCTCGGCGTGCTCACACTCATCTGCACCGTGCTTTACTCAATTCCCCGAACTTCGGTGCTCGGCGCGATCCTTCTGACTGGCTATCTCGGCGGCGCGATGGCGACGCATCTGCGCATTGGCAACCCAATGGCCACTCACACGTTGTTCGGCCTCTACCTCGGCGTCATGGCCTGGGGCGGGCTCTATTTGCGTGACGCTAGGCTGCGCGCTTTGATCCCGTTGCGGGCCGGATGATCCGATATCGTCTCATCGATGCTGCGGTGGAGAGTTCGACCAACCGGAGAAGTACTCGATGAAGATGAATCCGTACCTGGCCTTCAGTGGCAACTGCGAAGAGGCGTTCAAATATTACGAGAAAGTCCTTGGCGGAAAGATCGTAATGATGGTGCCTCACGCGGGGACGCCGGCCGAGGAGCATGTTCCCGCCGAATGGCGCGACAAGATCATGCATGCGCGGCTGGAGTTCGGTGATGGCCAGGTGCTGATGGGAGCCGACGCGCCGCCGCAATTTCGCACCACGATGAGCGGCTTTTCGATCTCGCTTCAGTTCACCGACATCCCCGAGGCCGAACGCATTTTCAACGCGCTGGCCGAAAAGGGGCAGGTCAGGATGCCCTTTGCCAAGACCTTCTGGGCCGAGCGCTTCGGCATGCTGATCGACCGGTTCGGCACGCCGTGGATGGTCAATTGCGAAAAGCCGGCATAAGCGAGGGACATCATCATGTCGAATAGCGTGAATGAGTACGTCGCCGCCCTTTCGGGCTGGCAGGCCGCGGTTGTGACGGAGCTGCGGCGCAGCATCCTCGATACGCGCAATGTCGCCGAAACGTTCAAAGGGGGGCATCCGGTCTATGAAGCGGGCGGCCCCGTCTGTCTGGTGAAGGCCCTTTCCGGTCACGTCAACCTCGGCTTCTGGCGGGGTGCGCTACTGACCGATCTCGATGCGCGCCTCGTGCCGCATGGCGAGTTCGAAATGGCCTCGATCAAGCTCAAGGGGCCCGGGGAGATCAGCCCGGCCGATGTGCGCCGCCTTGTTCTCGCGGCCGTGGCGCTCAACCTCGAAAGAGGCGATCCGCTTACGCTCGCAAGAGCCTAAGCGGCGCTAAACGGGGTATTGAACCGCAAGCGCCGCCCGGCGCCTGCGCCCGTCATGCAACTGCCAGAGCGAATGGGCGACGAGCGTCACGATGAGGATCGTGCCGCCGATCAGGCTGTTGCGGCTCGGAACCTCGGCGAAGATCATCCACACCCAGATCGGCGCCAGCACCGTCTCCAGGAGATAGAACATCGCCACTTCCGGGCTCGACAGATACTTCGGTCCGTTGGCAAGGCAGAAGAACGAGAACGGCATGATCACCGCGCCGTTGAAGATGATCCACCAGGGCGCCGTGATATTGATGCCGCCCTTGGAGACCATCACGGCCGCCACGATGAATGGGAACACCACGCCGACGAGCGAAGTGAACCCCATTTCGCGGCCGCTGGCGCGCGAGATGGTGATGGCTGTTGCGATGCAGAGCGCCGACGTCATCGCCATGAGGTTGCCGAACATCTGCCCGGTGCCGATCGAATCCCAGACGATGATCAGCACGCCCAGTATCATCAGCGCCATGGCCATCAGCGTCGCCGGCCGCGGCCTTTCCTTCAGGAATATCCATGAGAGCAGGGCGGCGAACATGGTGTTGAAGGCCAGGATGAAGACGAGGTTGGCGGTCGATGTGTTGTAGACGGCGGTGATGAAGGCCACCGAGCCGATGCCGTAGAGTGCCGCCACGACCAGGCCCAGCTTGCCGGGAATGAGCTGCGGCGTCTTGCTGCTCAACGAGCGCCAAACCGCCCAGACCACCAGCGCGGCAACCAGCGTGGTGCCGCTGCGCAGGAACAGGATCGTCCAGTTGTCGCCGCCGGCGAGGCGGATCAGCGGGATGTCGACGGTCAGGGTCAGGCCGCCCAACGCGGTCAGCACGAGCCCTTTGACGTGGTTGTTCGCAGATGTCGACAAGGAAGGACCGCTCCGGCGATGAGGTGGTTGCGCTGTTACGCGGGAAGTCGGTCAGACGGCTTCGGGCGCGTAGCGTTCCCAGCCCTTCGACCCCAGATGCTCCTGCGGCGTGAAGCGCACCTTATAGCTCATCTTGCGCGAACCATTGACCCAATAGCCCAGATAGACATGGGGCAGGCCGGCGGCGCGGGCGCGGGCAATGTGGTCCAGGATCATGAAGGTGCCAAGCGAGCGCTCGTCCAGATCCGGATCGAAATAGGAATAAACCATCGACAGGCCGTCAGCCATTATGTCCGAAAGCGCCACCGCCAGCAGTTCGCCCTGGCCCTTGCCGGTGATGAAGCTGTCAGGGCCGCGGCGGCGATACTCGATGATCTTGGTGTTGACGTGGGTGTCTTCCACCATCATCGCATAGTCGAGCACGGTCATGTCCGACATGCCGCCCTTGCGGTGGCGGGCATCGAGATATTTGCGGAAAAGGGAATATTGCTCGGTCGAGGGTTCGGCGTCGCGGATGTCGCCGATCAGGTCGGCGTTGTGGCGCATCACGCGCTTCATGTTGCGCGTCGGCGCAAATTCGTTGGCCAGGATCCGCACCGAAACGCAGGCGCGGCAGGATTCGCAAGCCGGACGATAGGCGATGTTCTGCGATCGGCGGAAGCCGCCCTGGGTCAGCAGGTCGTTCATCTCCGGCGCCTTGTCGCCGACGAGATGGGTGAACACCTTCCGCTCGAACTGGCCGTCAATGTATGGGCATGGTGAAGGCGCTGTCAGGAAGAACTGCGGGGACTGGGTCGGATGTTGCGTCATCGCTGCCGATCATCGAGTCTCGATCTTGATCCCAATATTACCCCTAGCTTGGCCGCGGCGGCAAAAAATTCAACTATATATTAGTGGCATGGCGGCCCGCCGGCGTACAATTCCGCGCGAAGTCCGGCCGCCATTGCCAAAGGCGCATGTCAGCGGTCGTCGCGGGTCACCACGGTGCCGAGCAGCAGGTCGTGAAGCGTGCGCTTGCGGTCGGTGAACAGCGTCGCAAGAAGGATCAGCGGCGTCAGCACGACATTGCCGGCCCAGAACAGCACGGTGTGGACGATTGCGAGCATCCCGTCCACCGGCTTGCCGTCAAGGCGGTCGAGCCGGATGCCCATCATCCGCATGCCGGCAGTCGCCTGGTTGCGGCCGCCCAGCGTGTTCCAGACATAGATCAGCGCCACCATCGGGAACAGAACGCCGAACAGGCCCCAGCCCAGGCCCAATGTGATGATGCCCAGGAAGAAGACCAGAATGGCGAAGGGGATCATCAGGAGGCCGATGATCAGATAATCGATGCAGAAGGCGACGATCCGGCGCGTCAGCACGCCGTCATAGGCGCGGACATCGTCGAGCCGCGTCGTGATGATTTCGCCGTCGAGAACGCGCGTGCTCATTTCCATATTCCTTGTCGAGGCGGGAATAGCCCCGCCAGCATGGTTTTACTAGAAATGGTGACCGGCCGCGACGATTCAATGACCGTGTCGCCGCTGCTGGCCGATTTTGCTTCGACGTTCTCTCTTACTCATCAAGGGCTTCGAGCATTCGCTCCACGCCCGCGCGCAAGGCAGGGAGACTGTCGGTAACAACCGCCCAGATGATCGGATCAGCGATCCTGTGATACTCGTGGCGCAGCACATTGCCGATTCCCCGCACCTGTTTCCATGGCACGTCCGGAGCGGCAAGCAGGAGTTCGTCAGGCAGGTGGCGTGCAGCCTCCGAAATGATCTCGATGCCGCGCTGTACGCCATGTTTCAGAAGCCAGTCCGCCCGAAAGTCGTCGAGCGACTTACCGGCCGTTGCACTCGCTATGCCGTCGAGCGCCTCGATCATCTCGGCTAGAATTGGCCGAACCTTGCGCGGCGCCATCAGAAGATGCGTATGGCGTTGCGTTCGATGTCGTCCTTCAACATCGGATGAAGGCTGTCACGGGTGGTAATATCGACCTCGCCACTCATCGTCTCTTCAAGAAACTGCTTGATGCCAACAAGGTCGATAAGGGAAAACCGGCTTTCCGCGTCATAGTCGATGAACAAGTCGAGATCGCTGCCGGAAGCATTATCGCCACGAGCCACCGATCCGAACAAGTAGAGCGTCGTTGCTCCCATGCCGCGGATGGCATCGGCATTCTGCCGCAACTGTTCGATCGTCTGCGCTCTGTTCATGGTGCCATTCTACAGCAGAATTTCACCTGGATCGACCGTCATCCCTTCAGGATTTGGGCCACTTCCGGCGCGAAATAGGTCAGGATGCCGTCGCAGCCGGCGCGCTTGAAGGCGAGCAGGCTTTCCAGCATGGCCTTTTCGCCGTCGATCCAGCCATTGGCGGCGGCGGCCTTGATCATCGAATATTCGCCCGACACCTGGTAGGCGAAGGTCGGCACCCGGAACTCGTCCTTCAGCCGGCGAATGATGTCGAGATAGGGCAGGCCGGGCTTGACCATCAGCATGTCGGCGCCCTCGGCCAGGTCCTGCTCGGCTTCGCGCACGGCCTCGTCCGAGTTGGCGTGGTCGATGTAATAGGTCTTCTTGTCGCCCTTGAGCAGGCCCTGCGTGCCGATCGCCTCGCGATACGGGCCGTAGAAGGCCGAGGCGAACTTGGTCGCGTAGGACATGATGGCCACGTCCTGGAAACCGTTGGCGTCGAGCGCGTCGCGGATGGCGCCGATGCGGCCATCCATCATGTCGGACGGCGCGATGATGTCGGCGCCGGCGGCTGCCTGGAGGACGGCGGCGGCGGCCACCTGTTCCACGGTCTCGTCGTTGACGATGATGCCGTCGCGCAGGATGCCGTCATGGCCGTGGCTGGTGAAGGGATCGAGCGCGGCGTCGGTGATGATGCCGATCTCCGGTACGGCCGCCTTGATGGCGCTGGAGGTGCGGTTGATGATGTTCTGCGGGTCGAGGATGTGCGAACCGGTCTGGTCGCGCAGGCTCATATCCACATTGGGGAAGGTGGCGATTGCCGGAATGCCGAGCTTGGCGGCGCGTTCGGCCTCCTTGACCGCGAGATCGACCGAAAGCCGGAACACGCCCGGCATGGCCGGTATCGGCTCGCGGCGATCCGTGCCGTCGATGACGAAGATCGGCCAGATCAGGTCGTCCACCGTCAGGTGATTCTCCTGCACCAGCCGTCGCGACCAGTCGGCCTTGCGCATGCGGCGCAGCCGTCGGCTGCCAGTGATTTCGTCGACGGAGCGTGCGCCGGCGGTCTTCAAAGGGGGCATTCTATTCATCGGGCAATCTCCAGATGGCGCGCTTTTAACACGCGGGCCGGCCGATCATCAAACTGAACGGATGAGGCCAGCCCCTTGTTTGCCGCGCGAAAACGAGGAAACATTGACGCACCCCGGCGCAATCCGTAGCACTAGGGACATGGCCTTCTGTTAGTACGCGTTGTTTGAAGTAGGGATTCTGTCCAATGGATTTTGGCGGCGGCGAGGAAATCCGCTTCGAGCTGCTGGGCAGTGCCGGCGTCGTCACCCTGACGCGTCCGCAGGCGCTCAACGCTGTCACTCATTCCATGATCAAGGCCCTGTCCAGGGCGCTTGCCGAATGGGAGCATGATCCGGCGGTCTCGCTGGTCATCATCCAGGCCGAGGGCCGGGCGTTTTCCGCCGGTGGCGATATCGTCGACATCTATAACGCCGGTTGCGCCGGCAATCCGCCGGTGGATTTCTTCGCCGACGAATATCGTCTCAACGCCAAGATCGCGCACTTCCCAAAACCCTATGTCGCGCTGATCGACGGCATCGTCATGGGCGGCGGCGTCGGCATTTCCTGCCACGGCTCGCACCGGGTGATGACCGAGAACGCGCAGTTCGCGATGCCCGAGGTGGGCATCGGCTTCTTCCCCGATGTCGGCGGCAGCCATCTGCTGCCCGATCTCGGTGGCCATTTCGGCATGTATCTGGGCCTGACCGGCAACCGCATCCGCTATGGCGATGCGCTGTGGTCGGGGCTCGCCACGCACACGATGAAGGCGGAATATCTGGAAGGCCTGGTCGAGCGGCTGGCCGAAACAGGCGATCCCGACACTTCCCTGCGCGAGGTGTTCGCTCCGGCAAAGCGCGAGACCGACCAGGCGACGCAGGAAGCGATCGACCAGCATTTTTCCCGGCCTTCGCTGTCCGAAGTCCTCGAGAGCCTGGAAGAGGCCGCGCCCAGCGACGCGTTTGCTGCCAAGACGCTCGCCACGATCCTCAGCCGCTCGCCGACCAGCGTCAGCGTCGCCTTCCGGCAGATCACCCAGGGCATGACGCTGACGATGGACGAATGCATGCGCATGGAGTTCCGCATTCTCAATCGCATGCTGCACGGCCACGACTTCTATGAGGGCATCCGTGCCGCCGTCATCGACAAGGACGGCAAGCCCGTCTGGGAGCCGGCTTCGTTCGACGCGGTCGACCCCGAGGCGATCGACGCCTATTTCGCGCCGCTGGCGGATGGAGATCTGGAACTGTGAGCGAACGGACTGTGAATGAACGGATCGTCAGGTCGGGCGGCATCATTGGCCCATCGGTCGCGGAGACCGGGTTCGTGTGGTTCTGGAGAATCATCTCGCTCTACTGCCTGATGTTCGGCGTCCTCTACTGGGTGCGTCTGATCGGCGTTTACGACGCGCCGCTGTGGCGCTTCGACCGCATGCCCGTCTATTGGCAGGTCACTGTTTCCATGCTCGCCGTGCTTTATCCCTTCGCGGCCAGCGGTCTCTGGATGCTCGCGTCGTGGGGCCCGGTCATCTGGTTCATCTGCGCGGTGACCGAGGTCATCATGTATGCGGTCTATCCCGATCTGTTCGGGCACCGCTTTGCCGTGGTCGCCTCGCATATCTGCGTGGCGCTCATCTACACGGCCTTCCGCGTGCATATCTTCATGCAGAAAAGGGAGGCGGAGCGGCAGGGTTAACAGACCCCATCCGGGTCGTCGTTTGTTAACCCTCCGCGCAAGGTCGCTCCAGGTAAGGCCTTGTTAAGCCTGGTGTTTAAGTCGAATTTTATGGGTCAGGGCTAGTCTCGCGATCAAGGTGAGAAAAACAAAACAATCACCTCGGCGACAAACGAGAGGCAAAGACCATGATCAATTCCCGTCCTGTGGCGAAGACCGCCAGCGTATCCGACGAACGCCGCGACTCCATCCGCACGCTTTACATGGAATCGCTGCAGCTGGTCGAAAGACTGCACCGCCGTTTGCTTGACGTGATCAAGGACGAATTCGACCGCAATGGCCGCAGCGACATCAACGCCATCCAGGCACTGCTCCTGTTCAACATCGGCAATGCCGAGCTGACCGCCGGCGAGCTGCGTTCGCGTGGCTACTATCTTGGCTCGAATGTCTCTTACAACCTGAAGAAGCTGGTCGAACTCGGCTTCATCAACCACCAGCGCTCGCGCATCGACCGCCGTTCGGTCCGCGTCAGCCTGACAGACAAGGGTTCCGAGGTGGCGGAAGTCGTGGGCAAGCTCTATGAGCGCCACATCGGCTCGATCGAGCAGGTCGGTGGCATCAATGCCGACGAGTTCCAGCAGATGAACCGCGCCCTGCAGCGCCTCGACCGCTTCTGGAACGACACCATCGCCTACCGCATGTAATCGGTGCGTCCTCTGCCTTGCGCGGGGAAGGTTTCAGATAACAAGCCGCGGCAATGATCGCGGCTGGACAAACCTCCAGTCAGTGCCGGCGCCTCCCTGCGCCGGTTTTCTTTTTTCTGGTGTGTTGCATGGTTGTTCGCTATGGCCACGCTAACGCCATATTCGGATGGATATCCGGTAGGGTGATACTGGACCGCCGGCTCAAGGGATTGCTTGCGGGGGAACTCCGAACGAACAACGCATCTGCGTCTGACGATGTCGGGGTTATGGTTGGCTGATTGTTAAGAGTGGCCACCATACAATGCGGACAAATTTTGTCCGTCTGTGCAATGCAGGATAGATGTCTGGAATGCCCATGAAAACTACGCGCCGTTCTTTCCTAACCGCAGCCAGTGCGCTTGCCGTGACCGCGATCGCGGGTGCAGCCAAAGCGCAGGACGTGGTTGACGAGATCTTGCAGTCTTCGCGTCGCGGCAATTGGGACGACACCTTCGATGCCCGCGCCAGCGAGGGCGGCAAGGTAGCCTCCACGCAGCCGATCTTCAGCCCGCGCACGGTTGGCTATGTCCAGCAGTCGATCATGGACTACCAGAACGTCGTCGGCCAGGGCGGTTGGCCCGAAGTGCCGGCAAACAAGAAGCTGCAGCTCGGCGTCAGCGATCCCGACGTGCAGGCTTTGCGCAAGCGCCTGATGGTTTCGGGCGACCTGTCGCAGCGCGCCGGTATTTCCGATTCGTTCGACACCTATGTCGATGCGGCCGTGAAGCGCTTCCAGACCCGCCACGGCTTGCCGGGCGACGGCGTGATGGGCCAGTACACCTATGCGGCGATGAACATCAGCGCCCCGGTGCGGCTCGGCCAGCTCGAGACCAACCTGACCCGCCTCCAGGCTCAGGCCGGCACGCTTGGCGAGCGCTACGTCAACGTGAACATCCCGGCAGCCCAGATCGAGGCGGTCGAGAATGATCGCGTGGTGCTGCGCCACACGGCCATCGTCGGCAAGATCGACCGCCAGTCGCCGATCGTGAATTCGAAGATCAACGAGATCATCGTCAACCCGTACTGGAATGCGCCGATCTCGATCGTCCGCAAGGACATCATCCCGCTGATGCGGAAGAATCCGAACTACCTGAAGGACAACCACATCCGCCTGTTCGCTCCCAAAGGCGGCGAGGTCGATCCGACGACAGTCGACTGGTCGACCGAAGAGGCGGCAAAGTATCTGTTCCGTCAGGACCCCAGCACCATCAATGCTATGGCGTCGGTGAAGATCAACTTCCCGAGCCCGGACGGCGTCTACATGCACGACACGCCGCAGCAGAGCCTGTTCAACAAGCTGATGCGCTTCGATTCCTCGGGCTGCGTGCGCGTCCAGAACGTGCGTGACCTGGTCACCTGGATCCTGCGCGACACGCCCGGCTGGGATCGCCAGCGCTTCGAGCAGACCATCAAGTCCGGCGTGAACACGCCGGTGCCGGTCACCAACCCCGTGCCGGTCTACTTCACCTATGTCACCGCCTGGTCGACGGGTGACGGCGTCGTCCAGTTCCGCGACGATATTTACGCCAAGGACGGCGTGCAGGAACTGAAGATTTCGTCCGCCCAGTAAGGCGCGGATACCCGAAAATGGAAGAGGCCGTCCATTCGGGCGGCCTTTTTCCTTTCAGGCGCAAGGGTTGACGCAAAGCGACAATCAAATTTCGCGCCGCGAACGTGGCGACCTAGCGGCAAGTGTGCTAATGGCCCGCCGCAGCAGGCACCGCCCCGGCCGCATGGCCCCAGACAGCAAGGATTGATCCGACATGGCAAGAGACTCGGCCGACTTCCAGCACTTCGAATCCTTCTTCGGCACGACGCTCGCCGACGCCGATCCCGAGATTTATGGCGCCATCCGCAACGAGCTCGGCCGCCAGCGCCATGAGATCGAGCTGATCGCGTCCGAAAACATCGTCAGCCGCGCCGTTCTCGAGGCGCAGGGCTCGATCATGACCAACAAATATGCCGAGGGCTATCCCGGCAAGCGCTACTATGGCGGCTGCCAGTTCGTCGACGTGGCCGAGGAACTCGCCATCGAGCGCGCCAAGAAGCTGTTCAACTGCAACTTCGCCAACGTTCAGCCGAACTCCGGCAGCCAGATGAACCAGGCGGTATTCCTGGCGCTGCTGCAGCCGGGCGACTCCTTCATGGGCCTCGACCTCAATTCGGGCGGCCACCTGACCCACGGCTCGCCGGTCAACATGTCCGGCAAGTGGTTCAAGCCGATTTCCTACGGCGTGCGCAAGGACGACCACCTGCTCGACATGGACGAGGTCGAGAAGCTGGCGCAGCAGCACAAGCCCAAGCTGATCCTGGCCGGCGGCACTGCCTATTCGCGCATCTGGGACTGGAAGCGTTTCCGCGAGATCGCCGACTCGATCGGCGCCTGGTTGATGGTCGACATGGCCCACATCGCGGGTCTCGTCGCCGGTGGCCAGCATCCGTCGCCGCTGCCTTACGCCCACGTCGTCACCACCACCACGCACAAGTCGCTGCGCGGACCGCGCGGCGGCATGATCCTCACCAATGACGAGGACATCGCAAAGAAGATGAACTCGGCGGTGTTCCCCGGCCTGCAGGGCGGCCCGCTGATGCACGTCATCGCCGCCAAGGCCGTGGCATTCGGCGAGGCGCTGAAGCCCGAGTTCAAGACCTATGCGGCCAATGTCGTCGCCAACGCCAAGGCGCTTTCCGATAGCCTCAAGTCGACCGGCCTCGATATCGTCTCGGGCGGCACCGACAACCACCTGATGCTGGTCGATCTGCGCCCCAAGAACGCCACCGGCAAGCGAGCCGAGGCCGCTCTTGGCCGCGCCAACATCACCTGCAACAAGAACGGCATTCCCTTCGACCCGGAAAAGCCCTTCGTCACCTCGGGCATCCGTCTCGGCACCCCGGCGGGCACGACCCGCGGCTTCGGTGAGGCCGAGTTCCGCGAGATCGGCAACCTGATCGCCGAAGTGCTCGATGGCCTGAAGGTCGCGAATTCCGACGAGGGCAACGCTGCGGTCGAGGCTGCGGTAAAGCAGAAGGTCGTGGCGCTGACCGATCGCTTCCCGCTCTATCCGTATCTCGGGTAAGCTCTGCGCCATCAGGCTTTTGGAAACGGCTGCCGCGTGAACTCGCGGCGGCCGTTTTCCTTTCTGGGGCCCCGGCTTTGGATGCCGGGAATCCACGTCTCGACCTAGCTCAGACACAAGCGTTTGGGGGCGATTTCCCCCGCAAAGACAAGATACGGACCGTTCACCCCTGTAACAGCGTTGGATTTCCGCCTTCTTGCTTCCTACTTGAACGGAAAGCCACTAGCTTCGGCGCCAGAAAGAATCGCGAGCGAGCGGGATATCCATGCGCTGCCCTTATTGTCAGTCGGAAGACACCCAGGTCAAAGATTCCCGCCCCGCCGAGGATGGCGCGGCGATCCGCCGTCGCAGGGTCTGCCCGGATTGTGGCGGCCGCTTCACCACCTTCGAGCGCGTGCAGCTGCGCGATCTCGTCGTGGTCAAGAAGTCGGGCCGCAAGGTTCCGTTCAGCCGCGACAAGCTGCTGCGCTCGATGGAGATCGCCTGCCGCAAGCGCAATGTCGATCCCGACCGCATCGACCGCGCCGTCACCGGCATTGTGCGTCAACTCGAAAGCTCGGGTGAGACCGAAGTCACCACGGGCGAGATCGGCCGGCTGGTCATGGAGGCGCTGAAGGCGCTCGACGACGTTGCCTATGTTCGTTTCGCCTCCGTCTATCGCAATTTCCGCGAGGCCAAGGATTTCCACGATGTCCTGGGCGAGCTGAAGGGTGAGGACGAAGAGGAGCATCATGCCGAGCGCTGACGCGGACCAGGCGGCGACAGACCGCCGCTTCATGGCGGCGGCCTTGCGATATTCACGCAAGCATGCCGGGCTCACCGGCACCAATCCGGCCGTGGGCACGCTGATCGTCCGCGATGACGGCAACGGCCCGGTGATCGTCGGGCGGGGCGTGACCGCTCTAGGCGGTCGTCCTCACGCCGAGGCCGAGGCACTGGCCGACGCCGGCGAGAAGGCGCGCGGCGCCACGGCTTACGTCACGCTCGAACCCTGCGCCCACCATGGCCGCACGCCGCCTTGCGCCAACGCGCTCGTTGCCGCCGGGGTGACCCGTGTGGTGGGGGCAGCCAACGATCCCGATCCGCGCGTTGCCGGCAAGGGCTACTCGATCCTGCGCGCCGCCGGCATCGAGGTGGTCGAACGCGTCATGGCCGACGAGGCCAGCGACCAGCTCGCCGGCTATCTCAGCCGCTCGGTCAGGATGCGCCCGCATGTTACGCTGAAACTTGCGCTTTCGGCCGATGGCATGATCGGCCGTCCGGGCGAGGGGCAGATCGCCATCACCGGGCCGATTTCGCGCCGGCAGGTGCATCTGATGCGCGCCGAGGCCGACGTCATCGTGGTCGGCATCAATACCGCGCTCGCGGACGATCCCGAGCTGACCGTTCGGCTGCCGGGGCTCGAAAGCCGCTCCCCCGTGCGCCTCGTGCTCGACCGCCAGGCGCGGCTGTCGCCGCAAGGGCGGCTGGCGCGTTCCGCCGAGGCGGTTCCGGTCTATCTAGCTGTCGGTCCGGAGGCGGATCCTGCCCACAAGGCGGTGCTTGCGGCGATGGGCGTCAAAATTCTGGCCACCGACACCTTCGAAGGCCGCATCGCGCTGCCGGAACTTTTGGAAGACCTCGCCGCGCAGGGCATGATGAACGTCATGGTCGAGGGCGGGGCCGAGACAGCGCGAAACCTGCTGGCCGACGACATGGTCGACCGCATCGTCATCTTCCAGGGGTCGGGCCGGCTCGGGGCGGATGGCATTGCGGCTCCGATCGATAGGGACCATATCCCGGCAGGTTTCCGGCTGGTGCGCGAGGCACGCTTCGGCGACGACAGCTATGCCGAATGGACGAGAGGTTTTTGATGTTTACTGGAATTGTCACCGATGTGGGCGCGATCGCTTCCGTTTCGCCGCTGCGCGAGGGCGTGCGGCTGCGCATCGACACGGCTTACGACCCCAAGACCATCGCCATCGGTGCATCGATCGCTTGCAGCGGCGTCTGCCTGACAGTCGTCGCCCTGCCTGAAACCGACTCTAACAGCCGCTGGTTCGAGGTCGAGGCCTGGGAAGAGGCGCTGCGCCTCACCACCGCCTCCGGCTGGAAGGCCGGCTCGCGGCTGAACCTCGAGCGCGCGCTGAAGATCGGCGACGAGCTCGGCGGCCACATCGTGTCCGGTCACGTCGACGGCATGGCCAAGATCGTGGCGCGTGAGGACGAGGGCGACGCCGTCCGCTTCACGCTCGAAGCGCCGAGGGAATACGCGAAATTCATCGCGCCGAAAGGCTCCGTGGCCCTCGACGGCACCTCGCTGACCGTCAACAAGGTTGAAGGTACGCGCTTCGACGTGCTGCTCATCCATCATTCGCTGCAGGTCACGACCTGGGGCGAGCGCCAGGTCGGCAATCACGTCAATCTCGAGGTCGACACCATGGCCCGCTACGCCGCGCGGCTGGCTGAGGCTGCGGAATAGGGCCTTTCCTCGACTTAATCGGATCTAATCACTATGATTAAAAGCGATTGAGAGGTCCGATGGAAACCAAGGTAATCACGGCACATGTGCCGCTGCCGCTCGCCGAGAAAGTGGATGAGCTGGCGGCTCGCCTCGAACGGCCCAAGGGATGGATCGTCAAGCAGGCCCTCGCAGCCTGGATCGATCAGGAAGAGGAGCGCCGTCGGCTGACGCTCGAAGCGCTTGCCGATGTCGATGCCGGTCGCGTTATCGATCATGAGGCTGTTCGCGCCTGGGCGGAAAGCCTCGACACCGACAAACCGTTGCCCGCCCCGCTATGATGGAGCTGAAATGGACCGCCAAGGCACTGACTGACCTTGTGCGGCTCCATGATTTTCTGGCTGCCGTCAATCCAAGGGCTGCGGCTCATGTCGTTCAATCCCTTACAAATGCACCGGCGCGATTGTTGGAGCATCCGCGCTTGGGCGAAAAACTCGAGGAATTCGAACCGCGCGAGGTTCGTCGCATTCTGGTTGGGCATTATGAAATGCGCTACGAGATCCGGGATTCGACCATTTACGTGTTGCGCTTGTGGCATACGCGGGAGGATCGTTAGAGCAATGCGGGTGCGATCCAATTGGCGATCCGCCAATCTTGCGCTTGCGAAGTTGGCCGCATAGGCCTAAGTCACCGCCTTTCCGGAGACTATCATGGCCAGTTTACGCCCACCCCATCTGCTCATCATCGAAGCCCGTTTCTATGACGGCCTGGCCGACGCATTGTTGGAAGGTGCGAAGACTGCGCTCGACGAGGCAGGCGCCACCTATGAGGTGGTGACGGTCCCGGGTGCGCTCGAAATCCCGGCAGTGATTTCCTTTGCGCTGGACGGTGCGGAAGAGGGCGGCACGGACTATGATGGCTTCGTCGCGTTGGGCACGGTCATTCGCGGCGAGACTTACCACTTCGACATCGTCGCCAATGAATCCTGTCGGGCGCTGATGGACCTGGCGGTCGAGGAATCCTTGGCCGTCGGCAACGGCATCCTCACCGTCGAGAACGATGAGCAGGCCTGGGCGCGCGCGCGTCGCCATGAGGGCGACAAGGGCGGTTTCGCTGCCCGGGCGGCACTTACCATGATCGCGCTCCGCGAGCGCCTGGGAGCCTGATCTTGACCGAGCCTACCGATAATTCACGTCCGCAGCCGCGCCAGGCCAACAAGCGCGGCGCCGCACGCCTTGCCGCCGTGCAGGCCCTCTACCAGATGGACGTTGCAGGCAGCGGCCTGCTTGAAATTACCGCCGAATACGAAGCCTTCCGCCTCGGCAAGGAAGTGGACGGCGATCTCTACCGCGAGGCGGACCCGCAGTGGTTCCGCGCCATCCTGGCCGGCGTGGTCGAAAACCAGAAGACGGTCGACCCGGTCATCCGCCAGGCGCTGACTGACGACTGGCCGCTGTCGCGCCTCGATTCCACGCTGCGCGCAATCCTGCGCGCCGGCGTCTACGAGCTGATGCAGCGCACCGACGTTCCCGTCGCCGTCATCGTTTCCGAATATGTCGACATCGCCAAGGCCTTCTATGTCGAGGAAGAGCCCAAGCTGGTTAACGCCGTGCTCGACCGTGTCTCGCGGCGAGTGCGCGGCGAAGGACGCGGCAAGGGCGCATCGTGACGGCGACGGTCGATCGCAGTGCGCGGCGCACGGCGGTCATTCTCGCCGCCGCGCAGGCTATAGTCGGGTCGGCCTCTCCCATCTCCATTTCGCTGGGCGCGCTGGCCGGCCACTATCTTCTCGACGTCGACAAGTCGCTGGCCACAGCGCCTGTCACCGGCTTCAATGTCGGTACGGCGATTGGCGCGCTGCCGGCGGCGGCGCTCATCCGCTGGCTTGGTCACCGCAATGGCTTCATGACCGGAACGCTGGTCACCGGCCTGGGCGGGGCGATTGCGACGGTCGCGCTGTTCCAGATGAATTTCTGGCTGTTTGCGTTCGGCCTCATGGCCATCGGCATCGGCAATTCCTTCGTCCAGCAGTTCCGTTTCGCCGCGGCCGACAATGCGCCGCGCGAGTTCCGGGCGCGGGCGATTTCCTTCGTGCTGGCCGGCGGTATCGTCACCGCCATTCTTGGGCCGCAGATCGTGATCTTCACGCGCGAGCTTTTCGCACCCGTGATGTTCGCCGGCTCTTTCGCGGCGATCATGGCGCTGGCCGTCGTCGGCTCGATCATTCTTTCCTTCCTGCGCGTGAAAAACGTCGCTCACAGCCATGCCGCCGATGGCGACACCGGCCGGCCGCTGATGCAGATCGTCTCGCAGCCGCGCTTCATCGTGGCGCTTTTGTGCGGCGTCGGCTCCTTCGCGCTGATGACATTCGTCATGACCGGTGCGCCGCTGGCCATGGTCGGCTGCGGCTTCTCGCCCGACGAGGCGACGCTGGGCATTTCCTGGCACGTCATGGCCATGTTCGGGCCCAGCTTCTTCACCGGCCGCCTCATCCAGCGCTTCGGAGCCAGCGCCGTCGTGTCGGTCGGCTTCCTGCTCTTGGTCGGCTGCGCGATTGTGGCGTTGTCGGGCATCGCGCTTTGGCAATTCTGGACGGCGCTCATCCTGCTCGGGCTTGGCTGGAATTTCGGCTTCATCGGCGCCACCGCGCTGGTCTCCGAAACCTATGAGCCGGCCGAGAAAGGCAAGGTGCAGGGCTTCCATGACTTCGTCCTGTTCAGCACCGTTGCCTTCGCCTCGCTCATGTCGGGCCGGGTCTACAATGCCCATGGCTGGGAGATGCTGAACTGGATCATCTTCCCGGTCGCGGTCATCTGTCTCGGAGCCCTCGGCCTTCTGGTCGTGCGCAAGAAGTTCGCCGCCGCGGCCCCTGCCAGCAGCGAATCCTGATCCGCCTCTAGCGCCCGCCATGCGCTGGATAGTCGAGCGTGACTTCCAGCCGAGTGCTGCCGTCGCCTGCTATCCAGCGCCGGCGCAGCAGCACGAATTCGTGGGTAGCCCCGTCGATTTTGACGGAGACGAGATCGCCCAGCTGGCAATGGGCGGGCAGGGCGGCGGCCAGAATTTTGTCCAAAACTCCTTGCTGGGCTGCATAGCGCTCGGCCGTGGCCGTCAAGACAACTGACGCATCAGCTGAAGTTGCCATCACAGATCGACTCGGCACTTTATCGCCTGGGTTTCTGGAAGACCCGAACTCAGGAGTTTTTGACATGACCTTCCGCTATTCTAAAATCATTATGTGCCTTTGCCTGGCGGCCTTCGCCTTTCTTGTCGCCTTCGGCAACATAACCGACTACGGCTCGAACTACGCCTTCGTTCAGCATGTGCTGAGCATGGACACGACCTTTCCCGGCAACGCGCTGATGTACAGGTCGATCACCAATCCGTCGCTTTGGACCGCTGGCTACTGGCTGATCATAATCGGCGAGGGGCTGACCTGCATCCTGTTCCTCATCGCCAGCTGGAGGCTGTGGCAGGCGCGGCATCTGTCGGGCGCTGCCTTCAACGGAGCAAAGCGATTCGTGGTCGTCGCCGCCACCATGGGCTTTCTCGTCTGGTATTTCGGCTTCATGGTCATTGGCGGCGAATGGTTCGCCATGTGGCAGTCGCAGACCTGGAACGGCCAGGAGGCGGCGTTCAAGTTCTACATGACGATCCTGGCCGTGCTGATCTTCGTCAACCAGCCGGACGGCGACCTCGCTTGATACGTGCCGACAGGCTTGCACCGATTCGCCCATGGCGAGTGCGCATTGCGTCCGCCAAGGGCATTTGCCGCGCCCAAACAGGCACAAAGCGGCGATTCCCGAACCAAAATGCTAACAGGCCTTGACGTGGCGTAACCCGTTTCGCACAAATTGTGACAGACCGTGCGGCGTATGGTCGCCGGTCGCAACCGCGTGGCCCGGGGAGGGGTTCTACCGGGCCCACAATCAGGGAAGATCGGCATATGACAATGCTATACGTCGTCATTGCCTGCGGCCTGCTCTCTGTCCTCTATGCCATTCTGGCTACACGGTCGGTGCTCGCCTCCGACCAGGGCAACGCACGCATGCAGGAAATATCCGCTGCCATCCGGGAGGGGGCACAGGCATATCTTGCGCGTCAGTACACGACCATTGCCATGGTGGGCGTGGTGGTTTTCCTTCTCGCATGGTGGCTGCTATCGGCTACAGCAGCGATCGGTTTCCTGATCGGCGCCGTGCTCTCCGGCACCGCCGGCTTCATCGGTATGCATGTTTCGGTCCGCGCCAATGTGCGCACCGCACAGGCCGCCTCCAACAGCCTCGCGGCCGGCCTCGACATCGCCTTCAAGTCCGGTGCCATCACCGGCATGCTGGTGGCGGGTCTCGCGCTGCTCGGCGTCTCCGTCTACTACTGGGTCCTCACCGGCCCGATGGGCCTTGCGCCGGACAGCCGCGTCGTCATCGACTCGCTGGTGTCGCTGGGCTTCGGCGCGTCGCTGATCTCGATCTTCGCGCGTCTGGGCGGCGGCATCTTCACCAAGGGCGCTGACGTCGGTGGTGATCTCGTCGGCAAGGTCGAGGCGGGCATCCCCGAGGACGATCCGCGCAACCCTGCAACCATCGCCGACAATGTGGGCGACAATGTCGGCGACTGCGCCGGCATGGCAGCCGACCTGTTCGAGACCTATGCGGTGACGGTCGTCGCCACCATGGTGCTCGGCGCTATCTTCTTCGGCGGCACGGCGGTGCTGCAGAATGTGATGCTCTATCCGCTGGTGATCTGCGGCGCCTGCATCGTCACCTCGATCATCGGCACTTATTTCGTCAAGCTCGGTGCGAACGGCTCGATCATGGGCGCCCTCTACAGGGGGCTGGTCGTCACCGGCATCCTGTCCATTCTCGGCCTCGCGGTGGCGACCTCGCTGACCGTCGGCTGGGGCGAGATCGGTACTGCCGGCGGCAGTACTATCGTGGGTAGCAGCCTGTTCACCTGCGGCATCATCGGCTTGATCGTCACGGGCCTGATCGTAGTCATCACCGAATACTACACCGGCACGGGCAAGCGCCCGGTGGTGTCGATCGCGCAGGCGTCGGTCACCGGCCACGGCACCAATGTCATCCAGGGCCTTGCAGTCTCGCTGGAAGCGACGGCGCTGCCGGCCATCGTCATCGTTGCCGGTATCATCACCACCTACCAGCTCGCCGGGCTTTACGGCACGGCGATCGCGGTCACCACCATGCTCGGCCTTGCCGGCATGATCGTGGCGCTCGACGCCTTCGGCCCGGTCACCGACAATGCCGGCGGCATTGCCGAAATGGCCGGCCTGCCCAAGGAAGTGCGCCACTCCACCGACGCGCTTGATGCGGTCGGCAACACCACCAAGGCGGTGACCAAGGGCTATGCAATCGGCTCGGCCGGTCTCGGCGCGCTGGTGCTGTTCGCGGCCTATTCAAACGACCTGCGTTACTTCGCGGCCAATGGCGACAAGTTCCCGTACTTCCAGGGCATTGGTGAGATCTCCTTCGATCTTTCCAACCCCTACGTCGTTGCCGGCCTGCTGATCGGCGGCCTCATCCCCTACCTGTTCGGCGGCATCGCCATGACGGCGGTCGGCCGCGCGGCCGGGTCGATCGTGGAGGAGGTGCGCCGGCAGTTCCGAGAGGATCCGGGCATCATGAAGGGTACCTCCAAGCCCGACTATGCCCGCGCGGTCGATATTCTGACCAAGGCGGCGATCAAGGAAATGATTATCCCGTCGCTGCTGCCGGTGCTGGCACCGATCGTCGTCTATTTCGGCGTGCTGCTGATCTCGGGCTCCAAAGCTTCCGCTTTCGCGGCGCTCGGCGCCTCGCTGCTCGGCGTCATCGTCAACGGCCTGTTCGTCGCCATCTCGATGACCTCCGGCGGCGGCGCCTGGGACAATGCCAAGAAGTCGTTCGAGGATGGTTTTTCCGACAAGAACGGCGTCAAGCACCTCAAGGGCTCGGAGGCGCACAAGGCTTCCGTCACCGGCGACACGGTCGGCGACCCCTACAAGGACACCGCCGGCCCTGCGGTGAACCCGGCGATCAAGATCACTAACATCGTCGCGCTTCTTCTCCTGGCGGTGCTGGCACACTGATCCCGCAAACAGCCTAGAGACAAAAAAACCCGCGGAGCGATCCGCGGGTTTTTCGTATCCCTAGAGAAAACAGAGGGCTTAGCTGCCGGTGGGGCCGCCGCCACCGCCGCCGATCGGCAGGCTGGGTTTGGCGCCGCCGGTAATGAGCCGGCCGATGAAGGTCTCGTCCTTGCCGCCCGTGGGGGTGGTGCGCGAGATGAAATCGAAGACCTTGCCGTCCTTCAGGCCGTAATTCGCGATCTGGGTCACGCGTCCGTCATGGCCGAAATAGACGGCGAGGATGCGCTGGTCGACCAGATGCGGGTTCATGAAGGCGACCGGGCGCTTGCGCGTCTGCGAGATGTAATAGAACACCTCGTTGTCGAAGGTCGCGGTCGTCGAAGGGCTGCCGAGCGAAAGCAGAACCTGCTCGCGGCTGGAGCCGACCGGAACCTGCTCGATCTGCTGCTGGTCGATCACATAGCCCTGCGTCAGGGTTTCGCCAGGTGTCAGGCCGTCCAGGGATTTGGACGCATTGCAGCCGGAAAGGGTCGCCGCGGCAAGCACCGTGGCCGCCCCGATCAGCGCAGGCGAAGAGATGGTCTTGAATTTCAGCGAGTCCAACAACAACTCCTTCAAATCACTTCTGGCGCCCGCACCTTGCACAGAGCCGCAAAACCGGTAAACCAGCTTGCGCGCCGATGCAACAAGCCCACGCCGTGAAACGGTTCCCCATGGAGGATGTCCCTCATGTTCCAGCGCCTGTTCGGCCGCGAACGTCACAATAGAACGATCACCGATGCCCTCTATGCCGAAATCGTGGCAGCCGCGCGGCAGCCGTATTTTTATTCGGACTGGGACGCGCCGGACACGCCGCTTGGCCGCTTCGAGATGCTGGGGCTGCACATGTTCCTGTTCCAGCACCGCCTGCACGACGAGACCGGCGCCGCGCGCGAGATCGCTCAGGTCCTGATCGACGAGTTCTTTGCCGACGTCGAGCACTCCCTGCGGGACCTCGGAATCGGCGACATGGGCGTGCCCAAGCGCATGAAGAAGCTGGCGCGCATGTATTACGGCCGCACCGCGGCCTATGGAGATGCGCTGGAGCGCGGCGACCGGGCAGCACTTGGCGAAGCGCTCAAGCGCAACATCCGTCCCGACAGCGAATCCTGGCCTCAGGTCGATTTTCTTGCCGGCTATGTTATGGACGCCGACAAGCTGCTTTCGGAGCAGCCTTCGGAAGCCATCTTGGCGGGGACGATCCGGTTTCCGGTCGCTGGCGCCGCCTGACAGCACGATCCCGAACCGAAGGTCCGCGTCAGCGAAAGTTGCAGGCTTTTCGGACAAGATCATGCTTCAAAACAAAATGTTAGAGCGAGATTGCGATTCAGGCAGCAGGAATCTCGCTATGGAAGGAACCCATCATGCATCATGAAGAACAGATCAAAAGCCCGGTTTCCTTCGATGTCCATGTCTCCCGGATGCCGCAGAAGGGGCTTCCGGTGGTGATCGAGGCGAATGAGAAGCAGCGCGCGGCACTGGCCGAAGCCCACGGCCTCGAAGCCGTCGAGCGTTTCCGCGCCGAACTCCTGGTCACCGCCTGGAAGCGCAATGGCGTGAAGGTGGCCGGCCAGGTCGAGGCCGACATCGTGCAGTCCTGCGTGGTGACGCTGGAGCCGATCGAAAGCCACATTTCCGAGGAAGTGTCGGGGCTGTTCCTGCCCGACGATTCCAAGCTTGGGCGCGAAGGTTTCGAGACCGCCGGAGAGATACTGCTCAGCGCCGACGGCCCGGACAGCCCGGAACTTTTTTCCGGCGACACGATCGATGTCGGCGCATTGGCGGAAGAATTTTTCGGTCTGGGAATCGATCCCTATCCGCGCAAGGCCGGCGCCGAACTGCAGAAGAAGTCGGATGAAGCGCCGGACGAGCCGGTCGAAGGCGAATTTCAGCGGAAGCTGAAGTCTCTCATCGATAAATCCTGAACACTCACTGCCGCTTTGCGATAATGTCGGTTGTGCCTTGCCTCAAAACCGCTATTTTCGCCAAGCTTTAGCAAGCCTCGCCTTTCGACCAACGAGAGTAAAGACCGAGTGATAAGGATTTCCATCGATGCCATGGGCGGCGACCACGGACCCGCGGTTGTCATTCCAGCGCTTTTGGCTGTCGCAACGCGCCGCAGCGACGTGCGCTTTGTGGTTTTCGGACGTGAGGACGTCGTTCGTCCCGAGCTGAACAAATATCCCAAGCTCGCCGACATCGTGGAATTCCATCACTGCGACGTGGCAGTGCGCATGGATGACAAGCCGAGCCAGGCGCTGCGCCATGGCCGTCGCGTCTCCTCCATGTGGCGCGCCATCGATGCGGTTAAGAACGGCGAGGCCGACGCCTGCATTTCCGCCGGCAACACCGGCGCGCTGATGGCGATGTCGAAGTTCTGCCTGCGCACCATGGCCACCATCGATCGGCCGGCGATTGCCGCGATCTGGCCGACGATGCGCGGCGAAAGCGTGGTGCTCGATGTCGGCGCCACCATCGGCGCCGATGCGCACCAGCTCGTCGATTTCGCGATTCTCGGTACCGGCATGGCCCGCGCGCTCTTCGGCATGGAGCGGCCGACGGTCGGCCTGCTCAATGTCGGCGTCGAAGAGGTCAAGGGCCAGGAAGAGGTCAAGGACGCTGGGCGCCTCCTGCGCGAGGCCGGCAAGATGGCGATGGACTATCGCGGCTTCGTCGAGGGCGACGATATCGGCCGCGGCACGGTCGACGTGGTGGTGACCGAAGGCTTTGCCGGCAACATCGCGCTCAAGACCGCCGAAGGCACCGCACGCCAGATCGGCGAATATCTGCGCGCCGCGATGAGCCGCACGCTGATGGCCAAGATCGGCTATCTCTTCGCCAAGAGTGCATTCACCCGCCTGCGTGAGAAGATGGACGTGCGCCGCGCCAATGGCGGCGTCTTCCTCGGCCTCAACGGCATTGTGGTGAAGAGCCACGGCGGCACGGACGCCGAAGGATTCGCCGCGGCGATCGAACTTGGCTACGACATGGTAAGAAACAGACTGCTGGACCGGATCGAGGCTGACCTCGACCTGTTCCACGCGCGCCGCCCGCTGTCGTCCTCCAGGTCGACCGAGTTCGCGGACGACAGCAACGAATAGGAATTTCAATGATCAGATCGATTGTGCGTGGCGTAGGATCCTCGCTGCCGCGCCGCATCATGAAGAATGCCGATTTCGAGGGCGTGGTCGAAACCTCGGACGAGTGGATCGCGCAGCGAACCGGCATTCGCCAGCGTCACATCGCAGCCGATGACGAAACGACCGCCTCGCTCGGCGAGGCAGCGGCGCGCGCGGCCCTTGCCGATGCTGGCCTGACGCCCGCTGACATCGACGTGATCGTTTTGGCAACCTCCACGCCCAACAACACCTTCCCGGCCACGGCCGTCGAGATCCAGAACCGGCTCGGCATGCATCACGGCTTTGCCTTCGACATGCAGGCAGTGTGCTCGGGCTTCGTCTATGCCGTCACCACGGCCGATCTCTATATCCGCAGCGGCATGGCCAAGCGGGTGCTGGTGATCGGCTCGGAAACCTTCTCGCGCATTCTCGACTGGACCGACCGCTCGACCTGCGTGCTGTTCGGCGACGGCGCCGGCGCGCTGGTGCTGGAGGCAGGCGAGGGCGAGGGCACGATCGCCGACCGCGGCATTCTGGCGGCGGCGCTGCGTTCCGACGGCGTGCACAAGGATAAGCTCTATGTCGACGGCGGCCCGTCGACCACGGGTACTGTCGGGCATCTGCGCATGGAAGGCCGCGAGGTCTTCAAGCATGCGGTTGGCATGATCACCGATGTCATTGAGGCGACCTTCGCGCAGGCCGGCATCACGGCCGACGATCTCGACTGGTTCGTGCCGCACCAGGCCAACAAGCGCATCATCGATGCGTCGGCCAAAAAACTCGGCATTGCCGAGGAAAAGGCGGTGGTCACGGTCAACCTGCACGGCAACACCTCCGCCGCCTCGGTGCCGCTGGCGCTTTCGGTGGCGGTTGCGGACGGCCGCATCAAGAAGGGCGACCTGGTGCTGCTCGAGGCCATGGGCGGCGGCTTCACCTGGGGCGCGGTGCTGCTGCGCTGGTAAGTGCCGCAAGCCGACGGGGCGCGCTTGGTTGCGCCCCGTTATAGGACAGCGGCAGTAACCCTTTCCGACATGCCGGCAACGGCGAAAACGATTCAAAATCAATCGGAAAGAGCTAAAGTTCTGTCCTTGACCTAGGCGGGCCAATTTTCTAACGTCATTGATATCGTTTTGAATTTTCATCGCCTCTAGGATGGTTGCTGCACCCATGGCGGCAAAGACAATTACACGCGCCGACCTCGCCGAAGCAGTCTACCGCAAGGTTGGGCTTTCCCGCACCGAATCCGCGCAACTGGTTGAATTCGTCCTCGACGAGATCTGCGAGGCGATCGTGCGCGGCGAAACCGTCAAGCTCTCGTCCTTCGCCACCTTCCACGTGCGCGACAAGAACGAGCGCGTCGGCCGCAATCCCAAGACCGGCGAGGAAGTGCCGATCCTGCCGCGCCGGGTCATGACGTTCAAGGCGTCGAACGTGCTGAAAAGCCGTATCCTGCGCGCGCACCAGAACCCCAAGAACAAGACGGGCGGCAAATAAGCGGCCGCCTTCGCTTTCATCGCGCCGGTCGGCAATCCGACCTCTGGTTGATAACCGAAAGGCCGGCTTGTGCCGGTCTTGAATGTTGGCGCACAAATCGCTGAAATATAGTACGAATCGGTTTCCGGGCGTGATTTCCCGCAGCTGGATCGGTTTGGCTGCAGCGTCGCGCTCGCGGCCATGATCCCGAACCCGGCGACGGGTTTTCGGAAAATCCCGGCCGAACAACAGGTTAGGGCCCGTTCGGCAAGACGGGTTCTTGGAGACTAGGCCGCATCGCGAAGCATTCGCGAATCTACGGCCTATGAGCGAGGGTTGCGCCCATGGAAAAAAGTCCTGACGCCTTCCGCACCATCAGCGAAGTCGCCGAAGATCTCGACCTGCCGCAGCATGTGCTGCGCTTCTGGGAAACGCGCTTCAATCAGATCAAGCCGATGAAGCGCGGTGGCGGCCGCCGCTACTACCGGCCGCAGGACGTCGAGCTGATCAAGGGCATCCGCCACATGCTCTATGAGCAGGGCTACACCATCAAGGGCGTGCAAAAGCTGCTGCGCGAGAATGGCAACCAGTTTCTGGTGGCCGTCGGCAATGGCGATGTCGAGGCCGTCGAGGCCATCGCCCAGCGCAAGCAGGCCGACACCGCGCCGATGACGCCGGCCGCCCAGCCGCGCCTCGACGACGAAATGTTGGTCGGCGAGCCGCGCGCCAAGCCGAGCCGCCGCTTCTTCGGGCTCGGCAAGGCCGACGACGAGGGGCCTGTGCAATCCGGCTCGGGCAAGCTGTCGCGCGACAACCGTGCGCTGCTCCAGGAAGCCCTGTTCGACCTGCTGGAATGCAAACGCCTGCTCGACCAAGTGCGTTGATTTCAGGCGCGACTTGTTGCCACCGCTCCGGACGGCTTCTGGCCGATTGCGGGCAGTGCCGTGCCGGGTGATCCTGCGGCCCGAATGAACCTGCGGAGGCCGGCAGCATGACCCGGATCGGAAAAATCGCGGCGCTCTGGCGCTATCCCGTTAGCTCGCTGCGCGGCGAACAGTTGGACGAGGTTCGTCTGGACGGGCGGGGCGTTGCCGGTGACCGGGTCTGGGGCCTTTTTGATGCCGCCGGCGCCATCGCCTCTCCCGACAATGAAAAGCGCTGGCGTCCGGTGCCGGAATTGCGCTCGCGGTTATCTGGCGACGGAATTGAAATTGCTGCCGTAGGCGACGAATGGTTCGGCATTGGCGGTGAGGAGGCCGCTCGCGCGGCCGAGGCAGTGTTGGGCTTTCCGGTAAAATTCCAGCCCTACGAAGGTGACTGGAGCGAGGACGCTCCAACCACTCCCGCACCGCGCTATGAGCGCGCCAATCTGCATATGTTGACCACCGCTTCGCTCCGCAGGCTGCAGGAGCTTGTGCCCGACGGCGTCGAAGTCGATGTTCGGCGCTTTCGCCCCAACATCCTCGTCGAAACGGAAGCAGGCCTCGGCGGTTTTGTCGAAAAGGAATGGATCGGCCGAACGCTTGCGATCGGCGACGTGCGGGTCGCGGTGACCGAGCCCTGCGCGCGATGCAGCTTCGTGGCCCTGGCGCAGGCCGGGCTCTCGTTTGCGCCGCCGGTGCTGCATGCCATCACGCGTCATGGCGCAGGCGGCTTCGGCGTTCTGGCCGCGGTCGAGGCGGCCGGCCTGCTTCACGTCGGCGACGAGATAGCACTCATCTGATCCAGAAAATCCGCGAAGGTGTGGCGCCTGCCCAGCCGGGCTATTTGCGGCCTTCCTTCTGGTCGCCTTCGACGTCGGCCTGAGGCCGGTCGCTGCCCAGCGACACCTCCTCATGCCAATGGCCATCCGCGTCCTGGTAGGTAATGCCCTCGGTGCGACCGGCCAGCTGCTGTTCCGAAGCCGCGGCCTTGGCGGCTTCGATGGCCGCCTGGCGGCTGCTATAGGTTTCGGAATAGACATCGCCGAGCTTGTAGGCCCAGCCGCCGTCGTGTTCCACGATCTGGTAGGTCACTTTCGTCATCGTCATGCTCCCGTTGAGCCGAATGCATGACAGGGCAGCGAACGCTACTTCTGCAGCCGCGCCATCAACGAGCTGGTATCCCAGCGGTTGCCGCCCATGCCTTGCACATCCTTGTAGAACTGGTCGACCAGCGCGGTCACGGGCAGCGCCGCTCCGTTGCGGTCGGCCTCCTCGAGGCAGATTTTCAGGTCCTTGCGCATCCAGTCGACGGCAAAGCCGAAGTCATATTTGCCGTCCTTCATGGTCTTGTGGCGGTTTTCCATCTGCCACGAGCCGGCAGCGCCCTTGGAAATCACCTCGACCACCTTCTCGATGTCGAGCCCGGCGCGCTTGCCGAAATTGATGCCCTCGGCCAGCCCCTGCACAAGGCCGGCGATGCAGATCTGGTTGATCATCTTGGTGAGCTGGCCCGAGCCCACGGGGCCCATGAGGCCCACCATGCGCGCATAGGCATCGATCACCGGACGGGCGCGGTCGAACACGGCCTGGTCGCCGCCCACCATCACGGTCAGCACGCCGTTTTCGGCGCCCGCCTGGCCGCCCGAGACCGGCGCGTCGAGGAAGGAAAAGCCGCGTTCCTTGGCCGCTTCTCCCAGTTCGCGCGCCACTTCGGCCGAGGCCGTGGTGTTGTCGATGAAGACGGCGCCCGCCTTCATCGACTGGAAGGCGCCGTCCGGCCCGATGGTGACGCTGCGCAGGTCGTCGTCATTGCCCACGCAGGCAAAGACGAAATCCTTGCCTTCGGCTGCCGCGCGCGGGGTCGGCGCGAAGTGGCCGCCGTGCTCGGCAACCCATTTCTCGGCCTTGGCGGTGGTGCGGTTGTAGACCGTCACGTCATGGCCGCCCTTGTTTTTCAGGTGCGCGGCCATCGGATAGCCCATCACGCCAAGTCCCAGAAATGCAACCGATGCCATTCTCGATCCTCTTATGCCGGTCAGCTGTGTTGTGTTTTCAGGTCTATGGCATGGGGCGGATTCGTCAAGGGAGGGCCTGTTGGCACAGGCGCCTGCCGATACCCCATTTCCCGTTCGCGATTTTCGCCGCTTACGGCCGGACAGCATTGCAGGTCGAGGTTTCTCGCCCCGACCTGCTGATTTTCACGCCTCCGGCAGAGGTTAATGCCGTCAGCGCTTCAGATGCCGCGTGATGCGCCGCTCGATCCATTCCACGCCGTGGCGCAGTGTCTCGACCATCGACAGGTAGATCAGTGCCGCCCAGATGTAGGTCTGGAAGTCGAAGGTGCGCGAATAGGCGCGGCGCGTCTCGCCCATCAGGTCGTAGACGGTGATGATCGCGACGATGGCAGAGCCCTTGATCATCAGGATGATCTCGTTGCCATAGGGGCGCAGCGCCACGATCAGGGCCTGCGGCAGGATGATCTTGCGCAGCGTCAGGAATTTCGACAGCCCGAGCGAGGCCGCACTTTCCCACTGGCCCCTCGGCACGCTCTCGATCGCCCCGCGCAAAATTTCGGCCTGATAGGCGGCGGTGTTGAGCGAGAAGGCGAGGATGGCGCAGTACCAGGCTTCGCGGAAGAACGTCCACAGGCCGATGGTTTCGAGAAATGGCCTGAACGAGCCGAAGCCGTAATAGATCAGGAAGGTCTGGGCCAGCAGTGGCGTGCCGCGGAAGAAATAGACATAGGCATAGGACAGCGCCCGAAGCACCGAATTCCGCGACATGCGCGCATAGGCGATCGGAAGCGACAGGATCGCGCCCAGGACGATGGAAATCGCCACCAGCGACAGCGTCACCCCGATGCCGTGCAGATAGAGCGGGGCATATTTGGCGAACAGTTCGGGGTCCCAGGCGCGGATCAGGAACAGCAGCAGGCCAAGGCCGAACAGGGCCCAGATGGCGACGAGAGCGTTTCCGACCACCCGTTCGCGCGGCCAGCCGCGTGCCTGCGGCGGAGGACGATCGACGACTTCGGAGTTTTGCACGGCGCTGCTCATCGATGCATCTCCGTCTTGCCGACCGCGCGCTCGATGGCGCCGATGCCGAAGGAGGAGAGAATTGCCAGAACCAGATAGGCGAGGCATGCCACGCCGAAGAAGAGGAAGCTTTCCTTGGTCACGCGCGACGCGATGGTCGCCTGGCGCAGGATGTCCGACAGGCCGATCACCGACACCAGCGCGGTGTCCTTGAGAAGGATCAGCCAGAGGTTGGAAAGGCCGGGCAGGGCGATGCGGATCAGCTGTGGGAACACCACCAGCCGCATGGTCTGGCGCTTGGTCAGGCCGATCGAATAACCGCCCTCATATTGCCCTATGGGAATGGCGCGGAAGGCCGACAGGAACACTTCGCTGGCATAGGACGAGAACATGACGCCGAGCGCCACCATGCCGGCAACGAAACTGTTGATCTCGATGGCCGCATTGGGATCGAAGATGCGTGCGACCTGCTGGATGCCGAGCTGGGCGCCGTAAAACACCAGGAACAGCGTCAAAAGCTCGGGCAAGCCGCGGAAGATGGTGGTGTAGATGTTGCCTGCAAGTCTGAGCGAGGGCTCCGACGACTGCTTGGCCAGGGCGATCAGAAAGCCGATGAACAGTCCGAGCGGCAGGGTGGCCAGCGCAAGCGAGACCGTCGTGAAGACGCCATAGGCTATGCTGCGGCTCCACCCCTCCGGGCCCCAGCTCAAAAGCGTCCAGATACTACTCTCCATTGAATACCTTCTCTTGTCGGAAGTTCGATTCCCACCCTGCAAGTACACGAACGGCGGGACAGAATCCCGCCGTTCCTATGGTCAGAGCGACGATTTCATCGTGGCATTAGCCGCCGTAGACGTCGAACTTGAAGTACTTGTCGTTGATTTCCTTGTACTTTCCGTTCTCGCGGATCGCCGTGATGGCGGCGTTCAGCTTCTCACGCAGCTCGTCGTCGCCCTTGCGGACAGCAATGCCGGCGCCTTTGCCGTGGATTTCTTCGACCGGCTTGATGAGGCCGACCAGCTTGCAGCAAGCCCCTTCGGGCGAATCCAGCCACTGCTGGACCACCACGATGTCGTCATTCACCGCGTCGAGGCGGCCATTGGCGAGGTCGAGCTGGTATTCCTGGGCGGTCGGATAGGGCTTGATCGTGCTGTCGGTATAGGTCTGTTCGGAATAGTTGAAGTGAGTGGTCGAGCCCTGCACGCCGATGGTCTTGCCTGCGAGGTCTTCCTTGGTCACGCCCTTGATGTCGGTGTCCTTCGGCGCGGCGATCGCCGGTGGGGTGTTGTAGTACTTGTTGGTGAAGTCGACCTTCTTCATGCGCTCCGGCGTGATCGACATCGAGGCGACGATGGCGTCGAACTTGCCGGCCTGAAGCGCGGGGATGATGCCGTCCCAATCCTGGGTGACGAACTCGCACTTGACCTTCATCTCGTCGCAGAGGGCCTTGGCGATATCGATGTCGAAGCCTTCCAGCTTGCCGTCGGAGGTCAGGTTGTTGAAGGGCGGGTAGGCGCCTTCCGTACCGATCTTGAGTGTCTTTTCCTCAGCATGTGCGGCTCCGATCGCCAGCGCAATGGCCGATGCCGCAAGCGCGATACGCATTCCAATTCGCATGATGTTCCTCTCTGTCATTATTCGCCGCAGCTTGCCGCGGCGTTGTTGGAGGCCGGACCCGGCCTCTACTGTCGCGGATACTCCCACTCTTTCCGACAAAAAAGCAACTGTAAACCGAGGCGTAGGCACGACTTGGCGCCGGTCTATGCGCATTTGGAGGGTTTGCTTGCGAAGCTGGCGCCGATGTTGTCCGCCGCTTCCCCAACGTCAGGCTTTGCTTAGCCCCGTCACTTTCTCGATGAAGTCGGCGATGGCCGCGATATCGTCGAGATCGAACACCAGAATCGTCTCGCCGGTGACAGGGTGGTCGGCGGCAATGGCGACGATCTGCGGATCGTTGACCGAAAGCGGCGCGCCGTTCTTTGCCTCGCTGCGCCGTGCCTCGATCTTCAGGTGATGCTCGCGCTTGTAGCCCTCCACCAGCACGATGTCGCAGGGCGAAAGCCGGGCCAAAATGTCTTCCAGGCGCGGCTCGTCGTCGCCGCGCAACTCATGCATCAGCGCCCAGCGTGTGCCGGAAACGATGGCCACTTCGCCTGCGCCAGCCTTGCGGTGGCGAAAGCTGTCGGTGCCCTCCTTGTCGATGTCGAAGGCGTGGTGTGCGTGTTTCACGGTCGAGACGCGCCAGCCGCGTGCGGTCAGCGTCGCCACCAGCCTTTCGGTCAGGGTGGTCTTGCCGGAATTCTTCCAGCCGGTGATGCCGAATACGCGCTGTGTCACGTCGTCAATGTCCGTCGATTGGTCAGTGGCCGGAGGGATCGGCGATTTTGCCCGCGCCGTCCAGCCGTTCCGGCCCAGATTCCCACGAAACCGCGCCGCGTTCAAACGCCATCGGAGGCCATGGTCGCGGTCTGCGCAGCAGTCGGGCGTTTCACCACCTGCTCGCGGAACAGCGCGTAGATGCCGGAACCGACGATGATGACCGCGCCGACGACCATTGCCATGTCGGGCACGTCGCCGAAGAGCAGATAGCCCAGCGCGATCGCCCACAGCAGCCCCGTGTAGCGGAACGGGGCGATGAAGGAGATGTCGCCGCAGCGCATCGACATGATGATGAACTGATAGCCGAACAGAAGCACAAGGGCGGCCACGGCAAGCAAGGTGATGCCCTCGGTTGTCATTGGCGTCCAGCCGCCCAGCGGCTGAATGAGCACCGCACCACAGGCGCCCACCATCGCAGCCGTGATGGTCGAAACCAGCAGCGAGGGAACGTGTGAGGGCAGGTGGCGGGTGGCAAGGTCGCGCAGCGCGCAGAAGGCGACGCTGACCAGCGCAAACAGCGCATAGGCGTTAAAACCTTCGAAGCCCGGGCGCACGATGACCATGACCCCGGCAAAGCCGATCGCGATCGCCAGCCAGCGGCGCCAGCCCACGCCTTCGCCCAGGAACAGCGCGGCGGCCAGCGTCACCATCAGCGGCAGCGCCTGCATCACAGCCGCAACATTGGCGATCGGCAGATGCTGCAGCGCGATCAGGAAGAAGATCGTGCCGCCGAGCTCGCCGATCGCGCGCAAGCCAACCATCGGGTGGAGGATCAGTCGCGGTGCGCTCAGCGCACCCTTGTACCAGGCCAGAAGCGCGATCAGCGACGTGGCGAAAATCCCGCGCACCAGCATCACCTGGCCGAGGTTCATCTCCATCGAGGCGAGCTTCACCAGCGCGTCGTTGATGGTGAAGCCGGCCATCGACACCACCATGAACGATGCGCCGCGAAGATTTTGCGAAAGTGCCAAGGCGTTCCCGATTCCGTAATTTTTTATGTTCTGCCCATGATTGCGGCAACCAAAGGCAGAACAGCAACGGCAAAGCGGTGGGCCAAGAAATCTTAGGCCAGGTTTTGTCTCGGGAACATGTGGAAATAGGGCTCTGCTTCCTTCAGAGCGCGGGCAAACGAGGGCCGCTTCTTGAGCCGCTCGAAATAAGCCGCGACGTGTCTGTGCGTGTCGCCGAAGGGCAGCACTTCATTGCCATAGAACAGCGCCGGCGAGGCTGCGCAATCGGCCATCGTGTAGCTTTCGCCCACTGCCCATGTGCGCGTGGCCATCTCGGCGTCGATGATGTCATAGGCGCTCTTCAGCGCCGCGCGCTTCTGTTCCACGCCGAAGGGGTCATGCTGTCCCGCCGGGCGCAGCCGGTCGGCCACGATCCCTTGCACGTGGGTGTGGACATAAAGGTCGTAGAAGCGGTCGGCGAGGCGAACTTGCAAGGCCAGCTCCGGGTCGGCTGGCAGGAGTTCGACGGGACCTGGATAGTGGAGCGCCAGATATTCGATGATGACCGTCGATTCCGGCACGGTGCGGTCCCGTGCCTCGTCACGCAGCACCGGCATCTTGGCGACTGGCCAGAGTTTCCTGAACGTCTCCCGGCACTCCTCGTTGGCGAGGTCCAAGATATTTGCCGTGAAGGGGACGTCGTTCTCGTAAAAGGCAATCAGCGTCTTGTGGGAATAGGAAGACAGCGGGTGAAGATGAAGGGTCAGGGACATACAAATCTCGCCTTCTTGAATGGCATGTTGCTGGAAAATATGTGATTGCAAATTGCAACTGGTTGCAGGCTATTATCACTGGTGCGATATTGCAACCGGTTTTCGGAGATTTTTGATGAACGATGCCCACCGCTCCGGCTGCCCCATAAATCTGTCGCTGGAAGTTTTCGGCGACAAATGGAGCCTGTTGATCCTTCGCGACATGATTTTCGGCGGGCGCCGGCATTTTCGCGAGCTGCTGACGCGCTCTGAGGAGGGCATTTCCTCCAACATATTGGCAGACCGGCTGAAAATGCTGCTGGATGAGGGTATGATCACCAAGACCGACGACCCGAGCCACAAGCAGAAGGCCATCTACAGCCTGACCGAGAAGGCCATCGAGCTCTTGCCGATCATGGCGCATCTGGGGTCGTGGGGTCGCAAATGGCTGGCGGCCAGCGAGGAGTTGAGCATTCGCGCCCAGCTGCTGGAGGAGGGCGGACCGCCGCTGTGGGAGAAATTCATGGCGGAGCTGCGCGTCGAGCACCTTGGCGCGCCGGCGAATGACCCCGCCGGACCATCGGTGCGCGAGACGCTGCAGGCGGCTTATGAAGAGGTCGTCGCACGGCAGGCGATGGAAAGAGCGGGAGCCTAGCGGGTAACACGATAGGAGGCGGCCATGGGCCGGGTCGTGATGGCATTCAGCATGTCGCTCGACGGTTTCGTCGCCGGTCCGGGCGTCAGCGTCGAGCAGCCGATGGGCGAGGGCGGCGAGCGGCTGCACGAATGGCTTTTCAACGAAAGCCCCGATCGCGGCGTCGACCCCGAGATGGCGCGCGAGCTTTCGGATTCTGTGGGCGCGGTCGTGCTAGGGCGGCGAACTTTCGAGGTCGGCCTCGGCCCATGGGAGGATACGCCTTATCCGGTGCCGTGCTTCGTGCTCGCCCATGAGCGACACGAAAACCTTGCAATGCCGAGCGGCACCTTCACCTTCGTCAATGACGGTATCGAAATCGCTCTGGGGAAGGCGCAGGCGGTCGCTGGCGAGCGGGACGTCATCCTCATGGGCGCCGACACCGCCCAGCAATATCTGCGGGCAGGGCTGGTCGATGAGATCTACATCCAGCTGGTTCCGCTGGTGCTCGGGTCCGGCACCCGGCTGTTCGAGAACTTGGGCACCGAACCCATCGAGCTGGAAATGACCCGGGCGGTGAAATCGCCCTTTGTCACGCATATGCGCTTTCGCGTGCTGCGCAACCGGCCTGCCTCGCTGCTGCATTGGCCGGGGGAGTGAGACTGCTGTTCCCGTCAATGTCGGCTTTGCAGACCCATTCGCTCATCTACCCCTGACCTTGGCGACGTGGAGAGCCAGTTTTTCCAGCGTTTGCCCCCCATATTCGACAGCGCCAAAGCCGATCGTCCTTTCTCGTTGCTCCCTGGACGGATGCATTTGACGGAGCGTGAGGACGGTCTTGCCGTCGCTTTGTTCATCGAAGGTTACGAGCATTCTGAATCTACCGGGATCGTTTTCCTGATCTGAGCCGTGCTCGACCTCGATGAGCGCCGGGGCCTCCATACGGAGAAAAACCATTCGGTTGCTGTAGCGAGTGCCCCCGGCAGCGACCATGTCAAATCGCCAGACCCCGCCCGGACTGAGGTCGATCTCTTTGGTTTCGATCGCCATGCCTTCGGGCCCAAACCACATTTGTATTTGATCCGGGTCCGTCCACGCGGAGTATACGAGGCTCCGGGGAGCATCGATTACCCGACCCAGGACAATTTCACGATCGAGAGGCCAGTCTCGCCAAGGGGAACCGGAGTTTTTGATCAGGTCGCTCATTGTCCTAATTCTTCCTCTTCATGCGTTCGATGTGGACTTCCATGCGATCGAGACGTTTCTCCCAGGCGGAAATATGCTGATGTATCCACGCTTCGGTCGCATGAAGGACGTCCGGCTCAATCCTGCAGGTTCGAACGCGTCCAATTTTCTCAGAACTGACGAGGCCGCTCTGCTCGAGAACACGCACATGTTTGAGCAGGGATGGCAGGGCCAATTCGAACGGCTCAGAAAGTTCGCTTACGGATTTCGGTCCATCACACAAACGGCTGACGATCGCCCGCCTGGTCGGATCTGCGAGTGCGGAAAAAGCTCTATCCAAATCAGTTGAAAACTTAGCCATGTCGGAAAGTATTGACTGGTGCACGGCGCCGGTCAAGAAAAACTTTCAGAACTGGCTAACTTTTGGGTCCCGGTACATCTGGCCCCGTTGTCCGACGTTCCCAATCTTGCCTGCGGAGGTCCGCTTGCGGCGAAAAAATTCCTTACGCAGCGGCGCCCAGTGTGCGTTTGTGCAGCGGGCTTCGCGTCGTCCCGCGAAAAAGCTAGCCGATCTTCGCTGATCGCTGCCGAAGTGGATGAATTTGAAGCGGTGGCAGCGCTAACTAATTGAGACTATTGGCCCCGATAGAAAATCGCAGCCCACTTCATCCCCCACCTTCCCACCTCCCGCATAATGCCCGCATCGGCCTCACCGGGAACACGGGTCATGAACCGGATGAGCGTGGAGGGCGACGATGTCCGGGCTGGTGGCGCTAACGGTGGCGCTGCTGGATGATGAATCCCCAAGTCCGGGCCCAGGGTGTGGCTGGCCGCGCGAATGCGGAGGCGAACAAACCCAGGCAAGCGCATCGAACGGGCGGTCGAAGGGCCGCAAGATTTACCAAAACGAGCGTGTCCGACGGCCGCCCGTCTTCCCCAGGTTCTTTGACAATAGCCAGACGGTGCAAACCGGGTGTGGCGATGAATAGGTGCGTTCTTCGAGGCTCGCCCTGCGGGCGAGCACCTCAGAATGAGGGAGGTTGGTGCGGCGACAGCCCTCACTAGAGAAGTGGGAGCCTGCACCAGGATGAGGGAGGTTGGCGCCGCCGGTTAGCCCTCATGGTGAGGTGCGAGCGTAGCGAGCCTCGAACCACGAGGGCGGGATGAAGTGGGCTGACATCTTACCCTCCCCTCAATGGGGGAAAAAATCACCCGCCCGTCACGCTCATGTGCCGGGAAACAGAAGGGCGGTTGGTGCGGCGGTCGATGACGAAATCGTGGCCCTTGGGCTTGCGGCCGATGGCTTCGTCGATCGCGTTCGACACGAGTTCGTTGCCTTCGGAGGCACGCAGCGGAGCGCGCAGGTCGGCGGCGTCCTCCTGGCCGAGGCACATATAGAGCGTGCCGGTGCAGGTCAGCCGCACGCGGTTGCAGCTTTCGCAGAAATTGTGGGTCATCGGCGTGATGAAGCCGAGCCGGCCGCCGGTTTCGGCAACCTCGACATAGCGCGCAGGGCCACCGGTCTTGTAGGGGATGTCGGTGAGGGTGAATTGACGCTCGAGGTCGGCGCGCAGCAGCGACAGCGGCAGATACTGGTCAGTGCGGTCCTCATCGATCTCGCCCATCGGCATGGTTTCGATGACGGTCAGGTCCATGCCGCGGCCATGCGCCCAGCGCAGCATGTCGGGCAGTTCCTTGTCGTTAAAGTCCTTCAGCGCCACTGCGTTGAGCTTGATTTTCAGCCCGGCGGCCTGGGCCGCATCGATGCCGGCCATGACCTTGTCGAGATGGCCCCAGCGGGTGACGGCGTGGAATTTTTCCGGGTCGAGCGTGTCGAGCGAGACGTTGATGCGCTTGACGCCGCAATCGACAAGCTCGGAGGCGAAGCGGGCGAGCTGTGAGCCGTTGGTGGTCAGCGTGATTTCGTCAAGCGCGCCGCTGTCGAGATGGCGCGAAAGCTGGCGCACCAGATGCATGATGTTCTTGCGCACCAGAGGCTCGCCGCCGGTCAGGCGCAGCTTGCGAACGCCCTTCTCGATGAAGACGGTGCAGAGCCGGTCGAGTTCTTCAAGCGACAGGAGATCCTTCTTGGGCAGGAAGGTCATGTCCTCCGCCATGCAATAGGTGCAGCGGAAGTCGCAACGGTCGGTGACCGACACGCGCAGATAGGTGATCGTACGCCCAAATGGATCGATCATGTTCATGCGGTCGCGGTTCCTCAACACATGCTGCCCGATGGCACCTTGAATGTCGTATAGCGAATATCGTCATTCAAGATAGGCTATAACGCTCTTGGTAACATTCCCGAGGCCGACGCGGCAATGTCGGCTTTGGTGGGAGAAAAGTCACAGCTTTTCGCCTCACGCGAACAGTCGTAGGGAAGAGCCAGCATTTACTGGGTGGGATCATGACGGCACCGAAGGAATTGAGGGTATCGAAGGACCGCAGGATACTGACGGTGACCTTCCCGGATCACCGGCCGTTTGAGCTGTCGGCCGAACTGCTCCGGGTGCTGTCGCCCTCGGCGGAGGTGCAGGGGCACTCGCCGGCGCAGCGCGTGACGGTACCCGGCAAGCGCAACGTGGCGATCCTGAAGATCGAGCCCATGGGCAATTATGCGGTGCGCATCATCTTCGACGACCTGCACGACACCGGCATCTTCACCTGGGACTACCTGCATACGCTGGGCCACGAAAAGGAAGAGCGCTGGGACGCTTATCTCGCGGAACTGGAGGCCAAGGGCCTTTCGCGCGACTGAGGGGTCATCGCGTTGTCACGGAAATGAAATAGTCGCGGGGAAGTCAAAACCGGAGGTTCGGGAATGTCCATCATTCGCACGGTCGAAGAACTCGAAGCGCTCTACGGCGTTCCCGGCGAGACCTCGCTGGTCAAGGAACTCGACCGCATTATTCCCGAATATGCCGCCTTCATCGAAGCCTCGCCCTTCGTGGCGCTCGCCACATGCGGCCCGGAGGGGCTCGACTGCTCCCCGCGCGGCGACCTCGCAGGTTTCGTCCGCATCCACGACGAGCGGACGCTGATGATGCCTGACCGGCGCGGCAACAACCGGGCCGATTCGCTAAAAAACATCATCCGGGACGACCGGGTAGGGCTCCTGTTCCTCGTTCCCGGCTCGGGCACCACTTTGCGGGTCAACGGCCGCGCGCATATCACCACAGATGCGGAGCTCTGCGCGTCCTTCGTGGTGGACGGCAAGCCGGCCCGCTCGGTGACGGTGATGACGGTCGACGCCGTCTATTTCCAGTGCGCGCGCGCCATCGTCCGCTCCGAACTCTGGAACCCGGAAAGGCACGTCGATCCCAAGTCACTGCCGACGCCCGGGCAGATCCTGGCGGTGACCAGCAAGGCGCGAATCGATGGCGAGGCCTACGACCGCGAATGGCCGGAGCGCGCCAAGGCATCCATGTGGTGAGGCCGGCTATTCGACCTTGAGCGCTTCGGCCACCCGGCGCATTTGCTCGCCCAGAAGGTCGCATTCGGCGGGGGTGGATTGCTCCATGACCTTGTCGAGCAGGCCCATATAGACTTTCAGCGCGTCCATCAGCAGCGCCTCGCCGCTCGGTGTCAGTGACAACCGCAGCACGCGCTTGTCCTTCCCGTCGCTTTCGCGGCGGAGCAGATCGCGATTCTCCAGCTGCGGCAGCAGCATGGTGATGTTGGAGCGGCCCACCAGCAGCTTCCGCGCCAGATCGTGCTGCGACATGCCGGGATGGCGGTAGAGGTTCATCAGAACATCGAGCTGTGCCGGCTTCAGGTCCAGCGGCGCAAGCGCGCCGGCCAGGGCGCGTTCGACCGAATGGCAGGCACGGGCCACGGCAACCCAATTTCGGAAGCGCGGGTTGTCCCAGGGTAGCTCTTGTTTATTGTTCATGCTTGAACTATCATGTTCAGAATTGAACCATTGCTCGGATCGCTAATATGGCATCAATTGGACTGAAGGTCATCCGGGGCGTTTTCGGCGCAGCCGAGTTCGTCGCGCCGCGCCTGGGCGGTCGGGCCGCATTCGAGCTGTTTTGCCGGACACCCAACCCGAAAGTGCTGACTGCCGGCGAGAAGAAGGCGGTGGAAAGGGCTGTGGATTTCATGGCCGAGGCCCGTCACCACAGGATCAAAGTCGGTTCCAACTGCGTGGCGGTACACGAATTCAGGCCGGGGCAGGGGCGTCCATTCGCGGGCACCGTGCTGGTGATTCACGGCTGGCGCTCGCGTACCGAATATATGCGCGCCCTGATCGAAGGCTGCCGCGACGCCGGCTTCCGCGTCGTGTCTCTCGATCTGCCGGGTCATGGTGCATCGAGCGGCCGCCGTCTCAACATGGCCAGCGGCGTCGCTGCCGCCCGCGCTGCCGGAGAGTGGTTCGGCCCCTTTGCCGCCGTCATCGGGCACTCCTTCGGCGGCGCCGTCGCGGCCAATGCCGTGGCCGGGGCGGTGGACGGGATTGCGCCGCTCGACACTGGGCGGCTGGTCATGATCGCCGCGCCCAACGCGCTTTCGGAAGTGTTCGAGGGCTTTCGCAGGTTTGTGAACCTGGGCACGCGTTCGGCCCTGGCGCTTGACGATCGCATCAGGCGCCTGGCGGGCCATGGACTGGCGCATTTCACGGGCGCGAAGCAACTCGCACGGCTAAGCACCCCGACGCTGGTGGTTCATGCGCCGGACGATGCCGAAGTGCCGGCTGAAGACGCGCGAAATCTGGCGGGGGCGGGCGACCATGTGCGGCTGGTCTGGGCCGAGGGGCTGGGCCATCGGCGCATCCTGTCCGATCCGGGCGTCGTACAGCAGGTCGTCGGCTTTGTTGCAACGACGGACGAGACGGCGCCCTTGCATTGAACCGGGGGTGGGGCTCAGCCCTTCTTTTCAGGCATGATCACCGGCAAGCCGGCCTGTTTCCAGGCAGTGAAGCCGCCTAGGATATGCTTTACCGGTTCCAGCCCCATGTCCTGCGCGGTCTTGGTGGCCAGCGCCGACCGCCAGCCGCCGGCGCAGAAGAAGACAAAGGTCTTGCCGGAGGAAAAGATAGCCTTGTGATACGGACTTTCCGGGTCGATCCAGAATTCGAGCATGCCGCGCGGGCAGTGCTCTGCGCCAGGGATCTCGCCTTCGCGCTGCAATTCGCGTGGGTCGCGAAGGTCGACGAAGACCGTGTCCGGATCGTCGAGAAGATGGGCAGCCTGCTCCGGCGAGACGACCTCGATCTCGGCATTCGCCTCATCGAGAAGTTGTTTGTAGCCTTTTTTCATCGCCGCCTCCCGGGCCGTGCCGTTTTCCGGGACCGGATATTCGCATGGCGATGGCTTCGCCGCTACTCAGTCGTGCGGACAGAATTGATCGAGCCGGTCCTCACGTTGTCGTGAGGCGGCCGGATTGTGAAGCAGCCCTGCAACACATAGCCAAAATAAGCAAAGTCTTAACCAAATCGGTGTGTATCGGACCCCTCGCGTCTTACATCCGCCATGGGTGAACCGGTTTGCTCTGGCGGCGTTAATAGGGGGTAGCTCGGCTTTCCCCACCGGAACGAGTGATCAATGACGTTCTCTGCCAAACAGACCGCAATTCTCCCCGCAGTGCTTTCCATGGTTCTGGCACTGCCCGTGCCGCAGGCTTCGGCCCAAAACATTCTCGACATGATCTTTGGCGGTGGCCGCGTCCACCGATATGCGCCCGGCGAGTACGAGCGTTATGGAGAGTTTCCGCCGCCCCCGCACCCGAACAGGATGGTGCGCCCGGATGGGGGTTGGTATCCTGTTCAAAAGCACAGCCGCAGGCCGGTCGAGCCGGCGGTCCAAAAGCCGATCGAAAAGATCACCGGCCCGACCTACTACACCTATAAGGCCGATCCGCTCGTCCGCGTCGATTTCACTGCGCTGCAGGCCGGTGCGAAATCGGCGTCGCTGGACTCGTCGCCTGTGACGACCGAGTTCCGTGAAGGCCTGTCGGGTCTGGCTGGGTTCGATCTCTACGCAGAAAAGGACGTGGCCGCGGCCCTGGTCGAGTACTACAAGTCCAATCCGGAGTTCATCTGGGTCTCCGACGATGCTCCCACCAGTCGCGCACAGGATGCCATGCGCGTTCTTGGCAATGCCGGCAGCTTTGGCCTCGATGAGTCCGACTATGCGGTGGACGTCCCATCGGGACTCGAATCCGCCGACAATGCTTCGACGCGGCAGCGCGAGATGATGCGCTTCGAAATGGCGCTTTCCGCTCGCGTGCTTCGCTATGTTCGGGATGCACAGAACGGGCGCGTCGATCCGAACCGGATTTCGGGCTATCACGATTTTCCGGCCAAGCCTTTGAACATGGTTGGCGTGCTCAGGATATTGGGCCAGACCAACGATGCGCAGGCCTATATGGAATCGCGCCACCCGCAGAACGCCGAATTCCGGGCCCTGCGCGCCGAACTCGAAGCGCTGAATGCGAGCATTGATGACGACATCGTCGTCGATCCCAAGCTCAAGCTGAAGCCTGGCCAGAGCAGCCCTGAATTTCCGAAGCTGCTGCGGTTGATCGTGCGTGACCACAGCGATCTGCTGAAGGACGAATACGCCCCGCTGGTTGAACGTCTCGGCCAAAGTGAAGTCTATGAGCAGGATCTCGTTCCGGTCATCAAGGCCGTGCAGAAGAAGATCGGGCTAAAGGCGGACGGCGTCATTGGTACGCACACCGTGCTCAGGCTTGCCGGCACGCCGAAGGCAGACCGTCTGCAGAAGGTGATATTCGCGCTCGAAGAAATGAGGTGGCTGCCGGCCGATCTCGGCAGCACGCGGGTGTTCATCAACCAGCCGGCTTTCACTGCGACCTATATCGAGAGCGACCAGGAAAAGCTGAAGATGCGCGTCATCATCGGCCGCCCGGAGAACCAGACGAGCTTTTTCTATGATGAGATCAAGCAGGTCGACTACAACCCCTATTGGGGCGTGCCGCAGTCGATCATCGTCAACGAGATGCTGCCGCGCCTGCGCAACGATCCCGGCTATCTCGACCGTTCCGGCTATGAGGTGACCGACGCCAAGGGCAAGCGCATTCCGTCCTCGGCCGTCGATTGGGGCCAGTACGGCTCGAAGATTCCCTTCAACGTCAGGCAGATTCCGAGCGAGGCCAATGCGCTGGGCGAGCTGAAGATCCTGTTCCCCAATAAGCACGCCATCTACATGCACGACACGCCGCAGAAGGCGCTGTTCGATCGCGATTCGCGTGCCTTCAGCCATGGCTGTATCCGCCTCAAGGATCCGCGCGGAATGGCGGCCGCGGTGCTGGGCACCGATGTCGAGCACATCGCCAAGAAGCTCAAGGCCGGGCATTCATCGGAAAAGGTGACGCGCGATATCCCGGTCTACATCGCCTACTTCACCGCCTGGCCTGAGGCTAATGGCAAGGTCGAGTATTTTAATGACGTCTACGATCGCGACGGGCATCTGAAGCTGGCACTCGACAAGGTCGAGGCAGGGCGCAAGTCCAATATGTGACGGATCTGACGTATGTGATGCAAAAATCGGCCGGTGATTCACCGGCCGTTTTTTTTGGGGGGGGGCGCACGACCATGCCGCCCGACGCGCGTCTGCGCACGGACGATATTCTACGATTTTCAAGGAATGCTTACGGTCCGGCAGGGCGTTGGCGCGCTGCAAGGACAATATTTTGGTCGAGGAGAATGGTGGGCGATGTAGGGATTGAACCTACGACCCCACCCGTGTGAAGGGTGTGCTCTCCCGCTGAGCTAATCGCCCGCTCATCGCCCGAAGGCAAAGCGTGCGGCGATATAGGAGACCACCACACCCGAAGTCAAGCCACCGATTACGCTCTTGCAACGGCAATTAGCGCTTCTGCGAGGCTGACGGTCAATTCGTCATAGTGGGAAATGACTTTCGAGGGCTCGAATTCGCGCACATGGCGGTCGGTATAGCCGAAATCGACCGCGACGACGGGAATGCCGGCTGCCTTGGCGGTGTCGATGTCGGTTTGCGAATCACCAACCATCACGGCCCTGTCGCGATGGCCGCCGGCCATTGCGATGGTTTCGACAAGATGACGAGGGTCGGGCTTGCGGAAGGCAAAGGTGTCCTGGCCGCAGATCGCGGCAAACCGGCGGTCGAGATCCAGGGCCTCCAGAAGCTTACGGGCAAAGAATTCGGTCTTGTTCGTGCAAACGGCCAGCAGGAAGCCCGCGGAGGAGAAGCGGTCCAATGCCGCGATCACGCCCGCATAAGGCTGGGAGCGGCCAGGCATGTTCTCGCCGTAGTGGTCGAGAAATAGGGTATAGAGCCGGTCGTGTTCGTCCGAGGGCAGGGTTTTCCGCTGCGCGGCATAGGCGCGTTCGATCATCACGCGGCCGCCCTGGCCGGCGAGACTGCGAAAGCCGAAGGCGTTGGTATGTGGAATGCCGCCCGCGGCGAGGCTGTGGTTGAGGCTGTCGAGCAGGTCCGGCGCCGTATCGATCAATGTTCCGTCGAGGTCGAATACGATGATCGGTCGGCTCATGGGCATGTCCTCTTGTCTCGTTGGCGGGGCTTTGATTCGCGCATAGCCTGCGCACCCTTACGGCGCAAGCGTCGGTGGTTGGGCCTGGGCGGTAGAAAGCCTTTGCCGCATGGCCTAAAAATGATAGGAGCGCTGCCGAACAAGAGGGTGGCCTGGACGACTCCGATGGATGCACGAGCTTTGAAGATTGAAGCCGCCCGCGTGGCACTTGGCTACGTAGAGGACGGCGCACGGCTGGGGATCGGAACCGGTTCGACGGCCGAGGAATTCGTCCGGCTGCTTGCCGAAAAGGTCGCAGGCGGCTTGAAGGTGATTGGCGTGCCGACGTCCGAGCGGACGGCAGCACTTTGCGTTGAGCTTGGCGTGCCGCTGTCCACGTTGGACGAGACGCCGGAACTCGACCTGACAATCGACGGCGCCGACGAGATCGACCCGCAGCTTTCGCTGATCAAGGGCGGCGGCGGAGCGCTGCTGCGCGAAAAAATCGTGGCAGCCGCCTCCAGCAAGATGATCGTGATCGCCGATCAGTCCAAGATGGTGGAAACACTCGGCAAGTTTCCTCTGCCCATCGAAGTCAACAAGTTTGGTCTGAAAGCGACCGAGCTTGCCATCGCCGCAGTGGCCACTGAACTTGGCCTGTCCGGTCCCCTGACATTGCGGATGACGAACGGCACGCCGTTTGTTACAGACGGTGGACATTTCATTCTTGATGCATCTTTTGGCCGCATTCCCGATCCAAGAGCGCTATCAAATGGTCTTTTCGCCGTTCCGGGGGTTGTCGAACACGGCCTGTTCCTCGGCTTGGCGCAAGCTGCCATTATTGCGAGCGCCGACGGTGTCAGAACGGTCCATGCGACCCGATAAACAGGAGTTCTATCCATCATGAAATTGGTCCATCGCGTTCGCCGTTTCTCCGCCATGGTGGCGGCGTCGGCTGTTCTTGCAGTCGCAGCTCCGGCATTTGCGCAGGACATCTCCGACGCGCACCTGAAGGCAGCGCGCGACGCGGTTGCCGCCATCAGGGCAACCGACTTCTACGATGGAATCCTGCCGCAGGCCGCTGCCGCGCTGAAGGGGCAGATGATCGACAAGAACCCGGACCTGCAGGAGGTCATCACCTCGACCGTCGACGACACGGCGCTGAAGCTCGCCGGCCGCCGCGCCGACCTGGAGAAGGAGGCCGCGCTGGCCTATGCTCGGGTGTTCTCCGAGGAGGATCTCAAGGCCATCGCCGCTTTCTACAACTCGCCGGCCGGCAAGAAGCTTCTTCAGGACGGCCCGATCGTGACGCGTGAAGCGGCCAAGGCGGCCGACATCTGGCAGCGCGGCATTGCGCGCGACCTCGCCGAACAGGCCGCGACCACCCTCGAGGCGACCCTGAAGGAAAAGGGCCTGATCCCCAAGCCGGGCGCTACCGATGCCGCCGAGCCCGCCCCGCAGGGCGAAGCCGCACCGGCCAATTGATCGCGAGCGTTCGCATCACCATATCTTTCGAAGAGCCCGGGTTGCCCGGGCTTTTCTTTTGGTGAATTGGCCTTCGGTCGAACAGACGGTTCAATCTGGCTGCAAAACGCTCTAACTGTCCTCTGCCCGCCAACGGAGAAAAGGAATCATGACTGCATACGACTACGATCTCTTTGTCATTGGCGGCGGCTCGGGCGGCGTTCGTGCGGCGCGCGTGGCGGCCTCGATGGGCAAGCGGGTGGCTATCGCCGAAGAATTCCGCTTCGGCGGCACTTGCGTGATCCGCGGCTGCGTGCCCAAGAAGCTCTATGTCTATGCGTCCCAGTTTCCCGAGCAGTTCGAGGATGCGGCCGGCTATGGCTGGACCGTGCCGGAAGCCAGCTTCGACTGGCGCAAGCTGGTTGAGAACAAGGAGCGCGAGATCTCGCGGCTGGAAGGCCTTTACCAGAAGGGCGTCGCCGGCAATGGCGGCGAGACTTTGCATACCCGCGCGACGCTGGTCGACAGACATACGATCAGGCTCGAGGGGGAGAACCGCACCGTCACTGCCGATCAGATCATGATTGCCACCGGCGGACGGCCGAACCCGCATACGGCGCTGCCGGGGCACGAGTATTGCATTTTCTCCGACGAGGCCTTCGACCTGCCGGAATTGCCGAAATCCATTGTGATTGCGGGCGGCGGCTATATTGCGGTCGAGTTCGCCAACATTTTCCACGGCCTCGGCGTCGAGACGACGCTGATCTATCGCGGCAAGGAGATCTTGAGCCGTTTCGACATGGATCTGCGGCACATGCTGCATGAGACCATGGAGAAGAAGGGCATCCGGATCATGCTGCACACGGTCTTCGAGAAGATCGAGAAGCGTGCCGATGGGCGCCTTGATGCACACGTCACCGGCGGCGAGGTTTTGACGGCCGATCAGATGATGCTCGCCATCGGCCGAATCCCGAACACGGAAGATCTCGGCCTGGAAAAGGTCGGGGTCGAAATGGGCAAGATGGGCGAGATCATCGTCGATGATTATTCGCGCACCAGCGTCGACAACATCTGGGCGATCGGAGACGTCACCAATCGCATCCAGTTGACCCCCGTGGCCATCCACGAGGCGATGTGCTTCATCGAGACTGCCTACAAGAACAATCCGACCAAGCCCGATCACGATTGCATTGCGACGGCGGTGTTCTCGCAGCCGGAAATCGGCACGGTCGGCCTGTCGGAAGACGACGCTTCCAAGCGCTTCGCCAATCTCGAAATCTATCGCGCCACCTTCCGGCCGATGCGGCATACGCTGTCGGGTCGGCAGGAGAAGATGCTGATGAAGCTGGTGGTCGATGCGGATACCCGACGGGTGCTTGGCGCCCATGTTCTGGGCCCGGATGCCGGCGAAATGGCGCAGCTTCTCGGCATTCCTCTGAAGGCCGGCCTCACCAAGGACGACTTCGACCGCACCATGGCGGTCCATCCCACCGCCGCCGAAGAACTGGTGACGATGTACAAGCCGAGTTATCTGGTGAGAAACGGCCAGCGGGTCGAATAGGGAACCTTGAACGCGTTCGCTTTCGACCCAAATGCGGGGTAGAATAGGTATCCGGCTTCCTGTATAGGGGCCTGTCCCCGAAAATGCGGGAGTTTTAGCCGGGCAGTTTTCTGCCTTGAGATTAAGTATTGGGTGCAACGATGACGAAATGGTCCCCGAAGTCCTGGCGCAACAAGCCGATCCAGCAGGTTCCTGCCTATCCGGATCAGGCTGCGCTGTTTGAAACCGAGGCCCGTCTTGCATCCTTTCCGCCGCTGGTTTTTGCAGGTGAAGCACGCAAGCTGAAGAAGCAGCTTGCGGCCGTTGCGAATGGCGAGGCGTTCCTGCTGCAGGGCGGCGACTGCGCCGAAAGCTTCGCCGAGCACGGCGCGGACAATATCCGCGACTTCTTCCGCGTCTTCCTGCAGATGTCGGTCGTGCTGACATTTGCCGGTGCGCAGCCGGTGGTGAAGGTCGGCCGCATCGCCGGCCAGTTCGCCAAGCCGCGCTCGTCGGACAACGAGACGCGCGATGGCGTGACCCTGCCGAGCTACCGCGGCGACATCATCAATGGCATCGACTTCGACGAGAAGTCGCGCGTGCCGGATCCGGCGCGGCAGGAAATGGCTTACCGCCAGTCGGCTGCCACGCTCAACCTTCTGCGCGCTTTCGCCCAGGGCGGCTACGCCAGCCTGGAGAACGTGCATCGCTGGATGCTCGGGTTCGTTTCCGACAGCCCGCAGGGCGAGCGCTATGAGGCGCTGGCCAATCGCATCACCGAAACGATGAATTTCATGAGTGCGGTCGGCATTACGTCGGAGAACAATTTCGCGCTGCGCGAGACCGATTTCTACACCAGCCACGAGGCTCTGCTGCTCGGCTACGAGGAGGCGCTGACCCGCGTCGACTCGACGTCTGGCGACTGGTACGCCACCTCGGGCCATATGATCTGGATCGGCGACCGTACGCGTCAGTCCGATCACGCTCATGTGGAGTACTGCCGCGGCATCAAGAACCCGCTCGGCCTGAAGTGCGGTCCGTCGCTGACGCCGGATGGCCTGCTGGAACTGATCGATCTGCTGAACCCGGAGAACGAGCCGGGCCGTCTGACACTGATCGCGCGCTTCGGCGCCGACAAGGTGGGCGATCACCTTCCGAAGCTGGTGCGCGCGGTGCAGAAGGAAGGCCGCAAGGTCGTCTGGTCCTGCGATCCGATGCATGGCAACACCGTCACGGCTGCCGGCTACAAGACGCGTCCGTTCGACCGCATCCTGGGCGAAGTTCAGAGCTTCTTCGATGTCCATGCGGCTGAAGGCACGCATGCCGGCGGCATCCATGTCGAGATGACCGGCAAGAACGTGACCGAGTGCACGGGCGGTGCGCGCGCGATCCGCGACGACGAGCTGCAGGATCGCTACCACACGCATTGCGACCCGCGCCTCAATGCCGATCAGGCGATCGAACTGGCTTTCCTGGTGTCGGAGCTGCTGAAGAAGGGCGCCGACCGCAACCAGAAGAAGGTCGCGAACGCCTAAAAGGTCGTTCGACTCCGAAAACAAAAAGGGCGCCGGAATTTCCGGCGCCCTTTTGTTTTGTCTGCAATTTGGGTCGGAACGCCGACTAATCCTTGCGATAAAGCATCCAGTTCTTCCCCGAGCGCGCGGAAATATCGGAAAAACGGGTCACGCGATTGCGGCCGTCGATCTTCGAGCGATAGAGGGCGCGATCGGCTTTGGTGTAGAGGTCTTCGGCGCTTTCGGCTTCGGACGCCATGCAGATGCCCATCGACACCGTAACCGGCCCATAATTCACGCTCGGCTGTCCCCCGCAGAACTGGGTCTGCTCGATCAGGAGGCGGATGTGATCGGCAATCTCATGTGCCGATTGTTCGCTGACGCCGTCCACGACCAAGACGAATTCCTCGCCGCCAGTCCTGGCGACGAACATGTTGTCGCTGACGCTGGTGCGGAAAATGTCGGCGATGATCTTCAGGATCTTGTCGCCAACGGGATGACCATAACGGTCATTGATCTCCTTGAAGCGATCGATGTCGGCCAGGATCAACCCCTTGAACACGATGCCGTTGCTGCTGTTGTAGATCGCGGCCAGTTCCTTGTCGAAGGCGCGACGGTTCCACAAATGCGTGAGCGGATCGGTGTCGGCCAGCCGCTTGTATTCCTCGAGCTTCGATTTGACGCTTTCCAGTTCGGTCGATTTCTCGTCCAGCGTCTGCGCCACCTGCCGGCCATGGTCGATCGTCGAATTCGTCGCCATCGACATGGCGGTGGCGATCTTCTGAAGCAGTTCCTTACTGAGCAGGTCCCTGTTGTTCAGGCCGCTCGAGGTCTGGTCGAGGATCTGGCCGTACCTCTCGAGATGAGTGCGTTCGTTGCGCAGGAGACGGGCGACGTCTTCCAACTCCTGGGCGATGACCTCGCGTGCCTTTTCGACGACGGTCTGGTGGTGATTCTGGGCAAAGTACTTTTGGCCGATCTGGTCCAGCCGCTCCTGCGTCGGGCGATTGCCAAGTTCGATGACCTCGAGGCTGAGCATCGGATTGGTACCCGAAAGCGCCTCATAGAATATTTCATAGTTGCGCGGCAGGCCCATCACGCCCATCTGGCGCATCGTCGCGACTACGGTGCTGGTAAGATCGTTGCCGGATTCACCCGGGGCGACAGCAGGCTGCATACTTGCTCCACTCTACATTGGAGCCGCCGGAGCGGCTCCGCTGCCAATGTCCGAACGCGCGATGATCGAGACATCCATTGATGGGTGGACCCTGCCCGTGGCAAGAGACGGCCCCCACCTTGCGGTCTCTTTGCACATTTAATTTAGATGCGATGGAGATAAACTTTCCTTAATTTTCGAAGCAAGTGCATTCTTTCATGTATTTTTTGAAAAGCTTTTTCGAAAGTTAGATAGTTACATCAGCAACAATGAACGTCCTCGACGATGTCGCATAGACGAAAGCATCGGGGAGTTGCTTGTAGTTAGTTTCTTGTCGCCCGTGTGACGTGGCGCCAGGAGACGAGATATGAGCGAGCGGAAAACAGGTTCTTGCGGCTGCGGTGCTGTTCGATTCACGACATCCGGCCCGTTGCGAGGCGTCGTCTATTGTCACTGCTCGCAGTGCCGCAAACAAAGCGGTCACTTCTTCGCGGCGACGAATGTCGCAGACTCCGATATCGAGATCAAAGGCGCCGAGAACATCACCTGGTACAGCGGCTCGGAAGTCGCCCGCAGGGGATTTTGCCGGGTCTGCGGCTCGGCGCTGTTCTGGAAGCATGACGAGCTGGATACGATTTCAGTCCTGGCGGGGGCCTTCGACACGCCCAGTGGGCTCGTTGCCGACAGCCATATCTTCCTGGCCGACAAGGGCGACTACTACGAGATTGACGATGGCCTGCCGCAATTTGCGACATCTGCGCCATCGGTGAAAGTCGCCGGCGATTGAACGCCGCTGCGGCGAGCGTTGCCGTTTGCTGAACGGTTCGTTGCGGAGTGGCGATCTGACTCGAACGCTGGATCGCGCGTATATTGTGGTCAAGGAGAACCTCCATGGCCACCATGCCCACATTGTTCATCTCTCACGGCGGACCGAGCATCGTCATCAGCGACACGCCGGCACGTCACTATCTTGAAAGCGTATCGAGCCTGATGCCCCGGCCGAAGGCGATCGTCATCGTCTCGGCGCATTTCGAGACGCATGGGGTGACGGTCGTGACCGATCCAAGGCCCGAAATGATTTACGATTTCAGGGGCTTTGCGCCGGAGCTCTATGAAATGGTCTATCCCGCTCCCGGTGAGCTGGAACTGGCCGAAAAGGTGCTGGAACTGCTTGAGAATGCGGGGTTGTCGCCCTCGCGGCTCGGCAAGCGCGGCTTCGATCATGGCACCTGGACGCCGATGAAGCTGGCTTTTCCGGATGCCGACATCCCCATTGTGCAGGTCTCGATCGATCCTAATCGCGATGCCGCTTGGCACTATGCGGTGGGCAAGGCTTTGTCACCGTTGCGCGAGGAGGGCGTGCTGCTGGTCGGCTCGGGTCACATCACTCACAATCTGCGCGCATATTTTTCGGTCATGAGGCAGGGCGCCGCGGTCGATCCCGAGCTGGCGGGCAAGGTGACCGCCTTCACCGATTGGTTCGACGAGAAGCTGAAGGCGAACGATTCGAAAGCGCTGCTCGATTGGAAAAGCCAGGCTCCGTTTGCGGCCGACAACCACCCCACCGACGAGCATCTGATGCCGATCTTCTTCGCTTATGGCGCGGCGGGCGAACACCCGCAGGTCAAACGAGTTCACGACTCGGTCGATAACGGCTTTTTCGCCAATGATTCCTACCTGTTCCAGTGACTGGTGGATTGCGCTACATGATCGTTTCATGACGATTCATGTGGGGATTGTGGCATGGGGCGCCTGATCAGTGCGTTTCGCAATTCGGTCAGGGCGTTCGGCCGGCTTATTCGTAGCGAGAAGGCGTTCCAGCAGGAGGTGATCCTGCTGCTGGTTGCTATTCCGGTCGGCTGGTTTGTTGCCACGAGTTGGAGCGGCTATGCTCTGCTCATCGGCGCGATCCTGATGCTGATGATGGTCGAGGTGCTGAACACCGGCATCGAAGCCGCCTGTAACGCCGTTTCACGCGAGTTCCATGTCGACATCCAACTGGCCAAGGATTGCGGGTCTCTCGCGGTCCTGATCTCCATCATACTGGTTGCCGGCATTTGGCTGATCGCCCTGTTCGAGCGACTGACCGGCACTCAGATCTGATCGAGCTCGAAGCGTATTCCTGTCCGGATCGGACCTGATACGATGCCTAAGGTTCCACGGGAGGTTTCCATGCTCGACTTCGAGAAGATTCGCGCCAGGGCTGCCACACGCAAGGGCGGGCCGGAGGTTCTTGCCTCGCTGCTTGGGCCCGTGCCGGACAATTCGGCGCTGGCCAGGACTCCCGACGACCGCATCCTTTCGACCATGGCCGAGCGTATTTTTGCCGCCGGCTTCGTCTGGCGGGTGATCGAACAGAAATGGCCGGGCTTCGAGGAGGCGTTCCTGAACTTCGAGCCGAAGCGGCTCCTGTTCCAGCCCGACGATTTCTGGCACGAACTCGCTTCCGACAAGCGCATCGTGCGCAATCCGCAGAAAATCCGCTCGGTTCGCGACAACGCCGCTTTCGTCGAACGTGTCTCGAAGGAGCATGGCGGTTTCGGCAAGTTTTTGGCCGAATGGCCGGCCGACGACCAACTCGGGCTGACAACCTATCTCGCCAAGCATGGCAGCCGGCTGGGTGGCCACACCGGGCAGTATTTCCTGCGCTGGCTGGAGTGGGACACTTATATCCTGTCGCAGGACATGACGGCCGCCCTGCGCGATGCGGGGTTGGAAATTTCCGAAAATCCCGCCTCGAAGCGGGACCTTGCTCTAGTTCAGCAGCAGGTCAACGCCTGGGCGAGCCAGACGGGCCTGCCGCGCAAGCACATTTCGCGGATTCTTTCGATGTCCATCGGCGAAAACCATTCGCCCGACACCATCCGCGAATACACTGGAGAATAGATGGCGGGCATATGCTCATATTGAGCATTGTGGCCCACATCATCGCTTCGCCCTGTCCGTTGCAACCATAATCCTGCCGCGCTACACCCCTTGGCATGAACACAAAGCCCGTAGTCCGCGATATTCTGCGCATTGCCGTAGCTCAGCTGAACCCGGTCGTCGGCGATATTGCCGGCAATATTGCCAAGGCCAGGGAGGCGAGGGCGGATGCCGCGCGGCAGGGCGCTGACCTTGTCCTGTTCACCGAACTCTTCATTGCTGGCTATCCGCCGGAGGACCTTGTGCTCAAGCCGGCCTTCGTGACGGCTTGCGAGCGCGCGGCGACTGAATTCGCCGCAGAGACGGCCGATGGCGGACCCGGTGTCATTATCGGCACGCCGCTGCGGCGCAAGAGCGGGCTTCACAATTCGATCATCGTGGCGGACAACGGCAAAGTGATCGCCGAGCGCTACAAGATCGACCTGCCGAACTATGGCGAGTTCGACGAGAAGCGCGTGTTCCAGCCGGGACCGGACATGCCTGGGCCGGTCAACTATCGCGGTGTCCGGCTGGGCATCCCGATCTGCGAGGACATCTGGGGCGACCTTGGCGTCTGCGAGACGCTTGCCGAGTCGGGCGCTGAAATCCTGCTGGTGCCGAACGGTTCGCCCTATTGCCGCGGCAAGATCGACGTGCGTCAGCAGGTGGTGATCAAACAGGTCATCGAAACCGGTCTTCCGATGCTCTACGCCAACCAGCTCGGCGGTCAGGACGAGCTGATCTTCGACGGTGCTTCTTTCGCCATATCGGCCGAAAAGCAGCTGGCCTTCCAGATGAGCCAGTTCGAGGAGGCCGTCGTCGTCACCACCTGGAAGCGCAGCGAAGACGGCTGGGAATGCGTCGACGGGCCGGTGTCCAGGATTCCCGAGCGGGAAGAGGCCGACTACCGGGCCTGCATGCTGGGCCTGCGCGACTATGTGAACAAGAACGGCTTCAAGAATGTCGTGCTCGGTATGTCGGGCGGCATCGACTCGGCGCTTTGCGCGGCACTTGCCGTCGATGCGCTGGGCGACGAGCGGGTGCGCACGGTCATGATGCCTTACCGCTATACGTCCAGCGATTCGCTGAAGGACGCGGAAGACTGCGCCCGTGCGCTCGGCTGCCGCTATGACATCGTGCCGATCTTCGAGCCCGTCGAAGGGTTCATGCACGCGCTGACACAGCTCTTCGAGGGTACCAAGGAAGGCATCACCGAGGAAAACCTGCAGAGCCGTGCCCGCGGCACCATCCTGATGGCGATTTCCAACAAGTTCGGCTCGATGGTGGTGACCACCGGCAACAAGTCGGAAATGTCGGTGGGCTACGCCACGCTCTATGGCGACATGAACGGCGGCTTCAACCCGATCAAGGACCTCTACAAGATGCAGGTCTATGCGCTGGCGAGCTGGCGCAATGGCACGGTGCCGCCGGGCGCGCTGGGGCCTTCCGGAGAGGTGATCCCGCAGAACATCATCGACAAGGCACCGTCGGCGGAGCTGCGTGAAAACCAGACCGATCAGGATTCGCTGCCGCCCTATCCGGTGCTGGACGACATTCTGGAGTGCCTGGTCGAAAACGAGATGGGCGTCGACGACATCGTCGCGCGCGGTCACGACCGCGATCTGGTCCATCGCATCGAGCATCTGCTCTACATCGCCGAATACAAGCGCCGGCAGGCAGCGCCGGGCGTGAAGATCACCAAGAAGAACTTTGGGCGTGACCGGCGCTATCCGATCACCAACAGATTCAGGGATCGCAACTAGGTTCCTGTTTCTGCAACGGGCGTGGGGAGGTGGCCGTGGCCGACTATAAGATCAGTTTCGACAGGGACCGGATCGATTTCCGCGCCACTTCCGAGATTCTGAAGGCGGCCTACTGGGGCAAGTACCGCACTGATGGGGGTCACGAGCAGGCTTTCGCCAATTCGCTCTGCGCTGCGGCCTACTGTAACGGCGAGCAGGTGGCTTTCGCCCGCGCCGTCACCGACCGCACCTATTTCGGTTATCTCTGCGACATCATCGTCTGGCCCGAGCATCGCGGGCAGGGGCTTGGCCGCAAGCTGGTCAGTGCGTTCCTCGATCATCCGGACCTCGGCGGCATCCTGCATTGGGGCCTGTCAACATCGGACGCCCATGGCGTCTATGAAAAGCTCGGCTTCGTCAGGTCGACCGACGGGCAGTATATGCGCCTGTCGCGCACGCCATCGCCCTGACCGGATTACGTCGATCTAAAGTTCTCATTGCTAATTTGTTGCAGCTTTACCGCACCGTTTGATCCAAAGCGGCTTTCTCGGCCTGGCCGGCTTGGCGAACACAATTGCCTATTCTATAAGCAACTTCCCGCGTTTCCCCGCTTCGGGAGGGCACGAATGGCAGAATTTGACATCGTTATGCGAGGTTCCGAGGCCTAGCTCTCAAGCAGGGTGCCGAAGAGGTTTGTCCTCATTCGGCCAAGCTTTGGGTTAGGTCTGCTGCCTCGGTCGCCGCCGGAAACATTCTGGACCGGTCGCCAAATTCGTTTTCGTACCGCGCATCTCCCGGTCGGCTTTGCCGTCCTTTCGCGGTGTTTCCATAACTGACTTCTTATTGGGATCGGGCGGCTCTTTGCCCCCGAATGACATTATGGCTCGTTTTCGTATCGACTGGCGCGGCGGGGCTTTCCGCAGCGTCTTCGGCTTCACTGCCAAACATTGGCGTCGCCAGCCCGTTCGGCTGACGGTGATCGGCATTGCAGTGCTTCTGTCGACCATGGCCGACGTTTTGACGCCGCTTTATTCCGGGCGGCTGGTCGATGCTGTCGCCTCCGGCGCGGCAAGCGACGTCGTGGCCTGGAATGCTGCGCTCTCGGCCTTCTTCACGCTCTTGGCGCTGGCGCTGGGCGCGATCGTCATGCGCTACGTCACCTTCATGGGTATCGTGAAGCTGACGCTCGACATGATGTCCGACATCGCGTCCGATGCCTTCTTCCGCATCCAGCGCTTTTCGACCGACTGGCACGCGAATGCCTTTGCTGGCTCGACCGTGCGCAAGGTGACGCGCGGCATGTGGGCGCTCGACCTCTTGAACGACACGATCCTGATCGCTCTTCTGCCGTCGCTGGTGATGCTGGTCGGCTCCACCGTTCTGCTGGCCTGGTACTGGCCGATGATGGGTCTGATCGTGGCGGTCGGCTCGCTGCTCTACATCGCGCTCACAGTGTCGCTGTCGCTTGCCTATGTCGCGCCGGCGGCGAGCCTCGCCAACCGCTGGGACACCAAGCTCGGCGGCGCGCTGGCCGATGCGGTGAGCTGCAACTCCGTCGTCAAGGCTTTCGGCGCCGAGCATCGCGAGGATGCTATCCTGTCGAAGGTCCTGGGCAAGTGGCAGCATCGCACCGACCGCACCTGGTCGCGCGGAACGATCAACGGCACAGCACAGGGCGTGACGCTGATTGTCCTGCGCGCTGCGGTCATCGGCTTTGCGCTGCTGCTATGGGCGAATGGTCAGGCGAGCGCCGGCGACATCGCCTTCGTGCTGACCTCGTTCTTCGTGCTGCAGGGCTATCTGCGCGACGTCGGCATGCATGTGCGCAACCTGCAGCGCTCGGTCAACGACATGGAGGAACTGGTCGACATCCACGGCCAACCCCTGGGCATCGAGGACAAGCCGCATGCGAGGCCGATCGAGATCACCGATGGCGATATCAAGTTCGACAAGGTGACCTTCCACTATGGCAGCCACCATTCGCCGCTCTATCGCGACTTCTCCGTCACGATCAAAGCGGGCGAGCGGGTGGGGCTGGTCGGGCACTCGGGTTCCGGCAAGACGACCTTCGTCAAGCTCATCCAGCGGCTCTACGATGTCAGCGGCGGGCGTGTCCTGATCGACGGGCAGGACATCTCGCAGGCGCGGCAGGCCTCGCTGCGTTCGCAGATCGCCATCGTGCAGCAGGAGCCCATCCTGTTCCACCGATCGCTGGCCGAGAACATCGCCTATGCGCGGCCCGGCGCCACGCAGGCGGAGATCGAGAAGGCGGCGAAGCTTGCCAGCGCGCACGACTTCATCACCCGCCTGCCGAAGGGCTACGGCACGCTTGTGGGCGAGCGCGGCGTAAAGCTGTCGGGCGGCGAGCGTCAGCGTGTGGCGATCGCCCGTGCCTTCCTGGCCGACGCACCGATCCTGATCCTCGACGAGGCAACCTCGAGCCTGGATTCGGAATCGGAGGTGCTGATCCAGCAGGCGATGGAGCGGCTGATGGTCGGGCGCACCACGCTCGTCATCGCGCACCGGCTTTCGACCGTGCAGGCGCTCGACCGGCTTCTGGTGTTCGATCGCGGCCGCATCGTGGAAGAGGGCGACCATGCTGCTCTCATCCGGCTGAACAACGGCATCTATCGCCGTCTGTTCGAGCGGCAGGCGCTGGAACTGACGAAGGGGCTTGTCTGAAAAGAGTATCATGGGCCACGCTTGGCCGTGGCCCATGACCCGCATGGCAGCCTTGCCAATATCATAAGCATCCGTTAACCGGTGCAAATGACCGTAACTGTACGCTTCGCTCCGTCGCCGACAGGCCGCATCCACATCGGCAATGCGCGCACCGCGCTGTTCAACTGGCTGTTTGCCATGAAGAATGGCGGCCGCTTCGTCCAACGCTTCGACGACACCGACATCGCGCGTTCGAAGCAGGAATATGCCGACGCCATCCTCTATGACCTGCACTGGCTGGGCATTTTCCCGGATGCCACCGAAATTCAGTCGCGTCGCTTCGGCCGCTATGACGAAGTCACGGAATGGATGAAGGCAGCCGGGCTGCTTTACGCCTGCTACGAGACGCAGGAAGAGCTCGAACTGCGCCGCAAGATCCGCCTGTCGCGAAAACTGCCGCCAGTCTATGGCCGTGAGGCGCTGAAGCTGACGCCTGAGGAGCGCGAGGCTCTGGAGGCCGAAGGCCGCAAGCCGCACTGGCGCTTCCTGCTGCCCAATTTCAAGCACGACCCGTTCGACACCGAACGCACCGAGATCCATTGGAACGATCTCGTGCGCGGCGAGGAGACCGTCGATCTCGCTTCGCTCTCAGACCCGGTTCTGGTGCGTGAGGACGGGACCTATCTCTACACGCTGCCTTCGGTGGTCGACGATATCGACATGGGCATCACCCATATCATCCGTGGCGACGACCACGTCACCAACACCGGCGTGCAGATCGCGCTGTTCCGCGCCCTTGGCGCCGAGGCGCCGATCTTCGGTCACCACAACATGCTGACCACGAGCGGAGGCGAGGGGCTGTCGAAGCGCACTGGTGCGCTGTCGATTTCTGGCTTGCGCGAATCCGGCATCGAGCCGATGGCGGTCGCCTCGCTGGCGGTGCTGATCGGCTCATCCGAAAACGTCGCCGCCATGCCGAGCATGTCGGAGCTCGCTTCCCATTTCGATCCGGCAGCGACGTCCAAGTCGGCGTCGAAATTCGATCCGGACGAACTCATCGTCCTCAACCGCACGCTGCTTCACAAGATGCCGTTCGAGCAGGCCCAGGACCGGCTTTCGGCTCTCGGCGTTTCCGGCGATCAGGCTGAGGCCTTCTGGCTCGCCGTGCGCGGCAACCTCGACAAGCTGGCGGATGCCGCAGGCTGGTGGCGAATCGTGCGCCAGGGGCCGGAGCAGACGGATGAACTGTCCGAACAGGATGCGGAATTCGTCCGTGAGGCGCTGGAACTTCTGCCCGAAGAACCCTGGGATCGCGAAACCTGGAAGTCGTGGACCAATGCGGTGAAGGAAGCCACCGGCCGAAAGGGCAAGGCCCTTTTCATGCCGCTGCGCCTGGCTCTTACTGGCCTGGCTTCCGGCCCGGAGCTCGCAGATCTATTGCCCCTTCTGGGTCGGGAAGGAACACTGGCCCGACGACCCTGACCTTGCGGTTGGGGTCGAGATCGCGCTCGACCGGCGGCTGGCGTGTCGCGGTAGAACTGGCCGTCTCGACTTTAGTGGGCGCTGCGGGCGGCTCCGGCTTCACGATCGATGATGAATGGGTCCGATCGGATCCCGTCGCCGGGCTATCGGCTCGCGGGGGATTGCCGGCGATGATTTCGTAATCGGAAGGCTGGCCCGTATTGTCGACCGGATCCAGCGACTGTCGTTCGATCGCCTGATTGTCGTCGAGCGAGGCGGTGTTGCCTTGTTCGCCAGCAAGATCCACGTCGCTCTGCTCGCTGACCGCGGGGTCGCTGAGGATCTGCTCGATCGTGCGTCCGTTTCGGTCAGCGGCTTCGGTGCTGGAATCCAGCGGATAGGAGTCCGTTTGCTCACGGCAGCCATTCGCGTCCAGCGCCGCGATGATTTCTTCCGGCGACCTTGCGGGGGCGACGTAGGCGGCCTGAGCACGCGCCTGTTGCAGGCTGTCGAGATTGCTCTCCATCTTCGCCAGGGTGGCGTTCAGGCTGGCACAGTTTTCCGTGCCGCGGCCAGTCGAGGAAAAGCCACAGCCGGTCACTTGCGCACGATTGCGCAACTTGACGATCTGATCGCGCTGCTTGGCGATCGCAGTGTCGTATTTGGCGGTATTGGGCGCCTGGCGAGGCGCGATGCCAACCAGCTCGGCTTCGAGCTGGTCGCACAGGCGAGCATCGGCAGGGGCTTGCGCGACAGCGGCGAGGACGCCCGAGGAGGTGCCGGCAACGATTGCGATTGCCTTGAGGAACCTTTTCGACCCGGCCGTCATCTTCACTCCGATATCACTTTTGCCCCCCGCCGCGCCGCCTAGCACATGCGGGGTTAACTGCCGATTTACTGAAATCCGGTCTGCAGGATTTCGTTCCGTTTCCCTCAGTCCGGCTTGGCCAGCGTAGCCTGCGCCCTATGCCCGGCTTCGACGACGGCCAGTGCGGTCATGTTGACCACGCCGCGCGACGTCACCGAAGGCGTCAGGATGTGGGCAGGCTGCGCCGTGCCGAGCAGGATCGGGCCGACATGGAGCGCATCCATCATCATCTTGACGGTGTTCAAGGTGATGTTGGCCGCGTCGAGGTTCGGGAAGACGAGAAGATTGGCCTCGCCCTTCAGCGTCGAGTGCGGATAGACCCTCTGCCGCAGGTGCTCCGAGAGGGCCGAATCGGCATGCATTTCGCCGTCGCACTGCAGGTCGGGCGCCACGCGCTTCAGGATCTCGGCTGCCTCGCGCATTTTCACCGCGCTCGGCGCGTCGCGCGAACCGAAATTCGAGAAGGATAGAAGTGCCGCCTTGGGCTCGATGCCGAAGCGGCGGATTTCCTCGGCCGCCAGGATCGTCATTTCGGCGATCTCTTCGGCGGTCGGATCAACCGAGACGTAGGTGTCGGTCAGGAAGATGACGCCACGGCTCGTGATCAGCATGGAAAGCGCTGACAGATCGTGATCGCGAACGCCTTCACGCGCGCCGATGAGCAGCCTCACATTGCGCAGGTGGCGGGCGAATCGCCCTTCAAGCCCGCAGATCATGGCGTCGGCCTCGCCGCGGCGTACCGCCAGGCCCGCGATCACCGTGCTCTCGGTGCGGACCATGGTGCGCGCAGCTTCCTGCGTGATGCCGCGCCGGCCGCCGAGTTCGATCAAAAGCTCGACGTAGTCGCGATAGCGCGGATCGTCCTCGGGATTGATCAGCTCGAAGTCTGTGCCCGGCCGGATGCGCAAGCCGTAGCGGCGCAGGCGCACGTCCACGACATTGGGGCGGCCGATGAGGATCGGCTGGGCGATGCCTTCCTCCAGCACCACCTGCGCCGCGCGCAGCACGCGCTCGTCCTCGCCATCGGCGTAGATGACGCGCTTTGCGCTTGAGGATTTGGCAGAGGAGAACACCGGCTTCATGACGAGGCCGGAGCGGAAGACGAAGCGGTTGAGCCGGTCGAGATAGGCCGGGAAGTCGGTGATCGGGCGCGTGGCGACGCCGCTTTCGCAGGCTGCCTTGGCGACAGCCGGGGCGATGCGCAGGATGAGGCGCGGATCGAACGGCGACGGAATCAGGAAGTCGGGGCCGAAGGTCGGCGTCTCGCCCGAATAGGCTTTTGCGGCGACATCCGAAGGTTCCTCGCGCGCCAGCGAGGCGATCGCGCGGACTGCCGCGAGCTTCATCTCCTCGTTGATTGCGCTTGCGCCGCAATCCAGCGCGCCGCGGAAAATGTAGGGGAAGCAGAGGACGTTGTTGACCTGGTTGGGGAAGTCCGAGCGTCCGGTGCAGATCATGGCGTCGGGACGCGCGGCGCGCGCCACTTCCGGCATGATTTCCGGCACGGGGTTGGCCAGCGCCAGGATCAGCGGCTTTTCGGCCATGTCCTTGAGCAGTTCGGGCCGCAGCACGCCGGCGGCGGAGAGGCCGAGGAACACGTCGGTGCCGCCGATGACGTCGTCCAGCGTCCGCGCATTGGTCTCCTTGACGTAAGGGTCCTTCCAGCGGTCCATCTCCTCGACGCGGCCCTTATAGGCGACGCCATAGCGGTCCGTGACCCAGATGTTCTCGACCTTGGCGCCGAGCGAGACGAGCAGATTGAGGCAAGCCAGCGCCGCTGCACCCGCTCCCGAGGTGACGATCTTGACGTCCTCGATCTTCTTGCCGGCAAGCTCCAGCCCGTTGAGGATGGCGGCGGCGACGATGATGGCGGTGCCATGCTGGTCGTCGTGGAAGACGGGGATCTTCATCCGCGCCTTGAGCTGCTCCTCGACCTCGAAGCATTCCGGCGCCTTGATGTCTTCAAGGTTGATGCCGCCGAAGGTCGGTTCCAGCGCGGCGATGGTCTCGACCATGCGCTCGATTTCTGGCGCCTCGATCTCGATGTCGAACACGTCGATGCCGGCGAATTTCTTGAACAGGACGGCTTTGCCCTCCATCACCGGCTTGGAAGCGAGTGGGCCGATATTGCCGAGGCCGAGAACCGCGGTGCCGTTGGAGATGACGGCCACGAGATTGGCGCGCGCCGTATAGTCGGCTGCGGTCGCCGGCTCGTCGCGGATCGCCAGGCATGGGGCAGCAACGCCGGGCGAATAGGCTAGCGCCAGGTCGCGCTGATTGCCGAGCGGCTTCGTCGCCTGGATCTCGAGTTTTCCCGCAACGGGATATTTGTGGAAGAACAGCGCCGCCTCGTTGAGGTCGGAGCGTGCCGCGTTGTCTTTTTCGGTGTCCATATCAGCCGCTTTATTCCGCATAGGTCGTCAGGGCCTGGCCCTGGACCATGATTTAACACGCAACGCCGCGTTTTCGAGATCGTTCACCGACCGAAAACGCGGGCAATCACCAAGTTTTCGTGATTCCAAATAGTTGGAACCACTAATTCACAAATTGAGTCCGATCTGTGATCGGCTCAGAAAGCGCTCACATAGAGCCCGCCATCCACCGGTATGTTCTGACCGGTAAGATAACCCGCATGCGCCGAGCACAGGAAGGCACAAATCTGGCCGAATTCCTCCGGCGTGCCGAGCCGCTTGGCCGGAATGTCGGCGCTCAGGCGCTCCTTGCGCTCCCGTGCCGCTTCCGGCGTCTCGACCTCGCCGCTGCCGTGCGTGGTGCGCAGGCGGTCGGTGTCCAGCTTGCCGGGCAGCAGGTTGTTGATGGTGACGTTGCGGCTGATGACGGTGCGCGCCACGCCGGCGAGGAACGAGGTGAGGCCCGCTCGTGCGCCCGATGACAGGTCCAGCCCGGGAATCGGCACATAGACCGACAGCGACGTGATGTTGACGATGCGGCCGAAGCCGCGCTCGGCCATGCCGTTGATGACGGCCTGAACAAGCTCGATCGGCGTGATCATGTTGTTGGTGACGCCGTCGATCAATTTCTTGCGATCGAGTTCGCCCAGCGGGCGCGGGGGCGGCCCGCCATTGTTGTTGACGAGGATGTCGGGAGCCGGCGCCGCCGCCAGCAGGGCCTTCTGCACGGCCGGGTCGGCAACGTCGCCCACCACCTCGATGACGTTGACGCCGAAGCGGTCGCGGATTTCCTGGGCGGTCTTCGCCAGGATCGCTTCGTCGCGGCCGTTCACGACCAGATTGCAGCCTGCCTCGGCCAGGGCCATGGCGCATCCGCGCCCGAGCCCCCGGCTCGATGCGCATATGATTGCCGTCTTTCCCCGAATGCCGAGATCCATGATTTGCTTCTCCGATTTGCAGGCCGATAACCTATCCCTTGGCGCGGAAACCGCAACCGTCATACGCCTGTTGCATGAATCTGGGCATAGGCAGCGCAACCGTTAACGGAACGAATGCCATGTCCGGTCAAGCGCCCCGCACATTCCGCACCCTGTTCATTTCGGATGTCCATCTTGGCTCCAAGCCTGCCAAGGCGGAGTTCCTGATCGATTTCCTGCGCCACCACGAGGCCGAGACGATCTATCTCGTCGGCGATATCGTTGACGGCTGGCGGCTGCGTCGCTCCTGGCACTGGCCGCAAACCCACAATGACGTGGTCCAGAAACTGCTGCGGCAGGCGCGCAAGGGCACCAAGATCATCTACATCGCCGGGAATCACGACGAATTCCTGCGAATGTTCCAGGGCACGCATTTCGGCGGCATCGAAGTGGCCGACCGTGCGATCCACGAGGCGGCCGATGGCAAGCGCTATCTGGTCATCCATGGCGACCAGTTCGACGCCATCGTCCACAATGCGCGCTGGCTGGCCTATCTGGGCGACAAGGCCTATGACCTCGCCATCATCGTCAACCGCTTGGTGTCGCGGCTGCGCCGCATGTTCGGCATGCCTTACTGGTCGTTCTCTTCCTGGGCCAAGGTGAAGGTGAAGAAGGCGGTGAACTTCATCGGCGCCTTCCAGGACGTTCTGGCCGAAGAGGCGCGGCGTTCGGCCGTCGATGGCGTGATCTGCGGCCATATCCACCACGCGACGATCGAGGATTTCGGCGACGTGCGCTACGTCAACACCGGCGACTGGGTGGAAAGCTGTACCGCAGTGGTCGAGCATTTCGACGGCACGATGGAAATCCTGTGCTGGCCGCAAGTGCTCGCGACGAACCCGGTTCCGGAGACTGTCTTCGTGCCGACGGTCATCGAAGGGGGTGCCGTCAAGGCGGCATGATGGGCATTCGCCATGAATTGGGAGCCTGCCAATCAGCGCGCCCGCATCGATAGGGCGACGCGTACTGCCTCGGCCGCTCCTGCCGCGCAGCAGCCGGCAGCAAGGCACACACAAAAGCTTGGCGTGCTCGGCACGGTGGATGCGAGGCTTCCAACGGCCGCCCGATCCGGGAATGCCTTGTCGCTGGAGACACCGCGCGTGGCAGTCCAGCCAAATAGGCCCGCGGATTTGCTTTGTTTCCCGGCAATCGGGGGCATGTTAATGGAGCCGTTAGCGCGGCCGGGGATTTTCGCATGAGTCGCGCTCGGACCCGCGCTCCCTCATGCCACTACCGTCGACGCTTTCACCCGACCAGCTCGTCAAGCCGCGCCATTTCGAACTGCGCATATCGCTGATCTTCCTCGCGATCTTTATCCCGCTTGGCGTGCATCTGCCGTACTTCCCGCTCTGGCTTGAGTCGAAGGGTTTCGCGGCCGAGCAGATAGCGCTGATCCTTTCGGCGCCGATGTTCCTGCGCGTGGTCACGACGCCCTTCATCACGGCAATGGCCGATCGGGCGAGGGACCGTGCCAATGTGCTGATCCTGATGGTTGCGGCGGCGCTGTTGCTCTCGGCCGGCTACTTCCTTGAACCGACCTATGTCACCGTTCTGGGCGTTTCGCTGGTGCTGGCGGTGTTCTGGACACCGCAGACGCCGCTGACCGATTCGCTGGCGCTTTCGGGCGTGCGGCGCTTCGGGTCGGTCTATGCGCGGATGCGGATCTGGGGTTCGATCTCGTTTCTGGCAGCCAATCTGGTGGGCGGCGCCGTTCTGGCGGTCTACAGCGCAAATGCCGTGCCGGTCATGATCTCCCTCGGCCTCGTTGGCGCGCTGGCCGTTTCGTTCCTGGCGCCGCGCCTGGGGCGCCCGAGACGCGCTTCGCCGCTGTCGGCCACGGAACTGCAGGAGGAGGCGCCAAAGCTCCTCAACGCCTACTTCCTGTTCTTCGTCATCGGAGCCGGGGTGATCATTTCCAGCCACGGTTTCCTCTATAGTTTCGTCTCGATCTACTGGAAGTCGATCCAACTCAGCGAAACGCTTGTCGGGCTTCTGTGGGCCTGGGCCGTGGTAGCCGAAGTTGGCATGTTCATGATCTTCACGCGCGTCTTCAGCCATATGCGCGCGCCCACGCTTCTGGTCATGGCAGGCCTCGCGGCGATCCTGCGCTGGCTCATGTATCCGCTCATCTGGCCGCTTGGGCTTGGCGCCTTCGGCTTCTTCGTCGCGCAGACGCTGCACGCGTTCTCAACCGGCCTGATCCTGATCGGCGTGCAGAAGATGATCGGCGAAACGGTGGCCGAGGAACGAATGGGCGCGGCGCAGGGAATCGCCTTCTTCGCCAACGGTTTTGCCATGGCCAGCGTGACGCTGATTTCCGGCGCGCTCTACGATCGCCTCGGCGTCGACGGCTTCTTCGTCATGGCGGGCGTGGCGCTGGTCGGCCTGCTCTTCATCGGGCTCGCCGCCCGCTCAGCCCCAAAGCGCCTGCTGGGGCGGCGAGACGAGCGAGCCGTTGTAGACGAGGCCGGGTGAGCGGTCGCGCGCCAGAAGCAGCGGCCCATCCAGATCGACGAACTCGGCATCCTGCGCGAGCAGCACAGCCGGCGCCATCGCCAGCGACGTGCCGACCATGCAGCCGACCATGATCGAGAATCCGAGTTCGCGTGCGCGGTCGCGCAGCAGCAGGGCAGCCGTAAGCCCGCCGGTCTTGTCGAGCTTGATGTTGATCGAGTCGTAGAGCCCAAGCAGCGAGGTGAGGTCCTCGACGCCGTGTCCGCTTTCGTCGGCACAGATCGGCACCGGGTGAGGAATGTTTCGCAAAATGCCGTCCTTGCCGGCGGGCAGGGGCTGTTCGATCAGCGCGATTCCCAGATCCGCCGCCACTGCCATGTTTTCGCGGATGTTCTCGTCGGTCCAACCTTCATTGGCGTCGAGAATGATACGGCTGTTGGGGGCTGCGTCAGCCACAGCCCGGATACGGGCGATGTCGCCGTCGCCGCCGATCTTGACCTTCAGCAAGGGCCGGGACGCGTTTTCGCGAGCCTGCGCGGCCATCGCCTCGGGCGTGCCGAGGGAGAGGGTATAGGCCGTCTCCAGCGGCTTGGGGGCCGAATCAGAAAGGCGCTGCCATGCTGGGGTGCCGGAAATCTTGGCCTCCAGGTCCCAGAGGGCGCAATCGACCGCGTTGCGGGCTGCACCGGCAGGCATCGCGTCCATCAGGGCTTGCCGGTCAAGGCCGGCGGCAATCTTCGGTGCAATCGATTCGATCGCCGCCTGCACGCCCTCCATGGTTTCGCCGTAGCGCTTATAGGGAACGCATTCGCCGCGCCCCGTGTAAACGCCGTCCGAAATCGTGCAAGTTATGACTTCCGCTTCGGTTTTCGAGCCGCGCGAGATCGTGAAGGTACCGGCTATGGGGAACCGCTCAGCATTGACCGAAAGGACACGCGCCATATTTTTCTTCTCCACTCTTCGCTGCTGCTTGGCCGACAAAGTGACAGACCCGATATGACGGGATAAAACAGGCAGCTATGTTGATCAATGCCAACAACAGGCGGCCGAGCACCGCCACCGAGAATCTTCCTCTCGTCACAGAGGTGGAGCGGGATGGCGTGCGTGTCTATGCCCTGTCAGGGGCCTGGATAACCCGCACCGTGGCGCAGGTCGATTTAGAGATGCGGCGACTTGAGACTCGGCACAGCGGCGAAGTGCTGACGCTCGATCTTTCGGGCATAGACAAGATCGATACCGCAGGCGCCTGGCTGATCGACAGGGTCCGGACCGTCAATGAAGGTCACGGCTCGCAGGTCACGCTGCTGGCGCAGAGCCGCGAGGCGTCGATCCTGCTCGACGCGGTTCGCGAAGCATCGCGCCGGGGCGTGGACACGCACCGGCCCAGGGGGCCCAGCTTCCTCATCATGGCGCTCGAAACCATCGGTCGCACAGTCTACACGATCCGCGACGACTTCCTCGCCTCGATGAACATACTGGGCTCGACGATCCGCGGCGCGCAATTGAAGCTCGGGCGCGGGCACGCCATCAACCTGGCTGCTATCTTCAATCAGATCGACCGCATGGGCGTCGGGGCGGTCCCCGTGGTGGTGCTGATGTCCACCATCGTCGGCGCGATCGTGGCCCAGCAGGGCGCCTACCAGCTCCGCTATTTCGGTGCGGACATCTTCGTCGTGGACTTGGTCGGCATCCTGATCCTGCGCGAACTGGGCGTGCTGATGACTGCCATCATGGTGGCAGGCCGATCCGGCAGCGCGATAACGGCCGAGATCGGGTCGATGAAGATGCGCGAGGAAGTGGACGCGCTGAAGGTCATCGGCCTCAACCCGGTGGGCGTCCTGGTGTTCCCGCGACTGGTCGCGCTTGTGATCGCGCTGCCTTGCCTGACGGTTGCCGCCAATTTCGCGGCGTTGGGCGGCGCCATCGTGATTTCCTACTACTATTCGAACATCAGCCCGACGGCATTCGTCGACCGGCTGCGCGTGGGCATCGATCTCAGCACCATCTTCTCCGGACTGATCAAGGCGCCGTTCATGGCGATGATCATCGGCATTCTGGCGTCCGTCGAAGGGCTGAAGGTCGGCGGCAGCGCCGAATCGCTTGGCCGTCATGTGACGGCTTCGGTGGTCAAATCGATCTTCGTGGTCATCATCCTGGATGGCGCCTTCGCCATCTTCTTTGCGTCCATCGGCTTCTAGAGGCGAAGATGACCCAGGACGCCACGATAACCCGGAAGGCAAGCGACACGGCGGACGATTCTGACATCGTGCTTGCCGCCCATAACATCACGGTCGGTTTCGAGGACAACATCGTGCTCGAAAACCTCTCGCTGGATATCCGTCGCGGCGAGATCCTCGGTTTCGTCGGTGCCTCCGGCGCCGGCAAATCAGTGCTGCTCAGGACCGTACTTGGGCTGACCAAGAAGCGCTCGGGCACGATCAAGATATTCGGGCTCGACGTCGACAAGGCCAGCGAGGTCGAGCGCATGCGACTCGACATGCGGCTCGGCGTGCTGTTTCAGCACGGCGCCCTATTTTCGGCGCTAACAGTGCTTGAAAACGTCCAGGTGCCGATGCGGGAGTATCTCGATCTGCCGAAACGGCTGATGGACGAGCTCGCGCTGCTCAAGGTCGAACTTGTCGGCCTGCCGCGGGATGCGGCCCAGAAATTTCCGTCGGAACTGTCGGGCGGCATGATCAAGCGCGCTGCCCTCGCACGCGCGCTTGCGCTCGATCCTGACATCGTCTTCCTCGACGAGCCGACCTCCGGCCTGGACCCGATCGGCGCGGCCGATTTCGACGAACTGGTCGCGAAGCTGCGCGACACTATGGGTTTGACCGTCTACATGGTAACCCATGACCTAGACAGCCTTTTTGCGGTATGCGACCGAATTGCAGTCCTCGGCAAGAAAAGGGTACTGATAGAGGGCACGATTGAAGACATGCTTGCCAGCGAAGAGCCGTGGGTGAAATCTTACTTCCGGGGTAAGCGCGCGCGTCAGATCGACCTGGCCGCAAGGGGATAGAACCAAGCCACGAATGGAAACCAGAGCCAACTACGTCATCGTCGGAATTTTCACTCTCCTAGCGATCCTTTCTGCCTTTGCCTTCGTCTACTGGACGGCGGCAATCGGGGAGCGCGGCGAGACAGCGTTGCTGCGCGTGCGTATCCCGGGATCCGCTGCAGGTCTCGCGCGAGGCAGCGCGGTGCTGTTCAACGGCGTGAAGGTTGGCGATGTGCGTCGCGTTTTCATCGACGTGCAGAATCCCACGGTCGCGATCGCCGATACGGAGATCGATCGTCTGACCCCGATCACCAAGTCGACTACGGCCGATATCGGCATCGCCGGCCTTACCGGCCAGGCCAATATCGAGCTCAAGGGTGGCAATCCGCAGGAAGTGAACCTGTTCGACGAGGCGGAGGCGAATGGCAAAGTCGCAGAGATCACGGCCAATCCGTCTGCGGTGACCAATCTTCTCCAGACCGCGCAAGCGCTGTTCAAGCGGGCCGACAACGTGCTCTCCCAGGTCGAGGGTTTCGTCGGCGAGGTGCGCGAGCCGCTCACCCGCACGGTCGGCAACTTCGAGAAGTTCTCGGAAGCGCTCGGCCACAACGCCGAAGGCGTCGACAAGTTTCTTGCTAATGTGAGCAAGCTGTCGGAAACGCTGGCTGGCGTTTCCGGCAAGATCGAGGGAACGCTTACGGCTGCCGACGAACTTTTGAGGTCCGTCGACAAGGACAAGGTGTCGGAAATCGTCACCAATCTGCAGAAGTTCACCAGCAATCTGAACGAGAACACCAAGGATCTCGACAAGATCATTGCCGGTGTCCAGAAGGCGGTCGGCAACATCAATGGCTTTGCTGAGAAGGGCAGTGACACGCTGACCAAGGTCGACGGTATCCTCAATAGCGTCAATCCCGAGTCCGTGCGCACCACGCTCAACAACTTCCAGGATGCCAGCCGCGACGCGAAGACTGCCGCGGCCGACGTGGCAAAGGTCACCGAGAAAATCGGCAACCGGTCTCACGACATCGACCGTATGATCAGCGATGCGACCGAACTCGCCCACCGACTCAACGCGGCCTCGGTGCGCATCGACGGCATATTGACGAGGGTCGACCAGTTGCTCGGCTCCGGCCAGGCGGGAGGCTTGATGACCGAGGCGAGTGCGACGCTGAAGTCGTTCCGCGAGGTTGCGGACAAGCTCAATGCTCGCATCGACACGATCCTGAACGGGATACAGCAGTTCACCGGGCCCGGCCTGCGTGACGTCGAGGCGTTCGTCCGCGATGGCCGCCGCTCGATCAATCGCATCGAACAGGCCATTACCGACCTGGAGCGCAATCCGCAGCGCATCATTACCGGTGGAGAGGGTACCGTCCGGGAGTATGACGGGCGGGCACGACGTTGACATTGCCGGACGCGCATTCGAAGAAAGTGTTCGTAGCGAAATAGATTTGCCGCCTCTTGGCGGAAGAAGCTGTAATCTTGGGGACGGGATTAGCGGTGAAGACGTTTAAGGTCATGGCAGGCGTTGCGGCTGTCACGCTGACGCTTTCGGGATGCGCGCTGTTCAAAAGCCCGACCCCGCTCGACACCTATGAGTTGTCGGCGCCCTCGGGCACGGCAAAGCAGATGCGAAAGCGCCTGCAGATCCTGATTGCCGAGCCGCCGGCGCTGAAGTCGCTGGACGGCCAGAACATCGTCATCAGGCGTCCGTCCGGCGTCATCGAGTTCCTCAAGGGCGCCCAGTGGTCGGACCGCCTGCCGCGTATCGTGCAGGCGCGCCTTGCCGAAACCTTCCAGCGCTCCGGCGCCTTTGCCGGCGTCGGCCTGCCTGGCGAAGGCCTGGCGATCGACTATCAGGTGATCGCGGAACTGCGCACTTTCGAGGTCCATGTCGACGGCGACCGCAATGCGCATATCGAACTGTTCGTCCGCCTGCTCAACGACCGCAACGGCGAAGTGCGAGCTTCCCGCGATTTCAAGGCCAGCGCGGCCGTGAGCGGTAGCGGCAATGACGCCTATGCGCAGGCGCTCAACCGGGCATTCGAGACGATAGCCTCCGAAATCGTCGAGTGGACGGATTCGGTCATCTGACCGTAGCTGCGCGGTCTTCTGTGGCCGCGCGGTTCTTCTCACTGTTTCATTGAGCTTTTGGCACCGCCTGATGAGGGGCAGGCAGCCGTCCGCTGCGTCGGCCGCTTGGCCGATGACCTGCATCGACCTTTGTCATCCTCCTGATGGATCGGACAAACGGAACCGGTTCAATCCAAACGTAAAGAGCAAAGAAAAAGGCGGGAGAAAACTCCCGCCTTTTTTGTTTTGCCTATGGGCTGCTTGCCTTACCGCAGGCGCCCGCTCGCGTGGGCCAGCATGGTGTAGACCTTGCCGGTGTCGGACGAGAGGTAGGTCTGCGTCATGACGTTGTCGTGGTCATTGCGCGAGACGTCCTTCAGCAGCTTTTCGAAGTCGTCGCAGTAGCGGTCCACCGCGGCGCGGAATTCGCCGTCGGCCTGGAACTTGCGGCGAATCTCGTCGAAAGTCTGCTGGCCCTTGAGGGTGTAGAGCCGGCGCGTGAACACATCGCGCTCGCCACGGCGATAGCGGTTCCACAGCTCGATCGAGGCCTCATGGTCGATCGCGCGAGCGATGTCGACCGAGAGCGAGTTGAGCGATTCGACCACGTGAGCCGGCGAACGGGCGGCGGTTGCCGCGCGGGGCGCCTCGGCAGCCGTCGGCCGTGCGTTCTCGTCGCGCGAGGCGCCGCTCAGCAGATCACGCACCCAGCCGCCGGGCTGCGGGCGGGCATTGCCCTGGGCCCGTGCGGGCGCTGCCGCCGCAGGGCGCTCGACGTCGAGGCTACCGCGTAGCGCGACGTCGCCCGCCGGTGCACGTGGCGCCTGCGGAGCGGGCGAGGGTGCCTGAGCGGGTGCCGGCGCTTCAGTACGCGGCGCGGGTGCACGGGCGGCCGGGGCGTTGTCGCCCACGTCGATCGTGCGGCCGGATTTGGCCACGATCTCGGACAGTTCCTTCAGAGCCTTGATCTGCTCGGTCACGGCGCGGCGCATGGCGGTCGTCGACTGCTTGGCCTCTTCGGGCATGTCGAGCACGCCCTTCTTCAGCTCGGCGCGTGTATCGTCGAGTTCGCTCTTGATCGAGCTTGCCGTGCGGCGCATGTCCTCGGTCGCGTCGGCAAAGCGCTTGGTCGCGGATTCCACCACTTCCGTGATCGCGCCGCGGATCTTGTCGGTCGAGGCGAGGGTGCGGCTTTCGGCCTTTTCCAGAGCCTTGCCGACCAGGTCTTCGAACGACTTCATGACGCGCTCGAGATCTTCCGACTTCTTCACCAGGCCGACCGCGAGGTCTTCCAGCGAGGACTGGCGCTCAAGCGTATGCTCGAGATTGTTCTGGGCAGAGCTCAGAAGTTCGGATGCGCTCGACAGAAGGCGGCTGTGGTCGTCGAAGCGGGTCGCGATGGATGCCACTTCCTTGAGCGTGGTGGACGACATCTCGGTGAGGCGGGTGGCGTTGGAGTCCACCAGCCGGGCCGAGCTTGCAAAGGTCTGCGCAGCCTTCTCGGTCGTCGCGGCAAAGCTCTGCGTGCTGCCGACGAGACGTTCGTCCACATTCGAGAGGTTGGTCGCGGCCTTCTCGATCAGGTCGTTGAGCTGTGCGCTCGACATCGACAGCCGGTCGATAAGGCTGCTGACGCCTTCCGCGAGGTTCGAACGGGCGCCTTCGACTGCCGAAAGCGTTTCGGCGGTGCGGGTGGCGAGTGCGTTGACCAGCGCGGCATTTTCGGTGCGCATGCGCTCGGTGGCGCGCTGCGTTGCCTGCTCCAGGCCGCGCTGCAGGTCGGTGCCGGTCTCGGCGAAGCGATCGACCAGCGGGCGGGCGTTTTCGTCGAGGATCTTGGTGATCTCGGCGGAACGCTCGGCCAGCATCGCGTTGAGTTCGCGGGTGTTGGCGCCGATGGTGCGTGCAGCCTCGTTCGTGCTCTGGCCGATATGCTGGCCCACAGCGGTGAAGGTGTCGGCGATCGTGTTGGCACGCGCGACCAGCTGCGATTCGGCCTGGGCAATATGCTCGCCGAGCTTCTGGCCGACCGAGTCGGCGCTGGCGGCGAGGCGGCTTTCGGCCTGGGTCACATGCTCGTTCACGCGAGCCGCAACGGCATCGACACCCGCCGCAAAGCGCTCGTCGGCACCGGTGAGTGTGTCCTCGATCGCCTTGGCGCGAGCATCAAGCTGCTCGGCGGTCTGCTTGGCGCGGACGATGACCCGCTGCTCGGTTGCGGCAACGGTGCTGGCGATGCCCGAGACATGCGCGCTGATGATCGATGAGCCTTCGGCGACGCGGGCTGCAATGCGCTGGTCCGCGGTTTCGAACACCTGTCCGATCTCTGCGGCACGACCGGCGAGCGAGTCTGCGCTTTCGCTGGCGCGGGCGACGATGCGCTGGTTGGTGTCCTCGAACATCTGGCCGATTTCGGCGGCCCGGCCGGTGAGTGCGTCGGCGCTCTGGTTGATGCGCGCGGCGATCCGCTGGTCCGCGGTTTCGAAGACCTGGCCGATCTGAGCAGCGCGGCCGGAGAGCACTTCGGCGCTTTCGTCGACGCGTGCGGCGATCCGCTGGTCCGCGGCTTCGAAGACCTGGCCGATCTCGGCGGCGCGACCGGAGAGTGCCTCGGCGCTTTCGTTGACGCGGGCGGCGATGCGCTGGTCCGCGGCTTCGAAGACCTGGCCGATTTCGGCAGCACGGCCGGCAAGCGCCTCGGCGCTTTCATTGACGCGAGCTGCAAGGCGTTCGTCGGCGGCCTCGAAGTTGCGGACGATTTCGACGGCACGTGCGCCAAGGGTGGTGGCACCGTCGGCGATGCGCGAGACGAACTGGCGATCGGCGGCATCGAAGATGCTTCCGAGCTCGGCCGCGCGAGCGGCAAGCGCCTCGGCGGATTCGCCGATACGCTGGCCGAGCCGCTGGTCGGCGTCCTCGAAGTTGCGCAGGATGTCGCCTGCACGGACCGCAAGCGAGTTCGCGGTCTCGATGGCGCGCGCAACCAGCTTCTGGTCGGCGTCGTCGAAGGTGCGGACGAGATCGCCGGCACGGGCCGCGATCGCGTTTGCGGTGTCCTCGGCCTGGGCGATAAGCGAACCCGAGGTTTCCTGGGCGCGGGCGGCGAGGCGGCTGTCGGCTTCCTCGAAGGCGCGCGTAATGTCGTCGGCGCGGGCGAGGAGGGCGGCGGATGTCTGTTCGGCGCGCGCGGCGATCTGGCGGTCGGCCTCGCTGAAGGCGCTTCCGGCTGCCTCGTTGAGCGCGGCAGTGACTTCGAGCACCTTTTCGCGCAGTGCGCCGGCAACGACGACAGCGCTGCCTTCAAGCGCCATGCGCACATTGTCGACGCCCAGCGTCAGGGCGCGTTCCATCGTGGTGGTGCGCTCTTCGATGACGCCGGTCTGGCGACGGAAGGCTTCCTCGATCTTCTCGACGTCGGAGGCGAGGGCATCCGAAATGTCGATGCGCTTGTCGGCGATGAGCTGGATGTGCGTCGAAACGGCGTCGTCGATCTCACGGCGGGTTTCCGCCAGCCGGGTGAGGTCGTCGTCGAGCGCGCGGGTCAGCATGTCGCGACCTTCGGACAGCCTGCCGATATGTGCAGCGATGATCTCGTCGACGCCTGAACGGCTGCCGGCGATCTTCTGCATGTCGGCTTCGAGAGCCTGCGAGAGAACCTCGCGGCCTTCGGCGATCTTGGTGACCTGATCGGCGACGAGGCCATCGATCTGTGAGCGCGCGACGGTCAGCTTCTGGAGGTCGGCTTCGAGAGCGCGGCGTAGGATGTCGCGGCCTTCGGCCAGCTTCTCGACCTGGCCAGCCACGAGGCCGTCGATGCCCGAGCGGCTGTCGGCGAGCTTGGCGAGATCCTCTTCGAGGGTGCGGGCCAGCATGGCGCGGCCTTCTTCGAGGCGGCGGCTCTGGCTTGCGATGAGGCCTTCTATGTTGGCGATGTCGGCTTCAAGCGCTCGGGTGAGCACGCCGCGGTTTTCGCCGACCTTCTCGGCCTGACCGGCCACGAGGCCTTCCATGCTGGCGACGTCGGCTTCAAGCGCCTGCGACAGGAGCTTGCGGCCTTCGACGAGCTTGTCGGCCTGGGCCGCGATCAGCCCCTCGATGTTGGCGATGTCGGCTTCGAGGGCGCGGGTCAGCACGTCGCGGCCATGCGCAAGGCGCTCGACCTGGGTGGTGACGACGCCTTCGAGAGTGCCATGGCTCTCGGCCAGCTTGTTCAGATCGTCTTCCAGCGACCTGGTCAGCATGCGGCGGCTCTCGTTGAACTTCTCCGCATGGCGGTTGACCATGTCGTCGATGCTGGCGAGGTCGGCTTCGAGGGCGCGACGCAGGATGTCACGGCCTTCGGCCAGCTTCTCGACCTGTCCGGCAACCAGGCCATCGATGCTCGAGCGGCTCTCAGCCAGCTTGGCAAGGTCGGCCTCGAGGGCGCGCTTCAGGATGTCGCGGCCTTCCGCCAGCTTCTCGACCTGGCCGGCAACCAGGCCGTCGATGCTCGAACGGCTCTCGGCCAGCTTGGCAAGGTCGGCCTCGAGGGCGCGCTTGAGGATGTCGCGGCCTTCGGCGAGCTTCTCGACCTGGCCGGCAACGAGGCCGTCGATGCTGGAGCGGCTGTCGGCGAGCTTGGCGAGGTCGTCTTCGAGGGCGCGCTTGAGGATGTCACGACCCTGGGCAAGCTTCTCGACCTGACCTGCAACGAGGCCGTCGATGCTGGCGCGGCTGTCGGCAAGCTTGGCGAGATCGTCTTCCAGGGCGCGCGTCAGGCGCTCGCGGCCCTGATCGAGCTTTTCGAGCTGCCCGTCGACCAGCTGATCGATGCTCGAACGACCTTCGGCAATCTTGTTGAGGTCGGCTTCGAGGGCACGCGAAAGAACGTCGCGGCCTTCGGCGATCTTCTCGACCTGGCCGGCCACGAGCTTGTCGATGTCGGAGCGGCTGTCGGCGATCTTACCGAGATCGGCCTCAAGGGCACGCGAGAGGATGTTGCGGCCTTCGGCGAGCTTGCCGATGTGGCCGGAGACCATTTCGTCAATGCCGGCCTGGGTTTGGGTCAGCTTCTGCGAGTCTTCGGTCAGCGCGCGGGCAAGGTTTGCACGGCTTTCGGCCAGGCGCTCCAGATGGTCGCCGAGCGAAGCGTCGAGCGTGGCGCGCGTCTCGTTGATCTTGCGCAGATCCTCGTCGAGCGCATGCGAGATCATGGTGCGGCCTTCGGCGAGCTTCAGCACCTGCAGGCTGACGGCTTCGTCGATACCGGCGCGGCTTTCCTCGAACTTGGCGAGGTCCGCATGCAACGACGAGGCGATGCGATCGCTGGTTTCCGCAAACTTTGCGGCATGCGTGTCGATAGCCTCGTCGATGCCCTTGCGGGCCTCCGTAAGCTTCTGCAGGTCGGAGTCGAAGGCACCGGAAACGGTGTGCCGTGCCGCTTCGAGACGGTCGGCGAAGTCGCCGGCGCGGGCCTCGAGCATGGAAGACGTGGACGTGACCATGTCGGCCATCTGCGTGCCGATGCGGGCGCGGCCTTCGTCGATCATGGCCGAAAGGTTCTGATTGCCTTCCGTGAAGGTGGTGGCGATCTCGCGAGCGCGCTCGACCAGCGTTTCGTTGATCTGGCGGGCGCGGGCCTCAAGCGCCGCATTCAGCTTTTGCGTACCGGTATCAAGCGCTTCGGCGCGGATCTGGAACTCGCTGATCAGGGCCTGGCCGCGTTCGGCCAGGGTGCGCTCGATGTCCTTGAGGCTTGTTTCGAAGTCGGCGTTCAGCGTGCGAGCGGCGCCGCCCAGCAGCGACACCATGCCGGCGGTGCGGTCGTCCAGCAGGTCGGACAGCGAACGCGTCATCTGGTCCGTGCTCTGCGTGAGCTTGGCAATACGCGTGTCGAGCAGGCTGGCGAAGGCCTCGCCCGAGGTCGTGATGCGGTCGCCGATTGTATCGAGGCGCTGGTCGATCGACTCGAAGATGGACGAGCCGCTTTCGTTGATGCGGTCGATCAGCGAGTCACCGGAATTGGTGATCGTCATCGACAGGCGGGTCGATGCGTTGAGGATGTTCTGGCGAATGATGTCGCCCGCCGAATCCAGTTCGTCGCGCAGCGTTTCGTGCGCGCCGGCAATCGAGCTGCGCACGCGCTCGGCATGGGTGACGACAGCTTCGCGTTCGCTGCCCAGCCCGTCCACCAGCGCACGGATGCGGGATTCGTTTTCGGAGTAGGAGCGCTCGATCTGGTTCACCTCGGTGTGCACCAGCGTTTCCAGCTCGACGGCGCGGGCAAGCGTGCGCTCGATACCTTCGCCCATGGCGGCGACTTCGCGGCGCACGGCCTGACCGACGGTCATGACGCGATCCTGGGCGAGGTTTTCCGGCTCGGCGAGACGGAAGGCGACTTCGGTCATCGACTGGGCGGCAAGGCGCATGTCCTGCGCCCGCCGAATCATCAGGGCAAAGGCCCAGAAGAGAATGATCGGCGTGATCGTGGCGACGCCGAGCAGGATCAGATAAGGCTGGGCGGCAATCTCCTGGAACGAGCGAATCTGGAACAGAGGCGGCGTGAACAGCGTATTGGCGAGCAGGACGCCGCCGCCGATCCACATGAGCGACAGAACGGCAACCAGCCAATAGATGCCGCTGGACGACCGGCGGTTGATGCTGTGCAGCAGGGCGCGATAGTCCTTCTGCTGGTCATCATTAGCGGCAGCAAAGCCACTGCCGCGGGTGGCGGCCGGTTCGGCTGCTGCTTTTGGCTCCGGCTGATTGGCCGGCTTGGCGGGAGCGGGCTTGGGAGCGGCATTGCGGGCAGCGGCCTGAGCAGCCTTCTCGGCGCGGCTTTCGCGGGCGAGCTCATCGGCTGCCTGCGATATCTGCGCCTCCAGGTCCTGCATCGAGGCGGCGATGTCGAGCTCGTCGGCACCAGCCGCTAGGTCGAAATCCAGCGCGTCCTCAAGTTCCTTAGCGACGTCGGTGTCGATATTCTTGTTTGTCGAGCTATTTTTCGCCATGTCGCCGTTACCCTGTACTCGTGCCGCGAGACCGACAAATTCCGGCCCTTATATGTTCGCGAGCGAGGCTTTTTATGGACTCGTCGTATCGTACTGGCACAGGCGGGTAAAGGAAACTTGAATCCCGACTAATGCGTAAAACTTTAAATATGTGGTTAACAACGGCGTGAAACCGGCGGATTTGCGGACGTTTTCGGGGTTTTGCCCGTTAACCCGTTATCCACATGATTGAAGCAGTTTGACCGCTCATGAGGGCTCTGCCCGAGAAGGTAAAAATGGCACCGCAGGATACCAGCGCCGTCGCATTTTCGATGCCGGGCGGCGAGAGTTGCGATCAAGCACGATCGCGCCCCATCGACCTCATCCACCTTGGCAGGCAGACCATGGGCGACCGCACCCTCGAAGAGGAGGTGCTGGCGCTGTTCGTACACCAGGCGTTGCAGGTGCGCGACCAGATCGTCGGCGCTAGCGTCGACGAGCGTCTGCGCCTCGCCCACGGGCTGAAAGGCTCGGCCCAAGGGGTAGGGGCGTTTGCCATTGCCGACTGTGCCGCCGATATCGAGAAGCAGCCGCATGACGGAACTGTGCTGGAGCGTCTGGCGGCGCTTGTCGACGAGGCGCACGACTTCATCGCGGCGATCAGCCGCTAGCCGATTTTCCCGAAGATGCCGATTGCGTCATTTGAGGACGCTTTTGCGCGGTGTTGACATGCGCGCCGGAGTGATTATCTCGGCTGAGTATTCGTTTTAGGGGCAGTAATGACCAAGCTTTCCTTCGTTGCATTCGATGGCACACGTTTCGACGTAGAGGCCGAGAACGGCTCGACCGTCATGGAGAACGCAATCCGCAATGCCGTGCCTGGCATCGAAGCCGAATGCGGGGGCGCTTGCGCCTGTGCCACGTGCCACGTCTATGTCGATGAGGAGTGGACCGGTATCGTCGGCGAGCCGGAGGCCATGGAAGAAGACATGCTCGACTTCGCCTACGACGTGCGGCCGAACTCGCGGCTGTCGTGCCAGATCAAGGTGCGCGACGAGCTCGACGGCCTGGTCGTGCGGGTTCCTGAGCGACAGGGATAGCCGAACTCCCTTCCATCGACGGGTGCGGTCGGCGATCCTCTATTGAGGATGATATCGGCGATGCATCCGGGGCGGGAGATGGAAAGCGGCAAGACAGATGTATTGATCGTAGGCGCCGGGCCGGTCGCGCTATTCGCGGTGTTCGAGCTCGGCCTGCTCGACATGAAATGTCATCTCGTAGACATACTCGACCGCCCGGGCGGGCAATGCGCCGAACTCTACCCCGAAAAGCCGATCTACGACATTCCGGGCTGGCCGGTGATTTCGGCCCAGGGGCTGGTCGACCAGCTGCTGAAGCAGATCGCACCCTTCAAGCCGACATTCAGCTTCAACCGCATGGTCAGCGGGCTCGAAAAGCTCGATGATGGCGGTTTCCGCGTTACTCTGGACGATGGCGAGACCATCGAGGCCAAGGTCATCGTGATCGCCGCCGGCGGCGGTTCGTTCCAGCCCAAGCGTCCGCCGATCCCGGGCATCGAAGCCTATGAGGGAACGAGCGTCTTCTATTCAGTCAGGCGAATGGAGGCGTTCCGGGGCCAGGATCTGGTGATCGTCGGCGGCGGCGATTCGGCGCTCGACTGGACGCTCAACCTTCAGCCCCTCGCGCGGCGCGTGGCACTGGTGCATCGCCGGCCCGAATTTCGGGCTGCGCCCGACAGCGTCAACAAGATGCTGGCCATGCAGCAGCGTGGCGAGATCGATTTCTGGATCGGTCAGATCGTCCGTCTGACGGGAAACGCTGGCCAGCTGTCTTCCGTGACCGTGAAAGGGCCCGATGGCGAAATAGAAGTCGCCTGCACCCGAATGCTGCCGTTCTTCGGGCTGACCATGAAACTGGGCCCGATCGCGGACTGGGGGCTGGAGCTGCATGAGAACCAGATTCCGGTCGATACCGAAAAGTTCGAGACCTCGACGCCCGGCATCTTCGCCATCGGCGACATCAGTTGGTATCCGGGAAAACTGAAGCTGATCCTCTCGGGCTTTCACGAAGCCGCATTGATGGCGCAGGCGGCCAAGCGGATCGTCAGTCCCGGCGAGCGTGTGGTGTTCCAGTACACCACGTCATCCACGAGCATACATCGGAAGCTTGGAGTGCCTGACTAGGACAGCCGACCGGCGATCAGATCGGCCGATCCATCTTGGCCTTCCGGTGGGAGGTGTGGCCGGCCATCTGTTCCAGGCGATATTGAAGCAGGCGCACGATCCGGCTCTCAAAATTCTTGCCTTCGACGCGGTCGAATTCGGCCTGCGCCTTTTCGTGCTTGGCGAGGACATTGGAGGTGATCGTCTTGGCCTTGTCGGAGACCGCCTCGCAATTTTTCTGGCGTCCCATCGCCTTCAGCGACTGCTCCAGCTCGCGCCCATAGTTCTTGGCGATGACCACATGGCTTTCCTCGTGGCGCTTGATGTCTGACGCAAGCACGTCCCAGACCAGGCGCACGTCGTTGTCCGCCTTGTGCGGGCGGCGCCACTTCGGAAGGATGACCTTGACGCCCACGGTCGTCTTCGCATCGACGATCTGGCAAAAGTCCTTTCCCTGAGTGAAGGCGAGCTGAGTGGTGAACTGCATCTGCGTGGCGCCGGGATGCCTGCTGTTTGAAGCACTCACGTGAGGTCCGCGCTTCGAAAGTTCGGCTTCGATCTCCTCCAGCGTGCTGCCGCCGATGTAGAAGTAGCTGTAGCTCTTCGAGAGAGTCGCCGCTCCGGCCGGTGAGCCAACGCATGCAATCGTGGTTGCTATCAGCATGGCTCGTTTCATCATATTGCCTCTTGAATTAGCTTGAAGTACGGGCGACTTGCGCAACCCTGGTTGTTGCTGCCCGTCGCATCCTCTACGGATGCATAGTTATTTGGGAGCCCGGCTCCGTCCGTAAAGAGCAGTCGACAATGACGACACGATGGCAACTGGCCCACGGGCGCTTTCTCGATATCGGCGACAAGGCGCTGGTGATGGGAATTCTGAACGTAACGCCGGACAGTTTTTCCGATGGCGGACAGTTCATGGATGCGGATCGCGCGATAGAGCAGGCGCGCCGGATGATATCCGAAGGCGCCTCGATCATCGACGTCGGCGGCGAATCGACCCGGCCGGGTGCGACGCCGGTTTCGCCCGGGGAAGAGCAGCGGCGCATCCTGCCGGTCATTGCCGCACTGGCCAAGGCCACCGACATCCTGATCTCGGTCGACACCTATCGCGAGGAGACGGCCCGGCTGGCGGTTGCCGCCGGCGCGCATATCGTCAACGATGTCTGGGGGCTGCAGCGCGAACCGGACATCGCCAGACTGGCGGCCGAAACCGGGGCAGGGCTCGTCATCATGCACACCGGGCGCGAGCGCGAGAAGAACCCGGACGTCATTGCCGACCAGTTCGAATTCTTGGGCAAATCCCTGAAGATCGCGCGGGAAGCCGGCATTGCCGATGCGCAGATCCTGCTCGATCCGGGCTTCGGCTTTGCCAAGGATGCCGAAGAGAACCTGCAACTGATGGCGCGTTTTGACGAGCTGCACGGCTTGGGCTTCCCCTGGCTCGTGGGCACGTCGCGCAAGCGCTTCGTGGGCTATGTCTCGGGCAAGGACTCCGAAGCGCGCGATGCGGCAACCGCTGCGACCAGCGTTGCCCTGCGCCTGAAAGGGGCGGCCCTGTTTCGGGTGCACAATGTCGCAATCAATGCAGACGCGTTGGCGGTGGCAGATGCTATTCTTGCCCGTGAAACCGCCAAGCCAGGCATGTGATTGCCGGTTAGGCCAAATCAGCCAGATTATTCGAGGTGGCGCTTGTCCAATCCCAGCAAAGAGCGCGTCTATTTGAGCCTCGGCGGCAATCTCGGCGAGCCGCAAAAGTCCATGGCCGCGGCGTTGCGCATGATCGATGCGGAGGCGGGCACGTCGGTGGTGGCTGTGTCCTCGCTCTACCGCACGCCGCCCTGGGGCAAGCTCGACCAGCCCGATTTTCTCAATGCGGCCGCTGAACTCGCGACCGAGCTGTCGCCGCGAGAGCTGCTGGAGCTTTGCCTGGAGGCAGAGCGCACGCTCAAGCGTGTGCGCATCGAGCGCTGGGGGCCTCGGCTGATCGACATCGATATCCTGGCCTACGGCGACCGCGTCATTCATGAGGCCGGGCTGGAGGTGCCGCACCCGCGCATGTTCGAGCGGGCCTTCGTGCTGGAGCCGCTGACCGAGATCGCGCCAGATTTCACGTTTGGCGGCGTAAGTGCGTCCGAGCGCCTGCCTCATGTCGACCGCGCGGGCATCGAAAAGCTGCCTTCTGGCCAGGACTGGTGGAAGGAATAGTCCCCACCGTCCTCGCCTCGAGCGCCTCTTGTCAAACCGCATACGCCTCGATTTAGTCGAGACGGTTTTGGCGGCGAAGCTCGGGAGCTGGTCGGATGGCCGAGTCCAAAAGGGTTCTTGGGTCCAAACATGATCTGGCTCGCGCCCGGACGGGCGAGGAGGCCAAGGTCGAGTACGTCGAACTGTTCTTCGACCTGGTATTCGTCTTTGCCGTCACGCAGATCTCCCACACGCTGCTCAAGCACCTGACCGTGCTGGGAGCCTTTCATGCGGCCTTTCTCTTGATGGCCGTCTGGTGGGTGTGGGTCTACACCTCCTGGGTCACCAACTGGATGGATCCCCGCCACGGCCCGGTGAGGCTTCTGCTTTTCGTCCTCATGCTGGCTGGCCTGCTGTTATCCACCTCGATCCCCGAGGCTTTCGACAGTCGCGGCCTGGTCTTTGCGGGGGCCTATGTCTTCATGCAGGTCGGCCGCTCGATCTTCATGCTCTGGGCGCTGCGCCTGCACAACAAGGTGAACTACCTGAATTTCTGGCGCATTACGGCATGGTTGAGCCTGTCCGGCGTATTCTGGATTGCAGGCGCGTTTGCGGAAGGCGAGACCCGCTTTGCAATATGGATCGTTGCCTTGCTCATCGAATACACCGCGCCGGCAGCGGCGTTCTGGACCCCGCGGCTCGGGGCCAGCAAAACCGCCGAATGGGATGTCGAAGGCGGCCACATGGCCGAGCGCAGCGCGCTGTTCATCATCATCGCGCTTGGCGAATCGGTCCTGGTAACCGGGGCAACCTTCGCCGAACTCGAGCTTACGACCGGCGTCATGGTCGCCTTCCTGGCGTCTTTCGGCGCGTCGGTCGCCATGTGGTGGATATATTTCAACATCGGCGCGGAAACCGCCAAGCACCACATCGAAACGTCCAGCGATCCGGGCAGGGTGGCACGCATCGCCTACACTTATTCACCGCTGCTGCTCGTCGCTGGCATCATCGTAACAGCCGTCGGAGACGAACTCACGCTCGCGCATCCCAGCGGCCACCACGCCGACATGGCGAGCATCCTGACGATCGTCGGAGGGCCGGCTCTCTATGTCTTCGGCAATCTCGTCTTCAAACGGATCGCCATGAACATCGTGCCGCTTTCGCACATGATCGGCCTGGCATTGCTGCTTGTGGTCGGGCTGAGCGGGCCGCTTCTCAACCCGATGACGCTGAGCGTGCTGACGACAGTCATCCTGTTCAGCGTCGCCTATTGGGAATACAGGCTGCACAGCAGAAGGCTGGCTGCCAGCCACTGATGTCGTTCACCCGGCAAAGCCACCTGAATCGAGGAAAGCCTGCTCCTCAGGAGTGGTTTCTCGCCCCAGCATCGGGTTTCGATGCGGGAAGCGGCCGAAACGCTGGATGATGTCGCGATGCTCGAGCGCATATTTCATGTACGATTCATCGAGCAACAGGTTGAGCTCGACCGAGCGGTATTGATCCGCAAGGTTTTCCGAGTGCTCGAACGGCAGATACATGAAGACGCGCAGGTCGGGGTCGACCTGTTCGTCGTGCCCGGCTTCGATCGCCTTGGAGGCGAAATGCCGCGCGAGTGGATCGGTGGCATACATATGCGCGCTGCCACGGAAGCAATTGCGGGGAAACTGGTCGAGCAGGATTATCAGCGCGAGCGATCCGTCGGCATGTTCGGACCAATGGTCGAGCTCGCGGCGTGCGGCCGAAAGGTGCAGTTCGCGGAAGTTGTCGTGAAAATGCTCGTCAAAGGCTGCATCCGTGGTGAACCATCTGTCAGGACCTGCCTTGCGCCAGAATTCCACCACTTCGGCAGCATCCCCCTCACACTTGTTCATTTGTCCCTTCCTTCCTCTGCTCCGACGGCCTTGCTCAAAGCCGTTGCCGTTTCCTGATCCATGGCACGGCCAGGGTGCCTTGGCGTCGTCAGCGGTGCCGGCACTGGCGCATTGCCTTTCGGAATATTGCCCTTCATGTAGCCGCGGCCGGCCTGCAGGCCTCCGGCAAGCTGGGCATCGAGCCGCGCGGCATCGCGCTCGCGCACATCCTCGATGATGTCCGCCGCCTCGTCCCGATCCACGCCCAGTGTCTCCAGCGTGCTCTGGCCGAAGACGAGTGCCGATTCGAACGTCTCGCGTATCTGATATTCGACGCCGACCTGGATCAGGTCCATGGCAATGCCGCGGTCGTAGGCGCGTGCCAGCACGGGCACCAGCGGGAACTCGTTGCGCATGTGCTCGGCGATCCTGACCGCCGTTTCGCCCTTGTCGACGCAGATCAGTACGGCACGGGCGCGACCCGCGCCGGCGGTATGCAATATGTCGAGGCGGGTGCCGTCGCCGTAATAAATCTTGAAGCCGAAATTCGCGGCTGCCTGAATCATCTCGACATCGTTGTCGATGATGGTGACGTCTATGCCGCGCAGCAGGAGTGGCTGGCTGGCAATCTGGCCGAAGCGTCCGAAGCCGATGACCAGCACGGAGCCGCTCAGGTCCTCGGCGATGTCGACCCCGTCCAGGCTTTGCTCGGGAGCGGGCATGAAGAAGCGCAGGCATGCCATGGCAAGCGGCGTCAGGATCATCGACAGGATGATGATGGCTGTCAGGATTGCATTTGCCTCGCCGTCGATGATGCCGACGGCCAATGCCGAGGAATAGAGCACGAAGGCAAATTCGCCACCCTGGGCCATTATGACGGCCCGCTCCAGCGCATATTGGTGCGGCGCCCGCATCATGCGGGCAACCAGATAGATGCCGATGCCCTTCACCAGCATGTAGGCGACCACGTAGAAGGCGACCATCCGCCAGTTGGCGGCGACGATCGGTAGATCGAGCGACATGCCGACAGCAAGGAAGAAAAGACCAAGCAGTACGCCGCGGAAGGGCTCGATGTCGGCCTCGAGCTGGTGACGGAAAGTCGATTCGGACAGAAGCACGCCGGCCAGGAACGCGCCCATCGCCATGGACAACCCGCTGAGCTCCATGGTGAGCGCCGAACCGAGCACCACCAGAAGCGCTGCGGCCGTCATCACCTCTCGTGCATGTGAATCAGCGAGGATGCGGAAAAACGGGTTGAGCAGGTAGCGACCGGCAACCACCAGGCCGAGGATCGCGCCGATGCCGATGCCGACCGACAGCAGCCTGTTCGCCCAACCGATGTCTTCATGCACTGCGGGGGCAAGAAAGGCGACCAGCGCCAGCAGTGGCACGATGGCCAAATCTTCCAACAGCAGGATCGAGATGATGCGCTGGCCGCCGGGTGTGGTGAGTTCCCCGCGCTCCTCCAGAATCTGCATGACGACTGCCGTGGAGGTCAGCACGAAGCCGGCGCCGGCGATGAAGGATTGCGTGGCGGGAAAGCCGGTCAAGAGGCCGACGCCGGTCAGCAGCGCGGCGCAAACACCGACCTGCGCGACGCCAAGGCCGAAAATCTGCTTACGCATGCTCCATAGCCGCGTGGGCTGCATTTCGAGGCCGATGATGAACAGGAACATCACCACGCCAAGTTCGGCGACATGGAGGATGGCGGCAGGATCATAAAAAATCCCAACCCCGAAAGGGCCGATGATGACGCCCGCGGCGAGGTAGCCGAGGATCGATCCCAGGCCGAGCCGCCTGAATATGGGAACGGCGATAACGCCAGCGGCAAGCAGCGCCACCACCTGAGTGAGATCGCTGCTGGAAGCCTCTACGGCCATGCTTGTTGTCCTGATCTTGTGCGCCTTTGCGGGCGGGATGGCGAATGCGAGCGATGAAATGCAAGATAGGCGCTTGCACCGCGCGCGAAAAGGCCGGAATGCCAATTGCTTGTGCAGCGGCAAGCGTGGAAAATCGCATGTTTACATCGGCTTGAGGGGCGAGCCTCAGCCAAAGCGGCTTAGGGATGCGTCACAAACAAGAAAGCCGGGCGTTGCCCGGCTTCTGTCGTACAGCCCCAACGAAGGGATTATTTGCGGGCGATGGCGCCCACCGCAGTGCCGTCGACCCGCTTCAGGTTCATGCCGATGACGGGAACCAGCTGATCGTCGACGCGGACGGAAACCGTGACCGTCATCGTGCTGTCGTCGGGGATGCGGGCCTGCATGACGCCCTTCAGCTGGTTGCGGTTGAGCGAGAAAACGACCTTGTGGGCGTCCACGACATTGCCCGCGATGATATCCAGGCCCTTGCCGGCTGCGCCGTCGAGGAACATGCCGCGGTAGCCCTTGTTGCCGCTGTGCTCGACCGTCGCAGACATCTTCTGCGTAAAGACGCCGACCCGGCAGCCGCCATCCAGTGTCATGCCGACCTTGCCAGAGGGAGTGCTGCCGGTGAAGGAGCAGTTGAACTTCGTGCCCTTGTACTTGCCGGCCACGATCTCACCAGGGCCGACCCATTCGCCCTCGACGCTCTCGAAGAATTTTTTGTCGCGCTCGGTGCCGCCACGGATCGCGTCCGCCTTGCTGGCTGTGGTCGATGCAAGCGCCATGACAGGCAGCATGGCAAGCAGGAATGCGCGTTTCATAAGGGAACACCCGGCGACAAACAAAAGGGAGGCATGTTTACGATGTCTTCGGACCATGAACAAGATTGGTTAATGCTTCGCTACGCCGGACGGCAATTGCGGGTCGCGAAAGGGGCAGCCTAGCATCAATCCTGAGCGGCGTCCTTGCCGTTCTGCTTGCGCGCAGCGAAGGAGCTCAGCGCGGCAAGGAAATCGCCCATGCCGGGCCGGCCCAGTGCGGTAAAGGGCAGCGGCCGCACGGTGTCCATGGCGGCAATGCCTATCCTGGCCGTCATCATGCCGTTGACGACACCTTCGCCGAGTTTGGCCGAGAGGCGCGCTGCCAGTCCGTGACCCACAATCTGCTGCACGAAGCTGTCGCCGACGGCGATGGAGCCGGTGACGGCCAGATGCGCCAAAACGCTTCGCGTCAGCCGGAAGAAGCCGAGCGTGCCGGGCCGGCCGCCGTAAAGCTCCGACAGCCTGCGGATCAGCCGGCCGGCCTCGAACACCACATAGGCGATGTCGACCAGTGCGCGGGGGCTGACCGCGGTCACCAGCGAAACGCGCTTCGCTGCGTCGAGCACCAGCACTTTGGCCCGCGCATCGAGCGGCCCTAGGATTTCAGTCTCCGCGAGCTTCACGAGGTCCCTGCCGTCGATGATGTCGTCGCGCAGGTCTGCCAGCATGCGCCGCCCGGCGGCCGTATCGGGTTTTCCGGAAACCAGGGCCGTTAGCTCGTCGACGACGCCGCGCGCAGCTTTCGGGTCGTTGCTGGCGATTGCGCCGAGCGCCCGGTTGCGCAGCTTCTCGACCGAGGCGAGGCGGATCAATGCCAGCATTTCGCGCAGCAGGATGAGCACCAGCGCAACAGCCGCAATCGCCGCCACGCCGGCGGCAAGCCAGCCGAGCCATGGGGCGCGCTCGAACAGGTCGCGGATCAGCCGGTCGATCCACAGGCCGACAGCGAGCGAAACCAGGACGCCAAGTGCGCTGAGAAACACCGCGCCGATCTTCGAACGCCGGCGCGGCGCCGTGGCCGGGGGCGGTTCGGCGACAACGATATCCGGCTCGCCGAAAACGTCGATTTCCGAAGGCGTGACGATTGCCGCCTCTGCCTTCAGCGCGCGGGGCTTTCTCGGCGTCTCCGGGTGCTTTCGCTTGGCGGCCGGTTCGTTGCGTTCAGGCTCCGGTTCCAGCCGAAAGGCTGCGGGTTTGCGAGGCTCTGTCATGCCAGCCGGTCTCCGATCAGGAATTGCAGAGCGCGGTCCAGCCTAATATGGGGCAGGGAAAGGGTGACGCCCTCTGCGGTGCGCTCGAGCTTCGGCGGGCGGAAGCGCACGATGCGGATCGCCGGATCGTTCCGGTCTTGTTGATGGTTTGCATTACCGACCTTGAAAACTGAATCCGCTTTTGCCGGTAAGTCACCGGGAAATATGGCGGTTTCGGTTTCACCGTCAAAAGTCACGCCGCCGATCGTCTCGCCCTTGAGAGGCGTCCCGATGATCACCGGCAGCGTCTCGCGCCCCTGCTTGACGGTGCCTTCGCGCGTGGCGCGCACGGCCGCCATGGCCAGAACATCGACCTCGGCGCCCGACAAATTGGCGCGTGCCGCTGCCCTTTCGGTCAGGCGGCGCACGATGGCCTGCAGGCGATCATGGCTTTCGTGATGCAGGTGGTCGGCCTTGGTGGCTGCCACCAAGATACGGTCGATGCGGCGCGCAAAAAGACCGGTGAGGAGGCTTCCGCGACCTGGTCGGAAACAGGCCAGGATCTCGGTGACGGCGCGTTCCAGGTCCGCCATGGCGCCGGGGCCAGAGTTCAGCGCCTGCATGGCGTCGATCAGCACGATCTGCCGGTCGAGCTTGGCAATGTGCTCGCGGAAGAACGGTTTGACCACATGCGTCTTGTAGGCCTCATAGCGCCGTTCCATCATCGCATGCAGCGAGCCTGGGCGAGGGCGGCTGTCTTCCAGTCCTGGCAGTGGGGCGAAAGTCAGGGCAGGCGATCCGTCGAGGTCGCCCGGCATAAGAAAACGCCCCGGCGGCAGGGTCGACAAGGCCCGTTCGTCGAACTTGCAGGCCTGCAGGTAAGCGGCGAAGCTCTCGAAAAGCCGGCGCGCGGTCATTTCGTCGGCGTCGGCATCGGGGTCTGCGGTGAGCGCGAGCCTGCGCCATTCCTCGGAGAGGTCGACCCGCACCGGCAAAGCCGCCATCTCGAAGGCGTCATGCGAGAATTCTTGATACGACTTGCCCAGAAGCGGCAGGTCAAGCAGCCATTCGCCCGGATAGTCGACGATGTCGACCGACAGCCGGCCGCTCGAGAACATGCGGTTCCAGCCAGAGGCGGATTCATACTCGATCGTCAGCCTCAACTCGGAAATGGCGCGGGTGGAGTCGGGCCACGTGCGGGCATTCACCAGCGCTTCGATATGGTCCTCATATTGAAAGCGCGGCACGGCATCGTCGGGCTGCTCTTCGAGGAGGGCGCGCGAGATGCGTCCGGATTTCTGCGCCTCGAAAAGCGGCAGCCGCCCGCCATGGATGAGATTGTGCACGAAGGCCGAGATGAAGACTGTCTTGCCTGCCCTCGAAAGCCCCGTGACGCCGACACGGACCGTTGGCGAAAAAAGATCGCTCGCCCGGCTCGAAAGCGTGTCCAGCGCAATGCGCGCCTCGTCGGTCAGATTGGTTAGAGACGCCAAAGGCTGCACCCCACTCCATGGATGCCTCCCGATATAGGCAATGGCTTTGCGATTTGAAATGGTTAGGCGGAGGCGGGCGGCCTACAAGCCCGGCGGCATCAGGATGTCTTCAAGATAGCCGGTGCCGGGCACGGCCTCCGACAGATTGCCCGGGAAGCGGAGAACGGCAAGGCCGGAGGTGGGAAAGCCGGCATGCAGGGTTGCCCGCGCGTCTTCGTCGCCCTGGGGCGCCAGGGCAAGGGCAAGGTCTTCCATCATCGGGTTGTGGCCGATGACGAGCAGTGCGCTGACATTGCCGGATTTGCGGATGATCGAGAGATAGCCGGAGGCATCCTCGCGGTAGAGGTCGTCGAAATAAAGCACACGCCCGGTGTCGGTGTTGGCGGCGATGCCTTCCAGCGTCTGGCGGGCCCGGACGGCGTTGGAACAAAGGGTCAGCTCTGGAATGTATCCGTGCGCCTGCATCGCAATGCCGGTCGCCTCGGCGTCGGTAATCCCTGCTGCATCGAGCGGCCGGTCGAAGTCGCGCATCCCCGGCAGGGCCCACGCGGCCTTTGCGTGCCTGAGAAGAAAAAGTCTGCTCACCGCGCCAACCCTCTCCCTTGGAACGGCAAACTGCACTACCGATCCTGAAAGACGGTTTAGTGGCCGCAAAGACTTCGCGCAACTGAGCTTGCGGGCATCTGGGTGTGCGCCAAGCTACAAAGTTCGGAGACTTGCAGGACTTAGTGAACTGCTCTGCCGCTGGTCGCTGACAATTGCTTGAGCGATGTCGATTGCGCTTGTGTGCTCCGCGGACGGTGAATATATAGGCGCAAAAATTGGAATGACGGGTAATGGGGTGAGTCGAATGAACGATCTCGTTGATGCCGCTTACGTTCCCTCGGAGGATGAGCCGTTCATGAATGAACGGCAGAAAGCATACTTCCGCCAGAAGCTCCTTGCATGGAAGAATGACATTCTTCGCGAGGCGCGTGAGACCCTCGAAATTCTCCAGCAGGAAAACGCCAACCATCCCGATCTTGCAGACCGGGCATCTTCCGAAACCGACCGAGCCATCGAGCTTCGCGCACGTGACAGACAGAGGAAGCTGATCTCCAAGATCGATTCGGCCCTTCAGCGCATTGATGAAGGCACCTACGGTTTCTGTGAGGAAACGGGTGAGCCGATCTCGCTGAAGCGCCTGGACGCAAGGCCGATCGCCACCCTGTCCATCGAGGCGCAGGAACGGCACGAGCGCCGGGAAAAGGTCTATCGCGACGACTGAGCTTCGTCGCGCTGAATGGCGAAAAAGGCGGCCGAGGCCGCCTTTTTTATTGCCTGCATTTGTCTCGCCGCCGCACGCAGGCTCTCAGCGATGCGTGCATATTGCTGCACGAAATTCCGCGCGTTCGGGCCTTTCTACGAAAGGCGCGAGGTTCCGATTACCGCTTCTGGTTGGAAAGCTCACCCAGAAGCTTGGTCATCTCGTCGTCCAGCGAAACCTCGGGCGCGCTGGGTTCGGGCTGAGCCGGCGTTTCTTCCAGCGAAATCTCGAGTTCGCGCAGGAGCGAGTCGTCTACCTCATCGCGTTGCGGAGAAGGAACGATGGGAGCGGGCGCCTGCTGCACCGGCGGAGTCGAGATGACGGGCTCCTGGCGCACCGGCGCGGTCGCGGCGGGCCCCACGGGCATCCTCGGCTCGGGCCGCGGAGCGGAAACCGGAGCGGGGGCAGGCCTTGGTGCCGCCATGGGTGCGGGTTGCTGGGGAACTGCGGCAGGGATCGGCTGCTGGACGGGCATGGGCCGTGGCGCCGGCTCAGGCGCGCGCGGCTGCGGCGCCGGGCGCGGCGCGGGCTGTGGCTCGAGGGCGCGAGGCCGTGCAGGGGGCTCGTGATTGAGTTCGCCGGCCAGCGAGGGACGCCGCTGCTGGTTCAGCCTGATGTCCTGCTCGACCACGACATCGGTCGGCCCGCCGATAAGCAGCAGATGCTCGACATCGTCGCGTCGTACGAGAACGAGCCGCCTATGGCTGTCGACCGCCGCGGCATCCATGACGGCAAGGCGCGTCTTGCGATTGCGGCCCCCGGAGACGAAGGTCCCGAATGTCAGGCTGCGGAACAGCTTGATGATGACAAGGACGATGACGAGCAGGATGAGCGCCGCGAACGTCCAAAGGAGTGCTGCGGTGTATCCCGGTCCTGCAACGCTATCCAACCATTCCATCTTCAAGTTCCCCGGCTCTTTTTCTGTACTGCGCGCGACACTAAACCTTTGACCGCGATATTCGCAAGTTGCACTCACGCTTCATAAACGACGGAAATTTGCCCAGCTATGCCGAGCCCGGTTTTTCTCGGAACTTTTTCAGGCTAGGCCTATGCGCATCTGACAGAATGTGATTCAACCGTTTCGGTGTCAGGGCACCGTGGAACCGGGGAATTTAGGCAAAAGACGCATGGCCAAGGAAACGCGCGGCGATTTTTATCCCGTACCGATCGTCGACCAGCGCACGCGCCCGGGCGCGATCACGCGTCTTGTCATTTTCATTGTGGTGCTGACGGTTGCTGCGATCGTGTTCGGCATTTTCCGCGAGCGCCTGGGCGATCCGTTCTTGCTGGGCATGCTCGGCGTGCTGGCGATGATCGGCGTTGGCTATCTCTTTGCCACTGCGATCGGCTTCGTGCAGATCGCGCCGCGCTCCACCGCCGATGAGCTTTCCAAGGCCTTTGTCGATTCGATGTCGCAGGGGCTGGTCGTTACCGACACCAAGGGCCGCGTCGTCTATGCCAACCGGGCCTATGCCGACATGACCGGCGCGAACACGGTTGCTGACGTCAAGACTGTCGAGGGGCTGCTGTCGGATGTTCCGGAAGCTGCGCCCACGATCTATCGGGTCGCCTCGGGCCTGCGTGACGGGCAGGCCGGCGACGGCGAGTTTCGCCTGTCGCAGTCGGTGCGCCCGGGCGCTGAGCCGGGTGCCCGCTGGTATCGCGTGCGCGGCCGCGCCTTCAATGTTCCGGGGCAGCGGCAGCCGCTGCTCTCCTGGCAACTGGCCGACATTTCCAAGGAGCGGGCCGAGCAGGAGCGCTTCTTCCTCGACCTGCAGAAGGCCATTGATCATCTCGATCATGCGCCGGCCGGCTTCTTCTCCGCCGATCAGGAAGGGCGCGTCACTTATATCAATGCGACGCTGGCCGAATGGCTGGGAATCGATCTTGCCAGCTTCACGCCCGGTGCCATCACCCTCCGGGAGATCATCGCAGGCGACGGCATGGCGCTTATCCGTTCGGTCAAGGCCGATCCCGGCACGACGCGCAACGCCATTATCGACCTCGACCTGGCAACGGTCACGGGCGAGGCGCTGCCGGTGCGCTTCATGCACCGCGTGGCGGCCAGCCGCGAGGGCATCAGCGGCCCCAGTCGCACCATCGTGCTCAATCGCACGCAAGGCGAGGACGCTTCCGCCGACCTGAGGGCTGCGGAGGTTCGGTTCACCCGCTTCTTCAACTCGACGCCCATGGCGATTGCGGGTGTGGATCAGGATGGCCGCATCCTGCGCACCAATGCGCCGTTCCTGTCCTTGTTCTCTTCGGTGGTGGATCGCGACGCCGTCGACCGCCGCGTGCGGCTCGAATCGGTCGTCCATGAGCGCGATCGCTCGGCATTGGCTGCGGCCCTGGAGAAGGCCCGCCAGCGTCAGGCCGATATCGAGCCAATCGAGACCGTGCTGCCGAACAATGAGGAGCGACACCTGCGCTTCTACGTCAATGCCATCGCCGACGGCGCCGGTGGCGAGGGTGCGGAAGAGGCGGCGATCGTCTACGCCGTCGAGACCACCGAGCAGAAGGCGCTCGAAAGCCAGATGGCCCAGAGCCAGAAAATGCAGGCGGTTGGGCAGCTTGCGGGCGGCATCGCGCACGATTTCAACAATGTGCTGACCGCCATCATCATGTCGTCGGATCTGCTGCTGACCAACCACCGGCCGTCGGATCCTTCCTTCCCCGACATCATGAACATCAAGCAGAACGCCAACCGCGCCGCCTCGCTGGTGCGTCAGCTGCTGGCCTTCTCGCGCAAGCAGACGCTGCGGCCGGAAGTGCTGAACCTGACGGACGTGCTGGCGGATCTGCGCATGCTGCTTGCCCGCCTCGTCGGCAATCTGGTCAAGCTGAAGGTCGACCATGGGCGCGATCTCTGGCCGGTGAAGGCCGATGTGGGTCAGTTCGAGCAGGTCATCGTCAACCTTACGGTTAATGCCCGCGATGCCATGCCGGACGGTGGCGAGCTGACCGTCCGAACGAAGAATGTGGGCGCGGACGAGAGCGCGGCCTTTGCGTATCGCGAACTCGTGCCGGCGGACTATGTCCTGGTCGAGGTGGAAGACACTGGCACCGGCATTCCGGCGGACATCATGAAGAAGGTGTTCGAGCCGTTCTTCACCACAAAGGAAGTGGGCAAGGGCACCGGTCTTGGCTTGTCTATGGTCTATGGTATCGTCAAGCAGACGGGCGGTTTCATCTACTGCGATTCCGAGGTTGGCAGGGGCACGGTCTTCCGCATCTTCCTGCCGCGCCACATCGCCGAAGCGAAGCCGGTCCTGGAGCTGGTGGCGGGGCAGCCTGCTGCGGCCGCCGAAGCGGGCGGCGCGCCGGTTGCGAAAGCCCCCGAAGTCTCGCGCGATCTCTCCGGCTCGGCGACGGTTCTGCTCGTTGAGGACGAGGATGCCGTGCGTATGGGCGGCGTTCGTGCGCTGACGTCTCGCGGCTATACCGTGCACGAGGCGTCGTCCGGCGTGGAGGCGCTGGAGGTCTATCGCGAGCTGGACGGCAAGGTCGACATCGTCGTGTCCGATGTGGTCATGCCGGAGATGGATGGCCCGACCTTGCTTGGCGAGCTGCGCAAGCTGCAGCCCGATATCAAGTTCATCTTCGTGTCCGGCTATGCGGAGGACGCATTCGCCAAGAATCTGCCGGCCGACGCACAGTTCGGCTTCCTGCCGAAACCGTTCTCGCTCAAGCAGCTTGCCACCGTCGTGAAGGAAGTGCTGGAAAAATAACGGCCGCACGCTACTTCGTCGCGGATCGGCCGCCAGTTTGCCCGGCCTTGCGCAATGGTGAGGCGGCATCCTATCTATCGGAAGAAACTTATAATCGCTGATTCTGCCGTTGGGCGCCGGAATCCAATCCTGACAAAGGGACTGTTTATGAAGAACCCCGTGGAAACCGCAATGAACCTCGTGCCGATGGTCGTTGAACAGACCAATCGCGGCGAGCGCGCCTATGACATTTTCTCGCGGCTTCTCAAAGAGCGCATCATCTTCATCACCGGCCCGGTGGAAGACGGCATGGCCACGCTGGTCTGCGCGCAGCTGCTGTTCCTCGAGGCGGAAAATCCGAAGAAGGAGATTTCGCTCTACATCAACTCGCCGGGCGGCGTCGTCACCTCCGGCATGGCGATCTACGACACGATGCAGTTCATCAAGCCGGCGGTTTCGACGCTCTGCATCGGCCAGGCTGCCTCCATGGGCTCGCTGCTGCTTTGCGCCGGTCATAAGGACATGCGCTTTGCCACGCCGAATGCGCGCATCATGGTGCACCAGCCTTCGGGCGGCTTCCAGGGCCAGGCATCGGACATCGAGCGCCACGCCCAGGACATCATCAAGCTGAAGCGCCGGCTGAACGAGGTCTACGTCAAGCACACCGGCAAGGACTATGAAACGATCGAGCGCACGCTCGACCGCGATCATTTCATGTCGGCCGACGAAGCCCAGGCATTCGGCCTGATCGACAAGGTCATCACCTCCCGCGACGTGATCGAGGCGCCGGAGCCCGTTCTGACGAAGTGACGGTTTTTGTGGCCGGTGCTGTGGGTATGACGCATTTTTGACTCAGCTTGCGGCATTTCGGTCACAATTTACTGTTTCCTCGACGGGGACCGCGACCTACGTTAAATCTATGTTGAGCTTCGACGGCTTAGCTTTCAGCGGGGCGTCACGAGTGATTTGCATTCCCTTCCGTCGCAAGATGTGCGGAAATTAATGCAGGTGCCAGGACGTTGGCAGGCGGTTTCCGCCAAGAATAGCTTTTGGGTTCAGCCAGAATACCGGCCGAGCAGCACTGAAAGGACTTGGATAACATGAGCAAGGTCAGCAACGGCGGCGATTCCAAGAACACGCTCTACTGTTCGTTCTGCGGCAAGAGCCAGCACGAAGTACGCAAGCTGATCGCCGGTCCGACGGTTTTCATCTGCGACGAGTGCGTCGAGCTGTGCATGGACATCATCCGCGAGGAGAACAAAACCTCGATGGTGAAGTCGCGCGAAGGCGTGCCGACGCCGCAGGAGATCCTCAAGGTTCTGGACGATTATGTGATCGGCCAGCCTTACGCGAAGCGCGTTCTGTCGGTGGCCGTTCATAACCACTACAAGCGCCTGGCGCATGCGTCGAAGAACAACGACGTCGAACTGGCGAAGTCGAACATCCTGCTGATCGGCCCCACCGGCTGCGGCAAGACGCTGCTGGCGCAGACGCTCGCCCGCATCATCGACGTGCCGTTCACCATGGCCGACGCCACGACGCTCACCGAAGCGGGTTATGTCGGCGAGGATGTCGAGAACATCATCCTGAAGCTGCTTCAGGCCGCCGACTACAATGTCGAGCGTGCGCAGCGCGGCATCGTCTACATCGACGAAATCGACAAGATTTCGCGCAAGTCCGACAATCCGTCGATCACCCGCGACGTGTCGGGTGAGGGCGTGCAGCAGGCACTGTTGAAGATCATGGAAGGCACGGTCGCTTCCGTGCCGCCGCAGGGCGGCCGCAAGCATCCGCAGCAGGAGTTCCTGCAGGTGGATACGGCCAACATCCTGTTCATCTGCGGCGGCGCCTTCGCGGGCCTCGACAAGATCATTTCGGACCGCGGCCGCAAGACCTCGATCGGTTTTGGTGCGTTGGTGGCATCGCCGGAGGATCGTCGCACGGGCGAGCTCTTCCGTCAGGTCGAGCCGGAAGATTTGCTGAAGTTCGGCCTGATCCCCGAATTCGTCGGCCGTCTGCCGGTTCTGGCGACGCTTGAGGATCTCGACGAGCCTGCGCTGATCCAGATCCTGACCGAGCCGAAGAACGCTCTGGTCAAGCAGTATCAGCGCCTGTTCGAGATGGAGAATGTCGGACTGACGTTCCATGAGAACGCGCTCTCGGCCATCGCCAAGCGCGCCATCGAGCGCAAGACCGGCGCTCGCGGCCTGCGTTCGATCATGGAAGCGATCCTGCTCGACACCATGTTCGAGCTGCCTGCGCTCGAAGGCGTGCAGGAAGTCGTGATCTCCGAGGAAGTGGTGACCGGCAGTGCCCGGCCGCTCTACATCTATTCGGAGCAGAAGGAAAAGAAGGGCAACGTCAGCGCCTGACCGCTGATTTGATCCTGAACAGTCGAACGGCGCCGAAAAGGCGCCGTTTTCCTGTAGTAAGGCCTTGTATCGACAAGGAAAGATCGTCCGAGACCATTCAAAGATCGTGCACGGTTTCGTGCTTGCCCTTGATCTTTGTTAGCCGTGCATCCAACTAACAGCATTGAAGGCCGTGTCTGCATTCCGTGCTGAAGCCCCGGTGTGAAACGGTGGTAGGCGGAACGGTGCACGGCCGTTAATATGAGATTCGTGGCTGGCCAATGTGCGGCTGCGAAATGAAAGGTTGGAAAATGGCCAAAACAACAAGGTCTTCCGGCGATGGTGTCTTCGCAGTTCTACCACTGCGCGACATCGTTGTGTTTCCGCACATGATCGTGCCGCTCTTCGTGGGGCGCGAGAAGTCCATTAAGGCGCTGGAAGAGGTAATGGGCGCGGAGAAGCAGATCCTGCTCGCGACCCAGAAAAATGCTGCCGACGACGATCCGGAGCCGGATGCCATCTATGAGATCGGCACGCTCGCGAACGTCCTGCAGCTTCTGAAGCTGCCGGATGGCACGGTGAAGGTATTGGTCGAGGGTGCAACGCGCGCCCAGATCACCAGTTTCACCGATCGCGCAGAGTTCCATGAGGCCAACGCCGTCGTGCTCACCGAGCCGGTGGAAGAGGAGATCGAGATCGAGGCGCTTGCCCGCTCGGTCGTGGCCGACTTCGAAAACTACGTGAAGCTGAACAAGAAGATTTCGCCTGAGGTGGTCGGTGCGGCCAGCCAGATCGACGACTATTCCAAGCTCGCCGATACGGTTGCCTCGCATCTCGCGATCAAGATCCCCGAGAAGCAGGAAATGCTCGGCACCCTTTCGGTGCGCGAGCGGCTCGAGAAGGCCATGGGCTTCATGGAAGCCGAGATTTCCGTTCTGCAGGTGGAGAAGCGCATCCGCAGCCGCGTCAAGCGGCAGATGGAGAAGACGCAGCGCGAGTACTACCTCAACGAGCAGATGAAGGCGATCCAGAAGGAGCTCGGCGAGGGCGAGGATGGCCGCGACGAGGCCGCCGAACTCGAGGCGCGCATCAAGAAGACGAAGCTTTCCAAGGAGGCCCGCGAAAAGGCGGATGCCGAACTGAAGAAGCTGCGTTCGATGTCGCCGATGTCGGCCGAGTCCACGGTTGTCCGCAACTATCTCGACTGGCTGCTGTCGATCCCGTGGGGCAAGAACTCCAAGGTCAAGCATGACCTGAAGCTCGCCCAGGAGGTGCTGGACCACGACCACTACGGTCTCGACAAGGTCAAGGACCGCATCGTCGAGTATCTGGCCGTCCAGAGCCGGCAGAAGAAGCTGAAGGGTCCGATCCTGTGCCTCGTCGGCCCTCCCGGCGTCGGCAAGACCTCGCTCGGCAAGTCGATCGCCAAGGCGACCGGCCGTGAGTTCGTGCGCATGGCGCTCGGCGGCGTCCGTGACGAGGCCGAGATCCGCGGTCACCGCAGGACCTATATCGGCTCGATGCCCGGCAAGGTCATCCAGTCGATGAAGAAGGCCAAGAAGTCCAATCCGCTCTTCCTGCTCGACGAGATCGACAAGATGGGCCAGGACTTCCGTGGTGATCCGTCGTCGGCGCTGCTCGAGGTGCTGGATCCGGAACAGAACTCGTCCTTCATGGATCACTACCTGGAGGTCGAATACGATCTGTCGAGCGTCATGTTCGTGACGACCGCAAATACGCTGAACATCCCTGCGCCCCTTATGGACCGCATGGAGATCATCCGTATCGCCGGTTACACGGAAGACGAGAAGGTCGAGATCGCCAAGCGGCATCTGCTGTCCAAGGTGGTTCGCGATCACGCGCTGCAGCCGAAAGAGTTCTCGGTCAGCGAGGACGCTATCCGCGCGGTCATCCAGACCTACACGCGGGAAGCCGGCGTCCGTAGCCTGGAGCGCGAGTTGATGAAGCTCGGGCGCAAGGCCGTGACCGAGATCATCCGGACTAAGAAGAAGTCGATCAAGGTCACGTCCGAAAACCTCTCGGACTATCTCGGCGTGCCGCGCTTCCGCTTCGGCCAGGTTGAGGCGGACGATCAGGTCGGTGTCGTCACCGGTCTCGCTTGGACCGAGGTCGGCGGCGAGTTGCTGACGATCGAAGGCGTCATGATGCCCGGCAAGGGCAGGATGACCGTCACCGGCAACCTGCGTGACGTGATGAAGGAGTCGATCTCCGCTGCTGCCTCCTATGTCCGCAGCCGGGCCATCGATTTCGGCATCGAGCCTCCGCTGTTCGACAAGCGCGACATCCACGTGCACGTGCCGGAAGGCGCGACGCCGAAGGATGGTCCGTCGGCCGGCACGGCGATGGCAACGGCAATCGTCTCGGTTCTGACCGGCATTCCGGTACGGGCCGATGTGGCGATGACCGGCGAGATCACGCTGCGCGGCAGGGTGTTGCCGATCGGCGGCCTCAAGGAGAAGCTGCTTGCGGCTCTTCGCGGCGGGATCAAGAAGGTGCTGATCCCGGAAGAAAACGCCAAGGATCTGGCGGAGATTCCGGACAATGTGAAGAGCGGCATGGAGATCATTCCGGTCAGCCGGGTCGGTGAAGTGCTGCGCCACGCGCTGGTGCGGATGCCCGAGCCGATCGAATGGGTCGAGCCCGTGGAAACCCCGGCTTCCAAGGCGGAAGCGGTGGACGAGGCGGGCAAGTCACTCGCTCATTGAGCGCCGCAAGCTCCAATTGTGGCAAGAATGTAGAAAGCCGGGCCTCGCGCCCGGCTTTTTCGTTGAAAAACCGCGGAAAACCAAGGGATTTCGGTGTTTTCTGACTTGGTTGAGCCGCAGGTTCTTTCTAAAGTCCGAGCCCTGCCGGTTGAGTCTATTGTCCCGGTTTTCTCATGGAAGGAAGTTTTTATGAACAAGAACGAATTGGTGTCTGCTGTCGCGGAAGCTGCGAAGCTCTCCAAGGCCGACGCACAGTCCGCCGTTGAAGCGGTGTTCTCCGTCATCACCGGCGAATTGAAGAGTGGCGGCGACGTTCGTCTCGTCGGCTTCGGAAATTTCTCCGTGTCTAAACGGGCTGCTTCGACCGGTCGTAACCCGCAGACCGGCGCGGAAGTGCAGATTCCTGCCCGCACGGTGCCGAAGTTCACCGCCGGCAAGGGCCTCAAGGACGCCGTCAACTAAGTTGACGACGACCGACGTTGACCGAAAGGCCGGGCCACGCGCCCGGCTTTTCTTTTTGGAACTCTTGCATATGCGGTGCGAGTGGACCGGCGTATCGGAATTCTGCGACTACCAGCCATAGCCGCGTGGGCAATGTGCGACATAGCGGTTGCCGTAGCGGTCGCGGTAGAAGCAGCGGCCCCGCTCGCTTGCGCGGCCGATAAGGGCGCCGGCCGTCGCACCGATGGCACCGCCTACCAAGGCGCCGCCGACGTCGTTGGAAACGGCTCCTCCAATGGCAGCACCCGTTGCGCCGCCGACGAAAGCTCCGCGTTCCGTCGGGGTGCAGCCGGCCAGTGCTGCCACTGCTGCAACTGCAATCAAAGTATTGCGCATAACTATGCTCCCTCTGTGCGATCAATTGGCGATCAACAGTTTGGGAGGCGATTTGTTCCACTTTTGCCCGGCGCCGGCCGGGATGTGAGACGTCTCAGCGGCGGAAATTGGCCGAAAGAACAAGGCTTTCGTACAAGTGGTGGCTTCGCCATCACGTATGGCGACGCCACCGAGGCGAAAGTTGAGAACCCCGGAGACGGCTCTTTTCGCGTCAGACCGTGAGCCCCGCGAGGTTCATCACGAAGCGGAAGGCGAGCGCCACCAGCCCCAGGCTAAGCACGCTCGCAGCCCAGATCAGGATCAGCCAGCCGATCCGCTTCGGCCAGCTGGGCAGGGAGGATGGCGCGGCCATCAGTGGTAGCCTTCTCCGACCTTCACCTTGCCGCGGAAGACGTAATAGGACCACGCGGTGTAGGCGAGGATGATGGGAATGATGAACAGCGCGCCCACCAGCGTGAAGCCCATGCTCTGCGGCGGAGCTGCCGCCGCGCGGATCGAGATGTCCGGCGGGATGATGTTCGGCCACAGGCTGATGCCGAGCCCGCTATAGCCCAGGAACAGCAGGAACAGGGCCAGCAAAAACGGCCCCGCATGCGGCTCGCCCTGCAGGCTGCGCAGGATCAGCCACGTGCTGATCAGAACCAGCACCGGCACCGGCGAGAACAGGACGATGTTGGGGAAGCTGAACCACCGCTCGGCGATCGCCGGATGGGCGAATGGCGTCCATAGGCTGACGATGCCGATGACCACCAGCAAAAGCAGCGTGATCGGCCTGGCAAGCGTCACCATGCGTGCCTGCAGCGCGCCTTCGGTCTTGATGATCAGCCAGGTGCTGCCGAGCAGCGAATAGGCGACGAGCAGCCCGACGCCGGTGAACAGGCTGAACGGTGTGATCCAGTCGAGCGTGCCGCCGGCATAGGCGTTGTTCTCGACTGCAAAGCCGTTGAGGAAGGCGCCCAGCGACACGCCCTGGAAGAAGGTGGCGATATAGGAGCCCCAGGCAAAGGCCTGGTCCCAGAATGCCCGGTGGTGCGGGTCGGCCTTGAAGCGGAATTCGAAGGCGACGCCACGCCAGATGAGCCCCAGCAGCATCAGCACCAGCGGCAAATAGAGCGCGCTGAGGATGATCGAATAGGCAAGCGGGAAGGCGGCCATGAGTGCTGCGCCGCCCAGCACGAGCCAGGTCTCGTTGCCGTCCCAGACGGGCGCCACGGTGTTGACCATCACGTCGCGGTCCTCGCGGTTGCGCACGAAGGGGAACAGGATGCCGATGCCAAGATCAAAACCATCCATGACGACATACATCATGAGGCCGAAGGCGATGATGACGGCCCAGACTACGGGAAGGTCGATGCCCATGGTGTCAGCCTTTCGTGTGGCGGTTGGTCGGCACGAACAGTTCCATCTGGTCCGGTGCGGCCGAAAGCGGGCGGGACGGCCGGCCGGCGACGTATTCGTCCTCCGTCGGCTCGTGGTCCTCGGGGCCCTTGGCGACCAGCTTCAGCATGTAGCGGGTGCCGATGCCAAAGACGATGAAATAGACCACGACGAACGCGATGAGCGTGGAGCTCATGGCCAGTGCCGAATGGTTCGAGACGCCATCCTTGGTACGCATCACGCCATAGACGACCCAGGGCTGGCGGCCGATCTCGGTGGTGAACCAGCCCGCGAGAAGGGCGATCAGGCCTGTGGGGCCCATCAGCGTGGCAAAGCGCAGGAATTGCCTGGACTGGTACAGGTGGCCTTTCCAGCGCAGCCAGAGCGCCCAGAGGCCGAGCACCAGCATCAACACGCCGAGCCCCACCATGACGCGGAAGCTCCAGAACACCACGGTCGAATTCGGCCGGTCTTCCGGGGCGAATTCCTTGAGGCCGGGGAACTGGCCGCTCCATGTGTGGGTCAGGATGATGCTGCCCAAGCGCGGCACCTGCAGCGCATAGAGCGTTTCTTCCTTTTTCATGTCGGGCCAGCCGAACAGGGTGAGCGGCACGGGCTCGCCCGGCTTGTTCTCCCAATGACCTTCCACGGCGGCGATCTTGGCTGGCTGGTATTTCAGCGTGTTGAGGCCATGCAGGTCGCCGATGAATATCTGCACCGGCGCCGAGAACAGCAGCATCCACATGGCCATGGAAAGCATGGTGCGCACGCGGTCATTGTCATTGCCGCGCAGAAGGTGCCAGGCGGCCGACGCGCCGACGAAAAGCGCCGTCGCCAGATAGGCGGCAACGGTCATATGGGCGAGGCGATAGGGGAAGGAGGGGTTCAGCACGACCTCCAGCCAGTTCACCGGCACCACCACGCCATTGACGATTTCGAATCCCTGCGGGGTCTGCATCCAGCTGTTGGAGGCGAGGATCCAGGTGGCCGAGATCAGCGTGCCCGCCGCCACCATTATAGTGGAGAAGAAGTGCAGGCCCGGCCCGACCTTGTTCCAGCCGAAAAGCATCACACCCAGGAAACCGGCCTCGAGGAAGAAGGCGGTCAGCACCTCATAAGCGAGCAGGGGACCCGTGACGCTGCCGGCGAAGGAGGAAAAATAACTCCAGTTGGTGCCGAACTGGTAAGCCATGACCAGGCCCGAGACGACCCCCATGGCGAAATTGACGGCAAAGATCTTCGACCAGAAAAGGTAGAGGTCGCGATAGACGGTATCGCGCTTCCACAGCCAGAGCCCTTCCAGCACCACGAGATAGCTCGCCATGCCGATGGTGATCGCCGGGAAGATGATGTGGAAGGAGACGGTGAAGCCAAACTGAATGCGGGCCAGTTCAAGCGCTGTCAGGCCGAACATCGAATCTCTCCTAAATGCACAGCCGCTAATTGCGGCTTGCTGCCGGGTAACGAACGCAAATCAGCCTTCGGCGATCCCGATCAGCATCAAATATGTGCATCTTGATCCTCTGCACGGAGAAAGTCGACGCGGGTGGTGCTGGACATTTTGACCAACGGATCGGCCTCAGCCGCTGATTCCAGGGCAAAGGTTCGTCCGTGCGGCAGTCCGACACAGATGAGGCTCGTCAGGCCGCGGGCCTGGGAGGCCTGCGCTTCGGAGGGAGGTTCTTGCGTACCGCAGGAGCGGTAAACATCAAAGGCGAGGGCGGCCGAAGTCGCTCGACGGAAGGAACTGATTTTATGGGGATCCGGCACTAAGCCTTTGGAAAGAATGGCGCGAGTGACGGGGCTCGAACCCGCGACCTCCGGCGTGACAGGCCGGCACTCTAACCGACTGAGCTACACCCGCGCTTCTGACGTGGGGCAGTTCGTCCCGCGTCGATGGCGTGGGATTACGGTGTTCGCGTGAGACTGTCAACACGCCTCAGCCGCTTATTCCAACGCGAAAGATTCAGCCGTGCGGCGGTGCGGCGCCGGCTTATCCCGGAGGGCTTCGGGCTTGGGTGGACTTGCGCTTCGGAGGGAGGTTTTTGCGTGCCGCGGGTGCGACCAATATCAGAGGCGTAGAGCGGCAGAACCAGCTCGGCGGAAGGATCTGATTTTTGGAGAGCCGGCGCTAAGCCTTTGAAAAGAATGGCGCGAGTGACGGGGCTCGAACCCGCGACCTCCGGCGTGACAGGCCGGCACTCTAACCGACTGAGCTACACCCGCGCTTCTGACGTGGGGCAGTTCGTCCCGCGTCGATGGGCGTGGAATTACGGTGTTCGGGTGGGAGTGTCAACACCCGATCGCACCAAAAGAACATGCGCCGGATGTTTTTTTGTGAGACGGCTATGAGAGCGCCGGAAACGGCGGACATCTCGTCATGGCGACGAATTTTCCTTGCGGTTCGGAAGCGAACCGCTTAAACAGCGCCTCGCGTGGGGGCGATTAGCTCAGTTGGTAGAGCGCTTCGTTTACACCGAAGATGTCGGGAGTTCGAGTCTCTCATCGCCCACCATTTTTTCTAAGAATTTCATACACATACAAGGTCGCTTCGGCGGCCTTTATTTTTGCCGCCGTAAAAGCCCGCTGAGCCTGAGGCGGTTTTCGTGGTGGCCGCGAATCCTGAAAATGAAAAGCCATAGCCGGAGCAGATCGGTCTTGAGCCGTTCCTCGGCCTTGTCGCGAATTACCCGATTTCTGAATCGGTTTTGCACGTGATCTTTGCAAGAAGCCGCTACGACGACCCTCGCCCCCTTGCGAACCGTTTGTTAGGTCGATGACGTCATTGTTAAGCATGCTGGATGCAGCCGGCCGACGCGGCCTTGCCAGTGCTGTCCGGCTGGTTGGTGCCGTGGACGCGGCTATAAATGCCCTTGCCGTCCATTCTGAAAGCGGTCATCCGAACGGCACGATAGGGATGTTAGCCGTTACGGGCGCCAAGACCCTGGTTGGTTGGCGGCATCGGCCTCGTTCGCGAGAACATGGATCGAGAACCAGCCGTCGCTATCTGTCCAGACACTGATGGGCCGCCAACCGGCCTCACGCGCGAGCGCCCGAAAGGCGTCCACGGTATATTTATAGCTGTTCTCCGTGTGGATCGTCTCGCCTTCCGCGAAATCAAACGAGTAGCCGTCGATCGACACGCGCTGAGCTGCGCGGCTTACGAGATGCATCTCGATGCGCGAGTGCCTGCGGTCGAAAGACGCCCGATGCTCGAATGAATCGAGATCGAAATTGCCGTCGAGCTCCCGGTTGATACGGGCAAGCAGGTTGAGGTTGAAACGGGCGGTCACACCGGCAGCGTCGTTATAGGCGGCGTGGAGGACGGCCTCGTTCTTTACGAGGTCAACCCCGACGACCATCACCGCGTCCGTGCCGAGGCTCTGGCCGGCATGATGAAGAAAACCAGCGGCGTCCAGCGGCTCGAAATTGCCGATCGTGGAACCGGGAAAGAAGCCGACCCGCGGCATCGTGCGAACGCTCGCCGGCAGGTCGAAGGCTCTCGTGAAGTCGGCGGCGACCGGCAGCACATTCAGGGACGGAAATTCGAGTCGCAAGGCTTCGGCCTGTTCCTGCAGAAACTCGGCGGCGATATCGACGGGCACATAGGTAGAGAGCTCTCTTGCCGCACGCAGGACAATGCGCGTCTTGGCACTCGAACCGTTACCGAATTCAACGAGCGCCCTGCCTGCCGGCAACAGCTTGGCGATTGCCTCGGCGTTCTCGGCGAGGATGCCGCGCTCCACTCGGGTCGGGTAATACTCCGGGAGCTGCGTGATCTCCTCGAAAAGACGCGAGCCGGCCATGTCATAAAAGTATTTCGAGGGGATGCGCTTCGGCCTTGCCTGGAGGCCCGCCATGACATCGGCCGCGAAATCGAAGCTCGCCCCGCCCTCCATTTCGGCAGGGCGGGCTTTTTGTACAGGGGCAGCCATCAGTGCCGCCTTGTCGGGATGATCGACGAGGCGCAGCCCGGTGAATTGCCAGCGCGCCTGGGGGACGAAGAAGTTGCGATAGCTATTTCGGGCGTGCCCTTCCGGCGTGGCAAGCGAACTGCCGCGCAGCACCATCTGGTTGACCATGAACTTGCCGTTATATTCGCCGAGTGCACCGGGCGCCGCACCGTAGCCGGGGTAGGGCAGATAGGCGCTGCGCGTCCACTGCCACACCTGGCCGAAGGCATCGTCGAGCATACCGCTCCGCGCCGCCACCTCCCATTCCGCTTCGCTCGGGAGATGCTTGCCGGCCCAGCGGGCAAATGCGTCAGCTTCATAATAGCTGATGTGGCAGACCGGCAGGTCGGGATCGACGGGCTCGAGACCGGCGAACGTCAATCTGAAACGGGCGCCGTCTACCTCGCGCCAATAGCCAGGCGCCTTCCACCCCTCCGTCTGGACCGTCGCCCAGCCGTCGGAGAGCCAGAGCGTCGGCGTCTCGTAGCCGCCATCGGCCATGAAGTGCATCCACTCACCATTCGTGACAAGCTGACGGGCGATCCGCACCGGACCGACCAGCACCCGATGCGCAGGACCTTCATTGTCATAGGAAAAGCCGTCGCCGCCGTATCCGATTGTGTGAACTCCTTCCGCGAGTTCGGCGAACGCGCTGACCTTGCCCGCAGTCACAGGCCAGCGCCAGCCGGAATCATATGTGGGCAGCACGGGATTTTGCGCGAAGGCATGCAGGATGTCGGTCAGCATCAGTTCCTGATGCTGCTGCTCATGATGAAGCCCGATCTCCAGAATCGGATGTACCGTTGCAAACAACTCATCGTCGGCCGCGGTGATGAGGGCGCGGACAGCCGCGTCGACATGCTGTCGGTAAGCGGTGACCCTCTCGACATCCGGCCGGGTGATTAGTCCTCGTCTCGGCCGCTCGTGACGCGGCCCGGCGCTGACGTAATAGGAATTGAACAGGAAGGGGAAGCGCTCATCGAAAACGCGGTAGTTTGCCGAGTATGGCACGAGCAGAAACTGCTCGAAGAACCAGGTGACATGGGCGCGATGCCACTTGATCGGACTTGCATCGGGCATGGACTGAACGACTTGGTCCTCGGCGGAAAGCGGCGCGGCGCGCCGCTCGGTCTCGCCCCGAACGGCCTCATAGGCTGCCAGCCAGGCGGCGCGCGACGCGGACGCTGACAGCTGCAGGATGGGCGCCGATGTGCCCGGTGGATCGGATCTCTTCAGTGCGCGAGACGTGGGGGCAGACATCAACACCTCCGAGCCGGACGAACGCTTCGGTGGTCAGCGGGATTACCATGGCTCCCGACAACATCTTGTCAGGAGATAGGCCGCCGGGCCGGTGTACGCGGCCACGCCAGCGGGATTATATTAGGGCAGCCGGCCAATCTGTCAGCACTATGGCCGTTCCCCTCACGAGAGCGTGAGAGGTCAGGTGATTTGCCCTAAAGGTTGGCGCCGCCATGGCGATCCTCGCCCGCGCGCGGGGTCGTCGCTCACAATGCGCATGCCGATTCCCCTGACATGACCGACAGTTCTGTCAGAGCTAAACTACATTTGCGAATGACCCATTTTTGCCAATGCACGGCTCGCCTAGCTCTCCGGGGTGGGCGGTACCGTCATGAAGCGCCTCGGGAACATCCGGTTCCGGGGAACCTTTCTATTCGCGATGCGTTCGCTTGGGACGTCCGATTTAGGACCAGCCCTCACGGTCATCGCGCAGAGGCCCATCTTCCCCACGATCATCGCAGGCCTTGTCCGATCGGACAGTTTCCGTTGGAGAAGGACAATGAAACGCTATCTCTCAACACTTGCATGTTCGGGGATGCTGACCATTGGGGCGCTGTTGGGATTCTCAGCGTCAGCGATGGCCGTTCCAGCCTCCATTCCAAACATGGCTCCGAAAGTAGCTGCGACCGACGAGGCGTTCCGTACGCCTCCAGCGCAACCGACGACCGATGGCACCATTTGGAATCTCACCTGCACCGCTGGAAGTTGCGACCAGGGTGGCCTGCAGTCGGCCGTTCTGTTGCGCAAGCCCGGAGATATTGGCGGTAGCGTGCAGCTTATCCGCGGCGGCGATAGCGGCGGCGGCGATCGTGCCACCTACCTGCGTGGCGGCGGCCGGTACGGTATCGGCGGAGCCGGCTGGCGCGGCAATACTTGGCGTGGCGGCCGGTACGGTATCGGTGGCGTCGGCTGGCGCGGCAACTACTGGCGTGGCGGCCGGTACGGTATCGGTGGTGTCGGCTGGCGTGGCAACTACTGGCGTGGCGGCTGGCACGGCATCGGTCGCGTCGGCTGGCGCGGCAACTATTGGCGTGGCGGCTGGCGCGGTATCCGTCCCGTCGGCTGGCGCGGCAACTACTGGCGCGGCGGCTTCCACGGCTTCGGTGGCAGCGGTGCCATCCACAGCTTTGGCGGCGGCGGCGGCTTCTACGGCATGGGTGGCCCCAACTACACTGGCGGCTGGTACGGCATCGGTACCGGCTGGGGCAACAATTACTGGAACAACAACTGGAACAACAACTGGGGCAGTGGCTTCTTTGGCTTTGGCGCGCCGCTCTTCGGCGCGACCACTACCTATGCGGCGGCGCCGGTTGCGGCGACCCCGGTGCTGACGACTGCGCATGTCGCCTGGTGCTTCGGTCGCTATCGGTCGTATAGCGCTGCCTCCAACACATTCCAGCCCAGGTTTGGACCGCGTGTTCAATGCGTTTCGCCCTTCTGATGTACGGGCTTGACGGTTCAACGGAATAAAGGCGGCGCCGCTTGCGGCGCCGCTTCCTTTAGGCCCTCTACTTTTTTACTTCCATTACGTTTCGGATGTGCTCGACCGCTTGTCCGGCTTGCCAGCTTTGGTGACTTCAGATGCAACACGGCGCAAATCACGGTGCAGTGGCCGGACGCCTCTCAGATCCGTTGCCGGCCTCCCTTAGATCGTAAGCTGCCGCCCTGCCTCATCGACCCGGGAAGCGTACGCGGCTATTTGGGGGTTAAGGTTCCGGGGGGCTCGGCAGGAGTGTGAATGGTCGACATGGCCGGCCTTGCCACGTCGACGCTTGCTGCCTTTGCGCTGCTGGGCAGGATCGTTGGGCAAGCGGAGGGCGGTCGATCTCAAACCTGGGTGAAGCTCACAGGTTCGGCAACTGAGGCGAAAACTTGCCCCAGCGACTGAAAGCATATCCACCCATCGGCTAAGCGCTTATCAACAGTCCCCAAAATTGCGGGTGTCGACCGTCGGGCGAGACCGCCCTTCGCCGCCTACCTGGCGGCCTTGGCCAGAGGCGTGTCGGACTCGTTCTGGCGGATCGCTTCGGCCAGATCGTTGACCGTCCTGAGATAGTGTTCGCGCAAGAGCGCGACTGCCTTGTCAGCATCTCGCTCGAGCGTCGCCTGCGCAAGCGCGCTGTGCTCGGCCTGGACGTCGCGTCCTGCCGGAAGTGCTGCAGTCAGCAGAATCGGAATGCGATAGCGCTCGGTCGCGACATAGAGGCGTTCGACGAATTCAAGCGTCCAGGGCGAGTTGCAAGCGGCGAGCAGCGCGCGGTGGAAGGCATGGTGTCGTGCCTCCAGCTCCCAGATGTCCGCTTCGGGGCCCGTGCGGCCTGCCTGGAGGTTGAGAGCGTAGAGGGCCGAGACGATTCCCGCTTCCCAGGAATCATCGCCAAGCCGGATCGAAGCGCGCAGCGCTTCCGTCTCGATCAGGATGCGCAGCGACGTCGCGTCGTGCAACTCGTCCAGCGAAAGCGGCGCGACTCTGAAGCCGCGCAGCGACTCGGCCGTAACCAGCCGTTCGGCTTGCAGGCGGTTCAGTGCCTCGCGGAGCGGAGAAAAACCCATGTCGTAGCGTTCGCTCAGATCGGCAAGGCGCAGCGGGCGCCCCGGCGCAAGCTCGCCCCGGATGATGTCGTGACGCAAAGCGTCATAGGCTTTTTCGGCAAGAGTCATGCGGCTTTCCTCTGCTCCTGGAATTATCCCATAGCCCGGCCTGTCGGCAAATCCAAAGATTTTCGAAAATTATTGTTGCTATCGAAAAGCCGTTGCCCCATTTTTCCGGCAACGGGAACAGCGGAACGGGAGGGCCGCATGGCAAAGCCGCGTGAGAATCATCGCGAGGATGTCGCCGGGCGGGCGAATGTCGAGGATACGCCCGAGCTTCTGGCTTACTATGACGAGTTGGACCGCTTCAGCGCCGGTGCGCTGTGGACGGTGGCGAACAAGATCGAGCCCTGGGAGCCGAAATCGCAATCGGTGCCGGTGATCTGGCGCTACCGCGACCTGCGCGAGCACGTTTTGCGCTCGATGGAGTTGGTGACGCCGGAAAAGGCGGGGCGGCGAGTCATCTATCTGAACAACCCCGGCCGCAGCGACGTGGCAGCTGCCGTGGGCTGGCTATACGCCGGGCTTCAGGTGATGAACCCGGGCGAGGTGGCGAGTGCCCACCGCCATTCGGCATCGGCTATCCGCTTCATCATGGAGGGCTCGGGCGCCTATACGGTCGTCGACGGCCACAAGATGACGCTGGGCGCGAACGATTTCGTGCTGACACCGAACGGCACCTGGCACGAGCATGGGGTCGAGGCGACGGGCAGCCCTTGCATCTGGCAGGACGGGCTGGACATCCCCTTCGTCAATGCGATGGAGGCCAACTTCTACGAGGTTCATCCGGACCTCCGGCAGGCCGTCGGCTACGAGGTCGACGACATGACCAAGACCTGGGGCAATCCGGGCCTGAAGCCGATGGGGCAGAGCTGGAGCAAGGGCTACAGCCCGATGTTCAAATACGAATGGCTGCCGACATACGAGTCGCTGCTGAAATATGCGAGCTGCACCGAAGGCTCGCCCTTCGACGGCGTGCTGATGGAATATGTGAACCCGGTCACGCAAGGGCCGGTGATGCAGACCATGGGCGCGAGCATGCAGATGCTGCGCCCCGGCGAGCATACCAAGGCGCACCGCCACACCGGCAGCGGGCTTTACCATGTCGCCAAGGGCAGCGGCCATTCGATCATCAACGGCAAGCGCTACGACTGGCAGGAGCATGACATCTTCTGCGTGCCCTCCTGGGCGTGGCACGAACATGTCAACGGCTCGGACCGGGATGACGCCTGCCTCTTCTGCCTTTCGGACCTGCCGGTAATGCGGGCGCTTGGTCTCTATCGCGAGCAGGCTTTTGCCGAGAACGGCGGCTTCCAGCCGCCACTTTAAAGGAAAGACATATGAAACTTGTGACTTATCGCGCCTCGGTCGAGGCTGCGGCGCGGCTCGGCGTGATCGTCGACGATCTGGTGGTGGATGTGGCGGAACTGGCCGCGACGCAGGGCGAGGATCTGCCCGATACGATGCTGGAGTTGATCGATGCCGGCCGGCCAGGGCTCGAGACACTGCGCGACTGCCTGGATCGGGCCGAAGGGCGGTTTCCGGCTGGCACGGCCACAGCGCTCGCCAATGTAAGGCTGCTGGCGCCGATCCCGCGGCCGCGCAAGAACATTTTTGGCATCGGGCTCAACTATGTCGAGCATGTCGCTGAAAGCGCGAAGACGCTGGATACGTCGAAGGACCTGCCGAAGCAGCCGGTGATTTTTTCAAAGCCGCCGACGACGGTGATCGGACCGGGCGAGGGCATCGAGCATAACAAGAAGATCACCCAGCAGCTCGACTGGGAGGTGGAGCTGGCGGTGATCATCGGCACCACCGCACGGCGGGTGCGCAAGGAAGACGCGCTCCGTCATGTGTTCGGCTATTCGGTGATGATCGACGTCTCAGCCCGCGACAACCGCCGCGCCGGCCAGTGGATTTTCTCCAAGGGCCAGGACACCTACGCCCCCTTCGGCCCCTGCATCGTCACCGCCGACGAGATCCCTGATCCGCAGGTTCTCGACCTCTGGTTGACGGTGAACGGGGTGGAAAAGCAGCGGTCGAACACGCGCCACATGCTGTTCAAAGTGGACGACCTGATCTCCGACATTTCGTCCGGCATCACGCTGGAGCCGGGCGACATCATCGCCAGCGGAACCCCGGAAGGCGTGGGCGCCGGGCGCAATCCGCAGGAATGGATGTGGCCGGGCGATGTGGTCGTCGCCTGCGTGGAAGCTATCGGCACGCTCCGGCACCCGGTGGTGGACGCCACGCCGCAATAAGGCCTGAACATTGATATGGCCGCCGCGCGCTTGCGTGGCGGGATCTTGCATGGGCTTGCGCTTCTTTCCGGAGGCGCAGGCCCTATGCGTAGCTATTCGCGAGGTTTGATGCGCTTCGATCTGGAAGAGGTCGGCACCCAGAATGCCTACAAGCTTCTGGCGGCCACGGTGATGCCCCGGCCAATCGCCTGGGTGGTGACGCAGGACGCCGAAGGCCGACTCAACGCCGCGCCCTACAGCTTCTTCAACGTGATGGGATCGGCGCCGCCGACGATCGCACTCGGAATTATGGGCGACCCCGAACCGGGTTTTAAGGACACGGCCCGCAACATCCTCGATACCGGTGAGTTCGTGGTGAACCTGGTGCCCGAGCGGCTGGTGCGGGCAATGAATGTCACCGCCGTCGATGCGCCGCGCGGCGTGAACGAGCTCGCGCTAGCGAACCTGGCCACGGAGCCCTCGGCTCGTGTCAGGCCGCCCCGAATCGCCGAAAGCCCGGTCGCCTTCGAATGCGTCTCGCTGTCCTCGGTCGTCACAGGTCCTGCGCAGGTGGTGGTCATCGGGCGGGTGCTCACCGTGCACGTCGCTGACGACTGCGTACTGAACCCTGAACGCGCCCATATCGATACGCCCAAGCTCGATCTCGTCGCCCGGTCCTATGGCAGCGATTATGTGCGCAGCCGCGACACCTTCAGCCTGGCGCGCCCGACATGGCGGGAATGGTCGGATCACCACGACACGGGATCATCGAATAATCCATAATCTTCGAAAATCCCGATTGACAACATCGCTGAAAGCAGGAAACTTAACTCCCAAGTAAAGAAATTCACTTGCCCTACGGGGAAGTGTCAAGGGGGGAGTTGCGATGCTGCAAGAGCGCATCGAAGGGCGGTGGCTTGATTGCTTCCGCCGCGTCTTCAGGCTGAACGGAATCGGCCAAGGCACCAAGGTTGCCATCTTGTCCGAAACGCAGTCGCGGCCGGTGCTGGTGCATCTGTCCGACCTGGCGCTGCACGATCTCGGCGCCGAATACTGCATGATCCAGATGCCCACTCCGCGCCAGACCGCGCCGGTGCCGGTGAAATCGACCGGAACCTCATGGGCGATCCAGCACAACCGCGCGGTCATCGAGGCGTTGAAGCGCGTCGAAGTGATCGTGGACTGCACCGTTGAAGGGCTGATCCACGCTCCCGAATGGCCGGAGATCGAGGAGGCGGGCAACACGCGTCTTCTGGTGGTCTGCAACGAGCATCCGGAAATCCTCGAGCGCACCGAGCCGACGGCGGAGCTTGGCCCGAAGGTGGCGCTGGGTGTCCAGATGCTGCGCGAGGCGAGCGAAATGCGTGTCACCTCGGCCGCCGGCACCGATCTCGTCATCGATCTGCGCGGCGCGCCCTGCGGCGGCACGCCCGGCTTCGGCACCCAGCCCGGCGCGGTGGCGCACTGGCCGGGCGGGCTGTGCCTGGCTTTCCCCGGTCAGAACGCCGTCAACGGCCGCATCGTCATGGACGTCGGCGACATGAACCTGACGTTCAAGAGCACGCTCACCAGCCGCATCGATTTCACGGTCGAGAACGACTTCGTCACCGCCATCAAGGGCGACGGCATCGATGCCATCCATTTCCGCGAATACATGGAGGCCTGGGACGACCGCAACGCCTACGGCATGAGCCATGTCGGCTGGGGCATGAACCCGCGTGCCCGGTGGGTCTCGGCGGCAATGTACGACAAGCGCGACATGCAGGCGGTCGAGTTCCGCGCACTGGCGGGGTCGTTCCTGTGGTCCACGGGGGCCAACCAATATGCCGGGCGCTACACGCTCGGCCATTTCGACCTGCCGATGCGCAACTGCACCATCGCACTGGACAATAAGATCGTCGTCAAGAACGGCGTCCTGCAAGGGGAGCTGGCGCTCTGACGCCTTCGGAGAAATAGCATGAGCGAAATTGCCGATTACTACGACCTGTCCCGCATCCGGCCGGAGGTCCAGAACGTCCTCAACCGGGTGAACGAACTGGGCCGCGAGCGCTTTGCCGGTCGCGCCAAGGCGGTCGACGACGACGCCTCCTTCCCGGTCGAAAACTACAGGGATCTCGCTGATGAAGGCTTTTTGGGCCTTTGCATCCCCGAGGAATTCGGCGGCTGGGGCTTTTCGATGTCGGAATACGCCATGGTCGGCGCCGAGATCGGAAAATATTGCGGTGCCACCGCGCTGACCTTCAACATGCACAACTCGTCCATGGCCTGGTCGCGCTTCATGTTCGACATGCCGAACCTGACGCCGGAGGAGAAGGCCACCTTCGCCCCGCTGCGCGAGCGCCAGTTCCGCCGCGCCGTCGCCAAGAAGGCGATCTTCTCGCAGCCGATTTCCGAGGGCGGCCAGAACTGGACCTCAAAACCCAACCAGACCCAGTGCCGCAAGGTCGAGGGCGGCTGGAAGATCAACGGTTTCAAGAAGTTCGCCTCGCTGGCGGGCTATTGCGATTACTACACGATCGTCTGCACCGAGGTGTTCGAAGGCCAGGAGCCGCGCCACGAGGACACGATGCTCTTCGTCGTCCACAAGGACACGCCGGGCCTCAGCGTGAAGGGCGAGTGGGACCCCCTCGGCATGCGCGGCACCAACAGCCGCGACCTGATCCTGAAGGATGTCTTCGTCACCGCTGACGACCTTCTGATGCCGCGCGGCATCTTCAACAAGACGCTGCCCAACTGGCCGCACATGATGATCACGCTGTCGCCCACCTATATGGGCGTGGCGCAGGGCGCCTATGACTTCATGGTGGACTACCTGAAGGGCAAGATCCCCGGCCAACCGCCGATCGACCGGCGCATGTACGCCACCAAGCGCATCGCCGTCGGCAAGATGTATGCGCGCCTCGCCAACATGCGCGCGCTCTGGTGGCAGGCTTTTGGCGAAGCCAAGGGCTTTCCCACCAAGGCCGAAGTCCTGCGCATGTATGCGGCGCAGTACAATGTCATGGAGGGCGCTGCCGAGATGACCTCGATGGCGATCCGCACCTGCGGCGGCCAGTCGATGCTGCGCTCGCTGCCGCTGGAGCGCATGTATCGCGACAGCCGCTGCGGCGCGCTGATGCTGCCCTTCACTTCGGAGATCATGGAGGACTATCTCGGCGTGCTCGCCCTCTACGAGATGGACGAGCTCGACCACGCTCCCGGCGACGAGGGCGGTGCCCGCAACTCGCTGTGGCGGGGCGATGCCGGCAGCGGCGCTCGCGCGGTCCGGTAGCTCCCATGCCGCTCGACCAAGTCCAGGTCATCGGTCATTGCCCAGCCTCTCCCGAGGCGGTCTGGGCAATTGCCGGCGACTTTTGCGGGCACTGGCATCCGGGCATCGTCGCGATCCGCGAGGAGCGCGATGAACGCGGATCGCTGATCCGCGCCTTCACCGTCCACGGCGAAGACACGCTTTACCGCGAGCAGCTCACCTGGTTCAGCGACAGCGACAGGTCGCTCGGCTACACGCATCTGGACGGCATCGCCGGCATCGAGCGTTACGACGCCCGTATGACCGTCTCCGCCGGCGAGGGCGGCGGCAGCGTCATCGAATGGACCGCCACGGTGGAGGCACCGGATGCGGTGCGGGCCGCGGCGGTCTGTGCAGGCACCAGGCCCGTCTTTGAGGCCGGCATCGCAGCGCTTTCGGAGCGTGCGCAACTCGGCGCGGCGACCATCCAAGAGGGGCCGCCCGAGCCGGTGGCCACAGAGGATTTCAGCTTCGGCGAACAGCCTCGGTTGTCCCTGACCGTGACGCCGCCAAGAGATGGGCCGCTTTGCCTGTTCCTGCACGGCATCGGCGGGGCGCGCTGGAACTGGCGGGCGCAACTTGCCGCCGCGGGCAATGTGATGCGCGCGGCCGCGGTCGATTTGCGAGGATATGGCGGCAGCACGTTGGGCGCGAACCAGTCCACAATTGACGATTATTGCGCTGACATCCTGCGTATTCGCGACGCCCTCGGTGCCGACAAGCTGGTTCTGGTGGGCCTGTCCTACGGCTCCTGGATCGCCACCTCCTTTGCCATGCGCCATCCCGAACTGCTGGCGGGGCTCGTCCTTTCGGGCGGCTGCACCGGCATGTCGGAGGCAGGGCCGGAGGAGCGGGAAGCTTTCCGCGTCAGCCGCGAAGTGCCGCTCGATGCCGGCCAGACACCGGCGGATTTCGCGCCGGCGGTGGTGAAAGTACTGGCTGGACCGAATGCCTCGGATGAGGTGAAGAGGCAGCTCTTCGACTCGATGGCCGCGATCCCGGCCCAGACCTACCGCGATGCGCTGGTTTGTTTCACCAACCCGCCCGAGCGGTTCGACTTTTCGCGGCTGACCATGCCGGTGCTGATGACGACGGGCGAACACGATCGGCTAGCATCGCCCGCCGAAATCCGGGGCGTTGCGGGCCGCATATTGGCTGAGGCGCCAATGGCCGACGTGCGCTACGAGACCATCGCAGATGCGGGCCACGTCTGCAATGTCGAGCAGCCCGAAGCCTACAGCCGCATCCTTCTGGATTTCCTGAGAAAGCTTCCGCAATGACCGCTCTTCCGCGCCGCCAGCAGAACCGAATTGAACGCGAGCGGCGCATTCTGGAGGCTGCGCTGAAGGTCTTTTCCGAGACCGGCTATTCCGGCGCGACGATGGATGCCGTGGCCATCGAGGCGGGCCTGTCGAAGCCGACGCTCTACCAGTATTTCGCGTCCAAGGAAGCGCTCTTCTCGGCAATGATGCTGGGCGAGCGCGACCAGATGCTGGAGTTCTTCCAGCATCCCTCCGGCAAGGGCATTGTGGCCGATCTCCACGGCTTTGCCTGGGACTATGCCGATACGGTGATGCGCCCCGACCTCCTGTCGCTCGCGCGCCTGATCATCGGCGAGGTGCAGCGTTTCCCCGAAATCGGCCGCGCCTATCAGGAATCCGGTCCCGACCGTCTTCTGCGCGGGATCATGGACTATCTGGAAGGCCGCAGGGCTGCCGGACAGCTCGCCTTCGAGGATGCGGAACTGGCCGCGCAGGACCTTTGGGGCCTGATCCTTTCGGCCCCGCGAACCCAGGCTCTTTACATGCCCGACCATCTCCCCAACCGCGCGGAGGTCGCGCGATATCTGAACAACGGCCTCAGGGTATTCCTAAAAGCCTATTCGACCCGGCCAGAGGAGGATCTGGCCAAATTAGAGGCGCTGATAAGCGCCCACTCCCTTCAGCAGGTGGAACATGACGATTGACGACTACCTGGCCGATCCGGCCAGCCGATTTGCCACGGTCGCGATGACCGACACCAACGGGCTTCTACGCGGGCAGATGGTTTCCGTGGGTAGCCTGAAAGGGATCGCGAAAAGCGGCATGGGCATGTCGCCGGTGACCCTGGCGCTGGACCCCACAGATGTGGTTCAGACGATCCCCGGCGTCTCCGACGGCAGCTCCGACTTCCACGACGACCCGCTGGTCGTCGACCCCGCTACCATTCGTCGTCTGCCATGGTCGAAGCCAGGGCACGACCTGCTAGTGCTCTCCAACTATTCCGGCGATACGGCCGAACTCTGCCCGCGCTCAATCCTCAAGCGCGTGCTCGACCGCGTGGCCAAGGCCGGATACCTGCCACGCTACGGCATGGAGCTCGAATACACGTTGTTCGACGAGACGCCGGAAAGCGCGCGCGCCAAGGGCTATCGCAATCTCAAGACCGCGACCCAGCACAACAGCCACGACCTGGTGCTCTATCAAGTCGAGCAGACGGAATGGTACGAAGCAGTTGCCGCAATGTGCGAGCCGCTGCGCATCGACCTAGCCAAGATGCATGAGGAGATCGGCGGCGGCTTCCTCGAAGCCTGCATCGCCGCTGGGGAGGGGCTTGAGCCCGCCGACCAACTGGTGCTCCTGAAGAATTTTCTGCGCGCCCTGGCCCAGAGGCAGGGCAAGTGCGTCACCTTCATGCCACGCTGGACAGAAGCGGCTGACAGTCAGTCGATCCATGTCCATGTCTCGTTGAAGAACCGAGAAGGCAACTCGATCTTCCACGACTCTTCGCAGAAGAACGCCGTGTCGCAGACCTTCCGCCACTTCATCGGCGGCCTGCAGACCTATATCGGCGACCTTACACTCCTCTTCCAACCGACGGTCAATTCCTACCGCCGCTTCGCGCCGGGAACATTCGCGCCTCCCGGCCTGACCTGGGGTTTTGAGAACCGCACGACCTGCTTCCGCATCGTCGGCCACGATGCCGGCTCGCTGCGCGTAGAAAACCGGCTGCCGGGCGCGGACACCAACCCCTACCTTACTGTCGCCGCCACGGTGGCGGCAGGCGTGGCCGGTATTCTGGAACAGATCGAACCCGAGCCAGAGACCATCGGCAACGGATACACGCAGGAGGCGCCCCGCGATTTCGCGCGCTCCATGCCCGAGGCGATCGACCGGCTGCGTCAATCGGAATTCGCGAAGGACTGGTTTGGACCGCGTTTCGTCGAAGCTTTCACCTCCACCCGCGAAAGCCAGCACAACGAATTCCGCCGCAAGGTTCCCGATGTGGAACTGGAACGCTTCTTCGATCTGGGGTGAACCAAGATGGATGTAGACCTGCGCGCCCGTTTTCTGGAAGGCATGAGCCGCGCCGCCACCTTCGTGGCAGTCGCCACGACCGATGGCGAAGCTGGCCGCTACGGGGTGACGATCAGTTCGCTCACCTCGGTTTCGGCCGATGGTGACCAGCCCTCGCTGCTGGCCTGCATCCACCAGCTCAGCCCGGCCGCGCCGGCCATACTGAAGAACCGGGCGTTCTGCGCGAACCTTCTGCAGGAGGACCAGCAGGACGTATCGGACCTCTTTGCCGGTCGTATCGGGGCAGGCGAGCATGCAGCTCGTTTCGACCGGGCGGCCTGGGTGCCGAGCCCGCTGGGCCAGCCGATGATCGACGGGGCGACGGCGGCGTTCGAGTGCCGCGTGGCGACGTCGCTTCTATGGGAGACCCATCACATCATCGTCGGGCGCGTCACGTCCGTGCGGCTTTCGGAAAGCCCGGCGGCGCTGCTCTATGGCCAGCGCACCTATCGGCGCGCCGTGCGACTGCCCCCCGGCAACTGAGGAGCTTTCAAAACATCACGGGCAGTCGGCGGCAAGACCGGCGCCAACAAATCAAAGAGAGAGGAACGACAACTATGACAGATATAACGGGAGTAGGAGCGGGGGTCGGTACAAACCAGCTCCGCAAGAATTCGCTCGGCCTGATCGCCGTGACATTCATGGTGATTTCGGCCGCTGCGCCACTGACCGGCGTGGCGGGCGCAATGCCGCTGGCCTTCATGCTGGGCAACGGCGCCGGCATTCCGGCCACGTTCATTTTCGTGACCCTCGTCATGCTGGCTTTCGCGGTCGGCTATGTCGCGATGTCGCGGCACGTCACCAATGCAGGCGCCTTCTACGCCTATGCCGCGCGCGGCCTGGGCGGTCGTGCTGCCGGCGCGGTAGCGATCACGGCGCTGGTCGCTTACAACGCCATGCAGTTCGGCCTGATCGGCCTTTTCGGCGGCATCGCGTCCGGCGTCTTCGCTGATTTCGGCCTGACGCTGCCCTGGTGGGGATGGAGCCTGATGGCCATAGCGCTAGTCGGCTTCCTCGGCTACCGGCAGGTGGACCTGTCGGCCAAGGTGCTCGTCTTCGTGGTGGCGCTGGAATATCTGGTCGTGCTGATCGTCGACTTCGCCATTCTAGGCAAGGGCGGTGCCGGCGGTCTGTCGTTCAATCTCTTCGACACGAACGCCATGTTCTCGGGCTCGCTGACGGCGGCGATTCTGTTCTGCCTGGGCTGCTTCATCGGCTTCGAGGCGACGACCATCTATGCCGAGGAGGCGCGCGAGCCGGAAAAGACCATTCCGCGCGCCACCTATCTCTCGGTGCTGATGATCGGCATTTTCTTCGTTTTCACGACCTGGCTGATGATCGTGGGCGTGGGTGCCGACAAGCTGGTGCCGACGATACAGGGCCTCCCCGACCCGTCGATGTTCTTCTTCGACCTTGCCGGCCAATATGTCGGCGGCCCGGTGCCGGCGATCGCGGGCATCCTTCTGGTGTCGAGCCTGTTCGCAGCCCTTTCGGCCTTCCACAACTACATCGCGCGCTACAGCTATGTGGCGGGGCGCGAAGGGCTTTTGCCGGCTGCCTTCGGCCGCACGCATGACGCCCACCAGAGCCCGCATATCGGCTCCGTGGTCCAGACCATCGGCGCGCTCATCGTTCTGGCATTCTTTGCCGGTCTGGGGCTCGACCCGGTGCTGAACATGTTCACCTGGATCAGCCAGGTCGGCACGCTGGGCGTGCTCGGCATGATGACCGTCACCTCTGTTTCGGTGATCGTCTTCTTCCGCCGGCACGGCGTTGCGGGTTCGCCGCTGTCCACCCTGATCCTGCCCCTGGTTTCAGGGGTGATCATGGCGGCGCTGTTCGTCTACATCTTCATGAACTTCGGCGATCTGACCGGCACCACCGGTGGCGCGCTCGGCATCATCCTGCCGTCGCTGATCCCGGCTGCCGCTGTGGTTGGCTACTTTCTGGCACGGCGACTGGAAAAGACCAATCCGGCACGCTTCGCCCGGATGGGCCACAACCACGTCTGATCTGCTGCACTAATGCCTAGGCCCCCGGCGCGGAGATTTCCGCGCCGTTTTTCTAGTGCCCGCCACCACCGGCAGCCCCTTCGGGCGGCTTGCGGATGACCATGGTGAAGAGTGCCAGGGAGGCAAACAGCATGGTCAGCAGATAGAAGACGTCCATGAAGGACATCAGCGCCGCCTGCTGGTGCACCATGCCGGAAAGTTTTGAAAGCGCGAGCCTGGATGCGTCGAGGCCGCCATGCGCCTCGAAATTCAGCGTCATGTTTCGGAGCTTGGTGTTCGCCTCCGCGCTGCCCCACTGCACATGCTCGGCGAGACGGGCATAGTGGAAATCGTTGCGGTGCGTCAGCACCGTGTTGATGATGGCGAGCCCGACAGCGCCGCCGAGATTGCGGGTCAGGTTGAACAGGCCCGACGCATTCTTCAGCCGTTCCGGCGGCAGCGTGCCCAGCGCGATGTTGTTGATCGGCACCATGCACAGCATCATCGAAGTGCCGCGCAGGATTTGCGGCAGGAACAGCTCCCAGAAATCCCAATCGGCGGTCAGATGCGTCATCCGCCAGGTGCCGGCGGCAAATCCCAGGAAGCCGATCATCATCATCAGGCGCGGGTCCATCTTGCGCGACAGGATGCCGGAGATGGGCGCCGTGGCGAACATCGCCAGACCCGAGACGAACAGCGCCTCGCCGATCATCATGGAATCGTAGCCACGGATGCGGCCGAGATAGACCGGATAGAGATAGGTTAGCCCGTAGAGGCCGATGCCGATGACGAAGGAGAACAGCGAGCCGAAGGCGAAGTTGACGTTGCTGAAGGCCTTCAAATCGACGATCGGCTCTTCCGCGGTGAAGGCACGCCAAAAGAACATCACCGCGCCGACCACCATCACGATCGTGAAGATGAACACGGTCTGGTCCTGCATCCAGTCGTTAGTCGGGCCTTCCTCCAGCACATATTCGAGCGAGCCGAGGAAAGCCGCCATGCCGGCCAAGCCCCACCAGTCGAACTTCTTCATGAGGGAGTGATCCGGCTTGTCGAAATCGATCAACGCCCAGGCCGCGGCCGCGACCAGAATGCCCGGAACGACATTGACCAGGAACAGCCAGTGCCAGGACATTGCGTGGCTGATGTAGCCGCCGACCGTCGGCCCGATGGTGGGCGCCAGCGTTGCCACCAGGCCAATCATCGGCGACACGACTGCGCGGCGCGAGGGCGGAAAGATGGTGAAGGCAGCGGCGAAGACGCTGGGAATCATGCCGCCGCCGATAAAACCCTGGATCGCCCGGTAGACGATCATCTGGTCGATATTGGTGGCCGTGGCCGCCAAGGCGCTTGCCGCAGTGAAACCGGCCGCGGCAGCGGTGAACAAGACCCGTGTCGACAGCATTCGCGACAGGAAGCCAGACAGCGGGATCATGATGACCTCCGCGATCAGGTAGGAGGTCTGCACCCAGGGGATTTCGTCGGAACTGGCGCTCAGGCCCGCCTGGATCTCGGACAGTGAAGCCGAGACGATCTGGATGTCCAAAATGGCCATGAACATGCCGAACACCATCGCCAGGAAGGCGATGATGCGTCGTGCCTCGATGTGGTCCGAAGGCGCGGCTCCGGCTGTCGCGGCGGTGCTCGACATGATGACGGTCCCCCGGCGGTGCCGTTGCTAGAGTGCCGGGCCCGTGCGGCTGTCCACGTCCACGACGACGCTCAGGCCGGCGCGCAGTTTGCCGCTGTTCAGCACATCGGCTGGCACATCGATGCGCACCGGCACGCGCTGGACCACCTTCGTGAAGTTGCCGGTGGCGTTTTCCGGCGGCAGCAGCGAGAACACCGCGCCCGAGGCCGGCGCGAGCGAGGAAACCGCTCCCTCGAACTCCTGGGCGTCCATGGCGTCGACCTTGATCTTGACCTTCTGGCCGGGCAGCAGCTTGGCAAGCTGCGTCTCCTTGAAGTTGGCGACGATGTAGAGCTTATCCATCGGCACGACCACGGCGAGTTTCTGGCCGGGATTGACGAGGTCGCCCTGTTCGACGGACCGGTTGCCGACGACGCCGTCATAAGGCGCGCGCAGGACGGTGAAGGAGAGGTCGCGCTCGGCCTTGTCCTTCGAAAGCTTCAACGAATCCAGCGTGCTGGCCGTCTCTGCCTTCTGGGCCTCCAGCACGCCGATATTGGCTTGGGCCGCTGCGATCTGCGCATCGGCGCCGGCAACGGCTGCATTGGCCTGCACGGCAGCGCTGTGGGCGTCGTCCAGCTGGGCCTGCGTCGAGACATTGGTCTTGAGCAGTTGGGCAATGCGGTCCTCGGTGCGGGCAGCGTTTGTGGCGGCAGCCTTGGCCGCGCCCTTCTGCGCCTCGGCCTGCAACAGAGAGGCCCTGGCGGCCGTCGTCTGGGCGTCAATGCGGTCGAGCGTCTTGGCCAAGGTGGCGATCTGTGCCTCGGTCTGGGCGAGGGCGATCCTGTAGTCGCCATCGTCCACGACCAAGAGCGGGTCCCCCGCCTTTACATGCTGGTTGTCGGCGACCTTAACCTCGGCGACATAGCCGGAAATCTTGGGCGAAACGAACGCCATGTCGGCCTGGACATAGGCGTCGTCGGTGGAGATCATGAAACGGCCGTCGGCCCAGTAGTCGTAGCCATACCAGGCACCCGTGCCGAGCAGGGCGACGGCAATGGTTGGCAGCAGGAACGAGCGCGGCGAGCGCTTGCGCTTTGCGGGAGCAGGCGCAACTCCGGGGTCGGCCGGGCGAGGGGCCTCGATCGTCGGCGCCGTCTTGGCATGCGGGAACGGATGCACTTCGGCTTCGGTCGACGCGGACGAAGAAGACATGGTGTATCTCTTATGTGATTGAACTGAACCGTTCGGTTTGGCGTTGACTTAACGTGGCGGAACGAGCATATCAAGAGTAAATCGAACCGATTGGTTCGAAATATTTTTGGGGTTTGAAATGACTGAGCTAGCTACCGGATCGGCAGCCAAGCAGGAAAAGCGACAGCGCCCTGCGGCCGGTCACGACCCCGCAAAACGCCAGCAGATCATCGATGGCGCGCGGCGCGTCTTCATGAACATGGGCTTCGACGCCGCCTCCATGAACGACATCACCCGCGAGGCGGGCGTGTCCAAAGGTACGATCTACGTCTACTTCGCCAGCAAGGAAGAGCTTTTCGAGGCGCTGATCGAGGTGGAGCGCTGCGCCATCTTCAAGAATCTCTATGAGACGCTGGGGCAGGCCGACGACCTGCGCGCCACGCTTGAAAATTTCGGCATTGCACTGTCGGTCAAGATCACGTCGGAGAAGGTCGTCCTTGCGCAGCGCATCGTGATCGGCGCTTCCGAGAGGATCCCCGAACTTGGCAGGCGCTTTTATGAGCGCGGCCCGAAGCTCGGGCATGACCGCGTCGCGGCTTTTCTCGAGACAATGGTCGAGCGTGGCCTGCTGGAGATTCCGGACATCCACCTTGCCGCCTACCAGTTCACGGATCTTTGCACGGCCGGGCTTTTCAGGCAGTGCATGTTCGCCTACCGCACCGAAACCCCGACGCAAGCCGAAATCGAATATATTGTGAAGGCCGGAGTGGATGTATTCCTGAAAGCCTACGGCGCCGGCAAGCTGGCAGCGCAGGAGCGCGAGCGAGCCAAGAGCGGCTGACGCCGTGACCTGGCGTGTCCCGGTCTTTGCTCGATGATCACATTGCGCAAAAGCCGAGCGACTGTAACCAAAACGGCTTTCGATTCAGCGAGTTGTGATGTCAATTAGGACATCACTGCCGCATATCCATTGATTCGACCTGAAGGTGAAGATGGGGTTCGACAGGACGGCCCTTTAGCCTTTGGGAGGAGCGCTTTGGACTTTGTTGCCTTGCGAGCGGCGCGGGAATACGCGGCAGAGGATTGCTTTCCAACCAAAGTGATTGACGTGCTGCTCCTTGTTTGAGCGGCCGATTGTCTTTTCGGAATGTGATTTCCAGGTCAGCGATTGAGCGAATTTGGGCGGCTCGGAAAAGAGTCGCCAACAGAGAATTGCGAATGTTTTTGAATAGATTTTTTGTTGAATTCTTAAATTACTTCGGTTCGGCGGCGCGAGTATTTTCAACGTCGGCTGCGTATCAGTCGGTGACGTCCTTGCGGGCGCGTTGCACGCCGGCTTTGCATCGAATTCGTTTCTTATTGTTGACCGTCTTCTTGCAGCTTGGGTTGGGAGTGCCAGCTGCGTATGCGCTGTCGCCAGCATGTACCTCGCTTAGTTCGCTCGACACCACCTCGTATACCGATACCTTTCTTGCAGGTTCATTCGACAGTGGCGAATCGGTGACGGTGTCCTACACCGACGATGGCGGCGATGACGCCAACAACCCGATTTCTGCTGACCACGTATTGGTCCAGGATGCTGATTTTTCCGACGCCTATGGCTACAACTATGACAGTAGCAAGAGGAAGGTTGGCCTGCATTCCTTGGCTGTTACGTCGAGCCAGCTTACCTCCACCGGCCTGAGCCTTAATATCAAGACAGGAACCCATATCGGCACGGTGTCAATTCGCTGCACGGGTTCGGTCTCGGCTCCCTCCATCACCGCGCAGCCGTCCAGCTCCACCATCAGCGCCGGCGCGAACACGATCTTCAGTGTGACCGCTTCGAACGCCACGGGCTACCAGTGGCAGGTCGATCAAGGCGCCGGCTTCACCAATATCACCAACGGCGCTCCCTATTCTGGCGCGACCGCGTCGACGCTAACGATCACTGGCGCGACCGCCGGCATGAACGGCTATCTGTATCGCGTTATCGTTAGCGGCTCGACCGCGCCTGTCGCCACCTCGAACACAGCCGCGCTGACCGTTAATGCAGCCCCCGTGCCGACGATCACCGCGGCCAGCCCGAACTCGGGCAGCACCGCCGGTGGCACGACCGTCACGCTCACAGGAACGAACCTGACGGGCGCGACCGCCGTTACCTTCGGTGGCACGGCGGCGACTGGCGTCACCGTCAACAGCGCCACCCAAATCACGGCCACCACACCGGCCCACGCCGCTGGCGCTGTCAATGTCGTCGTGACCACCCCTGGCGGCAGCGCTACGTTGTCGAATGGTTATACCTACGTTGTTCCCGCGCCGATTGCTGGCGCGGTCTCCGCAACGGTCGACGCGAACTCTTCCGGCAATCCGATCACCCTCAGCCTAAGCGGCGGGCCGGCGACCTCCGTTGCAGTCGCCACCCAAGCCACTCACGGCACGGCGACCGCTTCCGGCACGTCGATCACATATACGCCGACGGCCAACTATGCCGGCGCCGACACCTTCACCTACACGGCAACCAATGCCGGCGGCACCAGTTCGCCCGCTACCGTGAGCATCACCGTCAATGCCATTGTGCCCGGTTCCCCGCTGATTGGTTCAGCCACCGCCGGCAATGCACAGGCGAGCGTTTCCTTCACGGCACCGGCGAGCAATGGTGGCTCGGCGATCACCAACTACACCGTGACCTCCAATCCTGACGGCATCACTGCAACAGGCGCGGCTAGCCCGATTACTGTCACCGGCCTCACCAACGGCACCGCCTATACCTTCACCGTCACCGCGACCAACGCCGTCGGAACCGGCAGTGCCTCTGCCGCATCCAATGCCGTCACCCCGACGGGCACGCCGACGCTCACCGCGACCAGCCCCAACACCGGCACGACTGCGGGCGGCACGATCGTCACGCTCACGGGATCGAACCTGACAGGCGCAACCGCCGTTACCTTCGGCGGGACGGCGGCGACCGGCTTCACCGTCAACAGCGCCACCCAAATCACGGCCACCACACCGGCCCACGCCGCTGGCGCTGTCAATGTCAGCGTGACTACTCTCGGTGGCAGCGCGACGCTGACGAATGGTTATATCTACGCACCGACAATTACGCTGTCGCCCTCCGCCGATGGGTTGACGGGCGCGACGGCCGGTGCGGCCTATAGCCAGACGATTACGGCATCGGGCGGCACCGCACCCTACGCCTATGCCATCACATCCGGCTCGCTGCCGTCCGGACTGACCCTCAGCGCTGCAGGGGTTATCTCTGGCACGCCGAGAGAGGCCGGACCCTTCAATTTCACCATCACGGCCACAGACGCTGGGAGCTCGACGGGCTCGCAGGCCTACGGCCTGTATGTTTCAGGGCCCACGTTTTCGGTTTCTCCGACATCGCTGCCGTCACCCACTATTGATGTGGCGTATTCCCAGACGATATTGTTCTCGGGTGGCACCGCCCCTTACGCTTATGCCTTTACCGGCACACTTCCGACGGGCCTTTCGCTAAATGCCACCACCGGCGAGCTCTCGGGCACGCCAACTGCCGGGGGAACCTTCGAATTCTCCATTGTGGCCAAAGACAGTACGACGGGTAGTGGTAGTCCGTATTATGCAAGCGGAACATACACAGTCGTGGTCGATGCCGTTGCGCCAACGCTCAGTTCGGTCAGTCCGAGCTCAGGCAACATCGCGGGCGGCACGGCCGTCGTGCTCACGGGATCGAACCTGACGGGCGCAACCGCCGTTACCTTCGGCGGGACGGCGGCGACCGGCTTCACCGTCAACAGCGCCACCCAAATCACGGCCACCACACCGGCCCACTCGGTTGGCGCTGTCGATGTCGTCGTGATCACGTCGGGCGGCGCCGCGACGCGGACGAATGGTTATACCTACGCGCAATCGAGCGACGCTACTCTCTTCAATCTCACGATCAGCAGCGGTACGCTTTCGCCGTCCTTTGCATCCGGCACCGACAGCTACACGGCTTCCGTTGCAAACGGCGTCTCCTCCGTCAGCGTCACGCCGACAGTGAGCGAGAGCCACGCCACGGTCGTTGTGAATGGCAGCGCTGCCACCTCGGGTAGCCCAAGTTCGATCCCGCTCAACGTCGGCGACACCACGATCACGATTTTGGTGACCGCCCAGGACGGTAGCACCAAGACCTACACGCTCGAGGTCACCCGTGCAGAGGCCGCGCCGATCGCCGACAACTTCCAGACAATGGTTGCCGCAAATTCTTCCGGCAACCCGATCACCCTCAGCCTAAGCGGCGGGGCGGCGACCTCGGTGGCCGTCGCCACCCAAGCCAACCATGGCACGGCGACGGCTTCGGGCACGACCATCAGCTACACGCCAGCGGCCGGCTATTCCGGCTCCGACAGCTTCACCTACACGGCTAGCAATGAGTCCGGCACCTCTGCGCCGGCTACGGTGACGATCACGGTCACCGCGCCAACCCTGTCGTTCACGCCGTATTCCGGCGCGCTAGCAAGCGGCGTGGTGGGCACAGCCTACAGTCAGGCCGTGACTGCCTCCGGCGGAGTTGGGCCTTACACTTACGTGGTAATTGGCTCACTGCCGGCCAATCTGTCGCTGAACTCCTCGACCGGTGTGATCTCCGGCACGCCGACTGCAACGGGCAATGCCAGCTTTATGCTACAGGCGACGGATAGATACGGCTATTCAGTTGCTGCGACCTACTCGATTGACATTGGAGCGGCCGCGCCAACGGTCATTTCGCTCCGCCCGAACTCGGGCAGCACCGCCGGCGGCACGACGGTTACGCTCATGGGATCGGACCTGGCTGGCGCGACCGCAGTTTCCTTCGGCGGAACGCCGGCGACGAGCTTCACCGTTATCGGCAACGCTCTGATCACTGCCACCACACCGGCTCATGCCGCTGGGAAAGTCGATGTCGTCGTTACCACTCCTGGCGGCACCGTAACGATGGTGACTGCTTATACCTACACTGTACCGGCGTTGGCATTGTCTCCCGCTTCTGGAGCCTTGACCAGCGGCACGACGGGCGTCGCCTATGCGGGCGTGACGATCTCGGCTTCTGGCGGCACGGCTCCCTACAGCTATGCCGTCACCTCCGGTTCGCTGCCGGCCGGGCTGGCGCTCGGCAGTGCAGGGGATATCTCCGGCACGCCGACGACGACCGAAAGCGCCAGATTCACCGTCACCGTCACCGACGCCAACGGCACGGCGGGATCGGCCAGCTACACGCTGGCGGTAGCGACGGGCAGCCCAACGGTGGAAGACAAGACGGTACCGGCGGGCACGACGCCAGCGGATGTACGGCTTGACGCCGGCGCCACTGGCGGGCCGTTCGACGGTGCCGAGCTGGTCTCGGTGGAGCCGGCCAATGCCGGCCGGGCCGAGATCACCTGGGGCGACTATGCCGCGGCCGGCCCAGTCACCCCGGTCGGCTGGTATCTGAAGTTCACGCCCAATCCCGCCTATTCGGGGCAGGTGCGCGTCCGGTTCCGCCTGACCAACGCGCTCGGCAGCTCCAACACCGGCACCGTGACCTATACGCTCGGCTTCGACGAGGCCGAGGTGAAGCAGGACATCGACACCCGGGTGCGCGGCTTCGTGCAGACGAGGCAGAATATGATCGCCTCGACCATCGAGGTTCCGGGCCTCATGGAGCGCCGCCGCATGCAAACGGCGAGCGATCCCGTCGCGGCGCGGATGTCGTCCTCGGCCGACGGCGTCACCCTCGGCTTCGGCACCAGCCTGGCGCAGATGCAGGCGGCACGCGACGGCGCTGACGGCGCCACCACCGCACTCTCCTTGCCCTTCAACGTCTGGGTCGACGGCACCTTGCTGGCCCATAACCGCAAGGAGAATGGCGGCAAGTGGGGCAGCTTCGGCATGGTCTCGCTCGGCGCCGACTATCTCTTGTCGGAAAAGGCGCTGGTCGGCCTGTCCTTCCACTACGACCGGATGACAGATCCGACTGACGCGGACGCCAAGCTGACCGGCAATGGCTGGCTGGCCGGACCCTATGCCTCGTTCGAGATCGGCAAGAACGTGTTCTGGGACGCGAGCCTGCTCTATGGCGGTTCGTCGAACGACATTGGCACCGAGTTCTGGGACGGCAGCTTCGACACAAGGCGCTGGCTGTTCGACAGCGCGATCAAGGGGCAGTGGCAGCTCGACGACGTCACCGTGCTGACGCCAAAACTGCGGGCGGTCTACTTCTCCGAAAGGGTCGAGGACTATGCGGTCCGCAACGGCGCCGGCGATACGATCGAGCTCGACGGTTTCGCGCAGGAGCAACTGCGCGTCAGCCTCGGGGCCGAAATCGCGCGCTCCTTCACGCTGGCGGACGGCTCGACGCTGACGCCGAAGCTCGGCGCCACTGCCGGCTACTCCGGCCTCGACGGTTCGGGCCTGTTCGGCTCGGTCTCGACCGGCCTGTCGCTGCAAGCGGTGAATGGCTGGTCCGTCGACGGCGGACTGCTCTTCAACATCGAGCGCCACGGCGAAAAATCCGTCGGCGCGAAGGCAGGTGTAAGCTCGCGATTCTGATCGACTTGAAAGGCCGCCTGCGGCCCGTCCTCCCGAGGACGGGCACCGTAAGCGCGGTCGGGCGTTATCCGATCGAGATAAGTCAGGACCGGAGTTGTGTCATGACTGCGCAGAAGGAAAAATATTGGTCTGCCGAGGTCACAGCACATAGCAATGCGCTCGATCTCGAGCCGGGCGTCTTCGATTTGGATGACCCGCGGCAGATCGCCCAATCGCTGAAGCGTTCAGCCGAGGCCAGCACCCACCGCAAGGCGGGACCGTTCCAGTCGGCCATGTCGATGTTGAATTTCTACATCAACCGGGCAGGGCGGAACCTGTCGCCGGAGCGCAAAGAGGTGCTCGAAGCGGCCAAGGACGAATTGCGAAAGGCGTTCGGCAAGGAGCGGATGTAATCATCTCAGCGGCTTGATGCCCCGAGTATTTCGTCCCGTAGCCACGCCTTGACGGTCGCCACGTCGGGCAGGATGTGTCGTGCGGCCGTCTCGGCCTTGGGGCGTACCCGGATCGAAACGCCGTCCAGCCGGTTGACCAATTCGAAGCCGCTTTCGTCGGACGTGTCGTCACCTATGAAGATCGGCCGCCTGCCAGAAAATGGCTCCAGTGCCAGGAAGCGGCGGATCGCGGCGCTTTTCATGGCTTGCAGGGGGATGAGCTCGAGCCCGGCTTCGCCGACGACGACGCGGTATTCGGCCGAAAGACGCGGCAGGGCCAATTCCGCTGCCTTTTGCACGGCTGCAAGGGCATCGGGTGCCGCTCTTGTATGGATTGCCAGCACCGGCCCCTTGCGCTCGAAATAGACACCGACTGTGGAGCCGAACTCCGCTTCCATTTCCGTGGCCAGTGCCGCAATGTCCGCAGGCTCGGTAGCTTCGACTACGGGTCCGTTCTGGCTAAGACGATGCTCCAGGCCGTAAAGACCGGCAGCGCACAGCCGGAGCGGTGCAAAAAGCCTGTCGATCGCGGCGATCGAGCGGCCGCTGACGAAGGCCAACGCCCCATCGAGGCGGGCTTCGAGGGCGGCCAGCAGATCCAGCAATTCCCCGTCGACCGACACGGAATCGGGATGGTCCGCGTGTTCCAGAAGCGTGCCGTCTATATCGAGGAAAAGTGCATGCGGTCCGGGCTGCAGGCGTGGCGACTGGAAGCCTGATCCGGTCACCGCAGCGCTCCCTTTTTCTTCCCCATCAGCGGCACGACATTGGTCGACGTTTCGGCCCTCGCGGCAGGTTCGGTAGCTTCATAGGCTTCGTTGCGCTTGCGCAGACGTGCGGCATCCAGGAGCATGCTGCCGGCCCAGCGGTAGACATTGTTGCTGCGCACCACCTCGCGCATGCGGCGCATGCGATCCCGTTGCTCCTCTGCAGGCATGTTGAGGCCGCGCAACAGGGCCTCGCCCACAGCGCTTGGATCGTAGGGGTTGACGATCAGTGCATCGAGAAGCTCGCGCGAAGCACCGGCAAAGGTGCTGAGTATCAGGACGCCTTGCTCGTCGTCGCGGGTTGCCACGAATTCCTTGGCGACAAGGTTCATGCCATCGTGCAGGCTGCTGACCACGCAGATGTCGGCAGCGCGGTAGACCCGGCAGATATCTTCCTGGTTGTGATATTCATCAAGCAGGATGATGGGCTTGTACCGGTCGTTCCCGTAGCGCCGGTTGAATTCGTCGACATAGTCGAGGCACTGCCGGTGCAGTTGCTGATAAGCGGCCAAGGTGCCTCGGCTGGGTGCCGCGATCTGCAGGAACACCAGGCGCCCAACCCAATCCGGATTTTTTTGGAAGAACTGGTCCAGCGCCATGAAGCGATCGAGAATGCCCTTGGTGTAGTCCAGCCGCTCGACACCCGCGCAGAGCCACATGTCTTCTGCAAGGCCGTATTTTTCGAATATCTGCCGGCGGCATTCGGATGCCTTGGGCTGGTTTTGGAAGCCGACCGGAGGCCACTCGATCGAGATCGGGTAGGGGTGAACCAGCGTCGTGCTGCCGCGATAGGTGATCGAAGGGTCTTCCCGCTCGATGCGGCTTTCGAGGAAGCGGTCGACGCTCTCCGTGAAATTGTTGCAGTGGAACTGGATGTGGAAGCCGATGATCGAGCTGCCGAGCAGGCCGTCCAGGATCTTTTCGCGCCACGGGCAGATGCTGAACACCTCGGAGTTCGGCCAAGGTATGTGCCAGAAGGTGATGATGGTCGCATCCGGCAGGCGCTGGCGGATCATCCGCGGCAGCAGGGCAAAGTGGTAGTCCTGCACGAGCACGATCGGCCGCTCGTTCCGCGCTTCCTCCACCACGACATCGGCGAACTTCTGGTTCACCGCCTGGTACATTTCGAAATCCGAGGCGCGGAATATCGGCCGCGTGAAGGCAATGTGGCAGAGCGGCCAAAGGCCGTCATTGGCAAAGCCACAATAATAGCCCTGCAGCTCCTCATCGCTCAGCCAGACCCGGCGCAGCATGTAGCTCGGCCTGTCCGGCGGCACCTGGACGCGGTCGTTGTCGTCGACGGTCAAACGGTCGGCGGAGCCGCCGCCATAGGCGATCCAGGTTCCCGAGCAAGTGCGGGTGACCGGCTCCAGCGCCGACACCAGGCCGCTGGCCGGAACCAGGAGCTTCACCTTTCCGTCGACGAGGTTGTGGATGTAGGGCTCGCGGTTCGAAACGACGATCACCTGGGCATCCGGCAGTTCGCTTGCCAGAAGCTGGCGCAGCGTTTCCGGCGACCAGTTGACGAGAACGTCGTCGGCCGCCCTGCCGTTCTTTTCGAACTCATGCAGCAGCTTGGAGGCCTGGTCGAGGTTGGGTGGGTCGTTGGCAGCGGCGGGCGCCGAACGGGTCGAGCGCAGCCGCCACCATAGAAAGGCGGCCAGAACGACTGCCGAGACGGACAGCAGAAGGCTGACGGCCAGAACCGCCAGCACATTGATGTCGAGGCTGAGCAGATTGGATTGGGCGTTCATCTCCTTCGTCCTCCTGGGCGGAAGAGCGTGCCGGCAAGACGGTGTGGCCCGCAGCGGGGGCGAAGCCGGCGCAGTCACAAAGCGGTAGGCCGATCCTCAGGGAAAGCCCGGAGGCTCGACGAAGCGCTATGTGACGATGGTTCCGAACGCCGCGCAGCCGCTAGGGTTCCGCAATTTTTGCAGGTAGGACGAATAGGTGCCGCGCTAAGAGCGCATGATGACGGGCGTGGGACTGTGATCGTAGGTCTGTAGATCGGCGATCACCCGATCGCCGAAGCGCTGGAATGTCAGGTCGTACACCGCCTTACCAACGCCGAGATGGCGAACGGTGAGGCTGTCGATACCGATCGGCAGCATTGAGTTTTCGATCTGCACTTCGCCGCGCCAACCGTCGATCTGCACGCCCAGGCATGCCTGCAGGAGCATGAAAACGGCACCGGAAGACCAGGCTTGCGGCAGGCAGGCCACCGGATAGGCAATCGGCGCCTCGCCGACCGCACGCCCGAAGCCGCAGAACAGCTCCGGCAGCCGCATGTCGAAATGCACCGCCGCCTCGAAGGTGTTGCTCAACAGCCGGACGACGTGTTCGCGATAACCATAGCGCGCCAGGCCCGCCGCACAGATCGCAGTGTCATGCGGCCAGATCGAGCCGTTGTGATAAGACATCGGGTTGAAGAAGATCTCATCCTCGGCCAGCGTTCGAATGCCCCAGCCGGTGTGGAACGGCGCCGACAGCAGCTGCTCAGCGACATGGTGGGCTCGATCCGCCGCAGGCAGCCCGGTAGAGAGTAGATGGCCGACATTCGAGGTCCGCACGCGGGTTGGTTCGTTGTCGCCATCGATCGCCATGGCGTAGAACTTGCGGTCCTCCATCCAGAACCGGTTCTCGACGGCCTGCCGCATCTTTTCCGCGCGCGCTTTCCAGGCTTCTGCGCGCAGCACATCGCCACGCCTGCTTGCCAGGGACGCCAAGCGGTTATAGGCGGCAAAGGCGTAGCCCTGTACCTCCACTAGGGCAATCGGCCCGTTGGGAACGCGACCGTCCTCGTGAAAGACCGAGTCGTAGCTGTCTTTCCAGCCCTGGTTGGTGAGGCCGGTGTCGGCCGCGCGTTGGTAGGTGATAAAGCCGTTCGGGTCGCGGTCGATCGCACGATCCATCCATTCGGCTGCGGCCTGGATCGACGGCCACAGCTGGTCGATGAATTCCATGTCGCCTGTACGGTCGGCATAGGCGCAGGCGAGATACACATAGAGCGGTGTGGTATCGACCCCGCCGTAATATCGGCCGAAGGGGAGTTCCTTCAGGATAGCCATCTCGCCCTTGCGGGTCTCGTGCATGATCTTGCCGGGCTCGGCATCGCTGAAGGGCGAGATTTCCGTGGCCTGATGTTGCGCGAGGAATGCAAGCACGCCGCGCGCGAGCCTGGGATCCACCCAGAGCATCTGCAGGGCCGAGATAACTCCGTCACGCCCGAAGGCGGTGGAGAACCATGGAATGCCCGCATAGGGGTAGGGGCCCGTCGCAAGGTCGGTGGTGAGCAGGGCGATGTCAGCGCGGGCGCGCGCTATCCAGTCGTTGAACACGCGGCCGGAGCTGTGGATCGTCGCGCCATGGCGCCTCTTGGAGCGCATCACGAAGCGTGCACGCGCCGCCGCTGCGCGAAAGCGCATTCGATTTGGGGATGTTGGGCCCCTTCCGATCTCGACGAACAATGTCTCGCGCACGCGCCTTGGCAGGCGGAGCACGAACTCGGCATGGTTTGCCCTGAGGTGCGTCGGAATCTGGGAAAACGAAATCGTCGCCTCGCGAACCACATCGTCCAGGCCGTGATAGCGCATGGTCACGCTGTCGCCGAACGGTTGCGCCTCGAAGGCCAGGCCGCGACGGCTGCGTTGCGAACCGCGCACTTCGAACATGTCGCGGAAATCGGCCTCGAAATGCAGCTTCAGCGGCAACTCGACTTCGCTTTCGCCGTAGTTGGACAGCGCGATGCGCTCATACATCCGGTCGTTCCAGATCAGCCGCGTGCGCTCGATATGGATGATGCCCTGCCGGGTTCTCCCGCCTTCACCGGAGGGCAGCGGCAGGTTGGTAAGGTTCGTCCGAAACAGGACGTTGTCCTGGCTCAGCGATGCGCCAAGCAATGATGGCGGCCGGTCGCCGATGGTGAGGCGGTAAAGGGAGAGTATCCTGGTGTCGTCAAGAAACAGGCCGTCGCCGCCGCCATGGATGTCGCCATAGGAGTCCGCGACGACGAAGCAATCGCCGTGCTTGAGCGCATACTGGCGCGCCGGTTCCCTTGGCGCTTCTTCGTCCAGTGACGCCAATGCTATTGCCGGGTCCAGCTGTCTTTCATCGAGTTGTGTCATGGCTTACCTCGTCCGAGCCTAACGCAGGATGAGGCCAAAATTGGACTGCCTGACATATCCGATTCAGCTGGCAACCTGACTTGCGCGGCTGCGGGACATGTCGAGCAATCGTGCGTATACCCTCATATAGTCACTTGTCATCCGCGAGACCGAAAAGCGGCGTTCGAAAACGGCGCGGACCCGGTCGCGGTCGAGTTCCCCGAGCTTCGCTACGGCCTGGACCGCGTCATCCACCGAGTTGACGACGAAGCCGGTCACGCCTTGGTCGACGACTTCAGGCAAGGCGCCGTTGTCCCAAGCGACGACTGGCGTTCCGAAAGCCATGGCCTCGATGGCGACGAGGCCGAACGGTTCCGGCCAGTCGATGGGGAAGATCAGGGCTGCGGCATTACCCAGGAACGCTTGCTTCTCGGCCTCGCCGATCTCACCGAGATATTCCACCTGCTGCCCGTCTATCAGCGGCTCGACCGTCTCGCGGAAATAGGTGCGGTCATCGTCCCCGATCTTGGCGGCCATCTTCAACCTCATGCCGGTGCGACGGGCGATTTCGATGGCCCTGTCGGGTCGCTTGTCGCGGGAAAGCCGGCCTAAGAAAGCGAGATAGCCGGCGTCGACGCTCATCTCCTCCAGCGGACGGTAGATATCGAGCGGCATGCCGTGATGAATCGTGCCCACCCAGTTGGCCTCCTCGAGCGGCCGCCGCTGGCTGTGCGAGATCGAGACCATCGGGAAAGACGGCCACCGGCGATAGGCGGGCTGCAGGTCCCTGTAATCGAGGCGCCCGTGGGGCGTCGTAACGGTGCGTTCCGGCATGTGCTCGAAGAACGGGAAATGCAGGAAGTGGCTGAGATGGAAATGCAGGATGTCGAACTCGCCGGCGCGGCGGCGCACTTCATCCAGCATGGAATAGTGAGCAGCGGTGGCCGACTTCAGAGGGTGAGGATCAAGCCGCAGAGCTTGATCGCGAACCGCGGCCAGGCGCGCGCTTGTCTTGGAGTCGGCACTGGAGAACAAGGTGACCTCGTGCCCCATCCGCACCAGCTCATCGACGAGATAGCAGATGATGCGTTCGGTTCCGCCGTAGAACTTCGGGGGCACGGATTCATAAAGCGGAGCGATGTGGGCAATTCTCATGAACGCATTCCGGTAAGCATCGACAGGCGTGCAACGCTCCAGCCAAGCGCTTGTTGCATCGGAAATTTTCGGCGGTCCAGATTTTCAGTCACAGCGTGAAAGCTGCATGAGGGGAAATGCCTGTCAGGCCTATGTCGCTTCTTCGCGATTAAATACCTGACATCGCGGATGTAAATCACCGATCATTTCTACTGGTATTTCATGAAGTCGCGTCAGGAATATTGCTTTCCAATTTAAGGTATAATTTCAATATTGTGGAATTGTACCTATCAAAATTTGGCGTTTATCCTGATTTGTTATTGTCTGCCCCGCCCGGTAAAAATACTTTTGCGATACTTTCTTCAAAATTTGAGTTTCGCGGAAACCGAAAAGTTATTTTTCGACGGATCCATTCAGCGAAAGGAACGGGAAATGAAGAAGATTCTCTCGACCGCCATTGTGCTTTTTGCCACGACGGCTCTTGCCATCGCGGGGGGCAACATGGGTGGTGGCACCGGCGGCAGCGGTAATGGCAACGGTAACGGCAACGGCAACGCCGGGAGCAACAACGGCAACGGCAACGGCAACAGCAATACCGGGTCGAACAACGGCAACGGCAACGGCAACAGCAATACCGGGTCGAATAACGGTAGCGGCAACGGAAACAGCAATTCCGGAAACAACAACGGTAACGGAAACGGAAACAGCAATTCCGGGTCGAATAACGGCAACGGCAACGGCAACAACAACTCGGGCAACAACAACGGCAATGGCAACGGCAACAACAACAAGGTGCCGAAGTCCGGTGGCGGCCACCATCATCATAAGAACCATAAGTCCGGCTACTGATGCCGATTTGTGAATAGGCGGATCGCCGGCGCTCCATGGCGTCGGCCCGCATTAACGACTCCTTGACCAAGGGCTGCCATAGTCCAGCTTCTACGGTTGTGTATTGAGTACCGTGGCGGTCAACCGCCCAGGCAATAGCCCGCCATCCCCCAAGGGATTGGCGGGCTTCTGGTTTTAAGGAGGCCGCAAGCGGCCGCGCCGGCGAGCCGCGGTGTTTCTCAAAGCCGGATGATTCCCGACATATAGCCGCCAGCTTTGTTGCGAATGCTTCGTTCCATCGAGGTGCGCGTTGAATTAGTTTCGGGCTTCCGCGGCAGAAACGAGCGATTCGATGGAACGGACAGTTTATGTGAACGGCGATTACGTCCCCGAGCGTGAGGCCAAGATATCGGTCTTCGACAGGGGCTTTCTCTTTGCCGACGGTGTCTATGAGGTCACCTCGGTCCTGAACGGCAAGCTGGTCGATTTCGCCGGTCATATGCGCCGACTGCGCCGCTCGCTGGACGAGCTTCAAATGCGAATGCCGTGCTCCGAGGAAGAGTTGCTGCAAATCCACCGCAAGCTGGTGGAGGTCAATGCGGTGGCTGAGGGCCTCGTCTATATGCAGATCACGCGCGGCGCTGCCGATCGCGATTTCACCTATCCGGAATCGGCCACGCCGACGCTGGTTCTGTTCACGCAAGCCCGCCCCGTGATCGCAAGCCCGGTGGCCGAGCGGGGCGCGCGCGTCGTCACCGTCGAGGATCTGCGCTGGGGCAGGCGCGACATCAAGACGGTGCAGCTTCTCTATCCGTCCATGGCCAAGATGATTGCCAAGGGGCAGGGCGTCGATGACGCCTGGCTGGTGCAGGACGGCAAGATCACCGAAGGCACGTCCAACAACACCTATATCGTCACCGCGGACGGCACGATCGTGACACGGGATCTGTCGCACGACATTCTTCCCGGCATCACGCGCGCAGCGGTGCTGAACTGCGTGCGCGAGCTGCAGATGAAGGTGGAGGAGCGCGCCTTTTCAGTCGAGGAAGCGCTCTCCGCGCGCGAGGCCTTCTCGACCTCCGCGACCGGCTTCGTCTGCCCGGTGGTGGAGATCGACGGCACCGTGTTGGGCGACGGCAAGCCAGGTCCGGTGGCGCGGCGGCTGCGTCAGATCTATATCGAGGAAAGCCTCAAAAGCGCGATTTGACGGTTGGATCGCGGCGCTATCGAGTTTCACAGATAGCGCCCGATCTCCTTGCCTAGCTTGAGAAACCGCAGCGGGTTCACGGCTTCGCCATTCTGGCGAACCTCATAGTGAAGATGAGGACCGGTAGAGCGCCCGGTGGTGCCCACTTCGCCGACGACATCACCGAGGGAGACCTTTTGGCCTTCCTTGACGTCGATCCTGCTCAGATGGGCATAGCGTGTGGAAAAGCCGAAACCATGGTCGATCTCGACCATGCGCCCATAGCCGCCGTTCCATCCGGCCTTCACGACCGTTCCCGGCGCGGTTGCCCGCGCAGTGGAACCCGAAGGAGCGCGAAAGTCCATTCCCGAATGCAGGGCCGGCATGCCCAGAATAGGGTCCGTGCGCACGCCGAAAGTGCTGGAAACCGGACGCCCGGGGGCAGGGTTGGCTATCGGCAGACGACGCGCCGTTTCCTTCATCTTGTCCAGCCGATCCAGGCTTTCGTCGAGTTCCTGGACCTTGGCGTCGAACATGTGCGGATTGTCGAGGGCAATCAGCGGGCCGCCGACATCGCTCTTGCCATAGTCAGAATCGACCTTCACGCCGGAGGCCTCCAGCGCTTCGGAGATGGTGTCGGCCGTCTGGTAGGCGTTTTCGGTCAACGAATCTATTCGAGCGATTTGATCGCTTTCGATCGTCTTCAGCGACTGTTTTATCGAGGCGAAGAGCTTGTCGGCGTGGTCGGCCGCCGTTTCGCTCTCCTGCGGGCTTTTGAGCAAAGACCAGAAGGCGCTTGATTTCGTTGGCGCCGTGGCGGCGAAGGCTGATGCCAGACTTGGCGCCGACGTGCCGTCGTCCGACAGGCTTGCGCGGATTTCGGGCTTGATGTCAGGTGGCGTCGCCGCGCTTGCTTGAGGTGTTTCGGCCGCGGCGGCACGGTCGAGCAGCGGGGCAAGGCGGCCGTGACGGCTGCTGAGCTGCGCCTGCTGTTCAAGCAGTTCACTGACCTTGGTTTCGACGAGTTGCTGGTCGAGCAGCTGTCGGCTCGTGATGCGGTCGACCTGCGCACGCAGGGCGGAAATGCGGTCCTCATAGGCCTGCTGCAGGCGCGCCTGGCGCGCAGCCATCGCGCCGATGAGATCGTCGCGCAGGACCAGATAGGAGGTCGCGAGCAGATAGCCGATGACGATGGTCGCCAGCGTCGAGCCCAGGAAAGCCATTATCCAGGGCCGCACGGTGAAGTGCCTGATTTCATCGCCGCGCGCGATGATGACGGTGTGCGGTTCCTTGCGCCTGCCGAAACCAGTCGTCTGACCAGGGTGTTTCACGGGTTCGAACTTTCACAGCTGCGAAGCAACGACTGTCCCGATTACACATTGTTAGGGTTAATAAAGCTTTGCCTTGCCGACGGCCGGCTGGAACATTCGTGAGAAAGAACGGCAATACAAACAAAACGCCCGCCGATCACAGCGGCGGGCGGGTCGTGAAGGGGAGGTGGCTGGACCCTGGGCCCTATAGCGCGCGGGCGGCTTCCAGAACTTGCTGGGCGTGTCCGGGAACCTTCACCTTGCGCCAGATCCGCGCGATCCGTCCGTCGGGTCCGATCAGGAAGGTGCTGCGCTCGACGCCCATATATTTGCGGCCATACATGCTCTTTTCGACCCAGACGCCATAGTCTTCGAGGGTCTTTCGCTCTTCATCCGCAACCAGATCCACTGCCAGCTCATGTTTCGCCTTGAATTTGTCATGGCTCTTTATACTGTCGGGGGAAATGCCGACCACGACTGTACCGGCCCTCTCGAACTCCGCCTTTAGTGCCGAGAAATCAATCGCTTCGGCCGTGCACCCGCTCGTGTCGTCCTTGGGGTAGAAGTAAAGCGCGACCTTCCGTCCGCTAAGGGCGGAAAGTGACAACGCGCCGCCCCCGTCGCGCGGAAGATCGAAATCTGGAGCCTTCTGTCCGGTCTCTAGTTCGGTCATATGAATGCCCTTGTTTAAGGTTACGCGCGAAGCGCCAGAGATATAATGTTGTTCGCGGATTCGTCCACGGCTGAATGATGCAACCGGAGTCCGTGTGCAGCACGAGCTACCCAAACACCAGAAGATACGTTTTCGACGTGACGAGATCGCGGATCTCGGCGCCTATCCATCGGCAATAAAGCACCATTTCACCAGCCGGCATAAGCGCTTGGGGCGGCGCGCCGGAAAGATGGCGCTGTGGGCGTTGATCTCCACGGCGGCAGTGGTGGGGCTGGTTGCCGTCCTGCTCTATCTGGTCGGCCTATCCGGCATCGGCACGGGCCCATTACGCGGGGAAGCCGAACGGGCGATTTCCGCATTTGCCGGCGTCGATGTCGCCGCCTCCCTGGGGCCGGCCAGCCTGTCGATCGACGGCTCGCGGCTCATCGCGCTCGGCGTGGACGATGTCAGCATCAAGACGAAGCAGGGAATACCCATTGTGGAAGCGGGCATGGTCCGCTTCGGCCTTCGCTTCGTGCCCCTCCTGAGCGGCAATGTCCGGCTTGGCAGCGTGAAGATTTCGAATGCTCGGATCAATGCCGGCGCAATGCCTATGGCTGCGCAGGGCGACTGGACGGCAATCCTCCGGAACGATCGGGGCCTGATCGATGCGGACAAGGTGACCAAGGCAATCTTCGCCGAGGTCCACCGCGCCTTCGATGCATTGCAGATTGGCTCCACCCGGCAGATCGAACTGGAAAAGGTGGAATTCGTCCTTCCCGAGGACGGACATGTCCGCATCGTGCGTATCGACTACGCGCAGTTCAAGGTGGTCGGAGGCGGCGAACTGATCTTCTCTGCCGATCTCGATATCGACGGCCGGAAACTGCAACTTGCGGGGACTTCGTCGCGGGACGAGGTCTCCAAACGCATCAGCGCGCTGCAGATCACGGCCAATAGTGCGAGCGGAGCGCCTTCGTGGCCGGCGAGCGCGCCACCGGAAGACGCAAATTCGCTTGGTGACCTGGATCTGGAGATTTCCGGACAGGAAGGGATAGGCACGGATGCCGACACGCTGAAGGCGGCGCTGACCCTTGGCAATTCCACGGTCAACCTGGGCAAGGACGGCACGTTCACGGGTGGGGTCGATCTCAATGCCACCTTGCTCGCCGGCTCCGACAAGCTGGAGATCGACCGGCTTCGCGTGACGAGCGGGCGGAGCAACCTCGAATTCAACGGAGCGGTCGGCCCGCGCCCGGCGAACGGCGAGCCCGGCGACAAGCCCGTCTATCGCTACGAACTCGTCAGCACCAGCACGACGGCTGCGCCGGTCGATTCGCCCGAGCCGGCGCTAGACTTCCTTGCGCGGATCGTCGGAACCTTCGACGGCGATAGCAAGCTGCTGGCCGCCAATGTAATTGGCATCAACAGTGGTGAGGGCGAGGCAATCGGAGAGGCGTCGCTTGATCTGAGCGGCGGCACGCCGGGCATATCCCTGGCGCTCAACGTGCACGACATGCCGGTCGCGCATGTCAAACAGCTCTGGCCCTGGTTTGCCGCCAAAGGCGCACGACACTGGGTCATGGACCATCTTTTCGGCGGGCGGGTTGTCGACGGCAGGATCGACTTCAAGGTCCCGCCCGACCGGCTTGGCAATGGCATCCCGCTGACCGCTGACGAAGTGTCGGGGCGCTTCCAGGTGGAAGGTGCGCGCTTCGACACGACCGGCGTCATTCCGCCCGTCCGCGATGCCATAGGCAAGGTCCAGTTCCACGGCAACGACGTCGACATCTCGCTGTCCTCGGGAACCGTCTATCTGACCAGTGGCCGCAGCGTCGAAGCCAGCAACGGAACGCTGCGGATCGAGCACGCCAACCGGCCGCCGCTGATCGGCATGCTGGACATGAATGTTGCGGGCGACGCCGCGGCCATTACCGAACTGGCAACCTACGAGCCGATCAATGCGATGCGCTTCGTGGGCATGAAGCCCGAAGAGTTCGCCGGCAAGGTCACCGGCAACGTCAAGGCCGACATCCCCCTGCAAAAGGGCATAGACACGGATCGTCTCGACTGGCGTGTCGTGCTCGACTACGAGGGATTGTCTCTGGCAAAGCCATTCGACAACCAGAAGATTACCGATGCCAATGGCAGCATCACGATCGAGCCGAACAAGGCGGTCATCGATGCCGCCGCCAAGCTCAACGGCGTGCCGGCCGAAATTGCGATGGTCGAGCCGCTGGGCAAGGACGGCCCGGCGCGCCAGCGCAAGATCCAGCTTTCGCTCGACGAGAAGGCGCGCGCGACACTCGCGCCGGGGCTGTCGTCGCTGATCTCGGGCACGGTGAAGGTCAACCTCGACGCCGGCGCCGACGGCAAGCAGAAGGTGAGCGCCGATCTGACCAACGTCCAGCTCGACGTGCCATGGGCAGGCTGGACGAAGGGGGCGGGCATTCCGGCAAGTCTCAGCTTCTTGCTGGAGAAGTCGAAGGATGTCTCGACGCTTTCGGATTTCAAGCTAGAGGGCAAATCCTTCGCCATCGATGGCGCGGTGACATTGGCCAATGGCAATCTCTCCTCGGCGCGCTTCGACACCGTCCAGCTCAATCGTGACGACGACGTCGTGCTCTCGATCAAGCGGATGGGGAAGGGGTATCAAGTGGACATCATCGGCAACTCGCTCGATGCGCGTCCGCTGATCAAGCAGTTCACCTCCGGTGTCGGCGAGGGCGACAAGCCCACCAGCAGCAGCACCCCCATTTCCGTCAATCTGGACGTCAAATCGCTTGCGGGATTCGGCGGCGAGCAGCTTTCCAACGTTCTGCTCAGCTACAGCGGCGCAAACTCCCAGATCGATGGGCTACGCGTGACCGCAACCACGGGGGCGGGCGGTGCCGTATCGGTGACCAATTCATCAGATGGCGGTCAGCATAGCCTGCAGATGCAGTCGTCCGACGCCGGTGCGCTGCTCCGCTTCCTCAACATCTACGACCATATGCAGGGCGGTTCCATCAAGCTGGCCCTGTCGGGCAATGGCGGCGGGCCGATGCGCGGCAAGGTCGATGCCAGCGATTTCTGGGTCGTCAACGAGCCCAAGCTGGCCTCCATCGTTTCGACCACGCCGCCCGGTGACAAGCGCAGCTTGAACGAAGCCGTCAAAAGCGAGATCGACACGTCACGCGTCCAGTTCGAGCGTGGCTCGGCGCAGATCGAGAAGGGCCCCGGCTATCTGAAGATCGGCAACGGCGTGCTGCGCGGACCTCTGATCGGCACAACCTTCCAGGGCACGCTCTATGACGAGTACGGCAACATGTCGATGACCGGCACTTTCATGCCGGCCTATGGCCTGAACCGGATCTTTGGCGAGATCCCGATTGTCGGCGCCATTCTCGGCAATGGCCGCGATCGCGGGCTGATCGGCGTGACCTACAAGCTCAACGGCAACGCCAAGACGCCGAATCTGCAGATCAACCCGCTGTCGGTGATTGCGCCGGGCATTTTCCGCTCGATCTTCGAGTTCCAGTAATCCGCCGATCGCTCGATCCGGCGGCGGCAAAACCCTCTGGACTCGAAAAGCCCGCCGACGCGATGCGCCGACGGGCTTTTTCTAATGTATCTGGCTATCCGGCTGGACGTCAGGCCGGCCGGACCAGAATGTGCTTCTTCTTGCCGAGCGAGAGCTTGACCACGTCATCGGCGGTCAAATCGGCGGCGTTGACGGCGCGGCGCTCGTCAGACACCGGCTCGTCGTTGACGCGGACGGCGCCGCCCTGCACGTGGCGGCGGGCTTCGCCGTTGGACGTGGCAAGGCCGGCGCGGACGAGGAGCGACAGCAGGCCGATGCCCGCCTGGAGCTCGTCCTTGCCGATTTCGACGGTCGGCAGCGTGTCGGCGAAAGCGCCTTCCTCGAACGTCTTGCGCGCGGTTTCGGCCGCCTGCTCAGCGGCCTCTCGGCCATGCAGCAACGCCGTCACTTCGGTGGCGAGCACCTTCTTGGCGTCGTTGATTTCCGAGCCGCCGAGCTTGCCCAGCCGTGCGATCTCATCCATCGGCAGGGTGGTGTAGAGTTTTAGGAAGCGCTCGACATCGGCGTCTTCGGTGTTGCGCCAGTACTGCCAGAAGTCATAGGCCGAGAGCATGTCGGCATTCAGCCAGACTGCGCCATTCAGCGACTTGCCCATCTTCGCGCCCGACGAGGTCGTCAGCAGCGGCGAGGTCAGCGCATAGAGCTGCTGCGTGCCCATGCGGTGGCCGAGGTCGATGCCGTTGACGATGTTGCCCCACTGGTCGGAGCCGCCCATCTGCAGGCGCACGCCGTAGCGCTTGCTGAGCTCCACGAAGTCGTAGGCCTGCAGGATCATGTAGTTGAATTCGAGGAACGACAGCGAGTGCTCGCGGTCGAGGCGCAGCTTCACCGAATCGAAGCTCAGCATGCGGTTGACCGAGAAGTGCTGGCCGACATCGCGCAGGAATTCGAGATAGTTCAGCGGGCGCAGCCAGTCGGCATTGTTGACCATCAGCGCGTCGCGCGGGCCGTCGCCAAAGTTCAGGTAGTTGGAGAACACCTTCTTGATGCTGTCGATGTTCTGCTGGATAGTATCCACCGTCATCAACTTGCGGGCCTCGTCCTTGAAGGACGGATCGCCCACCATGCCGGTGCCGCCGCCCATCAAAGCGACCGGCCGATGCCCGGTCTGCTGCATCCAATACAGCATCATGATCTGGATCAGGCCGCCTGCATGCAGGCTCGGCGCCGTCGGGTCGAAGCCGATATACGCCGAAACCGTTTCCGTCGCGAAAAGCTTGTCGAGGCCGGCGTCATCAGAGGTCTGATGGACGAAACCGCGCTCGGAAAGGATGCGCAGGAAGTCGGATTTGAAGGCGGACATATCTTTCTTTTCCCGAGACAGAAGCCACGCATGTCGAGAAGGCGCGGCAAGACAGCTGCCGTTTAGCATCCGGCAGCCAAGAATCACAAGGACAGGGAGCCAAATGACGGCAATTCAGTTGAGTGCCGTGCTTATAGGCCGATGAGTTGAGCGATCGGTAGGGAATTTCGTGACAGGCTATTCGTTTTCGAGCCCGCCATAGGACCGGACCAGCTTTGCCATCTCGTCGGCCGAGGCAGAGTCTTCGGCATCGAGCCCGCCAGCCACGCCGACGCGGTCGGCGACTGGGCGATTCTGGCTGACCTTCCACTTGCCCGATATTTCGGTGATCTCGATTTCGAAGCCGATGATGCCCTTGAGCTGCGACTGGACATAGCTCTCGGGCGCGTCTGTCACCGCCCATGGCGCCGGGCGTCCAGCCTCGTGGGTAGCGGTCAGTTCCGACACTTGTCTGGCGATCCAGGAGGTGTCGTCAATCACCCGAGCCCGGCCGCGCACCTGTACCATTGCGTAATTCCAGGTAGGCACGACTTTTCCGGTCTCGCGCTTGGTCTCGTACCAGGAGGGCGTCACATAGGTGTCGACGCCCTGGAAGACGACCAGAACCTGCGCATCCGGATTTTCGGCGATCTGGCGCCACTGGCCGTTGGCCTTGGCCATATGCGCCCGCAGCTTGCCGTGAGGCCCGAATTCCGCATCCAGCAAAAACGGCACGGCATTGGCTGTGATGCCAGCTTCCGCGCCGTTCGAGATGAGCAGGCCGAGCGGATGCGCGCGTATGAGGGCGTGCAGCACGTCCAGCCGCGTCTCGATGAAATGAGGGGGCTGGTACATGGCTGCTGTTCCTCTATCGGGTTACCGGAGACGCTTCGGGCGCGGGTCGGCCAGTTCGCCCGCCAGACGGCGGTCGAGATATTCGGCGCATTCTTCGATCAGCATCTCGCTGTGATTGGCGAAGAAGTGGTTGGCGCCGGCCAGGGTCTTCTGGGTGATGGTAATGCCCTTCTGCGTGTGCAGCTTGTCGACCAGGCCCTGCACATCCTTGGGCGGAGCCACCTTGTCGGCGTCGCCGTGGATGATAAGGCCGGAGGACGGGCAGGGCGCCAGGAACGAGAAGTCGTAGGTGTTTGGCTGCGGCGCGACCGAGATAAAGCCTTCGATCTCCGGGCGGCGCATCAGGAGCTGCATGCCGATCCATGCGCCGAAGGAGTAACCCGCCACCCAGCAGGACTTGGAATCGGGATGCAGAGCCTGGATCCAGTCGAGCGCAGCGGCGGCGTCGGAGAGCTCGCCCGTGCCATGGTCGAATTCGCCCTGGCTGCGGCCGATGCCGCGGAAATTGAAGCGCAGGGTGGTAAAATTCCGCTTCTGGAACATATAGAAGAGGTCGTAGACGATCTTGTTGTTCATCGTGCCTCCGAACTGCGGGTGCGGATGCAGGATGATGGCGATCGGCGCGTTCTTCTCTTTCGACGGCTGGTAGCGGCCTTCCAGACGACCCGCCGGTCCGGCGAAAATGACCTCAGGCATATATGACTCCACTTGACTCGCGCAAAACTTGACTGCCACCCGAAACAATTCTTTTCGCTGGCCTTGACGCGCGGTAGGCGTCTTCCTACAAGCTAGTTTAGAACTGTTCAAAACTCGATGGCTCGCCACGAGTTTGGCAAAGCGGGTAGATAGGACGTCTGGCCTTGTAATTTCAAGGAAATAACGTTTAGACCGCCCGAATATGAGCTAAGAGGACAAATCGAGCCCAAATGGCCGCCTCCCGCGCCTATCTCGATTACAATGCAAGCGCTCCGCTGCTGCCGTCAGTGCGTGAGGCGATGCTTGCTGCGCTGGATTCTTCGGCCAATGCTTCCTCCGTTCACAGCGAGGGGCGCGCCGCGCGCCGCATTATTGAAGCCGCGCGTCGGGACGTTGCCGCGCTGGTGGGCGGCAAGGCGGAGCACGTCGTGTTCACCTCGGGCGCGACCGAAGCTGCGACGACGTTGCTCACGCCCGACTGGCAGATGGGACGCTCGCCGCTGCGCATGGGCAAGGTCTATGTCAGTGCTGCCGACCACCCCTGTGTGCTGAACGGCGGCCGTTTTGGTGCGGAGAACACGGTGCGGATCGGTGTGGACGCCGATGGCATTGTCGACCTCGACGCGCTGGCCGCAGCTTTGGCTGCGCATGACAAGGCCGAAGGCCTGCCCTTGGTGGCAATCCATGCCGCCAACAACGAGACCGGCGTGATCCAACCGCTCGAAGAGATCGGCAGGATCGTGAAGGCGGCCGGCGGCGTCTTCGTGGCCGATGCCGTACAGGCCGCAGGGCGGATTCCGCTCGATGTTTCAGCTGGTTATGTCGATTATCTGATCCTGTCGTCGCACAAGATCGGCGGCCCGCAAGGCGCCGGCGCATTCGTGGCCTGCTCGGACCTGATGATGCCCAAGCCACTGATCGTCGGTGGCGGCCAGGAAAAGGGTTTTAGGGCCGGCACGGAAAACCTTCCTGCGATCGCCGGATTCGGCGCTGCTGCAAGGCAGGCACTGGCGGCGCTCCCGCACATGGATGAGGTCCGCGCGCTGCGTGACGAGATCGAGGCTTCGATCCTGTCGCTGGCGCCGGATGCGGAAATCTTTGGGCGAAGGGTCGAGCGCCTTGCCAATACGATTTTCTTCGCTATTCCCGGCATCAAGTCGGAGACGGCGCAGATTGGTTTCGATCTCGCGAGCGTTGCCCTTTCGGCAGGCTCGGCCTGCTCGTCGGGCAAGGTCGGTCCCAGCCATGTGCTGAAGGCGATGGGCCATGACAGGCCGGAGGGAGCCTTGCGGGTTTCCATCGGCCCGGCCACCACGCGAGCCGAGATCGCGCAGTTTACAGCGGCGCTGTCGGGCCTTCTGGCCCGGCGTGCCGGAAAGCCGCAAGCCGCGTAAGCGACTTGCAAACCGGTCCCTGGACCAAGGAGTCGGTGTGTCTTGGGAGCGCCTGCGGCGCTTCGGCGGGTGAATTCCCGGCCAAGATACACTATATGGAACTTACGCCGCACTGCGGTGCCATAGTTTGAAAACTGTCGGGCCTTGACCCCGGCGTGGATGGAGAACGCTTATGCCTGCTGTGCAGGATACGATCGATCGGGTCCGCAAGATCGATGTCGACCAGTATAAATATGGATTCGAGACCGAGATCGAAACCGACAAGGCCCCAAAGGGCCTGAACGAAGACATTATCCGTTTCATTTCCGCCAAGAAGAACGAGCCGGATTGGATGCTCGAATGGCGTCTGGGCGCTTTCCGCCGCTGGCTGACGCTCGAGGAGCCCACCTGGGCGCGCGTCGAATATCCGAAGATCGACTTCCAGGACATCCACTACTACGCGGCGCCGAAGAACCAGTCGGGTCCGAAGTCGCTGGACGAGGTCGATCCGGAACTGCTGAAGGTCTATGAGAAGCTCGGCATTCCGCTGCGCGAGCAGGAAATCCTTGCCGGCGTCCAGAAGGAGCAGCCGGGCGAGTTCGAGGAAGCGGGCGACAACGTCTACAAGTCCGGCCGCGTCGCGGTCGACGCCGTGTTCGACTCGGTCTCGGTCGTCACCACTTTCAAGGAAGAGCTGGCCAAGGCCGGCGTGATCTTCTGCTCGATCTCCGAGGCCATCCGCGAGCATCCAGAACTGGTGAAGAAGTATCTCGGCACCGTGGTTCCCACGACCGACAACTTCTACGCCACGCTGAATTCGGCGGTGTTCACCGACGGCTCCTTCGTGTTCGTGCCCAAGGGCGTTCGCTGCCCGATGGAGCTTTCGACCTATTTCCGCATCAACGAGAAGAACACCGGCCAGTTCGAGCGCACGCTGATCATCGCCGAAGAGGGGGCTTATGTCTCCTATCTGGAAGGCTGCACGGCCCCGCAGCGCGACGAGAACCAGCTTCACGCCGCCGTGGTCGAGCTGATCGCGCTGGACGATGCCGAGATCAAGTATTCGACGGTGCAGAACTGGTACCCGGGCGACGCCCAGGGCAAGGGCGGCATCTACAACTTCGTCACCAAGCGTGGCGACTGCCGCGGCAAGAACTCGAAGATTTCCTGGACGCAGGTCGAAACCGGTTCGGCGATCACCTGGAAGTATCCGAGCTGCATCCTGCGCGGCGACAACAGCCAGGGCAATTTCTATTCGATCGCAGTGTCGAACGGCTACCAGCAGGTCGATAGCGGTACCAAGATGATCCATCTCGGCAAGAACACCAAAAGCCGGATCATCTCCAAGGGCATCGCCGCCGGCTTCTCGCAGAACACCTATCGCGGGCAGGTTTCGGCACACCGCAAGGCAACGAACGCGCGCAATTTCACCAACTGCGACTCGCTGCTGATCGGCGACCAGTGCGGCGCGCACACCGTGCCCTACATGGAGGCCAAGAACTCCTCTGCCAAGTTCGAGCACGAGGCGACCACCTCCAAGATTTCGGACGACCAGAAGTTTTATGTCATGCAGCGCGGCATTCCCGAGGAAGAGGCGATCGCGCTGATCGTGAACGGCTTCGTTAAGGAAGTCATCCAGGAGTTGCCGATGGAGTTCGCCGTCGAGGCGCAGAAGCTCATCGGCATCAGCCTCGAGGGATCGGTCGGCTGACCGGAATTGCGAATTCAGGAAGAAGAAAAAGATGCTTGAAATCAAGAACCTGCATGCCCGCGTTGCCGAAACCGGCGTCGAGATTATCCGTGGGCTGAATCTCACCGTTCAGGACGGCGAGGTTGCCGCCATCATGGGCCCGAACGGTTCGGGCAAGTCGACCCTTTCCTATGTGCTCGCGGGCCGCGAGGACTATGAAGTTACCGAGGGTGAGATTCTTTATAACGGCCAGTCGATCCTCGAGATGGATCCGGCCGAGCGCGCTGCGTCGGGCATCTTCCTGGCCTTCCAGTATCCGATGGAGATACCGGGCGTGGCCACGATGGAGTTCCTGAAGGTGGCGATGAACGCCCAGCGCAAGGCGCGTGGCGAGGATCCGCTGTCGATCCCCGATCTCATGAAGCGCGTGAAGCACGCTGCCGGCGAACTCAGCATGGACCTCGGCATGCTGAAGCGCCCGCTCAATGTCGGCTTCTCCGGCGGCGAGAAGAAGCGCGCCGAAATCCTGCAGATGAAGCTTCTGGAGCCAAAGCTCTGCGTGCTCGACGAGACCGATTCCGGCCTCGACATCGATGCGCTGAAGATCGTGGCCGACGGCGTGAACCAGCTGCGTTCGCCCGACCGCTCAATCGTGGTCATCACCCACTACCAGCGCCTGCTCGACTACATCGTGCCGGATTCGGTGCATGTGCTCTACAAGGGCCAGGTCATCAAGTCGGGCGACAAGTCGCTCGCCTATGAGCTGGAAGAAAACGGCTATGCCGGGATCATCGAAGAGGCCGCGTGAGGGGAGCCATGAACGTCCAGATACAACCTCCGCGGACACCGGCCGAGGCGGCGTTGATCGACGCCTTCGGCGAGCGGCTGTCTCTCCTGCCGGGCAACGGCGAGGTGACGCTAAAGCGTGATGCGGCAATCGAGGCCATCAAGGCCGGCCTGCCGACGCGCCGTGTCGAAGCCTGGCATTACACGGACCTGCGCCGTCTGCTGACCGCTGTTCCGCCTTTCGACGCTACGGCGGCGGCCACGCCGGTCGCTCCGCTCATCGAAGGATCTCCGGTACTGGCGTTGCTCAACGGCACTGCCAGCAAGGCGGCCGCAATCGAGGGCGTCACGGTGTCGGCTGTCTCCGAAAAGCTCGGTGACGGCACCTATGCCCCGGCGCTGGGCCCCCAGGACGCAGACGACGCCATCGGCGCGCTGAACAGCGCTTTTGTAGCCGACGGCTGGCTGCTGAACATCGCTGACGGCACCGTGCTGGAGAAGCCGATCGAGCTGCAGAACGTGCAGGCCGGCGGCCAAGTCCATGCGCGGTTCGCCGTGAAGGTGGGCGCGGGCGTGACCGCTACCATCGTCGAGCGCCAGACAGGCACTGGCTCCGCGCTCGTCTCGTCGGTCGACAATCTGGTGGTCGGCGAGGGCTCCAACATCACCTGGGTGATCGTGCAGGAGCAGCCGGATACGGCGACCCATCTCGGCCAGTTCAATGCCTGGATCGGCAAGGACGCCAAGCTTACGCTGTTCGTCATGAATACCGGCGGCAAGCTGGTGCGGCAGGAAATCCGCGTCGTCACCAAGGGCCAGGGTTCGGACTTCCAGTTGCGCGGCGTCAACCTTCTGGCCGGCGACACGCACACGGACGTGACCATGGTGCTCGACCACGCCGTGCCGCACACCGGCTCGCGCGAGATCGTGCGCAACGTCGTCACCGACAAGGCGAACGGCGTGTTCCAGGGCCGCATCAACGTGCACCAGATCGCGCAGAAGACCGATGCGCGCATGGCATGCAACACGCTGCTGCTTTCGGACGAGGGCGAGTTCTCGACCAAGCCGGAACTCGAAATCTTCGCCGACGACGTGCAGTGCGGCCACGGCGCCACCGTCACCGAGATCGACCGCAACCATCTGTTCTACCTGATGGCGCGCGGCATCGACGAGAAGACGGCGCGCGGCCTTCTGGTCAAGGCATTCGTTGCCGAGGTGATCGAGGAACTGGAAGACGAGCCGGTGGTGGACGCGCTGGAAGCGCTTCTCCATAACTGGTTCCAGACGCACGGGTGAACCATGAATGCACCGGCGAATATCGTTGGGGGGTTTGATGTCGAGGCCGTTCGGCGCGACTTCCCCATCCTGTCGCGCGAGGTCTATGGCAAGCCGCTCGTCTATCTGGACAGCGGCGCCTCGGCGCAGAAGCCGCAGGCCATGCTGGATGCGGTCAACCATGCCTACACCAACGAATACGCCAATGTGCATCGCGGCCTGCATTTCCTCTCCAATGCCGCGACGGACGCGTATGAAAAGGCGCGCGAGACGGTTCGGCGCTTCCTGAATGCCGGGAGCGCCGAGGAGATCATCTTCACCAAGTCGACCACGGAGGCGATCAACACGGTCGCCTACGGCTTCGGCATGCCGAATATCGGCGAGGGCGACGAGATCGTACTCTCGATCATGGAGCACCACTCCAACATCGTGCCCTGGCATTTCATCCGCGAACGGCAGGGCGCCAAGCTGGTCTGGGTGCCGGTGGATGACCAGGGCGCGTTCCACATCGAGGAATTCGAGAAGCGTCTCACCGACCGCACCAAGCTGGTTGCGATCACCCACATGTCCAACGTTCTGGGCACGGTCACGCCGATCAAGGAGATCGTGCGCATCGCCCATGAGCGGGGCATTCCTGTTCTCGTCGACGGCAGCCAGGCGGCGGTTCACATGCCGATCGACGTGCGCGATCTCGACGCCGACTTCTACGTCTTCACCGGCCACAAGGTCTATGGACCGAGCGGCATCGGGGTGCTCTACGGCAAGCGCGAGTTTCTGGAGCGCATGCGCCCCTTCCAGGGCGGCGGCGAGATGATCCTCGAAGTGACCGAGGACAACATCACCTACAATGAGCCGCCGCACCGCTTCGAGGCGGGAACGCCGCCCATCGTGCAGGCGATCGGCCTCGGCGCGTCGCTCGACTACATGGAAAAGATCGGCCGCGAGGCGATTGCCGGGCATGAGGCCGACCTGAAGAACTACGCGCATGAACGCCTGCGCGCCATCAACTCGCTGCGCATCTTCGGCGATGCTCCGGGCAAGGGCGCCATCGTGTCGTTCGAGCTTCAGGGCATCCATGCGCATGACGTGTCGATGGTCATCGACCGGCAGGGCGTTGCGGTGCGCGCCGGCACCCATTGCGCGCAGCCGCTGTTGAAACGGTTCGGCGTAACCTCCACATGCAGGGCATCTTTCGGCATGTACAATACCCGGGCCGAGATTGATGTTCTGGCCGAAGCGCTTGAAAAGGCGCGCAAATTCTTCGGATGACGACGATGGACGATATGAGCGCTGCAGTCGAGAAACCTGCCGGGGAAGAGGGCGCCGGGTCGGCTTCGGCCATTCCCGCCGAGGAACTGGCACGTCTGACCGACGATATCATCTCGGCGCTGAAGACGGTCTACGACCCGGAAATCCCGGCCGACATCTACGAACTGGGCCTCGTCTACAAGATCGACATCGAGGACGACCGTTCGGTGAAGATCGACATGACCCTCACCGCCCCAGGCTGCCCCGTGGCGGGCGAAATGCCGGGCTGGGTGCAGAATGCCGTGGGTGCCGTCGAAGGTGTTTCGGGCGTCGAGGTCAACATGACCTTCGATCCGCCATGGACGCCTGACCGTATGTCGGAAGAGGCTCAGGTGGCCGTCGGGTGGTATTGATCGCCGCTTGCATGAAGCGCGAATCTTCACCATCCTGACCACATCAATATCCGGCAGGCCTTTAACCTGCCTGGCATGGAGACAGAAGAATGGGACGCTTTGCCGTCATCACCATGACCGAACGGGCCGCCGCCCGGGTCAACGAGATCGTTGAAGCCCGCGAGAACGCCAAGGGCATCCGCCTGGGCGTCAAGAAGGGCGGCTGCGCGGGCATGGAATATACGGTCGATCTGGTGACCGAGCCGAACTCCAAGGACGACCATATCGAGCGTGACGGCGCCCATGTCTATGTCGCGCCGGAGGCGGCTTTGTTCCTGCTCGGCACGGAGATGGACTTCGAGGTGACGACGCTGCGCACCGGCTTCACCTTCCGCAACCCGAACCAGAGTTCGGCCTGCGGCTGCGGCGAGTCGGTCGAGCTGAAGCCTGCCGACCTCAAGGCGCTAGCCGACGCGCGCGCCGGCGCTGCCTGACGGTCACTCCACCCAAAGCCCCTGCCGTTTGTGCCACCCGGCGATGGATTCGAGCGGGTACAACTCGAATGTGAGATCGCCGGGCCGGACGTCCGGCTCCACCCACGACGCCTTGTATTTCAGCATCAGATGCACGCGCTGCGGCGGCTTCGGCAATTCGCTGTCGATCACCGAGGCGAAAGGATGCACCAGTTCCGGCCAGTTCGGATCGTAGAGCCACAGCGCCGAGCCGCATTCACGGCAGAAGCGGCGCTCGCCGCTCGAAACTTCTGGCGTCGGCCGCTCCTCGTCGCAGATGGTCGCGCGGTAGAGGCCGAGATGCTTTTCGCCCTTCACCTTCAGCGTGTCCGAAATGGCGGCCAGATTGATCGTGTAGCCTCCGCCGCCCTCCTGCTTGCGACAGATTGAGCAATAGCAGAGTTGGTAGGGCACGGGCGTATGGCTTTGCACCTCGAAGCTGACAGCCCCGCAACTGCATGAACCCTTGAGCAGCATCGGCATCGGTGCTTTCCTCTTCCGGTTGGTTCGCTCACGCCGAATCTAGGGGAGTTGCACGATGACGGAAGCCGATATCGCCGACCTGTTTGCCGGTCTTGGCCCGGTCAGCGTGCGAAAAATGTTCGGCGGCAAGGGCATCTATTTCAACGGCGTCATCTTCGCCCTCGAGCTGCGCGGCGAGCTGATGCTCAAGGCCGATGCCGAGAGCGCGCCCGATTTCGAGGCCGCCGGATGCACGCAGTGGACATACACCGGTTCGCGGCACGGCAAGACGGTTGCGATGCCCTATTGGTCCGTGCCGGACGGCGCCATCGACGATCCGGAGGAAATGGCGATCTGGGCCCGCAAGGCCTATGAGGCTGGCCTGCGCGCCGAAAAGTAGGCGAGGGCGGAGGCCGCCGCCGGCCAGGCTCCGGCGCCTGCCTGCATTGGGCTGGTCCGAACCTGTGGGCTGGTGTATCTTTAAATTCTAATATGTCTGCCTGTACGGGCAGGCTTTGCGACCGACCGGCGACAGGCGACGAGCCGGTTTTTGGGTGTGCATAGGCTTTTGGACGCCTGAAAAATCCTCGCCATCCGTTTCGCCGCGCCGGTTGCCGGAGATGCGAAAGGAGACGGATATGGGCATTGCGCTGACGATGCAGGAATATCTGGAAGACAACCATGTCGCCTACGACGTGGCGCGGCATGGCAAGACCGGCTCGTCGGCGATGACCGCCCAGGCGAGCCATGTACCAGGCAACTCACTTGCCAAGGGCGTGGTGCTTAGATGGGACAGCAGCTATCTGCTGGCCGTGGTACCGGCCTCGACGCATGTCGACCTCGAAAGCGTTCGCAAGCTGGTGGGCGAGCGGGTGGAGCTTGCCTCCGAGGAGGAAGCAAGCACGCTGTTCCCCGATTGCGAAACCGGTGCGGTACCGATCTTCGGCGCGCCGTATCGCCTCGCTTGCGTGGTCGACGACCAGTTGGAGAGCCACGGCGACATCTACTTCGAGGGCGGCGACCATCGCACGCTGGTGCATGTGACGGGCGACGGCTTCCAACGGCTGATGTATGGCATGCCGCATGGCAGGATCAGCTCGTAGGATCGTCTCGAACCACGATATGAAAGGGGCCGGCAGATCGCCGGCCCCTCTTTTCTGCGAGATTGATACTTCAAAACCACACATGACCGGTACGTGGTTAACGGATTGAGGATCGACGCACTTGCGGGCTGGCCCGCGCTCTGATTCCTTGAGATTGTCCGCCGAATGAACTGATTCTCCGGTCCTGCTGCGTTTTTGCTCCGCGATGGACCGGCAGGGACAGGATCGAAGGCCACAGCCCAAGGAACAAGACCAAGAAATGACCACGCCCAAGAAGCCCGAAATCTCCGAAATGAGGCCGCGTCTGACCGTCATCGGCGTCGGCGGTGGCGGCGGCAATGCTGTCAACAACATGATCGCTGAAGGCTTGCAGGGCACCGAATTCATCGTCGCCAATACGGATGCGCAGGCGCTGACCATGTCCAAGGCGCCGCGGCTGATCCAGCTCGGCACGCATGTCACCGAGGGTCTTGGCGCTGGCTCGATGCCGGAGATCGGCTGTGCGGCCGCCGAAGAGTCGATCGACGAGATCATGGACCACCTGAACGGCACGCATATGTGCTTCGTCACCGCCGGCATGGGCGGCGGCACCGGCACGGGCGCAGCACCCGTGGTGGCGCGCGCGGCGCGCGAAGCCGGCATGCTGACGGTCGCGGTCGTGACCAAGCCGTTCGACTTCGAAGGCCGCCGGCGCCTGCAGGTTGCCGAGCGCGGTATCGAGCTTCTCCGCCAGTGCGCGGATACCGTCATCGTCATCCCCAACCAGAACCTGTTCCGCGTGGCGAGCGCCAAGACGACGCTGGCTGACGCCTTCGTCACTGCCGACCGCGTTCTCTATTCCGGCGTTTCCTGCATCACGGACCTCATCGTGAAGGAAGGCCTGATCAATCTCGACTTCGCCGACGTGAAGACGGTGATGAAGGACATGGGCCGTGCCATGATGGGTACCGGCGAGGCTTCGGGTGAGGGGCGCGCCAAGGCCGCCGCCGAAGCGGCAATCGCCAACCCGCTGCTCGACGAGGAATCGATGCGCGGTGCCAAGGGCGTGCTGGTCTCGATCTCGGGCGGCATGGACATGACGCTGTTCGAGGTGGACGAGGCGGCGACCCGCATCCGCGAAGAGGTCGATGACGACGCCAACATCATCGTCGGTTCGATCTTCGACCGCAATCTCGAGGGCAAGTTCAAGGTCTCGGTCGTCGCCACTGGCCTGGAAGGCCAGATGAGCCGGCAGCCGTTCTGACGAAAAAAGTGCCCGCTCAGCCCGTGATGTGGAAACGGGCGGGCACCACGTCGGGCTCGACCTCGCCGAATTCGACGGTGACGACGGTCGCCCCGGCCGGCCCGATCCACAGGCGCTCGAGCATATCTGCTATGGCGCCCTCTGAGCCGACCAGAAGCGCCACGACCGAGCCGTCGGGATCGTTGCGCACCCAGCCTGTCAGGCCGAGCCTTTCGGCCTCGCGCAGCGTCCACATGCGAAAGCTGACGCCCTGCACGCGGCCGGTCACTTGTGCCATTACCGCCTTGCGATGCTTTTCCAACGGTGCCTCCAGCGGCTTTCTGTGAAATCTGGAGCGCGACGTAGCAAGGGCAACAGCGATTGCAAGTGCCTTAGTCAGCGGGGAGCGCAGTTGGCGGCGCGACCTGCGCGGCAAGGCGGATGAGTTCGGTCTGCCGGGAAACACCTGTTTTCGCGAAGATGTTGTCGAGATGCGATCTGGCCGTCGTGACGGCTATGCGAAGATCGGCCGCGGTCTCGCCGAGTGTTCGTCCGATCAGCAGATTTGCCAGCACCCGCGTTTCGGATGGCGTCAGCCCATAGGCTGCGGCCAGTATCTCGGCCGTGTCGCGCTCGCTTGGTCCGGCGCCGACGAACACCGCCGCCACCGCCGCCGGCTGCAGGTGCGCACGCATATCGCTGCCGGTCATTGGCAACACATGTGCGAACACCGGGGGCGAGTTCATTTGGCTCAGGCTTATTGCAAGGCCCGTCCTGCCGATGCGCGTCTCATCCCGCGCAGCAAGGCCAATGGCCTTTCGCAGTTCCCGGCTGGCTGCAGGTTCCCTTGTCGACAGGACCCCGTGCACGTCCTCGATTGGGCCGTCATTGCGCAGAGAGTGTTGCGCGGACCGATTGGCGTGGAGAATTCTGCCGCGCTCGTCGGTGAGGATGACGCTGCATTTCAGCGCATCGAGCGCATCGGCCATTTGGGTCCGTTCGATCGTGCGTATTTCCAGCACATCGCTTATCGTCACCGCGCGTCGCAGATGCGGCAGGAGAAATTGGCCGATCTCCATCTCCCGCCCGGTGATGACGCCCTGCCGCTCGTTCCGGCCTATGCCCACCTCCGCAAGATGCGTTGGCGTATGGATGAGGAGGCAATGCATGACATCCACCAGGCCTTGCGGCTTGAGGCATTCAACGTAGTAGGGTGAGGTCACCAGATAGTCGCGGGACAGGACCCGGGAGGTAACGTAAGGCTCGTCCACGTTCGTTTGAAGGGCGAGCCACTCGGTCAGCCTGGCATTGATCTCGGGCGCATGCCTGTTGGTCTTCTGCTCGAGCAGGTAAGGGTCCCAGCCGGCCGCGCGGTTGATCAGGAAGCGCCCCTGGCGAAGGGTCGCTCAGGGACAGGGCAGCGGTGGAGGCGTTCAGCACATCGGCTATCTGGGCGAGGGTCAGTTCCCAGCGCGACGGGTCGAGAGCGCAGTCGTAGATCGAGCCGATCAGCGCGGATATGGCATTTCGTGAAAGAGCCTCCATGGCTGTGCACTCCCTCTGAGCGATGTTCCTCCGTCACTTCCGATGCAGAGCCCATGCCTCCGCCCGAAGCGAAGTTCTCCTGCAATTGCAGGATGTGCAAGTTGAAATCGCATGGACTTCTTCCTGGCGAGGCGAGCGTCGGCACCCTGACGGGGCCTGAATTGAGGGTGTGTTCAGCGCGCAACAGTAGCGCGCCGCGCCATAAAAGTTTTCGCGAAACACAATGGACAAAACTATTTTGGCAATGAAGACTAGATGTAGGCCAATATTGGAGATGTCTGCATGTCGTACCTCGATTTGCCCGCTCTTGAAGCTACTCCAGTAAGCACTGACCCGTTTCCTCATGTGGTCGTGCCCAAATTCGTCCAGTCCAAAAAACTCCCGGAGGTGATTGCGGACTTCCCGAAAGTTCCCGGCCCGGGGTCTCATCCGCCCAGCGAGCTTTCGATCAAGGGCGGTTTCAAGAACGTCGTCGACGAGTTGCTGGGCGACGGTTTCCGCACTGCGGTCGAACGCAAGTTCGGCGTCGACCTTGCCGGCAAGCCGACCATGTACACGGTGCGCGGCTATACCCGTCAGAAGGACGGCGGCATCCACACAGACAGCAAGACCAAGATCGTCACGGTGCTGCTTTACCTCAACGAGGCTTGGGACCCGGACGGCGGCAGGTTGCGGCTTTTGAGGAACGGCACCGACCTCGAGGACTACGCCGTGGAAATCCCGCCCACCGAGGGCAACATGCTGATCTTCCTGCGGTCGGATTCATCCTGGCATGGCCATAAGCCCTTCGCCGGCCGCCGCCGCGCCATCCAGCTCAACTGGGTGACCACGCAGGAAGTCGCCGACAAGGAACAAGCCCGCCACCGCTTTTCCACGCGGATCAAAAAGCTGACTTCGCTGGTGACCGGGCGAGGGGCGTGAGGCACCAGACGACCCGTCTCAGCCAAAGGACCTGCATAGCCCCTCTTGCAAATTCGGCCCGGTCTTGCGACCGGGCCGAATTCGTTTGGATATCCAAGCTAAGTCGTCAGTCAGCAGCAGCTGAGCTGAGCCAGAATTTCCTCAGCTGCAGCCGCTCGTGCTTCCGCAGGTGTCGCACTTCTCACAAGTGCCGTTGCGGACCATCGTAAAATTCTGGCACTCCGAGCACATGTTGCCGGTGTAGCCCTGCATGATCGCGCGGCTGCGGCGTTCGGCGGCCTTGGCCTTGGCGTCGGCCACTTCCTGGGCAGCGGCGTCGGTGAACAGGGCCGAAGTGGCGTCCTCGCGGACTTCCTCGGCCAGTTCCTTCGCCCGCTCCTCATAGTCGCGCTTGAAGGCGGTGGCCTCTTCGGCGAGCTCCGAAGTCACGGGCTTGAGCGCCGTCACCGTGCCCGACGAGATCGAACGCACATTCGAACCCGAATAGGCGGTCGGCGCGGTCTTGGCCGGCTGGCCGGCGGGAGCGCCGGCAAAACCCTTCGGCTCGGAGCCGGCAACGCCGGACACCACCTTCAGCGGCGCGCCGCGGGTCAGGCCCTTGGATACGGCCTGTGCCCGACCCTCATTGATGCCACGGCCGAGCGCGGTGTTGGAAAAATCCGACGTGTCGACATGAGCGAGGTCGTTGCGGCCGAGATAGGACACGGCCAACTCACGGAACACATAGTCGAGGATCGACGTGGCGTTCTTGATCGCGTCATTACCGATGACCATGCCGGCCGGCTCGAACTTGGTGAAGGTGAAGGCCTCCACATATTCGTCGAGCGGCACGCCGTACTGCAGGCCGAGCGAGATGGCGATGGCGAAATTGTTCATCATCGCGCGGAAGGCAGCACCTTCCTTGTGCATGTCGATGAAGATCTCGCCCAGGCGCCCGTCGTCGAACTCGCCGGTGCGCAGATACACCTTGTGGCCGCCGATAACGGCCTTCTGCGTGTAGCCCTTGCGGCGGTTCGGCAGTTTTTCGCGGTCGCGCACCACCTTCTCGATGACGCGCTCGATGATCTTCTCGGCAACGGTGACGGCCTGCGCGGCGGCAGGGGCGGCAACCAGCGCCTCGACGGCGTCCTCGGCTTCCTCTTCGTCGTCCTGGATCAGCGAGGCGTTGAGCGGCTGGCTGAGCTTGGAGCCGTCGCGGTAGAGCGCATTGGCCTTCAGCGCCAGCTTCCAGGAGAGCATATAGGCGTTCTTGCAGTCCTCGACCGTCGCCTCATTGGGCATGTTGATGGTCTTGGAGATGGCGCCCGAGATGAAGGGCTGGGCAGCCGCCATCATGCGGATGTGGCTTTCCACCGACAGGTAGCGCTTGCCGATCTTGCCGCACGGATTGGCGCAGTCGAACACCGGATAGTGCTCGGCCTTGAGGAAGGGCGCGCCTTCCAGCGTCATCGCACCGCAGACATGGATGTTGGCGGCCTCGATGTCCTTCTTGGAGAAGCCGAGAGCCGGCAGCATCTCGAAGGAGAAGTCGTTGAGCTGCTCGTCGGTGAGGCCGAGCGACTGCTTGCAGAAGTCCTCGCCCAGCGTCCACTTGTTGAACACGAACTTGATGTCGAAGGCGCTCTTGAGAGCCGAGTTCAGCGCCTCGATCTTCTCGTCGGTGAAACCCTTGGCCTTCAGCGTCGAGGGGTTCACGCCCGGCGCCTGGTTGAGGTTGCCGTGGCCGACGGCATAGGCCTCGATCTCTGCGATCTGGCTTTCCGAATAGCCCAGCGTGCGCAGGGCTTCCGGCACGGCGCGGTTGATGATCTTGAAGTAGCCGCCGCCGGCAAGCTTCTTGAACTTCACCAGGGCGAAGTCGGGCTCGATGCCGGTGGTGTCGCAGTCCATGACGAGGCCGATCGTGCCCGTGGGCGCGATAACGGTGGCCTGCGCGTTGCGATAGCCGTGCTTTTCGCCGAGCTCGATGGCGCGGTCCCAGGCGGCCTGGGCGTGGCTGATCAGCTCGGCCTGCGGGCAGTCCTCGGCAATCAGACCCACCGGGTTGACCGACAGCTTCTCATAGCCCTGGTTTTCGCCATAGGCGGCGCGGCGGTGGTTGCGCATCACGCGCAGCATGTTTTCGGCGTTGCGCTCATAGTCGGCGAAGGCGCCGAGCTCGCCGGCCATCTCGGCCGAGGTGGCATAGGCCACGCCGGTCATGATCGCGGTCAGCGCGCCGCAGATGGCGCGGCCTTCCTTCGAGTCATAGGGAATGCCGGAGGTCATCAGCAGGCCGCCGATATTGGCGTAGCCGAGGCCGAGCGTGCGGTATTCGTAGGAAAGCTTGGCGATTTCCTTGGACGGGAACTGCGCCATCATCACCGAGATTTCGAGCACCATGGTCCACAGGCGCGTGGTGTGCTCATAGGCTGCGATGTCGATGTCGCCATTGGCCTGCCGGTACGGCAGCAGGTTGATGGAGGCGAGGTTGCAGGCCGTGTCGTCGAGGAACATGTATTCCGAGCACGGGTTCGAGCCGCGGATCGGGCCGGCTGCCGGCGAGGTGTGCCAGTCGTTCATCGTGGTGTTGAAGTGCAGGCCCGGATCGGCCGAGGCCCAGGCGGCGTAGCCGATCTTCTCCCACAGGTCGCGCGCCTTCAGCGTCTTTAGCACCTTGCCGTCCTTGCGGGCGGTCAGGTGCCAGTCGCCATCGTTCTCCACGGCGCGCAGGAAGTCGTCCTTCAGCGAGATCGAGTTGTTCGAGTTCTGGCCGGAGACGGTCAGATAGGCTTCCGAATCCCAATCCGTGTCGTAGGTCTGGAAGTCGAGCGCGTTGTAGCCCTGGCGCGCGAACTGGATGACGCGCTGGACGTAGTTTTCCGGCACCGAGTTCTTCTTGGCGGCGCGGATCTCGCGCTTCAGCGCGGTGTTGATGGCGGGGTCGAAGCAGTCGTCGTCCTGGCCTTCGCAGTTCACGCAAGCGGCCATGATCTTGGTCAGGTGCTGCTTGACGATCTTGGAGCCGGTGACGAGCGCCGCAACCTTCTGCTCTTCCTTGACCTTCCAGTCGATGAAGGCCTCGATGTCCGGATGGTCGGCATCGACGATGACCATCTTGGCGGCGCGGCGGGTGGTGCCGCCCGACTTGATGGCGCCCGCAGCGCGGTCGCCGATCTTGAGGAAGCTCATCAGGCCCGACGACTTGCCGCCGCCCGAAAGCTTTTCGCCTTCGCCGCGCAGCATGGAGAAGTTGGAGCCGGTGCCCGAGCCATACTTGAACAGGCGCGCCTCGCGCACCCACAGGTCCATGATGCCGCCCTCGTTGACGAGGTCGTCACCGACCGACTGGATGAAGCAGGCATGCGGCTGCGGGTGTTCGTAGGCCGACTTGGACTTGGTCAGCTTGCCGGTAAAGGGGTCGACGTAATAGTGGCCCTGGCCGGGGCCGTCGATGCCATAGGCCCAGTGCAGGCCGGTGTTGAACCACTGCGGCGAGTTCGGCGCCACGCGCTGGGTGGCAAGCATGTAGGAGAGTTCATCTTTGAAGGCGAGGGCGTCGGCTTCGGAGTCGAAATAGCCGCCCTTCCAGCCCCAGTAGGTCCAGGTGCCGGCGAGACGGTCGAAAACCTGGCGAGCGTCGCGCTCGGAGCCGTAGCGCTCGTTTTCCGGCAGCGCCGCCAGCGCGTCCTCGTCGGGCACGGAGCGCCACAGGAAGGAGGGGACGTCGTTCTCCTCGACCTTCTTCAGGCGAGCGGGCACACCGGCCTTGCGGAAATACTTTTGGGCGAGGATGTCGGCCGCGACCTGGCTGAACTGCGCGGGCACGTCGATGTCTTCGAGCCGGAAGACGATCGAACCGTCCGGGTTCTTGATTTCGCTCACCGCTTTGCGGAATTCGATCTCCGCGTAAGCCGATTGTCCGTCCTTGGTGAAACGACGCTCGATGCGCATGGGTTCGTCCTCAAGTCCCTATATCTAGCGCCTATCCATTGGAAACCGTCGCAGTTTCCATATGTAGGCGCGTGCCCTTCAAAATCCCACCCGGACCTGTACGGTCCGGCCCCGATTCTCGCGCCAGCCGGAGGCGCCTAAACCGTCGTTGCCGTGACGGTTGGCGACCCTTTGAGCGACTGGCCCGAAGGTCCTTTTCCAACAGCTTGGTTGTGAGTCCCTGTGCGGGAGATTTCACATTACCTGGTGCTGCATGGTGGCCGCAAACACTAAATATAGTGCTAACAACTTATTTCTTCCAGCATCATGCTGGACCTACACGGCAAAAAAATCCCGCAAAAAATCCATGCGTTTGCCTGCCGTCGAAACGGGCAAAACCGCCAGAACGCGTGGATATTCGGGATTGAGAGACCGGCTAGAGAAATCCGCCGGCCGCGCCCTGAACAAGAGCACGTGGCCCATATGAGACGACTCGGATTTCGTCGTCAAGGGCTCGTTTCTGTAACTTTTATGACCCCAATATCTTGTGTGTCAGATGTGTGGATAATGGGGACAGGAGCTGTCTGAAAGCTCTTGCCTGTGAACGATTTCGTTCAGGGGCTTGATCGCCGACTTCCGGTGTCTGTAGCCGATCGCGGCTAATGGTCCTTGTGGAACGGCCGGGCGGAGACGAAGGTCAGGAAAAAGCACCGAGCACGGCATAGACCAGTGCGCCCAGAAGGCCCGAGGCGGGCACGGTGGTGGCCCAGGCCGTCACGATCGTGGTCAGATGGGCGCGCCGCACCAGCTTGCGCCGATTGAGCTCCTCGGCCGAGGGCAGCTTGCGCGGGTCTTCGTCCGAGTCGTCCTCGTCGGCAAGGTCGTCCTCGGTCAATCCGCGCTTGGTGCGCTTACGCTCCAGCTTGCGCTGCAAATAGGCGCGGCGGTGCGCGGAGTGGGCGATGTACCACTCGCGAAACACGCCGACGCCGAACACCGCGCCGACGGCGATATGGGTCGAACTGACCGGCAGGCCGAACCAGGACGCGGCAATCACGATGATCGACACGGCGAGTGCCACCGAATAGGCCCGCATGGGATTGAGCTTGGTGATCTCGCTGCCGACGATGCGGACCAGCTTCGGCCCGTAAAGCAGCAGACCGCAGGAGATGCCGAGCGCACCGATCAGCATCACCCAGAACGGAATGTCGACGATATTGGTCACCTGGCCGATCTTGGCCGCATGGACGATCGCTGCCAGCGGCCCCACCGCATTGGCGACGTCGTTTGCGCCATGCGCGAAGGAGAGCAGCGCGGCCGAGCCGATCAGTGGCAGGCGGAAGAGGGCACGCAGCGAGCGGTTGCGGTTCGGCATGCCTTGCGACTGCAGCAGCACCGAACGATTGGAGATCGCCCAGGCCGCGATGAAGGTTGCGACGCCGATCAGCGTCGTCGTCGGCAAGCCGAGATGCAGGCCGAGCCTTGTCACCAGATAGGTGGCGAAGGAGCCGACCATCAGCGCCGTCAGCACCGGAACCCAGCGCCGCGCGGCGGCGATCTTGTCGTCCTGATAGATGATGGCCGTCTTGATGAAGGCCTGGAAGATGATGGCGACGCCTGCACCGAGGGCAGGGGTTACGATCCATGAGGTTGCGATCGTTGCCATCGATAGCCAGTTGATGGCGTCGAGACCGGCAGCGGCGGCGGCCGCGCCCACGACGCCGCCCACAATGGCGTGGGTGGTCGAGATCGGTGCGCCGACCCAGGTGGAAAAATTGATCCAGAGCGCCGAGGACACAAGTGCTGCAAGCATCAGGCGGATCAGCACTGACGGATCGACAAAAACCTCGGGCCGGATGATTTCGCTGGAAATGGTGGCGACCACCGTGTCGCCGGCGATGAGGGCGCCCATGACCTCGAAGATGGCCGCCAGCACCAGCGCGCTGACCATCGTAATGGCCCTGGCTCCGACGGCCGCGCCGACATTGTTGGCGACGTCGTTGGCGCCGATGTTCATGGCCATGTAGGCGGCAAGCCCGGCGGCGACGATAACGACCAGCGCGCGCGGCTCGCCGAGCGCGTAGATCGAGGCCGCCGCAGCCGCCAGCAGCAGGAAAACCAGCGCCAGGCCCGGCGCAGTCAAGCCACGCAGCACGAATCCGGTCGCCTCCTCGATGTTGGCGAGTCGGCCGAGATCCTTGTCGAGTGTGTGCTTACTGCGCGAAGTACGGTTCATTGGAGCGTCCGTACCTGTCGGCAGCTGCCTAACGCAAGATTAGGGGGGAATACTCTGCCTGCTGGCTTGTACATGGTCGGCAGGCTAGGGGTTTCAGGCGGCGTTTTTAAGAGAGCGCTGGCCGAAGCGCTTGATGAGTTCGCCGAGATCCGGTTCGCGCACCAGACCGGCCGCCCGAGAGGCAGGGAACCATTCGCGCCGGCGCTGGCCCTTTTCCCGCCATTTCGACTTGATCTCGGTGACTTCCATGGGGAACACCAGCACCTCGCAGCGCCGCGGCAGGCCGGACGGCTGCACTTTGCCGTAGAAATAGCGGCCGATGTCCATTTGAGCCATCGTGCCGGAGATGCCGGCTTCCTCGGCCGCCTCGCGCGCCGCGGATTCGAAGAGCTGCTCACCGCCTTCCGGCCATCCCTTGGGCAGAACCCAGCGGCCGGTATCGCGGCTGGTGATCAGCATGATCTCCACTACACCCTCACGAAGACGCCAGGGCAGCGCGGCCACCTGCACACGACTGGGCATTGCCCCGAAGAGGCGCCGGATCCGCTCAGCGATGCGGTTGCGTGTGGTGTGGCTGATGAACATTGCTGCGCGCTCTCTCTGCGATCTCCGATTCGTTTGCCGTCTCATTAATATTATGGGTAATTATGTGTAATAAAAGTCAAAAACCTGCGCATCCTGATCAATTTCAGGTGCCTCGCAAGGCTGGTGACTGTCGGGAGCTTTCGGCTGATTGCTCCCGATCATATGGGATTTGTCTGTCCGGAAAATCAACCGAAGCAGGGAGACCGGCGGCCGTCAGCCGGCGTGGTCTTCCGCGATGGGCTTCTGATAGGTGAAGCCCAAATCCCAGGGGAAGTATATCCAGGTATCCTGTGACACCTCTGTGACAAAGGTGTCGACCAGCGGCCGGCCCTTGGGTTTTGCATAGACTGTGGCGAAATGCGCCTTGGGCATCATGGCCCGGACGATCGCTGCCGTCTTGCCGGTGTCGGTCAGGTCGTCGATGATCAGCGTGCCTTCGCCGTCGTCCTCAAGCAGGGCCGGGTTCACGTCCTTGAGCACCTTCAGCTGCCCCTGCGAGACGTAGTCATGGTAGGATGCGACGCAGACGGTCTCGATCAGGCGGATGCCGAGTTCGCGCGAAATGATCGCCGCCGGCACGAGGCCGCCTCGGGTAATGCAGACGATCGCCTTCCACTGGCCGTTCACGCCGGAAAGCCGCCAGGCAAGCGCGCGGGCGTCACGGTGGAACTGATCCCAGGATACGGGAAATGCTTTTTCGGGAAGGGACATGGGGCTCGGCACTCCGATGGCGCGCTCGACACGCGCGAAGATTGGGGAATGCGGGCGCAATTAGCCGGAAAGACTGCCGTTTGGCAAGCCTTTCCGCCATTTTGGTGTGTGTCGAATGACATAGGGTTAGCGACGAGCATGGAGGTCGCCGGAAATCGCATTGCTCGACTCGGAGTAGGGCTGTTGCGCATACCCCGTTCAGAAGCGACTCGTTCCCCTGCGCCCGGTCAGCGCGACATGAAAGTCGCTACCGGCATGGATTGCAGGACGGTGCGCGTGATGCCCCCGAACAGCAGCTGGCGCAACCAGGAATGGCTGTAGGCGCCAAGAACGAGAAGATCCGTGTCGGTGCCCGCGATGCGTGCCTGCAAAATATGATCGACCGAGCGCCCCCGCGAGGATTCGGCAACCACGCTCACGTTCACCCCGTGCCTGGAAAGCGCTGTGGCGATTTCGGCGCCCGAGGCCTCGGCATCCTGCTCGACATCTTCGGGCGGGTCGATGACGAAGACCTCCGTGTGCTCCGCTTCCAGCATCAGCGGCAATGCGTCGAAGGCCGCCCGCGCCGCCTCGCGGCTGCCGTTCCATGCCAGCAATACGCGCCGGAAGCTGCCGTCATGCGCCGGCCCGGCGTGCGGCACGATCAGCACCGGCCGGCCGGATTCGAACAAAAGTGCGTCGACATCGGCCGTGGCCGTGGATTCGGCATGCGGGTTGCGCTGTGCGGCAATGACCAGATCGGCGCAGCGCGCGCTCGAAATTCCGGAGTGCGCGCTGTCGCCTGAAAAACTTTCCAGGCTGCGCCATTCGAAGGAAAGGCCCGCGCCGCGCAGGCGGCCGCGGAACATCGCCTGCAAGGCGTCGGCACGCTCCTTGTTGAGCTCGGCCGTGGTCTGCAGGAACTCCGTATCGGGAAAGCCGACCGCCGACGTATATGCCACCGGCAGCGCCTCGGCATGGACGCCGATCAGATGGCTGTCGTAACGCGCGGCGAGCGGGAGGGCGCAATCGAGCACCCGCTCGGCGTCGTCCTTGCTTTGGATGATGGCGACGATCGTCTTGAACGACATAGGCGGCCTCCGTGGTGGCGCTGGCAGGATCCCTGCACGGCGCACTTTATCACCAACCGGAGGGTTCCGCACGAAACGTCGCGTGACACCCCGTCAGGCTTCAGTCGGGTTTGGCGCTGGCCTCGACAATGCCGGCGACCATGGCCGCTACCTCGGCGCGGGCAGCTTCCAACGCCTCGGGCGAACGGGCGCGCACCACCAGTTCGGTCCAGAACGAACCGTCGAGATATTTCGGGTAGGAACCGATGATCGTGTCGGGGTGCCGCTTCTGGATCTCGGCCAGCGGGCCGCCGATCGTGCCTTCGCCGAACGGGCATTCCACCGAGACCGACAACAGCTTGGTGCCGGTCTTGAGGGTTGGCACCACATTGTCGAGCATGGCCTGGAAGATCGCGGGCACGCCGGCCATCACATAGACGTTGCCGATATGGAAACCGGGCGCCATGGAGACGGGGTTGTCGATGTGCTCGGCGCCGAGCGGCATGCGGGCCATGCGCTTGCGCGCCTCGGTGAACTCCATGCCGCGGCTGGCGTAGTTGGCTTCCATCATCGCATAGGCCTTGGCGTCGTATTCGCACGGCACGCCGAATGCCTTGGAGATCGAGTCGGCGGTGATGTCGTCATGCGTGGGGCCGATGCCGCCGGTGGTGAACACGTAGGTGTAGCGCGCCCTGAGCGCATTGACGGCCGCGACGATCTCGTCCTCCTCGTCGGGGACGATGCGCACTTCCTTCAGGTCGATGCCGATCGCCGTCATGATGTCGGCGAGGTGGCCGATATTGCGGTCCTTGGTGCGGCCCGACAGGATTTCGTCGCCGATGATGACCATTGCTGCGGTGACGATGTCGACCATGGCGCTGCTCCCGAAATTGACTGAATTGGTGAGATAGCCCGGCACGCAGCGGTGGGCAATGGTGCGCAAACAGTGAACGAACTGTCGGCAACTTGAAGATTTTCAATGAACGATCCAGCCATTACATCGATGACCACAAGGCGGGAGACGAGCCGCCTCCGATCTTTTCCGACTGAAGGAGTTTTACGATGGCAAAGGTTCTGGTGCTCTACTATTCGAGCTGGGGTCACATGGAGCAGATGGCAAAGGCCGCTGCCGAGGGCGCACGCGAAGCCGGCGCGGAGGTAACGATCAAGCGCGTTCCCGAACTGGTGCCCGAAGCTGTTGCCAAGGCCGCCTACTACAAGCTCGACCAGGTGGCACCGGTCGCCGATCCGCTCGAACTCGAGAACTACGACGCCATCATCATCGGCACCGCGACCCGCTATGGCACCATGGCCGCGCAGATGAAGAACTTCCTCGACCAGACCGGCCCGCTCTGGGCGCGCGGCGCGCTTCTCAACAAGGTCGGTTCGGTGATGGTCTCGACCGCCACCCAGCACGGCGGTGCGGAACTGGCGCTGATCAACGCCCAGATCCACCTGCAGCACCACGGCATGGTCATCGTGCCGCTGTCCTATGCCTATCAGGGCCAGATGGGCAACGACGTCGTCCGCGGCGGCGCGCCCTATGGCATGACCACGACCTCGGACGGCGACGGTTCGCGTCAGCCTTCGGCGCAGGAGCTGGAAGGCGCGCACTTCCAGGGCAAGCGCGTGGCCGAGATCGCTGCCAGGCTGCACGGCTAGTCTTTTCGCATCTTGCGAAATCAAAACGGGCGGTTCCTTGCGGAGCCGCCCGTTTCCTTTTCCAGTTGCGACTGGAGAAAACCTATTTGATTCAGACGTCTATCAGGCTTTTTGAGTCCATTGCCGCATCAAGGATTCGCCGCGCTGCAGCTGTGGAGCAGGCTGGAACTCATGGCCCAGGGTGGCTGCGGCGCGCCACGGCCAGCGCGGGTCGACAATCATCGGGCGGGCAAGGGCGATGATGTCGGCCTTGTCCTCGCGGATGATGCTGTCTGCCTGGTGCGGATCGTCGATCATGCCGACGGCGCGCGTTGCAATGCCCGCGCCTTCGCGCACGGCGGTTGCCAGATGCACCTGGTAGCCCGGTCCGGTCGGGATCTTCTGGAGCGGCGAGTTGCCGCCGCTGGAGCAGCAGATATAGACCAGCCCGGCCTCCTTGTAGGCGCGCGCGACCTCGACCGCCTCTTCGACGGTGAAGCCGCCTTCGACCCAATCGGTGACCGACATCCGCGCGCCCATCATCAGGTCGGGGGCAGCTTTGCGTACGGCATGGGCCACGGCTAGGGGGAAGCGCATGCGATTCTCCAGCGAGCCGCCCCATTTGTCGGTGCGCTTGTTGGAGAGCGGCGACAGGAACTGGTGCAGCAGATAGCCATGTGCCGAATGGAGCTCGATGAAATCGAAGCCGACCCGGACAGCGCGGCGCGCGGATTCCGCAAACAGGGTGACGATGCGGTCGATGCCGGCCTCGTCGAGTTCGTGCGGCACCTGCCAGCCTTCGGCGAAGGCGATCGGCGAGGCCGAAACGATCGGCCAGGTGTCTTCCGGACCGAGCGCATTGCCGCCTTCCCATGGCCGGCGATTCGCCGCCTTGCGGCCGGCATGCGCGAGCTGCACGCCGAACTTCGTGCCGGGATGGGCGACGCGGCGAGCGGCGTCCAGCGTGCGCTTGGCGGCCGCCTCGTTGTCGTCCGAATAGAGGCCGAGGCAGCCATGCGTGATGCGGCCGCGCCGCTCCACGTCGGTCATCTCGACGGTCACCATGCCGGCGCCCGACATGGCCAGATTCATCCAGTGTTGCAGATGCCAGTCGGTAGCCGAGCCGTCCTCGGCGGAATACTGGCACATCGGCGCAACGGCGATGCGGTTGGGAAATTCGAGGTTGCCGAGGGTGATGGGGGTGAATAGGTCGGTGGTCATGCCAACTCCTGAGACTGGCAGGCAACGGGCGGGAGGAGAAGCCGGCGCTGCCCGCTTTGAGAAAATAGTGCGGACGTGATCATACTTCGCCAATTATCTCATTTGGCGTTCATCTGCATTCAGCTTCCCGCCTGCATTCAGAATCCAGATCACGGAAGCTCGTCGAAGAAGAGATAGAGGGCGGCAATCCTGCCATCCCGGACGATCATGAAATCGGTTCCGGCGTAAGCTGGCGGCTTGCCAGGGCTCCCCGACACCCAATGGACCCGGCCGCCATCGCCCGTCTCCTCAGGCGGAGAGAGCGGCTGATATTGGAAGTCAGGATGGGTAGCCTTGATCACGCCCGCAATGCGGTCGATCTCGTCGCGGCCGCGGAAAACGCCATTATTGGGGTCGTAGAACACAGCGTCTTCGTGAAAGATCTCGTCGATCGCTGCCCGTCGACGCACGGGGTCGATCTCACCGAACACGTCGTGCAGATTGCGAAGCAACAAGTCCGATATCGTGTGAGACATGGCCTTTCTCCGTCTGGTGTCGAGTACGGTTTGCGCGGTCTCGACACGCCCTGAAGTTTACCACGTTCGTTCTGGCAGGGCAGGAGGCGGTTGGCCTGAAGATTCGGCAAAATGGTGCGGACGGCGGGACTTGAACCCGCAAGACCAGAGGTCGGCAGATTTTAAGTCTGCTGCGTATACCATTTCGCCACGTCCGCCTCGGCGACACTGGTAACCATGCAGGGCAAGATTGCAAGCCCCCGGCGCGTGGCGTTGCCGTTATGGTGTTGGTTCGTCGACGGTTTGCGCCGCTCCCGCCTTGAGGAAGTCCAGCACGGACCTGTTGAAACCGTCGGGGTCCTGCAACAGGGCGAAGTGATCGACGCGCGAAAGAAGCACGTATTTCGCTCCGGGAATCGTCGCTGCCATGAATTGCGTGTGCTCAAGCTTGATCGAGCGGTCGTGCTCGGCGGCGACGACTTCCGTCGGCACCCGAATGCTTGCCACTTGCTCCGGCGTCCAATGCGGCTCGCGTCCCCACATGCCGTTGAGTTCCGCGACCAGCAGCGGGAACCGCCAGGGCGTGTCCGACAGCCGGATGTAGTCGCGCCATGCGCGAGCAAAAAACGTTGCGAAATTCCAGCTGACGAAGGCGCTGGACGACACGGCGCCGGCATCCGTATGCGCGCCCTGAACGTAGAGTCTGGTCAGACGCTCCGGGTGGTTGATGGCGATGTCCAGCCCGATTACGCCGCCATCGCTCCAGCCCACCAGCGCGCATCTCTCGATCTTCAGGCGGTCGAGCAAGGCAAGATAGTCCGCCGCCATGAGATCGTAGCTCATTGGCTGGTCGCCTCTCGTCGAGCGGCCGTGACCGCGGCTGTCGGCAACGATCACCTTGTATGTCTTCGACAAGGCCGCCACCTGGCTCGACCAGACGTCGGCGTTGCTCAACCCGCCATGGATCAGGAGAACCGGGTCTCCGGTTCCGTAAACCGCGTAATACATGTTGATGCCGTTGACGGAGGCAAACCCGCTCTCGTCAGCGGTCTGCATGGGCACCGGCTCGGGAAGTGTCTTCCAGGGCTCGCTTGCCATCAATGGCGCCGCGGCCATCAGGGCAAGCAGTAGAAATAGAAACGCGGTCCATAATACGCGCATATCCGCCTCTGTTAACCTCGCTGGTCAAGTGGCATTCGCATGTGGAATGTCAACGATGCCCACTCGATTGCAAGGCAGTGCTGGCAAAAGCGATGCAGTCTTGGCACAGTCGGCAAAAGGGAGGATTTTGACGATATGACTGAGAAGCAGGCTTTCAGTGCACCCAAACCCTGGGCCGAGATGGCGCCGGCACTTGTCGACGTTGCCATGGGGCGCAAGCCTGCGGATCTGGTGGTGCGAAATGGCCGCTGGGTCAACGTGCATTCGGGCGAGGTGATCCCCGGCACCGATCTTGCGATCGTCGGCGGCCGTTTCGCCTATTGCGGCCCGGATGCCGGCCACGCCATCGGGCCGAGCACCAAGGTGGTCGATGCCGGCGGCCGCTATCTCGTGCCGGGCCTGTGCGACGCGCATATGCATGTCGAGAGCGGGATGGTGACGGTGACCGAGTTTTCGCGCGCGGTCATTCCGCATGGCACGACCTCGATGTTCATCGACCCGCACGAGATCGCCAATGTGCTTGGCCTCGAAGGCGTGCGGCTGATGCATGACGAGGCGATGGCCATGCCCATCAATGTCGGCGTGCAGATGCCGTCCTGCGTGCCGTCCGCGCCCGGGCTGGAAAATGCCGGCGCCACGCTTCGGCCGGAAGACGTGGCCGAGGCAATGACCTGGCCGAACATCATCGGGCTCGGCGAGGTGATGAATTTTCCGGGCGTTGCGGCCAACGATCCAACCATGGTGGGCGGTGTCGCGGCGACGATGAAGGCAGGCAAGACCGTTGGCGGGCACTATGCGTCGCCCGATCTCGGCTTGCCGTTCCACGGCTATGTCGCCGGCGGGCCGGAGGACGACCACGAGGGCACCCGCGCCGAAGACGCCATTGCCCGCGTGCGCCAGGGCATGAAGGCGATGCTGCGCCTCGGCTCGGCCTGGTATGACGTGGCCTCGCAGATAAAAGCGGTTACCGAACAAGGGCTTGACCCGCGAAACTTCATCCTTTGCACGGACGATAGCCATTCCGGTACCCTGGTGCATGAGGGGCACATGGACCGCGTCGTGCGTCATGCCATTTCGCAGGGGCTGAAGCCGGTGACGGCGGTCCAGATGGCGACGATCAACACCGCCCAGCATTTTCGCATGGAGCGCGAAATCGGCTCGATCGCGCCGGGCAGGCGAGCGGATTTCCTGATCGTCTCCGATCTCGCCGAGATGAAGATAGATGAGGTCTATGGCCGCGGCGTGCGGCTGGCAAAGGGCGGCAAGCTGGAGATCGACATCCCGGCCTACGACTATCCGGCAAGCGCCAAGAACACGGTGAAGCTCGGCAAGACGCTCGCCGCGGCGGATTTCGACATCAAGGCGCCGGGAGGCGCCAACGAGGTCCGCGTGCGGGTGATCGGCGTGATCGAAAACCAGGCCCCGACGCGCGCCCTGGAAGCCGATCTGCCGGTCGAGGACGGGCTGGTGGCGATGGACCGCCGCAACGACGTCTGCCAGATCGCGCTGGTGGAGCGGCATCGCGGCACCGGCGGCGTCACCAACGGTTTTGTTTCCGGCTTCGGTTACCTGGAAGACTGCGCACTGGCTTCGACGGTCGCGCATGACAGCCACCACATGATCGTGGTGGGAACCAACAAGGACGACATGGCCAAGGCTGCCAATCGGCTTGGCGAGGTCGGCGGTGGCGTGGTGCTGTTCTCGAAGGGCAAGGAACTGGCGCTGGTCGAAATGCCGATCGCAGGCTTGATGTCGGACGAGCGCGCCGAGATCGTGGCCGAAAAGGCGGAGAAGCTCGTCGAGGCGATGCGGGCCATGGGCTGCACCCTCAACAACGCCTATATGCAGCACTCGCTGTTGGCGCTGGTGGTGATCCCGGAGCTGCGCATCTCGGATGTCGGCATCATCGACGTGACGAAGTTCGAGAAAGTGGATTTGTTCGTTTAGCGGATTGCTGCTCCTAATTTCGCGCCCTCCGCCACCGCCGCGCCGTTCAAAACCCCTCTCCGTCGCGCTTCGCGCGCCACCTCTCCCCGCAAGCGGGGCGAGGAACCGGAGCCCGCCAAAGTCGTGAGGTCACAGGACTTGGGTTCCTCGCCCCCATGAAATGGGGGAGAGGTGGCGCGCGAAGCGCGACGGAGAGGGGGCGCCGGCCGATATCAGGACGAGTTGCCTTTCGCGGGGATAAAATTCGTCAAATTCCGAAGCCGACCAAAGCTAACTCCCTGAAATCATTCGCCCTAACACAAAAATCACCACCTGCTTTCTCCCCCATCTTTCCGCCTCCGGCATAATCCTCGCATCGGCCTCACCGGGAACACGGGTCATGAACCGGATGAGCGTGGAGGGCGACGATGTCCGGGCTGGTGGTGCTACGGTCGCACTGCTGGGTGATGAACCCCCAAGTCCGGGCCCAGGGTGTGGCTGGCCGCGCGAATGCGGAGGCGAACAAACCCAGGCAAGCGCATCGAACGGGCGGTCGAAGGGCCGCAAGATTTACCTTAACGAGCGTGTCCGACGACCGCCCGTCTTCCCGGGTTCTTTGACAATAGCCAGACGGTGAAAACCGGGCGTGGCGATGAAGAAACACGCCCGATCCTGAGCAGGTGCGACCGCTATTTCGCCCCGCCGACCACCACGTTCAGCACCTCGAATGGGGTGGTGATGACGATTTCCGCAGCGGAGCTGATCGTCTGGGTGATGCCTCCCGCAAGGCTGCCAATGCGACTGTTTCGGCCGCTGAGCTCGGCGGTCCCGAAGGTGCGGTCTTCGAGCAGCTTTTCGCCAAGCAGCTTCACCAGAACCGGGTTGTCCGCAAATTTGGTGTGGTTCAGCCGGTCGCCGGCCGAGGCGTTGCTGAGATCGACGACGACCACGCCGAGCCCCGCAAGGTCGGCCGCATTTTCGTAGCCACCCACGCGCGGCTTGTTGCCGGCGATGAGGCGCGACAGATCCAGCGCCCGGTCGTCCTTGGACAGGAACAGGAAGAACGGCTTGTCGGGCTTGCCGTAGCGGACCATCTGGCTCTTGAAGACGTCCACATCGATGTCGGGCGAGGCGAGCACCACGTCGCCCAGTCGGCCACCCAGGGTGCGGTCGCCGGTCACTGCGAGCTGGCGCAACGCCTCCATAGTGACCCAATTGCCCATCGAGTGCGCTATGATGTCGATGCGCTTGGCGCCCGACTTGGCGACCAGCCGCAATGTCTCTTCCAGCGCGTCGCGGGCGGCGGTGGCGCTGTTGTTGTCGTAGACATAGTCGACGACGCGGCCGCCCGACGCCCAGGAAAACAACACCGGCGTGCCGCTATAGCCCGCATCCTGCGCGATCTGGGTGAGGCGATAGACGGCGCTGTCGAAGGCCGTGTTGTAGCCGTGCACGAACACCAGTGCGCGGCCGCCGCGCTCGTTGATGTCCTGGCTGAGGGATTTGGAAAAGCCGCCGATGCTGTCGAAGGTCGTGACGCTCTTGGCCGTGAAATATTTCGCCGGGTCCGAGAGCTGGCCATTCAGGCGGCGCTCGATCTCGCCCGTCTTATGAATGGCGGGAACCGTCATGTCGACGCGCGCGAAGCTGGCGACAGGGGAGCGATCGCCCGAGAATACCTGCTTTGTATCGGCGGCCTTGGCGCGCGTGGTGGCGACAAAAATCTCGTGCTCGCCGGCAATCGCGCTGGCCGGCGCCTGCGCGATACGACTGCTGAGCAGCTCGCCGGCATTCTGCCCGGCGCAACCTACTGCCAGCAACGCCAGCGACAAAATACCAAGCCATTTGGCTGGCGCACTTTTGAACATAATCCGCTCCGGCCCGTCCCGCCGCCCCCTGATAACGGGCGACTGCCGCATGGTCCAGAAGGTCTGTTCATTTTGACCGGTGCAATGCCGCAACCGGTAATCGAACCCTCAGCGTCCCCAGAAGGTAGGCGTGAAGATGACGAACACGGCCAAAATCTCCAGGCGGCCGAGCAGCATCGCCGCGGAAAGGATCCATTTGGCAGTGTCCGGCAGTGAGGAGAAGTTGCCGACCGGGCCGATGATCTCGCCCATTCCGGGGCCGACATTGGTCATCGCGGTCAGCGAGCCGGTCATCGACGTGATGAGGTCGAGGCCGGTCGCCGATAGAAGGATGGTGGTAATGGCCCAGAGCACGAAGAAGGCGGCGATGAACAGCACCACGCTGCGCTGCATATCCTCGTTGATGGTGCGGTCTCCATAGCGCACCGGCTGCACGGTGTTCGGATAGATGAGGCGGCGCAGGCCGTTGCCCATCAGCTCGAAGAGCACGAGGAAGCGATAGGCCTTGATGCCGCCCGTCGTCGAGCCGGAGCAGCCGCCAAGGAACGTCGCCACGAACAGACAAGCGACCGCGAAAGGTCCCCACAGCGTGTAGTCGTCGCTGGCAAAGCCGGTGGTGGTGATGATCGAGACGAAATTGAAGGTCGAATGGGTGAGGGCGTCAAAGAACGGCATCCCGAGATTGACGCGCAGATAGATCGCCACCATCACGGAGAACGCGATGCAATAGCCCGCGAAGACACGGATCTGCGGATCGCGCAGCGCGTCAGTTCGGCCGCGCACGATGAACAGGATCATGATCGAGAACGGCAGGCCGCCGATGAACATGAAGATCGAGGCGATCCAGAGGATGGCGGGGGTTTCCGCATAGCGCGCAAACGAGGTGTCATGGGTGGACATGCCGCCGGTCGCAAGCGTCGACATTGCGTGGTTGACGGCGTCGAAGCCGCCCATTCCGGCGGCGGCGTAGCAGACCGCGCAAAGGAACACCAACAGAGTGTAGATGCCGATCATGCTGACCGCGAAGGTCTGGAAACGCTCGAAGGGCCGGTCCTCGATGTCGGACGATTCGATCTTGAAATAGGAAACGCCGCCGATGTTGAGGAACGGCAGGAAGAACAGGCCGAGCGCGATGACGCCAAGGCCGCCCATGAAGTTGAGCAGCGAGCGCCAAAGCAGCAGTCCGGGCGGGGCGCGGTCGAGCCCGTTGATGACGGTGGAACCGGTGGTGGTGATGCCGGAGACCGATTCGAAGAAGGAATCGGCGACGCTCATGCTGAGCGACGACGCCATGAACGGCACGGCGCCAGCGATCGCCAATGTCAGCCAGAGCAGGTTGACCAGCAGGAAACCGAAGCGCGTGGTGGCCTGGGGCGGACGCCCCCGCGTCGCCAGAGCTACGGCCATTGCCAGCCCGCCCATGAACAGCGACGAAAAGGCAAATACGTGCCAGTCCTTGCTACGGTAGTAGAGGTCGACAGCTGCGGGAATCAGCATTGCGGCGGACAGATAGATGGCAAAGACCGCGGCAACATGGATCGCGGCACGAATGGCAGTTCTGTTCACGGAAAGTCTGACCCCACTTGTCGTAACACCAGCGCATGGCTGCGCCGGTACGGCGGCAAGGCCGGGACAGTGGCTTCATACGGCCGAATATGCAATAGCCGGAATTGGCCGGCGACCATTACGTTGCTGTCGCGGCCGTCGCAATTTTCCTGCAGTGGTCGGGCATGCAGATCCGCATGACCGGAACCGCAAACGATCGGAGACAAGCGGCCCAAGGGCCGGCCTGTCCGAACCGGAGCGATTGACGATGACGAGTTTTGTCGAACGGGTCGATGCTGCAACCGTGGCGGTGCGCGAGCTGTTTCCCGAGACCCCGCTTCAGGAAAACGCCTATCTGTCGCGCAAGACCGGGGCCCACATTTTCCTGAAACGCGAAGACCTTTCGCCGGTGCGTTCCTACAAGATCCGCGGCGCTTTCAATTTCTTCCGCAAGGCGCTGGCAGCCGGCAACACCGCCGAGCTGTTCGTCTGCGCCTCGGCCGGCAATCACGCGCAAGGCTTTGCCTATGTGTGCCGCCATTTCGGCAAGAAGGGCGTCGTCTTCATGCCGGTGACCACGCCGCAGCAGAAGATCGACAAGACGCGGCTGTTCGGCGGCGAGTTCGTCGAGATCCGTCTCGTCGGCGACTTCTTCGACGATTGCTACCGCGCGGCCATCGAGTTTACCGAAGAGGCTGGCGCGCATCTGGTGCCGCCCTTCGACCACAAGGACATCATTGACGGGCAGGCGACTGTGGCAGCGGAAATCGTCGCCCAGATGCCGGATGGCCGCACCCCGGACATGGTGTTTTTGCCGATCGGCGGTGGCGGGCTGGCAGCCGGCGTCACGCATTATCTGCGCGAGAAGGGAGCCGCAGCGCGCTTCGTTTTCTGCGAGCCGCTCGGTGCGCCGAGCCTGAAAGAGACCCTCAAAGCCGGCAGGCGGCTGAAGCTCGACAAGGTGGACAACTTCGTCGACGGCGCGGCGGTCGCCGAGATCGGGCGCGAGCCGTTCCGCTATCTGAAGGAGTACGACGAAACGGCCGTGAAGCTGGTGCCGGAGAACCGGCTTTGCGCGACGATGATCGAGATGCTCAACATCGAGGGCGTGGTGCTGGAGCCGGCGGGAGCCCTTTCCATCGATGCGCTCAAGGATTTCCCCAAGAAAGAGCTCAAGGGCAAGAACATCGTTCTGGTCATATCGGGCGGCAATTTCGATTTCGAGCGCCTGCCGGACGTGAAGGAGCGGGCGCTGCGCTTCGAGGGGTTGAAGAAATACCTCGTTTTCCGCTTTCCGCAGCGACCAGGCGCGCTACGCGATTTCCTGCAGCTGCTCGGACCGGACGACGACATCACCCGCTTCGAATATCTGAAGAAGTCGGCGCGCAATTTCGGCTCGGTGCTGATCGGCATCGAGACCAAGGACGCACGCAATTTCGGAGTGTTGGCAAAACGCTTCCAGGAAGCCGGCTGGGCCTATGAGGACATCACCGACAATGAAACGCTGGCCGGGCTGATCATATGAGGGAGGCTTATGTGGTCCTGTTCCGCGGCGTGGGCGGCGCGACGCAGCTTCCCACGAAGCCGCTGAAGGAAACCCTGACGAAGGCCGGCTACGCCAATGTGGCCACCTATATCAACAGCGGCAATGCGGTGCTGGTGTCGGACCGGCCAGAAACGGAAATCGCCGTGGACATCGCCGAGATCGTCAGGCGCGAGTTCGGATTTGAAAAGGACATCATGCTGGTGACCAGCCAAGCCTGGTCGAGGCTGGTGACCGAAAACCCGTTTCCGGAAGCGGTCGACGCGCCGACGACGCTGCATGCTTTCATGCTTTCGGACATTCCTGCACCGGAAGCCGTCGAGGCGCTTGTCGCTAGAACGACAGGACGCGAGCGTGTCGTCGTTGCCGGAAAAGTGCTTTATTTCCACGCACCGGACGGGTTTGGACGATCGAAGCTGCCGCCCGTGGTCGACCGGACGCTCAAGGTCGTTTCGACGGCGCGCAACTGGAACACGGTTGTGGCGCTCCAGTCTCTGGCTGTTGCGGCATCGGAAAATTAGGCCAGAACCGTGATCTTGCTCGGCCGATCGCTGGAAGTTTAATCGCCCGCCGGCACACAATCTTCATCTATTGGGCGTAGTTGGCCCCCGTGGGATCTGCAGGGGTAAATCAGGTGGGCGTGAACTCGCTTATGCGAAGATTGGAAGCGATCTCGCTTATGCGCAGGTTCGAGGCGATGTCGGTGCTCCGGCAATCGACGCTGATCGTGTTCCTGGCCCTGGCCGGCGCCGACCTCCTGACGACGATCTTCTACGGCATCTTCTTTTCCGACCGCTATCTGCTCGACATCGTTTTGACGAGCATCATCGTGATCATTGTCGGCTATCCGCTTGCCTATTTCTTCCTCTCACAAAACGTGAGATTGCGCGCAATGGCGGTGGAACTCGATCGCGCGGCGCGCATCGATGACCTCACCGGCCTCTATAACCGCCGGACCTTCTTCAGCGAGTGCGAGGTTGCCATCAAGGGGCTCGGAGAAGGCGCGTTCCTCTATGTCGACGTCGACCACTTCAAGAAGCTGAACGACCGTTTCGGTCATGCCGCCGGCGATTCCGTGCTTCGGGAGTTCGGCGATGTCATCTCCGTCTGCGTTCGCGGCGGCGACGTGGCCGCGCGGCTTGGCGGCGAGGAATTCGGGATCTATCTGGCGCATGCGGATATCGCAAATGCCCTCAAGGTGGCCGAGCGGATCCGCAAGCGGTCCCTCCAGATAGGGCCGGCTGTCGGTCTCGATGACGTGCGGGTTACGGTCAGCATCGGCATTGCCTTGCGCGACCAAGGCCAGACGTTGGATGAATTGATGCAACTGGCGGACGAGAACCTCTACGCCGCCAAGGAGCAGGGGCGCGACCGGGTCGTTTTCGGCGCTTCGGGCAAGCGCGCGGCCTGAAATTCGTCGGCTGCCTGCGTCCAATTTTGCACTGCAGCATGAATTTGGTTGCTTTTCGGGGCCGGATGGCCCATATGCGGGGCCATAGGCGCTTGGGCCGGCTTTCCGGCTTTCCCCCTCGATGGGACAGGTTGCGTCTGATTTCTCCCTCTTGATCGATTGGTCAATGGAGAAAAGTCCTGCGGACATGGGGTCTGTAGGCACGACAGCGCAACCGTGCGAGCTTTGTTTCAGCTCGCCGCCTTGTCGTTTCCAAAAGATCATTTCGCCGGCAGGTAGCGCCTTGCCGCGATCATTGCTTGCGGCCAAGGCCGCGTGAAAGAAGAACAAATTGACGATTGAAAACATTGCGGAGCCGACCGGCTTCGCCAAACTTGGAATTACGGGCCCGCTGCTCAAGACCACTGCCGCAGCGGGCTTTGATTTGCCGAAGCCTATCCAGGCCGAGGCTATCCCCTCGCTTCTCGATGGCCTTGACGTGCTGGCCATAGCCCAGACAGGCTCGGGCAAGACGGCTGCGTTCAGCCTGCCGATCCTGTCCAAGATCATCGGCCTCGGCTCGAAGCGCCTGCCGAAGACGACGCGTGCGCTGATCCTTGCGCCGACACGCGAGCTCGCGGTGCAGATCGAAGACACTATCAAGGTGCTGACCAAGGGACTGCATGTCTCTACCGCCCTGGTGCTTGGTGGCGTGTCGCGCTTCAGCCAGGTCAAGAAGATGGCGCCCGGCGTCGACGTCCTCATCGCTACCCCCGGCCGTCTCACCGATCTCGTCCGCGAGGGCGACATAAACCTTTCCGAAACGCGCTGGCTGGTGCTGGACGAGGCCGACCGCATGCTCGACATGGGCTTCATCCATGACGTGAAGCGGCTGGCGAAGGCCACCCATAGGGACCGCCAGACCGCGCTTTTCTCGGCGACCATGCCTGAGGAAATCGCTGCACTGGCCGAAGGCGTGATGAAGAAGCCTGTGCGCATCGAAGTTGCGCCGCAGGGCACGACGGCTGCCGAGATCAAGCAGAGCGTGGTGCTGGCTCGCACCAAGCAGAAGCGCAAGATTCTCTCGACCATGCTGGCCGACGAGACGATGCGCCAGGTGATGGTTTTTGCCCGCACCAAGCACGGCGCCGATCGCGTGACCCGCGATCTGGAGCGCGATGGTTTCGAAGCCGCAGTCATCCACGGTAACAAGTCTCAGAATGCCCGTCAGAAGGCGCTGAACGGGTTCCGTGACGGCTCGGTTCGCATCCTGGTTGCCACCGATATCGCTGCGCGCGGCATCGACGTGCCGGGCATCAGCCATGTCATCAATTTCGACCTGCCGGACGAGGCTGAAAGCTATGTGCACCGCATCGGCCGCACTGGCCGCAATGGCGCCGACGGCACTGCTATCACGCTGTGCGATCCGGCCGAGAACTCCAAGCTGCGCCAAGTCGAAAAGATCATCCGCATGAAGCTTCCCGTCGCGGCCGACCATCTCGGCGAGCCCGATCCGCAGCCCGCACCGCGCGCGCCGGGCGCTCGTGCGCCGATGGAAGCGGCCAATGACCGCGCTGCTCCGCGCGGTGAAAAGCAGCGTCCGCAAGGCCAGAAGCCGCCGCGCAATGATTTTGGCAAGAAGCAGGCCGCGGGCGAAAATGGCGGCGACAAGCCGATGAGCCGCAAGCCGTTTCGGGGCAAGCGCAAAGGGTTCGGCGGCCGTAAGCCGACGACGCGCGCTGCGTAACGGCTCGCCCGAAAACCTCTGAAACAAGAACGGCCGGGGCGATGCTCCGGCCATTTTTCAATCCACCATGGCCTTGATCCAGACTTCGATCCGCTGGGCAAGGAACTGCGTGGTGGAGGGCGACATCGCATCGCCCGCAATGACGTGATTGTCGGGATCGCCGGTCGCCTCGACCGGAACCAACTCGTGATAGGCGCCCCAGCGCGCGGCGATTTCGCGTGTCAGGTCCTGCCGGGTGACGCGGTCCAAATCCGAGAAGATGAACAGCGTCGGTATCTTGATGTTTTCGACCTGCGCCTTGCGGGCGAGTTCCGTCAGTGCTGCCATCGGTAGTAGCGCGCTGGTTGGATAGCTCGTCGTCCAGAGCTTTTCGTGCAGCGCATTGCGAGGCGTGAAGCTGCGTTCCTTGCCTATGATCAGTTCGGCAATCTGCTTGCCCCAGGGCAGTGTCAGGATTTCCGAGCCGGAGGCCTGGACACCGAAATTCGGCGAAATCAATGCCATCGCGGCGACGCCTTCGGACGCGCCGGACCTTGCGGCCGCCTCGACGGCTAATGCCGCGCCGGTCGAGGTCGCGATGACCACGACTTTGTCGCCGATCTCCCGGCCTATGGCGATGGCTTCGGCATAATCATTGATCCAGTCGTTGACGCTGGCGGTGGCCATCGCCGCGCCGTCCTGTCCGTGGCCTTTCAGGCGCGTGTAGAAAAGGTTGGCGTCGAGCACGTTGGCGACTTCGTCGGGCAGGGGGCGGACTTCGCCCTTGGAGGCGGAGAAGCCATGGATGTAGACGATCGAGATCGGGGTCTTGGCATGGATCATAGGATCCGCCCAGATGATCTCCTTCTCCAGCCCGTCGCGGATACCGGGCACCTTGCCTTCGGTTCTTTCGAGATAGGCTTGAGGATCGTCGCCGATCACTCTCGGGTCGAAAGTCACGCTTGTATCGGCGGGCACGCGCGGGCCCAGAATGAACAACAGGGCGAGCGCGGCAAGCAGAACGAGGATTGCGATCACGATGCGACGCCCCAAGGCGTAAACCTCCAGAATGAAGTGCCGGCGCCTGCCTTGTGGAGCGATATGAGGCAGCGGACGCGGCCGAATCAACCCCCTTCAACTACAGATTTCCCGATTCCGCGCCAAGCGTATTTCTCGCGGAACGTTGAGGCAGCTCAGTCTGCTGCTTGCAGCGGCAGCACGATTTTTATCCTGGGAGGTCCCTGATGTGCCGTTCATTTGCGCGTCATCGCCGCAACGAGGAACGCGGAGGGCTCATTGTTCATTGAACGCGCAAATTCATGCCTTGAAAGCATGCCCGGCGGTTTTTACTGTCTCGGGATAAAGACAAGGAATTTCCCATGTTTCGTTCGGTGATCGACGCAATCGGCAACACCCCGCTGATCCGGCTGAGGCACGCCTCGGAAGAGACCGGTTGCGAAATCCTCGGCAAGGCCGAGTTCATGAATCCCGGTCAGTCGGTGAAGGACCGCGCGGGCCTGTTCATCATCCAGGATGCCGAAAAGAAAGGTCTGCTGAAGCCCGGCGGCGTAATCGTCGAAGGCACGGCAGGCAATACCGGCATCGGGCTGACCGTCGTTGCCAAGGCGCTTGGCTATCGCACCGTCATCGTCATTCCCGACACGCAGAGCCAGGAAAAGAAGGATGCGCTGCGGCTGCTTGGCGCCGAGCTGATCGAAGTTCCGGCGGTGCCGTACAAGAACCCGAACAACTATGTGAAAGTGTCGGGGCGTCTTGCCGAGCAGCTCGCGAAGTCCGATCCCAATGGCGCGATCTGGGCCAACCAGTTCGACAACATCGCCAACCGCGACGGTCATATCCGCACGACCGCGCAGGAGATCTGGGTGCAAACAAACGGCAAGGTCGACGGCTTCGTCTCGGCGGTCGGCACAGGAGGCACGCTTGCCGGCGTGGGAATCGGCCTCAAGGAAAGGAACCGGAACGTGAAGATCGCGCTCGGCGATCCGCTGGGCGCCGCGCTCTACAGCTACTACACCACCGGTGAACTCAAGGCCGAGGGCAGCTCCATCACCGAAGGCATCGGGCAGGGGCGCATCACGGCCAATCTCGAAGGCTTTACCCCCGATTTCTCCTACCAGATACCGGATGCGGAGGCGCTGCCCATCATTTTCGATCTGGTGCAGGAAGAGGGGCTTTGCCTCGGCGGCTCGACCGGCATCAATATCGCGGGAGCCATTCGCCTCGCCCGCGAGCTTGGGCCCGGCCACACCATCGTGACGATCCTGTGCGACTATGGTACCCGCTACCAGTCCAAGCTCTTCAATCCGGATTTCCTCCGGACGAAGGACCTGCCGATCCCCGAATGGATGGATCGACAGCCCGACATTTCAGTGCCTTTCGAGGAGGTCGTCTAGTGGCCCATACGACGAATACAGTTTTCCGCGACGATGCTTATCTCGCGGAGACCGATGCGGTCGTGGTCGCGGTCAACGAGCGCGGCGGCATCATTCTCGACCGCACGAATTTCTACGCCACCTCCGGCGGCCAGCCCGGCGATACCGGTTTTCTGACCCGAGCAGATGGCGGCCGTATCGCCATCGCTGCGACGATCACGGGCGAGACCAAGAACGAGATCATCCATGTGCCGGCAGCCGGCGTGGCGCTGCCGGAACCGGGCGAAAAGCTTGCGCTGTCGATCGACTGGCCGCGCCGACATCTTCTGATGCGCATGCACACGGCCTGCCATCTGCTGACCGTGGTGTGCCCGTTCCCGATCACCGGCGCTTCGGTCGCAGAGGACGATTCGCGCGTCGATTTCGATATTCCGGACACTGGCTTCACCAAGGAAGAAATCACCGCCCGGCTGATGGAACTGGTCAAGGCGGACCATCCGGTGTTCACCCGCCTGATCAGCGATGACGATCTGGCCTCCAATCCAGGGCTGGTGAAGTCCAAGAACGTGCGACCGCCGGTCGGCACCGGACAGATCAGGCTCGTCTGCATCGGTGACAACGGCGTCATCGACAGCCAGCCCTGCGGCGGCACGCATGTGCGCAGCACCGGCGAGGTCGGTGAGATTCACATTGGCAAGATCGAAAAGAAGGGACGCGAAAACCGCCGTTTCCGCATCCGCTTCGGACCGCCGCCGGCGCAATAAACACCCGCTGTCAGCGGAGCTTATGCTCAGTTTGGCGGGCGCGCCTGGCGCGTTTCGTAAAAGGTTGCGCGCTCGTCCCAGCGGATCAGAAGTTCCTGGGCGGCGCGGGGCACCGAGACGTGGTCTTCGGCCTCGGCTTTCCGCGCAGACGGTCGCTTGGAGGCGTCGAAATTCATTACCCAGATGAATTCGACCTCGTCGTCTGCAACGCGCCGCAGAAGCTCCATGTTCTGATACCCGGGGAGCCGAAGCCCCTCGATGGCTGGAAATATCAAATTCTCGACCAGCCGCTCATATGCATCTGCGTTGTCGGGGGTGGTATAACTTCGCCAAATACGTCTTATCACGTCAATTGCCTTCTTCGTACCGCGTCATCCCGCACCCCGAGCAGGCTGGAAGTGGGATGTTTCGCCAGCGGGTGCAAGGTGCAGTTGTTAAAAAATATGACAGAATTGTGTAAGCTGGCGCCCGCGCGCACACGGCCACGTCACCAATTGTCTTGTGCTCGAACAAGACCCCGCCGGCACTCCTGGCATAGTGTGATCCTGTTGCGGATTCGCCGGCGGCTACCTATTCAATTGGCAGGCCGAGAACCAGGGGAGTGAGAGATGCCCGAGACCAGCCCGTTCGTAGTCGACGCCGATTGGCTTCAATCGAGACTCGGGGCGCCAGGGCTCTCGATCGTCGATGCATCCTGGTATCTCCCGGCGCAGAAGCGCTATGCGCGCGCCGAATATGATGCGGCGCATATTCCCGGCGCCATCTTCTTCGACCTCGATGACGTGGTCGATCCGGACTCCGATCTTCCGCATATGCTGCCGCGCCCCGGCATTTTCGCTCGTCATGTGGGCGCCATGGGCATATCCGCCGACGACACGATCGTGGTCTATGACGGACCGGGCTTCTTCTCCGCGCCGCGCGTCTGGTGGATGTTCCGGACCATGGGCGTCTATCAGGTCTATGTGCTGGACGGCGGCTTCGATCGCTGGAGAACCGAAAGTCGCCCGGTGACGGCGGAGCCGACGAAGACCGCACCCAATGTCTTCTATCCCAATTTCGATGCCTCTCGCGTTGCTTCGCTCGAAGACATGCGCCGCATTGTCGAAACGGGGGCCAGCCAGATCGCCGATGCACGTTCGCCTGGGCGTTTTGCCGGTGTCGACCCAGAGCCGCGTCCGGGTATTCGCGCCGGCCATATGCCGAGTGCCAGAAACGTGCCTTACTCGGCTCTTTCGCAGAATGGCGAATTGCTGCCACTAGAGCGCCTTAAGGAAGTGCTGGAGGGCGCCGGCATCGATCTGGACAAGCCGGTAGTGACGTCCTGCGGTTCGGGTGTCACGGCAGCGGTAATCACGCTGGCGCTTGAAAGCCTGGGCCATACCGACAACCGACTCTATGACGGCTCCTGGACCGAATGGGGCGCACAGGCCGACACGCCGGTTGTCAAAGACTAAGGCCGGTTGTGAAGGGCTAGGAATGAAAATGATCGACGACGACGAGGCCAAGACCATCCCGGTCACGGTGACTTTTCTCGAAATGCACGTGCCGCCGGCCTACTATCCGCCGCTGCCGCTCAACAAGCAGATCGCACTTCTGAGGGCGCGGACCATACCGTTGCATTTCTACCGCTACCTGATCGATCGCGTCGGTCGGAAATGGCATTGGGTCAATGCGCTGCGGCTCAACGATGAGGAGCTTGCAGCGGGTTTGCATCGCGAGGACCGCGATGTGCGCGTCCTCTATCTCGACGGCGCGCCGGCCGGCTTCTTCGACATCAAGCCGCATTTGCCCGACGAGGTGGAACTCGCCTATTTCGGCATGATGGAACATGCGATCGGGCAGGGCATTGGCCGCTGGTTCCTGGGCGCGGCCATCGAGGCCGCCTGGTCGTACAAGCCAAAACATGTGTCGGTGCAGACCTGCACGATGGATCATCCAGCCGCGCTGCCGCTCTATCAGAAACTTGGCTTTTCGCCGGTCGGGCAGAAGCAGGAACTGGTCCGGACCATGACCTTTGACGAGCGCTCGGCCAGCGTCATGCGGCCGTAAACTTTCCAGCCGAGGAAAAGGCCCTTCGCATCCCAAAAGTGCCGTGGGTCCATTGGTTTAGAAACCCGATGTGGACGAAAGCGGCGAAATTTCACGTCGTCGCCGGCTTCGTCCACAATTGTCGTCTCCCTGTCATCTGACCGAGACGTGAGCGTCATCCAGCCTCTCTAGAGGAAGCCTCAGCGGGCGTCGTGCTCGCGAGAGATTCTTTTGGAGATCACGATGAAAAGATTGGCTCTTCTCGCGATGGCCGCCACGGCTTTCGCAACCGGCGCTTCGGCCGCCGAACGCACGAAGTTCGAGTTCTGGTACGGCCTGACGGGCGACCTCGGCGAGGTCGTGGCCAACCATTGCAAGCTCTTCAACGAGTCGCAGGACAAGTACGAGGCGATCTGCACCGGGCAGGGCGGCTACGACAAGGCCGAGCAGAACACCATCGCCGCCTTCCGCGCCAAGCAGCATCCGACCGTCGTCCAGATCTATGACGCCGGCACCGTGAACTTCATGCTGTCGGGCGCGATCTACCCGGCCAACAAGTTCGCCAAGGACTACAACCTCGACATCGACTGGAGCAAGTATTTCCCGGGCATCGCCAACTACTACGCCACCTCGAAGGGCGAGATGTGGTCGTTCCCCTACAACTCCTCGACCGCCGTCCTCTATTGGAACAAGGACGCCTGGGCCAAGATCGGCAAGGACAAGGCTCCGGCCACCTGGGCTGAGTTCGGTGAAGACCTCAAGGCGCTCAAGGCTGCCGGCGTGGACTGCGGCTTTGCCTTCGACTTCGACAGCTGGATGAACCTTGAGCAGTTCTCCGCCATCAACGGCATCCCGCTTGCCACGCTCGAAAACGGCTACGGCGGCCTCGGCGCCGAAATCGCCTTCAACAAGACCGCCTTCGTCGACCACATGAAGGACTTCAAGGCTTGGATGGACGCCGGTTATGCGCGCATCCAGACCAACCAGACCGGCAAGAACCTGATCCAGTCCTTCGCCGACGGCACCTGCGCCTCCACCACCTCGTCAATCGCCAACCACGGCACCGTTCACAACACGCAGGTCGCCGGCCTGAACTGGGACGTGGCCAAGCTTCCGGTCATCGACGCTTCCAAGCGCACCAACTCCATCGTCGGTGGCGCCTCGCTGTGGGTCATGGAAGGCAAGTCGAAGGAAGAATACGAGGCCGCTGCCGCCTTCCTGAAGTATGTGACCGCTCCGGACACCGGCGAAAAGTACATCGCCGAGAACACCGGCTACATCCCGGTCACCACCGCCGGCTTCGAACTGCTCAAGTCCGAAGGCTTCTACAACGACCCGAAGCGTAGCGGCCGCGAAACCGCGATCGAGTCGCTCACCGCGTCCGACGTCACTCCGCTCAGCCGCGGCATCCGCCTCGGCAACTTCACCTCGATCCGCGCCGAAGTCCGCTCCGAGCTGGAAGCGGCTTTCGCCGGTCAGAAGACCGTCGAGCAGGCCATCGACGCCGCTGCTGACCGCAGCAACCAGATCCTGCGTCGCTACGAGCAGACCTTCAAGGGCAAGACCCTGCCTTGAGCCGGAATTGACATCCGGTTCCTCGAGAAGATTGGCGCCGCCTGAAGGGGCGGCGCCGCATTTGAGGCTGCAGATATCGGAGGCTTTCGCCCGTGGAAAAACGCGCCACCTTTTCAAATCTCTGGCTGGCGGCCGCATTCATCGCGCCGCAGATGCTGCTGATTTTCACTTTCTTCTATTGGCCGACAGGCGAGGCGCTCTATTGGGCGGTTTCGCTGGAGGCGCCCTTCGGCGGATCCAATGAATGGGTCGGCTGGCTCAATTTCCAGACGGTCTTTTCCGACCCGAAATACTGGGATTCCGTACGCGTTTCGCTGCTTTTCGCCCTGTCGTCCACCGCGCTGTCGCTGGGGATAGCGGTGCTACTGGCGCTGTTCGTGGACCGCAGGCTGGCGGGGCATCAGGTCTACAAATTCACCTTCTTCCTGCCCTATGCGCTGGCAGCGCCCGCGGTCGGCCTTGCCTTCCGCTTCATCTTCTCGCCTGACGCAGGCTTCGTGTCGGCCGTCAATCGCATCTGGCCCGGCCTCTGGAACCCGGCATTCAACGGCAATGACGCCTTCATCATGATCGTGCTGGCCCAGGCCTGGATGATGGTCGGCTACAACTTCATCTTTTTCCTGGCCGCGCTGCAGTCGATCCCGCGCACCGTCTCCGAAGCGGGAGCCATGGATGGCGCCGGCGTGCTGCGCCGCATGTGGGACATTCAGCTGCCGCTGATCACGCCGACGCTGTTTTTCCTCATCGTCATCAACATCACCGACAGCTTCGTGAATTCCTTCGGCATCGTCGACATCACCACCGGCGGCGGTCCCGCCCGGGCTACGGAAGTGATGGTCTACAAGATCTATTTCGATGGCTTCCGGGGTAAGGACTATTCGCTCGCGGCCGCCCAATCCATCGTGCTGATGCTGCTGATCATCGCGCTGACCTTCATCCAGTTCCGCTTCATCGAGCGGCGCGTGCACTATTCGTGAGGAGGCGCTGACATGGTCGAACGCAATCCCATTCTCGACACCTTCACGCATGCCCTGCTGATCATCAGCCTCATCGCGCTCCTGATACCGTTCTGGATCGTCTTTGTGGCTGCCTCGCATGACTTCCACACCGTCAACCAGGTGCCGATGCCGCTTTGGCCCGGCTCCCACTTCTTCGAAAACATCTCGACTGCCTGGGTGCAGGGCAATTTCAGCCGCGTAATGCTGAACTCCATGATCGTGGCTGTCGGCGTCACCGGCGGCAAGATCCTGATCGCATCGCTGTCCGCCTTCTCGATCGTCTATTTCAACTATCGGCTGCGGACACTGATGTTCTGGCTGATCTTCATCACGCTGATGCTGCCGCTGGAAGTCCGCATCGTGCCGACCTACGCCGTCGCCGCCGACGTGCTGCGGCCCTACCGCGAGATATTGAATCTCTTCGGCCTGTCTATCGGATTGCCTGAATGGAACATGCTGAATTCCTATTCGGGCCTGATACTGCCGCTCATCGCCACCGCGACCGGCACTTTCCTCTACCGGCAGTTCTTCCTGACCGTTCCGGACGAACTGACGGAAGCGGCCAAGATGGACGGTTCAGGCCCGATACGCTTCTTCCTGGAAGTGCTTTTGCCGCTTTCCAAGACCAACATGGCAGCACTCGCGACCATCATGTTCGTCTGGTCGTGGAACCAGTATCTGTGGCCGCTGCTCATCATCACCGACCAGGCCCACTACGCCACGGCGACCATGCAGCTTCAGAAGGTCGTGCCCGGCCCGGTCTTCGGTGACCCGCCGATCTGGAACATCGCGATGGCGTCGAACCTCATCGTGCTGACGCCGCCGGTGCTCGTCACTATCCTGCTGCAGCGCTGGTTCGTGCGCGGCCTCATCTCAACTGACAAATAGGAGCGACAACGATGGCTGAAATCGTGTTGCGAGATGTTCGCAAATCCTACGGCAAGAACGAAGTCGTCCACGGCGTGAACCTCGACATCGCTACCGGCGAGTTCATCGTCATCCTCGGCCCTTCGGGCTGCGGCAAGTCGACCCTGCTGCGCATGGTTGCGGGGCTGGAAACGATCACGGCCGGCGAAATCGAGATCGGCGGGAAGGTGGTGAACCAGATGGAGCCGCGCGAGCGCGGCTGCGCCATGGTGTTCCAGAACTATGCCCTCTATCCGCATATGACGGTGGCCGAGAACATCGGCTACTCGCTGAAGATCGCGGGCGTTTCCAAGGCAAAGCGCCGCGCCCGCGTCGAAGAGGTGGCCGGCCCGCTCGGTCTTTCGGAATTCCTGGATCGCAAGCCCGGCCAGCTTTCGGGCGGCCAGCGCCAGCGCGTTGCCATGGGCCGCGCGATGATCCGCGAGCCGCGCGTGTTCCTCTACGACGAGCCGCTCTCCAATCTCGATGCGCGGCTGCGCGTTGCGATGCGCGTCGAGATCCGCAAGCTGCACCAGCGGCTGGGCACGACCACGCTTTTCGTTACTCACGATCAGGTCGAGGCCATGACGCTGGCCGATCGCATCGTGGTGATGAACAAGGGCGTGGTCGAGCAAGTCGGCGCTCCAAGTGAGATCTACAACCGCCCGCAGTCGACCTATGTGGCAGGCTTCATCGGCTCGCCGGGCCTCAACATGGTGTCGGGCACAGTCGATCCGGCTGCTGGCGTCGTACGGCTCACAGACGGCCAGGAACTTGCCTATGACCGCGAGCGCTGGCCGGTGGTGACGCCGGGACCCATCACGGCCGGTTTCCGGGCCGAGAATGTCGAGCTTTCGAATGTCGGCCTGAAAGGGTCGTTCGACTTTGCTGAGGAGCTCGGCTCGGCGCGGCTCGTACATGGCACTGTCGGCGACCAGATGGTCGTGGCCCATGTGGATGGCCAGCTGCATTTCGAACCCGGCGATCCCATCCAGTTCAAGATCGATCCCTCGGAAGTCCATCTGTTCGACGCAGCTTCCGGCCGCCGGCTTGCCGGCGAGCGCAGCCCGATGCCTGCTCGCAACGAGGCCGCCCGCGGTTTGGTCAAGGCCTGAGCCACCTATGGGGCAGGGGCGCTGCGGCACCCTTGCCCGCTCCCTCGCTTGCTCCACTTGTCAGCAAAGCTTCATCCGCATGTCGGCTGGCTGACATGAGAATCAAACATTGTCCGGCCGATCAGCCGCCGTCATGCGGCCACTAGTTTAAGGATATCTTCCATGCTCCCCAACGGCGTCTTCGGCACCGGCATTTCGGCCCATAAGAGACAGGCAGACCTTTCCGACTTTGCCGATGAGCTCGACATGATCGAGGGGCTCGGCGTCGAGTCCATCGAGTTGCCGACCTTCAGCATGGATGTGGTCGTCGGGGGACGCATTCGCCGTCCGCAACTCGAGGCCTTGAAGCGCGCCTGCGCCGGCCGCGATGTCGGCTATTCGGTTCACGGGCCGCTGGGCATCAACTTCATGGACGAGGCATACCGTCTGCCGCGCCACATGGACGTGCTGGAAGCCTCCCTGGAAGTGGCCGCCGAGGTTGGTGCGGAGCACTATGTGATCCATTCGGGAATGGTGCCGTTGCAGCAGTCTGCCGGTATCGAGGCTGCCTATGGCCGGCAGCGCGAATGTCTTGCCAAGGCAGGCGATGTCGCCAGGCAGCTCAATCTCGTCCTTTGCGTCGAGACGCTGTTTGGCGGCTACGATGGAAAGATCCATGCGTCGTGGCCGTCGCGGCTTGCGGCGGAACTCGAGGCGATCAGCCACCCGAATGTGATGGCGACTCTGGATTTCAGCCACGCCTATCTGCAGCTCGATTTCGACGGCGGACGCGATCGCTTCGTCGAAGAGATCAAGGTTCTGGCCCCCTATGCCCGTCACCTGCATATCCATGACAGTTTTGGCCGCCAGGACGACATCTGGATGTATGACGAAGGCGAGCGTCTCGCCTACGGTCATGGCGACCTGCATCTGCCGGTCGGCTGGGGCGATATCCCTTGGGATACGCTGATGGCCGAATGCCGGTTCCACGAGAGCGTACTGTTCAACATCGAGTTGAAGGATCGCTACTGGTACGCGGCCCAGGAAACGGTCGACGCCACCAGGGCGCTTGCCGCCAAGGCGCAGACTATCCGGACACGCGCCGCAGCCTGAGCGCTGGTCTCCTCGATTTCGGCAACCGAAGCTGAAGGCTCTGTTCATCAAGTCTTCAGCTTGCGGAGGGCATGTACGCGGTCATCAAGACGGCCGCCGTGCCACTGCTGAAGGAGACCACTTAATGCTCAACCGCCGCCACTTCGCTGCTGCCATGGTCGCGCTGATCGCCTTTCCGGCCGTCGCATCGGCGCAGAATGCCATGCCGTCAGCCTCGCAGATCGAGCGCAGGCTGGAAGCTGCACCGCAGCGCCAGCTGCGTCGCGACCAGCGCGTGACGGTGGGCGAGTTCAAGCGGCGGCCGGAGCTGCGCCGCATGGCGCCGTCGATCGACATCCAGGCGATCAACTTCGAGTTCGGTTCGGCCGAGGTTCCCTATTCGCAATATGGCAAGCTCGAGCAGATCGCCAACGCCATCGAACGGCTGCAGCGCCGGCGGCCGAATACACGTATCCTGATCGAGGGGCATACCGACGCCGTCGGCTCGGCCCAGTCCAACCAGATACTCTCCGAGCGTCGTGCGGAGTCGATGAAGCGCGTCATGGTGCGCGAGTTCCGCATCCCGCCCCATGCGCTGGAAACGGTCGGCTACGGCAAGGAATTTCTGCTTGTGCCGACGCAAGAAGAGAACTGGCAGAACCGCCGCGTAACCTTGAGGCGCATTGACGATTTCTTGCGCTGACAACCGCCTGATTTCCTGCTTTGAGAAGGGCCCGCCGATGATATCCATCGGCGGGCCCTTTCCGTCTCGGGCTCGAAAGGGCGATATTTATCAGTCGTTTAGATTTTACACGCGCCCGTGATGACGCCTTGAGACAGCGTCGCACTCTTGTGATTGGTATGTGTTTGGGAAGCCGACTATCTAAGTAGTGTCGGATGAAATGCTCCTTACGAAAGCAAGTTTTTTGACAGTAGCGATCAAGTGCAAAAGTCAAAATATGGCGGATGTGAATAATAGTTGAGTTCTGCCAAGCGTTTCTACGAAATATTCGTCTTGGGTGACGAGAAATATTGTTATTAAGGAGACGGAAAATGAGAAAGATGCTTTTTGCTTTTGCGGCAGTTCTCCTTGGATCTGGCGCAGCCTTGGCCGACTCTGCACCGACTTCGGTCATTGTGAATCCGCACAGCATTGTTCGTGAGACCTTTGCGCAGGCGCGGATCACTGGCGACACGGCGCCGGAGGTCAAGATCGTCAAGCCGCAGTCGCGAGTGGACTTCAAGAGCGCCGCGGCCATCCAGGCTCCGCACTATGGCACTCAGTTCAATTCTCGTGACGGCGACGCGGCGCCGCCGATGAATTGAGCCGGCGAGATACTCCAACGAGCCTGTGTGGGTACGGGCTCGGGGCCCAAGGGCGACGGATCTGATCCGTCGCCCTTTTCATTTTTGTCGAGGCCTTCCTTGCAAAAAAAAATCGCCGGTCGAAGCCGGCGATTTTGCTTTGCGATCGGCGGTTCAAACGCTCAGGCGGCAAGAACCGCCTTCGGTTCCGCCATCTCGTAGCCGAGCGCCTCGGCCACCGCGCGGTTGGTGATCCGGCCCTTGTGCACATTGAGGCCGTTGCGCAGATGCGGCTCGTCCACCAGCGCCTTCAGGCCCCGGTCGGCCAGCAGCAGGCCATAGTGCAGCGTCGCGTTGTTCAACGCATGCGCCGAGGTGACCGGCACCGCGCCCGGCATATTGGCCACGCAGTAGTGGATGATGCCGTCGACCTCATAGGTCGGGTTTGCGTGGGTGGTCGGATGCGAGGTTTCGAAGCAGCCGCCCTGGTCGATCGCGACGTCGACCAGCACCGAGCCCTTCTTCATGCCCGAGAGCATTTCGCGCGAGACGAGCTTGGGCGCGGCCGCACCGGGAATGAGCACGGCGCCAATTACCGCATCGGCCGAGAAGCATTCTTCCTCAAGTGCCTCGACGGTCGAGTAGCGGGTACGGACGCGGCCGTTGAATATGTCGTCGAGCTGACGCAGGCGCGGAATGGAGCGGTCGAGGATGGTGACCTCCGCGCCGATGCCGACCGCCATCTTGGCTGCATTGAGGCCGACGACGCCGCCGCCGATGATGGCGACCTTGCCGGCCGGCACGCCGGGTACGCCACCAAGCAGCACGCCACGTCCGCCATTGGCCTTCTGCAGCGCAGTTGCGCCCGCCTGGATGGCCAGGCGGCCTGCGACTTCCGACATCGGCGCCAGCAGCGGCAGGCCGCCGCGATCGTCGGTGACCGTCTCATAGGCGACGGCGGTGACGCCGGAGGCCAGCAGGCCCTTGGTCTGTTCCGGATCCGGCGCCAGGTGCAGATAGGTGTAGAGGATCTGGCCTTCGCGCAGTTGCACCCATTCGTTGGGTTGCGGCTCCTTCACCTTGACGATCATGTCGGACCGGGCGAAGACCTCCTCGGCCGTCTTGGCGATGGTTGCGCCGGCAACACGGTAGGCGTTGTCGTCGGCGCCGATGCCGGCGCCGGCACCCGTCTCGACCAGAACTTCGTGGCCGTGGGCGGCATATTCGCGTACTGCGCCTGGGGTCAGGCCGACGCGGTATTCATTGTTCTTGATTTCCTTGGGGCATCCGACGCGCATTTGGGTCCTCCGCTGTTTTTTCCCTTGACGCTAGGGTAAGGTCAATGAAATCACAGAATCGGTCGTGCATCCTTGCGAAATGGGTTGCTGGTTGCCCTTAAAATAGGTATTTTTTGCACGAAAAGTACATTTCTTCGCAGGAAAGACGAAAAATGTCTCTGGACAGGATTGATATCGCCATTCTCGACGCTTTGCAGAAGGATGGGCGCATTCCCAATGCGGCGCTGGCCGAAAAGGTCGGCCTGTCCCAATCGGCCTGCTCGCGTCGCCTGGACAATCTCGAAAAGAGCGGCGTCATCCGCGGCTACCATGCGCGGCTGTCGAATACCGCGCTGGGCCACCAGATGACGGCGATCGTGCATATTTCGCTGTCGGGGCAGTTCGAGAAGACGCTGTCCGACTTCGAGGCGGCGATCAAGCGCTGCCCTAACGTGTTGTCCTGCCACCTGATGTCGGGGGAATACGACTATATTTTGCGCATCGCCGCCAAGGACCTCGCCGATTACGAGCGCATCCACAAGGAATGGCTATCGGCGATGCCGCATGTGACCAAGATCAATTCCTCCTTTGCGCTCCGCGAGATCATCGACCGGACAGCCTTGGGCATGAAGCCCGAACTGGCCTGACCGCAAAGCACCGGCCCAAATAACTTTCCCAACGTAATCGCATTGGGTGGGCGCCGCGTCATTCCCCTGTCATCCGCACCTGCTGGACTTGCGAAAAATTCGGCGCGAAACTCTCCCGGTTTCGACGTCGATTTTTTTGAACCTTATTCCGCAGGAGAGAAAACTCATGTCGCAGGTGCTTCATTCGATCACCCGCCGGTCCTTTCTGGCAGGCTCTGCCGCCGTCGGCGCCCTGGTGATGCTGCATCCCTTTTCGGCGCGCGCGCAGGCCAACCAGGCTCATCTTCGCATCATGGAGACCACCGACATCCATGTGAACGTGCTGCCGTACGACTACTACGCCGACAAGCCCAACGACACGATGGGCCTTTCCCGTACCGCCTCGATCATCGACGCCGTGCGCAGGGAAGCCACCAACAGCATGCTGATCGACAACGGCGACCTGCTGCAGGGCAGCCCCATGGGCGACTACATCGCCTATGAGAAGGGCCTGAAAGAAGGTGACGTTCACCCGATCATGAAGGGCATGAACCTGCTCGGCTACGAGTGCTCGACGCTCGGCAACCATGAGTTCAATTACGGCCTATCCTTCCTCGACAAGGTGCTGGCCTCCGCGAACTTCCCCTTCGTCTGCGCCAACCTCGTTCGCGGTACGCAGCTCGCGTCGAACCCGCGCGACGACAAGCTCTATCTCAAGCCCTATGTGATCCTCGACAGGAAGCTCAAGGACGGCGCAGGTGAGGAGCATCCGATCCGCATCGGCGTCATCGGCTTCGTGCCGCCGCAGGTCATGATCTGGGATGCCAAGAACCTGACCGGCAATGTGATGACGCGCGACATCGTCGAGGCGGCCAAGGCCTGGGTGCCGCAGATGAAGGAAGAGGGCGCCGACATCGTGATCGCGCTTTCGCATTCCGGCATCGACACCAAGCAAAGCGACCTCATGGAGAACGCGTCGTTCTTCCTGGCCGGCGTCGAGGGCATCGATGCGGTCTTCACCGGCCACCAGCATCTGGTCTTCCCGGGCAAGAAGGATTTCCAGGGGCTCGAGGGCGTGGACACCGAAAAGGGCACGCTGCAGGGCAAGCCCGCCGTGATGGGCGGCTTCTGGGGCTCGCATATGGGCCTGATCGACCTGCTCTTGGAGCGCGACGGCAACAAGTGGCGCGTGGCGTCGGCCACTTCCGAGGCGCGGCCGATCTATGAGCGCGTCGACAACAAGAACAAGGCGCTCGTCGAGGACGACAGCCGCCTCGTCGATGCGCTCAAGGAAGATCATGAAGCGACGCTCGCCTATGTGCGCCGCCCGGTCGGCAAGACCTCGGCGCCGCTCTATTCCTACTTCGCGCTGGTCGCCGACGATCCGTCGGTGCAGATCGTGAGCCAGGCGCAGACCTGGTACATCAAGGATCTGCTCAAGGACTCGAAGTGGAAGGACCTGCCGGTGCTGTCGGCAGCTGCGCCCTTCAAGGCCGGCGGCCGCGGCGGCGCCGACTACTACACCGACGTGCCGGCCGGCGACATCGCCATCAAGAACGTCGCCGACCTCTATCTCTACCCGAACACAGTGCGGGCGGTTGAGGTCACCGGCGCGCAGGTCAAGGAATGGTTGGAAATGTCGGCCGGCATCTTCAACAAGATCGAGCCGGGCAAGGCCGACCAGGTGCTCATCAACAAGGACTTCCCGTCCTACAATTATGACGTCATCGACGGCGTGACCTACAAAATCGACCTGTCGGAAGCGCCGAAATACGATGCCAAGGGCGGGGTTGCCAACGCCTCGTCGAACCGTATCAAGGATCTCATGTTCGAGGGGAAACCCATTGATCCGGAAGCGAAATTCGTGGTCGCCACCAACAATTACCGCGCCGGCGGCGGCGGCAATTTCCCTGACATCAACGAATCCAAGATCATCTTCGAAGCCCCGGATACGAACCGCGACGTGATCGTCCGCTATATCGTCGAGCAGAAGACCATCAACCCGTCGGCCGACGGCAACTGGTCGTTCGCGCCGCTACCGGGCACGACGGTGATCTTCGAAACCGGCCCGAAGGCGAAGCAGTTCCTCGATCAGGTCCAGGGCGTGAAGATCGAAGCGGCCGGCGACGGTGCGGACGGGTTCGCGAAATACCGTATCATTCTTTGAGCGGCAGCAAGCCTTCCACAGCACTGGGGGGTCGAAAAGAGCAAAAGAGAAGGGCGGCAGAATGGTCTGCCGCCCTTGCTGTTTGGGAGGTGACAATCAGGCCGTCAGCGGCTGATCTCCACGCTCTGAGGGTTCACGATGACCGAGGACGGTGCCGCGTCGCCACCGCGCATATTGCGCGTGGTGGTAGCGAAGCCGCCGAAGCCGACAGCGCCGCCGCCGCCCATGCCATAGCCGGCGCCGATGCCATAGTACCTGGGCGCCCCATAGGCGCCAAAGCCGTAGTACCGAGATCCATAGGCGCCGATGCCGTAGTAGCGAGGCCCGTAGGCGCCAAAGCCATAGTGCCGAGGCCCATAGACGCGATGGTGTACGACCCTGCCAATGCCATAGGACCGATGATACGGCACATAGGCGCCATGGTGAACGCCGCGCACGCCATAGTGCCGATGCGGCCCATAGGCGCCGAGGCCGCGGGTTCCGGAGATTCCGTAGTTTGCAGGCGGGCGTACCACATTTACGGGCGGTGCAGCATCGCCCATACGCGAGTTATAGTCCTGAGCCATAGCCAGAGAGGCGCTCGACGCCACAAGCAATGCGGCGAAGGGGATGATGAGCTTTTTCATGGATATTCTCCGTTTTCTTAGTCGCTCGAAAGGGTGGCCTTTAACCAGGCGTCGAGCCGACACAGAATTACGAAGATAAGTCTGGGAGATTTTTCCTATCTTCGTTACTTAACAAAGATAGGCTTTGTGCCGTCCACCTACAAATCAATCCGTCGCGACGCTTGGATCACAGGGCGTCACGTGTTCGTGTGGCTAAAGGATTGCATTGGGTGGATGGGCCAGGGAAGGGAGGAGACGGCTTGGGAGGAATAGCCGTCTCCGCAAGCGCCGGGCATCTTAGCGATGCGCGCAGGGGCGCTCTAGTGTCATGAATTCACGGGATTTTCCGTATCAATGACGGGTTCTTCAGCCAGCGGAATGCCGGCTGGACAAGCCGCTGCGATTAGCGGTTGTTGGCGCGCTGCTCGATGATCTTTGCGCGTTCCTGCTGGTTGGTCGCGCCGACCGGCGAGGTCACGGGATTGCTGGAAGAATAGTCGCTGTTGAGCGACGGCTTGACGACGACGGAGGCCGGAGCGAAGTCGCGCATCGTATTCGGCTGCGCCGGAAGGTTGCTCTGGGCGAAAGCTGCGCCAGCAGTCATGACAACAGCAGTCAGAGCGATAATGGTCTTTTTCATTGTTAGTCTCCAATGTTATGCCTGGTTGCGGGCGTGCCGAGAGGTTAGGTGGAGTGCAGTCTTGTAACTGCACAGCACCTTCGAAGTATGGGCGTGTTCGTATTGAAGCGTGCCCGAAGGAATACTTGGGAGGGCCCTCTCGGCTCTCACAACCATTGGTGCTCATATGGGCGAAGCCGTCGCGAAAATTAAGCCGGCTGAGGTTCAATCCGGTGCGAGGCGCCCCGGGAGGTCGATCACGGGAATGTGTATGTGGGTTACAGAAGCCTTGTGGCGTATGGGCTTGGCCCGCTCGCGGCGCGCAAGAGTGGTGCCGCCACATGGCCAAGAGCGGGCAAAAAATTCTTTCGAGGCTGCCCTTGAAGGCGCTGATTTTCTACCTGGCCCTGCCACAGACCGGTTTTCAGGGCCTTGGTGGTCGTGCACGTCGAGTCGCGTTGGGCGGGACAATTCGGTCTGATGCCTCATGACGCAGCAGACTTGGCCGCACAGCTGGTCGATTTGCATTGACGCGTCCGTTGCGGCGACCCAAAAGACGCCTCGCAGATAAAGGAGGCGGCATTGATCCGGCACATCGTATTCTTCAGCGCTAAGGAAGGGCAGGACGTGCAGGCTGTTCGCTCGGGTCTGCTCGCGCTGGCCGCCATTCCGCATTCGAGCCACTTCGAGGTGACGGTCAACACCAAGGTCGATCCGCTTTGCGACGCGATCGACCTGGTCGTCTATGCCGAATTTGCCGACGCTGCTGCGCTTGCGGCCTACAAGGCCCACCCGATCTATGCCGAGACCACGCGCAAGGTCCGGCCGATGCGCGAACTGCGCTTTTCGGCCGATGTGGTGGCCGAGGCGGGCTGACGCCTCTCTTGAGTTGGCATGCCAACCAATTGGCATGGCGCACTTTTCGCACCTGGCACCTGTGCCAGTCTGTGGCATCTGTCCCAAAACGATCCAGGCAAGTTGGCGCGCCAGTGACCCGATACGGTGCGGGTGGCCAAGATTCCTACGGAAACCCGCGCATTTTCGGCGATTGGGGCGTCAACCTCGACTTGGCACGGCGATTGCATTGTTATGAGTGCAAGGCAGGGGTTCTTGAATCCAAGACAGGGGGCTTTGCATGAGGCAGTTATGCTGCCTTCGGAGGGGAAGGGGTTCGGCCTGAGTGTGACTTCTAGTCTGCCGGTCTAGCACCTTCCCCGACGAAGTTTTGGGCCCAGCCGCTGGGCAATGGACAACCTCCCGCAATGCGCTAATCATGCAATCGGGGCACGGTGCCCCTTGCAGGCCAGGCGATGCTCATTCCGCGGAAAATTCCGATCAACGAAATCTACGTGCCTGCCGCGCGCCGCAAGACGCTGCATCCGGAGACGGTGCGGCTGATCGCCGAGAGCATCGTCGAAAATGGACAGCAGACGCCAATTCAGGTGCGTCACGACGGCAAGCGCTACGTGCTGATCGAAGGCCTGCACCGGCTCGAGGCCCTGAAATGGCTAGGCGAGACCACCATCGACGGATATCTGGTCCACGCCCGGAGGCATTGATCCCTTTCAGCCGTGGCCGCCCTTGGCCGCCTCCTGCGTCAGCGTCGCGATGAAGCGCTTGGTGCGTTGATGCTCGGGATGGGTGAAGACCTGCCGCGCCGGGCCCTTTTCCACCACCATGCCGCCATCGAGAAACACCACTTCCTTGGCGATGGTCGAAGCGAGCCGCAGATCGTGCGTCGCCATCACCATGGTCGTGCCTTCCTTGGCCAACTCCGCCAGAACGTCGACGACCTCCTGTGCCAGTTCCGGATCGAGCGCCGAGGTCGGCTCGTCGCACAACAGAACTTTGGGCGAGGGCGCGAGCGCGCGCGCGATTGCCACGCGCTGCTGCTGCCCGCCGGAAAGCGTTGCCGGCCATGCATCGGCCTTGTGAGCCATGCCGACCTTTTCCAGAAGCGCCATCGCGCGTGCGCGCGCTTTGTCGGCCGGCCATTTGAGCACGGTGACGAGCCCTTCCATGACGTTTTCGATCGCGGTTCGGTGCGGGAAGAGCTGGAAGTTCTGGAACACCATGCCGGTCTGGCGACGGATGCGCTGGATGGCATCGCGCGGGACGCGCTGGCCGGGATGAAAGACCAGCTGTTGATCGCCCAGCCGCAAGGTTCCCGAGGTGGGAATTTCGAGCAGGTTGATGCAGCGCAGCAGGGTGCTCTTGCCGCCGCCTGACGGGCCCACGAGGGCCGTGACGCTGCCTTCCTCAATCGAGACCGTGACGCCCCTCAGCACGACCGCGTCGCCGAAGCGCTTTTCGATGTTTTCCAGGCCGATCATGCGCGCGCCTCGATAAAGCCGCCATAGCGCCCGAGACGGCGCTCAAGCCTGACCTGCAGGGCCGACAGGATGGAACTCAGCGCCAGATAGATCAACGCCGCCTGGATATAGAGGATAAGCGGTTCGTAAGTGGTGGCGACGATACGCTGCGCTGCCTGAAAAAGCTCAGGCACAGTGATGGCGGCGGCAAGCGAAGTGTCCTTCACCAGCGAGATAAAGGTGTTCGACAAGGGCGGCACCGCCACGCGGGCAGCCTGGGGCAGGATCGTGCGGCGCATGGCCTGCGACCAGCTCATGCCGATGGAATAAGCCGCCTCCCACTGGCCCTTGGGCACAGAGCCTATCGCCGCGCGGACGATCTCCGAACTGTAGGCGCCGACATTCAGCGTGAAGCCGATGAGAGCGGCAGGAAAGGCGTCGAGCACGATGCCGACATTCGGCAGACCGTAGAAGATCAGGAACAGCTGCACCAGAAGCGGGGTGCCGCGAATGATCCAGACATAGAAGCGCGCGATGGCTGCAAGCGGCGCGGGGCCGAACAGTCTGACCAGTGCGGTGATCAGGCCGACGGTCAGGCCGAATGCAAACGAAAGCAGCGTGAGGGGCGCCGTAAACGCCACGGCCGCCCACAGGAGCGGGCCGAATGAATCCAGCATCAACTGAAGCCAGTGCGGCAAGGAAGTGTCCTCCGGTTATCCGGAAAGTTTGCAGGTTTTGTCGTAAAGATCATGTGCAAAATTAAAGGGCTGACCGATCAGGGCGATCGATCAGCCCTTTTTGTGCGGCAGGCGACTTATTTCGAGACGTCCTGCCCGAAATATTTGTCGGCAATCTTCTGATAGGTGCCGTCAGCCTTGATTTCGTTCAGCGCGCTGTTGATAGCTGCGAGCAGTTCGGGTTCGCCCTTGCGGATGATGATGCCCGAATAGTCGGCCTTGTCCTCGGTGGCGGCGATCTTCACATTGGCATCGGGCTTGTGCTTCTTGAAGTCGAGGAAGGACAGGCTGTCATTGATGGTGGCGTCCGCCCGGCCATTGAGCACAAGCTGGATCGACTGGTCAAAACCGTCCGTGCCGACCAGCTGCGCGCCGGAGGCTTCCGCCAGCTTGGCGAAATTGCTGGTGAGCGACTGCGCCGACTTCTTGTCCTTGAGGTCGGCGAAGCCCTTGATGTTCTCATTGTCGCCGCGCACGATCAGCGCCGCCTTCGAGGCGATGTAGGGCTCGGAGAAATCGTATTTCTTCTTGCGCTCCTCGGTGATGCCAACCTCGTTGATGACGGCGTCATAGCGGTTGGCATCCAGGCCCGCGATCAGGCCGTCCCAGCGCCCTTCCAGGAACTGCGCCTTGACGCCGAGGCGCTTGGCGACCGCTTCGCCGATCTCGACATCGAAGCCGACCAGCTTGCCCGAGGCATCATGATAGGTGAACGGCGCATAGGTTCCTTCGGTGCCGATGCGGAAGGCGCCCGAAGATTTGATTTCATCAAGATTCGAGCCGGCATGGCCGGGAGCAAGCGCCAGAAGCTGCAGGGCGCCGGCGACGAGCAACGTGTTCAACCATTTCATGTTGGTGCCATCCTGGGATTGGTCGGCTCATCCGGCCGAGCGGTTGCGATACGGCCTCAAACTGTCAGAATGATCGCACAAAAGGAACGCGAATGGTTTTTGTCTATTTTATCCTGGGAGAAGACCATTCCTAATTTCGAGTACTTGTGCCGATTTTATTCTAACAAGACGTGAGAACTCACGGAGTGGCGCAAAGTCACGCCGGTCTCGTCGATCAAGGCGCCGATACTTTCGCCTGAGCAAAGCGTTCCAGGCCATAGGGGCTGAGCAGCGGGTCGCGGCGACCGCCCGACATCTCGTCAGCGAGGAAACGCGCAATGGCGGGCGCAAGCGTCATGCCGGAATGCATGACTGCGACGTAGAGGCCATCGATACCAGGGGCGGCGCCGACTGCCGGAAACCCGTCGCCGGGAACCGGCCGGTGGCCGAGCAGGTGACGGTCAAAGGACAGTTCTTCGCCGGCACGCAGCATCCGCTGCATGGCCGAAAACAGCGTGGCCGCCGCTTCGGCAATGTTCTCGCGGGGAACATTGCCCTCGAAATCGCCGCCGGCGACGAGCCGCCCATCGGTGGTCTGGCGCATGTGCAATTCCGGCGCCATGACGAGGCCGCCAAGCAGGCGGCGGTGTGGGCGAGACGTGACCAGCATGCCGGGCGGCGTGGACAGCGGAAGCTCCAAGCCAGCGGTCGCGAGCAACGAAGGCGTTTCGACGCCTGCCGCGATCGCGACCATGTCGGCCGCGATCGGGCCTGCGTCGGTCTCCACGCTCGCGACGCCGTGTCCGCCCATTCTGATGGATGTCACACGACGACCCTCCAGAAGCTTCGCGCCGCCTGCCACTGCCGCCGCCATCAGGGCGCGGGAGGCTGTCAGCGGCTCGGCAGCGCCTTCCTCCGCCACATGCAGCGCGAATTCCGGAGCATTGGCGAGTTGAGGCTCGAGCCGCGCTGCTTCCTTGCGATCCACGCTGCGGATGCCGTAGCCCCAGGAGACGTGCTCCCGCGCAAAGTCTGCAAGCTTGTCCGGCGGCAGGTCCCAGATCAGTCCGCCGCTCCAGGAGACGGGCAGGCCTGGCACCTCGCGTTCCAGCCTGCGCCACTCTGCCATCGATCGAATGCGCAGGCGAAAATAGGGTTCGGGATTGCCCCAGCTGGCATTCAGCCACCCGAAGGAAATTGAGGTGGCGACGCCACCGGCGGCACCGGCTTCGATAATCGTGACGCGCGCGCCGGCGCGGACCAGATGCCAGGCCAGCGAGGCACCAATGATGCCTGCGCCAACGATCACTACATGGGAATTTTTTGGCATCTGATTTCCCCTCAAAAGAACTGTGCCGCTTCAAATTCAGACGGGCAGCGGGGCGGATGAGAACCACAGGTCGCCATAGATCGCCACCGCCGTTTCGTCCGGCTCTCGCTCGCTCGTCAGCCAAAGTGAGGCGACCATATGAGCCTCCCGGCGATCTGGTGTCTTGCGGCAGCTGTCCGTGCTCGATGCGCCACTGCACGGGATGAACCATGCGCCCATCAATGGCCGCGCGGAGAAGCCATTGGAGAAGCGCCGCACCAATAGCGTAAGCCCGATGGCATCGGACGGGCGCCATGGGAAGATTATCCGGCCATTGCGCCGAAGCGCTCGCAGCCATGCGACGGGCGGGGAGGTGACCCCGGCGTTCACATAGATCAGGTCACTTTCGGGGAGGGGCAGCTTGGTCGCGTCGCCCGAGGTCACGCTGACGTTTTCATATGGCTTCAGATTGTGCGCCGCCTGCCGGGCAAGCTCGGCTTCGATCTCGAAGGCGTCTATCCGGCCGCCTGGCTGCACCAGCAAAGACAGGATCGCGGTGTAATAACCCGTGCCCGCGCCGATGTGGCAGACGATCTCGCCAGGCTGCGGCGCGACTGCCCCCATCCAGGAGGCATGCAGATATGGCTCGCCATTGTTGATGCCCTTTTCGGCATCGAGTGCCACAAGAGCGTTCTGGTAGAGATAGACGGGATCGGCGTCCGGCGTCTCGACATAGGCGTTGTGGACCATGATCTTCCATGGTCCCGGCGGCAGGAAAGCTTCGCGCGAAACGGTTCTGAACGCCTGTTCCAGCCGCGGATCGTTCGACCGGCTCGCCGTCGCCATCAGCTTGGCATAGAAAGACTTGGCCTTTTCAAGATCCCGGCTCATCCAAATGCCGACCTCCGACCGTAGGTCTCATGGAAGCGACGAGTGGCGCAGTCGTCAATCGGAAAACGATAGTCTGAAAGTCGATGAAAGACGACCACGTTACTGAACGTGGCGTCAATGTAAACGCATGTTAAGCTGATTTCGCCCTCAGTGAGTCGGGTTGTTCATCAAGCGTCGTTCTGGAGAGTTGAAGTGTCTTCGAGCCGGGCAGGGCTCGTACGCACGTCTGCTGTCATTCTGCTGTGTTCTTGTCGGGGTTCTTAGCGTCCGGGCTATTGGCGAGGGGAAAGCCGATGCAGAACATAGTCGAAGACGACTGTCTAAAACCGCGTCTTACCGAGCGCGTGGATATATTCACCGCAGTGACCATCCTGCGCTCGCGGGGTTACGAGCGCGAAGACCTGATCACGGAAATCACCAGGCTCTTCTTCGTCGATCTAGACGAGTACAACGACATCCTGCGCCGGATAAGCTGAGGCAGCGTTTTGGACGAAGGCGAGAACCACTCCGCTCAGAGCGGAATGTTGTCATGCTTCTTCCAGGGGTTCTGGAGGTCCTTGTTGCGTAGCATGCGCAACGCCCGCGCCACGCGGCGGCGGGTGGAGTGAGGCATGATCACCTCGTCGATATAGCCGCGTTCGGCGGCGACGAAGGGCGACAGGAAGCGGTCCTCGTAGGTCTTCGTGTGCGCTGCGATCTTTTCCGGATCGCCGATGTCCTTGCGGTAGATGATCTCGACCGCACCCTTGGCGCCCATCACGGCGATCTGCGCCGTCGGCCAGGCATAGTTCATGTCGCCGCGCAGGTGCTTTGAGGCCATGACGTCATAGGCGCCGCCGAAAGCCTTGCGGGTGATGACGGTGACCTTCGGCACGGTCGCTTCGGCATAGGCAAAGAGCAGCTTGGCGCCATGCTTGATGAGGCCGCCATATTCCTGGCTCGTGCCCGGCAGGAAGCCGGGAACGTCGACGAAGGTGACGATCGGGATGTTGAAGCAGTCGCAGAAGCGCACGAAGCGGGCTGCCTTGCGGCTGGCGTCCGAGTCCAGCACGCCGGCCAGCACCATCGGCTGGTTGGCGACGAAGCCCACCGTACGGCCTTCCATACGCCCGAAGCCGGTAACGATGTTCTTGGCGAAGGATGGCTGGATTTCGAAGAAGTCGCCCTCGTCGACCGTCTTCAGGATCAGTTCCTTGATGTCATAGGGCTTGTTCGCATTGTCCGGGATCAGCCGGTCGAGCGACATGTCGTGCTCGGTGACCGACTGGAAGCACTCGATTTCCGGAATCTCGGCCGTGTTCGAGGCCGGCAGGAAGTCGACCAGCCGGCGCATCTGCAAAAGCGTTTCGACGTCATTGTCGTAGGCGCCGTCGGCGATCGAGGATTTCGTGGTGTGGACCGAAGCGCCGCCAAGCTGCTCGGCCGTGACGGTCTCGTTGGTGACGGTCTTCACCACATCCGGGCCGGTCACGAACATGTAGGACGTGTCGCGAACCATGAAGATGAAGTCGGTCATGGCAGGCGAGTAGACGTCGCCACCGGCGCAGGGCCCCATGATGACGGAAATCTGCGGGATCACGCCCGATGCGAGCACGTTGCGCTGAAAAATCTCTGCGTAGCCGCCAAGTGCGGCCACGCCTTCCTGGATGCGCGCGCCGCCCGCGTCATAGAGGCCGATGATCGGCGCGCGGTTGCGAAGGGCCATGTCCTGCACCTTCTGCACCTTTTCGGCATGCGCTTCCGATAAGGAGCCGCCGAACACGGTAAAGTCCTTGGCGAAGAGATAGACGGGGCGGCCATTCACCGTGCCCCAGCCGGTGACCACGCCATCGCCGGCGATCTTGGTCTTTTCCATGCCGAAGTCGGTCGAGCGGTGTTCGACATACATGTCGAACTCTTCGAAGGAGCCCTCGTCGAGAAAAATCTCGATGCGCTCGCGGGCGGTGAGCTTGCCCTTGGCATGCTGAGCCTCGACGCGGGCCTTGCCTCCGCCGGCACGCGCGATTTCGCGGCGGCGTTCGAGTTCCTTCAGCACGTCCTTCATTGTGAAACGCTCCTTCGGACAAATCCTGTGTCAGCGGTGTTAGCACGCTGGCCGAGGAGCGCAATAAGTCTGTGGCCCGCGCCCGAGCATCCGCCCGGGCGCGGGCCACGATATTTACCAGTTGCCGATGTTCTGCATCGAGGCCCAGGGCTCGACCTTTTCCTTGGCCGGTCCCTTCTGCAGCAGCTCGATCGAGATACCGTCGGGTGACTTGATGAAGGCCATGTGGCCATCGCGAGGCGGGCGGTTGATGGTGACGCCCTTGTCCATCAGCTGCTGGCAGGTGGCATAGATATCGTCGACCTCATAGGCGAGGTGGCCGAAGTTGCGGCCGCCGGTGTAGGCCTCCGGATCCCAATTGTAGGTGAGCTCGAGCAACGGCGCGTGTTCGGAAACGCCGGCCTTCTCGTCGGCGCGGGCGGCGAGGTAGATCAGCGTGAAGCGGCCGGCCTCGCTTTCATAGCGGCGCACCTCTTTCATGCCGAGCTTGTTGCAATAGAAATCCATCGAAACGTCCACGTCGGCAACGCGAACCATAGTGTGCAGATAGCGCATTTTCTCAGTCCCTGGGTTGGATGGCCGGAACATAGGGCGGCTCCTTGCGCCTCGGCAACCGACAAAGCGCCCAAAGCCTTACGGAGTAAGATGATCCACAGTATTGATCCGCCTAAACGGTGAAAAAAGCCAAGGCGGCTCTTGCCTACACGCGAGCCCGAAGTGTTAATCTGCGTTTAAGAATCAGTGGCGGCGTAATCGAGAAAAGGTGCGGTCGAATGGGGGAGAGGGCCTCTTTCGCGGAACGAGACTTAGTTGGAAACGAAGCCTTGAACCGTGATGAGACCGGCGAAGGCGTCGATCTGGCCGAGGTTTCCGGAGCCATTAAGTGGTTCGACGTGGCCAAGGGCTACGGCTTCATCTTGCCGGACGATGGCTCGGCCGACGTCCTCCTTCACGTGACTTGCCTGCGTCGCGACGGCTTCCAGACCGCCCTTGAAGGCGCCCGCGTCGTTTGCCTTGCCAAGCAAGGCGACCGCGGCCTGCAGGCCTTCCGTGTCCTGTCCATGGACAACTCCACCGCCGTTCATCCTGCCGAGTCGCAGGAACAGCGCACCCATGTCGCCGTCACGGCCGAAAGCGGGCTGGAGCGGGCGCTGGTGAAATGGTTCAACCGCACCAAGGGTTTTGGCTTCTTGACGCGCGGCGAGGGAACGGAAGACATCTTCATCCACATGGAAACCCTGCGTCGCTACGGCCTGACCGAGCTTCGCCCCGGCCAGGTGGTTCTGCTGCGCTACGGGCGTGGCGATAAGGGCCTTATGGCAGCCGAAATTCATCCCGATATCGGAACGCTCCCGATCGCGCATTGAGTCGAAGCTCGCTGTCCACACTGGGCAGGGAACATCACCGGCTCCCTGTGCGTTCGGCTGGACGATTTTCAGTTGTAGCGTTCGAATTGGTGGATCTCGGACCGCAGGCCCGAGGTCGAGATAGGGAATATCAATGACCCGCAGGATCTGGTGCGCCGCCGGCGCGATCTTCGCCGCTGTGCTCGGCGCGTTCCTCTATTTGGCGCAACCTGAATCGTCCATCGCCGACGGGCTGCCGATGCTTCTTGCAAACGACCCCGCGCCGCTGGTGGCCGTGACCGCCAAGGGAGAGCACTCCTTTTCCATCGAGATCGCCGACAATGACAAGGAGCGCGCGGCCGGCCTGATGTTCCGCGAGAAGATGGCCGACGACCATGGCATGCTCTTCGTGTTCGACAGGACCCAGCCGGTCGGCTTCTGGATGAAGAACACGCCGATGGCGCTCGACCTCGTCTTCATCGGCCCGGACGGTACGGTGAAGGCGGTCCGTCGCGGCGAACCCTTTTCCGAAGCGTTGATTGCGCCTGCCGATGCCGTGCGCTTCGTGCTTGAATTGAAGGCCGGTATGGCCGAAAAGGCCGGCATCAAGAATGGCGATATCCTGCGCCACCCGATTATCAGCGCTGCCAGCTCGGGGAACTAGGCTGGCTTTCTCCGCGGAGACTTCCAGTCGTGACGCAGTTTTTCGACCATGACGGCTTCCATCTGGCTTTCATCGATCAGAAGCCGCAGCAAGGGCAGGGCGACCCTGTCCTCCTGATCCACGGCTTTGCCTCGAACCATCTGGTCAACTGGGTGTCGCCGGGCTGGGTGAAGACGCTGACCGAGGCCGGCTACCGCGCCATCGCACTCGACAATCGCGGCCACGGCCTTTCGTCCAAGAGCTATGAGCCGGCCGACTACACGCCGGAAAAGATGGCAAGCGATGCGGCAGCGCTTCTCGACCATCTCGGCATCGAACGCGCCCATGTGATGGGCTATTCGATGGGCGCGCGGGTATCCGCCTTCATGGCGCTGGCGACGCCCGAGAAGGTGGCGACGCTGGTCCTGGGCGGCCTTGGTTACGGAATGATCGATGGCGTCGGTGACTGGGATCCGATCGCCGAAGCGCTGCTTGCGCCGAACGCCGCAGACATCTCCCATACGCGCGGAAAAATGTTCCGCGCCTTCGCCGACCAGACGCGGAGCGACCGCGAGGCGCTCGCCGCCTGCATCTCCACTTCGCGTGCCGAACTCACCGAGGCCGAGGTCGCTCGTATCATGCAGCCGACGCTTGTTGCCGTCGGCACCAAGGACGATATCGCGGGCTCGGCCGAGCAACTCGCGTCGCTGATGCCGAATGCCGAAGCCTTCGACATCGAGGGCAGGGACCATATGCTCGCGGTCGGCGATCGCACTTTCAAGAAGCGCGTACTGGAGTTTTACGCCGAAAACCCGCTCTAGATAGCGGTTTATCGCGCCATAGCCGGTCGTTGAGGGATTGTTTTCCGTCGCTGCTTGAATCGCTGCGATGCATGTCCATTTGACACTAAGATTAGGAAAATTGAGTTCAAACATGCTAGCGTGTGGCCTATACGTCCGGTGACGTAGTGCCACGGTAGGCAACGGAGATACCGATGACGACAAGCAGCGCCCCGCGTACCGGAACGCTTCAGCCGATCGATCCGATCTGGAGCTCTGTGCGCGATGAAGCCATGGAGGCTGTGTCGCGCGACCCGCTGCTTGCTGCATTCCTGTATTCGACCATCCTGAACCAGAATAGCCTCGAGGATGCGGTGATGCACCGGCTCGCCGAGCGCCTGGCGCATCAGGATCTAGGCGCCGATCTCATCCGCCAGACTTTTGAAGCGATGCTCGCCGACAACCCCGACTGGGCAACGACGGTGCGCGTCGACATCCAGGCCTATTACGACCGCGACCCGGCATGCGACCGCTTCCTGATGCCGGTGCTCTATTTCAAGGGCTTCCATGCCATTCAGACGCATCGCCTTGCGCATTGGCTGTGGACCCGCGGCCGCCGCGATTTCGCGCTCTATCTGCAGAGCCGCTCGTCCTCCGTGTTCCAGACCGACATCCATCCGGCGTCGAAGATGGGCAAGGGCATCTTCATCGACCATGCCACGGGCCTGGTCGTCGGCGAGACGGCGGTGATCGAGGACGATGTCTCGATCCTGCACGGCGTGACGCTTGGCGGCACCGGCAAGGCCGGTGGCGACCGCCACCCCAAGATTCGCCACGGCGTGCTGATCGGCGCCGGCGCGAAGATCCTCGGCAATATCGAAGTCGGGCATTGCGCGAAGGTCGCCGCCGGTTCGGTGGTGCTTTCGCCTGTGCCGCACAACAAGACGGTCGCTGGCGTCCCCGCCCGAGTTGTCGGCGAAACCGGCTGCGACCAGCCTGCGCGGCAGATGGACCAGTTCCTGCCGTCGCAGGCCATGGACCACGTGGTCACGTTCGACATTTGAGGCCCGGCCCTTTGCGGTCCTCGTGATGGCCGGTGCACGCTGCCGCGTTGTTCGGTGAGTTTGTTCCCGCGTTGCCTTTACATCGCCAAGCTCGGCGTGTCAGAAGCGCTTTCCATCGATCCAACCCGCCATCGGGAGAAGAGTGTTGAAGCCGGAAGAAATCAGAAAACTCGACGCATATTTCAAGCGGACCTTCCAGAATCCGCAGCTGCAGGTGAAGGCACGCCCGCGCAAGAACGATTCGGCTGAGGTCTATATCGGCGACGAATTCCTTGGCATCGTGTTCAAGGATGAGGACGACGGCGACTACAATTTCTCGATGGCGATCCTCGACATCGACCTGGGCTGATCAAGCCGCCTGCTGGCCGCGTCAGCGGCCGGTTTTCAGGTATTGTGCCGCCTTGGCGTTCACGCTTGCTTCCAGTTGCTGCCAGTCGGCCAAAAGCTCCCGCGGAAAGCGATAGCTTAGGCTGAGATCGTCGCCCAGATGGATGTCGCGCTCGCAAGGGGCGAGCGATTCCTCGGCACTTGCGCCCGTCAGGCAGCGGGCGACGAACGGGTCCTTTCCCGGACGCGCAGCAACTGCAAGAACCTCGTTCCCCCGATTTCTCGTTGAATTCGTAGAGCGTCAGGCCGGCTGGCCCCGGCGTTCCGGGCTGTTTGATGAGCGAGCTGTAGATCAGCGCGAAGCGGCCGCTCATGTCGCGCGACATCATCCGGTCTTCGAACGAGAGGAATAGGATGTGGCGGGAGCCGTCGGCGTTGTTGAAGTCGTCGCGCGCGGATTCGGAATAGCCCTCCATGTCCGGCCACCTGAGATAGATGTCCAGCCGCGAGGATGTGCCGTCGCGTCGGGATTTCTCGAACCGAATGGCATTGGACGGTACCGCCAGCACATTGTTGCCGATGACGATCCCGTGGACGGCGCGGTCTTCTGTGTGACCGGCCAGTGCAATCGTGCGGCCCAGCCATTTGCCGCCGACATTGATTGCCACTGACAGCAGCGCGAGCGCGGCAAAGACGTAGAAGACCTTACGCATCAGCGAACTGTCGATCTTGCTGATCGTTCCTTCCGCCGTTGCGGTCTGTTTCATTGGAATCTCCTGCTGGCTGTCGCGTCGCGGCAGTCTGGGAACTTTGCAATTTCATGGTAAACGGGCGGTAAATATGCGTCTGCCGCATAGGCTGCGCTGGTGCTCATCGAGGCTGGAGGAACGATGCCCATATATTCGATCGACGGAACGAAGCCCGAATTCGAGGATGAGGGCAGCAACTGGATCGCGCCGGACGCGACGGTGATCGGCAACGTGAAGATCGGCAGGAATGTCGGTATCTGGTTCGGCGCGGTGATCCGCGGCGACAACGATCCAATCACGATCGGTGCCGACACCAACATCCAGGAGCACGCCGTCATGCACAATGACCCGGGCTTTCCACTCACCATTGGGGAGGGGTGCACCATCGGCCACCGGGCCATGCTTCATGGATGCACCATCGGCGACAATAGCCTGATCGGCATGGGCGCCATCGTGTTGAACGGCGCCAGAATCGGCAACAACTGCCTCGTAGGCGCCGGCGCGCTGGTAACCGAAGGCAAGGAGTTTCCCGACAATTCGCTGATCGTCGGCGCGCCTGCCAAGGCTGTCAGGGTGCTCGACGCCGCCGCCATTGAGGGTCTGCGTCGGTCGGCCGAGCACTACGTGGCCAATGCCAAGCGCTTCATAGGCGGATTCGCCAAGGCCTGATCAAAGCTCCGCTCTAAAATGAGTGGAGCCGGCCCGGGGACTGGGCCGGCTCCTGAAAACCCGGTCGCTTAAAACGGGGAAGGGGGACTCGACCGGGCTTTTTCCTGTTCTCCGTTAACGAACGCTTGCCACCGCATCGGCGCGGCCGTTGTTGATCTGGAGCCAGATGCCGGAATTCTGATCGGACTGGCGCTTGAGGTAGGTGTATTTAGTTTCGGCCCAGGGCGTGACGCGCGCTTCGAGATTGTCGAGGATGAACTCGCCGCGGCTCGTGCGAACCGTCAAAACCGCGTGGCCTTCGCCATTGGGCTGACGAACGACCGTCATCAGCAGGTTGCCAGCCGGAACGCCAAGAGCCATGAGGCGGCGACGCTTTTCCAGAGCATAGTCCTCGCAGTCGCCAGCGCCGTTGTCCGGATAGGCCCAATATTCTTCCTGGCCGTAATTCTCCAGGTCGGTGCGAGGGGTGACCTCAATGTTGACCGCGTTGTTGACGTCGACGATTGCAGCCCAAAGCTGGCGCGTCAGTTCGACGGGCGGCTGCTTGGCCGTCAGTTGGCGGCACTCTTCCGGCAGGCGAAGGCAGAATTCATAATGGCCGACCGGCTGCGTCGTGCGGCCGCCGACTTTCATGAAAGGCTGGCCCGCCATTGCCTGCGCGGCCATTCCGGCCAGGCCGACCAGCGCTGCGAAAGCCAGTGCGAATGCTTTTTGTTTTGTCACTGTGGCACATCCCCGTTTGATGCCACATTGACAGATGCCGATTTATTCGACGCAAAACTCAGCAGTACTTATTGAGTAAAAGTCAGATCGAAATCGATCTTACTTTGAGTAAAATAAATATAGAATTTGAATAAAATTTTATCGAATTCGGATGCTGTCGAGCATGGCCGCAAGGCACTTAGGGTTTGGCTGCCAGGCGCCCAAAAGAAAGGGGCCGGCAGAACCGGCCCTTGTTGCTGATCGAAAATGCGGGGAACGCCGTCGGCGTCAGTCGTTGCGGTTGAATTCCGTGTCGAGCGTTTCAGGCCGCTGGACCACGGCAAACTCGATGGCGATGCCTTCGTCGAAATGACGAACGACCTGACCGCGCATCGTGCCAAGCGTGACCTGCACGCCAATTGCGGGCTTCACATCGATCTCGACCGCGGCGCCCGACAGCGACAGGTCGATGATGCGGCACCGATACTGGCGGCCATCGGCCAGGTGCAGGGTGCTCATCGGATTCCGCGGCGCGACGCGCTCGTGGCGGCGGTCTTCCGGCAGCGCGAGCTCGTGCTTGTTGGCAAGCCAGGTCAGCTGCGCCGCCAGCTTGTCGCGCTTGCGGTCGGAGGCGACGATGGTCATGGCAAAGCCGTCGGGCAAGATGCGGGCGATAACGCCTTCGACGCGACCGACATGATCGAGATAGGCGATCACCTTCTCACCCGGCTGGCCGGTCGTGTCGCAACGAAGTGCCGCGTTGCCGGGAGACATCTCGATGACCTGGCAGGGATGCTCGGTTCTATCCTCGAGCATGAAACGGCCATAGATATTCACGCGCACGCGCTGGAAATTGCGCTTCTCTGCCGAAGACGGCGCGTTGCTCATCGCCGCTGATCTCATCGACTGCCTCTGCCAAGTATAAATCGACCGTGCCAGCACGCGGTCGTCCGTTGCTGCAGAATACGGTCACATAGGTTAACAAAGGAGTAAATCGCTATCAGGCCCACGCCAAGTAAGCCGTTGAACCAGCGGCAATTTTGTTTGGCGCAAGGGTGCTGATCAAGTGTCGCGCCCGCCCTTGAGCACCACGAGATGGCGAATGCGGCGTGCACCCATGGCCCTGGCCGATTCGGAGAAGGCACTGTCGCTCGGCACGAGCGGCGGGACGCTTATCGATGGTCGGTTGCGCAGGAAAAGCGGCTCGCGATCGGGATCGATCACGCGCACCGATTCGATCGATGCTTCGACAATGGGGTCGGAACCCAGCCAGTACGGTTTTTCGCAAGGGCTGACGATGCCCAGCGCGCGCGGATTCTCAAGGCCGCCATCGAGAGGCAGCAACAAAAGTTCGAACGGATTGGAGCGGCCGGCGGCCGAGTGGCCTTCGAAGGCGATGACGATCACGGATTTGGAGTGGAACACGCTGTAGGCAAAGCGAGCGATGAGCCGCTGGTCCTTCTCGCGCCAGAGCGAGGGGAAGGAAAATCCCTTGAGTTCGCGGCCGTGGGTCGCGCAAAGCCGCGTTCCGGCCAGGCGGAACACTGCTTCGCCCCGGGTGTCGCGCTCGAGGATGAAGGTGTCGGCCAGCAGGCTCTTGATATCGGCGGGCTCGATTTCAGTCCGCTTCGGGGCCGGACGCCCGTCGCGCAATCGATTCCAATATTGGAACAGGTCGATCGATCCGTCTTGTTTCATACTGCTCCGCTCCGCGCGATCTGTCCGTCTTGTGTTCCATCGGCGAACAGAAAGGCGTTGTTCGATGGCCTACATGCGTGGCGAAGCAGGTGCCGTGCCAGTCCCGTTATCACATGGTTAACCGTTCGGGGGTGTTAAGGTTAACAAATGGTTTATGTTGCAGGGCGTAGGGGCATATGACACGGTGAAACCAGTTCAGCACCGATTGCTCGGCGATCGACAGCGCTTCAGTCAAGAGATCTAGGGAGAGCTGGGGGGCTCGACCAGCCGTCCAAGGGAAACCTTGGACGGCTTTTCTTTGTGATTCGTGGTTCGTTGCTCTAAGGCTGGTGAGAGACTCATTTCGGTAGCGAGCATGAACGACACGAATCCGGAAGAACGCGGCGACGAAAGAACGGCAGGGCGGCAAGGGCGCGAACCGGTGTTCAACCTGCCAGCCATCGTGGTGCTCGCCATTGCGCTGTGCGTTGGCATTCATCTGATCCGCGTCTATCTGCTGACGCAGGATCAGGATCTGGCGTTGCTGGTGCGCACGGCCTTCATTCCGATCCGCTATTCGGGGCAGTACGATCTCGATGTCTACGCCTTCACCAGCCCGGTCACCTATTCCTTCCTGCACGGCAGTTTTACCCACCTCTTCGTGAACATGATCTGGTTGGCGGCCTTTGGCTCGCCATTGGCCAATCGTCTGGGCGCGGTCCGTTTCTCCTTGTTCTGGGTTGTCTCGGCTGCGGCGGCGGCCGGGCTGCACTACAGCATGCATTCGATGGACCAGGCACCGCTGGTCGGCGCTTCGGGCGCCATCGCCGGCATGATGGGGGCTGCGGCCCGCTTCGGCTTCATCATCGACCGCTCCTCGGGTCGTGCGGCCTTCTCCGGCGCGCCGCTGGCCATTTCCGTGGTCCTGCGCTCACGCACGGTGATGACCTTCCTGATCGTCTGGCTGGTCATCAACTTCGTTACCGGCATCGTCGGCTTTGCGCCTGGCGTTTCCGACCGCATCGCCTGGGAGGCGCATGTCGGCGGCTTCCTGATCGGTTTCTTCGGCATTCAGCTCTTCGACCGCCGAAGCGACCGGCTGACTGTCTGACTTGGCCACCGGGAGCGCGGCGGGGAATTCGTCGGACTTGAAATAGAGGGCGCCAAAGAGCACCATGCGGACCTTACGGAGCGTAAGCCCGTTGGCTCGCTCCGGCATATGCCAAAGGAGGCGCCCATGACGGTGAAGTCGATTCTCGACGCCAAGGGACACGACGTGGTCACGTTCGGACCCAACGAGAAACTGGCGGACGCGATCAAGCTCCTGGTCGAACACAGGATCGGCGCGCTGGTAATCACCAATGGCGACCGCAAAATCGTCGGCATCCTTTCCGAACGCGACGTGGTTCGCGTCCTTGCCAAGGACGGTGCCGCTGCGCTGGAGCAGTCGGTGCGCGCGGTGATGACGCCGAAAGTGAACATCTGCAACGAAAGCCACACGGTCAACGAGATCATGGAAATCATGACGCGTGGCCGTTTCCGTCACCTGCCGGTGGAGAAGGACGGTCGGCTGGACGGCATCATTTCGATCGGCGACGTGGTCAAGCGGCGGATCGAGGATGTCGAACGCGAAGCCGAGGAGATCAAGGCATATATCGCCACGGCCTGACGCCGGAATATGTCCGCCGACCCGAAAAGCCGGGCCGGCGAAACCAGTGTCAGAAATTATCTGTTGTTCTGCTCGGCGCGGACCAACCGCAGGCCGTGCCGGGTTATGCGGTAGGGGCCGCCATTGGAAGAAGCGATGGCCTTCTTCCGCTTCAGCTTGCGAAACATTTCGAGATCGAAGTCGGTGTAGGCCCAGCCCTCACGGGTTAGGCACCATATTTGTTCGATCCGCTTGTTTTCGTCTTTTTCGAGTTCGATGCGCCCGCCTTGCGCGAGCAGATGGAGGATGCGCTGTTCGTTGCGCGAAATGTTCATCTCGGAAAATCCCGGAAAACCTGGCCTTGCGGCCAATACAGAAAGTCGCGCCTGCAACAGGTGCGGCGCGAGGCTGCTTAGGTCTTCTCGCCCTGCCTTCGTGAGAAGGTCAGGGCCTCACCGGGACTCAGAGGATGTAGACATCAAGGCTCCATAGGACGCGGATCCTATAGCGTGATCATCGGCGCAGTGCCAGTACGGGCTTTGTGCTTGTCTCGCAGCCCGGTTTGCACTAGCGAAGCGGATAACGATTTGTACGCGACAGGATATGAAACGTATCCTGGATCATCGATAACGACGACAGGCCGGACATGACCATCATCGACACCCGCACGCCAGACCCGAAACGCCTGATCCCCGGCGCCACCGGCGATTGGGAAGTGATCATCGGCTTGGAGGTTCATGCGCAGGTGACGTCGAACGCCAAGCTGTTCTCGGGCGCTTCGACCTCCTTCGGCGCGGCCCCCAACGCCAATGTCAGCCTGGTTGACGCCGCCATGCCTGGCATGCTGCCGGTCATCAACGAGGAGTGCGTCAAGCAGGCGATCCGCACCGGCCTCGGCCTTAAGGCGCAGATCAACCTCAAGTCGGTCTTCGACCGGAAGAACTATTTCTATCCGGACCTGCCGCAGGGCTACCAGATCTCCCAGTACAAGCAGCCCATCGTGGGCGAGGGCAAGATCATCATCTCCGTCGGCCCCGACAAGAAAGGCGAGTTCGAGGACATCGAGGTCGGCATCGAGCGCCTGCATCTGGAGCAGGACGCCGGCAAGTCGATCCACGACCAGCATCCGACCATGTCCTATGTCGACCTCAACCGCTCCGGCGTCGCGCTGATGGAGATCGTGTCCAAGCCGGACATGCGTTCCTCCGATGAGGCGAAGGCCTATGTGACCAAGCTCAGGACCATCGTGCGCTATCTGGGCACCTGCGACGGCAACATGGACGAAGGCTCCATGCGCGCCGACGTGAACGTCTCCGTGCGCCGCCCGGGCGAGCCCTTCGGCACGCGCTGCGAGATCAAGAACGTCAACTCGATCCGCTTCGTCGGCCAGGCCATCGAATACGAGGCACGCCGCCAGATCGCCATTCTGGAGGACGGCGGCAAGATCGATCAGGAGACGCGCCTGTTCGACCCCAACAAGGGCGAGACGCGCTCCATGCGCTCCAAGGAAGAAGCGCACGACTATCGCTATTTCCCCGATCCGGACCTTTTGCCGCTCGAATTCGACCAGGCTTATGTCGACGCGCTGGCGGCGGATCTGCCGGAATTGCCGGACGACAAGAAGAACCGTTTGGTCGATACGCTCGGCCTGTCGGCTTACGACGCGTCGATCCTCGTCTCGGAAAAGGCGATCGCCGACTATTTCGAGAAGGTTGCGGCTGGCCGCGACGGCAAGGCGGCTGCCAACTGGGTCATCAACGACCTGCTGGGCGCCTTGAACAAGGCCGGCGGAGACATTGAAAATGCTCCGGTTTCGCCCGATCAGCTGGGCGCCATCATCGACCTGATCAAGGAAGGCACGATTTCCGGCAAGATCGCGAAGGACCTATTCGAGATCGTCTGGAACGAGGGCGGAGACCCGCGCGAGCTGGTCGAAAGCCGCGGCATGAAGCAGGTTACCGACACCGGCGCCATCGAGAAGGCCGTGGACGATGTGATCGCCGCCAACCCCGACAAGGCCGAGCAGGCTCGCGCCAAGCCCACCATGGCAGGCTGGTTCGTCGGCCAGGTCATGAAGGCGACGGGCGGCAAGGCCAACCCGCAGGCGGTCAACGACCTGGTCAAGGCCAAGCTCGGGATCGTCGAGTAGCATGTTCGTCCGTACGGCCAGTGAGCGCGACCTGGCAGCCGTTCGCGAGCTGCTGGTCGAGACTTGGCATGCGACCTATGACGACCTCTACGGCCGGCAACGGGTGACCGAGATCACCGACGAGTGGCACTCGACCCCGTTGCTGAAGGCCAACCTCGCTCAGCCGCGTTCCGAGTTCCTCGTCGCTGACGACGGCAGGACGCTCGGCGGCGTCGCCTATGCGATTGCGAGCGACGACGGCAAGACCGTCACGCTCAAGCGGCTCTACGTTCGCCCGGCGTTCCAGCGCGCCGGGATCGGCAAGGCGCTCCTCGCTGAAATCGAGGAATCCTTTCCGGAGGCGGACACGCTGCGCCTGGAAGTCGCGGTGGACAATGAGCCCGCCGTGGCCTTCTACCGTGCCAACGGGTTTGTGGTCTCTGCGGCGTCGGAAACGAACGCCTCAGGTCATGCCGTCTACAACTGCGAAAAGCGGATAGGGTGACTCCATGAACGCCACCACGGATCTGGTCATTCGGCCTGCCGAGCGCGCAGACGTTCCTGCCATCGCAGCGCTGTTTGCTGCAGATGCGCTCGGAGGCCATGGCGATACGACGGATGTGGCAGCGCGGCCGCTCTACGAGGCAGCGTTCGAGCGCATCTCCGCGAGCCCGAACGATGCGCTGTATGTCGCGGAGCTCGGCGGCGAGGTGGTCGGTACGTTCCAAACCACCATCATAGTGAGCATGACCGGGCGCGGTGCGGCCACGATGCGCATCGAGGCCGTACAGACCCGCGAAGACCTTCGCGGCCGCCGCATCGGAGAGCGCATGATCCGATTCGCCATCGACAAGGCTAAGGAGGCGGGTGCGGCCAACGTGCATCTCACGTCGAACCTGACGCGCGTCGACGCTCACCGCTTCTACAAGCGGCTCGGCTTCGCCCAGAGCCACGCCGGCTTCAAGCTCAAGCTGTAGCCTTGGCCGCTTCTTCGGCGGCAAGCCGTGCGATGTAGACCGCAAACTGCGGGTCTTCGCCGGGCAGCAATTGCGGCAATGCGTTGCGAAAATCTTCGCGCCGGCACCATTCTCGCATGAAGTCCTCCCATGAGGCCCAGTGACGCGCCTTGCGCGGAGGCATTTTTTCCTCATAGGCGACCATATAGGCGCGCTCGAAGAGCGCCACGAGAATGGCGAACAGCGTAACCATCCGCTCCGTCTGTTCCTCGCTCAGATTTGGCGTGGCATCTTTCGATTGCAGCTTGAGGTCAGGGTGCTCGAGCGTCAGCTTCAGGAAGTCGGTATAGCCGTCGGCCAGAAGTTGATGGATTTCTTCCTCTTCGTTGGCGCGTGCCTTGCGCTGCTCAAAAACGAAGATGAAGATTGCGAGCGGAACGCCGATGATGACCGAGATGGAACTGACGATATCGATAATCGACTTGAATTCCATCTCCACCTCGCGCGCCTTCGCAACAGAAGCGTAGAGCGGCCAAAAGGCTTTGCCAATGGTGCCAAAATCGCGCGAAGTGGCACCAAACCCTTGCCATTGCGGCCTGCGAGCGCCATAAGGCATCCAGTTGTTCGACGCGCTTGCCGCGAGGAATCCGATGAAGAAATTCTTCCTGCAGTTTTTTACCTGGTGGAACGGGCAGACGCTCGGAACCCGTTTTCACACCTGGCGCCGTGGCACCGAGGTGGGCCGCGACGAACAGGGCAACATCTACTACGAGGGCGGCACCGATTCGGAAGGCCGCACGCGTCGCTGGGTGATCTATAACGGCCTGGCGGAAGCCTCGCGCATCCCGGCCGGCTGGCACGGCTGGCTGCATCATCGGGTCGATACGCCTCCGTCGCGCGAGAATTACAAGCCGCGCGATTGGCAGAAGCCGCATCAGGCCAACCTGACCGGCACCGCTGCTGCGTATCGCCCGAAGGGCTCGGTTCTTGGCACCGGACACCGCCCGCAGGTTACCGGCGACTACGACGCCTGGACGCCGGGCTCGTGAGCATGATCCCGGTGGAGTGTTTTCTCGCCACATTTCACGGTTAACCGCTAGTTGACCGTGAAGGGGCGAGTCACCCTTCCGGACGAGACTGCACTCAAGGGCGCAACACCGGTATTTTTCGCATGACGATTTTCGGCCGATCTTCGCTGGGCAAACGGGTTTTGACCGTCTGGGCGGCGTCGGCCGTCTTGGCCTCGGCGCTGATGGGGCCCGCGCATGCGGAACGCATCGCCAATCCGGTTGCCGAATTTGCCGGCATCGACAAAATCACCGGCCGCATCACCACTTTCGACGTCTATATCGACGAGACGGTTCAGTTCGGCGCGCTGCAGGTTACGCCACGCGTCTGCTACACGCGCAAGGACGAGGAAGAACCCCGAACCGATTCCTTCGTCGAGGTCGACGAGATCACGCTCGACCGCAAGATCCGCCGCATCTTCACCGGCTGGATGTTCGCCGAAAGCCCGGGCCTCAATGCCGTCGAGCACGCCATCTATGACGTGTGGTTGAAGGGCTGCAAGGAAAAGTCCGACGTGCCGGCGCCGGAAGCTCCCAAGAGCAACTGATACCGCTTCGGCGACTAGACTCCTGAAGTTGATGTGCGGGTAGGCATACCCGCGAGCGCGGCATCCGGATCGGCTGCCGCTAAGCATATGGCGTTTTTATACCTTCTCTCCCGGACCCGTCTCGAATCCAAATCCCCGGATCTCTAGCTTTTTGGTGCGCGCAGATCGCTGATCCAGCAGTCGCGCCGAACCAAAAGGAAGAGACCCATGGTCCACCAATACCCCTTCAGCATGCTTCCCGGGCAGCCTCGTCAGGTTTCGAAGGTTGCGGGGCCAAGGCCGCCGGCAAGGGATTGCAGGTCGCTCTTCGGCGCCACAGAGCGCTTCATGTTCACGAGGCTGTTTCTGGTAACGGCGCTGTTGCTCGCGGCCCTTGCGCTAGTTACGAAGTTCCCGGCCTGACAGTGCTGGAACGGGGGCGTTCAGGGCGCGAACTGAGCGTTGCCCTGCAGGCCGTCCTCAAGCAATCTCTCATATTTGGCGCGTGGCACGTCGATCGCGCCAAAACGCTTCAGATGCTCGGTCGTGAACTGGGTGTCCAGAAGCGCGAAGCCGCGTTCGTTGAGCCGCCCGACCAGATGGACGAGACAGACTTTCGAGGAATCGGTTTCCCGCGAAAACATGCTTTCACCGAAAAAGACGCGACCAAGGCTGACGCCATAGAGGCCACCTACCAGGCGGCCGTCATGCCAGGCCTCCACCGAGTGGCAATGGCCGAGCTCGAACAGGCGGATATAGGCTTCGCGGATCGGTGCGTTGATCCAGGTCGTCTCGCGCTCGGCGCAATGTTCGGCGCAGCCGTCGATCACACCGGCAAAATCCGTGTCGAAACGCACATCAAAGCGATGCTGGCGGATCGTCTTGCGCAGGCTCTTGGGAATGTGGAAGGCATTTAGTGGGATGATGCCGCGCGTTTCGGGTCGGACCCAGAAGACTTCCGGGTCGTTCGCGCTTTCAGCCATCGGAAACACGCCCGAGGCATAGGCCTTAAGGAGAAGGTCTGGAGGGATACGATATCCCGGTGCGTAGGGGCGGGTCATTGCCGCGTCTCCAACGCTACGGCGCCCTTTCGGGCGCCGTTACAAAATTCTGGCCTGTCGGTCTTGTGCATATTCGTAACCCGCACGATCCGCCGCCCGGGAACGATTATAGCCTATTCCGTCTCGGCGAGGTGCTTTTCCAGCCAATGAATATCGTAATCGCCATTGGCGATGTCGATATTGCCGACGAGATCACGGAACAGCGGCAGCGTCGTCTTGACGCCATCGACCACGAATTCGTCGAGCGCACGGCGCAGGCGCATCATGCATTCGACGCGGTTGCGGCCGTGCACGATGAGCTTGCCGATGAGGCTGTCGTAGTAGGGCGGGATCTTGTAGCCCGAATAGACGCCTGAATCGACGCGGATACCGAGGCCGCCAGGCGTGTGGAAATGCGTGATCGTGCCGGGCGAGGGCACAAAGGTGCGCGGATCCTCGGCATTGATGCGGCATTCGATGGCATGGCCCTGGAAGCGCACGTCTTCCTGCTTGATCGACAGGCCGCCGCCCGACGCGACGCGGATCTGTTCATGAACCAGGTCGATGCCGGTGATCGCTTCCGTGATCGTGTGCTCGACCTGCAGACGCGTGTTCATCTCGATGAAGTAGAACTCGCCGTCCTCGTACAGGAACTCGATCGTGCCAGCGCCCGAATAGCCTAGATCGGCCACCGCATTGGCGCAGATTGCGCCGATTCGGTTGCGCTCTTCTTCGTTGAGGGCAGGTGAGTTGGCCTCTTCCCAGACCTTCTGGTGGCGGCGCTGCAGCGAGCAGTCGCGTTCGCCGAGGTGGATGCCTGCACCGGCGCCATCGCCGAAGATCTGCACTTCGATATGGCGCGGCTTTTCAAGGTACTTTTCGATGTAGACGGCATCGTCGCCAAAGGCCGCACCGGCTTCGGAGCGGGCCGTCTGCAGGGCGGTAACGACGTCCTCTTCGTTGCGCGCCACCTTCATGCCGCGGCCGCCGCCGCCGGCAGATGCCTTGATGATGACCGGATAGCCGATCTCAGCGGCGATTCGCTTGGCTTCCTTTTCGTCAGTCACGGCGCCGTCGGAACCTGGAACGACCGGAATGCCCAGGCGCTTGGCAGTGCGCTTGGCCTCGATCTTGTCACCCATGATGCGGATGTGATCGCCCGAGGGACCGATGAAAGTGATGTTGTGGGCGGCCAGTATGTCGGCGAACTTGGCGTTCTCAGCCAGGAAGCCGTAGCCCGGGTGCACGGCGTCGGCACCGGTGATCTCGCAGGCCGCGACGATCTGGTGAATGTTCAAATAGCTGTCGCGCGACGGCGGTGGGCCGATGCAGACGCTCTCGTCCGCAAGCCGCACATGCATGGCGTTGGCGTCGGCGGTCGAGTGCACGACCACGGTCTTGATGCCAAGTTCCTTGGCCGCGCGGAGGATTCGAAGGGCGATTTCGCCTCGATTGGCGATGAGTATCTTCTGGAACATCCCGAACCTATTCGATGACGACCAGCGGCATGCCGTATTCCACCGGCTGAGCGTCTTCGACCAGAATGGCCTTCACCGTGCCGGAGCGCGGCGACGGGATCTGGTTCATGGTCTTCATGGCTTCGATGATCAGCAGCGTCTGGCCTTCCTTGACCGTCTGGCCCACTTCGATGAACGGAGCGGCGTCGGGAGCGGCGGCCAGATAGGCAGTGCCGACCATGGGCGAGGGCACGGCGTTCTTGGACAGGTCGGCTGCCGGCGCAGGGGCGGCTGCTGCCGGAGCGGCCGGAGCGGCAGCGGCGGGCAGGGCGACCGGGGCAGGCGCTGCAAAGGCAGCATGAACAGCGCCGACGTTGCGCGAAACGCGCAGCTTCAGATCGCCGTATTCGACTTCGATTTCCGTCAGATTGGTGTCGTTCAGGATGCCCGCGAGGTCGCGGATCAATTGCTGGTCAACACCGGTCTTCTTTATCGACATATTAGAGCCTTCTCTTCTGGTCCGTCCGCTCACAGGCGGTCGGCGAGCGCCTTGAGCGCCAGTGTGTAGCCAAGTGGGCCAAAGCCGCAAATCATCCCGACCGCGACTGGCGCGATCATGGAGACGTGACGGAACTGCTCACGGGCATGGATGTTTGAAAGATGCACTTCCACCACCGGCAGCGGCGATACCGCGCGGATGGCGTCGTGAATGGCGATGGATGTATGCGTGTAGGCGCCGGCATTGATGACGATGCCAGCGGCCTTGTCGCCTGCTTCCTGAATCCAATCGACCAGGTCGCCTTCATGGTTGGATTGGCGAAACTCGATGGCAAGCCCGAGCTCGTCGCCGGCCTTTCGGCAATCGTCCTCGATGGCCGACAAGGTCATGCCGCCATAGATGCCAGGTTCGCGCTTGCCCAGCGCATTGAGATTGGGGCCGTTTAAAACGTAGACCGTTTTCAAAATATGGACCTTTCTCCGCGCCGGTCGCCAACCGGTGCGCCGCAACTTCTATAATTGGCTTGATCGGCTGCGAAAAGAGCGCACGGACCTTCTTGTCCACAAGCGCGCTCTTTTTGCGGCAATATCCGCCGGAATCCGCTGAATCAGCAACCGGCGTCGAGGCACTTCTTGGCAGCGGAGATCTTTTCAGCCAGCGCGTCCTTGCCGAGCGCGCCGAAAACCACCTCATTGCCGACCACGTAGGACGGGGTGCCGCTGATCGCCAGCTTGTTCGCCAGGTCGTAGGTCTTCGAGAACGCTTCCATGATGGCGGGGTTCTGCATTTCCTGGCGCAGCTTCGCTTCATCGACGCCGAGCGACAGGGCGATCTTGATGGCGCTGTCCTCGCTCGCGCGTCCCTGGCCGCCCAGCAGCTGGTTGTGGAATTCGCCGTACTTTTCTGGTGCAAGCGCGCGGAAGGCCATCGAAACGACATGCGCCTTCTGCGAGTCGGGCCCCAGGATCGGGAACTCCTTGAGCACGAAACGAAGGTCCGGATCGGAGGCGGTCAGCGCCTGCATGTCCTGCTGGGCGCGCTTGCAATAGCCGCAATTGTAGTCGTAGAACTCGACGATCGTGACCTTGCCATTGGGGTTGCCGACAACACCGTCATAGGCAGAATTGAAAATCTGGGCCTTGTCTTCCTCGATGGTCTCGCGGTGGGCAACGCGCTGCGCTTCCTCGCGCTTCTGTTCCAGCGAGTTCTGGACGTCGAGCAGGATCTCCGGGTTATCGAGCAGGTAGTCGCGCACGATGGATTCGACGGCCTTGCGATCAAGCTGGGCGTCTGCGGTCTGAACACTGGCGGCTTGCGCAGACGCACCGGCAACCGCCGTCTGCTGACGACCCGACACGAAACCGAAAGCCAGCATCGCGAATGAAACCGCGATGGCGGTCGTGCCCAACAGAATTGCCTTGTTCATCTGATTCCCGTCCTTGCGTTTGTTGCCTGCCGCCCGATCATTTAGGGCATGGGAGGGCGCATGTCCCTGCTTGCATATCAGGACTTTGGCCTCGTCGAGGCGAAATGGCCGTGCATCACAGAAAATTCACTGCCGCCGCCACCGAGTGCCCTTTGTGTCACCCGCCGTTGTTCTTCAAGCCTTTGCGCGAGGTGATGATGTCCTGTGCGCGCACCCAGCCCGGCGAGCCGGGCTTGAACTTCTGCTGTGCCCGCATCGCGAATATTTGGGCGTCATTGTAGGCACCGCTGTAATAGTGGCCTTCGGCGGTGGCCAACTCGGCCTCTGCGATGTTGCCCAGTTGCCCATAGGCCTGCGCCAGATAGCGGTAGCCTTCGGCGTTCTCGCGATCGATGTCGAGCCCTTCACGAATGTGGGTGATCGCCTTCTTCGCGGATTCGGGCGTGCCGATCGCCAGCAAGGCCTGGCCGTAGGAGATCGGCAGGATGCCCGATCTCGCCGGATCGAGCTGGACGGCCTTGGCGTAGGCCTCGGCCGCCTTGGCAGGCTGATTTGCCTTCATCAGCGCGTCGCCGCGCAATTCGTAGAAATAGGGGTTCTTCGGCTGCTGCTTGAGCAAGGCGTCGACCTTGGTCACCGCAGCCCGCGGATCACCGTGGAGGTAGGAGGTCATCGCATCGCCATACAGCGCCCCAAGCCCTCGCGGGTCCTTGCGGAACATGCGCGAGACCGCACCCTGTCCGTCGGTGAACACGGCGATCTTGGCGCGCATCATGTCGTGGCGCAGCTGCAGCGCCGGCGGGTCCTTGCGGTCGTAGTTCGGACTGTTGACGGCCAGCTGTTCGAGATTGGCGATACGGTCCTGCGGCGTGGGGTGGCTGATCTGGTAAGGATCGATCTTCGCACCCGACAGCGACAACGCGCTCTGGAAGCGCCGGAAGGTGATCAGCATGCCCTTGGCGGACTGACCAGTCTTTTCGAGATAGGTAATCGCCGAGCGGTCGGCGGTCGTTTCCTCGGTGCGCTGGTAGCCGAGCAGGCCGCGCCGCGCGACTTCGTTGCCGGCCATGGCGATGCCGCCGCCGACCTGGCCAAGTCCGCCCGAATTGGTGGCAGCGCCCGCCACCATCGCGCCTGCGCCGAGCAGCGTCGCCACGATCGCCATGGTCTGGGCGCGCGCCAGTTGCTCGCGCAGACGCTGCTGATGGCCGCCGGCTATGTGGCCTGCCTCGTGTGCGATGACGCCGATGATCTCATTCGGCGTTTCCGCCTGCATCAGGGCGCCAGTGTTCACGAACATTCGCTGCCCCGCCACAAAGGCGTTGAAGCTGGGGTCGTTGACCAGGATAATGTCGATATTGGACCTAAGCCCGGCAGCCTTGAAGATCGGCCGGGCATAGTCGCGCAGCAGCGCCTCGATCTCCGCGTCGCGCACGATGGGAAGCCGGCTTTGCGCAAATGCGCTCACCGAGCTCGAAACCGATAGGGCTGCCACAAGCGAAATCTTGGCGAGCGAACGAGCCGTCTTTGAAACCAACGAAGAAAGAGAATGTGTCTGCATGGTGAAAACCACTGGTAGACGAGCAAATGAGCAATGAAAAGCTCGGTCGAAAAACTTCGTGAACTTGTGATCGCCTCATCATTCGGGCATTTGTGCGGCGCGGGCCGTTCGGTCCACAGAAGAAGTTGGATGGAATAATGGTAGTTTCGCTTTCGAAGCGCGGTGATGTCGAGCCGTTTCACGCGATGGACGTTCTTGCCGAAGCAAATCGGCTGAAGGCAACAGGCGTATCGGTAGTCTCGATGGCGGTCGGCCAGCCGTCCGACCCGGCGCCGACGCTGGTGCGCGAGGCAGCCGCGCGTGCCCTGCGCGACGGTCGGATCGGCTATACCGACGCCCTTGGCACGGCCGGCCTGCGGCAGGCAATCGCGGCGCACTATGCCGAGCACTATGGCGTCGAGGTTTCGGCGGCGCGCATCGCCGTCACGACGGGCTCGTCCGCGGCCTTCAATCTCGCCTTCCTCGCCATGTTCGACCCGGGCGACTGCGTCGCCATCGCAGCGCCTGGTTATCCGGCCTACCGGAACATCATGATCGCGCTGGGGCTCGACGTCGCTGAGATCGAACTGGACGGCGCGGCCTATCTGACCGCCGATCATCTGGAGGCGGCGCATCGCCAAAAACCCCTCAAGGGTGTCCTGTTTGCCAGCCCCGCAAACCCGACCGGCGCGATCATCCCGCAGAAGGAACTGGCCGAGCTGGTTGCGAAGGCAGAAAGCCTCGGCATTTCGGTGATCTCCGACGAAATCTATCACCGGCTCGCTTATTCCGGCCCAGACGTTACCGCGCTTTCGCTGGGGCAGGGCGTGACGGTCATCAATTCTTTCTCGAAGTATTATTGCATGACCGGCTGGCGCATCGGTTGGATGGTGCTGCCGGAAGAACTGGTGCGGCCTATCGAGCGCATCCAGCAGAGCCTCTACATTTCCGCCCCCGAGCTTTCCCAGGTCGCTGCGATCGAGGCATTTTCGGCAACGGCAGAGCTCGAGGCTGTGAAGGCGCGCTATTCGTGGAATCGCGAGCTTCTGATGCGGCGGCTGCCCGAGCTCGGTTTTGCTCTTGCCGCGCCCATGGATGGCGCCTTCTATGCGTTCTGCGATGTGTCGCGCCTGACCAATGACAGCATGGAGTTCGCACGCCGGATGCTGGCGGAGGCGCATGTGGCCGGCACGCCAGGACGCGATTTCGATACGCTTGCCGGCCACCGCTTCATGCGGTTGTCCTATGCCGGCAGCCAGGATGAAATGGTCGAGGCCCTGGCACGCATCGAGCGCTGGCTGAAATAGACGAGGGGGCATTCGTGGCGGAACTGGAAGATGTGTTGCCGGCGCTCGCAAGCGAGATGGCGGCGCGCACCGACAGAGGTGAGGTAGCCAGCTACATCCCGCAGCTCGGGCAGGTCGATCCGCAGCGATTCGGCATTGCGGTTGCCCTGAACGATGGACGGGTGATCACGGCCGGGGACGCCGACGAGGCCTTCTCGATCCAGAGCATCTCCAAGATATTCACGTTGACGCTGGCACTGGGCAAGGTGGGAGACGCCCTGTGGCGGCGCGTCGGGCGCGAGCCTTCCGGCAACCCGTTCAACTCCATTGTCCAGCTGGAGCGCGAGCTCGGCATTCCGCGCAATCCCTTCATCAATGCCGGCGCGATCGTGGTGACGGATGTGCTGCTGGCAGGCCATCAGCCGCGCGAGGCGATCGGCGAGATCCTGCGCTTCATCCAGTTCCTGGCCGACGACGAGAGCATAGTCATCGACAAGGAGGTTGCAGCCTCCGAACAGGTGACGGGCTTCCGCAATGTGGCGCTTGCCAACTACATGCGGGCTTTCGGCAATCTCCAGCATCAGCCCGAATTGTCGCTCGGCGTCTATTTCCATCATTGCGCCATCGCGATGAACTGCCGGCAACTGGCGCTGTCAGGTCGGTTCCTGGCGCATGAGGGGCGCAATCCCGTCACGGGCCACACGGTGGTTTCGCCTGAGCGGGCGCGGCGCATTCTGGCACTGATGCTCACCTGCGGCCACTATGACGGTTCGGGCGACTTTGCCTTCCGCGTCGGTATTCCAGGCAAGAGTGGCGTCGGCGGCGGCATTATCGGCATCGTCCCAGGCGTGGCTTCGATAGCCGTCTGGTCACCGGGGCTGAACGAGAATGGCAACTCGAAGCTTGGCTCCATTGCGCTGGAGAAGCTGGCCAAGGTCATGAACTGGTCGATCTTCGCGCCCTAAGGCGCCTTCCTAGACGGGCCGACAGCAATCAAGAAAAATCCCGCGACACCAATGGTGCGCGGGATTTTTTCATTCAGGCTTTATGGCGTCAGGGCTCAGAAGAAGCTCTTGCGCTGCCACCAGCCGGTCTTCTTGGGCTTGTCCTCAGCCTCCGGCTGCGGCTCTTCGGCCGGGGCGGGCTGCTCGTTCACCGGGGCGGGAGCTTCTTCCGCAACAGGAGCCTCGGCCGGCGCGACTTCGGCGACTTCCGGAGCAGGAGCCGGCTCAGCAGCGGCCTTGCGGCGCGGCGCCCTCGGCTTCTTGGCCGGCTTTTCTTCGGCCGGCGCCTCGGGTGCATCCGTCGCGGCTGCTTCGGCTACAGCGGCCGTTTCTTCGGCGGCAGCCTTCTTCGAACGCGAAGTACGACGCGTGGCCTTCTTCGGCTTCTCCAGCGGAGTTTCCTCAGCAGGCGAAGCCTCGATCGCCACGGGCTGTTCGGTCGCAGGCTCTGCCGCGACTTCCTCGTTTACGGCCTCAACGGTGACGGCAGCAACTTCGGCTTCCTCGCCTTCAGCGGCCTCGGCAGCCTCTTCGGCGTGTCCTGCCTCGCCCTCTTCCTTGCGGTTGCGGCGACCGCCCCGCTTGCCGCGGCGGCGCTTCTTGCGGTCGGCGTCATCGCCGCCCGCGGCTACAGTTGCCTCGCCGGCCTCTTCAGCCTCGCCGGCTTCCTCTTCTTCGCCTTCAGCGGCCTCGGTAACGGTGTCGGCTTCGGCCGGAGCCGCATGCTCGCGATCACGATCTTTGCCGCGACGACGCCGGCGCTTCCGGCGCTTGCGGTCGCGATGGTCGCCTTCCTCGGCCTTCTCGGCGCGGGCTGGCTGTTCGGCCTGCGCCTCTTCAGCCTCCTCTTCCTCGACGATAACTTCCTCCTCGACCTCTTCAGGCTCGATGTAGGAAGCGGACGGCAACACGGGCTGCGGCGCAATCGGCTTTTCGACCACCGCGCCACGCGAAATCGCGTAGTGCTGCGCGCCGACCGTCTCGTCGGGATCGAGCGAGATGGTCAGGCCAAAGCGCTGTTCCAGCTCCACCAGCGTGCTGCGCTTGTGATTCAGCACGTAAAAGGCCGTGGCAGCAGGCGTGCGAACCGTGATGTGGTGACGCGAATCCTTGAGCAGGAATTCCTCGATCGCGCGAATCACGAGCAAGGCCACCGACGAGTCGGAGCGGACATGGCCGGTGCCGCCGCAGTGCGGGCAGGGCTTCATGGTCGATTCGAGCACGCTGGCGCGGATGCGCTGGCGCGACATTTCCATGAGGCCGAAATGCGAGATGCGGCCGACCTGGATGCGGGCGCGGTCGTTCTTCAGGCAGTCCTTGAGCTTCTTTTCGACGGCCCGGTTGTTCCGGTTCTCCTCCATGTCGATGAAGTCGATCACGATCAGGCCGGCAAGGTCGCGCAGCCGCAATTGTCGCGCCACTTCCTCTGCCGCTTCCAGATTGGTCTGGAGGGCGGTGTCCTCGATCGAATGCTCCTTGGTGGAGCGGCCGGAGTTGACGTCGATGGCGACCAGCGCCTCGGTCTGGTTGATGATGATGTAGCCGCCGGACTTCAGCGTCACCTGCGGCTGCAGCATGCGGTCCAGCTGCGCCTCGATGCCGTTGCGGGCAAAGATCGGCGTCGTGTCGCGGTAAGGCTGAACCACCTTGGCGTGGCTCGGCATCAGCATCCGCATGAAGTCCTTGGCTTCGCGGTAGCCTTCCTCGCCGGCGACAAGGATTTCGTCGATGTCCTTGTTGTAGAGGTCGCGCACGGAGCGCTTGATCAGGCTGCCTTCTTCATAGACGAGGGCAGGGGCCACCGACTGCAAGGTCAGGCTGCGGACGTTTTCCCACATCCGCATCAGATATTCGTAGTCGCGCTTGATCTCGGCCTTGGTGCGGCTCTCGCCTGCGGTGCGCAGGATCACGCCCATGCCCTGCGGCACTTCGAGCTCCTGCACGACTTCCTTCAGGCGCTTGCGGTCCTGCGCATTGGTGATCTTGCGCGAAATGCCGCCGCCACGAGCGGTATTGGGCATCAACACGGAATAGCGGCCGGCCAGCGAGAGGTAGGTCGTCAGGGCAGCGCCCTTGTTGCCGCGCTCTTCCTTGACCACCTGCACCAGCAGGATCTGGCGGCGCTTGATGACTTCCTGGATCTTGTACTGGCGGCGCATCGGCTTGCGGCGGGTGCGCGCTTCTTCCATCGCGTCCTCGGCGCCGACCACCTCGATGCCGTGATCGTCGTCATGCGCGCTGGCGATTTCTTCGACCACGCCGCGATGCTCGTTCTCGGCAGGTGCGGAATCTTCGTCCGAGGCAGTTTCGCCGTCGTCCGAAGCCGGGGCGGCCTCGGAAATGACGTCGGCATCTACCGCTGCGGCGATGCTGGAAGATTCCGAGTTTTCGGAACCGTCTTCCGTGGAGTTATCGCCCGCGGCTTCAGCGACCGATTCAGCATGCGACTTGTGTTCTTCGTCGCCGGAACCCTCGTCGCCCGCATGTTCATCATGCTCGCCTTCGGCTACTGCCGCGGCTTCCTCATCGGACCCTTCAGCGGCGTGGCGCGACTCGTCGCCATTGCGGCTGCGATTGCGGCCGCCGCGACGGCGCTTGCGGCCACGGCCACGATCATGGCGTTCTTCGCCGTTGCTGTCGCCGTTTCCGTTCCCGTCTTCGTCGTCTTCCTCGTGCTCTTCCGCCTCGGCGCGCAAGAGAGCCTGACGATCGGCTACCGGGATCTGGTAGTAATCGGGATGAATTTCACTGAAGGCGAGGAAACCGTGACGGTTTCCGCCATATTCGACAAAAGCGGCCTGAAGAGAGGGCTCTACGCGGGTTACGCGAGCGAGATAGATATTTCCTTTGAGCTGCTTCTTGTCCTGGGATTCAAAATCAAATTCTTCGATACGGTTACCGCGAACTACGACAACCCGTGTTTCCTCCGGGTGGGAGGCATCTACTAACATCTTGTTGGGCATTATCTTGTGTCCTGCCGGCCGCCGCCAACCGGTTCATCGGCAGCGAAGTGCGCTGCCACATGTTGGGAGAAAGAGGCGTACCGGACGCTTGAGAGCCCGCCGGCCGATGTCGCAGCGCGATGAACGAACCGCCCGCTGCCACATTGGCGCGGTCATATGCGGGTCGTCCCAGGATTGCGCTCGATACCATCGATACCCTTGCGGAACTACTTTGAACCAAAGCCCGGAAAACCGGACCAGCTATTTTTGCTCCTACCGAGCCGGCACGGAACCTTGTTCCGGCCGTTTTCCACACGCCAAAGAGCCCGTAACAACAGGGACTCCTTTGCGAAATCCGTCGCGACCATCTCAAGCCGTCGAATCGCCGCCGCGATTGGAGCTGTTTCGTCGCTTGACCGAATATGGAAGCTGCGCCGTCACAGTTCCAGGCATTGCGATGGTCTACTGTCGCTTTTATGATCTGCCGGGGGCCAACGCAACCCTGAATTCTGTTGTCGGCAAAGGCAGTTGCGTCTTGTTGTGAGTCGCCGGGTAGCCTGAAAAGGCTTGGTTAACCTTGTTTCGATACCAATCGTTAAGCTGAATTCGGGCCTGTGCTGTTGCGCTGAAGTTCGGCGCGACAATCGCAGATAAGGTATTTCGACGGTGGAAATGAGACTTGCTGAGGTCGGGCGGAGGGTCCTTTCCAGGTTCCCCCTTCTGGTCCTTCTGATTGCCGGCTTGGCCACTTTTGGCTTCGCCGTCGCTTCCGCCGCGCCGCTCGAAATGACGAGCTACAAGATGGCGGGCGATGCGGTGCGCATGCGCGTGGTGATGAATTTCGACCGCGAGCCCGAGGCCAAATGGCTGCTGCTGCGCGGACCGCACAGGTTGGTGATTGATCTTCACGACGCGAAGTTCTCGATCGACCTCAAGGACCTGAAGGCGCAAGGTCTCATCAAAAGCGTCCGTTATGGCCAGATCGGGGAGGGTATTTCCCGCCTCATCCTGACCACGAAGGGGCCGTTCACAGTCGAGAAGTTCGATATTCTGAAAAACGAAGATGCTCCCGGTTACCGCGTCGTTGCCGACATTACTGCTGGGTCGGAGCGGCAGTTCGAGGAAGCGCTCGCCGTTCAGGCACAGACCACCGGCTCCACCGTGACTCCCAAGACCGATCGTCTCGAAGAGAAGCAAGCGCAAAAGCGCTTTACCGTGGTGATCGATCCCGGCCATGGCGGCATCGATGGCGGCGCCGAGGGGCAGAACGGAACGGTCGAAAAGTCTATCACCCTGGCCTTCGCCCTGGAGTTGAGGGCCAAGCTCGCCACAGCTGGCAACTACGATGTCTACATGACCCGCGACAAGGACGAGTTTCTCCGCCTTGACGACCGGGTGCGGATCGCGCGGCAGCATGAGGCGGACCTGTTCATCTCCATTCATGCCGACACCATCCGCCTGAAGGGCATCCGTGGCGCCACTGTCTATACCGTGTCGGAAAAGGCGTCGGACGCGGATGCGCAGGCGCTTGCCGATCGCGAAAACCTGTCGGACAAGCTAGGCGGCATCGAGATCGAGGACGAGAACCACGAAGTTGCGGATATCCTTGTCGATCTCATTCGGCGTGAAACGCATGGGTTCTCGATGAAGTTCGCCCAATCGGTGGTCGGCGAACTGTCCAACACGGTGGGACTGATCAACAATCCACATCGTTTTGCGGGCTTCCGGGTGCTGAAAGCTCCGGATGTACCCTCGGTGCTGATCGAGCTCGGCTACCTGTCGAATCCGGAGGACGAGGAGCAGTTGCGCGATCCGGACTGGCGCGGCAAGGCTGCCGACAGTATTTCCAAGGCTGTGGCCGCGTTCGCCGCCGCCAAGATGGCCGTCGGCGGATAGTCCACTGAAACCGTCGGTCGCCATGCGACCAGCCGTTGCACCGGAATCACACTTTGCGGTTTAATCGGGTATAATTGGAACCAATAGACGGGATTGCCGCATTTTACCCACATCGACGCGACATTGCTGCGCCGTAACGGATTGGGAATGACTGCCCGTCTTGCAGTGGGCGCCGTTTTTGCAGAGGAATTCCCGAACCACGGACTGGAGCGGGCATGATTCGTCTTATCGGCTATTTCTTTGGCATTGGCACCATGCTGGCGCTGCTCGTGGCGGCGGGGGCTGCCCTGTATATCGGCCACGTCACGAAGGATCTGCCTGACTACGAGGTTCTGGCCAAGTACGAGCCGCCGGTGACCACCAGGGTCCATGCTGCCGACGGTGCGCTGATGGGCGAATACGCGCGCGAGCGCCGTCTTTTCCTGCCGATCCAGGCCATTCCCGATCGCCTCAAGGCGGCGTTCCTTTCCGCGGAAGACAAGAATTTCTACAACCACCCCGGCATCGACGTGACTGGCCTGGGCCGCGCGGTCCTCGTCAATCTGCAGAATTTCGGCTCGGGCCGCCGTCAGGTGGGTGCGTCGACCATCACCCAGCAGGTGGCCAAGAACTTCCTGCTGACCGCCGACCAGACCTATGAGCGCAAGATCAAGGAAATGATCCTGGCCTTCCGCATCGAGCAGGCCTATTCGAAGGATCGCATCCTCGAACTCTATATGAACGAGATTTTCTTCGGCATGGGCGCATATGGCGTCGGCGGGGCTGCGCTCACCTATTTCAACAAGTCGGTCAGCGAACTCACTGTGGCCGAGTGCGCCTATCTCGCGTCGCTGCCGAAGGGTCCGTCCAATTACCACCCGTTCCGCCACGCCGACCGCGCGATCGAGCGCCGCAACTGGGTGATCGACCAGATGGTCGAAAACGGATACGTGTCCCGCGACGAGGGCAACAAGGCCAAGACGCAGCCGCTTGGCGTAACGCCGCGCCGCGCCGGCGACTATGTGTTCGCCAGCCAGTATTTCTCCGAGGAAGTGCGCCGCGAGATCATCTCGCGCTACGGCGAAAACGCGCTCTACGAGGGTGGCCTTTCGGTGCGCACCACGCTTGATCCGAAACTCCAGCGCCTCGCGCGCAAGGCCATGCAGCACGGCCTGGTCAAGTTCGACACGCTGCGCGGCTATCGCGGCCCGGTGACCCACATCGACGTCTCCGGCGACTGGGGCGTGAAGCTTGGCGAGGTCAAGGGCCTCGACGACGTGCCCGAATGGCGGCTGGCCGTCGTGCTCGACAGCACCAAATCCGGAGTTTCGATCGGCCTGCAGCCGGACCGGCAAGCCTCAGGCGCGCTGGTTGCCGACCGGGACGAGGGCACGATCAGCAAGGAAGACATGAGCTTTGCCATGCGCCATGTCGTCGACGGCAAGCGCCTGAAGGCAAACTCGCCGGCCGATGTGCTGAAGGCGGGCGACGTGATCTTCGTCGAAAAGAAGGAAGGCTCCGATAGCGCCTACATACTGCGGCAGCCGCCGGAAGTTTCCGGTGGCCTGGTGGCCATGGACCCGCATACGGGCCGCGTTCTGGCCATGGTCGGCGGCTTCTCCTATTCGCAGTCGGAGTTCAACCGCGCCACGCAGGCAATGCGCCAGCCGGGTTCGTCGTTCAAGCCGATCGTCTATTCGGCCGCGCTCGACAATGGCTATACGCCGGCGTCGGTGATCATGGACGGCCCGATCACCATCCACATCGGCAACACCACGTGGACCCCGAAGAACTATGACGGCAACGGCGCCGGCCCCTCGACGCTGCGCGCCGGTATCGAGCGCTCGCGCAATCTTATGACGGTTCGTCTCGCCAACGACATGGGCATGAAGCTGGTGGCCGAATATGCCGAGCGCTTCGGTGTCTACGACAGGATGCCCCAGCATCTGGCCATGTCGCTCGGCTCGGGCGAAACCACGGTCATGCGCATGGTCTCGGCCTATTCGGTGATGGCCAATGGCGGCCGCCAGATCAAGCCGTCGCTGATCGACCGCATCCAGGATCGCTACGGCAAGACCGTCTACAAGCATGACGAGCGCGGCTGCGAGGGCTGTGAGGCGGCGGAATGGGACAAGCAGTCCGAGCCGGAGTTGGTCGACAATTCCGAACAGGTGCTCGACCCGATGACGGCCTACCAGATCACCTCGATGATGGAAGGCGTGGTCATCCGCGGCACCGCCACCACGCTCAGGGAACTCGGCCGCCCGATCGCAGGCAAGACCGGCACCACCAATGACGAGAAGGACGCCTGGTTCATGGGCTACACGCCGAACATGGTCGTTGGCCTCTACCTGGGCTATGACAAGCCGCAGTCGCTCGGCAAGGGTGCCACGGGCGGCGGCCTGGCAGCGCCGATCTTCAAGGAATTCATGGGCGATGCCATGAAAGGCGTGCCGCCGGTCGAATTCAAGGTTCCGGACGGCATGAAGCTCATCGCGATCAATCGCAAGACCGGCATGCAGGCCAATCCCGGTGAGCCCGACACCATCATGGAAGCCTTCAAGCCCGGCACCGGCCCGGCCGACAGCTACTGGGTCATCGGCATGGGCGAGGATGGTTCGAACGGCTCGGGCGAGGCGCTTTCGCCCAGGGCCAGCCAGGCCATCACCGAAGGCGTGGGCGGCGGCCTCTACTGAGCCGACTTCTTTGAGGATGGGCCGGAACAGTTCCGGCCCATTTTGCTTTACAGGGCCAAGGCGCCTGCCTATGGTCCGCGCCAAATCGTACCCCTATCTAAAACCCCTATCATCTTGAGAGGACGGACACCTGCCATGCGCGCAGAAACCGAAAAGCTCGTCGACGAAATCAAGCAGGCCATAAGCCTGCTGAGGAGGCATCTTTGACTGGGATCAAGCTTTAAAACGGCTTGAATACCTGAACATGCGTTCCGAGGACTCGAGCCTCTGGGACGATCCGCAGGAAGCGCAGAAGCTGATGCGCGAACGCCAGAACCTGGACGATTCGATCAATTCGATCATGGGGCTGTCTCGGGCGCTGGACGACAATATCGGTCTCATCGAGCTCGGCGAAGAAGAAGGCGACGGCGACGTTATCAACGAGGCCGAGGCTGCGATCCGCTCGCTCTCCGGCGAGGTGAAGGCGCGCCAGATCGAGACCCTGCTCTCGGGCGAAGCCGACAGCAACGACACCTATCTCGAAGTGCATGCCGGCGCCGGCGGCACGGAAAGCCAGGACTGGGCGTCGATGCTGCTGCGCATGTACACGCGCTGGGCCGAACGCCGCCGCTTCAAGGTCGAGGTGCTCGAGGTCCACGATGGCGAAGAGGCAGGCATCAAGTCCGCCACGTTGCTTATCAAGGGCCACAACGCCTATGGCTGGCTGAAGACGGAGTCGGGCGTGCATCGTTTGGTGCGCATTTCGCCGTACGACAGCAATGCGCGGCGTCACACCTCGTTCTCCAGCGTCTGGGTCTATCCGGTGGTGGACGACTCGATCGACATCCAGGTGTCTGAGTCGGACGTTCGCATCGACACCTATCGCGCGTCGGGTGCGGGCGGACAGCACGTCAACACTACCGACTCTGCGGTGCGCATCACGCACATCCCGACCGGTATCGTCGTGGCCTGTCAGCAGGAGCGTTCGCAGCACAAGAACCGCGCCACTGCGTGGAACATGCTGAGGGCACGCCTCTACGAGGAAGAGCTGAAGAAGCGCGAGGAGGCGGCCAACGCCACCGCGGCTTCCAAGACCGATATCGGCTGGGGCCATCAGATCCGTTCCTACGTGCTGCAGCCCTACCAGCTGGTGAAGGATCTGCGCACCGGCGTGGAGAACACGAGCCCGCAGGACGTGCTCGACGGGGATCTGGACGATTTCATGGAGGCTTCGCTGTCCCAGCGCATCGAGGGCGGCTCGGGCCAGGCCATCGCCGACATCGACTGACCCCGTTCGACCGGGCAATAAAGAAGGCCGCGCGGCGCAAACCGGGCGGCCTTTTTGCTTGGATCAAGCCGGAAAGGCTTGTTGGCGCTCTCAAATATTCTGGAACAATCCGGCGCGATGCTTCGTTAATTATGTGGGCGAGGCTTTCTAAGGGGGACCCTTTGGAGAGCATAACATGCATGGCTCGGCAAAATGGCCCCGATACGCCTTTGGCGTGAGCGCTATTGCGTCGCTGGGATTTCTGACATCTTCAGTTACAACTAGTCTTGCTCATCAAGCAAAGTCTGGTTGGACCTATCCTACCTCCTGCTGCTCGGGAATCGACTGCCGCGAGGTGCCGCAAAAGGCGATCAGCGAGCGGCCGGAAGGCTATGTCATCGTCGGCACCGGCGAGGTTCTGGCCTACAAGGATTCCCGCGTGCGCAACTCGCCGGACGGCGAATACCATTGGTGTTCCGTCGGCGGAGCTGAAAACACCAAAACGGTCTGCCTCTTCGTGCCGCCACGCTCTTACTGAGTAGTTTTCGCCACTCCGGGCATGCATGTTTTCCGGCACACGCCGGAAACGTCACCTTGTCGCTTTGCTGTTCAGCTTTTCGCCGCATTCTGTGCTACAAGGGCGGCTGGAAGGGCTATCGGCGCCGGTTTCGGCGCGGGACATGAATGGTAAGAGGGACAACCCGGAATGAACAAGAAACTGGTCGCCGTGCTCATGGCCACGGCTTTTCTCGCCGCGTGCTCGACTGACCCGTACACGGGCGAGCAGAAGGTCTCCAACACCGCAGGTGGTGCGGCCATCGGTGCCGGCCTCGGCGCCCTGGCCGGCCTGGCCGTCGGCGGCAGCAAGAATGCGCAACGCAACGCCGTGCTGATCGGCGCCGGCATCGGCGCTCTCACTGGCGGCGCCATCGGCGCCACGATGGATCGCAACGAGGCCGAACTGCGCGCCCAGCTGCAGGGCACGGGCGTCAGCGTTACCCGCGCCGGCAACCAGATCATCCTCAACATGCCGTCGGACATCACCTTCGCGGTCGACCAGGACAGCATCAAGCCCGAGTTTTACCAGGTGCTGAACTCGGTGGGGCTGGTGCTGAAGAAATACAACCAGACGCTCGTCGACGTGTTCGGCCACACCGATTCCACCGGCGGCGACCAGCACAACTTCGACCTGTCGCAGCGTCGCGCGCTTTCGGTTGCCAACTACCTCAGCGGACAGGGCGTCGATTCGCGCCGCTTTGCGGTCACCGGCTTCGGCAAGACCCGCCCGATCGCCTCGAACTCCACGCCCGACGGTCGCGCTCAAAACCGCCGCGTCGAGATCCAGTTGTCGCCGCTCACCTGATCGGCGCGGATACGGCGCAAATGAAAAGCCCGCCGTTTTCGGCGGGCTTTTTCGTATCAGGGCTTGTGTCGAAGGAGCAGGGCGTTCGGCCCGCCTTCGAGATCAGATCTTGGCGCTGATCAGCATGAAGGCAGGAATGTCGTCGCCGAAACCGACGACCTTGTTGTCGTCGTCTTCCTTGCGATGGCGCGAACGGCGATCCTCATGCTTGTGGCTGTCGCCCGTCTCATGCCTGACCTTGCGCTCGGCATTTTCAGCCTTGATGCTTTCGCGGCGGCTGGGGCGCTCGGCCTTGTCCTCGGACACGGTTTCAACCTCGGCCACAACTTCCTGTGCCGGCTTCTCGTCAGCCGCCTTGGCGTGACGCGGGCCGCGCTTGCGGTCGCCTTCGTCCTTGCGGCCGCGGCCACGCTGGCCTTTGCCGTGACGCGGTGCAGAATCCTCTTCACTCTCGACCACTGTCGACAGGTCGCCGTCATGCCACTCGATCGGCTTGCCGATCAGTTTTTCGATGGCGTCGAGATGCTTGGTGTCGCCCTTGGTGACGATGGTGAAGGACTTGCCCGAACGGCCGGCACGCCCGGTGCGGCCGATACGGTGGACGTAATCCTCGGCGTGGATCGGCACGTCGAAATTGAAGACGTGGCTGACGTCAGGAATGTCGAGACCGCGCGCGGCGACGTCGGAAGCCACCAGAAGCTTGAGCTTGCCCTCGCGGAAATTGGCCAGCATGGTCATGCGTGCGCGCTGGTCCATGTCGCCATGCAGCGCGCCGGCATTGAAGTCATACTTGATCAGCGAGCGGAACAGCTCGGAGACTTCCACCTTGCGGTTGCAGAAGATGATCGCGTTCTTGAGCTCGGCCTCTTCGGCGCGGATCAGGTCGCGCAGGACGGCGCGCTTGTCCCACGGCTTGCGGCCGGACTTGACGAGCCGCTGAGTGACTGTCGCCGCGGTGGAAGAGGCCTTGGCCACCTCGACACGGACCGGCGCGTGCAGGAACTGCTCGGTCAGCTTGGTGATCTCCGGCGGCATGGTGGCCGAGAAGAACAGCGTCTGGCGCGTGAAGGGGATGAGCTTGCAGATGCGCTCGATGTCGGGGATGAAGCCCATGTCGAGCATGCGGTCGGCCTCGTCGATGACGAGAATTTCCACCGCAGAAAGAAGCAGCTTGCCGCGTTCGAAGTGGTCAAGCAGGCGTCCGGGCGTCGCGATCAACACGTCCGCGCCGCGTTCCAGCTTCTTCTCCTGCTCGTCGAAGGAGACGCCGCCAATCAGCAGGGCCATGTTGAGTCGGTGGTTCTTGCCATATTTGACGAAATTCTCTTCGACCTGGGCGGCGAGTTCGCGCGTCGGTTCGAGGATCAGCGTGCGCGGCATGCGGGCACGGGCACGGCCCTTTTCAAGCCGCGTCAGCATCGGAAGCACGAAGGAGGCGGTCTTGCCGGTGCCGGTCTGGGCGATGCCCAGAACGTCCTTGCCTTGCAGGGCGTGCGGAATGGCGCCAGCCTGGATGGGCGTCGGCTGCGTGTAGCCGGCGTCCGCGACTGCGGAAACAACCTTCGGCGAAAGTCCGAGGTCTGCGAAAGTCAACGCGTCTTGATCGATCTGGGTGTCTGAGGACAAGTGTCTTGGCTGTCTTTGGCTGCTTCAAGGGCGCGTCCAGAGGACGCGGCAAACGCCCCGCGCTTGCACAATATTTCAACGCGTTACGTTCAGTAACGCGCTTTGTCAACTCAATCAGCGGCAAATGCCGCGATTGCGACCATTAATAATTAATCTTTTCGGCCGTTTGCCGCAATGCCATCAGTACCGGAATTGTTCGGCCAGAATGCGTTCGCTCCAGGAATGGCTGGCGTCGAACAGCAAGGTAGCGGTTTCATCCTGCGATTGCTGCACCGTTACTGACAGCACCGACTTAGCCTCGGTGTGGTCGGCGGCGACGTTTACCGGGCGCTTGTCTGCTTCGAGAATGTCGAAACGAACCACCGAATCCTGCGGGATCAGGGCGCCACGCCAACGCCGCGGACGGAAGGGGCTGACCGGGGTGAGGGCAAGCAGGGGCGCATCGAGGGGCAGGATGGGGCCGTGCGCCGAGAGGTTGTAGGCGGTGGAGCCTGCCGGGGTCGCCACCATCACGCCATCGCAACTCAGTTCCTCGAGCCGGACCTTCTCGTCGATGGTGATGCGAATCTTGGCGGTCTGATAGGACTGGCGCCAGAGCGCGACCTCGTTGATGGCCAATGCACGAAGGGCTGAGCCATCGTCCAGGATCGTGTCCATCTGCAAGGGGCGGATCGTCTCCGCGACCGCCTGGTGGATACGCTCGCGCAGGCCATCTTCCTGGAATTCGTTCATCAGGAAGCCGACCGTGCCCCGGTTCATGCCGTAGACCTGCTTGCCGGTGCTCATGGTCTCGCGCAGCGTCTGCAGCAGGAAACCGTCGCCGCCGAGCGCGACGATCACATCGGCCTCGTCCACCGGCGAGTTGCCATAGCGGGCGACGAGACGCGCCGCCGCTTCCTCAGCGTCGGGAGCCCCGGAGGATACGACGGCGAATGCGTCGCGCGTTTTGCGTGTCATGGCTGTTGCCGTCCTCGCCTCGAAACCTTGGCGTGCCGAGGTAGCATGCCCTAATGATCCTGCATATGGCCACTTATGTCGGCCAATGAAGATTCGGAGACGGTCATGAAGGTCAAGCGCATCATCGCCAATATCGACACGCGTGACATTGCCGCCGCCAGGCGCTTTTACCACGACGTGCTTGGCCTCGATCTCCTGATGGACCATGGCTGGATCGCGACTTACGGCTCCGGCGAGACGATGAGCGTGCAGATCAGCTTTGCGGAGCAGGGCGGCTCCGGCACGCCGACGCCGGATCTTTCGATCGAAGTGGACGACGTCGAAGCAGCGTTGGCCGGTATGAAGAAGGCAGGTTTCGCGATCGAATACGGACCAGCCGACGAGCCCTGGGGCGTGCGGCGATTCTTTGTGCGCGATCCGTTCGGCAAGCTGGTCAACATTCTCGCGCATCGCTGAAGCGGAAGCGGGGGGCTCCGCCGAGGCTCAGGCTTTCAGCGCGCGCCGCAGCTTTTCATAATCGGCCCAGGGATCGGCCGAGGCGAGGGCCTTGGCCAGCACCTTGCTGCCCACGGTGAAGTCGGTCGGACCGACGCCGGCTTCCACCTGTTGCCACGTGACGGGAAGCGACACCGTGGCATTCGGCTTTGCCCGCGTCGAATAGGGGGCGACGGTCGTCGCGCCCGGCGCGTTTCGCAGATAGTCGATGAATATCCGCCCCTTGCGCGCGGCCTTCGACAAGGTTGCGGTGTAACGCTCGGGGTCTGACTGCTCCATCGCCTTGGCGAAATCATGCGCGAAGGTTTTTATGATCGTCCAGTCGGCCTTAGGCTTCAGCGGCACCACGATGTGAAAACCCTTGCCGCCGGACGTCTTGATCAGATGCGGCAGTCCGATCTCCTCCAGTCGCTGGCCGATGTCGAGCGCGGCGGCGCGCACGTCGTCAATGCCCAGCCCCTCATCGGGATCGAGGTCGAAGACGATCTGGTCGGGCGTAGTGAGCGCATCGACGGTCGAGCCCCAGAGGTGGATTTCCACGACGCCTAGTTGAACGAGCGCGGCCACCCCGTTGAAATCCTTGATGAACAGAAGCTCTTCATTGTCCTCCGGATCGCGCATGCTGGATATGCTGTCCGGCATGCCGGGCGAAGCATGTTTTTGGAAGAAGCGCTGGCGACCCTCCACGCCGTCGGGTGCGCGGACGAGCGCCAACGGCCGGTTGACGACATAGGGCTCCATGCGCGGCCAGACGCTCTCATAGTGCTCAAGGAGCCTGGCTTTGGTCACCCCGGCTTGGGGCCACAGCATCTTGTTGGGATTTGAAAGGTTCACTGCGTCCCCCTTTCGCGATTTCGCTTCGCGAGCCCCTCGCTGCGCATGATCCTGAATGTCTTGAGGCATCTCGGCAATGATCTCGTCGGCCGGCTTGTCTTCGCGCAGCGCAATGAAGGATGCCTGCCGAACATTGCGATCGGCCGTCCAAGTGCGAAACTCTATCTCCGCAACCAGCTCGGGCTTGACCCAGACCACGCCCTTTTCCTTGGCCGCGGGGCCGGTTATCGGGGGCGAAGCTATTTCCAGCCCATCCAGCTTCTCTTTCAGGTCCTTGGCGTTGCTGGCGTTGAAGCCGGTCCCGACATGGCCTGCCGACACAAGCTCGCCGTCGTCATTGTGGTATCCCACCACGAGCGAGCGCAGGTCCCGGCCTCGCTTCGGGGATGGCAGATAGCCGAGGATCACGAACTCCTGCCGCAGCGTGCATTTCGCCTTCAACCAGTCGCCGGTCCGTCCGCTGCGGTAGGGCGCCGAGGCGCGCTTGGAAACGATGCCTTCCAACCCCATGCGGCAGGCGTGGGTCAGCATCGTTTGGCCTGGCCGGATGAAATGCTCGCTGTAGCGCACCACGCCATTGCGGGCTTTTTCGCCAAGCAGTTGCTGCAGGCGTTCCTTGCGCTCTTTCAGCGGCTCGGAACGCAGGTCCTCGCCGTCGAGGAAAAGCAGGTCGAAGACGTAGTAGACCAGCCGCTCGCTGTGGCCATCCGACAGGGCGGCCTGCAATGCGGAGAAAGATGATATGCCGTTGTCGGCGAGTACCACGACCTCGCCATCGAAAATGGCGTTGTCGCAATCGAGCCTCGCCAGCGCCGCGGGAATCTCGGGGCCGAAGCGCGGCGTCCAGTCGAGCCCGTTACGGGTCAGCAGCGTCGTGTGGCCGGCGGAGACATGCGCCTGCATGCGGTAGCCGTCGAACTTGATTTCGTGAACCCAGTCCTCTCCTGTCGGCGGGTGCGCTTCAAGCCGTGCTAGGCAGGGCTCGATGAACCCCGGCAGCTGCGCGACCTTGCCCGGGCGCGGGGAGGGTTTTGCACTGGCTTTGGTAGGATCGCCGGTGCGCGGCTTGGAGTGCCAGATGGCCGGGTTGTCCTTGCCGATCTCCTCGATCGTCAGGCCGGATTTGACCGATTCCGGCGCTTCCTCGAGAATGTCCTCGCCGGGGCGGGCATAGATGTCGTCCGACTTGATCAGCAGCCAGTTGTCGCGCTTCTCGCCCGGACGAGGCTTTAGGCGGACGAGGTTCCAGTTCCCGTTGAGCTTGTTGCCCTTCAGCTCGAACTGGAGATGCCCCTTCTTCATGCCCGCATCCGGATCGCCTTCCGGCGTCCAGGTGCCTTCATCCCAGACGATGACGGAGCCGCCGCCATATTCGCCTTTGGGGATCGTGCCCTCGAAGGAGGCGTAGTCGATCGGATGGTCTTCCACATGGACCGCGAGCCGCTTTTCGGCCGGGTCGAGGCTTGGACCGCGCGTCACCGCCCAACTCCACAGCACCCCATCATGCTCCAGCCTGAAATCGTAGTGCAGGCGGGTGGCCGCGTGCTTCTGGACGACGAAAATGCCGCCCGGCTTCTTCGTCGGCGCAGGCTTCGAGCGGCCGGAAGGCTCCCTGGTTTTACGAAAGTCGCGCTTGGCCTGGTATTGTTCGAGAGACCCCACCAGCCGTCTCCTCAGGCGGATTTACGTTTTCCGCCGCCGGGTTCCTGGCCTTTCCTCGCGGCCTTGGAAGCGCGGCGCGTCGAAGGAGGCTTCTTGCCGCCATCTTCATCCTCGGCAATGCCTTCGGACGCGAGGCTCTTCTTCAGGGCGTCGAACAGGTTGACCACGTTGGACGGCTGCGGCGACGGCTTGACCACCGGCGGCTCGCGCCCGGCCTTCTTGGCGCGGATGAATTCGAGCAGGGCATTCTCGAAATGGTCCTCGAACTTGGAGGGGTCGAATTTTATGCGCTTCTTGTCGATGATGTGGGTGGCCAGCTCGATCATCTCGTCGTCGATCTTGACGTCATCGATATCGTCGAACACCGTGGCCGGCTTGCGCACCGTGTTCTGGTAGCGAAGCGTGGTCAAAAGCATGCCCTTTCCCAATGGTTCGATGACCGCCGGTCGCTCGCGCCGGTAGAGCACGATGCTGGCAAGGCCTGCCATCTTCCTCGCCGCCAGGGCGTCGCGGATGACCGCGAAGGCTTCCTCCGAAACCTTGTCGGACGGCGACAGGTAGTAAGGCGTGTCGAGATAGATCTGCTCGATTTCCGATTTGTCCACGAAACCGTCGAGGCTCATCGTGTGCTCGGACTCGATGTGGAGAGCCTCGATCTCATCTTCTTCGACGAGCAGGAACTGGTCCTTGTCGATCGGGTAGCCTTTGACCTCGTTCTTGTCCTCGACCGGCTTGCCGGTAACCGCATCGATATATTGTCGCTTCACGGTGTTGCCGGTTTCGCGATTGATCGTCCGGAACGACACACGTTCGGCGTTGGTGGTGACATTCGTCAGCTGCACGGCGCAGGTGACGAGCGAAAGCTTGAGATAGCCTTTCCAGGCGGGACGCGGTGTCATCGGACCGCCTCCGGTCCGAGGGGGCAGCCGGCGCTACGAGTGCGGCCGGCGCCGGCAATTTGCAGGCAATGACCCATGATACACCTACGCGGGAACGAGGTTGGCTACCCGTTCAACGCCAAGGCGGCGGCATGGTTCCTGTGTTCCGGCGGGATACGAATTGCTGCTCGTACCAATTGGCGCAGGGCGGTGAAACTTCGCGACGGAACTCTTCCCGCAAGCATCGCGTTACAAGCGCCATGGCGAGGTACGTCATGATTGACCGCGACACAGGAATGGGCGCGATGTCTCTGTCCCGCCGTCGGTTTCTCGCCCAGGCGGGCTTTGCCGGCCTGAGCTTGTCGGCAACACAGGCATGGGCACAGGCAATCGTCAGGCTGCCTCTGGCGAGTGATCCCCGGGACCGGCCGATCACCAGTGAATTTCCTCAAAAGGGCGCGCTGATACTGCAACGGACTCGCCCGCCGCTTCTGGAAACCCCGCTTGAAGTGTTCGACCAGGGCGTCTTCACGCCGAACGATCGGTTTTATGTGCGCTGGCACTGGGCGGACATTCCGACTGAGATCGACGTAGGAACCTTCCGGCTGGCGGTCCGCGGGCACGTAAACAAGGTCCTGTCGCTTTCCCTGAACGAGATCATTCGGAACCTGCCGCAGGTCGAGCTGAATGCCGTCAACCAATGCTCCGGCAACTCCCGCGGGCTGTTTCAGCCTAGGGTCGCTGGCGCTCAGTGGGCCAACGGGGCGATGGGAAATGCCAAGTGGACCGGCGTGCGCCTCAAGGACGTACTGGATCTTGCCGGCGTCAAGGCGGGCGCCGTCCAGGTGCGTTTCAACGGGCTCGACGAGCCGGTCGTGCCCGAGGCGCCGGACTTCATGAAGTCGCTCGATATCGATCTCGCCCGCAACGGCGAGGTGATGATCGCCTACACGATGAATGGCGAGCAATTGCCATTGCTGAATGGCTTTCCGCTGCGGCTCATCGTGCCGGGCTGGTATTCCACCTATTGGGTCAAGATGTTGAACGACATCGAGGTGCTCGACAAGCCTGACGACAATTACTGGATGACAACCGCCTATACGATCCCGGACACGCCCTACGCCAATATCAAGCCCGGCCAGACCGGCGTGAAGATGGTTCCGATCAGCCGGATGGTGCCGCGCTCTTTCATCACCAATATAGCGGACGGCGCCTCGTTCCCGGCGGGAGTGAAAACGCTGGCACGCGGCATTGCGATGGGCGGCGACACGGGTGTCGCCAAGGTCGATTTCTCCGCCGACGGCGGCAAGTCCTGGCAAGCGACCAGGCTCGGCACGGATTACGGGAAATACAGCTTCCGGCAGTGGGAAACCGATTTCACGCTCCCCGAGAGGGGCGCCCATTCGCTGATGGTTCGTTGTACGAACTCTGCAAACGTCGCGCAGCCGAGCGTCCCGAACTGGAACGGCTCGGGCTTCATGCGAAACGTCATTGAAACCACGCCTGTCACGGCAACCTAGGAGTGGCGGATGGGCAAACATGTTCTCATCATGGGGCTGCTGATGGGCGCGATCCTGCTGCCCTCACAGACATGGCCCGAAGAGTTGCCCGCATTGAAGTCGGTTCACGTGGAATTGCCGTCGGGCGACAGCCAGTTTCCCGGCGGAGCCGGGGCAGACGCGATCAACAACAACTGTCTCGCCTGTCACTCCGCCGACATGGTGCTCAACCAGCCCGCGCTGCCGAGGGCGACCTGGGAGGCGGAGGTTCACAAGATGATCAACGCCTACAAGGCGCCCATCGACAACGCCGACATAGCGCCGATCGTCGACTATCTCGCACGGACAAAAGGCACGAACTGATGCGAGCACGGTGAATTTGATCGTGTCCACGGATCGTCCGGGAGGTTCCCATGGTCAGGCAACCACTGTTTCTCGCCAGAGGCCGAACCTCAAGCCGCGAACGTCTTCTTCGCCGGGCGTTGATTACCCCCGCTCTTTTTGCCGCCGTTGGCGCAGTCGCCGCATGCTCCGAACAACCCCGATTGCTCACTGACTATATCGCCGCAATCTGCTCGTCTTCCTCGACTTCGCCATCGACTGAAGAGGATCCGTTTCTGCAACAAAACGCCGGTGCCATGAAGAAGATGATGACCGGCATGAGTGTCCAGCCGTCCGGCGATATCGATCGCGACTTCGTGGAGATGATGGTGCCTCATCATCAGGGCGCGATCGAGATGGCACAGGCCGAATTGCGCTACGGCCACAATGAGCGGCTCAAGCGTATGGCACAGGAGATCATCGTGACGCAGCAGCAAGAGATCGCTGCGATGCGGCTGGCGCTGGACGAACCGTTGCCCCCAGCCAAGGCATCGCCGGACGATCTTTCTGGCATCGAGCCAGCCAAGTAGGAGTAGCCCGTCACTGGACAAGGAGCTGAACCATGAAGCGCTTTTCGATGACGGCTCTGGTGCTGACCTCAACAATGCTTTTGCCAGCGAGCTGGGCTATGGCCGGTCAGGCGCCGGGCGCGGCCGCGGACCCCGATATCCCGATCAGCCATCACGACCGCGTCTATGCCGCCGAGCAGTTCTCCAACACCGTTTCGGTGACGGATCCTGCCGACAACAAATTGCTTGGCGTCATCAGGCTGGGAGAGCCTGCGCCGACGAATTTCAGCCCCTTGTACAAGGGGCAGCTCCTTGTGCATGGCATGGGTTTTTCGCCCGACCATCGCACCATAGCCGTCGTCGCGATCGGTTCGAACGCCGTTACCTTCGTCGACACGGCGACGAACGCCGTCAAGCACGTCACCTATGTCGGCCGGGCGCCGCATGAGGCCTTTTTTACCCCCGACGGCAAAGAGGTCTGGGTCACCGTTCGCGGTGAGAACTATGTCAGTGTTTTGGACGGAACGACTTATGAGGAAAAGACGCGGATAGTCGTTCCCAACGGGCCGGGGATGACGATCTTCTCGCCTGATGGAAAATACGGCTACGTCTGCTCCTCGTTCAATCCGGAAACCGTGGCCATCACCGTTGCCGACCACAAGATCGTCGGACACATCAAGCAGGAAAGTCCGTTCTGTCCGAACATCGCGGCAACGCCTGATGGCAAGCAGGTCTGGTTCACGCTGAAGGATACGGGCAAGACGCAAGTCTTTGACGCGTCGCCCCCGTTCGCCTTGCTCAAGACCCTCGATACCGGCCCGATCTCCAATCATGTGAATTTCGCGCGCAATGAGCGTGGCCAATTCGCGTATGTCACGATAGGCGGGCTCAACGAGGTGGAGGTATTCCGCACCGATGATTTCAGCAAAGTCGCGACGATACCTGTCGGTAAGCTCCCGCACGGCATCTGGCCGTCCGGCGACGGAACGCGGGTCTATGTCGGTCTGGAGAACGAGGACAAGCTGGCGGCGATCGACACGGCCAGCAACACGGTGATCGCGAACGTTCCGATCGGTCAGGCAGCGCAGGCTGTCGTCTATGTTCCGAACGCTGTGCCGGAAGGTACGGGAACCGAAGGGTTGCAGCCGCTCGGAGTGGCCGGTCAGTCCGCCCAGTTCACCATGAGGCCTGCCGGCGATAAATCCGCGCCTGCCGATAAAGCCCCTACCAGCGTGACATTGTTCGATCAGGGTCTGGTCCAGGTACTGGAGGCTGCCGTTACCGGCCTCGAACCCAAGCATCCTTATGTTCTGGCGCTGGCGGAGCGCGCCGACGGCAAAGGCAAGCTCGAGCCGCTGAGCGGCTTCACGACCAATCCCGCCGGCTCGGCGATCGTGAATGCGATCGGCCCGATCCGTCAGTTGGTTCACGGCGAAGCAGAGGCGCCCCGCCGCTACCTGGTCATTGTATCCGGCTCGGCAACAGAGCTCGGCGAGCCCGTGCAAGTCCAAGTGGAGTGAACATTGTCCATTCGGTCATCGGACAGTCACGGCGTCTTTCTGAAGCTGGCCAGGGCGCTGATCCTTGTCGCCGTGACCTGGTTATTGGGAGCGCAGGCAATGGCAACGGACGGATTGATCACGGTACGCAGCGCCTTTGGCCCGAAAGAAACGATGAACCGGCTTGAGGCCGAGGTCAGGGCCAAGGGCCTGACGGTCTTTGCGCATATCGATCACGCGGCAGGCGCCGCCGAGGCAGGGCTCCAGTTGCGGCCGACCGATCTCATCATCTTTGGAAATGCCAAGGGCGGCACGCCGCTCATGCAGTCGGTTCAAACAATCGGAATAGACCTGCCGCTGAAGGCGCTGGTCTGGCAGGACGCCTCCGGCAACACCTGGCTTTCCTACAACGATCTTGCATGGCTCGCCAAACGGCACGGGGTGGGTCAAGAGGTTCAGCCCACGATCGAAGCTTTGAGAACCGCACTGAGTGCGTTGGCAAAAAAGGCGACTGCATTGCCGTAGGAATTGCAGATCGAGGATCTCGGGCGCACTCATCAAGCGCGTGACTGGCACCGGCGGCAACATTTGATGCCAGGCGCTGCTCAACACCAATGTGTGATACACCCATCTCATAGCATTGCCGAGGAACGACGCTACCTAAAAGTGGTCGATAATGCCACTGAAAGGCATGCTGACATGTCTACTATCAGGAAGACCAAAGACCTTGTGTCGATTGCCCTGCTGGCGTTGCTGGCGGTTGGCGGATCAACGGCTCTTGCCGCCGGACTCGGCTCAATGGGCGGCCATACGGTTCCTGGTGGCCCAACAGCTCCAAGCAGCCGCAGCCCCACGACCCCAGGTAGCCGCGTGGCTCCAAGAAGCCCCACGACTACGCAACCGCTGCCCGAATCCGGCATAATCCAACAGGACGAACAGACCATTCAGCAAGAGGAGCAGGGGAATCAGAATTACCAGCAGCAGCAACAGCAGTTTCGAAACCGGGATCGCCAGAATATTGAGCCCCAGGGGTCGGAGGATCCCAACGTAGAAACTCCGTTTGGGCACTGACTTGCAGGCCCGTCAGCGGGCTGTCTCAGCTTCGTCGTCGGCGTCATGAGGTCATGGAACATGAAATCAAGCGGAAAATAACACTAAGTGCTTGATTTTGCTGGTGCCCCCGACCGGACTCGAACCGATGACCCCCTGATTACAAATCAGGTGCTCTACCAACTGAGCTACAAGGGCACGCGCACACCCGGTTAGCATATCTGGCGCGCCAGTAAAGACAAAACAAAAGGCACCCCCGACAGAAATCGAGGGTGCCCTTTTTAGTGCAGGCCAGGTTTCGTGCAGGCTTGGCTCAGGCGTCGATGTCGACGTCCTTGGTTTCCTTGCCCAGCAAAAGCGCAATCAGCGTCAGGGTTGCCATGGCCGACAGATAGACGCCGACCCAGAACGGGCTGCCAGCGCCGGCGCTCCACAAGGCCACCGCGGAGCGCTACTGCGCATTGTGGCCGGCCCGAAGTCCGCCGCCGCCCTTCTTTTCAGAACCGTGCCTGGCGGCCGGCTTGGGAGCTTTCAGCCTCACACCGATTCCGCCCCCGTCCTCGCAAATGAAGACGGCGCCGAGGTCTTCAAGCGCCTTCTGGATCGCGGCGATCGCCGCCGGGCCCGGAAGCTCCATCTCGTGTTCGAATTGTTCGATGATCAGTTCATCCACCCGAGATCTGCTGGCGAGCTCGGCCCGCGAAATCTCGACAAGCGCACGGCCTGCATGGCATTGCGATCCAGTGATCATGGCAGCCCTCCCGCGTGTGGGAGAGCATCGGCCAATGGCTGTGAAAGTCAATGCTTGCGTAGTCTAACTGCCTGTGGACGCTGGGGTCAGCGGCCGCATGTGCGCATCTGGTCGGCGTAGCGGATGGCCATGTTGGCGGCCCGGCGCGCGCCCTGCTGGGCCGTGGCGTTTCCTGTACCCCGCGAATAGCCGGAATGGCCGAGATAATAGGCGAGGTAGAGGTTGTAGGTATCGTTGAGCGCGATACCATTCACGCGATTGCTGGTCGCGTGATACCAGCCGATGAAACGGATGGCGTCGGCAAAATTCGTTCTGCTGGCATACCAGTTGCCGGTCTCGGCCTGATAGCGCGACCAGGTGCCGTCGAGCGCCTGGGAATAGCCATAGGCCGTGGACGGGCGGGTCCATGGAATGAAGCCAAGCAGTTTCGTGCGCGGCGGCCGCGCATAGGGGCTGAAGCCGGATTCGGTGTAGATGGTCGCCATCAGGACCGGGGCGGGAACGCCGAATTCGCGTTCGGTTCTCTTGGCGGCGGTGTGCCAATTGTTGAACCAGCCATCACGCTGGTCGAACACCGCACAGACGTTGCTGATCCGGGATGGAGCGGAAGCGCAACTCCCCAGCATCAGGAGCGCGACGAGATACAGGGCGCGCGTCATGGAACCTCGCTTTCGCGAGTCTCCTAATCCCGAAAATTTAAGCAAAATTTAATGGGCTGGTTTGGGGGTATGTTTTGCGCCGCGGACAGGGTTTCGCCCTGTGGATAACGGAATCCATTTCGGTTCTTAAAAGCGTCTGCCGCGCCTCCCATATCAAAGCTGGACCATGGCTTTGCGGGAGGTGAAGGATGATCCGGATTGTCTTTGTCGCCCTGATGGTGATGGTGGCGTGGTGTGCTCTGATCAAGCTTATCCGCGCGCTCAGGACCTCGAATGTCGATTGGACAAGTGTCACGGCGGCAATCGCCTTCGTTGCGCTTGCCTTCTGGCTGCGTCACGTCACCGGAATAGGTGGCTTCTAGCGGCGGCGCTGCCGGCTCCGCCGGAACGTTAGCGTGAGCCGATAGCCTTTGCCTGTTCGGACGGTTCGACGCCGCCGATCATTCGTGTCACTTCCGCCGCGGCGTAGTGCACCAACGGGCCGATCTCGGCCAGCCGCTCCGGCGTGACCCGCACCGTCGGACCCGAAACCGAGACGCCGCCTACGGGCTCGCCGGCTTCATTGAAGATGGCAGCGGCCACGCAGCGCATGCCGGGATAGCGCTCCTCGTCATCCACCGACCAGCCGCGCGCCCGGATATCCGCCAGATCGCGGGCGAGGGCGCCTTCGTCGGCCAGCGTCTTCGGCGTGTGCCTTTCCAGCCCGGCCTTATGCACGATCGCCGTTACGCGCTCCGTCGGGAGATAAGCGAGGATCGCCTTGCCGATGCCAGAGGCGTGAAAGGACGTTCGCGTGCCCGGCCGGAAGAAAGCGCGGATTGCCTGATGCGTTTCAACCTGGTTGACGAAGATCACACAATCTTCCTCGGCAACGCCGAGATTGGCGGTTTCGCCGGTCTTTTCCATCAGGTCCTGCATAACGGTCCGGGCACGGTCGACCAGCTTGCGCCGGCGCAGGAAGGCTGAGCCCATGCGGTAGGTTTCCACCCCGATCGACCATAGTTGCTCGATCTTGTCGAACTCGACCATGCCGTGGCTTTCGAGCGTCGTCAGCATGCGGTAGGCGGTCGAGGCGGCAAGGCCGGAACTGGCCGCGATTTCGCTCAGCGACAAGCCGTTACCTTCTGCGACGATCGCCAGGATCCGCAGCGCCCGGTCGAGCGACTGCACCGAAGCATTGTCGGGTTGCGGATTGAACGAGCGCGGACGCCCGCGCTGCCGCTTTTCGGTCGCTTCCATGCTCTGCACCTCTTTCGTCACCTGCAAAAAATATTTCCACAATTTGAAATAATGCGGAAGTGAAAAACGAAAAGCCATTTTGGATCAATGGCTAGTGATTTTCAGTCGGAAATGAAAAACTATTTTGGAAAAATTGAAAATCGCAAAGCCCTCTGCCACGCTTCCTGCATCGAAACATGGTGCTGGAGCGGAGGTGTCACATGGCCCGTATGCGCGCTGTCGATGCGGCGGTCCTCGTCCTTGAGAAGGAGGGAATCCATTGCGCCTTCGGCGTTCCGGGCGCGGCGATCAATCCTCTCTATTCGGCGCTGAAGGCGCGCGGCTCCATTCGCCACGTGCTGGCGCGCCATGTTGAGGGCGCCTCACACATGGCCGAAGGTTTTACCCGGGCAAAGGCCGGCAATATAGGCGTCTGCATAGGCACCTCCGGCCCCGCCGGCACCGACATGATCACCGGACTTTATTCGGCCTCGGCGGATTCCATCCCAATCCTCTGCATCACCGGCCAGGCCCCGCGCGCCCGGTTCACCAAGGAAGATTTTCAGGCGGTCGACATCGCGGCCATCGCGGCTCCGGTCACCAAATGGGCGGTCACCGTCATGGAGCCCTATCTGGTTCCGATGACGCTGCAAAAGGCATTTTTCCTGATGCGCTCGGGGCGCCCGGGGCCGGTACTGGTCGACCTCCCGCTCGACGTGCAGCTTGCCGAGATCGAATTCGACATCGACACGTATGAGCCGATGACGCCGCATAAGCCGGCCATCACAAGGGCGCAGGCGGAGAAGGCGCTGTCGATGCTCAACGAAGCCGAGCGGCCGCTGATCGTCGCCGGCGGCGGCATCATCAATGCGGACGCGTCCGACCTGCTGGTCGAGTTCGCCGAGATCACCGGCGTTCCGGTCATTCCGACACTGATGGGCTGGGGTTCAATCCCCGACGACCACAGGCTGATGGCCGGCATGTGTGGCCTGCAGACCTCGCACCGCTACGGCAACGCCACGCTGCTGGCGTCGGATTTCGTCATGGGCATCGGCAACCGCTGGGCCAACCGCCATACCGGCTCGGTCGACAAATACACGCAAGGGCGAAAATTCATCCATATCGACATCGAGCCGACCCAGATCGGCCGCGTCTTCGCGCCCGACCACGGCATCGTTTCGGATGCAGGTGCTGCGCTAAAAATGCTGCTCGACGTGGCCACCGAGTGGCGCGCTGCCGGCAAGCTGCGCGACTGGAGCACCTGGGTGAGGGAATGCCAGAAGCGCAAGAAGGCGATGCAGCGCAAGACGCATTTCGACCAGGTGCCGCTCAAGCCGCAGCGCGTCTATGAGGAGATGAACAAGGCTTTCGGTCGCGATACCTGCTACGTGTCCACCATCGGCCTGTCGCAGATCGCCGGTGCGCAGTTCCTGCATGTCTACAAGCCGCGCAACTGGATCAACTGCGGGCAGGCCGGGCCGCTCGGCTGGACGCTGCCGGCAGCGCTCGGCGTACGCGCCGCCGATCCGGAGCGGCGGATCGTTGCGCTGTCGGGCGACTACGATTTTCAGTTCATGATCGAGGAACTTGCCGTCGGCTCCCAGCACAAGCTGCCTTACATCCATGTGGTGGTGAACAACGCCTATCTCGGTCTCATCCGCCAGGCGCAGCGCGGGTTTACGATGGATTACGAGGTCAGCCTCGCCTTCGAGAACATCAACCGTTCCGGCGATGCCGAGGCGGGCTACGGCGTCGACCATGTCGCGGTGGCCGAGGCCATGGGCTGCAAGGCCATTCGCGTGCGCCGGCCCGAAGAGTTCGAAAAAGCCTTCGCCGAGGCCGAACGGCTGATGAAGGAACATCAGGTCCCCGTCGTGCTCGAATTCATCCTCGAGCGCGTGACCAACATTTCCATGGGCACGGAAATCGACGGCATCCTCGAATTCGAGGAACTCGCCCAGACCAATGAAGACGCGCCGACCGCGATCGCGCTGCTCGACTGACCGGAGAAAAAGACCATGCCGCGTTTCTCAGCCAACCTCTCCATGCTCTTCGGCGAGCATGATTTTCTCGATCGCTTCGATGCTGCCGCCGAGGCCGGTTTTGCCGGCGTCGAATATATCGGGCCCTACGACCATTCGATCGAGACGGTCGCGGCGCGGCTGAAGAAGAACAATCTCGTGCAGGTGCTGTTCAACCTGCCTCCGGGCGACTGGGGCAGGGGCGAGCGCGGCATCGCGGTGCTGCCGGACCGCGTGGAAGAGTTCCGGCGCGGCGTGGATACTGCGATCAGCTATGCCAAGGCGCTCGGCTGCAGCCAGGTCAATTGCCTTGCGGGCATCGCGCCGCAGGGCGTTGACCGCGCCGAACTTGAAAAGATCTTCGTCGGGAACCTGAAATTCGCTGCCGCGAAGCTGAAGGAAGCCGGCATCCGCCTGCTGATCGAGCCGATCAACACCATCGACATTCCCGGCTTCTTCCTGACGAACACGAAGCAAGCTCTGGAGATCATCGAAAAGGTCGGCTCGGACAATCTCTACCTGCAATACGACATCTACCACATGCAGATCATGGAGGGGGATCTCGCCCGCACGATCGAGAAGCATCTTGGCCGCATCGCGCATATCCAGCTTGCGGACAATCCCGGCCGCCACGAGCCGGGCACGGGCGAGATCAACTATGCGTTCCTCTACGAGCATCTCGACCGCATCGGCTACGCCGGCTGGGTCGGCGCCGAGTACAAGCCGAAGGCCGGCACGGCAGCGGGTTTAGGTTGGTTCAAGGAATTTGCCAGAAAGGCCGATGCGGCCGCCTGATCCGGGGAGAAAAATCATGGAAAAAATCGGCTTTATCGGTCTCGGCATCATGGGCGCGCCGATGGCGGGGCATCTGCTCGATGCCGGCTATGAGGTCATCGCCACCAACCATCGCAGCGCGCCGGCCGCCGACCTTGTGGCCAAGGGCCTGAAAGTGGTCCAGGGCAACGACGCGGTTGCTCGCGCGGCCGACATCATCATCACCATGGTGCCCGACACGCCGCAGGTGGCCGAGGTGCTGTTCGGTGAAAACGGCGTCGCCTCCGGGCTGTCCGGCGGAAAACTCGTCATCGACATGAGCTCCATCTCGCCCATCGAGACGAAAATCTTTGCCGAAAGGGTCAAGGCGCTCGGCGCAGACTATCTCGACGCGCCGGTGTCGGGTGGCGAGGTCGGGGCCAAAGCGGCTTCCCTGACGATCATGGTCGGTGGCTCGCAAAGCTCGTTCGACCGCGCGAAGCCCATTTTCGAAAAAATGGGCAAGAACATCACGCTGGTGGGCGACAATGGCGTCGGCCAGACCACGAAGGTCGCCAACCAGATCGTGGTGGCGCTGACCATCGAGGCGGTGGCCGAAGCGCTCGTCTTCGCCTCCAAGGCTGGTGCCGATCCCGCCAAGGTGCGGCAGGCGCTGATGGGAGGGCTCGCCAATTCGCGCATACTCGAAGTGCATGGCGAGCGCATGATCAAGCGCACTTTCGCGCCCGGCTTCCGCATCGAATTGCACCAGAAGGACCTCAACCTCGCGCTGCAGGGCGCCAAGGCGCTCGGCGTCTCGCTACCCAACACGTCGATGACGCAGGAGCTGTTCAACTCCTGTGCCGCCAATGGTGGGGGCAAGGAGGATCACTCCGCGCTGGTGCGCGCGCTGGAGCGGATGGCCAATTTCGAGGTTGGGTCGGAGGCGGGCGCCCAGAGCGACGCAGCCTGAACTGGTAGCGGCAGGTCAGGCCCGAACGATGTTTGGGTGCGTCCTTCGAGGCTCGCCCTACGGGCTCGCACCTCAGGATGAGGGAGGTTGGCGCAAAGCCCTCACTGGTGGGACCATCGGAGCCAACGGCCCTCATCCTGAGGTGCGAGCGAAGCGAGCCTCGAAGGACGCACCTTGGCATCCCGCGATTCTCGCTTTCTTGGACCTACTTGGCCTTCACACCCGCCAGGTGCTTCCGCGCGGCATAAAGGCTGATCGCCGCCGCATTCGACACGTTTAGCGAATGAATCACGCCCGGCATGTCGAGTCGGGCCAAGGCATTCACCGTCTCGCGCGTCTTGTGGCGCAGGCCTTTGCCCTCCGCGCCGAGCACGAGCGCGATTCGCTCGCCGGAAAACGTCTGTTCCAGTTCCGCCGGTCCCTCAGAATCGAGACCGATCGTCTGGAAGCCTGATTCGTGCAACTCGCCTAGTGCTTCGGCGAGATTCCGAACCTCGATCAGGTCGATGTGCTCCAGCGCGCCCGAGGCGGATTTCGCCAGCACGCCCGATTCCTGCGCGCTGTGGCGAGAAGTTGTGATCAGTGCGCCGGCGCCGAAGGCCACGGCCGAACGTATGATGGCGCCGACATTGTGCGGGTCCGTCACCTGGTCCAGCACCAGCACCAGCGGCGTGTCCCCCAGCGCCGACAAGGCCTTGGGCTTCAACGGCGCGGCCTCGATCAGCACGCCCTGGTGGACGGCGTCGCTGCCGGTGATCTTGTCGATGTCGCGCGGCTCGACGATTTCCACAGGAAAGGGCAGGGCCTTGTCGCCGATTTCCAGCCGCTCCAGCGCATTGCGAGTCACAAGCATCCGCCGGATTTCGCGGCGTGGATTTTCCAGCGCTGCGCGCACCGTATGCAGGCCATAAAGGCGCAAAAGGCCGTCAGCTGCGGCCTCGCCGGGCGGAATGCTGGGGCGCTGGCGATGAGCCGGCTGTCCTCCGCTCTTCTGGTCGCGATAGGCGCGCCGAAGCTTGGCGTAGTGGGTGTCCTTAGGCGTTCCGGGCTTTTTTTCGTTGCTCATGGCCGCTCTATAGCTGGGGTGTGCGGGTTTGAATATGCCGACTTGGAAAGCTGTGCGATAATTTCCTCCGAAAACGCAAATGGCGTGATTGACAGGCCAAGGTCATATCGCCATAAGGCGCATCACAGATTGACGAGCGGGCAATAACCCGGTTCGGAAATCGGTCGAATGCCTCGTCGCATGGCTCCGATACAGCAGTATGGAGGAGTGCCCGAGTGGTTAAAGGGGACGGACTGTAAATCCGTTGACTCAGTCTACGTTGGTTCGAATCCAACCTCCTCCACCACTGCCGGACCGGAGCCAAAAGGAAGTTGCGGGTATAGCTCAATGGTAGAGCAGCAGCCTTCCAAGCTGAATACGCGGGTTCGATTCCCGCTACCCGCTCCAGGCAACTCCCTGAAAATCAAGAAATTTTACGCATTGGCCGTCTGATTCGGCTAAGCCCGGTTCGGGACGCCGTCAGTCACCGACCGCCGCGCCCGCCACCTGGACGAATGCCCGCGTCCTGCGAAGCGATGCTCCCTATAGCCGACCAGTCGAGCGATGCGCCGCCGGTCGCGATGAGGCGAAGGAAGCGGTCCCGCAGCAGGCTGCCGATCGGCATTGGCACCTTCAGATCCTCGGCCGCCGCGAGCGCCAGCCGGATGTCCTTCTGGCCGAGAGGCGCTGCGAACCCGGCCGGCTCGAACCGATCCTGCGCAATCAATGTGCCGTACGTCTTGTAGACCGGCGCGTCGAATAGGGTCGACGTCAGGATTTCCACATATTGACGACGGTCGAGGCCGGCCTTTCCGATGAGGGCCAGAGCTTCGCCCAGGGATTCGATCACGCATGCGATGAGGAAATTGCCGCTCAGCTTGATCAGGTTCGCGTCTTTGGGAGTGGTCGAGATGACGAAGAGTTTTTGGCCGATCGCCTCCAAGAACGGCCGTGCGCGATCGACGGCGTCATCGGTACCGGCGGTCAGGACGGCCAGTTGCCCGGATGCCGCGACTTCGGGTCGGCCGAAGACGGGGGCGGAAACGAACATCTGTCCCTTTCTCGTATGGGCATCGGTCAGTCGTTGCGAAAGCGCAACGCTGATCGTGCTGGAGGAAATGTGGACGGCACCCCTGGCCAGGCTGTCGATTATGCCGCCCTTGGAGAAGACGACGTCCGTCACCGCCTCGTCATTTGCGAGCATGGTGAACACGGCATCGCCCCGGCAGGCGTCGCCCGGTGCCGTCACGACGGTCGCACCAAGCACGGCTAGCGGTTCCGCCTTGGCGGGGGTGCGATTGTAGACGATGATGGAGTGCCCGGCCTTGAGCAAACTCATCGCCATGCCGGAGCCCATCTGTCCAAGGCCGATGATACCCACCTTCATGGTGTCTCCGATCCAGCTAGAATTCTCCCTAGCTTTTCTCAGTATGTCTTCGGTTCCCTTAGAAAACCGCCAGGTATTTCAGCAGAGATACTATGCCGATGATGATCACTACGATCTGGATTATCTGTTGCATCCTGGCGTCGATCGGCAATCTCTGGACAAGATACAGAACAAGAATGACTACAAGGAACGTAATCAGAATGCTGATGATCACAGATGCGCCCATCGCTGCATCTCCCGGAATGAAAGCTTGAAACTCTCGCAATAACGTTCAGCGCGGCTTTGGGTTGCCAAAATACCGCTCTGCAAGCTGCAGCTAGAGGTGCCGGGAACGCTGTGTTTTGCGAAATCTGCAGAGGCGCTTCGCAATAAGTCAGAGGGCCTGTCCGAAGCTCTTTCAAGTGCAGCGGATCGTTCCTATATGCCGTTTCATCACCGATAACGGAGCGGTCGCCCTGCCGCGGGCGGTGCAGTTTGTCAAAAGACTCTTGTGTTTTTTGGCCTTTCTCGCTAATCGCCCCAAATTCGAACCCAAACCGAAGCCCGCCGCCAAGGAAATTAAACGATGGCTAAGAGTAAATTTGAGCGCAACAAGCCGCATGTGAACATTGGCACGATTGGTCACGTTGACCATGGCAAGACGTCGCTGACGGCTGCGATCACGAAGTTTTTCGGCGAATTCCGCGCCTATGACCAGATCGACGCGGCGCCGGAAGAGAAGGCGCGCGGCATCACGATCTCGACCGCGCACGTCGAGTACGAGACGGCCAACCGTCACTACGCCCACGTCGACTGCCCCGGCCACGCCGACTACGTGAAGAACATGATCACCGGTGCCGCCCAGATGGACGGCGCGATCCTGGTCGTGTCGGCTGCTGACGGCCCGATGCCGCAGACCCGCGAGCACATCCTGCTCGCCCGCCAGGTCGGCGTGCCGTCGATCGTGGTGTTCCTCAACAAGGTCGACCAGGTCGACGACGCCGAGCTGCTCGAACTGGTCGAGCTCGAGGTGCGCGAGCTGCTGTCGAAGAACGAATTCCCGGGCGACGACATTCCGATCGTCAAGGGTTCGGCGCTGGCCGCTCTCGAAGACTCCAACAAGGAGATCGGCGAGAACGCGATCCGCAAGCTGATGGAAGAGGTTGACGCCTACATCCCGACGCCGGAGCGTCCGATCGACCAGCCGTTCCTGATGCCGATCGAAGACGTGTTCTCGATCTCGGGCCGCGGCACCGTGGTGACCGGTCGCGTCGAGCGCGGCATCGTCAAGGTCGGCGAGGAACTCGAGATCGTCGGCATCCGTCCGACGACCAAGACGACCTGCACGGGCGTCGAGATGTTCCGCAAGCTGCTCGACCAGGGCCAGGCCGGCGACAACATCGGCGCGCTGCTGCGCGGCGTCGACCGTGAAGGCGTCGAGCGCGGCCAGGTGCTGTGCAAGCCGGGTTCGGTCAAGCCGCACACCAAGTTCAAGGCCGAGGCCTACATCCTGACCAAGGAAGAGGGTGGCCGTCACACGCCGTTCTTCACCAACTACCGTCCGCAGTTCTACTTCCGCACCACGGACGTGACCGGCATCGTGACGCTGCCGGAAGGCACCGAGATGGTCATGCCGGGCGACAACATCACCGTCGACGTGACGCTGATCGTGCCGATCGCCATGGAAGAGAAGCTGCGCTTCGCCATCCGTGAAGGCGGCCGTACCGTCGGCGCCGGCGTCGTGGTCTCGATCACGGAATAAGCTTGCAAGCATGTTGCTTGAGGGAAGGGCGGCTTCGGCCGCCCTTTTTCTTTTGCGGAAGTTGCATCCGCTTTAAGGTTAATCCGACAATCATAGTACGGTGATTGCGAGCGCCCTAGGTATTGCTAGCATAGCGGGCAATAGCGAGCTGAGGGTTGCATGTTGGTCACGCGGCGTTTTCTCGTTACTCACCTGATCGCTCTTGCTGCACTTGCAGCGGTATTTCAGTTTCAATTTGCGTCTGTCGCCGGGGCCTCTGCAAAGAAGGCCACGAACGAAGTGAGCGATTTTCTGCAGCCGATGCAGTTCATCGTGGTGCGCAGCAGCAGCCCCGTCTGCGAGCCGACCTGTCCGCAATGGATCTGGGCAAATGGCGAAATCGTGGGCGATACGCCTCAGCAGTTCCAGCGCCTGTTGAAGACGATCGGAAAACAGCGCCTGCCGGTGGTGATCAACTCGCCCGGAGGTAATGTCGATGCCGCGATGAAGCTTGCCCGAATGATCCGGGGACGGGGGCTTGATACGGCGGTTGGCACCGCGGTCCTGACCGGATGTCCGCCCGAGCGGAAAGACTGCCTCGAAAGGCAAAGGGAAACCGGTGTGTATCTGGGCGTGATCTTGCCCGGCATCTGCGCCTCGGCCTGCCCGCTGATGCTGGCCGGCGGCGTCGAGCGGCTGGCCGGTGAGATCTCCTTTGTCGGTGTTCATCAGATCACGACCACCGTCAGCCGGGAACAGGTACTGTACCGCGAGCGCTACCAGCTCGTGAACGGCAAGAAGCGGGTGACCGAAAGGAAGATCGTCAAGCGAAAGAAGCTGAAGAGCTACAAGACGACGAAGCTCGCCAAGCAGACGAGAATGCAAATGCTCGCCTTCCTGAAGGAAATGGGCATTTCCCAGTCCTATCTCGCGGTGTCGCAAGCTACGTCAGCTGACGACATGAGGCAGCTCACCTGGATGGAGTTGCTGGATCTGAAGTTGATTACGGGGTTCCAGGCGCCGGAGTCGCTTGTTCAGGTCGGCCGTTGCCTGGAACTGCCCAGTGGCGAAAACTGCATCGATCTCCCCGATGCCGGTTCTTCAGGCAAAGACGACAAGACGGCGCTGGAGCCGGAAGGGTCTATGCACTTCGTCGTGGTTCGATCCGCTGAGCCCGGCTGCGAGCCAAATTGTCCGGAGTGGATTGCTGCCGAGGGCTTGATCGATTCAAGGGCGCCTGAGCGGCTTGAAAAGCTTCTGAAGGGAATGGGCAAGCGCAGGCTGCCACTGGTGCTGTCTTCCTCCGGCGGCAATCTCGCGGCTGCAATGGCGCTAGGGCGCCTGGTCCGAAAGGCCGAGCTGACGACGGTGGTCGGTAGCACCGTGATTGACGGGTGTTTGCCGAGCTCACAGTACTGCGGGCCGAATCGCGACCAGTATGTCGGCAGTGCCGTCTCTTCCGGTGGCCGTTGCGTTTTCGGCTGCGTGCTCGTTCTTGCCGGGGGCACGCAGCGACTCGCCGGCTACCAAACCGCCGTGGCATGGAGCCCTCCGTCCGCGTTGAGCAACAATACGAGATTCGCCGTGACTGCCTATCTGGACGAGATGGGCGTGCTTCCTGCCGTGCTCGAAGAAAAAGTTGCCGACAGCCTCGATTCGGATTCTCAGCAGCGCCTCTACACGCAGCAGCTTCTGACGAGCACGAATCTCACCGTCGACTCAGTCGTTGACGGCGACATCTGCCGGCAAACTCCCAGGCCGGCCAACTGCGATGGGTAGCCACAACACCAGCAATCGCTGGCAGCGAGCGTGTGGATAGGGTTTGCGCGCCAAGGGCCGGCCCTATGTCCACCGGGTAACGCCGCAAAATGTTGGCAGATGCCACTTGAAACGCTACGCTCTTTGTGGAATGAAGCAGCCGCGTTAGGGGTATAGCTCAGTTGGTAGAGCGGCGGTCTCCAAAACCGCAGGTCACAGGTTCGAGCCCTGTTGCCCCTGCCAGCATCGCCAAAGGCGATAGCGAATGTCGATATAGCCGTTGTCGGCACGATTGGATGGTTCCGGCAAAAGGCGTTTGGCAAGTAAGACAGGTTTAGGCACTTGCACGTGTCGAGAATCGGTCTTATGTAGGGACAACAGACACGCGGCGCGTGGAGCTGGAGAGCCGGCTTTACGCGCCCCAAATGCATGGGCGGGGTATTCACATTGATTCGTGTGGAGAGCTGCAGCCCGGCAAGGCAACTCCCGGTCAACGGGAACATCCATGGGGTCCGGTTTCCGGGTCTTTGAAAGCAGAGCGGCAGATGGCGTCAAAAACCACCAATCCCTTTACCTTCTTCCAGCAGGTCAGGTCGGAGACGGCAAAGGTTACGTGGCCCTCTCGGCGCGAGACGTTGATTTCGACGATCATGGTTATCGTGTTCGCGATAATCGCGATGATCTTCTTCTTTGCGGCTGACCAGTTGATGGCTTACGCAATTTCGTTGCTGCTCGGCATCGGTCGTTGAACATCGGCGAATACGGAGAAGTCTTGCAATGACCGCGCGTTGGTACATCGTTCACGCTTACTCGAACTTCGAAAAGAAGGTCGCCGAGGACATCGAACACAAGGCCAAGCAGAAGGGCCTGAGCGAACGGATCGAGCAGATCGTCGTTCCGACCGAGAAGGTCGTTGAGGTTCGTCGCGGCAAGAAAGTGGACGCCGAGCGCAAGTTCTTCCCGGGCTATGTGCTGATGAAGGCTGACCTGAATGACGCCGTGATCAGCCTGGTGAAAAATACGCCCCGCGTGACCGGCTTCCTGGGTGAAGACAAGCATACGGCCAAGCCGATGCATATCACCGACAAGGAAGCTGACCGCATCCTGCATCAGGTGCAGGAAGGCGTCGAGCGGCCCAAGCCGTCGGTTACCTTCGAGATCGGCGAGCAGGTTCGCGTCTCGGATGGTCCCTTTGCCTCGTTCAACGGCTTCGTCCAGGAAGTGGACGAGGAGCGTGCGCGGCTCAAGGTGGAGGTTTCGATCTTCGGGCGCGCTGTGCCTGTCGATCTCGAATTCGGGCAGGTCGAGAAGGGCTGACCCGGATTGCCGCACTCCCGTTCGGGGTGGTGCGGCTGGCGGCGGGAGAGCCCGTTCGCCGAAGCGGTGGGAGGATTGTCCGGCTTAGCCGGCCGCGACCGTCCAGACCACCAAACTGCAACCGCTGGAATATTCCGGCTTTAAGTAACAAGGCAGATAGAGATGGCTAAGAAAGTTGCAGGCCAGCTCAAGCTCCAGGTATCCGCGGGTTCGGCCACGCCGTCGCCCCCGATCGGTCCTGCGCTTGGTCAGCGTGGCATCAACATCATGGAATTCTGCAAGGCGTTCAACGCCCAGACGCAGGAAATGGAAAAGGGTTCGCCCGTTCCGGTCGTGATCACCTATTACCAGGACAAGTCGTTCACCTTCGTCATGAAGACGCCGCCGGTGAGCTACTTCCTGAAGAAGGCTGCGAACCTGAAGTCGGGTTCGAAGGAGCCCGGCAAGACGAAGGCCGGCCAGGTCAGCCGCGAGAAGGTTCGCGAGATCGCCGCAGCCAAGATGAAGGACCTGAACGCAAACGACATCGAAGCGGCCATGCGCATGGTCGAGGGCTCTGCCCGTTCGATGGGTCTGGAAGTGGTGGGCTAAGACGATGGCAAAGATTGGAAAGCGCGTAGTCAAGTCCCGCGAAGGCATCGACCCGAACAAGGCCTATGGCCTGGGTGAGGCGATCCAGCTGCTCAAGGACCGTTCGACGGTGAAGTTCGACGAGACCGTCGAAATCGCCATGAATCTCGGCGTCGATCCCCGCCATGCCGACCAGATGGTCCGTGGCGTCGTCAACCTGCCGAACGGCACGGGCCGTACGGTTCGCGTTGCCGTGTTCGCCAAGGATGCCAAGGCTGATGAGGCCCGCGCCGCTGGTGCGGACATCGTGGGTGCCGAGGATCTGGTCGAGATCGTCCAGAAGGGCGAGATCAACTTCGATCGCTGCATCGCCACCCCGGACATGATGCCGCTCGTCGGCCGTCTGGGTAAGGTGCTCGGCCCGCGCGGCATGATGCCGAACCCGAAGGTCGGCACGGTGACCACCGACATCGCCGGCGCCGTCAAGGCGTCGAAGGGCGGTGCGGTTGAGTTCCGCGTCGAAAAGGCCGGTATCGTCCATGGCGGCGTCGGCAAGCTTTCGTTCGACGTCACGGCGCTGGAAGAGAACGTCCGCGCCTTCGCTGATGCGGTCAACAAGGCCAAGCCGTCCGGCGCCAAGGGCGTCTACGTCAAGAAGGTCTCGCTGACCTCGACGATGGGCCCGGGCCTCAAGGTCGACGTGGCCACGCTGGTCACGGCTTGATCTGATGAATTGGGATCAGGCCGCAAGGGCCTGATCCCTAACGAATTCCGGGCCTTCGGGTCCGGATACCGGAAGCGGTAAAACGTTTCCGGACATCCTGTCCGAGATTGCAGGCGGCTCGCCTTAATTCACATGAGCCTGCATGAGACGGGTGAAGACCCGACAAAGGAGCGAGTGCTCCAATGGAAGGTTCGAACCGTGTTTGCCTTTTGCGGCTTCCGGCTTGCCGGAGCGGTGAAAGGGGGCAGGATCCTCGAACGCCGTTCGGGAGATCCGGAAATTCTGGATGTCCTGCCCGGCAGAAGGCAACCCGGCAGTCATTCGTAAGACTGGCTGTCAACTGGAGATAGGCAGTGGATAGAGCGGAAAAGCGCGAGCTCGTCACGCACCTGAACGAAGCGTTCTCGAACGCCGGTTCGGTCGTCGTGGCCCACTATGCCGGCATCACCGTTGCGCAAATGAACGATCTTCGTTCGAAGATGCGCGCAGCTGGTGGCACCGTCAAAGTCGCGAAGAACCGCCTCGCCAAGATCGCCCTTCAGGGTACGGATTCCGAAAAGATCCAGGACCTGTTCATCGGACAGACCCTGGTTGCCTATTCGGAAGATCCGGTTGTCGCACCGAAGATCGCGTCCGAATTCGCCAAGGCGAATGACAAGCTTGTCATTCTCGGTGGTGCAATGGGCTCGACCTCGCTCGATGCAGAAGGCGTCAAGGCTCTCGCAAGCCTGCCGTCGCTCGACGAGCTGCGTGCACGTCTGGTCGGCATGATCAGCACGCCTGCAACCCGGATCGCCCAGGTCGTCAACGCACCGGCAGCTCAGCTTGCCCGCGTGTTTGGCGCCTACGCCCGGAAGGACGAGGCGGCATGAGGCCGTTCCTCGCTGTCATCAACAATTGTTCGAACTTTCAATAAGGAACTGAAAAATGGCTGATCTCGCCAAGATCGTAGAAGACCTGTCGGCCCTGACCGTCCTCGAGGCGGCTGAGCTGTCGAAGATGCTGGAAGAGAAGTGGGGCGTCTCCGCCGCCGCTCCGGTCGCCGTCGCCGCTGTTGCTGGCGCTGCTGCCGCCGCTCCGGCCGAAGAGAAGACCGAATTCGACGTCATCCTGGCTGCTGCCGGCGACAAGAAGATCGAGGTCATCAAGGAAGTCCGCGCCATCACCGGCCTGGGCCTCAAGGAAGCCAAGGACCTGGTCGAAGGCGCTCCGAAGCCGCTCAAGGAAGCCGTTGCCAAGGCCGAAGCCGAGAAGATCAAGGCTCAGCTCGAAGCTGCTGGCGCCAAGGTCGAACTGAAGTAAGCGTTACGCTTGCTGGCGGACGGCGTTCAGCCGTCCGCCATTTCCGCTACGGCGGGCGTGACGCGCAAGTGTCTGGAAAACCTCTTTCCTGAGGGCCGGAAAAGCGGCTTTCAGGAAACGGGTTTTCACCCGTTTTCAGATGGACCGCCGGGCAGGGCGGTCAGAAGTTGCAAGGCGCGAGAGGCCGCGCCCCAAGAGAGGCAGCAAGGAGCGACGATGGCCCAGAACCAGACTTTCAATGGCCGCAGACGCGTACGCAAATTCTTCGGGAACATCCCGGAGGTTGCGGAGATGCCGAACCTTATCGAGGTTCAGAAGGCATCGTATGATCAGTTTCTCATGGTCGAGGAACCGAAGGGCGGGCGCCCTGACGAGGGGCTTCAGGCTGTCTTCAAGTCGGTTTTCCCGATCTCCGATTTCTCTGGCGCGTCGATGCTCGAATTCGTCAAGTACGAGTTCGAAGCCCCCAAGTTCGACGTTGACGAGTGCCGCCAGCGCGACCTGACTTTTGCTGCGCCGCTCAAGGTGACGCTGCGCCTCATCGTGTTCGATATCGACGAGGATACCGGCGCCAAGTCCATCAAGGACATCAAGGAGCAGGACGTCTACATGGGCGACATGCCGCTCATGACGTCGAACGGCACCTTCATCGTCAACGGCACCGAGCGCGTCATCGTTTCGCAGATGCACCGTTCGCCGGGCGTCTTCTTCGACCACGACAAGGGCAAGTCGCACTCGTCCGGCAAGCTGCTCTTTGCCGCACGCGTCATCCCCTATCGCGGCTCGTGGCTCGACATCGAGTTCGACTCGAAGGACATCGTGCACGCCCGTATCGACCGTCGCCGCAAGATCCCGGTGACGTCGCTGCTCATGGCGCTCGGCATGGATGGCGAGGAAATCCTCTCCACCTTCTACAATAAGATCGAGTACAAGCGCTCCGGCGATCACTGGCGCGTGCCTTATAGCGTCGAGCGCTTCAAGGGCCTGAAGGCCGTTGACGACCTCATCGACGCCGACACCGGCGAAGTCGTGGTCGAGGGCGGCAAGAAGATCACCGCGCGTCAGGCTCGTCAGCTTGCCGAAAAGGGCCTCAAGGCCATCAAGGCGACCGAGGACGATCTCTACGGCAGCTACCTGGCCGAGGACATCGTCGACTACCGCACCGGCGAAATCTTCCTCGAAGCCGGCGATGAGATCGACGAGAAGACGCTGAAGACGCTGCTGTCGACCGGCGCTGAGGAATTCACCGTCCTCGACATCGACCACATCAACGTCGGCGGCTACATCCGCAACACGCTTGCGGCCGACAAGAACGAGAGCCGTCAGGACGCGCTGTTCGACATCTACCGCGTCATGCGCCCGGGCGAGCCGCCCACACTCGAAACCGCCGATGCGATGTTCAACTCGCTGTTCTTCGACGCGGACCGCTACGACCTTTCGGCCGTGGGTCGCGTGAAGATGAACATGCGTCTCGACCTCGACTGCCCGGACACCGTGCGCGTTCTGCGCAAGGATGACATCATCGCGGTCGTCAAGACGCTGGTCGAGCTGCGCGACGGCAAGGGCGAGATCGACGACATCGACAACCTCGGTAACCGTCGTGTCCGTTCGGTCGGCGAGCTGATGGAGAACCAGTACCGCGTCGGTCTGCTCCGCATGGAGCGTGCGATCAAGGAACGTATGTCCTCGATCGAGATCGACACGGTCATGCCGCAGGACCTGATCAACGCCAAGCCGGCGGCTGCCGCCGTGCGCGAGTTCTTCGGTTCCTCGCAGCTGTCGCAGTTCATGGACCAGACCAACCCGCTGTCGGAAATCACCCACAAGCGCCGTTTGTCGGCACTTGGACCCGGCGGTCTGACCCGCGAGCGCGCTGGCTTCGAAGTCCGCGACGTTCACCCGACGCACTACGGACGTATCTGCCCGATTGAGACGCCGGAAGGCCCGAACATCGGTCTGATCAACTCGCTCGCGACCTTCGCCCGCGTCAACAAGTACGGGTTCATCGAGACTCCGTATCGCAAGATCGTGGACGGCAAGGTCTCGCCGGATGTCGTCTATCTGTCGGCGATGGAAGAGGCCAAGCACTACGTCGCCCAGGCAAACGCCGACCTCGACGCCGAAGGCCGCTTCTCTGAAGAGTTCGTCATCTGCCGCCACGCCGGCGAAGTGATGATGGCTCCGCGCGAAAACGTCGACCTTATGGACGTGTCGCCCAAGCAGCTCGTTTCGGTTGCCGCGGCGCTCATCCCGTTCCTCGAGAACGACGACGCCAACCGCGCTCTGATGGGCTCGAACATGCAGCGTCAGGCCGTGCCGCTGGTGCGTGCCGAGGCTCCGTTCGTCGGCACCGGCATGGAGCCGGTCGTTGCCCGCGACTCTGGCGCTGCTATCGCTGCCCGCCGTGGCGGTATCGTCGACCAGGTGGACGCGACCCGTATCGTTATCCGCGCGACGGAAGATCTCGATCCGGGCAAATCCGGCGTCGACATCTACCGCCTGATGAAGTTCCAGCGCTCGAACCAGAACACCTGCATCAACCAGCGTCCGCTGGTGAATGTCGGTGACCCGATCGAGAAGGGCGACATCATCGCCGACGGCCCGTCGACCGACCTGGGCGATCTGGCTCTCGGCCGTAACGTGCTCGTCGCGTTCATGCCGTGGAACGGCTACAACTACGAGGACTCGATCCTCCTGTCCGAACGCATCGTCGCCGACGACGTCTTCACCTCGATCCACATCGAGGAGTTCGAGGTCATGGCGCGCGATACGAAGCTCGGGCCTGAGGAAATCACGCGCGACATTCCGAACGTTTCGGAAGAAGCGCTGAAGAACCTCGACGAAGCCGGCATCGTCTACATCGGTGCGGAAGTGCAGCCGGGTGACATCCTCGTCGGCAAGATCACGCCGAAGGGCGAAAGCCCGATGACGCCGGAAGAGAAGCTTCTGCGCGCCATCTTCGGTGAAAAGGCGTCCGACGTCCGTGACACCTCCATGCGCATGCCGCCCGGAGCTTACGGCACGGTCGTGGAAGTTCGCGTCTTCAACCGCCACGGCGTGGAGAAGGACGAGCGCGCCATGGCGATCGAGCGCGAGGAAATCGAGCGTCTCGCCAAGGACCGTGACGACGAGCAGGCGATTCTTGACCGCAACGTGTACAGCCGTCTGGCCGACACGCTGCAGGGCAAGGAAGCCATTGCGGGTCCGAAGGGCTTCAAGAAGGGTACCGTTCTGAGCCGCGAAGCTCTGACCGACTATCCGCGTTCGCAGTGGTGGCAGTTCGCCGTCGAGGACGAGAAGCTTCAGAGCGAGCTCGAGGCTCTGCGCGGCCAGTACGACGACTCCAAGAAGGCGCTCGAACAGCGCTTCATGGACAAGGTCGAGAAGGTGCAGCGTGGCGACGAGATGCCGCCCGGCGTCATGAAGATGGTCAAGGTCTTCGTGGCTGTGAAGCGCAAGATGCAGCCCGGCGATAAGATGGCCGGCCGTCACGGCAACAAGGGTGTCGTGTCGCGCATCGTTCCGGTCGAGGACATGCCGTTCCTCGAAGACGGTACGCATGCCGACATCGTGCTCAACCCGCTGGGCGTGCCGTCGCGCATGAACGTCGGCCAGATTCTGGAGACGCATCTGGGCTGGGCCTGCTCGGGCATGGGTAAGAAGATCGGGCAGCTGATCGAGGCGTACAAGGCGGGCGGCAATATCCAGCCGCTGCGCGATACGATCGAGAGCATCATCCCGGACAACGACCGCAACGAGCCGGTTCGCAGCTTCGACGACGAGAGCATCGTTCGTCTCGGCGAGCAGATGAAGCGCGGCGTGTCGATCGCGACCCCGGTGTTCGACGGTGCGCACGAGGCTGACATCAACTCTATGCTGGCCCAGGCGGGCATGCATACGAGCGGTCAGTCGCAGCTGTACGACGGACGCACGGGCGAGCCGTTCGATCGCAAGGTGACGATGGGCTATATCTATATGCTCAAGCTTCACCACCTCGTGGACGACAAGATCCACGCGCGTTCGATCGGCCCGTACTCGCTCGTCACCCAGCAGCCGCTGGGCGGCAAGGCGCAGTTCGGCGGCCAGCGCTTCGGCGAAATGGAGGTCTGGGCGCTCGAAGCCTACGGCGCCGCCTACACGCTGCAGGAAATGCTGACCGTGAAGTCGGACGACGTGGCTGGCCGTACCAAGGTCTACGAGGCGATCGTGCGTGGCGACGACTCCTTCGAGGCAGGCATTCCCGAGAGCTTCAACGTTCTCGTCAAGGAAATGCGCTCGCTGGGTCTCAACGTCGAGCTGGAGAACACCCGCGTCGAGGATGCTCCGGCACAGTTGCCCGACGCGGCCGAGTAAGAGGCAAATGGCGCGCCGCGGAGCCGAAAAGCTCCGCGGCGTAGCCGCCAGAAATTCAGGCCGGGATTTTCCGGCCGCACGCATGGATCCGGTGACGCCGACAGAGCGGCGGTGTTCGGCAGGATCGTTAGGGGCTTGACGCCCACCTATTTTCGACTGGGGCCTTCGGTCCCGAGAAGGAGAACGACATGAACCAAGAGGTCATGAATCTCTTCAACAACAACGCCCCGGCGCAGGTGTTCGATTCCATCCGGATTTCGCTCGCCAGCCCGGAGAAGATCCTTTCCTGGTCGTTCGGCGAGATCAAGAAGCCGGAGACGATCAACTACCGTACGTTCAAGCCGGAACGTGACGGCCTGTTCTGCGCGCGCATCTTTGGCCCGATCAAGGACTACGAGTGCCTGTGCGGCAAGTACAAGCGCATGAAGTACAAGGGCGTCATCTGCGAGAAGTGCGGCGTGGAAGTGACGCTGTCGCGCGTTCGTCGCGAGCGCATGGGCCACATCGAGCTCGCCGCGCCTGTCGCCCACATCTGGTTCCTGAAGTCGCTGCCCTCGCGCATCGGCACGCTGCTCGACATGACGCTCAAGGACATTGAGCGCGTTCTCTACTTCGAGAACTACATCGTCACCGAGCCGGGCCTGACGGCGCTGAAGGAAAACCAGCTCCTCTCCGAAGAAGAGTACATGATCGCCGTCGACGAGTACGGCGAGGACCAGTTCACGGCCATGATCGGCGCCGAAGCCATTCATGAGCTGCTGGCCAGCATGGACCTGGAGAAGATCGCGGGCGAACTGCGTTCGGAGCTTGCCTCGACGACCTCGGAGCTGAAGCAGAAGAAGCTGCTCAAGCGCCTGAAGGTGGTCGAGAACTTCATGGAATCCGGCAACCGTCCGGAATGGATGATCATGAAGGTCGTCCCGGTGATCCCGCCGGACCTGCGTCCGCTGGTGCCGCTGGACGGCGGCCGTTTCGCGACGTCGGACCTGAACGATCTCTATCGCCGCGTCATCAACCGTAACAACCGTCTGAAGCGCCTCATCGAGCTGCGCGCCCCGGGCATCATCATCCGCAACGAAAAGCGCATGCTGCAGGAAGCTGTGGACGCGCTGTTCGACAACGGCCGTCGTGGCCGCGTCATCACCGGCGCCAACAAGCGTCCGCTGAAGTCGCTGTCCGACATGCTCAAGGGCAAGCAGGGCCGCTTCCGTCAGAACCTGCTCGGCAAGCGCGTCGACTATTCGGGCCGTTCGGTCATCGTGACCGGTCCGGAGCTCAAGCTGCATCAGTGCGGCCTGCCGAAGAAGATGGCGCTCGAGCTGTTCAAGCCGTTCATCTATGCGCGCCTTGACGCCAAGGGCTATTCGTCCACCGTCAAGCAGGCCAAGAAGCTGGTCGAGAAGGAAAAGCCGGAAGTCTGGGATATCCTGGACGAGGTCATCCGCGAGCATCCGGTTCTGCTGAACCGCGCTCCGACGCTGCACCGCCTCGGCATCCAGGCCTTCGAACCCACGCTGATCGAAGGCAAGGCGATCCAGCTTCACCCGCTCGTCTGCACGGCCTTCAACGCCGACTTCGACGGCGACCAGATGGCCGTCCACGTGCCGCTGTCGCTCGAAGCCCAGCTTGAAGCCCGCGTTCTGATGATGTCGACCAACAACATCCTGCACCCGGCCTCCGGCGCGCCGATCATCGTGCCGTCGCAGGACATGGTGCTGGGTCTGTACTACCTGTCGATCGTCAACCAGAACGAGCCGGGCGAGGGCATGGTGTTTGCCGACATGGGCGAACTCCAGCACGCGCTCGAGACCAAGGCCGTCACGCTGCACGCCAAGATCAAGGGCCGCTTCAAGACGGTCGACGCGGAAGGCAACGTCGTGTCCAAGATCTATGACACGACCCCGGGCCGCATGATCCTCGGCGAACTGCTGCCGAAGAACGTCAATGTGCCGTTCGAGACCTGCAACCAGGAGATGACCAAGAAGAACATCTCCAAGATGATCGACACCGTCTACCGCCACTGCGGTCAGAAGGAGACGGTCATTTTCTGCGATCGCATCATGGCACTCGGCTTCGCCCATGCCTGCCGCGCCGGCATTTCGTTCGGCAAGGACGACATGGTCATTCCGGACACCAAGCACAAGCTTGTCGCCGAGACCGAAGCTTTGGCCAAGGAATACGAGCAGCAGTACAATGACGGCCTGATCACTCAGGGCGAGAAGTACAACAAGGTGGTCGACGCCTGGGCCAAGTGCTCGGAAAAGGTCGCCGACGAGATGATGGCCCGTATTAAGGCCGTCGAGTTCGAGGACAGCGGCCGTCAGAAGCCGATGAACTCGATCTACATGATGTCGCACTCCGGTGCGCGTGGCTCGCCGACCCAGATGCGTCAGCTCGCCGGCATGCGCGGCCTCATGGCCAAGCCGTCGGGCGAAATCATCGAGACGCCGATCATCTCGAACTTCAAGGAAGGCCTCACCGTTCTCGAGTACTTCAACTCGACCCACGGCGCCCGTAAGGGTCTGGCCGACACCGCTCTGAAGACCGCGAACTCCGGCTACCTGACCCGTCGTCTCGTCGACGTGGCGCAGGACTGCATCGTCAACTCGATCGACTGCGGCACCGACAAGGGCCTCACCATGCAGCCGATCGTCGATGCCGGCCAGGTGGTCGCCTCGCTCGGCCAGCGCATCCTCGGCCGTACCGCGCTCGACGACATCAATCACCCGCTGACGGGCGATGTGATCGTCAAGGCCGGCACGCTGATGGACGAGCGCGACATCGAGCAGATCGAGAAGGCCAGTATCCAGTCGGTCCGCATCCGCTCGGCACTGACCTGCGAGGTCAAGGTCGGCGTCTGCGCCGTCTGCTACGGTCGCGACCTTGCTCGCGGAACCCCGGTCAACCAGGGTGAAGCGGTCGGCGTCATCGCCGCGCAGTCGATCGGCGAGCCGGGCACCCAGCTCACCATGCGTACCTTCCACATGGGCGGCACGGCGCAGGTGGTCGACACCTCCTTCCTCGAAGCTTCGTATGAAGGCACGGTGCAGATCCGTAACCGCAACGTGGTGCGCAATTCCGACGGCAACCTGGTGGTGATGGGCCGCAACATGGCGGTCCTGATCCTCGACGAGGCCGGCAAGGAGCGCGCGGCACACCGCGTCACCTACGGTTCGCGCGTCTATGTGGACGATGGCGACAAGGTCAAGCGCGGTCAGCGTATCGCCGAGTGGGATCCGTATACCCGCCCGATCATGACCGAAATCGAGGGGCGCGTGTCGTTCGAAGACCTGGTCGACGGTATCTCCGTTCAGGAAACCGCCGACGAGTCGACCGGTATCACCAAGCGCGAGGTTATAGACTGGCGGTCCACGCCGCGCGGTTCCGACCTCAAGCCGGCGATCACCATCCTCGACTCGAAGGGTAAGGTCGGCAAGCTGTCGAAGGGTGGCGATGCTCGCTTCATGCTCTCGGTCGAGGCCATTCTGTCGGTCGAGCCGGGCTCCCATGTGAAGCCGGGTGACGTGCTGGCACGTATCCCGATGGAAAGCGCGAAGACGAAGGACATCACCGGCGGTCTGCCGCGCGTTGCCGAACTCTTCGAGGCCCGTCGTCCGAAGGATCACGCCATCATCGCCGAGATCGACGGTACGATCCGCTTCGGCCGCGACTACAAGAACAAGCGCCGCATCATCATCGAGCCGCATGACTCGACGCTTGAGCCGGTCGAGTACCTGATCCCGAAGGGCAAGCCGTTCCATCTCCAGGACGGCGACGCCATCGAGAAGGGCGACTACATCCTCGACGGCAACCCGGCACCGCACGACATCCTGGCGATCAAGGGCGTGGAGGCTCTGGCTTCCTACCTCGTCAACGAAATCCAGGAAGTTTACCGACTGCAGGGCGTGTCCATCAATGACAAGCACATCGAGGTCATCGTCCGTCAGATGCTGCAGAAGATCGAGATCACCGCTCAGGGCGACTCGGTCTACATCCCGGGCGACCATGTCGACGTGATCGAGTTCGACGAGGTCAACGAGCGTCTGGTCGAAGAAGGCAAGAAGCCTGCGGAAGGTCAGCCGGTGCTGCTCGGCATCACCAAGGCCTCGCTGCAGACGCCGTCCTTCATCTCTGCCGCCTCCTTCCAGGAGACGACGCGAGTGCTCACCGAGGCAGCTGTCGCCGGCAAGACCGACATGCTGCAGGGCCTGAAGGAAAACGTCATCGTCGGCCGTCTCATCCCGGCCGGCACCGGCGGTCAGATGAACCAGATTCGTCGCATTGCGACGCATCGCGACGAGCTGATCCTCGACGAGCGCCGCAAGGGTTCGGGCGTGGAAGTCGCAGAGCCGATGCTGACCGATATGGTCAACGCCGCCCAGTAAGGGCACGCGATCAAAGCACGAAACAAAAGGCCGCCGGGCTGACCCGGCGGCCTTTTTTCTGCAAGCTGTGGACATTCTTCATACGAAAGCGAGGCGGCCCCCAAATGGGGGGTGACGGTTCCACCCTTAGTTTGGTATTAGTAGAGAAGGGTGCCTAGGGTTGCAGGCAGGCTGCGCCGGACAGGCTGTGGGGAGCATATCCGGAATTTGGGAATGAGACGTGTCGTGATTCCGCCAGCAGGGGTGTTGGGGGTCGACTGAATTCGATCACGCGGTTCCGACGGGCGGCTTTGCCGCTCCGACCGCGCTTTGACCGCCCGGTTGTGCCCCATCCGGGCGGTCTTTTTGTTTTCGCTTTTTCTGTTCGTCTTCGCAGTCGTGCAGGGCAGGGCTGCAACCAGACGATTCTAGGATTCGGCTACCCGACCCGCAGCCGACCGTCAGAGGTTTTCGTCGAAGGTTATAATGGAGACTTCGCCTTCGAGCGCGCCCTGGAAGGCCGAAATATGCGGCTCGTCATCGGGTTCGCCTTGCATGTCGCCGATCTGGTCGAGTTCGGCCTCCGCGTAACCTTCCTTCGCGAGAGCTTCGAGTGCCTGACGCACAGCCGAGTCGTCATCGGGCGCAACCAGCATGACATGGACGCCTTCGGACTTGCCGCCTTTGTGGCGCCATACCCTACCGGTAATGATCGTGACGGGCCGTTCCTCATTGTCGTTCATGACGTGATTCCTTGCTTGCAGGGCCTCGGCGGCGTCGCTACACCGTCGTTCTCGGGCTTTTCGCATGAAGCTAGGGCCGGCGACAGACAAAAGCGCGTCACATTCTGCTTCGCAGATGCGAAATGACGCAAGATTATGTCGTGGCACTGAACCGAAGCCGCCAAAGCGCTGTTTTGTTAACGTTTCGCGCGCTGTGGGGTTGACGATACCCGGTCTTGCGCGTATTACCCGCCTCGTCTGAACCCATGTGAGGTCTGGCTTTCCGGAGCGACGCGCTCTGGAGTTTGCCTCAAACAAGGTTCGTTTTACGAGCGACTACACATTTCCGGCGTGCACGAAGCGGCTTCGCTTCCTCTGCTTTTGTTCGGGCGCCCCGCGAAGAAGTGGGTTGTGGCCCGAATTTCCGTATGGCAATGCCGCTTGAAGCCGCCCGTGAATGGGCTCGAGACATCGAATTGAGAGACAAGAGGGTTTAATGCCTACCGTCAACCAGCTGATCCGCAAGCCGCGCATTGCGCCGGTGAAGCGCAATAAGGTTCCGGCCATGCAGGCCAATCCGCAGAAGCGCGGTGTCTGCACGCGCGTCTACACGACGACGCCGAAGAAGCCGAACTCGGCGCTGCGCAAGGTCGCGAAGATCCGCCTGACCAACGGCTTTGAAGTGATTGGCTACATTCCTGGCGAAGGTCACAACCTTCAGGAGCACTCCGTGGTCATGATCCGCGGCGGCCGCGTGAAGGATCTTCCGGGTGTGCGCTATCACATCATCCGCGGCGTGCTTGACACGCAGGGCGTGAAGAATCGCAAGCAGCGTCGTTCGAAGTACGGCGCCAAGCGTCCGAAGTAAGATTTATCGGCTCCGGCGCACTGTAGTCGCGTCGAGCTTCGAAGTTGAGAGACGAGAAACATGTCCCGACGCCACAGTGCAGAGAAGCGTGAGATCAACCCGGATCCGAAGTTCGGTGATCTGGTCATCACGAAGTTCATGAACGCCGTCATGTACGACGGCAAGAAGTCGGTCGCCGAAACGATCGTTTACGGTGCGCTTGATCAGGTTCAGGCCAAGACCAAGCAGGAGCCGGTCGCCCTGTTCCATCAGGCCCTCGACAACGTCGCCCCGCACATCGAAGTGCGTTCGCGTCGCGTCGGTGGTGCGACCTACCAGGTTCCGGTCGACGTCCGTCCGGAGCGCCGTCAGGCTCTCGCCATCCGTTGGCTGATCACGGCTGCCCGCAACCGCAACGAGACGACCATGGTCGACCGTCTGTCGGGCGAGCTGCTGGACGCAGCCAACAATCGCGGCACCGCCGTCAAGAAGCGTGAAGACACGCACAAGATGGCTGAAGCCAACCGCGCCTTCGCGCACTACCGCTGGTAACAGCGCGAACGAACGATTGAGAGGCACCTCCCATGGCCCGCGAATATAAAATCGAAGACTATCGCAATTTCGGCATCATGGCGCACATCGATGCCGGCAAGACGACGACGACCGAGCGTATCCTTTACTACACCGGCAAGAGCCACAAGATGGGCGAGACGCACGATGGTGCCTCGACCATGGACTGGATGGAGCAGGAGCAGGAACGCGGCATCACCATCACGTCGGCTGCCACCACGACCTTCTGGAAGGGCCGTGACGGCAAGATGCGTCGCTTCAACATCATCGACACGCCGGGCCACGTGGACTTCACCATTGAAGTCGAGCGCTCGCTGCGCGTGCTCGACGGTGCCATCGCCCTGCTGGACTCGAATGCCGGCGTTGAGCCGCAGACCGAGACCGTCTGGCGCCAGGCTGAGAAGTATCATGTCCCGCGCATGATCTTCTGCAACAAGATGGACAAGATCGGCGCCGATTTCTATCGCTGCCTCGACATGATCAAGTCGCGCCTCGGTGCGATCCCGGTCGCCATGCAGCTGCCGATCGGCGCTGAGAGCGATTTCAAGGGCGTCATCGACCTGATCGAGATGAAGGCGCTGGTCTGGCGCGATGAGTCGCTCGGCGCTGCCTGGGACGTCGTCGAGATTCCGGAAGACCTGAAGGCGAAGGCCGAGGAGTATCGAGAGAAGCTCATCGAGGCGGCTGTCGAGATGGATGAGGCCGCTATGGAGGCCTATCTCGAGGGTAATCTGCCGGACAACGACAAGATCCGCGAGTTGATCCGCGTCGGCACCATCGCCGTCAAGTTCCATCCGGTCTATTGCGGCACCGCTTTCAAGAATAAGGGCGTGCAGCCCCTGCTCGACGCCGTTGTCGACTTCCTGCCGTCGCCGATCGAGGTTCCGGCCATCAAGGGTATTGATGCCAAGACCGAGGCTGAGATCGAGCGTCATGCTGACGACGCAGAGCCGCTTTCGATGCTCGCGTTCAAGATCATGAACGACCCGTTCGTCGGCTCGCTCACTTTCTGCCGCATCTACTCGGGCAAGCTCACCAAGGGCATCTCGCTCGAGAACACGGTGAAGGGTAAGAAGGAGCGCATCGGCCGCATGCTGCAGATGCACTCGAACTCCCGTGAGGACATCGAAGAAGCCTTCGCAGGCGACATCGTTGCTCTCGCCGGTCTCAAGGAGACCACCACGGGCGACACGCTCTGCGATCCGCTGAAGCCGGTCATCCTGGAGCGCATGGAATTCCCCGAGCCGGTCATCCAGATCGCGATCGAGCCGAAGACCAAGGGCGACCAGGAAAAGATGGGCCTCGCGCTCAACCGCCTGGCTGCTGAGGATCCGTCCTTCCGCGTCAAGACCGACGAGGAATCCGGCCAGACCATCATCGCCGGCATGGGCGAGCTGCACCTCGACATCCTCGTCGACCGTATGCGTCGCGAGTTCAAGGTTGAGGCGAATGTGGGTGCCCCGCAGGTTGCCTATCGTGAGACGATCACTCGTTCGCACGAGCAGGACTACACCCACAAGAAGCAGACGGGTGGTACCGGTCAGTTCGCCCGCGTCAAGCTGGTGTTCGAGCCGAACTCCGAGGGCGAAGACTTCGTGTTCGAGTCCAAGATCGTCGGCGGTGCGGTTCCGAAGGAATACATCCCGGGCGTCGAGAAGGGTATCCGCAGCGTTCTGAGCTCGGGTCCGTTCGCTGGCTTCCCGATGATCAGCGTCAAGGCGACGCTCATCGACGGTGCCTTCCACGATGTCGACTCCTCCGTCCTGGCGTTCGAAATCGCTGGCCGTGCGGCTCTGCGCGAAGCTGCGCCGAAGCTCGGCGTCCAGCTGCTCGAGCCGGTCATGAAGGTCGAGGTTGTCACGCCGGAAGACTATGTCGGCAGCGTGATCGGCGATCTCAACAGCCGTCGCGGCCAGATCCAGGGTCAGGAGACCCGCGGTATCGCCGTCGTCGTCAACGCGATGGTTCCGCTCGCGAACATGTTCAAGTACGTGGACAGCCTGCGCTCGATGTCGCAGGGCCGCGCCCAGTACACGATGCAGTTCGATCACTACGAGCCGGTTCCGACCGCTGTTGCTCAGGAAGTTCAGAAGAAATACGCGTAATTCCGAGGAATTACACCCGTAACCTAATTCAATGCCGTAAGCGGCGGATAAGAATGGAGACTTCACATGGCTAAGAGTAAATTTGAGCGCAACAAGCCGCATGTGAACATTGGCACGATTGGTCACGTTGACCATGGCAAGACGTCGCTGACGGCTGCGATCACGAAGTTTTTCGGCGAATTCCGCGCCTATGACCAGATCGACGCGGCGCCGGAAGAGAAGGCGCGCGGCATCACGATCTCGACCGCGCACGTCGAGTACGAGACGGCCAACCGTCACTACGCCCACGTCGACTGCCCCGGCCACGCCGACTACGTGAAGAACATGATCACCGGTGCCGCCCAGATGGACGGCGCGATCCTGGTCGTGTCGGCCGCTGACGGCCCGATGCCGCAGACCCGCGAGCACATCCTGCTCGCCCGTCAGGTCGGCGTGCCGTCGATCGTCGTGTTCCTCAACAAGGTCGACCAGGTCGACGACGCCGAGCTGCTCGAACTGGTCGAGCTCGAGGTGCGCGAGCTGCTGTCGAAGAACGAATTCCCGGGCGACGACATTCCGATCGTCAAGGGTTCGGCGCTGGCCGCTCTCGAAGACTCCAACAAGGAGATCGGCGAGAACGCGATCCGCAAGCTGATGGAAGAGGTTGACGCCTACATCCCGACGCCGGAGCGCCCGATCGACCAGCCGTTCCTGATGCCGATCGAAGACGTGTTCTCGATCTCGGGCCGCGGCACCGTGGTGACCGGTCGCGTCGAGCGCGGCATCGTCAAGGTCGGCGAGGAACTCGAGATCGTCGGCATCCGTCCGACGACCAAGACGACCTGCACGGGCGTCGAGATGTTCCGCAAGCTGCTCGACCAGGGCCAGGCCGGCGACAACATCGGCGCGCTGCTGCGCGGCGTCGACCGTGAAGGCGTCGAGCGCGGCCAGGTGCTGTGCAAGCCGGGTTCGGTCAAGCCGCACACCAAGTTCAAGGCCGAGGCCTACATCCTGACCAAGGAAGAAGGTGGCCGTCACACGCCGTTCTTCACCAACTACCGTCCGCAGTTCTACTTCCGCACCACGGACGTGACCGGCATCGTGACGCTGCCGGAAGGCACCGAGATGGTCATGCCGGGCGACAACATCACCGTCGACGTGACGCTGATCGTGCCGATCGCCATGGAAGAGAAGCTGCGCTTCGCCATCCGTGAAGGCGGCCGTACCGTCGGCGCCGGCGTCGTCGTGAGCATCACCGAGTAATAAGAACAACCGATCTGTCGCGGGCGCGGATAGACGCCCGCGCCGCGCCAGAACAAGGAAATGACGATGAACGGACAGAATATCCGCATCCGCCTCAAAGCGTTCGATCACCGGGTGCTCGATGCCTCGACGCGCGAGATCGTTTCGACGGCCAAGCGTACCGGCGCCAACGTTCGCGGGCCCATTCCGCTGCCGACGCGGATTGAGAAATTCACTGTCAACCGCTCGCCGCACGTCGACAAGAAGAGCCGCGAGCAGTTTGAAATGCGCACGCACAAGCGACTGCTTGATATCGTGGATCCGACCCCGCAGACGGTCGACGCTCTTATGAAGCTCGATCTCGCCGCCGGTGTCGACGTCGAGATCAAGCTCTAAGGCGAGTGAAAAGAGGCGTGGAGGGGCGCAAGCCCCGACAGGGAACTCTGAAAAGGAAATTGAACCGATGCGTTCAGGTGTTATCGCACAGAAGTTGGGCATGACCCGCGTCTATAACGACGCCGGCGAGCATGTTCCCGTTACGGTTCTCCGCATGGAGAACTGCCAGGTCGTGGCGCAGCGTACGAAAGAAAAGAACGGCTACACCGCTGTTCAGCTCGGCGTCGGCCTGTCCAAGGTCAAGAACACGTCGAAGGCCATGCGCGGTCACTTCGCCGCTGCCTCCGTCGAGCCGAAGGCCAAGCTTGCCGAGTTCCGCGTGTCGGACGAGAACATGCTTGAAGTTGGCTCCGAGATCACGGTTGACCATTTTGTCGCCGGCCAGAAGGTCGACGTGACTGGTACCAGCACCGGTAAGGGCTTCCAGGGTGTCATGAAGCGCCACAACTTCGGTGGTGGTCGCGCCTCGCACGGTAACTCGGTGTCGCACCGTTCGCACGGTTCGACCGGTCAGCGCCAGGACCCCGGCAAGGTGTTCAAGGGCAAGAAGATGGCCGGCCACATGGGCGCCACCCGCGTCACGACGCAGAACGTCGAAATCGTTTCGACCGACAGCGATCGTGGTCTGATCCTCATCCGCGGCGCCGTTCCGGGCACCAAGGGTGCGTGGATCCTGGTTCGCGACGCAGCCAAGGTTGCGCTGCCGGAGAACGCTCCGAAGCCTGCCGCAGTTCGCGCTGCGCAGAAGAATGAAGCTTCGGCCAAGGAAGGAGCCGAATAATGGATCTCAAGATTTCTACGCTTGGCGGCGAAGACGCCGGCAAGGTGAAACTCTCCGAGGAGATTTTCGGCCTTGAGCCCCGCGAGGACATCCTGCAGCGCGTCGTGCGCTGGCAGCTGGCCAAAAAGCAGCAGGGCACCCACAAGATCAAGGGCCGCGCGGAAATCGCCCGCACCGGCGCCAAGATGTACAAGCAGAAGGGTACGGGCCGCGCTCGTCACTCCTCGGCTCGCGCCCCGCAGTTCCGCGGCGGTGGCAAGGCGCACGGCCCGGTCGTTCGCAGCCATGAGCATGACCTGCCCAAGAAGGTCCGCGCTCTCGGCCTGAAGCACGCTCTCTCGGCCAAGGCCAAGGCATCGAACCTGATCATCGTCGATGATCTGGCGATCACCGAGGCCAAGACCAAGGCGCTGGTTGCCAGCTTCGCCAAGCTGGGCCTGACCAACGCCCTGGTGATCGGCGGTGCCGAGCTTGACGCCAACTTCAAGCGCGCTGCGTCGAACATCCCGAACATCGATGTCCTGCCGATCCAGGGCATCAACGTCTACGATATTCTGCGCCGCGGCACGCTGGTCCTTTCGAAGGCCGCCGTCGAGGCCCTCGAGGAGCGCTTCAAATGACGGATCTTCGCCACTATGACGTGATCGTCAGCCCGGTGATCACCGAAAAGTCGACCCTGGCTTCGGAAGCCAACCAGGTCGTTTTCAATGTTGCCCGCAAGGCGACGAAGCCGGAAATCAAGGCCGCGATCGAAGCGCTGTTCAGCGTCAAGGTCACGGCGGTCAACACCCTGGTCCGCAAGGGCAAGGTGAAGCGCTTCCGTGGCACGATTGGCCAGCAGAGCGATGTCAAGAAGGCGGTTGTGACGCTGGCCGAAGGCCAGTCGATCGACGTCGCGACGGGTCTCTGAGCTAGGTCGCGAGGACAGAACAATGGCACTTAAGAAATTTAAGCCGGTAACGCCTGGCACCCGTCAGCTGGTCATCGTCGACCGCTCGGGCCTTTACAAGGGCAAGCCCGTCAAGGGCCTGACCGAAGGTCTGACCAAGTCGGGCGGCCGCAACAACTACGGTCGTATCACGGCCCGCTTCATCGGCGGCGGCCACAAGCGTTCGTACCGCATCATCGACTTCAAGCGTCGCAAGCTTGACGTCGTCGGCACGGTCGAGCGGCTGGAATACGATCCGAACCGCACTGCCTTCATCGCGCTGGTGAAGTACGAGGACGGTGAGCTGAGCTACATCCTGGCTCCGCAGCGCCTCCACGCCGGCGACAAGGTCGTCGCCAGCGAGAGCGCCGACGTCAAGCCGGGCAACGCGATGCCGCTGTCGGCGATGCCGGTCGGCACGATCGTGCACAACATCGAGCTGAAGCCGGGCAAGGGCGGTCAGATCGCTCGTTCGGCTGGCGCCTACGCCCAGCTCGTCGGTCGTGACCAGGGCATGGCCATCCTGCGCCTCAACTCGGGTGAGCAGCGCATCGTCCACGGCTCGTGCTTCGCCACCGTTGGCGCCGTGTCCAACCCGGACCACGCCAACATCAACGACGGCAAGGCCGGCCGCACGGTCTGGCGCGGCAAGCGCCCGCACAACCGCGGCGTGACCATGAACCCGGTCGACCACCCTCACGGCGGTGGTGAAGGCCGCACCTCGGGCGGTCGCCACCCGGTCACCCCGTGGGGCAAGCCGACCAAGGGCAAGAAGACGCGGTCCAACAAGGCGACCGACAAGTTCATCGTGCGCTCGCGCCATCAGCGCAAGAGCTAAAGAAAGGTAGTCTGACGTGACCCGTTCAGTTTGGAAAGGCCCGTTCGTCGACGGCTTTCTGCTCAAGAAGGCAGAGAAAGTGCGCGAGGGTGGCCGCAACGAAGTGATCAAGATGTGGAGCCGTCGCTCCACTGTCCTGCCGCAGTTCGTCGGTCTGACCTTTGGCGTCTACAACGGCCAGAAGCATATTCCGGTCTCCGTGTCCGAAGACATGGTCGGCCACAAGTTCGGTGAATTCGCTCCGACGCGGACCTACTACGGCCACGGCGCGGACAAGAAGGCGAAGAGGAAATAACAATGGGCAAGGCCAAAGCTCCGCGCAGGCTTGCTGACAACGAGGCGCGTGCCGTTCTGCGCACGATCCGCGTCAGCCCGCAGAAGCTGAACCTGGTTGCGGCTCTGATCCGCGGCAAGAAGGTCGGCACCGCGCTGTCGGATCTGGAATTTTCGCGCAAGCGCATCGCCGGCACTGTTAAGAAGACGCTCGAATCGGCTATTGCCAACGCCGAGAACAATCACGACCTCGATGTCGACGCCCTCGTCGTCGCCGAAGCTTTTGTCGGCAAGTCGATCGTGATGAAGCGTTTCCATGCCCGTGGCCGCGGTCGCGCCAGCCGCATCGAAAAGCCGTTTTCGCATCTCACGATCGTGGTTCGTGAAGTTGAAGAGAAAGGGGAGGCCGCCTGATGGGTCAGAAAATCAATCCGATCGGTCTGCGCCTCGGCATCAACCGCACCTGGGATTCGCGTTGGTACGCGAACACCAACGAGTACGGCAAGCTGCTGCACGAAGACCTCAAGATCCGTAAGTATCTCGAGGAAGAGCTGAAGCAGGCTGCGATCTCCAAGGTCGTCATCGAGCGCCCGCACAAGAAGTGCCGCGTCACGATCCACGCCGCCCGTCCTGGCCTGATCATCGGCAAGAAGGGCGCGGACATCGAGAAGCTGCGCAAGAAGCTGACCGAGATGACGAATGCGGAAACGCACCTCAACATCGTCGAGGTCCGCAAGCCGGAGATCGATGCCACGCTGATCGCTCAGTCGATCGCTCAGCAGCTCGAGCGCCGCATCGCCTTCCGTCGCGCCATGAAGCGCGCCGTGCAGTCGGCCATGCGTCTCGGCGCCGAAGGCATCCGTATCAACTGCTCGGGCCGTCTAGGTGGTGCTGAAATCGCTCGTATGGAGTGGTACCGCGAAGGTCGCGTTCCGCTGCACACGCTGCGCGCGGATGTTGACTATGGCACCGCAGAAGCTAAGACCGCCTACGGCATTTGCGGCGTGAAGGTCTGGGTGTTCAAGGGCGAGATCCTTGAGCATGACCCGATGGCTTCCGAGCGCCGTGCTACCGAGGGCGATCATCAGCCGGCTGCCGAGCGCGAGCGTGGTCCGCGCCGTCGTGAGAACGCCTGAGAACATAGAATTTTGGAGTAAGAACGATGCTGCAGCCAAAGCGCACAAAGTTCCGGAAGCAGTTCAAGGGCCGCATCCACGGCACCGCCAAGGGCGGCACCAATCTTGATTTTGGTGGCTTTGGTCTGAAGGCGTTGGAGCCGAACCGGGTCACCGCCCGTGAGATCGAGGCGGCTCGCCGCGCGATCACGCGTGAAATGAAGCGTCAGGGTCGCGTGTGGATTCGCGTGTTCCCCGACGTGCCGGTCACCTCGAAGCCGACCGAAGTTCGTATGGGTAAGGGCAAGGGCGCGGTCGATTACTGGGCCTGCCGAATCAAGCCCGGCCGCGTGATGTTCGAGATCGACGGCGTGTCCGAGGAAGTTGCGCGTGAAGCGCTCCGTCTCGGCGCCGCCAAGCTCTCGGTCAAGACGCGCTTCGTACAGCGCATTGCTGAATAAGGAAGGTCACGAGTCATGAAAGCCGCAGAAATCCGGTCGAAGACCGCCGACCAGCTGAACGACGAACTCGGCGCCCTGAAGAAGGAGCAGTTCAACCTGCGCTTCCAGAAGGCGACCGGTCAGCTCGAGAAGACCGCCCGCGTGAAGCAGGTCCGCAAGGACATCGCGCGCATCAAGACCATCGCCGCCGAGAAATCGGCCGGCAAGAAGGCTTAAGGACGAGAAACATGCCAAAGCGCATTTTGCAGGGCACTGTCGTCAGCGACAAGAACGACAAGACCGTTGTCGTGAAGGTCGAGCGTCGCTTCACGCACCCGGTCATGAAGAAGACCGTGCGTATGTCGAAGAAGTACAAGGCGCACGACGAGAACAACGCCCACAAGGTCGGCGACCAGGTGTTCATCCAGGAATCGGCTCCGATTTCCAAGGATAAGTGCTGGGTCGTCATCACCGACGCCCAGGCGTCGCAGTAACGAAATATTTGGACAAGCCGGGTAGGGCGCTACGCCACTACCCATGAATAAAGAAGGCGGCCAGTCATGATTCAGATGCAAACAAACCTCGACGTCGCGGACAATTCCGGCGCCCGTCGTGTCATGTGCATCAAGGTGCTGGGCGGTTCGAAGCGGAAGTACGCCTCCGTCGGCGACATCATCGTGGTGTCGATCAAGGAAGCCATTCCGCGCGGCCGCGTTAAGAAGGGCGATGTGATGAAGGCGGTCGTGGTTCGCACGGCCAAGGACATCCGCCGCCCGGACGGCAGCGTGATCCGTTTCGACAAGAACGCAGCTGTTCTCGTCGATAATAAGAAAGAGCCGATCGGCACGCGTATCTTCGGACCGGTTCCGCGCGAGCTCCGCGCCAAGAACCACATGAAGATCATCTCGCTCGCGCCGGAAGTGCTGTAAGGAGCCGGAAAAATGCAGAAGATTCGCAAAGGCGACAAGGTCGTCGTCCTCGCCGGCAAGGACAAGGGCCGCTCGGGCGAAGTGCTCCGTGTGATGCCTAAGGACGACAAGGCCGTCGTGCGCGGCGTCAACATGGTGCGCCGCCACCAGAAACAGACCCAGTCCCAAGAGGGCGGGATCATCAGCAAGGAAGCGCCGATCCATTTGTCGAACCTCGCGCTGGCCGACCCCAAGGATGGAAAGCCGACCCGCGTCGGTTTCCGCACCCAGGAGGATGGCACCAAGGTGCGCGTCGCAAAGCGCTCGGGAGAAGTGATCAATGGCTAAGGCAGAGAACCAGCCCCGCCTGCGCAAGGTCTACGAAGAGACCATCCGCAAGGCGCTGTTCGAACAGTTTAAGTACGACAACGAGATGCAGATCCCGCGTCTCGAGAAGATCGTCCTGAACATGGGTGTTGGCGAAGCGACCGCTGATTCGAAGAAGCCGACGGTTGCCGCTGGCGACCTAGCTCTCATCGCCGGTCAGAAGCCGGTCATCACCCGCGCCCGCAAGTCGATCGCCGGCTTCAAGGTGCGTGAGCAGATGCCGCTTGGCGCCAAGGTCACGCTTCGCAAGGAGCGCATGTATGAGTTTCTGGACCGTCTGGTCACGATCGCGCTGCCGCGCGTTCGCGATTTCCGCGGCCTGAACCCGAAAAGCTTTGACGGCCGTGGCAATTACGCTATGGGCATCAAGGAGCACATCGTGTTCCCCGAGATCAACTACGACAAGGTAGACCAGATCTGGGGTATGGACATCATCGTTTGTACGACTGCCAAGACGGACGACGAGGCCCGGGCTCTGCTCAAGGCCTTCAACTTCCCCTTCCGGCAGTAACGGCAGCGAGAAAAGGAAAAATCTGAAATGGCAAAGACCAGCTCAGTAGAGAAGAATAATCGGCGCAGGAAGCTCGTCGACCTGAACGCTGCGAAGCGCAAGGCCCTCAAGGCCATCATCATGGACAAGAGCCTTCCGATCGAAGAGCGCTTCCGCGCTCAGCTGAAGCTCGCCGCGATGCCGCGCAATTCTTCCAAGACCCGCATTCGCAATCGCTGCGAGGTGACCGGTCGCCCGCGCGCCTATTATCGCAAACTGAAGATGTCGCGTATTGCATTGCGCGAACTCGGCTCGCTGGGCGCAGTGCCCGGCCTGGTCAAGTCGAGCTGGTAAGGAGCACACGCTATGTCTCTTAGTGATCCTCTCGGCGATATGCTGACCCGCATCCGTAACGCCTACGGCCGCAAGAAGACCAAGGTTTCGACCCCGGCTTCCCGCCTGCGCGCCCGCGTTCTGGATGTCCTCAAGTCCGAAGGCTATATCCGCGACTACAGCCAGGTCGATTTCGGCAATGGCAAGTCGGAACTCGAGATCGAACTGAAGTACTTTGACGGTGCACCGGTCATTCGCGAAATCGCTCGCGTTTCCAAGCCGGGCCGCCGCGTCTACGTGTCGGTCAAGTCGATCCCGCACGTCGCCAATGGCCTCGGTATTTCGATCCTGTCGACGCCGAAGGGCGTCATGGCGGACCATGAAGCACGCGAACAGAACGTCGGCGGGGAAATCCTCTGCCAGGTGTTCTGATCCGCCGAGCATAAGACAGAAAGAACGAGGACAAGAACATGTCTCGTATTGGCAAGAAACCCGTTCAGGTGCCGGCCGGCGTGACTGCAAACGTCAACGGTCAGACCGTCACCGCCAAGGGCCCGAAGGGCGAGCTGCAGTTCGTCGTCAACGACGAAGTGCTCGTCAAGTTCGAGAACGGCGAAATCGCCGTTCAGCCGCGTGACCAGTCGAAGGACGCGCGCTCCAAGTGGGGCATGTCGCGTACTCAGATCGTCAACATCCTGACCGGTGTGAAGGACGGCTTCGAGAAGAAGCTCGAGATCAACGGCGTTGGTTACCGCGCCGCCATGCAGGGCAAGAACCTGCAGCTGGCGCTCGGCTTCAGCCACGACGTTGTCTACCAGACGCCGGAAGGCATCACCATCACCGTGCCGAAGCCGACCGAAATCATCGTGTCCGGCATCGACAAGCAGGCGGTTGGCCAGGTCGCGGCTGAGATCCGCGAATATCGTGGCCCTGAGCCCTATAAGGGCAAGGGCGTGAAGTATGCTGGCGAGAAGATCGTCCGCAAAGAAGGCAAGAAGAAGTAAGCCGCGGTGCTCGGTCGCGGGAGGCGATTTTCGCCTACCGCACATGGCCGTGCCCGTTTCAGAAGGCAAGGAACAACTACAATGGCTTCCAAGGAATCCACCCAGCGCCGCGCAGCGCGCGTTCGCCGTCAGCTCAAGAAGGTCTCCGGCGATCGTCTGCGTCTGTCGGTTCATCGTTCGTCGAAGCACATCTATGCTCAGATTATCGATGATTCGAAGGGCCACACCATTGCTGCCGCTTCGACCCTTGAGAAGGATCTCAAGGGCCTGAAGACCGGTGCCGACACCGCTGCCGCCGCTGCCGTCGGCAAGCTGGTTGCCGAGCGCGCCGTCAAGGCTGGCGTGAAGGAAGTTGTCTTCGATCGCGGACCGTACATCTATCACGGCCGCGTCAAGGCTCTCGCCGACGCCGCTCGCGAAGCTGGCCTCAGCTTCTAACAACGGGATCTTGACGAGGCGCGTGGCGCCTCGTCGCACGATCACCAGTTGCAATAAATCCGGCGACGTTATAGACGCCGGATTTCAGTTTTTAACCCCCGTGCTTCCGGAAAAGAATAAGGATCAGGAAAATGGCACAAGAACGTAGGGACGGCGGTCGCGATCGCGGCCGTGATCGCGAAGAGCGCGAAAGCGAATTCGTCGATAAGCTCGTTCACATCAACCGCGTCGCCAAGGTGGTCAAGGGTGGCCGTCGTTTCGGCTTCGCTGCTCTCGTCGTCGTCGGCGACCAGAAGGGCCGCGTCGGCTTCGGCCACGGCAAGGCTCGCGAAGTGCCGGAGGCTATCCGCAAGGCTACCGAAGCTGCCAAGCGCGACATGATCTTCGTGCCGCTGCGCTCGGGCCGCACGCTGCACCACGACGTTGAAGGCCGCCACGGCGCTGGCCGCGTCCTGCTGCGCACCGCCAAGCCCGGTACCGGTATCATCGCCGGTGGTCCGATGCGCGCTGTCTTCGAGACGCTCGGCATGCACGACGTCGTTGCGAAGTCCATGGGTTCGTCGAACCCGTACAACATGGTTCGCGCAACCTTCGACGCCCTCAAGAGCCAGATGCATCCGAAGGATGTCGCTGCTCAGCGTGGCATCAAGTACTCGGCCCTCCAGGCCCGTCGCGGCGCAGCCGTTGCGGCCGACGAATAAGCCTGACGGGGAAGGATTACGACAATGGCAAAGAACGCTAACAAGACCATCACGGTCGAGCAGGTCGGCAGCCCGATCCGCCGCCCGAAGGAGCAGCGCGCAACGCTGATCGGCCTCGGCCTCAACAAGATGCATCGTCGTCGTACGCTCGAGGACACTCCGGCAGTGCGCGGCATGATCGCCACCGTTCAGCATCTCGTCCGCGTCGTCGACGAGAAGTAAGCTGGAGCGCAGGAGAAGAACGATGAAACTCAACGAACTGCGTGACAACGAAGGCGCGACCCACTCCAAGAAGCGTCTCGGACGCGGCATTGGCTCGGGCTCGGGCAAGACCGGTGGTCGCGGCGTCAAGGGTCAGAAGTCCCGTTCGGGCGTTGCGATCAATGGCTTCGAGGGTGGCCAGATGCCGCTCTACCGTCGCCTGCCGAAGCGTGGCTTCACCAACATCTTCGCGAAGGAATTCGTGACGGTGTCGCTGGGCCGCGTCCAGGCTGCGATCGATGCAAACAAGCTCGACGCCAAGGAAACCGTTACGGCTGAAGTGCTGGTGAAGGCCGGCGTGATTCGCCGCGTCAAGGACGGCGTCCGCCTCCTGAGCGACGGCGAGCTGAAGGCCAAGGTTTCCTTCGATCTGGCCGGCGCCTCCAAGGCCGCCGTCGAGAAGGTCGAGAAGGCTGGCGGCTCGGTGAAGCTGCCTGAGGCGGCTTCCGCCGAATAACAATCCGTGATCAAGCGGCTACCCGGTCGGGTGGCCGCTTGCATCTTTACCGCCCGAAGCCTATTTCGAGGCTTCGTCGACACGTGCCCGCCTCGTGCGGGCTTTCGAACGTGAGCTAGCGGAGAATTTGCATGGCATCGGCTGCTGAGCAACTTGCATCAAATCTGAATTTCGCAGCCTTCGCTAAGGCCGAAGACCTGAAGAAGCGCATCTGGTTTACGCTTGGCGCGCTGCTCGTCTATCGACTCGGCACCTACATCCCGCTTCCCGGCATCAACCCGGAAGCCTTTGCCCACGCTTTCACCCAGCAGGCGGGTGGCGTGCTCGGCATGTTCAACATGTTCGCCGGTGGCGCCGTTGGCCGTATGGCCATCTTCGCGCTCGGCATCATGCCCTACATCTCTGCCTCCATCATCATGCAGCTGATGACGTCGGTCATTCCGTCGCTCGAAGCGCTGAAGAAGGAAGGCGAGCAGGGCCGCAAGATCATCAATCAGTACACCCGCTACGGCACGGTGCTTCTCGCGCTCGTCCAGGCCTACGGCATTTCGGTCGGACTTGAGAGCGGCAACGGCATCGTCACCGATCCGGGCATGTTCTTCCGCGCCTCGACCGTCCTCACGCTCGTCGGCGGCACCATGTTCCTGATGTGGCTCGGTGAGCAGATCACAGCGCGCGGCATCGGCAACGGCATTTCGCTGATCATCTTCTCCGGCATCGTCGCCGGCCTGCCGCACGCCATCGGCGGCACGCTGGAACTGGGCCGCACCGGCGCTCTGTCGACCGGCCTGATCATTGGCATCATCATCCTGGCCGTCGTCGTCATCGCCGCGATCGTGTTCTTCGAGCGCGCTCAGCGCCGGCTGCTGATCCAGTACCCGAAGCGCCAGGTCGGCAACCGCATGTTCCAGGGCGACACGTCGCACCTGCCGCTGAAGCTGAACACCTCGGGCGTCATTCCGCCGATCTTCGCTTCGTCGCTGCTGCTGCTGCCGGCCACCATCGCTGGCTTCTCCAACACGCAGTCGATGCCGGGTTGGGCAAGCAGCATCCTGGCCGCCCTCGGCCATGGTCAGCCGCTCTATATGCTCTTCTATGCCTCGATGATCGTGTTCTTCGCGTTCTTCTACACGGCGATCGTCTTCAATCCGAAGGAAACCGCCGACCAGCTGAAGAAGCATTCCGGCTTTATCCCCGGTTATCGTCCCGGCGAGCGTACTGCCGAGTACATCGACTACGTACTCACCCGCATCACCGTCATTGGCGCCATTTACCTCGTTCTCGTGTGTCTTCTGCCTGAATTTCTGATTTCGGCGACCGGCGTGCCGTTCTATCTCGGCGGTACTTCGCTGCTGATCGTCGTAAGTGTCACACTTGACACAGTTGCACAGATTCAGGGACATCTGATTGCCCATCAGTATGAAGGGTTGATCAAGAAGTCGAAGCTCCGCGGGGGCAAGAGGGGAAGATGAGGCTGATACTGCTCGGACCGCCCGGGGCGGGAAAGGGAACACAGGCGCAGCGCCTGGTTGAGAAGCACGGAATTCCGCAACTATCGACCGGCGACATGCTGCGTGCGGCCGTGAAAGCCGGCACCGAAGTCGGCAAGCGCGCCAAGGCTGTGATGGATGCGGGGCAGCTTGTCTCCGACGAGATCGTCAACCAGATCGTCTCCGAGCGAGTCGACGAGCCGGATTGCCGCAAGGGGTTCATCCTCGACGGTTATCCGCGCACCGTTCCGCAGGCCGAGGCTTTGACCCGGATCCTGGCCGGTAAGGGGCAGGGGCTCGACGCTGTGATCGAGCTCAAGGTCGACGAATCCGCGCTGCTGAAGCGCATCGAGAATCGCGTCGCCGAGACTGTCGCCGCCGGCGGTCAGGTTCGGGCGGACGACAATCCCGAGTCGTTCAAGAAGCGGCTCGACGAGTATCGTGAGAAGACCGCTCCGCTGTCGGCCTATTATGCCGGCACGGGCGAGTTGAAGACGATCGACGGCATGGCGGACATGGATACCGTGACCGCCGAGATCGAGAATATTCTCGGAGAAGCTGCTGCACGCGCCAGCTAAGGCGTCGCAGTTGACTAATTCGGCCTTGTGGACTATAGCGGCGCGTCTCCCAATCTGGCGCGATCCGCATAGTCCTATAAGGACATGCCGATCGTATTGAAGAAGGAACACCCGCAAGGGCCGGTCTCCACCGGACGCGGGGTAACGCAATCGCCGGTATGACCGGCACAATGGAGAAGAAGATGGCCCGTATAGCTGGCGTCAATATCCCGACCAACAAGCGCGTGATCATTGCGCTTCAGTACATTCACGGCATCGGCCCGAAGTTCGCTTCCGAGATCGTTGAGAAGGTGGGCATCCCGACCGATCGTCGCGTCAACCAGCTCACGGACGCCGAAGTTCTGGCAATCCGCGAAACCATCGACCGCGACTACCAGGTTGAAGGCGACCTGCGCCGCGAAGTTTCGATGAACATCAAGCGTCTGATGGACCTCGGCTGCTACCGCGGCCTGCGTCATCGCCGCTCGCTGCCGGTCCGCGGCCAGCGCACGCACACCAATGCGCGCACCCGCAAGGGCCCTGCAAAGGCCATCGCCGGCAAGAAGAAGTAATTTGAGGGAATAGGGGAGTACGGGAGTAGGGCAGTATGATCAGGGTGCGGCAAGCCGCGGCCTTCAGCATACTCCCGACTTCCCTGCTCCCTCACTCTCTTGAAGGTGTAGCCGCTGGAGTTACGGCGGCGTAGAGATCACTTGAAAGGACAAAAATGGCCAAGGAAGCCGGACGTATTCGCCGTCGCGAACGTAAGAACATTTCGTCGGGTGTCGCCCACGTCAACTCGACCTTCAACAACACGATGATCACCATCACCGACGCGCAGGGCAACACCATTGCCTGGTCGTCGGCTGGCGCTCAGGGCTTCAAGGGTTCGCGTAAGTCGACCCCGTTCGCTGCCCAGATGGCTGCCGAAGATGTCGCCAAGAAGGCGCAGGAGCATGGCATGCGCACGCTCGAAGTCGAGGTTTGCGGTCCGGGTTCGGGTCGTGAATCGGCTCTGCGCGCTCTGCAGGCTGGCGGTTTCACCATCACGTCGATCCGCGACGTGACGCCGATCCCGCACAATGGCTGCCGTCCGCGCAAGAAGCGTCGCGTCTAGTTCATTGTTTTAATGCCGCATGGGCGCAATTCCGCGCTCATGCGGTTTTTTCCAGATCGCCTGTCACGATTGGATAGTGCAGGGAACCGGAAGGATGACAAGATGATCCAGAAAAACTGGCAGGAACTGATCAAGCCCAACAAGATCGAGTTCTCGTCCAAGGGCAAGACACTGACGACGCTGGTCGCAGAGCCGCTCGAGCGTGGTTTTGGCCTCACTCTCGGCAACGCGCTTCGTCGCGTGCTGCTTTCGTCGCTGCGCGGCGCCGCTGTCACGGCCGTGCAGATCGATGGCGTGCTGCATGAGTTCTCGTCGATCGGCGGTGTGCGTGAAGACGTCACCGACATCGTGCTGAACATCAAGGAAATCGCTATCCGCATGGAAGGCGATGGCCCCAAGCGCATGGTCGTTCGCAAGCAGGGCCCCGGCCCGGTGCTGGCAGGCGACATCCAGACCGTGGGTGATGTCGAGATTCTCAATCCCGACCACATCATCTGCACCCTGGACGAGGGCGCCGAGATCCGCATGGAGTTCACCGTCGACACCGGCAAGGGCTACGTGCCGGCTGACCGCAACCGCGCCGAAGACGCTCCGATCGGGCTCATCCCGGTCGACAGCCTCTACTCGCCGGTCAAGAAGGTGTCCTACAAGGTCGAAAACACTCGCCACGGCGAGGAGCTCGACAAGGACAAGCTGACCATGACCATCGAGACCAACGGTTCGGTCTCGGGTGAGGACGCCGTCGCTTTCGCGGCTCGCATCCTGCAGGATCAGCTCGGCCTGTTCGTGAACTTCGAAGAGCCGCAGAAGGAAGCTGCTGCAGAGCAGGTTACCGAACTCGCGTTCAACCCGGCGCTGCTCAAGAAGGTCGACGAACTCGAGCTTTCGGTGCGTTCGGCCAACTGCCTGAAGAACGACAACATCGTCTATATCGGCGACCTGATCCAGAAGACCGAGGCGGAGATGCTGCGCACCCCGAACTTCGGTCGCAAGTCGCTGAACGAGATCAAGGAAGTTCTGGCCTCGATGGGTCTCCATCTGGGCATGGAAGTGGCCGACTGGCCGCCGGAGAACATCGAAGATCTCGCCAAGCGTTACGAAGACCAATACTGAGGCGTAGGCCTCTCGAACCAAGATTTGAAGGAGTAAGCCATGCGCCATGGATTCGCCGGCCGCCGGCTGGGCCGCAGTTCCAGCCACCGCAAGGCAATGTTTGCCAATCTGGCCGTCTCGCTGATCGAGCACGAACAGATCACCACCACCCTGCCGAAGGCGAAGGACCTGCGTCCGATCGTCGAGAAGCTCGTCACGCTCGGCAAGCGCGGCGACCTGCACGCCCGCCGTCAGGTCATCGCCCAGATCGGCAACGAGCCGGTCGTCAAGCGCCTGTTCGACACGATCGCCCCGCGCTACGCCACCCGCAACGGCGGCTACCTGCGCATCATGAAGGCGGGCTTCCGTCACGGCGACAACGCCCCGATGGCTGTGATCGAGTTCGTTGAACGCGACACCTCCGCCAAGGGCGCTGCCGACCATGCCCGTACGGCTGAGGAAGCCTCGGAAACGGAAGCCGCTTAATCGGCTCTGGTTCGTCGGAATAGCGAAAGGGGCCTTCGTGGCCCCTTTTTGCTTTTCCAGCCGATCGCTACATGATCCCGAAAGGCGCTCTTGCTCGGAAGACCCGCTTGAATTTCCGGCAAGAAGCCTTTCATTTTGCACAATCGTCGTGACAATGGCGCCCGCTCGTTCAGGAGGATTCGCATGGTCGCGAAAAAGCTTTCCCTGGTTCTGACTGCCGCTTGGCTCGCCGCTGCGCCTTTCGTGGCCGCGCCGGCATGTGCCGAAGATGCGCCGCCACCGGCGCCACCGCCAGCGGAGCAGAAAACCGAAGCGCCGGCACCGGCGCCGGCCCCCAAGGAAGAACCCGGCCTGAAGGAAGTACTGTCGGAGTTCCTGGGCAAGGCGGAGGAAAGCCTGCCGACCCAGGGCAAGCGCCTGCCGCTCGGCAATGCCGAACTTCAGCTTTCCTTCGCGCCTCTGGTCAAGACGACCGGGCCGGCCGTGGTCAATGTCTATGCTTCGCAGCAGGTTCGCGTGCGCTCGCCCTTCGCGGGTGATCCGCTCTTCGAACAATTCTTCGGCGGTCAATTTGGCGGCCAGGCGCCGCAGCGCATGCAATCCGCGCTGGGTTCCGGCGTGCTGGTCGATCCGAGCGGGATCGTGGTCACCAACAACCACGTCATCAAGGACGCAGACGAAGTGAAGGTCGCGACCTCGGACGGGCGTGAATTCCCTTCGAAAGTGCTGCTGAAGGACGATTCACTCGATCTGGCGGTGCTCAAGATCGAGGACAGCAAGCCGTTCCCGGTCATTCCGGTCGGTGATTCCGATGCGCTCGAGGTGGGCGACCTCGTGCTGGCAATCGGCAACCCGTTCGGCGTCGGCCAGACCACGACCAGCGGTATCGTTTCGGCGCTTGCGCGCAGCCACATCGGCGTGTCCGATTTCGGTTTCTTCATCCAGACGGACGCGGCGATCAACCCGGGCAACTCGGGCGGCGCGCTCATCAACATGGGCGGTCAGTTGGTAGGCATCAACACCGCCATCTTCAGCCGCAGCGGCGGCTCGATCGGCATCGGTTTCGCCATCCCGTCCAATATGGTCCGCGCGGTGGTCGAATCGGCCAAGCAGGGCAGGGACTATTTTGAGCGACCCTTTATCGGGGCGACGTTCGAGCCTGTGACGGCTGCAATCGCGGAGTCGCTCGGCATGGCGCAGCCGGCTGGCGCGCTCGTCTCTGCCGTGTCTGCCGACGGCCCTGCGGCCAAGGCCGGCCTCAAGCCGGGCGACGTGGTGCTGTCGCTCAACGATATCGCCATCGAGCATGTCGACGCGCTGGGTTATCGCCTGGCGACGTTGTCGATCGATAATCCCGCAACGCTCAACATCCTGAGCCAGGGCGCGGAGAAGAAGGTCGAGATCACGCCCATTCGCCCGCCGGAAGACGCGTCGGCGGCCGAGATCACCATCGACGGCGAGAGCCCCTTTGCGGGCGCCAAGATCACGGCACTCTCGCCGCGGCTGGCGCAGCGGCTCGGCATGCCCTCGGAGGCGAAGGGCGTGGCGATCGTCGACATCCAGCGCGGCTCCAGTGCGGCCGAGTTCGGCTTCATGCCGCGCGACATCGTTCGCGAGGTCAATGGCTTGTCCATCGACACGCCCAAGAAGCTCAAGCAGTCTGCTGCGCAGAAGACGCGGTGGTGGCGCTTCACCGTGGAGCGCAACGGCCAGCTGATGCGCCAGGTTCTGCGCTACTGAGGTTGAAACGAGTATGGCCGATCTGTTCCAGGCCGAACCGGAGAAGGCAGCGCCCGGGCGCCCGCTGGCTGACCGCCTGCGCCCGGCGAGCCTTGCAGAGGTCGTCGGCCAGGAGCATCTGACCGGCGAGGACGGCGCGCTGACGCGCATGATCCGCTCCGGCTCGCTGGGGTCGATGATCTTCTGGGGCCCGCCCGGCACCGGCAAGACCACTGTGGCGCGGCTCTTGGCTGGCGAGACGCACCTTGCCTTCGAGCAGATTTCCGCGATTTTCTCCGGCGTGGCGGACCTCAAGAAGGTTTTCGACGGCGCGCGCCTTCGTCGTGCGAATGGGCGCCAGACCCTGCTGTTCGTGGATGAGATCCATCGCTTCAATCGCGCCCAGCAGGATTCCTTTCTTCCGGTGATGGAAGACGGAACCGTCATACTGGTGGGCGCGACGACTGAAAATCCGTCATTCGAGCTCAATGCCGCGCTTCTGTCGCGCGCGCGGGTGCTGGTCTTCCGCTCGCTCGACGAGGACAGCATCGCCAAGCTGCTCAAGCGCGCCGAAGAGACGGAAGGCAAGCCGCTGCCGCTCGACGACGAGGCCAGGGCGACGCTGATGCGCATGGCCGATGGCGACGGCCGCGCTTCGCTGACGCTTGCCGAGGAAATCTGGCGCGCGGCGAAGCCAGGCGAAATCTTCGATTCGGAAGGTCTCCTGCGCATCGTGCAACGGCGCGCGCCGATCTACGACAAGGGCCAGGACGGCCATTACAACCTGATCTCGGCGCTGCACAAATCGGTGCGCGGCTCCGATCCGGACGCGGCGCTTTATTACCTTTCGCGCATGTTCGATGCCGGCGAGGATCCGCTCTATATCGGCCGCCGGCTGGTGCGCATGGCGGTTGAGGACATCGGTCTTGCCGACCCGCAGGCACTGGTCATCGCCAATGCCGCCAAGGATGCCTACGACTATCTCGGTTCGCCCGAGGGCGAACTCGCCTTCGCGCAGGCCTGCGTCTATCTCGCCACTGCCCCCAAGTCGAACGCCCTCTACACCGCCTTCAAGGGCGCGATGCGTGCCGCCAAGGAGCACGGCTCGCTGCTGCCGCCGCGCCACATCCTCAATGCGCCCACCAAGCTCATGAAGGAAGAAGGCTACGGGGACGGCTACCAGTACGACCACGACACGCCTGAAGCCTTTTCCGGGCAGGATTATTTCCCGGAGAAGATGGGCCGCCACACCTTCTACGACCCGCCTGAACGGGGTTTTGAACGCGAGATCAGAAAGCGGCTCGACTATTGGTCCAAGCTGCGCAGCGAAAAGAGCCGCGGCAAGTAGAGCGGCGCCTCAGGCTGGCCTTTCGTATGGCGCTGGCCTTTAGCCCGCGAATTTCGTAAACACAGCCAAACGCACCCCCAATTTTCCGGTTAGAAAAATGAACAAGAAGTCTCTCAAGACCGTTCGCAAGATCGGCATTGCCGTAGTTGTTCTGGCGGTCGCCTTCTATTTCATTCCGATCATCACGGCCTTGTTCATCCTGTGCGGCCTGATCGACGTGATGCGCAACGACCGCAAGGACACCAGGCTCTTCAGCCTCTACTTTGCCGGCAACGGCCTGTTCACCTGGCTGCTGTCGCCCTTCAACCTGTTCGTCGACCTTCTGTCCTACAAGAACTGGGGCGTGTGGAAGCTGGAGCAGTTCCCCGACGACTATCGCCGCGAGGTCGAGGAAGTGCTCGACGTGTTCAAGGCCAGGCAGTCGGAAATCATTTCGGACATCGACGCGAACTTCGAGAGCGGTCGCCGCGGCATGTATGTCTACCAGTGGTACGGCAAGCAGCACATCGACAACGTTCCCGAGTTTACCCGCAAGTTCAAATATATCCGTACCATCGCGGTGTCGGTGTTCAGCGGCCGGGAATCGACCTCTTTCCACTATGGTCCGCTGCGGCTGACGCTGCGCGTGCTCTACAACCTCCGCCCTGCGAAGACCGACCAGATCTTCATCGAGTGCGGCAACGTCAAGCACTTCTGGTATGAGAATCCGCTGTTCATCTTCGACGACACCTTGATGCATCGTTCGGTCAACGAGCATGACGGCCGTCGCTATTGCGTGTTCATGGACGTCATCCGCCCGTCTCCGGTGCCGGGTTTCCTGTCCATGCTGCTCGCCGGCATTTCCATCAGCGTCGACCGCATGAAGGCCATGTTCTACAAGAACTGGAAGATGATCGGCGCGCGCGACCCGAAATCGGCGCCGGCCAAATAGAGCATGATCCCGAAAAGTTGCAGACTTTTCGGACAAGATCAGGCTCCAAAAGCAGCATGATCCCGAAAAGTTGCAGACTTTTCGGACAAGATCTTGCTCCAGAAGCAAGAACCTGAGCGGTGGCGATTCAACAGAAGTCATCCCGCTCTAGGCGGATTGGCCTTCTGGCCCATTGAACATCGATCCGAAAGGTGCGAACCGGTTCGGAACGATTATGACAGAAACAAGCGGCATCGCTGCCCATGGTCGAGGCGAGGCTTTCGAGCCGGCCCGGGCCGTGGGCAACATTCATTTCGGATGAAGCCGCGCACTGCCCGGTGCTTAACGCCCGGGCGATTTGGACTGGATGAAATGGCAGGCGTAGAGCAGATCAAGGTTGAAGCCGGCGAGGCGGGCATGCGGCTCGACCGCTGGTTCAAGGCGCACTATCCGGGGCTCGGTTTCGTGCAGTTGCAAAAGCTGTTGCGCTCGGGGCAGGTCCGCATCGACGGCGGCCGGGCCAAGGCCGACACCCGCGTCGAGCCGGGGCAAATGGTGCGCGTACCCCCGCTGGAGGTCGACAAGAAGGGCGAGGGCCCGCTGACCGCGCGCACCATGCGCAACCAGGACGATGCCGATGTGCTCTCCCAGATGCTCCTCTACGAGGACGACAAGGTCTTCGTCTTCAACAAGCCGGCTGGGCTCGCCGTCCAGGGCGGTTCTGGCGTCAACCGTCATGTCGACGACATGCTGGAAGCCTGGCGCAACAAGAAGGGCGAGAAGCCGCGCCTCGTGCACCGGCTCGACCGCGACACGTCCGGCGTGCTCGTGGTGGCGCGAACGCGCCTTGCCGCGATGAAGCTCGCCGAGGCGTTCCGGGGCCGCGACGCCAAGAAGACCTATTGGGCGCTGGTCAAGGGCATGCCCAAGAAGTCCGAGGATAAGATCTCCACCTGGCTGATCAAGGAGATCACGCCGGATGGCGACCGCATGCGCGTGGCCAAGCATGGCGAGCGCGGCGCCGACCACGCCGTGTCCTACTACCGTGTCATCGAGCACGCTGCGCAGCGCCTCACCTGGCTCGAGATGGAGCCCTACACGGGCCGCACGCACCAACTGCGCGTCCACGCCGCCCATATCGGCTGCCCGATCATCGGCGATCCGAAATATTTCGAAGCCGACACCAATTGGGATTTTCCGGGCGGCATGCAGAACCGCCTGCATCTCCATGCGCGGCGCATCCGCATCCCGCATCCCAGCGGCTCCGGCGTGATCGACGTCACCGCGCCGCTGCCGCCGCATATGCGCCAGAGCTGGAACCTGCTCGGATTCGACGAGGCGAACGGCGAGCCCGAGGAATGAGCGTCGGAGAAATTCCGGAGCGGCGCGACACGATCGATTTCGCCGCGGCGGCGATCATGATTTTCCTCACTGTCTCGTGGGGGCTGAACGGCGTCGCCGCCAAGTTCGCCAATATTGGCTTCAGCCCCGTCTTTCTGTCGATGGCGCGATCGGCCATCGGCGCGCTGATCGTCTTCGCATGGTGCCGCTATCGTGGCGTGCGACTGTTCGAACGCGACGGCACCTTGCCGGCCGGCATATTGGCCGGGCTCTTGTTCAGCAGCGAATTCCTGCTGGTGTTCATCGGGCTCCAATACACGACGGTCGCGCGCAGCACACTGCTTTTGAACGCCATGCCCTTCTGGGTGCTGGTCGGCGCGCATTTCCTGCTCGGCGAGCGTATGACGCTGCAGAAGTGGATTGGCCTCGCACTGGCCTTCGCCGGCGTCGTGGTGGTGTTTTCCGACAAGCTCAGCAGTCCCGGTCCGCAGGCGCTGGCCGGCGACGTGATGGCCTTGCTTGCCGGCGTGTTCTGGGCGGCGACCACACTGGCGATCAGGGGCACCAAGCTTGCCAATGTGGGTTCTGAAAAGCTGCTGCTTTACCAACTCGTCGTGGCGACGGTGACGGCTATTCCGCTCTTGTCGGTGGCCGGTCCGGTATTCCGCGACATCACCTGGGTGCCGATCGCAGCCGTGCTCTTTCAGGCTGTGTATGTGGTCGCCTTCACCTATATTGTATGGTTCTGGCTGTTGCGGCGCTATCCTGCCGCGGGGCTGTCCAGCTTCGCCTTCCTGACACCCGCCTTCGGCGTTCTGTTTGGCGGCGTGCTGCTGGGAGAGCCGCTGGGACAGCGAATGTATCTGGCGCTTGGGCTGATCGTCTGCGGCATCATTGTCGTCAACAGGCGCATCCGCCGCCCGCCAGTGTGAGGAAATTATGCGCGACCTTCTGAACGATCTCGAGACTTCCGATTTCCTGTCCGATCCCGATCCGGTGCGGCGGGCGCAGGGCCAACTCAAGCGGCAACTGCCCAAGCGCTTCTACAAGGAAGTGACGGTTGCGCCGGTGGCCGAGGGCTTTGCCGTGCATCTTGACGGCAAGTCGGTGCGCACGCCCACCAAGGCACTGCTCGAGCTGCCGACGGCGGCCGCAGCGCAACTGGTGGCCGACGAGTTCGCCGCACAGGAAGAATATATCGACCCGATGACCATGCCGGTCACCCGATTGGTCAACACCGCCATCGATGGCGTGGCGAGCGACCCGCAGGCGGTGCTGGAAGACATCCTGCGCTTCTCCTCGACCGATCTGCTCTGCTATCGGGCCGACAGCCCGGAGGGGCTGGTGGCGAAGCAGGCAGAGGCCTGGGATGGCGTTCTGGACTGGGCGCGTGCTTCGCTTGGTGCGCGTTTCGTGCTTGCCGAGGGCGTCATGCATGTCGACCAGCCGCGCGAGGCGATCGGTGCCATCGGCATCCATCTCAGCCATCGGACGGAGCCGAACAGGCTCGCCGCGCTTCACCTGATGACGACGCTGACCGGCTCGGCGCTGCTCGCTTTGGCCGTGGAGGCGGGAGAGCTTGACGCCGAGACGGCCTGGGCCGCCGCTCACGTCGACGAGGACTGGCAGATCGCGCAGTGGGGCCAGGATTCCGAGGCGGTCGCGCGGCGCAATAACCGCAAGCGCGACATGATGGCCGCGGTCAATCTGCTGGCGGCACTCTCGCAGCGCTGATTGCAGGCCCGGCGCGGCGGCACGTCTGTTGTGCAAAGTGTCCGCCCAAATGCGCGTACCTGCCTAATTTTTGTGCTTCGCTTTAGAGCCCGCATCTCCTGAACCCGAGGAGATGCGGGCTTTTTCAATCTGGCACGCAGCTTGCTTTTTACATCTGCGGACGGTCGCCAGTGGCCGATGCAGATGATGAGAGGTTTAGCATGACGAAGTACAAGCTCGAGTATATTTGGCTGGATGGATATACGCCGACGCCCAATCTTCGCGGGAAGACGCAGGTCAAGGAATTTGCGGAGTTCCCGAAGCTGGAGCAGCTTCCGCTCTGGGGCTTTGACGGCAGCTCCACCATGCAGGCGGAAGGCCGCAGCTCGGATTGCGTGCTGAAGCCCGTCGCACTTTATCCCGATCCTGCCCGCACCAATGGCGTCCTGGTCATGTGCGAAGTGATGATGCCCGATGGCGTCACGCCACATCCGTCCAACTCGCGCGCCACCGTTCTGGACGACGACGACGCCTGGTTCGGCTTTGAGCAGGAATATTTCTTCTATCAGGACGGCCGTCCGCTCGGATTCCCGGAGCAGGGTTATCCGGCCCCGCAGGGCCCGTACTACACGGGCGTCGGCTACAAGAATGTCGGCAACATCGCTCGCCAGCTCGTCGAGGAGCATCTCGACCTCTGCCTCGCCGCCGGCATCAACCATGAAGGCATCAATGCCGAAGTGGCCAAGGGCCAGTGGGAATTCCAGATTTTCGGCAAAGGCTCGAAGAAGGCGGCCGACCAGATCTGGATCGCCCGTTACCTGCTGCTGCGCCTGACCGAAAAATACGGCATCGACATCGAGTTCCACTGCAAGCCGCTGGGCGACACAGACTGGAACGGCTCGGGCATGCACTGCAACTTCTCGACCGTCCATATGCGCGAAGTGGGCGGCAAGGACTATTTCGAAGCGCTGATGGCTGCCTTCGAGCGGAACCTCGACGATCACATCGCCGTCTACGGCCCGGACAACCATCTGCGCCTGACCGGCAAGCACGAAACCGCGCCGTGGAACAAGTTCAGCTATGGCGTGGCCGATCGCGGCGCCTCCATCCGCGTGCCGCACAGCTTCGTCAACAACGGCTATCGCGGCTATCTTGAGGATCGCCGCCCGAACTCCCAGGGCGACCCGTACCAGATCGCTTCGCAGGTGCTGAAGACCATCTCCGAAGTGCCGACCATCTCGGAGAAGAAGGCGGCAGCCTAAAAATTAGGCAGGGGAACACTCAAATGGCCAGGAGGCGACTCCGGGCCATTCTTTTTTGGCACGAAGCGGATGCGCTAGATGCGCGCACGCCTCCAATGAAAAAAGGCCCCGGATTGCTCCGGGGCCTTTTCCTTTTAATTTCTCGGGGCTTAGATCGAGTAGTACATGTCGAACTCGACCGGATGCGGGGTCATTTCGAAGCGCATCACCTCGGCCATCTTCAGCTCGATGAAGCTGTCGATCTGGTCGTCGTCGAACACGCCGCCGGCCTTCAGGAAGCCGCGGTCCTTGTCGAGGGCCTGCAGCGCTTCGCGCAAGCTGCCGCAGACGGTCGGGATCTTCTTCAGTTCCTTCGGCGGCAGGTCATAGAGATCCTTGTCCATCGGCTGGCCGGGGTGGATCTTGTTCTTGATGCCGTCGAGGCCGGCCATCAGCAGGGCCGCGAAAGCCAGATACGGGTTCGCGCCCGGATCGGGGAAGCGGATCTCGACACGCTTGGCCTTGGGCGAGGAGCCGAACGGAATGCGGCAGGAGGCCGAGCGGTTGCGGGCCGAATAGGCCAGCAGCACCGGCGCCTCATAGCCCGGAACCAGACGCTTGTAGGAGTTGGTCAGCGGGTTGGTGAAGGCGTTGATGGCCTTGGCGTGCTTGATGACGCCGCCGATGAAGTAGAGGCAGTTTTCCGACAGGCCGGCATATTCATTGCCCGCAAAGGTCGGCTTGCCTTCCTTCCAGATCGACATGTGCACGTGCATGCCCGAGCCGTTGTCGCCGAAAACCGGCTTCGGCATGAAGGTCGCGGTCTTGCCATAGGCATTGGCGACCTGATGCACGACATACTTGAACAGCAGCATCTTGTCGGCGTTGCGAACCAGCGTATCGAACTTGACGCCAAGCTCGTGCTGGGCGGCCGCCACTTCGTGGTGGTGCTTTTCGACGCGCACGCCCATTTCGGTCAGCACGGTCAGCATTTCCGAGCGCATGTCCTGCGCAGCATCGATCGGCGGAACCGGGAAGTAGCCGCCCTTGACCCGCGGGCGATGGCCCAGGTTGCCGGTCTCGTAATCGGTGTCGTCGTTGGACGGCAGTTCGCTCGAGTCGAGCTTGAAGCCGGTGTTGTAGGGGTCGGCCTTGTACTTGACGTCGTCGAAGACGAAGAACTCGGCTTCCGGGCCGACGAAGATGGTGTCGCCGATGCCCTCGGCCTTCATGTAGGCCTCGGCTTTCTTGGCGATGCCGCGCGGGTCGCGGTTATAGGCTTCGCCCGAAACCGGATCGAGAATGTCGCACAGGATGACCATGGTCGACTGCGCAAAGAACGGATCCATGTGGACGGTGTCCGGATCCGGCATCAGCAGCATGTCGGACTCGTTGATCGCCTTCCAGCCGGCAATCGACGAGCCGTCGAACATGACGCCGTCGGCGAACATGTCTTCATCGACCTCGGCAATGTCCATGGTGACGTGCTGCAGCTTGCCCTTGGGGTCGGTGAAGCGAAGATCGACAAACTTTACGTCGTTGTCCTTGATCTGCCTAAGGATGTCTTTGGCTGTCGTCATATGTCTGAATTCCTGTGCAATGACGTTGAAACGGGAGAATCTTTAGGGGGCTGCCTGTCAGATGGCGTCCAGGCCGGTTTCGCCGGTGCGGATGCGCACCACTTCCTCGATGTTGGAGACAAAAATCTTGCCGTCGCCGATGCGCCCCGTTTGGGCCGCCTTCCGGATCGCCTCGATGGCCGCTTCGACGGCATCGTCGCCCAGCACCACCTCGATCTTCACCTTGGGAAGGAAGTCTACGACGTATTCGGCGCCGCGATAGAGTTCCGTGTGGCCCTTCTGGCGGCCGAAACCCTTGGCTTCGGTAACCGTGATGCCCTGCAAGCCGACTTCCTGAAGGGCCTCCTTCACCTCGTCGAGCTTGAACGGTTTGATGATCGCTTCGATCTTCTTCATTTGATCTTTCGGCCTCCACTGGGAATGAACGGGGCAGACCCGACTGTGCTTCTTTAAGCAGGAAGCGTGCCAGTCGCCAGTCTGCGCAAGGATTTTTCCTTCGGGCTGAAAAGAAAGCGAAAAATTGCGCTTGGGGTGCAATCTGTTCACTTTCGATGCAGACTTCACCGAAGGACGGCGAAGAAAATCCAATCAGAAGATCAAAACTTGTGCAACTCGCCTAAAGTTTGGGCATTTGCGCCGGCAATCGACCCGTTGCGACCTCCGATCTTGAGCCATGGCCTCCATTTTGGGCAAGGCCGCGATATGATAGTCATCATGCGTTCCGACCTCTTGGGATGAGCCTGGCATGTCGCATGAAATCCTGACCCCGAGCGAAATGGGCCGAGCCGACAAGCTCGCGATGCAGCACGGGCCGTTCGACGGCTATGGGCTGATGTCGAATGCCGGCACGCAGATCGCCACGCTGATCCTGGCGCGCTTTCCGGAAATGCGCTGCGCGCATGTGCTTTGCGGGCCCGGCAACAATGGCGGCGACGGCTATGTGGTCGCCCGGCTACTGGTCAAGGGCGGCGTCGACGTGCATTTGTGGGATGAGGGAGAGCCTCGCGCCGGCAGCGATGCAGCCATAGCCGCTGCCGACTACCCGGTTGAACCGCGCCCGCTGGCTGATTTCATGCCCGAGCCCGGCGACCTTGTCGTCGATGCGCTCTATGGCGCCGGCCTTTCGAAGCCGCTGTCTGAGGCGGCTGCACGCGCTGCGCGTGTCGCCAAGGAAAGCAGTGTGCCCGTTGTGGCGGTCGATCTGCCGTCCGGCGTTTCCGGCGAGAGCGGCCAGATACTCGGTGACGCATTCGCCGCGGCCCTGACCGTCACTTTCGCGCGCAAAAAACCCGGCCATCTGCTGGAGCCCGGCCGGACGCTCTGCGGCGATGTCGAGGTCGTCGACATCGGTATAAGTGATGAGGTCATCGCCGAGATCGGCCCGCGCTGCTTCGAGAACCTGCCCGATATCTGGCTGGAAAAATTTCCGGTGCCGGCATTGGACACATACAAATATCGTCGCGGCCATGTCGGCGTCTTTTCCGGCAGCCCTACGGCGACCGGCGCGGCGCGACTTTCAGCGATGGCATCGGCGCGCGTTGGGGCAGGGGCGGTCACCGTGCTCTCGCCGACGCGCTCGCTGGCCGTGAACGGCGCGCATCTGACCTCCATCATGCTGCGCAAGGCCGATACGCTGGACGAGGTGCTGGGCTTTCTCGACGCGCGCAAGCCGCAGACCCTGGTCTACGGGCCGGGACTGGGGCCGGAGCAGGAAGTCGCCAATTTCCTGCTCGACCTGCTTGCTGCAATCGATGGCGCGCCTGAAAGCCTTGTGCTCGACGCGGATGGGCTGACTTCGGCTGCATTCCAGCCCGAAGCGCTGTTCGCCGCTCTGCATGCGCAAGGGGCGCCCAAGGCGATCATGACGCCGCATGAAGGCGAATTCCGGCGTCTGTTCCGGGATATCGCCGACGACACGAAGTTGTCGAAGGTAGAAAAGGCACGTGCCGCGGCCGCGAGAGCGGACGCCGTGATCGTCTACAAGGGGCCGGATACGGTGATTGCTTCGCCGGACGGGCGAGCCGCGATCAACAGCAACGGCACGCCTCTGCTGGCGACGGCAGGTTCTGGCGACGTGCTGTCCGGCCTCTGCGCCGGGCTGCTGGCACAGGGCATGCCGCCCTTCGAAGCCGCCTGCGCGGCGGTGTGGATCCATTGCGAGGCCGCGCGCAGCTTCGGCCCGGGCCTCCTCGCCGAAGATTTGCCGCTGGCACTACGGCCGGTCCTCGGCGATCTTTTTGCGCGCAAGGGTTGGATGGGCTAGGGCGGCGCCACCTTCGTCATCCCCTCTCCGTCGCGCTTCGCGCGCCACCTCTCCCCGCGAGCGGGGCGAGGAACCGGCACCCGCCAAAGTCACGACCTCTCAGAACTTGGGTTCCTCGCCCCCATGAAATGGGGGAGAGGTGGCGCGCGAAGCGCGACGGAGAGGGGGTGCGGCGGCCAGAAAACGGGGATGGATTCCTGAGAATTCCGAAGTCGACCAAAGCTAACCCACTGAAATCATTTGCCCCAAAACAAAAATCACCACCTGCTTTCTCCCCCACATTGCCGCCTCCCGCATAATGCCCGCATCGGCCTCACCGGGAACACGGGTCATGAACCGGATGAGCGTGGAGGGCGACGATGTCCGGGCTGGTGGTGCTACGGTCGCACTGCTGGGTGATGAACCCCCAAGTCCGGGCCCAGGGTGTGGCTGGCCGCGCGAATGCGGAGGCGAACAAACCCAGGCAAGAGCATCGAACGGGCGGTCGCGGAGACCGCAGATTTACTTAAACGAGCGCGTTTCCCGACCGCCCGTCTTCCCAGTTCTTTGAACAAGCCAGACGGTCAAAAAACCGGGCGTGGCAATGAATAGGTGCGTGCCCTGAGCCTGTCGAAGGGCGAGGCTCGCCCTGCGGGCGAGCGCCTCAGCATGAGGGAGCTAGGCGCCACGCCTCAACTCAGGAGAGGGGGTGGGAGCCGCCGGTAGCCCTCATGGTGAGGTGCGCAGTGCAGCGAAGCGAAACGGAGCCTCGAACCACGAGGGCGGGATGGAGCACGCCGACGTTTTACCCGCCAGCCAATTCGCCGCGGGCCTTGGCGGCGGCGATCTGGCGGATTGCGTCGGCCAGCGTGTCGGTGTCCTGCGCGCCCATCACCGCATATTTGCCCTCGAACAAGAAGCAGGGAACGCCGGTGATGCCCATGCGCGAGGCGGTGGCGACCTCACCGGCAACGGCCTCGCTATCGGCATCGGTGGCAAGCATTGCCGCCACCACCGGCGCGTCCATTCCGGCTTCGCCCGCGGCCTCGACCAGCACTGCATGGTCGCCGATGTTCTTGCCTTCCTCGAAATAGAGCTGGAAGAACCGGCGTGCGAGCCTGCCCTGCACCTCGGCGCCGCTGGCGCTGGCCCAGCGCAGCACGCGATGGGCGTCGAGCGTGTTGGGCGACATCGTGATGCCGCCGAAGTCGAAATCGATGCCCTCGACCGCTCCCAACTCCTTGATCCTGCTGTGCATCTCGCGCAGGCGGTCGGCGCTGCCGAACTTCGCCAGCATGTATTCCTGGCGGTCCTTGCCTTCGGGCGGGATGGTCGGATCGAGCTGAAACGGCCGCCAGCGGATTTCGACATCCACGTCCGGCACAGCCGCGACCGCCTTGTCCAGCCGCTTCTGGCCGATAAAGCACCAGGGGCAGACGACATCCGAGACGACGTCGACCGTGAGGGACTGCTGGGGTGCGGTCATAGCGGGGTACCTTCCTGCCGGTCAGTCCGGCTTGTGCCACCAGGTGGGAAGTTGATACCCGAATATAGGAGTCCGGTCCGGGTGCGCCAGATAGTTCCAATAGACGACGAATTTCCGGTTGTCGTACTGCATCGGCACCATGTAGGCGCTGGAGATCAGCAGCCGGTCAAGCGCGCGCACGGCCGCGATGTAGGAATCCTTGTCGCGCGCATTGAGCAACGCCTCGATCATGGCGTCGATCGCCGGGTCGGACGCGCCGGACAGGTTGAACGAGCCCTCGGCTTTGGCGGATTCCGAGCCCCAGCGCCCGAGCAGCTCGATGCCGGGCGACAGCGATCCGACAAAGCCTGTGTTGCCGATCAGCATGTCGAAGTCGAAGCGCTGCTTGCGCATCTGGATCTGGTCGGCCTCGAGCGCGCGAATGGTGACCGCAATGCCGATCTTGGCCAGCGTGCGCTGGTAGAGAGCCGCCAGCCGCTCCTCGCTTTGCGAAGCGGTGAGGATCTCGAAGCTGAAGGGCACGCCATGCGGATCGAGCAGCTTGCCGTCTTCGATGCGGTAGCCGGCGCTCTTCAGGAGATCGAGCGCGGCCTTGAGTTCGGTGCGGTCGCGGCCGGAGCCGTCAGTCTCGGGGGGCAGGTAGGTGCCGTCCATGACCTCCGGCAACACCTTGCCGGGGAAGGGCGCGAGCAGCTTCCGCTCCTCCTCGCTGGCCGGGCGGCCGAGCGCGGACAGTTCCGAATTCTGCCAGTAGCTCGCCGTGCGCTTGAACTGGCCGTCGAACAAATTTTTGTTCGCCCATTCGAAGTCGTAGAGCAGGGCCAGCGCACGGCGCACGCGCGGGTCGGCAAACTTCGGCAGCCGCGTGTTGAACAGGAAACCCTGGACGACGGGCGGCAGACCGTTGTCGAAGGTCTCGGTCACCACCCTGCCGTCGCGCATGGCCGGAAAGTCGAGATCGCGCTCGCGCTTGACCGGGTCAGGCTCCTCGTAGAGCGAGCACAGCCCTTTCTTGAAGGCCTCGAAGAGGGAGTTCGCGTTGAGGAAATACTCGATGGTGATGCGATCGAAATTGTCGTAGCCGCGCTTGGAGGGCAGGTCCTTCGCCCAATAGTCGGGGTTGCGCTGGAAAACGATGCGCTGGCCCGGCACGACCTGTTCGACCCGATAGGGACCGCTGCCGACCAACGGCTTCAGCGTCGTCTGGTCGAAGGTCTCCTTGTCGAACGCGTGCTTGGGGACGATCGGCGTCATCGCAATGATGAGCGGAAATTCGCGATCGGCGTTTTCGTTGAAGGTAAAACGCACGCTGCGCTCGCCCGTCTTCTCGAGCTTGGCGATCTTCTTCATGCGATCGCTGTAGGGCGGGCGCCCCTTGGCGGTGAAGACGTCGTAGGTGAAGAGCACGTCGTCGGCGGTCACCGGCTCTCCATCCGACCATTTGGCGTTCGGATTAAGATGGAACTCCACGACCTTCCGATCAGGCGAGATATCGAGCGAATCGGCGAGCAGGCCGTAAAGCGAAAACGCCTCGTCGGCGCTGCGCTGCATCAAGGGCTCGAACACCAGATTGCCATAGATCGTGTCGATCATGCCGCGCGCGGTGGTGCGCAGGCTTTTCAGGATGAACGGATTGAGGTTGTCGAAGCTGCCGACAACGCAATAGGTGACGCTGCCGCCCTTGGGCGCATCGGGGTTCACATAGGGAAAATTGCGGAAACCGTCCTTGAGCGCGGGTTCCCCCTGCATGGCGATGGAATGCATCGGCTCGGAAAGGCCTGCGCTTACGCTTCCAAGCAACATGGCCGCCCCGGTGCAGAGCGAAAGAAATATGCGGCTTCTCACCGGCGTCCTCGACATAGCAACTTCGATTTGATTCGTATTTGAATCTAACATGACGGCGGTATTGTGAGCTTAGTTGAGTCTTCCCCCAATAATCACAGTGGACGGGGCTGGATTCGGGACGCGGGGCAGTGTAACACGCCGGCAAAAGTCATGCTGTTGCCTCAATTACCAAACAGGTAGCGTGGCGACGGCACCGCGAGCCGGTCCCGGAATCATTTGAGAGGATTGAGATAGATGACGAGCCTGAAAACCGACATTGCCCGTCTTTCGGTCATGGCCGCAGGCGTGGTCGGCGTGCTCGCCGCTGGTTTTGCGTCGGCGCCGGCTGCAGCTCAGCAAATTCCGCAGGGCTGGTTCAAGGCCTGCTCGAAGCAGGAAGACGTGGATATCTGCAACGTGCAGAACATCTCCACCGCCGCTTCCGGCCAGCTCGTCACCGGCATCAGCCTGATCGAGCTCAAGGGCAAGATCAACCGCAAGGTTTTCCAGGTCACCGTACCGACCGGCCGTCTCGTTCCTCCCGGCATCGGCCTCCAGATCGATAACGGCAAGGCCCAGAAGCTCGACTACGTGATCTGCTTCCCCGACCGCTGCGTCGCCGAGGCTCCGATGACCGACCAGCTCATCGCCTCGTTCAAGAAGGGCTCGGAGCTGACGCTGACCTCCGTGAACTTCCAGAACCAGCAGAACCCGGTCAAGGTTTCGCTGCAGGGCTTCACCGGCGTGTTCGATGGCCCGGCCATGCAGCAGTCGGACCTCGAAGAGCGCCAGAAGAAGCTCCAGGAGTTCGTCTCCAAGAACAACGAGGACTTCGCCAAGAAGCTCAAGGAAGAGCAGGACAAGGCCAAGACGGCCAACTGATCTTCAAGCCAGATACAAGAAAGAGCGGGGTTTTAGCCCCGCTTTTTTGTTGCCTCGAAGGCCGGCGCAGATTTCAGTGGCGCGCCTGGCGCTTGGGCGCATAGCTGCCGTCGGCGGCCTTGTCGAAGAACTCGCGCAACTGCGGATGGCGGATCGGGTCACCGGACTGGTCGGCGAGCAGGTTCTGCTCCGACACATAGGCGATATATTCCGTCTCGTCGTTTTCGGCGAGCAGGTGGTAGAAGGGCTGGTCCTTGCGCGGGCGAACCTCGGCCGGAATCGCCTCGTACCATTCGTCGGTATTGTTGAACTCGGGATCGACGTCGAAGATGACGCCCCTGAAGGGGAACAAGCGGTGTCGCACCACTTGGCCGATCGCAAACTTTGCCGTCTTGCTTTCAGTCACGTCTGCAAATTCCTGTAGCCCGGCGAGCCGGGCGTTCCTGACCTCGAACCGTCGAGGCTTGCTGCTCGAAAGTTATTTGGCGTAGCGCTTGCAGCAATTCAATCCCGATCCGCTCAACGCGTTCGGGAACAAGGGGTTAGCCGGGAGAATCCAAGGCGAGGAATCTGTCTCGCTATGCAGACCTCTTTCAGTGCGTGCTCACGCGAGGTGGAAAGCTGTCGCGAAGCGACGACCCGAGCGCTGCGAGGCCGCTGCCAGGTTTGAGCCCTTCGCGCATGAAGAGAGCCCGAAGCGGCGCAAATCCACCGAGAATGCTGAGGCCCGCGCTGCGCAGCATTTGAGCCGGAAGCAGGTTGGACAGCAGCGACTGGTTCAGCAGGCCAACCGCACCGGTGCGAGCGAAAATGTCCGGGCGGCGGCGACGGTCGTAGGTCGAAAGCGCCGACGAAGATCCCGGATCGGACCTATGGCTGGCCGCGATTTCAACGAGTTGCTGGACGTCCCGGATGCCGAGGTTCAGCCCCTGCGCACCGATCGGCGGGAAGACGTGCGCGGCTTCGCCGACAAGTGCGATGCGGTTTTGGGCAAAGCGCGCCGGTAACCTGGCCGAGAGCGGATAAACCTGCCGGCCGGCCTCGACCGTGACACGCCCGAGCATGGATTGCATGCGCTCCTCAACGCGCATCGACAGCGTCTCGTCGTCGAGCGCGACGAGTTCGTCGGCCGTCTCGGGCCTAACGACCCACACAAGGCTCGAGCGGTTGCCAGGCAGCGGCACCTGGGTGAACGGGCCGGTCTCGGTGTGGAATTCCGTCGAGGCAAACCCATGTTCGCGCGTATGCGCGAAATTGAGAACGAGGGCGGCCTGCGGATAGGGATGCGTGGATGTCGAGATGCCGGCCGCCTCGCGAGCCGGCGAAAGGCGTCCGTCGGCGGCCACTGCGAGTGCCGCGGTAAGCGCCGTTCCGTCGGGCAGAATTGCACGGACGCGGTCGGCCGATGGATCCCAGCGTTCGACCATGGCTTCGTGCCACACAATGCCGGGCTGAGCCTTCACGGCCTGTTCGAGCGCCTCATTGAGATACAGGTTCGGGATGTTGAGGCCGAAATAGGGTTCGCTGATCTCGCTGGCGTGGAATGTCACTACGGGGCTGCGGATCAGCCGGCGCGTTGCGTCGACGATGCGCATGGTGCGCAACGGCGCGCCATTGGGTTCGATTGCACTCAAAACGCCGATCGATTCCATGTATTCTAGGGCGGGAACCATGAGGGCGGTGGTGCGGCGGTCCTTGCCGATGACGGCCGGACCGACGAGTTGGACCGAAAAGCCTGCTTGCGCCATCGCCAACGCGGCAATCAAACCAGCGGGACCGGTTCCCGCGACGATGACATTGGCAGTTTCGGCAGGTTCCATGGCGACGCCCCATCCGCATTCACGCAAGCCGGAAACAGAGTCCGACCAGTACTCTCATATAGGTTGCGGCGATCATGTTGATCAACGTGGCGATTCAGCCCATCGATTGGTGATGAACAACAAGCTGGACGGCTTCGACAATCTCGACCGGGCGGGGCGTGCCACGGGGGCGATCGCGCGCGATCCGCGCGAGGCGGTGTACCTTGCCCTGGGAGCCGGCATTGCGCTGTCGTGGATTCTGCTCGCCGCCATGGCGCTGCGCGGGGCCGAGCTTCGCGCGCCGGGCACCGGTGCTCCCGGCGATTTTCTCTTGCGCATGCTGCCCGATCTGCCCTTGCCGGGTTTCCTCGATCGGTTCTTCCTGCTGTGTCTGACGCCGGCGCCGCTAGGCAGCTTCGCGCTGGAGGCGTTCTTTGCGCTGACGCTGATGTGGCTGCTGATGTCGGTTGCGATGATGCTGCCATCGGCGGCGCCGATGATCCGGACCTATTGCGAGATCGCCGATACCGCACGGCTGAAGGGGGAGCTAGTGGTGCATCCTTTGGCGCTCGTTGGAGGGTATTTGTCCGTATGGCTGGCCGCGTCGGTACTGTTTGCGGGCCTGTCGCTTGCGCTCCAGGTCGCCGCGACGGCGCAACCGGGCGCGCCGCTTGCCGGCCTGGCGGGTGGCATCGCACTCGGCATTGCCGGGCTCTACCAGTTCAGCTCGCTTAAACAGGCCTGCCTGAAAAAGTGCCGCAACCCGTTCTCGATCCTGTTCGCCCGCTGGAGCGACAGGCCATCGCGTATTTTCAAGCTTGGTCTGGAGCAGGGCGTCTGGTGCCTCGGCTGCTGCTGGGCGCTGATGCTGGTGATGTTTGCAGTCGGCATCATGAATTTGTTTTGGATGGCGCTGATTGCGCTGTTTACGCTGGTCGAAAAACAAGGAACAAAGCGCCTTCCAACGCGGCTCGCGGGTGCGATACTGCTTGTGTGGGCGGTTGTGCTTCTAGTAAGTTCCGCCTGACCGGGAAGGGGGACATTCCATGGCCGACCAAAGCTGGGCAATGAAAGGAGAATTGGTACTCTCCTGTAACTGCACAGTTTTTTGTCCTTGCGTGCTGTCGCTCGGCAATCATCCTCCCAGCGAGGGCTATTGCCAGACCTGGGCCGGCTTCCGCGTCGATGCCGGTCATTATGGCGACGTTGATCTCTCCGGCCTCAACCTCGGGTTGGTGATGGAAATCCCCGGCTATATGAGCCGCGGCAACTGGACGGCCGGCCTCTTCATCGACAAGCGTGCCTCGATCTACGCCGTAAAGGCATTCACCAAGATCTTCACCGGCAAGGCCGGCGGCACCACGTCGCTCCTTTCGATCCTTGTGGGGAATTTTCTCGGTGTCGAACAGGTGCCGATCAGCTATGAGACGCAAAATAAGACGCGCATCTTCCAGATTCCGAAGATCATCGATGGCGCGGTGACGCCGATTCCCGGCAAGAACAGGGACAGCGACACGGTCATCACCAATTCGGAATATTGGATCGCGCCCGAGATCGTCGTGGCCAAGTCCGACAAAAGCAGGATGCGCGCCTTCGGTCGAAACTGGAATTTTGCCGGCCGCTCGGCCGAAATCTGCAAACTGGACTGGCGGGGCCCGTGAAACCCAAAAAAGTTACCTGGCCGCAAGCAAAGGCCTTTTCCGTTCATCTGCTGACCGCTTCCGGTTCGTTCCTTGCCTTCCTGTCTCTGGTGGCGGCAAGCGAACAGCGCTGGACGGCGATGTTCTGGTGGCTGGGGCTGGCGCTTTTCGTCGACGGCATCGATGGCCCGATCGCGCGCAAACTCGAGGTCAAGGAAGTCCTGCCGACCTGGTCCGGTGAGTTGCTCGACAACATCATAGACTATGTCACCTATGTGCTCATTCCGGCCTTTGCGCTCTATCAACGCGGCTTCATGGGTGATCGCCTGTCGTTCCTGTCCGCGGCGTTGATCGTGGTTACGAGCGCAATCTACTATGCCGATACCGGCATGAAGACGAAGGAGAACTTCTTCAAGGGGTTCCCCGTGGTCTGGAACATGCTCGTATTCACGCTATTTGTGATTCAGCCAGGCGAGTGGGTGTCCTTCGCCGTGGTGCTTGTTGCTGCGATCATGACCTTCGTGCCGATGTATTTTCTGCATCCCGTCCGGGTGAAGCGGCTGCGCGAGATCAACCTCGCGGTGTTCCTTGCCTGGTGTGCCTTCGGCGCCATCGCGCTGGCGCAGGCAATGGATGCAAGCGAGCCCGTGAAGATCGGCATCGCGGTTACCGGCATCTATTTGTTCTTCATTGGGGGCGTCATGCAGCTTTTCCCCAAACTCGGTGCCAAGAGGACCTGACAATGTCCAAAGCCGTTCGCATCCACGCCCATGGTGGTCCGGAAGTGCTCGTCTATGAGGATGTCGATCCAGGCCGGCCCGGTCCTGGCGAGGTTCTTATCCGCCACACCGCGATCGGGCTGAATTTCCTCGACACCTATTATCGCACCGGCCTCTATCCGGCGCCGGCCGGATTGCCCTTGATCCCGGGGGGCGAGGCTGCGGGGGTGGTTGAGGAAACAGGGCAGGGTGTCGACTGGCTCCGCAAGGGGGACAGAGTTGCTTATGTGACGTCAATCGGTGCCTACTCCGAAGAACGCGTCATACCGGCCGACAGGCTGGTGAAGATTCCCGACGGCATCAGCGATGAGCAGGCTGCAGCGATGATGCTGAAGGGCATGACCGCCGAGTATCTGGTCCTCCGCACCCACAAGGTGAAGCCCGGCGACACGATCCTCTATCATGCCGCGGCCGGTGGCGTAGGTCTCATCCTCGGCCAGTGGGCAAAGCATCTCGGTGCAACTGTGATCGGCACGGCGAGTTCGCCGGAAAAGATCGAGTTGGCCAAGGCGCACGGTTTCGACCACGTCATCAACTACCGCGAAAAGGATTTCGTCGCCGAAGTGAAGGAGCTTACCGGCGGCAAGCTCTGTGACGTCGTCTACGATTCGGTCGGCAAGGATACGTTCCCGGGTTCGCTCGACTGCCTGCGGCCGAGGGGACTGTTTGTCAGCTTCGGACAGTCCTCAGGACCGATCCCGCCTTTCAATTTGGCCATCCTGGCGCAGAAGGGGTCGCTTTATGCGACCCGGCCGACGCTCTTTGGCTACAACGCAACGCGCGAGAATCTCGAGGCTTCCGCCAAGGCCCTTTTCGACGTGGTTGCGAGCGGCGCTGTCAAGATCATGATCAATCAGCGCTACCCGTTGAGCGAGGCTTCCAACGCGCAGCGGGATCTGGAAGGGCGGAAAACCACGGGGACTACCATCCTTATACCCTGAAATTCTTGAAGGACTTTCAAAATTCAAGTCGCTTTGCGTTGTCGAAGGCGCGCGCATACGCTAAGGCCGGGAACATAAAAACAATATCAATGGGGGCCTCGTGAAGACGACCCTGGAGACGTCAAACGCCAACCTTCTCGAGGTTCGCGGGCTAACGAAAACTTTTGGCACGCTGAAGGCCTGCGACAACATCGATCTCACCATCGCCAAGGGTGAAATCCATGCGTTGCTGGGCGAGAACGGCGCTGGCAAGTCCACACTCGTCAAAATGCTGTTCGGCACGCTCGAGCCGAATGCCGGCGAAATTCGCTGGGATGGCCAGCCGGTCCGCATCGCCAATCCGCATGCCGCGAGAAAGCTCGGCATCGGCATGGTGTTCCAGCATTTCTCGCTGTTCGACGCGCTGAGCGCGGCCGAGAACATCGCCCTGTCGCTCGACGACAAGACGCCGATTTCGACGATCGCCGCCAAGGCCAAGGCCCTGTCCTACAGCTACGGCCTGCCGCTCGACCCCTATTCTCTGGTCGGCGACCTTTCGGTCGGCGAGCGTCAGCGCATCGAGATCATTCGTTGCCTCTTGCAGGCGCCGGAGCTGATCATTCTCGATGAGCCGACTGCAGTCCTCACGCCGCAGGAAGCCGACAAGCTGTTCGAAACGCTCGAACGGCTGCGCTCCGAGGGCAAATCTATCCTCTACATTTCGCACCGGCTGGAAGAGGTCAAACGCATGTGCGACCGCGCCACCGTGCTGCGCCATGGCAAGGTCGTCGGCCATTGCGACCCGCGCAAGGAAACCGCGGCCTCGCTGGCGCGGATGATGGTCGGGAGCGAGGTGCAGGCCGTCGTTCGCTCGCCCGCCGAGGGCTCGGATAGGGCGGCGGTACTGCTTCAGGTGAAAAACCTGTCGCGTACGCCTGCAACGCCGTTTTCGATCCCGCTTCGGAACGTCAATCTCGAGGTGAAGGCCGGCGAGGTCATCGGCGTGGCGGGTGTTGCCGGTAACGGGCAGGGCGAGTTCTTCGAGGCGGTTTCGGGCGAAGTGCGGCAGGCCGCGGCAGGCACCGTTCGCATTCGTGGCAAGGACGCCGGCAATCTCTCGATTACCGGGCGCCGCCTGCTGGGCGCGGCTTTCGTGCCGGAGGAGCGGCTTGGACATGGCGCCGCGCCGCGCATGAAACTCTCCGAAAATCTGCTGCTTTCGCGCTATGCTACCGACAGGAAGGCTTTTTTGGGAGCGGCTGGCGTGATCCATGACGGCGCCGTGGCCTCTGCGTCTCAGCGCATCGTTCAAGCAATGGATGTGCGCAAGAGCGGAACCGACCCGGAGGCTGCCTCGCTCTCCGGTGGCAATCTGCAGAAATTCATCATCGGACGTGAACTCGACCGCCAGCCGGCGGTGATGGTCGTCAACCAGCCGACATGGGGCGTCGACGCGGGTGCTGCCGCGCGCATCAGGCAATCGCTGATCGAGCTTGCTCGCAGTGGCTCGGCGGTGCTGGTCATCAGCCAGGATCTCGATGAGCTGTTCGAGATCTCGGACGCGATCGCCGTCATGCATAACGGCGAAATGTCAAAGCCAATTCCGATAGCCGAGGCGACGCTGGAAAAGATCGGCCTGCTGATGGGCGGCGCCGAACCCGGTCACGTCGAACATGTGGCGGAGCCAGCCTGATGCGCATCGAACTCGTCAAACGTCCGCAACAATCCGCGCTTTTCAGCGCGCTGTCGCCCTTTATCGCACTGGTGCTTACCCTGGTGGCCGGCGCGATCATGTTCTCGCTGCTCGGCAAGAGCCCGCTTGACGCGCTCTACTACTACTTTGTCGATCCGCTGCGCGAGATCTGGTCGCTGCACGAGCTGGCAATCAAGGCCGCGCCCCTGATCCTCATCGCGGTCGGGTTGTCGGTCTGCTTCCTATCGAACAACTGGAACATCGGCGCCGAGGGGCAATTCATTGCCGGCGCGATTGCAGGCTCGATCCTGCCGGTGATGTTTCCTGATTTCCAGAGCTGGATCGTTTTGCCGCTGATGCTGATCATGGGCATGATCGGCGGCGCGGCATATGCGTCTGTTCCGGCTTTTCTCAAGACGCGCTTCAATACCAACGAAATCCTGACCAGCCTCATGCTGGTCTATGTCGCGCAGCTGTTCCTCGACTGGATGGTGCGCGGCCCGTGGCGCAACCCGGCGGGCATGAACTTCCCCGAAACCCGCGATTTCCACCAATACGCCATTCTGCCGGAAATCTGGTCGTCGTCGGGCAGGGCGCATTGGGGTTTTGTCTTTGCGCTGGTTGCGGCCGTGGTCGTGTGGTTCATGCTGTCGCGGACCCTGCGCGGCTTCGAGGTGAAGGTTCTGGGCCAGAGCCCGAGGGCAGGGCGTTTCGCCGGCTTCTCCTCGTCGCAGATGGTGTTCTTCGCCTTCATCGTTTCGGGCGCGCTGGCGGGCCTTGCCGGCATATCCGAAGTGTCCGGCGCGATCGGGCAACTGAGGCCGACGATCTCGCCCGGCTACGGCTTTACGGCAATCATCGTGGCCTTCCTCGGCAGGCTCAATCCGCTCGGGATCATCGCGGCGGGGCTTATCCTTGCCCTGTCCTATCTCGGCGGCGAAGCAGCCCAGATTTCCATCGGCGTGTCCGACAAGGTCGTGCGCGCTTTCCAGGGATTGCTGCTGTTCTTCGTTCTGGGTGCCGACACGCTGATCCATTATCGCATCCGTTTCGTAGGTTCTGCGCCCCGCAACGCGGAGGTTTCCCATGGGAATGCTTGAAGCGATCCTGATAACGATCGCCACGGCGGCTACGCCGCTGTTGATCGCGGCGGTCGGCGAACTCGTTGTCGAGCGTTCCGGCGTTCTCAACCTCGGCGTCGAAGGCATGATGGTGATGGGCGCCGTCACCGGCTTCGGCGTGGCGCTGACGACTGGCTCGCCCTGGCTGGGCTTCCTTGCAGCGACCGCTGTCGGCGCATTGTTCTCGCTGCTGTTTGCGTTCCTGACGCTCACGCTGGTGACCAACCAGGTGGCGACCGGCCTTGCACTGACGCTGCTGGGGCTCGGCCTTTCCGGCATGATCGGCGAAAGCTTCGTCGGGCTTCCCGGCGTGAAGCTCGGCAGCATCTACATTCCGTTCCTGACCGATCTGCCGCTGGTCGGAAAATTGCTGTTCGGCCAGGACCCGATCTTCTACCTCTCGCTGCTGCTTACCGGCGGCGTGGCCTATTTCCTCTTCCGCACGCGGGCAGGGCTGACGCTCCGGTCGGTGGGCGATAACCATGCCTCGGCGCATGCGCTCGGCATCAACGTCATTCTCATCCGCTATCTGGCGGTGATGTTCGGCGGCGCCTGCGCTGGGCTTGCCGGCGGCTATCTGTCGATCGTCTATACGCCGCAATGGGTGGAGAACATGACGGCCGGGCGCGGCTGGATCGCGCTTGCGCTGGTGGTGTTCGCTTCGTGGCGTCCGTGGCGCGTCCTCGCCGGCGCCTATCTTTTCGGCGCGGTCACCATCGGTCAGCTCCACGCCCAGGCGTTGGGCATCGGCGTGCCGTCGCAGCTACTTTCTTCGCTTCCCTATCTGGCAACCGTCATCGTACTTGTTCTAATCTCGGGCAACAGGCGACTGACCATGATAAACACACCGGCTTCGTTGGGGCGGCCGTTTGTGCCAGATCGCTAAAAAAGACGGGATAAAGTGCCCCTGGGCAACCACTGAGAGGATCAACTTCATGAAGAAAACCATTCTGTCGATTGCCGCGGCAGCCGCCGTGCTTTCGTTCGGCACGATGGCCGCTGAGGCCAAGGTGAAGGCCTGCTGGATGTATGTCGGCCCGATCGGCGATTTCGGTTATTCCTACCAGCACCATCAGGGGCTGTTGGCGGTCCAGAAGGAGTTCGGCGATCAGGTCGAGACGGCCTATCTTGAAAGCGTTCCGGAAGGCGCTGACGCCGAGCGCGCGCTCGAGCGCTTCGCACGCTCCGGCTGCAACATCATTTTCGCGACCTCGTTCGGCTTCATGGACGCCACCAACAAGGTTGCCGGACGCTTCCCCGATGTGAAGTTCGAACATGCGACCGGCTACAAGCGTGAGCATCCGAACGTCTCGACCTACAATTCCAAGTTCCATGAAGGCCGCTATGTGCAGGGCGTGATCGCCGCCAAGATGTCGAAGACCGGCGTTGCGGGCTACATCGCCTCGTTCCCGATCCCGGAAGTGGTGCTCGGCATCAACGCCTTCATGCTCGGCGCGCAGTCGGTCAACCCCGACTTCAAGGTCAAGGTCGTGTGGGCGAACACTTGGTACGACGCCGGCAAGGAAGCCGACGCTGCCAAGGCGCTGATCGACCAGGGCGTCGATGTCATCACCCAGCACACCGACTCCACCGCGCCGATGCAGGTTGCCACCGAGCGCGGCGTGAAGGCCTTCGGCCAGGCCACCGACATGATCAAGTTTGGCCCTGATACCCAGCTAACGGCAATCGTCGACGATTGGGGTCCGTACTACATCAGCCGTGTCAAGGCTGTTATCGACGGCACCTGGGAGCAGCAGGACGTCTGGCACGGCATGAAGGAGGGCAACGTTGTGATGGCCCCCTACACCAACATGCCTGACGACGTGAAGAAGCTGGCTGAAGAAGCCGAAGCCAAGATCAAGTCGGGCGATTTCAATCCCTACACCGGCCCGATCACCAAGCAGGACGGCTCCGAGTGGCTGAAGGCTGGCGAAGTGGCTGACAACGGCACGCTGCTGGGCCTGAACTTCTACGTCAAGGGCGTGGACGACAAGCTGCCGCAGTAATCGGACCGCACGGTCGCAAAAAAGAGAGGGCGCCACACCGCGCCCTTTTTGTTTTCAGGTCTTGTACGTTTCCGAGCGAGCGCCGCGAACCGCTCGCTTGGGTGCGTCAGACAGCTGTGCCGTAGAGATCGTAGGCGTCGGCCCGGTCGATCTTGACGGTCACGATGTCGCCGGTCCTGAGCGGACGGCGCGACTGGATATGGACCGAGCCGTCGATCTCCGGCGCGTCGTATTTTGTGCGTCCCTTGGCCGATAGGCCGTTTGCCTCGTCGATGATGACGGGCAGGCGCTTGCCGACCTTCTTCTGCTGCTGCACGGCCGCGATCTTCTGCTGGCGTTGCATGAAGCGGTGCCAGCGGGCTTCCTTGACCTCTTCGGGCACCTGTTCGAGGCCGAGGTCGTTCGACTTGGCGCCCGCGACGGGTTCGTATTTGAAGCAGCCGGCGCGGTCGATCTTGGCTTCATCCAGCCAGTCGAGCAGCATCTCGAAATCCTCGTCGGTCTCTCCAGGGAAGCCGACGATGAAGGTGGAGCGAATGGCGAGATCGGGGCACATTTCGCGCCAGCCGCGAATGCGGTCGAGCGTCTTTTCGCCATGTGCCGGACGGCGCATGTTCTTCAAAACCTGCGGCGAGGCATGCTGGAAAGGGATGTCGAGATAGGGAAGGATCTTGCCCTCGGCCATCAGCGGGATCACGTCGGCGACATGCGGGTAGGGGTAGACATAGTGCATGCGCACCCAGACGCCCAACTCGCCGAGTTCCTGCGAAAGGTCGAGGAACTTTGCCCGCACTTCGCGGTCCTTCCAGGTGCTGGGAGCATATTTGAGATCGATGCCGTAGGCGCTGGTGTCCTGCGAGATGACCAGGATTTCCTTGACGCCCGCAGCTGCCAGCTTCTCGGCTTCGCGCAGCACGTCCGCCGCCGGGCGCGAGACGAGGTCGCCGCGCAGGTCAGGGATGATGCAGAAGGTGCAGCGGTTGTTGCAGCCTTCGGAAATCTTGAGGTAGGCGTAGTGGCGCGGCGTGAGTTTGACGCCCTGCGGCGGCAGCAGGTCCACGAATGGATCGTGCACTGGGGGAGCGGCCTCGTGAACGGCGCTCATGACGCTTTCATAGGCCTGCGGGCCAGTGATGGCGAGCACGTTGGGATGCTTTTCGCGAATTAGCTCGGGCGTCGCGCCCATGCAGCCGGTGACGATGACCTTGCCGTTTTCCTTGAGCGCGGTGCCGATCGCATTCAGCGACTCGTCGCGGGCGGAATCGAGGAAGCCGCAGGTGTTGACGACGACGAGATCGGCACCGTCATGCTTGCGGGCGATCTCATAGCCTTCGGCACGAAGCCGCGTGATGATGCGCTCGGAATCGACGAGTGCTTTCGGACATCCAAGGCTGACGAAACTGACGCGAGGCGCTGACATAAGACAAAATCCGGGATTCTTGGGCTGGACCCCGTTTATCGAGGTCTTCGTTGAGCATCTTGCAAAGATGACGGGAACGCGGACCGATCAGCACCGGCAACGCAGCGGACCCGCAAGCTGCGGCGGCATTATCACAGATTTCTCCGCAATGAAATCGTCACTGAGCTTTGCGATCAACTGGCCGGCTTACAGCGGATCCGGCAGCAAGGGCGAGACGTCCATATAGCCCCGATAGATCATGTCCAATGCGACGTAGAGGATGATCAGGAGGCCGACATAGGCGATCCAGGGGTAACGGTTGAGCAGCTTGGCAATGAAGTTCGCCGCAAGCCCCATCAGCGCGACAGAAAGGATCAGGCCGAAGACCAGGACCGTGAAATGGTCGCGCGCCGCGCCGGCAACCGCGAGGACGTTGTCGAGCGACATCGACACGTCGGCAATCACGATCTGCACGGCAGCCTGGGCGAGCGTCTTGCGCGGCTTTCCGGTTGCGGCGGCCGTGGCGGCATCGTTCTCGGCTTCTTCAACAGCGGCGCTTTGCTCTGCCCGGGAGATGCGCAATTCGCGCCACATCTTCCAGCAGACCCACAAAAGCAGGATGCCGCCCATCAGGAGTAGGCCCAGAATTTGCAGCAACTGTATGGTGAGGGCCGCGAAGATGATGCGCAGCACGGTGGCGGCGGCAACGCCGATCAGAATGGCTTTCTTGCGCTGATCGGCAGGGAGGCCGGCTGCGGCCAGGCCGATGACGATGGCGTTATCTCCGGCCAGAACCAGATCGATGGCAACGACTTGCAATAACGCCGTGAACCCCGCGGCCGTGAAAAGTTCCATTCGCCCTTAGCCTTTCAGCTCCCCCGCAGAGCATGCCCGTAGCGCGCCAAGTCGCTCCGCGTCAAGCAAGCAGGTTAAGACGTCGAGGCAGGGGAGGTCGGAAGTTGGCGAATGTAGCCCGAAACAGCGGAGCGGCCGGTTCCGAGGCGGAAGATTTGCCCCTGTGGCGCGGGATCTTCCTATGGGTTTCCATATGACGAACGATGGCGGCTTCTCTCGTTTTCCTATGAAAAAGCCCTCACTTTTTCCGATGTGGGTTGGTCCCACTAGGTATTCTGGCGAGGTCACGTCATGTTGGATATGGATCGAGCAGACCTTGCCCGGCTGTCGGCAAGGATCGCGCATTCAGATCGCGTCACGCCCGAGCTCATTCGTCACGTGATGGCGCGGATCGGTTTCCGCGGCCCGTGGTTCGACGCATCGAATACGCCCATTGAACGGCTTGTCGGCGCAGGCGCGTGGACCGAGGTCGCCCTCGCGTTGGTGATAGAACTGCCCGATTGGACGCTGTCGCGCCTCGATAATGAAGATGGCGAGTGGTGCTGCACGCTCGTAACCGGATGGCAGCTACCTCGCTGGATGGCCGATAGCGTGGACGGGCGCCACGCGATCCTTCCCTTGGCTATCTTGAGCGCGATAGTCGCAGCCCTCGAGCAGCCGGGACGCAAGCCGTTGCAAGCGCGCGTCACTCCGTTGCTGATCCAGGGAAACTCGACACCCGTCAACTGCGAAAACTACGCCTGACGGGCAGGATGGGAATAGTTGACTACAAAGCCCGCCACTCATGAAGAGCAGCGGGCTTTTGTCATGTGGCGCACTTCTTTAGAAAACCACGCGCGTGGTCAGGAAGAATGTCCTGCCGGGCTCGGGGAAGCCGTCCGCCAGTTCGTAATTCGCGTCGAAGAGATTGCGAACCCCGAAGTTTGCCGAAACCTGGTCGCTGAAATCATACTGGAAATCGAGGTTCGCCAGTGCGAAGCCACTGGTTTCGAAGAAGTTGTTCTCCAGCCGGTCGGTCGACCAGCGCGAACTCGACAGCTGCAGGCCCGGCGACACGGTGAAGTTCTCGTAGGGCTGCCAATTGGCGTAGATATAGGCGTTGTGCAGCGGCGTGCCGACGGGCTCGAGATTGTCGCGGACCGGGTCGACCAGTTGCCGCTTCAGGTAGGTGTAGTTGGCGCCGAGCGTCAGTTCGGGCAGCACATCCCACTCGCCCACGATCTCGAAGCCATAGTAGCGACCGTCGCCGACATTCTGGTTCTGGACCTTGTTGTTGCCGACGCCGATCGACTGAATAACGTTCTGAACGTTGCTGTAGAACACGGCGGCGCCGAGGTGGGCGTTGTCGAAGACGGTGTCCGACCAGCCCAGCTCGAAATTGGTAGCGCGTTCCGGCTTGAGATCAGGGTTCGGCAGCGCGTCGCCAAAACGCGTGCTGTAGCGCTCGAAGAGCGTGGGAAAGCGGGTGCGAGACGAGACACTGGCGTGGAATTCGGCCGTGTCGGTGGGGCGATAGATGGCCGCCGCCTGCCAGTTCACAGCATCGCTGCCACCAAGCGGATGTTCGAAGATTTTCTTCGTGCCGCTGTCATATTTCTCGGCGCGCAACAGCTTGTTCTTGTCGTAGCTGACGCCGCCGACGAAATCGATCGTGTCGGTTGCGTGGAACGTGTCTTCCAGCGCCAGCGACCAGGTGTCCTCCAGCTTGGTCTGCTTGGGGTCGACGAAGCTCGAAACGTCTGGCTGGTTGTGGTCCCAGTTGGTGTGATTGTCGCGCCGATAGTGGACCGCAGTCTTCAGGCTGTTCATCGGAATGAGGTCAGTGCCGCCTTCGACGCTGAAGCCGTAGGCGTTGTCGTCATAGTAACTGTTGAAGGCGCGGCTCTGCGTCTGACTGTTGAAATGCGAATCGTCATAGGCGGAGAGAAGATTGTAGAATGTATTGTAATAGGCCTTTGTTTTTACGTAGGAGTCGTCGCCGATCTGCGTGTGGGAGTAGAAGGCGAGACTGCTGAGGTTCCATGCCGGCCAACGCCAGTCGCGCTGGTACGCCAAGCCGTTCGGAAGCTTGGGCGGGGTAGGCGAAATTCGTATCGGCTCATTCACGCTATAGGGCGCATTCTTTTCGCCGGCCTGCCGCGTGTAGCTGATGACGTATTCGTCGGTGGCGTTCGGCGTGTAGCCGGCCTTGAGGTTGATACGCCAGTCCTGGAAGTCGCTGAAGTCGCGCCGACCGCCATCTTCAACCGCGGTCGGTTCGAAATTGCGCGAAAGGAACCAGCCGTCGCTTTTGCGATAGGCACCAGCGGCCTGAAGATAAAAATTCTCCTGGCGGGTACCCACGGAGCCGACGCCCGTATAGGCGGCAAGACCGCCGGTGTTGCCAATGTCGATCCCATTCTGGATTTCGCCTTCGAACTCCTTGGTAGGCTTCCGGGTCACCAGATTGATCGCGCCGCCCATACCGCCAGGTCCGTTGAGAACCGAGGCATATCCTTTCTGCACCTGGATTTCGGACAGGTCGGGCGTGAGAAAGCGCCCATAGTCCAGACGGTTATCGGCCGGCAGATAGACGCGAATGCCGTCTATGTAGAGCGGTACCTGAAAACGGTCGTAGCCTCGGACGTAGATCAAGCGCTCGTTGCGGCTTCCGCCGGCGTTGGCCGTGCTGACGCCGGGAACGATGCTGAGAGCGTCGTCGAGCGTGTCACGGTTCGTCTTGCGTACGTCATCGGCTGTAACGATGCTCTGAGAAATGGCCTGGCCGCTGATGCCGCCTTCGGCGCCGTCTCCGCCATGCACGACGATTCGACCAAGCTCGAACACGTCGCTGTTGGCAGGCTTGAGGCGCGGCTTCTTTTCATTCTCGGCCTTGTTTTCGTTATCCGTTTGCGATTGCGGCGCGGCTTGAGCTGCCTGCGCACTTGCCTGCTGCACCAGAAATGTGCTGCCGAGCAATGCAATCGATATGTTCAATAAAATATAACGCACTGCGAAATGCCCCCCTTGCTTCCAAATTTCAAGTGCCCCCGTTGCCTGCCACCTCAGGGGTAGACAGGGGGACGAGATCGCGATTCCATGGCTTGGTTCTTCACGATATGTTTACGTGAATATAACAGAGTGAGTGGTTTGCAAGCGCTATTGCGCAAATTTCACAGCTGGACCAACAACCAAAGAGCGCTCTGGATTCGCGAGTGATGTTTGATCGTTATGTTTGATTGGATATATCAGGAGCGAGATGTGCTGATCAGGCGGGCAAGAAATGGTACGTGAAAATGAAATCCGGCAGGGCGAGGTCGCTATCGATCCGCCTCCTGCTACCGACGCTGGGCTCGTTTACATCGGGCGCATAGCGACCCCGTGGACATCGCGGCTGGTCGCCCCGCGCCAGGGCAGGGCAGACGGGCCGATATGTCGGATCGAGATCTTCGAACCCTGGCGACAGGCAATGGACGGCATCGAAAAATATGAGCGGCTGGAAGTGCTTTACTGGCTGCACCTGTCGCGCCGCGACCTCGTCAAGCAAAGCCCCGCAAAGGACGGCACCACTTACGGAACTTTTGCCCTGCGTTCTCCCGTTCGGCCAAATCCCATCGGCACCTCGATCGCGACGCTGGTCGGTGTGGAAGGCACGACAATTCTTGTTCGAGGCTTGGACTGCCTCGATGGCACCCCACTGATCGACCTCAAGCCGGATCGGACGCTCTTCAAGCCGATAGCGCCACCGCAGCCGGGTGACTTCGAAACTGAAATGGGCAGCGGCCAACCGACCGATCAGGCGTGAGATGAGGCAGCGGCTACGTTTTTGAGGCTGCTTTCGCCCCGTTGGCCAAGACGGCGCCGTGCGGTGATCTCCGCCAGGATCGACATCGCAATCTCTTCAGGAGTGATCGCACCTATGTCGAGGCCCGCTGGTGCCTTGACGCGGTCGAGCATGGCGGCATCAAAGCCTTCGGCAGCAAGTTTTTGTCTGAGCGCCGCCATCTTGCGACGGCTGCCGACGAAGCCGTGATATTCGGCGTCGATGGAAAGGGCCGCTCTCAGCGCGGCCTCGTCACCCTTTCCTTGCGTTGAGACAACGAGGAAGCGGCGCGTAGCGGTGAGCGGGCCGATCTCGAAGCCGTCGATCAGCACATCGGCTTCGGGAGTGGTGGGAAATTCGGCCAGGGGGGCGGCGAGGGTGACGTGGTAACCAAGCGGCCGCGCCTCTTCGACGAGCGCCTCGGCCACAGGGCTGGAGCCCAATATCAGCAGCGCCGGCCGAGGTAATATGGGCTCGATGAAGATGTCCATCGTGCCTTGGCTAGGGCACATGTTCTTCGCGAATTTTATCCCCTCTCGGTCCTCGTCGGGCTTCACGCCAAGCTCGGCGAGCAAGTCTTCCGGCTGGATGGATACGAGCCGCGACTTACCGTCGGCCAGGGCTTCGTGGGCTGCTCTCAGCGTCGCGCCACGGGCGCAGCCGCCGCCTATCCAGCCGGCCACGATGGTGCCGTCGGGACGGATCACGGCCTTGGCGCCTGCCTTGGCGGCCGTGACAGAAACGGTACGCACGACCGTTGCCAGCACGAAGGCTTCATCGGCTGCCTTGAGGCGCGAGATCAACTCCAGCACATCAGGATGAACGGTCACCGGCGCCTCCCTCATAGCTTCGCCAGATAGGGTTCGAGATCGGCCAGGCTGCGCAGCGTATTAGCCGGCGCCAGGAGGTCGATATGGGGCAGCGCCGCCTTGATGCCGCTTGCCTCGGGCATATAGCCCTGCCAGCCCATCATCGGGTTCAGCCAGACGATGCGCCGGCAGCGTTTCGCCAGCCGGGCCATCTCGCGGCCGAGAAGCGCCGCGTCGCCGGTCTCGTAGCCGTCCGAGACGATCATCACGCAACTGCGCGAATGCAGGACCCGCTGGACGTGCCAGCGATTGAAGGTTTCGAGGCTTTCGCCGATCTTGGTCCCGCCGCCGGCGCCCTGCGCCATGATTGACAGCCGGTCGAGCGCGCGGGCGGGATTTTTGTCACGCATCGCATCAGAGATATGGGCGAGGCGAGTGTGGAACAAGAACGCTTCCGCCCCGCGGAACGTATCCAGCACTCCGTGAATGAAGCGCAGGAAAACTCCCGTATACATGCTCATGGAGCCCGACGCGTCGAGCAGCACGACGAGCCGCAGCGGCTTTTCCTTGCGCTGGCGTTTTACCAGGCTGATCGGCACGCCGCCGTGGCTGATGTTGCGGTGGATGGTGCGGCGCAGGTGGAGCGTGTAGCCGTGCCGTCGCGCCAGATCGCGACGCGTGAGCCTGATGAGCATGGCGCGCGCAAGCTGTGCCGCCACTGCATGGGCTTCCTCCATCTGGGCGGGATCGGCGATCTTGCGAAAATCGGTCTCGACAAGGTTTTCCGCAGCAGACGCACCTTCCATGCGGCCTTCGCCGGCGCCTTCATGATCGGTGCCGCTTTCCGTCAAAATTTCGTCCATCAGGGCGGATCCGCTTGTCTGCTCCTTGCCGCTGCCGCTCAACAGCCCTTGAACCGAAGGCGAGTTGGCAACGCTGCCCGTTGCCACCGAGCGGGATCGGACATGCTTGCGCAGCCAGAAAGCATCGAAAAGCCGGTCGAATTTTTCCCAATCCGCCTTGTTGGCGGAGAACAAGTGCTTAAAGGCCGACCGCAGCAGGCTGGGTCTTGCAGCATAGCCGGATGTGACAAGGGTGAGTGCATCCTGTCCTTCGCTGGGACCTACCGCAAAGGCGTTGTCGCGCAAGACCTTCAGGAAGGTGGCGATCCGGGCCGAAACGAGCCGCGGGACATCATTCGGTCCGACGACAGCAGAGGAGGCACTGTCGGTCATGCAACCCTCCCCAGCAGGCGCTCCGTCACCTCGCGGGTCATGCGGGTCTTGTCCTCATGAGTTTTCAGGAGGCACATCAAGGTCTCGTGTACCAGCTCCGGCCGGTCGTGCAGGTCGGAGACGTCGAGCCCGACCAGGGCCGCGGCCCAGTCGAGCGTCTCGGCCACGCCAGGCACCTTGCGCAGGTCTTCCTTGCGGACTTTTTCGACCATTCGCGCAATCTGCAGAGAGAGCGTCGCGCTGGCGCCGGAAATACGCGCCATGATGATGCGCGTCTCGCGTTCGATATCGGGATAATCGACATAGTGGTAAAGGCAACGCCGGCGTAGCGCATCGGACAGTTCGCGCGTGCCGTTCGACGTCAGCACGACATGCGGGATCGAGACTGCACGCACAGTTCCCAGTTCAGGGATCGAGACCTGAAAGTCCGACAGTATTTCGAGCAGGAAAGCCTCGAACTCCTCGTCCGCGCGGTCGACTTCATCGATCAGCAGGACGGGCGGATTGTCCTGCCGGATTGCCGCCAGCAGCGGTCGCTCCAGCAGATATTTCTCGGAAAAGATGTAGTCTTCGATCTGGGATGCATCCTTGCCCTGGTGCGCCTGGATCGCCAGCAGTTGCCGCTGGTAGTTCCATTCATAAAGGGCGGCGGATTGATCTAACCCCTCGTAGCACTGCAGGCGGATGAGCGAGGTGGCGCAGGCCGAGGCAAGCGCCTTGGCCACCTCGGTCTTGCCCACGCCCGCTTCGCCCTCAAGCAGCAGCGGGCGTTTCAGCAGTTGCATGATGGCGATGGCGGTGGCGAGCTCGTCGTCGGCAATGTAGCCCGCCTCCGCAAGGCGCTCGGCAATTTCTTCGCGGGAAAGGGGCATGGCGTTTCCTTACCCCGTGACCCCCAGCCGCTTTGCCGCCTGCCAGTTGCGCCAGAAGTCGTGCGGCATCTGGATGTGCGTCGAGCCCAAGAACGAGAAGGCGTCGTTGACGGCATTGGAAAAAGCCGGCACGCCGCCGACATTCGGGCTCTCGCCCACGCCCTTGGCGCCGATCGGATGATGCGGCGAGGGCGTGACCGTGTAGTCGGTCTCCCAATGCGGTGTTTCCATGGCCGTCGGCAGGAAGAAATCCATGAACGAACCGGTCAGGACGTTGCCGGTTTCGTCGTAGCGGATCTCCTGGCCCATCGCGATGGCGAAGGCCTCGGTCAGCCCGCCATGAACCTGTCCCTCGATGATCATCGGGTTGATGCGGGTGCCGCAATCATCGAGCGCGTAGAAGCGGCGCACCTTGTAGACGCCGGTATCCACGTCGATGTCCATGACGCAGACATAGGCGCCGAACGGATAGGTCATGTTGGGCGGGTCGTAGTAGCTGACTGCCTCCAATCCGGGTTCCATGCCGGGCGGAACCGAATTGTAAGCTGCCCAGCATATGTCCTTCATCGACATGAACTTTTCGGGCAGGCCCTTTACTCGGAATCCGTCGACGTCCCATTCAAGGTCGTCTTCGTGAACCTCCAGTCTGTAGGCGGCAATCATCTGCGCCTTCGCCTTGATTTTCCGCGCTGCCGTGGCGATCGCAGCACCCGCTACGGGCGTTGAGCGCGAGCCATAAGTGCCAAGCCCATAAGGTGCAGTGTCCGTATTGCCTTCCTCCACTGTGATGTCCTCGGCGGGGATACCGATTTCGGACGCGATGATCTGTGCATAGGTGGTTTCGTGGCCTTGGCCCTGACTCTTGGTGCCCATGCGGGCAATGCCGGCGCCTGTCGGGTGCAGCCTGATCTCGCAACTGTCGAACATGGCGATGCCAAGGATATCGCAGTTCTTGGAGGGTCCGGCGCCGACGATCTCGGTGAAGAAGCACACGCCTACGCCCATGATCTCGCGCGTCTCGCCGCGCCTGAAGGCCTCGCGCTTGGCGGCCTGCTCCTTGCGCAGGTCTTCGTATTTGACCGTTTCCAACGCCTTGTTCAGAGCGGTCTGGTAGTCGCCGGAGTCGTATTCCCAGCCGAGAGCCGAATGGTACGGAAACTGCTCTGGCTTGATGAAGTTCTTCATGCGGAGTTCGGCGGGGTCCATGCCGAGCTTCTGGGCGAGTATGTCCATCGCGCGCTCGATGCAGTAGGCGGCTTCCGTCACCCGGAAGGAGCAGCGATAGGCAACGCCGCCGGGTGCCTTATTGGTGTAGATGCCGTCGACAGAGACATAGGCGGTCGGGAAGTCATAGGACCCGGTGACGATGTTGAAGAAGCCGGCCGGCCATTTGGACGGGTCGGCGCAGGCGTCGAAAGCGCCGTGATCGGCAAGGACATGCACGCGAAGCGCGGTGACTTTGCCTTCCTTGGTGGCCGCGATCTCGGCGGTCATGTGGTAGTCGCGCGCAAACGACGTGGCCGTCAGGTTTTCTATGCGGTCCTCCACCCATTTGACGGGCTTGCCGGTGACAATCGAGGCGACTGCCGCGCAGATATAGCCGGGATAGGCGCCGACCTTGTTGCCGAAGCCGCCGCCAATGTCCGGCGAGATCACATGGATCTTCTGTTCCGGCAGCTTGGCGATCAGCGCCACCACGGTGCGGATGACATGCGGAGCCTGGAACGTACCCCATATGGTCAGCTCGCCCTTGATCTTGTCGAAGGAGCAGACGCATTGGCAGGTCTCGAGCGGCGAGGGGTGGACGCGCTGGTAAGAGATCAACTCCTTGATCGCCACCTCCGCCTTGCTGAACGCAGCGTCGGTGAGTTCCTTGTCGCCGACCGTCCACTCGAAGATGTGGTTGGGATGCCGGCGAGGGCCGTGTGCGCCGTCCATCTTGTCCTTGATATCTTCACGTAGAACTGGAGCATCTGGCTCCAATGCCTTGAAAGGATCGATAAGAACCGGCAACGCCTCATACTCGACGTCGACGGCCACAACGCCGTCATCGGCTGCATAGCGATCGGTGGCGACCACGAAGGCCACCTCCTGTCCCTGGAACAGAACCTTGCCGTCGGCCAGCACCATCTGCACGTCGCCGGCAAGCGTCGGCATCCAGGCGAGGTTGACGCCCTTCAGATCCTCGGCCGTCAGCACGGCAAGAACGCCGGGCACTTTCAGCGCCGCATCCTTGTTGATGGATTTGATCCGCGCATGGGCATAGGGCGAGCGCACGAAGTCGCCATGCAGCATGCCGGGCAGCTTCAGGTCATCGACATAGTTGCCCTTGCCCTGGGTGAAGCGGATGTCCTCCACTCGCTTGCGTCTGCAGCCAAGACCCTCAAGCTTGGCTTCGCGCTCTTCGCGCGTAAGGGTGATGTCGTTCATTCCGCGGCCTCCTTGAATTCGGTGCCGTTCAGCTTGGCGGCAGCGTATTGGATTGCCTTGACGATGTTCTGATAGCCGGTGCAGCGGCAGAGATTGCCCGAGATGCCGAACCGGATCTCTTCCTCGTTCGGGTTCGGATTTTCCTTGAGCAGTCGGTGGGCGCGCATGATCATGCCGGGCGTGCAGAAGCCGCATTGCAGCCCATGCATCATGCGAAAGCCTTCCTGCAGCGCCGAAAGCGTGCCGTCGGCATTGGCCATGCCTTCAATGGTCATGATGTTGGCACCGTCGACCTGGACGGCGAAGACGGTGCAACTCTTGACCGACATGCCGTCGAGATCGACCGTGCAGGCGCCACAATGCGAGGTCTCGCAGCCAATATGGGTGCCGGTGAGTTGCAGGTTTTCGCGGATGAAGTGCACCAAGAGCAAGCGCGGTTCGACCAGCCCGTCAACCTGCGTGCCGTTCACCGTCATCGTCACGTGGATCTTTCCGATCTGGGGCGTGGTCATCGTCCTGCCTCCCTCAAACGGCCACGCTCGCCGCGCGTTTCAACGCGCGCGCGACCATGACACCGCCAACATGCTTTCTGTATTCGACCGGGCCGCGGCCATCCGCAGCCGGCGACATGATTGCCTCAGCCGCGGCGGAAGCCTTTTTCAACGTGGCGTCGTCGAGCGCGGTGCCGATCACCAGCTGCGCGGCGTCTTCGGCGAGGAGGGCCGTTTCCGAGAGGTTGGTGAGGCCGATCGAGCAGGTTGCCACCTTGCCGTCCGACATGGTCAGGATGACTGCGGCCGCCGCGGTGGCGTAGTCGCCAATCTTGCGCTTCAGCTTTTCATACGCATAGCCGTGCCCGACTGGCGGAACCGGAATCGTGATGGCAGTCATGATTTCACCAGGCTCGAGGGCCGTAAAGTAGGCGCCCTGGTAGTAGTCGCGTACGGAGACTTCGCGCGTCTCGTCCGTGCCCACCAGGCGATAGGTTGCGTCCAGCGTCATCATCAACGCCGGCATGTCATTGCCGGGATCGCCATTGGCAATATTGCCACCGATGGTGCCGCGGTAGCGCACCTGTGGATCGGCAATCACCAGCGCTGCCTCATGGAGTATAGGCAGCGATTTTGAGATGATTTGCGAGCTCAGCAGCTCATGCTGCGTGGTCATCGGGCCGATCACGATGCTCTCGGCCTCGCGCCGGATGCCCTTGAGTGCCTCCAGGGCCTGCAAATCTATCAGATGCGACGGCGTTGCCAGCCTGAGCTTCATCATGGGGATAAGGCTGTGGCCGCCGGCGAGGGGACGCGCGTCATCGCCGAAGTCGCATAGGAGCTTGACCGCATCGGCGATCGTCGTCGGCCGGTGATATTCGAAAGGGCCTGGAATCATCGTTTCCTCCACCCGTTTCTTCGTTCCGGAACCTCGGGATCCGAACGTTTTGGGGGAGCCTGTTCCTCTGGCAGTTGGTGTGCAATCCACCCAAGCCGGTTGCGTCACGAGTGCCGGAAATTTGCACGACATGCGGCCAGCCGAGCACCAACTGCGTCAGCTTGGCTTACCTATCGGGGGTTGCATATTCCGCCGCGCCAAGCCGAGACGGGTGCGCAGTTCGGCCATCTTCGCGCGACTGACCGGCACGATATGGGGGTGAGGGCCATCCAACTCCACCATCGCTCCATCTCCTTCCCGGCGCATGACGACAACATGAGGAATCGCGATGATATGGCTTCTGTGTACGCGCAGAAAAAGTCCCGGATCGAGCCGCGCCTCCACGTCCGAGATCGACCACAGACACATGCGCTCGCGAACACCGTCGTGGATTTGCGTGTAATGGGCGTCGGCACGCACGCTGCGGATGTCGCCGACGTCGATGAAAAGTGTGCCTCCCACACCCTCCAAGGGCAGGCGTGATACAGATGCGATGCGCGGCTGCCCCAAGCCACCCAGCGGGGACGCGGCGAGACGCGGCCCACTCGTTTCGCGCCATGCCCTTTCGAATGCCGGGCCTTCGACAATGGTGTCGGCCGATGGCGGAGTTCGATCGGACAATCCGGGGGCAACCGGTGCCCGCGGTTCAGGGACGAGAAAGAGCAGAAAGCCAGCCGTGATCAGGAAGCACAAAGGTGCCACGACCAGCGACAGATCCTGCGGCGACACGGCAACTCCGGCCGATGCATGTGCTGCCTCGGCTGTTGGCATGAAATGCATGCCGTGCATCGCGGTATAGTGCATGCCAGATACGGCGATGCCGAATGCAATCGCGCTGAGAGCCAGCCGACGGCCGACATGGCGTGCCATGAAGATGTGCAGCCCGCCATAGGCCGTGGCAACGGCAATCAGGATGGAGAGCAGGACCATCGATCGGTCATGCTCTATGCGGAATGGGCCATCCAGGCCGTGGATGCCGACATAGTGCATCGAGACGATGCCGGCTCCGAGGAGGAGAGCGGCGGCTGCTACACGCACTTCCGAGGGTTCGCCAATGCTGACGAAGAACAGTGAGACGCCGACGACCAGTGCGCAAATGAGGAAGGACAAGACGGTAGGCAATACGAGATAACTGGTGCCCTGCGGCGTCGGAGTTGCGAGCATGCCGACGAAATGCATGGTCCAGATTCCGAGGGCCAGAAAGCAGGTGGCGCCAGCCAGGAGAAGTCTTCTCCTCAGGCCCGGCGTGCCGCGAATGCGCGCCGCGAGGCCAAAACCGGTGTAGCCGCCCAGGATGGCGATCAGTATCGAAAGCACGACGAGATATGGATTATGCCCTTGGAGCATATCGGCACCGGCACGCGTTTACCGTTGCCCGAGCGTGCCTTCTCCTTGCGCAACACTATATGCGCCAAGGCTTGGTTGACAACGACGGGCGAGTTCTCCCGCCACCGTGAACGCCGGGCAACCCTGGCCTGCGGAGAGAGAGCGGCTACAACCATGTGCAATTCCAGGCTACGCTGATACGCAACCCGTGAGCGCGCCATGCCAGAAGAGATCGAAGTCGACACCGACAAGCTGCACGAGGCTATCCACGAGGAAGTGGAGAAAGAGGGCAGCCCGTTGCTTCGCACGATAGCGCTGACCACCGCGCTACTTGCAGCATTGGCCGCTGTGGCCGCGCTGCTTGCGGGCAGTTCGGTCAACGAGGCGCTCGCGCTCAAGACCGAAGCGGCGCAGTTGCAAACGCAAGCGTCGGACCAATGGGCCTACTATCAGGCCAAGGGCATCAAGGCTGTCGTCCTTGAATCCCAGAAAAGCCTGCTTGCGAGCCTGGATAAACCAATTCCGCCAGACATCGAGAAGAACCTTGCTCGCCACAATGACGAGCAGCAGCAAGCGCAGAAGAAGGCGCAGGAACTTGAGAGCCAACGAGACGAGAAGGGCGTGGAGGCCGACAAACTGATCCATCGGCATCACTTCTTCGCCAATGCGGTTGCGCTTCTGCAAGTCGCGATTGCCCTGGGCGCGGTGGCTGCATTGACGCGAAAGCGCCTGGCCTGGCTCGGTTCGATGGCGCTTGGCATTATCGGCGCCGCCATATTTGTCTGGGGGCTAGTGGCATCCTGAGTCCGAACCGGAGTGGCGGGATCGGTCCAGTTTGTCATGAAGCGGCCGAGCGTGCGGCTAATCGCGGAAATCTCATCCCAAGCAGACGCTACAGAACAGGTTGACGCAGCGATCCGGGGCGCGGTAAAGGCGACACTGCATAGCATTCGGTAGCAAAATGGTAGCAGCGACCTTGCCTAAAGCTGCAGGAAATCCATAAAAGCTAACGAAATCAATGCCGGGAGGGATGGCCGAGCGGTTTAAGGCACCGGTCTTGAAAACCGGCGAGGCAGTGATGTCTCCGTGGGTTCGAATCCCACTCCCTCCGCCATATCACTTTGATTTATTGTGATATTTTGGCTTTTCGTAAAAGCCTATAGCGTCGGACACAAATCTAGCGACTCCCTCTCGGTGCGCGTGAGCGTGACTACCACTGGTCTTGGGGCGGCACCGCTAGCCGGGACCGGCGTTGTCCGCAACTTAATGAACCCAGCCTGCTCTCATCCCGGCTGAGCCGGGGCACTCGTCCCGGGGCATGTCGGCTCTCGATTTGTCGTTGCCGCATGTTAGCTCATGCTCTCTATCATGGTATATTGACATCAATATAGCATTGGCTACGTTTCCCTGAAACAGGCTGAGGAATGCAATAATGGACACTGTGTCGGTACAGACGCTGTCTGAACGTACGGATGCGCACATACGCGAGGTGTTGGGCGGTCGGCGCCGAGGCGTGCGCTCGATGCTGCTTTTCGCGGGGCCGGCGGTGATCGCTTCGATCGCCTATATGGATCCCGGCAACTTCGCGACGAACATCCAGGCGGGCTCGGGCTACGGCTATTCGCTGCTGTGGGTCGTGCTGATGGCGAACCTGATCGCCATGTTGTTCCAGGCGCTTTCGGCCAAGCTCGGCATCGTCACCGGCCGCAACCTCGCCGAGATGTGCCGCGACGAATTCTCGACGCCGGTTCGCTATGCGATGTGGGCGGTCAGCGAGGTGGCGGCGATGGCCACCGACCTGGCGGAATTCCTCGGCGGTGCGATCGGCCTGGCGCTGCTCTTTCAGATGCCTCTGATTGCCGGCATGGCAGTCACTGCGATCGTGACCTACGGCGTGTTGCTGTTCGAGGGGCGCGGTTTCCGGCCGATAGAGCTCATCATCGGCGCGCTCGTCGCAACCATCGGCCTTTGCTACGTGGCCGAGATGGTCATCGCGCCTGTTGCTTGGGGGGAGGCTGCCGTCGGCATGGTCCTGCCGAAAATGCCGGATGCAGCAGCACTGACGATTTCGGTCGGCATCATCGGCGCGACAGTTATGCCGCACGCCCTCTATCTCCATTCCGGCCTGATGCAGAACAGAGTCCGCGCGCGCGACGACAGCGAGCGGCGTACATTGGTGCGCTTCTCGAACTGGGAATGCATCATCGCGCTTACGGTTGCCGGTGCGGTCAACATGGCCATGGTCATCATGGCTGCTGCCGCCTTCCATGCCGGTCATCCCGACGTTGCCGAGATCGAGACTGCCTATCATTCGCTCACGCCGCTGCTTGGCGGGGCGGCAGCCAGCTTCTTCCTCATCTCGCTGATGGCCTCGGGCATTTCATCGTCCGCAGTCGGCACCATGGCCGGACAGATGATCATGCAGGGCTTCGTCGGTTTCCACATCCCGATCTGGGTGCGCCGCATGGTGACGATGCTGCCGGCATTCGCTGTGGTGCTGATGGGGGTGAACACCACGGATGCACTGGTCTACAGCCAGGTCGTTCTATCTTTCGCGCTGCCAATTCCGATGATCACGCTCGTGATGTTCACGCGCAACCGGGCCATCATGGGCAACTTCGCCAACGGCCGGCTTACCGACATCGTGGCGATCATCGGAACGATCATCATCCTGTTCCTGAACGTCTTTCTGCTTCTCGACACGTTCGGCATTCCGATCCCCGGGCTTGGCTAGCGGCTGGCTTGAAACGGGAGGCGGGGTTTCATAGCGGGGCTGAATTAGTTATGGTCGAGGTTTAACTTTAGACTGACTCTCGGCTACGCGAAGGTGCCCCGCCTCAATGAAATCTCGAACTTCCCAAGCTAGCCGTTCGTCCCCGACCGAAGTCGAGACCCAAGCCGAGGCTTTCCAGAAAAGTCGCGATGCGCGGCGGACCGAGCTGATGGAAGATTATGTCGAGCTGATCGCTGATCTGATCGAGCATTCGGGTGAGGCGCGCCAGACGGATATCGCGCAGCGTCTCGGTGTCACCCAGCCGACAGTCGCCAAGATGCTCAAGCGCCTCGCCGAGGAGAACCTGGTCACGCAGCGCCCTTATCGGGGCGTGTTCCTGACCGAGGAAGGCCAGCGGCTGGCGGCCGCTGCGCGGCGCAGGCACGAGATCGTCGAGGCTCTTCTTTGTCGCCTTGGCGTAGACCCCGACACCGCAAGAAACGATGCCGAGGGTATTGAGCATCACGTCAGCGAAAAGACGCTGGAGGCGTTCGAGCGGTTTTTGAAGAACGGCTGACATATCTCGGCATGCCGCCGGAGATAAGCCGTTCGGGGATTGCCGCAGGGAGGTCCGCGGGATCGATATTCTACTTTGGCTGGGTTTTGTACGCTTCCACGGTCGTTGGCCGCTTGAGGCTCTGCAGCGACGCCACAGGCGCTCCGGCGATACCGCCCATAACGGCGCGGGCAAGCTCCGCGCCCGCCAGACGCACATCCTCGTTCACCACATAGAGTTGCGGCCGCAAGAGATGCAGCAGCCGTGACGACTGTTTTGAGACGATGTCGAGGTCGGTGCCGATGCTGAGGCCGGCATCCTCGACGCCAGCCACCAATGCAAAGGCAGCGGCGCTGGCGCCGGAGACGATGCCATCCGGCCTGAGGGGGCGTCGCATCAGCTCTGTGGTGCGCGCGCGGATGTGCTCGATCGAATGGTCGACGGTGGCGGCCGGGAAAGGCACCTCGCTCAGGCCACAGTCGACCAGAGCGTCGGCGAAGCCGTTGCGCATATGGTGGTAGTAGCTGAGATTGGCGGGCGGAGCGAGCAGCGCCAGGCGGCGCCGGCCCAGCGCAGCCAGCTTCCTCACCGCTTCGGCGGCGAAGGCGTAATTATCGAAGTCGTGATAGGGGTGCTCGATCCCCATTTCGGTTCGGCCATGGGTCGCGAACGGGAAGCCGCGCTCGGTCATGTAGCGCACGCGCTTGTCGTCGGGCTCGGTGCGCGAAATGATGATGCCGTCGGCGGAGGCCGTCTCCACTATGTAGCGCACCGGCTCGAGTGGATCGTTGTTGCGCGAGTAGGGCGTGACGATGAGGTGATAGGGCGTGGGTGCGAGCGCCTCCGAAATGCCGTAGATCATGTCGGACACGAAACCGCCAACCTGCTCCTCGGTGTCGAGCACCAGTGAGATGACGTTGGTCTTGCCGGTGCGCAGGCGCACGCCGGCGCGGTTGGGCCGATACCCGATCTGCTTGGCGACCAGTTGCACGCGACGACGCGTCTCGGCGCCGATCTCGGGTGCATCCTTGAGCGCACGAGAGACAGTGGTGACGCCGAGCCCCGTCATGAACGCAAGCGTCTTCAGCGTTGGCCTGCCTGCCTCCGCTTGCTCAAATCCTTCGGATCTTTCGTCTTTGTCCATTCCCCATCCGCCCGGCAGGCGCATAGCAGCCCCGAAACGCGCCCGCAATTGCCGACTAGCCCTGCATCGCCGCATTTCGGGATCGTTTTATTCTGAAACGTTATAGATTGCGAGAAGATCTGTGGTTCTGCGATTGGCGGGTGAGGGACTGCCATGACGTAATCCGTGGGCTGTTGTGTTGAATATTGCAGTGCATCAGGTTCTTGTGCGTTCGCGAAGGCACGTTGCGGAGCAAAATGGCTCGCGGGCCGATTTTATTCGGCACGCGACAAAATGCCGCCTTCGGGCTTGCGCGGGTGCGGCAATTACCGTATCGAAAATCTGTAACGTTTCAGATTCTGGGAGGAACCGAAATGCTATACAGAAGCGTCACCGCCGTTTTGGCGGCGGCCGCCGCAGCCTGCGCTTTCACTGGCGTGGCGGCAGCGACGGATCTGGAAGTCACGCATTGGTGGACGTCGGGCGGCGAGGCGGCGGCGGTAGGGGAGTTCGCCAAGGCCTTCGACGCCACGGGCAATCGCTGGGTCGACGGCGCCATCGCCGGTTCGGGCGGCACGGCACGGCCAATCATGATCAGCCGCATCACCGGCGGCGACCCGATGGGCGCCACCCAGTTTAATCACGGCCGCCAGGCGGAAGAGTTGATCCAGGCCGGCCTGATGCGCGATCTCACCGATATCGCCACGAAGGAGAAGTGGACCGAGATCGTGCGGCCGAAGAGCCTGCTCGACAGCTGCACGGTTGACGGCAAGATCTATTGCGTGCCGGTCAATATTCATTCCTGGCAGTGGCTCTGGCTGTCCAACGACGCCTTCGCCAAGGCCGGCGTGCCTGTGCCAAAGACGTGGGATGAGTATGTTGCGGCAGCTCCCGCACTGGAGAAGGCGGGTATCGTGCCGCTCGCGGTCGGCGGCCAGCCGTGGCAGGCGGCCGGCGCCTTCGACGTGCTGATGGCGGCTGTAGGCGGCACCGACGCCTTCCTGAAAGTCTATAAGGACAAGGATAAGGACTTCGCCGCAGGTCCCGAAATCGCCAAGGTGTTCAAGGCGGCTGACGATGCCCGCAAGATGGCCAAGAACACCAACGTGCAGGACTGGAACCAGGCCACCAATATGGTCATTACCGGTAAGGCCGGCGGCCAGATTATGGGTGACTGGGCGCAGGGCGAGTTCCAGGTGGCGGGCCAGGTGGCCGGCAAGGACTACACCTGTCTGCCCGGCCTCGGCGTCAATCCCGTCATCGCCACGGGCGGCGACGCCTTCTACTTCCCGCTGCTGAAGGATCCGGAAAAGGCCAAGGCGCAGGAAGTACTGGCGGAAACGCTGCTCAACCCGCAGACGCAAGTCGCCTTCAATCTCAAGAAGGGCTCGCTGCCGGTGCGCGGTGACGTCGATCTCAACGCGGCCAACGACTGCATGAAGAAGGGCCTCGACATCCTGGCCAAGGGCGACGTCATTCCGTGGACGGACCAGCTGCTTTCCCAGGACAGTCAGAAGCAGAAGGAGGATCTCTTCTCCGAGTTCTTCGCCAAGCAGGACATGAGCATCGAAGACGCGCAAAAGCGCTTCGCCGACATCATCGCTTCCGCTGACTGAGGCAGTCTGCCCTCCCGTTTCCGGAAGGGTCGCGAACGAGGCGAGCGGGGTGGAGGGAGAGCGGCACCGCGTCCTCCACCCCGTCTTGATCATCTCGTTTCGCGCGAGGTTCTCGCCGATCCTCCCATCAAAGGGGGAGGCTACGGTGTGGTCGTCCGCCGCGTGAATGCGCGTCAGCATATCGATGAGAGAAGCCCGATGAGCGAAAGCCAGACACGGCCTCCCAGCAGGCTCCTGCGTAATCTCAACGCCAAGATCGCCTCGATCCCGATGATCCTGACGGCCGTGGTGGTCTTCGCTGGCGGCACAGCATGGACGGTGCTCTACTCCTTCACCAACTCCAAACTCCTTCCCCGGCTGAACTTCGTCGGTCTCGACCAGTACACCCGGCTATGGGCGGCGCCGCGCTGGCTGGTCTCGATCGAGAACCTGCTGATCTACGGCGTGCTGTCACTGATATTCTCGCTCGTGGTCGGTTTCGTGCTGGCGGCGCTGCTCGACCAGAAAATCCGCTTCGAAAACACCTTCCGCACCATCTTCCTTTATCCCTTCGCGCTCTCTTTCATTGTGACCGGATTGGTATGGCAATGGCTGCTCAACCCGGAACACGGCATCCAGAGCGTCGTGCGCGGCCTCGGGTGGACGAGCTTCAGCTTCGATCCGCTCTACAATTCCGAGATCGTCATCTACGGCATCCTGATCGCCGCGCTCTGGCAGGGCACGGGGCTGGTCATGTGCCTGATGCTCGCGGGCTTGCGCGGCATCGACGAAGATATCTGGAAGGCCGCGCGCGTCGACGGCATCCCGATGTGGAGAACGTATCTGTTCATCGTCATCCCGATGATGCGGCCGGTCTTCGTCACCACGCTCGTCATCATCGCGTCTGGCATCGTCAAGGTCTATGATTTGGTGGTCGCCCAGACCAGCGGAGGGCCTGGCATCGCCTCGGAAGTGCCGGCCAAATATGTCTACGACTACATGTTTTTTGCGCAGAACCTCGGCCAGGGCTTTGCGGCGTCCACCATGATGCTGCTCTCGGTCGTCATCGTGATCGTGCCGTGGGCTTATCTCGAGTTCGGGCGGAGGCGCAGGGCATGAACATTGCCACCAAGTCCCCCACCATTGCTGCCGATGCTGACGGCGATACCGGGCCGCGCGGGCCGAAACCCAAGCGCACGCTCTCGCGCCGCAACATAATCGTCTATGGCACGCTGCTGGTGGCGGCGATCTACTACCTGCTGCCGCTCTACGTGATGATCGTGACCTCGCTCAAAGGGATGCCGGAGATCCGGCTCGGCAACATCTTTTCGCCGCCGCTCGAGATCACCTTCGAGCCCTGGATTAAGGCGTGGTCCAGTGCCTGCACCGGGCTCAACTGCGATGGGCTTTCGCGTGGTTTCTGGAACTCGGTACGCATCACCGTGCCGTCGGTGGTCCTGTCAATCGCCATTGCCTCGGTGAACGGCTATGCGCTCGCCAACTGGCGCTTCAAGGGCTCCGAGTTCTTCTTCACCATCCTGATCGTCGGCGCCTTCATCCCCTATCAGGTGATGCTCTATCCGATCGTCATCATCCTGCGCGAGATCGGTCTCTACGGCAGCCTCAGCGGGTTGGTGATTGTGCACTCCATCTTCGGCATGCCGATCCTGACCCTGCTGTTCCGCAACTATTTCACCTCAATGCCGGAGGAGCTGTTCAAGGCCGCGCGCGTGGATGGCGCGGGCTTCTGGGGCATCTACCTGCGCATCATGCTACCGATGTCGCTGCCGATCTTCGTGGTGGCGGTCATCATCCAGATCACCGGCATCTGGAACGATTTTCTGTTTGGCGTCGTCTATACGCGCCCCGAAACTTACCCGATGACGGTGCAGCTCAACAACATCGTCAACTCGGTGCAGGGGGTGAAAGAATACAATGTCAACATGGCAGCCACTCTCATCACCGGGCTGGTGCCGCTGATCGTTTACTTCGTTTCCGGAAAACTGTTCGTGCGCGGCATCGCCGCGGGCGCGGTGAAAGGATGAGCGCATGAGGGTCGAACGAGCCATCAACGCAAGCGTCTCCGTGCGGGATCTCTCGCTCAACTTCGGCGCCGTGCAGGTGCTGCAAGCGCTCAATCTCGACATCGCCGAAGGGGAGTTCGTGGTGCTGCTCGGGCCATCGGGCTGCGGCAAGTCCACCTTGCTCAACTGCATCGCCGGGCTGCTGGACATCACGGACGGGCGGATATTCATCAAGGGCCGGAACGTGACCTGGGAGGAGCCCAAGGACCGCGGCATCGGCATGGTGTTCCAGTCCTATGCGCTCTATCCGCAGATGAGCGTGGAAAAAAACCTTTCCTTCGGGCTGCGCGTCGCTCGCCTGCCGAAGGATGAGATAGCGCAGCGCATAGCGCGCGCGGCGGAAATCCTGCAGATCGAGCAGCTGCTTCAGCGCAAACCCGCAGCACTCTCGGGCGGCCAGCGCCAGCGCGTGGCGATCGGCCGGGCACTGGTGCGTGATGTCGACGTTTTTCTGTTCGACGAGCCGCTGTCGAACCTCGACGCCAAGTTGAGATCGGAACTGCGAGTCGAGATCAAGCTTTTGCACCGGCGGCTGCAGAACACGATGATCTACGTCACCCACGACCAGATCGAGGCGATGACGCTCGCCGACCGCATCGCCGTGATGAGGGGCGGGGTCATCCAGCAGTTCGACGCGCCACAGGCCATCTACAACAGGCCGGTCAATCGCTTCGTCGCCGGCTTTCTCGGCTCGCCCGCCATGAATTTCCTGGAAGGGCAGGTCGAGAAGGACGGGCCGTATTTGCGCTTCGCCGCAGACGGTCTCTCGGTGCCGCTCTCCACCTATGCCTTCGCGGATGGCGCCCCTCCTGCGCCAGGAGCGGCCGCGCTCGGCATCCGGCCCGAACATGTGAGCTTGAACAGCGGCGACGGTTGGCCTTTCTCGGCGCAGGCGGTCGTTGAAGTTGTCGAGCCGATGGGCTCAGACACGCTGGTGTGGCTGAAGCTCGCCGGCCAGAAATTCTCCGTGCGGATGTCTTCGGAGCGCGCACCGCAAGCCGGCGACCAGGTCACCATCGGCTTCGATCCGATGCGCGCCTCGCTGTTCGATGCCGCCGGAGACCGCCTTTGAAGATTTCCCCCCCAAGCAAATGGACGGACAGGATGAACTGGTCATTCCAACTTTACAGCGCTCGCAACTTCCTTCCCTGGGACAAGGTGCTGAAAATGCTCTCGACGACCGGCTACAAGGAGGTCGAGGGTTTTGGCGCGGTCTATGACGATCCGAAGGCTTTTCGCGCCGAACTCGACAAGAACGGGCTTTCGATGCCGACGGCGCATTTTTCCATCGATGCGCTGGAGACCGATTTCGAGGGTGTGCGGCGCACGGCAGAAGCGCTTGGCGTCAACCAACTGGTCTGTCCCTATCTCGGGGCTGACGCGCGACCGACGGACGTCGCCGGCTGGCGAGGTTTCGGTGAGCGCCTGGCCAAGGTGGGCGAGCGGGCGAAGGCGGCGGGGTACGGCTTTGCCTGGCACAACCATGATTTCGAGTTCGCGCCGCTTGCCGACGGCTCTGTGCCGCAGGAGCACATCCTTTCCACCGCACCTGATATCGGCTGGGAGATCGACGTGGCCTGGATAGTGCGCGGCGGCGCCGATCCGCTGCTCTGGATCGGCCGGCATGGGAATCGCATCGTGGCCGTGCACGTCAAGGATATCGCTATGCAGGGCGAGGGGCTTGACGAGGACGGCTGGTCCGACGTCGGCCATGGCACCATCGACTGGGCGGGGCTGATCAAGACGTTGCGGGAAAAGACGTCGGCAAAGCACTTCATCATGGAACAGGACAATCCAAACGATGTCGAGCGCTTCGCGCGCCGCTCGATCGCTGCGGTCAAGGCTCATTGAGGGGAAGGAATATGGCAAGAAAACTTGGGGTCGGCGTCATCGGCTGCGGCAACATCTCGGCGGCCTATTTCAGGCTGGCGCCGCTGTTTCGCGGTATTGAGATGCGCGCCTGCGCCGACATCAACATCAAGGCGGCCAAGGCACGGGCGAAGGAATTTTCGCTGCGCGCCGAGACGGTAGAGGACCTGCTCAAGGCCGACGACATCGACATCGCCGTGAACCTCACCGTACCGGCGGTACACTACGAAGTGTCCAAGGCCATTCTTGACGCTGGCAAGCATGTCTATTCGGAAAAGCCGTTCGTGCTTTCGGTCAAGGAGGGGCTCGACCTGAAAAAGCGGGCCGAGAAGAAGGGGCTGCGCATCGGGTCGGCACCTGACACCTTCCTCGGCGGAGCGCACCAGCTTGCGCGACACCTGATCGACGACGGCAAGGTGGGCAGGGTCACGAGCGGCACCTGCTTCGTGATGAGCCACGGAATGGAGCACTGGCACCCCAATCCCGACTTCTTCTTCCAGCCGGGCGCCGGGCCGGTGCTCGACATCGGGCCGTACTACGTCACCAATCTCATCCAGCTCGTCGGGCCGGTCAGGCAGGTGGCGGCTGTCGCCACAATGCCTGCCACGGAGCGGACTATCCTGTCGAAACCTCGGGCGGGCGAAAAAATCCCGGTAAACACGCCCACCACCATCCACGCGATCCTGGAGTTCACAAGCGGAGCGGTGGTGACGCTGAACACGAGCTGGGATGTTTGGGTGCATGCCCATCAGCCAATGGAGCTCTATGGCGAAGCGGGCACTTTGTTCGTGCCGGACCCGAATTTCTTCGGCGGTGAGCTCAGCTACACCAACGGCGGCAAGGCGGTGAAGAAGCTGCCCAAGTGGGAGCATCCGTTCGGCATCGAGAACGAGAAGCACTCGCACGGCATGATGGCCAATTACCGCACCGCGGGGCTCGCCGACATGGCGCTCGCCATCCTCGAAGACCGACCGCATCGTTGCTCGATGGAGATGGCGCTGCATGCGGTGGAGGTGATGACCGGAATCCTGAAATCAGGCGAGACCGGCAAATTTGTCGCGATGCAGACGACCTGCGAGCGGCCGGCCGCCTTGGGCGTGAAGGAGGCGAGGGCGCTGCTGGCGAAGCGAGGATAGCTTTTTGAGTAAGTGGTCGGTTCAGGCCATCGGCAGGCGTCGATGGTCGACCATACACGGCTGCGTTGCGGCATACCCCCGGGTGGATCTTACCCGTCAGCGTGCGGAAAGCCGTTCTAGGCAATCTCTGTCAAAGCTGCCGATAGTCCGGGCGTGCAGGCAAGCACGGGTTGGCCCGATTCCCAGTTGCCGGTCAGCAGGAAGTCTGTGCTGAAGCCGCTGGCTTCTTGAACAAGCAATAGCCCGGCAAGCACGTCCCAGGCGAAAAGATGCGCCTCGATGAAACCATCGACGCGTCCGGCTGCGACGTGGGCAAGGCCGCGCGCCGCCGACCCGAACTGGACAAAATCGCAGCCGGCATCGAGCAGGCGCGCGAGCAATGCGACATAATCCGGCAGCGGCGCCTTGCGAGAGTAGCCGGCGTCGACCGTTGCCTCCGCAAGCTGAGTGGTCTTGCTCACCCCGAGTGGAGTGCCGTTGCAGAAAGCGCCGCGCCCGCGCCGCGCGGCAAACATCTCGTCCGCGGCAGGATCGAACACGACGCCGATCTGCGTCACGCCATCGACGCAAACAGCGATGGAAATCGCGAAGCAGGCGATGCCGCGGGCGAAATTGCCGGTGCCGTCGATCGGGTCGATCACCCATGTCGTGCCGGAAATGGCGCCAGCCGTTTCCTCGGTCAGGATGCCGTCTTCGGGAAAATTCTCCGCGATCTTCGTGCGGATCAGGGCGTCGACGGCATGGTCGGCGGCGGTGACGAGATCGCGCAAACCCTTTTGCGAAATGCTGAGATCGCGGCTGCGAAAATAGCGCATGGCAAGCCGTCCGGCCTCGCGCGCCATGGACAGCGCGAAAGCAAAGCGTCGGGCTAGCGGATCGTCATTCGTCGTGCCCGTATCGGCAACGAGGCGAGGGGTCATGCCCGTGCCCTCCAGCCTGTCTGCGCAGGCAGGCCGCCGAGCGCCAGCGAAATCCGGTTGGCATGATCTATCAGCGTTTGCGCCAAGGCCGGCACGGCCGCATTGGGCAGCAACTGCTTGAGCGTGGTGACGCTGATGGCACCGACCGTCGCGCCATTGTGGCCAAAGACGCCCGCGGCAATGCAGATCACGCCTTCGTGGTCCTCCTCGTCGTCGATCGCATAATGCTTGGCGACGACGGTATCGAGGGCGGCATCCAGGGCCGGAAGCGTGCTTAGTGTTTTGGGGGTGCGAGTCGGCGTGCCGATGCGTTCGAGCAGTTCAAGCGCCTCGCTGCGAGGCATGGCGGCCAAAAAGATCTTTCCGACTGCCGAACAATGCGGGCGCTCCCGTCGACCAAGCGCCGAATCCAGGCGGATTGCGTCGGGCGCATCGGCGCGGCCGACAACCACGGCCGCATCTTCGTCCCAGATGGCAACGCGCGAAGTGATGCCGGTCGTCTGCGTGAGCTGGCGCAGAACGGGCATCGCGACATCGGCAATGCCGGTGCCCGACAAAGCCAGATCGCCCAGCCGCACAAGGGCCAGCCCCAGCCGATAGCGCTTGCCGAGACCCTCGCCGACGTCCGTGACGATACCGCGCGCCTTGAGCGTGAGAAGCGTGCCATAGGCCGCCGCCTTCGTGATCCCGACTTCCTGCGCAAGGTCGGTCAGGCGTGCGCCGCCTTTTCCGGCCACCGCGATTTTCTCGAGAATGTCCAGCGCGCGGCCGACGCTTTGAACGCGATAGCGATCTTCGATCATTTCCAACAATTCCTGGCAGGTGTCATCACGCGGTCACGCAGCAATATTAAACGCTGTTTTGTAATATTAAACAATAGCTCCGAAGCGTAGTTTTTTGGCGACCTGCCGGAGCCAGGATCGGGCATCTGAGGGGACCATGCACTTGAAAGTTTTTTGGCCGGGCGGAGTGTCTTCGTCAGCCGAGCGCGAAGCCGCGACCGACTGGCAGTCGCGTGATGGCCGCTAGCGCAACTCATTCCCGGCTCGCCTGGATCGGTCTCGCGCCGTTCCTGATCTTTGTCGCGGCCTTCGAGATCCTGCCGGTGCTTACCCTGTTGCGCTCCAGCGTGACGGGCGAGCATGGCCTTACCCTCGGCAATTTTGGTCGTGCGATGACGCCGGCGATGCTGACGGCCTTCTCTAACAGCCTACAGTTGGCCCTGGCGACGGCGATTGGCGGAACCGTATTCGGCACCATCGTCGCCTATGCGATTGCCACGTCCTCAAGCACGACTGCCAGGCATGCGTTGACTGCGCTTGCCAATGTCACGGCAAATTTCGGCGGGGCGCCGCTTGCCTTCGCCTTCGTCATCACGCTCGGCTCGACGGGTTTCGTCACGCTGCTGCTGAGCTATCTGGGAATTCACCTCTATCCCGACTTCCGGATCTATTCGATCACGGGGCTCGGCATCGCCTATCTCTATTTCCAGATGCCGCTGGCTATCCTGCTGGTCATGCCCGCATTGCTGGCGCTGCGGCCGGAGTGGCGGGAGGCCGCGGCCATCCTCGGCGCCACGACGGTCCAGTATTGGATGCGCGTGGGCTTGCCGATCCTTGCGCCGGCGATGCTGGCGAGCTTCTTCCTGCTGTTCGCCAATGCCTTCGGTGCCTATGCCACCGCGTGGACGCTGACCGGGTCCAACGTCAATCTGGTGCCCGTACAGATCGCAGCGCTGGTGCGCGGCGAGGTGATTCTCGATCCTGCTTTAGCCGATGCGCTGGCGGTGCTTTCCCTTTTCGTCATGGGCGGCTGCCTGGCCGCCTACCAGCATTTTGCCCGCCGCATGAGGCGCACGAAATGAGCGCCGGCCTTCCGACATGGCGAGCCCCGGTCATCGGCGGTTTCGTGGCGTTCATGACCGTACCGGTCGTGGCGACGGCGCTGTTTTCCCTTGCCACGCGCTGGGACCGCACGCTCTGGCCCGAAGGTTTTACGCTGGCCTGGTGGGCCAGGGTGACATCGCGCTCGGCGTTCACCGATACGCTGCTGAATTCGTTCTGGGTGGCTGCGATCTCCGTGCTGGTATCGCTGGCGATAGTGGTGCCTGCGGCCTATCTCGCCCACACCAGGCTTCCCCGCGCAAAGCCCTGGCTCGAACTCTTTTCGATCGTGCCGTTTTCGCTGCCTGGGGTCGTTCTGGCGCTCGGCCTTATCCGCCTCTATTCGAAACTGCCCCTGCCGCTGGTCAATACGCCTAATATCCTCATTGCGGCCTATGTCATCGTCGCATTGCCGTTCATGTACCGGGCGGTGATGACGACGCTGGAGAGCGTCGACACGCGCCTATTAATCGAGGCAGCGCAAAGCCTTGGCGCCGGGCCGCTCCAGATCTTCGGATGGGTCATAGTGCCCAACATCGCTGTCGGCATCGTCAACGGCAGCCTGCTGGTCTTTTCCGCGGTGTTCGCCGAGTTCGTGCTGGCCAACCTGCTGATCGGCACCCGGCTCAAGACGTTTCCGATCTACCTCGTCGAGTTCACGCGCTCGGATGCGCGCCAGGCCAGCGCGCTCGCGCTGATGAGTTTCATCATCGCGTGGGTCATCTCGCTGGCCATTCTCTGGACGGCGACAAAGCCGCGCAAGCCGCAAAAGGGCGGCAGCCACGGCTGAGCGCGATCACGGACATGCCTCCGCGGGCGGGAGCGGAGTGCATCGGAATGGGCCCGCATTTGGAGAAACACGATGAACGTCAAACTCACTGCCGCGCTGCTGGCCGGCGCCGTCGCTTTCCAGGTCCTTCCGGCGAAGGCCGAGGACACGCTGGCCGCCGCGAAAGCCGAGGGACAATATGTCAGCTATGGCATGTCGGACGACTGGGTGAATCTCGGCACGATCTTCGAGGCCATCGAGACGAAAAACGGCCTCAAGCACGTCGACACCGACATGACCTCGGCCGAGCAGATCACGCACCTTCTGGCCGAAAAGGATGCTCCAGTGATGGATATCGCCGACATCGGCTACGACTTCACGGGCCGCCTGCTCGAGAATGGCCTTGCCGCCAGCTACAAGAATGCCTCCTGGGACAGCATCAAGGAGCAGTACAAAGACCCCGAGGGCCGCTGGGCCTCGTCCTACTGGGGCGCCATCGCCTTCCTGGTCAACAAGGACAAGGTGAAGGATCTTCCCCAGGCGTGGAACGACCTGCTGAAGCCCGATTACAAGGACATGGTCTGCAGCCGCGACCCGCGCATCTCCACCTACGCCACCGCCTCGGTGCTCGCTGCCGCCTACGCGAATGGGGGCGGCGAGGGCAATGTGCAGCCCGGCCTCGATTGGTTCAAGCAGCTGCGCGACAGCGGCAACCTGCGCAACGGCGTAGTGCTGAACGTTGCTTCCGTACAGAAGGGCGAATGCCCGATCTCGCTGGTCTACGACTTCGACGGCTTTGCCAAGCGTGACGCGACCGGCCTGCCGCTGGAAGTCATCATTCCGACCGACGGCACCGTTGGTATGCTGTTTGCCCAGTACATCAGCTCGGTTGCTCCGCATCCGAATGCCGCTCGCGTCGCGATCGATTTCCTGTTCTCCGACGAAGGCCAGACGCTGCTTGCCGAGGGCTATGCCCATCCGACCCGCGACGTCACCCTGCCTGATGCGGTGAAGGCCAAGATGCTGTCGGCAAGCGCCTATGAGAAGGTTCGCTTTCCGACCAATCTCGAGAGCTTCTCCGGCGCGGTGAAGGCCATTGCTGAAGGCTGGGACAAGGTCGCCAACGCCAACTAAGTGCGGATAGGCCGAGCCCGCCAGCGCAAGCAGCGGGCTCGGCGACACTGCAACGAGTTTCCGATGCGCCCGACAGCGAGGGCCGGGGGAGGACAGGGCCACGCCGGTGCCGTCGCCACATTCTTGCCCGCTTGCGGACACAATCGGTTAACAGACCGATAAACAATTATCTCGTAAAAGACGGGTTGGGGCGGAATGCACCGATATTTTTGACGGCATTCCTATTGTGTATTGCGTAAGGCTCGTCAGGGGTAACCAATAATGCTGATTTTGGCGCGCAGGCATCTTCGCCGCGCTTCCACCGTCGCCGTTTTTGCGGTGTCAGCTGCATTCCTGGCCGCCTGTGCCTCACCCACGCCGAAAGTCTCCGGGAAAAAGCGTCCCAAGGAATATTTCGCGGAGTCGGAATATGGCGTGAAGGCCAGCCCCCGCGTCACCAACAAGCTTTCCAACCTGCCGCGCGGCGGCGGACGAGACCAGCTTGGCCAGCCCTATATGGTGCGCGGCAAAATGTATTATCCAAAGGAAGACAAGAAATATAAGGCGGTTGGGCTGGCCTCCTGGTACGGCGATGCGTTTCATGGTCGCCTCACCGCCAATGGCGAGATCTACGACCAGACCCATCTGACGGCGGCGCATCCGACCATGCCGCTGCCGAGTTACGCCCGCGTGACCAACACGGAAACCGGAACCTCGGTCATCGTGCGGGTCAATGATCGTGGCCCATATTCCGACGGTCGCGTCATCGACCTGTCCAGGCGTGCCGCGGAAATGCTGGATTACATGCATGGCGGCACCGCCAATGTGAAGGTCGAATATGTCGGTCGTGCTCCGCTTGAGGGCAATGACGATCAGTTCCTGCTGGCCTCCTATCGCCCGGGAAACAAGGTTTTCGATCCGTCTGACGGCCTGCCGACCGGCGTGATGGTCGCCATGAACGGCCCGACTCCGAGCGCGAAGCCCGCAACGCGCGCCCCGGCTTTCGCCCCGACGATGACCGACGCTCCGCCAAATGTCCCGTTCGGCGAGACGGTCGCTTTCAGCAATATCGTGCTGCCTGAGTTCGGTCCGATCGTTCCGCAGCGCCCGACGGAAGGCCGACTGCCTTTTCAGATGGCCAGCATGTCCTATGCTGACGAGCGCGTAACCAGCGCAGCGGCAGCCTTCGCGGCTATCGACTCCGGTCGGATGTCGGCGGCGGATGTGGCCCATTCCTGGAAGCGGCTGAACCCGAATTTCTCGCCCGCGGAGATGACGGAAGCCTACATCGCCGTCGGAACATATGAGAGCAAGGCGCAGGCAAGCCACATCGCCAAATCGCTCTCGGCGGTCGGAAAGGTCAAAATCGAGACGTCGACCGTCCGCGGCAGCAAGGTCTATGCGGTGAACCTCTTTGCCGATGGTCACGCCTCGCTCGACGACATGCTCGAAAAGGCCTGGGCCAGCGGTGCTGCAGACGCCATGACGGTTCGAAACTGACCGGATGCTGTCGCAAGACGGAAGAAGGTACTGCCCAGGATGACTTGATCCGTTGCCCGATAGCCTATCTTATTGTCTATCTAGCAACGTTTCGAACCGGACTGGGTCACATGCAGTCTCTTAGGCCGTTCTCTTTCGTCGCGTTTTTGGCGCTCGCCACTGCTCTGGCCCTTGCTGCGCCTGCGCGGGCGCAATTGTTCGAAACCAAGGCCAAGGAAGCCTTTATGATCGATGCCGACACCGGCACGATCCTCTATTCGAAGAATGCGGATGAGCCCATTCCGCCAGCCTCGCTCGCCAAGCTTATGACGATGGAGGTTCTGTTCAACGCGCTCAAATCCGGCCGTTACAAGCTCGACGACACTTTTGCGGTCAGCGAGAATGCCTGGCGCAACGGCGGCGCCGGTTCAGGCGGCTCCACCATGTTCGCCGCGTTGAAATCGAACATTCGAATCGAGGATCTGGTTCAGGCCATTGCCGTCCAGTCGGCCAATGACGGCTGCATCATCGTTGCGGAGGGGATGGCGGGCACCGAAGAAAACTTTGCCCAGTTGATGACCGACCGGGCGAGGGAACTCGGACTGACCAAATCTGTATTCAAGAACTCGACCGGTCTGCCTGCCGATGGCGAGGTCGTCACCGCGCGGGAACTCGTGGATCTGTCGATGCATATCTGGCGCGAATATCCGGAGTACTACAAATATTTCGCCGAGAAGGATTTTACCTGGAACAAGATCACCCAGCGTAATCGTAATCCGCTATTGAACATGGATATCGGGGCAGACGGTCTGAAAACCGGCTACACCAAGGAATCGGGTTATGCCATCGTCGGTTCGATCAGCCGTGACGGAAGGCGGATTTTTGCGGCGCTGAGCGGTATGGCCAGCGATCGCGAGCGCTCCGAGGAGTCCCGCAAGTTGCTCGATTGGGGCATGCGCTCGTTCCAGAAAACGGAACTTTTCGGCGATGGCGAGGTCGTCACGGCGGCCAGCGTCTATGGTGGGGCCAAGTCCACTGTCCCCCTGAAGGCCAAGGGACCGATCTCGGTTCTCGTGCCGATCACCAATCGCGATCGCCTGACGGCGCGCGTCGTGTATGACGGCCCGATCATGGCGCCGGTGGAGGAGGGCACCCAGATCGGCACGCTGCGAATCTCGGTCGGCGATACGTTGAGCCAGGAAACGCCGCTTTACGCTGCCGAGACTATTGGCGTTGGCACGCTGCAGCAGCGCGCGATGGATGCGGCCGGCGAATTGCTGATCGGTTGGCTGCGCTAAGCGCGTGAAAGTGGACCTTTGCCCTCGATCGGCATAAGACACTCCTGTCGGCGATGAAATACTGCCGGCCGGAGTGAGGAAGACTGGATTGACGCGCGGGCTTTTCATCAGTTTCGAAGGCGGCGAGGGCGCCGGAAAGTCAACGCAGATCAAGCGATTGGCGGATAAACTGCGTGCAAAAGGTTATGGGTTGACGGTCACGCGCGAGCCCGGTGGCTCGCAAGGGGCGGAAGCCGTTCGCCACGTCATTCTGTCCGGCGCTGCGGAGCCCTTCGGACCGAAAATGGAAGCACTGCTTTTCGCGGCAGCCCGATCCGATCATGTCGAGCAAGTGATCCGCCCGGCGGTCGAGCGCGGCGATATCGTGCTGTGCGATCGCTTCGTCGATTCCTGGCGCGTTTACCAGGGCGGGGCCGGGAACATCGACCCGGTCTTCATGGCGGTGATTGAGCGCGTTTCGGTCAACGGCATGATGCCCGACCTGACCTTGATCTTCGATATCGATCCCGCCGTGGGCCTGCGGCGCGCGACTGCTCGCAGGGGCAACGAGGTTGCAGACCGCTTCGAGCGGGAAACGCTGGCAATTCACGAGGCGCGGCGCGCGGCATTCCTGGAAATTGCGCGTAACGATCCGGAGCGCTGCGTAGTCATCGACGCAGCACAGGAGCCCGATGCGGTCGAAGATGCGGTGACGAGAGCAGTCTTCTCTGTGATCGAACGAAAGTTCGCGCCCTCTCGCAACGAGGCGCAGGAGGCATGATGTTCGAACGCATCGCACCCGAGCAGCATGACACGCTGGACGGTGTGCCTGAACCATCCGAAAACCCGTTCCTCGTAGGCCATGAAGAGGCCGCCGGCGTGATCGCGGCCGCCTATCGCGCTGGCAAGCTGCCGCATGCCTTGCTGGTGGCCGGGCCGCAGGGGATTGGCAAGGCAACGCTGGCCTTCCACCTGGCCTACCATCTGCTCAAGAACCCGGTGCATCAAAACGCGCCTGCGACGTTCACGACACCCGATCCGGCGTCGCCCTTGTTCCGGCAGATCGCCATGGGCGCGCATCCGGCGATCCTGCATCTGACGCGGCCGCTGAACGACAAGACCAAGTCTTTCAAGACGGTGCTGACGGTCGATGAGATCCGCAAGGTCAACCGTTTCCTCTCAATGACCTCGCATGACGGCGGCTATCGGGTGGTCATCGTCGACCCCGCCGACGACATGAACACCAATGCGGCCAACGCGCTTCTCAAGAATCTCGAGGAGCCGCCCGCAAAGACGATCTTCATCCTCATCACCCATTCGCCGGGCAGCTTGTTGCCGACCATCCGTTCGCGTTGCCAGATCATCCGGCTGTCGCCGCTCGATCCCCGCAGCCTGATGCAGGCGCTGGACAATGCGGATTCGCCGGCTCCCGAAGGCGCCGAGGCGCGCGCTGCGCTCGCGGAGCGGGCAGGGGGCAGCGCCCGCAATGCCATTATCCTCACGCAGTATGGCGGTCTCGAGATCGCCGAGGCGATCGACGGTCTCCTTGCCGCGCCACGGCTTGATGTGGCGGCGGCTTACAAACTTGCCGAGGTGGTCGGCGGGCGCGACCAGGCGATACAGTTCGACATATTCAACCGCCACGTGCTCGATCTTCTGTCCAATGGGGCGAGTGCGGCCGCGCTTGCCGCTGAGCTTTCGCGGGCCAAAATCTTGTCCGACACTTGGCAGGAAGCAATGAAGACTATATCTGAGACCGAAACCTACAATCTTGATCGCAAGCAGCACGTATTGACGATGATCGACCGCCTTTATGCCGTAATGCGAATGTGATGCTCCGGCTGGGCGCGGGATGGCAAAGGTCGTCCCGATGCGTTATCTGACGCGACATCCTTCCATTTCGACATATTTGACGGCGCACCCATGTCACGCGAAAAATTCTACATCACCACCGCGATTGCCTATCCGAATGGTAAGCCGCATATCGGCCATGCCTATGAGCTGATCGCCACCGACGCCTTGGCTCGCTTCCAGCGCCTCGACGGCAAGGACGTGTTCTTCCTGACCGGTACGGACGAGCACGGCATCAAGATGCTGCAGACCGCGCGCAAGGAAGGCATCACGACGCGCGAGCTCGCCGATCGCAACACGGCCGAGTTCGAGCGCATGGCCGCGGCGCTGAATGCGTCGAACGACGATTTCATCCGCACCACGGAAAAGCGCCACTACGAATCTTCCCAGGCGATCTGGAAGGCGATGGCCGCCAATGGCGACATCTACAAGGGCGGCTATGCCGGGTGGTACTCCGTGCGCGACGAGGCCTATTACGGCGAGGAGGAGACCGAGGTTCGCCCCGACGGCATCCGCTATGGCCCGCAGGGCACGCCCGTCGACTGGGTCGAGGAGGAAAGCTATTTCTTCCGCCTCTCGGCCTATCAGGACCGTCTGCTCGAGCTCTATGAAAAGCATCCCGGCTTCATCGGCCCGAACGAGCGCCGCAACGAGATCGTCAGCTTCGTGAAATCGGGGCTGAAGGATCTTTCGATTTCGCGCACGACCTTCGACTGGGGCATTCCGGTTCCCGGCGATGAAAAGCATGTGATGTATGTCTGGGTCGACGCGCTGACCAATTACATCACGGCTGTCGGCCATCCCGATACGAGCTCCGACCGCTGGCATTACTGGCCTGCCGACGTTCACGTGATCGGCAAGGACATCACGCGCTTCCACTCGGTCTACTGGCCGGCGTTCCTCATGTCGGCAGGCATCGAGTTGCCGAAGCGCGTTTTCAGCCATGGCTTCGTGTTCAACCGCGGCGAGAAGATGTCGAAGTCGGTTGGCAACGTCATCGATCCGTTCGCGCTGGTTTCGCACTACGGGCTCGACCAGGTTCGTTATTTCCTTCTGCGAGAAGTGCCCTTCGGCCAGGACGGCAATTACAGCCACGAAGCGATCGTCAACCGCACCAATGCGGATCTCGCCAACGACCTCGGCAACCTTGCCCAGCGCTCGCTATCGATGATCGCAAAGAATGTGGGCGGCGTGGTTCCGGCGCGCGGCGAGCTGACGGATGCCGACAAGGCCATTCTGGACCAGGCAACCGCAGCGCTCGTCATCGCCCGCAAGGCAATGACCGACCAGGCGATCCATCAGGCTCTTGCGGCGATCTTTGCGGTGGTGGCCGAGGCTAACCGCTATTTCGCGGGACAGGAGCCCTGGGCGCTCAAGAAGACCGACCCGGCGCGCATGGAGACCGTTCTCCACACCACGGCCGAAACGGTTCGCCGCGTTGCGCTCATGTGCCAGCCTTACATTCCGCAGTCGGCGGCAAAGCTGCTTGACCTCTTGGCAGTGCCTGCGGACGAGCGCGGCTTCGACCGCGTCGCGGAGGAGCATGCACTGGTTTCCGGTACGGCTCTGCCGGCACCCGAGCCGGTCTTCCCGCGCTACGTCGAAGCGGCTGCGGCCGAGGCCTGAGGTTAGCCGGCATGCTGGTCGACAGTCATTGCCATCTCGATTTCCCGGATTTCGCCGAGGAGCGTGACGACATCGTCGCGCGCGCCTTGGCGGCCGGGGTCGAGCGTATGGTCACCATCTCGACGCGGGTGAAGAAGTTCCCCTCAATCCTGGCGATCGCCGAGGCCTACGAAGCGGTTTACTGCTCTGTCGGTACGCATCCGCACAATGCGGGCGAAGAAATCGACGTGACGGCCGATGAGCTGATAAGACTTGCGGCGCACCCGAAGGTGGTGGCGATCGGCGAGGCCGGTCTCGATTACTTCTATGACAAGGCGCCGCGCGACGCCCAGGCACAGAGCTTCCGTCATCATATTGCGGCTGCGCGCGAGACCGGCCTGCCGCTGGTGATCCATTCGCGCGACGCGGACGACGACATGGCGGCAATCCTCGAGGAAGAGAGCGGGAAGGGGGCTTTCCCCTTCATCCTGCATTGCTTTTCCTCCGGGCCTGCCCTTGCGGAAACCGGTATCAAGCTCGGTGGATATGTCTCGTTCTCGGGTATCCTGACGTTCAAGAAATCCGAGGAACTGCGCGAAATCGCAGCCCGTGTCCCGCACGACAAGCTGCTCGTCGAAACCGACTCGCCCTACCTCGCGCCGGTTCCGTTTCGCGGCAAGCGCAACGAGCCTGCCTTGGTCGTGCACACAGCCAAGGTTCTGGGCGAAACGCTCGGTCTAAGCGCCGACGAGATCGGAACGCTCACGACCGACAATTTCTTCCGCCTGTTCAAAAAGATGCCACGGCCGACAGTGCAAGGCGCCTGACAGATGACCGATCTCCTGCGCCTCACGATCCTTGGCTGCGGCTCCTCGCCGGGAGTGCCAAGGATCACCGGCGACTGGGGCAATTGCGACCCGACGAACCCGAGGAACCGGCGTCGTCGGGCGGCTGCCATGGTGGAACGGGTTTCGGCCAACGGCACGACACGTGTGGTGATCGACACCGGGCCGGATTTTCGCGATCAAATGCTGATGGCGGGCGTGCAGCGCATCGATGCAGTTGTCTACACGCATCCGCACGCCGACCACATCCATGGCATCGATGACCTGCGTGGCTTTGTGCTTGAGCAGAAACAGCTCATCGACATCCATGCCGACAAACCGACACTCGACCGCCTGCACGAGGCTTTCGGCTATTGCTTCAAGACGCCGCTCGGGAGCTCGTATCCGCCGATCGTGCGCGCGCATGAAATCGAGCATTCCGAGCCGGTGGTGATCGAAGGAGAGGGGGGTGCCCTCACTTTTCTGCCGCTGCCGCAGATCCATGGCGATATCATTTCGCTCGGCTTTCGGATCGGCCCGCTGGCCTATTGCTCGGACGTCAGTCATTTCCCGCCGTCTACGGCCGAGCTGATGAATGGCCTCGCCCTGCTTGTGATCGACGCATTGCAATACCGTCCGCATCCGAGCCACCTTTCACTGGCCGAAGCTTTGGATTGGATCGAGCGTTTGGAGCCGAAGCGAGCGGTTCTGACTCATATGCACGTGCCGTTGGACTATGCGGCTGTCACGGCCGAGACGCCGGAGCATGTCGAGCCGGCCTGGGACGGAATGGTTATAGAAATACCTTTTAGATCAATGTGAAAGCATCAGGAACTCACCATGGGCGGCAGTATCGATCGCGTCACTGAAGCCGCAGCCGCGGCAGGCCTGCAGATCGAGATCGTCCGTATGGGAGCTTCGACACGAACCGCCGAGGAAGCGGCGGCACAGTGTGGCTGCACGGTGGCGCAGATCGTAAAATCCCTTATTTTTCAAGGCGAAAGCAGCGGAAAGCTCTATCTATTTCTCGTCTCGGGCCCCAATCAACTGGATCTCGCCAAGGCTGGCGAATTGGTATCGGAATCGCTGAAACGCGCGGACCCGCGCCATATCCGTGGCGAGACCGGCTTTGCCATCGGCGGCGTATCGCCAATCGGTCATCTCATCGAGATCCCGGCTTTTGCGGACGAGACCTTGCTTTCGTTTGATACCGTCTGGGCGGCTGCCGGAGCGCATGACGCCGTGTTTGCAGCCGAGCCTCGGGCGCTTTTGTCGGCTGCGCGCGCCAAGGCCGTCGATCTCGCTGCGTGACAGCTTACGCAGCAGCGAGTTGCGCCCGACGGCGCAGGCCAGAAAGCGGGATCAACCTCACGCCAGCCATCTAGCGATCCATATAAGTTCCATAATCTATCTTATGCGACTTTAAAATGTAGCCGCAAAGTTAGAATGTCCTGAATCTGCAAAGTAAGAGTGTCACACTCCCCGCGTTTGATGGCGTGGGGGTTTGCGGATGGGACTGATTGCGATGAGCGAGCGTG
>NZ_PXYL01000002.1 GCF_003012705.1 Pseudaminobacter soli (ex Li et al. 2025)
CCGGCGCCGGAGGCCCTCATATGGCCGTCGAAACCCGGCAAAGCGGCACCATCATCGGCTCTGCCGCTGGCCGATAAGCCCATCATGCATTAAGACTGAAACCGGACCACCTCATAGGGGCAGGCCACCGATCGCTGACCTCAACCAGCCATGAATGCCTTGTATCCAGTCAGGGCAAACTTGATCCCCATCGCTATCACGATCAAGCCCATGTATCGGGTCGCCATATCATGAGCCAGGCCTGGCCTTTTCGGCTTTTTCGATCGGCGTGCAACCAGCATCAGCAGCGCCCAGGTGATGATCAGGACCACGCATATGCCAGTTAGCGCTGGAAGAGGGATGCCTGTGCGCGAACGCGTCGCCGCCGCAATGGTGATGACCCCGGTGATGGTACCGGGGCTGGCCGCAAACAGGATCATCGGCGCCAGCGTCGCGCCCGCAGCAGATGGATCGGGATTCTGAGTTGCGGGATCGGGCGCGTTGTCCGACCTGGATCCGGACAGCATGGTGAAACCAATGAAGGACAGGACGATCCCGCCAGCCACGGAAAACACATCCAGTGGTATGCCGAAGATGTTGAGTATCCGAGCGCCCGCAAGCGCGGCGATGATCAGCACCACGGCGATGGTCAGGATCGCCCTTGTCGCATCCGAAACGCGCTGCGCCCCCGTCCGCCCGGCAGTCAGGCCAGCGAACATCATCGCGCAGACCATGGGATTGACCAGCGAGACGAGGGTGACGATGGCTTGCAAATGGTCTTCCATCGAGCTCCCGCAGTTCTGAGCGGATCTGGAAATTGGACATGAAATCCAAATGAAGCGTTAGTGTCAAACAGAAATCATCAAGTAAAGCTAGCTACGTCTCGATCATTGGACCAACTTCCGGTTGGTTTAACCTACCGCCCTAGACTGATGATCAGTTTCGATGCTGTTGAAGTCGACCACCGCGTGCGGCCGGCCGATGTTCGGCGAGCGCTTTCCAAGGCAACTTTTTCCTTGGCAGTGATACTATTCGGTTTTGACTCACTCGTCAGCGACGACCGCCTGTTGGAGCCTCAATCCCAAAAGCGGATGGGCAGTTTTCGGCCCACTGAAATACCGACAGTCGCGCCATCTTATGCGACGCGCAGGACCACCTTGCCGTGTCGCGGACGTGTCCTCGCCGCCGATGCTGGACCTCCGGCCATATCGCTCCAGGCCTGAGCCACGTCGGCGAGCGAATAGACGGTCGCGACATCCGTCCGGAGGCGGCCATCCTCAAGCATGGTTGCAATGCGACCCAAGAGTTCTGCGGACGGTGTGAGGTTCATAAGTGTGCCCGTCACGCCGTGCTTGGCGGCTTCCTCCCGCGACACCGGCTGATTGGCCGCAACCAGGTAACCGCCTTTCTTGAGGACCTGAAACGAGCGCTGCTGTGTTTCGCCGCCGATCAAGTCGAACACGACATCCACCCTGTCGGCTAGCTCGGTCTCGAATTTGGACGTTCGGTAATCGATGACGCGGTTGGCACCGATCGCCTTCAGATAGGCTTCGTCGTCACCGCTTGCCGTCACAACGACGATGGCGCCAACCTGAGCGGCAAATTGAACCGCATAGGCTCCGACAGCGCCCGCACCGCCGTGGATCAAGATAGTCTGCCCAGTCTTGAGATGGCCATGGGTGAAGATGCCTTGCCATGCGGTCTGTGCGGCGACGGGAACTGAAGCAGCTTCGTCGAACGACAGGTTGGGAGGCTTCCCGACGATCGCGGCCGGCTCGACCGCCATATACTCCGCGAAGGCGCCAGACGTGCTGTTTCCAAACACAGCATCGCCCGGCGCAAAGCCGCCGGCATCCTTGCCGACCCGCTCGACGATACCGGAGAACTCATGTCCCGGAATCCACGGCAGATCGATGGGAAAGACCTCTCTGGCCGCGCCGGAGGCTTCAACAAGGTCAAGGTGGTTGATTGCCGTGCTGCGGATCTTCACCAGGACCTCGTTGTCGGCGATGACCGGCGGATGAATCTCGTCAAATGCGAGTGGTCCACCATAGGTGTGCAATCTGACGGCTTTCATAGGAAACTCCTGCGGCTAGCGGTGGACGTCGTTCACGCAACGGCCACCAGCGTCAAAACATACCGTTGGCAATTGCGCGAGGAATGTTCGGGCCAAGGATTGGCGCTGAGTTGTCAGGCGTGCCCACAAGCTGCAAGGCATCCCAGTGCTCGATAGCCTTCCCTTGAACGTCCATGCGATAGATATTGACCCCCTGGATGCCGGTATCAATGGGCCCGTCGTTGAACAGATTCAGAAAATTTACGTGCGCCCAGACGTAATCGCCAACCGCAATGATGCGGTGAACGACAACGCGTGCTCGCGCCCGACATGCTGATGTCAGACCCAGGGATGACTAAGAGTACACGGTAATTTCCCGCGGGTCCTTCCTGAGCGAAAACGCAATGCGGGTGTGACCGAACTAGGTGGCGTTGTCCCGGTGTGAGCGGCTCGTAGTCAAGTGGTGCCGCTATTGCCGGGCCTTGCGCCAACCGGCGCGGCGCGCCTCCTCCTCGGAGCAAAACCAGCGCTCGCCCTTGCCCTCAGATACCCGCGTCCGGCTGTAATATTTCTGGCCAGGCACATGGTAGATCCGCTCGCCATTGGCGGAGATGTTGCCCTTTATGTTGCAGCTAGATTCGCTCAGAAGCGAGAAGCCAGCGGGTTGCTCGAGATTGCCGCGCTGTGCCGCCCGCCACTCCCACGGCGCCTGGAAGGTGCCGACCCAGATGCCTCTTCGCGCCTGTTGCGCTGCAGCCTGGTGCTTGGCATAGGCTCCCTTGCTGTAGCGTGGCCAGTCTAGCGCGTGGCCGTTCTCAACCACCCAGGCTTGAACGCTGGCGCCGTCGGCCCGGGCGCAGTCGCCAACATAGCGGCCGTACTGATCCCAACTGACGAACTGGCAACGTGCGGGCCTGGATGCGGCAAGGAACTCGTCGAGCGCGGTTGCTGCCACGCGGCCGCAAGGGTATTCGAAACCCTGGGCGTCCTCGCAGTACTGGTCGCTCTCGGGAGCATCGATGCCGTTAAGCGGATGCGCTGGCCGGCGATCTCGATGGTGTCCCTGTCGATCACCGTAGCGCGGCCTTCGATGGGTTGGGCGGCAGCGCGCGACCGGAACGCGGTCAGGCTATCAACGAAGCGGCCACCGTCTGGTCCACCCTGGTTGAATTGCTGAATGGCGACAACACCAATGACAATCGTCAGGGCGGTGACAAGCCGGCGCACCGCATACGGCAGCCTGCGCCGTCGTTCGTGACGTCGATAGGCTTGAACGGTGGGCCTTGCCCTTGGCCGATCCCTGTTGCGAATTTTCCCTCCCATTATTGGAAGGGTTCGCAAAATGGTGCGTTCGTCAATTGGCTATCCGAGTCAGGTTTGTGCGAACATGCCTTATCCGATCACCTCCTCGACGGCATGACGGCCGGCGTGATGCCATAGATCGCCAGCACGATCATCAAGGCCATGCAAATCAGCAGTGCTATGCGTCGAGCGTCCATACGCAAGTGGTAGCGCCGATTTCGTCCGCAATCATCCGAAATCTGCATGCGGCAAACTATGATGCGAAAACAAAAATCGTCAAACTCTGAAAGTACGTGGCACGATAACATCGCATCAAAAGTAGACGGCTCGCTTTACACTACAGAATAGCTCTCTTGCGCGTCTTGTTATCTTGCGGCATGCATTACGGGTTGCTCAGCGGCAACGGAGACCCGGGGCCAAGTGCCATCCCCCAATATGAGACTGGTTCCGGGTCTCAACCGGCCAACGCCCAGGTCGTGAAGCTGATCGCAAGCGCGAGGACAAATAAGTTGGTCCAGGTCCGCCAGTCATGCGGACCCCCACCACAGTCAGGCGACTTCTCATAGCCGGTCATGACCCCCTCCGACCCTACCTGACGCTGTGCTCGAGGCGGACCTGGACTGCTGAAAATAGGGCTGCCGTCGAGATCGATCAGAGCGCCTCTTCTGCCAAATGCTGGCATCCTTAACGATCGCCTAACATCAGTCGTCGTGATGGGGCCAGTCGGTATCTAAGATGCAATGTAAAGGAGCGGTCGCCGGAGTGCCATTTTTCCACAATGGTGAGGCCCGATGATGCCTGTCGGTCTCCGGGGAGATCATCACCGAGACTCTGCTGCCGAAAACGGCCGGCGCCACCGACAGCGGCGCCATTTTTCCAACCAGACTTCGACCTGATCCGACAGTCGACGGATGTAATGACCGCCAGTCTCCGGTCTGAGGCCGCCGTCAGGCAGAAACCGGACGACGGCCGCGTTCGTAAGCTGACTTAGCAGTTGTGATTGCCGTTGTGGCCGCCCCCTTTGTCGTTGCTCTGTGTGAAAGGCGCGTCAGGGAACCATTTCCAGGGGCTGGATGCCGTGGCGTTGCATGGCCGCACCTATGCGGGCGAAATCGGGTTGCACTTGCGGCTCCGCCGTCCCGATCTCCCGGAAGAAAGCGGTCATCGATGGTTCGATGAGGACCAGCATCCGCGCCGGCTTGCCGCTCTCGTTCATATAGTTGTGCGGCGCGTTGCGTTCGATGCGTACCGAGGTCCCGGCCCCTGCCGCGACCGTCGTCGGCGGCCTATCGGTTGCAAAATGCCGGATGGTGATCTCGCCGTCGATTACATAAAACAGTTCGGGCGAGGCATGGCTGTGTGGCGGGGTGCCGGAGCCCGGCGGGACCTCCACCTCGACCAGTTCGAGGTTCGATCCCGCAAGGCCGCCCAGAAAGCGGATGCGATCGGCAACGACCCAGCGGGTCTCGCCATTTTGCGTGGTGGTGACGTCAATGCTCATTGCCATTCTCCTTGGCTGTCGATGGTACGTCCGCGGCGACTGAACCCGAAGCGACCGCGGACAGGATCGTGTCGAGCGCCCAAGAGGCGGTCTCGCCGGCTTGGGCACCGGTGAGACCGCCGTAGTCCTTCAGAACCTCCCAGGCGGAGGCCGAATAGAGCAGGTGCGCCAGCGCTTCGACCCTCACGGCCTCGGCGGGCGGCAGAGTGGAAAGGACGGGCGCCAGCGCGCCCGCAAAGCGCAGGCGCCGCGTGGCAACCATGCCCAGGCGCATTTCGCGGCCGGTGCGCGAATGCAGCGAGGCGCGGACGGCGGCCTCATGCGCGTCGAAACGTGGAAAGGCCTCCTTCGGGCCCCCGACGACATCCTTGACGCTTTTCGGCGCGGTGGACGCGCCCATATGGGCGTTCAGCCACGGCCAGAAGGCGGTGAGGAGATCGTCCTTTGCCGGGAAGTGACGGAAGACCGTGCGACGCTGCACGCCAGCCTCGTTGGCGATCGCCTCCATGCTGATCTCGTCCGGGACGATCGCCGCGTTCATCAGCCGGTAGAGGGCATTGAGGATCGCCTCGCGGGTCTCGCGCGACTTCTCCTCCCGAAGCGGGCTGTTGTAGCTGCGTACATCTGCCAAGGGTGACCTCCTGAATTAATGGCACTTCATATGACATCAATTGCACCGCCCGTCAATTGATGTCACTCGTAGTGCCGCAAAAATACCGCGGGCCGGTGTGCTGCCGCCCCGGCATACGAGGGTTGTCGCTGTTCCGGTGATCAATGGCGAAGGTTCGGCAAGCGTCGGGACAGCCTAGTCGCTAGTCATCCGGGTGTTTCGACCCGCTCGGTCGACGATCTGGACACGACGATAGGCAGGAGCGGCATCTCCAAGAGCCAGGGTTCGCGGCGGCCGTATCGTCTCGGTCGCCGTCGTCTTCGCCGTCGGCGTCAACACAGATGGCCGCTGCGAGGCGCTGGGCATGGAGATCGGCACCTCCGAGGCCGAGCCGACCCTTCGTGAACGCTGACAGTTGAGCGCCGACGCTGTCCGACTAAACCTCGACAATTTAGTCGAGTTAGTCGAGTGTCCCGGGCAGAGACCGGCCTTTCGCTCGCAAAGGCAATTGAAGACCTGCGCCTTGAGGCCACCAGGTTCATGCTCGAGCATGGCCGGCTATCAATCGAGGAAATTGCGCGCGAGACGGGATTCGGCGAAATCGTGAGCGAATCCGGCGAGCTTCATCCGTACCCTCGGCGCCACGCCCCAAGCCCTTCCAACGCATCCGCTGGCGACCATCTAACCGTTCGGTGAACCCGCGGTAGGGGGCGCGGGTATTCGCATTCTCGAGCGCAGCCCCGCATCCTAATGAGAGCCCGTTGACGCGGCCGACCGGCCCGCTCGATGCGATTGTCTGGAAAGGTGCATGCTCTTCTCGCCGGCGCGCGTCGCCTCCTACCAGTCGCGCGGAAAATGCGAGTTTCTCCTTTCGCGGAGGAACTTGCCTAGATCGAGAGGGTGCGGCGGAGGCCACTCCGCCTGCCGCCTAGGATCGCTCAATCAGCGCAGGCGATCCTCGTCATCGATCAGTTGCAACCGGGCTGGGGACTCCGGACCCCAACGCCACAGTACAAGGTTCAGATCGTCGGCTGTTGCGCCTGGTGCAAAGCTGCGCACCAGCAACCCAGCATACCCATCCTCGAAAAGCCGGTGCGCGAACGCTTGGGTCCTCGCCTCGCCGGCTGTTTTCATTTGGTCACGCCATGTCGTGTCGGCTAGCGCGGCAACGCCCATCTGATATGCGAGAAGCGCCTTCTCATCACGGCTGTCGAAGACGCGCGCAATGTCGGCCTCATAAGATACCAGCGTTGTCGGCTGCAAGTTCCCGATCTGGTTGGCCTCTCTTATCGCAGTCAGCACCGACACGGATGTATAAAGCGCCGCCATCCCCTTTCGGTTGAACCGGCCGCCGTAGAGCGCGGCGCCGCGACCGGACAACGGCTCGCGCGCATATATCGGGTTGAGCGCCCGATAGAGTTGGCCTTCGTAGTGAACCGGCACCGTCAACCGTGGACGCCGGCGTCGACGGCGTCGATATAGTCGAGCACGTCGTCGGCTCTGCCGTCGCGGACGAGGCGCATGGCCGTCTGGCCAGAGAACCCCGCCAAGGGCTCGGATCGATACCAGGCATAGGCCATCAGCGCCGAGCCGAAGCGCGGCTCAACCTTGTTGATGATCTCGACCATCTCTCGCAGGCGGCGCTGCGTCTTGTCCGACTGGATCCGATCCTTGCGCTGAATTGCATCCCTGCCGAGCCCTGCAGTCCGCGCGATCTCCTCGCTGGTCGTGCGCAAGGTTTCCGCGATCCTGCGCGGGGCAAAGACGCCATTATCGGCATATTGAGCGAGTCCCAAGGCTGTCTCCTGGAAAATGATTGACGCCAGTCATTCTGACGCAATATGGCGTCAAAAACGGTGGTGTTCAAGGGGCGGGTGGAACGGTGTGCTTGGGAAAGAGAAAGAGGGGCATATGGAAAAAGCGAGAAAACGATCTCGCAGAGTAGCCGAACCGGCAGCGCTGTTGCTCAATCGCGCCCAGGGCAGTCCTGGCCCGTCTTCCTTCGCAGGGCCGTCAGCAGCTTCTGTCGGAACACCTCTGCCGGCATTTTGAAGCCGAGACATTTGCGCGGCGTCGAGTTGAGTTGCGCGCATACCCACTTGAGATCGTGATCATCGACCGACAACGGGTCGGCGTCCCGCGAGAGCCATCTGCGGCACGGCGATTGGTGTTTTCGACCGCGCCTTTTGGCCAGGGCGCCCGGGGATCACAAGGTCTGAACGCCGAGGCCGGCCTGTAGACAAGGCCAGTCCGTGAACTCGGTGCCGCGATCGAAGGTGATCGAGCGACGGGCCGCCGCGGGCAGGGGCGACAGCACCTCAATGTCCGGCCATGCTCAGTTCGCCTCGAGGCCAATGTTCGCCGCTCGGGTTCGATCGAAGGATCCGGGCGAGCGTCCGAGAAGCCGAGCTTGGTCGCAGATTAATGGAGATACCAGGGGTCGGGCCGCTGCTGGCGAGTGCCTTCGTCGCGACCGTCGCTGATGGAACTGGAGGTCGGGGCGAAGACGGGCGCGGCCTATGGCGCGAGGAGCGCATTTCGAATTGCCCAGCGCGATGGCTACCGTGAGCGAGACTGGGAAACACAGATAGCGGTCGCCCTTCAGGAAAGCCTCAACGAGGGCATTATCTTCGGCCGGAGCCTTCCCGAACGCCGTCTGTTTTCGGTCGGTGATAGACACCGGTCGATAGTTTGGTCAGGTATCCTTCCGCAAGGAGCTGCTGCAGGTGCCGATCAACCGATGATGACCATTGGGCGAGCTCCTCCCGACGGTAGAAAACTCGGCGACGACGCGGAGCGATCTGACGCCCGCGCGTTGTCGCGACGGTAGCGACAAGCGACCGCATCTGGGCGCTTAGCTTTTCCGCAAAGGTGGCGCCGCCGGAAACTCCGTTGCTTGACGCATTTACCATGAGCGCGGCCATGGCCAGTTCGCTTGCGTTGCCCCAACGGTAAATCGTCGGTTTGCCAACACAGGATTTCGCCGCTTCAACGGTCAGTCTGCCAAAACCCTCTTTCATGAGAATGTCGTGGGCGGTGCGCAGTGCCTTGGCCCGCGCAATGACGCTGGGCGGTCTCCTGCGCCTCCGAGTAACTGGTTCAGCGTCTTGACTCATTTCATTACGGAACCAGACGATGCGCCGGTTGCGGGCTGCAGACCGGCAGCGTCATCCTCCGCATTGAAACTGCCCAAGCCCTTATGGATCAAGTTTCTGATAAGCTCGTCGTGCGTCAAGTTACGACACAAGAGCTATGCGTGGATGCAGGTCAACACATAGCGCCGTGTGAATGATGGCAAAGGGCTTGGAGCGGTCGTCACGCTCCGCGTTATCAATGGGTCCGGAGTCTTGGGCATTTCAGCTTATTCGCCGCACTTCCCTTGCACGGCCAATCCCAAGTCACCAATAATAGGGAACCGTGCGATTTGGATTCGAAACTACCTTGGGGGCCGATGAACGGCGACGTACTACTTATCTTGATTGTCGTTCTTCCCTTCGTAGGAAGCGTTCTAGCAGCCACATTTCGTCCCAATGCGCGAAATTCCGAGGCCTGGCTGGCTGGCGGCGTCGCGCTGGCATGCCTGATCCTGGCTGCGATCGCCTATCCGGCGATTGTCGAGCACGGAGCAATCCGTAGTGAAAGCGAATGGCTGCCGACGCTCGGACTCAATTTCACGCTGCGCATGGACGGCTTTGCCTGGCTGTTCAGTGTTCTGGTGAGCGGCTTCGGCTTCCTGGTCGTGCTCTATGCGCGCTACTACATGTCGCCGCACGATCCCGTTCCCAGGTTCTTCGCGTTCCTGCTCGCCTTCATGGGCGCCATGCTCGGCATGGTCATCTCGGGCAATCTCGTACTGCTGGTCATCTTCTGGGAACTGACCAGCATCTTCTCCTTCCTGTTGATCGGCTACTGGCACCACAATGCCGGCGCCCGCGACGGCGCCCGAATGGCCCTCACCATAACCGGCATCGGCGGGCTCGGGCTTCTGGTCGGGGTACTGCTGATCGGGCACATCGTCGGCAGCTACGATCTCGACCGTGTTCTCGCGGCCGGGGACCAGATCCGCGAGCACGATCTCTACGTGCCGGCATTGATCCTCATCCTGCTGGGTACGCTTACGAAAAGCGCGCAGTTTCCGTTCCATTTCTGGCTGCCCAATGCGATGGCCGCGCCGACGCCGGTGTCGGCCTATCTGCATTCGGCGACCATGGTGAAAGCGGGTGTCTTTCTGATGGCGCGGCTCTGGCCGGTCCTGTCGGGAACGCCCGAATGGTTCTGGATCGTCGGTTTCGCCGGCATGGCATCGCTGCTGGTCGGTGCGTTCTTCGCGATCTTCCAGCATGACCTCAAGGGCCTGCTGGCTTATTCCACGATCAGCCATCTTGGTCTGATCACGATGCTGCTCAGCCTTGGCAGTCCGCTCGGGGCCGTCGCAGCGATCTTCCACATGATAAACCATGCAACGTTCAAAGCTTCGCTGTTCATGGCCGCGGGGATCATCGACCACGAAACCGGCACCCGGGACATGCGGCGGCTGGGTGGGCTTTTCCGCTACATGCCGATCACCGCCACTCTGGCGATGGTGGCGAGCGCGGCCATGGCCGGCGTCCCGCTGCTCAACGGCTTCCTGTCCAAGGAGATGTTCTTCGCCGAGGCGATCGAGACGCATGCCAAGTCTGTCCTCGACACCTCCGCGCCCTATGTCGCAGTGCTGGCCAGCGCCTTTGCGGTGACTTACTCGCTGCGCTTCATCCATACGGTGTTCTTCGGACCGAAGCCGACCGGCCTTGAGCGGCAGCCGCATGAGCCGCCGTTCTGGATGCGCTTTCCCATTCAGTTCCTCGTGCTCGCTTGTCTCGTCGTGGGAACCATTCCGGCGCTGACGGTCGGACCGTTCCTGCACACGGCCGTGATCTCTGTCCTCGGCCCGAACACGCCTTTCTACAGCCTTGCGGTCTGGCACGGCTTCACGCTTCCGCTGCTGATGAGTGCCGTCGCCCTCGTAGCCGGCGTCGTGCTCTATCTGCTGCTGAACGGCTATCTCAACCGCAGCGAGGCGGGTCCGCCGTTCATTCGCCGCCTGCAAGCCCAGCGTATCTTCGAGCGCGTGCTGGTCGTGCTTTCGTGGAAATGGGCCAGGTCCATCGAGGCCCGGTTGGGCACCCGTCGGCTCCAGCCGCAGCTTCGTCTCTTGGTGGTGGCCGCATTCATCGCCGCGCTGCTGCCGATCTCCTTGGACGACCTGTCGTTGACCAGCCTTCGGATCAGCGAGATCGACGCGGTCTTCGTGCTGATCTGGGTGAGCGGCATCTGTTGTGCGGTGAGCGCGGCATATCAGGCCAAATATCACCGACTGGCCGCTCTCATCCTGCTCGGCGGGGCGGGGCTATCCACCTGCATTACCTTTGCCTGGTTTTCCGCGCCCGATCTGGCGCTTACCCAACTGCTCGTCGAGATCGTGACTACGGTTCTGCTTCTGCTCGGGCTGCGCTGGCTGCCGAAGCGCATCGAAGAGGAGGGTCCGAAGACGGTTTCGCTCGGCACGCGTTTTCGCCGGGTTCGCGACTTTGGAATCGCCGTGGCCGCGGGCGGCGGCGTGGGCGTGCTGGCTTTCGTCGCCATGACTAGTCCCGTTCCACTCGAAACAGTCGCCAGCTACTACCTGGAGAAGGCCTATGTCGAGGGCGGCGGCAAGAACGTCGTCAACGTCATTCTCGTCGATTTCCGTGGGTTCGACACGCTTGGCGAAGTCAGCGTCCTGGCGGTCGTGGCGCTGACGGTCTTTGCGCTGCTTCGCCGCTTCCGGCCCGCTGCCGACAGTATCGCCGTGCCGGACCAGCAGCGGATGCAGAACGACTTCGACGAAGCCGAGCCGGATCGCAAGGTGGGAGACACGATCGCCGACTACCTGCTGGTGCCAGCCGTCATCATGCAATGGGCCTTCCCCGTGATCATCGTGCTGGCAACCTATCTGTTCCTGCGCGGTCACGACCTGCCGGGCGGAGGCTTCGTCGCCGGGATCGCGATGGCCGCCGCCTTCATCCTGCAATACATGGCGGCCGGCACTCGATGGGTCGAGGAGCGGCTGCGGATCTTGCCGGTCAGCTGGATCGGACTTGGGCTACTTCTGGCGGCGCTTACCGGCATGGGCGCCTGGCTGTTCGGCTATCCTTTCCTGACCACTTACTCGCAATATGTGGAACTGCCGACCGTCGGTGCCACGCCACTGGCGACGGCGCTGCTGTTCGATCTCGGCGTGCTGGGCATCGTCGTTGGCGCCACGGTGCTGATGCTGATCGCGCTCGCGCACCAGTCCACGCGCGGCTTGCGTTCGGCTCGCGTGGCGACCGAAGCGGAACAGGAGGAGGCGTGATGGAACTTGTCCTGGCCATCAGTATCGCCACCCTGGCGGGTTCCGGCGTCTGGCTTCTCCTCAGGCCCAGAACCTATCAGGTCATCGTCGGCCTCTCGCTGATTTCTTATGCCGTCAATCTTTTCATCTTCAGCATGGGGCGGCTGCGCCATGATGCTGCGCCGGTGCTGAGCGGGCAAACCGGGAACCTGGCGGATTACGCCGATCCGGTGCCCCAAGCGCTGGTGTTGACGGCGATCGTCATCGGCTTCGCCACGACAGCGCTGTTCCTCGTGGTTCTGCTCGCCTCCCGCGGATTGACCGGCACCGACCACGTCGACGGAAGGGAACCAGAATGACGGGCTGGTCTCATCATCTGATCATCGCGCCCGTATTGCTGCCGCTGGCGGCTGGCGCATTGCTCATGCTGTATGACGAGCGCAGGCAATTCCTGAAGGCGACGATCAACCTCGCTTCGACCTTCGCGCTTGTCGTCATCTCGATCAGGCTGGCGGAAGTCGCCGACACCTCGGCGACGAGCGTTTACCTGCTCGGCAACTGGCCCGCGCCGCTCGGCATCGTGCTGGTTCTGGACCGGCTGTCGGCGCTGATGCTGGTGCTGACCAGCTTCCTCGCCTCGGCTGCGCTGGTGTTCGCCCTGGCGCGCTGGCACAAGGCCGGTGCGCATTTCCACACGCTTTTCCAGTTCCTGCTGATGGGGCTGAACGGCGCGTTCCTGACAGGCGACCTGTTCAATCTCTTTGTCTTCTTCGAGGTGATGCTGGCAGCCTCGTACGGTTTGGTGCTGCACGGTTCCGGTCCGCTGCGCGTCAAGGCTGGGCTGCACTACATTGCCATCAACCTTGCCGCTTCCTTCCTATTCCTGATCGGCGTCAGCCTGATTTACGGCGTGACGGGCACCCTGAACATGGCCGATCTGGCGGTCCGCATCTCCGGTCTGGCAGCAGGCGACCGGATTTTGCTCGAGATCGGGGCTGCGGTCCTGGGTGTCGCCTTTCTGGTCAAGGCCGGCATGTGGCCGCTCAGCAATTGGCTGCCGAACGCCTACTCTGTGGCGGCCGCGCCGGTGGCGGCGGTCTTCGCCTTGCTGAGTAAGGTGGGAATCTATGTCCTGCTCAGGTTGTCACTGCTGGTGTTCGGCGCGCATGCGGGAAGCTCCGCCGACTTCGGCAGCGGCCTCCTGATTGTCGGCGGCATGGCGACGATCGCGTTCGGGATGATCGGTGTCATCGCCTCCCAGGCGCTGGGGCGGCTCGCGAGCTACAGCGTCTTGGTTTCATCGGGCACGCTCCTGGCGGCTATCGGCATGTCGGATGCGGGAGTCACCGCCGGCGCGCTGTTCTATCTGGTAAGTTCCACGATCACTGTCGGGGCACTCTTTCTGCTGATCGAACTGATCGAGCGGGGCCAGAACCCCGCCGCCGACATTCTTGCCGTCACAGCCGAGGCCTTCGGCGACGGGGATGAGGAAGCGGTGGAGGAGCAGGTGGGCGTGGCGTTTCCGGGAACCCTTGCGATCCTGGGTGTCTGCTTTGCAATTTGCGGCCTGCTGCTTGCGGGGCTGCCGCCGCTGTCGGGCTTCATCGGAAAGTTCGCGCTGCTTGCTGCCGTGCTCACACCCGCGGCCGGTACCGACGGTGGCATCCTTTCTGCCGCTTGGCTCTATACCGCGCTGCTCATACTGTCGGGTCTTGCCGCGCTTCTGTCGATGTTGCGGTTCGGCATTCGCACCTTCTGGGCACCGATCGAGGTCGTGGTGCCGCGCGTTTCCTTGCGCGAGATCGTCCCGGTCGTGCTCCTGCTTTTGCTCACCCTTGGGTTGACGATTCAGGGCGGACCGGTGATGCGCTATATGCAGGCGACGGCCAGTTCGCTCCACTCGCCGCAACAATATGTCGACGGCGTGCTGGGAGCCCCGCGAGTCCAGCCGCAAGGAGCGAAGGCTGAATGATGAGATCGGTGCTTCCCTATCCGCTGCTTGCCCTGTCGCTACTGGCGATGTGGATCCTGCTGAACGGCGTGTCGGCCGGCCAATTGCTGCTCGGCTGCGTTGTGGCTGTCGCCGCTTCCGCGGTCATGGCGCAGTTGCAGTCGCCCAAACCTAGGCTGCGAAGCTGGCGGGCAATCGTGCGGCTGGCGCTGGTTGTCCCGGTCGACATCTTTCGCTCGAACGTCGCCGTCTCGCGCCAGATCCTGGCAGGTACCGGCGGACGGAAGGTCTCCGGCTTCGTCACCATACCGCTTGCCCTTCGCGACCGCACGGGTCTGGCCATCCTGGCCTGTATCATCACAAGCACGCCTGGCACGGCATGGGTGGAATACGACTCGAAGCGCAGCACTCTTCTTCTCCACGTCCTCGACCTGGAAAGCGAGGACTGGGTCAAGCTGATCAAGACGCGCTACGAGCAGCCCCTGGGGGAGATTTTCGGATGAGCGCCGCCATCATCCTCGTCTGGTCGCTGACGATCGCGCAGATCCTTCTCGGGGTGGCGATGGCCATTGCGGTCTTCCGCATGATCGTTGGGCCGCGCGCGCAGGACCGTGTACTCGCCTTGGATGCCTTCTACGTGGCGGGCATGCTAATGCTCGTCGTGTTGGGGATCCGGACCGGAAGCACGCTCTATTTCGAAGTTGCCGTCATCATTGCCCTTCTGGGCTGCGTGTCCACCATCGCGTTGGCGAAGTTCCTCATGCGTGGCGAGGTCATCGAATGACGGGCATGGCGGATCTACCGATCTGGGCCGCACTCCTTGTCGCTTTCCTGGTACTGCTCGGCGCCGTGCTGACGCTGATCGGAGTGTTGGGGCTGCTGCGGCTGCGCAGCTTCTATGAGCGCGTGCATGCACCCACCCTCGGCACCACGTTCGGTGCAGGCAGCATTCTCGCGGCTTCCATGATTTTCTTCTCGATGCTGGAGACGCGACTTGTTCTCCACGAGATCCTGATAGCGGTCTTTATCACCATTACGACGCCGGTCACGCTCATGTTGCTGGCGCGGGCCGCACTTTATCGCGACCGCGCGGAAGGTGCTGAGTTCGTTCCCTTGCATCAGGAAGCCGATCCTGGAAGCGCGGGCGGAGATCACTCCGGCCGGAAATAGCAGTTTGCAGGAGTGAACATAATCAGGTGGATTCGCGCTACAGTTCTGCCTGATTTGGCCGACCGCACCGCGTGACGGCTCGCCTAGATACCGCGTGATCTATCGTGTGGTTCCGTCGCAAAATGTAGCCGCGGAAGATATCTTCCGAGGACAGTCGCTTCATCGAAAATGGAGCCGCGGTCACCGAATGGTCGCCGCCTCGTAGCGCCAGCGTTAGTTCGTATCCCGAAATCGTGTACACGTCGACGACCCGCCCGCGATGGCACGCTGGTCCGCCGGTCTTTGCCTTGAGATAGCGCGCAGCCGAGAAGTGGTCGGCAGGTGGATGGCTCTGTCGCAAATCCTGACGATATTGACAAATCGAAAATGGTCATTAATGATGCAAATAACGATTTATAGATATCGCACAGCGATAGCAGGAAATTGATGTACGACCCACTTGTCCACCCCTTTCCAGATCACCATCAGCCCGATCCGGATTCCTATTGGCTGAAGGTCGGCAATGAGGTGCCGGCCGATGATGGTCCGCTCGCCGGGGATTTGAGCGTCGATGTCGCGATCATCGGCGGGGGATATACGGGCCTGTCGGCGGCGCTGGCGCTTGCCCGGGATCATGGCATCAAGGCGACCGTGCTGGAGGCCCGGTCTTCCGCATGGGGTTGCAGCGGCCGGAACGGAAGTTTCGCCCGCATCTCTGGTGGCCGCGTTCCGTGGTCGAGCCTGGTCAAGACTTATGGACCGGATACAGCCCGGGCGTATTTTCACGAGCTGAGACAGGGCCTTGATACGGTCCGCGACCTGATCGCCACGGGAGGGATCGCGTGCGACAAGCAGCCCGACGGGGTCTACAAGGTGGCGACCTTCGGCACTCATGCCAACGCACTCCGGCGGGAGGAAAAGCTTTACAACGATATTCTCGGCTATCCAGCGCGATACGTGGATGCCGGCGGCCTGCATGGCGTTCACGAAGGTCCGGAAAGCCACGGCGCGCTTTATCTGCCCGATGGCTTCTCGCTGAACCCGCTGGAACTGGCACGCGGCCTCCACCGCATGGCCCGCAGCCACGGCGCCCGGATCCACATCAATTCGCCCGTCACGGGCTGGATGCGCGAGGGCAATACGCATCGTCTCGTGACGCCGACAGGAATTGTCCGGGCGAAGCGCGTCATCGTGGCGACCAACGGATATACGTCGTCGCGCCTGCATACTCGCCTTGCCGCGCGGGTCCTGCCTGTTCACTCGCAGATTATCGTGACGGCTCCGATGAGCCATGCGCAGGTGGAGGCGAGCCTTCCGTCAGGAAAGTGCATGTTCGACACCCGCGAATTGCTCTTCTATTATCGCAGGCTGCCCGACAACAGGATGCTGTTCGGCGGGCGTAGCGCCATTTCCGGCAACGATGCGGCGGCACCGCGTCACCGGCAGTACCTTTACAGCGCCATGACGCGCAAATTTCCCGCGCTCGCCGGAATCGCTGTGGAGCACTGGTGGGGCGGCTGGGTCGCGGTCACCCGGAACTCTCTTCCCTTCTGCTATCAGGTGCCGGGAATGGGCGAGGTGTTCACGGCGGGCGGCTATGCCGGCAGCGGCGTCTCCTTCTCCATTCATCTCGGCACCAAGATTGCGCTGATGGCGGCCGGCCGGCCGTTCGAGACGGGCGCCGCGTTCCTCACGCGTGAGCCCGAGCGCTACCCCTTCGCCTCCTTCATCCGCCTGGGGCAGTGGATGGCCTATCGCTGGCTGCATGCCAAGGACGCCCGCGAAGCACGCAGGGCAGGGTGAGCTCATGGGAAAACCTCGTCCTCGCAAGACGATCCGTCGCCGAATCGGTATGGCGAAGTGGCAGCAGGAGGGGAGTGGTATGACTGCGCGGTTTCCTCCAACCTATCGCGATCGGGTACAATGACAGAAGCTGAAGACTCGCCTCTCTACGTCACCGCCCTTGCCAAGGGCCTTTCCGTCCTGACAGCGTTCGGGCCTTCCCGGGCCGCCATGAACCTCCTTGAGCTGGCAGATGCGACCGGCTTGAACAAGAGCACGATCCAGCGCTCCGTGTTCACGCTGGAAGCGATGGGCTACCTCGCCCGCGACAGCGGTTCCAAGCGATACCGGCTGACGGTCCAGTCGCTGGAGATCGGCACCGGATACCTCCAGACAGCGGAGCTTATCGAGAGGGCCAATCCGTTCATCCAGCAGCTAAACCGCCAGACGGGCGAGAGCTGCAACCTGCTCGAGCCCTGGGGCACGGACATGGTCTATGTGGCCCGCTTCACCAGCCACAAGGAAATGCCGATCCATGTCCCGATCGGCCAGCGCCTCCCGATGTACTGCACCGCGGCTGGGCGCGCCTATCTTTCCGCGCTGCCGACCGAGGCCGCGGCGTCCTATATCGAACGGTCCGACAGGGTGGCGTTCACGGCGCACACGGTGACGGATCCGGCGGAGCTACTGGAGTTGCTCGTCCGCACGCGGACCGACGGATTTGCCCTGATCACCGAGGAAATCTACGTCGGCGATATCGCCGTCGGCGCTTGCATCGTCAATGCCGACGGGCAGCCGCTCGCCGCAATCAATATTTCCGTGCCATTCAGCCGCTGGCGGCCCGAACAGGTCCTCTCGGACCTAGCGCCGCAGCTCGTCAACACGGCGCGGGCGATTTCGAGCGCCGCGAAAGGGCTTAAGCCGTCCGGCGCGATGAAAAGCCATCAAACATAGAAACCGCTTCAAGGAGGAAGAATGTCGATCCAACGCTTCGAACCGAACGGCAAACGCCTGAGCCATGTTCTGGTTCACAATGGAATCGCCTACGTCACAGGCCAGGTTCCAGCAGATCGCAGCCAGGATGTCGCTGGCCAAACCGCGCAGGTCCTGTCGCAGATCGAGGAGCTTCTCGAAAAGGCAGGAACCGAGAAGTCGAAGATCCTTTTCGCGCAGGTCTGGCTGAAACATGTCGTGGCGGATTTCGCGGCGATGAACAAAGTCTGGGAGGACTGGGTGCCTGCGGATGCACTGCCAGCGAGGGCCACGGTCGAGGCGAACCTTGCGGCCGAGAACATCCTCGTCGAGATCGCCGTCCAGGCGGCTGTCGAGGCCTGATCATCGCTCAACAACGAAGAACTGACCAGCTCCCAAAGCAAAAGGATGGGGAACCAAATGCGCAAGACCTTCATAATCACGGCCGTGGCAACGCTTCTGGCCGGCACGGCCGTTAGCGCCGCAGACACCACGCTGACGATTTCGAGCTACGGTGGGGCCTACCAGGAAGCCCAGTCGAAATCCTACTTCCAGCCGTTCATGGCCCAGAACCCGGATATCAAGATCGTCGAGGACAGCGCCTCCAGCAATGCAAAGCTCAAGGCCATGGTCGAGACCGGAAATGTCACGCTCGATCTGCTGCTGACCGACGACAGCTTCGGCCTGGAAGCCGACGCGCAATGGCTCGAGCCGATCGACTATTCGATCGTCGACAAGTCGAAGTTCATCGCAGGTGCGGCGGGAACATACCGCGTGGCCTCGGACATCGAGGGCACCGTTCTCGCCTACAATGCCAACGAGTTCGGCGGCGAGGCGCCGCAGGGCTTTGCCGACTTTTTCGATACCAAGAAATTCCCCGGCTCGCGCGCGGTCTGGAAATATGCCGCGTCCGGTATCTTCGAGGTGGCCCTGATCGCCGACGGCGTGAAGCCGGAAGATCTCTACCCGATAGACGTGGAGCGGGCGCTCAAGAAGCTCGATACCATCAAGTCGGACCTTGTGTGGTGGGAAAGCGGCTCGCAATCCGAGCAGCTTCTTTCGAGCGGCGAGGCGAGCATGGCCCTCGTCTGGGTCGGGCGTGCCCTGGGGGTTGCCGAGAAGGGCATCAAGATCGACTGGACCAACTGGACCTCACAGACAGGGTACTGGGTGGTTCCCAAGGGCACGAAGAACAAGGAAGCGGCGATGAAGGCGATCAGCTTCTTTACCGAACCGGCCCAGCAGATCGAGTTCACCAAATACATGCCCTACGGCCCGTCCAACAAGAATGCTCTCGCCTCCGTAGACAACAAGTTCAAGGGCAGCCTGCCGACGGATCACCTCGACACGCGCGTCCTGATGAACGCGGATTGGTGGGCCGAAAACGGCGCGAAAGTCGACCTGCGCTTCCAGGAGTGGCTTCTCCAGTAAGACCTTCCGGCAAGCGATCCGCCCGGTCTGCCGGGCGGGTCCCTCCCCAACTTCCTGTTCGGAAATACGATGTCCGTATCAACCCATGATCGCAGCTTGCCGGCAAAGGCGATGGCGAGCTTCCGTCTGCCGTCGGCATTCTGGCTGATCGCCCCCTCGATCCTGTTCCTCGCACTTTTTTTCGTGTTTCCGCTGCTGAAGCTCGTGGCAATCTCGCTGCCGGATGGCAGCACGGAGTACTACCACCAGATCTTCACAACGCCGGTTTTCCTCAGGGTCATCGGCGAGACGTTCCGGGTGTCACTCATAGTGACCGTCGTCACGGTGGCCGTCGCCTATCCCTACGCTTACGCCATGGCGCATGGCGGGCGGGCGGTCCTGCTCGTTCTTACGGTCGCCTTGCTCATTCCCTTCTGGGTGAGCCTTCTGCTCCGGAGTTTCTCGTGGATCGTACTGCTCCAGAACACCGGCCTGATCAACAATTTCCTAATCGCTACCGGACTGATCGAAAGACCGATCCGTCTCATCCGCACGCCGCTGGGCGTGATCATCGGGATGGTGCATATCCTTTTGCCCTACGCGGTTCTCCCACTCTATACGGTGATGAAAAAGATCGACCTGCGCCTCATGGAAGCGTCGTCGATCTGCGGCGCAAGCTGGCTCAAGGGATTTGCACGGATCTATTTCCCGCTGTCCCTGCCGGGCGTCATGGCCTCCGCAATCCTCGCGTTCACGTTGGCGCTGGGCTTCTACATAACGCCGGCGCTGCTCGGCAGTCCGCGCGACATGATGATTGCGCAGATGATCGCCGGCCAGTTCACCGAGCAGCTAAACTTCGGCCTAGGAGCCGCGCTTGCAGTCGTCCTCATGGTCCTCACGGCCGTGGCCTTCGGGCTGTTCGGGGCCGCACGGACTGCCCTACAGAAGCGCGATCGCAGAAAAGGGGAGGCATAACATGGACAAGCTGAGGCGCGTTCTCTTCTGGGTCGTGGTCGGCCTGACGGCTGTGTTCCTGCTGTTGCCGACATTGATCATCGTGCCGATGTCGTTCACGACGACGTCGACGCTGGAGTTCCCTCCGATCGGCTTTACTTTCGAATGGTACGGCAAAGTCATCGGCGCATCGGACTGGCAGGGGGCGCTGATCAACAGCCTCGTCGTCGCCTTCGCTGCGGCGATCCTGGCCACCGTGATCGGAACGGCGGCGGCGCTTGCACTCCATACATATCGTTTTCCCGGCAAGACGCTCGTCATGGGCCTTCTACTCAGCCCCATGGTCACGCCCGTCATCGTGCTTGCGGTGGGGATGTACATGGTGTTCTCGGGATGGGGGCTCGTCGCGACCCGGCTCGGGCTAGTCCTTGCCCATACGGTTCTTGCCATTCCCTTCGTCGTCGTCTCGGTCCTTGCAAGCTCGCGCATGGTGAACCCCTCGCTGGCCCTCGCCAGCCTTGGCCTCGGTGCGAGCCGCTGGTTCACCTTCCGGCGGGTCACGCTACCGCTAATCATGCCTGGCGTTTTGTCGGGAGCCGTCTTCGCATTCATCACGTCTTGGGACGAAGTCGTCATCGCGCTATTTCTCGCCGATGTCCGGACCCGCACGGTTCCGATCATGATCTGGAACCAGGTGCGCACCAACCTCGACCCGGCCACGGCCGCTGTTGCCGCGATTCTCATCGTGCTGTCGGCGCTGGGCGTCCTCCTCTCGTACAAATTCAGGGAAGCCAGATCATGAACGCCGCCCTTCAGAACACCGCGGGCACGGCTATGAAACTCGAAGGGGTTTCGAAGCTCTACGGGGCCGTCAAGGCTCTCGACAATGTGTCCTTCCAACTTCGCAAAGGCGAATTCCTGACCATGCTCGGCCCCTCGGGGTCCGGCAAGACGACTTCGCTGCGCGCCATCGCGGGCTTCATCCAGCCGACCGCTGGGCGCCTGCTGATCGATGGCCGGGACATGACCGGGGTCCCGCCGCAGAAGCGCAACATCGGGATGATGTTCCAGGACTATGCCCTCTTCCCGCACATGACGGTGCTCGAGAACATCGGCTACCCGCTGGAAACGCGCGGCATCAAGCGCGCCAAGCGCGAGAAGCGCAGCATGGAGATGCTTGAAATCGTCGGCCTGGCGCATTGCGCGAAGCGCTATCCGAAAGAGATGTCCGGCGGCCAGCAACAGCGCGTCGCGCTGGCACGCGCCCTCGTGTTCAGGCCGGATATCGTGCTTCTGGACGAGCCCATGGCCGCGCTCGACAAGAAGCTGCGCGGGCAGATGCAGATCGAGATCATGCACATCACGCGGCAGGTCGGCGCGACCGTGGTTTCGGTCACGCACGACCAAGAAGAGGCGCTGGTCATGAGCGATCGCATCGCCATCTTCAAAGACGGGCGCCTCGAGCAGATCGGCACGCCGCACGAGCTCTACCTTCAGCCGCGCTCCGAATTCGTCGCCGATTTCATCGGGGAAGCCAACCTCCTGCGCGGCGCCGTTCGGTCGACGAGCGACGGGACCGTTGTGGAAGGCGACGGCTGGAAGGCCTGCCTCCCCAAGGGCGATCCCCGGTCCGAGGCGCTCGCCAAGGCGCAGAAGGCCTGCGTGGTGCTTCGGCCGGAGCGGATCCACGCGGTTTTGGCAAGCCGCGAAGCGGAAAACGCGGGCGTGGGGGTGATCGAAGACAAGATTTATCTCGGGGTCGAGTACCGGCTGGTCGTCCGGATGAATGATGGCGGCAAGGTCAACCTTCGCAGTCGGGATGTCGCTTCCATCGCCAGCATGAACGCAGGGGACCGGATCGGCATGGCATGGACCGCCGACGACATCGTCGTCATCCACGCGTGAGAAGGCAAGGGACGGGATCATGAGCCACGACAACCAGCAGGCGGAGGTGACGTTTCTCTGGAACGGCGCGCCGATCAGGGCGCGGCAAGGCGACTGCGTGGCGGCGGCTCTTTGGCGCGCCGGCATCACCACGCTCGCAAGGTCGCGCAAGATTCATCGGCCGCTCGGCTACAGCGGCTCCTATCCGACGGGCGTGCTTGCCCGTGTGAATGGGCGACCGAACGTGCGGCTCGACCAGGTCAGTGTGCAGGACGGCCTTGTCGTCGAAATGCAGAACACCTGGCCATCACCGCGCTTTGATCTTCTGAAGCTTGCCCAGTTCCTGCCGCCGAAGCTTGTCTACGGCGGCTTCGAGCACGGCGCCTGGATGCCGAAGACCGGTCCGGCATATCGCTTTGCCGAAAGGGCGATGGCGAACCTTGCGGGCGTAGCGCGCCCTGCCGACGTCACCATCCAGCCGTCCCCAATTCCTGGAGAACGCGTGGCAGTGGATTGCCTCGTCGTCGGGGGCGGGCCTGCCGGGATCTCGGAGGCGAACCGGCGGGCCAGGCTCGGCGAGACGGTCGCGCTCGTCACCAGAGGGGACCGCCTTGCCCGTTTCGCGACCGCCGCCGGAGCGGCAGTCGAGCCGCTCAGCCCGCAGGTCCGGCTGTTTGCGGGAATGGAGCTTTTCGGCGTCTACCGCGATGGCGCGCTCATGGTCGGGGCGCCGCATGACAACCGGCGAGGGGCGGTCGCCTTCGATCCCCGGGGGACGGTCCTGGCGACCGGGCGGCGTTCGATACCGCCGCTGGTCAGGGGCAATCAGCTGCCCGGCGTATTCGATGCCCACTCCGCCCTTCAGCTCGCAGCCGTCCACCGCGTCATGCCGGGACGGCGCGTCTCGGTCGTGGGGACGGGGGCGGAGACGGAGCTCGCAGACCGGCTCGTTTCTCTCGGCGTGGACGTGGTTCACCGCGGACCGGTCGAGGAACTCGTGGAGATCACGGGGCGGAGCCGGGTGACGGCCATTCGCGCCGGCGCGGAGATCCGCTGCGACGCTGTCGTCCATGCCGGCCCGTGGCGGATCGATCCGAGCCTCGGCTTCCAGGCTTCGGGCGAGGGGATGTTCCAGATGCTGGCGCGCCCGCTTCCGGACACAATGTCGGTCGTCGGGGCGGCCGCCCTGGACAACGAACGCGTTCACGCCCGCAAGCATCTTCATCCCGGCACTCTGATCTGCCCCTGCATGGATGTGACGGCCGGCGAACTCTACTGCCACATCGACGAGGGCGAAACGGATCCCGAGGTTCTGAAGCGGCTGACGTCCTGCGGCATGGGAACGTGCCAGGGGTTTCCTTGCTGGGAGCACATGCTGGCGCTGCTCGCGGCCCGCATAGGCGTCGAACCAGAGGCAATTGCTCGCCCCACCCACCGGCCTCCCCGGCGCTCGATAACGGTGGCGCAGGCGGCTGGCCTTGCCGCACTCGTGGAGCCCGACCGATGAACAAGCCCCTTCCCAAACGCGCGGCCGTCGTCATCATCGGTGGCGGCGTGCAGGGTCTCTCCGTCGCATTCAACCTGATCGAGCAGGGGCAGCGGGATATCCTCGTCCTCGATGCCGGCTACTGGCAGGGGGGAGCTTCTGGCCGCAACGGCACGCTCATCCGGCCGGGCTTCGCCTCAGTCGCCTGGACCGAGCTCTTCGTTTTGACCGTCAACGAATGGCGATCCTGGTCGAAACGCCTCGGCGAGAACGTCATGTTCACGCAGCGCGGCTACTCGGTGGTGTCGGAGGTCGAGAAAAGCGAGGCGATGCTCCTTGAGGGGCTGAAGGTCCAGAAGAGCCTCGGGGTCAATAGCTGGATGCTGTCGCGCCGCGAGATCGACGACCTTCTTCCCGCGATCAACAAGTCCCGCGTCCGGGCCGTGCAGCACCAGCCCGAAGGGGGCGTCGCACCTCACCACGCAGTGATGAAGGGCCTGCTGGCCTTCTGCCAGCGCAACGGCGTCGATGTTCGCTACCGGACGGCGATCAGCGGGGTGGAACGGACGGGGCCGCGCGTGAGCGCGGTGCTGGTGGGCGACCACAGGATCGAGGCGGATTGCGTCGTCGCTTGCGCCGGGCCGAACAACCCGGATATCGCCGCCATGGCCGCCGTACCGCTCAATGGCTTCGGCATGCGCATCGAGGCAATGGCGCTCGAGCCCACGCGGCCGCTCATCAAACCTGCCATCGCGCTGATCGACAGCCTGGCCTATTTCCACCAGACCTCGCGCGGCGAAGTGGTGGGCGGGACGGAAGTGCCCGAGACGCCGCGCATGTCGCTGAAGGTCGACGTGCCCGTGATGGTCCAGATGGCGAAAGTCTATCTGGAAATGTTCCCCCAGCTCGGCGAAGTCCGCATCCTGCGCCACTGGGCCGGGCAGTTCCATGCCTCGTCCGACTATGCACCGCTCCTCGGTGAGCATCCGGATCTGAAGGACCTCTGGTTCTCCGCCGGATGGTCCTACGGCTTCGCGGGTGCCCCGGCCGCCGGAAAGCTGCTGGCGGAAGCGATCGCCAGGGGCCGGATCGATCACCGGATGAAGCCCTTCGCCCTCGACCGCTTCGAGAAGACGGGGCCGATTGCCGAAGGCGGCATCGTGCTTGCGTGACACGTCGAACGAGAACCTTGACATACAGCCAGAAAGGACAGCTCCGATGAGCAATCACGGAAATTTCTACATCAACGGCGAGTGGGTTTCGCCGGTCACGCCCCGGACGCTCGATGTCATCAATCCGGCCACAGAAGAGGCGTTCACGCGGGTTTCAGTCGGTTCCGCGGCCGATGTGGACATGGCCGTGGCCGCCGCAAAGACCGCCTTCGAGAAGTTCTCGCAGACGAACCCGGCGGAGCGGCTCGCACTGCTGAAGCGGATTTATGACGTGTATCTCGTGCGCTTCGAGGACATTGCACGGGCTGTTTCCACGGAAATGGGCGCGCCGCTTTCCTTTGCTCGCGATGCTCAGGCCTGGGCAGGGCGGGGGCATCTCGAATCCACGATAAAGGCCTTGGAAAACTACACGTTCAGCGAAAGGCGCGGCTCGACGACAGTCGTCAAGGAACCGATCGGGGTCTGCGCCCTGATCACGCCGTGGAACTGGCCGCTCAACCAGATCGTCTGCAAGGTCGCTCCGGCGATTGCCGCAGGCTGCACCGTTGTGCTCAAGCCGTCGGAAATCGCGCCGATCTCCGGCATCGTCTTTGCAGAGGTGATGCATGCGGCGGGCGTGCCGAATGGCGTGTTCAACCTCGTCAACGGCACAGGCCCTGACGTCGGGCAGGTCATGGCCTCGCATCCCGACGTCGACATGGTCTCCTTCACCGGATCGACCCGGGCGGGCATTATCGTCGCCAAAGCTGCGGCCGACACGGTTAAGCGCGTCGCGCAGGAGCTTGGTGGCAAGTCGGCGAACATCATCCTTCCCGATGCGGATTTCGAGACTGCGGTGACGAAGGGCGTTCGCGGCTGCTTCAGCAATACCGGACAGTCCTGCGATGCTCCAACGCGCATGCTGGTTCCGAAGGAGCGCCATGAAGAAGCGCTGGCCATCGCGAAAGCCGCTGCTGAGGCGTTCCGCACGGGCGATCCGAATTCGGAAGAGACAAACTTGGGTCCTGTCGTCAGCCAGGTTCAGTTCGATAAGATCCAGCGCTTGATCGAAACAGGCGTCACCGAAGGCGCGACGCTTGTGACGGGCGGTCCTGGCCGTCCAGACGGCCTTGACCGCGGATATTACATCCGCCCGACCGTGTTCGGATATGTCACTCCGGACATGACGATCGCTCGCGAGGAAATCTTTGGACCGGTTCTTTCCATCCTTTCCTATAATGACGAAGAGGACGCGATCCGTATCGCCAATGACACTGTGTACGGCCTTGCCGCCTATGTCCAGTCTACGGATATAGAGCGCGCCCGCAGAGTGGCGTCGCGCATGCGGGCCGGATCGGTCTACCTCAACTATCCGGCCTGGGACACAATGGCGTCCTTCGGCGGTTACAAGCAGTCGGGCAACGGGCGTGAGTATGCCGATTTCGGCATCCACGACTTCCTCGAAATCAAGAGTGTGGTCGGCTACGGCGCTGAGCGATGATGCCACTAGATCGGAGAATGATCTCGGCGGTAGCGATCGATTTGAAAGCGAGCATGGGTCGGATCCGACGTTTGATACGCCGATGACCCTGTTCGATCCGGTTATTGAGGTCCCGGCACTGTCGGATGAGGATCGGCTTTACTGGACCGAAGAGCGCGCTGCAGTTTTCGATCCGGTGCTCAAGCACATAGGGTGTTGGAACGATCTCGTTCCAACACCCGCTTGCGCTGAATTGCATCCCTGCCGAGCCCTGCAATCCGCGCGATCTCCTCGCTGGTCGTGCGCAAGGTTTCCGCGATCCTGCGCGGGGCAAAGACGCCATTATCGGCTTCGTCTGTCAAAGCGGGAGCGAGAGACTCGCGTCCTGGGTTTGCCCCACATTTCGGCGCATGAATGGCCCGTGCGGAATTTCCGGCGGGGCGAAACTCTCGGCAGTTGCGCGATCCCAACGGCTGTACCAGTCAGCGAGCTCCGGGATTTCCGCCTCTCCTGAAACAAGGAAGCCCTCGGGCAGATAAGGATAGGCCTCGTTCCCGTCGAGAAACTCATTGTCCTTCTGTCGAAACATGAAGTGATACGGCATAAAATTGCGTGGATCGCTCAACCCTGCTGCACCGGCGATCTCGCCCAGTGCCCTCATAGTATTGCGATGGAATCGTGCCACGCGCTCGCTCTTGTCACCAACGTCAATCGCGCGCTGACGCGCCGGGTCCTGGGTCGCAATCCCGACCGGGCATCTGTTGGTATGACATGACTGCGCCTGAATGCACCCGATCGCAAACATGAAGCCGCGCGCTGAGTTGCACCAGTCAGCCCCAAGAGCCAGGGTGCGAGCAATATCAAATGCAGAGATGATCTTGCCCGCCGCGCCGATCCTGACTTCATCTCGGATGCCGGCGCCACGCAGTGCATTATGAACAAAGGTCAGGCCCTCCAGCATCGGCATGCCAACACGGTTGGCAAATTCAACGGGTGCTGCTCCGGTCCCGCCTTCAGCCCCATCGACAACGATGAAGTCAGGTATGATGCCCGTCTTCAGCATTGCCTTGACCATGCTCATGAACTCGCGGCGATGGCCGATACAGAGCTTGAAGCCGACAGGTTTGCCCCCCGACAACTCACGAAGCTGGCCTATGAATTCCATCAGTCCAATCGGGGTCGAGAACGTGCCGTGCGCCGCAGGAGACACACAGTCGATCCCCATCGGGATACCTCGCGCCTGAGCAATTTCGAGCGAGATTTTTGATGCAGGCAGCATGCCACCATGACCGGGCTTTGCACCCTGGCTCAGCTTCAGCTCAATCATCCTGATCTGCGGATCGGCGGCAAGCTCCGCAAATTTCTCTGGCGAGAAGCTGCCATCATCGTTGCGGCAGCCAAAATAGCCAGATGCGACCTGATAGATCAGGTCTCCTCCGCCCTGTCGATGATATCGGCTGATGCCCCCTTCGCCCGTGTCATGGGCAAACCCGCCCTCCCTTGCGCCGGTGTTCAGCGCGAGGACGGCATTTGCAGACAGGGAGCCAAAGCTCATGGCCGAAATATTGTAAAGGCTGGCATCATAAGGTTGCCTGCAAGCAGAACCTCCGATGCGCACTCGGAAATTCGTATCCTGTATGGCAACGGGGGTAGCAGAATGGGTCAGCCACGCGTAGCCGGACCCATAGACGTTCTCGATTGTTCCGAACGGTCGCTTGTCCTCAACGCCTTTTGCCCGCTGGTAGACAAGGCCACGGTCCTGACGACTGAAGGGCTCCGCATCGCGATCACCCTCGATGAGATACTGGCGAATCTCGGGCCGGAAGCTCTCCACGATGAAACGCAGATGGCCGATGATTGGATAGTTGCGCAAAATCGAGTGCCTGCGCTGGAGAAGGTCGTATACACCCAGCGCAGCCATTGCTCCAGAAACTGCTACAATTGGCAAAAGCCAGATACTATAGCGCAGGACTCCGGCAATGGCGAAAAGCGTGATGAGCACGACACAGGCGAACACCATGTAGCGCTGATATATGACCATCGTCTTCACCACCGATCATAGACATGGAGGGTTCATTGCGATCCGATCAGGATCGCTGGACTGTTAGTGAATTGTCTAGCGGAAGGCCAGCGCCGAAAATGTCGCGCTTCTCAGGCCGTCGCTAATCGTTACGCGGCAAATCCGACTTGGGCCTTGAGGACCTAGTTGGCCCGAAACCCGACTAGCCGGGTTGGCCCTTTATGGGGACGGCCGCGTTGCGATGATGACCCGACATCAGGTACCGCTCAAATCATCCCCGGCGTGGCACACAAGCTTCACCATCTGCAGGGAGCGGTGACGCGTGCCGACATTAATGCGGCCGCACAGCTGACCGCCTGCGGACATTTGCCATGGCGAGCACAACTGAGGACGACACCCCGCACGACGGCGCTCCGACATCTTGGTCGAGCGAGACCGATCAGTTGACCTCTGGGGTCTCCGACGAAAGGAAGTTCAACCGATTGCTGCTGATCTCGGCCGGGAACATGCACCAGAACATGTACGGAAATGGCGACTACTTGACGGCCTGCGCCCCCCGTGCCTGGAACGCGATTTGTGTTGGAGCATATATCGAAAAGAACGTCCTGCCACCGGTGAGGCAGACGCGCCCTCGCGCCGGTAACGGCTGCGCGCTAACGCGCCGTCGCCCACGCAAACCACAGGGCAACCAACGCCAAGAGCGCCGAAAGACTCCGTCGAGCGATCTGCTCCCGGCGCGGGTCGTTCAAAAGCGGACGGAGCGCCCCGGCGGCGAGCACGATTAGGAAGTGCACGAAGGTTGCCACTCCAACATAAAGGCCCGTCAAGGTCATAGCTTGAGTCATCGGCGGCTGATCCAAATCCATGAAGGTGGGCAGGACCGCCAGGTAGAAAATGCCGGCCTTTGGGTTGAGCAAATTGGTGATCAGGCCGCGCATGAAATATTTGCCTTCGGTCGCGCTGTCGTCGTCGACCACACCATCGCCGCCTGAGCGCCATCCGTCCCAGGCCAGGTAGAGCAGAAACAGCACTCCGGACCAGCGAAGCACTTCATACAGCGTCTGAGACGTCTGGACGAGCTCGGTGACCCCGAACGCTGCGATCACGCCGATGATGGCCAAGCCGAGTGCCACGCCGGCTACCGTGGCGAACCCGGCGCGACGGCCCTCGCTCGCCGACACCAGTGCGAGATAGGTCATGTTCGGCCCAGGTGTCACTTCGATCAGAAGCGACGTCAGAATGAACGATGCGGCGGTCGAAGCAGAAATCAATGAGGCGTCAAGCATGAGCGCGTCATTAGCCCGATTTGATTGAATTCGGAAGGATTGCGTGATGCCCCGCGTCAAATCCTCCAAGACTTCGACTAAAAGCTGACCAAGCAGGTGACCATCGCTTATCTCGCCGGCATGCAGCGGACCATTAGGCGCGAATGCGCCGACCAGGCGGTCGCTGCAGGCAGGTCGACGACCACGCAACAGCGGCTAGGCATGAGGACGGCTGCTTCCATGTTGTCGCTTCTTCGAGTGCAATCACGATCAGCGCGGCGATCGGGATGATTGTCTTAACTCGTCACCTTGATCATGATCGTCGTCGTCGTCGTCGTCGTCGTCGTCGTCGCCGATCAAGATCCTGGTTGTCTGCGCTCTCGACGAATTCCACGCCGGCTTTCGCCGTAAAGTAGCGCGGTGGCAGTTTCTGCCAGCGCTTCGTCGTTCATGTCACGAGCAGCCATCGCAAAGGCGGCGCCCTCCGGCATCACGGCGCGCGCGCCGGATTGCCCAGAAGTCGCTACGGTTGCTGATTTCCACGGTTTCTATGAACTCTCCTGATTTGGCCGAGCGGATGCGTTATAGCGAATTTGCGGGACAATGCAGTCTGGAGAGTCTTTGTGAGCAAGAGCCCGAGATAAGCGAATGACGCAGCAGTTCGATTTATTTGTCTCGAAAGAGACGGCTCCTGCAAAGGCGGCCGATTCATCAGCGATCAAACACCGACCATCGCCGGTATTGAGTGAAGCCGACATGGTGCGGCAACTCCAGGAGACCGGTCGATACCGGATCCTGAAAATGCTCGAGCCTCGTTCTGTCACGGCGGCCGCGCGACCAGGATTTCCCCTGCGGGGCGTGATCCTCGACACCGAGACCACCGGCCTCAATCATCGCAAGGACGAGATTATTGAGATCGGTACCATTGCCTTCACATTTGATGAGGCTGGCAATATCGGTGATGTCATCGGTGTCTACGGTGGATTGCAGCAACCGAGCATTTCGATCCCACCGGAGATCACGCGTCTGACCGGCATCACCGATGACATGGTGGCCGGACAGATGATCGATGTCGATCAGCTTCGCGCCGTCGTCGAACCTGCTGATCTCGTTATCGCCCACAACGCAGGCTTCGATCGGCCGTTCTGCGAGGCCTTCTCGCCCATCTTTGCTGGAAAAGCCTGGGCTTGCTCGGTTTCGGAAATCGATTGGGCGTCTCGCGGCTTCGAAGGCACCAAGCTTGGTTATCTGATCGGCCAAGCGGGTTATTTTCATGAGGGCCACCGCGCCGTCGATGATTGCTTTGCGCTTCTCGAGGTTCTCGCGCAGGGTGGTGGGCAGCCGGGACGTACGCCGCTTGCCGAGCTCTACGAAGCCAGCCAGCGATCACGCGTTCGCATCTTCGCGGTAAACAGCCCATTCGATCTGAAGGACCACCTTAAGGCGCGCGGCTATCGCTGGTCGGACGGCAGTGACGGGCGCCCGAAATCCTGGTGGATCGAGCTTGCGGAAGACGCACTCGATAACGAGCTCCGCTATCTGCGCTCAGAAATCTATCGCTGGGATGAAGCCGACCCACCGGTCAGGCGCCTTACTGCATTTGACCGCTTCAAGGCATGACAAGCTAAAGGCGACGCGATAGGCGCTGAGGTGGTCTTATTCCTTGACCAGCGGCGCTACGAAGGAGGGGGCACGATGTCCTTGGGGAGGTGGGCCCTTAAGCGCGAGAGAGATGAGATTTCCCCGATGCTTGCCGGCGCTAGTCAACGGTCCATGGCGCGATCTTCATCCGAAGTGACGAAAAAAAGAGCGAATTGGCCGCGGAGTTCGCGATGCTCGGCAGCGGCAATTCGGTTGCGGCGAAGATGAAACAGGTTGGCGATCGGGCCGCGGATTGCAACGAAGCGGTGGCAATGCCGGGCCGATTTGAAACTCATCATCCCACGCTCTCGTCGTCGCGCTGCGAGATGAGAATACTCGGCGCGATTGTTCAAGCCCTTGTGCGGACGATGCTCGACGCTCCGGATTGACCTATCAGTAAGAACTCCCTCCAGGATGGATTAGAGTGCGGCCCATTGAGGACCGGACGATCGCGGCCCTCGAGTGCTTCGGCCACTTCCACCTCTTCGATCAGCCTTGCCGCGTGCCATCCGTGCGAGAAAATCGGTGGCGTGGTAATTTTAAAGATGCCGCTCTTGAAAGTCGATTGCGCCGCACCCAAATCCGGGACGCGGGCCGGGCCCCTCTGACTGTCGCCTTCGGGTGATCGTGATGTCGGACCGCGTAAGGGGGCCCGCTTCATGATGTTGAGGGCCATCAATTCGGTTCGAGCGGGCTCATTGCCAAAGCCGGTTTGGAGACTCGCATGACATCCTCCGTCCTTGGCCTGGTTTGCCCCTCCTGTCGTGCCGCTCGGGTCATGAGCGAGCGGCAGGGCATCGAGCGCGCCTACAAAGAGCGCAGCCCTGGTGACGACAATGATGTCCGCTCGAATGGCCATCGATACCCAAGCGCAAGATTAGTCGCTCTTCGAAGAATTGTTCGACTAACCGTGCGAACCTTCGCGAGACGGGCCATGCGCCTGGAATCGCGTACGATTGCTCGCCTGAGAGCATGAAGCAGCCAAGACAGCATTCATTGAGGAACTGCCGATGTCGACTTCGCCCACTGTCCGATTTGCAACCCTGTTTGCGGGCATGTTCCTGGCATTTTCCATGACAGCGATGGATCACGCGGAGGCGCGGCGCGGCGGCAGCTTCGGCAGTAGGGGCACGCGCACCTATCAGGCGGCACCGCCCACGCGGACGGCGCCGACGCAAACTGCTCCGGTCGAGCGGTCGATGACGCCCAATACCGGAACCAACGCTGCGGCCCGCCAGCAGCCGGCCGGCGCGCAGCGTCCGGGATTCATGAACGGCTTTGGCGGCTCGATGATGCGCGGCCTGCTGCTTGGCGGCCTGCTGGGCGTTCTTCTGGGGCATGGTTTTGGAGGTCTGGCTGGCATGTTTGGCCTTCTTCTCCAAGCGTTGGTGATCGGCGGCGCGATTATGCTGGCTGTTCGCTTTTTCCGGCAGCGCTCCGCGAGCGCTCAGACACCGGCGATGGCCGGTGCGGGCCCTTCAAATGCTGTAGCAAGTTTCGGACGCGGTGACACGCACCAAGGCGATGCGGCAACGTTTGGTATTCCCGGTGTCGGCAAGGGATCGGGTCGCAAGGCCGCGACTGTTGCCTCTGACGAAATCACGCTCACTCAGGCCGATCTCGAAACGTTCCAGCAGCTGCTAACGGAGGTTCAGGAAGCGTTTGGGCATGAAGATCATGGTGCGCTCCGCCGATTGGCGACGCCCGAAATGGTTTCCTATCTGTCGGAAGAACTGGCGGACAACGCGCAGAATGGCGTCCGCAACGATGTGTCCGATGTCAACCTGCTGCAGGCCGATATTGCCGAAAGCTGGCGTGAGGACGGATGCGATTATGCAACAGCCGCCATGCACTATTCCTCACGCGACGTGACCCGAGAGCGCTCCACGGGCAAAATCGTCGACGGCGACGCCGACCAGCCGACGGAAACAACCGAATTGTGGACTTTTGTGCGCCAGAACGGTGCGGAGTGGAAGCTCTCGGCCATACAGCAAGCCTGAGGCTCTCTCCACATGGACAGTCCGCCGCGATCGGCGCCTGCGGGTCGGCCACGCCGGGAGCGGAGCCCGTCCACCACATCAGGTCAGGGACGGACTGCCACGGCTTTAGCCGCCGATCACCACACCGCGTCCCCCCCTTTGACCGCACGTGGCATTTCTGGTTGCCCCCATGAATAGTCGTGCGGTCGCTAGGGGCGGAATGTTACGCGGGAGGCGACACGCATGCGCGACTTGGTCATCTCAATCGCGCTGGGTCTGATGACACCGTCTTCCGTGCACAACTGGCAAGATATTCGGTCGATGGTCTAGTGAGTGAGGCCTCGCCCGTACCGGTTGAAGCCGAATTGCTCCCCTATTCAGGCAGCCTTTTCGTGGCCAATCGCCCGGATCTTGTCCAAGACGTGTCCGGGGCAGGAAATGTCGAGGTCGAATACAGTTTCGAACGTGTCCGCGAGATGATCCGCGCTTGTAATGAGGTATTCGCCAACGTTGTTTGTCGAACTCACCTTCCGGAGATGGACGGTCTGAACGGTGTTTGCTCGTTGCCGGTTCTATTGGGTCAATCGAGCGCAAGCGACCCAGCGTCGGTCGAACCGGCTTTGCCGGAGACTGCAATCTTCGTATCCTTGTCGTTGACGCCGAACTTTTCCTTGATCGTTTCACGAATCTCCTTCTCGATCGCCGCACGTTCCTCGGATGGGAGTGCCTTGAGGCTGCTTTCGTCGAGACCCTTCGATTCGAGAATTGAGGCCCGCAGCCTCTCAATCGGATTCATCTTCGCCCATTTCATGAAGTCTTTTTCAACCGAGTCGGACGGGATTGCCGACAGAGTTCGCGAAAGCGCGTCGAGCGATCTGCTCGGCTCTACTGCACCACGGTCAGATTGGATAGACGGCATCGCTTCAAGTTTAAAAGGCGACGCCTGAGGATCGACGTGGCCGATTCTTGACCGTGAATGGTCACCGACTTGGAAATGGTTGCTGTTCTCGCCGATCTTCATGTCTTTCTCCGCCTTCCGAGGCAGATCGACCAATATCGGCCGAAGCGTGCACGAAGCTGATGCTCGGCGAAATTCGTCGATAGTGGTCGCCGTGAGCGCCAGCGCGGGTAACGGCCCTTAGCGACTAGTTGGAGCCGCCATAGAGGAGGGACGATGAAGGCGGAAAACTAACATGCCCGGATGTAGCGAGTGCTGGACTACATCAACCGGTATCTTGGCAGTGATATGGACCTGGAAGCGCATTCCACCGGTAGTTTAAGGAGGCCTTCGGATTATTTCCAGAAGTTCGTTACAGTCATTCGAGACGGCAGCAAGTCGGGAGTATAATGCCGTTCTTAGCCTCCTCGGAATGCATGGCAGAGAATACTTGAAATACCGAAACTCCTCTTTGTAGGAGCCGTGACTTGTTAGCGAAATGGCTGCGCAACTCCGCATTAAGGGCAGAGATCTGTCTGCATTCATCAGCAGACAGCAGGCTTTCGATAACGGCGCATTCGAACGCGCTGAGGTCGTTCGCGAGCTTCGTCCAGTCTAAGTCGTTTATCCGGTCCTAAGCCCGCGCGAGTTGAAGGATTTAAGCTCAGCGATTCTAAGCGAGTTCATGACGGTGCTTCCTTTTTGATAAGCGCGCGCTTCCATTCAACCCCCCACCGATAGCCCGACAGCGTTCCGTCGCTCCTGAGGACGCGATGACATGGAATGCCGAGGGCAATCGCGTTCGCGGCGCACGCGTTGGCAACAGCCCGAACTGCCTCAGGTTGCCCGATGCGGCGAGCGAGCGCGGCGTAGGTGATGGTTGCGCCGCAAGGAATCGTACGGAGCACCTCCCACACTTTGCGCTGGAAGGCTGTCCCATGGCGCATGTCGAACTGCAGGTCGAGCCCGGTGGACGGCTTGTTGATGAACCGAAGGACCTTTCCCAAGTCGTCGCTCGTCCTTGATCTGCTGGAGACAAGCACTCGATTTGGGAAGCGAGCGGCCAGATCGGCGGTCAACTCATCCTCGGTATCTCCCATAAGGATCGCACAAATCCCAACTGGGCTGCGTGCTACCAGGACCTTTCCCAGCGCACTCTCGCCGGTGGCATAGACCACTTCGTCTCTTGCCGTCGGCGCCCGCGCTGCTGCGGCCTCGCCTGAGGCCCGCCTGGCCCGTATATGGTGGAGGTTCATGTGAAAGTCTCCGGGGTTGCGTTTCCTCCCCGAAGCTAGGACTGCAGCGCCCCTCGCTCACTCCGGTGCTTGCGTTCAAATCGACGAAATTCCTGCCTCGGCCAGAGCAGTCGGCGCGCAGAGTATTCTGCCGACTATGCGAGGCGCGTAATCGTTTGGCTCGCGAGAAGGAAGCATTGTCCGGAATGGAAGCGAAGCTCGACGTCGCCATTGTCGAGTTCTGTCCATTCGGCATGTCCGTCTGCAACCAATTGGCCAAGGTAGGTCATGACGAGCGCCGTGTCCCTGTCGGCGTAATGACGGCTGGCAATATGGTCCTGCCTCAACGCACGTCCGCAACGCCGCTCGCGACGCGTTCTTTCATCCAGTCCGCTCGCCGGGAACATTGGCCCCCCGTCCGTGGTCGCCGCAGCCGCTCGCGGCTGCGGGCTAAGGCAAAATAAAATTGGCCCAGTTCAACATCTCGCTCCGGAAGTCGCACTCCGAAAATTGCTTTCAAATCGGATAGAGGTGTCTGACGCCCCGCGCGTCCGGTCTTGGAGAAGAATTCGGCCCTTTTTGATTTGAAAGCAAGGAACGGATCGCGTCGCCGGCGCCTTCATGCGGAACTTGGACCTACTCATCATCCGTATCGAGGAGGTACCAATGCGTGAGCACATCAAGTTCGCCTGGGGTAACAGTTCACTCGGGCATTTTCTTGTAGCCGTTTCGAACAACGGCATCGTTACCCTCGAGTTCGGCGAGCACGGCGGCGTCACGTTAGATGCGCTGCGCGCGAATTGCCCGAACGCAGAGATAATGGAGAGCCAAGAAGACCTGGCAACGATTATCGCGAAACTGGCTGATATCGTGGAGCAACCTGGCATCGACCCAGGATTGGCGCTGGATATGCGAGGCAGTGAATATCAGCGCCAGGTCTGGACGGTGCTTCGCGAAATACCTGCTGGCGAGACGACGAGCTATGGCGCTTTGGCTCAGCGGCTCGGAACGCGCGATGCCCGTGATGTCACGACAGCGATCGCTGCAAATCCGATCGCGATCCTTATCCCATGTCACCGGGTCATCAAGAAGGACGGCTCGCTTTCCGGTTATCGGTGGGGTGCGCGCCGCAAACGTGTTCTGCTGGAACGCGAGCGCCGGCTGATGCTGCGGCAGAAAGGCTGATGTCCAGTGGCCGAGAAACCGACCACGGATCGCGGTTGCAGCCCTGATCCGGCATTAACCGAGACCCCGGCGACAATAGCACCGCGATGTTGCTGCGGATGGCGCTCGCTTGCCCCGGGCAGGCGCGCGGTATTTCGCAGCTATCGTTTCCATCGCAGCAGCGTTCATCTTGGTCAAATCCGTCCACACCGCCTAGCTACAGCATCAAAGACTGGATCCACATCATTCTTCGATCCTTGCATCAATGCTATTTCGGCTCGATTGCGGCCAGCAAGTTTGGCGTTGTAAAGTAGCCTGTCGGCTTGTTCGTAGAGCTCTGCGAACTCCGCATCAGCATTTGGCGACGTATCCGTCATGCCCATGCTGGCAGTTACAGGTCGCCCAAGACCTGGAACGGCGTTGGCTACGATGGCGGAGATCGCCTGGCGCCGACGCTCCGCCCGAGCCTGGGGATCTTCTCCGCGCACAAGCAGCACGAATTCCTCTCCGCCGAGGCGGAACGCATGAACCTGCGGGTCTGCCTGAAGCGCTTCGGCCACGGCTTTCAGCACGGCGTCGCCGACCACGTGGCCATGAGCATCATTGATCGCCTTGAAGTGGTCCAGGTCGAGCACGGCAAGTGTGCGGTAGCCCTCGGCGCGGAACTTCTCGAAATTCTGCTCGATTGCTCGCCGGTTGAGCAATCCCGTCAGTGCGTCGCGTTCGGACAGGCGCTCAAGCATGTCAGCTTCGAAGCGCGCGTGGTCCCGCTCGCGCTTGATCGTCATGAAGCGGTCCGCCACGCCGAGAGCGGTGAACAGGACTTCGCATGCGCAACCCACATAGAACAGGAGCATGGCATCATTGCTCTGCAACCCGGGAACCACGCCCGTGACCAAGCGCACCAATCCGGCCAAAATCATAGGCGTATAGCCGACCGCCTGGAACTTGGCGGCCCGACTTCCGCGCCGCAGTGCGTCGGCAACTGACAATATGAAAATGACGACCACCGGAGCAAAAGCCGCCGTGTACACGGTCGACTGAATCGAACGCCCCGCGAAGGGAAACGCCGCGTGAGCCGTGCTAAGAAACATCGCCCATGCGGCGCAACAGAGCAGCGCTTGCCGCAGGAGCGGATGCATGCGGCCGGCTTCGATGAAGCTGTGAGTAAACATCGCCCCAGAAGCGACAGTAAGGCCGAAGATCACAGTCGTCATCCAGCTTAACGTCATTGCTGGCGGATCGAAGAGAATGACCGCAAGACCCGAAGAGATCAGGATAGTCAGCAACAACGAGACCGTGAGCATGGAATGCCAAAGCACAAACGGCTCGCGCAGAATCCGGTAGAAGGCCGCGTTGAAAATGAGCGGCATGGAAAGCATTCCGGCAAGGATAGCCAAGGGAAGCAAGGACCGCAGAAGGTCTGAGCCCAGAGCGATGTCAGACGGTGAGAGGTAGGCTCTCTCCAGCGTCATCTGGTGGGTCGGCAAATCGAACGCGACAACGACCTGCAGCGTGTCGCTGGTTACACCCGGCAGAGAGGCCTTGAAATACCCGCCATGCAGAGCGCTACGCAATTCGTCCGCCGACAAGGAGGTCTGGCGCATTGCGCCGTCTCGGTCGATCGCCAGCAGATGCACAGCCGCGAGCGCACTTCGCCTTGAAAAGAGATATTGGGGAGGGACATCGTGTGGACCGATTTCAAAACGCAGCAGCGTCCGCTCGCCTTCGAGCGAATAGATCCGATCTCCGCAAGTCCAGCGTCCGGGCGAGTGGACGACAGTGACCAAGTCGTCCGACAAACTGCTGGACGCCCAGCAGGAGCTGCGAATGTCCATAGATTCAGCCGCGCCAAGGGGTGCAGCGCCCAGAGATGCAAGCATTACGAAGCTCAGCACCGCCGTCACAAGCGCTTTTCGGAGGTCATTCCAGAACATTGATTGACGCTACACGCCCAACATTGAGATGCGGTTACCGACCTCCAAATCAGTCGGCACGTCATGAATCAGACAAAGCTCAAGTCAGGAACCCCAAACGCAATACATGCGGCAATCCGCCCATGCCGCACGTGTTTCTAGTCGAGCACGTTGCCCCGCTCTCGCGGCATTCGCCAAAGATACCAAGAGGCGACGGTACGGTGCGGCGCCCATGCCTTCCCGATTTCGCGAAGCTCTCTTGGCTTGGGTTGCGTAGGCAGGGATTTCAGTGCGCGATACCCCTCGCGCACGCCGAAGTCGTCAACGGGAAGGACGTCCATGCGCTCGAGTGAGTACATGAGCAGCATCTCGACGGTCCACCGACCGATTCCCTTGATCGCGGCAATCCGAGAAACAAGCTCCTCGTCGCTCATCGTGATGGCGATCTCTCGAGACGGTACGAGACCGCTCAGCGAACCTTCGGCGATCGCCTTGATCGTCGCAATTTTGGAAGCTGAGAAGCCGCAGGCTCGAAGCGCATCGAAATCCGTCGCCAAGATGTTGTCCGGCGTTGGAAATGCGGTTGCAGGGTGCAGGGCCTTCAGTCGCGCAATAATCGCATCGCCGGCCTTGGCGGTGAGCTGCTGATATCCAATCGCGCGGATCAGGGCCTCATAGGGCTCGCGGGCGGCCTTTGGGTCATGGCGGCACGGCCCGACATGAGCGATGAGCTTTGCCCAATCGGCGTCCAGGTTGCGAAGGAAGGAAACGCATGTCTCGTAGCGGGCGAAGAGGCTCATTGATCAGGCAATCTGCGGATATAGTGGCGCCGGGCGCGGAGAGCTCCGCAGCGGCTATTGGCAATTTGGTTGGCGATGTTTTGGTCCCTCGCAATGGCTAGCTGCCGGGCTGAGCCTCGCGTTTGAGAAGCGCGCGTTTCCGCTCCACGCCCCATGCGTAGCCCGAGACGGTGCCGTCGTTTTTCACCACGCGGTGGCATGGGATTGCCACCGCGAGATTGTTCGCCGCGCATGCCCCGGCAACGGCGCGGACGGCCTTTGGTGCGCCGATGCGCCGGGCGATCTCTGCGTAGGAGACCGTGCTTCCGACCGGGATTTCACGCAGCGCCTGCCATACCCGTTGCTGGAAGGCGGTGCCACGAACGTCCAGCGGTAAATCGAGGCCGAGTTGCGGCATTTCAACGAAACCGACGACCCGTGCGACGAGGGCTTCGTAGTTCGGGTCGGCTCCGATCAGCCGTGCCTTGGGAAAACGATCCTGCAGGTCGCGGACCAGTTCATCCGGGTCATCGCCGAGCAAGATAGCGGCCACACCCTTTTGGCTGGATGCAACCAATATCGAGCCGAGCGAGGTTTCACCGACCGCGAAGCGGATTTCCTCGTTTGCGCCCCCGTTCATGTATTGGGTCGGCGTCATGCCCAGCATGTCCGTTGACTTCTCGTAAAAGCGACCACTGGAGTTAAAGCCGGCATCATAGATCGCGCCGGTTACGCTCCTGCTGGAGTGCAGGCAGCGCCGGACTCGTTGCGTACGATGCGCGGTCGCGTAGTCCTTGGGCGTGAGCCCCGTCGTCGCCTTGAACACGCGATGAAAATAGCTCGGACTCCGGTCAACCGCGCCAGCCAGGTCAGACAGCGACGGTTCTTCCTCGCTCTCCTCGATCAGGCGGCAGGCACGCGCCACGATCGCCGAATTCTCTCCGTCGATCGAAAGTCCTTCCGGGTTGCAACGCTTGCATGGCCGGAACCCCGTAGCCCTGGCGGAGGCGAGCGTGTCGTGCAACTGCACGTTCCTCGGATTCGCGGTCCGCGACGGGCATGACGGACGGCAGTACACTCCGGTCGTCGCAACGGAGTACCAGAAGAGACCGTCGGCGGACTTGTCTCGCGCGGCAATCCGTGCCCAACGAGGGTCATCCGCCACACTTGGCGTCGTTTTATTTGCTCGCTCGGCCGTCAACGTAAGCATGGCACTTTCCTGTCGGATAGTTTGGGACATTACTGACCGCGGCAACGCTGTTCCGCACTCCAATCCTTGCTCTCAAATCCGAATTGGCGGAGCCGAGCGGCGGCGCATATCCAAGGCAAGAAACCTGACACCCCTGCCTGCAGCCGGCCACCCGATTCCTGACGGGATAAGTGGCGGTGGTCGGCGATCCTCGGTCAGGTCAAGGAACCTGATGGGGTTGCAGAATTCGTCGCAGCAGCGTGCTTGAGACGGTGGTGGTATATGGGAAGTAGCGCATCTCGACGCCTACCGTCGCGAGATCGCGTTCCAGGCGATCTCCCTTCATGGTGCCCTGCCGATCGTCTCCCTTGAAGAGAACATTGAATTGCAATTCCCGCCAGACGGCCAGAATGTCGTCTGCCGTGTGCGGACAGGCGGCATCGACGAACTTGACGCAGCGGAGGATCTCCAGCCGGTCCGCAACCGGGATGACAGGTAGGACACCCTTTGCGCGAAGCGCGATCTCGTCCGAGACGACACCCGCGATCAGGATATCGCAGTGTGCCCGAGCATTGCGCAACAGATTGAGGTGCCCGACATGAAAAAGATCGAGGGTGCCGGGGGCATAGCCGATGCGGGACATTTTTGACCGTTCTTCAGGAGGAGGACACCTCCAAGTCTAGGGCTTTTGCTCGCGGCAGCCCTCCGTTTCCTATCTCCCAATCGGATAACGCCCGACTCCATCGCCAAAAAAGGATGGGCCGCGCAACGAGCGCGCGCCCCAAGGAAAAACCCGCCCGCGAATGCATTGCGGGCGGGTTTTCTTCGAGATCATGCGGCCTTGAGGATGCCGAGTTGCGTGAGACACGCGACACCGTCGTCGAGACCGATTTCCTCAACGATCTTGCCATTCACGACCTTCAACACGGTCGTGCCCGTGAACCGCATCTTGCGCCCCGTATTGGCAGGAAGCGAGCCGGCAATGAAGTCGCCGAATGCCGGGCCGGTGTGGGTGCCACCACCTTCCCACTGGCCGACGACATAGTCACCCTCGGCGATGAGTTCGGCGGTGGCACCGAAGGCCAGGTCCGGGAATGCCGCACGAAAATCGCGCATGAATGCCTTGATGTCGGCATGACCGCGGCGCGGTTCATGCAGCGAGTACCTCAGCAGCATATCCGGCGCCGCGATCTCGTCGACGACGTCCAGATTGACCTTGTCGCCCCAGAAATCGGTGAACCACCGAACGACGATGGCCTTGTTGTCTTCCTCTTTGCTCATTTTGGACTCTCCAGTGTTGATGAGGCAAGGATCATCGGCGCTGGCCGACAATCTCGGAGTGGGATAGCGGCGCTCGTGACGCGCGAAACTCCGTTTCTTGCCATCCAATCGGATCCTGCTTTGTCGCTCGTCGATCGGCAGCTTGCGGATTGGCGACCGACGTGATTGCGGCCGCCCGAAGAATAGCTGGCGGTTCGCAGGGGGGCATGGATGCGGGGGATACAGATTTTGTTTGACGTTTTGGCTCTGGTTCTCAGCCAAAGTTCTATTTGAAGGCAAGAATCGAGATTTCCGCGCGAGGGGCGCAATCTCATCATTGCAAATGCCTCGATCTGCGATGGGTCCCGCGATGAAATTGATACGGTTCGATAAGGGAAAGACGGGATTGGTCATTGACCGAGCCGACGGACGATACGTCATCGACGTCGTCGGCAGTCTCGGGGCGCTTGCGGCGGACGACTTGATAGCCCGGGAGGTGCTTAGCGGTGTTCTAAAGGACAACGGAAGCTGGGCGACCGTAATCGAACAGTGGCCGCATGTACGCCGCGGATTGCAGAAACTCGTGCCTCTGGCTTTGGCACGAGAGGCGAGTGGATTGGTGATGCGTCGGCTCGACGAAGTTCACCTTGGCGATCCATCGGGAAATCCTGACGGCATTGCGAGCATTGATATTGCAGAACAAAGTGAGGTCGCGCTCCATCCGACGGGGCGTGAATTGATGGCGCGACAAGCTGCACACCCGGATATCGCGGCGGAACGATCGGATCGCGGCGTCTTCGGATTCGACGCCTGTCTGGCGGAAGAGCCGCCGTGGAGTCGCAGAGTTTGATGGACGCGACGATTATTCCTGCTTATGCGCAGTCCTGTCCCCTCGAAACAGGAGTACCGGGTGCCCTTTGTTTCGCTTTCTCGCTAAGCCGGGAACTCGCTCTTCGCTCCGTATCCGAACGGGGGCACTCTGTGGATTTTGCCTACAACGCAAAGGACCTCGGTCCGAAACTCAGCGGGATACGATCGGCTCCTCGCTGACAAGGCAGTAGACCGAGTTGCCGCTGCGCACGGTCAGGCGCTTGCGGCCCTTGTCGCAGTAGACGCCGCGATCCACTAGACTGGTCACGAGTCCGAGGCGCATGCGGTGCCGCCAAGAAGGCCGCGTCCAGAACATAGTCCCCGGTCTGGTCAAGCCCGAGCCTCATCTGGTCTTCCTTGTCAGAGGCGCGCAGGCAATGTGCGGCATAAAGGTAGATTGACGATATATGTTTAATCCGGATAGTGAAGCATGTTCCTAGCGGACATCCATCATTGTTGGACGACAAAGGGCCGCACCAGCCTAGCTGACGGCGGAATGCAGGCATGAGCGAAGGCGCGAAGGACAAGCCAACCATCGTTATCGACGGCCGGGTGCTGTCCGAACAGCTGGACGAGCAGATGATCCACGACGTGGTTCACGGCTTTTACAACGAGATCCGTAAGGACGCTCTGCTCGGGCCAGTGTTCAACGGCGCCATCGCGCCGCACGATTGGCCACGGCATCTGACGAGAATGTGCGACTTCTGGTCGTCTTTGATGCTGCGCACCGGCCGCTATGACGGCCGACCCCTGCCGCCGCATCTGGCACTTCCGGGGCTTGGCGCACAGCATTTCCGGCGATGGCTGGGTTTGTTTCGCGCAACTGTCCACAATCTTTGCCCGCCGGACATTGCGGCTCTGTTTATTGAAAGAGCATTGCGCATCGCACATTCCTTCCGCCTAGCGCTGGCCCACAATCGCGGTGAAAACACCTTAACCGTCGAGCCGATCACGGCCGACAGTCTATGACCTTCCGCGACAGTCGGCAGGTCGGCATGCGAAGGTTGATCCGAAATGAGGCTGACGAGTTTCTCCGACTATACGCTGCGCATGCTGATGTTTGCGGCGTCCGCCGAGGACCGGCTGTTCACAATCGAGGAGACGGCGCGCGCCTTCGGCGTGTCTAGGACGCATCTCAACAAGGTGGCCAACACGCTGACCCGTGCCGGATATCTTGTTGCGGTTCGCGGCAGGTCGGGCGGGTTGACCCTCGGCCGCCGACCAGAAGACATCCGCATAGGCGACGTTATCCGGTTGACCGAGCCGGATTTCGCCCTGGTCGAGTGCTTCGCGACGGGCAACCATTGCACGATCACGTCCTGTTGCAAGCTTTCCGGCATGCTGCGCGACGCGCTGTCCTCGTTCCAGAACACACTCGACAGCTACACACTTGCCGATATCGCGCTCGCACCCAGGGATTTCCTACGTGACACGTCACGCGCCTAGCGACGATTTCTGGCCGAAGTTGCCCAGAAGTACATTTTCAATGGCCTAGGTAAGGGTTCGGTACATGCGCTACCGCGGTGTTGAGCGCGATCTTGAACGGCATGATACCACTGGCGCTCGGCAATCTTGCCTGGACCATGGACTGAGGCGCGGCAATCGCCTGCTGCTGACCGTGTTCGCCTACGCTACTCCGCTTGTCAGCGCTGATCCTCATGGTGTTCGGCTATGCCGAAGCTTTCCTCGGCCTGGCTGCTTGGCGGGGCGTTTATCGTGACAGGCAGCATCATTTCCGCAGGCCGGTAAGTTGACGGCTGAAGACGTGGGCCTTGCGGCACTCTGCACAGCTCCGGCTTTCGCCAGAGTCAAGACACACTGCGCAGTACAGATCAGCCCCGGCAAAGCCGTTTTCCGCGAATTCGGTGAGAGCGAACCTGCTCTTCGCAGGACCGGTCCCTGTCGGGTGGGTTTCGGCCTACTGCCTATTCGCCTCGCTCGATCTTCCGCCTTCCCTCGCCGACTGGAACGATCATCTGCACCGGCTCCACGGTCAATGCTCGGGCAATCGCTTCTATGGTGTCGATGGTAGGAGATTTCTCATGGCGCTCAAGAATGCCGATGTAACGCAGGCTTAAACCTGGCGCCGCGCGGCGTAGATCGGGAGATTGGTTGCAAAGACTTTGCCGATACTGGCCTTGGCAGTCATTCTTCTCCCTCAATCCGCCACTTATCCTAAGGCAGGGCTACCCTCGAAGGCGGAACTAGCCGCGTGCAACGATTTCCGAGACCAGTCAGACCAACTGGCCGGACGGACGTACCCCAAAAAAGAGGTGCCCCAAAGAAAAGCCCCAGCTTTCGCCGGGGCCAGGGTAGATGCAGATCAGAGCTTATAGACGATTCCCAGGCAGGTGTCTTGGCTACGTCTCTGCGTCTTTCGTTGACATGACGCGAACACTTCGCTTCTGGAACTGTTGCTCGCGACGACGCTGGGCTGTGAGGTCTGCCAATCGATGTCATCGACGCGGTCGCTGAACGAGGGTCGGAAAGCAAGCAGTCTATCCATCCCGCCCGATCGCTCAGGTCAGCCCGATCAAGGCTGCCGCGTTGCGGTAACGCGCGGTGATGTCGGGAGCGAACCGGAAAGTATCGAGGAAGTTGTCTATTCGGTAGCCCGGATTCTGGCGACGGATCCGGGTCACATAGTTCCGGGCTTCTGCGATGCGCCCCGCGAGGGCAAGGCAAAGGGCGGCTATGGCCACAATGTGGACATGGGCGTTCGGGCGGGCTGCCGCCTTCACACCCCACTGCGCAGCCTCTTCGAAGGCGCCGAGGCTGACCAGCGCCAACGCCCGGGTGCCGAGCATACCAAAGAGCAGAGGGTCGCATGGGCTGAGCAACCGCGAATGATCCGACGAAGCAATTGCCGCCGCCGGATCGCCGGACTGCGAGTGGACGAAGGACAGCGCATAGTGACCGAGGGCGAAGTTTGGGCTGAGATGGACGGACTGCTCCAACTCGCGCACCGCCTCGTCGTGGTCTCCGGAGAGCCAGAGCGCGCGCCCCATGGACCAATGCGCCGCGGGGTTCTGATCGTCGATAAGCAGGCTTTGCCCGGCGGCCTTCAACGCGTTCCGAGTCTCGGCGTCGCGATCGCTCCAGCGCTGGAAGGCCCTTTGCCAGTGGGTGAAGGACAGGCCTGCATGGGCGCGCGAAAAGGTAGGATCTAGGCGCGTCGACAGGTGGAAGAACTCGGCCGCGCGCGCGTTCTCATCAGGGGTGAAGCGATACATGTGCCAAAGGCCGCGATGGTAGGCTTCCCAGGCGTCCAGCGAATCCGGCGGCTTCAGGATTGCCCGGTTCCGTTCCTCGTTCTCGATTTCGGCGGCAATCGAGGACACGATGCCGTCGCCGATCTCGTCGAGAATGGCCAGACGCTCGGCGGAGCGCGCCTCGAACTGCGCGGTCCAGATGATCCGCGCGGTAGCCGCCTCAGCGACTTCCACGGTGACGCAGACTCCGCGATCGTGCTGTTCCATGAAACCGGTCGCTACGTAGTCGACACCAAGCCGGCGGCCGATGTCCTGCGATCCCAGTCGCTCCTCGGCCACCGCAAACACGGAACCGCGGGCGATGACGAAAAGGCTGCGCAACCGCGCCAACCGGCTGATGATGTCGTGTGCTACGGCGGAGCCGAGATCGCGTCGCATCTCAGGTCCTGCACCCAATTCGCGGAAGGGCATGATCGCGACGGAGGCGCGGCGCGACGCGGCTGGATGGATGGACTGCGCAGGTTCCCGAACCCGTTCCGAAACTGCAACCTGGGTCGGTTGGGCAGCAGCGTGCCTGAGCTGCTCCCATGCATCGCGAACCGGCGCGAAATCCAGCCCCTCATCCGCAAAGAGCCGGGCGGCCATATCGAGATGCCGATTGCACTCGTCCACCATCCGCCTGTGCAGAAGTTCCGAGAGGAAACGGATGTTTGCGCCGGTGTCGAGCCCAGCAAGATCGATCCACCGGCGCGCAGCCGGCAAGCCGTCCACGCTGCCCACGGGCGTTCTGCGCCCAATCTCCGCAGCGATATCCAACTGGTAAGAGCGAAACTCGGATCTGCGGCCGCCAAGCCAGTGCTCGAAAGCGGCACAGTTGCGGATGCCAATACCCTCCAGGAAGTCGCCGTCGCATCGCGACGCGATTGTCAACAGCTCCTGCAAGCCAAGCCCGTCGACACCACCCCGCGCCGTCTCCAATAGAAGAAGCGCGTCGACGTCGCATCCGTCGAGATCGAGCGAGATTTGGTCGTCGACGGCAATCACCCGGCTGCGGCCATGCGTGTCCAGCACGGAGCGCAACCTGCTCAGGCACCATCGCAACTCGCCACGCGGATCGCTCGGCCCCTCCCAAAGAAGGTCGCAGAGCTTCTCGCGGGCGACGGCTCCTCTTGCGACAGTCAGATAAGCCAACAAGGCGCGGAACTTGCGCGACGCAGGAAGCTTCAACGGGGCACCTCCGCGCGACACCCGCAGCGGCCCGAGGAGGCGCAGTGCAAGTTCCTGCATTGAATCAGGTACGTCGGAAACGTCAGTTTCCATGCGCGTTCCCACGCCGGCTCCCACGCCGGACAGCTGGTCGATACTCTAGCATTCCCCACACCAACTGACATCCGGAAGCTTCTAGCCCGGCGAAACAGGACATGGACCGGGCGCCATGCACAGCGAGGATCACATGCTCACGGAAACAGGACTGAGAACCACGAAGGGCCGCGGACGGCTTTTCGACAGCGTACTGGAGACGATCGGCGACACGCCGGCAATCCGCATCAACAATCTCGGCGTCGAAAACGCCAATATCTACGTCAAGGCGGAATTCTTCAATCCGGCGTCATCTGTGAAGGACAGGTTGGCGGTCGCCATAATCGAGGAAGCCGAACGCAGCGGTGCGCTAAAACCGGGCCAGACCGTGGTCGAGGCGACCAGCGGCAACACCGGCATTGGGCTCGCGATGGTCTGCGCGCAGAAGGGCTATCCGCTCGTAGTGATCATGGCCGACAGCTTCTCTATAGAGCGGCGCAGGCTCATGCGCATGCTTGGCGCCAAAGTCGTGCTGACACCGCGCGCTGAAAAGGGCTTCGGCATGTACCGCAAGGCAGTGGAACTCGCCGAGAAGAACGGCTGGTTCCTCGCGCGCCAGTTCGAGACCAAAGCAAACGCGGCAATTCATGAAGCGACGACCGGTCGGGAAATCGTCAACGACTTCGCGGGGTCTCGCCTCGATTACTTCGTCACCGGTTACGGCACCGGCGGCACCATCGTGGGCGTATCGCGTGTGCTCCGCCGGGAACGACCAGAAACGAAGATCGTACTCAGTGAGCCGGCCAACGCTCAGTTGATCGCCAGCGGCCATTTGCAGGAGCGGGGCGCCGACGGCGCGCCGGCCGCGAGCCATCCCCACTTCGAGCCCCACCCGATCCAGGGCTGGACACCGGACTTCATACCAGATGTCCTGCAGGAGGCGATCGACCAACACTACTATGACGAGCTGATCGCGATTGCCGGACCCAAGGCGATGGAATGGGCTAGGGCTCTCGCGCAGAAGGAGGGAATCTTCACGGGTGTATCGGGGGGCGCCAGCTTTGCCGTAGCGCGCCAGGTCGCCGAACGTGCACCGGCGGGCTCGGTCATCCTTTGTATGCTCCCTGACACCGGCGAGCGTTACCTGTCGACCCCGCTCTTCGAGTCGATCCCGGCTGACATGGACGCCGAGGAAATGGAGCTCTCGCGCTCCACGCCCGGTTTCCAGCTCGCCGCCGAGCCGATCGGGAGAGAGTGATGGAAGCTCACCCTCTGGAATTGCCAGCCCGCGACGCGACATCGCTCGACCGGATGGAAAGCCTCGACCCTCCAGATTGGAGCTCTATTGCGGCACTGGCACACCGGGTCGTGGACGATGCGGTGGAGCACATCGCTAACGTACGCGATCGTCCCGTATGGCAGCCTATGCCTGAGAAAGTGGAAGCAACGTTCCGGGCCCCGCCTCCCGATGGGCCGACACCGATTGAGGACGTGTACAGGTTGGTGCGGAAAAGCGTGCTTTCCTATCCGATGGGCAACATCCATCCCCGGTTCTGGTCCTGGTACATGGGCTCCAGCAACTTCACCGGCGCCTTGGGCGACTTTATTGCCGCGATCCAGGGCTCCAACCTCGGGGGTGGCAGCCATGCCGCCGCCCTCGTCGACCAGCAGGTCGTGGGCTGGCTGCGTGATATGATCGGCTTCCCCGTCTCGGCGAGCGGAACGCTGGTCAGCGGCGGTTCGACGGCGAATCTTATCGGCCTGACGGTCGCTAGAAACGCCATGGCTGGAATTGACCTGCGCGAAGAGGGTCTTGCCGCGCTCGACCAGCCCATGCGCTTCTACGCATCCGACCAGGTCCATTCCTGCCATCGCAAGGCTGTCGAGACACTGGGTCTCGGCAACAAGGCGCTGCGCAGAATTCCGACGGACTCCTGTTACCGCATCGACATCGCGGCCCTCCGCACCGCAATTGCCGAGGACCGAGAGCGGAGCTTGCAGCCCGCTTGCATTATCGGCACGGCCGGTACGGTCAATTCGGGAGCGGTCGACGATCTCGCGGCACTTGCCGAGATCGCCACCGAGGAGGGCCTCTGGTTTCATGTGGATGGATGCATCGGAGCCCTATTGGCGATCGCGCCGAAAAACGCCTGGCGCGTGAAGGGCATAGAACGCGCGGATTCGGTCGCTCTCGACCCGCACAAATGGCTGCACGCGCCATTCGAGGTTGGTTGCGCGCTCGTCAGAGACCACTTGAAACACCGGGCTACCTTCGCCGTGTCGCCCGAATATCTCCAGGGCATGTCGCGCGGCATCGCTTCCGGCCAATGGCTGTACGAATTCGGACTGCAAACCAGTCGTGGTTTCGGAGCGCTGAAGGTCTGGATGGCGCTGATGGAACACGGCGTCGCCAAGTTCGGCCGATTGATCGACCAGAACGTCGCTCAGGCCGCCTTCCTGGCGGGTCTCGTCCGATCGCATCCGCTCCTGGAACTGGTCACCGAACCAGAGATCAACATCGTTTGCTTCCGCTACGCAGCCAAAGGGCAGGACGAGGACAAACTGAAGCAGATCAACGTCGAGATCATGCTGCGCCTGCAAGAATCCGGCATCGCAGCGTTGTCCGACACGACGATCCGGGGTCGGCATTGCCTACGCGCAGCGATCTGCAACCACCGCACGCGACGGGATGACCTCACCCTGCTTGTCAAGGAGGTGCAGCGGATTGGAAGCGAGATATCACTGTGACTGCTCACGACGGACGCTTGCCGCTTCAGTAACCAGATGCCGGTTCACCAAAGCTGCGGTGGCGACAAGGGCTGATCTGTCACATTCAGCGCCCCTTTGGCGCGCAACCGGACATATGCGGCGCGGGACAGGGCCTCGCAATCGGAAAGGGTTTCGGTGAGCCAGCGGTGGCTGAAGTCGTTCAGAAGGCACCTGGCAAGCGCGGGCTCTCCGGCGTCGAAGAGCAGCGTCGCGCTGCGCACGACGGCCGGGAGCTCGGCGAGGATCTTCGCTTCGACGAGGCGCCAGTGCTCGAACACCTCGGGAAGGATAGTGTCTTGCGCCTGGAACGCCAAATGCATGAGCTGCTTGAACCGGTAGACTGCGCTCTCGGCGGTTTCGATACCTTGCGGAATGCGGCAGACGACCTGCGGCGACTTTTGCTCCTTCCGACGGTCGAGGAAGCGGGCGCTTTCCCCTTCGGTCAGGTAGCGATGCTGGGCATAGGGTGCCGGAACCTGGTCGATGCCCATGAAGATAGGCGTGAGGGGCGCGGTGACGGCGCCGATCGGCGCGTGCCACATCACGCGCATCTCGGCATGGGCCGGACGCACGAGCGGAACGACCTGGCCATAGCCTGCGGTGTCGCCAGTCAGCTTCTCAGTGGCGATGGACCAGACGACGTCCTCGAAGCCGATCTTTTCGGGACGCGTAGCCCGGCGGCGCATTTCGGCTTCGATCCACTGCACGCCCTCCCAGCGCCCCTTTCCATCGCCGTAGACGGCGTTCACGTCGAATGGACCCTTGGCCGGATCATACCAACCCAGATTGATGGCCGTCGTGATGAAGTGCGGAGGAAAGAGGAACGTGTCGTCCGGCTCGGCTGGGATGACCCCGACATAGCCGGGGCGCGACGCGCGGATGCTGGTTTCGTCTAGGCGCTCGGCGACCCACAGGCCCTTACCGCCTGCAAACTCGATCATTACCCAGGCCTCGTCCGGGTCGGCGAAGATATGCGAATTGCCGCCATAGGTGGAATAGCCATAGCGGGCGATATGCGTTGCGACGATCTGCACCGCCTCGCGGGCGGAGCGGGCACGCTCAAGGACGATCTTGGCCAGGTCGGAATAATTGGGCCCGGTTTGATCCGTTGGGGTCATCTCGATCAACGCCGCGCGGGAGGCCGACCAGATGTCACGGACGGCCACGCCGTATTCGTTGAGGCCGCCATTGGTCAGGGGGGCGGGGACGCCGAGGTAGTGGGTGTAGCTCACCCGCATGTGCCGGGCGCACTCCGCCGCCTGCGGAATCTCGGACAGAAGGCCCGGCATGACGGCCTGGGGCGTCACGCCAACGGTGATCGTCGCGCCTTTGGGATGGGTACGGCGTGGCACGATTTCAAGCCAGTGGCTCGAGGGCTCGTCACCATAGCCAGCGAGGTAAGAAAGGCCATCAGCGGTATGCGCCCGCCCGATATAGATTCCGTAGCTCACGTTATGATCCTTGTGTGACGCAGCGCCCGCTTACGCAAGCGGGAAGTGGCAGGCTATTACTCGGTGGGGGCCAACGCCCCGATGCGGGGGCTTCGCTTCGTGACAGAGCGGCCTTGCATTGGGACAGCGCGAAACGAAATCACAGCCGCGCGGTCGCTCGAGCAGGCTCGGCACCTCTCCCTTCAGGCCGCGGTGCGCGCGCTTGCGATCCGGGTCAGGTTGCGGGACGCCCTGCACAAGTGATGCGGTATAGGGGTGGTGTTGATGCCGGAATATCTCCTCCGCCGGACCCTGCTCGACTATGCGCCCCAGATACATGATTGCAATCCGGTCGCTGATATGGCGGATCACCGGCAGGTTGTGAGTAATGATGAGATAGGCCAGCCCGTGTTCAGCTTGGAGATCGGCCATCAGGTTCAGGATCTCGCCCTGGACCGAGACGTCAAGGCCGGCAGTCGGTTCGTCCGCGATGACGAGGCGTGGGCTGAGCGCGAGCGCCCGGGCAACCCCGACGCGCCGTGCCTGGCCGCCCGAGAGCTGATTGGGAAAGCGCGCAAGCAGCGGACGGGGAAGACGGACCATGTCTGCCAGCCGTTCTGCTTCTCGGTCGAGGTCACGCTCCTTGATGCCGTGGATCTGAAGCGGTTCGGTGATCAGGGCACGCACGGTCTTGCGCGGTGAAAGCGAGCCGTTCGGATCCTGAAACATCATCGCCATATTGCGGCGCAGAGGCTTGAACTTGTGTTCCGGCAGGGACTGGACCTCGTTGCCCTCGAAGAGCACCTTGCCGGTGGTGACGGAAACGAGATTCAGGATGGCACGACCAAGCGTGCTCTTGCCCGAGCCGCTTTCTCCCACCACGCCAAGTGTTTCTCCGGGATGGAGCGTCAGGCTGACGTCGAGCACAGCGTCGAGCCCCTTCGGCTGGCGTCCCTGTAGTTTGGCAAGAAGCATGCCTTCCGTCGGAAAACGTATGTTGAGGTCGCGTGTCTCGAGCAGCGGCGCCTCGTTTGCGGCGCGCGCCAGGGGGCCGGACGCTGCGGGCATGACGGCTCCTGGGACCCTCGCGGCAACCGCGCCGCTCTGGATATGGCAACGTGCCAGCCCGCCATCCGTACCTACGACGACCGGAGGCTTTTCCGTCCGACAGAGCGGCAAGGTGTAGGGGCATCGGTCGGCAAAGATGCAGCCCGCTGGCGGCGAGGTCAGATCAGGCAGTTCGCCGGCGATGATGGGCAGGCGCGCCGGTCGCTCGACGATGCGCGCCGGGTCGCACTCCAGCAGCGCCTGCGTATAGGGGTGGCGGGGCGCGTGGAATATCTGGCGCACGGCGCCGGTCTCGACTACCTCGCCCGCATACATAACCACCACGTCGTCGCAAAGCTCGGCGATCAGTCCAAGGTTGTGAGAGACGACCGCGACGGTTGCTTCGGTCTCGGCCTGCAGGTCGCGCAGCAGGTGGATGATCTGCGCCTCCATTGTCACGTCAAGCGCGGTCGTCGGTTCGTCGGCTAAGAGCAGGTTCGGTCCGGTGAGTAGCGCCATGGCAATGCCCGCGCGCTGGCGCATGCCTCCCGAAAACTCGTGCGGATATTGGTCGAGACGGAACGCGGGGTCCGGGATGCCGACCTTGCCCAGCATCTCTGCCGCCGCACCGCGCTTTTCGCATCTCGACATCTCGCGGCGACGATAGAGAATATCGGCCATCTGGCGACCATAACTCAGAAGCGGTGCCTGCGAGGTCATCGGGTCCTGAAAGACGACGGAGATTGCCTCGCCGCGCAATTGCCGCCGTGCCTGCTCCGAGAGCGTCAGCAGATCCTGATCTTGGAAAAGGATGCTCCCGCCGATGACTTTGGCGTTCGGAGCAAGAAGACCCATGATCGACCACAGAACCGTGCTCTTGCCCGAGCCGCTTTCGCCGACGATACCCAGAATCCTGCCCTTCTTCATGCCGAACGACACGTTGCGCAGGGCCTTCATTCGGCCCTGAAGCGTATGGAAGTCGACCGACAGGTTCTTGATGTCCAGAAGATGTTGCATCCTCAACGTCCCCTGTTCATGCGCGGGTCGAGAATGTCGCGCAGTCCCTCCGCTAGGAATGTGAAGCCGATAGTCGTTAGCACCAAGGGCATCCCGGCCATGATCACCATCCATGATGAGTTGCGGATGACCAGGTAGCCCTCATTCAGCAATGTTCCCCAACTCGCAGTGGGAGGAGTGACGCCGAGCCCAAGAAAACTCAGCCCGGCTTCGAGCGAAACCACGACTGGAACATCCATCGCGGCAAGAATTAGGAGTGGCCCGACGACATTGGGCAGAATGTGATGCCATAAAATGCGCAGGGTCGAGGCGCCGAGTGAGCGTTCGGCGAGGACGAAATCCGTTCCACGTAGCACCAGTGCGGCAGTGCGCGTCACCCGCGCATATTGTGGGATCGAGGTAATCACGACGATCACCATGACCAGTCCCAGGCTCGGTCCTGTCAATGAGACCGTGGCCAGACCCAGAATGATGGTCGGAAAAGATCGCACTGAATCGAAGATCAGTAGCAAAAGCGAATCGAGCCGGCGAGGACCGAAGGCTGCCAGCATACCAAGGGCAAGCCCGATCGCCAGCGACAGAGACACTCCGATCGCCGCTATCGTCAGTGCGACGCGACCGCCGTGAAGAATGCGCGAAAGGGTATCCCGCCCAAGCTGGTCGGTTCCCGCAAGGTGCTGCCAACTCGGCCCGGCCAGCCGTGCGGGAATGTCCATGGCGTTCGGGTCGTAGGGGGCAATTTGTGGGGCGAAGATGGCGCTAGCAAAGAAGATGACGACCAGCACAAGGCCCAGCATGGCTTGCCAGTTCGTCAGGAAAACGCGCAGCTGGGCGTGGCGTGCACTGCGCGCCTTGGAGCGGATCTCAAGGGTAGGCTCAGAGGACGCGACGGACACGGGGATCAATCCAGCTCACGAGAAGGTCGGAGAGAAGCACGACGAGGATGTAGAGCGCTGTGGTGACCACTACGGCGCCCTGGACGATGGGGAAATTTCGTGCCTGTACGGAATCATAGATGAGCTTGCCAACGCCTGGGCGAGCAAAGATGACCTCGGCAAAGACAGCGGAGGAGATCAGTCCGCCAAAGCCCATGCCGATCAGCGTGATGGTGGGTAGGATCGCGACAGGCAGGGCATAGCTGAAGATCACCCGCTGGGGAGTAAGTCCGAAGGCGCGGGCCGAACGGATGAACGGCTCCCCCAGCACTTCGAGCATCGAGGCGCGGACCATGCGAGCCAGGTAGCCGACCCAGCCCAGGCCAACTGCGAAGGCGGGAAGGATCAGGTGGAGCGCCTGGTCCCCGTAATCTCCCGCTTCGCCCGCGCCCATGGCGGGCAGCCACCGCAGTTGTACCGACAGGATCAGAAGCGCCCAGATCGCCATCAGGAAAGAGGGGATGGCAATTGTTCCGACCGAAAGGACCCCGGTGATCCTGTCAAGCCATGTATTCGGCCGCACTGCTGCCAGACAGCCAAGGGGGATGCCCAGGACGATCGCCCATCCCATCGCAGCGACCATCAACATCAGGCTGTAACCGATCTGCTCGCCGACGATGATTGCAACCTTGCGACCGGTGAAGATGTCTTCTCCCAAATCGCCTGTCACGACATTGCGGGCATAGGTGGCGAACTGAACCCAGACCGGCTGGTCGAGGTTCATCTTGGCGGAATAGTGCGCGATCGCAGCGGGTGTCGCCTGCGGTCCCAGTGCAATTGTGACCGGGTTGCCCGGAACCAGCCGCAGGAGCGAGAACAGAATGACCAGTACGGTCAAGATGACGGCTGCTGCAAGTGCCAACCGTTTCAGAATATAACCAGACATGTTTGGCCAGTGGGATGTTGAAGTGCCCCGCCCTTGCGACTGCAGGCATGGCGGGGCTGGAGCAAGGATCAGATCACGGTGAACAGTCGGTAGTCCTGCTGGCCGGAGGGGGAGACATTGACGCTAATATCCGAGCGGTGGACGTAATAACGTGGCTCGTGGCAGAGCCAGACATAGGCGCCAGTCTCCTCCATGATCTCCTGAAGACGCAGGTAGATGTCGTTCCGCTTCTCCGGATTGCTTTCGGCGATACCCTGTTCGACGAGGGAATCATATTCGGGGTTGGTCCAGCGCTCCCAATTCCAGTTTCCGACCTGCGAGGAGACGAACCACTGCGAAGCCTCATAGGGGTCTGGAACGCTGCCGAAGCGCATGGTCCAGAGCTCAAGATCCTTCCAGGTATCCCCGGCCGATTCCATCCCCATCTCCCAGAACGGGCCGGCGTCGAGCGGGATGACTTCCAGAGTGATGCCCACGGCTCCAAGGTTCGCCTGCACGATCTGTGCGACCAGCATCGGCTGCTGCGTATTTAGCGTCCGCAGGCTGAGCTTGAGACCGTTCACTCCGGCTTCTGCCAGGAGCTCCCGTGCTTTGGCCGGATCGTAGGTGTAGAACTTGGTCTCGGTGCGATGTCCGATCAGGCCGGGGCAGATGATGCCGCAGGATTTGGTGGCCACGTTCGAATAGGCTGCTGCGATGATCGAATCGACATCCACCGCGTGCTGGATCGCGCGGCGCACCCGGATATCATGCAGCTTTGGATGCTCGGAGTTCATCCCCAACCACATGAAATTGAGTTCCCCGGCCTTGGTCAGTTCACTGCCGGGCGGCGGGCCAGCCCGATAGCGCGCCACAGCGTCCGAATCGATCTGCGTGCAATCGAGTTCACCCGCCTCGTAGGCCAGTTCGGTTGCCTTGACCTGCGTGATGATCTTTGCCTGAACACGGTCGAACTCGGGTTTTGGTCCGCTCCAGTCCGGGTTGGGCAAGAACGTTGCTGCTTGGCCCGGAGCATTGCTAAAAAGATACGGGCCGCACACGGCCGGAAACTGCGTGGTGAACCGTCCGCCCGCCTCGGTTACGGCCCTTTCGCACAGGATAGCGCCCGGCCCATGGCAGAGCGTGACAAGGAAGAACGGTGCGAAGGGCTTGGTCAGAACAATTGTGCCGGTGCGCTCGCCTGTGACCTCAACATGGTCGAGCACCTCGAAGTATCCAGCCCACTCGGACTTCTTCATCCGCTCATAGGAAAACTTCACGTCGGAGGCCTTCAGCGGACCATGACCACCGGACCAGTTCAGTCCCTCGACGAGTTCGAAATCGATATGTGTTGGATCGCGCTGTTCAAGCTTGGAGACATAGTAGGTGGGTTCCCAGCCGATTGTATCGCCGTCTCGCTTGTATTGCGCAAGGAAGGGTAGGCACTGCTTCTGCGCTTCAATCTCTATGCCACCGATCATATAGCCAGGATCGAGGATCTTGATGTCGCCGTCCATGCGCAGGCGCAGGACCTTCTCTGGCTGGGCCCGGGCGATAGGGGGAAGAAAGCCTCCCATCGCCAGGGCAGTCAATGCCGTGCCTGAGGCCAGAAATCCACGTCTGGAGAGCGTTGGCTGTGTCATCGGTCTGTTCCCGTTGGTTCTCTTTTCTTGAAAATTGAGCACAGCTGGGCATTTTGCGCTACAGAGTTGCCATTCGCGACTTGACGCGAATCTTGCTTCGTATGGCGATATCACCATGGACGATGATTTTCCTCGCAACCTCGCACTTCTGTGTAGCTACCACGCCTCCATTGCGGATGCCTGCCGACGGCTTGGGATGAACCGACAGCAATTCAACAAGTACCTCAGCGGCCATACGCGCCCATCACGGCGCAACATGCGCAGAATGTGTGATTTCTTCGGTGTGACGGAAGCCGAGATGCTGATGGAACCGGCACAACTGGAACAGATCGTTGCCCTACGCCGCAGGCCCGATCCCGTCCCACAGATTCGCCGGCCCTTGATGTACGTCGAGGCGCTTTACCGGCGGAGCCAATCGCTCGAGAAGTATGTCGGTTTCTACTACCGATATTTTTACTCCTTTGGGAACAAAGGGATGATCACCAAATCGCTCGCCGCCATCAAACGGATTGACGATCAGTACTACTGGAAGAATATCGAAATTAACCGACATAAAGATACCGAAAAGACTATCGGATTTAGCAAATACACTGGCACGGTTCTTTATCTGGCAGACCGCATTCATATCGTTGAATATGAGAGCCTGAATTTCACTTCGATTACACAGATGACGCTTTATCCCAGCCACCAACATCGCCTTTTTCGGTTGATGGGCGTCCAGACCGGCGGTCCGACCCGTCGCGGTCGAAAGCCGGGGGCCTCCAAGGTTGCGCTGGATTATCTTGGCAAGGAGGTCGATTTGCGAAAGGCGTTGGCAGGAGCAGGGCTCTTTCTGCCTGATTCGAAAGCCCTGCCCGCGGATATCGCCGGCCTTGTCGCAAACTCAGTTCCTCCAGGTGCTTTTGTGCTTGAAGTGGATGAACCTTAAAACCTTAGGATCCAGCCCTTTTGGGGGCATTCTGTGACTGTGCGACTGGCCATGGCGGCGCCCCGACTTTCGTCGGTCCGGTGTGCCGGCCTAGTCTTCAGTTCTAACAGCGCGGCCCTGGTAGGAGGTGCGATCGCCTCTGGCGCGCAGCCTCATTGCCCGATCCCAATCGCTGCCCGATGCAGGCGCACCGAGGCGGAGTTCACCGAATGCCATCGTCTGCGGAGCCCTTTGGCACCCAAGCGGCTCATGGCGGACGATCCTGACACGATGTTCAGGCCACCTCGCCTAAGTGATGTCTAATCCATTTCGTTTCTTCAGACGCCGTGCGTCTGAAATGTCTTTTGAAGTCCCGGCTGAATTGGGCAGGGCTCGCATAGCCTACAGATGCAGCGACCTCCAGCTGTATTTTGGCAACACGTTGCCCCGGCAGGCAACTATAGGACAAATCGTCTGGCAAGAAGGTTTTGTCATGCGATTTTCCGAAGCAGCAGTCGGACATTTTTGGGCGGACTATCGATGAAGCTGTTGTCAGTCGGCTTGCCCGGCCCGATTTAGTGCCACTCGACTCGGACCTGATCGGCCCAGCTGAGGATCGCGTTGCTGGTGAACTCGCTTCTGACGATCATTCGCAGCTGGCCGAACCGGGCGTCTGCAACACTTCCCGAATTCGTGCATCGTCGATTTCAGAGACTTCCAGGCCAATGGTGGTGCCGGTAACGGGACTCACAGTGGCTGGCTTGAAGCTAAATGTTCTCGTCATAGCGCCAGCGATCTGCCAGATTACTAAAGATCAAGGTGCGGTAGGCCGGTTACCGGCTGGTCTATCCGGTCAACGATGGCACCATCACAGTGCCGGTGGTTGCCGTCGGCAAGCGTGAGGAATCCGAGGCCTACGAAGCGCGGCCAAACTGGATCGATCAGGAATAGCGCCCGACTTGATGCCCGGTGCATCCAGATGTCGTGGAACGCAAGCCCCGCCTGCGCTTGGTCGTCAGAGACTGAGGCAGGGTGAAAACGTGGTTGCATTGGGCAGAGCGTCTGCAGGCTTATCTGAAAGGCGACAGCACGCAAATGGAATGCTTGTTGCCGTCAAGAATGTCATGAAGCCTGGGCTCATCATCTGAACGCTTGGGACCAGACTCGCAGTCTTCAAGCCCGCACGGCGGCTGTCAGCAGCAACACATAGGCCAGCACCATGGCGATCAAGCCACGAAACGCCAGGCTCACGAAACGATACTTGGCTTTGGCAATCAGCGACAGATTATCGACATTGCCCAAATATTCGCGAAACAGGAAATCCACATCGTTGCGCTCACTGGCGGCAAGCAGCGTGGCGCGGTTCGCATCCCAACCACCCCAGAACAGCGACGTCGAGCCGCCGACGCGGCGAGGCAGGACGACGATGATGGCAGCGATCAGCGAGAAGGTGGCGGCCAGCGCCATGCAAGCAGAGAAGATCACAAGAGGAAAATCGGCATCAATATAACGCTGCCATTGGAAAGCGGCGCGTCCATCTGTCGATGTAATGATGAATGCAATCATAAATGTAAATATGTAAGCAGCCTTTTGATCTGCGATCTTTATTTGATCATAAAAAACATCATTTACTTTCTTAAGATGGTCAAAATACTCCTTTCCGCAACTCGGTGACGTCGTGTCAAGTTCCATGTTGCCGGTGTCAAAGTTCCCGACGTCGTCCATTTCCCATCCCCACCTTCAATTGGATTTGCCTATGCAAGAACTGATTTGTGCGTTCACAGCAACGTTCAATATGAATATTGACAGAATAGTAAAGTTCCGCACATAACGCCCTCTCGAAAATCGAGGGGACATTACAATCACTTCTCTGCGTGGCTATTTCGCGGTCTCGCTGATGATGTCAGCGGCGCTCGGTGGGCAGATTGCTGCCGCCGATCCTATGCCGCGCGCACAGCCTGCAGCAGGGTCAGTGATTGCACACAAGGTTGGCGAGGAAGTCCGCTTCGTAGAAGTGTCCGACTGGCGCTTCGTCGACCTGCAACAGGACGTGGTGGCCGGCGACTACCTGCGCACCAATGCCAATGGCAATCTCGCCGTGCTGTTTGCCGACCGCACGCAGATGCGCCTTGGCCGCAACACCACCTTGCTGGTGAAGAATGCCGCGCCGGGGCAGGATGCCGAATTCGCGCTGGAAAGCGGAACCATCTGGGCGCGCGCCGAGCGTGGCGGCACGGGGCTGACCGTCGATACGCCGGCCGCCGCGGCTGCCATTCGCGGCACGGATTGGACGCTGACTGTCGACGGCAATGGCCGCACTTCGCTGATCGTGCTTGAAGGCAAGGTCGAACTTTCGAACGACTTCGGCACGGTTACTGCGGTGCAGGGGGAGACCGCGGTCGCTACCATCGGCTCGGCACCGACGAAGGTTATCATCGTCAATCCGTCCGACCGCGAGCAAATGCAGTTCTTCATGTCGCTGCGCGGCTCGTTCAACGCGTTGCCGGCCTCGCCGCTGTCGAGCCCCGACATGCGCAAAGCGCGTGGCCAGATCAGCGCCAAGGCGCCGGCGACGCGCTCGGCCGAGGATTGGGTGACGCTTGCCGAAGTGAGCCTCAGCTATGACGGTCGGCAGGGTGCGCTGGAAGCGTCGCGGCAGGCGCGCGGCTTCAGGCTGACGCGCGCCCAGGCTGCGCGGCTCGATCTCATCGATGCCATGATTGCGGGGGCCGAGAAACGCTACGACGAGGCGTCGCGGCTGTTCAAGCGGGCCGCACCCGCCCTCGACAAACGCCGGCGCGCCGTGGCCGCTTATGGCGGATATTATTCGCGAGCGCTGGCCGATCCGACGCGCACGGAAACGCCGCCTAAGACGGGAGACGGCCCCTATGCGGCGGTCGCCGAGGCAATGACCGCCGGCTTCCTGGTCGACATCAAGGCAGCCATTGCTGTTCTCGAAAAGGCCGAACGGCGCTATCCCGATGATCCGACCCTGCCGGCGGCGCGGGCGCAGTTCGCCACGCTTCTGGACGACCGCCAGAAGGTGGAGGAGGCGGTCGAGCGCGCGCTGACACTCGATCCGGATGAGCCGATGGCGCTAGAGGCGCGCGCCAACTACCGCGCCGCTATCAAGGGCGACCTCGAAGGCGCCCATGCCGACCTGACGCGCGCGACCGAGCTTGCTCCCGGAAGCACTACGCTCTGGAACTCGCTGGGGCTGGTGCAGAATGCACGCGGCGCGTCCAGCGAGGCGGAGACCGCGCTGTTGCGCGCCATCGAACTCGATCCGCAGGACCCGGTTTCGCATATCAACCTGGCCTATCTATATCTCGACCAGGACCGCGTCGAGGAGGCCCGCAAGGAGATCGAGACCGCGCTGAAAGTCGATCCGACCTTCGATATCGCGCTTCTGGCGCGCGGCCGCTATCACATGCAGACCGGCGAGTTGGAGAAGGCGCGCGAGGACCTTATGGCGGGCACGACCGCCAGTCCTGCCGACTCCCAAGGCTTGCTGCTGCTCAGTGCCGCGCATTACGAAAGCGGAGACCGGGAGCCTGCGGCCCAGGCGCTGGACAATGCCAACAGACTTGACCCGAACAACCCGGTGTCTGCCTCCTTCAAGACCGCCGTGGCCATCGACGGCTATGATTCCGACACCGCGATCCGGAGCGCGCAGGAGATGCTCAAGCGAACGCGAGCGCGCGGCGGCGACTTTGCGGCGCTGAGCGCCAATCACGACGAGGGCTCGACCCTCAACGACGCCTATCGCCTGCAGGGCATGGACGCCCGGGGTCGCTATTACGGCGAGGCAGTGTTCGATCCGTTTTCGGCCGCAGGCTATGTCGACCAGACGGTCGCGGGCGCGCCCAACCCCTTCGTCAACCAGCTCGACTTCGGCGGCACGACACCCGAGCCGAGCATGGACGATTCCGCCTTTTCGACCTTCTTCCAAGGCCTGATGCTTAACCCGGCGATGATTTCGGGCCGCTCGCGCAGCGCCAATCTGGTGCGCCGTCCGTTCATCGAGGGTTCGCTCGGTGGAGGCTTTATAAGCACCGGCAGGGACGGTGGCTGGACAACGGAAGCAGAAGTGCAAGGCTATGCCGCAAACCCGGTTCCATGGAGCATCTACGGCAATCTTAATGTGAGTCGATCGGACCAGCACCGAGAGGAAGCCACTCCGGGTTCGCCCGTGACGAATGTCAGTTTTGATCTTCGGGACAGCGCGTTCAGCGGCACGGGCTATATCACCGCGCGCCCGACTCCAAATGACCGCTTGGTCGCCTATGTCAGCGCGGCTCGGGAAAAGCCTGAATTCCTGAATAGTCTTATTGTCCCGGTTCCCCCTCAGGAGGTGTACCCGGGACTGGCGATTCTGGGCATCGGATATAACAGGGCGGTCGAGAACGAAGTCGCCAACTACGGCGTCGGCTGGAGTCATACCTTTGGCTACCGCAACGTTTTGAATACTGCGATCTTTGCTTCCGGCTACGACGGGACAAGCAACGAGCAAGGGATCGTCCTTTTCGACGTCACAGGCACGAATGTGTTAGGACAACGCACGATCGAAGCCTCGACGAAACAGCAATCCTACATCGGAGCGATTAACCACATCTACGGCACTGGTGATGTCACGTGGCGGTATGGCGTCGAAGGCGGTGTCGTCGATCAGACGCAGTCTGAATACTCAACCATAAATTTTCTCACTTTTCCGCTGCCAACAGACATCACTGACCTGAAGTCCGATCTCGATCTCAATGTAGGCAAGGCCTATGTCGACGCTATCTATGACGTAACGCCGACACTGAAGGCCGAGGCGGGTCTGTTCGGCACAATTTTGCAGAGCGACTCCTATGGAGCGTCGTTTTCGCAGGGCCGACTTGCGCCCCGCATCGGCGCGGCCTGGGCCCCTGCTGAGGGCCATTGGCTGCGCGCCGCCTATCTCCAGGAAACTTCGGCCGTAGACACAGCAACGCTGGCGCCGGTTGGCGTGGTAGGCATTCAGTCGAACCAGGTCCCTCTGGCGCTTGGCGGCTATACCAGCACTTTCGCTACCCGGTGGGATGCGGAGTGGAGCGACCGCCTGTTCACCAGCCTGGACTACCAGCACCAGTCCGTCCACAATCTTTCCGTTCCGATCCCGGGCGGGATCGATACGATCGACCTCACCGAAGGCCGCATCGATCGCTTAGCCGCCACGGCAAACTATTGGATTGGCGGCGGGTTTGCCGCATTTGCGACCTTCACTTGCGCGGATTCAAAGAACGAGGATCCAAGTAGCGGCTACTACGGCGAGCCGCTTCCCTATGTGCCGGAAGCGGCCGCCCGCGTCGGCGGGACTTGGGTCAGCCCTGCGAACTTGAAGGTTACGCTGGCAGGTACCTATGTCGGAAAGCGAGCTGGCGATGTTACCGGCACGCAGCTATCGCCCTACTGGACAGCGGATGCATTTGCCACCTGGGAACCGTTCGACAAGCGGTTCGAGCTCGAACTCGCCGCCTATAACCTGTTCGATGAGGACTTCGAGGTCGGATCTTACACGCCCGGCTGGGGCCGCAGCTTCGTCGGGTCCCTCAAGGTTCGTTTCTGATGTTTCAGATCCGGCCTTGGTGGAGAGGCTTCGCCGACTCTGCCGCGGCGAGGCGACGAAATGGCGTGTTAACCGTTGTGCTGCTCTCCAGTCTTTTCGCTGCTGTCCTGTCGCTTCTGACCCCATGGAAGCTGCTCGAGGCCCGGGCCTTTGACTATTTCTCCACCGTGAGCGTTCCACAGCGTCCGGCCGACGGGCCCGTGGTGGTGGCGATCGATGAGCCATCGATGGCCGAGATCGGTCGGCAATGGCCGTGGCCGCGAAGCCTCCATGCGCAGCTCATTGAGGCGCTGCGCAAGGCTGGGGCCAAAGCGATTGCGCTGGACATAATCTTTGCCGAGCCTGGCGCCACCCCCGAAGCGGATGAGGCATTGACGCGCAGCCTCGGCAGCGATGTAGTCTTGGCCGGCGACCAGACCCTCATCGACACGCCACAGGCCTTGCAGCATATCCGGGTCGAGCCTTTGGCACTCTTCACCGGCGCCGGCGCCCGAACCGGTATCGCTTCGATTGCCTTCGACGGCGATGGAATTCTTCGCCGGTTACCTGGCTATGAAGACGGCTTTGCAGCCGAGCTGTTGCGCGCTGCCGGGCGACCGGCCGATGTGCCGGACGATGCGCTTCTGCAGAGTTTTGGTACCTCACGCACTTACCAGACTGTCTCCTACTATCAAGCGCTCGACCCGGAAGCGTTTCTACCCCACGACTTCTTCCGCGACCGGGTAGTGATCGTGGGCCTTAGTCTACAGAACGCGCCGACAATTGCTGAGGCCGGCGCAGATGTGCACGCCACGCCCTTCACCATCCGTACCGGCCGGCTGGTTTCGGGTGTCGAGATCCAGGCGACCGTCTTCGACAATCTTGGCGCCAGGCTCTATATCGAGCGGGCTTCGCTTCCTGTGGCGCTGCTTTCGATCGCCGTGGGTGCAGGTTTGGCCGGGATGGCCGTGCGTCGCCGTACCGGCTGGCGCACTGTGGTTGGCGGGATCCCGGCGCTGGCGGCGATTGCAGCAGGCAGTTTCGTAACCCTCCGTTATTGTCGCGTCTTCGTGCCGCCATTCGCGCCATCGCTGGCGTTCCTGCTTGTCGCCAGTTCGCAGAGCGCGCTGGATTTCGCGTCAGAGCGGCGGTTGCGGCGTGGCATCACGCGCGCCTTCTCGCAATATCTCTCGCCACCGCTGGTGCAGCGCCTGGCGCGTGATCCCTCGCTGTTGCGGCTAGGTGGGGAGGTACGCACCCTCACCATTCTGTTTTGCGACATACGTGGCTTCACCACCATTGCCGAAGGGATGAAGGACAACCCGCAAGAGCTGACACACCTAATCAATCGGCTGCTGACGCCGCTTTCCGATATCGTGCTGGCGAGCGGTGGCACCATCGACAAATATATTGGCGACTGCATCATGGCTTTCTGGAACGCGCCACTCGACGACCCCGACCACGCCATCCACGCTGTGCGGGCCGGGCTTGATATGCTTGCTGCGGTCGACAGGCTGAACGCGGAATTCGTCGAAGAAGCCGCGCAAGCTGGAACATTGCCACTCAAGCTCGGCATTGGCATCGGCATCAACACCGGCGCCTGTGTCGTCGGCAACATGGGCTCGACGCAGCGTTTCGACTATTCGGCGCTCGGCGATTCAGTTAATCTGGCCTCGCGTTTGGAAAGCGCCTCGAAGGAGGTCGGCGTGCCGCTGGTGATCGGAGAGGAAACGGCAAAGCTGGTCGCCCCACATTTTCCCGTTTTCGAGCTCGATCGCCTGAAGGTAAAGGGCAAGACGGTTGCGACGACGGTGTTCACCGTCATGCCGGAAGCTAGCGCAGCCAACATGGCGCTGCATTCGCGCGTGCTTGCCGCATTCGACACTGGCGACCCGTGTCCGAGCGAAGCGATCACTACGCTTGTCGACTTGTTCCCGAGCCTTGCTCCCTTCTACCAGCGTATGGCGGCTCGTGTGGGGGGAAATATTTAAGGTCCAGTCGACATTCAAGGTCGAGCTAGTACAGCAAGGTTGAGGAGTGGCAAGGACTTAGGGGCAACGTAATGGCTACTCATGCCGCGTAACTTCTGCGGACCAGCTGACCGAAAATCAATGTGACAATGCCATGTCAAGTTTTCGTGCCGCTGAGGTGACTCTCACGGCGTGAGCAGATGTTTGACCCCCGCCAATCAGCGCTATAGGAAGAAAATGCGTGACCGGTTCTCTTCTACGGAGCCGGTCACGGTGCCCCCGATCAGCTGAGAGTAGCACCATGAGTTGGATGCCCGATATCGAACCGAAATGCCCAGGAGCCGGCAACATCGACGATATCGAAACGCTGATCGTGCCGCGTGCGCGTGATCTTGGCGGATTCGAAGTGCGCCGTGCGCTTCCGGCCCCGAGGCGGCAGATGGTCGGACCGTTCATCTTCTTCGACCAGATGGGGCCGGCCGAGTTCATCAACGAAGGCGGCATCGACGTCCGCCCGCATCCGCATGTCGGGCTCGCGACCGTGACCTACCTCTACCAGGGCGAGTTTCAACATCGCGACAGCCTCGGCACCAATCAGATGATCTATCCGGGCGAGGTGAACTGGATGGTCGCCGGTAATGGCGTGACCCATTCAGAGCGCACCAGCCCGCAAACCCGCGCCACGCGACATTCGCTGTTCGGCATCCAGACCTGGGTGGCATTGCCAGAGGCCTACGAGGATATGTCAGCAAGCTTTGAGCATCAGGACCAAAAGGCCCTGCCAGAACTCAGCGGCGAGGGCAAGCAGGTGCGTCTGATCGTTGGCAATGCCTGGGGACAGCGTGCCCCGGTGAAGACCTTTTCTGAGATGTTCTATGCCGATGCCGTTCTGCAGGCCGGGGCCAAGCTGCCCTTGCCGGACAACCATGAAGACCGTGGGCTCTATGTTACTGAGGGTTCCTTGGTGATCGCGGGGCAGGAGTTCGAGTCCGGACAGATGATGGTCTTCCGTCCCGGCGATGCGATCACTATCACCGCCGGCGCGCGAGGCGCGCGCCTGATGCTGCTGGGCGGCGAGACACTGAACGGACCGCGCTACATCTCGTGGAACTTCGTGGCGTCCTCGAAGGAAAAGCTCGATGCCGCGAAGGAGGCCTGGATCAACGGCGACTTCGAGCACGGCCGGTTCCGCCTGCCGCCGGGGGACGATGCCGAGTTCATTCCTTTCCCGGATGCAATTCCTTCCGGCGATTGACGACCAGCGAGCCGAATGCGACGCCGACAGGTGGCAGGCTCATGCACAAGCAAGCAGATAGTCAGGAAAGGACGGACATGGGCACTCAGCACCTGAGCGGCATTCACCATGTCACCTTGATCACCGGCGATGTGCAGGCGAATGTCGATTTCTACGTCGGCTTTCTCGGCTTGAGGCTGGTCAAGCGCACGGGCGGCTACGAGGATGCCGAGCAGCTTCACCTCTTCTATGGCGACGGCCTCGGTTCGCCCGGTTCGCTGGTCACCTTCCTTGTGTGGGAAGACGGCTCGCCGGGACGGGTCGGCCATGGACAGGTGTTCGAAATCGCTTTTGCGGTTCCCCCGTCAAGCCTTGGCGAATGGATGACCCGCGCGCTGAAGCACGGCATTGCACTGCAGGGGCCTGTCCACGAATTCGACGAAACCGTCCTCCGATTGAAGGATCCGGACGGCTTCATCGTCAAGCTGGTCGCGTCCGACCTGCCGGCCGCACAGCCATCGGCTGACAGCGGTATCGCGCCCAGGCGCTTGCGGTCGGTGACGATCCTGTCGGAAGCTTCGGAAGAAACCGCCGCCTTCATCGAACGGTTCGGCTATCGGCACGGGCGTGTCGAGGGCAGCACCACGCGCATGCTGTCCGATACCGATGCCGTCGACATCCGTGACGGATCCGGTTACGTGCCGGGCATTCCCGGCACCGGCACGGCTGACCACGTCGCGTTCCGTGCCGCGGACACGTCAGCCATTCGGGCGCTGGAGATGCAGCTTTCACAGCTCAATTCGTCGCCCACCAATGTCCATGACCGGCGCTATTTCACCTCGCTCTATGTGCGCGAGCCGGCGGGCACCTTGCTGGAAGTGGCGACGGACGGCCCCGGCTTTGCGGTGGATGAAGCGCCTGATCGACTGGGAACCACGCTGATGGTGCCGCCGGGCGATCGGGACCGGGCCGATGACCTGCGGGTCATGCTGCCCCAGTTCGCCATGCCGGGGGAGCCGCGTATGCCACGGCGCGATCTGCCATTCGTGCACCGCTTCTTCACGCCGCAGGACCCAGACGGCGGCACAATCGTCCTCCTGCATGGCAGCGGTGGCACAGAGGCCGACCTGATGCCGCTGGCGCATCGCATCGCACCCGGCGCGACCTTGCTCGGTGTGCGCGGCCGCGCCCACGAAGAGGGAAACGCGCGGTGGTTTCGCCGCTATTCCGCCACCAGCTTCGACCAAGCCGACATACGCTCCGAAGCCGAGGCATTCGCGGCGTTCGTGGAAGGTGCCGTTTCAGCCTATGGGCTCGATCTTGCCAGGATGACCTTTCTGGGTTTGTCCAACGGCGCCAATTTCGCCGCCGCAGTCATGGGCCTGCAGCCTGGCCGCGTGCGCCGGGCGATTCTGTTGCGGCCGACGATGGTGCTGGAGGCTGCTCCCACTGTCGATCTGCGCGGGGCCGAAGTGCTGGTGATCACCGGCACGCGCGATCCGTTCAGCGCCAATTCGGCCCTCTTGACGAACTGGCTCGACGCATCTGGTGCCGCGCTCGAACGGCGCGGCATCGAAGCAGGGCATGAGCTGACGCCAGAGGATGCCGCGATCGCACGGGAATGGCTTGGCGGCAGAACATAGCCCAAACAGTTTCGGCGCGGCGCCACACGTTTCGAAAAGACAGCGAAAATCGCCGTCGCAATCGCCACCTAAGCCTGCGGCTCGTTGGCCAGAAGCCTCGCCCCGAGCCGGATCAGCAGGGCGGCAGCACCCTCCATGTCGCGCTCGTCCTCTTCCGAGAGCAGATCGCAGCGAAGCCGTTCGAGGATCGCCTCGATCTCGACCACACGGGCGCGACCCGCATCGGTCAGCGACAAGAGCTTGGCGCGCCGGTCTGCTGGATCGGCGATACGTACGATAAGCCCCTCACTCGCCGGAATGTCGGCGATGCGGACAAGGGACGGGCCCTCGAGGGCGAGATAGTCGGCAATCGCACCCTGACGGATGTTGTCGCCCAGCCGTGACAGCGCAACCAGCGGCACGGCGGTGGCATGCGACAGCCCGCGATCCTCGAGCTTGCGGTCGGCTGCGCGCCGCCACATCCGCAGGCTGCCGTCCCAGCTGACGGCACCGCCGCCCCTGCAGCACCTACGGCCGCCGCTCCGCTTCCAACGCCTGCGCAGCCCGCATCGTCATGACCACCGTCGACGCCCGGCTCATCGAACTCGACGCCAAGACCGGCGAACTGTGCCATGACTTCGGCAATGGTGGCATCGTCGATCTCAAGACAGGCATGGGTGAAGTCAAGGACGGCTAATTCCAGACTTCTGCCCCCACGGTCATGCGCGAACTGATCATGGTCGGCGGCTGGGTGTGGGACAATGTCGAGACCGACAAGCCGTCGGGCGCCGTGCGCGCCTTCTCGGCTCGCACCGGCGAGCTGGTCTGGGCCTGGGATCTCGGCAACCCGGCGATCACCAAGCTGCCGCCGGAAGGCGAGAGCTACACGCGCGGCACGCCGAACGTCTGAACGACGCCGGCCTATGACGAAGCGCTCGGCCTCGTGTACCTGCCGACCGGCAACGCCACCCCGGACTTCTTCGGCGCGCAACGTTCTAAGGCCGCTGAGGACTACACCGCTTCGGTCGTCGCCCTCGACATCGCGACCGGCCGCGAGCGCTGGAAGTTCCAGACCGTCCACCACGACATCTGGGACTACGACGTTCCTGCCCAGCCGGCGCTCTACGACGTGCCGGACGGCAAGGGCGGCACTGTGCCAGGGCTGATCCAGCTCACCAAACGCGGTCAATATTCATGCTCGACCGTCGCGACGGCAAGCCGATCGCCGAGGTCGAGGAACGTCCGGTGCCGCAGACCGGCGGCGTGCCGGAGGACTTCCTGTCGCCGACGCAACCCTATTCGGTGGGCATGCCGAGCATCGGCACGGAGCCCTTCACCGAGGCCCGGATGTGGGGCGCCACGCCCTATGACCAGCTCTACTGCCGCATAGAGTTCAAGAAGATGCGCTACGAGGGCGAGTTCACGCCTCCCGGCCTGACGCGCTCGCTCATCTTCCCGGGCTACTATGGCGGCATGAACTGGGGCAGCGCAGCGATCGACGAGGTACACGGCCTGCTGATCGTCAACGACATCCGCATGCCCGCAGTTCGCGCAGTTGATGCCGCGCGAGGAGACCGACAACTACGGCGGGTCGGCAGCTCACGACGGCCTGTCGCAGCAGAAAGGCACGCCCTATGGCGCGCTGCAGAACGGCTTCATGTCGCCGCTCGGCGTTCCCTGCCACCAGCCGCCTACGGCACGTTCACCGGCATCGATCTCAAAACCCGCCAGATCGTCTGGCAGGTTCCGGCCTAACTCACTGGCCTGCAGCTTGCGAGCTGTCGCCTCTGCGCTGCGGACGGTGGCACTCATTGTTTCATCAGTTGTCAGTCCGCGCCCTTGCGGCTCCGCTCTTCGTGGCTGGCGGGTATGGTCCCGCTATCCTGCGGAGAAGGAAGTAACTGAAGGGCCGGACGCGAAGGTGTCCGGAAAAGCGAATGGAGACAAAAGAGGTTGAACATTTGAAGGAGCGCGTAAGCTGCGCCGCCATCCTGGAGAGAGCGGGTTTTGCCGTCGACGTGAAGGAGAGTACGCGCCGCGCTGTGAAGTATAGGCGTGGCGACGCGATCATCATCGTCATTCATGCTGGCAAGGGTTGGTTCGATCCTTTGTCGGATGCAAAGGGCGATGTGTTTTCGCTGATCCAGCTGCTTGAAGGCGTGGCCTTCGGCGAAGCGCTCGCGCGAGCCGCCGAGCTGGTCGGCATTGCGGCTACCGAGCCGGCCTGGACGAGGGTGCAGCGGCAAAGGGAGCGTGACGTCTCGATCGCCGATCGTTGGCAAAACCGGCGCAAACCTTGGCCCGGCTCGGCCACCTGGCGCTACCTCCGTGACGAACGCTTCCTTCCGGAAGCCATGCTGCAGGCGGCGGTGAGGCAGGACCGACTGCGCGAAGGACCCAACGGCAGCATGTGGGCCGCCCATGTCGATGCAAATGGCGTAGTCACTGGCTGGGAGGAGCGCGGGCCCGAATGGCGCGGCTTCTCGACCGGGGGTGCGAAGATGCTGTTTCGGTTCGGTGCACCTGATGGGCTTCGCCTTTGCGTCACGGAAGCCGCGATCGACGCCATGAGTCTCGCGGCCTTCGAAGGTCTGCGACAGGGGAGCCTCTATCTCAGCACCGGCGGCGGATGGTCGCCCACGACGGGGGCCGCGCTGCGGCTCCTGGCGACCCGCCCAGGAGCGCAGCTCGTAGCGGCGACAGACGCCAACGCGCAGGGTGAGACCTTCGCCGGTCGAATCCGAGCAATCGCGGAAGAGGCAGTCTGCGATTGGTTTCGTCTCACTCCGCCGGCCGAGGACTGGAACGATGCGATGAAGGTGAAGATGAGGGAGAAAAAAGAAGGAAACGAAACGGCAAAGGGCCTGCCGTATGCCCACCGACCTCGTCAAGGGTGAAGCTTCGCCTGCGTGCAGCGCATTAATCCGACTTGCGGCATAATGCGTCTTATGACGATATCGACATAAGACGCATTGGACAGGGGCCACTCATCGCGTGAAGCGCGATCTTTCCTGTCGGGGAAAAGACAAGAGCAAGCGCGCGAAGTTCCCGAACTCGAGCCGCGGCCGACTCCTGGCTCCGCCTGCTGCCGCGGCACACCCGCAGCGGGCTGTCGCCCATCTGCACGATCTCCAACCTGCGGCAGCAGAAGAACGGAAGGCAGAGTGATGGCTCTTCCGGATAGTCTGCCGGCCCGACCGCAGGCCCGACAAGGCATGTCTGGCCGGAGAGCGACTTCACTCGATCGGTCTTTGCAAAGGCAGTCACTGATTTTCTCACCTCTGCCAACTGCGCCGCCATTCCTCGCCAACTAACAAAATCGACAGTTGCCGTCGTCCATTGCATTTCGGCTCATACGGGTGCGGTCCGATCGTCTCCTGTCTTGTTGACAGCCATCGAGGCCGCGAAGGGCGCGGCCCGAACCAGGAAAGGAACTAGACAATGGCTACCATCGGCACCTTCACCTCGACCGCCAACGGCTTCTCCGGTGCGATCAAGACACTCGCCTTCAACGTCAAGGCTCGCCTCGAGCGCATCGAAAACCCCTCGGACAAGGGCCCGCACTTCCGCGTCTTTTCGGGCGCCGTGGAACTGGGCGCCGCTTGGCAGAAGCACTCCGAGCAGAGCGGCCGTGACTACCTCTCGGTCAAGCTCGACGATCCGAGCTTCCCAGCTCCCATCTACGCCACGCTGGTCGAGGTGGAGGGCGAAGAAGGGCTGCAGCTGATCTGGTCCCGGCCGAACCGGGACTGAGGTCCCCGCCAAAGGCCCCGCCACCAAGTGGGGCCGTTTCCATGCCTGGGGACGTCAACGAGAGACTACTGCTTTTTCTCGCCGTAAGACTGAACCCTAATGCGGGCCATCGAGCCCGCGGCATGGTTTGTCGGGGTCGGACCGAACCGTGATGACATCTGCCCTTCCTTTGGCAGCGCACATGTGATGGGTTTGGGGCTGCCAAGGCGACGGCACTGGTATCCAGCTGCCGCCGCAGCAGCAGGTCGTGCTTTCTATGCCGCAAGCCGGAGACCGCCCGAGATGAATTGCGGGGCCTGCGTGCTGCCTCTTGGGTGTAGTCGCGGTTGCGCTTCTTCCGGACCAGGTCGAGGAACAGTCCGACGGCCTCCTAATCGCGGGGGAAGCTGTGTGTCATCATCTGACCTGTGCGCTGATCCGGGTGACGATGCTCCCGCGGCAGCTGATTTCATCGACCAATGCGGCGATCACGACGGTCACTCGCTCTCCCTCGAGCACGCACCAATCGCGCCGAGGCTCGTTTCAGCGACGGGCCAACTGCGCTCCACCGTCATGATTTCTTCTCCGGTTGAAACCGGTTCTCGCCCACGCATCGCTTCATGTCGTCGCGCCGGAACCAGATCGCACGGCCGCACCTCAACGGTGCGTTGCCGGCGGTGAAGACGATCTGTTCGTCGGCGCGCATCCGCAGGACTTCGTGCGGCTGGATCAGCGGCCGCGAGGCGAGCTGCTTCGATCGCGTCCGAGACGAACCCGACGCCTGCGACGAGTAGCTGACCTGTTCAATCTCGACTGTGGTCATGCCGCAGCGCTTCGAGATGTACTCTGCCGTCTCCGGGTCATTCACCGCCGCGAAGGAGATCCAGCTCGCGCTCTCGAACCATTTGCTGGCCGCGTCGCGGCCGCCATAGGTCTCGCGCATCTGGCCGATCGACTGGAACAGTAGGAGAAGCGTGATACCGAACTTTCGGCCTGCGTCGCGGGCTGTCTCAAGAATTCGCATGAAACCGAGACGCGCCACCTCGTCGAGCAGGAACAGGGCCCGTCCCTGCACCTGACCATTGCGGTTGTAGATCGCGTTCACGAAGGAACCGATGATGACACGGGCGAGGCCGGGATGGGATTCAAGAGTCTTCAGGTCGAGATTGATGAACACGTCGGTCTCGCCGTCGGCAAGATCGTCGCTGACGAAGGTCGAACCCGACACGAGCGCCGCGTAGTTGGGATAGGAAAGCCAGTGAGTTTCCTTCACGGCATTGGCATAGACGCCGCTGAACGTCTCCGGCGTCATGTTTACGAACACTGCGACGTTCTCCTTCACGAACTGCGATTCCGAGTGGTCGTAGATCTCCTGCAAACGCGCCCGCAGCTTCGGCTCCGGTTCGGAGAGTTTGGATCGGACCTGGCGGAGCGTTTGGTTCTTTTTTTCCGTATAATCCGACAGGCAGACGTCTGCGATTAGAGCGGTCAAAAGCTGCAAGGCTGAAGCGCGGAAGAAGTCGTCTCGCACGCCGCGCGCTCCGCCGCTGTCGCTCATGATCCATGAGGCGACCGCGGCAATGTCCTCTTCCTTGGTGCCGCCGTAGCGGCCTATCCAGTCGAGGGCATTGAAGCCACTTCGCTCTCGCGGATCGAGCACATGCACGGTTCGCCCCGCGGCGCGTCGATGGTCGATCACCATCGGCGCGACCTCGTTAGAAGGGTCGAGCATGACAAGCGCGCCGCCCCATTTGAGCGCCGTCGGGATCGTCACCGACGTCGTCTTGAAGCCGCCCGAACCGGCGAAAACGATACCGTGCGACGAAGCGAAGGAGGCGTCGAAGCAGAGCAGCGGCGCGCGGCCGCCCTGACCCCAGCTCTTTCGGTTCATGGTGCGAAACGGCGTGTCCGCCACGTTGTCCTGGTCGACGCGATAGCGTTCGCCAATGACGATGCCGCCAACGTCGCCGAAGAGCCTTCCGGCTTCCAACATCGACATCCAATCTGCATCACCGTACAGCGCCCGACGACCACGAACGCGCTTCGGCATTGGTGTGGCAAAGGCTGCGTTGCCCCTCACCGCGACGCGCAACGCGAAGATACCGGCCATGAACACGGTGCCTGCTCCCACCATGATCGCCGGATCGAGTTGCGCCAGCGGCGATCTGCTGGGCGCGACGCTCACGGGTGTTGCGAATATGCGGATCGCCTCGTGCGCGACGGTTATGGAAATCGCCGAAACGCATCCGGCGACGACGCCCCACGCCGCCATGCCGATATTCGGGGAGCCGGCGGTCGCGAATAGGAAGATGACACCGATCCCTGCGGCCGTGACATAAGGTATGACGAGCCCGGCACGGAAATAGACAAGCCGCTGCGTCTCCGTCTCGCCGAGAAGGGCAAGCCCGCTTTCGACACCGGACAATCCGAAGATAGCGCCGAGCATCAGTGCCATCGGCACGATCACCAGCAGGAACCTACTCGCCGTCACGACCGAACGCTTCCGCGCCGATGGCTGCGAGCCGCGTTCGCTCGGTCTCGTCGCTCTTTAGCCTGCGGCCGAGCTCGATCAGCGCACCTAGCAAGACGGCGCGCTTCTCATAACGCAGGCCCGCCTTCGCGATGAGGCCGCCGAGCTCGATCTTCTCGCGTGTGTCTCTCTTGCGGGCCTCGGTGGATGATGCCTGGCGCATGCGCTCATACCTCGTCAGCGCCATCCGCAGGACCGCCAGCCGGGACCTCCGGGCTGGGCCCGCCGCTCTCGCCCTCGACTTCGCCCACCCTATTTCCGATCGCCTTTCCGGCCTTCCCACGAAACCTCCCGGCCAGTTCCTCGAACGCCGCCTGCAGATCGGCCTCCTCGACCTCGATCTCGCTGAGCCCGGCACGCAGTGCAATGCGCCCGATCCGTTCGGCCTCGCGTGTCTCGGCGGCCTTCAACCGCTCCTGCAGGCGAGCGATTTCTTCGCGAATCTTCGATGATGGTTTCTTCATTTCCGGTTGAGCCTCCGCGCTGTTCAGTGTTGCTGGACTGCGCGGAAAATCTCTGAAGTCGTCCGATGGGACGACTGACAAAAAAGCTAGTCGGCAAAGCCGACGCCGCCTGACATCATCCCGGGCGTTCCGAAGGAGCGGTCCAAGGGCGCAGTAATACGTCGCATTCGCGACATATTGCTTGCTCGCCTGCCGGGGCATTTGTCCGCGGGGCGCCCGTCCCACTGCTCTCGCCGAACATGCCTATTTAGTTTATGTCCGGGAGCCTGCCACTTGGCCATCACGCATTTCACGCCCCAGCTTATTTCCCGCGGCTCCGGCCGCAGCGCCTTACTGTCGGCTGCTTACCGACATTGCGCCCGCATGGAGCACCGAGCGGAGGGGCGGACCGTCGACTACTCCGGCAAGCGCGGCCTGCGCCATGAGGAGTTCCTGTTGCCGACGGGCGCGCCGGAATGGGCGAAGGCTTTGATAGCCGATCGCTCGGCGGCGGGTGCGGCCGAGGCGTTCTGGAATGCGGTCGAGGCCTTCGAGAAACGGTCCGACGCGCAGCTCGCCAAGGAGTTCATCATCGCCCTGCCGGTGGAACTCACGGTCGAGCAGAACGTCGCTCTCGCAAGGGAGTTTGTCGCAACACATGTGCTCGCCCGCGGGCAGGTCGCCGACTGGGTTTTCCATGATGAGCCCGGCAATCCGCATATCCACCTGATGACCACCTTGCGGCCTCTCATCGAGGACGGGTTCGGACCGAAGAGGGTGCCCGTCATCCGTGAAGACGGCGCGCCGCTGCGTACTGAATCCGGCAAGATCGTCTATCGCCTCTGGTCGGGTGAGAAGGCAGACTTCCTCGAACAGCGGGAGGGATGGCTCGATCTTCAGAACAAGCATCTGGCGCTCGCCGGACTCGATATTCGCGTCGATGGCCGCTCCTATGCCGAGCGCGGAATCGACCTCGCAGCCACCACCCATTTAGGCGTGGCGACCAAGGCGATCGGCCGGAAGGGAGAGAAAGCCGGCACGTCTTCGGAGCTCGAACGCATCCAGCTGTTCAAGGAGCGCAGGGCCGAGAATCGCGAACGTATCCTGCGCCGCCCCGAGATCGTCCTTGATCTCGTCACGCGCGAGATGAGCGTTTTCACAGAACGTGATATCGCGAAGGTCCTGCATCGCCACGTTGATGATGCTGGCACGTTCCAGCAACTGATGGCGCGGATCCTCCAGTGCCCGGAAGTCCTACTTTTGGAATGCGAGCATATCGCGCTTGCGACCGGCGCCCCAGAGCCAGCGAAATACACTACGCGTGAGCTCATCAAGATCGAAGCAGAGATGGTGCGTCAGGCCATCTGGCTTGCGGGCCGTTCCTCTCATGGCGTTCGGGAGAAACTTCTGGCCGTGGCATTCGAGCGCCATTCCCGGCTCTCAGAAGAGCAGCGTGCGGCGATCGAGTATGTCTCCGATGACGCGAGGATCGCGGCGGTCGTCGGCCGTGCCGGGGCCGGCAAGACGACAATGGTGAAGGCGGCGCGCGAGGTATGGGAAGCAGGTGGTTATCGTGTGGTCGGCGCCGCGCTTTCCGGTAAGGCGGCCGAAGGGCTGGAGAAGGAAGCGGGCATCGCCTCGCGCACGCTCGCGTCCTGGGAGCTAGCCTGGGGCAGGGGCCGCGACGAGCTCGACGAGAAGACCGTGTGCGTGCTTGACGAAGCTGGCATGGTGTGCTCGCGCCAGATGGCGCTCATTGTAGAAACGGTGGCGAAGGCCAGCGCCAAACTCGTCCTGATCGGCGATCCCGATCAGCTTCAGCCGATCGGGGCGGGCGCTGCCTTTCGAGCGATTGCCGACCGGATCGGCTACGCCGAACTCGAGACCATTTACCGCCAGCGTGAGCAATGGATGCGCGACGCATCGCTCGATTTCGCGCGCGGCAACATCGCTGATGCCCTCAATGCCTATGAGCAGGCCGGCATGATGCGAACCGAATGGACCCGGCAGGAGGCGATCGCTGCGTTGATCGAGGACTGGAACCGCGACTACGATCCGGAGAAAACGACATTGATCCTCGCGCACCGTCGCCGGGATGTGCGAATGCTCAACGAATTGGCCCGCGCGAAGCTCGTCGAACGCGACATCGTCGGCGAGGGTTCTGCCTTCCGCACCGAAGATGGCGTCCGTCGTTTTTCCGCCGGCGACCGGATAGTGTTCCTCAAGAACGAGGGCTTTCTCGGCGTGAAGAACGGCATGCTGGCGAATGTCGTCGAAGCAGTACCCGGTCGGATCGTCGTCGAGATCGGCGAACGCAGTGGCCGCCGGCACGTTACGGTCGAACAGCGCTCCTACGCCAATGTTGACCACGGCTACGCGACCACCGTCCACAAGTCCCAAGGCGCGACAGTCGACCGAGTGAAGGTGCTTGCATCCAGCACACTCGATCGTCACCTAACTTATGTCTCCATGACGCGGCATCGCGACGCGGCCGAACTCTATGTCGGCATGGCGGAGTTCGCCAACCGGTGCGGCGGCGTTCTCATCGACCATGGCGTTGCTCCCTTCGAAAACGACCCCATGAACCGTGACAGCTACTTCGTGACCCTCTCCTTTCGTGATGGCGAGCAACGCACGATCTGGGGTGTCGATCTCGCCCGCGCGATCAATGAGTTGCAGCCGAAGATCGGGGATCGCATTGGCCTCGAACACAAGGGATCCGAGACGGTTCGGTTGCCAGATGGAACGACGGCGGAGCGCAATTCCTGGCAGGTTGCTCCGATCAGGGACGTGGCGATGCAACGGCTGATCGAGCGCCTCTCGCGCGACGGATCGAAGGAAACCACGCTCGACTACGAGAAGGCTTCGGCATATCGCAAGATGCTGCGTTTCGCCGAAGGCCGTGGCCTGCATCTCGTGCGCGTCGCTCGCGCGCTCGTCGCCAATAAGGTTCGCTGGACCGTTCAGCAGAAGCAGAGGCTCGCTGATCTCGGCATGCGGCTGCGCGGGCTTGGCGCAGGGCTCGGACTCCTTACTGAGCGCAAAAACACAATCCCCGACAGTATCAAGCAGGCAATGCCGATGGTCGCTGGTACCACCACATTCGCCAAGTCAGTCGAGCAGGTTGTCAAAGACAAGCTCGTCGCCGATCCAACTTTGAAGAAGCAGTGGGAGGAGGTCTCGACCCGTTTCCGGCTCGTCTTTGCAGAGCCCGAAGCCTCTTTCCGCAAGGTCGACGTCGAAAATATGTTGAAGGACAAGCAAGTCGCGGAAGCCACTCTGTCGAAGCTTTCGAAGATGCCGCATAGCTTCGGTGCGCTGAAGGGCAAAACGGGTCTTCTCATCAGCCGTGCCGACAAGCAGGTGCGCAAGCAGGCGGGGCTGAATTCGCCAGCACTGGTCCGCGATCTGGAACGCTATCTGCACCTGCATTCCAAGGCCGAACATCGCTACGAGGCGGAGGAGCGCGCGACCCGATTGAGGGTAGCCGTTGACATTCCGGCGCTGTCGCCATCGGCCAAGAACATGCTCGAGCGCATCCGCGACGCCATCGACCGGAACGATCTGCCTTCGGCCCTGCAGTTCGCGCTAGAGGACAAGATGATCGAGTCGGAGCTGAAAGGCTTTGCTCGCGCCGTGTCCGAGCGCTTCGGCGAGCGTACCTTCATCGGCCTCGCCGCTAAGGAGGCAGACGGCAAGGCCCTCAAGAGGGTCTCGGAAGGAATGAGCGCCGCACAGATGGAGGAGTTGAAGGCGGCCTGGCCGGATCTACGGACTGCGCAACAGCTCGCCGCACAGCAGCGCACCGAAGAGGCCGTGAAACAGGCCGAGACTTTTCGGCAAACACAACCGAAGCGGCTGTCACCGCAATGACGCCGAAGATTGAATGCCGAGCCGTGCCGCGGACCGGGAGTCCGACCGGAAGGAAAACGCGGGTGCAGCGCCGGCGTGCCGTCGCAATCCTTGCGGCCGGAGGCGTGGCGGTTGCGGTGGTCGCTGTCATCGTCTGGCTCGGCGGCTTGCGCATCAATCTGACGCCGAGCGAGCCGCTCGGCCTCTGGCGGATCGTGCCGCTCGCTCGGCATCCCGCCGCCGGCGATCTCGTAGTCATCTGCCCGCCGGCGGGGTCGGTTTCGGCCTTCGCGCTCGGGCGCGGCTATTTCCGGCGCGGGCTGTGCCCAGGTGGCGCAGCGCCGCTCATCAAAGCCATCGCTGCGGCTCCAGGCGCTTGCATCAAGGTTGGCGCTGATGTCGCCATCGATGGCGTTCCTCTTCCCAGATCCCGCCTGAGCCCGGTCGACGGGCAAGGACGGTCGCTTTCGCCCTGGGCAGGCGGTGTCGTTCCGCCCGGCCATCTCTTCCTCCACTCATCATTCGCAGGTTCTTATGACTCCCGGTATTTCGGACCGGTCCCGGAGGTTGGTCTTCTCGGCCTGGCGCGGCCAGTCCTCCTTTTTGATCCTTAATCGCCGGCGTGCCCTTGTTCTTGTGGTCGCTGCGATCCTCGTCGGTGCATCGGCTGGAGCGGGCATGTCCTCGCGCTGCCGTCCGCGATGCTTTTCCCAGCGCTCTGGGCAGCATCACGGGATCGCATCACAGCTGCGGCCGTGGCCACAGGATACTTCCTTGCCGCCTCTCGCGGCCTGCCGCAGGGCGTCGCCAATTTTTTGGCACCTCGGTCTGGGTTGGTGTCCTTATGTGGGGCGCCGCCGCCGTCTGTTTCGTCGCTATCCATGCGGCGTTCTGGACGCCCCAGCGCGGAAGCCATAAAGTGGTTCGTTATCTCGTCGTAGCCGTGCTGATGGCCATCCCGCCGCTCGGAATCGTCGGCTGGGCGCATCCGGTCACGGCGGCCGGCGTCTTGTTCCCCGGGCGGAAATGGCACGGGCTTGCTGCGGCGGGTGGCCTTCTGCTCGTTATGACGACGCGTGCATGGCCGGCCGCCGCCTGCATGGTTGCCACTTGGCTATGGTCAGCGGTTTTCTGGACAGCTGCGTCGGAGCTGGAACAATGGCAGGGCGTCGACACGGCGCTGAGCCCATCGCCCGAGCAAGGAAATGCCATCAGCATCGCGCGCGCATTCATTTGGTTCTGCGCCACGCACGCACGGGCGCGAAGGTCTTTGTGCTCCCCGAAAGCGCGCTTGGCCTGCTGGCTCCATCCGTCGAACGCTTCTGGACCGATGTCCTCGCCGCACATAGCATCACCGTGGTCGCGGGCGCGGCAGTCATCGACCCGGCAGGCTATGACAATGTCATGGTGGCGATCGGATCGACGGGTGCCCTGTTCTTCTGGTTACTGCCATCGCATGTTGATGGCTTTTGCGCGGATGTTAGAGCGCCGCTTGCTTGTTTATGGTGTCATTCGATATAGCTCGGCGCGAGAGAGATAGGGCCGGGACTTTGAATCCTTGCCAAGCGGCGGCTTGTTTTGCGCAAGTCGTGTCTTTTCAAGGAAGGATCTTATGCGGCGGCAGACTCGACCGTTCACCGTGCAGGTCAAACAAAAGCGCGGTATCCAAAAACGAAGTCGTTCGATCTGGGGTGATGTCGATCTATCTGCTCTTGTCGCTGAGACAACAAAAGAAACCACTGCTACCGAGCGGCCGGATCGACAGCTTATTGACTCTAATGGGCCAGCCATTGATGCTGAAGACAAGTACAAACCCTTAGTGGAGCATCACATGGCCAACCCTCAGGAAGCTGAACCAGCACAGAACGCCACCGAGGCTGAGACACCTGAAACGAAGAAGAAGACTCGGCGACCGCGGAAGGCAAAGGCTGAGCCCAAGCCGTCTGCGCGCAAGAGCGGCGCCAAGCCGGCATCCCAGGCGGCGGACGCTCCGGCAGCGGCAGTTCGGAGCGGTCGAAAGGTCTATTCCGCAAAGGAACGCGCGCAGTTACTTGCCGAAATTGAGCAGTCGATCGGTCGCGGCGAGAATATCAGGAGCGCGGTCAAGCGGGCCGGCATATCGGAGCAGACCTATTATCACTGGAAGAAGGCCGTAGCCCCGGTATCAGAGGGTAACGATCTCAAGGACCTCCTGGCGCTCGAGGAAGAAAACAAGCGACTGAAGAGCCTGCTTGCGGAACGTCTGCGCAAGGAGAACGCCGAACTGAGAAAGAAGCTCGGGCTAGAGTAGAGACGATCAGCAGTTTGCTGAAGCGCATGCTTGAGGCGTTTAGACTTGGAGCAGTGGTAGTCGCTTCGGATGGTTTTGCCAGCTATTCGCTGCGGTAGCGGCCTACCCCAAGGCGTTCGCTGACTCGGCTTAGTGGAGTCTCAGCGCCAGAGATACGTGGGAGTTCACCACTCTGACGTTGTAAGTCTTCCCGCTAGAAAAGCGAACTGGAACTTTCCTGAATTTACAGCGATCCATCGCACAATCTCCTGCGCCTCATAGCAGACAGCGCGGCCTCAGTGAACGAAGATGCCGGCTTCCTCTGCGGCTTTCTCAAAATCACGTACTTGGAGAGGGGGGCGCTTGCCTTTTCATAAATCTAAGGCAAGCATGTCGCGCCTTCGCTCGAGTTGGGCAATCTACCCTTGGCCAATGATGCAGTAGAAAATCCCCCGCCTGAGGAACATCGTCGACGCAGAAGACCATCATCAAGCGTCACCAGAAAAAACAATCCACGATCCATCGCAGGGCAAGCTAGTCATTCAGCCTAGATTGGCTCATCGCAGACAAGCAGAGGCCCGCGGCCTCAGGTGATGACAGGCATTGATCCGTCGGTATACTCGCCATTGCGTGTTGGACCGCGAACGCCGAGTGGGCCCGCCTCCCTTGGCAGCAGAGGCACTGGTATTGCCTGCTGATGTTCCTCGATCAGACTTGTGCGGGGTATCCCCTCGTTCTTCGCCAACTTGCTATTTGCCGGCAAGAATCGATGACCGGGCAACGATTCTCTTTAATCAAACCCCAGCAAATCCGGTGAGGAACGAGGTTAGGTTGTCGGAGAGCGCATCGCAGAGGTAGCCACCTTCCTGCACAATGACGGTGGGCAGGCGAAGTTTTGCAATCGCCTCGGCAATGCGTGCAAAGCCCGGCGTCGTCACCGACAGGCCGCCGAAGGGATCGCCTTCGAAGCAGTCGAGCCCTAGCGCCACAACAATCGCCTCGGGCGCGAATGCGCGAATGCGCTGCAGCCCCTTGTCCAGCGCGGCAAGGAACTCGGCATCGGCCGATCTGCGTGCCAGCGGCAGGTTGAGATTGTAGCCCAGCCCCGGACCCTCGCCGCGCTCGTCGGCATGGCCCCAGAAGAACGGGTAGAAGCGGATCGGGTCGGCATGGATCGACACCGTCAGCACGTCGGGGCGCGCATAAAAGATGCCTTGCGTTCCGTTGCCGTGGTGCAGGTCGACGTCAAGGATTGCCACGCGTGCCGCGTGCTTGCGCAGGCGCTGCGCGGCAACTGCCGAATTGTTGATGAAGCAGAAGCCGCCGGCCACGTCGGCGAAGGCGTGGTGGCCGGGCGGGCGGCAGAGTGCATAGGCAGCGGGCTCGCCAGACATCACTGCTTCCGCAGCGTCCACCGCGCTCCACGCGCTCCACAGCGAGCTTTCCCAGGTATCGGCCGAGATGGGGCAGGAAGTGTCGGCCATGTGGTAGCCGGCTTGGCCGACGGCGGAAGCCGGATAGCTACCGCCGCGGGCGATAGGATGGATGTTGGGAATAACTTCCTCTGACGCGCCCTCGATGCGCTGCCAGCGCTCGTAGATATGTCCAAGGAAGTCGAGATATTCCGGCGTGTGGACAGCGGCGACTGGCCCCAGCCCGTGCTCGCGCGGCCGCACGATCTCGCAGCCCGCAGCCCGGGCGCCGGCAAGCAGGCGCTCCACCCGCTCCGGCTGTTCGGGATTGGGCTTCGGTGCCCCACTGGAAAGAAAGGCCTTGGGGTCGTGACGCTTCTGCTCGTCGGCGTAAAAGGCTTTCATGGCAGCTCCTGAATATGCGGCTCAATTTGAATTGGTGCGCGCCAGTGCAAGAAAGGCTTCGCCATAGGCGCCGTGGTCGCGGTCGCTGTCGAGCCAGCCTATGCCCAGCCTTTCGTAAAAGCCCTGCGCGGAGACGTTGTCGACATCGACGGCCAGCCTGAGATAGACGCCACCGCACTGATGCGACCAGCTTGCCACCTCGCGCAGCAGTTTTTCGCCGATCTTGCGGCCGCGAAACCGCTCGTCGACATAAAGATCCTGCACATAAACGCCCGGCCGCCCCAACCAGGTCGAGTAAATCGGGAAGAACAGGCAGAGGCCGGCGAACTCGCCATCGACTTCCGCAATCAGGCTCGAGAAGGCCGCATCGGGTCCGAAGCCGAAGCGGCGGAAATCCTCGGGCGTACTTGCGATCTTGAGCTTCAAGCCAACATGGTCGCCGAGTTGCAAGATCGCCTTATGCATAATCTCCGCGTCGGCGGGCACGGCCGGCCTAATGGTCACTTGGGCGGGAGGGGGGCTCATCGGCGTCCTCGGCATTGGTTGCGAGCAATCCGCTCTACCATCAAAACGCCACCCGGTCGCCGCCCTTGAGCCCCAGCATGTCGCGTGCCTCGGCAGGGGTGGCAACCTCCAGCGACAACGCCTCCAGCACCTTGCGGATGCGCCGCACCTGGTCGGCATTGGAGCGGGCAAGCTGGCCGCGTCCGTCATAGAGGCTGTCTTCCAGTCCGACACGCACATTGCCGCCCATGGCGGCAGCCATGGTGATCATCGGCATCTGATGGCGGCCAGCGGCAAGCACGGAGAAGCTGTAGCCATCACCGAACAGCTTGTCGGCAATGCGCTTCATATGGGCAAGGTTGTCGGGATCGGCCCCAATGCCGCCCAGCACACCGAACACGAACTGGATGAACAGATGCCCGCTGACCAGCCCCCGGTCGCGGAAATGCGCCAGTGAATAGAGATGGCCCACGTCGTAGCATTCGAACTCGAAGCGCGTGCCGCAGCCCTTGCCCAGCCGGTCGAGGATGAATTCCATGTCGGCGAAGGTGTTCTTGAAGAGGGTGCTGCGCGTGGCTTCGAGCAGCTTCGGCTCCCATTCGTGCTGCCAGTCGGCAGGCTTGTCTAGGGCAGGGAAGAGGGCGAAATTCATCGAGCCCATGTTGAGCGAGCACATTTCCGGCTCAGCGCGCAGCGAAATGGCGAGGCGGTCGTCCAGCGTCATCAGCGAGGAGCCGCCGGTGGAGATGTTCACCACCGCCTCGGTCGCCTGCTTGATGCGCGGCAGGAACTGCATGAACACGTCCGGGTCTGCGGTGGGCCGCCCGTCCTTTGGATCGCGGGCGTGCAGGTGCAGGATTGAGGCGCCGGCCTCCGCCGCCGCGATCGCCTCCGAGGCGATTTGGTCAGGCGTAATGGGCAGATAGGGCGACATGGTCGGGGTGTGGACCGAGCCGGTGACGGCGCAGGTGATGATGACCTTACGGCGCGACGATTTTGCGGGAGACGTCATGTCTGGCCTCAGCGGTTCACGGGAAGGTCAAGTTCGGCTGCGAGCGCTTCGAGCGTGTCGCCGAGGAGGGAGACGATCTCGCCGATCTCCTCGCGCGTTACGATGAGCGGCGGCGCGACCATGAAATTGTCGCTGAACGGCCCGCCGCGCACGCGCCGCGAATAGACGATCAGCCCGCGCTCGAAAGCGAGGTCGATCAGCCGGACATTGGCGTTCTTTTCCGGCGGCAGCGGCGTCCTAGTCACCGGATCGGCGTAGAGTTCGGCGCCGAGCAGGAGGCCCTTGCCGCGCACGTCGCCCACGAAGGGGAAGTGCTTTGTCAGCGCCTCGAGTTCGCCCTTCAGCACCTCGCCCATGACCGCCGAGTTGTCGACCAGCCCCAGCCGGTCGACTTCGCCCAGCACGGCAAGGCCCGCCGCGCAGGCCACCGGGTTGCCGCCATAGGTGTGACCGTGCAGGAAGCCGCCAGCCTCGAGAACCGGCCCGACGATGCGCTGGGTCGCGGCCAGCGCGCCGAGCGGCGCATAGCCGGACGAAAGGCCCTTGGAGAGCGAGATGATGTCCGGCTTGCAGTTCCAGTGGTCGCCGCCGAGGAATTTGCCGGTGCGGCCAATGCCGGTCATCACCTCGTCATGGATGAGGAGGATGCCGTAGCGGTCGCAGATTTCGCGGATGCGGACAAAATAACTGTCGGGCGGAACGAGCGCGGCGGTGGCCGCACCCCCGATCGGCTCCATCACGAAGGCCAGCACGCTCTCCGGGCCTTCCTCCAGGATCTTGGCCTCCAACATGTCGGCAAAACGGAGACCGCGCTGTTCGAGCGAGAGATTGTCGTTGTCGCGATGGACCATGGGCGCGGGAATGAGCGGCATGGGCTGGCCCATTTGCTCGAAGGTCTTGGTCAGCACGTCGTCGCCGGTCACGCCGAGCGAGCCCACGGTGATGCCGTGATAGGAAGGCATACGCCCGATGATCTTCCAGCGGTCCGGCTGGCCGGTCGCCACCGCCCACTGCCGCGCGAGCTTCAGGCAGGCTTCCACCGCCTCCGAGCCGCCGGACACGAAATAGATGCGCTCCAGCCCGTTTGGCAGGCGCTCGGCCAATTCGCGTGCCAATTCGACGGCGGGCTCGCTCTCGAAGTGGATGGTGTAGGCAAAGCTCACCCGGTCCATCTGGCGCTTCATCGCGTCGATGACGGCGCGGTTGCCGTGGCCGACATTGACGTTCACCGCCCCGCTGGAACCGTCGATAAAGCGGCGGCCGGTCTTGTCCCACAGATAGATGCCGTCGGCGCGGTCCACCATCGGCCGTGGCGCGCGGGTGAAATGAAAGAGGTTCGGCTTGCGGCCGGCCTCAGCCTTAGTGGAATGAACGGTCATGCCCCTTTGCCTCCCAGATAGCGGTCGAGAACATTCGCGGTGACGCGCTCGACCATCGCGTCCTGGCGCTTCAGCGCCGCCACCCATTCGCAGCTTCCGGCGTGGAACACCTCGCCCTTGCCGCGCGGGAAATTCACGATCATGCCGCAGCCGCGCTTGACGCGGTCCACGGCCTCATCGCCGTCATTGCCGACGATGATGTCAGCGACGAACTTGGCATCGGCGTCGGAGAGGAACTGGTCGTCGGCGGGAATGTCGGCGCTTTCCTCCTTCAGCGAGGACATGCCGAGTGCGAGGATTTGCAGCCCCTCCGGGGCGCCGGAATTTTCCTCCGGCTCGGGCAGGCCGCCCCGGATCACATAGTCGAGACCATCGACCTCGTAACCGAACGCATGGCCGTCCGCGCCGAGCAGGTCGCCATAATAGATGCCGGTACCGGCAAAGGCCCAGTGCTCGGGCCTGTAGACCGGAAAGCCGCGCACGCCGCGTGGCGCGCAGCCACCCCAGCCGACATAGAGGCCGCGCAGGGCGTTGAGCCCGAAAGTCTGCGCCGCGGGCCGACCGGTCTCCGCCGCCTCCCAGCAGCCGGAGGTGCGGCTGGGGTCGGCCGAGCGATAGACCGGGTCTTCGGCGCGGGCGCGGTATTTGTAGCAGGTCTGGCGCTTGCCGTTGTCCTCCAGCCGCGTCTGCCACATGAAATTGCCGGCAAAGCGGGCCGCATGGCCGCCACGTTCGACATAGGCGTCGACCGCATCGCGCATTTCCCAGGTCCAATATTCGTCGTGACCGACGAAGACGACGCAGTCGTAGCCTTCGAGGATTTCGGGCTCGAAATGCAGTTCATGCTGGCTGGCGAGATCGACGGCATAGCCGGCGCGCTCGGCCCAGCGGAAGAAGTGGCTGTCATAGCTCGCCCAGCCCGACGAAGCGTATTTCTTCGAATAGCCGTTGGCGAAAGCCCATTCCATATGCGGGTAGCGCGGCGTGGCTGCCGGCGGCGTGTAGATTTCCAGCGGCACGCGCGGCGCATCCGCAGGCAGCAGCGCAAAGCCGCGGCAGAACGGCCGCTCGATGCTGACCGTCGTCGCGTACTGGTCGCGGTTCGGGCCGGTGATGCCCTGATAGTGGTTCGAGCCGCCCCAAGTGTTGTAGGCGGTCCAGGTGCCGGTGGCGGCCACCTGCAGCACGCGGCCGGGCTTGCGGCCCAGCACCGGCCGCACGATGAAAAGGTGGTGGCACTGGATCGGCTTGCCGTCGCGGCCTTCCGCCGTCAGCGTAATGCGATAGGCACCCGACGGCCAGCTTTCCTCCACGCGGAACTCGAAGGAAGCCTCCCAGCTGCAGCCGATGACCGAGCACTGGTCCGGCGTGTCCTGCCAGCGGGCTGAAAGGTTTTCGCGCGTCAGCACCGGCGTCTCGGTGGCGCCGTCGCGGATCACCTCCAGCCGATAGCTCGGCGCGGTGGAGCTGACATGCAGCCGCACGGTCGCGCCCGGCGCGTAGGAATAGGCGTCGGTGTAGCACCAGATCTCGCCGCGCGCGCCGTCCATGCCGGGATATTCGTAATAGTGCCCCAGCACTGCCTCGCGGCGCTGCTCGGGCGTCAGGCCGAAATCGGGAAATTGGTTGGCTCTGTTTTGCATCGTCTGTCTCAGGCTGCGGCGAGATATTTGCGCAGGAAGCTCTTGGTACGTTCCTGCTGCGGCGCGCGGAAGATTTCGGAAGGTGCGCCTTCCTCCACCACCACGCCGCCGTCCATGAAGAGTACGCGATCGGCCACTTCGCCGGCAAAGCGCATTTCGTGGGTCACGATCAGCATGGTCATGTGTTCGGCAGCGAGCTGCTTCATCACCGCGTTGACCTCGTCGACCAGTTCGGGGTCGAGCGCCGAGGTCGCCTCGTCGAACAGCATCACCTTGGGCTGCATGGCCAGCGCCCGCGCGATTGCCACGCGTTGCTTCTGTCCGCCCGACAGCCGCGATGGATAGGCGTCGATCTTGTCGGCGAGCCCCACCTTGGAGAGGAGCCCGAGCGCCAGCTCGCGCGCCTCTCCCTTGCCCATGCCCTTCAGGATCACCGGTCCCATCGTGATGTTGTCGAGCACAGTGAGGTGGGGAAACAGGTTGAAGTGCTGGAACACCATGCCCATCTGTTGGCGCACCTTGTTGATGTGCCGCTCGAAGGCATGGCCGCGCAGCGGCTGGTTCACCTGCACGCCATCCAGCCATACTTCTCCGCCGTTCAGCGTCTCCAGATGATTGATGGAGCGCAGCAGCGTCGACTTGCCCGATCCGCTGGGGCCGATGATGGCGACGATCTGGCCACGGTTCACCGAGAGGTCGATACCCTTCAGCACCTCGAAGGCACCGTAGGATTTGCGCGCGCCGCGCACCTCGACCATTGGCTGATGACTGGTCATCGCGAAACCTCCACTTTCCGTTCGACGAGGCGCAAGCCCCCCTCCAGAACGAGATTGAGAATGTAATAGAGCGCTGCGGCGGTGATGTAGAATTCGAAAGGCCGGAACGTTTCGCTGATGCCAAGCTGCGCCGAATGCACCAGCTCGGCAATGCCGATGACCGACACGATCGACGATTCCTTGAGCAGCGCGATCATGTTGCCGCCGATCGGCGGAACCGTGTTGCGCACCGCCTGGGGGATCACGACGTGGCGCAGCGTCTGCCAGCGGCCGAAGCCGATCGAGCGCGCGCCCTCGGTCTGGCCCGGATCGACCGCGACAATGCCCGCGCGCAGCACATCGGCGTTGTAGACTGCAAAATGCAGGCCAAGGCCTATGATGCCCGCGCCGAGCGCCGGGATGTCGATGCCGATCTGCACCAGCCCGAAATAGATCAGGAAGAGCTGCAGCAGCAGCGGCGTGCCCATGAACAGCCACATGACGAAGCGCACGGGCCAGGCGATCAACTTGGGCGCATAGAGCACCGCGACCGCGAACAATATGCCGAAGACGAAGCTGAGCGCTGCCGCCGAGACGGTGAGCACGGCAGTCCACCACGCGCCGGTCCACAGCAGGCTGGTGTAGGGCAGAACGACGCTGAAATCCAAACCTTGCATGGCGCCCTCCCGTCAGACGATCGCGTAGCGTCGGTCGAGCAGATCGACCACTTTGGCCACGACAAAGACGACAATCATGTAGAGCAGCGCGGCGACGCCAAAGATTTCGAAGGGCTTGTAGGTCGAGCCGATGAAGCGCTGGGCGGTGTAGGTGAGCTCCACCACCGAGATGGTCGAGACCAGCGCGGAACCCTTCACCAGCGCCACCGTGTTGACGCCGAGCGGGCGGATCATGAGCCTGGCTGCCTGCGGCAGCACCACCTTGCGCAGCGTCTGGAAGCGGCCGAAGCCAATCGAGCGGGCGGCCTCCGCCTGGCCACGGTCAACCGACAGCACAGCACCCCGGATCGACTCGGCCATATAGGCTCCGATGTTCAGGCCCAGCCCGATGAGGCCGGCGGCAAACGGCTCCAGATTGATGCCGATCTGCGGCCCCCCGAAATAGAGGACGAATAGCTGGATCAGGCAGGGCGTGCCGCGAAAGACGCTGACATAGACCGTGCCGATAGCCCTCATCAGGCGTGAGCGCGACAGCTTGGCGGCGGCAGCCAGCGCCGCGACCACGAGGCCGAGCGCAAGCGCGAGCACGGAAATTTCCACCGTCACCAGCGCGGCCTCCACAAAGAAGGGGAAGACACGCTGCATCAGCGCAAAGTCCATCGGGAACTCCGGTAGCGAGGCGGGCGGTTGCCTCGGCCGCAGAGGCTGCGGCCGAAAGCCGTTTCAGGAGACGATTAGCGGATGTCCGCGCCGATCCACTCCTTCGAGATCTTCTCGTAGGAGCCGTCGGCCAGCATCTCGTCCAGTGCTTTCTGCATGGCCGCCTTCAGTTCGGGGTTGCCCTTGCGGATGGCGATGCCGATAGCCACGCTGCCGCCCTCGATATCCGGCGTTTCGAGCTTGCGGATCTTGTCGCCGGTTTCCTTGATGGCGACCATGACCGGGATGTTGTCGACCACGATGGCATCCACGCGACCGGCCTTCAGCTCCAGTAGCAGTTCCGGCAGGCCCTTGTAGGTGCGGATGTCCCAGCCGCCCTGTTCGCGCGCCCACTTCTCATGCGTCTCACCCAGCGTGACGCCGAGCTTCTTGCCCTTGAGGTCCTCGAGGCTCTTGACCGGCGACTCTTCGCTGACGAAAACCGCGCGGCCGGCATGGTAGTAGGGGCCGACGAAGTCCACGACCTTCTCGCGCTCGGGCGTGATCGTCATCGAGCCGACGATGGTGTCGTATTTGTTGGCGAGCAGGCCGGCGATGATGCCGTCCCAGGCGGTGGTGACGATGGTGCCCTTGACGCCAATGCGCTCGGCGATGGCCTTGCCGATAGATGCGTCGAAGCCGACGACCTCATTCTGCTCGTTGACGAAGTTGAAGGGCGGATACTGGCCGCTCATCGAGATCTTCATTTCACCGGCTGCCTTGATTTTTTCCAGATCGTCGGCCTGGGCCGACACCGTGAAGCTCGAGGCAATCATCAGGGCTGCGGCCGCGAGCCCGGAGAGAATTCTGTTCATCTGCTGTCCTTGTCCTCTGGAGTGAGCGCGTGGCGTCGATGTTCTTGGGATGCGCCGTTGCGCTGGTCCGAATTCATGATTGCCTTTGCGATAGCATTGCGCAAATAGATAATCGGAATAGAGGACATAGATTTCGAGAATGACGTCGCCGCGCCTCGACAGGCTGGTCTGGGAGCTGGACTGGAACCTTCTGCGCACCTTCGTGGTGATTGCGGAGGTGAAAAGCATCACGCGCGCCGCCGAACGTCTGAACCTCAAGCAGCCGAGCGTGAGCAACGCGCTGCGGCGGCTGGAAGACCGCATCGGCCGCCGGCTGGTGGAGCGCGACGCCACGCGCTTCGAACTCACTGAGACCGGGCTGCTGCTCTACGAGCAGAGCATCGAGGTGTTCGGCACCATTTCACAGCTGCCGCTGCTCGTGCGCGGGGTGAGCGACGACGTGACCGGACATGTCACCATCGCCGCCGCCAGCCATGTCATCTCGCCTCTCTACGATCGGGCGCTGGCGGAGTTTCACCGCAACTCCCCGCGCGCCAGCCTGACCGTATCCATTGCGGCGAGCACGGAGGTGACGAAGCAGGTGCGCGAGCGCCGGGTCTCTTTCGGCATCTGCCTCGTGGCGCAGAAAGACCCGGCATTGGACTACACGATGATGTATCGCGAGTTCTTCGGCTTCTTCTGCGGTCCGCAGCACCGGCTCTATGGCCGCGACGGCCTGACGCTCGCCGACCTGAAGGGCGAGCCTTCGGTTTCCTTCCAGACCGACCACATTTCGGACGCGCTGCGTCCGGTCGCGCTGCTGCGCAGCGAGGCCAAACTGGACGCCAGCGTGGTTGGCGTGTCGTCGAGCCTCGAAGAGGTGCGACGCATGATCGTTGCTGGGCTCGGCATCGGCCCGCTGCCGCTGCACGTCGCGCGCCGCGACGTGGCCGACGGGCTGCTGTGGCGCCTGCCGCCCTACGACGCGCCGCCGGCCATCGACATCTTCCTGATCGTCAATCCGGAAAAGACCATGAACCGGGCCGAGCGCGCATTGTTGGCCGGCCTGCAGGCGCTGATCGCAGAGACGCCGCTGGAGGAGCGGATCTACAGCGAGTAAGCTGCAGCAATTGGCTTCCGGCTAGCTGGCCAGCAGTGCATCGGCACGTTCGCGCATGCCCGCATCGAGCGGAACGGCGGCGCGCGCGGCAAGGTCGAAGCGAACGCTGGTGGTGCGGCCGACAGCGTGGACGACGCCATCTAGCGTGCCGCTCATCACCTGTTCAAAGGTGACCGAGGTCCGACCGAGCTTCACCACATGCGAGCGCACGGTGATAAGCGTACCTGCTCGGGTTTCGTGCTTGTAGTCGATCTCGGTGCGCACGTCGGCCCAGCCGATGCCGTTGGCCTCGTGGCCCTCAAGTCCGGCGATATGGCCGAGAATGTGGAAACTGGCGTCATCGAACATCGCCGCATAGTGGCGGACATTCATATGGCCCATCGTATCGCACAGCCAGGGATGCGCGACACCGACGAAGGTGATAAGCGGTTCGGTCATTGCATTTCCTATACGGGTTCCACGAGCTGCGGCTCGAGATGCAGGTAGCGCGCTACCTTGCGCTTGGCCGCGATGTCGTTCCAGACGTGGCCGATCTCTTCCTCGCTCAGCCCGACCGCCCGCGCGACATCCGCTGCCGGCAAGTTGTTATTCAGGCCGTAGAGACAAAGGTCCATGTTGTCGTAGGGCAGGGCGAAATAGAACTCCTCCTGCGTCTGCGCCAGCGAATAGGTGTCGGTAGTCGGCGGGCGGCGGCGCACCTCCTCCGGCACGCCGAGATAGGCGGCGAGCTGGTAGACCTGCGATTTGTAGAGATGCGCGATCGGCTTCACGTCGGCCGCGCCGTCGCCGTTTTTCACGAAAAACCCCTGGTCATATTCCAGCCGGTTCGGCGTGCCGACCACGGCATAGTTCAGCCGGTCGGCATGATAATATTCGAGCTGCTTTCGCGTGCGCTGCTTCATGTTGGTGGCGGCGACGATACCAAGATAGACATGCGCCGGCAGGCGGTGCTTTCGCAATTCGCCATCCGGGTTTTGCACCACCAGCGAGGAGATGTTGTAGCCCGATGTCGTCAGAGCATTGGCAATCACGATCTTCGAGCTCCAGCCCGGTCCATAGGCCGGCTCGACCTCGCGGATAAAACCGTCGCGGCGGGCGTAGCAACCCATCGCTTCCAGCGTCGGTCCGATATTCTCGACCGCGCCGCTCAGGCCGAAGGTGTTGGCGACAAGCTGGCCGAGCCGCAGGCTTTCGGGATCGGAATCGTTTTCCGGCATGAATAGGCAGAACACGTTCTGCAGCCCGACCGCCCTTGCGGCAAGTGCGGCGCAGACGCTGGAATCGATTCCGCCGGAAAGGCCAAGCACCAGCCCCCGCTTACGCACCGAGCCGCGCAACTGCGCTCGAAGTGCAGTCACTATGCGGGCGGTCTCGGCCTCGGCATCGATTTCGAGCGTGTCCACGGAAAAGGGCGGGTGACTTCCATGCATGATCATTCTCCAGCTTCGACGGCCAGCCGCCGTAAAACCTTGCCGCTTGCCGTCTTCGGCAGTTCGGCGCGGAACTCGATTGATTTGGGCACCATGAAATCGGGCAGGATGCGCGCACAGTGGCGGATGATCTCGCGCTCGGTCGGCGCCGGATCGGAGACGACCACCGCCGCATGCAGCGCCAAGCCGAGGATCGGGTCGGGCCGGCCGAAAGCCACGGCCTCCACCACGCCCGGACATTCGCAAAGGGCTGCCTCCACCTGGCGCGGCGCAACCTTCTCGCCCTTGATCTTCAACATGTCGTCCTTGCGGCTGACGAAATAGAGGAAGCCGTCAGCGTCCGTGCGAAACAGGTCGCCCGTGTACAACTGCTTTTCGCCTGGCTTTGGGCCGGGACGCAGAACCGCGTCGGTGGCCTCCGGGTTTTCCCAATAGCCGCGCATCAGATGCGGCCCTCGCACCACCAGTTCGCCCACCGTTCCCGGTCCGACCAGCTGCCCCGCCTCATCGAGAACCACGGCTTGCGTGCCCGGAATGGCCTGGCCGACCGAACCCGGCCGGCGATCTAGTTCTTCCGGCGGCAAATAGGCGGCGCGGGCGCATTCGGTCAGCCCATACATGCAATAGAGTTTTGCGCCCGGAAACAGTTTTTGCAGGCCCTCGACATGAGCCGGGGGCAGGGGGGCGGCGGCGTTGGTGAGATAGCGCAGGGCGGGCAGCGGGCTGGGCGCCAGATCCTTCATCGAAAGCAGCATCGCTGCAATCGTTGGAACCAGCGGCAGGCCGGTCACGCCCTCGGCGCGAGCCTTTTCCAGTATGGCATGGGGGAATGCGAAATTCTTTTCCAACACCAGCCGTGCACCGACGCGGACCGCGACCAGCAACTGGTAGAGCCCATAGGTGAAGGACAGCGGCAGCACGCCGAGGACAATATCCTCGGCGGTATTTTCCAGGTAGGAAGCAATCGAGCTCGAGGCTGCATCCATGCTGGCGTGCGTCATCATCACGCCCTTGGGCCGGCCGGTCGAGCCGGAGGTGTAGATGATCATCGCCAGATCGTCCTCGCCGCCAGCCTCGGGCAGCACGCCGCTCCCATCATCCGCAATCAACGCTTCGAACGCCAAGACATCGGCGGGTAGCGCGCCGGTCGCACGCGCAGCAATCAACAGGAGGGGGGAGAGAAGATCGCTACTGGCCCGCGCACAGACGTCAAGAAACTTTTCCTGCGTCAACACTGCACTCGGGCGGCAATCACGCAGGATCAAGCCGACGCCATCGGTCTTGAGCTGCGGGTTGACCGGGCAGAAGACGGCGCCAGCCTTCAGCACCGCAAAGATTGCGACTGCCGTCTCCCAGACATTCTCCATGAAAACGACCACACGGTCGCCGCGACTGACACCCTCTGCCGCAAGCGCCGCTGCGAGACGGTCCGATTTCGCGTCGAGTTCGGCATAGCTCAGCCGCGCGCCATCGGCCACGATGGCGATCCGGTCGGGACCGGTAGCGGCGCTTTGCCTGAGGAATGTCTCGACGCGCACAGGTTTCCCCTCACCCCGAGACCGGTTCGCTCTTGCGCGCGACGAAGGCGGCGATGCGGGCGATGGAATCGAGGTTTGCCGGCACGATATCGGCATCGGCCATTGCAACGCCGAAGCGCTCTTCGAGAAAGGAGACCAGCTCGAGGATGCCAGTCGAATCGACCATGTCACTTTCGATCAGCGACTGCTCGTCGCCCAGCGGTGTGCTGTCGTCGCCGAACAGGAAATTCTCCACGATGAAGGCGCGTACCTGGCTCTTGATTGCGTCGGACATTCCAAAAAGGCCTTTCTCGGAGGATGAAGTCAGATAGCCGCCTCGCGGGAGCGGCTGCTGACAGTGTTGGAAAACTCTCGCGACCACAGCTGCGCCGACACGATGCCGACGAAGGCCGCGTTGTCGCGGAAACCCGTCGCCACATCGCGGCGGCATTTTTCGAGCAGCTTGGCCGCTGCCTGCGGATTGAACAAGCCGTTGGCGGAAACTGCCTCGGCCGACATGATCTCATCGACATAGTCGCCCACCGGACCGCGGAATGAGGCGCTGTCGGGCGCGCGGTAGGGCTGCTTGGGTCGCTCGGAGATCGCCGGCGGCAGAAGGTCGGCGGTAGCAGCGCGCAGTATGTGCTTTTCGCGCAGGCCCTTGAGCTTCAGATTTGGCGGTATCCGGGCCGCGAACTCCACCAGCCGGTGGTCGAGGAAGGGAAATCTCGTCTCGATGCCATGGGCCATCGCCATGCGGTCGCCCTGGCTGGACAAAATGTACCCGGGCAGCAGGAAGTGCGTCTCGATATATTGCGCTTGGTGAAGAGGGTGCCAGCGCCCAAAGGTCTCTGGCATTGCGGACGCAAGCTCCTCGGCCGCGTCGTAGCCTGCCAGCGCTTCGCGCAAGTCGCGCGAGAAGAACATCTTGGCGCCCGCCGTGGCGCGAAAGCGCGGGCGGTGCGAGAACAGCGGATCGTTCGGCGCGTCGACCCCGGTGCCGAAGAAGGCGGCGAGATATTCCGGCGTCTGCTGCTGCAGCGAAGACAGATAGGGATAGATCTTGCGGAAGAGGTGAGGGCGAATTTGCGAACTAGGCTGACGCCCGCAAAAGCGGCGGATGCGCGCTTCCTTGAAAAGATCATAGCCGGCAAAGATTTCGTCGGCGCCTTCCCCTGAAAGCACCACTTTCATCCCCTGCTCGCGGACAAGTCCCGAGAGTTGGTAGAGCGGGGCAGGGGCGGTGCGCAGCACCGGCCGCTCCATGTGCCACACGACGGCGGGGAAGATGCCGGCAATATCCTCCGGCCCGCAGGCGATTGCGTGATGCTTCGTGCCAAGCGCCTGCACCATCGTTTGCTGATAAGCGCTTTCGTCGAATTCGGTATCATCGAAGGTGACGGAGAAGGTGCGCAGCCCGTTCGGCGCCATGCGTGCCGCAAGCGCAGAGACGATCGAGGAATCGAGGCCGCCCGAGAGGAATGAACCAACTTCGACATCGGCGCGCAGGCGGATGCGCGTGGCGTCATCCAGAAGCGCGCGCAGTTCTTCGGCGATCTCGCTTTGCGGCCGCACGTCTCCATGGTCTTGCTCGGGGAAAGAGAGGGCCCAATAGGGCCTGCTGCGCGCCTCACCGTCCTCGACGATCATCACATGCGCAGGCGGCAGTTCGAAAATGCCCTTGAAGGCAGTGCGCGGCGCAATCGGCGCCCACAGCGTAAAAATCTGGTCGAGCGCGAACGGGTCGATCTCGGCCTCTATACCCGGCACCTGTAGCAGCGACTTCACTTCCGAGGCGAAATAGAAGGCGCCACGATGCCAGGTATAGAACAGCGGACGCACACCCATCCGGTCGCGCGCCAGTATCATGCGTTTTCGCCGCTCGTCCCAGATGGCGAGGGCTAAGTCGCCGTTGAGATGGGTAACGAATTCCGGCCCGTACTCTTCATATAATTGAAGGACGACTTCGGTATCGCTCGCGGTGCGGAAACGACGGCCGCGCGCCTCAAGTATCCCGCGCAGCTCGATATAGTTGAAGACCTCGCCATTATAGGCGATGCACACGCTGCCGTCGGCGCTTTGCATCGGCTGTGCGCCATCGGCCGACAGATCGATAACCGAGAGGCGGCGGTGCCCCAAGCCCGCGCCGTTCCCGACATGAACGCCTTGGGCGTCCGGCCCACGGTGCGCGATAGCCCCGGACATGCGCCGCAACAGCATCGCTGCCTCGTCGCGCGGCAGGGTGCCGGCATAGCCCGCTATGCCGCACATGGGCCGTGCACTTCTGTCTGGGGGCCGTCAGTCAAACCGGTCTCCGATCAAGCGTGACCATGATTCGCCCGCAAAACCGTTAAAAAAGGCCTTGCCGGCCAGAAACGGCTCCAGGAGCGTCGGGTCGCGCGTATGCACGATGCTGGACGAAGCATGAAGAAAGACGAAACGCCGGCCGAGCAGGGCTTCGAGCAGGACAGGCTGGGTGCGCCCACGCAGCGCCACCATGCCCCGCTCGTTGGCATGGGCAAGCATGCTGTCGATAACCTCGCCGATACGACCCGGCGCGGCGAGTATCTGAAACACGCGGCCGATGCGGCCAGGGTCGCCATGATAAAGAAAGAGGCCAAGCGGACGTCCGTCGCGTGTCGTCACCACCCGTCGCACCATCTCGCCATAGAGGGCCTTGCTGGAGGCTTCTGCCACGATCCGCCGAAGGTTTTCCGGCTGCCAAAGCGGCCGGACAGCATAGGCTTCGGTCCATTTCGTCAGGAGGGCAGCCGTGGTCTCGTCGTCGACCTCGGCGCTTGGAAAAGTTCCCTCGGGCACCGCGGCGGCAAGACACGACAAGCGCGGCCCTGGCGCACCGCGCCGAATCAGCGAATCGATTGGCCTGGCAAGCGGCGACAAGAGTCTGGCCGCGCCGACAGCATTCGCCGCCATCTCCGCGACAAAACCGGCCGGCCGAATGACGCGTAGCCATTCGAGGCTGTAGTCGGGCAGCACGGTAGCACGTAGCTTGCGCCACATGGCGGTTGAGATGTCATTGGCGGTTTCGGTCAGCGTGATGTCTTGCGAGCCGGAAAGAAAGGCGCGCATCAGCCGTGCGCCCGCAAACGGATCGTCGGTGTGGTTGTCGACCATCAGCGACCCGCAGACGGCCGCGCGCACGGTTCGCTCCTCCACCGCCATCGGCAGGGGCATGACGCCGATGAAGCCGGTCACCCGGCCGTCATTGTGGACATGGACAAGGGAGCCGATCTCGGGATCATGGTCCGGCGCCTCGATAAAGAGTCCGGTCAGATAGGCTTCAAGGGCATGGGTGGCGGGCCGGCGCGTCTTGCGCAGGATACGCTGGAACAGTTCGGCGACAGCCGATATGTCCGCTTGCCGCAGGGCCCGGATTTCTCCCATCTTCGTCTACGACGAGACCCAAGCAGGAGTCTCGCACGCCCCCCTTCCCCATTTTAGGAATGTCTATAGCACGGGGCTTAATTTTCCGTGTTGCGGCCGCCTCCATCTTCGCCGGCTCAATTTTACCAAGTATTATAAGCTCTTAGCCGACGAGTCAGCAGCGTAATCGCAAGCCTCGCGCGCCCCATCAAGAGCCAACTGTCACTAATTTACATCAGTGCCGCACGTCATTTGGCTGTCATCCAGCTGTCACCGAGCCGAGACGCGACTGTCATCTGGCGTGGCTAGAGGGGTGCCCGGGGATGGGCATTGGAGACAGGGCAGGGAAGCGCTGTCCTTCAGAAAAAAGAACCCAGACTCGCATACCAACTTTTGACTGGAGGTCAGAAAATGAACATCAAGAGCCTTCTTCTTGGCTCCGCTGCGGCTCTCGCCGCAGTTTCGGGTGCACGCGCTGCCGACGCCGTCGTCGTCGCCGAACCCGAGCCCGTCGAATACGTCCGCATCTGCGACGTCTACGGCGCCGGCTTCTACTACATCCCGGGCACCGAAACCTGCCTCAAGGTCGGCGGCTACATCCGTTATGACCTCCGCACCGGCAAGGGCGGTTACGGCGGTCTGAACAACGTCACCGACAAGCTTGATCTGGTTCGTGCCAACCAGGAACTGGCCGATGCGCGGGCGACCTGGGATGCAGGCCTGAAGGACTATCAGGTTGCCAATCCGGGTTCAACGAAGGATGACTATATCGCCGCTGGCAACCCAGAGCCTACCCGTCGTGCGGTGAAGACCAACGACACCTACTTTAACCGTGCTCGTGCAGCCATGCAGCTCGATGCCCGTTCGGAAACCGAACTCGGCACCCTGCGCGGCTACATGCACATCAACTTCGACTGGAACACAGTCGTTGGTGCTGGCGGTCTCACCGATACGGCTTCGAACATGGGCATCAACCATGCCTTCCTCGAACTGGGTGGCTTCCGCATCGGTAAGACCGACTCGCTGTTCGCCTCGTTCACCGGTTATGCCGGTGCCGTCATTGAAGACGATCTGATCCCGTATGCTGCTGGCAAGTACGACACCCAGCAGATCGTTTACACCTACAAGAGCGGAAACGGTTTCTCGGCCGCCGTCGGCCTTGAAGCGGGCTCGTTCGCGAACACGATCGACTCCTACGTTCCGCATGTGGTTGCCGGCGCTGCCTACACGCAGGCCTGGGGCGGCATCTCGGGCGTCGTCGGCTACGACTCGAACTACGAAGAGTGGGCCGGCAAGGTTCGCCTGGATGTCAACGCCTCCGACACGGTCTCCCTGTGGGTGATGGGCGGCTATGGCACCGACAAGAACGCCAGCCGCTACTTCTACAAGGGCTGGGGTGGCAATTGGGCCGTCTGGGGCGGTGGCACCGTCAAGTTCAACAAGCAGACCTCGTTCAACGCGCAGGTCTCTTATGCTGAGAACAGGGACCTCGCGGTGGTCGCCAACATCGCCTACACCATCGTTCCGGGGTTCAAGATCACGCCGGAAATCGCCTGGACCTCGTATCATACCGACGACAAGGTCAAGATCAGCGACGGCTTCGGTGGCATGGTTCGCTTCCAGCGCTCGTTCTAAACGGCCAACGGTCGAATTGAGGAAACCCGGCGGGCAACCGCCGGGTTTTTTGCTTTTCAGGAACGTGAGACGCTTGAAAAAGTCGGCGCAGGTCGCCGCTGCGTTACGTACCTCAAAAATTGCTTTACGTACCTCAGTAACCTTGCTAGGACGCTTGCACGGGAGGGGCGCATGCGTCCAACAGTTCATCATGTCGCTGAAGAGGCGGGGGTAAGTTTGGCAACCGTCGACCGGGTGCTGAACAGGCGCCCCGGGGTGCGCGCAAAAACCGTCACGCGCGTCAACGAGGCGATCGCCAAACTCGGCTATGTGCGCGACATATCTGCGGCCAATCTCGCCAAGCAGCGCGTCTACAATCTGGTCTTCATCATCCCCGAAGGGCCGAACAGCTTCATGCTCGGGCTGGAGAGCGAGCTTGGGCAGGCCAAGCTCTATTCGGCCCTCGAACGCATCAATCTCGACATTCTCAAGGTCAGGGCCTTCGACAGCGACGCGCTTGCGAATGTGCTCGACGGCCTTGATCTGACTCAGATCTCGGGCGTTGCTCTGGTCGCCACGGAATCGCATCGAGTGCAAGGGGCGTTGGCGCGGCTGCGGCAGGCAAACATCCCAGTCGTGACGCTCGTCTCCGACGTCTCGGCCGCGCATCGCGACCATTATGTCGGCATCGACAACGTCGCCGCGGGGCGCACGGCAGCGAGCCTCATGGGGCGTTTCGTCGGGCACAAGCCGGGGAAAATCGCCCTGCTGGCAGGATCGATGCTGGTGCGCGACCATGTTGAGCGCCGCATCGGGTTCGAGCAGGTCATCTCGGCCGAGTTCCCCGAACTCGACTGCCTGACCGTGCAGGAGGGGCGCGACGACGCGATGGTGACGCGCTCGGTGCTTGCGGACTTTCTGGGACGGGAACCTGGCATCGTCGGCCTCTACAGCATCGGCGCCGGTAATCGCGGCGTCATCGACGTGCTCACTTCCAAGCCGGAATACGGCTCGATCGCCGTCGTCGCCCACGAGTTGACCGAACATTCGAAGCGGGCGCTGCGCGAAGGCGTGTTCGATGCCGTCATCAACCAGGATGCCGGTCATGAGGTGCGCAGCGCCATTCGCCTTCTCAAGGCAAGCATTGACGAGACGCAAGTCATCGCCAAGCAAGAAATCATCCGCATAGAAATCTACATTCGGGATAATCTGCCATGACCTGTGATCATCGGTCGTCTGGCCGGAATTACTCCCGGCTCGATGCAAAATATGCAAATCTGCAAAGCATTCGTGGAGTTTTGTCATGAGCACTGGCTTTTTCGGGGACATCAAATCGGTCCGATATGAAGGTCCAGACAGCACCAACCCGCTGGCTTACCGCTTCTACAACCCTGACGAACTCGTGCTCGGCAAGCGCATGGAAGACCATCTGCGCTTTGCCGTCGCCTACTGGCATTCCTTCACCTGGCCGGGCGGCGATCCGTTCGGTGGTCAGACCTTCGAGCGGCCGTGGTTCGGCGACACGATGGAGCTGGCCAAGCGGAAGGCCGACGTCGCCTTCGAGATGTTCTCGCTGCTTGGCGTTCCCTATTTCTGCTTCCATGACGCCGACGTGCGCCCCGAGGGCGACACCTTTGCCGAGAGCGCGGCGCGGCTCGACGAAATCGCAGACTATTTCGCCGGGAAGATGAGCGCGACCGGCGTCAAGCTCCTGTGGGGCACCGCTAACCTATTTTCCAACCGCCGCTACATGGCGGGCGCGGCGACCAACCCGGATCCGGATGTCTTTGCCTATGCGGCCGCGACGGTGAAGCAGTGCATCGACGTCACCAAGCGGCTCGGCGGCGAGAACTATGTGTTGTGGGGCGGCCGCGAAGGCTATGAGACGCTGCTCAACACCGACATGGGCCGCGAGCTCGACCAGATGGGTCGCTTCCTGTCGATGGTGGTCGACTACAAGCACCGGATCGGTTTCAAGGGCACGATCCTGATCGAGCCGAAGCCGCAGGAGCCGACCAAGCACCAGTACGACTTCGACGTCGGCACGGTCTATGGCTTCCTCAAGCGCTATGGCCTCGAGAACGAGGTGAAGGTCAATATCGAGCAGGGCCATGCCATCCTGGCCGGCCATTCCTTCGAGCACGAACTGGCGCTGGCCAATGCGTTGGGCATCTTCGGCTCGATCGACATGAACCGCAACGACTACCAGTCGGGTTGGGACACCGACCAGTTCCCCAACAACGTGCCGGAAATGGCGCTGGCCTATTACCAGATCCTTCTGAGTGGCGGCTTCAAGACCGGCGGCACCAATTTCGACGCCAAGCTGCGCCGGCAGTCGCTCGATCCGGAAGATCTGCTGATCGCTCATATCGGCGGCATGGACTGCTGCGCGCGGGGGCTGAAGGCGGCGGCGAAGATGATCGAGGACAAGGCGCTGTCGGCGCCGCTCGAAGCGCGCTACGCCGGCTGGCAGACGGCCGAGGCCGAGGCGATGCTCTCGGGCAAGCGCACGCTTGAGGACATCGCTGCGCGCGTGGTCAGGGAGAAGATCGAGCCGCAGCCCAAGTCCGGCAAGCAGGAGTATCTCGAAAACATTGTCAATCGCTACGTGTAGGAGCGCTGCACGCAAGCGCTGCCGCAGGCAAGGGCGGCACGAAATTGGGAGGAAGTCACATGAAGACCATCAAGGGACCAGCCATCTTCCTGGCACAGTTCGCCGGAGACGCAGCGCCATTCAATTCATTCGATTCCATCTGCGAGTGGGCGGCGTCACTTGGCTACAAGGGCGTGCAGATCCCCACCTGGGACGCACGCCTGTTCGACCTGAAGAAAGCGTCCGATTCCAAGACCTATGCCGACGAGGTGAAAGGGGTGGCCGCCGGCCATGGGCTGGAGATCACCGAGCTTTCCACGCACCTGCAAGGCCAGCTCGTTGCGGTGCATCCTGCCTATGACGCTGCGTTCGACGGCTTTGCGGCGCCGGAAGTGCGCGGCAATCCGGCTGCCCGCACCGACTGGGCGATCGATCAGGTCAAGCGCGCCATCCGCGCCTCGAAGCATCTGGGCCTAAAGGCGCACGCCACCTTCTCGGGCGCGCTCGCCTGGCCTTATGTCTATCCCTGGCCGCAGCGGCCGGCAGGTCTGGTGGAAATGGCCTTTGACGAGCTGGCCAGGCGCTGGACCCCGCTGCTCGACTATGCCGACCAGCACGGGGTCGACATTTGCTACGAGATCCATCCTGGCGAGGATCTGCATGACGGCGTCAGCTACGAGATGTTCCTCGAGCGCGTGAAGAACCACGCCCGCGCCAACCTGCTCTACGATCCCTCGCACTTCGTGCTACAGCAGCTCGACTATCTCGAATACATCGACATCTACCACGAGCGCATCAAGGCCTTCCACGTCAAGGACGCCGAGTTCAATCCGACCGGCCGGCAGGGCGTCTATGGCGGCTTCCAAAGCTGGGTGAACCGCGCCGGCCGCTTCCGCTCGCTGGGCGACGGGCAGGTGGATTTCGGCGGCATCTTCTCCAAGCTCACGGCCTATGACTTCGACAGCTGGGCGGTGCTGGAATGGGAATGCGCGCTCAAGCACCCGGAGGATGGCGCGCGCGAGGGCGCAGAGTTCATCAAGCATCACATCATCCGCGTTACCGAACACGCCTTCGACGACTTTGCCGGCGCGGGCACCGATGACGCCGCCAACCGCAAGATGCTCGGGCTGGCATAGGAGGCATTTATGACCATCGAGGCAGGCAAGCAGGAAACGCAAGGCAGCCGCATCAGGCTCGGCATGGTGGGCGGCGGGCAGGGGGCCTTCATCGGCGGCGTGCACCGCATTGCCGCGCGCATCGACGACCAATTCGAACTGGTGGCGGGCGCTCTCTCGTCAGACCCGGAACGTGCGAAGGCTTCGGCAGCCGAAATCGGCATTGCGCCGGATCGTGCCTACGGGTCCTTCGAGGAAATGGCCAGGACCGAGGCCGCGCGGCCGGACGGCATCGAGGCGGTTGCGATCGTCACGCCCAATAATGTGCACGCGCCCGCCGCCAAGGTGTTTCTCAATGCCGGCATCCACGTCATCTGCGATAAGCCCATGACGACCACCGCGGCAGAAGCGGAGGAACTCGTCGAGCTGGTGAAAAAGACCGGCAAGGTGTTCGTGCTCACCCACAATTACACCGGCTATCCGATGATCCGTCAGGCGCGCGCCATGGTGGAGGCAGGCGAATTGGGCGACATCCGCCTGGTGAAGGCCGAATATCCGCAGGACTGGCTGACCGAGCGCGCCGAGCTGTCTGGCTCGAAGCAGGCCGAATGGCGCACCGATCCCAAGCGCTCCGGCGCCGGCGGCTCGATCGGCGACATCGGCACGCATGCCTACAACCTCGCTGCCTTCGTCACCGGGTTGGAGACGCAAGAACTGCTGGCTCAGCTCACCACCTTCGTCCCCGGCCGACTGCTGGATGACGATGTGCAGATATTGCTGCGCTACAAGGGCGGCGCGCGCGGCATGCTCTGGGCGAGCCAGGTGGCTGTCGGCAACGAGAACGGGCTTAAGCTGCGCGTTTACGGCACCAAGGGAGGGCTGGAATGGACGCAGGCCGACCCGAACTATCTCTGGTTCACCCGTTTCGGCGAGCCCAAGCAGTTGCTGACGCGCGCCGGGGCCGGGGCATGGCCTCATGCCCAGCGTGTCAGCCGCGTGCCGGGCGGTCACCCGGAAGGCTATCTGGAAGGCTTTGCGACCATCTACGCCGAAGCGGCTCGCGCCATCCGGGCAGCGAACATGGGAACCAAGCCCGACGCCGAAGTGATCTACCCAACGGTTGAGGACGGCCTGGCCGGGATGCGCTTCATCGAAGCCGCCGTCGCGTCTTCGAGGGCTGGCAACGTGTGGACCAGGGTCGGATGAACGCGGCCGCCAGCCATCCTCCGACCGGGCCGAGTAAGTCGGACGCGCCTGTGCTTCAGGCGGTCGGGCTGTCGAAGTCCTTCGGCCCGGTCGAGGTGCTGAAGGACATCAGCCTGGAAGTCAGGGCAGGGGAGGTGCACGCCATCATCGGCGAGAACGGCGCGGGCAAATCCACGCTCATGAAGCTGCTGGCCGGCCATTTGCAGCCGAGCCGTGGCGAATTGCACATCGACGGCGAGACCGTGACGCTCGCCGATCCGGTCGAGGCTGAGCGACGCGGCATCGTTCTGGTCCATCAGGAAATCCTGCTGGCGCCTGACCTCACCGTGGCGCAAAACGTCTATCTGGGACGCGAAGTCGGCAATGGCCTCACCGTCGATGACCGCCTTATGAATGAGGGTGCGCGCCGCGCCGTGCGAGATCTCGGCGCCGAGATCGACCCGACGGTCGTGGTGGGACGCCTTTCGATCGCGCAGCGCCAGCTTGTCCAGATTGCGCGGGTGCTGCTGGTGCCGCATCGGGTGGTCATCTTCGACGAACCCACCGCCTCGCTCACCCCGGTCGAGGCCGAAGCGCTGCTGAAAGTCATCGCCGAGATCCGCACCAAGGGCACGGCCGTACTTTACATCTCGCACCGGCTGCAGGAGGTGAAGCAGATTGCCGATAGGGTTACCGTGCTGCGTGATGGCAGGCTCGTCGCCTCCCGGCAGGCGGCCGAATTGCAGCCTGTCGACATGGCCATGCTCATGGTGGGGCGCGATGTCGCCAAGCTCTACCCGGATCACCAGACCGCAGCGGCTCGCCAGACGGTTCTCGAGGTCGAGGATTTTTCCGTCCCAGGCTTTGCGCAGCATGCCTCGTTCAAGCTCGGCAGGGGCGAAATCCTTGGCTTTGCGGGCCTTGTGGGCGCCGGCCGCACGGAACTAATGGAAGGTATTGTCGGCCTGCGTCATGGCCGCGGCACCATCCGGCTGAACGGCACGCCGGTGCACTTTCCAAATGTCGACGCCAGCCTGAAGGCAGGCATCGTCTATCTCAGCGAGGATCGCAAGGGGAAGGGCCTGCTGCTCGCCAAGGATCTGCGCACCAATCTGACGCTCGCGTCTCTTGGCCGCTTTGTGCGCGGCCTTTTGATCGACAAGGGCAAGGAAACGGCCGCGCTGGACAAGGCAATCGCCGACTTCGACATCCGCGCCCGCCGCAAGGACATGCTTGCCGGCCAGCTTTCCGGCGGCAACCAGCAGAAGCTTCTGCTGGCCAAGATGATGTTGCTCGATCCGTCGATCATCATCATCGACGAGCCGACCAGAGGCATCGACATCGGCACCAAGGAACAGATCTACAAGTTCATCGCCAAGCTCGCCAGCGAAGGGCGCTCGATCATCGTCGTCTCGTCCGAGATGCAGGAACTCATCGGCATATGCGATCGCATTGTTGTGATGCGCTCGGCGCACATCGCCGGCGAAGTTGCCGGCAACGAAATGACCGAAGACCGGATCGTCGTCCTGGCCACCGGCGTCAAATCCGAAGAGGCCGCTTAGCGGATTTACAATGACCGATCTCGCAGCAAACAAACCAAGTGCGCGCATTTCCTGGCGCAACATCGACCTGGCGGCTGTGGCTCCCTTCGTGGCGCTGGCGCTGCTTCTGGTGCTCGGCGCCTTCGCCAACCCGAACTTCATCTCGATCGACAACCTGCTCAATGTGCTGACGCGCAGCGCCTTCATCGCCATCATAGCGGTCGGCGCCACCTTCGTGATTTCGTCCGGCGGGCTCGACCTGTCGGTCGGCTCCATGGTTGCCTTCGTCGCCAGCCTGACGATCATGTTCCTCAACAGCGGCGCCTTTGCCGGTCCCGGCGCCATGCTGGCGGCGGCTGTCGTGGTAGCTATCCTGATCGGCGCGGCCTGCGGGCTGGCAAACGGCCTCATCACCACGCTCGGCAGAATCGAGCCCTTCATTGCCACGCTGGGCACGATGGGCATCTATCGCGGCCTCACAACATGGCTGTCGCAGGGCGGCGCTATAACGCTGCGGTCGCCGGACATCCAGTCACTCTACCGCCCTGCCTATTTCGGCTCGGTGCTCGGCGTGCCGGTGCCGATCATCGTCATCGTGGCGACGGCCGCGCTTGGCGCCTTCGTGCTCTACCGCACGCGCTATGGCCGCCATGTGCTCGCCGTCGGCTCCAACGAGGACGTCGCTCGCTATTCCGGCATTCCGGTCAGCCGCGTGCGCACGCTGGCCTATGTCATCCAGGGCCTGTGCGTGGCCGTCACCTGCCTGCTCTACATCCCGCGCCTGGGCTCGACTTCGGCCACTACCGGTCTGATGTGGGAACTGCAGGCCATCACCGCAGTCGTCATCGGCGGCACGGCCCTTCGCGGCGGGGTGGGCCGCATCTGGGGCACGGTCTGCGGCGCCTTCATCCTGGAGATCGTGGGCAACATCATGCTGCTGTCGAATTTCGTCAGCGAATACCTCATCGGCGCGATCCAGGGGGCGATCATCATCGTCGCCATGCTGGTCCAAAGATCGCTGGCAAGGAGATAACCAACCGGGCCGGGCCTTTGGGGCACCCGGCCTTTGTCAATCAGCCCCTGTTCAATGTTGGAGGAGAGCATGCGTAAACGACTACTGGGCTTAGCTGCCGTTGCCATGGCAGCCTTGATGAGCGTGTCCCACGCCGAGGACAAGAAGGTGACCATCGGCGTCTCGATCCCCGCTGCCGACCATGGCTGGACGGCTGGCATCGTGTTCCATGCCGAGCGTGTCGCCAAGCTCTTGATGGCCGAGCATCCCGGCCTCAACGTCATCGTGAAGACCTCGCCGGACGCCGCAACGCAGGCGAACGCGGTGCAGGACCTTGCGGTGCAGGGCATCGACGCGCTCGTCATCCTGCCCTCGGATCCTGACCCGCTGGTGAACGCCATCAAGGAGGTCAAGGACAAGGGTGCGTTCGTCACGCTGGTGGACCGGGCACCGAGCAGCAACGACAATTCGGTCCGTGATCTCTACGTCGCCGGCAACAACCCCGCGCTCGGTGCGGTGGCCGGTCAGTACATCAAGGAGAAATCGCCAGACGCCCAGGTCGTGGTCATCCGCGGCCTGCCGATCCCTATCGACCAGCAGCGCCAGGACGGCTTCGACCAGGCGATTGCCGGCTCCAATGTGAAGGTGCTTGAGAAGCAGTTCGGCAATTGGAACCGCGACGACGCCTTCAAGGTGATGCAAGACTACCTGACCAAGTACCCCAAGATCGACGTGGTGTGGTGTCAGGATGACGACATGGCCGTCGGCGTGCTTCAGGCCATCGAGCAGGCCAAGCGCACCGACATTCAGTATGTCGTCGCCGGCGCCGGCTCCAAGGACATGATCAAGAAGGTCATGGACGGCGACAAGCTGATCCCGGTCGACGTGCTCTATCCGCCGGCAATGATCGGCACGGCGCTGCAGCTGACCGCCGCCAACTTCTACGACCAGGTGCCAGTGCGCGGCAGCTTCATCCTGGACGCCACCTTGGTCACGAAAGACAACGCCAAGGACTTTTACTTCCCTGAATCGCCGTTCTGAGGCTGGGGCTCGCCTTTGCGAGACAATCTTGCCTCATCGACAAAGCGACCCGGATTTTCTTCCGGGTCGCAGCAAACGAACCTCAAATCGCTCACGCGGACAAAGCCTGGCTAGCTTTTCTCGGCAACGGCCTTCGTGGACCGCTCATACACGGTCTGGCCGCTTTGCCCGTCCACGCCGATGAGCCGGACCTCATAGCCCCATAACGTAGCGAGGTGGCGCAGCGTTGCGTCCCGGCTCTCTTCCTGCAGCATCACGCCATTACGGATCTTATGCCTGAGCCGGAGGCAGCGGTCGCCGGCCAGGTCGGCCCCGATCACCTGGATATCGGGCTGGTGGGTCGTGATGTCATAGCTGTCGGCCAGCGCCGACCGCACCGATTCATATCCCCGATCATCGTGGATTGCCGTCACTTCCACGTAGCTGTCGCTTGCGTCGTCGACCAGGGCAAACAGGCGCATCTTGCGGATCAGCTTCGGGCTCAGGAATTGGCGGATGAAGGATTCGTCTCGATGACTTGCCCAGGCATCGAGCAGGACATCCAGCCACGCCCCCTTGCCCGCAATTTCGGGAAACCAGTCGCGGTCTTCCGCGGTGGGTTCCGTGCATATTCTCTGGATGTCCCGCATCATCTCAAAGCCAAGCGCATACGGGTTCAGTCCACCGTATCGCAAATCATTGAAGCCCGGCTGGAAGATAACTTCGGAGTGGTTCTGGATGATCTCCAGCATATGGCCTTCTTCAATCAGCCCCCGCTCGAACATCAGGTTCGTGATCGTGTAATGAACGAAGGTCGCGCAACCTTCGTTCATCATCTTCGTCTGCCGCTGGGGGTAGAAGTATTGGGCAAGGAAGCGGACTATCCGTACGATTTCTCTCTGCCATGGCTCCAAAATGGGGCTGTTCTTTTCGATGAAGTAGAGGATGTTCTCTTCTTCTGTGGACTGGCCGGCGGTGGCCTCGCTTGGAGCAGTCTTGAAGGCAAAGGACGGCAATGTGCGCCAGAGGTCGTTGAACGTCCGCTCTGCATGCGCAACTCTCTCGCGCTCGCGAGCCTTTTCCTGCTCGGCAGATAGACGTCCGGGCCGCCGATAGCGAAAAACCCCCTGGTCCATCAAAGCATGAGCGGCATCAAGCACGCGCTCGACGGCAGCAACGCCATGCCGCTCCTCGCATTGCCGCACGTAGTTTTTAGCAAAGTCGAGATAGGTCAGGATGGCGCTGGCATCAGTCCACTGTCGGAACAGCTGGTTGTTCTTGAAGAAGTGGTTATGCCCAAAGGCGGCGTGCGCGATGACCAGCGTCTGGAGGGCCGCCGTGTTGCCTTCCATGAGATAGCAGATGCATGGGTTGGAGTTGATCACCAGCTCATAGGCGAGCCCCATATGGCCCTTGCGGTAGAGCTGCTCTTCCTGCAGGAACCGCTTGCCATAGGACCAGTGCCCATACATGAGCGGCATGCCGATGGACGAATATGCGTCCAGCATCTGCTCGGCGGAAATGATCTCCAGCTGGTTTGTGTAGGTATCAAGATGCAAGTCTTCGTGTGCGATCTGCTTGATTGCGTCATAGACCCTCTGGAGAATGTCGAAATTCCAGTCCGATCCGTGAAACAGCGGCCGCTGTAGGTCGTTGCCGGCACGCATTCCGCCGTCCTCCTATCCCAATCCAACGGAGCCGTGCTTGGCGAAGAGATGGCGAAATACCGGGTAGATGTCTTCCGGAACCGCCAGGCGCACCATCTGCAGGCGCGGGAGCTTTTCACTCACTGAGCGATAGGAATTCCATAGCGGCGTACCGTTCGTTGCCGAACGGAAGATGTCGCGCTCGCGTGCGTCGATGATCTCGACATAGGCGAAATACTGGCACTTCGCGAGCAATCCGCCTTCCAGGATTTCCTGGCAGCGATTGGAATCGTAAGGTGAGTTGTCACCGTCCGACGCTTGCGCGGCATAGATATTCCACTCGTTGACCGGATACTTTTCTGCGATCACGCGCTGCATTTCGTCGAGCGCCGACGACACGATCGTGCCGCCACTTTGCATGCTATAGAAGAACGTGTCTTCGTCGACCACTTTCGCTTCGTGGGTGTGCCGGATGAAGACGATCTCGGTGCGCTCGTATCTACGCTTCAGGAACAGATGCAGCAGTACGAAGAAGCGTTTGGCGAGATCCTTCTCGCGTTCGCCCATCGAGCCCGACACGTCCATCAGGCAGAACATCACCGCCGCCGTATTGGGCACCGGGCGGGCCTCGAAGCGGTTATATCTGATGTCGAGCGGATCGACGTAAGCCACCAGCTTCCGCCGATGCGTCAGCCGTCGCAGCGTCTCCTGAAGCTTCAGAAGCTTGAGGCGGATCGCCGGTGTCTGTTCGTGATTTTCCAGCTCCGATATCTGCCGCGAGATTTCGTCCAGCTCGTCCCTCGACGGCCGCCTTAGAGCAATTCGCCTGCCAAGGCTGTTGCGCATCGTGCGCCGGACATTGATGTTGGACGGCGTTCCGGTGGTGGTATAGCCGGATCGGCGGGACTTGAATGCCAGCACCTCCTTCAGGTGCAACTTGACCATGTCTGGCAATTCCAGACCTTCGAAGAAGAGGTCGAGAACCTCCTCGCGGTTCAGGACGAACTGGAAGTCGTCGTCCGGCGCACTATCGCCGGCCTGACGACCCATTTGGCCGCCCACCTGCCCGTGCTTGGGAATGCGATCGCCCGCGGAATACATGGTGTTTCCGGGCAGCACGATGTTTCTGCGCCCTGTGGCGGCTGCGTGCCGAAAACTGGGCTCGCCGGTGATGCTGCTCGAGACGGTCACAGCATGATCGGAATCCACGTCCGCTATCGGCGTCGATTTCAATCTCTTGTTGAAGACCTGCCGCAGTTCCTCCCTTGCCCTGCGCAAAAATCGTTGACGATTTCCCAGGCTCTTGTCCTTGGGATTTAGGCGGCGGTCAATGAAATGGGACATCGGTCAGATCTGCCGCTAGCCTGCCTTATTGACGCGCATGTACCAGTCAACGAGCCGGCGGACCTGGCGTTCGGTATAGCCGCGCTCTTTCATGCGCTCGACAAATTCTGCGTGCTGCTTTTGCGTTGCGCTGTCCTGCTTGGAACCGAAGCTGATGACCGGAAGAAGATCCTCGACCTGACCGAACATCTTTTTCTCGATGACTTCCCGCAGCTTTTCATAGCTCGTCCAGGCGGGATTCTTCCCGGCGTTCTTCGCGCGTGCCCGGAGGGCGAACTTGACCACCTCGTTGCGGAAATCCTTCGGGTTCGAGATGCCCGCCGGCTTCTCGATCTGGGACAGTTCGCTGTCGAGGATTTCGCGGTTCAGGATCTGACCCGTATCCGGATCCTTGTAGTCCTGATCCTCGATCCAAGCGTCGGCATATGCGATGTAGCGGTCGAAGAGGTTCTGGCCATATTCGCTGTAGGATTCCAGATAGGCCTTCTGGATCTCATGGCCAATGAAGTCGGCGTAGCGCGCCGCCAGCTCGGACTTGATGAAATCGAGATACGCGCTTTCGAGCTCCACAGGAAACTGCTCGCGCCGGATGGCCTGCTCCAGGACATACATGAGATGCACCGGGTCGGCCGCTATCTCCTTCGTGTCGAAGTTGAAAGTTTCGGAAAGGACCTTGAACGCGAAGCGGGTGCTGACGCCGGTCATGCCCTCGTCAACGCCGGCCACGTCGCGATATTCCTGGATCGATTTGGCCTTGGGATCGACGTCCTTCAGGTTTTCGCCATTGTAGACGCGCATCTTCGTGTAGCGCGGGGAGTTCTCATGCTCGCGAAGCCGGGTGGAAACGGTGAACTTGCTCAACAGATCCAGCACTTCCGGCGCGCATGGATTGCTGGCCAGTTCGCTTTCGCGCAGAAGCTTCTCGTAGATCATCTTTTCTTCCGAGAAGCGCAGGCAATATGGAACCTTGATCACCAGGATGCGATCGAGGAAGGCTTCATTATTCCTGTTGTGCTTGAATTGCAGCCATTCGGACTCGTTCGAGTGCGCAAGGACGATGCCCTGATACGGGAAAGCCCCGAAATTCTCGGTACCGTTATAGCTGCCCTCCTGCGTGGCGGTCAGGAGAGGATGCAGCACCTTGATCGGCGCCTTGAACATCTCGACGAATTCAAGCAGCCCTTGCGTGGTCCTGTTCAATCCGCCGCTGTACGAATAGGCGTCCGGGTCCGACTGGCTGTAGTGTTCCAGTTGCCGGATATCCACCTTGCCAACCAGCGACGACACATCCTGGTTGTTTTCGTCGCCCGGTTCGGTCTTGGCGATGCCGATCTGCTTGAGCCGCGACGGCATGATTTTGACAACGCTGAAGGCGGAGATATCCCCGTCGGCCTCGGCCAATCGCTTGACGGCCCAAGGGGAAATGAGCCCGGTCAGCCGCCTGCGCGCGACGCCGTATTTGTCTTCGAGCAGGTCGCTCATCGTATCCGGGTCGAACAGACCCAACGGCGATTCGAAGACGGGGCTGAGCTGACCTTTGACCTTGAGGGTGTAGATCGGCTGCTTTTCCATCAGCTTCTTGAGTTGTTCGGCGAGGGAGGATTTGCCGCCGCCAACCGGACCGAGCAGGTAGAGGATCTGCTTTCTTTCCTCCAGGCCCTGTGCGGCGTACTGGAAGTAGCTGACGATCCGCTCGATCGTGTCTTCCATGCCATAGAAATCGGCGAAGGTAGGATAGTGACGAATCGTCCGGTTCATGAAGATGCGACCGAGCCGCTCGTCCTTGCTGGTATCGATCAGTTCGGGCTTGCCGATAGCCTGTATCATCCGCTCAGGCGCGCTGGCGTACATTCCGGGATTATCCCGACAAGCTAGCAGATACTGCTGCAAGCTCATCTCTTCTTGGGCTTCTCGCGCGTAACGCTCCGAAAACAACCGGAAAATGTCATTTTGCTCTGCCGCCATTTTGCACCCGAGTGATCTCAACGGATTGGACTCTCACAGTCAGAAACTGAGTTTGGGCTGCAATGTTCCAATCTGTTCGTTTGAAGTTCCAATATGTCGCTGCGAAGCGAATTCTCGCGCTTTCTGAGGCCCTGCGAAGTTCGCTTCGGGCAGCGGCAAGCCAGACCATTGATCATACGTAGATAATATAAGAAGCGATCAGGCAGGTTATCAGGGGTAGAAAAATGGGGCAGGCATCTTCGCTAGTTGCGTGGCCAGTGAGCGGCCATCATTTCTCTCGCGATGCTCTAGGCGGGGTTCCGGCGCCAAGTTTTCCTGCAGCCAGATCCGCATAGACCTGGGTCACATGCGGCCGGCAAAGGTCTTGCGCCACCCTTTTCATGGCGGCGAAGGCGACCTGCGCAATGGGATGCCGCCGTTCCAGGTTGGATGGGAAGCGCCTCGGTCCGTAAAGGGAGGTTCGCGAGGACCTGCTGCTACGGCTTGAATCCGAGGCAGGGAAGGGGCAACTCCGTTTCGAGTTACCCCAAAAGTCGAAGGGGTTTCGATCTTTTTTGGTAGGCCCCGGAACCCGGGGCCAAGGAAGCAGTCTTACTTGTGGCTGGCGATGTAATCCGCCATCAGCGAAACCATCTCGAACATCACGACCATGGCGTTCATGGCCGTGATCTGGTTTGGGCTATCCTTGGTCGGCATGAGGCAGACGACGTCGGCGCCGACCACGTTCAGCCCACGCAGGCCCTGCAGCATGCGCACAGCTTCGCCGATCCGGATGCCGGGATAGCCGGGTTCGATGTTCGATACGCCTGGGGCGTCGGCGGGATCAAGCGAGTCTAGGTCGAAGGTGATGTAGACCGGCGCATCGCCAATGCGCTCGCGCAGAGCCTCGATGACGCCCTTGGGGCCGATTTGCTCGAACTCGTCCATGCCGATGATGCGATAGCCGAGTTCCTCGCTGGTATTGCGCGAGCCGGGGGTTCCGACATTCGGACGGATGCCGACCTGCGTCGAGCGATTCGGGTCGACGTGGCCTTCCTCGACGAGATAGCTCGCCCAGTGGGCGGCGGAGCGGCGGTTGCCCAGCCAATGCGGCAGGTGATTATAGCTGTCGGTGTGCGAGTCGAAATGCACGAGCGCGACCTTCTCGCCATTGGTGAGGCGGGAGTGTTTGCCTGCGACGGCCTTGACCAGCGGGCCGGTGATGCCATGGTCGCCGCCCATCGAGACGAGGCGGGTTCCGGCCTGGTCGAAGCGCTTGGCGAAGGCCTCGATATGCTGGACGCTGATGTCGTTGACCATGGCTTCCGGCAGCGGGACATCGCCGGCATCGTTGATGCGGCAAACATCCCACGGGATGAGGTTGAAGCGCCCATGCCCGCGGCGATAGAGCGCCGATACGTTGCGGACCGCGCGAGGGCCGAGATGCTGGTCGCGCTCAGTCGAGCCGTTGCCGGAACTGTGCGGCACGCCGATCAGGGCGATATCGCTCTCGGCCGGGGCTTCCTGCCAGGGGCAGCGGAAGAAGGTCGGGATTCCCCACCAGTACCAGCGCTCCATTTCTTTTTTGGCGCTTTCAACATCGAACTCGGACATCGCTTTCGTGCTCCTTCTGCCTGTCCTTCGCCGGCCCGCCGGCATGAAAATCGTCACGCTCTTCCGGCACTCGCGGGAGGTCACCCCTCAGCGAGAAAGGCCGCGTCGTCCCTGATCTCGAGTATGGTCGGCACCCTGCGCGCCGCAGCGGCCGTCAATTCCGCGCGCAGTTCATCGAAGCTTTCGATGCGCGCTCCGTGGCAGCCGAAACCGCGTGCAATCGTGATGAAATCGGGAACCTTGAGATCGACGCCGAGCCGGGCGATCCCTCTCCCGGTCATGTAGTCGCGGATTTCGCCATAGCCGCCATTGTTCCAGAGCAGCACGATGACGGGCACTTCAGCCTCGACCGCGCTCGCGAGTTCTCCGATCGAAAAGAGAACCCCGCCGTCTCCACCGAGGGCCACGACGGGCCTGGCCGGTCCGACTCCTATGGCCGCGCCGATTGCCGCCGGCAGACCGTAGCCAAGCGTTCCGTAGCCCGTGCTCGCATTGAAGAAAGAGCGGGGCTGCCGCGGCCGGAAGAACTGGTTGGCCGCGTAAACCGTCTGCGTGGAATCGCCGACATAGACAGCGCCGGGCAATGCTTCATCCAGCGCGGCCATGAGACGGCGATAGGGCGCTATGCTTGCAGGAAGCGCGGCCGTTTGTGCAGCGCGGAGGGCGGCGGCACGGTGAACGCCATCACCGCCCTCGCGCGGCGCCAGGAGCGCGGAAAACCCGGCAAGCGCGCCAGCTGCATCGCCCAGAAGCGGCAAATGGGCAAATGGCTTGCGTGTCAGCTGTTCGGCGTCGATATCGATGCGGATAAGCTTGCCGGACACGACCGGCTCGACAGGCGCCGGATACATCTCCGTCTCGCCCAGTTCCGTGCCGACGGCCAGCACGACATCCGCGTCGCGCAACGCCTCGCGCATCGGCGCAGCCCCGAGATTTTCGCCGGCCAGCAAGGGGTGATGCGGCGGCAGAAGCCCACGTGCATTCACTGTCAGAATGGCAGGCGCATCGAGACGTTCGATCAGTTGTCGCGCTTCGGCGCTCGCGGAAACCGCACCACCACCCAGCACGACGAGCGGCGTACGCGCCTTGCGCAACATCTCTGCGGCGGCATCGAGCGCGGCCGGTGCCGGGGAGGGGCGAGTCGGCAGTGGCGACACGACAGGCTGTTCATCGTCGGCTGCCGCCGTGAGCACATCGACAGGGATTTCGAGATAGACGGGGCGAGGCCGCGCGCTCGAAAACACCGCCATGGCACGCGCAAGCGCCTCGGAAAGCTGGGCTGGCGACAGGATGGTCTGGCTGAAGGCGGAAACTTCGGCCGCTAGGTTCCGCTGCGCCCGCAACTCATGCAGGGCACCAACCGGCGCGCCGAGCTGGTCGAGCGGGTTGACCGTCGAAATCACCAGCATAGGAACCGAGTCCGCGTAGGCCTGTCCCATCGCGGTGAGGATATTGGTCAGGCCCGGCCCGCTGACGGTGAAACAGACACCGACCTTGCCGGTGGCACGCGCATAACCATCGGCCATGAACCCCGCGCCCTGCTCATGGCGCGGCGTGACGTGGCGAACTGACGAGCCCTCAAGCCCTCTGTAGAGCTCGACATTGTGCACCCCGGGAATGCCGAAGATCACCTCGATGCCGTAGGTTTCGAGCAAACGTATCGTCATCCCTGCACAAGTCGGCATGGCCTCGTCCTTCAGATTTCGGGGTGATGCGGCTGAACGGTCGTCAGTGCATGAGCTGTGAGAGGAAATTGCGCGCCCGGTCGGTCTTCGGGGCATCAAAGAACTCGTCGGGTGTTGCGATCTCCACAACCTGGCCGGCATCCATGAAGATGATGCGGTCGGCGACCTTGCGGGCGAAGCCCATCTCGTGGGTCACGCACAGCATCGTCATGCCGCCGCGCGCCAACTCGACCATCACGTCCAGCACCTCACCCACCATTTCAGGGTCGAGTGCCGAGGTCGGCTCGTCGAACAGCATCACCTCGGGCTCCATGCACAGGGCGCGGGCGATTGCCACGCGCTGCTGCTGCCCGCCCGAAAGCTGGCTCGGCATCTTGTGCGCCTGCTCGGCAATGTGGACGCGACCGAGCAAGCGCATCGCCGTCTCCTCTGCCTGCGCCCGCGACTTGCCGCGGACCTTCATCGGCGCAAGCAGGCAGTTTTCCAGTACGGTGAGATGCGGAAACAGGTTGAAGTTCTGAAACACCATGCCGACCTCGCAGCGGATCGCGCCGACATTCTTGTTCTTGCCGTCGAGTTCGACATTGTTGACGTGGATGGTTCCCACGTCATGCGGCGAGAGGTGGTTGATGCAGCGGATGAGCGTCGACTTGCCCGAGCCCGAGGGCCCGCAGATGACGATCTTCTCGCCCTTGGCGATCGACAGGTTGATGTTCTGGAGGACCCGGAAATCCCCATAGTTCTTGCCGACATTGGCAAGCCGAATGATCTCGCTCATGGCGGTATCCCTATTCTGGAACGGCATCAGGCGCGGCGCATAAGCGCCATGGCCTTCTGGACGACGCCCGGATCGTTCGAGGTCTCGGCCTTGGAGCGATCCCAGCTGTATTTGCGCTCGAGCTTGCCCTGCAGGAACACCAGTGCGTAGACCATGATGAGGTAGTAGATCAGCGCGGCAGCGTAATATTCCGAGAACTGGAAGGTGGTCGAAACCCCACGCGAGGCCGTGCTCATCAGCTCCTGAAGCGAGATCACCGACGCCAGAGACGTGATCTTGAGCAGCGTGATGAACTCGTTCACTGTCGGCGGAATGGCGACGCGCATGGCTTGCGGCAGCGTGATGTACCAGAAGATCTGGAAGCGGCCGAGGCCGAGCGCCTTGCCGGCGGCTTCCTGTCCAGGATCGACGGCCTTCAGCGCCGCGCGGTTGATCTCCACCTGATAGGCCGCCTCGTTGAGGCTGAGCGCGATCCAGGCTGCCAGGAAAGGCGTGAACCAGGGCTCGCGGAAGATCGGGAAGAACTGCGGCAGTGCGTTCCACACGAACAGCAGCTGCAGGAGCGTCGGCGCGCCGCGAAGGATGCCCACGAGGCTCTTCAGCACGCCCGGCACGAAACCGCTGCCGCGGTCGACGATCACCGCAACCGGGATCGAGATCAGAATGCCCACGCCGTGCGACAGCAGCGACAGGACGATGGTGATGCAGGCACCCCGGAAGAATGCCTCGGAGGTGAGGGCACTCCAGAAGGCGGAAAAGTCGAAAGTCATGTCAACAGGCCCGGACTCTCTCAGAATCGATACCGAAATGCGCGGCGACCCTGGTCACGCCAAAGATCGCCATACGGGAGCGCCGGCGGCCACAGCCGCACGGCACCCCGCGCTTCGAGGTCATTTGCCGGCGGTGATCGCCTCTGGCGACAGACGCCAATTTTCGGTGATGGATTTCAGCGTGCCGTCTTGCACAAGCGCGGAGAGGGCATCGGCGACAGCAGTCTTGTCATCGCCATTGCGGCGCAGATAGACGCCGAACGTGTCCTGTCCCGGGAACGCATAGACGGTCTTGAGCTGGCCCGGATACTGAAGATCGCGATAGGCAAGCTCGGTATCCTGCGAGACGGCTGCGGCCGCGCGGCCGACCAGTACCTGCTGGATGACGTCGGTCTGCTTGGGATAGGTCTGAATGCTGATCTCGGCCTTGCCTTCCGACTTCAGCTTCTCGTTGATCTTCTCCAGTTCTTCGACGTAGTGGGTGCCGGCCTGGACAGCCACCACCTTGCCGCTCAGATCGGCCGGATCGCTGACCGCAAGATCGCTCTTGGCCAAGGTGAAGACGACCAGCGACGTGCTGAGATAGGGCGTAGCGTCATAGGTCTTGGTGCGCTCCGGCGTCACCAGGATGCCGCTGATGACGGCATCGCAGCGCTGCGATTCGAGGCCCGGCAGAAGGCCGGTGAAGTCCGACACGACGAACCGCGACTTGATACCCCAATGCAAAGACAGCGCCTCGGCCAGATCGATGTCGTAGCCGGCAGGCTTCTCGTCGCCCGCGACCTCGAAGAATTCCATCGGCGGGAATGTCGCGTCCGTGCAGACGACGAACTCACCCTTGTCGGCGAAGCTCGGCTTGGCATCGCCGGCGGCTGCCGGCGTGACAGCTGCTGCGGCGGCAGCGAATGCGGCGAGCGCGATAGAAGAAATTCTGATTCCGGAAGCCACTGGTTTCCTCCCCTGGCAAAAACCTTCGGCCCGACCGTCTCGGGCTGGCTCACGGTTCCCATTATTTTCGTTATAAGTCAACAAAGTTCTATGATAGCGAACTTTGGTTGCGCTAATCTGTTTGCGGCTGACATCTTCGGTGTCGCGAGAGACTCAAGTAAGGTAGGCGCATGGCAGACACCCCAACCCCACGAAACGGCGGCAAGCAGTCGCCCCGCATTGGCCACCTCCTGCGCGAACGACGCCGGCAACTGGATCTCACGCTCGACGCGGTGGCCGAGGCCACATCGCTTACCAAGGGCTTCTTGAGCGACATCGAGCGCGACAAGACCTCGCCTTCCGTCGCTTCATTGGTGAAGCTGTGCGAAGTGCTCAACATGCCGGTGGGCGACCTCTTCACCTCCTCCGAATCGGCCGTGGTGAGAGCGGACGAGCGCGCGCCGATCAAATTCGGCGGCACGGGCGTTTCCGATCACCTCCTGACTCCCAGCGGCAGCCTGCGCTTTCAGGCCATCTGGACGGAGATCGAGCCCAAGGGCACCGGCGGCGAGCAGCTTTATTCGCTGAGGGCGGAGGAAGAGTTCATCATCGTGCTGTCGGGCGAACTGGGCCTGCAACTCGAGAACGAAACCTTCATCCTGCGCGAAGGCGACGCCATGACTTTCGACCCACGCCGCCTGCACACCTTCTACAACCCCTCCGACAGCCAACCCACGACGGCAATCTTCGTCATGACGCCGCGACCGCGTTGACGGCGGGGGAGGGCATGAGGCCGCGGATTGCGGCCTCATGTCGAGGCAATCACAGTTCGCGAGCGGCCACCGCGTCGATTTCGATCAGCAGACCAGGCGCGACGAAGCCCGATACGATGACGACCGTGGAAGCGGGCGGGGCTTCGGGCATGCGCAGGTCGCGCCATTTCTTGTAGCCGGCGACGTGCTCGGCGCTGGTGAGAAAACCCTGCACCTTGACCAGATTGGCCATGGTCATGCCGTGGTCGGCCAGCAGCCGCTCGATATAGTCCCAGGTCAGTTCCGCCTGGCGGTCGAAATCGGCCGGAATGCTGCCGTCGGGCTCGATCCCGACCTGGCCGGACAGATACAGATATTCGGCATTGCGCTCGACGCGGACCGATTGGGAATAGCGGCTCGGCGGCACGGGAACACCGGCCGGATTGCGATAATCTGCCATGAAAACGGCTCCTCCTCTTAAATGTTCAGGATTTGGGACGCTCCAGCCAGTCGAGCAGGCGATAGAATTCGCCCACCGCCGGCAGAAACCAGGGGTGGCCGGAATATCCCGGCATGGTGGTGAAGCGAGTGCGGGCAAAGGCGGTGTCGCCGCCCTGGCCAAGGATGCGGCGGCCGATGCGGTCGCCGAAATAGCTCATCAGCGCCACGCCCTGGCCGCAACAGCCGAGCGCGAAATGGATGCCCTCGTGCTGGCCGACATGCGGCAGCTTCTGGAAGGTGAAGGCGACGTTGCCGGTCCAGCTGTGCTCCACGCGCGCCTTGGCGAGCGAAGGGAAGACCGTCGACATAGCGGCATGCAGGCGCGTTGCGCTTTCATCCGAACTGATCGGCCGGAAGCTCGTGCGCCCGCCGAAGATCATGCGCGTGCCGTCCGGCGACAGGCGATAGTAGAAAAGGTTGCGCTTGGTGTCCTGGATCATGCGCGCGGCCGGGATCAGCGCGCGCAACTTTGCCGAATCCATCTGTTCGGTAGCGATGATGTAGCTGCCGATCGGAATGACCCGGCGGCGGAGGAACCACGGCATGCCGGGATCGCTGTAAGCGTTCGTCGCCACGATCACCTGATCGGCGCGCAAGCTGCCGCGATCGGTGGAAAGAACATAGCCCTGGCCTTGGCGAACCGTTCGCCGCACCCGACAGCGGCTGCGGAACACGACCCCTGCTGCACGGCAGGCCGCTACAAGGCCGGCGTGATATTTCGCCGGATGCAGGCCGCCGGCCATCACCGTCGTGCGGCCGCCGTAATAGATGTCGGAGGCAAGCTCGCTACGCTGCTCGGCCTGCGGCACCATCCGCGTCTCGACGCCGAGGGCAGCCAGTTCCTCCGCCTCGCGCGCAAGAGCCTCATAGTGCTTCGGCGCATAGGCGGCAAAATACATGCCCATGCGCTGGTAATCGCAATCGATGCCTTTCTCGGCGATCGACTGCTCAAGAAACAGCACGGAGTCCTGCCCTTCCTGGAAAAGCGCATTGGCCGTGTCGCGGTCATAGGCGGCGCAGAGTTCCTTGTGCGACAGCTTCAGCGTGCCGGAAACCATGCCTCCGTTGCGGGTGCTCGCGCCGAAGCCCAGATCCGCCGCATCGATGACCACAACCTTCAGTCCACCCGACGCCAGCCTGTACGCCGCCGAAAGACCGGTGTAGCCGGAACCGATGATCGCGACGTCGCACGTGGCCGGAACATTCTCGGTGTCTCCCGGCCGACCTTGATCGCGGGCCTGCCACCAGTATGGATCGCTTGGTATGTTTTGGAGCCGCGCAGCGTGGGACAACATCGCCTCTCGCATAAATGAACTTTATTCGCTTATAGCGAACATTTCTGCGCAAGCAAGATGGGCGATGCGATCCTCGGGATTTCGTCACGCGGCGCCGGCGAGCACGACGCTGGCGTCGATCCCGTTGCGGGTCATCTTCGAATAGGGGCAGGTGGCGTGCGCGCGATCGATTAGCTGCTGCGCTATGTCGACGGCAATGCCCGGAATGCTGACGTCCAGGCGGGCGGTCAGAAAATAGCCTTCCACGTCGCCGAGCGACAGGTTCACCTCGGCATCGACCGCGGTTTCGGGCGGGAGCCTGATGCCCTGTTCCCTGGCTGCGTTCGCGAGCGCGCCCTCGAAGCAGGCGGACCAGCCGGCCGCGAAGAGCTGCTCCGGATTCGTGCCGGGACGGTTCGAGCCGGGCACGGACAGCTTGACGTCGAGCTGGTCATCGGAACTTTTCGCCCAGCCCTCGCGGCCTCCGACTGTGTGGACATGAGCAGTGAAGAGCGTTTTGGCAGTCATGTTTGGATCTCCTGTTTCTGTATTCGGGGCCACCGATACGTAGAGGAGGCTTGAGCCTGCCAGCAGGCAGTCAAATCGATAAGCAGCCTCCCAAGTGCTGATATGGAAGATCTTGCGCCGGCTTCCACGACGGTGGCGATTATCTACCCGTTCGGTTGATCTCGCTCTGGCTTGAACGCCGCAAGATCGTTCAAGGCCCGTTTCAGCCGCGGTGCCATCCAGTCGATGAACACGCGCACTTTCAGCGGCAACAGACCCTGCCGGACATAAACCAAATGTGCAGGAAAAGATGGGCTTCCATAATCGTCGAGTATGGCAACCAAAGCGCCCGATCGCAGTTCCTTTGCGACTTGGTATCGGGGGATGCGGATGATGCCGACCCCACGCGTGGCGGCGGTGACGGTAGCCGTGGCGGTATTCGCACGTACGCGGATGTTCGGCTTTGCTTCCAGCCTGAGGCTGTCTTGCTGATAGATCCAACCCGGCTCGGTGATTTGGCCGAAAACAGCACCGTCGTGGTTGACGAGCTCCTCCGGGCTCGACGGGCGCCCCTTGCGTGCCAGGTATTCCGGACTGGCGCAGGTCACAAAGTCGAAATCGCCGACCTTGACCGCGTAAAACGAACTATCGGCAAGTTCGCCCAACCGGACGCCGACGTCGACATGTTCGTCGACGAGGTTCACAACGCGATCCAGGGAGATCACGTTCAGCGTGATCTCGGGATGCTCGCGCAGGAAGTCGTAGGCGAATGGCAACACATAGTCTTGGCCGAACGTGATCGGCACGGTGATCGTCAGCACGCCTCTCGGCGTGTGGTATTCGCCCGACGCCCGCAGTTCGGCATCCTCGATTTGCGCGATGATCTGGCGTGCCGCGTCGACATAGTCGCGGCCCGCATCGGTGAGCTGGACGTTTCGGCTGGTCCGAACGAGCAGGCGAGTGCCGAGATGGCGCTCGAGCTCCGCGACTTTCCGGCTGACGCTGGGCAGCGGCGCGTTCAGCTTACGACTTGCCGCCGACAGGCTGCCGGCGTCGACTACGGCCAATAAAACCTGCATCGCATCCAGACGGTCCATAAGGCGACATCCTTCGTTTCAGCAAACGCATTGCGTCTTCGGCATCACGCATCATGGGCGTGCCGCAGGCGATCATCCAGATGGCAAGATGTTCTCGCCCACAGATGACGGCCGTGTCGTGGCAAATCAGTGGGACATGCGGAGTATTTAGCTTTTCCGAGAGGCTTGTTCTCATTCTCGACAGCTGCCGCGCAAAATCCAGCACCATTACCTTCCTCGGGATCGCCAGGCGTCGCAAGAGCGTTACGCCTTGCGGAAACATGAGGAGTCACGAAGATGTCAGACACAATGGGAACGGCTGTCGTCACCGGAGCATCGAGCGGAATCGGCGCGATCTATGCCGACCGCCTCGCCGAACGGGGATACGACCTCGTCCTGGTCGCACGCAGCGCCGGCAAGTTGGCACAGGTCGCCGGCCGGATTCGCGCGAAGACCGGCCGCCAGGTGGACGTCATGCCCGCCGACCTTGCGGATGCCCAGGATCTCGCCCAGGTCGAGGCTTTCCTGAAGGAGACTCCGGACGTCACGCTGCTGGTCAACAATGCGGGCCTTGGCGGCGCGTTGAAGCTGCTTGACTCCGACGTCGACCAGATGACGTCGCTGATTGCGCTCAATGTCACCGCGCTCACCCGCCTGACCTATGCCATCGTCCCGCAATTCGTCGCACGTGGCACCGGGACAATCATCAACATAGCCTCTGTCGTCGCGATCAATCCGGAGAGCCTGAACGGCGTTTATGGTGGCAGCAAGGCGTTCGTTCTTGCCTTCAGCCAGAACCTCCGGCACGAACTCGCAGGGACCGGGGTCACCGTTCAGGTCGTCCTTCCGGGCGCGACCGCCACCGACTTCTGGGCGATCGCCGGCCGCCCGGTCGAGCAGTTGCCGAGCGCGATCGTCATGCGCAGCGAGGATCTCGTCGATGCGGCGCTCGTCGGGCTTGATAGGGGCGAGTTTGCCACCATCCCGTCGCTCCAGGATGGCGAACTCTTTGCTGCCTATGAGGCCGCCCGGCAGGCGATGATCGGCAAGCTTTCCACCTCCACCCCCGCGCCCCGTTATCGGAACGCCGCTTAGCCCGTTTCAATCACCGAGAGGGCAACCGAACCAGTCGATGCGGCTTGATCCGCTGCGGAGTAGGAAGAGGAGCTTAACGATGGCACTGTTGGACGACGTGATCGAAGCGCATGGCGGTCTCGCCCGGCGCAAGGCATTCGAGCGCATCGAGGTCGGGGCCGTGACCACCGGTGGGCTGTTTCCGCTCAAGGGCCTGCCGACGGACACGACGCGGCGGCGCATGACGGTGTGGCTGCACGAGCAACGGGCGTCGGTGTCGCCGTTCGGCGCGCCCGATCAGCGGACCAGCTTCACCGCCGATCGGATCGCTGTCGAGAAGATCGATGGAACCGTTGTTGCCGAAAGCCGGGATCTCCCGTCGCTGTTTGTCGGGCACGGGTTGAGCACGCCCTGGGGACCGCTCCACCGCGCCTATTTCAACGGCTATGCGATGTGGCTCTACCTCAACTCCCCCTTTGTCCTTGCGATGGATGGCGTCGAGGTTCACGAGATCGACCCCTGGCAGGAAGGCGAGGAACAGTGGCGCGTGCTGAGGGCATATTTCCCCGGCAACATGGTCACGCACAGTCGGCAGCAGGAGTTCTATTTCGACAAGGCGCTGAACCTGGTGCGGCATGACTATTGGGTCGATATTGCCGGCAGCATCCCCGCAGCCCAGTTGATCGGCAACTCTGTCGAAGTTCAAGGCATTCGCGTCCCGACATGGCGGCGTGCCTATGCTCGGGGACCTGACGCCCGAGCCGTGACCGATCTGCTCATGGTCTCGATCGACATCGACGATGTCACGTTTGCCTGAAGAAGTCCCGTGCTGACATGGGCCGCTCGATCTTGTTCAACCGGCTTGGACTGGGCGCGCCTTTGGCAATCTCCGCGGCGACCGCGTCGGCCAGGCCAGATACTCTCGTCATTGTTGAACCGAGAGCAATGTTTCGATTGCTCCGAGAAATTTGTCGGATCACTTTGTTTGCATCAACCCGCTGAACCGGAGGGGGCGAAGGTTTCCGCGCTCGATGCGCGCGCAACCCGACTCGGGGACGCCTGTGTTCACGGCCCTGAAATTGCTGCGGGACGGCGTTTCCGGATTTCTCGATTGAGTGCGAACGGGTGGAAATGCCGCCTTGAATTCATCGAACGACGGAAGGACGCGATATGACCCAATTGTATCTGGACGATCTCCAGCCCGGTCAGACCTTCGTCAGCGCTTCGCACGAGCTCGACGAGGAGCAGATCAAGGCTTTCGCGAGGGCATTTGATCCCCAGCCTTTCCATCTTGATGGGAAGGCGGCGGAAAAGACGCTGTTCGGCGGTCTTGCGGCAAGTGGCTGGCACACTGCCGCAATCACGATGCGACTGAACGTGGAGTCGGGCCTGCCGCTCGCAAATGGCATCATCGGTGCCGGAGGCGAGATCAAGTGGCCGAATCCAACGCGCCCGGGCGATATTCTTCACGTTGAGAGCGAAGTGACGGATGTTACTCCATCGCGGTCGCGCCCCAATCAAGGCATCGTTACGATCGTCAGCAAAACGCTCAATCAGCGAGGCGACGTTCTGCAGATCTTGACCGCCAAATTGGTCGTCTACCGTCGCCCCGCCGTCTGAACAGCCAGCTCCTTGCGTTACAGGCGCCAGGTGATGGACTGTATGCGCATCGGCTCTGGAGGGCCGCACAGCACGCTTGCGACGATCTCGCCAGCAGTGCACGGCACACGCAGCTCAAAACGACCGAAGCCGCTATCAGCCCCGCCCGGATCGGTGGGAACGACACTCGCTTCATCCGGATTTACCGTTCCAGCCCTTTCGCGCAGCGAAGCCAGTTCCTGTGCGCGCTCTGGATAGGGGCGATCCATCGCGACGTTTTCGAGAAAGACATCGTCCGCCGTCTCGTCGTCCCAGTCTTCAAGCAGCAGACGGAGAAGGCCTGCAGCCAGTTCGCCGATTGCGGCGGGCGGAGTGGGTTCAGACGTGGAAGCTTCGGTCGTTGCATTGAGCAGCATGTCGAGCGCTTTGGTGGCCGGCTCCCAGGCACCGGAATAAGTCGCATTCTCGAACGCCACCACGCCGAACCCGGTCTGTGGGTTCCAGCGCATGTGCGAACTGAAGCCGGGATACCCACCGGAATGGCTGATGATCGGACCGAACTGCGGGCTGTGCTCGACGACCAGACCGAAGCCGTAGCCTTTGAGACGCACTGCATCCGTCGGCTCGAGGGCAATCGGGCACTGAATGCGCTGCATTTCGCGCCGGCTGGCGGCGGAAAGCGGGCCACTGTCACTGCCGTTCGGATGGAACGCGGCGCATAGCCAGCCTGCCCAACGAGCGAGGTCTCCCGTCGTGGTGACAACACCGCCGATCGCCGAAAACGCCCCTGGACCGGTGAAGGGCAGTGGCTGCCAGTCTGAATCGACTTTGCGAAATCCCGTCGCCAGCATCCCCGGAGGCACTGTTGCGGGATCGAAAACCGTCTCGTCGAGGCCGAGCGGCTTGAGCAAATTGTCGGTCACGAAGTCGGGATAGGATTGGCCGCTCACCACCTCGATCACTTGACCCAGCAAGGCATAGCCCAGGTTGGAATACTCATACCGCGTTCCCGGCGCGGTGACGAAGCGGATGCCGGCCCGCAGCACCGCATGGAAGGCCGCGTTGGAAAGTGACTCCTGCCGGTCGGCCCAGGGGTCGTCGGTTGGCAAGCCGCCTGCCATGGACAAGAGCATCCGCACCGTCGGCGCTTCGGGTTGGCCGGCGGGCAGGGTGGGCTGGAGCGCGGGCACATAGCGAGTCACCGGAGCGTCGAGCGACAGCAGGCCGCGATCGCGCAGCAGCAGCACGGCGGCGGCCGTAAAGCTCTTGGTGCAGGAGGCGACGCGAAACCGGGCGCGAGGTCCGGGCGGGCTGCCCGCCGCCGCCGCGCTGCCGAAGCCCGAGTCGAACACCGCGCCCGAGGCGTCGAACACCACGAACCGGGCACCTGGGGTCGCCTCTTGCACAACCCGTTCCGAAAAGACCGCGGCGACTTTTGACGCAAGCGCCTCGCGTTCCGAGAGATCGTTCAGAAATGGCATGGGGTTACTTTTTTCTCAGGGTAAATCCGGCGCGGCGGCCAGAAGCTGGCGGGTATAGTCGTGTTGGGGCGCTTCAAAGATCGCATCGGTCGCTGCCATTTCCACGATCTCGCCGCGGTAGATCACCGCGACCCGATCGCATAACGACCGCACCACTGCAAGGTTGTGTGAGATGAACAGCTGCGAAAGACCCATCTCTTCGCGCAAGTCGGCAAAGAGGTTGATGATCCGGGCCTGCACCGAGACGTCAAGCGCTGCCGTCGGCTCGTCTGCAACAAGGAACCGCGGCTCGACGGCGAGGGCACGGGCGATGGCAACGCGCTGCCGTTGGCCGCCCGACATGCCCACGGGCCGGCTGTCCAGCATCGCCACCGGCAGATGGACGCGGCGCATCAGGTCCTCGCAGCGGTGGCGGCGGTCTTCGCGACCTGAGCCGATCCGATGCACGGACAGAAGTTCATCGAGAAGCTGCCATACCGTCATACGGGGGTCGAGCGAGGCATAGGGGTCCTGGAACACCATCTGGATCGCGCCCCGCTGTTTCGTTGTGCGACGCGGGTCGAGCGCTTCACCGGCAAACGTCAATGTGCCGGAATAGCTGTGCTGCAGCCCGACGATCACCCGCCCAAGCGTCGATTTTCCCGATCCAGACTCGCCGACGAGGCCGACGATCTCGCGTTCGCCGACTCGCAGGTTCACATCACGCAGGGCTCGCATCCCGCCGGGAAAGGTGACCGAAAGGCCCTCTGCGACGAGCTCACTACGGGTCATGCCTCGTCATCCCTTGAAAAGAAGCGTTCATCCTCATGTGTGAAGGGCGCGACTTGCCGTCCCGGCCCGATGGGTACCATCGGTGGCGCCACCGTCTGCTCGCGCTCCGTCAAGGGCGGCGCGGAGCTCGCCAACCCGCGCAGCCGCCGCACCGGGCCCCGGATCCGCGGCACCGCCGCCAACAGCGCCCGCGTATAGGGATGCGCAGGTGCCGCGATCAGCGCCGCGAGGTCGTCCGATTGCTCGACCGTCCGGCCGGCATACATCACCGTGAGTGAATCGCAGAATTCCGCGACCACGCTAAGGTCGTGAGTCACGTAGAGAAGCCCCGCGCCCAGATCGGTCTTGAGCGCCTTGAAAAGCTTCAGGATCTGAGCCTGGATCGTGACGTCGAGCGCGGTTGTCGGCTCGTCGCACAGGATGATCTCGGGTTGGCTGGCGATCGCCGAAGCGATCATCACACGCTGCCGCATCCCTCCCGAAAGCTGGTGTGGATAGGCATTGGCCCAGTGTTCAGGATCCTTGATGCCGACCTGGGTCAGGAGCTCGGCAGCCAACTCCTTTGCCTGCCGGCGCCCAAGCCCGCGCCGCCAGGCCACGCCGTCGACGATTTGCTGGCCCACCTTCATCACCGGATTGAGCGCGACGGCTGGTTCCTGGAACACCATTGAGATACCGGTGCCCCTGATCGAATGAAGCAGCTTGCCACCATCCGCCAGAAGATCCTGCCCGCGGAAACGGATTGCCCCACCCGTCACCTCCAGGTTCGGTGGCAGAAGCCCCATCACCGCCCGCAAGGTCAAGCTCTTGCCCGAACCCGATTCGCCTACCAATCCGCGAGCTTCGCCCCGTTCGACGGAAAGCGCCACTGAATCAAGCGCCTTGTAGGAGCGGTCGCCGATGCGAGCTGAGACACAGAGCCCGTCAATCTGGAGGGCGGCAGCGGTCGCCGTCTGTTCCATCATCTTTTGACCCTCAGCGCGGTCGCCAGTCCGTCGCCAATCAGCGACAACCCATAGCTCGTCACAATCACAGCCACTGCGGGGATCAGCATCAGGGTGTAGATGCCTCCCGCAAAGAAGGGCTGCCCCTCCGACATCATGTTGCCCCAGTCCGGCGTTGGCGGCACGATACCCAGACCGAAATAGCTGAGAGTGACGATCACCCCGATATTCGCCACGATGTCGCTCATGGCGTACACGATTGCCTGGCTCAGAACGTTCGGCATCAGATGACGAAAAATGATGCGAGGAACCCCAAGTCCGCCGACATGCAGCGCATCCATGAAATTCGTAGCGCTCAGCACCATGGCCTCGGCGCGGATGATCCGGGCATAGGCGACCCAGCTGATGATGGAGATCGCAACGATGATGCTCGATACGCCGTTGCCGAGAATGAACACCAGGCTGATGACGAGGACGTAGAACGGGAAGGCCACGACGATATCGGCGATCCGCATCACGATCGTGTCGAACCATCCGCCGAAATAGCCGCAGAGCGCGCCGATCGTCGAGCCAATGATAAAGGGAAGCACGACGGCCACCGAAGCGAGGAACAGATCGACTCGCGCGCCGTAAAGCAGTCGAGCCCAGAGATCACGCCCCAGATTGTCGGTGCCGAGCAGATGGTCGGCGCTCGGTCCCTGCAGGGTCGAAAGGAAATCCTGCTCGGTCGGATCATAACTGGTCAGCAGCGGCGCGCAGATCGCCATCAACAAGATTACCCCGACGATCAATAAGCCGAACAGCAGCTGCGGATTGTTGCGCAGCATTTTCCTAAGAACGCCGGATGACGAGGTGCGGCTCTCAAAGGGGCTAAGTGCAGTCATTTCAGCCTCACTCTCGGATCGAGCAGCTTATAGGCGACGTCCGTCAGCAGATAGACGAGGATCACCAGAAGAGCGAAGACCAGCGCGCTGGCCTGCACGATGGGGAAATCGCGATTGAGAATGCCCTTCATCAGGAAGGTGCCCATGCCGGGGATGGCAAAGACGTTCTCAACCACCAGCGTGCCGCCGGCAAGGTAGCTGACCTGGATGCTGAGGACGCTCAGCCCGGAGATGCTGGCGTTGCGCAGCGCATAGTGCAGCCAGACCGTACGGTGAAGCAGCCCCTTCGCGCGCGCGAAGCTGACATACTCACTGTTCAATGCGTCAATCAGCGCAGTGCGCAGGCTGCGCATCAGTACGGGCACGATTCCGAGCGCAAGGGCCAGGGAGGGCAGGAACAGTGAGACGACATGCTCCCACGGCGTGTTGCCATATCCGGCGACGGGGAAGATCTTCAGCCTTATGCCGAACAGCACAATGAAAACAGTAGCGACGAAGAAGATCGGCGTGCCCTGAAACACGGCCGTAAAGGTCCGGACCAGCGTATCGGACAGCCCGCTGTTCCTTACCGCACTCCAGGCGGCAAGTGGAACGGCAATGATGAGGCTCAAGAGCGCGCTCATCAGCATCAACAGCAGCGTCGGCGGCAGGCGCGTCGCCAGTAGATCCGCGATCGGTTCATGGAAGAACATCGACTGACCAAGCTCGCCGGTAACAAGGTCGCGCAGAAAATGCAGATACTGGATCAGCAAAGGCTGATCGAGCCCCCATTGCTGTCGCAATGCGGCGATCGCCTCCGGCGTCGCATGCTCGCCCAGATAGGTCCGGGCTGGATCGCCGGGCGAGAGGTGCATCAACAAGAAGGTAAGGGTTGCCGTCCCCAGCACCACAGGCACCAGCAACACAAGCCTTCGCAACAAGAATCTCAACATGGAAAATCAGTCTGAAAGGGGCAGAAAAGGGTCGCCCGTTTTTCCGGGGAAACCGGAAAGCGAGCGACCCACCGCGAATGACCGTCAGGTCAAAGCGTCAATGCGAAAGCCAGACATTGGAGAGGTTGTAGTTGCCCGTCACATAAGGATGGAAGCCATGGACGTTCGTCGAGAAGGAATAGATCTCAGGCGAATAATACAAAGGCACCATCGGCTGGTCCTTGTCCCACAGGGCCTGGATCTCGTCGTAGAGCTTCTTGCGCGCGTCCTGTTCGCCGAGCGTGGCAGCCTGCTCTGCCTTCTCGGCGATTTCCTTGTTGTTGTAGAACGAATACTGGACGTGCGAGCCGCCGTCATAGACCCCGGCAAAGCGGATGATTTCGTCCGGATCCACGATGTCAGTCGTGTTGTACGTGAAGGCCATGTCAAAATTCGCAGCCTGACGTGCCTCGTCCAATGCCGCAGGGTCGAGCACTTGGATCGCAAGCTTGATCCCGATCTTCGCGGCCTGGGCAAGGATGATCTGCGCCATCGTCGCCTGGTCGGAGTCGCCGCTCTCGACCGAGATCGTCGCGCTGAAGCCGTCCGGCACATTCGACTGCGCGAGTTCCTTTTTCGCCGCATCGAGGTCGAAAGGCAGCCCCTTGATATCGGCATTGTGGGACCATGAGCTCGGCGACATATATGCGCCCGCAGGTTCGCCATTGCCGAACAGGATCACCTTGATAAGGGCCTGCCTGTCGATCAGCGAAGCGATGGCCCGGCGCACATGGGCATCGTCGAATGGAGCTTTCGTCGTGTTGAATGCCAGGAAGTCCACACGGCTCGACGGGAAAACGCCCAAGGTCACATCGCCGCCCGCCGCCCTTAGCGCCTGGGTGCTCGAATATGCGGGGAATTCGTTGATCTGCGCCTGTCCGCCCATCAGCTGATTGGCGCGCGTATTGCCGTCCGCGACCTCGTTGATGCTGATAGAATCCAGATAGGGCTTGCCCTTCTGCCAATATTCCGTGTTGCGCACCAGGCGGGCGCCGACACCTATTGTCCGCTCCGCGAGCTTGAACGGGCCCGTACCAACCGGGGCCTTAGCGAATTCCTCAGCGCTCTTGCCGCCGTAGTTGTCGGGAACGATCGAGTTCGAGAAGATCGCCATGACCGAAGGCAGAGGCGCGAAAGGTGCCTTGGTGCGCACCACAACGGTCTCGGCATCGGGCGTCTTCACTTCCGCGATTGCCGCATTGATGAAGCCGAAGGGGTTAGCTTCGTTTGACGCCTGGTCGAGCGAGAACTTTACGTCCTTCGACGTCATCGGCGTGCCGTCCGAGAACTTCACATCTGAGCGCAGCTTGAAGGTCCATTCGAGGCCGTCATCGGACTGTTTCCATTCGGTCGCGAGGCCAGGCTGAACACCTTTGCCGTCTTCGGTCGGAAGCAGCAGCGTGTCAAAAACTTCTTCAAGAGCCCAGATCGAGCCATTTTCCGCCACCAGCGTCGGCATGAAGGACTGGATCGGCGCCGAGCGCACCATCACGAGATCGCCACCCGCCTGAGGCGTATCGTCCGCCAGGACGCAAGTCGGGCTGAAAGCGCTCGCGCCGAGCAGCAGTGCAGTCGTCACGCCAAGAAAGCTCTTGGCGCACACCAGTTTCTTCATGTTTCGGGTCCCCATGACGATATGTTTGTTGGTTGGCTTATATTTCCGACCGCGCGCAGTTTTCCGACCGCATGCATTATTGCAAATGCGATTTCTGCATTTACGCATGCCGAAAGGACATACATATGCGTAATCAAATACTTAAGGGTTTGGTCTCGTCGCGAACGGGCATGCAGTATGCCGACAGTATTGCTTCGGGCAATATTCTGGCGTTGCGGGAACGCGTGAAACGTTGCGTGGCGATTTTCACTGAGAACTAACCTGGCGTGGCGCGGTATTTCCACCAGGAACTGCCCAGCCCCGCGTGCTTTCAGTGGGGCTGAGCCAAATCGGGTCTGCCGATCCCGCGATTGCTGCCGGTGATTACCGGCAGCGTATCGACAGGGGGCCGTACGGCCACGTTGGGAGTATTAGGGTTCCGGGCTCGCTTTGCTGCTGACGACCTCTCGAGCGCGCCCACCGGCGGGAAGGCGCTCCCGATGCCGGCTGGAAACAAAGCGGGGAACATCAGAGGCCGAGGACAGACCTGAGTTCAGCCTTTGCTTCCTCGTACTCCTTCTCGAAATCGGAATCGTGCTGCAGATTGCTCGCGATCACCGCCCCGGCGATCCGCCCCATTTCGATATCCGAAGGATAATGAATGCCTGCAACAACCCGGTTGTGGCCATACTCCCAAGCGCGCGTCATGATCTCGGCACGCTTCTCCGGCACCATGTCCGCCAAGATTATGCCCATCATCGTGCCCACGGTCGTGTGGCCGGAAGGCCAGGCACCCGAAGTGGATGGCTTGACGATGGGCTTGACCAGATCGCTGAGCATGTGGGGACGTGGCCGCTTCCAGAAATCCTTGGCCGGATCAACTACCGCGCCCTCAGTCGCCACGACGCGCTCGAAGAATGCGTTGAGCTTCGGCAGAGCCTCCTTGGTGAACTTCGGCCCCATTACGTCGGCGAAGCGCCAGACATTCTCTTCGGCGTCCGCTTTGGCCCGCGCCTCCATCTCGGGCGTGCGCGTTACCTGAAGCGTCAACACTTCGCCGATCTCGGCTTTGGTCTGGGCCGAATCATCGGCAGGCGGAGGCGGCAGTATCATCGTCAAATCGACGTCCTTGGCGGTCAGGAATGGCCTGGCATCCTCAGCGTGCGCCGCAGTGCCTACGACGAGAAGGAGCAGGAGCCCCGCAAATAGGGACAGTTTTTTCATGGGAGTACATCCTGTCAAAGGGTGAATACACCTGACCATCCTGCCTTAAGGTGACATGCCTGTGACGGGTAGAAGCCAGCTTTCACAGATGCTGCGTGAGCATCTTTTGCGAAATACCCCAAAGTGTCTCGTTATAATTGCGCGATGAGGTTCAGATGACCCAATCTAAGCGACGCGATCTACCTTTGGTCGATCCATTGTTTCGATGGGCAATGGACGCCCCACCAGGAAGCCTTGCATCGCATGAACGCCCAGGCGCCGCAGCAATGCTTGCTGATCGGCTGTCTCAACACCCTCGACCAGCACCCTATGGCCGAGATTGCGCAACAGTCTCACCATGTCGTTCAGCATCCTCCGGCCCTCGGCTGTCTGGCAGTCGTGCAGGAAACTGCGATCGATCTTGACGACGTCGAACTCAAAACGTCGGATCGATGCGAGCCCCGCAAACCCGGTTCCGAAATCATCCAGCCATATTTGGACTCCTAAGCTACGAAGCTGCTGGATGTTCCACTCTGCTTGCGCCTCCGGAACGATGTCGATGCCTTCGGTGACTTCGAGCGCAAGCTTGTGCGGTGCAAGACCGTGGCGTTGGAGGATCTCGGCAATTCGCAACGGAAAGCTCGGGGCCTTGAGTTGGATGGGCGACACATTGGCCGAGACGACCGCACCCAAGCCGTACTCGACCATGTCGCGACAGGCCTGGTCGATGACCCAGATGCCGAGTTCGACGATCGCCCCTGTATGTTCCGCAACGGGGATGAAGACGGCCGGACTGATAAGCTCTCCGCGGAGATTCCGAAGGCGCATCAGGGTCTCGTAACCGAGCACGGACCCAGATTCCACGTCGTATATGGGCTGATAGACAACCGACACGAGTTGCTTCTCAAGAGCCAGGCGCAGAAGCTCTGGAATGTCCTGACGGGACTCGTCCTCGTCCATCGTTTCGCGGTCGTATATATGGAATGTAGCGCGACCGGCGAATTTCGACCTGTAAAGAGCGCGATCAGCTTCCTGAAGCAGAGAATAGAAATCGACACTCTTGTCAGCACGAGTGAGCGATGCGCCGGCACTGATTGTTACGATGCCTGACGCGATGCCTGTGTTGGGATGCGGAATACGCAGATCCTCGATAGCCTGGCAGAGCTTTCCCGACAGTTCACGCAGGTCGTCCGAAGTTGCGACCTTGCACAGCACGACGAATTCCTCGCCACCATAGCGTCCGGCGATGGCGTTGTTAGCCACCGCCGTTGCAGACAGCGCGTTCGCGAGGGCGACGAGGCAATCGTCGCCTGCCTGATGGCCAAGCCGGTCGTTGAACCTCTTGAAATAGTCGACGTCGATAAGAACGACGCCGATTTCGCTATCGTCACTGGCCCATTCTTCGCAGAGGTCCACGAAATCTCGCGTGATCGCCCGGCGATTTCGAAGTCCCGTCAGCGCATCGGTATTGGCGATCTCATCCAACATTTGGCCTCTCTCAACAGCGGCCTGCTCCTGAATTCGCGCTTGAAGGGCGTGAAGGAAGGTTTTGTATCGCTCCGAACCGAGCCGCCACGACAGATAGAGGGAAAACACCAGGCTATTGATGAAATAAGCCGCCAGTACCAGGCGATTGGTGAGTTCGGTTTGCAGTGAAAAAAGAGCGGCCGCGACAAACGTCATCGTCACCGTTGCGGACGAAATCGCTGAAACCATGAAGCGAAAATTGAAGAACAAATTTGCTCCCAGGACGAATACGGTCCCGAACACCATGAAATCCGATAAGGCGGCCTGGTGATTTGTCTCCAGGGCAAATAGCAGCCATGCGGTTGCGCCTGTCACGAGAGCCAATGCGGCCAGAACGTTTAACGTGGCCAGCGAAAAATTCCTCCGGACCCCGAACTCTATCAGGGCAATAGAGACCACGCCGACAGAAATGCGTACGGCAACAAGTCGATGGGCGACGTCTGGCAGGAGCAACACATCGAATGCGCCATATAGAACATAACACGCCACGGCGGCCCACATGCCCCATCGCACAGTCATGCGCCTCTCGTTCCCATTGGCTTCTTGCATCATCTTCAGAAGAAATGGATCAACCGATTTCCAGGTTGAGCGTGCAATCGCTTCACCCACCCTTTGAGCGATAGATTCGGTCAGCTGCATTACAGCTCTCCTTTGCCAGCCCCATTCTTCTACCCTGCAGAAGAGGATATTCTGTTAATTCTTGGCGATGAAAAGCCAGTTTATAAGCAGAATGTGATTATAACGCGCCGATCAACACGGCTGGCCGTGAAGGGATTAAGCCGTAGAAAACAAAATGAATAAGACTCTATTCAATTCTTTCGGATATGTGTCGAAGTCCCTATAGTCGTTGACGTGGAAGCTAAGGGGACGTGCAATTGCAAAATGCGATATTGGAACTTGATGGGCATAGCCTGATAACGTCGCAGCTGATTAGTCAGCATAATGCGGAAGTCGGCAGCACGGTTGGTGCCGAGGAACTAACAGAGCACGCTGCAAAACTCGCGCTTATTCTGGACCTTGCGTACCAAGCTTTCGAGAAGCGCCAGCCCGCGGCAACGATAGTCGATCGTTTGGCACTGCGACTTCACGAGCTTCGAAAGCAGGCCCGCCCGGAGGTCTGGCAACAGCTCATTCCCCTCGCGCAACAGCACCGTGTCTCGGAACATTTGATGCAAGATCCGTTCACGCGGTGGTCCTTCGAAAAGCCGCGCGGCTATTCGGGCGACGCAAGCTTGCTGGATATCTATTACAAGCATTCGAGTGCCGACGAGATCGTCAGTTCATCGACGCCGCTTGGGCGCGAGATTTACGCCTATACAAGCGACGCCGCGAGTTCCGAGGCAGGGCGGGAGCGGCGGACCATCCTTGCCAAGACAGTAGACGAGACCGCGCGCCGGAAGCCGGAAGCGGAAGTGCTTGCGATTGCTTGCGGCCATCTTCGCGAAGCCGAGCTGTCGGATGCTCTCGCCACAGGTGGGTTGAAGCGCTGGATCGGCTTGGACCAGGACCCTGTCAGCGTCGCCATCGTGAACCGCGACGTGAGCGCCGGCTGCGTAGAGGCCGTGGAGGGTTCCGTACGCGGTCTCCTTCGCCGCGCATATGATCTTGGCACGTTCGATCTCGTCTATGCATCGGGACTTTACGACTATTTGCCACGCGCAGTTGGTGTGCGCCTTCTGCAAAGGGTCATGGAACTGGTTAAGCCCGGCGGCGAGTTTCTCTTTGCCAATTTCAGCGACGAGATAACAACCGACGGCTACATGGAGACCTTCATGGATTGGCCGCTGATCCTGCGTTCGGCTGACGATATGTGGGACATCATCAAATCCTCCGTCGACATGAATCACGTCGATGCGGAAGTGTATTACGGGGCCAACCGCAACATCGTTTACGGCAAGATTCGGAAGCGCCCTTAGCCTTAAAATTGGGGCGATTGGGCTCGACAGACGGGGTTTTGTCGCTTTTGTCGGGCCCTGATTGCTAAGATCAACGTTGCTATCGCCGCAGCCAAGCCGCCCCAGCACGCGGCATGAGGCCAGGGCGGCGCGCATAGGGACTTGTCTCGCCGGCGACTCCGTTCGGCGGGCTTTCCGCTGGCTCAGGGGCGTGCAGCCGGCGTGACAGTTACCTGGCTGACTCCGGAGCGGTTGATCACCGCAAACACCGTTTCCCTGTCGATCCTTTCGGCGTCCAGCATCCGCACCAGATCGTCCACGCCGCCGACGGCGTGACCGTCGATGGCGACGATAATGTCGCCTTCCTTCAAGCCGGCTTTCGCCGCCGGTCCGCCCGCCTCGATCGAGCGCAACCGCACGGCCGTGCGGCTGGTCACCTGGGAAAGCAGCGCCGCGCGCCGTGGCAGGGCGACCGTGTCGGCCGAGACGCCGATAAAGGCGCGGCGCACGCGACCAAAGCGGATGATTTCCGCAATGACGAAACTGGCCGTATTCGAGGCGACGGCGAAGGCGATGCCTTGGGCGCCTCGGATCATGGCGGTGTTGATGCCGATCACCTCGCCGGCCGACGACACCAGCGGTCCGCCGGAATTGCCCGGGTTGAGCGCGGCGTCGGTCTGGATCACGTCATCGATGAGCCGGCCGCTCGAGGCGCGCATCGACCGGCCCAGGGCCGAGATGACGCCGGTCGTCACTGTCCATTCGAAGCCGAGCGGATTGCCGATGGCGATGGCGATTTGGCCGCGGCGCAGGCGCTTCGAGTCACCGAGCGGGGCGATGTCGGGATAATGTCCGTCGGCACGCACCAGAGCAATGTCGGTATCGGCGTCGCCGCCAAGCACGCGCCCTTCAGCAGACGTACCGTCGGGCATGGCGACACGTACGGTACGTTCCTCGCCGACGACGTGGAAATTCGTGACGATCAGCCCGTCCGGCGCGATGACGAAGCCCGAACCCTGCCCGGCCGCGCGGCGGCCTTCGACAACAGGTTCGATACGGCACACGGCCGGACCGATGCGGTCGACCGCATCGGCCACGGTCGAAGAGTAGGCGTCGAGCAGGCCGGCGTCATGGGTTTGCAAGTCAGTCGCGGGCAGGGCCATTAGGGGCCTCCATGTCAGTCGAACAATCGATGCCTATATGTGCTGTGCGCGCCGGCGCGCCGCGACCTGACCTGATGGCTAGTAACTGCGGTTCCTAGCCGTTCGGCGAGTTGGAAGCGCCATGCGGCGCGGCAATATCTGGGTTCAGGAAGCCATGAACGGCCTAACCCAGGAGTGCGTGATGACCAGGTTCGACCTTGCCGCCTTTTCCAATGCAGTCGCCGACATCGCCGGGCAGGCGGCCCCGGTGACCGCGAGCTTTTTAACCCATCATGGCCGGACCGCGACGGCCTTCCACTGGGGCGAGGGCCTTTACGTCGCCGCCGAGGAGTCTGTCGAGCCGGACGAGGAATTGCAGCTTGCCCTGCCCAGCGGCGAGACTGTGAAGACCGAGCTGATCGGTCGCGATCCTTCTACCGGCATAGCCCTGCTGAAGCCTTCGACAGCCACCCGCGGTACAAGCTTCAAAAAGGCCGGGCCGGTGCGCCTCGGCGACGTCGTCGTCGCGGCCGGGCGTGACGGCGCTTCGCCTCTTGCGGTGCTCGGCACTGTGGGCGAGGTCGGACCGATGTGGCGCTCACGGCGTGGCGGCTCCATCGATCGCCGCATCAACCTTGCGGTCATGGCAGGCGGTCGTTTCGAAGGAGGACCGGTGCTCGACGCCAGTGGCGGGCTGGTCGGGATGCTGCTCTTCGGGCCGCGCCGCCGGGCGCTGGTCATCCCTTACGAGACGATCGAGCGGACCGTTGCGACGCTGCGCGAGAAAGGCCACGTCCTGCGCGGCTATCTCGGCGCCAGCCTGCATCCCATCCGCCACGGCCAGGTACAGGGCGCCATGGTCATGGGGCTTGACGACGACGGGCCGGCGAAAGCCGTCGGCATCGCGCTGGGCGATATCGTCACTGCCTGGAACGGGGAACCCGTGCGCGGGCCGCGCGAACTGATCCTTCGGCTGGGGCCGGACAGCGCGGGTGCCGCGGTGACGCTGAGGATCCTGCGCGGCGGAGAGGCGCGTGACGTGGCGATCACGATTGGCGAGAAACCCCTGAACTGAGAGCAAGTGCTGTTATGCCGGAGACGCAACGCAGGCTGTTCGTTCTGGTGGCGCTCGATGACGCAGCATCGAGCGAGCAGCTTGCTCTTCGCCTCTCGGAGCACGACGGACTTTTGCTGGTGACGGCCGAGGACCTGGCCGATGGCGACCACGCCGACGTGGCGATCGTCGGTGACGAAACGGCAGGCGGCGCGCGGATTCAGGGTGCACCATTGCTGGTCCTCTCCTCGCGAGCAACGCGCCGGCCGGCAGCCGTTGCGGCGGTGCTGCCGCGTGACGCCGACACGGCGCTGATCGCGGCTGCCGCACGCCTTGCCGCTGCGGGCTATCGTATCACTCAAGCATCAGCGGAAATGGATGGGCGCGGCGCGAGTTTCGGCACGGCCGACGACCGCCTGGGTGGCGGTTTGTTGACCGGTGGCGAGGCAGATCACGAGGCATCCGCGATCCGGTTGTCGCCGCGCGAGGCAGAGGTCCTGGCGCTGCTTGCCGAGGGTGCGTCGAACAAGGTGATCGCGCGGCATCTCGACATTTCCGTACACACCGCCAAATTTCACGTTGCGGCGATCCTTACGAAGCTCGGCGCGGCCAATCGCACCGATGCCATCGCCACGGCGATGCGGCAGGGGCTGGTGCTGGTCTAGTGCCCCTAAAGCCTAAGTGGAGATCATGAAATCATGGCTGCTCCGACCGAACCGATCATCGAAACCCGACGGTACCAGATGTTCCCTGTTCTGGAGCCAAGCGAGATCGAGCGGGTCCGGCGCTTCGGCGAAATTCGCAGCTATGCAGCGGGAGAAGCGGTTGCGACGGTTGGCCGGGTTAGTCCAGGCGTCATTATTGTCCTTTCCGGGCATGTCGAGGTCACTCGGAACGACCAATCCGGCAATCGCGCGGCAATCGTCACGCATGGGCCAGGCGCTTTCTTGGGCGAATTGGCGCAGCTGGCGGGTCGACCCGCGCTCGTGGACGCCCATGCGCAAGATCTGCTCGAGGCCCTGGTTATTGGGCCAGACAGGCTTCGTGCTCTGCTGATTGCGGAAGCGGAATTGGGCGAGCGCATCATGCGCGCACTCATTCTGCGTCGTGTTGGTCTGCTGGAGACAGGCGCCGGTGGGCCCATACTCGTCGGCAGGGCCGAAAATGGCGATGTGCTGCGGCTGGAGGGCTTTCTCCGCCGCAATGGACACCCAAGCCAACGGATCGACCCCGAGACCGATCCGGGGGCCAAGGCCCTGATTGAACGCTTCCATGTCGATGTGGGGGAACTGCCGATCGTGCTTTGCCCGACTGGGCAACTGCTGCGCAATCCGAGCGAAGTGGAGCTTGCCCGTTGCATCGGTCTGGTCGGGCCTATCGATCCGAGCCGCCTCTATGACGTTGCCATCGTTGGTGCCGGGCCAGCTGGTCTTGCCGCCGCCGTCTACGCGGGTTCGGAGGGGCTGTCCGTCCTCGTGCTCGACTGCCGTGCATTCGGTGGCCAGGCAGGGGCGTCCGCAAGGATCGAGAACTATCTGGGTTTCCCGACTGGCATCAGCGGCATGGCGCTTATGGCCCGCGCATACAACCAAGCCCAGAAGTTCGGCGTCGAGATGGCGATCCCGGACGAGGTGATCAGCCTCGAGGCGGCCGCGCATGCCGGTGACGAAGCCTTGAGTATCAGACTGTCAAGCAGCGAATATGTCAGTGCCCGCTCGATCGTGATTGCGACCGGAGCCCGCTACCGGCGTCTTAATCTCGACCGTCTGGAAACATTCGAGGGGACGAGTGTGCATTATTGGGCCTCACCGATCGAGGCGAGGTTGTGTGCCGGCGAGGAAGTCGCCTTGGTGGGCGCGGGCAATTCGGCGGGACAGGCGGCGGTATATCTGGCAAGTCACGCCTCCAAAGTGTGGCTTTTGGTGCGTGGGACAGGCCTGTCAGAGAGCATGTCCAGCTATCTCGTGGACCGAATTGGCGGTCTTCCAAATATCGAGGTTTTGACCAGTACCACTGTTTCGGGCCTCGAAGGCCACGACGGCATGCTGGAGGCGGTCCGATGGCGTCAGCGAGGGCTGGCGGAGGAGGTTCGCCGACCTCTTCGCCACCTGTTTCTGTTTATCGGAGCAGACCCGAACACGGATTGGCTGTCGGGCGCCGGAATAGAACTGGATGCCAAGGGCTTTATCCTGACCGGCGCCGAGTCTGGTGCGGGACGGCACTCCTTGGAGACAAGTCGTCACCGCGTCTATGCGATCGGTGATGTACGATCGACTTCCGTCAAGCGCGTCGCCGCGGCAGTTGGCGAAGGCGCGCAGGTCGTGGCGGCCCTGCATGCCGCCTTGGCGTCGAACCAACGCGAAACCTCAACTCGGTTGTGATGGAGGAAAACGACATGACAGCCACCTCGCCGGAAGAGAACAAGGCGCTCGTACTCGAAGCCTTCGACACGCTGTTCAACAAACGCGACTATGCCGCCGCCGAGCGCTACTGGTCGGACCGCTACATCCAGCACAGCGCCCATATTCCGCCTGGCCGCGATGGCTTGTTCAATCTTGTTCGCGGCCTTCCCGACACGCTCCGCTACGAACATCACGTATTACTTGCCGAAGGAGACTACGTCATCGTCCACGGGCGCTTCTCAGGCCACGGTCGCCCCGCGGCCTGGGTCGCCGCCGACATCGTGCGCTTCGAAGACGGCAAGCTCGCTGAGCACTGGGATGTTCTTCAGGACGAGGCAACAAAGGCGGATTCCCTCAGCGGGCTGCCGATGTTCGGCGACCGTTTCCCGACGTAACGGTCAAGGCAGAATGCACGCCGGCAACCGGCGCACACTCAAAGTCCGAACAACTTCTCCGCGTTGCCGTGCGCGATCCTGGCGCGGTCGGCTGCGGAAACCGGAATCTGTTCCAGAAACGCGCGCGCCTTGGCCATCGAGGCATAAGGATAGTCGGCCGAGAACATGATCCGGCTGACCCCGATCTCAAGCAGCAGATCGAGAAATGTCGGCGGAAAATTAAAACCGGCGAACGTGTAGTGCAGATTATCGCGCAGATAGGCGCTGATCGACCGCTTGAGCTTTGTCAGCTCGACGGGCATCACATCGACCCGTTGCATGAAGAAAGGCAGGCCTTCTCCCATGTGACCGATCACGACCTGTAGCTTGGGGAAGCGGTCGAATACCCCGCCCAGCACCATGCGCAGCACATGCACCGCGGTCTCGACATGCCAACCGAAACCCGGCCCGGCCAACATCTCGGTGACGAGCGGCGCAAAGCCGCCGAACGAAGCTTCGATCACCGGTTTGGGCGGCTTGGTCGGATGCAGGTAGATCGGCGCGCCGAGGGATTCGGCGGCTTCCAGCACCGGCCAGAAAAATCTGTCGTCGAGATAGCGACCACGTTGGTGGCCGTTGATCACCGCACCGACGAAGGCTTGATCGCTGAAGCGGCGTTCGAGTTCTTTGGCCGCCTGGTCCGGTGCCGCAATCGGCAGTGCGGCGAAACCGGACAGTCTTGCCGGTTGCTTGGCAATCGCTTCGGCCAGCACGTCATTGGTGTCGCGCGCAAGCGCGAACGCCTCGGCGGCTTCCAATTGCTCGACACCCGGCGCGGTCAGTGAAAGAACCTGCATGTCGATGCCGGCGGCGTCCATCTGGGCGATCCGCCCTTCGCCGATGTCGCACAAGTCGCGCATCAGCTGCTCGGCGCGGCTACCGATCTGGCTCGCCTGTTCCTTGAGGTCTCGGCCCGGGCCATCGAGAAAGCCCGGCGTGGCGAAATGCTCTTCAAGCGTGATGGTGCGCATGGCCGTGATGCTCCGCTGCTGCCGGATGTCATCCCGAAGCCGGGATTTTCCCCGGATGTGCTCCAATATTCATGGTGAAAGGTGGCGATTTTCGGCCTGATCCGGAAGCCCTTGGGTTGGGCTTTGGGCGTAGCCTCACCTCCAACGGAACCGATCGTAGAAGTATGTCCATCCCGAACGGCTTGGACATGCCCGCAGTGAATGCCTATACCGGTCTGGATCGTCAGAAACCGGCAATGCCGATGAGCCTGACTTCATATGCTTGTCGGGCGCTGGCGTCTTTGCCCATGTCGGACGCGGGAATGGGGGGACCGGATGGCGGAAACGAAACCTGGCGCAAATCGCTCGCTGCACGATCAGCTTGTGAGCAAATTCCGCAATTTCATTATCTCGCAACAATGGCCGCCGGGATATCAACTCCCGTTCGAGACCGACCTTGCCGACGCCCATGGCGTTTCACGCATGACGATGAACAAGGCGCTGTCACAGTTGACGCGGGAGGGGTTCCTCCTGCGCCGCCGCAAGCTGGGCACTTTTGTTGCCCGCCCGCATGCGCAGGCGGCGGTGATGGAGATCGCCGATATCGCGGCTGAGGTGCAGGCGCTGGGGCAGGCGTATCGCTTCGACCTCCTCGAGCGCAGGCTGCGCCTGCCGGAACCCGGGGAGATTGCGGAAGCGCGCATCGTTCAGGACTGCCAGCAGCCGGTCCTCCATCTTCTGGGCGTGCATTTCGCCGATGCACAACCCTTTTGCCGTGAGGAGCGCATCATCAATCCCGAGGCAGCTCCCGGGGCGCTCGAACAGGATTTTTCGGCCGTCGCGCCGGGCCAATGGCTGTTGCAGGAGATCCCCTGGAGTTCGGCCGAGCACCGCATCCGCGCGGTCGGCGCCGACGCCGCTGTGGCGCGCGATCTGGGCCTGCAACCTGGGGAGCCCTGCCTGGAGGTCACCCGCCGGACGGAGATTTCCGGCAGATGGGTCACGCTGGCGCACCAGACTTATCCCGGCGATCGCCACGAGCTGTTGGCTCGGTTCGAGCCACGCCCCGAAGCCGTCTGATCCACCCCGAAGCTTAGGCGGATATGCGCACGTCGAGCACTTGGGCACCGGCAAGGGCGGCGACGAGCGAAGGGGCCGCGGATTCGAGATCGACGAGGTCGAGCCGCGCGAGCCCGGCCCGATCCTCCAGCAGCAAGACAAGCCGCGCCCGCTCGCTCGCATCCCGGCTGCCGGGAATGAGCGGACCGCGCGTCACTTGCGCCCGCAGCGGGCGACGCACCATCACGTTGAAATCGAGCAAGGCCTTGCCCTCCAACTGCGCGCCGGCGGGGACATCGCCGGGGAAGGAGAAGGGCTCGCAGCTCGCGTCGAGCCGGCGCTCATGCCCCCCGACAGTCAGGACCATCGCGCCACCCTCCAGCACAGTCAGCACCCGATCCACGCCGGGAAAGGCGGAAAACGGTCCGGAAGCGGCGACGATGGCCGTGCTGATGCGCCAGTCGAAATTCTCGAAATCCGCACCGGTCGGGGAAACCGCGATTTCGGCCGTCTCGCCGCCGCCATTTTTCCAGGGGCGGAACACCCGGTCCGAAAGCCGGAAGATTCCCGTTTCAGTCATCTCTTCAAATCCCTCGGAATTGGGCCGGCACGCCCGTTTGTGCCGACGCAGCCATCTTGCGGCAGGCAAAGGCCTGCATGCAAGGCTCAGAGCGCGCCGGAAAGGGCCGCGAGAAACTGATCGTTGTCGGCTTCGGTGCCGATCGAAACGCGCAACCAAGTTTCGTAGCCCGACTGCTTCCACGGCTTGACGATCACACCCTTGTCCAGAAGCGCCTCGGCAAGTTCGGTCGCCGGGCGGGCCGCATCGAAGAACAGGAAATTCCCTTTCGACGGAAGCACGCGCAGGCCCAGCGCCCCGATCGCGGCCTGCACGCGTAGCCGCTCCCGCTGCACCAGCGCGACCGCGTCGGTCACCGATTGCGGATGGTCGAGTGCTGCCTCGGCCGCGGCCTGCGCCATGAGGTTCACGTTGAAGGGGGTGCGGGCAAGGTCGAGCCCGCGCTTCAGTTCAGCATTGTTGGTCAGCCCGTAGCCGACGCGTAGGCCGGCAAGTCCCCAGGCCTTCGAGAAGGTGCGCAGGATCAGCAGCGGCCCGCGATGCGTCGCCAGCAGTGGCTCGGCCGAGGCGTAGCCCTCACCTTCGGCATATTCGTGATAGGCCTCGTCGAGGCAGGTCACCGCCTCGGGGTGGACGGCGTCCAGCACCCGACCAAGTTCCTCAGGCGACAGCCACACGCCGGCCGGGTTCATGGGGTTGGCGAAAAGCACCAGCCGCACCGGCTGTGCCACTGCCTGCACCAGTGCCTCGACGTCGATGTGGCCTTCCGGTGTCAGGCCGATGCGCGTGACCTCGGCACCCATCAGTCGCGCATAGTCCTCATGCAGCGGAAAGGACGGATAGAGCGTGACCACCCTGTCGCCCGGCCGCAGCACGGCGCGGGCGAGCACGGCCAAAAGATCCTCCGAGCCGTTGCCGAGCACCAGCTGGTTGGCCGAAACGCCGTGCCGCGAAGCCAGTTTCGCCAGGAGCGCCCGTCCCGAGGGATCGGGATAGATGGCAACGCGCTGAAGGGCAGCTTCCAGTGCCTGCTGCACCGCAGGGCTAGGCCCCAGCGGATTTTCGTTCGAGCCAAGCTTGGCCACGCGCGTCACGCCCGGCCGCCGCGCGACGTCCTCGACGGTGAGGCCCGCATTGTACGGTGCAAGGGTCGCCAGTTCCGGGCGTAGGATCGATGTGGTCATGCTGCGGGGCCTCCTCCTCGGGCAGGATGATATGCTCGCAGCGTAGATATTATGTATATACTTGTAAAGGTGGCAGCGGGTGCTTTTCTGCGCGCGTCAGTCCGGCCTCAAGCACCCACGCCTCGCCGAACGGGCCAGTAGCCCCGGCTCTGGCTGCTTTCGGTGCCGACGAGATGGCCGGGCTGGAACGCCACCCTGACCGTGGTGATCGGGCCAAGATCGTTCCATGTGGTGCGATGCATGATCAGCAGCGCCTGCTCCTGGCGGGTCTGCAGCAATCGCGCGTCGCGCCGATTGGCATTCTCGGCCGAGAAGGTCAGGTCGGCGCGCAAATAGGGGGCATTGCGCACCAGCCATTCATTGGCGTTCAGTTGCCAGAAATCCGCCTTTTCCAGTCCCGGTGCGGCACGCGGATTGATCCAGCGGTCCTCGAGCTGAAAGGGCTGGCCGTCACCGTAATGCACGGCCCGCATGTGGACCAGGACCTCACCTTCCGGAAGCTCGAGCCGCGCGGCGATCTCCGCCGGGATCGGGCTGCGGCGCTGCGCCACCACGCGATGGGTGTAGACCATGCCGGCCTGCTCGACCTGCTCGCGCACGATGGAGATGGTGAAGGTCGCCTTGCGCACCGGGTCGACAGCGACACGTGTGCCGGCCCGGCGGCGGCGGTCCAGCAGCCCTTCGTCGGCCAGAAGCTGCAGCGCCTTGTTTACGGTCGCCCGCGCCACGTCGAACTCGATCGCAAGGTCGGCCTCGTCCGGAATGCGGTCGCCCTGGCGCCATTCGCGCTCGACAATGCGGCGGCGCACTTCGTTGGCGATGTTCTGCGCCTTGGGCGAGGTCGGGCCGGCTTGCTTGTCGGTCACATCCGCTCCTGCAGTCTTCCGATGCAGGCCAGATAATCAGCCGTGATCCGCTCGTGGTCCAGATGCCGGCCGTCGCGCACGACATGGCGGCCTGCCGACCAGACGTCGCGCACCAACTTGTCGCTGCCGGCGAAGATCAGGCTGTCGAGGAGCTCGTCGCCCTTGCGGCCGAACAGCACCGGATTGTTCAGCGAAACCGCGCATAGATCGGCCCACAGGCCTGCGGCGATGGCGCCGGTTTCGCGTCCTGCCGCCGTAGCCCCGCCGTCGAGTCCGGCCTCGTAGAGAACCCGGCCGGTGGAGCGTCCCGGTTCGGCCAGCACGGCGCGCGCGGTGTCGCGCAGGCGCTGGCTGTATTCCAGCGTGCGCAGTTCCTCCACCAGCGAGATGCGGACGTTGCTGTCGGAACCGAAGCCGAGCCGCCCGCCCGCTTCCTTCCAGATCGTGCCGTTGAAGATGCCGTCGCCAAGGCTCGATTCCGTGATCGGGCACAGACCCGCGACGGCGCCGGTCGCCGCTAGGCGGCGGGTCTCGTCTTCGGTCATGTGGGTGAGATGGATCAGCGTCCAGCGCCGGTCGGGCTGGTGATTGTCCAGTAGCCATTCGACGGGGCGGCGGCCGCGCGCGGCCTGCACTTCCTCGATCTCCGGGATCTGCTCGGCCAGGTGCATGTGCAGCGGCCGGCCGGGGCGCAGGCGCGCGCAGAACGTCAGGGCCTCGGCGCTCACTGCGCGCAGCGAATGCGGCGCGACGCCGATGCCGGCATCGGCCGGCAGATGCGTGAGCGCCGCCTCGGCGGCGTCCAGCAGGGAGGCGAACTCGTCCGGGGTCGTGCCAAAGCGCTGCTGGCCCGGACCCAGCGGGCGACGGTCTACGCCGCCGAATTGGTAATGCACCGGCAGCAGCGTCAGCCCAATGCCGGTGCGCGCAGCGGCTGCCGCGATACGTTCGGACATCTCGGCGATGTTGTCGTAGAATGTGCCGCCGGGCCGGTGGTGCAGATAGTGGAACTCGACATTGGTAGCGTAGCCGGCCTCCAGCATCTCCATCTGCACCAGCGCTGCTATGGCCTCGACGTCCTCGGGCGTCAGGTGATCGAGGAAACGATACATGATCTGGCGCCAGGTCCAGAACGTGTCGCGCGGCTGCGGCCCGCGCGCTTCCGAGAGGCCCGCCATGGCGCGCTGGAAGGCGTGGGAGTGGAGATTTGCCATGGCCGGTAGCAGGAGGCCGACCCTCTCGCCGGTCGGCGCCGCACCGGCCTCGACTTTCGCGATTCGACCGTCCGCGCCCAGCTCGACACGTACGTCTTCCGCCCAACCGTGCGGCAGCAGCGCATGTTCCGCCCAAAGTGTAGTCATCGCATTCTCCATCTTGCCGGTTCGGCGCCGGGCTGCCTTGCCCACTTAAGTTTAGACATAGCACGAAAATAAGTTTAGACATAGACCGGGAATTATGATTAGACCTAGAAACCAGCGGGTCATTCCGGAGTGCGCGCCAATGCAGATTCTCAGCAATGCCACAGTCGCGATCATGGATGAGGAATCGACGGGTTATCGCCTCGTCGAACGCGCCTCGATCGTGATCGAAGGCGACAGGATCGCCTGGGTCGGCGCCGATGCGGACCTGCCGACGGCCTATCGCAGCGCCCACGCGGAAGACCTGGAGGGTCTGCTGGTCACGCCGGGCCTGATCGACTGTCACACCCACGTCGTCTATGGCGGCGACCGCGCCCGCGAATTCGAGATGCGCCTGGAGGGCGCCAGCTACGAGGAAATCGCCCGGGCCGGAGGCGGCATCCTTTCCAGCGTCCGCAACACCCGCGAGGCGAGCGAGGAAGAGCTTCTGGAGTTGGCGCTGCCGCGCGTCGATACCCTGCTTGACGAAGGCGTCACCACACTGGAGATCAAGTCAGGCTACGGGCTCGATATTGCTTCCGAATTGAAGATGCTGCGCGTCGCGCGCCGCATCGGCGAGCTTCGCCCGGTGCATGTCGTCACCACCTGGCTCGCCGCCCATGCCCTGCCGCCTGAATTCAAGGATAACCGCGCCGGCTATATCGACCAGGTCGTGATCGCCGGCATGGACCAAGGTCACGCCGAAGGGCTGATCGACGCGGTGGACGGCTTCTGCGAGGGCATCGCCTTCTCGGTCGAGGAAATGGCGCGCATCTTCGCCCATGCGAAGGGCCTTGGCCTGCCGGTCAAGCTGCATGCCGAGCAGCTTTCGGACCTGCATGGCGCCGCCATGGCGGCCGAGCACGGCGCGCTTTCTGCCGACCATCTCGAATATCTGGGCGCGGACGGTATTGCGGCCATGGCGAAGGCGGGCACGGTCGCCGTGCTGCTGCCCGGCGCCTTCTATACGCTGAGGGAAACGAAATATCCGCCTATCCAGGCGCTGCGCGACGCAGGTGTGGCGATCGCGCTGGCGACTGATTCCAATCCCGGCACCTCGCCGCTCACCTCCATCCTGCTGACCATGAACATGGGCGCGACGCTGTTCCGCATGACGCCGGCCGAATGCCTGCGGGGCGTGACCCGCAACGCGGCGCGCGCGCTTGGTCTGGCGGATCGCGGGATCATCGCGCCCGGCGCCCGCGCCGATCTGGCGATCTGGGACATCCGACACCCGGCCGAGCTTTCCTACCGCATTGGCTTCAATCCGCTCTACGCCCGCATCTTCGGAGGCAAATATGACTGAACTGATCCTGACACCCGGCGAGGTCACCCTGGCACAGCTGGAGCGCGTGTGGCGCGAGGGGCTTGCCGTGCGGCTGGCCGAAAGCGCGCGTGCGGGCATTGCCAATTCCGCCGCCAGGATCGAGGCAGCCGCCAATGGCAACGAGCCGGTCTATGGCGTCAATACCGGTTTCGGCAAGCTCGCCTCGATCAAGATCAAGTCCGAGGATACGGCCACCCTCCAGCGTAACCTGATCCTGTCGCATTGCTGCGGCGTGGGCGAGAACGTCGAGGAAGAGACCGTGCGCCTGATCATGGCGCTAAAGCTCTTGTCGCTCGGCCGCGGCGCCTCCGGCACCCGCCCCGAGGTGGTCAAGCTGATCGAGGACATGCTGGCCAAGGGCGTTCTACCGGTTATCCCCTCGCAGGGCTCCGTCGGTGCGTCCGGCGACCTCGCCCCGCTGGCGCATATGGCCGCGACGATGCTGGGCGAGGGCCGCGCCACCTATCAGGGCCGCGAGATGGCGAGCGCCGAGGCGCTTGCCGCGGCGGGCCTGAAGCCGGTGGTGCTGGCCGCCAAGGAAGGCCTTGCCCTTATCAACGGCACGCAGGTCTCGACCGCCTTCGCGCTGGCCGGTCTCTTCGAGGCCTTCCGCGCCGCGCGCAATGCGCTGGTGTCGTCTTCGCTTTCGACCGACGCCATCATGGGCTCGACCGCGCCCTTCCTGGATGAAATCCACCAGCTGCGCGGTCATCGCGGCCAGATCCTCGCCGCCCGCGTCATCCGCGAACTGATGGACGGTTCGGAGATCCGCGAAAGTCATCGCGTGGGCGATCCCCGCGTCCAGGACCCGTACTGCATTCGCTGCCAGCCGCAGGTCACCGGCGCCTGCATCGACCTTCTGACGCAGGCGGGCCGCACGCTGGAAATCGAGGCCAACGCCGCGACCGACAATCCTCTGGTGCTGATCGAGAGCGGCCAGATCGTGTCGGGTGGCAACTTCCATGCCGAGCCGGTGGCCTTCGCCGCCGACCAGATCGCGCTGGCGATCGCCGAGATCGGCGCCATCTCGCAGCGCCGCATCGCGCTGATGGTCGACCCGGCGCTGAGCCACGACCTGCCGCCCTTCCTGACGCCCGACCCCGGCCTCAACAGCGGCCTGATGATCGCCGAGGTCACCTCGGCGGCGCTGATGAGCGAGAACAAGCATCTCGCCACGCCCTGCTCGACCGATTCCACCCCGACTTCGGCGAACCAGGAAGACCACGTCTCCATGGCCGCCCACGGCGCGCGCCGCCTGAAGCGGATGAACGCCAACCTCGCTCACATCGTCGGCATCGAAGTGCTGTGCGCCGCAGCCGGCGTCGAGTTCCGCGGGCCGCTGAAGACTTCGACCCCGCTTCAGGCGGTGATCGCACGGTTGCGCAAGTCGGTCACGGCGCTGGATCAGGACCGCTACATGGCGCCTGACCTGGCAGAAGTCGCTTCCCTCGTGCGCTCCGGCGCGCTGCTCGAGGTCCTGCCGGACAACATGCTCGAGGAGGTCCGGCCGTGAAGTCGGTTGAAGTCGTCCGCGGCGACGGGCCGCTGATCCTGGGTCTGCCGCACACCGGCACACATCTGCCCGAGGCGATCCGGGCGAAGCTCAATGCGCGTGGCGGCATCCTTGCCGACACGGACTGGCACATCGAACGCCTCTATGACGGACTGCTGCCGAATGTGACGACGGTGAGGGCGACGTTCCACCGCTATGTGATCGATGCCAATCGCGGTCCGGACGACGCCAGCCTTTATCCTGGCCAGAACACCACCGGTCTCGTTCCGGTGACCGATTTCGACGGCGAGCCGATCTGGATCGAGGAGCCGACGGCCGCCGAGATCGCAGAGCGCATGGCGAATTTCCACGCGCCCTATCACGAAGCGCTTGCCGCCGAAATCGAGCGGGTGAAGGCCAAGCACGGGGTGGCGATCCTCTATGATTGCCACTCGATCCGTTCCGTCATCCCGTTTCTGTTCGAGGGCGTCCTGCCTGACTTCAACATAGGCACGAACAACGGCACGACTTGCGATCCTCGCATCGAGGCGGCGACCTTCGACACCTGTGCCGCTACCGGCCGCACCCATGTGCTGAACGGCCGCTTCAAGGGCGGCTGGACCACGCGCCACTACGGCCGGCCGCAGGATGGCGTCCATGCGATCCAGATGGAACTGGCGCAATCCACCCATCTGGCGAGCGAAACCCCGCCCTTCGCCTACGATGAGGCCAAGGCCGCGGCGCTCCGCACCACGCTTACCGCGGTCCTGGAGCGGCTTGTCTCTCTCGCACCGGAGTTGAAGCCGTGAACGGACCGCTTTCCGGCATCAAGGTTCTCGACCTGTCGCGTGTTCTCGCGGGGCCCTATTGCACTGCGCTGCTCGCCGATCTGGGTGCCGAGATCATCAAGCTGGAGCCGCCGGCAGGGGACGACTATCGCCATGTCGGCCCGTTCAAGGATGGCGAGAGCGCGCTGTTCACGCTGAACAACCGCGGCAAGAAGAGCATAGCGCTGGACCTGAAGAAGCCGGCGGACCTTGAGCTGGCCCAGGCGCTCGCCGCCCGCGTGGACGTGGTTGTGGAGAATTTCCGCCCGGGCGTCGCCGCTCGACTGGGCCTCGGCGCCGAGGCTCTGCGCAAGGCCAACCCCCGGCTGATCTACTGCTCCATCTCCGGCTTCGGGCAGGAAGGCCCGTTCAAGGACCTGCCGGCGTATGATCTGGTGGTACAGGCCATGTCGGGACTCATGGCTGCGACCGGCGAGGAAGGCGGCGCGCCGCTCAAGACCGGCGAGAGCATCGCCGACCTGATCGCGGGCCTGTTTGCAAGCTGGTCGATCATGGCCGCGCTGGTCCAGCGCAACGCCACAGGGCAGGGTGCAACGCTCGATATCTCCATGTATGACGCATTGTTCTCAATGCTGACCACCAGCCACGCCCAGCACTTCTATGACGGTGTGTTGCCGGGACGTGTGGGCAACCGCCATCCCCTTTCCACTCCCTTCGGCTGTTTCAAAACGAGCGACGGACAGGTGGTGATTGCCGTGCTGAACGGCGGACAGTTCCAGCGCCTGGCGGCCCTTGTCGGCAAGCCGGAGATCGCAGACGATCCGCGTTTTGCCACCGACAGCAGCCGCACCGAGCATGAGCCCGCGCTGCGGGCGCTGATCGAGGATTGGTCCGGTCGACTGACGACCGAGGAGGCCGTGGCCGGCCTGGCCGCGCAGGGTCTTCCGACCGCGCCGATCTGGAACATCGCGCAGGCCGCCGACAATGAGCACGCCGCCGCGCGCGGTTTGGTCAGCATGCTTGCACATCCCGTTCTCGGCCTGGCGCCGGTCGTCGGCCAGCCCGTGCGCTTCGACGGCGCCAAGCCGGTGGCGGCGACGGCGGCACCGCGCCTTGGCGGCGACATCGAGGCGGTGCTGAAGGAATTTGGACTGGAGAACCGCGCATGACGCAGATTGACGATCCCTGGCACATGCTTTCCGACGAGGAACGCATGTTCTGCGAGGTGCTGGAGCGGCTCTGCGCAGATAAGATCGCCCCGCTGGCGGCCGAGGCTGACGAGACCTCGCGCTTCGTGCATGCGCAGCTCGCGACCCTGGGCGAAGCCGGCATGATGGGCGCCAACCTGCCGGAAGCCTATGGCGGCAGCGGCATTTCCGCGTCCGCGCTGCTGCGCGCGGTCTCGATCGTGGCCGGGGCCTGCGGCTCCACCGCCTCCGCGCTGACGGCGCACTATCTGGCGACCGATTCCATCCTGATCGGCGGCACCGAGGCGCAGAAGCACGAATGGCTGCCGAAGGCCGCCACCGGCGAGGCGCTCGCCGCCTTCGCGCTCACCGAGCCCACCGCCGGTTCCGATCCCGCCGACATGAAGACGCGGGCACGACGCACGCAAGGCGGCTGGCACCTCAAGGGGACGAAGTGCTTCATTTCCAATGGCGGCGTCGCGGACTTCATTGTGGTCTATGCGGTGACGGACCCCGAAAAGGCGCATCGCGGCATTTCGGCCTTCATCCTGCCGAAGGGCACGCCCGGCTTCGAAGCCGGTCCGCCGGAAAAGACCATGGGTCTGAAGGGCGGCCATGTCTTCACGCTGAATCTGGACTGCGAGGTTCCCGAAAGCGCGCTGCTGGGCGAGGAAGGCAAAGGCTTCCGCACCGCGATGCAGGTGCTCGACAATGGCCGTATCGAGGTCGCCGCGCAATGCCTTGGCCTTGCCGGCGCTGCAATGAATGCCGCGATCGCCTATGCCAAGGAGCGCATCATCGGCGGCATACCGCTGTCCGAGCGTCAGGGCATCCGCTGGATGATCGCGGACATGGGCCTCTCCTACCGCTCGGCGCTGCTGTTATCGCAGGAGGCCGCGCGCCAGCGCGATCTGGCTCATCATCGTGGTGGGCGCTTCTCGCTGGCCGCCTCCATGGCCAAGCTCGGCGCATCCGAGGCTGCAGGGAAGATCGCCGATACCGCGCTGCAACTGCATGGCGGCTATGGCTACACCCGCGACTTTCCTATCGAGCGGATCAACCGGGATCTGCGCATCATGCGCATCTACGAGGGATCCAGCGAAATCCAACGCATCATCATTTCCGGCAATATGCTGGCCTGACATGGGAGCCGAACCGTGAACAATCCAAGACACAACGCACGTGACATTTTCCCCCCCACCGGTGCCGAAATCACTGCCAAGAGCTGGCTGACCGAGGCGCCCATGCGGATGCTGATGAACAATCTGCATCCTGACGTTGCCGAGAACCCGCACGAGCTGGTGGTGTATGGCGGCATCGGCCGCGCGACCCGCACCTGGAGGGACTTCGACCTGATCGTCGACAGCTTGAAGAAGCTCGAAGCTGACGAGACGCTCCTGGTGCAGTCGGGCAAGCCGGTCGGTGTCTTCAAGACCCACAAGGACGCACCGCGCGTGCTGATCGCGAACTCGAACCTCGTGCCGCATTGGGCAACCTGGGATCATTTCAACGAACTCGACAAGAAGGGCCTGGCCATGTACGGCCAGATGACCGCCGGGTCGTGGATCTATATCGGCTCGCAGGGCATCGTCCAGGGCACCTACGAGACCTTCGTCGAGGCCGGGCGCCAGCACTATGGCGGCAATCTCAAGGGCAAATGGATCCTGACCGGCGGCCTCGGCGGCATGGGCGGCGCCCAGCCGCTCGCCGCGGTGATGGCCGGCGCCTCCTGCCTTGCAGTGGAATGCGACGAGACCCGCGCCGATTTCCGCCTGCGTACCCGCTATGTCGACGAAAAGACCCACTCGCTCGACGAGGCGCTGGAGATGATCGACCGTTGGACGAGGGCCGGTGAGGCAAAGTCCGTGGCGCTGATCGGTAACGCGGCCGACGTCTTCCCCGAACTGGTCAAGCGCGGCGTCCGCCCTGACATCGTCACCGACCAGACCTCGGCGCACGACCCGGTGCACGGCTACCTGCCGCTCGGCTGGACCGTCGCCGAATGGCGTGCGAAACAGGAGAGCGATCCGAAGGCCGTTGAAAAGGCAGCCCGCGCCTCGATGAAGGTGCAGGTCGAGGCCATGGTCGCCTTCCACGAGAAGGGCGTTCCGACCGTCGACTACGGCAACAACATCCGCCAGATGGCGCTGGAGGAAGGGCTGGAAAACGCCTTCGCCTTCCCGGGTTTCGTGCCGGCCTATATCCGCCCGCTGTTCTGCCGCGGCGTCGGTCCCTTCCGCTGGGCCGCGTTGTCCGGCGATCCGGAGGACATCTACAAGACCGATCAGAAGGTGAAGGAGCTGATCGACGATCCGCATCTGCACAACTGGCTGGACATGGCGCGCGAGCGCATCAGCTTCCAGGGCCTGCCGGCGCGCATCTGCTGGGTCGGCCTCGGCCAGCGCCACAAGTTGGGCCTCGCCTTCAACGAGATGGTGCGGAATGGTGAGCTGAAGGCCCCGATCGTGATCGGCCGCGACCATCTCGATTCCGGCTCCGTCGCCTCGCCCAACCGCGAGACCGAGGCGATGAAGGACGGTTCGGACGCTGTTTCCGACTGGCCGCTGCTCAATGCGCTGCTCAACACCGCTTCCGGCGCCACTTGGGTGTCGCTGCACCACGGCGGCGGCGTTGGCATGGGCTTCTCCCAGCATTCGGGCATGGTCATTTGCTGCGACGGCACCGAGGATGCCGACGCACGCCTTGCCCGCGTGTTGTGGAACGACCCGGCGACCGGCGTCATGCGCCATGCAGATGCGGGCTACCAGATCGCGATCGACTGCGCTCGCGAACACGGGCTGAACCTGCCCGCCATTCTTTGATGTTCCTCGCGCGTCGTCGTCACTGGCGGCGCGCGAGAAAATGCTTAATAGCTATCTGTCCAGCGATAGTCGCTAGACGGTGCAGTAGGGAGAGAGAACGACATGAAATTTTCCAGAACGCTGAAATCCGCCCTGTTCGGCCTTGCCGCACTGGGCCTGACCGTGCCCGCCATGGCCGACCAGCTTTCCGACATCAAGGCCAAGGGCAAGATTGAAACGGCCACCGACATGCACTACGCGCCCTTCGACATGCTGGTGAACGGCACCTATGAAGGCATGACGAAGGACCTCTTCGACGGCGTGGCTAAGGAAATCGGCGTCGAGCCGGTCTATCAGGACATTCCCTGGACTGCGGAACTGCCCGGCCTCGAGGTCAAGAAGTTCGACATCGTGATCGCGCCGGTGACGATCACGCCGGAGCGTCTCGAGCGCTATGGCTTCAGCCTGCCGATCGCCGACGCCACCGTCGCGCTCGTGCATGCCGCCAATAATGCCGACATGAAGAAGCCCGAGGACATCAAGGGCAAGACCGTTGGCGTCCAGCAGGGCACCGCGCAGTTCCGCCAGCTCGAGGCCTACGGCAAGGAACTGGGTGGCGTGAACGTCAAGGAATACGGCACCACCGACGAGGCCTATGCGGACCTCGCCGCCGGCCGTCTGGATGCGGTTGCGGGCTCGCTGCCGAACCTGACCTATCTGGTCAAGAACCGCCCCGAGACCTTCGCCATGTTCGAGCCGGCCACTTTCGGCAAGCCAACCTACTTCGCCTGGGTGGCGCGCAAGGACGCCGATAGCGAAAGCTTCATCAAGGCCGTCAACGACGCGCTGCTGAAGATGACGGATGATGGCCGCGTCAAGGCCATTCAGGAGAAGTGGCTGGGCAAATACACCGAACTGCCCCGCGAGGTTCCGACCAAGTAATGACACAGCGCGGGCGGGAGTGCTTCCGCCCGCGTGCCCTCCCCAAGCGGAAACGCAATGTTCTCATTCTCGACCTTCCTAGACAGCTTCGGACCACTTTTCTGGGCGGCACGCTATACGCTGCTGATCTCGGTTCTGGGCATCGGGCTCGGACTGGTGATCGGCGCGTTGATCTGCGCTGCCGCCCTGTCGCGCATAGGCTGGCTGCGTCGCTTCGCGGCGGTCTGGGTTAGCTTCCTGCGCGGCGTTCCGCTGCTCGTGCAGCTTCTGCTCTGCTATTACCTTCTGCCCGTCATCGGCATCAACGTGCCGGCGCTGGTCGCGGCCGTGGTCACGGTCGGCATCTGTTCCAGCGCCTATGTTTCTGAAATCTGGCGCGGCGCCATCAACGCGCTGCCCCCGGGACAGGCCGAGGCGGCCACCGCCATCGGGATGGGACCGCGCGACATCTGGACCCGGATCATCCTGCCGCAGGCGGCCAAGATCTCGCTGCCGGCGCTGATCAACGAGATGATCCTGCTGGTCAAGGCCTCGTCGCTGGTGTCCGTAGTCGGCATCCTCGAGGTGACGCGCGCCAGCCAGGCGCAGGCCGCGACGACCTTCCGTCCGCTCGAGGTCTATCTCGCGGCGGCCTGCATCTACCTGCTCATCAACCTCTGCCTCGCCGCGCTGGGGCGCTATCTTGAGCACAGGATGACCGTGTAATGGACCTGAGCATCCTGCTGCAATATTGGCCGATCCTGCTGAGCGGCTTCAGCCTCACAATCCTGTGCTGGGTGCTGGGCACGATCTTCGGCATGGCGCTGGGGCTGGTCATCGCACTGGCGCAGCGCTACGGGCCGCGCCCGCTCGGCTGGCTGATCCAGGCCTATATCGAAGTCATCCGCGGCACGCCCTTTCTCGTGCAACTCTTCGTGCTCTATTACGGCGGCCCGCTGCTCGGGCTTCGGCTGGATGCGCTGCCCGCCGGGCTCGTCGGCCTCACCATCTATGGCAGCCCGTATTTCGCCGAGATTTTCCGCTCCGGCTTCCTTGCGGTGCCGCGGGGCCAGCTGGAGGCGGCCCGTGCCATCGGCATGTCGGAGGTGACGATTGTTCGGCGCATCCTTTTGCCTCTGAGCCTCGTCTCGGCGCTTCCGGCGCTGGTCAACTTCTCCATCATCCTGACCAAGGAGACGGTGATCCTGTCGATCATCACCGTGCCCGAGTTGATGTACTCGGTGCAGCGCATGTCCACCGAAACCTTCCGCTATCTGGAAGCGAACCTGGTGCTGGCGCTGTTCTTCTGGGCGCTGGTCGAAATCATCTCGCGCGTCGGTCGCCGGCTGGAAACGCGCATCACGAAACATCTGATCGAAAGGACGTAAGATGCTTGCAGCGTCATCCGTCGAGATCCGCAAGGTCAACAAATATTACGGCCCCTTCCAGGCGCTCAGGAATGTGGATCTGACGATCCTGCCGGGCAAGGTGACCTGCCTGATCGGACCTTCGGGCTCCGGCAAGTCCACGCTTCTGCGCTGCATCAACTTCCTGGAGGAATACGATTCCGGCGAGATCTCGATCGACGGACAGTTGATCGGCTATGTCAGCCCCGGCGGCCGCAAGATGTCGGGCCGCAAGCTGCGCGAAATGCGCCGCTCCATCGGCATGGTGTTCCAGCAGTTCAATCTCTGGCCGCATATGACTGCGCTGCAGAACGTGGCCGAGGGCCTGATCCGCGTGCGCGGTCTCCGGAAGCCTGAGGCCGAGGCCCGCGCCGCCGAGGCGCTGAAAAAGGTCGGTCTGGCCGACAAGATGGCCAACCACCCATCGCGCCTGTCGGGCGGCCAGCAGCAGCGCGTCGCGATTGCACGCGCCATCGCAATGGAACCGCGCCTGATGCTTTTCGACGAGCCGACCTCGGCGCTCGACCCCGAACTGGTGGGCGAGGTGCTGAGCGTCATGAAGACCCTCGCTTCGGAGGGCATGACCATGGTCGTCGTCACCCACGAAATGGGCTTCGCCGCTCATGTCGCAGACCAGGTGGCCTTCATGGAAAAGGGCGAGCTCGTCGGCGTGGATGCGCCAAACCGTATCCTGCATCACCCCGAGGACGCGCGCATCCAGGCCTTCCTCCGCACGTATCACGAGCGCAACAGCTTCTGACGGTCGCATTCCAAATTTCGAATAGCCGCTTAGACGGCTATTTCGCTCCGCGATGCAAAAGCGGGGGCTTGCCCGGCTGTAGAAAGTCGCGGGGGACGGGGCTCTCCCGGGAGCTATAGTGGCGCCGGGCGGGATCGCCCATAGCTATGTGTAAAACTGCTCAAGTGTGGCCCAGTGGCCGTTGACATCCCAATTGCCGTTCTCCAGAGTGAAACCGGTTTCACTTTTCGGATGCGTGCTGCTTGAAGTTCGACCTGTCGATCCTGGCCAAGCATATCCCCTTCCTGTTGGAAGGGGCGTGGCTGACCTTTCAGGCCTGCCTGCTTGCCGTCATCGGCAGTCTGGTGGTCGGACTGTTGGTGGCCGCGGCGCGGACGTCCGCCTCGCCTCTGCTCAATCGGTTGTCGGCGATTTACGTCGATATCTTCCGCAACATCCCCTTCATCGTGCAGCTCTTCTTCTTCTATTTCGGGCTGCCCGAAATCGGCATCTACATCGACGCCTTCACGACAGGCGTCATCGCCATGTCCGTCGCCGGCGGCGCCTTCACCTCCGACGTCATTCGCTCGGGCATCCTGGCAATCGACCCGGGCATCATCGAGGCAGCGCAGGTCAGCGGGCTTAGGAAGAGCACGATCCTCCGCAAGATCGTCATGCCCATTGCGCTCCGCGCTTCGGTCCGGCCGTTGGGCTCGGTATTCATCAACCTGATCCTGACCTCGTCGATCCTGTCGACGATCACTCTCAACGAGCTGACTGGTTCGGCCAAGATCGTGGCGTCGCAGACCTTCAGGCCCTTCGAGGTCTATTTCGTCCTGCTCGTCGCCTATGCGGCGCTGACCTGGTTCGTCTCGATCCTGATCAGCATGCTGCATCGCTACCTCAATCGCAACCAGGCGGAGGGAGCGGTCTGATGCGCTACGGGGATTTCACGCCCTACGACCTCGTGCTCCTGCTGCAGGGGCTCGGCGTTTCAGTGGCCTTGTTCGTGTCGACCACGCTGATCGGCCTGGTCATCGGCACGCTCTGGGCGGTGATCCGCTTCTACCGCGTGCCGGTGCTTTCTCAGGTGGTCGCCTTCGTCGCCGAGCTGCTCAAGAATTCGCCGGTGCTGGTACAGCTGTTCCTGGTCTTCTTCGGCCTGCCGGCCTTCCTCAAGATCAATGTCACGCCGACGACAGCCGCCGTCATCACTTTGTCGGGCAACAGCGCGGCCTTCATCTATGTCATCGCCGTCTCGGCGATCGAGTCGGTCGGCCGCGACCAGCTCGAGGCGGCCCGCGTCTTCGGCCTCAGCCGCTGGCAGATCCTGCGCCGGGTGATCGCGCCGCAGGCGGCAGCCTTCGCCATCGGCCCATTGACGGGCCTCCTGGTCAACCAGCTGCAGGTCACCTCGCTGATCTCGGTGATTGGCGTGATGGACCTCACGAAGGTCGGCAACATCCTCAACCTGCGCACGCTCAAGCCGTTCCTCGTCTGGACTGCCGTCGGGGTGCTCTACTACCTCACCGCCAAGCTGGTCGCCCATGCCGGCGCCCGCTTCGAGAAGCGGCTTCGCGCCCATACTGCCTGGAAGGGTCTGTAAATGATCGGCATCACCGGCCTGCGCAAATCCTTCGGCGCCGCCACTGTCCTGAACGGCATCGACCTTGAGATCCGCCAGGGCGAGGTCGTCTCGGTGCTGGGTTCGTCCGGCTCGGGCAAGTCGACGCTCATACGATGCATCAACGGGCTGGAGAAGATCGACGCCGGCAGGATCACGGTCGACGGCTTCGACGTGTCCAAGCCGCGCGATCTGGCCGAGGCGCGCAAGCGCTCTGGTACCGTCTTCCAGCTCTTCAACCTCTACCCGCACATGACGGCGGTGCAGAACATCGCGCTCGCCCCTGTGGAGGTGCTCAAGGTGCCGCGCAAGGAGGCAGAGGCCGAGGCGCGCCGGCTGCTCCAGCAGGTCGGCCTGTCCGAGCGCGCCGACGCCTATCCGGCCCAGCTCTCGGGTGGTCAGCGCCAGCGTGTCGGCATCTGCCGGGCGCTTGCCATGAAGCCGAGCTACCTCCTGCTCGACGAGGTCACCAGCGCGCTCGACCCCGAGATGACCGCAGAGGTGCTTTCGATCCTCGCCAACCTCGCCAAGGGCGGTACGACCATGGTGTTCGTCACCCATGAGATCGAGTTCGCTCGCTCCATCTCCTCGCGCATCGCCTTCCTCGACAAGGGGCAGATGATCGCCGACCTGCCGACCGAAGAATTCTTCTCCGACAAGGGCATGGCGCTGCCGCGCGTGGCCCAGTTCCTCTCCAAGATGCGCAAAGACTGAAAAGACCGAAATGATCCTGCTTGCCAATTCCGAGGCCTGGCCCGGCTTCTCCAAGAGCATCGACCTGCTGAAGGCGGGTCGCCACGGCCTCGACGCCATGGTCGCCGGCATCGGGGAGGTCGAGCGCGAGGTGAAGGTGCGCTCCGTCGGCTTCGGCGGCTGGCCGAACATGCTCGGCCGCATGGAGTTCGACGCCGGCGTCATGGACGGCACTACCCGCGAGGTCGGCTCGGTCGGCGCCGTGCCCGACACGCTGCCGGTTTCGGCGCTCGCGCATGAGGTGATGAAGCGCCTGCCGCATGTCATGCTGACCGGCGACGGCGCTCGCCGCTTCGCCACCGAGATCGGCTTCGCCGTCGACGAGACGCTCTACGAGGATAGCAAACGCGTCTGGTGGGAGCGGCTGGAGAAGGAGCTGACGCCGGAGGAGCTGGCAAAGTTTCCGGACATCCCCCTGGCGCCGCTCAGCCGCACCATCACCGATCCCGAGCGCGTGCGCGACACCACCGTCTTCCTGTCCAAGGACAGTGCCGCCGGCCTCAACGTCGTCACCTCGACGTCGGGCTGGGCCTGGAAATATCCGGGCCGACTGGGTGACTCGCCCATCCCCGGCGCCGGCTTCTATGCCGACAGCCGCTTCGGCGCCGCCGCCTGCACCCACACTGGCGAGATGACCATGCGCTGCGGGACTGCGCGCACCATCGTGCTCGCCATGCGCCTCGGCCATTCGCTGGAACAGGCCGTCGCCCTGGCCGTCGAAGAGCTGCGCGAGCTGAAGCAGGGCTTCCTTGCCGGCGTCGTCATCCACGCGCTCGACGCAAAGGGCAACCATAAAGTCGTCAGCCTCAATTGCGAAGAACAGATCCGCTACTGGTACTGGGACGAAAGTCTGCCAGAACCGGAACACCGCTTCGCCGAACCGTTCAAATCCTAGCACTCAAGGGAGAGGGAGCATGAAGAACCTGATTACGAAACTGGCCGGCATGGCACTTGCCATCGGCCTCGCCGCCACGGGCGCAGCCCAAGCCGGCAAGATCGACGAGATCCGCGAGCGCGGCACCGTCCGCATCGGCGTGTCGCTCGGCGGCGAGCCGATCGGCTTCCGCGACGCCCAGAACAACCCGGTTGGCTATGACGTCGATGTCGCCACCATGATCGCCGAGAAGCTCGGCGTGCCGGTCGAGTTCGTCGACGTGTCGGGCGACGCCCGCATTTCGATGCTGGTCTCGGGCCAGATCGACATCGCCGTCGCCAACACATCGGCGACGCTCGAACGCGCCAAGTCGGTGGATTTCTCGATCCCCTACAACCGCGCCGGCCTGCGCATCATCGTCCAGAAGGATGCCGGCATCTCCAAGATCGAGGACCTCGCCGGCAAGAAGATCGTCGTCGGCCGCGGCTCGACCGGCGAAACCTTCATCCAGAAGGCAGTGCCCCAGGCCGAGCTGGTCTACACTGATAATTTCTCGCCCGAGGGCGTGCTGCTGCTCCAGCAGAAGCGTGTCGACGCGGCCATCGAAGACTCCTCGCTGCTCGACTATCTCGCCACCAAGAACGACAACCTCGTGACGCTTCCGGGCCTCTATTCCAACGACCCGATCGGCATCGCGGTCGCCAAGGGCGATGACGGCTTCGTCCGCTGGATCGACATGTTCGTGTCGGAATACATCCAGAGCGGTGCCTATGAGGCGAACTACAAGAAGTGGTGGGGCGAGAAGGCCAACCCGCCGGCCCTGACCCCGCTCTGGTAAGTGGCCAAGCAAACAGGGGGCAGGCGGAGCAATCCGGCCTGCCCGTTTTGCATTCAAGAGGTCGTCCGCGGCACGAAGAAGGTCGGCACCGTCACATAGGCCTCGGCGTTGGTGAATTCTTCGGGGCGGGTAAGGAAGCGCAGGATCTCGCCGATATAGGCTTTCTTGTCGTAGCCGATGGACGAGATCGGATAGGCCTCGAAATCCGTCAGCGACAGGTTGTCGAAGCCATAGAGTTTGAAGCGCCCGGGCTGGTTTTGCGGGAACGCATCGCGATGAACGTCCATCACGCCCATGGCCATGGCATCGGAGGTGCAGAATACCGCATCCACGCTCGGCCATTCGTCCGACTGCGCCACCTGCCGTCCGCTGGCATAGGAATAGTCGCCGCGCAGTTCGGCGACGAGCTTGATGCAATGTCGCCGCATCTCGGCCTTGTAGGCGGCGATACGGCTCTGCTCCACGGGCGAGGACACGCGGCCGGTGACGAGCGCGGCGGTCGCGACGCCTTTGCTGGCGGCATCCGCCACCGCCTCGGCAATGCCGATGGCCTCGTCGGGCACGACCGAGGGCGAGGAGCCGTCATGCATGCCGTTCAGCATCAGCACGTCGTCGTTACGGAACATCTTTCGCACTTTTGCGGCGTCGGCGAAGTCGGAGAACACGAGCACGGCATCGACATGGTAGGCAACGCCGTTGCGCAAAAACTCTTCGACGCGCTCGACCGAGCCCACGCGCAGGAAGATGACCTGCTTGCCGATCGACTGGATCTCGCCGATCAGCAGATCGAACAGGTCGAGGTCGGAGAAGTCGTGGATGTGGTTGACGATGACAGCGATGAGGTTGACCGTCTTGGTGGTCAGGCTGCGGGCCAGGAGATTGGGCTTGAAGCCGAGCTTTTCGGCTGCTTCGAGCACGCGAGCCCGCTTGTCGGCGGAAACCGGACGGCTTTCGCTCGACAGCGCGCGCGAGGCGATGGCGCGCGACACGCCGGCAAGCTCGGCGACATCGGCGATGGTCGGCGAGGTGCGTCGTTTGCGCGAACTGTCCATTGCTTCCTTTACGAAGTATCGGTCTTGAAATCCCGCGTGTTCGGCAGGATGTCCCGCCACGGAATTTCTTTCGGGAACTGATTTGATGATTACCTGCTTCGACATTGGCGGTTCAACGATAAAAAGCGCCCGCGCCCGCTCGGCCGGTGAAATCGAGATCATCGACCGGGTGGCGACGCCGCTCGACGATTTCGACGCCTTCGCAGCCGTCATCGCCGCGCGCGCGAACGCAGGCGACCGGCCTTCCAAAGGCGTGTCCATTTCCATCGCCGGCGTGGTCGATCCCGCTTCCGGCAGCCTGAAATGCGCCAACATCCCTTGCGTCGACGGCCGCCTTATCGCCGCCGATCTCGAGCGGTTCATCGGCCTGCCGGTGTGGATCGCCAACGATGCCGATTGCTTCGCGCTGGCCGAGGCCACCAGCGGCGCCGGCAAAGGCCACCGCAATGTCTTCGGCGTCATCCTCGGCACCGGCGTCGGCGGCGGACTGGTCATCGACGGCCGCATCGTCGCCGGTGCCGGCGGCTATGCCGGCGAGTGGGGGCACGGCAAGGCGCTGCAGACAACGGTCGGCCAACCGCCCGTCGAGGTGCCACACTTTGCCTGCGGCTGCGGACAGTCCGGCTGCGTCGACACCATCGGCGGCGCGCGCGGCATGGAAAAGCTGCACAAGCTTCTCTGCAGCGAGGCGTTGTCGAGCACCGAAGTCATCGACCGCTGGCGAGTGGGCGAGGTGAAGGCGAGCCGCACCATCGGTATCTACCTCGAACTGGTCAGCGTGCCGCTGGCGCTGACGCTCAACATCATCGGTTCGTCCATCGTGCCGGTCGGCGGCGGCCTATCTAACGTTCCTGAGCTGATCGAAGCACTGGACCGCGAGGTACGCGGCCGCACGCTGCGTCGCGCCGCCAACCCGTTGGTGGTCAAGGCAGCGCTCACCACCGAGCCCGGACTGATCGGCGCCGCCGCGCTTGGCCTCCAGGAGATTACCAATGTCTGAGAAGATCCTGCTCGAAGTCTGCGTTGATAGCCCCGAGGGCCTTGACGCGGCGATCTCAGGCGGCGCCGACCGCATCGAGCTCTGCTCGGCGCTGGAGACCGGCGGACTGACGCCGTCGCCCGGGCTGATGGCGCTGGCAGCCAAGGCGCCGATTCCGGTCTATGCGATGATCCGCTCGCGGCCCGGCGACTTCATCTATGGCGACGAGGATATGGCCGCACTTCTTGCCGACATCGACGCGGTGCGCTCCGCCGGCCTGGAAGGCGTCGTGCTCGGCGCCAATCGCGCCGATGGCAGCCTCGACCGCGATGTGCTTGCACGCCTGGCTGACCATGCAAAGGGACTGGGCAAGACGCTGCACCGCGCCTTCGACCTTGCCGGTTCCGATTTTGCAGCTGCAATCGACCTTGCCGTCGAGCTTGGATTTGAGCGCATCCTGACCTCGGGTGGCGAGACGACGGCATTGAGGGGTTTAGACGCGCTTGCGGCCTGTTTTGTCCATGCGGGCGACCGCATCACCATCATGCCGGGCTCGGGGGTCAATCTCGAAACGCTGGACGCCATCAGGACGCGGCTGCCCTTCCGCGAAATCCACTCGTCCTGCTCGGTCGCCGCTGATGCGACTGCTGGAAAGGCGCTGGAACTGGGCTTCGTATCGCATCGTCCAAAGCGGACCGACGAAGGGATCGTCCGGGCGATCAAGGCGAGGCTCGCTGCATAGCGAATTTGGCTACGACGCAGTCCGGAGAATGTGGTCAGATCACGATGACGGCAAACCGTCTTCGATATTCCGCAGGCGTTATTCCGACATGCCGCGCGAAGGCGCGGCGCAACGTGTCGGCATCGGCAAAGCCGCAATGCGCCGCGACCTGTTTGGGCGCCTCATTTCCTTGCTCGAGAAGCCGTCGCGCCGCGTTGACACGCGCCTCTTCGACCCATGTCGCCGGTGTGATGCCGACCTCGGTGCGGAATAGGCGCGAGAAATGGCGGGGGCTCAAATCGATGCGCTTGGCGAGGTTAGCCACGCTGTGATCGAGTGCGGGATTAGCCGCCACCCAACGCTGAAGCTCCTGAAGTGCGGCGCGCCCCGCGGGCACGGCTTCGCCCTTGCGGCTGAACTGCATCTGCCCGCCCGGCCTCTTGAAGAACATGACGAGCTGGCTCGCCACGCGCATGGCGATGTCGTGGCCGAGATCCTCCTCGACCAGCGCAAGCGCCAGATCAAGCCCCGCAGTCACACCGGCTGCCGTACGCAGCGGCCCGTCGCTGACGTGGATCGCGTCCTCGTCCACTGTCACCTCGGGGAACCGCTCGGCGAGCCGCTCGGCCACAGCCCAATGCGTGGTCACGCGCCGGCCATCGAGTAGGCCCGCCGCCGCAAGGAAGAAGGCGCCGCTGCACACCGAACCATAGCGCCGCGCCCTTGGCGCCCGCTGCTGTAGCCAGTCGACGACGACTCGATCTACCGGCATTTCGGCCGCTTTCGGGCACCCGGCGACGAGAAGCGTGTCGATGGCCTCCTCGAAGTCGCCGCCAATGATCAGGTCCGGCATCAGCCGCGCACCCGAAGAACTGCGGATCGGCCCTGGCTCGCTCGCCGCGACGACGAGTCGGTAGGCCTCATGGCCGAGCTGCGAATTCGCCTCGGCGAAAACGTCCAGCGGCCCTGAAACATCGAGAAGCTGCACCCCAGGCAGTGCCAGCATCACAACTGTTTTGGCTTTCGCAGGCATTTGAGTCCGCACCGATCTGAATCTGTCCGTTTATGACGTACTACGTCGATTGCAGACATACTAGCCGGCTTTTACCCTTCTGTGGAGTGAAAAGCGCAGGAGAAAGCCATGGCACTCATCGCCAAAGACGCCGCCATCCCCGACACCAAGCTGACAAAAGCAATCACCGAATATATCCGCGACACCGAGACGGAAGTGCTCTTCAACCATTCGAGCCGCGTCTATCATTTCGGTGCGCTGGCCGGAGTGCAACGCGGCCTGAAATTCGATCGCGAACTGCTCTACGCCGGTGCGATGTTCCACGATATCGGCCTGATGCCAAGCCACAGTAGCAGGAACGAGCGTTTCGAGGTCGACGGTGCCCATGCTGCCCGCGACTTCCTGAGGACCCACGGGATTTCGGAGGAAGATGCCTACACGGTGTGGACCGCCATCGCGCTCCATACCACGCCGGGCGTGCCGCAGCACATGCACCCCGTCGTCGCCCTCGTCACCGCTGGTGTCGAGATGGACGTGCTAGGGCTTACCTACGATCAATATTCCGATGCCGAGCGGGAAGCCGTCGTGAGCGCGTTCCCGCGCACGCCGAAGTTCAAGGAAGACATCATCCAGGCCTTCTACGACGGCATCAAGCATAAGCCGGAAACCACTTTCGGCAACGTGAAGGCCGACGTCATCGCCGACAAGGAGCCGCACTACCACCGCGGCAACTTCTGCAGCGTCATCCGCTGCTCGCACTGGCACGGTTGACAAGGTTTGAGACAGGCGCCCTTGTTCTGGCTCCTCCTTCCCAAACGAGGATCAGTCCTCTCCCTGGAAGCATAAGCGTGTCCCAGGCCTCGCCATTGCGAGGAACTCCAGCAAGTCCTCGCGCGTCAGCGCGGCGCAGCCAGCGGTCGGGCCGTAACCTTCGCTGGCGACATGCAGGAAAATCGCGCTGCCGGCGCCGGGAACAATCGGATCGTGGTTGTGTCCGAGGACGACTACAATGTCGTATACGTCGTCCTCGCGCCACATCTCTTCGTGGCTGGCTTCGAAAGGGAGGCTCACTGGGCGATTGTAGTCCGGATGGTCAGGCGCGTCGCACCAACCATCGTTTGGCTCGATCCGGGCAGTTTCGAAAACCGAAACGGGTGGTGCGGCCAGCTTGTCGGCGCGATAGAGCACCCGCAATATTGGCCAACAGCCGATGGGGCTGACGCCGTCACCCTCGGTCTTTTCGGCCTGAATTCCACTGCGGCCCACCGCCGCGCGCCAGACCTTGCCGCCATAGCTCGCTTGCCATCCGTCGCCGACGCGCTTCACGATCAGGTCCAATTCAAACTCCTTCGGTTTTCAGCGAGTAATCCAAGCAACCGATCGGCCAGCACGATCTCGCGGCAACGAATCTTCGGTCCGGCGATGTCTCTGGCAAAGGGCGGCCGGTACGAAAGCGACGGCCCGAGTTCATCGGGCTCGGTATTGTTAGTGCATAGAAGATCGAACCGCCAGTGGACGGAGTGTTGCTGGTGAGGGTTGCAGAGCGCGGGCGCAGTGATCGCGGGGATGAAATTTATTGGGCTGGTGGCTTCACTTGTCGCTGAGACAACAAAGAAGCCGCTGCTACCGAGCGACAAGAGCATCAGCTTATTGACTCCAATGTACTACCGATTGATGCTGAAGACAGGCACAAACCTGTAGTGGAGCATCACATGCCAGACCCTCAGGAAGTTGAAGCAGCACAGAGCGCCACGATAGCTGAGGCACCTGAAACGAAGAAGAAGACCCGGCGACCGCGGAAGGCAAAGGCGGAACCCAAGGCGCCAGTTCGCACGAGCGGCGCCAAGGCGGCGGAAGCTCCGGCAGGGGCAGTTCGGATCGGTCGAAAGGTCTATTCCGCAAAGGAACGCGCGCAGTTACTTGGCGAAATTGAGCAGTCGATCAGTCGCGGCGAGAGTATCAGGAGCGCAGTCAAGCGGGCCGGCATATCGGAGCAGACCTACTACCACTGGAAGAAGGCCGCAGCCCCTGTATCAGAGAGTAACGATCTCAAGGACCTGCTGGCGCTCGAGGATGAAAACAAACGACTGAAGAGCCTGCTTGCGGAACGTCTCCGCAAGGAGAACGCCGAGTTGAGGAAGAAGCTGGGGCTGGATTAGAGCCGTCAGCAGTTTTCTCAAATCGCATGCTTGAGGCGTTTCAAACTCGGTGCGGTGGTAGATCCCCCTTCCTTGCCTTGACGCATCCGGGAGTGCAGTCCCCGCATGCTGTCCTCCCGCATTCTCGCAAGAGCATCGATTTATTCACCTGGACGCTCTCGTCCGACGCTGGCCGCGCAATCGTAGGCTGTCGCGGTTTCAGGCTACAGGGCGGCCTGCACTGCGCCGGCGCACAATCTCGATGGCGATGGCGGCGAGAATCGTGACGCCGATGAGGATGAGCCCTAGCGCGTTCACCGCCGGCGTCAGGCCGGTGCGCACCTTGGTGGCGATATAGACCGTCAGAGGGGTCTCGGTGCCGCGCACGAACAGTGTGGTGTTGTAGTTCTCAAAGGATTGCAGGAAGGCGATGAAGGCGGCAGCCAGCAACGACGGCCGCAGGTATGGCAGCAGGATGCGACGGAAAATCATGAAGCGCGAAGCGCCGAGACCGGCGGCTGCCTCTTCCTGAACGCGATCGAAGCGCTGCAAGCGGGCGACCACCATCAGCATCACATAGGAAGTGATAAAGCTTGCCTGCGCCAGCACGATCAGGAATGTGCCGCCGCCGACGCCGAGTTGGTGCCAGAGCACAAGCGTAGCGATGCCGATGGCCACGCCCGGGGTCAATAGCGGCGACACCATGAAAGCATAAAGGAAGGTGCGCGCGCGCGGCTGCAGGCTGGTCAGAAAAAGCGCGGCGGCCGTGCCGGCGGGCAACGCGATGGCGATCACCGCCAACGCGATCAGGAACGACAGCCCAAGCGCGCGCCACATCGCCTGATCGGACCAAAGGGCTGAGAACCAGTCGAGCGTGGTGCCGAGCCACGGCGTGACCGTCGGGAACTTGCTCGTGTTGAAGGTTGCCGCACCCATCACGACGAGCGGCAGGAACAGATAGGTGAAAAACAGGATCATGTAGCCGGCAAAAATGATGCGCGGCAGCAGCGCCGCGGCCTTGGCCGTCCAGTCTCGGCCGGCTGCGGACCTCGCCACGCCTTCGGTCTCGATCCGCACCGTCATTTGGCCACATCCGCGAGGTTGACGCGGAACAGCTTCAGCGTCGCCAGCACCACGAGCATGTACAGCGTAAGCAGCACCAGCGCATAGGCCGCGCCGCGGTTCCAATTTCCGCCTTCGAAGAACCAGTTGTAGATGATCTCGGTGAACCAGCGGCTGCCCGGTGCGCCGAGCAGGGCAGGGGCCACATAGCTGCCGGCCGCGAGCATGAAGGTGAAGACGCAGCCCGTGGCGATGCCTGCCTTGGCGTGCGGAATGACGATGCGCCAGTGAATGCGCGGCGTCGACGCGCCGAGGTTGCGGGCCGCCTCGATCTGCACCGTGTCCAGCGTTGAGATCGAATTGTAGATCGGGAACAGCATGAAAAGGATGTAGGCGTAGACCATGCCCGCAAGCACGCCGAAATCGCCGAACCAGCGCACCGGCTGGTCGATGATGCCGAGCCAGAGCAGAGCGGCATTGAGCGGCCCACCGAAGGCGAGAAGGATGTACCACGCCAGCGTGCGCAGCACCTCGTTGATCCAAAACGGGATGATCAGCGCCATGACCGCCAGTGCCGCAGCCCTCGGCGAGGCCACCTTGGCCATCCAGTAGGCGATCGGATAGGTGACGGCGAGTGTCGTGACCATGACCAGAGCACTGGCCCAGATGGTCTTGAGGAAGATGACGCGATGCACCGGATCGCCGGCGAGCGCGGCGAAGTTTGCGAGCGTGTAGTGGTCGTCTAGACCGCCGATCTGCGCCGGCATCAGATTGGGCCGCAGCGAGAAATCCAGCATCATCAGGTTCGGCGCCAGCACCATGCTGACCAGCCAGGCGGCGACCAGCCCGACGATCAGTGCGCCGAGGCCCGTTCCGAAGCGAGCGAACAGATTACCCATGGGCAAGAACCAGCGCTTCATCCGGCACGAAGCTGAGCCAGACCGTTTCGCCCGCGGCGGGAGCCCGCGACAGAAGCTGGTTGGGAATGGCCGCAAGAAGCGGTTGGCCCTCGCGCGAGGTGGCATGGAGCATGGCGACGGCGCCTTCGAACTCAATCCGGTCGGCGCGCGCCTCCAGGCTGTCCGGGCGCGCCTCGCGGCTGACTGTCACGGCCTCTGGCCTTACATAAACCGCAGCCGTGCCGCCCACGACGACCTCGTCGCCGGCGCGGCCGGCAAAGCTCCCGTGCGGACCATCGACGACGGCGATGCCGTCCACCGTCCTGCTCACCTTGCCCGCGAACTCATTGGTCTCGCCGACGAATTTGGCCACGAAAGGCGTAGCGGGGCTGGAGTAGAGCTCGCGCGGGGTTGCGATCTGCTGCAATACCCCTGCGCTCATGACCGCCACGCGGTCGGACATGGCGAGCGCTTCGGACTGGTCGTGGGTGATGTATATGAAGGTGACGCCCGTGCGCTTCTGCAGCGCACGCAATTCGGCGCGCATGTGCTGACGTAGCTTGAGGTCGAGCGCGGACAATGGCTCGTCGAGCAAAAGCACCTGCGGTTCTACGGCCAGCGCTCGCGCAATTGCCACGCGTTGTTTCTGGCCGCCTGAAAGCTCATGGACCATCCGGTCGCCATAGCCGGGCAGCGCGATCAGCTCGAGCAACTCCTCGGCCCGACGGCGGCGGTCCGCCTTGGGCATCCTGCGCACCTCAAGGCCGAAGGCGATGTTTTCCCAGACCGACATGAGCGGAAAAAGAGCCAACGACTGGAATATCATGGAAGTCGGGCGGCGATCGGCGCCGATGCCCGCCATGTCCTTGCCACCGATCAGCACCCGGCCGGCAGTCGGATTGATGAAGCCGGCAATCAACCGGAGGATCGTCGTCTTGCCGCAGCCCGACGGACCCAGGATGGAGAAGAACTCTCCGCCTTCGACATGAGCGGACAGCCTGCGCACGGCATGCACGCCGCCAAAGGCCATTTCGACATCCATGAGGTCGACTGAATGCGACATGCGGCGCCTGTTCGGATTGATGCTGGAAGAAAAGCGGCGGGGCCGGGCGACCCCGCCGCCTGTTCATCGACGCCGATCAGGCGGAGAGGAACTTGTCCTGGTATTCGTTGCGGAGCGCGACGAACCAGTTGTCTTGCACCGGCCACCACCAGAGCTTTTCCAGCGCATCGCCCGGATAGGCGGCGGCGAAGAAGTTCTTGGAGGCCTCCGACAGGTGCTGGTCGGCCCCAATGGCGGTGGTGTTGATCGAGGTGTGATTGGCGTAAAGCGCGCCGGCCTCGGGCGTCAGCATCCAGTTGAGGAACGCGTAGGCCTGGTCGAGATTGACCGCACCGACGGGAAGCGAAACGCCTTCCATCCAGGCAAGAGCGCCTTCGGACGGGGCGACGAATCCGACCGGCAGGCCTTCCTTGATCAGGCCGGCAGCCGAGGAATCCCAGGTCTGGCCGATCTTGGCGCCGTTGGTGCGGAACGCGCCCTGCGCCTCGTTCTCGTTCGACCAGAACTGGGCGATATTGGCCTTGCGGGCAATGGCTTCGGCGATGATCACGTCGTAGTTGGCGCGCATCGTGGCTTCGTCCTTGAAGCTGTCGCGCATCGGATGCGGTAGCTTGCCCTGGGCTTCCAGCCAGAGGCCGAGGCCGACGAGGCCCGAATGTCCGCGCACGGTGGCCTTGCCGGCAGCTTCCGGCTTCCAAAGATCGCCATAGGAAGCGGTGCCGTAGACGAGCGGGAAATCGCTCTTGTCGAAAGTGAGGGCTTCGGTGCCCCAGTCGGTCGGAACCTGGTAGCGCTTGCCGCCGACGACTGCGCCGAGGGTCTCGGAGCCGGTCAGCGCGCTCTTCAGGACGCGATCCCACTTCACCTTGGATTCGTCGATCGGCTGCACGAGGCCGAATTCGACATAGTTCGGCACGCGGTCGACTGCCGGCCAGATGATGTCATAGCCGGTGCCCTTGCTGGCCCGCATCTGGTTGAGCAACTCGTCATTGGTGCCATAGGGCGTGTAGACGGCCTTGATGCCGGTGTCCTTCTCGAAGGCGGCCAGCATCTCGTCGGAGATGTAGCCGGCCCAGGCGAAGATGTTGACGGTGCCCGAGGAGCCCTGGGCAAAAGCTCCGCGCGACACGAATGGAGCGGCAAGAGCAAAGCCGGCGGTGGCGGCTGCGCCCTTCATGAATATGCGGCGGTTGAAATCTGACATTTGAACAATCCCCTGCTTGCGACCGCACATGCGGCGTCGGGAGCAGAGGTATTCCGGGCGTGTAACAAGCAAATGAAGGTCAGCACTTCCACGCCACTCATTAAGCTGACTTCGGCAGTCTCTGGTGTGTACAGCTTATGCAAACCGCTACAGAGCGCCTTCCCTTTCACGCCCCGTCTCAAAAAATACTCCCCCTGATTTCGCAGGGGGAGGAAGGAATCGCTCGTGGTCTGGCAGGTCATGAGGGTTTAGGCCGCGCCAACAGCATGGCCGCTCTGCCCCCTCCCTTTAGCCGCGTGCTGGAACCCCGGCTTTAGAACTTCAGATCGAAGCTCACCTTGATGGCGTGATCCTGGACCTTGCGCGCGATCTGGCCGGAATAGCTCGTCCTGAAAGTTGCCTGCTTCGAAAGTGCGATATCGAAGCCCGCTTCAAGGGCCAGCGCATCCTTGGCGATCGGCACGCCGACGCTGTCGAAGGAAGCGCCGGTGTTCAAGCTCAGGTTCGTCATCGTCGTGACGTCCTGATAGGCGTGCTGCCAACCAACCTGGCCATGCAGCCAGCCGTTCATTGCGCCGAGGCTGAATGGCGTCGATGCACGCATGCCGATGGTCGAGAAGGTGTTTTCCGACGTGGTGTCGCTGCTCGACAGCGCGGCGACGGTGCCGCCCTTTTCCGAGAAGCCATCAGTCTTCAGATGCACATAGGCGAGTCCGGCAAAGGGCGACAGAACGACCCGGCCCGTCTCGATCTTATAGTCCATCTCGCCATAGGCCTGCGTCGTAGCGGCCCTGTAGTCAGCCGACAATTTTTCATTGAACGCGGGGAAGACGACGCTGCGCTCGGTCGAAATGTCGTGCAAGCCATAGGAGGCGCCCATACGGAGGCCAATGCCGCCAAGTTGCGTTCCGCCATACACACCAATGTCGTAATCGTTGCTCGAGGCGGAGGCGGCGCGTTGCGAAACATCGAAGCTCGTGCGGCTGTAGCCACCTGCAACACCGACGCGCCAATCGCCGATCGGCGCGTCAATGCCGGCGATGAGGCCAGCCGAGGAGCGGTCGAAATCCGCGGCATAGCCGGCGCCCCTGGCGTTGCTGCTCGCGCCGAGGGCCTCGCTCCAGAGCACCACGCCATCAGTGTCGGCGGGGGCAGCGCTTGGTCCTTTCTGATCAAATGCGGTGACCGTACCAGAGGGCACGGCGGCGGCATCGAAGGCAGCGAGAAGCCGGCGGTTCGTCGCCTCGCGAATGAAACGGCTGTCTGCAATCAGAGCGCCGCTGATATCGGCGTGGATTTCGCCTGACAGCACGTTTCCGTAGGGGCGGAGATATTTGTAGAAGGCAACGCCTTCCTCCAGGCTCCCGGGAAAGCTCTCTTCTCGGTCAAGAACGTTCAGGGACCAGCCGTCTTTCGTCCATCTGAAAGTAAGACCTTCCACCTCCTGCTCGGCGTCAAGCTTGAGATTGCCGAGCGTCTCGACCTGTCCGGTCTTGAGATTGGCCCGCATCAGCAGTTTGTCGTCATTGTCGGTGGAAAAATACATCCAGCCGTCAAGAATCTTGCCGCCCTGCGCCTGGTCAATGGTCGCCGACAGCGGGATGTATTCCTTGAAGCTGAAATCCGAGAGGTTGTAGACCGCGAGTTCGGTGGCGTTGTCATAGGCCATGCCGTAGGCGAGGCCGTTCTTCGCATCGACTGCCACCCAGCTTGCAATGTCACGAACGCCGTGTGGAGGGTTCAGCGTGTAGGCTTGTCCGGTGTAGCTGAGATCGCTGGCATTGTAGATAGCGAAAACGGGGTGGCTGTATTTGTTGCCGGTAATCGGGTCCCGATTGCTGGTGTCGAGCGATATGTAGAGAAGACCGTTGGCGTAATCGATGTCGCCGATATGATTCAGCCCAACAGACGACAGATCGGACGGGATCATCAGTTCATTGGCGATCGCATTCTTGTCGATTTTGACCGTATTGAAGTTGTTATCGGCGATTTCGAGCGAATGCGTGCCCGAGAAATACCAATAGGTGCCGTCGGTCGTCACGCCCTGCCCGCGCGCGGGGTCCGCGTCGGGAAAAAACGTGCGCTGGACCATGATCCATGGCTCCTGCGCCAGTGCGGGCGCGGACAATGCGGTCAGCATGCTGGAGCAAAGCAAGGCGGACTTCGCGATTTTCGGAAGAATGGTGCCAAGATGGCCGGCGACGGCCATGCGGTTCATCTGGCGGGCCTCACCCGCGAATTGCCGGCCGAAGCCGAAGAACTGAAAAGACATTTCTGCTAGCTTTCTGGTGTCGCGTTGTCTCTCGTCGCCCGGAGGACGCTGGCGACGAAAGGGTGTGGGCGGGTGCTGAATGGGCTGCACCGAAGGCTAGCTCGTCGATTTCGTCGCCTTTCGGCCCGACCGCGAAACCCGCCCCAGACATTGCCTTTTTGCCCCGTTTCCCATGGCGGCCGGATTAAGCGGGATGGGTGACAGGTGAGTGACAATATTCATATTATTCATACTATTTGTTGCCGCGCCGGAGCGCGATCGGCGCGATGCTTCTTTGCCGCGATCGGGGGACGCGAGGCGTCAACAGGGCCTGCGATGGCCAATGCCGTTCGCTAGCTCGGCGTTTTGGAATTGGTTTTCTGCAGGTGGCGCGTGACGCTTACGCGAATTGAAAGATGGCAGATTGCCAATCTGGCGCTCGATAAGCTGATCGTGGGCGACGCGGCAAAGGGATGCACCGCGCGGCCTCATACTTCACGTCGTCCGGGAGGCCGGCTCAGGCACGTGAAGCGCCGTCACAGGCCCCAATGCCGGCCTCACTGTGTCGTCTGATACAGCTCCGACGCGGCCTTCTTCAGCGCGCTGCGGCTGTCGGGCCTGAGATACATCATGTGCCCGCCTTCCAGCAGCTCGGTGCGAATGGGCTTCGCGCCCGGCAGAGTAGCGAGTTGGTCGACGAGGTAGGCCGATGTCATGTAAGGCGTCACAAGGTCTGTGTAGCCATTGACGATCAGCACGCCCATGCCTGGGTTCAGTCCCCGCGCCTGCTGGAGATCACCCATCACGCCTGCGTAGCCCTGATGGGTCGGGCCGATCCCGAAATCCCAACTGCCGCTGATCTCGCGGTTCAGCAGTCGGTAGCTCAGCTCCGTGCGAAAATTCAGTTCCTCACGCGCATAGGTGACAAAGGCCGAGGTGAGCACAGGCACGCTTCGGTCCAGAACGGGATCGGGGCCGTCGAGCCCCAGACTCTCCGGCGCGACGTCGGCCGTTTCGATCGTTCCGTCATAGGGGCTGAGAACGTGGTTCTTGGCCCGTGCAAATTCCTTCGCAAAAAGCATCGTGGGGATGCGCGCGAAATTCCGCTGGACCAGATTGAGAGGCAGGCTGGTGATGTCGGCCACGCGTTCGCTTGCCATCCGCCCGCCTTGCTCCAGCCCGCTCGTGAGCGCCGTGAGATAGTCGCCCAGCGCATAACGTTCGATCTCGGAGAGCCGCTCGCGAAGCGCCGGGCCGGTGACACCTTGGCTGCTCAACCGCACGGCCGCCAGCGATGGCAGCTCGAGCGCCCAATGGAGTGGCTGGAACTCGTCGGGACGGGCGAGGGCGAATTCGAGCGCCGGCGAGATCAGCACGATGCCGCTCGGGCTGATGCCGACATCTTCCTGGAGGGTCTTGGCAAGCAGCGCCACTCGAAATCCGCCATAGCTTTCACCCGCCAGATAGACCGGCGACGCCGTGCGACCCTCCTGCAGGAGAAAGAGCCGGATGAACGCACCCATGGATGCAGCGTCCTGTTTGACGCCCCAAAAACTCCGCGCCTCCTGTCCCGGTGCCTCGCGGCTGTAGCCCGTGCCGACCGGGTCCACAAAGACGAGATCGGTCATGTCGAGCCAGGTGTTCGGATTGTCCAGAAGCCTCTGCGGAGAGGGCAGGAAATGTCCGTCCTCGGCCGTTGCAATGACACGCGGACCAAGGGCGCCAAGATGCAGATAGGCGGAAGCGGCGCCCGGTCCCCCATTGAACACGAAGGTTATCGGGCGGCGAGGGTCAGGCTCGTGGCTTGCCCCGGAGCGGAGCGCGTAGGCGACATAAAAGACCTCGGCGGTGACCTCACCCTTCCCCGAGAGCAGCGACACGGTACCGGCCTTTGCCTGGTAATCGAGCGTGCGCCTGTCAACTTCGATGGAATGATCGGAGGTTCGCGCCTTCGGGAGCAGTGACAGGATTCCGCCCGACGGTGCCGGTCGCTCAGCGGTCTCGGCATGCGCTGCCCCGATACCGCCGATCAGCAGCAAAACGACAAGGATGGTTTTTCCCAGCTTCATGCGCGTAATGCCTCCGTTGCGGAATTGCCTGCATCCTCGCCGTGCGCGGCTGCAGGCAGCAAATGGATTACCGGTATTTAGGCGCAATTCACCGCGAAGGGATACTCAACCGCCTTCAGCCATTCAGTCGCTGCGACACCAGTTCGGTCCAATAGCGGATGCCGTGGACGATCGCGCCATCGTTGAAGTCATAAGCGGGATGGTGAAGGTCGGCCGAGTCGCCGTTGCCGATCCAGATGAACGCGCCCGGCCGCTTTTCCAGCATATAGGAAAAGTCCTCCGAGCCCATGGTGCAGGGCCAGTTGCCGTCCACCCGCTCTTCCCAGAACGCCTTCCTCGATCATCACCCGGCCGCCGCCACCGCCTTCTTCGGCGGGCTGGAAGATCAGCACCACGGTGCCCGCAAAATCGCGCGTGGCGGAAAGATGTTTGGCGGTGCCGAGCAGCATGGCCGTGTGGCCGTCATGACCGCAGGCATGCATCATGTTTTCCACCTTCGACGCATGCGGCAGGTTGGTCTGCTCCGACATCGGCAGGGCGTCCATGTCTGCCCTGAGTCCAATCGTGCGCCCGCCTACGCGGCGGCCCTTGATGATGGCAACCACACCGGACTTGGCGATGCCCGTCACGACCTCGTCGCAGCCGAATTCCTTCAGCTTCTCCGCCACCAGAGCCGATGTCTTCGGCAGGTCGAACAGCAGTTCCGGAAACTGGTGTATCTGCCGCCGCCAGGAGATGGCTTCTTCAGCGATAGCGCCGATTGCGTCATGAGGGGCCATTCGAGATTCTCCGTTTCCGACTTCCAGCACCCGCTCTAGCACGATCCGCTCCGTTGATCGCCATCGCGCTCCAAGCTTTTGTGTCTGAGCATGGTCTTATCCGAAAAGTCAGCGGCTTTTCGGGATCATCCTTTATGCCAGCGGCCGAAACGGCGAACCTTGTCGATCACCGAGAAATGATGGCAGCGACTTTGATCTTGGGGCCGGAGAGGCCGATATCGCATTGAAGCTGAAGTAGGACGTACGGAGGCTTGCATGCCCAGGCAAGAATCCACTGAAACCGTCAGCATTCTGCGCGAGAATGGGATCAAACGTCGTACGGTGTTGAGTGCCGGCGCCGCGCTGATCCTAGGGATGGTCGTACGGCCGTTGCGCGCTGGCGCTCAAGGCAAGCTTCGCATCGGTGTTATCGGGTCGGGCCATATCGGCAGCACAGTCGGTACGCTCTGGGTCAAGGCCGGTCATCCGGTTCTGTTCTCCTCGCGTCATCCCAACGAGCTCAGAGAGTTCGTCGCGGGCCTCGGCGAATTGGCGAAAGCCGGCACTGTCGAACAGGCGATCGCGTTCGGCGATGTGCTGTTCGTCGCTGTCCCCTACGGTGCGCTGCCTGAGATCGGTCGGGACTATGGCGCTGCAATGAAGGGCAAGATCGTTCTTGATGCCTGCAACGCCATTGCGCGGCGCGATGGCGTGGCGATCGTCACCGAGGTTGAGCGCAACGGCATCGGTTTGGTTTCCCAAAAATACCTTGCCGGGACGCGGCTCGTGCGCGCGTTCAATACGCTCAACTACAAGGTTCTTGCGAGCGAGGCCAATCGTTCCCCTCCTAAGCTTGCCATACCGATTGCCGGCGATGACGACGAAGCCGTGCAGACCGCGGCCGGGCTCGTCCGCGATGCAGGCTTCGATCCGGTTGTGGTCGGCAAGCTTGCCGACGCGCGCAGCTTCCAGCAGGGCGGTCCGGGCTACGGCCAGCAGGTGAGCGCAGCTGAATTGAAGCGGAAACTGTCGCTGCCATGACGCGAACGCAGTGGAACGACGTTTTCGGACCCCACACCCGTTCCCTGGGAAGCATCATCGCCGCCGGACAACGAGGCCTGGCGGCAGCTGTCCCGGCAACGCCGGAGGAACGAACCGCGGCGCTGTGGTCGTTTGGCTATTTCTTCTCACTGCTTGCCGGCTATTACGTGCTGAGGCCGCTGCGCGACCAGATGGGCATCGCCGGCGGCGTGCAGCATCTCCCTTGGTTGCTCACCGCGACATTCGTCGCGCTGCTTGCAACGCAACCGATTTATGGCGCGCTGGTAGCGAGGCTGCCGCGTGCGCGCTTCATTCCAATCGTTTATCACTTCTTTGTCATCAACCTTGCCGCCTTCTGGCTGTTGCTGACCCTTAATGTCGCGCCTGTAGAGGTCGCTCGCGTCTTCTTCGTATGGGTCAGCGTGTTCAGCCTGTTTGCGGTTGCGGTGTTCTGGTCCTTCATGGCGGATTTGTTCACCGCCGAGCAGGGCAAGCGCCTGTTCGGCTTTATCGGCGCCGGAGGCACTGCCGGTGGGCTGTTGGGGCCGATCATCACCATTGGGCTTTCGAAGCCGCTTGGCTCCGTCAACCTTCTCATTCCTGCTGCGGCGCTTTTGGAAGTGGCGGTTTTTTGCGCTTATCGCCTGGAGCGCGCGGCTACCGCACCGCCCGCCGGGCACGCCGCCGTTCGCGCCGAGCCCACCCGCATCGGCGGCAATGCCTTCGCTGCCCTGCCGGAACTGATCCGCTCGCCCTATCTGCTCGGCATCGCCGCGTGGGTTAGCCTGTTGTCGTTTGGCGCTACCATCGTCTACCTCGAACAGGCCAACATCATTGCCGCGGCGGTGCATGAGCGCGACGCGCAGACGCGCATCTTTGCCGGCATCGATCTTGCTGTCGGCCTCCTCAGCTTGGCAACACAGGTCTTTGCCACCGCGCAGGTGCTGGGGCGTTGGGGCACCGGTGCGGCGGCCGCAGCCTTGCCAGCCGTCTATATCGCCGGATTTGCCGCGTTGTTTCTGGCGCCTACGCTGGCGGTAGTGATCGCTCTCCAGGTGGTCCAGCGCTGGATGAATTTCGCGATTGCCAATCCGGCGCGGCAGGTCTTCTTCACCGTCCTCGAGCGCGGCGAGAAATACAAGGCGAAGAACCTGATCGACGTCGTCATCTATCGTGGCTCGGATGCCGCATATGGCTGGGTGTTCGACAGCCTGCAGGCGCTGGGGCTCAAGTTCGGCGGCATCGCGCTGGTGGCCATACCCGTGGTGGCTGCATGGCTTCTTCTCTCGGTCGCTCTGGGCCGAACCCAGCAACGCCGTGCCGCACTCATCGAGATGGAAGCGCCGAAAGGAGAAAGCGCATGAGCGTCAACCTGACCCGTCGCCAATTCACCATCGCAAGCGCCATGGCGTGTGTGGCTTTTCCAGCGTTTGCACAAACTTCGACGCTGCTCACTCGCGCCATTCCAAGAACCGGCGAAAAGCTGCCGGCAGTTGGGCTTGGTACCGCGCGCGTATTTGACACCGACGACGAGGAAACCCGAGGAAAGGCGGCGGCGGTTCTGCGTGCGTTGATAGCCGGGGGCGGTCGCCTCGTCGACACCTCGTCGGTTTACGGCGATGCGGAGACCGTTCTCGGCGAGACCATCGCGTCAGCCGGGCTGCGGGACAAGATATTCATGGCCACCAAGCTCGAAGCGCCCGACGCGGCCGAGCTCAAGCGTTCGCAGAAGCGATTGCAGATGCAACGCTTCGATCTGCTGCAATTGCACAATGTGAGCAATCCCAGACAATCGCTTGCCCGGTTCAAGGATTGGAAGGGGGAGGGCCTGTGCCGCTATATCGGGATCACGTCGACGAGCCACGAGGACTTTCCCGCGGTCGAAGCGGTGCTCCGGCGTGAGAAGCCGGACTTTGTGCAGATCGACTACTCGCTCGACGATCGCGAAGCGGAGAAGCGCGTCCTGCCGGTCGCGGCCGACGTCAAGGCCGCGGTGCTGACCGCCGTGCCGCTCGGGCGTGGCCGGCTCTTTCGCGCCGTGCACGGCAAGCCCATCCCGGATTGGGCGCAAGGCTTTGCCGAAGACTGGAGCCAGTTCTTTCTGAAGTTTCTGCTCAGCGATCCGCGAGTAACGGCCGTTATCCCCGGCACCGCCGATCCCGCGCATATGACTGACAATCTGGGCGCCTTACGCGGTTCGTTGCCTGATCCGGATCAACGCAAGAAAATGGAAGCACTTGCGGCAACGCTGTGATGCAGGCGGCGCCGATCACACGGGGAATCTTCGGGGGCTGAACTTCTTCAGCCGGTTCGCTGGAACGTGCCGAATGCACGACGCCCGGCGGGCGCTCAGCCGGGCGTCGCAGTTCGGGCAGTTTTGTTGCTACGCGCTATTGCCCGTGTGGGCTTACCAGGACGGGATCAGCGCGCCCTTGAACTCGTCGTTGATGAACGCCTTGATGCTGTCGTCATGATAGGCTTCGACAAGCGCCTTGGCCCACGGCGCATCCTTGTCGGCGCTGCGCACGACGATCAGGTTGGCATAGGGCGACTCCTGGCCTTCGATGGCAATAGCGTCGGTCTGCGGATGCAGGCCGGCTTCCAGCGCGTAGTTGGTGTTGATGACGGCCGCATCGACGTCGTCGAGCGAGCGGGGAAGCTGGGCGGCGTCGAGTTCGGAGAACTTGATGTTCTTCGGGTTTTCGGTGACATCGGCCGGCCCAGCCTTCAGACCAGCTTCCGGATTGACCTTGATGAGGCCTTCCTTGGCAAGAACCAGCAGCGCGCGGCCGCCATTGGTCGGGTCGTTCGGGATCGCGACGGTTGCGCCTTCGGCGAGTTCGCCAAGATTCTTCACCTTCCTCGAATAGACGCCCATCGGGGTAGTGATGGTCTTGCCGATGCTGACCAGATCGAAACCACGATCGGCGATCTGGTTGTCGAGATAGGGCTGGTGCTGGAAGGAGTTGGCGTTGAGGTCGCCGTCGGCGAGCGCCTGGTTCGGCACCACGTAGTCGGAGAATTCCAGGATCTCGATGTTGAGGCCCTTCTTGGCGGCGATCTCCTTGACCTTCTCCATGATCTGCGCGTGTTCGCCGGGCGTGACGCCGACCTTGATGTCTTCGGCCAGCGCCGGGAAGCTGACGAGGGCGGCGAGCGCCGCCGTGGCGAGGAACTTCATCATGTGTCTCTCCTTGATGATGACAAGACTTGGGAGGATTGAAATCAGCTCTTGCGGTTGCGCTTGTCGAAGCGCCGGGCAAGCGCGTCGCCCGCGCTCTGCACCAACTGCACGAGAACGATCAGCACGATCACCACAGCCAGCATCACGTCCGGCATGAAGCGCTGGTAGCCGTAGCGGATGCCGAGGTCGCCCAGGCCGCCGCCGCCGACCGCGCCGACCATCGCCGAATAGCCGATCAGGCTGACGATGGTCATGGTGAAGGCCAGTAGGATGGCCGGCCGGGCCTCGGCCAGAAGCACCTTGAAGACGATCTGCATCGGCGTCGCGCCCATGGCGCGGGCGGCCTCGATCAGCCCCTTGTCGATCTCCCGGATCGCCGCCTCGACTAGGCGGGCGAAGAAGGGAACGGTGGCGATGGTCAGGGGCACGATGGCCGCCGTGGTGCCGATCGAGGTGCCGGTCAAAAGCCGCGTGAACGGGATGATTGCCACGACCATGATGATGAACGGCGTGGATCGCGCGGCATTGACGACAAGCCCGATCGCATAGTTGAGCTTCGGCGCGGGGAACAGCTCGTCCTTCCCGCTGGTGGCCAGGAAAACCCCGATGGGCAGGCCGATCAACGATCCGATCAGGCCCGACACGGCCACCATGTGCAGTGTCTGTAGCAGCGACTTCCAGAGCAGGCCGAAAAGCATCTCAGGCGACATAGCCGAGCACCTCCGTGGACAGGCCGGTTGCGGCGAAGAAGCGGTTGGCGCGGTCGATGATTTCAGGCGCGGCCGGATAGGAGACGACGAGCGTCCCGAAGGGCTCGCCCGCGATCTCCTCGATGGCGCCGGCAAGAATGTTGACGTCGCCGCCGATCTCGGTGACCAGCCGCGCCGTCAGCGGCTGGAAGGCCGTCGCGCCGAAGAAAGTGAGGCGCACGAGAATGCGGTCGCCCGCGGAAGGCTCGTTCTTCAGGCCCGAGCGCAACCATTCCGGCAAGCTCGTGCCCAACGTGGACGACAAGAGAATTCGCGTCGTCTCGTGCTTCGGGGCGGTGAAGACGTCGAAGGTGCAGCCTTGCTCGACGATGCGCCCCTGGTCGATGACGGCGACGTGGGAGGCGATGGTCTTGACCACCTCCATCTCGTGCGTGATCAGCAGGACCGTCAGGCCGAGTTCGGCATTGATCTGCTTCAGGAGCGCCAGGATCGACTGCGTCGTTTCCGGATCGAGCGCGGAGGTTGCCTCGTCGGAGAGCAAGAGCTTCGGCGATGTGGCCAGTGCTCGGGCGATGCCCACCCGCTGCTTCTGCCCGCCTGACAGTTCCGACGGATAGCTCGCCGCCTTGTCGCCGAGGCCGACGAGATCGAGAAGCGGCTCGACCTTGCCCTTGATCTCGGCGCGGCTGAGGCCGGCAATCTCCAGTGGCAGTGCCACATTGTCGAACGCAGTGCGCGACGACAGTAGGTTGAAATGCTGGAAGATCATCCCAACCTCGCGCCGCAGGCCGCGCAGGCCCGCGTCGTTCAGCCGGCCAACTTCTGTGCCGTCGACAATCACCTTGCCCGAACTCGCCTTCTCGAGGCCGTTGACGAGCCGGATCAGCGTGGATTTGCCGGCGCCGGAGCGGCCGATGATGCCGGTAATCTCGCCGCGGCCGACGGTCATGTCCACGCCGTCGAGCGCGGTGAAGGATTTCGCGGCGCTGCCGTAGCGTTTGGTCACGGCCTCAAACGTGACCATGGGCGGCGCGGCTTGTGCGCGCTCATGCCGGTCGGCGCCGGCCGCTACAGTTGGGAATGTCATTTCAAGCTCACGTTTCAGTCAGGTCATCTGGGCGAAATAGCATCGCCGCCGCGTCATTCGAAGACGCTGCACATTCGATAACGGGTGACTAATCGTAGCATGCAATCGACCTTGGTCTCGACAATCCGGGTCCCGGTAGGCGCACCATTGCCCGAAGTTGAGGGGATTTGACAGGAATGGAATTCCCCAAAATCGGCCAATCGAGAAATTATCTCGCGCAACGCCCGCCAAGACAACTCATCGCCACCAGTCGGCTCTCGGCCTGTGGTCGAGTGGTGGCCGGCCGGCGACAGGTGGCATCGTGGCGAAGATGTCGGTGCATTTCCGTATCGGCAGCTTGCCCAAGATCAAGTGAAGCGTTTGGCAGTCAAAGGATCGCGGTCTTTCGCTGAAGAAACACTCGACCGTGCCGCCAACGCTGTCTGAAGTTCCAAAGGCGAAATCTAATCACCGACCAGCCCATCGAAGACCTCGAGCATAGCCTCACTGATCGCCTTGCCAAGTGCTGCGGCGGTCTCCGCCAGCGCTTCCTCGTTCATATCGCGAGCGGCTATTGCAAAGGCGGCGCCTTCTGCCGTCACGATTTCCTGCGCCCGCTGAATCGCCCACACGGCGAAGTCGCTACGGTTGCTGATTTCCACGGTTTCCATGTTTTCTCCTGATTTGTTTGGGCAGAGCCTTATAGCGCTTTTGCCCGACGATGTGATCGAACATCGCGCATCTTTCCGAGCCAGCTAGGTCCCCCAGTTTAGCTAAGCATCACCGCGATCCCGTTGGCCACCGTCGCTGGATCACAACCCCCACCAATTCCTCGGCACTGCTCAAGAAATTCGGCTTCACGCCCCAGGAGGTGCTTGCCGCCAGAGAGCAGGTGTGGGGCGGAGGAGGCATACGCCATGAATAGCCCGCTCAAGCAACTCGAAGCAGGCGGTTTGGCTGGACTATCTGAAGCGCAGTCTGATCGATAGGGGCAAGCTACGATCGTTCATTGAGAAGGACGGGATAAGAGGCACGACCTCGAACCCCACGATTTTCGAGATAAAGGAAGCCATGCGGCTGTGGGCGGCAGTGGAACGCCTCAATCTGATGATCAAGGTGCCGGCAACCCCGGCAGGCATACCGGCCATCCGGACCCTGGTCAGCCGCCGCCTGCACATCAACATCACCTTGCTGTTCTCGGTGAAGGTCCACGAGTAGGTAGCAGAGGCCTATTTTCCCGGGCTTGCGGATCTGCAGCAGGTCGGCGGCGACATTTTCAAGATCGATTCGGTTGCCGGCTTCTTCGTCACCCGTATCGACACCGCCGTCGACAAGCGGCTCGACAGGCTGGCCGACAAGGGGGCCGCAGAGCGCCTGCACGGCAAGGCGGCGATCGCCAATGCGAAGCTCGCCTATGCCCGCTACAAGTCGATATTCGCCGGAGAGCGATGGCATCGCCTGGCTCCGGTCGGGGCGCTGACGCTACGCCTGCTCTGGGCCTCGACCAGTACCAAGAACCCGGCCTTTGGCAGCCGCTCCTTAGGTGCACCAGCTTAAGCCTTTCGACGACCCAAGCACTGTGGACCGCGAATTCGGACGATAGAAGTGCTCGTATTGGTCAAGTTGTTCGCAGACGGTTCCGTCGCAAAATCCATCTTATCCAAGCCGGTTCGAGGCGGAAACTTGGAGAGCTGGAATGTCGGACGCTCTGAACATCGCGATTCCAACTTCGCAGCCATGGCACACCCGCGTCGCGGACGTTGCGGTTATCGTTCCGACCTTCAAGGAAGCGGACAATGTTGTCCCGCTGATTGAGAAGCTTCGCCTGGCACTCGACGGAATTGCTTGGGAGGTCATCTTCGTCGATGACGATTCTCCAGACGGGACGATCGACGTTCTTTCGGCGGTGGCGCGTACTGATGCGCATGTTCGTTTTCTTCAGCGGCTTGGCCGGCGGGGACTGTCGTCGGCAGTCGTCGAAGGAATATTGAGCACATCGACCCCATACGTCGCGGTCATTGACGCGGACATGCAGCACGACGAGCGTCTTCTCTCCAAGATGTACGCAATACTGAGCCGCAACAACGTCGATCTCGTGGTTGGCTCTCGCTACACCGCGGATGGTGGCGTCGGTTCCTGGAACAAGACACGGCACAGAATCAGCCGCTTTGCGACAGTGTTGTCGCGGCTGGTCACGAAGACGGAACTCGCCGATCCGATGAGCGGTTTTTTCATGCTTCGGCGCTCGAAGTTTGACGAGGCTGTCCGCCATCTCACGGCACAAGGATACAAGATCCTTCTCGATATCGTCGCCTCGTCCCCCGGGAAACTCCAAGTCGTCGAGTTGCCCTATGTCTTTCGGCAGAGAGAGCATGGCGAAAGCAAGCTTGATACGCTCGTGTCGCTGGAATTCCTCACGCTGGTTCTTGACAAGCTCATCGGCCGCCGGGTGCCCGTGAGATTGTTCATGTTTGCTGCGGTGGGCGCGCTGGGCGTAGTTGTACATATGGGCACTCTCGGCATGCTTCTGCGTATCGGCCAGTTTTCGTTCGTGTCGGCACAGGCAGTCGCAACCTTGACGGCGATGACTTGGAACTTCTTCCTCAACAACATTTTCACTTACAGGGACAAACGTGTGCGCGGCTTTGGGGCGATGACGCGAGCGCTTCTCTCGTTCTACGCGGTCTGCACGGTCGGCGCGCTCGCCAATGTCGGCGTTGCGAACACCTTCTTCACGTCTCACTATTCCTGGTGGCTGTCTGCGCTCGCTGGAATCATCGTCGGGTTGGGCTGGAACTATAGCGCTACCGCGCTGTTCACTTGGCGCAGTCGCTGAAATGGCATTCTCGTTCCTGCAGTGCAAGGTTCCGAGAGGCGCGGTCGTCTCGCTCTACGCCCTCTGTGTCGCGGGCTTCGCGTTGTTGACGGCCGCCGGAAATCCGCCCGCCCTCGGGATCAGCGAGCATTCCGTCCTTGAAAGCCGACCGGTATCTCTGCAGGAGGCCTCTCAGGCGAGACCGGTGTCGTTTCCTCTGAAAGTGTCAGCCAACAACAGGTATTTGATTGACTCGGCAGGTAACCCCTTTTTCCTTACGGGCGACGCCGCCTGGTCATTGATAGCCCAGTTGACCCGCGAGGATGTGGATTTCTATCTCGGAGACCGCCAGGCGCGCGGTTTCAACGCTATCCTTATGAATCTCATCGAAAACAAGTTCGCCAGCAACGCTCCGGCCAATGCCTACGGGGATGAACCCTTCCTGAGGAAGGGAAATTTCGGAACCCCGAATGAAGCATATTTCAGGCATGCAGAATGGGTCATCAAGCGAGCCGCCGAGCATGGTATGCTCGTCCTTCTGGCCCCCTGCTACTCCGGCGCCGGCGATGGCGCTGAAGGCTGGTATCGTGAGATGCAGGCCAGCGGGGTCGAAAAGCTCAGAGAATATGGCCGCTTCCTTGGAATGCGCTTCGGTCACTACCAGAACATCCTCTGGGTCGAGAACGGCGATCTCAATCCACCGGAACGCGATCTCGTGCAGGCAGTCGCACAAGGACTGTACGAGACTGAACCGAATGCCCTGCAAACATCGCACAACAGCACCGGAACGGCAGGGGCGGATTTGTGGCCGCAAGCAGCCTGGTTGACTCTGAACAACGTCTATACTTGGGGACCGGTCTCTACCGAAGCTCGGAACCAGTATTTGCACACTCCGACAATGCCGTTCATCCTGATCGAGAGCCAATATGAAAACGGGCCAGATATCACCACGCGACGATTGCGGGGGCAGGCCTACCAGGCGCTTCTCACCGGCGCTTCCGGCCAAGTCTTCGGGAATTCGCCCATCTGGTACTTCGACGGCGTGGATTTCTTCCATGCACCGCCAGGCTGGAGAAAAGCACTCGACAGCGAAGGCAGCCGGAGCATGGCCCGGTTAACGGATCTCTTCCGGCGTTTGCGCTGGCAAGATCTCGTTCCAGACGTCAACAACCGCTTTCTCGTAAAAGGCCAATCAGACGGTCAGTTGCGCAACGTCGCTGCGCGAAGCGCCGACGGCTCCATGGCAGTGATCTACCTTTCGGACGATCGCCAGATCACACTGAAAATGGGCCCCCTTGCAGGAAGGCAAGTGCGAGCCGTCTGGTGGGATCCGGTCGGCGGCGGAAGTTTCCAAGCCCAGCTGTCGCCGTTCATTGCCGGCGACACGGAGCGGTTCCGCCCCAACAGGAACAATGCCGGTGGTGACCACGACTGGGTGCTGCTCCTTGAGGCGGAAGATAACGATGACAAATGATCGTCTTGTGGCAGCCGAAACAGGCAGAGAACATCACCGGATCGTCGGTCTTTCCAACATCGCTTGGCTGACGCTTGCCGCACTATTGGTCCTTACCCTTGGGGTCGTCTCGTTCACCATATCGCCGCCCGTCATCATGGCACCCTGGGACGTCTTCATCCAGCTCGATGGTGGGTGGCGGATAGTCAACGGCCAAGTGCCGCATAGTGACTTCTACACGCCGATAGGGCCATTGGTTTACTGGCTCAGCGGTCTAGGTATTTATGTCGCGGGCACGTCGCTGAAGGGCATATCAGTCGGGATTTTGCTTTTCTTTGGCGTTGTCATGCCTTGGGCAATGCTTGTCTTGTTTCGCAAGCTGCCTGCTCCTTTGGCTTTCCTGTCGACACTGTTCATTCTGCTGCTCATCTTGGCAGTCCGGCCGCTGGGATATTCGTCATCAATCACAACATATGCGATGATCTACAACCGCTATGGATGGGTTCTAATTTCCATCCTCGCGGTGCAACTCTTCCTGCACGATCAGCCAGGCAAGTCCAATCGCGCAACTTTTGACGCCATCTCCGCCGGAATTCTCTTAGGGCTCCTTTTCCTGTGCAAGATCAGCTTCTTCGTTATTGGAGGGGCTGCCGTCCTTCTTGCCTCTCTAGGCAGGCAAGACCTGCGCCGTGGCCACTGGATGACCGTCACTAGCTTTCTTACCTTTTGCCTGGTCACCTCGGCCGTGAGCGGCCTCGATCCCATGGCCTACTTGCGAGATCTCTCTGCCGCCGGAAAGTCCCAGTCGGTCGCCCTGCGTTTTTTGTGGCTTAAGCACTCGCTCGAGGCGAATATACTGTCTGCTCTTCTTCTGGTTGGCTGTTGGCTTGCTCTGGTTGTCGTACGATATCGGCGCGGCGAGATGCCGTTTGGAGCGGCAGTTCAATCCAGTATAGTCTTCTGGGGTCTGGTGGCATCCGCCATGGTCTTGACGGTTGGAAATGCCTCGGAAGGAAGCAATGTCCCCCTTCTACCGATTGCCGCGATCATCTTACTGATCCAATCTCAACGCAGTTCCTCGTCGACGCCCACACTGTTCAGGAAAAGTCGGATGACCGCCGTCTCCTCGGTGGCTGCTTTTGGCACAATCCTTCTGCTGATCGCCAATGTGGCAGGAAGAGATGCCCTGAGTCTCATCAATGCCTATGTTGCCGGCTCGATGCGGCGTGAGGCTGACTTTGCCGATACATTTGAAGCGACTCGCTTGAGAGACTTCACAATTCCGCGCAGCTCTAACTGGGCTACAGCCTATTCAAGAGCCGGAGACGTACCAGCGCGAATCGATGAGGGGCTTGGGCTATTGCGCCAGTACATCTCTCCTGACAGCCACCTCTTGGTCCTGGCATTGACCGACCCCTTTTCATTTGCTCTGAACCTCAAACCATCGAAGGGAGCACCGCTTTGGTGGGACGTGGGGATTTCTTTCAGTCGTACAGTCTATCCCAAGCCAGATATTGTCTTCGCCAACGCAGACTTCGTGATATACCCTGTGAACTTCTCGCGGGGAGGATGTTGCGAGGAAACGGTCGCTGTCTTGCTGGAGATCTACGGCGACTACCTGAAAAGCCATTTCACAACGGTCAGCCAATCACAGCACTGGATGCTATTGCGGCGAGGCTCTGGCTAACTCTCTCACGACGCAAACCGCGAACGAGAGATCTAGTTCGCCGCTGCAGCAGTTTAGGTCCCCCACCGATATTTCCGAGGCGCCGCGCTATCATGCCGAGGTACTATGCCGCCGGTTCAAGGGCGCCTCGATCGAACGAATTGCCGACACGGCGTACATGCCGACATCGCGTGTCGGCGGTTGTTAGTCTGGCAGTCAGAGCTTGTTGGCAAGAAGGAAGCCCGATCCGCCGCCTAGCCCCGCGCCTGGATGGGTCGAGGCTCCAATGTGATACAGCCCCTTGATGTCTGTTTTGTGGTTGCGACTTGTTTTGAAAGGACGCCAGAGGAACGCCTGGTCGATGGTCGACGAGCCGCCATAAGGATCGCCTCCGACAAGATTGATGTTTATGGCTTCCAGATCGGCCGGCGAATAGGCCCTGCGCGCAAGGACGGTCTCGCGGAACCCCTTGATATGCGCCGCAAGGATCGCCTCGACGCGGTCGGCATAGGCTTCCCGCAGTTCCGGCGTCCAGTTCCCCTCCGCGGGGACGTCCAGCTTTCCTGCCGCGTCGCCCTTTAGCGTGCGTGGTGCCTCCGGCAACTGAAGCCACAGGATGGCTTTGCCTTGCGGACAACGTGACGGATCGAGCGCGTGCGGTTGGCCGACGCAGATCGTGGGAGCCTCCGGCAGCATGCCACGGACTGCCTCGTTGCAGGCCTTGGACACGCCATCGAGGCCGGGCGTCAGATGCAGCAGTGCGACCTTGCCGAGCTCGGCGTTGGCCCATTCGGGCGGGCGGTCGAGCGCATAGTGCATCTGAAAATTGCCCTTGCCGTAGCGATATTTCTTCACCGCGTCGGGATCGGCTTCAGGCTTCGCGCCGCCAAGCAGGCGCTCGTGAAGCTGGGTCGGGGTGACCGAGCAGATGACGCTCTTGCCAGCCGAGATCTCTTCGCCCGAGGTGAGGCGAACACCGGTGGCCCGACCCGACGACAGGACGATCCGGTCGACATCAGCTCTTGTTCGAATCGTTCCCCCGCGTTCCTTGATCAGGGCTTCGAAAGCGGACAGCGCATTCCGCGCTCCGCCCTTGACGATGGGCGCGCCGGCCGCTTCGAGAGCGAAGCCGATGACCTTGCCGATCTGGGCCGAAAAGGCATCTTCCGGGTCAAGCCCGGCATGCAGCACCCACGGTGCCCACAAGGCGCGCATGGTCTCGGATCGATAGCTGCTCTCGAGCCAGCTCCGCGCTGGGGTCAGCATTTCGCCAAGGAAGGCAGCGAGCCCGCGCGGACCCTTGCGCCAGGCCTCGCCCAGCATCAGCTTCAGCGTTGACCATTTCCAGAGCTCGCTGCCGAGCAGGCTGAAGAGCGTGCCCGCATTGGCTTCGACGCTCATGACATCCGCGCTGTATTGCGAACCGTCGCCCACGCCGAGGGCGTTGAAGGCTTCGATATTGGCCTTGCGATCGTTGTGCAGGATCGCGTGGCTTCCGTCGGGCCTCAATACGGCCGTCGGCATGGACGTGTGGCAGAATTCGAGCCCATGACGGCCAAGATCGGCAGCCAAGGCCGCATAGGCCGGCGAAGTGATGAACAAGACGAAGGTCGTGGCCATGACATCGTGGATGAAGCCCGGCTCGGTGATCTCTTCTGTCCGGATGCAACCGCCGATGCGGTCGTTGCGCTCAAGCACCAGCACTTTTGCGCCTTTGCCACCGAGGATGGCAGCGCAGACCAGGGCATTGATGCCGCTGCCGACGATGATGTAATCGGGCGCGCTCATCGAGCTTGCTCCTGCAGGGTGCCGACTTCTGGCTTGCTACCGCGAGCGCCTTGGCAATGAACCCTTGATATCATGGAAACCTCCCTCACTTCTTGTCCGTCAGGAAGTCCGTTAATGGTCTTCCCTGGCAGCCTGCATCTTTTGGCATGGCGACCGTGTCGAAGCCGTATCCGGCTTGTTGGTCGCCCGGAATCTCGGGCTACGTTCACGAACCATGCCGGCAAAGAACATGTCATTTGCCGGCGTGGTGAAGCCCGTCAGGCAGCAAGCTGCTGAAGGTATCGGTCAGCCTCTTCGGGGACCGCAAACCAGGGGAACAGATCGGGCGGATTGTCGAAGGCATTGGCAATGCGGAGCGACAATGCGGGCATAGCCTGGGCCGAGCCCATGATATTCAAGACATGCGGGGGAGGCGGCTGCAGCATTGCGTTTGTCCAGCCGACCACGAACTGGGCATAATCCCAATATTTGTCGAAGGTCGCCTGCATGAAAGCCTCATCGAACGGCCGATCGCCATGATCGACGATGGCATCCATGTAGACGCGAGCCGCCTTTGAAGCATTGTTCGAACCTTGCCCGGTGATCGGGTCGTTGAGGCAGACCGCATCGGCGAGGCCAAGTACGACTTTTCCAGACGGCAGCCGGCCGATGGGCTTGCGCACAGTCGGAGGAAAGGCACCGGAGAGGATGCCGTTGGCGTCGGTCAGTTCGACATTGCGGCAACGCTCGGCTTCCCACGGCAGAAACGTCGACAGGATCTCTTTCGAACGGGCGAGATGCTCCTGCGGGCTCGCCACGTCCTTCCAGCAATCCATCGGCCCGCCAGGGACGCCCTCGAACACCATGATTTCGCAGGCGCCGCTGTTGGTCAGTGCCGGGAAGACGAAATATTCGCCCACGCCCGGGATCAGGTTGAAATTCACGGCGGAGTGGTCGGGCCGCGGCGTCATGCCGTGGACATAGGTCAAGGCAAGTGCGCGTTGCGGCCTGTCGAACGGCGATTTTTCGGTATCGCGTTCGAACATCTTGGCGATGTCGCCCTTGCCGGCAGCGACGATGGTCAGGTCGGATGCCGCCGCATAGGCTTCTAGATCGGCGATCCCGGCGTCCTTGATTTCTAGACTGCCGCCGCGGCGCTCGAACTCCTTGAGCCAGACCGGAATCTTGGTGCGCTGGTCGACGCTCTGCGCCGGGCGGTCGAGCAGGCCGTTCCAGTCGATCGCCTTGCCGCCGGAGCCGGGCACGACGAAGTTGATCGAGTCAACGGTCGGGCACTCCTCGCCCCAGAAATCGAGACCGATGTCGCGTTCGTTCTGCAGGGCGGTGTGGAACATGCACTGGCTGGACATCACCTTGCCGGTGCGGATGTCGTCCGCCGTACGGTTCTGGACGACCTTTACGTCAAAACCCTTCTGCAGGAGGCCGCAGGCGAGCTGGAGGCCGGCCTGGCCTCCGCCGAGTATCGTGATCTTGCGATTGCTCATTCCATTCCCCTTCTTGTTTCTATCGCTTGGCTTGCTGCGCCGTTGCGGCTGGCCGGGCCTATTCCATCAGCAGCGGGATCGCCGGATCGACCCGCTCGGGACCGATCGCGGTGTAGCCACCATCGACGCAGACATCGGTGCCGGTGATGAAGCTTGCCGCGTCGGAAAGCAGGAAGGCGATGGTCTCGCCGATTTCCTCGGGATCGCCAGTGCGGCGCAAAAGGTGGAAGGGGGCGGCGACCCCATCGGTCTTCTTGCGATCGTTACCGCTCAGCTGTTTCATGATGTTGCTCCAGGTCCAGCCGGGCGAGACAGCGTTCACCCTGATGCCGTCGGGGGCGAGGTCGAGCGCCTGGTTGCGGGTGAGCTGCAGGATAGCTGCCTTCGAGACCGGATAGACCCAGCGTCCGACCTGGGCGACGCGCGCCGAAATCGAGCCGAAATTGACGATGGCCCCCTTGTTTTTGGCGAGGTGCGGACGCGCCGCCTGCATCAGCATGACCGAACTGACGATGTTGACGTCGAGCGCCTTCAGCCAGTCGCTGCGCGCGGTGTCGGCACCATTGTCGAGATAGGTACAGGCGACGTTAACCAGGAAGTCGAGGCGGCCATGCTGTTCGACCGTCGCGGCGACCAGAGCGGCGATATCGGCGTCGCTGGTGATATCGGTTCTGACGAAGCTCGCCTTCATGCCAATGTTCCCCGCGGCCGCCTTGCCATCGGCTTCATTGATGTCGGCGATCACCACGTTGACGCCGTAGCCTGCGAGCACCGCCGCACAGCGTTCGCCGAGCAGCGTGGCGCCGCCCGAAATGATCGCGGTCTTGCCGTCCAAACCCTTCATGAAAATCTCCCGTTTCGATGGTTGCGCGCAAAGGCGTTGCGTCAGGCGGCCGAAGATGGCCGTGGGAAGGAAGCGAAGCTTCCGTCGAGATAGACAAGCGAGTGGCCATTCCCCAGCACGGTCTCGACGACCTGGCCGATCAGGATGACATGCGTGGTGTGGTCGATGATCTGCTCCAGCTTGCACTCGAAGGATGCCAGCGCACCCTTGGCAATGGGCACGCCTGTTGTTCTTGTTTCCCATTCGCCGACCGAAAACCGGTCGCTGGCTGCAAGCGAGGTCTGCCCGGCGAAGGTGCGGGCGATCGCCTCCTGCCCCTGCGACAGCACGTTGACAGCGAAGACGCCCGAATCCGGCACAAACTGGGCGACCCAGGTCTTGCGGTTGACGCAGGCGATGAGAGAGGGCGGCTCGGCCGATAGCGAGCAGACCGATGTCGCCGTCAGGCCGCGAGGGTCGCCATCATTGCTGGTGGTCGTGATGACGCTAACGGCGCCGACGACCTTGCGCATGCCGGCAAGGAATAGGTCTGAGGACATCTTGCTCCTCCGATGTCGTTCCCGGGTGAACGCGATGCCCTACGTGCGGCGGGGCTCGCGTTTCATTTAAACTTCAACTATGTTGAGAGTGGAGGAGCATAGGCGGCAATCCGGATCGCGCAGCGATTATCCAGATTGCGCAGGATCGAGTGGCCAGTTGCGACCGCGGGAGGGGTTGCTTGCATGGACCCCGTCACGGCAGAACAGTCAATCATACGTCGAACGCTGGTGGACACGCGATCCCCTGAGGAGGCGCGGCAGGAGATTGGCCGGATATTCTGTCCGCATTTCCTGGCGCCCAGCGCACGGCACGCAAACGGCTTTCATGCCGTCCATCGTTCTTCGCGGCAACGCGACTATTCGCTGAATGTGGTGAGCTATGGCACTGAGGTGGATATCGATCCCGGTGAGCTCTCCAACTTCTTCCTGCTCCAGATTCCGGTTGCCGGCTCCGCAATGGTCCGCTGCGGCAAGGACACCGCGTGTGTCGAGGCAGGGCGCTCGGCCTCGTTCTTGTCGCCGACCCTTCCCACCAGGATGCGCTGGTCTGGCGATTGCGAAAAGCTGATCGTGCTGATCGCGCGGGAGGCGATGCAGAAGCAGTGTGAGCAGATCGTCGGGCGACCCGTCGACAGGGTCGAATTCGCCACCGGCGTCGACACGACCAGCGATGCGGGTCGTCAGCTGCTCGGCCATGTCAGGCTGATGCGGGAAGCAACCGAGATCGAAAGCGGCATCTTCGGCGACTATCTTGCGCGCCTTGGCGAAAGCTTGACCACGCTCCTGCTCATGTCATTGTCCCACTCGCAGCGGCGGGTTCTTGAAGTTGCGGCAACACCTGCAGGGTCCGCTGTCGTTGCCCGCGCCGAGGCGTGGATATTGGCCAACATCGAACGGTCGTTCTCCGTTGCCGATATTGCGGAGGCAGCCGGCACGAGCTTGCGTTCGCTGCAGGAAGGGGTCCGTCGCCAACGGGGGACCACGCTTACGCAAATGATCGAGACCGTTCGGCTGGAACATTTCAGGGCGGCCCTTCAGGATCCTGGCACTAGTCGTTCGGTGACCGAGATCGCCTATATGGCCGGGCTTGGGCATCTCGGACGAGCAGCCGCCGCCTACAGGAGACGCTACGGCGAAACGCCATCGGAGACGTTGAGGCGGACGCGTCAAAGGTAGTGCGTGTTCAGCGAACGGTGAGGCCTAGTTGGTTCCCGGCCATCGGCGTGAAGAGTTGGCGGATGCTGATGTCGGCAAACAGGAAAATCGGCATGGGGAGTTCCGGATAGCTCCCATTCAAAATGATGGGACCCCGGCCGCGATCAGGGCGCCCTAGTTCAGCTGCGCCGAAGGAATAGCAGGTAAAAAGCTGCAAACACCAAGACAATTCCAATATTCACGGCCAGCCGCTCCCAGAATCGATCTCTGAAGAACAGAAAATCCACACCGACTATGACCGCTGCCATCGTTATCACGTAAAGCACGATAGCTAAATGTCTGCTCATTGAAGAGGGGTTCTCCATTTTTGCCGGGTAACTCATGGGGCCGGCCAGACACAGAATTCAAAGTGGGCGTCCGTCTTGGCTCAACTAGCGGATCCCTTCGAATTTGGGACCGTCGATCGACACGATTCTGACTCGACTGAAGTCGATATCAGCCAAGAATCCGTTTCCGCCCTCGTTCGCCGATACCCCCGTCGATTGACGCAAAAGCGAACTCACTCGCCACGCTGAGCTTGTCACGGCGCTCTGATTTTGGTTCCCGCGCCGCGAACCGATTGCGCGTTAGAGAATACGAAGCTTGGGTGGCGACATCGTTAGGACAGCCCAACGGCACACCATCCGTTGGAAAACACGATCGGAACCGCAGCTTGTCTCCCGCCGTCGCGCTACGTTTAGTGCTCCGATTTTCCGCTCAACTTTTGCAGCACGTCGCTAAGCACGCATTGTTTCGCGCAAGGCGCTGCGGCCACGCAGCATGGGAAGTCCGAGCGTCACCAGTACGAAGGCGGCCGTCACGACCTTTAAGTCGCTTGGTTGCAGCCCAAGCGACAGCGCAAGCGACACCAGTTGATAGTAGATCGCCGCGCCGACCACTGGCGCCAGCAATTGCCGGGTCACCGTCTGCCGTCCGGTGATTGTTTCGCCGATGACCAGGGATGCGAGACCGTTGATCAGGATGCCGGTGCCCATGCCAACATCGGCATAGCCCTGCAATTGTACAATCAACGCGCCTCCGAGGGCCGTTAGGCCCGAGGCGATGCCCAACCCGGCGATCGTGCAGGTCCAGATACTGATGCCGAGCGACGGCGCCAGATCCGGATTGATGCCTATCACGCGCATTGCCGCCCCAGCCTGCGTGGCCAGATACCAGCGCAAGGCGATCAGAACCGCGACGATCAATATGGCGAATGTGACGACTTGCAACCGGACGTCGCTCAGAATGGCCGGGTTGATCTGCATGAAGATGTTGTCGGCGCCGAACAATGCGACGTTGGAGCGGCCGAGGATGCGCATATTGAGGCTGTAGAGCGCCGTGAAAACCAGGATGCCTGCCAGCAGCGAATTGATCCGAAAACGCAGGTGGACCAGTGCGGTTGCCGCGCCTGCTCCAGCGCCAGCGAGTATGGCCGCCAGCGTTGCAAGCAGTGGCGAATACCCTGCCATCAGCAATGTCGCACACACGCAGCCCCCGAGTGGGAAGGCACCTTCGCTAGTGAGGTCAGGAAAGCTCAGCAGCCGGAACGGGATCATGATACCGAGTACTAGGAACGAATAGATGAGGCTTTGCGACAGCGTCACCGGCACGAGATTGAGATAAGCCTGGATCACGTCCATTTTGTCAGGTTCCCAGCAGCATGCGGTCGTTGTCTATTCGGAACTTTTCGACGAGATCGGCAGGCGTGAGCGCTGCCTTTTCGATGCCGCCGATGTCGTCGCGGACGCGGCCGGCGTCCATCATTACCAGCCGATTGCCGGTCTCGATTGCCTGGCGCATGTTGTGGGTGACCATCAATGTGGTGAGCGACTGTTCGGCGACGATCCGCAATGTCATCTCCATAACCAGATCGGCGGTACGGGGATCCAGTGCAGCGGTGTGCTCGTCGAGCAAAAGCAGCGAGGGGCGCGACAGCGACGCCATGATCAGCGACAACGCCTGGCGTTGACCACCCGAGAGTTGGGCCACAGGGGTCGACAGGCGACCTTCCATGCCGAGTGACAGGCCAGCGAGCAACGCCCTGTAGCGATCGCGTTTGGCGCCGTCGAGATGGGGCGTAAAGCCTCTGCGTTGCCCGCGCTGCTCGGCCAGAGCCAGGTTTTCCTCGATGGTCATCGCGGCTGCGGTACCGACCATCGGGTCTTGAAACACACGTGAGATCAGGCCTGCCCTTTTGTGCGCGGGCAGACGGGTGATTTCGCGGCCGTCAAGGGTGATCGAGCCGCCGTCCGGCTCGATCGCGCCTGCGATGGTGTTGAGCAGCGTCGACTTGCCGGCGCCGTTCGAGCCGATGATGACGACGAAGTCGCCGCGATTGAGCGCAAGGTCCGCCCCGTCGAGTGCGGGTCGCGCTCCGGCGAGACCCGCGTTGAAGGTCTTGCGTAAGCCTGCGCAGACAAGCAGGGGCATGCCCACCGATGTCACTTCAGGAGCCATGGGCTGTCCTTGAGCGCTTCCGGAACCGTCAGGCCGACGCCCGCGAGGCCCTTGGGGCTGACATAGGCGTCGAAGTCCTCGGCCTTGGGCACATAGGGCGCAATGTCGGCCGGCTTCTCGCCCTTGAGGATCCGGTCGGCGATATCGGCCGCGTGCTCGCCGTTCTTGCGATAGGAAATGGCGTGGAAGCCAGCGAGTTGGTCCTTGAGGTCGGGGGCATAGACCGAGTTGAACAGCGGCAGCTTGATCCGCTGTGCAACCTGCGCAACAACCGGCACTGACGTCTGCACGACGTTGGACTGTATGAGGAAGATAGCGTCCACCTGCCCGGCGAAGGTCTGGACACGCTGGGGCAGATCGTTGGGATTGTCGACCGGCACGCCGACGACCTCGATACCGGCCTTGGCGGCCGCCTTGTGGATCAGCTCCATATTGGAGGTGTCGTTGTCCTCGCCCGGATTGAACAGGGTTCCGACTTTCTTCACGCCCGGCAACACCTTCTTGAGATAGTCGAAGGAGGCGTCGAAATCGGGTAGCATGGAGGCGCCCGAACTCCATGCCGAACCGTGTTGCCAATCCGGCACGATGCCTGCCACGACCGGATCCACCACCGCGCCAAATACGACTGGGATCGACTTGTCGGTGATGCCGCGCACCGCCGCCTGGTTGAGCCCGGTTGTGATGGCGAGGATCAGCGCCGGGTGCTTCGCCTCAACCTGCTGCAGGATCTGCGGAACAAGGCTGCGGTCGAAATTGGCGTGCTGGAAGCCGTAGGTGACGTCCTTGCCTTCGACATAGCCCAGCTCGGCCATCCGGGCCTTGAAGCCTTCGGCCACCTGATTGAGCGCGGGGTGCTCGCCGAAGCTGGCGATTTCGACCAGTTTCGGATCAGCCAAGGCTGCGCCATTTGCGGCGGTGAGCAAGGCTGCAGCGAGCAGCCACTTCATCAATTTCACGACACGCTCCTTGAGTTGGATTTACACGGTAGAGGGGCGCCAGTTCTGTTCAGCGACCCGCAGGAAATTCTCGCCCAGCACGCCGAGGATGGCGGCTTCCGAATAGCCGTGGCGTTCCAGGGCTTCGACCAACTCGGGCAAGACCTCCGGTTTGACGTCGGCCCAGGGCGGGCGGGGATACCCCCGCAACGCCATCATCGGACCAGAGTCGTAGAGCTTGGTCATGAATGGCTGGTAGAAGACGGTGTCGAGGCCTAGGCCGACATGTTCGGGTCCGACGAGCTGGGCGACATGATCGATGTGACGCATCAGGGCCGGAACGTCTGAGCGGTTGTCGTCGGTCAGGAAGGCGCCAATCGAGTTGATGCCGACCACGCCACCGCGCTGGGCAAGAGCCTTGATCTGGACGTCGTCGATGTTGCGCTCATGGTTCTTCAGCGCACGAACGCTCGAATGTGAAAACACCACCGGCTTTTCCGACAATTCGATAATGTCGAGCGACGTGTTGATGCCGGCGTGGCTGGCGTCGAGCATCATGCCGACGCGGTTCGCCTCGGCGACGAAGGCCCGTCCCAGCATCGACAGACCTGCGTCCGAGGGCTCGTGGCAGCCGTCCCCAAGTGGATTGCGGGTATTGTAGGCCAAAATCATCCAGCGGATGCCGAGCCGGTACCAGCTATCGATCATGGCCGGCTCATAGGCGGCCGGGCCGGCGCCCTGCAGGTGGAACCCGATCGCCGTCTTGCCCGACTGCTTGGCTGCGCGAATGTCGGCCACGGTTTCGATGAGCTGGTAGTCGTGGGCGCGCTGCTCGAACCATCGCCTCTGCTGGGCGAGGTGGCGAAGGGTGGGTTCCGGTCGGTCCCAATCGGCGCCGATGGTCAGCGAAAGGAAAGAGAAACCCGCGTTGCGGTACCGGACAAGCATATCCGGCCCCTCATCGAGACATTCGGGAGTCCAGCCTACCGCACTTTCCCAGACGACAGCCTTGTCGATGAGGTTCCTGGCTGAAACTGTCACTGCGTACACACCCGATGAGTATTGAAGTTCATAGCGTCAGCTAATCGGCAATCTCGTTGTTGCGCTATTGTCGGGAATGGGTTTGATTGTTTCATGTTTGAAACAATTTAGGTCCAGCAATGCCGACCGCACCCGACCCTTTCGACCTGATGATTTTCGCGCGTGTGGCCGAGACAGGCAGCTTCAGCGCCGCGGCTGAACGGCTTGGCCTGCCGAAGTCGACGGTATCCCGACGCGTGTCCGTTCTTGAAAGTCAGCTTGGTGAGCGCCTGCTCCAGCGCACCACGCGTCGCAACGTCCTGACCGAGATGGGCCAACGCATCCTCATCCCGGCCGAACAAATTATCCACGAGGTCGATGCAGTCATGGCGGTCGCCGAGCACCGCCAGGTGACGCCGTCCGGGCGGTTGCGCGTATCCGTGCCTGGCGACCTTGCTGCGATCTCGCTCGCTCCTATGCTGGCGGATTTCAGCAAGGCGTACAGTGAAATCCAGCTAGAGCTCGACCTCTCGCCACGTTATGTCGACGTGATCGCCGATGGCTTCGACCTAGCCATACGGATTGGCAGAGAAACGCAGGACCTTCAGTTGACCACCCGGCATCTGGTCGACCTGGGTATCAGTCTCTACGCGTCGCCGCTCTACACGGAACGCGCCGGCGAGCCCGATACACCGGAGGCGCTGGGACGGCATGACGTCCTCGTGCTGCTCGCCGATGGCATTCCGGTGACCTGGCTTCTCAGCAGAGACGCTCTTTCGGTTCCGGTCGATATGTCAGGGCGGCGGGTTACAGCGAATTCTTATGAACTTCTCTTCCGCCTGGCGCGTTCGGGCGCAGGCATAACGGCCATGCCGGATCTGTTCGCCCGGCCTTATCTCGCCAGCGGCGAACTGGTTCGCGTCCTGCCTGAATGGCGCCTACCTCCGGCGATGGTGCGCGCCGTCTTTCCAAGCAGGCAGCTTATGCCGCGCAAGACACGGGTTTTCATCGATGCGCTGCTCAGCCATCTCAAGCCACGCCCATTGAGGCCGGCATAGCCGCCGTCATCTTGGCCGGTCTTTCCCGATACCGGTAAGGTCCGGCTAACGTAGCGTGCGGTGGCGTAGGGCTCGGTTGCGAGGGCAACGACCGATACCGACATTTGCTACAGGTTGCAGTCTAATGCGAAGTCGCTCCAAGTTTCACTCGAAACAGCGAACCAATCAGGTGGGTCAGAAGCGGGCCTCCAGTCCGATCTTTGCACCGTCCTGTTTACACTCCGGCAACTGTCAACGTGCTTCTTGCCGTGACAGTGTATCCCGGCACTCTTTTCCATGAAGGACAACGGCATGCGCCTCACGTTCGGCAGCTTTCGGCCCCACTGCGATCGGTCACTATTCGCCCTGAGCCACCGCTACTAGGCGCAGAATGAAGGGCTCGCGGTAGCTGTCAACCTCCAGTTGCGGCGATGGGTGTAACCCGCTGCGCCTCACCTAACAGTATACCAAATATGCGGTGGCGGTTGGCCGTGACGGAGGCATAGAACATGCCTGCAATTCGGTCGTGCGTCGTACCCCGACGTCCAGCTAAGAAATGGACAGGATCTCCAGTTCGCGCTGCGCTAGCTGGACGACGTCACCAACTCTTTTGCCAATCAGCGCGATGGCAACCGGTGAACCATGCGATATGGAAGCTTGAGACGGGTTGGCCTCATCCTCACCGACAATGCGGAAGGTCTGGGTGCGGCCATCGTCACGCGCGAATGTAACGGTGTGACCGAAGGCGATCACTTCATTGGACGTGGACACCGGCATAAGCTGAGCCGTACGAACCCGCTCGGCATAATAGCGCACATCACGAAGCGGAACCGCCGACTGTCGCCGCCGTTCGTTGACATCTTCCAGCACGTTGGCGGCCTCGAGAGCCTGCCGGGCGCGGGCCAATTCATCTTGCAGCATCCTGAGACCCGCCTCCGTGACGAGGTTGATTCGATCGGAAATAGGGCGAGCCGGGAGGATGGTTTCCGACGCTGCCTCGGCGCTTTCCTCCTTGGCAAATGCTACGCTCAATTGGTCGGAACTCCCTGCTGAACACTGTCAGTGACCGGATAGCCCACAGCCGACGATAAAGCTGCAACAATTTGACAGCTGGCTTCGGCAGAAGCGGAATGTCCACAAAGGCGGAAGCGGTATGGCTGCTATCCGCGACGGCGGCGGAAATCGAACATCCATGGCATGCTCTCCTTCCAATCAAAGCACCGATGCATCCCGCTCAATGGGCCATCGGTGCGGCGCCTCCGAGCTTGACCTTGCGCAGGCTCAATGCGAGCGGCACCGCCGCCAGCGAGATCAGCGTCAGGACCCAGAAGACATCCATGTAGGCCAGGAAGGCGGCCTGGGCTTGTAGTTGCTGGCCGATCCAGGCGATGGCCTGTTGATGCGCCTCGGCCAGCGAACTGCCATGGGCGGCGAAATAGTCTGTCACCTGCTGCAACGTATCCTTGTATGGGACGCTCGACGGGATCGTGTGCTCGGCGAGGCGGCCCTGATGAAACTGCTCGCGATGCGCCAGCACGTTGGACGCGAGGGAAACGCCGATCGAGCCGCCAGTATTGCGCGCGACGTTGATCAAGGCTGAGGCCTGGTCGGTCTTGTCGGGTGGAATGCCATCATAGGCGGCGGCAAGAATCGGCAGGAAGATCAGCGGCAGACCGACCCCGAGCAGTATCCGCGAGCGGGAGAAGAACCAGAAACCGAGGTCGCCGTAGACGTTTGTCAGATCGTACATCGAAAGCGCGGTGATCAACGCCCCGGCCATGATCAGGTATTTGGGCTGGACCTTTCCCGACAGGGGGCCAACGATGAACATCATCACCATGGTAACGACCCCGCCCGGCGACAGCACGAGGCCAGCCCAGGTCGCAGTATAACCGAAGTTCTGCTGCACCAGCTGAGGCAGAAACTGGGTGGTCGAGAACATGATGGCGCCAGCCCCGAGCATCACCAGAAGGGAGGTGCCGAACTGGCGTGTGGCAATCATCCTGAGGTCGATCATCGGATTCGGGCGGCTGATCTCCCACGGGATCATCAGCATGAAGGCCACCGCGCAGATGGTCGCGACGATGATGATGAAGGAAGAGGAGAACCAGTCGTCCTCGAGGCCGCGGTCGAGCATGAGTTCCAGAGCGCCGAGAAAGGTCGCGGCCAACACGAAGCCGATAAGATCGAACCTGCCCTTCTGCTGCAGCTGCCGGCGCTTCTCCGTGGCAGGTTCGCGCAGGATCGCCGCGATCATCGCCATCGCGAACAGGCCGACCGGGCCATTGATCAAGAAGCACCAGTGCCAGGACCAGTTGTCGCTCAGCCAGCCCCCGAGCGTCGGTCCGACAACCGGCGCCACAACCACGGCCACTCCGAACAGCGCAAACCCCTGGCCGCGCTTCTCGGGGGGAAAGGCGTCCGCCAGGATCGACTGCGAGACCGGCACCATGCCACCGCCGCCGAGCCCTTGCATGATGCGGAAGAGCAGCAGCGACTGCAGATTCCAGGCCAGGCCGCTCAGCACCGAGCTGATGGTGAACAGCGCCAGGCAGCCCACGAAGAAGGCTTTGCGGCCGAGTCGCCGGGCAAGAAAGCCGCTGGCCGTCAGGCTGATGGCATTGGCGACCAGATAGGTGGTCACCACCCAGGAGGCCTCGTCCTCGCTCACTCCTACGCCGCCGGCAATGTAGGGCAGGGCGACGTTGGCGATGGTGGTGTCGAGCACCTCCATGAAGGATGCGAGCGCCACCAGCACGGCGATAAGCCAGGGATTGCTACCTGAGCTGACGCCTGCGTTATGAGGCGCAGCGGGGGCGCCCGTTCGGGCTGTTTGGGAACTCATGACCAATTCCTCAACCGCTCGTACAGAGACGGGGTCGGGTCTACTCGCACTGTCGGCACCACCGACATGCCGGGGCCGAGTGCGACGTCAGTCGGCGGGTTGTCCATCACGAGCTTGACCGGCACGCGCTGGACGATCTTGACGTAGTTGCCGGTAGCGTTCTCGGCCGGCAGAACCGAGAAGGCGGTGCCGGAGCCAGGCTGCACGCTGGCGATGTGACCGTGGATTGTGCGCTCTGGATAGGCGTCGATCTCGAGCGACACCGGCTGTTCCGGCCTCATGGCGTCAAGCTGAGTCTCCTTGAAATTTGCCGTGATCCAGATCTTGTCCGGCACGAACATGGCCAGGCCCGTGCCAGACTGGGCATATTGGCCGACGGCCGCGCCAAGGTTGACGACCCGGCCGGCCTGGGCCGCCGTGACTGTAGTGTAGGACAGGTTGAGCTGCGCCTGATCGCGCTGGGCTTTGGCCTGCGCGAGGCTCGCCTCGGCGCTCTTGCGCTGCGCGCTCAGTGAGGTGAGCTGTCGCTGCGCCACGGTGAGATTTGCTTGCGCGCTCGCAAGCGCTGCCTGCTGCTGATGCAACTGCGAGCTATACTGCTGGGCGTTCTGGACGCTGCCCGCGCCGGTTTGCGCCAATTTCTGGTAGCGGGTTGCCTGCTGCTGCGCGAATACCAACGCCGCTTGTGCCTGGTCTACCTGGTCCTGGTTGGCGGCGACCTGCGCCTTCTGCACTGTGGTCTGCGCATCGATTTTCTGGATATTGGCCTGTGCGACACCCACCTGGGCGTCCGTCTGTTCAAGCGCGGCCTGGTAATCGCGCGCGTCGATACGCGCGATTACGTCCCCGGCTTCCACATGCTGATTGTCGGTCACAGGCACGGCGGTGATGAAGCCCGACACCTTGGGGGCGACGGAGAATTGCCGCGCCGCGATAAAGGCATCATCGGTGGTCTCGAAATGGCGGGCATAGTCCCAGTAGAGATAGCCACCCGCCGCCGCCACGATGAAAGAAAGCAGCGCCATCGTGGAAGTGAACGGGTGACGCCGCATGAGCCCCTTTGGAGGCTTATTGGGGTGGACCCGACCCTGCTCCAGAGGCCGATCCTCGTCGACCGGCGGCCATTCCACGATGCGGCGTTCTTCATCGGTACGCGCCTGCGGCATCGGCCCGCGAGGGGGAACGGGCTCTAAAGAGTGAATCTCGGTGGCGTCCCGCTCCAGTGTTGTCGCCTCGGCCATCGCCGACTGCAACGGTGCGCCTACCTTTGCATTGTCTTCATCGTCTGCCAGCATTGCGAACTCCTGTTCAGGCTCGCTGTGTCTGGCAGATAGATAATGACACCGGTCGCAAAGGATAATCCCGTCCCCTTTGCATTCCCTGTTGAGGAGAGTTCAGGAATGCACCGAGCCGAACTGGCCGATTTGACAGCCTTTATCGCTGTCGCCGACAACCTCAACTTCCGGGCGGCGGCGGCTCGACTTGGCGTCACGCCCTCGGCGCTCAGCCATACGATGCGGCAGATGGAGGAGCGCCTCGGGGTGCGCCTGCTGAACCGAACCACCCGCAGCGTATCGCTTACGGATGCCGGGCTGCGTCTGTTAGGACGGCTGCGGCCAGCGATCGATCAGATCTCCGAGGCGCTCGAGGATCTGAAGTTAGAACGGCAGCGGCCGTTCGGGACTCTCAGGATCTGTGCCAGCCATCCAATGGCGGCGATGTCGGTAATGGCGCCGGTTTGGGAACGCTATCTATCCATGTACCCGGACGTTTATCTCGACATCAGCGTTCAAGAGGGGCCGATCGATATCGTGGCGAAGGGCTTCGACGCGGGCATCGGCCCACAAGACATGGCCGCGCTCGACATGATCGCCGTCCGGGTAATGGAGCCGATGCGGGTGGCTGTGGTGGGTGCACCAAAGTATTTTGCGCGTCGGGCACCACCGCAGACGCCTGACGATCTCGCCCGGCACAGCTGTATTCAATTCCGTATTCCGTCCGACGGAAGCGTGCTCGAATGGCCTTTCGAGCATGAGGGCAAATCCCAGCACATCAAAGTAGCGGGGCATCTGACGGTCAACGATCCCGCCTTGGCCCTTCGCGCGGCGATCGACGGCGTGGGGATCGCGATCACACTCGAAGCCATGGCCGCGCCATTCCTGCGCTCGGGGCAAATGGTGCGCGTATTGGAGGACTGGTCGCCTGCCTTCGAAGGGTTCTTCCTTTACTATCCCGGCCATCGGCAAATTCCTGCGGCCCTGCGCGCGCTCATTGACATGATCCGGACTACCGGCGGTTCGGCGCCGGCAAGTCCACTCATAAATCCGTTCGTGTACGGGTGAAACGGGCGCGGCGGCGGAGCCAGGATACGGCGGCGAGATCGGAGGGCTGGCGAAACTCGTCGTCTCGCCCAAGGCTGCGAGCTGTCATATGGATCAGCCATTTACAACACTACACTCGGGCGTCAGCGTCGATTCAATGGGCGGATTGGAAGCAGCGCCCTGCGATTGGGTCAATGGCGGCGTGCTGAGGCAGTTCGCGAGGTTGTATCTGGTGATGGTGATTGCTGAGAGTTCCAAGCAGCGCGGCACGGCATCAGAGGTGTTTCGAGCGTTCCTTAAGCTCGGGGTGACGTCTTTTGGCGGACCGATAGCTCATCTTGGCTATTTTCGCGACGAGCTGGTCATCCGGCGTAAGTGGATCGATGAGGAGGGATACGCGGATCTCGTCGCCCTCTGTCAGTTCCTTCCTGGTCCCGCGAGCAGCCAGGTCGGGTTTGCGCTCGGATTGTATCGCGGCGGTGCTCTGGGTGCGCTTGCGGCCTGGTCGGCCTTCACGCTGCCATCGGCTATCCTTCTTGTCATCTTCGCATTTGGCGCGACCGCCTTCTCGGGGGCCGTTGGAGCCGGACTGCTGCACGGTCTCAAAGTGGTCGCGGTGGCAGTTGTTGCTCAGGCGGTTTGGGGCATGGCGCGCAGTCTTACGCCAGACCGCGAACGCGCGGGAATTGCGCTTGCGGCCGTGCTGATCGTGATTTTTGCTGCGGGATCGATCGGCCAGATCGCGGCAATCGCAACGGGAGGATTAGCTGGGCTGTGGCTGTGCCGCGAGGGGGTGCAAACGGCAACCGGACACCTCCATTTCCGCGTGCCCAAAATGGTCGGCATGGCGTCCCTGGCACTGTTCTTGGCTCTGCTCTTGCTCTTGCCTTTGCTTGCCGAGAAGTCGCCTGTGGCCGCGCTTGCCGATGCGTTCTATCGGGCAGGATCGCTGGTGTTTGGCGGTGGTCACGTCGTCTTGCCCCTGTTGCAGGCCGAGGTCGTTCCGCCGGGCTGGGTGAGCAACGACGCATTCCTGGCTGGGTATGGAGCCGCACAAGCTGTTCCTGGTCCGCTCTTCACCTTCGCTGCCTACCTTGGGGCAGTGATGAAGTCGCAGCCGAACGGCATAGCCGGCGCCGCTGTCGCGCTTGTCTCGATCTTCCTTCCGGGCTTTCTGCTGCTGATCGGCGCATTGCCATTCTGGGATGCCTTCCGCAGACGGCCGACTGCGCAAGCAGCCATGCGTGGGGCCAACGCGGCGGTTGTCGGCATCCTCGGAGCCGCGCTCTATTCTCCAGTTTGGACCAGTGCAATCCTCCTACCACGCGACTTCGCGCTCGCTCTTGCCGGATTCCTGCTGCTCACCGTCTGGAAGGCACCGCCCTGGATCGTGGTCGCATTACTGGCAGCAATTGCGACAACACTCAGCCTGCTTTGAAGCACGATAGTCGTGTGATTTAGCCTGCGGCTTGGGCTGCGCAGGCGCGTGCCTGCGACTTCGGATGAGCGGCGCTTTCATGAAGTCCTTTGGGAACGTGAAGTCCCAGGGAATTTTTTCGTTCGCGGCGAGTCTACTCGGTAGGTCCGATAGAGGCCCAATGCCAATGATCATCGCATCGAGGTCAATCCCCCTGCGATCATCGAAGACACTGGGCTCTACGGACAGCAACCCTTGGAGACGACAATGAAACGTTATCTTTCAACACTCGCATGTTCGGGATTGCTGGGCATTGGGGCGCTCTACGGCGGTGCGTTTGCCGCGCCTATTCCGAGCTCCATTCCTGACATCATCCCGACGGTCAACGCAGTAGGCGCGGCTTTTCGCACTCATCCGGCACAGCCGGCGGACAGCGGCATACACCGCCTGAGCTGCAGCACCGCCATGCGCTGCGACCAAGGTGGCCTGCAGCCAGCCGTCCTCATCCACAAGCAGAACGATGATCCTGGCGGTGTGCACCTCGTCCGCGGCGGCGGTGGGGGCGGTGGCGGCGGACACGGCGGTGGCACCGGCGGAGGACACGGCAGTGGCGGTATGGGCGGCAGCGGAGTGAGTGGTAGCGGCGGGGGCCGAGGCGTTGACGCTGGTGGCGGCGACACCTTCTTTGGGTTCGGCCAGTATCGGTATCCTTACCGCAATTCCTATTACGGCCCCTGGTATCCTGGATATCCTGCTGGATATTAGGCGCGTCGGGTAAGGTCGGCCGCCTCTTGCGGTTCAGATCATTTTTCCGACAAGCACTGGCCCGCCGTCTCTTTCGAGGCGGCGGGTTTTTTGCGTTTCGGCCCATGCGGCTCGAAGGCTTTGTGGTTTGTCCTAGTTAGTGTCCAGAGCGAGGAGGCGAGACATGGAAACCAAAGGCATTTCCACCAAACATTTCGGTACAGTTTGCGGTTGCGAGGGGTGCTCAACGACGCCCACGGGTGGCGATAAGGCTACCGATCTGTCGCGGCGCGGCTTCCTGTGCAGCGCAGTGGCTGGCACGGCAGCGGTCTTGGCTGGCGCCACTGTCGCGTCCACCCGGCCGACCCTGGCCCAGGCACCTTGACGCCCGACGAGGCGTTCAAGGCGATGATGGACGGCAACCAGCGCTATCTCGACGGCCAGCTCCAGTCCCCCAATGAGGATTTGTCGATCCTCAAGGCCAAGACGGCCGAGAAGCAGGAGCCCTTCGCCGCAGTGCTGTCCTGTGCCGATTCCCGGGTGCCGGTGGAGTTCGTCTTCGACCAGAGCATCAGGCATCTCTTCATTGTACGGATTGCCGGAAACATCACTACGCCCGAGGTCACGGCAAGCCTCGAATACGGCGTCACCGTTCTGGGGACGAAAGTCCTCATGGTGCTGGGGCATGGCAGTTGCGGTGCGGTCAAGGCGGCCATCGAAGGCAAGGCCGTGCCTGGCCAAATCAGTGCCATTTACGCACCCATCCGTCCGGCTGTCGACGCCGCCGGTCCCGACCTGAATGCCGTCATCGACGCCGACGCCAAAATCCAGGCGGCGCTGCTCAGTCAAGCCTCGCCGATCATTGCCGAAGCGGTCAAGGACGGGAAGCTGAAGGTCGTGGCTGCCCGCTACGACATCGCGAACGGAAAGGTGTCGTTGCTCGCCTGATCGATGCTGTCGTTCGTCCTCTGAAAACAGCCGAGGCACCCGACCTCCGCGTTTTTGTCCGCCTGGTTGCTTCAGCTCTTCAGAATCGCGTGATGAGGAGATAAACGGCCGCACAATAAAGCACCGGGAGCCAAGCCGCCCATGCGATCGTGGCGAGCGACCATATGAAAAGAGCGCCCAGCAACGCCCAAACGACCAAAAGCGCCGGTGCTCCAGAACTCGCCAAACGCAGCAGCCTGGGCTGAACGGCTTTCCATTCGGGCGGCGCCTCGCGAGGCGCGTCGCTGGTCGGCGGTTCGCCCTTCACGATGAATCGCGCAATGTCGTTCCAATGGGTTTCGCGAATGCCGGCTTCATGTGTTCCGACGACGAATTTGGCTTCGTGCAGGTTCGGATGGCGCGTCTCCCGCCGATATTCGTCGAAACCGTCGTATCCGGCGCTTCCGATGTCGAACATTGCCGGGAATGCCTGAAACGCCTTGGCAAAAATGGCGACGACCCAATCCTGGGTGGCGACATAATTGAGAACCTTGTCGACCTGCCCAGGCATGCTTGCTGACTTGTCGGGCAAGAGCGCATTCCAGGGAAAGTCGCAACGCACGACGCTGCCGGCAAAAACGACACGATGGAATTTCGCCGCCGGATAGTGCAGCAGGGCGTGCCCAAGGAGATATGTGCCGTTCGAATGTCCGACATAGGAGAACTTGGCTTCAGGATAGAGGGCGCGCATCAACACGTAATGATCCATGAGCCAACCCGTCTTCCAATGGCGGACCCACGGCGCCAAGAAAGGAAATATCGCGAAATAGCCGTAGGTTCCCGTGAAGGAGCGAAACACGCGCTGCTCGCGCTCGGCTTCCAGTTTGACGGCGCGGGCGATCTTGTGGGTCCAAAATCCCTTGTCGCGGATGCCATGGACCACGAAAACGACGTCGGTGACCATGTCGTCAGGCGTAGCGGGTAGCGTATCGGCCATATGGGCGCGGGCGACGGCGATTTTTCCGAGACAGTCATGACTGTCGCCGGCGGCTTTCGCCAGCAACAGGAAACGCGCCTGATCCCCCAGAGCGAATTCTCGACAGATATCCGCGAGGGATTTGGCGTCCGGCGCCAAATCACTGCCGAGCGCGGCCTCAAGCATTTCGCGCTGGTCCTTGTCCGGCTTGCGCATATTTATGGCGCCATGGTGCGTGGTGTCCGGCGTCTCGATCAGCACAAAGGACGCGTTGTCGCCCTTGTGGACAACGATATCGACCGCATCATCCGGCGAAACCAGATCATCAATAGCGCCGAGCAACTGAACCACGAAAATCGGAGGCACAGCCTCGCAGGTGGAAAATCGGCCCCCTCGACAGCGCAGTTCGCGAGCGCGGGCCGCACGCTTTTCCACCAGCCGGCTCGATCTCATCAGGGCCAGCCATTCAAGGCGTGTTTGGACAATGAACGGCTGGCCTTGCCGCATGGCATACAAGGTCGGGATGGGCAGCCGGAGCATCGCGACGATCGCGCAATACCAGGAGCCGAGCGTCCAGAATGCCGACTGCAACCAATCGCGGGCGATTTCAGGCGCCCATCCGCGGCTCATTCCTGCCAGCAGAATGATCCGCTCAATGCTTCCGGCCCATGTCCGTTCGAGCCATTTCAAGTCCTCTACGAAAGGGGCCGAGGCGGTCTCGCCGTGCACGACTATGGCGATCTTGCGGGCGATCACAGCCCCGCAACTGTAGCCGACCAAAATGAGACGCTCGTAAACGCCGCCGTCGCCCCGCCTCTCGCGATCGGCGAGCGCCTTGTCGATTTCTTCGACGACATCGCGAACGATCTGCTCGACTGGAGTAGTCCTGAACAGGCCGAAAAAGCCGCCATAAGGCAAAACAGGTGCAAGGATGTCGATATCCTCGGATCGCTCCCCGATCGCCGCAGAAACTCCCTGCATTTCTTCAGGGCGGCCATGAGGACCATGCAACACAATGGCCAGTTCACGTCCACTTCCGCGTTTCGTCAGCCGGGATTGCATCGGTTCGCTCCTATGCGATCAAAAGAGGAAAACATATGCGAGCACACCGTCTCCTGCGATTTCAAAGGGATCGCCATGAGGAGACTGGTTTCGGCAGGGATTTATTCCCGGCCTCGAGGCGTCTTGTTAACTCGACGGAGCAAGCCGCAGTGCGCCAATTGCAAGGCGACGGACAAAAAGGCGCATCGATGATCGCTATCGCGGCGAAGCTGCTATGAAGGACATTTCCATGATTCTCCGTGCTGCCGCCGATGACCGCCACCGCCCTCGAAATCCTCAAGACCGTTTACGGCTATGATGCGTTCAGGGGACCGCAGGCGCACATCGTCGAGCATGTCATCGCCGGCAATAACGCTTTCGTGCTGATGCCGACGGGCGGCGGCAAGTCGCTCTGCTACCAGATTCCCGCGATCGTTCGCCCCGGCATGGGTCTCGTCGTTTCGCCCCTGCTGGCGCTGATGGCCGATCAGGTGACGGCGTTGCGGCAGGCAGGGGTGCGGGCGGCCGCGCTCAACTCCGACCTTTCGCCCGACGAGCGCCGCACCCTGTGGCGTGACATCCGCGCCGGCGCGCTCGACCTCCTATATGTCGCACCCGAAACGCTGCTGCGGCCGGACGTGCTGGAACTGCTGGATGGAGTGAAACTGTCGCTGATCGCCATCGACGAGGCGCACTGCCTGTCGCAATGGGGGCATGATTTCCGTCCTTCCTATCGTCAGCTCGACGCGGTCGTGGCGCGCTTTGCCGGCACCCCGCGCATGGCGCTGACGGCCACGGCGGACGAGCCGACGCGCGTGGAAATCCTGTCGCATCTCACTATTGCCGACACGGACGCCTTCATCGCCGGGTTCGACCGGCCCAACATTCGCTACGCCATCGAGGTAAAGGACAATCCGCGCGCGCAGCTCAGGGAATTCCTCAAGCGGTACGAGGGCGAGAGCGGTATCGTCTACTGCCTGTCGAAACGCAGAACCGAGGAAACCGCCGCCTGGCTCCAGGGCCTTGGCTACGATGCGCTTGCCTATCACGCCGGCATGGACAAGGCGGCGCGCGAGGCCAACCAGATGCGCTTCCAGCATGGCGAGGCGGTCATCATGGTCGCTACCGTCGCCTTCGGCATGGGCATCGACAAGCCCGACGTGCGCTTCGTCGCCCATATCGACCTGCCAGGCAGCATCGAGGCCTATTATCAGGAGACCGGTCGCGCCGGGCGCGACGGCCTGCCGTCCGATACGCTGATGCTCTACGGCTACGAGGATATCGCGCTGCGCAGCCGTTTCATCGAAGAGTCGGAGGCGCCCGACCAGCGCAAGCGCATGGAGCGGCAGAAACTCGATGCGCTGCTGGGATTGGCTGAGACGGCGGGCTGCCGCCGACAGGTTCTGCTGTCCTATTTTGGCGACCATTGCGAGCCGTGCGGCAATTGTGACACCTGCGCGGAGCCGCCAAAATTGTTCGAAGGCGCCATTGCGGCGCAAAAGGCTCTGTCGTGCATCTACCGCACCGGTGAGCGTTTCGGGCAAGCCTATATTGTCGATGTGCTGCTTGGCGTGGAAAACGAGCGCATCGCCCAGTTGGGCCATGACCGCATCTCCACCTTTGGCATCGGCACCGAGCACGACAACCGCACTTGGCGGGCAATCCTGCGCCAGCTGATCGCGCTACGCCTCGTCGACGTCGATCTTACCGGCCATGGCGGCCTGTCGATTGCGCCCGGCGGCCGCGACTTCTTGCGCGATAAGCCGACGCTGATGCTGCGCGTGCCGGCGCCACCGCGCGCCAAGCGTGGCAAGGTCGCGCGCAGTGCCGCACAGTCCGCCGTCACCGATGCGGATCATGACCTGTTCCAGGCACTGCGGCGGAAGCGCACGGACATAGCGCGCCAGCAGAACGTGCCGCCCTATGTGATTTTCCACGACAAGACCCTGATCGAGCTGGCGGCGGCGCGTCCCGGGTCGCGCGCCGAGATGGCGAACGTGCCTGGTGTCGGCGAAGCCAAGCTCGACCGCTACGGCCCCGCCTTCCTCGCGGTGATCGCCGAGCACGCATGACGAGGGGGCGGCGGGATGCCTAACCACGGATGGCCCCGTTGAGCGTGGGGGTTGTTGGCGGCATCGTGACCAAATCACTGCCCTGGGACCTGCCTTGCTTCGATAGCGTCGAATATTAGTGCGCCCTTCCGGGTTTCCTGCGCTATTTTCCCGATGTTGGGATTGTTGCGGACCGCCTGCCTGCCGGCCTCGATGGCGAGATCGACTTCGTCGCGGGCCAGATTGAGCCGCGTGGGCACCTTGTTGAGGCGGGCGAAAGAGTCCGGATCAACGTCGCGGAACGAAAGGTACTCGGTAGTGACTGACACGTCTCGGCAGTCCCATCCGACGAGGGTTCCGCGGAGCTTCAGCACCTGTCCGCGCGGAAGGCCACACCGGTAGTGGATCAGTGCTTCCTGCCATTGGTTCAGGGCAAGGTCGACCGCGTCGAACCCGCTCCTATTTGCCGAAGCAATCGTGGTGTCCGATACGGCCCGAGCGATATTTCCCAGATGAGGTGCTTGCTGCGTCTCACCCCACTTGTACGGGATAGACCTGCCTGCGTCGGTAACGATGAAGACGAAATTGCGAAGCCTCACAGCTTGTTGCGGCGACAGCGGCGCATACGGCCTATCCGCTTTTGCCAGTTCGAGCGTGAGGCCGGTAATGCCAAGGTTGTCTGTCAGTGCACCGTCGAGCAGCCGGACGAAGTTGAGATTTTGATCAGCTTGGTAGGAGTCCAACGATCGGGCATAGGCCTGTAGCCGGATCGATGGGTTGTCCGTATTCAAAGCCCGCTCCAGCCAGTGAGGGCGGTGGTAATCGCAATTGTTCTTGGGCGCCTGGAGGATTATCGGCGCGAAGACCACTGGAATCGCGGCGGACGCCCCAACGGCCTCGGCTATCTTGAGCTGGCTGATGTCGCTGCACAGGGCGGCGAACGTGTCTTCGGTAAAGAGAAACGGCGTGTTGTTGTATATGTCCGAGGCGGTTACCCAGACGAGCGGCCTGCCTGGCTTGCCAAATGCCGAGTAGGTTGCCCGATCGAAAAGGTTTTCATCCAGCCACCGGGCGAAGCTGTTTCGATCATTGGCCCCGCCACGGAGTGCCACCTTGACCAGAGTGCCGGGCAAGACGCTGGTGGCCATGCTGGCTTCGGCGTTTTGATACAGGAACCGTTCGCGGAAATCCCGGTAGTCATCTTTCCCCCTGTAACCGAGATAGGCGGCCAGGACGGCGCCGCCAGACGTTCCGGCGACGGTTCGGACATTGTCGACCAATGTGCGCTTGATGGGAAATTCGTCGATGGTCAGCGTGTCGAGCTCCGAAAGCGCGCCGTAGGCGAAAGCGGCCGCCCGTGTACCGCCTCCTGAAAACGACAGTGCCAACACCGTCGAGCCGTCATCGGTGGCATCGGGGATGTAGGCCGGCGACGGGGCGCCCGGCTCGTTGCTGACAAAGTTTATCGGAGAGGTGTCGACGACGACGCATCCCGAAGCGGCAATCACCGCGGCAAGGCCCAACGCCCTCAGCAGCTGGGAGATTACGTTTCGCACTGAATTGCCCCTGCCGCCGATTCCCTTTTGGTGCCTGAAGGTCGCACGGTGACAATGATCCTTCAAGCAGTCCTGACCGCCAGAGCGGACCCGATCCTAAGGCTGCACTTCGTTGTTACGGCCGACTTGGATCGTTTGCCAAATGTGATTCGAAAACAGATCGGCAGATTTCGGCCCCCGAGCTATGGGGCGGTGTACCGCCAATAGCCGATGTGGTGAATTCGTCTCACCACGGACGCTGTCTTTCCTAGTTGGCCGCCTGCTCGCCTCCGGAGGCGACTGCGATACGGGCGATCTCCGCGAGCGTCGTGGTGGCGTAGATTTCGCGCAGCTTGGCTTCGGCGGCGGCATGGGCGGATTCGAGAACCGCATTCGATGCCCGCTCGACAGGGCAGGAGGGATGGTCGTGCGAAACCCCCGCCGACAGGATCGTCCCCTTGTGAAGGGCGCGCTGGACATCCAGGACGGTGATGTCGTCCAAGGTCTTGGACATCTTCCAACCGCCACCGCGGCCGCCTTCGGATTCGACGATCCCGTTGTCACGCAACGCGCCTAGCGTCCGGCGTACGACTACCGGATTGGTGTTGAGCATCTGCGCGATCCGCTCTGATGTTTCCTTGCCACCGAGCAAGGCCATGTGGACGAGCACATGCAGCATCCGGGCAAGCCGACCGTCGCTTTTCATCTGCAGGCCTTTCCGCAACAATTCAAGTTACGCTATCTTGACTTTCGTTTTTTCTGTAACCTAAAATGTTACAGATTGAAAGGAACATCCATGCATCGCCGCCAATTTCTATTCGCTTCGGCGGCGTTGGCCCTTACCGCCCCGCAGGTCGGGGCAGTCCCTCAGGAGACCGTCATGAACGAAAAGAACATCCAGACGCGCACGATCGACATGAGCGTTCTCGACGAGGGGTCTGGTCCTCTCGTGTTGCTCTGCCATGGCTTCCCTGAGACGAAACATGCATGGCGACACCAGATCGCCGCTCTCGCGGAGGCGGGCTACCGCGCCGTGGCGCCGGACATGAGAGGATACGGGAAGACGGATATCCCGGCACATGTCGACCAATATACTGTCTACCACTGCGTGGGCGACATGGTCGCGCTCCTGGACGCCCTGGGTGAGGAAAGGGCCGTCATTGTCGGGCATGACTGGGGTGCCACGATCGCCTGGCAGGCGGCGCTTCTGCGCCCCGACCGATTTCGGGCTGTCGCGGCTCTAAGCGTGCCGATGATGGGCCAGCCTCCGGTACCTCCGACGCAAATCTTTCCCCAGAACGACGAGGCGCTGTTCTACACCTTGTACTTCCAGGAACCCGGCGTCGCGGAGGCCGAGTTCGAGGCCGACCCGCGCCGCACGCTCCGGAAGCTGCTCTTCGCCGCCAGCGGAGAGGCGGGATCGCGAAAGCCCGGAGACGGAACGCCCAATCCTTTCGGCATGGTTAACCGCAGCACAGGATTGCTTGTAAGCCTACCCGATCCGGCGGCGCTTCCCGAGTGGCTCCCCGCCGCGGACTTCGATCGCGTCGTGGAGGCCTTCCGGACGTCGGGCTTCAAGGGCGGCCTGAACTATTACCGCAACTTGGATCGCAATTGGGAACTTCAACAGGCCATGGCCGGGGCGAAGATCGCCATTCCGGCGCTGTTCATGATCGGCGAGCGCGACACAGGGCTGACCATTCCCGGTATGGACCAGATCATCGCGGCCATGCCCAGCCTTGTTCCGGACCTGCGCGGATCGCACATCCTGCCCGGCGCGGGGCACTGGCTGCCGCAGGAGCGGCCGTCGGAGGTATCCGCGATGCTCACCGAGTTCCTAGGACGACTCGGAAACGACTAGCTGAGGGGGGCTGCGAGGGACTGAGATAAGCTCCGAGGCACCTGCTTGTTCTTTCAGCGGACAAGCTGGGCGAGATCTGGTCGTGGCGATTGCGCATCGCAGTGCTGGCTTTCTCACCCGATCAGGTTGTTTTCACGATCTTGGCTTTCACGAAGACGTCGTAACGAGTGCTCTTTCCCAAGATCTGATGGGACGGTTTGGGGAGCCCTGGCATCGGCTCCGCACGCAGGGGCCACTTGAGCACCACTCGGTTGCGCGCGGTCTCCAAGGCGACCTGCATGAGTTGCGTCGCGTCGGGATCGGTGCCGACGATTTCGCGGATCAGCCGCATCTCCTTCTTCACCAGCGCCGTGTTGTTACGTGGCGGGTGCATCGGATCGACCAATACCACCTGCGGGTTCAATTGAGGCAGCAGGGCGCATGAGTCGCCATGGATCAGCGTCATCCGCGCAACCGTTTCGGCATACCGCCCCCCCTGCGCCCGGGCGCGTTCGAGCCCTTCGGCAAGGAGTTCATGCATCGTCATCGAGCGCTCGACGAGGGTGACGTGCGCGCCAAGCGATGCCAAGAAAAACGCGTCACGTCCGAGGCCGGCGGTAGCGTCCACAATCTCCGGCATGACGCCTGGCGAAAACCCTGCGGCTTTCGCCAGAGCCTGCCCACGCCCCTCGCCAGAGCGAAAACGGTGACCGATCGCGCCGCCGACGAAATCGACGATCAGGGATGTTGTGTCGACGTTCTGCGTCATCGTCGCTCTCAGAAGGGAACGGGGGCGCTGAAGGTGACGACCGCGCCGCGGGGATGACGAAAGCTAAGTTCTTCGGCGTGTAGAAGCAGGCGGTCTGCGCCCGTCAGGGCCGCGCCGTCCGCATAGAACTCGTCGCCCAGGATTACGTGACCCAACGCCTTCATGTGCACGCGTAGCTGATGTGTGCGTCCGGTCAACGGGAAAAGGCGCAGGCGCGTGGTGTTCTCGCCGTATCCGAGAACGCGCCAGCGCGTCTGCGCGGGCTTGCCGTGCTCGTGGTCGACGCGATGTCGGGGTTTGTTGTTTGGGTCGATAGCCAAAGGCAGGTCGACCAGCCCCTCCTCATCCTCGATGCGGCCCCAGACCTCGGCCACATAGGACTTTTGGGTGGTGCGCGCCTCGAACTGCGCCGCGACAGCGGCATGAGCCTTGCGGTTGAGCGACATCAGCACCAAGCCGGACGTGTCCTTGTCCAGTCGATGAATGATCAGGGCTTGGGGAAACTTTTCCTGAACGCGCGTCGCCAGGCTGTCCGCGAGCGCAGGGTGGCGTCCGGGCACGGAAAGAAGACCGCTCGGCTTATCGAGCACGAGAAGGTCTGCGTCGCGATGGAGGATCGTGACGTAGGGCTCCAGCGGCGGATTATAGACGGGAAATGCATCTGATAACGAATTCATGGCGGCCATATACCATGGAATTGAGCCATGCGGAAAACAGCAGTCCGCAAGGCGCATTCAACGACTAGACCGTCATCACCACTGATGCCGTTCGTTCTCACGCCAAAACTTGACGCTGGATACCTGCAGGTCCAGATTCCCACACGGGCTAGGGGTGGATTGAACGACATACCACTCTCGATTGTCGGCGCGTTTCAAAGCTGATCAACGCCCGCTGAAAGGAGATAGCCGTGAAGAACAAATCGCTCATAGCGCTTGCCGCGTCGCTTGCCTCCGGCCTCATGCTTACGTTCGGTACGCCGTCCGCGGCAATTGCGGCAGAGGACGCGACTAACATCGTCGTCGGCGCGGACACCACCTTCCCACCTTTCGAGACCGAGACGAACGGTGAGGTCACCGGCTTCGACATCGACATGATCAAGGCCATCGCCAAGGCCGAGAACATGACGCTCACCCTGAAGACGCTGCCGTTCAACGGGATCATCCCCAGCCTGCAGGCCGGCTCGATCGACGCGGCCGTCGCCGGGATCACGATCAAGTCCAGCCGCATGCAGAATGTCGATTTCAGCGACGCCTACTACAAGTCCGGACTTTCGATCCTGGTCAAGAAGGACTCCGACATCAAAGGTTTCGACGATCTGAAGGGCCATGTGGTTGCCACCAAGAAGGCCACCTCCTCGGTCGACTATCTCACCGACCACAATTTCTCGTCCGACTATATCAAGCAGTTCCAGAGCATCGACGCTGCCTATCAGGCACTCGAGACCGGCGGGGCCGACGCGGTCATCTTCGACAATCCGGTCAACATCGACTTCAAGACCAAGCACCCCAACGTGAAGACTGTGGGTCCGCTTCTGACGGGCGAATATTATGGCGTCGCCGTCAGCAAGAAAAGGCCCGAGCTCGTCGCCAAGCTCAATGACGGCCTGGCCAAGATCAAGGAGAACGGAGAATACAAGAAGCTCTTCGACAAATATTTCGGCGGCGATTTGAGCGGTGCGGTCGAAGGCGTGGAGAAGCCGGCCTCCGTCGCGGTCAAGGACTGAGGATTAGTCCGGCACCCGATCGAGAACCGACGGCTGTGCCGGATCGGGCCCGGAAAGTGCGCGGCACGAGATTGGCTCCGCGTGCTTTCTCGTCGATTGATGCGAGAGAAGGATAATTCGGGGGACGGTCCATGGAAGTCATCTGGCAAAACCTACCTGTAATCCTGGTTGGTCTGCGCTTGACGATCCAGTATTCGATCGTGGCCATCATCCTGATGGTGGTCATCGGCTTGATCGCGGCGCTGATGCGCCTTTCAAAGTTTGCGCCGCTGCGGTGGATCGCCACCGCCTATGTCGAGATTTTCCGATCGACTCCGCTTCTGGTGCAGCTTTTTTTCATCGTTCTGGGGCTGCCCGCCATCCTGCCGGTCAACGAATGGTTCGGGCAGTTGTGGTATCCGATCCTCGCGGCCGCGCTGACACTCAGCCTGAACGAAGGCGCCTACGTCACCGAGATCATCCGCGCGGGCATCCTCGGCGTCGACCGGGGCCAGAAGGAGGCAGCACAGAGCATCGGCATGAACGGCTTCCAGACGATGCGCTATATCGTCCTGCCGCAGGCGTTCAAGCGGATGATCCCACCGCTGGTCAACCAGGCCGCCCAGACGATCAAGGACACTTCGCTCCTGGCTCCGGTCGGCATCGCCGAACTGGTCTACAAGGGCGAGATCGTGATCGCGGAGACTTTTGCGTCCTTTGCGATCTGGGGCCTCATCGCGGTGCTCTATTTTATCCTTATATTCTCGCTGTCGAAGTTCTCGTCCTATCTGGAGAGGAGGCTTCAAGTTGATAAACGTTAGAGACCTGCACAAGTCCTTCGGCGACAATGAAATCCTCAAAGGGATAAGCACCCATGTGGAGGAAAAGGAAGTCGTCGTCGTCATCGGTCCTTCGGGAAGCGGCAAGAGCACATTCCTGCGCTGCCTGAACGGGCTGGAGACGGCAACAAGCGGCGAAATCGAAATAGCCGGAATGACGCTGACCGATCCCAAGACCAACATCCACAAGCTGCGCCAGCATGTCGGCATGGTCTTCCAGCAGTTCAACCTCTTCAAGCACCTGACCATCCTGGAGAACATCACGATCGGGCCGCGCAAGGTGAAGAAGATTCCGGCGGCGGAGGCCAACAGGATCGCGCGCGAGCTTCTGGCCAAGGTCGGTCTCGTGGGGAAGGAGGCGAACTACCCGGACGAGCTTTCCGGCGGCCAGCAGCAGCGCGTGGCGATCGCCCGTGCACTCGCGATGGGTCCGAACGTCATGCTCTTCGACGAGCCGACCTCCGCGCTGGATCCAGAAATGGTCGGTGAGGTGCTCCAGGTCATGAAGGCGCTTGCCGTCGAGGGAATGACGATGGTCGTGGTTACCCATGAAATGGGTTTCGCGCGCGAAGTGGGCCATCGGGTGGTCTTCATGGATGATGGCCTCATCCTCGAGGAAGGACCGCCCAGCGAGCTTTTCTCAAACCCGCAGAGAAACCGGACGAAAAGTTTCCTGGCAAAAATCCTGTAGCGCAGGAACTGCCACGCGTGCCGGCGGTGATTCGCATCGTCGATCCGGAACCCAGGCGTCTCCTTCTCATTCCAGCGCCGTGGCGCCGGACTGCCACCGCCCGGAAAGCCCCGCAGCCAAACCCTTGGCTTGGGCGGTCGGCTGTTCCTCTGGGCGAGAAGCAGCGTGATCCTCAGCCTGAAGCGGGCGAACAGCTCCAGCATATCGGTGGTCAAGCGAAGGTCTCGCTCAATGCCGGCAGCCGAAGCGGCGGCGTGGCTATCATTTGCCGTAGGCTTGAGCGATCTGACCGACGAGCGTGGCCCACGGCATGTCCATCGCGCCGTAGACTTCGACGGCTTCCGGCCGCGCGTTGTCCTTGAGTATCTCAACCATGAGGGTGGCGTAATCCGACAGAACGACACCAGCATTGGCCATGCGAAGAAGACCGGCCTGGCGCTTCGTTTCGCTGAAGGTGCCGGAAGCATCGACAGCCACATAGGCGTCCAGTCCCTTACCGACGGCGGTGATCGCCGGCAGCGCGGCGCATACTTCGAGCGATATGCCAGCGATAATCAGCTTCTTGCGACCAGTGGCTTCGATTGCGCGGGCCACGTGAGCATCGTCGAATGCGTTGACCGACGACCGATCGATGATCGTGACACCCGGCAAGGCCTCGACCAACTCAGGGAAGGTCGGCCCCCACATGCTGTCCCGCGCCGTGGTCGTCACGACGATCGGGAGCTTGAGCGCCTTGGCGGCTTTGGCCAGCGCAACGACGTTGTGTTTGAGCTCGCCCGTAGAGATGTCGCGTACGCCCGTCATGAGGCCAACCTGATGATCGACCAGGACAACCGCGGCGTTTTCCGAGGTAAGGGGCTCATATGGATGGTTTTGACCAGACATTTCTTTCTCCTGGGATTCGGACTTCTGGATTTCGCTGGCTGGCGAGCGAGCGGCGCCAAACATGACTGCCGCGAACTTTGGACGTCCCATGAAACCACCCTGGATTGCCAAAGCAGTTAACATTGAGCTTTCAGGTCTGAGTTGTCGCCAACGCCTTAAAACTATCGTCTGGCCCGTTGGCCGAAAAGCCGGCACTATACGAACTCAGCGTCCAATCAGTTGGATGATGAGGTGACCCGTGATTGACCTGAATGACTTCTTCTATTTCGTGCAGGTTGTGGATCGCGGTGGCTTCACCGCAGCCGGCCGGGCGCTCCGCGTTCCCAAATCGACGCTGAGTCATCGGATGCAGCAGCTCGAGGCCAATTTCGGCGTCCACCTTCTCAACCGAACGTCGCGCCACTTCAGCATGACGGACGCCGGCCAAGAGTTCTATCGGCACGCGGTGTCAATGTTGCGTGAGGCGGAGCAGGCAGAAACGGTCATTCGGCAGCGGCTCAAGGAGCCAAGCGGAACAATTCGCTGCACCGCCGCGGTGGCGACAATGCAGTTCGGCCTGAAGGACATCATCGCCGATTTCCTGATCCGCTACCCAAAGGTGAATCTCGTTGCGCATGCCACGGACCGCACAGTCGATATCGTGGGCGACAATTACGACATCGCTATTCGCGCGCATACGGACCCGCTTCCGGATTCGACACTTGTGCAACGGGCGCTCGCTCCGGCGCCTTGGTTCCTCTTTGCCGGCTCGGCTTATCTCGACCGTCATGGCCCGATCGAAGCACCGCAGGATCTCAAAGACCATGCAACGCTTTTCATGATGCGAACCGGCGTCGCGTTAGTCTGGCGGTTGCGCCATATCGGCCAGGCGCGAGCCGAATTGGTCATGTCCCTGAGCCCGCGCCTGCTCAGCGACGACATGATCGGTCTCAAGCAAGCGGCAATCGCCGGGCTCGGCATCGTCGCGCTCCCAGGTTACGTCTGCCGCGAGGAAGTCCAGATGGGAATACTGCGGAGGGTGTTGCCGGAGTGGATCGCGGGCGACTCCACCATCACCGCTCTCACGCCCTATCGGCAAGGGTTACTGCCATCGGTGCGGGTTTTCATTGATCATCTCGTTGGCGAATTCCCGAAGGTGGTCTTGCTATAGACCAGCAGGTCTCGATCTCGACAGGGCGGCGTGGATGCGCCTTCCGGCGTGAGGACATGGTCATCACCCTAGTCACCAACGCGCGCGCCAGTCCAATGGCCGACTTCGATCGCCGTCAAAATCGCGATGATGCCAACCAGAAAAATTGGGCCGCTACAATCCGATCGCGGCCAAAAGCTGGATTCAACTACTTCGCCGCCCCCGGCGACCGTGCCGAAGACGTGCCCTTACCGGTCGCTGCTGGCTCCATGAAGCCCATGACCGTTCCGCTCAACGTGCTGCCGGTCATAAGAATTGTGGCGCCGAGGATCAGAAGCCCTACGAGTGTGAGCACGCTGGGGTTGGTTCCCGCTGCCGCGAGGATACCGAGAACGATCGCGGCCCCCGAGAGGCACTGGAGGACTGCCGAACCTGCGGCCATTTCCCCAGCGACGAATTCGGCTGCCGAGACCGTCTGGGTGGCACCGTTTCGATACGAGGCCTGCTTTGCCCTATAGAGATGCCAGACGGAATTGCTGGTCAGAAGCAACGCGCCGCCAAACGCGATCACCGCTGCAGCCGTGAGCGTTTGCGAAGCGAGCCCGATAAGGGCAAGCACGCCGAGCACGATGCCGGCTGCACCCACCAGGAACAAGGCTGAAATGCCGCCGCCGCCCGTGAGTTCTTCGGTCGAACCTGTCGGCTAGCGAGGCTCGGTGAACGGTCCTCCCAGGAAACCACCGAGCCTCTGGCCGCTCCTGGTTCACTCGCCGAACTTGGGCCGATCTGCCTATCTCTCGGGCGCGCGCTGCTTTCCCAGATCGCCGCCTGGCAGGATCCGCCAGCCAGCGCGCTGTTCGATGTAGTGTTCAAGCGCGTCGGCCAACTGGGCTTCTTCGGTCATACCTTCCTGAAACTTTCGCATCAAAAAGCGGGCTGCTTCCTCCCTGGTTCGTGACGAACTCATTGGGAAGCGTGCCTCAGCGAGCACCCGCTTGATCTTTCCAAGGTCTGAAGGGGATAAGTATTCGTGGCTGCTCGGCATTTTTAACCTCCCGGGTCTTTTTCATCCCCCCGAGGGCGGCCGTTGCCCATACGCACATTCTGCGCCAACTCCTGCGGTAGCGTCCAGAAAATTCACGCGCATAAGTGCCTCGGAAACCTCACCAATAGCCCCTGAGCCTTAGCGTGCCGTATCATTTTCTTCCCATCTTGCTCGCTTGGCGGCTGCCCTGCCAAGCATCAGCGCCGCCTCCCAGGCAGCCGGCGGGTTTCCCTTTTTTGCGCAACGATCTTGCGTTTCGTAGCCAGGTCAAAACGTGCGTTGCCACCGGTCCAAAAGAGCGTAGCCTGCAGTACTATCGGCCAACTGTATGGGCGCCGGCGGTTGGAAGAGACCATCACGCTCTCGCCCGACTGTGGATGAAGCGCATGGCTAGCCAACACAAGGTATTCACCCCCGAACATCTCAACATCGTGCGGCGCGCTATCGAACGTGTCCGTCTGCAGCGTAGGCTACCTCGAACCGGCGCACAGACCGAGCGCCTTGCTTCTAAGGCGCTCGACCTCTTCAAGGCCGGCTACATCAGGGTGGAGGCGCTGGCCAGAGCCCTCAGAGAAGACGGCTGAGCCGGGAAGGTGAGATGCGCAAATTTCTGCCTTTCACCCCGAGCGACTGGCTGCTTTTCCCGCTGAAGTGCTGGACGCACTTGACGCCTTGATGCAGCGTTCTCCATCGCAACAGGTCAGGGCTTCCGACTGAAGTCATTCAACCGGCATCCTCAGACGTGCTTGCGGCCGCCGGTGTCGCGAAACCAGCTGTCGGGATAGGGATACCACCAGCCCTGGATCTCGGGCTTGTGGTCTATAATCACCATCTTCGAACGCCGGAAGGCATCGAGCCCCTGACGGCCGAGTTCACGGCCGAGGCCCGAGGCCTTCCAGCCGCCGAAGGGCAGGGCATCATTGTCGATCAGCGGATTGTTGACCCAGACCATGCCGGCCTCCAGTCGTTCGGCGGCCTCATGTGCTTCGGCGAGATCGGTGGTGAAGATGGAAGCACCGAGGCCGAAGGGGCTGTCATTAGCGAGCCTGATCGCCTCATCGAAGTCCCTGACGCGGCAGATCGCGGCGACCGGCCCGAAGCATTCCTCGCGGACGACCGCCATGTCAGGCGTGACGCCGGTCAGGATCGTCGGCTCGTAGAACCAGCCGGTGTTGTGTGCCGGCGGAATGCGCCCGCCTGTTACCGCCCTGGCGCCACGTGAAATCGCGTCGTTGACCAGCCGCATGACCTTCGCCCGGGCTGCCTCGCTGACCAGCGGGCCGATCTCGCTCCTGTCCAGCCCATTGCCGATGCGTAGCGCGCGTGTCTTTTCGGCGAACAGGTCGACAAACCTGTCGTGCACGGCATCGACGACGAAGAAGCGCTCGGCCGAGGTACAGACCTGGCCGCTGAGGTGGAAGGCCGCGGTGACGGATCCGGCCGCAGCCACATCCAGCGGCGCGTGCTGGCTGATGATCAAAGGATCGCTACCGCCGGCCTCGATCACGCAGGGTTTCATGCGCTCGGCGCAGGCAACCGCGACGGCCCTGCCGGCAGCGACCGACCCGGTGAAAGCAACCGCGTGAGTGCGCTCCGAGACGATCAACGCCTGTGCCGTACCGGCGCCTCCGGGCAGGCAGGAGACAAGACCTTCGGGCAGCGAGCGGAAGACCGTCATGTAGTCGAGCGTCGACAGCGTCGTCGCCTCGGCCGGCTTGATCACGCAAGCATTGCCGGCGGCAAGCGAGGCCGCCACCGTCCAGCACATCAAGAGGATCGGGAAGTTGAAGGGCATGATGTGGACGGAGACGCCATAGGGCTCGTAGCGTGCGTACTGGAATGAGCCTGTCTGCGTCGTGCCCGCCACCTTGCCGGCCTCGTCGCGTGCGATCTCTGCATAATAGCGGAAGATCGGCGCGCAATTGGCGATCTCACCGATCGCTTCCGGATAGGGTTTGCCCATCTCGCGCACCATCAGTTCGGCGCAGCCAGTGAAGTCAGCCGCCTCGATCGCGTTGGCGACGGCATGCAGATGTTTGGCGCGGCTCTTGGCGTCGAGCTTTTTCCATGTCGCCTGCGCCTTGGCGGCTGCAGTAAGCACGGCGTCGATCTCGTGATCGGTGGCGGAAGCGATGGCGCCGACGCTCTCCAGCGTCGCCGGATCGATCACCGGCCTCCTTCCACCAGCCATCGGCCGATATTCCGGATTGACGAAGAAAGCCGGTTGGTCAGGTAAAAACTGCATTGGATGGCTCCGACCGGCTCAGCGGATCATGTAGACCTTCTTGATCGTCTCATGGACAGTGCACACGCCCTTCCAGTCTTGCGGAAAGAACGCAGCCGTGTCTGGCTCGATTTCGATCACCTCGCCGGATTCATGCACATAGGTACAGCGCCCTTCGAGGAAGTGACAGAACTCGTCGTGGGTGACATGGCAATGCCACTTGCCGGGCGTGCAGACCCACAGCCCGCATTCGGAACGGCCTTCCGGGCCTTTGTGCAGCAGCTTGCCGGATGTGCGGGATTCGCCCTCGATCATGGTGGGGATGACGCCCCAGTCCACAAGGTCGGTGATGGCGAGCGGGGATTGCATAACGGGTGTGGTCATTGGTCTGTTCCTTGGAAATGTCTTATGCAGCTCACCGACACATGAAGACCTTGGTCAGCGTCTCGGTGATTTCGGAGGTGCCGGTCCAGCCGGCGGGAAAGAACACCAGCGTGCCGGCTTCGATCGGAATCCGTTCGCCATTCTCATGGACATAAGTTCCCCGGCCCGAGAGAAAATGGCAGAATTCATCGGCCTGGAAGGCGACGCTGCGAGTGCCCGGCGTGCAGGACCAGAGCCCGCATTCGCTCGACCCGTCCTCATGCTTGAAGAGGATCCTGCCCGAGGCGCGGGGCGAACCTGATATCGCGTTGGCACCGGCACCCCAGTCGTCAAGTGTCACGGTCGAGGCCTTCGGCCAATGTGCTGTCGGCATGTTGCGAAACTCCCCGGTCATGCCAGCATGTAGACGTTGCGCATGGTCTCGTGCACGGTGCATTCGCCTGTCCAGCCGGCCGGGAACATGACCACGCTTCCGGCTGCCACCTCGATCACTTCGCCAGTGTCCGATTTGTAGGTGGCACGACCCGCAACGAAGTGACACAGCTCGTCCCGGGGGATCGCCAGCCGCCAGCGGCCGGGCGTGCAGACCCAAATGCCGGATTCGGGTTGGTTGTTCGGCCCCTTGTGCACAAGCCGGCCGGTGGAGTGCGACGCCCCCTCCAGCGCGTCGGGCTGAGCGCCCCAGTCGACGAGATCGGTGCGGGTGGAGGCTTGGTGAAGATGTGGCGCGGAGGAAGTCATAGCAGCTTCTCCAACAGGTCAGCCGCCTTTTCCGGGCCGTTTTGCGAGCGCATCCGCGCCGACGTTTGCGTGAGCTTCGCCTTGATGGCCGGATTGGTTAGGCAGGTCTCGATTTTCGCGATCAGTTCGGCATCGCTCCAGTCATAGCGCGGCATTCCGAAGCCGTGGCCGGTCTCTTCGACTCGACTGGCATTGTCGTGGCCGTCCCAGACATAGGGCATGATGATCGCCGGCTTGCCGAAAAAGAGGCACTCGGTGAAGGAGTTGTTGCCGCCGTGGTGGATCACCGCGTCAACCTGCGGGATGACAGACGGCTGCGGAAACCAGCTTTCGATGATGACGTTGCCCGGTACATCCGCGTACTGGTCCTCGTAGCCACCGACATTGACCAGCGCCCGGTAGCGCGTCTTGCCGAGCATCGCGATGATGCGCTTCAGAAGATCGACATCGCCGGCGCCCAGGCTGCCGAAAGAGACGTAGAGCAGCGGCCCGTCATTGTTCTTCGTGAAGGCCGGTACGGTATAGGGCTGCTCTTGTCGGACGCAGCCTTCGAGATATTGGAATCTCGCAGGGTCGAGCGGATGGCGACGCTTGAACTTCGCCGCCTCTGGGTAGAGCAGCAGGTTGAGATAAGGCGAGGCTTCGAAGAACTGACCGACTGGATAGGACGCTTCGTTGTTGGTGGCGAGGAAGGCGTTGAAGTCGTCGTGGATCGGCTTGATCACCGCGTTGAAATGATCGCGGTAGCGCTTGTGCCCGGCATAGTCATCCTCGGCGCAGCCGGAGAGGTGAGGCGGGATGTCCTCGTCCTCGATTTCGTTCTCCGAGCATGAGATGACGCGCACCCATGGCTTGCCATACTGCTTGATCGCCGGAAACAGGATGACGTTGTCGACGCAGATCACATCGGGCTTGATATCAGCGAGAACGCGGGGCAGATCATTCTGCGCCCATTTGGCGCTGTCGACGATCGCCGTCCAGCAATCCTTCACATAGTTGTCGACCTGGTCGTAGGGCGACTTTCGGAAGTTCGGGATGTGACCATTGATGAAGTCCTCCCAGAACTTTGCCATTTGCTCGGGCGGCATCGGCTCGGAAAGGTTTACCGGATGGGCCTCGAAGCCATAGCCTTTGTAGACGTCGACGAAGCCAGGATCCGACAGGAATACCGCCTTGTGCCCGCGCGCCTCGACCGCTTGGGCGATACCAACCGAATTGAGCGCCGGGCCAAAAGCCGCTTCAGGAAAGAACGCGATCGTCTTCCGCGCCATGACTGTTTCCTCCATCAATCTGCGTAAATTCTGACATCGGCCGCGTCCCAGCCAAGCTCGACCTGATCGCCGGCCGAGACCGGCTGGCGATCAACGGCATCTGCGGTGACACGCACCAGGAAGGGCTTGTCGGACAGCGGCGTGCGGACGTGGAGCTGCAGGTCGAGCCCCTGGTAGGCCAACGCCTCGACAGTGCCAGCGACACGGTTGGCGGTTTCGGGCGAGGGAAAGAGCCGGATACGCTCGGGCCTTACAGCGGCAACGGTAGCAACTCCGGGCGAAAGCATGTTCGGAACCTTGCCGGCAATCTTCACGCCGTTGGAGGTCAGCACGCCATCGGCGGTGGCCTTTCCCTGCAGAAAATTCGTTACGCCGATGAAGTCGGCAACGAAGCGGTCGCAAGGATGCTCGTAGACCGCTCGTGGCGCATCGCATTGCAGCAGGCGGCCATCCTTCAACACCGCAATGCGGTCGGCCATGACCAGCGATTCCTCCTGGTCGTGGGTAACGATCACGAAGGTGATGCCGACTTCGTTCTGCAGGCGCTTCAACTCGAGCTGCATGGCGCCTCGCAATTTCTTGTCGAGCGCGCCGAGCGGCTCGTCGAGCAGCAGCAGGCGCGGCCGCTTCACCAGCGCGCGGGCCAGCGCCACGCGCTGCCTCTGGCCGCCGGACAGTTGTTCCGGCTTGCGGTCGGCGAAGGACACGAGCTCGGTCGTCGTCAGGATCGCGTCGACACGGGAACGGATTTCCTTTGCCGGCAAGCGTTCCATCTCAAGGCCGTAGGACACATTGGCCCTGACGCTCATATGCGGAAACAGCGCGTAGGACTGGAACATCAAATTGACTGGCCGCTTGTTGGGCGGTGTCCTGGTGATGTCACGCCCGTCGAGCAGGATGCGGCCATCGCTCGGGGGCTCGAAGCCGGCGAGCATGCGCAGCAGCGTGGTCTTGCCGCAGCCGGAGGGACCGAGCAGCGCGAAGAATTCGTTCTCACGGATATCGAGCGAGATGTCCTCGACCGCCTTAACGCGGCCGAAGCTCTTCGACACGCGATCGATCGACAGCAAGGTGCGCGGTTCGTTCATTGACCGATGACCTCGCGATTGAGTCGCTGCGACAGGGTCAGCGCTACGACGCTGACCGCCATGACGATGGTCGCCAGCGCGTTGATCTCAGGTGTGATGCCGAAACGGATCATCGAATAGATCTGGATCGGCAGCGTGGTCGAGGCCTTCCCCGCGCCGGCGGTGAAGAAGGCGATGATGAACTCGTCGACCGAAAGCGTGAAGGCAAGCAGCGCGCCGGCTACCACGGCGGGGAGAATGACCGGCAGTGTCACCCGCCGGAACGTGGTGATCGCGGACGCGCCGAGATCGGCGGAGGCCTCGACGATCGACCAGTCGAAATTCTTCAGCCGCGCGCGCACCACCGAGCAGACGAAGGCGAGATTGAAGACGACGTGGGCGACGATGATGGTCTGCAGGCCCATGGTAACGTTGAGCATCGAGAAGAAGCTGAGCAGGGCGATGGCCAGAACGATGTCGGGAATGATCATCGGTGCGAAGATCAGCGCCTCCAGCCCCTTGCCGAATTGCCGGCGCATCTCGACGCCGATCGCGAGCAGTGTGCCGAGCAACGTCGCGATCGTGGTGGAGATCAGCCCCACGATTAGCGTGTTGAGGCCCGCCGACAGGATCGCGGAATTACCTGCGAGCGAGGCGTACCATTTCAGCGAAAAGCCGGACCAGGCCGTCGGCAGCCCGGCATTGTTAAAGGACAGTGCCACAAGCACTGCAATCGGGATGTAAAGGAAGGCGAAGACCAGGGTAAGCACGAGCCAGAGCGCGCGCCGCGTGCCGGGGGAGCGCTCAGCCATCGGCGCCTCCACGCGCCTCGATCGTCCGGCCGGCGGCGCGGTCGGCGAATTGCGACTGCGCCATCAGAACCAGCAGCATGACAGCGATCAGAGCGATCGCCAATGCAGCGCCGAAGGGCCAGTCGTTAACAGTCAGGAACTGGTCATAGACAAGGTTGCCGATCATCTGGAAACGGCCGCCGCCGAGCAGAGCGGGCGTGACGAAATTGCCGATCGACAGCACGAAGACGAAGACCGCGCCGGCGGCGATGCCCGGCACGGTCAGCGGTAGGATGATGCGCCGGAAGGTGGTTACTGACGATGCGCCGAGATCGCGCGATGCCTCACCCAGCTCAGGGTTCAGGCGAGACAGCGGCGCGTAACAGGCGAGGATAACGAAGGGCAGGTAGTTGTAGACGAGGCCGGCGATGACGGCACCCTCGGTATAGAGCATCGACGGCGGCTCGCCGGTGTAGCCCACCCATCGCAGGAGCTGCGTGATTAGGCCTTCCCGGTTGAGCAGTACAATCCACGCATAGGTGCGGATCAGGTAGTTCGACCAGAACGGCAGCACGGCGAAGAACAGGAAGACCGGCTGCAGCCGACGAGGCGCAGCGGCGATAGCATAGGCGGCGGCATAGCCGATGATAACGGCGATGCCCGTTGCGGTGCCGGCGATGTACGCCGATTTGAGAAAGATCCGCGCATAGAGCGGGTCGAACACCAGCCCGAAATTCTCCAGCGTGACGGTGTACTCGATGCCGCCATAGATGCCGCGCCGGAAGAAGGCGAGTGTCAACACCAGCGCGCAAGGCACCACCATTAGGGCGGTGAGCCATGCCAGCGCCGGCGCCATCAGCAATGAGGAGCGAAATCTAGTTTGGGGCACGTTGCGGTACCGTTCAGTAGCTGGCTGATGAACGCCGATCTCTTGCCGTGATTGCGCCTACTGGGCGGCCTTGATCTCGCTGACGATTTTTGCGTAGTCGCGCTGGGCATTGCCGACGTCGCGCAGTTGCTCGAATTTGACGAGATCGGCGACCGGCATGGCCATGTTGGGAAACTTGGCGAGGAAATCGGCCGGCAGACTTTCCATCGCCGGCTTGTTCGGCACCTTGTAGTCGATGTTCTGTGCCGCCCAGGCGTGGTTCTTGGCGTCGAGCATGAAGTTGATGAATTTGAAGGCTGCGTCCTTGTTCTGCGACGCCTTCATCACCACCATCGTGTCGACCCAGAGGTCTGAACCTTCCTTGGGGATGACGTATTTTATCTCGGGCTTCTCGGCGATGCCGTAGTTGCACCAGCCATCCCAGGCCTGCACCATCAGCGCCTCTCCGGAAACCAGCTTGGAGTAGAAGGTGGTATCGTCATAGGCGAGCAGGTTCTTCTTGGCCGAGATCAGGAGGTCCTTGACCTCAGCGAGCTTGGCGGGATCGGTTTCGTTGACCGAAAACCCTTTGTCGAGCTGGCCGGCGGCAAGTAGCCAGCGGTCTGTCGCCAGCATTGTCGTCTTACCCATGAGGTCGTCGGACGGCACGAGCAAATCGTTCCAGCTGGTCGGGGCCTCCTTCACCAGATCCGAACGGTAGCATAGGCCGGTTGTGCCCCAAGTGTAGGGGACGGAGAAGCTGTTGCCGACATCGTGGGGAAGCTTCGTCGCCTCAGGATAGAGGTTGGCGAGATTGGGGATCTTCGCATGGTCCATCGGCTCAGTCAGGCCGAGCTTGTTCAGCACCTCGGCGAAGGGCGATGAGACGAAGATCACGTCGTAGCCCTTGCCGCCGGAGGCGACGAGCTTGCCCATGATCTCCTCGTTGGTGGCATGCACCACGACTTCGCCGGAAACGCCGGTTGCGGTCTTGAATGCCTCCATGGCGTCGGGCGCCATGTAGCCGTCCCAATTGGAGACGACGAGGTCGGCGGCAGCGGCCGGCGTCGAAAGCGCCAGCGCGATGCCGAGCGCGATTGATGACGTTTTGGACGAACGGTACCGCGGGTCGGTGGCGGTCATGACGGACTCCCATTCCGATTGATCGTCGATATCACTGTCGGACCGGCGCTCGCGCCAGGCTGCGGTCTCGGTCCTGTTCCCTCCGGTCTTTTTGCCGGTCTGGTAGACAGTACTATTGCGGAAAAAAGAACGTCAATCCATAATTTGACAGGTGGCCGTGGAATCTGTCCGGTTGCGCCCGTAGGGACGATCGGTCAAACCATCACGGTCATGTCCGTCACGAGAAGTTCCATGCAAGCGGCAGCCCGGCGACCTCGCACCAACCATCTTGATCTCGCGCAGCGCATCCTGGACGTGGCGCGGCAGTGCGGTTTCGAGCGCGGTGCCCACTTGCCGGAGCAGCAGATCGCGTCGCTCTGTAATGTCTCGCGCACGCCGGTGCGCGCGGCGCTACGCCTGCTTGCGGAACAAGGCGTCGTGCATTGGGAAGCTGCAGCCGGATATAGTCTGGCCATCGACGCCACCGCACCGGCGGCCATTGCCGCCGAGCTCCCCGCAAGCGCCGAGGATGAGCTGGTCGAAGCGATCCTGCGCGACCGGTCAGCCCGAAGGCTGGATCAGACCGTCACCGTCAGCGGGCTCATGCGACGCTATGGTGCTGAACGCAAGACGGTACTAAAAGCGCTTCAAAGACTGACCGAAGAAAATCTTCTCGATCGCGCGCCAGGGCAATCCTGGCTGTTTCGGCGCGCACCGGACAATCCGGAGGCGCAGGGTGAGAGCTCTGAGTTTCGCCTGCTACTGGAACCCGCCGCGATCCTGACGCCCGGGTTCCGGCTCGATGGTGCGCGCGCGACAGCGTTGCGACAAGGAATGGAGGCGTTGGCGGCGCTGCCGGACGCGGCATTCGATATCAGGGAGTTCCAGCGGCTCGACATCGATTTCCACGGCATGATCGCCGATGGATCGGCCAACCGTTTCATCGCCGACGCTCTCTCCGACCACTTGCGACTGCGCCGGTTGCCCGGCATCTATGTGGGCGTCAATGTCTACAGGCTGAAGCAATCGCTGCGCGAGCACCTAGCCATACTCGACCATCTGGAAAGCTTGCAGTACGAAGTGGCAGCCGACCTGCTGCGCGTCCATCTACGGTTGTCCCGCAACCAGCGGCCGCAGGCGGCCAGCCGTGGGGCGCCGGCGTTGTTCGGCATGATCGTCCGGCCGGGTTGACCAGGACCATGCATAAGGCAAACCCGACCATCGTGCTCTTTCCCGAAGCGAGCTTTGGCGCGGCGCTCAATTGCGTCGGCATCGCGCAGGCGTTGCGTGCCCGGGGCGCGCGGCCGGTGTTCATTTGCCATGCCGGCTTCTCCGGCGTGTTCGCCGACTATGGATTCCAGGAATACCAGCTACCGACCAAGGACCCTCTGAGTGCCAGCGAACGCCAGAGCTACTGGCAAGCCTTCGTGCGCCGCCATCTGCCGCATTTCCGGCTCAGTCCAGCCGACCAGCTCGAAACCTATGTCGCGCCGACCTGGGAGGCGATCGTGGACACAGCGGTCAGTGCCGAGGCTCCGCTCAGGCAATTGCTGGCGCAGCTGAAGCCCGATGCCGTGGTGCTCGACAATGTCATAATGTTTCCGGCGATCGCCGCCTCCGGGTACCCCTGGGTGCGTGTCGTCTCCTGTGCCGAAACCGAGCTCCCTGATGCCCGCGTGCCGCCCTACTTGTCCGGGCTTGCCGCCGACGACGCCGGCCGCGCCGCCTTCGAGGCGCATTATCTCGCGGCCGTTGCCCCGGCGCATGAGCGGTTCAATCGGCTTCGCGCCGATGCCGGCCTGCCACCCTTGCCGAAGGGATCGTTTCTCGAGGTCTCGCCCGATCTCAACTTACTGCTGACGCCGTCGATCGTACGTCGCGAACGCGCCGCCCCGCTCGACCCTGCGCGTTTCATCTATCTCGAAGGATGCGTCCGTTCCGAAGGGCCGTTCGAGGTGCCTGTCTTTCCGCGTAATGGCGGGCCGCTGGTGTATCTCAGCTTCGGCAGCCTCGGCGCCATGGATGTCGGCCTGATCGAACGCATGCTGACCGTCTTTGACCGGCTGCCGGCGCGGTTCCTCGTCAATGTGGGGGGCTTGCGCGACGCCTATCGCGCGGTCCCCGACAACGTCCATCTCGATGCCTGGTTTCCGCAGCCTTCGGTGGTGGGGAAGTCCGACCTGTTCATTCATCACGGCGGAAACAACAGTTTCTGCGAGGCGCTGCGCTTCGGCGTGCCCTCGCTGATCATGCCCTATTGCTGGGATGGGCACGACAACGCGCAACGCGCCGAGGAAACCGGCGTCGGCCGCCACCTAAGCCGAGACGGCTGGACCGAGGAGGTTCTGGAGCGGACCATTCTCGGCCTACTAGCCGACGATGCGATGCGTGCCCGCCTGGCAGAAAATGCAGCCGACATGGCGTCGAGACCCGGAACGGAGATGGCCGCCGAAGCGATCCTCTCTCTGTTGCGGACGTGACCGAACGCCTGAAAGCTATACCATCCACGTGAGGCGACCTAGCGTGGGATAAGTGAGCTGCAGCGCTTGAAGCCTGACACGAACGGCGTGCTGCGCGGCAAGGCCCTGCGGATCATTGAATTCCTGAAGCCGCTGTTGGACCGCGCGGTATACCTGCCGAGCAGCGCTTTCCGTGTCAGAACAGACGGCCGCTGTTCTCTGAGGCGATGCAGATGGACGGCGATGGCGCAGCGGTTCAGACCGGCACATGTTCGGTTTGAACGCGTGGCGTTGAGGAACCGCTGCGCAGGGGGAGACGGACCGGCCCGGCACGTAGCAGGCGCTCGCAAAAAAATCTTTTGCGCCGTCGATCATGCAAGGCTGCTGCAATTGAAGGACCGGAAAGTCCGTGTCGCTCTCTGCCAATCCAGCGCCGGGAGGGCAGTTGCAACGTTCCCGACACCGATGATGATTGCCTTTCTTTCACGACGACCCAACCCTCGCCGATTGCTTTTGCTGGTAACACCACGACGTCTAAAGCGCCGACCACGCTTCGGAGCGCTTCTGGCGCTGGCCTGCTTCCTTGCCGCATGCGCCGCGCCCGACACGCGCCCGACCAACGCGCCGCTCGAGCTTGTTACGGGAGCCATCCCGACAACCAGTCCGGCGCGGGGAGGCGATGTGGCGATCGTGCTCGCCCTCTCCGGCGGCGGCGCCCGTTCTGCCGCTTTCGGCTATGGCGTTCTCGCCAGCCTCGCTCGTGAGCCATCGACTGTCGCCGGCCGCAGCCTGGCGGATGATGTCGCCGTGGCGGCAGGCGTGTCTGGGGGCGCGATGCTGGCTTCCTACTTCGCCCTGTACGGCCCGGCGGGATTGCCCGGCTTTCGGCGCGACTTCCTCGCGCGCAATGCCGAGGCTTCGCTGCGCACCAGCCTTAGCCCCGCAAACTTGCTGCGTGGCTATCGCGGCGGCGTCAATGATCGCAACGGGCTGCCTCGTTGGCTGGACGCCAATCTCTACCATGGCGCCACGTTGGGAATGCTGGATCGGCCCGGACGTCCCAAACTGGTGATCCACGCCACCGACCTCTACAATCGTGCGCCCTTCATCTTCGATCGCGCTTCCTTTGCCGCCATCTGCAGCAATTTCAACGACTACCCGCTGGCCTATGCCGTCGCCGCGTCTGCCGCGGTGCCGGTCGCTTTCGCACCAATCACGCTGCGCAACTACCGGTCGAAATGTCCGCCGGATGTTGAGGTCGCCAAAGTAGCAGCCGTCCGGTCGGAAAACCACCCGGCGACGCTGGTGGAGCAGCAATACCGGGAGTCTCTCGACCGCTATCGCAGTGCCGACGACCTCAATTTTCTCAAGCTCTATGATGGCGGGCTCGTCGATGGCATCGGCACGTCGACGCTTCTGCATCTCGTGAACCGGGGAGCGCCCGAGCCGTTGCCGGCGGAGACGGCGAGCAGGGTCCGGCATCTGCTCTTCGTCGTCGTGGACGCCTCCACCCGTCTTGGCGGAAGCCTTTCCGAGACGCCCGACAGCCCCTCTGGCAAGGAAGCGATCGTGGCGGCCACGGATGCCTTGATGAACGTTCCCAACCTCCAAAGCTTCGACGAACTGCGTCGCCGCCTGCCGTCCTGGCGGCAGGAAGTGGTGAGATGGCGTTGCCAAAAGGCGGGGGACCGGGCCTCTTGTCGCGACCTCGACGTGTCGATCGTGCGGGTCGCCCTCGCGGATGTCCAGGAGCCGGCCACGGCGCGGCGCATCCTCGCCCTGCACAACACGCTCGCTCTCAAGCCGCAGGACGCAGCTTTTCTGAGCGATCTCGGGGGCCGCCTCCTGGTCCAGCAACCCGCTTATCGCCGCTTCCTAGAGCGTCTGGGCTCGCGACTTAATTCGCCGTCCCACGAAGCGAGGGAGCGTGCCGCCGGCCAGTCCCTTTAGGTTACGGGACGCCACCACAAGCGGTGATTGGCTTGGCCATGCGGATGCTTCTGCCAATGACACGCACATCCCTTGAAAAAGTCATACTATATTAGTATACGACTTTACGGCCGTCGTGGAGGAACCTCGGTCGGTCATTGTTTCTGGGAGGTTGCTTATGATCAATGTTCTGAAGTCCATTGTTCTTGGTTCAACAATCGCAGCGGCCCTCGCGGGTTCGGTCAGCGCCGCGAGCCTGACGGTAGGCTTTTCGCAGATCGGCTCGGAATCCGGCTGGCGTGCGGCCGAGACCAGCGTCACCAAACAGCAGGCGGAGAAGCGCGGCGTCGATCTCAAATTCGCCGATGCCCAGCAGAAGCAGGAGAACCAGATCAAGGCGATCCGTGGCTTCATCGCGCAGGGTGTCGACGCCATCCTGGTGGCACCGGTGGTGGCCACCGGCTGGGAAGCCGTGCTGCAGGAAGCCAAGGATGCCGACATTCCCGTCATGCTGCTCGACCGCGGCATCGATGGCTCTCCCGACCTCTATATGACCATGGTCGCCTCCGACCAGGTGCTCGAAGGCAAAGTGGCCGGCGAGTGGCTGGTGAAAGAAGCCGCCGGAAAGGAATGCAACGTCGTCGAACTCCAGGGTACAACCGGCTCTTCGCCGGCTATCAACCGAAAGAAGGGTTTTGAGGAGGCGATTGCCGGTACTCCGACGGTCAAGATCATCCGTAGCCAGACCGGTGACTTCACTCGCGCCAAAGGCAAGGAAGTCATGGAGGGCTTCCTCAAGGCAGAGAACGGCGGAAAGAACATCTGCGCGCTCTACGCCCACAATGACGACATGGCAGTCGGTGCCATCCAGGCGATCAAGGAAGCGGGCCTGAAGCCGGGCACCGACATCAAGGTCGTGTCGATCGACGCCGTGCCGGACATCTTCAAGGCGATGGCCGACGGCGAAGCCAACGCCACGGTCGAACTGACCCCGAACATGGCCGGTCCCGCTTTCGACGCTCTCGAAAAGTTCAAGGCCGACGGCACCCTGCCGCCCAAGCAGATCATCACCGAGTCCAAGCTCTATACCCAGGCCGACGACCCGATGAAGGTCTATGAGGAAAAGAAGGGCCTCGGTTACTAATATCCTCCCCAGACGGCCGGCTGCACCAGCAACCGGCCGTCAGACCGATCGAAACGCATCCCGGCTGGGCCGGGCTGAAATTGCGCCGGCGAGCGGAGGATAAACATTGAGCAATCCCGATCTGCTCACGGCCAGGGACATCCGCAAGTCCTTCGTGGGGTTCAAGGCGCTGGACAGCGTCGACTTCTCCGTTCGCGCAGGCGAAATCCATGCGCTGCTTGGCGAGAATGGCGCCGGCAAGTCGACGCTCATCAAGGTTCTGACTGGGGTGCTGAGGGCGGACAGCGGCACGTTCGAGCTGAATGGCGACCCGATTACCGTGCGTGACACGCTCCATGCCCAGCAGCTCGGCATCGGCACGGTCTATCAGGAGGTCAACCTGCTGCCGAACCTGACCGTCGCGGAAAACCTCTATATCGGAAGGCAGCCCAAACGGTTCGGACTGGTCGACACCCGCGCGATGCACAAGATGGCGCGCGCTTTGCTGGCCGACTACGACATCGACATCGATGTCGGCGCGCAGCTCTCCAGCTTTTCCGTGGCAGTCCAGCAACTGGTCGCCATCGCCAGGGCCGTCGACATGTCCGGCTCGGTGCTGATCCTCGATGAGCCGACAGCCAGCCTGGACCGGCACGAGGTGGAGCTTCTGTTCGGCGTGCTGCGAAAGCTGCGTGACCGGGGGCTGGGCATCGTCTTCATCACCCATTTCCTAGATCAGGTCTACGCGATCAGTGACCGCATCACGGTGCTGCGCAATGGGCGGCTCGTCGGCACGCGCGAGACGGCGTCACTGCCGCGCGTCGAACTGGTGTCGATGATGCTGGGGCGCACTTTGGCCGCCGCGACCGAGCATGGGCGTCGTGATGCGCCGCCGCATTCCTCGCGGCGGATCGCTTTCCACGATTTCGGCCGCGACCGTTCGATCGCGCCCTTTGACATGACCATTCACGCTGGCGAGGTTGTCGGCGTTGCCGGCCTTCTCGGATCGGGCCGCACGGAGACAGCGCGGCTGATGTTCGGCATCGACCTTGCCGACTGCGGCACGATCGGCATCGACGGCAAGCCGGTGAAGATCGCTTCGCCTCGCGACGCCGTGCGGCTGGGTTTCGGGCTCTGCCCAGAAGACCGCAAAGCCGATGGCATCATTGGCGATCTGTCGGTGCGCGAGAACATCGCGCTGGCCCTTCAGGCGCGCCGAGGTTGGCTAAGGCGCATGTCGACGAGTGACCAGACCGAGCTTGCGAACCGCTTCGTCAAGGCGCTCGACATTCGCACCACCGATATCGAGAAGCCGGTAAAGCTTCTGTCGGGTGGCAACCAGCAAAAGGTCATCTTGGCGCGCTGGCTGGCCACTTCACCGCGCTTCCTGATCCTCGACGAGCCGACGCGCGGCATCGATGTTGGCGCCCATGCCGAGATCATCGAACTCATCAACAAGCTTTGCGACGAGGGGCTGGCGCTGCTTGTCATTTCCTCGGAGCTGGAGGAAATCGTTGCCTATTCGACGCGGGTCCGCACCCTGCGTGACCGGGCGCATGTCGGAGAGTTGACGGGTGCGGAGATTTCCACCGGCAGCATCATGCAGGCGATAGCCGCCGATCCGGGAGGGGCCAAATGAGGAAGTTCATGCCCGGCCTTCGCAAGGCGGCGCCGCAACTCGTCAGCTTGGGCGTGATCCTGTTCTTCAACTGGCTGGCCTTTCCCGGCTTCTTCGATCTACGCATCCAGGACGGCCGACTGTTCGGCAGCCTGATCGACGTGCTCAACCGCGGCGCGCCGGTTGCGATCCTGGCCATCGGCATGACTGCGGTCATCGCATCGAAGGGTGTCGATTTGTCAGTCGGCGCCGTGATGGCGATGGCCGGCGCGGTGGCGGCAACCATGACCGTGGCAGGGCATCCGCCTCCCATCGTGCTGCTTTCGGCGCTCGCTGTCGGTGTCGCTTGCGGCCTGCTCAACGGTCTTTTGGTGGCCGTACTGGAACTGCAACCGATCGTCGCGACGCTGATCCTCATGGTGGCGGGGCGCGGCATAGCGCAGCTTATCACCGAGGGCGTCATCGTCACCTTCAACGATCCAGGCTTGATCTTCGTCGGAACCGGCGCATTCCTGGATCTGCCGATGCCGGTGGTGCTTGCCGCAGCGCTCGCGCTCCTTGCCGTGCTCGTCGTCAGGAGAACGGCGCTTGGCATGCTCATCGAATCCATCGGCGTGAACCGCAGCGCATCGACCTATGCCGGCATCAACAGCCGGCTTTTGATCATCATCGTCTACGCATTCAGCGGGTTTTGCGCGGCACTCGCCGGCATCATCGCAGCCGCCGACATTCGCGGCGCGGACGCCAACAATGCCGGACTGTGGCTGGAACTCGACGCGATCCTCGCCGTGGTCATCGGCGGCACATCGCTTCTGGGAGGGCGCTTCTCCATCCTGATGTCGGTTCTTGGCGCGATCATCATACAGGCCATGAACACCGGTATCCTGATCTCCGGCTTTCCGCCGGAATACAATCTCGTAGTCAAGGCTTGCGTGATCATATTGATCCTGCTCGCGCAATCTGCCTCGCTCGGCGGAGTCGCCTGGTTGCCGCGCCGGATTCCGGCGGCGAAGTCGAAGGAGGCATAGGATGTCATCCCGACTCCTGCCATTTTATGCCACGCTGGCGATCTTTGTGCTGGCCTACGGGGTCTGCGTGTTCCAGTTCCCCAACATGCTGTCGACCCGCGTGGCCGGAAACCTGCTGACCGACAACGCCTTCCTCGGCATCGTGGCAGTCGGCATGACCTTCGTCATCCTCTCGGGCGGTATAGACCTGTCGGTCGGCGCGGTCATCGGCTTCACCACCGTCCTGATCGCCGTGCTTATCTCGTGGTACGGCATCCATCCGCTGGCGGCCTTTGCGATCGCACTTGCCATCTCCACCGCCTTCGGCGCGGCGATGGGCGTTGTCATTCACTATCTCGACGTCCCGGCCTTCATCGTGACGCTGGCCGGCATGTTCCTGGCGCGGGGCATGGCCTTTGTGATTACGACGGACTCGATCCCCATCAGGCATGAGTTCTACACGACACTTCAGGGCCTCTATCTTCGGCTGCCGGGAGGAGGACGTTTCACGCTCATCGGCGGGCTAATGGTGCTGGTGTTTGCCTTTGGCATCGCCCTTGCGCACTTCACCCGCTTCGGCTCCTACGTCTACGCGCTGGGAGGCAACAAGACCTCGGCAGAACTCATGGGCGTGCCGGTGGCGCGTACCACCATCGGCATCTATGCCCTGTCGGGTTTCCTGTCCGGCCTCGCGGGCGTCGTATTTTCGCTCTACACCTCCGCAGGCTATTCGCTCTCGGCCGTAGGGGTCGAACTCGACACGATCGCTGCGGTCGTCATCGGCGGCACGCTGTTGACAGGCGGCGTCGGACTTGTGGCGGGCACATTCATGGGCGTGATTATCCAGGGTCTTATCCAGACCTACATCGTCTTCGACGGCACCTTGTCGAGCTGGTGGACGAAGATCGTCGTGGGCCTGCTACTCTTTGCCTTCATCGCCCTTCAGCGGCTATTGGTGGTCCTGTCTGACCGCAAGCGGTTGCTGAGGAATACACCTACATGAAAAGCCCTCAACCTGGATTGAGCCGCAAGCAGCAGCCGAAAGGGTTCCACGGTCACGTGATAACCGAACTCGGCCGCAGCATCGTCAGCGGTGTCTATCCGGAAAATTCCCTGCTCCCGCGTGATGCAGAGCTTCAGGAGCATTTCGGTGTGTCGCGCACCGTGCTTCGAGAGGCGCTGAAGACACTCGCGGCCAAGGGCATGATCCAGCCGAAGGCAAAGATCGGCACCAGGGTTCTGGCCAGAGGAGGATGGAACCTCTTCGATCCGGACATCCTCCAATGGCACGCCGAGGCCGGAGCGATCGATGCCGGGTTCCTGTTCAGCCTCCAGGAAATGCGGTTGGCGCTCGAACCGGAGGCCGCCGCGCTCGCGGCGCTTCGCCGGACGGATGCACATGTTGCGGAACTGTTCCGCTGGGTCGGACGCATGGGCGACATGACCATCACAGGTACAGAGTTCGTCGAATACGATCTCCGTTTCCACATCAGCGTGGCCGAGGCCTCGCAAAACCCCTTCATGCGCGCGATCAGTGCGCTTATCGAAGTCGCGCTCGGCGCGACTTTCACAGTCAGTTCGCCGATCCCCAATACGGAAAAGCACAAGCTCAATGTAGAGCGGCACAGGGCAATAGCCGAGGCCATAAAGAACAAGGATCCGGTCGCAGCCAGAAACGCGATGCGTACGGTTATCCTGGAAGGCATTGGCCGAGTTTCCGAGGTCACGGGCAAGAACCCCCTTACGGATTTGGGCGCGTAGGCGAACCCTTTCGACGGGGTCTTGATTGTCGCTGCGGTCAAAATTAAGCAAAGCTATGAAGAACATGAGATTTATGATTGCAGCCGCATTGGCGCTATCCGCCTGCACTGAGGGGACTGCGCCTTCAACGGCCACGGCCACTGAGCCGATATCGGGAGCTTTACCTGTTTTTGTACGAAACAGCGTGCGCAGCGACCTTGAGCTTCAGGCTTTGGTCCAGGGCAGACTGGAGATCGACCGGAATGGATGCCTGCGCATTGGTGGGGAGGATGGGCCTTTTGTGATCTGGCATCACGACAGCCGCATCGAACGCACCAATGATGGACGCATCAAGATTACGGACGGCTACAGTGGCAACACCGCCTATGTCGGAGACGAGATAGCCATGGGCGGCGGTCAGGAGAACCGTGTCCCACCTGCGACCGGCGTCCGGCCCGAGACACCGACGAACGTCACGGAGCCAATCCCGGATGCTTGCGCTGCAGGGGAAATCTGGTGGGCCGGGCGGCTCCTGACTGAGAAGGAACGTCAGAGATTGTTGAATCGCTAGAAGATTCATCGACCTCGAACTCAGACGTAGATTCCGGCGGCTGGGGGCGGCGATGTCACGTTTCCGTCGCGTGCCGAAGTATCCACAGCCAGTCCTCGGCCTTCGAGCTTACTTGGGTCGGTGGGAGTTCAGGATGACCGTCGTCTGCTTCCTGAGAACCGTCTTGAGGGACTCGATCCGTGCAGGCGTGATCTCGTCCCATCCGATCAGTTCCCCGACGTGTCCTCGAGCAACATGGATGATGAACAACTGTCCGTTGACCATGGTGCAGACCATTCTGGCTTCCTCGTCTGTGAGGTTATGGCCGGAAATATGCGAGACGACCGCGGCGCAGCCTTCCTGAATCCGTCGTCCCACGGCCCTCTTTGCCTCCGACTTCCGCGGCGGCGACGACGCGGCCCGGAGCTGGGCGACGAACAGCGCCCTGCTGGCAGCGTCCGGCGCTCCCAGCAGGAAGTCGGCAAGGCTTTCAAGCACGTTGCAGTAGCCGTCGATCAGGCGGTCGGCCGTAGCATCGGCGGCAAGCAGTTCCTCCACCTTCTCGAGGGCCGGGGACACCGCCGCTGACGCCGAAGCCTGGATGTCTTCAAGGCAGGCGTCGTACAGCCCCTCCTTGTTTCCGAAGTAGTACTGGATCGATGGCGGGGGCACTCCCGCTGCGTTCGCGATCTCCCGTGTGGAGACGCCTGCGAACCCTTCCTCTCCGAAAAGCGCGATCGACGTCCGGATGATCTTGGCCTTCGTCTCCTCGCCGCGGGGATAGCCGTTCTGCGCCTGGTGTCGTCGCATGCTCGTCATCGATTTCTCCAATTCGCCCGATGGTACCATCATTCAGAAAATATTCCAGTTGTCATAATTCTGCCAAACGGCATACTTCTTCCAATTGGAATAATTTTTAACTCCCAAATCAAATCGAGTGAAACGCAAATGGACAGTCCAGTCTCCGCGCCCGTCGCAGGCTCGATGGAGCTCAAGCCAGTTCGCAAGCGTCGTACCGCCCGCTACGTCCTAGGTGCGATGGCATGTCTGGCGGTGATCGGTGGCGGCGCCTATGGGTTTGACTGGTATCGGACGGGACGCTTCGTCCAAAGCACTGACAACGCCTATCTCCGGGCCGACAAGGTCTCCATGGCGCCAGTCGTCGCCGGACAGATCGCCGAAGTCTACGTAAGCGACAATCAGAAGGTCGTGGCGGGTCAGCCCCTCGTGAAGATCGACCCGAGGCGATACGAGCTTTCGGTCCGCGAGGCGCAAGGCACGGTGAACGCCCGAAAGGCCGACCTCGCGAAGAGCGAGGCCGACACCAAGCAGCAGGACGCGCTGATCGCTCAGGCGGCCGCCGACCTGGACAATGCAGAGCACAATGCAGAACTCGCCAAGAGGGAGTTCGACCGGACCGCGCCCTTGGCGGCTCGCGGCGTCGAAAGCCAGCAGAAGGTCGACCAGACAAGAATCGCGCTCGATCAGGCCAAGTCCGTCATCCGATTGAAGAGTGCTGCGCTGGATGCGGCCCGCCAGCAGGTGTCCTCGCTCAAGGCGCAGATCGAGCAGGCGCACGCTCAACTCGCCACCGCCGAAGAAAGCCTCAGGCGCGCCGAGCTCGATCTCGAGGATACCGTGCTTCGAAGCCCCATCGAAGGTCGGGTCGGCGACCGCACGGTTCAGCTCGGCCAGTACGTGCAGCCGGGCACGCTGCTGCTCACGCTCGTGCCAACGGACAAGATTTATCTTGTGGCGAATTTCAAGGAGACGCAGATCGCCGGCATGCGGGAGGGGCAGCCGGCCACCATCCATATCGACGCCTTTCCGCAGTTCGACATGAAGGGAGTCGTCGACAGCTTCGCTCCGGGAACGGGCGCCCAGTTCGCGCTCCTGCCGCCGGAGAACGCTACCGGAAACTTCACCAAGATCGTCCAGCGCGTTCCTGTCCGCATCAAGCTGGACGCCGATCAGAAGGAGATTCCGCCATTGGTGCCCGGTCTCTCGATCGAGGTCGCGGTGAATACCAAGGCATCGGCTCGTGACGAGATGGCGGAGACGAAATGACCGGCAAAATGGGTTCCGTGGCAGCCGGTCCGTCCGAACAGGGATCGGCGAGCGCTGCCGACTGGGTGGCGGTCGTCGCGGGCGCGCTGGGCGCGCTCATGGCGACGCTCGACACTTCCATCACGAACACGGCGCTCCCGCAGATCCAGGGGGCGATCGGCGCGAGCGGAACCGAAGGAACATGGATCGGCACCGGATACCTCGTGGCGGAGGTCATCATGATTCCGCTAACCGCCTGGCTGACCCGGCTGTTCGGCCTGCGTACGTTGCTGCTGATCACGACCGCAGCCTTCGTTTTCTTCTCAATGGTGTGCGGACTTTCCAACGGCCTCGTTGAAATGATCGTCGGTCGTGCGGGCCAGGGCTTCTTCGGTGGCGCGCTGATCCCGACGGCGCAAGTGATCATCCGAACGCGCCTGCCGGCCCGCCAGATGCCCGTCGGAATGAGCATATTCGGCATCATCGTCCTGCTCGGCCCGGTCCTCGGCCCGGTGGTCGGTGGCTATCTCGCCGAGGAGGTAAGCTGGCGCTGGTGCTTTTTCCTCAACCTTCCGGTCGGCATCGGCCTCGCAGCTCTCCTGCTTCTGGGACTTCCACGTCAAAGCCCGAACCTGGGACTGCTCGCCAAGGCCGACTGGTGGGGGATCGTCGGGATGGCGGTCGCGTTCAGTTGCCTGACGGTGGTCTCCGAAGAGGGGCAGCGCGAGAAATGGTTCGAGTCCTCCATGATCGTATATCTGTGCCTCGCGTCACTGCTCGGCTTCATCGTTCTGTTCATAACCCAGAAGACGAGCGCCGATCCCGTCATCAAGCTTTCCCTTCTCAAGAACAGCACCTTCGCAAGTTGTACCCTGATTGCGCTCGTCGTCGGGGCGGCCACCTACGGCGCGACCTTCGTCGTGCCTCAGTTCCTGAGCGGCATCGCAGGCTACAACCCCCGACAGGCGGGCGGCATCATGGCATTGTCGGCCCTGCCTGTGCTCCTGCTGGTTCCGATACTTCCCCGCATCGTCGGCAGCTTCGACGCGCGCCTCATGGTCGCGCTCGGGCTCGCCTTCTTCGCGCTGAGTTGCTTCGTTGACGTCGGCCTCGGTCCTGACAGCGCCGGAGGCGACTTTACGATCTCGCAGCTTCTCCGTGGCGTCGGACAGATGCTCGCCGCCATGCCTCTCAACCAAGTATCGATGGCGGCCATCGGGCGCGAGAATGCCGCGGACGGAGCTGGTATATTCAGCATGGCCCGGAACCTCGGCGGGTCGATTGGACTTGCCATGAGCGGGATCCTCATAGACCAGCGGAGCGCCGTCCACTCCGACAGCATCCGGGAGACGCTGACTGCGAATTCGCCGGCAGGCCAGGCTCGTATCGCGGCTAGCGGAGTGACCCAGGGCATTGACGCTGCGACCGCCAAGCTCCGGGCGATATCGCAACTGTCGAGCCTCATCGAAAAGGATGCGCTGGTGATGACCTACAGTGATTGCTTCTGGCTGATGGGCGTCCTGATCCTCGCAATATCGCCGGTTGTGCTGCTGCTCCGCCGTCCCAAACAATCCAGTGCGGCAACCATCGCGGCAGCCCACTGACTTGCAGCAGAAAATCACCCGCTTGGATGACATCGCTGACGCAGATGAAGGATCCGTCGCTGAGCGTCACCGCAACAGGGAAGAACTCGCCGCGATCCATCGCAATGCCTCCACAGCGCGTCAACGCTATGCGGGGGAGGGCGGTTGCATGAGGCTCAGTTTTCCAACCACTCCCGGGCGGCGCGTTCAACGGAGGCAGTGAGGGCATCTGCCGCCAGAATCCCCCTCGCACGCGCAAAGGCCACAAACGCGATGCGCGCGGCTTCTACATCTTCGTCCTTGATCAACGCAGCGCGGCACCTGGTGAGCGCCATATTGTGCCATGGCCCACGGCTCCCGCTCCATTCATTGAGCACCTCATAGGCATCCAGAACAGTTTCGATCTCTCGGGGGAATCCAAGGCCGACAAAAATCGCGACAGGCTCAGTGAAACGCTTTGCGTTCATGGAGGTCTCCCTTCGTCGAGAATATGAGCTGATGTTGAAGGGTCGACGTTACCGCGAGCGGCGCTGATGGAGCGATCTAGCTCTCTGTTGCACCGCCTACCGAATATGGGGGATTGCCTTGAACGCTTATTAGCCGGACATCCGCTCGACGCTTCCCGCAGAGAAGGCCAGCCGGGGGCGATCGTGCTCAATGCGAGTGCCCTCGTTTGTCGCGCGCGCCGGACGCGGAAGATGTCGGCAGCGGAATTTGACCGCTGCCGACCTGGAGGGCCTACAGTTTGACGTCGGCCAGCAATGTCATGAGCTTTTGCCGATCCTCGACCGACTTCAGACGGATGGTCATCGCCTCACTTTTGACCGGAACCTGCGGCGGCAAGCTGACCTCTATGCCCGGCGCATGTTCGACCGCCCAATGCTTGAAGCGAGGCAACTTGTTTGGGCCGGCGATGGGAAACGTGAAGCTGTATCGAAAAGTCATCTCGGAACAATCCAAATGATGTGGTGTCCCAGACGCGGGCGCGCGCAAGCGCAGCGCTCGGTCCAAGGACACGCATTGATCTCCTATGGGGGTAGTCTCGCGATCCTGGCACCGCTCTTGCCATCGCAGGTAGCGGCACCAGGCAATCAGCCTATGAGAAGGCTGCCTTTGCAAATGATGAGGAGGGCAAAGGGAAGGGTATTCATGGCCGGTGTGTCGGCCAAACCGCGTTGATTGTCAAATCTCTCGCCTATTCCGCGATCAGAAAGAAATCCACTGTGGCGAAGGCCAATGCCAGGCCGCCGATAAAGACGGCCCAGGTGATGATAGAGGAGCGGATTTCGGCCCTCTTCTGCGCGTCCGTGCGGTTGTCCTTCTCAGGCTCAGTCACTTGGCAAACTCCTGTCAGTGGCTGGGTCAATGAGCGCATCTTACAGGCAGTCCTAAGGAGGGCCATGGTGCGGAAGGACGCAGGCAAAGCCGTTTTGGGAAAAGAGCGCGGCAGCCTTACGACCGCGCTCTCACGGATTCTGCCTCAGCCGGCCTTGGCGGCTGCGATGCCGTCGAGTTCGCTCATCGCGTCCGCCGGCAGTTCGATATCGACGGCTGCCAGATTTTCCCGCAGATGGACACGGGAGGAGGTGCCGGGGATCAACATGACATTCGGCGCGCGCTTGAGGAGCCAGGCAAGGGCCACTTGAAGCGGCGTTGCCTCAAGGCGCCTGGCGACGTTCGATAGTGTCGTCGATTGCAGCGGCGAGAAGCCGCCAAGCGGGAAGAAGGGCACATAGGCGGTACCTTCCCGCGCCAGCTGGTCGATCAGCGCGTCGTCGTCGCGATGGGCCAGGTTGTACTGGTTCTGGACGCAGACGATCTCCGTGATCTTGCGGCCGTCGGCGACCTGCCGGGCGGTCACATTCGAGAGGCCGATATGCTTGATAAGACCCTGGCGCTTGAGGTCGGCAAGAACCGTCAGCTGCTCCTCGAGCGAACCCTCCGCTGGTCCATGCTCGTCGAACATGGCGCGCAAGTTGACGACATCGATGGCGTCGAGGCCGAGGTTCCTCAGGTTGTCGTGCACCGCCTGCGTCAGCGCCTCCTTGGAGAAGGCCAGGTTCCAGGAGGCATCCGCGCCGCGCGTCGCGCCGACCTTGGTGACGATCACGAGACCGTCCTTATAGGGGTGCAGCGCTTCCTTGATGATCCGATTGGTGACATGCGGCCCGTAATAGTCGCTGGTGTCGATGTGATTGACGCCGCTCTCCACGGCCTCGCGCAGTACGGAGATCGCCTCAGCGCGATCCTTCGGCGGGCCGAAGACGCCCTTGCCTGCAAGCTGCATGGCGCCGTAGCCGAGCCGTTTGACCGTGAAGCTGCCGAGCTGGAACGTGCCGGATTTTTCAAGATTGGACATGGTCTGCCTCCAATTTCTGGATGACATGCAGATAAGCCCGAGTGTGCCGGCCGATAACGGCGTATAATCCGTACAGGCTGTCCGCAGTTTCGGACAATGGATGAAGGAGCGGCGGCATGAAGCAAGGCGAGCCGGAGATGGGGGATATCAGCGCCTTCCTGGCGGTTGCGCGAGCTGGCGGTTTTCGTGAGGCGGCGCGCACGACCGACAGCAGTTCGTCGGCCCTCAGCGATGCCGTCCGGCGTCTCGAAACGCGGCTCGGCGTTCGACTTCTGAACCGTACCACGCGCAGCGTCGTTCCGACTGAGGCGGGGCGCGGCCTCATGGAGCGCGTGGGCCCGGCCTTCAGCGAAATCAATGCGGCACTCGAGTATGCCAGGAGCCTGAGCGGCCGCCCGGCGGGAACATTGAAGCTCAACGTTCCGGTCAGCGCGTCGCGGCTGGTATTGCCGCAGATCGTGCCGCGGTTCCTGGCCGCCTATCCCGACATCCAGCTTGAAATCGTCACCGACGAGAGTTTCGTCGATATCATCGCTGCCGGTTGCGATGCGGGGATCCGCTATGACGAACGGCTGGAGCAGGACATGATCGCCGTGCCTATCGGTCCGCGCGTTCAACGTTTCGCCAGCGCTGCATCCGCCTCCTATCTCGCTGCACGGGGCCGCCCGGAGCATCCGCGGGATCTGCTTGCGCATGCCTGCATCCGCACCCGCTTCGCCGGCCGGTCGCTCGCGCCCTGGGAGTTCGAACGCGATGGCGAGGTGGTGCGGGTCGACCCGCCGGCATCCCTCGTCGTGCAGGCCGGCGGCGGCTCGGATCTCGGCGTCATGGCGGCAATCGACGGCGCGGGCATCGTGTCGTTCTTCGAGGACTGGCTGCGGCCGCACTTCGAAAGCGGCGCCCTGGTTCCCGTGCTGAAGCCCTGGTGGCAAAGCTTTTCCGGCCCGTTTCTCTACTACCCCGGACGCCGGTTGGTGCCGGCGCCGCTGCGCGCCTTCATCGATTTCGTGAAGGCCATGCCTTTACAGGGCGCCGGATCGGGCTACACGCCGAGATAGCGCTGCAAGAGGCCCGGTTGCTCCCTGATCTCTGCTGCCGGGCCTTCATGCGCGATATGGCCATTGTTGATGATGTAGACGCGCTCGGCTAGCGCGAGTGTCGCTGCCAAATTCTGTTCGACAAGGACGATGGTCTGGCCAGCCTGCGCCAGTTCGCGGCATGCGCGAACCAGATCGTGTACGATGACCGGTGCCAGCCCCTCGAACGGCTCGTCGAGCAGGATGATCTTCGGATCACGCACCAGCGCCCGCGCGATCGCCAGCATTTGCTGTTCGCCGCCGGAAAGATCGGTGCCGCGGCTGGTGCGCCGCTGCTTCAGCCGCGGAAACATGTCGTAGATGCGTTCCAGCGGCCATTTATTGTCGGCGGTCAGCCCGGCGAGGATGATGTTCTCCTCAACATTCAGGCTGCCGAAGATGCGGCGGTCCTCGTGCACGAGTTGCATGCCGGCGCGGGCGATGCTGTGGGCTCTCCTGCCCGCTATCTCCACGCCGTCGAACCTGATGCTGCCGCTGCTCGGTGTGACGACGCCCATCAGGCTCTTGAGGGTCGTGCTCTTGCCGGCGCCGTTGCGACCCAGAAGCGCCACCACCTCGTGTTTCTCGACACGCAACGAGACGTCGAACAGGATGTGGCTGTCGCCGTAGTAGCTGTTGAGGCCATGGACTTCGAGCAGGCTCATGCCATCACTCCATGCACGCCGCCGAGATAGGCTTCCTGTACCCTGGGATTGTTCCTGATCTCGTCAGGCGTGCCTTCGACCAGCACGCGGCCTTCCTGCAGCACGGTGATTTTCTCGACCAGCTCGAATAGTGAATCCATGTCGTGGTCGATGATGATCACCGTGCGGCCGCGCGCAATCGACTTGAGCAGCGCCACCGTTTCGATGCGCTCGGGCGGGCTCATGCCGGCGAGCGGCTCATCGAGCAGCAGCAAGGTTGGCGAAGTCGCCAGGGCAAGCCCGATTTCGAGCCGGCGCTTCTCGCCATAGGCGAGTTCCGATACCGGCGTGTCGGGCCGCCCCGTCAGATTGACCAGCGCCAGCGTGTGCTCGACCTGTTCGGCGAGGTCTGGAATGTTGCGGATGTTGCGGAACAGGTCGAGCCTGAACCTGCCGCGGATCTCGCCCAGCGCCGCAATCGTCAGGTTCTGCCGGACGGTCAGCCGCTCGAAAAGCTGGTTGATCTGGTAGCTCTTGGTCAGCCCGAGCTGACAGACATCGGTGACGCGCATCCCCGTGATGTCTTGCCCCTCGAACACGATCTTGCCCGACGTTGGTGGAACCTCGCAGGTCAGCATCTTGAAGAAGGTGGTTTTGCCGGCGCCGTTCGGCCCGATGATGCCGCGCATCTCGCCGTGATCGACGGTGAAATCGATATCGCTGTTGGCCACCACGCCGCCATAGTGTTTGGTAAGGCCCTTGGCCTGCAGGATGGCCCCCGACACGTGGTCGGTCGGCCGCTTGCGCGCGGGCATCGGCGCCGCGGCAGCAGAAGCTCCCGCGATCGATATGGCCGTCGGCGCCACGCTGCTCGCCTCGATCGGCTTCGCGGGCTTTCCTCGATGGGTCGTCAGTCTGTAAAGATCGACGGCCGAGCCGACGATGCCGCGCCTGAGGAAACAGACGAGCAGTACGAACACTGTGCCGAGCACCAGCTTCCAGGTCGCGCCGAGATGCAGTGTGTTCTGGAAGAAATCGCTGAGATAGAGCCACACGGCCGCGCCCACCAGCGGGCCGAACAACGTCCCGGCGCCGCCGATCGCGGTTTGCATGATGAGCTGGCCGGACGTGTCGAACATGAAGGCGTCCGGCGGCATGAAACCCTGCATGACGCCAAGCAGCCCGCCGGCGAAGCCGGCATAGATCGCAGCGACGACGAAAGCGGTGAGCTTGTAGCCGTGGATGTTGTGGCCGAGGGCCGCGGCGCGCAGCGGGTTATCGCGGATCGCACTCAGGATCGCTCCTACCGGCGACCGCACGATGCGCAGCGCGATCACCAGCCCGACGAGATACCAGAACGCCAGAAAGGCATACATGGACCAATCGGTGCTGAAGTTGAGCATCGTGAAGCCAAGATTAAAGCTTGGCGTCGGCACGCCGGGCAGGCCATTCTCCCCTCCGGTGTAGTCGGACAACGGATTGAACTCGACGAAGAAGAAGACTTCCGCGATCGCCACCGTGATCATGGCAAAGTAGATGCCCGTGCGCCGCAGGGCGATCAGCCCGACCAGATAGCCGACGACGCCCGCGACCAGCGCGCCGACGACAATCGCAGTCATGACATAGGAAAAGCCCGCCTCGGTCAGTAGATAAGCGGCGAACATGCCGCCCGTGCCATAGAAAGCTGACTGTCCGAAAGACAGCAGCCCCGTATAGCCAAACAGGATATCGAAGCCCAATCCGAACAGGCCCCATATGAGGATGCGATTTATGGTCGTCGGCGAAAAGCCGAGATGTGGAAGGACGAAGGGCACGGCAACCAGCGCGGCGGCCGTCAGCGCCTCGACAAGAAGGGGGCGTCGCGTGCTCATCGCCCACGCTCACTCGCGACCCGCGGTGCCAAGCAGCCCGTAGGGCCGGAATACCAGCACGAGCGTCATCGCCACAAAGAGCATCACATAGGAATAGCCGGGGTTGAACATCGAGGTGATGCTGATGATCTCGCCGGCGATGAGACCTCCGAGCACCGCGCCCGGGAAGGAACCGACGCCGCCGATGACGACGACTACGAAGGTCTGCACCAGGATCGACTCGCCGACGTCCGGCGCGATCGAGACAACCGGCGCATTGACGATGCCGGCAAATCCGGCCGCCATGGCACCGATGCCGAACACCAGCATGAAGACCCGATAGACATTGATGCCGAGCGAATCGACCATCACGGCATCCTCGATGCCGGCGCGCACGATCATCCCGATGCGCGACCGGTAGAGCACAAAATAGAGTACCAGCAGCGCCGCCGTGGTGATGCCGAGGAGAGCCAGCCGATAGGTCGGGTACATCATGAAGCCGAGCGAGGTTATGCCCATCAGCGAAGCGGGCGGGGGCACCGTCTGTGACAGGCTGCCGAAAAAGAACCGCACCGCCTCGACGAACACGATGCCGAGCCCGAAGGTGACGAGAAGCTGGTCCTCGTGCGGGCGCGTGTAGAAATGGCGGATGATGAGCCGTTCCATCAGCACACCGGCCAGCATCACGAACAGCGAGCCGGCGATTACCGCCACGACGAAGGATCCGGAATAGGTGTAGGCGACCCAGCCGGCGTAACCACCCAGCATGAACATGGCGCCGTGGGCGAGGTTGAGCACGCCAAGCGTGCCGTAGATGATTGTGAGGCCGGAGGAAATCAGCGCCAGAAGCGCGCCGAGCACCAGCCCGTTGAAGCACTGCGATATGAAGTTAGCCCAATTGACCACGCTACCGCCTGCCTTGAGATTGAGAAACGGTCGAGCCCGTTGCCTGCATGCCCACCATCATGGCCGGTGGTGTATTCCCCTCCGGTGACCCGGGCGCCTCCCGCGCACCGGTCGCGCGCGGAAGGCATCTGCGGTCGATCAGGTGTAATCGCCCAACTGGCAGCCGAAGGCGTCCGGCTTCTGCATCAGTTGTTCGCCTGGAACCACCTCGAGCACCTCCCAGAAGTCCTCTTCGTTCTTCATGTCCTTCGGGTCCTTGCCACGGACGATGACGACAGGGCGCACGAGCTGGTGATCTTCGGGGCGGAAGTGGACGTCGCCTACCATCGACGGGAAGGTCTCGCCCTTCTCATACTGCTTGATGACGTCCGGCGGGTAGAAGCTGCCGGCCTCGGAAACCATGCGCGCCCATATGGCAAACTGCATGTAGCTGTTCTCGGCGCCCCATTCGGGGCGGTAGTTGTACTTTTTCTGGAACGCTTCGACGAACATCTTGGCAAGCGGATACTGGTCTTCCATCGTCCACCAGAAGTCAGTGGCGGCGAAGACCCCGGCTGTAAGTTCCGGCCCAACTTCCTTGGCGAGGAACGGGATCTGGTAGGGGATCACCATCTTCATCTGCGGCGTCAGACCGAACTGCTTGGCCTGCTGCACCGAAAGCACCGCGTCGCGGCCCCAGTTGACGTTGATAATGAACTCGGCGCCGGAATTGGCGATGTTGGTCAGATACTGGCTGAAGTCCTCCGTCCCGAGCGGCGATACCTGGTTGGTCACCATGGTCCATTCGCCGTGCGAACTCAGGTAGTCGTTAACCGACTTGGTGACGGTGTGGCCATAGGTGTAGTCCGGCGTCATGAACGCCGCCTTCTTGCCCTTGCCGAAATTTTTCAACAGCACCGGGCCGATCGCATTGGCCGCGGTCTCACCGTAGAAGCATTGGCGGAAGGAATAGCGTGCGCAGTCCTTGCCTGTCGTGTCGTTGGAGCCGGAGATCCCCACCAGGTAGAGGATCTTTTCGCGCTGGGCGAACTTGTTCAGCGCCACCGCGACCGCCGAAGAGGTCGATCCCGTCATGGCGATGACCTTGTCATCGTTGATGAAGGTCTGCTGCGCCTGCACGGCATTGTTCGGCTTGGCGCCTGAGTCGGCAACGACCAGCTTGACCTGCTTGCCCAACACGCCCTCGCTCACCTTGGGCGCGATCCGCCTGATCAGGTCGTGCCCCTCATTGATGTGCTCGACGGCAAGTTCCATGCCCTTGATCTCGTCTTCACCCTGGACGGCATAGGCACCGGTGCGCGGAACCGAGGCGCCGATGAAGACCGTGTCGCCCTGCGAGCCGGCGGGCCAAGTGCCGAGTGGCGGCTTGTCGGCAGCATAGGCCTTGACGACCTGACCGATGAAGCCGGGCATCAGGGTTGCACCAGCAAAGCCCACCCCTAGCTGCAGCACGTAACGTCGCGAAAAACCGGGTGCGCTTGCGTTCGTGAGTTTGAACTCCGGCATGCTCTCCTCCCTGGTCTGTTCTGCTCCTGAGACGGATTGCGGCAGCTGTGCCGCGGAATTTCCTCCCCCGCTATCGGTGATGTGCCCTTTGGGTCGCCTTCATGGGCGAGCCTGATCGATTTTCGAAATAGTAGGCCGACAGAAAAAACGAACGTCAATGCAACTTTCGTTGTCTCGAGCCCGCGCCGCGTCTCGTGTCTCAGAAGACGGGTTAGTTCTTTCGTCGGTGTCTGCAACAGCGAAAGCGCGCCTCTGGCATGCCATCGATGCAAGCGGCTATACTCGCGACGCTCACCGCCCGCATAATTCAAATTGCGGGATTTGCGCAGGAGGCTGGCTTTTGGATATCCGCAACTTCAACGGCTTTGTGGCCGCAGCCGAGTTGATGAACTTTACGCTCGCGGCGCAGCGGTTGAACATCACCCAATCGGCACTGTCGCGACAGATCAAAGGCCTGGAAGACTATTTGGGCGTGGAACTGTTTGAGAAGAGCGGCCGGAATGTGCGCTTGACGGCCCATGGTGACGCTCTTCTGGACAAGATAAACGATGTGGTCGTGGCGGACAAAAGCCTGCGGGTCCTGGCCGACAATCTGGGAAGCGGCCAGGGCGGCGTGCTCAAGCTGGGGGCCTGTTCGCAGCTCATTGAGCGTTACCTGCCCACATTCCTGAAAAGATGGACGAGCGAAAACCCTGGCGTCAGCATCCGCATAGAAGACGGAGGCGGCCCCGAACTCGCCGGAAAGTTGCGTGCCGGCTCGGTGCATTTGACGGTCAGCGCCCGCCCCATGTCGCCCATAGATCCCTTCGAAACGGTGTCGCTGGGACGGCTGGGCTTCCTCGCGGTGGCGACCGAGGAGTTTCTTTCAAACGAAACGTCTCCCATAGACATGACCGACCTGTTGCGTCTGCCGATCCTGACGCTCAATCAGCGTCACGCCTCGCGCGAAGTGTTCGACGCCGCGTGCAAACTGGCGGGAGCCGCGCCGTCCATAGTGCTCGAAAGCTACTCCCCGCATACGCTCTTCGCCATGGCCGAAGGCGGGATCGGCGTGGCGGTCGTGCCGTCTTCAGCGATGAAATTCGGCCCGCCCCTTGTCGGCCGATCTATCGCGCTGAAGGGGCAGACGGTTCATTTCGATATCTGCGCCATGTGGAGTTACGCTGCCCCTCTACCCGATTATGGCATGCGCTTCGTAGAGGCGTTGAAAGCCCATATCGTTGCCGAGAACTTGCAAGACGCATTGTGGTGACCCGAGGCAACCCGGTTTCGGGCGAGGATTTGCGCAATGGGGTGCTGAGGTGGCGACCAACTTTCTGGTGGCGACGGCGACGCCGTTTCCCATTCATTCCACCGCTAAGCGCATTCAGAGGGCCTCCCTTCTCGCGACGGACATCTATTCCAAAATCGCACTGATTATTGGCAAAACTATTCATTGGACGAATTGATTTTGCTGCTGTTACCTTCGACTTTCGAGCTGCAAGCACGAGAATACGTGCAAGGTCGAAGGGGGCGAGAACGTGCAGAAGTCCGGCTGGGGTTTTCTAAATCAGGAACGGATCATCTTGGCGCTCGCCGGAGCGCTGTTCGTCGCGGCCGCCATTGGCCTTCCAGGGTTCCTGGGGACGGACAATTTGATCGCCATCGTGCGCTCTGTCTCCGTTCTGGGCATCCTTGCATTGGGCATGGCTATCGTCATCATCGGGCGCGGTATCGATCTGTCGACGGTCGCCATCATGGCCATGTCGGTCGCCTGGTACTTGCAGCTGCTTGGCGAGGGGTCTCCGGATGCCGCCGCGCTTGCCCTCGTCCTGGCGGGCGTCGTGGGCATCGGCCTCCTCAACGGGTTTTTGGTCGCCTATGCGGACGTGCCCGCGATTTTCGTGACGCTGGCGAGCGGTTCGTTCGTGTTCGGCTATGTCCGCTCGCAACTGATCACGCAGGACGCCGTACCCGTTCCGGCGGATCACTGGCTCGAGCTATTCGGGGACCTGCGTTATTTCGACATTCCCGTCGAAGTTTTCATCTTCGCGGGTTTGAGCCTGGGAATATTCGCTTTCCTGCGTTTCACCAAATGGGGCCGTTACGTCTATTACGCCGGTGACAATCCGGTTGCGGCGCGCAATTCGGGAATTCCGGTGCGTCCGATGCTGGTCCTGCGCTATGTATTGTCGGCGCTCATCGCATTCGTCGCCGGGCTTCTGACGGCGGCCAGCCTCCATTCCATCAACACGCGCGTCGTCAACTCGACGCTTCTTTACGACATCGTTCTGGTGGCGGTCATCGGTGGCATCGGCCTGTCTGGTGGCAAGGGAGGCGTGCGCAACGTCCTGGTGGGCGCGGCGCTGATCGGCATCCTGCTCAACGCGATGACCATTCTGGACATCCCGCTTCTTTATCAAAACCTCATCAAATCGACCATTTTGCTGGCGGCGATCATCATCGACGGCATCATCAACCCACGCGACGAACAGACGGCCCAACAGGGCGATATCTAGCCAAATTCAAAAACCGGCCTGCAAAGCGCCGCTCGAGAGGAGAAGGGAAAGCATGAATTTCTTCAGGAAAATGCTGGCCGCGACGGCCATTCTATCCACCGCGCTGGTGGCGCAGGTTGCGCATGCCGCCGAGGATCCGGGGCCGGCGGCCTACGAACAGGCCCTAAAGGGCAAGCGCGTTCTGCTCGTTCCGATGACGATGGGTTTCGATCTGGCGCAGGGCTGGGCCTACTATCTCAAGCGCGAGGTTGAAGGCTTCGGCGGTGTTTTCGAGACGCGGGATCCGAACTGGAGCGCCGAAGCTGGAGCGCAGGCGATCACCGAAGCGATTGCCTCCGACACCAAGCCGGACGTGCTGGTCGTGCAGTCGCCGGACCTCAATTCCTACGCCAAGCTGTTCAAGAAGGCTCACGCGGCGGGCATCTACGTGATCGCCATCGACAACCCGGTGAACTATGCGGTCGACGCCTTCATCGGTTCGGACTGGGATCGTCTCGGGCAACTTGAAGCCGAAGCGGTGATCAAGGGCTGCGGCCCGAACTCGTCGAAGAAGATTGCGCTCATTCAGGGCGATCAGGTCAACGCGTCGAGCCTCTATCAGTACGCCGGCGTCATGAAGGTTCTGGAGAAGAATCCGGATTTCCAGGTCGTCGCCAAGCCCGACTCCAACTGGGACGCTACGACGGCGCGTAACGCCGCCACGACGATCCTTCAGCAGCATCCGGACATTTGCGGCATCGTCGATTTCTGGGATGGCGATGCCACCGGCACGGCCGCGGCCATCCGCGACGCCAAGCTTCAGGACAAGGTCTTCCTCGTCACGACCGGTGGCGGCGAAAAGACCGCCGATTGCGACCGTCTCGAAGACGGAACCTATGGCGCGGTGGTCATGACCGACCTATCCAGGCAGTCGGGAGACATCAGCGCGATCATCAAATTCCTGCTGCAGAGCGGCCAGCCGGCCGGCACGTCGCACACCTATATCTACACGCTCGAAAAGGCGACGACGAAGGCGGACCTTACGCCGGCAAGCTGCTGGGATGTGAAGGCCCTCCAGGCGCAAGCCCAGTAAGCCTCGCTCCGCAATCATGGGCGAGTGACCGCGCTTTGCGGTCACTCGCCACGTTCTGTATTCGGAAATCCCCATGTCGCTTCGAGAACGTATCCAGGCCTGGCGCTACAACTACATGCCCGATCACCTGATCGGCGAGATATTGACGAAACGCTGGACGGACAACGCCATTCCTTTCGCTGTCCTCGTCGCGACCATCGCGATTTTCGGTTCGGCCGTGTCGGGCTTTTTCAAGGTCGCGTCCTTGCAGGAATCGACCCGCCAGCTGGGCGAGTTCTCCCTGGTGGTCACCGGATTGACGGTCGTGATGCTGGGTGGCGGCATCGATCTGTCGGTCGGCTCGATTTTCGCGCTTTCCGCCTTCTCGGCCGTGGCGGTCTTCTTCATCTTCGAACAGCCTGTCTGGCTGGCGCTGCTGGCGGCCATCGCCACAGGTTTGCTCTATGGCGCGATCAACGGCTATCTGGTTGGCTTCCTGCGACTGCGCGCTTTCATCACCACTCTGGTTACGTTCATCATCGGGCGGGCTATCTACGACATTCTCGTCGTGAGCTTCGCCGCTCAGGTGCAGACGTCGCTCGCATCCTCCGACGTCTGGGATTTCATCGGAGACGAAACGGTTTTCGGCCTTTCCATTTCCGTTTTGACGGCGATCTTGCTCGCGATCGTCACGCATGTCGCCCTGACACGGTCCCGTCCTGGCTGGCACGTTCTGGCGGTGGGCGGTTCGCGGCGCTCCGCGCACAACGCCGGCATACGCGTGCGCCGGACGGTCTTTTTCACCTATGTTTTCTCGGGACTTTGTTCGTCGATCGCGGGCTTCCTGATCGCCTGTCGCCTCAGCGGCGTCGGCCCCGGCACGGGCCTGAACCTCGAAATTCTGGCACTCACTGCAGCGGTGGTCGGCGGCAACAGTCTTGGCGGTGGCCGCGGCTCGGTGGTCAAGGGTGTGATGGGGGCGATCATCGTTCTCGTCATGACCAACGGACTGATCCGGCTCGGCTACGGTACGGGCACGACGCAGCTCGTTCTGGGCGTCATGCTCGCCGTTGCGGTCACCATCGACATTCGCTGGCTGAAGAACCGGCACAAGGTTCTCAACGAAATCTATGTCGCGCCAGTCTATCTCAAAATGGGCGAGACGCAGTCCGCTGCGCCGGGATCCGGCACGCCCTACGAGCTCGACGACCGCCTGTCCGAAGCCGACTATATCGGCCTCGGTGAGCTGGAAGGGCCTGAGGACGTCATTCTCGATCGCGACGACAATCTCTATTGCGGAACGCGCCACGGTGAGATCGTCCGCTTCTTCGCGCCCGACTACAAGCGTTCGGAGGTTTTCGCGCATGTCGGCGGTTTCCCGCTCGGGCTCGCCTTCGACCCCGACGGCAATCTGATTTCCTGCGTGGGTGCCATGGGGCTCTATTCCATTTCGCCTGAGCGTGAGGTCAAGAAACTCTCCGCCGAAACCGCGCGCTCATGGACATCGGTGGTGGACGACGCGCGCCTTCGCGACCCGAACGACTGCGACATCGCGCCGGACGGGCGTATCTATTTCACGGACTCCACCAAGCGTTACGACGCTCACGACTGGGCGCTGGATTCCATCGAGAACCGCCCGACCGGACGGCTGCTGGTCTACGATCCGAAGGACGGCTCGACCAAGACGCTGCTCGACGGCTATCGCTACACTAATGGCGTTTGCATGGCGCATGACGGCAAGTCGCTGTTCTTCGCCGAAAGCTGGGCGTGCCGGGTGCATCGCTACTGGCTGGAGGGGCCGAAGGCAGGAACCGCCGAGTGCGTCATCAAAGACATGCCGGGCTATCCCGACAACATCAATCGTGCCTCCGACGGCACCTACTGGATGGCGTGGCTCGGCATGCGCACGCCGAGCTTCGACCTTTCGCTACGCCATCCCGACATGCGCAAGCGCATGACGCGCCGACTGCCGCAGGACGAATGGCTGTTCCCAAACATCAATACGGGCGGCGTGGTGAAGTTCGACGAAAACGGCAGGATCGTCGACACGCTGGGCGATCTTTCCGGCGTGTCGCATCCCATGGTGACCTCGATGCGCGAGCACAAGGGGTATCTCTTCGTGGGCGGCATCCTCAACAACCGCATCGGCCGTTACAGGATCGCAGGCGCGGACCCGGACTGGACCGGCCCCGTTTCCTATTGGGGGGAAAAGCGATGATCTTCGATCCGATCCTCGATCACTTCCGCGGTAAGGCCGTCACCATACCGCCGCTCGACGGTGCGTTCCGCCCAAACACCCTTCTGGACGACGCGGGCGTCTTCTCCGATCTGGGCGAAGCGGACAATCTGGCCGTCTCCGGCGGAAGGCTTTTCGCCAGCAGTGGGAACGCCGTCTACAGTTTCGCGGTGGGGTGCGAGCCGGAGATAGCCGCGCGCTTCCCCGCGCCCGTAACGGCTCTGGCGGTCGGTCCCGGTGGGGACCTGGCGGTGGCGCTCGAGACCGGAAAGCTCCTCATCGATGGTGTGGAGCAAGCCTTGCCGAGCATCGTTGGCTGCATAAGCGCGCTCGCCTTTGCAGCCGATGGAACCCTGTGGCTCGCCAACGGCTCTGCCGATCATTCCATAGCGAACTGGTCCGCCGACCTGATGCGCCGCGGCGCATCAGGCTCCATCTGGAAACGCTTCCCCGGTTCTGCGCAGTTTTCGCAGGCCGCGTCCGGTCTGGCTTTCCCCTATGGATTGCTGCCGGTCAATGGCGGCGTCATCTTCAGCGAAAGCTGGAAACATCGTCTGGTCCGTCTCGACAGCGCGACCGGGACACAGCGGACAGTCGCCGACAAGCTTCCGGGTTATCCTGCACGGCTGTCGCCCGCCACCGGCGGCGGCGCATGGCTGGCGTTCTTCGCGCCGCGCAATCGATTGATCGAACTAGTCCTGCAGGAAACCCATTACCGCATGGATATGATCAGCCTGGTGCCGCGCGAATTCTGGATCGCACCCGCACTTTCGTCGGGGCGCAGTTTTCTCGAGCCCCTGCAATGCGGTGGCATCAAGACCATGGGCGTGCACAAGCCTTGGTCGCCGAGCCGCTCCTACGGTCTGGTGGTGCGACTGGGCGAAAAGCTCCAGCCCCTCTTCAGCTATCACAGCCGGGCGAACGGCCATCGGCACGGCACCTGCAGTGCCGTCGAGCTGGACGGCCGGCTGCTGGTCGCCAGCAAGGGCGGCGATTGCATCGTCGACGCAGGGCCCACCGACATCGCGCAGCAGAAGGTGCATTGATGGTTCAAGCTGGCGACGTCATTGTGGAGATGAAGGGCGTCACGAAGGAATATCGTGGCGTGCCGGCGGTCAGAAACGTGGATTTCCGTCTTGGGCGCGGAGAAATCCACTCCCTGCTCGGCGAGAACGGGGCGGGCAAATCGACGCTGACGAAAATGATCGCCGGCGTGGTCGAGCCCACCGCCGGAACCATCGCCTACAAGGGAAAGAGCGTGCGCTTCTCATCGCCGAACGAGGCGCTGGAAGCTGGCATCGCGATGGTATTTCAGGAAACCAGCCTCGTGCCGTCCATGACGGTCGCGCAGAACCTCTATCTCGGCTCGGAGAAATTCCTCAACCGGCTGCGCGGAACCTATATTTCCGCGCAGCAGTTCTTGCAGTCGTTGAACTTTTCCGTCGATCCGACAGCGATGGTGGAGACGCTGGGCGCTGCGAAGAAGCAGATGGTCGAGATCGCACGCGCCGTGCATCACAATGCCGAAGTCATCATCTTCGACGAGCCCACGGCGACGCTCACGCCCGAGGAAAAGCGCCATTTCTTCGCACTCGTCCGGCGCCTGAAGGCGAGGGGCGTCTCCATCGTGTTCATCAGTCACGCGCTTGAGGAAGCGCTGATGATTTCGGACAAGATCACGATCCTGCGCGACGGCGAGCTGGTGGCGAGCGGTCCCGTAACGGATTTCGACCGCGAAAAAATCGTCGCGGCGATGGTGGGGCGCTCGCTCTCAGCGGAGCTTTACCGTGAGCGCGATCCGTCGCGCCTGCGCAAGGCGGGTAGGAAGATCCTGTCGGTGCAGGACATTTCCATGGGAAGTATGGTCCGCAACAACTCCTTCTCCATCTTCGAGGGGCAGATAACCGGCGTGTTCGGGTTGATCGGCTCGGGCCGCACCGAGACGTTCAAGGTGGTCTCGGGCATCTATAAGCGGGACTTCCTGCGTGGCGGGACGATCGAGCTCGACGACAAGGCGGTGCGCTATTACGTGCCGCGCGAGGCGGTGAAATCCGGCATCGTCTACATCACCGAAGACCGGAAAAGCGAAGGCTTCTTCGAAACCATGTCGATCGCTGAAAACCTGTTTTCCGGGCTTTTGGCCGCGGACAGGGAAAAATCCAGCATCATCAGCATGAAGGAAATGCAGGATCTTTCTGCAGACTGGATCAAGCGGCTGAACATCCGCGCCATCAACAACAACGCCCGCGTCGTGGAGCTTTCGGGCGGCAACCAGCAGAAGGTAGTCATCGGCAAGGGCCTGCTGCAGGAGCCCCGTATCGTCATTTTCGACGAGCCGACGCGCGGCGTCGATGTCGGCGCCATTGCGGAAATCCATCAACTCATCAACCAGCTGGCGGATGCGGGGCTAGCCGTAGTGGTCATCTCTTCCTACCTGCCGGAGATCATGAATCTCTCCGACCGGATCCTGGTGAGCCGGCAGGGGCGTATCGTCGAGGAGTTCTCGCCCGTCGAGGCGACGGAAGAAAAAATCATGTATGCGGCGGTGCACTGAAAGCTGAAAAGCGTGCGCGGCTGCAAGAATAGGAAAGGGTAGCGAAATGGCCGAAAAGGGACAGATCTGGACATACTACAAGGGCGAATGGCGCGAGGGCGACGTGCGCATTCTGGGCGCGGCCTCACATGCGACCTGGCTCGGCTCCCTCGTCTTCGACGGCGCGCGCCTCTTCGAAGGCGTCACGCCTGATCTCGACCTGCATTCGGCGCGCGCCAACGCGTCCGCCCGCGCGCTCGGTCTGGAACCGACACTCTCCGCCGGTGACATCGAAGCGCTGGCGCGCGAGGGCTTGAAGAAGTTCGCTCCCGGAACCGACGTCTATATCCGTCCGATGTACTGGGCTGAGGAAGGCGACACCAGCATCGTCGCACCGCTTGCGTCCTCCACCGACTTCGCGCTCTGCCTCGAAGCCATCCCCATGGTCGAGCCCAAGGGCTTTACCATCACCACCACGTCCTTCCGTCGGCCTTATCTGGAAGTGATGCCCGTTAACGCCAAGGCGGCCTGCCTGTACCCGAACAATGCTCGCATGCTGCGCGAGGCCAAGGCCAAGGGTTTTCACAACGCGCTCGTCACCGATGTGCTCGGCAATGTGGCTGAAACGGCGACCTCGAACATCTTCATGGTTCGCGGCAACGATGTATTCACCCCCGTTCCGAACGGCAGCTTTCTCAACGGCATCACACGCCAGCGCGTCATCAAGCTTTTGCGCGCGGCTGGCGTTTCGGTCCACGAAACGACGCTGACGGTGGAGGATTTCCGCACGGCCGACGAAATCTTCTCGACCGGCAATATGAGCAAGGTCGTGCCGGTGATCGGCTTCGACGACCGTGCATTGGAATACGGTCCGGTGACGCGCCGCGCCCGCGCGCTCTACTGGGAATGGGCTCATCGCTAAAGGAGGAAAACCGATGGCTACTGTCAAACTGTGGAGCGACGCCGACGTCGAGGCGAATCCGGCGGTCAAAGCGGTGTTCGACGATATCCGCGCGACCCGGAAGTCCGATTTCGTCAACAACTTCTGGCGCGGTCTCGCCAACGATCCCGTCAATCTGAAGCGCGTCTGGGAGCAACTCAAGGCGGTCATGGTCGCGCCGGGGGCGATCGATCCGATGGTGCGGGAGATGATCTATATTGCCGTGTCGACGGCGAACAGCTGCCAATATTGCATTCACTCGCACACCGCCTCCGCGCGCGCCAAAGGCATGACTGACGCGCAGCACGCCGAACTCCTGGCGGTAATCGGGCTGGCGGCGCAGACGAACCATATCGTCACCGCAATGCAAATCCCGGTCGATCCGGAATTCGACGTCAAAAGCTGAGTAGAATGTCATGAGCAAAGCCTTTGTCGCCAGCAAACCGGGCGGGCCGGAGGTCCTCGTCTGGACCGACATCGACACGCCGCCTCCGGGGCCGGGTGAGGTGCGGGTGAGGCACACGGCCATTGGCGTCAATTTCATCGATGTGTATTTTCGCAGCGGGCTCTACGCCTGGCCGGAGCCGACCATGATCCCGGGGGCGGAAGCCGCCGGCGTCGTGGAGGCGCTCGGCGAGGGCGTGAGCGGCTTCGCGCCAGGCGACCGCGTGGCTTATGTCATGCGACATGGCGCCTATCGGACCGAGCGCAACGTGCCCGCATCGCAACTCGTCCGCATTCCGGACGCCCTCAGCGACGCCGTGGCGGCGAGCGTCATGCTGAAAGGCCTCACCACGCAATACCTCGTGACGTCGTCCTATGCGGTCAAGCCGGGCGACACGGTGTTGGTTCATGCGGCGGCGGGCGGAGTCGGGCTGTTGCTGGGGCAGTGGCTGAAGGCTTTGGGTGCGGTCGCGATCGGAACCGCGGGTTCGGCTGAAAAAGTCGCCCTCGCGCGTGAGCACGGCTACAGCCACGTCATCAATTATCGCGAACAGGATTTCGTGGCCGAAGTGCAGGCGCTGACGCAGCGCGCGGGCTGCGCCGTTGCTTACGACAGCGTCGGAAACGACACCTGGCGCGGCTCGCTTCAATGCCTCCGGCGCTTCGGCATGTTCGTGAATTTTGGCCAGTCGTCCGGCCCGATACAGGGGTTCGCGCTGTCCGATCTCGCGAAAGGTTCCCTATCGGCGAACAGACCGATGCTGTTCGACTATATTGCCGAGCGAGGCGATCTCGAAAGGCGTTCGGCGGAGCTGTTCCGGCGCATATTGGCTGGGGAAGTTCGAACGGACCGCATCACTCAGCGTCCTCTGGCCGAAGTTGCTGACGTTCACCGCGACCTGGAAGCGCGCAAGACGACCGGCTCGATGGTTTTGGTCCCCTGACGGTCTTTGGCTTGTCCGTTATTGAATAGGCCTGATGCGTTGCGCTCGCGCCAGGCTGTCTCACAGGCGTCTTTGATCTTCTCGGAAGTTCGGAGCCTCGCCGCGTTGCGGCGGAACGCGGCCAGGTCTGGCCCCTACTTTAGCGACGAAGCCAGAAGAAAACCCGAGCCCCCGCCCAGGCCTGGGCCGGGATGGGTGGATGCGCCGACGTGGTAGAGCCCTGGCACATGCGTTCGGTGATTGACCGAGGACTTGAACGGCCGCCAGATGAAGAACTGGTCCAGCCCGCAATATCCGCCGTAAGGGTCGCCGCCGACGAGGTTGATATTCATGCTTTCGAGATCGGCCGGCGAGTAGCTGCGCCGGGCGATGACGGTCTCGCGAAAACCCTCGATATGGTGTGCGAGGATCTTCTCCACGCGGTCGGCATAGCGTTCGCGAAGTCCTTCAGTCCATCGGCCGTCCGAAGGAACGTCCAACTCGCCTGCCGCATCGCCCTTGATGAAGCGCGGCGCTTCGGGCAGTTGCAGCCAGAGGATCGAGTTGCCCGCCGGAGCCCGGCTGGGGTCGAGTGCGGTCGGCTGGCCCACGCAGATCGAGGGTTCCGCCGGCAGCATGCCGCGCTCGGCCTCATTGGCAGCGCGTGAAACCCCGTCGAGACCAGGCGTCAGGTGAAGCAGCGCCACCTTGCCCAGTTCCGCCCCCGCCTTCCATTGCGGCTGCCTGGACAGCGCGTAATGGATCTGCATGTCGCCCTTGCCGTAGCGATAGCGCTTCACGCTCTCGTCAATCTCGGCAGGCATCGGCTTCGGCCAGTCGGTCAGCAGCCTGTCGTAGAGCTGGTTCGGCGTGACCGAGCAGATGACGCCGCTGCGCGCGGTGATCGTCTCGCCATTGGCGAGGCGCACACCGCTTGCACGGCCCTGCTGATCGCCGATGATCGAGCTCACATCGGCATTCGTGCGTATCGTGCCGCCGGTGTCGGTGATCAGGCGCTCGAATGCGGCAAGGAGGTTGCGCGCGCCGCCCTTGACGATCGGACAGCCCGCCATCTCGGTGGCAAATCCGATCACCTTCACCATCTGCGCCGAATAGGCGCTTTCGGGTCCCAGCCCGCAATGCAGAACCCACGGCGCCCACAATGCCCGCATGGTTTCGGATGCATAGGTGGTCTCGAGATAGGAACGGGCCGGGACGAGCGCCTCGCCGAACCAGCCTGCCAGATTGCGCAGGCCGCGCCGCCACGCCTCGCGGACGACAGTCTTCAGCATTCCGCCCGACCACAGCGAGCCGCCGAGCAGCGAAAACAGGAAAGGAGCGTCGGCGCCTAGTCGGTCCATCTCCCGCGCAAAGGCGGCGCCATCGCCCTCGGCCAATTCATCGAACGCGGCAATGTTGCGCTGCCTGTCCTTGGATAGGATCACATGGCTGCCGTCGGGCCTGAGCACTCCGGTCGGCAGTTCCGAATGGGCGAATTCGAGCCCGCGGGCTTCGAGATCCTTGCCGATGGCACCATAGGCGGGCGACGTAAGGAAGAGCACGAAGGTCGTTGCCATCACGTCGTGCACGAAGCCCGGCGCCGTGATCTCTTCCGTGCGGATGCAGCCTCCGATGCGTTCCTCGCGCTCGAGGAGAAGCACCTTGCGGCCCTTCTTGCCAAGGACGGACGCAGCAATCAGTGCATTGATGCCACTGCCGACGATGATGTAGTCGGGTTTTTCCATGGCCGCGCCCTCCTTCTCAGCCAATTATCGCTGCCGCCGGACGCGCTGCGCCGGCAGCAGGCATCATCGCGGAACCAGTGCCATTGCCCGGACCGGCGAGCCTGTACCATTGACCAGCTTCAGCGGCGCCGCAATCAGCACGGCGCCCTTCGGCGGCAGTTGGTCGAGATGGCAGAGGCTCGCAAGACCGTAGCGATTGGCCTTGTGCATGAGGTTATGTGCCGGGAAGGGCGGCGTAATGCTGCCGGCAGCGCCTGCGTCCGTCCCCACCGTTTCCGAGCCCCAGCCAATGATGCCTTTTGACAGAAGGTATTCGATGGCTTCCGCCGTCGGGCCGGGGGAGTGGGGACCATTCTCGTCGGCATTCAGGAATGTCTCGGCGGAGCCGTTACGCTTGTACCAGTCGGTGCGCAGCAGCACCCAGCTTCCGGCCTCTACCTCGCCGTGCTCGGCTTCCCACTGCTTGATGCTTTCGACGGTGAGCAGATAGTCGGGATTTGCCGCTGCTTCCTTCGAGCGGTCTATGACGTTCGCCGGTGCGACGAAATTCTTCATCGCGATCGTGTCGGTGGTGCCGTCCGCATAGTCCTTGCCGGTGATCCAGTGTGTCGGCGCGTCGAAATGTGTGCCGGTATGCTCGCCCAGTTCCAGCCAGTTCCAGGCCCAGAAGGGGCCGTCGTCATTGTAGCTGGAGATGGTGTGCACCTTCACGCTTGGCGTGCTCTTGCCGATTTCAGGCGGCAGCGCGATGACCGGCGTGTCCGGCCCGAGAGGGGCGGAAAGGTCCACAACCTTGATGGAGCCAGAAAGAAGCGCCGACGCGAAATCGGCAAGAATGTTGGCTGAAGCCATAAGCGTCCCTCCCAGATGCAATAGGCATCGTCAGCCGAGCTGAAATTCGATCACGGCTGACTGATACGTCGAAGGTTAGGTCGGATTATATGATATTGCAAGTATTTCGCCGGGCAGAAAACAGGCCTCAGCACGGCGCGCGAGGCAGGGGAACGGGTGCGGCTCGACATTAGGCGACCGAACCCGTTTGAAGTCAAAGCTGTGATACTCGCTATGGAAGCGCGGCTGGCCCCTGAAGCTCACTCCTCTTCCGCTGCAGCGGGGCCCTGGCTGACATTGTCCAGCACTCGGCGCAGCAGCTCGGAAAGTTGCTTGCGTTCGCTTGCATTGAAGCCTGCCAGCATGTCGATGCCATGCCTTTCCGCATCAGGAGCGATCTTCCAATAGGTGTCCCGACCGTGTTGGGTGAGGAAAACCTCGACGATCCGATTGTCGCGCTCGGCAACGCGCCGTTCGACCAAGCCGCCGCGCTCCATCTGGTCGATAACGCGGCTGACCGCCGGCTGGGCGATCAGGGTCATGCGCACCAGATCGGTCATGGTTCGGCCATCGCCGTTCATCAGCACCATCAGCACGCGCCAGCGCTGAACGGTGACGCCATGCGGCCGCATCCGGTCGAGCAGGCGGTTGTTCAGGTGGCTTGTAATCAGGTGGAACAGGTATGGCGGATACTGGTCGAGGACGAGCGGGGAACGGCTCGCCGAATTCGATTTATCCTTGGATCTTGCCACGACCTTGTCGCCTTGTTTTAGCGGGTGCCGATTTGTTACCGAGCCAAGGCCTGTCATGCAAGACGCCGCCGCAGCCGGTGCAGGCCCTCAGCTGTGAAGATGACGTCCTGGCTGGCTGTTTCCATGGTCTCGTGCAGCAACCGAACTATGCCGCGATCCGACTTGGAACGCGACGCCGTTACCTCGATGACCGTGGCCTTGATCCGGATTTCCTGCCCGCCATACAACGGCTTCAGCCAGCGCACCTTGTCGATGCCTGGCGAAGGCATCACGGAGTCGTCCCACAGATGCAGGTCGAAGAACAGGCGAAAGCTCAGCGAGAGCGTGTGCAGTCCTGACGCCATGATGCCGGGATAGCCGACCGCCCTGGCCGCCTCGTCATCGGAATGGAAGGGGTTGGGATCGAACACCTTTGCGAAGTCCAGGATGTCATCTCGGTTGACCAGTTGGCTGCCGGATTGGAACTCCTGTCCCACCCGAATGTCATCAAAGAATAAGGACATTTTTCTGGTCTCTCCTCCCGCTGGGCATTCAAATTTCAGAAGTTACATGAAATCTCATATATTATTCGGCATTTCAACGGCCGCTTCTCGCAAGCCGCAATCGTTGACATCACACATGCGCCAAAATATGATAAATCATATAATCTCATAAAGGAGGGGGCAATGGCGGAGCGCTCATTTGCGCGGGAGGTCGAGGACCTCAAGCTGGGCGAGGGGGAGATATTCCGGGGCGAAGGCATCCTCGCCATCACCAAGGCGCTGCTGCAGTCGGGCGTGGGCTATGTCGGCGGCTATCAGGGCTCGCCCATCTCGCACCTGATGGATGTGCTGGCCGACGCCAAGGGCGTGCTGGACGATCTGGGTGTTCATTTCGAATCCTCCGCATCCGAGGCGGCCGCCGCGGCGATGCTTTCGGCATCCGTCATGTATCCGATCCGGGGTGCGGTGACCTGGAAGTCGACAGCAGGGACCAACGTCGCTTCGGACGCCCTCACTAATCTTGCATCGGGCGGTGTGATGGGCGGTTCGCTCATCATCCTGGGCGAAGACTTCGGCGAGGGCTCTTCCATCCCGCAAGAGCGCAGCCACGCCTTCGCGATGAAGTCGCAGATGTGGCTGCTCGATCCGCGCCCAAACCTCACAAGCATGGTGAAAGCGGTCGAGGATGGCTTCGAACTTTCCGAGGCCTCGAATACGCCCGTAATGCTGCAGATCCGCATCCGCGCTTGCCACGTTCACGGCCATTTCGTCGCCAAGGACAACAAGCGCCCGACCTTCACGCTCAAGGAGGCGCTCGAAAATCCCCGCCGCGATGTCAACCGCGTGGTGCTGCCACCGGCTTCGTTGTTCCACGACAAGGAAAAGCTGGAGCAGCGCTGGCCCAAAGCGGTCGAGTTCATCCGATCGCGCGGGTTGAACGAGCATTTCGGGCCGACCGATGGCGATGTCGGCATCATCCTTCAGGGCGGCATGTACAACGGTGTCATGCGGGCGCTGCAACTGCTGGGCCTGGCCGACGTCTACGGCAATTCGCTCCTGCCTCTCTACGTCCTCAATGTCACCTATCCGCTTGTCGATGACGAGGTGGCCGACTTTTGCCTTGGCAAGAAGGCGGTGATCATGGTCGAGGAAGGGCATCCGGAATATCTGGAACAGTCCCTGAATACGATCCTGCGTCGTCGAGACATCGCCACCAAGGTGCACGGGAAGGACCTGCTTTCGCTGGGCGGCGACTACACGACCGCCCTGATGGTCGACGGGCTGAGGTCGTTCCTGAAATCCCATGCGCCGCGACTGCTGGGCAATCAGCCGCCGACGCCCGACCCGAAACCCGTGCTGGAGAACGCCAAGGTGAAGGCGCTGACCGAGGTCGTGCCTCCGCGCCCGGCAGGCTTCTGCACAGGCTGTCCGGAGCGGCCGATCTTCGCGGGCATGAAGCTGATGGAGAAAGAACTCGGGCAGCATCATGTGTCCGGCGACATCGGCTGCCACATCTTCTCCGTCCTGCCGCCCTTCAACATCGGCGGCAACACGATGGGCTACGGCCTTTCGGGCGCTGGCGCTTCGGCTTTCAACGTCAAGGCCGACAAGCGGCCGATCGCCGTCATGGGCGACGGCGGCTTCTGGCACAACGGCCTGGTGTCGAGCGTTGGCAATGCCGTATTCAACAAGCATGACGGCGTCATCCTGATCGTCGACAACCACTATTCGGCGGCGACCGGCGGGCAGGACATCCTGTCTTCGCGTGCGCAGAATCCAACGCGCTCGACCAACAACACGATTGCCGAGGCCGTGAAGGGCGTCGGCGTCAAATGGCTCCGGCAGATCGACCGGACCTATGACGTGGCCAAGGTGCGCGACACGCTGAAGGAAGCGCTGACCACGCCGGAGGAAGGCCCCAAGGTCATCATCGCCTCGTCCGAATGCATGCTGAACAAGCAGCGTCGGGTGAAGCCGCAGTTCAACCAGGCGGTCAAGGGCGGCAAGAGGATGGTGCGCGAGCGCTTCGGCGTTGACGAGGACGTCTGCACCGGCGATCACGCCTGCATTCGGCTCTCGGGCTGCCCTTCGCTTTCAGTCAAGCATACGGACGATCCCCTGAAGGACGATCCCGTCGCCGCGATCGACAACAGCTGCGTGGGCTGCGGCAATTGCGGCGAGGTGTCGGAGGCCGCCGTGCTCTGCCCGTCCTTCTATCGCGCCGACATCATCTACAACCCGACCAGGCTGGATCGCATCGCCGCGACGCTGAGGGGGCTGTTCATCGGCTTCCTGCAGCGCCGCCGCGCCAGTCGCCAGATCGCTTTCGCTGCTTAACGGTGGTCCCCATGTTGCAGAAACCTTCGAATATGGCTCCCCGTCTGGCGACGGAAAAACCGATCACGGTTGCCATCCTCGCAATGGGCGGGCAGGGCGGTGGCGTTTTGTCGGACTGGATCGTTGATCTGGCCGAAGCTGGGGGCTGGGTTGCGCAGTCGACTTCGGTTCCCGGCGTCGCACAGCGAACCGGCGCCACGATCTACTATATCGAGATGCTGCCGCCCAAGGACGCCAAGCCGCCGGTCCTTTCGCTCATGCCCACGCCCGGCGATGTCGATGTCGTGCTCGCAGCCGAGTTCATGGAGGCCGGTCGCGCCATGCTGCGCGGGCTGGTCACGCCCGAACGCACCACTCTCATTGCATCGAGCCACCGCTCCTATGCAGTGACCGAGAAGGAGAAGCCGGGCGACGGCACCGGCGATCCCGCGGTCGTGGTCGAAGCGACAGGGGTTTCGGCTAAGCGTGCAATCGTGTTCGACATGCAGTCGCTGGCCGAGGCCAACGGAAGCGTCGTTTCCGCCGCCATGTTCGGCGCGCTGGCATCCGCCGAAGTCCTGCCATTTCCCCGCAGTGCCTTCGAGACCGCTATCCGGGCGGGCGGCAAGGGTGTGGAGGCGAGCCTGCGCGCCTTTGCAGCTGCTTATGACAGGGCGCGCGAGCCGGCCGGCAAAGCCCCGAGCCAGCAGCTGCCGGCGAAATTGCTTCCGCCGTTGCCCGCCTCGGATCCGCACCCTGGCCTCAATCGTTTGCTCGATCGAATACGCGCCGGATACCCCCAGCCTGTTCAGCCCATGCTCTTTGCCGGCGTGAAGCGCCTGTTGGACTATCAGGACGTCGCCTACGCGAATGAGTATCTGGATAAGGTGGAGGCGGCCCATCGGCTCGATGCCGCCGGCGGTGGCGCGAGACGGGGCTTTGCCTTCACCGCCGAAGTCGCCAAATACTTGGCCGTTGCGATGGCTTATGACGACGTCATCCGCGTCGCCGACCTCAAAACGCGCGCGAGCCGTTTCGAGCGCGTGCGCAAGGAGATCGGCGTCAAGTCGGACCAGATCGTCTACACCACCGAATATATGCATCCGCGCATGGAAGAGGTGGCCGGCACTATGCCGGCCGCGCTTGGCCGTTGGCTCGAAGACAGCCCCCGCCTATTCGGGACGCTCGACAAGATGATCAACAAGGGGCGTCGCGTACGCACCGGCACTGTCGGCTGGTATCTGATGCTGCACATGCTGGCCGGGACAAAACGCTTCCGTCGCCGTACCCTTCGGCATGCCCGCGAGATCGAACACATCGACAGATGGCTTGACCTGGCCGGCAAGGTCATCGCTGCGGACTATGAGCTGGCGGTTGAGGTCGTTTCGTGCCGACGCCTGGTCAAGGGCTATTCCGACACGCATGCTCGCGGGCATTCCAAGTTCGACAAGGTCATCGGCCAGGTTTCACGGCTGCAGGGACGCGCGGACGGCGCTTCCTGGCTCAACCGTCTGCGCCGCGCGGCATTGCTGGATGAGGAAGGAAAGGCGCTTGATGGGGCGCTGCAGACCATCGACAGCATCTACGGCGACAAGGCCGCCGCATAAGAGCGGCAGGACGCATGCAGAGCCATCAGGAAATGAGCCGAGCAGTCGGCTCGTTTCCGCTAAACGCGATGCAGCTTATTGGATGATCTCGCGACCACGCTTAAAGCCGGCTAATGATTTCTGAATTTTCTTGAGAGCAGTCAATTCCGGCGTAGGCGGCTGGGAGCCGGCAATCCCCGGATTCACTCTGCCTGTTCTGGCGATGCAGAAAAAGTAGAGCGGTCGGGGCCGCCCCCTTATCTTTCCAGCCAGCCCGGCATCGGATCCGGCAATGGGATCGCATCCAGCAGGGCGCGAGTGTAGTCGGAGCGCGGCGCCTCGAACACGCTGCCGCACGGGCCTTCTTCGGCGATCTTTCCGCCCTGCAGCACCATGACCCGGTCGCAGATGGCGCGGATCACCGACAGATCATGGCTGATGAATGCCACAGCCAGTCCCATCTCGCGGCCGAGTTCGCCGATCAGCGACAACACCTGCGCCTGCGTCGAGACATCTAGGCCGGACACAACCTCATCGGCCAGCACAAAATCCGGCCGCATCACCACGGCGCGCGCAATGCCGACGCGCTGGCGCTGGCCGCCGGAGAGTTCGTGCGGGTTCCTGTTCAGGGTAGTGAGCGGCAGGCCGACGCGCTCAATGACTTTGGACGCCTGGCGCTCGGCGTCGCGCCTGTCCGTCGCGAGGCCATGAAGCAGAAGCGGCCCGGTCAGGATCTGGCGGATCGAATGGCGCGGATTGAGCGATGACATCGGATCCTGGAAGATCATCTGCATGCGCCGCCGCAGGGGGCGCATCGCCGTTTCGCCAAGACGCGTGATATCCATCCCGTCGAAAGTGACCGTGCCGTTCGTGACATCGACAAGGCGCAGCAGCGCTCGCCCAAGGGTCGTCTTGCCCGATCCGGATTCGCCGACGATGCCGAGCGTTTCGCCCTTGGCGATGGTCAAGTCGACGCCGTGCAGCACCTTGATGTTGCGCGCGGCGCCGTAGGCGACCTCGATGTTCGAGGCCGAAAGAAGGGTGTCAGCCATGGCGAACCTCCTCGCGGTCGAACGATGCCAATTCCTCGCGCAAGCCGGCGAAGATGCTTTCCGGCACCGGTGCAAGCGCCCGGTCGGGCCGGTCGTAACGCGGACCGGCGGCAAGAAGCGCTTGCATATAGGGATGGCGCGGGCGCTCCATGATCTCGGCGGTCGCTCCGGCTTCCACGACCATGCCGCCATAAAGCAGGGTCACGCGATCGCAGATCTGAGCGACGACGCCGAGGTCGTGAGTGACGAAGATCACGCTCGTGCCGTGCTTGGCCTGCATGGCGCGGATCAGGCGCAGGATCTGCTTCTGCACCGTCACGTCGAGCGCGGTGGTCGGCTCGTCGGCGACGACGAGCTTGGGGTCCATGGCAAATGCGGCCGCGATCAGCACGCGCTGGCGCATGCCGCCCGACAGTTCGTGCGGATAGGCGCGCATTACCCTTTCCGGATCGCGAATGTGCACTTCCTCCAAAAGCTCAAGGCCGCGCCGGCGCGCGTCGGTGGAAGACATGCCCCGCTTCAGCCTCAGCCCGTCGGTGAGCTGGCTTTCGATCCGCCGCCCGGGGTTGAGCGCGGTCATTGGGTCCTGTGGGATCAGCGTAATCTCGGAGCCGGTGATCTTCCGCAGCTCGCGGGACGAGAGACTGAGCAGGTCGCGCCCCGAAAAGATGGCCGAGCCCTTGGTGATGCGCACCGTTCGCGGCAGCATGCCGAGCACGGCCTTGGAAATCGTCGACTTGCCCGCACCGCTTTCGCCGACAAGCCCGATGACCTCGCCGGGCGCAAGATCGAGCGAGACGCCGCGCAGGATGGGCGTGCCGCCGTCCCGATCACTGACCGCCGACAGGTTCCTGATGGAGAGCAAACTCATCGGCGCATCACCGGATCGATTACCCGGCGCAATCCGTCCCCAAGCTGGTTGAAGGCGAGCACCGTGGCAAAGAGCATGAGCAAGGGAAAGGTCAGGACCCACCAGCCGTGATGGATGATCTGCCGGCCTTGCGCGATCATGCCGCCCCAGGTTGGAATGTCCGAAGCGACGGACAGGCCGACGAAGGACAGGATCGCCTCGACGATCACCGCGATGCCCATTTCCAGGCTTACAAGCGCGATGAGGACCGGCGCGACATTGGGCAGGATCTCGCGCATCAGGATGGTGAAGCGCGAAAAGCCGATGGTACGCGCCGCCGTGACGTAATCCATGCTCGCCTGGGTCATGGTCTCCGCCCGCACCACGCGGCAGAAGCGCGTCCAGTCGATGATAACGATAGCCGCTATGACGGAGTGGACGCCGGAGCCGAGAATGGCGACGAGCAGGATCGACAGCAGCACCGGCGGAAAGGCCATCCAGATGTCCACCAGACGGGACACGACGGCGTCCACCCAACCACCGTACCAGCCAGCCAGAAGCCCAAGCATGGCGCCGACGAGGGCGGCCAAGCTGGCGGCCACGAAGGCCACTGTGAGCGCGACGCGGCTGCCGTAGACGAGGCGCGAAAGCACGTCGCGGCCGAGGTCGTCGGTGCCGAGATAGTAGCCTGGCTCTGCACCAGGGAAGCCCGCTGGCGGAAGCGTGCCCAGCATCAGGTCCTGCTCGAGCGGATCCTTGGGGGCGATCCAGGGCGCAAAGAATGCCAGCAGGACCAGCAGAAGGATGAAGCCGCCGCCGAACAGCACTTTGGGGTTGGCGAAGAGGTTCGCGAAGCGCCGGCGCCGTGCCGCTGTTTGGATGATGACCGCGTCAGCCATGACGCAGCCGCGGATTGAGCGCGACCACAGCGAGGTCAACGAGGATATTGATCACGATGAACATGAGCCCGAATGCCAAGACCAGCCCCTGGATCAGTGGCAGGTCGCGGTTGATGACAGCGTCTATCGCCATGTTGCCGACGCCTGGATAGGAGAAGATGCGCTCGACGATGACTGTGCCGCCGATCAGGAAGGTGAACTGCACGCCGGTGAGCGCGAGCGTCGGGCCGACTGCGTTGCGCAATGCCTCCTGCAGGATCAGCCGCAACTCGGACATTCCCTTCAGCCGTGCGAGCAGCACGTAGTCTTGCACCATCGTCTCGGCCAGTGCCTGCTTGAGCACGCGCGTTATGACGGCAGCAAGCGGCAGGGCAAGCGCTAGTGTCGGCATCACCAAATGCGATGCAACCTCAAGGAACTTGTCGAAGCGCAGCGTGACAATGCTCTCCACGAGGTAGAACCGCGTGGCGAAATCGTCGGCCGACTGCGGATTGACCCGGCCGGAAAGAGGAAGGACTGGATAGAAGACGCCGAGCACGAGGACCAGCGCCAACGCCCAGACGAAATCCGGTATCGCCAGCAACAGCCCGTTGGCCGCGTCTACAACGCTTTCACCGCGAGTGCGGCGTAGCATCGTGCCGACGATCGCTACTCCGCCGCCGATCAGGATGGCCACCAGCAGCGCGGCCGTTGCCAGTTCGAGCGTCGCGGGCAGTCTTTCCGCAAGCAGGTCGAGAACATCGCGGCGGATGGAAATCGACGTGCCGAAATCGCCGGCAAGAATGCCCTTCAGCCACAGCGCGAACTGCACGGGTATGCTTTCGTCCAGGCCGTAGTGTGCACGTAGTGCAGCGATGTCGGCCGGGGTTGCCCCCGGCGCGATCATCATCGCAATCGGATCGCCCGGCGCAACGCGCAACAGGACGAAGACGATGACGCCGACACCGAACAAGGTCGTTGCCGCGATGCCGACGCGTTTGGTCAATCTGGCTAGAAACATTGGCTACACTGACCTTTTGTGGGTCAACGCCTCTTGTTACGCCTTTTCGATGTGGACCGGCTGAAGCGCGCCGGACTGGTTCGGCGCGACCTTCAGCTGGGACTTGAAGACGATCGGCTGCACATACTGCAGAAGCGGAATGACATATCCGTTCTCGGCGATGTATTTGGAAACTGCCTTCCAGCCGGCGATGCGCTTTTCCTCGTCCTTCTCGCCCCACAGCGGTCCGATGAGCTTGTCGAGGTCCTCGGTCTTCCATGCCGAGTGCGGCGAAGGCCCGAACATCGCAAAGCCCGTCGACGTGGTCGGGTCGATGATGGCGTTGCCCCAGTTGTAGAAGGCCGCCGGCGCAAGCTGGTGGGCAGCGCGCAGCTCGAAGTGCTTGGCGATTTCGTAGACCTCGATATCGGCCTCGATGCCGACCTTGCGCCACATGCCGACGATCGCCTGGATCATCTCGTAGTCTTTGGGCTTCAGGCCACGCGTTGTCTGGATCGTGAACTTTGCCGGCTTATCGGTCGAGTAGCCGCTGGCCGCCAGCAGTTCCTTTGCCTTTTCGGGATCGTAGCCGACGACGACCGAAGGATCATAGGCGGTGTAGTTCGGCGCTTCCAGCGTGTCGATCGGCACGCCGTAGCCGCGCAGCAGACGATCCACGATCGCCTTCTTGTCGATGGCGTGATGAGCAGCGAGCCTGACGTTCTTGTCGAGCATGACATCGACATTGGTAATGAAGATCATGCCGATGTCGGTGATCGGCGTGGCAATGCCGGCCAGGCCCTGCACCGACTTCAGGCGATCGAATTCTTCATAGGGAATATCGAGCGTAACATCGGACGAGCCGCTTTCGATCTCCGCGACGCGACTGGTTGCGTCGGGAACGAACTTGAACACGACCGTCTCGAAGGGCGGCTTGCCGCCGAAATAGTTCGGATTGGCCTTGAGGCGCAGGAAGGAGTTGCCTTCATAGGCATCGACCATATAGGGGCCAGTGCCGATCGGCTTCTTTTCGAAGCCCTCCGCCCCGACCTTCTCGTAATGGGCCTTGGGCAGCACGTAGCCGGTCAGATAGGCCATCCACATGAAGTAGGTCGGCTCGTAGCGCAGTACGTCGCCGGTGATCTTGTTGCCGTCGATCTTGTAGTTGCCGGCGGTCGACCAGATGAACTGGATCGGGTTCCCGGTCTCCTGCTTGGCGGCGCGTTCGAGCGACCAAACGATGTCCTCTGCCGTGAGCGGCGTACCGTCGTGCCAGGTGACGCCTTCGCGAACCGTCATCCAGACCTTGGTCTTGTCCTCGTTCCAGCCCCATTCCGTCAGCAAGCCCGGCTTGAAGGCCAAGTCGGGACCCTGGTCGATGAAGTGATCGAAGACCGTCCGGTAGATCGCCTGGGTCGCGGGATTGGTGGCATTCGAGCCGACCGTAGGGTCGAACGAGGGCAGGTTCACGTTGAAAGCGATGGTAAGCGTGTCGCTGGCCGCGGCAGCCGAAATGCCTCGCCCAGCAAGCAAGGCAGCCAGGAAGGTGCCGGCGCCAAGCGCCAGCGCATCGCGCCTGTTAAGCGTCGTCATATCTATCTCCAATGTTCCCCTTGGCGTCGGTGCTTTCGCCGACGCACCCGCCGGCTATGTGCCGATCTGGTGATGCTGGAGGTTAAGATGGTTTCTGCGGCTTTGCCAAGCGAAAATATATGTAATCGGATATTTTTTCACGACGGGCGGCCGACAGTGCTGTCGCCGCGTCAGTCGCGAGGTTCGGGCTCTGCGGCTTTGGGTTGCGCGGTGACGGCAAAGCGTCCTGGGCGCCGGCGATGGGTGGCCGCATTCCGTGCCGCCTGCGCGTAAATGCCGGTCATCAGTTCGAGCGTGCGCGCCGCATCCTCCAGGCGCTGGGCCAGTTCCGGCACGTGTCGCACGGCATCGATCAGCAAGGCTGACCGGACTTCGGCATAGCGGTCGGTGACGTCCTTCCCGAGCGCGGTGACCTCGTAGGTCACGCCCGAACGTCCGCTGCCGTTGCGCTCGACAAGTCCGCTCTTGATCAGCTTGCGCAGGCTGTACTGGATGTTCGGAATGTCCTCGCGATTGGTCATGTATGCGAGGTCATGGATGCTCTTGGGTCTATCATTCATCCGGATGATGTGCAGCAGGGCATTCTCGGGGCCACTCGCCGCAAAATCTATGACGGAAGCCAGGCACTCGGTCTGCCAGCGGCCAAAAGCCTCGAAGGAGCGCATCAGGGCGTATTCGAGTTCGACGACGTCGACCTCCAGCGGCGTATGCGCCAGGTGCCAGGTGCGATCGAACGTGTCCGAAGTGCCTTTGTTTTTGCTGTTTCGCGCCATGTGAATCTCCCTCCCGGAAAGATGCAGCAGCGACCCGCTTGCGTCTACATAAGATTTCAAATAGACATTCTATTATAAATTTCATCGTATGGAGGAGCACGATGACTGAATCCCACAACCGTATGTACAATTCCGATACGTTCCTGCTTGGGACTTTCGCGACCAATTGCTCAAGCGGGCTGACGGTCTCGAAATTGCCGGAACGCTGGAACAATTCCTGGGCCAACAATCTGCGGCTGGCGCAGATGCTCGATGACGCCGGGATCGATTTCATGCTGCCGATCGCCCGCTGGGTCGGCTATGGCGGTGAGACGAACTTCCATGGCGGCGTTCTCGAGACGATGACCTGGGCGGCCGGCCTGCTTGCCAAGACGCGTGACATAACGATCTTTGCGACCATTCACACCACCGCCAATCATCCTGTGGTGGTGGCAAAGCAGCTCGCCACGATCGACCAGATCGGCAACGGCCGTATCGGCCTCAACATCGTCGCGGGCTGGAACAAGCCGGAATACGAGGCGCTGGGGCTGACGCTGCCGGACGACCACGAGACCCGCTACGGCTATGCGCAGGAATGGTACGACGTCATCAAGGCGCTTTGGACCCGCACCGAAGCCTTCGATTGGGACGGCACCTATTTCAAGCTGAAGAACATTCTCGGCGATCCGCGTCCGTCGCGACAGGTGCCGATCCTGAATGCAGCCGGCTCGGGCGAAGGCCGCGCCTTTGCGGTGCGCAATGCCGATTTCCTGTTCACGCCAGCCATCGACCTGTCCCGCTCGAGCGAGGAGATCGCGATGCTGAAGCAGCAGGGCAGGGACGTCGGTCGCGACGTGAATGTGCTGACCTTCTCGCATGTCGTCTGCCGTCCGACCGAAAAGGAAGCCAAGGAGTTCCTGGAGCACACCGGCAAGAACAACACCGACTGGCCGGCGGTCGACAATCTCGTGCGGCTCCTGTTCAGCCATGCGCAATCCTTCCCGCATGATCTGCTCGCGCTCATTCGCGATCGCATGGCGGCCGGCCATGGCGGCTTCCCGCTTACCGGTACGCCCGAGCAGGTGGCCGACGGCCTCACCGCGCTGCATGCGGCAGGATTCCGCGGGACGACGCTTTCCTTCTTCGATTACGCAGAAGAGTTCCCCTATTTCCGCGACAACGTTTTGCCGATCCTCGAGGCGCGTGGCATTCGCCCGGCGCATCGTCCGGCCGAAGCGGCTGCGTAAGGCGAGCGGAGGAACGTCATGTCAGATGGGTTCACCTCTCACGACATGTCGAGCGAACAGGGTGTGGCGGCGTTTCGCGCCGCCATGCGCCTGATCGTCGGCAATGTCAGCCTCATCACCGCCGGCGTCGGGACGGATCGTTCCGGCCTCGTCGTCATCTCCATGGTGTCCCTGTCGGCCCAGCCGCCCAAGGTGATCGCCTGCGTCAACCGCTCGTCTTCGACCTGGCCGATCATCGAGCGCTTCGGCCATTTCGGTGTGAGCTCGCTCGGGCCAGACCATCAGGCATTGGCCGAACGCTTCTCGGGCTTCGGCGGCATCAAGGGCGCCGATCGCTATGAGGGTGCCGAGTGGGCGACGATGGTCACCGGCGCCTCGCTGCTCAAGGACGCGGTCGCCGTGTTCGACTGCAAGCTCGATGAAATGATCGACCGCGGTTCGCATTCGATCGTCATCGGCTCGGTTGCGGCCGTCGGCACCAGGGATGAGGGTGGCGCTCTGACCTATTGGCGCGGCGGCTACCGAGCGCTCCATGTCGCGGCCTGAGGCCTATATGCGGTGCGGCTTTGGCCGCACCGCAGCTTTCGGAACAGCGGGATCCGTTACTTTCCCGCCAGCTTACGGCCAAGCATGAAACCGGAGCCGGCACCCGTGCCGGCGCCTGGCCAGGTGGCCGCTCCACATAGATAAAGCTTCTCGACCGGCGTCTTGTAGCGCGACCAGCCGGCGACGGGCCTGAACAGAAAATTCTGGTCGAGCCGGTGGCTGCCGGACAGGTTGTCGCCGCCGATGAGGTTGGGGTTTTCGCGCTCCAGGTCACATGGCGTGAACACCGCGCGTCCAAGAATTCGGGAACGTATGCCCGGCGCATAGCGGTCCAGCAGATCCAGCACTCGTTCGGCGTAGGCGTCCTTGGCATCATCCCATGAACGCGCCGAAGTCGTGCCGGCTGCATCGCCGAGTATCTCGGCCGGCAGCACGCGCACCTGAACCCAAAGTGTATGTTTGCCGTCCGGCGCACGGCTAGGGTCGACCGCCGTCGGCTGGCCGACGACGAGCACCGGCTCGCGCGGCAGAAGACCTGAGGCGGCCTCGGCATAGGTCCGCGCCATCAGGCCCATGTCGGGCGCGAGGTGGACATAGGCGAAGCGGTGTAGTTCTGGGCCGGCCTTCCAGTCCGGCAGGCCTTCGAGCGCGAGATGGATCATCATTGTCCCCGGGCCGGCGCGGAAGCTTGCCACGCGCTTATCGAATGCCGTCCGTCCCGGGTCGCTCGGAAGCAGCTTGCCGAAGACCAGCTTCGGGTGCGCATTGGCGATCACGGCGCGGCTTGCCTTCAGCGTCCTGCCGTTGGCAAGTCTCACGCCGGTTGCGCGGCCACCCTCCATCTCGATCGCTTCGACGCCGGTGCCGAGCAAGATCTCGCCTCCCTTGGCCTTCAACAGGCTGGTCATCGCCCGGATGATCGTATCCGCGCCGCCTTTGCCGATAACCATGCCGAAGGCCTGGCTGGCCATCGATTCCAGATAAGGAAAAAGCGCGCCGCCGGCTGTGTCAGGTGCGAAGTCGAGATGCAGTCCCCACGCCGCCATCATCGCCTTCAGCTTTTCGCTCTCGAAATGCGCGTCGAGAAAATCGCGCGGCGTGGACAGAAGCATGCGCCCCATGTCGAGAAGCCCGCTCGTGCCCATGGCACGCCACGCTTTCCATGCCGTCCTTGCGGTCTGAAGCGAGGGCATTTCGGCGCCGAGCAGGCCGAAAAGATGCGGCGCCTGTGTGCCGAAGCCGGCCACCATCTGCCGCCACGCGTCGGCGTCCTGCTGGGAGAGCGCGGCAATCCGAGATGCGGTCTCGTCGAGCGATGCGCTGACACCGAGCCAGCTGCCGTCCGGAAAAGCCGAGGCAAATGCATCCGGCGCCGGCACCAGTTCTAGGCCATGCGCTGTGAGTTCGTCCTTGTAGGTGGCAAAGAAAGCCGAGCCGGCGAACATCGACAGGTTCATGGCGCAAAGGTCGTGGCGGAAGCCCGGCAGGGTCACCTCGCGGGTCTTGACTGCTCCGCCAGGTTCGGCGGCCTGCTCCACCACCGCCACTTTCCAACCACGCGCGGCCAGATGGATGGCTGCCGCGAGGCCATTGTGACCTGCCCCAATTACTATCGCGTCGTGCATTGCCTGTCCCCCCCCGACTCAATTCATCCGCATAGGAATACATGCTAATACATAGATGATGTCATGTTTTGACGCCAATTGCCGGACCATCACTCCTGCGCCGGAGGTTTGGGCGATCGGTACTCCTCACGCCCGATCAGCCATTCGCTGGCTGCGCAGATGAGTAGCATCAGGCAGATCAGCAAGAGCCCCGCCGGTTGCTCGCGCCCGAGATGGATTAGCGAGCCCAGCAGTACGCCCGCCATCAGAACTGCGCCCAGCACGATCGGCAGTCGCATGCCTCCGGCTGTTTCGCGCAGCCGCCAATGCGCGGCAAGGACCGCAAGGTACGCGATGAGAAAGGTAACGCCCGCGAGGTTGGCAATGGCGCCCAGGGGGAAGGCGAGGATGAGCGCCAACGCGATAGCGACAGCAATGGGAAAGCCGCGTGGCACATGCAACTCGCTCTGTCCGAAGAACTGCGGGAGCTTGCCTTGCTGGGCAAGGTCGGCGTTGAGATTCAGGATGCTGAACATGGTCGCATTGGTGGCCGATGCCGTGGCCAGCAGACCGCCGATGGCAACGATGGTGTAGCCGATTTGCCCGAGCACGGGCTTTGCGGCAGCGGCAACGGCGGTGTCGGCATAATGGGCGAGCCGGTCGGCCGGCAGGTTCCCGAGAATGACCAGGGCCAGCGCCAGATAGAGCAGGATGACGAGGCTGATCGCCAGGAATATAGCGCGCGGCATGACCTTTTTCGGATCGGCGACGCTTGCTGCGGCATTAGCCATCATGCCGAACCCGGCATAGGCAAAGAATGTCAGGCCGACGCTTGCCGTCAGCGTGGCCCAGCCGACGCTGGGCCACTTCGCCAGAATGCCCGAATTGAAGCCCGAAAGACTGGCGGCGATGAGCAGGACGAGTATCCCGAGCTTGATGACCACCAGCAATATTTCCGCGCGTCCGACGGCTCCCGAACCGACGAGATTGATGAAGGCGATGGCGAGCACCATGAGGACCGCAAGCGTATTCGCAATCCCGCGGCCGGCGGCATCACCGAAGATAAGCTGCGCCGCATAGGCACCGAAGCTCTTGCCGACCACCGCGACGGTGACGATCAGCGTCACCAGGTAAACGAGCGACAAAGTGCCGGCAAAGAGGCCTTTGGGAAACGCTTCCGCAAGATAGTCGATCAGCCCACCGCGTTCGGGATAGCGGGCCGAGAGGCGAGCAAAGGAGTAGCCCGCCAGCAACGCAATCACGCCGCCGATCAGGAAGCTGAGCAGGACATCCCGACCTGCCAGGAGCGTGGCCTGTCCAAGCAGGGCAAAGATGCCTGCGCCAACCATGGAGCCGATGCCGAGCGCGGTGACGCTCCAGACATTCATGGAGGCCCGAATATTCGGGGGTAGGGGATTCCCAACGTTGGCGCGGTATCTTGCGGCCCCGTGGTGATCTGCCTTCCGCAAGCGTCTGTGGGCGATGGCGGGCCTCCCTTTGTTTGAGCGGGACCTTGATCTCAGGCCTGGTGCGGCTGAAAGAGGTTGCGATCAAGTGCCTTGGCCACGGCCGCCACCGCAGCAAGGCCCCGCACGCTGTTGCCGGCTGGATCCAGCGGCGGCGAGAAGGCCGCGATCGCCAACTCGCCCGGAACTACGGCGAGCAGCCCGCCGCCAACGCCGCTCTTGCCTGGCAGGCCGACGTTGAAGGCCCAGTCGCCGGAAGCCGTGTAGAGGCCCTCCATCGCCATCTCCGCGAGGATCGGTCCGGTGTTGCTCGCCGCGATCACGCGCTCCTTGCTTACTGGATTTATGCCGCCTGCGGCGAGCGTCGCGCCCATTGTGGCTAGCTCGATTGTCGTGACGAGCGTCGAGCACTGGCGCGTATAGACATCGACGGCCTGCATGGGGTCGCTGTAGCAGGTGCCCGCGCTGTAGAGCAGCCAGGCGATGGCCCGGTTATGGAAGTTCGTCGTCTGCTCCGAACGATTCACCTCGTCGCTCAAGGAAATCTGCCGACCGGCGAAGCGGCTCTGGCAATCGAGTATGGCCTTCCAGCAGGCATCCGCGCTGTCGCCGGGCACTAGGCTTGTCGTGGCAATTGCCCCGGCATTGACCAGCGGCGACAGCGGCCTGCCGCCATGCAACTCGAGCGCAATGACCGAATTGAAGGGCAGACCGGTCGGGTCGGCGCCGACCTTCTTGTGCACGGCCTCGGCCCCGATTTTCTCCATCACCAGCGCCAGGGTGAACACTTTTGAGATCGACTCGATCGCGAAGGCAAAGTCGGCGTCGCCCGTCTTGAAGACTTGCCCGTCGGCGGTCACGACGGCGATGCCGAACAAGTCTGACGGAACCGAAGCCAAGTATGGAATATAGTCGGCATTCTTGCCGCCCGAAGCGGCAAGGCCCGCAGCGCGTCCCTTTTCCAGCACGGTCGTGATGGCCTCTGGCGTGATCGACATGGATGCCTCCTGGGATGCGCTGTCGGCCGGTTGCCCCGGCAACGCCTCCTGCATCAGTTGGGACGATGGCCGGCCTGAGCCGGCGCCGTTTGCGGCGTGCCCGGCATGCGGCCTTCCTTCTCCCAGCCGAAGGGTTCGAAATCGGCCGAGCCTTCGGCCGTCTTCCAATGCGGCTTGCGGACAGCGTAGATGATGAGGGGAATGGCCACGAAGATCACGTTGCCGGCGATCAGGATCCAGATGTAGGTGCGCGGGCTGCCGACCGAGATCTGCGACGGCGGCACGAAGCTCAGCACAAAGGCGATGAACGAGCCGATGAGACCGATGCCGGCGAAAAGCCACATGCCGCCAGAGCCGAAAGGCACCTTGTAGGGGCGGGGCGTGTTCGGCTCGCTATAGCGCAGATGGATCGCGGCCGCGAACATCAAGAGATACATGATCAGGTAGAGCGTGACGGTCAGCTGGCTGAGTATCTGATAGGCGGCTTGCACCGATGGCAGCACCACGAACATGATCGACAGGAAGGTAACGATCAGTCCCTGGACGATGAGGATATGGCTTGGCGCGCCATGCTCGTTCACCCTCTGGAAGAAGGGCGGCAGATAGCCCGCGCGGCCAACTACCGACAGCGCCGTCGAGGGGCCCGCAACCCAAACGGTGACACCGCCCAGAACGCCGAAGGCGAGCGCAATGGCCATTATCGGCGAGAGCCAGTCGATGCCGAACACCTTGAAGAAGGAATCGTAGGTGATCAGCAGGCTTTGCACGAGATTTATCTGCGAGGCAGGGATTATGAAGGCGATGGCCAGCGTGCCGAGCACGAAGATCGCCACCGTGATGATCGAGGAGATCAGGATGGCGAGAGGATAGTTCCGCGAAGGGTTGTCGATCTCCTTCACATGGATCGCGTTCATCTCCATGCCCGCGTAGAACAGGAAGATGCCAGCGGCGAGAACCAGATTGTTGAAGTTGGTGAAGTCCGGCACCAGGTCATGCCAAGCTAAAGGCACCTCGATGTGATGGCCTGAGAGAAAGTACGTGAAGCCGAGAACGATCAGGATCGCGGCCGGGATGATCGTGCCGATCATGCCGCCCCATTTGGCGATGCGCGAAGCCGACTTCAGGCCGTGCAGCGTGACCCAGGTGGCTGCCCAATAGACGATAAGCACGATGGCGATCGTGTAGAGCTTGTTGGCGGCCAGTGCCTCGTCCCATTTCTGGTCGGGCCTGGCGAACGCAATGGCAACCGCACCGAAGGTCAGAACCGTCGGGAACCAGATCGTCGATTCCACCCAGACGAGGAAGATCGCGAGGAAGCCCCATCGTGGCCCGAAGGCCTCGCCAACCCAGCGGAAAACGCCGCCCTTCTCAGGCCAGCCTGTCGCCAGTTCGGCGGCCACGATCGACACCGGGATCAGGAAGAAGACGGCTGCGAAGATGTAGTAGAAGACCGAGGTGAGCCCGTAGGTCGCTTCCGACGGCAGGCCCCGCAAACTGACGACTGCCGTGACATTCATAATGGCCAGCGTCAGAACGCTGAGCTTCGCTGCCTGGGCGATAGTCTTGCCCGCTGTTGCGCCGGCGGGGGCGCTTGTGCTGGTTGCCATGGTCCTCACCCGAAAATCCAAATTGGAATGGAGTCCGTTTGGCAGGACTGGGAAGGCCGTCTGTCGGCTATCAGGTATGGTGGAAGCCAGTTCCCTCCGATGGTTTGATGTCGGACGGCGGATGGGTCTCGAAGAACTCGAGTGCGGCCTTGAAGTCGCGCATCAGGAGCGAGGCCATGTCCCGGTCGAAGCCGCGCCTGCACATCATGCGCATCACGGTGATGTCTGACGCCTTGCCGGACAGCGCAAAGGCCGGCACCTGCCAGCCGTCATGCCGCAAACGGTCCGAAACATCATAGAGCGTGTAACCTGGCTTGGCGCCGTCCTTGATACGGAAGCAGATGGCTGGAATGCCGCCGCTTTCCGAACCGGTACAGATGAATTCGAACGGCCCGGCCTTGGCGACTTCCTTGGCCAGATATTGTGCGACCGCATAGGCCGCCTTCTGCACCTTGGCGTATCCCTCGCGACCGAGGCGGAGGAATTCGTAGTATTGGGAAATGACCTGACCCGCCGGACGGGAGAAATTGATGGCGAAGGTGCCGACCTGACCGCCCAGATAGTCCACCTTGAATACGAGATCGTCGGGCAGTGAAGCTGCATCGCGCCAGACGACCCAACCGCAGCCGAGCGGGGCAAGTCCATATTTGTGGCCCGAGGCGCTGATCGACTTCACCCGAGGCAGGCGGAAATCCCACTTGATCTCCGGCGCACAGAACGGGGCCAGGAAGCCGCCGCTGGCGGCATCGACATGTATGTCGACGTCGAGCCCCTTGGATTTTTGCAGCTTGTCGAGCGCGTCCTGGAGCGGCTCAGGAAACTCGTAGTTGCCTGTGTAGGTCACACCGAAAGTAGGCACCACTCCGATGGTGTTTTCGTCGATGGCCTCGACCATCTCATTCGCGCCCATGAAGAGCCGGCCATGCTCCATCGGAATCTCACGGATCTCGACGTCCCAATAGCGGGCGAATTTGTGCCAGCACACCTGCACGGGGCCGCATACGAAGTTGGGCTTGTCGGTCGGCTTGCCCATCTCCTGCATCTTCTTGCGCCAGCGCCATTTCATGGCCATGCCGCCCAGCATGCAGGCTTCGCTGGAGCCGATGGTGTTGGTGCCGGTGGCGTTTCCCTGCGTCTTCGGAGCGTTCCATAGGTCGGCGACCATATTGACGCAGCGCAGGTCGATCGCGGCCGATTGCGGATACTCTTCCTTATCGATCCAGTTCTTGTTGATCGACAGGTCCATCAGCTTGTGGACGTATTCGTCATCCCAGGTCTGGCAGAAGGTCGCTAGGTTCTGGCGGGCATTGCCATCGAGGAACAGCTCGTCGTGGATGATCTGGAAGACGGCCTTTGCCATCGTCTCCTTCGTCGGAAAGACCTGCGAAGCGGCGATGCCCTGTAGGGGTTCGGCACCGAAAAGCGGATCGATGAGCCCTTGTGCCAGCCGGTTCCCGTCAGTCATGACAATCTCCTTTTGACAGAAACTCCCGTTCACGATTGGCCTTGTGGCCATGTCGGCGCAGCTTCGCGCTTGCTGAGCGCGCGTCTCGATCTCCTATGAGAGAGCGAGCACCATCCTACCGTCTACCGTGCCGTTTTGGAGGTTGGAGAGGCGGCGGCCTTCATGATTGCGCTGGTCATCAGAATGCTCCGCAGCCGGCATGGTCCGGTAGCAAAGGCTTTGTCGACGAGCTGTTGCTCGAGCCTTAGATCGCGTTGGTGCTGGAGCTAGGGCACACTGGGTAGCCGTCAAGTCAAGCGTTGCGGCTGGCCACCAGGGGCTCCGTTATGACACGTGGGAGATGGCGGGAGGTTGTTCACTCGGAGCCTTTGCCGAGTGGATCGCTTGTTGCTTACCGCTGACAGCTTCTGCGGAGTGATGAAGGATAGCCAACGCCGGCCGCCACCACGCGAGGCTGGCGTCCAGCGTTCGGCATTCACGTTGAAGGGCGCGGCCGGCCCGTCTGCTCTTATTTCCCCGATGTTGAAATCCCGAAGGCAAGGACCACCGCAAAGGCAGCGAAAACGCCGACTACGCAGGCCACGACGACAATTGAATCCATAGGCATTGGGTGTCTCCATTCATGCCTGGAAACGATATGCCAGGGTGATCGGTTACTCGTTGATCTGGATCAAATTTTTCCCCCTGCGTGAAGGCCGTCCGGTCAGGCGACGGTGTCCAGCCCAATGTCGAGGATCGGGGCACTGTGGGTCAGCCAACCCACGGAAATGAGGTCGACCCCGCTGGCCGCGATCGCAGGCGCGGTCGACGGGTTGATGCGGCCGGAGGCTTCCGTGATCGCGCGGCCTCCAACGATCTGCACAGCTTGCGCCAGCATTTCGGGCGACATGTTGTCGAGCAGCACCGCATCGACGCCTAGGGCAAGCGCTTCTTCGAGCTGCTCGAGCGTATCGACCTCGACCTCGATCTTCACCATATGGCCGACGCCGGCCTTGGCACGCTCGATTGCCGGCCGCACACCGCCGGCGATGGCGATGTGATTGTCCTTGATCAGCACCGCATCATCGAGCCCGAAGCGATGGTTCGACCCGCCGCCGGCCCGCACTGCGTATTTTTCCAGGGCACGCAGGCCCGGCGTGGTCTTGCGGGTGCAGACGATCTGCGCGTTATGCCCGCGCACTGCGTCTGCGATCCCGGCCGTAACGGTGGCGATGCCGCTCAGATGGGAGAGAAAGTTGAGCGCGACCCGCTCTGCCGTCAGCAGCCCGCGTGCGGGTCCGCTCAGCGTCGCGATGATGTCGCCAGCCTGCAGCCGGCTACCGTCCGGCTTCGCGACCTTCATTTCGATGGCGGGCTCGATGAGGCGAAACGCGAGTCCGGCGAGGTCCAGACCGGCAACGACGCCCGGCTGGCGCGCCGCCAGTACCATGGTTGCCCAATGGTCCGCTGGCACGATGGCATCGGTGGTGATGTCGCCGGCGCGACCGAGGTCTTCCAGCAGCGCCGCGCGCACCAGCGGTTCGAGCATGATCTGGGGCAGGGGGGAGAGAGGCATGGGTCAGGCGCTCCGGGCAATCGTGAGAGGAGTTGTCGAACCCGCTGCCTCGATGGCCTCGGCGAGCGTCAGGCGGGATCGGAGGGCAACGGCGCTGTGCGTGGGAAAATCGGTTCGGCTATGCGCGCCCCGGCTTTCCTCGCGGCGGAGTGCCGAGACCGTCATCATGAGCGCAACGGCCGCCGGGTCGGCGCTGGCGGAAATGCCGGTAGCAAGCGGCAGGAGGGCGGCTGCGGCGTCGTGCAGGCTGTCGCCGTCGCGAAGCACGCCCATTGCCGACGAGACGATATTTTGCGCCAGCGCGGGATCTGGGCGGGCCGGTATTGCGTCCACTCCATTTGCCGTGACCGGCCTTGTAGTCGTGGCTTTGATGCTTTCGGCCACCCAGCCCGCGGTCACGACAGCCTCGGTCAGCGAATTGCTGGCGAGGCGGTTCGCGCCGTGGAGCCCGGTCGACGCGACTTCTCCGCAGGCCCACAGGCCTGAAACTGTGCTGCGACCTTCGACGTCCACCGCGACCCCACCCATGTGATAGTGCGCCGCCGGCCGAACCGGGATCGGATCAGTCGCGGGGTCGATGCCAGCTTCTTGGCAGAAGGCGGCAATGGCCGGGAACCTCTCGGCAAAGGCTGAGCCGAGGCACGCGCGAGCGTCCAGAAAAACCCGGTGACCGCGCGCGAGGTGACGGTGGACGCCACGCGCCACGGCGTCGCGCGTAGCAAGTTCCGCGCCGGGCATGTCGGCCAGGAAGCGTCGGCCGGTTTCGTCGATGAGCAGGGCTCCTTCGCCGCGCACCGCTTCGCTGATCAGCCGCATTGGGCGACGGGATGTATCTAGCGCCGTGGGATGGAACTGGACGAATTCCAGATCGGCCAGTTCGGCCCCCGCGCGTGCGGCAAGCGCCAGCCCCTGGCCGAAACATCCGAGCGGGTTTGTGCTGTCGCGAAACAGGCCGCCTACGCCCCCGGTGGCCAGCACGACGCCGCGGCCGGTTTGCAGGACCACGTCGCCTGTCGCGCCGGCTGCCAGCACGCCCGCAATGGCACCATCCTCGACCAGCAGGCACCGGGCCTCCACGCCTTCAAGCACCGTGATCGACGGCGTGAGCCGGACCGCTGCGGAGAGTGCCCGCACGAGTTCGCGGCCAGTGGCGTCGCCTGCCGCATGCACGATGCGCCGGCGGCTGTGCGCGGCCTCGAGTCCCAGGCGCAACTTGCCGTCCTCCGAGCGGTCGAAGGCGACGCCGAAGCGCGCCAGCTTATCGATGGCGCCGGGCGCGGCCTCGACGATGCTCCTTACCACCTGCTCGTCGCAAAGCCCGTCGCCGGCAACCAGCGTATCGGCAAAATGAAGTTCGGGAGAATCATCGTCACCCAGGCTTGCCGCAAGCCCGCCTTGCGCCAGCGCACTCGATGCCTCGCCGCCAAGCGCTCCGGCCGTCAGCAGCACGACCGGCTCGGGCGCCAGCTCCAGCGCGGTCATCAGGCCGGCAATGCCGGCGCCGATGATGACGGGCCGCCCCTCAAGATCGCGGACGTCGATGATCATACCGCAAGCATCCTCTCGACGGCGAGGCGCGCACGAACCGCGAGATCCGGATCGATGGTCACGGCGTGGCGATTTTCCTCGAGTGCGGCGCGAATGTTGCCAAGCGTGATCCGCTTCATGTGCGGGCAGAGGTTGCAGGGGCGGATGAACTCGATGTCCGGGTAGCCAACCGAGACATTGTCGCTCATCGAGCATTCGGTGATGAGCACGACCCGCGCCGGCTTTTCCCGGCCGACATAGTCGGACATGGCCGCCGTCGAGCCGGCGAAGTCGGCTTCGGCGACCACTTCCGGCGGGCACTCGGGGTGGGCAAGCACGGTGACGCCGGGATGGGCTTCGCGCAGTTCCCTGATGTCGGCTGGGGTGAAGCGCTCATGCACCTCGCAATGGCCCTTCCAGGCGATGATCTCGACATCCGTCTGGGCCGCAATGTTCTGGGCCAGATATTCGTCGGGCAGCATGATGACGCGCGGCACGCCGAGCGACTCGACCACCGCCTTCGCGTTGCCCGAGGTGCAGCAGATGTCTGACTCTGCTTTCACCGCAGCCGAGGTGTTGACGTAGGTCACGACCGGCACGCCCGGATAACGCTGACGCATCAGGCGGACGTCCTCGGGCGTGATCGAATCCGCCAGCGAGCAGCCTGCGCCCATATCGGGGATCAGCACCGTCTTCTCGGGGTTGAGCAGCTTTGCGGTCTCGGCCATGAAATGCACGCCGGCAAGCACGATGGCCTCGGCCTCCACCTCCATCGCCTTGCGAGCCAGCGCCAGGCTGTCGCCGACGATGTCGGCCACGCAGTGGAAGATTTCCGGGGTTTGGTAGTTGTGCGCCAGAATGACGGCGTTTCGCTCGCGCTTCAGCCGTAGGATCGCGTCGATATCGGCCGCGAACACCGGCCATTCGATGGCCGGAATGACCTTTTCGACCCGGCTGTAGAGCGAGGCGGCGGAGGGGGAGGTGCCAGACATGGGCTTTGATCCTTATTATGCTCGGATTGAGTATAATAAGGATATGCTTATCATGAGCATAAGCCCCTTTCAAGCTTCGATTTTGCTATTTGGTGCCGGCCACCGGGTGTTCGTCGAGAACGGCGTGGCGAAACTGGAACAGTTTGGCCGGCCGGCCACCGGTTTCCGAGGACATCTGTCCGGTTTCCTCGACCAGTTCCTGCTGTTCGATCAGGCGACGAAAATTCTGTTTGTGCACGGTGACCCCGGCCAGCGCTTCGACGGTGCGCTGCAGCTGCAGCAGCGTGAAGGCGGGCGGCATGAGTTCGAACACGACCGGGCGGTATTTGATCTTGGTCCTGAGCCTGGCGATGCCGGTTGCAAGGATGCGCCGGTGGTCGCCTTGCATGGCCCGTCCGGGAACAAGTTGCGCGCCAGCCGCCCCGTTCCTGCGCGCCCCTTCCTCGACAAGGCCGGCTTCGTAGAGCAGCTCGTAGCGCTGAAGGGTCAGCTCTTCGTTCCAGTTTTGGTCGTCGAAGCCGAAGCACACGATGGCGCGCTGCCAACGCTGCCGACGCTTCTCCTCGCGCGCCGCTTCATTGGCCCATTGACGCAATGCGGGTTCGATGACGTCGGTGATCACCGGCGGCGCGCCGTAGCGATGGTCCTCCCAGGGGAAGAACTCGTACCAGTTCCGCCAGCTTCCGGACGATGTTGCGCGCGAGGGCTCCTCGCGCGTGAGGCCCAGATAGCTGATCGAGATCACCCGCCGCTCCGGGTCCTCGCCGCTGCGATCGCGATCTGCGAAGGTGTAGAGTTGTTCGATATATCCGAGCGGGTGGCCGGTCTGTTGCTCGACCCAGTCGCGCAGGCCGGATTGCAGCGAGCGATGGCTGGATTCGAGCGGCCCAGAGGGCAGGGCTGCTGCGGCGCCGATCGTCAGCACGACAGGGTTGCCGTTGGGCACTGCAACGAGCACTGCAGTCAGTTCCACCTGCGCGCCGTGATCGTGGTGGCCTACGACCGCTATCTCATTCAGCCTGGCAGATTTTTTCTCTTGCATTTTCAGCCGGTTGTTCGGGACCCCTGGACGTAGCGTTCGACGACGCAACCGAACGTGGACCCGCCGCGCCCTAGCTATTCGCTATTAAGCACATAAGCGGCGTGACATCCATCTCGATGTGCCTGAGAGCGTTCCGTGCCCTCCGTCATCAGCCCGTTATGAAAGACCCCTATCAGCATAGCAAACGCGCAGGGCAATTCCACATTGCTTTGCACAGCTGTGCAACAGGTTGGACATGAACGACGAAGCCTTTCTCGATATCGCTGGGGTAAGCGCCGGCTATGGCCGGACGCCGGTTCTGAAGGGGCTGGATCTTTCCATCCGAAAGGGCGAGTTCGTCGCGCTTCTGGGCTCGTCGGGCTGCGGCAAGACCACGCTTCTGAGGGCGATTGCCGGCTTCGTTCAGCCGAGCGGCGGCGCCATCAGCGTTGCCGGCCGGAACGTGACGAACCTGCCGCCGGATAAGCGCGGCATGGCGCTTGTGTTCCAGTCCTATGCGCTGTGGCCGCATATGACGGTCGCGCAGAACATTGGCTACGGGCTCAAGCTGCAGCGTAAGCCGCGGGGCGAGATTGCGGGCCGCGTCGATGAAATGGAAGCGCTGCTGGGCTTATCGGGGCTCGGCGCACGCAAGCCGGGCGAATTGTCGGGTGGCCAGCGCCAGCGCGTCGCGCTCGGTCGTGCACTCGCCATCGATCCACAAATCCTGTTGCTGGACGAACCGCTCTCCAATCTCGACGCGCGCATCCGGCTGCAGGTGCGCCACGAGATACGTTCGCTCCAGCAGCGGCTCGGCATCACTGCAGTCCACGTCACCCACGATCGCGAGGAGGCCATGGTAATGGCCGACCGCATCGTCATCATGAATGCCGGCCGCATCGCTCAGCAGGGCACGCCGGAGGAGGTCTACAACCGGCCGGCCTCGTCCTTCGTCGCCGCCTTCATGGGCGCGGAAAACCGGCTGGTGCTGACAGGACACGCCGAAGCCTCCCGTTTCGGGATACTGGAAGGCAGCGATAATGCCGGCTGCCTGGTGCCGCTGGACGGGCGCCCGCTTGCGAGCGGCAGCGTCGAGGCCCGTTTCCGCGCCGAGGCCGTGGAACTGTTGCCTGCGAAGAGCCGGGAGAACCCCTCCGAGGCCGTTCTTGAACTCGCAGGGCGGGTAGTCACCGTCAGCTATCCCGGCGGTCTGTGGCGGCACGCCATCAAGGTCGGCACGGCGGAAATCCTGGTCGATGCACCACGCGCCTTTTCACCGGGTGAGGCGGTGAAGGTCCGCATACCGCACCAGGTCCTGTTCCTCTTCAATTCCCGGGAGGCGTCGCCGCCCCCGAAACCCGTTTCCCGGAGCGGCGTGGAAAGCCGCTTCCTGGAAGTATCCGAAGCCTGACTTCTTCAACCGGAGATTTCTACCTATGAAGACCCTTCTGCAAGCGACGACGCTGGCGCTCGCCCTTGGCGTGATGCCGGCCTCCGCCGCCGAACTGACGGTGGTGACCGCAGGCGACCAGAACATGGTCGACTACATCAACGAATATCTGGGACCGCTTTTCGAGAAGCAATATCCGGGCAATACCGTCCGCGCCGTCGGCACGGGCCCAGGCGATGCCGGCTCCCAGAAGATCACCGAGCGCTTCGAGGCGCAGGCCAAGGCCGGCTCCGAGAAGTGGGACACGGACGTTGCCGTGGTGCATGAGAAGTTCGCCGGCCCGATGGTCCAGGCCGGCTATCTCGAGGCCTATCGCCCGAACATCGAGACCGGCAAGCTGGTGACGCGCGCCAATGCCGACATGGCGCTTGGCACCAAAGTCAGCGGCTATGTCATGCCGATGTTCAACAGCCAGACCGCGCTCGCCTACAATCCGGCTCTCGTCGCCAATCCGCCGAAGAGCTACGAGGAACTGGTAGCCTGGGCCAAGGAGCATCCGAAGCAGTTCGGCTACAACGGCATCAAGGGTGGCGCCTCTGGCGTCAGCTTCGTCATGGGCTGGATCTACGCTTTCGGCGGCAGCGACGCCGCCAAGCTGATGAACGGCCCCTTCGAAGAGGCCGAGATCAAGAAGTGGGACGGCGCCTTCGCCAGCCTGAAGGAGTTCACTCAGAACGCGACGCTCACCCCCGGCAATGCCGGCACGCTCGACCTTTTGAGCCGCGGCGAAATCGCCATCGGCCCGGTGTGGGTGGACATGTTCTATTCCTGGCAGGCTGATGGCCGCATGCCGCCGGAAATCAAGCTCGTGCTCCCGGCCCCCGGCATGCCCGGCCAGCCGATGCACTATGTGATCCCGGCCAAGGCCGCCAACAAGGATCTTGCCGAGAAGTTCGTGGCGCTCGCCACCAGCCCGAAGGTGCAGGGCGAAGGCATCGTCAAGCGCTTCAACTGGTATCCGGGCATCGACGCCAAGTACGTCCAGCCCGAACTCGACGAAGCGTCCTGGAACAAGCTCTTCACCGACATCGAGCCGGAAGACCTGGCGGCCAAAGGCAAGACCTTCCCGATCGCGCCCTACAACAACGCGATCCTGGAAGCCTACGAACGCCAGGCCGCCAACTAAGGCTTAGGCTTTACATCTCCCGGCCCGGCTCCTCGTGCGAGGGGCCGGGTCCATCCACTATCAGGTACCCGTCGATGTCGAAGCGCCTGCTCGGTCTGATCCTTGTCCTGCCCGCCCTTGCGGTCATCGTGCTGCTGTTTCTCGTGCCGCTGGCTGCTTCGGTCGTCGGCGCGTTCGTGGCCGATGGGCGCTACGGGCTTGCCAATTTCGAGAAGGCATTTGCGCTTTACACGCAGGACATCATCTTCACGGTGGTGATCGTCTCTTTCTCGACCTTCATCATCGGTGCGCTGTCGACGGCCATAGCCGGCTATCTGACGCTCGGCGAAAATCCGCGCGCGGTCGCCATCCTGCGCTGGCTTTACCGCTGGCCGATGTTCATTCCCTTCATCGTGGTCGGCCAGGTGCTGCGCACCTTTCTCGCCAAGAACGGCCTGATGAACAATATGCTGATCGGCGCCGGACTCATTACGCCGATGCAGGCGAGCGGCATGCTGGACTGGCGCGGCATCGTTATCGCCTTCGTCTGGAAGCAGACGCCCTTCGTCACGCTGCTGCTTGCTGGCGCCATGGCCTCGCTTGACCGTGGCACCATCGAGGCCGCGCGCAACCTCGGCGCCTCGCGCCTGCGCATCCTGCTGGAGATCGTGCTACCGCAGGTCGCTACCACTCTGGTCGTCGGGCTCATTCTGTCGTTCGTGACGATGATGTCCGTGCTGTCCGTGCCGCTGATGATCAATGCGCAGTCGCCGACCATGATCACCGCCGATATCGCCTTCCGCATCAACGCCTATGGCGATTATGGCGTCGCCAATGCGCTCGGCCTGATCTCGCTCGGCGTGACGGCCTGCGTCGCCTGGATTTATCTGCGCCAGACCATGAAGGAGCGGGCATGACCGCGTTGACCCATTCCGCGCCTTCGCGGCTGCGTTTCGACCTCTGGTGGCTCCCGCGCGGCATCCTGCTCGGGCTGCTGGCCTTTGCAATCTTCGGACCTCTCGCCAACCTTCTTTTGTGGGCTGTAACCGAGCGCTGGTATTTCCCGCATACGCTGCCGCTGGAATACGGCTTCAGCTTCTGGGCGCGCGTGTTCTCGCCACGCGGCAATGCGATGGAATCGCTGACCAACAGCGTCATTGTCGCCATCCTCGCGGTCGCGGTTTCGCTCGCGCTGGCAATCCCTGCCGGCTATGCGCTGGCGCGGCTGAAGCTGCCGCTGCGCGGGCTGATCCTACTCGTCTTCATGATCCCGCAGGCGTTCCCGAACCTGCCAGTCTACGTCAACGTCGCTCGGCTGTTCTATGAGATCGGCCTCAACGGCACCATTGCCGGCGTCGTGCTTGTCCATGTCACCCACGGTCTCGTCTTCGCTGTCTGGATCGCCACGGCGGCCTTTGCTGCCATCGATGTCGAGCTCGAGCAGGCCGCGCGCTCCATCGGCGCTGGGCCGCTGCAAACTTTTCGCGACGTGACGCTGCCGCTTGCCATGCCGGGCCTGATGGCCAGCGCCATCTTCGTCTTTCTGGAGTCGCTGGACGAATTCACTGGCAGCTATTTCGTCGGTGCGCCGGACGTGAACATGCTGCCGCTGCTGCTCTACAATGCGGGTGCGGGCGGCAATTACCAGGTCGCATCCATTACCGCGCTGTTGCTTCTCATCCCCTCGGTCGGTTTCATGCTGGTCGTGGAGCGATTCCTGAAGGCCGACGTGCTTTCCAGGGTCGGACGGTGATGATGAAGAAAACCAAACCCGAGGAACTCACCGAGCGCCAAAAACCCGGCTTCGTCAGCGCCTTGCAGGTTGCGCAGCGGGCGGGCGTATCGCGCTCGGCCGTGTCGCGCACCTTCACGCCTGGCGCCAGCGTGTCGCCTGAAACCCGCGAGAAGGTAATGCGGGCCGCCGAAGAGCTGGGCTATCAGGTCAACGACCTCGCGCGCGGGCTGCTTGCCAATGCCAGTCGCCTCGTCGGCCTAGTGGTTACCAAGCCGGAAGTCGGTTTCCGAGCCCAGCTGATGGCCTCTCTTTCGCGTGCGCTGATCCGGCGAGGCAGCGTGCCGATCATCATCGATACCGGCCAGACGGAGCCGGAACTGGCCGCTGCCCGCACAGCTTTGTTCGGTCACCGCGCCGAAGCTACCATCATCCTATCGGGCTCGCCGCCGTCGTCCTTCGTCGACCTCGCGCGCTGCAACGGCCAGCCGCTGATCGTCATTGGGCGCTCGGAACCGGAGTGCGACCATATTCGCACCGACAATGCGGGCGCTGCGCGCGACGCGGCTGCCCGCTTCGTTGCCAGCGGCTTCAGAAGGCTTGGATTGGCCGGCTCCGCGTCGGGCACGCCAAGCATCGTCGAGCGCGAAGATGCTTTCCGCGCTGAAGCTGTGCGCCTTGGCGCCGAGGTCATCTTCGAGCGGGGCGGGGATTCGGATTATGCCGGCGGCCGGGAGGTGGCGCAGCGTTTGCTGAAGCGGTCGGATCGCCCTGAGGCGATCTTCTGCGTCAACGACCTGATCGCCTTCGGACTGATGGACGATGCGCGCCACGAACTCGGCCTGTCGCTGCCTCAGGATCTCTCGGTCATCGGCTTCGATGACGTACCGGAGGCGGCGTGGGATGCCTACAACCTCACCACCTTCAGGCAGAACCCGGACCTCTTGGCGGCCAAGGCGATGGAGCTGCTCGATCGGCGCCAGGGCAACCCGCAACTGCCGCCGATGGTGACGAAATTGGCCGCACCGCTGGTAGTCCGGCAAAGCGCTGAACTTGCAGAGAACTCCTCCGCTGACGGCGAACGATAGTCGGCCGCTAACGCCAGCGGCCGTCACGTCCCTTTCGGCAAGGCCATATAGACGCGTGTGATGAAGGCCTCGAACTCGGTCATGTAGTTGCGCAGGAATTCTTCCACGGTGGGGTCGGTCACCTCGCCGTCGTCCGTGATGAGGCCGGGCCGGAACTGGATATAGGCCTCTGGTGCGTTCATCTGCGGCGAGTTGCAGAAGCCGAGCACGCTGCGCAGGCTCTGCTGCGCAATCGCTGTTCCGATTGCGCCCGGCGAGGTGCCGATGACAGCCGAAGGCTTGCGCGTGAACGAATTGCTGCCATAGGGGCGGCTGGCCCAGTCTATGGCGTTCTTCAGGGCGCCGGGGATCGACCTGTTGTATTCCGGCGTTACGAACAGCACCGCATCGACAGCGGCGATTGCCGCCTTGAATGCCTTGGCGACCGGCGGGAAATCCGCGTCGTAGTCATAGCTGTAAAGCGGCAGTTCCCGGAAGGAAATCTCGTCCATTTCCAACTCTGGCGGAGCAAGACGCACCAGAGCTTTTGCCAATTTGCGATTGATTGATGCCGTTGCGAGGCTGCCGATAAGGTAGCCGACCTTGTGTTTCGTCATGGAACGCTCCATTGCGCCGCCTGCGGCGGCAGACTGCCCTCAAGAAGATATCTTGGGCACGAGAAGCGTTTGTCATCCTGCAAATTGGGCCGTGGTGCGAAGCGCGGCACCTTGCCTACAGCAGCCAGATATTTTGCGGCCGCCCCTTCGTAGGCGGATCAGCGTTCCGATGCCGCAATCAGCATCGCCAGTGTCGCGGCGGTCTGTTCCTGATTTTCTGCAGACAGCACTGACACCAGCTTCCGTTCCGTCTCGGCATGGTCCCCCATGGCCGCGTCGGCAATCCGCAAGCCTTCTTCCGTCAACTCGACGATCACCCCACGGCCGTCGCGCTCGTCGGCCATGCGGCGGATGAGCCCGTCCTCTTCCATGCGCCGTAGCAGATTCGACAAACCGCCGGAGGACAGAAGCAGTGTCTCCAAGAGTTCGCCGGGCGACATGCGGTAGGGGCTTCCCACCACGCGCAGGGTGGCAAGCACCGCATAGACCGGATATTTCAGCCCGTGACGCGCAAGCGTCCGGTCGACGGCGCGCAGGATGACATCGTGCAGATGAAGAATGCGCCCGACCACCGCCTTGCCCGAGCAGTCGATGTCGGGCCGCTCCTGGCGCCATTGCGCCATGCCGCGCGCAACCCGATCGTTGGCCCAGATTTCGGCATTTTCAGCTTTCATTGCTTCTCCGGCAGGCTTCTTCGGCATCGGGATCACCCTAGTCCGAGTTGGGAGCTATGCAACATGGCTACTCCGCGAGGGTGTTTTGCGCAATCTATCTTTCATCTTTCTTTCTTGAAAGATATTTTCTTCCATGTTACGCCGCTTGCCCAGCGCAAGGCACGAAGGCCGCGCTAGCCGATGGACGACAAGAGTCGCGATGCCGGCACCTCACACCGATGGGAGCGAAGATGAAGATCACCACCCGCATTGCCAAAGCCACAGCGCTTGCCGGCGCGATGCTGTTGCCGGCCGCGGCAAGCGCCGAGGAACTGGTCGTCGGCGCCTTCGGCGGCTCCTTCGCCGAAAATGCCAAGGCCTGCTATGTCGAGCCCTTCGAGAAGGCGACCGGCGCGACGGTCACGCTGAAGCTGGCAAACTCCTCGCAGCACGCCGCCGCCGTGCGCGCCACGGCTGGTGAGTCCGACATGGACGTCATCTTCATGGACGACGCCTTTGCCGCCCAGCTCAAGAACGAGGGCCTGACCGAGAAGCTCGACCGCTCCAAGCTGACCCATGCCGACGAGATCGTGCCCGACGCCTGGGGCGCGGACGATGCCTATGTCGTGGCAATGCTGAGCGCGACCACCATCGTCTACAACCCGCAGACGGTGACCACGCCGCCGACCTCGTGGAAGGACCTGTTCGATCCGAAATATGCCGGCCGGGTCACCATCGGCGACATTTCCGGCACCACCGGTTGGCAGTTCCTGATGGCGGTCAACAAGATGGAAGGCGGCTCGCTCGACGACATCACGCCCGGCCTGAAGGCCATCAAGCCGCTGGCCGAGAATTCGGTAGTGCTCTACACGCAGGCCGACCAGGTTGTGTCGCTGTTCGAACGCGGCGAGGTGGACATCGCCGTCTGGTATCCGGACCGTGCCGGCGTCGCCGCGCAGAAGGGCCTGCCGGTGGCGGTTGCCTATCCGCAGGAAGGCGCCGTCGCCATCAAGCCCAGCGTGGTCATGCCCAAGGGCACGCAGAGGAGCGATCTCGCGCTGAAGTTCATCGATCAGGTGCTGTCGGCCGAGAGCCAGAAGTGCTTCTCGGAGGCCGCCTTCATCGGTTCGGTCAACAAGGACGTGAAGCTCTCGGACGAAGTTTCGAAGATCGTCCCGACCGACGAGGTCGTCAAAAAGCTCCTGTTCCTGGACCCCAACACCATGTCGCAGAAGCTGCCCGAGTGGACGCGCCAGTGGCAGCGCGAAGTCGCGCGCTGACAAGCTTTGACCGGCGGCGGGCAATAGAAGCGCTCGCCGCGGATTCCCGAGGTAGATCGTGAGCAGCCTGAAACTCGACCATCTCTCGAAGCACTATGGCGAGGCCGTCATCGTGCGCGACCTCTCGCTGGAGATCGCCAATGGCGAGTTCGTGTCGCTGCTAGGCCCCTCCGGCTGCGGCAAGACGACGGTGCTGCGCATGGTCGCCGGGCTGATTGCGCCGACGGGCGGCAAGATCACCATCGGCGAGCGCGAAATCACCGTTCTGCCGCCGAATAAGCGGCGGATCGGTCTTGTGTTCCAGTCCTATGCGCTGTTCCCGCATCTCACCGTGTTCGAGAACGTCGCCTTCGGCCTGCGCAGGCAGGGTGTGAAGGGCAGCGAGCTTGAAAAGCGCGTGAAGGACGCACTGGCTCTGGTGCGGCTGGATGCCTTCGGCGATCGCTATCCGCGCCAGATGTCCGGCGGCCAGCAGCAGCGCGTCGCTATGGCGCGCGCGATCGCGCCGCGCCCCGATGTGCTTCTGTTCGACGAGCCGCTGTCGAACCTCGACGCCAAGCTGCGCGACGAGATGCAGATCGAGCTGAAGCGCCTGCAGCGAGAACTCGGCATCACCACGCTTTTCGTCACGCACGACCAGGCCGAGGCGCTGTCGCTTTCGGATCGTGTGTGCGTCATGGCCCATGGTAATATCGAGCAGTTCGCCGCACCTGAGGACATTTATCATCGCCCCGCGACTGCCTTCGTGGCGAGCTTCATCGGCAAGCCCAACCGGCTTGCCGGCAAAGTCGCGAGCCGCAACGGGGCAGGGGGCACGGTCGAGATCGGCGGCGGGGTGACGCTGAACGCCGACCGGCTGGATGTCGCCACTGGTGGCGAGGTCGAGCTGTTCCTGCGGCAGGAGGCGATCGAGCTGCGCACGACGCCTACCGAAGGGCCGGTCAACTCCATTCCCGGCACGGTGCAGCTGCGCTCCTTCTCGGGCGCGCATGTCCAATACGTCGTGCGCATCGGCGCCAACACCGAAATCGTCGTCGAGGCGCCTTCGAGTGGTGCTGCGAGCAACCTCGAGAAGGACGCTTCTGTCTACCTCGCCGTCGCGCCGGCCAATGTCTTCGCGCTTGCCGCCGCCGAGGGAGCGCGCTCGTGAGCAACTGGAAAGCGGGCGTTCTGCTTTTTGGGCCGCTGGCGCTTTTGCTGATCGGCGTTTTTCTGGTGCCGGTGCTGCTGCTGGCGCCGACCAGCTTTCACGAATATGCGCCCGGTGTAGGCATCGTCGCCAATTCCTGGACGCTCGAGAACTACGCCCGCATCGTCACCGACGACTACTATCGCGAGGTGGTGTGGCGCACGCTCTATCTGGGGCTCGGCGTCACAGTCTCGTGCCTGCTGCTTGGCTATCCGGTGGCCTATCTCATCGTGCGCGGGCCGGCGCGGCTGCGCCTGCCGCTGACGCTGCTGGTCATCTTCCCGCTGATGCTCAATCTCGTCGTGCGTTCCTTCGGCTGGATCGCGCTCCTGTCCAATCGCGGGCTGGTCAACAATTTTCTGATCCAGACCGGGCTGATCGGCGCGCCGCTGAAGCTGATGTTTAACCTCACCGGCCTGATGATCGGCATGACCCACATCTACCTACCCTTCATGGTGCTGATGCTGGTGGCAGCGCTGCAGAACGTGCCGCGCGATGTCGAGGCGGCCGCGGCCACGCTCGGCTCCAGCCGTAGCCATGTCTTCACCTCGGTGACGCTGCCGCTGACGGCGCCGGGCATCATCTCCGGCTCGATCCTGGTCTTCGTGCTCACCATCAGCGCGCTGGTCACGCCGCGCATGCTGGGTGGGCCGACCTACAAGGTCATGGCGACGCTGATCTACGACGAATACATGCAGCTTCTGGATTGGCCGAGCGGCTCGGCGCTGTCGTTCTCGCTGACGGTCATCGCCATTGCCATCATCTGGGCTTCCAGCCGCATCACCAAACGCTGGGCGGGCATGGCATGAACGAGAGCAAACCCGGTCTCACCATCACCTCGATTGCGCTGCTGGTCATATTGTTCCTACAGCTGCCGGTCATCGTCGTGGTGCTCGCGGCCTTCAGCAGCACCTCCTACCTGACGATCCCGCCGCAGGGGCTGACCCTGAAATGGTTCGCCAAGGTATTGAGCGATCCCGTCTATCTCGACGCGATCCGCATCAGCCTGACGTTGGCGGTCGGCTCGACGGTCGTCTCGCTGGTGCTCGGCGTGGCGGCGGCCTATGCGCTGTTCAAGCGCATGCTGCCGGGCACTGAAGCGCTGACCTCGTTCCTGATGGCGCCGCTGATCCTGCCTTCGGTCGTGATCGGCGTGGCGTTGTTGCAGTATTACAGCCTGATCGGCTGGCGCGGCAGCTTCGCGGCGCTGCTTCTGGCGCATGTCATCATCACCGTGCCCTATATCGTGCGCTCTGCGCTCGCCAGCCTCGCTGGCGTCGACATGTCGGTGGAGGAGGCTGCGCGCGTTCTGGGGGCCAATGGCTTCACTGCCTTCCGGCTGGTGACGCTGCCGCTGATCAAGCCCGGCCTCGTCGCCGGAGCGCTGTTTGCCTTCGTGACGTCGATGGAGAACGTTCCGGTCACCATCTTCGTCGCCAGCGCCAAGCAGACGACGCTGCCGATCCTCATCTTCTCCTCGGTGGAAATGGGCGTCGACCCCAGCATCGCCGCGGTTTCGACGCTGCTAATCGTCGCCACGGTTTTCGTGCTGTGGCTGGCCGAGCGCTGGACCGGTTTCCACCGCTTCATCTGACAATGCGAGTACCGACATGAGCTTGACCAGCAAGGGCTTTCCGCTGTTCCTCACCTTTGATCTCGACGCTGAGACGATGTGGACGGCGCGCGACCCGTCCTATGCCTCCCGGCCGATCCTGATGTCGCAGGGCGCCTATGGCTGGAAGGTCGGCACCGGCCGCGTGCTGGAACTGCTAGCGCGCTACGGCGTCACCTCCACCTTCTTCGTGCCCGGTTTGGTCATCGACCAGCGCCCCGAGCTGATGGAGCAGATCCTCAAGGCCGGACACGAGATCGCGCATCACAGCTACAGCCACGCCTGGATTCTCAGCCTCACGCCCGAGCAGGAGCGCGAGGAGATGGAGAAGGGCATCGAGGCGATCCAGCGAGTGACCGGCCGCAAGCCGCGCGGCTGGCGCTCGCCGGCGGCCGAGATCAGCGCCGTTACCATGCCGATGCTGGTGGAATACGGCTTCGACTATTCCTCCAACTTCTTCGACGACGACTCGCCCTATCTGCACACAGTGGAAGGCAAGAAGACCGACATCGTCGAGCTGCCCTTCCGCTGGGTGCTCGATGACGCGCCGTTCTTCCAGTATTCCATTGTATTGCCTGGCCGCACCATGCAGGCGCCCTCGGCGGTCGCCGAGGTGTGGAGGTCGGAGTTCGACACGCTCTATGCCGAAGGCCGCATGATGATGGTGGGGATGCATCCCCAGCTCATCGGCCAGCCCTCGCGGCTGAAGGCGCTGGAAGCGCTGATCGAGCATGCGCTGAGCCACCCCAATGTCTGGATCGGCCGCTGCGACGAGATCGTCGACGATATGCGCCCGAAGCTGAAGGCGGCCGGACTGTGAGCCAGGATTTTGCCGGCCGCCGCATCGTTGTTACGGGAGCGGCCCAGGGCATCGGGCTTGCGACCGTGGAACGCTTCTTGGCAGCGGGTGCGAAAGTCGGCTGCCTTGATCGAGATGGGCAGGCGCTGGCTGTCTTGGCTGAGCGTTTCGATACCGAAACCATCCACACTGCGGTTTGTGACGTAGCCGTTTCGATCGAGGTGGCGCAGGCCATTGAAGCCTGCGCAACCGAGCTGGGCGGCCTGGATGGCGTGGTCAATTCGGCCGGTGTCGATCTCGTGAGCCCGATCGAGAAGATGAACGACGAGGCCTGGGCGCGCATCATGGCCGTCAATCTCAACGGCCCGATGCATGTCTGCCGCGCGGCGTTCCCACACCTTCGCGCGGCCGGCGGCGGCACCATCGTCAACGTTTCGTCCGGCGCGGGGCTACAGCCGCTGCGCCATCGCAGCGCCTATTCGGCCTCCAAGGCCGCGTTGCAGATGTTTTCCAAATCGCTTTCCATGGAAGCGGCCGAGTTCGGCATCCGCGTCAACACGGTGTGCCCAGGTGCTGTGGAAACGGCGCTGCTGCATTCCAGCATCACCGAGGACGCCGAGGCAGCCCTTGTCGCCATCCGCAACCGCTATGTGCTCGGCCGCATCGCCTCGCCGGACGAGATCGCAGCGGCAATCTTCTGGCTGTCGGGATCGGAGTCGTCCTACGTCACCGGCACGGCCATGGCTGTCGACGGCGGCCGTACTTTCCATTGATTTGGAGAACTGAGCCATGAGCGTAGCGACAGGTCGTTTCGAAGGAAAACTTGCCATGGTCACCGGCGCCGGCAACGGCATCGGCGCGGCGACGGCCCGGCGCTTCGTCGCGGAAGGCGCGCGCGTAGCGGCGATCGACCTTGATGCCGCCGGCTTGGCCGAAGGCCTCGGCGACCTGCCGCAGGACCGCGTGCTGACGATGGCCGGTGACTGCACCGACATCGCCGTGCTGGAAGTCTTCCATGCGGCGGCGACGAAAGAATTCGGCCCGGTCGACATCCTCTTCAACAATGTCGGCCAGAGCGGCCGTGAGCGCTCCGCACCCTTCCACGCCTCCCACGAAGAGGTCTGGCGCTTCGTGTTCGAAGTTTCGCTGTTCAGCACCATGCGGCTGTCGCGCCTCGTTGCGCCCGCAATGCGCGAGCGCGGCGGGCGCATCGTCAATATGTCGAGCGATGCCGCCTTCGTCGGCGATGCCGGGCTGGTCGACTACGCCACGGCCAAGATGGGCATTGTCGGCTTCACCCGCTCGCTGGCGCGCGAGCTTGCGCCGCATGGCGTCACCGTGAATGCGGTCGCGCCCGGCGCCATCCGCACCCGCGCGCATGACAAGATGCCGGTGGAGGTGCTGGACCGCATCAAGGCGGCGACACCAGCCGGCTTCGTCGGCGAGCCGGAAGACGTGGCTGGCGTGGTTTGCTTTCTCGCCAGCCAGGACGCCCGCTTCATCACCGGCCAGACGCTGCTGATCGACGGCGGCCGCTGGATGATCTGACCGAATTTTCCCGCCGGAGGCCGCCATGACCGAGATCGCCGAACTGTCCGCTGTAGCCTTGGCCGCCGCGATCCGCGCGAAGGAGATTTCGCCGGTCGAGGCAGTGGAGGCGGCCTTCGCGCGCATCGAGGAACGCGCCGACCTCAACGCCTTCATGGCGCTGGCGCATGAGCGCGCCCGCGCCGAGGCCAAGGTGGCCGAAGCTGCAGTTGTGCGCGGCGGCGAGCTTGGCGCGCTGCACGGCCTGCCGTTTTCGATAAAAGACCTGACCACCACCGAGGGCGTTGCCACCACGCAAGGCTCGGCGCTTTATGCGAACCAGGTGCCGGTGGCGGATGCGGTGGGCGTGGCCCGTGCGCGGGGTGCAGGCGCCATAGTCATCGGCAAGACGACGACGCCGGAATTCGGGCACAAGCCCTTTACGGAAGGCCCGTTCTTCGGCCGCACGCTCAACCCCTGGAACAAGGACTTTACCTGCGGTGGTTCGAGCGGTGGCGCGGCCGTAGCAGTCGCGGCCGGCATGGGGCCGCTGGCGCTCGGCACCGATGGCGGCGGCTCGATCCGTATTCCTGCCGCCTGCTGCGGCGTTGTGGGGCTCAAGGCGACGCTTGGCGTCATCCCCAATTTGCAGGCGCCCGATCTGTTCGGTGCGAATTCCTATGTGGGGCCGATGGCGCGCAACGTCGCCGATACGGCGATGATGTTCAACGTGTTGGCAGGACCCGACCGCCGCGACCCGTTCGGGCAGGCAACACCCGCGCCGGTCGAGCGCGATATTGGCGAGCCGGTGCGCGTCGGTTTCCTGCTGAAGTGCGGCAACGTGCTCGATCCGGAGGTCGAGGCCTCGACGGTAGAAGCCATGCGCAAGGCCGAAGCGCTGGGCATGAAGGTCGAGCTCATCGAGCTCGATTTCGTCTCGATGGAAGAGCCATTCCTGGTCGTGCTGCGCTCACTGCTCTGGGCCCGCGTCGGCAAGGCGATGGAAAAGACCCCCGGAAAGCTCGACCCGACGCTGATCGAGACCATCAGGGCCGGCATGAACTACTCGGCGGCCGATCTCTGCGAAGCGCAGTTCGCCCGCACCGCCTGCTTTGCCAAAGTGCAGGAGGTGTTCGAGCGCTGCGACGTCATCGCCTCGCCGACGCTGTCGGCTCCCGCGCTGCCGGTCGGGCTCGACCCGCTGGGCCGCGTCGAGATCGCCGGCCGGGACGCCGGCACCATTCGCGGCGCGTGGTATCCCTACACCTTCCCATTCAACCTGACGGGGCACCCGGCGCTGTCCATCCCGTCCGGGCTTTCGCCCGCCGGCTTGCCGATCGGCCTCCAACTGGTCGGGCGCTGGCACGAGGACCGCTTCTTGCTTGATTGTGCGGCGAAGCTGGAAGAGGCGATCGGCTTTTCTGCCGCCCATCCGCTGCCAAAGGTGGCCTGAGCCTCAAAATCACGCGGTCCTTTCGATGTCCCGGCGCAGAATGATCGCGGTGGTAAGGTCGTCGACGCCAGTGTGGCTCGCAATCAGGTCGCGCAGTGTATTGAGACGATCGATGGACGGCACCTCGACCTCCACGATGAGGTCCAGCTGGCCGCTGACCGACGAAACCCGCCGCACCTCCGGGTGGCGTGCAAGTTGGTCGAGAATGCCGAGCGAAGGCGTGCGCACCAGCGTGACCAGCAGGAAGGCGCAGACCAGGCCTTGTTCCATCTGCCCGACATCCGCGCGATAGCCGCGGATCACGCCCGACTTTTCGAGCTGCGCGACGCGCTCGCTTGTGGCGCTGCGCGACAGGCCGATGCGGCCCGCGAGCGTCTTCAGCGGGATACGCGCCTCCTTCGTCAGGATGCCGAGAATCTCCCTGTCCTTGGCGTCGAGTTCCTTCATGTGGCGGCTCCGCTGGCTTCCGTCAAAGTGTCGGTCAAAGCAGGCAAACTGCCGGTCCAACCGACGCTTTGCCGGATGCCTGATTTTTCGGCCCGTGCCAAGTTCCGCGCAAACGAAAAAACGGACCTGCCATGACCGACGTGACCCACCCCGCCCCCGATCTTTCCCTGGATGCCGCGACGGAACTGGCGCTGAGCCATTTTGGCGTGAGCGGCCAAGCAAGCCCGCTCGACAGCGAACGCGACCAGAATGTCAGGCTGACTTCCGGTCAGGGCACGTGGATCCTGAAGATCGTCAATGCCAGCGAGCCGCGCAGCGAAAGCGAGTTCCAGACGGCCCTGCTCGAGCATCTGGCGCATACGGCGCCCGATCTTGCCATTCCCCGGTTGAAGAAGGCCCACAATGGCGAAGCGCTCGCCTATGTGAACGGTGCCGAGAAGCACGCGTTGCGCATGGTTTCGTGGCTGCCGGGCAAGCCCTTTGCGCAAGCCGAGCGTTCGCTGGAGCTGCTCGAAAGCCTCGGCGCCACGCTCGGCCGACTGGACCGCGCGCTGCAGGGCTTTATTCATCCCGGCGCGCTGCGCAGTTTCGATTGGGACATCCGCCGCGTCGGCGACACACGCCAGCGCCTGCACCACATTGCAGACGCTGATGACCGGGCGCTGCTGGAGCGCCTCCTCGACCGCTTCGACGCGGAGGTCGCGCCGCGCCTGCCTTCGCTGCGCGCGCAGGTGATCCACAATGACGCCAATGACTGGAACGTGCTGGTGGACGAGGCCGGCGCGCCGCGCGTCGCCGGGCTGATCGATTTCGGCGATGCGCTGCATTCGGTGCTGATTGCCGAAGTGGCGGTGGCCTGCGCCTATTCGATCCTCGACACGGAAGACCCGATCGGCGCGGCAGCAAGGCTGGCGGCCGGCTTCCACCGCGAATATCCGCTACTTGAGGAGGAGTTGGACGTCCTGTTCGACCTCATCGCCATGCGGCTTGTCATCAGCGTCACGCTGTCGGCGGCGCGGCGCAAGCAGACCGAGGACAACCCCTATCTCGCGATCAGCGAGGCGCCCGCCTGGCGGCTGCTGCGCAAGCTGGGCGCGATGAACCGGCGTTTTGCCACCGCCATCCTGCGCCATGCCTGCGGCTTCGATGCCGCGCCGGGCGCGCGCGCCGTGACGAACTGGATCGAAGCACATCGCAAGGAGCTGGCGCCGGTCCTCGATCGCCACCCGGCGACGCTGGTCAAGGCGCTGGTGCCTTATGGCGACCCGCACCATCCGATGACGGTCGATTCCGCTGGCCAGCGGCCGCACGAAGCCACCGCCTGGTGGGACGACTATTGCGCCAAGCACGGCATCGAACTTGGGATGGGGCCGTGGGGCGAGGCGCGCACGGTCTATGCCGGCGAGATGTTCAAGTCGCGCTTCGTTGAGGGCGAGCGGCGCATCCACCATCTCGGCCTCGACCTGTTCATGCCGGCCGGCACGAAACTCTACACGCCGCTCGCGGCGACGGTGGTGAGCGTCGAGATCGAGGAAGATCCGCTCGGCTATGGCGGGCTGGTAGCGCTGGAGCATCGGCCCGAGGGCTGCCCGCCCTTCATCACGCTCTGGGGGCATCTGGCGCATGAAGTGACGACGCGGCTGAAACCCGGTGACAGGCTGGAGGCCGGCGATCTCGTTGCCATGATGGGCGCGCCGGAGCAGAACGGCGGCTGGGCGCCGCATCTGCACTTCCAGATTTCGACCGATCCGAGCCTTGCCGCGCGCGACATTCTCGGCGTCGGCGAGGCGCGCTATCTCGACGTCTGGGCCGAGCTGTTTCCGGATGCGTCGGTGCTCGCCGGTATTCCGGCCGAAACCTTCCACCAGAGCGGGCGCACGCGACCTGAGATCGTGGCGGCGCGCAAGGAAAAGCTTCTGCCCAATCTTTCGATTTCCTATTCGGAGCCGATAAAGTTCGTGCGCGGCGAGGGCGCGTGGCTGATCGACGATCGCGGCCGCGCCTATCTCGATTGCTTCAACAATGTCTGCCACCTCGGCCACGCTCACCCCGATGTGGTGGAGGCGATTTCGAAGCAGGCTGCGAAGCTCAACACCAACACGCGCTATCTTCACGACAACATCGTCACCTACGCCGAGAGGCTGACGGCGACGCTGCCCGATGGGTTGGCGGTGGCGTCCTTCGCTTGCTCGGGTAGCGAAGCAAACTCGCTCGCGCTGCGTATGGCGCGCGCTCATACCGGCCGCAGCGACGCCATCGTGCTCGACTGGGCCTATCATGGCACCACGCAGGAACTGATCGATCTCAGCCCCTACAAATACAAGCGCAAGGGCGGCAAGGGCCGGCCGGCTCATGTGTTCGAAGCGGTCATTCCCGACAGCTATCGTGGTCCGGCGGACTGGCCGGTGGAAGAACATGCGAAGCGTTTTGCGCAGAGCATCGCCGAGCAGATCGAGACGATGCAAAGCCAAGGCCGCGCACCAGCCTACTTCATCGCCGAATCCATCCCGAGCGTCGCGGGCCAGGTATTCTTGCCCGAGTGCTACCTGAAGGAAGTCTACGCCATGTTGCGCGCCGCCGGCGGCGTCTGCATTGCCGACGAGGTGCAGGTAGGCTTCGGCCGTGTCGGCAGTCACTGGTGGGCCTTCGAGATGCAGGGCGTGGTGCCCGACGTCGTCACCATGGGGAAGCCGATCGGCAACGGCCATCCGATGGCGGCGGTGGTGACGACGCACGAGGTCGCCGCGTCCTTCAACAACGGTATGGAGTACTTCAACACATTCGGCGGCAACCCGGTCTCCTGCGCGGCGGGACTGGCGGTGCTCGACGTGATCGAGCGCGACGGGCTCAAGCAGAACGCAGCCGAGATCGGCGCCTATCTGATGAAGCGCTTCCGCGAGTTGCAGGCGCGCTACGAGATCATCGGCGATGTGCGCGGGGCGGGCCTGTTCCTCGGCATCGAGCTGGTGACCGACCGCAAGACCAAGGAGCCGGCGACTGCGCTTGCTCGTCGCATCAACGACGGCGCGCGTAAGCGCGGCGTACTGATTGGCACGGAAGGCCCGCACGACAATGTGCTGAAGATGCGCCCGCCGATGATCTTCAGCCGCGCCAATGCCGACCATCTGGTCAGCGTTCTCGATGACAGCTTCAAGGCCGCCTTGGCGGAGGCTTAAAAGTGTAGCGCGAGCCGCGCCGGTCGGCGGGGCTCGCGCGTGATCGGAATTATCCAATGCACCGGGTCGGCGGTGCCGATCCGGTCTGGGCAAAGGCCGGATTAGGCCTTCAGGCCTTCCGCGGCATAGGCAGCGATGTCCGCATGCGTGGCGAACCAGACATCGTCACGGCCGCGGATGTGGCGGATCAGCTCTTCCAGGATGGTGATGCGCGAGCGGTAGCCGATGACATGCGGGTGCATGGTCAGGAGGAACAGGCCACCCTCCTCATAGGCGCGGTCGAACTCGCGGCGGAAGATGTCCAACACTGCCGTCGGCGGCGTGTAGGGCCGGTGGGCGGTGAAGCGGTTCATGTTGAAATAGACCGCGTCGTCGCGGATCCATTCCACCGGCAGCTCGACGATGCCGGTCGGCTCGCCGTCCTCGACGATCTCATAGGGGTCATCATCGGCCATCAGCGAGGAGTCGTAGAGCAGGCCAAGCTCGCGCTGGATCTTGAGCGTGACTTGCGAGAAATCCCAGGAGGGCGTGCGCATGCCGACAGGGCGAACGCCGGTGATCTTCTCCAGCGCGTCGGCGGCGCGGAAGTGCAGATCGCGCTCGTTTTCCGGCGGAACCTTGGTGTTCAGCTCGTGGATCCAGCCATGCAGGCCGATCTCGTGGCCTTCCGCGATTACCCGGCTCTGCTCGTCAGGATAGAGCAGGCCAACCACGGCCGGCACGAAAAAGGTCGCCTTGATGTCGTTGTCGCTGAGCGTCTTGAGGATGCGCGGAATGCCGACGCGGTTCCCGTACTGGCCCTGCGACATGCGGCCGATGGATTCGCCGCCGTCACGCAGTTCGTTGGTCTCATGGTCGCTGTCGAAGGAAAGCGCCACCGCGCAGCGCGCTCCGTTCTTCCAGCTCTTCGGCTTCAGCGAGCGGCCGGCGCGCACCTTGTTCACCTTGCCGCGCCAAACCGTCTCGTCCCACTGCCAGGGTTCCATCATTTACCTCGTATTTCGATGGTTCAAAGGACAGCCGCATCCGCTGGCATCGCCTGCGGCAGCACGGGTACCGCCGCGAGCAGCCGGCGGGTGTAGTCGTCCCGCGGGTTCTCGTAGATCTCGGCGGTCTGGCCAGCCTCAACGATGCGGCCGCGATACATGATCGCGACGCGGTCGCAAAGATGACGGACGACCGAGAGGTCGTGCGAGATGAAGATGAGCGTCAGCTCCAGTTCCTTGCGCAGGCGGATCAAGAGGTTGATGATCTGCGCCTGGATGGAAACGTCGAGCGAGGCCACCGGCTCGTCGCACACCACCACGTCGGGCTGCATGGCAAGCGCACGCGCAATCGCCACGCGCTGGCGCTGGCCACCCGAAAACTGGTGCGGATAGCGACCGGCGAATGCCGGGTCGAGACCCACCGCTGCGAGCCATTGGCGGACATATTCGCCCGCCTGCGCGCGGCCGACGAGGCCATGCGCCAAGGGGCCTTCGGAGATGCTGTCGCCGACGCGCATGCGCGGGTCGAGCGAGGCGAACGGGTCCTGGAAGATGGTCTGGATTCGCGTGGTGATCTTCTTCGGTGAACGGCCGCTGGAGATGACACGCTCGCCCTCCAGCCGGACGATGCCGGAGGTGGGTGGGTAAATGCCGGCCGCGATACGGCCGAGCGTCGACTTGCCGCTGCCGGATTCGCCGACGAGGCCCAGTGCGTCGCCGCGCGCCAGCGTCAGGCTGATATTGTCCACCGCCTGCACCACCGGAACGGGCGAGGTGAGGCCAGCCTTCTCGGCCAGGCCATGCAGCAGGCCGGTGCTTTTGCTGAAGTGCTTGCTGACCCCGTCGACGACGAAATAAGGCACGCCGTGCTTCGGCATCCGGTTCTGGTCGGCTCCTGCGCGGCGCGGCGGCGGCACAGGGTCGGCAGCACCATCGCTGCTGCCTCGGGCAAGCATCGTACCCGGCTCGGCGCGCGAGGGCAGCGAGTCGAGCAAAGCGCGCGTATAGGGGTGCTGGGGCTTGAGCAGCACGTCCAGGGTTTGGCCGGCCTCGACGATACGGCCGGTCTTCATCACCGCCACATGGTCGGCGATGGAGGCGACAGTTGCGAGGTCGTGACTGATCCAGATCAGCGCCGTGCCGGTCTCTGCCACCAACTCCTTCATCTCGGCCAGGATCTCGGCCTGGATCGAAACGTCGAGCGCGGTGGTCGGCTCATCGGCGATGATCAGCTTGGGCTTGTGCAGGAGCGCAATCGCGATCGCCACGCGCTGGCGCATGCCGCCGGAGAACTGGTGCGGATAGAAATCCACCTTGGTTTCGGCGTCCGGAATGCGCACCTGCTTGAGTGCCGCAATCGCCCGCTGCCGTGCCTCGGCGGACGAGACCTTGCCATGCGCTTCCAGCGCAAGCTTGATCTGCGTGAAGATGCTCAGCACCGGGTTCAGCGTCATCATCGGGTCCTGGAAGACCATGGAGATGGCCTTGCCACGGATGGCGCGCAGCTCGTTGGCGCGCAGGCCGACAAGTTCGCGACCCTCGAGCTTGATCGACGAGCCGCTTTCGATGCGGCCGGGGTGGTCGATCAGACCGATGATGGAGAAGCCGGTGATGCTCTTGCCAGAGCCGGACTCGCCGACAAGGCCCAGGACCTCGCCGGCGGCCAGCGAGAAGGACACGCCGTCCACCGCCTTCATCACGCCCCTGGCGGTGTGGAAGTGGGTCTTGAGGTCGGTAACCTGCAGAAGCGGAGCTGTCATTTCTGCAGCCTCGGATTGAGCTGATCGCGGATCTGGTCGCCGACCAGATTGAGCGACACGATGAAGAGAATGAGGGCGATGCCCGAATAGATCGAGATCCAGTAGCGGCCCGACAGCAGATACTGAAAGCCGTTGGCGATCAGCATGCCAAGCGACGGTTCCGTGGGCGGCAGGCCGACGCCTAGGAAGGAGAGCGTCGCTTCCAGCGAGATAGCGCTTGCCACCTGCACCGTTGCAACCACGATCAGCGGCGGTAGCGAGTTGGGCAGGATGTGACGCAGTACCACCCGACGCGCCTTCAGCGGCACCGAAAGAGCTGCCTCGACATAGTCCTTCTGTCGTTCAGCGGAAGCTGCGCCATGAGCGGTGCGGGCGAAGTAGGCGTATTGGGCGAAGATGAGCGCAAGGATCAGCTGGTAACGGCCCTGGCCGAGGATCGCGGCAATCACGAAGGCCAGCAGGATTGCCGGAAACGACAGCTGCAGGTCGATGATGCGCATCAAGAGGCTTTCGACGCGCCCGCCGATATAGGCGGCGCTGGTGCCGACCAGCGCGCCAACGGTGAAGGCGACAGCGCCGGAGATCACGCCGACCTCAAGCGAGATACGCAGGCCGTAGAGGATCGCCGAGAGCAGGTCGCGCCCCTGCGCATCGGTGCCGAGCAGGTGGACATAGCCGCCCGTGCCGAGATAGCCCGGAGCGCGCCGCGCATCGCGCAGCGCCAGATGGGCGAGGTCATACGGGTCCTGCGGCGCGAAGAGTGGGGCTGCAATCGCCAGGATGACGATCAGCAGCGTCACGACGCCGGCGGCAAGCGCGACGCGGTTGCGCGAGAAATCCCTGAAGAAGTCGCGCATTGGGGTGGAGGCGTTCGTCATGCCCGTCCCTTTCTCAAACGCGGATCGAGCAGCACATAGACGAGGTCCACGACCAGGTTGATGACGATGAACAGCAGTGCGACCAGCATAAGGTAAGCGACCATTACGGGGCGGTCGAGCGAGGTGATGCTGTCGATGATCAGCTTGCCGAGGCCCGGCCAGGAGAAGATCGTTTCCGTCACCACGGCAAAGGCCAGCGTCGAGCCGAACTCGAGGCCGAAGACGGTGACCAGCGGAATCGAAATCAGCTTCAGCACGTGGCGGCGCAGGATGGTGCCTTCGCTGATGCCGGCGGCGCGGGCGAACTTGACCGTGTCGCTCACCATAACTTCGCGAGTTCCGGCTCGTGCCAGGCGGATCATCATCGACAGCTTGAACAGCGCCAGGTTGATGCCCGGCAGCAGAAGATGCTTCAAGCCGTCGCCGGTCAGGAAGCTCCATTCGATGCCGAAGAGCGTGGCGGTGTGGCCGCGCCCGCCGGCCGGCATGCAGCCGCACTGCACGGCAAAAAGCATGATGAGCATCAGGCCGAACCAGAAGGTCGGCACGGAAAAGCCAAGGATCGATGCAGTCATGATGACACGCGAGGCAAGGCTCTGCGGCCGGTAGCCGGCATAGACGCCGAGCGGAATGCCGACGGCCGAGGCCAGAATGACGGCGAACAGCGTCAGCTCCAGCGTGGCCGGGAGGCGCGACAGGATCAACGTGCCGACCGGCATGCCATAGACGAAGGACATGCCGAAATCGCCGTGAATGAGACGGTTGGCGAACTGGAGATATTGCTCCCACAGCGGCAGGTCGAGCCCGTAGCGGGCGATCACCTGCGCGCGGATCTCCTGCGTCGCGTCAGGCGATATCATAACGTCGATAGGGTTGCCGACGGCATAGACCCCGCAGAAAACCAAGGCGGACATGGCGATGACCACCAGCCCGGCCTGGAAGAAGCGTTGAAAGATGAAAGAAACCATCGCTCCCCTGTCGCGTCCGTTTTGGACGTCTTCTTGCCCTAGGTTGTTACCGGGTCAGTCCCAATCGGCTTCCAGAAGCGCGCGGGTTTCCGCGACCGCCACGTCCCAGATGGCCTGCATGTCTGCGTCGGGGCGCTGGAAAAGGCCGTGATAATTGCCTTCGCCCAGCATCTCACGCTTAGTGGCGGCGTCGACGCGCGCCAGCCGGGCAAAGTCGATGCGCGGCTTGCTTTCGGCCGGCTGTGCAACGTCGGCGAGACGCGTCCACGGGAAATTCTCCATCCATGACGCGTGCGAGGCGGCCGGGTCGGTGTCCATCACCTTCTTCCAGGTCAGGGGCGCGCGCCACCAGTCGTGCATCTTCACCCGGGCGTCGGGATGCTCGTTCAGCCATTCCGAGATGACCGCCGTCGCCGGCGTGTTGCCGCCATGTCCGTTGACCACGAGAATGCGGCGGAAGCCCGACCTGTACATGCTGTCCAGAAGGTCGCCGATCACGCCGATATAAGTCGAGAGCTTTAGCGTCATCGTTCCCGGATAGGCGGCGAAAGACGAAGCCAATCCGTAGGGCATGACCGGGAACACCGGAATGCCGAGAGGCGCTGCCGCATCGATGGAGATCTTCTGAGCCAGGATCATGTCGGTGCAGAGGCTGAGATAGGCGTGCTGCTCGACGCTGCCGATCGGCAGGATGCAGCGGTCGTCCTTAGCGGCGCGCTCTTCCACCTGAATCCAGTTCATCTCAGCTATGTCCATTGGGCTCTCACTTCCAGGCTATGCGAAATCAGTTTCGCGCGGGCGCTTACGCTGGGGCAGAAGCGCGATCGGCACCACGTCGAAATAGTCCAATATTGTTCTATTAGGAACAAAAAAAAGAAATTGACAGCGGTTTTGCGCTAAGTCAAGTTCCATCCGGAACAAACAACGGGTGGGGAGAAGTGACCATGGCGTCGCAGGACACCGGGTTGACGACTCTTGATGATCTGCTGATGGAAGCAGGACGACGAGACGTGCCCGAAGGGGCCGTGGACGAACTCGTCGCAGTCAAGCTCTGGCAGAATCCGTGCTGGTTTTCGTTCCGGATCAATTTCCTGGCGCTGCAGTTCAATGTGCCGATCTACCGCTGGATCGAAGTGGAATTCGGCCTGCAACGCGTCGAGTTCGTGGTGCTTTACTCGCTAAGTCTCAAGAACGGCGTCACCGCGAGCGCCATCTGCAATTCGTCCGGCTTCCCGCGAAACACGATCAGCCGCGCCATTCAGAAGCTGATCGACAAGAACATCATCCGTCGCGAGGTTGATCCCGGCGATCTCAGGAGCTTTGTCCTCTACCTGACGGATGAAGGAAGACGGATCGTCGACGAGGCCATGCAGCCCATGCGCGAGCGCGAGCAGCTGATGCTGTCCTCGCTCAGCCCGGCCGAGCAGCTGATGCTCTCCGAGCTGCTGGCAAAGGTCGTCGCCGATTCGAGCAAGTGGCCAGAGACCTGGCCGTCAAACAAAAAGTCCAGCCAACAAACAGACACTCCAGAGGAGATGGAAGAAGTATGAATCTGTTGCGCGCAACCACCGGGCTCGCGCTTGCCCTGAGCCTTTATGCCGGCGTTTCCAGCGTCGCGCTTGCTGCCGACCTGACCATCGGCGTGCGCTCGGGACCGGCCTCGATCGATCCGGATTTCACGGCCACCGGCACCCATGCCGAAGCGATGAAGCACATCTTCGACACGCTCATCAAATCCGGCAACGATCTGCAGCTGGAGCCGGGCCTGGCTGAAAGCTGGCAGGCACTGGACGACACGACCTGGGAGTTCAAGCTGCGCAAGGGCGTGAAGTTCCACGACGGCTCGGACTTCACCGCCGAGGACGTCAAGTTCTCCATCGAGCGCATCCCGCACGTCACGGGCGCCAACCCGACCACCGTCTACGTCCGCCGCGTCAAGGATATCGAGATCGTCGATCCCTACACCGTTCGCGTCAAGACGGACGGCCCGGCGCCGACGCTGCCCAACGACTTCATCCGTCTCTTCATCGTCTCGCATGTCGCGGCCAAGGACTTCTCCGACACGCCCGAACACGCGACCGAAGGCTTCAACTCGGGCAAGGCCGCGATCGGCACCGGCCCCTACAAGTTCGTTTCCTGGACGCCGAAGGAAGAGCTGGTTCTCGAGCGCTTCGACGACTACTGGGGCGGCAAGGAGCCGTGGGACAAGGTGATCCGCAAGGAACTGCCGAACGATGCTGCTCGCGTTGCGCAGCTCAAGGCCGGCCAGGTGGACATCGTCGCCCGCATCCCCGCGTCCGACATCGCGACCCTGGAGAACGATTCCTCGCTGAGGATCATCAAGACCGACAGCGTCTACGAATTCCTGGTCTATTTCGACTTCCGCGAACAGGCCCCGCAGATCACGGCCAATGACGGCTCGCCGCTGGCGAAGAACCCGTTCCTCGACCCGCGCGTGCGTGAGGCCTTCGATCTCGCCATCGATCGCGATACGATCACCGAAGTGGCGATGGAAGGCATGGGCAAGGCCCAGTCGCAGATCATCACGCCGAACATTTTCGGCTACAATCCGGCGATCCAGCTCGCCCAGCCCGACGTCGAGAAGGCCAAGCAGTTGCTGGCCGACGCCGGCTACCCGGACGGCTTCAAGGTGGTGTTCAACTTCACCAACGATCGTCTGCCGAGCGACAAGGAAGTCGGCACCACGATCGCGCAGATGCTGGCTGCGATCAATGTGACCGTCGAAGCCAACGCCCAGCCGGGCGCGGTCTACTTCCCGGCCAACACGCGCGGCGACTACAGCTTCGGCATGTCCGGCTGGGGCACGCTGACGGGCGAGGCGAACTATGCCTTGGCTGCACTGCTGCACACCAACGACCCCGAGACCAAGCTCGGCGGCTTCAACGTCCATCACTATTCCAACCCGGAGATGGACAAGCTGATCGAAGGCGCGGCCGCAGAGATGGACACGCCGAAGCGCGAGATGCTGCTGCAGGATGCCAACGCCCTTGTCGCCAAGGAGCGTCCGATCCTGCCGATCGCGTCCACGGTTTCGGCCTGGGGCATGAAGAAGGAACTGACCATCACGCCGCGTTCCGACGAGGACACGCTGGCGATGAACATCCGCCCGGCGAACTAACCCGGCGAAATGAGACCTTGCGGCCGCCTTCCGGGGCGGCCGCTCCACTTTTGAGGAATATCCAAATGGGACCTGTTGCACTGGCGATTCATGGCGGCTGCGGCGTCATGGCCAAGCTCGATCTGAGCGAAGAAGAGTGGGCCGCCGCGCGCGTCGATCTGCGCCGCTCGCTTGAGGCCGGCTGGGCGATCCTTTCCGCAGGCGGCAGCGCGCTCGATGCCGTCCAGGTGGCGGTGATCGTCATGGAGGATTCGCCGCACTTCAACGCCGGCTATGGCGCAGCCCTCAACGCGGCCGGCTATCATGAGCTCGATGCCTCGATCATGGACGGTCAAACGCAGACCGGCGGTGCGGTTGCCGGGTCCAGGCATATCCGCAACCCGATCCGTGCGGCGCGTCTGGTCATGGAGCGCGGCGAGGCGGTGCTTCTGGCAGGCCATGCCGCGGACGACTATGCGAAGGCAGGCGGCCTCGAGGTCGTGCCGAACAGCCATTTCACCACCGAGCGCCGGGTGAAGGCGCTAGCCGCGATGAAGGAACACGAAAAGCAGGGCACGGCGGCTAAGGCCAGCGAGTCCGAAAAGCACGGCACGGTGGGCGCAGTCGCGCTCGATGCAGCCGGGCACCTTGCGGCCGCTACCTCGACGGGCGGCTACAACAACAAGCCCGAAGGTCGCGTCGGCGATTCACCGATCATCGGCGCCGGCACCTATGCACGCGACGGTGTTTGCGCCGTCTCGGGCACCGGCAAGGGCGAGTTCTTCATCCTGCACGCGGTGGGCCATGAAGTGGCTTCGCGCGTTGCCTATCTCGGCGAGAGCCTTGAGCAGGCGTCGTCGAAGATCATCATCGATGAGTTCCAGCCGCGCAGCATCGGCGCCGGGTTGGTGGCCGTCGACGCCAAGGGCAACATCGCGGCGCCCTACAACACCGATGGAATGTTCCGCGGCTGGGTGACGCCCGAAGGCAAGTTCTTCGTGGGAACCCACGACCAGGTTTTTGCCCTGTAACTGGGCCTTCACTGCGGTAAAGCTAGGGCCCCGCGACGGCGCATCTGGCGATGCGCCGTCGCCTTTTATTATCAGGCGACCTCGGCCTGCTTGGCGGCGTGCCGCAGCAACATACCGAACAGATCGCGCGGCTCGTCGGGATCGGCCAGCAGGTCGAGCTTCTCGTAAAGGCCGGTCGACTGCAGTCGATCGCGCACATAGCGCAGCGCCGAAAAGTCCTCGATGGCAAAGCCGACCGAGTCGAACAGCGTGATCTGGCGAGGATCGCGCCGACCCTGCGTTTCTCCGGTCATCACCTGCCAAAGCTCGATCACCGGATGGTCTGGGTCGAGTTGCTGGATCTCGCCCTCGATGCGGGTCTGCGGCGGATACTCCACGAAAATGTCGGAGCGCAACAGGATGTCGCGGTGCAACTCTGTCTTGCCCGGGCAGTCGCCGCCCACGGCATTGATGTGCACGCCGTTGCCGACCATGTTGTCGGTGAGGATCGTGGCATACTGCTTATCGGCGGTGACGGTGGTGATGATCTGCGCACCCTCGACCGCCTCCTGGGCCGAATGGCAGATGGTGATATCAAAACCCTTGCCGGCGAGGTTGCTGGCGGCTTTGCGGCTCGCCGAGGCATCGATGTCGAACAGGCGTAGCTTGTCGACGCCGAGCACGGCCTTGAAGGCCAACGCCTGGAACTCGGACTGCGCACCATTGCCAATGATGGCCATCGTGTCGGCGTTCTTGGGTGCGAGGTATTTGGCCGCGACGGCAGAGGTTGCCGCCGTGCGCAGCGCCGTCAGAATGGTCATCTCCGTCAGCAGCATCGGATAGCCGTTGCCGACGTCTGCGAGCACGCCGAAGGCGGTGACGGTCTGGCGGCCGTCGCGCGTGTTGCTCGGGTGACCGTTGACATATTTGAAGCCGTAGAGCTGGCCGTCGCTGGTCGGCATCAGTTCGATGACGCCTTCCCTCGAGTGCGAGGCGACGCGCGGCGTCTTGTCGAAGACCGGCCACCGCTTGAAGTCCTCCTCGATATAGCCGGCAAGCTCGACGAGGAAGCGTTCGACGCCAACACGCAGCACCAGCGTCATCATGTTGTCGACGCTGACGAATGGAACGATGTTGAGGGCGGGATTGGTCATGTCAGTAGCTCCGTGTGGGGCGGTCCATGATGCGGCGCCCCATCAGGCTTGCCGTCAGATCGACCATGAGAGTTGCCGTGCGTCCGCGTTCGTCGAGGAAGGGGTTCAGCTCGACCAGGTCGAGGCTGGTCACCAGCCCGCTGTCGTGTAGCATCTCCATCACCAGATGCGCCTCGCGGAAGGTGGCTCCGCCAGGCACAGTGGTGCCGACCGCGGGTGCGATTGCAGGGTCGAGGAAATCGACGTCGAGGCTGACATGCAGCATGCCGTTCTCTGCGATGACGCGCGCAAGGAAATCGCGCAACAGGGGCGCGATGCCATGCTCGTCGATCGCGCGCATATCATACATCAGCACGCCTGCTTCCTTCAGCGCAATTCGCTCGGCGGGATCGACGCTGCGGATACCCAGCGTGCAGATGCGCTTGGGATCGACCGCCGAGGTCACCGCCGGAAAATAGCCGTCGAAGCCCGGGAGTCCGGCAACATAGGCGAGCGGAACGCCGTGCAGGTTTCCGCTGGTCGTGGTGTCGAGCGTGTGGAAGTCCGTGTGCGCATCAAGCCACAGAACGAAGAGCGGCCGGCCGATCTCGGCCGCACGGCGGGCGACACCCGAAACGGTGCCGGCCGAAATGCTGTGGTCGCCGCCAAGGAAGATCGGCATGGCGTCGGAGCTGGCCTGGTAGGCCGCATCGGCGAGAGCTGCCGTCCAGGCCGCGATCTCGGGCAATGCCTTCAGCACGGAGTTGCGATGGGACACCGGCAGAGGCGACTCGGGCGTCACCGCGCCGAGATCCTCGACCGTGTTGCCGAGCTCGGTGAGAGCTTCGACGAGGCCCGCCACGCGCAGCGCGCTCGGCCCCATTTCACAACCTTTGCGCCCGGTTCCGTCCTGGACCGGCGCGCCCAAAATCCTGCAATGCATATTGGTCCGCCTGTGGGTGAATTTCGTCTACATTTAAGCCGATTGCGGTGGCGGAATGAACAGATTGAATTGGCAATCCTATCGATCTGGATTATCAGATTGGTATATTAGACTTGCCAATATGAGAACCGGAATGGACGAGCTGGACGAAAGGCTGATCAAGCTGCTGCGTCACGACGGGCGCCGGAGCATTTCCGATCTGGCTTCGGATCTTGGCGTCTCGCGCGCCACCGCGCGGGCTCGTCTCGAAAAGCTGGAGCGTTCCGGCGACATACTCGGCTATACGGTGATCCTGCGCGCCGACGCGGTCGACCAGCCTGTCCGCGGCATCATGATGATCGAGATCGAGGGCCATGTGACCGACCGCGTGGTGCAGGCCCTGGGAGGCTATTCGGAAATCTCGGCCATCCACACCACCAACGGCCGTTGGGACCTCATCGTCGAATTTGGCACCACGACCCTGACCGATCTCGACGCGGTGCTGCGCCGTATCCGCCTCATTCCCGGCGTCACCAACAGCGAAACCAGTCTGCTCTTGGCAACGCCGCGCAGCACCAAGGCCAAGCTTTAGCATCAGCATTTCACGCCGAAGGTTCTGTTGTTGCCCTTCGAGGGAAGGCCCTTGAAGGGCGCGCGCTTGCGTCTGCAAGCAGGGTGCAAAAGCCGTTAGCCGTCCATGGGTGAATGTTCATGGACATGAACGACATTCTCCTGAAAGAACAAGAAAAGAGTCGTAACCTGCGAAACAGGCGGGTTCTCGGCGCTGTCTTGTCTCGCCATTGTGTCAATCAATCGGGCCTCGTGAAGGCATTTGGAGGAAATGTAATGATCAGCAGACGTTCGCTCATGGCGCTTGTGTCTGTGTTGGCCTTGGGCGTGCCGGCAGCCGGGATCGCCCATGCCAAGGAATGGAAGACCGTGACCGTCGGTGTCGAAGGCGCTTTCCCGCCCTTCAATGCGACCACGCCGAGCGGCGAGCTGGAAGGCTTCGACCTGGATGTTGCCAAGGAAGTCTGCGTGCGCGCCAAGCTCGACTGCAAGATCGTGGCGCAGGACTGGGACAGCCAGATCCCCTCGCTCGTCGCCGGCAAGTTCGATGTCGTGCTGACCATGGGCCCGAACCCCAAGCGCCGCGAAGTGATCGACTTCACCGATCCCTATGCGATCACCCCGAACACCTTCCTGATGAGCGCCGATGGCCCGCTGGCAGAGCTGCCGCACACCGGCGAGCATCTGTCGATCGACACCGAGGAGGGCAAGCAGGCCCTCAAGGATCTCAAGGATGTGCTGAAGGGCTCGACCCTGGGCGCTTCGCTGTCCACCAGCCAGCTTCAGTTCGTCGAAGAGAACTTCAAGGACGTAGCCACTGTGCGTAGCTACAAGGGCTCCGAGCAGAGCCAACTCGACCTCAAGGGCGGACGCCTCGATGGCCAGTTCGACAATGTCGTCTTCGTCGTCGATCGCGCCAAGAAGAGCGGCGGCGCGCTGAAGGTCAGCGGCCCGCTCCTCACCGGCGGCATCATGGCCACCAATGTGTGCATGGGCATCCGCAAGAACGAGCCGGAGCTGCAGGCCATCCTGAACAAGGCGATCGACTCGATGCGCGACGACGGCACGCTGAAGCAGATGTCCGAAAAGTGGTTCGGCGCCGACGTCAGCCCGCGCACCTGATTACCAGCGTAGCGTGAAACAGAAAACGGCCGCCAATCCGGCGGCCGTTTTCATTTGCGGTCAGTGCTTGGGAGGATGCTAGACCGCGTGTTGCTTGGCGTGTCTTACCACGTCGGCATGGGTGGCGAACCACACGCCGGGATGACTGCGGATGTGGCGGATGAGTTCTTCCAGCAGCCAGATGCGCGAGCGGTGCCCGATGATGTCGGGATGCATGGTGAGCTGGAAGATGCCGCCCTCGACATAGGCCGCGTCGAACTCGCGCATGAAGATGCCGAGGATGTCGGCCGGCGCGATCTGCGGGCGCAGGCCGCCCCAGCGATCCATGATCAGATAGGCCGCGTCATCGCGGATCCATTCCACCGGCAATTCGACCACGCCGGTCGGCTCGCCGTCCATCAGAAGCTCATAGCAGTCGACATCGGCCATCAGCGAGGAGTCGTAAAGCAGCCCCATCTCCCTGGTGATCTGCAGCGTGTGAGCGCTGAAATCCCAGGAGGGAGTGCGGATGCCAACAGGCCGAACGCCGACAATCTCCTCGAGCTTGTCGGCGGCGCGCAGTTGCAGCTCGCGTTCGGTTGCGCCGTCGAGCAGCGTGTTGCGTTCGTGGATCCAGCCATGCAGCGCGATCTCATTGCCAGCTTCTGCCAGCCCGCGCTGCTCGTCGGGATAGAGCATCGCCGAGACGGCCGGCACGAAGAAGCTCGCCTTGATATCGTAGCGTTCGAGAAGGGCGCGGATGCGGGGGATGCCCTGGCGCGGGCCGAACTGGCCCTGCGAAAGCGCGCTGACCGACTTGCCGCCGTCGCGCAGCTCGAAGGATTCGTGGTCGCTGTCGAAAGACAGCGCCACCGCACAGCGTGCGCCGTCTGCCCAGGAGGCGGGCTTCAGGCTGCGGCCGGCGCGCACATGGTTGAGCACACTGCGCCAGCGTTCCTCTGGCCAATTCCAGGTGTCGAGCACTTTATCCATTGCAGTTCTCTCAGGAGGTTGGGCCGCCATTGACCGAAAGGGTCTGCCCCGTGATCCAGCTGGCATAGGGCGAGGTGAGGAAGAGCACGGCATTGGCGATGTCTTCCGGTTCGCCGATCCGGCGCAGCGGGATCTCATCGATCATCGCTTGCTGGCCCGCTTCGCCGTAGGAGGCCCACTGCCGTTCATAGTCGGGGCTGGTGCGCAGGAAGCCGGGGGCGACCGCATTCACATTGATGCCAAAGGGCCCGAGCTCATGCGCGAGCTGGCGCGTCAGGCCGATCTGCGCGGCCTTGGCGCTGGCATAAGCCTGGATGCCGGTCAGGCTGACGCCGAGGCCAGCGCCGCTGGAAATCATGACGATCTTGCCCTGCTTGCGCTGCTTCATCGACGGCGCCAGTGCGCGCGCCACCAGGAAGGCGCCCTTGGTGTTCACGTCATAGATGCGGTCCCACTCGGCGCTGGTTACCTCTTCCAACGGCTTGCGCTTCTGGCCTAGCACGCCGCCGGCGACGTGGACGTAGACGTCGAAATGGCGGCCCTTTTGGGCCCGCGCTTCCACGCAGCGGCGGATGTCGTTCTCGTCGGTGACATCGAGGCGATCTGTCTCGATCCGGTCGCCGCTTTGCGTTCGCAGCCCATGCAGTTCCGTCTCGAGGACATCGGTTGCCAGCACGCTCGCGCCAGCATCCGCAAAGGCGATGGCGATGGCACTGCCGATGCCGCGTGCGGCGCCGGTGACGAGCACATTCTTACCGTTGAATTGAATTTCCATGCTTATTTTCCGCTTGTGATAGAGCCTTTGAAGCCAAGGCGGTAGCTGAGTTCGGCCGCGTTGCGGATGGCAGCTTGGGCGAGCCTGTCCTTGCAGGAGTCGAAGCGCGGGGCGACTGTGGCGATGTTGAGAGCGGCGATCACCTCGCCCGAACTGTCGCGCACGGGTGCGGCAACGCCGGACCCCCCGGGCACGGCCTCCCGGTCGCTGACCCCGAAGCCGTTGCGGCGGGTCTCGTCGAAGATCTTGCGCAGCTGCACCCGGTCGATGACCGTGTAGTCGGTGATTTTCACCAGCCTTTCGCGAGCCAGATAGGCGTCGACGCGATGCGATGCCCAGGAGGCGAGCAGCACGCGGCCCATGGCCGTGCAATAGGCTGGGTCGGTGCCGCAGAGGTCGGAATCGAAGCGAACCGCCTGCCGACTGACGCTCTTGGACAGGATGCGCACCCTGCCGTCGCGACGACGCGTGCCGAGAAACACCGTCTCGCCTTCCTGATCGCGCAGCGCATCCATGATCGGCTGGGCGGTGGCTATCAGCTGCGCGTCGCGGCCGCTGGCCCAGCCAGGCCCGTTCCGGAACGCATCGTGGATCTTGTAGCTCTCCGGCTCGATCCGCACGACGTAAGCCCGCGAGATCAGCGTGGCGAGAAGATTGAAAGTGCTGCTTTTGGGGTAGCCGAGCTCGGAGACGATGGCGCGGAGCGTCATCGGCTCTTCTGCGCGTGACAGAAGCTCCAGAAGCTCCAGCACGCGGACCGCCGACTTGACTTCAGAACTGTCCCGTTCGTTCATATACATGAACCATATTCTGATTGATGAATAACGATGAATTCCTAACATGAAGCTGTCAAGGAAATAAAGGAGTTTAAAAACGTCATGCCCAACGTTCGTAAGGTCGCGGTCGTCACCGGCGCTGCGCGCGGCATAGGCCGTGCTTGCGCGCTGGATCTTGCGCGCGCTGGATATGATTTGGCGTTGGTCGATCTTCTCGAGCCGGAGCTCGCCCGGACGAGCGACGAGGCTCGCGCGCTCGGGTCCGAGGTCAAGTCCTACATCGCCGATGTGGCCAGCTACGCGCGGACGCAGGAGATCGCCAAGGACGTTGCGGCGCATTTCGGCCGCGTCGACTTCCTGCTCAACAATGCCGGCCGCTCGGCGCCGACGGGCATCCTGGAAATCTCGGAAGAAGAGTTCGACCGGGCGATCGCGATCAACCTGAAGAGCTGCTTCAACTACATCCAGAATTTCGCGCCGATCATGCTCGAACAGGGCGGCGGCCGCATCGTGTCGATGTCCTCGCTCAACGCGCTTTCGGGCGGCGTTACCGCAGCTGTCAGCAAGTTCGCCTATGCCGCCGCCAAGGCCGGCATCCTTGGAATGACCCGCGCGCTCGCCAAGGAATTCGGTTCGAAGATCCACATCAATGCGATCTGCCCGGGCGTCATCAAGACCGAGATCGACACCAACGTCACCGAGCGCGAGCCGGAAGTCATCAAGGGCATCGCGCTCAATCGACTGGGCTGCTCCGACGACGTGGCAAAGCTCGTGACCTTCCTGGCAACGTCGGAGCCTTGCTTCATGACCGGCCAGACATTCACGGTCGATGGCTTCCAGTTCAACGTCTAGACTGGGTCCCATCTGTCGCCCGGCCGCAGCCGGGCGACGTTGAGGGAGGAGAAAGGCATGGCAAACCGGCACCCGGTGTGGGAGATCGTCGACGCAAAGCGCGAGGCATTCTTTGCCTTTAGCGACCGCGTCTGAGATGCGCCCGAGACCAACTTTGCCGAATACGCCAAGCAGGGTCATTGCGGGCGGCTCGCAGGTACGGCTTTCGTCAATCCGATACCGGACGACGTGCAGCCGCATTTGCCGGCTCAAGACTCAAATGCCGCAGCCTGATGCCCAAAAGCCGCGCCAAAGCTGCCCTAGGAGATCGTTTCGCTGCGAGGCAGACGACGTTGACGCCTCCCAAGCCGAGATCATTCACAGACCGCCAGCCTCATGAACGAACCTGGATTTCTTGACATCATCAGTTTCGGCCCGACAGGTTGGGGCCAAGCGCTTCTGGCCGGGGCGCTGATGACCCTTGCCGTCGCTGTGACCGGCTTTGCTGTCGGCGGCGTCATCGGCGTGTTCGTGGCCTGGGCCAAGATTTCCGGCGGCCGTGTGCTGCGGGTACTGGCCGATGGCTACACCACCATCCTGCGCGGCATTCCCGAGCTGCTCGTCATCTACCTCTTCTATTTCGGCGGCAGTGCGCTGGTCACGGCCATCGGCAAATATTTCGGAGCCGAAGGGTTTATTGGGCTTCCGGGCTTTCTTGCCGGCTCGCTGGCGGTCGGCGTCACTTCGGGCGCATTCCACACCGAGGTTTTCCGAGGCGCGTTCAGGGCGGTAAGCAAGGGCGAGCTGGAAGCGGCGGTTGCCTGCGGCATGTCGCCGTGGCTCAGGTTCCGGCGTATCATCGCGCCGCTCACACTGCGCCATGCGCTGCCGGGCTTGGGCAATGTCTGGCAGGTGGTGCTGAAGGAGTCCGCGCTGGTGTCGGTCACCGGCGTCGTCGAGCTTCTGCGCCAGGCGCAAATCGGGTCCGGTTCGACCGGTCTGCCCTTCGACTTCTTTCTTATCGCGGGGGCGCTCTATCTCGCGATCTCGACCTTCTCCGGCTTCGTGCTGAGGATTGGCGAGCGTCGGCTCTCGCGTGGCGTCAGGAGGGGCTGATGGACTGGAATTTTCTTTCCGAGACCTTCCTGAAGCTGATCGGCGCCATACCGCTGACGCTCGAGCTCGGCGCGCTCGCGATGGTCCTGGGCACCATGCTCGCCACCTGCCTGGCACTGATGCGTCTGTCAGGCATCCGTCCGCTGGACGGGCTTGCACGACTTTATATCTTCGTCTTTCGTGGCACGCCGCTGCTGGTTCAGATCTTCCTAATCTATTACGGCCTTGGCCAGTTCCCGGCCATCCGGCACAGCTTCCTCTGGTCCTTTCTGCGCGAGCCCTATTGGTGTGCGATTCTGGCGCTGACGCTGAACACCGGCGCCTATGTAGCCGAGATCATTCGCGGCGGCCTGATGGCGGTGCCGAATGGGCAGATCGAGGCAGCACGCGCTTGCGGCATGTCGCCTTTGCTCATGTTCCGCCGCATCGTCATGCCGCTGGCCATCCGCCAGGCACTGCCGGCCTATGGCAATGAGGTCATCGCCATCGTCAAGGCGACCTCGCTTGCCTCGATCATCACTCTGATGGAGGTGACCGGCGTTGCCGCGACCGTCATCGCCGAGACCTACCGGACTGTCGAAGTGTTCGTGGTCGCAGGCGCCATCTATCTTGCGATCAATTTCCTGCTCACCAGGCTGATCATGCTGGCCGAATATTGGCTGACGCCGTATCTGCGCCAGCCGCCTGCGCCACTGCTCGTTTCTGCGAAGGGAGAAGCCTAATGAACGCCGCCCAGGACGCATCCGTGGCGCTCCGCGTCGACAATCTGCGCAAGAGCTTCGGTAGCTTCGAGGTGCTGAAGGGTGTCTCGCTCGCGGCCCGTGAAGGCGAGGTCATTTCCATCCTGGGCTCTTCCGGGTCGGGCAAGTCGACGCTCCTGCGCTGCATCAACCTGCTGGAGGTCCCCGATTCAGGAGCCGTGACGGTTGCCGGCGAGACGATCCGCATGGAGCAGGCGAGAGGAGCGAACCGTCCGGCCGACCGGCACCAGGTGGAGCGCATCCGCGCCGAGCTCGGCATGGTCTTCCAGGGTTTTAATCTCTGGTCCCATATGACGATCCTCGAAAATGTCATCGAGGCGCCTGTCCATGTGCAGAAGCGTCCGCGCAAGGAGTGTATCGCCGAAGCCGAAGCGCTGCTTGAGAAGGTGGGCATTGCCGACAAGCGCAACCACTATCCATCGCACTTGTCGGGCGGACAGCAGCAGCGCGCGGCGATTGCGCGCGCCTTGGCGATGCGGCCAAAGGTGATGCTCTTCGACGAGCCGACTTCGGCGCTCGATCCGGAGCTGGTCGGCGAGGTGCTGCGCGTCATGCGCTCGCTGGCGGACGAGGGGCGCACGATGCTGGTCGTCACGCATGAAATGGGTTTTGCCCGCGATGTCTCCAACCGGGTGATCTTCCTGCATCAGGGGCGGATCGAGGAAGACGGCGCGCCGCAGGAAGTCTTCAGCAATTCGAAGTCGGAGCGCTTCCGGCAGTTCATCAGCCGCGACGCGGCGGCCTGACGTCAATTGGCGCGCCCGACGGATCGGGCGCGCCCTGATGTTCTTGATCTAGACGGTCGCGACTGCGCGACCAATCCGCTCTTTGCGAGCGGCTGCCCGCTATGCCCTTGGCAACTGACCTGCCGCGGTTCCCCGCGGCACTGCGTCGAGCTGCGGCTTGCTCAGGAGTGTTTGCCCCAGTGCTCGCGCTGCCAAGTGCCCGCATCGTGAACGATCCTGCCGATCACAAGCAGCACGATCGAGCCGATGATGGCGTTGATGGCGACGGTCGTGAGACCTGCGCCGATATGAACGCCCATCAGCGGAAGCAGCCAGAAGCCGAGGAAGGCCCCAACGATTCCGATGATCAGGTCCCCGACCATTCCGAACCTGGCGCCTTGCACTATCTGATCGGCCAGCCACCCTAATACGAGACCGACCACCAATATGGTCACAAGACTTTCGATCGACATAGACATCTTCATGCCTCCGAAATTTGGAGGAACCGGGCGCTTCGGACGCTGGAATTGAACCCAACGTAGAAGCTGACCCATTCCTGCAAATGGATGCTACGCCCGGGGCCGAATGGGGACTGTGCAAAACTATACAGCGATAGGAAAATTTGCCGGTTTCTGTCCACTTAACGGCGCGGCATTTCAGCGCCTTCCCTTGGACTGGTCGTGCATGATGACGTTCAGGAGCGAGCTGTGCACTTCGATGCTGCCATTGTAGTCGATGAAGCCCAACCGGCGGAACTTGTTCATGAAGTAGCTGACGCGCGAGCGGGTCGTGCCGATCATCTCGGCCAAGGTCTCCTGGCTGATCCGGGCAATGACTGCCTCGGACGTGTCGTCCTTACCGAAATGCGCCAAAAGCAGGAGCAGGCGCGCGAGCCTCTTTTCGCTCGAATTGAACAGCTGGTCGATGAGGTCGGATTCGACGCGGGTCATCCGCTCGATGAGATGGGCGATGAACATTTCCGAAAAGGCGGGCTCGTAGCGGATCAGGCGAAGAATGGCCGCCTTTTCCAGCCTAACGATCACCGTCTCCATCATTGCGATGACCGTTTCCATGCGCTGGACCTGTCCGGCAAGGCACGCCTCGCCAAAGAATTCGCCGCTGTCGAGAATGGCGACCACCGCTTCCTTGCCCTGCTCGGAAACGACGGTGACTTTCACGCCGCCGCTTTCGATGTAGTAAACCGCGTCGGCGGCGTCGCCTTGCGAGAAGATGATCTGGCCCTTGCGGTAGTGGCCGACCCAACGGCCCTCGCTCACTTTGGCGAGGAAGGATTTCGGATCGAATGGCACGTGACGCTGCTCGCTCTATGCGGCCTCCACACCAATTCCAGAAGGGCCACACAATAATATCGCGAGGCGGTTGCAGGCGCCCGACACGATTGCGTGCAATGCCCTGTGATCACGGCTGTAAACGGCGCCGTAATAGCTGCATAGCGGCGGAACTGCTCGCGGGGGCGCGACGTTAGAGCAGAGGCCTTCCGAAGAAGGGCGGGGTGATTGGCGCGTTGATCCTCGATCGGAGCGTCGAAGAACATGTCCACCGCGAACTTTGTTTCAGGCCGACCGCTGCCGGCTACTCCCGACCGGCGAGACTTTCTCTATATCGCAACCGCATGCTTCGCGACCGTCGGGACCGGAGCCGTTCTCTGGCCGCTGATCGACAATATGCGGCCGGATGCCAGTACGCTCGCCAGCGGCGGCCCGGTCGACATCGATGTTTCAAGGTTAGGTCCCGGTCAGCAGGTCACGGTACGCTGGCGCGGCAAGCCGGTCTTCATCATCAATCGTCCCGATGCGGCTCTGCAGGGTTTGAAGAGCCCCCAACTCCTAGATCATCTTTCGGATCCGGATTCAGAAGTCCTGCAGCAGCCGCCTTATGCGAAGAACTGGGCACGCGCGAGCAACCCACGCTACGCCGTTCTGGTCGGTGTCTGCACTCATCTGGGCTGCATTCCGCAGTTCCAGCCGGCTCCCGATCCCAACCGCGATTGGCCCGGCGGATATTTCTGCCCATGTCACGGATCGAAGTACGATTTGGCTGGCCGCGTGTTCAAGAACGTCCCGGCTCCGTACAACCTGCCCGTGCCTCCGTACCACTTCATCAGCGACACGATGCTGCGGATCGGTGAGAATCCGCCGGGTGAATCTTTCGACTTCAGCTCGATCGAGCAGGTTTAGCGCGCTGGCGTTACTGCGTCGGCGCCGGAGTTTCATGCAAGGGCCAGAGCCAACCGCCGCCCAGAGCCTGGAAAAGGCTCGTTGCGGCCAACATGCGGCTCAGCCGGACTTGCACCAGATTGGTTTCGGCGGTGAACAGCGTCTGTTCGGTCTGCAGCACGGTGATCAGGTTAACGGTGCCGCCGGCCAGCTGCAATTCTGCTATTTCGAAGGCCTTGCGGGAGTTCGTCACGACGTCGTTCTGCAACCTTAGCTGTATCGTCGTCTGTTCGAGCGCGACGAGTGCCTGTTCGACGTCCGAGAAGCCCGAAAGCACGGCCTTTCGATAGGCCTGCAGATTCTGCAGCTGCACGCCGCGAGCCTGCAACAGCTGGTTCTTCAGCAGGCCACCGTCGAATATCGGCTGCGTGAGCGAGGCCACCATCGTGTAGTACCAGGCGCCCGGAGTGAACAGGCGCGAAAGCTGCTGGCTCTGAAAGCCTGTAGTACCGGTAAGCTGTATTTGTGGCAGGAAGGCCGCCCGTGCGGCCTCGACGTTGAAGTTCGAGGATTCGAGCTGCGCTTCCGCCTGGCGGATATCCGGACGCTGCAGCAGGAGCTCGGAAGGCAGGCCCGGCGTCACGCGCGGCACCGTAACCTGCGACAGGCTGCGGCCTTTGACGTTGAAGTCGGCGGGTGCCCGCGCCACCAGCACGGCGAGCGCTGAAACGTTCTGCTTCAGCGTCACTTCCAGCGGTGGAATGGAGGCCCTCACCGTGGCCACAAGTGCTGCCTGCTGCGAGACGTCGAGCTGCGAGGCCGTTCCCGCGTTGAACTGCTTGTTGACGAGGTCGAGAATGTGGCTGGCGGCTGCCAGATTCTGACGTGCGACCGCCAGCTGATCCTGCGCGGCGAGAATCTGGAAATAGGTGTTGGCGACCGCAACGATGCTGCTGACGGTTACGACTTCGCGGTTGTAGCGACTGACGATGGCACTCTTTTCTGCGGCAAAGAGCGTGGCGTGGTTCTTGCCCCAGAAGTCGACAATGTAGCTTGCCGAGAGCCCGACATTGTAAAGCGAAAAGACCGTGGCAGGCGTCGTTCGCGTTGCCGACACTCGCTCCTTTTCAGCGAACCCGCTTCCGGTGAGGCTGGGAAAAAGCGCGGCGCCGGTGATGCCGATCTGAGCGTCCGCCTGGACGATCTGGGCCGTGGCGACTGCGATGTCCAGGTTCGACTTTTGCGCCTCCTGGATAAGCTGTGTCAGCTCTTCCGAGCGAAAGCCGCGCCACCAATCCAGTGCAGGAACGGCTACTTCCGGCTTGTTCTTGCCACCGCGATAGGCGGAGGGGATTTCAAGCGCTGCTTCGGGATGTTCCGAATGCAGAAAGCAGCCGGACATGGCGAGGCTCATCGCGCACACAGCCAGGACGCGGCGGAATCGCCGATTGCGTCTCGCAAATTGGGGAACAATCGACTTGAAAGCGCAACGCATCCGGTACCCAACCAGGGTTCGACAACACATACACCCCAGCACACCGCGGAATTTGCGATTGTCCATGGAGCTTCAGTTTCGACTCGAACGCGTCAACTCACACTAAGAGGGGAAACATAACTTGGAAAAAAAAGCTCTGCCAACGACGCAAGAGTAAAAGCCGGAGTTATCCTCCGACATCTTCGGTCATTCACCCGGCTGGGGTCTTGGCTGTTGCGTCGAGGACACGCGCACCCCCCGGATCCAGAAGCGGAAGCGGTCGATGTAGATGTAAACCACGGGCGTGGTGTAGAGCGTCAGCATCTGGCTGAAGATCAGGCCGCCCACGATCGCAATGCCGAGCGGCTGGCGCAATTCGCTGCCTTCGCCGAAGCCTATCGCCAGCGGGATGGCGCCAAACAGCGCCGCCACCGTCGTCATCATGATCGGGCGGAAGCGCAGCAGGCAGGCCTGGTAGATAGCGTCGTGCGCCGATTTGTTCTCGTTGCGCTCGGCGTCGAGCGCAAAGTCGATCATCATGATGGCGTTCTTCTTCACGATGCCGATCAGCAGGATCACCCCGATCAACGCCATGACGCTGAACTCGATGTTGAAAAGCGACAGTGCCAGCAATGCACCGACGCCGGCCGAAGGCAGCGTGGACAGGATGGTCAGCGGGTGGGCATAGCTTTCGTAGAGGATGCCCAGCACGACATAGACGGCGATCAGCGCGGCGAGGATGAGCAGCGGCTGGTTGGCGAGCGATTCCTGGAAAACGCGAGCCGTACCCTGGAAACTGCCGTGGATCGACGACGGCATGCCGATGCGAGCCTTGGCCGCGTCGATGGCCGCGACCGCATCGCTCAACGCAACGCCGGGAGCCAGGTTGAACGAGATCGTGGCGGCCACGAACAGGCCCTGATGGTTGACGGCGAGCGGCGTGCTGCCTGGGCCGTATTTTGCCACTGAAGACAGCGGCACCATGGTTTCGGCACGGGTGCTTACAGCGGATCCGGTCGAGGCGACTGTCTTGCCGGTTGCGCCGATCGAGTTGGTCGCCTGATTGCGTGCAGCGTCGGCCGCGATTGTGGCGGCGTTGTTGGACAGGCCGGGCGACACGAAGGTGCCGGCCACCGCGTTTGTCGCCTGCGAGCCGCCGACCGAGCCGCCCGCGGTGCTGACGAAGACCTGCTTCAGCGTCTCTGGGTTCTGCCAGTATTCCGGCGCCACTTCCATGACGACATGGTACTGGTTGCGCGCCACATAGATGGTCGACACCTGGCGCTGCCCGAAAGCGTCATAGAGGGTGTTGTCGATCTGGCTGACCGTGATGCCCAGCCGCGCGGCCGTATCGCGGTCGATCACCACATTGGCCTCGAGGCCCTTGTTCTGCTGGTCGCTGTTGACGTCGGTCAGTTTCGGTTCGGCTTGGAGTGCCGCCGTAAGCTTCGGCGCCCATTCGAGGAGGTCTGCGAAGGTGTCGCCCTGCAAGGTATATTGGTATTGCGCGTTGGACTGGCGGCCGCCGACGCGGATATCCTGGACGGCCTGCAGGTAGAGTGTGGCGCCCGGCACGACCGCGAGCTCGCGCCGCAAGCGGCCGATCACCTGGTCAGCCGAAATCTTGCGCTCGGCCAGCGGCTTCAGAGCGACGAACATGAAGCCGGAATTGGTCTGTCCACCGCCGGTGAAGCCCACCGCAGTATCGACAGCGGGGTCCTTTTTCACGATATCGACGAACTGCCCGAGCTTCTGCTGCATCAGCTGGAACGAGATCGCCTGGTCGGCCTGGATGGAGCCGACGAGCCGCCCGGTATCCTGCTGCGGGAAGAAGCCCTTGGGGATGGTCACATAGAGATAGCAGCTGAGACCTATCGTGGTCAGCAGCACCGTGAGGATCAGGCGGGGCCGGTCCAGCGCCCAACCCAGCGACCTGCGATAGCCCGCCAGCATACCGTCGAAGATCCACTCGCTGAAACGATAGATCCTGCCATGCTTTCGGCCGCGCTCGCTCCTGAGGAGGATCGAGCACATCATGGGGGTGGTGGTGAGCGATATCACGAGCGAAACGAGGATCGCGGTGGAAAGCGTCACAGCGAATTCGCGGAAGAGGCGTCCGATCAGCCCTCCCATCAGCAGGATCGGAATGAACACCGCAATCAACGAGAGGCTCATGGATAGAACTGTGAAGCCGACCTCTTGCGAGCCTTTGATGGCGGCGGCTTTGGGTGACATTCCGGCCTGTATGTGCCGGGAGATGTTCTCGAGAACGACGATGGCGTCGTCGACAACGAAGCCGGTGGCGACCGTCAGCGCCATCAGCGACAGATTGTCGAGGCTGTAGCCCAGCAGATACATGACGCCCAGCGTCCCGACCAGCGACACAGGCACCGCCACGATGGGAATGAGCGTCGCGCGCGGCTCGCGCAGGAAGGCGAAGACCACGAGGATCACGAGCCCGATGGCGATCATCAGGGTCTGCTCGACCTCCTGCAGCGAGGCACGGATGGTCGTCGAGCGGTCGACTGCAAGTGCCAGGTCGATGGCCGGCGAAATCGATGCCCGCAAGGTCGGCATCAACGCCTTCACCCTATCGACGGTGGCGATGATGTTGGCGTTGGGCGAACGGTAGACGATGATCAGCACCGCCGGTTTGCCATTGGCAAGGCCGGCATTGCGGATGTTCTCAACCGAGTCGCTGACCTCGCCGACGTCCGAAAGCCTGACCGGCGCACCGTTGCGATAGGCCACGATCAGAGAGCGGTAGGCATCTGCCTGATTCGCTTGGTCGTTTGCATAGATCTGGTAGCGCTGGGTCCCCGCATGGATGTCGCCTTTAGGGCTGTGGGCGTTGGCTGAACCGAGAGCTGCCCTGATATCCTCCAGTCCGATGGCGTATTTGTAGAGCGCCTGCGGATTGAGCTCGACGCGCACGGCCGGCAGCGAACTGCCGCTGACGATGACCTCGCCTATGCCATCGACCTGCGAAAGTTTCTGCGCCAGCACGGTGCTGGCGGCATCGTAGATCTGGCCCCTGGTCAGCGTGTCCGAGGTGAGCGAAAGCACGAGGATGGGCGCGTCGGCGGGATTGACCTTCTTATAGGTTGGGTTCTGCCGCAGGCTGCTCGGCAAGTCTGCGCGCGCGGCATTGATTGCGGCCTGCACATCGCGCGCGGCGCCATCGATGTCGCGGTCGAGCCCGAATTGAAGAGTGATCCGGGTGTTGCCCACGGTGCTGGCCGACGTCATCTCGTTGACGTCGGCGATTTCCCCCAGATGCCGTTCCAGGGGGCTCGCCACCGTCGTCGCAACGATCTCCGGACTGGCGCCCGGCAGTGTCGCCTGTACGGAGATGACCGGGAAATCGACCTGGGGCAGGGGCGCCACGGGCAGCAGCGGAAATGCCACCAGTCCGGTCATCAGCAGGCCGAAGGTCAGAAGCGTGGTGGCGACGGGGCGCCGGATGAACGGGGCCGAAAGGTTCATGGCGCGGCATCCGCGCTGCGCCCTTCGGGATAGTCAGGTTCTTCGCCCTGCAGGCGAGCCGAAAGGCGGTCGAACCACAGATAGATCACCGGCGTGGTGAACAGCGTCAACAGCTGGCTTACCAGGAGGCCGCCGACGATGGTGACGCCCAGCGGGTGGCGCAGTTCGGAGCCGACGCCGGTGCCCAGCATCAGCGGCAGCGCGCCGAGAATTGCCGCCAGCGTCGTCATCAGGATCGGGCGGAAGCGCAGCAGACAGGCCTGATAGATCGCCTCCCGCGGTGATTTTCCCTCGTTGCGCTGCGCGTCAAGCGCGAAGTCGATCATCATGATGGCGTTCTTTTTGACGATGCCGATCAGGAGGATGATGCCGATGATCGAGATGATGGTCAGGTCTTCGCCCGCGATCATCAGAGCCAGCAGGGCGCCGATGCCGGCAGACGGCAACGTCGACAGGATGGTGATCGGGTGGATGAAGCTCTCATAGAGCACGCCCAGAACGATATAGACCGTCACGATTGCCGCCAGAACCAGAAACAGCTGGTTGCTGAGCGAGGCTCGGAAGGCGCGGGCGGCGCCCTGGAAAGTGGTGATCATGCTGAGCGGCATGTCGATCTCGGCTTGGGCCTTGTTGATCGCCGCAACCGCTTCACCCAGCGATACGCCCGGCGCCAGGTTGAACGACACAGTTGTGGCCGGGAACTGCCCCATATGCGTGATCTGCAGCGGCGCCGTCTGGACATGGGCCTTGGCCACGACCGAGAGCTGGATCGGCGCGCCGCCAGTCGCGGTCGGCAGGTAGATCGATGACAGCGAACTCAGCGACTGCTGCAGCGAGGGATCGGCCTCCAGGATGACGCGGTACTGGTTGGAGGTGCTGAAGATCGTCGAGACGATGCGCTGCCCGAAGGCATCATAAAGGGCGTTGTCGACGGTAGCTGGGGTGACGCCAAAGCGCGCGGCCTGATCGCGATCGATATCGACAAAGACTGCAAGCCCGCTTTGCGAGAGATCGCTGGCCACGTCGGCGAGCTGCGGCAGGCTTCTCAGCTTGTCGATCAGCTTCGGCGTCCATTCCGCCAACTCGTCGGCGTTCGCGTCCTGCAGCACGAATTGATACTGCGTCCGGCTGACCGTGCCATCGATCGTCAGATCCTGCACGGGCTGCATGTAAAGCGTGATGCCGGTAAGCGAAGCCGTGCTTTCCTTCAGCCGGTTGATGACGGTGGTGATGTCTGTGCTGCGCTCTTCATGCGGCTTGAGGTTGATCAGGATGCGGCCGACATTCGGCGTCATATTGGTGCCGTCGACGCCGATGAAGGAGGAAAGGCTTTCGACGTCGGGATCCTTGAGGATCGCTGCCGCGACTTCCTGCTGGCGCTCTGCCATCGAGGCGTAGGAGACCGACTGCGGCGCCTCGGTGATCGCCTGGATGACTCCGGTGTCTTGCACCGGGAAGAAGCCCTTCGGGATTTCGACATAAAGAATGCCGGTTAGGATCAGGGTGCTCACCGCAACCATCAGCATGAATGTCTGCCGGTCGAGCACCCAGGTCAGCGCTCGGCCATAGCCCCGGATCACCCACTCGAAGAAGTCGTGGCTGGCGCGCTGGAAGATGTTCTCGCGGACATCCGATATCGGCTTCAGCAGCTTGGCGCAGGCCATGGGCACCAGCGTCAGCGAAACCACGGCCGAGATGAGGATGGTGGCCGAGAGCGTGATGGCGAATTCGCGGAACAGCCGGCCGACCACGTCGCCCATGAACAGCAGCGGGATCAGCACCGCGATCAGCGACACTGTCAGCGATATGATGGTGAAGCCGATCTGCTCCGAACCGATCAGCGCCGCATCTAGTGGCGAATAGCCTTCCTCGATGTAGCGCGAGATGTTCTCGATCACCACGATGGCGTCGTCGACCACGAAGCCCGTGGCGATGGTCAGTGCCATCAGCGAGAGATTGTCGAGGCTGAAGCCGAACAGATACATGATGCCCAGGGTGCCGACCAGGGAGAGCGGCACTGAAAGGCTCGGGATCAGCGTGGCGCGGGCGCTGCGCAGAAAGACGAAGATCACCAGCACGACCAGGATGACGGCGAGCGTCAGCTCATATTCGACGTCCCGCACCGAGGCGCGGATGGTGGTCGTGCGGTCGGTCAGCAGATGCACCTCGACGGCGCTGGGCAAAGAGGCTTGCAACTGCGGCAGCAGCGACTTGATGCGGTCCACGACCTGGATGACGTTTGCGCCTGGCTCGCGCTGGATGTTGAGGATGACTGCCGGCGTGGTGTTCATCCAGGCGGCCAGCTTGTCGTTCTCGGTGCCGTCGATGACGGTTGCCACATCGCTCAGCCGCACGGGAGCCCCGTTCTTGTAAGCGATGATTAGGGGCTCGTATTGAGCGGCACTCTTCAGCTGGTCATTGGCGTTGACCGTAAACGCGCGCGAAGGACCGTCGAAATTGCCCTTGGGGGCGTTGATGTTCGCGTTGCCGAGCGTCGTGCGCAGGTCGTCGATGTTGAGGCCATAAGCGGCAAGCTTGCGCGGATCGGCCTGTATGCGGACTGCCGGCCGCTGGCCGCCGCTCAGGGTAACCAGACCGACGCCAGGAAGCTGTGAGATCTTTTGCGCCAGGCGCGTGTAGGCAAGCTCCTGCACGTCGCGCAGCGGCATGGTCTTCGAGGTCAGTCCCAGCGTCAGCACCGGCGCGTCGGCCGGATTGACCTTGGCGTAGATCGGCGGCGCGGGCAGGTCGGCCGGCAGCAGGTTGCCGGCCGCATTGATGGCGGCCTGCACCTCCTGTTCGGCGACGTCGAGCGAAATGGCGAGATTGAACTGGAGCGTGATGACGGACGCGCCGGCCGAGCTAACCGAGTTCATCTGGTTCAGGTTGGGGATCTGTCCCAGCTGAACTTCCAGCGGGGCGGTGACCGATGAAGTCATCACGTCGGGGCTGGCGCCTGGATAAAAGGTCTGGACCTGGATGGTCGGGTAGTCGACCTGGGGAAGGGCAGAGACCGGCAGGAACAGGTAGGCCAGCATGCCGGACAGCATGATCGCGACCATCAAGAGCGATGTCGCTACCGGCCGGAGGATGAAGGGGCGCGACGGGCTCATTTCGTTTGGTCGAGCTCCTAACGCCGGTGCTTGCCGGTGGCCTGGCCCTTTTCATGGGTCGGCGTGGTGCTGCTCGAAGGCGCGGGATCCACCAGCGGCTGTCCTGGCGCCTGCTGCGCTTGCGGTTGAGTGGGCTGCGCCGTTGGCTGGGCGTCCTGCCGCACGGCAACCTTGGCGCCCTCACGCAGCTTGTCGGCACCGTCGACGACGACCCGGTCGCCTGGGTTCAACCCGGCGAGGATCTCGACGCGCTCGCCCTCGAACACGCCAAGCGTAACCTTGCGTACCGAAACCGTGTCATCGGGATTGACGAAGTAAACGAAGGTGCCGGGCACACCGCGCTGGATGGCGGCGGTAGGCGCTATCACTGCGTCCTTGTGCTCGTTCACGATCAGCTCGATGTTGACGAACTGGTTGGGGTAGAGCATGCGGTTCTCGTTGGCGAAAGACGCCTTGAGCTTGATGGTGCCGGTGGTCGGATCGATCTGACTGTCGAAGGTTTGCAACTGCCCATCGGCGAGTTTGTTGTTGCCGCTGCGATCGAAGGCCATCACGGGCAATGTGGCGCCTTCATGCAGGCGCTGGGCAATGGCCTGCAGCTGATCCTCTGGAACGGTGAAGACCACGCTGATTGGCTGGATTTGCGTGATCACCACGATGCCGGCGGCGTCGCCCGGAGTCACGTAGTTGCCCACGTCCACTTGGCGCAGACCAATCCGGCCGTCGATGGGGGCCTTGATGGTGGTGAAATCGAGGTTGACGCTTGCCGCCTGGACGGTTGCCTTATCCGCTTCGATCGTGCCCTTGTATTGGGCAACCAGTGCCGTTTGCGTATCCAGCGTTTGGCGAGGCACCGCGTTCTGCGTTGCGAGTTTCTGGTAGCGCGCAAGGTCGACCTCAGCTCCCTGCAGCAGGGCCTGGTCGCGGGCAAGTTGTCCCTGCGCTTGCGCCAACGCTGCCTGGAATGGGCGCTGATCGATTTGCGCGAGAACATCGCCCTTCTTGACGTCCTGGCCTTCGGTGAAATTCACCTGAACGAGCTGTCCGCCGATCTGCGTCTTGACCGTGACGGTGGCCAGCGACGTCACGGTTCCGAGAGCATTGAGCGTCACATTGATGTTGCCGGTGCCGACTGTGGCCGCGCCGACCGATACGGGTTGCGACGCATGCTTTTGCGTTGCCGGTGGTTCACTGAACTGAGGCCGCTGCCACCAATAGGCACCCGCAGCCGCAATAAGCGCCAGAAAGATCAGCCATGGGAGCCATCCGCCCGAGCGACGTCGGGCAACCTGCGGCCGCTCGATGAGGTCTTCCCTCGTCGTCGTGTCTCGAAGCTGATCCATGATATCGCTTCATCCAGTCCCGTCAGTCCTGCCGATATTCGGAGGAGATGATTAAGGACTTTTATATGGCACTTAATCGCGCAGCCAACGTTCTCACTTCTTCTTGATCTCGCTCCGCAAATCCGCCGACCGCCCCGCGCTCGCCGGCATTGTGATCAGAGACATGTTGACATAAAGATATCTTTATGTGATCTGGCGAGCAGAGTCGCAGTGAAAATTGGATATGTCGCAAATGAGTTCCTCGCTTGATGCCCTATTCGGGCCGATCGCAGAGACATCCCGAGGAACGGAAGTGCGTACCGCGCTGGCGCAGGCGGCAAGCGAGCGCATCCTGATTTTGGACGGCGCCATGGGCACGCAGATCCAGGGGCTAAGCTTCGATGAGGAGCATTTCCGCGGCGACCGCTTCGGCGGCTGCGCCTGCCACCAGCAGGGTAACAACGACCTGCTGATCCTGACCCAGCCGGCGGCGGTCGAGGAAATCCACTATCGCTACGCGATTGCCGGCGCAGACATCATCGAGACGAACACCTTCTCCTCTACAAGCATCGCGCAAGCTGACTACGGCATGGAGGAGATGGTCTACGAACTGAACCGCGACGGCGCCCGGCTGGCGCGGCGGGCGGTCATTCGGGCTGAACAGGAAGACGGCAAGCGCCGCTTCGTCGCGGGTGCGCTCGGGCCGACCAACCGCACCGCCTCGATTTCGCCGGACGTCAACAATCCCGGCTACCGGGCCGTCACCTTCGACGACCTGCGTATCGCCTATGCCGAGCAACTGTGCGGCCTGATCGACGGTGGTGCCGACATGATCCTCATCGAGACCATCTTCGACACGCTGAACGCGAAGGCCGCGGTGTTTGCGTGCAACGAGGTCTTTGAGGAGAAGGGCGTCGATCTGCCGATCATGATCTCCGGCACGATCACCGACCGGTCCGGCCGTACGCTGTCGGGCCAGACGCCGACCGCTTTCTGGCATTCGCTGCGACACGCGAACCCGTTCACCTTCGGGCTCAACTGCGCGCTGGGCGCCAGCGCCATGCGCGAGCATCTGGCCGAAATCTCCGATGTGGCCGACACGCTGGTCTGCGCCTATCCCAATGCCGGCTTGCCGAACGAATTCGGGCGCTATGACGAGACGCCGGAATATATGGCCGAGCAGATCGAGGAGTTTGCCCGCGAAGGCCTGGTGAATATCGTCGGCGGCTGCTGCGGCTCGACGCCGGAGCATATCCGCGCCATCGCCGAAGCGGTGAAGAAATATCCGCCGAGGCAGATGCCCGAGCACAAGCCGCTGATGAAGCTGTCCGGCCTTGAGCCTTTCACGCTCACGCCCGAAATTCCATTTGTCAATGTCGGCGAGCGCACCAACGTCACCGGCTCGGCCAAATTCCGCAAGCTCATCACCGCCGGCGACTATGCCGCCGCACTGGACGTCGCCCGCGACCAGGTGGCCAATGGTGCGCAGGTCATCGACGTCAACATGGACGAGGGGCTGATCGACTCCAAGAAGGCGATGGTGGAATACCTGAACCTCGTCGCTGCCGAGCCGGACATTGCGCGCGTGCCGGTCATGATCGACAGCTCCAAATGGGAGGTGATCGAAGCGGGCCTGAAATGTGTGCAGGGCAAGCCCATCGTCAACTCGATCTCTATGAAGGAAGGCGAGGAGGCGTTCCTGCACCATGCGAGGCTCTGCCATGCCTATGGCGCGGCCGTAGTCGTCATGGCCTTCGATGAGCAGGGGCAGGCCGACACCGAGGCGCGTAAGGTGGAGATCTGCACCCGTGCCTACGAGCTGCTGACAGAGAAGGCAGGCTTCGCGCCGGAAGACATCATCTTCGACCCCAACATTTTTGCGGTGGCGACTGGCATCGAGGAGCACAACAATTACGGCCTCGATTTCATCGGTGCTGCCGGCGAAATCACGCGGAACCTGCCGCATGTCCATATCTCGGGCGGCGTGTCGAACCTGTCCTTCTCATTCCGCGGCAACGAGCCGGTGCGCGAGGCAATGCACGCCGTCTTCCTCTACCACGCCATCCAGGCAGGCATGGACATGGGCATCGTCAATGCCGGCCAGCTGGCGGTCTACGAATCCATCGATCCGGATTTGCGTGAGGCTTGTGAGGACGTGGTTTTGAACCGCGCTCCCCAGGCCGGCGGCACGGCCACCGAGCGGCTGCTGGAACTGGCCGAGCGCTTCCGGGGCGCGGCCGGCAAGGAAGCCAAGGAAAAGGACCTCGCCTGGCGCGAATGGCCGGTCGCAAAGCGGCTAGAGCATGCGCTGGTCGACGGCATCACCGAGTTCATCGAGCTCGACACCGAGGAGGCGCGGCAAAATGCCGAGCGGCCGCTGCATGTCATCGAAGGCCCGCTGATGGCCGGCATGAATGTCGTCGGCGACCTGTTCGGATCCGGAAAAATGTTCCTGCCGCAGGTGGTCAAATCGGCCCGCGTGATGAAGCAGGCGGTCGCTGTGCTCTTGCCCTATATGGAGGCCGAGAAGGCCGCAAATGGCGGGAACGACGAGCGCCAGAGCGCCGGCAAAATCCTCATGGCGACGGTGAAGGGCGATGTCCACGACATCGGCAAGAACATCGTGGGCGTCGTGCTTGCCTGCAACAACTATGAGATCATCGACCTGGGCGTCATGGTGCCGGCGTCGAAGATCCTCGAAACCGCTCGGGCTGAGAAGGTCGATATTATCGGCCTTTCCGGCCTGATCACGCCGTCACTTGACGAAATGGTGCATGTCGCCACCGAGATGGAGCGCGAGGGTTTTGACATTCCGCTGCTCATCGGCGGAGCCACCACCAGCCGCGTGCATACGGCAGTGAAGATCCACCCGAAATACGAGCGCGGCCAGGCGGTCTATGTGACCGATGCCAGCCGCGCGGTGGGCGTCGTCTCCAGCCTGCTGTCGCCGGATGCGAAGCACGGCTATGTCGAGACCACGCGCGAGGAATACAGGAAGGTCGCCGACGCCCATGCCCGCAGCGAAGCCGAGAAGCAGCGGCTGCCGCTCGCCAAGGCGCGCGCGAACGCCCACAAGATAGACTGGGCGGGCTACGAGCCGCCAAGGCCATCCTTCCTCGGCACGCGCGTGTTCGAAAGCTGGGACCTCGGCGAGCTTGCCCGCTACATCGACTGGACGCCCTTCTTCCAGACCTGGGAGCTGAAGGGGCGCTACCCAAAGATCCTTGAAGACGAGAAGCAGGGGCCTGCAGCACGACAACTCTTTGGCGATGCCCAGGCGATGTTGAAGAAGATCATCGAGGAAAAGTGGTTCGCGCCCAAGGCCGTCATCGGCTTCTGGCCTGCCAATGCCGTCGGCGACGACATAAGGCTGTTCACCGACACGAACCGCGATGGCGAACTCGCCACCTTCTTCACCTTGCGCCAGCAGCTGACAAAGCGCGACGGCAGGGCCAATGTGGCGCTGTCCGACTTCGTCGCGCCACTGGAGAGCGGCAAGCAGGACTATGTCGGCGGCTTTGTGGTGACGGCCGGCATCGAGGAAGTGGCTATCGCCGAGCGCTTCGAGCGCGCCAATGACGATTACTCGTCCATCCTCGTCAAGGCGCTGGCCGATCGCTTCGCTGAGGCCTTTGCCGAGCGCATGCATGAGCGCGTGCGCAAGGAATTCTGGGGCTACACGCCGGACGAAAATCTCTCTGGCGACGAGCTTGTCGGCGAGGCCTATCGCGGCATCCGTCCGGCGCCCGGATATCCGGCCCAGCCCGACCACACCGAAAAGGTGACGCTGTTCCGCCTGCTCGAGGCCGAGAAGAATGCGGGGGTCAGCCTGACCGAGAGCTACGCCATGTGGCCGGGATCGTCCGTCTCGGGCCTCTATCTGGCGCACCCAGAAAGCTACTATTTTGGCGTCGCCAAGGTCGAGCGCGATCAGGTCGAGGACTATGCTCGCCGCAAGGGCATGACGGTGCTGGAAGTCGAACGGTGGCTGGGGCCGATCCTCAACTATGTGCCGGTGCGAGCGGCCGGGGCCTAAAGAACAGCCCAGGCCGCCGCCTGCTGGGGCAGGATTAGCGGTCCTTGACGATCAGCCCGTGCGGGCCTGAGCGATAGTGCGTTAGCGTCCGGTCGGCATGGCGCAGCCGCCAGGAAAGCGCCTTCTGCGCATAATCGCGCACCAGCGCCGCGTAAGCTGGCTCGTCGGCCAGATTGACGAATTCGCGCGGATCGTTCTTGAGGTCGAAGAAGAGCGGCGGCAGGGCCGCGAAGTGCACATATTTGTAGTTCTCGTCCTGCACGACGCAGAGGCTGCAATCGTCCATGTCGAGCCCCAGAGTGTCCTGCGGCTGCGAATAGAACACATCGCGGAAGTCGAACTCGTAGTGCAGCTCGGTGCGCCAGTCGTCTAGCCGGTCGCCCTTCACCAGCGGCACCAGCGAGCGTCCGTCGCATGCGCGCGGCACCTCGCCACCCAGCCAGTCGAGGATGCTGGGCATCACGTCGATGCTTTCGGTGAAAGCCTCCTCGATGGTGCCTGCGCGTTCGCCGGCCGACGGGTCCTTGATGACCAGCGGAATGCGGAAGCTCTCGTCATTGTAGCCGATCTTGCCAAGCAGGTGATGGTCGCCGAGCTGCTCGCCATGATCGCTCGTGAAGATGATCAGCGTGTCGTCCCATTGGCCGGTTTCGTCGAGATAGTCGAACACGCGGCCGAGGCAGTCGTCGATCTCGGTCATCAGCCCGCAATAGGTGGCGCGCATCTGGCGCAGTTCAGCCTCGTCCATCGTCGCGCCGGAGCCTTCCGCGCCGTGGAAGAACGAGCCTCGCTCGATGCTGTCGACATAGAAGCGCATCAGCGGGTGCTGGGCGCTTTCCGTTTCCGGGTCGGCGGCGCGCACCGGGGCGGGCATGTCTTCCGGCCGGTACATGGCGTGGTAGGGCGCCGACGCCACGAAAGGAGGATGCGGCCGATAGTAGCCGAGATGCAGGAAGAAAGGTTTTCCGGCGCGGCCCTTGAGATAGGTCAGCGCCCGTTCGGTGAAGTAGGTCGAGTCGGAGAATTCGGCGGGGATACGCGAAGGCTTGTCGGTAGCGCCCGGAACCGAATCCTCGCCCTCGGGCAGCCAGATATCCTCGCGCTTTTCCGGCAGCCCGAAGCCGTTTTGCGCCACCCAGCCGAAATAGCCGTCCATGTTGGGCTCGAAGGCGCCCACCGAGCGGAATCCCTCCATGATGTCGCCCAGCACAAGGAAGCGCGGATCATTGGTCGAGGTGGTGCGCGGGTCGGGCGTGGTGGAGGTGTAGCCAACCAGCGCAGGATCGTAGCCGATCGTGCGCAGCGCTTTGCCAAGGTTCGTGTGGCGCTGGTCGAGCGGCACTGTGTTCTGTACGGCGCGGTGGTTCATAAGATAGAGCCCGGTCAGCAGGCTGGCGCGCGCCGGACCACAGGGCACGCAGGTCGTGACATGGTTGCGGAAGGTGACACCCTCGCGGCAGAGCCGGTCGAGATTCGGTGTCTTCAGGAAGGACTCGCGCCCTTGGGCACGCAAGAGATGCGGGACGAAATCCGCCCGCCACTGGTCGACGACGATGAGAAGTACGTTCTTGCGTGCCATGTCTGCCTCGTTATGCGCGAGGCGGTCTAGGCACGGGCCATGTCAGTGCGGTGAAGCTTGCATAAAAGTTTGATGACGGCCGGTGTCATGCTCAGCGTGCGCGGCAGACCAGACTTGGCAGAGCGTTGGTCCTGGCATGACGGGTGGTTGCCCGGGGTGCCGCGACCGGCATAGTGAGCGTTCTGCTGGCGCCACAATCATAGCGCCCAAGGGAGAGAACATGTCCAAGCTAACCGTTCCGCCGCGCAAGATCGACCAGACCTTTATGGGGTTTCCGCTGGTCGAGGACCTCGACACGCTGAAGGCCGATATCGCGATCATCGGTATGCCCTATGGCAGCCCCTATTCGATCGACGAGATGACCAACGACCAGACGAATGGCCCCACCGCCATGCGTCGCGCCTCGCAGAGCATCAGCCTTGGGCTCGATAGCTACGACTTCGAGATAGGCGGCACCCTGTTCGACGGGCAGGACATCAAGGTGGTCGATGTCGGCGACGTGCCGGGCGATGTGGCCGACATCGGCGGCCATTACCGGCGTTCGGAGTCGGCGATCCGCAAGATCCTTGCAGCCGGCGCCATGCCGATCATTCTTGGTGGCGACCATGGCATCCCTATCCCGGTCTTCCGCGCGCTGGACGGCGAGGGACCGATCACGGTGATCCAGATCGATGCGCATCTCGACTGGCGCGACGAAAGAAACGGCGTGAAGGACGGCTATTCGAGCAACATGCGCCGCGCGTCCGAGATGGCGCATGTCGACCGCATCTTCCAGCTCGGCATTCGCGGGCAGGGTAGTGCGCGCATCGGGGAGGTCGAGGCCGCGCGCGCCTATGGCGTCGACATCATCACGCCGGCCCAGTGGGAGGAGGAAGGTACCGCCGCGATTCTGAAACGCATTCCCGATGGCGGGCGCTACTATCTCACGCTCGATGCAGACGGGCTCGATCCGTCGGTCATGCCGGCAGTGGCCGCGCCGTCTCCGGGCGGGATCAGCTATCGCCAGACCATCGACCTCATCAAGGGCCTGATCCGCAAGGGTCGACTGGTCGGCATGGACATCGTGGAGATAACGCCCTCGCGCGATCTCAACGATGTCAGTTCGATCACGGCCGGCAACATCATCCTGAACACTATCGGTGCTGCGGTACGCGCCGGATATTTCAAGCGCTGAAGCCAGGCAGGCCGAGCAGGGGTGGGGCAACCTCTCGGGCCGCATCCCCCAGATGCCATTGGCCGGCCGGACGCCCTGCCGCGACCTCGGCATCAGGTCCGAGGCAGCCAGAAGATCAGGCTGCTGCCTTCCTGGCCGCTCCATGAAACGTGTCATTCACACCGGTGGACGCCAACAAGTGCTTGAGGCCCGCGTTCGAAACGGCCTGTATGGCATCGTCCAAACGAAACCAGCGCCGCTTGTATTGCGTGCTTCCTGGCCAGTGAGTCAGCGTTCCGCGCACTTTCAGCCCATAGACCGCGACCTCGCACGACACAGTCGAACCTTCCGTTGGCGTCGCTTGGCTGGAATAGCAGCCGATGGGATTGGCATCGAGAAGGCCGACCACCCCGGCTTGTTCGAACGCCTCGCTCATCGCGGCCTGGCGTGGTGTCTTGCCACTGCTCGGCAGGCCGCTGAGCAACGACCATTGTTCGCTACCGCGAGGCGCGACAAGCAGTACCTTGATCTCGGCCCGCTTCGTGCGACGCCAGGGAAGCACGGCATAGAGAACGTGCTCTGACAGAATGGCGCCCGGATTCGAGGCAGGCCGCGCCGATACTGCATTCATGCGCGCCCTCCCAGCAGGTCGGCAGCCAGTCCAGGCCGTATCGGCGCACGCTGACCGTCAGCGCACCATGGACAACGCACGGCAGCACGCGGCAAACGGCGATGACAGGATTTGCAGCTTGGAAATGGTAGTCGATAAATCAATTTGTCAGCTCCGGAACTGGCGCGCGATGCGCAAACAACTCCACCGCAATTCGACTTCGAAGTGGGGTCCCGGAGCGGAAAGTCCTGTGCGGTGTTCAGTTCGTAATCAAGTCGCTCCGGGAGAAACCACGCGCTTCCCCGGCAAGCCTCGAAATCTTGATGAAAGTTTCCATGCACATACCTCCAATCTAGTCGAAGGAATTTATTATACAAGGACGTAGCCAAACTTGCCGCGAGCACGCGCCTTTCGGTCGCAGCGACGGCTTAGTTGAGCTAGAAGCAAGGGTAGAACTATCGAGTGGCTGCCAGAAGTGGCAGAAATTCTCGATCGAACCCACGTATGGCTCTCGTCGATCTGCTCCGTGGACCGGGGCCCACGGAGCTTAGTCAGCGATCTACTCGGTGATATCGACGTTTTCGAAGCGGTGCGAACCGAGTGGGTCCATCACATAGCCGGTCACGTTCTTCGACATAGGCAGCACCACCGTCGAGTGGTCTAGCGTTGCCCACGGCGCCTGTTCCTTGATCAGAACCTGCATCTGCTCGTAGATCTTGGCGCGTTCGGTCTGGTCGGAGGTCGTGCGGGCCTTCTGGATCAGCTCTTCCACCGGCTGGTAGCACCAGTTTGCGAAATTAGCGCCGCCCACGCCCGCGCAGCTGAAGAAGTAGCTGAGCAGATTGTCCGGGTCGCCATTGTCGCTGGTGCCGCCGAGGATCAAAGCGCCGTCGCGATCCTTGTCGCGGGCTCGCTTCACATACTCGCCCCACTCGTAGGAGACGATCTCGGCATCGACGCCGACCTTGGCGAAGTCGGCCTGGATCAACTCGGCCGTGCGGTGGGCATTGGGCATGTAGGGCCGGCTGACCGGCATCGCCCAGATCTTCATTTTCAGATCTTTCACGCCGGCTTCGTCTAGCATCTTCTTGGCCGCTTCCGGATCGTACTTCTCGTCCTCGACCGCGTCGTTATAGCCCCACATCGAAGGCGGCAGCGGGTTCTTTGCGACTTGGCCCGTGCCCTGGAAGATGGCGTCGATGATGGCCTTCTTGTTCATCGCCATGTTCAGCGCCTTGCGCACTTCGGGCTTGTCGAAGGGCGGCATCAGCGTGTTGTAGGCGAGATAGGCGATGTTGAGGCCTGGCTGCTCCATCACCGTCAGGTTGGCGTCGGCCTTCAGCCCGGCAATGTCGGCCGGCGCCGGATAGGCGGCAACCTGGCATTCGCCGGCCTGCAGGCGCTGGATGCGCGCGGTCGCATCGACGGTGATGGCAAAGATCAGGTCGTCGATCTTCGGCTTGCCGGCCCAGTAGTCAGGATTGGCCTGATAGCGAATGACTGCATCCGGCTGGTAATCGACGAAGCGGAACGGGCCGGTGCCGACCGGCTGCTGGTTCAGCTTGTCCTTAATGCCCTCGGCGGCCAGCTTGTCGGCATATTCCTTCGACATGATCGAGCCGAAGTCCATGGCAAGGCTGGCCAGGATCGAAGAGCTCGGCTGGTTGAGAACCAGCTTCACCGTGTGGTCGTCGACTCTCACGATGTCCTTGATCAGAGCCGGCATCTCCATGCCGTCGAACATTTCCCAGCTCGTGCCGGCGGCGTAATCGTACCACGGGTCGTCCTTCAGGCGCTGGCGGTTCAGCGAGAAGAGGATGTCGTCGGCATTCAGCTCGCGCGTCGGCGTGAAGAAATCCGTGGTCTGGAATTTCACGCCCTGGCGCAGCTTGAAGGTGTATTCGAGATTGTCGGCGGAGATCGTCCAGCTTTCGGCCAGGCCGGGCACGACATTGGTGGTGCCGTTCTCGAACTCGACCAGGCGGTTGTAGACCGGCTTGGACGAGGCGTCCCAGGTGCTGTTGGCGGAATAGAGCGCGGGGTCGAAACCTTCCGGCGAGCTCTCCGAGCAATAGACGAGGGTCTTGGCGAAGGCCTGGCTGCCGAGCAGCCCCGACAGCAGGGCGATGGCGACGCCGGAAGCCAGCTTTGCGGCAAACCTGCCGCGAACAAAATTCTTCATGTCTTCTCCCTTTTGCTTGTGGGCAGTTGACGGCGACCGCCGCAGGCGGCCGCTTTCAGTTTGGCAGCTCTCGATTAGTCCGCTCGACCTGCGGTGGTTTCTAGGCCGCGCCCCGCACGCCAGACCGGGTCCGGCCGGGTCCAGAGGATGTCGGAGGTGATGAATTTGGCGACCTCGCGCGCCTGCAGCGCCAGGAATTTTTCGCCCTTTTCGGCCGTGCCCTTGCTGGGGAAGCCCCAGGTGCCGGTGGTCGGCGCACGCTCGGAGAAGGAATAAAAACGCGAGGCGCCGTACGGGGCCTCGTTCTGGCCGGCCGGTATGGCTTCGGCGTCCTTGAACTTGTCGGTTTTCACGCAGTCGCCGGCAATGGCGAGCATTACCGAAGCCTCACCCTCGCAGGCATGCTTGGGACCGTCGTCGGCTTCGAACAGCGCAGCGGTCTCTTCCGCTGCGAGGAACCACGGCGTGGTCGCCACGATCGGCATGTCGAACTCAACCGCCAATTCGCGCGTAGCCACCGCCAGCGGGTCCATGTTGCCGCCATGGCCGTTGACGATCAGCAGGCGCTTGAAGCCGATGGCCTTGAGCGAGCGGGTGACGGAACGCAGCATGGCGTGATAGGTCGCATAGTCGGCGGTGATGGTGCCGCCGAAGGGCAGGTGATGCTCGCTCATGCCGAGCCACAAACCGGGAAGCACCGCCAGCGGCACGCTTTCGTTCACCAGCTGCGCGGCGCGCACGGCAACGGCGACAGCGCTGGCCGTGTCGGTGATGACCGGCAGATGCGGCCCGTGCTGCTCCAGCGAGCCGACCGGCAGGATCGCCAGCGCGTTGCCGCGCGCGGCGATCTCACGCAGTTCCGGTGCCGTCATGCGTGCCCATTCCACTTCGCGAGCCATCGATTCTCCTTTCCTCGAAAACAATTGCCGGCAAAAGGCTCCTCAGGAGCGCATCTTCCGCAGGTTCTCGGCAAGGCACAGTGCCTTTCCGATCATGTCATTCACTTTCCAATCCGCTAATTGATTTTCCTTGTTGCCGGCAAAGTCAATGGCTATCGTCACACTGTGGAAATTGGACCAACGATTGGGGATAGATGGCCGAGCATCCGAAACTGGGCCCAAGCCTGAAGGCCTTGCGCCAGAAACACGGCTGGAAGCTGAGCGACGTCAGCCACAAGACCGGCGTTGCCGTGTCGACGCTGTCCAAGGTCGAGAACGACCAGATGTCGCTGTCCTATGACAAGCTCCTGCAGATCAGCGAGGGGCTGGGGCTGAACATGGCCGAGCTGTTCGCGCAGCCCGAGGCGAATGGCGACCGGCTGGCGCGCCGCTCGGTCAATTTCCAGGGCAACGGCCTGCGCCAACAGACTCAGAACTACGACTATCTCTATCTCAGCACGGACATCACCAAGAAGCGTATGGTGCCGGTGCTGACGCGGGCCACGGCGCGCACGCTGGAGGAGTTCGGGCCGCTGATAAGGCACTCCGGCGAGGAGTTCATCTTCGTGCTGGAAGGCGCCATCGAGGTGCATACGGAGCACTACGCGCCGGTGCGGCTGGAGAAGGGCGAAAGCATCTATATCGACAGCACGATGGGCCATGCCTATCTCGCCGTCGGCGAGGGCGACGCGCTCGTGCTCGGCGTCTGCTCCAGTGCGCAGCCGAATTTTCAGTCGGCGCTGATCGAGATGTTCGACCGGGAAAAGTGACGGGCCCGACGTTTGACGTCATTTTCAAATTTTGAAAGTGTTTTCCTTTAGGAAAATCATGTGCCGCAGGCCTCGCCCCGGCATGCACAAGCCGAGGGACTTTTCATGACATCGGAACATGCCAGCCAGCGCGAGGGACGGGAGCCTGTTAAAGCGGATGTGGTGATCGTCGGCGGCGGTATTGCTGGCGCCTCGATCGGTTACTGGCTGGCGCCGCATCTAAAGGTCGTGCTGCTGGAGCGTGAGAGCCAGCCCGGCTATCACTCCACTGGCCGCTCGGCCGCGCTGTTCAGCGAAAGCTACGGCACCGCGCAGGTGCGCGCGTTGACCATGGCGAGCCGCGCCTTTCTGCAATCGCCGCCGGCGGGATTCACCGATCATCCCATCCTGTCGCCGCGCGGCACACTCGTGGTTGCCTCGGCCGAGCAGGCGCATCTGCTAGAGGAACATGAGGAGGCCGTGCGCGCCATGGGACTGCCCGGTGAGCGGCTGGATTACGCAGCCGCGAAGGCTTGGGTGCCGGTGCTGAAGCCAGAGGCGGTCGTCGGCGCGGTCTACAACCCTGACTCCGAGGACATGGACGTTCACGCCCTACACCAGGGCTATCTGCGCGGCTTGCGGCAGGCCGGCGGCACCGTGGTGAGCAATGCCGAAGTCACTGCCGCCGAGCGGGTTGGCGGCGACTGGCGCGTCACCGCGTCGGGTCAGGACTACATCGCGCCCATCGTGGTGAACGCCGCCGGCGCCTGGGGCGACGTCGCCGGGCAACTCTTCGGCGCGCGCCCTCTGGGACTCGAGCCGCGACGCCGTACGGCCTTCGTCTTTGCGCCGCCGGCCGGGATGGATGTGACCCGCTGGCCGCTGTTCATGAGCGCCGACGAAAGCTGCTATGTGAAGCCCGACGCTGGCGTGCTGCTTGGCTCGCCCGCGAACGCCGACCCGACTATGCCGCAGGACGTGCAGCCGGAGGAACTGGACATCGCCCTCGGCATCCATCGCATCGAGGAAATGACGACGCTTTCGGTCGGCCGCCCCATCCGCGTGTGGGCGGGCTTACGCTCCTTTGTCAGCGATGGCGACCTCATCGGCGGCTTCGATCCCGCGGTCTCCGGGCTCTTCTGGGTCGTGGCGCAGGGCGGCTACGGCATCCAGACCTCCGCTGCGATGGGCGAAGCCTGCGCCGCACTGGTGCGCGGAAAGCCCTTGCCACAGCGGATCGCGGATTTTGGCCTCAGCGAAGCGCAACTCAGCCCGAAGCGGCTGAATGGCACTGTCGGCTGACCAACTCCCGAAGACTGGCCGACAACAGAGGGATTGACTGTCCTTCCGCTTTGATGCGACCCGAGGGGCGAGAGTTGTTTCGCTGCCCCCTCAATTGAGGGGGCGCCGACCGTTCTGGAGTCAAAGCATGGCCAATCCGATCTACGACGCGCTTGTCGGCATCCATCGCGGCAACGCGAAACCGTTCCTGTATCTCCAGGACGGGCGGGTGCTGAGCCATTCGGATTTCGCCAGCCTTGTTGGGCGCATTGCCACGGTGTTGCGTGACAACGGCGTGGAAGCAGGCGACCGCGTCGCCGTCCATGCCGCCAAGACGCCGGAAACGCTGGCGCTGTTTTTCGGCTGTGCGCAGATCGGCGCGGTGTTCCTGCCGCTCAATACCGCCTATACGCTGGAGGAACTGCGCTTTTTCCTCGGTGATGCTCAACCAAAGCTCTGCATCTGTTCGCCGGAGGAGGAGGCCGACATCGCCGCGCTGCTGGAGGGCAGCGGCCGCGCGCTCACCATTTCCGCCGACAGCACCGGAAGCGTCGCCGATGCGATAACTAAGGCTGAGCCGTTGAAGGATGTGGCGGACAGGGACGATAACGATCTCGCCGCGCTGCTTTACACCTCGGGCACCACCGGGCGCTCCAAGGGCGCCATGCTGACCCAAAACAACCTTCTGTCCAACACGCGCGCGCTGATGGCCGAGTGGCGGTTCACGGCCGACGACGTGCTGATCCATGCGCTGCCGATCTTCCACACACACGGCCTGTTCGTCGCCACCAATGTCATGCTGGCCGCCGGCGGCAGCATGATCTTCCACCAGGCATTCAACGCCAACGCCATTCTCGACGATTTGCCGCGCGCGACCGCGCTGATGGGCGTGCCCACTTTCTACACGCGGCTTTTGGCCAGCGACCGCCTGAACCGCGATCTGGTCGGCCATATGCGCCTGTTCGTTTCCGGCAGCGCGCCGCTTCTGGCCGAAACCCATGTCGAGTTCGAGGCGCGCGCCGGCCATCGCATCCTCGAACGCTACGGCATGACCGAAACCAACATGAACACGTCGAATCCCTATGAGGGCGAGCGGCGTGCCGGCACGGTCGGTTTCCCGCTAGCGGGGACTGAAGTCCGCATCGCCGATGCCGACGGCAATCGGTTGGCGCAAGGCGAGATCGGTGGGATCGAGGTGCGCGGGCCGAACGTCTTCGTCGGCTATTGGGGCCTGCCGGAAAAGACCAAGACAGAGTTCCGCCCGGACGGCTACTTCATCACCGGCGATGTCGGCATGATCGATAAGGACGGCTATCTGCACATCGTCGGCCGCGCCAAGGATCTCATCATCTCGGGCGGCTTCAACATCTATCCCAAAGAAATCGAGCTGGTGATCGACCAGGTCGAGGGCGTGGTGGAAAGCGCGGTCATCGGCGTCCCGCATCCCGATTTCGGCGAGTCGCCGATCGCGGTCATCGTTGGCGACGAGGCCGCACGGCCAGCGGTGGAGGCCGCACTTGCTACCTCCCTTGCGCGCTTCAAGCAGCCCCGACAGCTCGTCTTCGTGACGGAACTGCCGCGCAACACCATGGGCAAGGTGCAGAAGGCCGAACTGCGCAAACAGTATGGCGAACTGCTTTCGAACTGACGAATGAAAGGCCCCGGCGCAAGAAGCGACCGGGGCCCTGAGTTCAACTCAGCTCGAGAGGCTGGCTGCCCCGACTAGTCTCTCAGCAGGTCGAACATCAACTTGAAGAAGCGGTCGGCATCGACCTCGTAAGCAATCTTCGCGTTGTCCTTCTCGCCGCGTTCGCCCCAGAAGTCGGCCACCGTGGCGCCGAAGGTGTAGGTGCCCTTGAGGTCGACAGCGATGTGGGCCGGGCGGGTCTTGACCAGCGTCGGGTCGATCGCCAGCGCCAGCGCCAGCGGATCGTGCATGGCGCCGCCGACACCCATCGAGTTGCGGTGCAGCTTTTCGTAGAACAGCAACCAGTCGTTCACGAGCCGGCCGAGCGGCGTGTCGATCTTGGCAAGCTCGGCATATTGCGGCTCCTCGATCAGTACCTGCATCGTCACGTCCAGGCCGACCATGGTGATCGGCACGCCCGAATCCAACACGATCTTTAGTGCCTCAGGATCGCAGAAGGCGTTGAACTCGGTCGGCGTGATGATCTCGCTCTTGCGATAGAACACGCCGCCCATCCAGATCAGCTCCTTGATCTTGGGCAGCACATGCGGATGCTTGAGGAGTAGCAGGCCGATGTTGCAGAGCGGGCCGGTCGCCACAACCAGCGTCGGCTCGGCGCGCGCCAGCAGCTGCTCAGCCAGGAAGTCGACCGCATGCTGTTCCACCGGCTTGATGGTCGCCTGGGGCAGGTAGGGCGTGCCCTCCAGACCGCTCGGGCCGTCGGCGGTGCCGAGAACCAGCGGCCGCGCCAGCGGGCGATGGCAGCCGGCCGCGACCGGCACGTCGCCTGCGCCGATATATTCCAGGATGCGCAGGGCGTTTGTCGTTGTCTTTTCAAGCTCGGCGTTGCCGCAGGTGGTAGTCACGCCGAGCAGCTCGATAGCCGGCGAACGATGTGCCATCACCAGCGCGATGGCGTCGTCATGGCCGGGGTCGCAGTCGTAGAAAATCGGGGTAGGGGTCATGTCGCTGCCGCTCACGCTGCCCGCTCGTAGCGAGCGATGGTTTTCTTGAAGATGTCGAGGAAGCGCCGGCCGTCGAGGTCAGTGCCGATACGCGTGGTCTTGGGTCCGCCGCCGGGCAGGATCTGGAAGCCGCGATAGGCAACCGTCTGGCCGCGCGCGACGCTTCCGTCGGTCAGCACGTCGACGAAGAGCGGCTCGGTCAGCGTGGCAAGGCTGGGGTCGAAGGCCAGCGCAGCGGTAATCACGTCGTCGAGCGGGAAGCCGACCAGGCCGAAGAACTCGCGCCAGATGTCGATATAGATCGGGAACACGTCGGCGATCATGTCGAGGACGGGGTTGTCCTTCGCACCCGCCTGCATGTCGGCGATGTCGTCGCGCGTCAGCATGGAGGTGGCGACGCGGTTGTCCTCGCAGATGTCGAGCGGCACCAGGATCTTGCCGACCTCGGCATTGAGCACGATGCGCGAGGCCTCGGGGTCAGCCCAGATGTTGTACTCGGTCACCGGCGTGATGTTGCCGGGCGTCTGGAAATTGCCGCCGAGCACAAGCAGATTCTTCAGCGCCTTCGTTAGCCGCGGCTCCTGCAGCAGCGCCATTGCCGCGTTGGTCAGCGGGCCGGTGGTGACAAGAGTGATCTCGCCGGGATTGGACATCACCGTATCGATGATGAAGTCCACCGCGTGGCTGGGCGTTGCCTGCCGCTTCGGCGTCGGCGCCGGCGGATTGAATTTCTTCAGGCGATCACCGAAGCGCGCCGTGAGCTGCTTCTCGAAATGCACCGGTGCTTCCATGTCGGCCTTGGAATGGCCGACGATCGGCCGCCAGGCACCGGCATGGACTGGGATGTCGTCACGGCCGGCAAGCGACAGCGTGTTGAGCACGACATTGGTCACCTGCTCGATGGGGCCGGCCGCACCGGTCACGGTGGTGACGGCCTCCAGCTTGATGTTGGGGTTTGCCGCGGCAAACAGAACGGCGAGTATGTCGTCGCCGGCCGAATCCACGTCGAGAATAATGCGTTCCATTCGTCAAAAGGCCTTTCAGCGTGGGAGGGTCTTTTCCGGCTCGGCCGCCGGAGTCTTTTCGGCGGCCAGCAGCCGGCGCATGGTTTCCACGGTCTCGCGGATGATCTTGGGGCGGCTGCGGTAGGAGAGGGCGAACAGCGCCGCCAGTGCCACCAGATAAGGCACGGCGAGGATCAGGTAAGACGGGAAACCGAAGGTCTGGAGCCTGAGTGAGAAGGCGTCGGCAAAGCCGAACAGCAGGCAGCCGGCCAGCACCTTGAACGGGTCTCCATTCGAGAAGATCAGGATCGCCACCGCCATGAAGCCGCGGCCGGAAGACATGTTCTCGGTGAACATGGTGATGTAGCCGAGCGAAAGATGCGCGCCGGCAAGGCCCGCCAACAGACCGCACAGCAGCGAAGCGATGTAGCGGATGCGGGTGATCGAGATGCCAAGCGCTTCCGCCGCTTCCGGCTTTTCGCCGACAACGCGGATGTAGAGGCCAAGTCGCGTGCGCTTGTAGAAGAGGATCAACAGCGGCACGGCGAGGAAGGCGACATAGACCATGGGCGTGTAGCCCGAGATCAGCGGCGCCCACGATCCGAGCAGCGCCTTTGCTCCCGGGATCTGCACCTTGGGCAGTCCGACGATGCCCTGGCCGACGATCGAGCCGCGCGTGCCGAAGATGGCCTTCATCATCGAGATGGTCATGCCGCCGGCAAGGATGTTGAGCGCAAGGCCCACGACGACTTCATTGGCGCGGAAACTGACCACGAGCACGGCGAAGATCAGCGCAAAGACGAGCGCGGCGGCGACGCCGCAGACCACGCCCACAAACGCCGAACCAGACCAGATCGAACCGAGCACGGCGAAGAAGGCACCGACCAGCATCTGGCCTTCGAGGCCGATGTTGAAGATGCCGGCCTTGGTGGTGAAGGAGCCGCCGAGCGCTACCAACAGGATGGGCGCCGTTGTCCGTAGCATCGCGACGATGAGCGCGACGTTGACGAGATTGGCTAGAATTTCCATCGACGTTCCCCTGCGGTGCTGTCACCGCGACGCTTCATCAGAACCTGAGCCGACACGCTGAGGATGATCAGTGCCTGGATCACCGTGATGATTTCGCGCGAGGCGTTGGTGTCCACTTCGAGCAGCAGCGAGCCGCTGCGCAGAGCGCCGAAGAACAGCGCCGTGAAGATCGTGCCGATGGGCGAGCCGTTGGCGAGCAGGGCAGCGATCAGCCCGTCAAAGCCGAAGCCGGGCGCAAAGCCTTCCATGAAGCGGTGGTGCACGCCAAGCGTTTCGACGCCGCCCGCGAGCCCGCCGATAGCACCCGAGGCAAGCAGCACGATAAAGCCCTGGCGCTTGACATCGATGCCGCCATATTCGGCGAATTTCGGTGCCGAGCCGACCATGGAGGCCGAGTAGCCGCGCGCCGTGTGGCGGAACAGCCAGGCGACGGCAACCGCCAGCACCAGCCCGACGACCAGTCCCCAGTTCAGCCGGGAGAAGGAGAAAATCTCCGGCAGATACGCGCTTGGGAGGATTGGTGGGGTTTCGGACCAGCCGCCGGGACGCTTGAATAGGAAGATGGTGAAGTAGGAAGTCAGCAGCACCGCCACATAGTTGGACAGGATGGTGGAGACAACTTCGTTGGTGTTGTAGCGGGTACGAAAATAGGCCGGAATCGACACCCAGGCAGCACCTGCAAGTACGGCCACCACCAGCGCCACGATCATGTGCAGGCCGGATGGCAGCGGAAGCGCAAAGCCTACCAGCGCGGCGGCGAAGCCGCCAAGAAAGAGCTGCCCTTCGATGCCGACATTGAACATGCCGCCGCGCAGGCCCACGCAAGCCGCAACGCCGCAGATCAGGATCGGCGTCGTCTGCAGCAGGGTGCCGGCGATCTTGGCCTGGTCGCCGAAGGCGCCGCGAACCAGGGTCACAAAGACCTTCGCCGGGCTTTCGTCGACCATCAGGATGATGATGGCACCGATGGCCAGCGCCACCGCCACCGCGACGACCTGGCCGTAGAATGCGCGCAATCTGTCGCTCATAGGGCGAGCTCCCGTTCCTTGCCGGCGGGCTGAAGGCCCGCCATCATCATGCCTATGGTTTCGTCGGCGGCCTTGTCGCCCGCGACTTCGCCCATGATGCGGCCGTTGAAGAGCACGAGGATGCGGTCGGCGAGCGTCAGCAACTCATCGAGCTGGACGGAGATGACCAGCACCGCGCGGCCGGCGGCGCGCTGGTTCATGATCTCGCTATGGATTGCCTCCTGCGCGCCGATGTCGACGCCGCGCGTCGGCTGATCGATCAGCAGGAAATCCGGGTCATTGGTGAATTCGCGCGCCAGCACCACCTTCTGAATGTTGCCGCCCGACAGCCGCTTGACCGTGTCGTGCGGCCCGCGCGCGCGGATGTCGAAGCGCTTGATCATCGCTTCGGCTTCCTTGTCGGCGGCTTTCCAGTCCAGCAGGCCGCGAAGGCTCCATGGTGCCTTATGCTGCCGTCCCATCAGAAGGTTGGACGAGATGGAGGCGCCGCCGTCGACGCCGCGCACCATGCGGTCGCCGGGTACATGGGCGAAGCCGGCCTTGCGGATTTCGGCAGGCGCCAGCGTGGTCAGGTCGCGACCGTTGAGCCGTGCCTCGCCGTGGCTGGCAGGGCGCAGGCCGGCAAGCACTTCGGCCAGCTCCGTCTGGCCGTTACCGGCGACGCCGGCGATACCGACGATCTCGCCGGCGCGTACGGTGAAGCTCACGTCGCGCAGGGCAGGCAGGCGACGCTCGTCGCGGGCCCAGAGATTGCGCACGTCGAGCACGATCTTGCCATGGGTGGCCTCGCGGGGGCGCCGATCGAAGCTGACATCGCGGCCCACCATCATGCGCACGAGGTCGGCCTTGCTGAGCTCGGCAGTCGAGCGTGTCGCGACATGCTTGCCGTTGCGTAGCACCGTCACGGTGTCGGACACCTCCATCACCTCCTCGAGGTGATGCGAGATGAAGATCACGGTCATGCCTTCGGCCACGAAGCGCCGCAGCGTCTGGAACAGTTCGCGGCTTTCCTGCGGCGTCAGTACGGCGGTGGGCTCATCGAGGATGATGGTGCGCGCGCCGCGCACCAGAACCTTGAGGATTTCGATGCGCTGCTCGATGCCGACTGACAAGAGCCCTACGCGCTCGGTCGGATCGACCTTGAGGCCGACGCGCTCGGAAAGCCCCCGTGTCTTCTCGATCTGCGCGGCGTGGTCGATGAGGCCGTTACGGCCGATCTCCATGCCGAGGAAGACGTTCTCCGCCACCGACAGCGACGGCACGAGCTTGAAATGCTGATGCACCATGCCGAGCCCAGCGGCGATAGCCGCGGCCGGATCGGTAAAGACGACGTCCCCTCCGTCGATGCGGATCTTCCCCTCGTCAGGCTGCAGCAGCCCGAATAGGATGTTCATCAGGGTGGTCTTACCGGCACCGTTCTCGCCGATGATCGCGTGGATCTCGCCGCGGCGGACGGTAAGATTGACGTTCTCATTGGCGGTGAAAGCACCGAAGCGCTTGGTGATGCCAATGATTTCGACGGCGTTGTCTGCGGCCGCTGCCGAGGGAGCGTTCGACACGTGTGACCTCACGGTTGGTTGCGTCGCTCACCTGCACGGGTGAGCGACGTTTCGCAATCTCGAGCGGCGCCAGGCTAGGCGCCGCTACGAAGCTTCGAAAAGCCGAACCGACCTTACTTGGCCTTCGTGATCTCGATCTTACCGTCGACGATTTCCTTCTTGATCTCGTCGAGCTTGGCGGTGATCTCGGAGGGGATGTTCGCTGCGATGTCGTCGCAGACCTTCACCTCGACGCCGCCCGAAGCGAGGTCGAACGTGCGCGTGCCCGGGGTCACCTTGCGGCCTTCGACCTCGTCCTTGATCAGCGTGTAGACGGCGATGTCGCCGCGCTTGAGCATGCTGGCGAGCACGTTGCCCGGTGCCGAGCCACACATGTCGACATCGACGCCGATCGAATATTTGTCGGCGGCCGCACTCGCCTGCATCACGCCTTCGCCCGTCGGGCCTGCGACGTTGTAGACGATGTCGGTGCCCTGGCCGTAGAGAGCCAGCGCCAGCTCGCTGCCCTTGGCCGGATCGTCGAAGGTGCCGGCGAACACGGAGTTCACCTTGACCTCAGGGGCGGCATATTTCGCGCCCTGCTCATAGCCGCCGAGGAAGTTGCGGATGACCGGGATGTCACGGCCGCCGACGAAGCCGATGGCCTTGCCGTCGCTGATCTTGTCGAAGGAGCTGCCCTGGTTCTCGATCAGGCCTGCGAGCGCGCCAGCGACGAAGGAGCCCTGTTCCTCAGCGAAGTTGGCGTAGACGATCTTGTCGCTGTCGAGCACGCCGTCGATGAACACGAAACGCTGGTTCGGATAGGCCTCGCTGGCCTTCTGCAGCGCATCGACCAGCTCCCAGCCCATGACGAAGATGAGGTCGTACTGGCCGTCCTTGGCGAGGTTGGCGAACTGCTCTTCATAGTCGAGGGCGCGATTACCGGTGTCGACCAGCTTGAGATCGATGCCGAACTCGTCCTTGGCCCTGTTGAGGCCGTTGACGATCGAGACGCCGAAGCCCTGTGCGAAATAGCCGGAAATGGCGGCGACGGACACCTTGTCCTGCGCGCCGGCCGTGCCGATCGAAGCGGCGAGCATTGCGCCGGCAACCACGTATTTCTTGAACAAATTCCTCATCCCGTTCCCCATACGCTCCCTTGGAAACACTTATTTCAAGCCCGACGTGTAGCAGCCAGAAGCTACCCAATTTGTTGGTGCTCATATGACTTTATGAGTGGTCTAACAAACTGTCAATCGGGACGCGCGCGCCACCCACAGGGCGAATTACCATGATCGCATTGGGACGCAGCGTCCGCCGCTTGACAATCGTGGTCAATGTCTAATTGTTGCTACTCTAACAAGTTGGCCAAATCACTAGCGCGGCCGGCTTTCCCGGAGAGGACAAAAATGCCAGACATTCCAATCAAGAAACTCGTCGTCCAGGTCGAGGAAATATTCCATGAGGGCGGCCCGCGGACCGACAAACCGCTCAAGCGCGGTGCCGTCCTGGCAGTCATCGAAAACCCGTTTGCGGGCCGCTATGTCGAGGACATCGCCGGCTATATGGAGGAGCTGAAGCCGGTCGGCCTTACCATGGCGCGGCGTCTGCTTGACGCGCTCGGCGGCGATGCGTCAGAAATTGAGGCTTACGGCAAGGGCGCCATCGTCGGTGGTGCGGGCGAAGTGGAACATGGCGCGCTTTGGCACAATCCGGGCGGCTATGCGATGCGCGAGTTGCTGGGCGACACCAAGGCGATCGTTCCCTCCACCAAGAAGGTCGGCGGTCCGGGAGCTCGAATCGACATTCCGGTCGCACACGTCAACGCCGCCTATGTGCGCAGCCATTTCGATGCCATCGAGGTCGGCATCAACGATGCCCCGCGCGCCAATGAAATCGTGCTGGTTTTGGCCATGACGACCGGGCCGCGCATCCACGCGCGAGTCGGCGGTCTGGCGGCCAAGGACATCAAGGGCGAGGACGGCCTGAGATGAGCGCCGAGATTCGCCGTATCATCACCATCGTCGAGGAAACGCGAATCGAAGGTGGCCGCCCGGTCGATCCGCCGACGCGTCGCGCCGCCGCGGTGGCGGTCATTAAAAATCCTTATGCCGGCCAGTTCGTCGAGGACCTGTCGGAGCTCAGCGACATCGGCGAGCAACTCGGCGACATCCTGCCGCGTCGCGCGGTCGAGGCGCTCGGCATTCCTGGCGACACGGTCGAGAGCTTCGGCAAGGCAGCGGCAGTCGGCGCCAATGGCGAGCTTGAACATGCTGCCGCCATCCTGCATCCGAAACTCGGCGCTCCGTTTCGCGAGATACTGGGCAAGGGTGCGGCGCTGATACCGTCATCGAAGAAGCGCGGCGGCCTCGGCGTGCCGCTCGACATCCCGCTCGGCCACAAGGATGCTGCGAAGGTTCGCAGCCATTTCGACGGGATGGAAGTTCGCGTTCCGGATGCGCCGCGCGACGATGAAATTGTGGTTGCCATCGCCGTGACCGATTCGGGTCGCCCGCACCCTCGGGTCGGCGGCCTCGCCAAGGACCAGATCAAGGGCGAAGACGGCCTCGTCTGAGCTCCGAAAAGTTTCCGCCGCGATCCGGTTGGGTCGCGGCGGTAGTTGTTTCCTCAGGTGGTAATGACTGCCGGCACTCTCGCCGCGGGCGGCGTGTTGCGGCTGCGGTTGGTGCGCACCTGACCGTCGACCATAATCATGCCGATGCCCGGCAGGTTGCCGTGCGCGATGCTGTCGAGGAAACCGTCGCCAGCCCCGCCAAGTGCCTGGTCCATGAACACCAGGTCCGCTGCGCGACCGGGCGCGATGATGCCGCGATCGTCCAGCTTGCGGACACGGGCGATATTGCCGGTGGCAAAGCAGAAGGCGACTTCCGGCGCCACGCCGCTCAGCGACGCCAGCATGGTGATGGTGCGCAGGATGCCGAGCGGCTGCACGCCCGAGCCTGCCGGCCCGTCAGTGCCCAGGATGACGCGGGCAAGCTCGTTACGCTCCTTGGCGATCTCCAGCACCATGAGCCCGGTGCGCAAGTTGCCATTGTGGACGATTTCCAGCGCGCGCGTACTTTCTTCGCAGAGGCGGATGATCTCTTCGTCGGCAAGCGCCGTCGGGCCGCCATTGACGTGGGCGATCACGTCCGCGTCGACTTCGAGCACGACATCGGCGCCTATGCGGCCCGAGCCGGGGATGGACGGGCCGCCGGTATGCGTCATCGACGTCATGCCGTATTTGCGCGCCCAGGCGATCATCTGCCGGCCGGTAGGGCCGTCCTTCACGCCACCCAGGCCGACTTCACCGATGAGCGTCACGCCCGCTTCGGCGAGCTCGCGGAAATAGTCTTCGGTCATTCCCGGCTCGAGGATCGGTGCGCCGGCTATGATCTTCATGCCGCTCGGGCGGAAATTCGCGAAGCTGCGCTGCGCCGCAATCGCCAGCGCCTTAATGCCGACGAGATCGCGCGGCCGTCCGGGATAGTGGGCTTCGCCGGCCGAAATGACGGTGGTGACGCCGCCATGCAGCGTCGAGTCGAGCCAACCCATCTGATTCTGGCGCGGCGTCCAGTCGCCCGCGACTGGGTGGACGTGGTTGTCGATCAGCCCGGGGGTAACCACACAGCCCTGCGCGTCGATCACAGTCTTGGCGCCGTCAAGGTCGAGTTCCGCTGCCTTGCCGACAGCGCTGATGCGCTCGCCGGTACAAACGATGGTATCGGCATCCAGGATCGGGCTGGCGAGGTCGCCGCCCAGCAGCAAGCCGATGTTCTTGATGACGAGTTTGTCGCCGGCAACGGCGTGCCCATTCGGTTCAACCGACATTCACAGGTTCCTCTCTAACGTCTCTTGAAATGTCCCGGCGGCCGCCGTGGCGAGGTTAGTCCTCGCTGCCGATGCGATGCAGTAGCTCGAGAAGCGTGGCCTGTTCCTCCGGCGACAGCGGCGAAAGCAGCCTTTGGCCGACCTCCATGCTGCGCTCTAGCCGCTCGAGCGTGTAGTGCGCGCCAGCGTCTGTCAGCGTGATGATAGTCAGGCGCTGATCGGTGTCGGAATTGCTGCGCTTGATCAGCCCCTGCTTGAGCAGCTTGCGCACCACGATGCTGATGGTGGACGGGTCCATCGCCGTCAGGCGGCCGAGGTGGTTCTGCGAGACTTCGCCATAACGCAGAATGGTCGCCAGTGCGGCGTACTGCGTGGGCGACAGGTCTTCTCCTGCCATGACCTGCTGGAAGCACAGCGTTGCACGCTGATGGGCGCGGCGAACGAGGTGCGCCGGATGAGCGTCCAGGTCGTAGCCGGACTTTTCATAGAGGGCGACAGCGTCGACGCGGCTGATCGGCTTGGCGCGAGGTGACTTCCTTCGCGTGGCTTTGGCTTTGTCGGCCGTCGCTTCGCTGTCTGCTGTCACGTTGATCCCTTTCGTTTTTCTTTTCGCGCCCGGCTGCTCAAGTCCCGTCGATATCTATCCAGCGACGTTGAGATTCTGCAGAATTGCCCCGGAACGCAATGCCCCCACGACATGTTCGGCATCGCTTACGATGCCGAAATGCGTGGCGATGTCGTAGAGGCTGCTTTCCTGCTCGCGCGGGCCCGTAGCGGCGCAGCAATCAGACGGCACGACCACCTCGTAGCCATTGAAGAACGCGTCATGGACCGTCGAGCGAACGCAGATGTTGGTGACGACGCCGAAGATGACGAGTTGATCAACCAGCATGTCCCTCAGCGTCATGTCCAGGTCGGTCTGGAAGAAGGACGAATAGCGGCGCTTGATGATGTGGATCTCGTCGTCGCGCGCGCCGAGGTCCCCGATGATCTCAGTGCCCCAGGTGCCTTCCACGCAGTGAGGCGTGCGCTTAACCCATTCGCGGTCGCGGCGCATGTCGCGGCGGTGCGCATCGTGTACCCAGATCACCGGGGCGCCGGCCTCGCGGGCCGCTTCGATCACGCTCAACTGCGGCGGCACCAGCTTCTCATATCCCGGCAGGACCATCGCGCCGCCCGGCTTGCAGAACTCGTTGATCATGTCCACGACGATGACCGCTGTCCGCGCAGGCTCCAGCCGCATGGTGCCGTCGTGGCGATGCGACGAAAAGCTGTCCGTGTTCATGTGTGAACCTCCCGCAAGTGCCGATTGTTTGTGTACATACAAAAACCTTGCCGCGAGCGAAGTCAATCCCGCCAGTGGCGCGACGATGGCATAGGGCACCACTATCTTTGTCACCACGGACGAGGTCAGTTGTTGGAACGCGCGGCGGGCCATTGACAATCTTCCTGATTACGTCTTTCGAATTGTATGACCATCAATGATTTTGCGCCGGTGCTTTGGTGGCCGCCAGGTCTGTCCGCGAGCGCCGGTGGGTGTCGAGCCTGCCAAGAGGAGCCGAAATGAAAGTTGTCGTAACCGGGTCGAGCGGTCTTTTGGGGCGCCACGTTGCCGGGGTATTGGTACAGGCCGGCCACGACGTGCTCGGCATCGATGTGGTGTCGCCGGCGATTAGTGGTTGGCAACACGTGACGGCCGACCTGACCGATCTCGGCGCGACGCTGCAGCTCATCAACCGCTGCGATGCGGTGCTGCACATCGCAGCCATCCCGCGCCCGACCGGCCGTCCGCCGGCGGAGGTGTTTCGCACCAATCTCGTGGCCGCCTACAACGTCGTCGAAGCCGCGGCACAGGCGGGCGCGTCGCGTCTCATCTATGCCTCGTCCTTTAGCGTGCTGGGCTATCCGTTCGCCGAGAGGCTGCAGGCGCCACACTATCTTCCTGTGGACCAAAAGCACCCCATCGGCGCACAGGATGCCTATGGCCTCTCGAAATGGCTGGGCGAGGAAATCGTGGAAACAGCAGTGCGTCGTGGCGCCTTTTCGGCAGTCAGCCTGCGCATGCCGTGGATCCAGACCCCAGAGACTTTCTTCAAGGAAGTAGGCCCGCGACGGGAACTTGCCGATGCGGCACACGATCTTTGGAGCTATCTCGATGCGCGCGACGCCGCCGACGCCTTCCTCAAGGCGCTGGCGTGGCAGGGCGAGGGGCATCTGCGCACCTTCCTCAGCGCTGCCGACAGCTACGCCGAGGAGGAAACTGCTGAGTTGGTGGAAAAGGCTTTTCCGCGCGTGCCATTTGCTCGGCCGATTCCCGGTCATGGCGCGGTGATCGACAACGCCCATGCGCACGACACGCTCGGCTTCGAGCCGCGCCATTCCTGGCGTTCCTACAAGCCTGCCTGAAGGAGCAGAACATGAACCGCTTTGAGAACAAGGTTGTCATCGTCACCGGCGGCGCCGGCGCCATCGGCAGCGCGGCCGTCCGTCGTTTTCTCGATGAGGGCGCGCGTGTCGCCATCGTAGATCGCGACGGTGCCAAAGCCGAAGCTCTTGTCGCAACGCTCGGTGGGCGGACGCTGGCAATCGCCGCCGACGTTACCGACGAGGCAGAGGTGCAACGCGCGGTCGACAAGACCGTTGCCGCCTTCGGCCGCCTCGATGTGGTGTTCAACAATGCGGGCATCTCCGGCAAGGTGGCGCCGGTTCACGCGCTGCCGGTCGAGGACTGGGACACCATCGTCCGCGTCAACCTTCGCAGCATGTTTCTCGTGCTGAAGTCGGCGCTAAATGCCATGATCGACGACAAGATCGAGGGCTCGATCGTCAACATGGGCTCATCCATGGCGGGCTGGGACGTGCTTTCGGGTGGCGCGGGCTATGCCTCGACCAAGCATGGCGTCGTTGGCCTGACGCGCGTGGCGGCGCTCGACGCGGCGCCCTACGGCATCCGCGTCAACGCGATCTGTCCGGGTGTTATCGAGACGACGCTGGGCGTACCAGCCGCAGATCGGCAGGCCTATCAGGCCGGCATTCAGCGGTTCGCCGACCGGATTCCGCTACGCCGCATCGGCCAGCCGGAAGATGTTGCGGCTGCGGTCGCGTTCCTCGCCTCGGACGAAGCACGACACATCACCGGTGTGGACTGGCTGATCGACGGCGGCCAGACGCTGCAGAGCTGGGCAAACGCGCCTGAGGCGGATGCCTATCCACGGCACAGATAACCTGTCTGTGGTTCGCGCACACCACGTGTGACCCGACTATTGCTCTTGGCTGGCGAGTACTACCCAAATGGTCGGCTTGCCAGCGCGGCCGCCGAGGCGACCTCTGCGATCTGTTGCTCGCTCAATATGCTGGTGGCGATCCGCACGGCCGAAAGCGGCCGAGGGGAGAATTTCGAGCCGGGGGCAACGGCAATTCGGCGGGCCGCCAGCGTCACCATGGCGAAGGGTTCCGAGGGCACCGGCAGCAGGCAACACAGGCCGCTGCCGCCCGGCGGCGTGATGCCTTCCGCTGCCAGGGCCTCTCCGAATTCTCGCGCGCGCTCGTGGTAGATGCGGCGCGTGAGGTCGAGTTGGACTTGCGTCTTCTCGTCGTTCAGCAGCCAGGCCACGGCCGATTGCAGGATGCGGCTCGTCCAGCCGGCGCTGAAGCTGCGGTAGGACTGGATCTGCTCGACGATTGAAGACGAACTTGAAAGCACCGCAAGGCGCATATCCGGACCCAGCGTCTTGGAATAGGACAAGATATGTATGACGCGGTCGGGGAAGCGATTGCCGAGCGTCAGCCGTGGCGTGAGTGCGACATCAGCTACGCCGTCATCCTCGATGATCAACGTGTCGCTTCCTTCCAGTACGTCGCCCAGCGCAGCCATGCGCGCGGCACTCACGCAATGGCTCGTCACCGAATGGATGCGCGGCTGGAATAGGAAGGCCGCCGGCTTCTGCGCCAGCGCCTCGGCCAGCGAGACTGGTAGCGGTCCCTCGCGATCGCAGGCGACGGGAATGATCGGCACGCCGAGGTCTTCCAGGATGTCCAGTAGGCGCATCGCCGTGGGGTCCTCGATCGCCACAGGCGCGTCGTGTGGCACCAGCGCGTGGAGAAGCGTGTAGACGGCATTGTATCCGCCATTCGTGGCGAGGAAGGCCCCGGGCTCGTAGGGCCAGTCGCGCCGGGCGGCTTCCTCGAGTTCGGGCAGGATGCGCGTGCGGTCGTAGCTGTTCAGGTTCTCCGCTTTCGCGCCGTGGCGGAGCGCCTCCTCGAGCGACGGCAGCAGCGTCACGTCGGGAACGGCCTTCGACAGATCCAGCACGTCAGGGCCGTAATTGCCGAAGCTCGCCAGCCGCTCCGGCTTGGCCACGAAGCGGTCGCCGCTCACCCAGGTTCCGTTGCGGCCGCGGCCCGAGATGATCTTCTGCCTGCGCAGGTCGCTCCACGCTTCCGAGATCGTCGCGGGGCTGACGCCCAGCGCATAGGCGATATCGCGCACCGGTGGCAGCTTGGCGCCGACGGGCAGGGTCCCGCGCCGGATCAGCATCGCCGTGTCGCGCGCTATGCCGCGCGTGCTTCGATCTTCCAGCCTGTCGGCGAACCAGGAAGTGGGGAAGTCGAGCGCCATGAGAGAATCCTCAATTTAATGTTCAGTAACGTCATAGCGTTTGATCGGGCAAAACTGAACATTTAGTTTGCCGCCCGCAATAGCAATTTCAAGGAAGTGAGAATGACGATCACGCTGCGGCTCGCCGTGAGGGATTGGGACTATCTGACGCCGCTGGTCCTGGGTGATGTGCGCTCGTCCCGGCTGGAACTGATCGTGGATCGCGTCGGCACGCTGGTTTCGGACCTGCGCCACGACGAGGCGCATGACGCAGCCGAGATGTCCTTCAGCCGCTACACCTCAATGTGTGCCGACGGTGAGGGCGGTGTCGTAGGCATTCCCAACTTCATCATGCGCGGCTTCCGTCATCGCTGCGTCATCACGCGCGCCGACAGCCCGATCGTCAGCTTCGACCAACTCGCCGGCAAGAGGATCGGCGTGACCGGCTGGCGCGATTCCGGCAACACCTGGACGCGCGCTGCGCTACGCCGCGAAGGCGTCGGCGTCGAAGATGCCTACTGGTACGCTGGCCGGCTCACCTCGGCGCATCCCATCGTCGACCGGCTGGACGGCTTCGGTCGCCCGGGCCGCATCGAGGCGATGCCGGGCGAGCGGCCGATGATGGAATTGCTTGGCGAAGGTTGGCTGGACGCGGTCTTCACACCCTTCATGCCGGACGGCTTCTTCGGCAGGAATTCCGGCTTCCGCCAGGTGCTGGCGGATTTCCGTGGCGCCGAGCGGGACTATTTCAACGCCGTCGGCTACGTGCCGGGCATGCATCTCGTCGGCATCAAGTCGGAGATCGTCGAGGAGCATCCGTGGATCGCGCAGGAGCTCAGCGACCTGATCGACGAGAGCCAGCGCATGTGGACGACCAAGCGTCGCAAATATGCCGACACCAGCCCGTGGGTGATCGACGAGTTGCTCCAGGCGGCGCACGACCTGCCGGAAAGCTGGATCGACAGCGGCCTCGCGGCCAACACGCCGATGATCGACGACTTCGCCGACGAACTTCACGCCCAGGGCATACTTTCGCGCAAGCTGACGGTGGAAGAGCTCTTCCCCTTCTTCGCGGCGCAGGCCTGAGCGGCATTCAAATTCGATTCTTCAGGGAGATGATAATGTACAAGAAATCCATCCTCGCCGCGGCTTTCGCCGTTCTGCTGGCCCAGACGGCATTCGCCGAGGAAGCAAAAATTCCGGAGCAGAGCGTAAACGAGACGCTGCGCGCCCGCCTGCCGGAGGAAATCGTCAAGGCCGGCCGCATGGTGGCGGTCAACAATGGTTCTTTCCCGCCCTATGAGATCGTGACCGGCACGGAGATGACCGGCGCGAGCGCCGAGATGACCGACGCTCTCGGCCAGCTTCTCGGCATCAAGATCGAGCACGCCACGGTGGGCGGCCTGCCGGCCCTGCTCAGCGGCATCAATTCCGGCCGCTATCAGCTCGCCTTCGGCCCGGTGGGCGATTTCCCCTCGCGCGAGGAAGCCAACGACTTCGTCGACTGGGTGAAGGAATATGTCGTCTTCGCCGTCCAGAAGGGCAATCCGGAAGGTATCGTTTCGCTGGACACGGCCTGCGGCAAGCGCATCGCCGTGATGGCCGGCGGCTCGGCCGAAAAGGTCATCAAGGCGCAGGCGGAGAAGTGCGCGGCCGACGGCAAGGGCGCGATCGAGGTGCAGTCCTTCACCGACCAGCCGACTTCCATCCTGGCCGTACGCTCCAAGCGCTCGGATGCCTTCTTCTCGTCACAGGCTCCGCTCACCTATTTCGTGCAGCAGGCCAACGGCCAGCTCGAGCTGACCGGCACGGGCCAGAAGAACGGCTTCGACGACCTGTTCCAGGGCGCTGTGGTGCCGAAGGGCTCGCCGCTCGGCGAAGTGCTGCGCGACGGCGTCAAGGAACTGATGGATAACGGCACCTATGCCGCCATCATGAAGAAGTGGGGCCTTGAGAACAACATGATCGATGCCCCGGGCATCAATCTCGCCGGGAAGGCCGCGAAATGAGCACGCTGTCGGCTCCCGGAAAGGAAGAGGGAGCCCGCATGGATGCAGACCTTTACGACGTAGCCCGGGCGCATCATCCGTTCCGCCCGGGGCGGCTGCTCCTGTGGGTGGTGGTTCTCGCCGTCGCGGCGAACTTCGCCTACATCGTCGCCAACAATCCGAATTTCGGCTGGCCGGTGGTGGCCGCCTATTTCTTCGACCCCACGGTCATCCACGGGCTCTATGTCACGCTAGGACTGACGGTGGTTGCCATGGCTATCGGCATTGCGCTCGGCCTTTTGCTGGCGATTGCGCGGATGTCGAGTGACAGGCTGGCCAGCTCCGTATCCAGCCTGTTCATCTGGTTCTTCCGGGGCACGCCGCTGCTGGTCCAGCTCATCTTCTGGTACAATCTGTCGACGCTGTTTCCGGAAATCTCCATCGGCATTCCGTTCGGCCCCACCTTCGCAAGCTGGAACACCAACGATCTGATATCGCCGGTGACAGCGGCCATCGTCGGCCTGGCGCTCAACGAGGCGGCCTATATGGCCGAGATCATCCGCGGCGGCCTGCTGTCGGTCGACAAAGGCCAGGCCGAAACGGCCGAAGCCTTTGGCATGACCCGGGCTCGGGCGCTGCGTCGCATCATCATCCCGCAGGCCATGCGCTCCATCGTGCCGCCCACGGGCAACCAGCTTATCAGCATGATCAAGGCAACCTCGCTGGTTAGCGTGATTGCGATGGCGGATCTGCTTTATTCCGTCCAGTCGATCTACAACCGCACCTTCGAGGTGATGCCCATGCTGCTGGTGGCAGTGCTGTGGTATCTGTTCATCACCTCCATCCTGAATGTCGGACAGAGTGCCATCGAGCGCCACTACAATCGCGGCGAGCGCGACGCGGCCGTGCGCAAGGACGACGCGGCGGAAAAGGCAGTGCAGCAGGAGGACGCCCGGTGACCACGTCAAGCATCGACCAGGCGCCGCTGGTTCGCGCCCGGAACGTCCACAAAGCTTTCCATCATGTCGAGGTGCTGAAAGGCATCGATCTCGACGTGAAGGCAGGCGAGGTGGTCGTTATCCTCGGGCCTTCCGGTTCGGGGAAATCCACCTTCCTACGCTGCATCAACCGGCTCGAGACCATCGACAAGGGTTCTATCTTCGTCGATGGCGAACAGATCGGCTATCAGCTCAGGAACGGCAAGCTACAGCCGCTGTCCAACCGTGCCATCGCTACCCAGCGCAGCAAGATCGGCATGGTGTTCCAGCAGTTCAACCTCTATCCGCACATGACCGTTCTGCAGAACGTCATCGAGGCGCCGATCGGGGTACATGGCCGCAGCCGCGACGAGGCGATCACCGAAGCGCGCGAGCTTCTGGCCAAAGTCGGCATGTCGCACAAGGTCAACGCCTATCCGCGCCAGCTCTCGGGCGGACAGCAACAGCGCGTGGCGATTGCACGCGCACTCGCGATCCGGCCGACGCTGATGCTGTTCGACGAGCCGACCTCTGCGCTCGATCCCGAGTTGGTCGGCGAGGTGCTCACCACCATGCGCAGCCTGGCCGACCAGGGCCTGACCATGATCGTCGTCACCCACGAGATCGGCTTCGCGCGCGAGGCCGCAGACCGCGTGGTGTTCATGGATGGCGGGCGCGTCGTGGAAGAGGGGTCGCCGGAAGCCGTGCTGGAAAACCCCCGGCACCCGCGCACCCGCAGCTTCCTCAGCCGCTTCATCTAGAGCATTTTGAAGCCAGACGGAATCGTCTGGCGTCGCACAAATGCAGCTAAGAAAACGGATAGAGCGGCGGCATAGCATTCGTCAGAATGCCCGTCGCTCTGACGCAGAGAATATGAGAAGGAGAGCTCGTCATTCCGTGGCGAGTCGCTAGACAATGCAACAATCGAACTTTGCCTCCCTTGCCGATTTCGAAGCCTCGAAGGCGTCCCTGAAGGAAATCCGCCAACATCTCCACGCCAACCCCGAACTCTCCTTCGAGGAAGAGAAGACGGCCGCCTTCGTTGCCGAGAAACTCGAGGCTTGGGGCTACGAGGTGACGCGCGGCGTCGGCGGCCATGGCGTCGTCGGGCGGCTGCGCGTAGGCCAAGGCAATCGCAGCATCGCCATCCGCGCGGACATGGACGCCCTGCCTATCCACGAAGCGACTGGCCTTCCCTATGCGAGCAAGGCACAGGGCAAGATGCATGCCTGCGGCCATGATGGCCACACCACCATGCTGCTCGGCGCTGCCGAATATCTGGCGCGCACCAAGAATTTCGAGGGAACCGTCAACCTCATCTTCCAACCGGCCGAAGAGGCGGGCGTGCCGAGCGGCGCGCAGAAGATGATCGACGACGGCCTGTTCGAGCGCTTCCCCTGCGACGCGATCTTTGGGCTGCACAACCATCCCGGCGCCCCGGCGGGCAGCTTCCTGATGCGCTCCGGGCCGCTGATGGCCTCGTCCGACACCGTCGTCATCACAGTGCGCGGCAAGGGCGGTCACGCTTCGCGCCCGCATCTCACCATCGATCCGGTGATGGTTTCGGCCAGCCTCATCATGTCGTTGCAGACGATCGTGTCGCGCAATGTCGACCCGACCGAGACGGCCGTGGTGACGGTGGGCTCGATCCATGGCGGCGAGGCCTCCAACGTGATCCCCGAGAGCGTCACGCTGACGCTCAGCGTGCGCTCCTTCTCGCCAGCGGTGCGCGACCTGCTGGAGCGCCGCATCCGTGACCTCACCGCCACGCTCGCGGCGTCCTACGGCGCAACGGTGGAGATCGACTATCAGCGCGGCTATCCGGTGGTGGTCAATTCTGCTGACGAAACGGAGTTCGCGACCGAGGTGGTGAACGAACTGGTCGGCGCGGAGAATGTGTCCGTCTGCCCGCTCATTCCAGGCAGCGAAGACTTCGCCTGCTTCCTCGAGCACAAGCCGGGCTGCTTCCTGCGGCTGGGCAACGGCGTAGACTCGGCGATCCTGCACAACCCGAAATACGACTTCAACGACGACAGCCTCGCCGTCGGTGCCGCCATGTGGGCGCGGCTGGCGGAGCGCTTCCTGTGGCGGCCGCGGTAAGACTGAAGGTCAACCGATCACCATGCCATCAGGGCAGCCGGCACCGGCTGCCTCAAACGCCTAGGCCCTCGGCCGTTCGGCGCAGATCGACGGCAAGCTCGGACGTCATCTCCTGCGCGCGATCCTCGCGGGCGGGCTTTCCGTCTGGAGACGTGTGGGCGGCCAGAACTCGGTCGCGCTCGCGGATCAGGCCGGCGATATCGTCGGCATAGAGCGCGATCACGGCCGCCAGCCAGCGGTTCACCAGATAGGATGGCCGCGCGAAATGCGGGTCGAAGCGTGGCAGAAGGGCGATCGTGCCTTCGGCGTCGAGCCATTCGTCGCCCACGACCCACTGGTTGACGGTGAACAGCCGTATCAGCTGGCCATAGGCATCGACCCCGATCGCGACGAGATGGTGGATCGGGCCCTTGGGTCCGTCCGGCTGCACGAAGCAGTGAAAATGACCATGCTCAGCCTGGCCATCCTGCGGTGGATGGCTGTGGTAGTACCACTGCGCTCCGGTCTCCGGATCGAACACGTCGCCGGCCGGAAAATGTTCCCAGGCGGCGACGGACTTCGCTTCGCGCAGCGTTTCCAGAAGCACGTTACTGGCTGATTTCGCCAGCACCTGCTCGCAAAAGAGCGCCTGTCGTGCCGCCTGCGCCTTTGCCTCGTCCATCGTCGCGGGTCTCCGGGCTCAGCTTGCCTATTGCGGCTGTGCCGCGCAAGGGGAAGCCGGGGCTGCAGCACATGGCGAGGCGGCTGCGCGCGGAGAAGCAGGCGCGGCTGAACAGGGGGAAGCCGCTGCACATGGCGCCGGCGCGGGACTGCATGGAGCGGCGGCTGCGCAGGGGCTCGATGCTGAGCAAGGCGACACTGCCGAGCAAGGCGAGACTGCCGCACATGGGGATGCAGCAGCACAGGGCGATGCAGCCGCGCAGGGGCTTGCCGCGCTGCAGGGCGCAGCAGCGCTACACGGATTCGCTGCACCGCATGGATTGCCTGCCGCGCTCGAGGCCGCAGGCGCCGCGACGGCCGGGGCGGCCTTTGGTGCGGCGAAGCGATAGTGGTCCACCGCGACCGCCGAGGTGGCGGCGAGGAAGGCGGTACCGAAGAGGAGTGTGTTGCGCGCGCTCATTTCTTGTTGAATCCGTCGAGGCCAAACAGGGGACGCAGCGCGACGCCGCCGAGGCTTCCGGCGAAGGCCGAGGCGAACCAGAGCCAGCCATGAACGCTGCCCGAAGCGATGCCGGAAAACAGCGCTCCGACGTTGCAGCCGAAGGAAAGCCGCGCGCCATAGCCCATTAGTACGCCGCCGATGGCCGCCGCCAGGAACGAGGCGAAAGGCACATGCACCTTCGGCGCGAATTTTCCGGCAAGGCCGGCGGCAAGGGCGGCACCCAAAATGATGCCGAAATTCATCACCGAGGTGACGTCGGCCAGCACGCTGGAGCCGAGCGCCTTGGCCGGTCCCGGCCAGTTCCAGAAGGCCCAGGTCTCGACCGGAAAGCCGACGGCCTGCGCCATCTTGGCTCCCCATAGTCCGAAGCCGAAGGTGACCGACCAGGGGTGGCCCGCCGTTACCAGAGTGGCGATGTTGAGCGCGGCGAGGCCGAGGCCGGCTGCGAATAGCGGCCACGGACCTTGCAGCAGCCGCGCGAACCCATGCTTCGAGGAGGGTTTCACCTCTTCAAGGCTGCCATGAGTGCGGCGCTCGATGAGCACGGTGATCGCCGCGACGGCACCGAGGCCGGCCAGCGTCACTATTACGCCGCCGGGCACGCCAAGTGCGCTGCCAAGGCTGATCTGCTGCAGGGAAGGCTGCGCCAGCCACCAGGGCAGGTGCGCCGTGCCGATAACTGCCCCGACGATGAAGAAGATCAGCGTGACCAGCATGCGTGCGCTGCCGCCGCCGACGGTGAACAGCGTGCCCGATCCACAGCCGCCGCCGAGCTGCATGCCGAGCCCGAACATCGCCGCGCCCACCAGCACCGAAATGCCGACCGGCGCGAATGCGCCCGAAAGCGCCTGCCCGTTGATGCTGCCTGCGGCCAGCAGAGGAATGAACACCACGGAAGCCGCCGCAATCATCAGCATCTGCGCGCGGATTGCGCGGCCGCGCCGCTCCACCACGAAGCGCCGCCAGCCGCCGGTGAAACCGAAGGAGGCGTGATAGAGCGTCATGCCGAGCAGGCCGCCGATGAGGAACAGAAGCGCCTGGCGAGGGCTGATCGCCTCGCCGAGGGCAAGTGCTCCGAGCACGAAGGCGAGGACGGCCACGACGACCGGCCCCTTGTCGAGGTTGAAGCGCGCGGCCGGCGCGCGCAGTGCTGCGTTGATTTCAGTCATGGTCTGGTCGGGCACGAATTTGCGGATGCGGATTGCGCAGTCCGTTCAAAATAAGATGTCCAGGATCGCTCCCGGACATCTCGGTCATCTCGAACTGGCGCGGCGAGGCTCACGAGCCGGGCTGCACGGGGCGCTCGGGATCGGCCGCCCATTCGGCCATCGAGCCGTCATACATCTTGGTGTTCTTGTTGCCTTCGATCTCGCTCAGGCCGAACCACACGACCGAAGCCCAGTGGCCTGTGTTGCAGAAGGCGATGTTCTTCTCGTCATTTCCGAGACCTACCGCATTGGAAAGCTTGGCGACTTCTTCCTTGGAGGCGAAGGAAGCCTTGTTGGTATCGTAGAGCTTGCTGTTTTCCAGGTTCACGGCGCCGGGAATGGTGCCGGCGATGCGCACGACCGGGCTCTTGGCCTCGCCCTTGAACTGCGCGGCGGGGCGGCCGTCGACCAGCTTGGTGCCTTCGGCGCGTGCCTGCTCGACATCGGCCGTGGTGGCCAGCAGCTCCTTCCGCAGCTCGCCGGTAAAGCTGGCGGGCGCCGGCTTCGCGGCTTCAGTCGAGAGCTCGCCGCCAGCGGCCTCCCAGCCGCGTTCGCCGCCGTCGAGGATCGAGACGGCGTCGTGGCCGAGCACCTTGAAGGTCCAGTAGACGCGGGTCGCGCCGCCGAACTCGGAGGAATCGGTGCCGTTCGGCACGATCACAACATGGCTGTCGTTGCTGATGCCCAGCGCGCCGATGGTCTTGCTGATCTGGTCGACTGCCGGCAGCATGCCAGGCACGCCGTTCACTTCCGCGCGCCAGCCGGCGGTGGAGTAGGGGGCGTTGACGGCGCCGGGCACATGGCCCTTGTCATAGGGGTTGCCTTCCTTGTCGGCGTCGCGGATGTCAATTACCACAAGGCTCTTGTCGCCAAGATGGGCCTTCAGCCAGGCGGCGTCGACAAGCGGCTGGTCGGTCAGGCGTTCGGCCTGGGCTCCGGTGGCGAAGGTCAGGGCAGCTCCCAAGGCTGCGGCGAAAAAGGAAAGGCGCATCGACTGCTCCTGATGTTTTGGAAAAGCGTTCGATGGCACTTATAGGCGCGCCGGGAACGCCAAGCATGGCAAGCGTTCTTCAATCTCTGGAAGACATTGGAAGAAACTGCCCAATGTGACGCAATAATTGGAAGGAATTTTCATCTGGAATGTATGCCGGCGAACGGCGGAGCATAAATCATCCGAATCCGCGGCAGTTGCCCATACGAAAAGGCCGTTCGCCTTGCAGCGAACGGCCTTGATACTTTTTAGGCTTTGAGGTGCCTCAGGCTGCCTTTGCCACCCGCGCGCGCTGCCAGCGCCACAAGTCGCGGCCGAGGATGCCCAGGACTGTCAGCGAGATCAGGATCACCGAGATCGCCGCGATCGCGGGATCGATGTTGTCGCGCATGCCGTTCCACATCTGGCGAGGCAGGGTGACGACGTTGAAGCTGGTGATGAACAGCGTCACCGAGATTTCTTCCCAGGAGAGGATGAAGGCGAAGAAGGCGGCCGAGATGATGCCGAACCTGGCATTGGGCAGAATGATCCAGAAAATCGACTGCCACAGTGAAGCGCCCAGGCCGCGCGCGGCCATGTCGATGCGCCTGTCGATCTGGCTGAGTGAAACCATGAAGGTGACCAGTGCAAAGGGCGTTGCCACTACGACATGGGCCAGGATGACGCCGCCGATGCTGTCGAAGCCGATCCAGGGCGCGATGTCGATCAGCGAGGTCTCGAAGAAGTAGAGGATGATTGCCGACACAACCGGCGGCATCACCATGGGCAGGAACACCAGCGCGGCCAGCATCGTCGAGAAGCGGTTGCGCACATACCAGAGCCCCAGCCCGAACATCACCGCGAACATAGTGGCGATGGCGGCGCTTGCCAGCGCAATGCCGAGGCTGAGCTTGATGCTGTCGAACCAGACCGGGTTGGTAATCAACGCCTCGTAGTGGCGCAGCGACCAGTTGCCCTTGGGCATCGAGAGATAGCGCGCGCCGGTGAAGGATACCGGTACGATGGCCAGGAGCGGCATCAGCAGGAAGGCGATCGTGAGATAGACGATAGCTGCGCTGACGCGGCCGGGCTTGTCGGTGCTGTTCGGGTTGGCGCTCATTGATGTCACCCTACGAGCTTGTCGAGACGCGCGACCTTGTGGAGCAGCGCCCCGAGTGCGGCCACGATGACCAAAAGAACCACGCTGATTGCGGCGGCCAGTCCCCAGTTCACGGTCTGGAAGAGCTGCAGATAGATGAACTCCGCCACCATCACGCTGCGGCCGCCCGAGAGGATCGCCGGGGTGATGAAGAAGCCAAGCGCGAAGACGAAGACGATGATGCTGGCGCCAAGCACGCCGGGCATGGTCATGGGCAGCGTCACGGTCCAGAAGATGCGCATGCGCCCGGCGCCCAAACCGCTTGCCGCCTGCGGCACGCGCGGATCGACCTGGCGCAGCGCAGAGGCAAGCGGGAAGACCGCGAACGGAATGAGGAAATGCGTCATGCCGATGATGCTGCCGAGTTCATTGCGAACCAGCGCAAGCGGCTCCTTGATGACGCCAACGCTCATCAGGCTCTCATTGATGATGCCGTTGTTGCGCAGCAGGATCAGCCAGCCGAAGGCGCGGATCAGAACCGAGATCCAGAACGGGATAAGCACGCAATATTCGATCAGCCGCTGCCGCTTCGGCGGGCCGAATACCCAGTTGTAGGCGATGGCATAGGCGAGCGTCACCGACACCAGCGTGACGATGACGCAGATGCGCAGCGTGCGGATGAGCACCACCTGCACGGTCGGGTCGGTGAAAATACGGATATACTGCCCCAAGCCGGGCTCGGGGTCGGTCACGCTCCACTTGGCCACCACGAAGAAGGGCAGCACATAGGAGGCGACCAGAAAGAGCGGCAGGGGAGCCAGCAGGATCGCATAACGCATCCAGGATCGTGTCATGATCGAGGCTCTCCTGACGCTCTCGGGTGATGAAGGAGCGGCTTACGCCGCTCCCGCTTACTTGGAAACCAGCGCCAGGAACTTTTCCAGCGCGGACGAATAGTTGTCGGCATACCACTCGGCGCTGAGCGTGACCTGCTTGGCCTCAGCTTCCGGCGACACGCAGTTCAGCGCCTTCTTGTCGTCCGGGATCAGTGCGTCGGCCTGCGGGTTGGCCGGGCCGTTGCCGAGCAGGTCGAACAGAGCCACCTGGCTCAGCGCGTCCTGGGAGGATGCGATGAAGCGCATGGCATTGTCGCGGCCGGCGGGGTTGCCCTTCGGTGTGATCCAGGTCGACGAGTTGAGGAAGCCGCCCTCGTAGCCCCACTTGATCTGGTCGCTGGTGTCGCGGCCGAGCAGGATGGCGCGGGTGTTCCAGATATAGCCCATCGTCGCCTCGCCCTCGAGCAGAAGCTGCTGGCTTTCAGCACCCGAACCCCAGAAAGAGATGATGTGCGGCTTGAGCTCTTCGATCTTGGCGAGCGCGCGTTCGATGTTGAGCGGATAGAGCTCTTCCGGCTTCACGCCGTCGGCCAGCAGGGCGGCCTCCAGCATACCGTTCATCCACTTGTACATGGTGCGCTTGCCGGGGAACTTGTCGACGTTCCAGAAGTCGGCCGGCGACTTCGGCGCTTCGTCCGAGAACTTGGCGGAGTCGTAGGCTAGCACATAGGAGAAGAAGTAGCCCGCGGTGCCGAACTCGTAGTCATAGCCCTTGCGGATCTTGGCGCGGTCGATGACGTTGTAGTCGAGCGCTTCCAGAACGCCTTCCTTGCCGAAGGCGATGCCGAGATTGGCGTCGGCGTCGACGACGTCCCAGATGACTTTGCCGGAGGTGATCTGCGCCTTGATGGCGCCTTCGGTCGGGCCGCTGCCGTCGATGCGCACGGCAATGCCGGTTTCCTGCGTGAAGCGCTCGCCGAAGGCCTTCTGGAAGGCCTCGATGGCGTCACCGCCCCAGTTGGCGATGACGAGCTGGTCGCCCGCGAACGCCATCTTGGCGCGCATCGCCACCGGCACGCTCAGCAGGAGGGCAGCGGCCTTGACGAAGCTGCGGCGGTCGATCTCGCCGGCGGCCGCGCGGCGGGTGAGGATTTCAAAGCAGTCGCGCTTGAAATGATCGGACATGATTTTGGTTTTCACTCCCATTAAAAGGTTCAGGCGTTGCGGTCGTCGTGCAGGATGAAGCCGCTCTCGACGGGCCAGCACACTTTGGTTTCGGCGCCGACAGCCAGTGCGGCCGCAGCCGAATTATCCGGGACGGAAAGCAACAGGCGCTGGCCGGTGGCTAGGGCAACCTGCAGGCTCATTTCCGCGCCGTTGAAGATCTTGTCGGCAATCACGCCGGCAACGCTGTTGTCGTCCGCGCCAGCTGCGCCAATGCGCAGATGCTCGGGACGAACCGCAAGCAGGGACTGCCGACCGGCAAGCGCAGCGGCACCGGTTGGTGCCGACAGCGTCGCCTCGCCAAGGCGGCCGGTGGCGCGCCCGTCAATAGCGCTGCAGCCTTCGAGCGGGAGGAGATTGATACGGCCGAGGAACTCGGCGACGAAGCGATTGTCCGGCCGCGTGTAGATCGCGCGGGGCTCGGCCGCCTGCATCAGCTGGCCATGGTTGAAGATTGCGATGCGATCCGAAAGCGCCAGCGCTTCGCTCTGATCGTGCGTGACGAAGACGAAGGTGGTGCCGGTCTCACGGTGTACGCGCTTCATCTCGGCCTGAAGGCCCTCACGCAGATTCTTGTCGAGGGCGGAGAACGGCTCGTCGAGCAGGAGAACGCCCGGCTCGAACACCAGCGCACGTGCCAGCGCCACGCGCTGCTGCTGACCGCCGGAAAGCTGCGCAGGCCTCTTGTGGGCATGAGCCGAAAGGCCGACACGCTCGATCATGTCGCCCACGCGCTTCTTGATCTCGGCGGCGGGCACCTTACGCACCTTTAGCGGGAAGGCGACGTTGTCGGTCACCGACAGGTGAGGGAACAGCGCGTAGCCCTGAAACACCATGCCGAAATTGCGCTTGTCGGCCGGGCGGTCGGTAATGTCGACGCCATCCTCTTCGAGGCGCCCGCGGCTCGGCTTCAGGAAGCCGGCGAGCGCCATCAGAAAGGTCGTCTTGCCCGAGCCGGACGGGCCGAGCAGGGTCAGGAATTCGCCTGCAGCGATAGTCAGGTCAAGGCTGCGCAAGGCTTCGAAATTACCGAAGGACTTGCCGAGGCCGATTGCACTGAGTTGAGAGGCGCGATGTCGTTGAGGGGCCAAACCCACTCCCCCTTTTCTATTTTTGCGGGACGATAGGTTGAAAACCGAATTCACCACAATGGAATAATTTGCGTAGTTAAGCTGAAAACGATTCATGATTGCGTGAACGAAGCAACTGACGGCTCTCCGCGAGGCTTGTTTTCAACCAGTTGCAGAAGGCGCTTACGATCGGCTGATCGAGCTTGTGCCGTTCGCAGACCAGAAAATAGGACTCCGGCGATTTGATGGTGCTGTCGAAGGGGCGCACGAGGTCGCCGTCGGTCAACGCCTTGCCGCAGACGATGTCGTCGCCCATGGCCATGCCCTGCCCGGCGATCGCGGCGGCCTGGGCAAGATACACGTCGGAAAAGACGATGCTGTTTTCGGGGTCTGGCATCGGCAGGCCATAGGTGCCGAACCAGAGCGACCAGTCGTGAAAATCGTTGAGGTGCAGCAGCGTGAGCCGCGTTAGGTCCTCAGGCGTGTGGATATTGTTGGCGTTGAGCAGAACCGGGCTGCAGATCGGCGTGAATTCAACCTGCGCCAGAAGCTCCGACCAATGGTTTGGCCAGCTGCCGGCGCCGAAGGCGATGAACACATCCGATTCGGGGTCGCTGACATCGTCCAGCCGGCGCGGTGTCATCAGCTTGATACGCACGAGCGGGTAGAGGCTGCGGAAGTCGCTGAGGTGATTGCATAGCCAGAAGGTGGCGAAGCCCGGCGTGCAGGAGATCGTCAGCCGGCCGTGAAGCTGCACATCGTCGGCGATCTCGGCCGCCTGCGCGATAAGCCCCAGCGCCGTGCGCACCTCCTGCGCGTAGCGGCGGCCAAATGGGGTGAGCTCGATGCCCTTGCCGTCGCGCTCGGTGAGTTCGAGCCCCAACTCGCGCTCGAGGAAGCGCAACTGGTGGCTGATGGCGCTCGGGGTGCGATGCAGTTCCTGCGCTGCTTGCCAAAGGCTGCCGTGGCGGGCGACCGCGTCGAAGGCCCGCAAGGCGCTCATGGAAGGCAGGTTTCGGGCCGGCCAGGTCATGTTTCCTCCCAAAGATGAAAAAGTCTCAACAGTGGAGACAATATATATCACTTTCTGAAAATCCCATTCACCCCATACCATGGATTTGCAATGAGCCAGGCTTGCCCGGCTCCGGAGGATCAATCTTGCCGGCCCCTTTGCCGGCAATGCGTGCAAGTCACGCGGGGACAAATACGAGCAGCCGATGACCAATATTGTCGAGCAAACCGCCACGCACTGGGTCGACGAAAACGCAGCCGACCTGTCGAAGTGGACCAGCGAAATCTGGCATAAGGGCGAGACGGCCTGGCGCGAATACGAATCCGCAGCCTGGTATGTCGAGCGCCTTCGCGCCGAAGGCTTCGAGGTCGAGGAAGGCTCGGGCGGCATGCCAACCGCTTTCGCGGCCAAGTGGTCGAATGGCGAGGGCGGCCCGGTCATCGGCTCCTATGCCGAATACGACGCCGTGCCGGGCAACTGCCAGGCGGCGAGCACCGTCAAGGAGCCGCGCGCGGGCCTCAACGAACATGCCGGCGGCCACACCGATCCGCATTCGGCGCTCGGCATGAGCGCCTTCGGCGGCCTGCTTGCCACCAAGGCAGCAATGCAGGCGCACAACATTCCGGGAACGCTGAAGTTCTTCGGCGAGCCGGCCGAGAAGGTGCGCGGCTCCAAGCCGATTCACGCGGCCAAGGGCTATTATGACGGCCTCGACGCCATGATCAGCTTCCACCCCTGCTACATGCTGCCGCTGTGCAACACGGTGAACTGGGACACGCATTGCGGCGCGGCTTACGCGATGGTCTATCGCTTTGTCTGCGACGAGCCGGAGACGTGGCTGAAGCGTGCCGACGGCCTGCCGATCCCGCAGGCGCACAGCGCCGTGCGCGCGCCGGGCGCCAACGACGCGCTTTTCTACATGTACAACGCCTCCAAGGCGCTGCGCGATTCGATGCTGCCGCATATGGGCGGTTGGTCGATCAGCGAGGCGATCCTGACGGCCGGTCAGGCGACGGCCGACAACCTGCCGGCGCGACTCGCCGAAATCCAGTACATCATCCGCGTGCCGACCGTGGAGATGGCCGAGCAGGCGACGCTGATCCTCGACCGCAACGCGGAAGCGGCCGCCAAGCTGGCGCATTGCCGCGTGGAGAAGATCTGGGTGTCGAAGTCGCGCCCCGGCCTTGCCAACCATGCCATGGCCGAACTGGTCTATGGCAAGCTCGCCGCCGTCGGCGCGCCGAAGTGGGGAGAGCGCGCCAAGGAGATCGCCCGCGAGATCCAGGCCAATGTCGGCCTCGAGCCGATGGCCGAGCCTTTCCTGCCTGATTGCGAGAAGCTGATCGCGCCGCAGGAGGCCGAGCGCATCCTGCGCCAGGACCTGCCGCCGTCGCAGATCAACTACACCTCGGACGACTACACCGACATGTGCTGGCACGCGCCCACCGCGCGCCTCTACATCGCCCGTCCGATGCTGACCGGTCCGGCCGGCTTTGCCTATCCGGACTGGGTGATGAACGCTCTGGGCGGCATTCCAGAGACCATCGACCCGATGGTGGTGTGCGCTTCCAAGACCATCGCCCACTCGATGCTCGAACTGATGCAGAACGCCGAGTTGCGCGCCGCTACCCGCAAGGAGTTCGAGGAGCGCACCGGCGGTGGCGTCGGCGGCACGAACTGGATCCCGCCGCTTGCCGACTACGAAGCGCCGATCGGCTTGCGTTGGCCCGAATATGTCACCACCGTACGCGGCCGCGAATGGTGGATCCCGAGCGCCGGCTACTGAGCCGGCACTCAACGTTCTTTTCTGATAGGTAGCTTACCGAAATGCGCGTTCTCTACGACCACCGCCCGAGCCACTCGGCCCGCAGCGCCTTTGCGGACCTCGTGCTCGTCAACGGCCGCATCTATACCGGCGATCCGGGCCTGCCCTGGTGTCAGGCGCTGGCAGTGGCGCGCGGGCGCATCGTCGCCCGCGGCGAGCGCGCGGATGTCGAACACCTGATCGATGCGCAGACGAAAGTGATGGATCTCGGCGGGCGCTTCGCCATGCCTGGCCTCTACGACATGCACACCCATCCGGATCTTGCGCTGGCCCCGCGCTATGCCGAAGATCTCGACATCGGCATCGTCGATCCGACGCCGGACCAGGTTCGCGATGCGATCCTGGCCTATGCGGCCAAGCACCCGGACCGCGAGTGGATCTACGGCCAGTATTTCGTCCGCTACACCTTCCGTCAGGCCGGTCTCGTTCCTGGCAAGGAATGGCTGGACACGGTGATGCCCGACCGTCCGGTCGCGCTGCTCGACCGCATGTGGGGCACCATGATGGTCAACAGCGAGGCGCTTCGCCGCGCCGGCATCACCAATGAAACGCCGGATCCGGCCAATGGCTATCTCGAGCGCGACCCGGTTAGCGGCGAGCCGACGGGACTGCTGATCGACGGCGCCTATGCGCTGATCCATGCGGCGATGCCGCCGACGCCGGTGCCGGTGCTGCGCGCCGCCTATCGCGACGGCGTGCACTATCAGTCCGCGCGCGGCGTCGTGTCGACGAAATATGTCCATGTCTGCGAAAGCAGGCTCGACGCCCTGCAGTCGCTGGATCAGACGGGCGAGCTCACGCTGCGCGTCGAGGCCGCGATCAGTTGGCAGGACGACATCTTCCCGGTGCGCCGTCGCTGGGAGTTGCTGGCCGGCGAGCGCCACTACTACCGCTCGGCTCGGCTCAACGCCAATGCGGTGAAATTCCACTTCGACGGCACGGTCGAACCGCGCTCATCCTATCTGATGACGCCCTGGGATGGCGGCAACACCACCTGGAGCGGCAAGCTCAACCTGACGCCCGAGCATCTTGCCGACATGATCTGGGACATGGACCGTCAGGGCATCCGCGTCATCGCCCACTGCACCGGCGACGGGGCTTCCGACACCTTCCTCGACGCGGTCGAGGAAGCGCGCCGGCGTCCGGGCGGGCTGGGCGTGCGCCACCAGTGCGCGCACTCGACCATCCTGCACGGCAGCAATCTCAAGCGCTTCCGCGACCTCAATGTCACCGCCGAGTTCTCGCCGGTGTCGTGGTATCCGTCGAAATTCGTGTCCGGCGCCCGCTCGGGCTACGGCCCGGAGCGCCTGTCGCGCGCCTACAACATCAAGGGCGTGCTGGAAGCCGGCGGCGTCGCCGTCATCGGCACCGACTGGCCGGTCAGCCCGCTCGATCCGTGGATCGCGCTGGAAACCATGGTCACCCGCGCCAATCCGTGGGGCGAGGGCGAGGGCCAGTTCGGCGAGCCGATCTCGCTCAAGCAGGCCATTGACGTGATGACCAAGAACGGCGCCTGGTCGATGGGCATCGAACACGAGGCGGGCTCGCTCGAGGTCGGCAAGTCGGCCGACATCATCGTGCTCGACCGCAACCTGTTCGAGGTCGAGCCGCAGGGCAACATCCACTCCACCAAGGTGGACCTGACCTTCATGCAGGGTCAGCTCGTGCACGACCGGCTGAACGAGAACTCCGATGCCGTGTGGCACGGGGAGGCGCCCCAGCTATGGTGACGAAGGGCGCCGCGCCCATGCCGGTCACCGTAATCGGCGGCTTTCTGGGTGCGGGCAAGACGACGCTCGTCAACCACATTCTGAGCGGCGACCATGGGCTCAAGGTCGCCGTGCTGGTAAATGACTTCGGCGCGATCAACATCGACGCCGCGCTGATCACTTCGATCGAGGGCGGCCTCTACAGCCTGTCCAATGGTTGCGTGTGCTGCGGCCTCAATCAGGGCTTTGTCGAGCAGCTGGAAGAGCTTCTGGCCGCCCGCGCCGACATCGACCACATCGTGATCGAGGCCAGCGGCGTGGCCGATCCCGCCCGCATCATGGACACGGTGCGCTATTCGCGCTTTGCCTCGCGCCTGCGCGCGGATGCCATCGTCGTGGTGGTCGACGCCGCCGGCTTCGACGAGGCGATTGCCGCTGCGCCCGGTCTCGCGGAAGCGCAGATCGGTTCGGCTGATCTTCTGATCCTCAACAAGACCGATCTGGTCGGCCGCGAACAGCTCGATGCATGGCGCGCGCGCTGGACCTTTCCGGACACCCGCATCGTCGAAACCATGAATGCGCTTGTGCCTTTCGACATCCTCTTCGCCGGCGAGATTTCGCCGCGCAGGGTTGCTTCATCGTTCGTCGCCGAGCCCGTCCACGAACAGGCGGTGAGTGCGATCTGGCGAAGCGAAGGCACAGTCGACCTGAAGCGCCTGCAGAAGGTGCTTGCCGGCCTGCCCACGGCGGTCTTTCGCGCCAAGGGTTTTTTGCGCGCGAACGATGGCCGCTGCTTCGCCGTGCATCTAGTCGGCACGCGTCTTTCCTTCGAGCAACTGGCAAAAGCGCTGGAAGGCCTCGACGCGGACAATATCCTCGTGCTCATCGGCTTCGGTGAGCGCCCACCCTTTGAATCCATCCTGGCGCAGCTCGACGGCTGCGCCGAACCTGCTGCGCCTGCCGCGAAAGGAACTGCCTGAATGAAGACGGTTGGAACCTATCTGGTCGAACTGCTTGCCGCCTATGGCGTCGACACGGTGTTCGGCATTCCGGGCGTCCACACGGTGGAAATGTATCGCGGCCTGCCCGGCAGCGGCATCCGCCACATCACGCCGCGCCACGAGCAGGGCGCAGGCTTCATGGCCGACGGCTATGCCCGCACCACCGGCAAGCCGGGCGTTTGCTTCATCATCTCCGGTCCCGGCCTCACCAACATCGCCACCGCCATGGCGCAGGCCTATGGCGACTCGGTGCCCATGCTGGTTATCACCAGCGTCAATGCGCCGGGCCGCATGGGCTCGGGCGAGGGGCACCTGCACGAGCTACCCGACCAGCGTCAGGTCGGCCGCCAGTTCACCGCCTTCAGCCACACCGTGCTGCGCGCGGAAGAGCTGCCGCAGGTGATCGCGCGGGCCTTCGCCGTGTTCGCGTCGGCGCGGCCGCGCCCAGTGCATATCGAACTGCCGATCGATCTTCTGACCCTCGACGCTGCCGATCTTCCGCCGGCGCAAAAGCGCCCCGCGCCGACGCGTCCGGCGCCCGATCCTCATGCGATTGCCGAGGCCGCTGCCATGTGTGCGGCGGCAAAGCGCCCGGTCATCATCGCCGGCGGCGGTGCGGCCGATGCTGGCGCACCGCTGCGCGCGCTGGCCGAAGCGCTCGACGCGCCGGTGGTCATGACGGTCAACGGCCGCGGCACGCTGCCGGCCGGTCATCCGCTCGGCGTGCCATGCAGCCCGGCGATGGGGCCCACCACGGCGCTCATCGAGGCAGCCGATCTGGTGATCGCGGCGGGCACGGAATTCGGTCCCACCGACTTCGATTTCTACGAGACCGGCGGCGCGCGCATAACCGGCAAGCTGATCCGCATCGACATCGATCCCGAGCAGGCCATGCGCGGTCGCCCGGCGGATCTGGTGCTGATCTCGGACACGAAGTTTGCGCTTGAGGCGCTGGCCACTTCCGTCTCGCCGCATGCGGCGGGCGACGGCGCCGAGCGCGCCAAAACCGCTCGCGAAGGCGTGCGCGCCGAGCTCAATCCGGTTCTGCGTGCCGGCGCTCACCTCATGGAGGTCGTGCGCGACACGCTGCCCGACGTGGTGATTGCGGGCGACTCGGCCCAGCCGGTCTATGCCGGCTGCATCGACTTCGCAGCCAACAAGCCGCGCTCCTGGTTCTGCTCGGCCACCGGCTACGGCACGCTCGGCTATGCGCTGCCGGCAGCCGCAGGTGCGCTGATCGGCTCCGGCCGCCCCACCGTCTGCCTTGCCGGCGATGGCGGCATCCAGTTCACGCTGCCCGAACTCGGCTCGGCCCGCGAAGCTGAACTGCCGCTGATCGTCCTGCTGTGGAACAACAACGGCTATGGCGAGATCAAGGCCTATATGGAGGCGCGCGGCATCGAGCCGATCGGTGTCGACATCTACACGCCGGACTTCCTGACCATCGCACGCGGCTTCGGCTGCGAGGCCGAAAAGCTCGAAGACCCGAGCGATTTGCCGGCTAAGCTGAAGGCTGCCACGCAACGCAACCGGCCGACCGTGATCGAGATCGACGAAGCGGCCTACACCGCTTTCGTCGCCGCTCAGACTGGCTGACGCCTCCCAAGGCTGACAATCTGCTCGAAGACATGGCGTTTTGCTTCGTGGACGCAGTCTTCGAGCGGTTTGCCAAGCGCAAGTCCGGCCGCGATGGCGCTGGCCAGCATGCAGCCCGTGCCGCGCATATTTTTGTCCAGGCGCGGCGCGACGAAGTGCATGGGCTCTCGGCCTTGGCGTACTACAAGCATGTCGATTGACTGGGGGCCAGTTGCATGGCCGCCCTTGACCAGAATGGCGGCGCATCCAGTTTCGAGAAGGCGGCGGGCTTGATGTTCCACTTGCGCCTCGTCCCGAGCCGTTTCCTCGCCGGTCAAAATGCCAAGCTCGATCAGATTAGGCGTAGCAATCGCGCAGAGCGGCATCAGCTCGCGTGTCAGACTCCCGATGGCTTCCGGGCCAAGGAGAGACCGTCCGGAAGAGGAGGCCAGCACCGGATCTAGCACCACCGGCAGCTTGTCTTGGTCGCGCAGCACTGCCGCCACGGCCTCGATGGTGGCATTGCCGGAGAGCATACCAATCTTGATCGCCGCGACGCGGCTTGACGCAAGTGCGGCGCGCATCTGTTCGGCGACGAGGTCCGGCGGCATGGGCTCGATCCGCTCGACGCTCGTATGCGTCTGCACCGTCACCGCCGTTACGGCTATCGCGCTACGCAGGCCAAAGGTGGCGACGGTTTCGACGTCGCGCGAAAGCCCCGCGCCGCCAGAAGAGTCCGTCCCTGCTACGATCAGCACATGCGCCGTCATCGCCATGGCTCAGTCCGCCGGAGCCATTCGCGGGCGCGCGCTTCCGGGTTTTGGTTCAGCGTGATGTCGGTGACGACGGCGGCGCAGTCCGCGCCGGCCGAGAAGACGCCGTCGAGCCGGTCGGGGTTCAGCCCGCCGATCGCCACGAGGGGCAAAGGTGCGACGCGTCGCTTCCATTCGCCAATGCGCTCAAGCCCTTGCGGTGCCCATTTCATCTTCTTCAGGATGGTCGGATAGACCGGCCCAAGCGCGACATAGTCCGGTTCTGCGGCCAATGCGGTGTCCAACTCCGCGTGGTCGTGGGTACTGAGGCCCAGCTTCAGCCCGGCCCGCCTGATGGCCATAAGGTCGGCGGCAGCAAGGTCTTCCTGGCCGAGATGGATGAAGTCGCACTCCTCCTCGATCGCCAGCCGCCAATGGTCGTTGACGATCAGCTGGCAGCCATTGTCGGCGCATATGGCCTTGGCCGCGCGGATCTCGGATCGAAGACCAGCCTCGTCCATCTCCTTGATGCGCAGTTGCACCAGCCTGACGCCGAGCGGCACCAACCGCCCGATCCAGGCGGCGCTGTCGACGATGAGATAGAACGGGTCGAGCTTCATGAAAACACCGCTTTGCCAATGACCGGCGTGGAGGGAACGGCCATGTCGCGCGGCTCAAGCATGCCGGCGAGAAAGGCTTCGTGCCCGGCCTCCACCGCCTTGCCGAAGGCGCTCGCCATGGCCACGGGGTCGCCTGCCTTCGCCACCGCCGTGTTGAGAAGCACGGCGTCGAAGCCGAGCTCCATCACGGCTGCGGCGTGTGAGGGGCGGCCGAGCCCGGCATCGACGACAAGCGGCACATCCGCAAAATGGCCGCGCAATGTGCGCAGCGCGTCGATGTTGAGGGGCCCCTTGGCCGATCCGATGGGCGCACACCAGGGCATCAGCACCTGGCAGCCGGCCTCAAGCAGACGCTCGGCCACCACCAGATCGTCGGTCGTGTAGGGAAACACCGCAAAGCCGTCGCCCGAAAGAATGCGCGCCGCTTCCACTAGCCCGAACACGTCGGGCTGCAGCGTGTCGTGATTGCCAATCACCTCGAGCTTGATCCAGTTGGTGTCAAGCAGCTCGCGCGCCATATGCGCCGTGGTGACGGCTTCCTTGACCGAATGGCAGCCGGCCGTGTTGGGCAGGACGGCGACGCCGAGCTGCTCGATCAATGACCAGAACTGGCCGCCCGTCTGCCCGCCGGCCATTTCCCGCCGGAGCGACACTGTCACGACCTCTGTCTTCGATGCCCGTACCGCGTCGGCCAGGACCGCCGGAGACGGATATTGCGCGGTGCCGAGCAGGAGGCGGGAGGATAGCTGCCTTCCATAGAGCGAAAGCATGGATCACCCTCCCTGCATCGGCGACAAAATTTCTATGCGGTCGCCTTCGGCAAGGCGACACTCGCCGCGCTCGGCGGCGCGCACCAGCTCGCCATTATGAGCCGTGGCCAGCCAGCGGCCCTCATATTCAAGCTCGGCAAGGAGCGCGGCGAGCGTCGTCGCTGCCACGTCCTGAGCCTTGCCGTTAACCGTGAGCTTCATGTGCGAGCTCCCTTGTCCTGGAATTCCCGAAGGCCAATTGCGCGGCACGCTGCGCCATCGCTGGCGCGAGCAGGAAGCCGTGCCGGTAAAGGCCGTTGATGCTGATCGTCGCGCCCGACTGCGTCACGCGCGGCAGATTGTCGGGATAGGCAGGCCGCACACCGACGCCTGTTTCCACGATTTCGGCCTCGCCGAAAGCCGGATGCACGCTGTAGGCGGCGTTGAGCAGTTCCATCATGGAGCGGGCCGTGACGGGTCTTGCCGACTCGCTCTCGATCATCGTCGCCCCGACCATGAAACAGTGGTCGGGACGCGGAACGACATAGAGTGGAAAGCGCGGATGCAGCAGCCGCACCGGACGGGATAGCGTAACCTCCGGCGTGCGCAGGATCAGCATTTCGCCACGCACGCCGCGCAGCGCCGGGTCCGATGCGGCTCTCGCCATGCCGGTACAATCGACCGTGAGGTCGAAGCGGCTGACCTGGCCGGCTTCTGCCCCGACGAATGAAGCGCCCATCGCCTCCAACCGGCCGCGCAAGGCGGTGAGCGCCGCGCGCGGATCGAGATGCGCCTCGCGTACGAAGTGCAGAGCCAGACGGAACCGACCGGCAAGATCGGGCTCGAGCTCGGAGATTTCCGCTTCCCCCAGTGTCCGGAAACCGGACGTGCGTGCGGCAAAGCGCGCCAGTTCGGCCGCATCCCGTGCCGGTGCAACAACCAGCGTGCCTGCCCGGGCGACATGGCCTGGCAAGGCGGCATCCCACCAGTCGGCGGCGCCGAGCCCAAGTTCCTGGACAATCGGCTCGGCACTCTCACGCTCGCAGTCCGGCGCCAGCATGCCGCCGGCAAACCACGAGGCCGCCCGCGTCGGGTCGCTGCGCGGCTCGACGACGGTGACCGCCGCCCCGCGCAATGCAAGCTCATAGGCCGCCGTCAGGCCGGCAACGCCGGCCCCTTTCACCAGCGCTTTCATGGCGCCGGCGCCTCCTTCTCCGCGGTTTCTGCCGTATCAACCGGCATGTAGAGGTCGCCGCCATGGCGGTATTTCTCCGCCATCTCGGCCATGCCGTGCTCGCGCGCGGCGTCGCGAATGTCCTGCGAAATCCGCATCGAGCAGAATTTCGGCCCGCACATGGAGCAGAAATGCGCAACCTTGTGCGCTTCCTTGGGCAGCGTCTCGTCGTGGAAGGCTCGGGCCGTATCCGGGTCGAGCGAGAGGTTGAACTGGTCCTCCCAGCGAAACTCGAAGCGCGCGCGCGATAGCGCATCGTCCCGGGCCTTCGCCGCCGGATGGCCTTTGGCGAGGTCGGCAGCATGGGCGGCGATCTTGTAGGTGATGACGCCGGTCTTCACGTCGTTTCGGTCGGGCAGGCCGAGATGCTCCTTTGGCGTGACGTAGCAGAGCATGGCTGTGCCGAACCAGCCGATCATGGCCGCGCCTATGCCGGAGGTGATGTGGTCGTAGCCGGGCGCGATGTCGGTGGTGAGCGGCCCGAGCGTGTAGAAGGGCGCCTCACCGCAAACGGCAAGTTGCTTGTCCACGTTCTCCTTGATGAGATGCATGGGAATGTGGCCGGGGCCCTCGATCATCACCTGGCAGTCCTTGGCCCAGGCGATTTTGGTCAGCTCGCCAAGTGTCTCCAATTCGGCGAATTGTGCCGCGTCGTTGGCGTCGGCGATGGAGCCGGGACGCAGGCCGTCGCCAAGCGAGAAGGACACGTCATAGGCGCGGCAGATGTCGCAGATTTCCTCGAAATGCTCGTAGAGGAAGCTCTCCTTGTGGTGGTGCAGGCACCACTTGGCCATGATCGAACCGCCGCGCGAAACGATGCCGGTGACGCGGTCCACGGTGAGCGGAATGTAGGGAAGGCGCACGCCGGCATGGATCGTAAAATAGTCGACGCCCTGCTCGGCCTGTTCGATCAGCGTATCGCGAAAGACTTCCCAGGTGAGTTCCTCGGCAACGCCGCCGACCTTTTCCAGCGCCTGATAGATCGGCACGGTGCCGATCGGTACGGGCGAATTGCGGATGATCCACTCGCGGATGTTGTGGATGTTGCGGCCGGTCGAAAGGTCCATCACGGTGTCGCCGCCCCAGCGAATGGCCCACACCATCTTCTCCACCTCCTCGGCCATGGAGGAAGTGACGGCCGAATTGCCGATATTGGCGTTGATCTTCACCAGGAAGTTGCGGCCGATGATCATCGGTTCGGTTTCAGGGTGGTTGATGTTGGCGGGGATGATGGCGCGGCCGCGCGCCACCTCGTCGCGCACGAATTCGGGCGTGACGTAGTCGGGGATGGCCGCGCCGAAGGATTGGCCGTTGCGCACGGCCTTTCGCATCTCCTCCCGGCCGAGATTCTCGCGTATGGCGATGAATTCCATCTCCGGGGTGACGATGCCGGCCCGCGCATAGGCAAGCTGGGTAACAGCCTTGCCGTCTCTTGCTTTGAGTGCGCGGTGACGGACGGGAAACTCAGGCGTCAGCCGGTCGCCCGTGACAAAACCGTTGTCCTCGGGCCGGACGATTCGACCATCATAGGCTTCGACATCACCGCGCGCGATGATCCAGCCTTCGCGGATGCGCGGCAGTCCTTCCTCGATGGTGATTCTGGCGTTTTCATCCGTGTAGGGGCCGGAGGGATCGTAGACGGTAACCGGCGGCTCGCCGGCGCTTGGGTGAAGAGCGATTTCGCGCATGGGCACACGCAGATCGGTATGGATCGTTCCGCGTTTGTAGACCTTGCGCGATGCGGGCAAAGCGCCCACGGAAACGGTTGGGGTCAAGGCATTCATTGGGACGGACCTCCCTTGCTGGGTTGCAATGGAGACCCAGTTCCGTGCCGGAAGGAGGATACGGACTTCGCAAGTGCCGGAAAGGGCGGCTTCGCCGCAATATCCGGGACGAGCCGCCACGCGACGCGAAGCCCTTGCACCATCCCTACGCCAGTGTGAACTGGATCAGGTTCAACGGGTCACTGCGCTGCGAAAGCCAGCAGTATCTCAGCCCCTTGTCGGGACACCCCTGGTGAGATGGGTAGCTTGTACGAAGGGCCGGCGCCTTGTCAACAGGGTGCTTCGGCCCACACTGGTTGACAAGCGGATGGTTTCAGCATGGCATCTTGCATTGCTTGCTTAATATGAGTATTTCGCTCCAGAAATATCTCGACCGCGCAGCGAGGGGACAGCCATGCTGAAGAACCGGATTTTGGCCATCATGCTCGTGGGGGCCATTTCGTTTGCCGGCACGATCATGAGCCGCGCGCAGGAGCAGACGCCGTCACAGCCGGCGACAGTCGAGAGACCGGCCGCGCTGACCGCACAGCCTGTGGAAGCCCAGGGGCAGCCGGCTGCGGCCACGCCGACCCCGGCGATTTCCGATTCGTCTGCGCCTAGGCCCGCTGCGGTGCCGGTCGAGGGGGGCCAGGCTCCCCAATCGAACAGTCACTACCCCATTGCCCCCAGCCTGCCTCACAACCTATCGCCCTGGGGCATGTTCATGAGCGCCGACATCGTGGTGAAGGCCGTGATGATCGGTCTGGCTTTTGCATCGCTTGTCACCTGGACGGTCTGGCTTGCCAAGTCGCTCGAACTTGCGGCCGCGCGCCTGAAAGCCCGCCCGGCACTGAAGGCTATTATCTCGGCGCGTAGCCTTGCCGATGCGGAACGAGCTCTGGAAGGTCGGGGCGGCGCCGGCGCGCTGCTCGTGCGCGCGGCGCAGCAGGAGGTCAGCCTTTCTCAGACCGCACTCGACTTTGCCGGCGGTGAGGGGCTGAAGGAGCGCGTCGCCTCGCGGCTGTCGCGCATCGAGGCCATGGCCGGCCGGCGCATGTCGCGCGGCACTGGCGTTCTGGCCACCATCGGCTCCACCGCGCCCTTCGTCGGCCTGTTCGGCACGGTCTGGGGCATCATGAATGCCTTCATCGGCATCTCGGAGGCGCAGACCACCAATCTCGCCGTCGTCGCGCCGGGCATCGCGGAAGCGCTCTTGGCCACGGCAATCGGCCTTGTAGCGGCTATTCCGGCGGTCGTCGTCTACAACGTCTTTGCCCGCTCCATCACCGGCTACCGCCAACTGCTGGCCGATGCCTCGGCGGGGGTCGAGCGCCTCGTCAGCCGTGACCTCGACTTCCGCCTGGTGCGGCCCAAGGCGCTGGCTGCCGAGTAAGGGAGAGCACAATGGCTTCCCGAATTCGCGAGAGCGCCGGCGACGAGCTGGAAGAGAACCACGAAATCAATGTGACGCCGTTCATCGACGTCATGCTGGTTCTGCTCATCATTTTCATGGTGGCGGCACCCCTTGCCACCGTCGACGTCAATGTCGACCTGCCGGCTTCGACCGCCGCGGCAGCTCCTCGGCCGGACAAGCCTGTCTATCTCACCCTCAAGGAAGACCTGTCGCTGGCGTTGGGCAACGAGACCGTGCCGCGCCAGAGCTTTGCGGCCGTGCTGGACCGGCAGACGGATGGCGACAAGGAAGCGCGCATCTTCCTGCGCGCGGACAGGATGGTCGGCTATGGCGACCTGATGGAGGTGATGAACCTTTTGCGTGCCGCTGGCTATCTCAAGGTCGCGCTGGTGGGCATCGAGACCGTGCCCCAGGAGCAGCCATGACCATGGCTGCCGATCATGTGGGCTTCGAGGCTCACAGTTCGTTGCCGTCCCGCCGCGAGGTGGTGGGATGGCTGACCGCGGGGCTGGTGGTTATCGCCATTCACGCGCTTGCCGCTGGCGTTTACCAGAGCATGCAGGTTCCGGATGAGTCGGCAGCCGAGGTGGCAGCGCCGATGGTCGTCAATCTCGCGCCAATACCGTTCGTGGCGCCGAGCGAAATCGAAAGCGAAGTGGTTCCCGAGCAGGTTGCCATGCACGACGTTGCGGCCGTGGACGGCACGTCCACCTTGGCCGACGATGTCGAAAGCACGACGATCCAGCAGGAAACCTCGGAAACATTGGAGGAGGCGCCGCTCGAGCGCACCGAGCCTATCGTCGAAGAGCCGGTGACAGAGAATTTGAGCACCGAATCCGTTGCCGAGCCGGTGGCGGAGGAAGCCGAGATGACGGAGCCGGAGACCCTCGAGACGGTAACCCCCGAGGTAGCCGTGCCGATTCCGGCGCCGCGCCCTGAGGTCGAGCCTGAACAGCCCAGGAAGGTTGCCGAAAAGCCGAAGACCGAGCCGGTCAACAAGAAGCCGAAAGCCAAGCAGGCAGAAAAGGTCGCCGAGCAGTCCAAGGAAAAGCGGCTGACGCCCGAAGCCGCCCCGGCACCCAAGAGCCAGGTTTCGACGGCGCAAAGGATCAGCCTGGAGGAGAGATGGAAGTCTCGGGTCTCCGCCTGGATTAACCGCCACAAGCCGCGATCTGCGGGAGGGAACGGAGAACTCACCGTTTCCTTCGTGATCGATTCCGGCGGAACCGTCCTCAGAGCCACGATCGCGCGTTCGTCGGGCAACGACGACCTGGACCAGGCCGCGATCAAGATGGTCAACCGTTCCTCGCCGGTTCCCGCGCCGCCGCAGGAAATCGCGCGCAACAGGCACACTATGAGCCTGCCGGTGGCTTTCTCGCGCTGAGCGCCTCTCTTTCAGATGGCCTGCCCATTTCGTCGCTGTCGCCTTTGCACTTTGGCGATGTCGCAATCGTGTGGCCCGCCGTCAGCATTCGATGGTTAGATCGGGACACTTCAGGTGCCGGAGTCGTGAAAGCGAAGCCGGAGAATTGGGAAGCCGGTGAGAATCCGGCGCTGCCCCCGCAACGGTGGTGGAGTATGTCACGGCGGGAGACCACTGGGCGAAAGCCCGGGAAGGTGTCCGTGACGGTTCTGCAGAACCAGCTCCTTAGCCCGGAAACCAGCCTGAGGTTGTTTCAACCCGACTGATCGCGGTGGGCGGTCAAGTGGCGGATTCTTGCGTGGGAGGAGGCCCGAAGCGGCCGGCTGCGCAATCATCCCCCTAAATCACCACCAGTTCAGTCCTTGTGCGATGCGAGGACAGGACATGGACATCCGTGCCGACATGCTGAGGCGGATACGCAGCCGCCGCGAGGGTTTTAGCCTTGAGCAACCCTTCTATATCGACCCCGACTACTACAAGCTCGACCTTGAGCTGATCTGGTATCGCGACTGGCTCTTCATTGGCCATGATTGCGAGCTGCCCAAGACAGGCAGCTACATGACCGTCCAGATCGGCGACTATCCGGTCGTCATCGTGCGCGACCAGAAGGGCGACATCCGCGCCTTCCACAATGCCTGCCGCCATCGCGGCAGCCGCGTCTGCACCGCCCACAAGGGCACGACCGCAAAGCTCGTCTGCCCCTACCACCAGTGGACCTATGAGCTCGACGGGCGCCTGCTGTTCGCGCGCCAGATGAGCGACGACTTCGACGCCAGCCAGTTCGGCCTCAAGCCTGTGGCCTGCGAGAGTGCGGGCGGCTACATCTTCATCTGCCTGGCGGACGAGCCGGCCGATTTCGCCCCCTTCCGCGCGATGATGGAGCCCTATTTCCTGCCGCACCGGCTGACCGACGCAAAGGTTGCATTCGAAAGCACCATCGTCGAGAAAGGCAACTGGAAGCTGGTGTGGGAAAACAACCGCGAGTGCTATCACTGCGCCGGCAACCACCCCGAGCTCTGCAAGACCTTCCCCGAAGCGCCGACCGTGACCGGCGTCAACGGCGCCGAGCGCGACCCGGAAATGCTGGCCCATTGGGCCAAGTGCGAGGCAGCAGGCCTTCCGAGCAAATTCCGCATCGATCAGGCCGGCCAGTACCGCGCCACGCGCGCGCCGCTGCTGCGCGACGCCGTCAGCTACACCATGAGCGGCAAGCGGGCGGTAAAGCGCAACCTGTCCGACACGGTCTCCACCGATCGTATCGGCTCGCTGCTGCTCTACCACTACCCGACCACCTGGAACCACGTTCTGGGCGACCATGCGGTTACCTTCCGCGTGCTGCCGATCAGCGCCACCGAGACGGCCGTCACCACCAAATGGCTGGTCCACAAGGATGCCGTGGAGGGCGTCGACTACGATCTCGCCGAGCTCACGCATGTCTGGACCGAGACCAACGACCAGGACCGCCGGATCGTCGAGGAGAATGCCTTCGGCATCAAGTCGCCGGCCTACGAGCCCGGGCCTTACTCCGAGGTGCATGAAGGCGGCGTGATCCAGTTCGTCGACTGGTATTGCGGCTTCATGGAGCCGCGCCTGGTCGAGGGCGAAAAGCCCGCGCTGCGCAACGTCGCCTGAACGGGAGAAAGGCGATGAACGCCATGACCGCTATCGGCCTCTACCGGCATCTGGACCAGATGCTGCCGTGGAACGACAAGCTGCAGGTGCTGGAATGCATCGGCGTGACGGACGAGGCGCCGCAGGTGAAGAGCTTCACCTTCCGCTCCGACAACCAGACCTGGTTCCGGTACCAGCCAGGCCAGTTCGTCACGCTGGAGCTGCCGGTGGGAGCGGAGCCCGTGCTGCGCACCTACACGCTGTCGTCCAGCCCCTCGCGGCCGTTCTCCATTGCGATCACGGTCAAGGCGCAGGCAGACAGCATCGGCACACGCTGGATGTTCGAAAACTTGCGGCCGGGCATGCACATCAAGGCATATGGCCCGGCCGGCGATTTCTCGCTGCACAACCATCCGGCGGCGAAATACATGTTCATCTCGGCGGGGTCGGGCATCACGCCGATGATGTCGATGACCCGCTGGCTGAACGATTTTGCACCGCAGACGGACGTCGCCTTCGTCAACTGCGCTCGGCGGCCGGAAGAGATCATCTTCCGCAAGGAACTCGAGCTGCTCGGCAACCAGATGCCGGGTCTTTCGCTCGGCTTCCTGGTCGAGGAGCGGTCGAGCCGCGAAAGCTGGTTCGGCCATATGGGTCGCATCGACGCCGTGCGCCTGCCGCTTCTCTCGCCGGATTTCCGCGAGCGCGAAATCTTCTGCTGCGGGCCCGACCCCTTCATGCGCGCGGTGCGTCAGATGCTGGAAGCTGCAGGCTTCGACATGGCGCACTACCATCAGGAGAGCTTTGGCGCGCCGCCGGCCGAGCCAGTGTCCTTCGCTGGTGACGCAGCCGGCGAGGAAGGCATGGATGCCGTTGCCGAAGCGACTCCGATCCGCTTCTCGCTTTCCGAAGTCGATGCCGAATGCGTGGTGGGTCAGACCGTGCTGCAGACCGCTCGCGCGGCCGGCGTGCGCATTCCGGCGGCCTGCGAATTCGGCCTGTGCGGCACCTGCAAGGTCAAGAAGGTCTCCGGCGAGGTCGAGATGAACCACAATGGCGGCATTCTCGATCACGAGATCGCCGACGGCTTTGTCCTGGCCTGCTGCTCGCGCCCGCTTTCGGCCCTCGAGATCGAGGCCTGACGCATGGGATCGCAAAGATTGCCCGGCGTCACGCCACGCCGGAACATGCGTTGGGGCCTAGCGTCTGCCGATGCCCAGCCTCAGCCGGAAGACATATTGATCGCCTGGCTGCTCTGGCTGCCACGCAATGCGGATGTCGCGAAAGCGGCGGCGGACGAGGTCGCAAGAATGGACAAGCGCCCGTCGCTGTCCGGCGGCGCCATTCGCCTGCGCGAACTGCTGCTGCAGTTGATCGACGGAGCGGGACTGCCGAAATACGGCAGGGCCTGAAGAAAAACGGCCGGCGCAGTCAGCGCCGGTCGCTTCGCATGTCAGCCCTTGAACTCGTGCGCAGCGATGGAGGCCGGCTTCATCTCGATGGAGAAACCGGGCGCTGCCGGCGGCATGTAAGCGGCATTGCGGATGTCGCATGGCTCGAGGAAATGCTCGTGCAGGTGGTCGACATATTCGATCACGCGGCCGTCCTTGGTTCCGGAGACGGCGATGTAGTCGATCATCGACAGGTGCTGCACATATTCACAAAGACCGACGCCGCCGGCATGCGGCCAGACGGGCATGTTGTACTTGGCCGCGATCAGCAGCACCGCCAGCACCTCGTTCAACCCACCCATGCGGCAGGAGTCGATCTGCACCACGTCGATGGCGCCTTCGGCGATGAGCTGCTTGAAGATGATGCGGTTCTGGCACATCTCGCCGGTCGCCACCTTCACCGGCGCAATCGCCTCGCGGATCTTGCGATGGCCGGCGATGTCGTCGGGGCTGGTAGGTTCCTCGATGAAGAAAGGTTTTGCGAAGGCAAGCTTGCCCATCCATTCGATCGCCTGGCCGACCTCCCAGACCTGGTTGGCGTCGACCATCAGGATGCGATCGGGGCCGATCACTTCGCGTGCGATGGTGAGCCGGCGAATGTCGTCCTCAAGGTCGCGGCCGACCTTCATCTTGATGTGGTTGAAGCCGGCATCGACTGCCTCGCGGCACAGGCGCCGAAGCTTCTCATCATCATAGCCGAGCCAGCCGGCCGAAGTGGTGTAGCAGGGATAGCCTTCGCGCTCGAGAATGGCGATACGCTCGGCCTTGCCGGCTTCAGCCTTCTTGAGGATCGCCAGTGCCTCGTCGGGCGTCAGCACGTCGGTCAGGTAGCGGAAGTCGACGATCTTCAGGATTTCTTCGGCCGGCATGTCGGCCACCAGACGCCACACGGGCTTGCCGGCTTCCTTGGCCCAGAGGTCCCAGACGGCATTCACCACCGCGCCGACGGCCAGATGCATTGCGCCCTTGTCAGGGCCGATCCAGCGCAGCTGGCTGTCGCCGGTCACATGGTGCCAGAAGCGGGCGGGGTCTTCCTTGACCCAGTCGAGATCGAGCCCGACCACCAGATGCTTGAGCGCCTGGATGGCGAGGCACACGACCTCGTTACCGCGGCCGATGGTGAAGGTCAGACCATGACCCGCCAGACCATCCTTGTCCGTGTCGAGAACGACATAGGCGGCGGAATAGTCCGGGTCCGGGTTCATCGCATCCGAGCCGTCGAGGCTCTGCGAGGTTGGAAAGCGCAAGTCGAATACGCGAAGATCGGTGATGCGGGTCACGGTCTGCTCACGAGTGAGGGGTGGTGACCGACGCTTACGCGTCGGCCTTGACGTTCTGGCGCTGGTTGCCGAGGCCTTCGATGCCGAGTTCGACGACGTCGCCGGCCTTCAGGTAGCGCGGCGGCTTCATGCCCATGCCGACGCCAGGAGGCGTGCCGGTGGAAATGATGTCACCCGGATGCAGGCTCATGAACTGGCTGAGATAGGAAACCAGATATTTGACACCGTAGACCATGGTCTTGGTCGAGCCGTCCTGCACCTTCTCGCCGTTCACCGTCAGCCACATGCCGAGGTCCTGGGGATCAGCAACCTCGTCCTTGGTCACCAGCCAGGGGCCGATGGGACCAAAAGTGTCGCAGCTCTTGCCTTTGGTCCACTGGCCCGAACGCTCGGTCTGGAAGGCGCGTTCGGAGACGTCGTTGATGGTGCAGTAGCCGGCGACATAGTCCAGCGCCTCGTCTTCCGAGACGTATTTTGCATGGCGGCCGATGACAACGCCGAGCTCGACCTCCCAGTCGGTCTTTTCCGAGCCGCGCGGGATCAGTAGGTCGTCATCCGGGCCGACGATGGCCGAAGTCGCCTTCATGAAGATGATCGGTTCGGGCGGCACGGTGGCACCGGTCTCTGCGGCGTGGTCGGAATAGTTGAGGCCGATGCAGATGAACTTGCCGGTGCCAGCAACGCAGGGGCCGAGGCGCGGATTTCCGTGCACCAGCGGCAGCGTCGACGGGTCGACATGCGACAGCCGCTCGAGTGCCGCCGGGTCCAGCGTTTCGTCCGACAGGTCGGCGATGTTTTGCGACAGGTCGCGGATGTTGCCATCTGCGTCGATCAGGCCAGGCCGCTCGCGGCCGACCTCGCCATAGCGCAATAGCTTCACGTCAAATCTCCTTCAAAAATGGACCGTGCTTTTGCAAGGGGTCCGTCATCACATCGCCCAGCCGCCGTCAATCGCGTAGGCTTGGCCGGTCGTATAGGTGGCGCCGGCGAGATAGACCGCAAGATCGGCGATCTCCTCCGGTGTGCCCAGCCGGCCCATCGGCTGGCGGGCGATGAAAGCGGCGCGCGAGGCCTCATAGTCGCCGCCTGCGCGCATGCGGTCTTCCAGCGACGGGCTCTCCACCGTGCCGGGACAGATGGCGTTGCAGCGGATGCCCTTGCCGATGTAGTCGGCAGCGACAGCCTTGGTGAGGCCGACCACGGCGGCCTTGGTGGTCGTGTAGGCAAAGCGGTTCGGCACGCCCTTCACGCTGGAAGCGACCGAAGACATGTTGATGATGGCGCCGCCGCCGCGCGCGATCATGCCCGGCAGCACGGCGCGGATGGTCCGCACCATGGAGCGTACGTTGAGATCGAAGGCGAAGTCGAGTTCCTCGTCCTTCACCTCGAGGATCGTGCCGGAGTGGACGAAGCCGGCGCAGTTGAAGAGCACGTCGATCTTGTTGATCTCGGAGACCAGCTGCTCGACCTCCGCATCGTTCAGCACGTCCAGCCTGCGGGCGGTGATGCGCGGCTCGCTGGTGAGTTGTTCCAGCAGGCTCTCATTGATGTCGGTGGCGACCACCTCGGCGCCGGCGCGCGCGAAGGCAAGGGCGGTGGCCCGCCCGATCCCTTGCGCCGCGGCCGTCACCAGCACCGTCTTACCCTCAAGATGTGTCATAGCCTTCGTTCCCTGATCGGTTGTTCGCTCAAGCTGCCTTGCGGCGCTCGACAATGTAGATGTGTTCGGCTGCCAGCACGACCTCCTCGCGCTGGTTGATGACCTCGCAGCGCTCGAAGACGCGGCCGGCATCGACGCGCTTGGGGTCGTCTTCCTTTCTAACGATCGTGGTGCGGGTGCGGATCGTGTCGCCGATGAATACCGGGCGCACGAAGCGCAGCCGGTCATAGCCGTAGGAGAAGGCGACCGGGTTGATCACCGTCGCAGTCAACCCGATGCCGATGGAGAACACCAGCGTGCCATGGGCGATGCGTTGGCCGAAGGGCGTCGACTTCATGAACTCCGCATCCATGTGGTGCGGGAAGAAATCGCCTGTGTGCCCGGCATGGACGATGAAATCGGTCTCGGTGATCGTGCGGCCGGTGGTCAGCCGAGACTGGCCGATCTCGTAGTCCTCGAAATAGATCGTCTGTTCCATGTCAGGCCCGCTTCTCGATGGGCGTCGCCGGGCTTGCGCTGGAGCGATAGGCGGCTTCCACCAGCGCCATCGTGTTCCAGGCGTCCTCGACCGAGCCTACGAGATCGGCATCCTCGCCGGAGGCGAAGCGCTGCAGATTGGCCATGCGGCCGACGAAGGCATCCGGGAACCAGGCACCCTTCAGCGGCACCGACACCCAGCCGTCGCCGCCCTTGGGATAGATCTCCAGAATGTCCGGCTCGCCGCGCGGATAGTCGAGATTGACGCCGAGTTGAAGATAGGCCGCGCCCTCGGTGCCGCAGATGCGGAACTCGCAGGCCTGGTGTGGCCGGCCGAACTTGTGATCGTGGTTGATCGACAGCGCGCAGCGTACCCGGTCGCCATAGTCGAGAATGGCGCTGGTGCGCGTTTGCGCGACATCATGCGCGGGGTGTCCGAGCGTCCTGGCATGAACCCCTTGCGGATCGCCGAGCAGCTGGCGGATGAGGTCCAGATAGTGGATCGAGTGCATGGCAATCTCGATGCGCGGCTGGCCCTTGAGGAAGGGCCAGAGCTGCCACGGCGTGTCGAGCGCCAGCCAAGCGTCGAAGTCGATCACCTCGCCGAGCCAGCCTTGTGCGATGGCATCCTTCAAGGCAAGCATCATGGGCGCAAAGCGCAGCTGGAAGTTGACGGCGGCTGTGAGCTTCTTGCGCCGGCAAATTTCAAGGATTTCTGTCGCCTGCGCCAGGTCGGCGCCCATCGGCTTCTGGATCAGCGCGACCGCTCCATCCGGCAGGGCCTCGAGCACTTCCACATGACGGCTGGGCGGCGTCGCAAGATCGAAGATGGCGTTCTCGACTGCGGCTGCCTCGGCAAGCGAGGAATAGGCCGTGACGCCCCAGGCTGAAGCCAGCTTTTCAGCCTTCTCGCGGTCGGGGTCGAAGAGGCCGGCAATCGGAAAACCGCCCTTGCGATAGGCTGGATAGTGCGCATCGCCGACGATGGAGCCGGCGCCAAAGGTCACGATCGGGCGCGGGTTTTCAGGCAGCGGCCAGGATTGGGCGAGGGAGGTGGGGTCGAACAGTTCAGTCATGGTGAAACACCTCCTCCATCATCGACCACCATTCGCCTTCCTTGCGCGTCTCGAGCGGCGATTGGCAGGGCATGCACACCGCCCACCACTCCTGCGTCGTGGGGTCCGCGGCCATCTTGGCCGCGTCGGCCGAGAAATCGGTTCCATAGTATTCCCAATAGCCGAACAGCAAGTTCTCCGGCTCCTTGAGGAAGATCGAGTAGTTGCGGATGTCGCAGGCCGAGATCATCGCCAGCACGTCGGGCCAGACGGCGGCGTGCAGGCGCTTGTATTCGGCGACCTTTTCGGGCTTCAGCCCGATCATCATACCCATTCGCTGCATCAGGCCCTCCCGATCTCACGCGTGAATTCGGGAATGCTCATGCCGCGCACGGCGTCCCAGTCCCAGTCGATGCCGATGCCCGGCTCGCCCGGCGCGTGGGCATAACCGTCCTCGATGCGCATGCGGCTGGCGGTCAGTTCGTCGAGCTGGGGAATGTATTCGACGTATTTGCCGTTCGGCACCGCGCAGGCGAGGCTGACATGCAGCTCCATCAGGAAATGCGGGCAGACGGGGATGTCGAAGGCTTCGGCCGCATGCGCTACCTTGAGCCAGGGCGTGATGCCGCCGATGCGGCCGACATCCACCTGCACGATGGAGCAGGCACCCTTCTGCATGTATTCGCGGAAATGCCGGATCGAATAGAGCGACTCGCCAATGGCAATCGGCGTCGAAGTCGACCTATTGAGGCGAACATGACCGTCGATGTCGTCGGCCGGCAGGGGCTCCTCGATCCAAGCGAGGTCGAGTTCGGCGAGACGCGCGGCGCGCCGGATTGCCTCGTCGATGACAAATCCCTGATTGGCGTCGGTCATGATCTCGTAGCCGTCGCCCACCGCCTTGCGGACCGCCGACAGCCGGGCCAGATCCTCCGAGCCGTGCGGGCGGCCGATCTTGACCTTGGAGCCACGAAAGCCCTTGGCCTTGGCGGCAAGCGCGTCTTCCACCAGCGCCTCGGTCTCGATGTGCAGCCAGCCGCCTTCGGTGGTGTAGAGCGGGCAGCGGTCCTTGGCGCCGCCGGCGAGTTTCCAGAGCGGCAGGTCTTGTTTCTTGGCGCGCAAATCCCAGAGCGCGGTGTCGATGGCGGCCAGTGCAATCGAGGTGATGGCGCCGATGGTGGTGGCGTGGGTGGCGAATTCCAGTTCGTGCCAGATCGCCTCGATGCAGTCGGCGTCGCGGCCGACGATGCGCGGCGCCAGATGATCGGCAAGTAGCCGCATGACCGACGAGCCGCCGGTGCCGATGGTGTAGCTGTAGCCGGTGCCGACCGCGCCGTCGGCGTCGGTGATGGTGACGATGGGCGTTTCCTGGCTGACAAAGCTCTGGATGGCGTCGGTGCGCTTGACCTTGGGCACCAGGTCGACCATCCGCAGTTCGACTTTCTCGATCTTCGCCATGATCAGCCCCTGAGCGTGCGGCCGGTTTCAGCCGAGAAGAGATGAGCCTGGCTGAGATCGAAGCTCATGCCGATGCGATCCCCGGTCTTCAGCGGCTTGGGGTTCAGCATGCGCGACACCCAGTCGTGGCCGTCGAATTCGGCGAACACCAGCGTTTCGTTGCCGAGCGGCTCGGTGATCGAGACGGGAAGCTCGGCGCCGTGCACATCGGCGTCGTCGCCGGAATTGATACCGTGGCCGGTCGGGTAGAGATCGTCGGGCCTCAGGCCAAACACCACCTTCTGGCCGGCGGCGACATTGGGCTGGAACTGCCGGGGCAGCGGCAGGCTCGATCCGTTTGCGAAGCGTAGCTTGCCGTCATCTACGGTTGCCTCCTGCAGGTTCATCGGCGGCGAGCCGATGAAACCGGCCACGAAACGGGTGGCCGGGCGGCGGAACACCTCGTCCGGCGTGCCCACCTGCTCGATATGGCCGTCTCGCATGATGACGATGCGGTCGGCCAGCGTCATCGCCTCGACCTGGTCGTGGGTGACGTAGATGACGGTCGACTGCACCTTGGCATGCAGCTTCTTGATTTCGGTGCGCATCTGGGTGCGCAGCTTGGCGTCGAGGTTCGACAACGGTTCGTCGAACAGGAATACGTCGGGTTGGCGCACGATGGCGCGGCCCATGGCGACGCGCTGGCGCTGGCCGCCGGAAAGCTGCGAGGGGCGCCGTTCGAGAAGATGATTCAGGTCGAGGATGGCGGCCGCCTCGTTGACGCGCCGCTCGATCTCGGCCTTGGGTTCGTTGGCGATCTTGAGCGAAAAGCCCATGTTCTCGCGCACCGTCATATGCGGATAAAGCGCGTAGGACTGGAACACCATGGAGATGTTGCGCGCGCGGGGCGGCAGGTCGTTCACCGTGCGGCCGCCGATCTCGATGGCGCCGTCTGAAATGTCCTCCAGGCCCGCGATCATGCGCAGCGTCGTCGACTTGCCGCAGCCGGACGGCCCGACCAGCGCAATGAACTCGCGGTCGGCCACGTCGAGATCGATGCCATGCACGATCTCCAGATTGTCGTAGCGCTTGACCAGCTTTTTCAGGGATACGGTTGCCATTGTCAGCCTTTCACCGCGCCCGAGGTGAGGCCGGAAACGAGGTGTTTTTGCACTATGAAGGTGAGGGTGAGGGCCGGGATGATCATCACTACGGCCAGCGCGCACATGCCGCGCCAGTCGATGGTGAACTCGGCCGTGTAATCGAGCAGGCCGACCGGCAGCGTCTTCGAGTTCACCGAGCGGGTGAGCTGCGAGGCGAGCGCGAATTCGTTCCACGAGGTCAGGAAGGCGAAGATGCCGGCCGATGCGATGCCGGGGCCGGCGAGCGGAAACTCCACCTGCCAGAAGGCCTGCCAGCGCGTGCAGCCGTCGATCTGTGCGGCTTCAGCAAGATCCTTTGGCACCTGCCGGAAGAAGCCGTCGATCAGCCAGATGGTGAAGGGCACGTTGAGTGCCACATAGGCCATGATCAGCCCGAAATGGGTGTCGATGATGCCGAGCCGTGCGTAGACGAAGAAAAGCGGCAGCGACAGGGCAATCCCGGGCACGGTGCGCGTCAGCATTAAGCCAAGGAACAGGCCCGACTTGCCGCGAAAGCGATAGCGCGCGAAGGCGTAACCGCCGGCCATGCCGACAGCAATCGCGACCACCGTGGAGGTGACGGAGATGATGAGCGAATTGCGGAAATATTCCAGCACCGGGATGCCGCCTTTGCCGACGCCGCTGAACATCGCGACATAGGCGTCCAAGGACAGTTCCTGCGGTATCCACGCCGGTGGCTTCGCCATGATCTCGACCGTCGGGCGTAGCGACGACAGCACTATCCAGAGGCCCGGCATGCAGATGATCGTCATGGCCGCGAACAGGCCAGCCGCGTGGGCGAGCTTGAGCAGGCGGCGCTTCAGGCGATGGGAGGCGTTTTCGTCTCGCATGCTTACCACTCCGCACCGATCTGAGTGCGCGCCGCGGCGAGCTTGCGGAAGAAATAGACGGTGAAGAGGATCGACAGCAGGATCGACACATAGGCCATCGCATTGGCCAGACCCATCTTTGCGTCCGAATAGGCGGTGCGCGAGATCAGCGTCCACAACAGTTCGGTGCGCTTGGCCGGGCCGCCATCGGTCATGATCTTGACGATGTCATAGGCGCGCGCGACGTCGAGCGAGCGGATCGTCATGGCGATATAGGCGAAGGGCATTATGAAGGGCCAGGTTACATAGCGGAAGGTCTGCCATGGCGTGCAGCCGTCGACGCGCGCGGCCTCCAGCGGCTCCTTGGGCATGGCGAGCAGGCCAGCCAGGATGAGGATGGCAAAGACCGCAGTGGCCGACCAGATCTCGGCGACGAGGATGGCGATGAAGGCAAGGTGCCCTTCGATCAGCCAAGGAATGGCAGTCCCGGTGATGCCGAGCGCCTGCAGAGCATTGTTCACCAGGCCGATATTGTCGTTGAACATGAACTTGAACTGGAAACCGACGAGGATCGGCGAGAACATCATCGGAAACATCAAAAGCGTGCGCAGGATGCGCTGACCGCGCGTCGCCTTTTCCACCATCAGCGCAAGGCCCAGGCCAAGCAACATTTCGAGGTTGAGCGCGACTGTCAGCAGAAGCACGGTGCGGCCGAAAGCGGCCCAGAAATCCCAGTCGGCCAAAAGATTGGCGTAGTTGCGCAAGCCGATGAAGACGAAGAAGGTCTCCGGCTTGGTCAGGCGGAATGGCGTGAAGCTCGAATAGAGCGAAAGGCAAAGCGGCACGATTACCACCGCCGCCAGCACGACGATCGCCGGCATGAGCAGAAGCACCGGCGCGGGCAGGCGCGGGAGCCTTATCGATCTCTGTTCCAGAATTTCTTCTCTGGCGGTGGCGCTCATCGGGCGACCTTCCGTCTTTCCATGCGACTTTTGAAGGGGGCGGGTGCAAACGCCCCGTCTGTTCTCCCCGCCGGAGCGGGGAGAAGGTTTTGGGCATCAGCAGCCACTGGCTGCTGGCTTATGCCTTAAAGCTTGCCGGCTTCCTGAAGGATGCCAGTCGCCTTCGCGGCAGCATCGTCAAGCGCCTGCTTGGAGGTCTTGTCGCCGAGGATGGCGGCCTGAAGCTCGGGATAGACGGCGTTCGAGATCTCGATCCACTCGGCGGTCTGCGGCACCGGGAAGGCGTGCTGCGCTGCTTCCTGGAAGGCCTGCAGGACCTCGGTCTTGTACGGATCGGCCTTGGCCTGCTCGATGTCCCATTCCCAAACGGCGGTGCGGGTGGGCAGCGGACCATTCGCAGCTTCCAGCTTCTGGCTGTCCTCGTTAGTCAGCCACCACACCAGCGAAGCGGCAGCTTCCTTGTTGGCGCAGTTCTCGGTGACCGAGAAGCCGTGGTGACCTGACCAGCCGGTGCGCGTGCCCGAAGAACCCTTCGGCTGCACCTTCACGCCGACATTGCCAGCCACCTTGGACGACTTCGGATCGTTGAAGAAGGAAGCCCAGCCCGGCCAGTCAAGGTTGAGCGCCACGGTGCCCGAGGCAAAGCCCTGGCCGAGATCGTCCCAGAGATAGTTGGTGGTGCCGGCCGGAACGGCCTTGGCCTTGTAGAGGTTGACGAACCAGTCGAGCGCGCGGACGCCGGCTTCGGAGTTGAAGGCGGGCTTGCCGTCCTTGTCGAGATATTCGCCGCCCTCGGCCACCAGCATTTCGTAGAAGCGGCCGTTGATGGCTTCTTCCTTGCCGGCGTACTGGGTGCCGTAGAAGTCTGGCGGATTGGCGAAGAACTCGGCCTGCTTGGCCACCTCGTCCCAGGTGTCCGGCGGTGTCAGATCCTCGCCGTACTTCTCCTTGTAGGCCTTCTTCTTGGCCTCGTCCTGATAGAGGCTCTTCTGGTAGTAGAGCGCGGAAACGTCGAACTGGGCGCGCGGCAGCATCACCAGCTTGCCGTCGAGCGTGGAGGCCTTGATGTTGGCCTGGACGAAGGCGTCGATCTCTTCCTTGGGCAGGAGCTTCGACAGGTCGGTATAGATGCCGGGATATTGCGGCGCGAAGGACGAGTGGTTGGAGCCCACGCACCAGGTCACGCTGCCCGAGGCGATGTCCGACTTGATTTCCTTGTCGAGCTCGAAGTGATTTTTCTTCGACAGCACGTTCACTTTTGCGCCGGTCAGCTTCTCCCATTCGCCGATGCGGGTGTAAAGTGCCTCATATTGCTGGCCGCCTATCAGCTTGGCGTCGATGGTGACGCCTTCGAACTTTCCGGGCAGGTCCGCGGCGAGAGCGGCGCTCGAGCCGACGGCGATCAATAGAACTCCGGCCGAGACGCCGGAAAGCAATCTGTTCATATCCTTCCTCCCTCCAAACGGCGCGCAAGCGCCGCATGAGCGCTCATAAGTGAGCGCTTCATTCATATAAGAAAAGCAAATTCATGGGCAGGTCAAGTTGAAACTTCTTCCTTCGTTCTGGCTTTATGCGTATATGCAAGGAGTAATTCACTGGAGGATTTTTCCTTGGAGGACGAGGAGACAGATCGCTACCGTGCGCCGGCGCTCGACAAGGGGCTGGACATTCTGGAGCTGTTGTCCGGGGTGGATGGTGGGCTGACGCAGGCCGAGATCGCCAAGAAGCTCGACCGCAGCCCGAACGAATTCTACCGGATGCTCGACCGGCTGGTGCGGCGTGGCTACGTCACCAAGATCGACGGCGATCGCTATTCGCTGACCTTGAAACTGTTCGGCCTGGCGCAGTTGCACGCGCCGGTGCGGCGACTGGTGTCCTATGCCACGCCGCTGATGCGGGAACTCGCCGAAACCTCCTGCCAGGCCAACCAGCTTGCGGTGTTCGACCGGGGCGCTGCCGTGGTCATCGCGCAGCAGGAAGCGCCGGGTTACTGGGGCATTTCCATTCGCGTCGGCTCGCATATCAGCTTGTTCGATACCGGTTCCGGTCACGTGCTGCTGGCCTTCCGCTCGCCGGAGGAGCGAAAGATGATGATTGCCGAGAGCAGCCGCAGCACCGAGCAACCGGTCTTGAATGATGACTTCTTCAAGCGGCTCGACCTGATCCGCGAGCGCGGCTACGAGATGATGAGCAGCATGCAGACGGCGGGCGTCTACAACCTTTCGGCGCCCGTGATCGGGCCCGACGGCAAGGCCATTGCGGCGTTGACCGTGCCCTACATCACGCTCGTCAACACCCCGCACGCGCCGGACATCACGCGCACCATCGAGCTTTTGCGCGCGACCACCGGCAAGCTGTCGCTGCTCGCCGGATCGGACGTTCGCCCGCAGGAGTGATTCGTATTTGAAGATATGATTCCCTTGCGAGAGCCCGCGAGGGGAGGCGAAGGAGGAGCGCCCATGATCGTCGACACTCATCTACACCTGATAGACCTCTCGGCGTTGCGTTATCCCTGGCTTGCCGGGGTGGCGACCCTCAACCGCGACTTCCGCTACGAGGAATATGCACGCGAAGCCAAGCGGTCCGGGATTTCGGCCACGCTTCACATGGAAGTCGATGTGGATCCCGCCGAGATGGAATCCGAAACCGCCTATGTGCAGGAGCTGGCTGAGCAACCGGGCAACATCATCGCGGGCGCCATCGCCGCCTGCCGTCCGGAGGAGGCGGGCTTTGCCACCTATCTCGAACGCCAAAGGCAAAACCCCTTCGTGAAGGGGTTCCGGCGCGTTCTGCATGTGTTGCCCGACGAGTTGTCGGAAGGTACGCTGTTTCGCGAAAATATTCGGCGGCTTGCCGGCACGGGGCTAACCTTCGATCTCTGCGTGCTGCCGCATCAGATTTCCAAGGCGATTGCGCTTGCCGATCTCGCGCCTGACGTCCAGTTCGTGCTCGACCATTGCGGCGTGCCCGACATCAAGGGCGGGACTGCGCATCCCTGGCGCGAGCACATGGCGGAAATCGGCCGGCGCGACAATATCATGGTCAAGATTTCGGGCGTGGTTGCCTATGCCGATCCCGATGGCTGGACGGTCGAGACGCTGCGCCCCTATGTCGAGCACACCATCGAAAGTTTTGGCTGGGATCGCGTGGTCTGGGGCAGCGACTGGCCAGTCTGCACGCTCGGCGGCGGCCTGTCCCAATGGGTGGCCGCAACCCATGCGCTGCTGGCCGGCGCCTCGGCCGACGAGCGCGCAAAGCTGCTTTCCGGCAATGCGAGGCGGATCTGGAAACTGGTGTAAACCAGTTTCCAGATTTCATGGTTATCGGCTGACGCCCGCAAAGCTCTCGCGGAACAGCCGATTAATGTCTTCGATCACGGCACGCGGCGCTTGGCGCCCGGCGAGGCCCTCGTTGAGACGGTCGGATGCGGCCTGCTGGAAAGCCATATAGCCATTGTGGCGCGGGCGCACCCATGCGCCTTCCAGCGTCGCGCGAGTGGCCTTGTAGAAGCCGCTGGTCGCCGCGTTGACGCCATCGTCTTCCCAGGCGTGCGCATGGCCGGGCTGGCCGCCGGCCGCCGCGTAAGGTCCGCGCTGTACCTCGCTGCCAGCCACCCAATAGGCGAAATTGATGGCTGCTTCGCGCGCCCGCGAAAAGGCCGAAACGGCGATGCCGGTGCCGCCGAGCGCCGAGCCGACCGGCCCATTTTTGCCGGCCTCAGGAATGTCGACGAAGGCAAGGCGATTGGGTCGGAAGCCGGGAAACGAATAGCTGACATAACCGTAGATCAGCGGCGAGCAGACGATTTTTGATCCGGCTTCCGCCATCCTTTCCGACACCGCGATGGGATCCATTTCCCGTGAAGCGGGGTCGAGCAGATCGGCGATTTCACGGAGCATCTCGAACACGGTCGCGCCGGCTTCGGGCGCGATGAGCATGTCGCCTTCGACCGCGCAAGCATGACCGAGATTGCCGGCGAGCGTATAGAAGGACATCAGCGAATGCGGGGGCCGCAACGCCAGCGCGACGCGACCGTCGCGCGCTAGATCCAGCATATCGCTCCACTTTGTCGGCGGCGCGTCGAGCGCATCGGGCCGCCAGGCCTGAACCTGCGTCGCCGCATCGATTGGAAACGCACACTGTCGGCCTTCCCAGTTGTAGCTCGGATAGGATTGGCCGACGCTTGCCCCGGCCAGTTCCGAGCGCTCCGCCTCGCGTCCCGGAATATCGAGCGGCGCAAGGCATCCCTCGGCCGTGATCTGGCCGACATGCGGGTGGTCGATGACGATGAGGTCGTAGGCACGCGCCAGTTCCTCGACCGGGAAGGATTCGAAATCCTGCAGGGAACGCTTGTCCCAGTCGATGCGAACGCCGGTGCGCTGTTCCCAGATCGCGGAGCAGGCAACCATCGGGTCGTAACCGCGCGGGTGGCTCCAGGTCATGCCTTTGAGGCGCACGGGCGGGCTCACAGACCGAACTCCGCGCGGATGGCGGCACTGTGCTCGCCGATGCGGGGTGCTGCGCGCGCTACCACGGGCCGCTGCCCGTTAATGCGCAGCGGCGAGCGGGTCGTAGTGATCGACACGTTGTCCTCGCGCGTCACGGTCTGCAACATGTCGAGCATCTGGAAACCTTCGCTGTCCAGTAGTTCGTTCCAGTCCATCACCTTGGCACACCAGATGTCAGCCGGCTCCAGAATGGCCAGCCATTCCTCGATCGTTCCGGTGGCGATACGTTTTGCGATGATTGCCTTGATCTCGTCGCGGGCCGTGAACCAGCTGGCGGGATCGTCGCGGTATTGCGCAAGCTCTTCGAGGCCGAGCAGGTCCGCCAGCTTGGGGATCGGCGTCATGGCGATGGCGAGGTAGCCGTCCCTAGCGGGATAGACGCCGTAGGGCGCCGCGAGATAGGCATGCGCGCTGCGGAATCTGGAGCGCCGGGGCAGGCGCCGGCCGTCGTTCAAATGTGTGGTCAGCACCTCGAATTGCAGGTCCACCAGCGCTTCGAGCAGGCTCGTCTCCACATGGCTGCCCTGGCCGGTAACGCTGCGCCGCACCAAGGCGGCCAGAATGCCTTGTGCCGCCGCAGCGCCGGCCAACATGTCGCCGATGGCGAGGCCGAAAGGCACTGGGCCTTGTTCCTCGTCGCCGTTCAGCCACATCACGCCCGAGCGCGACTGCGCCAGCAGGTCCTGCCCCGGCCGCTTCAGCCAGGGGCCTTCCTCGCCGTAGCCGCTGATCGAGGCATAGACCAGTCGCGGGTTGATCTTGCGCACCGCCTCGTAGTCGAGGCCGAGCCGCTCGATCACGCCGGGGCGGAAATTCTGGATCAGCACGTCGGCCTTGGCCAGCAGCGTGCACAGCGCGGCGAGATCGTCCTCATTCTTCAAGTCGATGGCCAGGCTTTCCTTGGCGCGGTTGATCGCATGAAAGATGGTGGAATCGCCGCCGATCTCGGTGTCGCTGAGATAAAGCCTTCGCGACAGGTCGCCGCCATCCGGCCGCTCGATCTTGATGACGCGCGCGCCGAGATCCATCAGCCTGAGCGAGCAATAGGGCCCGGACAGGAACTGGCTCATGTCCACCACCACGAGGCCCGTCAGCGGCAGGTCGGTGTCTGTGCTCATCTTGGGCTATTTCTCAGTCTTGCCGGCGAAATCGGCCGGGTTGCGATATTTCACGGTCTGCAGGTGCTCGCAGTAGAGCACCAGTTCGCCTTCGCCCTTGAATACCTCATAGCTGGCGCGGATCAGGCCCAGCTCCTTATAGCGTGGGCGTTTGTCGAGGTTGGTGCGGATGGCGTAGATGGTGTCGCCGATGAACACCGGCTTGATGAAGCGCAGCTTGTCGTATCCATAGGAAAAGGCGTTGACGCAGTTGGTGGCGACAAGCCCCAAGCCGGCGGAGAACACGAAGGCGCCGGCGATCAGCCGCTTGCCGAACATGCCCTCGGTTTCGGCGAACATCTGGTCCTGCACGTAAGGGTGGATGTCCAGCACCAGCGTGTTGAAGAGGTGGCTGTCCCCCTCCGACATGGTCCGGCGTAGCGAGCGGATCTTCTGGCCGACGGGCCAGTCCTCATAGAACCAGTTCTCCGAATTCCACACCGGTATCTCGGCATGGTCGGCCGGCATGTTGTGCGGCCGCGTGGAAGAAATGCCCACCGTGGGCGCGAAATCCGTCATCGATGCTTCCGTTTCGAAAATGTGCTGCCAGATCGTCGTGCGACCGGTCAGCCTCCCCATATCTTCTTTTATGAATACAGTTTTCACATATGGATGAAACATGCAAGCTGAAATCACCTTCCAGCCCAGCTCGCGGAAGGAGGTGTTTTTCGCCTGCCTACGTCCAATTTGGGAAAGGGATCGCGACATAAGCGCTTCGGCCCGGACACCGATTGCGGTATGATCGAAGTCTATTTTTCCATAACCAAAACGGGAGCGACGCTATGGGCCTTCGCATCAATGACATTGCACCGGATTTCACCGCCGAAACGACCAAGGGCACGATCCACTTCCATGATTGGATCGGCGATGGTTATGCGGTGCTCTTCTCGCACCCGAAAAACTTCACCCCGGTCTGCACGACCGAGCTCGGAGCCATGGCGGGCATCGCCGACGAGTTCACTAAGCGCAACGCCAAGATTATCGGCATCTCCGTCGATCCAGTCGAGAGCCACGACAAGTGGAAGGACGATATCCGCGTCGCCACCGGCTATGTGGTCGACTATCCGCTGATCGGTGACCGCGACCTCAAGGTCGCCAAGCTCTATGACATGCTGCCGGCCGCGGCAGGCGATACCTCCGAAGGGCGTACCCCGGCCGACAATGCGACCGTGCGCTCTGTCTTCATCATCGGACCCGACAAGCGGATCAAGCTCGTGCTGACCTATCCGATGACCACGGGCCGCAACTTCGACGAGATCCTGCGCGCGCTCGATTCCATACAGCTCACCGCCAAGCACCAGGTGGCAACACCGGCGAACTGGAAGCAGGGCGAGGACGTCATCATCACAGCAGCGGTGTCGGACGAAGACGCCGTCAAGCGCTTCGGCGCTTTTGACCGCATCCTGCCCTACCTGCGCAAGACCAAGCAGCCGCAGGCCTGAAGTTCCCGTCACTCCGCGTGAAGAAAGCGAGCCTCGCCTCCGGCGGGGCTCGTCGCGTTTTCAGGATTGATGCGCGAAATCGCGTTGCGCCTTGGCTGTCGCCAGAACTTTGCCTTTCGCGTCCAGCGCCTTCACGGTGAAAACATAGGTATGCGTGCCGGAAGGCGGGCAGGGACCTTTGTATTTGAAGGCGCCGTAGGGCACAGAGGCCTCGCCCTTATAGGGAACCTGGCCACCGCCGTGGTTGAAGTTCGGCGCGTTCTTGTCCGTCATGTGGAAGTCGAGCGTCGCCGTGCCGCTTGGAACGCCCGACACCTTGAACGGCGGCGAATTGGGGTCGAAGCACTTCTTCGTCGGTCCCCAGTCGAAGCTAACCTTCATCTCGGCATGTGCCGTTGCGGTGAGGGCGGCGAGGATCGTACTTGCCAGCAAGAGACGCATGGTTCTGGTCCCTTTCGTTGCCATCGCGCGCGGAGCGCCGATGCTTTTCGCGCGAGGAAAGATAGGGCGGAGATCGCGGGTTGAAAACTCGGTCCCGCGGTCGGTGCGATGCTGACGGAGGACAAGCTGGGCTGTCCTCCGTCTTCCGTCTCATCGTGAATGCTTCAGTTTCCGGCCGCCGGCGTCACCATGGCCGAAATGATCCGCTGCAGGTCCAGCCGGCCGATCTGTTCGCCGTTGCCATTGACGACCGAAAGCTCGGTCTGCCCGGCCTTGGTCAGCATGGTCGCGGCCTCGTCGAGCGTGGTGTCGGCATGTGCCCGGACCGAGGCAGGCTGGGCGCCTGCATTGATCGGAGCCATGACCGCATCGAGCCGGATAACACGTCCCCGGTTCACCTCCTTGACGAAGTTGGCGATATAGCCGTCGGCCGGATTGAGCACGATGTCCTGGGCGGTGCCCTGCTGGATCACTTCACCGTCGCGCAGGATCGCCACCCGGTCGCCAAGGCGCAGCGCCTCGTCGAGGTCGTGGGTGATGAAGACGATCGTCTTCTTAATCTCCTTTTGCAGGTCAAGGAGCACGCTCTGCATGTCCATGCGGATCAGCGGGTCGAGCGCCGAAAACGCTTCGTCCATCAGCAGGATCGGCGCGTCATTGGTCAGCGCGCGCGCCAGGCCCACGCGTTGCTGCATACCGCCGGACAGCTGGTTGGGATATTTCTGCTCGAAGCCCTTTAGGCCGACACGCTCGATCCAGCGCATCGCCGACTCCACCTGCCTGGCGCGCGGCACGCCCTGCACCTCGAGCCCGTAGACGGTGTTTTCCAGCACGTTGCGATGCGGCAGCAGCGCGAATTTTTGGAAGACCATCGCCGTCTTGTGGCGACGGAAATCGCGTAGCTCGCGCGGGTTCATCTTCACCACGTCGGCGTCGCCGACAAGCACCTCGCCGGCGGTGGGATCGATCAGCCGGTTGATGTGACGGATCAGCGTCGACTTGCCGGACCCCGACAGGCCCATGATGACGAAGATATCGCCGCCGGGCATGTCGATGTTGATGTCCTTGAGGCCCAGAACATGTCCGTGCTTCTCATTCAGCTCGGCCTTGGTCATGCCTTTTTTGACCATATCAACATAGCCTGCCGCGCCATGGCCGAAGATCTTGTAGAGGTTGCGGATATGGATGCCGTTTTCCGCGTTCTTCTGCGGCTCAGCCATGAATGACCTCCAGGTGCCTTTGCAGCCGCTTGCCATAGGCCTGGCTGATGCGATCGAAGACGATGGCGATGCCGACGATGGCGAGGCCGTTGAACACGCCGAGCGTGAAATATTGGTTGGCGATCGCCTTCAACACCGGCTGACCGAGGCCCTGCACGCCGATCATGGAGGCGATAACCACCATGGCCAACGCCATCATGATGGTCTGGTTGATGCCGGCCATGATCGTGGGGAGCGCCAGAGGCATCTGCACGTTCTTGAGCTTCTGCCAGCTCGACGAGCCGAAGGCGTCCGCCGCCTCGAGCACGTCGCGATCGACCTGGCGTATGCCCAGGTTGGTAAGCCGGATCATCGGCGGGATGGCATAGATCACCACCGCGATCAGGCCGGGCACCTTGCCGATGCCGAGCAGCATGACCACCGGGATGAGATAGACGAAGCTCGGCATGGTCTGCATGATGTCGAGGATCGGGTTGATCCAGCTTTGCAGCCGGTCCGAACGCGACATGGCAATGCCGATGGGGATGCCGAGCACGATCGACAAAATGGTGCAGACGAGGATCATCGAGATGGTCTTCATCGTGTCGTCCCACATGTCGAAGTAGCCGATGACCAGCAGCGTGACAACCGAGCTGATCACGATCCTCCAGCTGCGGGTGGCGAACCAGGCGATCGCCGCGATCAGCAGCAGGATGATCGGCCATGGCGTATTGGTCATGAACCGTTCGGATTGGATGAGGAAATACTGCAGCGGCTGGAAGAAGCCCTCGATGCTGTCGCCATAGGCGCGCGTGAAACCGCGGAAGCCTTCGTCGATGCTCTTCTTCAGGACACGCAGCGTGTCATCGTCCATATGCGGAAATCTAGTCAGCCAATCCATCGATTCCCCTTTCACAACAAGCGGATCGTGTTTCGTGTCGTTGGGCTTTTCGAAACGCGTCGGTGGCGCCCCGCTGCGGTGCGCCACCGACGGTTCGTTCGGCCGGTTTACTGCGCCGCAGCCTTCACCTTCTCGGCGACCTCGGGCGAGACCCACTTGGTCCAAATGTCCTCGCCAGTCTTGATGAAGTGCTTGGCGCCTTCCTCGCCGGTGGCCTGGTTGTCGGTCATCCACGCCAGCAACTTGTTGACGGTCGCGTTCGGCCAGCTGCGGGTCTTGAGGTAGTCCATGGCCGGCCCCGCGCGATCGGCGAAGCCGGTGGTCACCAGGGTCTCAACCCTATCCTTGGGCCATGCATTGCGCTTCGGATCCGGGCAGTCAGCAACCGTGTTGCAGCGCTTCCATTCGGCTGCATCGTGGGGAACGCCGTATTCGAGCTTGACCATCTCGTACTTGCCAAGCAGCGCGGTCGGCTCCCAGTAGTAGCCCATCCAGCCTTCCTTGCGCTCATAGGCCTTGGCTATCGAGCCGTCGAGGCCGGCGGCCGAGCCGGTGTCGACGAGCACGAAGCCGGCCTTTTCGCCTTCATAAGCCTTGAAGAGCTGGGTGGTGACCAGCGTGCCGCCCCAGCCCTGCGGGCCGTTGTAGACGGCGCCCTTCGACGAGTCCTCCGGCGCCGGGAACAGCTCAGGGTGCTTCAACGCATCGTCGATGGTCTTGATGTCAGGGTGGGCGTCGGCGATGTACTTCGGGATCCACCAGCCCTGGACGCCGCCGTCGGAAAGCGCCTCGACAGTGGAGACCAGCTTCTTGTCGGCAATGCCGCGCTCGACGACTTCGGGCAGCAGGTCGACCCAGCCTTCCGGCGCGATGTCGGGCTGGCCCTTCTCAGTCATCGAGGTCAGCGTGGGCACCGTGTCGCCGACGACGAGCTGAGCGTCACAGCCATAGCCGGCGTTGAGGATGAGTTTGTCGATATTGGCCAGCACCTCGGCCGACTGCCAGTTCATGTTGGCTATGGTGACGGTACCGCATTCGGCGGCGTTCGCAGCGCCGCCCATCGCCAGCAGGCCAAGGGCCAGGGCGGTGGATGCAAGCAGATGTTTCATTGTTCACTCCCATTCAAGCGGTGTTGAATAACAAAAGTGACAATCGACACCGCGTCAAAAGCCACTTCGCGAAGTACCGCAGCCGCAGCGCGCATGCGATGCTTCAAAAAAGGCCTGGCCGCTGCATGCCGCAATCTCCTCCGGGCATGCATTGGCCGGTTTCTCAGCCGGTCCGCGACATCGCGGTCGCCGCTGCCTCCGCAGCATCGAGCCCGGCGCCGACGGCGGCAATGAAACCGCCATCGATCATTCCCTGCAATCCCGCCGCCGTGGTGCCGCGATAGTCGAGAAATGCCCGAACAGTCTCTTCTGGAGAAACATAGTGCACGCCAAGCAGTTGGCTTGCCCCGGCAACGACAGCCGTCGCCGCTCTTGTGGCGATGTCGCGAGGCAGACCCTTGTCAAGCGCATGGCCTATCATCGCCTGCGCAAGCAAGGCTGGAAACGCGGGACCCGAGCCTGTGAGCGCGGTCAGGTAATCGATGTCGGCCTCGCGAAACACTTCGTCCGTCGAGCCGCATGTTTCGAAAAGCCGCCGCACGAGTTCCTTGTCCTCGACCTCTGCGCCGTCGCTCGCAAACCACGGCGTGTAGGATTTGCCGATCTCGGCCGCTGCGTTAGGCATAGCGCGCACGATGCGGTCACTGTTGGTCCTTTCCGCAAGGGTTGTTATGGGCACGCCCGCCATCACCGAGATCACCAGCTTGCCGCGGGCATCGATCTCCACCGCGGAAAACTGGTCGGGTCGCACCGACAAGATGATGACATCCGCGCGTGCGGCGAGTTCCTGGTTGTCTGCAGTACAGGTAACGTCCGGCCAGCCGGTGAGCCCATGTGCTGTGGACCGACTGGACAAGATGAGTTGCGATGGCTCGAGAAAACCCGCTTTCAGCATCGAGCGGGCAATGGCGCTGCCCAGCCATCCGGTGCCGCCGATGATGCCAATGGTGGGCTTTGCCATCAGACCGCACCCCCGGTTGCTTCCGTTGAGGTGATGTAGCCGTGCCGGGCGGTGAAACGCTCCATTTCGCTTGGCGTGGGCTCGCGCCCGGTAAAGATCTCGACATATTTCGGGATCCGCGCCATGCGGGTGGCAAGGGTCTCGACCGTCTTCATCGAGATATAGCCAATCTGGGTCAGGTAGATCGTTCGCGACCTGACATCGGCCGCGAAGGGCTCGAAGCCGAAACGGAGGAACATCGCCTGAAGCGCCTCGAGTCGAGCCGTGTCGGCGACATCGATTTCCCTGGCCACCTCGGGCGATTGCTGCGCCCAGCTGCGGATCGCGAATTCGAAGCGGGAATCGAATACCTCAGGTTCTAGCCAGCAGTCGAACACGTTTAGGATCGCCTCGGCGATGCTCCCGGCGTAGCTTTCGGTCTGCTTGATGAGGTTGCCCGTGTTCTTGGACCGCCAGAGGTCGATGAGGGCAGCAAGCAGTGCCTCGCGGTCGGCGAAGAACCAGTAGAAGCTGGTGCGCGAAAGCTTCAAACGCTTCGACAGCGGCAGCACGCGGACGGCATCGACGCCGGCTTCGATCAGGCTTTCATAAGCCGCGTCGAGCCAACCCTCGCGCGACCCGCGCCAACCCGTTTCGCCAATTTTCTCCTGCTCCATGGCCGGAAGCTAAGCACGGCGGCAAGTGCCACGCAACACAAAATGTACGGTGCTGTCGACAGAATTGACAGTGATGTACATTTCCACTTACGATCCTTGTGACGCCTTGTCCTTGGAGCATCCGACGATGTCGAACGACCCGCTTCTCCAGCCTTACAAACTTAAGCATCTCACGCTCAGAAACCGGATCATGATCACCTCGCATGAGCCGGCCTATCCCGAAGACGGCATGCCCAAGGCGCGCTACCGCGCATACCATGCCGAACGCGCCAAAGCGGGCGTTGCGTTGACCATGACCGCCGGTTCCGCCTCCGTCGCGCGCGACAGCCCGCCGGTGTTCAACAACATCCTCGCCTATAAGGACGAGGTGGTGCCGTGGATGAAGGACGTGGTCGATGCCTGCCATGAGCATGGCGCGGCGGTGATGATCCAACTCACCCATCTTGGCCGTCGCACGCGCTGGGACAAGGGCGACTGGCTGCCTGCGGTTTCGCCTTCGCACAATCGCGAGCCCTCCCACCGGGCCTTCCCGAAGAAGATGGAAGACTGGGATATCGAACGTATAGTCAAGGACTATGCCGATGCGGCCGAGCGCATGAAGGCGGCCGGCCTCGATGGCATCGAGCTCGAGGCCTACGGCCATCTGATGGACCAGTTCTGGTCACCGCTCACCAACACGCTCGACGCCCCCTATGGCGGCTCGCTCGACAATCGCTTGCGCTTCACCTTCGACGTTCTGTCCGCGATGCGTGAGCGCGTCGGGCCGGACTTCATCATCGGCATTCGCTACACCGCCGACGAGGTGATAGCCGGCGGTCTGACCCGCGAGGATGGTCTTGAGATCTCCAGGCGCTTCAAGGCTTCGGGCATGGTGGATTTCCTCAACGTCATCCGCGGCCATATCGAAACCGACGCTGGCCTGACCGACGTGATCCCGATCCAGGGCATGCCGAGCGCGCCGCATCTCGACTTCGCCGGCGAAGTGCGCGCCGAGGTCGGCATGCCGACCTTCCACGCCGCGCGTATCCCCGATGTGGCAACCGCCCGCCACGCTATCGCGTCGGGCAAGCTCGATATGGTCGGCATGACGCGCGCGCACATGACCGATCCGCATATCGTGCGGAAGATCATGGAAGGTCGCGAGGAAGATATCCGCCCTTGCGTCGGCGCCAACTACTGCCTCGACCGCATCTACCAGGGCGGCGCGGCCTACTGCATCCACAACCCGGCCACCGGGCGCGAGCTGACGATGCCGCATGACATCCCGCCCGCGAGCAAGAAGCGCAAGGTGGTGATCGTCGGCGCTGGCCCTGCCGGGCTCGAGGCCGCACGCGTCTCGGCCGAGCGCGGCCACGAGGTCGTTGTGTTCGAGGCCTCCGCCCACCATGGCGGCCAGGTGCGGCTTACCGCCCGCAGCCAGCGACGGCAGGAAATGATCAGTATCGTCGACTGGCGGATGGCGCAGTGCACGGCCAAGGGCGTTACCTTCCGGTTCAACACCTGGGCGGAAGAAAACGAAGTGATGGCCGAGAAGCCAGACGTTGTGATCATCGCTACCGGCGGCTATCCGCACACTGAAGTGCTGTCCGAAGGCAACGATCTCGTCGTCTCCACCTGGGATATTTTGTCCGGCGACGTGAAGCCGGGCACCAACGTTCTGCTGTTCGACGACGCGGGCGACAACCCGGCGCTGCAGGCGGCGGAGGTGATCGCAAAATCCGGCGCGAAGCTGGAGGTGATGACGCCTGATCGTTCCTTCGCGCCCGAGGTCATGGGCATGAACCTCGTGCCCTATATGCGCAGTCTGCAGAAGCTGGACGTGACCTTCACCGTCACCTTCCGGCTGGACAAGGTGACGCGCGACGGCAACGAACTGATCGCCCATATCGGCAGCGACTATGGCGGCGTCGACAAGGTGCGCCGCGTCGACCAGGTGGTGGTCAACCACGGCACCATCCCAATGGACGATCTCTATTTCGCGCTGAAGCCGAAATCGAGCAACCGCGGCGCGGTCGACTACATGCGCCTCATCGAGGGCGAGCCGCAGGAGGTAGCAAGCAATGCCGAGGGCGCATTCCAGCTCTTCCGCATCGGCGATGCCGTCTCGGCCCGCAACACGCATGCGGCGATCTACGACGCGCTGAGGCTCGCCAAGGATCTGTAGCTCGAACAGGTCGGCGGAGGAGGCCGGCCGGGGAGGGAGGAGAAATGCAGGAACGGACGTTCAAGCGGCTGCTCACGCCGGTTGCGCTGCGCCACAAGACGCTGCGCAACCGCATCGTCTTCGGGGCGCACACCGCCAACATGGCTGTGGAGGGACTGCCGACCGAGCGGCACGCCGCCTACTATGCCGAGCGCGCCAAGGGCGGCGCGGCGATGGTGGTGGTCGAGCCCGTGCCGGTGCATGCGGCGGCGGTTCTGACGCGCGGTAACTTTCGTCACTCCGACGATGGCGTGATCCCGCATTTCCGAAAGGTGACGGAGGCCATACACGAGCATGGCGCCGTCGCCGTTCAGCAGCTCTATCATGTCGGCCAGCATGGTGACGCCGACAATTCCTTCCATGCCGCCTGGTCGCCTTCCGGCCTGCCAAGCTATCATGACAGCGACGGCTCCCACCGCATGAACGAGGCCGAGATCGAGGAGACGATCGACGGCTTCGTTCAGGCTGCCCGCCGCTGCCGAGAGGCGGGCTTCGATGGCGTCGAGGTCTGGGCCGCCTATCACGGCATGCTCGACCAGTTCTGGACGCCATGGTCGAACCGCCGCGACGACCGCTGGGGCGGCAGCCTTGAAAATCGCACGCGCTTCAGCCGCGAAGTGCTGACGCGTATCCGGAAACTTTGCGGCGAGGACTTTATTGTCGGACTGGCTGTCAATGACGAGCCCGATGTCGAGGTAGCGCTGAAGCGCGAGGCCACTGCCGAAATCATCGCGCATCACGACCGCGACGGGCTGATCGACTACGTCACCTGCGGGTCGGGCGGCTATTTCGATTTCTACAAGCTGATGCCGACCTTCCTCTATCCCGAGAAGCTCGGCGCAGATCTCGCATCCGTGCTAAAGGGCGCGGTCTCGAATGCGCTGGTGACAGCCGAAAGCCATATTCGCACGCCGGAAAATGCGGAAAGCGTGCTGAGCGAGGGCATGGCCGACCTGGTTTCCATCGTGCGGGGCCAGATCGCCGATCCGCACCTCGCCAACAAGGCGAGGGAAGGCCGGCCCGAGGACATTCGCGGCTGCCTCTCCTGCAACCAGATGTGCTGGGGCAGGCGCTCGCGCGACTACTGGATCAGCTGTGTGGTCAATCCGTCGGCCGGGCGCGAATGGGAGTGGGGCGGCGATACTTTCCGGCCGGCGCTCGTTTCCAAGCGCGTCCTGGTGGTCGGTGGCGGGCCGGCTGGGCTGGAGGCCGCGCGTGTGGCGGCCGAGCGCGGCCACAAGGTGGTGCTTGCCGAAGCGTCAGATCGGCTTGGCGGCCAGTTCCGCCTTGCCGGCCTGCAGCCGCGCCGCGCGCAGGTGCTCGACCTGCTCGGCTGGTATGAACGGCAATTGCAAAAGCTCGGCGTCGACATTCGCTACAACACTTACATGGAAGCCGACGACATAGCTGCCGAGGCGGCAGATGAGGTGATCGTCGCCACGGGCTCTCTGCCGCCCGAAACCGGCTTCCAGCGCGCGCTGCCGCAGGTCGAGACACTGCCGGGCATCGAGCGCGGCAGGTTTTTCTCCGCCGAAGCCGTCATGGCCGGCGAGGCCCGGCCCGGAAAACGCGTCGTCGTGTTCGACGAAGGCGGCAATTGGAAGGGCTGTGGCACGGCCTGGAAGCTAGCCGAGGATGGACATGAGGTTACCATCGTCACGCCCGATCCGCTGGTCGGCAAGGAACTGCAGCGCACCACCGCCGACTTTCCGTTGCGCCGCAATCTGGCCCGGCTCGGCGTGCGCTTCGTGACCGAGAGCGCGATCCTCGAATGGACGGGCTCGGCCGCGCGGGTCGCCTTCTTCCTCGATGGCCGGGAGGAACTGATCGAGGCCGATGCGCTGGTCTTCGCTGCGACCAATGTCGCGGAGGACAGCCTCGCGCGGGAACTGACCGAACGCGGTATCGCCTTCACGGCCATCGGCGATTGCCTCGCTGCCCGGCAGGTGCCTTACGCCATACATGAGGGGCGCAAGATGGCGCTGGCGCTGTAAGGCGGCATCTGCGGTTCGGGTCAGGCCTTCGGTGCGCCGTAGTGCAGCACCTGCACCTTCTCGAGCGTCACCAGGCCGCTCGACATGATCGTCTCGAGAACAGGAAGGAAGGCATTGATCTTCTCCTCGCTGTCGACGATCTCGACCACCAGCGGCAGGTCTTCCGACAGGCGAAGGATCTTGGCCGTGTGCAGCCGGCTCGACTGGCCGTAGCCCAGGCCGCCGCGCAGCACGGTGGCGCCGGCCAGGTGCATCTCGCGCGCCTTCAGCACGATGGCTTCGTAGAGGGGCCGGCCGTCGGCGCGATCGTCCTCGCCGATGAATATCCGCAGCAGTACCGATTGTTCGGGAATCTGCATGTCAAATTCCTCCCAGGCGGTTGAGGCGCGTCGCAAACATATGGCCGAGCCAGACGGCAAACAGCCACGTGATTACCGAGATGATGACATTCAGTCCGGCCATCGGCCAGTGGCCGGATTGGGCAAGACGAAGCGTTTCGAGGCTGAAGGTGGAGAAGGTGGTGAAGCCGCCGCATATGCCGGCCATCACGAACTGGCGTGCGCGGCTGCCGGCAAGGAGGCGGCCGTCGGGGCCTGTGAGTGTGGAATAGAAGCCGATGACAAACGAGCCCACGACATTCACGAACAACGTGCCCCACGGAAAGCCTGGTCCGAACATTGCGAGCGACGCCAGCGAAACCAGCGCGCGCAGCACGCTGCCAATCACCGCGCCGGCCGACACTGCAAGGTAGAGCGAACCAGCGCTGCGAAAGTTCCGGAGCCAGGCCTGCGCTCGTGGTCTGGCGGTGGGGTGTGTCGGCTCCGGCCGGTTCATGAAACGGCGGCTCCGAACATCGCCGCACCGGCTGCGAAGCCAATGGCCGCGCCACTGAGGCAAAGCGTGACCGACAAAAGCACATTGCCGCCGGCCCGTAGCATCTGGCCGTCGCGCGCGAGCGTGAGCGTATTGAGGCTGAAGGATGAAACCGTGGTGTAGGCGCCGAGGAAACCGGTCACCGCAAACTGCCACGCCTCGGGCGGGGCAAAAGTGCCGCCGGCGGCCGATGCGGCGGCGACCAACCCGATCGTGGTCGCCCCGCTGACATTGACGGCCATGGTGCCCCAGGGAAAGGTTTCGCCTACGCGCCGCCCGACGAAACCGGACACGAAGAAGCGCGCGGGGCCGCCAAGCGCGCTGCCCAGCACCACCCACAGCAAACCGTGAAGCACGTCCAGCATCTTTTTCGAATCTCCTCGCCGCTGGCTCGCCGCGTCGGTAAGGAGTCGTCCGCAGGACCCGTGCGCTGTCAACCAGAATGCGATCGAAATCGTTCCGAGGCGCCGGATTGCGGCGTGAGCCGGCTAAGCCGCGTGAGTGGCGCTGATCTGCATCAGCTCGCGCGAATACGGTTCCCTCAGCGCACCCTGCTTGAGCTGGGCGACGTCCGCGATTTCGACAATGCGGCCCTGCCGCATCACCGCCAACCGATCACAGAGGAAGGAGACCACCGGCAGGTTGTGGGTCACCATCAGGAAGGTCAGGTTCTGTTCGCGGCGCAGGCGCTTCAGCAGGTTGAGGATTTCCGCCTGCACGGACACGTCGAGCGCCGAGGTCGGCTCGTCGAGCAACAGGATTTTCGGCTCCAGCACCAGCGCCCGGGCGATCGCCACGCGCTGGCGCTGGCCGCCGGAAAGCTGATGCGGGAAGCGGAAGCGGAATTTTCGGTCGAGCCCGACAGAGGCCATCACCGCTTCCACGCGGGCGTTCTGGTTGCCGATGCCGTGGATGCTCAGCGGCTCGCTGAGCGTCGCATCGATAGTCTTGCGCGGATGCAACGAGCCGTAAGGGTCCTGAAAGACCATCTGGCAAGCCCGCGCGAAATGGCCGTCTATGCCGTGGCTGCGCGGCTTGCCGAATGCGGTGATCGAACCGGTCCAATCCGGCGCGAGCCCCGCGATGGCCTTCAAAACGGTCGACTTGCCCGAGCCGCTTTCGCCGACGAGCGCAAAGCTCTCGCCTTCGGCGATGTCGAGGCTCACGCTGTGCGTGATGCGCGTTTCGCCATACGAGATGTCGAGATTCTTAAGCGAAAGCGCGGTCATTTGCTGGCCCATGCGCTGCGGTCGAGCACGGGCAGCTCGTCGCGGGTTTCATTGAGGCGCGGGATGGAGGCAACCAGCCCGCGCGTATAGGGGTGCGTGGCGTTCTGCAGCTCGCCCGCACGGCATTCCTCAACCACTTGCCCGGTGTTCATGACCAGGATGCGGTCGCAATAGCTCGACACAAGGTTGAGGTCGTGGCTGATGAAGATCAGCCCCATGCCCTTGCGCTTGACCAACTCGTCGATGATGTCGAGCACCTGCGCCTGCACGGAAACATCGAGCGCTGAAGTCGGCTCGTCCGCGATGAGGAGGTCGGGCTCCGGGATCAACATCATGGCGATCATGACGCGCTGGCCCATTCCGCCCGATACTTCGTGCGGATAGAGGTTCGCAACCCGCTCCGGATCGGCGATGCGGACCGATTCCAACATGGCCAGCACGCGCTGGCCCACTTCGCGGCGCGACAGGCGCTTGTGGGTCAGCAGCGCCTCGGCGATCTGCTCGCCAATGGTCATCACCGGGTTGAGCGAGAATTTCGGGTCCTGCATGACCATGGAGATGCGGGCGCCGCGAATGGCGCGCATCTGCCGTTCCGAGCGGTTGCGCAGGTCGATACCGTCGAAGCTCAGCCTGTCGGCGCTGACACGGCCGGGCGCGCGGATGAGTTTCAGGATCGAGCGGCCGGTCATGGACTTGCCCGAGCCGCTTTCGCCGACGATGCCCAGACGCTCGCGTCCGAGCGTGAAGGAGACACCGCGAACGACGTCGATCTCGCCGCGCGGAGTGGGGAAGGTGACGCGCAGGTTTTCGATTTCCAGAAGCGGCGTGCTCAATGCTGTTCTCCGCTCTTGGGGTCGAGGACGTCGCGCAGGCCGTCGCCGAGGAAGCAGAAGCCAAGGCTGACGACGATGATGGCAAAGCCGGGCATGGTGGCAACCCACCACTGGTCGAGAATGAAGCTGCGGCCGCGCGCGATCATGGCGCCCCACTCGGGCAGCGGCGGTTGAGCGCCGAGCCCGATGAAGCCGAGGCCAGCGGCGGTCAGGATGATGCCAGCCATGTCGAGCGTCACACGCACGATCATCGAGGACGTGCAGAGCGGCAGCACATGGCCGAGCACGACCCTCAGCGACGACGCGCCCTGCAACCTGATCGCCGAGATGAACTCGGAGTTCTTGAAGGTCAGCGTCTCGGCCCGGGCGATGCGTGCATAGCCCGGCCAGGTGGTGATGGCGATGGCGATGACAGCGTTCTCGATGCCGGGTCCTAGAGCGGCCACCAGGGCAAGCGCCAGGATCAGCTTGGGCAGCGACAGGAAGATGTCGGTGATGCCCATCAGGATGCGGTCGGGCCAGCCGCCGAAATACCCCGCCAGCGCGCCGATGATCAGCCCCGCCGGGGCGGCGAGCACAGCCACCATCGTGACGATTACCAGCGTGATGCGCGCGCCGTAGACGACGCGGGACCAGATGTCCCGGCCAAGCTCGTCAGTGCCCATCCAGTTGGCGGCGCTCGGCGCCAGCAGGCGCTGCGTCAGATCCTGCTTCAGCGGATCATGGGTGGCGAGCAGGGGTGCAAAGATCGCCGTAAGCACCAGTGCAAGGATGATCACCGTTCCCACAACGGCAAGCGGGTTGCGCGACAAAGCGCCGGCGATGCGCCATGCGCGGCCGAGCCGGGCCTGCAGGCGGGAGGAGGGGCTGTCGTCGACCAGCCAGGCGCGAAGGGATGCGGCCATGAATTCCTCCTACCGCGCGCGCGGGTCGAGGACGCGGTAGAGCACGTCCGAAAGCTTGTTGATGCCGATGAATACAGCGCCGATCACCAGCGTCGCGCCGAGCACCGCGTTCATGTCGGCGTTGAGCAACGCGGTCGTCAGGTAGTTGCCTATACCCGGCCAGGAAAAGATCGTCTCGATCATCACCGAGCCCTCGAGAAGCCCGGCATAGGAGAGGCCGATCACCGTGATCAGCGGCACCAGGATCGGGCGGAAGGCATGGCGCCAGATTACCAGCCGCTCGGGCACGCCCTTGACGCGCGCGGTGGTCACATATTCCTGCGCCATCTGGTCGAGCATGAAGGAGCGCGTCATGCGGGCGATGTAGGCGAGGCTGAAGAAGCCGAGCACGGAAGCCGGCAGCGCCAGATGCCAGAGCGCGTTGAAGAAGATGTCGCGCTCGCCGGCGATCAGGCTGTCGATGAGGATCAAGCCGGTCACCGGTTGCACAAGCCCGTCATAGAAGATGTCGACGCGGCCGGGGCCGCCCACCCACTTCAGCTGGGCATAGAACAGGGCGAGCCCGACCAGGCCGAGCCAGAAGGCGGGCACCGCATAGCCGAGCAGGCCGACGACGCGGATCGCCTGGTCGACGAGGCTGCCCTGACGGCTGGCGGCATAGACGCCCATCGGCACGCCAAGCAGCACGCCGATGATGATGCCTATGGTCGCCATTTCGAGCGTTGCCGGGAACACGCGCTTGAGATCATCGGCCACCAGCTTGCCGGTCGAGACCGACATGCCGAGATCGCCCCGCAGCACCGAGCCGATATAATTGAAGAACTGCACGATGAGCGGCTTGTCGAGCCCAAGCTCGATGCGTGCCGCCTCGTAGACCGCTTTCGGGGCGCGGTCGCCGACCACTGCCAGAACCGGATCGATCGGCACGACACGGCCGATGAAGAAGGTGATGGCCAGAAGCCCAAGAAAGGTGAAGGCCAGCGTAAAGATGAAGCCGGCAAGCCCTAGCAGGAAGCGCTTGTGCCTACCCGAGCCAACTGCTTTTGCCGTGCCGGCGAGGACCGCGCCGGCCGCGGTATCGGGTTCGAATGCCACGCTTGTCTTTCCCGTCCCTTGCATTCCGCCCTCTCGTGAAGCGAGTGGGCGCCGCCCTCGAATGAAAACATCGGCCATCCGCCGTTGTTCAGGTTGGTGGATAGTCGAAAAATCTGCTTGGACTATACAAACATTTTTGCTTAGATCAAAAAAATTTTGATGGGGACGGGAGAAAGAGTGTCCGTTGCAGTTGGCAAGTCTGCGGCGTCGTCGCAGCCGAAGGTGGGAGCGCTGATCCGCGCCCGCCGCAGGCAGCTGCAGATGACTCTTCAGGAATTGTGCGATGCGGCCGGCATATCGGTCGGCTATCTGAGCCAGGTCGAGCGCGACCATGCAACGCCCTCGCTCGGCACGCTGGCGCAGATCGCCAGAAGCCTCGATGTCGGCGTCGACTATTTCATCTCGACGCCCGGCGTCGAAGAGGGGCGGACGCGCGCAAGCGGCCGCAACAAGTTTTCCGTCGACGGTTCCTCCATCGTCTATGAGCGGCTTGGCGCGGATTTCGCAGGCAATGTGCTCTCCTCCTTTATCCTGACCATTCCGGCCGGCTACCGCTCCGAGACGGTGAGCCATGAGGGCGAGGAGATCGTCTACATGCTGCAGGGTGCCGTCACCTTCCGGATCGACTGCGACGAGATCACGCTCTCGGCCGGCGACAGTTTCCATTTTCGTGGCAACAGCCCGCATGCCTGGGCAAACGAGACCGGAGAGGTCGCCCGGCTGTTGTGGACCGGCACCTTGCCGCTATTCCGCTCATCGCATCCCGCGCGTCCGGCCCTGCGCAGTTCCAAGGCCGGGTCGACGAAACGACAAGCAGGAAAACAACCTAAGTGAGGGAGAGAACTATCATGAAGCTTTTGAAGGCCGCCTTGCTGGCGGCAGCGCTGGCAATGCCGCTGGCGCCTGTAGCAACCTATGCCGCCACCCCGGCCGATGCGTTGGTGGTAGCACAGAACATCGACGACATCGTCAGCATCGACCCCGCCGAGGCCTATGAATTCTCGTCGGGCGAATATGTGACGCAGACCTACGACCGTCTGGTGCAGTACGATGCGCCGGACGTGAAGACGCTGGCACCCGGCCTTGCCACAGAATGGGCGACCGATGATGCCGCCAAGACCATCACCTTCACGCTTCGCGATGGCGTGAAGTTCTCTTCGGGCAATCCGCTGCGCGCCGAAGACGTCGTCTACTCCTTCAAGCGCGTTGTGGTGCTCAACAAGGCGCCGGCCTTCATCCTGACCCAGCTCGGCTGGACGCCCGAGAACATCGACCAGATGGTCAAGGCCGACGGCAACAAGGTCGTCGTGAAGTATGACGGCGACTTCTCGTCCGCCTTCGTGCTCAACGTGCTGGCTTCGCGTCCGGCCTCGGTGATCGATGCCGTGACCGTTCAGGCCAACGAGGCCAATGCCGACATGGGCAATGCCTGGCTGAAGGCCAATTCCGCCGGCACCGGCCCGTTCGTGCTCAAGGCATTCCGCCCGGCCGAGATCATCAACCTCACCGCCAATCCAGACTATTTCGGCGGCGCGCCGAAGATGAAGACCGTGATCATCCGCCACGTCGCGGAAGCGGCGACGCAGCAGCTGCTGCTCGACTCGGGCGACGTCGACATGGCCAAGAACCTGACGCCGGACCAGATCAAGAGCCTCGCCGAAAAGGACACGGCCAAGGTCGAGACCTATCCGCAGGCGGCCGTGCATTTCCTGAGCCTGAACCAGAAGGATGAGAAGCTGCAGCCGGAAGCGATCTGGGAGGCCTCGCGCTACCTGGTCAATTACCAGGGCATGGCTGACTCGTTCCTCAAGGGCCAGATGCAGGTGCATCAGGCCTTCTGGCCCAAGGGCTTCCCTGGCGCGCTGGACGACACGCCCTACAGCTACGATCCTGCCAAGGCCAAGCAGATCCTGGCTGACGCCGGCATCAAGACGCCGCTTAAAGTGACGCTGGACGTGATCAACTCCACGCCGTTCACCGACATGGCGCAGTCGCTGCAGGCCAGCTTCGCCGAGGCCGGCATCAACTTCGAGATCATCCCCGGCACGGGCTCGCAGGTCATCACCAAGTACCGTGCGCGCACGCATGAGGCGATGCTGCTCTACTGGGGCCCGGACTTCATGGACCCGGATTCCAATGCCAAGGCCTTCGCCTACAACGAGGACAACTCGGACGGCAATTATCAGTCGACCACCACCTGGCGTAACGGCTGGGCCGTGCCGGCCGAGATGAATGCCGAGACCAAGGCCGCGCGCGCCGAGGCCGACCCGGCCAAGCGTGACGAGATGTATGTCGATCTGCAGAAGAAGGTCCAGGAGAAGTCGCCGATCGTGGTGTTGTTCCAGGCCGCCACCCAGGTGGCGCATGCCAAGAACGTCCAGGGCTACGTCAACGGCGCGACCTCGGACTTCGTCTACTATCGCCTCGTCACTAAGAACTAAGGCTAGAGCCTATCAGGCTTCCAGGGGTCGCCTTTGGCGGCCCCTTTTTCTTTGGGAGCTCCGAACTTGTTTCTCAGGCGTGACCGCTCGCGGCTTCGCGGATCGTCTTGAGCAGGATTGAGAAGGCGGGCGAGGGGGCCGTGTCGGTGCGCATGGTCAGGCCCACCGGGCCGCGGGTTTCGCTGGTGTCTATGGGCAGCGCAGTGAGCGTGCCGGCCTTCAGATCATCGGCGACGACACCTGCGGAAATGATCCAGATCGCATCGCTCTGGCGCAGGAAGGCGCGACCGAAGGAGTCTGACACGGTTTCGATTTCAGTCGGGATTGTCGCCACGCCGTTGGTCAGGAAGAAGCGCTCGACGAATGGGCGGATGATGGAGCCGCGCGTCGGCATCAGCACCGGGTATTCGCTCAGCTTCTCGAACACGTCCTGATCGCCCTTGAGCAGGGGATGGCCACTGCGAACCACAAAAACGATCTGCTCCGAATAGAGATGCTCGAAGAAGAAGCCAGTCATCTTTTCGGGCGCAGCCAGACGACCGACGACAAGGTCCAATTCACCTAGCCTCAACTGCTCGAGGAGCACGGCGTTCTCGCCGGTCACGATCTTGATGGTGACGCCCGTATCCTCCTTCAGGAAGAGCTTCATGGCATGCGGCATGATGTGAGCCGACACGGTCGGCAGCGTGCCAATGCGGATCGGCGGGCCGGCTTCGGCGCCAGCATGGGCGACCGAGTCGATGCCCTGCCGTAGCGCGGTGATCGCCATGCCCGCGTGCTGCATGAAGATCTCGCCCGATCGCGTGATGCGAATGCCACGCCCGTCGCGCTCCAGCACCGCGACGCCGAGCGCCTCCTCGAGTTCGCGAATGGTCTTGGTGACCGCCGGCTGGCTGACATTGAGGATGCTCGCCGCCTTGACCACGCTCTTCTGGCGCGCAACTTCAAGGAAGGTCTGGAGATGGCGGAACCGGACGCGGCTTTCGATCATGGGAAATCCATAACCTACGAGTTAAGGGAAGGCCACAAAATATCATTTTACCAAACCAAACAACTAATCCACTGTCGGCATGAGGAGAAACGCGGTGCAATTCATCGAAATCGGCGGCGTCACGCTGCACTATCAGCTCATCGGTGGTCCCGCGCACAAGCCGGTCATCGTATTCGTCAACTCTCTCGGCACCGATTTTCGCATCTGGCGAGACGTGATCGTCCACTTGGCCGGCGACTTTCCCATCGTGACTTATGACAAGCGCGGCCACGGCCTGTCGGATGTCGGCGAGGCGCCCTACGCTATGGAAGACCATGTTGGCGATCTCGAAGCCCTTCTCGACCATCTGAACGTCAAGAACGCGATCATTTGCGGGCTGTCGGTCGGCGGGATGATCGCACAGGGCCTCTATGCGCAGCGCCCCGATCTCGTGCGCGCGCTCATCCTGTGCGACACCGCTCACAAGATCGGTACGGTGGACGGCTGGAATGCGCGCATCGCCACGGTCGAGAAGGACGGTATCGCTGCGATATCCGATGGCGTGATGAAGGTCTGGTTCACGCCGGCGTTCCACGCCAATCGCAAGGCCGAGCTTGACGGTTGCCGCAATATGCTCACGCGCCAGACGGTTGCAGGCTATGCGGGCACTTGCGCCGCCCTGCGTGACGCCGACTACACCGAAGTCGCCGCAAACATCGCAGTGCCGACGCTCTGCATCGTCGGCGACCAGGACGGCTCGACGCCGCCGGAACTGGTGCGCACCACCGCCGAGCTCATTCCCGGTGCCCGTTTCGAGGTCATCGAGAACGCCGGGCACATCCCTTGCGTCGAACAGCCGGCCGCGCTGATCGAACTCATCCGCAATTTCCTTGCCGAACTGCCTTCCGGAGAAAGACATCATGGGTGAACTGCATCAACCCTCGAGGAGGTATCGAGAGGGGCTTGCCGTCAGGCGTTCGGTGCTTGGCGACGCCCATGTCGATCGCGCGGAAAGGGCTTCGACCGATTTCGACCGTCCCTTCCAGGAGTTGATCACCGAAACCGCCTGGGGCAACCTCTGGGCGCGTCCGGGCTGGACCAAGCGCGAGAGGTCAATGGTGACGCTGGCGCTGCTTGCGGCGCTCGGCCATGACGAGGAAGTTGCCATGCACGTGCGCGCCACGGCCAACACCGGCGCCACGCGCGAGGACATCTGCGAGGCCTTCCTGCATGTCGCCGTCTATGCCGGCGTGCCGGCGGCCAATCAGGCGATCAAGATCGCCAAGCAGGTGTTCGCCGAAATGGACGCTGAAAGTGGGGCGAAATGAGCGCTGATCCATTCTCGAACCGTAAGCCCGAGACGGGCGCCTTCTTCCAGCGCGATCGCCTGTGGCATCCGCCGGCATTCACGCCCGACTACAAGACCTCGGTGCTGCGCTCGCCGCAAAAGGCGCTGCTGTCGCTCGACAATACGTTGTCGGAGATCACCGGCCCCGTGTTCGGCCACAACATGCTGGGCGAGCTTGACAACGACCTGATCCACAACTTCGCCAAGCCCGGCGAAAGCGCCATCGGCCCGCGCATCATCGTCTACGGCCGCGTGCTCGACGAGCGCGGCAAGGGCGTGCCCGGCGCGCTGCTAGAATTCTGGCAGGCCAATGCCGGCGGCCGCTACCGCCACAAGAAGGAAGGCTATCTCGCCGCCCTCGACCCGAATTTCGGCGGTTGTGGGCGCACCATCACAAACGAGGAAGGCAACTATGCCTTCCGCACCATCCAGCCCGGACCCTATCCGTGGCCGAATGGCGTCAACGACTGGCGCCCAGCCCACATCCACTTTTCGGTGTTCGGGCATGGCTTTGCCCAGCGCCTGATCACCCAAATGTATTTCGAGGGCGATCCGATGATCTGGCAGTGTCCGATCGTCAAGACCATTCCCGACCGGGCTGCGGTTGAATCCCTGATTGCCGCGCTCGATCGCGAGGCGACCATTCCAATGGATGCGCGCGCCTACAAGTTCGATATCGTGCTGCGCGGGCGGCGCTCGTCGCTGTTCGAAAACAGGCTGGAGGGCAACTGATATGGCGCAGGCTCTCAACCGTCTCAAGGAAAGCGCGTCGCAGACCGCGGGACCCTATGTGCATATCGGCCTAACGCCGAATTTCTGCGACATCAAGGGCGTCTATCCGGCAGACCTTGGCGCCACCATGGTCAACGAAAAGACCAAGGGCGAGCGCATCACCATCCGCGCCCGGGTCCTCGACGGCACCGGCACGCCACTCAAGGATGCGCTGATCGAAATCTGGCAGGCTGACGCCGACGGGCTCTACAACTCGCCGTCCGAGATGCGCGGCACCGCCGATCCGCACTTTGCCGGCTGGGGCCGCAAGGCCACCGACATGGATACCGGTGAATGCGTCTTCGAGACGATCAAGCCGGGCCGCGTGCCGTTCAAGAACGGCCGCAAGATGGCCCCTCACATCAGCTTCTGGATCGTCGCGCGCGGCATCAATATCGGTCTGCAGACGCGCATGTACTTCCCCGAGGAAGAGGCGGCGAATGCCGAGGACCCGGTGCTGGCCCGTATCGAGCATAAGGTGCGCGTGCCGACGTTGATTGCGCAGCGCGCGGCCGACGGCGCCTACGTCTTCGACATCCATCTCCAGGGGGAGAAGGAAACGGTCTTCTTCGACATTTGAGCGGGGAATCTGGTCATGTCCTTCTCGCCCTTCGACCATCCAGTTCTCTCCGGCCTTCTCGGTGACGACGAGACCGCGCGTCATTTTTCGGCCGCTGCCGAGATCGAGGCCATGCTTGTCTTTGAGCGGGCATTGGCCGAGGCGGAAGCGGACGAGAGCGTCATCGAGCGCAAGGCTGCGGACGCGGTCGTCGCTGCGTTGAAGGCGTTCAAGCCGGATATGGCGGGGCTGAAGGCGGGGGTCGGGCAGGACGGCGTCGTCGTGCCGGAACTGGTCAAACAGCTTCGCGCCGCGATCGGCAAGCCGCATGACAAGGCGGCGCATTTCGGCGCCACCAGCCAGGACGTGATCGACACCGGGCTCATCCTCCGGCTGAAGCCGGTGATTTCGCATCTCGACGCGACGCTGGCCGAGGTGATCGAGCGGCTGGCGGGCTTGGAGGCGCGTTTCGGCAGCCGCTACCTGATGGGCAAGACCCGCATGCAGGCCGCCATCCCGATCACGGTTGCAGACCGCGTCCGGTCGTGGCGGGAGCCGCTGATGCGGCACCGCAAGCGACTGGACCAGCAGCGCGGGGAACTGCTCGTCGTGCAGTTCGGGGGGGCGGCGGGGACGCTGGAAAAGCTGGGTGACAAGGCAGCAAGCGTGCGCGCCGCGCTGGCCGGGAGACTTGGACTTGGCGACGCGCCGCAGTGGCACAGCCAGCGCGACAGGCTAGCCGACTTCGCCAATCTGCTCTCGCTGATCACCGGCAGCTTGGGAAAAATCGGGCAGGACGTCGCGCTGATGGCGCAGACCGGCGGCGAGATCCAGTTGAGGGGCGGGGGCGGTTCCTCCGCCATGCCGCACAAGCAGAATCCGGTCGCCGCCGAAGTACTGGTCACGCTTGCGCGGTTCAACGCCACGCAGCTTTCGGGAATGCATCAGGCGCTGGTGCACGAGCAGGAGCGCTCAGGCGCGGCCTGGACACTGGAATGGCTGATCCTGCCGCAGATGGTGGCCGCCACTGCCGCCTCGCTCCGTCAGGCGAACACTCTGGCCGGGCAGATCGAGGCCATTGGATCCTAGCGGCGGATTTTCTTCCTCCGCGACCACGAATTGGAATGCGACGGCAAGCCTGCGAGCCCGATCATCGGGCGCGGCCGGCCTGATTGCAAACGACAAGAAGGAAAGAAATGCGCACGCAGGTTGTGATCATCGGTTCGGGTCCGTCCGGCCTTCTGCTCGGGCAACTTCTGGCCAATAGCGGCATCGACAACGTCATCCTGGAACGCGTGGACCGCAACTATGTACTGGGCCGCGTGCGCGCCGGCGTGCTGGAGCAGGGCATGGTGGACCTGCTCGACGAAGCCGGCGTTGGCGCGCGCATGCATGCCGAGGGCCTGCCGCATGAGGGCATTTCGCTCGCCTTCGACAACCGCCGGCACCGCATCGACCTTCACGGGCTAACCGGCAAGCGTGTCATGGTCTATGGCCAGACCGAAGTCACGCACGACCTGATGGACAAGCGTGAAGCGGCCGGCCTGACGACTGTCTACGAGGCCAAGAATGTCCAGCCGCACGATTTCGATACGGCTTCGCCTTTTGTCACCTATGAGAAGGATGGCGTCACCCATCGCATCGACTGCGACTTCATTGCCGGCTGCGACGGGTTCCACGGCGTCAGCCGCAAGTCGGTGCCGCAGGAGGCGATCCGCACCTATGAGCGCGCCTATCCCTTCGGCTGGCTGGGCATCCTCGCCGAGGTGCCGCCTGCGGATCATGAGCTGATCTATGCCAATCATCCGCGCGGCTTTGCGCTCTGCTCGATGCGGTCGGAACACCGCAGCCGCTACTATGTCCAGTGTTCGCTCGACGACAAGATCGAGGACTGGAGCGACGAGCGCTTCTGGGACGAATTGCGTCGCCGTCTGCCGAAAGAGGCAGCTGAGCGCGTCACGACCGGCCCGTCCTTCGAAAAGTCGATTGCGCCGCTGCGGTCCTTCGTCGCCGAGCCGATGCAGTTCGGCCGACTGTCGCTAGTGGGCGACGCCGCCCACATCGTGCCGCCCACTGGTGCAAAGGGCCTTAACCTTGCCGCCAGCGACGTGCGCTACCTCTATTCGGGCCTGCGTGAATACTATCTCGACAAGTCATCGGTCGGCCTGGACGCCTATTCGGGCAAGGCGCTGTCGCGGGTGTGGAAGGCGGTGCGCTTTTCCTGGTGGATGACGACCATGCTGCATCGCTTCCCCGACACCGACGCCTTCGGCCAGCGCATCCAGGAGGCTGAGCTGGACTATCTCGTCCACTCACAGGTCGCCTCGGCATCTCTTGCTGAAAATTACGTCGGTTTGCCCTATTAGGGGCAGACCACCCGCTGCACATATAGCCTCTTGATTATATGTTGCTTGTTTCTTTTCATTTTACATCACCGTTTTGAGCATGACACTTGCGGCCCAATGGATTGATGTAGCCCGGCGCAGCATCGAGCCGGGAGGGTATCGTGGAGGAAAAATGAAGAAGCTACTTCTGGGCGCGGTTGCCGCGCTGGCGCTTTGCGGTTCGGCCTATGCCGATACGATCAAGATCGGCGTCGTCGGACCCTTCTCGGGCCCGTTCGCCATCCAGGGCAAGAACTTCAAGGCCGGCATCGACGCCTATATGGCGCTGAACGGCAGCAAAATCGGCGACGACGACATCGAGATCGTCTATCGCGACGTGCCGCAGGCCGACCCGGCCCAGTCCAAGGCGCTGGCGCAGGAGTTGGTTGTCAAGGAAGGCGTGCAGTATCTGGCCGGCTTCTATTTCACGCCGGATGCGATGGCCGTCACCCCGCTGCTCAAGCAGGCCAACGTGCCGCTCGTGGTCATGAATGCCGCGACCTCAGCGATCGTAACCAAGAGCCCGCTGATCGTGCGCACTTCCTTCACCACCTGGCAGACCTCCGCGCCGATGGCCAAGGTCGCCAAGGAGCGTGGCGTCAAGAAGGTCATCACCGTGGTCAGCGACTACGGCCCGGGCGTCGACGCCGAGAATGCATTCAAGACCACTTTCACCGCCGAGGGCGGCGAGGTCGTGGATTCGATCCGCATGCCGCTGTCGACCAACGACTTCAGCCCGATCATGCAGCGCGTGAAGGATTCCGGAGCCGATGCGCTCTTCGCCTTCCTGCCGTCGGGCCCGACCACGCTCGGCTTCGTCAAGGCCTATAACGACAACGGCCTGAAGAGCGCCGGCGTGCAGTTCCTCGCGCCGGGCGATCTCACGCAGGAGTCCGACCTGCCGGCGCTCGGCGCATCGGCGGAAGGGCTGCTGACGACCTTCCACTATGCCGTCTCGCACGACTCGGCCGAAAACAAGAAGTTCGTCGAGGCTGCTCAGAAGGCCATCGGCACCCCTGCAGAACTGTCCTTCCCATCTGTCGGCGCCTATGACGGCATGCACGTCATCTACAAGATGATCGAGGCGACGGGCGGCAAGCAGGACGCGCAGAAGGCCGTGGACGCCGTGAAGGGCTTGGCCTGGGAAAGCCCGCGTGGCCCGGTGTCGATTGATCCGGAGAGCCGCCACATGACGCAGAACATCTATCTGCGCGAAGTGGCCAAGGCCGACGATGGCACCTACTACAACAAGGAAATCGTAACCTTCGAGAAGCAGGGCGATCCCGGCCTGGCTGCCGCGAAGTAAGCGAACTTATCAGAACCGACGCCCGGTGGCCGAAGGTGGCTTCCGGGCGCCTTGCCGGAAAGAGCGATGCAAACCGTTTTCAGCGTTGGGACCGATGCCCTTGCCTATGGCATGGTGCTGTTCGTCATCTCGATCGGACTGTCGGTAACCATGGGCCTGATGCGCGTGGTCAATCTTGCCCACGGCGCCTTTGCGATGATCGGCGGCTACATCGCCTCCTACGCGGCGCAGACACTCGGCTTCGGCTATGCAGCCGCGATCCTGATCGCGGTCGTCGGCACGATCATCATCGCCATTCCCGTCGAGCGCTTCCTCTACCGCCGCATCTATGGTGCGCCGGAACTGACGCAGGTGCTGATGACCATCGGCATCACCTTCTGCGTTATCGGCATCGCCAACTATGTGTTCGGCCCGACGCTGAAGACGATCCCGCTGCCCGATACGCTGCGGGGTCCGGTCGATCTCGGCTTCCGCTCCATTGCCGCGCATAAGCTGTTCGCCATCGCTTGCGGCGTGGTGGTTGCCGGCGGCCTATGGTTCCTGATCGAAAAGACCCCCTTCGGCGTGAAGCTGCGCGCATCCGTCGACAACGCCGCGATGGCCGCCTCGCTCGGCGTGCGCACCAAGATCGTCTATGCGGTCAGCTTCGCGGTCGCGGTCGGGCTTGCCGCTTTCGGCGGCATCGTCGGCGCCGAGCTGCTGCCGATCGAGCCCTATTACGCGCTGCGCTACATGGTGACCTTCCTCGTCGTCGTCTCGGTCGGCGGTGCGGGCTCCATTCCCGGCGCGCTGCTCGCCTGTCTCGTGCTCGGCGGCATTGACACGACCGGCCGCTATCTGTTGCCGGAATATGGCGAGTTCTTCTTCTACCTCGCGGTGATCGCAATCGTCTGCACCTTCCCGCGCGGACTTCTGGGCAGGAAGAAATAATGGCCGCTCTCGAAACCACTTCTCCGACGGCCAAGGCGACTTCTAGCCCCAACCGGCTGCTGCGCGATCTGGCGGGCCTAGCCGTCATCCTGATCGTTGCGGCGATCGGCTTTCTGCTGTTCCCCAACAACCTCGCGCTGCTGACGCGCATCACTGCGATTGCGCTGCTGGTTCTGTCGCTCGATCTCGTCACAGGCTATTGCGGCATCGCCACGCTCGGCCATGCCGCGCTGTTCGGGGCAGGGGCCTATGCAGCCGGCATTGCCGCCGCGCATTTCGACATCAACGACCCGATCGCCATGGTTGCCATCGGCGCCCTCGGCGGCGCGGTGGCGGGGCTGGTTTCCGGCGCGGTGATCCTGCGCGGCCATGGCCTGGCGCAACTCGTGCTTTCCATCGCCGTCGTGCACCTCTTCCACGAGATCGCCAACAAGGCGTCGGAGTGGACCGGCGGCAGTGACGGTCTTTCCGGCATTTCGCCCGATCCGGTGTTCGGCGTGTTCGAGTTCGACCTCTGGGGCCACACCGCCTATGGCTTCGGCATCGCGCTGCTGGTCATCGTCTTCATGCTGCTGCGCATTCTGGTGCGCTCGCCCTTCGGCATGCTGTGCCGGGGCATCAAGGAAGACCCGATCCGCGTCAGCGCCATGGGCGCTTCGGTACAGGGCACGCTGCTGCGCATGTACGTGATTTCCGGCGCTGTGGCCGGCATCGGCGGCGCGCTCAATGCCATCTCCACCCAGGTCGTCGGCCTCGACAGTCTGAGCTTCACCACCTCGGCGGAGTCGCTAGTGATGCTGGTGCTCGGCGGCACAGGCTCGCTCTTTGGCGCGCTGATTGGCACCGTCAGCTTCATGGTGTTCAAGGACTTCGTCTCGGCGGTCAATCCGTTCCACTGGCTCACCATCGTCGGCGCGCTGCTGATCGCCGTGGTGCTGTTTGCGCCGAAAGGACTCTATGGCACGGCGGCTCAGCTTCTGAACCGTTCCCGGAGGCAGTGATGAGCGCGGTCTTCCAGGTCCAGAACCTCAAAAAATCCTTCGGCGGCCTTGCCGTTACGCAAGATGTGTCGATCTCGATGGCGCCCGGCGACCGGGTGGCGCTGATCGGCTCCAACGGCGCCGGCAAGACCACCTTCGTCAACCTCGTGACCGGGCACCTGCAGCCGGATTCCGGCAAGGTGACGCTCGGCGGCGGGGACGTGACTTCGCTGGGGCCCACCAAGCGCGTGCAGCAGGGGCTGGTGCGCTCGTTCCAGGTGACGCGGCTGTTCGCCGACATGACGCCGCAAGAGCATGTGGCGCTGGCCGTGCTGCAGCGCACCGGACGCGCGCGCCGCATCCTCGGCAACTTCCACGCTATGCCCGACGTGATGGCCGAGGTGGGCGAACTCTTGCACACGCTCGGCATCGACCATATCGCCACCCGCAAGGTTAGCGAGATCGCCTATGGCCAGCAGCGCCTGCTGGAGATCGCGCTGGCGCTCGCGCTGAAGCCGAAGGTGCTGCTGCTCGACGAGCCCGCCGCCGGCGTGCCGCAGAGCGACACCCCGCGCATCGAGGCGGCCCTTGCCGGCCTGCCTGCCGACCTTGCCGTGCTGATGATCGAGCACGACATGGATCTCGTTTTCCGCTTCGCCAAGCGCGTCGTCGTGCTTGCCGCCGGCGCCATCATCTTCGACGGCTCACCGCAGGATGTGACCAAGGACGCCCGCGTGCGCGAAGCCTATCTCGGAAACTACGCCAATGACCGCAGCGCCGCTTGAAGTCACCGATCTCAGCGCCGGCTACGGCCCGACGCGCGTTCTGGAGGGCGTCAGCTTCTCCGTTGCCGCCGGCTCCCGCCTAGCCGTTCTGGGCCGCAACGGCATGGGCAAGACCACGCTGTTCGCCACTATCGCGGGCCAGACCAAGCGCTATGGCGGCACGATCCGCCTCGGCGACAAAGAGCTCGGCAATATGGAAAGCGCGTCGCGCGCACGCTCCGGCCTCGGCTATGTGCCGCAGGCACGCTGCATCTTCCCCTCGCTGACGGTCGAGGAAAACCTGTTCGTGGGCCTGAAGGACCGAGACCGCTCGGCGATCGAGGAAGCCTACGACATGTTCCCGCGGCTCAAGGAGCGCCGGAAAAATCTCGGCTCGCAGCTTTCGGGCGGCGAGCAGCAGATGCTCTCGACCGCCCGCACCATTCTGGGCAAGCCGACCGTGCTGTTGCTTGATGAGCCGCTGGAAGGCTTGGCGCCGGTCATCTGCGAGGAACTGATGGCAGCGTTCTCCAAGCTTGCCGCCGCGGGCGATATGACGATCCTGCTGGTCGAGCAGCGCATTCAGAGCGCGCTCGACTTCGCCGACCACGCGATCATTCTTGAGCGCGGCCGTGTCGCGTGGTCGGGCGCGCCGGCCGATCTTTCCGGACAGCAGGACGTGGTGGAAAAACTGCTGGGCGTCGGCGGGCTGCACTAACAGTAGCCCTCAATAGGCTTTCAGCGGCAGATCACTCGGCTAGCCTTGCTTCTCATCGGATCCGGCGAGGATTCGATTGAGAGGTTGAAGGGTCTTCCGCTGAAGATCGCCTGAATAAATCCTATTCAGGATGGCACAGGCGGTTTCCGAGCGAGACAACGGTCGGTTGACCAGCAGCTGGCCTCCCAGCGACGCGGGCTTCTTGCGGATATTATCCCAAACCTTCCAGGTCCCGTCGGACTCCTGGACACATTCAAATCGAGGGGCGGTATCCGTCAAGTTGGACCTCGCTAAGCCATCCCTCCCGATGTTGCGATTGTTAAGCGAGGCCGAATAAAGCAATTCCGGCTACGTGTCATGTCGTAAACCGACCAATCACGTAAAAGTGGCCGAAAGTACAAAGCGGCTCCGGCGCTGCTCACCCGCTTCAAACAGCAGCTTCGACTGCTAGCGACGAATCTGGGGTTGGATTTCCGCCAGAAGAGACGGGTCGATCCCGGCCTTGGAAATTCCATCGAGAAGCGCATCGCGACTGACGGCGCTCGCGCTCGGCCCCAAGTTGGAGGCAGCAATTGCCCCAGCCACATTTGCCAAGGCACCGGTGGCGGGTACCGAAAGGCCAGCGAGCGATCCGAATATGTAGCCGGCGGCGAAGGCATCGCCCGCGCCGGTCGTATCGATGACGTCGACCTTGACGGCCGGCGAATGTATCTCTTGCCCTTTGCGATAGAGGACCGAGCCTTCAGCGCCACGCTTGATCACCACGTTCGTCGCCCCGGCTTCGATGAGGCCGTGGGCGGCGGCATCAAGCGTTGCTTGTTGACCTTGGCTGCCAAGCAGTTTGGCGTCTAGCTCGCCGAGGAACAGCGTGTCGATCTCTGGCAAAAGGCCCGTGACCGCCGGTCCGATCGCGCCGGCGATGCCTGAGGGGATGTCCAGTGTGATGGGGATGTTTGCGGTGCGTGCCAGATCGACGGCGCGCAGTGCGGCATTGCTCTGAGGGGCCTTGAGCAGAGCATAGCCCGAAAGGTGGAGTAGGGCGGTTTCCGCTAATGCCGCCGGTTTGACGTCATCGGCGCCAAGTTTCACGTTGGCGCCGCGATAGGAGAACATGGTGCGTTCGCCGCTGGCCCCGACCACCACGATGTTGAGTTGGGTCGGCTCCTCGGCGTCGCGGCTGATCCAGCGGGTGTCGATCCCCGCCGCTGCCATCTCGACCGTGCACCAGTCGCCCCAGGCGTCGGCGCCGGTCCTGCCTATGAAGCGGACCGGCTGGCCGAGCCTGGCCAGGATAAGCGCGGTATTGGTGGCCGAGCCACCGATACCGTGCATCTGCCGCTCGGCGATGCCTTCACCGCCTTCCGGCGGATAGGCTGCGACCTGCAAAGTCAGGTCAACGTTGATGTCGCCGAGGATTGCGACTGCGGGCAAGAGTGCTCCTAGACATCGATATGCATCTGGTCGAGTGCCTGTTCTACATCAGCGATGATGTCGTCAATATGTTCGATGCCGACCGAGAAGCGGACCAGGCCGTCGACGATGCCCATGGCGTGACGTTCCTGCGAGGGGATGTCGAGGAATGCCATCGTGCCGGGCACCTGCGTTGTCGTGCGTAGGCCACCCAGGCTGGCCGCGAAGCAGCAAAGCTGGAGACGCTTCAGCAGACGAACTCCGTGTTCCTCGCTCTCCACCTGGAAGGACAGCATCGCGCCGAAATTGCGCAGCTGCTCCTTGGCCGACTCATGGTTCGGGTGCGAGGGCAGGCCGGGATAGAAGACGCGCTTCACCTTCTCGTGGCCTTCGAGATAGCGGGCAAGGGCCGCAGCGTTGGAGCACTGCTTCTCCACCCGCAGCGCCAGCGTCTGCGCGCCGCGCAGCAGCAGCCAGGCGTTGAAAGGCGACAGCGGCGCGCCGAGCTTGTTCAACGTGTTCCACCGCACATCTTCCAGCCAGTCCTTGGGCAGGATGTCGGACTTCTGCGTGATGACGCCGCCGACCGCGTCGTTGTGGCCACCTATGAACTTCGTGGCGCTTTCCACCACAACGTCGACGCCAAAGGAGTGGGGCAGGCAGACCGCGGGGCTGGCAAAGGTGTTGTCGCAGATCACCACGATGCCGCGGCTATGCGCCAGTTCGACCAGCTTGCGCATAGGCGGCACCTTCATGGTCGGATTGGCAAGCGCCTCGAAGTACAGCACTTTGGTCTTGTCGGTGAAGGCGCGCTCCACCTGTACGGGGTCGCTGGTGTCGACGAAGGTCACGGTGATGCCGAAATCGCCGATCCGGTGGTCGAAGAATTCGTGGGTGCTTGAATAGGTGGTGAGGTCGGTGACGATGTGGTCGCCGGCTTTCAGTATTCCGAACAGGGCGTGCGAGATCGCGGCCATGCCCGATGCGGTGGCAAGGCAGGCATCGGCGCCGGTCAACTGAGCGATGTGCTCCTCGAACTTGTATTCCGTCGGATTGCCGCAACGGCTGTAGATATTCACTTCCTTGCGCGCGCCGGCGACGATCTGGTCGTAGATGTCGCCGCCATACTGGAAGTTGGCCGACATGTAGATCGGGTAGCTGACCGACTGCGACTCCGGTTCGGGTTCATAGAATACGGCGCGGCTGGCGAAATCGAGCTTTTTGGACGACATGCGGATACTCCTTGAGGGGGGCTTATTCCTTGACCGCGCCGCCGGTCAGGGCGGTGGTGATCTGGCGTTCGAAGAAAACGAAAAGGACGAGCGGCGCGATGGCGGCCAGGAAGATTGCAGCCAGCATCACCGGGTAGTTGGTGATGTGCTCGCCCACGAAATCTGCCAGGCCGACGGGAAGCGTCTTCTTGGCCGGCGAGTTGATGAAGACGAGCGGGAACAGGAAGTCGTTCCACACCCAGATCATGTTGACGATGGCGGCGGTGAACATGGCAGGCCGCGCAATGGGCACGGCGATACGCCAGAAAATGGCGAACTCGCTGCAGCCGTCTATGCGCGCCGCTTCAATGATGTCGCGGGGCAGCGTCACGAAAAAAGCGCGCATGATGAAGAGGGTAACCGGCACGTTGAAGGCGGCCGTCGGCAGAACCACGCCAAGATGCGTGTCGAGCAGGTTCATCGCACGCAGCATCACCACCAACGGCACGAGCGCAACATAGGCGGGGATGGCCATGGCGATCATAAGGCCGATCTCGATACCGGCCAGCCAGCGCGGCCGATAGACGGCGAGCGCATAGCCGCCGGCTGTGGCAACGACGACGGCCAACACCGTAGAGCCGAGCATCACGATCAGCGAGTTGAGCGAATAGGTGCCGAGCGCGCCGGTGTTCCATGCCTGGACGAAGGCGTCGAGGCTCGGCGTCGCCGGCAGCGACCAGACCGAGCGCATGAATTCCTTGTTGGTCTTCAGCGTGCTGTAGGCCATCCACACGAAGGGGAAGATCACCACCAGAACGTGAACCGAGAGGAACGCGAGCACCCCGATGCGAGTGATGCTCCAACGCGAATTGAGATGCATGCTCAATCGCCTCTGCCCGCTTTGCTGCTGCGCAGCCCGCGAAAGACGATCCAGGCGCCGATCGCCGTCAGGAACATCTGGGCGAAGCCTATGGTCGCCGCATAGCCCATCTCGAAAGCGTTGAAGCCGATCTTGTAGAGGTAGGTCGAGACGACCTCGCTGGCATGGTTCGGTCCGCCATTGGTGAGCACGAAGACGAGCGAGAACGTCTTCAGCGAGCCGATGATGCAGAGCATCACATTGGCGCGCACCGAGTCCCACACCATCGGTATGGTCATAGAAAACAGGGAACGAAAATGTCCGGCGCCATCAAGCGCCGCGGCTTCATAGATGCTGTCGGGAACATTGCGCACGGCGGCAACGAACAGAAGCACATAAAGGCCGAGATAGGTGAAGCTCATCACCGCAACGACCGCCGCGAATGCCGTTGATGATTGACCGAGCCAGCCGGTCGCCAAGCTCTGCAGGCCCACGGCCTTCAGTGCTGCGTTGAGCAAGCCGAAATAGGGATTGTAGATGAAACGCCAGAGCAGACCGATGCAGATCTCGCTGACGATAACCGGCACCAGATAGAGAAAGAGGAAGAGGCGGCCGATCCTACCAACGATGCGCACGAGGCAATAAGCAATGACCAGCGCCAGCAGCACCTGCAGGACGATGGCCGAAGCGGCCACGGCAAGATTGCGAGCGAGCGCTGCCCAGAAGAAGCCGTCGCCGGCAAGCCGCAGGAAATTGTCCAGTCCGACGAAGACCGGTGTGGCGGTGCCGTTCCACTCGTAAAAAGAAAGGACGGAGGAATAGACGACCGGGTAGGCGACGAACCCCACAACGAGGACCAGCGTCGGCAGCAGGAACAGCAGCGCGTAGCGGCTGTCGCGTCTCACCGCCGAACTGGCGGCCGCTGCTCCAGATGCCATGGGGGTCTTCTCCGTACTTGGTCGCGTCACTTGGAGCGGCGCGACCTTGTCGACCTGTTATTTCGCCTTCAGCGCTTCTTCCAGGCGCTTGGCAGCATCGGCCGGCGCGACCGACCCATCGAGCACGCCCTGCAGCGAAGTGTAGTAGGTGTCGGTGCCCTTCGGCGGCATGGCGGTGTCGTAGAACGGATCGAGATTGGCCGCCTTGCCCATCAGGTCGTTGCTGATGCCGTAGAGCACGGGGCCTGCGGCCGCTTCAGTCGTGGCGCCCTTGACGGTGACCATCGTCTTACGCAGCTCGACATATTTGGTCATCACTGCGGGCGAGGTCAGGAAGCGCAACAGCGTAACCGCATCTTCCTTGTTGGTGGTCTTTTCGGCGATGCCGAAGGCTGCAGCCACACCGCCAAGGATGTCGCTCTGGTCGCCCTTGCCTTCGGCAACGGTCGGGAATGGGAAGAAGCCGAGTTCGAAGTCGTCCGAAGCATCGGCCGAGGCGCCGATCTGCCAGGTGCCATTCAGCATCATCGCGGCCTGGCCATTCAGGAAGAGCATGTTGGCTTCCTGGTCGCTCATGCCGTTGAAACCGACCGGGAAGTAGCCCTTCGCCGAAAGGTCGGCGATGCGCTTGAACGCCTCGGTGCCTTCCGAGCCGAGCGTGGCGTCAGCGTTTCCGGCGACGAAGCCGGAGACGATGCCCGAGCCTTTCAGACGCATTTCGAGATACTGGAACCAGAACGTCGCCGGCCAGGAATCCTTGTTGCCGAGAGCGAAGGGCACGAGGCCGTCAGCCTTGATTTTCTCGCACAACTCGAGCAGCTGGTCATAGGTTGCGGGAGCCGTCCAGCCCTTCTCGGCGAACAGCTTCTTGTTGTACCAGAAGACGGAAGAGTCGATGTCGATCGGCACAGCGTAGGTGTGGCCACCCATCGTAGTCTGAGCGAGAGCGCTCGACAGGAAGCTTTCGCCCCAGCCGTCCTTGGCCAGTGCATCATCCAGCGAATACATCTGGTTGCCGGCCACGAAGGCGCCAAGGAAGCCGCCCGGCAGCGTGTAGAAGACGTCCGGCGGATTGCCGGAAGCCATGGCCGTGTTCAGCTTGGTCTTGTACGAAGACTGCTCGGCAGCGACCACGTTGAGCTTGATATCGGGATGCGCCTTGCCGAATTCCTCGAGCGCATAGTTGATGAAGTCGACCTTGTCCTGTTGTCCGGAATAGGCGTGCCAGAAGGTCAGCTCGCCGGCCAGCGCGGAAAAACTCATCGACACGGAAGCGGCGATGCCAAGCGCAACTGCACGCAGACGCATGATTTAACTCCTCCCTACGGTTTCGCGCACCTTGCGCGAGGGCATGCAGTGGTGCCACATTCTCGATATAGTGTCTACAGTGGCACCACTTATCACCAGAATGTACGCACCGGTGATCTGGGAGGGTTTCCGAATGAGGCGGGCATGATCGATCATCCCAATATCTCTGGCGGCGGGGGCAATGCTGCGAGCCGGCTGCGCAGCGCGCTGCCGGCGCTTTCGGACTCGGAACGCCGCGTCGCATCCTGGATTCTGGACAACATCGACCTGGCCATTCGCCAGTCCATGTCCGCGATCGCCCAGACCATCGAGGTCAGCGACACCACGGTTCTGCGCATGTGCCGTACGGCCGGCTTTGAAGGTTTTACCGATCTCAAGCTGGCGCTGGTAAGGGATTCGGGCGAACGGCCCGCCAGGGCGCTTGACCAGGCGACGGAGGTCGAAGGCGACTTTGGCTGGGCCAATCGTGTCTTCACCGCCAATATTCAGGCGATCAGCGATACGCTGACGATGCTCGACCAGCCGACTTTCACTCGTGCGCTCGACCTTATTACGGGTGCTCGCCACATCCTTATCGGCGGCATAGGCGGATCCGGTATCGTTGCGCAGGCGTTCTATCAGCGCTGTTTCCGGCTGGGCCTGCATTGCGATGCGCCAGTGGATTCGCAGTTGCAGCTCATGCACGCTTCGCTGCTGGGGCCCAAGGACATTGTGGTTACCATTTCCTATTCCGGCATTACCAACGACCCCGTGCTTCTGCTTCAGGAAGCCAAAGCGCGCGGCGCATCGACGTTGTGCATCACCGGCAACCAAAGGTCTCCATTGGCGCGTCTCGCCGACCTGGTCCTGGTCAGTGTTTCGTATGAGTTGCGCAGCGAGCCCATGGCGGCACAGATCGCCCAGCTGACGCTTGTCGACGCCCTTTACGCCGCATTGGTCGCTCGGGCCCCGGATGCCGCCCAGATGAATGAGGAGCGCATGGTCAACGCCATCCTCCCGAAGTCGATCCGATGAGCATCATGCAGCCGGTTGTCGCGCAGGCGCGGTTCCTTCACCGGATTCACGGATATTCGGCTTCTTCCTGGTCACGGACAAAACCATGCAGTTGCAAACGGCCTGCATTCGAAAGCGGCAACTGTCATTACGAATTTGCATGGCTTGATCCAATCGTTTCATCGTTCCGCCGTGGTAGGCCCTTGACTCCGGAGGAAACGATCTGACAGGTTATGTTGTCAGACATCTTACATAGACTGGGGATCGTTCTGACGGGAGTGAACGGGAGGACTACGTGAAAAAGCTCATCGCACGACTGGCCATTGGTGCTGCATTTGTCGCCTTCGCGGTCTCTGCCCATGCCGGGCAGACGCTCGACCGCGTCATGGGAAAGAAGGCGATGGTTGTCGCCACCAACAGCGGCTGGCCGCCGCAGAGCTATCTCGATGACAACAACGAGATGGTCGGTTTCGACATCGACGTTTCGCGCGAGATCGCCAAGCGCCTCGGCGTCGAGGTGAGCTTCGAGACGCCCGAATGGGCGACGCTGACCGGCGGCCACTGGCAGGGGCGCTATGACCTTGGCGTCGGTTCGGTGACGCCGACCAAAGCCCGCGCGCAAGTAATCGATTTCGTGGGCATCTACTATTACAGCCCTTACGTCTACGCCGTGCACAAGGACAGCACCGCCAAGTCGGTCGCCGACCTCAACGGCAAGGTCATCGGCGTTGAAACGGCAACCACGTCGGAAGATTTCATTAATCGCCGGCTTGAGATCGACGCGCCGGGCCTGCCCCCGATCGAATACAAGCTGGAGCCCGGTGAGGTCCGTACCTATGCCGACTCGATGCTTCCTTTCGATGACCTGCGACTCGGTGATGGCGTTCGCATCAATGCGGTGATCGCGCCTGAGCAGACGGCTCTCAACGCAATGAAGAACGGTTACCCGGTCCGCGTGCTTGAAGGCGAATATGCGTTCCGCGAGCCGCTCGTCGTGATCGCCGAGAAGGCAGATCCGGAGTGGACGGCCAAGGTCGGCGGCATCATCGCGGAGATGAAGAAGGACGGCACGCTCGGCCAGCTCACCACCAAGTGGTACGGCAAGGACTACAGCGCAGACTGAGTCGACCGGCACGGGCCGAATGCGCGCCCGTGCCTTTCCTTTTCTTGAAAGACCCAGGCGCGCGATGACCTACCCAGATACCTATTACAAGCGGACCATGTCCGATCCGAAGAAGCGTCCGTCGCTCGCCGGCACGGAAGAATGCGATACCCTGATCGTCGGTGGCGGCCTTGCCGGACTGACGACGGCGCTGCAGCTCGCAAGAGCGGGGCAGTCCGTGGTGGTTCTCGAAGCTGAGCGCGTCGGGTTCGGCGCCTCGGGCCGCAATGGCGGGTTCGTCGGCCCCGGCTATGCCACCGGCACTGACCAGATCGCCCGGATCGCCGGACAAGACGCAGCCAGGCGTCTGCACCTGATGTCGATCGAGGGCGTGGATTTCGTTCGCCAGACCATTCAGGCGCTTGCGATCGACGACGCGAAGCCGAAGGCGGGGCTGATGAGCGTGCTGCGCTACGAGGACGGCGCCAGCCTCAAGGCATATGTCGAGCAAACCCGCCAGCGCTATGGCTACGAGCTCGAATTCATGGATCGCGACCGGGTACGCGGCGTGCTGAAGTCGGACCGCTACTTCCAGGCGGTGCGCGACGGCCAATCGTTCCACATGCATCCCCTCAACTATCTGCGCGGCGTCGCGCGCGAAATCGAGCGCCTCGGCGGCCGCATCTTTGAAGGATCGCCGGCCAAAACCATCGATCTGACCGGTGCTCAAAAGCGTGTCATGACACTGAACGGGGAAGTTCGGGCGCGCAACGTCGTCTTCACCACCGGCGGCTACACGGATTCACTGCACGGAAAGCTGAAGCGCTCCTTCCTGCCGATCGCGACCTATGTGATGGTCAGCGAAAAAGCGCCGGAACTCATCGCCTCCGCGATCCAGACCACGGACGCCATCGGCGACAACCGCCGAGCCGGCGACTATTACCGCGTCGTCGATGACGGCAAGCGCCTGCTTTGGGGCGGGCGTATCACCACCCGCGCCGCCTCGACGGAAACCCTCGTTCGCGAGCTGCGGGCCGAGATGGTGGGAACCTATCCGCAACTGGCCGGCCTCAAGACGGAGCTCGCCTGGTCGGGCCTTATGTCCTATGCCCGTCATCTCATGCCCCAGATCGGGCGCATGAGCCCCGGCGTCTGGTATTGCACGGCCTTTGGCGGGCACGGGCTCAACACCACGGCAATCGGCGGCAAGGTCGTCGCCGAAGGCATCCTTGGAGAGTCGGATCGCTACAAGCTGTTCGAGCCCTTCGGCCTCGTCTGGGCCGGCGGTCTGGCCGGCCTCGCTGTTGCGCAGCTCACCTATTGGAAACTCCAGGCTCAGGACTGGTGGCGCGAGCGCGCTGCCTGAAAAGCGAAAGATCGACATCATGCTCGGCCGATTGATACTCAGCTATCCGGAAGCATCGCGGCGCGCCGCGGGCCTGGTGATTCTCGCCCTGGTGACGCTTGCGCTCTACCAGCTTGGCATCAGTTCAGCCTGGATCGGGCGGGTATTGCCCTCGGCCGAGACCTGGCTGAGCGAAAACCCCGCTATTAGCCGGTTCGTCTCCGCGCTGTTGATTGCGCTCATCGTGGCTGCCAACTGGAAGGCATTGCACCAGCTTTCGCGTACCCAGCAAATCGTCGCGGTCTGGGCGGAGCTCTTCGCTCTCCTGATGCTGTTTTTCTATTCCTTTGATCTGTCTTTCGCGTTCATCGCCAAGAAGATCAGCTTCCTGATCACGCAGGGCGTGGTCACGACGCTCTACATTTCCGCGATCTCGATCGCGATTGCGACGGCAATCGCGCTCGTAGGCGCCATCGGCAAACTGTCGAACAATGGCGTGATCTACGGGCTGGCAACCTTCTACACGTCGCTGTTTCGCGGCCTGCCGCTGCTCATGCAGATCTACATCATCTATCTCGGGCTGCCGCAGGTGGGCTATGTTATCGGCGCCGTTCCGGCTGGTATTCTCGCGCTTTCGCTTTGCTACGGCGCCTACATGACCGAGATATTCCGGGCCGGCATCGAGAGCATCCCGCGCGGCCAGTCGGAGGGCGCGGCCGCACTCGGCCTCAACCCTTCCCAGACCATGGCCCTGGTGATCCTGCCGCAGGCGATGCGAGTCATCATCCCGCCGACGGGCAACCAGTTCATCGCCATGCTGAAGGACTCGTCGCTGGTGTCGGTCGTCGGCGTCTGGGAAATCATGTACCTCGCCCGCACGCAGGGTCAGACGGAATTCCGGCACATCGAGATGCTGATCACGGCCTCCATGATCTACTGGATTCTGTCGATCTGCCTGGAATACGGCCAGTCGCTCATCGAAGAACGCTTCGGCCGCTCCAATGTCCGCTGAAACGTCTTCGGCAGATGTCGACGGCGTGGTCGCGCCGTCGAACAATCGTGCCGTACTGCTCGTGCTTTCCGCCTTTGCCGTCTTCTCATGCACTGATGTAATCGTGAAGATACTTGCGGAAGGCATGCCGGCGCCGCAAGTGACATTCCTCATCACCGCCGCGGGGCTGCTTCTTCTGCTCGGTCACGCATTTTCCACCGGGCGAGGGTCACGCCTCATTCCCCGCCATCCAGGGGTGGCGCTGCTGCGTGCGCTGCTGCTTGCCGGCGACACCTTGCTGATCCACTACGCCTTTGCCGTCTTGCCGCTTGCGGAGGCATACCTGCTTGCCTTCCTGACGCCGATCCTGGTTGCGGTGCTCGGCTTTGTCTTGCTGGGCGAGCGGCTTTCAGCAATTGGCTGGGCGGGCGTGCTGATCGGTTTCGCCGGTGTTGCTGTCGCCCTCAAGCCGGGCGTCGCCCCGCTTAATATGGGTCATGCGGCGGCTGTCGGATCGGCTGTCTTCTTCGCGCTTTCGCTCGTCCTGCTGCGCCGGACCAATACGGCCGAGACAGATGAGGCGCTTGTCTCGAGCATGCTGGTCGTGCTGGCACCGGTAGCGCTTGGCGTGGCGGCGGCCAGCGGCGGGTTTGCGCCAGTCAGCCCCGGTGATCTGGCACTCGCGCTTGCCGGCGGGGCCATGATGCTGGACGGCCACGCGCTGCTCGTCCGCGCCTTCCGCATCGGCGAAGCCTCGGTGGTCGCACCATTCCAGTACAGCCAGATCATCTGGGGCTGCCTGTTCGGGCTGCTCTTCTTCTCGACTCCCGTCGAGCTTCACACGCTGGCCGGCGCGGCGATCATCATCCTGTCCGGTTGGCTCGTGCTCAAATGATCCTGCGGCTGTCCGGCCGCGTCAGCGCTCAGGCGCCGCTTCAGAGCGGTTGCGGCTTTTGCGGGAACCCGCCGACATGGGTGCAGGTCTGCGCCGCGTGATCCCGGCCGGCTTCCAGACATTCCTGTAGCGATGCGCCAGCAACATGTTGAGCCAGGAAGCCGGCGATGAAACTGTCGCCGGCTCCGGTCGTATCAACCACGTCGACGGCGCGGATGCCGGTCGAAGCGCGCACAATCCCATCGCTTGCCGCCGAGCCCCTTGAACCGCGCGTCACCACGGCGATCCGGGCGCCTTGTGCAAGCATGCGCTGGAGCATTTCCTCGCCGACCTGCTCTTCGTCGCCCGCCGAGCCGAATGCGATCGCAAGCCCATCGATGCCGAGGTTTTTCGGATCGGCGTTCACGGAAATGTCCTGCGAGAGGCTGACGCCGGCTGCTGCAAGCGTGCGGCGCAGTGCGCCGCCGTCATCCATCCAGCCGATATGCACGTGGTCCATCGTCTTGAGGACCTCAATGTCGGCCGCGTCAGGCCGATAACCGGCGCACACGCCAAAGTCCTCGAAGGCCATGATGCGCTCGCCCGAGGGCAAGACCTCGATATCGGTATAGGCCGTCACGCCGTCGCGCTCTTGAAGGTGGACGAGCCGGACGCCGTTTTCCGACAACAAGCGACGCGTTCTCAATCCATCCGCATCGCGCCCGACGGCGCCGAAGTAGTAGGACACGTGGCCAAGGCGGGCGAGTTGCACGGCAACGTTCACGGCATTGCCGCCGACGAAGGACTGCGAGACGGGCGGCTGATAGCGATCGATACAATTGTCGCCGACAGCGGCGAAGCGGAAGGTCTTCATCAAAACCTCTTGGAGGACGGCAAAGCCGCGAACGCGGAAAGGCGCATTCGCGGCTTATAGGCCTGGCCGAAATCCCTTCCGGGTCAATAGGCGACGCGCTTGTAGTACCGGCGCATCGTCAGCGGATGGTTGCGCATGACTTCCAGATGGGCGCTGATACGCTCCAGAACCGTGGCCAGCACGATGGGCGAGACCAGCGCGCGCACTTCCGGCGACAGGCCGGGGAGGGCGAACTCCGCCGTGTCGAGCACCGCAAGCTTCTCTGTGTAATTGGGCACGAAGTTTTGCACCCGCTCGGCGAGCGGCCGCAACTCGTCCTCGCCCTTGAACAGGATGACGCTGACGCCCTTTTCGACCAGTTCGAGCGTGCCATGGAAGAAGTCGGAAGCATGCACCGGGCGGGTGCGGATCCACTGCATCTCCTCGAGAATGCACATGCCGTAGTAAAAGGCCTCCGGCCAGACGTTACCGGCGCCGGTGACGATGTGGTAGTCCGAGGCGGCGAGGATGGTTGCAAATGCCTCGGCCTTCGGCTCATAGGCGCGCTTCACCTCAAGCAGCAGTTCCGGCAGCTTCGAAAGCTCGGCAATCACCTGCTCGTAATTTTCGATCTCGCCGCGGCAATTCATGATCGCCAGCGCAATGAAAAGCGACTGCAGATAGAAGGACTCGCAGGAAGTATCGTCCTCGGCGAAGTTCACGAAGACATGGTCGCCACCCTTGCCGAGCGGCGTTTCCTCATTGCCGACGAGTGTGATGATCTTGGCGCCGATCTCCTTCAGCTTGCCGAGAAGCGCGACGCTCTCCTTGGTCGTGCCCGAAAGCGAGGGCATCACGACGATCGACTTTTCTGTCAGGTGAGCCGATCCCGTGATGACGAGTTCGGCCGGCATGTCGATGAAGGCAGGGAAGCGTGAACGGCGCTGCAAGAGTTGCGAGGCAGGCTGCATGAGGATCGCCGCACCACCCGTGCCCAGGAAGAAGATATTCTCCGCTCCGGCGGTAAGGCAGGAGGTGATGGCCGCTTCCAAGTGCTTCTGGAGGGCAACGGCACCCGACTGGATGCGCAGGAATCTTTGTTCGTCGAAGTTCAGCATGGTTCGGCTCTCGATAGTCCCGATGAAAACGCAAAGTAGTTTTGTAAGTTGTAAGACAACTGACATCGTCGCCAGCGGCTGTCAAGCCGACGGTTCTGGTTTCTGGTGGGCTTTGCGACAGGGAAAGGCCGCGGCGCGAGATGTTACAGGCTTGACCTTCATGGATTTGTCAGACAAGAACAGGGTTGCGCTAACAATCTTACGAGGCAAGCCCGTGGATGAGCCCCTTCGCGATTCACGCACGCTGGCTATCCAGCTTCGCGATCGGATCGCAGATCTCATTCGTTCCGAAGGACTGAAGCCGGGCGACAAGCTGCCGACCGAGGCACAGCTGACGCAGCGCTTCAAGATTTCCCGCCCCGCCTTGCGTGAAGCCCTGAAACTGCTCGAGCAGGACGACATCATTTATGTCGAGCACGGCCGCGGCCGCTTTGTCTCGGCGCTGTCAGCCGTTCAGGTCGACAGGCCGATCACGGCCTTCGAGAGCGTCACCGACATGGCGCGCCACTACGGATACACGACGGTCAACAAGGTGCTGTCGATTTCGGAGGAAAAGCCGGACAAGCGCGTCGCCGAATGTCTACAGCTTTCACCCTCAGACCGCGTCATTCGCATCGAGCGCATAAGGCTGCACGACGACGAGCCGATCCTCTATTGCATCGACTACGTGCCCCGGAGCATCATTCCGACCCGGCTCTACGATATCGACTGGAGTGGATCGTTGCTCGGGCTTCTTGAGCAATACGGAAACAGGCCGCGCATGTCGGCCGCCACCGTATCCTCAGTAATGCTGCCCGACGACGTTATCGAGCGGCACGATCTGAGGGATTTTGGCCCGGCGCTGCGGATCACCGAGACCTGCTTCAATGCGGCCGGCGTACCGGTGAACTATGCCATCGACTATCACCGTGGCAGCCATTTTTCCTTCAGCTTGACTCGCAAGTAGGCTCTGAGCTGACTGAGGCGGCAGCAGCTACTGCACGAAGAAGTCTTCGATCTTCGCTGCTGTCTGCTTCAAGAGAGGCAGGAAATCTCGCTCCATTTCGGCAACGGAATGGCGCGCGGACTGGGTCGAGACGTTGATCGAGGCGACGACGGCTCCGGAGTGGTCGCGCAGCGGCACGGCAATTGAGCGCAGGCCAATTTCCAGCTCTTCGTCGACCACCGCGTAGCCGTCGCGACGCGCTTTCGCGACGGCCTCCGCAATCCGTTTCGGGCCCGTAAGAGTCCTTTCGGTCTTCGGCGCGAGCGTGATGCGGGCGAGGAAAGTGTCGACATCGTCGGGCTTTAGTCCCGACAGCAGCACACGCCCCATAGCCGTGCAATAAGCCGGCAGATGCGAGCCAACATGCAGCTCCAGGCTGACGATGCGCGGACCGGCGGCGCGGGCTACATAGACGACATCCTCGCCCGACAGAATCGTGGCCGAGCAGGATTCCTGCAGTGCGGCGGCGGTCTGGCGCATGAACGGCTCGGCGAAGGCCCAGAGCGAGGTGCCCTGCAGCCAGGTGCGGGCGACCGACAGTAGGCGCGGCGAAAGCGCAAACAGCCGACCGGTCTGCGTGGCATAGCCGGTGGCGACGAGCGTCAGCAGGAAGCGCCGCGCGCCGGCGCGCGTCAGCCCAGCCTTTTCGGCGGTTTCCGTGAGCGTCAGCCCGGTCGGATGGGCGGCAAGGATTTCCATGACGCCAAGCCCGCGCTCCAGCGAATTCACATGGTCTCGCGCGGTGGCTTCATCGCGCATGGGGAATGCCTCCGCGAGCGCAGCTACGGGCTGCGCCGAAGATTGACTCTCGAGCAATATTCATGCACAAAGTATCGCATACAAAACAAATGTTCGCAATGCGAACTTTTGACCAAACGACAAGAGAGCGCAATGGCCAAATTCCTGCCCCTGTCGCAAGCGGTTGCCGACAATCTCAAGGATGGCGATGCCGTCGCCTTCGAGGGCTTCACCCATCTCATTCCAACGGCGGCGGTGCATGAAGCGATCCGCCAGGATTTCAAGGATCTCACCCTGATCCGCATGACCCCTGACCTGGTCTACGACCAGATGATCGGCATGGGCATGGTGAAGAAGCTTATCTTCTCCTATGCCGGCAATCCGGGCGTGGGCCTGCTGCGCCGCCTGCGCGACGCGGTGGAGAACAACTGGCCGCGTGCGATCGAGCTCGAGGAGCACAGCCACGCTGCCATGGCCAATGCCTATGAGGCCGGCGCGGCCGGGCTGCCCTGCGCTATCTTCCGCGGCTATCGCGGCGCCGAACTCGCCAAGGTCAATCCGAACATCAAGTCGATCGAGTGCCCCTTCACTGGCGAGAAGCTGGCCGCCGTGCCGGCCGTACGCCCGGACGTGACCTTCATCCATGCCCAGAAGGCCAACAAGAAGGGCGACGTGCTGATCGAGGGCATCATCGGCATCCAGAAGGAAGCCGTGCTGGCCGCCAAGCGCGCCGTCGTCACGGTCGAGGAAGTGGTGGACGATTTTGACGACGTGCACCCGAACCTGACGGTGTTGCCGCATTGGACCGTCACCGCCATTTCCGTGGTGCCTGGGGGCGCGCATCCTTCCTACACGCACGGCTACTACATCCGCGACAACGCATCCTATCTCGAATGGGACAAGATCGCCGCCGAGCGCGATCAGTTCCTGGCCTGGATGCAGAAGAACGTTATGGAATCGAAGCCGGAAGATTTCGCCGGTCGCGTCGAGAATCTGAGGGACGCCAAATGAGCAACGAACTGGGCTTCACCCCGAACGAGATGATGACGATTGCCGCCTCGCGCGCGCTGAAGGGCGACGACGTGTGCTTCGTCGGCATCGGCGCCCCGTCGGCCGCCTGCAACGTGGCGCGGCTGACGCATGCGCCCGACATCACGCTGATCTATGAGAGCGGCACCATCGGCACCGCGCCCGACGTGCTGCCGCTATCGATCGGCGACGGCGAATTGTGCGACACGGCCGTGACGACCGTTTCGGTGCCGGAAATGTTCCGCTACTGGCTGCAGGGCGGCCGCATCTCGATCGGCTTCCTGGGGGCCGCGCAGATCGACAGGTTCGGCAACATCAACACCACCGTCATCGGCGACTACGCCCATCCGAAAACCCGACTGCCGGGCGGCGGCGGCGCTCCGGAGATCGCGACCTCGTCCAAGGAAATCTACATCACCATGGCGCAGTCCAAGCGCGGCATGGTCGAGAAGATCGATTTTTACACCTCCTTCGGCCACGGCGACGGCGGCGACCACCGAAAGCGGCTGGGCATCGACACGGCCGGTCCGACACTGCTGATTACCGACCTTGCCATCTGGAAGCCGGACCCGGTAACCAAGGAGTTCACGGTGGTTTCGCTGCATCCGGGCGGGACGCGCGAAAAGGTGCAGGAAACCTGCGGCTGGACGGTGAAATTTGCCGAGGAAGTTGCTACGACGCCAGCGCCAACCGAACTGGAACTCAAAACGCTGCGCGACCTGCAGGCCCGCACCAAGGCGGCGCATGAGGGAACCGCAAAAGGGAAAGCGGCTTGAACATGGCTGACGCCTATATCTGTGACTACATCCGCACGCCTATCGGCCGTTTCGGCGGCTCGCTCTCCTCGGTGCGTGCCGACGACCTCGGCGCAATCCCGCTGAAGGCGCTGGTCGAGCGCAATGCCTCCGTCGACTGGGCTGCCGTCGACGACGTGATCTATGGCTGCGCCAACCAGGCGGGCGAGGACAACCGCAACGTCGCGCGCATGGCGCTGCTCTTGGCTGGCCTGCCGGTCGAAGTACCCGGCACGACGATGAACCGCCTGTGTGGCTCTGGCATGGATGCCGTCATCACCGCGGCGCGCGCCATCAAGGCCGGCGAGGCCGAGCTGATGATCGCCGGCGGCGTGGAATCGATGAGCCGCGCGCCCTTCGTCATGCCCAAGGCGGACACCGCCTTCTCGCGCAATGCCGAGATCTACGACACCACCATTGGCTGGCGCTTCATCAATCCGCTGATGAAGAAGCAGTATGGCGTCGATTCCATGCCAGAGACCGGCGAGAACGTGGCCGAGGATTTTTCCATCAGTCGCGCTGATCAGGATGCCTTTGCCGCGCGCAGTCAAGCCAAGGCCGTGGCCGCCCAGGAAAGCGGCCGCCTTGGTCGTGAGATCACGCCGGTGACGATCCCGCAGCGCAAGGGTGACCCCCTCGCGGTGGCGAAGGACGAGCATCCGCGCGCCGGCACGACCGTCGAGACGCTGGCCAAGCTGCCGACACCCTTCAAGAAGGAAGGCGGCACGGTGACGGCAGGCAACGCCTCGGGCGTCAATGATGGTGCTGCCGCACTCATCGTCGCCTCGGAAGCCGCGATCAGGAAATACGGCCTGACGCCGATCGCGCGCGTGATCGGCGGCGCGACCGCAGGTGTGGCCCCGCGCATCATGGGCATGGGCCCGGCACCGGCAACCAAGAAGCTGTGCGCCCGCCTTGGCATCAAGCCGTCGGACTTCGACGTCATCGAGCTCAACGAAGCATTCGCCTCCCAAGGCATCGCCGTACTTCGCGACCTCGGCATTCCCGAGGGCGCGGAGCACGTGAACCCGAATGGCGGCGCGATCGCGCTGGGCCACCCGCTCGGCATGTCGGGCGCGCGCATTTCGGGCACGGCAGCGCTGGAGCTCAAGGAACGCGGCGGCAAGCTTGCACTTGCCACCATGTGCATTGGCGTCGGCCAGGGTATCGCGATCGCGCTCGAGCGCGTCTAAGCCGAATCATAGACCGTACTTTTGGGAGCCCGGCGTCGCTGACGCCGGGCTTTTTCTTTGCGCGGCGGGTGCGATGGCCCGCGCGAATTAGACGGGTCATTTCCGTTTCGGACGAAATCGGAAGGGTGTAGAAATGTTCATCCTCAAGATTCCTGGAAATGGAGATGCGTCTTGCAAATTGATGACTTCGATAAAAAGATTCTTTCCGAAATTCAAAAGGATGCTAGCCTATCTGTATCAGCCATCGCCGAGCGCGTCAGCCTTTCGCCGACGCCATGCTGGCGGCGGCTGCAGCGGCTGGAGCGCGAAGGGTTCATCGACGGGCGGGTAACGCTCTTGAACCAGGAGCGCGTCGGGCTCGAACTGACGGTCTTCGTGATGATCCGCACCAACCAGCACAACAGGGGCTGGCTGGATCGTTTCAGCGCGGCCGTCGGCAAGTTCCCGGAGATCGTGGAGGTGAACCGGCTGGCAGGCGAATACGACTACCTGCTCAAGGTCATCACCAGGAACAACGCCGCTTACGACGCATTCTACAAGAACTTCATCGACGAGATCGAGCTGAGCGATGTCACGTCCTGCTTCTCCATGGAACAGATCAAATATTCAACCGAGCTGCCCCTCGGTGTCGTCGCCTGACGGGCTAGAGCATGATCCCGAAAAGTTGCAGACTTTTCGGACAAGATCATGCTCTGAAAATAAATCTCTAATCGAGAAGATCAGGCAAGGCGTGGTGGGCGAGGGGATGCCGATCGAGGGGCCGTTCGGCTCCCGTCCGCTAGTCTATGCCGATTACGTAGCCTCGGGCCGGGCGCTGGATTTTGTCGAGGAGGCGGTGCGTGAGAAAGTGCTGCCCTTCTACGGCAATACCCACACCGAGACTTCCTTCACCGGCCGCGAGACGACGCGGCTGCGCGAAATGGCGCGCGCGGCGGCCAAGCGCGCGGCGGGGGCGGGCGAGCGGCATGCGGCGATCTTCACCGGCTCGGGCGCGACGGGCGCCATCGACAAGCTGATCCGCGCCATGGGGCTCTATGCGCCGGCGCATTTGCGCGAGAAGGCCGACGCCGAGCGGCCGGTCGTATTCGTGGGACCCTACGAACACCACTCCAACGACCTGCAATGGCGTGAGGCGCTGGTCGATGTCGAGCGCGTGCCGCTCGACGAGGAGGGGCAGATCTGCCTCGACACGCTGGAGCGCCTGCTGGTTAAGCACGAAGGCCGCGCGAAAAAGATCGGGGCGTTTTCGGCCGCCTCCAACGTCACTGGCATCAAGACCGACGTGCGCAGGCTGGCAGCACTCCTGCACCGGCACGGCGCACTGTTCTTCTGCGACTATGCCGCCGGCGCGCCCTATATGCCGATCGACATGGCCGAAAGCGCGCCGGGCAGGGGCGACCATATCGACGCTATATTCCTGTCGCCGCACAAGTTCATCGGGGGGCCGGGGGCTTCGGGCCTGCTGGTTGCCGACCGCGCGCTGCTGTGCGGCAAGGTGCCGTCTGTCGCCGGCGGCGGCACGGTCGCTTACGTCACCGCCGACCATCACGTCTTCGTTGCGGATGCTGAGCGGCGCGAGGAAGCGGGCACGCCCAACATCGTCGCCGACATTCGCACCGGCATCGCGCTGGAGCTGAAATCGAGCGTGGGCGCGGAAGAGATCGAGCGGCGCGAAGGTGCCGTCGTGGCCAAGGTGATGCAGGCTTTGCTCACCGAACCCGGCATCGAGGTCTTGGGTTCGCCCACCGCCGCACGCGTCGGCATCTTCGCCTTCAACATCCATGCCGGCGGCAAGACGCTGCACCACGGTTTCGTCACCGCGCTGCTCAACGACCTGTTCGGCATCCAGGCCCGCAGCGGCTGCTCCTGCGCCGGGCCGTATGCGCACGACCTGCTGGCCATCCCGGCGGACCAAGCGGCGCGGCACGAAGCACTTGTGGCCGGCGGCCAAAGCCTGCTGCGGCCCGGCTGGGTGCGGCTCGGCTTCAACTACTTCTTCAGCGAGGAGACGGTTGACTACATCGTTTCGGCAGTGCGCTTCATCGCGCGCCGCGGCGCCGACTTTTTGCCGCTCTACAAAGTCGATGCGCGGGCTGGCGTATGGCGCATGGCCGATGCACCGGCGCCCCGGCCGACATCACTTACCGAACTGGCCGACATCTGGAATGATCCAGAGTCTTCACCGGAGCCCCGCGCTGCCACGCCGGACTTCGCGACCTGTTTGCAGCTGGCCGAGGAACTAGCTGACGCGGCCGCTGCCCGGAAGACGGATTCCCATGGCGCTTTGAGCCGGGAAGCGGAAGAGCTTCGCTGGTTCTGGATGCCGGGCGAAAGCGTGCAGGCCCCCGCCCGATAGACGGCGCCTATTTCTCCGGCACGATGCCGACGCGCGCCGAACTGTCGCCGATGAAGCTTCGAACCAGCGGCGGTATCTTCGACGAATCGATAGGCAGGGCGCCGCATTCGGCAACACCCTTGCGGGTGTCGGCGGCAGTGCCCAGGTGCCGCCAGATCATGGGCGAGGCATAGGGCAGGTTGGCCTGCCGCCATGACAGGCCGAAGGTCATGCCCTTCAGGTAGAGCTTTTGGTGCACCGTGGCCGGCAGCAGGATCGTTTCGGAAACGAGATGCTGCAGCGTGCTCTTTTCCACGATGAAGATCCTGTCGCGCAGATAGGACACCAGTCCCTGATATTTGCCCAGCTGGCTGATCTCGCGGCCCTTGTCGCGAATCCGCTCCACCGTCTTCACATAGACCAAGCCCTCATGCTCGTAGACCGAGCAGAAGGCGCGGATGATCATGCCCGGCCAGGACGGCGAGGTGTGATAGGTCTGGTAGTAGCCCAGATAAGGGCGCAGTGCCGCGACGTCGCCGGGGAAGGCGCTCTGTACGAGGTCCGAGATCGCGTTGCCGGGATTGCGTATCTCCCTAAAGCGCTCGCGAAACCCTTTCTCAGGCCGTTCGAAGTCCGCCGGCATCAACCCGAAATAGGTTGCGATGCGCGACAGATTGTAGGCCGAAGGCCGGCTTTCTCCGGTGACGTAACGATTGAATTGCTGCCTGTTGATGCCGAGTTCGCGGCAGATGAGTGATATCGAAGGCTTGGTGCTGCACGCCCAGCGGAGGTTTTCTGCCAGGTGCCCGTCGTCCATTCGTCACTCCGATTGCCGTTTCCCAACTAGCGCAAACTCGCTGCAGGTCGCTGCATATAGCGCAGTTGCATGACGCAAGGCCAGTCATAGAGTGCGCACCTCAAGTTTGGCGGACGAAGGCAAGGGGCGAGGATTGCTTAACAAACCCGACAAGAACTTTACCGTGCTCGAGAACGAGTGGATCGAGCTGAAGGATGGCCGCCGGCTGGCGGCGCGTTTCTGGCTGCCGGATGCATCGCAGGAAAAGCCGGTTCCTGCGATCCTCGAATATCTGCCCTACCGCAAGCGCGATGGCACCGCGGCACGCGACGCGACCACCTATCCCGTCTTTGCCCAGCACGGCTATGCCGGCATTCGCGTCGACATCGCCGGCAATGGTGAGTCGCAAGGCCTCTTGACCGACGAATACACCGAGGACGAACTGGCCACCGGCGAAGAAGTCGTGGCCTGGATCGCCGCGCAGCCCTGGTGCTCAGGCGCGGTCGGCATCATCGGCATCTCCTGGGGCGGCTTCAACGGGCTGCAGATCGCCATGCGCCGCCCGGCTGCACTCAAAGCTGTCGTCAGCGTCTGCACCACCAGCGATCGCTATGCCGACGACATCCACTACATGGGCGGCTGCCTGCTCAACGACAACATGACCTGGGCGCAGCAGATGCTGGCTTATTCCTCGCGGCCGCCAGATCCGGAGTTGGCCGGCGAGGGCTGGCGCGACATCTGGCTTGAGCGGCTGAAGAACCTGCCCAACCTGGCAGCCAACTGGCTTTCGCATCAGCGTCGCGATGCCTTCTGGAAGCATGGTTCGCTGTGCGAGGACTGGCAGTCGATCGAAGCACCCGTGCTGTGCATCGGCGGCTGGGCGGATGCTTACCGCAACACGGCGGCGGCAATCGCTGAAAATCTCGAGGCGCCGGCCAAGGCGCTGATGGGGCCGTGGGACCACAAATATCCCCACATCGCCCGCGTACTGCCCAAGGCGGATTTTCATGGCGAAGTTCTCCGCTGGTTCGACCGCTGGCTGAAGGGCGAGGAGAACGGCGCGGAAAACCTGCCGGACTATCGCGTCTTCGTGCAGGATTTCCAGGCACCGATGGCCGAGTTCGGCGAGCGTTCTGGCCGCTGGGTGGCGGAGCAAAGCTGGCCTTCGCCGAATGTGGCCATGCAGGCCTTCCATCTCGGCGCCGGCACGCTCGGCGCGCAGTCGGACGGTGAGGTGGTGGTCTCGACGCCGCAGGATCTCGGCAAGGCGTCGGGCAATTTCTGCGCCGGCATGCGCATGGCGAACGAGCTGCCGGGCGACCAGCGCGTAGACGATGCGCTCTCGGCCTGCTTCGACAGCGGCCCGCTGGAAGCGGATGTCGAAATCATTGGCGCGCCGGTGATTGAGCTCGACGTGATCTCGGACAAGCCGGCAGCATTCCTCGTTGGCCGCCTGTGCGAGGTGGCGCCCGACGGCACCTCGATCCTCGTCAGCTACCGCCCGTTTAATCTTGCACATCGCAATTCGCATGAGCACCCCGAGGCACTGGAGCCGGGCAAGCGCTATCGCGTGCGTTTCCCGCTCAACCAGTGTGCCCACCGTTTCTCGAAGGGCAGTTCCATCCGGCTGGCGCTGTCGACCAGCTACTGGCCGATGGTCTGGCCGAGCCCGGAGGCGGCGAAGGTCACGGTAGAGCTGCACGACAGCACGGTTTCACTGCCGGTGCGAAAAGGCGTGCAGCCGGAGGACAAGACCGCAGCACCCGAGCCTGCGCGCAGCTATCCGGTGCTTGCGGTCGAGAAGCTGACCGATGCTCATGACAGCACCGAACGCGGCGTGGACGTGGACGGCCGCAGCTTCTTCGAGACGTTCGACGATTTTGGCTGGAATCGCGACCTCGAGACTGGTCTCGCGACCCATTCCAATGTGCGTCAGCGCTTTTCCGTCAAGCCGGACGATCCGCTCACGGCGGAGGCGCTTGCCGAGTGGACCATGGATATCAAGCGCGACGGCTGGGAAATCCGCACGCACTCGCACCATCGCATGACCTGCGACGCCACGCATTTCCTTATCGAGGCCGGCATATCGACTTTCGAGAATGGCAAACCGGTGTACGAGCACCACTGGAACCAGAATATCCCGCGCGATCACATCTAAGCCGGGGACAAGGGAACGAACATGAAGAAGAACATGAATATCGAATGGGCTGGCCTGAATATGGGCCGCCGGCGCTTCCTGCAGGGCGCGGCAGCCATCGGCGCCGCGGCTGCGGCGGGCGGCCTGCCGAAGCCTGCCTGGTCGGCCGTTGGCAGCACCCTGCGCGTGCGCGCCTATTCGGACCTGAAGTCACTTGACCCGGCCTTCTCGTCGGGCCTGCCGGGAGAAGCGGTGCAGGCCCCGATCTACAACAAGCTCATCCAGTACAATCCGGGCAGCGAATGGGGCTGGCAGCTCGATGCGGCAACCTCCATCGAACAGGTCGACTCGACGCATATCAAGTTCGCGCTACGCGACGACATCGGCTTCACCAACGGTTATGGCGCGATGACCGCCGAGGACGTGAAGTACTCGTTCGAGCGCATTGTCGATCCGGCGCTGGATTCGCCCAACAAACCCGACATGGGCACGCTGAGCCATGTCGAGGTGACCGGCGAGCGCGAGGGCGTGATCGTGCTGAAGGAGCCGTTCGCGCCACTGTGGTCGATCGCGCTGCCGCACATCACCGGCAACATCATCTCCAAGAAGGCGTTCCAGGAAGCCGGCGGCCGCATCGCGACCTCGGCGCCCACCGCATCGGGGCCCTACATGTTCAAGGAGTGGCAGCCACGCCAGAAGGTGGTGCTGGTGCGAAACCCCGACTGGAAGGGCTCACCGGCCGCCTTCGACAGCATCGAAATCCTGCCGATCGATGACGAAAACAGCGCCGAGATCGCCTTCGAGGCCGGCGAGCTGGATTTCACCGCGGTGCCTGTCTCGTCGGTCGAGCGGCTGCGTGGTGCAGCACCCAAGAACGGCGTGCTGAAGGAATATCCGTCGCTCTACTATGTCTGGCTCGGCATGAACCTGGACAATCCGAAGCTTCAGAACCCGAAGCTTCGCCAGGCGATCCAGTATGCGATCAACCTGCCGATGATCACCGAGGCTGCATACTTCGGCATTGCCAAGCCCTCGACCGGCCTCATCGCGCCGGGCCTAGTGGGCCACCGCGAGCAGTCGCTGATCCCCGAGGCAGGTGATATCGAGAAGGCGCGCCAGTTGCTGGAAGAGTCGGGCGAGACCAATGTGTCGCTAACGCTCGACGTCAACAACACGACGACCTTCGTCACCGCCGCGCAGATCATCCAGGCGAACCTCGCGGAGATCGGCATAGCGGTTGAAGTGAACGTGCACGAAGCGGCGACCTTCTGGACGCTGGGCGAAGAAGCTTCGGGCGACCAGTGGAAGAAACTGGAACTGGTCTTGAACCGCTTCTCCATGTTGCCCGACCCGTACTACGCCACCTCGTGGTTTACCTGTGCGCAGGTCGGCAAGTGGAACTGGGAGCGCTATTGCTCGAAGGAGTTCGACGCGCTTCACGAGGCCGCTGCCATCGAAACCGACACGCAGAAGCGCGACGAGATGTACAGGAAGGCGCAGGATATGATGGAGGAAACCGGTGCCTACCGCTTCCTCACGCATGAGGCGACCGCCATTCTCTACAACAACGCCATCAAGCCGGCGCTGCGCCCCGATGGCTTCACCTTGCTGCGCTACTTCGAAAAGGCGTAGTCCCTCAAACCGGCTTTACGCGGCGGCCCGTCGTATGGCGGGCCGTCAGGTTGCCGAGTGATTGCATTCAGGGAAAGGCAGGGCTGCGATGCTCTTCTATACGATCAAGCGGCTGGGCCTGGCCGCGCTGATCATCGTGGTCGCGATGACGCTGCTTCTGGTCATGGTGCATATGGTGCCGGGCGATCCCGCGCGCACCATGCTGGGGCCGCGCGCCACACCCGAGATGCAAGAAGCCCTGCGCATCAGGATGGGCCTCGACAAGCCGCTCATTACCCAGATCGGCCTGTTCTTCTTGAACCTCCTGCGCGGCGATCTCGGGATGGACGTGTTCGAGAACCGTCCGGTGGCAACCATCGTCTTCGAACAGCTGCCCTACACGCTTGAACTCATTGCCGCCGCGATCATCTGGCCGGTCGTACTCGGCACCATCCTCGGCGTCTATTCGGCCTCGCATCGCAACAGCCTGATCGACCGGCTCACCGGCGTGCTGTCGATCGCGGTGGTAGCGGCACCTGCCTTCGTCGTCAGTCTCTTTGCGTTGCTGATCTTCGCGGTACAGCTGCAATGGCTGCCCGCCATCGGCGCGGGCGACCCGGACAGTTTTGCCGACCGCTTGCGCTATCTCGCGCTGCCGGGCTTTTCCATCGGCCTCTCCTGGGTCGGCTACATCGCCCGCATGGTGCGCGCGTCCATGCTGGAGGTGCTTGGCGAGCCGCATATCCGCACCGCGCGCGCCTTCGGCCTCAGCGAATGGCGCATCCATTATGGCTATGCGCTGAAGCTCGGCATCCTGCCCATCATCACCATGCTGGGCGTGGGCATGGGCTTTCTGCTTTCGGCCGCGGTGTTCACTGAGATGGTGTTCGCGCGGCCCGGCATCGGCAAGCTGGTCATCGATTCCATCACCTCACGCAACTATCCGGTGGTGATGGGCGCGGTTCTGGTGTCGACCATGCTGTTCGTGCTCTCCACGGCCATTGCCGACCTCGCCAACGCCGCGCTCGACCCGCGCGTGCGCAAGGCGCTCTGAGGGGATGGCGATGAAGCAGCAATCCGAACTCCTCAAGAGCGCCAAGCTCATCCTGCGCGATCCGCTCGGCCTGCTCGGGCTTGTCATCGTCATTGCGCTGGTCGGCAGTGCGATCTTTGCGCCCTCGCTCGCGCCCTTCAACCCGACCGCCATCGACATGAAGGCGCGGCTGAGCGGCCCCACTGCCTCCCACTGGCTTGGCACCGACCAGCTCGGCCGCGACACCTTTTCGCGCATGATCCTGGGCGGGCGCGTGGCGCTGCAGGTGGCACTGCCCTCGATTGCCGCAGCCCTCGGCCTCGGCCTGTTGCTCGGCATGGTCGCGGGCTACGGCCCGCGCTGGCTCGACAATGCCATCATGCTTCTGTTCGACACATTGCGCTCGTTCCCGACGGTCATGCTGGCGCTGTCCTTCGTGGCGCTTGTCGGTCCCAGCCTCGGCACGGTGATGCTGGTGGTGATCGTCACTTCGGCGCCGATCTATGGCCGCATCGCCCGCACGCAGACGATGACGCTCAAATCGTCCGAGTTCATCACTGCCGAAGAGGCGATGGGCGCGCGCATGCCGCGCATCCTGCTCATCCACATCCTGCCCAACATCCTAGGCACGCTTGTGGTGCTCGCTTCGATGGACATTCCGGCCGTGATCGCGCTGGAGGCGGGGCTTTCGTTCCTCGGCATGGGCGTGAAGCCGCCTACGCCGTCGTGGGGCTCGCTGCTGAAGGACGGCTATGCGCTGATCCGCAGCACGCCTTGGCTCATCATCGCAGGCGCGCTCCCCATCGTCATGACCACGCTCGGCTTCACCTTCCTTGGCGAAGCGCTGCGCGACGTGGCCGACCCCAAGCTGCGCAGGACGAGGTAGGACATGAGCGAACCCGTTCTGAAAGTATCCAATCTCAGCATCGACTACCGCACCGAGCAGGGCCGGCTGAAGGCGTTGCGCAACATCGATTTGACCATCGGCGCGGGCGAGATCGTTGGCGTGGTGGGCGAAAGCGGCTGCGGCAAGTCCACGCTGATCTCGGCCATCCTGCGGCTGATGGCCAACAATGCGGAAGTCACCGGCGGCGGCATCGCCATCAATGGGCGCGACCTGTTCAAGCTTTCCGCGCGCGAACTGCGCATGATGCGCGGCGCGGAGGTCTCCATCGTCTTCCAAGACCCGATGCAGAGCCACAACCCGGTGATCTCCATCGGTCGCCAGATGGTGGACATCCAGTTCCGCGAAAACATCTCGAAGAAGGAGAAGCTGAACCGAGCCATCGCCATGCTGGCGGAAGTCGGCATTCCCGAACCGGCCGAGAAGATGAAGCAATATCCTTTCGAGCTTTCAGGCGGCATGCGCCAGCGGCTGGCAATCGCCATGGCGTTGCTCTGCCGGCCCAAGCTGCTGATCGCCGACGAGCCGACCACCGCGCTCGATGCAACGCTGGAAGTGCAGATCCTCGATAAGCTCAAGGACCTGCAGCAGCGCTATGGCTGTTCGGTGCTGTTCGTGTCGCACCATCTCGGCGCGGTGGCCCGGCTCTGTGACAAGGTCGCGGTCATGTATAAGGGTGAGGTGGTGGAAAGCGGCGACATCGACACCGTGTTTTCCAACCCGCAGCATCCCTATACGCGCGCGCTGATCGAATGCGATCCGGCCGGGCTCGAAGAGCGCACGCGCATGCTGCCGACCATTCCCGCCGACTTTCTGGAAGCTGCCCGCTCATGAACATCGCCGCAGCAACATTTTCCCAGGACCACGCCGGCGATGAGGCCCTTCGCATCTCGAACCTGCGCGTCAGCTACAGCCGCAAGGGCCTGCTGACCAATTCCTCTCCGCTGGTTGCGGTCGACAGCATATCGCTGTCAGTCGCCAAAGGCGAAATCTACGCCATCATCGGCGAAAGCGGTTCGGGCAAGACCAGCCTGCTCAGGGCAGCGGCGGGCCTGTTGCCGGCGAGCGGCTCGGTGCGGATCGACGGGCGCGAAGTGGTAGGCGCTTCTAAAGGCGAGCTGCGGGCTATCCGCGCCCGCTTCGGCCTGATGTTCCAGGACCCGGTCGGCAGCCTCAGCCCGCGCCTGACGGTGCAGTCGATCATTACCGAGCCTTTCCGCATCCACGGCGTCAGCAAGAAGGATATGGCCGCCGAGGCGCGGCGGCTCCTGAAGCTGGTCAGCCTGCCAGAGGATTTCGCAGGCCGCTATCCACACCAGCTTTCGGGCGGCCAGGCTAGGCGTGTCGGCGTGGCGCGGGCGCTCGCGCTGGAGCCGGCGCTGATCCTTGCCGACGAGCCGACGGCAGGGCTCGACGTTTCAGTGCAGGGAGAGCTGTTGAACCTGCTACGCGACCTTCAGGAAAAGCTCGGTCTTGCCATCCTGATCATCACGCACAACCTGCATGTCGTGCGCCACATCGCAGACCGCATCGGCATCGTCTACAAGGGCCGCATGATCGAGGAAGGCGACAACGACAGCATCTTCGGCTCGCCGGCCGAGGACTATACCAAGCTGCTGCTCGCTTCCAACCTGCATCTCAAGAACCGGGTGGCGCGAGCGTAGGAACAGGGCAGGGGGCTGCCCCGTCAGGCTACAGCCGCTTTTCCGTTTCCTTGTCGAAGATGTGCAGGGCGTCGGCGTCGAGCGCGAAGCGGCGGCGCGTGCCGGCCTGGATGTCGGATTTCGGCGACAAGCTTGCGGTAATGCGCTGCTGGCCAACCGTTGCGCTGATGACAAGCTCCGGACCGGTCAGTTCCACCACCTCGACATTGGCCTCGAATGCCGGCGCTTCGCCGTCCGAGGCAAGACGCAGGCTTTCCGGGCGGATGCCCAGCACCAGCTTCTGGTCGGGCCTGCCCTTGGCGGAGGTTTCGTAGGGCAGCGGAATGACGACATCGGAACTGTCGATGCGGGCAACACCATCGGCAATGTGCGCGTCGAGCATGTTCATGGACGGCGAGCCGACGAAGCCGGCGACATAGAGGGTCGTCGGACGCTCGTAGATCTCGGCGGGCGTGGCAAGCTGCTCGATCTGGCCATTGCGCATCACCGCGATGCGGGTGGCGAGCGTCATCGCCTCGATCTGGTCGTGCGTGACATAGACCACGGTGGTGCCAAGCATCTGGTGGAGACGCTTCAGCTCGGTGCGCATTTCCATGCGCAGCTTGGCGTCGAGATTGGACAGCGGCTCGTCGAACAGGAACACTTGCGGGTTGCGCACGAGCGCGCGGCCGATGGCGACGCGCTGGCGCTGGCCTCCGGAAAGTTCCGAGGGACGACGCTCGAGCAGGTTTTCGATCTGCAGGATCTTTGCGGCCGTCTTCACCGCCTCGGCACGCTCGGCTGCGGGAACCTTGCGCATTTCGAGGCCGAAGCCGATGTTCCGCTCCACCGACATATTCGGGTAGAGCGCGTAGGACTGGAACACCATGGCGATGTCGCGGTCCTTGGGATGCACGCCGACCACGGAGCGGTCGTCGATGCGCACGTCGCCGCCAGTGGGCTCGGCAAGCCCGGCGATGATGTTCAGCAAGGTGGACTTGCCGCAGCCCGACGGCCCGAGCAGGACCAGAAACTCGCCGCTGTCCAGCGACAGGTCGATGCCCTTCAGCGTGTCGACCGTTCCGTAGCGCTTGCGCACGCCGATGATGTCCAGGGCGCTCAACGGCTCTCTCCGTCGATGATGTGCAGGGTCATGGGGCCTACTCGACCTTGGTAATCTTGGAGGAACGGACCGGCGTTCCGACATCGGCCACGCGTGCGGAGGCAAAAGCCAGCATGAAGCGCTGCGCGGCCGGCAGCAATGCGAAGATGGCAGCGGCGCCGCTGGTGACATTGGTTGCCACGGTCTCGGTGCCGGCAACCGGTTCCTCACCTGAGGCGTCGAACACGACCACGGGCGAGCCTGCCTCGGACGCCGAAACGGCCATGCGGGCGACGAGCTCGGAGGTCGCGTCGGCGGCGCGGAACAGCACCACGCCGACATCTTGTCCTAGCATTTCCATCGGCCCGTGGCGCAGCTGGCCGCCTTCGAGCGAGAAGCACGGCACGCGCGACAGCTCGGTGAGGCCGAGCGCGATGGCTTCCGCCACACCCTGTGTGCGGCGGCCTGAGGTGACGATTGCGGTCACGTTGGCAAGCGACGCGGCGGCAGCATCAACGGAGACGTTAGACGGATTCTTGAGGACTTCGAGCGCGTGCGTGGGGTCGGCGCCAAGCTCGGCAAGCACGGCAAGATGCAGCGCGAAGCTGATGGTGAGGCTGCGCGTAGCGGCGAAAGCCTGCTCGTTGCCGCCGACGCCGGCGAGGCAGGGCACGGTCTTGGCAAGCGTGGAATTGCCGTCGAGCGTCAGCCCAAAGGTGTTTTCCGGCACGCCGGCCTCGGCGAACCAGCGCAGCACCTCGGCGCTCTCGCCCGACTGCGAGGTGACGAGGATGGTGCGCCCGGAAAGCGGCAGCGGCTGGCCGAGCTGTTCGGACAGCGGCACGGCGACGGCATCGATGCCGAGGTCGCGATAGAGCGGCTCGACGGCGCGGCCAACTGCATGCGAGCCGCCCATGCCGAGCAACAACAGGCGACCGGTGGCGCGCAGCGCCACGGCGATCTTTTCGGCAACCGGCTTCGCCGCTTCGAAAGAGGCGATGGCGTCGGCGTTCTGCCTGGCCATTTCGTTTTCGATGGCGACCAGGCCGGCGGGGCGTTCGTTCTGTACTGTCACTGTCATCCCTTGACGCCGCCTTGTGTCAGCCCCGAGATCAGGGCGCGCTGCATGAACAGGCCGATCAGCACCGGCGGCAAGGCGGCAAGCACGCCGGCCGTCGCGATCAGGCCGTAGTCGGACACCCTGCCGCCGGCGAGGTCGGCGATCGCCACCGTCAGGGTCTTGGCCCTGAGGTCGGAGGTAAAAAGCAGGGCATAGAAGAATTCGTCCCACGCAAGCAGGAAAGCGAAGAGGGCGGCAGTGGCCATCACCGGCGCTGCAAGCGGCAAGGTGATGAGCCTGAGGATCTGGTCAAGCCGCGCGCCGTCCATCATGGCCGCGCTTTCGATCTCGCGGGGAATGGAGTCGAAGCCGGACTTCAAGAGCCAGGTGGTGAAGGGCGCGAGGATGGTCAGATAGACCAGCGCGAGGCCGTAAACGGTGTTGAGAAGGCCGAGCGCGGCGAGCGCCATGTAGAGCGGCACGGCCAGAGCGACCGGCGGCAGCATGTAGGTGGCGATCACGGCATAGAGCGACCAGCCGACCGTCGGCGTGCGCGACACTGCCCAGGCGGAGGGAATGGCAACCAGCAGCGCAGCAATTGTGGCCATGCCGGCAACGCGCAAGCTGTTGAACAGGGCTGCAACGAAGGCGGCGCCCTCGGTGTTGGCCACCGCCGTCAACAAGCGCGTATAGCGCGACAGATCGACCGTCTCCGGCCACCAGTGCAGGGGCTTTGCGGTAAGGTCGGCGGTGGAGGAAATGCTCATCACGAACAGCCAGATTACCGGCGCGACGATGACCGCGGCGAGAAGAAGCGCGAAGGCGTGAATGAAGATGGTCGCCGTGAGGCTGCGCCGTTCCATCAGTTCGCTCCCGCGGTCTTGCGGATGACGGTGGCGTAGATCGCGGCAAGCACCGTCACCATCAATGTAACCATCAGCGCCAGTGACGCGCCGGACCCCGCGCGCTGGAACGAGAACGCTTCCTGATAGACGAGGATCGACAAGGTGCGCGTCGAGTTCGCCGGACCGCCGCGCGTCATGACCCAGATGATGTCGAACACCTTGAAGGCCTCAATAGTGCGCAGCACCAGCGCAACCATCAGCGGGCCGGCAAGGTAGGGCAGGATGACGAAGCGGAAGCGCGACCAGGCGCCCGCGCCGTCCACCATGGCCGCCGAGGTGATGTCACGCGGCACAGCCTGCAAGGCGGCGAGCGCAATCAGCGCCACTAACGGAAAATTCTTCCAGGTATCGGCGAGGATGAGGGCAGCAAGCGCGGTGCCCGGCTCGCCGAGCCAGGAACGATAGGCGTCGAGCAGCCCGATCTGCGTCAGCGCCGCATTCAGTGCGCCATATTCGGGATTGTAGATCAGCCGCCAGAGCGTGGCATTGACCACAGTGGGCAGCGCCCACGGCAAGATCATCAGCGCCCGCAGAACGGTGCGGCCATAGAACTGCTGGTTGAGCAGCAGGGCAGCGGCAACGCCCACGACCATCTCGGCCGTGACCGAAATGACGGCGAACCACGTGGTGGTGAGGAAGGCGCGCTGGAAACCGGAATTCGACAGCATCTTCAGATAGTTGTCGAAGCCGACGAAATTGCCGGAGGTGCCCACCAGCTTGGCGTCGGTGAAAGAGAGCCGCACCGTGTCGATGAGTGGCCAGCCGATGACCGCCACCATGACGATCAGCAGCGGCAGCATCAGGAGCCATGCGCGCGTGTTGATCCAAGAGCTGGACATGAAGCGGAACCCAACCGTACCCTAAATGCACGCGGGCGACGTCGTTAAACGCCGCCCGCGAGGCAAATCTACATTATCAGAGGCCGCTGTTCTCTGCAGCGGTGTTGAGCGCATCCTCAGGCTTCGACTGGCCAAGGATGGCTTCCTGGACGGCCAGCTGCAGCGCGGTCGACAGCTCCTGGTACTTCGGAGTCGTCGGGCGCGGATACATGGCCGCCAGCGCGACCTTGGCCGCAGCGATCATGTCTTCCTGGCCGGCGCTGACGGCCGGATCGTCATAGGACGAGGTCCAGATCGGCAGGCTGAGCTTGGCGTAGGCGTTCTGCGTCGCCTGCGACGTCATGAACTCTATGTACTTCCAGGCTTCGTCCTGGTGCTTGCTGGTGGTGGTGATGCCAAGGCCCATCGAGCCGTTGACAGCCGAGACCTCGCTCTTGCCTTCGACGCCCGGTGCCGGCACGACGCCGACCTTGCCTGCGACCTTGCTCTCCTTGGGGTCGTTGGCCATGTTGTACATGTAAGTCCAGTTGAGGGCGAAAGCAGCCTCGCCATTCTGGAACACGCGGCGCACGTCCTCCTCGAGGAATTCCTTCGAGTTCGGGTTGGTCAGGCCCGACGAATACGACGTCACCATGTAGTTCAGCGCATCCAGGCCACCGCCGGTCTGGAAGGCGGGCTTGCCGTCCTTCAGGAAGTCGCCGCCGAAGGCGCTGACCAGCGTCGTGTAATCGCAGATCGCGGCTTCGGCCTGCGACCAGCTCCAGGCGATCGGCGTATCTAGAACACCCTTTTCCTTGATGATCTTGGCCTGGTCGGCAAGCTCGGCCCAGGTTTTCGGCGGGTTCGCGATGCCGGCCTTCTCAAGGATTTCCTTGTTGTAGAAGAGATACTTGGTGTCGAGGATCCACGGCAGGCCGTAGCGCTTGCCTTCATACTCGACCGTGGTCCAGGCGCCCGGCAGCACGCCTTCCTTCATCGCCGGCGTGATGCGGTCGGAGATGTCGACCAGCACGTTGTTGGTGGCGTATTCGGCCGGCCAGATCACGTCGAACAGCACGACGTCGTAACCGCCGCCCGAACCCTGCGCGAGCACGGTCTTGTCGTGCAGGCCTTCATAGGGAACGAACTCGATATTGACCGAGATGTCCGGATTGGCCTTGGTGAAGGCGTCCGTCATTGCGCGCACGTCGGCTTCGCTATAGGCGGCCTGCGCCATGAAAAGCGCGTTGAGCTTGGTCTCCGCATGGGCGACGCCGCTGAGCGCGGCGCTGAAAAGGGTTGCGCCGAGCAGCGCCGTCTTGATGGATTTCAACATTCTCTCTCCTCCACCGGGTGGTCCTGGACTTCTGACATCGAATTTTGATCAACGCTTTTTCGGAAGCAACCGAGCCCAGCCTGCATTTTGCCCCGGCTGGCCCCTCTTTACCGAAAAACTTGCATTTTCTCATTAAATCAATTGTCTTGAAATATTCCTCGGTCAATATCGGGAAACTGTCAAGAGGGTCGGTTATGAACGAGATGCGGCAAATTCGGGCCAAAAGCGGCACCAATCTCGGCGGCGCAAGCGCGCACAACCGCCGCGTCATGATCGATGCGCTCAGGGTCAACGGTGCGCTGTCCCGTGCAGACCTCGCGCGAGCGACCCGGCTGACGCCGCAGACGGTCTCCAACATCATCGAGGAATTGTCGCGCGACGGGCTGGTGATGTCGCAAGGCGTCTTGCGCAAGGGCAGGGGGCAGCCGGCCACGCTCTACCGGCTCGTGCCCGAGGGCGCCTTCGCCATCGGCCTGCAGATCGACAGGCATGTGACGCGCGCCATCGCGGTCAATCTGGTCGGCGACGTTCTGGCGCGGATGGAGGCCAATCTTCCCGAAGGCGGGCCGACCGAGGGCGTGAAAGTGGTGCTCGGCCTCGTCGAACGCGCACGCCTCGAGCTATGTGGCCGCATTCCGCAGGCAGAAGAGCGGCTCGTGGGCCTCAGCATCGCAATGCCCGGACCGTTCGGCATCAGCGCGCCCTATGGCGATCCTTGGGCGATGACGGCGTGGCAGAACTTTCCGCTCGTGCAGACCGTCGCCGCAGGAACCGGCCTGGAGGTCGCACTTCAGAACGACGCGGCGGCGGCCGCGACGGCCGAAAAGCTGCTCGGCGCCGCCCATGGCGTCGACCATGCCATCTGCGTTTTCCTTGGTTACGGCCTTGGCGCAGGGCTCATCGTCAATGGGGAGCGCTATGGCGGCGCCTATGGCAATGCCGGCGAAATCGGCATGGTGCTGGCGCTGTCACCGGACAATGCGGGCAGCGTCGCCCCGCTGGAGCATTTTGCGTCGATCGCCTCGCTGTGTAAGGCACTCGAGCTCGATCCGGCCGATCCGGAGCTGTTCGCGCTGATCGCCGATGCCGTCACGCGCGCCGACCGACGTGTGGAAAACTGGATCGACAAGGCGGCCGAGCGCCTGCGATGGACGGTGCAACTCCTGGAATCGGTGTTCGATCCGCAGACGATCATCCTTTGCGGCGGCGCGCCGCGCTCGCTCATCGAAAAATTGGTGGAGCGGATGCAGCCCTTGCTGTCCTCGGTGTCCGAGCGAAAGGAACGTTTTCCGCAGCCGCGCCTGCAGCCCGGCCTTGGCGATCCCTGGGCGGTGGCGCTCGGCGCGGCGGCAGAGCCCATCTCCCGTGCCTTCGACCCGCGCTTTTCGGCTATCCTGAAGGCGCGGCCAGCGTCGGACTACATGTTCCGGTCTTGAACTAAAGCGTCAGCGTAGCGAGCCCCTGGCGAAATCAAAATCCGGGCTCGCCTTTGCGTTTGGGGCCTCCACCCCTGATTTGGCACAAGTGCGTAACGTCTGCAGGCGTAGTACATTGTGCCGGACAGATGGCGGAGAAGACGATGGCCAGAGAAAGTCGTCAAGGACGCGGCCGGATGGCTTGCGTGGCGTGCTTTCTGTTGATCGTCGCGTCACAGGCCAGTGCCGCGACCGCACCAGATTCAGCGGCTGCCGGGGTGGGCTTGACCGGCTCCAGCGAAGGTATCTTCGTGCTGGAACTCGTGCTTCTGCTTGTCGTGGGACGCGGCCTTGGCGAGCTTTTTCAGCGGTTCGACCAGCCAGCGATCATGGGCCAGCTCATTGGCGGCATCCTTCTCGGGCCGACCTTGTTCGGCTGGCTTTGGCCATCCCTGCAGCACAGCGTCTTTCCGTCCGATCCAGCTCAGAAGAGCATGATCGAGGCGGTGTCCCAGCTGGGTATCCTGCTGCTGCTCATGCTTACGGGCATGGAGACCGACCTCAAGCTGGTGCGTCGGGTCGGCGCCGCCTGCCTCTCCATATCGACGGCAGGCATAATCGTCCCCTTCGTCTTAGGCTTCGCGTTTTCGTTCTTCCTGCCGCAATCGCTGTTGCCCGATCCGAACCAGCGCCTGGTCGCCGGGATATTCTTAGGCACGGCGCTGTCGATCTCGTCGGTAAAGATCGTGGCCATGGTGGTTCGCGAGATGAACTTCATGCGCCGCAATCTGGGGCAGATCATCGTTTCCTCCGCCATCATCGAGGACACGATCGGCTGGCTCATCATCGCCGTCACCTTCGGCATCGCCACGCATGGGAAGGTCGAGCCACTGTCCTTGATGGGCACAGTCGCGGCGCTCGCGGCCTTCATGATCTTCAGCTTCACCATCGGGCGGCGGATTGTCTTTTCGTTGATCCGCTGGAGCAATGACGAGCTCCAGAGCGAGTACGCTGTCATCACCGTGATCCTCATCATCATGGGAACCATGGCCTGGATCACCAACCTGATTGGCGTCCATACGGTGCTCGGCGCCTTCGTGGCCGGTATTCTGATCGGCGAGTCGCCAATCCTGTCGCGGCACATCGAGGCGCAGTTGCGGGGCATCATCACCGCGCTGTTCATGCCGGTGTTCTTCGGCATGGCCGGGCTATCGGCGAACCTTACCGTGCTTGCAGATCCGTACCTCGCCCTGCTTACCGTGGCACTCATCGCGATTGCCAGCGTCGGCAAGTTCAGCGGTGCCTTCCTTGGCGGAAGGGCCGCCGGCATGTCCTGGAAAGAAGCGACGGCCGTCGGCTGTGCAATGAACGCACGCGGCTCGACCGAGGTCATCGTGGCGAGCATCGGCCTGTCGGCAAATATCCTGTCGGGCACCCTTTTCACCATGATCGTCACCATGGCGGTCTGCACGACCCTGTCGATGCCGCCCATGCTGCGTTGGGCGCTCCGGCGACTGCCGATGGGCGTTGAGGAGAAAGAGCGTATCGAGCATGAAGCGCTGGACGAGCGCGGCTTCGTGGCCGGATTGGAACGTCTGCTTGTCATCGTGGACGACAGCGCCATTGGGAAGTTCACCACGCGGCTTGCCGGCATAATCGGGGGCGGCAGCGGCATGCCGATCACACTGTTGCGCCAGCATGCAGACCTGTCCTCATGCCTGCCCGGTGGCAAACCTCGCGAACATGTCAGGCAGTTGAGGAGGGCGGCAAAGTCGAGCGCCAACGCCGTGCAGCAGGACGAAGGTACCGAGGTGGAGGAGATTCACCTGACCGCGCGGAATGAGATCCCAGTGACCACCGAGGCTGTGGCTGGCGAATCCCGCAAAGGATATGACTTGCTCTTCGTGGGGCTGGCCGGGAGCACAAGCGGCAACGGAGCTTTCGCACCCAGGCTCCACGATATCGCCGCCGGGTTTGACGGAGCGCTCTGTCTTGTCTTGCAAGGGGAGGCGAATGCCCGCCCGATGCCCAGGCTCACCAAGGGTTCGACCATCCTCGTCCCGATCAACGGAACGGAGGTCGCGCGCCGAGCTGCGGACATAGCCCTGGCACTGGCGCGGCCGCGCAAGGCGCATGTCAAGGTCCTCTATGTAATTCGCGAAAAGCGGGTCGGTCGGCGCCCTTCCATATCCCGCTGGCGGGAGGAGGCAATGCTCAAGGAAATCGTGGAACTCGCGGACCGGTACGATGTGCCGGTTCGGACGGTGATCCGCACACATGCCAGCGCCGATGAGGCGATCTGTCGTGAAGCGAGGCAGGCCGCGCTCGTGGTCATGGGCGCGGCACAGCGGCCCGGATCCGACTTGTTCTTTGGGCCCACCGCGATGTCTGTTGTCGCTAAATGCCCGCAGCCGATCGTGCTTGTAGCCAGCGAACGCGGACTGCGCGCCGGACAGGGCTGATACAACACCCGCGTGTTGGAGGAACGTTTGCCGCCAACCCTTGTTAACGGGAGGGGAAGGGCATCAGATCGCCGGCCGATCTTTTTGTGGTGAGATAGGCAGTCTGAGATGAAGGAACCCAGCAAGGCAAGGGATCATCACTCAAAGGGTCCCGTCTTTTCAGCCGAGCAGGCACGGCAAGGCGAGATAGTCTTGCGCACCCGAACGCGGCGACTGATTTTCATTGCCGGGCTGGCAGGCATCGTTGTGCTGGCTCTTCTCCTGGCCATCTTCGCCAGGTAACGGCATGCATTAGCCCGTAGTCTCGCTGGACATGCGAATTTCCTCGACGTCACCGTATTGCGCAAGCGTCGCCAGCAGGGCCGGCGGCAGTTCGGAAGGCTCGGGCCGGGTCCAAGAGACATCAAACACGAACCGTCGCGCACCGGCGCGGCCAAGGCGATCCGTGCCGGCAAGCCGCGCCTCATAGCCGAGCGGCTTGAGGATGGCGGCAAGATCGGGCGCTGTCACACCACCGGTGCCGAGCGCCACCATGGCGTGGTGCTCGCGCGGGATTCTGAGATCGACCCATTTCAGGGCCAGCAACGTCACCAGCGAGAGCAGGGTGCCGGCAAATCCAAGCCAGAGCTGTCCTCCGCCGAATGCCAGGCCTATGGCCGTCATCACCCAAAGCGTTGCCGCCGTCGTAACCCCGCTGACAAGATCGCCCTTTCTCAAAATGGTGCCGCCGCCGATGAAGCCGACCCCGGTAAGCACGCCGAGCGGAAAGCGCAGCACATCCATAACGGCGAAGGAGTCGGGGGTCTTGCCGCCGACGGACAGCAGTAAGTTGGCCTGGACCATGCTGATGGCCGCTGCGAGCCCGACCAGTATCGTGGTCCGGAGGCCCGCGGCCTTGCCATGGGCTTCACGGTTCAAGCCGATCAGCGCGCCGGCTATCAGTGTAAGGAGAAGGCGAAGCAGAATCTCCTGCCAGCTTGGGTTCAGTGGCATGCCCGACCTCTCCGCATCGCCAACCGACTAATCCTGACTGATCTAAATGCGCCATCACCGGCCGAGTTCCTCGGCTGTCTGTTCGCCCATGCTGCGAACTCGAAGCTATCGCTTCATCCCCTTGGACGTAACACGAGCGTGGGCTAGACTGTTGGGGGTAGATATCGCCATTCAGGCGCATTTCGCGCGAGGAGGGCGGTTCATGTTCAGTCGCCGATCGTTCGTGCTCGGGCTGGTCGCTTCGTTTCTGGTACCCCAGGTTGGCATTGCGGGGCATAGAGCGTCGGCGGTTAGGCATAAGAGGCACTTTGTTCTCAATCCAAAATACGCGCCACAGTCGGTCGCATTCTCCCGCGACTATCCGCCCGGCACGGTGGTCGTCGACCCACATAAGAGGTTTCTCTACTTGGTCGAACAGCCGGGCGTAGCGCGCCGTTACGGCGTTGGCGTGGGCAAGGCAGGATTGGCTTGGTCTGGCCGCGCCGTTGTCGGTCGCAAGGAAGAATGGCCGCATTGGAAACCGACCAAGGACATGATCCGGCGCAATCGGCGCGAATATGGCAAATATGCCAAAGGCCTGGAGGGTGGCCCTCACAATCCGCTCGGTGCTCGTGCGCTCTACCTCTATCAGGGAGGACGTGACACCCTCTATCGGATCCATGGCACCAACGCGCCATGGACGATCGGCCGTGCCGTATCCAATGGCTGCATCCGCATGCTGAACGCGCACGTAGAGGACCTTTACAACCGCGTGAAAGTTGGGACGCCGGTAGTTGTCCTTTAGGGACCCTAGACGGCTGAGTTGGACGCATCCAAGTATGACGACGCCGACATTCGCCGCGCAGCGCCTCCGACACGGTCATCGAAATGCGAGCATAAGCCTCGACGGAAAGCACCGAAGCCGATTGCGATCCGCTTCGGTTACGGGAAATATGCGTGCCCAACGATACGGCAAAGCAACTCCGGTTCCGGAAAAGCCAGCCACAAGCCGCGCGACGAGATTGGGCAATTGAGGATGAAGCCGATCAGACAGACGAACCGGTCGGTGCGACGCAGCGCGATCCTGACGTCGCTCAAGCCGCATGCCGAGACCCGGTTCGTCCTCTTCATGGCGCCGGCTGGCTTCGGGAAGTCGACCACCATGTCTCAGTGGCGGGATCAGCTGGAAGCCGCCGGCCGCGTCACCGCATGGATGTCGTGCGAGCCCGATGACAACAACGAAGCCGCGTTCCTCGATCACTTCATCCAGGCCCTGAGACACGCGGTAAAGGACCCGGACGATCTGGACAGGTCGCATCGGTCGAGCCCCCTCTTGCGCCCGTCGGCAGTGCTCAACGCAATTGCTGCGGGCCTCGCGCATGACAGGGGGACAACCATCTTTGTCGACGATTATCACCTCGTGGAAAGCGAGGCCGTCAGGGGCTTTGTCGAGCAGCTCATAAGGCAGGCGCCTCCCAACGTCTCTTTCGTCATGGGCTCGCGGGATGTTCCCTCCTTGCCTCTTGCAAGGCTCAGGGTCACCGGCGATCTTTTCGAGATCGGACCGGACCAACTGCGCTTTGATCTTGAAGAAACCGACGCCTTTCTGAACGGGAAACTCGGTCTCAACGTGGCCCCAGACGCCCTCGATGTCCTTTGCGTTCGCACCGAAGGCTGGGCCGCCGGTCTGCAACTCGCCTCGCTGTCAATTGGTCCGCAACGCCAGCCAGAGATTGTCGCCGCAACCCTGTCCGGTGCTCACCGCAACATAGCGGATTTTCTGCTGACGGATGTCATGGCCAGACTGCGGCCGGAGCTTGTGCGTTTCTTGCTGCTCAGTTCGGTTTTCGAGCGCTTCGATGCGGAAGCCTGCCGGACCGTGCTCCGCGAGCGAGACGCCGCTTCGATCCTTGGCGAGATCGAGGCGCACAATCTGTTCCTCGTCGCACTGGATGATGAACGCCGATGGTTCCGTTACCATCACCTGTTCCGGGACTTTTTGCGCCGGGAGCTCGAACGAAGAGAGCCGGACTTAATAGCATCCCTGCATCTTGCGGCAGCGGACTGGTTCGGCAAGACAGGGATGCTCGCCGAGGCCATCCGCCATGCGCTGACAGCAGGCGATCAAGGGCGGGCGGCCTCACTGGTAGAAAATAACGGCCTGGAACTCATCGCTCAGTGCCAGCTGGTTTATGTGCGCCAGCTTCTGTCGCTGCTTCCTGCCAAGCTCGTCGGGCAGCGGGTTCGCCTGCAGCTCATCGCGCTCTGGCTTGCCGTGCACAGCAGCCAACCCGATGCAGCCCTGGAGGCTCTGGCAACCTCTCGCCGCCTCATCGAGAGCGGACCGGTCGACAAGTCAGACCCCGGAACCATGGCCGGCACTTCGATAGAGGTCGAGCTTGAGGTGTTGGCATCGGCCGTCTACAGCACCTTCGAGAAGTATGAGGAGGCTCGCGACAGCGCCCTTTCCGCCCTCAGGCACCTAGCTCCCGATGCCTGGTTCATGGAGGGGGCCGCAGCCAATGTGGCCGGCTATAACCACTATGCCCTGGGCAATCTTGACGAGGCCCGGCGCGCGCTGGGTTCCGCCCGCAAGGCCCATGACCGCAGCGGCAGTCTGTTGGGCACGACGATCGCCACCTGCTACCTTGCGGTTGTCGAACGCAGCGCAGCCTGTCTGCCCATCGCTGAGACCCTGCTTCGCGAAGCGATCGCGGAAGCTCGTGCTAAGGTCGGCCCGAATTCATACGCGGAAGCTTTGGCAGGTACGCTCCTTTCTGAACTTGTCTACGAGACAGATTCCTCCGGCGAGGCGCTCTCGCTCGTCGAGACCCTTGGGCCTCTCATCGAAGGCTCCGTCATCATCCTCTACCCATTGGCAAGCTTGCCGACCTATGCCCGCGCTCTGGCCTTGAACGGGCGCTCGGAAGAGGCCCTGGAAATGCTCGGACGGATTTATGAGACCGTGCGCGGAACGGTTTATGTCCGGCTTGCGTCGACCCTTGTCCACGAACGTATCAGGCTCCTGCTCGAAAGAGGGGAAGTTCTCGTCGCCCGAAATTGCCTGGATAGCCATCGCGCCGGAGCAATCAGGGACGGAATGGACATAGCGAACGAATTCGAGTTCTTCGCCGAGGCGCGGCTGCTTATGGCCGAAGGCAAACATGCCGAAGCCGGTTCGATCCTCGACGCGCTCCTGGCAAGGACCCGAAGTACGGGACGAAGGCGCCGACACATACTAGCGCTCATACTGGCAGCCAAATTATGCCACCTCGACAGGATGCACTCGGAAGCCCTGCAGCATCTCGTTGAAGCACTTAAGCTTGCCCAGTCATCGGGCTTCATCCGATCATTTGCCGACGAGGGATTGCCGATGGCTGAAATGCTGGAGGCGCTTCTGGCGGGTTCGGCACTAGAACCGCCGCTGCATGGCTACGTGCGGAAAATCCTGAGCGTCACGCAAAAGAGCCACCAGCTCGGCGGAGCCCCTCGAGAGATCGAGCCAGATGGCCTCCACGGTCTCACGGCGCGGGAACTGGAGCTACTCGAAAGCCTGTCGGACGGGCTTTCCAACAAGGAGATTGCGACAGCGCTCTCGCTCAGTGAGACCACCGTCAAATGGCACCTGAAGAATATCTTCGGCAAGCTCGCCGTTGCCAACCGCGTGCAGGCGGTCCGTGCGGCGCAAGCTGTGCTGCAGCCCCACTCGAAAGGAGGGGGAAGAAAATTGCAGACCACCCTCCTTTAGGGTCGGGTACACTGCTCCTTAGCCTGCTAATGCAATTTCCAGTCAGATGGCGGTTCGGTGTGCCGAGGGCGGCCTAGTCCCCGGGTCGGCTGATCGAGCTACGCGACGCGCAAAATTTCGGAATGATTTCAAGGATCGAGGCCATGGCGACCGGGTTCTGCTACCACGAACACCTGATGTGGCACGACACCGGCCCGAGCGCCGACATGATGCCGCCCGGCAAGTTCGTCGAACCGGGCCGTCACCTTGAATCGCCGGGCTCCAAGCGCCGCCTTCACAGCCTGATGCAGGTCAGCGGCCTTGCGCGCCACCTGGTTCCGCTCATGCCGGAACCGGTCTCTGTCGAAGATCTGCTACGGGTACATACCCGGCGCCATGTGGACAACATCAAGTCGCTGAGCGAAGGCGGCAGCAGCTTCGCCGGTCCCCAGGCGCCAATCGGGTTCAACAGCTTTGAGATCGCTCTTCTCTCGGCCGGCGCGACCTACACTGCCATGCGCGCGGTGCTGACAGGACGGGTTGATAATGCCTATGCGCTTGCCCGCCCACCAGGCCACCACGCCGAACCGGACACGGCAATGGGCAACTGCCTGTTCTCCAACATCGGCGTTTCGATCCGCCGGCTTCAGGCCGAAGGGCTCGTTCGCCGCGTGGCGATGGTCGACTGGGATGTCCACCACGGCAATGGGACGGAGACCATCTTCTATTCCGATCCCTCCGTGCTCACCATCTCGCTGCATCAGGACAATCTTTATCCGACCGGCCGCGGCGCGATTACCGCCAATGGCGAAGGCGCAGGCCAGGGATACAACATCAACGTTCCTCTGCCCGCAGGCAGCGGCACAGGTGCATATGAGGCCGCTTTCGATCGGGTGGTGATACCTGCCGTCCGCGCGTTTGGCCCCGACCTCGTGGTCGTCGCATCGGGCTTCGACGCCTCCGGCTTCGATCCGCTTGGCCGCATGATGCTGAACAGCGAATGCTTCCGGCGACTTGCCGCGCGCATGGTTGCGCTTGCCGCCGAGACTTGCGAGGGCCGTCTCGTAATGTCCCATGAAGGCGGATATTCCGAAGGCTATGTGCCCTTCTGTGGACACGCCGTCATCGAGACCCTCGCCAACCAGCGCACGGACGTTGTCGACCCGCTGTCCGACCATATCGACGAGTGGGCCGGGCATGACGTCCAGCCATCCCAGGAAAAAGTGATCTCCGAGGCAGAGGACCTTGTGGCGCGGCTGCGGTCGCGATTGGCAAGTGCGGCCTGACCTATGGAGTTCGCTGCTGTCACAACCCTCAATGCGCTAACCCTAATCAGCATCCTCCTGCTGGTCGGGCTTGGCTTAGCGATCAGCTTCGGCCTCATGAACGTCACGAACCTCGCCCATGGCGAGTTCGTGACCATCGGCGCCTTCACCGTCTATTTCGTTCAGTCGCTCGGCGGATCGTTCTGGTTTGGGTTGCTCGCGGCACCCGTCGTTGGTGGGCTGGTTGGCATGGTCCTTGAATATGCGGTGATCAGACACCTTTATTCCCGCCCCATGTCCACGATCCTTGCAACGTGGGGCATCAGCCTCGTGCTGCAGCAGAGCCTGGAACTCGCCTTCGGCCTGGGCGCCAAGCCGGTGTCACCGCCGGTGGAAGGCACAGTCGACTTGATAGTGGCCGTGTACCCCGCCTACAGGTTGATCCTGATCGGCATTGCGGCCGCAACATTGACTGCCGTCATCCTGCTGGTGAACCGAACTTCGTTCGGCCTCGACATCCGCACGGTCATTCAGAACCGGGAGATGGCGGAGGGCGTAGGCATCAACACCCGGCGCAGCTACGCAATTGCATTCGCCTTCGGCGCGGCCATTGCCGGTCTTGCCGGCGGGCTGGTCGCGCCCCTGGCGATCGTGCTTCCGCAGATGGGCGTGAACTACTTGGCGAATGCATTCTTCGTCGTGATTGTCGGAGGCGCGGGATCGATCGCCGGCCTGCTCGCCGGCAGCGTCTTCGTCGGCGGGCTGACCAGCATCCTCAACTACCAGATTTCGCCATCTCTGGCGCAGGCGCTCGTTCTGCTCGCCGCCATCATTGTCGTGCGCCTACGGCCCAATGGCCTCTTGGGCGGAGCTTTCCGATGACCGAACGCGACCGCAACTGGCTCACGCTCTTCGCCACCGGACTGATCCTCCTGATCGTCTATCCGTTCTTTGCGGACGGCTACCAGCTCACGGTCATCCGCGATGCTCTGATATTCGGCCTGTTCGCTGCCAGCCTGGACTTCTTCTGGGGCCGGACCGGCATCCTCTGCTTCGGCCACGCAGCCTTCTTCGGCCTCGGCGGCTATGTCATGGCGCTTATCACGCTCAATGGGTCCGTTCCCTTGGCGGGCCTCGTCGGCCTTCTGGGCGCCATAGCCGCCGCCGCACTCCTCGCCGCCGTAATCGGGTACTTCCTTTTCTTCGGTGGCATCCGCGGCAGCTACTTCACGATCGTCACGCTTGCCACCGGTGTCATCTGCCAGCAGGCCGCCATCTCGTGGAGCTCGGTGACCGGAGGCGACAGCGGGCTGATCGGCATCCCGCCGCTCGAGATCGATTTCGCGGGCATCCGCATCGACCTCGGCCAGGATCTTGCGAGCTACGTCTTCATCTCGATTATCGTCGCCATTGTCGTGCTGCTGCTCTGGCAGCTCAGCCGCGGACGCTGGGGCAAGGTGCTCACCGCGATCCAGGACAACGAGGTTCGTGCTGCTGCACTCGGGCACAACGCTTCGCTTCGCCTGCTCCTCACCTTCGTCGTTTCGGCGGCGATCGCGGGACTGGCTGGCGCGCTCTACGTCTGCATGGCGGGACTGATCGCACCGGATCTTTCCGGCCTTCTTCTCTCGACCGAAGTCACCGTCTGGGTGGCTGTCGGCGGGCGCGGCACGCTGCTTGGGCCTGTGGTCGGTGCGCTGGTCATTCAGCGTGCGCAGCAGGAGATCAGCAGCTTCAATCCGAGCCTGTGGCCACTCATCCTCGGCCTCCTCTTCATCGTCATCGTGTTCGCCCTTCCCGATGGAGTTCTGTCGATCTTCTCTCGGCTCAAGGCGATCTTCCGCAAGACGGAGCCTGCCCGATGAGCCAAGCACTGCTCAAAGCATCAGGCATCGGCGTCCGTTTCGGCGGTCTGAAGGCACTGGACGGCATCGACTATGCCGTGGGCGAGCGGGAGCTTTCCTGCATTATCGGGCCGAACGGCGCCGGCAAAAGCACCTTCCTCAATGTGCTGACGGGCACCCTGCGACCGTCTCAAGGTTCGGTCCTCTTTGCCGGAACATCGATCACTGGGCTCGGCCTCAACCGCATCGCGCGGCTCGGCGTTGCGCGCAAATTCCAGATACCGTCTGTCTTTCCCTCGCTGTCGGTCGAAGAGAACCTCGACGTCGCCCGCTGGGGAACCGCATCGGCGGCGCGAAGCACAAAGGAATTGCTGGAGCTCGTCCAACTCGACCGGGTTGCCGGTAAGCTTGCCGGAGAACTCGCCCATGGGCAGAAGCAATGGCTGGAAATCGGCATGGCAATCGCAATCGGCCCCAAGCTTCTGCTCCTCGACGAGCCGACTGCCGGCATGACGCCGCAGGAAACGCTCGCCACTGCAGAACTGCTATTGCGACTGAAAGGCGAGTTCTCGATCGTGGCGGTGGAGCACGACATCCGCTTCGTCCGTGCGCTGGATTGCGAAACGCTGGTGCTTCACCAGGGCCGCAAGCTGCGCAGCGGACCGTTCCGCGAGATCGAAGCCGACGAGACGGTCCGCAACGTCTATCTGGGGAGGCGCTGAGGATGCTGATGATCCGCGGACTTTCCGGCGGCTATGGCGCTCTGCCCGTTTTGAACGGTATCGACCTGCGGGTCGAGGCCGGAGAGGTTGTAGGACTGCTCGGTCGCAACGGTGCCGGCAAAACGACGATGCTGCGCGTCATTGCGGGCTGGCTGCGTGCCACTTCCGGCTCCATCACGCTCGATGGGCAAGAGCTGATCCGCCTGCCGGCCTTCCGCCGCGCGCGGGCCGGAATTGCGCATGTGCCTCAGGGGCGAGGCATATTCAACGCCCTCACGGTTCGCGAAAACCTCGAGGTGGGAACCCGCGCGGCTAGTCTGCGCGGTGGGCAGGGCATTCCAGAAGATGTGTTCCACTACTTCCCGATCTTGCGCGAACGGCAAGGGCAGATCGCAGGCACTCTTTCCGGCGGCCAGCAGCAGCAGCTGGCAATCGGTCGGGCTTTGTGCGGTCGCCCCTCCGTCCTGCTTCTCGACGAGCCATCGGAAGGCATCCAGCCCAATATCGTCCAGTCGATCGCGGACATTATTCCGCGCATCGCTCGCGAACGCGGGCTCGCCGTCGTGCTGGTGGAACAGAATCTGGATCTCGCGCTCCAGGCTTCAGATCGCTGCTTCGTGATCGAGAAGGGCAAGATCGTGCATTCGGCAACGCCGGCCGAACTGGCTGACGAGACTATTCTCAAAGAATTACTGGCTCTCTAGAGCGTGCATCGTGCCCGCTCGAAATTCGAAGGGGAACATAACAATGACAAAGCTTATCCTGAACAGGCGAACCCTCATCAAGGCTGGCGGCGCGTTCGCGGCCGCTTCCGCAATCGGAATGCCTGGCATCCTGCGCGCAGCCGACACGATGAAGGTCGGCCTGTCGATACCGATCACCGGGCTTCAGGCCATTCTCGGCGAAACGCTGCTCAACTGCTATCGCCTGGCGGCCGACGAGCTGAATGCCGCCAACGGTATCGGCGGACGGAAGGTCGAACTGGTGATCGAAGACAACCAGACCACGACCAAGGGAGCCGTCGACAAGGCCCGCAAGCTCATCAACCAGGACAAGGTCGATGTCGTGATGGGCACCATCATCTCGCCCGAGCGCAGCGCCACTCTGTCGGTCACGTCGCGCGCCAAGAAGCTCTTCTTCTACCCGACGAATTTCGAGGGCGGGGAATGCGACAAGTATTTCGTGGCAACCGGCCCGATCCCCATGCAGCAGGTCGATCCGATGATGCCCTGGGTGGCCGAAAACCTGGGCAAGACGATCTACGTCATGGCATCCGACTATGCTTGGCCGCAGAAGATGACCGAGGCTATCACCGCAGCCTACGAAAAGGTCGGCGGCAAGATCGTCGGCGCGGACTATTGTCCGTTTGGCACCACGGATTTCGGCCCGGCATTCCAGAAGATCCGCGACCTGAAGCCGGATGTTGTCTGGTCGATGGTCGTCGGCAATGACGCGGTCACGCAGCTGAAGCAGTATCGCAGCTTCGACGTGAAGCAGCCGCTCATCGCGCCGCTCGACGAGGTGTTCAACAAGGACGCGCTGCCCGCAGGCGTGGCCGCCGGCACTTACGCGCCGCAGCCCTACTGGATGTCGCTGGACAATCCCGTGAACAAGAAGTTCATCGCCAGCTTCCGCGAGAAGTTCGGCCAGGAGAAGATGGTGAACGGTATCGGCGAAGCCGGCTATAACGGCCTTCACCTCTATGCCCTGGCCGCGGAAAAGGCTGGTTCGTTCGCGGATGCGGAGGTGCTGGCCGCCCTGCCCAAGGTGGAATTCGAGGCGCCGCAAGGAACGGTCAGGGTCGATGCCACCAACAACCACACGCTTTGCCACTCCTATATCGGTAAGGCGCTGGAAGACGGTGTCAGCTACGAGATCGTCAGCGATTTTGGCACGATAAAGCCGGTGACTCCTTACTGCACCTTGTAACGTGGGCGCCTGTCCCATCAGTAGTGACCGGATCAAGGTGGGTTTACTGAGATCGGGGGAGTTCTGGTTCATCGTAGCCTCTGCAGAGAGCGAAGATGAGCCGGAGCCTCCGTTCCAGAGCCACCGGAGGCAGTCACGACAACCGGACCAGGCGACGGGAATCGTCGATCCGCAGAAAAGGAGCCCGGACAAACCACTCAACTTCATCTATATTTGAGGTGGCCAAGAGTTCATGGGAGCGTTCTGTGCGCGGTCGTGTAGTTCTTGCAACCGCATTTGTGCTCGCCTGCAGCCAAATTGCCTCAGCTGCAGAGAAGGGCAGCGACTTCAATCCGCTAACCTGTGGCTGGCTGCAAGGACGCATTGTGCAGGCCGAAAGCCAACTCAATCCCGCCCGCCTCAACAGTTTCCTGTTTCGGGCAGCCGATTTAGGTTGCACGCCGGTCCTGCTGGAACTCCTGGACCGCGGCGCTTCCGTGTTCGCACGCGACCGCGTGTCCAACACGGCGCTGCATTACGCCGCAGAAAGCGGCCACAAGGAGTTGGTCGGATTGCTCCTCGATAGGGGCGCCGAGATCAATCATGCCAATCTGGACGGCTCGACAGCTTTGGCGCTTGCGATTGCACGCCAGCGCCACGACGTGGTGCTACTTCTGTTGGAACGCGGGGCTTCGACCACCGGCCTCGCTCCACGCGGGTCGACTTTGCTGGCCACTGCCGCGTTCGACGGCGACGAGCAGCTCGTGCGTGTCCTGCTGGATCGTCACTCCGATCCGAATGAGCCGGACGGAACCGGCAAAGGTCCGCTCGTCTATGCTGCGGCGAAGGGCCTGACGCCGATCGTGCGAATGCTGCTCGATGCTGGCGCTGACGTGAATAGGGTCTATGCACACAAGCTGACGGCATTGATGTGGGCCGCCGGCTACCCGAATATCGTTGTCGCGCATGATGGTCTCGAAACGGCGGAGCTACTGGTGGCGCGCGGCGCGAGCGTCCATGCCGTGGACGACCGGGGACGTTCGGCTTTGATGATCGCGGCAGAGCGCGGACATGCCGAAATGGTCGGATGGCTGTTGGCACATGGCGCTGATGCGACCTTGAGGGACGGACAAGGGAAAACAGCCGCCGATCTTGCGTCAGATGCTGCCGTGCTCGAGGCGCTTCAGACGCAGCCGACCGGTCAGAGCCCGGCGAGATAGTGGCTCATCGCTGCTATGTCGGCGTCGGACCAGTCCTTGACAATAGCTGCCATGGCCGCGGCATTCTTGCGGACACCACCCCGAAAATCGGTCATCGTCTGGGTCAGATAGTCGACCTTCTGGTGGTTGAGGCGGGGGTTGCGGCTGTCGCCCAGCATTCCTCCGAGATGGCACTGGGTACACTGCCCCTCGACAGCGAGGCTCTGAGCCCGCGCGTTGTCCTCCGGGCTGCTGACTTCCGAATAGTTCGGCCAGGGCTGAGCCGCGAAATAGGTCGCAAGCGCTTTCATTTCGTCATCGGAAAGCTGGGCGGCGATCGGAGCCATGATCTCGTTGGCGCGGCGACCCGCCCGGTAATCCTTGAGCTCGGTGAGAAGATAGAACATGTGCTGGCCAAAGATGATCGGCACCTTTTCGACGACCGGTTTTCCGTCTGCGCCGTGGCAGCTCGCGCATAGTTGCACTTTGTCCGCGATCTCCGGCGGAGGAGATGTAACCGTAGCCTGTTGCGCATTTGTGGGGTGGCCGACCGACAGCGCGAGGACCGCCACGAATACCGGCATGCTTCCTAGGTAAACGGCTCGCATTGCTACTTCTCCAGTGTGGGCGCAAGGAAGGCGAAGCGCAAAAGCGCTTCGCCTGTCGGAAGCAGAGCTTCCTATTGAGCAAGCTTGAATGCGACGATGGCGTTTCCGCGCTTGTAGTCCAGCTGCGTGTTGCCGCCGGCGGCTACGACGATGTATTGCTCACCATCTACCGTGTAGGAGGCCGGCGGAGCGTTGACACCGGCACCGGCGCGGAAGCTCCACAATACGTCACCATTCTCGGCGTTATAGGCCTTGAACAGGCCGTTGCCTTCACCTGTGAACACCAGACCGCCAGCGGTGGCAAGCACGCCGCCAATCATCGGTTGCTCGGTCTTCGCCTGCCACCGAATCTTGCCGGTGTTGTAGTCGACCGCCGTTACGTTACCCCACTGCTCTTCTGTGGGAATGACCTTGAAGGCGCCGCCGAGCCACAACTTGCCCTCGGGATAAGGTGTGCTTTCCACCTGATACGTCATCGGCTGGTTTAGATTGATCGCATAGGCAAGCGAATGGTCGGCGTCGATCGCCATCGGCGACCATTCCACGCCGCCATTGGCGCCAGGAAGCATTCGAGCGCCTTTGGCCGTCGGCAGAGTCCACATGTTCTCCTGCGGGACCATGGCCTCGGAAAAGCGGATGAGACTGCAGTCGTCCGCCTTGTTCACGTAAACGTGCCCGGTCTTGCCGCCATGCAGGATGCCCTTCACCGTCTCGCCGGTGTCGGTCTTAACCTGAGTGATGATCGGCGGGCTGACCGAGTCAAGGTCCCATACGTCGTGGGGGATGTACTGGAAATGGCAGACATATTTGCCCGTATCGAGGTCCACCGAGACGAGCGAGTCCGTGTAGAGGTTGTCCCCGGGCCGGAGCGAGCCGTCCAGGTCGGGGGACGGGTTGCCGACCACGAAGTAGATGCGCCGGGTATCCAGGTCGACCGCAGGGTTCTGCCACACACCACCGCCCAACGTCTTGTATGGATCGCCCGATTTCGCGAGCGCGGCCTTTTCCGCTTTAATGTCGCGATGCAGATCACGACCGGTCGCATCGTGCGTGGCCCAGACGCCGACGGTCTTTTCCGGGATGGTATTGAACGTCCAAAGAAGGTCGCCCTTCTCCGCATCATAGGCCTTCACAAAACCACGGATGCCGTATTCGCCGCCATTGGTGCCGATGAGAATCTTGCCGTCGACGGCGGTCGGCGCCATCGTCTCGCTGTAGCCGAGGGCCGGGTCTGCGACATCCTTCTTCCAGGCGACCGATCCATTCTGGGCATTGAGCGCTACGAGCTGACCATCGAGTGTCCCCAGATACACCTTGTCTCCAAAGACGGCGACGCCTCGGTTGTTCGGGCCGCAGCAGAAGGTCGTGATCTGGCCCATCGGGTGCTTGTATTGCCAGATCTGTTCACCGGTGCGCGCATCCAGCGCGTAGACATGGTCAAAGGCCGTCGTCACATACATGACGCCATTGACGACAATTGGCGTCGTTTCCATAGTCTCGACGACGTCGGTCTGAAAGATCCAGGCCGGCCGCAGGTTTTTGACGTTGTCCTTGTTGATCTGCTGATTGGGGAAGTAGCGGGTCTGGTTATAGTTCGCATTTGTATGGAGGAAGTTGTTGCCGTCACTCTCGGCCTTGTTCAGCATGTCTTGGGTGACCGGGGTATGTGTCCTTGCTTCCTGAGCCGACGCGACCGAGATGGTTCCAGCCAGCATGGCAAATACGCAGGCGGCCGCGCCACCAGCGCGTTTCTTCGACCAGTATGTCATGATTTCCTCCCTCAGCACTCAGTGTGCTGACAAAACGCTCGTCTAGAGCGAACGGAACCTACAACCTATCACATTCCGCAGCGTCAAGCGACGGCCGCAAGGGTGGAAGTGATCTCACCAACCACTGAAAACCATAGCTAGGGACTGACTGATGAACTCTGCTCCTATCCCTCCCTGCCGGATTGTCACCGAGCGTCTCGTTCTACGCCCGACCGGCGCTGCCGATGCGGAGCGCGCGTTCGAAATCCAGTCTGACTGGGAGGTGACGCGGATGCTGCGCATGGCCTCATTTCCTCCGGATCGAGAGGAAATCAGGCGCTGGTTCGCCGACCATGAACGCGAATGGGCGGGGGGCGAGGCCTATCGGTTCGCCGTCGAGCTGCGGGGAAGGCTCATTGGAGTAGCCGACATTGACGAAATCTCCGGGCGAGAGGCCGAGCTCGGCTATTGGTTCGAACGGGTCAGTTGCGGGCGCGGCTATGCCTTGGAGGCGGCGCAGGCCGTGGTGCGGTTTGCATTCGGCGCGATCGGCCTGTCGAAACTTCGCTCCGGCCACGCCGCCGACAACCAGGCGTCAGGCAATGTACTGCTGAAACTTGGGTTTCAGCCGCTCGACACCGCTCGCGTGGTATCACGTCCACGCGGGCAGGAAATCACGCAGCGGCGCTACGTGCTCTCGACGCCCGCCATCAGTTAGACACCGCAAATCCACCTAGAGCGGCTCGGCATTGGCTCACCGAGCGCTCAGCCGTCTGCGAGCAATGCCGACATGGAAGCTTGCCCCGTGGATAAGCCCGTCGTCATTGAAATCGTAGTTGGGGTTGTGGAGGGGCGCGGAGTCCACGCCGTTGCCGAGGAACACGAAACAGCCAGGGACATGAGCAAGAAAACGGGCGAAATCCTCTGAACCGGTCATCGGCTCCGCCGCTATCGCGATGTTTTCGGAGGTGAAAATCTCTGACGCCGCGGCGAAAGCTTCGTCGACAAGTGTAGCGTCGTTGACCAGGGGCACGAACTCCCGCGTATATGTGACCTCGGCTGAAACATTGTGGGCCATTGCCGTCCCTTCCGCGATGATGCGCATCTGGCTTTCGATTGCCGCGCTGACCTCCGGGCGAAAGCTGCGAGCGTCGCCGAGAATGCGGGCCAGCCCCGGAAGCGCATTGCGCGTGCCGTCGGTGATGAGCTCCGTGACCGAGACGACGCCGATATCGGCGGGGCTGAGCCGCCGCGACACGATGGTCTGGAGATTGGTCACCAGCGCACAGGCCGCGACCAGCACTTCGTTGCCCGAGTGCGGGCGCGCGGCATGGCCGCCGACGCCCTTCAGGACGATCTCGAAATTGTCCTCCGCCGACATGATCGGGCCGGGACGGGTCTCGAAATGCCCGGTCGGCAGGCCAGGCATATTGTGGATGCCGTAGATTTCATCGAAGGGAAATCGCTGCATCAGGCCATCGTCGAGCATGGCCAGCGCCCCTTTGCCCCATTCCTCGGCAGGCTGGAAAATGAAGCGGACCGTGCCGTCAAAGCCACCTTCTTCTGCCAGTATCTTGGCCGCGCCGAGCAGCATCGCCGTATGGCCATCATGGCCGCACGCATGCATGACGCCCGGACTCTGGGATCGATAGGCTAGGTTACCCTGTTCGGCGATCCTCAGCGCATCCATGTCGGCGCGAAGGGCGATGGCGCGGTTGCCGCTCCCGCACCGCAGCGTTCCGACGACGCCCGTTCCGCCAACACCTTCGACGACTTCGTCGAGCCCGAACTCCCGCAACTTCTGCGCCACGAAAGCCGAGGTCCTTTTTTCCTCGAAGCCAAATTCAGGATGGGCGTGCAGGTCGCGCCGCCAGGCGGTCATTTCCCCAACAAGCGCATTTTTGTCGACGGTCATGTCAGCTATCCTTCGTTGCAAGTTGGCGAACGACGTCAAGAAGGATATTGGCTCCTGCGACCCGGTCTCCGTCAGCCGTGTGTTCCCTGCTCACGCTTCGGCTCCTGCCTCATTCTTCGCCGCCACTGCAGCAGGAGCGAGCCCGACGATCTCCTGGTATTTGCCCGGATCGGTTGCCCCTTCCGTGTTCACCACGAAGATGCGCGCGTCTGCGTCGATGCGCAGTGCGGCCTTGATTGCGGGATCGGCGACGGCCTTCACTAGTCCGGCCAGCCCGACACCGCCGCTTTCGCCGGCGACGATGGCCGGGTCGGCGGCGACAGGATTGGCCAGCCGCCGCATGACCGCGATCGCATCCTCGTCATCGACCGTCATGAACGCATCGGCGACGCGGGAGAGAACACGCCAGGCAACAAGCGAGGGCTCGTAGCACTCGAGCATGGCCATGACGGTCGGCTCCCCATGAGCAACCGTCACCGGATGTCCCGCGCGCGCCGTTTCAACGATGCAGGCCGATCGGGCGGGGTCGACGACCGTGAAAATGGGGCGGCGGTCGCCCAACTTGATCGCGAGGTGGCCGGCCACCGCCGCGGCAATGCCGCCAACGCCGGACTGGATGAACACATGGGTCGGCGGTTCCGGCATTTTCCGCAAGGCCTCGCGCACGAGCGCCGTGTAGCCTTGCATCACCAATCCGGGAATGCGCTCGTAGCCTGGCCAGGACGTGTCAGAGACGATAGTCCAGCCCTTGGCCTCGGCTACGCGGGCGGCCTCCCGGACGGAATCGTCATAGGTGCCATTGACGCGGATCATGTCCGCGCCAAAGCGGGCAATGGCTGCGACGCGCTCGGCGCTGACGCCGGAATGAACGAAAATTGCCGCTCGCGCGCCGACAAGCTGCGCGCCTTGCGCAACCGACCGGCCGTGGTTGCCGTCTGTCGCGCAGGCCACCGTCATGGCGCGCGCAACGGCGCGGACCTCAGACGAATGGAGCTCCGTGATATCGACCGTGCGGCCGAGTTCCTTTTCGGCGTGCTCAAGAACAAGCCGGATCACCGCATAGGCTCCGCCGAGCGCCTTGAAACTTCCCAGCCCAAGGCGATGGCCCTCGTCTTTGACGTGGATCGCGGCGACGCCGATCTCCGCGGCCAGTCCGGGAAGCGCCACGAGAGGCGTTTCGGCATGATTGTCTCGGAAGGCGAGTTGGCGCTCGACCTCCTCGGCTGAGGCGACACCAAGCGTTTCGGCGTCCCTCGGATCGAGTGGTCTGCGGTAGTCGGGAGTGGTGTTGAGCAGAAACATCATCGCCTCCTTTCAGTTTGCTGCTGAAACTTATTGCACGCAGGGCGAAATGTGCGCTGATAATTGGCGACCGAATTGCAAGTTTGTTTCATTAGAGGTGGTACTTGAGCAAACCCGTTCAGCCGCAACTGGATACCTTCGACCGCAAGATTCTGGCCATTCTTCAGAAGGACAACACCACGCCGCAGCGGACCATCGGTGAGGTTGTCAACCTGTCAGCACCTGCCGTGCAGCGGCGGATCAAGCGGATGGCGGAAGACGGGGTTATCCAAGCGAACGTCGCCGTCCTCGATCCGGTGGCGGTCGGTCAGGCCATCACCATCTTTGTCGAGGTGGAGGTCATCAGCGAAACGGCCGACCAGATCGAAGAGGCGAAAAGGGAGTTCGCGGCCGCCGCGGAAATCCAGCAATGCTACTATGTGACCGGAGAGGCCGACTTCATTCTTGTCATCGTTGTCCCGACGATGGCCGATTATGAGGCTCTGACGCGGCGTCTCTTCTTTGGCAACAACAACGTCAAACGCTTCCGGACATTTGTTGCGATGGACCGGGTCAAGGTGGGACTAAGCGTTCAGGTAGATAGCTGACCGGCCAAGTTCGACTGCTAGCAACGTGACCAGCCATCACACAAGTCTTGATTTGGCGCGGGCAAGGTCCATAGTTGAAAATAGGCACGCAGGTGGGAACAAGGTCATGAAAGCCTTTATCACTGCAGTGGTTATCGCGATCATCATCGCAATTGCCGGCTTATTTGGGCTCGCCGCGATCCAGAAGCCCGTCTACCAAGCTTTCGCGACGTCCAGTACCCGCGTCGGCAACCCGGGTCACAACCTGATAGGGAACGCCTGGAAAGATACGGCCTCGGCTCATCCGCAAGTGGGATAACCGCAGGCCGGCCGGCGTCGATATTTCCCTTATGTTTGGTCGCTGGATAAGAATATAAGCTGGGAAACATGGCGGGCGACGGCCGTTGACGCGCTGAGGCGCGGAGGAGCAGAAATGAGCGATGCGAAAAGGCATCTCTTGATCTGCAGTTGCGAAAGGTCGATGCCGCTCGATCGCGAGGCGATTGCGCGGGGCTGCGGCTCCTGCGGCATTTCCCAGGCGGATCAGCTGTGCGGCGCCGACCTGCCGCTGTTCAGGGAAGCGATTGCGCGGGGCGAACCCGTTACGGTAGCCTGCACGCAGGAGGCACCGCTGTTTCGCGAGGCAGCCGCCGAAGCGTCCTTCGCGGACCTCATCTTCACCAATATCCGAGAGAATGGCGGCTGGTCGGATGCAGCCGAACTGGCGGGGCCCAAAGCGGCGGCGCTGCTTGCCGGTGCGCAGCCGGAAGAGCCCTTTGCCCCGATCACCTTCGAGAGCGATGGCATCATCTTGATCTATGGTCGCGACGATGTGGCGATCGAGGCCGGCCGCCGGCTTGCAGAGAGGCTCGACATTACCGTGCTTCTTACGCACCCGGAAAATATCGTGCCGCGCCGCGTCAATGATTTTCCCGTGCTCAAGGGCGACATCCGCACCGCGCGGGGGCATCTCGGCGCTTTCGAACTGACGATAGACGGCTTTGCCTTTCCATCTCCATCTTCACGCGACGTATTGCGCTTCGGTAAGTCGCGCGATGGCGCGATTTCCAACTGCGACATCATCCTCGATCTGACGGGCAATGCGCCGCTCTTCCCTGCGCCAAACCTACGTGCGGGCTATGTGCGCGCCGATCCGCGTGACCCTGTCGCGGTGGAAAAGGCGATCTTCCGGGCGAGTGAGCTCGTCGGCACTTTCGACAAGCCGATCTTCGTCCAGTTCGATGCATCGCTCTGTGCCCACTCGCGGTCAGGCATCGTCGGCTGCCATCGTTGTCTCGACCTGTGTCCAGCCGGGGCCATTACGCCCAGTGGCGATGTCGTGGTTATCGACCCGGCCATCTGCGGCGGATGCGGGTTTTGCGCGGCGGCGTGCCCCACGGGTGCTGCGAGCTACGCGATGCCGGGGCCGGACAGCCTCACAGAGCGCTTGCGCACTATGCTTGCGGCCTATCGCGTCGCTGGGGGCAGGCAAGCCATCATCCTGTTTCATGATGGCGATCACGGCGAAGCGCTGATCGACGCGCTCGCTCGCCACGGTGACGGCCTGCCGGCCAATGTCATTCCATTTCGCGTCAACGAGGTTACGCAGGTCGGTCCGGAAAGCATCGCGTCGATCTTCGCCTATGGCGGGACCGGCGCGGTGTTCCTGACGCGTGATCGACCCCAACATGACATTGAGGGTTTGCGGCGGCTGGTGGGCTGGACAGGGGCAGCGGTTGCCGCCCTGGGCTTTGGCGAAGATGCCATCCGCATCCTTCAGACCGATGATCCCGACCAGTTGCGCATTGGCCTCGATGCGATCCCCGAGGGGATCGAGGCAGCTGAACCTTCGTCGTTCCTGCCGATTGGCGGTCGCCGGAGCCTCATGGAGACAGCGTTTAGCGAAATGCGCCGCGGGGCGCCCGTGCCTGTCGAGCGGGTTGGTCTGCCGAATGGCGCTCCTTTTGGCAGCGTCACGCTGGATGTCGAGCGCTGCACGCTATGCCACTCATGTGTCACGGCCTGCCCGACCGGAGCGCTTTCGGCTGAGCCGGACCGTCCCATGCTGCGCTTTGATGAGATCGTCTGCGTGCAATGCGGACTGTGCGAGGCGACCTGTCCGGAAGACGCCATCACGCTCGATCCGCGCCTCGATTTCGCAGCCTGGCAAGCACCGCGCCGCACTTTGAAGGAGGAGGAGCCGTTCCTGTGCATTTCCTGCGGCACTCCCTTCGGCACCAAGAGCACCATCGAGCGTATCGTGGCGAAACTCGAGGAAAAGCATTGGATGTATCGCGGCGAAAATGCCGGTCACATCGATCTGGTGCGCATGTGCGAGAATTGCCGCGCCATCGCGATGGTGCATGAAGGCTTCGACCCAACGGCGCCGCAGCGGCGACCAATTCTCACCACCGACGATTTCCTGCGGGCGCGTGATGCCGAAAAGGACGGTCGCGACAAACATTGAAATCGAGATCTTGCAGCGACCTCATTTCTGGTCGAAATGCGGGACGGCGCCGCCGTGATGGCGGGCGCGGTTGTCCGCCGGTTGCTGTTTGGCTGCATCTTCTGACGTGTTGTGCGTCGTCTCACTTCTATCGTCGGGAATTGCAGATCGTTTCGGTTGGGAGGGCTGCGCGGAGCCCGATATTTCCGAGATGGCGGTCACTGGCTCACCGCCTGTTTCCTTGCGGGGCTCCCCGTCGAGAGCCTGCGCAAGCAATCGGGAAGATGCATATGATGCGAGTTGCTTGAAACCTGGGACATTCCCGGTGGAATGGTCCCAGAAATTCTCGTTTGGGCCGATGAAGTCGCGGATCGCAGGGTCGGCAGACCAAGCGCGTCGTAGCGCAGCGTTGCGTAGGTGCTTTGGAACGCCAGCCGCAAGAAATCCCCGAATATCGGTGGTTGCATTGATGGAATCGAGCGACGGTAGTTGCGTCAGATCGGCAGCAGCTTCGTCGGTGGCGCTCGGAGCGCTCTCGGTTTCGGGCGGCTCGGGTTCGCCGGCCTTCCTGGACCCTTCCGTGGCCCGCCGCTTCAGGCGCGACCAGCGTGTGAATACGCCTTCATTCTCGGCCATCGTTTTTCTCGAGAGTTGGCAACCGGCGCGCCAGCGCTTCGGGGTCGGCGCGATCCCGCTTACGTTTGACGAAATTCTCCTCGACCGGATGGCGCGCCACGAATTCCGCTATCCACTCGGCAATGGCAAGCGGCAGCGGAACCGCCTCTACCAAAGTGCCTGGCTCCGACAGTGCCTCGCCTTCCGCGGGATCGATCGTAGCCGCGACAACGGAGCAGAGCGGAGCACCGTCGGTCGCGACGATCGCCACCCACACGGAAGGTCGGGGCGACGTAAGATTGTCGCGGTAGCGGTCGGATTCGGTCCTGTAGAGGTCCAAATGTACGACGCCGGCATAGAAGGTTGCGGTTTCTCCGTCGTCGCTGAGGCATGTGCCGGGCTCGGCAACCGGCTCGCCCGCGAGGACCGACACGGGCCGCCACGTGAAATCGATCCAGGAAGACGCGGCCTTGCGTCGTTCCACCACGATCCCCGCCGGGATGCTGAGATGCGGCATCGGGTTACTCAACCTACCGCCTCCATAGTCTTCCTTGAGAAAGATAATGCTTTTCTCGCGTGGCCGCACCCCAGTGGGACGAAAGTCCTATCTATTGTAGTTGACGTCTGAAGCTTTTCGGTAGACTCTCAACTGCAAGCAGACGCCGCATTTTCATCAACGGTGCCTCGCCGCCTTGAGGCGGTGGAGCGATGCACGTGCATAATTCCCATCGCGTTAGGGCTTTCGCGCAGATTGTGGGAAACCGCGTCGCTTAGCGCGTTTGTGTCGACCGGAGCGGTGAGATGAGAGTCGCCGCAGCGCAATTTGTTTCGGACCCGGGCTGGATTGTACCTCCCGCCGGGCAAGGGAGAAATGCGGGATCGGACGACGAGGTCGACCGCGCCCGCGCGCAGGAATATATCCTGCTCGCAAGGCTGCTCCTCCATCCACCGGACCGTGAGTTGCTGGAGCGACTGGCCGCGATTGAGGGCGACGGAACCCAGCTTGGTCGTGCGCATAGCGCTCTCGCAGCGGCCGCGCGTGAGAGCGACCCAGATGACCTAGAGCGGGATCACTTCCGGCTGTTCATTGGCGTCGGTCGAAGCGTGCTTCTGCCTTATGCCTCTTATTATCTCACCGGGTTTGTCAACGAGCGCCCGCTCGCTCGGTTGCGCGGCGACCTGCGCCGGCTCGGAATTGAACGCGCCCAAGGAAATGCCGAACCGGAAGACCACGGCGCGCTGCTGTGCGAGGTCATGGCCGGCTTTGCCCTCAACACCTACGGCGCAGTGGATGCGACAGTTCAGGCGGCATTTTTCGACAGACATCTGAAGCCATGGCTTGGTCGCCTGTTCTTGGATCTGGAGCGCTCGGCGGGCTGCGATTTCTACAGACAAGTTGGTCGGCTGGGACACCTGTTCATCGAAATCGAGACGGAGGCATTTGCCCTGCCGGCGTGACGGGATCGGAGGCGAAGGATGGCAAATAGAAGCGAAAACAACGTGCGACGGCGTGATTTTCTACGGGCTCTCGCTCTCTCTCCCCTGGCAATGGCAACTACACAAGGCAAGGAAGCCCAGGCCGCCAGCGAAAGCCGTGAGGAGCGGACCAGGTCCCTTTACCGCAAGACCGAGCACGTGAAGACCTACTACCGGGTCAACCGCTATCCGGGCCGGGGAGAGTGACATGCTCATCAAGCGTTCAGACCGCCCCGTTCGTCAAACCCATCTTGCAGCATTCGCCGAAGGACAGGGCCTCGCGCGCCTCGACCGACGCAGCTTCCTGCGCCGCTCCGGGCTCGCAGCCGCAGGGCTTGCAACCATCGGCGCCCTGCCGCTCGCCAATATGCGCAAGGCCAGGGCGGGGCCGCCGCCGGCGCCCGGTGCCACCGTCGAGATCCGCAAGAACGTCTGCACCCATTGCGCAGTCGGCTGCACGGTCACAGCCGAGGTTTCCAACGGCGTCTGGATCGGCCAGGAACCGAGCTTCGACAGCCCCATCAATCGTGGCTCGCATTGCGCCAAGGGCGCGTCCGTGCGCGAGCTGGTGCATAGCGACCGGCGCCTCAAATACCCGCTGAAGATGGTCAATGGCGAGTGGCAGCGGGCCAGTTGGGACGAGGCGATCTCCGCGATCTGCGACAAGATCATGCAGATACGCGGCACGTCGGGGCCGGATTCCGTCTACTGGCTGGGCTCGGCCAAGTTCACCAACGAGGGCGCCTATCTGTTCCGTAAGCTCGGCGCCTTCTGGGGCACGAACAACACCGACCATCAGGCCCGCATTTGCCATTCCACCACCGTCACCGGTGTCGCCAACACCTGGGGATATGGGGCCATGACCAACAGCATCAACGACATGCGCAACGCCAAGACGTTGCTCTATGTCGGCAGCAATGCGGCTGAGGCCCATCCGGTCGCCATGCAGCACATGCTGGAGGGCAAGGAGCTCAATAACGCCAACATGATCGTGGTTGACCCGCGCATGACGCGCACGGCCGCCCACGCCACCGACTATGTGCGGCTGCGGCCGGGAACGGACATTCCCTTCCTCTACGGGCTGATGTGGCACATCGTGAAGAACGGCTGGGAGGACAAGGAATTCATCCAGAGCCGCGTCTATGGCTATGACGATGTGCTGAAGGAAATCGAGAAATGGCCGCCCGACGAAGTCGAGCGCGTCACTGGCGTGCCGGGCGCGCAGGTCGAACACATCGCCAGGCTGTTTGCCACCGAAAAGCCGGCTACGCTTATCTGGTGCATGGGGCAGACCCAGCACACGGTGGGCACTGCCAATGTTCGCACCAGCTGCATCTTGCTGCTGCTGACGGGCAATGTCGGCAAACCCGGCACTGGCGCCAACATCTTGCGTGGGCATGACAACGTTCAGGGCGCCACCGATGTCGGCCTCGATATCGTTACGCTGCCCTTCTACTACGGCCTCAAGGATACCGCCTGGAAGCATTGGTCGCGCGTCTGGCAGGTGGACTACGACTGGTTCGTATCGCGCTTCGACAGCAAGGAAATCATGGAGGCGCCGGGCATACCGCTGACACGCTGGTTCGACGCGGTGCTGCTGCCGAAGGACCAGGTGCATCAGAAGGACAATGTGCGAGCGATGTTCGTGCAGGGGCACGCCTCCAACAGCATCACCCGTATCCCGGAATCGCTGAAGGCGCTGGCCAAGCTCGACCTTTTGGTGGTGGTCGATCCCCACCCGACGACCTGGGCGTCGCTGTCAGTCAAGGCCGGACGCAAGGACGGAACATGGCTCCTGCCGGCTTGCACCCAGTTCGAGGCCAAGGGCTCGCGTGTCGCCTCCAACCGCTCGCTGCAATGGGGCGAGCAAATCGTTAAGCCCAGCTTCGAGGCCAAGGACGACCTGGAGATCATGTATCTGGTCGCCCAGAGGCTCGGTTTCGCCGACAAGATGTTCAAGAACATCAAGGTCGAGAACAATCTGCCGGAAGCCGAGGACATATTGCGCGAGATGAACCGCGGCAGCTGGAGCACCGGCTATTGCGGACAGTCGCCCGAGCGGCTCAAGCTGCACATGGCCAACCAGAAGGATTTCGACCTGGTGACGCTGCGCGCCACGAGCGGGCCGGCCAAGGGTGACTATTATGGCCTGCCGTGGCCGTGCTGGGGTAAGCCCGAACTGAAGCATCCCGGCACAGCGCTGCTCTACAACACCAACCTGCACGTGATGGACGGCGGCGGCACATTCCGCGCTCGTTTCGGCGTGGAGCGGGACGGTGTCAACCTGCTGGCGTCCGGCTCCTATTCGCTCGGCTCAGAGATCCAGGACGGCTATCCCGAATTCACCTATGGGGTGCTCAAGAAGCTCGGCTGGGACCACGACTTGGCACCCGACGAGCTCGCAACCATCCAGCAGATCGGCGGCGACAAGGCTGATGCGGTTTCTTGGTCGACCGATCTCTCCGGCGGCATCCAGCGCGTGGCGATGAAGCACGGGTGTCTACCGTATGGCAATGCGCGCGCCCGCATGAACGCCTTCGGCGTGCCCGACCCGATCCCCGTCCACCGCGAGCCGATCTATACGCCGCGCGTCGACCTGGTGGCGAAGTATCCTACGCGACAGGACGAGGTGCAATTCCGCCTGCCCAACATCGGCTTCTCGGTACAGAAATCGGCGGTGGATAGGCAGGTCGCCAAGCAATTCCCGCTCATCTTGACGTCGGGCCGATTGGTGGAGTTCGAGGGCGGCGGCGAGGAGACACGCTCCAATCCCTGGCTCGCCGAACTGCAGCAGAACATGTTCATCGAGATCAATCCTGCCGATGCCGGTGAACGTGGCATCGTCAACGGCGCCTGGGTCTGGGTCACGGGCGCGGAGAACAGCTCGAAGGCCAAGGTGCGGGCGCTGGTGACGGAGCGAGTGGGCAAGGGCGTGGCCTGGATGCCCTTCCACTTCGGCGGCTGGTTCGGCGGCGAGGATCTGCGCCCGAACTATCCGGAAGGCGCTGACCCGATAGTGCTTGGCGAAAGCGCCAATACCATGACCACCTACGGTTACGACCCGGCAACCGGCATGCAGGAACCGAAGGCCACGCTCTGCCAGATCGCGGCGGCGTAAGGAGGCTAGAATGGCACGGATGAAGTTTCTCTGCGATGCCGAGCGCTGCATCGAATGCAATGCCTGCGTCACCGCCTGCAAGAATGAACACGAGGTGCCGTGGGGCATCAACAGACGCCGCGTGGTTACGATCAATGACGGCCTGCCGGGCGAGCGCTCGGTGTCCATGGCCTGCATGCACTGCACGGACGCGCCCTGCATGGCGGTGTGTCCGGTCAACTGCATCTACACCACCGACGACGGCGTGGTGCTGCATGACAAGGACCAGTGTATCGGCTGTGGCTATTGCTTCTACGCCTGTCCCTTCGGCGCGCCGCAATATCCGCGCCTCGGCAATTTCGGTTCGCGCGGCAAGATGGACAAATGCACCTACTGCGCCGGTGGGCCGGAGCCGACCGGCAGCAAGGAGGAGTATGAGAAATACGGGGCCAATCGCCTCGCGGAAGGCAAGCTGCCGCTGTGCGCCGAGATGTGCGCGACCAAGTCGCTTCTGGCCGGCGACGGCGAAGTCATCGAGCAGATATTCCGCGAACGGGTGGATCAGCGCGGCTACAGCTCAGGCGCCTGGGGATGGAAGACCGCCTATGGCGAAGAGGTCAGCAAATCGTAATGGCCCCGCCGCGGCCAGGGTGCTGCGACCGCCAACGATGAGCAAGGGAGGATGAGACATGAGCAGTCTTGCCGCCGCAATTCGCAATATCGCAGGCGCTTGCGTTCTCGCGGGACTGACGATGCTTTCCTCTCCCATCAGCGCTCAGGAACAAACGCAGCAACCCGCGACGACGATCATCAATCCGACAGCGCAAGGCGTGACCGAGCAACAGCTTCTGCAGCAGGAGCCGCGTATCACCGGACGCATCATCATACCCGATAAGAGGGCCGCGGTGTTGATTCAACCAGCCGGCAGGGAATGGCGCGCCTTTCATGAGATCGCACTGCGATGGATCGCTGCCATTGCGATACTTGGCATGCTCGTCATCCTGGTCGCATTCTATCTGACGCGCGGCATGGTGCGGCTGGAAAGCGGCCGCTCTGGCCGCACCATCGTGCGCTTCAATGCCTTCGAGCGTTTCGTGCACTGGATGACAGCAACCTGCTTTATCATTCTCGGACTTACGGGCCTCAACATAACCTTCGGCAAGAAATTGCTGATGCCATTGATGGGGCATGACGCTTTTTCGACGTGGTCCGAGTGGGCCAAGTATGCGCACAACTATCTCAGCTTCCCTTTCACTATTGGCGTGGTGCTCATCTTCCTGATGTGGCTGGGAGGGAACATTCCCAACAAGACAGACGTCGAATGGCTGAAGCGAGGTGGCGGCATTGTCGGCCACGACCATCCGCCAGCGGATAGGTTCAATGCCGGCCAGAAGGCCGTCTATTGGATAGTCGTGCTGGGTGGTGCGGCAGTGGCTATCAGCGGCTATGTGCTGATCTTTCCCTTCTACGGCACCGACATAGGCAACATGCACGCGGCCCACATGGTTCATTCCATCGTGGCTGTGCTGTTCTTCGCGGTGATGCTCGCTCACATCTATATCGGGACGATCGGCATGCAAGGTGCCTTCGAGGCGATGGGGAAGGGCACCGTGGATGTCAACTGGGCGAAGGAGCACCACAGCCTTTGGCTCGAGAAGGAGGTCAAGGCCGACAAGCTACCCGAACAGGATTTGCGGTCGACACCCGCCGAGTAACGACGAAGCTCTCATCAGAGAACCGGCCTGGACGGCGCTTTCTTGGTCAGGCGCGGTTGAACGCGATCTTCTGGACGAGACCGCCTCCAGGACGATTGGCGAGTGTGATCGTCCCACCGTAGCGATCGATGATCTCTTTTGCGATTGCTAGGCCAAGGCCCGCACCTGGGACGGACTGCCGGCGCGCTGGGTCGACCCGGAAGAATGGCTCGAATGCCTTGTCCAAAAGCTCTGGGGGGATGCCGGGGCCATCGTCACTGATGGTGACGATGGCCTGACCATTGCTTGTTTGGAGCTCGACGGTCGCGCCCTTGCCGTGTGTGGCGGCGTTCACGATGAGGTTGCGCAACGCCCGCCGAAGGTTGAGCGCGCCCGCCCGTACGCAAGCTTGATCGGCGCTCACTAGTCTGGCCCGAAGCTTCAGCGCGGTCAGCTCGGAGACGATTTCTTTTAGCAGCCTGTCGAGCGCTACGGGCTCAGAGAGGTCCTGCGACTGCACCTCCTCGCGCACCAGGCTGATGGCGCTGTCGGCGATGCGGTCCAGTTCGTCCAGGTCATTCAGCCACTTCTCGCGGTCTTCCTCCGGGAGGAATTCCGCGCGCAAGCGCAGGCGGGTCATCGGCGTGCGCAGATCGTGGCCGGCGGCGGCGACCAGGCGCATGCGCCCCTCCATGGCGGCCTTGAGCCGGGCCGATAGATGGTTGAGCGCGCGCGCCGTCGCGCGCAGCTCGCCCGAACCTGTCTCGGGCAGCGGCGCCAGCACGCCGTCGGGCCCAATCCTCGCCACCGCCGCCTGCAGCATCTCGAGCGGACGAGTCAGCACGGACGTGAAGTACAGGGCAACGACCGTGACCCCGAGCACGATCAGCGTTATCCAGCCGGCCAGAACGAACCAGGCATCCCGTGGGGGCGAGAAGTCAGGGAAGTCGACAACCAGCCAGTGACTGTCCGGCAATTGCACGGAAGCGGTCTTGCCCACGCGGCCAGGCGTAGAGGTCACGACAGCGGCGGGCGCCGCTCCACGGTCTCGCAGTGTGTTCCCGAGAATGCGGGTAAGTTTCGCGTCCTGTTGACCCGCGGCCGGCTGGTCGCGAATGTCAATTCCGGCAGCGCGCGCACGCTCGCCGTTTTCGGACGCGACGCGAGCAAGCAATTCGACTTGGCGCAAGACGGGCTGCAAGCCCCCCTCGGGCTCAGGTTCGCCGATGACGCTGACGGCGGCAAGCGTAGCCAAGCCGACGACGGTTATGATCGCCACGATCAACAGTAGCGCGATGCGCATGCGAAGCGAAGTCATGGCTGGGCGTCCACTGCTTCGACACGCACGGCGAATTGGTAGCCGCCATTCCGCACTGTCTTGAACAGCGGTCTTTCCGGAGCTTCGCCCAGCTTGCGCCTCAACCGGCTCATCAAAACGTCGATCGAGCGATCCGTCGGGTCGCGCTCGCGGCCTTGCGTCAGGTCAAGAAGCTGGTCGCGCGAAAGCAGCCTGCCAGGTCTTTCGAGAAAGACCTGAAGCAGATCGAACTCCGCTGCAGTCAGATCGACAGGGCTCCCTTCGGGTCCGGTGATGTGGCGGGTGTCCGGCTCGAGCGTGTAGCCGGCGAAACGATAGCCCTGGGCGCGGGGGCCGGTCGCGCCTTCCGAGGCGGTTCGCCGCAGGACAGCGCGTATCCGTGCCGTAAGCTCGCGTGGATTGAACGGCTTGCCCAGATAGTCGTCCGCGCCGAGCTCCAGCCCGACGATCCTGTCGACGTCTTCCTTCAAGGCGGTAAGCAGGATCACCGGCATATGAGGTGTTTGATCACGCAGGCCCCGGCAGATGTCGAGCCCCGAGCCATCCGGCAGCATCACATCCAGTACGATCAGGTCGAAGTGGCCGGACGCCATTTTCTGTTCGCACTCGCGCTTGTCCGCAGCGACGGACACGCGAAAACCCTGACTATCCAGGTAGCGGCTCAGGAGGGTTCGGATTTCGCGATCGTCGTCGACGACAAGGATATGCGGTGCCTGCTGCATCAGCTTGTGCTCGTTGCGGTCTGTTCGGAGGCAATTATAGGGTCTCTCGCGGAGAACCCGCGCGACAATTTTGCAACCGAATGTTGCTGCCCGGCCATCAGCAACATTCAGATACATATTCGCCTTTGCGGGACACGCCGAGAAACAAACCGACGCATCGCAGCAAAGGATGCTTCCTATTCTCACCGCCACCACGGACGAGGATATGAACAAGATAATGCGTAGACGATATTTTCTTGTCGGGACGCTCCCTGCTCTAGCGGCAGTCTCGGCGATCTTCATGGCCTATGGCCGGCCCAATTCCGTAGCCCCAACTGATGAGCCGGCGGCCTCGCAAGCGGCCTCACTGACGGTAGCCGTCGAGCCGGTCCAGGCCGAACAGGTCGCCTCGGTCGTCGCTGGCACCGGCTCGGTGACTGCTTGGCAGGAAGCCGCTATCAGCACTGAATCCGGCGGCATGCAGTTGACCGAAGTCCTCGTCGAGGAAGGCGACCGCGTGAAGAAGGGAGACGTGCTCGCGCGCCTCGATAGCTCGCTGCTTAGGGCGCAACTCACCGAGCAGGAGGCTGCAATCGAGCAGGCACGCGCCACGCTGGCGTCCGCCGAAATGGCCTCGGCCCGCGCCGAAAAGCTGCTCAAGAGCAGCGCGGTCAGCGTCGAGACCGCCGAAGGAAAGGCGACCGCTGTGCAGACAGGCCGTGCGCAAGTGGCCCAGGCAGAAGCTGCGGCCAATCGGATCAGGGTCCAAGTCGACCGGACCGAGATCACCGCGCCTTTCGATGGAGTTATTGCCAGCAAGCCCGCCGTGGTCGGCTCGATCGTTCAGGCGGGAACTGAACTCATGACAATCATTCGAGACGACCGACTGGAGGTCGAAGTGCGGCTCCCCGACAAGGACCTGCCTTCCATTGCACGCGGCCAGAAGGCAACCGTGACGGATGCCGCCGGCAGGATCAGCGCGGGCACGGTATCGTCCGTCGCAGAAAAGGTCGATCGGGCTACCCGGCTCGGCACCGTCCGGATCGCTCTGGAAAACGGCGCCGGGCTCAAGCCGGGCATGTTCGCCCGCGTCTCGATCGACGCCTCGAACCGGCCCGCGCTGACGGTTGCCGAGAACGCGTTGGTCTGGCGCGGCAGCAAGCCCGCTGTTTTCGTGCTCGGCGACGACGGCAAGGTCAAGTCGAGAAGCGTGGAAACCGGCCAACGAGCGGGCGGCCGCGTCGCCATTCTATCCGGCCTCTCCGAGGGAGAGAGCATCGTCGTCTCCGGGGCCGGCTTCCTGAGCGACGGCAACCTCGTTCGCGTGAGCGACAGCGCGGCGACCGCGAGCGCGGAGTAATCCAGAATGAATGCCATCTCGTCCTGGTCGATCCGCAATCCGGTTCCCACCATCGTCCTGTTCCTGTCGCTGACGGTGGCGGGGATCTGGGGCTTCATGCAACTCCGCATTAACAACACACCCGATATCGACCTACCCACCGTTACCGTCTCGGTCTCCCAGCCGGGTGCGGCGCCCAGCGAGATGGAAGTCCAGGTCGCGCAGGTGATCGAGAACGCGGTCGCCACGCTCGATGGCGTGGACGACGCCTCCACAAGCCTCAACGAGGGTTCGGCCACAATCACCGTCGAGTTTGCGCTGAACACAGATCCCGAACAAGCGACCAACGACGTCCGCAACGCAGTTTCCAGTGTGCAGGCCGACCTGCCGGCCGGCGCTTCGGAACCGGTGGTCACGCGTGTCAACGCCAGCGGCAACGCGTTGCTCTCCTTCGTGGTCGAGGCGTCCTCGATGGCGCCAGACGAGCTGTCCTGGTATATCGATAACGATGTTGCCAAGGCGCTGCTCGGCGTAGCCGACGTATCCAAGATCGAGCGGTCCGGCGGTGTCGACCGGGTGATCCGCGTCGAACTCGATCCGAACAGGCTGGCAGCACTCGGCGTGAGCGCGGCCGATGTCAGCCAGAAGCTCGCCTCTATCAACGTCAACCAGCCAGGCGGTCGCACGACAATCGGCGGGCGCGAGCAATCGGTTCGTACGCTTGGCGCTGTCACCACCGTAGAGGCGCTGGCAGACACGCGCATCCCGCTATCCAACGGCAGCGACGTGAAGCTCTCGGACCTCGGAACGGTGGTGGACAGCTGGGAAAAGCCGCGCCAGACCGCCTTCCTCGATGGACGAGAAGTGGTGTCCTTCAGCGTCTTCCGTTCCGTTGGCTCCAGCGAGGTCAAGGTGGTGGAGAAGGTGCGTGACAAGGTCGCCGAGATCGATGCGGCAAATACCGACGCGCGCTTCACCGAGGTGACCTCGTCGTCCGGCTTTGTCGAGGAAAGCTATGACGCTGCAATCGAGGCGCTTTGGCTCGGCGCGCTGCTGGCGATCGGGGTAGTCTGGGCCTTCCTGCGTGATATCCGAGCCACGCTGGTGGCCGCGGTCGCCATGCCGCTGTCGCTCATCCCAACCTTCGCGGTGATGGCGTGGCTCGACATCTCGCTCAACAACATCACGCTGCTCGCGCTCTCGCTTGTGGTCGGCATCCTCGTCGACGACGCCATCGTCGAGATCGAGAACATCGTGCGGCACATGCGGCAAACCGGGAATGGCGCCTATAAGGCCGCCCTGGAGGCCGCGGACGAGATCGGCCTGGCCGTCGTGGCAACGACAGCGACCATCGTGGCAGTCTTCCTGCCCGTCGCCTTCATGCCCGGCATCCCAGGCAAAATGTTCCTGACATTCGCGGTGGCCGTCTGCGTGTCGGTGCTGTTTTCGCTGGTGGTTGCCCGCATGCTAACGCCGCTGATGGGCGCATATCTGGTGCGTTCCGGCGGCCACGGCGAAGAGGACATGCCAGCCTGGGTGCCGACCTATCTCTGGCTGCTTCGGCTGGCGCTCAGATACCGCTGGGCCACGCTTCTTGCCGGCGTCGCCTTCTTTGTCGGCTCCATGCTGATGGCGACGCGGCTCCCCACCGAGTTCATGGCCGCGGCCGACCGCGGGCGCTCGATCATGTCAGTCCAGTTGCCGCCTGGCGCCACCATCACGCAGACTTCGTCCGTGGTGACGCAGATCACCGACCGCCTGAAGGACGATCCTGCGGTAAAGAGCATCTTTGCCACCGTGGGAACGGCCTCGCAATCAGGCGGCGGTCCGAACAGGGGGTCCACTGCGTCGGAGGTTCGCACCGCCAATGTCACTATCAACCTCGTACCGCGGAGCGAGCGGCATCTGTCGCAGCAGGAATTCGAGGCGGAGGCCACCGAAAAGCTGCGCGACATTCCCGGCGCGCGCATGCAGTTCGGTGGCGATGGTCTCTCTGGCTCCAAGGTTTCGGTGACGCTGGTGAGCGCTGATCCGGACGCATTGCAGTCGGCAAGCGAGGCACTGCTCGAACAGATGAAGACCGTACCCGGCCTCGCCAACCCGAACTCGACGGCTATGAGCACCAAGCCGGAGCTGATTTTCCGGCCGGATAATGCACGGGCGTCGGAACTCGGCGTCACGCCGACGGAAATCGCAATGACGGTGAAGGTGGCCACGATCGGCGACAACGACTCGAGCTTGCCGAAATTCAATCTTGGCGATCGTCAGATTCCGATCGTAGTGACCTTGCCGGACGAGGCGATAGCCGATCCCACCACGCTTGCCATTCTGCCGTTGATCGGCAGCAAGGGTACGGTGCCGCTTGGATCGGTGGCCGAGATCAGCTTCGATGCCGGACCAAACAGCATCACGCGCGTGGGTCGCAACCGCAGCGCGACCGTCGAAGCGGAGCTTTCGGGGATCACGCTCGGCGAGGCGACCACGGCGATCCGGGCGCTGCCCGTCATGCAGAACCTACCCGCCGGCGTGAACGACCTGGCTCGCGGCGATTCGGCCCGCATGCAGGAGCTTTTCTCCGGCTTTGCCATGGCAATCATCTCCGGCGTGCTCCTGATGTATCTGACGCTGGTGCTGCTGTTCAAAAGCTTCGTCCAGCCGGTCACCATCCTGGTAGCGCTGCCACTCTCCATCGGTGGGGCGCTAGGCTTCCTGCTGCTGACCGGCAAGGCGCTCGGCATTTCGACTCTCATCGGCCTTCTGATGCTGATGGGCATCGCCGCGAAGAACTCCATCCTGCTGGTCGAGTACGCACTCATCGCCGAAAAGCAGCCCGGCATGAGCCGGCTGGAAGCTCTTCTGGATGCCGCCAGGAAGCGGGCACGGCCGATCGTCATGACCTCGATCGCGATGGGCGCCGGCATGCTGCCGATCGCGCTCGGCATCGGCGCGGATGCGGAGACCCGCATGCCTATGGCGATTGCCGTAATCGGCGGCCTCATCTCCTCGACAGCGCTGAGCCTCGTCTACGTGCCTGTTGTCTACACTTTCATGGACGACCTGCAGCGCTTCCTCGGGAGGCATCTGAAAAAGCTGCTGGTCGAGCAAGCGCCAACAGAAAGTTCCGAAGCCGCTCCCGCCGCATTGGAGGATTTGAACACATGACGCAATGGCGGGCCGATTGCGGCTGCAACCTGCCAATGTGCCGGAAACGAAAACAACCTCAGATCTTTGCGATGCCAGGGAAGAAAAGATAGCAGGCGACACTGATCACGATGAGATAGGCAAGCATCACCAGGCACCAGAAGAAATTGTGCCGGATGACTTCACCTTCGTGGCGCACGAAACGTGTGGTCGAAACGCCGACGCTGGCTGTCTGTGGCGCGATGGGTTTTCCAATCTCTGCGCCGACTGAATTGACCGTCGGCAGCAGCAGCGGCGGGAAACCGAGGAGTTGCCCGACCAGAGCTTGGAATTTGCCGAACATGGCGTTGGTGGAGGTATTGCTGCCAGACAGGGCGACGCCGATGAATCCGAGAATTGGAGCGACGATTATAAAGGCAGTACCGAGTGACGAAAAAGCCTTCGCCAGCGACGCTGCCATACCGGAGAAGTTGTAGACATAGGCCAGCCCGAATATGAACACCCCGACTAGGCAGGCTCCCCACATCTGCGACCAGGTCTTGTTCCAGATTTCGGCAAGTTGCCCGCGGCTCACACGCAACAGCAGCGCGACGATGATCCACGATGCGAGGATCGCCGAACCGCCGACAAACGGTGTCCAGTTGAAGACCGCGGCGTTCTTCGCTCCCTCCACGATCGAGGATGCTGCAGCTACCTGCATATGCAGCACCACTATGCTGGGCAGCTTGGACCACGGTCCCGTCCAGGCGACGACGACGATGATCAGAACCGCGATCGGCATCCAGGCCTGGAAGATGTCACTGGTGGAAAGGCCATGATCGGCTGCCGTCGGGGGCCCCGTCAGCGGCTTGCCGCCATAACCTCGCATCTGCTTGGGCTGCCAGACTTTTAGCAGGACGAGCAGGCATACAAAGCACACGATGGAGCCCGCGATATCGGGCAGATAGGGACCGAGAAAGACGCCGACCGGCAATTGGCCGGCAATGTATGCGAGCGACCCGACAACGGCGATTGGCCATGCCTCCCACATGCCTTCCTTGCCCGAAACCAGATAGAGCAGGATCCACGGCGGCAACAACGCCAGGATCGCAACGATCTTGCTGACCGACCCCGACAGCGCAAGCAACGGATACCCTGTGACAGCCGCGAGCGCGATGATGGGTGCACCGAGCGCGCCGAAGGACACCGGTGCGTTGTTGGCGATCGCGGCCACCCGGACGGCATCGAGATCCGGAATATCGAGGGCGATCAGAATCGGGGCGACGAATGCCCATGGATAACCAAAGCCGACGAGGCCTTCCAGGAGCGCACCGAACGCCCAGGCAAACAGGATGGTTTGAACCCGGACATCCTGTGTTCCCTGTGCGATCAGCCAACGTCTCAGCTTGTCGAATGTGCCGGTGATGACCAGCGTGTTGAAAAGCATCACGCCCCAGAACGTGATCCAGTCGACATTCCATACGCCTGTGGCAGAGCCGTAGAGATAGGCAAGGATGCCGTCGCCGAGCGGCATGCGCCAGACCCAAAGCCCAAGCGCAAACGTAATGATTGAGCCGACAAGTGTCGCCACCCACGCCGACCAGCGAAGCGCGGCCAGCATGAACAACAATGCCGCGACCGGAAGCAGGGCTACGAGCCATGTGATGAACAAATTGCCGGTGGGATTGAGAATCTGGCTGAACATTTGAAAGACCGCCCATCAGAAAGTTGGCGCAGACGTTTCGTGTTCACTTCAAGGCAAATAGCGCCAAGGGCCGAATATCCGGCAGGCATGTAAGGTTACCAGATTTTGGCTGCAACGTTAAGGCGAACCGCGTTCACCGTGCGGCCCGGCTGACACGTTGCATGAGGCTCTTTTGTCGGACCGGCGGGGAGGGCCAGTTGCCCAATCTCTCCACGGCCTGGCGCCTACACGTCGCCATTATGGCAACGGAAGCACTTCGGATCGCTTGGTCTGACCGAGAGCAAAACTGGTTTCGATTGATGCGACGCCCTCGAGCCGGGTGAGCTTGGTTTTGAGAAAGGCTTCGTAGGCAGCAAGATCGGCCACCACGACGCGCATCAGATAGTCATATTGCCCTGTCATCAGGTAGCAATCCACGACCTCCGGCCATTTCGAGACGGTCTGCGCAAAGCGATCAAGATATTCTTCCCTTTGCCGCTCCAGCTTGATTGATGCAAAGGCGCTGACCGGCAAACCGATCTTGGCTTGGTCGATGACGGCGGCGTAGCCCTTTATGATGCCTTCGTCTTCCATCATCCGCAGACGTCTGGCGCAGGGAGTAGGGGAGAGCCCCACTTTGTCTGCAAGTTCCTGCAGCGTGATGCGCCCGTCGCTTTGAAGCACGGCGATGATCTTGCTGTCGATACGATCCAGCTTGCTCATTGGCGGAATCCTCCTCAAACTCGGCCACTGATAGCTGAATACATTAAAATTGGCTCAAACCACCCCTGCTTTTGGCAGATTCCTCTATTGGCGCCCCACTAAGGTTCCACCAAACGAAGAGGGGATTCCGTGGAAGACAAGATTGCTTTTCTGGCCGAGCTCGAAAAGAAGGTGCTGTGGCTGTCGAGCTGGATGATCCATCACGCCAACCATGTTCGGCCCAATGATGATGGATTGAAGGTCGGAGGGCACCAGGCCTCCTCCGCTTCGCTGTCGACGATCATGACGGCCCTTTACTTCTCCGTCCTCGAACCAGAGGACCGGGTTGCGGTGAAGCCGCATGCCAGCCCGGTATTCCATGCAATCCAGTACCTCTTGGGCAACCAGACCCTAGGCAAGCTCAAAAACTTCCGCGCCTTTGGTGGCGCGCAGTCCTATCCCTCGCGCACCAAGGATACGGATGATGTCGACTTTTCCACCGGCTCGGTCGGATTGGGCGCGGCGCAAACGGTGTTTGCATCACTGGTGCAGGACTATCTGAAGGCCAAGGATTGGTTCGCCGATAGGCGGGAAGGGCGCATGATCGCCCTGCTGGGCGATGCCGAGATGGACGAGGGCAACATCTTCGAAGCTTTGCTCGAGGGCTGGAAGCACGGTCTGCGCAATACCTGGTGGATCGTCGACTACAATCGCCAAAGCTTGGACGCCGTGGTGCGGGAAGGGCTCTGGGAGAGGTTCGAAGCGATATTCAGGAATTTCGGTTGGGAAGTTCAGATCCTGAAATATGGCTCGCTGCAGCGGGCTGCTTTTGCCGAGCCAGGAGGAGATGCACTCAAGCATTGGATCGACCAATGCCCCAATCAGCTTTATTCGGCGCTGACCTTCCAGGGAGGTGCGGCTTGGCGAAAGAGGCTGCTGGATGATCTCGGCGACCAAGGTCAGGTTTCCGCATTGATCGACCGCCGAAGCGACGCTGAGCTACAGGCACTGATGACCAATCTCGCCGGCCATGATCTGCCGGTCCTTCTCGAGGCGTTCGAAGCGTCCACATCTCATGATCGGCCCGTTTGCTTCATCACCTATACAATCAAGGGATACGGTCTGCCGCTAGCCGGGCACAAGGACAACCACGCTGGGCTCATGACGCCAGCGCAGGTGGGCGTACTGCGCGAAAAGATGTCCATCAGGGAAGGCCACGAATGGGAGCCCTTCGAGGGGCTCGCCAGCGAGAGCGACACCCTGGAGGCGTTCCTCCGACAGGTTCCGTTCCAACAAATGGGAAGGCGCCGCTATTCTGCTCCTCGGATCGAGGTCCCCGATCGGCTTGAGACGCAGATTGCGCCGTCGATGTCCACGCAGCAGGGCTTTGGTCTGCTGATGAACGAAATTGCAAAGCAGAGTTCGCCATTCGCCGAGCGGGTCGTGACGACGTCCCCCGACGTCACGGTATCGACCAATCTTGGCGCCTGGGTAAACCGCCGCGGACTGTTCGCACGCGAGGAATTGGTCGATCTGTTTCGCAAGGAGCGCATCCCGTCGACCTTTGCGTGGGATTTTTCGCCCAAGGGGCAGCACCTTGAGCTTGGGATCGCAGAGATGAACCTGTTCTTGATGCTGTCGGCACTCGGGCTTTCCCACTCGCTGTATGGCGAACGGCTTTTGCCCGTCGGAACTCTCTACGATCCCTTTATCGAGAGAGGCCTAGATGCATTGAACTATGCCTGTTATCAGGACGCCCGGTTCATCGTCGCCGCCACACCGTCGGGTGTCACACTTGCGCCGGAAGGCGGTGCACATCAATCGATTGCAACACCCCTCATCGGCATGGCCCAAGATGGACTTGCCTCGTTCGAACCTGCATTCGTCGATGAGCTCGCGATCATTATGAGATTTGCGTTTGATTATATTCAGCGCGGTGGCAGCAATGAGCCTGACCGCGGAAACTGGCTGCGGGATGCTAGCGGGGGCTCGGTCTATCTGCGGCTATCGACCCGCACGATCGACCAGCCCAATCGACAGATCGACGCCGGTATGGCTGCCGACATCGTTAATGGCGGCTATTGGCTGCGTAAGCCGGGTCCGAATGCAGAGCTCGTAGTCGCTTACACCGGGGTACTTGCGCCCGAGGCTTTGGAAGCGGTCGGGCTGATGGCAGAAGACCGCCGTGACATCGGCTTGCTGGCGGTGACGTCGGCAGACAGGTTGAACGCTGGCTGGACTGCCGCTCACCTTGGCAAGGAGCAGGGAATGGCCAATGCCCAGAGCCATGTTGAAAGGCTATTGTCGATCATGCCCAGGGATTGCGGTTTGGTAACTGTGGCCGACGGCCACCCCGCTACACTCGCTTGGCTGGGATCGGTGCATGGACATCGCACGCGTTCGCTCGGTGTTGAGCATTTTGGCCAAACCGGCACAATTGCCGAGCTTTATCGTCAGTATGGGATAGATGCGCAGGGCATCATGAAGGCGGCTCAAACGCTCATTCCGGGCAAGCCCATCAGGCATCTGCGCCATTAGCGACATTGATTGCCAAAGGTCATCCGGCGGTCCGAGCGCCGAGCCGGCTCGGGCCCTATCCGGGGCGGCGGATGGCGCGCACCTTTCCGCTGCCGCCGCCCCCACAGAAGAACCGATCGTTGCCGTTGGACTCGAGCCCCGACACCATCGTTCCGGGCGGCATTTCGAGTCTTTCGAGGACCTTTCCGGTTTTGGGATCGACATGTCGCAGTTCGCTCTCGTCGCCTTCCCAGGTGGCGTGCCATAGCTCGCCATCGATCCAGGTCACGCCGGTGACGAAGCGGTTGGACTCGATGGTGCGGAGGATCGTGCCATTTTCGGGATCGATCTGATGGATTTTCCGGTCCCGATATTGCCCAACCCAGAGCGATCCCTCGGCCCAAGCGAGGCCTGAGTCTCCTCCGCCACCAGGCGCGGGGATCGTGGCGAGCACCTGGCTCGTCTTCGGATCGACTTTCTGGATGCGATTCTCTGCGATCTGATAAAGATGTCGACCGTCGAACGCGGTCCCTGCATGCGCGGGGACATCGATCGAGCGCAGAACCTGCCCGTCAGCCGGATCGACGGCGTTCAGCCGCTCTCCCGACGCGAACCAGATGTGCTGACCGTCGAACGTGACGCCGTGCACTGCCTCGACGCCCGGAAAGGGTCCGTATTCCTTGATGATTTCGGCTGATGATCGTTTCATTCGCTTATCCTAGCCATTGGGCAGCGGAGCGGGGAGTAACAAAGACGTCGGAAATCCTGGCACGGACGGAGCGATCCATCGATGCGACCGCCCCTGGCCGAATGACTGCACTTTGCCTTCCGCGGCGAGTTGTTCAAGCGCTCGTTGCACGGTGCGTGGGCTGGCATCGAGTGCGATCGCCAGGGCCGAACTCGACCAGGACTCGCCATCGGCCAGCAAGGCGAGCACGACCGAATGCTGATTTTCGACGGGCGGCGCCAACACCACTATCTCGTTCGCACGGCGCGGCTTGAGCAGAAAACCTGTTTTCGTCGCGCTCACCTCCACCAACTCCCGAAGCACCGCACGAAGCCGTCCCATTTCTACCCGCAGCCGCGCGCGATGCGATTCATCGGCGTCCTTGCCGTGGAAGGCGCGTTCAATAAGCATATGTCTCGACGCGTCCCCCGGCCAGGCTTCTCCCAGCGTGCGGGCTAGCGCGAAGAGGATTGGGCGCGTCGCGAGCGAGACCACGCCTCTGCCATCCCGCACGACATTGCGACACCCATCCACCATAAGCGCTCCCGAAGATAAGAGCGCTTCCACCTCATCGAGCAGGAGCAGGCGTTCCTCGCCACGAGCGATAAGACGCGCCGCGGGCGTGTTCAGCGCGACCGATGCGTTCTCGACCTCCGCGTTCAGCGCGGGGATGTCCGCCTCTTGCGCCGCCAGCCTTGCTCGAATGAGTGCGGCATGGGCCGTCTTTGTCTGCAGGCGCCGGATCGAGATCCCCACGACCGCGAGCTCATAGGTCGCTCTCAGCGCAGGTGGGAGCAGCATTGGATCTTGCTCTGCAAGGGTACGCTCGGCCTGGTCGAGGTGACCGATCAGGAGCAGGCGACGGGCTTTCAGGTTGCGCGCATGCGCGGCGTTCAGGCGGTCGCCGTAGGCGTCGAGCGCCGCCTGGGCTGCGTCGAGCGCCTTCGCGGACCAACCGAGATCGCGAGACACGAGGGCGATCTCGGCCTCCGCGACGACGCACCGCGCGCGGGCCACTGCCTCTTTCGGGCCAAACGCGCGGGCAGCGCTCTTGAGGAGCGCCTTTGCTCGGACGAGATCACCGAGCTGCGCCATTGCTATGCCTCGGAGCGCGAGGGCAGGGGCGTCTTCGCGCAGGGCGACCCGGTTCAATGCGCCAAAGGGGTCGCCGTTAGCGAGCGCACGAGCGGCGGCGGTGATCAGCGAGTCCATTCGAATCCCGTCACAATTGTAACTCTCACCGTTCGACTTCCGGTGCCAAAACTATCCTACGACCAACAATTAGGAGGTTTCAAAAGCCATGACCACATCAGTCAGGAACGGACAAAAGGGCAGACAGCCCGTCATGCACACACCGCCAGTCGTGTCGCCGCAAGCATGGGAGGCAGCCCGCCAGCAACTGCTCGTAAAGGAAAAGGCCCAGAGCCACGCCCGTGACGCCCTGGCAGCCGAGCGCCGGCGCATGCCTTGGATGGCCGTGGAAAAGGCGTATGCGTTCGTGGGCCCTCAAGGCAACGTCAGTCTCCTCGACCTGTTCGAGGGCCGGCGCCAGTTGATCGTCTACCGCGCTTTCTATGAGCCGGGCGTGTACGGCTGGCCAGATCATGCCTGCCGGGGCTGTTCCATGGTGGCCGACCAGGTCGCCCACGTCGCCCACCTCAACGCCCGCGACACCACGCTTGTCTTCATCTCGCGTGCACCTCAGGCCGACATCGCGCGACTGAAGGCGCGAATGGGTTGGAAGATGCCTTGGTACACCATCACTGACAGCTTCGACGGCGACTTCGGCGTGGACGAGTGGCACGGCACGAACGTGTTCTACCGCGACGGCGACCGACTGTTTCGCACCTACTTCGTCAACAATCGCGGCGATGAGCAGATGGGGAACACCTGGAACTACCTCGACATCACGCCACTCGGCCGGCAGGAGGTCTGGGAAGACTCGCCCGACGGCTATCCCCAGACCCCGACCTACAAGTGGTGGAACTGGCACGACAGCTACGTGGCAGACGCAGAGCCCGACAAGAAGTGGGTCGAGGTGTCGGATGTCGGCGAGGCGGCGTTCCGCGACCAGCAGGGGAGCGCAAAGCCATGAACCATGCCGGTTGCGGCGAGTCAGACGAGCGAGCGCACAATCGGGATGCTGGCGTGCTCAAGGCGACTGACTGGCTGGGCCTGGCGGCATCGCCTACCTTCGCCATCATGGCGCTGCTGACCAGTGTTTTCGGCAGTGGCCAGGCGGAGATGCTCTGCTCGGGCATGCAATGGTCGCCGCTGAGCGGGATGGCCACGATGTATGTGCTGATGAGCGCCTTCCATTCGGCGCCGTGGCTGAAGCTGGCCTCCCGCCTGGGAAGCCAGTCCAAGTTCTGACATCGGTAGCGGCGAGGGTCTATTTGCCCTCCCGCAACTGCATCGGCGTCAGTCCACAGTGCTTCTTGAGCGTGAACGTAAGATGGCTTTGGCTGGCGAAGCCGCTGAGCAGCGCAACCTCGGTAACGGTCAGCTTTCCTTCGATCAATAGCTGCCTTGCGAAATCCAAACGCAACCCCATCAGATACTGGTGGGGTTGCTTGCCGAAGGACTTCGCAAAGGCTTGAATGAAATGGCGCGGAGACAATTCGCAAACGGCGGCCAGATCGGCCACCAGCAGCTTTCTTGTGAAATTCTCGGCCAAAAACTCCCTGATGCGACGCATATTGCTGGGCGAAAGCGCGCCGCGAGCATCGATTGTTTCATTCTCCGCCCCGGAATAGTTCCTCAGAAGATGGATGCCGAAGAAGGTAATGATCGAATCGACGTACAGTTCGTTTGGCGCCGGTCGTTCCGTAAGCTCAGACCTTAAAAGGCTGGCGAGATGCAACGCTTGCGGGTCTATCGCCGTGGCCATCATCGGACGCGGCTCGAAGATCTTACCGTCATATTCCCCCTCTGAAAGGGCTGCCATCGCAGACGGCGTGATGACGACCGCAACGCTTTCCTTCTTTGAAGGCCACACCGTCATGGGCTCACCCCCGGCGGGCACGATCCCCAGCGCGCCCGCTGGCACGTCAAACTCCTGGGCGACGCTGCTACTTACCGACGCCCTCACGTTCTTTGCGGAGGAAAAGAACACGGTCGCGTAATGGCTCTCGGCAACGAAGGAGAGCGAAGCGCCGGAGCGGATCGAATGTGTCGCCCCGCCACTGACCGTCACGATCCGGCTGCGATCCTTGTCTGGAATGAAGTCGAGCACTTTGCCGATAGTCTTCATGGAGTGATGACGCTGCGATGTTCGCCGCTGGCAGCACCCCCGTGACTATCAGCAATGCACTTTGGTTTCGTTCCGAAGTGACTTTCAAAGCGGCCGCCCCCTTCGGCCTTTTCCGTCACTCATCTAGGTCCCCGTTACTTCCCCGTGCCCAACTCGACCAATCGCTGATAAGCCGGCTTAAAGCCCTTGAGCGAGATGTCCGTCTTCGCCGGCTGGCCGGAGATTGCGGTCATCAACACGCTTGCCGCCTCGGCGCTCCCGAATTTCTCGATAACCTCTTTCGGCAGTTCGATCTCGGCTACGCAACCGGACGGCAGGCATGTACGGTAGGTGCCTTGCAGGACGTCCTCGTCACCGATCTGGACGCGAACGCCTTCCGACAGGAGAAGGCCGAACGGCAAGACCAAAGTCGCCTTGGCGGCCTCTTCGGCCTTGCCGATGGCAAACATCAGCACGCGCTGGCGCGACTCCTGCTGGATGAGCTCCTGACTCATCTGGCATGTGCGTTGCTGCTGCTCGCCTTCCATCCTGGTCAAGCACTGAACCGTCCAGGCTTCATAAGTTTCGGACAGTGATGTCGGGCCCTGCACATCGATTGCGCCTTGGGCCATCGCGTTTGATGTCGCCAGCACGCTGGTCAACGCAAACAGCAAATGCCGAACAGATTTAGATTTTCTCATAATGTCTTCGCACCCGTCCTTAGGGAGTTGCCGTTGATGGGGCCGCGCGGTTGCGACGTGACCCCGGAAGTTGCCAATCAGGCGCGGCACCAATTCGGAGACGCCACGCCGATCCTGTTCGTGCGTGTTGGAGATTACCAGCGCATGCGGAATCCGATCGTGCCGCCTATTGCGTTGCTGTTGCCGAAGTTCTCCAGGCTCGTGTTCAACTGCGCTTCGCCATAGAGCGAATACTTGTCGTCGGCCCAGTTGAGCGTGCCGCCGACGCCGATGCCTCCGTGCAGACGGTCGTTCCGGCTTGAGAACGCGGTGTCGGCAACGTCCACCTTCGACGCGCCCGCAAAGCCATAATAGACATTGGCGATGCCGTAGAGATGCGTGGAGGCCAAGCGTCCTTCCGAGTCCCGCCACTCGACATCATGGTTGACCGCCATGCCGAAGCGGCTGACCAGATTGCGGCTGGTTCGCAGGGAAACGTCGGCGCCAAAGACATCGGTAAAGTCGTCGAACTGCACTGCGGAATAGGACAACTGAGCCTGCGGCGTCAGCGACCAGTTGCCGCCAAGCTCGATCCGCTGTCCCGCTTCGATGCTGAGGCTGTAACCCACGCCGCCATTACCATCCACGAGTTTGCGGCCCGCCGTGGCCGAACGGAGATCGCTGTCGTACCAGGTGACCTGCGCCAGACCGTCCACATAGAAGCCGTTCTCGCCATACCAGGTCAGCGTTGCGCCCAGGCCATAACCAGACGTGTCGATGCTGCCGACGCCGTAAGGCGACCAGACGCTGGACGAGGCGGTGCCATATTGGACGAACAAGCCGCCGACGAAGCGCCCTGCCTCGCTCTGCAGAAGGAGGCCGTCGATACCCGTCTGGAACTTCCAGGTGTTGACGTCATAGTTTGCATTGCTTGTCGAGACATTCGGCTCGAACTTGGCATGCGCGGCCTCGATGCGTGCCCAGATGCCGTTGTTGTTCGTGACCCTGTCTCCCTTCGCATTTGCCTGCGCGCCGTCCTGCCGCGTTCCCCAGACCCGGTTGCCGATGCGCTGCTGCAACGTGCCGGGCTTGTTGAGCTCCTGCAGCGAGCCCGCATAGCTTTCATAAAGCGGCACGCCCGGCTGATAGAGTGGGGTGCCGGGATCGGTTCCGTCGAGCAAGGCCGAACGCAGATACCAGTCCCCGTCGTTCGGGGTGGTCACGCCGCCCTGGTAGAGACGATAGCCATAAGCGCCGGCGACCACGGCCTGTTGGCCTTCGAACACATAGTCGCCATCGAGCATGAAGATGCCGCTGGAGGTACCGGCGACGTCGATGATCTTGATACCCTCGATCGTCTGCGCGCCGAGCCCGCCCCGGTTGCTCACGCTGACCTGCGTCGTGCCCGAGGTCGAGCCTTTGACCACCAGACGACTGGTCGCCGAAGTGTCATCTCCGAGCACCGTCGCAATCTCGAGGCGACCGCCATTGCCGGCATAATCGCCATCTACGGTGAGCGTGCCGATACCACCGAGCCCGGCCGCAATCGTGCCGCTATTGGTGGTCGCGCCGACATGGCCAATGCCTTCCAGCCGCCCACCACTGGCAACCGAAACGCTGCCGCCAAGCACGCCATTCACGACCAGCGTACCAGCACCGACGCTCGCTGAGCCGCTGTAGGCGCTGCTGTCGGCCGTGAGCACGAGGGTGCCGTTACCAGCCTTATTGAAGGCACCGGCACCGGAAAGCGCTCCGTTGAGGGTCAGGTTGGTGTCAGCATCGGTGAGCAATGTGCCGGCACCAGTGAACGTGACCGAGCGATCGCTCGTCATATCCGCCGTCGTGCGTAGCGCGCCGCCATCGAAGGAGAGGCCACCCGCCTGGTCACCCAACGCGGTATCCGCCGCTACCTGCAGCGCGCCGCCCTGGATCAGGGTGCCGCCTGTGTAGGTGTTCACGCCGGTGAGGATCAGCGTACCGAGATCGGACTTCACCAGTTCGGCGGAGCCGGAGAGGACCGACGCGATCGTGGCGGTCATCGCCGTTCCCGCGGATGTGCCGTCGCCTACACGGATACTCGCCTGCGAACCATCAAGCACCAGTTCGCCGCCTTCGATCCGATAGCCATCGACCGCAAACTGCATGCCGGAGGCAGTCACCTGGCCGAGGCTGTTGTCGATCGTGACGGTGCCGGCAGCCGCGGTGAAGATCGCAAACGAGCCGTTTGCATAAGCCGCGTTGATATCGCCGCCGGCATCCGTCCAGTTGTCGTTGCCGAGGCTGTTCTGCCAAGTGCCATCACCGCCGGCGATCTTGTGATCGAACTTGGGCCCGGCATCGCCATCCCAGTAGTTGAGGGTCAGCCCGAAGCCGTTCACAAGGTTGATTTGCCCGCCAACTGAGGTCTGGAGGAACACATCGCTGTCATCCGGCATTGCGCCCAGCGAAAGGCCGTTATTGGTGAGCGTACCGCCATAGTTGATCACGCGGTAAATGCCCGCGCCGAACACGCCACCGGGCGTAACCGATACGTTGAGCGTGCCGCCGAGGGTGAGATCGCCGCCTACATTGATAAGGTCGTTGAAGGCACCGCCTGCAACATTGGCCTCGCCGAATTGCATATTCAGCGACGACCCGCTTGCGAGCGACAGGTCGCCCTTGATCGCGAGAGTGCCGGCCGAAGTTGCAGTGCTTCCCGGGGCAAGTGCTGCGCCATCGGCGATCGAGACATCGCCGCCGATGATGCCGGCACCGCCCAGCGTGGCGCCCGTCGTGACCGTCGTTGTGCCGGTTGCCTCCGACTGGTCACCGTTCACTAGAAGGGTACCGCCGCTGACAGTTGTAACACCCTTGTAGCTATTGGCGCCGGCCAGAATAGTCGTGCCCGTGCCGGCCTGCGTGAACGCGCCGCTGCCCGAAATGACGCCATCGAGATTCAGGGAATTCGAACGGTCTACAACAAGCAGACCCTCGTTGGCGACATTGCCGCTGAGGCCACCGGTTGTGCCACCATTGCCGAGTTGCAGCGTACCCTGGGCAATCGTGGTGCCGCCGGTGTGAACCGCATTGCCCAGCAGGAGCAACGATCCCGCGCCATCCTTGACGAGCGCGCCCGCGCCTGCAACCGCGCCGTCCAGCGTAAGCGTGGTGCCGGCGTCGGTGCGGAGCGTTCCCGTACCCGTCAGCGTCACGTTACGGCTGGAAGTGATATCCGCCGTGGTGTGGAGCGCGCCGCCGTTGAAGGACAGCCCGCCGGATGCCGCGCCGAGATTGGCGTCTGCCGCGACCTGCAGCGTGCCGCCATTGATCGCCGTACCGCCGGTATAGCTGTTGGTTCCGGTGAGGATCAGCGTGCCCATGTCGGATTTGACGAGTTGGGTGTTGCCGGTGAGATCGGATGCGATCGTAGCGGTTATCCCAGCACCGCCCGTGGTGCCGTCACCGACGCGGATCACCGATGAGGCCCCGCCAGCCAGGTTGATCGGGGCTCCTTTGATGAGGTAGCCGTCAGTCAGGAACTGCATGCCTCCCGCACTGACTGTGCCTAGGCTGTCATCGACCGTCACCGTTCCGGTGGCGCCCATGAACACGGCGAAGGCCGCGTCCTCGAACGGCGCGTTGGCGGCGCCGTCCTCGGTCCAGTTGTCGTTGCCGGCGCCACCGGCGTTGGCCTGCCAGTTGCCGTCGCCGCCTTCTATCTTGCCGTTGTTCTTGTTGGCGGGATCTGCACCGTCCCAGTAACGCAGCGCCATCCCGGCAGTGTTGACCAGATTGACCTGATGGTTGATCGATGTCTGGACATAGAAGTTCGATGACGGGATCGTGCCGATCGTCAGCCCGTTGTTCGTCAGCGTGCCGGCATAGTTGATGATGCGGTAGATGCCCGGATCGAAGGTCCCGCCGCCCGAGGTCTGCACATTGAGCGTGCCGCCCAGAACCAAGTCACCGCCGACATTGATAAGGTCGTTGAGCGGACCGCCGGCGACATTGGCCTGACCGAAGCTGTAGTTGAGCGTCGAGCCGCCGTTAAGCGTGAGGTCGCCGTTGATGGTCAGCGTTCCCGGTGCCGTTCCCAGATCACCTGGGTTGATCGCGCCGCCATTGGCAACAACGACGCTGCCGCCGATCGTGCCCTTGCCTCCGAGCGTGCCGCCCGAATTGACGGTGGTGAGCCCCGTCGCTCCCGACTGGTTGCCGTTGATGTAGAGGCTACCGGCATTGATAGTGGTCGTGCCCGTATAGGTGTTGGCGCCGGTCAGCACCGTCTCGCCAGGGCCGTTGTGATTGATGGAGCCTGCGCCAGAGATTGCAGCCGTGAATTTGTAATTGCTGCTGTCATGGTTGAAATTGACTCGCTGGTTGGCCGCGCCAAACGTGACCGAAGCCGCGTCCAGGATGCCCGCATGTGCGGCGGGATTGCCTTCGGCACCGCCGATATTGAGGGCGGCATTGCCGGAACCCATCGCAAGCGTCCCACTGCCGGCCTTGACCACACCGCCATCGGCGATGGTGATCGTACCTGTGCCGGAGGCATTTGAAATGACAAGCGCACCGCTCGTCTCGAAGCGGGAGCCGGCGCCCGTAACGAGCAGATCGGCCGAAGCAGAGTTACTGCCATAGGCGATGTCTGCCGTTCCAGCAGTCACGAGACCGCCATTGGAAACGGTCATCGTGCCCCTGCGGAATTGAAGGGAGTTGACGAAGTCCCACTGCGAGCCTGCTCCCGAGACCGTAACAAGAGCTGCGTATGCCGGCAACGGCGCCACGCCCCCGACAGTGGTCGTCGCACCCGACGAAATCATCTTGCCGCCGTCGAGAATATTAATTGTGGCCAAGCCGGCGGAGCCAAAGGTACTTGCTCCGCTGGTGGTGATCTGCGAGCCGGAGCCGACAACGTTGAGCGTACCGCTGCTCCCGGCTGCGTTCGCCATAGTCAAGCCGGCAAAAGACGCGGAACCTCCGTTGCGCACCGTCAAGGTGCCTGCACTGGTGCTGCCAATAAGGGAAGTGCCTGCCCCCGTGACGAGGTGCGAACCCGTCCCGTCGACGATCATTTCGCCCCCGGCGTTGACCGTGAGGCTGGCCGTCCCGTTGATCTGACCGCCCGACTGCAACACGAGCTTGCCCGTATTTACCGCAGTCGTACCCGCATAGGTGCTGTTCCCAGTCATCGTCAGCGTGCCGGCGCCATTCTGGGTCAGCGTACCGGTGCCGGAAACGGAACCGGCAAAAAGGAGGGCATTCGAGCGGTTGAAGATGAGCGCGCCGTTATCGACAATGTTGCCGATGATGCTACCGCTAGTGCCACCATTGCCGACCTGCAGCGTGCCGGCTGCGATCGTCGTGCCGCCCGTGTGCGTGGCGTCACCGGTGAGCACCAATATGCCCGTGCCGCTCTTGGTGAGCGCGCCGCCGCCGCCGACTGGGCCAGAAAGCGTCAGGGTCGTGCCCGCATCGGTAAGCAGGGTTCCCGCGCCCGCCAGCTTCACGGCCCTGCCTGTCGTGATGTTCGCCGTAGTGTTGAGAGTGCCGCCGTCGAAGCTCAGGCCGCCCGCCGCGGCGCCAAGATTGCCGTCGCTGGCGATCCTCACGGTGCCGCCATTGATCGCGGTGCCGCCCATGTAGGTATTGGTTCCGCTCAGTACCAGGGTGCCGGCATCGGTCTTGACCAGCTTTGAATTGCCGGTCAGCACCGAGTCGATTGTGGCCGTCATGCCCGCGCCGGCCACAGTGCCATCGCCGACCCGAATGATCGACTCCAGTCCGACCAGGGCCAGCGAATCGCCGTTGATAAGATAGCCGCCAGTGGCGAATTGCATGCCCGAAGCCCCGACCGCGCCGAGGCTGTTGTCCACCGTCACGATGCCAGCTGCGCCCGAGAAGATCGCAAAGCCATCGTCGGCGTAGCCGGCATTGATGGTGCCGTCCGAATTCGTCCAGTTGTTGTTGCCGGCATGGGCCTGCCAGAAGCCATCGCCGCCGTCTATCTTGCCGTTGTTCTTGTTGGTGGCATCGGCACCGTCCCAAAAGTTGAGCGCCAGCCCCGCGGAATTGACAAGATTGACCTGGCCGCCGACCGAGGTCTGGACAGTGACATTGCTGCCCGTCGGCATTGTGCCAAGCGAAAGCCCGTTATCGGTGAGCGTGCCGTCATAGTTGAATACGCGGTAGATGCCTGCACCGAAAACGCCGCCCGAAGGTACCGAGACGTTGATCGTTCCGTCGAGGACGAGATTGCCCCCGACATTGACAAGATCATTCAGCGCGCCGCCCGCCATGTCGGCCTGGCCGAATTGGAAGTTTAGCTGCGTGCCGGACGATAGGTTCAAATTGCCGTTGATCGTCAACGTGCCGGTGCTGTTGCTGCCTGGTGCCAGCGTCGAGCCATTGGCCATGACGACATCGCCGCCGATTACACCCGTGCCGCCCAAGGTCGCGCCGGAGGCAACGCTTGTGAGTCCTGTGGCCGCCGACTGGTCGCCATTCACAAAGAGTGTACCAGCATTGACGTTCGTCGCGCCGGTATAGCTGTTGTTGCCGGTCAGCGTCAGCGTGCCGCCGCCAATCTGGTTGACTGCACCGGTACCCGAGATGAGCCCCCCGAAGCTCACATTGTCAGACCGGTTGAATGCCAGCGCTGCATTGTTGACGACATCCCCGACAATGCTGCCTGTCGTGCCGCCATTGCCGATCTGCAACGTACCATTCGTGATCGTGGTCCCACCGGTATAGGTGTTGGTCCCCGTGAGGATGGTCGTGCCGGTTCCAATCTGCGAGAGTTTGCCGCTGCCCGAAACGACGTTGCCGAATGTGTAGCTGTCGGAACGATTGAAGGCCAGGATGCCGTCATCGACGATATTGCCAATGACGCTGCCGCTGGCGCCGCCATTGCCAAGCTGCAGCGTGCCGTTGGTGATGGTCGTGCCGCCGGTGTAAGTGTGATTGGCCGTCAGGACGGTCGTGCCGGACCCAGCCTGTTCGACCTTGCCGGTCCCAGAAATCACGCCGTTGTAGGTGTAGACGTCGGAACGATCGAAGGCGAGCGTGCCACCGTTGATCACGTTGCTGACGATCGAGCCCGTGGTTCCGCCATTGCCGATCTTCAGCTTGCCGGCGTTAATGACGGTATAGCCGGTATAAGTATTGTTGCCCGTCAGCGCCCAGGTGCCGCTGTCGTTCTTGGCAAGAGTGGTCACGCCGGTTCCGGCATTGCCAATCGAGCCGGCAAGTGTGTTGTTGCCGGCATTGGTGCCGCCCAGCGCGATGGTGCGATCCTGGTTGGCGCCGGCCAAGGTCACCGGCCCGGTGTCGGTGAAGACGATCGCGCCCGTGCCGGAGGATTCGATAAAGGTTACGCCCGCAGAAAGCGTGAACAACCGGTTGGTTGTGTCGCCCGAACCGGTATAGCGCAGCGTCGAGCCGTTGCCGATCACCAGATTGGACGCGGCTGCCGAAGAAGCGCCAAGGCTGCTGGCGAGCCCGCCGTCCGCTAGCTTATCCACACCGAGCACGCCGCCGTTGATCGTCGTGACGCCGGTGTACGTGCTGGCCGGATTGGTAAGAATCCAGGTGCCGGTGCCGGTCTTGGTGAGCGAGGTCACACCGGTGCCGTTGTTGGTGATCTGCGCGGCCAGCTTGTTGTCGGCGGTGTTCGTGCCCGTCAGCGTGAGCGTCTGGGCGGTGTTGGCCGAGGCGAAGGTAATCGCTGCGTTGCTGGTGAAGTTGATCGCACCGGTGCCCGAGGCATCGAGCGCATTGCCACCGCTGGCGCCGAGCGTGAAACGGCGATCGGTACTGCCACCGGTGCCGACATAGCTCAAAGCACCGCCGTTGATCACCAGATTGCTTGCCGCCGCGCTCGAAGCGCCGATCGAACTGGCCTGACCGCCATCGGCAAGGCAAGTCACCTCGAGTGTGCCGCCATTAATCGTCGTGGAGCCGCTGTAGTCCGTGTCACATCCGCTGAGCCGCTGGATTTGGGTCCCGCCCTTGATGAGATTGCCGGTTCCCGTGATCTTGCCGGCAAAGGTTACCCCGGCCGTACTGTTGCCATTCGTAAGCGTGAGGTTGGCGCCGTTAAGATTGACGACACCGCCGGTCGCGCCGCCACCCTGCAGATAGGCAACGCTGGTATTGTAGCCTGCGAGGTCGAGCGTCACTCCAGCCGTGTTGTTCAGGACCATCGCCGCGGCGGCGCCAAACGCCTGTGAGGAACCTGCCCGCAACGTGCCGCCGGTGATCGTGGTCGCGCCCGTGTAAGTGTTCGAGCCCGACAATATCAGCGTACCGGCGCCGTCCTTGCGCAAGGCGCCGGCGCCGACAACCTGACCGCTGAATGTCAGCGTCGTCGCGGCATTCGATACGCTGATAGCGCCGGTGTTCGCCTGAAGCGTGAAGCCACGATCCGTGGCGGTGGTGCCACCCGTATAGGTCAGTGTGCCGCTATTGAAGACCAGATTGGCCGAAGCGTTGGTTGCAGCGCCGATGCCGCTCGCGACGCCGCCATTGGCTAGGCAGTCGACGCTGAGCGAGCCTCCCGAAATCGTCGTGGCGCCGGTATAGTTATTGTTGCAGCCGCTCAACACCTGCGTGTAGCCACCGCTGCGGGTATAGCCTCCGGTACCGGTGATCCTGCCGGTGAACGTGCCATTGCCGCCAGACGTGGTGAAGGTATTGGAGCCGAGATCGACGGTGCCACCGCCGATGAGCGAGGCAGCAGTGATATTGAAGCCGCCAAGTTCGAGCGTACCGCCACTATTGACGGTCATATAGCGGTTTCCGGGACCGAAGGCCTGCGTCGAGCCCGCGCGCAGCGTACCGGCATCAACGACCGTGTCGCCCGCATAGGTGTTGGCGCCAGACAGCACCAGCGTGCCTGCTCCCTCCTTGGTCAGGCCGCCTGCGCCCAGCGCAGTGCCGCTGATGGTCAATGTCGTGCCGGCCTGGGCAACATCTATGCGACCGCCGCCAGTCCCAAGCGTGAAGCCGCGATCGATCGCCACGTTGCCGCCCGTATATTGCAGACGGCCACCGGCACTCAGCACGAGATTGGCGGCATCGCTGCCCGCCGCGCCGATGCCGCTGGCGCCCCCTCCATTAGCGAGGGTATTCACCGAAAGAGTGCTGGCATAGCCGCTGCCACTTCCGGTAACCGTCGTGACGCCGACGTAGTTATTGGCCGAATTCGAGAGAACCAGCGTGCCCCAACCGGTTTTGGTCAGGCCGGCATCGTCCGGGCTTGTCACCAATCCGGAAAACTCGACCGTCCTCCAGGTGTTGACCTCGATCGTTGGGTCACCTGCACCGCCATTGACCAGGGTGAAGCCGCGATCAGTTTTGGCGTCGGCGCCGCCAGTATAGGCAAGAGTGCCGCTTTCGAGGACAAGATTGGACGCGTCCGTTGAAGCCGCGCCGATGCTGCTCGCGAACCCGGCGTTGGCGAGGCTGGTAATTTGCAGCCTGCCGCCGCTCAGGGTCGTAGCGCCGGTATAGGTGTTGGCGCCACTTAGCGTGACGGTGCCACTACCGGCCTTCGTGAACCCGGTTGCGCCGCCATTGTCGACGATTGTCGAGGCGATTGTGAAATTGCCGCCGCCATTCTGCTGCAGGCCAAGGATGCCTCCGCCGGCACTGCCGGTGATTGATCCGCCGGTGATCGTCTGGTTGTTGTTGCCGACAGTCGCGGCGACAATGATGGTGCCATCGATGCCGAGCTTCTGGCCTGAACCGATTGTGAACGTCGATGCCGCTGCCTGCGTGTAGCGCAGGCCGCCAAGCTGAACGCTACCGTTCACCGTGTTGTAGAAGCTTCCAGCATGACCGTCATCGTCGGTGATGAACTGGCCGTTTGCCCAGAGGCTGGCGTTATCCTGCCCCGTATAATCGGAAGCCGCGAAAGCGGTGATTTTGCCGCTGACGACCTTGGCATAGTCGCTGCCATTGACCGTAGCCCAGCCGCCGAGCACCGTGCTGGTTGTGGTGATGCTGCCGCTGGTAGGCAGCGTGAAATCGATGAGGCCGCCCGTGCGGTTGATCGCACCGAGATTGAGGGTCAGGCTGCCGCCCGTGCCAGAAGTGGCGCCGATCCTGTTGTTGCCTGCAGCAACGTTCACGCCACTGAAGGTCTGAGTGTTCGCCTTGCCTGCGGCTCCCGTGACGGTCAACACGCCGCCGACCATGTTCAGTGTCGATGCGCTTGACAGAATGTCGCTTGTCGGTGCGCCGGAAGCGGAAAAGTCGAGCACGACCGCGCCGCCGTTGATGGTGGTGGAGCCTGTATAGGTGTTGGCGCCGCTGAGCGTCAGCGTGCCCGTGCCACGCTTCAGAAGGTCGCCACTGCCGGTGATGCTGCCGCCATAGCTGGAGTTCGTCGAACCGTTCACGGTAATGGTCGCGTCATTCAGCGCGACGCTGCCACCGGTTCCGGAGAGGGAGGTAAAGGTCGTGTCGAAGCCATTGAGGTCGAGCTTGCCGCCATTGACGATCGCGCCGTTGGGGGTGCTGAAGGCTTGTGCATTGCCCGCTACAAGCGTGCCGCTGTCCACCCTCACGGTGCCCGTATAGGTGTTGGCACCGGTCAGCAGCCAGGTGCCGGAGCCGTTGGAAACGAGGCCGCCGTTGCCGGAAATGACGCCCGACACGGTGTTGGTGCCCGTGAAGCTTCCTCCCAGCGTCAGCGTGTTGGTGCCGGTGGCCGCGAGCCCAACCCCGCCGCTCAGTGCCAGTGATCCCGTGCCGTCATTGGCAAGAACCGCACTGCCTTGGAGTGCGAAATCGCGGTTGCTGCTGTCGCCCGTACCGGTATAGGCCAGCGTTCCATTGCTGATGGAGACATTGCCGTTGGCACCCGTGCCCAATGCACTGGCGGTGCCGACATCCTTCAGAGTGTTCGCCCGAACCGTAACGTTCTGGATCGCAGCCACCCCGCCAAAGGTGTTGGACCCGGTTACCGTTACACTGCGGTTCGTACCACCGCCGCTAAAGACGACGCCGACCCCATTGACGTTGCTGCTGATGGTGCCAAGCAGTTCAAGATCGGCCGTAGCTGCGGTAAAGACGACGTTTCGGACCGAAATACTGGAATTCGTATGTGCGCTGGCGATGTCGCCGGTGAGCGTGAGGATGCCGGTGCCCTGGTTGGTAATGCCGGATGTCCCGTATTGCCACGACCCCAGTCGCCAGTTGCGATTTGAACTGTCGCCGGTGCCGGTATAGACGGCGTATGCCGAAGTGGAACTGCCCACTCCAAGGGAGATTGTACCGCTGGCTGCGTCCGTCGGTGCGCCGAGCGCGCTCGCGGTTCCCACGTCGCCAATCGATGTGAAGGTAAGTGTGCCACCGTTAACGACAGCGGTCGCGCCGGTATAGTTGTTGACGTTGTTATTGAGCGTGACGTTGCCATTGACGTTCAGTCCGCCGGCGCCGGTGAAGCGCGCAGAGCCCACGCCAGCGCCGGCGATCGTAGCCTGCCCGCCCGACAGGGTAACCACGCGGCTGCTGCTCAGCGCCCCGGAGCTGTTCAGTCCCGCTCCGGCGGCCAGCGTCACGCCATTGCTCGCGGCGCCGAGCGCCGCATCGCCGTTTACAACCAAAGTTCCGGCGGTGACGTTGATGCCACCGCTGAACGTGTTGACACCATTAAGCCTGAGGACCCCCGCCAGGGACTTGGTGAGGCCGGCCGTACCGCCGATGACGGAATCGATTGTAACTCCGGTGTTGGTCCCGATTGTCGAAATGGTCGGGTTCGCGCCCGCCAAGGTCAGCGTTCCGCCCGTCAGGATATAGCCCGGCGTCTCGAAGGTGAGGCTGTTGACGGTAATCGGTGATGTCAAAGTCACCGTCCCGGCGGTCGTGCCTCCGAAGATCGCATTATCGAACGCGCTGTTGTTCCAAGCCGAATAGGGGCCACTGACGCCGTCGCCGTTCGGGCTCCAGAAAGCCGAAGTCAGGTTCCAGGTTCCAGAGCCGCCGCGCCCGACCGCCGTTCCGTTGGGATCCCAGTACCGATCCGCCGCCGCAGCGGCGCCGATCGCCAGGACTGACGCGAGTGAAAGAGGCAGGGCGCGGGATGACATCCAGCCGACGATCTCGGCGACGTTCGGCGCATAGCTAGCTGCCTGGCCCTTCCATTTGGTCATGCGGCCGCCACGCATCACATGCCTCCATGCAGAAGCGCCACGTGATGTTGCCGACGATATGTTCGGCTGCTGCTTTTCCTTCAGAGTGCCGGCGACCGAGACGTCCTGCATGGCCCTAATTCCTCTTTCAAATTCCGTCTGCAAGCAGGAGATCGCCATTCATCGGCGCCCTCGAGGTCGACACGTATCGTGGCAAACAGCCGTTCATGGCTGATGCCGGATTGTCTCTGCGGCGTGGCTAGTGCGCCAGGCAACGTTCGGCCGGCGAAGCCGGCTGAGCGCTAGATAGCGACAACGGTAATGCGATCCGTAGTGGCGATCCGCCCCGGTAGGGGATCGCGCTTCTCCCGCTCGTTGAATTTGGGAAACAGCAGCCGAGCCATCAGCCGTGGCTGTCTAGAAATGACGTCAAACAGCGTCGAACGCTGCGATCTGATCGCACCGAGCATAAAGGCCCCCTCGTAGTAACGATCACCCGAGACGGCATACGGGTCTTTTGGGCATCTCGTCGGAATTCCGCCAGGCTCCGACGCCGCATCGATACCCAACCGAATCCATCCCGGCTGATTCATACACGGGGATGAATGCACATTCTGATGGACGTGTATTTCATAATAGTCCGGCGAATATCAGAAAATTCCGCTCGCCCACGTCCGGACGCAAAACGCTCACCGTCTTGCCTACTCTTTCGTTAGCAAAAACAGGGTCATAGCGCCTTATAGTGGGCGTAGCGGAAGCGGTCGAAAAAATGCTGCTCAAGCGGATATTACTGTTTCCGGATGCTGCCGAAGAACTGCAAGCATCGCGCAGTTCTTCGGGATCGCCGCGATATCAGCCGATCGACTTGAACATGCCGAACTGTGAAAACAGAGAGGGTGTGCCGCCTGTGTGGATGAGACAAGCCGGCTCGTCCTCGGGAATGTGGCCACGCACGGCGAGGTCAACGAAGCCAGCAAAGGTCTTGGCCGTATAGACGTGCTCGATCAGGATGCCTTCGGTGCGCGCCAGCGAAATGATGGCCTGTTCGGATTGCGGCGTCGGCTGGCCGTAGCCGTCGCCCAGATAGTCCATGTGATAGTGGACAGGAACGTTTTCGAGATCGGGAACAGTCAGTCCGGTATGGCGGCGCAAATCGTCATAGATCCGGTTGACACGCGCAGCTAATTCGGCCTGGCCATACTCGACGCTGACCAGATGCACTTCGAACGGGCTGCCGAGTAGCGCATTGCCGAAAATGAAGCCGGCTTCCGTCGGCCCCATCGAACCAGCAAGAAATACGTGCCGTAGCGGCTTTTCCTCTCGGAGGACCTGATCATGCATTTCGGCGGCGGCAACGACATATCCAAGCGCGCCGACGACCGCATCGCCAACAATGTACGGCACGCGACCCTGGGCGGCCAACTCGGCGGCTGCCTTCAAGATCGCTTCACCGCGCTGTTGTTCGCTCACTGGCCCGAGGTAACGCACTTCCGCGCCGAACAACTTGTTCAGGAAGGATCTCTGGCGGTTTGTTTCGTTGTCAGCGGAATTGTGGAAGACGATGCAATCGAAGCCAGTCATCGCAGCGGCCGCTGCAGTGAGGCGGCAAAGATTCGACATTGCGCCACCCGCTACCAGAAGCACGTCAGCGCCCGCGCGCTTTGCGGCCCCCAGCCAGAACTCGAGGCTGCGCAGCTTGTTGCCGCCAAGCGCGATTTCCATGAGATCGTCGCGCTTCATGTAGAGCCCAGGGCGCTCTAGCTTGGCCTCGAGATAGCCGAGGCGCTGCAAGGGTGTGGGCATGTGCAGCAGGGTATGTCTTGGGTCGCGCAGCAGCGCGCTTGCTCTGTCCGGCATGAAGGCAGTCCGCTTATTCCAATTTTCTGATGGTACTTACTGGGGTGATCGGGCTTTGCGGACTTGATCGATGTAGTTGTAGATCGAGTATTTCGAGACATTCAGGCTGTTCGAAACGATCTCGACCGCACCCTTCACGCGAAACACGCCTCTGTCTTCAAGCCGCCGAACGATTTCGAGCCGATATTCCTTGCCCGAGACACTTCTGGTGCCGTTTCGGCTCTCGAATGTCTCGGCGATGATCGACTCGACGATCTGGCCGATATCTTCCTCGCCGCCCGTTTCGGTCGCGCGGGGCTGCTCGTCGATGCCGCAAAAGGTCTGAAGCACATCGATGCTGGAGATCAGATGTTCGATGCAAAAATCGATCTTCAGCACACCGATCTGGTCGCCGGTGGCCGGCTCGCTGATCATCGTCAGCGACGAACTCAGCCGCCGCCCATCCGGTGTGGTGGACGTGAACATGATGCGGCCGGAATTGATCCGGTTGGCCTGGTTGAGCTTTTCAAGGATCGGCGGCGCCAGACGCGAGCCTATCGGGACATCCATGACGGTACCGGAGACGGCAATCAGTCGGGCCGACCCCTCGCGCATGTCGTATAGCGACACCTGGCAATTGGTGCCGAACTGGGCGACCAGCGTATCCATGAGCAGGACGAAGGGCTGGAACGTCCGGTCGCCTTGCGGCTCAGGTGAATTCGTATCTCTCTTCTCTTTCGGCACGACCCGCTCCCCCTATGCCCTGACCATCCGCCCATTCTTCGACCGCTCTTCGAGCCGCCCGACAATCATCAGGACGGGGAAACAGAAGGCGAAGTAAAGGGCGCCTGCCAGGAAATATATATAGAGAATATCACCGGGAAACCGGACGATCGAGATATCGGCCTGCCGCATAAGCTCGACGATACCGACCACTGAGACGATCGACGTGGCCTTGATCAGCGTGACATAGACGCCGCCGAGTGCGGGCAGGATCAGCCCGATGGACTGCGGCAGGATGATGAGCCGCAGCGTTTTGAGCCGGTTGAAACCGAGCGCGAACGCGCCCTCCCATTGCCCGCGCGGAATGGCGCGAATGGCCCCGCTGACGATCTCGGTCACATAGCTCGACGTGTAGATGCCGAGGCTCACGAAGGCGGCTGTCTGCGAGTCCCACTGGAGCCAGGAGTAGCCGGTGTTGGGCAGCACGAAATAGATCACATAGAGCTGAACCAGAAAGGGTGTGCCGCGCAGGAGATGGAGGTAGGCGCCGATCAGAGGCGTCGCAACGCGGATATGCTGGCCGCGAAGAATGCCCAGCGTACCGCCAAGGAATGAGCCCCAGAGGATGCCGACCAGGGCAAGCTTGAGCGTCTCCACGAAACCCTTGAGCAGCGCAGGCATCACCGCGGCGGCGATCTTCCAGTAATGGGCCAGATCGGCGCCCAGAAAATCGAGAAATTGTCCGATCATGCTGGTACCCTCCAACCGCGCCCTGCCAGACGGTCCTCGACCAGTCGCGACAGGAAAAGCACCAGCAGATAGATGACGAAATAGATCGCGGCGATGGTCAGGAATGCTTCGTTCGGGCGGACGCGATCGCTGTTTAGCAGCATGCCAGCGCTGACGAGATCGAAAACCGTGATCAGCGACAGAAGCGAGGTGTCCTTGATCAGGATGGCTGTCTGCCCGAGGAGGGCGGGAATGATGTTCACGATGCCTTGCGGCAGGATGACATAGCGATATTGCTGGAAGGTCGTCATGCCGACGGCAATCGCACCCTCCCTCTGGCCGCTCGGCACGGAAAGCAATCCGGAGCGGATGATCTCCGCCATATAGGCGCCAGTGTGCATGGTCAGCGCGATGATGCCGAGGAATATCTCGGGAAGCCGCCCCATCGACGGAAAGACCGCAGGCAGACCGAAATAGACGATGTAGATCTGCAACAAGAGCGGCGTTGATCGGATGATCTGGATGTATGCCGCTGCCGGATGGGACAGAAACCGCCGGCCTGAGATTCTCATCAAGGCAAGGGCAAGGCCGAAGACAAGCGAGAGGACGAGCGCGGAGGCTGCTGCAGTGACCGTGTGGCCAATGCCCCTCGCGAACTCATCAACATATTGGCCGACAATCCGGAAGTTGTATGCGGACTGGATGGCGCTGACGAAATCTTCCACGACCCCTCCCATGCGAGCATCGAGGCTTCGGGCCGCATAGCGTGCCGCCCGAAGCTTGAGGCAAAGGCTTTACTTGTGATCCTTTTCCCAGGCGGTGGTGTTCCACCAATAGTCCAGCAGCCTGTCGAGCTTGCGGTCGGCCGTGATCAGATCGATGTAGTTGTCCATCCAGAACTTGAGCTGGATGTTTTCCTTGCGGGTGGCAAATGCCAGCGGTTCGCGCGTGATGACGCCGTCAAGAACCTTCAGGTTGTCGAAGCTGGTCGAATAGGCTGCGACGTTGCTGACGCTGGAGACGCCGGCATCGACGCGGCCCGACGCCACCGCCTGGGCCGAGGCCGGACCGCTGGCGAATTCCTTGGCCGTCGCGTTCGGCATGAACTCCTTGATGGCAACGATGTAGGTTCCGCCCTGCGTGCCGCCGACGCTCACGCCGGCAGTGTTCAGGTCTTCCCACTTGGTGAAAGGCTTGTCCTTGGCCGTAAACGCGATCGTGTCCTGATAGAAGAATGGCTTGGAGAACAGCAGTGCGGCGGTGCGCTCCGGCGTCGGCGTCATGTCGGCTGCGATGATATCGAACTTATCGGCCAAGAGAGCCGGGATCAGGCCCTTCCAGTCATAATCCTGGATGACGAGCTTCACGTTGAGGTCCTTCGCCATCATGGTGACGAGGTCGATGGCAAGCCCCGTGCGGTCGCCATTCTTGTCAATGAAGCTTACCGGCTCGCCCTGCGTCTGGACGCCGACCCGCAGCTCGCCGCGCTGCAGAATCCTGTCCATGATGTCCTCGGCATGGGCCGCCGTAGACGCTGCGATTGCGGTGGCAGCAACGACCGCTGTTGCTATCGACTTCAGAATTCGTCTCATTGATTTTTCCTCCCACTTGAGACAACTCAGCGCCGGCTAAAGACGACGCTATCCAACGAGCGAAAGAAACTTTCGCGTCCGTTCACTCTGCGCATTGCGAAACACCTGCTCGGGCGTCCCCATCTCGACGATCGCGCCTGCGTCCATGAAAACCACCCGGTCGGCCACTTCGCGCGCGAAATGCATCTCATGCGTCACCACGACCATGGTCATGCCTTCGCCAGCGAGTTCGCGCATCAGGTCGAGGACACCGCCAACCGTCTCGGGATCGAGCGCCGAGGTGGCCTCGTCGAACAGCATGACCTGCGGGTTCATCGCCAGGGCGCGCGCAATCGCCACGCGCTGCTGCTGGCCGCCGGAGAGCTGCGAGGGATAATTGTTCGCGCGCTCCAGCATTCCGACCTTGGCGAGAAACTTCCCGGCATTCGCCTCGGCCTCGGCGCGCGAGCGCCGCTTGACCGCGACCTGCGGGAGGATGACGTTTTCCATCGCCGTCTTGTGAAGGAAGAGGTTGAAGTGCTGGAACACCATGCCGACCTTCGACCGAAAGGCCGGCAGGTCCGTAGCCTTGTTGGTCACGACGTCGCCGTTCACGACGATGGTGCCGGAATCGATCTTCTCCAGGGCGTTGATCGTGCGCAGCAAGGTGCTCTTGCCCGAGCCCGAAGGGCCGATGATGACCACCACCTCGCCCGATTTCACCGTCAGGGATACATCGTCCAGCGCAACTATGCCGGCGCTGTTCGCCGTCGCCGGATAGCGCTTCTTCACTGACTTTATGTCGATCGAAATCGCTCCCGGACTTTGTCCAGGCGCGGCAATGGCAGCGCTCAAGTCGATTCCCCCAGGCCCGTCCATTCGGGCGAGGGCAACCTATCGAAGCGCAATTGCGGATGTCAAACTTTTTTTATTCTAAAAATTTTTTGTAATTGGTGAAAATCGAAAACCGGTCACAACGGTTTCCCCATTGAACGGATCGCCTTGAAGCCTCGCTTTGGCTGAAGTGGGTTTGTTGCTTCTACGATGGTCAGGCCTCAGGCGACCCAACAGACACTTTCAAATTAGTTATTGCAAAAAATTGCAATCATATATATCTAACTGTCAGCGAGCAAACGCTGCCGATGCCGAAACTCATCCTGCACGCGCTGCAGATCAACATCAACGGAGGCCGTCTGCCCGAGCCAGAAGCGAACGGCAGGCGCTATCTGAAATTCCCGCTAGACGCGCTCCAGGGAGCAAATTGGGGTAGTGAAGATGACCAAGCAGAACGCCCCAGCAATCGCCGATCTGCTCGAACGCGCCGGAGAAGCTTCGGATTTTCTCAAGAAACTGGCGAACCCGCACAGATTGATGATCGTCTGCGCCCTTGTCGAGGGCGAGCGTTCGGTGCGCCAGTTGGAAGACAGCCTCGGTATCAGACAGCCGGGGCTTTCCCAGCAGATTGCCGAACTACGCGATGCCGGACTGATCGTCGGGCGAAAGGAATCGAAGTCCGTCTTCTATCGGCTCGCCGACGAGCGCGTAAGTGCAACCGTAACCCTGCTCTACCGCATGTTCTGCGATCCGAACGCGGAAACTGCATCGATCGAAAGCTAAGGAAATGACCGAATTCACTCCAGTTGCCTCCACCATCGGCGGCGTCCTGATCGGCCTCTCGGCCGTTCTGCTGATGGCTTGGGAAGGGCGTATCGCGGGCATCAGCGGCATTGCAGGCCGCCTGTTGCCGCCATATCTCGACGGCGCCTTCCTGTCCCGTCTTGCCTTTGTCCTGGGGCTCGTCGGCGCGCCGCTTCTTTATACAGTCGCAACCGGCCACGGCGTGTTTCAGAGCGTTTCTTCCAACCTGCCATTGATGGTCGTCGCCGGCCTGTTGGTCGGTTTCGGCTCGGTCTATGGCAACGGCTGCACCAGCGGCCACAGCGTTTGCGGCCTGTCGCGGCTGTCGGTCCGATCGCTCGTGGCGACACTCACATTCATGGCGACCGCCTTCGTGACCGTATTCATCGTGCGGCATATTCTGGGAGCCTGACCATGTCGTTCATCGTCAATCTCGTGCTTGGCCTGTTGTTCGGCATCGGACTGGTCGTGTCGGGCATGTCCAATCCGGCAAAGGTCCTGAACTTCCTCGACCTGTTCGGTACCTGGGACCCCTCGCTCGCCTTCGTGATGGGAGGGGCCGTCATCACGGCCTTTCTCGGCTACCGTATCGTCTTCAAGCGGCCGAAGCCCGTGGCAAGCGCATCGTTCCATCTCCCGGCAAGCAGCGCCATTGACCGCCGCCTGCTGATCGGACCAGCCATCTTCGGTATCGGTTGGGGGCTCGGCGGCTTCTGCCCCGGACCGGCGCTTACTGCCACGACCCTTGGTGCCGCCGGTGCCTACGCATTTCTGCCGATGATGTTCCTCGGCATGTGGCTGGCACGCATGGCGGCCGCAAGGAAGAGCGCTGCCGCAGCGGCGTGACTCTTCGGCCGGATCCGACCTCGTCGGTCCGGCCACCCACTCACAAACGTCTGACAACCAAATCGGAAGGTCGGGACCATGTTTATGGAACCCGTTCAATATGCTTTGGGCGCGCTTTCGGGCGGCCTCGTGGGCATGACCCTCGGCCTCTTTGGCGGCGGTGGCTCGATCCTCGCCGTGCCACTGATGATCTATCTCGTTGGTGTCCCCAGTGCCCATCTCGCCATCGGCACCAGCGCGGTTTCGGTAGCCGTGAATGCCGTCACGGGGTTGGCCAGCCACGCCCGCAACGGCACCGTCAAATGGCGCTGCGCGGCCATTTTTAGCGTCGCCGGAGTGCTCGGCGCCTTCTTCGGCTCCTCGCTCGGCAAGGCGCTGGACGGCCGCCACCTGCTGCTGCTGTTCGCCGGGCTGATGCTCGTCGTCGGCGCGTTGATGTTCCGCCGGCGCCAGGATGTAGGCGATCCGGCCGCAGCCTGCACCCGCGACAACGCGCCCAAGGTTCTGGGCTTTGGCGGCGGCACCGGCCTTTTGTCGGGTTTCTTCGGCATCGGGGGCGGGTTCCTGATCGTTCCAGGTCTCGTCGCGTCGACAGGTATGCCGATGATCAACGCCATCGGCTCGTCTCTGGTCGCCGTCACCGCCTTCGGCATGACGACTGCCATATCCTATGCGCTATCCGGCATGGTCGATTGGCCGCTCGCCTTCGTCTTTATCGTCGGCGGCATTGTCGGTGGCCTCGGCGGGTCGCGCGCAGCCCTGTTGCTGGAGAAGCGCAAGGGCGCGCTCAACATGTTGTTCGCGCTGATGATCGTAGTCGTCGCAGGCTACATGGTCTGGCGCAACCTCCAGGGCGCTTAGTGGCACTTTAGGAGAAGGCGGCTCATGGCTTGCGCTCCCGCTGTTAAGACATCGAGTGACCGATCATCTATCTCTTGACGCTGATTGCGCCGAGATCTACCAGATATAGCGTCATGGTTCTCACGAGTCGTTTCGGCTCGGGAGCTAAGAGGGAAGCCGGTGCCCCAGCATTGGGAAAGCCGGCGCTGCCCCCGCAACTGTAAGCAGTGAGCTTGCGTCGAGTTACGCCACTGGCGCTTTTAGCGCCGGGAAGGCCGACGAAAGCGACGACCTGCGAGCCAGGAGACCTGCCTTGACGGAATGATCGAACCTCGGGCGGGGTGCCCCGGCGGTGCGCTTGCAGCCGCGCGGCTTACGCCGTCCCGGGTTTCGCTTGCGTCCACGGCAATCCCCCCGCCCACAACGCCACGGGGACAAGATGCCGGCGACTTCGACACTCACTACAAACGGGATCGCAGCGATCCCGGCTTTCAACCACGCCTCAGATTTGACCGCCGCCGAGCCCGGATACCGGGTCATCCGTCGGAACGGTTCGGTGACACCCTTCGATGCGTCAAAGATCACCGTCGCACTGACCAAGGCGTTTTTGGCGGTGGAGCGATCTGGGGCGGCGGGCTCGCGGCGTGTCCACGACCTTGTCGAGGGATTGACTGACCAGATCGTATCGAACCTGACGCGGCGGGTCGGGGAGGGCCGTACCTTCCACATCGAAGACGTGCAGGACCAGGTGGAACTTGCGCTCATGCGCGGCGAGCATCACAAGGTCGCACGCGCTTATGTCCTTTATCGTGAGGAGCGTGCACGAGAGAGGACGGCGACCGAGGCTACAGACGCAGGCCGCACGATCTCTGCGCTGAACGTCAAGACGGATGACGGGAGCTTGGCTCCGCTTGACGAGGCCCGTCTTGCGGCAATCGTGAGTGAGGCTTGCGAAGGTCTGAGCGACGTCGCGGCGGAGCCGATCCTGGCTGAGGCAAGGCGCAACCTCTATGACGGCATCACCGTTGACGAGCTGTCGCTGGCGCCGATCCTGGCTGCCCGCACGCTGGTCGAGCAGGAGCCGAACTATGCCTTCGTGTCCTCGCGCCTGTTGCTCGACCGATTGCGCCGGGAGGCCCTGAGCTACGTTTCAGGTCGACCGGAGCAGGCAACGCAGACCGAGATGGCGGAGCGTTACGCCTCCTATTTCCCCGAATTCATCCACGTCGGCATTGAGGCCGGACTGATCGATCATGAGCTGGGTCGCTTCGATCTGGACAGACTCGGCGCCTCGCTGAAGCCAGAACGGGACTTGCAGTTCCAGTATCTCGGCCTCCAGACGCTCTACGACCGCTATTTTCTCCACACGAAAGGCAAGCGTTTCGAACTGCCGCAGGCATTCTTCATGCGCGTTGCGATGGGATTGGCGGTGCGTGAGATCGACCGCGAGGCCCGCGCAATCGAGTTCTACGATCTTCTGTCCTCCTTCGATTTCATGGCCTCGACGCCGACGCTGTTCAATTCGGGCACGCTTCGGCCGCAGCTTTCGTCATGCTTCCTCACCACCGTTGCCGACGATCTCGACGGCATCTTCAAGGCGGTAAAGGACAACGCGCTCCTGGCAAAATATTCGGGCGGGCTCGGCAACGACTGGACGCTGGTACGTGGCCTCGGCGCGCATATCAAGGGCACCAATGGCGAGAGCCAGGGCGTGGTGCCGTTCCTCAAGGTCGCGAACGACACGGCCATTGCGGTCAACCAGGGCGGCAAGCGCAAGGGCGCGGTATGCGCCTATTTGGAAACATGGCACGTCGATATCGAGGAGTTCCTCGATCTGCGCAAGAACACCGGCGACGACCGCCGTCGCACCCACGACATGAACACGGCCAACTGGGTGCCGGACCTGTTCATGGAGCGCGTCGAGGCCGATGGCGAGTGGACGCTGTTTTCGCCCGACGAGACCGCCGACTTGCACGATCTCTACGGCAAGCCGTTCCGGGCGGCCTACGAAGCCTATGAGGCAAAGGCCGCTGCGGGCGGGATAAAAGTGTTCCGCAAGGTTCGCGCGCACGACCTGTGGCGCAAGATGCTGACCATGCTGTTCGAAACCGGGCACCCGTGGGTCACCTTCAAGGACCCGTGCAACATCCGCTCGCCCCAGGGCCATGTCGGCGTGGTGCACTCGTCCAACCTGTGCACCGAGATCACGCTGAACACGTCCAAGGACGAGGTGGCCGTGTGCAATCTCGGCTCCATCAACCTGGTCAATCACCTGACCGAAAACGGGCTCGACCTTGACCGGCTGGCGAAAACCGTCGGCACGGCGATGCGCATGCTGGACAACGTCATCGACATCAACTTCTACACCATCCCGGAGGCGCGGCGCTCCAACCTGCATCACCGCCCGGTCGGTCTCGGCATCATGGGCTTCCAGGACGCGCTGCAGGCCCTGCGCATTCCCTATGCCTCGCAGGCTGCGGTGGAGTTTGCCGACCACAGCGTGGAGGCAATCAGCTACCATGCCATCTCCGCTTCGGTGGATCTCGCTGCAGAGCGCGGCAGCTATGCCAGCTTCGAAGGCTCCCTGTGGTCGAAGGGCATCCTGCCGATCGACTCGATCAAGCTGCTCGAGGATGCGCGTCCAGGCGCCCAGATGGATGGTGCCTCGACGCTTGACTGGGAGGCGCTGCGCATGCGGGTGAAGAAGACCGGCATGCGCAATTCCAACACGATGGCGATCGCACCCACGGCGACGATTTCCAACATCTGTGGCGTGTCGCAATCGATCGAGCCGGCCTACCAGAACCTGTTCGTCAAATCGAACATGAGCGGCGACTTCACCGTCGTGAATGCCCAGCTCGTTCACGACCTCAAGGTGCGCGGGCTGTGGGACGAGGTGATGGTTTCGGACCTGAAATATTTCGACGGTTCGGTCGGACAGATCGACCGCATTCCCGACGATCTCAAGGCGCTCTACGCCACCGCGTTCGAGATCGATTCCTCATGGTTGATCGAGGCCGCGTCGCGTCGCCAGAAGTGGATCGACCAGGCGCAGTCGCTCAACCTCTACATCGCCAATCCGAGCGGCCGGAAGCTGGATGAACTCTACAGGCTGGCTTGGCGCAAGGGGCTGAAGACCACCTATTATCTGCGTTCGCGCTCGGCCACCCATGTCGAGAAATCGACGCTGAAAGGCACGGACGGCAAGCTGAACGCGGTCTCGCCGGCCGCCGTGGCGGCTGCGCCGATCGTGGTCGATCCCGGTCAGGCCTGGGGCAAGGCCTGCGCCATCGACGATCCCGATTGCGAGGCCTGCCAGTGAGTAGAGAAGCAGGAGACAAAAACATGCTCGACTGGTCCGAACCGAAAACCAATCCCGCAATCGCCCTGAACCCCACTCCCGGCGAGGCTCCCGCCGCCGATGCAACCGGCCTTGGCGAGATCGAACGCGGCGGTGCGCGCGTCTCGGTGGACGACAAGCGCATGATCAATGCGCGCGCCGACGTGAATCAACTTCTGCCGCTAAAGTACCGCTGGGCTTGGGAAAAATACCTCTCAGGCTGCAACAATCACTGGATGCCTACCGAAGTGTCCATGCAGGCCGATATCGCGCTGTGGAAGTCCAGGGATGGGTTGACCGACGACGAGCGCCGCATGATCAAGCGCAATCTCGGTTTCTTCGCTGCGTCGGAAAGCCTGGTGGCGAACAACATCGTGCTCGCCATCTACCGCCACCTGACCAACCCCGAATGCCGGCAATATCTGCTGCGGCAGGCGTTCGAGGAAGCGATCCACACCCACACCTTCCAGTACATCGTGGAGAGCCTTTCGCTGGACGAGGGCGAGCTGTTCAATATGTATCGCGAGGTGCCGTCGATCACGGACAAGGCGGCGTGGGCGCTGAAGCACACGCAGAATCTCGACAACCCCGACTTCCGCACCGGCACGCCCGATGCCGACCAGGCCTTCCTGCGTGACCTCGTCGCCTTCTACGTCATCTTCGAGGGCATGTGGTTCTACACCGGCTTTGCGCAGATCCTGTCGCTCGGCAGGCGCAACAAGATGGTCGGCATCGCCGAGCAGTACCAGTACATATTGCGCGACGAGTCCATCCACCTCAACTTCGGCATCGACGTCATCAATCAGATCAAGCTGGAGAACCCGCATCTGTGGACCTCGGCGTTCCAGGACGAGGTGCGTGGCATGATCGCGGAAGCGGCCGAGCTGGAGTCCGCCTATGGCCGGGACACCATGCCGCGCGGCTTCCTCGGTCTCAATGCGGCGCTGTGCGAACAGTACATGCATTTCATTGCCAATCGTCGCTGCGCGCAACTTGGGCTCGCGCCGGTCTTTGCGGAAGCCGAGAATCCATTCCCCTGGATGAGCGAAGCGATGGACCTCAAAAAGGAGAAGAACTTCTTCGAGACCCGTGTGATCGAGTACCAGAACGGTGGGGCGCTTTCGTGGGATTGAGTTAAGGACGCTCGTGCGACGGTCTATTCCTGACAACGAAACACAACTAGACCAGGCGGAGCCCGGTGGCAGGCCGGCGGAGTAGGAGGAGGGCGCCTGACATGAGAGCAACGCGGCTGACGCTGATCTGCAGCGGGATCACGCATGGCGTGCGCAAGTCCGGGTTTCCGAGCGATGAACCGCTGGAGAAGCGCTCCGTGAAGCTGGCGCAAGCGCTCAGGGACCACCTTGCTGACGCCGATCGGGCACTGTGCGGACCCGCCTTGAGGGCCCGCCAGACAGCTGAGCTACTGGGGTTAAGCGCGACCGTGCGCCAAGACCTGCGGGATCAGGATTACGGAATTTGGTCTGGCAAGACGCTTGTCGAAATCGAGAAGGACCAGCCCGAGGCTATCGCCGCATGGCTGACCGATCCGGCCTTTGCGCCCAAAGGCGGTGAATCCATTGACGACGTCGCGGAGCGGGCGGCCGCTTTCCTTGACGAGATGCGCGCTGCGCCCGGACATGTGATCGCGGTCATACATGCTGCCGTGGTGCGCGCCGCCATCCTCAACGTTCTTTCGGCGCCCCTGACAGCGTTCTGGCGCATCGATGTACCGCCGCTCTCCGTCACCGACCTGCGCTGCGATGGAAGACGGTGGGTGCTGCGCGCGCACGGTTTGCCCTCGCTCGAGCTGAACGGAGAGTCCGACTAGGCTTCAACCTAACCTGGAACCATGCCATGGATACGCAAGCTGGGCACCAGTTGCAGTTGTTTCGGTTTCCCCCGAAGCAACCTGCCTAGCCCTCTCCGCGCTCTATTACGGGCGGAAGACCAGGCGTACTTGCCTTGCCGAAACCTATCTCAACCCCGCGGCGGTTGCGAACGAACCGGAAACAGAGTTCATTCCGGGGCATGAACGTTGCCCTTCGTGATTCGGCTGAACTGACTGCCCCCTGTGAGGCTTATCTTGCCACGCTGAATGCGGAGCAGCGTGCCGCGGTCGAGCATGGGGATGGCGAGGTCACGAGGCCGCTGTTGGTGATCGCAGGGGCGGGGTCCGGCAAGACCAACACACTGGCGCACCGCGTCGCGCATCTGATCGTCAAAGGCGCAGACCCGCGTCGCATTCTGCTGATGACCTTCTCGCGGCGGGCCGCGTCGGAGATGACCAAGCGCGTCGAGCGTATTGCGGCCCGGGTGATGGGCGACAAGGCCGCGCTATTGACGGATGGCCTCAACTGGGCAGGCACCTTTCACGCGATCGGTGCGCGGCTATTGCGTGACTACGCGCTGGAGATCGGGCTCGATCCGGCGTTCACCATTCACGATCGCGAGGATTCAGCCGACCTGATGAACCTGGTACGGCACGAGCTCGGCCTTTCGAAGACCGAGAGCCGCTTTCCGGCCAAGGGAACCTGTCTTGCGATCTATTCGCGGGTGGTCAACGCCCGGGCCGAGCTCGAGCCCATACTCGCCAAGAGCTTCCCATGGTGCATCGGCTGGGCCGAGGAGTTGAAGCAGCTTTTTGCGGCCTATGTCGACGCCAAGCAGGCACAGAACGTCCTCGACTATGACGACCTCTTGCTGTGGTGGGCGCAGATGTGCGCCGAGCCTGCAATCGCCGAGCATCTCGGCAATCGCTTTGACCACATCCTCGTCGACGAATATCAGGACACCAACCGACTGCAGGCCGCGATCCTCTTGGCGCTGAAGCCCGACGGGCGCGGACTGACGGTCGTGGGCGACGATGCCCAGTCGATCTATTCGTTCCGCGCGGCCGAGGTGCGCAACATTCTCGACTTCCCCGGGCACTTTCCGGAGTCTGCCCGGATCGTCACGCTCGACCGCAACTACCGTTCCACCGATGCGATTCTCGAGGCTGCGAATGCAGTCATCGGCGAAGCGCCAGAGCGCTTCACCAAGAACCTGTGGACCGAAAGACGCTCGGCGGAGAAGCCGCTGCTCGTGACCGTACGCGACGAAGCCGAGCAGGCGAACTATGTCGCCGACAAGGTTTTGGAAGCGCGCGAGGAAGGCATCGCCCTCAAGCAACAGTCGGTGCTCTTTCGTGCGTCGCATCATTCTGGTCCGCTGGAGATCGAGCTCACCCGCCGCAACATTCCCTTCGTGAAGTTCGGCGGACTGAAATTCCTCGACTCTGCCCATGTGAAGGATGTGCTCGCCCTGCTGCGGTTTACCGAGAACCCGAAGGATCGGGTCGCGGCCTTCCGGGTGATGCAGCTCATTCCCGGCATTGGCCCGTCAGCCGCAGCGGCAGCCATGGACGCGATGGAGCGGGCGCTCGATCCGGTTCTCGGCCTGCAGTTCTTCCGCGCGCCGGCGCGTGCAAACGCCGATTGGCCGGGCTTCGTCGACCTCTTTTCGGGTCTGCGCTCGCGCTCGGCCTGGCCTGCCGACCTGGAACGGGTGCGGCTTTGGTACGAGCCGCATCTCGAACGCATCCACGAAGAAGCCGCGCCGAGGCGGGCCGATCTGCTGCAACTGGAACAAATCGCCGCCGGCTACCCGTCGCGGGAACGCTTCCTGACCGATCTCACCCTCGATCCGCCGGACGCAACGAGCGACGAGGCCGGGCCGCCGCATCTCGATGAAGACTACCTGATCCTCTCGACAATCCACTCCGCCAAGGGACAGGAATGGACCAAGGTTTTCGTGCTCAACGGCGTGGACGGTTGCATCCCGAGCGATCTTGCCGTTGGCGAGCGCGACGACCTGGAAGAAGAACGCCGGTTGCTCTACGTCGCGATGACGCGTGCGAAGGACAGCCTGCACCTGATCACACCGCAGCGCTTCTTCGTCCACGGTCAGGCGTCGCGCGGCGACAGGCATGTCTACGCCTCGCGCACGCGCTTCATCCCAGACGGCATGCTGGACCGTTTCACGCGGACGTCCTGGCCGCCACCCTCTCAGGCCGCCAGCGGTCGCACACCTCAGCCCGACATTCGCGTCGACCTCAAGGCCAAGATGCGCGGCATGTGGCGGTAGGGGCAATTGCCGACCCTATTGCGATCTCGGCGCAACACCTCGCGCGCAGTCCATTCGCGCCATTCAAGACATCCGCTCCACCCATTGAACCCGCGAAGAGCCTGGTTCGAACGGATCGCCGAAATATTGGGTTTCGCGGGCCACCTGGCCGTCCCTAAACTCCATAATGCTGACCGTGTAAGACGGCCGCCCATCGTAGGTCAGAACCAATTCGGTGATCCAGAGGTCGCCAGCCCCGAGTATCCGCCGCACGGTGAAGCGCTTCTTGTTCGGCTGCGCCGAACGAGATGCCTGAATGTTGTGCCGACCACGGATGCGCTCACCCGACTGCGGGTATTCGAGCACCGCGTCCTCTCGGTAAATCCGATGCTCCGCCTCGAAGTCGTTCGCGTCGGAGGCTGCCCAGTGGCGATCGAGAGCAGCTCTAATCTCGCTGTCTTCCATCTCAATCTTCCTCGCATCTGCGGCGCGCACAGGCGCCTCGTGGCTCCTCGAATTCGAGGACACTGCTGCAAGCGCTTCGAGATCCGACGTTACACCCTATGAGAACTCTTTCGCCAGCGCCGCGTCACTTCCGACTTTGGCGCGATCCGGACCAATGCACTGGCATAGGCCCGTTGCGGCCTCTGCCGCTGTTTGAAGATCCGCCCGTCGGTGTATCGAACGGCGATGACCTACCCTCCGATTGATCCCTACGATTCCGCCCTGCTCGGCGTCCCGCAGTCCATGGAAGAGATGCGCATGGCGCTTGACTCATTCGAGGCCGCTTCTTCCCAGGGCAGGAACGCCTGAGATGAAAAATGGCATCCCCGTTGGGGTCGTCGGCGCGCTCGGCCTTACCCAGATCATCGGCTACGGCACGCTCTACTACAGCTTCAGCATCCTCGCCCCGGGGATGGCCCGTGATTTCGGCCTGACCGTGGAGCAGGTGTTCGGCGTCTTCTCCGCCTCGTTGTTCGTCGGCGGCCTGTCGGCCCCGTTTGTCGGCAGGTGGATGGACCGCTTCGGCGCGGCGATGGTCATGACCGTCGGTTCCGCCGTCTCCGCCCTGACCCTGTTACTCTGTGCCTGGTCACCATCCACGGTCGTGTTCGCACTGGCCATAGCCCTCCTGGAGGTCGCTTCTGGCATGGTGCTGTATCAGGCCGCGTTTGCGGCACTCGTCGAGAGCCGTCCGCAGGCTGCATCGCGAAGCATCACCTATCTCACTTTGATCGCCGGCTTCTCCTCGACGATTTTCTGGCCGATCACAGCCCGCATCCACGAGCATCTTTCCTGGCGCGAAATCTATGTGGCGTTCGCCGGGCTGAACCTGCTCGCCTGCCTGCCGCTGCACCACTGGATCGCCCGCTCCAGGAAGTCTGAAGCGGCGTTGTACGTCCATCACGGACAGGAGGCGGTTGTCGGTGCGCTTCCGGCCGATCTCCGGCGGCGCGGCATGGTCATGGTCTCGCTGGCGTTCGCCCTCCAGGGCTTTGCGCTGTCTGCCATCCTGACGCACATGGTGCCGATGCTGGGAACGATCGGCTTTGGGGCCGCAGCCGTGATGATCGGCTCGCTGTTCGGCCCGTCCCAGGTTCTGAGCCGGTTGGTCAACATGGCGTTTGGCAAGAACATGTCGCCGCCCATGCTTGCGACATTGTCGGCTGTCCTGATTGTTGCGGGCGTCGTCATCCTCGGTGTGTCGGGGACCTGGCTGCCGGGAGCCGTCGCCTTCGCCGTCTGCGTTGGCCTAGGTTCGGGCATCAACAGCATCGCCCAAGGCTCGCTGCCGCTCTGGCTGTTCGGCTCGACGGGCTACGGCGCCATAACGGGCCGCATGGCCGCCACACGGCTCGCAGCCGGGGCGCTGGCCCCGTTCGTTTTCTCCGTACTGATGGAGCGCTTCGGTGTCAATGTTGCGCTAATAGTCAATGCGTGCCTCGGGGCGGTGGGCATAGCTGCATTCTTCGCGGTGGTTTCGGCAACGCGACGCACAGCCATCGCGACATGAGCAAGCGCGATCCGGCTCTCCACGGTTTGCCGAACATGGGGCAAGCAATCTGAATGGTCGAACCGCCAGAAATCGCTAATGAGACCGACTTTGAGAGGTGGCGGTCCCGTCCAGATCAGTGGTTGCCGCTCGTGAACGGAATTGCTCGCGAAGAAGGCATCAACCCCAGAAACCTCTCGCAATTCGGCAACAGCACAAACCTTGTCATTGACCTCGACGATCGGTTGATACTGAAGCTTTTTCCGCCGATTTACCGGACGCAGTTCACCAGCGAGCGCAATGCGCTTCGGTATTTGGCGGGAAAAATGGACGTCCCGATCCCTTCAATCGAAGCAGAGGGTGAGCGCAACGGTTGGGGCTGGCTTATCATCACCAAGCTCGACGGCATTGTAGGTTCGATAGCTTGGTCGCTGCTGCCGGAGCAGGAGAAGGAGCGTGTGCTTGAGCAGATAGGAGGCGCCATCTCCAGCATGCAGGCACTTCCGCCAGGAGACCTGAGTACAGGCAAACCCTCTTGGCGGGACTTCGTCAAAGGACAGATCGACGGTTGCTTCGAGCGTCACCGGCAGTTGGGAATGTCGCCGGGCTTTCTGTCTGATCTCCGCGTGCTACTCGCTGATGCACCGTCGGTCATTCCGCTTGATGCACCACCAGTCATACTGACAGGAGATTGGATCCCCCAGAACATCCTCCTTTCGGAAGATCGCGGGGTATGGAAACTCGCAGGGGTCATCGATTTCGGGGATGTCATGACGGGTTGGGGAGAATACGATCTTCTTGCACCCACCGCATTCATGTGTGCGGGTTCGCATGGCCGCACCAAGTCACTTCTGAGGGGATACGGCACGGTTGATGGCGAGTGTGACAGCGCGATGAGACGTCGCCTTCTGACATTGACGTTTCTCCATGCTGAAAGCGATCTGCGCAAGGTTGACATCGACGGCTGGGAAGATCGGGCGACGCGTCTGTTCGATCTTGGAGACATCATTTGGCCAGGAGCCGACTAGCTCGCGCGAACCGGTAGCGCGTCAGCTTTCCCGAATAATCCGGCACAAACCGAACCGCCTCCTTTCCGCCAATCTCGGACCTTTCCGCGCTCACTTTTGTTGTCGGACAGCGGACGTTCCAGCCAACTGGCCGTTCTGGTCGGAAGCGGACGCTACGAGATTTTCAGTAGCGCAACCGTATTGCCTGCGGCCCTAAACAGGCAACGGCCTCTGCTACAACGCAGGATACTGCGGAAGTCATGCAGCAAGGCGCCCCTGATGGCTGCGGTGCTGACGGGAGCGACCAGACCCGCGCCGCTGATATTCGGCGGCGAACTTGACAGGGTCGGAGCAGCGAGCCTCAAGGAGAGGCTGCAAGCTTTCCTCGAAAAGATGCCGCTCTGAAGCGTTGAGGTCGCTGGTGGAGCGAAACATCAGGCTCTGCGCGAGGTCGTCCTCTGGCCGTCCCTCATTGAACAACCCTTCATCCACCAGGTCTCGGAGGACATCGAGGTAGTCCATGTGAAATTGCCAATCCCAGGTGTCATCGTCCTTACAGAACACCGCCGCAACTTCCAGGGTTTCGTGTGATAGATAGTTGATCGCCATATCGGCCTCCTCACTACTGGCCCACCCCTATAGAACAAAAAGAGAACACAAGAGTCAAGAGGAAGCAACGGCGGGTTTCAACGAGGCTGGCAAGATAGGATTAGCGACAGCGAAGATGGGCAGCTTTCGACCCGTTGCAGTCATCCGGGTCTGCTCGCGCAATGGCGTGAGTTGACCGGGGCCAAGCAGTCGTTGATGACCCCATCGGGCGAAACGGCCTTCCCCGAAATCGATTTGCGTGAGCCGTTCAGACAACGCAGCATTTGTTGGCGCTTAGACTTGCGGGCTCCGCATCTGCGCAATGGCAGTCATGAAATCCCTGACATGCGCGCCAAGCTCTTTCGAGCTTATGCTCTCAATCCATTGTTCGATCGTGCGCTGGTCAGAAATGCTCGATGAAGAAGACAACAGGTATTGGACCAAGGTGTTCGGTATCTATTCCCCTTTGTCATACCTGCCCTAGATACTCGCTGCCGTTGCCGGAAGAACCGGCCGTATTCAGCTCAAGACTGGCGACCGTCGGTCAACCAAAGCAGGCTCGGGTACATGGCACGCCGAGCCGCCGAACAGGGAGCTTCAACAGGCCAAGCAATCGCGCATTTCGATCGAAATAGGGGTGCCCAGGGGAGGGAGCGTGTCTGCCAACTCGAATTGGTGATCTCAATCGAAGGAGCGTGCAATGACAGACAAGCCAGGAGATGGCCGCAATATCGAGGCAGCCGACGTCGATGGAAGAACGTCTGGTAGCTCGAGCGGTTCTGCAGGATTTTCCCAGTCCATCTTACGACGGAGCATTGAAATCCGCTCCAAAACGATCGCGTCGCGGTCGCTCGGTGCGCTTGCCGCCGGGGTTCTCATGGTCGGGTTGCCAGCACTCTCGGGCCCGGCGCAGGCGCAGGAACAGCGCCCCAACATCGTCGTGCTGATGACCGACGACACCGGCTGGAGCGACTTCGGAGCCTATTCCGGAGGCGGCGCGGGCCTCGGCCACCCGACACCGAATGTCGATCAGATCGCCAAGGAGGGTGCTGTCTTCACCAACTGGTACGGACAGGCAAGCTGCACGGCCGGCCGGGCTTCCTTCATCACCGGTCGCGTTCCGATCCGCTCGGCGCTCTCGATCGTGGTCGCCCCGGGCGATGAAAACCGTCTCCGCAAGGAGACGCCCACGATCGCGGAATTCTTCCAGAAGAATGGCTACTCCACCTATTTCTCCGGCAAATGGCACCTCGGCGATAAGCCAGACGCCTATCCGACCGAGCATGGCTTCGATCAGATGAAGCATTTTGCCGCCTATTATGCCGGCGTCTATGCCTATAATGACACCGCCAGCACGTTCCATCCCTGGTTCCCGTCCTACAATCGGGAATTCAACAAGATGTACGACGACATTGTCAATCTGGGCGAATGGGAAGGAACTGCGGGGCAAGCCGCCCGAATGGTCGGCACCATAACCTATGACTCGCTGGCGGAGTTCGACATCCGGCAAACCGACTCGGCGATCGATTACATCAAACAGCACGCCAAGGGCGGCAAGCCCTTCTTCATGGACGTCAACTTCATCAAGATGCACAACCCGACGAACCCGGCGCCGGAGTTCAGAGGCCGGTCGAAGCTTGGGAATTATTCGGATTCCTTGATGGAAATGGATGCCGACATCGGTCGCATCATGGATGCCATCCGGGCCGAGGCCCCCAACACGATCGTCATCCTGACGGCCGACAATGGTGCCTGGCTCGACGCCTATCCGGATGCCGGGACCACGCCCTTCCGCGGCGAAAAGGGGTCGGCGTTCGAGGGCGGCTGGCGCGTTCCCGGCATCATGTGGTGGCCCAGCCATATCCCGGCCGGCGTCCAGTACAACGAAATGATGTCGCACATCGACTGCTGGGCGACGCTGGCCTCTATGGTCGGCCTCACCCCGCCCCCGCATGACTGGGTCGGCAACGACGGCAAGCCGATCTACTTCGACAGCATCGACAACAGCGCCTACATCCTCGGCAAGGCCCAGCATTCCGCGCGCAGATCTTGGGTCTATATCGATGGAGAGAATTTCCTTGGCGTGCGTGCGGATATCGGCGACGACCCCAGGGAGCCCTGGGTCAACATCGCCTGGAAATATCTCTGGACGGCGAAGGATTCCTGGCTTGGCGCAACTGCCAATCTGGGATCGATCGGCGCCCTCTACAACCTGACCATGGACCCCTATGAGAAATACGACATGATCTTCAACGGGGCAGCCCCGGCGCGCGTGCTGACGAGCTCGCCAGGACGCTTCTCCGGGGAAGACAATGGTTGGGTCCTGTCGCTGATCTATCCGGTGGTCATCGATTTCGACAAGTCGATCATGCAATATCCCAGCATCAGGCGCTATGTCGGCGGCGCGTCAAATGACCTGGTGCCCAACCTGCAGCACCCGGACGATCCGGTCCCCCTGCTGAAGCAGCAATTGATGGAGCAGAAGGAACCGCATATCGGCGGTGGCGGCGGCTAAGTGCCTTGCCCCACAGGATGTCAGCGCAGCCAGCCCCGTTGGCCTGGCTGCGTTGACGTGCCGGATGGCAAGGACAAGAATACCATCATTCCAAGCGGCGCAGTCCGCATTGCAGCCATCCCCCACCTGCTTCGTCCAAGACACCTGAGCAATAGTCAACGACAATTCTCAAACAAAGAGATTTCTACTGCTGCGGATGCGTATATACTCGCCTAAGCGGGCGCTGAATTGCAGATTAGCTTGTACGCTGGCCCAAATTACGACAAGCCTTGTGCGCTCACTATTTCGGTGCGCATCTTGCTGACGACGGAATCGATGAACGCGGAAACCGCCAAGGGCAGGTGAGCCCGGCTGGGATAGACGACACTCATGGAAAGGTTGCGGCGCATGTATTGCGGCAGCACTGGCACGAGTCGGCCGGCCGCGAAATCGGCCGTCCCCAGTATCGGGGTTAATGCGATGCCGAGGCCCGCAATAGCCGCCTTTCGGATTGCCTGCGCGGTGTTGGCCATGACGCGGCCGGTGACGGTCACCTCCTCCTCGACACCGTCGGGGCCTTGTAGGCGCCAGGTCGCATAATCCCGCGCCTGGGGCACAAAGAGACAGTCATGGCGGGTCAGATCCTGCAGCGTGGCCGGCGTCCCGCGCGCAGCGAGATAGGACGGGCTGGCAACAAGTCCGATCGATCGGCTTTGAATCTTGCGCACGACATAATTCGGACTGCGCGTTTGTGTGCTTCGGAAGGCGACATCGATGCCCTCTTCGATGAGATCGACCGTGGCGTCGCTTAGCACGAACTCGATGCGCACTTGCGGATGCGAGGCCAGGAATTCGGCCACCCATTCCATCTTGTAGAAGTCGAAGAAGTCGGCGGGCATGGCCACACGTATTAGCCCCCTGGGTATGCGCCCGCCGGAAATCAAATCCTCTCCGGCTTGTTGCAATCCGTCCACGGCTGCGGCGCTGTTACCGTAGAGTTCATACCCGGCATCCGTGAGCTTCAGCTTCCGGGTCGATCGCTGCATGAGCCGGGCGCCGAGCTGCTCTTCCAGCTCCTGAATGCGCCGGCTGACCGTATTGGCCGGAATCCCCAAGCGGCGCCCGGCCTCTGCGAAACTGCCGAAACGAACAACCTGCACGAACAGGCCGAGATCGTTCAGGTCGAGCATCGTCGCAATTCCTTCGAATAATGGGGGAGTTAAATCCGATATCCTCGTCTAGTCAATCAAACATGCGGTGATCATGTTTTAGTGGCAGCGGGAATTGCATTCGGTCCCGATTGTTCGACCAACCTAAAGGGAAGGCGTCCCACATGTTCAAGAACCCGCACATCGGCATCGTCATCGGCTCGACGCGCCAGGGCCGCTTCAGTGAGCGCGCGGCCGCATGGTTTCAAAAGATTGCGGCTCGGCGCACCGATCTCAGCTTCGAAATGATCGACCTGCGTGACTACCCATTGCCGTTCTTTGATGAACCAGGGTCGCCGCTCTGGATACCTCCCAGAGACAATACGGCACAACGCTGGGCGGCGAAGCTGGCCGATCTGGACGGGCTTGTCTTCGTCACGCCCGAATACAATCACGGATACAGTGCTATGCTGAAAAATGCGCTGGACTATGCCTATCAGGCATACAACCGCAAGCCGGCCGCCTTCGTCGGGTATGGTGGCGTTGGTGCCGCACGCGCCATAGAGCAACTGCGCATGGTTGCCGTAGAACTTCAGATGGCGCCGATCCCCAAGTCCGTGAACATCGGCATGACAGAGTTCCTTGGCATCTGGCAGCAGGGCAAAGATTTCGCGGATTTTCCGCATCTCGAACAGGCGGCCGTCGCTCTGCTCGATGATCTGTCCTGGTGGGGCCGCACACTGCAAATCGGACGTCAGGCCGCATCCGTTCAGGCGTCAGTTGGCTGAACGTTTTGGGCCGCCGCTGGGTCCGCAAAACACATCCAACGCGTCATTCAACGGGCGGTGCTCGGTTCGCCGCAATGGGTCGAGTGAAAGGAGATTGGTCATGGGTCAAAAGCTTGTCGTCGTCGTTACCGGAGCCACGGGCCAACAAGGTGGCGCTGTGGTGAAGAACCTGCTCGAGCGCGGTCACGAGGTTCGCGCCGTCACGCGCAATACCGACTCCGCGAAGGCGAGGGATCTCGCGAGCGCGGGCGTCGCGCTTGTGCGCGCGTCACTCGAAGACACGGCCGCGCTCACGAAGGCGCTCGAAGGAGCGACTTCACTCTTCGCCATGACGACGCCATTCGAAGGCGGCTCACAAGCCGAGACGCGACAGGGCATGTCCGCCGCAGACGCAGCCAAGGCCGCAGGCGTGCACCTCCTCTTCAACTCGGTCGGCTCCGCCAATCGGCAAACAGGCGTCCCGCACTTCGACAGCAAGTACGAGGTGGAAAAGCACATTGCCAAGATCGGCGTGCGCGCCACGGTGCTGGCACCCGTCTATTTCATGGAGAACCTCTATTTGGGCAAAGAGCAACTCACGAAAGGCATCTACGCCACGCCGCTTCCGCCGACGCGGCAGCTCGCGCAAGTCGCGGTCGCGGATATCGGGGCCGTCGCCGTTCGACTGCTCGAGGACCCGGGCCGCTTCGCCGGCAAGCGCTTCGACCTCGGCGGCGACGAACTCACGGGCAGCGATGTTGTTGCCATCCTCTCGCGTGTCACAGGTCGCCCGTTTACCTATTTCCAGGTTCCGCTGGACGTCATCCGCCAGCGCATGGGTGAGGAAGGCGCCAAGATGTACGAGTGGTTCGACCGTGTCGGCTACACGTTCGATAGTGCAGCTCTGCGCCGTGAGTTTCCGGACGTCGACTTTCACGACTTCGAATCGTGGGCAAAGCCACAGGATTGGAACACGCTTCTCCAAGGCGCATAGGTCGACCGCGTGTCCGATGGATTCAGCAACTCATGAATGAGGTGATATCGATGAGCCGGATCCCTGTTCATACGGTCGAGAACGCACCCGCTGCATCGCGCCCGCTCCTGCAAAGGATAGTCCAATCGACCCCGATGGAACGCCCCGCGAACCTGCATGCCCAGATGGCGCATTCTCCGGCGGTCTTGACAGCGTACACGTCGCTCCGCGCCGTGCTTGCCGAGCAGAGTACCTTCATTCCGAAGGCGGGGGCGGCACTGATGCTTGCAGCGGCGGGTGTCGGCAACAGCTACATGATCCGGATCGCCAGTCGGCTCGCCCAGATGAACGGGTGGACCGACGACCAGGTGACTGCCCTAACGACGGGCACTTCGACTAACGACACCAAGATCGACCTACTGACCGGCTTGGTCAGCGAAGCGGCTGCCAATTCAGGAAACGTCACCGATGCCACTTGGGACGCCGCTAAGCATGGCGGCTGGAACGATGCACAGCTGACCGACGCGTTCGCTTACGTGGGAGCAACGGTATTCACGGCATACTATCTGAACTACGCACAAACCGACCTGGACATCTAACGTCGACTTTTCTCCATGGAGGGCCACTTTCCACTATTGGCGGCCAAGAAGACGAGACACGCAGGGATGGGTGTTTTCGGGCGGCTTGGGCTTCTCCGGACATTTCGACGGAATCCGACAAGTGGGTGACGGACAGAGGCACCCACACGGACCTCGCGACGCTAGGGTGGGAAATGGCGGCCGAATTGGCCGCCATTGTAGATCGATACGCATCGACGGGCTCACGCCACAAGGTCGAGCTGGCGCGCGAGATCGGCGAATTCCGCCGCCGACAGGTTCGGCCGCGCGGCAAATTCGATGACCGCATCGAAGGCCTCGCGTGGCGCCTGCTGCTTCATGCCGCTGAGCAGTGCGGCGCGCTCCGCCGGGTTGATGGCCGGAATCATCAGTCGCATGAAAGCCATGGCTTTTTCCGGAGGAAGCGAGCCGACAATGCGATTTTCGATCGTCATCATCTCAGCATCGGAGAACAGCGACCAGAGCTGCGGAGCCGCTACGGTCTCCTCCTCGTGCATGTGCTCGAGGTCGTGGGCGACATAGTTGCCGAAAGTTAGGTAGAGGCGGCGTCCAAGGGCAGGGCGCTCTTCCGCCCTGGCCGCCTCGATGCTCGCCAAAAGCGTCTCGAGTTCGGCAAAGGTGGCTCGATGGTCATCATGCTGATGGTCGAGACGATCGACCGAGACAGCGCCGCGCGTCCGCAGCGCGTCATGGATATGACCGTCTTCATGCTGGAGATGGGCGGCGGCGAGCACCAAAAGCGCGCGCATATCCAACAGGAGTTCCGCCGTCGCGCGGGCATCGCCGAAATCGGCATTGCCCAGCCGGATGAGAAGATCACATTGGGCTTTCCGAAGGCCCTTGTGAATGGGGCCGTAGATATCATGGCGGCCGTTGAGATCGGCGATCTTGTTGGGATGATGTCCGTGGGTCATGAAACGCTCCAAAGTTGGTATCTATGGTGCAAAATTCTATGGATGCGGCGCCGACATCTCTTCCTAAAAGCTTCTTAAGCGGCTCTCCCTTTTCCTAAAAATTTGCTATTTGTGATTGGACGCTCTGGAGAACACGATGATCAGCGCGGATGTCGCTGCGTTTGTCGAAAGCCCGGTCATGATACTGGTGTCGACGCGCGATAGCGCGCATCGCGCTTTCATTGCGCGCGGGTCGGGTATCCGTTTCGACCGGCGACACGGACATCTCGACGTGCTTCTGTGCCGTGGCCAGTGGTCCGATGTAGCTGGCAACGCGGTGAGAGGTGCTCCCATAGCGGTCACCGTAGTGCGGCCGAGCGACTATCGCGCCTTTCAGGTGAAGGGCGTGATCCAGGAGGTCGCTTCGCCCTCCGAGGAGGAACAGCAGCGCGCGACGGCCTATGTGGCGCGCATGCTTGAGATCATGGCAGAACTGGGCGTCACGAAGGTTCAGCTTTCGCACACGCTGACGGACAAGGACCTCGTCCGGATTAGTTTCCAGCCCACCGATCTGTTCGCGCAAACGCCAGGCCCGGATGCGGGCCAGCGTGTGGGGCACCCGATCCAGCGATGATCCGGCTCACCGATATCCGCGACAGTTTCGAGGGCGTCATTCCGTCGGTCATCGCAACCACGGATGCGGATGGCGTACCCAACATCTCGTATCTCTCGCACGTCCACTACATCGATGAACGGCATGTCGCGCTGTCCAACCAGTTCTTCTCGAAAACTGCGGCCAATGTCCGCTATCGTGGTGTCGCGACAGCGATGGTCGTCGACGGGCGGACCGGGCAGCAGCACATCCTCGACCTGCATTTCGTGAGGTCGATCGGCGAGGGGGACTTGTTCGAGCGCGTGGCGTCGCATCTTGCCGTGATGAGCGTCTCCCAGGGAATGGGCGATGTGATGAAGCTGCGCAGCCTTGACATCTACGAAGTGGAGGATTGTCGGCCGATTGTGCCGGTCGTGTCGCTCGCCGAGCCGGAAGAGACGGAGCCGCCGCGCGACCGCCTCTACGCAGCGGGACAGCTTTGTGCGGCCATCGCCGAACAGGGTGATGCCGAAGCCATGCTCGATTGCGCGCTGGGAGGGTTGCAGTCGCAGTTCGGCTTCGCCAACGCGGTTGTGCTCGTGCCGGACGAGGAAGGCAGGAAGCTGAGCACGATCGCCAGCCGCGGCTATCCAGCCTTCGGTTTCGGCTCCGAGGCGACGGTGGGGGAGGGCACCATCGGCACGGCCGCAGCGATGCGTCGCCCGTTGCGCATCAGCGACATGCGACGTGGTCACCGATACGCTTCGGCGGTGCACGCCGAGATTATGCGAAGCGGACCGGAACACATCCCGCTTCCCTCCCTTGCACAGCCGCGCAGCCAGCTGGCGGTGCCGATGTTGAGCCGAGGAAGGCTACTTGGCGTCCTGTTCGTCGAATCGGAAAGGAGCTTCGCGTTCAGCCATCGCGACGAGGAGGCGCTGTCGCTTGTCGCCAGCCAGCTTGCGACAAGCCTGTTGCTGGCGGAGCGGGACCGATCGGAAGGCGTAGCACCGCCTCCCGCAAGTCACCAGCCATCGCCGGCTCCAGCGGCGCGGTGCATTCGGGTCCGATACTTTCCTCTCGATGGCAGCATTTTCGTTGACGGCGAGTATGTCATCCGCGGCCTGCCCGGGCGGCTGCTCCATCATTTCCTTGCCGCATTTTTCGAAACCGGGCGCACTGATTTTTCCAACCGGGAAATTCGTCGCGACCGCTCGCTCCAGCTGCCCGATTTCAAGGACAATCTCGAAACCCGCCTCATTCTCTTGCGTCGTCGCCTGGAAGAACGGGGAGGGCCGATCCAGCTCTCAAGGCCGGAACGGGGACAGATCCGGCTGGAGTGCGACGGTCTTCCAGAGATCGAAATCGCAACAGGCTGAGGTTCTGGGGCGAATGTTACTATCCCCGGCTGTCCTTGGCAGCGGGTTGCCTCGAGCTTCGGCTAAGGAGCCTTCATATTAGCCACCCGCTTCGGTTTCCATGTCATTTTCTATTTGGATCTATGGTTGTTCCTCAGGAGGCCTGATGTGACGAAACTGGACTAGAACCAACAAATCGTAGCTTATTTTCAGCGCTCCACAGATCAGGAACGGCCAGGCTCGGAGCGAAGCGGCAAAGAGCAATCCCGCCAAGGTCGGGCTGATCGCGGCAGCCAAACTGCGAGGAACCGACGTGAAGCTGGCGGCGGCGGCACGCTCCGTCACGGTTACGACTGCCATGACGTAGGATGAGCGCGTCGGCACATCCATCTGCGACAACGCCGCCCGGACCAGCAGCAAGGCGAGTGCCACCGATAACGTTGGTGCCAGTGCTGCCAACATCAGGGCGATGCTAGAGGGGATGTGTGTGAACACCATGGTATTGATGAGCCCGATGCGTCGCGACAGCCAGGCGGCAACCGGATAGGAAGCCGCCGACAGCAACCCGGACCAGAAGAAGAACGTGCCCGCCTGCGAAAGCGATAGGTTGAACTTCTCGAACAGCCACAACGCCAACAGGGACTGAACCACAAAGCCGCCGGCGAACGCGTCGAGACTGAACAGCGCTGCCAGCTTGAACACGACGCGGCGGGAGGGCCCGAGCGCGGCCGTTCGCTTTGTTTCCTGGGTCATTTCACGCGCGGGGATGCGAGCATACAGGGTGCCTCCCAGCGCGCCCAGCAACGCATACAGGACGAACATGACCTTTATGCCGCCGAGCCGGTCGAGACCGAACATCGCCAGATGATCCGGAACCGCCGCCGCCAGCCCACCAAACGCCGCGGCGATGGCTCCTACCAAGCTGTAACGTGCAAACATTTTGGTACGCTCAGAGGCCGTGACCTCGCGCGCCAGCACGGCATGTTCCAATGGCACGAATATGCTGACGCTGCCGGCCGATGGGTTGACCGTGCCGGCGAACGCAACGAACAGGAGCAGCGCATAGTCATGAAGGCTGACGAACGCCGCGCCGGTTGCAAACATCAAGCCGGCGGCGGCAAGCAAAAGCCGGCGATGATCGTGGCGCGCACCCAGGAAACCGATACCAATCGTGAGAAGTGCCGATCCCAATAGCGACGCGGTCGCAAGGATCCCGACTTGGAGCGGAGCAAATCCGAGCGCGAGCAGATACACCGGCAACAGCACGGCCACGAAGGCGTCGCCGAAGTCACGCAGAGCACGAGCCGCAAACAGATAACTTGCCGGTTGGATCGGGCGCATTCGTTTTGCCAGCCACATACAACGTAGGCGGGAGCAGAATACTCCAGATACATCGGCAAGTGAGAGATGGGGTGGTCAGCAGGACGCACCTATCTCAGGGGCGGACGTCACTTTGATGTGAGCGCCTCAAAACACGGCAAGTTCCAGGGAATTTTTGCGCTCGCGTTGCGTTTATCTTGGAGGTCCGGTAGCGGCCCAACCCCCACGATAATCGCATCGAGGTGCATCCCCCTACGATCATCGCAGGCCTTGAGCTCCACGGACGACTTTCCTTGGAGAAGACAATGAGACACTATCTCTCAACACTCGCATGTTCCGGGCTGCTAAGCATTGGAGCGCTTTGCGGCACCGCAGCTTTTGCCGGGAGCATTCCCAGCCCGGTTCCCGATGAGCCCACGACATGGAATCTGTCTTGCACCACGGCAGCCTGCCAAGGCCGTTTTGAATCGGCCGTCCTGATGCGTAGGTCCTCAGGCAGCGCGGGCAGCGGCCTGCAACTCGTCCGCGGCATGGGCGGAGGTGGCGGCGGCTTCATGCACGGCGGCGGCGGTGGGTTCCACGGTGGCGGTGGCTTTGGCGGCTTCCATGGAGGCGGCGGCTTTGGCGGTTTCCACGGTATGGGTGGCGGCTTCCCCGGTATGGGCGGTGGCTTTCACGGCTTTGGCGGCCCCTTCCATGGCATGGGCGGCTTCCGCGGGTTTGACCGTGGTTTCCATGGCATGGGGGGCTTTCATGGAATGGGCCGGTTCCACGATCGTCGCTTTGTTCATGCCCGTCGGTTCCGCAACAACAACTTCTTCTTTGACAATGGTGCCTTCTTTGGGTTCGGCCTGCCGTGGTATTCCTACTGCGATCCCTACTATTACGGCTACTATGGCACCTGCTATCCGGGGTATTACTCAGGGTATTGATTGCGCCACAGGCTCAGGCGACCCTAGTTCGCGAAGGACAGCCGCCGCATGAAGGTCTGCCGCTTGCGGGCAAGCGCCCGTCATCTTGCCATAAGATGACCGGCGCTTGGTTTTCTGAACCTTCACCCGTATCCGGCGCTTGCCCGGTGAAGAACAAAGTCTCGCCTGCAGCGGCTGGCTGGCTCCCTGCGTTCAGGCCGACGCCTAGGCCTCCTGTGCCTTAAGGCAGCCTTGCGCGCACCTGAGGCGGGTAGCCTCACAACTATGAAACCAAATCGAGCACTCCGCGTTCGGAGTTGCCCCAACAGTCTATGCGAAGCGAAGTGCCTCGATCGGATCGAGCCGTGCGGCCCGATGGGCTGGATAGACGCCAAACGAAATGCCAATCAGGCCCGAAAATCCACAAGCCAGGACAATCGCCCAGGGGCTGATCAGAATGGGCCAGCCAGCCTCCCATGCGATTGCAACTGCCGCTGCCGCTCCAAGCACCGCACCGACAAGCCCGCCCATCAATGCCAGGATCAAGGCTTCGATCAGGAACTGCCATAGGATATCGCGGCGGCTGGCCCCGACAGCCATGCGCAAACCTATTTCGCGAGTGCGTTCGGTCACGGAAACCAGCATGATGTTCATGACGCTGATGCCGCCAACGACCAGCGAGACTGATGCCACCGCAATTAGGAGAATGCCGAGGAGCCGCACCGCTGCGCCGCGTGCCGTGAGGACATCCGCCGGATTATCGATGCTGAAGTCACTCGGAGCATCCCCGCGAATGCGATGCCGCTGCCGAAGCAGCGCTTCGATCTGTTGTTGCGTCTCTGACATGGCGGCCGCATCCGATACCTTGATCGAAATGAAATCCAGGGCCTCGCGGGTTGTGCCGCGCACGGCGCCGAGCACCCGGCTTTTCGCCGTCAATAGCGGGATGAACACCACATCGTCTTGACTACGGTTTGCCGCCCCCAACCCCTTTTTGTCGAGCACGCCGATGACGGTGAAAGGCACGTTGCCGATCCGAAGCGTTTCACCGACTCCGGCGCGTCCGTCGAAAAGTTCCTCGACAATAACCGACCCTACGATGACCACCTTGGCTCCGGATCCGACTTCTTCGTCGGTAAAGGACCGACCGTTGACAATTTGCCACTCGCGAGCCACCAGGTAGTCGCTATTGATCCCAGCAACCAGGGTCACCCAGTTCCTGTTTGCGGCCACCAGCGGCATGGAGCGCGATAGCAACGGGGCGGCAACCTGCACGTCCGCCAGCTCGCGGCGAATAGCTGCCGCATCCTCTTCGGTCAGTGTGGGCTGTGTTCCAGATTGGAGCTTCGCCCCGTTGGAATTCTGGGCCCCGGGCAACACCAGCAGCAGATTGGCGCCAAGCGTGCGGATCTTCTCCGAAACCTCCGCCTGTGCGCCGGCGCCGATCGATATCATGCAGACCACAGCGGCGACGCCAACGACGACCCCAAGCACGGTCAGGGCGCTTCGCAGTTTGTTTGCGCCAAGCGCGCGCGTGGCGATCCCCATGCTCTCCAGCGGGCTCATTCCGGGAACTCCGCAAGCGCACCCTGAGGTGATGTCGCTTCATCCTTGAGGATCTGCCCATCATGTAGGGCAATCTGTCGTTGCGCACGATCGGCGACATTGGTGGCATGCGTAACCATGATGATGGTGCGGCCGCTGCGGTGAAGATCCTCGAACAGGGACAGAATCTCATCGCTGGTACGACTGTCCAGCGAACCAGTCGGCTCGTCGGCCAGGATCAGAGCAGGGTCGTTCACGATTGCACGCGCAATGACGACCCGCTGCTGCTCTCCTCCCGAGAGCTGGCTCGGCCAATGGTGACCGCGCTCGGCAAGGCCTACACTGTCAAGCGCATCCTTGGCCCTGCGGCGTCGCTGTGAGCGAGCAACGCCCGCGTAGATGAGGGGTAATTCGATATTTTCCAGCGCAGTCGCCCGGGGCAGCAGGACGGGCAATTGGAATATGAAGCCGATGGCCTGACGTCTTATGGCCGCGCGCTTCTCCTCGCTGAGCTTTGCAACCGCCTGCCCCTGCAGAAAGTATTCGCCGGAATCTGGCCGTTCCAATAGGCCCACAAGGTTCATCAAGGTCGATTTGCCTGAACCCGAGCGGCCGCGGATCGCAACAAACTCGCCGTGCCTGACCAACAGCGACACATCGGACACCGCCCGAATGATAGTCGCGCCGGAGGGGTAGCATTTCGTGATTCCAACGGTCTGGAGCAGGGGCTGCATCTCAAAATCCCAGGCGAATGCCGAAGTGCCCTCCCTGGTTCTGCGAATTGGCAACCCCGACGATCACTGGCTGGCCCTCCGCAAGCGGGCCCTCCAGCTGCTCTGTGCCATTGTCGTCGCTCGCGCCAAGTCTCACGGCAACCGGGTTCGGCTGCTCGCCATCGCCGACGACCCACACCGTCGCGGATGCCCCGGCGGCTGTGCTCGGATGACCAGGCGCGGGGTCGGCGCCATTCGGCCGGAAGCGTAGCGCTTGGCTGGGTATCTTGAGGATCTGGCCGGAATCACGCACGACAATTTGCAGTTCCGCGGTCATTCCCGGCATCAAAAGCAGATCCGGATTGGGGGCGGAAACAATTATCGTGTAGGTCACTACGTTCTGCACGACCTCGGGCGCCTTGCGTATCTGTAGAATGCGTCCGCTGAAGGTTCGATCGGGATAGGCGTCCACTCTGAAGACGGCAGCCTGGCCTTTGTGCAACTGTCCGATGTCGGCCTCGTCAATCTTCCCGTGGACCTCCATCTGCCGCAAGTCATTCGCAATCTTGAATAGCGTCTTGGCTTCCAGGCTGACGGCGACAGTTTGTCCTGGATTGACATCCCGACTGATTATGGTCCCGTCGATCGGAGCGCGGAGTACCGTACGATCGAGATCAAGTCGCGCCTGGTCCAGAGCCGCCTGCTTCTGCTCAACGACCGCCTGAGCATTCTCAATATCTGCCTGAGCCATCAGCTTTTCTGCTTCAGCCATCGCAATCGCCTCGGCTTTCATCTGGACCTGATCAAGGGAGCCGCGCAGGTCGGCGGCCCCCTCGTCACGCAAAGCTCTCGCCTGAGTCAAGTCCCGCTCGGTGCCGCTTCCAGTGCGCGCTAATTGAACCTTTCGCAGGAGATCTCGCTCCGCTTCATCTTGTCTGGACTTGATTGCTGCCGATTGCGCCTCCGCTAATTCCTTGGCGGTCTGCGCATTCATCACCGCGACCTTTGCTCTTTCAAACGCGGCCTTTGAAGTCTGAGCGGCAGCCTTTGCCACGCTCAAGGCGGCCTTCGCCTCATTGACTTGAGCCGCAAAAATCTCCTGATCGATTTGTGCAATCGGTTGTCCAACCTTTACGGCATCGTTGAAATTGACGAACACCGCCGCAATCCGCCCAGACAATTGTGAGCTGACGTCAACGCTCACCGCAGCCTCGACGGTGCCGTTTGCCTTTACCAAGGTAGAAACATGGCCGCGCTCGACCGGGGCCGTGAGGAAGATCGGAGCCGTGCGCTCCTGGCTATAGGTATAGCCCAGGCCGGCTACCAGCGCACAAAGGAAGCTGGCCACAACGACGAAACGCATGCAGCTGTCATCCTGCTTCAGCCGTCCGGCGTTTTGCCCAAAACTCCAAATAACCCTGCACGCCGGAGCGAATTGGTCGGTTCAAACCGACCACGCCTCTTGAATACGCAGACGCGCCACTACGGCATCTGCTTCAACGCCCTTGTCGTGGCGTTCCGGCAAGCAACGTCGTACTGGGAAACCGCATTGGCACTTGCGTGCCCGTTCGTCGTCGTCGGGTTGCCCGGGTTTCCGGCATATCCCTTCACCAGCGACTCGTTGAACGCCGCACCATTGGTGCCTGCCGGGTTACTCGCGTTAGCTGCGTTGCCGGGTGTGACGAGTGCATTGGACGTTACCGTGCACGCCACACCCGCGGAAGCGCCGGGTTGGCCCGTCGCAAATCCGGCCCCAGTGGACGGAAGTACCAGGCAAAGACCGACGGTGAGAGAAGTTAACATATGGTGTTTCATCTCTTCGCTCCTTCCAAAGCAATTTTGCGCGTTCGAACCGAACACGCGAGTGTTGAGAGATAGCGTCTCGTTGTCTTCTCCAAGGAAGGTTGTCCGCGGAGCTCAAGGCCTGCGATGATCGTAGGGGCGGGTGGGCCTCGATGCGATGATCGTGGGGGTTGGGCCACTACCGGACCTCCTGCACAAACGCATCGCGAGCGAAAATATTCCCTGAAACGGGACATTTTTTTTGGGCATCTCATGGAGACGCCGCCCGCCTCGGAGACCGCGGCGGGCATTTTGCTCTGAAATTCTGGCATCAGCGCCCAGAACGAGGGGCTCAAGTCAGCCAGTAAAGATGGAAGCCAGGCCACTAATCGGCAGTTGCCCTGACAAAGGGCTCTCACCAAGGGCAACGCCTAGACAGCTGGCTGACGCTGTACGAGCAGCTTGTCGATACGCCTCCCATCCATATCGACGATCTCGAACCGCCAGCCGTGATGATCAAAGCTCTCGCCGACTTCCGGAATATGCCCAAGCTGGAACACGGCAAAGCCCGCGATCGTGTGGAAGTCATCATCGGGTCCTGCTCGCAGGCTGAGCCGATTGAAGGCATCGTGGACCGGCATCAGGCCATCGATCAACAAGGAACCGTCGTCGCGTTCGACAATGTCGGGCTCCTCGCCTTCCTCATCCGGCAGGTCGCCTGCAATGGCTTCGAGAAGGTCAGTCTGGGTGACAATGCCTTCAAGGCTGCCATACTCGTCGACCACGATCGCCAGCCGAACCGGGGCTTTTTTGAACCGATCGAGCACTCGAAAGATCGGCATGGCCTCATGCAGCAGGAGAGGCTCCCTCATGACTGCCAACGGATCGAGTGGCTTCCCATCTAGATGCTGATCGAGAAGATCCTTCTTCAAGATCATGCCGATGGGGGCGTCGATATCACCGCGTCCGACCAGAAGCTGTTCGTGTCGGCACTTGCGGACCGATCGCAGGATTTCCTCCGGTGCATCATCGGCATCGATCCAGTCGACGTCGCGACGCGGGGTCATGATGTCGGAAATGCGTCGGTCCCCGATCGTCAGCACACGGTCGACGACTTCCTGCTGAGCATGCTGCAGCAAGCCGGCCTCCTGGCTGGCCGCCACGAGCATCTTCAGTTCCGCCGGCGAATGCAGCGCTCCTTCACCGCTGCCCGGGCGCAGACCGCAGAGCCGCAGCACCAGATTGCCGAGGCCGTTGAGCGTAGTGATTGCCGGGCGGAGCAGGAACAGAAAGACCCCGAGTGGGCGGACAATCCATAGGGCGGTCCCTTCGCTGCGCTGAAGTGCCAGGCTTTTGGGGGCAAGCTCGCCGAGCACGATGTGGAGTGCCGTGATGATGATAAAGGATATCGCGATCGCGATCGTGTGCGCGCTCACCGTGGCAAGGGTTGCCGGCAGCGCCGTTAGAAGCGGTTCGATCAGATGCGCGAGAGCCGGCTCGCCGACCCAGCCCAGGGCTAGCGACGAGATCGTGATGCCAAGCTGCGTTGCAGCGAGATTGGCGTCGAGATTGTCGACTGCACGCTGAAGCGCATTGGCATTCATCCGGCCCGCTGCGACGAGTTCGGCGACGCGACTGCGGCGAACCGCTACCAGTGAAAATTCTGCAGCAACGAAGAACCCGTTTGCCGCTACGAGAACGAGGACCGACAGGATTCCCAGTATGTCGGTCCAGCTGCTACTGCCATCGCCGGGGGGCATGATCTCCTCTCAATGTATTTGGACGCAAGATTCGCAACTGTTGATACAACAAATGTGGCGGCCTGCAGACCACTGACGAATTGTATTTTTTCGCGCTTTGGCGAACCGCTGGCGAGCGCGCCCGTACTCTGAAGCCCGTCGGCTCGCCTGAGGCGGCGAGGTTGTTTGCACATGTAGAGACGGGGAATATCGAAAGCCCAGGCCGTTGATCGGTCCGCGGAGATGCATTCACGGCCGGTGCAACTGAATGTGAGCTGAATCGTTTAATGCCTGGGTGCGCCAAGGCATTGGCGGGCTGCGACCACGCAGGAGAAAGGCAATGAACGCGAGGTTTTCTCGCAGGGATTTCCTGAAGGCGAGTATCGCCGCAGGAGTCGCGATCAAGGTGTCTTTTCTGTTGCCCTCCGCCCGCGCCCAACTGATCGAAACACCGCCTCTCCCTGGGCCCGACTGGCTGAAAGCTGACGGCAAGCCGAGATACCGCCTGGATGCCATCGCAAAGGTTACTGGCCAGAAGACCTTCAGCCGCGACTATCGGGCGAGCGATCTCCCCGGCTGGCCAAAGGAGCAGTCGCACGCCTTTCTCATCCACGCCACGAAAGCAGACCAGGTCTTCGAAGGCATCGACCTCAACGTGCTCGGGGACGACCTGAAGCCCGATCGGGTCTTGTTGCATGAAGACCTGATGGCCGACGGCATCGTCATCCCCGTCCTCGGCTTTTATGGCGACGTGTTCCTGGTGCCTAAGGGACAGACGGCACGGCTGCTCGGCCAGCCGGTGGCGCTGCTCATCTACCGCGACTTTGCCCGCTACGATGCGGCCAAGCGTATGGTTCGCTTCAACGATAGCGTCGTGCGCTACGGAGAAAAGGCGCCTTACAGCCATCCCGCCAACTACGGCGCGGCGCGCTATGTGCGTATCGGCGGCAGCGATCCGAGTGACGAGGACGTTTATTCGCCGCTGAAGGATGCCGTGATCTATGGCGGCTTTTCCGATAACGAGCCGACTTGGCCAGCCGCAGGGGAGGGCGATCCGATGGCGCTCGGCATGGCCGCGGCCGAAGAGATCAAGAAGGAAATCGACAGCGCCGGCGACGACGCGCTCGTTCTTCGGCGCAACTATTTCTCGCAATCGATCGATGCGTCGGCCATGGAAGCCGACAATGGCAACGTCTGGTACGACTCGTCCGCCGGAACGCTGCATGCAATGATCGCCACGCAATCGCCCTATGAAGTTGCGGAAGTTTCGGCGATCCTGGTCTCGAAATCGAAGTTTCCTCTCAAGAATGTCGACCTCAAGGTTGGCTATACCGTCGGCTACGGCACTAAGGACCATGCGATCCTCCCATTCTACTGTGTCGTGGCGGGGCTTTATGGCGATGGCCGGCCGGTCCGACTCGCCAATGATCGCTACGAGCAGTTCCAGCTTGGATTGAAGCGCCACGCCTTCTGGATGGACAACGCTCTGGTCATCGACCGCGCAACCGGCAAGTTCCGCGCCATGACCGGCCACTTCAAGAACGACGGCGGAGGACGAGCCAACTACTCGTTTTCAGTTGCCATGGTCGGCGCCACGGCGGCGCAGTCGATCTACTATCTGCCAAAGAGCGACTTCTCGGCCGCTGCATTGGCGTCGCGGGCGGTCGATGCCGGTTCGACCCGCGGCTACGGCACTTTGCAATCGATGTCGGCGACCGAGATGATGGTCGACGAGGCGGCTGATCTGCTCGGCATGGACGCCATCGACCTCAGGCTGAAGAACGTCTTCAAGTCGGGGATGAAGAATTCGCAAGGCGCGATCCCTGCGGGCGCTCTGCGCAATGAAGAGATTTTGCTGAAGGCGCGTCAGCACCCCCTGTGGATTCAGCGCGCCGAAAAGAAGGCAAGCTTCGACGCCGCCAATCCCGGCAAGAAATACGGGGTGGGCTTCGGTCATGTGCAGAAGGACTATGGGACAGGCGCCGAAGCGGCTCTCGCAACGATCGAGTTCGATGCCAAGGGGCGCATCAGGCTTGCCCATGTCGCGCATGAGATCGGCACGGGCGCGACGACTTCGCAGGCAATCATGGTCGGCGATATTCTTGGCCGGGTGCCGGACGAGACCGAGTACGGCAAGGTTCTGTGGCCACAAATGCCGCTCGAGAGCACGGACGAGCCCTATACGCTTTCCCAGTCCGATGAAGATCAGCGCAAGCAGAACCCCCGCTGGACGCCGCGCATCACTTCACCCATGAGCGCCACCAACAGCGTCTACTATCTCGGGCACGCAACGCGCGAGGCTGCGCGCGCGCTGGTCGAGCTGTCGATCTGGCCTGCGGCGCAGTCGCTGTGGTCGCGCGGGATCGGCGGCGGCGCGCTCGCTCCCTACAGCGTTCGGTCCGATGAGCTCCGTCTCGTGAACAGCATCGTGAATGCCGGCGGCATGCCGTCCCTGTCCATAGCCGACGTGGCGGCAGAGGCGCATCGCCTCGGGCTCATTACCGGAGTTACCGTGCATACCTTCAACCGCTGGCAATGGACGGAAGCCGAATTCGATATACCCGGAGTAGGGCACCGCAAGATGGCGATCGACGCGATTGCCCTGAAGTATGGCGACGGCGCGCCTCCCGACAAAAAGGCGCTGATGACGCTGGACGGCTGGCAATTCCTGAACCGCACCGCCGTCTCCTATCCCCCCGTCCAGCGCAACAATGCCGGCGTCACCTATTATGCGCCGATGGCGACGTTTGCCGAGGTCGTCGTCGATATAGGATCGGGCGAGGTGGCTCTGCTTTCGCACCACACGATTACCGAATGTGGAACGCAAGTCGTGCCGGAACTGGTGTCGGGACAGATCCAGGGCGGTATCGCAATGGGTGTCGGCCATGCCCTGAAGGAATATCTGCCGCTCTATGAGGACGGTCCTGGCGACGGCACCTGGAACTGGAACCGCTATGAGTTGCCGCGTGCCCGGGATGTCGCGGTCTGGTCGCAGACCGCTGAAGTCTTGCCGCCGCTTTCGAGCACTGACGCACCCAAGGGCCTGGCCGAAGTGGTCATGATCGCAATCGTGCCGGCAATCGCGAACGGGATCGCCCACGCCATCGGCAAGCGCTTCTACGAGCTGCCGATCACACCTGAGAAGATACGGGAGGCGCTGACATGACGCTCGCCTCGAAGAAACTTTCGCTGACCATCAATGACAAGGCCATCGACGCGATGGACGTGCCGGAAACCATGATGATGCTGGATTTCCTGCACGAATATCTCAACCTCACTGGCGCACGCATGGGCTGCGGGCAGGGCATCTGCAACGCTTGTAGCGTGATCGTCGAACATGAAGACGGCACGCTTCAGGAGGCGCGCACCTGCATCACCGGCGCTCATTGGTTTGCCGGCAAGAAGGTGCGAACGGTCGAAGGCCATGCCAAGCGTGACGCTTCCGGCGCCATCGTCGAGCTGTCGCCGGTCCAGCAGGCTTTCATCGAACATTTTGCGTTCCAGTGTGGCTATTGCACTCCCGGCTTCGTCACGGGCGCGACCGTTCTCATGGATCAGTTGAAGCGCAACCCGGTCGCACGCGCCGACCTGGAAAAGACTATTACCGATGCATTGGACAAGCATATCTGCCGCTGCACGGGCTATGTCCGATATTATGAGGCAGTCCGTGATCTCGCCTTGAACACTCCGGGCCTGGTGAAAGCCTAGAAACCATGAAAACACGGACGCTGCTCTGGACCGGGGTTGTAGTGATCATATGCATCGCCCTGTTCGCCATCGGCGTCTTTGCCGGTCTTTTCGAGAGAAGCGCGGTTGCCAAGGATATCGAACAACCGCTGTCGGCGGACCAGATGAAGACATTGGCCCAAAGGGGTGCCTATGTCGCCGTCGCGGCAGACTGCTACGCTTGCCACACCGCCAAGGACGGCGCGCCATGGGCAGGCGGCTTTCCATTCGAAACCCCGTTCGGCACCATCTATTCGACCAATATTTCACCGAACAAGGAGCATGGCATCGGCAACTGGACCCGCGCCGAATTCCATCGTGCGCTGCGCGACGGCATCGGTAAGAGCGGCGTTCATCTCTATCCAGCGATGCCCTACGCCTCCTACCGCAAGATGACACCGGAAGATGTCGACGCGGTCTATGCCTATCTCATGAGCCGGGAGCCGATGAATGTCGAGAATAGGAAGAACGACCTGCGGTTTCCCTTCAACATCCGGCAAACCTTGACCTTCTGGAACCTCTTCAACCTCTCGGGCGGTGCGCAGGCCGCCGATCCGACTCGCTCCGAAACGTGGAACCGTGGGCACTACCTCGTCGATGCGCTCGCCCATTGCGGCGAATGCCATACTCCCCGCAACCTGATGCAGGGGATGAAGCAAAGACAGTATCTCAAGGGCGCTGTGCTCGAGGGCGTTCTGGCTCCCGACATCACTAAGCAAGGTCTCGAGCAGATGGGCTTCGATCCGCAACTCCTGCCGCTCTTCATGAAATCGGGCCTGTCCGCTCAAGGGGCCATGACGGGCCAAATGTTCGATGTCGTGCATTTTTCGACGCAATACATGACCGACGACGATCTTGCCGCGCTGACGGCCTTTCTGTTCGACCTGGATTCCATGCCGAAGCAATCCACGCCACCGGCGCCTCCCAAGCCAGTCGAGGTTGCACACGACCTCGCGGAATCTGCCCGCGGAACCTACCTCAACCTGTGCTCGGGTTGCCATGGTGTCCAAGGCGAAGGGATCCCACATGTGGTGGTTCCGCTGGCAACCAATGCCTCGCTACGGCTCGCCAGCGCGCGCAACCTGATCCACGCCGTGCTCCACGGCATTCCTGCCCAGCAGTTCCCAGGGCTTGAGCGTATGCAGCCGATGCCCGCCTTCAAGGAAGAGCTGAACAACCAACAGGTCGCCGACCTGACCAACTGGATGCGGGCCGTATGGGGCGGCAAACAGCCTGATGTGAAACCGGAAGACGTCGATCAGATACGACGTGGTGAATGATTAGCTGCAATGCAAATAGCGTATTACGTATCTCAAGCCCGGCTCTAGCATCAAGTTCCATAACCTACCTTATGCGACTTTAAAATGTAGCCGCAAAGTTAGAATGTCCTGAATCTGCAAAGTAAGAGTGTCACACTCCCCGCGTTTGATGGCGTGGGGGTTTGCGGATGGGACTGATTGCGATGAGCGAGCGTG
>NZ_PXYL01000003.1 GCF_003012705.1 Pseudaminobacter soli (ex Li et al. 2025)
TTGCCGGCTTCCTCGCCGCCATCGCCGAGACCGCCCCGCCCGACTGGCAGCTCGACGCCCACCAAGCCCTCGCCGCCATCACGCTCGCCGACCTCGCCACCCGCCTCGCCGGACACACCCCGCACGACACCACCAACGACGGCGAGCTCGAGCTGTTCTAGGCAAATAGCGAGTTGGTCTATTTCAGAGCGGATAGATTTATTCGGCTCACAATTACGTGCTCGAAGCAGAAGTTCCCGCTTCCACCGGAAAATTCCGAGCGTCGACTGTACCTGCAAGCTGCAGAAGCCGAGGCGCCACGCAGCCCGCAAGTGACGTCGCCCTTCGGTGAAATATTGTGCCCGAAAAACCGGAATTAATCGCCGATTAACGCTTTGTTATGTACGATATAGTTCATTCGTTACCGTACATATAGGTTTCCGAGTCCAGCAGACCGGAACCGTCAGCCACAGCTGGCTGCCGCGCGCAACACGTGTTTTCGCGTCAGGCCGGGTGCGGGTCGTCTGCGCGGCCGCGAATGGATGACTTGAGGGGGGATCTGCGGCCGGCTTAACGGGTGGCGTGTTTCTGCACCGCTCCCATGGGGCTGGGCAACGGTAGGGGTGAACAAGCAGGGTTGCGTCGCGAGCCCGGCAAGCAGTGCCAAAAATATCGCATCGATAAGCAGTCTGTCCGCGAAGGGACGCTCCCGGGAGCGGGCGCAATGTGGGGGAATTTTGATGACGGATTCGGCACGCCGCCAAAGCTCTTTGAACGAGCGGCTCAATTTTATCGGAATGGACCAGAAGGCGCGTACTGCGCTGAGCAAGCTGCAGCCTCTTCTCAGGCAGTCGCTCGGACCGGCACTGGCCACCTTTTATGAAAAGGTGAAGGCAACGCCCGAAACGCGAAAGTTCTTCGGTGACGACCGGCACATGGCGGGTGCCAAGGGCCGCCAGGAGGAGCATTGGCAGATCATCGCGTCGGCCACCTACGATGACGCCTACGTGGATGCAGTCCTCAAGATCGGGCAGACCCATGCGCGAATTGGCCTCGAGCCCAGATGGTATATTGGCGGCTACGCGCTGGTGATCGAGCAACTGATCCACGCAATCGTGAAAGAGCAGTGGCCCAGCCTGTTGCAGATGAACAGGTCGCGCTCCGAAAGCGTGGCGGAATCGTTGTCGTGCCTGGTCAAGGCAGCCATGCTGGACATGGACCTGGCCATTTCCGTCTATCTCGAAACCTTGGACGAGCAACGCCGCAAGGCAGAGGAGGCGGGACAGGAGGGAATCAGGCAGGAGCGGACGATCGTGGCCAACTCGATCGGCGTCGGCCTGGCCAAGCTTGCGGACAAGGACCTGACCTATCGGATCGAAGCGGAGATGCCCGAGGCCTATCACCAGCTGCAAGGCGACTTCAACGCGGCGATCGAGCAGCTCGAGGCAGCCATGCAAAGCGTCTCCAGCCGGACAAATGCCATCCAGTCGGGAACCCAGGAAATGGCGACGGCAGCCAAAAACCTGTCACACCGGACCGAGCAGCAGGCTGCGAGCCTCGAAGAGACGGCCGCTGCCCTCGATCAGATCACGGCAACGGTCAAGACGTCGGCGGAAGGGGCGGCGCATGCACGCGAAGTCGTGATTGCCGCAGATCAGGACGCCAAGCAGAGCGCCCTTATCGTGCGCCAGGCCGTCGAAGCCATGGACGAGATCATGAAGTCGGCCCGACAGATCAACCAGATCATCGGGGTCATCGACGAAATCGCCTTCCAGACCAATCTTCTCGCGCTAAACGCTGGCGTCGAGGCCGCGCGGGCCGGCGACGCGGGCCGCGGCTTTGCGGTCGTGGCTTCGGAGGTGCGAGCCCTGGCCCAGCGTTCGGCGGAAGCGGCCAGGGAGATCAAGGAGCTGATTTCGGCTTCCACCACCAGGGTGGAAGGCGGGGTCAAGCTGGTGATGGAAACGGGCAAGTCGCTCGAACGGATCCTGGAGCAGGTAACCGACATCAACAATGTCGTCACCCAGATAGCCGTCGGGGCGCAGGAGCAGGCGACCGGGCTCGAGCAGGTCAACAGCGCGATCAACCACATGGATCAGGCCACCCAGCAGAATGCGGCGATGGTCGAGGAATCGACGGCGGCGACGCATTCGCTGTCGCAGGAGACCGAGCAACTGTCGGAACTGATTGGCCAATTCCAGGTCGGTCGGGCGAACGACAGCGATTACATTCGTCGCGAGTTGAGGAGAGTTGCACCGCACGCCTTCCGATCGGCAGCCACAAGGGCGATCCAAAGCTGATGCCGAGGGTGCTCACCCCACCGAAGATTGCCGACATTTAGGAAGAGCGCGGGAGCACGTCCGGACCGACGCGACCCGCGCTGCCCAATGATTGCCTTTTTCATCCGGCTTGTGACCCGGCCTCGTCGACCGGCGCCAAAAGCCGAGGCGCCGCCTCTATGCCATGGCGCGTCCTTCGTGATATGCCGCGCGCGAGTCAGGGGCCGAAGTAAGCTCGTCGTAGGGTGTGACATGCCGACTTTCAGACAGCTATACGACCGTTTGGGTGTCGGTCTTTGGGCTTTGGGTTTTTCGGTCGCTGCGATTCAGGCGGCCGTGACCCAGTCACGCGCCGTGGTACCTGTCTACCGACGTAGCGTGGACACCTTCTTCGCCCATCAACCGCTCTACAATGTCGAGCAGTCGATGGGCTTTCTCTATGCGCCAGCCTTCGCCGTGCTCTACACGCCCTTCATGGAGCTTGGGCCGGTCTTCGGCGACTTCCTGTGGCGGCTTCTCGGCTTCGCCGTGCTGACCGCTGCTGCCGTCAAGCAGGTGCGCAAGATCGAGGGACCGAACAGGATCTGGCTGCTGTCCTACGGCCTGTTCCTGGCCTTGCCTTTGTCGCTCGGCGCAATGCGCAACGGCCAGGCGACCGTTCTACTGACCGGCGCCTGCTGGCTGCTGACATTTGCGACGCTGGAAGGCCGCCGCGCCGAAGCGTTTCTGTGGGCATCGGTCGCGATAATCGCCAAGCCCACGGCGATCGTCATGATCCTGTTGTGCGGCGCCTTGCGTCCCCGGCTGATCCCGGTGCTGATATTGTCGCTGCTGTTCGTGTTTGCGATTCCCTACGCCTTCGCGCCCGTCGACTACGTCAACGCCCAGCATCACGAATTCATCCGTATGCTGACATCCATGGGCGTGGACAAGTCGGGGCCGTTCCGCACGGCCGACTTTACGGCCCCGTTCACGGCCATTGGCATGCCCCTCGCCGAATCCACCGCTACGGTGTTGCGCATCGTGGCCGCCGCGCTGACATTGGCGGCCGTCATCTGGTTCGACCGCCAGGCCGAGAAAAGCCTCGCCGCGCTGGCAATCTTCCTGGCTGGCGCGTTCTACATGACCGTGCTCAACCCCCGCGTCGAGACCAACACCTATGTCATGCTGGCGGTGCCGGCCGCAATCACGATTGCCTATCTGTGGCGGGAAGAGCAGAGCGGCGCGCTGCGCGTGGTCCTGTCGGCCGCGATTTTCCTTTGCGGCTTCAGCGGCGTGGAGCGGCATGTCCTGGAATTCCTGGACCTGTGGTTCAGGCCGATCGCCATGAGCCTCATTGCCCTGCCGCTGCTGTGGCGGCTGTGGGACAGGACCCGAAAGCGCACGGTTTCTGTCAGCTCCCGCGCCTATGGGTGAGCTGCGCTAGGGGTTGGGCATCCGCCTCCGCAGCGCTCACCCGCCAACGCAACCGAGCCGGATCAGCCGGCCAGATGGCAGCCGGGCTTGCGCTTCGAGGCGAGATATTCGTCGATGAGCTGGCGGTAGCGCGTGGCGCCGAAGCTCGGGAAATGCCCCCCATGGACGACCGACACGGGAAGCCCGTGCATGCGCTCCAGCGTCGCGACATAGTCGTCCACCAGCGAGTGATAGGCGTCGTCGATCAGCGGGCCGTCATAGACGATGTCGCCGGACAACAGGATGCCGGTCTTCTTCTCGAACAGCGCGATGCCACCCGGCGAATGGCCCGGCGTATGGATCACCTCGAAGGCCCGGTCGCCGAGATCGACGACATCGCCATGTTCCAAAACGCGGCCCGCCGGCGCCGGCAAAATGGCGTAGCGCGAGGCGTCCCAGCCTTCCGGCATGCGGTCGAACATCTCGTCGGTCGCGTAGCGGTCGGCGAGCGTCCATTCGTTTCTCGGATCGGCGAGGATTTTCGCCTCGGCGCGATGCACGCAGCGCTCGGGAAATTCATGGTGGCAGCCGATATGGTCGAAATGTGTGTGGCTCGCCACGCAAACCAGCTTGTGCTCGCTGACCAGCGAAACATGATCGCGCAGGCTGAAATGACCGAGCCCACTGTCGAAAAGAAGATCGCGGTCGCGCCCGCGCACATGCCAGATGTTGCAGCGGAAGAAGGGTTTTATCCAGGGCTCATGGATCAGCGTGACGCCGTCCCCCATGCGGATCGTCTCATACCATTCTTCCGCGCCGACCGTTGCGATCTCGGCCATGGATCAATCCTTGAGGCGAATGATGTGTTCGGGCCGGCAGGATACAGCAACCGTATCGCCCGACGCCACCGGAGAGCCCGTCGCCAGCCTGGCCAGGAAGGCGATGCCGGGATCGCGTTTCGAGGTTGCAAGCACGCGGCGGAAACTGCCTTGGAAGACGACGTCACCGACGACTGCCTCGCCCAGGCCCAAACTTCCCGCCGGCTCGCCGAGCAGCAGATGCTCCGGCCGGACAGCGAGCGAAAAGGTAGAGCCGGGTGTCGCCTCGCCCGGCAGGCTAATATCCCCGACCGGTGTGCGGAGAGTGATAATGCCGGAACGAGAGCCTGCGACCGTGCCGGAAATCACCGTGCTTTCGCCCATGAAAGTCGCAGAAAAACGCGTCGCCGGCTGCGAATAGACGCGCTCGGGCGCCCCTTCGTCCTCGATGCGGCCATCGTTCATCACCACGCAATGATCGGCGAGCGCCATGGCCTCTTCCTGATCGTGCGTAACATGGACGAAGGCTGTGCCCACGCTCTTTTGCAGCGCCTTCAGCTCGTCCTGCATCTGCCGCCTGAGTTTCAGGTCGAGCGCGCCGAGCGGCTCGTCGAGCAGCAGCACCGCCGGCTCCACCACCAGCGCACGCGCTAGCGCAACGCGCTGGCGCTGGCCGCCCGAAAGCTGGTGCGGCCTGCGGTCGAAGGCGTCAGCGAGGCCGACGAGCTTCAGCGCCGAGCGGGCGCGTTGGGCCCGGGTCGCCCCGTCCACGCCGCGCATCCTGAGGCCGAAGGCGACGTTCTTGCCGATGCTCATATGCGGAAAGAGCGCATAGTCCTGAAAAACGGTCGTGGTCGGCCGCTTCGCTGGTGGCACTGCAGTGCAATCCTCGCCGCGGATGAAGACATTGCCCTCGGTCGGAACGACGAAGCCGCCGAGGATGGAGAGCAGCGTGGTCTTCCCCGAGCCCGACGGGCCGAGCAACACCGTGTAGCTGCCGGCCTCGATGCGCAGCGAAACATTGTGCAGCACGCTTGCCTGCCCGAAGCGATGCGAGACGTTGCGGACATCGACCAGGGGCGCGTTCATGACTGTTTCCTGCGGAAGAGCAAAAGTTCGAACGCCACGACGAGCACGATCGAAACACCGAAGACGAGCGAGCCGACCGCATTGGTCTTGGGGTTGAGGCCGGAACGCAGGAGATTCCAGATCTCTACGGGAAGCGTGGTTTCGAAACGGGTCAGGAGGAAGGAAATCACGAACTCGTCCCAGGAGAAGGTCATCGACAGGAAGAAGCTGGCGAAGATCGCCGGCGCCATGACCGGCACGGTGACCAGAAGCAGCACCTTCCACTCGGAAGCGCCGAGATCGCGCGCGGCCCGTTCGATATTGATCTGGTGATCGCCCATCTGGCTGTAGATGATGGCAAAGCAGAGCGGCAGGTTGACCACGACATGGCCGATGCCCGCGGCCGCGAGCGACTTGGGAATGCCCACCCTGTTGAACAGCACCAGCAGGCCCATGCCGATGATCAGGTAGCTCACCGTCAGCGGCAGGGTGATCAGCCCGCGCAAGAAGGCCGAGCCCGGCAGGTAAAAGCGCGCAAAGCCCCAGGCACTCAGAAAGCCGAGCGTGACCGCCACCAGCGACGATCCAACGGCGACCAGAATGGAGTGCAGGAGGCCGGTGGTGAGCCGCGTATCCGCCAGCACCGCCGCATACCAGCGCGTCGAAGGCCCAGTGAAGGGTGGGATCGGGAACTGCGTCGCCTGCAGCGAAAACAGCACCAGCACCACGACGGGCAGGAAGATGAAGCCGTAGAGCAACAGCGCGTAGACCGTTGCCAGGATTTTTGCGAATGCCCGCATCGTCAGGCCCGCTCGATCTTCAGCCAGCGCGCCGAGGCGAGGTAAGCCACCGTCACGACCGCCATCAGTATGATCGCCAGCGCCGAGGCGAGCGGGAAATCGCCGCGCCGGCCGATCTGCATCATGATGAGCTGCGGCATCAAAAGCTCGTTGTTGCCGCCCAGGATCTGCGGCGTGATGTAGTCGCCGATCGCCAGCACGAAGGTAAGGAACGCCCCCACCACGATGCCCGGCAGGGTCAGCGGCAGGATGACATGGATGAAGGTGCGGACCGGTCCCGCGCCGAGATCGGCTGCGGCCTTGCGGTAGCTCGGGCTGAGCTGCTTGAGATTGGCGAAGATCGTCAGCGTCAGCAGCATGACGAAGAAATGCACGAAGCCGATCACCGTGGCGAGCCGCGTATTGGCGAGCTGGACCGGATCGGCAAACAGGCCGGACCCGGTGAGCACCCGGTTCACTACCCCGTTTTGCGCCAACACCAGAAGCCAGCTGTAGGAGCGCACCACATAGGAGGTCCAGAACGGCAGCACGGCCAGCATCAGCGCCAGCCGCTGGAAGCGCTCGGGCACCTGCTCTGCCAGAATCCAAGCCAGCGGATAGGCGAGCAGCACTGAAACCACGGTGACGATCGCGGTGACCTGCAGAGAATTCACCATCGCCCGCCAGTAGGAGGGGTTCTCGAAGAACTGCGCATAGTTGGAGAGCGTGAAGCTGCCATCCTTGGCCGTCACGCTCGTCAGCGCCATGGCCGCGAAGGGCAGGACGAAGAAGCAAAGCGTCCACAGGAGCGCCGGCGTAACCAGCGCCCAGGGCGTTGCTCTTTCCGAAGCAGGCTTTGTGCTCACGATGGCCGCCGGCTTATTGCGCCTGCAGCATTTCGGTCCACATGTCCTGCATCTTCTTGTCGAGATCGGCGTTCGGCGCGGGATAGGCCTGGGCGCGCGCCAGGAAGGCCGGCTGCTCGTCGAAGCGCAGCGTCTTCTTCTCGTTGTCGGTCAAAGCCGCCTTCTTGTTGGACGGCATGCCCCAATAGCAGGAGGAGGTGGCCAGCCGCGCCTGCCCTTCCGGGCTCAGCACATACTGGATGAACTTCAGCGCGAGATCCTTGTTCTTGGAATCCTTGAACATGGCCAGCGACTGGCTCCACAGGACGCCGCCTTCCTTCGGAATGGAAAAGTCGAGTGCGGGGTTTTCCTTGGCGAGACCCGCCGTCACCCACTCGCCGCCGCCGACCAGAATATCGACCTCGCCGGTCGCGAGAGCGGTCTGGCTGGCCGTCACCTCGCCCACGAGCTTGGCGTTGGCCTTCATCTTGAGCAGCTCTTCCTTGATCGCCGGCAGGTCGGCCTCGGTGAGGTCCGCGGTCTTCTTGCCGATCGCAAGGGCGGCCATCCCGATCACGGGGAGATAGTAATCGTAGATCGCGAGGCGGCCCTTGTACTTGTCGCCCGTCAGCGAGGACAGCGTATCCATGTCGGCCGGGTCGACCTTGGTCTTGTTGAAGCTGATCGTGTTGTAGCCGAACTTTTCCGTAATCGCGTAGCGCTTGCCGTTGACAACGGTCTTGTTGTCCATCTTCACTTCAGGGAACAGGTCGGCGAAGGGCAGCTTGTCTTCCGGCAGCGGCTCGAACAGCCCCTTCTCCACACCGCGCGGCACGTCGATGGAATCGATCACCATCACGTCCCAGTCGCCCGGCTGGGACTGGTCGACGATGGCAAAGCCGGCGCCGGTGCCTTCAAACTCCTTGACGTTGACCTTGACCCCGTTAGCTTCTTCGAAAGGTTGCAGAAGAGCGGGATCGGCATGGTCGCACCAGATCAGCGCGTTCAATTCCTGCGCAGACAGGGGGCTGGTCCCGGCCAGCATTGCGAGGGTTGATGCGGCTGCAGCAACGCGCATGCCACGCTTCAATGCAGATCGCAGATTGTTGGTCATTTAGAGTGTTCCTTCCTGCCTTCATGGCTTGTTGCAAGAAAATTGAAGCAATTCCAAAATTGAGTCAATTCTGAATTCGTGCCAGAGTGGGCCTGCGGGTCAGGTGAATATATGAGCGGATTGAGGGCCAAGCACAGGGCAGACCGGCACCGTCGCATTCTCGAGGCGGCGGCGGAGCTGTTTCGCGAAGCCGGATATGAGCGCGCCAAGATCGAGACGATCGCCGCGCAGGCCGAGGTTTCGGTCGGCACGATCTACAACTACTACAAGAACAAGGGCGACATACTGGTCGCCATCGTTTCGATGGAGGTCAACGAGGTCCTCCATGCCGGCCACGGCGTCGTCGCCAACCCGCCCGCCGATGTGCATGACGCGGTCGACACGCTGGTCGGCATCTATATCGAGCATTCGCTGATCTATCTCAGCAAGGAGATGTGGCGGCAGGCGATGGCGATTTCGACCCAGCAGCCCGAAAGCCCCTTCGGCCGCACCTACACCGCGCTCGACCATGCGCTGATCGACCAGGTCTGCGCGCTCATCGAGCGCCTGCAGGAACTGAAACTCATCGCCCGGGAGATCGACGGCCGCTCGGTCGGCGAGCTCATATTCAACAACGTGAACATGATGTTCATCGATTTCGTGAAGAACGACCCGGCAACCATAAGCGGCTTGCGCGCAGCACTTCGGCGCCAGAACCGCGTGCTGCTCAACGCGATTTCCCGCTGAATTCTGCCTATTGAATCCCGGATATGCTTCTCGGCACCACGGTTGCGGTTTGGTCCAGGTCTGGAGCCAAAAGGGCGTGACCTACGGCGTCATCCCTGCAGCTGGCTGACGGCAACACCAGACCGGCCGATCTCGCCCCCCACATCTCGGGCTCCGCCTGATAGACGGTGTCGACGGCGTTCTCGACCTTGTCCGCCGGCATGCGAAAGCCTCGGTTCAGGCGGACTTCCCTCGGCGACTTGCCGAAATGCAGCTTGATCTGGCGCGAGAAATGGAACGGGTTCTTGTAGCCGCAGCGATAGGCGATGTCGGATATGGTCAGGCCGGTGTGCAGGAGCAGAAAGTGCCCATGCTCGGCCCGCTTCTGCCAAAGGTAGCGGATCGGCGTCTCGCCGACATATCTGCGAAACAGCACGATCAGATGCTGCGGGGTCATGGCGATCGCATGAGCCAGACTGCCGACGCTGATCGGCAGCTGGAAATTCTCGTCGATGTGCTGCTTTGCGAGCAAGACCGGACGCGGCACGTCGAGCCCCGCTTCCAGCATGTGCGCTTCGTGGAAGAAGGCCATGAACAGCGACTGCCCCAGGGCGTTGCGCAGCATGTTGAGGCTGGTGCCAGACCCCGTTCCCAACTCAAGGCCGAACCGCTGCAGCGCCGCGATGCGCTCCGAAATCGCGATCCGCGTCGGCAGGTCGCGCAGGCGCAAGGCGACCGACTCCGGCAAGATCGCGGGCGACGCCTCGCACCATGACACCCGGTCGCGCCGGCCCCGTTCATACTCCGCCAGGTAGAAGCGCTCGTTGCGGAAGATGCCGCATTGCCCTGCCTCGAGCCTGATGACCGTGTCGTCGCAGGTGATCCGGGCTGCACCCTCGTGCACCATGACCAGACACACATAGCTTTTGGTGAGCGGTCCGAACATCCCGCCGGACTGGTAGCTGGCCTCGCCGAAGGCAAAACCGTGCTGGGCGTCGACGATCGCATGCATGGCCGGCTCCGCGTGGCTGCAACGCGATCCTACCCGGCTGCAGTCCCGTTTCAAGGGACGCTCGGCCGCCGTTCTTAATTCTGGATATGTTTTGAATTGGGGCCGACATTCCGGGCGCCAAAACCTTGCCGCATAGTCTTTAGTCGCGGACGCTCGACACCGAACCAAATGCTTGAGCGGCTTGCACTCGAGGCATCGAATTCAAAAGCAATAAATCTGCCAGATTCAGGTCAGCGAGCAGAGGGAACAATGAAAAAGACTAGCAGACGCGACTTTCTCAAATATGGCGGTGCCCTTGGCGCCGCCATGACTTTTCCGGCCCTCAGCAAGGCGCAAGCGGGCGAGGTGTTGAAGATCGGCGTCGTCAACGCCTCGCCGGCCGCCGAGATCGGCTGGAGCAAGCAGCATGCCCTCGCCCTGGATGCGGTGAAGGCCGAGATGGGCGACAAGGTCTCCGTCACCGTGCTCGACAGCATTTTCCTCCCGCAGGACGCCGAGCGCGTGTTCCGCGAGCTTGCCTCCTCGGGCAACAAGCTCATCTTCGGAACCAGCTTCTCGCTCGGCACGCCGATGCAGAAAGTGGCGCCGCGCTTTCCCAACGTGGCGTTCGAACACTGCTCGGGCATCGTCCACACCGCCAATATTGGAACGTTCGAGGCGAAATATTACGAAGGCGCCTTCGTGGCAGGTGCCGCATCGGGCCATATGTCGAAGTCGAAGAAGATCGGCTTTGTTGGCAGCTTCCCGATCCCCGACGTGGTTGGCCCGGCCAATGCGCTTCTGCTTGGCGCGCAGAGCGTCGATCCTGCCATCACCTGCAATGCCATCTTCCTCAACTCGTGGTTCGACCCGGGCAAGGAAAAGGAGGCGGCCAAGGTGCTCATTTCGCAGGGCTGCGATGTCATCTGCGCGATGACCGACACCGGCGCCAGCGTTCAGGTTGCCGGCGAGCAGGGCGCCTATTCGATCGGCTATGCCAGCGATCTGACAAGCTTTGCCCCCAAACATCATCTCACCGCCTTCATGCTCGACTGGTCGAGCGATTATCTGCGCGCGGTCAAGGGCGTCGTGGACGGCAATTGGAAGCCGGAGGTTCATTGGGACGGCCTGGGCGGCGGCGTGGTCAAGATGGCGCCGTACAACGCAGCCATCCCGGCCGATATTCAAGCCAAGCTCAAGCAGCTCGAAGTCGACATCGGCTCCGGCAAGCTCCATCCCTATTCCGGCGAGCTGAAGGACCAGGACGGCAACGTCAAGGTTCTGGCCGGCGCGGTCCTGCCCGATGCCGACATCCGCGGCATGAACTGGTTCGTCAAGGGCATGATCGGCAAGCTGGCTTGATGCTCCAAAAGCCGCAAGCCGAGGCTGAGAAAACAGCCTCGGCTTGCGATCTTAGCTGCACGCGGACGGCGTGGTCCGCCTATTCCGCCGCCAGTGCGGGCCGCTGGACGATTTCGGCAACGCTGTCGCGGGTCTCTTCCTGCGGCTCTGCCGGCTTCCTCTTTTCCCTGCCGAAGAACAGCGCATAGCCGGCCGGCAGCACCAGGATCGTCAGCACCGTGGCGACCAGGATGCCGCCCATCATGGAGTAGGCCAGCGGACCCCAGAACACGCCGCGCGAGATCGGGATCAGCGCCAGGACCGCCGTAAGCGCAGTCAGCATGATCGGCCGGAAGCGGCGCACCGCAGCTCCGATGATCGCTTCCGAGCGTTCCATCCCCGCCGCGATGTCCTGGTCGATCTGGTCGATCAAAATGATCGAGTTGCGGATGATGATGCCGAGCAGCGCAATCACACCTAGGATCGCGACGAAGCCGAAGGGTGCGCCGCTGATCAGGAGTGCGGTCGCAGCACCGATGATGCCGAGCGGACCGGTGGCCAGCACCAGCATCGCCTTGCCGAAGTGCTGCAGTTGCACCATCAGCAGCACCACGATCACCACCAGCATGATCGGCACCTTGGCGGCGATTGAATCCTGGCTCTGGGCGCTGTCCTCGGCGCCGCCCTGCACCTCGATCTTGTAGCCGGCGCCGAGGCTGTCGCGCAGCGGCTTGAGATCGCTGAAGAGCTTGGCGGTCACGTCGTTCGACTGCACCCCGTCGGGCAGCGTCGCGCGGACCGTGATGGTCGGCAGACGGTCGCGGCGCCATTCGATGCCCTGCTCCATGACGGGCACCACCTTGGCCACCTGCGACAGCGGCACGAAGCCGCCGAAGTCGGTCGGAATGTAGACCGAGTTGACCGCCGACAGCAGGTGCCGGTTGGCCTCCGGCTCGCGGGCCACGATCGACACCGTCTCTTCGCCATCGCGGAAATCGTCCAGCGGCGCGCCCGACATGGTGGCCTGCAGCATCTGGCGAATGCGCTGCGAGGAAACGCCCAGCGCGCGCGCCCGGTCCTGGTCCACCACCAGCTTCATCGCCGGCACCTGTTCCAGCCAGTCGTCATGGATCGCGCCGAGCCGCGGGTCCTCGGCGAACTTGGCCTTCACCTGATCGGCGATGCGGCGCACCTCGGCGCGGTCCGGCCCCATCACGCGCAGCTGCACCGGCCAGCCGGTCGGCGGCCCAAGGAACAGGCGGTCCACCTTGGCGCGGATCGAGGGGAAATCATCGGCCAGGATCTTGCGCATCTTGGCGATCAGGCGCTCGCGGGCCGGCTCGTCATTGGCCATCACCAGCAGCTGGGCGAAGTTGGGATTGCGCAGCTGCTGGTCGAGCGGCAGGAAGAAGCGCGGCGCGCCCTCGCCGATATAGGTGGCGATGAAGCGCTTGTCCGGATCGTCCATAATTCGCGCTTCCAGCGCCTCGGCCTGCTTCTCGACTTCCTTGATGCTGGTTCCCTCAGGCAACCAGAGATCGACCAGGATTTCCGGCCGCGACGACTGCGGGAAGAAGTTCTGCGGGATGAACTGGAAGGCGTAGAGGCTGCCGAAGAAAGCCGCCAGCGTCATGGCAAGCACCATGATCCTGTGCCGCACGGCCCAGCCCACGGTCGCGCGCAGACGGCGGTAGAACCGCGTGTCGAACACGTCGTGATGGCTGCCGGCATGCTGCCTCTGCCTGAGGATCATGTTGCCGAGCCACGGCGTGAAATAGACCGCCACGAACCAGGACGTGATCAGCGCGATGCCGACGACATAGAACAGCGAGCGCACATATTCGCCCGCCGTCGAGGCGGCAAAGCCCACGGGAATGAAGCCGGCGGTGGTGATCAGCGTGCCGGTCAGCATCGGGAAGGCGGTCGAGGTGTAGGCGAAGCTTGCCGCATCCACCTTCACCAGGCCCTCCTCCAGCTTTCGCTCCATCAGCTCGACGACGATCATGGCATCGTCGACCAGAAGCCCGAGCGCGATGATCAGCGCCCCGAGCGAAATGCGCTGCAGGTCGATGCCGAGCTCGTACATGATGGCGAAAGTGGCGGCGAGCACCAGCGGAATGGCGATGGCGATGACCAGGCCCGAGCGCCAGCCGATCGACAGGAACGAAACCACCAGCACGATCAGCAGGGCCTCGATCAGCGCGCGCATGAACTCGCCGATGGCGTCTGTCACCACTTCGGGTTGGTTGGAGATCTGGTCGACGGAAACGCCATAGGGCAGCGATGAGCTGAAGCGCTCGTAGGTCGCCTCCACATCCTTGCCGACGTCGGTAACCTTGAAGCCCTTGGCCATCACCACGCCGATCTGGACGCTGTCATGGCCGTTGTAGCGGTACTTTCGCGAGAAGGGATCTTCCAGGCCCGACGTAACGGTTGCGATGTCGCCCAGCCGCGTCACCTGGTTGCCGGCGCGCAGGCGCAGTTCACGGATGTCGTCGGCGCGGTTGACGTCGCCCTCCACCGAAATACGTACCGAATGCGTACCGGTGTCGACCGAGCCTGCCGGGTCGACATTGTTCTGGCCGGCAATCGCATTGCGCAGGTCGTTCAGCGTCAGGCCGCGCTCGGCCAGCACCTTTGACGAGACGTCGATATAGATGCGCTGCGGCTGGTCGCCGATGATGACGGCCTTTTCGACGCCCGGCGTCGCCAAGAGCATGTCGCGCGCCTGGATCGCGAACTTCTTCAGCTCGGGATAGCTGTAGCCGTCGCCGCTGATCGAATGCAGCGTGATGAAGGTGTCGCCGAACTCGTCGTTGAAATAGGGACCGTACAGGCCCTGCGGCAGCTCGTTCGATATGTCGCCGACCTTCTTGCGCACCTGGTAGAAGGCGTCCTTCACGTCGGCGGCGTTGGTGTCGCCCTTCACCTGCACGGTGATGATGGCGCTGCCCGCCCGCGTATAGGACTTCACCCAGTCGAGATGCGGCGTTTCCTGGAGCTTGCGCTCGATCTTGTTGACGACCTGGTCCTGCATCTCCTGGATGGAGGCGCCGGGCCACACGGCCTGCACGACCATCACGCGGAAGGTGAATTCGGGGTCCTCGCGCTGGCCCATGCGCATCAGGCCGAGCACGCCGGTGATGAGGATCAGCGCAAACAGGAAGCGGGCAATGCTCGGATGCCCGATCGCCCAGCGCGACAGGTTGAAAGGCTTTTTGTCCGGGCTGGAGCTATCCATGGCCGTGGTTCCGCGCTTTTTTCGGAGGGCTTTGGGTGTTTAGCGAACGACCTTGTCCGTTTCGCTCGCGGCCGAGCGCTGCTCGGCGTCCGGCAGCTTGACCTTCAGGTTCTCGGTCATGAACTGCGTTCCGGCGGCCACCACGAGATCGCCGGGCTGCAGCCCTTCGGCGATCTGCACGCCATCGTCGACGAAGCCCGCGACCTTGATGTCGCGCGCATGGACGGTGGACTGGTCCTGATTGACCACCCAGACGATCTGCTTGCCATCCTGCATGGCCAGCGCGCTGAGCGGAACCAATACGAAGCTCTGGCCGCCGGCGACGGCAGCCTCGATCCGCGCGGTCATGCCAAGCAGCACGCGCTTGTCCTCGGGCAGGCTGACGCGAACGGAAAATGTGCGCGACTGCTGGTCGGCGCTGCCGGCCACTTCCCGCACCTTGCCGTCGAGCAACAGCCCGTCATGCGACCAGAAGCTCACCTTCACCTGCTTGCCCGGCTGGAACTGGGCGATTTCCAGTTCCGGCACGGCGATCTGCACTTCCTTGTCGCCATCCACGGCAACCGCCGCCACCGGCGTGCCGGCGCCGACGACCTGACCGGTGTCGGCATTGATGGCGGTGACGATGCCCTTGCGGTCTGAGCGCAGCTCCGTGTAGCCGACCTGGTTCTGCGCCTGCTGCAGGCTGGAGATTGCGGCATCGCGCTGCGACACCGCCTGCTTGTAGGCAAGTGCGGCCTGGTCGCGTTGCGCCTCGGAGGCGAACTGCTTGGCAAACAGCTGCTCGGCGCGCTTGTTGGCCAGGCTTGCCGTCTCGACCTGCTTCTGGGCCGCTTCGAGATTGGCTTCGGCCGAGGTCACCCCAAGCTGGTAGTCGGTGGGGTCGATGCGCGCCAGAACATCGCCGGGCTTCACCTTGTCGCCGATATTGACGATGCGCTCGGTGATCTTGCCGGCGACGCGGAAGCCGAGGTTCATCTCCGTTCGCGCTCTCACCGCGCCCGAATATTCGAGCTCCCGCGTCTCGCCCGTCCTGGCGATCTCGACGACCTTGACCGGCCGCACGAGCTCGGTGGCGGATTCGGTCTTGGCCTCGGAACAGGCCGCAACGGCAGCACCGATGAGGACGACTGAAGCTATGCGCGCAAAGGGACGCACCTTCGCATTGAAGGTCTTGAACGAATACATCGTTCGCACTCCTGACTGTGTTCGGCTATCGAATGGCGGCCCCGCGGGCCGGTTCTATTTCTTCAGTGCCCTGATCACGAATTCGATCAGTTCGTCGGATGTCGCGCGATTTTCCTTCGCGAGACACTGGGCCACCATCTGCGGGTGGCAAAGCGAGGCCGTGGCCGCTCCTATGCAGCGTGCGGCCACCGCGGGGTCCTGTTCCCTGAACTCGCCCGCCTCGATGCCGTCCTTGATCATCTCGGCGACCAGTTCGTGGAGGCGGTCGATGTGCTTTTCGATGACGTGCCAGTCGCGCTCGATGGCCACGACGACCATCTCGTGCACCTTCTCCTGGTCGAGCATGGTTTCGAGGGTCAGGCGATGCTGCTCGCTCACGAAAAGGCGGATGCGGTCCTCCGCGCTGATCGGCTGCTTCGAGATGTCGAGCGCCATCTGGTAGAACTGGCCAAGCATGCGCCCGCAGATCGCCTGATGGATTTCCACCTTCGAGGCGAAGAAGCGGTAGATGTTGGCGGGAGACATTCCGAGATCACGCGCGATGTCGGCCACGTTGGTCTTGGCGTAGCCATAGTGCCGGAACAGGCGCTCGGCAGCATCAAGGATGCGCTCGACATTTTCCTGCCGGGCGGAGTCCATCTGGCTTTCAGCGATTTCGTTCATTTCAGGCGCTCGATTTACGACTGACGATTTTCTATTTTCGTCAGTGGTAATCCTTAAACCGTCCTTCGTCAAGCATTTGTGCAATGCAAAATCAATCAACAGCTAATCCAAAGCGCTTTGGATCCGCGGACGCTTTGGCAAGACTCCGCTGGACAAGGGTCCCGAGATCAAACGGTCAGGACGAGTGAACCCGTGCTGCGACGGGATTCAAGATCGCGATGGGCATCCGCTGCCTGGGCGAGCGGATAGCGTCGCGGTGGTTCGATCCGCACGATGCCTTGCCGCAGTGCCGAGAAGAAGCGGTTCACATGCGGCGCAAGCTTCTCCTGCGTATCGGTGAAATGCCCGTAGTTGGGACGCGACACGGTGATCGACTTCGACGAGAAGCGGCCGATGTCCCAATTGCCGACCGGACCCGATGCCTGGCCGAAGCTGACGAGATGGCCGCGCACGCCAAGTGCTGCGAGCGAGCCGGCGAAGGTGTCGTTGCCGACGGCGTCATAGACGACATCAGCGCCGCGCCCGCCGGTGATCTCCATCACAGCGTCGGCAAAATTCTCGCTCGTGTAGACGATCACATGATGGGCGCCGAGCCGCTCGACCAGCCGCGCCTTATCGTCGTTGGAGACGGTGGCGATGACGGTCGCGCCCAGATGCCGTGCCCACTGCACCAGTACCTGCCCAATGCCACCGGCCGCTGCATGGACGAGCACGACGCTGCCCGGCCGCACGGGTTGCACATCATGCAGCAGGAAGCTCGCCGCGACGCCTTTTAACAGCGCGCCGGCAGCGATCTCGTCGGAAATGTCGTCCGGCAGGCGCACCAGCAATTCCGGCAACATGTTGCGTCGCTCGCTATAGGCGCCGACCGGCGGACAGGCATAGGCCACGCGCTCGCCCACCGAAACGCCCGACACCCCCGGTCCAATGGCCTCGATGACGCCGGCCGCCTCCATGCCGGGCACGCCCGGCGGGCTGAGGAGGTCGAAATAGCCGGTGCGGCAATAGACGTCGATGAAGTTCACGCCGATCACCGTATGGCGGATACGCACCTCGCCGTAAGCCGGCTCGGACAGCCCGATCTCGCGGAACTCCAGCACCTCCGGCCCACCGTACTTCGCCACGACGATGGCCCGCGTGCGATCGGAGACTGCCGCTGAGACCGGCTCAACCGGCTTCGGCATGGCACGCGCGACGGCCGGTGCATCGACTGCCCTTGCGACGATCGGAACCTGCCGCTGCCCTACCGACAGCAGCTTGCGGATGGCGGCAAAGCCAGCGCGGTAGATGCCATCGGTCACCAGCCGGACCAGTTCATCGCGCCGGTTGGCGGGCGGATGGAATTCGGAGCGCCACTCCCAGAAGGTTCGGTTGCCATCGGTCACCGGTTTCAGCCGGATCGAGGCAACATAGCCCATCAGCGGCAGCGGCGATTCCAGCAGGCAATAGGTCAGCCGGCATTCTTCGTCGGAGAGCGACAGCAGTTGCTCACGCAGTTCGCCGCCGTCCGCGAGACGAAAGCGCCGCACCGAGCCGACCGCATCCACGGGCTCGCCGTTTTCGATGACGCTCGACGCAATCGCCGGATGCCAGCGGTCATGCCCGTTGAAATCGCGCAGCACGCGCCAGACCTCGTCGATCGGCGCGTCGATGATCGTGCTCTGACAGACCTGAACCATCTGGCGGTCTTCAGCGCGCGAACCGCTTCTTCAGCGCAGTGAATGCCGCCTGAAAAACACCCGTCCCGATCTGCTGGATCAGCGCGGCCTCCCGCTCCGGCGCACAGTCGAACTCCGCCTCCCATTCGCAGAAGGTGGCGTTGCCGTCGGTGATCGGCGTCAGCGCCAGCTTGGCGACGTAGTTCTCAACCCCCATCGGGCTTTCGAGGATCGAATAGGTGCACGAGAGATCGTAGTCCGAAAGCGCCAAAAGCCGCTCGCGGATCCGCCCGCCATCCTTCAGCGTGAAGTTTCGGATGCAGCCGATCTGGTCGGGCTGGGCGTTCTGCTCGATGCGGCTTTCGGCCACGAAGGGCGTCCAGTCGGGCAGGCCGTTGAAGTTGCGCACCACCTGCCAGACATCGGCCGCTGGCGCGTTCACCACCGAGGAGACATAGACTTTCGGCATTGGATTATCCCCCGATCACCTGGCGCCGCATCAACGATCGCGATCGTCGTCGCTGTCGTCCTTGCCGTTCTTGGTCTTGCCCTTCTTGTCGCGCGTCAGGCTGGAAATGTCCTTGGCGTCGCGCAGTACATCGGTCATGCGGCCGAGCGACCCGCCCTCGATGCCGATCTCCTTCATGAGATTGTCGATCATCGGCGCCTGCACGCGATAGCGGAGCGCGGAGTCGATCACCTCGTCGGTGACGTTGCGGTTGCCGCCGCCGGGACCGCCATGGATGCCGTCGACATGCAGGATCTTGATGCCGTCGATCTTCTCCATCGGCTTGACGCTTTCGCGCACGATGCCTTCGAGCCGTTCCAGGAGCTTGCCGCGCAGGCGGCCGGCGCGCGCCTCGTCGGTGAGCAGGTTTTCCGCCTCGTTGAGCAGGCGCTGACCCGCAGCATCGACCTCGTAGCGCTGGGCGGCGGCAAGAGCCTGGATTTTTTCGGCCTCCGCAGCCGCATTCGCGGCGATCTTCTGGGCCTCGGCAAGGCTCTTGGCGGCCTTCATCTCGGCTTCGGCAGCAGCCGTCACCCGCATCGCTTCGCGCTCGGCTTCGCGTGCTGCGGCGATCAGGTCGGTCACCTTGCGGCGCTCGGCGATTTCCTTCTCCCGAGCGGTCAGTGCCTGCTCCTCGGCCTGGATGGCTTTGGCGCGCACGGACTCGGCGGCGGCAATCGCGGAAGAACGCTCCTGCGTCTTCTTGGCGATGTCGATGGCCTTCTGGATTTCCGCCATCTCCACCTTCTGGTCGCGGTCGACAGCCAGCTGGCGCAGCTCGCGCTCCTTGACCAGCTTGGCTTCCTCGACGCCACGCTCGGTGGTGATGCGTGCCCGCTCGACCTCCTCGGCCGCCGCGATCTCTGCTTCCTCGAAGGCCTGGCGCTTGGCGATCTGCAGCGCTTCCAGATGCCGTTCTCGTTCGATCCTGATCTGGTCTAGCGCGCGCTCCTGGCCGATCCGTTCGGCTTCGGTCTGCTGGTTGGCGACGATCTCGCCGCGCCGCTTCTCGGCTTCCGCTTTGGTCACGTCGAGCGCTTTCTTGGCAAGCGCGATCTGGCGTTCGAGCTCGACCAGTTCCAGCGCCTTCTGGCGTTCGATCTCCATCTCGCTCTGGGCGCGCTCGCGCCCGATGCGGGCAGTTTCGAGCGAAAGCTCCAGAGCGATCTGCTCGCGCTCGGTCATCTCGCGCATCTTGAGCTCGGCCTCGTCGAGCGCGCGCCGGCGTGCGATCTCGCGGCGCTGGGTCTCTTCCTCGCTGCGGATGCGCTCTTCGGTGATGCTGCGCTCCTGCGCCAGGCGCGACTTCTCCACCGCCTCGCGCGCCAGAAGCTGCGCCTGCTCGGCCTCCTGGTCGCGCACCGCTCGCTCGCGGGCGAGCTCGGCGCGTTGGGCGGCGCGGCGGATTTCCACCTCGCGCTCCTGCTCCAGCCGCGCATATTCGGTCTCGCGGTCGATCTCCAGCACCTTGCGCTGGGTGTCGAGGTTCTGGTTGCGGATATCGACCAGCGTGCGCTGCTCGATCTCGTTGCGCATCCGGCGGCGGGTCTCGATGGACTCGGTCAGCTGCGTCAGGCCTTCGGCGTCGAAGGCATTGGACGGGTCGAAGAATTCGAGGCTGGTCTGGTCGAGATCGACGATGGCGACGCTTTCGAGCTCAAGACCGTTGGCGGCGAGCGATTCAGCCGCCAGCTCGCGCACCTTCGCAGCATAGTCGCGCCGCAGCTCGTGCATTTCCTCGAGCGTCATCTGGGCCGCAACCGTACGCATGGCGGCGGCGAACTTGCCTTCCAGCAGTTCCCGCAAGCCGCCCTCCTGCATGGTACGCCGGCCGAGCGTCTGGGCGGCTGCCGCCACGAGGTCCCGGCTCGCCCCAACGCGCACGAAGAACTCGGCGATCAGGTCGACTCGCATGCGGTTCTTGGTGATCAGCGCCGCCTGGTTCTCGCGCCGCACCTCGATGCGCATGACGTTCATGTTCACCGGGGTGATCTCGTGCAGCACAGGAATGACGAAGGCGCCGCCATTCACCACCACCTTTTCACCCAGGAAGCCGGTGCGCACGAAAGCCGTTTCCTTGGTCGAGCGCCGGTAGAGCCATCTCAGAATGTAGACGGCCACCACCACGGCGATGACCAAAATGATGAGCCACAGTAGCAAAGTGCCAAACGTCTGCGCGGCCATGTCCCTGTCCTCCCCGGATAGTCTGCGGTCAGCCGAAGGCGACCGACTTGAATTTTCTTGTCTGCTCGGTCAGCGCCCGCTCGGTGGGCAGCCGCTCCATCGACGACGCGCCATAGAAGCCGTGGCAGTTGGCCGTGTTCTTAAGCACGAACTCGGCATCCTCCGGCTCGGCCACTGGGCCGCCATGCACCAGCACGATGATGTCCTTGTTGACCTTCAGCGCGGCCTCGGACCACTCGTCGACCAGCGCAGGGCAATCCTTCAGCTTCAGCGCGGTTTCCGCCCCGATAGAGCCGCCGGTGGTCAGGCCGAAATGGCACACCACAATGTCCGCTCCCGCTTGGGCCATGGCTTTTGCTTCGTCGGCGTTGAACACGTAAGGCGTGGTCAGAAGGTCCTTCTCACGAGCCTTGCGGATCATGTCGATCTCCAGCCCGTAGGACATTCCGGTCTCTTCGAGATTGGCACGGAAGGTGCCGTCGATCAGGCCGACAGTGGGAAAATTCTGGACGCCGGCAAAGCCTATCGCCTTCACCTGGTCAAGGAAGTGGTCGAGGATGAGGAACGGATCGGTCCCATTGACGCCCGCCAGAACCGGCGTGCGCTGCACCACCGGCAGGATCTCGCGCGCCATCTCCATCACCACCTCATTGGCGTTGCCATAGGCGAGCAGGCCCGACAGCGAACCGCGGCCGGCCATGCGGTAGCGGCCGGAATTGTAGATGACGATGAGGTCGATGCCGCCGGCCTCCTCGCATTTGGCCGAAAGCCCGGTTCCGGCGCCACCGCCGACGATCGGCACGCGGCGGCGTTTCATCTCCTGGAATCTTTCGACCAGCGCGGATCGTTCGAAACGCGGCATTACGCTCTCCTCTGAAGCTTCGGCATCGTCGACTGGAATGCCTCTATGACCGCGTCCACGAAGGCCGCGTCGTTGATGTTGGCGCGCACGCGCTGGATGCGGCGCTGCGGCGACTGGCGCACCGTGCGCTCGATTGCCTCGAACAAAGCGTTGTCGGCCTCGGGATCGTGGAACGCGCCGCCCGCCGCATCGAGCATCGACACCCCGCCCTCGGGCAGCAGGAAGCGCACCGGCCCGCTCATTTGGTTGACCCGCGCGCCGATCCATTCGCCGAAAGCGCGGTTCTCGTCCCGCGTCGTGCGCATCAGCGTCACGTTCGGATTGTGGATCACAAATTTGCGGCTTTTGAACTTGTCGGGAACGCTTTCGCGCGAGCCGAAATTGACCATGTCGAGTGCGCCGACCGAGCCGATATAGGGCAGCCCGGTGCGGATCGCGGCACCGAAGCGGTCCTGGTCGGCCGGGAACACGCCGCCCACGATCATGTCGGCGACTTCTGTCGTGGTGAGATCGAGAAAGCCGGCGAGAAGCCGGGAGTCGCCCAGGCTTTCCATGGCGCGTCCGCCGGTGCCGGTGGCGTGGAAGACCAGGCAGTCATAGTCGGCTTCGAGCCGTTTTGTCACGGCCTGCACGGCAGGCGTCGTCACGCCGAACATGGTGATGCCGACCGCGGGACGCGCCAGCTTGCGCTTTTCTTCCCACGCCTGCGCATCGGGCAGCTGCGCCACCATGCCGGCCATCGCGTGCGCTGCATTGCCCAGCACCTGCTCGGTGATGGAGTTCAGCCCCTGAACGTCGGCCACGGAGTGGAACATCATGATGTCGGCGCCGCCGACATATTTGCCGACGTCGCCAGCCGCCACGGTCGAGACCATGATCTTCGGGATGCCGACCGGCAGCGCACGCATGCCGGCTGTCGCAAGCGTCGTGCCGCCCGAGCCGCCTGCGGAAATGATGCCGCCGAGGCGCGGCTCGCGCCCCACCCAGCGGGCGAAGGCCTCGGCCATGGCCGTGACCGACTTGCCGCGGTCGCCCGACATGACCTCGGAGGCACCATAGGGATGCATGCTCGCCACCTGCATGGCCGTCACGTCGACGCTCGACGGCTTGCCCGAAGTGGAGAGATCGACGGTGCGGGCCGGAATACCGAGCGACTTCAGCCGGTCGGCGATGAAGCGCAACTCCTTGCCCTTGGTATCGAAGGTTCCGGCGACCAGCACGGTTCGCCCGATGCGCTCGGAGAAGGGAATGGCGAAGACCTTCTTCAGGTCATCCTGCGGCGCGGCCTTCTCCACCGCCGCCTGCCGCATGGCCGTCACCGGCAGGTTCCAGCGGTTGGGCAGGCTGGTCACGGGGCGGTAGACGCCGTTCACCGACTGGTCGCCCTGCCCGTCTTCGCCGCCGCGCTCGATGCGGTAGACCTCGGCCAGTTGCTCCTGAACCTGCGCTGCCACGGCAGGCGAAACCGTTTCCTCGTCCGAATGCCGGCCGACGCCCAGCAGCCGCTGCTGCAGGTCGCGGTCGGCGGCTAGCGCCTTGGCGTCCATGATGCGGTTGATGCGACCGTTGACCATGATTGCAACGCTGTCGGAAACCGCGGTCGCCACGCCGATATTCTGCTCGATGACGAGGATCGCCATCTCACCTTCCTGGGCGAGCGTGATCAGCATCTGCTCGACCTGTTCGACGATGACCGGCGCAAGGCCCTCGGTCGGCTCGTCCATGACGAGCAGTTTGGGGTCACTCAGCAGCGCGCGGGAGATCGCCAGCATCTGCTGCTCGCCACCGGAAAGCTGCGAGCCGCCATTGCTGCGGCGTTCAGCAAGGCGCGGAAAAGTCTGGTAAACGCGCTCAACGGTCCAGCTCGCATCGCGGCGGCTGCCGGCGGCGAGCCGCAGATGCTCGTCCACGGTCAGGCTCGGCCATACCCGCCGGCCCTGCGGCACATAGCCGACGCCGAGGCGGTGGATCTCATGCGGCTCCAGCGAGGAGATCTCGCGGCCATTGACGCGGATCGAACCGGAGCGGGCGCGCTTCAAGCCGGCGATGGTGTTGCAGAGCGTCGTCTTGCCCATGCCGTTTCGGCCGACGACCGACAGCACGCCGCTTTCAAGCGTCAGCGACACGCCCTGTATGGCGTGACTTTCGCCATAGTAGACCTGCAGGTCGTCGATACGCAGGACGGCCTTGCCCGAAGAAGTGGCGCGCTCAGCCATGCTTGCCCCCGAGATAGATCTCCTGCACTTCCGGGTCGGCCTCGATCTCCTGCGGCGTGCCCTCCTTGAACAGCCGCCCATTGTGCATCATCGACACATATTCCGAGACGCGCAGCGCGACATCAAGGTCGTGCTCGATGATGATGTAGCCGATGTGCTTGGGCAGCGCGTTGAGGATGGCGACGAGGTCGCGCCGCTCAGTTGGTGAAAGCCCCGCGGCCGGTTCGTCGAACAGGATGAAGCGCGGCGCGCCCGCAAGCGCCAGCGCGATTTCGAGCTGGCGCTGCTGGCCATGCGAAAGCGTCGCCACCAGCACGTCGCGGTCGCTCTCGAGATGCACGGCGTTGAGGATCGATTCCGCCTGCACCATGTTCACGTCGTTGATCGAGGGGCGAAGCAGCGAAAAGCGGCGCCGCGAGACGCCCCGGCAGGCGAGGAAGATCGAGTCGAGAACCGTCAGCCCCTTGAAGAGCTGCGAAATCTGGTAGGTCCGGCGCAGACCGCGTCGGATGCGCTCATGCGGCGGCAGGTCGGTGATGTCCTCGCCGAAGAAGCGGATGCGTCCAGCGGTTGGCAGGAAGTCGCCGGTGATGGCATTGAACAGCGTCGTCTTGCCGGCACCGTTGGAGCCGAGGACCGCGCGCCGCTCGCCGGCCGCGATCCTCATATTGATGCCCGATAGCGCCACCAGCGCACCGAAATGGCGTGCAATGCCGTCCAGCTCCAGCGCGTAAGCGCCGGAGCCTTGCAGGCGGGATGCAACTGAAATCTCGGCCACTGGCGGTCGCCTTATGCTTCTGTTCTTACGGGCAGGACGGGTTGTCGCGGCCGACGACGCCGAGCTTCAGAAACTCGTCTTCAGCCATGCCAAGCGTCTGGTTCACCTGCGGCACGACCTTCACCAGCTTGTTGTAAAGATTGCCGTCGGTGCCTTCGGACACTTCCGTCAGGTACATGTCGGCGATGGCGTTGCGGTTCTTGTCGAGCGAGACCTTGCCGGTCGGTCCGTCGAAGGAAACTTTCGCCAGCGTCTCCTGCAGCTTCTTGCCGCCGTCCGAGACGTCGCCGCCAACGTCATTGAGCGCCATCAGCAGGGCCTTCATGTCGAGATAGTAGGCGTGGGCGAACAGCGAGGGCGACGGGAAAGCATTCGGCTGCTTCTTGTAAGCATCGACAAAAGCCTTCCACTGCGGCGTGTCGTTGGTGTCGGCGATCGGGCCGGCCGATGGCGTGCCGACCAAGACGTCGCGGATCTTGCCCTTCGAGGTCAGAACGGTCTGGTCGACCGTGATCGAGCCGCCGATCAGCGGCGCGCTGCCGCCGGCCTGCTGGTACTGCGTCAGGAAGTTCACGCCATCGGCGCCGCCGAGCGCGACATAGATGGCGTCGACATCGTCCGGGATCGCGGCGATGACCGAGGAATAGTCCTTGTTGCCGATCGGCACCCAGGACTTCGATGGCACCGTGCCGCCCGCCTTGCAGAACTCGGCCATGAAGCCGAACACCTGCGTGTAGGGGAAGGAGTAGTCTTCCGCGACGGTCGCGACCTTCTTGTAGCCCTTTTCGTTATAGGCATAGGTGCCGAGACCGGCCATCCACTGGGCGCCGTCGGTGCCGAAGCGGAAGAAGTTCGCGGCCGGGTCGCGCAGCGTGGTGTCCTGAGCGGCCGAAGAGCCGTTGACGAAGGTCACTTCGGGATGGGTCTTGGCATAGTCCTTGACGGCAATACCCTCGTCGCCGGAAAGCGGACCGACCAGAACCTTGACGCCATCCTGCTCGACCAGCTTGCGGGCTGCGCGCACGGCGCTGTCGGGCGAGGCATCGGACGAGCCCTTCACGATCTCGACCTTTTTGCCCGCGACCACGCCGCCGACTTCCTCCAGGGCCGTCATGGCGCCGCGCTCGCCGTCTTCGCCCAGCACGGTGAAGGGGCCTTCGAAGGTCGCCAGAAGGCCGATCTTGATCGAGTCTTCCGCGAATGCGAGCGACGGAGCGGTCAGCCCGGTGGCCAGCGCCAGCGCCAAAAGTGTTCGCCGATGGATCCTCATGATTACTTCCCTCCCTGGTTGTCTTTGGATCAATCTGAAGCCGCCCGTCCCCTCATGGACCCGAGCGTAAGGATTCCTGGGCCAGATGTGGTTTGATCCTCCCCCACAACCCAAGAAGACCGTCCGGCGACACGAAAACGATCACCAGAAAGAACAGGCCGATGAGCGTGTTGAACCGCTCCGCGCCGACGATATCGATGGCAAAGGTCTGCATCAACACCACCACCACCGCGCCCAGGAACGGGCCGATCGGGTGGCGCATGCCGCCGATCACGGCGATGATCAGCACATTGATGGCGGCGCTGACATTGATGGTGCCGGGCGAGATGCGGCCGTTGAACCAGACCAGTAGCACGCCAGCGAGGCCCGCGATGATGCCGGCATAGAAATAGGCGACCACCTTGTGTGCGGTGACGTTGAAGCCCAGCGCCCGCATGCGGCGGGGATTGTCGCGCACGGCCTGCACCGTCAGCCCATAGGTCGAGCGCGAACCGTAGAGCACGGCCGCATAGGCGACCACCGCAAAGCCGAGGCACAGATAGTAGAACGGCATCGGATCGCGCCAATTGACGCCCCAGAACTCCGGCGCGCGAATGCCCGTGTAGCCGGGAAAGCCGTTGAACAGCGAATAGTTCTGCTGGGTGAAGTAGAAGAAGGCCGTCGCGATCGCGAGCGTGATCATGATCGTGTAGATGCCTTCGGTGCGATTGGAAATCACACCGATCAGCGCCGAGGCCCCTGCCGCAACCAGCGTCGCGATGGGCACCACGATCCAGAACGGCCAGCCGAAGCCGTGCACGCCCGAATTGTTGAGTCCAAAAATGGCGACCGTGTAGCCGGCTATGCCGGCCACCGAGATCTGTGCCAGGCTGACCATGCCGCCATAGCCGGCAAGCAGCATGAGCGACAGCGAGATCATGCCGAGGATCAGCGAATAGGCGCCGATCTGGGTGAGGAAAAAGTCCGAGGCCACCGCCGGATAAAGCGCCAGCAGCACCAGGACAACGATATTACCGGCGCCGATCTTCTCCAGGATCGACTGCGCGGCCGGCTTGTCGGTCGGGGCAAGAGCCGTCATCGTGCCTTCCCCATGATGCCCTGCGGCCGCACGGCCAAAACCACCACCATGATGACGAAGGTGAGCACGATTCCGTAGGTCGGGAAGTAGACGAGGCCGATCTGCTCAGCGAGGCCGATCAGCAGCGCCCCGATGGCCGCCCCGGTGATCGAGCCCATACCGCCCACGATCACCACGACGAGCGAGGCGAGCAGGTAGCGCACGTCTTCGCCAGGCGCCACCGACAGCGCTGAGCCGCCGACGACCCCTGCAAAGCCGGCCAGCCCCGCGCCGATAGCAAAGACTATGGCGAACACGGCATGCACATTTATGCCGGAGGCCGAGAGCATGGCGCGGTCGTCGACGCCGGCGCGGATCATCATGCCGACGCGCGTGCGGTTGAGCATCAGCCAGAGCCCGACGCCGATGACGATCGCCACACCCAGCACCACGAGCCGGTAGAATGGATAGCGGAGGAAGACGGCCTCGCCATTGGACTTCACAGCCGTGATGATGGGCAGGCCAACTGCTCCATCCAGCCAGGCCGGCGTGACGATCTGGTAGGTCGTGCCGGTCCATACGGCGAGCATCAGGTCGGCCGCGACGATAGATATGCCGATCGTGACAAGCGTTTGGCGCAGGTCATCGCCCTCGAGGCGCCGAAACACCAGCACCTGCATGACGAGGCCGACCAGTGCCAGCACGACGAAACCGGCAGCAACACCCAGCAGCCAGTAGCCGCTGCGGGTGGCGACCTCGTAGCCGATATAGGCGCCCAAGAGATAGAGTGATCCATGCGCAAGATTGACGTTGCGCATCAGGCCGAAGACGAGCGTGAAGCCGCTCGCCACGAGGAAATAGAGCCCGGCCAGCGTCAGCCCGTTCAGCACGGCGCTGGCAAAGGCCTTCTTCGAAGTCAGGATGGCGTTCACCCAATCCGGCCAGACGCCCAGCATCAGCCAGGCAAACAGCGCCGCGGCAAGGAGCCAGACGATGCCCCATGCCTGTCGCTTCGTGATCCCCCCGCCGCCCGACAAGCCGGCGGAAGCGCCTGGCCGTTCGAGCGTGCTCATGCGGTCAGCCGCCGGCGCTGCTCATTCATGCGCGGTGCCTTGTGGAACTTGCCGTCCTTCATGATGGCGAGGATGCGGTTCTTGTCCTGCAGGATGCGCACGTCGGCGGTCGGGTCGCCGTCGATAAGCAGAACGTCGGCGAGATAGCCTTCCTTGATCATGCCGAGCTCGTCGCCCAGGTTCATGATCTGCCCGCCATACTTGGTTCCAGCCATGATCGCTTCCATCGGCGAGAAGCCGAGCATGTCGACGAAGGTCTGGATGTCCTTGGCGTTGGTGCCCTGCGGCGTCCAGGCGAAGCCGTAGTCGCCGCCGATGCAGATGCGGATGCCGCGCCGGTGCATCTTCTTCATCGTGTCGATGCACATTTCGAGCTCGCGCTCATATTCCATGGCAAGCCGCGAACCGGGCTTGATGCCCCACTGTTCGGCGTGCCGCGCCGTGTTGATGAGCCACGCCATGCCGGGCGCAACGAAGTGCTTGTCCTTAGCGGCTTCCAGCAGGTCGAGCGCTTCTTCGTCGGCAAAGGAGGCGTGGTAGATGTTCTGGATGCCGTGGCGAATGCACTGCTTGACCGAACCCGAAGAGCGGGCGTGGGCGGAGAGCACCTTGTTGCGGCAGCGCGCTTCCTGCGCGGCCATCGCCACCTCTTCCTCCGACATCGGCGTTTCCTCGGCACCCATGCCGGTGATGGATTCGCCAGAGAGGTTGAGCTTGATCGAGTCGACGCCGTATTTGATCAGCGTGCGCACCGTGCGGCGGATTTCCTCTGGTCCCGAAACGACGAGGCCGAGGTTCAGGCCCTCATGCGGAATGTGCGAAGGCGCGGAATCGCCAAGACCGCCGACGGTGGTGATCTCCGGCCCCGCCGCCAGATAGCGCGGACCGGGGAAGCGGCCCTGGTTGATGAATTTCTTGGCCACCACGTCGAGGCGCGGCTTTGCGGCAGCCGCCCCCCGACCGGCGGTAAAGCCGGCATCCAGCACCAGCTTCGCCATCTCCATGGTCACCAGCATGTGCTCCTCGGTCTCCATCATCTGGATGGGATCGATGCCGGGCGCGTTGTTCCAGGAGAGATGCAGATGCGCGTCGATCATGCCGGGCATCAGCGTCGCGCCCATGCCGTCGATGACGGTCATGCCGCCATAGGCCGACGACGAGCCGAAGCGCGACGAGCCCCTCGTGATCTGCTTGATGCGATTGCCCTGCACCAGGACCTCGCCGGTGTAAGGATAGTCGCCGGTGGCATCGAGAATGCGCACGTTGGTGAACAGCGTGCCACCCGAGCCGTTTCCGCTCCAGCTATCGTCTGCCATCTCTTCCTCCCAAAAGTGGCAAGGCGCCCTCCCGCGCCGGTGTTTTTCGTCCTCAGATCACCGGTCTGCGCGCCTTAGAAATTCCGTCAGTTTCTGGTTGCACTCGCGTGGATGCTCAACCGTAGCCCAATGGCCGCATCTGTCTATGGTAGAAAGCGCGGCGCCCTTGATCTTGTCGGCCAGGGCCTGCGCCACGCCCACCGGATTGACCGCATCGGCATCGCCCGTCACCAGAAGCGTCGGCGCCGTGATCCGGCGCGGATCGACAGCATTTGCGTTGGCCAGCGCCTCGCAGGTGCGGGCATAGGATTCAGGGTCCTGGCGAGTGATCGACTCCCGCACGAAGGCGACCGCCGCCGGCGAATTCTCGCGCGTATGGGCCGAAATCGCATTGGCCGCGATCTGGTCGGCGATGTCGGATATCCCGCCCGAGCGGGCAAGCTTGGCCCGGTTTGCGAGGCCTGTCCGCGTCGCATCCGCCGGCTCGGCGAGCGCGCCAAACAGGCAGAGCGAAGCCACCAGCTCCGGCTTGTTGGCGGCGATCTGCTGGCAGACGATGGTTCCCATGGAATGGCCGACGAAATGCGCCCGGCTCACCCCCACTCCATCCATGGCGCGGATGACCGCCTCGCTCATCATCTCGATGGTGAGGGGATCGAGCGGCCGAGCCGAGCGGCCCGAACCCGGAAGATCGACGCGGATGACGCGATAGCCCGACAGCGCCTGCAACTGCGGTTGGAACATGTTGGACGTTCCGCCGAGGCCGTGGATCATCACCACGGGGAACCCTTCCCCGGCGACTTCCACGACGGTCTGGCCGACGGTCACCGTGGTCATTGCGCCCACTCCGAGAACCGGTTTTCGAGCGCGCCGATGCCGTCGATCTCGACGCGCACCACGTCGCCTGCTTTCAGATATTTCGGCGGATTGAAGCCGATGCCGACACCGGCCGGCGTGCCGGTGGCGATGATGTCGCCGGGCTTCAGCGTAAGGCCCTGCGACAGCGTCGAAATGATCGTCGGAATGTCGAAGATCAGCAGCGAGATCTTGGAGTTCTGCCGCATGTCGCCATTGACGAAGCAGCGGATGCCGGCCGTCTCCAGGTCGAACTCATCCTTTGTTACCGCCCAAGGCCCCATCGGGCAGAACGTGTCCTGCGACTTGCCGATCAGCCACTGGCTGTACTTGCCCTGCAGGTCGCGCGCGGTCACGTCGTTGACGATGGTGTAGCCCCACACATGGTCGAGCGCATCTTCCTTGGAAATGCCGCGCCCTTCCTTGCCGATGATGACGGCAAGCTCGGCCTCGTAATCGATGGCTGACGAGACCTTGGTGTCGATCAACACCTTCGAGTGCGTCGCGACCACCGATTCCGGCACCTTGGAAAAGATGATCGGATCCTTCGGGATCGCACCGGCCGCCGCGCTCGAGTCAAAACCGCTGCGCGCGAATTCATGCGCATGCTCGTAATAATTCTTGCCGACGCAGAAGATGTTGCGGCGTGGATGCGGGATTGGCGCCTCAAGTTCGACGCTGGAAAGCGGCAGTGGCGAGAGCGTGCGCGGCAGCGCGCCGTTGCGCTCGATCAGGCCGAGAATGCCACCCTTGGCGGCCTCGACGGAAAGATCGAAGGGGGCGATCGTTTCACCCTCGGCATCGACAAGGCCTACGCGGCGCTCGCCGGCGATGGAAAATGTCGCAACCCTCATTCGCTTCCCCCCTCATGAACCATTGGTGAGCCAATTCGGCTTCTTTTTGCTACGCTAGCGTCGATTGGTTCAGCTCGCAAGCGGATTCTGTTGGCAAACGAATCGAAAAATGCCACGGTCGATCGCCGATCGTGTGAAGAAGTGGGGAAATTTTACGCCGAATTGCCGGATTTCCGCAGCTTTGCTGTGGACGCCGGCTCGAACTGCCATTATGAATGGTGCAAAATTGGATCAAATAAAGGTGCTTGCTCATGCCTAGGCTTGTCGCCACCGATATTGCCGCAGAACTCAGGAAACGGATTTCCGCCGGCGAATGGACCGATATTGGCCGCATCCCACCCGAGCGCGACCTTGCCGAAGCCTTCGGTGTCGCCCGCAACACGGTGCGGCGCGCGGTGAATTTGCTCGAAGTCGACGGCACGGTGGTGCGGCAGGTCGGGCGCGGCACCTTCCTGGCCGACCCCGATCCCAATTCGCTCGCATCCGTGGTGGCGCGCATGGAAGGCACCAGCCCGGCCGACATGATGGAAATCCGCCAGCTTCTCGAACCGGCCGCCGCCTCTTTTGCCGCCACCAATGCCAGCAACAGCGAACTCAACGCCGTGCGCGAGGCGCATCAGACGGCTTGCGACAGCGCCGACATGCCGACCTTCGAGCATTGGGACGCGGAGTTCCACCACCGCATCTTCGCCTGCTCGCGCAACGATTTCCTGAAGGAAATCCATAACCTCATGCGCATCCTGCGCAACCAGTCGCCCTGGTTCGAGATGAAGAAGCGCTCCTTCTCCGAAGAGCGGCGCCAGACCTATTGCCGCGAACACCAGGCCATCGTCGACGCGCTGATCGAGCGCAATCCCGATGGCGCGAAGCAGGCCATGCTGGCTCACCTCCAGACGGTGCAGCGTAACCTTCTGGGACGTTGATACGGCCTTTGCTCGCCAATGGCCCAAAGACCCGAACTGTCGAATGTATCGGCCGCAAATTCCCCCAATTGATGCTCGACAGGCATTGCTCAAAAAGACGCGATCCGGCACATTCAGCCGGGACGACGAAAGGACGAGCCATGGATTCGGTCGAAAAGTTTGCGCTCTCGATAATGCTGCTGTTTGGCGCGCTGATCATCGGCGGCCTGATGGCCATCGGCATTGCCTGGAACGACAAGCCGGCCTTTCTCTACGCGCTGGCAGCGGCCATAGTGGTCTGGGCCTCGGCCTTTGCGGTTCTGTTCGGCAAGCCGCCCATCTACGGCGCGCTGCTGTTCGTCGCCGCCCTGCTCATCGCCGCCTCGATCACCACGATCGTGATCTGACGCCGCTCCAGACCCTTAGGCCCGGCGGCGGCCTGGCCGCCTTCAATCCGCTTCGCTAAGCCTATAGCCGACGCCGGTCTCGGTCCGTATGTAGCGCGGCTGCTCCGGATCGGGCTCGATCTTCTGGCGCAGCTGGCGCACATAGACCCTCAGATACTGCACGTCCTGCACCTCGCCCCACACCTGCTTCATCAGGAAATTGTGGGTCAGCACCTTGCCGGCATACTGCACCAGCGTGCGCAATATCTCGTATTCCTTCGGCGACAGTTTCACCTCCGCGCCATCGACCCTGACGATGCGCCGCACCAGGTCGACGGACAGCGCGCCGGTCTGGAACACCGGCTTTTCGCCCTGCTGCTGCAGCCGATGGCGCAGCGCCACGCGGATGCGCGCGATCAGCTCGTTTACGCCGAAGGGCTTTGGCACATAGTCGTCGGCGCCGAGGTCCAGCGCCTCCACGATGCCGGCCTCGTCGGTGCGGCTCGACAGGATGACGATCGGCACCGAATTGCCCTCCGCCCGCCAGCGCTTCAAGAGGTCCTGGCCGGGAATGTCGGGCAGGCCGAGATCAAGCACCACCAGATCGGGCGCGCTGTTGGCCATCTCCTCCAGCGCCGTCCTGCCGTTGGGCGCATCGATGATGACATAGCCCTGCGTCGCCAGCCCCGCCCGCAACAGCTTGCGGATCGGCTGCTCGTCGTCGACGACAAGGATTTTTATCGCGGGCGCGTTCATGGGAGATCCCTGCTTGCCGCCTGTGCCGACGGCAGTCTCATGCGGATGGTGAAGATGGCGCCCTTGCGGTCGGTGCGGTTGCCGGCTGTGATGGTTCCGCCCATGGCTTCCACGAAGCCGCGGCAGATGGCAAGGCCGAGCCCCGTGCCAGCCGGCACGCTGTCGCCCTTCCGGGCGCGGGTGAACTTGCCGAATATGTCCTCGAGCTCGTCCGGCGGGATGCCCGGCCCCTCGTCCAGCACCTGCAAGGTCACGGCGCGTTCCCCGGCGAAGGCCTGCACGCGGATACGCGAGTTGGCCGGCGAATATTTCGCGGCATTGTCGAACAGGTTGAACAGCACCTGCTCGAACAGCACCGGGTCGACGCGCAGCATCGGAAGGTTGGCCGGCAGGTCGACCTCGATCTGATGCCCGGCGAGGATTTTCTTGGCCCGCGACAGCGCGCTGCCGATGATCTCGTTGAGATCGTGCATGCCGCAATTGGGAGCGATCGCCCCCGATTCCAGCCGGGTCATGTCGAGCAAATTGGCGATGAAGCGATTGAGCCGCTCGGCCTCGTCCAGCACGGTGCCGAGCAGGTCCTCCTTGGTCGGCTTGTCGAGCGCGGGCGCAAACTCCTTCAGCGTTCCGGCGGCCCCCATGATGGCAGCCAGCGGCGTCTTCAGATCGTGCGAGATCGAGGTCAGCAGCGCCTGCCGCAGCCGGTCGGCCTCCACCGCCAGCCGCGCATTGTCGAGATCCTCGACCAGATGCACCCGCTCGATGGCGAGCGCGGCCTGGTCGGTCAGCGCATCCATCAGCCGCCGGCTCTCGGGCGTCAGGATCGGTCCCTGCCGGTCGTCGTCGATGCCGACGACACCGATCGCGCCGCGCGCGGTCCGCAGCGGCAGGAACAAGCGCCTGGCGCCCGGAAGCGTGTCCGCCCCGCGCCCGGCCGGGCGGTCGTTCTCCCAGGTCCATTTGGCCGCCGCGAGGTCCGCCTCGTCGAGCGTGTCCTCGGGCGGATAGCCGGCCTTCACCGTAATCCGCCCCTGCTCGGGCAGCAGCAGCACAACCCGCACCTTGAGCATCGAGGCAATCTGGAACGCGGTCGCCCAGAGCACGTCGTCCAGCGTCGCGGTGCCGGCCAGCTTCTTCGAGAACATATAGAGGTTCTCGGTCATGCGCGCCCGCTGGCGCGCGGCCATGGCCTGCGCCCGCACGCGTGAGGTGAGATCGCTGGCGACCACCGAGACGATCAGGAAAAAGATGAAGGTGACGATGCTTTCCGGGTCGCCGATGGTGAAAGTGTAGAGCGGCGGCAGGAAGAAAAAGTTGAATGCCAGCGCGCTGATCACGCTGGTGAAGATGCCCGGCCCGAGGCCGAAACGAAGCGCGCTGATCAGCACGCCCATCAGGAACACCACGCCGATATTGGACACGTCCAGCGTCTGCTGCAGCGCTTCACCGAGCGCCAGCGCGCCGGCGATGATCGCGAGGCTGGCGAGGTAGGGCCGCAGCGAAAGCCCATTGACCGTGGCGTCCTCGACCGCGCCGCGCGGCGGCTTGGGCACAGGCTCGCGCCCCGACACCACGTTGATGCTGACATCGCCGGCCATGCGGATCAGGTCATTCGCGACCGAGCCCTCCAGCCATTCGCGCCAGCGCGCCTTGTCGGAGCGGCCGACGACGATCTGGGTGACGTTCTTCTCGCGCGCATGGCGCATGATCTCTTCGGCGACGGTGCGACCGGGCAGCGTCATGGTCTCGGCGCCGAGCGATTCGGCCAGCCGCATCGTGTTTGCAATCCGGTCGCGATCGGCTTCCGAAAGCCGCGCGGTGCGCGTCGTCTCCACCGTCACCACCGACCAGGGCGCACGCAGCCGTTCGGCCAGCCGCCGTCCATAGCGGACGATGGCCGCCGAGCGCGGCGCCTCGTCGACGCAGACCAGCACGCGATCGCCCGCCGCCCACGGCCCGGGGATCGCGTTCTCACGCATATGGCTGACGAGCTGCTCGTCCACGCGCTGCGCGGTGCAGCGCAGCGAGAGCTCACGCAGCGCGGTGAGATTGCCCGGCGTGAAATAGTTCTCGATCGCCGCACGCGCCGTCTGCGGCATGTAGACCTTGCCCTGCTTCAGCCGCTCGATCAGGTCGCCCGGCGTCAGGTCGACCACCTCGATGTCGTCGGCACGGTCGATGATGGAATCGGGCACCGTCTCGCGCACGCGGATACGCGTAATCTGGGCGACGATGTCGTTCAGGCTTTCGAGATGCTGGATGTTGACGGTGGTGTAGACGTCGATGCCTGCTGCCAGCAGTTCCTCGATGTCGATATAGCGTTTCGGGTGGCGGCTGCCCGGCGCATTGGTGTGGGCAAGCTCGTCGACCAGCACAAGGTCCGGCCGCCGCGCCAGTATGGCATCGAGATCCATCTCCGTCAGCGTGCGCCCGTGATAGGGCACCTCGACGCGCGGCACGATCTCAAAACCCTGCAGCAAGGCTTCGGTCTCGGCGCGGCCGTGGGTCTCGACCACGCCGATGATGACGTCGACGCCCTCGGCCTTGCGCGCGCGCGCCGACAACAGCATCTCGAACGTCTTGCCCACGCCCGGAGCCGCACCCAGGAAAATACGCAATTTGCCGCGCAGCTCCCGCTCCGCGGCTTCCAGAAGCGCATCCGGCGATGGACGCCTGTCGGTGTCGTCAACCATGAACACCACTCGGTCCCGGGCAAAACCCGCCCGTTTGATTCCTCGTGCAAAGGCGCGCCGAAATCAATCGGCACGCCATGAGCCTACTTCTTTGCCAGCGCGTCGAGCGCCCGGTTCAGCGCCAGCACATTGACATGCGGCTCGCCGATGACTCCGAAGACCGGCTGCTGCACGTTCTGGGCAACGAGGTCGTGCAGGTCATTTTCCGACATCCCCCGCGCCTTGGCCACGCGCGGCACCTGGAAATAGGCGGCGGCCGGCGAGATGTCCGGGTCGAGCCCGCTGCCGCTTGTGGTCACCAGGTCGATCGGCACCGGCTGGCCGGGATTTTCCGCCTTCAGCTTGTCCATGTCGCCCTTCACGCGCGCGATCAGCGCCGGGTTCGACGGGCCGAGATTGGAGCCGCCGGAGTTTGCGGCATTGTACGGCTCGGGGATCGACTTCGACGGATCGGATGGATCGGCCCCCGTCGTCGCCGACGGACGGCCGTGGAAATAGCGGTCGCTGGTAAAATTCTGGCCGATCAGCCGGGAACCGATCACCTTGCCATTCTCGGTGACCAGGCTGCCTGCCGCCTGCTTGGGAAACAGCATGCCGGCAATGCCGGTCATGGCCAGCGGATAGGCAAGCCCGGTCAGGACGGTGAACACCACGATCATCACCAGCGCGGGACGAAGTTGCTTCAGCATGATTGCCTTCCTTATGCGAGGCCGAGCGCGGAGACGACGAGGTCGATCGCCTTGATGCCGACGAAGGGCACGACGATGCCGCCGAGGCCGTAGATGACGAGGTTGCGGCGCAGGAGCGAAGCCGCACCCACCGCCCGGTATTTGACGCCGCGCAGCGCCAGCGGGATCAGCGCGATGATGATCAGCGCGTTGAAGATGATCGCCGAAAGAATCGCCGATTGCGGCGTCGAAAGCCTCATCACGTTCAACACCTGCAGTTGCGGATAGAAGGCCAGGAACATCGCCGGGATGATCGCGAAATATTTGGCAATGTCGTTGGCGATGGAAAATGTGGTTAGCGCGCCGCGCGTCATCAAGAGCTGCTTGCCGATCTCGACGATCTCGATGAGTTTGGTCGGGTCGGAATCGAGGTCGACCATGTTGCCGGCCTCGCGCGCCGCAACCGTGCCGGTGTTCATCGCCACGCCCACATCGGCCTGCGCAAGTGCTGGCGCGTCGTTGGTGCCGTCGCCGCACATCGCCACCAGCTTGCCCTTCGCCTGCTCCTCGCGGATCAGCTGCAGCTTGTTCTCGGGCGTTGCCTGGGCGAGGAAATCGTCCACGCCGGCTTCTGCCGCGATCGCTGCCGCCGTCACCGGGTTGTCGCCAGTGATCATGACGGTGCGGATGCCCATGCGCCTCAGTTCGGCGAAGCGTTCGCGGATGCCGCCCTTGACGATGTCCTTGAGGTGGATCACGCCGAGCAGCTTGCCGTCGCGCATGACGGCGAGCGGAGTGCCGCCGGACTTGGCGACCTGATCGGCGAGCGCGCGGATCTCCTCGGCGCGCGCGCCGGAGCTGCGTCCATGCACGGCGGGCGAGGCGCTGGCCACCGCCATGGCCGGGGTCCTCGCGAGCTGGGCGAGAATGGCGTCCACCGCGCCCTTGCGGATAGAGCTGCCGTCGACATCGACGCCGCTCATGCGGGTCTGGGCGGTGAAGGGCACGAAATGAGCGTGCAGCGACTGCATATCGCGGCCGCGAATGCCGTATTTTTCCTTGGCGAGCACGACGATCGAGCGGCCTTCGGGCGTCTCGTCGGCAAGCGAGGCCAGCTGCGCGGCATCGGCCAGTTCCTGCTCGCTGACACCGCTCAGCGGCAGGAATTCGCTGGCCTGCCGATTGCCGAGCGTGATCGTGCCGGTCTTGTCGAGCAGGAGCGTGTCGACGTCGCCGGCGGCCTCGACCGCGCGGCCGGACATGGCGAGCACATTGAAGCGCACCAGCCGGTCCATGCCGGCAATGCCGATGGCCGACAGAAGCGCGCCGATGGTGGTGGGGATCAGCGTCACGAACAGCGCCACCAGCACCACGACGGGAATCGAGCCACCGGCGTAGGTGGCAAAGCTCGGGATGGTGACGGTCGCGAGCACGAAGATCAGCGTCAGGCCGGCAAGCAGGATGTTGAGCGCGATCTCGTTCGGCGTCTTCTGGCGTTCGGCGCCCTCCACCAGCGAGATCATGCGGTCGAGGAAGGTCGAGCCGGCCGCAGCGGTGATCCGCACGCGGATCCAGTCGGAGAGCACCTGCGTGCCGCCGGTGACGGCCGAGCGGTCGCCGCCCGATTCGCGGATCACCGGTGCCGATTCCCCGGTAATCGCCGCCTCGTTGACAGAGGCGACGCCCTCGACCACCTCGCCGTCGGAGGGAATGATGTCGCCTGCCTCGACCAGCACCACGTCGCCCACCTTGAGGCTGGCGCCGGGCACCATGGTGTAGTTGCCGCGGTCTTCGCCCGTCAGCAGCTTGGCCTGGGTTTCGGTGCGGGTGCGGCGCAGCGAATCCGCCTGCGCCTTGCCGCGCCCTTCGGCCACGGCTTCCGCGAAATTGGCGAACAGCACCGTGAACCACAGCCAGATGATGATCTGGAAGGTGAAGGCGAGGTGCTGCCCGCCGGTGAAGATGTCCTTGAGGAACAGGACGGTCGTCAGCAGCGAAACGGCGGCGACCACGAACATCACCGGGTTTCTGGCAAGCGCTCGCGGATCGAGCTTCAGGAAAGCTCCGCGGATGGCGGGAACTATGATCTTGGCATCTAGGATACTGGCCGGTTTCATATGGCTCATTGTCGTAATCCCGAATTAAAACGTCTGGCCGGCGGCGATGGCGAAATGCTCGACGATGGGACCCAGCGCCAGGGCCGGCAGGAAGGTAAGGCCGCCGACGATCAGGATGACGCCGACCAGAAGGCCGACGAACAACCCTCCATCGGTGGGAAACGTGCCGGCCGAGGCCGGAACCGTCTTCTTCGCCGCCAGCGAACCGGCGATGGCGAGCGCCGGCACGATGACCAGGAAGCGCCCCATAAGCATCGCCATGCCGATGGTCAGATTGAACCAGGGCGTGTTGCCGTTAAGTCCGGCGAAGGCCGAACCGTTATTGGCGGTGGCAGACGTGAAGGCGTAGAGGATTTCAGAAAAGCCGTGCGGGCCGGGATTGGCGACCGACGACACGGCCGAAGGCAGCACGACGCTGACGGCGGCGAAGCCGAGCATGGCAAGCGGCAGGCAGAGCATCGCCAGCATTGCCATCTTCACCTCCTTGGCCTCGATCTTCTTGCCGAGATATTCGGGCGTGCGGCCGACCATCAGGCCGGAGACGAAGATGGCAACGATGACGAAGACGAAGATGCCATAGAGGCCCGCGCCGACGCCGCCGACGATGATTTCGCCGAGCTGCATGTTGATCATCGGGATCATGCCGCCGAGCGCGGTGAAGCTGTCATGCATGGCATTGACCGCGCCGCAGGAGGCGTCTGTCGTGACCACGGCAAACAGCGCCGACAGCGGAATGCCGAAGCGGACCTCCTTGCCCTCCATATTGCCGCCGGTGAGCCCCAGCTGGTTGAGCAGCGGATTGCCGGCAGCTTCCGCCCAATAGGCGACGATGACGCCGGCGATGAACAGCACGCCCATGGCGGCGAGGATCGCCCAGCCCTGGCGCTGGTTGCCCACCATGCGGCCGAAGACGTTGGTGAGCGCAGCACCAATGGCGAAGATGGTAACCATCTGCACAAGGTTGGAGATGGCGTCGGGGTTCTCGAAGGGATGGGCGGAGTTGGCGTTGAAGAAGCCGCCGCCATTGGTACCGAGCATCTTGATCGCAAGCTGCGACGCCACGGGACCGACCGCGATCGTTTGGCGCGCGCCTTCAAGCGTGGTGGCCTCGACATAGGCACCGAGCGTCTGGGGCACGCCGCGGAAGACGTAGAAGATCGTCAGCACCACGCAGAGCGGCAGAAGCACGTAAAGCGTCGACCTTGTGAGATCGACCCAGAAATTGCCGACCGATTTCACCGAATGACGCGCAAAGCCGCGCACCAGTGCAATCGCCAGCGCCATGCCGGTGGCTGCCGACATGAAGTTCTGCACCGTCAGCCCGGCCATCTGCACCAGATAGGACATGGTGCTTTCACCGGCATAGTTCTGCCAGTTGGTGTTGGTGATGAAGCTTGCCGCCGTGTTGAAGGCGAGCTGCGGATCGACCGCGCTCATGCCGGCGGGATTGAAGGGCAGGCTCGCCTGGAAGCGCTGCAGCGCGTAGAGGATGAGCATTCCCACAAGGTTGAAGGCAAGCATTGCCGCGGCATAGCCGACCCAGTGCTGCTCTTCCTTTTCGCTCGTGCCGGCCAGCCTGTAGAGCAGGCGCTCGAAGGGTCCGAGCAGGAAGGAGAGGAAGGTGCGCTCGCCCTGGTAGACGCGCGTCATGTAGCCACCGAGCGGGTTGACGAGAAGAACGATGATCCCGCAGAAAATCAGGATCTGGAGCCAGCCGGCGAAGGTCATGGTCTTACAGCTTTCAACATGAGGTTTCGGTCAAAAGCGCTCGGGGCGCAGAAGCGCGAAAATCAGATAGGCGGTGATCAGCAGGCTGACCCCGCCGCCGAGCAGATAGTCGATCAACATGGCTCGCTTCTCCTAAAGCCGGTCGCAGCCCAGCGTGTAGGCATAGAACAACCCGAAGGAGACGACGCCGATCGCAACGACAATGAAATCCCACATAGGCTTCCCTTTGCACGCAACAATGCGCCTGCGCCCGAAGCGCGGCTGTGGTCTGATTGTGGAAGACACCGCGCCGGCAGAGAGACGAAAACAGAGCCGCGGCGGTCGTCAAATACCGGTCGAAAATGGCACCGGGGGCATAAAGGTTCGAGACAACCGCCCAGGCAAAGAAATAGGAATTTTATAGTGATGTAGGGCCCGCACGCAGGGCGACAACGGCATGGCCAGGTCTGCGGCGGCAGCGACAGTTCACCGAAAGAGCCGAGCAGATTGGAGCGTGGCGCCCCAAGCCGAAAAAACCAAAGAAAAAGGCGGGTGTCGCCACCCGCCTTGGTTCGTTCATCGCATTCAGCCGCTCATCAGGCCGGCAGGATCGCGCCTTCCAGCGTGGTGAGCTGGGCCAGGAAAGCCTCGGCGCGGGTCTTGGCCTCGTCGTCCTTGGCGTCGGCGGCGTCTTCACGCGCTTCCTGGATGCGGCGGGCGAGCTCGGCGCGGTCGATGTCCTTCACGGACGTCGCCGATTCGGCGAGCAGCGTGCAGCCGGAGGGCAGGATGTCGGCAAAGCCGCCGAACACCACATAGCGCTCTTCCTGGCCGTTGACCGACTTCACCGTGACGACGCCCGGCTTGATCGTGGTCATCACCGGCGCATGCTGGGCCAGAACCGTCATTTCGCCTTCCGCACCCGGAATGACGACGGACTGAACCTCTTCCGAGACGAGCAGGCGCTCGGGCGAGACCAGTTCGAATTTGAAAGCTTCAGCCATGATGTCTCACAAAATTCGGGAGCGTGGTGGGCATGGTTCCCGCCACTGTGGGGAAAACCATGCCACGAAAGCGCGGGCTTATTCGCCCGCGCTGCGCAGTTTCTCGTCTTATGCCGCTTCGGCAGCCAGACGCTGAGCCTTCTCGATGGCCATATCGATCGAGCCGACCATGTAGAACGCCGCTTCCGGCAGGTGGTCGTATTCGCCTTCGACCAGACCCTTGAAGCTCTTGATGGTGTCTTCGAGCGGCACCAGCTGGCCCGGCGAACCGGTGAACACTTCGGCCACGAAGAACGGCTGCGACAGGAAGCGCTCGACCTTACGGGCGCGGGCAACCGTCACCTTGTCCTCTTCCGACAGCTCGTCCATGCCCAGGATGGCGATGATGTCCTGCAGCGACTTATAGCGCTGGAGGATTTCCTGCACGCGGCGAGCGACGTTGTAGTGCTCTTCGCCGACGATCAGCGGGTCGAGCATACGCGAGGTGGAGTCCAGCGGATCCACGGCCGGGTAGATGCCCTTTTCCGAGATCGCGCGGTTAAGCACGGTCGTCGCGTCCAAGTGGGCGAACGAGGTTGCGGGCGCCGGGTCGGTCAAGTCGTCGGCCGGCACGTAAATGGCCTGCACGGACGTGATCGAGCCCTTGTTCGTGGTCGTGATGCGTTCCTGCATCGCGCCCATGTCGGTGGCGAGCGTCGGCTGATAGCCCACGGCCGAAGGAATACGGCCCAGCAGAGCGGACACTTCCGAGCCGGCCTGCGTGAAGCGGAAGATGTTGTCCACGAAGAACAGCACGTCCTGGCCCTGGTCGCGGAAGTGCTCGGCGATGGTCAGGCCGGAGAGGGCGACGCGGGCGCGCGCACCGGGCGGCTCGTTCATCTGGCCGAACACCAAGGCGCACTTGGAACCTTCGGTCGAGCCGTTGTTCTCGTGCGGGTCCTTGTTCACGCCCGATTCGATCATTTCGTGGTAGAGGTCGTTGCCCTCGCGGGTACGCTCGCCCACGCCGGCGAACACGGAGTAACCGCCGTGCGCCTTGGCGACGTTGTTGATCAGTTCCTGGATCAGAACGGTCTTGCCGACGCCGGCGCCGCCGAACAGGCCGATCTTACCACCGCGGGCATAAGGCGCGAGCAGGTCGACGACCTTGATGCCGGTGACGAGGATCTGGGCTTCCGTCGACTGGTCGACATATTCCGGGGCCGGCTGGTGGATGGCGCGCTTTGCCTTGGTCTTGACCGGGCCGGCTTCGTCCACCGGCTCGCCGATGACGTTCATGATGCGGCCGAGCGTCTCGTCGCCCACCGGAACCATGATCGGGGACCCGGTGTCATACACGGCCTGGCCGCGAACCAGACCTTCCGAAATGTCCATGGCGATGCAGCGCACGGTGTTTTCGCCGAGGTGCTGGGCCACTTCGAGGATGAGGCGGTGACCGCCGTTATCGGTCTCGAGCGCGTTCAGGATCGGCGGCAGTTCGCCATCGAACTGAACGTCGACGACGGCGCCGATGACCTGCGCGATGCGGCCGGCCGAACCCTTGCTCTGCACTGCGGCCGAAGCCTTCGCAGCAGCCGCCTTGGCGGGCGCTGCCTTCTTTGCTGCCGGGGCCTTTTCGGCCGCCGGAGCCGCTTTAGGTGTAGCTGCTTTAGCCATGCTGTAACCTCTTGGTCAGTTTCCGTTTCCACGTGAGCCGCCGGGACGTTTGTCCCCGGGCTCTCGTGCTAGAGCGCTTCCGCGCCCGAAATGATTTCGATGAGTTCCTTGGTGATCTGCGCCTGGCGCTGGCGGTTGTACGTGATCGTCAGCTTGTTGATCATGTCACCAGCGTTGCGCGTCGCATTGTCCATCGCGCTCATCTTGGCGCCCATCTCACCGGCAGCGTTTTCGAGCAGCGCCCGGAAAATCTGCACCGAGATGTTGCGCGGAATGAGATCGCTCAGGATTTCACCCGGCTCCGGCTCGTATTCGTAGACGGCGCCGCCCGAAACATCCTCTTCACCGGCGGCCGGAGCCGCGGCCGGGATGAGTTGCTGCGCAGTCGGAACCTGGCTGATCACCGACTTGAACTCGGAATAGAACAGCGTGCAGACGTCGAAGCCACCCTGGTTGAACAGGGCAATCACCTTCTTGGCGATGGCGTCGGCATTGGCGAAGCCGATCTGCTTGACCTCACGCAGCTCGATCTTATCGATGATCAGCGAGCTGAAATCGCGGCGAAGGATGTCGTTGCCCTTCTTGCCGACCGTGATGATCTTGACCGTCTTGCCGTCGGCCCGGAGCTTGCGAACATGCTCGCGGGCCAGACGCGCGATCTGGCTGTTGAAGCCGCCGCACAGGCCGCGCTCGGCCGTGCAGACGACGAGCAGATGCACGTCGTCCCTGCCGGTGCCGGCCATCAGGGCAGGCGCGTCGCCATTGCTGCCGACCGCCTTGGTGATGTTGGCCAGAACCGCACCCATGCGCTGCGAATACGGCCTGGCTGCTTCCGCCGCCTCCTGGGCGCGGCGCAGCTTCGCCGCGGCGACCATCTGCATCGCCTTGGTGATTTTCTGCGTCGCCTTGACCGAGGCGATACGGTTTCGGAGGTCCTTTAGAGAAGCCATGCCTTATCCATCAGCCTCAGGCGAAGTTCTTCGCGAAAGCGTCGATGTGAGCCTTGAGCTTGGCCTTGAGGTCGTCGCTCAGCGCCTTCTCCTTGCGGATGCCCTCGAGGACGTCCTTGCCCTCGGCCCGCAGGTAGGAAAGCAGACCCTGCTCGAACTTGCCGACCTGGTTGAGGGCCAGCTTGTCGAGGTAGCCGTTGACGCCGGCGTAGATCACCGCGACCTGCTCTTCCGTCTTCAGCGGCGAGAACTGCGGCTGCTTCAGGAGTTCGGTCAGGCGCGCACCGCGGTTCAGCAGGCGCTGCGTGGCGGCGTCGAGGTCGGAGCCGAACTGCGCGAAGGCCGCCATTTCGCGGTACTGCGCGAGCTCGCCCTTGATCGAGCCTGCAACCTGCTTCATCGCCTTGATCTGAGCCGACGAGCCGACGCGCGACACCGACAGACCCACGTTCACGGCCGGACGGATACCCTGGAAGAACAGGTTCGTCTCGAGGAAGATCTGGCCGTCGGTGATCGAGATCACGTTGGTCGGAATGTAGGCCGACACGTCGTTGGCCTGGGTTTCGATGACCGGCAGAGCCGTCAGCGAGCCGTTGCCATTCTCGTCGTTGAGCTTGGCGGCGCGCTCGAGCAGACGCGAGTGCAGGTAGAAAACGTCGCCCGGGTAGGCTTCACGGCCCGGCGGACGGCGGAGCAGCAGCGACATCTGGCGATAGGCGACCGCCTGCTTGGACAGGTCGTCATAGCCGATCAGCGCGTGCTGGCCGTTGTCGCGGAAGTATTCGCCCATGGCGCAGCCGGCGAACGGAGCCAGGAACTGCATCGGGGCCGGATCCGAAGCGGTCGCGGCGATGATGATCGAGTATTCGAGCGCGCCGCGCTCTTCGAGCACCTTCACGAACTGCGCGACGGTCGAGCGCTTCTGGCCGACGGCGACGTAGACGCAGAACAGCTTCTCGGAGTCCGGGCCGCTCTGGTGAATGGCCTTCTGGTTGAGAATGGTGTCGAGGATGATCGCGGTCTTGCCGGTCTGACGGTCACCGATGACCAGCTCGCGCTGGCCGCGGCCGACCGGGATGAGCGCGTCGATGGCCTTGAGGCCGGTCGACATCGGCTCGTGCACCGACTTGCGGGGGATGATGCCGGGAGCCTTGACGTCGACGCGGCGACGCTCGGCGGCCTTGATCGGGCCCTTGCCGTCGATCGGGTTGCCGAGGGCGTCGACGACGCGGCCGAGCAGACCCGGACCGACGGGGACGTCCACGATGGCGCCCGTACGCTTGACGGTGTCGCCTTCCTTAATGTCGCGGTCGTTACCGAAGATAACCACGCCGACATTGTCGCTTTCGAGGTTCAGCGCCATGCCGCGGATGCCGCCGGGGAACTCGACCATTTCGCCCGCCTGGACGTTGTCGAGACCGTACACGCGAGCAATACCGTCGCCGACGGACAGAACCTGACCGACCTCGGAGACCTCAGCCTCCTTGCCGAAATTCTTGATCTGATCTTTTAGGATTGCGGATATTTCCGCGGCGCGGATGTCCATCAGCCGACCTCTTTCAGTGCAAGCTTGAGCGAATTGAGTTTGGTTTTGAGCGATGTGTCGATCTGGCGCGAGCCCAGCTTCACGACGAGGCCGCCCAGAAGCGACGGGTCGACGGTGACCGTGATCGAGACATCCTTGCCGGCAACGCTCTTCAGCGCGGCCTTCAGTTCGGTTTGCTGGGCAGCGTTCAGTTCGTGCGCCGAGGCAACCTCGGCCGAAACCTCGCCGCGCTGCTCAGCGGCAATGGCGCGGAACGCCTTGATCATTCCCGGAAGCGCGAAGAGGCGACGGTTCTGCGCCACCACGCGGAGGAAATTGCCGACGAGACCGTCGATCTTCGCCTTGGCGGCGATGGCCTCGATGGCCTTCGCCTGTTCCTCGGCGGAGAACACGGGGCTCTTGATCATACGGGAGAGATCTTCGCTGCCTTCGAGCAGAGCCTCGAAGCGGCCGAGGTCGGATTCGACCTTGGCAACCTGCTTGGCGTCAGCCGCGAGGTCGTACAGCGAGGCCGCATAACGTTCAGCAACTGCGGAGATCGGCGAGCTAGACTGTGCCACGGTCCGTCTTTTCTCTTGTCTGACAGGCCGGAAGATTCTGGGCGCGAGTCGGTAACTCTGGCTAAATCTTTGACCTTGCTGCGTTTTATCAATCGCAGAGACACAGCTGTCGTATCCCCCGATCGAAAGTCGATTGCCGTCTAGCACAGGCCTTTCAGAGTCGCAACACGTTGAAGATGCGGCTTTCAGGCAGATTTGTCGCATCCTGGGGACATATGTCCCCGACGCGAAGCTCCGTTCAGGGGACCAAGCCGAAAGTGAAGGTCAACGGCAGGGCCCCGAGCACCAGCGCCACAAGCAGCCAAATCCAATTGTAAGGCTTGTTTCCATGATCGGAAAGCATGGAGATCATGCGGCCGAACGCCGTCAGAATCCACGAGAAGCCGAGCGCCATATAGAGCAGCGGTTGGGCCAGCAGGATGCAGCATAGGCCCAGGCCGAGATAGAAGCCGGACATGGTGGAGCGGGCTTCGGCAACCGCCTCGGGCTTTGTCTCGAAGGGCTGCAGGCGCAGGATGCGCAGCGAGATCCGTGGCAGGAACATGAGTATCAAGCCAAACAGCACGGTCACCACGGCGGAGGACCATGCCAGCCACTCACCCTGGCTCATCGGCCAGGGAAATTCGAATTCCATTTCGCCCCTCCAGAATCGCTAGCGGATCGCCGCGCGCATTCTATCGGCCAGCGGCCCGCGCGCCAGATGGAAAGCGTGCCCGGCGAAGCGAAATCTCACTCGGCCTTGCACGACTCTTTCTCGTTGGGGAGGCTCCCCAGGCAGCGACTGCGCGATTCTTTTCCTCGGCTCCATCACTTCGGCCAGGACGCGCCGGATAACGACGGTCTCCACGTCGGCTGAGTCGATGCAACCTGCCGGCCGAGATCGAAAAATTTGCTAATCACAAGAAGCTCTGCGGGTCGATGTCCACTTGCACCCGAATGGAGCCACGCACTTTCGGCCCTGCCGCCAGCATGGCCCGGATGAAGCCCTGCATGTCGCTGCGCCGTTCGCCCTGCACCAGGAGGCGGAAGCGGTGGCGACCTGCCACCAGCGCCAGCGGCGCTTCGGCCGGGCCGAGCACGTGGATGTCCTTGGCGTCCGGCGCGGCACGGCGCAGCTGGCGCGCATGACCTTCGGCCTCCGGTCGCGTGTCGGCGCTGACGATGATGCCGGCGAGCCGGCCGAAGGGCGGCAGGCCGCCGCGCTCGCGCTCCAGAATTTCGCGGTCGTAAAAGGCTTCGGCGTCGCCCGAGATGATCGCCTGCATCACCGGATGGCCGGGCTGATAGGTCTGCAGCAGGCCAAGAGATTTCTTGCCGGTTCGGCCGGCACGGCCCGTCACCTGGCTGAGCAGCTGGAAGGTCCGCTCGGCGGCGCGCGGGTCGCCATTGGCAAGGCCAAGGTCGGAATCGACCACTCCCACCAACGTCATGTTGGGAAAGTTGTGGCCCTTGGCCACCAGCTGCGTGCCGATGACGATATCGGCCTCGCCCTTGGCGATGGCTTCCAGCTCCAGCCTGAGTCGCTTGACGCCGCCCAGCATGTCGGACGACAGCACGATGGTGCGCGCATCAGGAAAATGCCCGACGACCTCTTCGGCGATTCGCTCCACGCCCGGGCCGCAGGCGACGAGATGGTCGAGCGTTCCGCATTCAGGGCAGGCTTCCGGCCGCTTCTCGTTGTGGCCGCAGTGATGGCAGATCAGCTGCCCGCGAAACCGGTGCTCCACCAGCCAGGCCGAGCAGGACGGGCACTGGAAGCGATGGCCGCACACGCGGCAGAGCGTCAAAGGCGCATAGCCGCGCCGATTGAGGAACAGCAGCGACTGCTCTCCCCTCTCCAACGTCTTCTGCATCTCCTCTATCAGCGCCGGAGACAAAAAGCCGCCGCGCGCAGGCGGGGCGCGGCGCAGGTCGATGGCCTTGATGTCGGGCAGCGCGGCTTCCGCGAAACGCGCCGCCAGCACCGAACGGGCGTAGCGCCCCTGCTCCGCGTTGACCCGGCTTTCCACCGAAGGCGTGGCCGAGGCCAGCACCACCGGAAAGCCGCCGATATGGCCGCGCACCACCGCCATGTCGCGGGCATTGTAGAAGACGCGGTCTTCCTGCTTGTAGGCAGGGTCGTGCTCTTCGTCGACGACGATCAGGCCGAGATCCTGGAACGGCAGGAACAGCGCTGAGCGCGCACCGGCCACCACGCGCACGCCGCCCTCGGCCACCTGCCGCCAGACGCGCTCGCGCTTGCGTGGCGCAAGATCGGAGTGCCACTCGCCCGGCTTCGCGCCGAAACGGTTCTGGAAGCGCTCGAGAAAAGCCTGGGTCAGCGCGATTTCCGGCAGCAGGATCAGCACCTGCTTGCCCCTTTCCAGCGCAGCAGCAACGGCCTCGAAATAGACTTCGGTCTTGCCCGAGCCGGTGACGCCGTCGAGCAGCGTGACGCTAAAGCTGTCGGCTTCTACCTTTTCGCGCAGCGTCTCGGCTGCGGCCTGCTGGTCTCCGGTGAGATCGGCCCGCGCAAATTCCGGATCGGGCGGCGCCACCACCGGGCGCGGCGGGATCATCACCGTCTCGAACACGCCCTGCGCCTTCATCCCGTCGATCACGGTGGAGGACACGCCGGCCGCATGCGCCAGGCCAGATCGCGTCCAGGCCATGCCGTCGGACGCCATTTCCAGCACGCGCCGGCGCGCATCGGTCACGCGGTCTGGCTCCGACCCGGTCAGCTGCAGGCCCTCCACCCAGGGCTCGGGATCGAAGGCTTCCGGCGCGCGCAGGATCATCCGCGCCACCATGCCGGGCGGCGACAGCGTGTAGGAGGCGATCCAGTCGACGAAGCGGCGCATGGCCTCATCGACCGGCGGGCAGTCGAAGACATGCGAAATCTGCCGAAGCTTGCGTGCGTCCACCGCCTCGCCCGGCCCGTCCCAGACGATGCCTGCCACCTCGCGCGGCCCCAACGGCACACGGACGATGGAACCCGGAACCACGTTCATGTCTTCCGGTACGGCATAGCTGTAAGCGCGCTCGGCCGGCATCGGTACCAGCACGGGCACGATTGCAGCGGGTTTGAACAGGGCTATGGTTTCGGGCGAATCTTGCTTCATGGCGCGTGACCTTGCCCTGAGATTAAGTTAGAGCAAAGGCCGAACAGGAAAGCGCCTCCCACGACGCGAAAATTGCCAAGGAGACATACAATGAAGTTCTTCGTCGATACAGCCGACGTCAAGGAGATCCGAGAGCTCAACGATCTCGGCCTGCTCGACGGCGTCACCACCAATCCGTCGCTGATTCTCAAGTCCGGCCGCAACATCGCCGACGTCACCAAGGAAATCTGCGACATCGTCGACGGCCCGGTTTCGGCCGAGGTCACCGCCACCGAATTCTCCGAGATGATGAAGGAAGCGGCCGTCCTCTCCGAAATCGCCGACAACATCTGCATCAAGGTGCCGCTGACGCTCGACGGCCTCAAGGCCTGCAAGGCGCTGACCTCGCAAGGCCGCATGGTCAATGTCACGCTGTGCTTCTCCGCCAACCAGGCGCTGCTGGCCGCCAAGGCCGGTGCCACCTTCATCTCGCCCTTCATCGGCCGTCTAGACGACATGGGCTTCGACGGCATGGAAGTGATCGCCGAGATCCGCCAGATCTATGACAATTACGGCTTCGACACCGAGATCCTGGCGGCCTCGATCCGCACCGTCGACCACGTCAAGCGCGCGGCCCTGATCGGCGCCGACGTCGCCACCATTCCGCCGGCAACGCTGAAGGCGCTGGTCAAGCACCCGCTGACCGACAAGGGCCTTGAAATGTTCCTGGCCGACTGGGCCAAGACCGGTCAGAAGATCGCCTGATCAATCATCTCGGCCGGCGGGATAAAGCCCCGTCGGCCGCATGCCCTCGATCGTCGTCGCCCCGTCGACACGAATGACGGTCAGGGCCCGCGCCCCGGTGCGCTCCCTGCCAACCCCGCCAGATCGCGCGAATGCGTCACCACCCATAGCTGGGTGCGCTCGGCAGCCTTCGCAATCATGTCCGCCAGCGCCGGCAGCATCTGCGGATGCAGGCTGGCTTCCGGCTCGTTGAGCGCAATGAGCCTCGGCAGGCGATAGGACATCAGCGCGCCCGCAAGCGCCAGGAAGCGTATCTGCCCGTCAGACAATTCCTCCGGCCGGAACAGGCGCTGCGGAAATTCCGGTATCCTCAGCCCATAGCCCGCCGCTTCGCCGGGAACCGGCACTTCAAGCCTGGCACCACCCAACGCATCCGCGATCGAACGGTCGAGATCGACCGTGTCCCGCCGGATATGGACAAGCGTCGCGAACACCGCGGCGAGATTGCCGCCATCCTCGTCGAGCAGTGGCGAGGTCACCGCGAGCGCTGGCCGGCGGGCTGGCGAATCGCGGTCGGTTCGGAAACCGTGATAGAACCGCCAGCTCTGCACGGCCGCGCGCATGTCGCCGGCTTCCGGATAGCGGCCGGACGCGCCGAGCGCCGCGAGCGCCGTTTCCGAGTTCAGCATGCGCACCGGATGCTCCACGCGCCGCCCGTCGTCGTCGCGCGCAAACACTGCCGGGCCCCGCCGCGTCATCATCTCCACCGGCCGCCGGCCGGCTTCCAGAACAAGCGTCTCTTCCTTGATGTGCGGCTCGAAGGCAAAGCCTGCCGAGGCGGGCGGCGGCAGACCAATCTCGATCTCATAGGAGGACTTTATCGCCGTCTCGTCGTCCTCGAAATCGGCGCGCAGGATGACACGCACCGGCTGGCCGGCGCGGCGGGTGCCCGACCAGAGTGCGGACTGCATGCCGCCCTCGCGCGCGATCTCGTTGGCGAGCGTGCCGTCGGCAGCTGCCTTGATGAGTTGCAGGGCGCGGTAGAGGTTGGATTTGCCGACGCCGTTTTCGCCGACGAACAACCCGACCTGGCCGAGGTCGAGCCGGATCGATTTCAGCGAGCGATAGCCGGCAGCGGTGAGGGAAGTCAGTCGCATGGCGCGACCATAGAGCGATTCCGGCCCCGCGTCAGGGCCGGATCGCGGGGGATCAGTGCGGCCGCGACAGGTCCTGCGCGATCGCAAGCCTCAAGAGTTCGGCCAGTTCGCGCGCGGCGCGATCCTCGGCATTGATACGGGCGCGCAAGGCAGCGAACTCCTGGCGCGGAATGTCGAAGGCGGAAGCGATTTCGCGCTTGCCGATGGAAACGACCTTGTCGGTGCCGATCTCCTTCAGCGTGTAGTGCGAGGTGATCGCGATGGTCGCCGCCGTCGGCTCGTCCTCGGTCACACGCTGCACGATCGCCGAAGCCGTCTCACGCTCGGTAATGTCCAGATCGAGCGAATAGAGCGGATTTGCCGGCTGGCCGGCCCCGCCATTGAGCCCGAAGATCAGGTGATTGCGCACCTGCTGGGCATACCGCGTCTTCACCGGCTTGATCTCGATCGCGCGCAGCCCCGTCGTTGCCACGGCGGGCACGCCCGGCGCCACCGGCGCGGTGGAATAGAGCGGACGCACGGTGCAGGCGGAAGCGGCGGCCGCGGCCAGCAGGACGCCGGCCAGGGCAAGGTTGCGAGAGCGTTGGAACCGGGACTTCCGCGTCTGGTCAGGCAACGACATTGACGATCCTTTGCGGCACGACGATCACCTTGCGCGGCGCCTTCCCTTCGAGGGCCTTCTGGACGGACTCGAGCGCCAGTGCCGCCTTTTCGACGGCAACTTGATCTGCGTCGCGGGCGATTGTCAAATCCCCGCGCTTCTTGCCGTTGACCTGCACCGGATAGGTGAACTCGTTGTCCACTACCAGCGCCGGGTCGAACTGCGGCCACGGCCGCTCGGCCACCAGATCGGTACCGCCAAGCGTCGCCCAGCCTTCCTCGGCCAGGTGCGGCATGAAGGGGCCGACGAGATGCACGAGGATCTCGACCGCTTCGCGGGTCGCACCCTTCAGCGCGTCGTCACCCTTGCCCTCGGCGATCTCGCCCACCGGGCCCGACAGCGCGTTGGAAAGCTCGTAGATGCGGGCAATCGCACGGTTGAAGGCGAGCTTCTCGATGTCCTCGCCGACCGCCTTCAGCGCCTTGTGCGCTGCCTTCGACACGGCTCCCGCCGCGCCTTCGCCGGAGGATGCAGGCTTCACGCCAGCCAGCGATTCGCCTGCCATGGAGATGATGCGCCACACGCGCTGCACGAAGCGATGCGCGCCGGCGGCGCCGTCGTCGGTCCATTCCACGTCGCGCTCGGGCGGCGAGTCAGACAGCATGAACCAGCGCGCGGTGTCGGCGCCGTAGCCGTCGGTGATCTCTTCCGGGCTCACCGTGTTCTTCTTGGACTTCGACATCTTCTCGAGCGCGCCGATCGAAGCCGGCTTGCCGGTCGCGATCTCGATGGCGGTGCGCTCCGTGCCGTCGGTGTCCAGACGCACCTCGGTCGGTGCCAGCCAGCGGCCGTCGGCGGCCTTGTAGGTCTCGTGAACCACCATGCCCTGCGTGAACAGGCCCTTGAACGGCTCGGCGAGGTCGAGGTGGCCGGTCTCGCGCATGGCGCGGGTGAAGAAGCGCGAATAGAGCAGGTGCAGGATCGCGTGCTCGATGCCGCCGATATACTGGTCCACAGGCAGCCAGTCATTGGCGGCCTTGGGGTCGGTCGGCTCGTTTTCCCACGGCGCGGTGAAGCGGGCGAAATACCACGACGAATCGACGAAAGTGTCCATCGTGTCGGTCTCGCGGCGCGCATCCTTGCCGCATTTCGGGCACGTCACATGGCGCCAGCTGGCATGGCGGTCGAGCGGGTTGCCCGGCTTGTCGAAGTCGATGTCGTCGGGCAGCTTCACCGGCAGGTCGGCACGCGGCACCGGCACGGTGCCGCAGTCGTCGCAGTGGATCATCGGGATCGGGCAGCCCCAGTAGCGCTGGCGCGAAATGCCCCAGTCGCGCAGGCGGAACTGCACCTTGCGCTCGCCCACCGGGCGGTTGCCGATGGTCTGCTCGCCGAGACGGTTGGCGACATCCTCGAACGCCTGCTTGGGCGTCATGCCGTCGAGAAAGCGCGAATTGATCATCACGCCGTCGTCGGTATAGGCCTCTTCGGTGACCTGGAAGGTGGCCGCATCCGCGCCTTCCGGCATCACCACCGGCACGACCGGCAGGCCGTATTTGTTGGCGAAGTCGAGGTCGCGCTGGTCGCCCGAAGGGCAGCCGAAGATCGCGCCCGTGCCGTATTCCATCAGCACGAAGTTGGCGACATAGACCGGCAGCGTCCAGCTGTCGTCGAAGGGGTGGACGACGCGGATGCCGGTGTCAAAACCCTTCTTCTCGGCGGTTTCGAGAACCGCCACCGAGGTGCCCATGTGGTGCACTTCCTCGATGAAGGCGGCAAGCTCGGGGTTCTTCTCGGCGGCCTTCTTGGCCAGCGGGTGGTCGGCGGCAACCGCCATGAAGGAAGCGCCGAAGATCGTGTCCGGGCGCGTCGTATAGACTTCCAGCTCGGTCTCGCCGTTCGGCGCGGTGCCGTCGGCAATCGCCCAGCGGAGCAGCAGGCCCTCGGAGCGGCCGATCCAGTTGGACTGCATGGTGCGGACCTTCTCGGGCCACTCGGTCAGTCCTTCGAGCGAATCGAGCAGATCCTGCGCGAAGTCTGTGATCTTGAAGAACCACTGGGTCAGCTCGCGCTGTTCGACCAGCGCGCCCGAGCGCCAGCCGCGACCGTCGATGACCTGCTCGTTGGCAAGCACCGTCATGTCGACCGGATCCCAGTTGACCTTGGACGACTTGCGCGTGACCAGCCCCTTCTCGACCATGTCGAGGAACAGCATCTGCTGGCGGTGGTAGTAGTCGACGTCGCAGGTGGCGAATTCGCGGCTCCAGTCGATCGACAGGCCCATCACCTTCAGCTGCGCGCGCATCGTGGCGATGTTGTCGTAAGTCCAGTCCTTGGGGTGGACCTTGTTCTGCATCGCGGCGTTCTCGGCCGGCATGCCGAAGGCGTCCCAGCCCATCGGGTGCAGAACGTTGAAACCCTTGGCGCGCTTGTAGCGGGCCACCACGTCGCCCATCGTGTAGTTGCGGGTATGACCGATGTGGATGCGTCCCGACGGATAGGGGAACATCTCAAGCACGTAGTACTTCGGGCGCGGGTCGTCGTTCTTCGTTTCGAAGAGCTTCTTTGCATCCCAGGCCTTCTGCCATTTGGGCTCGGATGCGCGCGGATTGTATCGTTCGGTTGCCATCGGATGTTTTTCACTTAAAAGCGTGCATGGAACCGGGGCGAAAACCCGCGGTTCAGGAAATCGTCGTGGGTGTTCATCATGGATTCCCCAACCCGTCAACACCAGCAGGCGTCGGGCGGGCAAAAAGCAGCAGGGCCAGGGCATGGAAAAGTCGGTCGAACAGCTTCTTGAGGTCAGGCGCAAGATCGCCGCTGCCGAGCTTGAGGCGGACCGCCCGGAAGGCGCGGCAACGCTGGTCGCGGTGTCGAAAACCTTCGAGGCAGACGCCATCCGCCCGGTGCTCGAGGCCGGCCAGCGCGTCTTCGGCGAGAACCGCGTGCAGGAGGCGCAGGGCAAGTGGCCAGCGCTGAAGCAGGAATTTGCTGGCATCGAGCTGCATCTCATCGGCCCGCTGCAGTCCAACAAGGCCAAGGAAGCGGTTCAGCTGTTCGACGTCATCGAGACGGTCGACCGCGAGAAGATCGCCGCCGAGCTGGCCAAGGAGATTGTCAGGCAAGGCCGCGCACCAAAGCTCTATGTGCAGGTGAATACCGGCTCCGAGCCGCAGAAGGCTGGCATCGAGCCGCGCGAGGCGGTGGCGTTCGTCAAGCGCTGCCGCGAGGTTCACAATCTCGCGATTGAGGGCCTCATGTGCATCCCGCCGGTGGACGAAAACCCCGGCCCGCATTTCGCGCTGCTCGAAAAGCTGGCGCGGCAGGCTGGCGTCGAAAAGCTGTCGATGGGCATGTCGAGCGATTACGAGACGGCGGTCGCCTTCGGCGCAACCAGCGTTCGCGTCGGCTCGGCGATCTTCGGGGCGCGGTGACGCCCCTCAGCCCAGCGTAACGTTCTCAGACAGAAAATCGAGGAACGCGCGCACCCGCGCCGGCAAATATTTACCCTGGCCGACATAGATCGCGTGGGTGGCTTCCTCGTCGCCCGGATTGAACTCCTCCAGGATCGGCACCAGCCGGCCGGCGGCGATGTCGGGGTCGACATGCCAGCGCGCCAGGCGGGCGATGCCCGCGCCGGCAATCGCCATGCGCCGCATCGCTTCGCCATCGCTAACCACCACATTGCCGTTCGTCGGCACAATGACGCTCGCGCCGTTCGTATCCACGAAGGGCCAGCCATTGACGTGGCGCAGAAAGCCGAACTCCAGGCGCTCATGCGCGTCCAGATCGGCCGGAACCTTTGGAATGCCGCGGCGCTCCAGATAATCGGGTGCCGCCACCAGGACCATGCGGCTTTGCCCGAGCTTGCGCGCGACCAGGCTCGAATCGCTCAGCGGACCTGCCCGAATGGCCACGTCGGCGCGTTCCTCCATCAGGTCGATCACGTCGTCCGTCAGCACCACGTCGACGGATATCTCCGGATAGAGCTCAAAGAACCGCGCCACCAAACCGATCAGGCGGTGCTGGCCGAACGGCACATAGCTGTTGACCCGCAGCCTTCCACGCGGTGCCGCCCCGGACGCCGCCTCACGTTCCGCAGCCGACATGTCGGCCAGGATGCGCACGGCACTTGCATGGAACGCCACGCCTTCGGGCGTCAGCATGATCTTGCGCGTGGAGCGGCTGAGCAGCCGGGCTCCCAGCCGCGCCTCAAGCCGGGCGACGAGCTTGCTCACCGCCGAGGGCGTCATGCGCAGCGCCCGGGCGGCGGCCGAGAAGCTGCCCGCCTCGATCACGCGGACGAACACTTCCATCTCGCCGGAGCGGTTGATATCGGGCCTCGCCATTCGTGAATCTATTTCACAGAAAATGTTCCTTCCGCAAGGCTGGTTCACAATGGTTCGGCTGACGATCTATACCCACGGCGCCGGCTAGTGGCGTCGATCATCGCTGGAGCAATCATGCCTATCGCCCTTTATGCACTCGCCGCCGGCGCCTTCGGAATCGGCGTCACCGAATTCGTCATCATGGGCCTGCTGCTCGATGTCAGCGCCGATCTCGGCGTGTCGATCTCGGCGGCGGGCATGCTCATTTCCGGCTACGCCCTTGGCGTCGTCGTCGGCGCGCCACTGCTTGGTGCCATCGGCGGGCGCTGGTCGCACAAGACGCTGCTGATGGCGCTGATGGCGATCTTCACCATCGGCAATCTCGCCTGTGCGCTTGCGCCGGACTACTGGACGCTGATGGCCGCGCGCGTGCTTACCGCCTTTGCGCATGCCTCCTTCTTCGGCGTCGGCTCCGTGGTCGCCACAGGGCTGGTCGCATCCGACCGCAAGGCCTCGGCCATCGCCGTCATGTTCACCGGCCTTACGCTCGCCAACATCCTTGGCGTTCCCTTCGGCACCTGGCTCGGCCAGGCCTATGGCTGGCGCTCCACCTTCTGGGCGGTGACGCTGATCGGCATCGTCGCCTTGGCCGTCATCGCGCTTCTGGTCCCGGCCGACCGCAAGGGCGAGGAGCAGGACGAAGGCGGCGATAGCGCGCTCGCCGTGCTGACCCGCCGGCCCGTCCTGCTCGGCCTGCTGACCACCGTGCTGAGCTGGGTGGGTGTCTTTGCCGGCTTCACCTACATTGCGCCCATCCTGACCCGCATCACCGGCTTTTCCGAAGCGGCCGTTTCGCCGATCCTGCTGGTGTTCGGCGCGGGCCTGGTGGCCGGTAACCTGCTTGGCGGACGGCTGGCCGACCGGCGGCTGGTGCCCACCGTGATCGGCAGCCTGCTTGCGCTCTCGGCCGCGCTGTTCGTCCTGACCCTTGCGATCCATAGTCAGGTCCTGGCGGTCGTGGCGATCGGCCTCTTCGGCGCCGCCGCCTTCGCCACCGTCGCTCCGCTGCAGATGTGGGTGCTCAGCAAGGCCGCCGGCGCGGGCCAGGGGCTCGCATCCTCCTTCAACATCGCCGCCTTCAACCTCGGCAACGCCATCGGCGCCTGGCTCGGCGGCTACGTCATCGACCACGGACCGGGCCTCGGCTCGGTGACCTTCGTCGCCGGGCTGGTCCCGCTTTTGGCGCTGGCGGTGGCCTTTGGCGCCCTACGCCTCGAAAGGAGCGATGGCCGCCTTGCAACTGTCGGCGGCCCCAATGCGGCCGGGTAGCCGCCCTCACCCGCGGGCACTTAGTCGCCCGCGCCCTACCTCTCTCAACGCATGCACGGAGTACTGACCATGGAATACAGACGACTTGGCGCATCCGGCCTGAAGGTGCCGGCTCTTTCCTTTGGCACGGGCACTTTCGGTGGGTCCGGCCCGCTGTTCGGCCCCTGGGGTACCAGCGATGAGACTGAAGCGCGGCGGCTGGTCGACATCTGCCTCGAGGCCGGCGTCAACCTCTTCGACACCGCCGACGTCTATTCGGACGGCGCCTCGGAAGCGGTGCTTGGCGCGGCCATCAAGGGGCGCCGCGATCAGGTACTGATCTCCACCAAGACCTCCTTGCCCATGGGCGATGGACCCAGTGATGCCGGTTCCTCCCGCTCGCGGCTGATCAAGGCGGTCGAGGATGCGCTGCGGCGGCTTGGCACCGACTACATCGACCTTCTGCAACTCCACGCCTTCGACGCCGGCACGCCCATAGACGAGGTGCTGTCGACGCTCGATGTCCTCGTCCGCGACGGCAAGCTTCGCTATGTCGGCGTCTCGAATTTCTCCGGCTGGCAACTGATGAAGTCGCTGGCCCTTGCCGACCGGCACGGCTGGCCCCGCTACGTGGCGCACCAGGTCTACTATTCGCTCGTCGGCCGCGACTATGAATGGGAACTGATGCCGCTGGGGCTCGACCAGGGCGTCGGCGCACTGGTGTGGAGCCCGCTCGGCTGGGGCCGCCTTACCGGCAAGATCAGGCGCGGCCAGCCGCTGCCCGAGGGCAGCAGGCTTCACGACACCGCAAGCTTCGGGCCGCCGGTCGACGACGAGCAGCTCTACAGAATCGTCGACGTGATCGACGCGATATCCAAGGAAACCGGCAAGACGGTGCCGCAGATCGCGCTCAACTGGCTGCTCCAGCGCCCGACCGTATCTTCCGTCATCATTGGCGCGCGCAACGAGGAGCAGCTACGGCAGAACCTGGGAGCCATCGGGTGGTCGCTCACGAAGGAGCAGGTCGCACGCCTTGACGCGGCAAGCGAGGTCACCGCGCCCTATCCCTATTCTCCCTACCGGCGCCAGGAGGGATTTGCGCGGCTTAATCCGCCCGCCGTCTGATCGCAGCCCAGCGGAAACCGAAGCACATGAGAAAGGCCGGGATCTCTCCCGGCCTTTGCATCCAACATTCCGCCTCGACCAGCGCGACGAGGGCCTTGCGGTAACGCTCTGGGTCACAGGCTCGCAAATGCTGGCCCATCTGGAAACGAAACGATCCGTTCCTATTTGTTCGAAGTCAAAGACTTTCAGCAACTGGAAGCTTCCGGAGTCCTCCCATGCGATACAAGCAACTCGGCAATACGGGCCTGTTCGTCTCCGAACTGTGCCTGGGAACCATGACCTTCGGCCAGGCCGGGCAGAATGCCCAGTGGGGCCAGATCGCCAGCCTCGACCAGAAGGGCGTCGACGCGATCGTCCAGCGCTCGCTCGCTGCCGGCGTCAATTTCATCGACACCGCCGATGTCTATTCCTTCGGCCAGTCCGAGCACTTGCTCGGCCAGTCGCTGAAGAACCTCGGCATCGCCCGTGAGGAAGTCGTCATCGCCACCAAGGTACACGGCGCCATGGGCAACGGCCCCAATCAGCGCGGCTCCTCGCGCGGCCACATCATGGATTCGATCGACGGCAGCCTGAAGCGTCTGCAGACCGACCACATCGACCTCTACCAGCTGCACGGCACCGACACCGTGACGCCGATCGAGGAAACCCTGCGTGCGCTCGACGATCTCGTCGCCAGCGGCAAGGTCCGCTATGTCGGCGTGTCCAACTGGCAGGCCTGGCGCATCGCCAAGGCGCTGGGCGTCTCCGAGCGGCGCGGCTTTGCCCGCTTCGAAACTGTGCAGTCCTACTACTCGATCGGCGGCCGCGACCTCGAGCGCGAAATCGTGCCTCTGCTTCAGGAGGAAAAGCTCGGCCTCATGGTGTGGTCGCCGCTTGCCGGCGGCCTGCTGTCGGGCAAATACGGCCCCGGCGCGCCCGGCAACGGAGAGGGCCGTCGCGCCAGCTTCAATTTCCCGCCGGTCAACGAGGACCGCGCCTGGGCGGCTGTCGCGGCGATGCGCGAGATCGCCGCCAAGCACAATGTCTCGGTCGCCACGGTTGCGCTCGGCTATGTGCTGGCAAAGCCCTTCGTGATGAGCGTCATCATCGGCGCATCGAGCCTGGCGCAGCTCGACCAGAACCTCGCCTCGACCGATCTTGCGCTCGATGAAAGCGACATCGCCCGCCTCGATGAGGTCAGCGCCTTGCCTTCGGAATATCCGGGCTGGATGCTGGAGCGCCAGGATGCCGGCCGCCGCCCTGCGCCATTCTCGGCCAGGGCCTAAAAGCAAAAGGGCCGGAGTCTCTTCCGGCCCTTTCCAATCACGCTTCGAAGAACTCAGTCCGCCGAGACGATCTTGCCGCCTTCCCATTTGAACAGCGAGAAGCTCGGCGAGGACAGGTCGCCATTTTCGCCGTAGGTCAGCTTGCCGATTGCCGTCTGGATCGGCTCGCCCGACTTGATCGCGGTTGCGACAGCGGCCGGATCGTCGGCCTTGCCGGCCTTTTCGATGCCCGCCTTGAGAACCTGCACGGCGGCATAGGCGTTCAGCGTGAAGGCTTCCGGCGGAATGCCCTTGTCCTTCAGCACCTGCACGGCTTCGGCCGAATCCGAATTCTTCAGCGCGTCGGTGGCGTTGGTGAAGAGCGTGCCGGCAGCGGCCTCATTGCCGATGGCCCAATACTCGGTGTTGGAAAGACCTTCGCCGCCGATGATCTGCGCCTTCACGCCGCCATCAGCGAGCTGGCGGGCAAGCAGGCCGCCCTCAGGGTGGTAGCCGCCGAAATAGATGACCTCCGCACCGTCCTTCTTCAGACGGCCGACGAGCGCGGTATAGTCCTTGTCGCCGGGCGTCAGGCCTTCATAGAGCACCTCGGTCACACCGCCGGCATTGAGGCCCGCCTTGAACGCATTGGCCAGGCCCATGCCGTAGGTGCCCTTGTCGTGAATGATCGCAACCTTCTTGTCCTTCAGATGCTCGAGGACGTATTTGGCGGCGACTTCGGCCTGCTGGTCGTCGCGGCCGCAGGTGCGCAGTATGTTGGTCAGGCCGCGATTGGTGAGATCGGGCGCGGTCGCGGTCGGGGTCACCATCAGCACGCCGTTCTCGGCGAGGACGTCAGAAGCGGGGATCGCCACGCCCGACGTCACCGGGCCGACGACATAGTGCACGTCATTGCCGACCAGATTGTTGGCGGCCGACACGCCCTGCTTGGGATCGCCCGCGTCGTCGGCGAGCTTCAGCACGACCTTTTCGCCAAGGATGCCGCCATTCTTGTTGATGGTGTCGACGGCGGCTTCCGCGCCGTTCTTGACCTGATCGCCATAGGCAGCCACGGGGCCGGTGAGCGGCGCAATCAGGCCGATCGTGATATCGGCGCGGGCCGATGCAGCGACGACCAGGGACGCGGCGAAAGCAACGCCGGCAAGTAATTTCTTCGTGTTCACGTCAATCCTCCTCAAGCGAACCTCGGGAACTCCAAGTAGAAACCTTCGGATTCGACCGAAAGCCTGACTCGGCGCATAGCCATTGATTGCCGCCTTGGCAATCGGCCAGACAAGACAAGCTGATTGGCTCGCCAGGCAGTCTAGCATGAACTGAGCGAAGACGTTCCCGGCGCCAAGTAAATTTGACCCAGCGTCAATACAACACATGGAAAACGGAGCCCGCGCACCCAATCTCCGGTAAAGCACCCACGCGACGGACGGGCCGCCTTTGCGATGCGAAGGAGGGCATCATGAACAAATACCCTGTCCACACGACGGACCGCCTCCACCCCTTCGTCTATGCCGCCCTGGTTGCGCTCGCGGCCTTCTATGTCATGGCGGCATGGATCGGCTTTGGCGCGGGCGAAAACACCGACTATCTGCTCGCCGTCATGACGGCCTTCTTCGTCATGATCGTGGTGCTGCCGACCATCGTCTGGCACACCTGGCGCGCACAACGCCGGCGCCGCGCACCGCATGAGAAGATACCGACATTTTCGGAATGGGCCTCCGAGCAATTCTACACCAGCCGGGACCATATGAGCGGTACGTCGGCTGCCATCCAGGTATTGCTGCCCATAGCCGCGGTTGCCTTCGGCATGCTCGCCTTCGCCATTGTCGCGCGGCTGTCTGGCTGAAAACGCCGTCAGTGCAGCACGAACTCGCCCTTCACATTGCGCCATTCGTTCGGCGCGATCAGCAGCCTGTGCGTGTAGCGCACCGAATGCAGCGGCCCGTCCAGCCGGCTCGTCCAGAACCTGATGAATTTGAACAGGCCCGGGAATTCCGGCGCCAGGTCGTAATCCTGCCAGACGAAGGTCTGCAACAGATGGGGATGATCGGGCATGTGGTAGAAAAACTGCGCCGTGGTCAGCCCGTACCCCTTCAGCATCAGTTCCAGTTCGGAAACGTCGCGCATGGCTCTCACCCGCTTACAACCGTCCCCTCTAATATAATCAGTCTTGTGCCAGGATGCTTAACCCGACATGAACGCCAGAGCACCGACGGATCAATTTTCGCTCACAAAATCAGGAGCTTGGCAGCACTCAGCGCATTGAGTGCCAGCGCCCATGCGTGAGGCCCATCGCTACCGCCTTTTGTTCGAAGCCGGGCAAATCCAAGGTCTAATATTGTCCCCCACGGCGGAATGATATTAATTCGAACCGAACATCTGTGCGCCCACCTGCGCAGCGGGCCCCTTTCAGGCGGTCCGACACTTCTGGGGAGAAAAAATGTCCGACGAGAAAGTCTACCGCGTTCAGCCGGCGTGGAAGAAAAATGCGCTGATCGACAATGACACCTATCTCAAATGGTATGCCGACAGCATCAAGAATCCGGACAAGTTCTGGGGCAAGCACGGCAAGCGGATCGACTGGTTCAAGCCCTTCACCAAGGTCAAGAACGCCTCCTTCACCGGCAAGGTATCGATCAAGTGGTTCGAGGACGGCGTCACCAACGTCTCCTACAACTGCATCGACCGGCACCTGAAGAAGCGCGGCGACCAGACCGCCATCATCTGGGAAGGCGACAACCCCTACGACGACAAGAAGATCACCTATAACGAGCTTCACGAGCGCGTCTGCCGCCTCGCCAATGTGCTGAAGAAGCACGGCGTCAAGAAGGGCGACCGCGTCACCATCTACATGCCGATGATCCCCGAGGCGGCCTATGCGATGCTCGCCTGCACGCGCATCGGCGCCATCCATTCGGTGGTCTTCGGCGGCTTCTCGCCCGACGCGCTGGCCGGCCGCATCGTCGACTGCGAATCGACCTTCGTCATCACCGCCGACGAGGGCCTGCGCGGCGGCAAGGCCGTTCCGCTGAAGGAAAACACCGACAAGGCCATCGACATCGCCGGCCGCCAGGGCGTGATCGTCAAGAACGTTCTGGTGGTGCGCCGCACCGCCGGCAAGATCGCCTGGTTCGCCAATCGCGACCGCTGGTACCACGAGGAGACCGCCTCGGTTAAGCCGGACTGCAAGCCCGAAAAGATGAAGGCGGAGGACCCGCTGTTCATCCTCTACACCTCCGGCTCGACCGGCAAGCCCAAGGGCGTGCTGCACACCACCGGCGGCTATCTCGTCTACGCGTCGATGACCCACCAGTACGTCTTCGACTACCATGACGGCGACGTCTACTGGTGCACGGCCGATGTCGGCTGGGTCACCGGCCACAGCTATATCCTCTATGGTCCGCTCGCCAACGGCGCCACCACGCTGATGTTCGAGGGCGTGCCGAACTATCCGTCGGCCTCGCGCTTCTGGGACGTGGTCGACAAGCACCAGGTCAACATCTTCTACACCGCCCCCACCGCCATCCGCGCGCTGATGGGCGCGGGCGACGACCACGTCAAGAAGACCTCGCGCAAGAGCCTGCGCGTGCTCGGCTCGGTGGGTGAGCCGATCAATCCCGAGGCCTGGGAGTGGTACTTCAACGTCGTCGGCGAGAAGAAGATACCGATCGTCGACACCTGGTGGCAGACCGAGACCGGCGGCATCCTGATCACCCCGCTGCCAGGCGCCACCGACCTCAAGCCCGGCTCGGCGACGCGTCCGTTCTTCGGCGTCGTGCCGCAGCTGGTCGACAATGAGGGCAAGGTGCTGGAGGGCGCGGCCGACGGCAATCTCTGCATCACCGAATCCTGGCCGGGCCAGATGCGGACGGTCTATGGCGACCACGAGCGCTTCATCCAGACCTACTTCTCCAACTACAAGGGCAAGTATTTCACCGGCGACGGCTGCCGCCGCGACGCCGACGGCTACTTCTGGATCACCGGCCGCGTCGACGACGTCATCAACGTCTCGGGCCACCGCATGGGCACGGCCGAGGTCGAGTCGGCGCTGGTCAGCCACGACAAGGTGTCCGAGGCCGCCGTCGTTGGCTATCCGCACGACATCAAGGGCCAGGGCATCTACAGCTATGTCACGCTGATGGCCGGCGTCGAAGCCACCGAGGACCTGCGCAAGGAACTCGTAGCCCATGTGCGCAAGGAGATCGGTCCGATCGCCTCGCCCGACAAGATCCAGTTCGCGCCCGGCCTGCCCAAGACGCGTTCCGGCAAGATCATGCGCCGCATCCTGCGCAAGATCGCCGAGGACGATTTCGGCTCGCTGGGCGACACCTCGACGCTTGCCGATCCGGCGGTGGTCGACGACCTGATCGAGCACCGGCAGAACAAGAAGGGCTGATCCAGCTTCCGATCCTGTCAAGGCGCCTCGCTCGATCCGAGCCGGGCGCCTTATTCATGTCGCCCACCGCGAAATGAACCCTTGACTTAGAGTGTACTCGAAGCCCTAGCTTGCCTGGCGTCGAGACGAAACAGGGTTGTTCATGAAGATCGGCGAACTGGCAAAACGCAGTGGGCTGACGGCATACACGATCCGCTATTACGAGCGGATCGGGCTGTTGCCTTATGCGGATCGCGACCGCTCGAGCCAGCGCGACTACGACGCATCCATCCTGACCTGGATCGAATTTCTCGGCCGCCTCAAGGCGACCGGGATGCCGATCCGCGAAATGCTGCGCTACGCGGCGCTGCGTGAACAAGGCGCGGCAACCGAAGCCGAACGCCGCGCACTTCTGGAAAAGCACCGCGACCGGGTTTACGCCAACCTGACGGAACTTCAGGCCAATCTCCTCGTCCTCGACAACAAGATCGCCGGCTATGCCGCAGCAGAACAGAGGATAGAAAATGGTCACTCTCACAGAAAAGCCCGATAGCGAAACCCGGTACGACCGCGGCTTGCGCGCGCTGGCTGAAATCGACGGCCATGGCGGCCAGCAGGTGGTGGACGCGCTTGCCGACATCGCCCCCGACTTCGGCCGTTATCTCATCGAGTTCCCCTTCGGCGACATCTATTCGCGCCCCGGCCTCGATCTGAGGTCGCGCGAGATCGCCACCATCGCGGCGCTCACCGCGCTCGGCACCGCCCAACCGCAGCTGAAGGTCCATATCCAGGCCGGACTCAACGTCGGCTTGAGCCGCGTCGAGATCGTAGAGACGATCATGCAGATGGCCGTCTATGCCGGGTTCCCGGCAGCACTCAACGGCCTGTTTGCAGCCAGGGAGGTCTTTGCCGCAAACGAAGCGGCCTGACGACTGCTGCAATTTGTCTCTTGCCAAGCCGCAACGGTGTTCCCACATTGGGCCGCATGTGCAACCAATTGAAAGGAGGTGATCCGATGTCGAGTGATTTCGTTTTCCAGCGTGAGGTCTCGGCGGATTGCCTTCGCGGGGAGCAGCCTCTCCGTTGAAGTGCATGACGTGCGGCAGGCCAGCCCTCACGGGCCCTTGCTGACGACCGCACGCCGGACGAAAGAACGGGGCCGCCAGCTTCGCAAGAAGCGGCGGCCTTTTCTTTTGCGCGAAAGGTTTCCGATCAGCCGCACCAGCCGTCGCGGTGGCCGCCCCAATAGGGCCGCGCCAACCCGAGATGGAGCATGATCGGCCCCACCTGCTCGCCGTCGCGCGTGACGACGTCGGCCAGCACGCGGCCGTAATATTTGGCGCTGCCTATATTGGAGATCGACACCTCGCCGCCCTGCAGCAGCTCGGCCAGCACATCCCGCGCCTCGAGCGCGGCTGAATGCTCGGTGGCGCAGCGGCTCTTCATCTCCGGCGCGTCGATGCCCCGTATGCGGATATTCATGCGGATCGTCTGGCCCGGCCAGACATGGGCGTCCGCGACAAATGTGTCGCCGTCCAGAACCTCGACGACGCTAGCCGCCACCGGCCCCGCAAAGTCCTTGCCAGCCAAAGCGGGCATCATGCCAAGGCCGGACGCCGCCAGCAGGCTGGCGGGCAGCACGCGCATCACCTTGGCGAATCGTCGCGATTCCATGCCAAGGCATTTATTCCTATTTCAATGATAGCGCAACGCAGGGCGGCCGCCCCGGCGCGCCCGCCCTCAAAAATCGGCGGCGATGCCCTTGATCTCCCAGTCGCCGTAGCGCACCGGCTCCTTGCCGCCGCGTCCGCCCAATTCGCGCGGCACGGCCGCCTCCTGTTCGAGATAGGCCTTGCGGCGGGCTTCGGCCTCCTTCAGCGCGCGTTCGGCCGCCGGCGTCAGTTTCTTCGGTTCGGGCGTGGCCTCGGCGGCCTCCGTTTCGACCCCTTTTGTGAGCTGTTCGGCCATGGAAACTCCTGGCTATGTGATTGAAACCTGACGGGTTGCTACCCATCATATAGCGAAACATGGAGCGGGGATCGACCCGTTCCGCCGGCCCCCGAAAGGAGACCTCGATGAACATTATCCGCACCGCCATGCTGCTGGCCTTCATGACCGCACTGTTCATGGCGGTCGGCTATCTGATCGGCGGCGCTCACGGCATGTTGATCGCCTTCCTGGTCGCCGCCGCAATGAACCTCTTCAGCTACTGGAATGCTGACAAGATGGTTCTGCGCATGAACAACGCGGTCGAGGTCGACGAGCGCAGCGCCCCCGAATACTACGCCATCGTGCGCGAGCTGGCTCGCCGCGCCGGCCTGCCGATGCCCAAGGTCTATCTCATCGACAACCCGCAGCCCAATGCATTCGCCACCGGCCGCAATCCGCAGAACGCCGCGGTTGCCGCCAGCACCGGCCTGCTTGAGCGCCTGTCGCATGAGGAGGTGGCGGGTGTCATGGCGCATGAGCTTGCCCATGTGCAGCACCGCGACACGTTGACCATGACGATCACCGCCACGATTGCCGGCGCCATCTCCATGCTCGCCAATTTCGCCTTCTTCCTCGGCGGCGGCAACCGCGAAAACAACAACCCGCTCGGCATGGTGGGCATGCTGGTGGCGGTGCTCGTTGCCCCGTTTGCCGCCATGCTGGTGCAGATGGCGATCAGCCGCACGCGCGAATATTCCGCCGACCAGCGCGGCGCCGAGATCTGCGGCCAGCCGCTCTGGCTGGCTTCTGCCCTTGACAAGATCGCTCGCAACGTCGAACGCATCCCCAATCCCGAAGCAGAGCGCAATCCCGCAATGGCGCCTCTCTTCATCATCAATCCGCTATCCGGCGAGCGTATGGACAATCTGTTTTCCACCCATCCCAACACCGAAAACCGCATTGCCGCGCTCGAAGAGATGGCGCGCAAGGGCATGGGCAGCGGCGGCATGACCAGCCGCGATGTCAATGCTCGGCCGAGCGCCGCACGCGACACCACTCCGCGCGGCGAAAGCGGGCCCTGGGGCGCATCGAAGCCTTCCGAGCCCGATTCGGGACCGTGGGGACGTAAACCCACCGGGCCGAAGGGTCCCTGGTCGTGAGCGTGGACGAGCGGCGGCGCACGAAACCGAAGAAGTCATTTTCCAAACCGGCCGCTTCCGACCGCGAGGACGGCAACGGTACGCCCGGCCTTGCCGCGCGCAAGGCGGCGGCCAAGCTGCTGGCTGCGGTCATCGACGCGCATACCTCGCTTGACGGGCTGACCGACCATGACCACGGCCATCCGCAGTTCCGCGCGCTCGACATGCGCGATCGCGGGCTGGTACGCGCCATTCTGGTCACGGCGCTGCGCTATCGTCGCACCATCGGCAACCTGATCGCAGCGCGGCTGGAGCGGCCGCTGCCGACCAATGCCACGGCACTTTCGCACATCCTCAATGTGGCGGCTGCCCAGATCCTGTTCCTCGACATTCCCGACAGCGCCGCCGTCGACCTTGCCGTCACCCACGCCAAGGCCGACCCGCGCACGGCCCGCTTTTCCGGCCTGGTCAACGGCGTGCTGCGCGCAATCGCCCGCGGCAAGGAGGCAGAGCTTCCGGCCATGCTGGCGCGCACGCAGGATGCGCCCGACTGGTTCGCCGGTCGCCTCGTCGACGCCTATGGCGCGGACACCGCCGCGCGTATCCTCGACATCCAGCGCATCGAGGCCCCGGTCGATTTCACCGTGAAATCCGACCCCGAGGGCTGGGCGCAAAAGTTCGGCGGCATCGTGCTGCCCACGGGCTCTGTGCGCGTTTCCCGGCTTCCCGCCGACGTGCCCGACCTGCCCGGTTTTACCGAAGGCGCCTGGTGGGTGCAGGATGCCGCAGCCGCCCTGCCCGCGCGCCTGTTCGGCGATGTCGCGGGCCTGCATGTCGCCGACCTCTGCGCCGCCCCCGGCGGCAAGACGGCTCAGCTTCTCGCTGCCGGCGCACGTGTCACGGCAATCGACAGCTCGAAGAACCGTCTGGCGCGGCTGGAACAGAACCTCGCGCGCCTAGGCTATTCGGCCAAGACCGTGCAGGCCGACATTCTGCGCTTCGAGCCGGAAGAACTGTTCGACGCGGTGCTGCTCGACGCGCCCTGCTCGTCCACCGGCACCGTTCGCCGGCACCCCGACGTGCCCTGGACCAAGACGCCCGAGGACATCGCCAAGCTCGCCGACCTGCAAAGCCGGCTGCTTGCGCGCGCCGTCTCGCTGGTCAAGCCCGGCGGCCGCATCATCTTTTCCAACTGCTCGCTCGACCCGCTGGAGGGCGAGGAGATGCACGCCGCCTTCCTCGCCACGCCGGGTGTCGCGGACGATCCCATCCGGCCCGGCGAGATCGCGGGCGTTGACGCATTCCTGACGCCGAAGGGGCAGCTCCGCACCACGCCGGCCGACATGGACATGGGGTCGCAGGACCTTTCAGGACTGGACGGATTCTTCGCCGCCCGGCTACAACGCGTGTCCTGATTCGAAACAACAGCACGACGTGCCCAAGGCCGGAAACGATCGTTTCCGGCGCTGAGGCCTTGCAACTATAGAAATATCGGCAGTTGTAGCCAGTCGACTAATTTCACCTTCGCAGATAACTTTGAATCGTATACTTCTAATTATTTGCGGACTTTCATTCTGGAGGGACTACTTGTCGATTGCTGCAGGCAACACGACAGGCCTTTGGGCGCTGGTCGCAATGGAGCTCTGGCGCAAGACGCGCCGGCGGCTGCGCGCCGGCCCGGTCTATCGCTGGCGCTTTACCGGCCGCACGCCCGAGCGCGTACTGATCGCGCCGCCTGACCTGCGCCTCGCCGACCAGCAGATCGCCCTCGAAATCTATTACGGCCGCTATCCCTTCGCCGGTCATCTGGTCGAGACCGGCGGCAAGTCGCCCTTCCAGATCGCGGATGCAAATCGCCGCTGGCAGCGCTCGCTTCATGGCTTCCGCTGGCTGCGCCACATGCGCGCCGCCGGCACCGAGCTTGCTGCCGCCAATGCCCGCGCCCTCGTCGGCGACTGGATCGCCACCCATGGCAGCCGCATCAACGGCGTGGCCTGGGAGCCGGCGATTACCGCCCGCCGCATCATTGCCTGGCTGCAGCACTCGTCCGTCGTGCTGCAGGGCGCCGAGTTCCCCTTCTATCGCGGCTACCTGAAGTCGCTGGCGATCCAGATCCGCTACCTGCGCTCGATGGCGCGCGAAATGCCCGATGGCGAGGAAAAGCTGCGGGCGCGCATCGCGCTTGCCTTTGCCGCGCTCTCGCTGCCCGCGCCGGCCTCGGCGCTGCGCAGTGCCACGCGTAACCTCAGCGAGGAGCTCGACCGCCAGATCCTGCCCGACGGCGGCCACATCTCGCGCAACCCGATCGCCGTGCTGGAGCTTTTGGCCGACCTTCTGCCGATGCGCCAGACCTATGCCAACCAGGCCGAGTCGCCGCCCGAGGCGCTGATCGGCGCTGTGGAGCGCATGCTGCCGGCGCTGCGCTTCTTCCGCCACCAGGACGGCTCCATCGCCCGCTTCAACGGCATGGGCGTCACCATTCCCGACCGCATCGCCTCCGTAATGCGCCATGACGACACCGTCGGCGCGCCGCTGCTGCATGCGCCCCATTCGGGCTACCAGCGTTTGTGCATGGGCGGCACAACGGTCATCGCTGACACCGGCGCGCCGCCGCCGAGCCAGGCCTCTTACAAGGCGCATGCCGGCTGCCTGTCCTTCGAGATGTCGGCCGGCCGGCAGCACTTCGTCGTCAATGCCGGAGTCGACGCCTATGGCGCGGAAGAGTTCCGGCCGCTGTCGCGCGCCACCGCCGCCCATTCGACCGCAGCCCTCAACGACACCTCGTCTGCCCGCTTCAGCCATTCGCCGCGCGTCAACGACCTGCTCGGCTCGCCGCTGATCGCGGGCCCCAAGAACGTGTCCAGCCGGCGCACCGATACGCACGGCATGCAGGGCTTCGTCGCCAGCCATGACAGCTACGTGCCGCGCTTCGGCATCTACCACGAGCGCGAGATGGCGTTGTCCGGCGAGGGCGCGGTGCTCAGCGGCGCCGACCGCTTCTTCCGCAATGGCGGCGCCCGCGCGCCCGACGACGGCCGCGACCACGTCACCATCCGCTTCCACCTGCACCCGGATGTCGAGCTGTTTCAAGCCGACAAGGGCCGGCTGGTGCTGGCGGCACCGAATGCCGACCGCTGGGTTTTTTCCTGCCGCGAGGTGGCGCCGCAGGTGGAGGAGTCGATCTTCTTCGCCGGCCTCGGCGGCCCGCGCCGCAGCCGCCAGATCGTGCTTGCCTTCAAGGCCTCGCACCTGCCCGAGGTGCACTGGCAATTGACCAAGGCAAGCAGCTGAGATCCGCTCGCGGCCGCAAAATTGACAATGCAGCGCGGCAGCGTCTAGAGCCGTCTTGAAAGGGCTCTCTCATGGACAACAGCGACAAGAAGGCCGCGATTGCGGCCTACAAGAACCGCGAGGCGAACGCCGGCGTATATGCGCTGCGTTGCGCCCAATCCGGCCAGCAATGGGTCGGCTATACGCCGGATTTCGACGCGATCATGAATCGTGTTACCTTTTCGCTCCGTCTTGGAAACCATGTTTCACGGACCCTCCAGGCCGCGTGGAACCAGCATGGCCAGGACTGCCTCGTTCTTGAGCAAGTCGAACGGTTCGATCCGAAGATGATCCCCACCGGCGAGGCGCTGAAGGCAAGGCTCGCTCACTGGCAACAGAAGCTGGACGCCTTGCCACTCTGACGGTTAAGCGGGGCGTCGGCGCTTGATTTCCGGCCCTCATGTGGTAGGGCCGGGCCTTGCTCACCCAGCCGCAGAAAGGCCCGCTCCCATGGCCGTCGCCTCCAAGAAAATCCCCGCCCCAGACCTGGTTCCCGTTCGCCGCGCGCTGTTGTCGGTTTCCGACAAGACCGGCCTGATCGACTTCGCCGCCGCCCTTGCCAAGGCAGGCGTCGAGCTGGTCTCCACCGGCGGCACCGCCAAGGCCATCGCCGCCGCCGACATCGCCGTGCGTGACGTCTCCGAACTCACCGGCTTCCCCGAGATCATGGACGGCCGCGTGAAGACGCTGCACCCGTCGGTGCACGGCGCGCTGCTTGGCGTGCGGGACGACCCCGAACATGCCGAGGCCATGCTGGCCCACAACATCCAGCCCATCGACCTCGTGGTGGTGAACCTCTACCCGTTCGAGGAAGTCCGCCAGTCTGGTGCGGACTACGCCTCGATCGTGGAAAACATCGACATCGGCGGCCCGGCCATGGTGCGCGCCTCGGCCAAGAACCACGCCTATGTCACCATCGTCACCGACCCGGAAGACTATGCCGCCGTCCTGAACGCACTCGAGCTGAACACCGGCAGCCTCTCCTACGAGTTCCGCCAGAAGCTGGCAGCCAAGGCATTCGCCCGCACCGCAGCCTATGACGCGGCGATCTCGGGCTGGTTTGCCGATGCGCTGGCAATCGAGCACCCCACCTGGCGCGCCTTCGGCGGCAAGCTCGAAAACGTCATGCGCTATGGCGAGAACCCGCACCAGCAGGCCGGCTTCTACGTCAACGGCGAGAAGCGTCCCGGCGTTGCCACGGCAAAGCAGTTGCAGGGCAAGCAGCTCTCCTACAACAACATCAACGACACCGACGCCGCCTTCGAGCTGGTCGGCGAGTTCGACCCGGCCCGCTCGGCCGCGGTCGCCATCATCAAGCACGCCAATCCCTGCGGCGTCGGCGAGGGCGCGAACCTGAAGGACGCCTATCTCAAGGCGCTCGCCTGCGACCCTGTCTCCGCCTTCGGCGGCATCGTCGCCGTGAACCGGCTGCTCGACGCGGAAGCGGCGGAAGAAATCGTAAAAACCTTCACCGAGGTCATCATCGCGCCCGAGGCCAGCGAGGAAGCGCAGGCCATCATCGCCGCCAAGAAGAACCTGCGCCTTCTGGTGACCGGCGGCCTGCCCGACCCGCGCGCGCCCGGTATGGCGGTCAAGTCTGTGGCCGGCGGCCTGCTCGTCCAGTCGCGCGACAATGCGGTGGTCGACGATTTCGAGCTGAGGGTGGTGACCAAGCGCGCGCCGACCGAGCGCGAGATGGAAGACCTGCGCTTTGCCTTCCGCGTCGCGAAGCATGTGAAGTCCAACGCCATCGTCTATGTGAAGGACGGCGCCACCGTCGGCATCGGCGCCGGCCAGATGAGCCGCGTCGACTCTTCGCGAATCGCCGCCCGCAAGGCGCTGGATGCGACCGAAGCCGCCGGCATAGCCGAGCCGCTGACCAAGGGCTCAGTGGTGGCGTCCGACGCCTTCTTCCCCTTCGCCGACGGCCTTCTGTCGGCCATCGAGGCGGGCGCCACGGCTGTCATCCAGCCGGGCGGCTCGATGCGCGACGACGAGGTGATCGCCGCCGCCGACGCTCACGGCATCGCCATGGTGTTCACCGGCATCCGGCATTTCAGGCACTGAGGTCGTACCCTCCCGCTAGAGGGCGCCGGCGCCCACCTCCCCCTTGAGGGGAGGTCGCATCCGAGCATAGCGAGGGATGCGGGTGGGGTCGTCGCGGCAGTGCGCGGCATGAACCGCCCCCTCCCGGCCCTTCGGAACCTGCCCTCCGCCATGGCTCCGGGCGTTCGTCATTCGAAAAGCCAAATCGTTGGCTTTTCGTGCCCTTCGGCCACCACTCCTCACCCCCACTCAAGGGGGAAGGATATCCCTCACTTCGCCCGATCCGCCGGATAGGGCGTCGGCAACAGCAGCGCCATGCCCACTACCAGGAACACGATGATCACCGTCATGCCCAGCCGCGGCGAGCCGGTCACTGCCGTGATCGTGGCGTAGAGGAACGGCGCCAAAAAGCTGGTGGCGCGGCCGGCCAGCGCATAGATGCCGAAATAGCGCCCGGCCTCGGCGGGCGTCACGCTGCGCGCCAGATAGGAGCGCGACGAGGCCTGCACCGGCCCGAAGGCCACGCCGATCAGCAAGCCGTAGAGGATGTAGGCCTTTTCCGCGGGCGTGGCGAAGAAGCCGCCGGTATCGGCGCCATCGAGCTGCAGCGCGCCGAACAGCGTGTAGCCCGGCCCGGTGGACAGGATGCCAAGCGTCGCCACGATCAGCAGGGTCAGCGCGATCATCACCACCTTCTTGGAACCGAGCGACGTGTCGAGACGGCTCGCCGCGAGACAGCCGAAGATCGCCACCACATTGAGGATGATGCCAAACAGGCCGATCTCGGTGATCGACCAGCCGAACATCGCCGCCGCGAACACGCCGCCCAGCGCCAACAGCGCGTTGACGCCGTCCTGATAGATCATGCGGGCAATCAGGAAGCGGAGGATGCCGCTGCGCCGGCGCACTTCGCCGAGCGTCGACTTGAGCTCCGAGAGGCCGTCGCGCACCGCGGGTCCAAGCGCCTTGCCCTTGGCGCTGTCGGGCGTGAACAGGAACATCGGCAGGATGAATACGAGGTACCACAGCGCCGAAAGCGGCCCGGTGGCGCGCGCATCCTCGCCGAGCTTCGGATCGAGGCCGAACAGCGGCTCGGTGCCGATCAGCGTCAAGCCTGTCTCCGGCGAGCCGGCCAGCAACAGGATCACGAACAGCAGCGCGATCATGCCTCCGACATAGCCGAGCCCCCAGGCGATGTTGGAGATGCTGCCGATCTCGGCCTTTGGCACCAGGCGCGGCATCATGGAATCGTTGAAGACGATGGAGAATTCCGCCGCCACCGAGGCGAGCGAGAAGAACAGGATCGTCGGCACAAGCGGCGAGCCGGGCGCCGCATACCAGAGCATGCAGAGGCTGAAAATCTTGATCACAGCGAAGAAGGCGATCCACGGCTTGCGCTGGCCGGTGTGGTCGGCGATCGAACCGAGCACCGGCGAGAGGATAGCGATGACGAAGCCGGCCGCGGCGATGCCATAGCCCCAGGCCGCCTGCCCCACCGCCGGGTCGGTCGCCATGCGCGAGACGACATAGGGGCCGAAGATGAAGGTGGTGACCACGGTGAAGAAGGGCTGCGCCGCCCAGTCGAAGAACATCCAGCCCAAGATGCCGGCGCGCGACGCCCTCGTGCTCTCCATGCTTGCCTCGGCCATGTCCCCTCCTGTCCGCTTTGTCCTGCTTGCGGTTCGCGCCATGTCTGCATGTTTTTGGGGGCGGCGCAAAGGGGGAGATCTGCGGACGCTCGGCCACACTGGGGAAGAAATGCAATTTACGTTCCGTTTACCATGGCCTACACCGCAGCCCGGTTGGTAGGACTATCTGTGAACTGAGTCGCCCCCCAATGCAGAATAAGTCCATACGCTTTCGCGCCCGATCATTCGTCGCCTTCGCGCTCGTGCCAGAAGCGCCGCTGGAAGAGTGGCTGCAGGACCTCGACCGCTGGGTCGAGAACTCGCCTGGCTTCTTCGCGGGCCGCCCCGTCGTGCTCGACCTCAAGGCGCTGAAGCCCGAGCCGGCCGAGATCGCCGGTCTGGTTTCGCAGCTCGCCGAGCGCGGGATAAGGGTCTACGCACTCGAATCGAAGGACATCGACGCCCTCGGCCCAGAGCTGCCCCCGCTTCTCAAGGGCGCCAAGGAAACGACGATCGAGGAAGCGGCCGAAGAGGAAGCCTCGCCGGCCCATGCCGAAGAGACGAGGCAATCGAACACGCTGATCATCGAATCGCCGATCCGCTCGGGCCAATCGATCAATCACCCGGATGGTGACGTGATCATCCTCGGCTCGGCGAGCTCGGGTTCCGAGATCCTCGCCGGCGGGTCCATCCACGTCTACGGAACCTTGCGCGGGCGCGCCTTTGCCGGCGCATGGGGAGATCGCACCGCGCGCATCTTCTGCCGCAAGAACGAGGCGGAGCTTCTGGCGATCGACGGCTGGTATCGCACTGCGGAGGACATGGAGCCTTCCACGCGCGGCAGGCCGATACAGGCCTACCTCGACGAAGGCGTAATTCTGGTCGCGCCCCTCAAATGACAATTGGAGACAAGAACATGGGCAAGGTAGTGGTCGTCACATCTGGCAAGGGCGGCGTCGGCAAGACGACCTCGACTGCCGCCCTCGGAGCCGTTCTAGCCCAGACCGGCAAGAAGGTGGTGCTCATCGACTTCGACGTCGGCCTGCGCAACCTCGACCTGGTCATGGGGGCAGAGCGGCGCGTGGTGTTCGACCTCGTCAACGTCACCCAAGGCGTGGCCAAGCTTTCGCAGGCGCTGATCCGCGACAAGCGCGTGGAGACGCTGTTCCTGCTGCCCGCGTCGCAGACGCGCGACAAGGACGCCCTGACCGAAGAAGGCGTGGCCAGCGTCGTCGGGATACTGCGCGAAAAATTCGACTACGTTCTATGCGACAGCCCGGCCGGCATCGAGCGCGGTGCCCAGCTTGCCATGCGCTTTGCCGACGAGGCGGTCATCGTCACCAATCCGGAGGTGAGCTCGGTCCGCGATTCGGACCGCATCATCGGCCTGCTCGATTCCAAGACCTTGAAGGCAGAGCAGGGCGAGAGCGTCACCAAGCATGTCCTCGTTACCCGCTATGATCCGGCCAGGGCCGCGCGCGGCGAGATGCTGAGCATCGACGACGTCCTGGAAATCCTCTCCACGCCGCTGCTCGGCATCATCCCCGAGAGCCAGGGCGTATTGCGCGCCTCCAATGTCGGCTCGCCGGTGACGCTGAACGAACCCACCAACGCTGCCGCCCGCGCCTATGCGGACGCCGCCAAACGCCTGCAGGGCGAAGACGTGCCGATGGTCCTGCCGGTCGAAAAGAAAGGTCTCCTTAACCGTCTTCTGGGAAGGAGAGTGGCATGAGCCTATTAGACATCTTCAAACGTCGCGCCAGTGCGCCTGTGGCCCGCGAACGCCTGCAGGTCCTGCTGGCCTATGAGCGCAACAACCGCAACCAGCCAGATCTCGTCGCCATACTGCGCGAGGAGATCATGGCCGTGATCGCCAAGCACGTCCAGGTCAGCCAGGACGACGTCAAGATCACCATGGAACGCGGCAAGACAACGTCGACGCTGGAGATCGACATTCATATTCCCAACGGGGGAGCAGCCGCCTCGCCCGCGTTCTGACGGGGCCGTGGCGGTTCAAGTCCCGTTTTTCCACTAACGCGGAACTTGAACTGCCTTCGCCGGACCAAAGACACGGAGCCCTGTCCGCTCGCGATGAACTGCGGCGTCGATTCCGGGGCGAGCCCGTTCCTCCACATTGACCCGCCGCTTGCGCATGCTATCGTTGCCGGGCATGGGCTCGACTTCACGATCCGCCGACATCTTCTGACAGCCCATCCATCAGCGTCGTTTCACTGCATCAATTCCTGACCTGCGGCACGTTTCCGAACTGGCCGGTTGCGTATTCGGAAAACCCGAATGGGATTTGAGGGATGGAAGGCGCTCAAGACTGGGGCCCGATCCGTGACAGATCAATGCCAAGATGCCCTGCCTCGCCCCGTCCTGAGCTCGACTTCGGCGCAGTTGTTCGTCGCCGACATCGGGGCCTCGTGTGATTTTTTCGCCGCCAAACTCGGCTTCACGGTCGACTTTGTGTATGGGGACCCGCCATTCTATGGACAGGTGATCCGCGACAAGGCGCGACTCGGCTTAAGAATGGTGTGCGAGCCGGTGTTCGTTGGCGATATACGAAAGCGCGAACACTTGCTTTCCGCCTCGATCACCGTCGACACCGCAGACGAGATCAAGCAGCTCTTCCTGAGTTTTCAGGCTAAGGGGGTACCCTTCCATCAAGCCCTTAGGAAAGAACCTTGGGGCGCTAGAAACTTCATTGTTCTAGATCCAGATGGAAATCTCATCTTGTTTGCTGGCCCAGCCGACTGAGCTGTCGCCACTTAATCCCGATCCCAAAGGACAATGCCGGTCTGCCCGGCATGGTCTTGGTCCGCAACGGGTCGTCGCCGACCGGATTAAGCAGTACCCCTCAAGCGCTCTTGCCGTTCGAAGCGAGGCGCATGGTTTCCTGGCCGCCGTTCGGCACAACGATGATCTGCTTGACCTTGCCCTGCTTGAACGCCGCGAGGAAACGCTTGTAGTCCTTGAAGGCGACGCAACCGTGCGACTGCGCCTGGCGGCCGCGCAGCAGGTAGCTGTGGGTGAGGAAGCCGTCGCGACCGTACTTGTTCTTGCCGTCGGCGGGCAGCATGCGGATCGCCTCGACGCCATGGAAGCGCGCTTCACGCATCTTGAGGTTATAGGTGTGCGGCGGCGTCGGTCCGTTCATCTTGACGTTCACATAGCGCGGGTCGTCGGCCATCTTGCCGACGCCGGAATGCGCCTCGAGCACGCTGCCGTCGGGCATGTAGACCTTGGCGGCACTGATATCGTAGACGGCCACGCCATGTCCGGGCTTGGTGGTGCCGCCGAACATGTTGCGCAGCCTCTGGCCGATGCCACCGCCGGTCGACCTGTCCTCCGGATAGTCCGGACGCGCATAGGCAAGCTGCTGCTGCTTCTTCGGCGCATCGGCTTCATCGGCCTTCTTGGCGTCGTCGCTCTTCGGAGCTGCTGCCTGCTCTTCGGGCTGCCGAGCGACCGGCTTCTCCGCCTCAGCGGCTTTCTTGGGGGCCTGGTCGCCCTGGGGCCGAAGCTGCGGCAGCGGGGCGTCGGACGGCGTGTCTTCAAAGCCGGGTAAGCCAGCTGCGGCATCGTCCATGTCGAGTTCCTGCTTCTGCGAAGCGAGGTCTTCGGTCGACGGCGCGGCCAGCAGGGCCGACAGCGCGGCGCCGGCTGCGCCGCCCGGGTTGGGATCGGCATAGGCGAGCACGTGCTGCGACTGGTTGGCCGGGGCGGCCGCCAGCGACGCGACCCGTTCCTTCGTGGGCGCGCCGGCCTTTGCGACAACCGGGCCATGCGACTTGCTGGAACCGGAGCCGGAACTGGTGAACAGGCCGGCAAGTTTTTCGGGCGTCAGCGCGGCCTTTTTCACGACTTCGTCGAAGCGTGCTCCGGCGCCGCCTGCATCGGCGGTTCCCAGAATATCGGAATAAAGGGCGGAATCCGTTTCGGCGGAGGCCAGCTTCGCGGCCACGTAGGCACGCGCTGCCGCGGCGGGCAGTCTAGGCGCCTTGCCGATCTTGGCCTGGTCATCGGAGAGCCGCGCCTGCATGCTCTTGGCCGAGTAGAACTGCGGCTTGGGCAGGAAGGGGCTCGAGCCGAGGGCAACGGAGCTGCTGCCTACCGCCACCATGCCGGTCACCGACCACAGGGTCATGCCGGCAAAAGCGGTTCCAAAGCAGGTAATCAGCAGCGGGCGCACGAGACGGCGCAAGGACTGTGTACGAATGGTTTTACTCACTAACGCGTATCCAAACCGGCATCCCCGCAAAGGGCTCAAGGTCGGCGTGCGACCTCAAATGCGAGACTTTCGGCTTGTCCCCATCTTGAACGAGTGATGGAGAAAGGATGGACAATTATGGTTAAATTTTGCTTTCGATCCGACATGGAAAGTCACATGCCGGCGCCAAAACTTGAATTTCGCGCTCTGAAATCTTGGATATAGGACGGCAGATCAAAGACTTAGCGATAGCTAGGCAAAACTGCTTCCAAAGCGCTTTGGATGAGCATTTTTAGCAGAAGCAGCACCGACCGGATGCCCGCCAGAGACACGGAATTGTTGCAGATAAAACGAGGAAGCTCGCATGGCTTGCAAAAATAGTGAGGGCGACGGCCGGGCCTCAAGGGCGGCGATGAGCGCTAGGCCTTGGCCAGCCCAGTCGATCATCGGGCTCTATTCAAGGTCATCACGGCACGGATGAGCGCGCTGAAGGCGCCATCCATCTCGTCGCCCTCAAGTCGATGGCACGCCCGATTGATGACCGGATTTGAACAGACTGAGGAGCCCGAGCGAGGCGCCCTTGGCGAAAGTCAGCCTCACGACGCCTGCCAGGTTTCCCAGGTGCAGGTGCATTCCCGACCGCTCGACGTTCGCCTGATTGAAAAAAAGGAACGGCGGACATGGACGAGCATCTCGCCCATCCAGTCCGCCGTTCCTTCGTAAGCCGCTCAGGCGGGCTAAGACACGTTCAGTGTCTCATGCCCCCGTCAGATCGCTCATCAGCCCGGAAGCCACCGAAAGCCGCGACACGGTGATGTCGCCGCCCTCGGTCAGTCCCTGCAGCCGCTCGCGGATGCGCGTGACGCGCCCGCCGCCGGCTTCCAGCCATGCCGCAACCGGATCGGCCGCCTTGCCGAAGCCGGTCAGTGCCGCCACCGCAATGCCGCGCCGTGCGACATCGATGGTGTCGGTGGCGCGCGAAAGCGCCAGCTCGTCATAGTAGTCGGACGGCATGATGGTCCGGGCCGCATCCTCGATGCGCGCGATGCGGAAGACATCGCTGACCGCGAAGAAGGCCTTGGCCGCCGTTGCGATGTCGGACTTGGCGGCCTGTGCCACCAGCGAGATATCCGGGATCAGCTCGGCGACATCGGCCAGCGCCAGCCGCTCGGCCAGCCCTTCGGGCGCACCGGCGGCGACGAAGCCGTCGCGGCGGTCGGCCAGGCGTGCCTTGTTGAAGGCCGGCAGAAGCTCGGCCAGCTTAGGCTCCAGCGCCCGGCGGGCTTCGGAGAGTGCGGCGATCTCCTGGTCGATCGGGGCTTCGCCAGCGGCATTGCGCAGATACCAGTTGGTTGCGACGAAGATCAGCCGGCCGACCGACTGATAGAGGTCGATCTGAACCTGTCCGTCGATGCGGTTGTCGAGCGCGTCGATTTCACGATAGAGCGCCGGCAGTTCGAAGCCCGCCCGCACCGCCACGAAGGCGCGCACCACGTCAGCCGCGCTGCGGCCGGTGGCTTCCTGTAGGCGGTTGACGAAGGAAGGACCGCCGCGATTGACCACGTCGTTGGCCAGCACGCGCGCGATGATCTCGCGGCGCAGCCGGTGGCCCTTGATCTCGTCGGCATATTTCTTCGCCATCTTTTCGGGGAAGTACCCCATCAGATCGCGCTCGAAATGCGGATCGTCCAGGAGGTCGCTGCCGACGATGTCGGAGAACAGCACGATCTTCGCATAGGCAAGCAGCACGCCGAGCTCGGCCCGGGTGAGCGGCTCGCCGCGCGCCTCGCGTTCGGCCAGAGCTGCCGCCGAAGGTAGGAACTCGACCGCACGGTCGAGCAGCCCGCGCGTCTCCAGCGCGTTCATGAACCGGCCCTGGTGGGCGATGTCGGCCAGGCCGCGCTTTTGCTGCAAGGACAGCGCCAGCGGCTGCTGGTAGTTGTTCGACAGCACCAGCTCGGCCACCTCGTCCGTCATCTCGGCGAGCAGCTTGTTGCGGGCGGGCCGGGTCAGCGCACCCTTACGCATGGCCGACGCCAGCGCGATCTTGATGTTGACCTCGACGTCCGACGAATTCACGCCGGCCGAGTTGTCGATGGCGTCGGAGTTGCAGCGCCCGCCCAGCAGGCCGAACTCGATGCGCGCGCGCTGGGTGACGCCAAGGTTTGCGCCCTCGCCGATCACCTTGGCACGCGCTTCCGCGGCCGTGATGCGGATCGCGTCGTTGGCGCGGTCGCCGACTTCCTGGTTGGTTTCGCCGGTGCCGCGCAGATAGGTGCCGATGCCGCCGAACCAGAGCAGGTCGACATCCGCCTTGAGGATGGCCTTGATGACCTCGGTGGGCGAAGCGGTGGTCTTGGCAAGGCCGATGGCCTTGGCCGCCGCAGCCGGCAGCGTCACCGACTTCTGGTTGCGCGAGACGATGATGCCGCCCGCCGACAGTTTTGTCTGGTCATAGTCCTGCCAGCTGGAGCGCGGCAGCGCGAACAGCCTTTTGCGCTCGGCGAAGGAAGCCGCGGCATCCGGATCTGGATCGATGAAGATGTCGCGATGGTCGAAGGCAGCGATCAGCTTGGTCTGCTCGGAAAGCAGCATGCCGTTGCCGAACACGTCGCCCGACATGTCGCCTACGCCCACGGTCGTGAAGGGCGAGGTCTGGATGTCGCGGTTCATTTCGCGGAAGTGCCGCTTCACGGCCTCCCAGGCGCCGCGCGCGGTGATGCCCATCTTCTTGTGGTCGTAGCCGGCCGAGCCGCCGGAAGCGAAGGCGTCGTCCAGCCAGAAGCCATGCGCCTCGCTGATGGAGTTGGCGGTGTCGGAGAAGGTGGCCGTGCCCTTGTCGGCAGCAACGACGAAATAGGGATCGTCGCCGTCGCGGCGCGTCACGCCCGCCGGCGGCACGACATGATCGCCCTCGATGTTGTCGGTCACCGAAAGCATGCTGGAGATGAAGTTGATGTAGGCGGCCTTGCCGGCCTCGAACACCGCGTCACGGCTGCCGCCCACGGGCAGGCGCTTGGGATAGAAGCCGCCTTTGGCGCCCACCGGCACGATCACCGCGTTCTTCACCTGCTGCGCCTTCACCAGGCCCAGCACCTCGGTGCGGTAGTCCTGCGCACGATCCGACCAGCGCAAGCCCCCGCGCGCGACGGAGCCGAAGCGCAGATGCACGCCCTCGACCTCAGGCCCGTAGACGAAGATCTCGCGCCACGGCCTCGGCTCGGGCAGGCCTTCGATGGCCCGCGAGTCGAGCTTGATCGCCAGCGACTGGCCCTTCTCCTTCGTGTCGGCCACGAAATGATTGGTGCGAACCGAGGCCTCGATGAGGTTGAGGTAGCGCCGGATGATGGTGTCGTCGTCGATGTTCGGCACCTGCTCCAGCGCATCCTTGATCGACGCCTTGAGGTGCATCGCCGTCACCTCGCCGTCCTTCACGGCCGGGTCGAAGCGGGCGACGAACAGCTCGAACAGCGCGCGCGCGATCTGCGGATAGCGGTTCAGCGCAGCCGCGATGAAATCCTGGCTCTGCGGAATGCCGGCCTGCTGCAGATAGCGGCCATAGGCGCGCAGGATGCCGATTGCAGAGGACGTCAGCGCGGCGGTCTGCGCCAGCGCATTATAGCCGTCATTGTCGGCATCGCCACGCCACACCGACAGGAACACCTCGTCGAACAGCGCACCGTCGTCGGAAAGGTCGATCGGCTTGTTGAAGCCGTTCTCCAGCTCCATGTCGTGGATGAAGATCGAGCCTGCCGCTCCGTCACGCACTTCGAAGGTGCGCTCGCTGATGACGCGGAAGCCCGCGTTTTCCAGGATCGGCACGCGCCGCGACAGCGCCACCGGCGCGCCGTGGTGATAGATCTTCAGCGAAGCCTGCTCGGCCGTCTGGCCGTGATCGCGGTAGAAATCGATGGCGATCGGGTTCTCGGCACTGATCGTTGCGAGCTGGCCGGCATCGACCAGTGCCTGCTCGGGCGTGAAGCTGTTGCGATAGCTGTCGGGGAAGCGGCCGGCGATCTTGGCAAGGCCGACATCGGCGCCGGATGCCGCTTCGGCTTCCGCCAGCGCGTCCTCCCAGGTCCGCACGATGTCGCGGATGGCCGCCTCGATCGTGGCCTGCTCGACCTCGGGCGTCTTACCTCCCGAACGGCCGATGATGAAGTGAATGCGGGTCAGCCCGCCTTCGGGGAAGGCCGGGTAGTAGGCCGACAGCCGCCCCTCGAACACGGTCTTCAGATAGGTGCCGATCTTCTCGCGCACGTCCGAATCGTAACGGTCGCGCGGCACGAAGACGAGCACCGAGACGAAGCGGTCGAACTGGTCGACGCGCACCAGCGCGCGCACGCGCGGCCGCTCGATCAGGCCAAGGATGGCCTCGGCGTTCTTGCTCAGCGTCGGGATCGAGGTCTGGAACAGCTCGTCGCGCGGATAGCCTTCCAGCACGTTGATCAGCGCCTTGCCGGAATGGTCGGCGCGGTCGAAGCCGGAAGCGTCGAGCACGGTCTGCGCCTTGGAGCGCAGATAGGGGATCTTCATCACCGAGCGCGTGTAGGCGGTGGAGGTGAACAGGCCCACGATGCGCAGCTCGCCGGCCAGCCGCCCCTTCTCGTCATAGGTCTTGACGCCGATGTAGTCGAGATAGGCGCGCCGGTGCACCACCGACTTGCCGTTCGCCTTGGTGACGATCAGCGGCTCGGGCCCGTGCAGGAAGGCACGGATTTCGGGCGTGGTGATGTTGTCGCCGTCGGCGTCGCGCCGCAGCACCAGCACGTCGGAGCTGGCGAGGATGCCGAGGCCGGGCTTGCCGGCGCGGTCGAGCGTTCCGGTCTTCTCGCCGCCGGTGTAGTGGAACTCGCGCATGCCGAGGAAAGTGAAATTGTCGTCGCGCAGCCATTCGAGGAAGGCGATAGCCTCGGCCACCGCATCCTTCTCCAGCGGAATCTCGCCATAGCGGAATTGCGAGATCGCCTGGTCGAGCCGGGCCAGCATCGGCTTCCAGTCGGCAACGGCCAAATGCACTTGCGCCAGTACGTTGCGCAGCCGCTCCTCGAGGCCGGCTGCCTGCTCGTCGCTCAGCGCACGGATATGCACGTGCACGACGCTCAGCCGATCGGCGCCGCGCTCGTCTTCCTTGTGCGGGCCGCTTTCGCCCAGCACTTCCTCGACCCCGTCCTTGCCATGGCGCACCAGCACCACCGGGTGGGTGACCAGCGAGGCCTCGCCGACGCTGTCGTTGATCTCGCCGAGGATCGAATCGAACAGGAAGGGCATGTTGTCATTGACGACGGTGACCGCCGTCAGCTGGCGCCCGTCGAGCTTGATCTCCGGATCGCGGTCGATGGCGATCACGGTCTCGCCCTTATGGTGGCCGGCGACGGCGCGTTCGGCCAGTTCCGCCGACCGCTTCAGAACGGATGCGTCATAGGCGGCGACGTCCTCGGACGGCGCCCGCGCCAGTAGATAGTCGGCAAGCCTGCCCGGCCGTTCGACGGCCTTTGCTGTCGGAGATGACTTATTGGTGGCGGTGGTGGCTTTGGTTGCCATGGTGCTGAAACTCTCCCCAACCCATGCAGTGGCTACGACTATCGTAGCAGATGACGCCTCTTTAGCGACACGCTGTTCGCGGGCAAGCGATAATTGCTTTGCTGCGGCGTAGCTTGTCGCTAATTCATTACTACGACCCGAAGATGACGCCTTCCAAGCGACGGAATTGCGGCATCACATTCAGGCGAAATGCCATATCCCCAGGCTGCTTGCCGAAGGCCTAACGCGCGGCGATTGCCGCGGCGGCGCCGGCCATGGTGGTGGCGCTCAGGCGGTTGGCAATACGCATGGCGTGCGGGCTCCGGAGCAGTCGCCGCGCCTGAGCGGCGGCAATCACCCAGGCGATATCGATGGCGATCAGCACGATCGCCATTGTCGCCGTGAGTTCCATCCAGCCGATCACGCTGACGCTTGCAAGGTCGATGATGGTAGGCAGAAGCGCCAGGTAGAACATCATGATCTTCGGATTGCCGAGCGTCACGGCCATACCGGCGAAGAAGAGCTTTGCGGGGGAATCGGCCCGCGGCATCTCCTCGGCACCGGTCGCCACCGGCGCGGTCCACATCTTCCAGGCCAGGAAGGCGAGATAGGCAACGCCCAGCCACTTCACGATCACGAAGGCAAGATGGAATGTCTGCGCCACGAAGGCCAGGCCGAAAACGGCAAGCGTCAACCAGATCGCCTCGCCGATCCACATGGCGGCGAGGAATGGCAGGACATCCCGGAACCCCTTTGTGATTACGCGGGCCACCAGAGCGGCGATGCTCGGCCCGGGCGATCCCGCCGCGACCAGCAGTGCACCGGCAAAGATGAGAAGCGAGGTTAGCTCCATGCCCGATCTCCCGAACCGCAGTTGCCTCAAGACATTAGGCCCATCGCCGGCCGATGCAATGGGCGCGGGCGCGTAGTCATCGGGCGGGCAGCGCGTCCACCGCCGGGAAATGTGGATGGATTTGGCGGAGTTCGGCGGACCGAGTGCCGCAAACCATTGAAATTGTTGTCTCCGGGAGAAAATCTCAGCTTCTTTTCTCCCCCACCTTTTCACCTCCCGCATAATCACCCGCATCGGCCTCACCGGGAACACGGGTCATGAACCGGATGAACGTGGAGGGCGACGATGTCCGGGCTGGTGGCGCTAACGGTGGCGCTGCTGGGTGATGAACCCCCAAGTCCGGGCCCAGGGTGTGGCTGGCCGCGCGAATGCGGAGGCGAACAAACCCAGGCAAGCGCATCGAACGGGCGGTCGAAGGACCGCAAGATTTACCTAAACGAGCGCGTCCGACGACCGCCCGTCTTCCCAGGTTCTTTGAAATGGCCAGACGGTGAAAACCGGGCGTGGCAATGAATAGGTGCGTTCTTCGAGGCTCGCCCTCCGGGCGAGCACCTCAGCATGAGGAAGCTTGGCGCGGCGATAGCCCTCATGGTGAGGGTGAGGAATGGTGCGCGGAGCGCACGAAAAGCCAACGATTTGGCTTTTCGAATGACGAACGCCCGGAGCCATCCCCAAATGAAAAGGGCGGGGAATTCCCCGCCCTTAAAGACTTACGCAGCGCCGAGCGTCGTCTTGGCCTTTTCGAACCGCTTGCGATCGTTCGGGTCGAGATGAAGCTTGCGCAGGCGGATCGACTTCGGCGTCACCTCGACCAGCTCGTCGTCCTGGATCCAGGACAGCGCGCGCTCCAGCGTCATGCGGATCGGCGGGGTCAGCTTCACCGCCTCGTCCTTGCCGGCGGCGCGGATGTTGGTGAGCTTCTTGCCCTTGAGCACATTCACCTCGAGGTCGTTATCGCGGGAGTGAATGCCGATGATCATGCCCTGGTAGACCTTCACGCCGGCGTCGATGACCATCGGGCCGCGGTCTTCCAGGTTGAACAGCGCATAGGCCACCGCTTCGCCCTGGTCGTTGGAGATCAGAACGCCGTTGATGCGGCCCGGCAGCTCGCCCTTGTAGGGCTGGTAGGCGTGGAACAGGCGGTTCATCACCGCCGTGCCGCGCGTGTCGGTGAGCAGCTCGGACTGGTAGCCGATGAGGCCGCGCGTCGGCGCATGGAACACGAGGCGCTGACGGTTGCCGCCCGAGGGGCGCAGCTCGGTCATGTCGGCCTTGCGCTCCGACATCTTCTGCACGACGACGCCGGCATGTTCCTCGTCCACGTCGATGACGACTTCTTCGATCGGCTCGAGCAGCTGGCCGTTCTCGTCCTTCTGCATGACGACGCGCGGACGCGACACGGCAAGTTCAAAGCCTTCGCGGCGCATGGTCTCGATGAGAACCGCAAGCTGCAGTTCGCCGCGGCCGGAAACGTAGAAGGAATCCTTGTCGGCCGATTCCTCGATCTTCAGCGCAACGTTGCCCTCGGCCTCCTTGAGCAGGCGGTCGCGGATGACGCGGCTGGTGACCTTGTCGCCTTCGGTGCCGGCGAGCGGCGAGTCGTTGACCAGGAAGGACATGGTGACGGTGGGCGGATCGATCGGCTGGGCGGCCATGGCTGCCGAGACGCTCGGGTCGCAGAAGGTGTCGGCGACGGTGCCCTTGGAAAGGCCGGCAATGGCGACGATGTCACCCGCCTGCGCTTCCTCGATGGGCTGGCGATCGATGCCGCGGAAGGCGAGGATCTTGGAGACGCGGCCATTTTCCAGCAGCGTGCCGTCATGGTGCAGAACCTTGACCGGCTGGTTGGGCTTCAGCGTGCCGGCCTCGATGCGGCCGGTGATGATGCGGCCGAGGAACGGATTGGCTTCCAGGATGGTGCCGATCATGCGGAACGGGCCTTCGGCGACCTTGGGCTCCGGCACATGGTCGAGCACCAGATCGAACAGCGGCGCCAGGGCCTGGTCCTTCGGGCCTTCCGGGTTAGCGGCCATCCAGCCGTCGCGGCCCGAGCCGTAGAGGATCGGGAAGTCGAGCTGTTCGTCGGTGGCGTCGAGGGCTGCGAAGAGGTCGAACACCTCGTTGATGACTTCCTGGTGACGGGCGTCCGGACGGTCGATCTTGTTGATCGCAACGATGGGCTTGAGGCCGACCTTGAGCGCCTTGCCGACCACGAACTTGGTCTGCGGCATCGGGCCCTCGGCGGCGTCGACCAGCACGATGGCGCCGTCGACCATGTTGAGGATGCGCTCGACCTCACCGCCGAAGTCGGCGTGGCCGGGGGTATCGACGATATTGATGCGGGTGTCTTTCCATTCGACCGAAGTGGCCTTGGCCAGAATGGTGATGCCGCGTTCCTTTTCGATATCGCCCGAGTCCATCACGCGTTCTGCCACGCGCTGGTTCTCGCGCACGGAGCCGGATTGCTTCAGGAGCGCATCGACCAGGGTCGTCTTGCCATGGTCGACGTGCGCGATGATCGCGATATTACGGAGTTTCATATGGGTTCCGAGGAGGTTTGGCAGGACCAGCCGTCGGCACGCCCCGCGTTTGACTTGCGCGCGCTCTTACATGGTTTTTCGCAAATGCGAAAGGGGCACGGGCAAAACGGCCCGCAGAAACGGGCCGCCGACCGTCAAAGAATATCGTCAGGGCAAATGGAGTCGGCGGAGCCCTCAGACCAGCCCGCGCTTTTCCATCATCGCGTCCGGCGTCGGCATCTTGCCCCGGAAATGCGTGTAGAGCTCTTCCGGGTCGGCCGAACCGCCCGCCGAATAGATGTATTTGCGCAGCCGCTCGGCCATGGCCGGGTCGAAGGCATTGCCGGTTTCCTCGAAGGCGGAGAATGCGTCGGCATCGAGCACCTCCGACCACATGTAGGAGTAATAGCCGGCCGAATAGCCCTCGCCCGAGAACACGTGCTGGAAATGCGGCGTGCGGTGGCGCATGGCAATCGTGTCGGGCATGTTGAGCGCCTTGAGCGTCTCCGCCTCGAAGGCGAGCGGCTCCTTCGGAGCATCAGCGCGTGCGTGATAGGCCATGTCGACCAGCGCGGATGCGGCGAACTCGACCGTGGCAAAGCCCGCGCCAAAGGTCTTGGCCGCCAGCATCTTGTCGAGCAGCTCCTTGGGCATCGGCTCGCCGGTCTTGAAGTGCAGCGCATGCTTTTCCAGCACCTGCGGCACAGTCAGCCAGTGCTCGTAAAGCTGCGAGGGCAGTTCGACGAAGTCACGCGACACGGAAGTGCCCGAGACCGACGGCCAGGTGACATTGGTCAGCATGCCGTGCAGCGCATGGCCGAACTCGTGGAACAGCGTCTTGGCCTCGTCGAGCGAAAGCAGAGCGGGCTCGCCCTCCGCCGGCTTCGCAAAGTTCATGATGTTGTAGATGATCGGGCTGGAGCCCTTGCCCAGCTTGTAGCCGGATTGCAGCGAGCTCATCCACGCGCCCGAACGCTTAGAGGCCCGCGCGAAATAATCGGCCAGGAACAGGGCGCGGTGGCTGCCGTCGGCGTTCTTCACTTCGAAGACCCGCACATCAGGATGCCAGGCCGGTATGCCCTTTTTCTCGACGAAGCTGACGCCGAACAGCCGGTTGGCGACGTCGAAGCAAGCATCGATGACGCGCTCGAGCTGGAGATACGGCTTCAGCTCCGCCTCATCGAAGGCATATTTTTCGGCGCGCAGCTTTTCCTGATAGTAGCGCCAGTCCCAGGCAGCGAGCTTGTCGTTGGAGCCGGAGGCGGCGGCGATGCGCTGCAGCTCGGCCTCGTCGGCTGTCGCCTTCTCGCGTGCCTTGTCCCAGACGGGTTCCAGAAGCGCCATCACGGCGGACGGCGTCTTGGCCATGGTGTCATCGAGCTTCAGCGCCGCATAGCTTTCGTAGCCGAGCAGCTTTGCCTTTTCGGCGCGCAGCGCCAATGTCTTGCGAACGATCTCCGCGTTGTCGGTGGCGCCGCCATTCTCGCCGCGCATGATGAAGGCCCTGTAGGCCTTTTCGCGCAGGTCGCGGCGCTCGGAGAAGGTTGTAAAGGGCTCGTAGATCGAGCGCGACAGCGTCACCGCATAGCGCCCCTTCTGGCCGCGCGACTCGGCTGCCTGGGCCATAGCGCTCTTCACGAATTCCGGCAGGCCGGCGAGGTCGTCCTCGTCAAGGAACATCGCCCAGTCCGCCTCGTCGGCCAGCACATTCTGCCCGAAATGCGCGCCGAGACCGGCAAGCTCTTCGTTGATCGACGCCAGCCGCTTCTTGCCTTCCTCGTCGAGCCTCGCGCCGGCGCGAACAAAGCCCTTCCAGGTCTTTTCCAGAACCCGCAGCGTCTCGGCATCGAGGCCGAGCGTGTCGCGGCGCTGGTAGAGATCGTCTATGCGGGCAAAGAGTTTTGCGTTCATCGAGATCGCCGAATAGTGCCGCGCCATCTTCGGCGAGATATCGCGCTCCAGCGCCTGGATGGTCTTGTTGGTGTGGGCCCCTGCCCGGCACCAGAAGATCGCCGAGACACGGTCCAGCGCATCGCCCGAAAGCTCCAGCGCGGCAAGCGTGTTTTCGATCTTCGGCTTTTCAGGGTTTTCGGCGATCGCCTTGATCTCGGCGTCATGCGCCTTGAGCGCCACCTCGAAAACCGGAGCGAAATCGCCATCGCCGATGCGCGAAAAGTCCGGCAGGCCGAGCGGCCCGCTCCACAGCGTCAGCGGATTGCTTTTCAGGTCGACGGCGGTTTCGGAAGACATCGGCAGCTCTCTCTCATGGCGAATGGTCTGGCGGGTCGGATGCCGTTGCAAACAGGCAACCTCGACCGATGTAAGGCGGCGACCTGCCCGGTGCAACTCTTGACGCCGCCAAGACCATTTCCTAAGGACACCTGATAATAAGGGAGTCTTACTATTATGCCCTACAAGGTGAACCCGGACAGCTTTGGCTTCCTCGTCACCGACGTGTCGCGGCTGATTCGTGCCGAGATGGATCGGCGCATCGGCGAAGCCGGGCTTGGCCTGACGGCCGCCGAAGGCCGCACGCTCTCGCATGCCGCCCGCGCCGGCGTGGTGCGCCAGAACGTGCTGGCCGAGCGCATGGGCGTCGAGGCGATGACACTGAGCGCGACGCTCGATCGTCTCGAGGCACAAGGGCTGATCGAGCGGCAGCCCGACCCCACCGACCGCCGCGCCAAGCTCGTGCACATCACCGGGAAGGCGGACGAAATTCTGGAGCGCATGGCGCCCATAAGTGCCGCGCTGCGCGCCGACGCCTCACTCGGCATGGCCCCGGACGACTGGGACCGCCTGCTCGACCTTCTCAAGACCGTGCGCGCCACGCTGTCGGCCGCGAAATCCGAACTGGCCGCCAAGGAAAGCACGCCTGAATGAACATGCAGTCCACCCTCGCGCCGGCTCCGGTCATGAGCGAGCGCCGCGTTGCGCTGATCGGCGGCCTGATGGCTGCCATCGGCCCCATTTCCATGGCGCTGTTCACGCCCGCAATGCCCCAGATCGTGCATGCCTTCGGCACGACGCCCGCGGCGGTGAAGATGACCTTGTCGCTCTATTTCGGCGGCTTCGCCTTCGCCCAGCTCGTCTGCGGCCCGCTGTCGGACGCGTTCGGCAGGCGGCCGGTGACGATCGCCTTCATGGCCATTTATCTGGCCGGCAGCATCTTCGCGCTGCTTTCACCGACCATCGAGCTGCTGATCGCGGCGCGCTTCCTGCAGGGCGCGGGTGCTGCGGTAGGCGTTGCCGTATCGCGCGCTTTGGTGCGCGATCTCTTCACCCATGAGCGCTCGGCGCGCATCATGAACCTCATCGGCATCATCCTTGCCATCGGCCCCGCCGTCTCGCCCACGCTCGGCGGTTTCACCATGCAGCTTTTCGGCTGGCACGCCATCTTCCTGCTGATGGTGGGCATGGGCGGCCTGATCGTGCTAGTGGCCCTGTTCGTCATGCGCGAAACAGTGCTGCGCGATCCGTCGCGCCTGCAGCCGCGCGCGCTGCTGCGCAGCTACGGCACGATCCTTTCCACCCCCTATTTCACGCTGGCGAGCCTTGCGATCGCCGGTTCCGCCGGCGCGATCTATGCGCAGGCAAGCGTGTTGCCCTTCATCCTGATGGAACGCGTCGGGCTGACGCCGCCCCAATTCGGCGCGGCGATGCTGATTCAGTCCCTGAGTTATCTCGGCGGCGCGGTGGCAGTGCGTACCGTCATCGGCCGCTTCGGCGCTTTCCGACTGGTTCCCGCTGGCCTGATTTGCATCGGCATCGCGAGCCTGGCGCTGGCGCTGGGGTTGCGGGTCCTCGAGCCGAGCTTCCTGGGCGTGATGCTGCCGGTCGGCGTCTATGCCTTCGGCATCGCCTTCGTCATGCCGGCGATGAGCACGGCAGCGATGGCTCCCTTCCCCAAGAATGCCGGGGCCGCCTCGGCCATGATGGGCTTTTTCCAGATGGGGGCAGGCCTGCTCGGCGGCGCATGCGCAGCGCTTATCGGCGATCCCGTCACCGCCATGGCGACAATCATCCCGACGATGGGTCTGATCGCCATCACGTCATGGGTGATCTGGCGTCGCCTGCCCGAACCGGCGATCCTGGTGACGCGGCACAGTTAGGAATCAAAGGGCCTCGGGGCGCTCGAAGTCGCCCGTTTCCTTGTTCATGACCCAGAGTTCGCCGGTCGAGATGTCGAACCAGGCGCCGTAGAGGGTCAACCGCCCCTTGTCCTCGAGGATTTTCACGCAAGGGAACGTCCTGAGATTGGCGAGGGAGTAGCGGATCGAGATGCGCTCGAGCGAGGTCTGGCGCTCCACGGGCGTCATCATCGTGTTGTTGACCACGGCCTCGGTGGCGGGCGACAGAAGACTCATCCAGCGGCCGATGAAATCGCCCGGCGACAGCGGCGCGGCCTCGGTGTCGAGGGCTGCCTTGATGCCGCCGCAGCGGCCATGGCCCATGACGACGATGTTCTTGACCTTGAGCGCCTGCACCGCGAATTCGAGCGCGGCCGAAGTCGCATGAAACTCGCCGTCAGGCGCATAGGGCGGCACGAGGTTGGCAACGTTGCGCACCACGAACAGCTCGCCCGGTCCGGAATCGAAGATGGTTTCGGGCGCGGCGCGCGAATCGCAGCAGGCGATGACGAGCGTTTCCGGCGACTGCCCCTCGCGCGCCAGCTGTTTGTAGCGATCGGTCTGGGCCTGGAATTGGCCACTCATGAAGTTGCGATAACCGTCGAGCAGCTTTTCGGGCAGATGGGTCATGACCCATCGCAATAAGGCCAAAGCCGCCTTCGATCAACGAAATTGCAAAAGGCCGCTGCGGTCACGCCCAAATTGCGACTGGCAAGCCGTGCGCATCGGTGCCCGGAGGATCGGGAAAACACACAGCCTCGCCGCGCGAAAAACGCTCCGCGACCAGCATGACGGCCGCCGCATCGAGAAAGTCATCCTCCGCCGCACCGCGTGGCGGCGCGCAGTCTAGGAAGCTGCGCGGCAAGCCACGATCAGCCAGAAGCGCCTTGCGCTCGGCCATGCCGGCCGGATTGACGCGCCCCTTGATCTTCTTGGGCAAGACCATCGCGCGACGGCCGTTCAGCGCCCAGAACGCAACTTCGGGATGAGACTCCATGATGCGACTGCGCAGTTCCTCTCGCTCTCGCAGCAATCCGTCCAATTCGCGGATCTTGGAAAAGATGCCGAAGGCTTGAATCGAGATAGCGCGCGGCGGATTGGAGGAGGCGCGCGCCACCTCGCTTGCCTTGCGATGCGCCTCATACCAGGCATCGAGCGTGGTGAACTCGGCCGTCTCGGCATAGAGCGCCGCGCGTGAGGGTATGGAAAAGACACTCGACTGCCGCTCGCCCAGCAGCGGGCGCACCAGCGCTTCCGGCCCGCGCCCGCCATGCCCCGAAAATTCCGGCAGGCCGATGGGCATGTCCACGGCAATCACTGCATCCGCCGGCAGGAAGGCGACCAGCTCGGCAAAGCTCGCGAAAACACCGGTCTGGGGCACTTCGCCGGGATGACGCCACACCGCGATCCATCCGGCTCTGCAGCCGTCGGCGCCGGCAACCGTGCGCGCGGCGTGCCGCTCTCTCACGCCCGCTTGTCTCGCCCCGGCCGCAACAGACGGCGCATGTGAACCATGGCCATGGGGTTCGACAGGCTTTGCGCGTCGGTCTCGAGCTGAAGCTCATCGCCACCGCGCTTGGAGGTGCGGGCAAGGATTTCGAACACCGCCGCCGTGGTGGATTGCAGCGCAGCCTCCATCGGCTGGCCCGAAAGCAGCCGCGCGAGGAACACCGCGCCGGTGAGATCGCCCAGCCCGTTGGGCGGGCGCTCGACTGTTCGGTGTTCGGCCAGGAAGGCGGCTGTCGGCGTCACCAGCAGGTTGGCGGTGCTGCCGGCCATCATCGCCGGGGCTGACGTGATAAGCATGTTGGGCGGACCGGCGCGCATGGCTGCCTCCATCACCGCGCGCTGGTCGTCGAGCCCTTTCTGGCCGACGATCCATTCCAGCTCATAGCGGTTGGGGGTGGCGATATCGGCCAGCGGCAGCAGCGTGTCGCGTAGCGCCACCGCAAGCTCTTCGGGGACGTAAAGCCCGCCGAGATCGCCCATCACCGGATCGCAGACATAGAGCGCGTCGGGGTTCTTCGCCCGCACCGCCTTCACCAGTGAAGCAACGGCGGCCGCCTGGCTGGCGTTGCCCAGATAGCCCGACAGCACGCCGGCGACTTCGCCCAGCCAGGGCGCATTTTCGAGATCCTTCATCAGGGCCGAAAACTGCTCCTGATCCGGCACGATGCGCGTGGCGCGGCCATGGCCGGGATGCCAGGGCAGGATGACGGTCGGCACCGCCCACACGGGATAGCCGAGCGTTTCCAGTGCAAACACCGCAGCGCGATTGCCCACCGAGCCACGCGCGACATGGCTGGAGATGACGATGACCGCACGCGGCGAGTCAGGATTTTCGGAAGTCATGGGATTTAAGCGCCCCGCAGCAAGAACATCACCAGCCAGACGAGAAGTCCGACACAGATAGCAAGTCCGAGCACGCGGCCGATCCGCGTGCCCCATTGTTCGATCCAGTCATCCTGGTCGGCGTCCGTCGCCGACACATGGTTGCGGGCCCGTTTTGTGGCGCGCGACACCAGCGACGCACCGCCTGTATCTGCCTCGCGCGATATGCGCTCCAAGATGCGCCGCGATTCGGCGGCTTTATCCCTGTCGCGATCGACCAAGATCCGGCCCTCGTTTCACACGCAAGTCTAATGGCTCGATCGGCGCAATGACAGCGCAAACGGCGCCGGCCGGCACTGCCCATTTCCTTGACGTGAGACTGTGCTACTTATCAATCGTTCATCAATGAACCAGGGGAATTTAAATGTCCGCCCAGCGCACCCTCCCGTTTCCCTCCCTTCGCCTGCTGCCGGCTTTCCTGCTGATGGCGCTTGCCCTGCCGCTTCTGGCCGCTTGCGGCTACAACACCATTCCGACGCAAGAGGAACAGGCCAAGGCGGCATGGAGCGAGGTGCTGAACCAGTACCAGCGCCGCGCCGACCTGATCCCCAACCTGGTCGAGACGGTCAAGGGCTACGCCAGCCACGAAAAGGAAACGCTCGATGCCGTGGTCGAGGCGCGTGCCAAGGCGACGCAGACGACGCTGCCGGCGGACATCCTCAACGATCCGGCAAAATTCAAGGCGTTTCAGGACAGCCAGGCCAATCTTACCAGCACACTTTCGCGCCTGCTGGCCGTGGTCGAAAACTATCCCGACCTGAAGGCCAACCAGAACTTCCTCGCCCTTCAGGCGCAGCTCGAGGGCACCGAAAACCGCATTGCGGTCGCCCGGCGCGACTATATCGAGGCGGTCAGGGTCTACAACACCACGCTCAAAACCTTCCCCTCGATCCTCTGGGCGAAATTGTGGTTCACCGACGCCCAGCCGCTGCCGAACTTCACCGTGGCCGAAGACAAGCTCCAAGCGCCCAAGGTGAATTTCAACTAGGTTTGACTTGGGGTGCACTGTTTGGCTTAGGATGCGCGGGGGAAACGCAGAGAGGCGACGCTTGAACAGGATTGCGCAGCCATCTTTGACCGGCGGCCTAAAGAGCATCATGCGCCTTGCCGGAGTGCTCCTGTTCGCGCTCGTTGCATCCGTGGCCTTGGCCGCGGAGCTGCCGGCGCTGACGGGCCGTGTGGTCGACAATGCCGGAATGATGACCCCGTCCGAGCGGGCAGCGCTTGAACAGAAGCTGGCCGACTACGAGAAAAAATCCTCCGACCAGATCGTCGTTGCCACCATAAACAGCCTCGACGGGGAGGCAATCGAACCCTACGCCAACCGCCTGTTCCGCGCCTGGAAGCTGGGACAGACCAGCGAGAACAATGGCATCCTGCTGCTTGTGGCCAAGGACGACCGCAAGATGCGCATCGAGGTGGGCTACGGCCTCGAAGGCACGCTGACGGACCTCCATTCGCGCCTGATCATCGAAAACGACATGGTGCCGGCATTTCGAGCCGGCGACTTTTCGGGCGGCATCACCAAGGCCGTCGACGACATCATCATGGTGCTGAACGGCAATGCGGCGGAGCTGGAAGCCCGCGCCAAGCGCAACCAGCGGAACGAATCCGAGCCGATCGACTACATCCCCCTGTTGTTCTTCCTCCTCTGGGCTTCGCTGTTCTTCGGCGGCTTCGCTACGGCTGTCCTGCCGCGCATGTTCGGCCGCAAGATCGCCCCCGGCCGCTATCATTGGCTCGGCATGGACTTCAATTACAACAACCGCGGTTCCGGCGGCGGCTGGATGGGCGGTGGCGGCGGCTGGTCCGGCGGCGGCGGTGGCTGGTCTGGCGGTGGCGGCTTCTCCGGCGGAGGCGGCTCCTCCGGCGGCGGCGGATCTTCGGGGAGCTGGTGAATGGCGAAGCCTCCACAGGGCATGAAACCCGAGGAACATGAACGCATCGCCACCGCAATCCGCGAGGCCGAAAGCAAGACTTCAGGCGAAATCTACTGCGTCGTTGCCCGATCGAGCGGCAGCTACTTTTTTCCGGCGACCTGTTTCGTGCTGGGCGCGATCCTGCTTCTCAGCCTGCCGGTGGCGCTGGCCCTTGAATATTGGTGGATCAGCCTGCGCTTGCCCGTCTTCGTCGCCGCGCAACTTCTGGCCGCGCTGGCCGCGCTTGCCCTGCTCTGGCTGGTGCCTGCGTCGCGCCTGTGGTTCGTGCCGCGCCGGCTGCGCTATCGCCGTGCCCACGACAATGCTCTGAAGCAATTCATCGCCCGCAACGTCCACATTACCGCCAACCGCACCGGCGTGCTGATCTTCGTTTCGCTGGCTGAGCGCTACGCTTCCGTGGTCGCCGACAGCGGCATCAACCAGCATGTGCCGCAGCACGCATGGGACGGCGTGATTCGCGACCTCATCGCGCACGCCAGCCAGGATCGGCTGGCCGACGGCTTCGTCGTTGCGATCGGTTCGGTCGGCGAGCTCTTGGCCACGCATTTCCCGGCCAAACCGGACAATGTCAACGAGCTCGACGACCACGTCGTGGAGATCTGAGCGTCGGTCAAATGCTCGCGAGCCGCCATCGGCTTCTTGCCATGACCACGGCACGGAGTTTATGGTTAATGAACCATGAACACGTTGACAATCGACATACGCAGGGCCGTGCCGCGCGACGCCGAGCAGATCGCCGACGTCCACCACCTGGCTTGGCAAGGCGCCTATTCGGGCATCATCCCGCATCGGGCGTTGACTGCGATGATCAACCGGCGTGGCAGCGCGTGGTGGGCCAATGCGATCCAACGCGCAGCGACGGTTCTGGTCGTGGAGATCGGCGGAAAGATCGCCGGCTATGCCACTGTCGGCAGGAACCGCGCGCGCGAACTGCCGCAGCAGGGCGAAATCTACGAGCTCTATCTGCGGCCCGAATATCAGGGCGTTGGCCTGGGCAGCCGCCTGTTTGCCGCCGCGCGCGAAAAGCTGGCCGCTCACGGGTTGAAGGGGCTGGTTGTCTGGGCCCTAGAGGAAAACGAAAATGCGTTGGCCTTCTATGCCGGCGCCGGCGGACGCGATGTCGCTGAAGGCGTGGAGGTCTTCGACCAGAAGGCGTTGCGCAAGATCGCCTTCGTCTGGGACTGAACTCACCGGAAATATCGGTAAAAACGCAATAGTTGAGGCGCCGGGACAGCTTGCCGCTGTTGCGTGATGCGCCTGCGGCGGCTATTTCCTGCGCCGAAAAGGAGACCTTGCGGACATGCGCATCGAAGCAATACCCACGGGCAAGAACCCGCCCGAAGACGTCAACGTCATCATCGAGGTTCCGGTCGGCGGCGAGCCGATCAAGTATGAGATGGACAAGGAAGCCGGCACGCTCTTCGTCGACCGCTTCCTCTACACGCCGATGCGCTATCCCGGCAATTACGGCTTCGTTCCCCACACCCTATCAGGCGATGGCGACCCGATCGACGTGCTGGTCTGCAACACGCGCGCACTGGTTCCCGGCTGCGTCATCAGCGTGCGCCCGATCGGCGTTCTGGTGATGGAAGACAATGCCGGCGAGGACGAAAAGGTGATCGCTGTGCCGTCGGCCCACATCACCCGTCGCTACGAGAACGTCACCGAATACAACCAGCTGCCGGAAATCACCCTGCAGCAGGTGCAGCACTTCTTCGAGCACTACAAGGACCTCGAGCCCGGCAAGTGGGTGAAGATTGGCGGCTGGAAGGATTCGGCCCACGCCAAGAAGATGATCCTGGATGCCATCGAGCGCTACAACGCGCAGCAGGGCTGATACACTCGGATCGTCAGGATATAGGGCCGTCTCCCCGGAGACGGCCTTTTTCTTTGCCGGGCAAGCCGGCGTGGCCTATCAGCCCCGCGCTTGCCTTACCAACTCGTCGAGCCTGACAGACAGCTCGGCCCCGCTGCCCGCCACTCGCACCGTCTTCAACCGCGAGGTGCCGCCGGCGACCACCGAGACATCGCTGCGTGCGACGCCGAGCCAGCCGGCCAGCAGCTTTTCCAGTGCCGTATTGGCCGCCCCCTTTTCCGGAACGGCGCGCACCCGGGCGGCGAGATGGCTGCGCCCGTCGGACGAGGTTTCGACGCCTTCGACCGCATCCTTCGACGAGCGCGGCGTCAGCCGCACATGGATATCGACGCCCTTGTCATGGGCCCGATGGAAGCCGCTCACGAAGCAGTCGTCAGAGGACGAGCTGCACCACTGTCGTCAGCAGGAACTGGCGCAGGAAGAAGATGATCAGCAAAACGATGATGGGCGAAATGTCGATGCCGCCGAGGTCGGGCAAGACGCGGCGGATGGGCGCCAGGACCGGCTCGGTGGCCCGGAAGAGAAAGTTGCCGATCGCGCCGACGAGCTGGTTGCGCGAGTTGACCACGTTGAACGCATAGAGCCACGAGAAGATGGCTGCGCCGATGATAATCCACCAGTAGATATCCAGCGCCAGAACCAGGGTCTGAATGAGCGCGATCATGCCATTCTCCGTTGAATTGGCGACATGTAGCGGCTGGACGCGCACGCGGCAAGTCCCGGCCGCTCGCGGCTTCATCACTCCCTTGACAGGAAACGGCCGCAACAATAAATACGGCCCATCCGCTGACTGGGGCTGTAGCTCAGCTGGGAGAGCGCGTCGTTCGCAATGACGAGGTCAGGAGTTCGATCCTCCTCAGCTCCACCAGCGGATCAATTCTTCCCATAAATTTCGTATGACTTGGCGTCGGAAGCAAATTCCGCGATCGCATAAAGTCTTGTCGCCGCCATTCACATTGTATTCACGTAGCGTCAGCATATAACCGTCCGGCTCAATTTCGGGCCGGGAGCAGGGGAATATTATGGGTTTTTGGAAGTTTGCCGCGGTTTTTGCAGCGGCGGGTTTTGTTTCGGCGGGCAGCGCTAGCGCGGACGATCTGGTTTTCACGCTGAAGAACGGGACGAATTCCGTCATGACGCGTTTCTACACCTCCCCGGTCAGCGTGAACGAATGGGAAGAGGACGTTCTCGGCCAGGACGTGCTGAAGCCCGGCGAAACCGTGCGCGTCACGATCGCCGACGGCCGCCGGACCTGCAAGTATGACATGAAGTTCGAGTTCACCGAGGATTCGGATCTGGACACGACCACCGACACGCAGGATCTCTGCGAACTCGGCGAATACACCATCACGGAATAACAAATCAGTTCATTGGACTGACCAAAAGGGCTGCCCAGGGAGCCCTTTTTTCTTGAACCTGCCGGTTCGCGGACTGCCAGTCACTCCAGCGCAAACCGTATCACGAACAGCACCGCCACAATCCAGGTTGCCGGATGAACCTGGGCCGGACGGCCAGTCAGCGTCTTCAGCACGGCGTAGCTGATGAAGCCGAAGGCGAGGCCGTTGGCGATCGAATAGGTGAAGGGCATCATCAGCGCGGTGAGCGCGGCCGGGGTCGCCTCCGTCACGTCGGCCCACTCCACATCGACCACTTCGCGCAGCATGAGGCACGCCACATAGAGCAGTGCCGGCGCGGTGGCATAGACCGGCACGGCGCCGGCCAGCGGCGAGACGAACAGGGCCGCGATGAACAGGACCGCCACCACCAAGGCTGTGAGCCCGGTGCGGCCGCCTGCCTGCACGCCTGAAGCGCTTTCGACATAGGCCGTCGTGCTGCTGGTGCCGAGCAGCGAGCCGGCGACGATCGCGGTACTGTCGGCAAGTAGCGCACGGCCGAGGCGGTTGGGCTTGCCCTCCGGGATCAGCCCCGCGCGCTTGGCGACGCCGATCAGCGTGCCGGTGGCATCGAACACCTCGACCAGCACGAAGACCAGGATGACATGCGCGAGCCCGCTGTGCAGGGCGCCGGGGATGTCGAGTTGCAGAAAGGTCGGCGCGATGCTCGGCGGCATGGAGACGATCCCCCCGAACTTGCTGACGCCGAGTGCGATCGACAAGGCGGTAATCACGAGGATGCCGATGAGGATGGCCCCCCTCACCCTGAGCCCGTCCAGCGCCGCAATGACGAAAAAGCCGAGTATGGCCAGGAGTGGCCCGGTCTTCGTGAGATCGCCCAGCGCCACATAGGTGGCTTCGCTGGCAACAACGATGCCAGAACTCTTCAGCGCGACGATGGCAAGGAAAAGACCGATACCGGCTGCAACGGCGCTGCGCATCGAGTGCGGTATGCCGGCGATCAGCCAGCTTCGTATGCCGCTGATCGTCAGGATGAGGAAGATGACGCCCGAAATAAAGACGCAGCCCAGAGCCTGCTGCCAGGTGAAGCCCATGACGCCGACAACTGTGTAGGCGAAGAAGGCGTTGAGCCCCATGCCCGGAGCCATGGCGATCGGCCATCTCGGCAACAGCGCCATGATCAGGGAGCCCAGAGAAGCGGCAAGGCAGGTGGCGACGAAGACCGCGTTGCGATCCATCCCCGTCGACGACAGGATCTCGGGGTTGACGAAAATGATGTAGGACATCGTGAGGAACGTGGTGATGCCGGCAAGCACCTCGATGCGGACTGACGTCCCTTGTTGCTTGAGGCCGAAAAAGTCTTCCAGCACTGGCTTCTCCTCCCTGCAGCGCCCACCACCTGCGGCAGCGTGTTGACGGGGATCATCGCCCTGCAGCCGCAAGTCTCGGCAGCGGAACTTGGTCGCCTGCGATCGGTGGCACCCCGGGGAAGCCCTCTACGGCCGGCTGCAACCGATCGATCGGCACACAACGATAGCGTTAGCTTCCGCCCATTGCCGTGCCGGCACAAGGCCGCAAATAGGGCACCCTTGCTTTCCGATCTGATCGACAACCCTGGACATGACGCTTGGGAACCCTAGGGCGGTTCGCGCCTTATCCACTCGATACCGCCGATGGCTATCGCGGATTCTTCATCCGGCCATCGCTCTGCAGGCGCCCTTTGGCGCCTGCTTTTCAAACCCGCAAATCGCAAGAGCAAGAGGAGGAGTTAAGCGATGCGAGTCTTTTTTCAGGCCCTGGTCGCCCATGCTCTCAGCCGCATTGTGGAGGAGAACAGCACCGTCCCGGCAAGCGGACGTGCAATGCACTTTGGGTCTTCCGAGCCCCCGCGTCGGAGCCAAAGGTCATGAGCGCGCTGAAATTCACTCTGTGCCTGGCGATTTGCTCACTCGTCGGATTGATCATCGGCATAGCGAGCGGCAACGCGCCCATGGGATTCACGATCGGGCTGGCCGCAGGAGCGGCAATCGCCAGCGTGCTGATCGCGCTGGCGGACGAACCGACGTGACGAAGAAAGATTTGCTGTAGCCACATCGCCTGAAGGCCCCGACCGGCAGCGAACGCGTGCGCGCCTAAAGCGGGCTTTTGTTTTTGGGGCATGATCTTGTCCGAAAAGTCTGCAACTTTTCGGGATCATTCCCAAGTCAGCCGCGCGCCGGCTGCCCAAAGACGTGGTGCAGAAAATCGACCAGCCACCGCTTGAGGTGCATGTCCCAGATCAGCCGGCCACCGAGATGGTCGCGGCCGGGCTGAGCGCCGGGCAGCTCGAAGCGATGGGCGCCATGCACCACCCAGCGGTGCATCATCAAGCGCGTCAGTTCGGCATGGAACTGGATGCCCCACGCGTTATCGCCATAGCGAAACGCCTGATTGGGATAGGTCTCGGCAGTAGCAAGCAGGGTCGCGTCCGAGGGCAGCGAAAACCCCTCGCGATGGAACTGGTAGACCATTTCCGGCCAGTGCATCATCTTCTTGCCGGCCTCGGTTGCCTTGAGCGGATACCAGCCGATCTCGACCTTGCCCTCGCCATGGCCGGCGACCTTGCCGCCGAGATGATTGACCAGCATCTGCGCGCCCAGGCAGATGCCGAGGAAGGGCCGGTTTTCCTTGAGCGGCACCGACAGCCAGTCCGTTTCGCGGCGAACGAATTCGTCGCTGTCATTGGCGCTCATCGGGCCTCCGAAGACCACCGCGCCGGCATAGTGCTCCAATGTTTCCGGTAGCGGGTCGCCGAGCGGCGGCCGACGTATGTCGAGGTCGAAACCGGTTTCCAAAAGCAGATGGCCGACGCGGCCGGGGCTGGACGTTTCCTGATGCAGAACGACGAGAATTTTCGGCCGGTGGGCTGGCGACATGGACGGCATCAGCCCCTATTCATCGGAAGATTTGTCGGCTTCGTGGCTCGCCCGCCGGGCGACCTCCTGGCGCATGGCAATGCGGTCGCGCCTATCCACGCCCAGCAATTCGGCAACGCGCCATATCGTGTTCTCCTCGAGCTCATGCGCCTGGTCGTCGGCGTAGACGACCTCCCACATCAGCCGGATGAACTCGATCCGTCCTGCCTCGTCGAGGTGACGCATGAGGACGCTGGTGAAGGCATAGAGATCGATCGCCTCGCTGTCGGCCTTCTCCCCGGCAGCCAAAAGCGCAGCGAGTTCGGCGCCGCTTACGCCATAGGCCTCGGAGACGACCTGCTTCAGCCGCTCCCATTCGACGTCCTGGCGCATGCCGTCGGCACCCATGACATGGTAGAGCAGCGCGGTGGCGGCCACCCGCGGATCATCGGCACTCAGCGCGCCTGACGAGATGCAGGGCAGATCCCTCAGAAAAGCAAGAACGCGTTCGAACATCGCTGTTTCCTTCGAATCGGCAAGCTACTTCCGCCGTGCCGCACCTGTCCATTGCGGCACGGCGGACCAAGATGGAAATCTCTGTTGGTACAGTTTCCTGTGCGCCGCCTGTCAGAACAAACGGAAGCGTCGTTGCGTTTGTTCCGCCTGCTCTTCGGGCGTCACGCCCGGATCGTCGGGCAGCCGCGCGGGATTTTTGTCCTCGCCCTCTGCCACGGCGTCGGCCACCGGCGCAGCAGCGATTCCCTCTTTCTTCGGCTTTGACGAGGGTTCGGAGGGAGCGGCGCCAACCGGCTCGGGCGCGATCTCGACGATCTCTTCCGCCTCTTCGACCGCAGGCCTTGCCGGCGCCTCGATTGCCGGCCGCAGGGAGACGGAAAGCTCTTCGTCCTGCTCGATCAGCTGGCCTAGCCGCTCGACGGGCACACGCCACTCGAACGCATCGATCTTGCCGGTGACCGGCGAGGCAGGCGCCCAACGCTCGGACGCGAAACCGTCGGCAACCCAGGCCGGATCGCGCGGCGCGCGCATTGCCTTGCCGAGAAGCTGGCGCACCTTGCCCTGATCGCCCGTCTCGACCTCCTCGATGTCGGCGAGCACCAGATAGGCGCTCTCGCTCGGCCGCATGCGGATGGCAGCCTCCGCCTCCTCACGCGCGCGCTTGAATTCGCGGGCATCGAGCGCCGCACGCGCCACGGCGAGAGAGGATTCGGGATTGTTCTGCTTGAGCGACTGCAGCCGCTCGGCACGCGCCAGACGATCCAGCGGCGCATCGGCTGACCGGGCACGGACATAAAGCTCGGCGAGTTCAGGATGCGGCTCGGCCTTCCAGGCCGTTTCAAGGATCTTGGAGCCCTTGCGGATATCGTCCTGGCGGAAAAGGGCGCGCGCGGCAACCGCAGCAGCCGGCGCAAAGCCTGGCGCCAGCCGGTCCGCCTCGATCGCGGCCTGTTTGGCGGCGGGAAGATCGGTGTCGAAAATGGACATCGCTTTAGCCGTCAGCAGCACGGCGCGGCGGCGGTTCGCGGCGGCCGGCTCCATTTGGCGCGTCGACTTCTGCGTCTCGACGATCTTCAGCGCGCCGTCCCAGTCGCCCTGCTCGACCTTTTCCTCAAGCGTCGATTCGGACGCCCAGCCAAGCTGCGGCGCGACATCGGCCGCGCGGCTCGCATAGTGGCGGGCGGCCTCGCGATGGCCGAGGCGCTCGGCTTCGAGATAGAGCCCGCGCAGGCCAAGCAACCGCATCTCGGGGTCGTCCAGCATCTCCTCGAACTTGGTGCGTGCCGCCTCGTGGTCGCCCTCGAGCAACGAGGCCTGCGCGTCGAGCAGCTGGATCAGCGGCTCCTGATCGGAGCGGATCAGCTTGGCCGCCTGCTTGTTCATCTTGCGCGCAAGCGCGGCGTCCCCGGCACCGGCGGCGATCATGCCGGTCGACAGTGCCTGATAGCCGCGGTCGCGCCGGCGCACGCGGAAATAGCGCGCGATCGTGTAAGGGCTGTTCCAGATCGACTTGGTCAGCCACCAGAGCAGCATGACTGCCGCCGCAATTGCGGTGACGGCAACGGCTGCGGTGATGAGCTTCACCTCATATTCATAGCCGTTGAAGGTCACCACCATGTCGCCGGGGCGGTCGGCCAGCCAGGCAAAGCCGAGCCCGAGCAGGAAGACGACGAGCAGGAAGAAAAGGATGCGGATCATCGGCCTTTTCTCCCCCTCAAGCCTTCATTGCTTCAGCCACGGCCTGATCGACCAGTTTCTGCGCTTCGACGCGGGCGCGAATCTTGTCGGCGAACTCGCTGCCTGCCGCCTTGGCCGCTTCGGGAAGCGTGTCATATTCGGCCAGTGCCTTTTCGAGGTCGCCCGACTTGATCTCGAATTCCATGCGCGCCGTGGTTTCCGGCACGCCGGAACCCTCGACCGGCCCGACCGGGCGCACCGACACAAGCGACTGCGCGCTGGAAACCAGCCTGTCGAGCACGCCCGCCTTCTCGTCGACCGGCTTGGCGGCGGCAATCATCGCCTGGATGGCGGGCTTGGTCTCAGCCTGGATGTCGGCAAGCGTGGGAACGCCCTTTTCCGCATAGGTCCGCAGTTGGGCGATGCCAGGTGCATTGGGCGCAATGGCCGCGAAGGTCTCGATCTCGGCTTGGAAGGGTGCACCACGCTCGACGGCCGATTTCAGCGCCGAGGCCGCGATCGCCAGCGCCACCTTGGGCTGGCCGGCCTGTGCTTCCACCTTGCCGGACAGATCGTTCACCTTCTGCTCCAGGGCGGAAAGTTTGCCGTTCGCGGCGGTGACGGCGTCGCCGCTGCTCTTGGCCAGCGCCTCGACGCCGGCAACCCGCTCGACAAGCGCTGCAAGATCACCGGAAGCGGTCTGGTTTGCGCCCTGCTGTTCGCGCAAGGCTGCAACTGAAGTCTCAAGCTCCTTGAGGCGGCCATCGAGCGCCTGCAGGCCGGCCTGGTCGCCGGAGGCAGACGCAACGCTCTGGCGGAGACTGCCCAGGTCGGTTTTCACCTCGTCGAGCGACTTGGTGACCGACTCGACCTGCCCGGCAAGCTGCGTATCGGGCTGGCCGCTGGCGTTCTTCAACGCCAAAATGTCCTGCTGCATGCCGGAAAGCTCGGCGCGCAGCGAATCGACCTCCGTCATCGCTGCGCCGGCGTTCGAGCCGGGAGCAGGCAGCAGGCCGGCAAATTGCAGCGCGCCCGCGCCGGCAAGCGCGATTACCCCACCAACGATGCCAGCAGCCAAGGGCGAAAAACCATTGCGCCGGGACTGCGGCTCAGGTGCGGGAGCCGGCTTCGGCGACTGACGCTCGGGCGCGGCCTGGGAGGACTGTGATTTCGGCGCTTCCCGGGAAGTGCCGGGGGCAGCGCTTTCCGGCTTCGGCGCTGCGTCGGGTTTTGCGGCGGTCTTGGTCTGTTCGGCTGCCTTGGGCTGCTCATCTGGCTTGGCCGAAGCGGATGGCGTCTCAGTGGTCTTCCCGGTCATTGCGGATTCCTGCGGCTTGGACGTCTCGGCGGTGGCTTGAGCTTCGGCCTGTTCGGACGACCTCTTTTTCGGGTCCGAAATGCGCGAGACCTCGCCCGGCTGCAACTCGATCGTCACCGGTTCCCGATGTGTCTTTGAGTGCCGCGTGCTCGGCGTCTTGACCATGTGAGAACTCCGCAATGAGTGTCGATGTAAAAAGGAATTCCTGAAAGGGAACCGCCTACAGGATCAGTATCACACCAGCATGATGTGAAAAGGGGCGCGGTCATGGCGCGGGCGGACAGACCTCCGTCAACAGCGCCATCAGCGCGTCTTCCGTCGGCTCAGCCGACACGAAAACCCTTTCGTGTTCAATATGTTGCAAGCTCCCGGCAACCCGTTCGGACAAGCAGATGCAGCAGGCATCGGCCAAAAAGGGATTTCCGTCCGTGAGCTGCGAAAAGGCCTGCGCGGCCTTGGCCGAATAGAGCAGCACCGCGTCGAGCGGGCCATCCGGCAGGGTGGCATCAGTAACGAAAACGGTGTCGTAGGTTTCAATGACGGAAAGCCGGTGGCCCGACGAAGCCAGGCTCCGTTCGAAGTCCGGCAGCCGGACCCGCCCCGTCAGATAGACAAGCATCGCGTTTTCGGGAAGTTCGGCCGACACCAGCTGCGCGAGCCCAACGGCTTCGCCCGGTCCCTCGACCACGTCGCTGAAGCCAGCATTGCGCGCGGCAATCGCCGTCTTCCGGCCAACCGCAAAGCACCGTTTGCCGGCAAGCTTTGCGATCAGTTCAAGCGACGCATGCCGGATCGCATTGGCGCTGGTGACGGCGACCGCGCCGACAGATTCGGGGACGACTGAAAGGTCAACGCGAAGTGCCTGCGTCTGCGAAAGCGGCAGGACGACCGACTCGAAACCCGCATCCCGGAGCCTGGACGCCGTGGCGGATGCGCCCGGCTCCGGCCTTGTCACCAGGACGCGGCGGGCCATTCAGCCCCAACCCTCGAAGAACTTCGTGCCGGCCTTGGCCCGCACCTCTTCGCCGGCAGCGTGGCCGATGGCTTCGGCGTCCACCGCCTTGCCCTCGCGCTCCACCTCATACGCCTCCTGCCCGTCGAGCGACAGGATGATGCCCTTGAAGAACAGCCTGTCGCCCTCGACCACGGCGTGGCCGGCGATGGGCGTGCGGCAGGAGCCATCCAGCACGCGCAGATAGGCGCGCTCGCAAGCAAGCGCATAGCCTGTAGGCGCGTCGTGAATGGCCGACAGCATGTCCCTGATCGACTTGTCGGCCGAGCGCATCTCGATGCCGATGGCGCCCTGCCCCGGTGCCGGCGGGAAGATGTCGAGCGGCATCAGGTCGGTGATGATGTGGGTGAGGCCCAGCCGGCGCAGCCCGGCATTGGCGAGAATGGTGCCTGCTGCAATGCCCTCCTCCAGCTTGCGCAGGCGCGTCTGCACATTGCCGCGGAAGATGATCACTTCCAGGTCGGGCCGCATGCGACGGATCAGCGCCTGCCTACGCAGCGACGACGAGCCAACGGTCGCGCCATGCGGCAGTTCGGCGATCGAGGGCGCCAGCTTGCCGATGAAGGCGTCACGCACGTCCTCGCGCGGCAAGAAGGTGGTGACCTCCAGCCCCTCGGGCAGCGTGGTCGCCATATCCTTGGAGGAATGGACGGCGATGTCGATGCGACCATCGAACAGCGCCTCCTCCAGCTCCTTGGTGAAAAGCCCCTTGCCGCCCACCTCGGAGAGCGGGCGGTCGAGGATGCGGTCGCCACTGGTCGTGAGCGGTACGATCTCGAAAGCGTCTTCGCTGAGCCCATGCGCGGCCATCAGCCGATCGCGCGTTTCATGGGCCTGAGCCAGCGCCAGCGGGCTGCCGCGCGTTCCGATTTTCAAGGCTTTTGTTTGCATGGCGCTCCGTCCGTGATACCCACCCGGCGAACGGGGTATTCTCCCCTATCCTCCTATCGAGGAAAAGACGGCCGGGCAATGGAACGAAATGACGCCATGATCCGCATACTCGGGATCGAGACAAGTTGCGACGAGACCGCCGCCAGCGTGGTTGCGCTGGGCGAGGGCGAGCCGCAAATCCTGTCGAGCGTCGTGCTGAGCCAGATCGAGGAGCACGCGGCCTTCGGCGGCGTGGTGCCGGAAATCGCCGCGCGCGCCCATGTCGAAGCGCTCGATGGCATCGTGGAAGCAGCCCTTGCCGATGCCGGCACCTCGCTTGCCGAGATCGATGCGGTAGCCGCCACCGCCGGGCCGGGCCTGGTGGGTGGGCTGATCGTCGGGCTGATGACGGCCAAGGCAATCGCGGCGGCCGCGCACAAGCCACTGATCGCGGTCAACCATCTCGAAGGCCATGCGCTGACCGCGCGGCTCACCGACGGCCTTTCCTTCCCCTACCTGCTGCTGCTCGTCTCCGGCGGCCATACGCAGATTCTTCTGGTGCGCGGTGTTGGCGACTATCAGCGCTGGGCGACGACGATCGACGACGCGCTCGGCGAAGCCTTCGACAAGACCGCAAAAATGCTCGGCCTGCCCTACCCGGGCGGCCCAAGCGTGGAAAAAGCAGCGGCCAGCGGCGACGCCACCCGTTTTGCGTTCCCACGCCCGATGAAGGGCGAGGCACGACCGGACTTTTCCTTCTCAGGGCTGAAGACCGCCGTGCGCCAGGCCGCGACGGAGATTGCGCCGCTGAGCGAACAGGACGTGGCCGATATCTGCGCCTCCTTCCAGGCGGCGGTGTCAGATGCGCTCGGCGACCGCGTGGCGCGCGCGCTTGCCCGTTTTCGCGGAGAATATCCTAACGTGAAGACGCCAGCGCTGGTGGTGGCCGGCGGCGTCGCAGCCAACAAGACGATCCGCGCCACGCTGGAAGCGCTCTGCCGCGACAACGGATTTGACTTCGTCGCGCCGCCGCACGCGCTTTGCACCGACAATGCGGCGATGATCGCCTGGGCAGGCATCGAGCGCATGCGCGCCGGGCTGGTCGAGCCTGACGCGATGGATTTCGTGCCGCGCTCGCGCTGGCCGCTCGACAGCGTCTCAGCGCCGGTCGTCGGCTCGGGCAGAAGGGGAGCAAAGGCATGAGCGCCTATCGTGTAACCATTCTGGGCGGCGGCGCCTGGGGCACCGCCCTTGCACTGACAGCAGCGCGCGCAGGCAACGACGTGCGCATATGGGCACGCGACCCCGAAATGGTTGAAGCGCTGAAGCAGGGCAAGAACCCGCGCTACCTGCCGGGCATCACTCTTGAACCGGCGCTCAACGCGACGGCCGACCTTGCCGCCGCGCTCGACGGAGCGGACTGCGTACTGGTCGTCACGCCTGCGCAGGTGCTGCGGCAGGTTCTGGCCGAAGCAAAGCCGCACTTGCCAGCCGACGTTCCGCTGGTGCTCTGCGCTAAGGGCATCGAGCGTGAGACCGGCACGCTGCTTTCCGAGATCGCCGAGGAGATCGTGCCGGATCATCCCGTTGCCGCGCTTTCCGGCCCGAGCTTTGCCTCGGACGTCTCGCGCGGCCTGCCGACGGCGGTGGTGATCGCCGCGCGCGAGGAAGAGCTTGCCGCCGAACTGGCGCAGCGCTTTTCCACGGAGAGCTTCCGCTGCTACTCGACCGACGACCTGATCGGCGTCGAGATCGGCGGCGCGCTGAAGAACGTCTTCGCCATCGCCGCGGGCGCCGTCATCGGCGCCGGTCTGGGCGCAAGCGCGCAGGCCGCCACCGTCACGCGCGGCTTTGCCGAGCTGCGGCGCATCGGCGCCGACTTCGGCGCGCGGCCCGAAACGCTGATGGGCCTTTCCGGCTTCGGCGACCTGATGCTGACCTGCTCGTCTTCGCAATCGCGCAATTTTTCCTATGGGCTGGCGCTGGGACGCGGCGAGTCGCTGGAGGGCAGGCCGCTGGCCGAGGGCGTGGCCACCGCTGCGATTGCCGCCCGGATCGCGCAGGAGCGCGGCATCCGCGCGCCGATCATCACCACGGTTTCGCAGATACTTGGCCGCGCGATCACCCTTCAGGAAGCAGTAACGGCGCTGATGACGCGCCCGCTGCGCCACGAGGCGGAATAGAGACTTTTTCAGACAGGAGGGGAATGCCAATGCTGTTTGCGTTCATCTGCAAGGACAAGACAGACCACCTGCAACTTCGGCTGGATGTTCGGCCCGATCACGTCACTTTCCTCAACGGGCTGAACGCCGAGGGCACGCTGAAATTCGCCGGCCCCTTCCTCGATAACGACGGCAAGCCTTGCGGCAGCCTGGTCGTAGTCGAGGCAGCAGACAAAAAGGCCGCAGCCGATCTCGCGGCAAAGGACCCTTACGCGAAAGCAGGGCTGTTCGAATCCGTCGAGATCCGCCCCTGGAACTGGGTGTTCAACAATCCGGCAAGCGCCTGAGGACGCACGACATGAACTACTGGCTGTTCAAATCCGAGCCGTTCAAGTTCTCTTTCGACATGCTGAAGGCGCTTGGAGACAAGGGCACGCAGTGGGACGGCGTGCGCAACTATCTGGCGCGCAACAACATGCGCGCCATGCAGATCGGCGACCTCGGCTTCTTCTACCATTCCAATGAAGGCCTTGAGGTCGTGGGCATTTGCGAGGTCTGCGCGCTTGCTCATCACGACACCACGACCGAAGACCCGCGCTGGGAATGCGTCGATGTGCGCGCTGTCCGCGACATGCCGCGCCCGGTGACGCTTGTCGAAGTGAAGGCCAATCCGAAACTCGAGAAGATGTCGCTGGTCACCTCGATGCGCCTTTCCGTACAGCCGGTGACGCCGGACGAGTGGAAGGAAGTCTGCCGCATGGGCGGGCTCGACCCCGCGCCGTGACACCCGAAGACGCAAAGCGCTTCATCCGCGCCAACACGGGCCTGATGGCGCCGCCGCATGTGCCTGAAATCCGGCTGCATCTGGCCGACGAAGCGCATGAGCTTTGGGAGAAGACGGAGGAAGAGCTGGCCGAGATCGGCCTGCCGCCGCCCTTCTGGGCCTTCGCCTGGGCAGGCGGGCAGGGACTTGCCCGCTATATCCTCGACAACCCAGACACCGTGCGCGGCAAGCGCGTGCTCGATTTCGCCTCCGGCTCCGGCATGGTCGCGATTGCCGCGGCGATGGCCGGCGCGCGCGAAGTGATCGCCGCCGACATCGACCGCTTCTGCGAAGCGGCTGTCACGCTGAACGGCGAGGCCAATGGTGTTTTGCCGCTTTTCGTCGGTACCGACACGATCGGCACAGACGACGACTGGGACATCGTGCTGGCCGGTGACGTGTTTTATCAGAAGGATTTTGCCGAGAGGCTGATCAACTGGTTTTCCGGTCTGCGCCAACGCGGGGCCGACATTATCGTCGGCGATCCCGGCCGTTCCTACCTGCCCAAGGAAAGGCTGTCCCCGCTGGCTGTCTACGAGGTGCCGGTCACGCGCGCCCTGGAGGATGCCGAGGTCAAGCGCACCACCGTGTGGCGATTTGGTTGAGCCTCCAACCGTTCAGCGCACCACCTTCAGCACCGTCCGGTCGTTGAGATAGGGCACCAGCCGCTCCACGTTGATGAAGCCTTGCGCGGGTGGCCGGGACGCTGGCGGACGGTCAATATCCGCAAGCTTTTACTGTTTTTTGCAACCGTCCCGTTGCGTTGACGTTTTTTGGAGTATGATTGCATTGGAACAAATCACCGTGATCGGCTTTTCTGGAGATCAGCTTCCTCATAAACCTGCACCGGTCAACAGAAGAACGCATGTAAAACAACGGATTGATCCATGAGCTCACGCACCATCCTGATCGTCGACGACGACGAAGACCTGCGTTCAACGCTTGTCGAGCAACTTTCCCTCTATGAAGAGTTCGACGTGCTGCAGGAAGCCTCTGCTTCCAAGGGCGTGGCGATTGCACGCGGCGGCCTCGTGGACCTCCTCATCATGGATGTCGGCCTGCCTGACATGGACGGCCGCGAAGCGGTGAAGATCCTGCGCAAGGGCGGCTACAAGGCCCCTATCATCATGCTGACGGGGCATGACACTGATTCGGACACGATCCTTGGCCTCGAGGCGGGCGCCAACGACTATGTCACCAAGCCTTTCCGTTTCGCAGTGCTGCTTGCCCGCATCCGCGCCCAGCTGCGCCAGCACGAGCAGAGCGAGGACGCGACCTTCTCGGTGGGACCCTATACGTTCAAGCCGAGCCAAAAACTCCTGCTCGACCAGCGCGGCGCCAAGGTCCGCCTGACCGAGAAGGAAGCATCGATCATCAAATATCTGTACCGCGCCGACCAGAAGGTCGTTACCCGCGACGTGCTGCTCGAAGAGGTCTGGGGCTACAACTCAGGCGTCACGACGCACACGCTGGAGACGCATGTCTATCGGCTGCGCCAGAAGATCGAGCGTGATCCTTCCAATGCTGAAATTCTTGTGACAGAAAGCGGCGGATACAAGCTGGTTCCCTGACGGGTCTGCGGTCCGAGCGCGGACCGCCTCCGGGGGAACTCCAGGCCAGGCATTTCGGGGACACTATGGCGCTGGATGACGACATCCGCATTCTGTCCGGCGTGAAGCTTTTCGAGGGCTTCAGCCAGGAACAACTGCGCCTGCTCGCCTTCGGCACCGAGTCGATGCGGCTGCCGGCAAGTCGTAAGCTCTATCTCGAGGACGACGAGGCCGACTCGGCCTATGTCGTCATCAGCGGCAGCATCGTCCTGTATCACGAAAGTGACCAAAATCGGACCCCGATCGCTTCGGTAAAGCCCGGAGAAATCCTCGGCGAGCTAGCGCTGATCGCCGACACCAGGCGGCTGACCAGCGCGGCTGCGGAAACCGATTCGGAAGTGCTGCGCCTGAACCGGAAGATGTTCCACCGCATACTCGAGGAATATCCCGAGCTGGCCGTTCACCTGCACCGGCGCGTCACCGAAGAGTTGCAGGCGCTCATTCGGCGGATAGAGGCACTGGCCTCGCGCTTCACGCCCTGAACTGCGCGCCGCGTCCCGCGGCGTGCCGACCTATTCCAGATCGAAGCGTGCGATCACCGGCACATGGTCGGAAGGCCGGTCCCAGCCGCGCGCCTCACGAAGGATTTCGTAGCCGGTGAAGCTCGAAGCCAGGTTCTGCGACGACCAGACATGGTCGAGCCGTCGGCCGCGATCCGAGCTTTCCCAATCCTGGGCGCGGTAGCTCCACCAGGTGTAGATCTTCTGCTCGTAGGGCACGTTGAGGCGCATGAGGTCGACCCAATCGCCGGCCTTGCGCATCGCCTCGAAATTTTCCGTCTCGACCGGCGTGTGACTGACCACTTTCAGAAGCTGCTTGTGCGACCAGACATCGTGCTCCAGCGGGGCAATGTTGAGATCGCCGACCAGGACCGAACCGGAAGTCGCGTCATGGTCCGCGCGGATCGCGTTCATTTCGGCCACGAAGTCGAGCTTGTGGCGGAACTTCGGATTGATCCCCGGATCCGGCTCGTCGCCGCCCGCCGGGACGTAGAAATTGTGCAGCAGAACCTTCTTGTCGCCTGCCGTGACCCGCACCGACAGATGGCGGCAATCGCCCATGGTGCAGAAGTCACGCTTCTCGACCAGTTCGATCGGCCGCCGGGCAACGGTGGCCACGCCGTGATAGCCCTTCTGGCCGCTTATGACGATGTGCTGATAGCCGAGCTTGCGGAATGCCGTCGACGGAAACTGGTCGTCAGGGCACTTGGTCTCCTGCAGGCAAAGCACGTCCGGGGCTTTCTCGAGCAGGAACCGCTCGACAAGCGGCATGCGCAGCCGCACGGAGTTGATGTTCCAGGTAGCGATCGAAAAAGACATGGGAAATTCCGGCGCAGAAAAGGACGACCGGAAATTGGCAGGCAAGACCGGCAATTACAAGCGCGGGCACCCCTGGGGGCGCCGCGTCTTACTCTGTCCACAGATTGAAAAGCCCAAAGGCAGCGTCACTGCCTGCCTTTGCGGTTGACCTCGATGTTGCGGCGGTAGTCGATCTTGAACAGGCTGGGATCGAGCTTCACTCCCTCCTGTACGTTGAAGACCATGACGGTCGTGTCCTTGCCCTGCGCATCCGTGATGGTCCACTGGCGCAGTTCGTAGGTCTTCGGATCGAACATCATGGTGATGCGCGAACTGCCGAACACGGACCTGTCGGCAAGCTGGATCGTGGTCAGGTCGTCATCTTCCTTGACGCTCTTGACCTTGTCGCCCGACAGATCGATGCGCGTGTCGAGCAGCAGCTTGAGCGGCGTCTTCGACAACGGATAAAGATCCATCGTGTTCATTTTCTTGTTGTCGAGGACAACAGATTCGCCATCGGAAATTACCTTGAAGCCGGAGCCACCCTCGTAGTTGAAGCGGATCTTGCCTGGCCGTTCAATGTAGAACTTGCCGCCGGTCTGTTCTCCGCGCGGACCGAATTGCACGAACTCGCCGGTCATCGTGCGTACGCCGGCAAAATGGTCGGCGATCTTCTGTGCGGCCTCACTGGGGGCAGCCTGGGCAAAAGCATCAAAACCTGGAAGCGTCGGCATCGCCGATAGGCCGAAAGCGGCAATAGCAATGCCAATGAACCGCTTGCGTGCCCTGTATGTCCAGGTCGGGGTCAAAGCGTCTTGGGTCATGCTGGGTTACCTTTGATTGAAATTTCGTTCGACGAGCAGATAGGGAGGTAGTTGGGCTGAAGTTTGGCCTTGGCAAGAGCAACCGAGATCAAACTCGCGTCACTGTTCCACCTCAGAACTTATCCTCTTCTGTCGGAACGAGGATTTCGCGTTTGCCCGCATGGTTTGCCGGTCCAACAATGCCTTCGTTTTCCATTCGCTCGATGATCGAGGCTGCACGATTATAGCCGATACCAAGGCGGCGCTGGATGTAGCTGGTCGAAGCCTTGCCATCGCGCAGCACGACGGCCACGGCCTGATCGTAAGGATCATCCGAGTCTTCGAAGTTGCCGCCACCGCCCTTCGACGACGAGGAATCGGCTTCGTCCTCGCCATCGTCTTCGGTGATGGCGTCGAGATATTGAGGCACGCCCTGCAGCTTGAGGTGCGCCACCACCTGCTCGACCTCGTCGTCGGAGACGAAGGGCCCGTGCACGCGCTGGATACGGCCGCCGCCGGCCATATAGAGCATGTCGCCCATGCCAAGCAGTTGCTCGGCGCCCTGCTCGCCCAGAATGGTGCGGCTGTCGATCTTCGAGGTGACCTGGAAGGAGATACGGGTCGGGAAGTTGGCCTTGATGGTGCCGGTGATGACGTCCACCGACGGGCGCTGCGTTGCCATGATGACATGGATGCCGGCAGCACGTGCCATCTGCGCCAGGCGCTGCACGGCGCCTTCGATATCCTTGCCGGCGACCATCATCAGGTCTGCCATCTCGTCGATGATGACGACGATGTAGGGCAGCGGCTCGAGATCCAGTTCCTCGGTCTCGTAGACTGCCTCGCCGGTCTGGCGGTCGAAGCCGGTCTGCACCGTGCGCTGGATCTGCTCGCCCTTCTTCTTGGCCTGCGCGACGCGGGCGTTAAAGCCGTCGATGTTGCGCACGCCGACCTTGGACATCTTGCGATAGCGGTCTTCCATCTCCCGTACCGTCCATTTCAGCGCCACCACGGCCTTCTTCGGATCGGTCACAACGGGGGTGAGCAGATGCGGGATGCCGTCATAGACCGACAGTTCCAGCATCTTCGGATCGATCATGATCAGGCGGCACTCTTCCGGCGTCATGCGGTAGAGCAGCGACAGAATCATGGTGTTGATGGCGACCGACTTGCCCGAACCGGTAGTGCCGGCCACCAGAACGTGAGGCATCTTGGCGATGTCGACGATGACGGCCTCGCCGTTGATCGTCTTGCCGAGCGCCAGCGCCAGCTTGGCCTTGGTCTGCTCGAAATCGCGGCTGGCCAGGATTTCACGGAGATAGACGGTCTCGCGTTTCGTATTCGGCAGCTCGATGCCGATCGCGTTGCGCCCCGGCACCACGGCGACGCGCGCGGCGATCGCGCTCATCGAGCGGGCAATGTCGTCTGCAAGGCCAATGACGCGCGAAGACTTGATGCCCGGCGCGGGCTCCAGTTCGTAAAGCGTGACCACTGGACCGGGGCGGACGTGGATGATCTCGCCCTTGACGCCGAAATCCTCCAGAACGCCCTCCAGGAGGCGCGCATTCTGCTCGAGCGAATCCTGCGACAGGCTGGGATCGCGCGAGATGTTCTTTGGCTCGGCGAGAAAGTGCAGCGACGGCATCTCGAATGCATTGGAACCGATAAGCGACGTTTGCGCTTCGCGCTGGACGCGCGCGCCCTGCACCGGGCGCGGCGCAGGGCCTTCCACACGCGCGCTTGGCGCGACGGCCGGCGTGCCGGCAGGCGAGCGGAAGTTCTGCACCCTCGTCGGCCGTGGCGCAGGGTCGGCAATGATGCCGTCCGGAACGAAGTCGAGCTCGTCCTCGTCTTCGTCTTCGTCCTCATCGATCCCCCGCCGGGCTGCGGCGTTGCGGCCCTCGGCAACCATGCTGGCAAAGAACTCGGGTTCAACGCGAGCACGGCCCTGCGGACTGACGCGCGCCTCGGCCATTTCAGCGACTTCGACCCTCTCGGCGGCACGGCGCCAGGCGCTTGCCGGCCGCGCTTCGAGATCGCCATAGTCTTCGTGCTTGCGACGGCGCGCCATCTTCCGATGCAGGAAAGCCCTGAACGACAGCCACCAATGCGCAATCGCGCCCAGCGCCAGGTTGCCGTCGTCCTCATCGTCCTCGTCGAAGATCGCGGCCAGGTCCTGCTCGCGCATATCCTTCTCGAGCTGATCGTCGACGGAACCGCTGTTCCGCAACAGGAGGCCAGAGCCGTAGCCGAAAAGCCAGAGCGCTGGAGCGGCGAGGGCTGCGATCACGCCACTGGCGACAAAGCCTTTCGGGTAGCCGCCGGTGAGCATGCCCGGGATCTTCAGCACCATGTCGCCGAAAACGCCGCCGAGGCCGGTCGGCAGCGGCCAGGTCTGCGGCGGCGTGGCGCAACCGGCGATAGCCGCGAAAAGAAGCGAGGCGCCAAACCAGGCGAACGCCCGGCGCGGCATCCTGGTGACGCCGCGCGCGGTGGCGAAGAAAAAGCCCCAGATCACGGCAGGTACCAGCGCTGCCACCGAGGAAAGACCATAGAATTGCATGGCAAGGTCGGAGAAGACTGCGCCGGGATAGCCCATGGCATTGGTGACCGGATTCTCGGTCGCGTGGCTGAAGCTTGGGTCGGCGACATTCCATGTGCCAAGGCTCGCCAGCGCAAAAACAACGAAGCCGAACATGGCCAAGCCGGCCAGACGCGCGGCCTGCTTCCTGGCAAAATCCTTCAATCCATGGCTCGTATCGGTGAGCGCGAGCTGTGTGGCTGAGCGCATGCTGCTTCCCCGTCCGCAATCAGGTTGCCCGGAGCGCGAACGCATCTCGGGCAGAGTCGGACATCAAATTAGCGGCGGGAAGGTTAAGGCGGCATTAACCATGAGCGAAAACGAATTCCAAACGTGCGGACCGTCGCGGAATCCACAAAACGTCAGTTCGAAACTGCCGAGAAAGTCGCCGCAGCTCCCTTGCATGGCATTGCCGCAAACAAAAAAACCCGGCGGTTGCCCGCCGGGTTTCTCAAATCGACCGTTGAGCCGATTAGAACGAACGCTGGAAGCGAACCATGCCGCCGAAGCCGTCGCGGATCTTTTCCTTGGTAACGTCGGTGTGGACCGAGTTCCAGGCAACTTCCGGGGTGATCGTGAAGCCAGGAACCAGCGTGTAGGCAACGTTGGCAACCACGGCGACGTCCTTGTTCTGCGACCAGGAAGCCTGGACGTTGAGAGCAGCCTTCTCGTTGACCTTGAAGGTACCGCCGCCCCAGACGGCCCAGTGACCGCCCCAGCCCTTGTAGAAGCTGCGGGTGATGTTCTTCTCGGTGCCGTAGCCGGCCATCACGAACAGCGCCAGCTGGTCGTTGACGTTGACGTCGAGGCGAGCCTTGCCAGCCCACTCTTCCCAGACCGAGTCGTAGCCGACGACGCCGGACACGCCGCCCCAGCCCTGCGTGAAGGCAGCACCGGCAACCACGTGCGGAGCGTAGGAGTCGATCGTGTAGAGCTTCCCAGCGCCATCTTCGACGGCGACTGCGGCCGAGAAGCCATTGCCGCCCGTGAAGGTGTAGGCGATCTGGTGCGTACCGTAGTCGGCGTCAGCGCCGCCAGCGTACGAAATCAGGTCGTCCTCGATCACGTTGCCAGCATAGCCGGTGAACGTGGCGAACAGCGAGTCGGTCTTGCCAACGCGGAAGCCGCCGAGCTCGATGAAGGCGTGCTCGATGCCATACGTGTCGGAGGTGGAGGTCGCCGCGCCGACGACGTCCTTGTTCGCGTCGACGACGTCAACAGTGCCCGTGGCGAAGTTGAAGTCGACGTGCATGTAGCCGCGCAGGGTGCCGAGTTCGGTTTCCGAACGGGCGTCGAGCTGCACAGCGGCGCGGGCGCGCTGGTAGTAGGTGTCATGACGGCGAGCTGCTGCAGCAGCGTCCGTAACACTAAGACCGTCAGCGATACCCTGAGCAAAGTCCTTCTTGTCGATCACGTCGTTCAGGCCGCCGTAGCCGCCCTTGCCGCCGCGGACGTCGTAGCGGAGGTAGCCGCCGACGCGGAGGCAGGTCTCGGTGCCCGGGATGTAGTAGAAGCCGGCGCCGTAGACGTCGCAAACGCGGACGTATTCAACGGGTTCGGGCTCAGCAACGACGACAGCGTCGGCAGCGCGAGCGCCCGAAACTGCTGCCAGCGCAGCAGCGGAGCCGAGAAGAAGGCTCTTGATGTTCATTTCTGACCTCCAGTCAAAAAAGCATTTCAAAAATGGGTCTGGGTTTTCTTTGCTGAAGGACAGCAGTTCCTCGACCGGTTCCGAGGAGTGGCCCGGGGGCGTCCTTCCTCGCGCTTTGGATCACCCAGAGCGCCGGCCCTTCTCAACCCTTGAATGCGTTTTTAGCCGCCACATAAGAGGCCTATCTGAGGCAACTGTGGCAGATATGTCATAATCGGAGGGCCTGACTAAATTAGTCATTTTTTCCATACTTAGGTAGTCATTTTTTCCATACCAGCAAGCCAAACAGCCCAGAGAACGCCGAATCGGCAGGCGATTCGTTTCGCCGGGTAAAGACCGCCGATTCGGTCACATTCCGAATAAAAAGGAGGCCCGGACGAACCGGGCCTCAAGCGCGTGACACGGTTCCTTCAATCCGGTCACGACGGGATCAGTTTCCGGCGGTCGCGCCGCCGGATGAAGCTCAAGCGTGGTAGGCAACCTCGCCATGCGAGGTGAGGTCGAGACCCTGGGATTCGGCTTCCGCGGTCGGGCGCAGGCCGACGATCATGTCCACGATCTTGTAAAGGATGAACGAGCCGATGCCGCACCACACAATGGTGACGAGCACCGCGATGACCTGAGTCCGCACCTGGCCGGCCATGGTCACGCCATCGGCATAGCCGACGCCGCCAAGCGCCGTAGAGGCAAAGACACCGGTGCCGATCGCGCCGATCATGCCGCCGATGCCATGCACGCCGAACACGTCGAGCGAGTCGTCATAGCCGGCCCGGATCTTCACGACCGTTACGAAGTAGTAGCAGACGACGCTGGCAATTGCGCCGAGGACAATGGCCCCGACCGGCCCGACATAGCCGGCGGCCGGCGTGACGGCGACGAGGCCGGCGATCATGCCGGATGCCGCGCCCAGCATCGAAGCCTTCTTGCGGGCCAGCGATTCGACCACCACCCAGGCGATGATCGCGCCGGCCGTCGCGGTGAAGGTGTTGATCATGGCAAGTGCCGCGCCGCCATTGGCCTCGAGGTTCGAGCCGGCATTGAAGCCGAACCAGCCCACCCACAGGATCGAGGCGCCGACCATGGTCAGTGCCATCGAATTCGGCGCCATGTTGTCACGCCCATAGCCTTTGCGCTTGCCGACAAGGAGCGCGCCGACGAGGCCAGCGATACCGGCATTGATGTGGACGACGGTGCCGCCGGCGAAGTCCAGCGCGCCCCAGTTGAACAGCAAGCCATGCGAATCCCAGACCATGTGGGCGATGGGGAAATAGACGAAGGTCACCCACAGGATCACGAACAGGATCACCGCCGAAAACCTGACGCGCTCGGCGAAGGCACCGATGATGAGAGCCGGCGTGATGCAGGCGAAGGTCATCTGGAAACAGATGTAGACGAGTTCGGGAATCACCACGCCATTGGTGAAGGTGGCCGCGGTGCTGTGTGGGGTCACGCCGGCAAGGAAGAGCTTGCCTAGCCCACCCCAGAAGGGGCTGGTGCCGCCGCCGAAGGCGAAGGAATAGCCGTAGAGCACCCAGATAATGATAACGACGGCGACGATCATCGTGCACTGCATGAGAACCGAAAGCATGTTCTTGGCCCGCACCAGCCCGCCATAAAAGAGCGCAAGCCCCGGCAGCGCCATGAACAGCACCAGCAGGCTCGACACCAGCATCCAGGCAGTGTCGCCCTTGTCGGGCACGGAAGTCGCTGCAGCCGCGCCCGCGGCAGCCGGCGCTGCCTCCTGCGCGAAGGCCGAAAGCGTGCCCAGGGCACCGAGCGCGAGCGCGAGCGCGCTTAAAAGAACATTGCGCGCCGTTGGCACAAGGAGGGTCGGAATCTTCATCGAAATCTCCATCGGATGTGGGTTGTCCGTCTGCGGCGCTTTTCGTGGCTTGAAAGCTGCGGGTGTCGCGAAGGCGCCTGACCCCGAAAATTCAGAGCGCGTCGGCATCGGTTTCGCCGGTGCGAATGCGCACGGCCTGGTCGATTCCGAAAACGAAGATCTTTCCGTCGCCGATCTGGCCGGTCTTGGCTACGGCAATGATTGCCTCGACGGTCTTCTCCGCCATCTCGGAGGGCACGGCGACCTCGATCTTCACCTTGGGCAGGAAGCTCACCGCGTATTCGGCCCCGCGATAGATCTCCGTATGTCCCTTCTGGCGCCCGTATCCCTTGACCTCGGTGACGGTCAGCCCCTCGACGCCGACGGCGGTGAGCGCTTGCCGCACCTCCTCCAGCTTGAACGGCTTGATGATTGCCATCACGATTTTCATCAGGTTCACCCCTTGCTGGTGCGGTATCCCGCGCTTGCACGACGTCGCCGGCGCGCATGGGTGCCGCCGGAGAGCGTTTAGGGTAAATCAAGCTCCGTGCCAGTTTGGCCGAAGGCTTTTAAGACATTGAAAACAAAATAATATTTTCCGAGAGGCGAGCCTATCGGATCAAGGAAAAGCACTCTGCCTGATTATTAATTAGGCAGTTACAAAGAACTGCCTATTCTGTGGGCGAATGCCGAAGCCGGATAAGACCTTCCTGGGCTACGGAGGCAATCAACGTGCCGTCCTGCGCATAGAGCGCGCCGCGCGTAAAGCCGCGCGCGCCTGAGGTCGAGGGGCTGTCCTGCGTGTAGAGCAGCCACCCGTCAAGCGGATGCGTGCGATGGAACCACATGGCGTGGTCGAGGCTGGCCGCCTGGATGTCGCGATCGAAGATCGCTCGGCCATGCGCGAAGGTCGAGGTGTCGAGCAGCGTCATGTCGGATAGATAGGCCAGCACCGCTGCCTGCGTGGCCCGGTCGGACGGCACCGGCCCGGTCGTGCGAATCCAGATCTTCTGTTCCGGCGCAAGCTTCTCGCGGCTCGTATAGTGCTTCAGCATCACCGGCTTCATTTCGATGGGCCGGTCGCGTTCCCAATAACGACGAATGCCCTCGGGCACGGCGTCGCCGAATCTGGCGATCAGGTCCTGCTGCGTACCAAGCGTCTCCGGCGCGGGCACGTTGAGAGGCATCGGCAATTGGTGGTCGAGACCGTCTTCATCCACCTGGAAGGATGCCTCCAGCGAAAAGATGGCCTTGCCATGCTGGATCGCGACCACCCGGCGCGTGGTAAAACTGCCGCCATCGCGGATGCGGTCGACCTCGTAGACGATCGGCACCTTGGTGTCGCCGGGGCGCATGAAATAGCCGTGCAGCGAGTGTACATGCCGATCTGGCGACACCGTGCGCTGGGCAGCCACCAGAGCCTGGGCGATGGTCTGTCCACCGAACACGCGCTGCCAATCGGACTGGGGGCTGCGACCACGATAGAGGTTGTGTTCCAGCTCCTCGAGGTCGAGAATGGCGAGAAGCTCTTGCATGGCCGCCGTCATGTTTCGCACCTTTCAATGCAACGCGAACAGTGACGGTTTCGGACAGAACGTTCGGCCGAGTCAAGGCGACTGACAGAATTGAAGATGCGAGACCCGGAGGACAGGGCGATGGGCGAAACAGAAACCGCGACCGGAATGCACCCGACACTCGACGTGCTGATTGCCGGCGCCGGCTATGTCGGGCTTGCCGCCGCGGTGTCACTGAAGCAGGCGCGGCCCAATCTTGCGGTCGCAATCGTCGACGCAGCCCCCAAGGACGCATGGAAGCGCGACACCCGGGCCTCGGCCGTGGCCGCCGCCGCCTGCCGCATGCTCAGCCAACTCGGCTGCTGGAACGAGATTCTGCCCGAGGCGCAACCCATCACCGACATGGTGATCACCGATTCGCGTACCGCCGATCCGGTCCGGCCGGTCTATCTGACCTTCGACGGCGAGGTCGCGCCTGGCGAGCCCTTCGCCCACATGGTCGCGAACAAGGTTATGAACGGTACGCTGCGCCGTCGCGCTGCCGAACTCGGCATCGACATCATCGAAGGCGTTGCGGTTCAGGCCTTTGAAACCGGCATCGCCAGCGTGACCATCCACCTTGCCGACAGCACCTCGCTCAACGCCAGGCTTCTGGTCGCGGCGGACGGCGTCAACTCCCGCCTGCGCGACATGGCCGGCATCAAGGCGGTCAGATGGGAATATGGCCAGTCGGGCATCGTCTGCACCGTCGCCCACGAGCGCCCGCACAATGGCCGCGCCGAAGAGCATTTCCTGCCAGCCGGCCCCTTCGCCATCCTGCCGCTCAAGGGCAACCGCTCTTCCATTGTCTGGACGGAGCGCACAGAGGACGCCGAACGGCTGGTCAACAGCGATGAACTGGTATTCGAAACCGAACTGGAACATCGCTTCGGCCTGCAACTGGGCGAGCTGCGCGTGGAAGACAAGCCGCGCGCCTGGCCGCTCGGCCTGACGCTGGCGCGCGATTTCGTGGCGCCGCGCTTCGCGCTCGCGGGCGACGCTGCCCACGGCATCCATCCGATTGCCGGACAGGGGCTCAATCTCGGCTTCAAGGATGTCGCCGCACTTGCCGAGACCCTCGTGGAAGCAGACCGGCTTGGCCAGGACATCGGCGCACTCGACGTCCTGCAGCGCTACCAGATCTGGCGGCGTTTCGACACGGTGCAGATGGGCGTGACCACGGACGTGCTCAACCGGCTTTTCTCCAACGATTTCGGTCCGGTGCGGGCAATGCGCGATTTCGGGCTCGGCCTGGTCGACCGCATGCCGCGCCTGAAATCCTATTTCATCCGCCAGGCATCCGGCCTCGAGGGAGACATGCCCAGGCTTCTCAGGGGCGAGGCGATCTAAAGCATGATCCCGAAAAGCTGCAGACTTTTCGGACAAGATCATGCTTTAAAAACAAAATCTTAGCGCGAGATTAGGGGCTCTGGGATAAGTTGCCTCGCGCTGGCGCCTGCCGATAAGGCTGCGTTTGCCAAAATCCCCGTAGCCCGCCGCGTTCCAGGCCCTATATTCGCCAAATCGCCGGATCGATTGCCGGCGCCATCATGAGCCAGGAGGAACGCGCCATGCATCGCCAAGCAACCGCTATCTGGAAAGGAACGCTGACCGAGGGAGGCGGCACGCTGGATACGCAAAGCGGCGCCTTGTCCAAGGTACCGTACTCGTTCAAGGGACGCTTCCAGGACGAGAGCGGCAAGTCGGGCACCAACCCGGAGGAGCTGATCGCCGCTGCCCACGCCGGCTGCTTCGCCATGCAGCTGTCGTACTTCCTTGCCGAGAACGGGACGCCCGCCGAAAATCTCGACGCGACGGCGGTGGTGACCTATGGCCCGGCCGCCGATGGCGGCTTCGAAATCACCGAAAGCGCAATCACGTTGGTCGGCACCGTGCCGGGCATCGATGCGGCAAAGTTCAAGGAATTGGCCGAAACGGCGAAGGCGGGCTGCCCGGTTTCCAAGGCACTCGGGGCGATCAAGGTTTCGCTCGACGCCAGGCTCGCTTGAATCGCGCCTGAAGACACGGGTGCGCCGGCTTGCGCCGGTCGCCCTTAATCCCAAATCTGGCAGCCGCAGTATTCGGTTGCCTAAAAATGCCAACGGCCCGCTACGAAGCGGGCCGTCTTTGTTTCGCAAACAAGCATTACTGCGCGGGCACCGCCGGTGCGGGTTGTGCCGGTGCGGCCGGGGCCGCTGGCTGCGCAGGGGCCGGAGCGGTTGGGGCCGGCGCATTTGATTGCGGTGCTGGCGCTGCCGGTGCGGGTTGTGCCGGGGCAGCCGGCGTCGCAGGCTGGGCAGGCGCCGGAGCGGCATGGGTCGTAGCCTGGGGCGCGGGAGCTGCGGGAGCTGCGGGAGCAGCTGGCGTCTGTGCCTGAGGCGCCGGGGCTGGAGTTGGGGCGGCAGGTGCCGCCGGCGTCTGTGCCTGGGGCGCCGCCGGAGCAGGAGCCGGAGCAGCGGGCGCTGCCGGAGTTTTGGTCTCCGGCGCGGGCGTGGCCGGAGCGGCGGGAGCCGCCGGCGTTTTGGCTTCCGGCGCTGGCGCGGCTGGAGCAGCGGGTGCCGCCGGAGTTTTGGCTTCCGGCGCCGGTGCAGCCGGAGCCGCAGGGGCCGCCGGGGTCTTGGCCTCGGGCGCTGGAGCAGCCGGCTGGGTCGTGGTGGGCTGGCCCGTCGTCTCGACTGGCGTCTGCGACCGCGGGAAGAAGATGAAATAGGCGATCACGGCCAGGACGAGCACGATTGCCGCGATGAGAATGCTGCTGCCGCCGCTGACTGTCTGCGACTGATCCTCCGCGTTCGCCGCACTCCTTGACCTGCGCGGCGTGGAGTGAGAGGCATCGGCCGTATGTGGATCCGCAGCCTTGGCCATGATCGGGCTCCGTCAGTTGCGCGGCAACTTAACGAACATAAACGAACAAGGCCTTGTTTGGTTTCATTTGCCGCAAGAGGCTAACCAAATGAAAGTTGGCCGACTGCTCAGTTTACGGCAGTGACCGTGTAGCCGTCCTTGCGCAGCAACTCGACGAGGCCGTCCGAGCCGGGCAGATGCATGGCGCCGACCGCGATGAAGGCATTGCCCTTGGCAAGGATCGGTTCGGCCCGCTCGGCCATTACGTGGTTGCGCGACTTGACCATTGCCTCGTCGAAGGCGGCATAGCCTTCGTCGCCGCCCGATTCATCCGGCAGCACGGCGCGGAACAGCGGCCAGAACATGCCGGTATCGCCCCGCTGGTAGAGCACGATCATCGTTTCGACCACATCGTCCATGCGGTCGCCGAGCTTCAGCGTGTCGACCAGGCCCCTCACGTGAAAATCCATCGGCAGCGAAGCCATGGCGCGAAGCTGGTCGGCAACGGTCTCCAGCCCGTCGATCTCCTTGCCCTCGGACTTGCCGTCCTGCGCCAGCTTGATGTCGAGCACCGGCTCGCCCTCGGACTTGCGGGCGAGTTCGCAGGCCGGCAGCGCGACCATGGCCGAAAGCATCCACGGCTTCATCTTGGCAACGCTTGCCAGCGAAATGCCGCGGTCGGTAAGCGCCTTGTCGACGATGGCCGCATCCTCCGGCGACAGCAGCGACGCCAGCGTCGTGCTGTCGGTGAACATCGTCAGCTCCGGTTCCTTCATGATGGCGGCGACCATCTTGGACTGGTCGAGGATTTCCGTCGTCTCGATCACCACCGTGCCCGACACGTCGAAGGCTTTTTGCGCGGCGGGCGGCAAGGCGGTCACGCGCGGGTCGGTCATGTGCATGGTGCCGAAGAGGAAGGACGGCGTCTCGCCTGCCTTTTCGATCTTCCACAAGAGGCCCCTGCCATTCGGCGTCGCGGCCGCCTCGGCTTTGATCTTGTCGAGCAGCGCCGGATCGCTCTTCTGCAAGGCGGCCAGCATGTCCGTGCCCTTGCAGGCCTCGGCCCCGGCGTGCGCCTCGCCCATGGCGAGCACGGTCATGATGAGGAAGGAAATGAAAAACAGCACGTTGAGCGCCGCGAGCAGCAGCAGGGCCTTGTGCGCGGTACGGTCAGCAATGGCGATAGCGCGTTTCATGCCTTAATCGTTAAACGCAAAAAACGGCCAAACCGTTAACTGCTGCGGCCAAATTGTCGCGTTGCGATCATGCTCGCGGATGCGCTGCCTCATAGATGTCGAGCAGCCGGGAGGTGTCGACGCCGGTATAGATCTGGGTGGTCGACAGGCTGGCGTGGCCGAGCAGTTCCTGGATCGTGCGCAGATCGCCCCCACGGCCGAGCAGATGAGTGGCGAAGGAATGGCGCAACGCATGCGGCGTGGCGGTGTCCGGCAGGTTCAGCGCCGAACGCAGCTTTTGCATCTCGCGCTGGAGGATAGCCGGATTGAGCGGGCCGCCCCGCGCGCCGCGAAACAGCGGCGCCTCGGGCCCGAGATGAAACGGGCAGAGTTTTCGATATTCGGCAACCGCCGCCAGCGCCGCCGGCAGCACCGGCACCAGCCGCGTCTTGCCACCCTTGCCGGTGATGCGCAGCACCCTGTCTTCGGACGAGGCGAGTTCGGCGCCATTGAGCCCGAGCGCCTCGGAAATGCGCAGGCCGCAGCCATAAAGCAGGGTCAGGACTGCCGCATTGCGGGCCGCGATCCAGGGCTCTTCGGCAAGCTGCTCCTGTGCTGAGACGACGCGCTTGGCATCCGATGCGGTCAAGGGCTTGGGCAGCGATTTCGGCTGCTTGGGAGCCCGCAAAGCCGCTGCACCCGCGGCATTGGCAAGGCCGCCGCGCTCGAGAAAACGCAGGAAAGAGCGTACGCCCGCAAGGCCGCGCCCCAGCGTGCGCGCGCCGACACCATCGCCACGCCGTGCCGCAAGAAAGGCGCGCAGATCGGCGGGCCGCAGTTCCTTGATGTCGGCAATGCCTGGCGCTCCACCGCAATGCCCGGTCAGGAACTGGAAGAATTGGCGCGTGTCGCGCTCATAGGCTTCCACCGTCAGCGCCGATAGCCGCCGCTCGCCGGCGAGCGCCTTCAGCCAGCTTTCGCGGGCCTCACGAAGGTCGGGGCGGGCGTTGATCAGAAATTCCTGCTGCATGGTCCGTCTGTGATTTGCCTCCGTCGCATGCTGAGGCCTGCCGGTTAGCAACGGGTGAAGGCATCGTTGAAATCGGCGAACGGCGGGGATAGAGACGGGCAAAGGACAAAACACCATGCCAAAGCTTGAAAATCCCATCCAGATGGCCGTGATCGGCGCTCCGCACGGCGTGCGCGGCGAACTGCGCGTCAAAACCTTCACCGGCGATCCGCTGGCGCTCGGAGATTACGGGCCGCTCTTCGCCTCGGATGGACGCGCCTTCGAGATCGTCGACATCAGGTCGGCGAAGACCGTCGTGGTCGTGCGCTTCAAGAATGTGAACGACCGCGGCGCGGCCGAGGCACTGAATGGCACAGAGCTCTTCATCGACCGCTCGGCGCTTCCCGACGATGGCGAGGAGGACGAGTTCTACCACGCCGACCTGATCGGGCTCGCTGTGAAGGACGAGACCGGCGCATCGGTCGGCAAGGTGACGGCCGTGCAGAATTTCGGTGGCGGCGACATTCTCGAAATCATCCATGCCGGTAAGAAGGGCGTGCTCGTGCCCTTCACCGAAGCGGCCGTGCCCGAGATCGACATCAAGGCCGGTTTCCTGCGCATCGACACGCTGGCCGCCGGGCTTGTGGAGGAGCCTGAAGAGGACTCCGACGAAGAAGCGACGCGCGACCAGAAGGAAGCCGGAGGCGACCGGTGAGTGGCTTTCGCGCCTCCGTCCTGACGCTCTACCCGGAAATGTTTCCGGGCGCGCTTGGGCTGTCGCTGGCCGGGCGCGCGCTTGAACGGGGCGACTGGTCGCTCGAAGCGGTTCAGATTCGCGACTTCGCCACCGATCGCCACAGGACCGTGGACGACACGCCCGCCGGCGGCGGTGCCGGCATGGTCATGCGCGCCGACATCCTTGCCAAGGCGATAGACGCCACCGCCCCTGCCGATGACCCGCGCCCGAAGCTTCTGATGAGTCCGCGCGGAAAGCCGCTGACGCAAGCGCGGGTGCGCGAGCTGGCGGCGGGACCGGGCGTGATGATTCTGTGCGGACGCTTCGAGGGCGTCGACCAGCGCATCATCGAGGCGCGCGGCCTGGAGGAAGTGTCGATCGGCGATTTCATCCTGTCGGGCGGTGAGCCGGCGGCGCTCGTTCTGCTCGATGCCGTGGTGCGCTTGCTGCCGGGCGTCATGGGCAACGACACGTCGGGCGACGAGGAGAGCTTTGAGAACGGCCTGCTTGAGCACCCGCATTATACGCGGCCGCAGGAATTCGAGGGCCGACCGATTCCCGAAGTGCTGGTGTCGGGCAATCACGCAAAAATCGCCGCCTGGCGGCGCGAGCAGGCCGAGAGATTGACCAAGGAGCGGCGCCCCGACCTGTTTGCGGCCTACGAATTGAGCGAAAGCGCCAAAAAACCAGCACCCAAGAGGTGACAATGCACGCGGAAGCGTGTATGTGCGCCCCGCAACTGGGAGTATGATGCTCCTTTAGCCCGTCAACAAAGACGGTGAAATCGCCCCTGCCTCGGCTTCTCGGCGAGAAGTAAAGGCATAGCCAAGCGGTCTTCGAACTGGGTGGCAAGTGCCGGGCGCTCTGGCTGTTGAGAACGAAGAAGAGGTTATTGCGATGGACATCATCCGTCAGCTCGAGGCCGAACAGGCCGCCAAGATCGAAGCAAAGCGCAAGCTCCCCGAATTCCAGCCGGGCGACACCGTCCGCGTCCTGGTCCGCGTCACCGAAGGTTCGCGCACCCGCGTTCAGGCCTATGAAGGCGTCGTGATCGCGCGCTCGGGCTCGGGCTTCCAGGAAAACTTCACCGTCCGCAAGATCTCCTACGGCGAAGGCGTGGAACGCGTGTTCCCGGTCTACTCGCCGATGGTCGAGGGCGTCGAGATCGTCCGCCGCGGTAAGGTTCGCCGCGCCAAGCTCTATTACCTGCGTGATCGTCGCGGCAAGTCGGCCCGTATTTCGGAGAACACCGGCGTGCGCGCCCGCAAGCTGAACGATGCCGAGCGCGACGCGCTGAACGCCGAGAAGGCGCGTATCGAAGCCGAGAAGATCGCTGCTGCCGAAGCCCTCGCCGCCGAGAAGGCTGCGCAGGAAGCCGCCGAGAAGAAGGCTGCTGCCGAGGCTGAAAAGGCCGCCGAATAGTTTTCCCCGCACAGGGATAGCTTTCGAAAAGGCGGCTTCGGCCGCCTTTTTGTTTTTGCGATGTCGGGAGGGGATCATGGACGAATTCACAGAGGCCAATCAGCGGAACTGGAACAACCGCGCCGAGCTTCACTCCACGGATACCACCGGCAGCTACCGCATCGCCGAGGTGCTGGCCGGCGGATCGTCCCTGCATGCGCTCGAAGCGGGCGAGATCGGCGATATCCGCGGCAAGGATATCGTCCATCTGCAGTGCCATATCGGTCTCGACACGCTGAGCCTGAAGCATCTCGGGGCGAAGAGCGTCACTGGTCTCGATTTTTCCTCCAAGGCGATTGCGGCCGCTCGGGACTTTGCCGTCCGGGCCGGCACCGAGGCCCGGTTCGTCGAGGCTTCGGTCTACGACGCACCGCAGGCGCTGGGCGACACCTACGACATGGTTTTCGTCACCTGGGGCGCGATCAACTGGCTCGACGACATCTATCGCTGGGCCCGCGTGGTTGCCGCGCTGCTGCGCCCCGGCGGCAGGCTTTATCTGCTCGAAGGGCACCCGCAGCTGAACCAGCTCGAAGCAAGCGATGGCGCGTTCAGAGTGCACTATGGCTGGCGCACGCCCAAGGACAGCCCGCTGACGTGGGACAACAGCCAGACCTACACCGGCGACGAGCGGCAACTGACAGACACCCGCCACTATGAGTGGGTTCACCCGCTGAGCGACATCGTCAATGCGCTGATCAAGGCGGGCCTGAACATCGATTTTCTCAACGAACATGAGATCGTCGTCTGGCGCGCCTTTCCCGATCTCGTCGAGCTTGGAGGGAACCAGTTCGCGCTGCCGGATTCCTATCCGAAATTCCCGCTATCCTTCTCCATCGGCGCCACGAAACCACCGAAGTAGACGCGCGGTCGCGCTTGCAGCCGGCGGCAGGGCCTATTTTTTGTTGTGACCGGCCTCGGGCAGCATGCCCGTCTCTTGCAAGCCGGCGGCAGTTGGCTAATCTTGCGCGCAATTCTTCCCTTTAGACCCAAGATATTTCCTGAACTGGAGCGCCTCATGAACAGGTTCAAACTCGTACTGGCCGGCCTGCTGGCTTGCGTCCTTTCGCCGACGCTGGCGTCCGCCGACACGCTGCCTGATCTGGGCGGAAAGACCGTGACGGTGGTGACCGAGAATGCCTATCCGCCGCTGCAGTTCATCGACCCCAAGACCGGCGAGCAGATCGGCTGGGAATATGACGCCATGAACGAGATGGCCAAGCGCCTGAACTTCAAGGTCGAGTACCAGAACACCTCCTGGGACGCGATGATTCAGGCCGTGTCCGACGGCCAGTACAACATCGGCATGACCGGCATCACCATCAAGGATGACCGCAAGGAGAAGGTCGACTTCTCCGATCCTTACATGCGTTCGCAGCAGTTCATGCTGGTGCGCAGCGACGAGAGCCGCTTCACCGACGCCAAGAGCTTCGGCGCCTTCAAGGACGGCCTGATCGCGGCGCAGCCGGGCACCTCGCCCTTCTACACCGCCGTCTACGAAATCCTCGACGGCAACGAGCAGAACCCGCGCATCAAGCTGTTCGAGACCTTCGGCGCGACCGTTCAGGCGCTGAAGTCGGGCGACGTCGACCTGGTTCTGACCGACAGCGTGGCGGCAAAGGGCTATGTCGATTCCTCGAACGGCGCGCTCAAGGTAGTGGGCGAGCCGCTCGGCACCGAGGATTTCGGCTTCATCTTCAAGAAGGGCTCCGACCTCGTTGCGCCGATCAATGCCGCCATCGCCTCGATGAAGGCTGACGGCACCTTCGATACCCTGAACAAGAAGTGGTTCCTCGACTACAAGATGGGCGAGTGACGGACCCAGTGAAGGCCGGGCGGTTTCGGCAAAAACGCCGAACCTCCCGGCCTTCGCATGTTCAGATGCTGCTTCTTCCCACGACTTCGTCCGACAAGAAGGAATTTCCCTGGTGGCTGGCCGTCGCGATCGCGATTGCCGTCGCCGTGGCAATCTTTATCGTCAGCAACGACATCTACAGCCAAGTCTTCCAGACGGTTGCCAAGGGTATCGGCATAACCGTCTTCGTTACGCTGGTCGGCTTCTCCCTCGCCTCTCTCCTTGGCCTCGGCATCGCGCTGATGGGCCTGTCGAATTCGGTCTGGCTGCGCCAGGTCGCACGCTTCTACGTCGAGATCATCCGCGGCATCCCGATCCTGGTGCTCCTGTTCTGGATCGCCTTCGTCGGCGCGCCCGCCTTCGTGGCCGGCTGGAATGCGCTGACCGCGCCGCTGCAGGACGCCGGCCTCATCTCGCCGCTGCAGGTGCGCGACGTCTCCCTGCTCTGGCGCGCCATCATGGCGCTCACCATCGGCTACTCGGCCTTCATCTCCGAAGTGTTCCGGGCCGGCATCCAGTCGGTCGATGCGGGACAGATCGAGGCCGCCAAGGCACTCGGCCTGACGCGCTACCAGCGCTTTCGCCTCGTCATCCTGCCTCAGGCTATCCGCACCATCCTGCCGCCGCTCGGCAACGACTTCGTCGCCATGGTCAAGGACTCCTCGCTGGTTTCGGTGCTGGGCGTGGCCGACATCACCCAGATGGGCAAGGTTTACGCTTCAGGCTCGTTCCGCTTCTTCGAGACCTACTCGATGGTGGCCTATATCTACCTGATCCTCACCGTCGGCCTGTCGCTGGCGCTTCGGGGCCTGGAACGGAAGCTGCGCCGCCAGCACGCCTGACGGGCCCCTCTAACGCTTCGGCCGAAACGGGATCGAAGGCCCACGCCGTCCTGGCCGATTGCCGATCCGACAAAAGATTGCTATTTAGCGGGCATGGAAGAACTTTTCGGCGATCCGGCCTACAAGGGTTTCGTGCTGCAGGACAAGAAGCGCCTGCCGGCCCGTTTCTTCGCGCGGATTTCCGGCGCACGGACCAGCCGACTTATCTAGCCGCCCTTGCCTGCTCGCGCCTCTGGCCGGCAGGATTTTCGGCATGGCCGGCCCCTTTCCATTCCTTACATCGACGGATTTACGCAAATGAGCGCACCGCGCACCCTCTACGACAAGATTTTCGATGATCACGTTGTCGACCGCCAGGACGACGGCACCTGCCTGCTCTACATCGACCGCCACCTCGTCCACGAAGTGACGAGCCCGCAGGCCTTCGAGGGCCTGCGCATGTCCGGCCGCCAGGTTCGCCACCCCGAGAAGACGCTCGCCGTCGTCGACCATAACGTGCCGACGTCGCCCGACCGCAAATTGGGGATCAAGAACGAGGAAAGCCGCATCCAGGTCGAGGCGCTGGCCAAGAACGCCGCCGATTTCGGCGTGGAGTATTACTCGGAGAACGACGTCCGCCAGGGCATCGTCCACATCGTCGGCCCCGAGCAGGGCTTTACCCTTCCGGGCATGACCATCGTCTGCGGTGACAGCCATACCTCGACGCATGGAGCCTTCGGTGCGCTGGCCCACGGCATCGGCACCTCTGAGGTGGAGCACGTTCTGGCTACCCAGACGCTGATCCAGAAAAAGGCCAAGAACATGCTGGTGCGTGTCGACGGCCAACTGCCCGAGGGCGTGACCGCCAAGGACATCGTACTCGCCATCATCGGCGAGATCGGCACCGCCGGCGGCACCGGCTACGTCATCGAATATGCCGGCGAAGCGATCCGCGCGCTGTCGATGGAAGGCCGCATGACCATCTGCAACATGTCGATCGAAGGCGGTGCCCGCGCCGGCCTGATAGCGCCGGACGAGACGACTTTCGCCTACGTCAAGGACAAGCCGCGCGCCCCGAAGGACAAGGCCTGGGAAATGGCGCTCGACTACTGGAAGACGCTGCACACGGACGAAGGCGCGCATTTCGACAAGGTGGTCATGCTCGACGCCGCCAAGCTGCCGCCCATCGTCACCTGGGGCTCCTCGCCTGAGGACGTCGTTTCGGTTACCGGCGTGGTGCCGAACCCGGAAGAGATCGCCGACGAAAACAAGCGCAACTCGAAGAAGCGCGCGCTCGAATATATGGGGCTGGCCGCCGGCACCAAGATCACCGACATCGCGATTGACCGCGTCTTCATCGGCTCCTGCACCAACGGCCGCATCGAAGACTTGCGTGCGGTTGCCAAGGTGGTCGAGGGCAAGAAGGTGGCTTCGACCGTTTCAGCCATGATCGTGCCTGGCTCCGGTCTGGTGAAGGAACAGGCCGAGGCCGAGGGTCTCGACAAGATCTTCATCGAAGCCGGCTTCGACTGGCGCGAGCCGGGCTGCTCGATGTGCCTGGCCATGAACGACGACCGCCTCAAGCCGGGCGAGCGCTGCGCCTCGACCTCGAACCGTAACTTCGAAGGCCGCCAGGGCTTTAAGGGCCGCACCCATCTGGTGTCGCCGGCCATGGCCGCTGCCGCCGCGATCGCCGGCCATTTCGTCGACATTCGCGACTGGCACTAATCCAGATTTCCGGGCCGGGCGTCATCATTCGCGCGGCTCGGGTCTCCTGACGATTTCGTGGAATTCGTCACGCACGCCCGGCCGGTCCACCGGCACGACCAGCGCAAGATGACGCTTGTCGAAGAGCTTGAACCACTCATCCCAATCGATCAATTCGATGGCTCCGGTCGCCTCGGTTCGTTCAGGCTGGTCTTCGTCCTCATAGGCGATCTGGCCGAACATGATGCGCAGAACCGGCTCGTCGCCCGCCGAGGTCGCCTCTTGAAGCGCCGGGCTTCCGGCACGGGCCGCAACCCAGTCTCGAATGGCTTCATGGTCGACGAGCATGATGGTTTTCGTCATGACAAGCTCTCCCTGTGTCGCTCGCCGCGCAACGCGGAGAAGACATGGGAGTTCCCAACATTTTGATGAACGGACCGTGTGCGTTTCCCCCAACCTCCCGCTGCGTTAACGGCTTTTTCGTCTAACGCTGCTTTAATGCACCCCAGCCGCATTTCACGGACGGGCTGAACCGGCCGACGAAATGCGCAAATTCACGCCACGCGCTTCCTTCCGTGTGGGAACGAAGCGCGCCGGGGAGCACAACCGAATGAGCGGGGCGGTAGCTGTCCTTGTAATCAACCTGGTCGTCGCCGGGCTGCTTTCGGCGTCCTTTGCCATGGTTGCCGCCTATGACCGCAAGCAGGTCGCCGCCTCCTGGCTGGCCTTCGCATACGGCCTCGGCGCCGTTTACTATTCCATCGAGTTCGGCATTTCGACCATCGGCGCCCCGCGCCCGGCGGTCGTCGTCTCCTTTGCCGTCGTTCTGGCCGCCATGTTGCTCTTCAATGTGGGCGTCGCGCGCAAGTTCGAAGTGCCTGTGCCTTGGCGGTTGCTCAGCATCGTCTTCGTCATTTCGACGGTGGCATGCGACATCATCCAGGACATGCCGCGCGAATCCTTCACGCGAATGATGATCTACCAGACCCCCTATTTCGTCATGCAGGCGCTTGGCGCATGGATCCTGTGGTCGGCGCGATCGCGGAGGTGGCTGGACACGATCCTGATGTGGCTACTCGCGGCAAGTTCGCTGCAATTCCTGAGCAAGCCATTTCTTTCGTACAGTTTGGGCGGCACCGGCGCCACGCCGCAACACTATCTCCAGACGCAATACGCACTGATCTCGCAGTCGATGGGGACGATCTTCGCAGTCGCCATCGCGCTGCTGTTCCTCGTCATTCTGGCGCGCGACGTCATCGCGGACGTCACCAAGCTGTCGAATACAGATGCGCTGTCCGGCCTGCTCAATCGTGGCGGCTTCGAACGTCACGCCACGGCCGTTCTGCAAGCCGAACGACACAAAGGCCGGTCGCTGGCGTTGGTCATCTGCGACCTCGACCACTTCAAGGCGATCAACGACACTTTCGGCCACGCTTCGGGCGATAAGGTCATCAAGACCTTTGCCGGCTTCCTGAGGACGATTGCCGTGGGCGAATATTTCGCCGGCCGCATCGGCGGCGAGGAATTTGCCATCATCCTGCCCGGCAGCAACCTCGTGGCGGGGCGTCTCTTTGCCGAAACCGCGCGCAGCGCATTTTCGGGCTTGCCGGTTGATGGGTTGCCGGAGGACCTGCGTTTCACCGCCAGCTTCGGCGTCGCCGAACTCGTTTCAGGCGAAGACCTCTCGGAACTGCTCTCGCGTGCCGACAAGGCCCTTTATGAGGCCAAGGAGAACGGCCGCGACTGCGTTCGCACCGCATTGCCGACTTTCGACGGCATGCGTGCCTTCCGATCCTTCTGAGCGGACGCAGCTTTAGCGGCAGGGGGCGCCCAGCAGCGGCATTGCCCCCCTGGTAGAAGCCGTACATGTAGCTGCGCCCTTTGACGTAATAAGGCTGATAACAGTCCGAAAAGCCATTTCCGCCGGAATAGGCCATCTTTGACTGCTTGGGATGCATGTAGTTCGACAGCTTGCGCGCGTTATGCCCCTGGCCGACGATGATGCGCTTGTAGCCGGCTGCACTGTTTACGATGAGATTGCCGAAGGAGTCAGCATAGACATCGTCCTGGGTGTAGCCGTCGGCGACAGCGGGCAGACCTGCCCCGGCAAATAGACAAGCCAAAAGCACAGGCAGCGGGCGAATTTTCGATCTGTTCTTCTGCATGACGCATTCTCCTCTGCCGGGACGCTGCTTCGCCTAGATCGAAAATTAATCAATTCTTAATCTTTGTTAAGAGCAGGTGCGCCAAAAAAATTGACTGGCATGATTGTTGAACGCTAATGCGCGGAACAAGTTGCTGCTGTGTTCCCGTTGATCTGGTCGTGCCGAAGCAGATAGCCTGCATCGATGATACAACCTCGACCTAACAGCCGCGCACGCATCGGCGCAGCGCTAGCCCTTTTCCCGCTTCTGCTGGCGGCCTCCTGCGTGTCGGAGAGCAATGCCGGCGGCGCGGCAACGACGCTGGCCACAGGAGCGGTAAAGCCCGCCGCGCTCGCCACGGCCGAATTCGGCGCGCCGCAGCCGGCCCACGCCACCTATAGCTGTGGCCAGCGCGGCTCCCTGACCATCGACAATTTCCGAACTTCCGTGCGGCTCGTCGACCCCGAAGGCGACAATGTCGAACTGCCCGCCGCACCCGCTACCCAACAGTCACGCTACGGACAGGCACCCTATGCGCTGGTGCTCGACGGCAACGAGGCGCTCTACATGAAGAACGGCAAGGAACCCGTGACCTGCAACCGCTGATTCGGCCGACGCTGCGCTGCAACATGGCAGATGGCGGGCAAAGGCAAATGCCGCATTTCCGCCGTTGCTTGCGAGCTTCCCGCCAGCTTCAATCGATTGAAGCGGAAACAATGGCTTGACCGCTCCTGCCGCAGGAGCAAATTGCCATCACGAAACCATCATCCGGCTTTGACGCGGTGCAAAAAGCGCATTAGAACGCCGCTTGTCCAAGTCGCATTCCGAGAAGGGCACGCCGTTTTTGCGCATCGGAATGTCCGGCGCCGGAAAGGGGAGCCATGAGCAAGATACCAGCCACCCAGGCAAGGCCGCTGTCGCCGCACCTGACGATTTACAAGCCGCCGATCACGATGACGACGTCGATCCTGCATCGGATCACCGGCGGCGCACTATATTTCGGCACGCTACTCGTCGCCTGGTGGCTGATCGCGGCGGCGACGACCGAAAGTCACTTCAATTTCGTCAACTGGATCTTTGGCTCCTGGATAGGCCGTCTCGTCCTGTTCGGCTACACCTGGGCACTGATGCTCCATATGCTGGGCGGCATCCGTCACCTCATCTGGGACACGGGCGCAGGCCTTGAGAAGCACACGGCTTCCAAGATCGCCTGGGCCACCGTCGTCGGGTCGGTCGTGTTGACCTTGGCGATCTGGATCGTCGGCTACATGGTGCGGGGAGCCTGATCATGACGGACATGCGTACGCCTTTGAAGAAGGTCCGCGGCCTGGGTTCGGCCCATGAAGGCACCGACCATTTCTGGCGCCAGCGCCTGACGGCGATCGCCAACGTGCCGCTCACGCTCTTTTTCGTTGGGCTTCTGGTTTCGCTGAATGGCGCCGACTACGCGCAGGTGCGCGCGGTGCTCGCCAATCCCTTCGTGGCGTTGATCCTGATCGCGATGCTTTTGTCGGCGCTCTACCACATGCGGCTCGGCATGCAGGTCATCATCGAGGACTATGTCCATGGCGAGGGCGGCAAGCTGGTGCTGCTCATGCTCAACACATTCTTCACGATCGCGGTTGGCGTTGCTTCGGTTTTCGCCCTGCTCAAACTAGCATTCGGGGGCTGACCAGTGGCCAAGGACAACAAAGGCACGGCATCGGCAGGCAAGGGCTATACCTTTGTCGACCACAAATTCGACGTGGTCGTCGTGGGCGCGGGCGGCTCTGGCCTGCGCGCAACGCTCGGCATGGCCGAGCAAGGGCTGAAGACGGCCTGCATCACCAAGGTTTTCCCGACCCGCTCGCACACGGTTGCGGCACAGGGCGGCATCGCCGCCTCGCTTTCCAACATGGGCCCCGACAACTGGCAGTGGCACATGTACGACACCGTCAAGGGGTCGGACTGGCTCGGCGACGTCGACGCCATGGAATATATGGTGCGTCAGGCGCCGGCCGCCGTCTACGAGCTCGAGCACTACGGCGTACCCTTCTCGCGCACCGAGCAAGGCAAGATCTATCAGCGCCCCTTCGGCGGCCACATGCAGAATTTCGGCGACGGCCCGCCCGTGCAGCGCACCTGCGCGGCTGCCGACCGTACCGGCCACGCCATCCTGCACACGCTCTATGGCCAGTCGCTCAAGAACAACGCGCAGTTCTTCATCGAGTATTTCGCGCTCGACCTGATCATGACCGACGGCGTCTGCACCGGCGTCGTGGCCTGGAACCTCGATGACGGCACCATCCACCGCTTCGCGGCCAAGATGGTCGTGCTTGCGACCGGCGGCTATGGCCGCGCCTATTTCTCGGCGACCTCCGCCCACACCTGCACCGGCGACGGTGGCGGCATGGTGGCGCGCGCTGGCCTGCCGCTGCAGGACATGGAATTCGTGCAGTTCCACCCGACCGGCATCTACGGCTCGGGCTGCCTGATCACCGAAGGCGCCCGCGGCGAAGGCGGATATCTCGTCAACTCCGAAGGCGAGCGCTTCATGGAGCGCTATGCGCCGTCGGCCAAGGACCTTGCCTCGCGCGACGTGGTTTCGCGGTGCATGACGCTGGAGATCCGCGAGGGCCGCGGCGTCGGCAAGAACAAGGACCACATCTACCTGCACCTCGACCATCTCGACCCGGCCGTTCTGCATGAGCGCCTGCCGGGCATCTCGGAGAGCGCGAAGATCTTCGCCGGCGTCGACGTGACCCGCGAGCCGATCCCGGTTCTGCCGACCGTGCACTACAACATGGGCGGCGTTCCCACGAACTACTGGGGCGAGGTGCTGAACCCGACCGCGGACAATCCCGATCGCGTCCAGCCCGGCCTGATGGCCGTGGGCGAAGCCGGTTGCGCCTCGGTTCACGGCGCCAACCGCCTGGGCTCCAACTCGCTGATCGACCTGGTCGTGTTCGGCCGCGCCGCCGCCATCCGCGCCGGCGAGGTGATCGACCGCGCAGCGCCCATTCCGGCGATCAACGAACAGGCCGTCGAGAAGATCATGGATCGCTTCGACCGTCTGCGGAACGCCAATGGCGGTACGCCGACGGCCGTGCTTCGCGAGAAGATGCAGCGCACCATGCAGGAAGACGCCGCCGTGTTCCGCACCCAGGAGTCCCTGGAGCAGGGCTGCCAGCGCATGTCGGCTCTGTGGGGCGAACTGAAGGACATCAAGGTCACCGACCGCTCGATGATCTGGAACTCGGATCTGGTCGAGACGCTCGAGCTCGAAAACCTCATGGCCAACGCGCTGCCGACCGTCTATGGCGCCGAGGCCCGCAAGGAGAGCCGCGGCGCGCATGCCCGCGAGGACTTCCCCTCGCGCGACGACGCGAACTGGCGCCAGCACACGCTGGCCCATGTCTCCGAGGACGGCAAGGTGACGCTGAACTACCGCCCGGTGCACACCGAGACGCTGCTGCCGGAATCGGAAGGCGGCATCAGCCTCGCCAAGATCGCGCCCAAGGCGCGCGTGTACTGATCGAGGGAGATCGAGATGGTTGAACTGGCTCTTCCCAAGAACTCCCAGATCAAGCAGGGCAAGACCTGGCCGAAGCCCGAGGGCGCGACCAACCTGCGTGAGTTCCACATCTACCGCTGGTCGCCGGACGATGGCGAGAACCCGAGCATCGACACCTATTTCGTCGACATGGACGATTGCGGGCCGATGGTTCTCGACGCGCTTCTGTGGATCAAGAACAAGATCGACCCGACGCTGACGCTGCGCCGCTCCTGCCGCGAAGGCATCTGCGGCTCCTGCGCCATGAACATCGACGGCTCGAACACGCTGGCCTGCACCAAGGGCTGCGACGACATCTCCGGGTCGGTCAAGATCTACCCGCTGCCGCACATGCCGGTGGTGAAGGATCTGGTGCCCGACCTCACCAACTTCTACGCCCAGCACCGCTCGATCGAGCCGTGGCTGAAGACGGTGTCGCCGGAACCGGCCAAGGAATGGCTGCAGAGCCACGAGGACCGCGCCAAGCTGGACGGCCTCTACGAGTGCATCCTGTGCGCCTGCTGCTCGACATCCTGCCCGAGCTACTGGTGGAACGGCGACCGTTATCTCGGCCCGGCCACGCTGCTGCAGGCCTATCGCTGGCTGATCGACAGCCGCGACGAAGCCACCGGCGAGCGCCTCGACAACCTCGAGGATCCGTTCCGCCTTTATCGCTGCCATACCATCATGAACTGCGCGCAGACCTGCCCGAAGGGACTTAATCCCGCCAAGGCGATTGCCGAGATCAAGAAGATGATGGTGGAGCGCCGGGTCTAAGACCCTCGCCTCCATTCCGCGCGAGCGGAGCAGGCTTGAACAACTGGAGCGCGATGACCAGGCGTCATCGCGCTTTATTTTTGGCCGAGCACGATCCTTTCCGATGGCCGTAGGTTCTTGTCCGGTTTGCGAGAACATTGTTGCCAAGGCCGTTTTGTGCCAATAGCTGCAGCATGGAATCCACGACAGACCTCCCCATCCTCACCCCTATCGAAGCCCGCGTGCTTGGCTGCCTGATCGAGAAGAAGGAGCTGACGCCGGACGTCTATCCGCTCACGCTCAATGCAGCCCACGCCGCCGCCAACCAGAAGACGGCGCGAGAGCCGGTCATGGCGCTTGAGCAGGTGGAGGTGCACCGCGCCCTGAAGACGCTTGAGCAGAAGGGCCTGGTGCGCCAGGTCTTCGGCTCGCGCGTCGAGCGCTACGAGCATCTTACCGCACAGCGCTTTTCGCTGACCTCGCCGCAGATCGCCATTTTAGGCCTGCTCCTGCTGCGCGGGCCGCAAACAGCCGGCGAGTTGATGGCGCGCAGCGAGCGCATGGCGCGTTTCCAGTCGATGGAAGACCTGCGCCAAGAACTCGACATGCTGATCGGCAAGCGCCCGCCGCTGGTGCAGGAAATCGGTCGCGGCCCCGGCCAGCGCGAGGACCGCTATGCCCATCTCCTGAGCGGACCTATCGATGTTGCCGCGCTTGCAGCGCAGCGCGGCCCGTCGGCCATGCCTGCGTCGGATCTCGAGGCGCGGCTGCAGGCGCTCGAGGAAGAGGTCGCCGCCCTGCGCGTCCGTCTCGACGCGCTGGGTGCCTGATCAGGCGGGCCCTGACGCACTCAACCGCCGAAAGAGAAGCCGCACGGGTCGCCCGAGCGGCTTTTTTCTTGGGCGTTTCATCACATCAGCGTGTCCAGGCTTGATTTCAAAGCCCGGTGCTATTCCCATAAACATGCGGCAGGAGGAGTTCGCATGTTCCGCTATATCCTGACCTTTAGCATGGCTACTCTCGGCTTGGCGGCATTGTCCAGCAGCGCCCAGGCGGGCACGCAGACGGCGATCTTTGCCGGTGGCTGCTTCTGGTGTGTGGAAAGCGACTTCGACCATGTGCCGGGCGTAGTCTCGACCACCTCCGGCTATATCGGTGGCAGCAACGACCATCCGACCTATGAGAACCACACCGCCGCCGGCCACCGCGAGGCGGTGAAGATCGAATTCGACGACAGCAAGACCAGCTATGCCAAGCTGCTCGACGCCTTCTGGCATTCGGTCGACCCGACGGACGGCGGCGGCCAGTTCTGCGACCGGGGCCACAGCTACACGACAGCTATCTACGCGGTGAACAAGGACCAGCTCACCGAAGCCGAGAAATCGAAGGCGGCGATCGAGGCCGCACTCAAGAAGCCTATCGCCACCGAGATCGTCATGGCGCCGACCTTCTGGCCGGCGGAGGAATATCACCAGAAATATTACAAGAAAAACCCGATCCGCTACCGCTACTACCGCTACGCCTGCGGCCGAGACGCGCGCGTGGAGGAGGTATGGGGCAAGGCAGCCCATCAGGGCATTGCAGCGCACTGACCCACCAAATGAAAACGGGCGCCCGCGAGGCGCCCGTTTCGATTTGTGTGAAGCTGCGACCGATCAGATGTGGATCGGCTTGAAGAAGGCCCCCAGCGCCGCTTCCTTGACCGCTTCCGACATGGTCGGGTGCGCGTGGCAGGTGCGGCCAAGGTCTTCGGCCGAGCCGCCGAATTCCATCAGCACCGCCGCTTCGTGGATCATCTCGCCGGCGCCGAAGCCGACGATATGGGCTCCAAGCACCTTGTCAGTCGCCTTGTCGGCCAGGATCTTCACGAAACCGTCCGTGTGCAGCATGGCGCGCCCGCGGCCATTGGCGGTGAAGGGGAACTTGCCGACCTTGTATTCGATGCCGGCCTTCTTCAACTCCTCCTCGGTCTTGCCGACGGAAGCCACTTCCGGGCTCGTATAGACCACGCCCGGAATGACGTCGTAGTTCACATGGCCGGCCTGGCCGGCGATGATTTCGGCGACCGCCACGCCCTCGTCCTCGGCCTTGTGCGCCAGCATCGGTCCGTCGATGACGTCACCGATGGCGTAGATGCCCGGCACGTTGGTGCGCAGGTGGCCGTCGACCTTCACGCGGCCGCGCGCGTCCATCTCCACGCCCGCTTCCTTGAGGCCGAGGCCTTCGGTGTAGGGGCTGCGGCCGGTGGCCACCAGCACGACATCGGCCTCGATGGTCTCGGCATCGCCGCCCTTGACCGGCTCGAAGGTTACGCTCGCGCCCTTGGCCGTCTTGGCAACGCTCGTCACCTTGGAGCCGAGCTTGAAGGTGAGACCTTGCTTGGCCAGCATGCGCTGGACTTGCTTGGCCACCTCGCCGTCCATGCCGCCGAGGATGGTGTCGAGATATTCCACCACGGTGACCTTGGCGCCGAGACGCGCCCAGACCGAGCCGAGCTCGAGCCCGATGACGCCGCCGCCGACCACGATCAGGTTCTCCGGCACCTTGGGCAGCGACAGCGCGCCGGTGGAGGACACGATGACCTGCTCGTCGAATTCGACCTTCACACCCGGGATACCGGCAACGTCCGAACCGGTGGCGATGACGATGTTCTTCGCCTCGATCTCCTGCACGCTGCCGTCATCGGCGGTCACGGAAACCTTGCCGGCCGAGACGACCCGACCGGTGCCGCGGAAGCTATCGATCTTGTTCTTCTTGAACAGGAAGGCCACGCCGTTGACGTTGGAGGTGACGGTGGCGTCCTTGTGCGCCATCATCTTTCCAAGATTGAGCTTCGGCTCCACCTCGACGCCCAGCGTGTCGAAGGAATGCTGCGCCTCGGCGAGCATTTCCGAAGCATGCAGCAGCGCCTTGGAGGGGATGCAGCCGATATTGAGGCAGGTGCCGCCAAAGGTCTCGCGCTTCTCGACCACGGCCGTCTTCAGGCCGAGCTGAGCAGCCTTGATGGCGCACACATAGCCGCCAGGTCCCGATCCAATCACCACCACATCATATGCCATTTCTTGTTCCTTCAGCTGATGTCAGCGTCCGCCGCTTACGTTCAAAATTCCGCCCGTCGTGTAGGATGCCTCGTCCGAGAGCAGCCACAGCACGGCATTGGCGACCTCGTCTGCCTTGCCTTCACGCTTCATCGGCACGAAGCCGCGTATCGCCGCTATGCGATCCGGCTGGCCGCCCGACGCGTGGATTTCGGTGTCGATGATGCCCGGCCGCACGGCGTTGACGCGCACGCCCTCGGTGGCAACCTCGCGGGCAAGGCCGATGGTGAAAGTGTCGATCGCGCCCTTGGAGGCCGCGTAGTCGACATATTCGCCCGGCGAGCCGAGCTGTGAGGCAGCCGAGGAGATGTTGACGATCGCCCCGCCCTCCCCGCCACGCAGCGTCGACATGCGCTTCACCGCCTCGCGGGCGCAGAGCATGGAGCCGATGACGTTGATGCGCATCATGCGCTCCAGGCGCGCCGCGCTCATCTCGTCCACGCGCGCCTTGGCGTCGACCACGCCGGCATTGTTCACAAGCGCATCCAGCCTGCTGAAGCGCGCATCCACGGCCGCGAACATGGCGAGCACATCGGCCTCGCTGCCGACGTCGCCCTTGATCGCAATCGCCTCGCCGCCGCCGGCTTCGATCTCCGCAACGAGTGCGGCAGCTGCCGCTTCGTTGGAAGCGTAGTTGATCGCAACGCTATAGCCGGTCTTCGCAGCCTGCCGGCAGATGGCCGCGCCAATCCCGCGTCCACCGCCCGTGACCAAAAGAACCTTTTTGTCCCCGCTCATTCCTGGCACCCCTGCAGACCGGTCATTGCGTCCTCAAGGCTGCTGCTGCACGGCAAGCTTGATGCCGAGCCCGATGAAGACGAGTCCGGTGAAGCGGTCGAACCAGCGGCCCAACGCGACGAAACGGTCGCGCACCGACTTCATCGTGAAGAAGATCGATACGATCACGAACCAGGAGATCAGGAACGCGGCCATAAGCAGACCGTAGACGCCCTGGACCAGCACCGGCGTTTCGTAGCTGACGAGCGCCGAGAACAGCGACAGGAAGAAAAGCACTGCCTTGGGGTTCAAAGCGTTGGTCACAAAACCCATCAGGAAGTTCTTGAAATCGGTGCGGCGCGACGAGACCGGCATTTCGGCCGGCTTGTCCTCCTCAACGGTCAGGGTGCCGCCGGTGCTGCGCAGCGCCTTGATACCGAGATAGAGCAGATAGGCCGCACCTGCCCATTTGAGGATACCGAACAGGAACAGCGACTTTGAAACGATAAGGCCGATGCCGAGGACGGTGTAGGTGATGTGGAACATCAGCGACGTGCCGATGCCGACGCTGGCGGCGATCGCCGCGCGACGGCCGCGCGTGATGCTCTGGCGCACGACCAGCGCGAAATCCGCCCCCGGCGCAACCGCCAGCAGCGAAAACACCGCCATCAGGCCGGCGAATTCCCAGACGTAGTTCATTCCGGCTGCTTCTCCAGCGGCGCGTTGAAGGCCCAGACATGGCCGAAGGGATCGGTGATCTTGGCGTAGCGCGCACCCCAGAACATGTCGGCTGCCGGCATGGTCACGGTCGCGCCCGCGCTCACCGCCTGCTCGACCGCGCGATCGACGTCGCCGGGCTTCGGCAGGTTGATGTTTATGGTCAGGCTCGCCCCACCCCGACTCGTCGGCGACAGCACATCGCCGCCGAATTCCGGAAACTCGTCATGCAGCATGACTTCGGAGCCGAACATGGAGAGATTGGCGTGCAGCACGCGCTCGCCGTCCTCGGCCATCTGCTCATAGGTTTCGACCGCGTCGAAAGCCTTTTCGTAGAAGGCGATCGCCTCGCGGCCGCCCTTGACGCACAGATGCACCTGGATGGGGGGAATGTTCGGTTCGAAGGCCATGTCTTCAGCCCGGGATGTTGTTGTCGACTATCCAGACAGCTGCGAGGAAGTAGTCAATCTCAAAGACTACATTCCTTTCCCCACTGACCGGCAGCGTTTGGAGCTCATATCTCAATTCCACCTCACGCGAGCCATTCAATAGCCTGACGGAAATGTCCCGCTCCTGACCACCTCCCATTGGCCCAGTCAAACCCGCTTCGTGGAAAAACCTCAACGCTCGCGGGAGTGTATGTATTTCGATAGGCTCGCTCCCGGCGAATGTCGCAGGGTGTCGGCCGATCCGCAAGTCGAGGCCACCATTCCAAGTCATCATCAATCCTCCGAGACCAAAGGTCGGCAGATGGGGAATGATCTTGATGTGCCTGAGAAGAAAATCCGGACTGAAAAAGAACTCGCAGTTTTCGCCATAGATGCACCACGGCGAATCCACGTCGTGATGAACATAGTGGTTATCGGCGCGCAGATCATCAGGATCGATCAGGTCGCGGACGACCTGCCGACCACTTTTGCCAAGTTCTATCGGGCCCGATCGACCCGTCTTGAGCAACTCGACGAGATCTATCGGTTCGACCTGCGCGCCCACTTGCTTAGAGGTCCAGCACCAGGCGTTCCGGATCCTCGAGGCTTTCCTTGACGCGCACCAGGAAGGTCACGGCTTCCTTGCCGTCAACGATGCGGTGGTCGTAGGAGAGCGCCAGATACATCATCGGGCGGATGACGATCTGACCGCCGACCACCATCGGCCGCTCCTGGATCTTGTGCATGCCGAGGATACCCGACTGCGGCGCGTTCAGGATCGGCGTCGACATCAGCGAGCCATAGACGCCGCCATTGGAGATGGTGAAGGTGCCGCCCTGCATGTCGGCGACCGACAGCTTGCCGTCGCGCGCGGCGATGCCGAGGCGGCCGATTTCCTTCTCGATCTCGGCGATCGACATCTGGTCGGCATCACGCACCACCGGCACCACCAGGCCCTTCTCGGTGCCCACTGCCACGCCGATATGGGCGTAGTTCTTGTAGATGATGTCGGTGCCGTCGATCTCGGCGTTGACCGCCGGGATTTCCTTCAGCGCGTGCGTCACGGCCTTGGTGAAGAAGCCCATGAAGCCGAGCTTCACGCCGTGCTTCTTCTCGAACACGTCCTTGTACTTGGAACGCAGATCCATCACCGCCTTCATGTCCACCTCGTTGAAGGTGGTGAGCATGGCTGCGGTGCTCTGCGCGTCCTTCAGCCGGCGCGCGATGGTCTGGCGCAGCTTGGTCATGCGCACGCGCTCTTCACGGGCTTCGTCGCTCGGAGCAGAAGGCGCACGGGCGGTGACCGGCGCCGGCGCAGGAGCGGCGGCCGGAACAAGCGAGATGCCGCGTGCGACGGCTTCCAGCACGTCACCCTTCAGCACCTGGCCGCGCTTTCCCGAACCAGCTATCTGGTCCACCGAGAGATTGGCCTCGGCGATCAGCTTGGCGGCAGAGGGCGCCGGCGGCATCTTGCGCTCTTCGATCGGCGACGAGCCGGCAATCGCGGCGGTCTTGGCCACGGCTTCCTTGACGGACGCAGCGCCGGCAGCACCCGCCGCCTGGGCCACAGCCTCGGGCTTGGTGGCCGGCTTGGCGGCAACTGCGCCGCCTTCGGAAAGAGTGCCTAGGATCGCGCCGACGCCGACGCTCTCGCCTTCCTGGGCGGTGATCTCGGCCAGCGTGCCGGCGGCCGGCGCCGGCACTTCGATCGTCACCTTGTCGGTTTCAAGCTCGACCAGCGGCTCATCGGCAGCGATCGCATCGCCGACCTTCTTGAACCACTTGCCGATGGTCGCCTCGCTGACGGATTCGCCAAGGGTCGGGACGCGGATTTCGGTAGCCATCTTTTGCCTATCCGTTTTCTTCTGAACTGTGGAACTATTCGCCGAGCGCGTCGTCGAGGAACGCCTGGAGCTGCGCCAGGTGCTTCGACATCAGGCCGGTCGCGGGCGACGCGGCCGCCGGACGGCCGGTGTAACGCACGCGCTGATGCTTGGCGTCGATATGAGCGAGCACCCATTCCAGGTAGGGGTCGATGAACGACCAGGCGCCCATGTTCTTGGGCTCCTCCTGGCACCACACCATCTCCGCGCCGCGGAAGCGCGACAGCTCGGTGATGAGCGCCTTGGCCGGGAACGGGTAGAGCTGCTCGACGCGCAGCAGGTAGATGTCGTTGATGCCGCGCTTTTCGCGCTCCTCGTAGAGGTCGTAATAGACCTTGCCAGAGCAGAGCACGACGCGACGGATCTTCGAGTCCTTGACCAGCTTGATCGGCTGGTCGGGCAGCAGCTGGGCATCGTCCCACAGCAGGCGGTGGAACGAGCTTTCGCCCGACAGTTCCGCCAGCGTCGAGACGGCGCGCTTATGGCGCAGCAACGACTTCGGCGTCATCAGGATCAGCGGCTTGCGGAAGTCGCGCTTCAACTGACGGCGCAGGATGTGGAAGTAGTTAGCCGGCGTCGTGCAGTAGGCGACCTGCATGTTGTCTTCCGCGCAGAGCTGCAGGAAGCGCTCCAGGCGAGCCGATGAGTGCTCCGGCCCCTGCCCTTCATAGCCATGCGGCAGCAGGCAGACGAGGCCCGACATGCGCAGCCACTTGCGCTCGCCCGACGAGATGAACTGGTCGAACACCACCTGCGCGCCGTTGGCGAAGTCGCCGAACTGGGCTTCCCACAGCGTCAGCGCCTTGGGGTCGGCAAGGCTGTAGCCATATTCGAAGCCAAGCACCGCCTCTTCCGAAAGCATCGAGTTGATGACTTCGTAATTGGCCTGTGCGGGCGAGAGGTTGTTGAGCGGGATGTAGCGGTTCTCGTCGCGCTGATCGTAGAGCACCGAATGGCGCTGCGAGAAGGTGCCGCGCTCCGAATCCTGGCCCGAAAGGCGGATCGGATTGCCGTCGAGCAGGATCGAGCCGAAGGCCAGCGCCTCGGCGGTCGACCAGTCGAGCCCCTCGCCCGATTCGATCATCTTGCGACGTGCATCGAGGAAGCGGCCGATGGTCTTGTGGACCTCGAAGCCGGACGGAACCTCGGTCAGCTTCTTGCCGACCTCCTTCAGGATCTTCACCGGCACGGCGGTCTTGCCGCGGCGCAACTCGTCCTGATTGTCAGCCGCGCGCAGACCCGACCATGCGCCGTCCAGCCAGTCGGCCTTGTTGGGCTTGTAGGACTGGCCAGCTTCGAACTCGGCCTCGAGATGAGCGCGCCAGTCGGCCTTCATCTGCTCGAACTCGGCTTCGGTCACCAGCCCTTCGCCGATCAGCTTGTCGGCGTAGAGCTGCACCGTCGTCTTATGGACGCGAATGTTGCGATACATGATCGGCTGCGTGAACGCCGGCTCGTCGCCCTCGTTGTGGCCGAAGCGGCGGTAGCAGAACATGTCCACAACCACCGGCTTGTGGAACTTCATGCGGAATTCGGTCGCCACCTTTGCCGCGAAGACCACGGCTTCCGGATCGTCGCCATTCACGTGGAAGATCGGGGCCTCGATCATCTTGGCCACGTCCGACGGATAGGGCGACGAGCGCGAGAAACGCGGATTGGTCGTGAAACCGATCTGGTTGTTGATGATGACGTGCAGCGTGCCGGCGACGCGATGGCCGCGCAGGCCCGACAGCCCGAGGATTTCGGCGATCACGCCCTGGCCGGCAAAAGCGGCGTCGCCATGGATGAGCAACGGCAACACCTGCGCACGCACCTCCAGCGGCACGATCTCGTGGCGCGGATTGCGGCCGTAGAACTGGTCCTGCTTCGCACGCGCCTTGCCCATCACGACGGGATCGACGATTTCGAGATGCGAGGGGTTTGCGGTCAGCGACAGGTGCACCTTGTTGCCGTCGAATTCGCGATCCGACGAAGCGCCCAGATGGTACTTCACGTCGCCCGAACCCTCGACGTCGTCGGGTGCGTAGGAGCCGCCCTTGAACTCGTGGAAGATGGCGCGGTGCGGCTTGGCCATCACCTGCGACAGCACGTTGAGGCGGCCGCGATGGGCCATGCCGAGCACGATCTCCTTCATGCCGAGCGAGCCACCGCGCTTGACGATCTGCTCCAGCGCCGGGATCAGCGACTCGCCGCCGTCAAGGCCGAAGCGCTTGGTGCCCTTGTACTTGACGTCGATGAACTGCTCGAAGCCTTCTGCTTCGACGAGCTTGTGGAGGATCGCCTTCTTGCCCTCGGCGGTGAAGGCAATGCCCTTGTCCGGCCCCTCGATGCGCTCCTGGATCCAGGCCTTCTCCTCGGGGTCGGAGATGTGCATGAACTCGACGCCGATCGTCGAGCAGTAGGTGCGCGTCAGGATGTCGAGCATCTGACGGATGGTCGCGTATTCCAGCCCGAGCACATGGTCGATGAAGATCTTGCGGTCGTAGTCGGCTTCGGTGAAGCCGTAGGAAGCCGGTGAGAGCTCGTTGTAGTCCTCGATCGGCTTGGCAATGCCCAGCGGGTCGAGCTGGGCATGCAGATGGCCACGCATGCGATAAGCGCGGATCATCATGATGGCGCGCACCGAGTCACGGGTCGCCTGAAGAACATCGGTTTCGGACAGGACCTCGCCCTTGGCGACGGCCTTTTCCTTGACCTTCTTCTCGATTGTCTTTTCGACGAGGCCCCAATTGCCATCCAGCGCGGAGACCAGCTCGCCATTGGCCTGAAGCGGCCAGCTCGGCTTCGACCAGGAGGCGCCTCGCGCGTTCTTGCGCACGTCGTCGGCGCTGTCCTTCAGCGAAGCGAAGAAATCCTGCCACTGCGGATCGACCGAGGAGGGATCCTCCTCATAGGCCGCGTAGAGGGCATCAATGTAGTCGGCGTTACCGCCGTAAAGAAACGAAGTGAGGGAAAATTGGTCGTTGGCCTGATCTTGTCGCGCCATTTTTACTCTCGGAGCCTCGGCTCCGTCTCCTTGTCTTGACTGCGGCCGTGCCGCACTCGAACGGTTTCCCGTACCTTTTCCCCTCCAATGTGCCGGACCTGTGACGGTCTGGCACATTGCCGGGCGATCAGCCCTTGATCGCCTCGACGAGCGTGGTGCCGAGCCGCGCCGGCGACGGCGACACGCGGATGCCCGCGGCTTCCATTGCCGCGATCTTGTCTTCCGCGCCGCCCTTGCCGCCGGAAATCACGGCGCCGGCGTGGCCCATGGTGCGGCCGGCCGGTGCGGTGCGGCCCGCGATGAAGCCGGCCATCGGCTTCTTGCGGCCGCGCTTGGCCTCGTCGATCAGGAACTGGGCGGCGTCCTCTTCAGCTGAACCGCCGATCTCGCCGATCATGATGATCGACTTAGTCTCGTCGTCGGCGAGGAACATTTCGAGCATGTCGATGAATTCAGTCCCCTTGACCGGATCGCCGCCGATGCCGACTGCCGTCGACTGGCCGAGCCCGGCATTCGTGGTCTGGAATACCGCCTCATATGTAAGCGTGCCGGAGCGCGAAACAACGCCGACAGAGCCCTTGCGAAAGATGTTGCCCGGCATGATGCCGATCTTGCATTCGTCCGGCGTGACGATGCCGGGGCAGTTCGGTCCGATCAGGCGGGACTTCGACTTTTCCAGCCGGGCCTTGACCTTGATCATGTCGGTGACCGGAATGCCTTCGGTGATGCAGACGATCAGCGGGATCTCAGCCTCGATGGCCTCGATGATCGCTTCGGCAGCGCCTGCCGGCGGCACATAGACGACCGATGCGTTGGCGCCGGTCTTTTCCTTGCCCTCGGCAACGCTGGCGAAAATCGGCAGCGTCTCGCCCTTGGAGCCGGTCCAGTTCTCGCCACCCTTCTTGGGATGGATGCCGCCGACCATCTTGGTGCCGTGATAGGCCAGCGCCTGTTCGGTGTGGAACGTGCCGGTCTTGCCGGTCAGGCCCTGCACCAGGATCTTGGTGTTCTTGTCGATGAGAATGGACATGAATTAGTTCCCCTTCACCGCAGCGACGATCTTCTTTGCCGCGTCGTCGAGGTCGTCGGCCGAGATGACGTTCAGCCCGCTCTCGTTGATGATCTTCTTGCCAAGCTCGACATTGGTACCCTCGAGACGGACAACCAGCGGAACCTTGAGGCCCACTTCCTTGACCGCTGCGATGACGCCCTCGGCAATGACATCGCACTTCATGATGCCGCCGAAGATGTTGACGAGGATGCCTTCGACCGCCGGATCGGCGGTGATGATCTTGAAAGCCGCCGTCACCTTCTCCTTGGAGGCGCCACCGCCCACGTCGAGGAAGTTGGCAGGCTCGGCACCGTAGAGCTTGATGATGTCCATCGTGGCCATTGCCAGGCCCGCGCCGTTGACCATGCAGCCAATGTTGCCGTCGAGCGCCACATAGGCGAGGTCATACTTCGATGCCTCGATTTCCTTGGCGTCCTCTTCGGTGGTGTCGCGCAACTCGAGAATATCGGCGTGGCGGAACAGCGCGTTGTTGTCGAACGACACCTTGGCGTCGAGCACGCGCAGGCGGCCGTTGGTCATGACGATCAGCGGGTTGACCTCGAGCAGGCTCATGTCCTTCTCGATGAAGGCCTTGTAGAGGACCGGGAACAGCTTTTCGCCGTCCTTGGCCGCTTCGCCCGAAAGCTGCAGCGCCTCGTTGAGCTTGGTCACGTCGGCGGCGGTGACGCCCGTGTCGGGATCGATCGCAACCGTGATGATCTTTTCGGGCGTGTCATGCGCCACCTGCTCGATGTCCATGCCGCCTTCGGTCGAAACCACGAAAGCCACACGGCCCACGGTGCGATCGACCAGGATCGACAGATACAGCTCGCGATCGATGTCGGCGCCATCCTCGATGTAGAGGCGGTTGACCTGCTTGCCGGCCGGGCCGGTCTGCTTGGTCACCAGCGTATTGCCGAGCATTTCCTTGGCAAAGGCCACGACCTCGTCGATCGACTTGGCGAGCCGAACACCGCCCTTGGCATCAGCGGGCAGCTCTTTGAACTTGCCCTTGCCGCGCCCGCCGGCGTGGATCTGGCTCTTCACCACATAAAGCGGCCCGGGCAGCGACTTGGCAGCAGCTTCCGCCTCGCCTGCGTTGAAGATGGCAACGCCACCGGCCACCGGCGCGCCGAATTCCTTCAGCAGCGCCTTGGCTTGATATTCATGGATATTCATCGGTCGATGACCTTTACTTGTTGCCGAGGTTCGGAGCGATGGCCACGCAGGCTTCGCAGAGCGCCTTCACGGCATCGACCGACTTCTCGAACATCTTCTCTTCGGTCTTGTTGAAGTCGAGCTCGATGATGCGCTCGACGCCGCCGGCACCGATCACGACCGGAACGCCGACATACATGTCCTTGAGTCCATACTGGCCGCTGAGATAGGCCGCGCAGGGCAGCACGCGCTTCTTGTCCTTGAGGTAGCTCTCGGCCATGGCGACTGCCGAGGCAGCCGGGGCGTAGTAGGCCGAGCCGGTCTTGAGCAGGCTGACGATCTCGCCGCCGCCCTTGCGCGTGCGCTCGACGATGGCGTCAAGCTTCTCCTGGCTGGTCCAGCCCATCTTGACCAGATCCGGCAGCGGGATGCCGGCAACGGTGGAGTAGCGCACCATCGGTACCATGTCGTCGCCGTGGCCGCCGAGCGTCATGGCGCTGACGTCCTCGACCGAAACCTTGAACTCTTCGGCCAGGAAGTAGCGGAAGCGCGCGGAGTCCAGCACGCCGGCCATGCCGACGACGTGGCTCTTGGGCAGGCCCGAGAACTTCTGCAGCGCCCAGACCATGGCGTCGAGCGGGTTGGTGATGCAGATCACGAAAGCATTGGGAGCATACTTCTTGATGCCGGCGCCGACCTGCTCCATGACCTTGAGGTTGATGCCCAGGAGGTCGTCGCGGCTCATGCCGGGCTTGCGCGGCACGCCAGCGGTGACGATGCACACATCCGCACCCTCAATGCCGGCATAGTCATTCACGCCGACATAACGGGTGTCGAAACCGTCGACGGGCGAGGACTCGGCAATGTCCAGCCCTTTACCCTGAGGAATGCCTTCCGCGATGTCGAACAGGACGACATCGCCAAGTTCCTTGAGACCGATCATGTGGGCGAGCGTGCCGCCGATCATGCCGGAACCGATGAGGGCGATCTTGTTGCGTGCCATGTGAGGATATTTCCCTTTGCTGTGGCCCGGCGGGGTGATGCCGGAGGAGAGCTTTTAGGCCAGAATGAGCGTGCGTATGCAGCCAGAATTCCGCAGGTGAGATAGCGCCAAGACTGTGGAAATTCAACCGATTATTTTGACCCCAAATATTTCAATCGGTTAGAAATGATGGGATTTACGTAAACGTCAAAATTTTGCAGCAAAACGCTTTCAAACGGACATTGTTTTGCCGACTTCGAGTGAAGCTCGCTTCCCATGACGCTCCGTCCAGCCGTCGAGCCAATCCCGGCTCTGCATCTCCATCAATCTGGAGACTGTTCGGTCGAATTCAAATGCCTCGACGCCGCGCTTGCCGGTATACAGCGCCTGGGGCGGGGCCGCGGCACTGACGACCAGCCTGATCTGATGGTCATATAGAGTGTCGATCAGCAGGATGAAGCGCTTGGCCTCATTTCGCTTGCCTTCGGCCAGCACAGGAACGTGATCGATAAAGACAGTCGAGTAACGCGCGGCAATAGCCAAGAAATCGCGCGCGCCATGCGGCTGCTCGCAGAGATCGGCGAAGGTGAAGCGCGCCGTGTCTTCCGTCGCCAGCGGCACCGTGATGTGGCGGCCCTTGAGCGAAAGCGTTGCCGGCGCGGCCGGACGCCCAGCGGTCACGGCCTGCCAGGCCTCGTCCATCTGCCGGTCGGCATCGGGCCCCAGCGGGCTCATATAGACCGGGAGACGGTTCAGCTTCTCAAGGCGATAGTCCTTGTCGGCATCGAGGTCGAGCACATCGACATGGCGCTTCAGCACATCGACGAAAGGCAGGAAAAGACCGCGATTGAGGCCGTCCCGGTAGAGGTCATCGGGCGCCACATTGGAGGTGGCCACCAGCACCACGCCATTGGCGAACAGCGCCGAGAAAAGCCGCGACAGGATCATCGCGTCGGCGATATCGGTCACGGTGAATTCGTCGAAGCAAAGTACCCAGGCCTCTTCTGCCAACGCCGCCGCCACCGGCGGGATCGGATCGTCGTCCTTCGTCTCGCCGTTCTTGCGCGCCAGCCGGTGCTTCTGGATGCGGTCCTGCGCGTCGGCCATGAAGTCGTTGAAATGCATGCGCCGCTTGCGTTTCACTGGCACCAGTTCGAAGAACATGTCCATCAACATGGTCTTCCCGCGGCCGACATCGCCATGGATGTAGAGGCCTTTAACCGGAGCGCTCCGCTCGCGCTTCTTGCCGAACAGCCAGCCGAGCGCGCTGGATTTCTTCGCCAGCCGCTTTTGGGAAATATCGTCGATGAGATGGTCGAGTGCGGCGACGATGGGTTCCTGCGCGGGGTCGCGCGCGATCGCCTTGGTCTCGACCAGATGGTCGTAGCGCTGCCTGACCGTCACACGCGTCTGAATACCTTCACGCAGATGCATCGGCCATGTCTCTGGAAAGTCTGTCGTTCATCCTAGCCGCGGCCAGCGCCCCCTTGGACTTGCCGGCCGCGCGGGACCACTGCCGTCAGCGGCTGAGCGAAACCGGAACACCGCTCTCGGTCTGACCAGAGAATTTCTCCGGACCCGACGAGGAGAGCCGTGCCAGCGGGCTGCCGTTCTCATCATAGAGGGTAAGTTGGCTTCCGGCGACGCTCCAGGATTTTACCGCATCGATCGGCGACGGGCAGCGCAGCGGGCCGGCGCGGTAGCCCTGGCCGAACTTGGTCTGCGGCGTCGCCACGCGGCAGTTCTGACCGCCCACGGACGCATTCCAGACGCCGGCGACGCTGCCGGCCGTAATGGCCGGCCCATTGGCGGCCGGTCCGGATGCCGGCGGCAGCCCGGCAACCTGCGTGCCACCTGCACCAGGGGCCGCGGGGAATTGCGAGGGATCGGTGACGCCGGGAGCAACCGGCGGCGGCAACTGACCACTCGTGACCTGTCCGGTCGGCGCAGGAACCAGCGGTGCGGGCTGGGTATCCAGCGAAGATATACGCGAACTCTGGCAACCGCTTGCCGCCAATGCCATCACCGATACGGCCAACAGGCCCGTTCTCGAAAAAATCATGCCATACCTCCGTCGGAACCGGTCACCCGCCCGATCAAAATCATCGGCCCCACAAACAGGCCGATGTTGGCCAAATTTCAACCGTCTATGGTTAATATCCGGTTTGCATTGTGGCGCTGTTGCAGAAATATCGCATGCGTTTCTGGCTCGCGCAGTCAAATCCACACCCGCATCGGGCTGGATTATCGTTGGCGTTCAACCGGTTACCCGCCGATTGCCAGGCTAGGCACGAAGATATAGCCGTCCGGGCCCACTATATGGCACTCGCGCAAGCCATGCGGCTTATCGACCGCTCCAGACAGCACAATGTGGTCGTGCTTGCGAGCGAGAGCTTCGACCGTGTCGGGATCGCTGCCATAGAGCCTGATCTCCAGCCCAGCCCCGCGCACCTCGACGCCGGTCACCGTCCCGCGCATCGGATTGTCGCTATAGGAGTGGTCGGCATGCAGCATGAAAACCGATCCCAGGAGCTGCACGGCAGCAAAATCCTCGTCGGCATAGATGATCGTGGCGCCCAGCACGTCGCGGCAGAAGGCCTCCATGAGCGCAACGTCACGAACCAGAAGATTGATGCCGACACCGCGCGGCAATGAGCGGCCGAAATCGTCCGCCGCCATCCACGGCTGCTTCGTCCGTTTCATGACCATCTTCGTGCCTCCCGGTCGCCCCCGCCCGCGGGCAGGACATCGATAGATCGCGACCCTAGCAAACCCGATGAAGCGCTGTTGGCACTTGCCCCGGCAAAAGCTTGCGCCAGCCTTCCCCGTCACTATCCTTTATCTACTCCGCAACGATTGCCCAGGAGCCCGCATGGCCAGACGGCCGAAACCTGCCAATCCATATTACCGAGGACCTGTCAGCGACCACTTCGATGGCCGCGTCTTCTTCAATCCCAATGGAAAAGCGCCACGAGGCCTTTCCGCATTGCTGAGGTGGCAGTTCGGCGGCGGCCGCGCCAAATGGCCGTCGTCGTGGCCAAGCCCCTTTCCGAGAACGACGCCCGCGCAGGCCGTGTCGGACGGCAACCTCAGGGTTACGATGGTCGGCCACGCCTCGCTGCTGGTGCAGATCGAAGGGATAAATATCCTCACCGACCCGGTCTGGTCGGCACGGGTCTCACCCCTGCCCTTCGCCGGGCCGAAGCGCGTCAACCCGCCCGGGATTTCGTTTGAGGAGCTGCCGCGGATCCACATCGTCCTGCTCAGCCACAACCATTACGACCACCTCGACCTGGCGACGCTGAAGCGGCTGCAGGCGGCACATGACCCGCTCATCATAACGCCCCTGGGCAACGACACGATCGTTCGAAGCCGCGCCCCGGAAATGCGGATCGTGACCGGCGACTGGGGCGACCGCTTCGAGTTCGACAGCATCGCCGTGCATATCGAACCGGCGCACCATTGGTCGGCCCGCGGCACCAAGGACAGACGCATGGCGCTCTGGTCGGGCTTCGTCATCGACTCGCCATCCGGCAAGATCTATTTCGCCGGAGATACCGGCTTTCACGGGGGCGAAAACTACCGGCTGATGGCCGAGAAGCATGGCGGATTCCGCCTCGCCATCCTGCCGATCGGCGCCTATGAGCCGCGCTGGTTCATGGCCCCGCAACACCAGGATCCGGACGAGGCGGTGCGTGGCATGCGGCTTTGCAACGCCGCCTTCGCCGCCGGCTGCCACTGGGGCACCTTCCATCTTACCAACGAGCCGATCGAAGAACCGCGCGCCAAGCTCGAGCAGGCGCTGGATGACCAAGGGATCGCACGAGAACGTTTTCGCGCGATGCTGGCGGGAGAAGTCTGGGACGTCCCGAAGCAGGCAAGCGAATAAATCAGGCGCCCGGCAGGCCAAACCGCGGCGCTTTTGGGAACGGAGTTCGACGGTCTGCATTTCTGAATGGCAACGCACACCATGAGGGAGCTCTATCATGCCGGACACCAGCACCGCCGCCAAAGCCCATCGCAAGGCGCCTCTCACCACACCGACCGGGCTTGGCGACAATGCGCGCCGCGACATCACGGCCGCGCTCAACGCACTCCTGGCCGACGTTTTTGCGCTTTATCTGAAGACCAAGAATTTCCACTGGCACATGAGTGGTCCACACTTCCGCGACTACCATTTGCTGCTCGACGAACATGGGGACCAGATCTTCGATATGACCGATGTGCTGGCCGAACGGGCCCGCAAGCTCGGCGGTATCACGCTGCATTCCATTGGCCAGATTTCCCGGCTGCAGCGTATCCAGGACAACGATGCCGATTTCGTCACGCCGGAGGACATGCTGAGCGAATTGCGCGAGGACAACGAGGCGCTGATCGCGTCCATGCGCGAGGTGCACGACACCTGCGAAGAAGAAAATGACGTCGCCACGGCGAGCATTCTGGAAAACTATATCGACGAGGCCGAGCGCCGCGCCTGGTTCCTGTTCGAGTCGACCCGGAAGATGTGAAGCTTCCCGTTGGAGAACCGCTGCGGGAAACCGGGGCCGTGGCGCAATAGCCGCACGGCCCTTCTCTATACTGGTAATTCGCCGGCGTTTCCGCCATATAGGCCGGATGAGCATGACTGCGCCTTTCGCCAAGATGAATGGGCTCGGCAACGAGATCATCGTTGCCGACATGCGTGGGCGCGCGGATCGCGTGACCCCGGCAGCGGCGATCGCGCTCAATGCCGATCCGGCCACCAAGTTCGACCAGATCATGGCCATCCATGATCCGCGTACCGCCGGCACGGTCAACTATATCGAGATCATCAATTCCGACGGCAGCCAGGCACAGGCCTGCGGCAACGGCACCCGCTGCGTGGTTCAGGCGCTGGCCGCCGAGACCGGGCAGAAGGTTTTTACTTTCGAGACGGTCGCCGGCATCCTGAATGCCCAGGAACATGAAGACGGGCTGATCTCCGTCGACATGGGCATCCCCCGTTTCGGCTGGCAGGAGATTCCGCTCGCCGAGGAATTTCGCGACACGCGCATGATCGAATTGCAGATCGGACCGATCGACGCGCCAGTGCTGCACTCGCCTTCCGTCGCTTCGATGGGCAACCCGCACGCCATCTTCTGGGTCGACCGCGACGTCTGGTCCTATGAGCTGGAGCGCTTCGGCCCGATGCTCGAGAACCACCCGATCTTCCCCGAGCGCGCCAACATTTCCATCGCGCAGGTCACCGCGCGAGACGCCATCACACTACGCACATGGGAACGCGGCGCGGGCCTGACGCGTGCCTGCGGCTCGGCCGCCTGCGCGGCTGCCGTTTGCGGAGCGCGCACGCGCCGCACCGACCGCAAGGTCACCGTCACCGTGCCCGGCGGTCCGCTGGTGATCGAATGGCGCGACGATGATCACGTCGTCATGACCGGCCCCGCTGAGTGGGAATTCTCGGGCAGCTTCAACCCCGCCACCGGCGTATGGCAGCGCGACCAGCAGGACGTCGCCTGATGGGTATCGACATCGTCACATTTGGCTGCCGGCTCAACACCTATGAGTCGGAAGTGATGCGCCGCGAGGCGGAAGCCGCCGGCCTTGGCGCGCTGAAGAACGGCGCGGTGATCTTCAATACCTGCGCCGTCACCGCCGAGGCGGTGCGTCAGGCCAAGCAGTCGATCCGCAAGGCCCGGCGCGAAAACCCTGACGCGCGCATCATCGTCACCGGCTGCGCCGCCCAGACCGACCCGGACGCCTTCGCCGCCATGGGCGAGGTCGACCTCGTGCTCGGCAATGAGGAAAAGCTGAAGGCGCACAATTATCGCGCGCTGCCCGATTTTGGCGTCAACGACACCGAGAAGGCGCGCGTCAACGACATTTTTTCCGTGCGCGAGACGGCTGGCCATCTGGTGGATGCGATCGAAGGGCGTGCGCGCGCTTTCGTGCAGGTGCAGAACGGCTGCGACCATCGCTGCACCTTCTGCATCATCCCCTACGGGCGTGGTAATTCTCGCTCGGTGCCGATGGGCGCGGTGGTCGAGCAGATCAAGCGGCTGACCGGCAATGGCTATGCCGAAGTGGTGCTGAGCGGCGTCGACATGACCAGCTATGGCGCCGACCTGCCTGGCGCGCCGAAACTCGGCAAGCTGGTTAAGACCATTTTGCGGCAGGTGCCCGAGGTACAGCGGCTCAGGCTGTCGTCCATCGATTCCATCGAGGCCGACGACGACCTCATGGACGCGATCGCCACCGAGAAGCGGCTGATGCCGCATCTGCATCTGTCGCTGCAGTCTGGCGACGACATGATCCTGAAGCGCATGAAGCGGCGTCATCTGCGCGACGATTCCATCCGCTTCTGCGAGGAAGTGCGCAGCCTGCGCCCCGACATCGTCTTCGGCGCAGACATCATCGCCGGCTTCCCCACTGAGACCGAGGCGATGTTCGAGAACTCGCTGAAGATCGTGGAAGAGTGTGGCCTGACCCATCTCCACGTCTTCCCGTTCAGCCCGCGCGAGGGCACGCCTGCCGCACGCATGCCGCCGGTGAACGGCCGCGCCATCAAGGAGCGCGCCGCGAGGTTGCGTGCTGCGGGCGAAGCGGCCTATCGCCGGCATCTCGAAAGACTGGTGGGCACCAGCCAGTCGATCCTGATCGAGCGCGACGGGCTCGGTCGCACCGAAGGTTTTACGCTTGCGGCCATTGAAGGCGGCGCCCCGGGCAGCATCGTTGCCGCCACCATTACCGGCCAGGACGGCGCCCGGCTGATCGCCGCGCCTGCCGCCATGGCCGCGGCCTGAGTAGAGACAGCATGGCATTCGGCTTCATCAAGAAAGTCTTCTCCTTCGGCAAGAAACCGGCCGAGGAAGCCGCTCCGGAGACGGAAGCTCCAGTAACACCAGTTCTGGAGCAGCAAGCGCACGAAACTGAGGCGCCGGCCGCCTCGCCCGTGAGCGAAGAATCGATCGAAGCTGTCGATCGGGTCGCCGAAGCGTCGAGCGCGGTCGAAGCCGCTGATGTCACCGAGGCTTCTGTCGTTGCGCAAGCGCCGGCGACGGTTGAACCGATCCCCTCCGGCCCTGCGGACCACCTTCCCCTTGCGAAGGAACAAGAGCCGAGTCCGCAGGAACCCACCCCCCTGCCCGATGAGCCGGCGCCCGCTCCGACTCCTGCCGAGCCTACTCCGGCTCCATCGGAGGTTCCGCCCGAAGTTCCTTCGGAGGTTCCGGAAGAGCCAGCGGAGCAGCCCGAAGAGCTGCCGGTCGAAATTCCGGAGCCCACGCCCGGTCCCGGCGAACCCACATCCGAAACGGCCGAGCCTATAGTCGCTCCGCCGGCGCCGGCCCGAGAGCCTGCGATCGAATTGCCGGTTGCGGAGGTGCTGCCGCCGCTTCGCCAGCCCTCGCCCGTGGAAGTCGATCCGCTGCGCGACGAGGTGGCGCCTGAAATCACGCCGATAGAAACGATCGCGGAAGCCGAAACTGCTGCACCCGCGAAGGAGGCATCGCACTCTGCCCCGGTTGCAGTGGCGGAAACCGCCGCTACACCCGTGCCGTCTACGCCGCTTGCCCCCGCCCCTGCGGGCAAGGTGACGGTGTCCAAAAAAGTCGAGCAGAAGGCCGAGCCGGTCGCCCCCACCGCGCCAGCGCCAAGACTAACCTGGTTCCAGCGCCTGAGGCAGGGCCTATCCCGGTCCTCGAAGGAGCTGTCCGGCAGCATCGCCGGCGTCTTCACCAAGCGCAAGCTGGACGAGGACACGCTGCAGGAACTGGAGGACGTGCTGATCCGCGCCGATCTCGGCATGGAGACGGCGATCCGCATCACCGATGCGCTGTCGTCCAGCCGCTACGGCAAGGATGTTTCCGACACGGAAGTGCGCGCCGTCATGGCCGAGCAGGTCGAGAAAGTGCTGAAGCCGGTCGCCATGCCGCTCGAGCTCGACCTGTCGCACAAGCCGCATGTCATTCTGGTGGTCGGCGTCAACGGCACCGGCAAGACCACGACCATCGGCAAGCTCGCCGCCAAGCTCACCGAGGGCGGGCTTTCGGTCATGCTTGCTGCCGGCGACACTTTCCGCGCCGCGGCGATCGAGCAGCTCAAGATCTGGGGCGAGCGTACCGGCTCGCCCGTGGTCTCCTCGAAACTTGGTGCCGACGCAGCGGGTCTTGCCTATGACGCCTTCGAGAAGGCCAAGGCCGCCGGCTCCGACGTGCTGATCATCGACACCGCCGGCCGCCTCCAGAACAAGGCCGAGCTGATGGCGGAACTGGAGAAGATCGTGCGCGTTCTGGGCAAGCTCGATCCCGAAGCCCCGCATACCGTGCTGCAGACCGTGGACGCCACCACCGGCCAGAACGCGCTGAACCAGGTTGAGATTTTCCGCAACGTGGCCGGCGTCAACGGTCTGGTAATGACCAAGCTCGACGGCACCGCGCGCGGCGGCATTCTGGTCGCCATCGCCGCCAAGCACCGACTGCCGGTCTATTTCATCGGCGTCGGCGAGCAGGTCGACGACCTCGAACCATTTTCCGCAGGCGATTTCGCAAAAGCGATCGCTGGAGTAGCCTAGGCATGATCCCAAGGAGTCGCGCACTCTTTGGTCAAGATTATGCGCAAGAAAGAGACCATGAACGCACCAGTCTTTGAACGCGACCCGGCCGATCCGAAGAAAAAGGAAATCAACCCGCTGCTGAAGCTTGTGCTTGAGCTTGGGCCGTTGCTCGTCTTCTTCTTCGCCAATGCCCGCGGCACATGGCTGGTCGAGAAATTCCCGGTCCTCAGCGACTTCGGCGGCCCGATCTTCATCGCCACCGGCCTGTTCATGATCGCCACCGCGATTGCGCTTATCGTCTCATGGCTGGTGATGCGCAGCCTGCCGATCATGCCGCTGGTGTCGGGCGTCGTGGTTTTCGTGTTCGGCGCGCTGACGCTGTGGCTGCAGGACGATGTCTTCATCAAGATGAAGCCGACCATCGTCAACACGCTGTTCGGCGTCACCCTGCTCGGTGGCCTTTTGTTCGGCAAGTCGCTGCTCGGCTACGTCTTCGACAGCGCTTTCAGGCTCGACGAGGAGGGCTGGAAGATCCTGACCCTGCGCTGGGGGTTCTTCTTCCTGTTCCTGGCCATCGCCAATGAGGTCGTGTGGCGGAACTTTTCGACCGACACCTGGGTCGCCTTCAAGGTCTGGGGCATCATGCCCATCACATTGCTTTTCACCTTCAGCCAGATGCCGCTGATCATGCGGCACTCGCTGGACGAGCGGTTCAAGAAGTAGGTTTTTAGGGGGAAGGTGCCGTGGAGTTCGTCGAAACGCGCGCGGCCTCGATAACCCCGAAGCGACAGGGCCGCCCGCGATGAGACTGCTCTGCATCTGCGGCAGCCTGCGCGCGACCTCGACCAACATGGCGCTGCTGCACGCCTTGCGGGACACCGCGCCGCCGGGATTCGAGCTTGCCATCTATGACGGGCTCGGAGAGCTACCTATTTTCAGCCCGGATGACGAAGGCGAGCGCACTCCGCCACAGGTGTCACGCCTGACCGAGGCGGTCGCCAACGCCGATGGCCTGATCATCGCCTGCCCGGAATATGCCCATGGCGTGCCGGGCGGGCTCAAGAATGCGCTCGACTGGCTGGTTTCTGGAGAGGCGCCGATCGGCAAGCCGGCCATGCTGGTTCACGCCTCGCCGCGGTCGATGTTCGCTCGCGCGGCCCTGCGCGAGATCCTGAAGACCATGTCTCTGACGGTTTTCGACGGCGCGGAACTGGAAGTGTCTCTGATCGGCAAGAAGCCTCCCGACTTCGAGCCGATCCTGCATGATCCGGTGATCCGCGACATGATGCGGGCAAGCCTGGTCGAGTTCGGCCGATTCATCAACCGTTAACCCGGCATGCAATCGTCGCATTGCTGCGATGCAGCGATGCTTGTTGCACCGCAGCATGACTGTGGCAGACTTTGCTTGTGATCAGGGAGGATCCGAACCGTCGCCGGAATGCGTCGGCCCAGAAGGAGAACTCGCCATGATCTTTGCAAACGCCGTCGCGGTCGCCAAGGACGCCATTGCCAAGCGCCGCCGCTACAATGCGCTCGTAGCCGAAATCCAGAGCCTGACCTCGCGCGATCTTGCCGATATCAACGGCAACCGCAGCGAGATGCTCTACCACGCCTATCGTCAGGTCTACGGTTGATCCAATTCTGCGCGGCGTCTCGCAATCGAGGCGCCGCGCTTCCGGCAATGGGAGTGCTGGAAACTACTGCCACTCGATCCAGCGGCCGTGATAGTCGCATTTGGCGAGATGTCTGGTCTCGCCGCCCGGCCATTGGGTCAGGCTGAGCGTCGCATAGGGGTCGCTGGTCGACAGCGGCTCCATGCGCAGCCAGGCAATGGGTGCATCGCCGGAAGCTTCCTTTCCCGCTTCTTCCAATGCCTCAGTAATCGCGTTTCGCGTCGACCGCGGCATGTATTGCCACATGATCGAATGGAAGAGCACGAAGACCGAACCAGCCTGACGCGATTCCAATTCCGCACGCACGAAGTCGGCCGCATCGGCCTTCTCAAGCCTGAAAGCGGTGCTCGCCGCAAGGTCGATGGCAGCATCGAGACGTTCGAGCCGCAGCGCCTGATCGGCCCAGATGTAGGAGCGCAGGCGCAAGCGATCCGCCGCCTTGCCGATATCGACCGGCGCGACATCGCAGCCACGGCGAGACGCGACGGTTATCTTCCCCTCCAGCGGCGGCAGCTTTCCGCGCAATTCCGGCGCCAGCCGAACCGGGGAGGCGGCATCGCCCCATTCGGCTTCGCCGTAGCGATAGAGGAATCGGTCGAACTGTAGATTGAGCGCCGCGCTCGAGCCGATCTCGTGCAGGGCAAAGGGCAGTCCGGTTTCACGCGCAATGGTCAAAAAGCCGGGGAGCAGCATGCCCGAGCGGGCGATCTCGTTGGTTTGCGGCGCGTTGTCGAGCGCCGTAAAGAGCGCTTCGTCGTTACGCTGGATCGCCTCTTTCAGCACCAGTCGCATCGTCTCGCCGCCGACCTGTTGCGGCGGATAGATGGCGGCGAGCTGTCGATCCGAGCCCGAAAGAACGAGGGCATGCAAGCCGCCGCAAAGCCTCAGCGCCAGGGCATCGTCGCGTGGATTGCCCGGCCACTGCAAGAGACGCCGGCCGGTCCGCGTGCCTTCGTCAAGCAGGCCGGCAAGTGAGCGGCACAGCCTTGCGGTAAAGGGAGAGCCAAGCCCATCGCAGGCCCTGGCCTGCATTTCAAAGTGGTCCCGGATGACCGGAGCAGCAGTCGAAGAAATTTCGTTCATGCAACACTCCGGATTTGAAGACTGCAGCCTCAGGATGTCGGTGCAGCCAGCGCCTTCTCGATTTCGGGCAACAGCACCTTCTGCGCCGACTCGGCCGTGATCGGGCCGACATGCTTGAAGGCCACCTTGCCGTCACGGCCGATCACGAAGGTTTCGGGCACGCCATAGACGCCCCAGTCGATCGCGGTGCGGCCGGCCTCGTCGGCGCCGATGGCCCGATAGGGATTGCCGAGATCGCCCAGGAAACGGCGGGCATTCTCAGGCTTATCCTTGTAGTTCATTCCGACGAGATCGAAGCGCTTGTCCTGCGACAGCGCCATCAGCACCGGATGCTCCTCGCGGCATGGGGCGCACCAGGAGGCAAAGACATTCACAAGCGTGACCTTGCCGGCAAAGGCGGAGGAATCGAGCCCCGGCAATGCGATACCGTCGAGCGGCGGCAGCTTGGTTTCGGGAGCCGTGCGGCCGATCAAGGCCGAGGGCACGGCCGAGATATCGCGCCCCGATAGAAGCTGGGACAGGAACACGGCAGCCAGAACGAGGAAGATCGCCAGCGGCAGCAGCACCAGCAGCTTGCGGCGCGGTTTGGGCTGTTCGCTCTGGATGCTCATGCTGCGGGCCCTTTGCGGTCGGAGCGGCGGCGCGCACCGCTGGCCTCAAGCTCGGCCATCTCCCGTCGCCGCGCGCGCTGGTCGACGAATATCCACGCCACCAGCCCGGCGAGTACCAAGGCTGAAATCCCATAGGCGGCGGAAACGTAAAGCGCATGCACGGTCATAGAGGTCTCCTGCCCGGCAGCCCGGGGGCGAGGCGTTCTGCGCTGTGAGAACCTGTCTTGCTCATGGCCGTTACATAACCGCGCCGCTCAAGCTCCGCAATCGAATCGCCCTGCGACGAATTCGGGATGACCCGATCGTGATGCCCTAGTCCGCGCCGGAACGCAGGGCCAGCGCCGCGGCCACCGGACCGATGACGGCCAGGAACAGGGTCAGCGCGCAGAGGATGAGAAAGGGCTGCAGAAAGGGATTTGGATGGTTCACCGCGCCATAGCTGGCCGAAACGCCGAAGATCAGCACCGGAATAACCAGCGGCAACACCAGCACCGACACCAGCAGTCCGCCGCGCGGCAGTGACACCGCGACCGCCGCACCCGCCGCACCGATGAAGGTGATGGCGGGCGTGCCAACCAGCAAGGTCAGCGCGGTCGCACCGATGCCGACCGGCTCCATGTTCATGAACAAGCCAAGCAACGGGGCCGCCACAACCAGCGGCAGCACGCTCGCCGTCCAGTGCGCCAGGCATTTGACGAACACGGTCAGCGCCAGCAGGTGGCGATCGTGGTTCAGCACCATCAGGTCCAGCGAGCCATCCTCGCGTTCGGCCTGGAACAGCCGGTCGAGGCCAAGCAGCGAGGCCAGCAGCGCGCCGATCCAGAGAATGGCCGGGCCGATGCGCGCAAGCAGGTTGAGATCCGGCCCGACGCCAAAGGGAATCGTGACGATGACGGCAAGGAAGAACAGCACGCCGGTCAGCGCGCCGCCGCCGGCGCGGATGCCAAGCCTGACATCGCGGAGATAGAGGGCCAGCATCAATGTCCCCCCATCCTAAGCTCCTGCACGCCTTCCAGTCCGAGCGGCAGGTGAGTAGCGGCAACGATCATGCCGCCCCCGAGAAGATGCATCCGCATCAGTTCGGAAAACTGCGCCTCCGAGTGCTTGTCGAGACCCGAGGTCGGCTCGTCGAGCAGCCAGACCGGGCGATGGCTGACCATGAGCTTGGCGATCGAGACGCGCCGCCGCTGCCCGGTCGACAGATAGCCGAAGGGCAGGTGGCCGATCGTTTCCAGCCCGACCATCTCGAGCGCCTCGAGGATCGAAAGATGCGGCCTCCCGAAGAACGACTGCCAGAAGGCGAGGTTTTCCGAAACGGTCAGCGCGGTCTTCATCGCATTGTCGGGCCCGAGATAGTGGCAGGCTGATTCGACCGAAGGAAAGTCCTCGCCTCCATCTTCGAATTCGAGCCGACCATGGGCCAGCGGCAAAAGGCCCGCCACCACGCGCAGCAAGGTCGATTTGCCGGCTCCATTCGGACCGGTGACGATCAGGCCATCCCCCTCGCCGAGCGTAAAGCCAATGCCCGAGAAGATAGTCTCGCCGGCGCGCCGCCCTTCAATTTCTTCGGCGATCAGCCGCATCCTATCCCCTTCGCCAAGCCGCGCCCCACGACCGATGTGCGTTGCAGCAAATTTGCTTTTATCGCTCTAGAACTATTCCAGGAAATTCTCTATATCCCAGCCAACCATGCCAGCGGTCGGCGTGGTAACACTTTTAGCGCCGAACCAGCGCGCGCGCCGCCTTGAACGGCCGGGACGCATGGAAGCGGACAGCGGAAATGGCCGTACCCGCACCTTTGCGCGTGATTGCATGCACTGGCGTCCGTTTCCCAAATCGGCAACCGACAGTTAGGGATCGCACGTGTCCAAATCTCTCGACAGCTTCAATTGCCGCAGAACCCTCAAGGTAGGGGATGCGGAATATGTCTATTACAGCCTGCCGGAGGCCGAAAAGAACGGCCTGACTGGCGTCGCCCAGCTGCCCTACTCGATGAAGGTGCTGCTGGAAAACCTTCTGCGCAACGAGGACGGCCGCTCGGTCACCAAGGAGAGCATCCAGGCGATCGCCGGCTGGCTCGTCGACCGCGGCACCGCCGGCGTCGAGATCGCCTATCGCCCGGCGCGCGTTCTGATGCAGGACTTCACCGGCGTTCCGGCCGTGGTCGACCTTGCCGCCATGCGCGATGGCATCAAGAACCTCGGCGGCGACCCCGAGAAGATCAACCCGCTGGTGCCCGTCGACCTGGTCATCGACCACTCGGTCATCGTCGACGAATTCGGCAGCCCGCGCGCCTTTGCCCGCAATGTCGAGCTCGAATACCAGCGCAATGAAGAGCGCTACAAGTTCCTCAAGTGGGGCCAGCAGGCGTTCCGCAACTTCCGCGTGGTGCCGCCCGGCACCGGCATCTGCCACCAAGTCAACCTCGAATATCTCGCCCAGACGGTGTGGACCAACGCCGAAGACGGCGTGACCACGGCCTACCCGGACACCTGCGTCGGCACCGATTCGCACACCACCATGGTCAATGGCCTGGGCGTTCTGGGCTGGGGCGTGGGCGGCATCGAAGCCGAGGCGGCCATGCTCGGCCAGCCGGTTTCCATGCTGCTGCCGGAAGTCATCGGCTTCCGCCTCACCGGCAAGCTCAAGGAAGGCGTCACCGCCACCGACCTCGTGCTCACCGTCACCCAGATGCTGCGCAAGAAGGGCGTCGTCGGCAAGTTCGTCGAGTTCTTCGGCCCCGGCCTCTCCAACATGACGCTGGCCGACCGCGCAACAATCGGCAACATGGCGCCGGAATACGGCGCGACCTGCGGCTTCTTCCCGGTCGATTCGGAAACCGTCCGCTACCTCACCATTTCCGGCCGCGCCGAGAACCGCATTGCGCTCGTCGAGGAATACAGCAAGGCGCAGGGCATGTGGCGTACGGTCGATTCGGCCGATCCGGTCTTCACTGACACGCTCGAGCTCGACCTCGGCGACGTCGTGCCGTCCATGGCCGGCCCGAAGCGCCCCGAAGGCCGCGCCGCGCTCGAAACCATCCCGGCCGGCTTCGCCAAGGCGATGGAGACCGAGTACAAGAAGACCGTCGACGTGGCCAAGCGTTACGCCGTCGAAGGCACCGACCACGATCTCGGCCACGGCGACGTGGTGATCGCGGCGATCACGTCGTGCACCAACACCTCGAACCCGAGCGTGCTGATCGGCGCGGGCCTGCTGGCGCGCAACGCCAATCGCCTTGGCCTCAAGCAGAAACCTTGGGTGAAGACCTCGCTCGCCCCCGGCAGCCAGGTCGTGGCCGAATATCTGGAGAAGTCGGGCCTGCAGAAGGAGCTCGACCAGATCGGCTTCAACCTCGTCGGTTTCGGCTGCACCACCTGCATCGGCAATTCCGGCCCGCTGCCGGCGCCGATCTCCAAGACCATCAACGACAAGGGCCTGATCGGCGCGGCGGTGCTTTCCGGCAACCGCAACTTCGAAGGCCGCGTGTCGCCTGATGTCCAGGCCAACTATCTCGCCTCGCCGCCGCTGGTCGTCGCCTATGCACTGGCCGGCACGGTCACCAAGGACCTCACCACCGAGCCGATCGGCGAGGACAAGGACGGCAAGCCGGTGTTCCTCAAGGACATCTGGCCTTCGACCCAGGAGATCGACGAGTTCATCGCCAAGAACGTCACGCGCGAGCTGTTTGCCCGCAAATATGCCGACGTCTTCAAGGGCGACGAGAACTGGCAAAAGGTGCAGGCCCCGAGCGGCCAGACCTACACCTGGGACGACGCCTCGACCTATGTGCAGAACCCGCCTTACTTCGTCGGCATGGGCGCAAAGCCCGGCGCGATCGGCAAGATCGAGGGCGCACGCGTGCTCGGCCTGTTCGGCGACAAGATCACCACCGACCACATCTCGCCGGCCGGTTCGATCAAGGCTGCTTCGCCTGCGGGCAAGTACCTCACCGACCATGGCGTGGGCGTTGCCGACTTCAACCAGTACGGCACGCGTCGCGGCAACCATGAGGTGATGATGCGCGGCACCTTCGCCAACATCCGCATTCGCAACCACATGCTGGGCGAAAACGGACGCGAAGGCGGCTACACCATCCACTACCCGTCCAAGGAAGAGATGCCGATCTACGATGCGGCCATGCAGTATCGCGCCGAAGGCGTGCCGCTGGTTATCTTCGCCGGCATCGAATACGGCAACGGCTCCTCGCGCGACTGGGCTGCCAAGGGCACCAACCTGCTCGGCGTGCGCGCCGTGATCGCCCAGTCCTTCGAGCGCATCCACCGCTCGAACCTGGTCGGCATGGGCATCGTCCCCTTCGTGTTCGAGGAAGGCACATCCTGGGCCTCGCTCGGCCTCAAGGGCGACGAGACCGTGACGATCGAAGGCCTGGAGACCATCCGTCCGCGCCAGAAGATGATCGCCAAGGTCACCTTCGCCGACGGCACGGTGAAGGACGTGCCGATCCTCTGCCGCATCGACACCGTCGACGAGCTCGACTACTTCAAGAACGGCGGCATCCTGCAATACGTGCTGCGCGATCTGGCTGCCTGAGCCAGTCGCCTCGGCTAGCTCTTTGAAGACCGCCGGCGTTCGCGCCGGCGGTTTTTTCATGGCCCCGCGGTAGAAAATTGCGGATTTGCGGCGCGATTTGTCTAAACTTTGCGCTTGCCGTCCCCAGTTGTCACCGCAACGTGACTTCACCTTGATGTCTGCATCTGGCTATTGTTTCAGAAACGAGAACGGGCCGGCATAACCGGCCGGCATCTTTTGGAACGGTCATGAAATCGCGTTTGGGTTTACGGCTAGCGGTGTTGGCGCTGGCATTGCCGATTTTCGCGGCTACGGCTGGCGCAGGGACGCGTCCTGGCGGCGTGATTGAACTGTTCACCAGCCAGGGCTGCAGCACTTGTCCGCCCGCCGACAAGCTTTTTGAGGAATTCGCGACCAACAGCGACCTGGTGGCGCTGGCCTACCATGTCGATTACTGGGACTATCTCGGCTGGCGCGACACGCTAAGCAACCCGGACAGCACCGATCGCCAATATGCCTATTCGCGCTCCTTCGGCACTCGCTCCGTCTATACCCCTCAGGCGGTGATCAACGGCCGGATCCACGTCAACGGAGCCAAGCGCGCCGACATTGCCGATGCGTTCGACGAGCTCAACAAGGCCGGCCAGGGACTGAGCGTCGACGTGTCGGTCCAGCAGGTCGGCGACAGCCTCATGATCGAGACCGGCGGCGCCAATGGCGCGGCCCCGCGCAAGGCGCATGTGGTGCTGGTTTTCTTCGCGCCCCCTCAGCGCGTGGACATGAAGAAGGGCGAGAATGAAGGTCGCTCGATCACCTATTGGAACTCGGTGACCGATGTGAAGACGGCCGGCGTGTGGCGCGGCGAAGCTGCCAAATACGAATTCCCGGCCAGCAAGATCGCCGAGAACGGCGGCTGCGCAGTGCTGCTGCAGGCGGTTGGAAAGGACGGCGTGCCCGGCCCGATCCTGGGTGCCGCGATCTTTCGCAAGACGGACGAGCAGCAGTCCCTGAAATAATCAGGCAATAAAAAAACCGGCGCCCAATTCGATGCCGGCACCGGTTAGTTGGTTTGGGATCGTCGCACTCGGCTTCTTACGGAAAAGCCGAGGTTGGTTCGATCCGACCCAGACCCGTGGGCGGGGGGCTTGGGGTTTACAGGCCAGTGCCGGACCGAACCGTCTCAGGCAACGCGTACAAACTCGTCTGACAATGGGGCGCGAACGCGGATAAAAAGCGGCAGAAATATGGCGCGGAATCACCAATGAAAACAGGATGTACGCGTTCGTGAGCACCCCGCCAGGAACGCAAATCCCCTTTTGATTGAGGGGCATTCGATTTATGGATTACCCCTGGTTGTATACTCGATGGTTCCAGGGCTTGCAATTCGCAAATGAAAGCGCGACCCTTCTTGTCACTCAGTTGTCATGGAAGGCACATCCGGATGATCGATCGCGGAAAGGCAGGGGAGGGTGGGGAGGAATCGGCAATATTGATTCCGCTTCATGAGGCAAGACGCGAAAGACAGAACGCCTTGGTTTCCTTCGACCGGCGCGAATTGGACCAGATCCTCAGGGTGTATGGACGCATGGTGGCCGCCAATGAATGGCGCGACTATGCCATCGACCATCTCTCCGACCGCGCCGTGTTCTCCGTCTTCCGCCGCGCCTCGGAGACCCCCCTGTTCCAGATCGTCAAGGACCCGAAGCTGGCCAAGAAGCAGGGCGCCTTCAGCGTCATCGCCGCCGGCGGACTGATCCTCAAGCGCGGGCATGAACTCGCCCGCGTCCTGGGCATCTTCGACAAGAAGCTCAAGCTGGTCCACCAGGCCTGAGCCGCCGGTTATCAGGCGCGGAAGCTAGCCGCGGCTGGCCACAAAATTCCGCTCCGGCAGCGATTCGGGATCCGGCGCGACGCTCGTACCGCCATTCATCTCATACTGCATGAACACGGTGTCCAGCCATCGGCCGTGCTTGTAGCCGGAGCCGACGAGCACGCCGGTATGACGGAAGCCGGCTCGCTCGTGCAGGCGCACGGAAGGGCTCTGCGGCGAGCCGTCGCCGATCACTGCAATCATCTGGCGGAAGCCGAGCGCAGTCGCCTCCGCCAGCAGGCGCTCGAGAAGCCGCCGGCCGACGCCCTGTCCCTTGGCGCTCGGCGCAACATAGATCGAATTCTCGACGATGAACCGATAGGCCGGCCGGCTCCTGAACGGGCCGGCATAGGCATAGCCGACGACCGAACCGTCACGCTCGGCGACGAAATAGGGATAGCTTTCCAACTGCAGCGCCGCGAAACGTTCCGCCATCTCTGCGCGGGACGGCGGCTCGAGCTCGTAGCTTGCGGTGCCGTGCACAACTGCATCTTCGTAGATCGAAGTGATCGCGTCGAGATCGCTCAGCACAGCCGGCCGAATGATAATACTGCTCATTATTTAGGCACCTCTGAATTGTGCCCGAATTCAAGCAGGTTGCGCGCCAAAAGAAAAGGGGCGACCCAAGGGCCGCCCCGATCTTGTTGCTGCTCCAGTCGCAGCCGTCAGGCTGCGAGGTTCCGCTTACTCGCGGTTGCCGAGGAACTGCAGCAGGAAGGTGAACAGGTTGATGAAGTCGAGGTAGAGCCTCAGCGCGCCCATGATCGCCTTGCGGCCGGCGACCATAACGTCGTCGTCCTCGAAATACATCTCCTTGATGCTCTGCGTGTCGTAGGCGGTCAGGCCGGCGAACACCAGCACGCCGATCGACGAGATCGCGAACTGCAGCGCCGAAGACTGCAGGAAGATGTTAACGACCATCGCGATGATCAGGCCGAACACGCCCATCACCAGGAAGGTGCCCATGCCGCTCAGGTCACGACGGGTCGTGTAGCCCCACAGCGACAGCGCGCCGAAGGCGGCGGCCGTGATGAAGAAGGTCTGGACGATGCTCTGCGCCGTGTAGACCAGGAAGATCGACGACAGCGACAGGCCCATCAGGCCCGCGAAGACCCAGAAAGCGGTCTGCGCACCGGAGACGGTCACGGTCTGGATGCGGGCGCTCAGAAAAAACACCATGCCGAGCGGCGCGAGCATGACCACCCACTTCAGCGGCGAGCCGTAAAGCGCCACACCGGCGCTGGTCAGCATCTTGCCGTTGGCGAGCGTGGCGACAGCGGTCGCCGGATCATTCGTCGTGGCCAGCATCATGGTGGCCAGTGCGGCCACGCCGGTAATTGCGAGGCCGAGCGCCATCAGGTTGTAAACCTTTAGCATGTAGGCGCGCAGGCCCTCGTCGATGACGGCGCCGGCGCGGGCGCCCGCAGGCGCGACGCGCGTCTGATAGTTGCGAAGGTCAGCCATTGATTTCCTCTATTGCTTCTGCCCCGTCCGGTGTCGGATTCATTAAAACCCAGGCGCCGCTGGCGGGACTCCAGCATGCCTGCGGCAAATATGATGATTCTTTCCGGCGAGAACAAGACCCGTTACAGACCGAAACGAGGCGTGATTGTCCTGAAAAGCTTAGAAAAAACGCTTCATTAACGAGATTTAATGCTTTTTGACCGGCGGATGCCTCGCCGCCGGTCTCCCCTTTCTAGAGGTTTCGCAGCACCGGCGCCGCCTTGTGCCCAAGCACCCGCCAGGTGCCGAGCAGCCCGATGCCGACCGTAACGGTGAGCGCAATCAGTAGCGTCGCCACCGCCACCTCCGGCAGGAAGACCGCCGGAAGCTTCATGATACGAGCGACAACGAACCACGCAGCAGCCCCGCCCGCGGCGAGCGCGAAGATAGCCGTCGCCAGTCCGATCAGCATGTATTCGAGCGAGAAGGCGGCAATCAGCGTGCGCCTCGTCGCGCCAAGCGTCTTCAGCACGACGGCATCGTGGATGCGGGCTCTGTTGCCGGCGGCAAGCGCGCCCGCCAGCACCAGCACCGAGGCGATCAGCGCGACGCTTGCCGCGACGCGGATTGCCGTGCCGAGCTGGCCGACCAGATGGTTCACCACTTCCAACGCGTCCTTGACGCGCACGCTCGTGACCGCCGGAAAAGTCTTGGTGACGGAATTGAGAATGCGCGCCTCCTCGCTGATGGGCGCATCCGGGATCGACAGCGTCGCCAGCCAGGAATGCGGCGCGCCGGCGAATGTGTTGGGCGAAAACACCATCACGAAGTTGATGCCCATCGATTCCCACTTCACCTCCCGGAAATTAGCGATCTTTGCCGTGACGTTGCGGCCAAGCACATTGACCGTCACCGTGTCCCCGAGCTTGAGCCCGAGCTCGTTGCCTTCCTCAGCGGAGAATGAGACCAGCGGCTCGCCCTGATAGTCCTGCGGCCACCAGGTGCCGGCCGACAGCGTCGAGTTTTCAGGCTGGTTCTTGGCATAGGTCAGGCCGCGATCGCCGCGCAGCACCCAGGCGCCGGCGGGCGGCACCTTCAGCTTCTGCACTTCCACCCCGTTGAGCGCCATCACACGGCCGCGCAGCATCGGCACCCGCACCAGCTTGCCCTCGGGCGCCTCCTTTTCGATCAGCGCGGAAAACGCGTCGAGGTCGCTCGCCTGGATATCGACGAAGAAGAAGTTCGGCGCCTGCTCCGGCAGGCTGCCGGCAATCTGCCGACGCAAGTTGCCGTCGATCAGCGCCAGCGTCACAAGAAGTGTCAGCCCCAGCCCGAGCGAGAGCACGACCGACGGCGTCAGCGCGCCGGGGCGATGGATGTTGCCGATGGCGAGCCTCAGCGCGGTCGAGCGAACGCGCGGACTTTTGCGCGCAAGCCACTGCACGCCGAAACCGACCGCGCGCAGCACCACAAAGGCGAAGATCGTCGCGCCGACAAAGATCAAGGCGATGCGCCGGTCGCTGGAGAACCAGATCGACAGGGCCGCAAGCAGCACTGCGAGGCCTGCGGCCACCGCAACGTAGCGCAAGGGCGCGAGACCGCCGCCGCCAAAACCCATTTCGCGAAACAGCGCCGTTGCCGGCACATTGCGGGCCCGTCCGAGCGGCAGCAGCGCGAAAGCCAGCGTCACCAGGAAGCCGAACAGGGCGGCCATGGCGAGCGCGCCGGGATAGATGCCGCCCTGCGCAGGCACCGGTATGACACTCGCCAGCGCGGCCGCCGCGGCATAGGGCATCAGCGCGCCAAGCACGAGGCCGATCGCCACGCCGATCGCCGCGATCATCATGATCTGCACCAGATAGACGGTGAAGACGAAACCGCCGGAGGCGCCAAGGCTCTTGAAGGTGGCGATCACGCCACGCTTGCCGTCGAGATAGGCGCGCACGGCATTGGCGACGCCGACGCCGCCGACGATCAGTGCCGTCAGCCCGACCAGTGTCAGGAATTGTGAAAACCGTTCGATATTGGCAGAAAGTGCAGGCGCGGCATTGGTGCGGGTGCGGATGCTCCAGCCCGCCTGCGGGAATTGTTGCCCCGCCTGCTTGCGGATTGCGGAAGTCTGGGCCTCGGTCGCACCCTCGGGCAGCCGCACCTTGTAGGCGTGTTCGACCAGGCTGCCCGGCTGAACCAGGCCCGATGCGGCAAGCCCGGCGCTGGACACCATAAGGCGCGGCGCAAAGCCAAAGCCTTCGGAAATGGCGTCCGGCTCGGTGATGATCTTTGCCCGCAGCTCGAAGGTGGCATTGCCCAGCTTGACCCGATCGCCAACCTTCAGCCCGAGGCGTTCGAACAGCAGGTCAGCCGCAGCCGCTCCAAAAACGCCGGCCTTTTCGCCAAGCAGTTCCTCGCGCGGAAGGGCCGGATCCGTAACCAGTGTGCCGAACAGCGGGTAGGCGCCGTCGACCGCCTTGACCTCGGCCAGCGACTGGTCGGAACCATCCTCCAGCCGCACCATCGAGCGCATGTTCGAACTTTCGGACAGCGTTCCAAGGCCCTTCAGAAACGCAAGTTCGTCAGGGTTCGCTTCGCGCTGGTTGAGCTGGAAGCGCACGTCGCCCCCGAGCAGCACCTGGCCCTGATTGGCAACGCCGGCGGTGATCGAGCGTGCCACCGAATTGACGCCGCCAATCGCCGCAACGCCAAGCGTGATGCAGGTGAGGAAGATCAGGAAGCCGCGCAAGCCGCCGCGCATTTCGCGTAGCGAGAAGCGGACGGCAAGCTTGAGCGTCTGCGAGAAGGGCATGAGCGGCCGCCTCACGCCGAAACGACGGCGAGCGACGGTTCGGCCTCGATCCGACCCGAACGCATCGCAACCTGGCGCGTGCAGCGAGCGGCAAGCGCCGGATCATGCGTGACCAGCACCAGCGTCATGCCGCGCTCCTTCGCCTTGGCGAAGAGCAGGTCGGCGATCTGCCGCCCCGTGGCCTGGTCGAGATTACCCGTCGGCTCGTCGGCAATCAGGATTCGCGGCTCGGGCGCCAGCGCGCGGGCTATCGCCACGCGCTGCTGCTCGCCGCCCGACAGCTCGCCCGGATAGTGCGTCACCCGATCGGCGAGACCTACGGCCGCAAGCTCGCGCTCGGCGACCGCAAAGGCGTCGCGGTGACCGGCAAGCTCGAGCGGCACCGCAACGTTTTCCAGCGCGGTCATGTTGGGAATGAGGTGGAAGGACTGGAAGACGATGCCGACATTGCGGCCGCGAAACGCGGCGATCTGGTCTTCGGTCTTGCCGTTCAGCAGCTCACCGGCGATCCGCACCGTTCCCGCATCGACCCCTTCGAGCCCGGCCAGAACCATCAGCAGAGTCGACTTGCCCGAGCCGGACGGCCCGACAATGCCCGTGGCCTCACCCGCAGTCACCGAAAGGCTTACCCCTTTCAGCACATGTACGGCGGAAGCACCGTGGCCCAGCGTCAGGGATACATCCTTCAGGTCGATGACGGCTTCTGTCACGGCGTTGCGGTCCTATATGAGAGGGGATAGGCAGAATTTTTCGTCATATGGGTTTTGCGTCATGGCATTCAAACATTTGATTTCCCCGCTTTTTGCCGCATTTTTCGCCCTTCTTATGCTCGCGCCGGCATACGCCGATCCCTTTCGCATCGTCGGTTTCGGCGACAGCCTGATGGCGGGCTATGGTCTCGATGCCGGCCAGAGCTTCCCTGAAAAGTTGGAGGCCGCGCTACGCAAGAATGGTCACGATGTCGTGATCTCCAATGCGGGCGTTTCCGGCGACACAACGAGCGGCGGCCTGGCGCGGCTCGACTGGTCGGTGCCGGACGGCACGCAACTGGTGATCCTCGAACTCGGCGCCAACGACATGCTGCGCGGCGTTTCGCCGGAGATCGCCGAGAAGAATCTCGACGCCATGATCGCCAAGCTGAAGGCGCGCAACATCCCCGTGCTGATCGCAGGCATGCTGGCCGCGCCCAATCTCGGCGATGGCTACGCCAAGGCGTTCGACGCGATCTATCCGACGCTGGCCGAGAAGTATGGCGCGCCGCTCTATCCGTTCTTCCTCGACGGCGTGGCGGCCGACAAGACCGCGCTGCTGGACGACGGCATGCACCCCAATGCCGCCGGCGTCGACCGCATGGTCGAGCGCATGCTGCCGCTTGTCGAGAAGACGCTTGCCGCTCACCAGGGCAATTCCTAGGGAGCATCTGAAAATCGACATCAATGCATGTTGAGTGGAAAGGGCGAATTACAGCTTGCCCAGGCGGGTGATCGATGATTCGCTAGGTACACGAATTCGATTCGGGGAGGCAGCGATGCCACGACTGTTTACCGCCCTCGAAATTCCGCGAGACGCAGCACTTTCCTTATCATTGCTGCGCGGAGGTCTCCCGGGAGCCCGTTGGATCGATGTCGAAAACTACCATCTGACCCTGCGCTTCATCGGTGACATCGAAGGCCACCTGGCCGACGAGATCGCTGGCGCGCTCGACCGCGTGCAGCGCCCGGCGTTTCAACTCCAGCTTTCCGGCGTCGGCGCCTTCGGCTCCAAGAAGCCGCATGCGGTGTGGGCCGGCGTGGCGCCCTCGCCAGACCTGCTCGCACTCCAGGCCGAGATCGAGCGCATCTGCCAGCGCCTCGGCGTTCCGGCCGATCCGCGCAAATTCTCGCCGCATGTCACGCTGGCACGGCTGCGCAATCCAAGCGCGCACGATGTGGCAAAGTATCTGTCGGCGCATGGCAGCTTCTCGGCCGTGCCGTTCAAGGTCGGCCGCTTCGTGCTGATGTCCTCGCGCGATTCCGTGGGCGGCGGCCCTTATGTGATCGAGGAGGCCTGGCCGCTCTCCGGCGCCGGCTCGCGCTCCAACAACCTGTCCGCCAGCGCTTCGGACGCGCTGCGGATCATGCGGTAGACCTCGGCAAACCCCTCCGGCCCGCCATAATAGGGGTCCGGAACATCCGCCCGCCTACCGGTGGCGTATTCCAGGAACAGGTGGATCTTTTGCCGCGCCTCCGCTGGCGCGATCCGCCGCAGATCCTCGACATTGGAGCGATCCATGCCGAGGATGAGATCGAAGCGATCAAAATCCTCGGCCACCACCTTGCGCGCCCGCTGCCCAGAAATATCCACGCCATGATGCGCGGCAATAGCGATCGAGCGCGGATCGGGCGAGGAACCTGCATGCCATCCTCCGGTGCCGGCCGAATCGAGCAGGAAGGCGCCTTCCACCTCTTGCTCGGCACAGACCGCCCGGAACACACCCTCCGCCAGTGGCGAGCGGCAGATATTGCCGAGGCAGACGAAGAGGACGGACATTTCGGGCTTTGCGGACATGACCGGGACGCTATGATCGAGGCAACTCAAGCCCGATAGCACGGATGCACCTATGACGAGACAGAAACTTGACACGGCGGCAGTCGAAACGGCGCTTGCCGCACTCGATAACTGGACGCTCGACCGCGACGGCACCGCGATTTCAAAGAAATTCGTCTTCGGCGATTTCAGCGAAGCCTTTGCCTTCATGACGCGCACGGCGATGGCCGCCGAGACGCTGGACCATCACCCGGAATGGTCGAATGTCTACAAGACCGTCGACGTTACGCTCACCACCCACGCGACGGGCGGCCTCAGCCGTCTCGACTTCGAGCTTGCCGGCAGGATGGACGGCTTCGCCCGTCCCTGAAATCTTGCGTTCGGCCTTGGATCTTCCCACATGTCGCCGCGACAGGAGAGACCGAATGGCCAAGGCCGGAAATTTCGACAGCCGCGATTTTGCGCGCGACGAAAAGAACGTGCGCAACAAATTCTGGAGCACCGCAAGGCGTGCAGCCAGCCACATCCCCTTCATGGAGGAAGTGGTCGCGGGCTATTATTGCGCCATGGACAAGCAGACGCCGCTGAAGGCGAAAGGCATATTGCTGGCCGCGCTCGCCTATTTCGTCATGCCGTTCGATGCCATTCCGGACGTCTTCCTCGGCATCGGCTTCACCGACGACATTGCGGTGTTGGCAGCCGCGCTGGCAGCCGTCCGCACCAACATTACGCCGGCTCATCGCCTGGCCGCCAGGGAAGCGCTGGCCGGGCTTGAATGAACCTTCCCGCACGGTCGGCAAACTCTGCCGCGCTCGTGCCGCCACGTCAGTTGGCATGAACATTGCACACTCGCACAATCAGTCAAATTCTTGCCGTTTTCCTGCCGTTCAACCTCAACAGGGACGGTGCTTTCCTCTATTTCAGGGGTTTGCGAATGGCGGCGATACCATGGCGAAAATGAACCCTTTTCAGATCCATTCACGCTTTGGTAACCCAGATTAAATCAAAATGAACCAACCGGGCAGCGCGAATCTGCCCGCTCCCCGCATACTGCAAAGAACAGGGAACCAAAAAACAATGCGCCCATTCATTGCTCTCGCTTCGAGCCTGTTTCTGGTTGCCAGCGCCGCCCCCTCGCTTGCCCAGTCGGCCACCAAGATCGGCCAGCACAATGCATGGGGCACCTACAGCTATCAGGCCAACACCGGCAAGGTCTGCTACGTGCTGACGGTTCCGACCGACAAGCAGCCGCCCAGCCTCGACCACGGCGACATCTTCTTTTTCGTCAGCCAGCGCCCCGGGCAGTCGGTCTCCTACGAGCCGCAGTTCATCGCCTCCTACGACCTGCAGGCCAATTCCAAGGTGACGGTCACGGTCGGCGACAAGAGCTTCACCATGTTCACGCGCGGCAAGTCGGCCTGGGTGGAAAACGCCGCCGAGGAGCCGCTGCTGATCGCCGCCATGAAGAACGGCGCCGACATGAAGATTTCGGCAAAGTCCGGCCGCGGCAACCCCACCAGCTACACCTTCTCGCTGAAGGGCATTTCGGCAGCGCTGCAGTCGATCGCGGCCTGCAAGTAATCGCAAGCTTCCCTGATTTTTCGAAGGCCGGATCAGCCGATCCGGCCTTTTTTCGTTTCAGGCGGGCTGCGCGGCGGCCTCGGCACGCCGGCGCCTGACCGCGTCGGCTATGAAGACGCGCGACAGGGCGTGATAGAGCGGCTCGCGCGAGATTATCCGCGCCGTGCCATAGCCGAGCATGGAGGCCAGCATCAACGGAATGACGTTGTCGTGGTTGCCGGTCATTTCGAGGATGATGACGAAGGCGGTCATCGGCGCCTGCACGACGCCGGCGAAATAGCCGGCCATGCCAAGCACGGAAGCCAGCGCGACATTGGACCCGAACAGCAGGCCAAGCGAACTGCCAAGCCCCGCGCCAACGGCAAGCGACGGCGCGAAAATGCCGCCGGGGATGCCCGACACCATCGAAAGCAGGCCGGCCAGGAATTTCACCAGGAAAAAGAACCAGGGCAGGGGCGTTCCCTCGACGGCGCCCCGCGCCTGCTCGTAGCCGGTGCCGAAGGTGAGCCCGCCGGACGCCAGGCCGATGGCCGCCACCGCCAGCCCGCAGCCTGCGGCCAAAAGCAGCGTGCGGGCGAGCGGCGAGGGCGCCAGCCAACGGCGCACGCGGGGCGACGCCTTCAAAGCAAACAGGCTGAAGCATGCGCCGAAGGCGCCGCCGACCACGCCGCAAGCGACGATCAGCGGCCAGTCGTAAGGGAAGGCGGCGGTGACATCGGTGACGCCGAAATAGGTGTAATTGCCCAGCAGGCCGAGCGAGGCGAGGCCTGCCAGGATGACGGCCGAAAGCACCAGCCCGTTGGTGCGGGCCTGATAGGCCCGGCCCATTTCTTCGATGGCAAAGACGATGCCGGCGAGCGGGGTGTTGAAGGCGGCCGCGATGCCGGCGGCCGAACCGGCGAGGATCAAGCCCCTTGCCTGCGCCATGCCGCCCCAACGCGCGGCCTGCAGCATAAGCGACGCGCCCACCTGCACGGTCGGGCCCTCTCGCCCGATCGAGGCGCCGCAAAACAGGCCGACGAGCGTGAGCAGGATTTTGCCTGCCGCAAGCCGCAGCGAAAGCAGGCGGCTGCGTTCTTCGTTGTCGCGCAGATGTCGTGCTGCAATTGCCTGCGGAATGCCGCTTCCCTGCGAGCCGGGAAACAACACGAAGGCCGCCCAGGCGCAGGCGACGAAACCCAGCGGGGTGACGACGATCGGCAACCAGGCGTTCCAGCCCTCGCCCGCCGTCATCAGCTTGAACAGGTGTTGCGCGGCATCCGCCAGCTTGGCGAACAGCACGCTGACCAGCCCGATGGCGATCGCGCCGGCCCAGAACACCAGGCGTGGCTGCCAGACACGACGCGAGGCGAACATCGCCCGCGAGCGCCGGAGCATCGGAATTTGCTTCTTGCTGCGAGCCAAAGTCGGTGTCCTCTCGCGCGGTTTCGAGCGCCATGAACAGGAGGCGCATTTTGCCTGTCAACCATTGCTCGAACACAGCTAAATGATTGCGCACTTGGAATGGCATTCCGACAACACCATCTCACAGGCCGTGACGCGGGCGCCAAGTCGTGATATGTGCGCCTTTCGGACCGCTTGAGGCGGCTGCCCAAACTCCAGAAATTCCGACACCATGGCCTTTTCGCTCGATCTCACTGCCGACAGCACACGCAACGCATTGCGCCCCAGCGCCGCGCCCGAGAAGCCCTCGCTGATCGGCCTGACGCGCGCCGAGATGGCCGAGGCGCTGGTCAGTTCCGGCATCGTGCCGGAAAGACAGGCCAAGATGCGCGTGCAGCAGCTCTGGCACTGGCTCTATGTGCGCGGCGTGTCCGATTTCGCGCATATGTTCAACATCTCCAAGGATCTGCGCGGGGCGCTTGCCGAGCATTTTGCCATTTCGCGGCCGGAAATCGTCGAGGAGCAGATTTCCAACGACGGTACGCGCAAGTGGCTGTTCCGCTTCCCGCCGCGCGGCGCGGGCCGCCCGGTCGAGATCGAAACTGTCTACATTCCCGAGGAAGGCCGCGGGACGCTGTGCATTTCCAGCCAGGTCGGCTGCACGCTAACCTGCTCCTTCTGCCACACCGGCACGCAGAAGCTGGTGCGCAACCTCACCGCCGAGGAAATCCTCGCCCAGCTTCTGTCCGCCCGTGACCGGCTGGGCGACTTCCCCGACCGCGACACGCCAGCCGGCGCCATCGTGCCGTCGGAAGGACGCAAGGTGTCCAACATCGTCATGATGGGCATGGGCGAGCCGCTCTACAATTTCGACGCGGTGAAGAAGGCGCTGCTGATCGCCTCCGATGGCGACGGGCTTGCACTGTCGAAGCGACGCATCACCCTTTCCACCTCTGGCGTCGTGCCGGAAATCTACCGCACCGGCGAGGACATCGGCGTCATGCTGGCGATCTCGCTGCATGCCACCAATGACGACCTGCGCGACCTGCTCGTGCCGATCAACAAGAAGTTCCCGCTGAAGGAGCTGATGAAGGCTTGCCGGGAATATCCGGGCCTCTCCAATGCGCGCCGCATCACCTTCGAATATGTGATGCTGAAGGACGTCAACGACAGCCTCGAAGACGCCAAGGCGCTGGTGCAGCTGCTCAAGGGCATTCCGGCCAAGATCAACCTGATCCCGTTCAACCCCTGGCCCGGCAGCAACTACCAGTGCTCGGACTGGGAGCAGATCGAAAAGTTCGCCGACTACATCAACGCGGCCGGCTACGCCTCGCCGATCCGCACGCCGCGCGGCCGCGACATCCTTGCCGCCTGCGGCCAGCTCAAGTCGGAATCGGAGCGCCTGAAGAAGTCCGAGCGCCTGGCGCTCGAAGCCATGATGATCGCGGGGCACGGCGAAGCGTGAGCAAGGTGCTGGCCCTCATCTTCCGGCTGGCAGTCATCCTTCTCGGCTATATCGGCGCGTCGCTTGCCGCGAGCGCCTTCATCAACATCCTGGCGCTCGGCGCACTGGGGGCCGAGCCGAGCGATCCGGTCGCCACCGCCTCGCTGGTCTTCACCATTCCATTCACGGCGCTGTTCGTCGCCTATTACGCGTTCTTTCCGGCCGTGGTGGCGATCTTCATCACCGAATATCTCGGCAAGAGCGACTGGCTCACTCATGCGCTGGGCGGCGGCGCCGCGGCGCTGGTGGTGGTCGGGGCGCTGCTTGCAAACGGCAATTTCTGGCTGGGCCGGTTCGAAACGGACGACTTCGAGGCCTACTGGCCGCCATTCGAGGAGCCGCGCACGGCTCTGCTGCTCCTGGGCGCCGGGCTGATCGGCGGCATCGTCTACTGGCTGATCGCCGGCCGCTCTGCCGGAAGCTGGCAGCAGGACGCCCGGCAGCTACCCTAAATCCTAGCGCGCCTGCGCTGTAAGGATCTTCAGCGCGAAGGCGGAAAAGACGCCGGCGAACAGATAGTCGACGACGCGCGTCACCCGCGGGCTCTTCTTGAGCAGGCGCGCGAACTTGTCGGCCGCGATCACCATGGGTGCCGTCAGCGGCAGCGACAGCGGGATGAACAGCATGCCGAGGAAGAACAGCTTGCCCGGCGCATGCGGATCATGCGCCGAGACGAACTGCGGCAGGAAGGTCATGAAAAACAGGATGATCTTCGGATTGAGCAGGTTGATGCCGAGCCCAGTCGCCCAATTCTGGAACAGCGAGCGCGGTGCGCGCTGAACCGTCTCCGGCGAGAAGGCGGAGCCGTTGCGGATCGCGTTCCAGGCGAGCCACACCAGATAGCCGGCGCCGCCGACCTTGAGCGCCATGAAGGCCTGCGGCGACGCCACGATCAGCGCCGACAGGCCGAGCGCCACCAGCGAGGTGTGGATGACGATGCCGGTGAAGGCGCCGAACATGCAGGCAAAGCCGGCGGTGCGTCCCTCCGAAAGCGCGCGCCCGACAAACAGCGTCATGTCCGGTCCCGGCGTGATGGCGATGATGAAGGTGGCGACTGCGAATTGCAGGATGATAGCGGCTTCGGGAACGAAGGACATTTTCTTGCAGGCTCGGCTGAGGACGGTGCAAAATAGTTGAAACGCCGCATCCGCACCAGCACTAAAGCAGGGGCGGACAAAGCTTGCCCGCATCGCGGTTCCTGCATAAAAGTGCCGCGGAAGCGCGGTGCCGCAAGGGCGGCGCGCGGCAACGGGAACCGGATCGACTATGTCCAAGTGGAAAGACGTGAAAAAGGTCGTGCTCGCCTATTCCGGCGGCCTCGACACCTCCATCATCCTGAAGTGGCTGCAGACTGAGCTGGGCGCGGAGGTCGTGACCTTCACCGCCGACCTCGGCCAGGGCGAGGAGCTCGAGCCGGCTCGCAAGAAAGCCGAAATGCTCGGCATCAAGGAAATCTTCATCGAGGACGTGCGCGAGGAATTCGTGTGCGATTTCGTCTTCCCGATGTTCCGCGCCAATGCCGTCTATGAGGGCGTCTACCTGCTCGGCACCTCGATCGCCCGTCCGCTGATCTCCAAGCACCTGATCGACATCGCCAAAAAGACCGGCGCCGACGCCATCGCACATGGCGCCACCGGCAAGGGCAACGACCAGGTCCGCTTCGAGCTGTCGGCCTATGCGCTGAACCCCGACATCAAGATCATCGCCCCGTGGCGCGACTGGTCGTTCAAGAGCCGCACGCACCTGCTCGAGTTCGCGGAACAGCACCAGATCCCGGTGGCCAAGGACAAGAAGGGCGAGGCTCCCTTCTCCGTCGACGCCAACCTGCTGCACTCCTCCTCCGAGGGCAAGGTGCTGGAAGACCCGGCGCAGGAAGCGCCGGAATATGTGCATATGCGCACCATTTCGCCGGAAGCCGCGCCCGACAAGGCGACGATCATCAAGATCGGCTTCGAGAAAGGCGACGCCGTCTCGATCAACGGCGAGCGCATGAGCCCGGCGACGCTGCTTGCCAAGCTCAACGACTACGGCCGCGACAACGGCATCGGCCGCCTCGACCTGGTGGAGAACCGCTTCGTCGGCATGAAGAGCCGCGGCGTCTACGAGACCCCGGGCGGCACGATCCTGCTGGCCGCGCACCGGGCAATCGAGTCGATCACGCTCGACCGGGGTGCCGCGCACCTCAAGGACGAGCTGATGCCGCGCTATGCCGAGCTGATCTACTACGGCTTCTGGTTCTCGCCGGAGCGCGAGATGCTGCAGGCGGCGATCGACCTCAGCCAAAAGAACGTCGAAGGCGAAGTGACGCTCAAGCTCTACAAGGGCAATGTCATGGTCATCGGCCGCGAGAGCGCAAAATCGCTCTACTCGGACAAGCTGGTCACCTTCGAGGACGACCAGGGCGCCTACGACCAGAAGGACGCCGCCGGCTTCATCAAGCTCAACGCGCTGCGCCTCAGGACGCTGGCGGCCCGCGACCGCCGCTAAGCCTTCACAGGCCGCTCAAAGAAAAACCCGGCGCAAGACGCCGGGTTTTTTTTATTGTCCGCCGAACGCATACCCGCAAGGAACATGCGCGGGGAGAAATTCGTCAGATCAGTGCGCGATCTGGGTGGCGAACCTGGACAGCGCCTGCTGGTAGATCGTGGCGCGGTTCCATTCGTTCCAGATGCGGTAGTTGGGCTCGCCGGGGCCGTAGCCTGCACCGGCCTGCCAGCCGTGACCCTTGAGGAAGTTGGCCGTCGACGCGAGCACGTCGCCCGTCGAATGGATCAGGTCGCGGCGGCCGTCGCCGTCGAAGTCGACCGCGTACTGCAGGTATTTTGACGGCAGGAACTGGGTCTGGCCGAGTTCGCCGAAGCCGGCGCCCTTCATCTGGCTGGCCGAGATATAGCCCTTCTGGGCAATCTCGAGCGCCGAATCGAGCTCGTTGGTGAAATAGGCCGAGCGGCGGCAGTCATAGGCCAGCGTCGCCAGCGGCTGGAACACGCTCTTGTTGCCCGAATTAGCGCCAAAACCGGTCTCCATGCCCCAGATCGCCAGCAGGACCTCGGGCTGCACGCCGTAGCGCTGCTCGATCTTGGCGAACGTGCCGGCATTGGCCTTCCACAGCGACTTGGCCCGCTTGACGTAGGAGGCAGGCGCGCGGCGCGCCATGAACTGATCCAGCGTGCCCTTGAAGGCGCCGTGCTGGTTGCGGTCGATGTGGATCACGCCCGTGTCGTATTTGACGCCGGCCAGCGGCGCGGTGTCGATGCCGCGCGCCTTGGCTTCCGCCTTGTAGCTTTCCAGCCACGTCGCAAAACCGCCGGCATCGTTGCCGCACTGCGGCGCGGCATACGCGCTGCCCGCGGTCAGACCGAGCATGGCGAGAGCGGCGGCCGCAAAAATCTGTCCTTTGGCAATAAGTGCCATGCTGTTCTCCTCGTTGCCTAAATCATAACGCAAATCGCCAGCGGAACGCTTGGCGTATCATGGTTAAGATGCAGTTTACGTTTGTCTATTCGGTGTGTGGGGGCCAAATTCCCTACGATCAAGGGCATAATGTGGCAAGTCAGGTTTTTACCTGCTGCGATCGGCCAAATGAAGTAAGCCTCCGGCGCACTTCATACCGCCCTCGTGGTTCGAGGCTCGCCCTGCGGGCTTCGGCCCTCCGCTATGGCTCCGGGCGTTCGTCATTCGAAAAGCCAAATCTTTGGCTTTTCGCGCGCTCCGCGCACCATTCCTCACCCTCACCATGAGGGCTACTGTCTGCGCCAACCTGCCCCACTGAGGTTTGAGCGGCGCCAGCCTCCCTCATCCTGAGGTGCGAGCCCGCAGGGTGAGCCTCGAAGGACGCACCTATTCATCGCCACGCCCGCTTTCGCGTCTGGCCATTGTCATCCTTCGACAAGCTCAGGATGAGGAGCTGGGAAGACGGGCGGTCGTTGGACGCGCTCGTTTAGGTAAATCTTGCGGCCCTTCGACCGCCCGTTCGATGCTCTTGCCCCGCTCAGTCGCCTCCACATTCGCGTGGCCAGCCGCCGCAAAGGCCCGGACTTGGGGATTCATCATCCAGCAGCGCCACCGTTGCACCACCAGCCCGGACACCGTCGCCCTCCACGCTCATCCGGTTCATGACCCGTGTTCCCGGTGAGGCCGATGCGGGTGATTATGCGGGAGGCGGAAATGTGGGGGAGAAAAGAAACTGAGATTTTCTTTCGACGCAAATGATTTCAGGGAGTTAGATCGGGTCAACCTTGGAATTCTCAGGAATCCATCCCCGTTTCCTGGCCGCCGCCCCCCCGTCGCGCTTCGCGCACCACCATTCCGGGGCGAGCCACGGGTCTCGCCCGTCCTTCGGACCCCCCGCTTTGCGGGGGCGAGGAACCCAAGTTCTGAGAGGTCGCGACTTTGGCGGGTGCCGGTTCCTCGCCCCGCTTGCGGGGAGAGGTGGCTCGGGTGAAGCCCGAGACGGAGAGGGGGCGACGCCGTGCGTCACCCCGGCTCAAGCCGAGGATGACGAAGGTGGGGCAGCCGGGCGTTTGCTTCGCCTTCGGCCGATTGGCGAACGCCCCCTCGCACCCTGCCGTTCTTGATGGTTCCCTGTACGGCGTATAGGATCGCGCCATCATGAGCCAAACCACCACCGCCCAGAGTCGCCGGGAGCGCCACAAGGCCGAGCTGCGCGCCGATCTTCTGCGCGCCGCCCATGAGCTCATCAAGGAAGAGGGCTATGAGGGCCTGACGATCCGTAGTCTCGCCAAGCGGGTCGGCTATGCGCCGATGTCGGTCTATTCCTATTTCGCCGACAAGCACGCCATTCTTCTGGCGCTGGCGGAAGACGCCTTCGAAACGCTGGCACAGCGCATGGAACGCGACGCGCCGGCCGACCCGCTGGCGGCGCTACGCAAGGTCATGGATGAATATGCGACCTTCGCGCTGGAGAACCCCAACGAATACCGGACCGTGTTCATGTCGCGCGACCACGCCAACCGCGCGCCACGCGAGGTTGCCGAGGTCGAAGAGGTCGAGGGCAAGAACCCGGCGCTGCGCATCCTGCTGAAGCGCGTGCAGGCCTGCATCGACGCCGGCATATTCAAGGGCGACGCCCACGCGATTTCAACGCTTGTGTGGAGCTTCGGCCACGGCGCGATCTCGCTGCAGATCACCTTCCCCTACTATCCGTTCGGCGAGCCGAGGAAATATCTCGAAGCTTCGATGGAAGTGGTCCTGGCCGGGCTGATGGCCCGACAGGTGGACGCCCTGGTGCCACCGTCGGAACGCTGCTAGAGCATGATCCCGAAAAGTTGCAGACTTTTCGGACAAGATCATGCTCAAAAAAAGAGCCACTTTTTCCAAAATCCCTAGCTCGACATCGCTGCATTGCGTGGCCGGATGGCGCTGTCGTCCGGTCTGCTGCCCGTATGCGCCTTTCAACTATTCGTGATCGAGACGGATTTCGTACATGTACGAAATCTCCTTGCGGGCACGCACATCAACTCGTATATGTACATCATATCGTACACGTACAGAATTTGATGACCTGGAGAATGATCATGAAGAAGACGCTTGTCAGCCTCGCCGCGCTCATTGCCCTGTCCGGAACCGCTTTCGCCGGCGACTTCGCCAACACGCTGCAGTACCCGGCTTCGCCGCGTGTCGAAGGCGCGGCCGCACTCGACTATTCCGGCACCGCGTCGATCAAGGCCGGCAACCATGAGCAGCGCCAGAGCACACAGGCGACGTCGGCGCGCCAGGGCGACAGCGCCGCTCCCGTGATGCTGCCAATGGGCAACGCGCGCTAACACCCCCTCCCAAGACAAGCCCAAACGAACAGGGCGGCGGAGTTTTTTTGCTCCGCCGCCCTGTTCGTTTCAAAAGCCCTTGTGGCTCGCCCTGCTCAGGCGACCTGGCTCGGGCGCTCGAAAAAGGCGTCGATGATGTCGCCGACCTTGGCGCTCGCCACCGGCGGGCTGAACAGAAAGCCCTGCAACTCGCCGCAATTTTCCTGCCGCAGTGCATTGAGCTGTTCCACCGTCTCGACGCCTTCGGCCGTGGTGTCGATGCCCAGGCTGGTGCCGAGACCAATGATGGCGCGCACGATGGCCAGCGATTCGGGGCTGCCGCCGATCTCGCGGATGAAGGAGCGGTCGATCTTCAGCCGGCTGAACGGGAAGCGGCGCAGATAGCTCATGCTCGAATAGCCGGTGCCGAAATCGTCGAGCGCAATGCGCGCGCCGAGCTCGCGGATGCGGCGCAGGATCGCCAGATTGGCCTCGGTGTCGGCCAGCAGCACCGATTCGGTGACCTCGATTTCCAGCCGCGTCGGCGTCAGCCGCGAGCGGGCCAGCGCCTCACCGATATTGGTGACCAGATCGCCGCGGCGGAACTGCACCGGCGAGACGTTGACGGCCACCACCAGCCGCTCGGGCCAGCCGGCCGCCTGGCGGCAGGCCTCCGCGACCACCCAGCGGCCGAGCTCGTGGATCATGCCGGTTTCCTCGGCGAGCGGGATGAAGACGGCGGGTGAAACCATGCCGCGCTTCGGGCTGTTCCAGCGCAGCAGCGCCTCGAAACCGCGCAGCTGGCCGGTCTGGACGGCGAAGATCGGCTGGAAATGCAGCTCGAACTCCTTTTCGATGTCGGCGCCGCGCAGCTCCATTTCCAGCGCGCGGCGTTCGCGCACCTGGCTGTCCATCTCGGGCTCGAAGAAGCGAAGCTGGCCCTTGCTGCTGTTCTTGGCGCGGTAGAGCGCAAGGTCCGCGCATTTGAGCAGGCTTTCGGTGCCGGACGCGTCATTGGGCGACAGCGCCGCGCCCACGCTGGCGGTGATCGAAACCTCGGCACCGTCGATGGTACGGATTTTTGCGATGTCGCCGATCAGCCGCGAGGCGAGCCGGTCGATCACCGTACGCGACGCGGCACCGGGCAGCAGCACTGCAAACTCGTCGCCGCCGAGACGGGCGACGATGTCGGAACCTCGCAGGATTTTTCGCAGGCGGGTGGTGACTTCGATCAGCAGCGCATCGCCGGCCGCATGGCCGAGCGTGTCGTTGACCACCTTGAAGTCGTCGAGATCGAGGAGCAGCACCGCAAACGGGTTGCCCTGGCCTGCCGCCCGCTCGAGCTCCCGCGTGAACAAGGTGCGGTTGGCAACGCCCGTCAGCGGGTCGTGGAGCGCAAGGTAGGTGACATGTTCCTCGGCGCGCTTGCGCTCGGTCACGTCGACGATGGTCGACAGCGTGGCGGGGGCGTTATCGACCACGATATCGCGCGTATATTCGACGACGTCGAGCACCCGGCCATCGGCCGCGACGTGGCGGCAGCTCGTCTCGCCGGAGGGCTGGCGCGTGACGTCCGCATCCAGGCGGAGCCCGGCGAGGCCGCGAGCGAAGAAGGCGTCGCGGTCGAAGCCGTAGAGGCGCAGGGCGGCCTCGTTGACGTTGAGAAAGTTCTCGCCGCTGGCGTCGCGCACATACATCGGCACCGGGTTCTCGTCGAACAGCGAGCGGAACAGCGTCTCGCGCGCCTTCAGCTCGCCGATGTCGGTAAGCGTGACGGCGAGGATGTCGTCGGCGACCGCCACGCCGACCTGCAGCGATACGCGCCGGTCCTCGATGCCGTATTCGAGCTCGAAGGTCGTGGTGCGCCGCTTCTGCGCGGCCTCGCGGAAATGCGCCAGCGCCGGCGACAGGCCGGGCTGCGCCAGCGCCTCGGACAGGAGCGTGAACTGCAGCTGGTCGGCGCGCGAGCCCAGATGCTGGGCGGCGGCGTCGTTGATGCTGAGGATGGAGAAGTCGCGGATGGCGCCGTTTCGCTCGATGGCGCTGAGCGCGATGATGCCTTCATGCGTGGCATTGATGAGCAGGCGTGCCAGGTTGAGCTGGCTGCGCCGCGGACGCAGGAACAGCAGGAAATAATCGCCCGACCAGCGGCAGGCCAGCGGCAGCGCCAGCGTCTCGACGGTGGAGACCATGCCGTCGACCAGCGCCCGGCTCAGCACCATGGCGGGGCTGGCGGCCTCGCAGGCCGCCTCCAGCGCCTCGCCTACGGAGATCGCATGCACCGCGGTGAGGGAGGACGTGGTGCGGCCGATGCAGGCCGTGCCGACGATCGCCTCGAAGCGGGGACCGGCGCGCAGGATTGTGGGCTGGCCGCCCTCCAGCCGCCGCACCACCGCCAGCTCGTCGGCGAAACGGCCGATGCTGCCGAGCGCGATCTCCTCATATTGCGGCAAGCCTCCCGATGCGGGACGCATCGAGTGCCAGCGGCGCAGGATGAGCCTGACGTCGTCGAATTCGGTTTCTATGCGGAAGGGATCCCGTTCGATGCCATCGCCCTCGGGCGTGAGGCTGGCGCTTTCCGGTGCGCTGTCGTCGACATGTAGCAGCCGCGGTCTCATCGGCATGGGAACTCCAGGATCTGTCATTTCCAAGCCGACCGCGCACAGGAGCAGGATCGCCGTCGCACGCAAGCGCCGGACAACTGCCGCTGTCGAGGATCGATTGGATTGCATACCGGGCGCGGCCGGTCCAGAAGCGCGGCATCATGCCTCCGCGCCGGATCCTGCGCGGGCTGTCCTACTGCATCCTAGAAAGGGCCACTTACCATTCGATTAAGCGCGATGTCACACTTGCGTCATAGTTCGAAATGCAACACGCATGACGACGCGCGCCGTCGCAGATCGTGCTATCCGGCCGCGTCGGGATCGCCATGATGCGAGCGGTTCGAGGCCATGCTGTCTCGAGGGCTGCGAGAGGGGAGCCAAAAAAACGATGATCGTTCGTCCGCGCCCGGGGCTGCTAAAACTGTTTTTCGTCATGCGCGGCTCGATCGTGCCGCGCATCATGCCGCAGATCATCGGTTTCGGCATCTATGCGGCGGTGGTCGTCGGCGTGATCAAGGCGCTGGGGCTCGATTTCGGCAATTACGGCCTGGCGCCCTTCGGCCTGCTGGGTGTCACGCTGTCGCTCTATCTCGGCTTCCGCAACAACGCCGCCTACGACCGCTGGTGGGAGGCGCGCAAACTGTGGGGACAGCTGGTCTATGACATGCGCAACCTTTCTCGCGCGGCGCTGGCGCTGGTGCCGGCCGATAGCGGCCAGGCCCGGCCGCTCCTGATGGAGGCGCTGGCCTTCTGCCATCTGCTGCGCGGCCAGCTGCGCAATGTCGACGCAACGGCGGAGGCGAGAACCTTCATCGGCGCCGAGGCCGACACGCTTTCCAGCGTGGTCAACAAACCCGATGCGATGGTGCGCCGCATGGGCCGGCGCATCGGCGCGCTCAAGACCTCGGGCGCGATCGAGGTGATGGACTTTCGCATCCTCGACGAGCGGCTCGCCTCGCTTGCCGCGCTGGAGGCCGGCTGCGAGCGCATCGCCGGCACGCCGCTGCCCTTTGCCTATACGCTTTTGCTGCAGCGCTCGGCCTATATCTTCTGCCTGCTCTTGCCCTTCGGCCTCGCCTTTTCGGCCGGCTGGGCCACACCGCTGTTCACGGCGCTGATCGCCTATTCCTTCTTCGGCCTCGACGCGCTCTCGGAAGAGCTGGAAGACCCGTTCGGCACACAGGCCAACGACCTGGCGCTCGATGCGCTCTGCCGCGTCTGCGAGATTTCCGTCTTCGAGGCGCTGGGCGAAGCCGCCCCGAAAATGACCGCGCCGAAACGTTATTATTATTCGTAAAGCCGCCGAATAGCCGGCTAACCCGGCTCAATCGACAACAGACGCGCCGGCAAGCCGGTGGCCGGCCGCCGGGATGTTCATGGCCCGTGCATAGCCATGCGGCGCAAAGCGCAGCGAAAGCACCGCGACCAGCAAGGCGCAGCCAAGATGCATGATCCATCCCGCGGCAAAGCTGCCGGTCAGGTCTTGCAGCACCGCGACGATCCAAGGCGGGATGGCGGCGATGAGAAAGCCGCCGCCCTGCATCAGCGCCGACAGCGCGCCGGCATTGGCCGCGTCCTCGATATGGTCGAGCGCCACCACCATGGACAGGGCAAAGCAGCCGCCCAGACCCGCCCCGACGAGGGCCGCCGAAACAGCCGGCGCGGCCTCGGGCCAAAGCGCAAGGCTTGCGAAGCCGGCAACCTGCATGGAGAGCGTGAGCCAGATCCAGGGGCGGCGGTCCTTCGACCGCGCGGCAAGCACGGGGATGGATAGCGCCGAGATCGCCTGGCTGGTGGCCATCGTTGCCAAGAGGCTGCCGCTCGCGGCGGTCGACCAGCCGAGCGTCTGATAATAGGGCGCGAGCCAGGCGATGATGGATGAATAGCCGCCATTCACGAGGCCAAAGCAGGCCATCAGCAGCCAGGTGCGCGGCCGGCTGAGAAGGACGGCTATCGGCAGCGCTCCCGCCGGCCGTGACCCGGCTCGCGGCAGCGCGAATGCACGGCCAGCCAGCCAAGGCCCGCATTCCAGCTTCCGGTCGCGTTGGCGACGAGAGGCGCAAGCTGTGCCCCGAGCGCTCCGCCACCCATGAGCATCGACGAATAGAGCCCCATGACGACCGGCACGCGGCCCGGGAAATGTTCCTTGATGATGCCCGGGAAAACGGCCTGCACGACGGCGACGCCCAGGCCGCACAGCGCAGCCGTCCCTATCAAGTCAACACCGTTCGACGTGAACAGCCGCAAGGCGCAGCCCAGCGCAAGAACGATAAGCGCCCCGATCACGGCGCGCCGCGCACCGACGAAGCGCTGCAGCAGCGGGCCGGCAAAGGCGCAGACCCCCATCAGCAGCATCGGCACGAGGGTGAAGAGCGACATGCTCTGATAGTCGAGCCCGGTCGTCTCCCTGATGCTCGTGGCAAGCGGGCCGATCGCCGCGAGAAACGGCCTGAGATTGAGGCCGACCATTGCCACGACCGCGAGAAGCAGCAGCCGGGAAGGGGAGAGACTGTCCGTCCGCATGCCGCCCTAAGCCTGCTTGGCCTGTCTGTTCTTCCACTGATCATAAAGATCGGGGCCGGGTTCCGGGCGGACCGGCACATAGCTGATCTTCATCGACTGTTCGGAAAGGGGTTTTGCCAGGTCGGCATAGATGGCTGCCGTGGAAAGGCCGTAGGGCGCGCCATCGTCGTTGGAATAGGCGTAATACACCTCGCCGACACCGGCGAGGCGCATTGCGGCCATGCACATGGGGCAGGGGTGGCCGCTGGCATAGACGGCACAGCCTTCGAGATTCGGCGAGCCGAGCTTCTGGCTCGCCGACCGAACCGCCATCATCTCAGCGTGTGCTGTGGGGTCGTTGGTGCCGACGATCTCGTTGACGCCGGTTGCGACGACCTCGCCGTCCCTGACGATAACCGCTCCGAAGGGCCGGCCGCCGCCTTCGAGATTGGTCCGCGCGAGCTCGATCGCCTGGCAAAGATAGCGTTCGGTATTGCTCATTCGTCGTCTCCTTCAGTGCGCGCCGGCCGCCACCAGCATCTGCTCGATCTCGGAATAGCCACGGCTGCGGGCATGCTGGAGCGGCCTGACGCCGTCGCGGTCGGCAAGGTTCACATCCGCTTTCGCATCCAACAGCAACCGCACGATCTGCTGATGCCTTTCGCCACCATCGCTCAGGATGATCGCCTCCAGCAGGGCGGTCCAGCCGAGCTTGTTGACGTGATCGATATTCACGCCCGCCTCGATCAGCGTGCGGACGGTTTCGACATGGCCGCGCTCGGAAGCCGGAATAAGTGCGATGCCGCCATAGCGGTTCGTGCTTTTCAGGTCGGCGCCGTGCTCGAGCGTCAGCTTGAGAATTTCAAGATGACCGCGCGCACCGGCATAGAGATAGGGGCTGTCGTTGATGTTGTCCTTGGCGTTGACGTCGGCGCCCGCCTCGATCAGCGCCCGGGCAGCGTCGATCCTGTTGCCATGGGTGGCAACCAGAAGGGCGGTGCGGCCTTCGCCGTCGCGCGCGTCGATCGCCGCGCCACTGGCGAGAAGCTGGGTGATGGCTGCGTCGTCACCGTTTGCGGCGGCTGCATGTAGTCGGGTGTCGGTCATGTCTTGTCCAGATGCAACGAAGGGCAATGACGCCAGGGTGAATATAAGGAACGCGAGGATCGCCGCAGGTCTAAGCATTTTTTCGGGTCCGCAAATCACTCGGCAAGGCGCAACGCCTTCTGATTCGGCTCGCCCTCGGCTTTGCATGCCGGCCTGAGCCAAGGCGGTCGGCTCCCATTCCGAACCATCCCGAAGATAGGCGCGAACGCCTTCATCTGGAAATTAAATGTTCTGATAAATATCAGTGCGAATGTGAATGATGCGCAATCGATGCGGGTCTATAATGGCGCGATGCTCGATCCACGCCTTCTCCGCTCTTTCGTGGCCATTGCCGACACCGGAAGCTTCACCCAGGCCGCCGAACGGCTCAACATGACTCAATCGACCATCAGCCAGCAGCTTGGCCGGCTGGAGGAAGCAGTCGGCCGCGACCTCATCGACCGCGCCGCGCGGCCGGTTCGGGCAACGGCTTCGGGCGAGCGCCTGCTGGGCTATGCGCGTCGAATCCTGAGCCTGCAGCACGAAGCCGAGAGCATGCTTGCCGACCCGGCCGGCACGGCATCCATTCGCATCGGCGTTCCGGAGGATATCGTCAGCGGGGCTATGGCAAAGGTTTTTGCCGGCTTCGCGAAACAGCACCGGGAAATCCGGCTGGATGTCATCGCGGGGCTGAGCCGCGACCTGACCAAGCGGTACCGCGCAGGCGAGTTCGATATCGTCATCGTCAAGGAACCCGCTGCCAGTTCGGACTTTCGGGCGACGTTCCCGGAAGCGATGGGCTGGTTCGAGAGCGCCGACCGGGTCGAGGATTGGCCCGATCCCATCCCGCTGGTCGCCTTTCCACCCGGCGGGCTTTATCGCGATGCCATGTTCGAGCGAATCGAGCGCGAGCGCCGCCGCTGGTATGTCGCGTTCTCGGGCAGCAGCCTGCACAACGTGCTTGTCGCGGTCGAAGCCGGGCTTGGGCTGTCGCTTCTGCCCATAGGCACGACGGCCGGCCGTCGCGTCCGGCAATACGCGCCCTTCGGCACGGAGCCTTCGATGGTGGTGTCGGTCTATTCCTGGGAGAACAGCGGGCCGGTGGCGGCCCTGGTCGAAAGCATGAGCGCTGTGCTAGCCGACAGGTGTTTTGTCCCCGGCAAGTCGTGAGTCTGAATTTTGGGACGGCGTCCGTTTATCGAATCGGTCGCAGATTGCCACACGGGGGCTCTGCGATTCGACAGCCGCAAAAGCAAAAGGCCGCCCGAAGGCGGCCTGTTTGTTTGCTTAGCTTCCCGAAGGAAAACTGGAGCGGGTGAAGCGATTCGAACGCTCGACCCCAACCTTGGCAAGGTTGTGCTCTACCCCTGAGCTACACCCGCTCGCCGGTCTGTCTCGACCGAAGCGACGCCTATATGGCCGAAGCGCTGGCGGATTGCAACAGGGAAAATCGCGCTTTTTGCAACTTATGTGGACGCGCCCGGCAAACCCTTTACGGACGTTGGGTCATCTGGCGCGTCACGACAAATGCAGCTGGGGGATTGTCTCGCGCGCCGCCTTGGCCAATAACCGGCCGATACCGACAATCAGCCCGGAAACGCCGTTTCATGCCCAAAACCCCCGACGAACTTTTCGCTTTTCTCGATTCGCTGGGAATCACCGTGACCACGAAAACGCACGCGCCGCTGTTCACGGTCGCCGATTCGCAATCGCTGCGCGGCGAGATCGCCGGCGGCCACACCAAGAATCTGTTCCTCAAGGACAAGAAGGACAATTTCTTCCTCGTGACGGTGGATGAGGAGGCTGAGGTCGACCTCAAGCAGATCCATCATCTGATCGGGGCCTCGAGCCGCGTGTCCTTCGGCAAGCCGGAGGCGCTGATGGAGATGCTGGGCGTGGTGCCGGGTTCGGTGACGGTGTTCGGCCTGATCAATGATACCGACAAGCGCGTAAAGCTGGTGATCGACGCCCCGCTGATGGAAAATGAGATCGTCAATGCGCATCCGCTGAGCAACGAGGCGACGACTTCGATCGCCAGCGGCGATCTCCTGACCTTCGTGAAGGCGACTGGACACGAGCCGCTCGTCTTGAAAGTCTCGGCATGATCGCCACATGGATGACGAAACGCGGCTTGGCCGGTAGTCTCGGCAGCAAATAGGTTGGAACGCGCCGCTGCGGCGGCCGGAAGGGCAGTTATGAGCAACAATTCATTCGGCGGTGCCGGCAATTCCTATACGACCAATGTGACCTATGGCGGGGCGCAGCCGCAGGGCGATGGCGCAGCCGCCGGCGCGGAGGCATCCGTCGTCAAGGACACGACCACGGCGAGCTTTGCGGCGGACGTTCTGCAGGAATCGCGGCGCCAGCCGGTTCTGGTCGACTTCTGGGCGCCCTGGTGCGGCCCCTGCAAGCAGCTGGCGCCGGCGCTGGAAAAGGCGGTCCAGGCGGCCGGCGGCAAGGTCAAGTTGGTCAAGATGAACATCGACGACCACCCGGCCGTGGCCGGTCAGCTCGGCATCCAGTCGATCCCGGCGGTCATCGCCTTCAAGGACGGCCAGCCGGTGGACGGCTTCATGGGCGCCGTTCCTGAAAGCCAGATCCGCGAATTCATCGACCGCGTCGGCGGCAAGGGCGGCGGCCCGCAGATCGAGGAGGCGCTTGCCGCCGCAGCCGAGGCGCGCGCGGCCGGCGACGTCCAGGCCGCAGCCGGCATCTTCGATGCGGTGCTGCAGCAGACGCCCGACAATATCGACGCCATCGCCGGTCTGGCCGAGGTGCTGTTCGAGGCGGGCGACACCGCCGGCGCCGAAGAGGTTCTGGCGCGTGCGCCGGCCGACAAGGCCGAGGCACCGGCGCTGGCCGGGGTGCGCGCCAAGCTCGCCCTTGCCGCCCAGGCCGCCTCGCTCGGCAATCCGGCGGAGCTGCAGGCGCGGCTGGCGACCAATCCGAACGACCACCAGGCCCGTTATGATCTTGCCATGATCCAGAATGCGCTTGGCAATCGCGCGGAAGCCGCCGACAATCTTTTGACGATCGTGAAGGCGGATCGCAGCTGGAATGACGACGGCGCCCGTGCCAAGCTGCTGCAGCTGTTCGAGGCCTGGGGCATGACCGACGAGGTGACGCTGGCGAGCCGGCGCAAGCTGTCGTCGCTTTTGTTTTCCTGATCGCCTGACGGCGGCGAAGCGCGCCGGTCGCCCTTGTACTGGTCGACCGGCGCACCAGATGACTAGGCAATGTCCGGGGGCGCCCGCCAGCGGGAAACGCAGCGTTTCAAGCTGATCGGGCCGCTTCAGGGATGGAGCGGGGAGGAGAAATTGCAGGCGGGAAACGCGTACTATCGATTCGGTAAGGACATCCCGGCGACGATACCGGTGTTTCCGCTGGTCGGCGCACTTCTCCTGCCGGGTGGGCGCATGCCGCTCAACATTTTCGAACCGCGCTACCTCCAGATGGTCGATGAGACGATCGGCGGATCGCGGCTGATCGGCGTCGTCCAGCCTGCGCTCGACGGTTCGCTGCGCATGGACGGCGAGCCGGAACTTTCGAGCATCGGCTGCATCGGGCGAATAACCTCCTTTTCCGAGACCGGCGACGGTCGCTACCTGATTTCTCTGCAAGGCGTCTGCCGGTTCCGCCTCGCGCAGGAACTGACGGTGAAATCGCCGTACCGCCAGTGCCGCATCATGCCTTTCGCGACGGACCTTTCCGATGATCCGACCGGCGAAGAGGTGAACCGGCTGGCGCTTTTGAAGGCGTTTCGCGCCTATCTCGAGGCCAACGAGTTGCAGGCCGACTGGGACAGCGTCAGCCGCGCCGACAACGCGATGCTGGTCAATGCGCTGTCGATGATGGCGCCCTATGGCGCGGCCGAGAAGCAGGCGCTGCTGGAGGCGCCGGACCTGAAGACCCGCGCCGACACGCTGATCGCCATCACCGAAATGGTGCTGGCGCGCGAAAACGACGATTTCGGCTCTGGCCTGCAATGAGAGACGAGCGGCGATGAGACAGGAAAAGCCCGCGCCCGCCGTGGACGTGAAAATGCTGGAGCTCCTGGTCTGCCCGCTGACCAAGGGAACGCTGGTGTGGGACGAGACGCGGCAGGAACTGATATCGCGGTTGGCAAAGCTCGCCTATCCGGTCCGCGACGGCATTCCCGTCATGCTGCCGTCCGAAGCGCGCACGCTCGATCCGACCGACGAAATCCGGCCATCCACTGGACTGCAGGCGGGCGGACGCGGCTGACAAGCTCGACTGCAACATCGGTTCCGCTGCACGCACCCGCCGATCTTGCCACATCTTTTCCCATGACGGCGCCTGTGGCGCCCTACTGAAAATTGCGCCCCTTGGGCATGACGTCGTGCGTCTCGCGGGATAGGGCCTCGCGGTCGCGCGCGGCAATCGGCGAGGCGTTTGGGGGCTGCCGTCCCGAAAGCCGGGAATCCGGACGCGCGGCCGCAGCCTGTGCTTCCTCGGAAAGTGCGGCCAGCCACAGTGACAGATCCTCGATCTTGTCGGCGACTATGTGGATCACTCCGGATTCCGACTGCAGCTTGCCGCTGACGCGGATGAAGCGTGCGCCCATGATGACCGGACGAAAGCGGTCGAACACCCTTGTCCAGATGATGACATTGGCAATGGCCTTTTCATCCTCGAGGGTAAGGAAGATGGCTTTGCCATTTCCGGGCCGCTGCCGCACCAGCACCAGGCCGGCGACCGAAACGCGCCGCCCATCCGGAATTTTGGGCAGCAGCCAGTTCGGCGTGATGCCGACGCGGTCCAGCCTTTCGCGCAGGAAGGAGACGGGATGCGCCTTTAGCGAAAGGCCGAGCGAGCGATAGTCGTGAACGACGTGCTCGCCCATCGGCATCTGCGGCAGTTCGGTCTCGGGCTCCATGTCCGCCAAGCGGATTTCCGGACGGTCGAACAGCGGCAGGCGCTCGACTGCCCTGCTGCCAAGCGCACGCACCGCCCATAGCGCCTCGCGCCGGTCTAGCCCCAGCGAACGGAAGGCATCGGCCCCAGCCAGCCGTTCAAGCGCATCGACGCGCAGCCCTGAGCGCAGCCAGACGTCGCGCACCGAATCGTAGCCCGCCCCACGCGCGGCGACGAAGGCGCGCATGTCGTCTTCGCTCAGTCCCTTGATCTGGCGGAAGCCGAGCCGCACCGCGCGCGCCGTCTGGATCACGCCACGCATCTCGGCGTGACGCGCGATGATCCGCTTGGGATCGAAGGAGGCTTCTTCCAGCGTACAGTCCCAGTCCGAGGCGTTGATGTCGATGGGCCTGACCTCGACGCCATGGTCCTGCGCATCGCGCACCAGCTGGGCGGGCCGGTAAAACCCCATGGGCTGCGAGTTCAGGATCGCGGCGCAGAAGACATCCGGATAAAAAGTCTTGAACCAGCAGGAGGCATAGACCAGCAGCGCGAATGAGGCGGCGTGGCTTTCGGGGAAACCGTACTCGCCGAAACCCTCGATCTGCTTGAAGCAGCGTTCGGCGAAATCCTTCGGATAGCCCCTCTCGACCATGCCTTGGATCATGCGGTCGCGATAATTGCCGATCGTACCATTGCGCCGGAACGTGGCCATGGCCCGGCGCAGCTGGTCGGCCTCGCCCGGCGAGAAGCCGCCGGCTTCGATGGCGATGGCCATGGCCTGCTCCTGGAACAGCGGCACGCCGAGCGTGCGTTTCAGGATCTTTTCCAGTTCAGGCTTGTGATACTCCACCTTTTCCTTGCCCATGCGCCGGCGCAGATAGGGATGCACCATGTCGCCCTGGATCGGGCCGGGGCGCACGATCGCCACCTCGATGACGAGATCGTAGAACTCTCTTGGGCGCAGGCGCGGCAGCATCGACATCTGAGCGCGCGATTCGATCTGGAAAACGCCGAGCGTATCGGCCCGGCAGATCATGTCGTAGACGGGTTTTTCTTCCGCCGGGATAGTGGCCAGCGTCAGCCGCCGGCCATAAGGGTCGCGGACGCGATAATGATCCTCCAGCAGATCGAGGGCGCGCTTGAGGCAGGACAGCATGCCGAGCGCGAGGATGTCGACCTTGAGGATGCTCACCGCATCGAGGTCGTCCTTGTCCCATTCGACCATCTTGCGCTCGTCCATCGCCGTCTTCATGATCGGCACGATCTCGTCGAGCCGGTCCCGGGTGATGACGAAGCCGCCGACATGCTGCGACAGGTGACGCGGAAAGCCGAGGATCTCGTTGGAGCGGGCGATCACATGTTTTGCGGAAGGGTCCGATTTGTCGAGGCCGCCCGCCATGGCTTCCTTCTCGCCCAGCTCGCTGGACGACCAGCCCCAGATCGAGCTCGACAGTGCGCCGCGCACGTCGTCCGAAAGCCCCATCGCCTTGGCGACTTCGCGGAGCGCCGAACGCCCCCGATAACTGACCACCGCGGCAGCGAGCGCGGTGCGCTTCTGGCTGTATTTTTCGTAGATGTAGGCGATGATTTTCTCACGTTTCTCATGCTCGAAATCGACGTCGATGTCCGGCGGCTCGTCGCGCTCGGTCGAGACAAAACGCTCGAAGAGGACCTGCACCCCCATGCGCTCGGGATCGACCTCGGTGATGCCGAGGCAATAGCAGATCACCGAATTGGCGGCCGAGCCGCGCCCCTGGCAGAGCACGTTGCATTCCTCCGAGCGGGCAAAGCGGACGATGTCGTTAACGGTGAGGAAGTAGCGCGCGTATTTCTTCCCGGCGACGATTGCGAGCTCGTGCCGGATCAGGCCCTGCACCTTTTCGGGAACGCCTTCCGGATAGCGGTTCGCCGCGCCCACCCAGGTCAGCCTTTCCAATTCGTCCTGAGGGTCGACGCCTTCTTCCGTCGTTTCCTCGGGATAGTTGTGCTTCAGTTCGTTCAGCGAAAAGCTCAGGCTTTCGGCAAAACGCAGCGTCTCGGCCAGCGCCTGCGGATAGGCGCGGAAAAGCCGCGCCATCTCGACTGGATGCTTCATGTGGCGTTCGGCATTGGCGGCAAGCTCGAAACCCGCCTCGCCGACCGGCCTGTTCAGCCGGACAGCGGTGAGCACGTCCTGCAGCGGACGCCGGTCGACCGCATGGTAGAGCACATCGTTGGTCGCCATCAGCGGCACGCCCGCGGCATCAGCCATCGCAGCGGCCTGCGCGATGCGGAAACGGTCGTCGCCGAGATAATGAGGCGCGACGCCAAGGCGCAGGTTCCTGCCAAAACGGTCCTTCAGCTGACGGACGAGGGCAAGCTGGTCCGCACCCGCTGCCTCCGAAAGGTCCGGCAGCAAGGCAAGCGACATGAGATCGCCCCATTCGAGAAGGTCTTCGCGCCTCAGAAGCGTGGCGCCCTTTTCGGTTTCGGGCCGCAGATTGGCTTCGGTGAGCATGCGGCACAGATGCCCCCAGCCCTCGCGGGTTTGCGGATAGGCGAGCACATCGGGCGTGCCGTCGTTGAACACCAGCCGGCAGCCGGGATGGTAGGCGAGCCGCACGGGCTCGGCATCTTTCGACAGCCTGATGCATTTCGACTGGGTCCAGGCGCGCACGACACCGGCCACCGTATTGCGGTCGGCAAGGCCCATGCCGGCATGACCCAGGAGGCAGGCGGCCACCACCAGTTCCTGCGGCTGGGAGGCGCCGCGCAGGAAGGAAAAGTTCGACTGCGTGCCGAACTCGACATAGCCCGGCGAAGCGATGGGCGCATGGGGGAACGACTCTTCTTTCATGAAAACAGCCCCTGCATGAACCAGCACGGCCCGGCTTTGTCTTCGCCATAAAAGCCTTGCCGGAACAGCCAGTAGCGGCGGCCGGCGGCATCCTCGACGCGGAAATAGTCGCGCGTGGGGCTCTCGACGTTTTCCAGCCACCACTCCGCGGCGATGCGCTCGGGTCCTTCGGCGCGCACCACATCGTAAAGCACGCGGCGCCAGCGGAAGCGGGCAGGCGGGCCCTCCGGGATCTCGGCCGCCATGACCTCGATCTGCTCGGGATGGGCGAGCAGGCGGATGGGGCGCTCTGCCGCTGCAGGCATGACGCGCAGCGCCGTGGCGCCAACCGTCATTGCATAGGATTGCCGCGCGACCGCCCGTTCCGGCAGATGGCTTTCGACGGTGACCGGCCGATGCACGGCCTCGGTGCCGAGGCGCGCCGAGATGCGGTCGACAAACAGGGCAAGGTCTTCCTCGCCTTGCAGGACATCGCCGGCAAGGTCTGTCTGCGCCATGTCGAAGGGGGCGGCGGCCAGCACCGATAGACGGACGAGATCGAAGCCGTAGCCGGCGTCGAGCACATCTTCCAGCGCCGCCAACCGCTCGTGGAACAGCCTTGCAATCTGCGCCGGTGCGCGCTGCGGTCGCGAGGTACCGACGCTGATGCGGCTGACCACGCCGTCGACCCGGAACAGCAGAAGCTGCAGGGCGCGCGCGCCCTCGCCGCGCCGCTCCAGATCGGTCTTCAGGCTCGTGGCCAGCAGAAGCACGAGCCGTTCGATGTCTTCGATGAGCCCAACCGGTTCGGCCAGATGCCGCTCCACCGAAAGGGCGGCGACCGGCAGGCGCGGCGAGATCGCTTCCTCGATGCGGCCGAGCGCCTGGTCGATGCGCGCCAGAAGGGCGGCGCCGAAACGACGCGCCAGCGGCGCGCGGGGGCTGCGCAATATGGCGCCGGCATTGCGCAGCCCCACGCTTTCGAGACCGGCGATCGTGACCGACTCGAGCCGTAGTGCTGCCAGCGGCAGCGGCTCGAGCATTTTTTCCTCGGCGCCCGGCTCGACGATGTCGGGGCTGCGGAACCGCGCCACCGCCCAGGCCGCCCCCGGCGTCGAGGCCAGCCCCGCCCGCACATCGAAGCCCTGGTGGAAGAAGCGCGCCAGCAGATCGTCGAGCAGCGCCTTTTCGCCACCGAACAGATGGGTGCAGCCGGTGATGTCGAGGAAGAGGCCGTCGGCTCCGTCTAGCGCCACCAGCGGCGTGTAGCGGTCGCACCAGTCGGCCAGTCCTTCCAAAAGGCGGCGGTCGGCGGCCGGGTCGGCCTCGACGACCTCGATGCCCGGATGCATGGCGCGCGCGTCGGCGATGCCCATGCCGGGTTTCAGCCGCAGCCGCTCAGCCTGTTCGTCGAGGGCTGCGATGCGCTGCGCGTTCTTTTCGCGATGGCTGATGACCAGCGGCGGCCGCGGCGCCTGCGGCTGCAAACGCCAGGACCGTCCCAGACGCTGGCGCAGGATGCGCTCGGTGCCGAGATAGGGAAACCACAGCGCCAGTATCCGCTGGCCCGAGGGCCTGCTTGTGTCTTTCGGCGAATGAGCGTTCATCGGCGTTCCATTCCAGGGTGAACTGTCCGGGCAGGGCAAGGCGGCTTTTGTCGATGCTGACGGCAAAGCCCGGTGGGCCGATCGATCCTGCCAGCGGACCGGCAAGGGTATGTCTGGGAGCGGCGGTCGCCGGCGAAACGACGAGCCGCACCGGCGCGGCCGTGGGCTCTGCCTGCCCGGCCTGCCGCAGCAGGAAGACCGGCCGGCCCGCGCCGAGCGCGCGCCGATGCAGCCGGCGCGTGGCGGTGAGGTCGAGTTTTTGCGGATTGCCGCGGATTTCGAGAATGACGGCCGAAAACCCTTTCAGATCGGCAGCCTCCTCGGCGATCCAAAGCGCATCCAGAAGATTGGGCGCCTCGGCGATCAGCAGTTCGTCCGGCTCGATGCCGAAGCGACTGCGCAGGCCCGGCGCATAGGGCATGCCGGCCTCGCGGAAGATCTCGGTGGTGCCGATCCAGAGGAGCGGGACCCTTCGCGCCGCCCGCGCCAGCAAAAGCCCGGCCAGTGCCAGGGCAAAGCCGCTTGCGGACCCGGCATCGCGCGTCTCGGTGCCGTGGATCTCGGTCAGCGCGGCCAGCGGCAGCCCGCCGCCAAGGGCCGCGTCGAAGCCTGCCGCACCGGTGGCAAGGCACCCGGCCGCATCCACGGCCCCGTTTCGCCGCAGCACCACCGCGCCCTCTTCCGGACGCGCCTTGGCCGGCGCAGCCAGGCGTTCCGGCAGCGTGCCCTCGATACGTGCGATTTTCTGGCGCAAGGCAAAAACAGTCGCCTGCGCCACGGCGGACGTCGCCATGACGATGTGCTTTCCGATATTTGTTCCTGTTATGTTCCTATAGATTCCAGAGCGACCCGGAAGAGTCAAGCAACTCGAAGGAGAATTTATTCCTCTCCCGAAATGTTGAACAAGCCGCGTAAAAGTGCCGGAAGGGCCATTTTCCGGGCGCCGGCGCAAAAAGCTCGAAAGGCAACCGCCAAAAGGCTATATGCGGGCAAAAGGAAACAGAATGGCCCGTATCTACAAGAACCGCTCATGGCATGAGCAGCTTTCGCCGTCGCTGGACGAGCTGGAATTCCTGGCTATCGAGGCCTATGCCCACCTGCCGGAAGAGTTTCGCAAGCTGACCGGCGAGGTCGTCATCCAGGTCACGGAATTTCCCACCGAAGAGATCATGGACGACCTGTCGCTGGAAACGCCCTTCGACCTGCTCGGCCTGTTCGAAGGGCGCGGCATTGCCGAGCGGTGGAATCCGCAGACCGGCGACGGCCCCAACAGGGTCACGCTCTATCGCCGCGCCATTCTCGACTACTGGGCCGAAAACGAGGAGACGCTGGGCGACATCGTCACCCATGTGCTGATCCACGAGATCGGCCACCATTTCGGCCTCAGCGACGACGACATGGAACGCATCGAGGAATCAACTTAGCGGCTCAATCACCGCTAGGACTGGGATTCCCTCTTTTCGTACGCTGTCCTGATGAGCGATGAGATGCGCAAGGTCTCATCCTCAACCGGGTATGAAAACTCTTCCATCACACCCTGAAATGGCCTCGCAAACCCGATATTTTCACGCATATCAGCATGGAACCGTTCGAATTTTTCAAACTTTTTCTTTTCAAACTGCGGCTCTGCCTGTCGAGCCAGCGGGAAAATATGTATCGGCTTTCCTGACATCGAAGCCTCGCAGACCATCGTCACCGTGTCTGCCGTAATGATGAAAGCGTCGGCGGCAGCAAGATAGTCGATGTAGGGATTGTCGCCGGTGCGGTCCCAAAGCATCATCCGCGGGCTATTTAGTTCCATCAGCCGAGCAAGAATTTCCGGCTCGGAGCGGCGGGACGTCGATGCGAGGACGACGTAACCTCGTTCAACCAGATCGGTCGCTGTGGCGATAATCCTTTCTATTGTCTGCCGATCGAAAGCATAGGCCCAGGTCGATCCGCCGATAAGCAAGGTTACGACAGGCTCCCCGCCAGGAGCAAAGCGGGCCCGCGCCCCCTCCCGCCGTGCCGCGAGGAGATCCGGGCTGATCCGATGCGGGACGCCGACCATCTTAAAATATTTTGGATCGTGTTCCATTGCCTCCGTCCAGTCATGACGGGAGACGAACACCATATCGAACAAGCCCGGGTCGCGCCGCGGTGGTTGCAGGTGCACCGTAAACGACCGGCCGCCATACGCCTTCTTGATATCCGCAACATAACGCTCGGAAATGCTTCCGCACGAGATGACGATGTCCGGAGCTTTTTCCGCGGCGATTTGCCGAAACGCAGAAAATATCCGCTCCGCTCGGGTTTGCTTCCTGAAAATCCTGGCAGTCGGGTTCCTGTCCAGATTTTGCGCGACGCCGAGGCACTGGGTCAGCGTTCCCGCCTTTTCCTCGCTTACAGTCCACACTCTCATGCTTATTATTGATCCCCAAGCTTCATGCCGGGATCGTATTCGACGCCATCGACATCCTTCACCACCGCCTGGCCGCATTTCATCGTCTTGGTCTCGGCATCGTAGGAATAAGTCGGCGAGCCGAACAGGTGCCAGCCCTTGTTCAGAGCCGCCGTCACCTTGTGGCAGAAGCTGGCATCGTCCGGGCCGGTCAGGAAGCGGTAGAGTTTCATGTCGTCATTCCCCGTCTTGGCACTATTGCCTTGAACGTAGTTGCGGCCGCGGTCGCGGAAAGCCTACGGCCATAATATTCTGTTTTTGAACCACTATCCGGAAGGCGGCTTCCGGGCGACCCATTCCACGCCTTTTCCGGTCACTTGGCAATCATCGCCGCCTTGGCGAGCAGCCTTTCGGCCTGCGCGCGGTGCAAGAGCTCCACCATGCGGCCATCGAGGCCGATGGCGCCCTTGCCGGCGTTTTCGGGCAGTGCGAAAGCGGCCACGATCCTTTCCGCATCGGCAAGCGCCTCGGGCGAGGGCGAGAAGGCGGCCTCGGCCGGGGCGATCTGGGCGGGATGGATCAGCGTCTTGCCGTCGAATCCCATGGCGAGGGCCTGGCCGCAGTCGGCGGCAAGGGCATCGAGGTCGCGAAAATCGTTGCTGACGCCATCGAGGATATCGAGCCCGCCGGCGCGGGCGGCCAGCACCATCTGCATCAGCCAGGGCATCAGATAGCGCCTATCAGGCGTGGCGAGCACGCCGGTCATGGCAATCAGATCATTGGTGCCGGCAACGAGGCAGGACAGGCGCGAGGCCGCATCGCGGCCGAGTTCGGCGATCGCGCCTATGTTGAGCACGGCGCGCGGCGTCTCGATCATCGCCCACAGCAAAGGCTCTTGCGGCGCATCGCTGTCTTCCAGCATGTCGGCGGCTTCCAGCACGTCGCGCGGCGTCTCCACCTTGGGCAGCAATATGCCGTCGGGCGCGCAGGTAATTGCGGCGGCAAGGTCGTCGGCACCCCATTCGCTGGAGAGGGCGTTGATGCGCACCACCACCTCGCGCACGCTGGCGGGGCGGTTGCCAAGGATGCCTGCCAGCTTTGCACGAGCGGCGGCTTTCTCGGAAGGCGCCACTGCGTCCTCGAGGTCGATCACCACCGCATCGCAGGAAAGCGAGGCAAGCTTGGCCAGCGCCTTGTCGTTGGAGGCGGGCACATAGAGCACAGAGCGGCGCAGATGGATGGGAGGCTGGATCATGCGGTCTTTCTTGCCTTTCAACCTCGTCTCTTGCAATACGTCACCCGAAAAGGCTGATAAGGCCTGCAACCAGATATCGGGAAGAGACATATGGCGCGCTACGACGTCATCATCATCGGCGGGGCAATCGTCGGCAGCTCGATCGCCTATTACCTGCGCGAAGAAGGATTTTCGGGTTCCATCGCGCTGATCGAGCGCGACCCGCAGTTCACCTACGCGTCCACGACGCTGTCCTGCGCCTCCATCCGCCAGCAGTTCTCGATCCCGGAAAACATCCGCCTGTCGCAGTTCACGCTCGGGCTGTTCCGCCGGCTGGAGCAGGAGTTCGGCGCCGGCGCCGACATCGGTTTCCGCGAGGGCGGCTATCTCATCCTTGCCGGTGAGAACGGCCAGTCGATCCTCGAGCAGAACCACGCCGCGCAGATGGCCGAGGGCGCCGATATCGTGCTTGAAGATGCGGATGCGCTGCAGAAGCGCTTCAGCTGGATCTCCACCGAAGGCATCACGGCCGGCGCCTATGGCCGCTCGGGCGAGGGCTGGTTCGACGCGCATGCCATGCTGATGCTGTTCCGCAAGGCGCTGCGCGAGAGACAAGTCGACTTCATCACCCATGCCGTCGCGGGTATCGAGCGCGAGGGCAATCGCGTCACCGCCGTGACGCTCGACAATGGCGAGCGGCTGGAGGCCGGCATCGTCTTCAACGCCGCCGGCCCCTCGGCCGGCAAGGTCGCGGCCATGGCCGGGCTGGTGCTGCCGGTGGAGCCGCGCAAGCGCAACGTCTTCGTCTTCGAGGCGCGCGACAAGTTTGCCGACATGCCGCTGATGGTCGATCCAAGCGGCATCTATGTCCGCCCCGAAGGCAGCGTCTACATCGCTGGCGGCGCGGAGGACGAGGCGGGCGAAGGCCCGGCCGATCCGAAGGATTTCGATCCCGACTGGTCGCTGTTCGAGGAGAAGATCTGGCCCGTTCTGGCCACCCGCGTGCCGGCCTTCGAGGCGATCAAGGCAACGCGCGCCTGGGCCGGGCACTACGACTACAACACGCTCGACCAGAACGCCGTGATCGGGCCGCATCCGGAGGTCGAAAACTTCATCTTCGCCAACGGCTTCTCCGGCCACGGCCTGCAGCAGGCGCCGGCGGTGGGCAAGTCGCTGGCCGAACTCTTGGTCCATGGCGGCTATCGCACCATCGACTGCTCGGCCTTCGGCTATGCCCGCATCGCCGAGAACCGCCCGTTCCGCGAACTCAATGTGATTTGATCGCTAGCGTCATCGCCGCAAGGTCGAGCGCATTGCCAAGCGCGTGACCTTGCGCGGTGTTGTCGAAGATGCACCAGACTTCTTGAGCGGCCCGCGCGGCCTCGTCCATTTGCCGCTCAATGACGCCGAGGCTTTCGGGCGGATAGTCCGAATGGTAGACGCGCGGCGATCCGTGCAGCCGGAAATAGGCAAGGCCGCGCCAGCCCGCCGGCATGTCGGCGCCGTCGAAATTCGCCGGATCGGCGGCTACCCGCGCCACAAGGTGCCGCTCCAATAGCGCCTCGGCTTCTCGCTCGAACCAACTCGCATGGCGTGGCTCCAGTGCGATTCCCGCATCACTTTGCGCGCGCAGCTCGGCAAGGAAGGCCTCCGCGATCGAGGCGTCGAAGGCGAGGCTCGGCGGCAACTGCACCAGAAGCACGCCGAGCTTTTTGCCCAGGCCGCCCACATGCGCCAGAAATTCGCCGATGAGGGCGGAAGTGTCCGCCAGCCGGTGATCGTGAGTGATGGTGTTGGGCAGTTTTACCGAAAAGCGGAAATCGGCCGGCGCGCTGTCCGCCCAGCGCTCATAGGTCTCGCGCCTGTGCGGGCGGTAGAAGCTCGAATCGATCTCGACGGCGTTGAGGCCGCGGGCATAGCGCGCAAGCTGCGTGCCCGTGCCCGGCAGCCGTGGCGCGTGGGCCGCAGCGATGCCCCAACCGGCGGTTCCGATGAAACAATGTTGCTCCGCCATGCGCACCGATGTGGCGGAGGTGCCCGTGAAATCAAGACCTAGCCGCGCGGCCTACCGGAACATGTCCCCTTTGATTCGCCGCATGCTTTGTGTAAAGCAGGTGACGAAACATTCCCCGGAACCGGATCGGGTCAGATATCATGGAAAAGTTCACCAAGCTCACCGGCGTCGCCGCCCCCCTGCCGATCGTCAATATCGACACCGATATGATCGTCCCCAAGGATTATCTGAAGACGATCAAGCGCACCGGGCTCGGCACGGGGCTTTTCGCCGAGATGCGCTACAATGAGGACGGTTCGGAAAACCCCGATTTCGTGCTCAACAAGCCGGCCTATCGCAAGGCGCAGATCCTCGTCGCCGGCGACAATTTCGGCTGCGGCTCGAGCCGTGAGCACGCGCCCTGGGCGCTGCTCGACTTCGGCGTGCGCTGCGTGATCTCGACCAGCTTCGCCGACATCTTCTACAACAACTGCTTCAAGAACGGCATCTTGCCGATCACGGTCAGCCAGGAAGACCTCGACAAGCTGATGGACGACGCCTCGCGCGGCGCCAATGCGACGATCTCGGTCGATCTCGAGGCCAAGGAAATCCACGGCCCCGATGGCGGCGTGGTCAAGTTCGACCTCGACGACTTCAAGCGCCACTGTCTGCTGAACGGCCTCGACGACATCGGCCTGACGATGGAGAAGGCTCCGGCAATCGCGACCTTCGAGCAGAAATACGCCGAGACCCGCCCCTGGGCGTAAGTCTTGCAAGCCGCTTCCGGCGGTTCTCGTTTTCGAAAGGGCCGCCTCGTGCGGCCCTTTTGCTTTTTCTGGCCCCGAACGGCGGCGCTTGCACGCGGGCGACCTCGCCTCAAGGGCTGACGCGCCCGCGGGGCTGTGGCATGGTCAGGGCATATTCACCGCCGGAAGCCTGGATTTCCGGCCGTTTTGAAACTCCCTGATTCGGAGTTGCCATGAGCCGGACCGCTTTTTCCCTCGCCGCCGCACTCTTTCTTGCCGCTGGCGCGTCAGCCTTCGCCCAGGACGAAAAACCGACCGTCATCCCCTTTGCCGGCGGCAAGCTGACCATCAAGCAGACAAAGGAGCTCGAAAAGGTCCTCGCCTTCAACGGCAAGGAACTCGCGCACAACTATGTCGTGCTCTACGACCGCACGGTCGAGCTGCAGGGCACCAAGGTGGCGCTGTTTTCGATCGGCGACGGCGGCAATGCCTGCGGGACCTCGACGGTGATCGTCTGGAAGCCCGCCGGCGACCAGCTGAAAACAGAGACGGTGGGCAAGGAATGCGGCTCGCCGCCGGCGGCCGCCACCCAGGACGGCCTCTTCTTCGTGCCCTATCTGCGTCCTGGCGAAACAGCCGAGGTGCAGAGCTGGACGCCCGACCAGGGCCTGCGCGTTTCCGGCGAGCTCGCTTATGTGCCGCAACCCAACACCAGCTGGGCCGACCTCGACCCGGCCAAGGTTACGCACCCTTACGACCTCTTCGCCAACGGCGATTTTTATGAAGCGGCCAAGAAGGTGCTGGGCGACAAGCTGCCCGATGTGGCCCTGGCGCTCTCGGTGTCGGGCGGGCTGGACAGGACCGCCACCGGCGTCTTCTACGGCAGCGGCTGCATTCCGCATTCCTGCGGCGAGGGCAACGGTTTTGTTGCCTTCGACCCGCAGGCCAAAACCGTCTATTTTGCACAGCAGACCGAAACGACGCCCGACGCCTGGCCGCCGCTCGACACCTGGCCGGCCGAAATACGCACGGCAATGACCAGATCCTTCAACCAATAGGTAGGGAGCCAATCCCATGCGCAAATTGATTTCAACCGGGTCGCCTTTTGAAAAGACCGCCGGCTATTCGCGCGCCGTCGTGCAGGGCGACTGGTGTTTTGTCTCCGGCACCACCGGCTACGACTACTCCACCATGACCATGCCGCAAAGCATAGAAGACCAGACCCGCAACTGCCTCGGCACCATCGCCAAGGCGCTGGAGGAGGGCGGCTTCTCGCTCGCCGACGTGGTGCGCGCGCACTACTACATCACCGACCAGCGCTGTGCTGACATCGTGTTCCCGATCCTCGGCGAGATCTTTGGCGAGATCCGGCCGGCGGCGACCATGATCGTCTGCCAGCTCAACAAGCCGGAAATGAAGATCGAGATCGAAGTGACGGCGCTGAAGCGAGCGTGACCCTAAGCGGAGGCAGGCCGTTATCGGCGCCCATGACCGGAGGGAGACTTCCTTAGAGCGTCGCTCCGTACGCTACCGGCATACGCATCGTGCAGACTTCTCCAGGCGGAGCCCAAGTTCCACCGGGACTTTGCGCACTCGGTGACGGTCAGGCGCCTGAGCCACATCCCAGCTTCGAGTTTGCGACAGGGATTCGGATTGGCCAGGGCGGCCTTCATCCGCAGTATTAAGCACACCACAAAAGTAGACCCTAAAGTAGTATATCCCAGAGGCATGCGCAAAAAAGGACTACTTTCAAAACTCGACCCAATAATGCAGGATTTTTCTCATCGAGAGGGGACTTTCCTTATACACTCGCAATAGAGCGATGGGGTCGAGATGCGGATAGCCTTCGTACACGAGTGGCTTGTAACCTATGCCGGTTCCGAGAAGGTATTGTCCGAGATGCTCAAGGACTTCCCGGAAGCGGACTTGTTCTGCCTGGTCGATTTTAGCAATGGGCGATTCAAGCCGCATTTCATGGGAAAGACGTTTCGGACAAGTTTCCTGCAAAAATTCAAAACGCTCTCCGGAATATACAGATATTTGTTTCCATTGATGTCCATTGCGGTCGAGCAATTCGATTTGTCCGGCTATGACATCGTCATCTCGAACAGTCACGCTGTTGCAAAAGGGGTGATCACGGGTCCGGATCAACTGCATATATGCTATTGCTATACACCGATGCGGTATGCCTGGGATCTGCAGCATCAATACCTAAGAGAACAACGTTTCAATGGCAGGCCTCGGGGGGTCGTCGCCAGGGCAGTACTGCACAGAGCCCGCATCTGGGACACAAGGACGGCAAATGGCGTTGACCATTTCATTGCCTGTTCGCAATATATCGGGCGCCGTATCTGGAAGGCCTACCGACGGAACTCGGACGTTATTTATCCCGGCGTGGATACGAACTATTTCCAGATCGGCGGAGCGAAGGGTGATTACTATTTCACCTCATCGCGCATGGTCCCTTACAAGAAGATTCCGTTGATCATCAAGGCCTTCCGGCAGATGCCGGACAAGAAGCTGGTCGTGATCGGCGACGGGCCGCAATACAAGGACGCCTTGAGGGAGGCCGGCCCCAATGTCTCCGTCCTCGGCTATCAGCCGGACGACGTTCTTCTGAAGCACATGCAGGACGCCAAGGCCTTTATTTTCATGGCGGAGGAAGATTTTGGTATCGCCCCGCTGGAAGCGCAAGCCTGCGGCACGCCTGTGCTTGCCTTCGGGCGCGGAGGGGCTTCGGAGACCGTCATCGATGGCGTGACCGGCTTTCATTTCTGGGAGCAAAGCGCTCAGGCCGTCTGCGATGTGGTCGCGAAGTTTGAAAATTCAACCATCACATTCGATCCGACGACGATTCGTCAGCATGCCGAGCGATTTTCCATCGCTCGCTTCCGGACCGAATTCAGGGATCTGGTCATGGCCAAGTGGCAGGCACATAGCCGCGCCAATGCCGGCGTGAAGGAAAGGGCGAAGTATGAAGCGGGCCTTCGTGACAGGGATAACGGGACAGGACGGAGCCTACCTCACCAAGCACCTGCTTGATAAGGGCTACCGAGTCTTCGGCGGACACCGCAGAACGAGCACGCAGAACTTCTGGCGTCTCGTTGAACTCAAGGTAGCCGATCACGAGAATTTCTCGCTCATTGAACATGATCTGACTGATCCTGGCTCGAACATCCGCGCGCTCACGGCCACTGAACCCGACGAGATTTACAATCTGGCAGGTCAGAGCCATGTCGGCGTATCCTTCAAGGAGCCGACGCTGACGGCGCAGATTTCCGCCGTTGGTGCCTTGCAGGTCCTGGAAGCGGTGCACACCGTAAATCCGAAAATTCGGGTTTATCAGGCCTCGTCGTCCGAGATGTTCGGCAAGGTCCAGTCGACCCCTCAAACGGAAGAGACGTTCTTCTACCCCAGGAGTCCCTACGGCGTCGCCAAGCTGTTCGGGCACTGGTCCGTGGTGAACTACCGGGAGTCTTACGGGATCTTTGCAAGCTCAGGCATCCTGTTCAATCACGAGTCGCCCTTGCGTGGGCCGGAATTCGTGACGCGCAAGATCAGCATCGGCGCAGCCCGCATCCGCCTTGGCCTGCAATCGAGCCTGACCTTGGGGAATCTCGACGCCAAGCGTGACTGGGGCTTTGCGGGCGAGTTCGTGGACGGCATGTGGCGCATGCTGCAGGCCGACGAGCCCGACACTTTTGTCCTTGCAACGGGTGTTGCCACGACCGTTCGGGATTTCGCCACCCAATCCTTCGCGGCGGCGGGGATCGATCTTGAGTGGATTGGCACCGGGGACAATGAAGTGGGCCGCTGTTCCGAGACCAAGCGCCATCTCATCCATATCGATCCGGCATTCCGCCGGCCCTCGGAGGTCGATCTGCTGCTGGGTAACCCTGCCAAGGCGAGGCGGATCCTGGACTGGAAGCCCACCACAACGGTGGTGCAGCTCTCTCAGATGATGGTTGCGGCCGACCTCGCCCGTGAAAAGGCGCAGGCCCAACTGGCCCATTGAGGAATCGGCAAGCCGCACGAAAAAACTTCCCTTGCTGCACCAAGCCATTCCGTCTTGCGCGTTGGCCGCGTGGGGTTTAGCAAGGCCGCGGTTCACGGCTTTCCGAAAGGTTTTCTCTGATGGCAACGCGCAAGCTCCTCCTCCTGCCGGGCGACGGCATTGGCCCCGAGGCGATGAACGAAGTCCGCAAGCTCATTGCGGCCATGAATGAAAAATTCGGCAGCGGTTTCGAAACCGAAGAAGGCCTGGTCGGCGGCTCTGCCTATGACGCCCACGGCCAGTCGATCTCCGACGCCGACATGGCGAAGGCCATGGCCGCCGATGCGGTTCTGTTCGGCGCCGTCGGCGGCCCGAAGTGGGCCGACGTGCCCTATGAAGTCCGCCCCGAGGCCGGCCTGCTGCGCCTGCGCAAGGACATGCAGCTGTTCGCCAATCTGCGTCCGGCGATCTGCTATCCGGCGCTGGCTTCGTCCTCGTCGCTCAAGCCCGAGGTGGTCGAGGGTCTCGACATCCTCATCCTGCGCGAACTGACCGGCGGCGTCTATTTCGGCGAGCCCAAGGAGATCATCGATCTCGGCAACGGCCAGAAGCGCGGCATCGACACGCAGGTCTACGACACCTACGAGATCGAGCGCATCACAGGTGTGGCCTTCGAGCTGGCGCGCACGCGCGGCAACAAGGTCACCTCGATGGAAAAGCACAATGTGATGAAGTCGGGCGTGTTGTGGAAGGAAGTGGTCACCCAGACCCACAAGGCCAAGTATGCCGACGTCCAGCTCGAGCACATGCTGGCCGACGCCGGCGGCATGCAGCTGGTGCGCTGGCCCAAGCAGTTCGACGTCATCCTCACCGACAACCTGTTCGGCGACATGCTGTCGGACGTTGCCGCCATGCTCACCGGCTCGCTCGGCATGCTGCCCTCCGCCTCGCTCGGCGCGCCGGATGCCACGACCGGCAAGCGCAAGGCGCTCTATGAGCCGGTGCACGGTTCGGCTCCGGACATCGCGGGCAAGGGCATTGCCAACCCGATCGCCATGATCGCGTCCTTTGCCATGTGCCTGCGCTATTCCTTCAACATGGTGGCCGAGGCCGACCGCCTCGAGGCGGCGATTGCCGCCGTGCTGGACGACGGCCTGCGCACAAAGGACATCATGTCCGAAGGCAAGACCGAGGTCAGCACCACCCAGATGGGCGATGCCATCGTCGCAAAGTTCCTGTCGCTGGCGGCGTGACATGGAGATCGAGGTCCGCTGGGCAACGCTTGACGACGCCCCGGACCTCGCGGTCGTTCTCTGCGAAATGGCCGTTCATTACCGGCAGCCGGAGCTTCCCTTCGAGGTGGCTCTGGCAAAGGCGCGGGGCTGGCTGGCCAGCGAAAGCCCCGCCTATCCGCATTTCGCACTGGCCCATGCCGGCGGAGAGGTCGCCGGCCTTGCCTCGGTCGCGATCGCGCATCCGGGCGTCGATCTCGAAAGGCTGCTGTTCCTGAAGGACCTGTTCGTGCGCAACGGCGCCCGCAACAGCGGGACAGGACAGGCGCTGATCCGTTTCCTTGCCCAGCATTGCCTTGCCGGGGGCATCGGCCGGATCGACCTCACCACCGAGAACTGGAACGAGGGCGCATTGCGCTTCTACGATCGTCTCGGCGCCGAGCGCCACGACCAGAAGATCTTCCTCCGTTTCGGCAGCGATGCGCTTGCAGCGCTTGCTGGCGAAGAAGAACGCTGACGGCGCTTCATTGCTCTTCGCGCTCGATTGACTATTTACGCAAAGTGCGTAAAAGCAGCGGCGAACAGGGAACCCTCCGATGCGCGGCCATTTTTCGGCTTTCTTCGCATTCGATTTCCCCGGCCATGATGCGAACCATCGGGCCGGGCGCGGAGACGCATCCCTGCTTTCGACCAAAACTACGGCCAAAAAAACGACCACTACGGTCTGATTTCCCTTGGCCTGCTCACCCTCTCCCGGGTCTGGCCCGGGGGTGAAGAGCCCGCAACGGCCGGCGGGCTTTCTCCAAGAAGCGAGCGGAGAGGGACAGGAGTAATCTCAAGATGGGTTTCAAGGTAGCGATCGCTGGCGCCACGGGCAATGTGGGCCGGGAAATGCTCAATATCCTCGAGGAACGCGGCTTTCCCGCCGATGAGGTGGTGCCGCTGGCCTCCCGCCGCAGCCAGGGCACCGAAGTGTCCTATGGCGACAAGACGCTGAAGGTGAAGGCGCTCGACACCTATGACTTCTCCGACACCGACATCTGCCTGATGTCGGCCGGCGGCAACGTCTCCAAGGAATGGTCGCCCAAGATCGGCAAGCAGGGCTGCGTCGTCATCGACAACTCCTCGGCCTGGCGCTACGACGCCGAAGTGCCGCTGATCGTGCCGGAAGTAAACCCGGATGCGATTGCCGGCTTCTCCAAGAAGAACATCATCGCCAACCCGAACTGCTCGACCGCCCAGCTCGTCGTCGCGCTGAAGCCGCTGCACGACAAGGCCAAGATCAAGCGCGTCGTGGTCTCCACCTACCAGTCCGTCTCGGGCGCCGGCAAGGAAGGCATGGACGAGCTCTTCACCCAGACCCGCGCCGTCTTCGTCGCCGATCCGGTCGAGGCCAAGAAGTTCACCAAGCGCATCGCCTTCAACGTCATCCCGCACATCGACGTGTTCATGGAAGACGGCTACACGAAGGAAGAGTGGAAGATGATGGCCGAGACCAAGAAGATGCTCGACCCCAAGATCAAGCTGACCGCCACCGCCGTTCGCGTGCCGGTGTTCATCGGCCACTCGGAAGCCGTCAACGTCGAGTTCGAAAACCCGATCACGCCGGACGAGGCGCGCGACATCCTGCGCGAGGCGCCGGGCTGCCTGGTCGTCGACAAGCATGAGAACGGCGGCTACATCACCCCGATCGACGCCGCCGGCGAAGATGCCACCTACATCTCGCGCATCCGCGAGGACGCGACCGTCGAGAACGGCCTTGCCATGTGGGTCGTCTCCGACAACCTGCGCAAGGGTGCGGCGCTGAATGCCGTGCAGATCGCCGAGCTTCTGGTCGCGCGCGGCCTGATCACGCCGAAGAAGAAGGCGGCCTGATCGCTATCCTGTACCCGCAGCGCGCCTGACCCGGCGCGCTGCTCGCTTCAAAACCGGCGATTTATTGAAGCATGGATCTTGTCCGAAAAGTCTGCAACTTTTCGGGATCATGCTCTGAAGCGCCGGTTTTCTCGTTTCCCAAGCCGCGAAATCCGTGGTTTGCCTTGACTCTGCCCTCGTTTTCCTATCTACACGCCGGCAATTCCGCGACGAGTAGATCACTCCGAGCAGCCGACCGGGACCCATAGCGGTATAGACGATCCCGGAGGTCAACACCCGGCAGCGCGATGCGCCCCCGGGTGCCATACGGCTTTGGGCATTGCTCGAATGCTTGGCTCTTGGCCGCGGAACCATTACCTCTGGCGGGGAAACCAGTCAGAGACAGAAGGAAGAACGATGTTCGATTCGCTGCAAGAGCGACTTGGCTCCATTCTCAACGGCCTGACCGGCCGTGGCGCGCTGTCGGAAGCCGACGTTTCGGCTGCCCTGCGCGAGGTGCGCCGTGCCCTCATCGAGGCCGACGTGGCGCTGGAGGTCGTTCGTTCCTTCGTCGACCGCGTGCGCGAGAAGGCCGTCGGCGCGACCGTGCTGAAGTCGATCAAACCCGGCCAGATGGTCGTCAAGATCGTCCATGACGAGCTGATCGAGATGCTGGGCGCCGAGGGCGTCGCCATAGATCTCAACGCGCCCGCCCCGGTCGTGGTCATGATGGTCGGCCTGCAGGGCTCGGGCAAGACCACTACCACCGCCAAGATCGCGAAGCGGCTGACCGAGCGCCAGGGCAAGAAAGTGCTCATGGCCTCGCTCGACACGCGCCGCCCGGCCGCGCAGGAGCAGCTGCGCCAACTCGGCGAGCAGACCAAGGTCGCCACGCTCCCCATCATCGCCGGCCAGACGCCGGTCGACATCGCCAAGCGCGCCGTGCAGGCTGCCAAGCTTGGCGGCCATGACGTCGTCATCCTCGATACCGCCGGCCGTACGCATATCGACGAGCCGCTGATGGTCGAGATGGCCGACATCAAGAAGGCCTCGAACCCGCACGAAATCCTGCTCGTCGCCGACAGCCTCACCGGTCAGGACGCCGTCAACCTCGCTAAGAACTTTGACGAGCGCGTCGGCATCAGCGGCCTGGTGCTGACCCGCATGGACGGCGACGGCCGCGGCGGTGCGGCCCTTTCCATGCGCGCCGTCACCGGCAAGCCGATCAAGCTCATCGGCACCGGCGAGAAGATGGACGGGCTGGAGGAGTTTTATCCCAAGCGCATCGCCGACCGCATCCTCGGCATGGGCGACATCGTCAGCCTCGTCGAGAAGGCCGCCGAAACCATCGACGCGGAAAAGGCCGCGGCGATGGCCAAGAAGATGCAGTCGGGCAAATTCGACCTGAACGACCTCGCCGACCAGCTCGGCCAGATGCAAAAGATGGGCGGCATGGGCGGCATCATGGGAATGATGCCCGGCATGGGCAAGATGAAGGACCAGATCGCCGCCGCCGGCTTCGACGACAAGATGTTCGGACGCCAGCTCGCCATCATCTCCTCGATGACCAAGGCCGAGCGCGCCAACCCGGACATGCTCAAGCACAGCCGCAAGAAGCGTATCGCCGCCGGCTCCGGCACCGACGCGGCCGAGATCAACAAGCTCTTGAAAATGCATCGCCAGATGGCCGACATGATGAAGGCCATGGGCGGCAAGGGCAAAGGCGGCGGCTTGATGCGCGGCCTGATGGGCGGCATGGCGCAGAAGATGGGCCTTGGCGGTCTCGCTGGTGGGATGGGCGGGATGCCCGACCTCTCCAAGATGGACCCCAAGCAGCTCGAAGCGCTTAAGAAGCAGGCAGAGGCCGCCGGCCTCGGCAAAGGCCTGCCGGGCGGTCTTCCCGGTCTCGGCAATGGCGGCGGGCTTCCAGGCCTGCCCGGCGGCATGAAGCTGCCCGGCCTTGGCGGCGGACTTCCGGGCCTGGGCAAGAAGAAGTGAATGCTGCGATGAACGAAGCCGACGTGAAAAACCTGCTTTCCCAGTATCGCGCCTCGATCGACAATATCGATGCAGCGCTGGTCCATATGCTGGCCGAGCGCTTCCGCTGCACCCAGGCGGTGGGCGTGCTGAAGGCCACCCACGGCCTGCCGCCGGCAGACCCGGCGCGTGAGCAGACCCAGATCGCACGCCTGCGCCGACTTGCCGACGAGGCGCAGCTCGACCCCGATTTCGCGGAAAAGTTTTTGAACTTCATCATCCGCGAAGTGATCCGCCATCACGAAGCGATCGCTGCTTCGTCGAACGGCACCGAGAATTCCGCCGCATCGAGCGGCGGCCAACAGACCAGCTGAACAGAACGAACCCTAGGAGAACAAAATGTCGTTGAAGATCCGTCTGGCCCGTGCGGGCTCCAAGAAGCGCCCCTACTACCACATCGTCATCGCCGACGTGCGCAGCCCGCGCGACGGCCGTTTCATCGAGACGATCGGCGCCTGGAACCCGATGCTGCCCAAGGACGGCGAGCGCGTGAAGCTCGACGCCGACCGCGCCAAGCACTGGCTGTCCAACGGCGCCCTGCCGACCGACCGCGTTGCCCGCTTCCTGGCCGACGCTGGCCTTGCCACGCGCGAAGCCCGCAGCAACCCGACCAAGGGCGAGCCGGGCAAGAAGGCGCAGGAACGCGCTGCCGCGATCAAGGCTGCCCAGGAAGCCGCTGCTGCTGCCCTGGCCGCCGCTCAGGAACCCTCGGCCGAGTAATCTCTCGGCTTCGGCTGGAATTGCAGACGGCGGGTTTTTGGCCCGCCGTTTTCATTTCCGGCATCATCGGAAACTTGTCCGGCTCCGGCGCTCGTCGCCGGTGCCCGCACGTCCACCTCCACAGCGTCTGAAATCATGATTCGCATCGAAAACGTCAGCAAGCAAAGCAGCCACCGGCTTCTGTTCATCGAGGCCTCCGCGACCCTGCAGAAGCAGGAGAAGATCGGCCTGGTCGGCCCCAACGGCGCGGGCAAGACGACGCTGTTCCGCATGATCAATGGCGAGGAACTGCCCGACGAGGGCCAGGTTTCGACCGAGCGCGGCATCACCATCGGCTATTTCAACCAGGACGTCGGCGAGATGGCCGGCCGCAGCGCGGTTGCCGAAGTGATGGAAGGTGCGGGCCCGGTAAGCGAGGTGGCCGCCGAGCTGCGTGAGCTCGAATCTGCCATGGTCGACCCCGACCGCGCCGACGAACTTGACGCGGTTATCGAACGCTATGGCGAGGTGCAGGCCCGCTACGAGGAGCTGGACGGCTATTCGCTCGACGGCCGCGCCCGCGAGGTGCTGGACGGGCTCGGCTTCAGCCAGGAGATGATGGACGGCGATGTCGGCGACCTTTCGGGCGGCTGGAAGATGCGCGTGGCGCTCGCCCGCATCCTGCTGATGCGGCCCGACGTGATGCTGCTCGACGAGCCCTCGAACCATCTCGACATCGAAAGCCTGATCTGGCTGGAGGAATTCCTGAAGGGCTATGACGGCGCGCTTTTGATGACCTCGCACGACCGCGCCTTCATGAACCGCATCGTCAACAAGATCATCGAGATCGATGGCGGCTCGCTGACCAGCTATTCCGGCGACTATGAGTTCTACGAGCAGCAGCGCCAGCTTGCCGACAAGCAGCAGCAGGCGCAGTTCGAGCGCCAGCAGGCCATGCTCGCCAAGGAGATCAAGTTCATCGAGCGCTTCAAGGCGCGCGCTTCGCATGCCTCGCAGGTGCAAAGCCGCGTGAAGAAGCTGGAGAAGATCGACCGCGTCGAGCCACCCAAGCGCCGCCAGACCGTGAGCTTCGAGTTCCAGCCGGCGCCGCGCTCGGGCGAGGACGTTGTCACGCTCAAGGATGTGCACAAGCGCTATGGCAGCAAGGTCATCTATGAGGGGCTGGACTTTCAGGTCCGCCGCAAGGAACGCTGGTGCATCATGGGCATCAACGGGGCGGGCAAGTCCACGCTTTTGAAGCTGGCCGCGGGAACCTCCGAGCCGGATCAGGGAACGGTGACGCGCGGCCCCAGCGTCAAGATGGGCTATTTCGCCCAGCACGCCATGGACCTGCTGGACGGCGACTTGACCGTGTTCGAGCAGCTGGAACACAGTTTCCCGCAGGCAGGGCAGGCGCCGCTGCGCGCGCTTGCCGGCTGCTTCGGCTTCTCCGGCGACGAGATGGAGAAGAAGTGCCGGGTGCTTTCGGGCGGCGAGAAGGCGCGCCTCGTCATGGCGATCATGCTGTTCGATCCGCCCAACCTCCTGGTGCTGGACGAGCCGACCAACCACCTCGACATCGCCACCAAGGAAATGCTGATCGAAGCGCTGTCGCGCTACGAGGGCACGATGCTCTTCGTCTCGCACGACCGCCATTTCCTGGCAGCACTTTCAAATCGCGTGCTGGAACTGACGCCCGACGGCATCCACACCTATGGCGGCGGCTATACGGAATATGTCGAGCGCACGGGTCAGGAAGCCCCCGGCCTGCGGCACTGAACGGCTTCTTTCACACGACCCAAAGTAATCGGGGACGGCATTGCCGTCCCCGCTCTGTTTCAGGTGGCCTCGCGCACTTCGATCCGAGCCGCCTTGCGCGTCGCACGGACGAAAGCGGCGATGAAGACCACCGTCAGCAGCACCACGATGGTCGGCGCAGGGGCACTGTCGATGAAGAACGACAGATAGACGCCGAAGAAGGACGCCAGCACAGCGACAACCACCGAAAGCATCAGCATCCCGCTGAAGGTCCTGGACAGCAGGAAGGCGATTGCGCCAGGGGCGATCAGCATGGCGATGGCCAGAATGATGCCGACGGCCTTGAGAGCCCCAACGATGGTGAGCGACAGGATCGACAACAGACCATAGTGCAGCAGCCGCACCGGCAGGCCGATGGCCCGTGCCTGCGCCGGATCGAAGGCGTGCAGCAACAGGTCGCGCCATTTGACGAGGAGAATGCCGACCACGAGTGCGGCGATGACGCCGGTCTCGACGATATCGCCCCAGCTCACGCCCAGCATGTCGCCGAACAGGATGTGGTCGAGATGCACGTCCGTCTCGATCTTGACGTAGAGCACCATGCCAAGCCCGAACATGCCGGAAAACACCACGCCCATGACGGTGTCCTGCTTGATGCGGCTGTTTTCCTTGAGAAAGCCCGTGGCGAGCGCGCAGGCCATGCCGGCGGCGAAGGCGCCGAGCGCCAGCGGCAGGTTGACGATATAGGCCAGCACCACGCCGGGCAGGATGGCGTGGCTGATCGCGTCTCCCATCAGCGACCAGCCCTTGAGGACGAGGAAGCAGGACAGGAGTGCGGCGGGCACGGCCACCAGCACCGAGATGATCAGCGCATTGACCATGAAGCCGAACTGGAACGGCGTGAGCAGCGCGTCGGTGAAGCTCATAGGCCGGCCTCCAGGGCTTGTGCCGCGCGCCGTCGGGCGGCGAGCATGCCGTGCTTGGGCGCGAGGAAGAAGACGACAAGGAAGATCGCCGTCTGCAGCACCACGATGACGCCGCCGGTCGCCCCGTCGAGGAAATAGCTGACATAGGCGCCGACGAAGCTGGTGACCGCCCCGATGACGACGGCGATGGCGAGCAGGCGCGGAAAGCGGTCGGTCAGCAGATAGGCGGTGGCGCCCGGCGTCACCACCATGCAGATGACCAGGAACGCGCCGACCGTCTGCAGCGCCGCCACGGTGGAGGCGGAGAGCAGCGTGAAGAACATGATTTTCAGCAGCGGCGGGTTGAGGCCGATCGAGCGCGCATGGCTCTCGTCGAAGAAGGTGACCATGAGGTCCTTCCATTTGACCAGCAGGATGGCCAGCGACGCGAAGCCGATGACGGCAAGCTGGAGCGTATCCTCCGGCGTGATCGCCAGGATGTTGCCGAGCACGATGGTCTGGATGTTCACCGAGGTGGGCGACAGCGACACCATGAACAGGCCAAGCCCGAAGAAGGACGAGAAGATCAGGCCGATGATGGCGTCTTCCTTGAGCTTGGTGCGCTGGTTGAGGAAGAGCATCGCCGCCGCGGCCATGCCGCCCGAGAAGAAGGCGCCGATGGAGAAGGGCAGGCCCAGCATGTAGGCGCCGGCCACCCCCGGCACGATTGCGTGCGAAAGCGCGTCGCCAATCAGCGACCAGCCCTTCAGCATCAGATAGGCCGACAGGAAGGCGCAGACGCCCCCGACCAACGCCGAAACCCACATGGCATTCACCATGTAGCCGTAGCCGAACGGCTCAAGCATGACGGACATCACCCCTGGCCTCCATTCGGGCCGGACACTTGCGCAACCGGCCTGTCGCCGCGCAGAACCAGCGGGCGCTCGTCGTCGGTGATCACGCCGACGGACTGAGACCTGTCCGCCTCGTTCAGCACGAAATGGCGCAGCACGCCGCCGAAGGTCCGTTCGAGATTGGCCTGGGTGAAAATCTCCTCGGTCAGACCATGGGCGAGCACGGTGCGGTTGAGCAGCACGGTGCGGTCGCAGAATTCCGGCACCGAGCCGAGATTGTGCGTGGAGACGAGCATCACGCGGCCCTCGTCGCGCAGCGAGCGCAAGAGCTTGATGATGGCGTCTTCGGTCTTGACGTCGACGCCGGTGAAGGGCTCGTCGAGCAGGATGACGCGCCCGTCCTGGGCCAGCGCGCGCGCGAGGAAGACGCGCTTCTTCTGCCCACCCGACAGCTCGCCGATCTGGCGCTTGCGGAAGTCGCTCATGTTGACGCGGGCAAGCGCGGCCGACACCGCCTCATGGTCGGCACGGCGGGGAATGCGCATCATGCCCATATGGCCGTAGCGCCCCATCATCACCACGTCCTCGACCAGAACGGGGAAATTCCAGTCGACGTCCTCGCTCTGCGGCACGTAAGCGACGAGGTTCTGCTTCAGCGCCCGGCCCACCGGCTGGCCGAGGATGGAGATTTCCCCATGTGCCAGCCGGACAAAACCCATGATGGCCTTGAACAACGTCGACTTGCCCGAGCCGTTGACGCCGACCAGCGCGGCGATAGTGCCGGTGGGGATCGCGAAGCTGGCGTCGCGCAGCGCCGTGTGGCCGTTGCGGTAGGTGACCGTCGCGTTCCTTACCGCGAGGCCTAGCCCCGCATCTTTCGATGCGGGGCTGAAGGTGGCTGCACGCACATTCATTGCGTGAGCCCCTTGGCAATCGTGCCGGAGGTCACGCGCAGAAGGTCGATATAGGTGGGCACCGGGCCGTCGGCTTCGGTAAGCGAATCGACATAGAGCACGCCGCCATATTTCGCGCCGGTCTCACGCGCCACTTGCCTGGCGGGCTTGTCGGAGATCGTGCTTTCCGAGAAGACGACGGTGATGGCGTTCTTCCTCACCGCGTCGATCACCTTGCGCACCTGCTGCGGCGTGCCCTGCTGGTCGGCGTTGATCGGCCACAGATAGAGCTCCTTCAGCTCGAAATCGCGGGCCAGATAGCTGAAGGCGCCTTCGCTCGAAACCAGCCAGCGCTTGTCCTCGGGGATGGCGGAAAGCTCGGCCCGGATCGGATCGATTGCCGCGTTGATCTTGGCCTTGTAGGCTTCGGCATTGGCCTTGTAGGTCGCGGCATTGGCCGGATCGTACTTCACGAAGGCGTCGCGGATGTTGTCGACATAGATCAGCGCCGCCGACGGCGACATCCACGCATGCGGGTTGGGCTTGCCGGTGTAGGGGCCCTCGACAATGCCCATGGGCTCGACGCCTTCGGAGACGACGGCACTCGGAACATCCTTCAGGTTCTGGAAGAACTTTTCGAACCAGAGTTCGAGGTTGAGGCCGTTCCACAGGACGAGCTGCGCGCCCTGCGCCTTCTGGATGTCGCCCGGAGTGGGCTGGTAGTTGTGGATCTCAGCATCGGGCTTGGTGATCGATTCCACGATCGCGGCATCGCCGGCCACGTTCTGCGCCATGTCGGCAATGACGGTGAAGGTCGTCACCGCCTTGAATTTTTCCTGAGCCGTTGCCGGTGCAGCCATGAGGACGGCGGCAAGGGCGCTTCCTACCATGCCGGCGAGAACCGAGCGCCTGAGCTTGTCGAACACATTTTTCTCCTTCTTGCGATTGCTTCTCAACTGCGGCTGTAAGGCACCTAGCTAAAGATTGCAATTGCAATTCGTTTGCAAAAAGACTTGACGGAAACCCCAGCTCTCATATCCTCAGCTGCAAATCGTTCGCAGGGAAGAGGACCAAAATCCGATGAAACAAGGTGCGGCCAGTTCCAGCGCTGCCGATCCCGGACCGGGCAGGCCTGAAGGCTGTTCCACAACAATCGCCTGTCACCCCATCGGATGATCCAATGCTTCTCGTTCCCGAAGAAACCCGAAAACGATTGCTAGCCGAACGCGCGTTGCCCCGCGCATCAGAGCCCGAGGTCGAGCAGAGACTGAAAGACGCCGGGTTGCGCCCCACCCGGCAGCGCGTCGCGATCGGCCGGCTGCTGTTTGGCTCCGCGCATCGCCATGTGACGGCGGACGACCTGCTCCAGGAAGCGAACTTCGCCGGCGAGATGCTGTCGCTCGCGACCATCTACAACACGCTCGGCCATTTCAGCGAAGCAGGGCTTATTCGCCGGATCAGCGTCGACGACGAGCGGGCCCATTTCGACACCGACACCGGCAACCATCATCATTTCTACATCGAGGCGGAGGGGCTGGTGCTCGACGTTGCGCCCGGCGGGATCGCGGTGGAGCGATTGCCCACTCCGCCGGAGGGTTACGAGATCACCAGGGTCGATGTCGTCGTGCGGCTGACGCAAGTGCAACCCGAGCCGCCCGCCGGGCAGGCAATGCCTGACAGCGGGCCTCGAAGTCTGCGCTGAAGCCCGCTTTGCCGGATCAGGCCTGAAAGTGAGGCGAGCCGGCGCCCTTTTCGGCCTTCAGCAGTTCGACAAAGTCACTCCTCCTTGCCGGGTCCCGCCGGTGGCGAATACACCAACAAGAACTGCCACACCGCGTAGCCGGCGAAGCAGAGAGCGATGACGCCCCAACTCGGCGCGCCGGTGACGAATTCGAGGGCGGCCCATGCAAGGCAGACGACCACCAGCGCGATACGCCGCCACAGCGGCCGGAAGAAGGGATGTTGGGAATCCTTGGTCAAATCGGGCCAGCCTCGGTGCGGGGAACTTCGGGTTACAACCGACACCTTCGACGGTTTTGCCGGTGCGATCAAGCGGCGGGAAAGCCTTGCGTCTCGAGCATCTAGGCGGCGTCGGTGGTCACTCACATCGGTTCCTGTGGCCGACCTCGGCCATCGGCAAAATCGTCGCTGATCATCAGGCGATGACGATTTCCGATGGAAAGACTCTCACCATTTCCAAATCAATCGTGGCATGAAAGATGGACGTCGAAGAACGTTGGAATGCGGCTTTCACCGGAGGGTCTAGCGAAGTGCGAAACAGAATGATTTGCGGAACCGCGTTTCATACGCCGGTGCGCGGCAAGCTCGAAATTCTGGAAGGCGTGCTGATCTCGGTCGATGGCGCCGGGCGCATCGCGGAAATCATCAGCCCCCAAAACCCTGACTTTGCGGAGGCAAAGACGCGCGCGGAGGCTGAGGGCAGGCTTCTGGAGCTGCCGGCAAACCAGGTTCTCCTGCCCGGGCTGGTGGACCTGCACATCCATGCGCCGCAATGGCCGCAGCTAGGGAAGGCGCTGGACGTTCCGCTCGAAGTCTGGCTGCAGAAATACACTTTTCCACTTGAGGCCCGTTATTCCGACCTCGGCTTCGCCCGCGAGATATATGCGGATCTGGTCGCGGGGCTTCTGGCGAACGGCACCACCACGGCGGTGTATTTTGCCACCATCCACATGGAGGCCTCGCTGGCGCTCGCCCAGACATGCCTCGAAAAGGGGCAACGGGCCTTTGTCGGCAAGGTCGCCATGGACGACCCCGACCAGTGCCCGGATTTTTATCGCGACAAGGACGCGGCCACGGCGCTGGACGAAATGCGCCGCTTCATCGACGCCGTCAGGGAGCTTTCACCGGCGAACGATCCGCTCGTGCGGCCGGTCATTACCCCGCGTTTCATCCCGAGCTGCACGGATGAGCTTCTGCAAGGGCTGGGCAAGCTCGCCGCGGAGACGGGCTGCCTCATCCAGACCCATTGTTCGGAGAGCGATTGGGAAAAGGATTTTGTCAAAGCCCGCTTCGGCAAGACCGATACGGAAGTGCTTGCCGATTTCGGCCTGCTCCGGGAGCACACGATCCTTGCCCACTCCAACTTCGTCACCGATGGCGATCTGGACCTGATCCGCGAGCGGGGGGCCGCGGTGGCGCATTGCCCGCTGTCCAACATCTATTTCGCCAATGCGGTGTTCCCGCTGCGCGCGGCGCTCGACCGCAATGTCCGCGTCGGCCTCGGCAGCGATATTTCCGGCGGGCACAGCCCGTCGATCCTCGACGGCTGCCGGCACACACTGATGGCCGCGCGGGCGCGGCAGGGTGGGGTAGACCCGGCGCTGTCGCCTGCCGACCGCGGCGTCGCTCATTCGCAGATTACGGTGGCCGAGGCGTTCTGGCTGGCCACGGCCGGCGGCGGGGAGGCGCTGGGCCTGAAGGTCGGCAAGTTCGAGCCGGGCCATCAGTTCGACGCCCTGCTGATCGACCAGGACGCTCCGGGCTCCAACATCCGGACATGGCCGGAGCTGGACAGCCCGGAAGACGTGTTCCAGAAAATCGTGCTGAACGCCATGCGCGCCAATATCAAGCGCATTTGGGTCAGCGGCGATTATGTCGGCCGATCGGACTGACCGGCCGACGGACGCGGGTACCTAACGCCGACGCAGATTGACGATAACTACGCCGCCCAGAGCCAGCACCCCGCCGATGAGGCCGAGCAGTCCCGGCACCTCGCCGAGCCACACAAAGCCGATGAGGGTCGCGACCGGCGGCACGCAGTACAGAAAGTTCGAGGCGCGCGAGGCGGGCAGGCGCGACAGCGCCACCGCCCAGCTGGCATAGGCGATCAGGCTCGGCACAATGCCGAGATAGATCGCGGCGCCCAGCGCCTGAGTGTTCGCAGTCGATGCCTGGGCAAGTGCGCTGGGCAGGGCCGGCGCCAGGCAGATCCCGCCGATCACCATGTTCCAGGCGGCGACGGTGAGGGGGCTGTGGCGCGCAAACAGCGGCTTTTGCACGACCGTGTTGATGGTAGTGCAGAGCGCCCCGCCAAGGATGAAGAGGGCGCCCTGGTTGATCTCGAAACCCTGGCCTTCGCCCAGAGCAATGATGCCCACGCCGGCAAAGGACAGGAAAGTGCCGACCCAAGCTGCGCCAGAAAAGCGCTCGCCAAGCGTGACCGTCGCTAGAATGGCGGTGAGGATCGGGCTGACATTGATGATGAAGCTGGCGGCGCCGGCCGAGACGGTCTGCTCGCCGATGTTGAGCAGCACGGTGTAGAGCGCAACGAAGAGCACGCCGCCGCAGACGAAACGCCAGGCCTCCTTGACGCGCGGCAAAGGCGGGCGCGTGACGAGCAGGAAGATCGCGGCCGGCACCGCAGCGATGCCGAAACGCATCGCGCCGAGCTCCAGCGGACCGAAGGCGGCAAGCCCCGCGCGGATGGCCGGAAAGGCGGAAGCCCAGGAAAGGACCGTGATCGCCACGGCCGCGGCGGTGACGGCGCCAGCGGGACGGCTGCTCTCTGAAACTGCTGTGTTGATGCTCATGATACGGCCTCGTCTGATACGCGTCATAAAAAGCGCCACGCGAGCTGATTGACAATCGAATAAATCGGCGTTCTGCTGTGAGTATGGATCACAGCTCGAACCCAATCCTGCCGCTTGAGACACTGCGCGCTTTCGAGGCCGCGGCGCGCACGGGCAGCTTTTCCGCCGCCGCCGACAAGCTGAACCTCACCCATGGCGCGATCAGCCGGCAGATCGCCAAGCTGGAAAACTGGCTCGGCTCGCGCCTTTTCGAGCGCGGCGCGCGCGGCGTGTCGCTGACGCCGGAGGGCCAGCGCCTCTACCTGCGCACATCCGAAGCCTTTGCGCTGATCGCCAACACCACCGAGCGCTGGAGCGAGCCGCGCGGCGCGGCCGTGGTGCGGCTGACCTCCATCCCGTCCATCGCCAGCCTCTGGCTGATGCCGCGGCTGTCGGCACTGGAACAAGGCTCGACCCAGCTGCGCATCGTGCTCGACGTGGACAACCATCAGGTCGACCTCGCCGAGGAAGGCATGGACCTGTCGGTGCGTTGCGGGCGAGGGCGCATCCCAGGCCGCGTCTCGCTGCAGCTTTTCGAGGAATGGTGCTTTCCCATCGCTTCGCCGCAGCTGGCGAAGGACATCGGGCAAGGGGCGACGGAGCGGCTGCTGGAATTTCCGTTGATCCACGATTCCGACGCATCTGGCTGGCGCGCCTGGTTCGGCGCCCAGGGGATCGACTATCGTCCGCGCGCGCAGGATCGGCGCTTTGAAGACTACAACCTGGTGCTCGATGCGGCGGCCTATGGGCTCGGCATCGCGCTGGCGCGGCCGCCGCTGACGGTGAACCAGCTTGCCAGCGGCCGGATCGTCCGGGTCGACCAGGGCGAGGTCTTGAACCCGGTGGCTTATTGGCTCGACCGCCCCACCGGCACGCCGCGGCCGGCGGCGGCCGAGCTGGCGCGACGCATCGCCCGCGAGGCGGGTGTGGAGGCCGACACAGTGGAGGCCTTCTTGCAGGCAACTGCCTGAGGCAGCCTCCGCCGAACGAACCTGCTCCTGTAACGAGCCCGCCCGGAACGGAATTTCTCATCCGCCGATGGATCGTGGCAATTCCGTCGCTGGCTTAATGCCCGGCCATATCGATAATCGCGATATTCGATTAGTCTCGTCGACAATTTCGGTCATCAGCACGTCGAATGCCGGCCCTGGAGAGGGGGCGGACGTCAACCTCAATGGAGCATGTGATGTCAGATTTCAGGATTTCCCGGCGCGGCGTTCTGGCCGGTTCTGCCTTCTTGCTTGCCTCGACCGCCCTGCCGGGCACGCTGTGGGCGCAGACGCCGACCAAGGGCGGACGGCTGATCGTGGCGTCGGATTCGGAGCCGCGCAATCTCAACCCGGCGATCGTCGCCTCCAACGGCGTGTTCTTCATCGCCAGCAAGGTGATCGAGCCGCTGGCCGAAGCTTCCTTTGACAGCAAGGACGGGCTGGAGCCGCGCCTGGCGGTCAGCTGGGAAGGCTCGGAAGACGGGCGTAGCGTCACCTTCAAGCTGCGCGAGAACGTGACCTGGCATGACGGCAAGCCCTTCACTTCGGCCGACGTCGCCTTCTCAGCACTGCAGGTGTGGAAACCGCTGCAGAATCTCGGCCGCGTCGTGTTCAAGGATCTTGAGGCAGTCGACACGCCTGACGCGCACACCGCCGTGTTCCGCTTCTCCAAGCCCACGCCCTTCCAGCTCATCCGCAATGCGCTGCCGGCGCTCACCAGCGTTGTCGCCAAGCACATCTACGAAGGCAGCGACATCGCCGAAAACCCGGCTAACACCGCACTCGTCGGCACCGGGCCGTTCAAGCTCGCCGAGCACAAGGCCGGCGAATATTACCGGCTGGAGCGCAACGACAAATATTGGGGCGAGGGCGAGCCACATCTCGACGAGATCGTCTATCGCGTGCTGCCCGACCGCGCAGCGGCCGCCGGCGCGCTGGAGGCGGAGGAAATCCACCTTGCCGCCTTCTCGGCCGTGCCGCTGGCCGACTTGGCTCGCATCTCCAAGGTGCCGGGCATCGAGGTGGTGACAAAAGGCTATGAGGGTCTCACCTACCAGCTGGTGGTCGAGATCAACCACCGCCGCAAGGAGCTGGCCGACCTCAAGGTGCGCCAGGCCATCGCGCATGCCATCGACAAGGACTTTGTCGTCAAGACGGTCTTCCTCGGCTATGCCGCGCCCGCGACCGGGCCGGTGCCGCAGAACGACAAGCAGTTCTATACCAAGGACGTACCGGCCTATGCCTTCGACCCGGCCAAGGCCAATGCGCTGCTCGACGAGGCCGGCTACAAGCGCGACGCCAACGGCACCCGTTTCAAGCTGAAGCTCCTGCCCGCGCCCTATTTCAACGAGACAAAACAGTTCGGCGACTATCTGCGCCAGGCGCTCGCCGCCATCGGCATCGACGCCCAGATCGTCAACAACGACGCGGCCGCGCATCAGAAGGCGGTCTACACCGACCACGATTTCGACCTGGCGGTCGCGCCGCCGGTGTTCCGCGGCGATCCGGCCATCTCCACCACCATCCTGGTGCAGAGCGGCATTCCGGACGGTGTGCCCTTCTCCAACCAGGGCGGCTACAAGAACGCAGAGATCGACGCGCTGATCGAGAAGGCCTCCGAAACCATCGATGCCGAAGCCCGCACCGGGCTCTACCGCGAGTTCCAGAAGAAGGTGGTGGAAGACCTGCCGCTCATCAACGTGGCCGAATGGAGCTTTATCACCGTCGCCCGCGACACGGTGAAGAACGTCTCCAACAATCCGCGCTGGGCGGTGTCGAACTGGGCGGACACCTATCTCGAAACATGACATCATCGGGCAATTCGTTTCCCGAGGATATGTGACGAGACGTGAGACGCGCCTTGCTCCTCCTGCGCCGGCGGCTGATCGGCGCCATTCCGGTGCTGCTGATCGTCGTCATCGGCACCTTCCTGCTGCTTGAGGCGGCGCCTGGCGACGCGGTCGACGCCTATGTCGGCATGACCGGCGGCGACGCCGGGCTGATCGCCGAGTTGCGCCAGACGTGGGGGCTCGACCAGCCGGCGCTGGCGCGGCTCGCGGCCTATTTCTGGTCGCTGGCGCATCTAGATCTCGGCTATTCGGTCACCTTCTCGCGGCCGATCCGCGACGTGATCCTGGAACGGCTGCCCAACACGCTGCTTCTGATGGGCAGCGCCACCGCGCTCTCCTTCGGCGTCGGCTCGTTGCTCGGCATCGCCGCCGGCGCGCGGCCGGGCAGCTTTCGCGACAGGTTTCTCTCCATCGGTCCGCTGGCGCTTTACGCCGTGCCGGGCTTCTGGCTCGGGCTGGTCCTGACCGTGCTGTTTTCGGTGCAGCTACGCTGGTTTCCTTCGAGCGGCATCGAGACCATCGCCTCGGGGAAGACCGGCGTTTCGCGCGCGCTCGACATCGCGCAGCATCTGGTGCTGCCGGTGACGGCGCTCGGCATCATCTATCTGGCGCTCTATCTGCGCGTCATGCGCGCCGGCATGGCCGAAATCTGGCGCATGGATTTTGTGCTGGCCGCGCGCGCCAAGGGCATTTCGCGCCGGCGCATCGTCTGGCGGCATGTCGCCCGCAATGCGCTTTTGCCGCTCGTCACCATTCTTGGCCTGCAATCGGCAGCCATGCTGGGCGGCAGCGTGGTGATCGAAAGCGTGTTTTCCATTCCCGGCCTCGGCCGGCTGGCGCAGGAGGCGGTCGGCTCACGCGACACGCCGCTGCTGCTCGGCATCATCCTGGTCAGCGCCGTGCTGGTCATCCTCATCAATCTCGTGGTCGACATGCTATATGCCGTGCTCGACCCGCGCGTCGGCGCAAGCGAGGAGAGCTCATGAGTTTGTTGCGCCGCTTCCTGCGCACGCCCGAGGCGGTGGCCGGCGCGCTGATCCTCGCTGCACTTGTCGCCATGGCGCTGGCGGCACCGCTGCTGTTCCCCCGCGATCCGCTTTCGATCGCTGGCCCTGCGCTTTTGCCACCCTTCCAGGACTGGTCGCTGCCGCTCGGCACCGACCGGCTCGGCCGCGACGTGCTAGCCGAACTATTTCACGGCGCGCGCACCTCGATTGCCGTCGGCCTCGCGGCAGCGGCGACCTCCATCGCCATCGGCGCGACCGTCGGCACCTTGGCCGGCTTTGCCGGCGGCCTGACCGACGAGGTGTTGATGCGCATCACCGATGCCTTCCAGACCGTGCCGGGCTTTCTGCTCGCGCTGGCCTTCGTCAGCGTCGTCGGGCCGTCGCTGGCCGTGGTGGTGATCGCGATTGCGCTCGGCGCCTGGACCGGCCCGGCGCGCGTCGCCCGCGCCGAAGTGCTGTCGATCCGCGAACGCGACTATGTCGCGAGCGCCCGCGTGATCGGCATGCATCCGCTGGAGATCGCCTTCCGCGAGGTGCTGCCCAACGCGCTGCCGCCGGTGCTAGCGCTGTCGTCCATCATCGTCGCAGCCGCCATCCTTGTCGAAGCAGCACTATCCTTCCTCGGCCTGGGCGACCCCAACCGCGTGACCTGGGGCGGCATGATCGCCGAGGGCCGCGCCGTGCTGCGCTCGGCACCCTTCCTGTCGATCATCCCCGGTATCGCACTCGTGCTCACCGTGCTCGGCGTCTATCTCGCCGGCGAAGGTTTTGTCGAAGCCTCCGCGGCAAGGAAGCGCCAGTCATGAGCGTGCGTCTCACTGTCGAAAAGCTGGGCGTCAGCTATCGCGGCGACGGCCGCGAGACCGAGGTGCTGAAGGATGTCTCCTTCGAGCTCCGGGCCGGCGAGCGGCTGGCCATCATCGGCGAAAGCGGCTCGGGCAAGAGTACACTGGCGCTCGCCATTGCCGGCCTGCTGCCGCCCGGGTCGCGCGTCGACGGCGACGTCCGCTGGCCGGAACTCGAGCGTCGGCCAGTCAATGGCCGCGACCTCGGTTTTGTCTTCCAGGACCCGTCCTCCAGCCTCAACCCGGTGCTGACCATCGGCGAGCAGATCGCCGAGGTGGCGCGCGCGCATCTCGGCAGGAGTTGGCGGGAGGCTTATGAACACGCCGAAATGCTGCTCGGTCGTGTGCACCTGCCCGATCCGGCCTCGGCGCTGAGGGCATTCCCGCACCAGCTTTCCGGCGGTCAGCGCCAGCGCGTGGCGATTGCCGAGGCGATTGCGGCACGGCCGGGCCTACTGATCGCCGACGAGGCAACCAGCGCGCTCGACACCATCGTGCAGGCCGAGATCGTGCGGCTGCTCGAGGAACTGGTGGCCGAGGACGGCATGTCGCTCCTGTTCATCAGCCACGACATCGCACTCGCCAGCCAAATCGCCGACCGGATCGCGGTGTTCCGCCATGGGCGGCTGGTCGAGATAGGCGATGCGGGGCAGATCGTCGATGCGCCGCGCGAGGCCTACACCAAAAGCCTGCTCGCCGCGCATATGGGGCTCGACACGCCGTCGCTGCTGGCGCCAGAGGCTGTCGCATGACCGCGCCGCTTCTCGCAGCCACCAACCTGCGCAAGCGCTTCGACAGCCGCGGCCGCGCCGTCGCCGCGCTGGACGATGTCAGCTTCGAGGTCGCGCCGGGCGAGACGCTGGCGCTGGTCGGCCCCTCAGGCAGCGGCAAGACCACCGCCGCGCGCGCTTTGATGCGGCTGACCGAACTCGATGGTGGCGAAATCTGCTTCGACAGCGAGGACCTTCTGGCGCTCAAGGGCGCTCGGCTCCGCGCCGTCCGCGCCCGGCTGCAAATGGTGTTCCAGGACCCGCGCGCCGCCTTCAACCCGCGCGCGACCGTCGCGCGGGTGCTGGACGATCCGCTGCGCATCCATGGCATCGTGCCGCGCGCGGAGCGGCCGGAGGCGATCGCGCAGCTTCTGCAACGCGTCGGCCTGTCGCCCGATCTCGCCACCCGCGCGATCCACGAGATTTCTGGCGGCCAGCGCCAGCGCGTTGCGATCGCCCGCGCCATTGCCACGCGTCCGCGGCTGATCGTGCTGGACGAGGCGGTGTCGGCGCTCGACGTTTCCGTGCGCGGGCAGATCCTCGAGCTGCTGCTCGACCTTCAACGCTCGCAAGACATCGCATATCTGTTCATCTCGCACGATCTCGGCGTGGTGCGCGCCATCGCCCATCGCGTCGCCATCATGGACAAGGGCCGGATCGTGGAGACAGGCAAAGCCGCCGAAGTGATCGCCAACCCGCAGTCCTCTACCGGGCGGGCGCTCGTGGCGGCTGCGCCGAAGCTCAGGCACGGCGCCTGAAGCGAGCTCTCGAAGCTTTGCGTTTTGTCCGCGCGCGCGGGCGTGCTAACCGAGAGCCATGGCACAGAAGAAAGCGCACGAAGTCGATTCCTGGCTGGCGCGGCCCGATCCCAGGGCCGTCATCGTCCTGATCTACGGGCCGGACCGCGGCCTGGTGGCCGAACGCGCTCGTGCCTTCGCCGAAAAGACCGGGCTGCCGCTGGACGATCCCTTCACCGTGGTGCGCCTCGAAGGTTCGGAGGTGGAGAAGGAGAGCGGACGCCTGCTCGACGAGGCGCATACCGTGCCGATGTTTTCGAGCCGCCGCCTGCTCTGGGTGCGCAACGCCGCCGGCCAAAAGGGGCTCGCCGACGACGTGAAAGTGCTTTCCAAGGAACCCCCGCGCGACGCCATCGTGCTGATCGAGGCCGGCGACCTGAAAAAGGGTGCGGCCCTGCGCACGGTGGTCGAAGGCTGCGACTGGGGCATGGCGCTGCCCTGCTACGCCGACGAAGCGCGCAGCATCGACCAAGTGATCGACGAGGAAATGCAAAAGGCCGGCATGTCGCTGACGATGGAAGCGCGCCAGGCCCTGCGCAAGAATCTCGGCGGCGACCGGCTCGCCTCGCGCGGCGAAATCCAGAAACTCGTGGTCTATGCCATGGGAAAGAGCCAGATCGACCTCGAGGACGTGAAGGCGATGATCGGCGACGTGTCCGGCATTTCCTTCGACGACGCCATCGACGCCGTGCTCGAGGGCAAGATCGAGGCCTTCGACACCGTCTTCACCCGTCACACGCAGACCGGCGCCCAGCCATTCCTGATGCTGGCAGCGGCGATGCGGCAGTTCCAGGCAATCCAGCTCATGCGCGGCGCGATGGAGAACGGCGGTACCCGAAACGCCGCCGCGATCGTTGCCGCCGCCCGCCCGCCGGTCTTTTTCTCGCGCCGCAAGATCGTGGAGGGTGCGGTAGAGCGCTGGACGGGTCCTGCCTTGGCTCGTGCGCTGGCTCGGCTGCAGGATGCGGTATTGCAGACGCGGCGCCGCCCCGATCTTGCTGCGGCTATCGCCCGGCAGGCGTTGCTCGGCATTGCCGTCGAAAGCGCCCGACTGCGTCAGCGACGCTGACCAATCCGGAGCGGGCCTTCTGCCGTCGCATCTAGCGTCGGAACCCGCCAACTCCCGATCCATACTGCTAGATTGGTCCCAAAAGACTTCAAGCGGACGATCGCTCGCCCGCCTGAATAAGATTCATATGAATCAATAAGTTAGATGGATAACAAAACCTGAATGTCAGGCCTTGAGGCGCCGACACAGATCGTCGAGCTGCTCGAGCGTCTTGTAGCCGATGCGAAGCTCACCGCCCTTGGCCTTGTGCGCGATGGCGACCCGCATGCCGGTCACATCGGAAAGCAGCTTTTCCAGCGCCAGCGTGTCGGCATCCTTCTCCACCGGAGCGGAAACCTTGGCTTCCTGCACCACTTCCGGCGGCAGCTGTGCCAGCATCTCCGCCTGGCGCACGGAGAGACCTTCCTCCACGATGCGCTTGGCAAGCCCAACCGGATCGGCGGCGGTGACCAGCGCGCGCGCATGGCCGGCCGACAACTGGCCATCAACCAGCATATCGCGGATCACGTCAGGCAGCTTCAACAGGCGCAGCGTGTTGGCGACGTAGCTGCGGCTCTTGCCGATCACCTGGCCAAGGTCGGCCTGGGTATAGTTGTGGTCATCAATCAGCTGCTGGTAACCGAGCGCTTCTTCGACCGGGTTGAGATCGGTGCGCTGGACGTTTTCGATAATAGCCAGTTCGAGCGCGGTTCGGTCGTTGACGTCGCGGACAATGACCGGGATCTCGGCCAGACCTGCGCGCTGCGCCGCCCGCCAGCGACGCTCGCCGGCGATGATCTCGTAGCGCCCTGCCTGCCCGGCGGTAGGGCGAACCACGACCGGCTGGACGACGCCATGCTCGCGAATGGACTGCGCCAGATCGGTCAGTTCCGCATCGCCGAAATGACGGCGCGGGTTCTTCGGATTGGGTGCGACTAACTCGATCGGCACATGTCCGTCCGAGGAAACGACCGGCTGAGCCGCAACCGCAGGCTTGTCGATTTCGCCGATCAGCGCGGCGAGGCCACGTCCGAGCCGCTTCTTGGAAATATCTTCGTTCATATCCCGTCCAGACTGTTTCGCAACCGAATCTATGCCGCCTTGAGCTTGCGTTCCTGCCGAATGACTTCGGAGGCAAGCTGCAGATAGGCCTGGCTGCCAGAGCATTTGAGATCGTAGAGGATGGCCGGCTTGCCATGCGACGGCGCTTCCGAGACGCGCACATTGCGCGGAATGATGGTGTCGTAGACCTTTTCGCCCATATGGGCCCGCACGTCCTCAACCACCTGGTTGGCGAGGTTGTTGCGGCCGTCATACATCGTCATCACGATGCCCTGGATGACCAGGTCCGGATTGATCGAGCCGCGCACCTGCTCGACCGTTTCGAGAAGCTGGCTTAGACCTTCGAGTGCGAAGAACTCGCACTGGAGCGGCACCAGCACAGAATCCGCGGCAGCCATTGAGTTCAGCGTCAGCAGATTGAGGGAAGGGGGGCAGTCGATCAGCACATAGGAATATTTGCCAACCCGCTCGGAAGAAGCGCGCACGGCATTGCGCAGGCGCAACACGCGATCGGGTGCACCGGCGATCTCCATTTCGACGCCGAGAAGATCCAGCGTTGATGGGACGATCGAAAGTCCTGGCACGGCGGTGGCCACAGCGGCATCTTCGAGCGTAATGTCGCCGGTCAGCACGTCGTAGGACGAAACCGCGCGGTCGCGCCGGTCGATGCCGAGCCCGGTGCTCGCATTGCCCTGCGGGTCAAGGTCTACGATGAGGACCTGTTCGCCGATCGCGGCGAGCGCGGTAGCCAGATTAATCGCGGTGGTGGTCTTTCCGACGCCACCCTTCTGATTTGCCACGGTGATGATACGAGGCCTGGTCATCATGATCATGCTTCTGTTGTAATCCTGTTCAACGGAACGCAATTTACACTCGACGCAGACTGGAAATTTCCAGAACAATGCTCTGCGGATCGATCAAGCTCTTATGTTCTACCAGCTCGAACGACCACAGTTTAGAGCTTTCTTCGACCTCGGCCCGGTAATCCCGTCCTTTATGGAACAGGGCCTTCGCCCCAGAGGTCAGCCACGGTGCCGAGAGCTGCAAAAGCAGGGGCAGGGGTGCCAGAGCACGCGCCGTGACCACCTCGACATCTCGAATCACTTCGTAAGTGTCCTCGATTCGCTTGGCATGAATATGGGCGGGCAGCCGGAATTCGCCGCAAACCATCTGCAGGAAGGACGTTTTTTTCCGGTTGCTTTCGACCAGATCGATGCTCGCGCCGTCGCGTTCCATGAGCAGGAAGCCAAGAACCAGCCCGGGGAAACCGCCGCCGGAACCGAGATCGACCCACCGCTTGGCCTCAGGTTCGAGGCGCGCCAGCTGCGCGCTGTCGAGAATATGGCGACGCCAAATGTCGTTCAGCGTCGAGGGTGCGGACAGGTTGATGCGTGCCGCCCACTTTGCGAACAGGCTTTCGAAGGCTCGCAACCGCTCATAAGTTTCACGTGAAACAGGACCGGCCAGGGCACAGAGTTCTTCAAATGTCTCTGCGGTCACGCTGCACCCTTACGCTGCAAGGTGGTTTCAGCATGACGAACATGCGCGACGATGATGGCCAGAGCTGCAGGCGTCATTCCATCAATGCGTTGCGCATCGGCGATCGAACGCGGCCGCCTGTCGCGCAGCTTCTGCTTCAGCTCGTTGGAAAGACCCGGAACCGAATCGAAGCTTAGATCCTGCGGGATCAACCGCTCTTCCTCACGCCGGATCTGCGCGGCATCTGCCTTTTGGCGATCGAGATAGACAGCGTAGCGAGCTTCGATTTCAAGTGCCTCCGCTGTCCGCCCATCCAATTCGTTGAACTGCGGCCAGATGGTAGCCAGTTGCTCAAGGCCGACATCCGGGTAGGAAAGCAGGTCATAGGCCGAGCGGCGTACGCCATCCATATTCACAGTCAGGCCGTGCTTGCGGGCTTCGTTCGGCGTCACTTCGATCGATCTTGCTATCTGGCGCGCCTGGTCAAGACGATCGGAAATAGCGCGGAAGCGTGCAACCCGCTCATTGCTGGCAATGCCAAGTTCGATTGCCTTTGGCGTCAGACGCTGGTCGGCATTGTCTGCCCGCAGCGACAGGCGGAACTCGGCACGCGAAGTGAACATGCGATAGGGCTCGGTGATGCCGCGGCTGGTGAGGTCGTCCACCATCACGCCGATATAGGCGTCGGTGCGGCTGAACACGATGCCGTCTCCACCACTCGCCTTGCGCGCTGCATTCAGCCCGGCCAGAAGACCCTGCGCCGCCGCCTCCTCATAGCCGGTTGTGCCATTGATTTGTCCGGCTAGGAACAGGTCGCTGACCCGACGGGTCTCCAGCGTGAGTTCCAATTCGCGCGGATCGACATGGTCATATTCGATCGCATAGCCCGGCTGCAGCATCGTCGCGCGCTCCAGACCAGGTATTGTCTTGAGCAGTTCGAGCTGGACATCTTCCGGCAACGAGGTCGAGATGCCGTTGGGGTAGACGCGGTGATCGTCGAGCCCTTCCGGCTCCAGAAATATCTGGTGGCCCTCGCGGTCGCCGAACTTGACGATCTTGTCCTCGATCGAGGGGCAGTAGCGGGGTCCGATGCCTTCGATCGAACCCGAGTACATTGCCGAGCGACCGAGATTTTGCCGGATTAGCTCATGGCTCGCCGGCGTCGTCCGGGTGATGCCGCAATCGATCTGCGGGTTGGCGATCTTGTCCGTCATCAAGGAGAAGGGGACAGGCTGCTCGTCTGCCGCCTGGCTATCCAGGCTGGCCCAATCGATGGTGCGACCATCGAGCCGCGGCGGTGTGCCGGTCTTGAGGCGACCGAGCTTGAAGCCGGCGCGAGTCATCGAGGCCGAGAGCCCGACCGACGCCTGCTCATTCATCCGGCCCGCCGGGAATTTGCGTTCGCCGATATGGATCAGACCGCGTAGGAAGGTTCCGGTGGTGAGCACCACGGCCCCGCAGGGCAGGCGGCGGCCATCGGCCAGGACGACGGCAACGACACGTCCGTCCTCGATCTCAAGATCGAAGACTTCGCCTTCAACGACGTCGAGATTTGCTTGCTCCGCAATCGCTGCCTGCATGGCTAGGCGATAGAGCTTCCGGTCAGCTTGGGTGCGAGGACCGCGCACGGCGGGACCCTTTTTGCGATTGAGCAAACGAAACTGGATGCCCCCGGCATCGGCTACACGGCCCATGAGGCCATCAAACGCGTCGATCTCGCGAACGAGATGTCCTTTGCCGAGGCCGCCGATTGCGGGGTTGCAGGACATCACGCCAATGGTGTCGGCACGCAGCGTCACGAGCGCCGCGCGCGCGCCCACGCGCGCTGCCGCGCTAGCCGCTTCACAGCCTGCATGCCCGCCACCGACAACGATGACATCGTAGTTGCCGTTCATACGCTTGCTCCGGAGTTCGGCCATTCCATGTTGCCGTTCGCCTCCGAAGTCAAGCCGAGTGTGCGCAATATTGTTTCACGTGAAACAGGGAGGGCGGGTATGCCCGTGTTTCACGTGAGTCATTTCATGTGGAGAGTGCGTTTCACGTGCGTCACCAGACGGGCGAATGTTTCACGTGAGTCATTTTCCGATGCAGAACTGCGAGAAAATGACGTCCAAGAGATCTTCCGGATCGACGGCGCCGGAAATGCGTCCAAGCCGGTCCGAAGCAAGTCTCAGATTTTCGGAGCGCAGCTCAAGCTGGTCATCGGGAAGCCCGAGGCTGCTTTCCAGAAACTCGACCGTCTTGGCGAGCAGGCTGATATGCCTTTGGCGCGACGGCAATATATCGCCAATGTTGCCAACGGCTTCGACGGCCCGGCTCGTGACGAGCTCGAGCAAGCCATCTATGCCGTCGCCGGTCGCTGTCGATATCAGAGCGTCGTAGGAGTTGACGCTCCCTCTGTGCCCATCATTGAGCAGGTCGATCTTCGTGCCGATCCGAAGCGTATCTCCCTTCACCTCACTATCCGATATCGATTGAGGGGAGGTGGTGTCCTCCAGGTTCAGGACAAGATCCGCCACCCGCGCTCTATCGAGCGCCCGACCGATGCCGATCGCTTCCACCTTACCCGGTGCTTCGCGAATGCCTGCGGTGTCAGTGAGGCGGACCTTCACCCCATCGAGGTCCAGAACGACTTCAACCAGATCGCGAGTCGTGCCAGGCTCGTCGGTGACGATCGCCACTTCCCGCCGTGCAAGCGTGTTCAACAAGCTCGACTTGCCGGCATTCGGTGCACCGAGGATGACCACGTCAAAACCGTCGCGAATGATTTCTGCGCGATGAAAGCCACGCACATGGCTTCGGATCTCATCGATCATCTTGCGGACATCCGCCCAGACGGTTGCCGAAACCGAGCCGGGTATGTCAGCCTCATCAGCGAAATCCATTTCGGCCTCGATCATCGCACGAGCATGGATCAGACGGCGGCGCCAATCCAGATAAAGCTCGCCTTGCCGGCCTTCGCCATTCAGCACGGCAAAACGGCGCTGCGCTTCGGTTTCCGCGGTGACGAGGTCCGCCAGCGATTCCGCTTCCAGCAGATCGACCTTGCCATTGAGAAAGGCGCGTCGCGTGAATTCGCCCGGTTCGGCCAAGCGCAGACCATCAAGTGAAACAATCGCTTCGGTGACCGCCTGCACGACAGCGCGACCGCCATGCACATGCAGCTCCGCCGAGTCCTCGCCGGTGAAGCTGGCAGGGCCAGGGAAGAACAAGGCGATGCCTGAATCGAGCAAAGCGCCGTCGTGCGAATGGAACTGGCTGTAGCTTGCATGACGCGACGCCGGGACCTTGCCTGCGATCGTTTCGAGGACGAATCGTGTCTGCGGGCCTGATATGCGAATGATGGCGATGCCCGATGGCAGGCGGCCGCTGGACAAGGCAACGATCGAATCCTGGAATATCATTTGCCCGCCATCCTCATGCGCTCTAAGCTTTCGTGTTTCTGTGTTCATGGGTTGTGAGATCGTGACGCTGCCAGCTGCAAACCTGCTTTCCGACGAGACCAGTCCCTATCTGCGGCAGCACAGCCACAATCCCGTGCACTGGCGCGCCTGGTCTCCGGAATCCCTGGCCGAAGCCGAAAAGACCCAGAAGCCGATCCTGCTTTCGGTCGGCTATGCCGCCTGCCATTGGTGCCATGTCATGGCCCATGAGAGCTTCGAAAGCGAAGACGTTGCCGCCGTCATGAACCGTCTGTTCGTGAATATCAAGGTCGATCGGGAGGAGCGGCCGGACATCGACCAGATCTATATGGCGGCCCTGACAGCAATGGGAGAGCAGGGCGGCTGGCCGCTCACCATGTTCCTTACGCCCGATGCCAAGCCGTTTTGGGGCGGAACCTATTTTCCCAAGGAGCCGCGCTACGGGCGCCCGGGCTTCGTTCAGGTGCTGGAAGCAGTCAACAAGGCCTGGCAGGGAAAGCGCGAAAGCCTGACCAACAGCGCCGATCAGCTTCAGGCTCATGTCTCGGCGCGCCTGGCAACAGCCCAGCCGTCGGCACAGCTAAGCGGAACTCAGCTAAAGAGCCTCGCTGAGGGCATCTACGGCATGATCGATCAAGAAGCCGGGGGCCTACGTGGCGCACCGAAGTTTCCCAACGCGCCTTTCATGCAGGCGCTTTGGCTCAACTGGCTGATCAACGGCGTCGAGCAACATCGCGAGGCCGTCGTCAACAGCCTGGAGCATATGCTGCGCGGCGGCATCTACGACCATGTCGGCGGCGGTCTTGCCCGCTATTCGACAGATGCGGAATGGCTGGTGCCGCACTTCGAAAAGATGCTTTACGACAATGCCCAGCTGCTGCGGCAGGCCAATTGGGCTTTTGCGGCAACCGGAAATGAATTGTTCCGGATACGAATCGAAGAGACAGTCGCGTGGCTCTTGCGCGAAATGCGGGTCGAAGGCGGCGGTTTCGCCTCGAGCCTCGACGCTGACAGCGAAGGCGAGGAGGGGCTTTTTTACACTTGGGACAAAGACGAGATCGGGGCCGCTCTAGGCGGCGACGCTTCCGCTTTTTTCGAAACCTTCGAGCTGGCTGCGCCAGCCAATTGGGAAGGCAAGCCGATCATTCGCCAGACACCGTCGCAAAGCCGCTTTGAGCTTGCGCATGCGGAAGAAGCTGCGCGCATGAAACAGCGCCTGCTTGCGGTTCGTGAACAGCGCGTTCGTCCTGGGCGAGACGACAAGGTGCTTGCCGACTGGAACGGTTTGCTCATCACGGCGCTGGCTGAGTGCGGCCGCACATTCGGCCGTGCCGAGTGGATTGCTGCGGCCGAACAAGCATTCAATTTTGTTGTCGCGCATGAGGATGCATCAGGCCGCCTGCCGCACTCCATTCTCGGCAGCCGCGCGCTTTATCCGGCGCTCTCCAGCGACTACGCGGCGATGGCAAATGCCTCGGTTGCGTTGTTCGAGGCTACTGGAAATGGCGCATATATAGAGCAGGGGCAGCAATTCCTTGCCGCGCTGGATCGCTGGTATTCCGATGCAGACGGTACCGGCTATTTCCTGACCGCATCCGATAGCGCCGATGTTCCCATCCGCATCCGTGGCGATGTCGACGAGGCTATTCCTTCGGCGACCAGCCAGATCATCGAAGCGATGGTGCGGCTCGCAAGCGTCGCCGGTTCAGTCGAGCTTCAGGACAAGGCCTGGAAGGTGGCCGAACACGCAGCCGGCCGCGCCGCCCACCAGCAATACGGGCAGGCCGGCATCGTCAACGCCTGCGCGCTTGTGCTGGAACCCATGAAACTCGTCATGGTGGACAATAAAAGCGCGCCGCAATTCATTCCGGTAGCGAATCGAAGCCCGGACCCGAGGCGAGTCGACATTTTTGTCCCGCTTGGCGCCGATGGCGAACTGCCGAGCTTGCCCGGCGAGGTCGTGCCATCAACGACAAAGGCCGGCGCGTATCTCTGCACCGGCCTGAGCTGTTTGCCGACGATAACCGATCCCGCCGAACTCGAGCGGGCTCTGCATCGCTGAGCCCGCTGTTCGATCGGTTCGATCAGGTGTTCATCGAATCGAAGAAATCCGAATTGGTCTTGGTCTGCTTGAGCTTGTCGATGAGGAACTCGATCGCGTCGGTCGTGCCCATCGGCGCCAGGATGCGGCGCAGAACAAAAATCTTCTGCAGGTCCTGACGCTGCACCAGCAGGTCTTCCTTACGCGTGCCGGACTTGAGGATGTCCATGGCCGGGAAGATGCGCTTGTCGGCGACCTTGCGGTCGAGCACGATTTCCGAGTTGCCGGTGCCCTTGAACTCTTCGAAGATCACTTCGTCCATGCGGCTGCCGGTGTCGATCAGCGCGGTGGCGATGATGGTGAGCGAGCCGCCTTCCTCGATGTTGCGCGCCGCGCCGAAGAAGCGCTTCGGGCGCTGCAGGGCGTTGGCGTCGACACCGCCGGTCAGCACCTTGCCGGATGACGGCACGACGGTGTTGTAGGCGCGGCCGAGGCGGGTGATCGAGTCGAGCAGGATGACCACGTCGCGGCCGTGCTCGACCAGGCGCTTGGCCTTCTCGATGACCATCTCGGCCACCTGCACGTGGCGCGCGGCCGGCTCGTCGAAGGTCGAGGACACGACTTCGCCCTTCACCGAGCGCTGCATGTCGGTGACTTCTTCCGGACGCTCGTCGATCAGGAGAACGATCAGGTAGCATTCGGGATGATTGGCGGTGATCGAATGAGCGATGTTCTGCAGCAGCACCGTCTTACCGGTGCGCGGCGGCGCCACGATCAGGCCGCGCTGGCCCTTGCCGAGAGGCGCCACCAGATCGATGACGCGGGCCGACAGATCCTTGGTGGTCGGATTGTCGGTTTCCATCTTCAGCCGCTCGTTCGGATAAAGCGGCGTCAGATTGTCGAAGTGGATTTTGTGCCGGATTTTTTCCGGGTCGTCGAAATTGATCGTGTTGACCTTGAGGAGCGCGAAATAGCGCTCGCCTTCCTTGGGACTGCGGATCGGGCCCTCGACCGTGTCGCCGGTCTTCAGCGAGAAGCGGCGGATTTGCGAAGGCGAGATATAGATGTCGTCCGGACCCGGAAGATAATTGGCATTGGCCGAGCGCAGGAACCCAAAACCGTCCTGCAGCACCTCGACGACACCGTCGCCGATGATCTCCACGTCCTGAGCCGCCAGCTTCTTCAGGATCGCGAACATCAGCTCCTGCTTGCGCATGACGCTGGCGTTCTCGACCTCCAGCGATTCGGCGAACGCGACGAGATCGGTCGGTTTCTTGTTCTTGAACTCCTGGAGTTTCATTTCCTGCATGGACGGACTCTGAATGGGGATTTGGAAAGATATCGACGAATGCGATGGGGCGCCGTGCGCGACCGGACAGTCAGCAGAAGGCGGCACGGGCGGGAAGGAAGACTTGTCTTTTATCCGCCCCAGCGGCAAAGGGCAAGGTGCCTTTTTTGCCTTGCCGATTGAGATGGGTTCATTGCCAGATGGAACCGATTTAAGGCGTCAGAACGGTTTTACAACCACCAGAATGACGATGAGGATCATAAGAACGGTGGGAATCTCGTTCACCATCCGCCAGTGACGGGCCGGCTTGGTGTTGCGGTCTTCCGCAAAGCGGCGGACCGACGCGGAAAGATAGCCGTGCACGCCCGACATCAGCACCACCAGCGCAATCTTGGCATGGAGCCAACCGCCGTGGAACGCAAATCCCTTCCACGCCAGCCACAGGCCGAAAACCCAGGTCAGGATCATTGCCGGATTGATGATGCCGCGCAGAAGACGCCGCTCCATCACCTTGAAGGTTTCCGACTGCACCGAGCCCTTCTCGGCGTCGGCGTGGTAGACGAACAGCCGCGGCAGATAGAGCATGCCGGCCATCCAGGAGATCACGGCGATCACATGGATCGCCTTGACCCAGAGATAGAGATTGTCGGGCGCGAACCAGAACAGAAGTCCTGCCAGTATGACGAGGATGCCGATGGCTGCCGCGGCACGCTGCATGGCCTTGGCGCCGCTTGTCTGAGGCGTGTTGCTCGTCGCGCTCATTTGCCCGAATAGCTCCTCACCTGGCGGATCATCGCCTCGACATGCTCGATCGGCGCTTCCGGGGTAATGCCGTGGCCGAGATTGAAGATCAGCGGCCCTTGTCCGAGCACATCCAGAATGGCGGCAACGCCTTCGCTCAGTGCCCGCCCGCCGGCCACCAGCCGCAGCGGATCGAGATTGCCCTGAACGGCACCGCCGGCCTGCAGTTCGCGCGCCTGCGCCAGTGGCACGGTCCAGTCGAGGCCAAGCCCATTCACGCCGGTGCCGGCGCGGTAGTTCTGGTAGCGGCTGCCGGCGCCCTTCGGAAAGCCGATGATCGGCACGTTGGGATGAACCGCGTGAACCTTGCGCACGATCTCGGCCACCGGCTTCACGCAGCAGGCCTCAAATGAGGCTTCGTCGAGCACGCCGGCCCAGGAGTCGAAGATCTGCAGCACATCCGCGCCCGCCTCGACCTGACGGATGAGATATTGCGCCGAATGGTCGACGAGCACCGAAAGCAGGCGCTGCATGGCCTGCGGGTTGCGATAGGCGAACAGCCGGGCCGGCGCCTGGTCGGGCGTGCCGTGGCCGGCAATCATATAGGTGGCCAGCGTCCAGGGCGCGCCGCAGAAGCCGATCAGCGTCGTCTCGGCCGGCAGCTCGGCACGTAGCCTCCTTACCGTCTCATAGACCGGCGCAAGGTGCTGGTGGAAATTCGAGCCGTCGAGCCTGTCGACGTCAGAGGCGCTCATAGGCGTCATCAGCGGACCACGACCCTCCTCGAAGCGAAGGTCGCGGCCGAGCGCATGCGGCACAACCAGGATGTCGGAGAAGAGGATCGAGGCGTCGAAGTCGAAGCGCCGGATCGGCTGCAAGGTCACTTCGACGGCGAAATCGGGATTGTAGCAAAGGTCGAGGAAACTTCCGGCCGTCTTGCGCGTTTCCCGGTACTCCGGAAGGTAGCGGCCTGCCTGGCGCATCATCCAGAGCGGCGGCGGGAAGACGGTTTCGCCCTTCAGGACATCCAGCATGGCGCGTCTTGCGGTCATGGAGCGTCGTCCTCCCCAGTTCGTCCTGAAAATATAATTTCTTAGAGAAGAGTCTTCTGATTCTTAGACTCTGTTGGAATCGAGAATTAGCACTTATCCCCGTGGGCCCTCTGCCCACCAGAAAGCATATTGTCGCGCTTTCTCCGGTGTGGATTGGACAAGTCTGGGGATTATCCGAATTGGCCGAGCAATTACAAGAGCTTGCGCGGGCCCCAATTTGAGGCCGGGAGATGGTCGTGGAAAGGCAGTCTGCCTTATCCCCATTTTCATCCCCGGCCGGATTCCGGAACTGACAGTGGGTCGAATTGTGGACAAGTCGCGATCTGATACAGTCGTGGACATCGATCGGGCGAAAAAGCCGCCCTTATCCACATTTGACCACAGACCCCGGACCAGCTTGTGAACAAACCCCAGAGCTTCTTCCATCTTCACCTGATTTCGGACGCCACGGGCGAAACGCTGCTCGCGGCGGGACGCGCCGCATCCGCGCAATACAAGGACGCGCGCGCCATCGAGCACATCTACCCGCTGATCCGCACCGAAAAGCAGCTGATGAAGGTGTTCGAGGACATCGAGGAAGAGCCCGGCATCGTGCTCTACACGGTAGTGGACCAGAACCTTGCGCGCATGATCGACAGCCGCTGCGCCATGCTGGGCCTGCCCTATGTTTCGGTGCTGGAGCCGGTGCTTTCGGTGTTTCAGTCCTATCTCGGAACGCCGGCGGGCCGCCGCGTCGGCGCCCAGCACGTGCTCGACGCCGAATATTTCCGCCGCATCGATGCGCTCAACTTCACCATGGAACATGACGACGGCCAGTTGCCGAGCGACATCGAAGACGCCGACATCGTGCTGATCGGCATTTCGCGCACGTCGAAGACGCCGACCAGCATCTATCTCGCCAATCGCGGCATCAAGACCGCCAATATCCCCATCGTTCTTGGCGTGCCGCTGCCGGAAAGCCTGACCTATGCGAAAAAGCCGCTGATCGTCGGCCTGATCGCCACGGCCGAACGCATCTCGCAGGTGCGCCAGAACCGGCTTCTCGGCACCACCGTGGGCTTCGACGCGCAGAATTACATCGACCGCGCGACGATCACGGAGGAGCTCGCCTATGCGCGTCAGATCTGCACGCGCCACAGCTGGCCGATGATCGATGTCAGCCGCCGCTCCATTGAGGAAACCGCGGCGGCCATCGTTGCCCTGCGGAACAAGACGCGATAACGCATCGTTTGGATGTCTGGGAACCGGCTTTCGCGAATAGCGCGCAGGCTGTGCGTTCCGGAGATGCCGGGCTTGCGTGTTGTCGCGGGACAGGCGCGGGTTTCGGAAAAGCAGCCGAGGGTCGCGCGATGGAAAAGATCATACTGGCGTCGGGAAGTCCGTTTCGCAAAGCGTTGCTTGCCAATGCGGGGGTGCCGTTCACGGCCGTGCCGGCAGACGTGGACGAACGCGCGGTCGAGGCGCCGCTGGAAGACAGCGGCACGACGCCGGAAGAGGTGGCGCTGATCCTCGCCGAAGCCAAGGCGCTGAATGTCAGCGAAAGATACCCCGGTGCGCTGGTGATCGGCTGCGACCAGACGCTGTCGCTCGACGACAGGATCTTTCACAAGCCGCGCGACAAGGAAGATGCGCGCCGGCATCTGCTCGACCTGTCGGGCAAGACCCATCAGCTCAACAGCGCGGTGGTGCTGGTCCGCGATGGTGAGGTGTTGTGGAGCGACGTGCCGATTGCCCGGCTGACCATACGCAAGCTCGATCCGGGCTTCATCGGCCGGCATCTGGCCGCCGTCGGCGACAAGGCGCTCGACAGCGTCGGCGCCTACCAGATCGAAGGGCAGGGCATCCAGCTGTTCGAGAAGATCGACGGCGACTATTTTACCATTGTCGGGCTGCCGCTTCTGCCGCTGCTCAAGGAATTGCGCAAACTCGGGGCCATAGATGGCTGAAACAGCAAAGAAGGCATTCGTCTGCGGTCACCCGATCGCACATTCGCGATCGCCGAAGATTCATGGCTTCTGGCTGAAGCAGTATGGCATCGAGGGCAGCTACACCGCCATCGATGTGGCGCCCGATGCCTTTGGGGACTTCCTGAAAGCCCTGGCCGCCGATGGTTTCGCTGGCGGCAACGTCACCATTCCGCACAAGGAGGCGGCTTTCCGCCTGGTCGAAAAGCGCGATGCGGCAGCCCAGGCTATAGGCGCGGTGAATACGCTGTGGTTCGAGAACGGCAGGCTGTGGGGCGGCAACACCGACGCCTATGGCTTTGCAGCCAATCTGGATGAGCGGGCGCCGGACTGGGACAAGGCGGATACAGCGCTGGTTCTTGGCGCGGGCGGCGCGGCCCGCGCCATCATCCACGCGCTCAAGGAACGCGGATTCAAGCAGATCCGCATCGTCAACCGCACGGTCGAGCGAGCGGAGGCACTCGCCGACCAGTTCGGCAAGGGCGTTTCGGCGCATCCGCTGGCGGCAAGCGGCGAGTTCCTGCCCGAAACGGGCCTGCTCATCAACACCACCTCGCTGGGCATGCACGGGAATATGGAAATTCCAGTGGACCCCTCGGCCCTGCCGGACGACGCCACCGTCACCGACATCGTCTATGTGCCGCTCGAAACGCCGCTGCTTGCCGCGGCCCGGGCGCGCGGGCTGAAGACGGTCGACGGGCTCGGCATGCTGCTGCATCAGGCGGTGCCAGGCTTCGAGCGCTGGTTCGGCGTCAAGCCGACCGTGACGCGCGAACTGCGCGACATGATCGTTGCCGATCTGGGGCCGACTGCATGATCGTCCTGGGGCTTACCGGCTCGATTGGCATGGGCAAGTCGACCGCAGCGAAGATGTTCGCCGAGGCAGGCGTTCCGGTGCATGATTCCGATGAAGCGGTCCACCGGCTCTATGCAGGTGTAGCGGCGCCGCTGGTTGAAGCGGCATTTCCGGGAACGGTGCGCGACGGCGTCGTCGACAGGGCGCTTCTCGCCGGCTACGTGCTCGGCAAGCCCGAAGCGCTGAAGAAGCTCGAGGCGATCATCCACCCGCTGGTGCGGGCGGATGCCGACGCCTTCCTGGCGCGCCACCGCGCTGCCGGCGCGCCATTGGCCGTTCTGGACATACCGCTCCTGTTTGAAACCGGCGGGCGCGACCGCGTCGACAAGGTGGTGGTGGTGAGCGCGCCGGCAGACGTGCAGCGTGAGCGTGTGCTGTCGCGGCCCGGCATGACCGAGGAGAAATTCGCCATCATCCTGTCGCGGCAGGTTCCGGATGCCGAAAAGCGCAGCCGTGCTGATTTCGTCATCGACACCGGGGGCGAACTGAGCGAAACACGGCGCGCGCTGCGCGAAGTCGTGACGGCCCTTGTCGGGGAAAAGCTCTGACCTGCTGCCAAATGTCCCTTGCGGGGCGACCCCAACGGGTATCATCATCGGCGGCGTTCCCACATTCGGGGCAGCTTTCGAAGAAATTGTCGCGAAAGCAAAAAATGCGGCGGCCTTGTGCGCATGATGCTGCACACGCCGCAAACGAGGAGTGATTCGTTGCGCGAGATCATTTTCGATACGGAAACGACAGGCCTCGACAACAAGGAAGACCGCATCATCGAAATCGGTGCGGTGGAACTGGTCAATCGTTTCCCGACCGGCAACACATTCCACGTCTTCATAAATCCGCAGGGCCGGCAGGTGCATCCCGAAGCGCTGGCCGTGCACGGCATCAGCAACGAACGGCTGGCCAACGAGCCGACATTCCCCGAGATCGTCGACCGCTTCCTGGACTTCTTTGACGGTGCCAAGCTGATCGCCCACAACGCCAATTTCGACATGGGCTTCATCAATGCCGAGCTGGCGCGGCTCGGCCAGCCAGCGCTGGATCCCGACCGCGTGGTGGACTCACTGGCGCTTGCCCGGCGCAAGCACCCGATGGGACCGAATTCGCTCGATGCGCTCTGCCGCCGCTATGGCATCAACAACAGCCACCGAACTTTTCACGGCGCGCTTCTCGACTCCCAGCTGCTGGCCGAAGTCTATATCGAGCTGATCGGCGGCAAGCAGGCGGCGCTCATTCTCGAGGCCGGCAACGAACGTGGGGCAGTCGAGACGAGCGGCGGCGCGCAGGTGGAAATCGCCATCGCGCAACGCCCGGAACTTTTGCCGTCGCGTATTAGCGAGGCCGAACGCGCCGCACATGCCAAGCTGGTCGAGGGGCTCGGTGAAAAGGCCATTTGGGCCAAGATCCTGGGTGGCCAGTCAGGCGAGGCCGAAGCGGCCGAACAGCTTCAGGCCTGAGGCATGATCCCGAACCGAAGGTCGGCGTAGCGAAAAGTTGCGGACTTTTCGGATAAGATCATGTTCCAGAAACGAAAAAACCCGGCGCCAGGCCGGGTTTTTTGTAATTCGTGATCGCGATCAGAGATTAGCTGACCTGAACCTTGGATGCAGCCTGGTCTTCGGCGATCTTCTGCTGGAACATCTGCGCGAAATCGATCGGGTCGAGCATCAGCGGCGGGAAGCCGCCATTGCGGGTCGCGTCGGCGATGATCTGGCGCGCGAAGGGGAACAGCAGGCGCGGGCACTCGATGAAGAGCAGCGGCAGCATGTGCTCCTGCGGGAAGCCTTCGATCTTGAAGACGCCGCCATAGACCAGCTCGACGTTGAACAGCACGTCCTTGTCGAAAGCAGCCTTGGCCGACAGCGTCAGGTTGACGTCGAATTCCTTGTCCGAGAGCGGATTGGCGTTGACGTTGACATTGATGTTGATGCCGGGAGCCTTGTCGCGGCCGCGCAGCGAGTTCGGTGCGCCGGGGCTTTCGAACGACAGGTCCTTCACATACTGCGCAAGCACGCTGAGCGACGGCTGCACGCCTGCGGCGTTGCCGTTCCCGTTGCCCACCGGCTGGTTCTCGTTGTTGGCCATGAGCCATGTTCCTCTTTGGTTCAGCCGCCCGGCGGCCGGCGTTGAAAACGTGCGTTGGCTAGCATGGCCTTGGAATCAAGACAAGGTTTTGCCGCGTCAGGCCCGATTTCCTCTCATTCGTCGCCGATCTGCTTCCAGGGCGAGTGCGGGTTTTGCGGGCCGGGGCGCCTCGAATAGTCCTCTTCGTCGAGGTCGATCGTCTTGCCGCGGCCAGACTTGCGCGAAAAACCGCCCATGCCGCCATAGTCGACGGTAAAATCGACGCGGCGGCGCAGGAAGTTCCAGCCAAGATCGCGAACGGGCGGCAGAAACAGCAGGATGCCGATGATGTCGGTGAAGAAACCAGGCAGCAAAAGCAGGATGCCGGCCAGCAGCACCATCACGCCATGGGCGAGCTCGCGGCTGGGGTCGCGGCCCGCCGCAACCTCGTTGCGGATGCGGGTCATCACGCCAAAACCTTGATGTTTCAGCAACATGCCGCCGGCAATGCTCGTCGCGACCGCCAGCGCCAGCGTTGGAAACACCCCGATCTGCCGCCCGACGATTATGAATCCAGCGATCTCGATGAGAGGGAGCAGCAGGATGAAGAAGGGTATGGACGAAGCGCGCACGAACCTGCCTGAGTTGGGTTGCATCAAAATGCCCAGCATCGATGCTGGCACATTGTACGTTAGATAGGTATGCAGGCCTTTGATTTGAATGATGGCCGCATGCGTTCTATATGCATGGATTGAGGCGCGGAAGGCGACGGAACGCGGAAAACGCCGGGTCGACGTAGCCGAAGAATAGAGATTGGATGGCGACAGATATGGAATTCTTCGACTTCGGCACACTGTTCTTTCTTATCGCGGCCGTGGTGATCTTCTTCCAGCTGCGCAACGTGCTCGGTCGGCGCACTGGCAACGAACGCCCGCCTTTCGATCCCTATACGGCCGGCCGGACCCAGAACAAGGATTCTGCGACCGCGAAATCCGACAACGTCGTTTCGCTGCCGCGCAAGCGCGCCGACAATGACGAGGCCTATGCGGCCATCGACACTTTCGCCCAGCCCGACACCGAGCTGAACAAGGGCCTGCGCGCGATCAAGGATGCCGATCCGAGCTTCGACCCCAAGGGCTTCGTCGAAGGCGCCAAGATGGCCTACGAGATGATCGTCATGGCCTATGCCGACGGCGACCGCAAAACCCTCAAGAACCTGCTTTCGCGCGAGGTCTATGACGGTTTCGTCGCGGCGATCTCCGAGCGCGAGGCCCGTTCGGAAAAGATCCAGTCGTCCTTCGTCGGCATCGACAAGGCCGATATCGTCTCGGCCGAGATGAAGAACAACGAGGCGCACATCACGCTGCGCATCGTCAGCGAACTTATTTCGGCCACGCGCGACAAGTCCGGCGAGGTGATCGACGGCGACCCCGAGACGGTGGCCGAGGTCAAGGACGTGTGGACCTTTGCCCGCGACGCCCGCTCGCGCGACCCCAACTGGAAGCTCGTCGCGACCGAAGAAGAAGAATGATTTTCGGGCGGGGGCCGGCCGGTGGCGCTATCGCCTGTTTTCCGCATCGTTTCATTCGATGATCTTTCCGGCTGGCGCACGGATGATCAGTCCGGCGCCTATGCGGCCTTTCGCCGTTCGGCTTTCCATGTGCTGAGCAAGCCCTACCGCACCGGTTCGCTGGGCGTAGAATTTTCCGCCTTCGTCGACGCTTATGCCGAGGCCCGCGCTTCCCAACAGCAGGATGCGCGGGCGTTTTTCGAGCGGCATTTCGTGCCGACGCTGATTGCGCCCGAAGATGGCGCTAAAGGTTTTGTCACCGGCTTCTATGAGCCGGAAGTCGAGGCGTCGCCCGTCCGCACCGACAAATTTTCTGTTCCGCTTCTGGCGCGGCCGGCCGATCTGGTCGATGTGGACGATAGCAACCGTCCCGCAGGGATGGATCCCTATCTCGCATTTGCGCGCAGCACGTCGGAAGGCCTTGTCGAATATTTCGACCGGCCGGCGATCGAGCAGGGGGCTCTGGCGGGGCAGGGGCTGGAGATTGCCTGGCTGGCGGACCCAGTCGACGCCTTTTTCGTCCACGTCCAGGGCGCGGCACGGCTCAACATGACGGATGGCTCGTTGCGGCGGATGACCTATGCCGCGAAATCCGGCCAGCGTTTCACCGGCCCGGGCGGCGTGCTCGTGGAAATGGGCGAAATCCCGTTGGAAAAGGTCACCATGCAGTCGATCCGTGCATGGTTCAAAGCCAATACGCAGCGGGTGAACGAAATTCTCTGGCGTAACCGCTCCTACATCTTCTTCCGCGAAGCGGCCGTCGAGCAGCCGGACCTCGGGCCCATCGCGGCGGCAAAAGTGCCGCTGACGCCCGGGCGCTCGGTCGCGGTCGACCGCCTGCTCCACACCTTCGGCACGCCCTTTTTTATCGACGCTCCGACGCTGACGGCATTTGACGACGCGCCTTTCCGTCGCCTGCTGATCGCGCAGGACACCGGCTCGGCAATCGTCGGATCGGCGCGCGGTGATCTGTTCGCCGGGTCCGGCTTCGCTGCGGGCGAGATTGCCGGCGTGGTGCGCAATAGGGCCGACTTTTTTGCGTTCATTCCCCGCGCCCTTGCAAACGGAGCAGGCTGGTGAGCGGTCGTTCGGAAAAGTCGCTCAGCGAGGAAGACCGCGTCCTCTGGAGCCTCGTTGCGCGCTCCGCCAAGCCGCTCAAGGGGCGTGCGGCGGTGGAATTGCCGCCCGAGCCGCCCATGACCATGGAACAGGCCATGGCGGAAAAGGTCGTCACCACACCTCCGGCCCCGACAAAGGCCAAGCCAAAGCAGACTGTTACCCAGTCCTTCGATGCGCCGACGCATGACAAGCTTGCCAAGGGGCGCCTGCCGATCGAAGGCCGGGTCGACCTGCACGGACTGACGCAGGAGGAAGCCTATTCGCTGCTCCTGTCCTTCCTCAACCGCGCCTATGCCGGCGGGGTGCGCTATGTGCTGGTGATCACCGGCAAGGGCTCGTCCTCGGGCGGGGAAGGGGTGCTGCGGCGCGCTGTGCCTGCCTGGCTGGCCACGCCGCCGTTCCGCATTCTCGTCAGCAGTCACGATCATGCCGCGCGTAATCACGGTGGGGCAGGTGCGCTTTATGTGCGGCTGCGCCGCCACCCGGTGCAGCGGCCATGACCCCGCTCGGCGAAAAGCTGCGGCAGCTGCGGCGCGAGCGCGGCGTTAGCCAGAAGGAGATGGCGGCCGCCATCGGCGTCAGCCCGGCCTATCTTTCGGCACTTGAGCATGGCCGGCGCGGCGCGCCGACCTGGCCGCTGCTGCAGAAGATCATCGGCTATTTCAACGTCATCTGGGACGACGCCGAGGAGCTTCAGCTGCTGGCGGAAACCTCGCATCCGCGCGTGGTGATCGACACCTCCGGCCTGTCGCCGGCGGCGACGGCTCTTGCGAACCGGCTTGCCGGCTGCATCGGCCGGCTGGACGAGGATGATATCAACGGCCTGATCGCGCAGCTGGACGAGGCGAAGAAGCGCCGGCGCTGAAACTGGCGAACAAGATCAGCTAAAACAGCGCCCGCAGGTCGGCCAGTTTCTCGTTGACCAGCCAACCGTAGTAATTTTCCTCGGGTAGCTTTTGCTCCTGGCCCTCGGTTTGGCGGCGCTCGTTTTCGAGCTTCAGCGCATGCGCGCGGATTTCAGGATTGCCGACATTGTAGAGCGTGGCGGTGATGCCCGGATTTTCCGAAATGTCGAAGCCGGCAATGTCGCGATAGACGTCCATGGAGGTTTTCACCGTCGCCGCCACATAGGGGATCGTCAGGTCTGGGTCCATGATCGTCTCATAGACCTGATTGGGCTGGCCGGCATCGAGCTTCGGCAGGCCGGAGATGCGGTGCACCATGTCGCTCACTTCGAGCGCGGTCAGCGGATTGAGCTGGCCGATGCCAAAAGTCTGGCCGGCATAGAGCGGCTGGAAGAAGGTGGCGCTGAAGCGGTCGTCGGGAAAGCTGGTGCCGCCCACCGTCTTGCCACGGAACTGGTGGTTCCACACCGCCTCGCGGCACGTCCAAAGATCAAAGCTGTCGGCCTTGTCGGCGCAGCCGGAGAATTCGGGCCGCTTGACGAAGTCTTGGACATTCTCGCCGCCATAGCTGAAGCTCAGCCCGCTGCCGAGATAGGAGGCAGCCTTGACGTAGTAGGTCTGCAGCCGGTCATAGGCGTCGACATTGTAGGTGTGCTCGCCGACGATGGCGCCCACGATATGCATCGGGTCGATGTGGTAGGCGGCGGCCGTCTCGATGATCTTGGCGCGCAGCTTGGCGTCGTTCTTCAGAAGCGCATAGACCTTGCGGTACTTGGCGTCGAACGTCGTGTTGCTGGCCTTGGTGCGCCGGGAGGAAGCGCCGGGAATGGCGGGCTGCTCCGCATTGCGGTTGCCTGGCGGCACGAGCGTCGTCGCGCCAGCCGGCTGGAACCAGCCCGCAAGCGTAAGGGCCAAGGTCGAGAGAATGAGTTTTTTCATGCGCTGCCGCACCCGGGGGAAAGTCATAGGGCCGGCAAACTAAAAAATGCGACCGGTGGAGTCGAGTGCATTTGTGTCACGCCCGCCGGCAACGCCGGCGGGCGTGGTCAATCCTTATCACAGGATGAAACGCGACAGATCGGTGTTGCGCGACAGATTGCCGACATGCTTCTGGACATAATCGGCGTCGATCGTGATCGTCGTGCCGAAGCGATCGGGCGCGTCGTAGGAGATCTCGTCGAGCACCCGCTCCATCACCGTCTGCAGGCGACGGGCGCCGATATTCTCGACGCTGTCGTTGAGCTCGACGGCGATGCCGGCCAGCGCGTCGATCGCGTCGTCGGTGAACTCGAGCTTGACGCCTTCGGTCTCCATCAGCGCGATGTACTGCTTGATCAGGCTCGCTTCCGTCTCGGTCAGGATGCGGCGGAAGTCGTCCTTGTCCAGCGCGCGCAGCTCGACGCGGATCGGCAGGCGGCCCTGCAACTCCGGCAACAGGTCGGAGGGCTTGGCCACATGGAACGCGCCCGAGGCGATGAACAATATGTGGTCGGTCTTCACCGGCCCATATTTGGTCGCCACAGTCGTGCCTTCGACCAGCGGCAGCAGGTCGCGCTGCACGCCCTCGCGGGAGACGCCGGCGCCTACGCCGCCGTCACGCGCCGCGATCTTGTCGATCTCGTCGAGGAAGACGATGCCGTCATCCTGCGCCGAGGCCAGCGCCCGCTGCACCACCTCTTCCTGGTCGAGCAGCTTGTCGGATTCGTCGGCGATCAAGAGCGCGTAGGAGTCCTTGACGCTCGTCTTGCGCGTCTTGGTGCGGTTGCCGCCCATCGCCTTCGACAGCATGTCGCCGATGTTCATCACGCCGATATTGGCGCCGGGCATGCCGGGGATCTCGAAACCGCCGATCGGGCCGCCCGTGTCGGCGACCTCGATCTCGATCTCCTTGTCGTCCAGCTCACCGTCGCGCAGCTTCTTGCGGAAGGAGTCGCGGGTGGCCGGGCTGGCGGTCTTGCCAACCAGCGCTTCCAGGACGCGCTCCTCGGCGTTGAGATGGGCGCGGGCCTTGACGTCCTCGCGCATCTTCTCGCGCACCAGCCCGATTGCCGCCTCGACCAGATCGCGCACGATCTGCTCGACGTCGCGGCCGACATAGCCGACCTCGGTGAACTTGGTCGCCTCGACCTTGACGAAGGGCGCGCTCGCGAGCTTGGCCAGGCGGCGCGAGATCTCGGTCTTGCCGACGCCGGTGGGGCCGATCATCAGGATGTTCTTCGGCATCACCTCTTCGCGCATCTGGCCTTCCAGCTGCTGACGGCGCCAGCGGTTGCGCAGGGCAATTGCCACGGCGCGCTTGGCTTCCTTCTGGCCGATGATGTAGCGGTCGAGTTCCGAAACGATTTCGCGTGGGGAAAAGGTACTCATGATCCTACTGCAACCCGTTTTGCCACTGCTTGATGAACTCGAACGGATGCAGCAGCATGATCACGTTGAGCGTTAGATTGTCCCGGATGATGTAGCCGACGCCAATCTCGAAAACGACGGCGAGGCTTATGATCAACCATATAGGTAGCCTTGCGGCCATCACAAACCCCAGTACCATCGCCAGCGTGTCGGACACCGAATTGACGATGCTGTCGCCGTAATAGTCGAGCGAGATCGTCCCTTCCCGGTAGCGGTTGATGATGAAGTCGCTGTTTTCCAGCACCTCCCAGGCGCCTTCGATGAACATGGCCAGCGTAAGCCTCAGCCAGATCGACCGCCCCGGCAGCACCAGCCACGCCAGCAGATAGAACAGGAAGCCGTGGATGATGTGCGAGAAGGTGTACCAGTCGGCAATGTGCTGCGAGTTCTCCGAGCTGTTGACGATGCCGTGCCAGAGTTTCACGTAGCCGCATTCGCAGATCGGCGTCCGCCCCATCAGATAGAGGATCACCGCCTGCGTGGTGATCAGCCCGGCTGCGATGGCCAGGCCCACCGGCCACGAGATCTGCCAGCTTTTGTCCGTCGCGCTCGTTGCGCTCATTCTTCGTCGTCCCCCTCCTCATTGTCGATCGCCATCAGCAGAACCTCGCCATGCTCGGTCTGCCTGCGGCCGAGCGGCTGGAAGCCGACCTTTTCATAGACCCGGATCGCGACTGCATTGGCCGGATCGGGATCGATGATGACGCGAGGCGCGCCTTCTTCGAACAGCATCTCCACGAACTCGGCGATGAGCTGAGTGCCGTGGCCCTTGCCGACCAGCACCGGCTCGCCGATGAACTGGTCGATGCCGAGCGTGCCGGTGGGCTGGTCCTGGTAGGGGTTCTCGTCCTCCAGGTGCGGATCGTAGCTCTGGATGTAGCCGATCGGGCGTCCGTCCAGCTCCATAATGAAGGGCTCGACGGAGATGCTGTCGATGCTTTCGGCGATGCCTTTCAGCTCGGTTTCCCTGTCACCCCACCAGGCCGCGACATGCGGCTCGGCGAGCCAGCGAGCGAGCAAGGGCATGTCCTTGCCCGTGAGCGGGCGGAACCCGTAGGCATGGGCCATGTTACGCGGTTTCCAGCGTTTCGATGACGAAGTTGTGGTTGGTGTAGACGCAGATGTCGGCGGCGATTTCCATCGCCTTGCGGGCGATCTCTTCGGCGTCCTTGTCGGTGTCGATCAGCGCGCGGGCCGCGGCCAGTGCATAGTTGCCGCCCGAGCCGATGGCCATCACGCCGCTCTCGGGTTCGAGCACGTCGCCATTGCCGGTCAGCGCCAGAGAGACGTTCTTGTCGGCCACCAGCATCATCGCTTCCAGCCGGCGCAGGTAACGGTCGGTACGCCAGTCCTTGGCGAGTTCGACGCAGGCGCGCGTCAGCTGGTCCGGATACTGTTCGAGCTTCGTTTCGAGGCGTTCGAGCAGGGTGAAGGCGTCAGCCGTTGCACCGGCAAAACCTGCGATCACATTGCCCTTGCCGAGGCGGCGGACCTTGCGGGCGTTGCCCTTCATGATGGTCTGGCCGAGGCTGACCTGGCCGTCGCCGGCGATCACCACCTTGCCGCCCTTGCGCACGGTCACGATCGTCGTGGCGTGCATCGTCAATTCATTGGACATATGAAGCTCCGATTTCGCGCTATCCCTTTGAGGCAATTGGCGCGGTACGAGGAATATTGGCACCATATGTATGTCCGGTCGGTGCGATTGCAAAGGGCGTGCGCCGCACCCTGTCGCAGACCCGTCACGCAACTGGAAATCGCGCGCCCATGCTGTTAGAAGGCTCGCGTTCTTAGACATCGCAAGGATCAGCTCGATGAGCGCTCGCGCCGCCGAAGTCAGCCGCAAGACCAAGGAAACCGAGATCGCCGTTTCCATCGATATCGATGGTGCCGGCCGGCCTGATATATCTACCGGCGTCGGCTTCTTCGATCATATGCTCGACCAGCTGTCGCGCCATTCGCTGATCGACATGAAGGTGCGCGCCAAGGGCGACCTGCACATCGACGACCACCACACCGTCGAGGATACCGGCATCGCGCTCGGCCAGGCGCTGGCCAAGGCACTGGGCGACCGGCGCGGCATCATGCGCTACAGCTCGATCGACCTCGCCATGGACGAGACGCTGACGCGGGCCGCCATCGACGTGTCCGGCCGTCCGTTCCTGGTCTGGAACGTCAGCTTCTCGGCGCCCAAGATCGGCACCTTCGACACCGAACTGGTGCGCGAATTCTTCCAGGCTTTCGCGCAGAACGCCGGCATCACGCTGCATGTGACAAACCATTACGGCGCCAACAATCACCACATCGCTGAGACCTGCTTCAAGGCGGTGGCGCGCGCACTACGTATGGCGCTTGAAACCGACCCGCGCCAACCCGACGCGGTCCCCTCAACCAAGGGTTCGCTGAAAGGCTGACGCCGATGGCCATCTATGTCGTGATGGAGCCGCCGCTCGGAAGCGCCAGGTCCGCAACCGAGCGCGCGGTTCTGGTGCGTGACGGCTTTTCGTTGCTCGCGTTCCTCGTGCCGCCGCTTTGGCTCCTGTGGCACCGGCTCTGGATCGAGGCTGCGCTTACGTTTGCGATCGCTCTGGCATTGACCGCGCTGGCTGAGGTTGCCGGCTTCGGCGTGACCGGTTCGCTGCTGTCATTCCTTGTCTCGCTCTATGTCGGGCTCGAAGGATCGGCGCTCCGTCTTGCGGCACTGCGCCGGCGCGGCTGGCGCGAATGGGGCGTCGTGGAAGGCCGCAATATGGGCGAGGCGGAAATCCGCTATCTGACCGAAGCCGAGCCTGCGGAGGTGGAGAAAGCGGTTCTGCCCTTTGCGGACACGTCGCGCCAGCAGCCGCCCGCAACACCCGCCAGGCAGCAAGGCCCGGCGCTTGGTCTGTTTCACTACCCAGGGAAGGCCTGAACATGCGCGTCGCCATCATCGACTACGGCTCGGGCAATCTGCGCTCGGCCACCAAGGCGTTCGAACGCGCCTCGCGTGAAAGCGGGATCAATGCCGAGATCGAGCTGACAGCCGATGCCGAACGGGTCCGCACCGCCGACCGCATCGTGCTGCCGGGCGTCGGCGCCTATGCCGACTGCCGCGCCGGCCTCGATGCCGTGCCGGGCATGGTCGAGGCGATCGAGGAGGTCGCAGTCAGGAACGGCCGTCCGTTCCTCGGCATCTGCGTCGGCATGCAGCTCATGTCCGAGCGCGGTCTTGAGAAGACGATCACGCATGGCCTCGGCTGGATTGCCGGCGACGTCAAGGAAATGCAGCCGGCCGACCCGGCGCTGAAAATCCCGCAGATCGGGTGGAACACGATTCACGTGAAACATTCGCACCCGCTGTTCGAAGGAATCCAAACGGGCGAGGGCGGTCTGCACGCCTATTTCGTGCACTCCTATCATCTTGCTGCGACCAATCCGCAGGACGTTCTGGCCGAGGCCGACTATGGCGGCCCGATCACAGCGGCGGTGGCGAAGGACAATGTCGCCGGCACGCAGTTCCATCCCGAAAAGAGCCAGGCGCTGGGCCTTGCTCTCATCGCCAATTTCCTGAGGTGGAAGCCATGACCAAGAAGGGCTACTGGATCGCGATGGTCGATATCACCGACCCGGAGGTCTATCCGCGCTATGTCGCGGCCAATGCGGTGGCCTTCGAGAAATATGGCGCGCGTTTTCTTGCGCGCGGCGGCCGGCATGACGATCCCGAAGGACCGACCGGCCAGCGCCACGTCATCATCGAGTTCGAAAGCTACGAGCAGGCGCTGGCCTGCTACAATTCACCCGAATATCAGGAAGCGCTGAAGCATCGGCTTGCCGCCTCGACCGCGCATTTTTCCATCGTCGAAGGGGTTTAGCCCAATGATTCTTTTCCCGGCCATCGACCTCAAGGACGGCCAGTGCGTGCGCCTGAAGCTCGGCGATATGGAGCAGGCGACCGTCTACAACACCGATCCCGCCGCGCAGGCGAGGGCCTTCGAGGAACAGGGTTTTGCGTGGCTGCATGTGGTCGATCTCAACGGCGCCTTTGCCGGCGAGAGCGTCAATGGCGCGGCGGTCGAGGCGATCCTGAAGGCGACGAAGAACCCGGTGCAGCTTGGCGGCGGCATCCGCACCCTCGCCCATATCGAAAACTGGCTGGAGAAGGGGCTGGCGCGCGTCATCCTCGGCACGGTCGCGGTGCGCGATCCTGAGCTGGTCAAGGAAGCCTGCCGCCTCTTCCCCGGCGAGGTCGCCGTCGGCATCGACGCCAAGAGCGGCAAGGTGGCGGTCGAGGGTTGGGCCGAAGCCTCGAGCCTCGGCGTCATCGAGCTTGCGAAAAAATTCGAGGGCGCGGGCGTCGCGGCCATCATCTACACCGACATCGACCGCGACGGCGTGCTGGCCGGCATCAACTGGAATTCCACCATCGATCTTGCCGAGGCGGTGTCCATCCCGGTCATCGCTTCGGGTGGCTTGGCCTCCATCGCCGACATCGTACGCATGACCATGCCCGATGCGCAGAAGCTGGAAGGCGCGATCTCGGGTCGCGCGCTTTATGACGGCCGCATCGATCCTGCCGAGGCGCTGGCCATTTTGCGCGGCGAGCTCAAGCCCGAACCCGCATTGTTCGAGGAACGTCCATGACCCTCAAAGCCCGCGTAATTCCGTGCCTGGACGTCAAGGACGGCCGTGTCGTCAAGGGCGTCAACTTCGTCGACCTGATCGATGCTGGCGATCCGGTCGAGGCGGCGCGGGCCTATGATGCCGCCGGCGCCGACGAGCTCTGCTTCCTCGACATCACCGCTTCGTCGGACAATCGCGAGACCATCTTCGACGTGGTCGCGCGCACGGCCGAACAATGCTTCATGCCGCTGACGGTTGGCGGCGGCGTGCGCCAGGTGTCCGACATCCGCAAGCTGCTTCTGGCTGGCGCCGACAAGGTGTCGATCAACACGGCGGCGGTGAAGAATCCGGATTTCGTTGCCGAAGCCGCCGACAAGTTCGGCAACCAGTGCATCGTCGTGGCCATCGACGCGAAGAAGGTGTCGACACCCGGCGAGGCCGACCGCTGGGAAATCTTTACGCATGGCGGCCGCGAAAAGACCGGCATCGATGCGATCGAGTTTGCTCAAAAAGTCGTCGATCTCGGCGCTGGCGAAATTTTGCTCACCTCGATGGACCGCGATGGCACCAAGGCCGGCTACGACATCGCGCTGACCCGCGCGATTTCCGACGCCGTGCGTGCGCCGGTCATCGCCTCGGGTGGCGTCGGCACGCTGGATCATCTGGTCGAGGGCATTCGCGATGGTCATGCCAGCGCGGTTCTGGCCGCCTCGATCTTCCATTTTGGCACCTACACCATTGCGCAGGCCAAGGCCTACATGGCAAAAGCAGGTCTGCCGATGCGGCTCGACAGCGCCGCGTGATTTTGACGCCGAAACGCGAAGAACGCGAATGACCGGGTTTTCCCTCAACGATCTCGAACGCATCGTTGCCGAACGCGCCCGCTCGGGCGATGCCGATTCCTGGACCGCGAAGCTTTATGCGTCCGGCATGGAGCGAGCGGCCAAGAAGCTCGGCGAGGAGGCGGTGGAAACCGTCATCGCCGCGGTCAAGGGCGATGCCAAGGAGCTCGTTTCCGAAAGCGCCGATCTTCTTTATCATTTGCTCGTCGTTTTGGCGGTCGCGGGCGTGCCCTTCTCGGACGTGCTCAAGGAGTTGGAGCGGCGGACGGCCCAATCCGGCATCGCCGAAAAGGCATCGCGCAGCCAGGGCTGATCGTGGACGAGGGTAGGCGATGGATCAACTCGCTCCGACCGTAAAATACTCACCCTACAGGTTCTTCTCGGCGGAGCGATGGGCGGGCTTTCGTGCCGACACGCCGCTGACGCTGTCGGAAGACGAAGTCCAGCGGCTGAGTTCGCTCTATGATCCAATCGATCTGGACGAAGTGCGCCGTATCTACCTGTCGATGTCCAGGCTGCTTTCGGCCCATGTCGAGGCGAGCCAGCTGCTGTATCGGCAGCGCAAGGCCTTCTTCGGCGACGAGGCGACCAAGACGCCCTATATTATCGGCATGGCCGGTTCGGTGGCGGTCGGCAAGTCGACCACGGCGCGCATCCTCAAGGAGCTTCTGGCGCGCTGGCCGTCGACGCCGAAGGTCGATTTGGTCACCACCGACGGTTTTCTTCTGCCCAACGAGGTGCTGCGCCGCGAGAACCTGATGGAGCGCAAGGGCTTTCCCGACAGCTACGATGTCGGCGCGCTGCTGCGCTTTTTGTCCGCGATCAAATCGGGCGAGCGCGACGTGCGCGCGCCGCTCTACTCACATCTCACCTATGACGTCATGCCCGGCGAATATATCACCATCGATCGGCCCGACATTCTGATCTTCGAGGGGCTCAACGTGCTGCAGCCGCGCGACTTGCCGAAGGACGGCAAGTTCGTGCCGTTCCTGTCTGATTTCTTTGATTTTTCGATCTATATCGACGCCGACGAAGAGCTCATCCACGCCTGGTATATCAAGCGTTTCATGCGGCTCCGGGAAACCGCCTTCCGCAATCCGGAATCCTTCTTCCACCGCTACTCGCAGTTGTCGGAAGAAGCCGCCCGCGCCATCGCCGAAGGGCTGTGGAGCAACATCAACCTGAAGAACCTGCGCGAAAACATTCTGCCCACGCGCCCCCGCGCCGATCTGATCCTACGCAAGGGGCCGGATCACCGCGTCGTGGAAGTGGCGCTCAGGAAGCTGTGAAGCTTAGAGATTAGGTTTCGTCACCCGCCGCAGCGTCAGATTGATCCGGCCGCCGTTCTTCAGAAGCGTCGAAGTTGCCGGATAGATGCGGTCGACGCCGTGATAGCTCAGCCGGCCTTCGCCGCCCAGGATCACCAGGTCGCCGCTTTCGAGGCGGAATGAAACGGTGGGGCCGCTGCGGCGCGTCTCGCCGACGCGGAACAGGCAGGCATCGCCCAGCGAGACAGAGACCACCGGCGCGGCGAGCTCAGCCTCGTCGCGGTCCTGGTGCAGGCCCATTTTGGCGGTGTCAGTGTAGAAATTGACCAGGCAGGCTTCCGGCGGCAGCGGATAGCCCGACACCTCATCCCAGATGCGCATCAGGGTTTCCGGGATCGGCGGCCAGGGAAGGCCGGTCTCGGGATGGGTGGGCTGGTAGCGATAGCCGCGCTCGCGGTCCGTCACCCAGCCGAGCGCGCCGCAATTGGTCATGCGCACGCTCATCTCCTTGCCGGTGCCGGGCATGGTCGGCAGATAGAGCGGAGCTGCCTGCACCACCGCGCGGATGTTCTCCACCAGTGCTTCCTGCGCGGGGCGGTCGAGATAGCCGGGAATGTGTCTGACGCCTGGCGGCAGGGCGAACATGGTCTCTTTCGATCCGGTTCCTGAAGATGATAGGTCGGCGATCGCGCCCGGCGAAATGAAATCGGCAGGCTTCGCGCCAGTCGCTATCAACCGAGGGACCGGCATGGCAGCAATGTCTCGCGGTTGCCACCCGAAACCTGTCGGGTCGTGAGTTGCCTTTGCAGCTAGTCGCTGTCGACCCGGCCGCGCAGCTTTTTCACGGTCGACCGTCCCGCCTTGGTCTTCAACCGCCTTTCGATCGCCCCCTTGGAGTGTTTTGTCTTCTTGCGCGGCGGGGGCGGCGGCTCGGCCGCCTTGGCCACCAGCGTCGTGAGGCGCGCGCGGGCATCGGCGCGGTTCTGCTCCTGCGTCCGATAGCGGCCGGCCTCGATGACGATCACACCGTCCTTTGTAGCTTTTTGGCCGGCGAGCTTGATGGTGCGCTCGCGCACGCGCTCGGGCAGGCCGGGCGCGTTTGCCGCATCGAAGCGCAATTGCACCGCCGTCGCCACCTTGTTGACGTTCTGGCCGCCGGGCCCGGAGGAGCGGATAAAGCTCTCCTCGATGTCGTCGGGGTGGATGACGACGCCATTGGCGATGATGATCTTTTCGTCCGTATTCATGGGCTAGGCATGATCCCGAAAAGTTGCAGACTTTTCGGACAAGATCATGCCCGAAAAACAGCTCTACTGATGCCGCGCGGCGCCGAAAAAGAAAAGGCCCGGCGTTTGCCGGGCCTTTCCGCGTCCGTCCCTGCCAGAATTTTATTCGGCGGCGTCCTGCATGCGCGGTGCTGCACCCAGCACGGTTGCATCGACGTGGGATTCGAACTTGCCGAAATTGTCGATGAACATGCCGACCAGCTTGCGCGCCTGGCGGTCATAGGCTTCGCGATCGGCCCAGGTCGAGCGCGGATCGAGGATTGCGGTGTCGACGCCCGGCACGGCCACCGGCACGGCAAAGCCGAAATTGGCGTCAGTGCGGAACTCGGCATCGTTCAGCGAGCCGTCGAGAGCGGCCGAAAGCAGGGCGCGCGTCGCCTTGATCGGCATGCGCTTGCCGACGCCGTAGGCGCCGCCGGTCCAGCCGGTGTTCACCAGCCAGCAGTCGACGCCGTGCTCGGCGATCAACTCGCGCAGCAGGTTACCGTATTCCGACGGATGCCGGGGCATGAAGGGTGCGCCGAAGCAGGTCGAGAAGGTGGCTTCCGGTTCGGTCACGCCACGCTCGGTGCCGGCAACCTTGGCCGTGTAGCCCGACAGGAAGTGGTACATGGCCTGCGCCGGCGTCAGCTTGGCGATCGGCGGCATCACGCCGAAGGCGTCGGCCGTCAGCATGATGATGTTCTTGGGATGCGCGGCGCGGCCGGTGGCGCTGGCGTTCGGGATATAGTGCAGCGGGTAGGCGCAGCGGGTATTTTCGGTGCGCGAGCCGTCGTCGAAATCGGGCACGCGATTTTCGTCGAGAATGACGTTCTCGAGCACCGTGCCGAAGCGCCGCGTCGTGGCGAAGATCTCGGGCTCGGCTTCGGCCGAGAGCCGGATCGTCTTGGCGTAGCAGCCGCCCTCGAAGTTGAAGATGCCGTCCGGGCCCCAGCCATGCTCGTCGTCACCGATCAGCGTGCGCTTGGGATCGGCCGAAAGCGTGGTCTTGCCGGTGCCGGAGAGGCCGAAGAAGACTGCGGCATCGCCGTCGGGGCCTTCATTGGCCGAGCAGTGCATCGGCATGACGCCCTTGGCCGGCAGGATGTAATTGAGCGCGGTGAAGACCGACTTCTTCATCTCGCCGGCATATTTCGTGCCGCCGATCAGCACGATCTTGCGCGCCAGGTCGACGGCGATCAGCGTTTCGCTGCGGCCGCCGTGACGCGCCGTGTCGGCGCGGAAGGAGGGCAGGTCGATGATCGTCATCTCGGGAACGAAGCTGGCCAGTTCGGCCGCTTCGGGGCGGATGAGCAGATTGCGGATGAACAGCGAATGCCAGGCATATTCGGTGACGACGCGCGTCGGCAGGCTAAGAGAACGATCCGCGCCGCCGATCAGGTCCTGGACGAAGAGATCTTTTTCGGCCGCATGGGCGAGGAAATCGGCATGCAGGGCATCGAACTGAGCCCGCGTCATGGCGTTGTTGTTGTCCCACCAGACATTGGCTTCGGTGTTCTCGTCACGGACGACGAACTTGTCCTTGGGCGAACGGCCGGTGTACTGGCCGGTATCGGCAACCAGCGCGCCATGGGCGGTCAGCTTGGCTTCGCCGCGACGAATTGCCTCTTCGTAGAGGTCGGCGGCGCCGAGGTTGTAATGGACCGTGCCCGAGGTTTTCAGCCCGCTCTCGTCGAGCCCATGGGTCGGATTTCGTTTGCCGATTTCACTCATTCGGCGCTTCCTCCAATATGCATTGTCGCCAGTGCCCGGACAGATCGCCGAACGTCACATGTCCTCATTATGTAGGACGAAGCCGCTCAGAACCAGAAAAGATTAGCGATTTCAAATCATTAATCGATTTAAAGATTTTATAAATTTTTTAAATCGTTTAAAACTGTTTCTGGACGGCAAGGGTTGCACAGCAAGCAGGCAATTTCCTATCTTGTGCGTGGGTGCGACGGAAGCGCCGGGCTGAACCGAAAAGTGCAGGCGCCCTGTGACAAGGGCCGGTTTCTATGCCACATTTTGTACCCAATTTGTCCTGCAATACCCCTTTCCGCCACAGGATAGGGACACAAGCCCATGAGGGAGCCGCTTGATATGGCAACAATCGCGCTTGTCGACGACGACCGCAACATTCTGACTTCAGTGTCGATAGCACTGGAATCCGAAGGCTATCGCGTCGAGACATATACCGATGGTGCCTCGGCGCTAGAGGGACTGACCGCGCGTCCGCCGAACCTGGCGATCCTCGACATCAAGATGCCGCGCATGGATGGCATGGAACTCCTGCGTCGCCTGCGCCAGAAGACCGATCTGCCGGTCATCTTCCTGACCTCGAAGGATGACGAGATCGACGAGCTGTTCGGGCTCAAGATGGGCGCCGACGATTTCATCCGCAAACCCTTCTCGCAGCGCCTGCTGGTCGAGCGCGTGAAGGCAGTGCTGCGCCGGGCGAGTGCCCGCGATGCTGCCGCGAAGACCCCCAGCCAGCAGTCCCGTTCGCTAGAACGCGGCCAGCTGGTGATGGACCAGGAGCGCCACACCTGCACCTGGAAGGGCGAGCCGGTCACGCTCACGGTCACCGAATTCCTCATCCTGCATTCCCTTGCCCAGCGCCCCGGCGTGGTGAAAAGTCGTGATGCGCTGATGGATTCGGCCTATGATGAGCAAGTTTATGTTGACGACCGCACCATCGACAGCCACATCAAGCGCCTGCGCAAGAAGTTCAAGGCAGTCGACGACGATTTCGAGATGATCGAAACCCTGTATGGTGTTGGCTACCGCTTCCGAGAGGCGTAGGCACTAGCGAGTAAGCCGGAGCCGGCCGATGCCCTCGGCGATATTGGGGCTCCAGGGGTTTGTGCCTGAATGGCCATGGAGATTGATCTGAAGAAACCGTTGGAGGCCTCGCGCAGACTGCGTGCGCCGGTTCCAGCGTTTCTGTCGAAGGTCACCGTGCCGCTCAGGCGCTTCCTGGGCCACCACGTCTTTTCGAGCCTCACGCGCCGCATCCTGTTCCTCAACCTGGCCGGGCTTGCGGTTCTGGTTGCCGGCATCCTCTATCTCAACACTTTCCGCGATGGGCTGATCGACGCCCGCGTCGAAAGCCTGATGACGCAGGGCGAGATCATCGCCGGCGCGATCGCGGGTTCGGCAACCGTCGAAACCGATTCCATCAGCATCGACCCCGAAAAGCTGCTCGAGCTGCAGGCCGGCGAGAGCCTCGGCCCAGGCTCCGATCAGCTCGACAGTCTCGATTTCCCGATCAATCCCGAGCGCGTCGCCCCCGTTCTGCGGCGGCTGATCTCTCCGACCCGCACCCGCGCGCGCATCTATGACCGCGACGCCAACCTGCTTTTGGACTCGCGCCACCTCTATTCGCGCGGCCAGATCCTCCGCTACGACCTGCCGCCGGTGGCCGAGGAAGATCCGAGCACGGTGGAGAAGATCGAGAAGTACGTCTTCGACCTGTTCCGCAGCAACGAACTGCCGGTCTACAAGGAACAGCCCGGCGGCAATGGCGCCGCATTCCCGGAAGTCATGAGCGCGCTGACGGGCAGCCCCTCCACGGTGGTGCGCATCAGCGAGCAGGGCGAGCAGATCGTTTCGGTCGCCGTTCCCATCCAGCGTTTCCGCGCCGTTCTCGGCGTGCTGATGCTGTCGACGGAAGGCGGCGACATCGACAAGATCGTCGCCGCCGAGCGCAAAGCGATCCTGCGCGTCTTCGGTATCGCGGCACTGGTGATGGCGATCCTGTCCATGTTGCTCGCCTCGACCATCGCCAATCCGTTGCGTCGGCTTTCGGCGGCGGCGGTGCGGGTGCGCCGCGGCATCAAGAACCGCGAGGAAATCCCGGACTTTTCCGATCGCCAGGACGAGATCGGCAATCTCTCTGTCGCTGTGCGCGACATGACCAATTCGCTCTATTCGCGCATCGAGGCCATCGAAAGCTTCGCCGCCGACGTCAGCCACGAGCTGAAGAACCCGCTGACTTCGCTGCGCAGCGCGGTCGAGACATTGCCGCTGGCCAAGACCGACGCTTCACGCAGCCGGCTGATGGAGATCATCCAGCACGACGTGAGGCGTCTCGACCGCCTGATCACCGACATTTCCGATGCCTCCCGCCTCGATGCCGAATTGGTTCGCGAGGATTCCACCAAGGTCGACCTGAAGAAGCTGATCGGCGATCTCGTCGCCGTGTCTCAGGACGTCGGCCGCCACAAGCGCAAGGTCGAGATCGAGTTCAGGGCCGAAAAGCTGCCGCAGGGCGCGAAGGGCTTTTACACCTCGGGCCACGATCTGCGTATCGGCCAGGTCATCACCAACCTGATCGAAAACGCGCGCTCCTTCGTGCCCGAGCACACCGGCCACATCACGATTACGCTGGAGCGGGCCGGCAAGTTCAACATCATCACCGTGGAAGACAACGGCCCGGGCATCCGCGCCGACAATATCGACCGCATCTTCGAGCGCTTCTACACCGACCGCCCGTCGAGCGAGGCCTTCGGCCAGAACTCGGGCCTCGGCCTGTCCATCAGCCGCCAGATCGTCGAGGCGCATGGCGGCACGCTGACGGCCGAGAACATCGCAGGCGTGAAGCCCGGCGACATCAAGGGCGCGCGTTTCGTCATGACCCTGCCGACCGAGAACTGACCGACGTGGCTGCGCCAAACCTGCATGGCACAGCGCTTGTGATCGGCGATCGCGGCCTTCTGATCCTCGGTCCTTCCGGTTCGGGCAAGAGCACGCTGGCGCTGGCCCTGCTGTCGCGCTTTGGCGGCGAGGGTCGCCTAGCGCGGCTGGTTGCCGACGATCAGGTGCTGGTTTCGGTGAGGAACGGCCGCCTGCTGTGCCGAGCGCCCGCCACGATAAGCGGACTTGCGGAAGTGCATGGCGTCGGGCCGAGCAAGGTCGCCTTCGAGCCAGCGGCCGTGATCGACCTCGCCGTACGGTGCATGCCCAAGCACGAAGTAGAACGCCTTCCCGACGAGGCTTTCGAGAACGTCGCCGGCTGCTCGCTGCCGCTTCTGGCCGTGCGCGAGCGCGAGGTGGAGCCGGCGCTTGCGGCAATCGCCACCCGGCTTTCTTTGCCGCCTTTCGGCTGAGACGAGTCGAGAATAGGTCACACTATGCGGCAAAATGGCCTTGGCCAAAGCGTTTTAGGGCTTGTAAACGCCACCCGCGTCGACAAGATAGCGCTCCTCTGTCCAGCAAAAGGGCAAGACGGGCGCGGGGATGCGCTCGTGAATAGGCCATGACGGGAGCCAAAGAATAATGATCGGACTCGTGCTCGTAACGCACGGTCAGCTGGCCGCGGAGTTCCGCAACGCCGTAGAGCACGTGGTCGGACCCCAGGATTATTTCGAGACCATCGCCATCGGTCCGGACGACGACATGGAACAGCGCCGCCGGGATATCGTCGAGGCGGTGGCCAGGACCGACACCGGAAGCGGCGTCGTGGTGCTCACCGACATGTTCGGCGGCACGCCCTCCAATCTCGCGATTTCGGTGATGGAAGCCGGCCGCGTCGAGGTGATCGCCGGCATGAACCTGCCGATGCTGATCAAGCTGAGCAGCGTGCGCAAGAGCGACGACATGAGCCTGGCTCTTGACGAAGCCCAGGCGGCTGGTCGCAAATATATCAATGTCGCCAGCCAGCTTCTGAGCAGCAAATGAGTGATCTCTCCGCAGACGGCACGGTCACCCGCGAACTTCGCATCATCAACCAGCGCGGCCTGCATGCGCGCGCTTCCGCCAAATTCGTCCAGGTGGCGGGCGGCTATCAGGCCTCCGTCGTGGTCGAGAAGGACGGCATGAAGGCCGGCGGCACGTCGATCATGGGGCTGATGATGCTGGCTGCCAGCCCCGGTTGCAGCATCCATGTCACGGCCAATGGCCCCGACGCCAAGGAAGTCGTCGACGCGCTCGAGGAACTGGTCGCCGACCGCTTCGGCGAGGAGATGTGACTATCCTCGCTGAGGATATGCACGAATAAAGATTTCTTTATATCCCATTGTCGTTCGGCCGGCGATCTGCTAGTCAGCCGGCATGATGGCGCAGCTCTTGTGGGGGCGCGTCCATAAACCCGCACACCGGAGCACAGCCATGTCTGGTAACAAGGACTACGTCGTCGCCGATCTTTCGCTTGCCGGCTGGGGCCGCAAGGAAATCGAAATCGCCGAAACCGAAATGCCCGGCCTGATGGCCTGCCGCGAGGAATTCGGCGAGAAGCAGCCGCTGAAGGGCGCGCGCATCACCGGCTCGCTGCACATGACCATCCAGACGGCGGTGCTCATCGAGACGCTGAAGGCGCTCGGCGCCGAGCTCCGCTGGGCCTCGTGCAACATCTTTTCGACGCAGGACCACGCCGCGGCGGCGATCGCCGAGGCCGGCATCCCGGTCTATGCCGTCAAGGGCGAAACCCTTGAGGAATACTGGCAGTACACCGACAAGATCTTCCAGTGGGCCGATGGCGGCACCTCGAACATGATCCTCGATGATGGCGGCGACGCCACCATGTACATCCTGCTCGGCGCCCGCGCCGAAGCCGGCGAGGACGTTCTGTCCAAGCCGGGCAGCGAGGAGGAAGAGATCCTGTTCGCGCAGATCAAGAAGCGCATGGCCGAAACGCCGGGCTTCTTCACCAAGCAGCGCGAGGCGATCCGCGGCGTGACCGAGGAAACCACCACCGGCGTCAACCGCCTCTACCAGCTGCAGAAGAAGGGCCTGCTTCCCTTCCCGGCGATCAACGTCAACGACAGCGTCACCAAGTCGAAGTTCGACAACAAGTATGGCTGCAAGGAATCGCTGGTCGACGGCATCCGCCGCGGCACCGACGTCATGATGGCCGGGAAGGTCGCCGTCGTCTGCGGCTATGGCGACGTCGGCAAGGGCTCGGCCGCCTCGCTCAAGGGTGCCGGCGCGCGCGTCAAGGTCACCGAAGTCGACCCGATCTGCGCCCTTCAGGCCGCCATGGACGGTTTTGAGGTCGTCACGCTCGAGGACGCTGCCCCGACCGCCGACATCGTCATCACGACGACTGGCAACAAGGATGTCGTGACCCTCGACCACATGCGGGCGATGAAGGACATGGTCATCGTCGGCAACATCGGCCACTTCGACAACGAGATCCAGGTCGCCGCGCTTCGCAATCTGAAGTGGACCAATGTCAAGCCGCAGGTCGACATGATCACCTTCCCGGGCGGCAAGCGCATGATCCTTTTGTCGGAAGGCCGCCTGCTCAACCTCGGCAACGCCACCGGCCATCCGAGCTTCGTGATGTCGGCTTCCTTCACCAACCAGGTGCTGGCCCAGATGGAGCTCTTCACCAAGGGCAACCAGTACAAGAACGAGGTCTATGTTCTGCCCAAGCACCTCGATGAAAAGGTCGCCCGCCTGCATCTCGACAAGCTCGGCGCCAAGCTGACCGAGCTTTCGAACGAACAGGCCTCCTATATCGGCGTGACGCCGCAGGGTCCGTTCAAGCCTGAGCACTACAGATACTGATCTGAACACACAAATATACTACATGTTGAGGCCGGGCGATTGATGTTTCGCCCGGCTTTCTTTTTGCCGCTGCAGCTTCTTCACGAGGATTCGACCAGGGGGTATTGTCTTCGTGATTCGCGACGTTTCGTGCTCCGGGGGCGGGACGCGAGGGGCTGACATCGAGGCGGTCTTGCATTCAGGCGGCGGCGGAGAGGAACAAGACATGCCGGGCGATAACCCGCTGCTGGTGGGAAAGGCCGTTTCCGGCGGCCACAGGGATTCGAACGAGAAAAGCCCCAAGGCGAAGGCCTGGCGGATGGGCTTTTCTGCGCGATCGCTGAAGCGGGTTCTGCTGGCTGCCACGTCTCTGGGCGGTATCAGCCTTGCAGGCCTTGCGCGGGCAGAGGAGTCCGCAATCGCTGCTTCCGCCAGCCTGCCGGTTGGTGCGGTCGATGTCATGCAGCTGGCCGTTTTCGTCGGCGTGATGGGCGCGGCCCTGCTTTCGGCCGTGGCGCTCATCCGCGAGCGTGGCCGCATTGCTGCCGAGAACATCGAGCTGCGCACCCGCATCGGCGACCTGAATGCCTCGCTGCAGCGCTCCGATGCCCTGCTCAGCCTGCGCGACCAGCGCATCGTTATCTGGGCCGACAGGCAGAAACCCGAATTGATCGGCGCGCTGCCGGCCGAAACAGCCGCGCCGGAAGACCGCGCTGCATTCCTGGCCTTTGGCCGCTGGCTGACGCCACGCTCGGCGGCAGCACTTGACCGCGCCGTGGCCGGGCTGCGCGAAAAGGGCGCCCAGTTCGATCTCGTCGTGGAGACGCACACCTCGGCGCCGCTGGAAGTGCAGGGCCGCAAGACGCCTTCGCATACGCTAGTGCGCTTCATCTCTCTATCCGATACGCAGCGCGAGCGGGCGCGCCTGAAGCTCGACAACCAGCGGCTGGCCGCCGACTACGACAACATGATCGGCCTCGTCGACGCGCTGAAGATGCCGTTCTGGCTACGCGGTTCCGATGGCCGGCTGCGCTGGGTGAACCGCGCCTATGCCGAGGCCGTAGAGGCAGCGACGCCGGAAGCAGTGCTGCGCGACGGCAAGGAGTTTTTGGGCACGCCAGCGCGCGAGACGATCGCGCAGCATCATGCAGCCCATCCGGTCTTCGAACAGACGCTGTCGACCGTGATCGGCGGCGACCGCCGCATGTTCGCGGTGAGCGATTTCGCCAGCGCCGAGGGCTCGGCCGGCATCGCCGTCGACATGAGCGGCGTGGAAGCCAGCCGCGAGGAATATGAGCGCGCCGTGCGCAGCCATGCCGACACGCTCGACCAGCTGACGACGGCGGTGGCCATCTTCGACGAGCAGCAGAAGCTGCGCTTCTTCAACCAGGCGTTCCAGAAGCTGTGGGACCTCGACGTGGGCTTCCTCGACAGCGCGCCCGACAATGCGCTGCTGCTCGACCGCCTGCGCAGCGAGAGCAAGCTGGCCGAGCAACCGGAATGGCGGCGCTGGAAGGAAAACCTGCTTGCCGCCTATCGCGCGGTCGAGTCGCAGGAGCATTGGTGGCATTTGCCCGATGGCCGCACCCTGCGCGTCATCGGCAATCCGCAGCCCAAGGGCGGCGTGACCTGGGTGTTCGAGAACCTGACCGAGCGGATCAATCTCGAAAGCCGCTACAATGCCGCCGTGCGCGTGCAGGGCGAGACGCTCGACAACCTCACCGAGGGTGTGGCCGTGTTCGGCCCGGACGGGCGCGTCCGCCTGTCCAATCCGGCCTTTGTCAGCCTTTGGGGGCTGTCGCCGGAGCTGGTGCGCGCCAATGTCCACATCTCGGTCATCCGCGCCCAGTGCGATACGCTGGCGAAGGAAAGCCCATGGGCGCATTTCGTGGCTGCCGTCACCGGCTTCGACGAGGAGCGCCGCGACGGCCGCGGTCAGACCGAGCTCAGCAACGGCACCGTGCTGCGCTACGCCGTGATCCATCTGCCGAACGGGCAGGTGATGATCACCTTTGTCGACGTCACCGACAGCGTCAATGTCGCCCGCGCGCTCAAGGACAAGAACGAGGCGCTGGAGCGTGCCGACCAGCTCAAGAACGATTTCGTCCAGCACGTTTCCTATGAACTACGTTCGCCGCTCACCAATATCATCGGCTTCACTGAGCTCTTGGCGCTGCCGACCACCGGGGCGCTGACGTCGCGCCAGCGCGAATATCTGGAGCATATCGGCTCGTCGTCCTCGGTGCTTTTGACCATCGTCAACGACATTCTCGACCTTGCTACGGTAGATGCTGGTATCATGGAGCTGGAGGTCGCCGAGGTGCGCATCGACCAGACCATAGCCGCCGCAGCCGAACTGGTCGCTGACCGGCTCGAGGAGCATGGCATCCGCCTTTCCGTCGATGCCAGCCAGGCGCCGATAAGCTTTCATGGCGACGAGATCCGCGTCCGCCAGATACTCTACAATCTGCTGAGCAACGCCGCCAACTATGCGCCGGAGGCGAGCACCATTCAGCTCACCTGCCGGCAGACGGCGCAGGGCGTCGAATTCGCCGTGCATGATGACGGCCCCGGCATGCCGCCGGAAATCCTCGACACCGTCTTCCGCCGCTTCGAGCAGCGCGCCAATGGCGGGCGGCGGCGCGGGGCGGGCCTCGGCCTGTCGGTGGTGAAGAGCTTTGTGGAGCTGCATGGCGGCTCGGTGCGTATCGAAACCGGGACGGATCGCGGCACAACCGTGATCTGCCTGTTCCCCAACACGCCGACCGGCGTTCGCCAGGCGGCGGAGTAGCGGTCTCGATGACCGAAACGGTTCTTGAGCGCTTCCTGCCCGACGAGCGGGCAACCCTCAGGCTGGGCGAGGATCTGGCGCTGGCCCTTCGCCGCGGCGACGTGCTGGCGCTGCATGGCGATCTCGGCGCCGGCAAGACCACGCTGGCACGCAGCCTGATCCGCGCGCTCGCCGGCGATCCAGAACTGGAAGTGCCGAGCCCCACATTTACACTGGTGCAGGTCTATGAGGGTCGCCTGCCGATCCAGCATTTCGATCTCTACCGTCTGTCTTCGGAAGAGGAGCTCGACGAACTCGGCTTCGACGACGCGCTGGAGCAGGGGGCTGCCCTTGTCGAATGGCCGGAAAAGGCCGGCCACCGTATGCCGCAAACCGCCATTCGCGTCGAACTGAGCGAGGAGGGCGACGGCCGCCGTGTTCGTATCGTCGCGCCGGATCCGGCCGCGGGCGCCCGTATTTCGCGTTCTTTCGCCATTCGCGATTTTCTCGAACGATCCGGCTGGGGCGAGGCATCGCGCTCACACCTCACGGGCGACGCTTCGGCGCGCTCTTACGAAATCGCTTCGCTCGAAGGCCAGGCGCCGCGCGTGTTGATGAACTCGCCCGAGCTGGTGCTGGGGCCTGCCGTCCGTGACGGCAAGGCCTATGCCGAGATCGCCCACACCGCGCGCACCGTTGCCGCCTTCGTCGCGCTGGACCATGTGCTGCATGAGGGCGGCGTCAGCGTGCCGGAGATTTATGCGCAGGACCTCAAAAACGGTTTTCTGCTGATCGAGAATCTCGGCTGGGAAGGCTTTTTGGTCGACGGCAAGCCGGTCGCTGAACGCTATGTCGCCGCCGCCGAGCTGCTGGCCATGCTGCACGGCAAATCATGGCCCGATCGCATCGAGGTTGCGCGCAGCGTCGTGCACACCGTGCCGCCTTTCGACCGCGACGCCATGCTGATCGAGGTCGAGCTGCTGCTTGACTGGTATGTGCCGGCAGCGACCGGCGAGCCGGCCGATGCCGAGCTGCGCCGGGAATATCTTCGGCTCTGGAACGAACTGATCGACCGGCTGGAGCACGCGGAAAAGAGCCTCGTGCAGCGCGATTTCCACTCGCCCAACATCATCTGGCGGGCTGAGCTGAGCGGCTTCGACCGCCTCGGCGTGATCGATTTCCAGGACGCGCTGATCGGGCCATCGGCCTACGACGTCGCCTCGCTCGCCATGGATGCGCGCGTGACCGTGCCGGAGGAGATCGAGGCGGCCACGACAAAGGCCTATGTCGCGGCCCGGCAGGCCGCCGGCGATTTCGACGCGGAAAGCTTCGCCAAGGCCTATGCCATCATGGCGGCGCAGCGGAATTCCAAGATCCTCGGCATCTTCGTGCGGCTCGACCGCCGCGACGGCAAGCCCGACTATCTGAAGCACCTGCCGCGCATCCGCGACTATCTGCGCCGGGCACTAGCCCATCCCGCCCTTGCCGAATTGCGCGATTTCTATCAGGTTCACGGCTTCACCGGGGACGTAGAACTTTGACCGAACGCATGCCTGAAACCGCCATGGTCCTTGCCGCTGGGCTGGGCAAGCGCATGCGGCCGATAACCGACACCATGCCGAAACCCCTGGTGCGCGTTGCCGGTAAGACGCTGCTGGACTGGGGGCTGGACAGCCTCGCCGAGGCCGGCGTGGCGAAGGCAGTGGTGAACGTGCACTACTTCCCGGAGCAGATCGTCGCCCATTTGGCCGGGCGTCAGCAGCCGGCCGTCACAATCTCCGATGAAAGGGAAGGGCTGCTCGATTCCGCCGGCGGAATCGTGAAGGCATTACCGCAACTCGGCGCCGACCCCTTTCTGATCATCAACGCCGATACCTTCTGGATCGACCGTGACCAGCCCAATCTCGAACGCCTGGCCCTTGCATGGGACGCGTCGAGCATGGATATTCTGCTCATGCTGGCAGATCCTCCCTCGGCCACGGGCCACAGCGGCAGCACTGATTTCCTGCTTGGCCCTGACGGCACGCTCGGCCGCGCGGCAGGCGACCCGACCGGCCTGATCTATGCCGGCGCGGCCATCATCCATCCGCGCGTCTTTGCCGGCGCCGAGGCTGTGCCGCACTCCCTCAATCTCTATTTCGACCGCGCCATCGCCGCAGGCCGGCTTTACGGCATGAAGATGGAAGGCCGCTGGATCACCGTCGGCACGCCCGACGCCATCGCGCCTGCGGAAGCGGCGGTCGCCGGCACCATGGCGCAGGACGCATGAGCGGACGCACCGTCCCACGCCTGTTTTCCATTCCGCCCGGTGCCGCCTTCTTGCCGACGCTGGCCGAAAGCCTGCTCGACGGCCGCCTGATCCCCGATTTCCGCTTCGACGGCGATCCGCTGGCGCTGGCCGATGTCACCATCTATGTGCCGACGCGCCGCGCCGCGCGCGAGCTGCGCAGCGTGTTCGTGGAGAAGGCCAAGGGTGGCTCGGCCATCCTGCCCACCATCCGGCCGCTCGGCGAATTCGACGAGGACGAGGCGCTGTTCGCGCCGGAAGGCGCAGGCGAGATCGACCTCGCGCCGCCGATCGCGGCGATTGACCGGCTGCTCCTGCTCGCGCCCCTGGTGCGCAGCTGGAAACGGCGGCTGCCGGCCCATGTCGCGAGCCTCTTCGAGGAGGAAATCGTCGTTCCGGCCTCAGCGGCAGATGCGGTGTGGCTGGCGCGCGATCTGGCCGGGCTGATGGACGAGATCGAAACCGAAGGCTCGGACTGGGCGCGCCTGCATGACCTGGTTTCCGGCGACCTCGCCAACTGGTGGCAGGTGACGCTCGATTTCCTCGAAATCGTCATGACCGCCTGGCCGAACCTTCTGGCGGAGCTCGACCGCTCCAACCCGGCCGCGCATCGCAATGCTCTGATCCGGCTGGAAGCGGAGCGGCTGCGCCAGCGGCCACCGCAGGGGCCGGTCATCGCCGCCGGCTCCACTGGCTCCATCCCCGCCACCGCCGAGCTCTTGTCGGCCATCGCGCGGTTGCCGCGCGGCGCGGTGGTGCTGCCCGGCCTCGACCGGGGCATGGACGAGCGCTCCTGGTCGATCATCTCGGCCGACGTTCAGCCCGCCGCAGTGCTTGGACATCCGCAATACGGCCTTGCCAAGTTGTTGAAAAAGGTAGGCATTTTGCGCGCGGACGTCGAGGAACTCGGCGAGGCAGCGCCGGCTTTGGCTTTGCGCGATGCGCTGGTCGCGCAGGCCTTGCTGCCGGCCGAAACCACCGATGCCTGGGCCGGCCAGAGGGCAGGGGTTTCCGAGACGGACGTTGAAAGCGCCTTTGCCGGCGTGACCCTTTTGGAAGCGGCGAGCGAGCGCGACGAGGCGGTGGCGATCGCGCTGGCCCTGCGCCAGGCGATTGCCCAGCCCGGCCACAAGGCGGCCCTCGTCACCGGCGACCGCAACCTTGCCCGGCGCGTTTCGGCCGAGCTTTTGCGCTTCGGCATCCTGGCCAACGATTCCGGCGGCACGCCGCTGGCCAACACGCCGCCCGGCGCGCTGCTGCGTCTCATGCTGCAGGCCGCGTTCCGGCCGGGCGATCCGGTCTCGGTGCTGTCGCTCCTAAAACATCCGCTGCTGTCGCTCGGCATGGAGCGACGCGCTGTCCGCCATGCCGCCGAGACCATCGAGCTCGTGGCGCTGCGCGGCGGCACCGGCAGGCCGGATGTCGCTCATCTGGGCACCCTGTTCGAGGAGCGTCTTGCGGGGCTGGCTGGCGAAACGCGAAAACCGTTCTGGGAAACGCGGCTCAGCGAAAGGCGGCTGACCGACGCGCGTGCGATGCTTGCCCGCCTCGACGAGGCGCTGGCGCCGCTGGTCGCCTTCCGGGGCGAGGGCGAGGTGGAGCTTTCGGCCATCATTCGCGCCACAGTCACGGTGCTGGAAGCACTCGGCCGCAGCGCCGATGGCAGCCTGACCGAGCTCTACAACGGTGAGGCCGGCGAAAAGCTGGCCGACCTGCTGCGCGGACTGGTTGCCGCCACCGCGCCCTTCGCATTCGCGGCCGACGAATGGCCCGATGTGGCCGAGGCGCTGGTCGCGCCGGAGGTGGTGAAGCCTGCGCATGGCGGCGATGGCCGCGTCTCTATCTGGGGCGCGCTGGAAGCCCGTTTGCTGAGCGTCGACACGCTCATCGTCGGCGCACTGAACGAGGGCGTGTGGCCGCGCAAGGCACAGGCCGATCGGTTCATGTCGCGCCTGATGAAGACCGGCATCGAGCTCGAACCGCCGGAACGGCGCATCGGCCAGTCGGCGCATGATTTCCAGATGGCGCTGGGGACGCCGCGGGCCATACTCACGCGCTCGGCGCGTTCGGGCGATGCGCCGGCCGTGCCCTCGCGCTGGCTGCAGCGCATCCTCACCTTTGCCGGGCCGGCTACGGCCGTGGCCATGCGCGTCCGCGGCGAAGAACTGCTTGGCTGGGCGCGCGCGCTGGATGCCGGCCCGCAGATCCCCTTTGCCGAACGTCCGCAGCCGAAGCCGCCGGTGGATGCCCGGCCGCGCCATTTCTCGGTCACCGAGATCGAGACGTTGCGCCGCGACCCTTATGCGGTCTACGCCAAACGCATCCTCAAGCTGATGCCGCTGGAAGAGCTGGTGCGCGATCCGGGTGCGGCCGAGCGCGGCACGCTGTTCCACGACATCATGCAGCGATTTACCGTCTCCGGCATCGGTCCGAGGGCAGACACCGCGCTCGACGTGCTGCTCGAGGCGGGCCGCGCCGCCTTCGATGAGGCCAATCTGCCGGAGGATGTGCGCGCCGTGTGGTGGCCGCGCTTCGAGAAGCTGGCCGAGAACATCATCGTCTGGGAGCGCAGCCGCGCGCTGGGAACAAAGGCCCGCCACCCGGAAGCGCGCGCCGAAAAGACGCCGGTCGGCGCTTCGGGCGTGACGCTGTCCGGCTATGCAGACCGCGTCGATCTGCTCGCCGCCGGCATGGCCGATATCATCGACTACAAGACCGGTTCCTCGCCCTCCAAGGCGCAGGCGCACACGCTGCTTGCGCCGCAGCTGGCGCTGGAAGGGGCGCTTTTGAAACGCGGCGCGTTCCACGATCTTGGATCGCTACAGCCGGCGGATCTTGCCTTCGTGCGCTTCAAGCCCAATGGCGAGGTGTTCGAGGAATCGATCCTCGATTACAACCGAAAGCCCCGGCCGGCGGGCGATCTGGCGGAGGAAGCCTGGCGGCGGCTGGAAGAATTGCTGCATCACTACAACCGTGTCCAGACCGGCTACCTGTCCCGTGCGCTGCCGTTCCGCGAGGGCGAGACGGATGGCGACTATGACCATCTGGCGCGCGTGCTGGAATGGTCGGCCGGCGGCGACAATGCGGGCGAATCCGGGGGCGACGAATGAGAAAAATCTTCTCCGTTCCCACCGAAACGATCGAGCGGCAAGCCAAGGCGGCCAACCCGCAAAACTCCGTCTGGGTGTCGGCCAATGCCGGCTCAGGCAAGACGCATGTGCTGTCGCAGCGCGTCATCCGGCTTTTGCTTGAGGGCACCGACCCGTCGAAAATCCTGTGCCTGACCTATACGCGCGCGGCCGCCGCCAACATGTCCAACCGGGTCTTCGGCAATCTGTCGAAATGGACCATGCTGGACGACGAGGCCTTGCGCGCCGAGATCGAGAAGCTGGAGGGCCGGGCGCCCAACGCCGAAAAGCTGCGCCGCGCACGCCGGCTATTTGCCGAGGCTTTGGAAACGCCGGGCGGCCTGAAAATCCAGACCATCCACGCATTCTGCGAATCCGTGCTGCACCAGTTCCCGCTGGAGGCCAACATCGCCGCCCACTTCCAGATGCTCGACCCGCTGATGGAAGAGACGCTGTTTGCCACCGCGCGCCGCGAAATGGTGACGGGTGCTGTGGCCGCCGATCATCCCGAGCTTGCCGAAGCCTTCGCCATGGTGCTCGAGCGCGGCGGCGAGGCCGGGCTTGATGCGCTGCTTTCCGAGATCGTCGCCAAGCGCGACGGCTTGCGCGCCTTCATAGACGCTATCGGCCACGATCCCGACTATCCGGCACTGTTCGAGGAATTCGGCTTTTCGCCTGACGACACTGCCGAGGGCATCGCTGACTCCATCTGGCCGCTGCCTGGCTTTCGCGCCGATGTCTTTACCGAGTTCGCGCTGGCAGCGGAGGCCGTCGATGCGCGCCGGGCGCTCGACAGCATCATTCCCGACGCCGCGCGCGCCTTCGAGGAACGCGACCCGATCGCGCGGCTGAAGCTGCTGGCAAAAGGTTTCCTGAAGTCCGACGGCGATCCCTACGACCCGGTAAAAACCTTCAAGAAGGCGCTGCACGACCGCATGCCGGACCTCGCCGAGCGCTATTCGGCGGCGGCCGCTGCTATCATCGCCACGTCCGACCGGCTGGCCATGTTCCGCATGCTCGAAGGCACGCGCGCCGCGCTCACCATCGCCGACTGGCTAATCGGCCGCTACGAGCGGCTGAAGACCGGGCGCGGCTTCCTCGATTTCAACGATCTCATCACCCGCACCGTGCGCCTGCTCGCGCGGCAGGATGCTGGCCCCTGGGTGCAATACAAGCTCGACAAGGGCATCGACCACATCCTGCTCGACGAGGCGCAGGACACCAGCCCCGACCAGTGGGAGGTGGTGAAGCGCCTGGCCGAAGAGTTTTTCGCCGGCCACAGCGCGCGCGACAATGTCCACCGCACAGTCTTTGCCGTCGGCGACGAAAAGCAGTCGATCTATTCGTTCCAGGGTGCGGCGCCGGAATCCTTTGCCCGCACCGGCCATGAATTCTCGCAGCGCGTGCGCGCCGCCAACGGCAATTTCGAGCCGGTCAAGCTCACGCTCTCCTTCCGCTCCACCGACGACGTGCTGCAGGCCGTCGACACGGTTTTTTCGAGCGAGGAGACGCGGCGCGGAATCACGCTCGACCCCGGCCCCGTGCAGCACAATGCCATCCGCGCCGGCGCGCCCGGCTATGTCGAGGTCTGGCCGTCCATCGGCGCGGACGTTGCCGAGGAGCCTGACGACTGGACGCAGGCCATCGACCACGCCCATGCGCCGGCCGTGCGCGTGGCCGAAAATGTCGCCGCCACCATCCAGAACTGGATCCGCTCGGGCGAGATCATCGAGGGCAGCGGCAAGCTTCTGTCGGCCGGCGATGTCATCGTTCTGGTGCGCAAGCGCGATCGGTTTGTCCATGCGCTGGCGCGTAGCCTGAAGAACCGGGGCATTGCGGTGGCCGGCGCCGATCGCCTCAGCCTGCCGGGCCATATCGCGGTGAAGGACCTGATGGCGCTGGGCCGCTTCCTCATCCAACCCGAGGACGATCTTTCCCTTGCCGCGATCCTCAAAAGCCCGATCTTCCGGCTGAGCGAGGAAACGCTGTTCGATCTGGCGTACGGTCGTCCCGCTGGCGTTTCGCTCTACACCTCGCTCCGCCGCAAGGCGGAGAGCGCTCCGGAACTCGCCGCGGTGACGAAACGGCTCGACGACTGGGCGACCGAGGCCGCCTACAGACCGGTTTTCGAATTCTATTCGGGCCTTCTCGGCCGCGATGGCGTGCGCAAGGCGATGATTTCGCGGCTGGGGCAGGATGCCGGCGATATTCTCGACGAGTTTTTGTCATTCTGCGTCGCCGAAGAGCGCACCGGACTGCCGGGGTTGGAGTCGTTCCTCGCGACGCTGGAAAACGCCGGGCCCGAAATCAAGCGCGAGATGGACCAGACGCGCGACGAGGTGCGCATCATGACCGCGCATGCCTCCAAGGGGCTCGAGGCGCCGGTGGTGTTCCTGGTCGATGGCGGCGCCACGCCCTTCAGCGACCAGCACCTGCCGCGCCTGATGCCCTTCGAGGCCAAAGGCGAGGAACTGCGCCGGACCAAGGGTTATCTCTGGCGCTCGGGCAGCGACGTGAAAAACCTCTATTCGCAGGCGATGTCGGACACGCTGAAGGAACGCGCCGACGACGAATATCGCCGCCTGCTCTATGTCGGCATGACGCGCGCCGAGGACCGGCTGGTCGTCTGCGGTTATCACGGCAAGCGCGCCCCGAACCCGGCCACCTGGCATGCTTTGGTCAGCAAGGCGCTGATCGCGTCGGGCAAGTGCGAGGAACGCGCCCATCCCGTCGCGCCGGACACGACCGTGCACCGCTTCCGCGTGACGCCGCTGCCGTCGGTCCAACTGATGGCCGAACCGCCGGTCGCGAAGGAAGCGGAGCAGCTGGCGGCTGTCCCGGCAGAACTGTTGGAAAAGCTGCCCGCGGTCGAGCTCCTGCCGCGCCCGCTGTCGCCTTCCGGCGCTTCAGCGCTGATCGAAGAAACGGTTGAGCCGGTGGCCTCCACGCGTTCGCCCGTGCTCGATCCGGAGGTCGAGCCCGGCTTTGCCATCGCGCGCGGCCTGGTGCTGCACAGGCTGTTGCAGATGCTGCCCGGCATGGCCGAGCAAGACCGCCGGCCGGCGGCGCTGCGCTACCTCGCCCGTGCCGGCGCGACATGGAAAGACGAGGAGCGGCAGGCGCTGGTCGACTCTGTCGAGGCGATCCTCGCCTCGGAGGAGTTTGCGCCGCTGTTCGCGCCCGGCTCGCGCGCTGAAGTGGCGATCATGGGCAGCGTCACGGTGAAGGGCAAGGAGCGCACCGTCTCCGGCAAGATCGATCGACTGGCCGTGACGCCCGACGAGGTGCTGATCGTCGACTACAAGACCAATCGGCCCGCGCCTGCCACCTTCGAGCAGGTGCCGCTCGCCTATGTTGCGCAGCTGGCGCTCTATCGCGCGCTGCTGAAATCGCTTTATCCGGGCCGGCGCGTGTCGGCCGCACTTCTGTTTACCGAAATCCCTGGACTGATCCGGATTCCTGAGGCGGCAATGGACGATGCCCTTGCTCGACTCAACGCGTCGTGACACAAACTCTGCTTGAACGCCTGCTCAACTGGCACCATATCTAGCGCGACTTCTTACTCCCGAAAGGATTTCATCATGGCCACGGTCAAGGTCGACAAGAGCAATTTCAAGTCTGACGTGCTGGACGCTGAAGGTCCGGTTGTGGTGGACTTCTGGGCCGAGTGGTGCGGCCCGTGCAAGATGATCGGCCCGTCGCTGGAAGAGATCTCCAACGAGCTCGCCGGTAAGGTCAAGATCACCAAGCTCAACATCGACGAGAATCCGGAGCTGGCCGCGCAGTATGGCGTGCGCTCCATTCCGACCCTCATGATCTTCAAGGGTGGCGAAGTGGCCGACATCAAGGTTGGCGCAGCGCCCAAGACCGCTCTTGCAAGCTGGATCGGCAACGCCGCCTGAGCCTTGCCTGAGATACCAAAAAGCCCGGCCAAGTGCCGGGCTTTTTCTTTGGCGCGTCGGTTTTCGTGCGGCTGGCTCTCGTCAGACGGCTGCCCCTACAGTCTTATGCAGTATGCATGAGAGGGATCAAAAAATGTCCGAGTCTGCCAAATCGACCGTCTTCATCGACAATGACCGCGTCGTCGTCACCGAATGGCGCTTTGCGCCGGGCGCCAGCACCGGCTGGCACCGCCACGGCCACGACTATGTCGTCGTGCCGCTGATGGACGGCAAGGTGAAGCTCCTGACCAAGGACGGCGAGTCGCTCGCCGAGATGAAGCAGGGCGTGCCCTATTACCGCCCCGAGGGCGTCGAGCACGACGTCATCAACGCCAATGACGGCGAATATGCTTTTATCGAGATCGAGCTGAAGTAGCCCGGGTCACACCGGCGGCGTGCCGTTTTCGGCCAACACCGCGCCGGCGAGATAGAGCGAGCCGCCGATCAGGATGCGCGGCGGCGGCTCGGAATGATCCCAGGTGTCGCGCAGCAGCATCAGCGCATCCGCCACCGAACTGACCGGCTCCGCCGAAAGCCCGGCGTCGGTCGCCCGCACGGCGAGCTCCGCGTTGGGGACGCTGGCGTCGCTGAAGGCCACCGGCACCGTGTAGACATGCCGGGCAATGCCCTTGAAGGCGCGGAAATAGCCGGTCTGGTCCTTGGTGTTGATCATGCCGCTGATCAAAAACAGCGGCCGCGCAAACTTTTCTTCCTGCTCAGTCAGCGCTTCGGCGATCACCATGCCGGCGCCGGGATTGTGGCCGCCGTCGAGCCAGATCTCGGCTCCGGCAGGCGCAAGCTCGGTCAGCCTGCCCTGGGGCAGGCGCTGCATACGGCCCGGCCAGCTCACGGTCGTCATCGCTTTATCCGCCGCGTGCTCGTCAAGCTCGAAGCCAGCGGCGCGCACGGCGGCGATTGCGGCTGCGGCGTTGGCGAACTGGTGGCGGCCGGGCAGGCGCGGCGGCGAAAGGTCCAGCAGGCCTTCCTGGTCCTGATAGATCAGCCGGCCGTGCTCTCCCGTCGCAATGAAATCCTGGCCGTAGACGGATAGCGGGCAGCCCAGCCGCTCCGCAGTCGAGACCAGCACCTCGCGTGCCGCGTCGCTCTCCTGCGAGCCGACGATCACGGGGCATCCCTGCTTGATGATGCCGGCCTTCTCCGCCGCGATCAGCTCGACCCGGTCGCCCAGATAGGCTTCGTGGTCGAGCGAAACCGGCATGATCACCGAAACTGCCGGGTTCTTGATGACATTGGTTGCGTCGAAGCGGCCGCCGAGGCCCACCTCGATGATCGCCGCATCGGCCGGATGCTCCGAAAACAGCAGGAAGGTGACGGCTGTGAGGATCTCGAAGACCGTGATGGTCTCGCCGCGATTGGCGTCGGCCACGCGCCCGATGGCGTCGGCCAGCACGTCGTCGGCGACGAATTTCCCGCCGCCTTCGGCCGCCAGCCGGTAGCGCTCATGCCAGTTCACCAGATGCGGCGAGGTGTGCACATGCACCTTGTAGCCCGCCGCTTCCAGCAGCGCGCGCGAGAAGGCCGCGGCCGAGCCCTTGCCGTTGGTGCCGGCAATGTGGATCACCGGCGGCAGCTTGTCCTGCGGATTGCCGAGACGCTCGAGCAGGCGCGATATGCGATCCAGCGAAAGGTCGAAACCTTTCGGATGCAACGTCATCAGATGCTCGATCTGGCGGTCGGCAAGAAGCGTGGACATGGACATAAAGAGCTCCTCCCCCGGAGCGAAAGTCACGGGACGGCGCGGCGCGCTGTCCCGTCCAGGTCAGGCCTGCGGCCGCGCCTCTGTCGGCAGCGCCACCAGCGGCATGGGCACCGCTTCGGCTTCGGCATCCACCGGCATCTTCAGCAGAATCTTCAGCAGCTGCGCGATGGTCGCCTTCATCTTGAGGCGCGAGACCACCATGTCGACCATGCCGTGATCCATCAGATATTCGGAGCGCTGGAAGCCGTCAGGCAGCTTTTCGCGGATCGTCTGCTCGATGACGCGCGGTCCGGCAAAGCCGATCAGTGCGCCGGGCTCGGCAATGTGCACGTCGCCCAGCATGGCATAGGAGGCCGTAACGCCGCCCGTGGTCGGGTTGGTCAGCACCACGATATAGGGCAGGCCGGCTTCCTTCAGCCGGTCCAGAGCCACGGTGGTGCGCGGCAGCTGCATCAGGGACAAGATGCCTTCCTGCATGCGCGCGCCGCCCGAAGCGGCAAACAGGATCAGCGGCCGGCGCCTCTCTAGCGCCGTCTCGAAGGCCTTGATGATGGCGTCGCCCGCCGCCATGCCGAGCGAGCCGCCCATGAAGGCGAAGTCCTGCACGGTGACGACCACCGGCAGGCCCTCGATCGTGCCGAGCGCACTGAGGATCGCGTCCTCCATGCTGGTCTTGGTCTTGGCGTCCTTCAGCCGGTCGACATAGCGCTTCTCGTCGCGGAATTTCAGCGGGTCGACCATGACCTTCGGGTTCTCGATGGTCTCGTACTCGCCGTCGTCGAAGAAAAATTTCAGCCGCTCGCGCGCCGAGATCTTCATGTGATGGCCGGACGAGGGGATGACGTACTGGTTGTCTTCCAGATCCTTGTGGAAGACCATCTCGCCGCTCTCCGGATCCTTGATCCAGAGGTTTTCCGGCATGTCGCGCCGGCCAAGCATCGAGTTGATCTTCGGGCGAACGAAGTTGGTGATCCAGTTCATGGCATCCAGTCCTGTGATGTCAAAGACATGGGAATATTATCAGGCAACAGCAAGGCGGGCCGAACGCACGCCGCTTGCCAGGTCTTCGACCAGCGCCGACACGGCCTGCACAGCAGCCGTCCCGCCAGCAGCATTGGCGATTGCATTGACGATCGCGGTGCCGACCACCACGCCGTCGGAGGCTGCGCCGATGAGGCGGGCCTGCTCGGCGGTCTTGACGCCGAAGCCGACGCAGATCGGCAGGTCGGTGTGGCCCTTGATGCGGGTGACAGCAGCGGCCACCTTGTCGGTGTCAGCGAGTGCGGCGCCGGTGATGCCGGTCATCGAGACATAATACACGAAGCCCGAGGTGTTCTGCAGCACCTTGGGCAGGCGGTGATCGTCGGTGGTCGGCGTCGCAAGGCGGATGAAGTTGATGCCCGCCTTCAGCGCCGGCACGCAGAGCTCTTCGTCCATTTCCGGCGGCAGGTCGACCACGATCAGGCCGTCGATGCCGGCTTCCAGCGCATCGGCAAGGAAGCGGTCGACGCCGTAGATGTAGATTGGGTTGTAATAGCCCATCAGCACGATCGGCGTGTCATTATCGCCCGAGGCGCGGAAGTCGCGCGCCATCTGCAGCGTCTTCTTCAAGGTCTGGCCGCCCCTCAGCGCGCGCAGGCCAGCCGCCTGGATCGCCGGGCCGTCGGCCATCGGGTCGGAGAAGGGCATGCCGAGCTCGATCACGTCCGCGCCTGCCTTGGGCAGTGCCTTCATGATGGCAAGCGAAGTGTCATAGTCCGGGTCGCCAGCCATGAAATAGGTGACGAGTGCCGGACGGCCTTCGGCCTTGAGCTTTTCGAAGCGACGGTCGATGCGGGTGTTGGTCATCTTCAGATCTCCATGCCCAGCATCTTGGCGACCGTGTGCACGTCCTTGTCGCCGCGGCCCGAAAGGTTGACGATCATGATCTGATCCTTGCCCATGGTCGGCGCGATCTTCATCGCATGCGCGATGGCATGGGCCGATTCCAGCGCCGGGATGATGCCTTCGACGCGCGTGGTGACCTGGAAGGCTTCGAGCGCTTCGTCGTCGAGGATCGGCACATAGTCGACGCGGCCGCTGTCGCGCAGCCAGCTGTGCTCGGGCCCGACGCCCGGATAGTCGAGGCCGGCCGAGATCGAATGGCCGTCGAGGATCTGGCCGTCGTCGTTCTGGAGCAGGTAGGTGCGGTTGCCATGCAGCACGCCGGGGCGGCCGGCGCTCATCGAGGCGCAGTGCTCGACGCCTTCGAGGCCGCGCCCACCGGCTTCGACGCCGATGATCTTGACGTTGCGGTCGTCGAGGAAGGGGTGGAACAGGCCAATCGCGTTCGAACCGCCGCCAACAGCGGCGATGATGACATCAGGCAGGCGGCCTTCCTGCTCAAGCATCTGCGCGCGCGCTTCGGTGCCGATCACCGACTGGAAGTCGCGGACGAGCTCGGGATAGGGGTGCGGGCCGGCGGCGGTGCCGATCAGGTAATAAGTGTCCTCGACATTGGTCACCCAGTCGCGCAGCGCCTCATTCATGGCGTCCTTGAGCGTGCCGTGGCCGGATTCGACCGCGCGCACCTCGGCGCCAAGAAGCTTCATGCGGAACACGTTGGGCTTCTGCCGCTCAACGTCGGTGGCGCCCATATAGACGATGCAGGGATAGCCGAAGCGCGCGGAGACCGTGGCCGAGGCCACGCCGTGCTGGCCGGCGCCGGTTTCGGCGATGATGCGCTTCTTGCCCATGCGCTTGGCGAGCAGAATCTGGCCGAGGCAGTTGTTGATCTTGTGGCTGCCCGTGTGGTTCAGGTCCTCGCGCTTGAAATAGATCTTCGCGCCGCCGAGATGCTTCGTCAGGCCTTCGGCATAATAAAGCTTCGAGGGCCGGCCGGCATAGAAGGTGGAAAGCGCGTTGAGCTCCGCGCGGAAAGCGGGATCGTTCTTGGCCGCGTTCCAGTGCTGCTCCAGGTCGAGGATCAGCGGCATCAATGTTTCGGCGACAAAACGGCCGCCGAAAATGCCGAACATGCCCTGCTCGTCGGGACCGGTGCGGAAGGAATTGGGCTCTGCCGGCTGGTTCACGGCCGCTCTCCTAAGACTGGTTCGAACACATCCGGCCGGAAACGCTTCCGCCTGCCAGACATGTCCCGGATGGATCAGGCGGCGCGGTTGTCGGTTGCTGCCCGCACGGCCCGGAAGAAATTCTCGATCAGCGCCACGTCCTTGACGCCCGGTGCGCTTTCCACGCCCGACGAGATGTCGATGGCGGGCGGATTGGCAAGCCTGAGGGCATCGCCGACATTTGCGGCGTTGAGCCCACCCGAAAGCATGTAATCGACTCCAGCGTCAAGGCCCGCCAGCACCTGCCAGTCGAAGGACACACCATTGCCGCCCGGCAGCTCCGAGCCGACGGGGGGCTTGGCGTCGAACAGGAAGCGGTCGGCAAGGCCGCGATAGGGCTCGATCGCGGCGAGATCGGCGGCCTCGCGAACGGCGAAAGCCTTTATCACCGGCAGGCCGTAGCGCTGCTTCACCGCCGCGAGGCGTTCGGGCGTTTCCTTGCCATGCAGCTGCAGCATGTCGGGCGCCATCGCGGCGACGATTGCGTCGAGTGTCGCGTCGTCGGCGTCGACGGTCACCGCCACTGCCTTGGCCCGGCCGTTTGCCGCCTGGCGCAGCCTCGCGGCTTCGTCCGGGGTGATGTGGCGCGGGCTCTTAGGAAAGAAGATGAAGCCGATATGGCTTGCGCCGCCCGAAAGCGCCGCAGCAATGGCCGCGTCGGTCTTCAGGCCGCAGATTTTGATGTCGAGTGCCATGTGTGCGGAGTGCCACGAAATGGTGGCGGAGTCGAGGAAAAGCGTCTGTTGCGGGGCGATATCCGCGGCTTACTCGAACACGATTGCCTGAAGGGCCGTGCCGTTACGCTTCAGCCAGGCCTTGCAGCGCTCGGTGTCGGGGCAAAGCTCCTCGCAGAGCTGCCAGAAGCGCGGGCCGTGGTTCATCTCGCGCAGATGCGCCACTTCATGCGCGACGAGATAGTTTATCACCGGCGGCGGCGCCATCATGATGCGCCAGGAGAATGACAGCGCTCCGTCCGAGGTGCACGATCCCCAGCGGCTCGATGTGTCGCGAAAGCGGATCGCCTTGGCCCTCCGGCCAGCCGCCGTGCAATGCTTTTCCACCAGCGCCTCGATGTCGCGCTTGGCCTCGCGCTTGAGGAAATCGGCAACGCGGCGCGGCAGATGCGAAAGCTCGCCATGCACGGTCAGCGTCGGACCGTTCGCGTCGCGGCCCATCTTGGTGGTGCCGCGCTTGTCCGGTTCGTGCACGATCATGTGCGGCACGCCGCGGATCGGCACCTTGATGCCGGGGCGCACCTGCGGGCGGTCGGGGATCTTTGCCAGCCGCTGTTCCAGCCAGCCCTGATGACGGGTGAGAAAGCGGTCGACCTCGCCGCGCGCCAGCCCCGGTGGCACGGTGATGCGCAGGCCCCGCCCGCCGGCGTCGATGCGCAGCGTCAGCCGCGTGGCGCGATCGTTCTCGACGATGCGCAAGGGCAGGGTGCGGCCGGCAACCTTGTGCTCGCGCTGCCGCACGGGCGACGGCGCGGGGCGGGACTGCAATGATCTCAGGAAACCGAACGGCATGGGGCGACAATAAGTGATTCGGCGTTGAACTCGATCCGCAACAACCCGGAAATCCGGGGGATTTCGAGGCGCGCGCGCTGGTTTCTACCGGGATATCAACGAAAACGGCGCCGCAGATAGCGGCGCCGTCGGAATGCTATGTCGGGCAGAGGCTCAGCCCTCTTCGGCTACGCCGGGGGTCGACTTGCCGCGCCGGGTAGGCGCGGTGGCGCGATTGCGGTCGGCCATGAAGCGGTCGAACTCTTCCTGGTCCTTGGCGCGGCGCAGTTCACGCATATAGTCGTCGAACTCCGTCAGCGTCTCGTCGAGTTTGCGGCGCTCTTCGGCGAGGCGTTCGAGTTCCTTCTCGCGCCAGTCGTCGAAGGCCACGTTGCCGGTGCGCGAGGTCGCGCCATAGCCGGACTTGCGGCAGCCGGCGAAAATGCCGTCGGTCGCCTTGTTGACATTGCGCTTGAAGCCGTCAAGCCGGTCGCCCCAGATGATATAGGCAAGCATGGCGAGGCCCAGCGGCCAGAACACCATGAAGCCGATCACCATCAGCGCGATGGTTGCCGGCGTCCAGGCCGGGCGGATCAAAGCAGTCGTGTTCATGTTTTTCCGGTTCCTTCGGTTCGGGCGCAGCCTTCCCGGCTGCTCCACAACGACATGGGAACGGAAAAACGGCTATTCAAGCCGGATTCAGCGAAAACCGGACAAGCGTCGGTCAGGCCGTGCGCTTTTTGAGAACCTTGGCGACGTCGAGCCCCAGCACCATCAGGCCCGCCATCAGCCCCCAGAAGGCGGCGCCGACGCCGAACATGGTGAGGCCCGAAGCGGTGACGGCGAAGGCTGTGGTGGCTGCCATGCGCTCGTGCTCGTCCTTGAGCGCAATCGTTAGCGCATTCGCCAGCGGCGCCATCAGCGCCAGTCCCGCCACCAGCACGATCAGGCTCTGCGGCAGTACGGCGAACACCGCCACCAGCGAAGCGCCGAAGAGTGCGAAGATGAGGTAGGCGAGCGAATAGAAGGGGCCGGTCTTCCAGCGTTCGGCCGGGTCGGGATGGGCGTCGGGGCCGGTGCAGATCGCCGCCGAGATCGCAGCCAGATTGGTGGTGAGCGCGCCGAATGGTGCGGACAGCAGCGAGAACAGGCCTGTCACCGAGATCAGCGGCCCCGGCTCCGGATGGTAGCCCGCGGCACGCAGCACGGCGAGGCCGGAGAGGTTCTGCGAGGCCATGGTGACGAGGTAGAGCGGCACCGCGAGCCCGATGATGCTCGAAACGGAAAAGGTGGGCGCAATCAGGGTCAGCGTCGAAAGTTCGGGGGTTGGCAGTCCGCCGACGCGCTCCGTCAGGAAGGCGAGAGCTCCGCCGCCGACCAGGACCGCCAGCACCGACAGCGCCGGATTGAAGAGACGAATGACGAAGAAGGCAGCGACTAGGGGCAGGATCAGCACCGGGTCGACCGGTATGGTCTTGGCCGCGTTGATCGCAAAGGTCACCACGACGCCGGCCAGCATGCCCGACGCCACCGAAGCGGGAATGCGCGAGATCAGCCGGGTCAGCGGCTTGAACAGGCCGGTGACGATGAGAAGCAGCGCCGCTACGATGAAGGCGCCGACCGCGTCGCTCATGGAAAAGCCGGAGCTCGCCGCCACCAGAGCCGCGCCGGGCGTCGACCAGGCGGTGATGACCGGCATTTTCGTGCGCCAGCTCAGCCAGGCGGTTTCGAGCGCCATGGCGAGACAGATCGCCGTCACCCAGCTTGCGGTCTCGGCCCGGGTGGCGCCAACGGCATCCGCCGCGGCGATGATGACGGCAAGCGTGCCGCCAAAGCCGACGATGGCCGCGACAAATGCCGAAACCGGAACCGAAAGCCGCATCGTCTACCCCCCTTGCGCGCTGATCGCCTCGACCGCGCGTATCAACATGTCGAGATCCTGCGGCCGCGACAAGCGGTGGTCGCCGTCGGGAATGAGCGAAAGCGTCACGTCGTCGGCAGGCAGCAGGCTCACCAGCCTGAGCGCATGGGCGTGCGGCACGTCCGGGTCGGCAAGGCCCTGCAGCACATGCACGGGGCAATGCGTGTCGATGGGGCCGCTCATCACGCGGTTTAGCCTGCCGTCTTCGATCAGGGCGCGCGTATAGACATAAGCCTCCGATGAGTACTCGGAAGGAACTCCGAAGAAACCTTTCTCGGCGAGGTCGCGCTTGTGCGTGGCGGTCAGCTTCGGCTCGACCAGTTCGGAGGTGAAGTCCGGCGCGGGTGCCAGCAGCACAATGCCGCCCACGCGCTCGCCTTCGCCGGCCTTGCGCAATTCCTGCACCATGCGGAGCGCGATCCACGCACCCATCGACGAGCCGACCAGGACCTGAGGCCCCTCGGTGAAGGCGCGAAACACCGCAAGGCTTTCGCCGAGCCATTTGGAGATCGTGCCTTCGACGAAATCGCCGCCGGACTCGCCATGGCCGGAATAATCGTGCCGCAGGTAAGCCCGGCCGTTGCTCTGAGCCCAGCTGCTCAGCGTCTCGGCCTTGGTGCCCAGCATGTCGGAGCGGAAGCCGCCCAGCCAGACCACGCCGGGCTGGGATCCGGCAAGCCGGCGCAGGGCGATTGCCGTGCCGTTGACGTCGAGAAATTCGGGGGGCGTGTCGGTCATGTCATTTTCCTGTCGGCTGCAGCCCTTTTGACACAGCTCGAATCAGCCGCAAAGTCCGTAGCGTTGGCCCAGCGAACCGCGCGCTTTCTCATGGATTCAGGTGATTTCTTGAATTTCATGTGCTATTGACTTGCGCCGCGCCTTACCGAAATAGGCGCAATACAGACATTGAACGTCAACGGTTCGAGGAGATAACGACCATTCGCAGACCTTTCAAAGCAGCGGCGCCCACCAAGGACGGCCCGCGCTCAAATCGCGACATCCGGGTGCCCCGGGTTCAGCTCATCGATGCAGATGGCAACAATCGCGGCGAAATTTCGATCAATGAGGCACTGTTGGCCGCCGAAGAGGCAGGCCTCGACCTCGTTGAGATATCCCCCAACGCGCAGCCGCCGGTCGTCAAGATTCTCGACCTCGGCAAACTGAAATACGCAAACCAGAAGAAGGCCGCCGAAGCACGCCGGCACCAGAAGACCATCGAGATCAAGGAGATCAAGATGCGTCCGAACATCGACATCCACGATTACGAGGTGAAGATGAAGGCTGTGCGCCGCTTCTTCGAGGAAGGTGACAAGGTCAAGCTGACGCTGCGTTTCCGTGGCCGCGAAATGGCCCATATGGAACTCGGCATGCAGCTTCTGAACCGCGTGCGCGACGAAGTGGCGACGATTGCCAAGGTCGAGGCGGAGCCCAAGCTCGAGGGTCGCCAGATGATGATGGTGCTTTCGCCGCGCTGATGCGGCGTGAGTTGCGACTGCGCCGTCGCTCCCGGGCGGCGTCCAAGACTGGTCCCGCAAAGGGCGGCGGCCCTCAGACCTTGAGAGCCGCCCCTTTTTTGTTCTCAAGGCAATCATGTCAGCATCGTCCGATCTAAGCCGCTTCCAGCATCACAGGCGCCTGGCACTCGCCGCACTCATCACTGTGGCCCTGGTGGCTCTCCTGTTCGTGCAGTCCGCGCTGCCGTCCGGCAGCAAGGCGCATGAATATGTCGAAGTCGTCGGCTTCGCGCTCATTCTGGTCGCAATCCTGGGCCGAACCTGGTGCACGCTCTATATCGGCGGGCGCAAGAGCGCCGAGATCGTCGACAAAGGCCCCTATTCGGTGACGCGCAACCCGCTCTACGTCTTCAGCGCGATCGGCGCGGCGGGCGTGGGCGCCATGGTGGGCAGCGTGACCGTGGCGGTCATCTTTGGCGTTCTCACCTATCTGTCCTTCCTTTATGTCATCCTGGTCGAGGAAGACTATCTCAGGAAGACGTTCGGCGAGGTCTATCTCAGCTACCTGAACAGGGTGCCGCGCTTCTTCCCGAACTTCAGCCTCTTCAAGGATGCCGAGATGCTCTCGGTGCGGCCGAAGACGCTCTATCGCACCTTCTCCGACGGGCTCATCTTCCTGGTGGCCTATCCCTTCTTCGAGTTCGTCGAATATCTGCAGAACATCGGCTTCCTGCCGGTCCTGTTCCACCTGTACTGAGTAGCTGGCATCGCGCGATTCAGCGGTTGCGCTTTTTCGGCGTCGTCGCTATAAGGCCGCGTCCAGAACCGTCCGGCAGGGCATGCCGTGGCGGTTCCTGTTGCTTTTCGGGCTTTGGTCGGCCCGAAGCGAAAATAGCGCAATCCAGCGCAGCAGAAAGGAAAGCAAAATGCCCAAGATGAAGACCAAATCGGCCGCCAAGAAGCGGTTCAAGATTACCGCCACTGGCAAGGTCCTGTCGGCTGCTGCCGGCAAGCGCCACGGCATGATCAAGCGCAGCAACAAGTTCATTCGCGATGCCCGCGGCACCATGGTTCTCGCAGAGCCGGATGCCAAGAAGGTCATCAAGAATTTTCTGCCGAACGGCCTCTGAGCCCGGCTAACGCGTTTTAAGGAGATCATGACATGGCACGCGTAAAGAGAGGCGTTACCGCCCACGCCAAGCACAAGAAGGTCCTGAATGCCGCCAAGGGCTTCTACGGCCGTCGCAAGAACACCATCCGCATCGCCAAGCAGGCGGTCGAGAAGTCGCTGCAGTACGCCTATCGCGACCGCAAGGTTCGCAAGCGCAATTTCCGCGCCCTCTGGGTCCAGCGCATCAACGCCGCCGTGCGCGAGCATGGCCTGACCTATGGCCGCTTCATCGACGGTCTCAACAAGGCCGGCATCGAGATCGACCGCAAGGTCCTGTCCGACATGGCCATCCACGAGCCGCAGGCTTTCGCCGCGCTCGTTGCCAAGGCCAAGGTCGCGCTGGAGTATCTGAAGAACACCACCCCGAACGCTTTTGAAAGCGCAGTCGCTTAAAGACCAGCGCTTCCCAAGCTTCGACATCACTGACTGGGAAACCCGCGCTGGCAGGGCTGGCGCGGGTTTTTCGCATGAAAAAGGCATGATGCCGGAAACGGCAGCCGGGCGACCGGCGATACCTCGGATCACAGGCCGCAATCGGCCGAAGGGATGACGATGACAGAAATTGATCAACTCGAACGATCGATCACCGAGGCCATTGCCGCGGCCTCCGACGAGCAGGCGATCGAGGCCGTGCGCGTGGCCGCACTTGGCAAGAAGGGCACGATCTCCGAAAGGCTGAAGACGCTCGGCGCCATGAGCCCCGAAGAGCGGCAGTCGATGGGCCCGGTCATCAACGGCCTCAAGAACCGTGTCACCGACGCGCTTGCCGCCCGCAAGGCCGAGCTGAAGGACGCCGCGATTGCCGTGCGCCTCGCCGCCGAGAAGGTCGACGTGACGCTCCCCGTTCGCCAGTCGCCGGCCGAGCGCGGCCGCATCCATCCCATCAGCCAGGTCATCGACGAGATCGCGGCGATCTTCGGCGACCTCGGCTTCTCGATTGCCGAAGGCCCGGACGTCGAGACCGACTACTACAACTTCACCGCGCTGAATTTCCCGGAAGGCCATCCGGCGCGCGAGATGCACGACACCTTCTTCTTCAATCCGGACGCCAATGGCGACCGCAAGGTGCTGCGTACGCACACCTCACCGGTGCAGATCCGCACCATGGAGACGCAGAAGCCGCCGATCCGCATCGTCATTCCCGGCAAGACCTACCGCCAGGATTCGGACGCCACCCACTCGCCGATGTTCCATCAGGTCGAGGGCCTGGTCATCGACAAGACGGCCAATGTCGCCAACATGAAGTGGGTGCTGGAAGAGTTCTGCAAGGCCTTCTTCGAGGTGCCGTCGGTCAAGATGCGCTTCCGCCCGAGCTTCTTCCCATTCACGGAGCCGAGCCTGGAAGTCGACATCCAGTGCGACCGCTCGCGGCCGGGCGAAGTGCGCTTCGGCGAGGGCAGCGACTGGATGGAGATCCTCGGCTGCGGCATGGTGCACCCGAATGTGCTGCGCGCCGGCGGCCTCGACCCCGACGAATACCAGGGCTTTGCCTGGGGCATGGGCATCGACCGCATCGCCATGCTGAAATACGGCATGCCGGACCTGCGCGCCTTCTTCGACGCCGATGTCCGCTGGCTGGCCCATTACGGATTCCGTCCGCTCGACATGCCGACCTTGTTCGGCGGACTGAGCAACTGATCGAGCGGCGAGGGATAGAAAAATGAAATTCACACTCTCCTGGCTGAAGGACCATCTCGAGACCGACGCGACGCTCGAAGAGATCGTCGAGCGCCTGACCTCGATCGGCCTTGAAGTCGAAGCCGTCGACGACAAGGCGGCGCTGAAGCCTTTCGTCATTGCCAAGGTTCTTACGGCCGCGCGTCACCCCGACGCCGACAAGCTGCAGGTGCTTTCGGTCGACACCGGCGCGGGCGCGCCTATCCAGGTCGTCTGCGGTGCTCCCAATGCGCGCGCCGGCCTGATCGGCGCCTTTGCAGCCCCCGGCACCTATGTGCCCGGCATCGACGTCACGCTGTCCATCGGCAAGATCCGCGGCGTCGAAAGCCACGGCATGATGTGCTCCGAGCGCGAGCTTGAGCTGTCGGACGAGCACAATGGCATCATCGAGCTGCCGGAGGATGCGCCGGTCGGCACGTCCTATGCTGCCTATGCCAAGCTCGACGACCCGCTGATCGAGATCAACCTGACGCCGAACCGCCCCGACGCCACCGGCGTCTACGGCATTGCGCGCGATCTGGCGGCCTCCGGCCTCGGCACGCTGAAGACGGCGCCGGTCGCGCCGGTTGCCGGCAAGGGCGCAACGCCGGTGAAGCTCACCATCGAGGCGCCGGAACTGTGCCCCGGCTTCGCGCTGCGCCTCGTACGCGGCGTCAAGAATGGCCCGTCGCCGAAGTGGATGCAGCAGCGGCTCATCGCCATCGGCCTGCGCCCCATCAACACGTTGGTCGACATCACCAACTACATGACCTTCGATCGCGGCCGGCCGCTGCATGTGTTCGACGCCAAGAAGGTCGCCGGCAATCTCGCCGTGCGCCGCGCCAGGGATGGCGAGAAGGTGCTGGCGCTCGATGGCCGCGAATATGAGCTGACGTCCGAGATGTGCGTGATCGCCGATGCCGAAGGCGTCGAGTCGATTGCCGGCATCATGGGCGGCGAGCATTCGGGCTGCGACGAGAACACCACCGACGTACTGATCGAGTCCGCCCTGTGGGAGCCGCTGAATGTCGCTCGCACCGGCCGCCATCTCGGCATCATCACCGATGCGCGCTACCGCTTCGAGCGCGGCGTGGACCCCGAATTCATGGTCCCCGGTCTGGAACTGGCGACCCGCATGGTGCTCGACCTCTGCGGCGGCGAGCCGGCGGAGACCGAGGTTGTCGGCTATGCCGGCCACAAGCCGAAGGTCGTGTCCTTCCCGGTGTCCGAGGTGAAGCGCCTGACCGGCATCGAGGTGCCGAAGGATGAAAGCCTCAACATCCTTTCGCGCCTCGGCTTCAAGCCGCTCGGCAATGGCGATGTGGTCGATGTCGAGGTGCCGTCCTGGCGCCCGGATGTCGACGGCAAGGCCGACCTGGTGGAAGAGGTGATGCGCATCCACGGCGTCGACGAGATCGCGCCCCAGCCGCTCGGCAGCCACGATGCGGTCAACGGCAAGATCCTCACCACGCTGCAGATCCGCAGCCGCTCGACGCGCCGTGCGCTCGCCGTGCGCGGCATGATGGAGGCCGTTACCTGGTCGTTCATCTCGGCGAAGCAGGCCGAGCTGTTCGGCGGCGGCAAGCCGGAGCTGAAGCTCGCCAATCCGATCGCGGCCGACATGTCCGACATGCGCCCCTCGCTGCTTCCGGGCCTGCTGACGGCCGCGCAGCGCAATGCCGACCGCGGGCTTGGCGACGTCGCGCTGTTCGAGGTTTCGGGCACCTATGAGGGCGACACGCCCGAGGCTCAGCACCGCGTTGCCGCCGGCGTGCGCCGCGGTACGGCCAAGCTGGACGGCGCTGGCCGCAGCTGGGCCGGCAATGCCGGCGCAGTCGGCGTGTTCGACGCCAAGGCCGATGCGCTCGCTGCCCTCGAAGCCGCCGGTGCGCCGGTGGACAAGCTGCAGGTCGAGACGGGGGCACCCTCGTGGTACCACCCGGGCCGCTCGGGTGTAATAAAACTCGGGCCCAAGACCGTGCTCGGCACTTTTGGCGAGTTCCACCCGAGGACACTGGAAGCGCTCGACGTTTCCGGCCCGGTGGCCGGCTTCGAAGTGTTCATCGACGCCATCCCCGAGCCAAAGGCCAAGCCCACCCGCACCAAGCCGAAGCTCGAGCTTTCGGCCTTCCAGGCCGTAAAGCGCGATTTCGCCTTCGTGGTCGACAAGTCGGTCGAGGCCGGCACGCTGACGCGCGCGGCGGCCGGCGCCGACAAGAAGCTGATCACCGGCGTTTCGGTCTTCGACGTGTTCGAGGGCGCTTCGCTCGGCGAGGGCAAGAAGTCGATCGCCATCGAGGTTTCGATCCAGCCGGTTGAGCGCACGCTGACCGACGAGGATTTCGAGGCACTGGCAGGCAAGATCGTCGAGAACGTCAAGAAGCAGACCGGCGGCGTGCTGCGCAGCTGACCGCTTCTCAATGGGAACACCAAAAGGGCGCCATCCGGCGCCCTTTTTGCTTGGTCTGTCATCTGGCTGTCAGTTGACCGGGGCTCTTACGCGGTGTCGACTTTGATCGATTCGTGCCGAGCGGAGCCTTCATGACCCACCTGCGCCTTTCGGGCCTGCCCTTCGAGCAGCAACGCGAGCATCTGGCCTCGATCCTGCTGGCCGATACGCTGGTCAGCGAGGCCTTGCACCGCGCCCATGTGCTGGACTTGCCGGATTGGTGGATCGTCTCGGGTGCGCTCTACAACACCGTCTGGAACCATCTGACGGGCAAGCCCTCGGGCTATGGCATCAAGGACGTGGACCTGTTCTATTTCGACGCCAGCGATCTGTCCTGGGAGGCCGAGGACGTCGTTATCCGCAAGGGTGCCGAGCTTTTCGCCGGCCTGAGCCACCCGGTCGAGATCCGTAACCAGGCGCGGGTTCATCTGTGGTTCGAAGAGCACTTTGGCCAACGTCGGGAGCCGCTCGTCTCCAGCGCCGTGTCCCTCGGCCATTTCGCCGCCAAAACGCATTCTGTCGGCGTCAGGTTAGATGCGGCTGGCAGGATGGAAGTCTGTGCGCCCTTCGGGCTGGACGACATCTTTTCCCTGCGCATGGTGCCGAACCGCGTGCTCGACAACCGTGCGACCTATGAAACCAAATCCGCACGCTCCAAGGCGATGTGGCCGGAGCTCGCAGTCGAGCCCTGGTGAGGCTTTCCTTCCGGCGCAACTGCCTTTAGCTTCTTCCTATCTTTGCAGAGGGGGGAGTAGGACAAAAATGTTTCGGTGGGGAGTTTTGTCTACGGCCAAGATCGCGCGCGAGCAGCTGCTGCCGGCGATCGCCGATGCCGAGAACGGCGTGGTTGCTGCAATCGCCAGCCGCGATGCCGGCAAGGCCCGTGCGTTGGCCGACCGTTTTGGCGCGCCGCATGCCTTCGGCTCCTATGAGGAGTTGCTGGCCTCCGATGCGATCGACGGCGTCTATATTCCGCTTCCCACCTCGCAGCATGTCGAATGGGCGGCCAAGGCGGCCGAGGCCGGCAAACATGTTCTGGTCGAGAAGCCGCTGGCGCTGAAGGCCGAAGACATCGCCCCCCTCATCGAGGTCCGTGATCGGAAAAAGGTGCTGATCAGCGAAGCCTTCATGGTGTTTTACCACCCGCAATGGCGGAAGGTGCGCGAGCTGGTCGCCGATGGCGCCATCGGGCGGCTACGGCATGTGCAGGGCGCCTTCAGCTATTTCAACGTCGATCCGGGCAACATGCGCAACCAGCCTGACCTCGGCGGCGGCGCGCTGCTCGACATCGGCGTCTATCCCACGGTGGTGACCCGGCTGGTGACCGGCCAGGAGCCGCAGCGCATCCAGACAAGGATCGAGTGGGACAGGGCCTTCGGCACGGACATCTATTCCTCGGTGAAGGCCGATTTCGGCGACTTCGAGCTCAGCTTTTATTGCTCTACCCAGATGGCACTGCGCCAATCCATGGTGTTCCACGGCGAGGCGGGTTTCATCGAGGTGCATGCGCCCTTCAATGCCGGTGACTACGACCACCACCGGATCGAGTTGCACAACCAGAAGCGCAATGAGGCGACTGTCTTCCGCTTCCCCGGAACGCGCCAGTATCGGCTGGAGGTCGAGGCTTTTGCCCGTGCCGCGCAGGGCAGCGGCGAGCCGGTTTTCTCGCTGGAGAACTCCGTACTCAACCAGAAGACGATCGATGCCATCTTCCGCGCCAGCGAACACGACGGCTGGGAAAAGGTCTGATCGATAAGGTGCACCCTAGTTACCTACAACGCTGGAACTTATTCCAGACGCCGCCAAACTCGATATTATACCTATTATGAAAGCCAGCACTATACCTGAGTACACGATCTTTCTAGTCGATCGTTTCTGAGACCAATAATTGGATGTTTTATCATTCAGTTCTACCGTTCGATACGCAGCAAACAGCGGAGCGACAAAGAGAAACGCGGATGCAATTATGAATGCTAGAAAACGATAGGTCGCTCTATCAAGCATGTCTCTGTTGTCGAACGCTCGCCTGATGGAGAAAAGATGATTGAATTCTATTCGGGTGTGGCGGCGAGTGCTGATTAGATCAGTAAAAAAATCGCGAAAATGGGATTTTGATACACGAAAAACGTGTTGATCGGTGTGATCTGTATCAATTGCTATTTCTGTTGACATATACATCCCGCACGTGTGAGCACAAAGACGTGCGAGCCCCTTACCGTTGAAGTATATTTTGTTGATAATCTATAGATCATACGTTTCTTGATAGTGCAACGCCCACACAGATTCTGGTCTTACCAGTAGACGCCGCCGCGCATCACCCGAATGCGCGGACGCCCCTTTGGCGGGTTGAGCGGCACGTCGCTGGCCGGTCGGTCGTGATCGCTGTCGGGTTCCATGGCAAAAAACGCAGGAAAATTCCCCATTCCGCCGAAATCCGGGCCCGATGACGGGCGGATATGCGGAACCAGCGAATGGCTTTTCCGGCGCGGCGACATTGCAAAGGCGTCGAGGGGCGCTTCGCCGCTCCCCGTCGACTTCAACGCCATCAGCCGAGCGATGCGGTCCTCGGTGCGGGGATGGGTGCGTAGCACTGACGGATCGGGAATGCGCCCGCCGGGCAGCAGGAGGCTCTCCCAGCGCCGGCCCTGCGCCTGTTCGAGCTTGGTCAGCGCCGAGGCAAGGCCGTCGGGGTCGCCGGTCAGGGTCGCGGCGCCAAGGTCGGCGTCGAATTCGCGGGTGCGCGACAGCGCCATCTGCAAGAGCCCGCCTATCGTCGGGGCCAAAAGCAGCACGATCACGCCCAGCCACGGCACGTGATGGCCGGTGCCGCCGACGAACCCGCCGATGTTGAAGAACAGCGAGAACAGGCCGACCGTCGACATGATCGAGGTGAAGCGGGCCACCATGTCGGCGAAGGCCATCACCTTCACGTCCTCATTGGCGATGTGGCTCATCTCATGGGCAAGAACGCCGGCCAGTTCGCGCGTCGACAGGTTGCGCGCCAGCGCGTCGGTGATGGCGATGGCCGAATCCTCGCGACGGCCGACGGCGAAGGCATTCATCATCTGCGAGGGGATGATGTGCAGCTTGGGTATGCTCGGCAGGCCGGCGCGCCGGGACAATTCGGAAACGATTCGCAGGCCCGCCGGGAAGGTTTCGGGCGATACGGGCCGGGCCTTGTACATGCTCAGCACCATCTGCGGGGTGATCCGGCGGATCGCCGCCATCGAGATCGCGCCGAAGATCAGCGCGCAGATCATTCCGGTAGGTCCGCCGAAGGCCCAGGCCGTCACTGCCAGCAGGAACAACCCAGCCGCGCCGAGCAGCCACGTATGCATCGTGTTCGCCATGCGATTGCGGCGCTGCGCAAAGAGATCGATCATCCGGTTGCGGCTCATATATCCAATATGGTGTGGCCGGATCGATTTGCCCAATATGCACCTTGGAGGGGCTCGTCTGGGCGCTTGCGCAGTGTGAGACCTCTTCTTATATACGCCCGATGATCGTCCCGATTGTCGCAACCGAGGCGGCGTCGGGTGTATTTTCTTGTGAACCAAGGAGCTGCCGCAGGAACGCCTGATGGGTCCTGGCAGCTTGCTAAGTGGAGAGAACAAAATGGCAAAAGTAATCGGTATCGACCTCGGAACGACCAATTCCTGCGTCGCCGTCATGGATGGCAAGGACGCCAAGGTCATTGAAAATGCGGAAGGCGCGCGTACGACCCCTTCCATTGTCGCCTTCACCGATAACGACGAGCGACTCGTCGGCCAGCCGGCCAAGCGCCAGGCGGTGACGAATCCCGAAAATACTGTTTTTGCGGTCAAGCGCCTGATCGGCCGTCGCTATGACGATCCGGTCACCGAAAAGGACAAGAAGCTTGTGCCGTACCACATCGTGCGCGGCGACAATGGCGATGCCTGGGTCGAAGCCGGCGGCAAGAAGTGGTCGCCCTCGCAGATCTCGGCCATGATCCTGCAGAAGATGAAGGAAACGGCGGAAGCCTATCTCGGCGAGAAGGTCGAGAAGGCCGTCATCACCGTTCCGGCCTATTTCAACGACGCCCAGCGCCAGGCCACCAAGGACGCCGGCCGCATCGCCGGCCTCGAGGTGCTGCGCATCATCAACGAGCCGACCGCGGCCGCCCTGGCCTATGGCCTCGACAAGAAGGAAGGCAAGACCATTGCCGTCTTCGACCTCGGCGGCGGCACCTTCGATATTTCCGTTCTGGAGATCGGCGACGGCGTCTTCGAAGTGAAGTCGACCAATGGCGACACCTTCCTCGGCGGTGAAGACTTCGACATGCGCCTGGTCGAGTACCTGGCCGACGAGTTCAAGAAGGAGCAGGGCATCGACCTGCGCGGCGACAAGCTTGCGCTGCAGCGCCTGAAAGAGGCTGCTGAAAAGGCGAAGATCGAGCTGTCCTCGGCTTCGCAGACCGAAATCAACCTGCCCTTCATCACGGCCGACGCCACCGGCCCGAAGCACCTGACCATGAAGCTCACGCGCGCCAAGTTCGAGAGCCTCGTGGACGACCTTGTCCAGCGCACCATCGAGCCCTGCAAGGCGGCGCTCAAGGATGCCGGCCTCAAGGCGGGCGAGATCGACGAAGTCGTGCTCGTCGGCGGCATGACCCGCATGCCCAAGGTGCAGGAAGTCGTGAAGCAGTTCTTCGGCAAGGAGCCGCACAAGGGCGTCAACCCCGATGAGGTCGTCGCGATCGGTGCTGCCATCCAGGCCGGCGTTCTGCAGGGCGACGTCAAGGACGTGCTGCTGCTCGACGTGACCCCGCTGTCGCTGGGCATCGAGACGCTGGGCGGCGTGTTCACCCGCCTGATCGAGCGCAACACCACGATCCCGACCAAGAAGAGCCAGACCTTCTCGACCGCCGAGGATTCGCAGTCGGCCGTGACCATCCGGGTCTTCCAGGGCGAGCGCGAAATGGCGGCCGACAACAAGATGCTCGGCCAGTTCGACCTGGTCGGCATTCCGCCGGCACCGCGCGGCGTGCCGCAGATCGAGGTCACCTTCGACATCGACGCCAACGGTATCGTCAACGTCTCGGCCAAGGACAAGGGCACCGGCAAGGAGCACCAGATCCGCATCCAGGCTTCGGGCGGCCTCAGCGACGCCGACATCGAGAAGATGGTCAAGGACGCCGAGGCCAATGCCGAGGCCGACAAGAAGCGCCGTGCGCTGGTCGAGGCCCGCAACCAGGCCGAGTCGCTGGTGCATTCGTCCGAGAAGTCGCTCAAGGACTATGGCGACAAGGTCTCCGAGGCCGATCGCACGGCCATTTCCGACGCGATCGCCGCGCTGAAGACGGCTGCCGAGGGCGAGGACGTGGCTGACATCGAGGCCAAGACCCAGACGCTCGCCGAAGTTTCGATGAAGCTCGGCCAGGCCATGTATGAGGCTTCGCAGAAGGAAGGCGCCGAGGCTGGCGCTGCCGGCGGCGAAGCGGCCAAGGACGGTGACGTTGTCGACGCCGATTTCGAGGAAATCAGCGAAGACGACGACAAGAAGAAGTCGGCCTGACGGGTTCGACCCAAGTCTCACCAAAAGGCCCGGCGCGGTTTGCCGGGCCTTTTTGCAACTGAGCGGAAAAATCCAACCCCTCGAAGCACTGTAACACTGGTATCGGCGCGCAAGGATTACTAAATCGGATGTTGTGCGCCGAAGATGACGGACGAAACGATGCATCAAGACATTGAAAATCCGGGTCGCGGGATACAATGAAAGCCGACTTTTACGAAACACTTGGCGTCCAGCGGGGCGCGGACGAAAAGGAGCTGAAGAGCGCCTTTCGCAAGCTCGCCATGCAGTTCCACCCCGATCGCAATCCGGGCGACGACGCTTGCGAGCACAAGTTCAAGGAAATCAACGAAGCCTATGAGTGCCTGAAGGACCCTCAGAAGCGCGCGGCCTATGATCGTTTCGGCCATGCAGCCTTCGAGAATGGCGGCATGGGCGGCGGCAACGGCTTCGCCAATGGGTTCGGAGCCGGTGGTTTCTCCGACATTTTCGAGGACATCTTCGGCGAGATGATGGGCGGCGGGCGCCGTCGCTCCTCGGGCGGCCGCGAGCGCGGCGCCGACCTGCGCTACAATATGGAGATCTCGCTGGAGGAGGCCTTCAGCGGCAAGACGGCGCAAATCCGCGTGCCGACCTCCATCTCCTGCACCGAATGCTCCGGTTCGGGCGCCAAGCCCGGCACGCAGCCGGTCACCTGCTCGATGTGCTCCGGCTCCGGCCGCGTGCGCGCCAGCCAGGGCTTCTTCTCCATCGAGCGCACCTGTCCGCAGTGTCAGGGCCGTGGCACGATGATCAAGGATCCCTGCGGCAAGTGCGCCGGCCAGGGCCGCGTCACCGAAGAGCGCACGCTGTCGGTCAACATTCCGGCCGGCATCGAGGATGGCACGCGCATTCGCCTGGCCGGCGAGGGCGAGGCGGGCTATCGTGGCGGTCCGGCAGGCGATCTCTACATCTTCCTGTCGGTCAAGCCGCATGAGTTCTTCCAGCGCGACGGCGCCGACCTTTACTGCAAGGTGCCGATCTCGATGACCACCGCCGCGCTTGGCGGCTCCTTCGAGGTGGCGACGCTGGATGGCACGCAGACACGCGTGAAGGTGCCGGAAGGCACGCAGAACGGCCGCCAGTTCCGCCTGAAGGGCAAGGGCATGCCGGTGCTGCGCCAGTCGACTATCGGCGATCTCTACATCCAGACCGTGGTCGAGACGCCGCAGAACCTGACCAAGCGCCAGCGCGAGCTGCTGGAGGAGTTCGAACAGCTCTCCTCGCAGGAGAACAGCCCGCAGTCGAGCGGCTTCTTCGCCCGCATGAAGGACTTTTTCGAATCCTTTGGCGAGTGACAGGCCCGCAACGCATTGTTGGTTTTGCGATGCGCGGCCCTATTTTACCTTGCGTGTGCTGGCTGGCTAACGCTAGGTAAGGCTTCTCGGGGGCGAGACGCAGGAGACGGTGCCGATGGCAAGTGGATCTGGTTTGCGCAAGTCGCTCGCCATGAGGTTCGACGACGAGTTGCGCTTCTTCAAGGGATGGATCGACAAGCCAAAGGCCGTCGGCTCAATCGTCCCGACAAGCTCCATCACCGCCAAGCGCATGGCATCGGTCGCCAACCCGGCCTCCGGCCTCCCGGTTCTCGAACTGGGGCCGGGCACAGGCGTCGTCACCCGCGCCATCCTGGCGCGTGGCATTGCCCCGCAGAACCTTTACGCCGTCGAATATTCCGCCGAGTTCGCCGAACATGTGCGCCGGATCTATCCGGGCGTGAACGTCATCCAGGGTGATGCCTTCGACCTCGATCGCACGCTAGGCGAGTTCGCCAACCTCAAATTCGACTGCGCCATTTCCGCCGTGCCGCTGCTCAACTTTCCGACCAGCAAGCGGGTGGACTATATCAACGGCGTGCTCGACCGGCTGCCGGTCGGCCGGCCGGTCATCCAGATCACCTACGGGCCGCTTTCGCCGGTTCCGGCGCGGCGCGGCGAATATACGGTCGAACATTTCGACTTCGTCATCCGCAACATTCCGCCGGCCCAGCTGTGGATCTACCGCCGCGTCGGCAACGCCTGAGCGAGAACCAAACCCGATCGGACGGTTGATTCGGAGGCCAGTTCGCCTATACCCGAGGGCGAACAGGAGATGCCGATGACCGTTCGAATCCTCGTCTTTGCCGGATCAATCCGTACAGGCGCCTATAGCGTCCAGACTGCCGACGCCGCCCAGCGGGAACTCGCGCTGCAAGGCGCCGAAGTCACCCGCATATCGCTGGGCGACTATCCGCTGCCGATCATGGACCAGGACCTGGAAAAGGAAAAAGGCATCCCCGAGAACGTCTTCAAGCTGGGGCATCAGATCGCGGCGCATGACGGCTTCCTCATCGCCAGCCCCGAATACAATTCCTCGATCCCGCCGCTACTGAAGAACGCCATCGACTGGGTCAGCCGCATCCACAAGGAGGGCGGCAAGCCCTTCCATCCCTATGCCGGCAAGGTGGCGGCGCTGTGCTCCTCCTCCGATGGCAATTTCGGGGGTGCGCGCGGTCTCTATCACCTGCGCTCCGTGCTGATGAACTGCCAGGTCGAGATCATAACGCCGCAATGCTCGGTGGCGCACGCCAGTGAGGCCTTCGACGAAAACGGTCAGTTCAAGGACGAGCAACTGCGCAAAAGAATGGAACTCGTCGCCGGCACCTTGATAGAGCGCGCCCGGATGCTGTCGACGCGAGTGGAGATCTGACCATGGCTGCTTCGATGCGCGACCGCCTGATCGTTGGCCTCGACGTGCCGACGGTGAAGGAAGCGGAGGCCGTGGTGCGCGACCTCGACGGCGTCGCCTCCTTCTACAAGATCGGCTATCAGCTCGCCTTTGCCGGCGGGCTCGATTTCGCCCGCGAACTGGCAAGCGGGGGCACCAAAGTGTTCCTCGACATGAAGCTGCTCGACATCGACAACACGGTCGCCAAGGGCGTCGAGAACATCGTCAAGATGGGCGTGTCGATGCTGACCTTGCATGCCTACCCCAAGGCGATGCGTGCGGCGGTGGAAGCCGCCAAGGGAAGCGACCTCTGCCTGCTCGGCGTCACGGTGCTGACCTCGATGGACGCACAGGACATGATCGACGCCGGTTATGAATATGACCCGCACACGCTTGTGCTGCGCCGCTCAGAACAGGCGCTTGCTGCGGGCATGGGCGGCATCGTCTGCTCGGCTGCGGAAGCAAGTGCGGTGCGCAAGGTCGTCGGGCCGGAGCTTGCGGTGGTGACGCCCGGCATCCGCCCCGCCGGCGCCGAGCATGGCGACCAGAAGCGCGTTGTGACGCCGGCCGACGCCCTGCGCAACGGCTCCAGCCATCTGGTGGTCGCGCGTCCCATCGTCGGCGCGGTTGACAGACGGGCGGCGGCGCAGGCTATCTTGCACGAAATGAGCGCGGCATAGGCTTGCCGTGCGTCCTTCGAGGCTCGCTTCGCTCGCACCTCAGGATGAGGGCAGCAGGTGCGCAATTCTCCCCATCCCAAGGTGCGGGATGCGGTCAGACTCGCTCTTCTTTGAGGGGCGAGCCTCGAAGGACGCACAAGACCAATGGAGGAGGAACCAATGGCGAAGGGATACTGGATCGCGCGTGTCGATATTCGCGATCCCGAGGGCTACAAGGACTACGTCGCCGCAGCCAAGCTGGCCTTCGAGCGCTTCGGCGCCAATTTCCTCGCCCGCGGCGGTGCGCATGAGGTCGTGGAAGGCCCCGGCCGCGCCCGCAATGTGGTGATCGAGTTTGCTTCGCTCCAGGCTGCCCACGACTGCTACAACTCGCCCGAGTATCAGGCCGCACGCGCCATCCGCCAGAAACACGCCGACGGCGAGATCGTTCTGGTGGAAGGCATTTGAAGCCACGCGCGCGAAACGATCGCCTCGAAAATTGCTGCAGTGCACAAAGAATTGTCGCGCCGTCGCCCTCTGACGACAACGTATTGTCAATCTTTGGACCAAACTATGTTACATGTTGCGTGACATGACATATTGCGCCGCAGCATATTCACGCTACGCTGCAGCCATCTGAAGGGACTCCCGACCGGCTCAATAGCGTTGGAGCCGGAGAAGGCATTCGATGTTCTACCAGTTCTACGAGATGAACCACGCCGCGCTGCAGCCCGCCCGGGCCTATGCGGACGCGGTGCGGATGTTCTATTCCAATCCGCTCAATCCGGCGTCGAAAACCCCTTGGGGCCGCTCTATTGCGGCCGCCGCCGAGCTCTTCGAGCGCACCACGCGCCGCTACGGCAAGCCGGCCTTCGACCTGCCACAGACCACGGTCGACGGCAATGTCGTTGCGGTCACCGAAAAGGTGGTCTGGTCGCGACCCTTCTGCAACCTGCTGCATTTCGAACGCGACCTGCCCGCCGCACGCCGGGCCGATCCCAAGCTGCTCGTCGTCGCGCCGATGTCGGGCCACTATGCCACCCTGCTGCGCGGCACAGTGGAGGCTCTGATGCCCCATGCCGACGTCTACATCACCGATTGGGCCGACGCCCGCATGGTGCCGGTTTCGGACGGCAAGTTCGACCTCGACGACTATATCGACTATGTCATCGAGATGCTGCATGCGCTCGGGCCCGACACCCACGTCATGGGCGTCTGCCAGCCTTCGGTGCCGGTGCTAGCCGCCGCCGCCATCATGGAAGCGCGCGGCGACCGTTTTGCGCCGGCAACCATGACCCTGATGGGCGGGCCCATCGACACCAGGCGCAACCCCACGGCCGTCAACCTTTTGGCCGAGGAAAAGGGCACCGACTGGTTCCGCGACAATGTCGTCATGCAGGTGCCGTGGCCCGCGCCCGGCTTCTCGCGCGACGTCTATCCGGGGTTCCTGCAGCTTTCGGGCTTCATGGGCATGAATCTCGACCGGCACATCATCGCCCACAAGGACTTCTTCATGCATCTGGTGAAGAACGACGGCGACGGTGCCGAGAAGCATCGCGACTTCTACGACGAATATCTCGCGGTGATGGACCTGACCGCCGAGTTCTACCTGCAGACGGTCGAGGCGGTGTTCGTCAAGCACGCGCTGCCCAAGGGCGAGATGACGCATCGCGGCGTGCCGGTCGATCCGGCCGCCATCCGCAATGTGGCGCTGCTGACAGTCGAGGGCGAGAACGACGACATATCCGGTCTCGGCCAGACCGAGGCCGCGCACGACCTTTGCGTCAACATTCCCGCGAGCATGCGCCAGCATTACATGCAGCCGAAAGTCGGGCACTACGGCGTGTTCAACGGCTCGCGCTTCCGCGCCGAAATCGCGCCGCGCATCGTCGATTTCATTAACCGCCACGGCAAGGAACACCGGGCCAGGCCAAAACCTCGGCTCGTCCGCTCGGCAAAGGCCTGACGCCGCAAAACGGGTTTTTGGACCTCCGAAGGCATCATGGTCGCGCGCCCAATTGTGTCGCAATTGTGCGGCGCGGCCGATCCCCCTTTGCTGCAAAGGGTCTTTAGGACCTGAGGCCCAGCCACCTCGACCATGTGCACTTCCGCCTCTGCCTGGGCGAGGCGTACTCCATCACACAACCCGTTGAAAAGTCGAACTTTCCGGCCGCGGGCGATGTCGATTTCAGGGGGGCGCACTGGCTCACCTGTTGCAGAATCGTCGCTACGCGCCGCCCTCCGGTAACCATAACTGCAATCGGCGACCCCCTCGGAATTGACATCGCCCACCCGCGGCCGTTAACCTTTCGTTAATAATAATTTACTGGGCACGGGATAGGGGATGACTTCCTCACCTTTAGCATGGCGTGCGCGCAAGCGTGCGGCCTATCTGACTTGGCTATTGATCAGTACGCTACCGGCAGGGCACGCCCTTGCTGGCGCGTCGATGGTCACTGGTGGCCTGACTTCGCAGCCCATCGGCCATTACGACTTCTGCAAGACGCATCAGGACGAATGCTCGATCCGGCCGATCGATAAAGGCCCCGAGCACATGACCAATGCGCTGCGGAAGCTGATCATGGATGTCAATCTCCATGTGAACACCACCGTCAAGCCAATGAGCGATTTCGAGAACTACGGCCAGGAAGAGTTCTGGGCCTATCCGGACAACGGCTACGGCGACTGCGAGGACTATGTGCTCGAAAAGCGCCGCGAGCTGATGCATGACGGCATTTCGCTCTCCAACCTGCTGATCACGGTGGTGCGCAAGCCCGATGGGGAGGGCCACGCCGTTCTCACCGTGCGCACCGACCAGGGCGATCTTATTCTCGACAACCTGAACGACTCCGTGCGGCAGTGGTACGAGACAGGCTATAGTTTCCTCAAGCGGCAGGCGACTGACCACACCGGCCATTGGGTGACCATACGTGAAGGCCAGGCTCCGCTCGTCAGCTCTGTGAAGTAGCGGGGCGGGCGATCAACTGCGGTTGTCCGCCTAAGCTGCTGCCTGGGCCAGCCTGTCGCCGACGATCCGGTGGGAAATCGCCTCGGCGAGGTGGATGCGCCCCACACTGTCGCTGCCGTCGAGGTCTGCGAGCGTGCGCGCGACCTTGAGCACGCGATGATAGGCGCGCGCCGAAAAGCCGAGCTTTTCGCTGGCGTCGCGCAGCAGCGCCAGCCCCGCGGCATCGGGGGCTGCGATCTTCTCGATCAGCGACGTCGTGCAATGGGCGTTGGTCATCGCAGCCATCGATCCGACGCGCGCATAGCGCTCCTGCTGGATGGCGCGCGCGGTTGCCACGCGAGCTGCCACCGTCGCGCTGCTTTCGGCCTTGCCGGGCTGGATCAGGTCGCTGGCCGAAACGGCCGGCACCTCGATGCGCAGGTCTATGCGGTCGAGCAGCGGCCCGGAAATCCGCGCCTGGTAGTCCGTCTGGCAGCGCGGCCCGCGTGCGCAGCGATAGCCGGGCTCGCCTGCCATGCCGCAACGGCACGGATTCATCGCCGCGATCAGCTGGATGCGCGCCGGATAGCTGACCCGGTGATTGGCGCGCGCGATCACGCACTCGCCGGTCTCGATGGGCTGGCGCAGCGAATCGAGCACCTGTGGCGTGAATTCGGGCAGTTCGTCCAGGAACAGCACGCCGTTATGCGCGAGCGAGACCTCGCCGGGCCTTACCCGCAAACCGCCGCCGACCATCGCCGCCATGGAGGCCGAGTGGTGTGGCGCGCGGAATGGCCGCCGGTCGGTCAGCCGGCCACCGGCCAGCTCGCCTGCAATCGATGCGACCATGGAAACTTCGAGCAGCTCTTTCGGCGCAAGCGGCGGCAAGATGGACGGCAGGCGCTGCGCCAGCATGGACTTTCCGGACCCCGGCGGCCCGACCATCAGAAGATTGTGGCCGCCGGCGGCCGCCACTTCCAGCGCGCGCTTGGCGCTCTCCTGGCCCTTGATGTCGGCGAGGTCCGGCAGGTCGGAGGCGGGCTTGTGGATGCTTGCCTCGGGCCTCGCCAGAACCTGCGTACCGCGAAAATGGTTGGCGATGGCGATCAGGCTGCGCGGCGCCAGAATGTCGATCTCCGAACCCGCCCAGGCCGCCTCCGGCCCCGAGTCGGCGGGGCAGATCAGCCCCTTGCCTTCGGCATTGGCGCCGATGGCCGCCGGCAGGGCGCCGGCCACCGCCGCGATCGTCCCGTCGAGCGACAATTCGCCGAGCACGACATAGCCGCCGAGCGCGTCGCCCGGGACCGCGCCCAGTGCGGCCATCAGCCCGAGCGCGATCGGCAGATCGTAGTGGCTGCCCTCCTTGGGCAGGTCCGCAGGCGCCAGATTGACGGTGACCTTCTTGGGCGGCATCGACAGGCCCGAGGCGTGCAGTGCTGCCTGCACCCGCTCGCGGCTTTCGGCCACCGCCTTGTCAGGTAGTCCGACGATGTGCATGCCCATCTTGCCGGGCGCGACCATCACCTGCACGTCGACAGGCACCGCCTCGATGCCCTGGAACGCAACCGTGCGCACACGCGAAACCATGCCATCCCCCAACCTGCCCGCCGGCCATGCCACACACGTCGGCTTGCAAATGACGTTAGGTCAGACAAGCATAGATTTCAGGGTAAATCAAGAACAAGTAGGGAACAAAATAGACGTCGAGGTTGTGACCCGGTAGAACCAGGTTGCAGACCCGGAACATCGGCGATTGTGCCAAGAATTCCGGGTCGCCTAAATTGGATGCTAGAGCTCAGCGGCGCTTGTCTTCCACTGCGTCCCAGAAGATTGCCGCAATGTCCGCGCCGCCAAAACGCTTCACCTCGCGCACGCCGGTGGGCGAGGTGACGTTGATCTCGGTCAGATAGTCGCCGATCACGTCGATGCCGACCAGGATAAAACCGCGTTCCTTGAGCGAAGGCCCGATGCGCGTGCAGATTTCGCGCTCGCGGGTCGTCAGCTCGGTCTTCTCGGCGCGGCCGCCGACATGCATGTTGGAGCGGGAATCGTGCTCGGCCGGCACGCGGTTGATGGCACCCACGGGTTCGCCGTCGATCAGGATGATGCGCTTGTCGCCCTTGCGCACGTCCTTGAGATAGCGCTGCACGATGAAGGGCTCGCGGAACATCTGGCCGAACATTTCCAGCAGCGCGGCAAGGTTGCGGTCGGCCTCGTGCAGGTGGAAGATGCCGGCGCCCCCATTGCCGTAGAGCGGCTTGACGATGATGTCGCCGAATTCACGCCGGAACGCCGCCACCTCCAGCGGGTCCTTGGTGATCAGCGTTTCCGGCATCAGGTCCGGAAATTCGGTGACGAAGATCTTTTCCGGGCTATTGCGTACCCAGGCCGGGTCGTTGACCACCAGCGTCTTGGGGTGGATGCGCTCCAGGATGTGCGTGGTGGTGATGTAGTTCATGTCGAAGGGCGGGTCCTGGCGCAGCAGCACCACGTCCATCTCGGTCAGCTCGGTGCGCACCGGCTCGCCGAGCGAAAAGTGATTGCCCTTCTCGTCGCGCACTTGCAGCTCTTCCAGCCAGGCAAACACCCTGTTGTCGCGCATGGAAAGCCGGTCGGGCGTGTAGTGGAACAGCCGGTGGCCGCGGCGCTGTGCTTCCAGCGCGAGCGCAAAGGAGGTGTCGCCGGCGATCGAAATCGTCGCGATATGGTCCATCTGAATAGCGATATTGAGCGGCATGCGGGTCTCCGGCAATGACAGCGTGTTGCCCCGTGGATGTATAGATTAGTCTGCCGCCTGCCAATGGTGACTTCTGGTCCGCGGCCCACGAGGACCGACTTCCCTTGGCCGCGGGGTAAGCAGGGCGCTACCGCCGTTAACAGCGTGCCAATCATTCTCGGCTAAGAACGGCCTCGACAAGTCAGAAAATGCGCAGTGATCGAGGTCGCCATGAATGCAGCCACGCCGATCCGGGCGGTTTCCGAGGTTCAACCGGAACTGACCATCCTGATGCCTTGCCTCAACGAAGCCGAAACGCTTGCGACCTGCATCGGCAAGGCGCAAAGCTTCCTGCGGGCCTCAGGCATTTTGGGCGAAGTCCTGATTGCCGACAACGGCAGCACAGACGGCTCCCAACTTATCGCAACCGGCCTCGGCGCCCGCGTCGTTAAGGTGCAGGCAAAGGGCTATGGGGCTGCACTGCAAGGCGGCATTGCGGCGGCACGTGGCCGCTACATCATCATGGGCGATGCCGACGACTCCTACGATTTCTCTGCGCTCGATGCCTTCGTTCAGCGTCTGCGTGGCGGAGCGGACCTGGTAATGGGCAATCGCTTCCAGGGCGGCATCGAGGCCGGCGCCATGCCGGTCCTGCACCGCTATCTCGGCAATCCTGTGCTTAGCTACCTGGGCAGGCTTTTCTTCCGCATCAAAGCGGGCGACTTCCATTGCGGCCTGCGCGGTTTCAATGCCGAGCGCATTCGGGGGCTGGACCTGAATACCGCCGGCATGGAGTTCGCCAGCGAAATGGTCGTGCGCAGTGCGCTTGCCGGGCTGCGCATCGAGGAGGTGCCGACCACACTCAAGCCCGACGGCCGAAGCCGCCCGCCGCATCTGCGGACCTGGCGGGACGGTTGGCGCCATCTCAAGTTTCTGCTGATGTACAATCCGCGCTGGCTGTTTTTCATTCCGGGCATGACGCTTTGCATGCTCGGCTTGGTGTTATCGGCCCTTCTTTTCCTTGGCCCGCTGCAGGTCGTCGACAATTTGTCGCTCGATCTCAACACCTTCGTCGCGGCCTGTTTCATGATCGTTGCCGGCGTCCAGCTCGTCACATTCGGCGTTCTGTCCCGATACTACGCGGACATAACCGGGATATTGCCACGCAATGCCCGCTCCGGCTGGATCGCGCGTCATGTCAGCACCGACAGGTTGGCGATCGGGGCCGGGGTTTGCATGGCCGCGGGATTGACCTTGTTCGGCTATGCCATCCTCTCATGGGCGCGGCTGAATTTTGGCCCGCTGAACGATCCCGAGATTCCACGCGTGGTGGTCTTCGGGCTGACGCTCATCGTGATTGCGCTACAGGCATTCTTTTCCGCCTTCCTGCTTGGTATCCTGGAGATTCCAGTCATGCGCCGCAAGTCCGGTGAGCCCGTGGTGGTGAGTATTCCAGCTTGATGGCCGGCTTGCTGCGATTGGCGTTTCGCCAGCGGTTGGTGCGCTTCGTCACAGTCGGCGTGGGTGCAGCCGCTCTGCTGCTCGTTCTTGCCTATCTGTTCATGTCGGTAGGGCTGCCTCCCTTTGCGGCGGGGCTGGTGGCCTATGGCGGAGCATTTTTGGCGGCATATACAGCCCAGCGCTGCTGGACGTTCGGGGCTGCACATGGTCACGGCCATGCGCTGCCGCGATACTTCGTGCTCCAGGCGGGATGCGCGCTCGCCTCAGGCGGGCTCGCCCACATCGCGATAGACCTCCTCGGCATGGCTCCGCTGACAACTTCGGTTCTCATCACAATAGTGACTAGCGCGGTCAGCTACGTGGTTTCTTCATGCTGGGTTTTCCCGAACGAGGCGGCATAGGCCGACGTGTCGGCAGTCATGGGCGAAGGGGGGCCGCTTTACCCTTTGTTGAGCGGCCCGGAATAAGCTCCCTTTCAGGCAACTGCGGGGTTCAGCCGAATGAGTGTGTTCCATTCGACAGGTGCATTGCAGGCAAGGCGCGTTTCACCGGCGCTGACAGATATTGCCTTTGCTTTGGTCGCGACCCTTCTGATGCTCGCCGTCCATGCAGCGTCCGGCTTCAGGACGCTGTCCGATTTCGGCGGCGACAATGACAGTCTGCTGCGCCTGGTCGAGGTCCGCGATCTGCTTGGCGGGCAGGGCTGGTTCGATCTCCATCAATACCGGATGGGACCGCAGGGCGGCTTCGTCATGCACTGGTCGCGCTTCGTCGATGCGCCCATCGCGGCGATCATTCTTGCCGTGACGGCACTGGGCGGAAGCATGGCCTTCGCCGAGGCAGTCGCACAGGTGGCCTGGCCGGGCTTGCTTTTCGGCCTCACCGTGTTCTGCATCCTGCGCAGCGCACGTTTGTTCGGCGGGGAGAGGGCGGTCCTGCCAGCGGCGGTCATCGGCGCTGCCGCGCTGCATTTCATCGGCATCTTCACGCCGGGCGCGCTCGATCATCACAACGTCCAGCTTCTGCTAACGCTGGCCAGCCTCTACTTGCTCCTGATCGCACCGGACAACGCCGCTGCTTCATTGTTTTCCGGTGTCTGCGCCGCCCTCATGCTCGCGGTTGGCATGGAGACGGCACCTTATGTCGCCGTGCTTGGCCTATGCGTGGGCGGCCTGTTCCTCTTCGCTGGCGAAGGCGAAAGGGTCGTAGCCCGGAATTTCGGCCTGGGGTTTGCGGGCGTTTCGGCATTCGTATTCTTCGCGACCATCCCGGCGACGGGCCGGGGCGAAGTGCAATGCGATGCCTTTTCCGTGGTTCACTTTGTGCTGGCCGTGCTGGCGGGCCTCGGGCTGGCGGGCGTGGCGTCGAGCCGATTTGTCTGCGGCAGGTTCGGGCGACGGCTGGCAGCCCTCGGCCTGCTCGGCGTCTTCATGGGGCTTGTTGCGGTCGCGGCCTTTCCGCAGTGCCTTGCGGCTCCCTATGCCGAGCTTGACCCGCGCCTCAAGGAGAACTGGCTCGACCATGTCCAGGAGGCGCGCTCGCTGTTTCAGCTTGTCAAGGAAGAACCTGCCGTCGTGGTGGCGCGCTATGTCACGCCGCTTCTCGGCCTCCTCTGGCTGCTGGGCCGCCTTCGCCGCGAGGGCTGGCGGCGGCAGGACTGGTTGGTCGGCGCGCTGCTCATTGTCGCCTTTCTGGTCAGCGTCTGGCAGGTGCGCGGCTCCACCTTCTCGATCACGCTTGCCACGATCCCGCTGTCCGCCTGGGTCGCAAACTGGCGCTCCCGGGCCGAGGCCAATCCCTCCTTCGTCGTCACGGCGAGAATGGCAGCCGTCTGGCTGGTCTCGATGAACGTGGCTTGGACGGGCGTTGCGGCCGCGGCGACCATCGCGCTCGAAGGCAAGTCCCAACAGGCTGCAGCCTCCCAAGAGGCGGCGTCGGCTTGCCAGCGTGTGGACGATTACGCCGTGCTTGCTTCGCAGCCGGATGTCACGGTGCTAGCCGTTTCCAATCTGGGGTCGCCGATCCTGGCCTATAGCCGCCACCGGGTCTTTTCCGGCCCCTATCATCGCAATATCGCCGGCAACCTCATTGCGCTGGATGCCTTCATGGGCTCGTCGGAAGAGGCTCGGCAGATCGCGGAGGCCAATGGCGTCGGTCTGGTGGCGCTTTGCCGGGGCAATGCGGAAAGCCGGCTTCTTGCCGCGCTGGCGCCCGACGGGCTGCTGGCCGATCTGATGCGCGGCACCGTGCCGGAATGGCTCGAGCCGATGCCGGAAAGTGCGCGGCAGCCGCTCGAACTCTATCGGGTGAGGCTGAATCGGTGACGTCCCGTTCGCGCCCTTCCAAGGGGCTGACAATTAGCCAGTGAAAAATTCTTTCACGATACCTTTCCTAAACGCTTTTTCGGCAACATCCCTCAAACTGCAGGGAAGAGCATAGGAATAGCGTGATGCAGGCGCCATTTGGCATGAGCCGGTCAGTCAACGAAAACAACGATCTTGCCTTTACCGATCCGCTGACCGGGCTCGGCAACCACCGGCGCTTCTTCGACAAGGTCGACCGCCTCATCAGCGACCGCGCCGACGATCCGGCGCCCTTTGCCGTCGGCATCCTCGACCTCGATGGTTTCAAGCCCATCAACGACCTGTTCGGCTATCGCGCCGGCGACGACATCCTGATCCAGGTGGGCATGCGCCTGCGCGCCGCGATGGACGGCCAGGCGACGGTCACCCGCGTCGGTGCCGACGAGTTCGCATTCCTCTATCCGATGGTGTTCTCGGAAGAAGCGGCCACCGAAAAGGCCAAGATGCTGATCGAGATCCTGTCGGCGCCCTATGACGTTGGCGAGCGCACGGCGCGCCTGTCCGCCTCGGTCGGCTGCTCGCTGTTCTATTCGGGCGACGAAACCACCGAGATCCTGCTCAGTAAGGCCGAAACCGCGCTCTACCAGGCCAAGCGTTCCGGCCGCGGCCGCGTCGTAGTCTATACGCGCGAGATGGAGGAGGCGGCCAAGCGCGTCACCCGCATCGAGCAGGCGCTACGCCGCGCTGTGTCGGCGGGCGAGGTGGAGCCGCATTTCCAGCCCATCGTCGACCTCAAGACGCGCAAGACCATCGGGTTTGAGACGCTGGCGCGCTGGACCGACCCCGATCTCGGCCACGTCTCACCGGCCGTGTTCATCCCCATCGCCGAGGAGCGCGGCATCATCGGCCCGCTGTCGCAGTTGGTGCTGCGCAAGGCTACCGAAGCCGCCCGCAGCTGGCCGCAGGACCTGTTCCTGTCGTTCAACCTGTCACCGTCGCAGCTCGTCGACCAGAACACCGGCCTGCACATCCTGTCGATCCTCAAGCGCACCGGCTTCGATCCGCGTCGGCTCGAAATCGAGATCACCGAAACCGGCCTGATGACCGATCCCGCCTCAGCCGAGAAGATCGTCAGCGACCTGCGCCGCTGTGGCATCCGCGTCTCGCTGGACGATTTCGGCACCGGCCAGTCGTCGCTTGGCCGCCTGCGCGAATTCCACTTCGACAAGCTCAAGATCGATCGCGCCTTCGTCTCCTCCATCCTGGAGGACCGGCCGTCCGAGCACATCATCCGGGCGATCCTCGCCATGTGCGAAGGGCTGGGCATGGATGTGGTGGCGGAAGGCATCGAGGAGGAGGCCCAGGCCGACCGGCTCATCGAGTTCGGCTGCGCGGGCGGACAGGGCTATCTGTTCGGCAAGCCGGCCGATGCCGATGCCACGCTCGGCTATCTGCGCGACTCCTTTCGCGGCGCGTCGCGGGTCAAAGCGATCTGAATTCGATCCCTGACGTCAGCGCAAGCGCGCGCCGCTTTCCGCATCGAACAGGAAGGCGCGGGCCGGGTCGAAGCCGGTGTCCAGCATCGTGTCTTCGCGCAGGCCCCGCACGTTCTTCTGCTCGATGACGAGCGGCGCCTCGCCGGCCGCGCGTGAATAGGCGTAGGAAACCCCGCCGAGATCCTCGACGACATCGATCTGCGTGCGGATTTTTATCGCGCCGCCGGGCTCGAAATGCTCGGGGCGTATGCCGAGCAGCAGCTCGCGCCCGGCGTCCGGCCGCTTGCCCGAAAGCCTCATCGGCACCTGCGTGCTGTCGAATTCCGGCAGCGCGACGGTGGTGACGCCGCCATTGGCGGCCACCAGCCGGGCCTTCAGGAAATTCATCTTGGGCGAGCCGATGAAGCCGGCGACGAAAAGGTTGTCGGGGTTGTCGTAGAGCTCCAGCGGCGTACCGATCTGCTCGACCCGGCCTGCTCTCAGCACCACGATCTTGTCGGCCAGCGTCATCGCCTCGACCTGGTCGTGGGTCACATAGATCATGGTCGCGCCCAGGCTCTTGTGCAGCTTGGCGATCTCCAGCCGCATCTGCACGCGCAGTTCCGCGTCAAGGTTCGAAAGCGGCTCATCGAACAGGAAAACCTTCGGCTCGCGCACGATGGCGCGGCCGATGGCAACGCGCTGGCGCTGGCCGCCCGAAAGCTGCTTGGGCTTGCGTTTCAGCAGCTCCTGCAGGTGCAGGATGTTTGCCGCTTTGGCCACGCGTTCGGCGACGACCTTCTTGTCGGTGCCGGTCATGCGCAGGCCAAAACCCATGTTTTCCTCCACCGTCATGTGCGGGTAGAGCGCATAGGACTGGAACACCATGGCCACACCCCGGTCGGCGGCATCCACGCGCGTCACGTCGCGCCCGCCGATGGCGATCTCGCCGCCGCTGGCGTCCTCCAGCCCCGCGACGAGCCTGAGCAGGGTCGATTTCCCGCAGCCTGACGGCCCGACGAAAACGACGAATTCGCCGCTCGCTACCTCGAGATCGACGCCATGGATGACATCGACGCTGCCGAAGGATTTTTTGATGCCCTTGAGTTCCAAACCGGCCATGGTTTCCTCCCTCCGGTTTTGTTCTGCTTCCCTGCTATGCCTTGGGGCCGAGCCGCGCAGCCATGTCCTCCATGATCGCGGCGGCCGTCTCCCTCACCAGCGGCCCCCAGGCCGTCAGCTGTTCCATGCTGATGCGATAGGCCGGCGCGGTGGCCGAAACACCCGCCACGAAGTCGCGATCACGCGAATGGATGGGCGCGGCCACGCAATGGATGCCGACTTCGTGTTCCTGCCGATCGAAGGCGAGGCCCGACGCCCGGATCTCGGCGATCTCGCCGCGCAATGCGGCAAGGTCCGGCAGCGTGGTCTCGGTGTGGCGCTTGAAGACGATTGCAGCAAGCCGCTTTTCCAGTTCCGCATCGGGCAGGGCCGACAGTGCTGCCTTGCCGACGCCGGTGCAGTAGACCGGCGAGGCATTGCCGATCTGCGAATACATGCGCACCGCCTGCCGGCTCTCGACCTTGTCGAGATAGATCACTTCGACGCCCCTGAGCACGCCCAGATGCACCGTCTCGCCGGTCAGTTCGTGCAGGCGTTTCAGATGCGGCTCGGCAATCGCGCGGAACTGGTTGCCCGACCAGGCACGCGAGGCGAGCTTTAGCAGCGTCAGGCCGAGTTCGTAGGAATTGTCGCGCCGGACCGACAGCAGCCCTTCCTCGATCAGGTTCGAAATCTGCCGGTGCAGCGTGCCGCGCGGCTGGTCGACGAGCTTCAGGAGGTCGGTGAAGCGCAGCGGCTCTGGCGCGGCGGCCACCGCCTCCAGCACGTCGATCGCCTTGCCGAGGGTTCCGGTCCCGACATGTTCGTTGGCTGCAGTCATTCCTAATCCGACAGGCTGATCTCTTGACAAGCCGCCAAGCTAGCCAAATAATTCTGAATAGTCAAATTGAGTTCCACATAATGGAACTTAAGAGGACTGTGCGGGCTTGCCCGTAGGGCTGGCCCGACCCGCGGAGGAGCTTCCGGCAGCCGGAGGTGCGGGGACTGCCAAACCTTGGGAGGAACCATTGCCATGAAAGTCCTGCTGAAATCCGCATTACTTGGCGCGGCCGCCGGCATGCTGCTAGCAGCGCCCGTGCTGGCCGGCGAACTGGTCATCAACACCGACACCACCGACCCCGCACCGAAGAAGGCCTTCGAAGAGCTGATCAGCGACTTCGAGGCGGCCAATCCGGGCATCAAGGTCAAGTGGAACAATTTCGACCACGAAGGCTACAAGAGCTCGATCCGCAATTTCCTGACCGCCGACGCGCCAGATCTCGCCAACTGGTATGCCGGCAACCGCATGGCGCCCTTCGTCAAGGCCGGCCTGTTCGAGGACGTTTCGGACGTCTGGAAGGAAAACGGTCTCGACGACACGCTGAAATCCGCCGCCGCTTCCATGACCATCGACGGCAAGAAATGGGGCGTGCCCTACACCTACTACCAGTGGGGCATCTATTACCGGAAGGACATCTTCGAAAAGCAGGGCATCGCCGTTCCCAAGACCTGGGACGAGCTGAAAGCGGCATGCGCCAAGCTGAAGGCCGCCGGCATCGCGCCCTTCGCCATCGGCACCAAGCCACTGTGGCCGACCGGCGGCTGGTTCGACTATATGGACCTGCGCGTCAACGGCTACGAGTTCCACATGGACCTCACCGCCGGCAAGGTGCCCTACACCGACCCGAAGGTGAAGGCGGTGTTCGCCAAGTGGGCCGAACTGGTCAAGCCTGGCTATTTCGTCAAGAACCACGCCGCGCTCGAATGGCAGGATGCCGTGCCGCTCTTCGTGCAAGGCAAGGCGGCCATGTATCTGATGGGCAATTTCGCCGTCGACGTGATGAAGAATGGCGGCCTCAAGCCCGAGCAGATCGGCTTCATGCAGTTCCCCGAAATCACGCCCGGACTGCCGATGGCCGAGGATGCGCCGACCGACACGATCCACATCCCTTCGGGCGCCAAGAACAAGGAAGACGCGAAGAAGTTTTTGGCCTTCCTCGCCAAGCCCGAGACCCAGACCAAGATGAACGCCACGCTCGGCCAGCTGCCGGTCAACAACAAGTCGGAAAAGCCGAACGACCCGTTCCTCGAGCAGGGCTTTACCATGCTGTCCAACGCCTACGCGCTCGCCCAGTTCTACGACCGCGACGCATCGGCCGAGATGGCCAAGGCCGGCATGGAAGGCTTTCAGCAATTCATGGTCAAGCCGGACAATGTCGACAAGATCCTGGACAAGCTTGAGAAGACCCGGGCACGTCTGGCGAAGTGATCCGAGTTGAACCAAGGTGTCCGGGCGGCTTGATCGGCCGCCCGGACTGACCTTGAGCCGCGAATGGAGGAACTGCGGTGGCGAATTCGGCGACGATTGCGCTTCCCGATGTCAGGACGACGACCTACTGGCGGCGCAACCAGCGCAAGCTCGCGCCGGTCCTTTTCCTGGCGCCTGGCGTGCTGATGTTCCTCGTCTATGTCATTGCGCCGATCTTCCAGTCTATCTGGATCTCCTTCTACGACTGGGACGGCATCGGCGCGAAGACATGGATCGGCATCGGCAACTATGTCGAGCTGTTCGATGACGACGCCTTCTACACCTCGCTGCAGAACAACATCCTGTGGCTGGTGCTCTACATGCTGGCCGTGCCGGCGGGGCTGTTCATCGCCATCTTCCTCAACCAGACGGTCACCGGCATCCGCATCTACAAGTCGCTGTTTTTCTTCCCCTTCGTCATCAGCCAGGTGGTGGTGGGGCTGATCTTCTCGTGGTTCTACGCGCCGGGCTTCGGCCTGTTCTACCTGTTCCTGGAAGAGGTCATCGGTACGCCCATCGCCATCCTCGCCGACGAGCGCTTCGTCACCTATGGCATCATCGCCGCCGGGCTTTGGCCGCAGATCGCCTATTGCATGATCCTCTATCTCACCGGCCTCAACAACGTCTCGCCCGACCAGATCGAGGCCGGCCGGCTCGACGGCGCCAAGGGCTGGCGCATGCTCTGGCATGTCATCCTGCCGCAATTGAAGCCGGCTACATTCATTGCCGTGGTCGTGACCGTCATCGGCGCGCTGCGCTCCTTCGACCTCGTCTCGATCATGACCGATGGCGGGCCCTATGGCTCGAGCCGCGTGCTCTCCTTCTACATGTATGAGCAGGCGCTGTCGGAATACGGCTTCCGCATGGGCTATGGCGCGGCGATCGCGGTGGTGCTCTTCGCCATCATGATGGTGTTCATCTCGGGCTTCATCTGGCGCATGGTGCGCGACGAACGGTCGGGAGGCTGAGAAAAATGTTTCCCGCCCCCGTCGAACGCGCCTCGCCGATCATCCGCTACGGCTACCAGATCGCACTGCCAGTCGCGCTGGTGCTGTGGCTCTTGCCGCTCCTCGGCGTGGCCGTGACCTCGCTGAAGCCGACCGGCGATCTCGCCGCCGGCAATTATTTCGGCCTGCCGTCGCACATCGCCTTCGAGAACTATGCCGACGTCTTCCGCAATTCGCTGATCGGCCAATACATATTGAATTCGTTCAAGGTCACGATCCCGACCGTCATCGGTGCTGTGGCGCTGTCCTGCCTCACCGGCTTTGCGCTTGCCGTCTACAATTTCCGCTCCAACCTCATCGTCTTCTTCATGTTCGTGGCCGGCAATTTCGTGCCCTTCCAGATCCTGATGGTGCCGGTGCGCGAGCTGACGCTGAGGCTCGGCATGTATGATACGACCGCCGGGCTGGTGTGCTTCCACATCGCCTTCCAGACCGGCTTCTGCACGCTCTTCATGCGCAATTTCATCAAGGCGCTGCCGCACGAGCTGATCGAGTCCGCGCGCGTCGAGGGCGTCTCGGAGTTCCGCATCTTCCGGTACATCGTGCTTCCGCTGATGCGCCCGGCGATTGCCGCACTTGCGGTGCTGATCTTCACCTTCATCTGGAACGACTATTTCTGGGCTACCGTGCTGGTGCAGGGCAGTCATGCGCTGCCAGTCACCGCCGGGCTCTATGCGCTTAACGGCCAGTGGATAGCCGCCTGGAACCTGGTTTCGGCCGGCTCCATCGTTGCAGCACTTCCGCCGGTGCTCATGTTCTTCCTGATGCAACGCCATTTCATCGCCGGCCTCACGCTCGGCGCCACCAAGGGCTGACGATATGACCAGAAACCCGAAAATCGCCTTCATCGGCGCTGGCTCCACGGTGTTCATGAAGAACATCATCGGCGACACGCTGCAGCGGCCCGCCCTTGCCGGCGCCACCGTCGCGCTGATGGACATCGACCCGGGACGGCTGCCCGAGTCCGAACTCGTGGCCAAAAAGCTCGCGCGCTCGCTCGGCGTGCCGGCGAAAATAGAAACCTATACCGACCAGCGCCGGGCGCTTGAAAAAGCCGATTTCGTCGTCGTCGCCTTCCAGATCGGCGGCTACGAGCCGGCCACCGTCATCGACTTCGAGGTGCCGAAGCGTTTCGGGCTGCGCCACACAATCGCCGACACGCTTGGCGTCGGCGGCATCATGCGGGGCCTGCGCACCGTGCCGCATCTCTGGAAGATCTGCGAGGACATGCTTGAGGTCTGCCCCAATGCGATCCTGCTGCAATATGTGAACCCGATGGCGATCAACACCTGGGCGATCGCCGAAAGATATCCGGCGATCAAACAGGTGGGGCTCTGTCATTCGGTGCAGGGCACCGCCGAGGAACTGGCGCGCGACCTCGACATCCCGGTCGGCGAAATCCGCTACCGCGCCGCCGGCATCAACCACATGGCCTTCTACCTCAACTTCGAGCACCGCCAGCCCGACGGCAGTTTTCGCGATCTCTACCCGGCGCTCAGGCGCGGCTATCTCGAAGGCCGCTTCCCCAAGCCGAGCTCGTGGAACCCGCGCTGCCCCAACAAGGTGCGCTATGAGATGCTTATGCGGCTCGGCTATTTCGTCACCGAAAGCTCGGAGCATTTCGCCGAATACACGCCCTATTTCATCAAGGAGGGCCGCGACGACCTGATCGAGAAATACGGCATCCCGCTCGACGAGTATCCAAAACGTTGCATCGAGCAGGTCGAACGCTGGCACGCCCAGGCCGAGGACTATCGCAAGGCCGAGACGATCACCGTCCAGCAGAGCCGCGAATACGCTTCCTCGATCATGAATTCGGTGTGGACCGGCGAGCCGTCGGTCATCTACGGCAATGTGCGCAACAATGGCTGCATCACGTCTTTGCCGGCTAATTGTGCGGCCGAAGTGCCCTGCCTGGTGGACGACAACGGTATCCAGCCAACCTTCGTCGGCCAGCTTCCACCCCAGCTCACCGCGCTGATGCGCACCAATATCAACGTCCAGGAGCTGACGGTCGCGGCGCTGATGACGGAGAACCCCGAGCATGTCTATCACGCCGCCATGATGGACCCGCACACCGCCGCCGAACTCGATCTCGAACAGATCTGGCAGCTTGTCGACCAGCTCATCGCCGCCCATGGCGACTGGCTGCCCGAATGGCTGCGGCCGAGCGGCAAGAGAAGGGCGGCATCGTGAAAGCGTCCCCCTTGGCCTTCTCCGCCGCGTCGTGCATTCCATGGCGCATAACAAACGATCGGAGAGGGGACCTGCCATGATGCCATCGGCGAAATTTCCAGACCTCGAGGGCGCCTCGGTGCTGATCACCGGCGGCGGCTCCGGCATCGGCGCAGCCCTCGTCGAGGGTTTTGTCCTGCAGGGCGCCAAGGTCGCCTTCATCGACATTGCCGACGCTGCAAGCCAGGCCGTGTGCGATCACGTCGAGCAGGAGACCGGTGCTCGGCCGCTGTTCCTGAAGGCCGATCTGCGCGACATTGAGGCCCTGCGCGTCGCAGTGGCGCGTGCAGCCGAAGCGCATGACCGGGTAACGGTGCTGGTCAACAATGCCGCGTTGGATGATCGCCACGCGATAGAGAACGTCACCGCCGACTTTTGGGACAACAACCAGTCGATCAATCTGCGCCCGCATTTCTTCACCGCGCAGGCGGTGGCGCCGGACATGAAGGAGGCCGGGCGCGGCTCGATCATCAACTTCACTTCCACCTCCTTCATGATCAACCATCCCAATATGCCGTCCTACACCACGGCCAAGGCGGGCATCATCGGCCTCACCAAGGGGCTGGCCGGTGAGCTCGGCCCGCACGGCATCCGCGTCAACGCGATCGCGCCGGGCTGGGTCATCACCGAGCGCCAGCGGGATCTGTGGGTCACCGACGAGTCGCTCGCCACCCATGTCTCGCGCCAATGCATCAAGGAGGTCATGCAGCCGGCGGACATGGTCGGCCCCTGCCTTTTCCTGGCGTCGGATGCCTCGCGCATGCTGACGGCGCAGACGCTGATCGTCGACGGAGGTTTTCTGTGACATTGCATACCAACCCGGCGGTCGCGGCGGTCGACTGGGGCACTTCGCATTTCAGGATCTGGCTGCTTGACGCTAACGGCACGGTGCTTGCCGAGCGGCGCAGCGCGGAGGGACTTTTGTCCGTGCCGCCGCAAGGATTTGCCGGCATTCTGGAAACGCATTTGGCAGAGTTGCAGGCGCCGCCATCGCTGCCGGTCGTCATCTGCGGCATGGCCGGCTCGCGCCAGGGCTGGGTCGAGGCACCTTATGCCTCAACGCCCGTCGCCTTGGATGCCGTGCAGGCCGGCGCGGTCGGGGTCGCGAGCACCGCGCGAAAAATCCGCATCGTGCCGGGCATCGCCCAGCACCAGCCGGACGCGCCCGACGTGATGCGCGGCGAGGAAACCCAGCTTGCCGGCATCGCAGCCCTTGCCTCAGGCAACCATCTCGTCTGCATGCCGGGCACGCATTCGAAATGGGTCGAGATGCGCGACGGCACGGTTACTGGCTTCTGCACCTGGCTCACCGGCGAGCTTTTCTCGCTGCTGTCGAGCCAGTCGATCCTGCGCCATTCGGTGATCGGCGCGGAACATGTGTCCCCCGACGCTGCACCGTTTCACAAGGCCTGCGCCGAGGCGCTGGCGCAGGGCGGCGACATTGGCGCGCAGCTTTTCCGCATCCGCGCCGCCGGCCTGCTCGCCGGACTTTCGCCGGATGACTCGGCAGCCACGCTGTCCGGCCTGCTGATCGGGGCCGAGATCGCCTCGGCCACGCGCCGCTTCGCAGCCGGGGACAAAATGCCGGTCACGCTCGTCGGCTCTGCCGCTCTGGCACCGCTCTATCGCGCGGCTTTGGAACTGGCTGGCCATGAGGTTCGCATCGCCGATGGTGATGCCGCCGTGCGCGCGGGCCTGTTCGCGGCAGCCCGACATCTCGACATGGTCGAAAGCAAGGACAGGGCAACCGCATGAGCGCCATTCCCTTTCCAAAACTGCGGCGCGGCCTTGTCGCCATCCTACGCGGGCTCAAGCCCAACGAGGCAGCGGGAATCGGCAGTGCGGTCTTCGAGGCCGGCATCGAGGCGATCGAGGTGCCGCTCAATTCGCCCGAGCCCTTTGCCTCTATCGAGACGCTGGCGCGTCTGTTGCCCGATGCGCTGGTGGGCGCCGGCACGGTGCTCACACCGCAGGATGTGGACCATCTGCACGACGCGGGCGGCCGCCTGCTGGTCAGCCCTAACATCGACGCCGAAGTGATGCAGCGCGCAAACCATCGCGGCATGGTCACCATGCCAGGCGTCTTCACGCCCACCGAGGCGCTGCTTGCGCTGCGGCTCGGCGCTTCGGCGCTGAAATTCTTTCCGGCGAGCGTGCTCGGGCCTTCCGGCATCGCCGCGATCCGCGCGGTGCTGCCGCTGGATGCGATCATCGGCGCGGTCGGCGGCGTTTCAGAGGCAAATTTTGCCGATTACAAAAGGGTCGGCGTGCGCACCTTCGGCCTCGGCTCCAGCCTGTTCAAGCCGGGCATGACCTCGGCTATGGTGCGCGAGCGCGCTGAGGCTGCGGTGCGCGCCTATGATGCGGTTTTCGGGGAGGAATGAATGGAAGTGGGCGTTTCGATCCTGTCGGATCACATCTGCCATCTGGGCGAGGGGCCGACCTACGACCCCGGCACCGACACGTTGTTCTGGTTCGACATTCTGGGCCAAAAACTGCTTGAAAAGCGGATCGGTGGCGGCGAGACGATCGTTCGCGACCTGCCCGAAATCATGAGCGCGCTGGCGGTCGTCAATGAGGGCAACCAGCTCCTGTTCGGCGAAAGCGGCCTTAGCCTGCGCGACGTGAACACCGGCGCGATCACCCCCTATTTCGCCATCGAGGCCGACAATCCCGTCACCCGCTCCAACGATGCGCGCGTGCATCCCTGCGGCGCGTTCTGGATGGGCACCATGGGCAAGAAGGCCGAGCATGGTGCGGGCTCGATCTACTGGTTCTTCAAGGGCGAGCTTCGCAAGCTGGTCTCCGATATTTCGATCCCCAATTCGATCTGCTTTTCGCCGGACGGCACGGCCGCCTATTACACCGACACGATGGTGAACCATCTCTACCGCATCCCCTGCGATCCCGAGACCGGCTTGCCGACAGGCGAGCGGCAGCTGTTCTTCGACCATAGCGGCCAGCCAGGCGGGCTCGACGGCTCGGTGGTCGATGCCGACGGCACCTTGTGGAATGCGCGCTGGGGCGCGGCCTGCCTCGATGCCTATTCGCCCGATGGCCGCCGCATCCGCACCATTCCCTTGCCCACCAGTCAGCCGTCGTGCCCGGCCTTCATTGGCGCCAATGCCGATCGGCTGGCGATCACCAGCGCCTGGGAACATATGGACGAGGCGGCGCGCAAGGCCGACCCACAGGCGGGCATGACCCTGCTGCTCGACCTGCCGGTCAAGGGACGCTTCGAGCCGCGCGTGCTGATCTAGGAAAAAACCGCCATGACCACCGGCCAGAAACTCGGCGTTTGCTACTACCCCGAACACTGGCCGCCCGAGCGCTGGGCCACCGACGCGCGGATGATGCGTGAGGCCGGCATCGCCTACGTCCGCATCGGCGAATTCGCCTGGTCGCGGCTGGAGCCGGAGCCCGGCCGCTACGATTTCGACTGGCTGGAGAAGGCCATCGACACGCTGCATGGCGAGGGGCTGCAGGTGGTGCTGGGCACCCCCACCGCCACGCCGCCGAAATGGCTGGTCGACCGGATGCCGGACATGCTGGCCGTCGATGCCGAGGGCCGCGTGCGAAAGTTCGGCTCGCGTCGGCATTATTGCTTCAGCCACCAGGGTTATAGGCGCGAATGCGCCCGCATCGTCACAGCCCTTGCCCAACGCTTCGGCGAGCACCCGGCCCTCGCCACCTGGCAGACCGACAATGAATATGGCTGCCACGATACGGTCGAGAGCTATTCGGCGGCGGCACTTGCCGGTTTTTGCGATTGGCTTTCGCAAAAATACCAGTCGCCCGATGCGCTGAACCGCGCCTGGGGCACGGTGTTCTGGTCGATGGAATATCGCTCCTTCGACGAAGTCGAGTTGCCCAATCTCACCGTCACCGAGGCCGCGCCCGCCCATCGCCTCGATTTCCAGCGCTATTCGTCGGACCAGGTGGTCAGCTTCAACCGGCTGCAGACCGACATCATCCGCAAGCATTCGCCGGGCCGCACGATCCTGCACAATTTCATGGGCTCGTTCCTTGCCTTCGACCATTTTGCCGTCTCGGCCGATCTCGATGCGGCGTCGTGGGATTCCTATCCGCTTGGGTTCCTCGGACGCGACACGACCGACCCAGAGCGCAAGCAGCGCTACATGCGCGTCGGCGACCCCGACCTCCAGGCCTTCCATCATGACCTCTACCGCGCCTGCGGCCGCGGCCGCTGGTGGGTGATGGAGCAGCAGCCCGGCCCGGTGAACTGGGCGCCGCACAATCCCGCGCCCGCGCCCGGTGCGGTGCGGCTCTGGGCCTGGGAGGCATTCGCGGCGGGCGCGGAAGTGGTCAGCTATTTCCGCTGGCGGCAGGCGCCTTTCGGGCAGGAGCAGATGCACGAGGCGCTGCTCTTGCCCGACACGACGCCCAACGAGGCCTATCACGTGGTCAGCGCCGTTTCGCGCGAGATCAAGGCCATGGGGGCGACGGTCGCCACGACCAAGGCGCCGGTGGCGATTGACTTCGACTATGAAAGCGCCTGGGCCTGGGCGATCCAGCCGCAGGGAAAATCCTTCGACTATCTGCGGCTGGTGCTTCTGTTCTATCGGGCGCTGCGCGCGCTCGGCATTTCGGTCGACATCGTGCCGCCGCAGTCCGATGCGGTACGGGGCTACGGACTGGTATTGCTCCCGGGACTGTTTTCGCTGTCCGATGATCTTGCCGAGGCGCTCGGCGCCGACGGGCAGGTGGTGCTGGCCGGCCCGCGTACAGGCTCGCGCACGCCCGATTTCCATATCCCCGACACGCTGCCGCCAGGCGCAGGCTTCCAGGCGCGCATGCATCTAAAGGTGCGGCGCTCCGAGACGCTGGCGCCGCCTTTCGCCGTAGGCATCGACGAGCCGGCCAATGTCTGTGCCTTCGAAACCTGGCGCGAGTTTTTGTCATTCGGCGACGGCGTGCGCGTCATCGACAACACCCAGGACGGCGCGGCGGCCTTCTGCTGCGACGCCACGGAAAAGTTCCACTATCTTGCCGGCCAGCCTAACGCGGCCTATGCGGCGCGCGTGGTCGAGTATCTGTGCGGCAAGGCCGGCCTGGCCGTCCACCGCCTGCCGCGCGATATCCGCATCCGCGACAACGGCCCCACGCGCTACATCTTCAACTATGGGCCCGAGCCGATCGACATCAGGCAGTGGACCGACGGGCACGCGTTGCTGCTCGGCAACGAGATCCTGGAGCCCTGCGGCGTGGCGGCTTTTGTGCGCTAGCAGAATGCGCCCGGCACGCTGCGGCCGATGTCGCTCGAACATCTGGCCGAGGTCGATTTCGCGCAAAGCCCGTTGCGGCGATGGTGCGATGCTGGTTCAGCCGGCAGAAGCCTTGGCCGGTCGAGGGGTAAGAAAAAACATGCCGGACCAGTCGCCAACGCTGCTTTTCGTCTATGAGCCCGAGCGGGCTTGCTTCGACCGACTGGTTGCCCATGGCGTTCCGCCCACTCGCGCCGCCGAAGTCGCCTCCTATCTCGCCCAATCGACCGACATTGCGCCCGAATTCGACGCCATGGCGCAGGCTTGCGCCCGACGCGGCCTTCGCTTCGAGCCAGTGGCGCTCGACGATGCGCCGCAGGCGCTTGCTGGCCGCGACCCCGAGCGGACGCTGGTCTGGACGATCAGCGACGGCATCGCCTATTTCCGCGGCAGCGCGGGGCCCGCGCTGGCGCGGCTCAACGACCTGCCGACGCTCGGCACCGACGATTCCCTCTTTGCGCTCTGCCAGGACAAGTTCCGTTCCGGTGCGGTGCTGCGCGCACTCGGATTGCCGGTGCCCGAAGCGGGCCAGGCGCGCAATGGTGCCTGGCTGGTTGAGCCGCAGGCTTCGCCGACCGGCTATTTCGTCAAGCCGAACCGGCTCGGCGCCAAGATCGGCATTTTTTCGGATTCGCGGTGCCATTCGCTGGAGCACGCGCTGGACCTTAGCCGGCGCGTCTTTGCCGCCTATCGCGACGATGTCGTGGTGCAGCCCTATGTGGCCGGGCGCAATGTGCGGGTGAGTTTTCTTGGGCTCGAGCCAGAGACGGGGATCGAGGCGCTCGGCATCTTCTTCGTCGACTCCGGCGGTGACTTCCAAACGATGGAGGACAGCCTGGCGCTCTATGGCGACACCGGTGCCGAGGCGAAGGCGACGGGCACTTATGCCGAGCCGGAACTGGTGCCGGTGGCCGCGAGCCAGCCGCGTGCCGCCGAACGCATCAGCGCCATCGCGGGCCGGCTCATGCAGGCGCTCGGCCTGCGCGACGTGTTTTCGATGGATTTCCGGGTGGAGGCGGACGACACCGTCCACCTCATCGAGTTCGAGGTCTGCCCCGGCCTGCCATGCTTCGATTTCCGCGCCTATTGCAAGGCGCAATGGGGACTTGGGCTGGCCGAGGCGATCGCCGAAACGGCGTCGAACAGGTTGAACGGTCAGCTCTCGCGGGCGAGGCAGATAGCGGTCTGACCCGAGCTGATGAAGCCGAGCTTCTGGGCTGCGCCCTTTGAAAGGTCGAGCACACGGCCTTTTACGAAAGGTCCGCGGTCATTGATGCGCACGACCACGCTGCGGCCGTTGCTCTGATTGGTGACGCGCACCTTGCTGCCGAGTGGCAGGGTGCGGTGGGCTGCGGTCATGGCCGATGGGTTCATGCGCTCGCCTGACGCCGTCTTGGAGGTGAGGGCGTACCAGGAGGCGCGGCCGCATTGGGCCGAGGCGGTTCCGGTGGAGGCGGCAATCATCAGGCCGGCCGTCACCGTGACCGCGGTGAACGCAGTCTGAAACTTCTTCATATTTCGGTTAGGCTCCGTTAATCGGTGCCGAAGCGGGTACGGGCGAAATGCGGCGGCAAATGCGGCGAACTACTGTCGGTTCCGTGGCCGGGAGACAACTTTGGAGTCACTTGGAAACAGTTTGTCAGGCGGCTGCGCGGATTCGTATCACGGCAGAACTTACGTAATTAACCTGACTTTAACCTATTAGATCATTCAGCTATGCTTGGCCGGTGACCTTGTACTGGGCTAAGCCGTCGGTCGTAGGTTGGCCCGTCCACGGTCCACGCCCACGACCGAACGACGGAGGCAAGGCGCCGTCGGTACCTCCTCCAGCCGTGCCCCGCGCCACATCAGGCGCGTTGGAAGACCCGGTAACATTTTGATTCCATGCGTAATTATTCCCGAAAATCGTCCTCGATTTCGGGTTCATGCGCCGATTGTGGGTAGGGTGGCGGCGTCGCGCGCCGCGTGTCTATCGCCGAGCCAGTTCAAAAGGCGCCCAAAATGGCGCCTCAGGACAAGGCGTCGGCCTCGCGCTTCGTGGCCTGCCGCGCCACCGCCCAGCCGAGCAGCGCCGCCAACAGGAGCACGAAAGAGGCGATCAGGAACGCCGCGCCCGGATAGGGCAGCCACGAGTTTTCCCGCAAGGTGAAGGCATAGACCGCGCCGAAGAACAGCGGCGAGACCACGCCGGCAATGCTCGCCACGCTCATATTCGCGCCCTGCAGTTGGCCCTGCTCGGATTCGGAGACGCGCTGGGTCATCAGCGATTGCAGGGTCGGCATGGCTAGGCCCCAGAGCGCGTTGGGGAACATTGCGAGCGTGAACAGCAGGCCCGTCGGCGCCAGCCCCATCCAGGCGATGCCGATGGCGCCGCCGAACAGGCCGAACACCATTGTCGTGCGATCGCCGAAACGCTTCACCATCGGCCCGACCAGCACGCCCTGAACCGTCATGTCGAGCACGCCCACCATCGCCAGCAGCACGCCCACTTCCCAGGCATGCCAGTTGAAGCGGTAGGCGGCATAGAGCACGAAGACCGCCGAGAACACGTGATGGGCGAAGTGCAGCAGGAAAGTTACCAGCGCAAGGCCCGTGAGTTCACTGTGCGAGCGCAGCAGCAGCATCGCGCCGAACGGGTTGGCGCGCTTCCATGAGAACGTCATGCGCTTTTCCGGCGCAAGCGACTCCGGCAGGATCAAAAGCCCGTAGAGGAAGGCCAGCCCGCTCATCGCCGCCGCAACCCAGAACGGCGCGCGCGGCGAAATCTCGCCCAGCACGCCGCCCAGAAGCGGCCCGGCCACGAAGCCGGCGCTGAAGGCCGCGCCGATGAGCCCGTAGCCGCGCGCGCGGTTTTCGGGCGCGGTGATGTCGGCCATATAGGCAAAGACCGTGGTGAAGCTGGACGAGGTGATGCCGGCGATGATGCGGCCGAGCGCCAGCCACCACAGGTTCGGCGCCACGGCCATCAGCACATAGTCTGCCGCCAGGCCCACCGTCGAAAGCAGGATCACCGGACGGCGGCCATATCGGTCGGACAGCGAACCGATGATCGGCGAGGCGACGAACTGCATGCCCGCCCACAGCGCCACAAACACGCCGTTGATCCAGCCGGCCTGGGCATTCGAGCCCGCGAATTCCTCGATGAGCGACGGCAGCACCGGAATGATGATGCCCATCGCCACGACGTCGAGCACCGCGGTCACGAGGATGAAGGCAATGGCCGCCTTGCGGCGGGAGCCGGATATGCTGGACATGGCGGTTGCTCGCTTCGAAAGGGAGCGGACTTATACAGGCAGTTTGTGACAGTGCAATCCCAAGACGAAAAGTATCCTGACAATCACCCGGCAGGATTGCTTGCGGCTGGTCCAGTCATTTTCCCGCCGCACCCGGTTTGAACGGCTACGTCTTCATTGCTACTTATCGGGCAACCAATCTTGTCGTAATCATCGCGGAAAGACGGGCGGCAAAGCGCTACGTCTGACAAGACTGCCGTTGCAAAGGAGAGCTTCATGCTGCGCAAGACCGATTTCTTCATCGACGGACGCTGGACCGCGCCGATCACGCCCAAGGAGCTGGAGGTCATCAATCCGGCCGACGAGCAGCCCTTCGCTGTCATCTCGCTGGGCTCGGCCGCCGATGTCGACAAGGCCGTGGCTGCCGCCCGCAAGGCCTTCGAAAGCTGGAGCCGCACCAGCCGCGAGGAGCGCGTCGAATATCTCGAAAAGCTGCTCGCCGCCTACAAGCGCCGCCTGCCCGACATGTCGCAGGCGATCTCGAGCGAAATGGGCGCGCCGATCAAGCTCGCCACCGAATCCCAGGCCTCCGTCGGCGCCTATCACATCAAGAACTTCATCCACGCGCTGAAGAATTTCGAGTTCGAGCACCAGCTCAGCGAAATCGCCCCCAACGACCGCATCGTGCATGAGCCGATCGGCGTCTGCGGCCTGATCACGCCATGGAACTGGCCGATGAACCAGGTGACGCTGAAAGTGGTGCCGGCGATCGCCGCTGGCTGCACGGTGGTGCTGAAGCCGTCCGAGATCGCGCCGATGTCGTCCATCGTCTTTGCCGAGATCATGGAAGAGGCTGGCTTCCCGGCCGGCGTGTTCAACATGGTCAATGGCGACGGCCCGACCGTGGGTGAGGCGATGTCGCGCCACCCCGGCATCGACATGATGTCGTTCACCGGCTCGACCCGCGCCGGCATCGCCGTTACCCGCGCCGCGGCCGAAACGGTCAAGCGCGTGACGCTGGAGCTGGGCGGCAAGTCGCCCAACATCGTCTTTGCCGATACCGACGTTTCGGCGGCCGTGAAGCGCGGCGTGGCGCACTGCTTCGAAAACACCGGCCAGTCCTGCAATGCGCCCACGCGCATGCTGGTCGAGCGGTCGATCTACGACCAGGCCGTCGAGGTCGCCCGCGAAGCCGCCGAGCAGACGGCGGTCGGCAACCCGGCCGAGGATGGCGACCATATCGGCCCGGTGATCTCGGCCGCCCAGTTCGACAAGATCCAGGGCCTGATCGAGGTCGGCATCAAGGAAGGCGCCCGCCTCGTCGCCGGCGGCACCGGCCGTCCGGAAGGGTTCAACCGCGGCTACTTCGTGCGCCCGACGATCTTCGCCGACGTCTCCAACGACATGCGCATCGCGCAGGAGGAAGTGTTCGGGCCCGTGCTGGCCATGATCCCCTTCGATAGCGAGGAAGAAGCGATCGCGATTGCCAACGACACGCCCTACGGCCTGTCGGGCTACATCCAGACCGATAGCCAGGAACGCGCCCACCGCGTGGCGCGCCGCCTGCGCTCGGGCATGGTGCAGCTCAACGGCGCCTCGCGCGGCCCGGGAAGCCCGTTTGGCGGCTACAAGCAGTCCGGCCTCGGCCGCGAAGGCGGCAAGTGGGGCCTCGAAGACTTTTTGGAGGTCAAGGCCATCGCCGGCTGGAACACCGGAGCATAAGCTTCGGCTGACACGCAAAAAGAAAAATGCCCCGCTTGCCGGGGCATTTTTTGTTTGAGCTACTTGGCGAGGTAGTCGTCGATGATCTCGCGCATGCGCTTTGCATCGAAGCTCGGCCCGTGCCCGCCATGGCCGATGCGGATCGGCAGCGTCTTCAGGCGCTCCATGGTGCGCCGGTAGGCGGCGTTGTCCGACCCCGGAATGTCGTCGAGCAACTCTTCGTCATAGATCGCATCGCCGCCGAAGAAGACGCCGTTCTTTTCATCGAACAGGCCGATGCCGTCGGGCGAATGGCCGGGCAGTTCCAGCACCCTAAAACTGCGGTCGCCGAGGTCGATCACGTCGCCTTCGTCCAGAATGCGGGTCAGCGGCGCTGGCATCAGCCGGTAGTCGGCTGGCACCCAGCCGGGTGAGGGGAGCCGGCTCACCGGCTCGGCGATCTCGCGATACTCATCCGCAAAGGTCAGCGCGTCGGGCATGGTGGCGAAGGCCTCGGCCGATTGGCGCGGGCCAAGCCGATGCCCGAATTCGGCAAGCCCACCGACATGGTCGAGATGGATATGCGTTGCCAGCGCCAGCACCGGCTTGCCGGGCGTCAGGTCGAGCACCGGCCGGAGCGGCCTCAAGCCCATGCCGGTATCGACGACCAGATCGACCTCCGACCCACGCACCAGCCAGATATTGGCGCTGAAATAGGAGTCGACATAGGGTTCGGTCAGCAGCGTCGTCTGCCGGTCCACCGATCTCCTTACGAACCAATCATCGGACATCGGCACCCCCAAAAAACTTGCCCTTATGCGGCTACGCCCTTTTGCGCCTCGGCAAGCGCTGCTTTCAGCGCATCGGCACCCGCCTGCACGGTCTCGGGCCGCGGCGAGAAGCCCGCGCCCAGCATCTTGCGGCCGAGCATGTGGTCGGCCGGGCGGTTGACGGACTCAATCGCGATCAGCCGGCTGCCGGCATAGTGGTAGACGGAGAACTTGTTGTCGGCCACGTCGCCGACCACGACGTTGCTGTCGCTCGCCGAGGCCAGGCCAACCATCTGCAGCTTCATGTCGCCGATATCCGACCAGAACCACGGCACGCTGTCATAGTGCCCCTCATGGCCGGTGATGATGCGCGCGGTGAGCTTGGCATGGTCGGTGGCGTTCTGCACCGATTCCAGCCGCACGTCGCTGTTGGAGAACACGTGGCGATAGCTGGCGACGTCGCCGATGGCAAAAATCTCGGGCTGCGAGCTGCGCAGCTGGCCGTCGACCCAGATGCCGTTGGCGATTTTCAGGCCCGCGGCCTGGCCAAGCTCGACATTCGGCACCACGCCGATGCCGATGATCGCCATCTGCGCCGGCAGCCGCTCGCCGTGCGAGGTGAGCGCGCCGCTCAGCTGGCCGTTCTCGCCTTCGAGCCGCTCGATCGTGGTCTGCGTCAGGATCCGGATGCCCATGGCCTCGAGCCGCTGGCGCACATGCGCTGAAATCGAAGGCGCCACCGCGCGGCCAAGCAGGCGGTCCTGCGCCTCCACCACCGTCACGCGGCGGCCGCCGAGCGTCAGGGTGGCGGCGATTTCCAGGCCGATGAAGCCGCCGCCGAGAATGACGACATCTTCAACCTTGGCGCTGAGATCGCGAATGGAACGCGCGTCCGCCACCGAGCGCAGCGACAGCACCCCGGCAAGATCCGAGCCGGCGAGCTTCAGTTCGCGCGGCCGCGATCCGGTCGCCAGGATAGCCGCGTCGAACGGAATATGGCTGCCGTCGCCGAGTTCCAGCCGCTTGCCGACAAGGTCGATGTGCTCGACCGAGCTGCCGAGTCGCAGGTCTATCTTGTTGTTGCTGTAGAAGATGTCGGCGCGCAGCATCTGCGGCTGGGCTGCCGGGTCCTTGATAAAAGTCTTCGACAGCGGCGGCTTGTGATAGGGCAGCTCGGCCTCGTCGCCGACGAGCGTGACCGGCCCGTCATAGCCTTCTTCTCGCAGGCTGGCTGCCGCCTGGACGCCGCCGTGACCCGCACCGACAATGACAACGCCGTTCTTCATGGGACCTGAACTTGCTTCTTCATAGCCAGAATAGAGCCCTGCACCGGCGGTAAGCCGTCTGGTTCCGACAGTGCGAGCGGCAATTGGGTCGCACCTTGGCCATGCCGGTGTCAAGCCAAGGTGTGCGGCGCAAGACTTTGGACACTTTGTTGCCGGCAAATAGCCATAAACTTGACGCTTGTAGTTTAGAATAATTCTAAACTATTGATTTATATAGGCTTTTCTCCAGAATCCTGTTGACTCTTGGTTTGGTCATGCCCTTTATGGCAGCGCGCCCGAGGGTGCAGCCTTTGATGTCTGGGCCTTAAACCCGTTCGATTGGAGGAATCGGTGTCCGGTTTCCAAAGTCCGCGCCCTGATGCGGCGTTCGCGCGAAAATTCGCGTCCCCTTTTGAAGTTTTCATTGCGGTCTTCATCCCGCCAGCTCGCGCACAGACGTGCGCGATGACGCCCCCCACCAAATCCTTCCCCGCGAAGATCGATCACTAACCCCAGCCAAACGGCCGAGAGAGCGCCGTCAGCCACCAGGGCAAGAAATGCTTGTATGCCACTGTAACCTGATAACCGAGAAGGAGATCGAAGAGGCGATCATCGACCTTCTGGAAGCCGATCCCTGGCACCTCATCGTGCCGGCGAAGGTCTATCATTCGCTCCAGAAGCGCGGTCGCTGTTGCGGCTGCTTTCCAAATGTGGTGGAAACAATCATTCGCGTTACCGAGCATTATCACCGCAGCTCGGCCACTAACGAGGCCGATATTGTTTCACACATGGACCGCGTGAGGGAACTGCGCGTCCAATATGGGAGCAGAAGCTATGAAGGGCGAAAAGCAGGTCATCGAGCGGCTTAATGAAGCGCTGTTTCTGGAGCTAGGCGCGGTCAACCAATATTGGCTCCACTATCGACTGCTGGAAGACTGGGGCTACAACAAGCTCGCCAAGAAAGAGCGTGAGGAATCCATCGAGGAGATGCATCACGCCGACAAGATCGTTCAGCGCATCATTTTCCTCGAAGGCCACCCCAACCTGCAGACGGTCGCGCCGCTGCGCATCGGCCAGCACGTCAAGGAAGTGCTCGAGGCCGACCTCGCCGGCGAATATGACGCCCGCACCTCCTACAAGAAATCGCGCGAGATCTGCCAGGAGCTGGGCGACTACGTGACCATGAAACTGTTCGAGGATCTGCTGAAGGACGAGGAAAGCCATATCGACTTCCTCGAAACCCAGCTCGACCTGCTCGCCCAGATCGGCGAGGAGAAATACGGCCAGCTCAACGCTGCTTCGGCCGACGACGCCGATTGATTTTTTTCCCACGCGGCGCGCAGGTTAGCTGACGCGCCGCTTTCTTTCCATAGGCCAGGATTTACCGGGACCGGCGATGGCTTGAAGCCTGAAAGGCTGTCAGCTCCGCTGGAGGGCGAGATGCACGCCGAGCCCCACCAGAACCGCCCCACCTGCGCGCTGCACCAGGCGCTGCGCGCGGCTCGAGCGCCGCAGCCGGCCGACCACGAAGCCCGCCAGAACCACGCATACTACGTCGGCGAAGGAAAACATCAGGTTGACGATGGTGCCGAGCAGCACGAATTGCAGCCACACAGGGAGTGCCGCGGACGCATCGACGAACTGCGGCAGGAACGCCATAAAGAAGATCGCCGTCTTGGGGTTCAGCACCTCGACGGTGATGCTCTCGAAAAAGGCGCGGCGCGCGGATTTCGGCCCGATGACAGCAGCCGTAGCATTGTCGCCTTGCGCCTTGGCGCGAAACAGCGAAATGCCCAGCCAGACGAGATAGGCCGCGCCGACGAACTTCACCGCCATGTAGAGCCACGGCACGGCGTGGAAGAGCATCGACAGGCCGGCTGCCGCAGCAATCACATGCGCATAGCCGCCGATATGGATGCCGAGCGTGGCCATCAGCCCCGGCCACCTGCCGCGCGCCATGGTCTGGGCGGCGGCGTAGAGCATGGCCGGGCCCGGCATGAAGGCGAAGATGGCCGCCGTGACGATGAAGGCGACGAGCAGTTCGGTGGACGGCACTTTTTTTGACTCCCCTGTCGCGGTTCGGCGGTCTTGCCGGCGAGCCATAGACGCTATCGCGCTTCACGGCGGCCTGTCCAGTGAGCGGCGACGCCATGGTTGTATATTGCCTTTGACGCAACCCTGGGATATGGCCGACGGAGCATTTTTGAGCCGCACGGAGAAGACGATGGCCAGGCTGACGATCGAAAAGTTCATCGACGGCAAGCGCGAGACGGCCTTCACCATGCCTGCCTTCGTCCTCGGCCTTGCCAGGGCCATCATGCCCAAATCCGCTCTTGCCTCGCTCGAAAGCCAGGGCCTCGACCTGCCGGGCCTGCTTGAAGCAAAGCGCGCCGGAAAACCCTGCACGAAGTCTTTTCACGTGTCCGAAAAGGGCGTGAGCAAGAAGATCGTCGTTTCGCTGGCTTAACCCAAACCGCAGCCAGCGGGAAACACCCCCGCATTGCAGATCATTGCCGGCCTTGATAGCGTCGCCGTGGCTTGAGTTTGAGCCATATGGGGCCGCTTCACTGGACAGCGTCGACATACAAAAATTCATCCGGGCAAAACTGCCGGTCGGGCCGGTGCCCGCCATTCCCGAAATACGCTTGCACAGGGCCGGCCCGTCGAGCGGGCTTTGGCGACTCGCCGAAGCGGATGACCAGGGTTTCGGCTCGCCTTACTGGGCCTATTGCTGGGCAGGCGGCCTTGCGCTGGCGCGGCACATTCTCAACCGTCCGCAAACCGTTGCCGGCCGCCGCGTGCTCGATCTTGGCGCGGGCTCCGGCATTGTCGGCATCGCCGCAACCAAGGCCGGCGCGGGCGCGGTGATGGCGGCGGAGGTCGACCGCTATGCCATCGAGGCGCTGAAGCTGAACGCCGCCGCCAATGGCGTGGCGCTGGAGGCGATCCACGCCGATCTGACCGCCGGCCCGCCGCCTGCCGTGGATATGGTGGCCGTTGGCGACCTCTTTTATGACCAGAGCCTGGCCGAGCGGGTCACCGCGTTTCTCGACCGCTGCCTCGACGCCGGCATCGAGGTGCTGATCGGCGATCCTTGGCGCGCCTGGCTGCCGCGCAGCCGGCTTCGCGTCATCGCCGAATATTCGGTGTCGGACATGGGTGTGGCCGAGACAGGCGATATCAGGCCGAGCGCGGTCTTCGCCTTCGAGCGCCTATAGCGACCGCGCTTCCAGAGTAAGTGCCGGAAAATCGGCGCTGTCGCACGCGCCGGAATCTCTATAGCCTCGCGGCTTCGAAACGGGACAGATCTATGACGTCCGAAACCTCTGGCACCACGCGCATGCTGACCGGCGGTTGCCTCTGCAGGGCCGTGAAATATGAGGTGGCGGACGCGTTCCGCTACGCAATGAACTGCCATTGCTCGAACTGCCGGCGCACCACCGGCTCGGCCTTCAAGCCCTTCGCCGGCATCGAGCGCGACCGGCTGCGCATCACGGAAGGCGAGGGGGCCGTCTCGATCTACGGCGACGAGGCCGCGCACGACGTGCATTGCAGCACCTGCGGCTCGCTACTCTATTCGGTCGTCCGCGAGGCAACGTACGTCCATGTCGCCATGGGTACGCTGATGGACGAGCCCTCCATCCGCCCTTCGATGCACATCTTCGTCGGCTCGAAGGCGAAGTGGCACGAGATCACCGACGACCTGCCCCAGTTCCAGGAATTCCCCGACTAGTTTTTGAAGCATGATCTTGTCCGAAAAGTCTGCAACTTTTCGGGATCATGCTTTAGAACCGTCCGACATCGGCAAAGGCGATGGCCTTGCGGATGATGGCGACAAGCCGCTCGCCGGCGATTTCCTTTTCCCCGCTGTTGTCGATGGTCGACACGCCCGCGCCCGAAAGCTCCACCGCGCTTGCGCGGGCGAGCCGGGCCAGCACTTCCTCGCGGGACTCGCGACCGCGTGCGGAAAGCCGTTCGGCGAGGATTTCCGGCCGCGCGGTGATCTCGACCACGGCGACGTTCTCGTAGCGCGCCCGCAGCGCGGGGATGGCGCCGCGCGAGGCGTTGGCAATCGCCACGCGCCCGTCGGCGATGGTGGCATCCACGCATGCCGGAATGCCATATCGCAGCCCGTGCGCTTCCCAGGAGAGCGCAAACGCGCCGCGCGCCTCAGCCTCGATGAAGGCTGCCTCGGCCAGCGTGTCATGATCTTCCGTGGCACCATCGGATGGGCGGGTGATCACGCGGCGCACGAACTCGACGCTGTCCTCGCTCACAAACCGCTCGCGCGCATAGGCCATGATCGTGTCCTTGCCGGCGCCGCTCGGGCCGACGACGGCAATGAACACGCCGTTGCGAACGGGAAAGGCGCTGCTTGCCTGCTCGCGTTCGATGAGGGCCGAGACCATCATGCCACGCGGCGCCCTTCGCGCCACACGGTGCGCACCACCGGCACATGCTCGTCCACCCGCACCCGTACCATGTCGGCGCGGCGGCCCGCCTCGATCACGCCGCGGTCGGTGAGGCCCACGTGCTCGGCCGGCGTCTTCGACACCATGGCCACGGCCTGCGGCAGCGAAATCGCGTCCACCACTTCGCCGAGGAAGAAGGCCGACTGGATCAGGCTGAAGGGGATGTAGTCAGAGGACAAGATGTCGAGCAGGCCGTTTTCGGCCAGCTCGCGGGCGGAAACATTGCCCGAATGCGAGCCGCCGCGCATCACATTGGGCGCGCCCATCAGCACGCCAAGCCCGGCCTGCTTGGAAGCGCGCGCCGCCTCCAGCGTGGTCGGGAATTCGGCAACGCGGATGCCCTGCGCGATCGCTTCGTCGACATGGGCGGTGGTGGCGTCGTCATGGCTTGCCAGCACGATGCCGCGCTCCTGGCAGGCGGCGGCGATCGCTTCGCGGTTCGGGGCGGAATTGGCGGCCGACTGCGCCATGCGCTTTTCGCAATAGGCGCGGAACTGCTCCTCCGTCATCTTCATCTTGCCCATGTAGTAGACAGCATAGGCTTCGAAGCTGGCGAACTGGCGCTGGCCCGGCGCATGGTCCATGAGCGAGGCGAGCCGCACGCGTTCGTCGCCCGTGAACAGCTCGAAACCGCTCTGGCAGTCCGGCGCCGAAACCTCGCAACGCAGATGGATAAAATGGTCGGCGCGCAGACGGTCGTTGCGCACGCTGTCTTCGATGGCGTCGGCCAGCTTGCGCATATCGACGGCGGTGATGTCAGAATCGATGTCCAGCCCCACGCGCAGCGCATCGAGCACGGTGGTGATGCCGGCGGTCGCAACTTGCGCATCGTGCGCCAGCACCGAGGCGATCGGGTTCCACCGCACTTTCGGGCGCGGCGCATAGTGGCCTTCGAGATGGTCGGTGTGCAGTTCCACCAGGCCGGGGATGACATAGTCGCCTTCCATGTCCTCGCCCGTCCGGACATTGCCGGCGGAGACATCGGCGATCTTGCCGTCGCGGATCAGCACCGAGCCGTCGACGATCTCGTCGGCAAGCACGATGCGGGCATTGGTCAATGTCGTTTCGGTCGTCATCTCAGGCGGTCTTTCTTTGGGTCTGGCGGCCGAGCGCATAGTGGGAATGTACCATGAAGGGGGCACCGGGCTCGCGCTCGACAAATAGGGCTAGCCCGTCCACGGCGAAGGGGCGGTCGAGTTCCTCGGCGAACATCGCGTCGATGCTCGCGCGCAGTTTCGTGCTGTCCTCGCCGTTCACGCGGCCGGTCAGCGTCATGTGGAAGCGGAAAGTGTCGAAGACGTAGGGGTAACCCCACTGGCACAGGTTCTGGAACTCGATCTGGCTCAGCGCATCGGGGTTGCGGCGCTCGATCTCCCTTTCGGTCAACGGCGCGCGGAAGCGGTCGAAGGCGGACACGATGTCGCCGGCGAATCGGTTCAGCGCCGGCGAGAATTCGCCCGGCACCAGCGCGAAGAAGCCGTCGATCTGCCCCACGACGAGGCGCGGCAGCACCACCGGCTCGAGCGTGGCGGCATAGGTGGTCAGCGCCTGGTCGAGCGAAGCTTCGGTTTCGCCCTCCGCCAGCCGGAACGGGGCCTTCAGCGTGGCGTGGAAGCCGTAGCGGCGCGGCGCAGCGGTGTGGAAGGCGATCTCGTGCGCCGACATCTGTTCGGTCGCCGGCGCCTCGTGGTGCGCGCCGGTAAAGGGGTCGCGGCCAAGCCAGTTCGCTGCGATGCGGGTCAGCGCATCGTCGGGGCCGGGGGTGAAGTAAATCGCATAACGCATGGTGTTTTCCTCGCCTGCGCCCGATGCCATAGGCGATTTGCATGACGGATTGACGAATGTCTGAATAATTTGTCGGTGTTATCAGACAAGTCATGCCAAGTCATCTGCCGCCGGGGCAGGGCGCAAGGCAGGCGGGTGGCGCCTCTGGCCCGTTTCTCACGTTGAAGTGAGCGCGGGTGGGGATGCCGCGCATTGACCGGATTTCGTGTGAAATGCTCAATCTTGCGAGCAGGGACGCCATTTTCGAAGGGGGATTTCGATGAAACGACTGCTTCTGGCTGCGATATCCTTGTGTGGGCTGACGCTTCAGGCGCTGGCCGGCAATCCTGATCCCGCGAAGTGGGACGAGGTGCTGGCTGAGGCCAGGGGCGAGACCGTCTATTTCAACGCCTGGGGCGGCTCCGAAAACATCAACGCCTATCTCGAATGGGCGGGCGGCGAGCTGCAGAAGCGCTACGGCGTCAAGCTCGTCCAGGTAAAGCTCGACGACACCGCCAATGCGGTCGCAAAGGTGGTGGCCGAGAAGGCCGCCGGTCGCAATGACAACGGCACCGTCGACCTCATCTGGATCAATGGCGAGAATTTTGCCGCCATGAAGCGGCAGGACCTTTTGATGTCGCCCGGCTGGGCCGAAAAGCTGCCCGACTGGAAATATGTCGACGTCGAAAACAAGCCGACCATTCGCACCGACTTCACGGTCCCCGTCGAGGGGCTGGAGAGCCCCTGGGGCATGGCCAAGCTGGTGTTCTTCTACGACACCGCGCGCACCGACTCGGCCAGCCTGCCGAAATCGGCCAAGGAATTGCTCGCCTGGGCGAAGGCGCATCCCGGGCGCTTCTCCTATCCGCAGCCGCCGGACTTCATGGGCCTGTCCTTCCTCAAGCAGGTGCTGTCCGAGCTGGTGGCCGACCGCTCGGTGCTGCAGAAGCCGGTCGACGAGGCCTCGTTCGATCAGGTCACGGCGCCGCTCTTTGCCTATCTCGACGAGCTCAAGCCGGTTCTTTGGCGCGCGGGCCGCGCCTATCCGCAAAACTATCCGGCAATGAAGCAGCTTCTGGCCGATGGCGAGCTCGACATCATCTTCGCCTTCAATCCCTCGGAGGCTTCGAGCGGCATCGCCAATGGCGAGCTGCCGGACACGGTGCGCTCCTTCACCTTCCCGGCCGGCACGCTTGCCAACACCCATTTCCTCGCCATTCCCTACAACGCCTCGGCCAAGGCCGGCGCGCTGGTGACGGCCAACTTCCTGCTGTCACCCGAGGCGCAGGCCCGCAAGCAGGACCCGAAAGTGTGGGGCGACCCGACCGTTCTTTCCATGACCAAGCTCGACGCCAGCGATCGGGCCCGTTTCGAGGCGCTCGATCTCGGCGTCGCCACGCTGAAGCCGGACGAACTCGGCCCGGCAATCGACGAGCCACATCCGAGCTGGATGGTCCGGCTGGAGGCGGAATGGAAGCGGCGTTACGGGGTGGGCGACTGAGGGGGCGGCAGTGCCTTTCTTTTCGTCACATTGTCTGCTGGCGGGACAGCGCCCCCCTCTGCCCTGCCGGGCATCTCCCCCACAAGGGGGGAGATTCGCAGCTTCGGCGACACCGCGCGTTCTCCGCCGCTCAAGATTGGCGAAAGCTGTGCTGAGAGCCGATCTCCCCCCTTGTGGGGGAGATGGCCGGCAGGCCAGAGGGGGGCAACGTAGAGCGCCTGTACCGGCAGGTGCAGCGCCATTGCCATGCTAGCCCGGCTTGGCCCGCCGCTGGCGATCCTGCTTTTGGCCGGCCCGATCCTTGCCGGGCTTGCCGGCACGCTGCTGCCGGCCTTTGGCTATCTGCCGGCGCTGGGCGGCGAGGCTTTTACGCTGGCGCATGTGACAAAGCTGCTTGCCCAACCCGGCCTTGCAACCTCGATGCTGCTCAGCCTCGTCCCCGGTCTGATCACCACCATTGTCTCGCTGGGCGTAGTCGCCTTCTTCATCGCCGGCTTCGCCGGGACCAAGACTTTTTCGCGCGTCCAGCATCTCGTCTCGCCGCTCTTGTCGGTGCCGCATGCGGCGGCGGCCTTCGGGTTGGCCTTCCTCATCGCGCCGTCGGGCATGATCGCGCGGCTGGTTTCGCCCGGTCTCACCGGTTGGCAACAGCCGCCCGACCTGCTGATCGTCAACGACCCGCTCGGCCTGTCGATGATGGCCGGGCTGGTCATGAAGGAAGTTCCCTTCCTGTTGCTCATCGCGCTTGCCGCCCTGCCGCAGGTCGACCTTTTTCGCACGCGCAGGCTGGCGGCCGCGCTTGGCTATGGGCGCATCGCCGGCTTTGTCTACGGCGTCTGGCCGCCGCTCTATCGCCAGATCAGGCTGGCGGTGTTCGCGGTCATCGCCTTTTCGAGTTCCGTGGTCGATGTCGCCGTCATCCTCGGCCCTACCACGCCCGCGCCGCTTGCCGTGCGGCTCCTGCGCTGGATGAACGATCCGGAACTGTCGATGCGCTTCTTCGCCTCCGCCGGCGCGCTGCTGCAGCTTGGCGTGACGGCCGCAGCCATTCTCCTCTGGATCGGCTTCGAGCGGTTGGGCGCATGGCTGCGCGACCATGCCTGCGCGCGTGGTTTGCGCTTTCGCCGCGATACTTGGGCAGGCCGCGCCGCCTTTGCTGGCATGTCCCTTGCCGCGCTGCTCACCTTCGCCGGCCTGGCCACGCTGGCGCTGTGGTCGGTCGCCGGGTTGTGGCAATTCCCCAATGTGCTGCCGGACAGTTTTACGCTGAAAAGCTGGATCGCCGCTGCGCCGCGCATTGCCGGCCCGCTTGCCAGCACGCTTCTGGTTGCCACGCTCTCGACGCTGATTGCCGTGGCGCTCACCGTGCTTTGCCTCCTCAACGAGAACCGCACCGGCCGCATCGCCGGCCGCCGCGCCATGTGGCTCATCTATCTGCCGCTGATCGTGCCGCAGGTCGCCTTCCTGTTCGGGCTGCAGCTTTTGTTCGTCTTCACCGGCACGGTGGCCAGCCTGCCGGCGCTGGTGCTGGTGCATCTCGTCTTCGTCATGCCTTATGTGTTTCTCTCGCTCGCCGACCCGTGGCGCGCCTTCGATCCGCGCTTCGAGGCCGTCGCCGCCGGGCTCGGCAAATCGCGCCTCAGCACGCTCCTTGCCATTCGCCTGCCGATGCTGCTGCGCGCCATTCTGGTCGCTGCCGCCGTCGGCTTCGCGGTGTCCATAGGGCTCTATCTGCCCACCGTGCTTATCGGCGCCGGCCGGCTGGAGACGGTCACCACCGAGGCGGTGGCGCTGGCCTCGGGCGGCAACCGCCGCATCATCGGTGTCTACGCCTTCGTGCAGATGGTCCTGCCAGCTATCGGCTTTGCGGTTGCAACAGTCGTGCCCGCGCTGATATTCCGGCACCGCCGCGCCATGCGGGTGTGACAGCCTGCGCCAGCGCGCGAGAGGACAAAAAACCGGTTGGGGTGATGGCCGAAAACGGGCTCTTCCTGGACGACGTGACGATCGCGCTGAACGGGCAAACGCTCGTTTCGGTCACGCATCGCGTCGCGCCCGGCGACGTGCTCACCGTCATGGGGCCGTCCGGCTCCGGAAAATCGACGCTGCTCGCCTATATCGGCGGTTTTTTGCCGCCGGCCTTTGAGGCGTCGGGCCGCGTCTTTTCCGGCGATATCGAGCTCACCGCCCTGCCGGCAGAGGATCGCCATGCCGGCATCCTGTTCCAAGACCCGCTGCTGTTTCCGCATATGTCGGTCGGCGGCAACCTCGTCTTCGCCATTCCTGAAGCCGTGAAGGGCAAGGCCGCGCGCGCGGCATTGGCCGAAACCGCGCTCGAAGGCGTCGGCCTCGCCGGCATGGCCGGGCGCGACCCCGACACGCTGTCGGGCGGGCAAAAGGCGCGGGTGGCGCTGGCGCGAGCGCTTCTGTCCTCGCCGCGCATGCTGCTGCTGGACGAGCCCTTTTCGAAGCTCGACGCCAATCTCCGCGGACAGATGCGCGAACTTGTGTTTTCCAAGGCACGCGACGGCAGCCTGCCGGTTCTGTTGGTGACGCATGACGAGGCCGACGCCCAAGCTGCGGGCGGCGCCGTCATCCGGATCGGGGCGGCGTAATGCCGAGTTTACCCGAGCTTCCCGTCACCGCCGTTCTGCCGTTGCTCGCCGATGCACTTGCGGCCAAGTCGAGCGCGGTGCTGGTTGCGCCGCCCGGTGCCGGCAAGACCACGTTGGTGCCGCTGGCGCTGCTCGAAGCCCCGTGGCTGGGCGATGGTAAAATCCTGCTGCTCGAGCCGCGCCGGCTGGCTGCCCGCGCCGCCGCGCGCCGCATGGCGCAGCTTCTGGGCGAGGAGCCCGGCGGCACGGTCGGCTATGCCATGCGCATGGAAAGCAAGCAGTCGGCGCGGACAAGAGTCCTGGTCGTCACCGAAGGCATTTTGGCGCGCATGATCCTCGACGACCCCGAGCTGACGGGCATCTCGGCGGTGATCTTCGACGAGTTCCACGAGCGCTCGCTGGACGGCGATTTTGGCCTGGCGCTGGCGCTCGACGTGCAGGGCGCGCTGAGGCCCGAGCTTCGCCTGCTGGTAATGTCCGCGACGCTCGACGGCGCGCGGGTGGCCAGCCTGCTGGGCGACGTGCCGGTCATCGAAAGCGAGGGCCGCAGCTTCCCCATCGACATCCGCTATCAGGAGCGGCCCGCCGGCACGCCCATCGAGGATGCGATGGCGAAGGCCGTGCGCGAGGCGCTGGCCGACGAGCCCGGCAGCGTGCTCGCCTTCCTGCCCGGCCAGCGAGAGATCGAGCGCACGCGCGAACGTCTCGAAGGCCGCGTCGGTGCCGACACCGACATCGTGCCGCTCTACGGCATGCTGGATGCGAAGACGCAGGACGCCGCGATCAAGCCTGCGCCTGCCGGCCGCCGCAAGGTGGTGCTGGCCACCGCGATTGCAGAAACCTCCATCACCATCGACGGCGTGCGGGTGGTGATCGATTCCGGCCTGTCGCGCCTGCCGCGCTACGAGCCGGCCAGCGGCCTCACCCGGCTGGAAACCGTGCGCGTCTCCCGCGCCTCCGCCGACCAGCGCGCGGGCCGCGCCGGCCGCACCGAACCGGGCGTCGCCGTCCGCCTCTGGCGCGCCGAGCAGACAACCGCACTTCCTGCCTTCACGCCGCCGGAAATCCTCGAGGCCGACCTGTCGGGCCTGATGCTCGATTGCGCCGCCTTCGGCGTCGCCGATCCGGCCAGCCTCGCCTTTCTGGACCCGCCGCCCGCGCCCGCGCTTTCGGAAGCGCGCACGCTGCTCACCGAACTCGACGCCATCGACGCGAACGGGCGCCTGACCGAGGCAGGTGCTGCCATGCGCAAGCTGGCTCTACCGGTGCGCCTCGCGCATATGGTGGCCGAGGCGGCGCGGGAAGGGCAGGGGCTCGAAGCCGCCCAGCTTGCGGTATTGCTAACCGAGCGCGGGCTTGGCGGCGACAGCGTCGACCTGGAGCGACGTCTCTCGCGCTTCATGGGCGAAAGATCGCCGCGCGCGGTGGCGGCGAAACAATTGGCCGAGCGGCTGGCACGGGCTGCAAATGGTGGCGGCCGAGCCTCGGCGCCGGAAGCGGCCGGCGCCCTTCTTCTCCGGGCCTGGCCCGACCGCGTCGCCAAGGCACGCGGCGAACGCGGCCGTTTTGTCCTTGCCAATGGCAGCGGCGCGATGCTCGATGCCGCCGATCCGCTTGCCGGCGAAACCTATCTCGTCGTGGCCGACATGCAGGGCAAGGCGCAGAATGCGCGCGTCGCCGCGGCTGCACCTGTCTCGGAAGCCGAGATACGCACAGTGCTCGGCCACCACGTGGAAAAAAGGCTGGAAAGCGCCTTCGATCCCGAAAAACGCGCGGTGCGCGTGCGCGAGATCGTTCGGCTCGGCGCCATCACCTTGTCCGAGCGCATGCTGCCGGCGCCTTCCGGTCCCGATGCCGACCGGGCAATCATCGCAGCGCTGAAGACACACGGCCTGTCCCTGCTCAACTGGGGCAAGGAAGCCGAAATCCTGCGCCATCGCCTGCAATGGCTGCACACCGGCCTCGGCGCGCCCTGGCCCGACATGTCCGACGAGGCGCTGATCGCCTCGCTCGACGACTGGCTGCTGCCCTTCCTCTCCGGCGAGGCCAGCTTTGCCCGTGTCAGTGCCGGCGTGCTGCACGATGCGCTTCTGTCTCTGGTGCCGCACGATCTGCAGCGCAAGCTGGCCTCGCTTGCGCCGACTCATTTCGACGCACCATCGGGCAGCCGCGTGCCGATCGACTATGAGGGCGAGTGGCCGGTGCTGGCCATCCGCGTCCAGGAACTTTTTGGCCTCGACAAGCATCCGTCGATCGCCGGCGGCACGGTGCCGCTCACGCTGGAACTGCTGTCGCCCGCCCACCGGCCGATCCAGACCACGCGCGACCTGCCGGGCTTCTGGCGCGGCTCCTGGGCCGATGTGCGCTCCGACATGCGCGGCCGCTATCCCAAGCATGTCTGGCCCGACGATCCCTTGTCGGCGCAGGCCACGGCGCGCGCAAAACCCCGCGTCAAATAGCGCTTGGCGCGCGGTGCCTGTCCGGCGCATAAACCCTTCCATGGTCAAGACACAGAAGATGCCCGACTTCCAGCAGAGCGCCCGCTTGCGTCTCAACACGCTGATCCGGTTGCGCTGGCTCGCCATCATCGGCCAGAGCATCGCGGTCATCGTCATCGCCTACTGGTTCAACTTCCCGATGCCGGTCAGCCTGTGCTTTGCGCTCATCGCCTGCTCGGCCTGGCTCAATCTTCTGCTCACCTTCCGCTTTCCCGCCGCGCACCGGCTGCAGCCGCTGCCGGCGCTGGGCATCCTCACCTTCGACGCGCTGCAGCTTGCCGGCCTGCTCTATATGACGGGCGGCCTGACCAACCCCTTCTCGCTGCTGATGACTGTGCCGGTGGTCATTTCCGCCACCTCGCTGCCGCTCAGCCTGACCGCGATCCTCGGCGTGTTCGTCATGGCGCTCACCACGTTGCTCGCCTTCTTCCATCTGCCGCTGCCATGGTTTGCGGGCACCGAGCTCGCCATGCCCTTCCTCTATGTCGCCGGCATGTGGATGGCGGTTTCGTCGAGCATCGCCTTCACCGCGATCTATGCGTGGCGCGTGGCGGAGGAAGCGCGGCTGCTTGCAAACGCGCTCTCGGCCACCGAGCTGGTGCTGCAGCGCGAGCAGCATCTTTCCGCGCTCGACGGGCTGGCGGCGGCTGCCGCGCATGAGCTCGGCACGCCGCTCGCAACAATCGCGCTCGTGGCCAAGGAGATGGAGCGGGCGCTCGGCAACGATCCGAAATTCCACGAGGACGTGACGCTGCTGCGCTCGCAGAGCGAACGCTGCCGCCAGATCCTGAAGCGGCTCACCAGCCTGTCCTCGGAAAGCGAGGTGCATCTGGCGCGCTTGCCGCTTACCTCGCTGGTGGAGGAGGTGATCGCGCCGCACCGCGATTTCGGCATTTCCATCAAGCTGGAGCCGGGCGAGCAGATCGGCCCCGAGCCGGTCGGCCACCGCAATGCGGGCGTCATCTACGGCCTCGGCAATCTGGTCGAGAACGCCGTCGATTTCGCCGTCGCCACGGTCGTCATCCGCTGGAAATGGAACGAGCGCACCGTCACATTCGACATCGTCGATGACGGCCCCGGCTTCCCGCCCGAAATCATCGACCGTATTGGCGAGCCCTACATGACGACGCGGCAGGGCGGCGGCGAGCAGGGCGGCGGGCTCGGGCTCGGTCTGTTCATCGCCAAGACGCTGCTAGAACGCTCCGGCGCGACGCTCACTTTCTCCAACGCCAACGAGCGCGGCAAAGGCGCGGTCGTGCAGATCGAATGGCCGCGCGAGGTGTTCCTGAACCCCATGTCGGCTGCATCGTCCATGTTCGACACCGCCTGATGCCTTCCCGCCCGGCCGTGGGTAGAAAATTGTGCCTCCGGTACTTATATTGCTGAAAAAACAATCAAGAAAAACAGATAGAACGGACCATACGATTATGAACGGCGAAGAAACAGTTGATGCCAACATCACCGGTGGCGACACGTCGCTGCTGATCGTGGATGACGACAAGCCGTTTCTGACCCGTCTGGCCCGCGCGATGGAGCAGCGCGGCTTCCAGGTGGAGACCGCCGAAAGCGTCGAGGAAGCGGTCGCCAAGGCGCGCGCCAATCCGCCGGCCTATGCGGTGGTCGACATGCGGCTCGGCGACGGCAACGGCCTCGACGTGGTCGCGGCGATCCGCGAGAAGCGTGCTGACGCGCGCACCATCATCCTCACCGGCTACGGCAACATCGCCACCGCGGTCACGGCGGTGAAGCTTGGCGCCGTCGACTACCTGTCCAAGCCCGCAGATGCGGACGACGTGTTCGCGGCGCTGACGCGCACCTCCGGCGAGCGCGCCGCGCCGCCGGAAAACCCGATGTCGGCCGACCGCGTGCGCTGGGAGCACATCCAGCGGGTCTACGAGATGTGCGAGCGCAACGTCTCCGAAACCGCGCGCCGGCTCAACATGCATCGCCGCACCTTGCAGCGTATTTTGGCCAAGCGCGCGCCGCGGTAAGCGGCAGCGTCGCGAAAATCCCCCTCTCCGTCGCGCTCCGCGCGCCACCTCTCCCCCATTTCATGGGGGCGAGGAACCCAAGTCCTGCGATGCCGCGACCTCGGCGAGTGCCGGTTCCTCGCCCCCGCAAAGCGGGGGAGAGGTGGTTTGCGAAGCAAACCGGAGAGGGGGTTGCACCAGGACTGCCTTGGCGGGAAATTCTACTCGCTCTCGCCATCCAGCACCGGCACTGAAACGCCGGCAAGCTCGGCTGCCAGCAGGCGCGAGGCACCCGCGCGCGCGATCCGCAACATCAGCGCCTTGCGCGTGGCGGCGGCCATGCGGTGCTCCGGCGCTTCGCGCAGGATTTCCGCGCCATAGCCGTCGGAGAGGATAAAACCGCACTCCTCCGGAAAAATCTCCGCCGGCACCTCGGGATGGGTGGCGAAGAAAAAACGGTCCGAATGCAGCCGGTAGTCGGGCCATTTGCGGTCGACGCGAAAATCCTCGATCGACGATTTGATCTCGATGATCCAGATGTCGCCCTGACGGGTCAGCGCAACGAGATCGGCGCGCCGGCCGGTCGCCAGCGACAGTTCCGGCAGCACATGCATGCCCATCTGCATGAGCAGGCGCTGCACGCCGCGCCGCACGACCATGGCGCGCTCGGACTGGCGCCCGTCGACGAGGGGATTGGCGGGGAGGGGGGATATGATCGGCATGGCCGCACCATGCCATGTTATGTTCTCGTTTTGAACCCGTCATGGCGGGTGCGCAGTTATTTGCCGCGCCGCGATATGAGAGCGCCGCGAGAGCCGTGGATTACCGTGTCATCCACGCCCTCGCAGCGCTGTCGACAGGCGGTCGCTGACCATCGGCAAGCACGGGCCAAAAGTCTGGTTTCGGTCGTCCTTCGGTCAGTTTCGGCGATTTTCGCTTCAGTAGTGGCTAAATCTGTTGCCAAAATACCATAGCAGGCGATCTACCCTTGCATTTGGCTCTGCTTGGTCCGTTCAAGCACTTGGCAAGCAACAAACCGCTCTCATAGAAATAACGGCGAAAATACGGCCCGAATCGGGCTGTAGATGGTCGGGATCGGAGCTGCGGATTTTCCAATGCGCATGAAGCCAATTTTTGTCGCCGCTAGTCTGATGCTCGCGACGGCCCTTGCCGGCTGTACGAGCGACGGCTCTTTCCAGATGTTCAACTCGGATTACGGCTCTGTTTCGGACGCCGGCTACCAGTTGCCGGCCGTGCCGATCTACAAGGTGGAGAGCAAATACCGCCGCCAGATCGTGAGCTACGACACGTCGGAGAGGCCCGGCACCGTAGTCGTCGATACGGCCAACAAGTTCCTCTATTTCGTCATGCCCGGGGGCAAGGCGGTGCGCTACGGCATCGGCGTCGGGCGTGAGGGATTTGAATGGCACGGCACGGCGCGCATCGCAGCCAAGCGCGAATGGCCGACCTGGACGCCGCCTTCGGCGATGATCGGCCGCCAGCCGCAACTGGCCAAGTGGCGCGGCGGCATGCCGCCCGGCCTGATGAACCCGCTCGGCGCCCGCGCCATGTATCTGTTCAACGGGAGCGGCGATTCCGGCTATCGCCTGCACGGCACGCCCGAATGGTTCTCCATCGGCAAGGCCATGTCGTCGGGCTGCATCCGCCTGATGAACCAGGACATCATCGATCTCTACAACCGCGCCGAAGTCGGCGCCAAGGTGGTCGTTATCTAGGAGCATGATCCCGAAAAGTTGCAGACTTTTCGGACAAGATCATGCCCAAACAAAAGCCCCCTGGGTCTCTCCGATCAGGGGAGGCTTGGACAGAAGGATTTATGCGAGCCGTCTCGGCAACAAGGACGTCGCAAATGAAAAACCGGGCTCAAGGCCCGGTTTTTTGTTGTCTGCTATTTGTCGGAAGGTCGCTCAGGCGATCTGTTCGACGTGCTCGACCTCGGGCACGAAATGGCGCAGCAGGTTCTGGATGCCGTGCTTCAGCGTGGCGGTCGAGGACGGGCAGCCGGAGCAGGCGCCCTTCATGTGCAGGAACACGGTGCCGTTCTCGTAGCCGCGGAAGGTGATGTCGCCGCCGTCCTGCGCCACAGCCGGGCGCACGCGAGTGTCGAGCAGCTCCTTGATGGTGGCGACGATCTCGGTGTCTTCCTCGGCGTAGAATTCGCCGCTCTCATCGTGCTGGGTGGCCGAATGGCCGCCTGCCGCCATCACCGGCGCGCCCGACATGAAGTGCTCCATGATGGCGCCGAGGATCGCCGGCTTCAGGTGCTGCCAGTCCGGGCCGTCCTTGCTGACGGTGATGAAGTCGTAGCCGAAGAACACGCCGGTCACGCCGGGAATGTCGAACAGCCGGCCGGCCAGCGGTGAGGCCTGTACTGCCGTTTCGGCGTCGCGGAAATCGGCCGTGCCCTGCGTCAGCACTTCCTTGCCGGGCAGGAATTTCAGCGTGGCGGGATTTGGGGTCGCCTCGGTCTGGATAAACATGGCCGCATCTCCGTGCGTGTCTGGGCAGTTTGGAACGGTTCTAGGTCCTGCGCCAGGAGCATTCAAGCAAAACCGACGGGCCCTGCCGGACAGATGATTTGTTCAGGCCAGACTTTCAAGGTCTTCGTCGGATAGATTCTGCGGCACCACCGTCACCGGGATGGGGAAAGCGGCCCCTTTGCCGGCGATGGAAGTCACCAGAGGGCCCGGGCCCTCTTTGCCCGCGCCTGCTGCCAGCACCAGAATGGCGATGTCCTGGTCGTCCTCGATCAGCTGATGGATCTGTTCGGCGGGCTTGCCTTCGCGCACCACCATTTCGGGCTCGATGCCGATCGTTTCGCGCACCTTCCGCGCGCTGCCGTCGAGCGCGGCACTGGCTGCGGCGATCGCCTCTTCGCGCATGATCTTCTCGACGCCGAGCCAGTGCTGGAAGTCGCCCGGCTCGATCACATAAAGCAGCACCACCCCGCCGCCCGTGTTCTTGGCGCGGTGCGAGGCATAGGCCACCGCCCGCTCGCATTCGGGGGTGTCGTCGATGATCGCCAGGAACTTTCGCCGGTGCCCGGCTTCGCGACTGAGACGCTTGGAGACCATTTGTTAACCCTGCTGGCTGTTCCGGCGCAATCTGCCACCGACGCCAGCCAACCGCAAGCTGGCCGAACCGGCAGGCGCGTTGCCTCGACGATGGAAGCAGGCACGCCATTTTCCATGCAAAGAGACAAAAGAGCCTCGATGAGTTTCCCCATCGAGGCTTTGGCTGGTTCCTAGTTGTCGAGCAGGCCGATGATGTGCCGCACGTTCTTCATCGTGCCCTCGGCGATCACGCGTGCACGGTCGCCGCCGTCGCGCAGCACGCTGTCGATATAGCCGGGATCCGCGATCAGGCGGCGCATCTCGTCGGCGATCGGCGCGAGTTTTTCCACCGCGAGGTCGGCCAGCGCCGGCTTGAACACCGAGAACTGCTGGCCGCCGAACTCCTTGAGCACGTCCTGCTTCGACATGTCGGCGAGGCCGGCATAGATGCCGACGAGGTTTTCGGCCTCGGGACGGCTGGCAAGCCCATCAAGCTCGCTCGGCAGCGCTTCCGGATCGGTCTTGGCCTTCTTGATCTTCTTCGAGATCGTGTCGGCGTCATCGGTCAGGTTGATTCGCGACAGGTCCGACGGGTCCGACTTCGACATCTTCTTGGAGCCGTCGCGCAGCGACATGATGCGCGCTGCCGGCCCGCCGATGATCGGCTCGGTAATCGGGAAGAAGCCGTTCACCGTCTCCTCGCCCATCTGCATCTCGACGCCGAGGCCGAGTTCCGCGATGCGGGCGGAGAAGTCGTTGTTGAACTTCTGGGCGATGTCGCGGGTCAGTTCCAGGTGCTGCTTCTGGTCGTCGCCGACCGGCACATGCGTGGCGCGGTAGACCAGAATGTCGGCCGCCATCAGGCTCGGATAGGCGAGCAGTCCCAGCGAGGCATTCTCGCGGTCCTTGCCGGCCTTGTCCTTGAACTGCGTCATGCGGTTCATCCAGCCGATGCGCGCAACGCAGTTGAAGATCCAGGCAAGCTCGGCATGCTGCAGCACCCGGGCCTGGTTGAAGACGATGTGCTTCTTGGGGTCGATGCCCGACGCCAGGAAGGCCGCGGTGATCGAGCGCGTCTGACCTTCTAGATCGTCATGGACGAGCTGGGCGGTCAGCGAGTGCAGGTCGACGACGCAATAGATGCAGTCGTTGGTTTCCTGCAAGGCGACGAACTTGCGGATGGCGCCGAGATAGTTGCCGAGATGGAGATTGCCCGTGGGCTGGACGCCGGAAAAGACGAGCGGCTTGAATTCGTTCATTTTGTCCTCGTGGCTTGTGGAGGGCCGTTTCGCGCGCGGCGAAAATCGATACGCGCTTATGGCCGATGGCGGGGGCGAGAGCAAGATATCAGGGGCGACAATAAAGGGGGCTCGAAGACGCCGTTGATGACTACTTATACATCGTGGTATGTAGATAGGGAGGTGTTGATATGACGATTAACATCACGAACAAGGATGCCGACAAGCTCACGCGCACTTTCGCGCAGATGGAGGGCGTCGGGCTCACCGAGGCGATCGTCATCGCCATGACCGAGGCGCTGGCGCGTCGCCGCAGCAACGAGAGCCCCGTCGAAACAGCAGCCCGGCTTCGGGCCGAATTCGGGGTCGAGTTGACAGAACGGGCGCGCAAGCCTTTGCCACGTTCCGTCTATGACGAATTGTCCGGTGACGAATGATGTTCATCGATGCCGCAGCCATCGTTGCAATTCTGAGCGATGAGGCGGAGGCCGGGCGCTGCGCCGAGGCGATAGTCGACGCCACCAATCCGTTCACCTCGGCCATTGCGGTCTGGGAAGCGGCGATGGCGCTTGCACGGCCCGAGAAGCTGGCCGCACCGGTCGAACTGACGTCTAAGATCGTCACGCGGTTTCTCGACGAGCGCGGAATTGCAGTTCGCGAACTGCCGCCGGCTGAAGAGTCCGTCTCGCTCTCCATCGAAGCGGCCTCGCGCTTTCGCAACAATGCGATCCGCCTGAACATGGCGGACTGTTTCCACTACGCCTGCGCCAGATATTACGGTGCGCCGATGCTCTCCACCGCCGACGAATTCCGGCTCACCGATCTACAGACGGTTGCCTAGGTTCGAGCGAAACCCGGATCATTCATCCGCGGTGGCATTCGCCGCCGGTGCCTGCTGCGGCTTTGCTTCGCCGCGCTTGATGTTGCGGCGGATCATGCCGAGATCGGCGCCGCCGATGCCGAACGCCACGCCGAAATAGATCACGGTGGCTCCGGCGACGAGCGCAAGAAGCGTTGCGGCCTGGGTGTGGAGCGGCGCGGAGGAGGCGAGGTAGGGCGCCAGCCTGCCGATCGCCACATGCAGCGCGCCGGCCATCACGGCGGCGGCGATCACCAGGCGGGGAATGCGGGTGAGAAGCGGAATGTCGGCGCCCCAGTGGCCGCGCCTTACCAGCACGACGAGCAGCATTGCGGCATTGACCCAGCCGGCGATGGCCGAGGCCGTGGCGATGCCCGGCGCGCCCATGACCGGAAACAGCGTCAGCGCCACCGAAATGTTCACGGCCACGGAGATGGCCGCAAAAATCATCGGCGTGCGTGTGTCCTCGCGCGCGAAATAGCCGGGGGTAAAGGCTTTGATGAGCACGAAGGCCGGCAGGCCGAGGCCGAAAATGGCGAGGATGGCGGCCACGGTCGGCGTGCTGTTGCCGGCGGCGAACTGGCCGCGCTCATAGAGCACGCGCACGATCGGCTCGGACATCACCAGCAGCGCTGCCGCCGCGGGCAGGGTCAAGAACAGCGTAAACTCGACCGAGCGGTTCTGCAGGTTGGCCGCTTCCTTCAGGTTGCCGGATTTTAGCGCACGGGCCAGTTCGGGAAGCAGCACGATGGCAACCGCCACGCCCACCACGCCGAGCGGCAGTTGGTAGACGCGATCTGCCAGCGCCAACGAGGAGACGGCGCTGTTCTGCCCGGAGGCGATTGCGGTGCCGATGAGCTGGTTGATCTGGGTGATGCCGCCGGTGATCGCCGCCGGCAGGGCGAGGATCAACAGCCGCTTGACGTTGGGCGTCATGCGCGGGCGGCGAAAGCCGATCGAAATGCCGGCATGGCGCACGGCAATCCAGACGATGGCAAGCTGCACGACGCCTGCGGCCAGCACGCCCCAGGCCAGCGCATAGCCGACGGTGAGGTTGTCATGGCCTTTGTACCAGGCATTGGCCAGCACCGCGATCAGGATGATGTTGAGGAACACCGGCGCGATCGCGGCGGCGAAATAGCGGCGCAGCGAGTTCAGCATGCCGCTCATCATCGCTGCCAGCGACATGCAGATGAGATAGGGGAACATGACCGTGGCCAGCGCCACGGTGAGATCGTATTTCTGCGGCTCGTCCACGAAACCCGGCGCGATCAGGAAACGCACCAGAAGCGGCATGGCCAGTTCCATGGCGATGGTGAGCACCAGAAGCGTGGTGAACAGCACGCCGAACACTTCTTCCGAAAAGCGCTTGGCGCCCTCGGTGCCGTTGGCCTCGATCTCCTTGGCGAAGAGCGGCACGAAGGCGGCGTTGAACGCGCCCTCGGCGAAGAGCCGTCGGAAGGTATTGGGAAACTGGAAGGCCGCATAGAAGGCATCCGCCACCGGGCCGGTGCCGATCGCCGCCGCCATCAGCATCTCGCGCACGAAGCCGAAGGCGCGGCTCATCAGCGTGCCGGATGCGACGGTGGCGAATTTCTTTATCAGGCTCATGCGTGCCGTTCCGGTTGATGCGGGCGAGGAATCATGGCGCTCACTACACCGTCGCCTTGACCTTGGCACTGCGCTGGGCGGTCTCGCCCTGCAGCGTGGCCAAAAGCCTGTCGCGGATCGCCTGCTGCCGCGTCGGGTTGTCGATTTTCTGGCCGGTGAGGTCGGTGACGTAGAATGTGTCGATCACCTTCTCGCCGAAGGTGGTGATATGGGCCGAGGCGATGTCGAGCGACAGGTCCGACAGCGCCCCGGTGATCTCGGAAAGCAGGCCCGGCCTGTCCAGGCCCGACACGTCGATGACGGTAAAACGGTTCGACAGCGTGTTGCGGATGTCGACGCGCGGCTCGCGGCGGAAAGCCTTGGCGCCGCGCTTCTGCTTGGTGCGCTTTTCGATCATCTCCGGCAGCCAGGCCCGGCCCGACAGCACGTCCTCGATGAGCTTGCCGACGCGCTCGCCGCGCCGCTGCTCGTCCTCGTCGCGGTCGAATTCGCGGTTGATCAGGATGGTGTCGAGCGCCCTGCCGTCCGAGGTGGTGAAGATCTGTGCGTCGACGATGTTGCCGCCGGCCGCCGCACAGGCGCCGGCTATCACCGACAGGAGGCGCGGATGGTCGGGCGCCAGCACCGTGATCTCGGTGACGCCTTCGAACTCGTGCGTCTTCACCATGGTCGAAAGCTTGCGCTTGTCCGCATCCGCCGCACGGATGAACTCCGCGTGGCGGACCTGGTCCTTGAGATCGACGGCGAGCAGGTAGTTTTCGTAGTGCAAATCCACCAAGCGCTGGCGTTCGGCCTCGGGCCAATCGGCAAGGGCTGCGGCAAGGCCCGCGCGCGCTTCGGCGGCGCGCTGCGCGCGCGACACTTCGGAGAAGCCGCCGGTCAGCAAGAGCTCGGTTTCGTAATAGAGCGTGCGCAAGAGCTGGCCCTTCCAGCCGTTCCACACGCCGGGGCCGACGCCGCGAATGTCGCAGACGGTGAGGATGAGCAGCAGCTTCATGCGCTCCACCGTCTGCACCACGTCGGCGAAATCCTCGATGGTCTTACGGTCATTGAGGTCGCGCGACTGCGCCACCATCGACATCACCAGATGGTTTTCGACCAGCCAGGCAACCGTCTCGGTCTCGGCGGCCGAAAGCCCCATATGCGGGCAGATGCGCCGGGCGATCTTTGCGCCGGCCTCGGAGTGGTCCTCCGGGCGGCCCTTTGCGATGTCGTGCAACAGAACGGCCACGTAAAGCGCCTCGCGCTTCTTCTTCAGCCCTGTCATCAGCGAATGCGACAGCGGATGGACCTTTTCGCCGTCGCCGCGCTCCAGCTCCGAAAGCACGCCGATGCAGCGCAGCAGATGCTCGTCCACCGTGTAGTGATGATACATGTTGAACTGCATCATGGCGACGATACGGCCGAAATCCGGGATCAGCTTGCCCAAAAGCCCGGCCTCGTTCATGCGGCGCAGGTTGAGCTCGGGGTTGCGGTCCGAGGTCAGGATGTCGAGGAACAGCCGGTTGGCTTCCTTGTTGCGGCGCAGGGTCTTGTCCACCAGCGAGAGCGAGCGCGTCAGCAGCTTCAGCGCGTCGGGGTGGAACTCCAGCCCGTGCTTGTCGGCGAACCAGAACAGGCGAAGCATGTTGACCGGGTCGCGCACGAATACCTGGTCGTCGGCCACGTTGATGCGATGGTTGTCGACGATGAAGTCGCTGGTGCCGGCAAGCTTGCGCTGGCGGCGCGAGAAGGTCAGGAAAATGCGGTCGAAGCCCGGCACATATTTCGCCTGCTCCTCCTCCAGCCCGGCGCAGAAGATGCGCGTCAGGTCGCCCACCGTCTTGGCGATCAGGAAGTAGTGCTTCATGAAGCGCTCGACGGCCGAGAGGCCGGGGTGGCTGGTGTAGCCGAGCCGCTCGGCGATATCGCGCTGGATGTCGAAATGCAGGCGTTCCTCGCCCTTGCCGGTCAGGAAGTGCATGTGGCAGCGCACGGCCCAGAGGAAATCCTCGGCCTTCAGGAACTGGTTGTATTCGGCGCGGGTGAAGACCTCCTTCTCCACCAGTTCCTCGCCGGTGCGCACCCGATAGAAGTATTTGGCGATCCAGAACAGCGTGTGCAGGTCGCGCAAGCCGCCCTTGCCGTCCTTGACGTTTGGCTCGACCAGATAGCGGCTTTCGCCGGCCTTGGCGTGGCGCTCGTCGCGCTCGGCGAGCTTTGCCTGCACGAATTCGGGGCCGGTGTGCTTCACCACGTTCTTGTCGAAGCGGACCAGCAGTTCATCGAACAGCTTTTCCTCGCCCCACAGGAAGCGGGCGTCGAGGATGGCGGTGCGGATGGTGATGTCCTCGCGCGACAGGCGCAGGCACTCGTCGATGTTGCGGGTGGCGTGGCCGACCTTCAGCCCCATGTCCCACAGCATGTAGAGCATGTATTCGACTATCTGCTCACCCCAGGGCGTCTGCTTGTAGGGCAGCAGGAACAGAAGGTCGATGTCGGAGCCCGGCGCCAGCGTGCCGCGGCCATAGCCGCCCACGGCCACCACTGCCATGCGCTCGGCCGACGAGGGATTTCGCGCGTGGTAGACGTGGGTGGCGGCAAAGTCGTAGAGCGCGCGGATGATCTCGTCCATCAGGTGGGAGATACGCGCCGCGCAGGCCGTGCCGCCGCCGTCTTCGCGCAGCATCCGCTCGGCCACCGCTCGGCCTGCCGCCCGGCGCTCCTTCAGAAGCTGCAGCACGCGGCCGCGCACCTCCATGCTCGAGCCGTCGCCGCCGGTTTCCTTGGTCAGCGCGGTGAGATCGCGGCGCAGGGCCACGCCGTCGATAAGTTCCTCGAGCTTCAGGGGTATCTTCGCCATGCCTGACTAAAAAGCCTCGCTTTCCGGGCGGCGTCTATAGCTCTTTTTTCGCCGGCTGGGTATGGGGCGCCACTTTGCGGCGCTTTTGGGTCGGATAGAAAAATTTGGCCCGCCGCCTCGACATTGCCGCGCAGCTTGTGTAACCGCACACCTCCCCCGCGCCGGGCCGTCATCTCATACGCAAGGATCCCCCATGAAACCGATCAGCGGTGGCATCGACTTTGGCACGTCCAACTCCACCGTCGGCTATATCGCTGACGGCCGCCCGAAACTTGTGCCGCTCGAAGGCGATCATGTCGCCATGCCCAGCGCCGTCTTCTACAATTTCGAGGACAACAACACCTATTTCGGCCGCCGGGCGATTGCCGACTACACCGAGAACGCCGAGGGCCGCCTGCTGCGCGCGCTGAAGAGCGTGCTCGGCTCCTCGCTGATCCATGAGAAGACGCGCATCAAGGCGCGCTATCTCGCCTTCTCCGACATCATCGGCACCTTCGTCGCCTATCTGAAGGAGCGGCTGGACAGCGAACTGGGCCAGGACATCGAGCAGGTCGTCCTCGGCCGCCCGGTGCATTTCGTCGACGAAGACGAGGCTGCCGACCGCGACGCGCAGAACCAGCTAGAAGCCGCCGCACGCGCGCAGGGTTTCAAGCACATCGCCTTCCAGTTCGAGCCGATCGCGGCCGCACTCGACTATGAGCAGAGCGTGACCCGCGAGGAGCTGGCGCTGATCATCGACATCGGCGGCGGTACCTCCGACTTCTCCATCGTCCGCGTCTCGCCCGAGCGGGCGCGCGCGGCCGACCGCAAGGACGACATCCTCGCCAGCACCGGCGTGCATATCGGCGGTACCGATTTCGACCGGCTGCTGTCGGTCGCGCATCTGATGCCCGAGCTCGGCTACAAGACCCAGACCAAGGACGGCAAGCGCAACCTGCCCGCCGGCTATTTCAACGACCTCGCCACCTGGCAGCGCATCAACATGCTCTATACGCCCAAGGCCATGACCGACCTGCGCCAGATCCGCTACGAGGCGGCAAAGCCCGAGCTGGTCGACCGCATGATCGACATCGTCGCCAACCGCCAGGGCCACGCACTGGCCGGCACGGTGGAGCGCGCCAAGATCGACCTCACCGACCGCGACGACACCTCGATGACCGTCAAGCTGACCGAGGAGACGCTGTCGCTGCCGGTCACGCGCGCCGGCCTCGACGAGGCGATCGACCTGGCGGTCGAGCGGGTTGCGAACACCGTGCAGAAGACGCTCGCCGACGCCGGCGTCGAGGCCCAGCGTATCACCACGCTCTTCCTCACCGGCGGCTCGACGGCCATTCCGATGCTCAAAAACCGCCTGCTGTCGCTTTTTCCAGGTGCAACGGTCGTGCAGGGCGATATGTTCGGCTCGGTCGGGCTCGGGCTGTCGCTCGATGCGGCCCGCAAATTCGGGACAGCTTAAGAGGCTTCATGGAACTTCCCGCAGCCCTTCGCCAGGCGGTCGACAAGGCGCTCGAAGGCGTGCCGCTGCCGGTGCTGAAGCAGGCGGCGGAGGTGCTGTCGCGTCGCTACCGCGCCGAGACGCGCGACGGGCGGCTGCACCTGTCCGACGACCTGGCGGCAAAGGCCTATTTGGCCACACGCCTGCCGGCAACCTATGCGGCGGTGCGCGCCAGCCTTGAAGCAGTGACCGAGGCGCGGGAAAATTTTGCGCCGCGCAGCCTCATCGATGTCGGCGCCGGCCCGGGCACTGTGTTTTGGGCGGCGCGCGACTGCTGGGACAGTCTTGAGGACGCAATGCTGGTCGAGACCAGCCCCGCGATCCGCGCCGTAGGCACGGATCTCGCCCGCCACGCCGAGCCCGTCACCGCGCGCTACCTTGCCGCCGATGTGTTGGGAAAATTCCCTGATTTAAAACCCGCCGATCTGGTCACGCTCGCCTATGTGCTGGACGAGCTGCCGCCTGAAAAGATCGAGCCGCTGGTCGACCGGCTGTGGGCGCTGACGGGCGACACGCTCGTCATCGTCGAACCCGGCACGCCGGCCGGCTGGCAGCGCATTTTGCGCGTCCGCACGCGACTGATCGAGGCGGGTGCGCATCTGATTGCCCCTTGCCCGCACAGCCAAGAATGCCCGCTGGTCGCGCCCGACTGGTGCCATTTCTCCCGTCGCGTCGCCCGCTCGCGCCTGCATCGGCTGGCCAAGGGCGGCGAAGTGCCGTGGGAAGACGAAAAGTTCATCTATATCGCCGCCTCGCGTCATGCGGGCGAGGCTTTTGAGGCGCGTGTTCTGGCGCCGCCGCAGGCCTCAAGCGGCATGGTGCGGCTGAAACTGTGCGATGCTGAAGGCACCGCCGGCGAACGTCTTTTGACCCGCCGCGATGGCACAGCCTTCAAGGCCGCGCGCAAGCTTGATTGGGGCGATGCGATCTATTCGGAGTAGGCGTTGCCTGCTTTGGCAGACGCTGCTGCCCCCTCTCCGTCTCGCTGCGCTCGACACCTCTCCCCCACTTCGTGGGGGCGAGGAACCGCGGCGGCGATCTTGGCGCCTTTCCTCGCCCCGCTTGCGGGGAGAGGTGTCGAGCGCAGCGAGACGGAGAGGGGTTTTGTCCAGCTAGCGATCAGGTCCGAGCGCTCGGCTAACCCCGCGCCGCCAGTTCCTTCAGCCGGTAAAGCTCTTCCATCGCCTGGCGCGGGGTCATCTCGTCGAGATTGAGCGCGGCAAGGGCGGCACCCACGACATCCACCTTCGCCGGCGCGGGCGGCTCCTTCTTCATCGCCGCCGAGAACAGCGGCAGGTCGTCGACCAGCCGGTCGGCCTTGCCGGAGGTTTCGCCAGCCTCGAGCTGATGCAGCACGTCCTTGGCGCGTTGCACCACGGCGTCCGGCAGGCCGGCCAGCCGCGCCACTTGCACGCCGTAGGAACGGTCGGCCGCGCCCTTGCCGACCTCATGCAGGAAGACCACGTCGCCTTCCCACTCTTTCACCCGCATGGTCACGTTGGAGAGGCGCTGCAGCTTCTCGGCCAGCGCCGTCATCTCGTGGAAATGGGTGGCGAAGATCGCGCGGCAGCGGTTCTTCTCGTGCAGATATTCCACCGCCGCCCAGGCGATCGACAGGCCGTCGAAGGTCGCCGTGCCGCGTCCGATCTCGTCCAATATGACCAGCGCGCGCTCGCCCGCCTGATTGAGGATCGCCGCCGTCTCCACCATCTCGACCATGAAGGTCGAGCGGCCGCGCGCCAGATCGTCCGAGGCGCCGACGCGGGAGAACAGCCGGTCGACGACGCCGATATGGGCGCTTGCCGCAGGCACGAAAGACCCCATCTGGGCGAGGATTGCGATCAGCGCGTTCTGGCGCAGGAAGGTCGATTTACCGCCCATATTGGGTCCGGTCAGCAGCCAGATGGCGCCGGCCTTGGCGCTGCCTTCGGGCGACAGGTCGCAGTCATTGGCAACGAAGGCGTTCTCGCCTGCCGCCCGCAGCGACTGCTCGACCACCGGGTGGCGGCCGCCGACGATCTCGAAGGCGAGGCTGTCGTCAACAACAGGCCGGCACCAGTTCTCGCTGGTCGCCAGCACCGCAAGTGCGGCCGACACGTCGAGCGAGGCAAGGGCCGCCGCACCGGCGCGGATCGTCTCGGCCTCGCCGACTGCCTCGGCCACCAGCCTGTCGAACGCCGCAAGCTCGATCGCCAGCGCGCGGTCGGCGGCATTGGCGATCTTGGTCTCCATCTCGGCCAGTTCGGTCGTGGTGAAGCGCATGGCGTTGGCCATGGTCTGGCGATGGATGAAGCGCGCCTTGGCCTCGTCCGAGCCATTCATGATCGCCTGATGGTTTGCCGTCACCTCGATGTAATAGCCCAGCACATTGTTGTGCCGGATTTTTAGGGACCGGATACCGGTTTCCTCGATCAGGTCGCGCTCCATGCCGGCAATCACGCGCCGCGACTCGTCGCGCAGCGCGCGCATCTCGTCGAGCTCGACATTGTATCCGGCACGCACGAAACCGCCGTCGCGCTTCAAGAGCGGCAGGTCGTCGTCCAGCGCCCCGGTCAGATGCTCGGCAAAGGCAACCGGCAGCGCGGAAATCGCTTCCAGCGCTTCGGAAACTTCCGCCGAAACTTCGACTTCGGCGAACAGCGCGCGTATCGCAAGCGCCGCCTCGAACCCCGAGCGCAGCGCGCCGAGATCGCGCGGCCCGCCGCGGTTCAGCGCCAGCCGGGTCAGCGCGCGCGGCATGTCGGACACGCCCTTCAGGCAGGCGCGCAGGGCCTCAATCAGTCGCCGCTCGGCGAGGAAGAAGGCGACCGAATCCAGCCGCTGGGCGATTGCCCTCGGGTCGGTCAGCGGCGACATCAGCCGGTCGGCCAAGAGCCGCGCGCCGGCGCCGGTCACCGTGCGGTCGATGGCCTTCAGGAGCGAGCCGTCGCGGCTGCCGCCGGTGGTGCGCAACAGTTCCAGATTGGCGCGCGTCGCCGGATCGATGAACAGGGTCGAGCCCGACTGCTCGCGCTCGGGCCGCGACAGCGGCGGCCGCTCGGCTTTTTGGGTCTTCTCCACATAGGCGATGACGCCCGAGATGGCCGACAGCTCGGCGCGCGAAAACGTGCCAAAACTGTCCGGCGTCGCCACCTCGAAGAAGCGCGCGATGCGGCCCGGCGCCGAGGCCGAGTCGAACAGGCTCGACGGCTGCGGATTGGCCACCCGCCCCACCAGATCGAACACCGGCTTCAGCTCGGCGTCGTAAAACACCGGCTCGGGCAGGACCAGCTCGCGCGGGTCGATGCGGAAAATGTCGGCCAGCAGATTGTCGGCGCTGGTCTCGGCCACGCGAAAAATGCCGGTCGACAGCTCGATCCAGGCCAAGGCATACGCATTGTCGGAGCCGCCCTTCACGCGCCCCAGCGCCATCAGGAAATTCGATTCCGCCGGCGCCAGCAGCTTGTCCTCGGTGATGGTGCCGGGGGTGACCACCCGCACCACGTCGCGCTTCACCACCGATTTCGAGCCGCGCTTCTTGGCCTCGGCCGGGTCCTCGATCTGCTCGCAGACGGCAACGCGGTGGCCGAGCCCGATCAGCTTCTGCAGATAGTCGTCCGCCGCATGGATCGGCACGCCGCACATGGGGATGTCCTGGCCCTGGTGCTTGCCGCGCTTGGTGAGCACGATGCCCAGCGCGCGGCTGGCGATCTCCGCGTCATCGAAGAACAGCTCGTAGAAATCGCCCATGCGATAGAACAGAAGCGAATCCGGATTCGCCGCCTTGATCTCGAGGAACTGTTCCATCATCGGCGTGGCGGCGCCGCTGCCCGGCAGAGGCGTGCTGGCGTCGGTGCGGATCGGCGTTTCGTCGTTCACTGTCTCGTCCAAAAAAGAGCTTCGTCCTGATTGGCGGTTTACAGGGCCGAAGTGTAGCCTTAATCCCGAACACTCCACAAAAAAGGGCTAGGGAAGGGACCCCGCGACACCATGGCATCCGGCAAGAAATCAGACAATGTAGGTCCCTCCGTCGGCGCGCAGGAGGCGTTGGAGTTCCACGCCATGGGCCGCCCCGGCAAGCTGGAGATCAGCCCCACCAAGCCAATGGCCACGCAGCGCGATCTGTCGCTCGCCTATTCGCCGGGCGTCGCGGTGCCGGTGCTCGCCATCGCGGAAGACCCGAGCCGCGCCTTCGACTACACCACGCGCGGCAACATGGTGGCCGTCATATCCAACGGCACGGCCATCCTCGGCCTCGGCAATCTCGGCGCGCTGGCCTCCAAGCCGGTGATGGAAGGCAAGGCGGTGCTGTTCAAGCGCTTCGCCGACGTCGATTCCATCGACCTCGAAGTCGACACCACCGACGTCGACGAATTCATCAACTGCGTGCGCTATCTGGGCCCCTCCTTCGGCGGCATCAACCTCGAAGACATCAAGGCGCCCGACTGCTTCATCATCGAGCAGCGCCTGCGCGAGATCATGGACATCCCCGTCTTCCACGACGACCAGCACGGCACGGCAATCATCGCCGCCGCCGGCCTCATCAACGCGCTCGAAATCACCGGCCGCGACCTCAAGACGACAAAGCTCGTCTGCAACGGCGCCGGCTCGGCCGGCATCGCCTGCATCGAGCTCATCAAGTCGATGGGCTTTGCGCCCGAAAACATCATCCTCTGCGACACCAAGGGCGTGGTCTACCAGGGCCGCACCGAAGGCATGAACCAGTGGAAGTCGGCGCACGCGGTGGTCACCGACGCCCGCAGCCTGGCCGACGCCATGGACGGCGCCGACGTGTTCTTCGGCCTTTCCGCCAAGGGCGCGCTGACCACCACCATGGTCCAGTCCATGGCCAAGAACCCGATCATCTTCGCCATGGCCAATCCCGATCCGGAGATCACGCCCGAAGAGGTCGCCGAGATCCGCACCGACGCCATCATGGCCACCGGCCGTTCGGACTATCCGAACCAGGTCAACAACGTGCTTGGCTTCCCCTACATTTTTCGCGGGGCGCTCGACGTTCGCGCCACCACCATCAACGACGAGATGAAGATCGCCGCCGCCCACGCGCTGGCCGACCTCGCCCGCAAGGACGTGCCCGACGATGTCGCCGCCGCCTACCAGGGCAACCGGCCGAAATTCGGCCCCAACTACATCATCCCGGTGCCGTTCGACCCGCGCCTCATCTCGGCCATCCCGGTCGCGGTCGCGAGAGCCGCGATGGACACCGGCGTCGCCCGCCGGCCGATCCTCGACCTCGACAAATACGCCAACGAGCTGTCGGCCCGCCGCGACCCGATCGCCTCAACGCTGCAGCGCATCTATGACCGCGTGCGCCGCCAGCCCAAGCGCATCGTCTTCACCGAAGGCGAGGAAGAGCAGATGATGCGCGCGGCCGTGTCCTATGTGAACCAGAAGCTCGGCACCGCCATCCTGCTCGGCCGCGACGACGTCATCAAGGAAAACGCCCGCAACGCCGGCGTCGACCTCGACAAGCCCGGCATCGAGATCATCAATGCGCGCCTGTCGCGCCGCAACGCCATCTATGCCGACTTCCTCTACGAGCGCCTGCAGCGCAAGGGCTTTTTGTTCCGCGACTGCCAGCGCCTGATCAACAACGACCGCAACCATTTTGCCGCCGCCATGGTGGCGCTGGGCGATGCCGACGGCATGGTCACGGGCGTCACCCGCAACTACTCCACCGCGCTGGAAGACGTGCGCCGCGCCATCGACGCAAAGCCCGGCCACCGCGTCATCGGCGTGTCGATCGCGCTCTGCCGCGGCCGCACCGTGCTGGTGGCCGACACGGCCGTGCACGACATGCCGAATGCCGAGCAGATCGCCGACATCGCCGAGGAAGCCGCCGGCTTCGCGCGCCGCATGGGCTATGAGCCGCGCATCGCCATGCTCGCCTATTCCACCTTCGGCCACCCGGCCGGCGAGCGCTCCGAGCGCATCCAGGAAGCGGTAAAAATCCTCGACAAGCGCCGCGTCGATTTCGAATATGACGGCGAAATGGCCGCCGACGTCGCGCTCAACCCGCGCCTCATGCAGCAATACCCCTTCTGCCGCCTGTCGGGCCCGGCCAATGTGCTGGTCATGCCGGCGTTCCACTCGGCCTCGATCTCGACCAAGATGCTGCAGGAACTCGGCGGCTGCACGGTCATCGGCCCGCTCCTGGTCGGCCTCAACAAGCCGGTCCAGATCGTGCCGCTCAATGCCAAGGATTCCGACATCGTCAACATGGCGGCGATCGCGGCGTTTACGGCGGGTGCTTGAAGCAGCGGTCGGCCCCGAGCTTTTGCGAGGGGCCGATCAATCGACAACGATTTGTCGATTGAAGCGCTTCAAGGCCCGGAGCCATAGCGGAGGGCATGGCGCCAGCCCTCTATACTGGCGCTCGAACAGCGATAGAGACTGTCGGGGACCGGGAGGAAAAGCCCGACCGTGCAACGGTTGACGCAAACAAAGTTTGCGTGCAACTTCCCGTTGAGAAAACGGGGGCTATGATGGCATTCAGGGCAGTCCAGTGGAAGCGAAACCTCAATAAAATCCCGCAAACGGTTACGACATCCCTCGCGGATATTAAGACTGATCTTGTCGTGGCGGCTGTCACAAAACTGATCCGGCCATCGGAAATCAGAAGTACGTATCGGCACCTAGCATTTCCTTCTCAAAAAGGTGAGGTGCAAACCTCTCTTCCGTCGCTCGACATGGGGAAGTACTCGACCCGGAACCAGCACGGTTGGGACGTTGTTCGGCGCGACCTGCCGATGATCACAAAGACCTACTATTGGGAAACGCCGAACTTTGGCGATGCGTCAACGTATGGAACTCACCTCCACTACCAAGATCGTGAGGTGTTTCAGCGCGAGTTCCATGAGCCGCGCATGTACCGGCTGACAATCGAGATGCTTCGCGATGGGGCAGGGGGGGATAACCCAAGCGCGTACCGCGTCGCTCTAGATCATCAGCTTGATCGCGGAACCCCGGCATTCGATCAGGAACTGCTCTTCATGTTGAACTTGTTGCAGGAGAACGTGGGCGCGGCGGGCGTTTTTAGCAGCGGTGCGAGTCGAGAAGATTATCTTGGCACCCTTCATCTTGATTGGCAGGTTTTCCCTCCAGGAAACCAAGCTGAGATCGTGAGAGCTATGGCAGGAGGACGGCGAGCATCGCGAGAAGAAGAAGCCATTGTTACGAACAGAGTTGCATTGTTTTCCCGCCTTCGGCCGCGAGCATTTCTCAGGGGTAGTGGCGGGCTGAGTTCCTACGTCGGCGCGCAGTATGCAGACGACTTGGTTGTGTTCGAAAACATCAAATACGGTAACGCGCTCTATATTCTGTACGATAACTGGGAAGAGGTGTCACAGCGATCCCGCCTGGAATTGCTGCGAGGTACTGACGTGAGTTTCGACCGCGTTGTTCATGCCGAAGGTTGGGAGGGTATCTTCCAAAGAATTCTTCAAAAGGAGAAACGGCGTCGCCGGATTCGGGACTAGGCGGATCGGCACCACGCCGTAGACAGTTTGCGCTGGCGGTAGCCTTCCTGGACGCCAGCGCGCTTTCCTGCAACTAAGAAAAAGTGGATAAACTCAGCCCGCTCCCCAATCCAACCATTTGAAAAGATTGAGGGATGGAAAAAATCGTCTCTGATTTTCTCCCCCACCTTTTCGCCTCCCGCATAATCCTCCGCATCGGCCTCACCGGGAACACGGGTCATGAACCGGATGAGCGTGGAGGGCGACGATGTCCGGGCTGGTGGCGCTAACGGTGGCGCTGCTGGGTGATGAACCCCCAAGTCCGGGCCCAGGGTGTGGCTGGCCGCGCGAATGCGGAGGCGAACAAACCCAGGCAAGAGCATCGAACGGGCGGTCGAAGGACCGCAAGATTTACCTAAACGAGCGTGTCCGACGACCGCCCGTCTTCCCAGTTCTTTGAAATGGCCAGACGCGAAAGCGGGCGTGGCAATGAATAGGTGCGTGCCCTGAGCTTGTCGAAGGGCGAGGCTCGCCCTGAGGGCGTGGCAAAGATGAGGTGCGTCCTTCGAGGCTCGCTACGCTCGCACCTCAGGATGAGGGAGGTTGGCGCGGCACCTCAACATGAGGGACGTCGCCGCCAAGGGTAGCCCTCAAGGTTAGCAGGGCGGGCGCCAACGGTAGCCCTCATGGTGAGGTGTGAGCCCGGAGGGCGAGCCTCGAACCACGAGGGCGGGTCAACGCCCTACAGCAACCCCGCCTGCTCGGCCTGCTCGCGCAGGTTTTGGCGCGGGCGGGGGCCGATCTGCTGGATGACGAGGCCGGCCGCCAGCGAGCCGAGCTTGCCGCAGTCTTCCAGGCTGCGCCCGGCGGTGTAGCCGAACAGGAAGCCGGCGGCGTAAAGATCGCCCGCGCCGGTGGTGTCGACCAGCTCGGCGATCTCGATGGCGTCGACGGCAACCGTCTCGTCGCCGCGCACGATGACCGAGCCGAGCTCCGAGCGGGTGACGGCGGCGAGCTTGCAGTCCCTGCGGATCAGCTCCAGCGCCTGTTCAAAAGATTCGGTCTGGTAGAGCGACTTGGCCTCGCTCTCATTGGCAAACACGATGTCCACCGTGCCCGAGCGCATGAGGTCCAAAAACTCGTCGCGGTAGCGGTCGACGCAGAACGGGTCCGACAGCGTCATCGAAACTTCGCGGCCGGCGGCATGGGCATGCGCGGCGGTGAGGCGGATGGCTTCCTTGGCCAGCGGCGGGTCCCAGAGATAGCCTTCGAAATAGGTGACCTTGGCGCCGCTCGCCTTGTCGGCCTCCACGTCCTGCGGCCCCAGCTCCACGCAGGCGCCGAGATAGGTGTTCATCGAGCGCTCGCCGTCTGGCGTGACAAAAATCATCGAGCGCGCGGTGGGCGGCGTGCCGGTCAGCGGGCTGGTGTCGAAGGCCACGCCCTGCGCCTTGATGTCGTGGGTGAAGATGCCGCCGAGATGGTCCTGGCTGACCTTGCCGAAATAGGCCGCGCGCCCGCCAAAGCTCGCCACGCCCGCCGCCGTGTTGCCCGCGCTGCCGCCGGAAGCCTCGATGGCCGGGCCCATGCGGCTGTAGAGCAGCTCGGCGCGCTCGGCGTCGATCAGGTTCATGGCGCCCTTGATGATGCGGTTCTCCACGAGGAAATCGTCGTCGCACTGGGCAATGATGTCGACAATGGCATTGCCGATGCAAAGCACGTCGTATTGGCTCATGAAGCTCTCCGCAAAAGCCGGGCAGATAGGTTTTGGCACGCAGGCCGCCGGCGGGTCTAGCCGTTCGGGCAGATTTTGCAAAGCTGCAAAAGCGCATTCTTGCGGGGGCGCCGGCGCCCGCCTATCTCTGGGCGGCAACGGCCCCGACGTGAAAGGAGACGCCGCCGATGATATTCGACGCCGCCCGTGCCGCCGCCGGCAGGCTGTTCTCGCCCGAATTCCGCGCCGTGTTTTTGAAAACGCTGGGCATCACGCTGCTCGCGCTGGTGGCGTCGTGGTTCGGGCTCTACAAGCTGTTCGACGCGCTTGCCTTGCCCTGGATCGACGCACTGCTGCCCGGCTTTCCCGCCTGGGCCGGCTGGCTCGGGCTGATCGCGGCGATCTTCGCCGGCGTCGGGCTGGCGCTCGGTCTTGCCCTGCTGATCGCGCCGGTGACGGCGCTGGTTGCGGGACTGTTCTTGGATGACATTGCCGAAGTGGTCGAGCGCACCGACTATCCCGCCGACCCGCCCGGCCGGGCTTTGCCCATCGTGCCGGCCATCGTCATGACGCTGAAATTTCTGGGCGTGGTCATCGTCGCCAACATTTTGGCGCTGTTTCTGCTTCTGGTGCCGGGCATCAACATCGGCGCGTTTTTCCTGATCAACGGCTATCTGCTCGGCCGCGAATTCTTCGAGTTCGCCGCCATGCGGTTCAGGCCTGAAGCGGAGGCCAAGGCGCTGCGGCGCAAATATGCCGGCACGGTGTTCATGGCTGGTCTGGTGATCGCCGCCTTCCTTGCGGTGCCGCTGCTCAACCTTCTGACGCCGCTCTTCGCCGCCGCCATGATGGTGCATCTGCACAAGGCCGTCTCCGCGCGCGAGCTTTCGCCGGCGCGGCCCGAGCGTGTGGCGGCGCGGGCGGGGTAGGGCTCACCGGCTAGAGAACATGTCCTGAAGCGTGCCGAAGGGAACGCCATCGCGCGAAAATTCGAAGGTGCCGTCTTCAAGCATCTCGCGCGAAGCCTTCTGCAGCATGCCGAAAGCGTAGGTCGTCAGCTTGGAGCCGAGCGAGATGCGTTTTGCGCCGGCTTCGGCAAGGGCAGCGACGCTGAAGCCCGGCACCGCCAGAATGTTGACCGGCTTCGACACGGCCGAGCAGATTTTTCGCACCGTCTCGACATCGCTGATGCCCGGCGCATAAAGCACGTCGGCGCCGGCCTTCTCGAAGGCCTGCAGCCGCTTGATGGTGTCGTCGAGATCCGGGCGGCCGTGCAAAAAATTCTCGGCGCGCGCGGTGAAGACAAAGCCGCGCCGCAGCGCGTGCGTAGCCTCGGCGGCTGCCGCCACGCGCTCGACTGCGGCGGAAAAATCGTAGATCGGCTTATCGGGGTCGCCCGAAAAATCCTCGATCGAGCAGCCGGCCAGCCCGGCGGCGCTGGCCGCAAAAATGGTTTCGGCCGCACTTTCGGGGGTGTCGCCCTTGCCCTTTTCCAGGTCGGCCGAAACCGGCAGTTCGGTGGCCGTGGCCAGTTCCTTGCAATGGGCGATCATGACCTCGAAAGGCACGCCGCCATCGGGCAGGCCGCGCGAAAAGGCAAAGCCGGCGCTGGTCGTGGCCAGCGCCTTGAAGCCGGCGGCGGCGAGAAGCTTCGCCGTGCCGATGTCCCAGGGATTGGGGATGACAAAGGCGCCAGGCGCCTCATGGAGCTTGCGAAATACCGCGCCGTTATCCATTGCACCGACCTCGAAACAGGATGGAACGGCGCGATATTAGCGGCGAGCGGGCAGGGTCGCAAACCCGATTTAATCGAGCGGAATCAATCCTGCCAATTCGCGCATGTCGTCGAACAGAATGCCGCCTGCGGCTGCCAGGCCGTCGCGATTGGTGTGCGGGTCGCCATGGTAGGAGAAGACGCGCATGCCGGCGGAAATGCCAGCCTGCGTGCCGGGCACGCTGTCCTCGATGACGATGCAATCGGCCGGGTCGAAGCCCATGGTGGCAGCCGCATGCAGGAAGAGATCCGGAAACGGCTTGGCGCGGCCCACCATGCTGGCGCTGAACAGCACGTCCTCGAAATAGGGCAGGAGCCCGGTTGTGCCGAGCGTCACATGCATCTTGGAGACCCGCGCCGAGGAGGCGACGCAATAGGGTATGTCGCGCGCCCGCACTGCCTCGATGAAGTCGCGCACATGCGGAATGGCTTCCACGCCGTGGGTGGCGAACAGATCCGGCAGGCCGGCGTTCCAGCGCTCGACGAAATCCTCGCCAAGGCTGTAGCCCTGTGCCTCGACCTCCTTCTGCACCGAAATCATGCTGCGGCCGGAGAAGGTCTTACGGCAATACTGGTAGTCGACATCCATGCCGGCCTTGCGCAGCCAGCCGGACAGCTCCTTGTTGACGGTGTTTTCGGTGTCGACCAGCACACCGTCGCAATCGAAGATGACGAGCTTGGGCTGCTTCATGCGTGCCCCGTCGAGCCGAAGCCGCCTGCGCCGCGTCCTGTCGAGTTGGCGAGGCTCTGCTCCTCGAGCTTCACCTGCGTGACCGGGGCGAAGATGATCTGCGCGATGCGCATGCCGCGCTCGACATAGAACTCCTCGTCGCCGTGGTTGATCAGCAGCACCTTCACCTCGCCGCGATAGTCGCTGTCGATGGTGCCGGGCGTGTTGAGGCAGGTGATGCCGTGCCTGAAGGCAAGACCCGAGCGTGGCCGCACCTGGCCTTCAAAGCCTTCGGGGATTTCGAAGATCAGGCCGGTCGGCACCAGCGCGCGCCGGCCGGGCAGGATGAGAAGCGGACGATCATCGGGCACTGCCGCGCGCAGGTCCATGCCGGCGGCACCAGCCGTCTCATAAGCGGGCAGGTCGAGACCCTTAGCTTCGGGAAGTCGGACGACGCCGACGATGGGGGAATTTTGGGAGGGCGTGTTCATGGCCGCGATCTATTGTCCGCTTCTCGGCTTTCGTCAATTCGCAAGCATGGCATGCGACGGATTTTGGCGGGCGTGGAATGGTCGCCCTGTTGAATAGGCCCTAGCGCTCCGATTGCGGAATCCCATGGATGGCTGCACGCTGGCGGAACTGGACCTGACTCGACCTGCGCGAGTCCGCCATCGTTTGATTCGATGCGATCAACCTAAGGTAGATGAATCCTTAGTATATTCTCGCTAAAGATGTTGCTATCGAATTGAGTTATGATAATATTCCTACGGGTGGGATTACATGACAGCGGTAAAGCCTATCAAGTATACTGCCCATGCGGAGACGGTCATATATGAGCGTCAACTCGAGAGAGCTTGGATCGAGGATGCCGTCCATATGCCGGATTGGCGAGAAGCAGATTCGTCCAGTTCAGCGGTCGAGCGGCGCTTTCGTATTATTCATGAAAGAGGCGACCGCGTCTTACGCGTGGTCTGTGTGGAAACAGCGGATGAAATCCGTATAATCTCGGCATTTCTGGATCGCCGTGCAAAAAGGCCGACATGACGCTAAAACTTGAGTACGACGCGGAAGCCAATGCTGCTTACATCCGTTTCTCGTCAGAGCCAGTCGAGGAAAGCGAGGAAGTGTCCGCAGGCATTATCCTCGATTATGATGTGCAGGGGCGGATCGTCGGAATGGAAGTGCTCGGCGCGCGCGAGCATCTTCCACCAACCGTTCTGACAAAGGCGGCATAAGCCAAAGAAACAGCAATTCGCGAACATATCGCAAAGACGTAAGATGCGGGTCGCGGTCTACTCGCGCAGTGCCGACACCAGCAAAAACATCGGGCGCTCGCGCTCTTCGGCCAATTCCGCATTGGCGGCGACCTGTGCGTCGGTCGGGCCCCATTCCTCGACATGGGTGATGGTGAAGCTGGTGCGGATCAAGAGGTTGAGCGTGGTGCCCAGGGTGCGGTGCTGCTTCACCACCCCTTCGGCCAGCCAGTTGGTCACACGCGCGCCTTCCATCTGGTAGCTGTCCACCGGCCACGTCTTGCGGCCCTGCGCGTCGACCTTCCAGCCCGGATGCATCGGCGCCATCAGGATGGGATGCTCGATCGAAAAGGTGAATTGCCCGCCTGGCACGAGCGCGCGATGAACCGTCGCCAACAGCCGAGGCAAGTCCACGATGTAGTGCAGGGCGAGCGAACTGTAGGCGAGATCGAACGACGCCTCCGGTAGGTCCAGATGCTCGAGATCCGCCCGCTCATAAATCACGGTATCGTCGGTGGTGGCGGCGCGAGCGCGGGCCAGCATGTTTTCCGACACGTCGAGGCCGAGCACTTGCGCGGCACGATTTTCGCGCGCCCAGCGACAAAACCAGCCGAAACCGCAGCCGAGGTCCACGACACGCTTGTCGGCGAGGTCAGGCAGCAGCGCCTGCAGCGACGGCCATTCGGGTGCGCCCTCCAGCCCGCGCACGGAACGGCCAAGGCGGCTGTAGCCCTCGAAGAAATCGGGATTGTCGTAGATGTTCTGTGTCACGTCCCGGTCCCTCGCTTGAGCTCTGCTGCTTGTGAAGAATTCTGCGCAATATCGCCTATATGTGGCGGACGTATATGACGAGGCTTGGGCGACAAGGGCCAGATCGTCCCATTTTCTCGACAGCGGCTCGACCTCCTGCTAGAAGCCGGCCCATCAAACAGGATCATCACGACATGGCTGAAGACATAGCCAAGGCGGTCGGACGCCGCCGCACCTTCGCGATCATTGCCCACCCGGACGCCGGCAAGACCACGCTGACCGAAAAACTCCTGCTGTTCGGCGGCGCCATCCAGCTTGCGGGCGAAGTGAAAGCGAAGAAGGACCGCATCCAGACCCGCTCGGACTGGATGAAGATCGAGCGCGAGCGCGGCATTTCGGTCGTCACCTCGGTGATGACCTTCGAATATGGCGACAACGTCTTCAACCTGCTCGACACGCCCGGCCACGAAGACTTTGCCGACGATACTTATCGGACATTGTCCGCGGTCGATAGCGCGGTCATGGTCATCGACGCCGCCAAGGGTATCGAGCCGCGCACGCTGAAACTGTTCGAAGTTTGCCGTATGCGCGACATCCCGATCGTCACCTTCGTCAACAAGATGGACCGCGAGGCCCGCGACACCTACGAGATCCTCGACGAGATCGAACAGAAGCTGGCGCTCGACACCGCGCCCATCACCTGGCCCATCGGCCAGGGCAAGACCTTTGCCGGCACCTATCACCTGGCCGAAAACGCGGTGCGCCGCAGTGACACGGAAGAAGAGCGCACGCCGGTGCACGGCCCGGACTCCAACTGGGCTGCGGGCCTGTTGCCCGACAACGACCGCCCGGCCTTCATCGAGGAGCTTGAACTGGCGCGCGAGGCCTGCCGGCCTTTCGACCTCGAGGCCTTCCGCCAGGGCCATCTGACGCCGGTCTATTTCGGCTCGGCGCTGCGCAATTTTGGCGTGCGCGACCTGATCGAGGCGCTGGGTGCCTATGGCCCGGCCCCGCGCGCGCAGGAAGCCGATACGCGCAAGGTCGAGGCGACGGAGGAGAAGATGACCTCCTTCGTCTTCAAGATCCAGGCCAACATGGACCCCAACCACCGCGACCGCATCGCTTTCGTGCGCGTCTGCTCGGGCACGCTCCAGCGTGGCATGAAGGCGAAGCTCGTGCGCACCGGCAAGCCGATGTCGCTGTCGGCGCCGCAGTTCTTTTTCGCCCGCTCGCGCATCACGGCTGACGAGGCCTATGCCGGCGACGTGGTGGGCATTCCGAACCACGGCACGCTGCGCATCGGCGACACGTTGACCGAGGGCGAGGACATCCTTTTCCGCGGCGTGCCGAACTTCGCGCCGGAAATCCTGCGCCGCGTGCGCCTGGGCGATGCCATGAAGGCCAAGAAGCTCAAGGAAGCGCTGCAGCAGATGGCCGAAGAAGGCGTGGTTCAGCTCTTCCAGCCGGAGGACGGCTCGCCGGCGATCGTCGGCGTGGTCGGCGCGCTGCAGATCGACGTGCTGAAGGAGCGCCTCAACGTCGAATATACTCTGCCGGTCGATTTCGAGATGTCGCGCTTCTCGATCTGCCGCTGGATCGATGCCGACGACAAGGCCGACCTGCAGCGCTTCGTCGAAGCCCATCGCGGGGACATTGCCCGCGACCTCGACAACGATCCGGTGTTTTTGGCCCAGCACCAATTCTCGCTGAACTACGAGGCCGAGCGCTGGAAGGCGATCCGCTTCGCCGCAATCAAGGACTATCAGGTCCGCGACAAGGCGGCTTGAGCTGACAGAGCCAAGAACAAAAAAAGGCCGGGTTGATCCCGGCCTTTCATTTTTGGCGATCGGGCAAATGTCAGCGCTCGGCTGAGCGCGCCCAAAGATTGATGTCGGCCTCGCGGGCGTACTGATCGATCTCGGCCAGTTCCGCATCGCTGAAGTCGAGATTCTTCAGCGCGCCGACGCAGTCGGTAACCTGCTCGGGACGGCTGGCGCCGATCAGCGCCGAGGTCACGCGGCCCTTGCGCAGCACCCAGGCGATGGCCATCTGCGCGAGCGTCTGGCCGCGACGTGCGGCGATCTCGTTGAGCGCGCGGATATTGGCCAGCGTCCGTTCGTTGAGGAAGTTCTGCTTGAGCGACTTGCCCTGTGCGGCGCGGCTGTCCTCGGGCACGCCCTTCAGATATTTGGTCGTCAGCATGCCCTGCGCCAGCGGCGAGAACACGATCGAGCCGACGCCGAGTCCGTCCAGCGTGTCGAGCAGACCATCGTCTTCCACCCAGCGGTTGAGCATCGAATAGCTCGGCTGGTGGATGAGGCAGGGCGTGCCGAGTTCGCGCAGGATGTGCGCGGCCTCGCGCGTGCGCTGCGAGTTGTAGGACGAGATGCCGACATAGAGCGCCTTGCCTGAACGCACCGCATGGTCCAGCGCCATCATGGTCTCTTCCAGCGGCGTTTCGGGGTCGAAGCGGTGCGAGTAGAAGATGTCGACATAGTCGACGCCCATGCGCTTCAGGCTCTGGTCGAGGCTGGCGAGCACATATTTGCGGCTGCCCCATTCGCCGTAAGGTCCGGGCCACATGTCGTAGCCGGCCTTGCTGGAGATGATCAGCTCATCGCGCAGGCCAGCGAAATCGGTGCGCAGGATCTCGCCGAAGGCGATCTCGGCCGAGCCGGGGGGCGGGCCGTAATTGTTGGCGAGGTCAAAATGGGTGATGCCGAGGTCGAAGGCCGTGCGGCAGATGGCGCGCTTGGTCTCGTGCGGCGCGTCGTCGCCGAAATTGTGCCACAGGCCGAGCGAAACCGCCGGCAGCTTCAGGCCGGAACGCCCGCAGCGGTTGTAGAGCATGTTTTCATAACGGTTTTGGGCGGGAACATAGGACATGAAATCTCCTTTAAACGGACCCCCAAACCCGGCCTGCGGCAATCCACTTCTCCCCACAGAGGGCCTCGTGGCCCGGCTCCGGGTGGTGATCGCGAAGCGACCGGATGAGGGGGCAAATCGAGGGCGACGATGGCCCATGCGGGCGCCGTTGTCGACTGCCCGCCGTGCAATTTCTGCGCTGCCAGCGGCCTTGCCGCAGGCCAAATGTCTCAGAAATTGTTCGCCGCCTCGATCGAGCGGCGCGCGAAGCGCTCGTAATCGGACGGATTGTCGTGCTCGAGCACGTAGTAGCGGGCCCGGGTGCGGTTGCGCAGCCCCTTGATGATCATCGGCCAGTTGATGGTGCCGTAGCCGACATCGGTCCAGCCATCTTCCGTCCGCGCATGGCCGGCGGCTGCCATGTCCTTGACATGGACGGCCACGATGCGGGCGCCGTGACGCTCGATCCAGTCCATCACGTCGGCGCCGGCGCGCACCACCCAGGCGACGTCGATTTCCCAGCCGATGTTCGGCGCCGCGTCGAGAACATGCGCCAGCGGCACCGAGCCGTCCGAAAGCGGTATGAATTCGAAGTCGTGATTGTGCCAGCCGAGGTGGAAACCGGCCCCGGTGGCGGTGTTGCCGATACTGGCAAGGCGCCTGCTGAACTCACGCCAGCTGGCCGCGTCATAGGGCCTGTCGCGCGCCTCGAGATAGGGGCAGATCAAGAGATCGATGCCGAGCGTTCTGGCGATGCGCTCGACACTGGCAAAGTCGCGCTCGAGCATGTCGATGGGAAAATGTCCGCTCGGCATGGAAAGGCCGTTGCGGTCGAGCTCGGCGCGCATGCCGGCGGGATCGTCATAGACCCCGCCATAGCCTTCGATCTGCCGGTAGCCCAGCCGGGCGAGCGTCTGCAGCACGTTCGGCCAAGGCTGGAAGTTGCGGGCGCTGTAGAGCTGGAAAGACCAATCCATGAACTCCTCCAACCTGGCGCCCGCTTCGTGGTTGATCCTTCAGCCGCTGTCGCCCCACGGGCCGTGGAAGGCTCCCTTGGCATCGATGCGCTCGAAACCATGCGCACCGAAGAAATCACGCTGCGCCTGGATCAGATTGGATGTGCCGCGGCCCTGGCGGTAGCTGTCGAAATAGGCCAGCGCCGAAGACATTGCCGGCATCGGCAATCCGGCCTCGGCCGCGCGCGCCAGGATGCGTCGCAGCGATGGATGCGCTTCCTTCATCATGTCGATGAATGCCGGCGCCATCAAAAGGTTCGGCAGCGTTCCGCTTTGCTGGAACGCCTCGGCCAGCGTGCCGAGGAACTGCGAGCGAATGATGCAGCCGGCCCGCCAGATCTTGGCGATGGTGGGCATTGGCAGCCGCCAGTCGAATTGCTTCGAGGCTGCGTCCATTACCGCAAAGCCCTGCGCATAGGCGGCAATCTTGCCGGCGAACAGTGCGAGTTCCAGGTCGCGCAAGATGGCCTGCCGGTCGCCCGAGAATTTCGGCAGGTCGGAGATGGCATAGGCCTTTTCGGCCGCCAGCCGCTCGTCCTTGAGCGAAGACAGGATGCGTGCCGAAACCGCCGCTTCGATCGCCGTTGCCGAGACGCCGAGCGTCTGGGCCTCGATCGCCGACCATTTGCCGGTGCCCTTCTGGCCGGCGCGGTCGAGGATCATGTCGACCATCGGCTTACCGGTCTGCGGATCGTCGGCGGCGAGCACCTTGCCGGTGATCTCGATGAGGTAGGAGTTCAGCCGGCCCTTGTTCCATTCGTCGAAGACGGCGCCGATCTCCTTGGGCTGCATACCGAGCCCGTCACGCAACACGCCGTAGATTTCGGCGATCATCTGCATGTCGGCATATTCGATGCCGTTATGGATGGTCTTCACGAAATGGCCGGCACCGTCCGGCCCAAGCCAGGCGGCGCAGGGCTCGCCCTCATACTTTGCCGAAATGTCGGTCAGCACTTTCTCGACGCGCGCATAGGCGTCGCGCGGGCCGCCGACCATGATCGAGGGACCATGGCGCGCGCCTTCCTCGCCGCCGGAAACGCCCATGCCGATGAAGGTGAGGCCTGAATCCTTCAGCTCCGAGAAGCGGCGGATCGTATCGCGGAAATTGGCGTTGCCGGCATCGATGACGATGTCGCCGTCCGAAAGCACGCTGCGCAGCGCCGCGATCTGTTCGTCGACGGCCTGGCCGGCCGCCACCATGATGATGATCGCGCGCGGCGGCCGAATCGATGCCGCCAGGTCCTGCAGTGTCGTGCAAGGCACGATCATCTCGCGCAGATTGCCTGCGGCCTCGAAGAACTCTCCGGTGCGCGAGGTGGTTCGGTTGAAGACGGCGACCGGATGGCCCTTTTCGGCTATGTTCAGCGCCAGATTGGAGCCCATCACGCCAAGGCCGATCAGGCCGATTTCGGCTTTTTCCATTACAATGTCCCGCTGAGTTGTGACTAAAATCCAATCTCCCCCCAAAGAGAGATGATTGCCCCGCACCGCGGTCGCGTCAACCTGTCGCTGTGCGATTGCCGAATAGTGATCGAGCGCAGCGGATGCCGAGGTGTCGGCGGAGATCGTTAAGGTGCCGCTCAGCTGGCCTTGCGCTTGCGACCGTAGAGTTCGAGCCGGTGATGCACGATGTCGTAGCCCAGCGCTTCGGCGATCTCGTTCTGCAGATGCTCGATGCGGTCGGACTTGAACTCGATCACGTCGCCCGTGTCGAGGTCGATCAAATGGTCGTGATGTTCGCCGCCGGCCTGCTCGAAGCGCGACGGCCCGCCTTCGAAGGCATGGCGATGGATCGCGCCCAGACCCTCCAGTACCTTCATGGTGCGATAGACCGTCGACAGTGAAATGCTGGAATCGACTTCGGCGGCGCGCCGGAAGATTTCCAGGGCATCCGGATGGTCTTCGCAGTGCGTGAGAATCTCCACGATCGCGCGGCGCGGCCGCGTGATGCGCACGCCTGCCTTGCGCAGCATCTTCTCGTAGTCCGGCTTTTGATTCTGCTGCTTTGTCATGGCCCTGAATATGCGCCAGATGACACTCAGTTGCAAAAGATTGTCTAAGGCAAACCCCAATTTTGGGGTGCCGTAAGGCGACCTTTTTCGCGCTTGGGAGAGTGCGGGTTTAGAGACGCCGCGAGCCCGGTCGCAGCGCCCTGTCGGGTGGTGTCGGAGATGCGCCGGTAAGATCAGCCGACGAAGGCGCGCTCGACCACGAAGCTGTTCGGATGGCTAAGCGAGCCTTCCTCGAAGCCCAGGCTTTCGGCCAGTTCCTTGACGTCCTTCAGCATGTGCATCGAGCCGCAGATCATGATGCGGTCGGTCTCGGGATTGAGCTTTTCGATGCCGAGGTCGCTGTAGAACTTGCCCGAGCCGATCAGCGCGGTGATGCGGCCCATATAGGTCGACTCTTCGCGCGTGGTGGTCGAATAGAGCGTCACGCGGCCATGGGTCAGCTCGCCGATCAGCGGGTCTTCAGCCAGTGCCGCCACCAGCTCCTTGCCGTAGGTCAGCTCGGCCACGTCGCGGCAGGTATGGGTGAGATAGACCTGCTCGAACTTCTCATAGGTGTCGGGGTCGCGCAGCAGGCTGGCGAAGGGCGCAATGCCGGTGCCGGTCGAGATCATGAACACCCGCTTGGCCGGGGTCAGCGCGTCGAGCACCAGCGTGCCGGTCGCCTTCGGGCGCAGCAGGATCGTGTCGCCCGGCTGGATCTTCTGCAGATGCTGGGTCAGCGGACCGTCCGGCACCTTGATGGAGAAGAATTCCAGCTCCTCGTCCCAGGCGGGGCTGGCGACGGAATAGGCGCGGAAGACCGGCTTCTCGGCATTGGGCAGGCCGATCATCACGAACTCGCCCGAGCGGAAGCGCAGCGACTGCGGCCGGGTGACGCGGAACGAAAACAGGCGGTCGGTATAATGCTTCACCGAAACCACGGTTTCGGCATGGACATTGGCCGGAATGGGGAAAGCAAGCGGCTTGGCCTCGGCAGTGTTGAGGGCTGCTGTGGTGTTCATGAAAATCCGGCCTTTCACCAGAAGCGGCGCAAAAACTTCACCCCTGGCGAAGCCGGACGATGGCGTCCAAGCGAGCTGCCGCAAATTCCGAAACGGTAGACTGTCGTGCGGCGGATTTATTAGTATGCGAAGCAGATCGGGGTCAAGGCGCCCGCATGGAACAGCCTTCCAAAGTCCCTGCGATCCTTGGTCCCACTTTCCGGTTTTCGGGCGACACCAGCAAAGATCCGGCGCATCGGCTAAATGAGCGTTACCCGGACCGCCTGGACGTCGGAATTTGGCGTCGCTTTTTCAGCAGCAGGCCAGTTGACGAGCGACCCCTTCTGGCCGAGTTTCGGCGCTCTGGTTCGGGTGGAAATGGCATGAGCGAAGAAGCACTGATCGTCATCGACGTACAAAACGACTTTTGCCCGGGCGGCAACCTGGCAGTGGCCGAAGGCGACAAGATCGTGCCGCTGATCAATGAGATGGTCGGACGCTTCGACCATGTGATCCTGACGCAGGACTGGCACCCGGCTGACCACTCCAGCTTCGCTTCAAAACATCCCGGCAAGCAGCCCTTCGAGACCGTCGAGATGCCCTATGGCACCCAGACCTTGTGGCCGGATCACTGCATCCAGGGATCGGGCGGGGCGGCGTTCCATCCGGCGCTGAAATGGACCAAGGCCGAGCTCGTTGTGCGCAAGGGGTTTCGCGCCGGTATCGACAGCTACTCGGCTTTCCATGAGAACGACCGCACGACGCCCACCGGCCTTGCCGGCTATCTGAAGGAGCGCGGCATCGGCAAGATCACGCTGGTCGGCCTCGCCACCGATTTCTGTGTCGCCTATTCGGCGTTGGACGCGGTGAAGCTTGGCTTTGACACGACGGTGCGGCTCGATGCCTGCCGCGCCATCGATCTCGGCGGCTCGCTGGAAACGATGCTGGGCAAGATGCGGGAGGCCGGCGTCAAGCTCGCGTGACGGCGGGCTCGCCGCTGCAGCCCTTGCGTGCAATCCGCCGGTCGTTATTCTCGCCGGCATGACGCTTCGCCCGACATGGCCGCTAGGCCGGACAGCCATGAAGAAGGCCCGCTGATGGGAGGCTATGTCTGTGCCGTCGATGTCGGCACCGGCAGCGCCCGCGCCGGCATTCTCGATGCATCCGGAAACCTGCTCGGTCGCGCGGACCACCGCATCGCCATGCATCAGCCCAAGCCCGGCCATGCCGAGCATGATTCGGAGGACGTCTGGCGTGCAGTCTGTGCCGCCGTGCGTGCCGCCCGCGAAAATGCCGGCGTGGCGGCCGAGGACATAGCGGGCATCGCCTTCGACGCCACCTGTTCTCTGGTGATGCGCGATGTCGAAGGCAAGCAGCTATCGGTTTCGACCAGCGGCGAGGATCGGTGGGACACGGTGGTCTGGCTCGACCATCGCGCCATCGCCGAGGCTGGCGAATGCACCGCGTCCGGGCACCGCGTGCTCGACCATGTCGGCGGCGTGATGTCGCCGGAGATGCAGATCCCCAAGCTGATGTGGCTGAAGCGCCATCTGCCGGGGCAATGGCCTAAAACCGGCTATTTCTTCGACCTGGCCGATTTCCTAGCCTGGAAGGCTTCGGGCTCGCTCGCCCGCTCGCAATGCACGCTTACCTGCAAATGGACCTATCTGGCGCATGAAGCGTCGGGCTGGCAGATGGATTTCCTCAATAAGGTAGCGCTCGGCGATCTCCTGCAGCGCGGAAACCTGCCGCAGCGCGCAAGCCCGGTCGGGACCGATCTCGGGCCGCTCTTGCCGGAGGCGGCGGCAGCGCTCGGCCTCACCACCGCCTGCCGCGTCGGTACGGGACTGATCGATGCCTATGCCGGCGCGCTGGGCGTGCTGGGCGGCTTCGTCGGCGATCTCGCTGGCATCGAGCGGCATCTGGCCCTGATCGCTGGCACGTCCAGCTGCGTCATGGCGATGTCGCTGGAACCGCGCCACTTCGTCGGCGGCTGGGGACCCTATTTCGGAGCCACCCTTGCAGATTGCTGGATGAGCGAGGGCGGCCAGTCCGCCACGGGCGCCTTGCTCGATCACATAATCCGCTGGCACGGCGCAGGCGGTGAGCCGGATGCGGCCGCACACCGCCGCATCGCCGAGCGTGTGGCGGAACTGCGTGCGACGGAAGGCGAAGCCTTTGCATCACGGCTGCATGTGCTGCCCGATTTCCACGGCAACCGTTCGCCGCGGGCCGATCCGCACGCGGTCGGCGTCATTTCGGGGCTGACGCTCGATGCCACCTTCGACAGCCTGTGTCGGCTCTATTGGCGGACGGCCGTCGGCATCGCGCTCGGCATGCGCCACATCCTCGAGACGCTGAACGACAGCGGCTATGTCATCGACACGCTGCACGTCACCGGCGGCCACACCAAAAACCCGCTTCTGATGGAGCTTTACGCCGACGCCACCGGGTGCACCGTCGTCGAGCCGGTCGTCGACGATGCGGTGCTGCTCGGCACCGGCATGGTGGCCGCGCGCGCGGCGGGCCTTTACCCCTCGCTGGCGGCCGCCTGCACAGGCATGCAGCAGACCGGACGCGCGCGCCGTCCCAATCCGGTCAGGCGCGCCAGCTTCGATCGTGACTATCGCGTTTTTCTCGAAATGCACCGCCAGCGGCAGGTGCTCGAAGCGCTGTAGAATTTTCAGAGAATGCCGACAGTATCTGTCGGCAGTGTCGTCTCTGGCTCAACCATTGGCCAAGGTGAAGACTTGTTTCACGCGAGGCTTTGGTTCAAAAAGCGCAAAAGATTCGGAAAGACCATTCCGTTTTTCCGCCAAGAACGAGATCGGCGGTGCGCCATTGTCGCCGCCCGATCCTGAAAGTTAGGAAACATGTCTGCGAATGAAGCCGGCGTCCGCGCGCCGGTAAGTCCTTGGCGCCTCGAATTTCGGGCGATGCTGGCTTTGGCCTGGCCGATGGTGCTGACCAATCTCGGCCAGACAGCCATGACTGCGACCGACGTGATGATGATGGGGCGGCTTGGCCCCGACACGCTCGCTGCCGGCGCGCTGGGCTCGAGCCTCTATTTCGCGCCGCTGATCTTCGGGCTCGGCCTGATCCTGGCGACCTCGCCGATGATCGCGACCGAGCTTGGCCGCAAGCGTCATTCGGTGCGCGACATTCGCCGCACGGTGCGCCAGGGGCTGTGGCTGGCGGTTCTGGTTTGCATCCCGATCTGGGCCGCGCTCTGGCAGGCCGAGAAACTGCTGCTTGCGATGGGGCAGGAACCCGAACTTGCCAGGCTGGCGGGTCATTATGTGCACTGGCTGCAATGGGCCTTGCTGCCCTTCTATGGCTACATCGTGCTGCGCTCCTTTATCTCGGCGTTGGAGCGGCCTGGCTGGGCGCTGGCCATCGTGTTCATTGCGGTCGGCTTCAACGTGCTGGGCAACTGGTGCTTCATGTTCGGCAATCTCGGCTTTTCGCCGATGGGCATTGCCGGTTCCGGACTGGCAACGAGCCTGTCCAGCCTGCTGATGTTCGTCGGCTTGGCGACGGTGGTGACGGTGCAGCCGAAATTCCGGCGCTACCGGCTGTTCGGACGCTTCTGGCGGCCCGACTGGCCGCGCTTCTTCGGCCTCCTCAAGCTCGGCCTGCCGATTGCCGGCATCATGGCTTTCGAGGTCACCATCTTCAACGCGGCGGCAATGTTCATGGGCATGATCGGCGCCGCTTCGCTGGCGGCACATGCGATCGCCATGCAGATCGCCTCGATCAGCTTCATGATTCCGCTGGGTCTCAGCCAGGCGGTGACCGTGCGCGTCGGCCTTTCCCATGGGGCGCGCGACAAGGAAGGCATCAGCCGCGCGGGGTGGACTGCCTTCGTGCTGGGCGTCAGCTTCATGGCGCTGGCGGCGCTATTGATGATTTGCTGGCCGCGGATGCTGATCGGCGCTTTCATCGACCTCGCCGATCCGATCAATACCACCGTGATTGGTCTGGCGGTATCGTTCCTGGTCTTTGCCGGCCTGTTCCAGATCGTCGACGGCGCCCAGGCCGTGGCCGCCGGCATGCTGCGCGGGCTGCACGACACCAAGATCCCGATGATATATGCGGCTGTCGGTTACTGGGGCATCGGCTTGCCGCTCGGCCTGCTTTTGGCATTCCCCTTCGGCATGAATGGCGTCGGCATCTGGATCGGCCTGTCCACCGGGCTGGCGGTGGTCGCGGTGCTGCTGCTCTCGCGCTGGCTGCGCCGCGACAGGCTGGATCTGGCAAGGGCGGGCACTGCCTGATCTGGCACTTTCCGTGCTCGCCGGCTGTCAGGGACGCAACCGTCTTGCCGCTGGGGAATTTTTGTCGGTCCAGCGGCGCATTGATGAGGCAAGTTAGCCGTTTCGATGTTAAGAGGCTGTCGGACAAGCGAAAAGAGGCTCGAAAGGCTCTTGTGAATGACCAAGACGGATATTGCGCGACGCGTCTACAACCATACCTGGAAGTTGGACCCGATCGTTCGCAGCCTGCTTGATACCGACTTCTACAAGCTGCTCATGCTGCAGATGATCTGGGGCATGTATCCCGATGTCGACGTCACGTTTTCGCTGATCAACCGCACCACCTCGGTCAGGCTGGCCGACGAGATCGACGAGCAGGAGCTGCGCGAGCAGCTGGACTATGCGCGTACGCTGCGCTTCACCAAGAAGGAGATGATCTGGCTGGGCGGCAACACCTTCTATGGCCGCAAGCAGATCTTCGAGCCCGAGTTCCTGGCCTGGCTGGAGGATTTCCAGCTTCCCGAATACGAGCTCACCAAGCGCGACGGGCAGTATGAGCTCGAGTTCCACGGGCCCTGGATGTACACCACGCTGTGGGAAATCCCCGCGCTCGCCATCATCAACGAATTGCGCTCGCGCTCGGCCATGCGCCCCTTCGGCCCCTTCGCGCTCGACGTGCTCTATGCGCGCGCCAAGGCCAAGCTGTGGGCCAAGACGGAACGGCTGCGCCAACTGCCGGGCCTAAAGGTTTCCGATTTCGGCACGCGCCGCCGCCACTCGTTCATGTGGCAGCGCTGGTGCGTCGAGGCGCTGAAAGAGGGCATCGGCGAAGCGTTCACCGGCACTTCCAACGTGCTTTTGGCCATGGACACCGACCTCGAGGCGCTCGGCACAAACGCGCATGAACTGCCGATGGTGCTGGCGGCTTTGGCAAACAACGACCGCGACGTGCGCCAGGCGCCCTACAGGGTCCTGCAGGAATGGCAGCGCTACTATGGCGGCAATTTGCTGATCGTCCTGCCGGACACGTTCGGCACCAGCGCGTTCCTGAGCAAGGCACCCGACTGGGTGGCCGACTGGACCGGCTTCAGGCCCGACAGCGCTCCAGCGATCGAGGCGGGCGAAAAGATCATGGCCTGGTGGCGCGAAAAGGGCGTCGACCCGCGCAACAAGCTTCTTATCTTCTCCGACGGCATGGAGGTCGACACGATCGAAGAGGCGTATCACCACTTCCGTGGCAAGGTGCGCGTGTCCTTCGGCTGGGGCACCAACCTGACCAACGACTTCGAGGGTTGTGCGCCGATGGAGACACAGGGCCTCAACGCGATCTCGCTGGTCGCCAAGGTCACCAAGGTGAACGGCCGCGAGGCGGTAAAACTCTCTGACAACCCCGCCAAGGCGACGGGCGATCCCGAGGAGATGAAGCGCTACCTGGGCATCTTCGGCGAAAAGGACCGCGTCGAACACCTCGTCAAGGTGTGAGCCGCTTCGGAATCCGACCGCCCAGTGCGCGGGGACCCCTCGTTAGCAATAGTCCGCTTCCGTTTACACAGGCGGCGCTGTTGTAAACGGAAGCGGATGCCGATCTGGCTTCAAGCTGCTACCGCGGCTGCCGCGCCGTTGCGGGCGAAGGAACTGCCGCTTTCGTTGAAGATGTGCAAATTGTCCGCATCGGCCGTCAGGCGCAGGACGGTGCCGCGCTTGACCATGGCATTGCCGGGCAACTTCGCCACCAGCGGCTGGCCGGTGTGGCCGAGTTCCAGATAGACGAGCTGGACCTCGCCGAGCTGCTCGACATAGTCGACCACGCCTTCGAACAGGAAGTCGCCGCCATTGGCGATGTAGAGGTCTTCCGGGCGCACGCCGAAGCTGATCTTCGCGCCCGCCGTGCCGGCCAGCGTGGCAATCGGAACCTCGACCTTGCGGTCACCGACATGCGAAACCGTCGTTCTCGGCCCCGCCTGTTCGATTTTCGCCGGCAAGATATTCATTGCCGGGGAGCCTATGAACTGCGCCACGAACAGATTGCCGGGGTGGCGATAGAGCTCCATGGGTGTACCGACCTGTTCGACGCGCCCGTCCTTGAGGACGACGATCCGGTCCGCCAACGTCATCGCCTCGACCTGGTCGTGGGTGACGTAGATCATCGTCGTGTTGGGCATGCTTTCCTTGAGCTTGGCGATCTCGATGCGGGTTGCAACGCGCAGTGCCGCATCGAGGTTGGACAGAGGCTCGTCGAACAGGAAGACTTTGGGGTTGCGCACGATGGCGCGACCGATGGCGACGCGCTGGCGCTGGCCGCCGGACAGCGCCTTGGGCAGGCGCTCGAGATATTTCGTCAGCTGCAGGATTTCGGCTGCCTGGCGCACGCGGCGGTCGATCTCGGCCTTGCTTTCGCGCGCGATCTTCATGCCGAAGGCCATGTTGTCGTAGACCGTCATGTGCGGATAGAGCGCATAGGACTGGAACACCATGGCGATGCCGCGCTTGGAGGGCGGCACGTCGTTCACCGTCTCGCCGGCGATCTGCAGGGTGCCGCCGGTGATGTCCTCGAGCCCGGCGATGGTGCGCAAAAGCGTCGACTTTCCGCAACCCGAAGGTCCGACGAAGACGATGAACTCGCCCGATTTGATGTCGAGGTCGATGCCGTGAAGGATGTTGAGGTTGCCATACGCCTTCTTGACGTTCCTCAGCGTGAGATCGGCCACGATTATTCTCCCCTCTGTCTTCGTGATCAGGCGCGCCGCCCGAACCAGGCACCATAGGCGCCAAGCCTGATTGTGCCTGCTTCGGCCTTGCCTGAAAAGCCGTGACCGGAGAAAGGCTGCAGCGCCGCCGATCCGCCAAGCTCGACCACGGCCGGTTGCGAGCCCAGATTGAAGGCGCAGACGATTTCTTCATTACCCTCCCGGCGCGTAAAGGCAACCGTGTCGCCGTGGCTCGGCAGGAAGGCGATGTCGCCCTTGGCCAGTGCCGGGTGCCCCCGGCGGAATGCGAGGAAGCGCCGGTAGTGCTCGAGAAGCGAGTTCTGGTCGCCCATTTGGGTGTCCACAGCCAGGGCCTTGTGCTCGGCCGGCACCGGAAGCCAGGGCTTGGCGGTCGAGAATCCGGCATTCTGTGCCTTGCTCTCCCACACCATTGGCGTGCGGCAGCCGTCGCGGCCCTTGAATTCTGGCCAGAAGCGGATGCCGTAGGGGTCCTGCAGGTCCTCGAAGGAGAGCTCGGCCTCGCCGAGGCCGAGTTCCTCGCCCTGGTAGATGCAGACCGAGCCGCGCAGCGACATCAAAAGCGCGGACAGCACCTTGAGATAGGCCGTGCGGTCGGTCTCGCCTTCGCCCCAGCGCGAGGCGTGGCGCATCACGTCATGGTTCGAAAAGGCCCAGCACGACCAGCCGTCGCTCGCCTCGCGGCCGAAGGTTTCGAGCACGTTGCGCACCTTGGGAGCGCTGATCTTCTCAGGCCCGAGGAAGTCGAAAGAGTAGCACATCTGCACCCGGTGATCGCCGGCGGTGTAGGCGGCAACGATTTCGAGCCCGCGCTGCGCGTCGCCCACTTCGCCGACCGCCGCCGCGGCCGGATATTCGTCAAGGAGTGCGCGGAACCGCTCCAGGAAGCCTAGATTGTCCGGCTGGCTCTTGTCGTAGAGATGGTCCTGGTAGTTGTAGGGATTGACCGAGGGCGCGATGGAATCGTTGCGCTGCTCTTTCGGCAGGGCCGGGTTGTTCTCCAGCCCGACCGAGTGGAAGTAGAAATTGATGGTGTCGAGGCGGAAGCCGTCGACGCCGCGCTCAAGCCAGAAGCGCGTGGCGTCCAGCACTGCGTCCTGAACCGCCGGATTGTGGAAGTTGAGATCGGGCTGCTCGGCAAGGAAATTGTGCAGGTAATATTGCAGCCGGCGCGTATCCCACTGCCAGGCCGAGCCGCCGAAGATCGACAGCCAGTTGTTGGGCGGCGTGCCATCCGGCCTGGCGTCGGCCCAGACGAACCAGTCCGCCTTGGGGTTGTCGTGCGAGGCGCGGCTTTCCTTGAACCAGGGATGCTCGTCGGAGGTGTGGGAGATGACCTGGTCGATCATCACCTTCAGCCCGAGCCGGTGCGCCTCGTCCACCAGCGCATCGAAATCGGCAAGCGTGCCGAACATCGGGTCGACGTCGCAATAGTCCGACACGTCGTAGCCGAAATCCTTCATCGGCGATTTGAAGAAGGGCGAGATCCAGATCGCGTCGGCACCGAGGGAGGCGATGTGCGGCAGGCGGCGGATGATGCCCCGGAGGTCGCCGATGCCGTCGCCATTCGAGTCCTGATAGCTGCGCGGATAGATCTGGTAGATCACCGCGCCGCGCCACCAGTCGCGGTCCACCGCCGGTTCGGGTCGTTCGATCTTGCGTGCGGCTTGCATGGCGGTCAGCCTCCTTTGACGGAGCCCGCGAGCAGGCCGCGGACGAAGTAGCGTTGCAGTGAGAAGAACACGGCAAGCGGCACCAATATGGTGACGAAGGCCGAAGTTGTCAGGATTTCCCAATTGCCGCCGCGCGAGCCGAGCAGGTTGTTGAGCCTGGCGGTCAGCACCATCTGGTCGGCATCGGTGCGCAGGAAGACCATCGCCACGAGCAGATCGTTCCAGACCCAAAGGAACTGGAAGATGGCGAAGGATGCCAGCACGGGGAACGACAGAGGCAACACGATCTTGACGAAAATCTCGAAGTCGCTGGCGCCGTCGATGCGCGCCGATTCCATGATCTCGCGCGGCAGTCCGGCGATGTAGCTCCTGAGCAGGTAGATCGCGAAGGGCAGGCCGAAGCCGGTATGCGCCAGCCAGATGCCGAGATAGGTCTTGGCCGGCACGCCGAAGAAGGCGCCGACGCCGTTGTACATCTTCAGAAGCGGGATCAGCGACATCTGCAACGGCACCACTAGCAGGCCGATGATGGTGGCGATCAGCAGCGCGCGGCCGGGAAAGCGCATCCAGGCCAGTGCATAGGCGGCGAAGGCCGCAATCAGGATCGGGATGATGGTGGCGGGCACGGTCACCGTCAGCGAATTGATGAAGGAGCGGCCGATGCCTTCGGAAAGTAGCACTGTCTTGTAGTTCTCGGCGGTGAAGTCGGGCGGGATCGACGCCGCATAGTAGATGCGCCGGGCGCGATCGCCTTCGAAGGCCACCGGCGAGGACATGACATAGGAGCCGTCGTTATTGACCTGTAGCGTCACGCCGTCGCCGAGATCGGCGACAGAGCCGGCCGGGAATTCGGCCGGCGCCTGCGCCTTGATGCCGAAGGCAGTCAGCGTGCGGCTGTCGCCGGCGCCGAACAGGTTGCCCATGATGAGGAACTTGCCGTCCTTCTCGACCTGATTGGCCGCGCCGCCGAGCCGGCCGGCATCGGTGTGGCTCGCGGTGGTCAGAGCCGTCCACCAGCCCGAGGCGACGATCTGGTCCTTCGCGCGCAGCGACGAGACCAGGATGCCGAGCGTCGGGATCGTCCAGATGATGACGAAGGCGGCAACCGCGATATGGACGCCGAAGCGGCCGAAAAAGGACTTTCCGGGCGAGCGCGCCATCTCAGTGTCCTCCGCCTTCGCGGGTTGCCTGGCGGATGTTCCAGATCATGATCGGCACCACTGCCAGCATGATGACGATGGCGATGGTGGCGCCCCGGCCGTAATCGGTGCCGCGGAACATCCAGTCGAACATCAAGTTTGCCAGCGTGTTTGTGTTCCACTGGCCGTTGGTCATGGTCAGGATGATGTCGAACACCTTCAGCACCAGTATGGTGATCGTGGTCCACACCACCGCAATGGTGCCCCAGATCTGCGGGATCATGATCTTCCAGAAGATCTGGAAGGGGCTTGCGCCATCGATCGTCGCTGCCTCGATGGTTTCTTCCGGAATGCCGCGCAGCGCCGAGGACAGGATCACCATGGCAAAGCCGGTCTGGATCCAGATCAGGATGACCATCAGGAAGAAATTGTTCCAGAACGGCGTCGAAACCCACACCTGCGGATCGCCGCCGAAAAACTGGACGAGCGCGTTGAGGATGCCGATCTGGGTCTGGCCGTCGCCGCGATATTCGTAGACGAATTTCCAGATGACGCTGGCGCCGACGAAGGAGATGGCGAGCGGCATGAAGATCAGGCTCTTGGCGATGGTGCCCCACCAGATGCGGTCGGTTAGAACCGCAATCACCAGCCCGAGGAAGGTGCAGGCGGCGGGCACGACCAGCAGCCACAGCAGATTGTTGAAGATCGCCTGACGGAATTCGCGGTCGCCCAGCGCCCATGAATAGTTGGAGAGGCCGACGAAGCTCTGGCCGCCGCGATCGTGGAACGAATAGTAGAAGGTCGCGATGGCCGGGTAGATCAGATAAACGGTGAGGATGATCAGCGCGGGGCCGACGAACAGCCAGGGCCGGATGTAGCCCTGCCTGCGCAAGTTGTCGATCGCGGCCGCACCCGACACGCCGCGCGAGGGAAAGACGAGGTCGATCAGGCGGTTGGCGCCCCAGAAATAGATCACACAGCCACCCACGCCGATGAGCACCGTTATGATCGCCGAGAGTATCTGTGCCGTCATGGGATCGTTCCCTGTTCAACGGACTGGTTCGTTACGTCACCGGAAGAAATGCCCCCTCATCCGGCCGCGGCGCCTGTCCCCGGGCTTGCCAAAGGCAGACCCCAGGGCGGCCACCCTTCTCCCCGGCGGGGAGAGGGGGGCTGAGCGCAGCGGAGGGCCGGTGAGGGGGCATGGGCGGGAGGATGCCGCCGCTACTTGATCGCGTCCCAACTCTTCTGGATGTCAGCCGCCACGTCCGCCGCCGGCTTGCCGCCGACCAGATCGATCATGCCCGTCCAGAAGGAGCCGGCGCCGATCTTGCCCGGCATCAGGTCCGAACCGTCGAAGCGGAAGGTCGAGGCCGTGGCAAGGATCTCGCCCTGCTTCTTCAGCGCGGCGCTGGCATAGGCGTCGGTGTTGACCGACTTGAACGGGGTGACGAAGCTGCCCTGCGCCATCCAGAGCTCATGCGCCAGCGGCATCTTCAGGAATTCGATGAAGGCGCGCGCCGCCTTCGAATCCTTGGTGATCATCGCCAGCGTGCCGGCGCCCTCGACTGGCGTGCCGAGTTCCGGCTTCGACGCATAGGCCGGGAAGTAGAAAAAGTCCGCGTCCTGGCCGAGCTTGGTGCCTTCGGGGAAGAAGGAGGGGATGAACGACGCCTGATGGTGCAGATAGCACTTCGGCGGCACCGCGAAGAGGCCCTTGGGGCTGTCGCGGAAGTCGGTTGCGGCCACCGCCGCAGCGCCGCCGTCGACCATCTTGTCGTCGGTCGCGATCTTGGCGAAGATTTCGAGCGCATTGACGACGCGTGCGTCGGTGAAGGGGATTTCGTTGGTGGTCCACTTGTCGTAGACATCCGCCGGCTGTGTGCGCAGCATGATGTCCTCGACCCAGTCGGTCGCGGGCCAGCCGGTGGCGCCGCCCGATCCCAGGCCGATGCACCACGGCTTGTGGCCGTCGGCGACGATTTTCTGCTCCAGCTCGGCAAGCTCTTCCTGCGTCTTCGGGACCTTGTAGCCGGCTTCCTCGAAATTGTCGGGCGAGTACCACACCAGCCCCTTCACGTCGGCCTTGTAGGGGAAGGCGAAGAAGCCGGACTTGCCGTCCTTGTCCTTGTAGGTGCCGAGATCGGCCCAGGACTGGCCGGCGGCGTAGTTCTCCTTGATCCAGGCGGCGGTATCGTCACCGAGGGGCGTCAGGAAGCCCTTGGCGGCGAGGTCCTGGATCAGGCCCGGCTGCGGCAGGATGGCGATGTTGGGCGGGCTGCCGGCCTGGGTGTCGATGACGATCTGCTGCTCGTAGTTTTCCGACGACGAGTATTTCAGGTCGACGCCGGTGGCCTCGACGAAATATTCGAGCACGCTGCGCACCAGTGCCTCGTCCTCGCCGCGCCAGGGGCCGAAGATCGTCAGCGTCTCGCCCTTCAGGTCGAACTTCTTGAGGTCGTCAAGGTTCGCCCAGTGGAAGCGGGCGTCTTCGCCCGGCTTGAACTTCAGTTCCGCATGCGCAGGCGCACTGGCGAGCGCGAGTGCGGTCAGCGCTACGCCCAGCAAAAAGCCGTTCTTCATCGATTGTCCTCCCGTTCGGTCATCTCCCCGGACGAACCTCCATTCGTCCCGCCGACACTGCCCCGGGCATTCCGCCTCAAGCGGAACTGCAGCTTCCGAAAGAACTTTCTCTCGAAAGTTTCCAAAGCGCTTTGGCTGACAATATCATCGGCTCGAAACGAGAAACGTGTCAAGCGGCATATTGTACGAATCGATTTAAATCGCGGTTTCCGGTGCATTGCAGCAAGTTTTTAGCGCTGCACCAGCAATTTCCGCTTCTGAAATGCGGCTGTCCGGCCTATTGTGATTGCTGTTAACGGGGAAGTAACTTTCCGTATTTTGAAAGCGCTTTGGGAATGCGAGGCCAGCGGTGAACCTCAAACAGCTCGCGCTCATGCTCGACCTGTCACAGACCACGGTCAGCCGGGCGCTCAATGGGTATCCGGAAGTCAGCGAGGAAACGCGCCGGCGCGTCGCGGACGCCGCCAAGCGGCATGGCTACAGGCCCAATCCGAGCGCGCGGCGGCTGGCAACGGGCAAGGCCGGGATGATCGGCTATGTCATGCCCGCCGGCGGCAGCGTCGACATCGATCCGCATTTCGTCGAGTTCCTGTCGGGTCTCGGCGACTATGCGCGGGCGCACGAACTCGATCTCGTGCTGTCTCCGGCCGAGGCGGGCGACGAGGAGACGACCTATCGGCGGGTGGTCGCCAACAAGCAGGTCGACGCCCTCTATATTTCCGCCCCGCGTCATGCCGACGGGCGCATCGTGCTCGCCCAGCAACTGGGCATCCCCTACATCGTCCACGGCCGCAGCGAAGGGCTCGACTTCGAGTATCCGTTCCTCGACATCGACAACGAGGCCGCCTTCCATTCGGCAACGCGGCTGCTGCTGCAACTCGGCCACAAACGCATCGCGCTGATAAACGGTGATGAAACGCAGACCTTTGCCATCTTCCGCGAGCGTGGCGTGCAGCGTGCGCTCGCCGCGCGCGAGCTAGCCCTACCGCCGTCGCTGGTGCGCTCGGTGGCGATGACCGAGGAGAACGGCTACCGCGCGACCCGCAGCCTTTTGGAGCAAGGCGAGGCGCCGACGGCAATCGTCTGCTCGAGCCTTATCATGGCGCTTGGCGTCGTGCGGGCTGTGCGCGATCTCGGCCTGACCATCCCCCGCGATCTGTCGCTGGTCGCCCATGACGACGTCTTCCCGTGGCTGAAGCCGGAGAGTTTCCCCGTGCCGCTGTCCACCACGCGCTCTTCGATCCGCGCGGCGGGCCAACGGATAGCCGAGCGGCTGGCCGCGCGCATTTCAGGGCTCGAAACGGGAGCGCGCGGCGAGATATGGCCGGTCGATCTCGTGGTGCGCGGCTCGATCGGCGGAGCGCGGGCCTGAGGACGAGAAAGTCCGCGCGGATTTGACTATCGACAATCGCCACGCAGGGCATTAGGGCGGTCGGAACAAAACAGTCTCGACCCTGAAAGGCCCGGACATGACCGCAAAAACCCTGATCGCCCCCTCGGTTCTGTCGGCCGATTTCTCCCGCCTCGGCGACGAGGTCGAGGCGGTCGCCGCCGCCGGCGCCGACTGGATCCATCTTGACGTGATGGACGGCCATTTCGTTCCCAACATCACCTTCGGCCCGCAGGTCATCAAGGCGATCCGCAACCGCACCGACAAGGTGTTCGACTGCCATCTGATGATCGCGCCCGCCGATCCCTATCTGGCGGCCTTTGCCGACGCCGGTTGCGACATTATCACGGTGCACGCCGAGGCCGGCCCGCATCTCGACCGCTCGCTGCAGGCGATCAGGAACCTCGGCAAGAAGGCGGGTGTCTCGCTCAACCCGTCGACGCCGGAAAACGTCATCGAATATGTGCTCGACCGGCTCGACCTGGTGCTCTTGATGACGGTCAACCCCGGCTTCGGCGGCCAGGCCTTCATTCCGGCGGTGGTGGAGAAGGTGAAGCGCGTCAAGGCGCTGATCGGCAACCGGCCGATCGACATCGAGATCGATGGCGGCGTGACGCCCGAGACCGCGCCGCTGGTCACGGCCGCCGGCGCCAATGTGCTGGTGGCGGGCTCGGCCGTGTTCAAGGGCGGTAGCGCGGACGCCTATGCCAAGAACATCGCCGCCATCCGGGCAGCCGGCGACGGCGCGCTCTGACACTTTTGGCGAGGGTTACCCCTCGCCATCAGTTTCTAGAGCGAGATGAACTTTTCGTTGAATCGCAATCTCGCTCTAAGCTTTTGTTTTTGGGGCATGATCTTGTCCGAAAAGTCTGCAACTTTTCGGGATCATGCTCTAGTTCGAAAACACTTTTGTTCCCTCGATCCAGACGCCTTGTACCGAGAGGTCGTCGGAGAGGTGGACGATGTTTGCCGCAGAACCCGTCATCAGGCGGCCCAGCCGGCCGTCCTGCCCGACAGCCTCGGCCGGATAGAGCGAGGCCATCTTGAGCGCATCTTCGAGCATGAGCCCGATCGTCTTGTGCATGAAGCGCACGGCCGAGATCATGTCGAGATCGGCGCCGGCCAGCGTGCCGTCCTCCAGCCTCAGGCTGCCGTTTTCGCGCTTGATGAGGCGGCCGTTCAGGGTGAACGACTTCATGTCGGTGCCGATGGTCGCCATGGCGTCGGTGACTAGGAAGATCTTGCCGTCGCCCTTCTTGGCCTTCATCGCGATCTGCATCGCTGCCGGATGGACGTGGATGCCATCGGCGATCAGCCCTGCGTAAAAGCTTTGCCCGTCTATCGCAGCCCCGACCACGCCCGGCTCGCGATTGCCGATCTGGCTCATCGCGTTGAAGAGATGGGTCACCATCGTGGCGCCGGCCTCGGCGAAGGCCTGCGCGGTCACATAGCCGCTGTCGGTGTGGCCAAGGCTGACCACCACATCCGCCTGCGCAAGGCGTGCGACGCGGCCCGGCTCGACGGATTCGGGCGCGATGGTCGTCAGAAGCACGGGCAACTTTTCGCGGGCTGCGACAAGTGCTGCCTCGTCGGCGTCGGTCATCGGGCGGATTAGCTTCGGATCGTGAGCGCCCTTGCGTGCGAGCGAAAGATGCGGGCCCTCGAGATGCAGGCCGAGGAAGCCCGGCACTTTCTCCCGCGCTGCTTCGGCGCCGGCGGCCACCGCCTCCGCCGTCAGTTCCGGCGTGTCGGTGATCAGCGTCGGCAAAAGTGCGGTGGTGCCGAATGGCGCATGGGCTTCGCAGATGGTGCGGATCGCCGCGACCGAAGGCGCGTCGTTGAGCATCACGCCGCCGCCGCCATTGACCTGAAGGTCGACGAAGCCCGGCGCGATCATGCCGCCGTCGAGCTCCACCACCTCCAGCCCTGCCGGCACCTCGCTGCCCGCTTCGATGCGCTCGACCACACCTTGGCGAACGATCAGGGCCGAGCGGTTGTGCCAGGCCTGGCCGTCGAAAATGCGCGCGCCGACGATGGCGAAATTCTCGGTCATATCGTCTCGGTCACCTTGTTGAGGAAGGGCGGCACGTCGGGGTTGAGGCCGCGATGCCGCGCGAAGGCCTCGACGAAACCGTAGAAGGAAACGATCAGCGCCAGCGGATCGGTCAGCGGATGGCCGGTCGGCGCAAAGGGCAGGCGCACGGCCTTGCCGGCCTTGTCCGAGGTCATGAACACCGAGGCGCCCTTGTCGGCCAGCTGGTCGCCGACCTGGGCGACGGACGCTTCCGAGGCGTCGCGCGCGGCCAGCGCCAGCACCGGGAAGCCGGGGCGGACCAGCGCCATCGGCCCGTGGATCACTTCGGCGGCGCTGTAGGATTCCGCATGCATGGAGCAGGTCTCCTTGAACTTCAGCGCCGCCTCGTTGGCGATTGCGAAGGAAGGCCCGCGCCCCAGGATGAACAAGGAGTTGGCGCCGTCGAGCGCGCCGGCAAGCTCCATCCAGTCGCAGTCCACCGCCTTGCGGAAATGCCCCGGCAGTTCGGCCAGCGCTGCAAGAAGCGCCTGATCGTCGGTGCAGTGCGCCATCAGCGCCACCGCAGCCACTGCCGAGTTCACGAAGGTCTTGGTCGCCGCCACGCTCTTCTCGACGCCGGCAAGGATGTCGATCGTGTGCTCGCAGGCCTTGGCAAGCGGCGAGCCGGGCGTGTTGGTGAGCGCAATGGTCAGCGAGCCGGCCTTGCGGGCGGCCCCTGCCATGGAAACGATGTCCGGGCTTTTGCCGGATTGCGAGATCGCCACGCAGGCCGAGCCGTTCAGCTTCAGCGGTGCGCGATAGATCGAGGCGACCGAGGGGCCGACGGAGGCAACCGCCAACCCGGCGGTCAGCTCGACCGCATATTTCAGGAACGAGGCCGCATGGTCGGAGGAACCGCGCGCGACGGTGACGACAAAGCGCGGATCGCGCTTGGCGATATCGTGGCCCGCCTCGGTGAGCGCAGCCTTGGAACCGTCGAGAAGCCGCGCCACCGCATCGGGGATTTCCTCGATTTCGCGGCGCATATGGGTCATTTCAGTCAAGTAGTGCCTCCGGATTCTTCGCCTGGACCCGCCAGCCTGAGTTCGGCGACAAAGTCATAGGCGTCGCCGCGATAGATGGAACGGGTGAATTCTATCACCTTGCCGCTGGCAAGATAGGAAATACGCTCGATGTGCAGGCAGGCCGAGCCTTCCGGCACCTCGAGCAGCCGCGCATCCGCGCCGACCAGATTGACCGCCGAGATGCGCTGCACGGCACGCGCCGGGCGGCTGCCGGTTTTATCGAGGGTGCTGTAGAGCGACGAGCCCACGGCCTCGGGATCGGGAAGCGCGGCAAGCGAAAGCGAGGCCCGCTCGATCGCCATCGGCGTTTCATTGGCGATGCGCAGCCGGCTCACGCGCGCTACCAGTTCCTTTGCCGACAGGCCGAGGATCATGATCTCGTCGGGCGAGGGCGGATAGATGCCCTTGTCCAGCCAGACGGAACTGGCCGACATGCCGCGCCGGGCCATGTCGTCGGTAAACGAAGTGAGCCGGGACAGCGATTGCTCGACGCGTTCCATGCGCGGCGCCACGAAGGTGCCGGAGCCGTGGCGCTGCACCAGTATGCCGCTTTTGACGAGATCCTGCACCGCCTTGCGCACGGTCACCCGCGAAATGTCGGCCTTGATCGCGATGTCGCGTTCCGAGGGCAGCGCATCGCCTGGCCCGATAACGCCGCGCTGAACCGCATCCTCGATGTTCTTCTTGAGCTGCAGGTAGAGCGGTGCGCCGCCCTCCGACGCCTTGACGAGCGAGAAGATGCTTTCGGCCGCCTCAGACATGCGCCGGCACTCCCGCAGTGCCGAACAGCTTGGCCGCCATGGCGACCGCACCGCCCAGCGCGTCCTGTTCCGGCGCGTGCAGCATCGGCTGGTATCTTGCCGACAGATGCGGGCCAATCAGGGCAGCCAGGCCGCCCAGCAGGCAGAGCCACTGATCTGGCGAGAGCTTTAGCGCATCCAGCGCTTCCTCGATGTCCGCCACCGCCCGGGCCAACACCTTGGCAGCCACCGCGTCGCCCTGTGCGACATACTCGAACACCATCGGCGCAAAAGTGCCGAAATCGGCCGGCTTTGAGGCGGCCGCGAATTTGACGATCTCGCGCGGGTCGCCTTCGAAGTGCTCCAGAACGGCCTGCGTCAGGGCCGAGGCGGGGTGGATGTCGTCATGGGCGAGCAGGGTTTCCTGCAGCAGGTCGCGGCCGATGCGCGCGCCGCCGCCGAGATCGCCGACCATGAAGCCCCAGCCGCCGATGGTCTGCATGGCCTTGCCCTTGCGCGACATGAAAATCGAGCCGGTGCCGATGATGGCGATGGCGCCGTCATGGTCGCCGAGTGCGCCGTTAAGCGCAATCAGCGCATCGCTTTCGACGAGGCTGCGACGGAAGGGCAAGATGTCGAGAAGCTGCTGCTTGTAGCCGCCGACATTGGTGCCGGCTAGGCCCAGCACCGCGTCTGTCTCAGGGATGAGGGCCGGGTCGCGGCCGGCGTCGACGAAGGCCAGTCGCGCTGCGTCGACGATGTTGTGACGCGCACCCTGAAGGTCGGTCATGATGTTGGCCGGACCGCTCTTGCCGCGGCCGAGGACGACGCCGGACGCAGTCGCCAATGCGGCCCTGCAGCTCGTGCCGCCGCCATCTATCCCAAGCACCAGATCCACGACTGAAATCTCCTCGCGAGCAATGATACCAATAAAATACCAATAGCCAAGGGGTTAATTTTCCCAAGGTGAGTTCCGGGCGAAGATCTGTTGAATACCAAGCATTTTAACGAGTTTTGGAGATGTGTTGCGACAAATTCGTTAACGCGGGTGGACAAGTGGTATTTTTTTGGTATCGTCACAAGCAAAGGGGGGATTTCAATGGCCGAAGCTGCGCGCTCACATCTCTACTTACGGGAAGCGCAGTCCTGCTCGGTCATGTTTCATCCTTTTGCAGTGATCGAAAAGCAGCCGTCCGCATGCGGGCGGCTGGAGCCGAATTGTCCGACGCCGCGGGGGAGCTTCCGGCGCGCGGCTTCGGAAATCCGAGGGGAGCAGCGGGCGGAAGCCTGAACTCTCAGCACAATCGAGCCTGAACGGTTCAACAGGGAGAAACGACATGAAGACCCAGGCACTGACTGCGCTTCTGATGGCATCCAGCATCCTCGGCTCGGCGGGCATGGCCCTTGCCGACACCACGCTGACCATCGAAAGCTGGCGCAACGACGACCTCTCCATCTGGCAGGAAAAGCTGATCCCGGCCTTCGAGGCCAAGAATCCCGGCATCAAGGTCGTGTTCTCGCCTTCCGCGCCGACCGAGTACAACGCAGCGCTGAACGCCAAGCTCGATGCGGGCTCCGCCGGCGACCTCATCACCTGCCGTCCGTTCGATGCCTCGCTGGAGCTCTACAACAAGGGTCATCTGGCCGACCTGACCAGCCTGGCCGGCATGGAGAACTTCTCCGACGTCGCCAAGTCCGCCTGGACCACCGACGACGGCAAGGCCAGCTTCTGCGTGCCGATGGCTTCGGTGATCCACGGCTTCATCTACAACAAGGAAGCCTTCGACAAGCTCGGCATCACGCCGCCGGCCACCGAAGCCGAGTTCTTTGCCGCTCTCGACAAGATCAAGGCCGACGGCACCTACGTCCCGATGGCCATGGGCACCAAGGACCTCTGGGAAGCCGCAACCATGGGCTACCAGAACATCGGCCCGACCTACTGGCACGGCGAGGAAGGCCGCCTGGCTCTCATCAAGGGCGAGCAGAAGCTGACCGACGCGCAGTGGGTCGAGCCCTTCGCCACGCTCGCCAAGTGGAAGGATTACCTCGGCGACGGTTTCGAGGCGCAGAGCTATCCGGACAGCCAGAACCTGTTCACGCTCGGCCGCGCTGCCATCTATCCGGCCGGTTCGTGGGAAATCTCGGTGTTCAACACCCAGGCCCAGTTCAAGATGGGCGCCTTCCCGCCGCCGGTTAAGAACGCCGGCGACACCTGCTACATCTCCGACCACAACGACATCGGCATCGGCCTCAACGCCAAGAGCAAGAACGCCGATGCGGCCAAGACCTTCCTGTCCTGGGTCGCCTCGCCGGAATTCGCCACCATCTACGCCAACGCCCTGCCGGGCTTCTTCAGCCTGAACTCGGCTGCGGTGAAGATGGAAGATCCGCTGGCGCAGGAGTTCGTCTCCTGGCGCGAGAAGTGCAAGCCGACCATCCGCTCGACCTACCAGATCCTGTCGCGCGGCACGCCGAACCTGGAGAACGAGACCTGGGTCGAGTCGGCCAATGTGATCAACGGCACCTCGACGCCCGAAGCTGCGGCCAAGAAGCTGCAGGAAGGCCTCGAGAGCTGGTACAAGCCGGCAAAGTAAACGCATAGCATGCATATGCCGGGCCGCCATCGGCGGCCCGGTTCCTTTATCCGGGGACAAGACAGCGCATGGCGGAAGAAACTGAACGCAAACGGCGACGCTGGCACATCGCCGTTTTCCTTGCGCCGGCCATCCTCGTCTATACGGCGATCATGATCCTGCCGCTGTTCGGCACGCTGCAGCTTTCGCTGTTCACAGCTGACGGCCAGTCGCGCGTCTTTGCCGGACTTGCCAATTTCCGCCAGCTCTTCCTCGATCCGCGCTGGTCGGCCAGCTTCTGGAATGCGCTGGGCAACAATGTCTGGTTCTTCATCATCCACATGCTGGTGCAGAACCCGATCGGCATTCTACTTGCCGCATTGCTTTCTAGCCCCAAGCTGCGCTTTTCGCCCTTCTACCGCACCGCGATCTTCATCCCGACCATCCTGTCCTTCGTCATCGTCGGCTTCACCTGGAAGCTGATCCTGTCGCCGCTCTGGGGCGTGGCGCCCAATCTGCTCGACCTCATCGGGCTGAAGAGCCTGTTCGTGCCGTGGCTGGGCAAGGAGCAATATGCGCTGACCACGCTCGGCCTGATCTCGGTGTGGCAGTTCATCGGCATTCCGATGATGCTGATCTATGCAGCACTGCTGTCGATCCCCGACGAGGTGATCGAGGCCGCCGAATGCGACGGCATCACCGGCATGGCGCAATTCTGGAAGATCAAGCTGCCGCTGATCCTGCCCTCCATCGGCATCATTTCGGTGCTGACCTTCGTGGGTAATTTCAACGCCTTCGACCTGATCTATTCGGCGCAAGGCGCGCTTGCGGGGCCGAACTATTCGACCGACATTCTCGGCACCTTCCTCTACCGCACTTTCTTCGGCTTCCAGCTGCAGACGGGCGATCCCTATATGGGCTCGACCATCGCCTCGATGATGTTCTTCATCATCCTCGCCGGCGTGTGCCTCTATCTCTTCGCCATCCAGACGCGCCTGCGTCGCTACCAGTTCTGAGGCGCGCGATGGCCAAGGCGACAAATTCACTCCCGCGCACCATTGCGGCCCACGCGATCCTGCTTCTTTACACGGTCATCGCGCTGGCCCCGGTGGTGGTGATCGTCATCAACTCGTTCAAGTCGCGCAACGCGATCTTCCGCACCCCGCTGGCACCGCCCACCGCCGAGACGTTCGACCTGATCGGCTACCAGACCGTGCTCGGGCAGGGCGACTTCCTGCTCTATTTCCAGAACAGTTTTATCGTCACCGTTGGCTCGCTGTTTTTGGTGCTGCTGTTCGGCGCCATGGCGGCCTTCGCGCTGGCCGAATACCGCTTCAAGGGCAACACGCTGATGGGGCTCTATCTGGCGCTGGGCATCATGATCCCGATCCGCCTCGGCACGGTCGCGATCCTGCAGCTGATGGTGGCGAGCGGCCTGGTCAATACGCTGACGGCGCTGATCCTGGTCTATACGGCGCAAGGCCTGCCGCTCTGCATCTTCATCCTGTCGGAATTCATGAAGCAGGTTTCCGACGACCTGAAGGATGCCGGCCGCATCGACGGGCTTTCCGAATACCGCATCTTCTTCCGCCTCGTGCTGCCGCTGGTACGGCCGGCCATGGCGACGGTGGCGGTGTTCACCATGATCCCGATCTGGAACGACCTCTGGTTCCCGCTGATCCTGGCGCCATCCGAGTCGACCAAGACAATCACGCTCGGCGCGCAGCTCTTCATCGGCCAGTATGTCACCAACTGGAACGCCGTGCTGGCGGCCCTGTCGCTGGCCATCCTGCCCGTGCTCATCCTTTATGTGATCTTCTCGCGGCAATTGATCCGCGGCATTACTTCCGGAGCCGTCAAGTGAGTGGAAACAACGAAAAACCCCTGCGCGTTCTCGTCGCCGGCCTCGGCAATATGGGGCGCAGCCATGCGCTGGCCTATCACCGCAACCCGGGCTTCGAGATCGCCTCGCTGGTCAATCGCTCGCAGGTGGAACTGTCGCCGGAAATGTCCGGCTACGAAATCCGCCCGTCCTTCAAGGAGGCGCTGGCCGAGCTGAAGCCGGATGTCGCCTCGATCAACACCTATTCCGACAGCCACGCCGACTATGCGGTCGCAGCACTCGAGGCCGGCTGCCACGTCTTCGTGGAAAAGCCGCTGGCAACCACCGTTGCCGACGCCGAGCGCGTCGTTGCAGCCGCCAAGGCCAATGGCCGCAAGCTGGTCATAGGCTACATCCTGCGCCACCACCCGTCCTGGGTGCGCCTGATCGCGGAAGCGCGCGATCTTGGCGGGCCTTATGTGTTCCGCATGAACCTCAATCAGCAGTCGAGCGGTCACACCTGGGAGACGCACAAGCAACTGATGAAGACGACCTCGCCGATCGTCGACTGTGGCGTGCACTACCTCGACGTCATGTGCCAGATCACCGACGCCAAGCCGGTCGAGGTGCGCGGCATGGGCCTGCGCCTGTCAGACGAGGTCGCGCCCGACATGTACAATTACGGCCACCTTCAGGTGCTGTTCGAGGATGGCTCGGTCGGCTGGTATGAGGCCGGCTGGGGCCCGATGATGTCGGAAACCGCCTTCTTCGTGAAGGACGTGATCTCGCCCAATGGCTGTGTCTCCATCGTCATGGACGAGAGGGCAAAGTCGGACGACGTCGACGCCCACACCAAGACTAATATGATCCGCCTGCATCGCGCTGCAACCGGACCGGACGGCCGCTTTGCGGCTCCGGACGAAAACCTCTCCATGACCGGCGAGCCGGGCCATCAGGAGCTGTGCGAGCTGGAGCAGGCCTTCTTGCTCAAGGCCATCCGCGAGGACATCGACCTCACCCGCCACATGAGCGACGCTGTAAAATCGCTGGCCGTGTGCCTCGCCGCGGACGAAAGCGTGCGCACCGGCAAGGCGGTGCGGCTGTGATGCGCGAAAGAGCGGTCTTTTCTATCGGGAGTAGCGCATGGGCTCGCTGAAAATCGAGAACGTCAAAAAGTCCTTCGGCAATGTCGAGGTGCTGAAAGGTATCGACCTCGAGGTCGAGGACGGCGAATTCGTCGTCTTCGTTGGCCCCTCGGGCTGCGGCAAGTCCACGCTGCTGCGCGTCATTGCGGGGCTGGAGGACGCGACCTCGGGCAATGTGCTGATCGACGGCCGCAAGGTCGATGCCGTGCCGCCGGCCGATCGCGGCATTGCCATGGTGTTCCAGACTTACGCGCTCTACCCGCACCTCACTGTGCGCAACAATATGAGCCTGGGTCTCAAGCAGGCGAAGACGCCGTCGGACGAGATCGCGCGGCGCGTGACGACAGCCTCCACCATGCTGTCGCTCGATCCCTATCTGGAGCGCCGGCCGGCCGAACTGTCGGGCGGCCAGCGCCAGCGCGTCGCCATCGGTCGCGCGGTGGTGCGCGAGCCAAAGCTCTTCCTGTTCGACGAGCCGCTTTCCAACCTCGACGCCGCGCTGCGCGTCAACACGCGGCTGGAGATCGCGCAACTGCATCGGCGCCTGTCGGCCACGATGATTTATGTCACGCACGACCAGGTCGAGGCGATGACGCTGGCCGACAAGATCGTGGTGCTGAATGGCGGCCGCATCGAGCAGATCGGCAGGCCGATGGAGCTCTACAATTCACCGGCTAATGAGTTCGTTGCCGGCTTCATCGGCTCGCCCAAGATGAATTTCATCGAGGGCGCGCGGCTGAATGAAAGCAAGGCTAAGACGGTCGGCGTACGGCCCGAGCATCTGACCGTGGATGCCAAATCCGGCACCTGGAAAGGGACGGTGGTGCACGCGGAACATCTCGGCGCCGACACCAATCTCTATCTCGACACAGAACAGGCAGGCTTGCTGACCGCCCGCATCTTCGGCGTCTACGACGCCGAGCCGGGCGCGACGCTTTATGCCACGCCGCATCCGGAAAAGACCTATCGCTTTGGAGCGGACGGCCGGACGATCTAAAACGCACCCCCAAGGCGTCCCGAAGATCGATCTTCGGAAGGCTGCCGCGTGTCAGCCCAAAAAGCGCCTCAGCGTTTCGCGGGCGCCGATCTGCCACAGCGTATTGAGGTGGCCCGCAAAGGCTGCGGCAAAAAGCGAGCTGCGGCCGACCTCGCCATAGATGTCTTCCATGGCAAGCCAGGCGGACGGGTCGTCCTTGGCGGCGTGAGCGGTGGCCTGCAAGCGGTCCCAATTCGGGTCGTTGGGCTCGATCACGGCGCCGGAATCGGTGGTGCCATGGCAATAGCGGCACCAGAGTGCGGATTCGAGCGCAAGGCCCGCGATGCCCTTGCCCGCCTTCAGGCGGTCGGCAATCGTCGGGATGATGAATTTGGGCTGGCGATTGGAGCCGTCGAGGCAGAGCCGGCGCACCGTGTCGCCGATCTTCGGATTGGAAAAGCGCTGCTGGATCAGTGTGAAATAGTCTTCGATCGCCACGCCGGGCACGGGCGGCACGGTGGGGATGATTTCGTCATGTTCCAGCTTCTTCAGGAACGCCGCGATCAGCGGCTCCTGCATCGCCTCATGGACGAAATGGATGTTCATCAGCCCTGCCGGATAGGCGATCACCGCGTGGCCGCCATTGAGGATGCGGATCTTCATCTGCTCGAAGGGTGAGACATCGTTGACGAAGGTCACGCCGACTTTTTCGAGCGCTGGCCGTCCAGCGGGAAAACGATCCTCCAGCACCCACTGCCGGAACGGCTCGCAGAACACAGGCCAGGCGTCCTCGATGCCGAATTCTTCGGTGAGGAATTTTTTCTCGCGCTCGGTGGTGGCGGGGGTGATGCGGTCGACCATGCCGTTCGGAAACGCCACGTTGTGCTGCACCCACTCGGCCAGCTCGGGATCGAACAGTCTTGCCAACCCGATGACGGCATCTGCGGTGACGCGGCCATTGTGGGGGATGTTGTCGCAGGACATGACCGTAAACGGCGGCGTGCCGACCGCCCGCCGGCGGGCGAGCCCGGCGAGCACCAGACCGAAGACCGTCTTCGGCGCTGACGGGTTCTTCGCGTCCGCGACGATCTCGGGGCTCTCCGGATTAAACTTTCCGGATGCCGGATCGATGAAATAGCCGCCCTCGGTGATGGTCATCGAGACTATGCGGATTTTTGGTTCGGCGAGCCGCGCAACGATCGCCTCGACATCGCCGGGCACGAGATAGTCGATCATCGCCGATGTCACGCGCGCCGCCACATGGCCGCTGTCCTGCTCGACCACCGTGGTCAGCCAGTCCTGCGCCTTCAGCTTTTCGCGGGCGGCGGCATCTGCCGGCAGTACGCCCGCGCCGACGATGGCCCAATCGTGGTCGAGCCCAGCATCGAACAGGTCGTCCAGATAGACCGCCTGATGCGCGCGATGGAAATTGCCGACGCCGAAATGCACGATGCCGGGTTTCAGGTCGGCCTGGCGATAGTTGGGGCGCGCAACCCTCTCGGGCAGCTTGTCGAGATTGGCGAGGGACAGTTTGACACTCATGGGAACTCATTCCTTGCGGATGCGTGGGCCGGCGGGCGCTTGCGCGGCCGGCATGGTGGACCGCAGCCCTCAGCTCATCCAGTTGCCGCCGTCGACATTGTAGGTCTGGGCGACGATGTAATCGGCCTCGGGCGTAGCGAGTAAAATCGCCATGCCGGTCAGGTCCTCGGCCCGGCCCATGCGGCCAAACGGCACTTCCTGGCCGACCAGCCGTTTCTTCTCGCCGATCGGCCGATTCTCGTATTTCGCGAACAGCGCATCGACGCCGTCCCAGTGCTCGCCGTCCACCACGCCGGGCGCGATGGCGTTCACATTGATGCCGTGCTTGATGAGGTTCAGTCCCGCCGACTGGGTAAGGCTGATGACGGCGGCCTTTGTGGCGCAATAGATGGCCACCAGCGGTTCGCCGCGCCGGCCGGCCTGGCTTGCCATGTTGATGATCTTGCCGCCCTTGCCGCGCTTGATCATCGAGCGCGCTGCCGCCTGCAGCGTGAACAGAGTGCCCGCGACATTGATGGAAAAGAGCTTGTCGTAGCTTTCGCGGGTGATCTCGATGATGGGGGCGAGGTCGAACAGCGCGGCATTGTTGATGAGTATGTCGATGCCGCCGCTCTTCTCCTCGACCGCGCTGATGGCGGCGTCGATGGAGGCCTGATCGGTCACGTCGAGCGGAACCGCATAAGCCGCCGGCCCGATCTCGGCGGCGGTCTTCTTCGCCGCCTCGAAATTGATGTCGCCAATGGCGACCGTCGCGCCCTCGCGAACATAGGCCTCGGCAAACGCCCGGCCGATGCCGCGTGCGGCGCCGGTGATGAGGGCCGATTTGCCCTTTAGTCTCTCAGTCAAAGTGCTCTCCCGTCGGCACCGAAACGGTGCAGCTTGGTTTGATCGGGGGTGAGGTAGACGGTCTCGCCATGGTCAAGGCCGACCTCGCCGTCGGCACGCACCGTCACGGGGCCAATGCCGTCGGCTTGGACATGCAGGAACGTGTCGGAGCCCAAATGCTCGGCAACGCCCACCGTTCCCTTCCAGTCGCCGGCCGTCTTCGAAACGACTATGTGCTCCGGGCGCACGCCGATGGTCTTTGCCGCCTTGGCGTCGGCTGCTGCCCCCTCGATCAGGTTCATTCGCGGCGAGCCGATGAAGCCGGCCACGAACAGGTTGGCGGGCTTGCGGTAGAGTTCGAGCGGAGAGCCGATCTGCTCGACATTGCCGCCGTTCAGCACCACGATCTTGTCGGCCAGCGTCATCGCCTCGACCTGGTCGTGGGTCACATAGATCATCGTCGTCTTCAGCTGATGATGCAGCTCGCTGATCTCCAGCCGCATCGTGCCGCGCAGGGCCGCGTCGAGATTGGAAAGCGGCTCGTCGAACAGGAAGGCGGTGGGCTGGCGCACGATGGCGCGACCAATGGCGACGCGCTGGCGCTGGCCGCCGGAAAGCTGGCCGGGCCGACGCTCGAGATAGGCGGCGAGGTTCAGCACGCGAGCGGCTTCCCGCACCTTCTTGTCGATCGTCTCCTTGCCTTCGCCCGCCATCTTCAGCGGGAAGGCGATGTTGTTGTAGACGCTCATATGCGGATAGAGTGCATAGGACTGGAACACCATCGCAAGCCCGCGCTTGGCCGGCGCCACGCGCGTCACGTCGCGCCCGTCGATGGCGATGTTGCCGCCGCTCACGTCCTCCAGCCCGGCGATTAGACGCAGCAGCGTCGACTTGCCCGACCCCGACGGGCCAACGAAGACCACGAATTCCCCGTCCTCGATCTCCAGGTCCACCTTGGGGATGATGACCGTGGCGCCGAAGGACTTTGTCACGTTTTCGAGCTTGATGGTGCCCATGGTCTTACTCCCCCTATACATCGGTCGCGCCGCGCATCATTTCACCGCCCCGAAAGTAAGGCCGCGCACGAGCTGCTTCTGGCTGAACCAGCCCATGATCAGGATCGGCGCGATGGCGAGCGTGGAAGCGGCGGACAGTTTTGCCCAGAACAGCCCCTGCGGGCTCGAAAACGAGGCGATGAAGGCCGTAAGCGGCGCGGCATTGGCCGCCGAGAGCCGGATCGTCCAGAAGGACTCGTTCCAGGCCAGAATGATGTTCAAAAGCATGGTGGAGGCGATGCCCGGCACCGCCATCGGCGTCAGCACATAGACGATCTCCTTCAGCGTGGAGGCGCCGTCCATGCGCGCGGCTTCCAGGATCTCGCCCGGAATCTCGCGGAAATAGGTGTAGAGCATCCACACCACGATCGGCAGGTTCACCAGCGTAAGCACGATGGTGAGGCCGGTTCTGGTGTCGAGCAGGCCGGTGTCGCGGAAGATGAGATACATCGGCACCAGCACGCCGACGGCCGGCATCATCTTGGTGGAGAGCATCCACATCAGGATGTCCTTGGTGCGCCGCGCTGGCGAAAAAGCCATCGACCAGGCGGCCGGAACCGAGATCAGAAGCGCGATCAGCGTCGAGCCGAGCGAGATCACCACCGAGTTGAGGAACGGCCTGAAATAGTCGCGTTGCGCCTGCACCTCGATATAGTTTTCGAACGTGCCCGACGGAATGAGGCTGATGCCGGCAATCGCCTCCGGCTCGGTCTTGAAAGAGGTGATGATGGTGTAGAGGATCGGGAAGAAGATGATCAGGGCGACCAGCCAGGCCACCACGGTCGTCACGGTCTTCCTACGGGTCGAGATTGCGCGCGCCATGATCGCCTCCTACCGCTCCAGGTTTCTGCCGACGGCGCGCATCAGGAAGATGGCGACGATGTTTGCCAGCACCACGGCGATGACGCCACCCGCCGACGCCCCGCCGATGTCGTAGGACAAGAGCGCGGTGCGGTAGATGAGGAAGGCGAGGTTGGTCGTGGCATAGCCCGGCCCGCCATTGGTGGTGACGAGGATCTCCGCATAGACTGCGAGCAGGAAGATGGTCTGGATCAGGATCACCACCGTGATCGCGCGCGCCAGATGCGGCAGTGTCAAATAGCGGAAGCGGTTGAAGAAATTGGCGCCGTCCATCTCGGCCGCCTCCTTCTGCTCCTCGTCGAGGGATTGTAGCGCGGTGAGCAGGATGAGCGTCGCGAAGGGCAGCCACTGCCAGGAGACTATGATGACGATCGACAGCAGCGGATATTGCGCGAACCAGTCGACCGGCTGCAGCCCGAGCGATCTGGCGACATCGGCCAGCACGCCATAGCCGGGGTGCATGATCATGTTTTTCCAGATCAGCGCGGCGACCGGCGGCATGACGAAGAAGGGCGAGATGACCAGGATGCGCACGATGCCCTGGCCGAAGATCGGTTGGTCGAGCAGCAGCGCCAGCAGGATGCCGCCAATGACCGTGATCAGCAGAACGCCCACCACGATGGCCAGCGTGTTGGCGATCGATTCGAAGAAGGCGGGGTCGGTGTAGAAATAGCGATAGTTGTCGAAGCCGGCAAAGCTGCGCATGACCGGATTCAGGAGATTGTAGTTCTGGAACGAGTACCACAGCGTCATCGCCAGCGGCACGATCATCCAGATGAGAAGCAGGACGACCGAGGGCGCCAACATCAGGCGGGCCAGCGATCGGGTCTGTCGGGTTGCCATGGTTGTCTCCGTGCCGAACGCAGTCGGCCTGCGGAAAAGGCGGCCGCCCGAAGGGGATCAGGCGGCCGAGGCGGGAGGAATTACTTGATGTAGCCGGCGCGGGTCATCTCGCGCACCGAGACCTGCTGGGCCTGGGCGAGCGCGTCATCGACCGACATCTGGCCTGCGACCACCGCCGAGAACAGCTGGCCGACCGTGGTGCCGAGGCCCTGGAATTCAGGGATCGCCACGAACTGGCCGCCCGTATAGGGCACCGGCTTCACCGAAGGCTTGGTGATGTCGGCCGCATTCATCGCCTCGAGCGTCGGGGCGGCGAAGGGCGCGGCCTTCTCATAGTTCTCGTTCTTGTAGAGCGAGGTGCGGGTGCCGGGCGGAACGTTGGCCCAGCCCTCCTTCTCGGCCACCAGTTCGGTGTAGTGCTTGCTGGTCGCCCAGGCGATGAACTTCTGCGCCGCTTCCGCCTTCTGGCTGCCTGCCGGCACGCCGAGGTTCCACGACCACAGCCAGTTGCCGTGGTTGTTGATGCCTTCCTTGTTCGGGAAGATCGCGTAGCCGACCTTGTCGGCGACGGTCGAGTCCTTCGGATTGGAAACAAAGGAGGCCGCGACGGTGGCGTCGATCCACATGCCGCACTTGCCCTGCTGGAACAGCGTCAGGTTCTCGTTGAAGCCGTTGGACGAGGCGCCGGAGGGGCCGGCATCCTTCAACAGCTCGGCATAGGACTGCAGCGTGTTCTTCCATTCCGGCTGGTCGAACTGCGGTTGCCACTTCTCGTCGAACCAACGCCCGCCGAACGAATTGTCCATGGCGGTCAGGAAGGCCATGTTTTCGCCCCAGCCGGCCTTGCCGCGCAGGCAGATGCCGCTGATGCCGGCATTGCGGTCGGTGATCTTGCGTGCGGCTTCGCCGATGAACTCCCAGGTCGGCTTTTCCGGCATCTTCAGCCCGGCCTTCTCGAACAGGTCGGTGCGATACATGATCATGGCGGATTCGCCATAGAAGGGCGCCGCAAAGAGCTTGCCGTCCAGGGACAGGCCGCCGCGGATCGCCGGCAGCAGGTCGTCGACATCATAGTCGGCGCCGAGATTGTTGAGTTCCAGAAGCCAGCCCTGCTTGGCCCAGATCGGCACTTCGTAGTTGCCGATGGTCATCACGTCGTACTGGCCGCCCTTCGTGGCGATGTCGGTGGTCACGCGCTCGCGCAGCACGTTTTCCTCGAGCGTGACCCACTGCAGCTGGATGTCCGGATTTTTGGCGGTGAAATCGTCCGTCAGCTTCTGCATGCGGATCATGTCGCCATTGTTGACGGTGGCGATGGTCAGCGTTTCGGCATGCGCGGCGAAGGCGAGCGCGCTCGCCGAGCACAGCCCGATAAGGAGCGTGGTCAGTTTCATCAAATTCCTCCCAAAACCAAGATGAGCATTTGCCTTGGCTGTGAGCAATTATTCATTCAGTCAGAATTATGTCAAGCTGCAAACCATGTTGCAGCGCGGCGCGCGCCACAGCCGTCCCGGCATGGAAACGCTTGGCGCCGGCATTTCGTTGCGCAGCCGGCACTCCGACAAAAGGCGTAAGCGAGGGATTATGCGCCCTGCGGGCCGAGCGAGGCGGCGAAGGCCGCGAGCAGCCAGTCGCGGAAGGCGCGGATCTTGGGCACGTTGCGCCGTGCCTCGGGATAGACCAGCCAATAGGAATTGCCGTCATTGGCAACGAGATCGAATGGCTGGATCAGGCGCCCGTCTGCGAGCTCGCTCGGGAACAATGCGCCGGTGAGGATAGCCACGCCATGTCCGGCCATGGCGGCGTTGGCTTCATAGGCCTGGGCGCCCATGCTGCTGCGCGGTCGGGCGGCCAGCGCGTCGGTCGGCACGCCCGCAGCGGTGAACCACTCCCGCCACCAGGGATCGCCGGGGTCGAGGATCGGCAACCGCAGAAGATCGGCCGGCGCCTTCACCCCGCCGATGCTCGCGGCAAGCTTGGAGCTCAGCATCGGGCTGAATTCGGCCTTGAAAAGGAAATGCTTGGCAAGGCCGGGCCAGTCGCCGCTGCCGGACCGGATTGCGACATCGACATCCTCGCGGGCAAAGTCGATCAGGCGGCTCGACGTGTCGACCCGCACCGCAAGCGAAGGGTGCTGCACCTGGAACGCACCAAGGTTGCGCGCCAGCCAGCTGGAGGCGAAGGTCAGGATGGTGCTGACGCACAAGACGCCCTCGGCGCCCGAGCGGGCCTGGGCATAGGCCTCGCCGATCAGCGAAAAGGCCTCGGTAAAGGCCGGCGCCAAGCGCTGGCCTACTTCGGTAAGCGTGACCTGGCGCGGCTTGCGCAGAAACAGCGGCGCTCCGACGCGTTCTTCCAAAACCTTGATCTGGTAGCTGACGGCCGCCTGCGTCATGCCGAGCTCCTCTGCCGCCTTCGTGAAGCTGCCATGGCGGGCGGCCGCCTCGAAGGCGCGGACGGCGGGCAGGGGCGGCAAGGGCAGGGTCATGATGGATTAATAGGCCTTATGCATGCCAATCGACGTTCGATTGGAAAATAAAGCTTTTCGCCCGCAAATAGAAGGCCAATCCATAAATCGGGAGCGGTTCTCTCCGAGAGAGGCCGATTGAGTGCGATGGCTTATGCTTGGCTTGCGTCTACCTCCAGCCGTGACGGGCTTTCTCGTCGGCGCGCGTGGTTTGCATGGCTGCTTTCCCCGCGGCGGCCCTGTCTCGATGTCCGGACGCTGTCCCGCCATCTCCAGCGCGACATCGGCTATCTGGACGGAAACGATCCGGCGGGCCGACGCGAATGAGCATCTCCGGCCCCTGATTTTTCGCGTGCGCGCCTTCTGTCCGTGATTCCGAGCGCTATTTCAGGCCGCAACGCACAACCTCAGAGGCGGGGCTGTGCGTTGCGGCTGTTTGGGGCCCCGCAAGGGGATAGCGCGGCTGCTTCATCGATCAAACTTCAACCAGGGAGTTCGCCAGATGAGCATGTTCACGACCAAGGACGGCACGAATATCTATTACAACGACTGGGGCAGCGGACAGCCGGTGGTGTTCAGCCATGGCTGGCCACTTTCCGCAGACGCCTTTGAAGACCAGATGTTCTATCTCGCCCAGCACGGCTATCGCTGCATCGCGCATGACCGGCGCGGCCACGGCCGCTCCAGCCAGCCCTGGCAGGGCAACGACATGGATACCTATGCCGACGATCTCGCGGCCCTGGTCGAGGCGCTCGATCTCAAGGACGCCGTGCATGTCGGCCATTCCACCGGGGGCGGCGAGGTTGCTCGCTATATCGGCCGGCACGGCACCAAGCGCGTCGCCAAGGCGGTGCTGATCGGCGCGGTTCCGCCGGTGATGGTCAAGTCGGACAAGAACCCCGGCGGCACGCCGATCGAAGTCTTCAACCAGATCCGCGCCAATGTCCTGGCCGACCGGTCGCAATTCTGGAAGGACCTTTCCATGCCGTTCTACGGCTACAACCGGCCCGGCGCGAAAGTGTCGGAAGGCGTCCGCGAGTCCTTCTGGCTGCAGGGCATGATGGCGGGAATGCCGGCGAGCTATTTCTGCGTAAAAGCCTTCTCCGAAACCGACATGACGGAAGACCTCAAGAAGTTCGATGTGCCGACGCTGATCATGCACGGCGACGACGACCAGATCGTTCCCTTCGCTGACGCCGGGGCTCTGTCGGCCAAAATCGTCAAGGGAGCCGAATTGAAGGTCTATAAGGGCGCCCCGCATGGCATGTGCACCACGCTGAAGGACGAGATCAGCGCCGACTTGCTGGCCTTTATCCGCGGATAATTCGGACAATTTCTAACCGGCCGGGCAAACTCGGCCGGTTAGCGTTCGACCAAGGCGCGCAGTCGCGACAGCGCGTCGTCCCACTGCCGGGAAACGCTGTCGAGATAAGCCTTTGCCTCGGCAACGGCTTCCGGCTGGAACGCAAAGCGGCTTTCGCGGCCGGTTCGGCTGGACTTCACCAGGCCGGCATTTTCGAGCACATGCAGATGCTTTGTTACGGCCTGCCGGGTCAGTTGCGTGTCGGCCGAAAGGCTCGCGATCGAGCGGCTTTGCCCGTCGCTCAGCCTGGTCAGCAGGGAGAGGCGCGTCGGATCCCCGAGGGCCGCGAAGATCGGGGCGGGATCGGTCCCGCGGGATTCAAGCAGCGACATATTCCTCTATGTTCTTCATTTGCTCGGCCCAACCGCCGTCGTTCATGCGCAGCGCATCCGGCCGGCGATGCGGGGGCAGGGCGTCGAAGCCCGATTCGGTTACCGTCAGCCGCGTGCCGCTGCCGGTCGGCGCAAGCCTGAATTCGACCAGCGTCGGGGTCTCGCCGGAATAGTCGACGTCGGGATCGACGGCATAGGGATGCCAGGTGAAGGAGAAATAGTGCGGCTCGTCCATCCGCGTGACCATGGCTTCCCAGCGCACATGTTCGTAGCCTGGATAGGTAATGTGGCCGCGCGAAATCTCGCCCGGCACGAATGGGCCATCCAGCTTCACGCGGAACCATGTGCCGAACTCGTCGTGGTCGGTCAGCGCGGTCCAGACGCGCTCGATGGGTGCCTTGAGCTCAACGCTTTTCTCGATGCGATCGGTCATGATGCAACCTCCTGGTTGCCTTTTAACATGCCAATCTTGCAGCAGATATGCAACCAAAAAGTTGCCAATTCGCCAGAGCTGTGCGGACCCTGGCAGTGTTGGCGCTTAACGAGTTTCCAGCAAAGCCGCGGCCGTGCGCTCGTCGGTGATCAGTCCGTTCACCAGCCGGCGCGTGATCGCGGCCTGTATGCCGGGCAGCTTGCGCTCGCCCATGGCCAGCGCAATCACCAGCGATTTTTCACGCGAGGGGATCGGTGCCGAGGCCACGCGCTCATTGGTGATGCCATCGATCATCCGGCCGTCGCGATCAAAGGCCCAGCCGACGATTTCGCCCACCGCGCCCGCCTTCTGTAGCGCCTTGAGTTCGGACTCGGTGATAAAACCGTCCTCGTAGAGCGGGGCCTTGGTCCCAAGGTCACCGATGCCGACGAAGGTCACATCGGCGTGTGCCGCCAGCGCCAGCGTCTGCTGGATCATCGGCTGGCCGAGCAGCATTTCGCGCTCTTCGGGCGAGGAGGCGATGACCGGCAGCGGCATGGGGAAGCTGCGCGCCTTGATCCTGTCGGCCACGGTGAAGATGACGTTGTAGAAGGCGGCGGAGCCGTCCGGCGAGATATTGCCGGTCAGCGATACGACCTTGTGCTGCGGGCATTCCATGGGCGGCAGCTGCTCGATCGCCGCCTTCAGCGTACGGCCGGTGCCGATGGCCATGACGATGGGCTCGGTCGAGCGCAGCCGCCGCTCGATTTCAGCCGCCGCCGCTTCCGCGATGCCGATTGTAGTGGAGGTCGAATCGGGATCGCTTGGTACGACTTCGACGAGATCGAGCGCAAAGCGCGATTGCAACCGCTCCGCAAGATCGAGGCAGTTGGCGATCGGATGATCGACCCGGACCCTTATCAGCCCCTCGGAAACCGCGAGCGACACCAGCCGCTGCGCTGTTTGGCGCGATACGCCGAGCTTGCCGGCGATCTGGTCCTGGGTGTTGCCGGCGACATAATAGAGCCAGCCGGCGCGCGCCGCATCGTCGAGCCGTCCGCTGCCGTGTTCCTGCCGGGTATTCATCTTCGTCCGTTCTGCAAAGGCTGTTCGGACGGCAGTGTCGCAGGCTTTTTTGCCATGCGCAATTGCTATCGCAGCTGGCAATTGTTCACAGATCGGAACGAGCAAACGCGTTTCGTTGCGGGGGCTCAAGGCTGGAACAACTGGACGAGGTTGCCGCAGGTGTCGTCCAGAATCGCCACCGGGGATAAACTTCGTCCCTCGGCCAATTCCGTCGACATTTCGCCGCTATGAACACGCAGTCGTTTCAGGTGTATCGTCGCGGCCATTGACATCGGCCGCATCGTCCTCCACGTCAGGCGCAAATGTCTTTCGCTTTTTTGCAAAGAGGCTGCCGGCAATGACCGGGTACTTTTCCTCTCCCTTCCCCCGCCGCAAATCGGTCGGCGTGGATGTCGGCGGCGTGATCGTCGGCGGCGATGCCCCGGTGGTCGTCCAGTCGATGACCAACACCGACACGGCCGATATCGACCAGACGGTAGCGCAGGTCGCAGCACTCCATCGCGCCGGCTCGGAAATCGTGCGCATCACGGTCGACCGTGACGAGAGCGCGGCCGCAGTGCCGAAGATCCGCGAGCGGCTGGAGCGGCTGGGCGTCAACGTACCGCTGGTGGGCGACTTCCACTATATCGGCCACAAGCTTTTGGCTGACCACCCGGCGTGCGCCGAAGCGCTGGCGAAGTACCGCATCAATCCCGGCAATGTCGGCTTCAAGGACAAGAAGGACAAGCAGTTCGCCGACATCGTCGAAATGGCGATAAGGCACGACAAGCCGGTGCGCATCGGCGTCAATTGGGGCTCGCTCGACCAGGAACTGCTGACGAGCCTGATGGACGAGAACCAGGCCAAGGGCTCGCCCATGACCGCGCAGGAAGTGACGCGCGAGGCGATCGTGCAGTCGGCGCTGATCTCCGCGGACCTCGCGGAAGAAATCGGCCTTGGGCGCGACAAGATCATCCTCTCGGCCAAGGTCAGCCAGGTGCAGGACCTGATCGCTGTCTACACCATGCTCGCGTCGCGCTCCGACCATGCGCTGCATCTCGGCCTTACCGAGGCGGGCATGGGCACCAAGGGCATTGTGGCGTCGTCGGCGGCCATGGGCATCCTGCTGCAGCAGGGCATTGGCGACACGATCCGCATCTCGCTGACGCCGGAGCCCGGCGGCGACCGCACCCGCGAGGTGCAGGTGGCGCAGGAACTGCTGCAGACCATGGGTTTTCGGCAGTTCATCCCCATCGTCGCGGCGTGCCCTGGCTGCGGCCGCACCACGTCGACCGTCTTCCAGGAGCTGGCACAGAACATTCAGGCCGACATCCGCAAGAACATGCCGGTGTGGCGCGAGAAATATCCGGGCGTCGAGGAACTGAAGATCGCGGTGATGGGCTGCATCGTCAATGGGCCGGGCGAGTCGAAACATGCCGATATCGGCATCTCGCTGCCCGGCACGGGCGAAACGCCGGCCGCCCCTGTCTTCATCGACGGGCGCAAGGCCACCACGCTGCGCGGGCCGCAGATCGCCCAGGAATTTGAGAAGATGGTCGCCGACTACGTCGAGCAGCGCTTCGGCCGTAGCGGCAAGCAAGCGGCCGAATAGGCCATGCGCAAACTCGCCAAAGCGGCAGTGCTGCTTTGTGCGATGGTTTGGAGCGACGTGGCATCAGCCGATCCGCCGGGGCGGTCGCTGCCGGTCACGATTGGTCGCATCTGTGATCTCATCGAGAAGGAAGCCGACCGCAACCGCGTGCCGCGCAATTTCTTCGCCCGGCTGATCTGGAAGGAAAGCCGGTTCGATGCCAATGCGCTAAGCCCTGTGGGGGCGCAGGGCATAGCCCAGTTCATGCCGGGCACGGCCAAGCTGCGCGGCCTCGGCGACCCTTTCGACATCGACCAGGCCATTCCCGCATCGGCGAAATATCTGAGCGATCTCAAGCAGAGCTTTGGCAATTTCGGGCTGGCGGCCGCCGCCTACAATGCCGGCGAGAACCGCGTCTCGCGCTGGTTGACCCTCGGCGGTTTCCTGCCGCTCGAGACGGAAAGCTACGTGCTCGACATCATGGGCGAGCCTGCAGATACCTTCACCAACCGCGACTATGCCGGCAGCTTCCCGCCGCTAAAAGCAGGCAAGCCTTTCGGGGAAGCCTGCCGCCTCCTGCCCGTGATCCGCTCTGCCACCATCCCCATGGCCGCCATCAACATAAAGCCCTGGGGTGTGCAGGTGGCCGGCAATTTCCGCCGCGCCGCGGCAGTCAACCAGTGGCAAAGAGTGCAGTCGCAGTTTCCGGCATTGCTGAAGTCCTATGAGCCGGTGGTGAGCCGGGTGCGCACGCCGATGGGGCGGGCGGGTGTCTATGCCGTGCGCATCGGCGCTGACAACCGGGCCGATGCTAACAATATCTGCAGCAAGCTGCATAGCGCCGGCGGCTTTTGCGTGGTGATGCGCAACCGCTAGGGCGGTTTCTCCGATCACGTCTGTCTAGACCGGGCTTGTAATCGGGCCCGTTCCGTATTAGATAGCGAGTAGATAATTAGCTTCCTACATGTATGGCGACTACCTAATGACGGCAATCCCGGCACGTGAGCTGCTTCTTGACGAACTCTCCAAGGTGAGCCGCAAGATGCGCACGCTTTTCGACGCTCGCGTTCGCGAACGCGGGCTGACCCTGGCCCGGGCGCGCACCCTGATGCGCATCTCCGATGGCCAGGCCGTCAATCAGAAGGAACTCGCCGAGGAACTGGAGATCGAGAACGCGACTCTCGTGCGCCTGATCGATGGCCTGGAAACGCAGGGCCTGATCGAGCGGCGCGCGGTCGACACCGATCGGCGAGCCAAGCAAGTCGCCATGACGACGGCAGGCGAGGCCGCCGCCGATCTCGTCATGGAGATGGCGCGCGGACTCAGACGCGATCTGTTGGCCGGCATCGACGATGCCGACCTCGACGTGACCCTCGATGTCCTCCGTAGGATGGCGCAGAACATTGAGGGGTCAGGCACGGCCTGACCGTGAACGCATAAGATGAACATGTCCGCGCAAATAGCAGCGACCGCTGACGCGCCCGCAGAGCCGGAGACGCCACCCGCCCAACCTGCCGAACCCGCTCAACCTGCTCCTGCATCCGCAGCGTCTCCGTCGGCGGTTCTGACGATGCCGCCCCTGCGGGCCGCGGCCTACATCGCGGCCTCCTTCCTGCTCGCCATGACGCAAGGCCTCGGCATGAACATGCTGTCGGCGAATATCCCGCAGATCCAGGGTTCGCTTGGCGCCACGAACATGGAGGCAACCTGGCTGGTGGCGGCCTATATGGCGCCGAATGTCAGCATGTCATTGGCGCTGATCAGGATTCGCACCCAATACGGCCTGCGCAATTTCGCCGAGCTCAGCATTCTCGGCTTCGTGCTGGTCTGCGTGATGCACTTCTTCGTCTCGGACCTGAACAGCGCGATCATTGTGCGCTTCTTCAGCGGCGTGGCCGCTTCGCCCATGTCGTCGCTGGCGTTCCTCTACATGCTCGAGCCGTTTGCGCCGGCCAAGAAGCTCAATTTCGGGCTCTGCCTGTCGCTCACCAACACGGCCATCGGCGCCCCTCTAGCGAGGCTGGTTTCGCCGGGTCTCTTGGATATCGGCCCCTGGCACGGGCTGTTTACCTTCGAGCTGTCCTTCGCGCTGATGGCGTTCGGCGCCATCTACCTGCTTCCGCTGACGCCGCAGCCGCGCGCCAAGGTCATCACCAAAGTCGACATCGTCAGCTACCTGTTCATTGCCTTCGGCTTCGGATCGGCGGCAGTGGTGCTGGTGATGGGACGCCTTTATTGGTGGACCGAGGCCCCCTGGCTCGGCATGCTGCTGGCGTTCTCGATCGTCTGCCTGACCATCGCGGCGGTCATCGAACTCAACCGCCAGACGCCGCTCATCGACATTCGCTGGCTGGCCAGCCCCGAGATCGTCCATTTCACAGCCGCCTTGCTGACCTTCCGCCTGGTGCTTGCCGAGCAATCCTCGGTGTCGACCGGCTTCTTCCAGGCGCTCGGGCTGCAAAATCAGCAGATGGCGATGCTCTATTGGATCATCATCGGCTCGTCCGTCGTGGCGGGATTTGCCTGCGCGCTGGTCCTGAAGCCGGGGCGTGAGCCGACGATCCACGCCGTCGCGCTCACTTTGCTGATGGTCGGCGCCTACATGGACAGCCACTCCACCAACCTCACGCGGCCGGCAGAGATGTACCTCAGCCAGGCGATGATCGCCATGGCCGGCGCCCTGTTCCTGCCCACCGCGATGGCGGCCGGCCTGATGAACGCGCTGAAGAAGGGGCCGAACTACATCCTCTCCTTCATCATCGTGTTCCTGACCACGCAGAGCATAGGCGGCCTGCTCGGCTCGGCCATCTTCACCAGCTTCGTCACGCTGCGCGAAAAGTACCATTCCAACATTCTGGTCGAGCACATCAATCTCGGCGACCCGATGGTTGCCCAGCGCGTCGCCCAGCTCACCGGCGCCTATGGCAAGGTTCTCACCGACAAGACCCTGCTCAACGCCGAGGGTCTGGCCCTGCTCAACCAGCAGGCAACGCGCGAGGCCAATGTGCTGGCCTACAACGACGCTTTCCTGATGATCTCGATCATCTCGTTCATCGCCCTCGTGGCTCTGCTTATCCACATGGCTGCGATCCATCTTGCCCCGGCTGCCGCCGGCTCCGCGCAGGAATCTCCGCAGGCCGCTTAATTCGAACCGCCAAGATTGAAAGATGTTCAAGTTTATTCGTTCCACCGCCACCGTGCTTGCTGTTGTTCTGGGTATTGCCGGCCTGTCCCTGGTTCTTTACGCTTGGCGGCTGCCACCATTCACCGGCGGCGTACAGGTCACCGAAAACGCCTATGTGCGCGGCTACGTGACGATCGTCAGCCCCCAGCTCAGCGGCTATGTCACCGAAGTTCCGGTAAGTGACTATGAGACGGTGAAGGCTGGGCAGCTGCTGGTCCAGCTCGACAAGCGCATTTTCGAGCAGAAGCTCAAGCAGGCGCAGGCAACGCTTGCCAGCCAGAAAGCGGCACTCACCGGCTCGACCCAGCAAGAGCTGTCAGCCAAGGCCAACATTCAGGTCAGTGAAGCTCAGCTTGAAAGCAGCAATGCGGCACTCAAGCGAGCCCAGGCCAACTGGAACCGCGTCGAGCCGCTGGTGAAGAAGGGCGTCTCGACCGTGAGCGATTCGGATCAGGCTCGCGCCGCGCTGGATCAGGCTCGCGCCGCGGTCAGCCAGGGTGAAGCCGCGCTTGAGGTTGCGCACCAGCAGCTGGAAACGATCCTTGTAAACCGCGGCTCGCTGCAGGCGGCAGTCGCCAGCGCCGAGGCCGCCGTCAAGCTTGCCGACATCGACCTGCAAAACACGCGGATCGTGGCGCCGCGCGACGGCCGGCTCGGCGAGGTAGCGGTTCGCATCGGCCAGTACGTATCAGCCGGAACACAGCTGATGACCATCGTGCCCAAGGACGCCTGGGTGATCGCCAATTTCAAGGAAACGCAGATCCACGGCCTGACGATCGGTCAACAGGTTACCTTCACCGTCGATGCACTGGAGAACAGGACGATGCGCGGCCATGTGGAGCGGCTGTCGCCCGCTGCCGGCTCCGAGTTCAGCGTGCTGAAGCCCGACAACGCGACCGGCAACTTCACCAAGGTGGCGCAGCGGATTTCGGTGCGCATATCGGTCGATCCCGACCAGGATCACGTTGCCGATCTGGTGCCGGGCATGTCGGTGGTGGTCAGCGCCGGCAGCTGATCGAGCCGGCGCCTAAGCCGTCCTCGCCAGTTCCGTCGTCTCGCTCAGCCACGCGCCGATCTTGCGGCCGAGCCGGTCGGGCGACACGGGCTTGGGCAGGTAGTCGTCCATGCCGGCCTCGATGCACTTTTCGCGATCGCCCTTTAGCGCATGCGCCGTGACCCCGATGATCGGGGTGTGGGTGCTGTTCTTGGCCTCGATCTGACGAATGGCCTGGGCCGCCTCATAGCCATTCATCTCGGGCATCGAGACATCCATCAGCATGAGGCGCGGCTTGAAGCTGCGATACATCTCCACAGCCGTACGTCCGTTAGCGGCGATCTTGTAGCTCAAGCCTAGTCCGTCGAGAATCTGGCCGAAAACAAGCTGGTTCACCTCATTGTCCTCGGCGACGAGGATATCGAGCGGGGTGGCGGTCGCGGCCACATGCGGGGCTTCGCGTTCGGGCGCGGCGGCGCGCAGCAGCGTCAGGGTTGAGGCAAACTCCTGCCGCTGGATCGTCGGCTGGACCGGCTGTGCGGGCTGCGCCGGCTCACGCACGAAGGCGGCCTTGCCGGCCTGCACGCGCGCCTTCTGGATAGCCCCGATGACGGTTCCGAGCAGTACGGCCGAACGCGCCGGCTTGGTGAGATGGGCGGCGATGCCGAAGTCGATGACGAGGCGGCCAAAATCGATCTGATCGACCGACGTGAGCAACACGACCGGGATGGATGATAGGCGGCTGTCCGACGACATAGCCTTGGCGACGTCCGCGCCGTTCATGCCGGGCATCTGGTAGTCGAGGATGACGCAGTCCACCCGCGCGCCGAGCTGGAAAGCACGGTCGAGGAAGGCAAGGCCCAGAGCGCCACTTTCGGCAGCGGCGCAGTCGAAGCCCCAGCTGCGCAGCTGTTCGAGCAGGATTTCGCGGTTGACCGGATTGTCGTCGATGACGAGCACGCGCGCGCCGGTGACGTCGGTCGGCACATTGTCGCTGTTGTCGGTCAAGGCATGGACCGGCAGCGGCACTGTGAACCAGAACACCGAGCCGCGCCCGACTTCGCTTTCGAGGCCGATCTTGCCGCCCATCAGATCGACCAGGCGGGCGGCGATGGCGAGCCCGAGGCCGGTGCCTTCATGGCGGCGCGTCGAGGAGCCGTCGACCTGCGCGAATTTCTCGAACACGGTCTGCAGCTTGTCGGCGGGGATGCCGATGCCGGTATCTTCGACCCGCACCCGAAGCTGCACGACATTGTCGACAGCTTCGCCGCTCACGTCGATCAGCACATGGCCTTTCTCGGTGAACTTCACCGCATTGCCCAGCATATTGGTGATGATCTGGCGGAAGCGCCCCACGTCACCGATGACGCCCGCCGGCAGGCGCGGATCGATGCGCACGATCAGCTCGAGATTCTTTTCTGCCACGCGCGCGGAGATCAGCGTGGCGACGTCCTCCACGGCTTCGGCGATGTTGAAGGGCGCCGGATCTAGGGTCAGCTGGCCTGCATTGATCTTCGAGAAATCGAGGATGTCGTTGATGATCGTCAGCAGCGCATTGCCGGATTTCACGATCACGTCGGTGAATGTCTTCTGACGGGGCGTCAGTTCGGTGCGGGCCAGCAACTCGGCCATGCCAAGCACGCCGTTCATCGGGGTGCGGATTTCATGGCTCATATTGGCCAAGAATTCCGACTTGGCGCGGTCGGCCGCTTCGGCCTGCATCAGCGCCCGTCTGGATTCGGCGAAGGCGCGGCGGATCGCCTTTTCCATCGGCCGGAAGATCCAGAAGGCGACCAGCGCCAGCACTGCGATCATCAGCACGCTTGCATAGGACAGTATCTGGTCGCTGCGCCGTTCGGCAAGCGCGCGCTCCTGGTCGAGCGCGGCGCGGGCGCGGATGAGCATGGGCTGCACGAACAGATTGTTCTGGTTGCGGATTTCGCGACTGCTCCACTCGTCGATCTTGCTGATGCCGGCGAGCAGCCCAAGGTTGCGCACCATGTCACGAGCCGACCAGAACAGGTCGCCGTTCACCGACGCGCCGTCGAGATTGTCGATGGTCGAGGCCGACAGGTCCGGCCGGATCCCGGCCAGCGCATCGCTTAGTGCCTCTATCTGCGCCGTCAGCCGCGTGGCGTGGCCGCTGGCCGCGTTGCCGAGTTCCACGCGAGTATCTTCGCGCCAGGCGCCCGTCGTCGTCTCGGCGAATGCGGTGGCGTTGTGCAGGTCACGCGCCAGGGTGGCGAGGTCGCCGCTGATGCGGTCGATCTCGTTGCGGACGGCGTTCGTGCCGCTTATCGCGTAGAGGATAATTCCAACGGATAGCGCAAAAACCAGCAAGCCCGACAGATACCGAACCCGGACTGAACGGATAAACGAGGAATAGTCGGGCACGCAGAAGCACTCCGAGCACAAAGGTACAATTTTACCGTGTCGGATTACGCTCGATTTACATTAAAAATTCGTTCAGCCTCTAAGGCTACGGAGCCGAATCTCCTACTTGCTCCGCTCGGCGATAAAACTTGCCGCCTGTCTGAGCAGATCGGCGCGCTCGCCATAGGGCTCGAGCAGCGCATGGGCCTGTGCGACCAGGCCGCGAAGCTGGGCGCGCGTCCAGTCTATGCCGTGAAGTGCTGCAAGCGTGGCCTTGCCCGCCGCGGCGTCCTTGCCCGTGGCCTTGCCCATGGTCTCGGCGTCGGCGGTAAGATCAAGCAGGTCGTCGGCAAGCTGGAAGGCAAGGCCGATGGCCGAGCCGAATTCGGCAAGCCTCTCTCGGTCCTCTTCCTGAGCCCCGGCCAGGATTGCGCCCGCCTCGCAAGCATAGCGGATCAGCGCGCCGGTCTTCATCGCCTGCAACCTGATGATCCCGGCTTCGTCGGGCGAGCTGCGTTCTGCTTCAAGGTCCAGGGCCTGGCCGCCGGCCATGCCTCCGGGGCCGGCTGCGCGGGCAAGACCCAGCACGAGCGCCAGTTTGCGCTCGGCGGGCAGAGCGGTTGCCGTGTCGGCAAGGATGTCGAAGGCGTAGGTGAGCAGGCTGTCGCCGGCCAGGATGGCGCTGGCCTCGTCAAAGGCCTTGTGCACGGTCGGCTGGCCGCGGCGCAGATCGTCGTCGTCCATCGCCGGCAGGTCGTCATGGATCAGCGAATAGCAATGCACGCATTCGAGTGCTGCCGCCACCCGCAGCGCAGCTTCCGCGTCTGCCTCGAACAGCGCCGCGCTTTCGAGCACCAGGAAAGGCCGCAGGCGCTTGCCGCCATTGAGAACGCCGTGCCGCATCGCCGAGAACAGCTGCTGCGGCCGGGCTATCTCGCCGGGCAGCAGCCTGTCGTCGAGCAGGCGCCGCAACAGGGCCTCGACTTGTTCCGCGCGAGCTTCGAGACGGGCTTCGAAAGGTATGGTGTCAGGGGCCATCATGGTCGGCACGGTTTACGTCAAACGTGGGCGGGGTCAAGCACGGCCTTGCCAAAACTCGTTTGTGATGGGGCTTAAGGAGGTGGATTGCCCCCTCAGGCGTTGCGCATCCGGCCAAGCGCTATTATGCCGAAGGGAGAGGGGACCAAGGGGCAGACGGCTTGGACGAACCGATGATCGATCCGGAAGCGCAAGGGCTCACTATGGCGCCGAGGCGAAGAACGATGTCGCTCGGTGACGCCCGTCTTTGGATTCGACGCGGCGTCGTGGCTGTCGTCTGCCTGGCGCTGGTGCCGATTGTCCTGACCTTCCTCTATCTGCCTCCCTTCGTTCATCCGGTTTCGACCCTGATGCTCAAGGACATCGTGTCGCTGCAGGGCTACGACCGGCAGTGGATTGCGATCGATGACGTTTCCCCTGTCCTCGCCCACTCGGTGATCATGTCGGAGGATGGGCAGTTCTGCTCGCACCGCGGCATCGACTGGGGCGAGCTCAAGGGCGTCATCGACGATGCGCTAGCCGGCGAGGCGACGCGAGGGGCCTCGACGATCACCATGCAGACGGTCAAGAATCTCTTCCTCTGGCCGGGCCGTTCGATGATCCGCAAGGGGCTGGAAGTGCCGCTGGCGGTGTATTTCGACGCGGTATTGCCCAAGAAGCGGATCATGGAGATCTATCTCAACATCGCCGAATGGGGGCCGGGCATCTATGGCATCGAGGCGGCGGCCCAGCACCATTTCGGCGTCTCGGCCAGCAAGCTGACGGCCCGCCAGGCGGCCTTGCTGACGGTGGCCCTGCCCAATCCCATCGACCGCAACCCGGCCAAGGCCGGCCCAGGCCTGAAGCGTGTCGCCAATGTCGTTCAGCGCCGCGCTTCGCGCGCGGGAGGCTATGTCGGCTGCGTGGAATAGCGCCTGGCCGCAAGGGTTCTCAAAGTTCGGGCGAGATTTCCCGGCGGCGTCTCGAAAAAAAATATCGGTGACGCTGGCCTTTTGCCGGATAGGTGTGTATAGCCACGCCACTTATCTCAGATTCCGGCCCGAGACGTGCGGCCCTTTCACGAGGGCAGACGGGGTCTTTACGATGGATGGAGCACTTCCATGGCTGTGCCAAAACGAAAAACCTCGCCGTCCAAGCGCGGCATGCGCCGTTCGGCCGATGCGCTGAAGGCCCCGACCTATGTCGAGGACAAGAACTCGGGCGAAATGCGCCGCCCGCACCACATCGACCTGAAGACCGGCATGTATCGCGGCCGCCAGGTTCTGACGCCGAAGGAAAGCTGAGAAGCTTCCAAGCGCGTCTAGCGAACAGAAAAAGGACCGGTCTCGCACCGGTCCTTTTTGTTTGTCTGCAGCCAAGCGGGATCGCTTGGCGTGGCACAAATGCGGCTGAAGCAACGAGATGGAGCGGATCAGGGGCATCCGTCAGGATGACCACCGCTCCAAGGTTTGTTGAGGGCTGGCGACAGCCACCTCAGCCGCCGTCAGCTTCGAAGCCAGCCGCCACGATGCCGGCAATGGCCGCAAGCTCGTCATTGTCGGACGTATCGCCGGTGATGCCGACGGCACCGATGATCTGGCCGCCCGACCGCACGAGCACGCCGCCGGGCACCGGTACCACCTTGCCGCCGCTCACGCCCGACAGGCCTTCCATGAAATGCGGGCGCTCCTTGGCGAGAAGTTCTAGCTTCCGCGAGCCCATGCCGACCGCCAGCGCGCCGTACGCCTTGCCCGACGCGATCTCGAAACGCAGCATGGACGAGCCGTCCTGCTTCTGGAAGGCGATCACATGACCGCCGGCGTCGAGCACCACGACCGACAGCGGCTTGAGGTCGGCTTCCTTGGCCTTTGCGAATGCGGCCTCGATGATTGCGTTGGCTTTTGCGAGCGTAATCGGGCTCATGAAATTCTCCAGTTGGCTTCCGTCGGCAGAATCGCTTGTCTGATGTAGCGATACACTGATCTGCGTTGAAGTTGATTGCGAATTCGCGACCGGGTTGGTCGGCGAGCCATTGCTCACGCGAGCGGACGCGAAGGCGCCGACGTTGCCTGAGGAGGAAAACGCTACGGAGATGTCGGCTTTTGGTCGGGCGCTGGCCCTGCCGGGTCCCCGCTCCCTGCGGCAGCGTCGCGGTCCGTCCCTGCCCTCCGCTATGGCTCCGGGCGTTCGTCGTTCAAAAAGCCAAACCGTTGGCTCGGCACGGCCCTGCCGGGTCCCCGCTGCCTACGGCAGCGTCCCGGCGTTCGCGCCCTTCGAAACGTCCAGCGGACGTTTCGATCCGCCCATAGGGCGGACCGGGCGCTCACCCCATCGAATCGATCTTGCGCTGCATGGCAGCGATCTGTTCCTTCAGCTCCTGAAGGTCGTCCGTCTTTTCGGGCTTCTTCTCGCTCTCGGGCTGCGCGCCTTGCGGGAAGGCGGTGAACATGCGCATGGCGTTCTGGAACATTTCCATGTTGCGGCGCGTCTGTTCTTCCAGCGCCTGCATGGGGTTGAGCTTCATCATGTCCATCGGCGTCTTGCCGAAGGCGGCCTTCATCTGCTCGCGAAACCGTTCCTGCTCCTTGGCGAAGGCGGCCATGGACTGCTCGAGGAAGCTCGGCACGATCATCTGCATCTGGTCGCCGTAGAAGGCGATCAGCTGGCGCAGGAAGGGGATGGGCAGCATGTTCTGCCCGTCCTTGTTCTCCAACTCGAAAATGATCTGGGTAAGGACCGAATGGGTGATGTCCTCGCCGGTCTTGGCATCCTGCACGCTGAACTCTTCGCCCTTCTTGACCATCTCGGCGAGGTCTTCGAGCGTCACATAGGTGCTGGTCCCCGTATTGTAGAGGCGGCGGTTGGCGTATTTCTTGATCACCACCGGATCGTCTTTTGCGGGCATCGACTTCCTCCCCGGAGACCGGTGTGCCCTGAGAAGCAGCCGGCAACGATTGTGCTTCGGGGCAGGATATGCGCAAAGCTGCTGCAATTCCAAGAAGTTTGTGCAGTGCGGGATCATTCGGGCGCGAAAGATCGTGTTGAACGGTGTCGCGAGCGGCGACCGGCCCGGTTCGGGCCATTTCCAATTTGACTCGGGTCTGGGAAAGGGCAAGAAAAGTCGACGGAGAGAACCTTGCGGCAACCCATTCTGGAGACGAAAATGTCAGCCTCGAACGCAATCGTAATTGCCAGTGCCGCCCGCACCCCGGTCGGCTCCTTCAACGGCTCCTTCGCCACCATGCCTGCCCATGAGCTTGGGGCTGTCGTGATCCGGGAAGTGCTTGGACGTGCATCGGTCGAAGCTCAGGAAGTGGACGAGGTCATCCTAGGCCAGGTGCTGCAGGCAGGGCAGGGCCAGAATCCGGCCCGGCAGGCCTCCATCGGCGCCGGCCTGCCCAAGGAGACGACCGCCTGGAGCCTCAACCAGGTCTGCGGCTCGGGCCTGCGCGCCATCGCGCTCGGCATGCAGCAGATCGCGACCGGCGACGCGAAGATCATCGTTGCCGGCGGCCAGGAATCGATGTCGCTGGCGCCGCATTGCCAGTATCTGCGCGCGGGCGTGAAGATGGGCGACTATTCGATGATCGATACGATGATCAAGGACGGTCTGTGGGACGCCTTTAACGGCTACCACATGGGCATCACCGCCGAGAACGTCGCGCGCCAGCACCAGATCACCCGCGAGGATCAGGACGCCTTCGCGCTCGCCTCGCAGAACAAGGCCGAGGCCGCGCAGAAGGCCGGCAGGTTCAAGGACGAGATCGTCCCGGTCACGGTCAAGTCGCGCAAGGGCGACACGATCGTCGAGCATGACGAATACATTCGCCACGGTGCGACGCTCGAGGCCATGCAGAAGCTCAAGCCCGCCTTCGACAAGGAAGGCACGGTGACGGCGGCCAACGCCTCCGGCATCAATGACGGCGCCGCAGCCGTTGTGCTGATGACCGAAGAAGAGGCCGCACGTCGCGGCATCAAGCCGCTCGTGCGCATCGTTTCCTGGGCGACGGCGGGCGTCGACCCGAGCATCATGGGCACCGGGCCGATCCCGGCTTCGCGCAAGGCCTTGGAGAAGGCCGGATGGAAGCCGGAGGATCTCGATCTGGTCGAGGCCAACGAGGCCTTCGCCGCCCAGGCCTGCGCCGTCAACAGGAGCATGGGCTGGAACCCGGATCTCGTAAACGTCAATGGCGGCGCGATCGCCATCGGCCACCCGATCGGCGCCTCGGGCGCACGCATCTTCAACACGCTGGTCTACGAGATGGGCCGGCGAGGGGCCAAGAAGGGGCTCGCCACCCTATGCATAGGCGGCGGCATGGGCGTGGCCATGTGTGTCGAAGCACTTTGATAGAGGGATTGACGGGCGGCTGAGGCCGCCCGTTTCGTTTTAGGCCCCAGGGAACGGGCTGTGACTGTCAACTAAAACAATGGGAAGGCAACGTCATGACCAGAACTGCAATCGTCACCGGCGGGTCGCGCGGCATAGGTGCTGCGATCTCCATTGCGTTGAAAAATGCCGGCTACAAAGTAGCGGCCAACTATGCCGGCAATGATGAAGCGGCGGCGAAGTTCAGTCAGGAGACGGGCATTCCGGTCTACAAATGGTCGGTCGCCGATTACGATGCATGCGCGGCGGGCCTCTCGAAGGTCGAGGCCGATCTCGGCCCCATCGACATTTTGGTCAACAATGCGGGCATCACCCGCGATGCCATGTTCCACAAGATGACCCGCGAGCAGTGGAACGAGGTGATCGGTACCAATCTCAACGGCGTCTTCAACATGACCCATCCCCTTTGGAGCGGCATGCGCGACCGCAGGTTCGGCCGGGTGATCACCATCTCTTCCATCAACGGGCAGAAGGGTCAGGCCGGCCAGGCCAACTACTCCGCCTCCAAGGCCGGTGATATCGGCTTCACCAAGGCGCTGGCGCAGGAGGGCGCGCGGGCGGGCATCACCGTAAACGTCATCTGCCCCGGCTATATCGGTACCGACATGGTGATGGCCGTGCCCGAGAAGGTGCGCGAGGCAATCGTTGCGCAGATCCCCGTGGGGCGCCTCGGCGAGCCAGAAGAAGTCGCGCGCTGCGTCCTGTTCCTCGCCTCCGACGAGGCCGGCTTCATCACCGGCTCGACGATTACCGCCAATGGCGGCCAGTATTTGTCGTGAGCCGGCGGCATTGGCATGTGCCCGGCATACAAGGAAAAACGGCGCCCGAGGGCGCCGTTTTTATTTGGGGCTTGGCTGCCCTCAATCTTTCTCGAACAGCGTCTTGTGCGCAATGCCCGCGAGCAGAGCGCCGACCATAGGAGCGACCCAGAACAGCCAGAGCTGCTGCAGCGCCCAGCCGCCGACGAACAGGGCCGGACCGGTCGACCGGGCCGGATTGACCGAGGTGTTGGTCACCGGGATCGAGATCAGATGGATCAGGGTCAGCGCTAGGCCGATGGCGATGCCGGCAAAGCCGGCGGGGACACGGCCGTGGGTGGCGCCGAGGATGATCATCACGAACAGGAAGGTCAGCACGACCTCCATCAGCAGCGCCGAGCTCAACGGGTAGCCGCCCGGGGAGTGCTCGCCATAGCCGTTTGCCGCAAAGCCGTTGGCGAGCGTGAAGTCTGCCTTGCCGCTGGCGATGACGTAAAGAACGGTCGAAGCAATGATCGCGCCGACCACCTGCGCGATTATGTAAGGAACCAGGTCCCGGGCCGGCAGGCGGCCGGCAACCGTCAACCCGACCGACACGGCCGGATTGAAATGGCCGCCGGAGATTCCGCCGACCGCATAGACCATCGTCAGGACTGTCAACCCGAACGCCAACGCAACGCCAGCGAACCCGATGCCGAGACCGGGGTATGCCGCGGCGAGAACGGCACTGCCGCAACCACCGAATACAAGCCAGAAAGTGCCGAGGAGTTCGGCCAACAAACGTTTGGACATTGTCTAGCCTCCTGATGCCAAGCCTTGAAAAGGAGTCATGAAATCGGCACGAAGACAATGCGGTCCAGGCCAGTGCTCGACTGCTCGAGGCAATTGTCACAATTATTTCGCTATAGAGGGCCGTGATCTTGCCGATCTTTCGATTTGTTGTGCCGAAATGAGGCGATATTGTTAACGCGACGCGACGCAGTTGTCGGTCGAGGCGGGGCGGTTCGGCGGCGATTGGTATGTGGCTCTGCCCGTGTCGCAACATGTAGCGGTGAACAAAGCGGGAAACGGCCCCTATCAGCGATTCGTCGCTGCTTCGTTCTTCCTTTGGCCGGAACGTTAACGCGGACTGCGACAGATGCCGCCTGCTGCGGCAATCTCTGCTTAATCTCCGTAAAGGATTTACTTGCGCCGGCTTGCCGGGAACTGGGTCGGAGACAGGGCCGCGCCAAAGGTTAATACCTGCGGCGAAGAAGCGGCAAAAGGGCGGTTCTCCGATTCAGCATATGGATGCGCAAATCCTGTCAAGGCGCACATCTAGTGGTGAACAAAAGGGGAAAAGATGGGAATCAGCGATTCGTCGCCGATTCGTTCCTCCTTTGGCCGATCCGTTAATGCGGATTGCGCTAAGCCTCGATGGAGGCGCTATAAAATCGTTATATTTCAATCTGTTAATGTGCTTTTCAGCTAGTGCAACGGCGAGCGGTCGATGCCGATGTCGGCGCGCTGTCCTCGCCGATTCAGCATGTGGTGTGATGGGCGCCGATTCCGCCTAGATGTGGCCGTGAACAAAAGCTGAATCTAATGGAGTCAGCGATTCGTCGCCGATTCGTTCCAGAGTCGTTCCAGCCGTCAAATTGCCGAAGATTTAGGGCTTTTGTTTCCGGGCCCAAGCCACTATCTGTCGTTATCAAAGCGACCCGATCATGAGTTCATCGTCCTCGCCTCAAGAAAGCCGCCTGTCCTGCTCCGCCGGATGCCAGCTTAACGTCGAGCCAGAAAGGCCGCCCAGCTCCCGATGAATATGCATCCGAAGCAGAATGCCCCGCTCGTCCTTTCCGGGCGTGACGTGACGGCTGTGCTGGGGCCGACCAATACCGGCAAGACGCATCTGGCGATCGAGCGCATGGTGGCGCATGAGAGCGGTGTCATCGGCCTGCCGCTCAGGCTGCTCGCGCGCGAGGTCTACACCCGCGTCTGCGAGAAAGTGGGCGCCCACAACGTTGCGCTCGTCACCGGCGAAGAGAAGATCATCCCGCCCACGGCGCGCTATTCGGTCTGCACGGTCGAGGCGATGCCACGCGAGACCAATGCCGCCTTCGTCGCCATCGACGAAGTGCAACTGGCCAACGATCTCGAGCGCGGCCACATCTTCACCGACCGCATCCTGCATCTGCGCGGCAAGCAGGAAACGCTGCTCTTGGGTGCGGCCACCATGCGCGGCATCCTGGAAAAGCTACTGAAGGGCATTTCGGTGGTGACGCGGCCGCGCCTGTCGCATCTTGCCTATGCCGGCTCCAAGAAGCTGACGCGCCTGCCGCGCCGCTCGGCCATCGTCGCCTTCTCGGCCGACGAGGTCTATGCCATCGCCGAGCTCATCCGCCGCCAGCGCGGTGGGGCAGCTGTCGTGCTGGGCGCGCTTTCGCCCCGCACCCGCAACGCCCAGGTGGCGCTCTACCAGTCCGGCGACGTCGACTATCTGGTCGCCACCGATGCCATCGGCATGGGTCTCAACCTCGATGTCGACCATGTTGCCTTCGCCCAGAACCGCAAATTCGACGGTTTCCAGTTCCGCAACCTGACAGCTTCGGAGCTTGGCCAGATCGCAGGCCGCGCCGGCCGCCACATGCGCGACGGCACCTTTGGCGTCACCGGCCAGGTCGATCCCTTCGACGAGGAGTTGGTCGAAAAAATCGAGGCGCATGATTTCGATCCGGTGAAGGTGCTGCAATGGCGCACCGCCCAGTTCGATTTCGCCAGCATCGATGCGCTCAAGCGCTCCATCGACACGATTGCACCCGTTGAGGGGCTGACGCGGGCGCTCCCGGCGGTCGACGCCCAGGCGCTCGAGCATCTGTCGCGCGATTCCGACATTACCCGGCGCGCCAGCCGCCGCGATCGCGTGGCCCTGCTGTGGGATGTCTGTGCGCTGCCGGACTACCGCCGCATCGCGCCGGCGCAGCATGCCGATCTCGTCGCCTCGATCTTCGTCGATATTGCCGATCGCGGCCATGTCGACGAGAATTACATGGCCGAACAGGTCCGCCGCGCCGATACGACGGACGGCGATATCGATACGCTGTCACACCGCATTGCCCAAATCCGCACCTGGACCTATGTGTCAAACCGCCCTGGCTGGTTGGCCGATCCGCTACATTGGCAGGAAAAGACACGGGAAATCGAAGACAGATTGTCCGATGCACTGCATGAACGGTTGACGAAACGCTTCGTAGATCGCAGGACTTCCGTCCTCATGCGCCGCCTTAGAGAAAATACAATGCTAGAAGCCGAAATCAGCTCAACCGGAACCGTCCTCGTCGAAGGCCATCACGTCGGGGAATTGCAAGGATTCCGTTTCACGGCCGACCAGAGTGCGGGCGGCGAAGACGGCAAGGCCATCCGGGCAGCCGCGCAGAAGGCGCTCGGCGCCGAGTTCGAAACGCGTGCCGAGCGTTTCTCGGCCTGCGCCAATGGCGATCTTGCGCTGGGCTCCGACGGCACGCTGCGCTGGATCGGTGCGCCGATCGGCACGCTGGTGTCGACCGAGGATGCGCTGCGTCCGCGCGTCATCCTGCTTGCCGACGAGCAACTGACCGGCCCCGCCCGCGACAAGGTCGCGGCTCGCGCCGAACGCTTCGTCAATTTCCAGATCGAGACCGCGCTGAAGCCGCTGTTCGACCTGCGCGGCGCCGAGCAGTTGACCGGCATTGCGCGCGGCATCGCCTTCCAGCTCGTCGAGAATTTCGGCCTGATCAACCGTCGCGACATCGCGGAGGAGATCAAGTCGCTCGACCAGGAGGGCCGCGCCAGCCTGCGTCGGCTGGGCGTGCGCTTCGGCGCCTACCATATCTTCGTGCCGACCCTGCTCAAGCCCGGCCCGGCCGGTCTCATTACGCTGCTATGGGCGCTGAAGAACGACGGCAAGGACAAGCCCGGCTTTGGCGACGTGGTGCATGCACTGGCCGCCGGTCGCACTTCGGTGGTGGTCGATCCCGCCTTCGACAAGGCCTTCTACAAGCTCGCCGGCTTCCGCATGCTCGGTCGCCGCGCCGTGCGCGTCGACATTCTGGAACGTCTGGCCGACCTCATCCGCCCGGCGCTGGCCTGGAAGGCCGGCATTGGCGCGCGTCCGGACGGCGCCTTTGACGGCAGCGCCTTCCTGGTGACGCCGGCCATGATGTCGATCCTCGGCGCCACCGCCGACGACATGGAAGAAATCCTCAAAGGCCTGGGCTATCGCGCCGACGCCAAGCCCGCAGCCGATGTGAAGGCCAAGCTCGAGGCGCTCGACGAGACCGCCCGTCAGGCCGCTGCCGCGGAAGCGGCACGGAAGGCGGCTGCCGAGCAGGCTGCCGCGGCTCCGGAGGGCGAGGCACCTGCGGCGGAAGGCGAAGCACCTGCGGCGGAAGCTGCAGAAGCGGCTGTGGCCGATGCCGAGCCCGCCCAGCAAGCTGCCGAGGCAGTTGTAGCCGAGCGCGACGAACAGGCCGCTGCGCCAGCTTCCGAGCCCGTTGCCGAGGCTGTCCCAGAGGCTGCGGCTGCTGCTGAAGCGACTGCAGTCGCCGCGGCTGAACCGGCTGAGGCCGCGTCCGAAGCCGGCGAAGAGCCCAAGCCGATCCTGCTGTGGCGCGTTGCGCGCTTCGAGCAGCGTCCGCGCCACCGGCACGACAATCGCCAGCGTGGCGGCCAGGCCGAAGCGCGCGGCGATAACGCCAACCGGCGCAATGAGCAGCGTGGCGACGGCCAGGCGCGCGAAGGCGGCAAGGAACGGTTCGAACGCAAGTTCAACAAGGGCAAGCCCGGCGGCCGGCCGAACGGCGAGGGCGGGCGCCCCGACCGGCGCGACGATCGCGGCGGGAAGGCCCAGGGCAAGGGCGGTTTCCAGCAAAAGCCGCGTGAGGAGCGCCCCGTCCGCATCGATCCGGATTCGCCCTTCGCCAAGCTGGCTGCGCTGCGCGACCAGCTCAAGAAGTAGGTGTAGGCGTCGATGGCTGCCGAAGGTCGCCAGCGCATCGACAAATGGCTGTTCTTCTCGCGTGCGGTGAAATCGCGGTCCCTGGGCGCCAAGATCGCCCAGATGGGCCGCGTGCGCATCAATGGCGAGAAGACGAGCCAGGCAGCGGATTCCGTTAAGCCAGGTGACGTCCTGACCATCACGCTCGACCAGCGCATCCTGGTCTACAAGGTGCTGCTGCCGGGTACCCGGCGCGGCCCGGCCGAAGAGGCGCGGCTGCTCTACGAGGATCTGTCGCCGCCTCAGGCTGCCCGCGATCCGGCCTTGCCGGACGCTCTGGTGCCCGTGCGCGACGCCGGCAGCGGCCGCCCGACCAAGCGTCAGCGCCGTCAAATCGACCGATTGCGCGACAACTGAAGATCATCGGCGCGCGTCCTGGCGGGTTTGTGAAAAGACATTCCCCGATGTCGCCCTTATGCGACATGGCCGCCCTTGCAAGACCTTCGCAAAGCGGTTACCTGACCCCCATATTATCAGGAGTGGACCAGAGTCCCGGAGCAGCACCATGACCTATGTCGTGACCGACAATTGCATCAAGTGCAAATACATGGACTGCGTCGAGGTGTGTCCGGTCGACTGCTTCTACGAAGGCGAGAACATGCTCGTCATCCATCCGGACGAGTGCATCGACTGCGGCGTCTGCGAGCCCGAATGCCCCGCCGACGCCATCAAGCCCGATACCGAGCCCGGTCTTGAGAAGTGGCTTGAGGTCAATACCGAATACGCTTCGAAGTGGCCGAACATAACGTCCAAAAAGGACGCGCCTGCCGATGCCAAGGAATTCGACGGGGTCGAAGGCAAGTTCGAGAAATTCTTCTCGCCGGAGCCCGGCGAAGGAAACTGACAACTCGCCTGCGCGCGCTTGCCCTTCGCAATCCGCGCTCTAGATCACGAGTCGACATGACGGCCCTGCATCGCGGGGCTGCGCCCGCGCATGCGGCAAAATCTTGATTCTTTCAACTTTTTGTGGTAGGAAAGGGTCAACATGCCGCTGACACGCTGTCGATTTATGGCGCAACGCCCTAATCACTGAAAGGTGAACACGAACTTCGGACCAAGGTGACTTGGGCTGGGCAAACGCAATGCATGTCGTTTGCCGGTCCCCGGCTTCTTCCCGGAGCGCGTTTGCCTGTTTTGTCTTGCGGTATCCCGACTACACGGCCAGTTCGGCCGTGCAACAGGTGTGCCGGCCGAGCCGGCGCCACAAAAGGAGTTCAGGGCGTAATGGCAACCGCAACCACGCAGAAGAAATCCGCAGCAGGCCGTCACGGCTTCAAGACCGGCGAGTACATCGTCTATCCGGCACACGGCGTTGGCCAGATCATGGCGATCGACGAGCAGGAAGTGGCCGGCCACAAGCTGGAGCTCTTCGTCATCGATTTCCAGAAGGACAAGATGCGCCTGAAGGTGCCGGTCGCCAAGGCGACGTCGATCGGCATGCGCAAGCTGTCGGAGACGGACTATGTCGATCGTGCGCTGAAGGTGCTGCAGGGCCGCGCCCGCGTGAAGCGCACCATGTGGTCGCGCCGCGCGCAGGAATACGATGCCAAGATCAACTCCGGCGACCTGATCTCGATCTCGGAAGTCGTGCGCGACCTCTATCGCGCCGAGAACCAGCCCGAGCAGTCCTATTCCGAGCGCCAGCTTTATGAAGCCGCGCTGGACCGCATGGCCCGCGAGATCGCGGCCGTCAACCGCCTGTCGGAGACCGAGGCAGTGCGCATGATCGAGACCAACCTCGCCAAGGGCCCCAAGCGCGGCTCCAAGGCCGAGGCCGACAACGAGGAAACCGAGCAGGAAGAAGCGGCATAAGCCGCGCCTGCGAAGCTTTCACGGCTTTAAGAAACCCGGCGGCGACGCCGGGTTTTTTTGTTCGTGACCTGAGCATTGACTCCTTGGGAAAGCGATAGGCATCCCACGGTGATTGATGCCGCGACGTCTTCTTTGCCTTCCGCCTGCATAGGCCTAAGATCGAAGACCTTCGCAAGACAGGAGGCCGGCCATGGACGAAGACGTCTTCAACATGTCGATCCGCAAATTCCTGAAGCAGGTCGGCGTCACCTCCCAGCGCGCCCTCGAAATGGCGGTGCGGGACGGCAAGATAAAGGGCGGCAATCTGCGTGTGCGCATGACGCTGACGGCCGAAGGCGTCGATCTTCATCACGTCGTGGATGGCGAGATCAGGCTCGACTGAGACCTCGATAGGCTGAGCAGCGGAGGCGGGTGTTCGTCAGAACCACTGCGGCTTCATCGCCAGCGTGGTGTCGTCGAGCTTGTCGAGCAGCGCGCGCTGGGTTCGTGCCTTGGGCAATTCATAAAGAAAGAAGTAGCGGCAGGTGGCCAGCTTGCCGTCGATAAAATCGGCGTCGACGCCTTCGCCCCGTTTGCGCAGCGCGGCCATGGCCTGGCGAAGCCACATCCAGGCGATGACGACATGGCCCATCATGTCGAGATAGAGGCTCGCATTGGCAAGGCCGAGCCGCGGGTCGGTGCCGACGGTGCCGGCGAGCTTGCCGGTGGTGGCCACCGCTTCGCCAAGATGCGCGGCGAGCTCCTCGGCATGGGCAGCGAGCTCGCGATGGGTATGAGCCTGGGTCACGTCCGCCATGATGCGTGCCGCCAGCACCTTCATGCCGGCACCGTTCTCCTGCATCACCTTGCGCCCGAGCAGATCGATCCCCTGGATGCCGTGCGTGCCTTCGTGGATGGAGTTGGCGCGGTTGTCGCGGTAGAGCCGCTCGACGGGATAGTCGAGGGTGTAACCATAGCCACCGAGCACCTGGATGGCGTGCTTGTTGGCTTCGAGGCAGAATTCCGACGGCCACGACTTGGCGATGGGCGTGAGCAGGTCGAGCAATAGCCGGCTGTCATGACCGGCTTCGACATTGGGTGCCGCCTTGATGGCATCGACAAGGAAGGCAGCATAGAGCAACAGCGCCAGCGCCCCCTCAACCGCCGCCTTCTGCGCCAGCAGCATGCGCTTGACGTCGGCATGCTCGATGATCGTCACTGGCGGGCTCTCCGGGTTCCAGTTGCCGGGCAGATGGCCCTGCGGTCGCTCCTTCGCATAGAGCAGCGAGGCACGGTAGCCGGCGGCACCGAGTGCGGTGGCGCCGAGCCCGACGCCGATGCGCGCTTCATTCATCATCTGGAACATGTAGCTCAGCCCCTTGTCAGGCTCGCCGACCAGATAGCCGATGCAAGGCGTGTCCTCGCCGAGATTGAGCGCGGCATTGGTGGTGCCGCGATAGCCCATCTTGCGGTTCAGCCCGGCAAGCGCCACGCCATTGCGCGCACCAAGCGAGCCGTCGTCTTCGATCAGGAATTTCGGGACGATGAAAAGCGATATGCCTTTCACTCCGGCCGGACTGTCGGGGATCTTGGCCAGCACCATGTGAATGATGTTTTCCGACATTTCGTGGTCGCCGCCGGAGATCCACATCTTGTGACCGGTCAGCTCGTAGCTGCCGTCGCTGCGCGGCTCGGCCCTAGTCGTTAATTCGGCCAGCGACGATCCGGCTTGCGGCTCCGACAGGCACATGGTGCCGAAGAAGCGCCCCTCGATCATCGGCTTCATGAACCGCTCCTTCTGCTCGTCGGTGCCGAAGCTCGCGATGAGGTGGGCCGCGCCCGCCGTCAAAAGCGGGTAGGCCGCAGTCGAAATGTTGGCCATGGAGAAGATGAAATTGACGGCGCCGAGCAGCGTCTCGGGCATCTGTGCGCCGCCCCATTCGCGATCGAAGCCGGCGCCGAAGAAGCCGGCTTCCCGGTAGACAGCAAGCGCCGCACCCACCTGCGGGTCCATGACAACCTTGCCATCCTCGAAGCGCGGTTCGTTGAGATCGAGCGCCGCCGCATGCGGCTGGAAGTGCTCCATGGCGATGCGTTCGGCCGTGTCGAGCACCTCATCCATAGCGGTTCGATCATAGTCGGCGAAGCGTGGCAAAGCGGCGAGACTCGCGGTCGGCAGCGCGTCGAAAAGCTGGAATGCGAGGTCGGCGCGGTCGACGGATATCATGGAACATTCCTTCGGTCTGGGCGTTGCAAAGCTTGTAGGGCGGGTAGGTGTCACTTCAATCCCACGCCGGAAACGGCAGCGTAAAAGAGTAGAAGCGTAATTGCGCCAGAGTTTGGGAGCGCACAGCATGACCGAAGATAAGGCTAGGCGTACCATGATCAGGGCGGCCATGCGGGCCCCCTATCTCGAGCGCGGTGAGGAGCACGAACTTGCCCTGCGCTGGAAGGAGCATCAGGATCAGGCCGCGATGCACCGCATCACCACTGCCCACATGCGACTGGTCATCTCGATGGCGGCCAAGTTCCGCCATTTCGGCCTGCCGATGGGCGATCTCATACAGGAAGGCCATGTCGGCCTCCTGGAAGCGGCAGCTCGCTTCGAGCCGGGCCGTGATGTGCGTTTCTCCACCTATGCGACCTGGTGGATCAGGGCCTCCATGCAGGACTACATACTGAAGAACTGGTCGATCGTGCGCGGCGGCACCAGCTCGGCACAGAAGGCGCTGTTCTTCAATCTTCGCCGCCTGCGCGCGCGCCTGGCGCGTGGACAGGACGTGCTGTCGAGCAGTGATCTCTACAAGGAGATTTCAACTGCGCTCGGCGTTTCGGAAGCGGATGTGGCGATGATGGATGCGCGGCTTTCCGGCCCGGATGCCTCGCTCAACGCGCCATTGATCGATGACAGCGGCGGCTCGGCCGACCGCATGGACTTCCTGGTTTCGGAAGATCCGTTGCCCGACGAGGTTGTCGGCGAGGCGATCGACGTGGAGCGCCGCCTCGACTGGCTGAAGAAGGCGCTTGGCGTGCTCAACGAGCGTGAGCTGCGCATAATCGAGGAGCGCCGGCTACAGGACGAAGGCGCAACACTGGAGGCGCTGGGCGAGACGCTCGGCATCTCCAAGGAGCGCGTTCGCCAGATCGAAAGCCGGGCGCTCGAAAAACTGAAGACGGCGCTGGTGAAGGAAAGCCCGGCGTTCCTGTCGGCCTGACTTCGCGATCGCATCCGGAAGGCTGGACCAGCCCTCCCGTGATTCAACGTTCGGCGCCCCTCGCGGGCGCCGATCTTATTTGTCCGTGACGATCTTGACCTTGTCGCCGGCCGAGACGGTCGCGCCGGGCGCAAGGCCGTTCAGCACGCGGAACAGGTCGAGCTTGCGGTCCACGCCCACCATATTGGCGGCCAGCGTGCCGATGGTCTGTCCCGGCTGCACGGTGACGATGCGGATGCGCAGCGGCTTCAGCGCTGCCTTCTCGTCCGGCGTCAGCACACGGAAACTGTCGCTGACCGAGCGCGACACCGAAGTGAGCGAGGTGCTGGCAAGCGGAGCTGCCGTGAGCAGGCGGTAGACCTGGTCGCCGGCGCGGATGACGGTGATGCCGAACTGCCAGCCGTCGGCGCGCGCGGTGGCGGTGGCCGCCTCGCTGCCGTTGATCGTCTCCGGGCGCACGCTGGTGCCGTCGAGGCCGGCCACCCAGCCGCTGCGCAGATAGTCGGGCAGCGACATCTTGCGATCGATGCTGACCCCGTCGAAACGGATGGCCATGTCGCCGGGACCGGTGGCGGTGACGGCGGCTGCCGTATTGTCGATGACGAAGCCGGTCGGCACCGAGAAGGAGACGCCAAGCCGCGGGTGCAGGAAGGTGGTGCCCCGCACATAGCCTTCTTCCGGCGTATCGCCGTAAAGCATGCCGTCGATGCCCGCGAGGAAGGAGTCGCGATCGCGCATGCCGGTGCCGAGCGGGCCGACCAGCTGGGCATGGCGCTGCGCCAGCTCGATGCGCTGCGGCGTGTTGGGATGGCTGGCCAGGAAGTCGAGGCTCGGGTCGGTCGCGCCGCTGACCGAGCGGAAGTCGCTATAGGCGGCCATGGATTGCAGGAAGCGGCCGGCGGCATAGGGGTCGAAGCCAGCCTGGCCGCTGGCCTTGATGCCGATGGCATCTGCCTCCAGTTCCTGGTTGCGCGAGAACTGGGCGAGCCGCAGCTTGCCGCGGATCAGCGCGACCCTGGCCGAAGGGCTCTCGCCGAGCACGTCGGTCACCACCTTGTTGGCCAAAACCTCCTCGGCTTCCTTCTGCTGGCGCTGGATGCCGTGATTGGCGGTCACGTGGCCCATTTCATGGGCGATGACGGCGGCAAGCTCGGAGGAATCGTTGGCGAGCGCCAGAAGGCCGCGCGTGACATAGAGATAGCCGCCCGGCAGCGCGAAGGCGTTGACGTTGGGCGAATTCAGGATGGTGATGCGGTAGGTCTGGGTCGGGTTGCCCGACACGGTGGTCAGGTTGCCCACTACCTTGGCCACCATGCGCTCCAGCTTGGGGTCGGAATATTCGCCGCCGTAGGTGGCAAGAATGCGCGGATGCTGGCTCTTGGCGAGCTCGGCCAAGCGGTCGTTGCGCGAGACGCTGTCGACCGTGATCGGATTGTTCGAAGGCTGGAACCCGGATTCCTTGAGGTCACCGCCGCTCAGCACCTGGCAACCGGCGACCAGCGACAGCAGGCCGACAGCGATCGCCCGGCGCGCGTTCACGCGCACCGGCGAGAGAGATTCTCCGGCAGGGATCAGGCAGATCGTCAGAGCCGCATTCCTTTCGTCACGTCGCGGGTCGCAAAGCATAGCGAACCGCTACTACAGGGACCTAGACATACTCCTCTTGGCAAAACAAGAATCCATGTCGGTCCCTTGGGCTGCTCTGGCCATAAATTATGTCGGCTTCCGGGCGAATTCTTGGCTTTGTGGCTCTGCGTTGCCGGTTCCGATGTAGTTTCTGAAGGCTTCCGGGCCGTTTTTGCCGAAAAATTCCTCGGTTTTGCCGGCCGCAATGACCTTTCCCTGTTCGAGAAACAGCAGGTTTCCGCCGATTCGCCTGGCGTCCTCCGGCTGGTGTGTCACGAATACAACAGTCATGCCTCGCTCTCTATGAACGGACATAACGAGATCGACCATGTCCTCCCGCAATGCGGGGCCCAGCGAGGCAAAGGGCTCGTCCAGCAACAGTACGGGCCGGTCGCGCACCAGCACGCGAGCAATCGCCACGCGCTGGCGCTCGCCGCCGGACAATTCTCGTGGAAGCCGCCTTTCCTTGCCGGCCAGGCCGGTGCGGCCAAGCGCATCGGCTATGTCAGTGCGGTCGGCCTCGGCTAGCTTCAAGGCCGGCGAGCGGCCGAGCCCGACGTTCTGCTCGACCGTCAGATGGGCAAAGAGGTTGTTCTCCTGGAATACCATCGATATCGGCCGCGCCGAAGGCGGCGCGGCGGTGACGTCGGCGCCGCCAATCAGCACGCGGCCGGAAGTTGCCGTTTCGAAGCCGGCTACGAGATTGAGGAAAGTCGACTTGCCCGCGCCGCTCGCCCCCATCACCGAGGTAATCTGGCCTGCCTCGATCGTAGCATCGAAGCGCATGCGCATGTCCTCATAGGTGAAGGTCACCTCTTCCAGCCTGATGTCGACGCCTCCGGGCCGCATGGGCGAGTTCATTGCGCGGTGTCCTTTCCGAGCCGGTCGGCAAGCGCCATCAGCGCCAGGCAGATGAGGCCGAGCAGCAGGGCAAGCCCTGCGGCATCGGCCGTGCGGTATGCACCCATGCGGGCAAGCAGCAGATAGGGCAGGGTCTGCACAGAATCGCTGCCGAACAGTGCGATGACCCCGAGATCGCCGAGCGACAGGGCCATGGCAAACGCAAAGGCCGTGGACAGCGGGCGGCGCAGCACCGGCCATTCGATCAGCCTCAGCCGGCTCCAGCCGCGGATGCCTAGTTGGGCACACAGCCGCTCGTGCCGCTCGCTGGCTGCATCATAGGCAGGGCGCACGGCGCGCAGCGCAAACGGCATCGCCATCACGGCATTGACCGTCACCACCATGACCGGCGCCAGCGCGAAGACATTGCCTGCGTGGCGCAGGAGCACGAACCAGCCCGCGCCGATGACGATGGGCGGCACGACCAGCACGAAGCCTGCGCCGGTATCGGTCATGTGCTCCAGGAAGCTCTTTTCGCCGGCGGCTTTGCGCTGCAGCTGCAATGCACGGCGCGCCATGGCGAGCGCAAGCGTCAGCATCACGCAGAGCAGGGCCGCCAGGCAGGCGAGGATCAGGCTGGTGGCGGCTGCACTTTGCACCGTTGCCTCGCCGGCGAGGCGCATAAGGTCAGACTCCAGCCCCGACAGAACGGTCGCGAGCATCGGCCCGGCGACGAAGGCGAGCCCAAGCGCGATCAGGGCAGCGTCGAGCGCGGTTTCGCCCCGGCCCGACGAAATGTAGCGGCGTGGCGCAACCGAGAGGTTGGCGTCGCCGGTGACATTGGCGCCGAGCCGCATCAGCACGGCGACCACGGCCAGGGTAAGCAGGATCTGCAGCAGCGTCAGTGCCACCGCCCGCGCCGGATCGAAGTCGAAGCGCAGCGACTGGTAGATCGCCACCTCAAGCGTCGAGGCACGCGGCCCGCCACCTAGCGTCAGCACGATGGTGAAGGAGGTGATGCAGAGCATGAAGACGAGCCCGGCCACGCCCGGCAGGCTGGCGCGCAGCGCGGGCCATTCGATCAGCCGGAAGCCGGCGCGGGCACTCATGCCGAGCTGGCTCGCCAGCCGCCACTGGTCGGTCGGCACCGCGTTCAGCGCTTCGAGAAACAGCCGCGTGGCGAGCGGCAGGTTGAAGAACACATGCGCGACCAGAATGCCCGACAGGCCGTAGATGCCCGGCCAATCTCCGCCGGAGATTTTTGTGAGCAAGCCGGCCAGATAGCCAGCGCGGCCATAGAGCGCGAGCACGCCGAGCGCGGCGACTATGGCCGGCAGCGCCAGCGGAACGGCAAAGAGCCGGAGGATCAGGCCGCGTCCCGGAAAATGCGGATGCCGTGACAGCGCGCGTGCAACGAACAGCGCCGGGACGACCGAGAACAAGGTCGACAGTGCCGCCTGCCACAGGGTGAAGCGGGCGACCCGGAACAGATAGCCGTCGAAGGCGGCAATCGCGCCGGAGAGATCATTGACACCTTCGAGGATCAGCCCGACGAATGCGCCGCCGATGAGAATGGCAATTGCCCCCAGCGCGATGACGCCCGCCGTGATGCGGGAGTCGCGCGCCTCCCTCCCCCTTGAGGGGAGGGTCCGGCCGAAGGCCGGGGGAGGGGGCGATGCGGCCGTGCTCGACTTTGGATCAAGCCCCGCGCTGCCTCCGGCACCCCCCTCCGTCGCCTGCGGCGACACCTCCCCCTCAAGGGGGGAGGATATGCTGCGGCTTCCGCTCACTTGCTCATCACGCCGAGCCACTCTTCCACCCATGCCTTGCGGTTGGCGGTGATGTCCTCGGCGCTGATGGCCAGCGTCTTGGCCGGCTTGACCAGTCTGTCGAAGGCGGGGTCGAGCGGCTTTTCGGTCTTGCCGGCTGGGAACATCCAGTTGGTCTCGGGGATGGTGTCCTGGAAACCGGGACTGACCATGAATTCCATGAATTTCTTCGCCAGCGGGTTTTCCGCGCCGGTGGTGGTGATGCCGGCGACCTCGACCTGCAGATAGTGGCCTTCCTCGAAGGGCGCGGCCTGATACTTGTCGGTTTTCTCCGCGACCATGTGATAGGCGGGCGAGGTGGTGTAGGACAGCACCATCGGCGCTTCGCCCTTGGTGAACAGGCCGTAGGACTCGCTCCAGCCCGGTGTCACCGTCAGCACGCGATTCTTCAGCTTGGCCCAGGCTTCCGGCGCCTTGTCGCCATAGACGGACTTGACCCAGAGCAGCAGGCCGAGACCCGGCGTCGAGGTGCGCGGATCCTGGATCGCGATCTTCTCGTTCGCGTCGCCGTCCACCAGTTCCTTCAGGCTTTTCGGCGGGTTCTTCAGCGTCTCGGTGTTGTAGATGACGGCGAAATAGCCATAGTCGAAAGGCACAAAGGTGTCGTCGCTCCAGCCGCCTGGTACTTTCACATTGGTGAGATCGACGCCCGAGGGTGCGAACAGGCCGGTTTCCTTGGCTTCGGCCGTCAGGTTAGTGTCGAGGCCGAGCACGATGTCGGCTTTGGTCGACTTGCCTTCGAGCTTGACGCGGTTGAGTAGCGCCACGCCGTCGGCCACCGAGACGAAATCGACTTCGCAGCCGCATTCGGCTTCAAAAGCCTTCTTCACCTGCGGGCCGGGGCCCCATTCGGAGGTGAAGCTTTCATAGGTGTAGATGGTGAGCTTGTCGGCGGCGAACGCCGGCAAAGCGGCCGCAACGGCCAGGGTCGAGACGAGCGAGAACAGCATTGTGCGCATCGGCGCATCCTTCTTCACGTGTTGAAAGGGAATTGAAGCGCCGGGCATCCGATGCGTCTAATCCCTCCGCCGGTACAAACCGGATCAGGTTCAGCGGGTTGGCCGGGTGTCCCCCTTTGCCTCTCAGCCGTTCGCGAAACCGCGTCCGGCACCCCGTTAGAGCTTTGTGAAACTAGGGCGAAGCGGGCCCGGGCGCAAGCGGGTGTTGATCGCAACTCAACGCAAAGGCGTAACGTGCGCCTTCCGTTCAGGGTGCGGGGCGTGATAGGAGGCGAGCCACCATGAGCCGATTTCTCATCCTGCTTGGCGGCGATCTCGTCCGCACCGCGCGCCTCGACGCCCAGATCGCCGGCGCCCGCGTGATCGCGGCCGACTCCGGCATCCGCCATGCCGAGACGCTGGGCGTGACGCCGGAGCTTTGGGTCGGCGATTTCGATTCCGCCGACAGCGAGCAGTCGAAGCGCTTTGAGAGCGTCGAAAGGCTGACTTTCCCGGCCGACAAGGACAAGACCGACGGTGAGCTTGCCATAGCAGTCGCGCTCGAGCGTGGCGCGACCTCGCTTGTGCTGGCAGGCGCCTTTGGCGGCTCGCGCGGCGACCATGCCTTCCTGCATCTGGCGCTGGCGCTCAAGCTGGCCGAGGCCGGCACGCCGACGCTGTTGACCAGCGGTACGCAGGAAGGGCATCCCCTGCTGCCGGGCACCACGGCTTTCGACTATGCCGACGGAACGCTGTTTTCCGTGCTCGGGTTTTCCGAACTTTCCGGCCTCACCGAAGAGGGGGCCAAATGGCCGCTCGACCGGGTCGAGGTGCCTTTCGGCTCGTCACTCACCCTTTCCAACGAGGTGCGGGGCACCTTGCGCATCTCGCTTGAGCGCGGCCGCGCCATCCTCGTTGCCCATCCCGATCCACTTTCTCAGCATTGAAGACGACATGGCGCCACCGCTTCTCAATCTCGACGGCATCAAGCTGACCTTTGGCGGCACGCCGCTGCTCGACGGAGCCTCTCTTTCGGCTGCTGCCGGCGATCGCATCGCGCTCGTCGGCCGCAACGGCTCGGGCAAGTCGACTCTGCTCAAGATCGCCGCCGACATGGTGGAGCCGCAGGACGGCGAGGTATTCCGCCAGCCCACTGCCACCATCCGCTATTTGCCGCAGATGCCGGACATGGACGGCTTTGCCAATGTGCGCGCCTATGTCGAGGCGGGTCTTGGACCGGCCGACGATCCGTACCGTGCGACCTACCTCTTGGAGCATCTCGGCCTCACCGGCGACGAGCGCCCGGACGACCTTTCCGGTGGCGAGGCGCGGCGCGCAGCACTTGCGCGCGTCATGGCGCCGGAGCCCGACATCCTGCTGCTCGACGAGCCGACCAACCATCTCGACCTGAAAACCATCGAATGGCTGGAAGACGAGCTTGTCCGTTCTTCCTCCGCGCTGATCGTGATCTCGCACGATCGCCGTTTTCTCGAGCGCGTCTCGAAAGCCACCGTCTGGCTGGATCGCGGCCAGACACGTCGGCTCGAAAGGGGCTTTGCGCATTTCGAGGAATGGCGCGACGCAGTGCTGGAGGAAGAGGAGCGCGAGCAGCACAAGCTCGGCCGTCAGATCGTGCGTGAGGAGCACTGGCTGCGCTATGGCGTCACCGCGCGGCGCAAGCGCAACATGCGCCGCCTGGGCGAGCTGCAGACCATGCGCCAGCGTTTCCGCGGCCACAAGGGTGCCGAAGGCGTGGCAACCATGGTGGCAAGCGATGCTGCCGAGTCCGGCAAGCTGGTGATCGAGGCGAAGAACATTTCGAAGAGCTTCGACGATCTGACGGTGGTGAAGGACTTTTCCACGCGCATCCAACGCGGCGACCGCATCGGTCTGGTCGGGCCGAACGGTGCCGGCAAGACGACGCTCTTGAAGATGCTGACCGGTGAAATGCAGCCCGACACCGGGTCGGTGCGTCTCGGCACCAATCTTGAGATCGCCACGCTCGACCAGAAACGCGAGTCGGTCGACCCGCAAGAGACGCTGGCGCATTATCTGACAGACGGCCGCGGCGAAAACCTCGTCATCAATGGCGAAGAGCGCCATGTCGTCTCCTACATGAAGGACTTTCTGTTCAAGCCCGAGCAGGCGCGCACGCCGGTGCGCGAGCTTTCCGGTGGCGAGCGCGCTCGGCTGCTCCTGGCGCGTGTGCTGGCACGGCCGGCGAACCTTCTGGTGCTCGACGAACCGACCAACGACCTCGACATGGAAACGCTGGAACTGCTGCAGGAACTGGTGGCGGGTTTTGCCGGCACTGTCATCCTCGTCAGCCACGACCGCGACTTCCTCGACCGCACCGTCACCAGCGTGATCGCGCCGGAAGGCGACGGGCGCTGGCTGGAATATGCCGGCGGCTATTCCGACATGCTGGCCCAGCGCGGCGGCACGCATCTGAACGATCGCCGGGATACGCGCAACAAGCAGGCGGCGGAGACGCCGCGCGCGGAAGCGGCTGCATTCACGCCCAAGGCGCCGTCCAAAAAACTGTCCTTCAAGCAGAAATTCGCGCTCGAAAACCTGCCATCGAAGATGGCGGCGGTGTCGGCTTCCATCGCGGAGCTGGAAAACCACATTGCCGATCCGGCTTTTTACGATCGCGATCCGAAGGGTTTTCAGAAGACCATCGCGGCGCTCGACAAGGAGCGCGCCTCGCTTGCCAGCATGGAAGACGAATGGCTGGAGCTCGAAATGCTGCGCGAAGAACTGGAGGGGTGAGACATGTCCGACCGTAGGTCGGCGAAAAGCCAACGATTTGGCTTTTCGAATGTCGAACGCCCGGAGCCCTAGCGGAGGGCCGGGAGGCGGTGCCAACTCGTTGGCGAGTCGACCAACCCAGATACAAAAACGGCCCCTTTCGGGGCCGTTTTCAACTTATACCTCAGCCATTTCCGTTGCCGGCGGAGGCCTGCCAGGCCTTGATCGCCTCGTCGAACACCTTCTGGCCCGGAATGCCCTTTTCCATGGTGAAGAGAGCACGGCGGCCGGATTTGTAGATGATCGGCACGTCGATCCAGCTCTGGCTGCGCAGCAGGCTCAGATTGGCTTCCATCTCCGGCTTGCCGTCGTTGAGCGCGATCAGGAAGAAGCCGTCGGCGATCTTGGCCGGAATGCCGATCAGCGGGCTGCCGGCTTCCTGCTCCGATCCCTTCATCGACACGCGCAGCACGTTTTCGATGCCGCCGCCCTCGAAGCCTTGCGGCGTCAGGAAGATCACCTCGACGATATGGCTGGCCGGCAGGGTCTGGTCCGCGTTGCGGCGGATGGTCATGCGCAGCTGCAGGTCCTTGCCCGGAATGACCGCCTCGGCGCGGATGGCCGGCTCGGGCGGCAGGTCGCCGCCTGGCGATTCCTTCACCACCGACCAGACGATGCTGCCGGGCTCGGCCGAACCTTGGGCGACGTTGGTGCGCTCCTCATAGAAGATCGCGCGCTGGCCGACGGCCACCGCAGACTGCGCGGCAGGCGTACCTGTTTGCGCCGGCGGCGTCTGGCCCGGTGCGGCTGTTCCCGTCTGGGCGGCGGGCGGTTGCGTGGCGGTCGCGACAGAGGTGCCTTCGCCAATCGAAGCGCCGCCGCCGGCCGGTCCGGGATCGATCTCGGTGCCGTCCGTATTCAGCCGCTGGGTGAGTTTCGGCTCGCCCGCCGGTGTCGAGGGTGCCGTCTGCTGCGCGTGCTCAGGCGTGGCTGGGGCAGCCGCCGTCTTGGTTTCAGGCGCGGCGCCGGAAGCAGCAGGCGTCTCGGCATGCTTGCCGGAGCCGCTGAAGAGGTTGGACAGGGCGCCCTTGCTTGCCCACACGCCATAACCGCCGCCCGCGACCACCACCAAGGCGATTGCCGCGGTAATCAGGCCGCCATAGCTGCGCTTGCCCTTGGGCTGTTGCTGATGGGCTTCCCGCGGCGCGTCGTATTCGTCGTCGTCATCCCGGTCGTTGGCCGCGTCGAAGAAGTCGTCCTTGACCGGTTCGATGGCGGGTTGCGGCTTGGGCGCAGCCGGTGCCGGCTGCAGCCAGTCATCCATCTCGGCCGCCGGGTCGGTCTTGGGCTTGTCGTCCGCGCGGGGCTGGGCCGCGGGCTTGGACGCCGGCGCGGCCGCCGGGGCCGCTGGCTTGTATGCCGCGGCTTCAGGCTTTGCCGCGGCCGTCGGCATGGTCTTCGGCGCCGTGTCGAGCCACGACGCGAAGTCTGACTTCGGTGCGGGAGCCGGCGCAGGCGCCGGGGCGGGAGCAGGCTTGGCGACAGGCTCGGGACGCGGCGCGGGGGCTACCGGCTTCGGCGGCGCGCTCTTCTGGCGTTCGATGGAGGCAAAGACGTCCTCCAGCTCCTGCAGCGGGTCGACGCCCGCTTTCGGACGTTCCTTGTCGGCATATTCCTTTTCGAGCGAGGCGATGGCGTCTTCGAGCGACTTCCTCTGGCGATCGGCGACGGCCTGGGGCGGCGGCGGGTTTATTGCCGCAAGCTTCGCCTCGATGGTCGCACGGGCCTTGTCGTACACTTTCTGGCGTAGCGGCGGCGTTGCCTCGCTAAGCCCGTCCAGCGCCTTTTTCAGAACCGCAACGAAATCTGCCATGCTTTTGTCGACCTGTGGTTTCTCTCCCGGCCGGCGTCACGCCGACCGCAGGAAGGCGCAAAATTAATCTTGGAAGGGATCGGTCACAAGGATGGTGTCGTCCCGCTCGGGGCTGGTGGAAAGCAGCGCCACCGGCGCTCCGATCAGCTCCTCGATGTGACGGACATATTTGACTGCCTGGGCAGGCAGATCGTTCCAGCTGCGGGCGCCCTGGGTCGAGCCCTTCCAGCCTTCGAGCGTCTCGTAGACCGGCTCGACGCGCGCCTGCGCGCCCTGGCTCGCCGGCAGGTAGTCGATCAGCTCGCCGTCGAGCATGTAGCCGGTGCAAACCTTGATCTCGTCCAGCCCGTCGAGCACGTCGAGCTTGGTGAGCGCGATGCCCTTGATGCCGTTGACGGCCACGGCCTGGCGCACCAGCACGGCGTCGAACCAGCCGCAGCGGCGCTTGCGCCCGGTGACGACGCCGAACTCGTGGCCCTTGGTGCCGAGGAACTCGCCGATCTCGTTCTTCTGTTCGGTAGGGAAGGGGCCTTCGCCGACGCGGGTGGTGTAGGCCTTGGTGATGCCGAGCACGTAGTTGATCGCGTTCGGTCCCATGCCCGAGCCGGGCGCGGCCTGGCCGGCCACGGTGTTGGACGAGGTGACGAAGGGATAGGTGCCGTGGTCGATGTCGAGCAGCGTGCCCTGTGCGCCTTCGAACAGGATGCGCTCGCCGGCGCGGCGGCGGTCGTCCAGGACCTTCCAGACCCGGTCCATGTAGGGCAGGATCTTGTCGGCAACGGAGGTCAGTTCCTCCATGATCGTCTCATGCGCTACTTCCGGATGGCCGAGGCCGCGGCGCAGCGCATTGTGGTGCGTCAGCAGCCGGTCCACCTTCGCGGGCAATGTGCTCAAATCTGCCAAATCCATCACCCGTACGGCGCGGCGCCCGACCTTATCTTCGTAGGCGGGGCCGATGCCCCTGCGGGTCGTGCCGATCTTGGTGCCGGAATTGGAGGCTGCATCTTCACGGAATCCGTCGAGCTCCCGGTGGAGCGACAGGATAAGCGCGGTGTTTTCGGCAATTTTCAGGCGTTCCGGGGTCACTTCGACGCCCTGGTCACGCAGCTTCTGCGCCTCGGCGACGAAGGCATGCGGGTCGAAGACCACGCCGTTGCCGATGACGGACAGCTTGCCATCGCGCACGATGCCGGACGGGAGAAGCGACAGCTTGTAGACCTTGCCGTCGACGACCAGCGTATGGCCGGCATTGTGACCGCCCTGGAACCGCACCACCACATCGGCGCGCTCCGACAGCCAGTCGACGATTTTGCCTTTGCCTTCGTCGCCCCACTGCGAACCGACGACAACCACATTGGCCATGATTTCTTCCCTTCCATGCCGCGCTAGGCGGCGCAAACCTATAGGACGACAGGCCTCTATAACGGCAAGATTCCCGAAACGCGACCATTCTTTGGGGCAAAGGGCAAGACAATTTCGTCACGCCGCAACCCTTGCCTGTGCACCTATTGCCCGGCCGCGGCCATAGTGAGGCATGCACCAAAGCGCCCGCGACTTTCACCGGGCACAGTATCGCATAGATATGCAAACAAGAAGGCGCCGGTTGCCCGGCGCCTTCTGAAAAAACGAGCGTGATCTACCAGTCTCAGATGCCGTTCACGTCGAAATGCAACGGCTTGGCCGAGTCGATCGACTTGTGCGCCCGCACCTTTTCCAGAACGTCCTCCGGGAACGGCGCGTCGAGATAGAGCAGCGCGATCGCGTCGCCGCCTGGCCGGTCGCGGCCCAGCGCGAAGTTCGCGATGTTGACGCCGTTCTCGCCACAGACGGTGCCAAGCAGGCCGATGATGCCCGGCGCGTCGGCATTGGTGGTGTAGAGCATGTGCTGGCCGACCTCGGCGTCGAGATTGATGCCCTTGATCTGGATGAAGCGCGGCTTGTGGTCGGAGAAGCAGGTGCCTGCGATGGAGCGGGTCTGCTTCTCGGTCTTGACTGTCAGCTTGATGTAGCCGTCGAACACGCCCGACTTGTCGCGCTTGACCTCGGCGACAATGATGCCGCGCTCCTTCACCATGATCGGCGCGGACACCATGTTCACGTCGGCGACCTGCGGACGGATCAGGCCGGCAAGTGCCGCGCTAATCAGCGCCTTGGTGTTCATGCCGGCGGTCGAGCCGTCGAACAGGATCTCGACTTCCTTGATCGGCTCTTCGGTGACCTGGCCGACGAAGGCGCCCAACACCTCGGCGAGCTTGACGAAGGGTTTTAGCCGCGGCGCTTCCTCGGCGGTGATCGAGGGCATGTTGATGGCGTTGGAGACCGCACCCTTGATCAGGTAGTCCGCCATCTGCTCGGCGATCTGCAGTGCCACGTTCTCCTGCGCTTCCGTGGTGGAGGCGCCCAGATGCGGCGTGGTGACGACATTGTCCATGCCGAACAGCGCGTTCTCGGTCGCAGGTTCGACCTCGAATACGTCGATGCCGGCGCCGGCCACCTTGCCGCTCTGGAGCGCGGCGATGAGGTCAGCTTCCACGATGAGACCGCCGCGCGCGCAATTGATGACGCGCACGCCGTCCTTCATCTTGGCGATGGCATCGGCATTGATGATGTTGCGCGTCTTGTCGGTCAGCGGCGTGTGCAGGGTTATGAAGTCGGCACGGGCGAGCAGCGTGTCGAGATCGACCTTTTCCACGCCCAGTTCGGAAGCGCGGTCTTCCGACAGGAACGGATCGAAGGCGATGACATGCATCTTCAGGCCGACGCCGCGCGAGGCCACGATCGAGCCGATATTGCCGCAGCCGATCACGCCCAGCGTCTTGCCGGTGATCTCGACGCCCATGAAGCGGTTCTTCTCCCACTTGCCGGCATGGGTGGAGCTGTTGGCTTCCGGAATCTGGCGCGCCAGCGCGAACATCATGGCAATGGCGTGCTCGGCGGTGGTGATGGAATTGCCGAAGGGCGTGTTCATCACGATGATACCGCGGCGGCTGGCGGCCGGGATGTCGACATTGTCGACGCCGATACCGGCGCGGCCGACGACCTTGAGATTGGTCGCGGCGGCGATCAGCTTCTCGGTGACCTTGGTGGCCGAGCGGATGGCGAGACCATCATACTGACCGATGATTTCGAGCAGCTTTTCCTTGTCCTTGCCGACATCGGGCAGATAGTCGACTTCGACGCCGCGATCCTTGAAGATCTGCACGGCGGTGGGGGAGAGTTTGTCGGATACGAGTACGCGAGGTGCCATAAAGGCCTCCATCAGGTGAAATTCAGACTTGGGGGAATGAGGCGACCGTCCCAACCCGGTCGCCCAAAAACCTTGAACTCAGGCCGCCTTTTTCAGCGCGGCCTTCTGGTTCTGGAACGCCCATTCGAGCCAATGCGTCAGTGCCTCGACGTCGGACGCCTCGACGGTCGCGCCGGCCCAGATGCGCAGGCCCGACGGCGCGTCGCGATAGGCGCCGATGTCATATGCCACGCCTTCCTTGTCGAGGGCGGAGACGATGGCCTTGGCAAAGGCGGCCTGCGCCTCGGCGTCGAGCGCGGTCACTTCCGGATCGATGATGGTGAGGCAGACCGAGGTGTTCGAGCGCGTCGCCGGATCGGTCGCCAGATTGGCGAGCCAGGGCGTCTTCTCGACGAAGGCGTCGAGCACCGCGAAGTTGCGGTCGGCGCGGGCGATGAGGGCATCGAGGCCGCCGATCGACTTCGCCCAATTGAGTGCGTCGAGATAGTCTTCCACCGCCAGCATGGACGGGGTGTTGATGGTCTCGCCCTTGAAGATACCTTCGATCAGCTTGCCGCCCTTGGTCAGGCGGAAGATCTTCGGCAGCGGCCAGGCCGGCTTGTAGGTCTCGAGCCGTTCTACGGCGCGCGGCGAGAGGATGAGCATGCCATGCGCGCCTTCGCCGCCCAGCACCTTCTGCCAGGAGAAGGTGACGACGTCGAGTTTCTGGAAATCGAGGTTCTGCGCGAAGGCGGCGGAAGTCGCGTCGCAGATGGTCAGGCCCTGGCGGTCTGCCGGGATGAAATCGGCGTTCGGCACGCGCACGCCGGAGGTCGTGCCGTTCCAGGTGAAGACCACGTCGCGGTCGAAATCGACCTTGGAGAAGTCGACGAGTTCGCCATAAGGGGCTTCGAAGGTGCGGGCATCCGGCAGCTTCAGCTGCTTGACGACGTCGGTCACCCAGCCGGCGCCAAAGCTTTCCCAGGCGACCATGTCGACGCCGCGTGCGCCGAGCAGCGACCAGAGCGCCATTTCGACGGCGCCGGTGTCGGACGCGGGCACGATGCCGATGCGATAGTCGGCCGGAACCTGCAGGACTTCACGGGTGAGGTCGATGGCCTGCTGGAGCTTGGTCTTGCCGATCTTGGCGCGGTGGGAGCGGCCGAGGGCTGCGTCTGCGAGAGCTTGGAGGGACCAGCCGGGGCGCTTTGCGCAGGGGCCGGATGAGAAATTGGGATTGGCCGGACGCAAGTCCGGCTTCGGCAGTACAGTCATGTTGATCCTATCCTTCCAGATAGCACGCCCCTCGTTGGGGAGGGGTGGCCCACTGGCGGAGATAGCGGAACGTCCCGCGGACGGCAAGTGGCAATATTGCGACAGTTGCTTGCCTGTCAGCGACTGTCACCTGCGATAATGCCGAGGCGTCGGGAAAACATGCTAGGAAAATCAAGGAGCTGCGGGCGCATGTGGCTAGCCAGGACGCTGCGCAAATTTGTGATCGGATCAGTTCGCCAGCGGCACGGTGAAAGTGCAATCCAGGCCCTGCGCGAGCCAGTGGAACTCGATCTCGCCGGCGAGGTCGTTCCGTATCATCCGGGAGATCAGTCGGCTGCCGAAGCCCGCCTTCGTGGGCGCCACAACTGGCGGACCGCCGCGCTCGCGCCACAGCACCGACAGGCGAGGGCCGCCGCCATTGGTGCGCGTGGACCAGTTCACCGAAACGGCACCGTTGCGGTGCGAGAGCGAGCCGTACTTTGCGGCATTCGTCGTCAGTTCATGGATGACAAGCCCGAGCGGGGTGATCATCTCCGACGGCAGCATCAGGTCCGGGCCGTCGAGGGTGATTCGGCTGCCGGCGATCGTCTCGAAAGGGGCTGTCTCGGTCTTTACCAACTCGGCAAGCGCTACGCCCCGGCCCTGATGACTGACGATGAGATCGTGGGTCGTGGCGAGCGCGTTGAGCCGCGCCTGAAAGGTCGAAAGGAAGCCGTCGAGAGAGGTCGCCTGATGCGCCGTCTGGCGGGCGAGAGCCTGCACGATCGCGAGAACGTTCTTCACGCGGTGGTGCATCTCGCGCACGATCTCCTGCTTGCGCTCGTCTTCCCTGAAGCGGTCGGTGACGTCGACCGCAAAACCGTCGAGCCCAATCAGCTCGCCGGTGCCGTCGCGGGTGGCGGTAACGGAAAACTCCAGCCAACGAACCGCCTTGTCCGGCCTGACAATGCGGTAGTGGGTCTTGTAGGTCTCGGTTTTGGTCGCCAGAGCCTCTTCCAAAGAGGTTTGGGCAATGTGTCGGTCGTCCGGGTGGACGAGCTCCAGCCAGTCCGAGAAGCTCATATCGGTCACGGGCTGACCGATCATCTTGGCGAAAGCCGGCGACCAGCGGCCACGATCTTGCGCCAAATTATACGAAATGGTTCCGAGGTGCCCGGCCTCGAGAGCCGCGCGCAACCTGCGTTCGCCTTCGCGGACGTCCTGCAGTGTCCGGTCCGCACGCTCTACGGCCGCCTGCAGAACTGCACCCACAAGAATCATTGCAGCACCGCAAAGGGCGAACAGCACCAGATCGATTGCGGTCGCTGTCGTGTTGATCTCGAGGCTGCGTAGAGGCTCGAGAAAGAAGTACCATGCCGATGCCCCTGAAAGAACAAGCGCCAGCGTCCCCGGACCCGTTCCGCCGAGGACGGCTGCCAAGAGCACTGCTGGAAACAACGTCACAAAGGGTGCGACGTCTGTCGTAATAACTCCTGCGGCAAGGCGCAGGAGGGTGGCAATGACCACGCAGCCTATGGCGAACGCATAGGCGTACATAGGGTTTGTAATGAAGATGGTGTGGTATGCTCTGATAAGGCGGTCCATTGCAGGTCCTTTGCAATGACGGGTTGCTGATCTGCGCCAGAAGCGGTCAACCGGCATTGCTCTCGGGGGCGAGATGAGACCACTTGGGGCAGGCTCATGCGGGCGTGGTGGGCCTGCTACAATTGCGAACTCGGCAGTTTGTTCCGTCGTGCTCTCACCGGCGGGCTCCGGGCTGTCGCCCTCGATCCAGTTTTCTCGCGCCACTCCCTGGAACGCCGGGTTGCGAGAGCGGCGCATCAAGCGAAATGGTCCGCCCGGCCTTTGGCAGCCCATGCGAAGTTTCGATTCCGTGGTATAATTTGCGGTGATTGGAGAGCGTAGCGGGGGATAGGCAGGTAGCGCCGTGAGGCGCGCTGCACGTCGATTCATGGGAGATAACCATGCGCAAATATATCGACTGCCGAGAGTTCCCGAGCGAAATGAAATGCACTGTGGCGATCGTGGCGGACAGCGATGAAGAGTTGATCAATGCTGCCGTTCAACATGCCGTCGCGGTTCATGGCGAGCACGACACGCCGGAATTTCGGGCCGAGATCAAGAAGGCCATACATGAAGGCTCGCCGCAGGCCTGACGACGCCAGCGCGCCGCCTCGGTGAAGCGTCGATGCAAGCGCCTATTGGCGAAGCTGCTTGGGCCGCCCGGGAATGGCGGTGACGATCACTGAAACCGGGTCGCTGCCGGGAAAGGTGTCTTCAAGGCCTTCTTGAAGCTGCTCTTCAAGCGTTGCCCGATCTTCCGCGCGGCCTTCGGTGCGCCGTTTGGCGGTTTGCTTGACCTCGGGGGCCGGACGTTGCGCTGTGCTCATCCTCGTCTCCTGTTCCCCCTCAGGAAAGGTCGTGCTTCGCATGGCGGTATTCAAGCATTTGCCGTCGCCAGGCACGGGGGAGGCCATCGCGCGGGAGCAGGATCGGTTTCCAAACGCAAATGGCGGGCCAAGGCCCGCCATTCCTGTCGTTCGCAGATTGCGCTTTTACCAGAGGTCGTAGCGCAGGCCGACCTTGACCTGGTGGAAGTCGAGCCCCTTGCTGAGCCTCGGACCAGTGCTGTCATAGGAGACAAATTGGGCGTTCGGCACGGAAAAATACTCGTAGCCAACATCAACTGAGCCATTCGGGCTGAAGCGATAGGAAAGACCCGCGCCGAGCGAATAGGCCAAGTTGTAGCGGCGTTCCGAATCCACTTTGCCCTTGTAGGCGTCGGAGTCGTCGCACTCGAAGACCGACGTTGTCGATCCGCCAGCGCCATTGGGGACGCTCGTCGTCTGGTTCCGGCAGTGCCGATCCCCCTCTGCTACGCGACGCGAGACATAGGCCACGCCCAAGCCTCCGCCGACATAGGGCGTGAAGCCCGCGAAAGTGCCCAGATCGAAATAGGCGTTCGCCGTGCCGGAGTAGCCCTTGTTCTTGGCATTGTCCGAGCCTGGGCAGTCGCGAGTCTGGCGACCGCTGTGAACGGTCGTGTTACCCGAACCGTCGGTGTTCGAAACGGTTAGCGTCCCGTCACACGAGCTTACATATTCGTTGGCAAAGCTGTTGGATGGAAGAATGCCGAAATTCAGCTCCCCGCGCAGATAGTCGTTGAAGTGATAGCCCATGCCGATATTGGCCAGGACGGGCGTTTGGTTGGACGTGAATCCAACTGGAGTTTCGAAGTTCTTGAATGGCTTGTTGAACGCAAAACCCACGTCGCCGCGCAGGTACCAGCCTGAGCCGACCTCGACCGGCACATATTCTGGGCCGCTTTCGACATAGACGGGCGGCTCGTAGTCTGCGGCCATGGCCGGTGCCGAATGCCATAGCAGCGCTGCGGCAAGGGGCAGAAGGATACGCGATTGCAGGCTCATTATCACAAACTCCCGAATGCGCTGGCGTGGGACGGGCCCAGTCATCTTTCGGGGTTGATTGTTAACCATATTGGTTAAGTGCCGGTTAAGGATAATGAAAGGAATTGGGGCGCGCCGTGGGAGAGGCCCAAAAAACGCCAAAAGGCCCCGACGAAGCGGGGCCTTTCTCGAAAATCTTCGCCGTCCGAACTCAGTTGAAAGCGTACCGGATACCGAGTTTCAGATCGTGAGACGTCAGCCTGTGGAATTGCACGCCGTCGTATGGTCCTGGGTTGGCGACAGGATCGTAGTTGATCTCGGGCCCGGTACGGGCATTACCAAGATTGACGAAGCTGTAGCCCAGGTCGATGGTCATACGATCGGTGGCCTTGATGCCGAGACCTGCGTGCAGCGCCCAGGCGAAGTTCCATTGCGCGTCGCTGTCTGCCCAAGCGCCGCCTCGGTTCATCACATTGACGTCCCGGAATTGCGAAATGGTGTTGCGCGACGTGCCGATGCCGGCACCGACATAGGGCACGAACGGACCGAACTCGCCGAGATCGACATAGCCGTTTGCCAGGAACAGCCATTCGGATTTTTTGGCATGGAATTCGTTGGTGTAGGCGTTGCCGCCGCCGTGATCGACCCAATCAAGCGCGTTGAAGTCTGCCGCGCCGCGATATTCGAGGGTCACGTCGCCACGGACCCAGTCATTGTACTGATAACCGATGCCGCCGCCGAACAGCGGCGAGGAGCTGAAGCCGCCCTTGTCGTGCCAGCCATAGGCAACGATGGTCGGATCGTTGTAGAGATCCGAGCGCAGTTCGCCGAGCCGTTGGTTGGTCATGCCCAGATAGCCGCGAATGTACCAGGCGCCGATAGCCGGGGCCACGACGACTGGCTGTTCGACGAGATCGGCCGCCATTGCGGGAACCGACATGCCGCCAGCCATCAGCGCGGCGAGTGCCGTGAGAAACTTACGCATCTTCATCACCCTTGCGATTCCCCGCGCCGGACGGCCGAGGATGATTGAATTCCGCATGGACAATGAATCAGAAAGATTAAGGTCGCCTTAACTACGTTTATTCACCAAGGCAGTGAAAAACGAATGGGTTGATGTTGGTTATTTGCTATTTTCTAACTTCTGAACCGGCGGCGGTTAATGGTCGTCTATGGAATTAACTGACCGCGAACATTGCTTTTTCAAGCAGGCGCAACCTCTACAGGCCACGCCGAAAAGCCCGCCGGAAGGCAGGCTTTTGTGCATCGATGGCAATCGTGGATCAGGCGGCGGTCTTGACTTCGGAAATCACGCCGACGATCTGGTCGACCACGCTCTCGACCAGCTTGGGGTCGTCGCCCTCGGCCATCACGCGGATCAGCGGCTCGGTGCCGGATGGGCGGATAACCAGGCGTCCCGACTTGCCGAGACGCCCGCGAGCATCCTCGATCGCGGCCTTGACCGGCGCTGCCTCCAGCGGCTTGCCGCCCGAGAAGCGCACATTCTTGAGAAGCTGCGGCACCGGTTCGAACCTCCGGCAAAGTTCGCTCACCGGCTTGTTCTGGCGCTTGACGCAAGCCAGCACCTGCAGGGCCGATACAAGGCCATCGCCCGTGGTCGAGAAATCCGATAGCACGATATGGCCCGACTGTTCGCCGCCGACATTGAGGCCGTGCGCGCGCATGTGCTCGACCACGTAGCGGTCGCCCACCTGGGTGCGGTGCAGTTGCAGGCCGATGTCGCCCAGGAAGCGCTCAAGGCCAAGATTGGACATGACCGTCGCCACCACGCCGCCGCCGGCGAGGCGGCCGCTCTGGTGCCAGGACTCGCCGATCAGCGCCAGAACCTGATCGCCGTCGACGACATTGCCGCGCTCGTCGACGATGACCATGCGGTCAGCGTCGCCATCGAGCGCAATGCCGATGTCGGCGCGCACTTCATGCACCTTCTTGGCGAGGCTCTCCGGATGGGTCGAGCCGCACTCTTCGTTGATGTTGAAGCCGTTGGGGTCGTCGTGGATCGTGATGACCTCGGCGCCGAGTTCCCACAGGGCAGCAGGCGCCACCTTGTAGGCCGCGCCGTTGGCGCAGTCGATGACGATCCTGAGGCCCGCCAGCGACATGGAGCGCGGCAGGGTACGCTTGGCGAATTCGATATAGCGGTCATGCACGCCGTCGATACGTTTGGCGCGGCCGAGCGCATCGGCATCCGCGAGCGCGATGTCGATATCCTGGTCGAGCAGCGCCTCGATGCGCATCTCGATCTCATCCGAGAGCTTGTAGCCGTCGGGGCCGAACAGCTTGATGCCGTTGTCGTAGTAAGGGTTGTGCGAGGCCGAGATCATGACGCCGATGTCGGCGCGCAGCGAGCGGGCGAGCATGGCGACTGCCGGTGTCGGTACCGGCCCGAGCAAGAACACGTCCATGCCGGCGGCGCAGAAGCCGGACACGAGTGCATTCTCGATCATGTAGCCGGAGAGGCGCGTATCCTTGCCGAGCACCACACGGTGGCGATGGTTGCCCCGCTGGAAGGAAAGACCGGCCGCCATGCCCACCTTCATGGCGACCTCGGCAGTCATCGGAAATTTGTTGGCCCGTCCCCGGATTCCGTCCGTTCCGAAATAGCGTCTGCTCATACCTATCCAGTTTCCCCAGCCGTGGGCTCGCTCCCGCTACTCAGCTTCTGCCACAGCCAGCCAGCGCGCACAGATCACATTGTGTGATTATTTGTTACGAATCCTTGGAATTTTCTTACGTCTCCCTTTATTTTTCTTGAACTTGGCGGTTCACGAAAACGCCGGTCACATTTCGCGCAAAGGCACATTTCCTGGCTTTAGTGGACCTGAAATAACCAAAGCCCGCTCCCATTCCCTAACCGACGGCGCTTGCCGCATGGCTACAGCCGAAGAATTCCGCGCAATTGCACTAGAAAAGTGACGATTGTCTGTAATTGTTGCGGAACACGTCGCGGTCTTGCGCATTACTAGACATCTGGCGCCTTCGGACGTTGCAGGCACGATCTTGTGCATGGTGCTTGTGGGGGCGGCAGCAACGGAGAGAAAAACGCCATGCTTATCATGCGAATTGCCACCCTGTCGGGCCTCGCTCTTGCAGCCGCGTTGTTCGCGGCGCCGGCGAGCGCGCTCACGATGAAAGAATGCAGCGCCAAATATCATGCAGCCAAAGACGCCGGCACTCTAAACGGACAAAGCTGGAAGGAGTTCCGTAAGACCGAATGCGCGGCGAATGCGGGCGCTGCGGCGACCGAACCGGCTGCGCCGGAGAAGAAATCTTCGAAGTCGAAGAAGGCGACCGACACCAACGCCGCCACCACTGAGGGCGCCAAAGGGCTGTCGATGCAGGAGTGCAGCACCAAGTACAATGCTGCGAAGGATGCAGGCACTCTGGGCGGCAAGACCTGGAACCAATTCCGTAAGGCCGAATGCGGCGCGGGCGCCAGCGCGGCGACTGCGACCAAGCCCGAAACCAAGCCGAGCACCGCGGCGGCCGCTGGCGGCGGCAAGGGCCTGACCATGAAGGAATGCAGCGCCAAGTACAGCGCCGCCAAGACTGCCGGCAAGCTGAACGGCCAGAACTGGAACCAGTTCCGCAAGGCTGAGTGCAGCGCTGCGGCCGCCGAGGACGAGACCCTGCCGAGCCCCGACCAGGCAAACTACCAGGGCGAGCCGGAGAAGCCCACGACGGTGGCGCCGAGCAGCGTCAAGTTCCCGACCGCGATCTCGCAGAAATATGTCAACGAGACCCCCGGCAAGGCCCGCCTGCACACCTGCCTCGACCAGTACTATGCCGCCAAGGACGCCAACCAGCTGGGCGGCCTGAAGTGGATCCAGAAAGGCGGCGGCTACTACAGCCTGTGCAACGCCAAGCTGAAGGGCTGATCGTAGGCAGAACCAAAACCCGCGAGCTAGTCCCTCGCGGGTTTTCCAATTCTCTTCAGGGCTTGATTGCCGAGAAGAAGAGGAAGCGGGGTTTTTTCGTCAGGCTCCGGTAGGCCTCCGGAAAGAGATCGCGCGCCCGGGGATCCGGTTGCGGCTCGCTTAGCCGTTCTAGGCGAAAGCCCGCTGCCAGCAACGCATCGACCATGGCATGCAGCGACCGATGCCAGAAGCGCATCTTGATCGTCCTGTCGCCCCGCTGCCATTCATCTTCGAAGCTATATGTGGCGAAGTAGTCGTCTGCGTCGGTCAGCTGATGATCCATGAAGGGATGGTGCGTCGAAAATACCAGGCGTCCACCGTTCCGAAGCAGCCGGTGGAATTCCGCCAACGGCTGCGACCAATCTTCCAGATAGTGCATGACTAGCGCCGACAGGATCAGGTCAAATGAGCCGCTCTCGAAGGGCAGCGGCTCTCCAAGGTCTGCTTGCACAAGACGGGCCTGGTCTCCGAGCCTTTCCTTGGCGATGGCCAGAAGGCCTGCGCTCTTGTCGATGCCGGTCACGACAGCGCCCCGTTCGATAAGCGCCTGCGCATGGGCACCGCCGCCACAACCGGCGTCGAGCACGTGCAGCCCCGAGACGTCGCCCGCAAGCTCCAGGATCGCCGGGCGCTCGTAATAGGCATTCCAGGCATTGGCCTCGTTGTCGGCCACGTAGGACTCCGCAAAGGAATCATAGTCGTTCTCGGACATCGCCCCGCTCCTCTCCAATTCAAGCTCCGCCGCGAAAAACGCGGGCGCCAAAAAAAGAACACCGCAGCAATGCCGCGGTGCTCGAATGTCATGAAAAGACTGGCTTGTGGAAGCCCTAGCCCTGCGGCTGAGGCTCCATTCCGCTTTCGGGCTCCTCGCCGCCCTTCTTGCGGCGGCCGCCGCTGGAGCCTGCCTTCGGCACGGCCGAGCCACGGCTCGGCGGCGTGTCGTCGCCCAGGTCGCGCGCGGGCTTCTGGCCGGCGATCAGCTGCTTGATCTCGTCGCCCGACAGCGTTTCGTACTCCAGCAGGCCTTCGGCCAGCGCGATCCAGTCCTTCTTCTTCTTGGTCAGGATGTTGCGGGCGGTGGTGTAGGCCTCCTCGATCAGGCGGCGCACTTCCGCGTCGATGATCTGCGCGGTCTCTTCCGAGACGTTCTGGGTGCGCGCCACCGAATGACCCAGGAACACTTCTTCCTGGTTCTCGCCATAGGCAACCTGGCCGAGCTTGTCGGAGAAGCCCCAGCGGGTCACCATGGCCCGAGCCAGTTTGGTCGCCTGGTCGATGTCGGAGGAGGCGCCGGAGGTGATATTCTCCTTGCCGAACTTCAGCTCCTCAGCCACGCGGCCACCCATCATGATCGCAAGGCGCGAGATCATGTATTTGTAGCTCATCGAATAGCGGTCGCCTTCGGGCAGCTGCATGACCATGCCGAGTGCACGGCCGCGCGGGATGATGGTTGCCTTGTGCAGCGGGTCTGCAGACGGAACGTTGAGCGCCAGGATTGCGTGGCCGGCCTCGTGATAGGCGGTCAGCTCCTTCTCGGCCTGGGTCATGGCCGAAGAGCGGCGCTCCGCGCCCATCATGATCTTGTCCTTGGCGTCCTCGAACTCGGCCATGGTCACCAGGCGCTTGTTGCGGCGCGCCGCCATCAGGGCAGCCTCGTTGACGAGGTTGGCGAGGTCGGCACCCGAGAAGCCGGGCGTGCCGCGTGCCAGCACCTTGAGGTCGACATTGGGTGCCAGCGGCACGTTGCGCACATGCACCTTCAGGATCTTCTCGCGGCCGACGATGTCCGGGTTCGGCACCACGACCTGGCGGTCGAAGCGGCCCGGACGCAGCAGCGCGGGGTCGAGCACGTCGGGGCGGTTGGTCGCGGCAATGAGGATGATGCTCTCATTGGCCTCGAAGCCGTCCATCTCGACCAGCAGCTGATTGAGCGTCTGCTCGCGCTCGTCGTTGCCGCCGCCGAGGCCGGCGCCACGATGACGGCCGACCGCGTCGATTTCGTCGATGAAGATGATGCAGGGCGCGTTCTTCTTGGCCTGCTCGAACATGTCGCGCACGCGGCTCGCGCCGACGCCGACGAACATTTCGACGAAGTCCGAACCCGAGATGGTGAAGAACGGAACGTTGGCTTCACCGGCCACCGAGCGGGCCAGCAAGGTCTTGCCGGTGCCGGGAGGGCCGACGAGCAGCACGCCGCGCGGGATCTTGCCGCCCAGGCGCTGGAATTTTTGCGGATCGCGCAGGAACTCGACGATTTCCTCGAGATCCTGCTTGGCCTCGTCCACGCCGGCAACGTCCTGGAAGGTCACGCGGCCATGCGCCTCGGTCAAAAGCTTGGCCTTCGACTTGCCAAAACCCATGGCGCGGCCGGAACCGGACTGCATCTGGCGCATGAAGAAAATCCACACGCCGAGAATCAGGATCATCGGCAGCCACGACAGCAGCATGCCGAAGATCGAGCTCGAGCCGTCGTTTTCAGGGCGGGCGTTGATGGTGACGTTCTTGTCCTGCAGGCGCTGCACCAGCGAGGAGTCGCCCGGCGAATAGGTCTGGAAGCCGTTCGAGCTGTCGGTGTAGGTGCCGGAGATGCGCTCGCCCGCAATGGTCACCGTCTTGACACGGCCGGCCGCGACATCCTTCAGGAAATCCGAGTAGGCGACGTCGCTGGAAGCACCTCGCGTTTGCGGCGTCTGGAACAGGTTGAACAGGGCAATCAGAAGCACTGCTATGATCGCCCAGAGCGCGAGGTTGCGATAATTCGGATTCATCGAGTTTCCCGTTGTGCCCGAGGCCGGACACCTGTCGTTGTTGGAAGCGTGGACCTAACATAGGCAGCCCCATGGGCTATGCCAAGCAGTAGAGCACGGTTCGGTTAAGCTTTACTCCCAATATGGCTTCGCAATGGCGGCGCCGGCGGTGTTTCCGCAAAGATCAATTCGGCAATGGCTGTAGCCGGCGCAAGATCGAAGCCGGGCAGGAACAGCGCCCAGGGGGCGGCGATCGGCATGGCCGAAACCCCGTACGGTTCACTCTTCGCGGTCAGCACGCCGAGGCATTCGCCGCCCCGCCAAAGCGCCGGCAGCGTCGCTTGGGCGGCGCGGATCAGGCTGGCAGGGGCGTTCACGCCTTCGATTCCGGCCTTTTTTGCCTGGGTGGAGCCCAATGGCGCAACGAGCGCGTCGCTTGGCGGGCGTTCAACGCGAAGGCGGAAGCGCCCGTCCCAAGCCGCGTTGTCCGCGGGTGTGAGCGGGGCCGGCAAATTGCGCGCCTCGCGACGCAGGAAGATGCCGTCGCGTCTGGCGTCCAGCGCGGTCCGCGACAATGTGGCGCAAAAAAATTCCCGGCCGAACCGCCCAAACAGCGCCGCGGCGCGTGCAGCGTCCGGCAGGTGAGGGGTGCCGCCCGCGACGCCGAGCAGAATGCGCAGCGCATAGACGGCTGTCGTGGTTTCCGCTCCCGCAAAGGTCGGATCGAGGCGGATGAGCCCGGGCAGGCTCGCATGTGCGCGAATGAGAGCGGCCGCGCCGTCGCCCAGGCGCAGCCGCTCCTCGCCGACCTGCGCGGCCATGTCCAGCGCCGTCTCGACGCGCCCGTCCTCGGCGCCTGTGAGTGCTGCGCGGACGCGCGGGCGTTCGAAGAGCTGATTGACGTTGGTCGGATCGTCCAGCCACGATTCGCCGATGCCGCGCAGATAGTCGCGCAGCGCCCGCCGGCGCGTGCCGAGCAGCGGCCGCACGATCCATGTCGCGCCGTCGAACAAGGTGACGGGCGCCATGCCGGCCAGGCCGCGCGCATCGTCATCGGAGGTGCCGCGCTGGCTGCGCATCAGCACCGTTTCGGCTTGGTCGTCGGCCGTGTGGCCGGTCAGGATCACGTCAGTGCCCTCAAGCCGGGCAGCTTCGGCAAGCAGACGATAGCGCGCCAGCCGTGCGGCGGCCGGAACGCCGGTTTTCGGCTTTTCGCCGGTCCAGGTCATGGTGCGATGGGCAACGCGGTGCCGCGCGGCAATTTTTGCCACTTCTTCGGCCTCGGCGGCGGAGCCCGGCCGCAGGCCATGATCGACGGTCACCGCCACGAGCTTGGTGTCGGGGGCGATGCGGTCGAGCCAGGATTTGGTGAGAAAGAGAAGAGCGAGCGAGTCGCTGCCGCCGGAAACCGCCGCGACAAGCGTGCGGTGCTCGGCAAAATCAAAGGTCGAGTAGAGCCGAAGGGGGTCGAGATCGGCTCGCAGCGTCAGCACGCCGAACGCGCCTGTTCCTGCTTGACGCGGTCTTTCAACGCAGTGGTGATGTCGGGGTAGCGCTTGCCGATTTCGTTGAAGGTTGCGCAGGCCACGTCGCGCTGTTTCAGGCCGACCAGCGAGATGCCGAGCTTGAGCAGCATTTCGGGGGCCTTCTTGGATTTCGGATAGGCCTTGTTGGCGGCCAGGAAGGTTTCCGCCGCGTCGCGGTACTTCTGCTGACCGAGCAGGGCTTCGCCGAGCCAGAAATGCGAATCGGCCGTCTTGGGGTCGTTCGGGAAGCGCTCGATGTGCTGGCGGAAGCCGGTCTCGGCCGTGCCGTAGTCGCCCGAAAGGATGAACTGGTAGGAATTGCGGTAGAGCTCGTCGGGACTGTTGGTCTCGGGCAGGGCGGCCACGACGGTGCCCTGGCTGGCCGGGGCCGTGTTGCTCTCGACCGGAGCGGAGTCGGCGCTCGCCGCATCGCCGATGCTGCCGCTCTTGACGTTGCCGTTGGCGTCGAAGGTGATCGTGCCGAAGGTCTTGGGCGGGGTGCCCTTGCCGGGCGTGCCGGTGGCAGGCTGCGAGCCGCCATTTTCAGTGATGATCTCCTCCACATTGGCAGAGGAGTTGCTTGCAGCCTGGCCGGCCGGTGAGGCCAGCGGCTCCGAGGCGGAAGACGCCGCGGAATTCTCCGCGACGCTTCTGTTGGTGTGGCCGGAACCAGCGTCCGACTTCTTCTTGTTTTCCAGCTCCTGGAAGCGGAACTCATTGTCTTCCTGCATCTTGCGCAGCTGTTCCTGCATCTGCAGGACCTGGAAGTTGAGTTCCTCGATGGTGCCGTTCAGGGTGCGGACCTGCTCCTCGAGCGTCTGGACGCGCGGATCGCTGGCCTGGGCGACCTGAACAAGGCCGGCCTTCTGGCCGCTGAACACGCCGGGAAGGCCTGTCGCGGGCATCGGAACGGCAATGCCTTGATTGCCGGTCATTGCCGGGGCAGCAGTCGTCGAAACGTCGCGCGCATAGGCTGCACCCGACAGAAGAAGCGCGGCCAGGGTGCCACTCAGGATAGATCGAAAATACATGTGCCTCTCGCCAATAAAACGGGAATTGCAAATCGCAACGATTGCGCTCTGCCTTTTATCAGCGCCAGAGACTTCGGCCAAATTTTGTTTGCGTGAATGGCCGAAGTGCCTGCAAAAACGGCTTCTTGGGGCGGTGATGCAGGAAGGCAACAGTGCCCCATGACGCGTGGTCTGAAACGGGCAGGTCGCAAGGAAAAGGCGGCCACATGGACCGCCTTTTTTGTCTACGCCACTGACTGGCTGGCTTTCGGCATAGAGCGAGATGACTTCTCGTTGAATGGCTATCTCGCTCTAAGCCTTTTTCTTGAAGCATGATCTTGTCCGAAAAGTCTGCAACTTTTCGGGATCATGCTTTAGCTGCCGGCGCCGCCCAGCGTGGTAACGGCGCGGCGGTTCTGCGACCAGCAGGAGATGTCGTCGCAGACGGCAACCGGGCGTTCCTTGCCGTAGGAGATGGTGCGGATGCGGTTGGCGGCAACGCCGCGGCCGACCAGGTAGTCGCGGGTGGCGGCGGCGCGGCGGGCGCCGAGAGCCAGGTTGTACTCGCGGGTGCCGCGTTCGTCGGCGTGACCTTCGACCACGATCGCATACTGCGAGTACTTGTTCAGCCACTGGGCCTGGCGGGCCAGGATGCCCTGGGCGTCGGCGCGGATCGACGTGGAGTCGGTGTCGAAGAAAATGCGGTCGCCGACATTCACGGTGAAGTCCTGGGCGGAACCCGGCGTCGCGGCGCCGGCGCCACCGAGGCCAAGATCGGCCGCGCTGTTCGGGGTCTTCTTCGAGGCGCAGCCGGCGAGCGCCAGCGATGCCACCAGGGCAATGGCCACGGGGTTGGTTGCAAGTTTAGCGATGCGGCGCATCCCGCCTCTCCTTCGCATTCGAGTGATTTCGTTGATCGACCAGTAACCACATTGAGGTTAACCGGCGTACAAGAAACATGGTTAACGTTTGATTGCGGCCGCCCGTCCGCGACCCTGTGCCTATGTCTCATTTCGCGCGCACCCTAGGCCTAAATGCGGCGGAAGCGCGGCGATTCGGTGAAACGTCGCGCTTCGCAAGGCATTGCTACTCGAGCAGCGGGGACCAGGCCGGGTCGGAGGCGAAATTCGCCGTCGGGATCGCCTGCTCGTTGCGGCCGGTCAGGTCGATCGAGTAGAGGCGCGGACCGCCCGAGCCGGCGGCCTCGCGGAAGAACATGAGCACGCGGCCGTTCGGCGCCCAGGTCGGGCCCTCCTGCTGGAAGCCGCTCGTCAGGATGCGCTCGCCCGAGCCGTCGGTCTTCATCACGCCGATCTGGAACTGGCCGCCCGACTGCTTGGTGAAGGCGATCAGGTCGCCGCGCGGCGACCATACCGGCGTCGAATAGGTGCCTTCGCCGAAGGAGATGCGGGTCTGGCCCGAGCCATCGGCGCCCATCACGTAGATCTGCGGCCGGCCGCCACGGTCGGAGGTGAAGACGATCTTGGAGCCGTCCGGCGAATAGGAGGGCGAGGTGTCGATGGCGCTGGAATTGGTCAGGCGCGTGGTGGTGCGGCTGCGCAGGTCCATCGAGAAGATGTTGGAGTTACCGTCGTCGCGCAGCAGGCTCATGATCACCCGCTGGCCGTCCGGCGAGAAGCGCGGCGCAAAGGTCATGCCCGGAAAATTACCGACGAGCTCGCGCTGGCCGGTTTCGATCTGCAGCAGATAGACCTGCGGCTGACCGCTTTCATAGGACATGTAGGTGATTTCCTGGCGCGACGGCGAGAAGCGCGGCGTCATGGCGATCGAGCGGCCGTCCGACAGGTAGCGCACATTGGCGCCGTCCTGGTCCATGATGGCCAGGCGCCGCTTGCGCTGGGTCTTGGCGCCGGATTCGTCGACGAAGGCGATGCGCGTGTCGAAATAGCCCTTTTCGCCGGTCAGCCGCTCATAGATGGCGTCGGCGATGATGTGGGCCACGCGACGCGAATTGGCCTTGGAGGAGAAGAACTGCTCGCCCACCAGCTGCTGGCCGGCAAAGGTGTCCCAGAGGCGGAACTGCGCGCGCAAGCGGCCGTCGGCCTCCTGGGTCACGCGGCCGGTGACCAGCGCCTGGGCGTTGATGACCTTCCAATCCTCGAAGCGCGGCGAGGCGTCGGGATTCGAGATCTTTTCGATGAAGGCGCCCTTGTCGATCGGCGCAAACAGGCCCGACCGCTTCAGGTCGGCGGCGACGATGCTGGAGATCTCCGCACCGATGCCGTCGCCCGACAGGAAGTCGGTGATGGCGATCGGGAGCGGCTCGACCGTGCCCTTGTTGACGTTGATCTCGACGAGCGCGCGCGCCGGCAGTGTCGCCACGGCGCTCATCCCGGCGGCCAGCGCGCCCATCAGCATGATCGATTTCAAAAGATGTTTCATATAGTTCGGCCTCTTTTGTTCAGACGCGCGTACGCGGGATCAGAACATCTCGCTTGGATCGAAATTGACGATGACGTCCGCCCAGGCGTCGTATTTGTCGGCGGGAAGGTTGTAGGGCGAGCACTTCAGAACGGCGCGTCGTGCCGATTCTGCCGCAGCGCGCTCGACGCCGCTGGCGCCGCCACCCGATACGACCTGTGCATCGCCCTCGACCGCGCCATTGCGGTCGAGCTTGAACTTCACCGAAACGCGCAGGTTCTGCGCGTCGGCCGCACCGGCCGGGATGTTCCAGCAACGCTGGATCTGGCCACGCAGCGCATCCATCTCGCTTTGCGAAAGCTTTGCGCCGCTGTTGTTGCTCTTGTCGCCGCCGAGCGAAGCCTGTTCGCTCGAGCGCTTGGCGCCGCCGCCGGACGCCTTCTCCTTGTTGAGAAGGGCCGTGATTTCGTCGGCGTTGAACGACTTCTCGTCCGACTTCGGGCTCGATGAAGCCTGCTTGGTCGGCTTATCGGGTTCCTTGCGGTCGGGCGTCTTGGTGGTCTGCGGCTGCTGCGGCTTGGGCTTGGCTTCCGGCGACGGCGCCGACTTGGGCAGCTGCACGGCCTCCGCGGTCGGGCTCTCGGCGGCGATCGCCTCGGCCACCTGGTCAGGCTTGGGCTCTTCCTTGGGCTGCGGCTGCGGTTGCGGCGTCGGCTCCTTGACCGGTTCCGGCTTGGGCTCGGGCTTCGGTTCGGGCTGCTTCACCGGCTCGGGCTTCGGCTGATCCGCGGGCTTGGGCGTTGGCTCGGGTGCCGGCGGCGGCGCGTCGGCGGTTTCAACCGGCTTGGGCTTGGCCTCCGGTGTCGGCTTCTTGTCGGTGTCGACACTATTGTCGCCCACCTTCTGCGCATCGGGCACGGTGTCGGGCCGCTTGGTCGGCTTGGGCGCAGGCTTGTCCTTCATGGGCGATTTCTTGTCGCCCTGCTGGATCTGGGTAATCGATTCGATCGGAACGATATCGACGGGCAGGGATTCGACGTCCGTCACGTCGAAGGCGCGCGGCGCCGACAGGGTCAGCAGGCCGAAGCCCAGCGCCACAGCATGCAGGACAACCGATGTTGTAAGACCGGCTCGCATGCCTGGTTACTTGTCCTGTTCCTGGAGCGTCACCAGGCCGAGATTCTTGTAGCCGGCGGCGGAAATGCGCGCCATCACCTTCATCACGGTGCCATAGTCGGCGGTCTTGTCGCCGCGCACGAAGATGCGCTCTTCATAGCCGGTCTTCGAGATCGCCTCGAGCTTGGCCACGATTTCCTCGAGCTGGATCTCGGTTTCCTGCAGAAAGATCTGGCCCTTGTCGTTCACCGAAACGGTGATCGGCTGTGTATCGGCATTCATCGCCTTGGCCTGCGTTTCGGGCAGGTCGATCGGTACGCCAACGGTCAGCATCGGCGCTGCCACCATGAAGATGATGAGCAGCACCAGCATCACGTCCACCATCGGTGTGACGTTGATTTCGGAGATGGGGCCCTTGCGGCCGCGTCGTCTGCCGCGTCCCCCGCGCCCGGCCCCGCCTGCGCTTACAGACATTCCCATGATTGCGTCCCCTTAGGCCTTCGGGCCCACCTTCTCATCGATTTGGCGCGACAGTATGGCGGAGAACTCGTCCGCGAAGCCTTCCATGCGCATGCTGAGCTTGCCTGCATCCGCCGACAGCTTGTTGTAGGCGATGACGGCGGGGATGGCGGCCAGAAGGCCGATTGCGGTCGCCAGCAGCGCCTCGGCGATACCGGGGGCCACGACGGCCAGGTTGGTCGATTTCGAACCGGCGATGGCCTGGAACGAGGTCATGATGCCGACCACAGTGCCGAACAGGCCGATGAACGGAGCCGCCGAGCCGATGGTCGCGAGGAAGCCGAGCCGGCCTTCCATGCGTTCCATCTCGCGGGTCAGTGCCAGGTCCATTGCCTTGTCGATGCGGGTCTGCAGCGCCAGCGGCGACTTGGCGCCCTTCTCAAAGCTCTTCTTCCACTCGCGCATCGCGGCCACGAAGATCGCGCCCATGCCCGTCGTCTTGCGGTCGGAGAGGGTGCGGTAAAGCTCCTCCAGCGACTGGCCGGACCAGAAAACCTGCTCGAAGCGGTTCAGCGCCGCGCGCATGCGGTTATAGGCGATGGTCTTGTCGACGATGATGGCCCAGGTCCAGATGGAGGCGCCCAGCAGGCCAAGCATGACCAGCTTGACGACCCAGCCTGCCTGCCAGAACAGCGCCCAGATAGACAATGATGCGCTCGGTTCGGCGAGTGCGAGATTTTCCATGATTAGACAGTCCTTAATACTTTCCGGGCCCGGCTCGTGGCTTTGCCCATGCGCATCATCCCATGTGTGGTCCGTTCGCGCGAAGCTACCGGAATTGTCCCCAAATGCGCCGTTATCGGCCTTTTCGGGGCGAAATTTGGTGAAAGGAAGGCGCTAAATCCGCACAATCCTCACCAAGTTCTTCATGGACCGTTATGGTTAAAGATGAGTTAGGAATAGGGCAGGCGAAGCGATCGGCGGTAAGATTATCGGCGCCGCTTGCTGGGGCTCATTGCTTGCCGTTGCGAGACGTCTGTCGATTCCGTGCGTCCGGCTCTGGTATCCCGCCGCGCGGCATTCTATATTCGCCTCGGCGGTCTGCGCCTCGCGGCAGGAGTAACATTTCCCCGGGGCCTTATCGATCCTTAAGGGAGCTGTCCCTGGGAAGACTCGTGGGTTTTCTCAAACGGCGCCCACCTACTTTGTAGGTTCCCGGGATCGACTTCTCCACCGGTTGCGTGGATCGCCCCTTTCCCTAAAATCCGGCGGCAGACAGGGTGCAGGTGTCGCTCTGGCGACGACTTGCGGCGATCGCTTCTTCTATTCTTGTGAGAAGCGACTGGAAGGAGTGGATGAAGCAGTGACCGAGATGAAGGCCCTCAAGAAGGAACTGCGCAATCAGGCGCTGGCGCGCCGCGACGCGCTGCCGGTCGATTGGCGCATCGAAATGTCCCTGCAAATGGCCGACATGGCCGCCAGCATCCCCGTCGAACCCGGCATGATCGTCTCCGCCTTCTGGCCGATGCGTTCCGAGGTCGACATCCGCCCGCTGATGTTTGCGCTGCGCGACAGGGGCGCGCGTCTTTGCCTGCCGGCCATCCTCGACAAGACGACCATCGTGTTTCGCGAGCTGGTGCGCGGCGCCGAGCTGGTCGAGATGAGTTTCGGCACCACTGGACCGGCGGAAGACGCCCCGGTGCTCGATCCCGAATTGATGCTCATCCCGCTCGCCGCCTTCGACAGGCGCGGCCACCGCATCGGCTACGGCGCCGGCTACTACGACCGCGCCATCGCGCGCCTGTACGAACAGGGTATGCGCCCGCGCATGATCGGTATTGCCTTCGATTGCCAGGAAGTTCCGCTGGTGCCGGACGAGCCGCACGACGTCATCATCCCGGAAATCCTGAGCGAAAGCGGGTTGCGCCGCTTCGGCTCCACTCTATAGAAGGGGGGCCGGCTGCCCGGCATCGACATTTTCCGCGGTATCAAGGCTTTCTGTTTATATGAGACTTCTCTTTCTGGGTGACATGGTCGGCAAGTCCGGTCGGACGGCGGTGTGGGAAAAGCTGCCGGGACTGATCGTCGACCTCCGACTGGATTTCGTCATCGTCAACGGCGAGAACGCCGCCGGCGGCTTCGGCATCACCGAGGAGATCTTTCGCGAGACGGTGAATGCCGGCGCCGACGTCGTCACCACCGGCAACCACGTCTGGGATCAGCGCGAGGCGCTGACCTTCGCCCCGCGCGAAGAACGCTTCCTGCGCCCGGTCAATTTCCCGAAAGGCACGCCGGGCCGCGGCTCGGGCCTTTACATCGCCAAGAACGGCGCGCGCGTGCTGGTGTCCAACATCATGGGCCGCGTCTTCATGCATCCCGAACTGGATGATCCCTTCCAGGCGGTCGAGCGCGAGCTTGCGGCCTGCCCGCTGGGCGAGCAGGCGGATGCGGTGGTCATCGACTTCCACGCCGAGGCAACCAGCGAGAAGATGTGCTTTGCGCATTTCGTCGACGGGCGCGCCAGCCTCGTCGTCGGCACCCACACCCACCAGCCGACCGCCGATCACCAGATCCTCAATGGCGGCACCGCCTATCTGACGGATGCCGGCATGTGCGGCGACTACGACTCCTCGCTCGGCATGGACAAGGAGGAGCCGCTCAACCGTTTCCTCTCCAAGGTGCCCAAGGGACGCTTCGAGGCGGCCAGCGGCCCGGCCACGATCTGCGGCGTGGGCGTCGAGATTTCCGACCGCACCGGCCTTGCCGAAAAGATAGCGCCGCTCAGGCTCGGGCCCCGGCTGGAAGAAACCGTACCTTCCTTCTGGAGCTGACGTTGACGTAAGGCGAGTGCGTTCCTACCTCTGCCGGAAATCTTCACCGGACAGGGGACAACTCCGCAGATGCCGATCATCGAATTTCTGGCGCCGCATTTCGCCTTCCTGAGCGAACCTACGGCCTGGGCGGCCCTTGTCACGCTTGTGGTGATGGAGGTCGTGCTCGGCATCGACAACCTCATCTTCATCTCGATCCTGACCAACAAGCTGCCCAAGGAGCAGCAATCGCGCGCCCGCCGGTTGGGCATCAGCGCCGCGCTCGTCATGCGGCTTCTGCTCCTGGCGACCATCTCGTTCATCGTCCAGCTGACCACGCCGGTCGTCACCCTGTTCGACCATGGCCTCTCCTGGCGCGACATCATCCTGATCGCCGGCGGCCTGTTCCTCGTCTGGAAGGCCACGACCGAAATCCATCACTCCATGGATCCCAACCACGACACCAGCGAGGCGCAGGTCAGCGGTACGCTAAAACTGTCGCTGGGCGCGGCGATCTTCCAGATCCTGCTGCTCGACCTGGTGTTCTCGGTCGATTCCATCATCACGGCCGTCGGCATGACTGACGAGATCGTCATCATGTACATCGCCGTCATCGCGGCGGTGACCGTCATGCTGGTGGCCGCCGATCCGCTGGCGAAGTTCATCGGCCAAAACCCGTCCATCGTCATGCTGGCGCTGGCCTTCCTGTTGATGATCGGCATGACATTGATTGCCGACGGTATGGGCTACCATGTGCCCAAGGGCTATATTTACGCGGCGATGGGTTTCTCGGCGCTGGTCGAGACGCTCAACATGCTGGCCCGGCGCCGAAGGGCAAGCGGCGAACAGTGACTTTTTTGCCGTTTGCCGGCGTCTTCAAAGTGCCGGCAAACCGGTTTTTCTGGACGTTGGACGGCGATTTATCTATAAGCCCGGCCATTCCAGATAGCCAAAATCCTATAGCGAACAGGGGTCCCATGGCCGGCCATTCACAATTTAAGAACATCATGCACCGCAAGGGCCGCCAGGACGCGGTGCGGTCCAAGATGTTTTCCAAGCTCGCGCGCGAAATCACGGTTGCGGCCAAGCAGGGCCTGCCCGACCCGGCGATGAACCCGCGCCTGCGCCTTGCCGTGCAGAACGCCAAGGCCGAGTCGATGCCCAAGGACAACATCCAGCGCGCCATCAACAAGGCCTCGGGCGGCGATGCCGAGAACTATGAGGAAGTGCGCTATGAGGGCTACGGCCCGGGCGGCATTGCCGTCATCGTCGAGGCGCTGACCGACAACCGTAACCGCTCCGCTTCCAACGTCCGCGCTGCCTTCACCAAGGCCGGCGGGGCGCTCGGCGAAACCGGCTCGGTGTCCTTCATGTGGGATCGCGTGGGCGAGATCGTCTATCCGACCTCGGCCGGCAGCGCTGACAAGGTCATGGATGCGGCCATCGAGGCTGGCGCCGACGACGTCCAGTCGGACGAGAACGGCCACACCATCCTCTGCGCCTTCGAAAGCCTCGGCGAAGTGTCCAAGGCGCTCGAAACCTCGCTGGGCGAAGCCCAGTCGCTCAAGGCGATCTGGAAGCCGCAGAACAACATCCCGGTCGACGAGGACCGCGCCCAGTCGATCCTCAAGCTCATCGCCACCCTCGAGGACGACGACGACGTGCAGAACGTCTACGCCAATTTCGAGGTCGACGAAGCCACGCTCGCCAAGCTCAGCGCGGCCTGATGACCTCTGCGCCGAAAGCCCGCATAGCCATCACCTACTGCACCCAGTGCATGTGGATGCTGCGTGCGGGCTGGATGGCGCAGGAACTTCTTTCGACATTCGGCACCGAACTTGGCGAGGTGGCGCTGGTGCCGGGCACCGGCGGCATCTTCGAGGTCACCTGCAACGGCGAGCTAATCTGGGAGCGCAAACGCGACGGCGGTTTTCCCGAAGCCAAGGTGCTCAAGCAGCGCGTCCGGGACATCATCGATCCCGAGCGCGATCTCGGCCATTCTGATCGCAAGGCGGGCGACCCGGCCTGAATCTGCCTTAGATTTTCACAGCAGGCGCGTGCGCAGCCCTATCGCCACAGATAAGCGCGAATCGCCTTCCATTCGATGTGCTCACTGATCTTCAGGCAGCAACTCGTCGAGAGCGGAGCCAGGCATGACATCGAAACCACGCGTTGCAGTTCTCTTCGGCGGTCGCTCCGCCGAGCACGAAGTTTCCATCCTTTCGGCAAGCAATGTGGTCAAGGCGATCGACCCCGCCAGATACGAGGTCGTGCCGATCGGCATCGGCCGCGACGGACGGTGGTTCCTGACCTCGCTCGGCGCAGACGGCGCATTGCCCAAGGTGCCCGAAACCGGCACGGAGGCGAGCCTTCTGCCCGGCGGCCAGGGGCGCCTGGTCGCTGTTCCTGACAATGGTGCGCCTTACGAGCTGCCGAAGATCGATGTCCTCTTTCCCGTGTTGCACGGCCCGTTCGGCGAGGACGGCACGGTGCAGGGCCTGGCCGAGGTCGCGAACGTGCCTTACGTCGGCTGCGGCGTGCTTGGCTCTGCCAACGCAATGGACAAGGACGCTGCCAAGCGGCTGATGAGGGATGCGGGGCTGCCCGTGGCGCGCGCCGTCACCGTTCATGCCGGCGAGCGGCCTTCCTTCGAGGCGGTGAAGGCCGAACTCGGCCTGCCGGTCTTCGTCAAGCCGGCGCGCCAGGGCTCTTCGGTGGGCGTGAGCAAGGTCGAGACGGAAGCACAGTTCGGCGCGGCGCTGGGTGAGGCCTTCAGGCACGACCGCAAGGTGCTGGTCGAGGAATTCGTCGCCGGCCGCGAAGTCGAGTTTGCCGTGCTCGAGCAGGCCGACGGAACGTATATCGTTTCGGTGCCGGGCGAGATCGTGCCGGCCGCGAGCCATGGCTTCTACACCTATGAGGCCAAGTATGTCGACGCCGCCGGCGCTGCGCTGCGCATTCCCGCCGAGCTGCCGGAGGCGGAGATGAAGGCACTACAGGACATCGCCCGCAAGGCATTCCTGGCGCTTGGTTGCGAGGGCATGGCGCGTGTCGATTTCTTCGTCCGCGCTGATGGCAGCGCGCTCGTCAACGAGCTCAACACCATCCCTGGCTTCACCAATATCAGCATGTATCCCAAGACGCTTGCCGCGAGCGGCATCGCCTATCCCGACCTGGTCGGCCGGCTGATCGAACATGCCGTGGCGCGGTGGCAGCGGCAGGGCTGACCGGGACGTCAGCCTCCGCTCACTTTTAGAGCGAGATGACTTTTCGTTGAATCGCCGTCTCGCTCTAAGCTATTGTTTTGGGGCATGATCTTGTCCGAAAAGTCTGCAATTTTTCGCTGACGCGGACCTTCGGTTCGGGATCATGCTCTAACGCAGCGCCATGATGAAACTGGCAAGCGCTGCTATGCCGCCCATTGTGCGCACATGGTTCCAGGGCACCCATTCGGCCAGATAGCGCGTCCAGAACGTCGCGGCTTCGTTCGTTTGCGGCGGGACGGCGGCCAGCGCATCGTTCAGCGGCACGTTGAAGGCTGCCGTCACCATGAAGATGCCGATCAGATAAGACAGGCTGCCGGCCATCAGCCAGGCCGAGCCCGCCTCGCTCCAGTTCAGAAACGCCCTGACGGCCAGGATTGCGCAGGCGAGCGTCGTGCCCATGAACACGCTCAAGAAGACCGGATTGAGGATCACCACATTGATGGCGTTCATGGCGGCTGCCCCGCTCTCCGCCGGCAGCTTGGCCAATGCGGCCATGACGGAGGTGGAGAAGGCGAAGAACAGGCCGGCCATCAGCCCGCTTCCCAATGCCGCGAGGAAGGTGAGGGCGAGGAAGAACAGCGCGATCATTTGCCGTCTCCCCGGATGCGGATGACGACGGTGTTGCGCGACGTAAGCCCTTCGACTACGAGCCGGCCGGTCTTGCCGCCACCGAGGATATGGATGGGCCTGTAGACGCTGGAATTTGGGGTGTTCATACTGCCTCCACGTTGAACATGAGTAGTCCTCACATTTGCAAATGTGATAAACCCTCATATTATGGCTGTCAACCGGGATCGCATCGAGGACGACCATGGATGAGAATGAGGCCTTCACCTCCAAGCGGCGCCGGGCGCCGAGCCAGAAGCGCAGCCGCGAACGGGTGGAGGCTATTCTTGAGGCGGCCACCGGCCTCATCGCCGAGACGGGCAGCGACGCCATGCGCATGAGCGAGGTGGCGGAAAGAGCGGGGATTTCGATCGGCTCGCTCTACCAGTATTTTCCCGACAAGAGCGCGATCATCCGCACACTCGCCGAGCGCTACAATGCGGATGGACGCCAATGCATCGAGTCAGCACTGGACGAAGTGCGCGACATGGCGGGGTTGCGCGAAGCGTTCGGTGGTCTGATCGACACTTACTACGGCCTGTTCCTTGCCGGGCCGGTGATGCGCGACATCTGGTCTGGCATGCAGGCCGACAAAAGTCTGCGCGAGGTGGAACTGCTTGAGAGCCGCGCCAATGGTGAATTGCTGGCCGCGGTGTTGAAGCGCCTCAAGCCCGGCGCCGACCCCGAAATGCTTGCCCGTTCCGCATTCCTGATCATGTCGCTTGGCGAGTCGACGATGCGCCTGGCAATCTCGGTCGATCCTGATGAAGGTGCTGCGCTGGTGGAAACCTACAAGCGCATGGTGCTGCGGGAATTGGCGGAGATTTAGCGGCGCAGATGACAGGCATAAAAAAACCCGCCTTGAAGGCGGGTTCTTGCAATTGGCAGCTCTACGGTTCGGCCATTTAGTTGGCCGCATTTGTGCGACGCGAGGTGTTTCCACCTCGCTGCAAAATGCTTAGATGCCGAGGCCTTCGTAGCGCTTCTTGAACTTCGACAGACGGCCGCCGCGGTCGAGCAGAGTCTGCGTGCCGCCGGTCCAGGCCGGATGGGTCGACGGATCGATGTCGAGGTTCATCGTGTCGCCTTCCTTGCCCCAGGTCGAGCGGGTCGTATACTCGGTGCCGTCGGTCATGACGACCTTGATGACGTGGTAGTCGGGATGGATATCGGCCTTCATCGCACTTTTCCTGCTTCTGGGGGCGCGGTTCGCGGCTTGCGCCTGCGGCGATGCGCCTCTTTTGAAAACTCGAAGCCGCAGCTATTGAGGGGCCACGGCTTCTAAAACGGTCGGCGTGGCTATACATCAGGCCGATTTGAATCACAAGGCCGCACCGGCGGTTTCGCGCCGCACGACCGAAAGGACGGACAAGATGGCTGAGAGCGGGCGCAACACGGAAAAAAACAACCGCCGTTCGCTCAAACCGCTGCAGCGTCTTTCGCCCTATATCGGACGCTACCGCGGCCTCGTCGTCGGCGCCGGCGTGTCGCTGGTGATGGCGGCTGTGACCACGCTGACGCTACCGATCGCCGTCCGACGGATGATCGATCACGGCTTTTCCAATTCCGATTCCGGCTTTATTGCCAACTACTTCTCCATGCTGGTGATCATGGCGGCGATTTTGGCAGCCGCCTCGGCCGGCCGCTACTATTTCGTGATCACACTGGGCGAGCGCGTGGTGGCCGATATCCGCCGCGACGTCTTTGCCCACGTCACCAGGCTGTCGCCGGCCTTTTTCGACACCGCCCAGTCGGGTGAGATCGTCTCGCGCCTGACGGCCGACACTACGCAGGTGAAATCGGCTGTCGGGGCCACGGCCTCGGTGGCGCTGCGCAACGTCATCCTTTGCATCGGCGCCATCGGCATGATGGTGGTGACCAGCCTGAAGCTGTCCGGCCTGGTGCTTGTCGCGATTCCGCTGGTGGTGTTGCCGCTGGTCGCCTTCGGCCGCTCGGTGCGCCGCAAGTCGCGCGCGGCGCAGGACACGCTCGCCGACGCCACGGCCTACGCCAGCGAGCAGATCGGCGCCATGCGCATCCTGCAGGCCTTCACCAACGAGAAGCTGGTGACGGGACGCTTCGCGCGCGCGGTGGACATTTCGTTCGAGGCGGCGCGCTCGTCGATCCTGGCGCGCTCCATCCTCACCTTCGTCGCCATCTTCATCATCTTCGGCTCGGTGGTGGCGGTTCTGTGGTTCGGCTCCCGCGACGTGCTCAATGGATCGCTTTCGGCCGGCACGCTCGGCCAGTTCCTTCTCTATTCGGTCTTCGCCGCCGGCGCACTTGGCGCGCTTTCGGAAGTGTGGGGCGATCTCAGCCAGGCGGCCGGCGCCGCCGAGCGTCTGACCGAGATCCTGGCCGAAGAGCCGCAGATCGTCGCGCCTCAGAACCCGCTGCCGCTGCCGGCGAAGTCCGAGGGCAGGGTCGAGTTCCGCGACGTCTCCTTCGCCTATCCGGCGCGCCCCGACAGGCCGACCCTGCACAATATCAGCTTTGCCATCGAGCCGGGCGAAACCGTCGCCATCGTCGGCCCATCGGGCGCCGGCAAGAGCACCGTCTTCTCGTTGATCCTGCGCTTTTACGATCCCGAATCGGGTTCGGTGCTGGTCGACGGCGTCGATGTCGCCAAGGCCGACCCGATAGCCGTGCGCGCCCGCACGGCCATCGTGCCGCAGGACATCACGATTTTCGCCGCGACCGCAGGCGAAAACATCGGCTTCGGCAGGCCTGGCGCTTCACAGGACGACATCCGCACGGCGGCGCGTGACGCGCTCGCCGACGAGTTCATCGAAAAGCTCGCAAAAGGCTACGACACGGAAGTGGGCGAGCGCGGCGTCATGCTGTCGGGCGGCCAGCGCCAGCGCATGGCCATTGCCCGCGCCATTCTGCGCGATGCGCCGATCCTGCTGCTCGACGAGGCAACTTCCGCGCTCGACGCCCAGAGCGAGACGGCGGTGCAGACCGCGCTCGAACGGCTGATGAAAGGCCGCACCACCATCGTCATCGCCCACCGCCTGGCGACTGTGCTCAAGGCCGACCGCATCCTGGTCATGGATGGCGGCCAAATCGTCGAAGAGGGCACCCACGCCACGCTGGTGCGCAAGGGCGGCGTCTATGCCGAACTCGCCCGGCTGCAGTTCGAAAACGGCGCGACGGCTTTCCAGGCGGCGGAGTAGAGCGGGCGCTCTTCGAGCATTGGGCAAAGTGCCGGCCAAGTTCAAACGGCGGACCGCTCAAGATTGGGTGCGAAGCCGCAGAGCGCGCAATAGAGTCACATCAATAATAAAAGAAGCCCCGGTCGCCCGGAGCTTCTTTTTTGACTTGCCGATCGATCAGAACTTGTAGTTCAGGCCGGCTCTAACGGTGTGGAATTTGAATTTCCTATCAACGCTCACGCGGGTAAAGTCGTCGATGTTGTCGTCGAAGACGTTGGAATTGCCCAGGTCCGTGTAGAGATACTCGGTTTTGAAGGTGAGGTGATCGGTGATGGCATATTCGGCGCCCGCACCAATCGTCCAGCCAGCCTTGGTCTTCGAACGGCTCTCATGAAAGTTGAGGTTTAAATCAGGTATGTCTGCATCGATAGAGGTCTTGGTCCGACCATAGGCGAGACCGCCAGTTGCGTACACCAGGAAGCGCTCGGTTCCGAGAACGCCGGCGCGAGCGCGCAAGGTGCCATACCAGTCCAGCTTGGTACTGATCGTGGCGTTGATAGGGTCATTGCCCATCATGTCAATGTTGAATGATGTTTCGCCCTTAATGTTGGCGCCCTGGAAGTCCGTTTCAACACCGAGGACCCATCCGTCCGTCTGCCAGTTGTAGCCGGCCTGGACGCCTCCCAGGAAGCCACTGGTCCTAAAGTCCAGCTCACCGTTCCCGACATTGTGCCAATCCGGCTGCTCTTCGTCGCGGCTATAGTATCCGCTGACGTCAAACGAATGGTTGGCCTTGTCACCGCCGTAGCCGAGATTCACGCCGACATAGGCGCCGGTCCAGCTGAATACCGGAATGACTTCCGGAACAACCACGTCAGCCGCAAAGGCCGCAGACGAAAAAAGAGTTGCGGCGATAGCAATGCCGCCAACGTACTTCAGCTTCATTATTCTAGCCCTCCAGGAAACTCATATACTGTTCTTATACGCGACGTCGGGTGAGTCTGATGTAGTAAAAGTGCAACAAATCAGAAAATGGTTGAGTCAATTGGCGTTGACATCCTTCACAACCGCTGATGTTGAGTTGAATTGAATGTATCGGGTGGCTGTAAATGCAGACCAGAAAATACTCTGCAAAAGCCGTTACTTTGAAAGTTCTTGCATATGCAATCATTGGAATCATTTAAAAGAATCAGTGATTTGTAAGAAAGTTCACGATTCTGTGATCGCTTGGTGCGCATCAAGTAGCGCGTTACGAGAGCTGCCATTTCGTGCCGCGCCAAAGCACTCGGCGAGCAATTGTGATGTCGCCCACCGACGCTTGCTTTCCAAAAATATGACGTTCAGTTCGGCCTTGAATCCATTAGCAAGGGCGCGATCGACCAGTTAGTCGGCGCAAAAAAGAAGCCGAGCGCACCGGTCAGCCCCAGCCGGAGATAAGGTTCAACGTTGACGGCTGCTCGATCCTGTCACCGCTCCGCCGCGTGCCTCCCGGCGGCGCGGCCGGAGAATATACACCCGCCGAGAAAAGTGCCTTCGAGCGCGTTGTAGCCGTGATAGCCGCCGCCGCCGAAGCCCGCCACTTCGCCCGCCGCATAGAGGCCGGGGATTGGCTCGCCGTCCGCGTCGAGAACCTGGGCGTCGAGGTTGGTGTGCAGCCCACCCAGAGTCTTGCGGGTGAGGATGTTGAGCCGCACCGCGATCAACGGGCCGTTGGCGGGGGCGAGGATCTTGTGCGGCTTGGCGGTGCGCACCAGCCGGTCCCCGAGATAGTTGCGCGCGCCACGTATGGCCGTGACCTGCGCGTCCTTCGAGTACGGATTGTTGATCTCGCGGTCGCGCGCCTCGATCTGGCCGCGCAGATAGTCGTGGTCGATCAGTTGTTCGCCCGCCAGCGCATTCATGCCGCCTACGAGGTCGGGAAGATTGTCGCGCACCACAAAATCCTCGCCGTGCTGCTTGAAGGCTTCTACTGGCGCCGGCGCGCCAGCCCCGCGCCGGCTTTTCAGCACCGCGCGCCAGCTTTTCGAGGTGAAGTCCGGGTTCTGCTCGGAGCCGGATAGTGCGAACTCCTTCTTGATGATTTTTTGAGTCAGCACGAACCAGGAATAGTCGTAGCCGCTGGCCAAAATCGCCTTCAGCGTCGAGAGCGTGTCGAAGCCGGGCAGGCAGGGCGCGGGCAGCCGGTTGCCGCGCGCGTCGAACCACAGCGACGACGGCCCGGGCAGGATGCGGATGCCGTGGTTCGGCCAGATCGGCGCCCAGTTCTTCACGCCCTCCGTATAGTGCCACATGCGGTCTGCGTTGATGACGGCAGCGCCCGCCTCCTGGGCGATCGCCACCATGCGCCCGTCGACATGATGCGGCACGCCGGCCACCATGTTTTCCGGCGGTGGGCCAAGGCGGTCCTGCGGCCAATTCTTGCGCACCAGCTCGAAATTGCCCCCGATGCCGCCCGAGGTGACCAGCACCGCACCGGCGCTGAACTCGAATTCGCCGACTGTGCCGCGCCCGGATTTCTGGCCGCGCTCAACAGAGGAGGGCTCCAGTATTTCGCCGGCAACGCCAGTGACTGCACCATTGGTTCTGACCAGGCGACTTGCCTGATGGCGGAATTTCAGCTCGATCCTGCCGGCCGAGGCGTGTTCGCGTACGCGGCGCAGAAACGGCTCCAGCACGCCTGGCCCCGTGCCCCAGGTGATGTGGAAGCGTGGCACGGAATTGCCGTGGCCGGTGGCAAGCGCGCCGCCGCGCTCGGCCCAGCCCACGACCGGAAACCAGCGCATGCCCTGCGCATGCAGCCATGGGCGCATTTCGCCGGCCGCGAAGTCAACAAAAGCTTCGGCCACCTTGCGCGGCCAATAATCCTCGGGCCGGTCGAACTGTGCCGATCCCAGCCAGTCCTGCATTGCGAGCCCGCGACTGTCCTTGATGCGCATGCGCCGCTGTTCGGGACTGTCGACGAAGAACAGCCCGCCCAGCGACCAGAATGCCTGCCCGCCCAGCGAGTTTTTGCCCTCCTGTTCGAGGATGATCACACGCCTGCCGGCATCTGCCAGTTCGGCCGCTGCGACCAACCCCGCCAGCCCGCCGCCCACGACGATCGCGTCCGCATGTTCCGCCATTTTTTGGCCCCCCTGCCTAAGCGCAGTTTCGGCGAAAGGCGGGGGAGATCAAGCATTAAGTGGGGGGAGGGGACTACGCCCCGTAGCGCTGCTTCAGGTGCTCCGTGAAATACTTCGCGTTCAGCTTCTCGCCCGTCGCGCGCTCAAGCAGCTCCGGCGTCGAATAGCGCGAGGCCTGTGACCAGATGTTGTCGCGCCGCCAGCTGTTCACCGTCTCGAAATCGCCCTTGGCGATGTGGTCGTCTACTGCCGGATGCTGCCGCTTCAGCGCCGCCCATTGCTGCGCCGCCATCATGGCGCCGAGCGTATAGGAGGGGAAATAGCCGAAGGCGGCGCTCGGCCAGTGCACGTCCTGCATCGGCCCGTCGGCGGGGTTGTCGATGGTGGAAAGGCCGAGATAGTCGCGCATCTTGGCGTCCCATGCCTCGGGCAGGTCGACCGGGCTCAGCCTGCCGCTCACCAACTCCTGCTCCAGCTCGAAGCGCAGGATGACATGCAGCGGATAGGTCACCTCGTCGGCGTCGACGCGGATCAGGCCCGGCTCCACGCGGTGGACATGGGCGAGGATGTCGGACTTGTTCCAGTGCTCGCCGAGATGCTGCTCGACCAGCGGCAGGCCCCAATCCCAGAAGGCGGGATTGCGGCCGAGCTGCTTTTCCACGAACAGGCTCTGGCTTTCGTGCACGGCCATGCCGCGCGCCTTGCCGAGCGGCCAGTGCGCCCATTCCTGCGGCAGGTTCTGCTCGTAGAGTGCATGGCCGGTTTCGTGCAGCACGCCCATCAGCGAGGACAAAAAGTCGGTGGTCTTGTAGCGGGTGGTGATGCGCACGTCGGTCGGCACGCCGCCGCAGAACGGGTGGTGCGAAACCGAGAGGCTGCCGCGCGTCAGGTCGAAGCCTACCGCCGCCATCATTGCAAGGCCCAGCTCGCGCTGCCGCTCGATCGGATAGACGCCCGACAGCGGCTTGAGCGGCGTCTTCGCCAGCCGCTGTGCCTGCGTTTCCAGCGCCTCCGGCACGAAGGTTTTCAGGAAGGCCTTCAATTCCGCGAACACGGGCGCGATGTCGGCGGCGCGGTTGCCGGGGTCATACTGCTCCATCAGCGCGTCATAAGGCTGAAGCTTTAGCGCGTCGGCGCGCATCGCTGCTTCCTCGCGCGTCAGGGCGATCACGCCTTCCAGCGCCGGAAGAAAACCCGCCCAGTCGTTCTTGGCGCGCAGGTCGCGCCACAACTGCTCGCAGCGCATGCGCGCCACCGTCTGCCGCTCGACGAATTCGGAAGGCAGGCAGGTCATGTTGGTGTATTGCCGCTTGAATTCGCGCAGTGCCGCCTTCTGGTCGGTGTCCAGCGCCTCGCCTTCGGCGGCGCCGATCCAGTCGCCGATTTCCGGCGCGGTCGCCTGGCGATGGTGCATGCCCGCAAGAGCGGCAATCGCCTCGGCGCGCTTCTCGCCGCCGCCCACGGCCATGTGCGTGGCCTCGTCCGCTCCGAGAATGGCGAGCGCGTGTTCCAGCGCCTCGAGCTTGCGGCCGAGCTGATCGAGTTTTGCGAATGACATGGTGCCTCCGGATATCGTTGCAGGCCGGCGAGAGGACACCAAGTCGAGCCTGATCGCAAGGCTTATGGACGATCGGCGCTCGGACCATCAAGCAGATGGCGAAGACCCGCCGCGGTGCTGCCGGCAATGTGTCCGAGGGGCCTTACTGAAATCCTGCCTGCATTCTTCGGAACACAAAGCCAAAAAACGAAATTGTCGAGATGACTATCAAGGACCCTGCGATCAGCGAGGCACCTGCGTCATAGTATACGGGTTCCGCGTCCTTTTGCGTGAAGTCGTATATCCATTCGCCATTGCGCTTAATCTCGTCGACCGACTTCAGATAATTTTCGATTGTGGCGGCAGGCACCTGGTCAGCCAGGGTTCGAAAGTTCCAGACGATCTCCAGTTCGTTCGGCGTGCTTGCCCAACTGACTTTCAGCGAAAGCTCGGGCGTCATCACATCTGCGTTCCGCGGCCCGGCAAACCTGGTCTTCAGGTTCGTGATTGTCACCTTGTGACGCCGGAAAACCGGTTCTCCGAGAGAAATGGGCGCGGCCCGTCCTAATTTGGCAGGGGTCGGCAGGTTGGAGTCACCTATGTCGGCCCTGACCGAAAATTTCCGGATCAGCCCTTTTTCTTTGAGAATGGCACCGGACAGTTCGTAAGACTCGAATACGGAAATGATGTTCGCGTCGCGATCATCCTTGGTCTCAAGCGGAGCGCTGCTTCTGATACCAGGGTATTGGGCGGCATAGTATTCGAGGTAGCCATCAGCGATCTTCGTGGCGCCCTCGCGCGCAAGCTTTCGACGCATAGAGTCGCCGTCGGCACCGGAATAGTTCGTGGCGACGGTAAGCTTCAGCGCGTCGCCGTCGCTTGGGGGGAGCACAAACCGCTCTTCCACCGAAATGCTGGGTTCCGACGGTTGGCTCGTCGGCATTTTCTCCAAGGCTGCCCCGGATGACACCATGGGGAGCGCAAACCCATAGGCGGGGACCGTAAGATTATCGGCCCTCCCGCCGTTCAAGTAGGACGTCGCATCCAGCCAATGAACCCTATCTGCGATGATCGCCTTGACGATGACATGGTCGAAGGCCCAGAGGGACGGTGGCAGCCGATCCAGGCTCTTGCCGGCGTCGAGGTTGGCTAAGGCTATTTGAGCATCGATTCCGAGGTGTCCAAGCGCAGAAACCAGAAGAAGCGCCTTGTCCTTGCAATCGCCGAAGCCGCTCGCCAGTACGGCCTCCGGCCTACGTGGAATGTAGGCGCCAGGCCCGATCGACCGGCTGACATAGCGAATCTCATCCTGAACCAGCCGAAGCGCTTCCACCATGCGATCCGCCGGTTCCGGGTATCGCGAAGCGATGTCATCCAATCTGGCGACGAAGCTCGCGGGAAGAGAAGTCTCAGGTTGGTAAAAGGGCAGCACCGCGTCGACCACGTCCTGCCAGTCCCCGGTGGACGAAATGTCGACGACTGCGAGGGAGGGATAGTCGGCTGGCAGATCCTCCTCATATTTTACGGGATCGGGGTTCCTTATTTCCCAAAGATAGGTCGTATCAGTGTCGGTCGAGCTTACCGAGGGTTTGATGCTGGTGTTCCGCTCGCGGATTTCGAGCGGCTGTACCTTGGGCCAGATGATCTTTTCGCGGATGAGCGATACGGGCTCATGCCACACGACCGGGAAGCGCTCGGCGAACAGGTTTTTCCCGACGACCGGCGTGGTTTTATAGGTTGTCGCGTAGTCGATAATGTCGCCGATGCGCACGTCGGCGATATCGACATGAGCCGTCAGCCGGCCGTCGTAGACGCCGTTTTCCGAATCCTTTTCGCGGCGGAACATATCGAACCTTGTTTCCGGCAGCCGATCGAGCGTCACACCATCGCGAATGATGTTGAGGCGATTGAGCGTTACCTGGTGACGCGACGGATCGAATTCGAGATCGATGCCAGCCCCTTTCTCGAGGCCAGGACGGTCCATGATCTGATAGGCGTAGCGGTCGAAGCGCGTGTAGCCGCCATCGCGATGCTTGAACTGGTAGTCGGAAAGAAGATTGACGATCCCGTTTCTGATTTGGCTGCGGCGCTCGGGATCAGCCTTCGGGATTTCGACAAACTCGATCCAGCCCGCCGCTGGCCCCTTGTCTACGGTCTCGTCGGCTATTGCATGCGCTATAGGCAGGACGAGTGCGATGAAGAAGAACACAAAACGCCGCGCACAAACGAATACTGACTGCGCCATTATAAATGTCACCCCCGCTTGGGTGACAAATTTCAATGGTTTGATGGGAATGTAAAGCGGAGAGCTTAAAACACGTTCTACCCAAATCTCCTGGAATTGCAGGCGTAATTCGGACTATCGCGAACGTGACGAGATAGATTTACTCGCAGGAATTCTAATTAATCAGGTGCTAAAATCGGCCGACGCAGGCAAAACTGCCTGCGTCCCGGATGAGCACGACTAACGCTCGGTCAGCTTCAGCTCGATGCGGCGGTTGCGCGAGCGGGCTTCGTCGGTGCCGGCGGTGTCGAGCGGCTGGTATTCGCCGAAGCCGGCCGCCAAGAGCCGGTTGGCCGGCACGCCGTTCTCGATCAGGAACTTGACCACCGAGGTCGCGCGGGCCGACGAGAGCTCCCAGTTGTCGCGGTAGCGTCCGGTGCCGGAAAGCGGGCGGTCGTCGGTGTGGCCGTCGACGCGCAACACCCAGTTGATCTCCGGCGGGATCTCGTTCTGCAGCTCGATGATCGCGCCGGCCAGCTTCTTCATCTCGACGCGGCCGGCCTCGTTGATCACCTCGGAGCCGACCGGAAAGAGCACTTCGGACTGGAAGACGAAGCGGTCGCCGACGATGCGGATGTTCTCGCGGTCGGAGAGGATTTCGCGCAGGCGGCCGAAGAAGTCGGAGCGGTAGCGGTTCAGCTCCTGAACGCGCTGAGCCAGCGCCACGTTCAGCCGGCGGCCGAGATCGGCGATCTTGGTGTTGGATTCGCGGTCCTTGGCCTCGGCGGCGCCCAACGCATCCTCCAGCGCGCCGATCTGCTTGCGCAAGGCGGAAATCTGCTGGTTGAGCAGTTCGACCTGCGAAAGCGCGCGCTGGCTCATCTGGCGCTGCTCGTCGAGTTCGCCGGTCAGCGTGCCGATGCGCGCATCGGCGGCCGCGCCGGCACCGGCGCCCTGCGACAGAAGCTGTTCCAGCCGGCTCTTCTCTGCTTCGGCGGCCGAAAGCGAGGCCTGCAGGTTGGCAAGCGAATCCTGCGCGTCTTGGGTGTTGGATTTCTCCAGCGCCAGAAGCTGCGTCAGCTCGTTGATTTGCGAGTTGAGGCGGTTCAGCACCTCGTCCTTGCCGGTGATCTCGCGGCTGAGCAGGAACTGCGCCAGCACGAAGACCGACAGCAGGAACATGATGGCCAGAAGCAGCGTCGACAGCGCATCGACGAAGCCCGGCCAGTAGTCGATACGGCGGTCGCTGCGCCGGCGGCTCAGCGCCATCTCAGCTGTGCTCCCGCTTCTTCAGCGCATCGGCGATCTTGTCGAGCGTCACGCGGATCGCCTTCTGCTCCTGCGCCTGTGCCTCCACCCAGTCGCGCATGATCTGCTGTTCGCTGCGCATATTCTTGACCAGGCCGGATATGCCGTCGGCCAGATTGGCCATGGCGGTGGCCACGCGCGGGCTGGCGCCGCCGCTCTCCTGAAGGCTGCGCAGCCGCTCGGTCAGCACCCGCAGCTCTTCGGACGAGCTTGTATTGGCGGGGTCGATGGTCTGGACGGGCTGGATGTCGGAGGAAAGATCGGTCACCGAGGACAGCCAGTTTTCAAGCTCGGTGTAGAAGCGGGTCTGAGCGCGGCCCGCCTGCAGGTCGAGGAAACCCAGGACCAGCGAGCCGGCAAGACCGAACAGCGAGGACGAAAACGCGGTGCCCATGCCGGCAAGCGGCGCGGAGAGGCCGGCCTTCAGCGCTTCCAGCACGGCAGCCGTGTCGCCGGTGCCTGGGTCGAGCGACTGGATCGTGTCGCCGATGGAGCCGATCGTGTGCAGCAGGCCCCAGAAGGTGCCGAGCAGGCCGAGGAACACCAGAAGCCCGATGAGGTAGCGCGAGATGTCGCGTGTCTCGTCAAGACGGGTTGCGATGGAGTCGAGCATGGTGCGCATCGAGTTGGTCGAAAGCGCCATGGACGACGAGCGGCTGAGCAGCGCCTTCATCGGCGCCAGCAGAACGGGTTCGGTCGTCTCCTCGCCGGCGCGGAAGGAATTCACCCAGCGCACCTCGCGGAACAGCCGCGTCACCTGCAGGAAAGCAAGCAGGATGCCGATAAGCAGCACGCCGAGGATCAGGCCGTTGAGGCCGGGATTGGTGGAGAATGCAGACGTGATCTGCCGCGTCAGGATCGCCGCGACGAAGGCCGCGATCGCCAGGAAGATCAGCATCGAGAGAAGGAAGACCTGCGGGCTCGATAGCTTGTGCGGATCATAATCCGCATCACTGCCCGCCCTTAATTGTCTCATAAATGCCATTCGCACCCCGGCTTTTCCGATGCGCCTGCGCGCCACGCCTTATTGCCCTGCGACTCTAAACGGAATTGTGACGAAATTGAAAGACGCTTGCTGGCCTCGCCGACCAACAAGCGAAACTTAGCGCCGATTGGGTGCAAATCGACCGGCTCTACAGCCGATTGACCACCAGGCAGTCGATCAGCGCGGCGAAATGCAGGCCCGCGCCCGTCACGACAAAACCGTGCCAGACCGCGTTCTGGAAGCGCAGGCTTTGCCAGGCGAAGAACACCACGCCGCAGGAATAGACGATGCCGCCGGCCAGAAGCAGGCCGAGCGTCACCGGCGGCAGGGTCTCGAGCATGGTCTGCGCCACCATCACGCCACTCCAGCCGATGGCGAGATAGAAGACAACGGCCAGACGTTCGAAACGGCCGGGGAAGAACATCTTTAGGGCGATGCCGATAGCGGCGGCCGACCAGACCAGCACGATCATGCGGGTAGCCAGGCCTGTGTCGGCTAGCTGGGTGAGAAACGGCGTATAGGTGGCGGCGATCAGGATGAAGATCGCGGCATGGTCGAAGCGGCGCAGGACCCATTTCACCGGCGAAATCGGCCACAGATTGTAGGTGAGCGAAATCGACAGTACCGCCAGCAGCGAGACGACGTAGAAGATCGCGGCGACATATTCGCCCGGTCCCGTGTGGAAGGCCGCCAGCGCCAGCATGGCCGAGCCGGCTGCAATCGCCAGAACGATGCCGACCGCGTGCACGATGCCGTCAGCTATCAATTCGGCGCGCGAATAGTGGAAGCGCCCTCCAAAGGAGGCGCCGGCATGGGCAGTCGGGTGCTGGCTCGGCTCGGGTTCAGCTTCCATGGCCGCTGACTATGCCGCGGCCTTCGACTTTTTCAAGGCGTTACGTGCCGGGTGCGCCGGCACGTCGCGCTCAGCGCGAGGTTACCGGCTTCTTCAGCGTCTTCAGCAGCGCGCGGTGGATCAGCTCGTTGCCGGCCACGATGGTGCCGTTCTCGAGCATGTTGTTGCCGCCCTGCTTGTCGGAGACGAAGCCGCCGGCCTCGCGGATCATCAGGATGCCCGCCGCCACGTCCCACGGCGACAGCGGCTCTTCCCAGAAGCCGTCCATGCGGCCGGCTGCGACATAGGCAAGGTCCAGCGCCGCCGAGCCGAGGCGGCGGACGCCCGCGGTTTCGCCCATCACGTTGCGCAATTCGACCAGGTAGTTGCCGTGGTGGCCGCGGCCCAGATGCGGGATGCCGGTGCCGATGACGGCGTCGGAAAGCTTGCTGCGGGCGGCCACGCGCAGGCGGCGGTCATTGAGGAAGGCACCGCCGCCGCGTTCGGCGGTGTAGAGCTCGTCCATCGCCGGGTTGTAGATGACGCCGGCGACGAGCTGGCCCTGGCGTTCCAGCGCGATCGAGATCGAAAAGATCGGCAGGCCGTGCAGGAAGTTGGTGGTGCCGTCGAGCGGGTCGACGATCCAGCGGTGCTGGTCGTCCTCGCCTTCTACGGCGCCGCGCTCTTCCATCAGGAAGGAGTAGCCGGGCCGTGCCCGCGACAGCTCGGTGTAGATGATCTCCTCGGCCTTGCGGTCGGCTTGGCTGACATAGTCGCCGGGGCCTTTCAGCGAGACCTGGAGGTTCTGCACTTCGCCGAAATCGCGCGCCAGCGAACGCCCGGCCTTCATGGCGGCCTGAACCATGACATTGAGGATCGCTGAACGCGCCATTTTGGGAAACTCCAGAAGCCGTGCTTAGTCGGCGCGGCGGATATAGGTGATTTCGTTGGTGTCGACGAGGATGCGCTCGCCCGACGCGATGAAGGGCGGCACCATCACGCGGATGCCGTTCTCGAGCACTGCAGGCTTGTAGGACGAAGCGGCCGTCTGGCCCTTCACCACCGGGTCGGCTTCGGTGATCAGCAGCGTCACCTGGTCGGGCAGGGCGATGCCGATCGGCTTCTCTTCATAGAGCTCGACGGTCACCATCATGCCGTCCTGCAGGAAGGCAGCGCGCTCGCCGACGAAATCCTTGTTGAGCTCGAGCTGCTCGTAGCTCTCGGTGTCCATGAACACTAGCGATTCGCCCTGTTCGTAGAGGAAGGAGAAGTCCTTCTGCTCAAGGCGCACCTTCTCGACCGTCTCGGCCGAGCGGAAGCGCTCGTTGAGCTTGGTGCCGTTGATCAGGTTCTTCAGTTCGACCTGATTGTAGGCGCCGCCCTTGCCGGGCTTCACGTGGTTCGTCTTGACCGCTACCCAGAGACCGCCGTCATGCTCGATGACGTTGCCGGGACGGATTTCATTGCCGTTGATCTTGGCCATAGTCCTACTGATCCGGAGAGTTTGCCCGCCCGAGCGGCGGTTTCGGGGCTTCCAAGACCACAAAACGCCGTGTGAGGCAAGAGAGGGGCCCCCCGCTGCGGCTTGCTTCGACGCAAAAAACCGCCGGATCGGGGCCATCCCGGCAAACGTCTTCCGCCAGCCAACATGGTGCCGCAAGCGCCGAGGGCAACCTCTCCCGGTCGTCAGCGCAACCTGTTGGCCCGCTGCAGGGCCTGTTTCAGCTGGTCGTCGTCGAGGCCGTCGAAGAAGCTGTCCATGGCGGGATCCTTCAGGCCTGCGCGTCGTGCCACGATGTACCAGGCGGCGGCGCTGATCAGGTCGGGGTCAGTGCCGAGGCCGTTCATATAGAGCTTGGCGAGCCGGTTCTGTGCGGCGACATTGCCGCCGGTCGCTGCCTGCATCATCCAGGCAAAGCCGGCCTTCTCGTCCTTGGCGCCGCCACGGCCCTGCACCAGCCAGGTACCAAGATCCAGCTCGGCGGTGTCAAAACCCTGCCGCGCGGACAGAACCAGCCAGCGTCGCGCCTCGACGTCGTCCTTCGTCTTGCCGCCGACGCCATTGGCATAGAGCTGCGACATCGCATATTGCGCGTCGGCCAGTCCCGATTGGGCTGCGCGTTCGTAATAGACGGCCGCCTTTTCGAGCCCCTTGTCGCCGGGGTTCAGCTCGATCTGCATCTGCGCGAAGTTGAACTGGGCAAGCTGGTTGCCAGCTTCGGCGGCCGATTGCATCAGCGCGTAGGCGGCCTTGCGGTCCTTGGGGGCCAGCTGCCCGTCGAGCAGAATGAGCGCGTATTGGAACTGGGCTTCCGGCACGCCCTGTTCGGCGGCCCGGCCGTACCACTTGGCCGCTTCCTTGTCGTTGCGGGCCACGCCGAGGCCGCGTGACAGGATTTCGGCGATCAGCGTCTGCGCGGCGGCGTCGCCCGCCTCGGCTCGCGGCAGCGCCAGATTGTAGGCGGTCTTGTAAAGGCCGCGCTGGAAGGCGCCATAGGCGGGGTCCGTCTTCGGGCCGCCGAAGCGGTCGGTATCGGGTTGGCCGTCCTGCGATTTGCTGCCGCCGAAGCGTTGCTGGTCGATCACGTCGGTCGGTGCCGGCAGATGCTTCATCTCGGACGGCATGGGTGTCGTCGTGGGCAGTGGCTTCAGGTCGGGCTGCGCGGCATCCTGTTCCGGCTTGGCGGTGTCCGTGGCGGGCGCCTTGGGGTCGGACGCCGCATGGCTTGCCACCGGCGCAAGAGCAAGTGCCAGCGCCAGATAGAAAGCGGAACGGGAGTTTTGCGAAGCCGTCACGAAAATTCCCTCGGTTACTCTTCGTAGTCGAAGATGGGCGCGGTTTCGTCGAGGATAGCGTTGGCGCGCTCGATCGCCTGGCGGGGATCGATGCCCTCGCCGAACACCGCGCTCGACAGCGCCACGAAGTCGGCGCCGGTTTGCGCCACTGCCTCTACCGAGGCGATGTCGGATCCACCCATGACGATGCAGGGGACTTCGATCATCTCGGCCCACCAGCGCCCGAGCGTCAGGTTTCGGTTATGCGGTTCGGGCTTGGTGTCGTAGCCGAAGCGCCCGAAGAAAATGTAGTCGGGCCGCGTCTCGCCCAGTTCCAGCGCATCGTCGCGCGTCTTGGCGCCGCCCGCGCCCACCATCATCTTGGACTGGTAGCGCTCGATCGCTTCATCGAGACCCTTGGCATCGGTTTCGAGATGGATGCCGTCGGCGCCGATGCGGCCGGCGATGCGCGTGTCGTCGGCGACGATGACGGCGATGCCGGCATCTTGCGCGACCTTTGCCACGCGCTCGGCGAAGGCCTGGAACGAGGCTTCGTCGCGTCCATAGGGCGGCAGGATCAGCGAGGCGATGTCGCCGCCGGCAATGGCTTGGCGCAGCCGATCCTCGAACCGATCTGGCGTTTCGCCGTCGGGGGCGATCAAAACGATGCGGCAGCGATTGGGCGTCGTGGCTTCGGTCATCATGGTGTTCCGGTGTTCAGACCCATGCAGGGCGATCATGGTTGGAATTGGGCATAGAGTAAGACGAAGGCCTTGAACAGCCTTGGCCGCGCTCACGTGGCATCATGGCAACAGGGCCTCATTGTTTCAGCCGGATAACATTTTTTGACGGCAAAAAGCCGAACTTTGCCTTCTTCTTGGCGTTAGCCCGCCTTAGAGCATGAGCCCGATTGGCATGCGTTTTCGCTGTGCGCGTTGGGCTGTCTGACTTTTTTGTACGTAGCGAACTTCAAGGCGGCCATGACGATCACGAACACACCATATCAGCGGGACACCCGCATCGACGTGTTTCGGGCCCTGGCGCTGCTGACGATCTTCGTCAATCACGTGCCGGGCACGATCTACGAGTATCTCACGCACAAGAACTTCGGCTTTTCCGATTCGGCCGAGGCTTTTGTGCTCATTTCCGGCATCGCCATCGGCATTGCCTACGGTCCCAAGTTCAAGCCCGGAAACCGCCTGCTGATGACGCTGAAGGCCTGGCGCCGTGCCGGTGTGCTCTATGTCACGCACATCATGACGACGGTGGGCACGCTGGCGATCTTCGCCGGTGCAGCCGTCTATTTCGCTCGGCCCGACCTTTTGACGATGATCAACATCGAGGCGGTGATGGCCGATACGCCGCGCACGCTGGTCGGCATCGCCACGCTCGGCCATCAGCTCGGCTACAACAACATATTGTCGATGTATGCCGCCGTGCTCTTGATGCTGCCGCTGTTCCTGCTGCTCGGCAATGTCAGTCTCAAGCTGACGGTGGCGATTTCCGGCCTCATCTGGCTGGTGGCCGGTATCTGGCAGATCGCGCCGGTCAATTACCCGACGCCCGGCTATTGGTTCCTTAATCCGCTGTCCTGGCAGTTCCTGTTCGTCATCGGCTTTGCCGCCATGTTGCATGTGAAGCGCGGCGGCGAGATCGCCTTCAAGCCTTGGCTCGCCGGCCTGTCCGCCGCCTATCTGTTGCTTTCGCTGCTGTGGGTGCGCGTTCCGCTTTGGGGCGTCGATGTCTCGTTCGGCCTGCCGACGGTTCTGACCGGCTTCGACAAGACCTTCCTGTCGCTGCCGCGGCTCGCCCATGTGCTGGCGCTCGCCTATCTCATCGCGGTGATCCCGGCACTTTCCAACATGGCGCGCACCCGCGCCGACAACCCGCTCGCCGTGCTGGGCAAGCACTCGCTGCCGGTCTTCATCGCCGGCACGATCCTGGCCATGATCGGCCAAGTGATGAAGACGGTCAGCCCCGGCGGCCTGGTCTACGACACGGTGCTGATCTCCACCGGCGTCGCGCTGCAATTCGCCCTTGCCTACTATCTGGAATGGCTGCCGAAGATCGGCTGGGGCGGGCGCAAGCCTGCCGCGCCGGAGCCGCTCAGGACGATGACGGGGCCGAAGCCGCTCGGCGGCAAGTCGCCGAGCCCGCTCCCCGCGCGTTCGCCGGTTCGCTAGAGCATGACCTTGTCCGAAAAGTTGCAGACTTTTCGGACAAGGTCATGCTCCAAAACAAGAGCTTGGAGCGAGGTGGCGATCCGAAGAGACGTCACCGCTCTAAGCCATTTTGCAGCGAGGTAGAAACACCTCGCGTTGCACAGATACGGAATAAAAGGTCCGGTTGCCGAATGCCGCAGGCCGCGCAATTGAGGTGACGGCGGTGGTTGCGACCGTTAAAGTCCCGGAAAACATCGCTTCCGGGAGTCATCGTGCCCAGCATCTATGACAGCGGCCTTGACCGCAATCCAGCCAACCACCAGTCGCTGACGCCGCTCACATATCTCGAACGCGCCGCGGCCGCCTATCCAGACCAGGTCGCGATCATCCACGGCTCCAGGCACGTGACCTATCGCGACTTCTGGCGCCGCTCGCGCCAGCTTGCCGCGGCGCTGGCGGCACAGGGCATCGGCAAGGGCGACACCGTAACCGTGATGCTCTCCAACACGCAGCCTATGCTCGAGGCGCATTTCGGCGTGCCGATGGTCAAAGCGGTGCTGCATTCGCTCAACACGAGGCTCGATGCACCGGTCATTGCCTTCCAGATCGACCATGCCGAAAGCAAGATCGTCATCGTCGACCGCGAGTTCTCCGGTGTCATGAAGCAGGCGCTGGCGCTCGCCAAGCACAAGCCGCTGGTCATCGACTATGACGACCTCGAATATCCCGACGACGCGCCCTATCCGAAGGGCGAGCGCATCGGCACGCTCGACTATGAGGAATTCGTCGCTTCGGGCGATCCGGATTTCGCCTGGTCTATGCCCGACGACGAATGGGACGCGATCGCGCTCAACTACACGTCCGGCACTACCGGCAACCCCAAGGGCGTCGTCTACCATCACCGCGGTGCTGCGCTGATGGCCTACACCAACACCATCCATGCCGGCATGGGCAAGTTTCCGGTCTATCTCTGGACGCTGCCGATGTTCCATTGCAATGGCTGGTGCTTTCCGTGGACGCTCGCCGTCCAGGCGGGCACCCATGTCTGCCTGCGCTGGGTTCGCTCGAAGGCAATGTATGACGCGATTGCCGATCATGGCGTGACACATCTGTGCGGCGCGCCGATCGTAATGTCGCTGCTGATCAACGCCAAGGACGACGAGAAGCGCGAATTCCCGCAGACGGTCACCTTCAACACGGCTGCAGCCCCGCCGCCCGAGGCGGTGCTGGCCGGCATGGCCGATGCCGGTTTCGCCGTCACCCATCTCTACGGGCTGACCGAAACCTACGGCCCGGCCGTGGTCAATGAGTGGCACAGCGAGTGGGATGCCCTGCCTGCCGCCGAGCGGACGGCGAAGAAGGCGCGCCAGGGCGTGCGCTATGCCGCGCTCGAAGGGCTCACCGTCATGGACCCCGAAACCATGCAGCGCACCCCAGCCGATGGCGCCACCATCGGCGAGGTCATGTTCCGCGGCAACATCGTCATGAAGGGCTATCTGAAGAACAAGCCGGCCAGCGACGAGGCCTTCGCCGGCGGCTGGTTCCATTCGGGCGACCTCGGCGTCATGCATTCCGACGGCTACATCCAGCTCAAGGATCGCTCCAAGGACATCATCATTTCCGGCGGCGAGAACATTTCCTCCATCGAGGTGGAGGATGCGCTCTACAAGCACCCGGCCGTCGCCTCCTGTGCCGTCGTAGCCCGGCCCGACGAGAAATGGGGCGAAACGCCGGTGGCCTACGTCGAGTTGAAGCCCGGGCGCAGCGCGACCGAGGAAGAAATTCTTGAGCATTGCCGCGCGTTGCTTGCGCGTTTCAAGATTCCGAAGGCGATCATCTTTGCCGAAATTCCGAAAACCTCGACCGGAAAGATCCAGAAATTCCGGCTGCGGGAGATGGCCAAGACTCTTTGATGGTTATTCTTTAGCCGGATGAGCAGAAAATATTTTGATTTCTGCTCACTTACCCCGCGGCGGAGCAATGCAAGCTTACGCCACGCTCCGTTGGTGCACGGCCCTGTTCGATAATTTCTGTCTATGCTAATTTAGATCCGCGCCGGAGGAGGGTTTCTCCGGTCGATTGGCTGTTTCCCCATCTGCGGGAAGCAATGAGGAGGGGATAATTATGCAAGGCGTAGCGCGAAATTTCTTCATACTGGCGATCATCTATGCACTATGCGGGATGTTGCTTGGACTGGTCATGTCGATCGGCGGCGATCATACGGAAATGCCGGTGCATGCACACATCATGGTGGCGGGCTGGCTGATGTCGGCGGTGTTTGCCTTCTTCTATCACCTGTTCCCGGTCGCGCGTGCCTCGCGGCTTGCGCCGGCGCATTTCTGGCTGACGGCCGTCAGCGGCATCGCCCTGCTGGTGGGGCTCTTCTTCCTGCTGGCAGGTAATCCGGCCATCGAGCCGCTGGTGGCGCTGGGCTCGATCGGCTTCTTCGCAGGCATGCTGCTGTTTGCCTGGATCGCGATACCGGCGACCCGCGCCTATCAGGTTCAGCCTGCCCCTGCGGAATGAGATACCGAGGCGTCCCTTTTTGAGACAATCAGGCCGGAAATACCGGCTTCTTAACCAAGCATTAACTTTACGAGTGTTTACTATAACCATCCAGTGATCTGGATTCTTACCGAGTGGCTGGAGCCACTTCGTTTGACGCCTCCCTGTTAACTCCTGAGAGCCGCCTTCCAGCGGCTCTTTTTTTATGTGCGGTTGACGAGCATGTTACTGGCGCTCGCCGTTAACCTTCCGTTAAACATATGCTTGCCTTCGGGCCGGCGCGGCCGCATTTTCCACACCTATCAAGCAAGGGGTAGGCGACCGACTCGGGGCTGATATGGCACCAGTGCGGTTTCGACGTGTAGGGGCGTAAAGGATGAGCGAGCCTTCGATGGGAAGCGGCAACATGATCAGATTGGCGGAGCGGCGGGTTTTCTCGCACTCTTTCAAGCCGCTTTACGATGAAGGCATGGGCCTGGTCGAAGAGACTGCCGAGTATCTCGATGGCCAAGGCCGCATCGACGCCAAGAAGCTGTCGCGGCTGTCAGCCACCCTCTATGCCGCCGAATCCATGCGGCTGACCACGCGACTCATGCAGGTTGCCTCGTGGCTGCTGCTGCAGCGCGCCGCAAACTCCGGCGAAATGACCCGCGATCAGGTGGCTTCCGAAAAGTCCAAGGTGCGGCTCGACACGGCCTCGGCGCGCGAAGATGCGGCCGGCTGGGGCGAACTGCCAGACGCCTTCCTCGACCTCGTCAACCGCTCGCTCAGCCTGCAGGCGCTGGTGCGCCGCATGGACGACGAGATCTATGGCGAGCGCGCCGATTTCGCCGGCGTCGCCCGCCGCAGCAATCCGGTCTCCGACCAGATCATGCTGCTCAACACCGCTTTCGCGCGCGGCTGAGACGAATCTCGCAGCCTGCGAATCGTTTCCGGTTTGTTCACATATTCCTGACACATCCTTCCGGCGGAGGTACTGTCGCCGGATGAACCAAGCGATTCGCATTATCGGTATAGACCCGGGGCTTCGGCGCACCGGCTGGGGCATTGTCGAGTCGCTCGGCAATTCGCTGCGCTTCGTTGCGGCCGGCACGGTGCGCTCCGACGACAAGGCGTCACTCGCCACTCGTCTATGCCAGCTGCATGACGGTCTTGCCGAGATATTGCATCGCCAGATGCCGGACGAGGCCGCGGTCGAAATTACCTTCGCCAACAAGGACGCCACCGCCACCATCAAGCTCGGACAGGCGCGCGGCATTGCCATGCTGGTGCCGGCCCGCGCCGGCCTGCCGGTCGCCGAATATGCGCCCAATGCCGTCAAGAAGGCGGTGATCGGCGTCGGTCACGGCGACAAGAAGCAGATCCAGATGATGGTGAAGGTGCTGATGCCCAAGGCCGTCTTCGATGGCGCCGATTCGGCAGACGCTCTGGCGATCGCCATCTGTCACGCCCATCACCGCCAAAGCGTGACCTCCCGGCTTGCCGCTCTGGCCGGCTGAACTCTGATGTTCTTGACTTGTTCCGGTGCTGCGGGTAAGTAATACCGCAGAGGTATTACCATGCGCGTCACCGAAAAGGGCCAGGTCACCATTCCGAAGGAAATCCGCGACCGACTGGGCATCGGTCCCGGCAGCGACGTCGATTTCGTGGAGCGGGATTCGGTTGTGGTGCTGGAGAAGCGGGAAGCTTCGACGGAGCAGAGGGAGCAGACCTTCGAGGAATGGGCTGCGAGCGTGGCGGGCACTTTCGACACCATGGGAATGGACGGAAAGGCCTATGTCGACTGGCTGAGGGGACCGCGTGAAGATCTCGACCCTCATTGATACCAATGTCCTCATCGACGTTCTCGGCCCGGCGGAACTGGAAACGCGTCGCTGGTCGCTGGCCGCCCTCAAGCGCACGCTTGCCGAAGGGCCGGTTGTATTCAGCGCGATTGTCTGGGCCGAGTTGTCCAAACCGACCCTTGGCGAGGAAGCGCTGTCGCGTGCCTTCGCCTGGCTCCAGCCCGTGCGCGAGGACTTTCCATTCGACGCCGCATTCGAAGCCGGGGCAGCGCACACGCTTTATCGTCTCCGTGGCGGTAAGCGGGAAAGAACCTTGCCGGATTTCCTCATCGGCGCGCACGCCGCCGTCGCGGGGCATCGGCTGCTCACCCGCGATCCCGGCCGCTACCGCACTTATTTCCCCAGCCTCAACATATTGAGCCCTGAAACCTATCCCCTGGAGAACGACTAGATGATCGGCAAGCTCAAGGGCACGGTGGACGAGATCGCCGAGGACCACTGCGTCATCGACGTCCACGGCGTCTGCTATGTGGCCTATTGCTCGGCGCGCACGCTGGCTTCGCTTCCCGGTGCTGGCGAGGCGGCGGTGCTGTTGATCGAGACCTACGTTCGCGAGGACATGATCCGGCTTTACGGCTTCCAGACCGCGCTGGAGCGCGAATGGTTCCGCCTGCTGCAGACCAATGTGCAGGGCGTCGGCGCCAAGGTGGCGCTGGCGGTGCTTTCCACTTTGACCCCAAGCGACCTCGCCAACGCGATCGCGCTGCGCGACATCGCCATGGTCAGCCGCGCGCCGGGCGTGGGCAAGAAGGTGGCCGAGCGCATCGTCACCGAGCTCAAGAACAAGGCGCCCGCCTTTGCCGGCGAGGCCGTGGGCACCATCGGCCTCAAGCAGGAGCTGGGCGAGGGCGTTGCGCCGGCGCCGATAGCCGACGCCGTCTCGGCGCTGGTCAATCTCGGCTATTCGCGCGACATTGCCGCCAACGCCGTCTCCGCGGCTTTGAAGACGGCAGGCGATGAAGCGGATTCGTCGAAACTCATCCGCCTTGGTCTGAAGGAACTGGCGCGGTGAGGCTCGGCTTGCCCGCGGCCGCTGCCCATGCGAGGAGGGGCGCATGAACACCGAAGCCCGTCTCATCTCGGCCGACAAGCGCGGCGAGGACGTCGATTCGACGCTGCGCCCGCAGAGCCTTGACGAATTCGTCGGCCAGGCGGCCGCGCGCGCCAATCTCAAGATCTTCATCGAGGCGGCCAAGGGGCGCGGTGAGGCGCTTGACCATGTGCTGTTCGTCGGCCCTCCGGGCCTGGGCAAGACCACGCTGGCGCAGATCATGGCGCGTGAGCTCGGCGTCAATTTCCGCTCCACCTCCGGCCCGGTGATCGCCAAGGCCGGCGATCTCGCCGCTCTACTCACCAATCTCGAAGAGCGCGACGTGCTCTTCATCGACGAGATCCATCGCCTCAGCCCGGCGGTGGAGGAAATCCTCTATCCGGCGATGGAGGACTATCAGCTCGACCTTATCATCGGCGAAGGCCCGGCCGCGCGCTCGGTCAAGATTGACCTGGCAAAATTCACGCTGGTCGCGGCCACCACGCGCCTCGGCCTGCTCACCAACCCGCTGCGCGACCGTTTTGGTATCCCCGTCCGGTTGAATTTCTACACGGTCGAGGAGCTGGAGCTGATCGTGCGGCGCGGCGCGCGCATCCTCGGCCTGCCCATGGGCGATGACGGCGCGGTCGAGATCGCCCGCCGCTCGCGCGGCACGCCGCGCATTGCCGGCCGCCTGCTGCGCCGCGTGCGCGACTTTGCCAGCGTCGCCGGTGCCGAAATCGTCAACCGCAGAATCGCCGACGAGGCGCTGTCGCGGCTCGAGGTCGACGCGCTCGGGCTCGACCAGCTCGACCGGCGCTATCTGTCGATGATCGCGATGAATTTCGGCGGCGGCCCGGTCGGCATCGAAACCATCGCGGCCGGCCTGTCGGAACCTCGCGACGCCATCGAGGACATCATCGAGCCCTACCTCATCCAGCAGGGTTTCATCCAGCGCACCCCGCGCGGCCGCATGCTGACGGCGAATGCCTGGAAGCATCTCGGGCTGGAAGCGCCGAGGGAAGTGGCGCAACAACAGATCGCCCTATTCCAGGAGGAATAGGGCGAGGTGCCTTTCATGACCGAAATTGGCTCTCAAAGCGCTTTGATTGTGCGTTTGGCGCTTTAGCCCTTAACGAGCTCGGTCAGATCGGGGCCGGCTCCGCTGCTTAAGCATTGCTCCCAGTGACGTCATTCGGGATGCATCGATCTGCCCTCTCGACTGCGCCGCGACCGAGCGGTACCTGTCAGTGAGGCGACAGAAGGAAGGCGAGATGGACGATCATGGTGAGCGCGAACGGCTGATGGCCGGCATTGCGGGCGAGCTGACCCCCTTTGGCCACCGCATCATGGCGCGGGTCTATTATGCCGATACGGACTTCTCCGGCGTCGTCTATCACGCCCGCTATCTGGAGTTCTTCGAGCGCGGCCGCTCGGATTTCCTGCGGCTTGCCGGCGTGCACCACACCGAGCTCGCCGATGGCAAGCATGGCGAAAAGCTGGTCTGGATCGTCCGCCGCATGGAGATCGATTTCCGCTCGCCTGCTCGCATAGACGACATCCTCACCGTCGACACGCGCACCGAAGACATTTCCGGCGCGCGCATCCGCATGGGCCAGCAGCTGAAGCGCGGCGAGGAGGTGCTGGTCGAAGCTAAAGTCGAGGCAGCAATCATCGGCGAGAACGGCCGCCCGCGCCGTTTCCCGCGCGAATGGATCGAGGCCTTTTTGCCGCGCGAGCGCGCTTAACCCGAGCAATCATTTCTTACGGTTTATCTCGCGGCGCAAACCCGTTATGACCGTGCCGTAAGGAGCCAGGCATGACACCGAGAGCCGTATATTGGGACATGGACGGAACGCTGATCGACAGCGAGCCGTTGCATGAGCGAGCCTTGAGGACGGTGCTGCTCAGCCTCGGCATCACCCCGCCGGCCGACCTGCACGACCGCGTGGTAGGTGTCGCCGCAATCCCCGTCTACGAGATGATGCGCGACGAGCTCGGGCTAAAGCTGCCCTTCGACGACTGGATCCTGCGCAAATATGTCTACTACATGGAGCATGTCGCGTCGCTGAAGCCGCGCGACGGCGCCATAGAGGTCTATCGCGATCTCTGGGCGCAGGGCACGCCGCAGGCGGTGGTGTCGAATTCCGATCGGCTGATCGTTGAGGCCAATCTGCGCGTGCTGGGCATCGACCGGCCGGGCATGAAGAGCGTCACCCGCAACGATGTGCGCAACGGCAAGCCCGATCCCGAGCCGTTCCTGCGCGCGGCCTGGCTCACCGGCATCGACCCTGCCGAAACCTTCGTGATCGAAGACAGTCATGCCGGCGCCACTGCCGGCGTCGCGGCGGGCATGAAGGCGCTGTTCTGGCCGCAGCAGCCGGTCGACCACGTGCCCGACGGCGCTATCCTCGTCTCGAGCCTTGCGGAATTGCGCGGCCATCTCGGGCTTTATTGAGCGGGCGGGCGGCGCTTCCGCCCGCCATTCGCGTCGCTATCAGTTCCGATAGGCGGGTTCCTGCTCGTCGAGGATCGCCTTCAACTCGGCCAGATGCTTGTCGGCCTGGCCGGGATAGTCGTCCATCTCGCTCGCAGCCTTTTCGGCGATCTCGTCCGAGAGAACACGCAGCGGGCGGCCAGTCCAAAGCGCTTTGATGTAGGTTTCGGCGGCCCGTTCGAAATAATAGAGCTGGTTGAATGCGTCGGCGACGTTCTTGCCGATGACCATCACGCCGTGATTGCCCATCACCATCACCTTGACCTTCGGGTCGGCCAGAAGCTTCGAGCAGCGCTCGCCCTCTTCCTCGAAGGCCAGGCCGCCATAATGCGCGTCCACCACATGGCGGTTGAAGAACATGGCCGAGTTCTGGTCGATCGGCGGCAGGCGCGAATCCGCGAGCGAGGCCAGCACGGTGGCGTGGATCGAATGCACATGCAGCGCGCAGCGCGCATGCGGGCAGTTGCGGTGGATCGCGCCATGCAGGCCCCAGGCCGTCGGGTCCGGCGCATCCGGCCGGTTCATCGTCTCGGGGTCGTTGGCGTCGATCAGGAGCATGTCGCTCGCCTTGATGCGCGAGAAATGCACCTGATTGGGGTTCATCAGGAACTGCGTGCCGTCGTCGTTGACGGCGAGCGAGAAATGGTTGGCCACCGCCTCGTGCATGTTCAGCCGCGCCGTCCAGCGGAAGGCGCAGGCCAGATCCACGCGCTCTTCATAATAGGGCAGGTTGCTGCGGTTTTTGGTCGACAGTTGCGTCACGCTCATGGCTTCTCCCCTCGGAGTCTTCGTTCCGTTTGGGGGAAGGATGCCCTGCCGATCACCTTGCGGCAACCGGATTTCGGTACTGCCTCAAGCGCTACGCTGCTGCTGGTCCACCGCAAGGCCACCGGTCTCGACGATGAAGTCGATCACCTTGTCCAGCCCCACGCCGCGCGACAGGTCGGTGAAGCCGAAGGGGCGTTTTCCGCGCGCATTGGCAGCGTCGCGATCCATCTGCTCCAGATCGACATTCACGTAAGGCGCAAGGTCGCTCTTGTTGATGATGAGAAAGTCCGAGCGGGTGATGGCGGGGCCGCCCTTGCGCGGAATGTCACCGCCCTGGCAGACCGAGATGACATAGAGCGTCAGGTCTGCGAGATCGGGCGAGAAGGTGGCGGCGAGGTTGTCGCCGCCCGATTCGATCAGCACGATGTCGAGGTCGGGAAAGCGCCGGTTCATCTCGGCCACCGCCGCCAGATTGATCGAGGCATCCTCGCGGATGGCGGTGTGCGGGCAGCCACCGGTTTCGACGCCGAGGATGCGGTCTTCAGGCAGCGCCTGCAGCCGCACCAGCGCCATCGCGTCTTCCTTGGTGTAGATGTCGTTGGTCACCACCGCGATCGAATAGCGGTCGCTGAGCGCCTTGCAGAGCTTTTCGGTCAGCGTGGTCTTGCCGGAGCCCACCGGGCCCCCGATGCCGATGCGCAGCGGTCCGTTTTGCGAAGTCATGTGCGGAAAAGCCTCGAATTCTGGGTTTCGTGTCGCATGGCCATGATATCGGCCATGATGGTGGACGAGCCAAGATCGTCCAAAGTGGATTTCGCCGCCCGTTGTGCGGTCTCAAGGATCTGGGCTTCCAGCGCGGCCAGCGTCTCGACGCCGCCGCTCTGCCCGGTGATGCCGAGCCGGATAGCTGCCTGCACGAGGTTGGAGACATAGGCATGCAGCCAGGCGCCGAGCGCGTCGGCAAGGGCGATGCCATGCGCGCCGGCCACCGCGCCGACGGCGATCGGGTAGGGGCAGTCGTCCGGCAGTTTTTCGAGCAGCGGATGCGGCCAGGCCTTTGCGGCATCGAGAAAGGCGCGGCCCTGCAGCATCGTTTCCATGTGGCGCTCGCGCGAGCCGGCCAGTGCTTCGCCAAGTTCGGCGAGGTCGTCGATATTCTCTTCGGCCAGCGCACGCCGCCAGGCCTCGGCCAGCAGAACCGCATCGTTCCAGCCGGAGCCGAAAGCGACGAGCTGCGACAGCCAGTCGAACAGTTCCTCGCGGTTGCGCACCAGCCCGTTATGCACGGCCCGCTCCAGGCCGTTGCTGTAGGAGAAGCCGCCGACCGGAAAGACCGGGGACAGCCAGGCAAGGAGCCTGAGCAGCGCCCGTCCTTGCTGCGCGTCAGTCATGGTGATGGTGGTCGCCATGGTGGTGGTGGTGATGATGGTCATCATCATGGTCGTGGTGGTGATGCCCGTGGCCGTGCGAATGGCCATGCCCGTCGCCGGAATAGGCGCCGGGCGTCGGCTGGAAGCGCTCGACCGTGTCGATCACGCTCGCGCCGAGCCCTTCCAGCATCGCCTTGATGACATGGTCGCGCAGGATGAGTATGCGGCCGGCCTCGATCGCCGCCGGCAAATGCCGGTTGCCGATGTGCCAGGCAAGCTCGGTCAGATGCACCGGATCGCGCCCGCGCACCTCGTGCAGTTCCTCACTGGCGGACAGGATTTCCACCGTGCGGCCGTCTTCCAGCACCAGCAGGTCGTGGTCTTCCAGCGCCACGGCCTGCGGAAAATCGACCAGAACGCGCGTGCCGCCGGCCAGCTCCAGAACCTTGCGCCGCAGATGGCGTTCGTCATGCGCCAGAACGGCGTTGTCGAAAGGCTTTTGAGCAGTGCGGGCGTCTTCCGCCCGGCTGATGGAAACGGCACGAAACATCGAAAGCTCCAGGGTTCCGGCCGCGATTCGAAAACGCAGCCATCAGCGCTTTTCTACACGCGGAGCTTGCTCATCTGAACAGGATTTGTCGGCCGCACCGACCGCTCACGCAATGGTGTCGAATAGGCGCAAGATCCAAGATACCTGATAGGCCAGCGCAACCGCGACGAACAGGATATGGAACGTCCGGTTGGTGGTGAAGATCGCTCCAACGCAGAGCAGCAGGAAGATCGGCGTCCGGACGAGATATTCGTGGCCGAAGTGAGCGAAATGCGCATCGCCCTTCAGCAGCGTGTCGACGATGTCGAGCACGAAGGTCGCCGCCAGCAGCCCGAAGAACCAGGTCCTGCGCGAAATGAAGAAGTCCTCATAGCTTTTGTAATCCAGCATGCTGTCTGGAAACAGCAGCGCGCACATGAGGAAGAGCACCGTCGAATAGCCGATCAGGAAGAGATATTTGCCGAAGGTCCAGCTTTCGATGTGGAACAGGCCGAATTCCCACCACCAGAAATGCACCAGCATCAAGAACACCATGCCGACCCAGGCGAGGTGGACCGGATAGAGCGCGTAGCCGCGCGGGTGCTGGACGATGCGGGCGACGCCGGACAGGAGCCGAGTAAGGCCAAGGCCCACCACCATGCCCATGACGATGCGGATATGCGGAAACACGTCCGCGATGCTGTGAGTGGCCTGATCCATGGAACTATGCGTAGGTTCTAAAATGGCTTTTCCGCAAAGCTAGGCCAAGCGTCGCGGGATGGCAAAGAAAAACCCCGGCGCGCGGGACGCGGCCGGGGTTGGTATCGAGCTATGCGCCGATGATCAGGCAGCTTCGGCGACGTCGCCCTTCTTGAGCGCCTCGAGGATATTCTGCGGCGAGGAGACGCCGTAGGGATCGCTCTCGCAGTTGTCGGAGTAGCCCTCTTCCTCGAACCACTTCTCGACAGCACCGTCATTGATGACGGCGGCATAGCGCCAGGAGCGCATGCCGAAGCCGAGATTGTCCTTGGCGACGAGCATGCCCATCTTGCGGGTGAACTCGCCCGAGCCGTCCGGGATCAGCTTGACGTTCTCGAGGTTCTGCGACTTGCCCCAGGCGTTCATGACGAAGGCGTCGTTGACGGAGATGCAGTAGATCTCGTCGACGCCCAGTTCCTTAAACTCACCATGGAGCTTCTCGAAATCCGGCAGCTGGTAGGTCGAGCAGGTCGGGGTGAAAGCGCCCGGAAGCGAGAACAGGACGACGCGCTTGCCGCCGAAATAATCGGCCGAGGTCTTGTCTTCCCAACGGAACGGGTTCGGGCCGCCAACGGACTCGTCGCGAACGCGCGTGCGGAAGGTGACGGAGGGAACTTTTTTCCCGAGCATGCAGAACTCCTCGAAATGATTGGGCAATCCCGCGCCTTGTCGGAGGTGCAAGGGGGTCTGCCTTACGGATTTTAGGTGCGGCGCGAAGATAGCAATTGAAAAAGGGCTGTCCAGCTTCGGCGGCGTGGCATCAGGTCGCGGTCCACAGGCGCGTGAGCATGGCGCCAGCGATGGCCGGAGACTGATTGCTGCAGGCCTGCCGATTCACGAGCCGCGCTTCACGGAACGTATATCTGCGCATCCATGAAGATCACGGCATCGCCCTTGAGGTAGACGCGTTCGGCTGCAACCTCGCAGGCCAGCGTGCCTCCACGCGCGGAAAGCTGCCGCGCGGACAGATGCATCTTGCCGAGCTTTTGCGCCCAGTAGGGCGCAAGCGTCGCGTGCGTCGATCCCGTCACCGGGTCTTCGGGAATGCCCGCGCCCGGTGCGAAGTAGCGCGAGACGAAATCGCTCGTCTCGCCGCGGGCCGTTATGCAGAAGCCGAAGGAGCCGAGCTCGGCAATGCGCGGCAGGTCGGGCCGGAAGGCCAGCACCTCGGCCTCCGAAGCGAGCTCCGCAAAGAAGTTCTCGCGGTTGCGGAAGGTCTGCAACCAGGCATCCATACGCATGCTGTTGATGAGTGCGTCTGCCTGAATGTCGAAGTCCGGATCGAACCTTGGAATGTCCATCCGGTAGCTGCCGCCCTCGGGCGTGACGACGAGGTCGCCGACCTGCCGCGTCGAAAACCGCATAGCGCGGTCGATACCCTTGCGCTGATGAAGCGCGCAGGCCGAGGCGAGCGTTGCGTGGCCGCAGAAGGGAACCTCTTCGGTGGGCGTGAACCAGCGGATCTCCCACTGCTCGCCCTGCGGCTTCAAGAATGCCGTTTCGGCCAGGTTATTTTCCAGCGCGATCCCTTGCAGCACCGCATCGGGCAGCCAGTCGTCGAGAAGCACCACAGCGGCCGAATTGCCGGAGAACACCTTGTCGGTGAAGGCATCCACCTGGAACATTTCGAGCTTCATGCTTCCCTCCGCGATCGATCCGCCGCCTTCCTAGAACAAGAAATAGCGCTGCGCCATGGGCAGCACGGTCGCCGGCTCGCAGGTCAGAAGCTCGCCGTCGGCGCGCACCTCATAGGTCTCGGGATCGACTTCCATGTGCGGGGTGGCATCGTTCAGCAGCATGGAGCGCTTGCCGATGCCGCCCCGCGTGTTTTCCACCGGCACCATCTGCTTTTCGACGCCGATGCGCTCGCGAAGGCCCGATTCATAAGCCGCCTTGGAAACAAAGGTGATCGAGCTGTTGGTACGCGCCTTGCCAAAGGAGCCGAACATCGGCCGGAAATGCATCGGCTGCGGCGTCGGGATCGAGCCGTTGGGGTCGCCCATCGGCGCGGTGGCGATCCAGCCGCCCAAAAGCACCATGTCGGGCTTCACGCCGAAGAAGGCCGGGTTCCACAGCACAAGGTCCGCGCGCTTGCCGACTTCGACCGAGCCGATTTCCTTGCCCATGCCATGCGCGATGGCCGGGTTGATCGTGTATTTGGCGATGTAGCGGCGCACGCGGAAATTGTCGTTGTCGCCCTTTTCCTGGGACAGGGCGCCGCGCTGGCGCTTCATCTTGTCGGCGGTCTGCCAGGCGCGGATGATCATTTCGCCCACGCGGCCCATGGCCTGGCTGTCGGAAGAGATCACCGAGAAGGCGCCGATGTCGTGCAAAATGTCCTCGGCCGCGATGGTCTCCTTGCGGATGCGGCTTTCGGCAAAAGCGATGTCTTCGGGGATCGACGGCGACAGGTGATGGCAGACCATCAGCATGTCGAGGTGTTCGGCAATCGTATTGACCGTGTAGGGCCGGGTCGGATTGGTCGAGGCCGGAATGACGTTCTGAAACTGGCAGACCTTGATGATGTCCGGCGCATGTCCGCCGCCCGCGCCCTCGGTGTGGAAGGAGTGGATGGTGCGGCCCTTGAAGGCGGCGACCGTGTCTTCCACGAAGCCGCTTTCGTTCAGCGTGTCGGTGTGGATCGCCACCTGCACGTCGTACTGGTCGGCCACCGAAAGGCAGGTGTCGATAGCGGCGGGCGTGGCGCCCCAGTCCTCATGGATTTTCAGGCCGCAGGCGCCGGCCAGCACCATCTCTTCCAGCGCGCCGGGCAGAGAGGCATTGCCCTTGCCGAACACGCCGATGTTCATGGGCAGGCCGTCGAAGGCCTGCATGATGCGGGCAAGGTGCCAGGGGCCGGGCGTGCTGGTGGTGGCGAGCGAGCCATGCGCGGGGCCGGTGCCGCCGCCCACCATGCAGGTGATGCCGGCGCAAAGCGCCTCGTCCACCTGCTGCGGCGAGATGAAGTGGATATGCGTATCGATGCCGCCGGCAGTGAGGATCTTGCCCTCTGCGGCGATGATCTCGGTGCCGGGGCCGATGATGATGGTCACTCCCGGCTGGGTGTCGGGATTGCCGGCCTTGCCGATGGCCGCGATGCGGCCGTCCCTCAGGCCCACATCGGCCTTGTAGATGCCCGTCACGTCGACGATCAGCGCATTGGTGAAAACGGTGTCCATCGCGCCCTCGGCACGCGAGAGCTGGCTCTGGCCCATGCCGTCGCGAATGACCTTGCCGCCGCCGAATTTCACCTCCTCGCCGTAGATGGTGAAGTCCTTCTCGACTTCGATGAACAGCTCGGTGTCGGCGAGCCGCACCCGGTCGCCGACCGTGGGGCCGAACATCTGGGCATAGGCGGCGCGCGAGAGTCTCGCTGGCATGGTCTTCAGGCTCCTCTGCTGGGTTTTGCGGCGATGGGGGCGAAGCTTTCGCGCAAGGCGCGGACGGCTCTTGCCTTCGATGCCGCATTCGTGAGACGGACAGCTCCCAAACCGGACCGTTCGTCCTGTTTGAGGGAACTTGACCCCGATAGCGTTCGTTTGGTTCGGTAGGTGCGCAAGCCGCCGGTTTCACAATGACAGCTTACGAGGAATGACTGATGACGATCTCGATGAGCCGCGACCCGATATGGATGCATGTGGTCGCGGTTTTTGCCTTCCTTATCGCACTCTCGCCCAATGTCGCGCTGATGGCGCAAGGCCTGGACAGCAAGAAGGCCATCGATGCGATCATAGGTTCGCAGGTTCAGGAAGAGCAGGCCCAGGCCGAGGTCGACGCCGATCGCATCATCGCCGCGATCGAGAATTCGGCCGCCACCAGCAGCGAAGTGCGCAAGACCTCCGAGCTCGAAAAGGTCGAGATCGTCTACCTGCCGGACGTCGTCAAAAAGGGGCTGCCGCCCAAGATCGACGCCAAGCTCAAGGAGCATGAGAAGGACGTCGGCAATCTGCGCAAGGACCTGGAGGGCAACGCCATGCTCTACCACGCCATCAATTCGCATGCGGTCTTGATGCGGGACGTGCTGGCCGTCGAGTTCAACGGCCAGAAGAGCGTCATCATTTACGCAGCCGCCGCCAAGCCCGCCAAGTAATGGGGCGAGCGCAAAGGGACGAGCAGCAGTGCAGGCGTGCATTTCAGAGCGCGCCCATGATCTTCTGGCGGAAGCCGTAGACCTCGCGCTTGCCGCCGAGCGGCACCAGCGTCACGTCGCGCTCCTGGCCCGGCTCGAAGCGCACGGCGGTTCCGGCCGGGATGTCGAGGCGCATACCGCGCGCCTTTTCCCGGTCGAAGCGCAGGCCTTCATTGGTCTCGTAGAAGTGGTAGTGGCTGCCGACCTGGATCGGGCGGTCGCCGGCATTCGCCACTTTCAGCGTCACCGTCGGCAGGCCTTGGTTCAGTTCGATCTCGCCGGCAGCCGGAATGACTTCGCCCGGTATCATCGCGCGTTTCTCCCTTAGCCCGCCACGACCAGCCAGGCGCCGCCGAGAGCGGTCAGTGCACCGGCTGCGCGGGTCACCAGCGTTCCGGTCTGGCCGCCGAAGGCGCGCCCAAGGCCAAGGCCGATGGCAATGCCTGCCGCGTGCAGCAGCGCGGTGGAGAGGGCAAAGCCGAGGCCGAAGGAGGCAGCGCCCGCAGCACCCAACTCGCCGCCATGGGCATGGCCGTGGAAGAAGGCGAAGAAGCCCACCATCGCCATGCCGGCGGCGGTCGGCACCTTGAGCGCCATCGCAGTCATGAGGCCGATGACCACCACCGAGGCGAGGATTACCGGCTCGACGAAGGGCAGCGGGGCGCCCCCGATGGCCGCAACGAAACCGGCAGCCATGGTTCCGACGAAGGCGGCCGGAACCAGCCAGATGGCGCGGCCGCCGAGCAGTGCTGCCCAAAGTCCGACGGCCACCATGGCCAGGATGTGGTCGACGCCGAACAGCGGATGCGAAACGCCTGCCAGGAAGGAGCCATGCTCTGCCGGGTTCAAATGCGCGAAGGCCGGGGCAACGCCCGCTCCCATTGCCGCAACGAAAACCGCAAACCGCTTCAACATGCTTTTCCTTCCTTTCCGGTAGAGCATGACTTTTCGAACAAGATCATGCTTCAAAAACAAAGAATTGGAGCGAGATGGCATCTCGCCCGGGACCATTCGGGTCCGTCACGCAGCCTTGCCCGCGCAGCCTTCTGCCTTCAGCACGCGGCGGGTCGAGGCGGGGTATTTTGCCAGCATTGCCGCGGGACGGATCGGGCGCGGCGAAAAATTGCCGCCGCAATTGGGGCAGGTGCCGCCGAGCAAGCCCTCGGCGCAATCGGCGCAGAAGGTGCACTCGAAGGTGCAGATCATGGCATCCGTCGCCTCGGGCGGCAGGTCCTTGTCGCAGCATTCGCAGTTGGGGCGCAGTTCAAGCATCATTGCCTCCCTTGATGTCCTTCAGCGGACGGGTTGATGCACTGTCACGAGCTTGGTGCCGTCCGGGAATGTCGCTTCCACCTGGATGTCGTGGATCATCTCGGGCACACCTTCCATCACCTGGTCGCGGGTGATGATGTGGGCGCCGGCCTCCATCAGCTCGGCCACGGGCCGTCCGTCGCGCGCGCCTTCGACGATGAAGTCCGAGATCAGCGCGATCACCTCGGGATGGTTGAGCTTGACGCCGCGCTCCAGGCGCCTGCGCGCAACCATCGCCGCCATGGCGATCAACAGCTTGTCTTTCTCACGTGGCGCCAGGTTCACGAAACCCTCCTGGAAATCAGCCATCGGGCGCGTCCGGACGGGGCGTCCAAACACGTCAAAAGGCTCAAATTCAAAAAAGTGCCAGCGCTGCCCTCATGCATCCTGTTCGGACACGCGGTGCGCCAAGCTGATCGGTCTAAAGATCGGTCCTAAAGTGACCAAACTTTCGGCAGGCCTGCCTGCCCGTTCAGTAATGCGATAAGCGAAGTCAGCGGCTTGCGCAACGTATATCCGTCCTTGGCATGAAGCCGAGCAAGAAGCTTGCCAGTCTGGCCTAAACGCCAGAAGCTCGCCGCGCCTTGCTCGCCAAGGATCGCGCGCGCTTCGTCGAGCAGATATTCACAATTCGGCGAGATGAGCAGGACGGTGGCGATTGCCGCGTCGCCCCCGGTCACGGCCGAGCGGCCGAGCGTGGCATCGATTCGCGGGCCGATCGAAAAATCCTCGGCGTGAATCAACCTGCGGCCGCAGCGCACGCGCCAGCGGTCGCGGAAAAGACCGTCCTTCACCGTCTCGCCCATGGCGCTGCGCCCGAATATCGTGGCCTCGACGATCAGCGCCTCCGCGTCCTCCGCCAGGTCGACATCGAGCGTGCGCGAGAAGGCCGCGCGATCGAACATGATCGTTTCCTGCGGCAGCCAGGCGATTCGCCCGCCGGCACCGGCCGAGAGCTTGACCGACGTTTCCGCCCGCCCCGACAGCGCGCGGTAGACCTTTTCGCAGGCCTGGGTCGTCGCCGTAACGCTCGCGCCTTCCGCGGCCGAGATTTCCCAGGAAATCCGGTCGCCGCCGGTCATGCCGCCAGCAGTATTGATCAGGATCGCCTCAAGCGCGTCGCCGCCGCTGCGCGGCATGCGGATCTTGGCGGCTCCTTCCTGGTAAAGTTCCGAAAGCCGGCTACGCCCTGCGTCGTGCCGCACCGTCAGCCGCGCGCCTCCCGATACGCGCTGCATGCGCGGCTGGAGGGCGTTTGACGGGTCGGTAGGCACGGCGATGATCTCCTCTACTTTCATTTCAGTTTGCATGCTGCTTTTGAAGGACGTTCCGGTTGCCTCCCGCGATTTCGCTTTCTATAGATAAACATCAGCTTCTTGCCGTGATCGCTTGGTTTATTTCGAGTAGATATGGCTGCGGTTGGTCGTTGCGAAGCGCACGAGGAACAAAGCGACGTTCGAATTGAGAACGTCCAACGTTGGGGGAGGCCGAATGGCGGATCAGCTTTCGCAGGAAATCATCGAGAAGATCAAGGCCCATGCCGACATGGACGGCGGCGAGATCTCTCCGGAAACGGAGCTCAATGCCTTGGGCATCCACTCGCTCGAGCTGACGGAGATCATCTTCGACATCGAGGAGGCCTATGGCATCGAGATCGAGATGAACACGGTCGAAGCCTGGAGCAATCTCAAGAATGTCGGCGACATGGTCGCCGCCGTGCGCGACCTGATCAGCGCCAAGGCCTGACATGGCCCGCTCCCGCATCGTCATCACCGGGCTCGGCGGTTTGTGCGGGCTCGGCACCAGCGCACCTGCCATCTGGGAAGCCATGCGCGCCGGTCGTTCCGGCATCGGCGAGATCACCACGGCGCCACTGCATGAGTTGAAAGTTCGCGTCGGCGGCGAGATCAAACAACTGCCGGAACACGGCATCGAGAAGAAGCGCCTGGTCACCATGGACCGCTACTCCCTCCTGGCGATCATTGCCGCCGGCGAGGCCATTGCCCAAGCCGGCGTGAAGGTCGACGAGGCCAACACTTCGAGGATCGGCGCTGCCATCGGCACCGGCATCTTCGGTGCGGAAACCATCGAGGACAATTATCGCGGCCTGTTCATCGAGGGCCGCTCGCGCGCCAACGTCTTTGCCGTGCCGCGCATCATGCCCGGCGCGCCGGCGGGCCAGGTCAGCATGGCGCACGGCCTCCGCGGCCCGGTGTTCGGCGTCACCTCGGCCTGTGCCTCGTCCAACCACGCGATTGCGATCGCCGCCGACCAGCTTCGCCTCGGCCGTGCCGATGTGATGGTCGCCGGCGGCACCGATGCGCCGCTGGCCTATGGCGTGCTCAAGGGCTGGGAAGCGCTGCGCGCACTTGCCCGCGAAACCTGCCGGCCGTTCTCGGCCGACCGCGACGGGCTGGTGATCGGCGAGGGCGCGGGCGTGGCCGTGCTCGAAACCTACGAGCATGCAACGGCGCGCGGCGCCACGATCCTGGCCGAGCTTGCCGGCTCGGGCATGTCGGCCGATGCTTCCGACATCGTCTCGCCCACCGTCGAAGGCCCCGCGGCCGCGATGCAGGCCTGCCTTGCCGAAGCGGGCTTGAGGCCCGAGGATGTCGACTATGTCAACGCCCACGGCACCGGCACCAAGGCCAATGACGAGATCGAGACGGCGGCGATCCGCCGGGTGTTCGGCGCCCATGCCGACCGGCTGTCGGTGTCCTCGACCAAGTCGATGCATGCTCATTGCATGGGCGCTTCGGGCGGGCTGGAAATGATCGCCTGCGTCATGGCTATCCGCGAGGGCCTGGTGCCGCCGACCGCGAATTATCGCGAAAAGGACGCCGCCTGCGACCTCGACGTCACGCCGAATGTCGCCCGCTCGCGCGAAGTGCGCGCCGCCATCAGCAACGGCTTTGCCTTTGGCGGCACCAACGCGGTGCTTGCCTTCAAGGCCGTTTGATCGGCCTGCCGGCGTGGCAAGTCCGCGCCGGCATGGTAGAAAGCGGTTCGCGCAGCGCCGCCCGGCGCGTTGGCCGCATCCTTCTCCCAACCGATCAGGGGATATCATGACCGATCTTTCCGCCTTTCCGATCACCACCCGCTGGCCGGCCAAGCACCCGGACCGCCTGCAGCTCTACTCCTTCCCGACGCCCAACGGCGTGAAGGTGTCGATTGCGCTCGAGGAGATGGGCCTGCCTTACGAGGCGCATACGGTGAATATCGGCAAGGACGAATCCTGGACGCCGGAATTCCTGTCGCTGAACCCCAACGGCAAGATCCCCGCGATCCTCGACCCCAACGGCCCCGGCGGCAAGCCGCTCGCCATGTTCGAATCGGGCGCCATCCTGCTCTATCTGGCCGACAAGACCGGCAAGCTCATCCCCGCGGATGCGGCGCGGCGCTACGACACCATCCAGTGGGTGTTCTTCCAGATGGCCAATGTCGGGCCGATGTTCGGCCAACTCGGCTTCTTCCACAAATTCGCCGGCCGCAGCATCGAGGACAAGCGCCCGCTCGAGCGCTATCGCGACGAATCGCGGCGTCTGATCGGCGTTCTCGACAAGCGGCTCGCCGGCCGCCAGTGGATCATGGATGACGAGTTCACCATCGCCGACGTTTCGCTGCTCGGCTGGATGCGCAACCTGATCGGCTTCTACGAGGCCCGCGAACTCGTCGGCTTCGACAGCTTCGCCAATGTCGCCCGCTGGCTGGAGCAGGGACTTGCCCGTCCGGCTGTACAGCGCGGGCTGGAGATTCCGCCGCGCGGTTAAAGCCGCATCTAGGCTTCCGTCAGTGCGATGCTCTGGATGACCAGGTCGGCGGGGCGTCGCTTCTGCGTCACCCGCTCGATATTGGGCAGGTCGTTGGTGGCGATCCAGTGGCGCGCTTCTTCCTCGGTCTTGCCGTGCTCGTGCCAGCGCAGCATCAGCCGGCGCTCGAGTTCGCTGCGCGGCAGGTCGAGGAAAATGGCGAAGTCGAAGAAGGACGACAGCTCGTTCCATGGCTCTTCGTCGAGCAACAGGTAGTTGCCTTCCACCAGCACGAACTTTGCGTCGGAATCGATGATCGAGGCGCCCGCGCGCGAAAGCTCCATGCTGCGGTCGAACACCGGCACTGCGATCTCCGGCTCCATCGAGCGAATGCGCCTGAGCAGCGAGGCAAAGCCGGCATAGTCGAAGGTCTCGGGCGCGCCCTTGCGCGAGCGCAAGCCGCGCTTGTGCAGGATCACGTCGTCGAAATGATACCCGTCCATCTGGACGATTGCCGCCGAGCCTTCGGGAAACAGGTCGAGGAGGTGGTGCGACAATGTGGATTTGCCGGCGCCGGGCGCCCCGGCGATGGCAACGACAAAGCGCCGCCCTTTGCCGGCGCGTTTGAAGATCGTGGCGGCAATGCTGGCGATTTCAGACATCGTTGCTCCATCCGCTGGCAATGCGCCATCTTGCGGCGACATTCGATAAAATTCAAACCCCGTCCGGGCATTCAATGCGGACGATCCCGGCCCGGTTCCAAACCCCGCATGCTTAAGGGACCGGAAACCGGATTGTGGTAAATATAACGAAGCTATGGCCGCAAGCGCGGTCGTCAAAGCCTGTAGGGTACATTCTTGCGTTTCCTCTCGTTCCTTCGCGCCGCATTCCCCGCCAAGGCGGCCTGCCTGTTGTTCCTCCTCGGCGCCGTCGCGGGCTGCTCCACCACCGGTACGCTGAGTACGGTCCAGGCGCTGCGGCCGTCGGGCGACCCGAGCCGGCATGCGGTGATCGTGGTCGACGGCAACAACGGCAAGGTTCTCTTCCAGGCCAATGCGGATGCCGCACGCTACCCCGCCTCGCTGACCAAGATGATGACGCTCTACATGACGTTCGAGGCGATGGATTCGGGTCGTCTTTCGAAGACCACCCATATCCCGGTCTCGGCCTATGCCGCCTCGCGTCCGCCGACCAAGATCGGCTTCCGCGCGGGCCAGACCATCGATGTCGATTCGGCCATCTACGCGCTGGTCACCAAGTCGGCCAACGACGTGGCGGTTGCGCTGGGCGAGCAGCTGGGCGGCTCGGAAGAGCGCTTCGCTGAGATGATGACGGCCAAGGCGCGGCAGATCGGCATGCGCAACACCGTGTTCCGCAACGCTTCGGGCCTGCCCGACGACCAGCAGATGACCACGGCGCGCGACATGGCGGTGCTGGGCCTGTCGCTGCGCAAGCGCTTCCCGCAATATTATCGCTATTTCTCGGCCCGGTCCTTCGACTTCAACGGCCGCACCATCCGCGGCCACAACGACCTGCTCGGCCGCGTGCAGGGCGTCGACGGCATCAAGACCGGCTATATCCGCGCCTCCGGCTTCAACATTGTCACCTCCGTCAGCGCCGACGGACGCAAGCTGGTGGTGGTGGTCATGGGTGGCGACACCGCGCGCAGCCGCAACGCCGAGGTCGAACAACTGATCGAGCGCTATCTGCCGAGCGCAAGCCGCGGGCCGGTTCCGGCGGCGGCGCCCGCCGATTCCATGCCCGCACCTGCGCCTGAGATGGCGCTGGCGGGAGCCCCCGTCCGTCCGGAAATGCCGATCGAATAGGCCGCTCCTTTCGAGCGGCCGTCAGGCCGGCGCGCCGTTCGCTTCGGCCGCCGGGTGCCGCCCGCCTTCACCGGCCTCCGGCTCCTCGAGGCGGAACCAGGCAACGTAGAGCGCCGGCAGGAACAGCAGCGTGATCGCCGTGCCGGCGATGATGCCGCCCATCATCGCATAGGCCATCGGCCCCCAGAACACTTCGCGGGCGATCGGGATCAGTGCAAGGCTCGCCGCCGCCGCGGTCAGCGCGATCGGGCGCATGCGGTGCTCGCTCGCCTCGATCACCGCCGACCAGCGATCGGTGCCTTCGGTGACCAGCTCCTCGATCTGCACGATCAGGATCACCGAGTTGCGGATCAGGATGCCGATCAGCGCCAGCACGCCGAGAATGGCGACGAAGCCCAGCGGCGCGCCGCTGGGCACCAGGGCGGCGACGACACCGATCAAGCCGAGCGGCGCCACCGCGACCACCAGGAACAGCCGCTGGAAGCTCTGCAACTGGATCATCAGGATCGTCGCCATGATGAACAGCATCAGCGGCACCACCGCCACGATCGGCGCCTGGCTGTTGTTGCTTTCCTCCACCGTGCCGGCGACCGCTACGCCGTAGCCGTCGGGCAGCTTGTCGGTGAAGGCCTTCACTGCCGGCGCCAGCTGCTTAACCACCGTTGCCGGCTGGACGTTGCCGACGATGCCGGCCTTGACGGTGATGGTGGGTATGCGGCTGCGCCGAATGACCGTCGGCTGCTCCTGGTCGTAGTGGAAATTCGCCACCGCAGCGAGCGGGATCGGCTCGCCCTTTCCCGTCGGGATTTGCAGACTCTGCAGCGTTTCGATCGAGCCGCGCTCGGTCTCGCGCGAGCGCCCGATGACATTGACGAGATAGGTCGCGTCGCGCACCTGGGTGACGGTGGTGCCGCCGACCACGCTGTTCAGGGAGCTCGCGATATCCTGCGAGGTGATGCCGAGCTGGCGCGCCTTGTCCTGCAGGACATCTACCTTCAGCACGCGGCCGGGCTCGTTCCAGTCATAGGTCGGCGATGTGAGGCTGCGGTTCTGAGCGATGACGCCGGCGAACTCCATGGCAAAGGCGCGCAGCGTCTGGATGTCGGGGCCGCTGACCCGGTACTGCACCGGCCGGCCCACGGGCGGGCCGAGTTCGAGCAGTTTCACATAGGTGTCGGTACCGACGAACTGCTCGCGCAGTATCTTCTCGAGCGAGGCCTTGACCCGGTCCCGTGCCTCCACGTCCTTGGGCACGATGACGATCTGGCCGAAATAGGGGTTGGCCGGCTGCACGTCGAAGGCCAGCACGAAGCGCACCGCGCCCTGGCCGATATAGGAGCTCCAGCGCGTGATGTCGGGATTGCCGGCGAGCGCCAGCTTCTCGAAGCGTTGGATCTCGGCGGTCGTTTCGGCAATCGAGCTGTTCTGCGGCAGGTTCCAGTCGACGATCAGTTCGGGGCGATCCGAGGGCGGGAAGAACTGCTGCTGGATGAAGCGAAAGCCGAGGAGCGAAAGCGCAAACAGAAGGACGGTGGCGCCGATGGTGATCCAGTAGCGGCGCACCGACGCGATCAGGAGGCGCGAAAAGCCCCGGGCGAAGCGGCCTTGGCCTTCGTGCTTCTGCTTCATCGTGGCCGGCAGGATGGTGACGCCCAAAAGCGGCGCGAACAGCACCGCAACGATCCACGACACCAGAAGCGAAACCGCGATGACCACGAAGAGGGTGAAGGTGTATTCGCCGGCGGAGCTGTTGTTGAGCCCGATCGGGATGAAGCCCGCGACGGTCACCAGCGTTCCGGTCAGCATCGGGAAGGCGGTCGAGGTGTAGACGAAGGTGGCTGCCTTGCGCAGCGAATCGCCCACCTCCAGCCGCGCCACCATCATCTCCACCGCGATCATGGCGTCGTCCACCAAGAGACCGAGCGCGATGATCAGCGCGCCGAGCGAGATGCGCTGCAGCGAGATGCCGAGATAGGCCATGACCACGAAGGTGATCGCCAGAACCAGCGGGATCGACAGCGCCACCACGAGCCCGGCGCGCAAGCCCAGGCTGATGAAGCTGACGACCAGCACGATGATGACCGCTTCAAACAGGGCGCGGGTGAAGCCCGACACCGCCTCCTTCACGATCACCGGCTGGTCGGCGACCAGATGGATGCCGACGCCGATGGGCAGCTCCGCGGTCACCTTCTGCATTTCGTTCCGCAGCGCCTGGCCGAAATCGAGCAGGTTGGCATTGGGCTTCATGCCGATCGCAAGGCCGATTGCCGGCTGGCCGTTCACCCGAAAAAGCGAGGTCGGCGGGTCGACATAGCCGCGCACCACGGTCGCCACGTCGGTCAGGCGGAAGAAGCGGTCGTTCACGCGCAGATTGATCTGCTTGAGGCTCTCTTCCGAGGTGAACTGGCCGGTAACGCGCACGCTGACGCGCTCCGGCCCGGCCTGGACGACGCCGGATGGCGTGATGGCATTCTGCGCCCGCAGGCTCTGGATGATCGCCTGCTGATCGAGCCCGAGTGCGGCGATCTCGCGCGTGGAGAATTCGAGATAGATCGCCTCGTCCTGCGCGCCGATCAGCTCGACCTTGCCGGCGTCGGGCACGGTCAGCACGCGCGAGCGCACCAACTCCACATAGTCGCGCAGCTGGCGCAGCGTCAGCCCGTCGGAGGTGAAGGCATAGATATTGCCGAACACGTCGCCGAAGCGGTCGTTGAAGAACGGCCCCTGCACCCCGTCGGGAAAGGTGCTGCGGATGTCGTTCATCATGTTGCGAACCTCCACCCAAGTCGGTTCGACGAGGCGGGCCTTGGTGGTCGGCTTGAGGTTGACGAAGACGATGGTCTGGCCGGCGGTGGTTATGCTGCGCGTGTAGTCGAGGCTGTCGAGCTCCTCCAGCTTCTTCTCGATACGGTCGGTGACCTGGTTGATCGTCTCCTCGACCGAGGCGCCAGGCCAGTTGGCCTGGATGATCATGGTCTTGATGGTGAAGTTAGGGTCTTCCTCGCGACCCAGATGCAGGTAGGAATAGACCCCGGCCACCAGGAAGATGAGCATGAAGTACCAGACCAGCGAGCGGTGGCTGAGCGCCCAGTCGGAGAGGTTGAAGCCCTTCACTGCGACTCTCCTTCCGGGATCTTCACCTTCTGCCCCGCAGTCAGGCTGTTCACGCCTGCCGTCACCACGCGCGCCCCGGGCTCCAGTCCACCCGCGACCGTGAAAATGCCGTCGCTGCGCGAGCCGACCTGCACCTCGTGCAGCGAAACCGTCGAGGACTGCCGGTCGACCACCCAGACGAAGGCCTTGCCGTCGTTTTCGAGCAAGGCGGTGAGCGGCAGCACGATCGAGGGCGGCACGTCCGTCACCCTGCGCGCCGTCATCGTCGCGCCGAGCCGGAAGGCCGGCGGCGGGTTGGTCAGCGTCAGCCGCACGCGCCGCGTCCGGGTGGCGCTCTCGGCCTGCGGGGCGATCTCGCGGATCTTGCCTTCGGCCCGGATCGAAGGCTGTGACTGCAGCACCACCTCGAACGGCGCGCCCACCTTCAGGCTGGCTGCGACGTCTTCGGGCACGTCGAACACCGCCTCCCTGATATCCGAGCGGGCGACGGTGACGACCATCTGCCCGGGCGAGACGGTCTGGCCGACCTCGGCGCCGGTCGCGGTGACGATGCCGTCGAAATCCGAGAACAGCCGCGCGTAGCCAAGCTCTTCCTGGGCCTTGGCGAGAGCGGCGCGGGAGCGTTCGAGATTGGCTCGCGCCGAGTCGCGCGCCTGCTTTGCCGCGTCATAGGTCGCCTGTGGGGTGTTGCCGCTGGCCAGCAGCGAACGCTGGCGCTCCTCGCTGCCGCTGGCATTGGCGAATTGCGCCTCGGCGCTGGAGAGGTCGGCGCGGGCCGCCTGCAAGGAAAGCTCCAGCGCAACGGGATCGAGGGCTGCGACCGTCTGGCCCTTCTTGACGAGGTCGCCGACATTCACCGGCCGCGACACAACCCGGCCCAGGATGCGGAACGCCAAGTCCGCGCTGACCTGCGGCTGGATCGTGCCGGCAAAGCCTTGCACTTGCTTCGTGCGTGGCTGGATCACCGTCGAAAGAACCGGGCGGATGATTTCCGGCGCCTGCTCCGGCTCGCCCGAACAGCCGGCAAGGGCAAGCAGCATCAACAGCGCGATCGTGCGTGCGGGCCGGTTCATTGGGCGTTCTCCGCGACCTCGACGGCCTGTCCCGGATGCAGCAGCTGCCCGCCTGCGGTGACCACGACGTCTCCCGGCTCCAGCCCCCTGTCGATGACGACGATGCCCGTATCATAGGCCAGCACCTCGACCGGCGTCATCGATACGCGGCGCGTTTCCGGATCGATGATCCAGACGGCAGGCTTGCCGTCGTTTGCCGTCAGCGTCTCCCAGGGCAGGATGATGGCCTTGCGCGGCTGGGCGGTGATCGAGCCCGTCACCGAAGCGCCCAGCGGCATGGTGGCCGGGGTGTTGGGAATGGCGACCTTGACCCGGACCGAGGCCGAGGCCGGGTCGATCACCGGCGAGACTTCGCGCACCTTGCCTTGCGCCTTCACCTGCGGGTTCGAGAGCAGCGTGATCGTAACCGGCGGTGCTGCCGGCGTGTTCGCCACCAGCGTCTCCTGCACGTTGAAGACGGCGTCGCGGTCGCCGTCTTCGGCGATGGTGAACACGGTCTGCGCCGCCTGCACAACCTGTCCCGCTTCGACGTCCCTGGCTGTGATGACGCCCGATACGCCAGCCCGCAACTCGGTGAAGGAGAGGTTTTCCTTGGCGTTGGCAACCTGGCTTTCCGCGCCCTGAACCGAGGCCTGCGCCGTGCGCATGCTCTGGTCGGCCTGGTCATAGTCGCGCCGCGTCGTGAAGCCCTGGCCCAGAAGCTTCTTCTGCCGGTCGAACGCCGCGCTCGCCTGCCGCAATTGTGCCTGTGCGGCGTCGAGATTAGCCTGCGCGGCGGTCAGGTCAGATTGCTGCGTTTGCGGATCGAGCCGCGCCAGCACCGTACCCTTGTCCACGTGCTGGCCGACATCGGCCATCCGCTGGGCAACGCGCCCGCCGACCCGGAAGGACAGATTGTCCAGCGTCTGCGCCGCGATCACGCCGGTGAGCGAGGCCGTCGGCGCATAGTCGGCAATCTCGACCTTCTGCGCGCGAACCATCAGCGGCAAGGGTTCGGGTGTTTCTTCCTGCCTCTGGCAGCCTGCAATCAGGGCGCAAATACCGAGCGCGGCAATGCCGAGGCGCAATCGGCCCACCGTGGCGAGCGGCTTTCGCCGGCAATGCGTTGCGCGGTGCGAGAATCGCCTCGACCGGAGACCTGCACTGCCCTTCATCATTCCCCCATCGACATTCGACGTTTGAAACGCCAGCCGAGAGTTTCGAAGGCGCGCTGCGTCGGACGAAAATCGAAGTTGCCGAAGAGGTTAGCATCTTCGCTCCGATCTTCAACAGTTGCCTGACGATAGCGTCGGCCCGAGGGGCTGCGCGACCGCGCCAATCGAAAGACGCTTCGTCAGCCTCGCCGGGCATATTCTTGACGAGATTGGCAGCCACACGGCCCCACGATTTGGCTCTCGGCCGGCTCGCCGGCGTGAGCTTATGATGATCAAGGGTGGACGTTAGAAAGTGACCAAGGGTTTTCTCAAGGGCGCAGCGCTCTGCGCCGTGTTGATGCTTGCTGCATGCCAGACTGCAAAAATAGTGCCGGGCCAGGGGGCAGGGGCTTCGGCCTCTGCCGACGCCTATCTTGCCGATATTCGAAAGAGCAACGGGCTGACTCGGATGACTGCCGATACGACGCTTGAGAAAGCCGCCCTGCAGCAGGCCGGCTACATGGCCAGCGCCGGGCGCATGTCGCACACCACCGGGTGGGGCAAGGACTTTGCCTCGCGCATGAGGAACAACGGGGTCCAGGGCGCGGCCGCCGAAAACATCGCCCAGGGGCAGATGGACATGGCTAAGCTGTTCTCCATGTGGATGAACTCGCCTGGCCACCGGCGCAACATGCTGGATCCCCGCTTCAGCAAATACGGCCTGGCCTATGTCCGCGAAGGCAATGGCAGCGACCGCAAATATTGGGCGCTGGTGCTGGGGCGTTAATGCGCGCCTCGGCCCAGTTTCGACCCTAGTCGTCCTGCGGCCCGCACCAGCCGGGCAGGAAGCTCGCCTCCGTGGCCTTGGCGAGCTTCATCGCCTGTTTCATGGCCTTGTCGAAATCGTCCTCGGCCTCGCCAGCTGAAATGTTGTGCCGGAAGTAGTCGGCCCACATGAACTCGCTGAAGGGCACGTTGTTCTTGGCGTAACCGCCCTGCCGCCGCACCTCGCCTGCAAGGCTGCGATAGGGATCGTCGGCCAGGTCCTTTATCGATTTGGGCAGGTCCGAGAAATTTCGCCGCTTGCCTGCTGCATCGAAGGTATGCAGCCAGGCCCGGTTGTCCATGAAGACCAGGAAGGGCTCTTTCTTCAGCGCTGAAAGATCGGCGATCACGGTTATCAATATCTCCTTCACGCCCTCTTCATGGAGCGCGCGGGCAAGGTGATGGTGGTCGACGATGTGATAGCGTCCCTTGGGGCCGAGCACGGCCGGAATGAAGTGGTGGCCGAGGAACGTGCCGGCCTTCTTGTCGGTGAGGTTGCGAATCTCCTTTCGCTTCAGTTCGACTTCCCGATAGCCGACGGTCATCTGTGTCGGGCGCAGTTCCTCCACCGGAACGGGCTTCACCATAGGTTTCATCTCGACTGTCATGACGAAGACTCCTTTTTTTGCCCTGTCGCAGCGTGCATGGGCGCGGAGGCGTTCCGCTGGTCGGGCAGCGCGTCGATGGCATTTTCCACGCTGCGGAATATCTGATCGGGGCCGAGGTCACCGGAGATGCCGAAGCGATCGAGCGCCGCCTGCGCCCTGACCGATTCCAGCCGGGCGATGGAAAATGTGGCGCCTTGCTGGCGGCAGTAGGCGATCATGTCCTTGAGCACGCCGCCGGCGGTGAAGTCGATGGCGATGATGCTGCTTGCCTCCAGCACGACGTGCTTCAATTCGCCCGCGCGCGCGTCGACCAGGGCGCGAAACCCCTGCTTGAATTTCTCGGCATTGACGAAGGAAAGCGGAGCCTGGAAGCCAACCACCAGCACGCCCGGCACACACTCGGCCTTGAGCGCATTGACCGGTGGCCACCAGATCGAGGTGCCGGGAACCCGCTCGAGCTCGATGGCGCTCGCCTGCGTCATGCTCCAGATGCCAAGCAGCAGCGACATGCCGATGCCGATGGCGACGCCGATTTCGATCGGCAGGGCAACGAGCGCAAGCGCGGTGATGAAGATCAGGACAAACTCGCCGCGGGCCTCGCGCAGCGTCTCGGCAAAGGTTTGCCAACGCAGGATGCGCAGGGCGACAAACAGCAGGATGCCGGCAAGGGCCGCTTGCGGCACGTGGGTTAGCAGCGTTCCGCCGAACAGCGCAAGCACCAGCACGATCGCCGCCGCAACCAGGCCGCCCACCTGCGAGCGCCCGCCCGTCGCGGCCACGATCGCGGTGCGCGGCGGGCTGGCGTCGACGGGAAAGGCCCCGGCCAGGCCGGCGAGCAGATTGCCGGCGCCGACGCCGACGAAATCGCGGTTGACGTCCGGGCTCTCGTCACCCGGAGGCGGGAAGGAGCGGGTGGTGGCCGCGGTCTGCACCATTATCACCACCGAAATCAGCAGGGCCATCGGCACGAGCGTCCTCAGGTCGTCCGGCGAAAGCGTGCCGAAGGCAAAGCCCGGGTGCATTCCGGGCAAGGGGCCTAAAACCTTGACGCCGTGCTGCTCGAGGCCGAAGGCCACCACAGCAAGCGTCGCCAGCGCTATCGCGATCAGCGCGCCCGGAATGCGCGGGCTGATCCGCTCGCAGACGATCACCAGCAGGAAGACCCCGAGCCCCAGCGCCAGGCTTGCGAGGTTCACTTGCGGCCACCCGGTCCAAATGGCGGCGACGCGCTGGAAGACGCTGCCGCTGCCCGGCGGCAGCCCGAGCAGGTCGGGCAATTGCGAGATGACGATGTGGACCGCAATGCCGGCGAGAAAGCCGGCGGTGACGGGCACGGACAATAGATCGGCCACCCAGCCCATGCGGAATATGCCGGCAAGGCAGACGATAATTCCCACCATCAGCGCCAGCGCGGCGGCAAGGGCCGCGTAGTGCGGCGAAGCGGACGCCGCGATCAGCACCAGGCCGCCGGCAAAGATCGGCGCGATCGTCGAGTCCGCGCCTGCCGACAGGTAGCGGCTGGCGCCGAAGATGGCGAAAGCCACGGCGCCGGCGATGAAGGCAAGGAACCCAAGCTCTGGCGAAAGGTTGGCGAGCCGGGCGGTCGCCATCTGCTCGGGAATGGCGATTGCCGCCAGCGTCAGGCCGGCTATGGCGTCGCTGCCGAAATCACGCCAGCTCCATCCGCGCATGGCGCCAAACAACAGTCGGGGCCTGCCGTTTGGCGATACGGTCCCGTCTTGAGCGTCACCTCTTGCCATGTGCGCTGATCCCCAGCGGAAACCGCACCCCAGGCCAGTTGCCGGGATGCGGAGCCGCCAGTCTAGTGGGTTCCAACCAGCGCTTCAACGCGCGACGACGCCGGTGGGTTGCGTCGCTCGCGCCCGTTCAATCTAGACGCGGGCGACGCTTTTTCGGAAAGCGGGCAAAGATCGCGTCGAATTTTCCCGGTGCGTCCAAGACGGGGAAACAAACGATCCCCGCCTCAGCCACAACAGCCCCCATTCAGCGAGTTGCCAGCCTGTCCGGCAGTCGCACCAGGATGATCTCGGCCAGCATCACCACCACCGCGCCGACCACGATGGAGTGTCCCGCCATCTCGGCGACGATTGCCGGCAGGCTGCTGGCGAAGGAACTCGCCAACGCCGGAATGCCGAGGCCGGCCATCAGACCGAGCGGCGCCACGAGGTTCTTCACCGCCGAGCCGCGTTCCTGGCTTGCGAGCTGGATGCCGGTCATGATCACGGTTGCCGCAGCCGGCAGGAACAGGCCGCCGACGACGGAAGCCGGCGTGGCCACCAGCAACGCCGCCACCTTGGGCAGGAAGGCAAGGACGATGAAGATGATGCCGGCCACCCGCACCACGTGCCGGCTGGCGACGCCCGTCATCTTCACCACGCCGAGGTTTTGCGCGTAAGCCGTGGTGCCGAAACCGCCGATGAGGGCTGCCAGCATCGAGCCGCCCGCCTCGCCGGCGATGCCCATGTTGACGCGGCGGTCGGTTAGCTCCTGGCCAGTGAGTTTTGCGGTCGCCTCATACATGCCCATCGCCTCGACGACCGCGACGAGGAAGACGATGCACATGGTGATCGTGATGCCGGCGTCAAACTGCAGCGCGCCATAGGGCAAGAGTTTCGGGAAGGCGATCCACGGCGCATCGCCAACGCTGGAAAAGTCCAGAAGGCCCAGCGAAAGCGCGAGCGCATCACCGATGACCAGCGCAATCAGGAAGCCGAACATACGCAAATTGCCGCCGAGCGCCGAGCAGATCAGCACGGCGCAGGTTGTCACGCAGGCAAGCAGCAGGCTGGAGCCCGTGCCATAAGTCGGCATGCCCGGTCCGCCGAAGAACTCCTGAAAGGTGAAGCCCGCCAGCGCGATGCCCACCAGCGTGATGATGGTGCCCGAAACCGCCGGTGACAGCAGCCGGCGCAGACGCGCGAGCTGGCCGCCGATCGCGGCGAGGAACACCAGCGCCGCGCCGATGATCAGGCCGAGGCTGGCTGCCGAGATGGTGCCGGCCTTGTAATAGCCGATCGCCAGCGGCGAGAAGGCCGAGGACGGTCCCTGCACGACCGGCAGGCGCACCAGCCTGGTGCTTTGCAGCACGGTGACGACGCCGGCGGCAAGGAATGTCGCCGTCACCAGATTGGTCGCCAGCGTGGCCGAGAACCCGGCCACAGAGGCGATGAAGATCGGGTCGAGCCAGGCATTGGAGACGAGGGCCTGTTGCAGGCCCAGCGCTACCCTTCGCTTGGCGGGGATGATCTCCTCGACATCCCCGATGGTGCTGATTTGCGAGATTTGATCGTGGTGTCCCTGCAATGGGACGTCCATCAGACCGGCCATGATACTTCCTCCTCCAAGAAGCAGACGTGCGGTTTGGTAATTGTTGTTTTGGAGTTCCTGCCGGCGCGTGGCCGGCAGGCGGTCAGGCGGCCAGCCGCTGGATGCGGCGGGCGTGCCTGGCGTGTTCGCGCAGCACGTCGTTCAGCCCGGCCATGGTCGGCCGGCTGTTCTCGACCAGCACCTTGCCGTTGACGATCGTAGTGCCTGCGGTTGCTGGACCGCAGCGCAGCCAGGCTTCGACAGGGTCGGTATGCGCACCGGCAAGCGCGATGTCGGACATTTCCCAGATCACGAGGTCGGCGCAGGCGCCCGGCCGCAGATGGCCGATCTCGTCCTCCCAGCCCAGGCAGGCCGCGCCCCCGCGCGTGGCGATGTCGAGCGCATCGCGCGCCGACATGGAATTCGGGCCGTTGCGGAAGCGGCCGAGCAGCAGCGCGGTGCGCGACTCCAGCCACATCGAGGCGTGGTCGGTAGAGGCCGAGCCGTCGCAGCCCAGCCCCACCATCATGCCGCGGGCGCGCAGGCCCATGGCGTCGGCAGCACCGCCGCCGATCAGCATGTTGGAGCAGGGGCATTGCGCGGTGCAGACGCCGGCATGGGCCAGCCGGCCGATCTCGTCATCCGAAGGATAGATGTAATGCGCCACCCAGGAGCGGTTGCTCGCCCAGCCGACGCGCTCGAAATATTCGGTCGGCGTGCAGCCATAGACCTCGGCGCAGTAGATGTCCTCCTGCGGGTCTTCGGCCAGATGCGTGTGCAGCCTGAGATCATATTTCTCGGCGAGCCGCGCCGATTCCGACATGATGCGCTCGGTGACCGAGAACAGCGAGCAGGGCGCCAGCGCCACGCGCGTCATCGAGCCGGCGGAAGCGTCGTGGTATTTTTCGACCAGCCGCACGCTGTCGGCGAGGATGGTTTCCTCATCCTGCACCACCGATTTCGGCGGCAGGCCGCCGTCCTCCACCGAGCGGGTCATGGAGCCGCGCGTGGCATAGAAGCGGAAGCCGATGTCGGTGCTGGCGCGGAACTGCGCATCGATCAGGAAGGGCTTTGGATGGACATACATATGGTCCATCGAGGTGGTGCAGCCACCCATCAAAAGCTCGGCCATCGCGATATAGGTCGAGAGATAGACCGACTCCTCGTCGAGATCGGCCCACAGCGGGTAAAGCCCGGTCAGCCACTCGAACAGCGTGCCGTTGGTCACAGGCGCGTAGGAGCGCGTCAGGTTCTGGTACATGTGGTGGTGGGCGTTGATCAGGCCCGGCGTCACCAGCCGGCCGCGCGCCGAGATGGTGCGCTTGGCCTCCGGCTCCTCGCCGGGCTTGCCGATGGCATGCACCCGGTTGCCCTTGATGGCCACCCAGCCGCCGGCCACTTCCCAGCCGCGATCCACATAAACATGCGCATCGCGGACAAGCAGGTCTACAGTCATACGTCGTCGTCCTTCCAGGTCTGGTTCCCATGCGGTCCCGAAGGCGCGGTCTTCGCCGCCTTCGCGCTATGAGCCCTGTCCCTGGAGGTGCGAACTCCGGATCGTCATCGACTGTAAAAGGTTGAGCGGGCTTGCTCTGCTATGCCTTGCCGGTCCGGCCGCCGATCAGCTTGCCGATGCCGTGCCTGAGACGGCTGCGGAAACCCGCAACGCATCGCCAAGCACCGTCGATGCAATCCGATATTTTCCCTGCTGTCAAATTATTTTCATGTGGAGGGGCGCCAGCCGTTGCCTGCTGGCCGAGCCCGCTTTCGAAATCCCCGGCGCATGGCTGGAACTGTTTGGCGAAGCAGCTTAAACGGAGGCAAAGCGGCGAGGGCCGCATACTGACGCAGGAACAATCCGTGGCAACAGTGTTCGAACCCGCAGCGGCGACTTTCCTCAAGACCGTCGACGGCGACGATTTTCCGGTGCGGCGGGTGTTTTGTATCGGCCGCAACTATGCCGCCCATGCCCGCGAAATGGGCAAGGACCCCGACCGCGAGCCGCCGTTTTTCTTCACGAAATGGGCCGAGACGGCGGTGAACGCCGACCCCGCCGATGCCTGCCGCATCGCCTATCCGTCCGAGACACAGAGCTACCATTTCGAGGTCGAACTGGTCGTGGCGCTCGGCGCGCCCGCCTTCCGGGTGGATGCGAATGAAGCGATGAAGGCCGTCTGGGGCTATGGCGTCGGCCTCGACATGACCCGCCGCGACCTGCAGTCGGCCGCCAAGGATCTCGGCCGGCCATGGGATGTCGCCAAGAATGTCGAAGAGTCCGCGCCGACCGGGCGCCTGGTCTCGGCGGCAAAGGCCGCCGCCGCCGGCTTCGACCCGGCCCGAGGGCGCATCGCGCTGTCGGTAGATGGTGCTGCGAAGCAGGACGGCGACCTTTCCGAGATGATCTGGCCGGTGGGTGACGTCATCGCCCATGTTTCGCGCTTCTACCGTCTCGGTGCCGGCGATCTTATCTTCACCGGTACGCCCGCCGGCGTCGGTGCTGTGGTACCGGGCAACCGGCTGGTGGGCGAGATCGCCGGCCTGCCGCCGCTCGACGTCACCATCGGCGAGCCGGCCTGATCTCAACACGCTTGGCGATGACCTGAAACTGTGATCAGATGATCACAGGCGGGCGCGGAGTCGCGGGAGGCAGCGATTGCGCCCCTACGCGTGCCGGGAAAGAGGGAAGCATGGCAGTCGATGTTGGATTTGAGCCGGTGGCATCGCGCATGACGGTGCAGGACGGCGTCTATCAGCAGCTGCGCCATGCGCTGATGATCGGCCGCTTCGATCCTGCACAGACGTTGACCATCGCGTCGCTCGCCGAAGCCTTCGGCACCAGCAACATGCCGGTGCGCGAGGCGCTGCGCCGGCTGGCAGCCGAAAACGCGCTCGAAATCGCCGCCAATGGCTCGGCCTGCGTGCCGCCGGTCACGCTCGCCCGGCTCGACGACCTTTGCCGCGCGCGTGTCGCCGTCGAAGGCCTTGCCGCCGAGCTCGGCGCGCCGCGCCTTACCGCGGCGGACATAGCCGCGCTCGAGCAGATCGTGGCCGAGCAGCAGGACATAGGCCGCAACGACAGCATTTACGACCTCATCAGCAAGAACCAGCAGTTCCATTTCATCATCTACCGCGCCTCGGGTTCCGATGTGCTGTTCCAGCTCATCGAGACGCTGTGGCTGCGCTTCGGCCCCTACATGCGGCTGCTTTCGCACCATGTCGCGCCGTCGATGAAGGCCGGTGTCATGGAGCCCTCCGGCCGCCACACGGCAATCATCGCGGCGCTGAAGGACCGCGATTTTGCCCGCACCCGCGACGAGATCGAGGCCGATATCCGCGCCACGCAGGAAACCCTGCGCGGCATCTGCCCGGACGTGCCGTAGGCCGGATTGGCGGATAGGACGAAAAGACAGCTGGAGCCACCCTCGTGGTTCGAGGCTTCGTTTCGCTTCGCTCCACTCCGCACCTCACCATGAGGGTGGGGGCGTGCCACGGCGCTACCCTTCAAGCGAAAAATGCGCCACGGGCCTCATCCTGAGGTGCTCGCCCGCTGGGCGAGCCTCGAAGGGCCCGCTCAATTCTCGCCAATTTTCACATCCAGGAACGGGATAACTGTCAGCCCCTGGGGGCTCCCGAAAAATGTTCGCCCGGCCTCGGTTGATCTGGATCGGATTTTATGATCACATGATCACAAGGCAGGGAGTGAGCATTGTCTGGCTATTTTCTTTATCACTCGATCGGCACCTTTCCAGGCAAGGCTGAGGCGATGGCGGCCGCCTTGTCGGACTTTTCGTCGGTTTGGTCGGCTAAGGATGATGGCCAGTGGCCTGCGGCCATGGCCGCCCGCCAGCGCTTCGTCGACGCCTGGAGCAAGCTGATCGACGTGCCGGCCGGCTCGCTGACGACCGCCGAAAACGTCACCACCGCGCTTTACAGCCTCATTGGCGCCCTGCCGGAGGCGCATTTGAAGGGCCGTCGCTTCCTCGTTGCCGGCGATTGTTTCCCGAGCCTGCATTTCCTGCTGGCAAAGCTTGCCGAGCGTTTTGGCTTCGTGCTCGACACCGTGCCGCTGCGCCCCGGCGAAACCTGGGTGCGTGATGAGGACGTCAGCGCCCGCTGGGGGGCGGATGTCGGCGTCGCGCTGCTGACTTTCGTCACCTCCACTGCCTCGCACCGCTGCGACGTCGCGCGCCTTGCAGAGCATGGCCGCCGCATGGGCTCCATCGTCGGCGTCGACATCACCCAGGGCGTCGGCGTGGCGCCCTTCACCGTGCCTGAAACGGGCGTCGACTTCGTCGTCTCCTCCTCGCTGAAATGGCTGTGCGGCACCTCCGGTGCCGGCGTCCTGCATGTGCGGCCCGAACTGCTCGCAGCTTGCGAGCCGGAACTGCGAGGCTGGTTCAGCCAGGAAAATCCCTTCTCCTGGGATCTCGACAAGTTCACCTACGCCTCGGATGTACGCCGCTTCGACCACGGCACGCCGGCGATCCTTGCCAGCGTCGCTTCGCTGCCGGGGCTGGAATGGGTCATGCGCACCGGCATCGATGCCGTCCGCGCGCACAACCTGGTGCTTACCGAGCGCATCATCGAGCGCGCGCTGGAAAATGGCTGGGCGGTGGCCTCGCCGACCGACGAGCGCGAGCGCGGCGGCAGCGTCATGCTGACTTTGCCGGAAGGCGTGGATGCGCCTCGCCTTGTCTCGGAACTGCGCGCGGAAAAGCTCTATTGCGATGCGCGTGGCTCCACGCTCCGGCTCTCGCCGGGCACCGTCACTTGCGATAATGCGGTCGAGGCGCTGTTCTGCGGCCTCGAGCGGAGGATCGGCTGGCGCGAGCGGCGCGCTTCATAGGGAAGGTTTCAGGCATCCCCCGCCTGCAGCGTCCGGGCAACGGGACGCTGGAAGAGGTGGAAGTTTAGGGCGCCACGTTGTGTGGCTACATAGAGGGAGTGAAAATGCTCAAGCGCTTGAGTCTAATGGGAATGGTGGTGGCGGCCGGCTTTGCCTTCATGGCGCCGACCTTCGCCGACACGATCACGGTTGGTGCCTATCCGGCCAATCCGCCGTGGGAATTCAAGACCGATGCCGGTGACTTCGAAGGCTACGAAGTCGACGTCGCCAATGAAGTCGGCAAGCGCCTCGGCATGGAAGTCGAGTTCCAGGACATGGGCTTCCAGGCTCTGTTCGCCGGCACCAGCTCGGGCCGCATCGATTTCGCCATCTCGTCGATCTCGATCACCAATGAGCGCCTGCAGAACCAGTCCTTCACCCAGCCTTACTACGACAGCGATGGCACCGTGGTCGGCAAGGAAGATTCCACCGTCACCACGCTGGAAGACCTGAAGGGCAAGACCATCGGCGTCGTCGCCGCCACCACGGGCGAAGCTTGGGCCAAGGAAAACGCCGAGAAGCTCGGCATCGCCGAGGTCAAGAGCTACGCTTCGCAGCAGGACCTGCTGCTCGAGGTGCAGAACGGCCGTATCGAAGGCGGCGCGGGTGAGCTGGCAGGCTTCCAGTATGCCATGACCAAGATCCCGGGCCTGAAGGTCCTCGTCCGCATTCCGACCGGTGAACGCTTCGCCATGATGGCCAAGAAGGATCATCCGCTGGTCGAGAAGGCCAATGACGCGATCTCGGCTATGAAGGAAGACGGCACCCTGGCCGAGATCCACAAGAAGTGGTTCCAGGCCGACGCCGACCCCGAGACCAGCACCATCAAGGTCATGCCGCTGCCGAAGGCGGAATAAACCGAGCCAGAAGCGCCGGTGCGGTTGCGCCGGCGCTTCCGGTCTTTATCCTACCGCTCGCCGGTCGGCCGGCGGGTTTCTTTCTTAGCGGGCCTCGTCCATGGAACTGATCAATACCTTCTTCAACTGGGACATCCTGGTCAGATCCTTCCCGATCCTGCTGCGCGGGCTCGGCAACACCGTTCTGCTCGGCTGTGCCAGCATCTTCTTCGGCTGCATCGTCGGCCAGCTGGTCTGCCTGGCGCGTCTCTACGGGCCGCGTCCGCTCAAGATGGTGGCGGTCTTCTATGTCGACGTGTTCCGCGCCCTGCCGATCCTGGTGGTGCTGATCCTCATCTATTACGCGCTGCCCTTCGTCGGCATCCGTCTGTCGTCCTTCGCCTCGGCCACGATCGCGCTGTCGATGGTGCTCGCGGCCTTCACCGCCGAAGTCTGCCGCGCCGGCATCGAGAACATCCCGCGCGGCCAGTTCGAGGCGGCGGCAGCACTTGGCCTGCCCTTCTGGCTGGCGCTGCGCAAGGTGGTGTTGCCGCAGGCGCTGCGCGTGGTCGTGCCGCCGCTCACCTCGAACTGCGTCTCGGTCTACAAAGACACGGCACTCGCCTCGGTCGTGGCCATGCCCGACCTGTTGAAGCAGGCCACCGACGCGCAGGCGCTGATGGCCAACCCCACCCCGCTCATCGGGGCGGCGATCATCTACCTGGCCTTCCTGTGGCCGCTGGTCCGCCTCGTCAGCTATCTCGAAGCACGCAGCAAGCGCGCCTACGGAAGAAGCTGAACCCTCAATCCCATGCAGAACCCCCGCGGCGTCCGCGCCGCGCGACCCAACTCGACCTCAGAAAGCATCTTTTCATGACCCAGCATCGCCCCATCGAGCCCGCCGACGCCGCGTCGTTCCCGGTCGACCAGGTGCGCGCCATGTTCCCGGCGCTGCAGAAGGCCGGCGACTTCATCTTCTTCGACAACGCCGCCGGCGCCCAGATCCCGCAGAGCGTTCTCGAAGCAGTGCAGAACCACCTCGTCGGCCACAACGTCCAGCGCGGCGGCCGCTATGGCCGCAGCGTCAAGGTCGACCAGTCGGTCGCCGAGGCGCGCGAGAGCGTGGCGCTGCTCATCAACGCCTACAGCCCGGCCGAAATCTGCTTCGGCATGAACGCCACGTCCTTCATCCGCCTGGTCAGCCTCGGTATCGGCCAGATGCTGGGTGAGCGCGACGAGATCATCATCACCGACATGGACCACGACGCCAACATCGCCACCTGGCTGGCGCTGGAATCGGCCGGCGCCAAGTTCAAGTGGTGGCGCATGCGCGAGGACGGCAACCTGCATGTCGACGACCTGCGCCCGCTGGTCGGCGAGCGCACCCGCCTCGTCGCCTGCACGGTCACGGCGCATTCCATCGGCTCGATCGTCGACGTCGCCTCGGTGGCCGAGATCGCGCATGCCGCCGGCGCCGAAGTGTTCCTCGACTGCGTCCACTACGGCCCGCACGGCCTCATCGACGTGCAGGCCTGGGATTGCGACTATCTCGTCTGCTCGGGCTACAAGAACTTCTCGCCGCACATGGGCTTCCTGTGGGGCCGCTTCGAGACGCTGAAGCGCCTGCCCACCTTCCGCGAGGATTTCATCCCCGATGAGCCGCCCTACAAGGTCGAGGCCGGCACCTTCATCTACGAGAACGTCGCCGGCATGGATGCGGCGGTGCAGTATCTGGAATCGGTCGGCCGCAACTTCGCGCCGTCCAACAACCTGTCGCGCCGCGAAAACATCGTCGCCGGCATGGGCGCCATCCGCGCCTATGAGCTCTACCTCGCCCGCGAGATGATGCGCGTGCTGAAGGATTGCGGCGCCACCATCTATGGCGTCGACGACGAAGCCCGCATCGACGAGCGCGTGCCGACCTTCTGCTTCAACATCGGCAAGCTGTCGCCGCAGATGATCGCCGAAGAGATGTCCGAGATGCAGATCGGCATTCGCGACGGCCACATGTATGCGCCGCGCCTCATGGCCCGCCTCGGCCTGAGCATGGACAGCGGCGCGGTGCGCCTCTCGCTCGTGCACTACAACACGATCGAGGAAATCCACCGCTTCGAGAAGGCGCTGAAGGAACTGATCGCCCGTCATTCCTAAAGCATGATCCCGAAAAGTTGCAGACTTTTCGGACAAGATCATGCTTCAAAAACAAAAGGTTAGAGCGAGATGGCGATTCAAGGAAAAGCCATCTCGCTCTAAAGCTCAAAGACAAAAGCTTGGGGCGAGGTAGCGAAAGCCGTCTCGCCCTGGGCGGTTGCCGGGTCGGGGCACGCCCGGCATATGAGAAGGGGCGCGACCGCGAATGGTCGCGCCCCTTCTATTTGGTCGCTGCGTCTGCTGCCCGGCGAACGTTCAGCTCGGGTTCTCGAGCGTGAACATGTCGGTCTTCTCGTCATAGGCGAAGAGCTCGGCATAGCGGGCCCAGCTGGTTATCGCCCGCAGCGTGTATTCCGCGTTCTCTTCCGACATGTGCTCTTCTAGCTCGTCGCGGAAGCGGCGGGCCGGCGCCTCGTGGCTTGGCCGCTCGTCCAGCACCCGGCGGATATGCGAGGCAAGCGGAACATGCGCGACCAGTTGGTCCGCGAACAGCTGCTTGCGCTCGTCCACCTCGGACTCGGCAAAGCGCATGCCCGCTTCCGTCAGCTGGATGTCGCCTTCCGCCAGTTCGGCGAAATGCAACAGTTGCAGCGTCTCGGCGATCGGGAACAGGTCGTCGATCTCGAGCTGCAGGCTCGCCGCTAGCGGCGGCAGGTCGGCCTTGCCGCGATAGGGTTCGGCCGCGATCGTCTCGACAAGACCCGAAAGCACATTGGTGGAGACGCGCGGCAGCACCATGTCGATGCCGGTTTCCGCGACCGCGCCTTCGCGCGCCGGCTCGGCCACCGGCTTCCTCGCCGTCATGCGCTCGTAGATATCCTCCACCAGCGCGCGGAACGCGGGGTCGAGGCGGTCGCGCGGCTGCGGCAGGTTGATGCGGATCTCGGCCGCCACCCGCCCCGGATTGGACGAGAAGATCAGCACGCGGTCGCACATCAGCACCGCTTCCTCGATATTGTGCGTGACCATCAGGATCGACTCGATGGGCATGCGGCCTTCCGACCAGAGGTCGAGCAAGTCGGTGCGCAGCGTCTCCGCCGTCAGCACGTCGAGCGCCGAGAAGGGCTCGTCCATCAACAACACCTTGGGATGCACCACGAGCGCCCGGGCGAGGCCCACGCGCTGGCGCATGCCGCCCGACAGCTCCTTGGGATAGGCGCTCTCGAAGCCGTCGAGGCCGATCAGGTCGATGGCCTCCAGCGCACGCTTGCGCCGCTCGGCGGACTCGATGCCACGCGCCTCGAGCCCAAGTTCGACATTCTGCAGCACGGTCAGCCAGGGGAAGAGCGCGAAGCTCTGGAACACCATGGCGATGCCGTCCGGCGTGCCGGTGACGGGCTTTCCCTCGAAGGTGATCGAACCGGAGGTCGGATGGATCAGGCCGGCAATCGAGCGCAGCAGCGTCGACTTGCCCGAACCGGAGCGCCCGAGCAGGCCGACGATCTCGCCCGGGTTCAGGGTCAGCGCGACATCGTCCAGCACGACGAACTGGCCGTTGTCATAGCTCTGGCTCACGCCCTTGACCTCGACCAGCGGTACGGCGTTCGCGGCGGTTACGGTGGTGTTGACGAATTCGTTCATGGTCGGTCTCCCGATCGAAATAGATATAGTGTCGGTTCAGTCGAGGCGCAGGCGGCGCTCGGCAAAGACGTAGAGCGGGCGCCACATCAGCCGATTGAACATGGTGACGAACAGCGACATCACGGCAATGCCCAGCACCACGCGCGGAAAATCGCCGGCCTCGGTCGCCTTGGCGATGTAGGAGCCAAGCCCGTAGGCCTCGAGATGCGTGTTGCCCCAGCTTGCCACCTCGGCAACGATCGAAGCGTTCCACGAGCCGCCAGTGGCGGTCAGCGCGCCGGTCACATAATAGGGGAATATCCCCGGCAGCATGACCTTGGTCCACCAGCTCCATGAGCTGAGCTTGAACACGGCAGCCGCTTCCCTGAGATCGGACGGGAAGGCGCTGGCGCCGGCAATCACGTTGAACAGGATGTACCACTGCGTGCCCAGGATCATCAGCGGCGACAGCCACACATTCGGGCTGGCGCCGGTGGCGACGATGGCAATGACCACGAAGGGAAACAGCACATTGGCCGGGAACGCGGCCAGGAACTGCGCCACAGGCTGCACCTTCTGGGCAACGGCCGGCCGCAGCCCGACCCAGACCCCGATCGGCACCCAGACAAGGCTGGCGAGCGCGACCAGAACCACCACGCGCACAAGCGTCGCGAAGCCGCCGCCAAAGGCCTCGGCCACATCGCCCCAGCCAAGCGTGCGGCGGATATAGAGCACCGTCACCATGGCGCCCGCAATCGCCATGAGCGCAACCAGGACGATCCACAGGCGATCCACCAGCTTGCTGGTCGGGCGCGGGGCGGCCAGACGCGGCGCCTGGCGCGTGCGGCGGGCGCCCACCAGCATCAGCCGGTCCCAGCCGGCGGCCAGCGGCACGCCGATGAGCTTCAGCAGGCGGGTGCGGCGCAGCAAGTCATAGACCCAGGAGCGCGGCTTCTGCTGGCTGGCGGTCTGCTCGGCGCGGAACTTGTCGGCCCAGGCCACGATCGGACGGAACAGCAGCTGGTCGTAGAGCAGGATCAGGATGCCCATGGCGAGCACCGCCCAGCCCACGGCCACGAAATCTTGCTTGGAGATCGCCAGCGCCAGCCAGGAGCCGATGCCCGGCAGCTCGACGGTGGTGTCACCCACGGTGATGGCCTCCGAGGCGACGACGAAGAACCAGCCGCCCGACATCGACATCATCGTGTTCCAGATCAGGCCGGGTGCTGCGAACGGTGCCTCCAGCCGCCAGAAGCGTTGCCAGGAGGTGAGGCCAAAGCCGCGCGAGACCTCGTCCAGATCGCGGGGCACGGTGCGCAGCGACTGGTAGAAGGAGAAGGTCATGTTCCAGGCCTGGCTGGTGAAGATCGCGAAGATCGATGCCAGCTCGGCGCCCAGCTGGCTGCCGGGAAACAGGCCCATGAAGAAGGTGACGGTAAACGTCAGGAAGCCCAGCACCGGCACCGACTGCAGGATGTCGAGTGCCGGAATGATGATGATCTCGGCGCGCCGGCTCTTGGCGGCCAGCGTCGCCACCACGAAGGTGAAGATCAGCGAGGCGATGATGGCCGCGAACATGCGCAGCGTGGTGCGCACCGCATATTCGGGCAGGTTGGCCGGGTCGAGCGTCACCGGCGCGGTGGAGAGGAGTTCGATCGAGCCGCGCATGGCGATGGCCGCATGCGCCAGCAGGACGAACACCGCCGCCATGATCGACAGGGCCAGAATGTCGTAGACATTCGGCATGATGCGGCCGCGCGACAGCGTGGCGGCCTCGCTCAGCGATTCGCGATTGTGGGGCAGGAAGATCATTTGCGAACCTCGATGTCCGAGTGCAGAAAACTTTAGTTTGTTCGGACGCCAGCCCGCCGCTTGTGCCACGAGGGCGTGACGGCGGGGTGACTCTGGACGAAAGGCACGCGGTCGTCCGCCGCGACCGGCAAGGGTTGCGGCGGGTGGAGGATCTTCGCGATCAGGAAAAGAGAATCTGCAGCGCGGAGCGGAAGATCAGGCTGCGAGAGCGTATCCGAAGCTGCAACTGACACCCTCTTCGGAAAGGGTGCGGTGCTCGCGCGACCAGCGGCCCTCGAGCCGTCCGGTCAGCTGGTCACGCTGCCAGCGGCAGGTGAGTTCGTTGTGGTGGGCCTCTGCCATGGCGGCAGCAGCCGTCCGAAGGCGCTTGCGGGCGACGGGTGCTGCTGCACGCGCGGCGAGGCGCACATAGTCGCGATCACGGAACGAGAGGATGATGTTGTTCATGGCTCACCTCCTTGGCCCGACAGGACCCGGAAGCGAGCGGACAGACCGTCAGGCCTTGCCGAGGCTCGCCCGGCGGGACATGCCGGGAGTGGTATCGATTGACGGATGCGTTGTCCGGTTCCGGCTCAGAGCTTTCCCCGAACAGCGACTAGAATGACTGTCCATAACCTGGTCGTTTTGTTGTTGACTGCCTCGGGCACACCCGAAGCAAGGGTGCCTTACGCCCGGTGCGTTTGAAGTGTCAAGCTCGAATTGGCCCAAGATGATGCGCCTCGCCGCAATGTGAAGCACAATGGCCACGATCCTGCCTGGCCGCTGGGCGAATCGGCAGGAAAAGCTGGATTAGAAGCGTTTGTAAGCCGGCAAATTGTGCCGCGTCGCGGGGGCTAGGCCCACATCTGTTCCTGCGCTTCCGCCCACAGCGCGCGCGTCAGTTCGCCGGCCGGCAGTTCCCGTCCAAGCCGCACCGCCTGCCCAGACCAGAGAGAGCTGAAATCGGCCGAGCCCGCCGCCTCGCTCCTTGCCTTGAGCGGCGCCAGCGCGCCGCCGGCCAGCGGAAAGGCCGGCGGCAGATCGGATATCGGCCCCACCTCGCGCATCACGCGGTTGAGGATGCCGCGCGCCGGCCGCCCGGTGAAGACATTGGTGATGGCGATCTCGTCGCTGCGCCGAGCGCAGCGCCTGCCGGTGCAGCACTGAGACCTTGGCCTCCGGCGTGAAGAGATAGGCCGTGCCGATCTGCACCGCCGAGGCACCGAGCGCGAAAGCGGCGACGATGCCGCGCGCATCGGTGATGCCGCCGGCCGCGATCACCGGCGCCGATACCGCATCCGCCACCTGCGGCACCAGCGCGAAGGTGCCGATTTGGGTCGAGACGTCATCGGTCAAGAACATGCCGCGATGGCCGCCGGCTTCCGCGCCCTGCGCGATGATGGCGTCGCAGCCATGGTCTTCCAGCCAACGCGCCTCTTCCACCGTGGTCGCGCTCGAAAGCACCTTCGCACCGGCCGCCTTCACACGGTCGAGCAGCGACTTTTCCGGCAGGCCGAAATGAAAGCTCACCACCTCTGGCCGGTACTCCTCCACCATCTCGCACAGCGCGCTATCGAAGGGCGTGCGGCTGGAGCTCGGCGCCGGCGCTTCGGGGTCGAGCCCGAGCTCGACATAGTAGCCGGCCAGCCGCTTGCGCCAGGCAGCCTCGCGCCCAGCGTCAGGCACCGGCGGCGTGTGGCAGAAGAAGTTGAGGTTGATCGGCTTGGCCGTCCGCTGCCGGATGATGCCCAGCTCGCTGCGGAACTGTTCCGGCGAAAGCAGCGCGCAGGGCAGGGCACCCAGCCCGCCCGCCTCGGCTACGGCGATTGCCAGTTCCGATGTCACCGGCCCGGCCATCGGTGCAAGCAGGATCGGCAGGTCGATGCCGAAGAGTTCCTGGAAATGGCGATCGGTGTGCATGGCTGCGCTCCGTGATCTGGAAAGTTGAGTGGCTTTGCGGGCGCAGGCACCGTTTAGCCGATGATGATCCTGTCCATTGGTATGTCGTGGACCTGCGGATAGATGGTGGCGATCCGGGCTTCCGCATAGCCGATGCCGAGCACCAGCGGCTTTCGCGGCATGGCCGCCAGCGTGCGGTCGAAAAAGCCGCCGCCATAGCCCAGCCGATAGTTTTCGGCGTCGAAACCGACCACCGGCGCGATCACCACGTCGGGAAACACTGCCGGCCCGTTGGATGGAACCAGAATGTTCCACACGCCGCGCTCCAGCGGTTCGCCCGGCGCCCAGGCGCGGAATTCCAGCGGATGGCCGGCCTGGATCACCACCGGCAGGGCGAAGCGGCCGCCCGCTGCAATAATCTCGTTCATCCAGCCGCGCAGGTCGGGCTCGCCCTTGAACGGCCAGTAGAGGCTGATGAGTTTACCGCCCGGCGTGCCGATCGCCTCGGTGAGCCCCACCGCGATCGTCTCCGTGCGCCGCGCCCGTTCGTCGGCTGACATGGCCATGCGCGCATCGATCAGGCGCTGCCGCTCGGCCTTGCGCCAGCGCTTTACGTCGGCCCAGGCGGTCGGATCCGCCGGCCGGTCGCCGGGCTGGAACTCCGGCGTCAGCTCATGCATGAAACAGGGTGGAGAGGCATAGCCGCGCACATTGTCGTTGTCGCTCATGGGACGTTCTCGCCGTAGGCTGCTTGCCCCAACTATTGGCCCGCAAGCCTCGAAAGGCAAACGAAACGCGCCCTGGCCGAATACAAAGCCGGCACTGCTGCCCGCGTTGACGCCAGGGCCCGCCGCTGCTGGAATGAGCGACGGGGCGGAGGCATCATGCGGCAGCCATTCTTCACCATCGGTCATGGCACGCGCACGATCGACGAATTCGTCCATCTGCTGCAGCGCGCCGAGATCAAGCTGGTGGCCGACATCCGCACCGTGCCGCGCTCGCGCGCCAACCCGCAATACAATGCCGACGTGCTGCCTCAAAACCTCACGCCCTTCGGCATCGGCTACATGCATCTGGTCGAACTCGGCGGGTTGCGGAGCCGCTCGAAGACGGTGCCCGCCGCGGTCAACGGCTTTTGGGAAAACCAGAGTTTTCACAACTACGCCGACTACGCCATGAGCGCGGAATTCCGCGCCGCGCTCGACCGGCTGGTGGAGCTTGGTCAGGCCGGACGACTCGCCCTCATGTGCGCGGAAAGCGTCTGGTGGCGGTGCCATCGCCGCATCGTCGCCGATTATCTCATCGTGCGCGGCGAGACGGTCTTCCACCTGATGGACGACGACCGGATCGAGCCGGCCAGCATGACGCCCGAAGCCGCGCCGCAGGCGGACGGCACGCTGGCCTATCCGCCGCAGCCTCGTATCTGAACTACGGTCTTACCAGCCTGGCTCGAACTCGCTCGGCGTCACCACGCCCTTCTTCAGGATCAGGTTGGCGTAGAGCTGCAATTCGCCGGTCGCCACCACATAGGCCGCCTTCCGTGACCGCTCGTAGAAGGCGAAGCGCTCCAGCGGCGCCACCACGAAGGGGCCGGCCAGCCGGTCGATGATCGTCTGGAAGGAGGCGCAGATCGGCGGCACCTCCTCAGGCGTTTCGACCATGGCCATGCGGAAGGCAGAGGCGGGTGCGAAAGTGTCGAGCGGCATATGGGTGAGGATCGCCTCGACCAGCGGCTCGGCCTTGACGCCGTCGGCGCGGATCACCGGGCAGCCAAGCGTGCTGGCCGGGAAGTTGGCGTCGGCAATCACGATCTCGTCACCATGGCCCATGGTTCGCAGCGCGTGCAGCAGCTCGGGGCCGAGCAGGGGGTGGATGCCTCGCAACATGTCTTGTCTACCTCATCTCTCGCGTCTTGGGTCCGGTCCGCGCCGGCAGCAGTCGGCGGAAACGCGCAAAGAAAGGCGAAATGATCGCGCCGCCAGGCATGCCGCGGTCGACCTCCGATGCGCCGCCCGGCGGCGCTCTCGCATTCCTCCTCCCAAGCGCGCTCCCGTTCCGGTCCTGCCGGTTGCGGTGCGGCTCTTGTCACTATGGAGCACGGTTCGGCGTGCGACGCCAAGATATGGCAGCACAATTTTGCCGCGCTATTTGACCCCTTGGCGTCCTCCGGGGCGCCATCTCAGGCGTAAACAGGAGGTAAAGGCCATGCGCTTGCTTCTCCTTGCGGCACTGCTTCTAGTGCCGGCTCTTACTGGCTGCACGACGACTTCGTGGGTTGGCAATCGCGACTATGCCCAGCCCTGGGAGACGCCGTATCTGGGCTACAGCGGCATGGGCTCGACCCACTGATAGCGGCGGTCAGGATAGCGGAGGGGCAAGCGAGTGCGGCCGCTGCAGTGCGGGCCGCCGGCCTGAACGGCTATATGGAGCCGGGCTTGCCGGGCTGGCATCCGCACGTGGCTGACAGAACCATCGAAAGGGATCGAAGCATGACAAGACTGTTATGGATCGCCGCTTTGGTTGCGACAGTTTCCTGCGGCTCGGCATTCGCCCAAGCCGAAGACGAGGATGCACCGGAAGGACCGGGCACGCAGCGGGTGATCGCCGACCCGGATATCGTCGGGTCATTCTACACCGACGGCAGCATGAGCCGGCTTGCCCCGCCCGAACAGCTGGTGCGCGCGTGGAACGCCCTGTCGCCGGACCTGCGCAACCAGATCCGGGCCGAATGCGCATCTCCGGAGGATGATCAGGAAGACGGCTTTTGCTCCGCCGTGAGCAATTTCGAGTAAGCGGCCGGCCGCCACATGTTGCCGGAATGCTGGAGCCCTTGGCGATGGCAGCGCGGCAGGGCTAGACTTGGCCCCGCCCTGCACGGGATTGGAGCCATCGACATGTTCTTCGGTCACCTTGCCTTGATCTGCGCTGCGGTGTTCACCGGCGCGGCGCTTTATATCAACGTCGCCGAACAACCGGCGCGTCTCACCCTCGACGACGCCACCCTGCTGTCGGAATGGAAGCCGGCCTACAAGCGGGGCTTTGCCATGCAGGCCCCACTCGCCGCCGTCGGCTGCCTGCTCGGCCTGATCGCGTGGTGGCAAACGGGCGGGGCATGGTTCCTGGTCGGCGCCATTTTCATGATCGCCAACTGGCCCTGGACGCTCCTGGCCATCATGCCGACCAACAACACGCTGATGGCTACCGGCGAAACGGAGGCCGGCCCGCAAAGTCGGGCGCTGATCGAAAAATGGGGCTCGTTACATGCGGTTCGCACGCTGCTCGGCGCATTGGCGGCGATCGCGTTTCTGATCGCGCTGTCCGGGCTGTGAGCCCTTAAACGGTTGCTCTGACGACATCGGCCCGCGGGCCGCGACCTGTGCCGCTCCCGCGCCAAAGACGAGCAAAACCGCTCGCCATCCGCGATGGCCAAAAGTCGAAAAAATTTGGAAAAGCGAGGAAAAACAAGACCATCCGAAGGGATGGTGCCCAGGAGAGGACTCGAACCTCCACGCCTCGCGGCACACGGACCTGAACCGTGCGCGTCTACCAATTCCGCCACCTGGGCTAGGTGTGCCGCCGATGTAAGCGGACAGCGGGGCCGTGTCAACGCGGTTTCGGCAAAAAAAACATCGGAACTGAAAGTTGCTGTGGGCAGGTTGTCGCGCCCCACCTCTTCGAACCCGCCAGATGCTTGAAAACCCGGGAAAATCGGGTTGAGCAGGAGCGGAGCGCAAGGGCGTCGGCAGGGTGTGGATATGCGAATCGGCGTCGGCGGGCGACAAAAAATGAGTCGCGAATCGCTTTGCCGACTGCCCGATTCGGAATCGGCAGCGGCCGACACGTCATTGTTGCGTCGGCAAACGCAGGGGCGGGCGAGACCTGGCTTGCTCACCCGCGAACAAAAAAGATCGGATGATTGGGGCTCCCGTGGCGCTCCCGCTGCGGGGGTGACAGGATTTCAATCTGCGGGCAGGCTCCTCAAGCTTAACTGGTCAAGGAGCCATGCCCATGGATCTGTTCGTCGGTC
>NZ_PXYL01000004.1 GCF_003012705.1 Pseudaminobacter soli (ex Li et al. 2025)
GCTTCTTGGGCATCTTGCGCACCCAGATCGGCGCCAGCGTGCAGTTCTCCAAAATCGTCAGATGCGGGAACAGGTTGAAGTGCTGGAACACCATGCCGACCTCGCGGCGCACCTCGTCGATCTTCTTGAGATCGTTGCTCAGCTCCTTGCCGTCGACGATGATCTTCCCCTTCTGGTGCTCCTCCAGCCGGTTGATGCAGCGGATCATGGTCGACTTGCCCGAGCCGGACGGGCCGCAGACGACGATGCGCTCGCCGCGCATCACCCTGAGGTTGATGTCCTTCAGGACATGGAACTCGCCATACCATTTGTGCATGCCGACGATGTCGACCGCCACGTCGGTGTCCGAGATGTGCATCTTGCCGGCGTCGACCCGGATCTCGTCAGCCCGGACTGCATTTTCTGTGGCCATCGGCCAATCCCCTATCGTTTATGACCGGTATCGAGCCGGCGTTCCATATAGATCGAATAGCGCGACATGCCGAAACAAAACAGCCAAAAAATGAATCCGGCAAACACCAATCCAGTGATCGGCGTCTGCGGCGAAGCCCAATTGGCGTCGGAAAAGTTCTGGCGGACGATTCCGAGCAGGTCGAACATGCCGATGATGGCCACCAGGCTCGTGTCCTTGAACATTCCGATGAAGGTGTTGACGATACCCGGAATCACCAGCTTCAGCGCCTGTGGGAGGATGACGAGGCCCGTCGTCTGCCAATAAGTCAGGCCGAGCGATGCGGCACCCTCATACTGCCCTTTCGGAATGGCCTGCAGACCGCCGCGCACCACTTCGGCCATGTAGGCTGCTGCGAATATCGCAACGCCGATGAGCGCACGCAGGAACTTGTCGAAAGTCATGCCGGCCGGCAGGAACAGCGGGAACATGACGCTCGCCATGAACAGCACCGTGACCAGCGGCACGCCGCGGATCGTCTCGATGAAGATCACGCAGACGAGCTTGATGACCGGCAGTTTCGAGCGCCGCCCCAGCGCCAGCAATATGCCGAAGGGCAGGGAAACGGAAATGCCCACGATCGACAGCACCAGCGTGACCATCAGGCCGCCCCAGCGCGCGGTCTCCACAAAGGGCAGGCCGAACACGCCGCCCACCAGCAGGGCGAAGGCAATAAAAGGAAACACGCCGAACAGCAGCACGGCATTGAGCAGCTTGCGGGGCACGCTGGGGATCAGCAATGGCACCAGCAGGGCCAGGAAGATCGCGCCGGCCAGCATCACCCGCCAGCGCTGGTCGATCGGGTACTGGCCGAACATGAACTGCTGGAACTTCGCTCCCACGAAGGCCCAGCAAGCGCCCGACCAGCCATCCGGCTGGATGCCGCCCTGCGCAACAGTCGCGCAATAGCTGCGGTCGGTGCCGGTCCACTGGGCGTTGATGAAAGCCCAATCGATCACCCTCGGCAGGATCATCGCCACAATGACGAGCCCGACCAGGGTCAGGATCGTATCGGGCACGGACGCGAACAGGTTCTTCCGCAGCCACGCCACCACGCCCTGTTCCTTCGATGGCGGCCGCTCGTCGGCAGCCATCTCGGTACGCGCATAAGCGAGATTCGTCTGCTCCATGGACCTACCTCTCCACCAGCGCCATCTTGGCGTTGAACCAGTTCATGAAGCCGGACATCACCAGGCTGAGCCCGAGATAGACCACCATCCAGATCGCGACGATCTCGATCGCATGGCCGCTCTGGTTGAGGATCGTACCGCCGATATGCACCAGATCCGGATAGCCGATGGCGATTGCCAACGACGAGTTCTTGGTCAGGTTGAGATACTGGCTGGTGAGCGGCGGTATGACGATGCGCAGCGCCTGTGGAACCACCACCAAACGCAGCGTCGGACGCCGCCGCAGGCCGAGCGCATAAGCTGCCTCCGTCTGCCCCTTGTTCACCCCCAATATGCCCGCCCGCACGATCTCGGCGATGAAGGCGGCGGTGTAGAAGGACAGCGCCAGATAGAGCGACAGGAACTCGGGCCTGATCTGGGTGCCGCCGAGCAGGTTGAAGGTGGATTTCTTCGGGAACTCGAAGGTCAGCGGAAAGCCTGCTGCCACGAAGGCGAGCAGCGGCAATCCGACCAGCAGCGCCACCGACGTCCAGAACACCGGAAACTGCTCGCCCGTCGCCGCCTGCCGTTGATGCGCGCGTCTGGCGACGAACCAGCACAGCCCGACCGCCAGCAGGAAAGCCACCGGGATCAGCCAGGCGCCCTCGCCCCAAATGGGAGCCGGCAGGAAGAAGCCGCGATTGTTGAGCCACGCGCCGAAGGGCAGAGCGATGCTTTCCCGCGGCTGGGGCAGCGCCGACAGCACGCCGAGATACCAGAAGAAGATGACCAGCAGCGGCGGGATGTTGCGGAAGATCTCGACATAGACCATGCAGATCTTGCGGATCAGCCAGTTTTCCGAAAGCCGCCCGACGCCGACGAGGAACCCAATGATCGAGGCCGTGATAATGCCGGTCACCGCCACGACGGCGGTGTTGACCAGCCCCACCACCAGCGCCCACTTGTAGGTGTCGTTGGACGAGTAACTGATCAGCGTCTCGCTGATGTCGAAGCCGGCCCGACTGTTGAGGAAGCCGAAACCGGAAGTAATGTTCGAGCGTCGCAGGTTATCGACGGTGTTGCCGAATATCCAGTAGACGAAGGCTACCAGCAAGACGAACAGGACGGCCTGATAGATCAACCCGCGGATTCGCGGGTCATTGATAAAAGACGCGCCTGCCCCGCTGGCATCGCGAGGCATTTCTTGCGAAACCATGGTGTCTCCTTTGCACGGAGAACAAGCGGGAGGCGCCAGGCGCCCCCCTTTAATCTAGCGCATCCTCAACGGATGGGCATGGCGTATTGCAGACCGCCTTTGGTCCATAGTGCGTTCAGGCCGCGCGCGATCTTCAGCGGGCTGCCGGCGCCGATGTTGCGGTCGAAGATCTCGCCATAATTGCCGACGCCCTTGATGATCTTGACCACCCAGTCATTGTCGAGGCCCAGACCGGTGCCCAGCGTGGTGCCGGCCTCGGCGCCCAGCACGCGCTGGATGTCGGGGTTCTTCGAGCTCTTCATCTCGTCGACATTGGCCTGGGTGATGCCATACTCCTCGGCCAGGACCAGGGCGTTGTACGTCCACTTGACGACGTTGAACCACTTGTCGTCGCCCTGACGGACGGCGGGCGCAAGCGGCTCCTTGGAGATGATCTCGGGCAGGACGATGTGATCGTCGGGCGAAGCGAGGGTCAGGCGGATCGAGTAGAGGCCGGACTGGTCGGTGGTGTAGGCGTCGCAACGGCCCGAATCATAGGCCGCGTTCGCTTCCTCCAGCTTCTCGAACACCACGGGGTTGTATTCGAGGTTGTTGGCCTTGAAGTAGTCAGCGAGGTTGAGCTCGGTGGTGGTGCCGCTCTGCACGCAGACCGAAGCGCCCGAGAGCTGCAGCGCCGAGGTGACGCCCGGCAGCTTCTTGGCGTTGATCATGAAGCCCTGGCCGTCATAGTAGTTGACGCCGACGAAGGTGAGGCCGAGCGCGGTATCGCGGCCGAGCGTCCAGGTGGTGTTGCGGGCCAGAAGGTCGATCTCACCCGACTGCAGCGCCGTGAAGCGCTCCTTGGCGTTGGTAGGCGTGAACTTGACCTTGGACGGGTCGCCGAAGATAGCCGACGCGACAGCGCGGCAGAAATCGACGTCGAAACCCTTCCATTCGCCCTTGTCATCCGGCGCAGAGAAGCCGGCCAGGCCGGTGTTGACGCCGCACTGCACGAAACCCTTGGCCTTCACATCGCTCAGCGTATCCGCGGATGAAACCGAAGCGGCCGAGGCCGCCAGTCCCAGAACAGCGGCGCCCAAGATGGCTTTCACGTGATTTTTCATTCCCGCTTACCCTCTTTGATTTGTTCTTGTTCCCCGCGAGAAAGCGTCAGCACCGTTCCGGCCCACTTCCTGGAACGTCATCGCACACAACTTGCGCTTGCTGTGCTCCCATTCACGAATTTGCATCGAAAGCGATATTTGCTGCTAGGTCAAGTGTGATGGCTCAGCGCTGCGGAAATTGGAAAAATGCGCGCGATAAGAGCGCCTTGCGACTCTAGTTACAGGGCGTCCGTACTTTCCCGGGAGGAAAGTTTTCCGGCTATCTTTCTCCCGCTGGCACCGGCTAGGGCCGCTGGCGCAAAAGACTCCCGCTTTTCCTGGATTGCGCTGCAAGGTTCACGGCCTTATGCCTGTGCCGCTCTCATTAAAGCAGGACGACATGGCCAAGCGAGATTTCACCAATACGGGTATCCACACGCGGCTTGCCCACGCAGGGAACGATCCGCACGACTACCACGGTTTCGTCAATCCGCCTGTGGTGCACGCCTCCACGGTGCTGTTCCCCAATGCGGCCACCATGGCGAGCCGCGCGCAGAAATACACCTACGGCACACGCGGTACACCGACCACCGACGCGCTTGCTCAGGCGATCGACGCCCTTGAAGGCTCGGCCGGCACCATCATCGTGCCGTCGGGCCTGGCGGCCGTCACCGTGCCCCTGCTCGCCTTCCTGGCGGCGGGCGACCATGTGCTGATCGTCGATTCCGTCTATGCGCCGACGCGCCACTTCGCCAACACCATGCTGAAGCGGCTGGGTGTCGAGATCGAATATTACGATCCGCATGTCGGCGCCGGCATATCTGCGCTGATGAAGCCTAACACCAAGGTCGTCTTCACCGAATCGCCCGCCTCGAACACCTTCGAGGTCCAGGACATTCCCGCGATTTCCAAGGCGGCGCACGCCGGCGGCGCCATCGTGATGATGGACAACACCTGGGCAACGCCGCTCTATTTCAAGCCGCTCGACCATGGCGTCGACATCTCCATCCATGCGGCGACGAAATATCCGGCCGGCCATTCGGACGTGCTGCTCGGCACGGTCTCGGCCAACGCCGCCTGCTGGGAGCGCCTGCACGAAGGTTTCCTCACGCTCGGTACCTGCGCGGCGCCCGACGACGTCTACCAGGTGCTGCGCGGCTTGCGCACCATGGGCGTGCGGCTGGAACGCCATGAGCAGAGCACGCTCGAAATCGCCCGCTGGCTCGAAACCCAGCCGGGCGTGGCGCGCGTGCTGCATCCGGGCCTCGAAAGCCATCCCGACCATCGGCTCTGGAAGCGCGACTTTTCCGGCTCCAGCGGCATCTTCTCCGTCGTCCTTCAAGGCGGCGGCCAGAAGGAGGCGCATGCCTTCCTCGACGCGCTTGAGATTTTTGGCCTCGGCTATTCCTGGGGCGGCTATGAGAGCCTCGCCGTGCACGTCTATCTGGGCGACCGCGTCGTGGCGAAGGGCCCCTATGAGGGTCCGCTCATCCGGCTGCAGATCGGCCTCGAAAACGTTGAGGACATCAAGGCCGACATCGCCCGCGGGCTCAAGGCAGCGCGCGAAGCGTAACCGCGAACGCGTTCGACACCGTAGGTGCCGCTGCAGCAAGCGGCACCTCCCAATGCGCCAGATCAAGACAATCGTAAGCTTTGTCTGCAACAATATCGCCGTTTCGGTAACTATCGGCGACTCGAACATGTGGCCACCGCGCTCTCAACCGCTGGCCGGTCTGGCCGTTTTCTTCATTCTGATCTTGTGCCTTCTCGCCGGAGGCGCACGCGCCGAAGAAACCGCTGAGCCCCGCCTGGTCAATGTCGGGGTCTATGTCAGCCCGCCCTTCGTGGTCAGCCAGAGCGACGGCTACTCCGGCATGGCGATCGACCTGTGGGAGAAGGTGGCCGGCAGGCTCAAGGTGGTCTCCGATTACCGCCAGTTCCAGAACTATGGCGAGCTCGTGGATGCGGTTTCGAAAGGCGCCGTCGATGTCGCGGTCACCAATCTGACCATCACGGAAAGCCGCGCCAAAATCGTCGACTTCACCCATCCGTGGTTCGATGCCGGCCTTCGCATCATGGTTCCGGACAATGACGGAACCAGCCCCTCGGAGGTGTTCGGCAGGCTGGCGGATTCGGGTCATCTCAGGACCTATGCCTGGATTGCCGTCTGCATATTCCTGGCCACGATGTTCATGACCCTGTTCGACCGCCGGTTCGACATGGACTTTCCCACCAAATGGCGCGACGGACTGGCCGAGAGCTTCTACCACGTGATGTCGATAGCGACCTCGGGCAAGACCAACCGCAGGAACCTGTTCGGCTGGCTGGGCCGGGCCTGGCAGGCCATGTGGATGGTGTGCGGCATCGCGATAATCGCCTACCTCACCTCGTCCATAGCCAGCGTGATGACCGTCGCCGAGCTCAGCAATGAGATCAACAGCCTTGCGGACCTTCGCGGCAAGGTCGTCGGCGTGCGGGCCGGCAGCGTGTCCGAAGCCTATGTGAAGAAACTCTACATCACCACCAAGCCTTACGATCACATCGACGAAGCCGCCGCGGCGCTGGCCCGCGACGAGGTGGACGCGGTGGTCGCCGACAGCCCCGTCCTCGAATATTTCGTCTTCACGCATCCGGACATGCATCTCAAGGTGATCGGCAACACCTTCCAGCCGGACAAATACGGCTTCGCCTTCACCGTCGGCAGCCCCCTCACCCGGCCGGCCTCCATCGCCGTCCTCGCCGCGCAGGAACGCGGCGATCTGGAGGCCATCAGGTCGCGCTATTTCGGCTTTGCGCCCTGACCACAGGAGGACAGGACGGCGATCCGCCTGCCCCCTGGATCGATGAGGGCGCGGATGGCCCAGAACTCTACCGCTATTTTGTAGCCGAACTCGGCAAACTTGGCCTCGCCTACACTCACGTCATTCACAACGGCGATGAGCGGGGGCCAGGCCATCCACGCGACCAGATCGGCGCCGACTTGGCCTCGGGATTGGCCGACCTGGAGGCCCGTGGGCACCAATGCGCCGATGAACAAGGCGGACTGACCTTCTTCGGCGGCGACGCGCGAGGTTACACCGACTATCCAGTGCTTGCCCCGCGGCCGCCTAACGCGCGCGAACTTCCCGTCCTCACCCAAAATCCTTGGACGACTCGTCGGAACCCAGCCTGTCCGTTCGTTCATACATCGAAGGCAGTGCGACCGGCACGCCCGAAGACCATTACAGGAGAAGCCATGACGCGGTACTTGGTTGCTATTCATCACCCCGACGACTACGACCCGTCCGCCGCGGAGGAAGAAGCGATGTCCCGCGACATCGACGCGCTCAACGACGAGATGAAGGTTGCCGGCGTCAGGATTTTCGTCGGCGGCCTGCGCCCGGCAAGCAGTGCGACTGCGCTGCGGGCGCAGCCCAATGGTGAGGTGATTGTCACCGACGGGCCGTACCTGGAGACCAAGGAACATGTGGGCGGTTTTTGGGTACTGGAAGTCGCGGACCTGGACGCGGCTCTGGCGTGGGGGCGCAAGGCCGCCGTCGCCTGTCGGGCTCCGGTCGAAGTGCGCCCACTTTACTGACCGGAGCAACTGTCGGGGCACGTGCCGTTCGTGCGTCCTCGCCGAGCACCCAATAGAGAAACCCGCCCCGGAGACCGGGGCGGGTTTAGTCACTGAAGTCACATGCGGACCATGCCGCCGAAACCGTGGAGCCTATAGTTTACGCCGAAACGCATGGAGTTGGCGCCACGGTCGACTTTTGTGCGACGGCCATCCGCTGCGGCGCAATCAATATCCCTGGTAGTATCCCGGATAGCAGGCGCCATAGTAGCCGTAGGTATAGGGGTTGCAGTAGGAATACGGCACGCCAAAACCATACCAGCCCCAGCCGTAGTCGCTATTGTCGAAGCCGCCGCCTCCTTGATTATTGAAGCGGTTATTGAAGAAGTGCCGATTATGGGAGAAGCGGCCATCATGGCGTTCACCGTGGTGGCCACGAGAGCCTTCGCCGTGGAAGCCTCCCATGCCACTGAAGCCACCACCAAAGCCGTGATCACCGCCACCGAAGCCGCCGCCGCGTCCGCCACTAAAGCCGCCTCCGCCAAAGCCGTGACCGCCGCCACCGAAGCTACCGCCACCATAGCCGCCGCCGCCACCAAAGCCTCCGTGACCGCCTCCACCGCCGCCAAAGCCGCCTCCGCCGCCGTGACCGCCGCCGCCACCGCCGCCAAAGCCGCCACCCCCGCCGCCACCACCACCGTGGACAAACTGCAGGCCGCTGCCCAAGCTGTCAGCGGACTTGCGCACCAGAACGGCTGGTTCAAATTTGCCCTGGCAGGCCGCCGCGGCGCAGGAACTATTCCACGTCTGGCCATCTGCTACGGGCTCTAAGGAATGTGAGTTGGAGATGCTGTCTGCAAAAGCAGAAGTGCCGATGAGCGCTCCAATGCCCAGCAATCCCGAACAAGCGAGTGTTGAGAGGTAGTGTCTCATTGTCTTCTCCAAGGGAAATTGTCCGTCAAGAGCTCTAGGCCTGGCGACGATCGTGGGGAGGATCGACCTCTGCGCGATGATCGTGAGGGATGGCCCTCAATCGGACGTTGCGAGCGAACGCGTCGCAAACAAGAAAGTTCCCTGGAACGGGACGTTCTTGAGTTCACTTCATGAAGGTGCCGCCCGTCCCGGACATCATGGCCGGCCGCATTCCTCCGGGGGATATGATTCTTTCAAACCAAAGCGGGCGATCATCTGGGCCGAGCCTCTGCTCGGTTGGAGATGCTTCTCCATCGGGGAGATCAGCGCTTGGCGTAGCGCGCGGCGCTTTTCGCGGGACTTTTGCGCCGCCAATTGCCTCATCATGGCATTTGTTCCGTTTTCGCCTTTTATGGGCTTGCGTCCTAAGGCCTTGAACACTATAGCCCCCATGGACTCGGAGTGTAGCGCAGCCTGGTAGCGCACCTGATTTGGGATCAGGGGGTCGCAGGTTCGAATCCTGCCACTCCGACCATCGAACGTACCGATGAGGAAAGCATGTCCGCGCGCATCTTCAGCCCCGCCAAGACGGCAATGCAGTCGGGTAAGGCCAAGACCGGCCTCTGGGTGCTCGAATACGATCCCGCTTCGCCGCGCAAGATCGACCCGCTGATGGGCTACACCAGCTCCCGCGACATGAAGAGCCAGATTCGCCTCAACTTCGAATCGAAGGAAGAAGCGATCGCCTATGCCGAGAAATACGGCATCGAGTACCGCGTGCAGGAACCGAAGGAAGCCAAGCGGCGGCAGATTTCCTATTCGGATAATTTCAAGTATGACCGCAAGATGCCCTGGACGCACTGAGTCACACTCGACGCGTCCCGGCTGCCAATGGTTGTGGTCCCGTAGCTCAGCTGGATAGAGCACCGGCCTTCTAAGCCGATGGTCGCAGGTTCGAATCCTGCCGGGATCGCCAATAATTTCAATTACTTGCGCACTGTGCCGTCAGGATTTCGGCCTTCTGGGCGTTCGTGCCACCCTCGAAGTCGTCTGCCGGTTGCACAATTCAGCCCCTCAGGGGATCATCCGACGCTAGAGCAGTCGGAGGTGTGCCGTGAGCTTTGCATATGAGCCCGAGGCCTGGCGCGAGGTCTATATCATGCTCGGAGGGGCGGTGGCCGCACTGGCTGGCCTGCTGTTCGTCGCGCTATCGATCAAGATCGACGTAATCCGCCAGGTCCCGCGGTGGCGGACCAGAGCCTTCGGAAACATCTTCGCGTTTGTGGGACTGTTGATCGAATCCGCCTTGGTGATGATGCCACAGTCATCGGCATTGCTTGCGCTTGAGCTCATCGTGCTCAACGCATTCCTGCTTCTCTTCGTGCCGGTGCGTGCGATTGTGGATCTCTACCGCCAGCATGCCCCCATTCCCATGCCTCGCATGCTGGCCGGGATGGTGCTGTGGAGCCTCGGCGCCTTGGGTGGCCTCAGCCTGCTCATCGGTGCAGGCGGCGGCATGTACCTTGTGGCGGCCTCTTTCCTCGGCCTGATATGGCTTGGTGTGCTGAACGCATGGTCGTTCATCACCGTGGATGATGTGCCGGTCCGCGAGCCCGGCAGTGTCTGATCAGGACCTTAAAGATCGAACTCGGCCTGTCCCTCGTCGAGGGCGTTCAGCACCTCGGCGGCCAGCGCGCGGGTGATGCGCGTCTTCTGCTCCAGGGCTGCCCTGTCCAGCCGGTCGACCACGCCGATCGCCGTCGACAGCGAGCGTTCAATGCGCCGGACCAGATATTGCACCACGGCCGGATCCACCTCGATCTGGCGGTCGGCGAACAGCTTGGTGATCACGCCTGCCAGCAGCAGGTCGTCGGGCTCATCGATCTCGATCGTTGCCGCGGCCTTCAGGCGCGAGGCGAGGTCCGGCAAGGTCACGCCCCAGGCGCTGGGGAAACGGCGGGCGGTGAGCAGCAGCGTCGAGCCAGCGCCGCGAACCTGGTTGATCAGATGAAACAGCCCGTTCTGGTCGAGAACGCCGGCATCGGCGTCGTCGATCAGCACCGGCTGCGCGGTGTCGCGCGCGCCCAAATGCGCCTCTATGTCGGAGGCGGTCAGCGGCAGCGCGCTGGACATGTCGCGCCAGATGGTTGCCAGATGCGACTTGCCGGAGCCGGCAGGCCCGGCGAGCACGACCACGGGCGCCGGCCAGTCGGGCCAGCGGTCGACCAGAGCCACGGCCTGCTCGTTGGCGCGTGACTCCACTAGATCGTCGCGGGAATAGCCAGGCGTATGGCCGAGATCGAGCGGCAGCTGGCGCGGTGTTTCCGTTTCGGCCATGAGTCTACAAATTCAATTGCTTGCGTTCTTGCCGCCCCTGGATTGCGTCGGCGTGGCCTCGGAGGCCTCGCTATGCCCCTTGTAGAGCGGCGATTCCAGATAGCGCGAAATTGCGAAGCGCACCAGCACCGCGACAGCCGCGGCCGCCGGCACGGCGATGAGCAGGCCGACGAAGCCGAAAAGCGCACCGAAGGCAAACAGCGCAAACATCAGCCACACCGGGTGCAGCCCCACGCTCTTGCCGACAAGGCGCGGCTGCAAAATGTTGCCCTCGATGAACTGGCCGGTGAAGAACACGCAGGCCACGGCCACCACCATGATCCAGTCCGGCCAGAACTGGACGAAGGCAAGGCCCACCGAAAGCACCAGCCCGACCAGCGAGCCGACATAGGGAATAAAACTGATCAGGCCGGCGAACAGGCCGATCAGCACGCCGAACTTCAGGCCGGTCAGCGTCAGGCCAGCAGCGTAGATCAAGCCAAGGATGAGGCAGAGCGTGCCCTGCCCGCGAACGAAACCGGCCGTGGCGACATTGATTTCGGAGGCGAGCTGGCGAACCGTGTCGACGTAATCGCGCGGCACCCAGCTGTCGATGGTGGCGATCATGCGGTCCCAGTCGAGCAGCATGTAGAAGGCCACCACCGGCGTCACCACGAACAGGCTGGCTATGGAGAACAGCGCCATGCCCGAACTCCAGATCGACTGGAAAACCGTCGTCAGGAATCCGAATCCGGTGGTCAGCAGAGAATTCAGCCCTTCGCGCAGGCTGTTGGCATCTACGCCGAAGCGCTGCTCGATCCATTTGGGATCGTAGCTGGTGATCAGCCCCTGCAGCCGGGTCAAATATTCGGGCAGCTTGGCGATGAAATCGGTGAGCTGCGAGGCCAGGATGGGAATCAGGATGACGAGGCCCAGCACCAGCACGATCAGGAAGGCGACCAGGATCAGGATCGTCGCCATGATGCGCGACAGGCCGAGCCTTTGCAGGCGGTCGGCCACCGGGTCGAGGAAATAGGCAAGCACCATGCCGGCCACGAAGGGCAGCAGGATGCTGCTGAACAGGTAGATGAACAGCGCCAGCCCCACCGCCGCAATGATCCAGAAACGGATCTGCCTGCGGAAAGCGGCCGCCATCTCTTCCTGTTGCGTCACTTCAATTGTTTGGAGTTTCGCTTTCGCCATAGCCGTTCATGTGCCTAAGCCAGTCAACGAGATAGGCTGCGGCCGAAGTGACGGTCAAGAGCCCGGACAGCAATATCAACCCCATGCGGACAAGACCGTATTGGGTCTGGAAGGCAAGTTCGGCCAGCACGAAGGCGGCCAGCACGATCTGAACGGCGGTATTGGCCTTGGAAACGAACAGCGGCTTCATCGCCACGGGGTTACCGATGACCGTGGACAACACAACCGCACAGATGATCAGCGCATCGCGCGACACCGCCGCGATCACCAGCCACAGCGGCAATTCGCCCATGATGCCGAGCACGACGAAAACGCTGACGAGCAGCAGCTTGTCGGCCATCGGATCGAGATAGGAGCCAAGAACCGAGCGCTGATTGAAATGCCGCGCCACGAAGCCGTCGACCGCATCCGAAACGCCGGCGATCAGGAAGCCGGCAAAGGCCCAGTCGGTGCGGCCGACAAGCAGGGCATAGATCACGCCCGGCACCAGCAGGAACCGCAGAATCGTGATCATGTTGGCGATCGTCACGACGTCATTGTCTCCCTCTCGTTGCTCGATACATGGTCGAGACTACCGCCGGCTGCAAGATGCCAGCGCGCGCGTTTGCGCTCTCCACCAATTTCGGCCGCAAAATAGTGGCTGTCTTGCCGCTCTTCTTGCGGCCCCGGGCGTATCATGCGAAGAGCCGGGCTATATCTTACAATGCAGTCGCGCGGGCCGCGCGCCTGAACGGCAACGACCAAAAGGAATGGCCATGAGCGAGCAGAAGAACGGGCTCACCTATGCGCAGGCGGGCGTCGACATCGACGCCGGAAACCTGATGGTCGAGAAGATAAAGCCGCTGGTGCGCTCCACCCGTCGCCCCGGCGCCGACGGCGAGATCGGCGGCTTCGGCGGCCTGTTCGACCTCAAGGCGGCCGGCTTCACCGACCCGGTGTTGGTGGCGGCCAATGACGGCGTGGGCACCAAGCTCAAGATCGCCATCGAGGCCGGAAAGCACGACACGATCGGCGTCGACCTCGTCGCCATGTGCGTCAACGACCTCGTGGTGCAGGGCGCCGAGCCGCTTTTCTTCCTCGACTATTTCGCCACCGGCAAGCTCGACCCGGACCAGGGCGCGGCAATCGTCAGCGGCATCGCCGAAGGCTGCCGCCAGGCCGGCTGCGCGCTGATCGGCGGCGAGACGGCTGAAATGCCGGGCATGTACCAGGAAAAGGACTACGACCTTGCCGGCTTTGCCGTTGGCGCGGCCGAACGCGGCCAGTTGCTCCCCACCGACGACATCGTCGAGGGCGACGTTCTGCTCGGCCTCTCCTCTTCCGGCGTTCATTCCAACGGATTCTCGCTGGTGCGCCGCATCGTGGCGGCGAGCGGGCTCGGCTGGAACGACCCCGCCCCCTTCGCCGATGACCAGACGCTGGCCGAAGCGCTGCTCGAGCCGACGCGCATCTATGTGAAGTCGGTGCTGCGCGCCATCCGCAACACGCACGGCATCAAGGCGCTGGCGCACATCACCGGCGGCGGCTTCCCCGACAACATCCCGCGCGTGCTGCCGGCCGATTTCTCGGCCGAGCTCGACCTCGACGCCATCGACGTGCCCCCGGTCTTCTCGTGGCTCGCCAAGACGGGCGGCGTTGAAGCCAACGAGATGATGCGCACCTTCAACTGCGGCATCGGCATGATCATGGTGGTCGCCTCCGGCCAGGCCGCACAGGTGGCTGCGGTGCTGCAGGAAGCCGGCGAGACGGTGGAGCCGATCGGCCGCATCGTGCCGCGCCGCGACGCCGGCGTCATCTATCGCGGAACCATCGCGCTATGACCCAGGCCCGCAAGCGCACAGTTGTCCTCATTTCCGGCCGCGGCTCCAACATGGCCGCGCTGATCGATGCTGCCGACGACAGCGCCTTTCCGGCCGAAATCGTCGGCGTGATCTCCGACAAGGCTGGTGCGGGCGGACTTGGCGTTGCGGCAAGCAAGGGCATCGCCACGCGCGTCGTCTCGCGCGGCGATTTTCCGAGCAAGGAAGCGCATGACGTGGCGATCGATGCAGCGCTCGTCGAGCTCGGCGCCGAGATCGTCTGCCTTGCGGGCTATATGCGCCTGCTGACCACCGGTTTTGTCGAAAAATGGCAGGGCCGGATGATCAACATCCACCCCGCCCTCCTGCCTCTGCTCAAGGGGCTGGACACCCATCAGCGCGCGCTGGACGCCGGGTTTCGCATCCATGGCTGCACAGTGCATTTCGTAACCGCCGCGATGGATGATGGCCCGATCATTGCGCAATCTGCCGTGCCCGTGCTGATCGGCGACGACGAGCGGACCCTGTCGGCCCGCGTCCTGGGCGCCGAGCACGCTCTCTACCCAATGGCCCTGCGCCTGGTGGCCGAAGGCAAGGTCCGGATGGAAGGCGGCAGGACCGTTTTCAGCGACTTCGAATCGCCGAACCACAACGGCCTCGTCACCTCCCCCGGCCCGTCGAGCGAACCGGTCGATCTCGAGGCGCTGGCCCGCTTCACGCCTTAAGGCCCCTGCCCTAAGTAACCGGAGGTTGCGAGCCCGGAGAGTTGCATGAAGAAGGAACTGCTTCTCCTGCGTCATGCCAAGTCGAGTTGGGACAATCCCCAGCTCCAGGATTTCGACCGGCCGCTGGCGCCGCGCGGCCGCCAAGCTGCGCCCCTGATCGGAAAAGCCATCGAGGCGCGGGGCTGGCACCCGCTGATGGCGCTGGTTTCATCTTCGGCGCGGACGCGCGAGACATGGCAGCTGGTTTCGGCCGGCCTCAAGCACGCCCCCAGCCCGACTTTCCGCGACTCGCTCTACGAGGCCTCGGCGGAGCAATTGCTGGCGGAGGTGCATCGAACGCCCGAAATCGTCACCACGCTCCTCGTGCTCGGTCACAATCCGGGGCTGGAGGATTTTTGCTCGCGGCTGGCAGGCAATGGCTCCGATGAAGACGCGATGAAGCAGTTGCGGAAAAAGTTCCCGACCGCCGGCCTTGCCCGGCTGGAGTTCACCGGCCGCTGGGACGAGTTGCAGTTCGGCGGCGCACAGCTGCTCGAATGCCTGCGGCCGAAGGATCTGGCCTGACCGCCTCGCAAGACAGACCGTCAGTGGATGGTCACCGTCTCGCCTGACTGGCAACTTTCGCGTTCCATCTGAAGCGTGGTGTGATGCAGCTCGAATTTTTCCTGCAAAGTCACCTCAATGGCGACCCGCACCACATCCGGATCCGCTCCATTTGCCAGCACCGCATGCGCGGTGAGCGAGGGCTTGCCTTGCGTGATGGCCCAAAGGTGCAGGTCATGGACAGAAGCAACGCCCGGTACGCCGATGATGGCAGTCTCGACATCGGACAACACCATGCCCGGCGGAACTCCCTCGAGCAGGATGTGGAGAGACTCCTTGAGCAGCCTCCAGGTGCGCGGGAAAATGATGAAGCCGATGCCCACCGCAACCAGCGAGTCGACCCACAGCCAGCCGGTCAGCCAGATGACGGCCGCGCCGAGGATGACGCCCAGCGACCCGAGCATGTCGGCCCAGACCTCCAGATAGGCGCCCTTCACGTTGAGGCTTTCGTCCTTGTGGCTCGTCAGCAGCCGCATCGAGACCAGGTTGACCACCAGCCCGACCACCGCGATGACCAGCATGCCCAGCGAGGCGATCTGCTCCGGCTCGAACAGCCGCACATAAGCCTCGTAGAGAATGTAGAAGGCGACGCCCAGCAGGAGCAGCGCGTTGAAGGCTGCGGCCAATATCTCGAAGCGAGCATAGCCGTAAGTGCGCAAGAGATCGGCCGGACGACGGCCAAGATGGATCGCCAGAAGCGCGATCGCCAGCGCCATCGTGTCGGTCAGCATATGCATGGCGTCGGAAATCAGCGCCAGACTGCCGGTGACGAAGCCGCCGATCAGCTCGACCAGGAAATAGAAGCCGGTCAGGCCAAGCGCCATCCACAGGCGCGACGCCGGCGTGCTCCTGATGTCGCCGTGCTGATGGTCGCCGCTCATCCAAGTCTCCGGTCCGGATTCTCAATATAGGCTAGACCTATATGGACGGCGGTTCAAAGCCCTCGCCTGTGACTTTGCCGTTTGGCTCCTTCTGCAGCAGAAAATCGATGACCGCCCGTACCGCGGGAAGCTGTCCGCGCTTGTGCGGCGTCAGGATCGTCGTCGTCACGTGGCCGGCGGTCCATGCCGGCAGCACCCGCACCAGCCTTCCCTGGCGCACCCACTCAGTCGATATCAGCTCCGGCAGGCAGACGATGCCGAGGCCGGCCTCGGCCGCCATCAGGAGCGGCACGGATTCATCGGCATGGAGCCGGGGCTGGGGCGCGACCTCGACCGCCCGGCCATGCGCGTCGTGCAATCGCCAGGCTTTCATTGCGATGTTGCTCATCAGTCCGTCGTGGTCGGCCAGCGCCTCGGGAGTTGCCGGTTCCCCGCGCTCGGCAAGATAGGATGGCGCCGCCGCTAGCGTAATCGGCTCCTCGCTCATCCGCCGCTGCACCAGATCGGAATCCGGCAGCGGCGCAAAATGGCTGCGGAGCGCGATGTCGAAGCCGTCCTGCACCAGGTCGACGAAACGGTCGGTAACATGCAGCTGAATCCGCAGCTTCGGATACCGGCGCGCCAGCACCGGCAGCCGGTGCCCCAGCCGGAACCTTGCATCCGGCACCGACGCTGTGATCCGCACGATGCCGCTCGGCTCCGCAAGTCGCCGCTGCACGACCGTCTCGACCGCCTCCGCCTCGATGATCGCCGCCCGCGCGTGGTCATATACGTCGCGACCGACATCGGTGAGCGTGAAGTTGCGCGAGTTGCGGTGGATCAGTTGCGCGCCAAGCGACGCCTCAAGTGCCGCGACCCGCTTGCTGACGGTGGATTTCGGGCAGCCGAGACGCCGGGCGGCGGCGGCGAAGCCACCATGATCGACCGCCTGGGCGAAGAAATGGAGGTCATTTAGATTCAGCATGAAAGTCTACACATGTGGACATTTGGTTTCAAAGTGCCTGTCTACAGGACGAAAGTCCACGCTTGTATACCCGTCGCATCAACGATGGAGAACCAACATGAACACGACCTCCGAACCGATCTTCACCTCCGGCTTCCCGCTCGGCTCTTCCGCGGGGCTGGTCGCCGCCTTCGAATGGCTGGGCCAGCCCTACCGCCTGACCCGTGTGGACATGATGGGCGAGATGCGCACCGAGGCCTACAAGCGGTTGAACGGGCGCGTGGAGACACCGGTGCTGATCACAGAGGAAGGCCGCGTGCTGACCGAGACGATGGCGATTGCCCTGTGGCTGGAGGCGCGGGACACCGAGCGCCGCATCAGCTTCGAACCGGGCAGCCCGAAGGCCGACAGGCTGCACCAGTACGTCGCCTTCCTGAACACCGGTTTCACCGGCGCCTTCGTTCCGATGTGGGCCGCCCTTGAAGCGGAACATGCCTCGGAAGAGGAGCGCGAGACGCTGCGCAAATTCGGCCGCAGCTTCGTCACCAACCGCCACGAGCAACTCGAGGCGATGATCGGCGACAGTGACTACCTGCTCGGCGACCGGCCGACGTTGGCCGATGCGGTGTTTGCCGGCGTGGCGCGCTGGGCGGATTTTCACAAGGCGGTCGATCCGCGCGACTATCCGCGCATCCTGGCGCTGCGCAACCGCATCGAGGCCGACCCCGCATTTCGCTTTGCACTCGCGATCGAAGACGGCAAGACGGCCACCGGCAGCGGCGCGATGAAGGGGCTGGTCCCGCTCGCCGACGTTCTGCGCGGCACGGGTGCCGCGCTGGCCGCCTGAAGCCGGCCTGAAAATAAGCTATGCGCCAACGCCGGTGGCGCATAGCTGTTTCCACGCAGTCGAGACCGATCTTGCGGGTCGATCTGGCCCTACGCCTGCCGCACCCACACCTTGTTGTCGTGCACGGCAGCACCACCATAGGGCGCTGGCGCGTCCGAGCCGGTCAGCACATTGATGCCCTCGCCGCGCTCATGGGCGTAGTTCGGCCAGATGCCCTCGGCGATCACCACGCCGCGCTTGATGTTGTCGAACAGCCGCGCGTGCAGCACCACCTCGCCACGATGGTTGCCGACCTCGACGCGGTCGCCGGTCGCCACGCCAAGCGCTGCGGCGTCTTCCGGGTGGATCAGCAATTCCGGCCTGCCCTCTTTCTCGCGCGACACAGGCGTCTCGGCGAAGGTGGAGTTCAGAAAATTGCGCGCCGGCGAAGTCGCCAGGCGGAACGGATGCTCGGCATCCGCCACCTCGATCAGCTCGACATGGTCCGGGAATTCCGGAAGCTGGTTCACCGGCCCGAATATGCCCATGCTCTTGGGCGGCTTGTTGGGCGCGATGCCGCCATTCCATTGCGGCTTGAAGCGGAATTTGCCGTCGGAATGCCCAAATCCCTTGAGGAAATGCGCATCCTCGAATTCCGGCTGCATATCGACCCAGCGGCTGTCCTTCAGGCTGTCGAAATCACCCAGCCCGCGCTTGGAAAGCATATGGTCGATGTGCTGGCGCTCGGTCAGGCCAAAGCCCGGCAAATGCGCCACGCCCAGGCGCTTGGCCAGTTCCTCGATGACATAGTGGTTGGTGCGCGGCCCTTCTGGCGGATCGATCAGCTTGGGGCCAAGCGTGATGTGCTGGTTGCCGCCGCCCTTGTAGATGTCGTCATGCTCGAGGAACATGGTTGCCGGCAGCACCACGTCGGCGAGCCTCGCCGTATCGGTCATGAACTGCTCGTGCACGCACGTGAACAGGTCGTCGCGCAGGAAGCCCTGCACCACCAGCCGCTGCTCGGGCGCGACATTGGCCGGATTGGTGTTCTGGATCAGCATCGCCGTCACCGGCGGGCCGCCATAGAGCGCATCCTCGGCCTCGGTCAGCACCGGCCCGATGCGGGAATGGTCGAGATAGCGGACGTTCCGGTCCCGCAGCTTCGTGCCTTCCAGAAGCTCCGCATTAAGCTTGTAGATGCCCGAATTGGAGTGGAAGGCGCCGCCGCCCTCATATTGCCAGGCGCCGGTGACCGCCGGGATCGACGCCACCGCGTGCATGTTGACCGAACCGTTGCGCTGCCGCGAAAAGCCGTAGCCGAGCCGGAAGAAGGTCTTCTTCGTGGTGCCGACCAGCCGCGCAAAAGTCTCGATCTCCTCGACCGACAGCCCGGTGATCGCAGCCGCCCATTCGGGCGTGCGCGACTGAAGATGCGCTTCCAGCCCCTTCGGATCGTCCGTGTATTTTTCGAGATAGTCGCGGTCAGCCAGCCCGTCGCGGAACAGCACATGCATCACCGCGCAGGCCAGCGCGCCGTCGGTGCCGGGCTTCAGCACCAGGCCCATATCGGCCTGCTTCATGGTGGCGTTTTCGTAGATGTCGATGACCACGATCTTGGCGCCGCGTTCCTTGCGGGCCTTCACCGCGTGGGTCATGACATTGACCTGCGTGACGACCGCATTGGTGCCCCAGATCACCACGCAGTCCGACTTGGCGATCTCGCGCGGATCGGAACCACGCAGGGCTCCGGTGCCCATGACATAGCCAGTCCAGGCCAGGTTGGTACAGATCGAGCCGAAGAAGCCGGAGTATTTCTTCGCATGGCGCAGGCGTTCGATGCCGTCGCGCTGCACCAGCCCCATCGTGCCGGCGTAGAAATAGGGCCAGACCGTCTCCGAGCCGTATTTTGCTTCCGCCGCAATGAACTTTTCGGCGACGAGATCGAGCGCGGCTTCCCAGCTCGCTTCCTTCCAGTTGCCCTCGCCCTTGGCGCCAGCGCGAACCAGCGGCTTCATCAGGCGGTCGGGATGATGCACCCGGTCGGCATAGCGCGCGACCTTGGCGCAGATCACGCCGGCCGTATAGCTATTGTCCTTGGCGCCATGGATGCGCCCGATGCGGTTGTTGTCGAGAAGCTCGACATTGAGCGCGCAGGTGGACGGGCAATCATGCGGACAGGCCGAGTGGCCGATGCGGATCGAGGCGTGCTGGTTCATGCCGCCTGTTTAGCCCCATTTACCGCCGCGGAATAGAGCCAGCCATCGGCTTCGGCAGACAGCAGATCGATCAAACCAATTAGCCTTGACTAATCAATAAGTATCCGCTAATTGTTTTCTCATGATCGAGACCGCACCCATCACGACCGTCATGCGCGCGCTGGCCGACCCGACGCGGCGGGCAGTGTTCGAGCGGATCGTGTCCGCCGATGAAATCACCGTCGCCGAGCTCACTCGCGGCAGCGGCGTTACGCAGGGCGCGATCTCGCAGCATCTGAAGTCACTGAAACAGGCCGGGCTGGTGGCCGAACGCCCCGAAGGCCGCAACGTTTACTATCGCGCGGAGCCAGAAGGGCTGGCGCCACTGTTCGACTGGATGAGCCATTACGGCGTCTTCTGGCGCAACCGCTTCGCCGATCTGAGAACCCTGCTCAAGGAAATCGACCCATGAACGACATGAGCCCCAAGTCCGACACGCAAGACATCGTGGTGGAAGAGGTGTTTCCGCACGCGCCGGAGACGATCTGGAAAGCCTTGACCAGCGGCGCGCTCATCGCCCGCTGGCTGATGGAGCCCGTCGGCTTCGAGCCCGTGATCGGCAACCGCTTCACCTTCCGCACCACGCCGGCCGGCCAGTGGGACGGCACCATCCATTGCGAGGTGCTGGAGGCGACGCCAAACCGGCGCTTCGCCTATTCCTGGAAAGGCGGGCACGCCAGCAATGACGGCTATGGCTCGTGGCTCGAAACGGTTGTGACCTGGGCGCTCGAACCCACCGAGGCCGGAACGCGCGTGACGCTCATCCATGCCGGCTTCGAGATGCCGCGCAACGAGACCGCCTACCGCAACATGAGCGGCGGGTGGAAGAAGGTGGTGCCGAGGCTGGGCGCCATCGCCGACGATCTGAACTGAGCAGCAAAGCGGCAGGACAACTGTCAACCGGGCGGCGGAAGCTGCCCGGCGAGGGACGGTTTGCGCCCTGCCCTAACAGGAGGAGAAGACATGACGAAAGCATATACGGGCGGCTGCGCCTGCGGCGAAATCCGCTACGAGGTAACGGCCGAGCCCATCGTGACCAATGACTGCCACTGCCGGCAGTGCCAGAAGGACAGCGGCACCGGGCATGGCTCCTACCTTACATTTCCGCGCAAGGCCGCCATGGTCCATGGCGAAGCCAAGAGCTTCGACTTCACCGGCGAACAGGGCATGGTGAAGCGCCGCGCCTTCTGCCAGACCTGCGGCACGCCGGTCTACATGCTGTTTCCCGACGTGCCGGACATCTTCGTGGTCAGGGCTGGCACGCTGGACGAGCCGGAGCGCTATCGGCCGCAGATGGTGACCTGGTCCGAGGCGGCGCAAGACTGGGACAGGATCGACCCGGCGCTGCCGGCTTTCGCCCGCATGCCGCCATCGGCGGGATAGAGCATCCCCCCGAACCGAAGGTCCGCGTCAGCGAAAAGTTGCAGGCTTTTCGGGATCATGCCCCAAAAACAACAGCTTAGAGCGAGATGGCGCTTCAAGAAGTCGTCATCCCGCCCTGGGGCCGCTACTCCGCCATCCCTTCCTCATACTCCGTCGACAGTTCCAGCCACTTGTCCTCATGCATGGACAGCGAGGAAGAGAGCTGCGCGCGCTCCTTGGCAAGCTGGGTGGCCGCGTTCGGATCCTTCTCGTAGAGGGTCGGATTGGCAAGCTGGTCCTCGATCGCGTCGATGCGCTTGCGAATACGGTCCATCAGCGCCTCGGTGGCGCGGATTTCCTTGGCCACCGGTTCCATGGCGGCGCGGCGCGCGGCTGCCTCGCGGCGACGGTCGGCCTTGGAGGACTCTTTCGCCTCGCGCTTTTCGCGGCGATCGACGGAAACCCCGGTGACCATGGTGCGATAGTCTTCGAGGTCGCCGTCATAGGGCTTTACCGTGCCGTCCCTGACCAGCCATAGCCGGTCGGCGGTCGCCTCCAGCAAATGCCGGTCGTGGCTGATGATGATCACCGCGCCGGGAAAGTCGTTCAGCGCCATCATCAGCGCCTCGCGGCTGTCGATGTCGAGGTGGTTGGTCGGCTCGTCGAGGATGAACAGGTTCGGCCCGTCGAAGGCCGCAAGGCCCATCAGCAGACGTGCCTTTTCGCCGCCGGACAGGTCCTTGGCGGGCGTGTTCATCTTCTCGGTCGAAAGGCCGAACTGGGCGACGCGCGCCCTCACCTTCGATTCCGGCGCTTCCGGCATCAGCCGGCGCACATGCTCATAGGCGTTTTCCTCAGGGCGCAGATCGTCCAGCTGGTGCTGGGCGAAGATCGACACCTTTAGACCGGGCGCAACCGTCACGGTGCCCGTATCGCCCTTCAGGCGACCGGACAGCAGCTTGGCGAAGGTGGACTTGCCGTTGCCGTTGGCACCCAGCAGCGCGATGCGGTCGTCACTGTCGATGCGCAGCGAGAGCTTGCGCAGCACCGGGCTTCCGGGCGCATAGCCGACATCGACGCCTTCCAGCGCGACGATCGGCGAGGCCACCGTCTTCTGCGGTTCGGGGAAGCTGAAGGGCCGAACATGGTCTTCGACCACGGCCGCGATCGGCTTCATGCGCTCCAGCGCCTTGATGCGCGACTGCGCCTGCCGGGCCTTGGTGGCCTTGGCGCGGAAGCGGTCGACGAAGGATTGCAAGTGCTTGCGTTGCGCTTCCTGCTTGACGCGGCCCTTTTCCTGCAGCTCGCGCTGTTCGGCCAGCTGCCGCTCGAACTGGTCGTAGCCGCCGCGCCAGAAGGTCAGCTTCTTCTGGTCGAGATAGACGATCGAGTTGACCGCCCGGTTGAGCAGGTCGCGGTCGTGGCTGATGAGCAGAACCGTGTGCGGATATTTCGAGACATAGTTCTCAAGCCACAGCGTGCCTTCAAGATCGAGATAGTTGGTCGGTTCGTCGAGCAGCAGAAGGTCGGGCTGCGAGAACAGCACCGCGGCGAGTGCCACGCGCATGCGCCAGCCGCCCGAGAAGGACGATGCCGGGCGCTTCTGCGCCGCTTCGTCAAAGCCGAGGCCGGCAAGAATGGTCGCCGCGCGCGCTTCGGCCGAATGCGCGTCGATGTCTGCGAGGCGCACATGGATTTCGGCGATGCGGTGCGGGTCCGTCGCCGTCTTTTCCTCTTCCATAAGTGCCGCGCGCTCGAGATCGGCCTTCAGCACGATTTCGATCAGCGGCTCCTCGGTGCCCGGCGCTTCCTGCGCCACCTGGCCGATGCGCAGGTTCTTGGGCAGGCTGATCGAGCCCGTCTCGGTCGGCTGGTCGGCGGTGATCGCCCGAAACAGCGTGGTCTTGCCCGTGCCGTTGCGGCCGACGAGGCCCGCCTTCGTTCCCGCCGGCAGCGTGAGCGAAGCGTGGTCGAGAAGCAGGCGCCCGGCGACGCGGATGGAAAGATCGTTGATGATAAGCATTGCGGGCTTTTGCACCGGACTCTTGCGGATCGCAAGGCCCACGGCGCCGGCAAGGCCGCGCCAGAGGCCGGCGCGGCCGCGTTAGAACCGGCTTCAGGCGAAGGCGCGCCCTTCTTCGGTGCGCTGGAATGCGACCAGATCGAGCTGGACCGAAGGCTGGCCGAGCACAGTCAAGCCCATATGCGCCTGGCCGCGGTGATGGGTCTGATGGTTGAAGAAATGGGCCAGCGCCGGCGCGAGCCGCTGCGAGATCGTGCGCATGTCGGTAACCGTCATGTAGCTGAAGCGGCCGGTCACCGCCTGGGCGCTGAGGCCGTCGATCCAGGCCAATATCCGTGCATCCTCCGCCTCGCGCGCGGCGCGAAGCTTCTCGAAGTTCTGATACAGCACGGCGTCGAGCTGCGAAGGGGCGTCCCCCTCGCCGGTAAAGCGCTTCATCCATATCCGGTCGGCGACGAGAATGTGATTGAGCGTGCCCATCACCGACTTGAAGAAAGCGCCCGTGTCGCGGTGCAACTCCTCCTCGGTAAGTTCAGCTGCGGCATCATAGATGCGCTGGTTGGCCCAAGCATTATAGGCCGCAAACATCATGAAATGCTGTTTCATGGACTTCCCTTCAGGGCATGAACGACGGAATATGGCTCATACCTACCTGTTGGGAATTGAAGTGCAATGACCATTCTTCTCTACGATCTCGTCGGTCGCGATCCGGCGCGTCCCTACAGCCCGCATTGCTGGAAGACGGCGATGTCGCTGGCCCACAAGGGGCTCGACTTCCACAGCGTGCCGACGACCTTCATCGAGGTGCCCAATGTCGAGGGCGGCGTCTCCAAGACGATCCCGGTGATCCGCGACGGCGAGACGGTGGTGGCGGATTCGTTCCAGATCGCGCTCTATCTGGACGAAGCCTATCCGGACCGGCCGACCCTGTTCGGCGGCGAAGGCGGCAAGGCCATGGCCCGCTTCATCGAACGCTGGTCGCAGCTGACCATCCATCCCTATCTCGGCGCCGCCGCGCTGATGGACATTTTTGCCTACCAGGACAACGACAACCTCGCCTATTTCCGCGAGAGCCGCGAGGCACGCTTCGGCAAGAAGCTGGAAGACGTGTCGGCAATCCGCGACGCTGGCCTTGCGGCTTTCCGCGCATCGCTGGAGCCGCTGCGCAGCATGCTGGGCTACCAGCCCTTCATCGGCGGCAAGGGGCCGCTCTTTGCGGACTACATTGTCTTCGGCGCCTTCCAGTGGGTGCGCGTGACGTCCCCCTACCCCTATCTCGCGTCCGATGATCCCGTCGCGGAATGGTTCGAGCGTTGCCTCGACCTGCATGGCGGGTTGGCGCGCAAGGTAACGGCTGAGGCGGCGGCCTGACCTGATCGCACCCGGTGTGGCCGTCCGGTTTCAGATCGGGCGGCATCCGCGAAAAATGGACGCGACGAACGCACCGGGCCTCGGATTCCGTGCGCTCTGTCGACGCGTGCCACTTGGCAATGAGGCAGGCGCCCTGTATAGGGTCCGCCACCTTTCACCTCACCTTTAGAAGGAAATACCATGGCGATCGAACGCACGTTTTCGATGATCAAGCCGGATGCCACCCGCCGCAACCTGACCGGCGCCATCACCAAGATGCTCGAAGATGCCGGCCTGCGCGTCGTCGCTTCCCGCCGCGTCTGGATGAGCCGTCGCGAGGCCGAGGGCTTCTACGCCGTCCACAAGGAACGCCCCTTCTTCGGTGAGCTGGTCGAGTCCATGTCGTCGGGCCCGACGATCGTGCAGGTTCTCGAAGGCGAGAACGCGATTGCCAAGAACCGCGAAGTGATGGGCGCCACCAACCCGGCCAACGCCGATGAAGGCACCATCCGCAAGGTTCACGCCCTGTCGATCGGCGAGAACTCGGTGCACGGCTCGGACGCTGCCGAGACCGCCGCTCAGGAGATCAAGTACTGGTTCTCCGACACCGAGATCGTCGGCTAACACCTTGAATCCGATTTCGGGTAGAAATACCTGATTTCATTGAAAAGCCGGAGCGAAAGCCCCGGCTTTTTTCTTGTCCATCGTTCAAACGGCTGCCGGAATATCAGCCCTGGCTGGCGAAGCGCAGCACGTCGCGCCCCTCATTGTCGGCGAGATAGAGCTTGCCCTCATTGAGGCGGAAGCTGGCAGCCTTGCCGAGCGCCGAGAACAGCTTTTTCTCCTGATCCATCAGCGCAGGCGCGCAGGCCATGAAGGTTGAAGCGATGTCGCTGACCTTGATCGAGTTACCCTCGACCGTCGCCTTGCCGAAATAACTGTTGCAGCCGCCGCGACCGCTGACCGAGCCATCGCTACTCACCTTGAAGGTGGATTGCGCGTCGTCGATCACGCCCCTGCCCTCGATATCCTCGGCCAGCCAGATCGTGTCGAAGATGCCGGCCGGCAGCTCGAAGGTTCCCGATTTCTTGAGCATCGACTGGCTGCCGGTCTTGTTGACCATCTTCAGCGTCAGCGTCTGCGGGCCTGCAGTCAGTGGATCGAGCTGGTAGCGCTCGTCGTTTTCGAACCAGAGCGTGTGGTCGACGGTGATGTTGGCCTCGAGCGCGTATTTCGTGCCAGGCCGGATGGCGACGGGATCGAAGCTGATTTCGAACTTGATCGGCGCCTGCCCGGCATTCGCAATGGTCTGCTGGCCGATGATGGCTCCAGGCTCGCCGGTGGGAGTTTCGTCCACCAGCTGGACAGTCAGCACCGCGCTTGGCGGCAGGGCGATGCGCTCTCGATACACCACTTCGCCGGTGATCACCTTTTCGTCCGCCCGGGATTCGATAGGCATCACCAGCGCGCCGACGATCAGCGGCGCGAAACCGAAAATCACGAACTCGGCAAGCTTATCCAGCATGGTCCCTGTCCTCCGTGTCGTGCGGGTAGTTGGACAGATGAATGAGGTCGTTCCATGTCGGAATGACGATAAGTTTCCGACTGTAATTCGGCCGCGGCTTGCCTTGGTTATCCGTTGGTTAACGCCGCCAGCGCGCCGCCGCCGCGTCGTCGGTCTCCTTGGCCTCGACCCAGCCGCCTTCGGAACCGTCGGTGCGATGCTCCTTCTTCCAGAAGGGCGCACGCGACTTCAGATAGTCCATCATGAAATTCGCCGCCTCGAAGGCGGCTTGCCGGTGGGCGGACGCAGCCACCACAAGCACGATGTTCTCGCCCGGCGCGATCCTGCCGAAGCGATGAATGGCGCTCAGCCCCTGCAGCGGCCAGCGTTCGATGGCCTCGGCCGCAATGCGCGAAATCTCGGCCTCGGCCATGCCCGGATAGTGTTCGAGCTCCAGCGCCGCCAGCTGCCCCGCCTCGTCACGGCAAAGGCCGGTGAAGGTGACCACCGCGCCGATATCGGCGCGCCCGCGCGTCAGCCGCGAAATCTCGGCCTCTGTGTCGAAATCCTCGCGCTGGATGCGCACTAGGGGCGTCGCATGAGCCGTCACGGCGCTCAGCCTCCGGTCATGGGCGGGAAAAGCGCGATCTCGCGCGCGCCCGCGATCTTCTCCCGGTGGTCCACATGCTCATGGTTGATCGCGACGCGGATCACCTCGGGATATTGCAGGGCGTTTTCATATTCCTCGCCCCGCCCCTTCAGCCACAGCAGCAGGTCGCGCACCGTTTCCACTTCGGCGGGCAGCGCAAGCTCTTCCTCGGGCCTGCCGATCCGCTCGCGGACCCAGGCGAAGTAGACGAGTTTGGTCGGGTGCTCGGTCATTCGTCGATTATATGCTTCACGCCGGCGCGGAAATAGTCATAGCCGGTATAGAGGGTGACGATGGCCGAGATCCAGAGCAGCGTGATGCCGACCTGCGTCCAGTAGGGCACGATCTTGTCGCCCGCCGGCCCGAGCAGCAGGAAGCCGATGGCGATCATCTGGATCGTCGTCTTCCATTTGGCGAGTTGGGTCACCGGCACACTGACCTTCAGCGCAGCCAGATATTCGCGCAGCCCCGAAACCAGGATTTCGCGGCAGAGGATGATAATGGCGGCCCAGAGCGTCCAGCCGGCAATCGTGCGGTCGGTGTCGGCAGCCAACAACAGCAGGCAGGTCGCTACCAGCAGCTTGTCGGCGATGGGGTCCAGCATGCGGCCGATATTCGACGTCTGCTGCCAGGCCCGCGCCAGGTAGCCATCGAAATAGTCGGTGATGCTTGCCGCCATGAACAGCGCAAGCGCCGACCAGCGGGCGAAGTCGCTCGAACGCAGCCGCCCTTCCAGGAAGAAGCACAGCACGATGAGCGGCACCGCAAGGATGCGCCCATAAGTCAACAGATTGGGAAGGTTGAACGCGCGCTTGCCCATCTTATTTCCGCTACCAACCCTCTGGTTCGTGCCGCTTTCGGCATTCGTACTCAAATCAGATACCTCCCTAGGGGGTCAACCGATGGAAAGCGCTGGCCCAGCGCTATTTTTAGCCCGCAAACGTTCAGCTCTCATGAAAGTGGTTGTAGACGGTTCGCGCAATAGACTCCGATATGCCATCAACAGCCATCAGATCCTCCACCGCCGCACGGCTCACCGCCTTGGCGGTGCCGAAGGCCAGCAGCAGCGCCCGTTTGCGGCCGGGTCCGATGCCGCTGATCTCGTCCAGCGGGTTGCGCGTCATCTCCTTCTTGCGGCGGGCGCGATGCGAGCCGATGGCGAAGCGGTGCGCCTCGTCGCGCAGGCGCTGCACAAAGTAGAGCACCGGATCGCGTACCGGCAAGGTGAACGACTCGCGCCCCTTGACGAAGAATCGCTCGCGACCGGCGTCGCGGTCGACGCCCTTGGCAACACCGATCGCCACCACTCTATCCTCGACGCCAAGATCGGCAAGAATCTGGCGAACGGCCGTCATCTGCCCCTGGCCGCCATCGATCAGGATCACGTCGGGCCAGGCGGGGAAGGATCCATCGTCGACCGAGGCGTCGGCTCCGTCCTCCTCGCCATGCTCCTTGATCAGGCGCGAGAAGCGACGCGTCATCACCTCGCGCATCATGCCGAAATCGTCGCCGGGCGTGATGTCGGTCGAGCGGATGTTGAACTTCCGGTACTGGTTCTTCACAAAACCTTCGGGCCCGGCGACGATCATTGCGCCCACCGCATTGGTGCCCATGATGTGCGAGTTGTCGTAGACCTCGATGCGCACCGGCGGCTTTTCCAGCCCGAATGTCTCGACCATGCCGGCCATCAGCCGCGCCTGCGTCGAGGTTTCGGCCAGACGGCGGCCCAGCGCTTCGCGCGCATTCTGCACGGCGTGGTCGACGATGTCCTTTTTCTCGCCGCGCTGCGGCACGGTGATCGTCACCTTGTGGCCGGCGCGCGTGGCAAGCGCCTCGGTCAGCAGTTCATGCTCCTCGACATCGTGCGACAGCAGGATGAGCCGCGGGCACGGCTTGTCGTCATAGAACTGGGCCAGGAACGAGCCCATGATCTCGCCGGCCTCCATCGCCGGATCGGTCTTGGGGAAATAGGCGCGGTTGCCCCAGTTCTGGCCGGTGCGGAAGAAGAACACCTGGATGCAGACCTGCCCGCCCTCCTGATGGATGGCGAACACATCCGCCTCCTCGACCGATTGCGGATTGATGCCCTGGTGGCTCTGCACGTGGCTCAGCGCCGCAAGACGGTCGCGGTAGATGGCCGCGCGCTCGAAATCGAGTTCCTCGGCAGCCTCCTGCATGGCAGTGGAGATTTCTGTCTTCACCTTCTGGCTACGCCCGGACAGAAAATCCTTCGCCTCGGTGACCAGCTCGGCATAGTCCTCTTTCGAGATCTCGCCCGTGCAGGGGCCGGAGCAGCGCTTGATCTGGTAAAGCAGACAGGGCCGCGTGCGGGTTTCGAAGACCGAGTCGGTGCAGGTGCGCAGGAGGAAGGCGCGCTGCAGCGAGTTGATGGTGCGGCCGACCGCACCCGCAGAGGCAAACGGTCCGAAATAGTCGCCCTTGCGCGAGCGCGCGCCGCGATGCTTGAAAATGCCGGGCGACGGGTGGTCGCCGGTCAGCATGATATAAGGAAACGACTTGTCGTCGCGCAGCAGCACGTTGAAACGCGGCCGCAGGCGCTTGATGAGGTTGGCCTCGAGCAGCAGCGCCTCGATCTCGGTGCGGGTGACGACGAATTCCATCGTCGCCGTCTCGCGCACCATCCGCCCGATGCGATTGGTGTGGAAGCGCCCCTGTGCATATTGGGTGACGCGCTTCTTGAGATTGCGCGCCTTGCCGACATAGAGCACGTCGCCGCTGCCATTCATCATGCGATAGACGCCCGGCGCATTCGGCAGCCGCTTCACCAGCTCCTGAATGACTTCCGCGCCGACCTTGCTCTCCGCGTCGTCGCCCTGCTGAGTCCAGTCGAGCGCGGTGAAAGAAGGTTCGGGACCCGACGGAACCTGCTCCACCTCCGGGCCATCGTCCTCCTCCACCTCGTGGCCGGGCATGTAGCCCGCGACATCGTCGCTGGCCCTGCCCGCCCGCGGGCGGTGAAGCGATTTGAGGTTCGGATCCGAGGAGTTCATTCCGCCATGCCTGTAACATCCGGCGTCTGCCATGCAAGATGCTGGCCGCCGTCGAGCGCGATCATCTGTCCGGTAACGGAGCGCGCCTCCCATAGATAGCGAATTGTGGCGCCAAATTCCAAAAGTGTCGGACCGCGCTTCAGAATGAGCCCTTCCACCTGCGCGTCGAAGTCCGATTGCTGTTGGCGGCTGCTCGGCAGCGTCGGCCCCGGACCGATGGCGTTGACGCGAATGCGGGGCGCAAGCGCCTGCGCCATGGTCTGCGTCGCGTCCCAGAGGGCGGATTTGGAAAGCGAATAGGAAAAGTAGCGCGGCGTGGGCTTCCACACACGCTGATCGATCATGTTGACCACCAGCCCTTCGGCGTCCTGCGGCAGCGATTCGGCAAAGCGCCGGGTCAGCAGTACGGGCGCCTTGACGTGAACGGCAAAGTGCCGGTCCCACGCCGCCCACTCGAAATCCGTCACTTCGTCGGGCTCGAAGACCGAGGCATTGTTGACGAGAAGCGTGACCGGCCCGAGCGCAGCGGTCGCCTTTCGCACGAGCCCGTCGACGGCGCGCATGTCGGTCAGATCGGCGACTACCACCGCGGCCTCGCCGCCGCCTGCGGCCACCGCCGCTGCCAGTTCGTCGCCTTCCGCGCGCGAGCGATTGCAGTGGATAGCTACCGCAAAGCCGTGTGCTGCGAGGTCTTCGACAATGGCCTTGCCGACGCGCTTTGCGCCGCCCGTAACGAGCGCAGTCATCCCGGCTTTTCTCATTTGTCCACCTCTGAATTCAGCGTCCGATTCCGCTTTTTGCGGCACCTGGACGCCCGATAAGTTAATTCCCGTTCGTTCCTTTGACGGCAATGTGGCGACGGGCCTGCAAAAGTCGACCTCGAATGCGCCCCCTGCTTATGATCCGATTCAATATAGGCACCACAAACCATTGAACCAAGAGGCTTTTTGCCCTTCGGACTTGCCTCTCCTGACAATGGTGTTGCGCACCCGCAACGTCACCTTTCCGCCTCATTGGTGCCAGCTAAAGACCCTATTTAAGGTACGCTCTGGCCGCATTTCGACCCGACATTGCATCCCGTAAGACAGCCCCGACGGGTCGTCTCCCAGACCTGCGGGAGTGTCTCCCACAGAAGCATCGAAGTGCTGTGGCTAAGGAGAGTAAAATGGAAGCCAAATTGAAATTCGCGCGGCCTCTGGCGGCTGCGTTCGGGCTCATCGCCCTTGCTGGCGTTGTTCCCGCCAATGCGGCCGACGTGGTTAGGGAAGAGCCACCGGCACCTGCTGCCCCGATGGAGCAGCCCCCGCTCAACACCTGGTCCGGCGCCTACGCCGGTGTGTCCCTCGGCTACGGCTTCTCGGGCCGCGTCAAGGAGAAGGACATCAACAACACCATCAACACCAGCGGCTTCGTCGGCAGCGGTTTTGCTGGCTACAACTTCCAGATGGACAACTTCGTCGCTGGCGTCGAAGGTGACGTGGGTTACGGCGGCCTGAAGGGTGACAATGCCGGCGTCGAAGCCAAGGGCGGCATCAACGGCTCGCTCCGTGCACGCCTCGGCTACGCCGTGAGCCCGGACATCATGCCTTACGTCACCGCTGGTGGCGCTGCGCAGAGCGTGAAGCTGACCGACGCTGCCGGCTCCGACAAGCGTACGATGACCGGCTGGACCGCCGGCGTCGGCACCGACGTCAAGCTGACCGACCAGGTCTTCGGCCGCGTCGAGTACCGCTACACGGACTACGGCAGCAAGAACTTCGATACCGGCGCTGGCGGCCGCGATGTCAGCGCTCGCGATCACCGCATCCAGTTCGGTCTGGGTATGAAGTTCTAAGTCATCCATCCTTGGGGACGGGACGGAAAGGCCGGGCGCTAGCGCTCGGCCTTTCTTTTTGGAATTAGGCCGGCAGGTAAGGCGTCAGTTCTGGGAACTTTTCGTCGAAGCGTGCGGCCCAGCGCTTGAGCTTGGCCCGGCCGCGCTCCCACTGGCCGGCAAAGCGGAGGTCCAGATAGCCGATCGTTGCGCGCAGCCCGATCTGGCCGGCGGTGATCTGCTTGGGCAGCTTCGGCGGATTGGCGTTCAGCATATCGAGCGCGCGCGTCACCTTCGACCACTGTTTGTCGAGCCACGGCGCATGCACTTTTTCTTCCGGTCGCGCGCGGCGCTCATAGACATGGACGAGCAGGCAATCGCAAATGCCGTCGGCCAGCGCCTCCAGCCGTTCTGCCTCGAGGCGCTTGTCCGCATTGCGCGGAAACAGCCCGTTGCCGGAGAGCCGGTTCAGATACTGGTTGATCGCGCGGCTGTCGAAAACCGTCTCGCCGCCATCGGTGACCAGCACCGGAATCTTGCCGAGCGGATTGGCCGCGAGCAGTTCGGCCGGCTCGGCGCCCGTGTCGGTCGGCACGGCCTCCAGCTGAATGCCGGCATAGGCTGCCGCCATGCGCACCTTGGCGCTGTAGGGCGAGGCGGACGAGTAGAGGATTTTTGGCATGGATTCTCCCAGGAAAAATTGCGCCTGCTCGATGCAAACGACGCGACGAAAAACTGACTATCTGAAGTTTAGCCGCCGCGCACTGGCGGCATCACCACCTTGGGCAGGCGGCAGGCGGCGCGGCGGTCGACCTCGTCGCAGGTCCTGAACGACAGGTCTTTGGTCATGCAGATGCGCACCTCGCGCAGATAGCGGCGGTCGCAGGTCACGGCAATCCCGTCCTCCGGAATGCCCGCATTGTCGCGCAGGAAGGCGCGTTCGACATCGTTGGGATCGGGCGTGAGATAGTCCTGCAGGCGCCGATACTCGGGCGGGATGTTCACCTTGTCCCGGGCAGCGCGCAGCACCTCGAAATATTGCCCCTGGTCCAGCCCCGAGCAGGAGCCGTGCTTGCGCCATTCGTGCCCGACGAGACCGATGGCGGGCATGATATCTAGCATGGAACGCGCGGCTTCGGTCGGCACGCGCGGCTGGTCGGTCTGGCAATCCTGCGGATAGCCGCGCTCATATTGCGGCCAGAGCCCATGCACCACGAAGGCATAGGGCCGTCCGCCCCGGCACTGCTGGCTGTTGTTTTCCTCGTCGCCGGCTTCGCAATAGCTGGGCGACCAGGAGAGCGACAGGACGTAGAAATCGAAGCCGGAGCCGATCGGCACCGAGGACGCAGCCGGCGCTTGCCCGCCGTTCTGCCCGCTATTGCCGGCCGGCTTGCATCCCGCAACGCACGCCAGCAGGGCAAGGCCAAGCCCTGCCGCAATGCCAGCGCGCTGGCGGCGATTGCGGGTCCAGGTCATCGTTCCAGCCGATAGCCTCAGCGCAGTATACGGCAGCGGCCGTCGTAGACATACCAGCGGTCGAAGTCGGACATGCAGAACTCGACATTGTCGCCGATGCTCGCGAAGCCCATCTTGCCTTCGATCAGATACCAGATGTCGTGCTGGGTCCCGTCGCTCATCACAGCCTGCGCCCCGCAATAGAGCCGCGGGATCGGCTGACGATAGGCGAGCGGCAGAAACCGGTTCTCATGGATGTTCACGAAACCGGTAATCGCCACGTCCGGCAGTCCGGGAACATGCCGCACCTGATAGCGGAAGCGGTGCATGATCTTGTTGAGAAACCGCGAATCGGCGCAGACGCTTATGATTGGCGGCGGCGGTCCCCAGAAACCGCCGGCGAAGGAAAGTGTCGGTGCTGTGAAAAGAGAACCGGCCGCGACAATGGCCGCCATTACAAAACGAAAAATGCGAAACATAGCCAACCTCGTGAATCATCGCAGGAAGCAATGCAGCGAGGCAATAGTGCGCAATGCCCGCGAACCGGTCAAGCTGGCACGCTTTCTCCCGCCAGCCATTCGACCGACCACGCAGCCCCCTTCTCTTCGGCCAGCAGCGCGTGCATCGCCGGCAAAACAGTCTTCAGCTCCTTTTCGAGCGTATAGGGCGGGTTGACCACGATCATGCCGGTGCCATCGAGCCGCGGCTCGCGCGAGGGGCGCCGGATCTCAAAGCGGATGTCCATCACCTTGGGAATGCCGGCCTCGGCAAGCGCCTCGCGGAAATCTGCAACCGCCTTCCGGTCCTTGATCGGATACCACAGCGCATAAATGCCGCCCGGCCAGCGCCGGTGCGCGCGCACGAGTCCGTCGACCAGCCGGTCGAACTCGCCTTCCTTCTCGAAGGGCGGATCAACCAGCACCAGCCCGCGCTTTTCCTTGGGCGGCAGATGCGCGCCCAGCGCCAGCCAGCCGTCGAGCTCGGTCACGCGGACCTGAAAATCCTCCGCGAACAGGGTTTTGAGAACCTGAAAATCCTCAGGATGCAGCTCGATCGCCGACAGCCTGTCCTGCTTGCGCAGCAGGCGGCGCACAATCAGCGGCGAGCCTGGATAGGCCGAAAGTTCGCCCTCGGGATCGGCCGAGCGCACCGCCTCGAGGTAGGGTCCGAGCAAGGCTTCGGCCTCCGGCGAAAGCTTGGCCTCGAGCAATTTCCCGATACCGCCCAGCCATTCACCGGTCTTTTGCGCCTCTTCCGACGACAGATCGTAGAGGCCGATGCCGGCATGCGTGTCGATGACGCGGAAAGCCTTGTCCTTCTGCTTGAGATATTCGACTAGGCGCGCCAGCACGGCATGCTTGACGACGTCGGCGAAATTGCCGGCATGGTAGGCGTGGCGGTAATTCATGCTCAGTTCCCGTCGTCGCGATCCTGGCCCGCCATCATGGAGCGATCCCCCCATTCCTCCAACCGCCTGTCACGACGGACGGCGATGATGAAGCCGGCGAGCCCGGCAGCCATTAGCAGGAAACCGAGCGCTTGCACCACCTCGATTGTGTTCAGTGCGCGGCCACGCAGCAGGACGTTCACCGACTGGATGTAGATGCCCTTCTCGTCGCCCGGCTGAACGGCGAAACTGTAAGTGCCGCCCTTGATGTCGGTGATAAGGCCGGCGTCCTCGCGATAGACCCGCTCGTTGGTCTGGGCAGACTTGTCTGTCAGCGTCGCATCGAGAAAAGTCAGCGGCTTGGCCAGCACCGTCTGCCCGTCGCGTACTACAGTGATGGCCAGGAGGTTGCCGCCATTGGCCAGGCTCGTTCCGCCGACCACGCGTATGTCGACCAGAACCTGCACCGGCGCATCGGCCGGCGAAAGCTGCTTCTCGATCGTGTGATAGCCGGTGGCCTGATTGTAGACCTGCAGCATGCCGAGACTGTAGCCGATCAGGTGCGTTGCCGCCCAGGGATAGCCAAAACCGAGCGCCGCGCCCACGAGGATCAACAAGACTAGAAATGTGCGCATCGGGAAATCTCCCACCCGCATCGTACCTGTCTGCCACGTCGCGCGACGGCATGACGGCATGCCGACGGGTTCGAACCCCCGGATCGATCGTCTCCTCATTTAACGCGCGATATCGCGCCCGGTTTCAGAAATGCGTGCCAGTTGCACCGCAAATCGGCGCGACCGGTGAACAATCAGCCCTGAAGCTTGAGGCGCGTCATGATCTCGGTCACCGTTTCCTCCACGGTCTGCGCGGAAGTATCGAGCCAGATGCCGATATGCGGGGTTTCATCATGCAGCACATGCCGGATCTGCTCGGCCGTCCAGGCGCCATAGACGGGATCGCCATAGATGTTCTTCGTGCGGGCCTTGTCGCGCGCGGTCAGCACTTCCGCCGAAGGGTCGAGCACCACCACCGCCGGCCGATAGGCCTTGAGACGTTCCGCCGCCCAGCCAAGAAACTCGCCCAGCAGAACGTCCTGATAGACGACGGTGAAACCCGCATCGGCGTATTTGGTGGCGATGTCCCAGGCGAATTCGTAGCGGATGCGCAGCTGCCGTTCGGCCTCGGGCGGCGGGTTGGGGCTCATCTCCACCCGGCCGCCGACGATCATCCGGCGAAAGAGATCGCCGCGCAGATGCACGCTTTTCGGCAGCCGCTCGGCCAGCGCCTGCGCCACGGTGGATTTTCCCGCCCCCATCACGCCTGTGATGATGACGATGCGCGGCGCCTCGTCCGCCGTCCCTTCCGCCGACGCCGTCACGCCTTGCGTTCCCAGCGCCGCTCGGGCGTCTGCTGCCAATAGGTCACGCTGTGACCGCCGGCCTTCATCTGCTTCCACTGACCGCGCGCGGCTTCGAGCTGGCTCGCGTCATGGCCGTCGAACATGAACACCGCCCTCTCGTAAGCGCCGAGATCCGGCGGCACGGCGCCGTCGACCATGAAGCGGATGCGCGCCTGGTTCGCATTGCCCTGCCCCGTCGTCAAAAGCACCGGCTGCTCTTCCGGGTAGGCCTCGCGGTCGGTGGCGTGGGCCAGGAAGGAATCGTCGCGGAAGGTCCAAAGATGCGCGTCCAGCGCATCCCGGCGCTCTTCCGTGCCGGTCTGCAGCACGACGCGCCAGCCGCGCTGCACGCTCTTTTCGAGCAGGGCCGGCAGCGCCTCTTCCAGCGTCGACTCGGTCAGGTGGTAGAACAGAACTTCAGCCATGCCGCCAAACTAAGCGATCATGCGGCGAATGGAAACGCCGACTCAGACCGGATCGTATCCCGGCTTCTTGTATAACTGGTCCATCTTCGCGGCGATGTCGGGCTTGTAGACCTTTTCGGTCCACTCCTCGGGCTGGACGTCTTCGATGCTGACCGAGACGGACTTTTCAGCGCAGTTTGCGCTGGCCATCAAGGCCCTCGTCAGTTCCTGGGCGATGTTCGCCTTCTGCTCCTCCGACCTCCCGGCGTAGAGCTTTACGATGATATGCGGCATTCCAGTCCCTCATGTACCTTGCCCCAATGGATGGCAGCAGGCGCGACTTATCCAACTTCGAGAAGCAGCGCGCAATGGTCGGACACTTCCGGTTCCCTCACGACATCGAAATGGCGGATCGGGACATTGGCGCTTGCCAGCATGTAGTCGGCAAATCGCGGCGTCTTTTTGTAGAGGGACGTGCGCGTGTCGTTGAATCCGCGCGTCGTGATCAGATCAATCAGGCCGAGTTCGGCCAGTGCCGCAAAGGTCACGCTGCCCGGCAGCACATTGAAATCGCCGCAAACCACCAGCCTGTCGGTGTCCCGTCGCGTCCTGTCGATCAGTTCGGCAAATCGTCTCGCCTGAACAAGACGCGCCGGCGTGTCGCCCTTGCCGGCGGGATCGCGCAAGCCGTGCATATGGGCGATGGTGATCGTGGACGACGTCTCGTAGTCGAAAAGGCGCACGGCATGCGCGTTTCGCGACCGCGGGTGATCGCCCCAGCCATCCGGGCTGAATTCGCCATGCACAAAATCCTGGCCCTGCCCGATCACGGGATAGGTCCGGCGCACGAAGGTCGCCAGCCCCCACTCGGACGGAAAGCTCTCATCGCCGTCGTACAGGTCGCCGCGTGCGGCCGGGCAGAAAAAGGCCTGATGCGATGGCAGCACCGCCGTCACCTCCTGCAGCAGATTAGCCCGCTGCGGCAGCTCGATGCCATGATCCCGGTAGATCAGCCATTCCCTGTCGGCCGTCGGCGTCGAAACCATCTCCTGCAGGCAAAGGACGTCCGGATCCGTGTCGGCCAGATAGGGAATGAGCCGCTCGTGGACTCTGCCGCCCCAGGCATTCAGCGACATGATGCGCAAATGTCGTTCGCTCCCTGCTGTCCCAGGCCGCGCACAGGCGCACGCCCAGTCTTTGGAACGGCTTTACGATATTGGGTTGCCGGTGGGAACGGACGGGCGAGCAGGGAGCCGCCAATGCTTGCGAAGGCGATTACCGCGCGGGGCGATAGATCCCGATCTCATCCATTTCGATTGCCGTGCCGTGCGCCAGGTCTTTCGCGGCCTTGCCGAGAGCGGCGTCCACCCTCTTGGCGTCGTCCCCGGACGGGTCCAAGATCGCGTTCATAAACATGTCCAGTGAAATGCCGAGCTCGGTCAGGCCCAGATCCTTCTCGATCGCGGCGATCTTATTCAAACCTTCCGGGTCGCGCTTCAACTTGGCGATTTCCACCTTCAGCGCCTTGTAGAAAGCCGCATCAGAATCATAGTCTTCCTGCTCGACGCCAAGCGATTTTGCCAGCCGCTCGACCAAATGCACCTTTTTCGCGGTGACATCCGTCGTGTTCGTGCCGAACATGTCGTCGGACGAGGTTGCTGCCAACCCGCCGTTGTCGGCGGCCTTTGCTACGCCGTTCGCCACCGCGAGGAGATTGGCGCTCGGCGATGCCGGACTTGTCTGGAACGGCGCCCTCTTCTGCATCAGGACGAGCGACAAGGGGACGTTGGCCGGGGATATAGCGGTCATGCGAGCTCCTGATCGCGCACCCGCCATCCATCATGGAAACGAGGCACAAAGTTCGCAGCCCCGGCATCATGCCGTGAGCAGATCAATATCGACCCATTACCTCGTCCGTCTCAATATATGATTAATGAATGCTTCAGCATATTCTAAAGCTTCAGCCGAAGAGATTTTGTCTCATCTCCCAAATAGCGGATCGCACTTGGCGATCATCCAAATCGGACTGGCGCCGCCGTGCGGCCGGCGCCAGTCGTTGGAGCGTTGGCTCCTTATGCCTCGTAGTGGTCGCGAACCAGCTGGTCGAGCAGACGCACGCCGAAGCCCGACCCCCAGGACTGGTTGATCTCGTTGGCCTGCGCGCCCATGGCGGTGCCGGCGATGTCGAGATGCGCCCAGGGCGTGTCCTTGACGAAGCGCTGCAGGAACTGCGCAGCCGTGATCGAGCCGCCATAGCGGCCGCCGATGTTCTTCATGTCCGCGTTCTTGGAATCGATCAGCTTGTCGTATTCCGTCCCCAACGGCATGCGCCACACCCGCTCCTGGCTGGCCTGGCCGGCAGCGGAGAGGTTCGCGGACAGCTCGTCATTGTTGGAGAACAGGCCGGCATAGTTTTGGCCGAGCGCCACCATGATCGCGCCGGTGAGTGTGGCGAGATCGATCATGAATTTCGGCTCGAAGCGGTCGTTGCAGTACCAGAGCGCATCCGCCAGCACGAGGCGGCCTTCCGCGTCGGTGTTCAGCACCTCGATCGTCTGGCCGGACATCGAGGTCACAATGTCGCCCGGGCGCTGCGCATTGCCGTCGACCATGTTCTCGACGCAGCCGATGATACCGACGGCATTGACCTTGGCCTTGCGCGCGGCAAGCGCGTGCATCAGGCCGGTGACGGCCGCCGCGCCGCCCATGTCGCCCTTCATGTCCTCCATGCCGGAGGCCGGCTTGATCGACACGCCGCCCGAATCGAACACCACGCCCTTGCCGACGAAGGCGACCGGCTTGTCCTTGGCCTTGCCGCCGTTCCACTGCATGATCACCAGCCGCGGCGGGCGCACCGAGCCCTGCGCGACGCCCAAAAGCGCGCCCATGCCGAGCTTCTTCATTTCCTTTTCGGTCAGCACCTCGACCTTGACGCCGAGCTTTTCCAGCTCCTTGGCCTGCGCGGCGAACTCCACCGGACCGAGCACATTGGCCGGCTCGTTGACGAGATCGCGCGCCAGCACGACGCCGTCGACCACCGCCTGCGCATTCGCAAAAACCTTCTTGGCGCCCGTCGGATCGGCGCACTGGATGGTGATCTTGGCCGGCTTGGCAGGCGTCGTTTCCTTGCCGTTGCCCTCGTCCTTGCGGGTCTTGTACTTCTCGAACGCATAGCTGCGCAGCAGGATGCCGGCCGCGAGATTGGCCGCGTCGGCCGCACTGACCTCGGCGTCGGCAAGCTCGGCCACCACGGTGACGTCAACGGCCTTGCGCAGCTGCGCGGCGACCGAACCGCCGAGCTTCAGCCAGACATATTCGTTGAGCTCGCCCGTCTTTCCGGCACCGACCGCGACCAGGCGATCGAGCGGCGAGCCCTCGGGCGCTAGCACCTCGACCGAGCTGCCGGACTTGCCGGTAAATTCCGCCACCGGAAAGGCGCGGGCAAAGGCCGCGCCCGGATCGCAGGCGCTTGCCGCCGCGCTGAGCGAGCCGCCCTCTGCAACCAGCACGATTGCGGTTCCCTTCTTGGGCGCGGCGAATTTGGCGAAGCTGATGGTCGGCATCAATGTCATGGAGAGCGCTTTCGATATCATGGACACGTTTTCACGCGACATTTCGTCGTTTTGCGCGGTTTGGCAAGCTGTAAGCCGGCTCGGTCAGTTTTTTGCTGCAATGTAGCTGTTCATCACAGACGGTCGATCAAAGCGACCGCAGCTGCTAGTAGAACCCTCGATTCGCCATCAACACTTGATTAACCAGCTTTCTTGGCTGTTTCTTAGCCACTCCCGAACGAGACTCACCATGCGCGCAAATGCAGTGAAGGACGGGAACCGCATTCCACCGCCCACGCGGTGCGAATACCCTGCCGAGCCTGGCAGGGCGGCTCACCGCCATGAACGACCACAGGAACGGAACGCCGCGGCATATGAAGGTCGTTGAACGCTACATAATGCGCCGGACGTTCGCGATGTTCATCGGCGCCATGCTGTGGACGCTGGCGATCGTGTGGACGACGCAGGTTCTTGCGCGCCTGAACCTCGTCACCGACAGCGGGCAATCGGCGCTCACCTTCTTCGAGCTCGCAACGCTGATCCTGCCCTCGATCATCCCGATCGTGGTGCCTTTCGCGCTGATCATCGCGGTGGCGCAGACGCTGTCCACGATGAATTCCGATTCCGAATTGGTAGTCATCAGCGCCGCCGGCGGCTCGCGCCTGATTGCCGCGCGGCCGATCATCATTCTCGCGCTTCTGGCCAGCGTCTTCTCCTTTGCGGTCGACAACGGCATCGATCCCTATGCACGCGAACGCGGGCGCCAGCTCGTCGCGGCGGCGCAGGCCGACTTGCTATCGCTGGTGATCCAGGAGGGCACCTTCCGCAAGGTCGACGACGGCCTTTACGTCCAGGTCGGCGAAAGGCTACCCGACGGCCAGCTGGGCGGCATCTTCGTGGCGGATTCGCGCCAGCCGGGCACCGACCTCGTCTACTACGCCAAGACCGGCGCGGTGTTGCAGGATGCTGACAAGAGCATGCTGGTGATGAGCGACGGCGTGGTGCACCGCAAATCGCCCGACGGCGACCTGTCGGTGATCCGCTTCACCTCCTACACCTTTGACCTTTCGACGTTTTCCGCTGCCGCGGGCAGCTACACGATGTATCCGAAGGACCGCCCGCTGCCCTATCTAATGAACCCTAATCCGAACGACAAGCAGTTCCAGAAGAACCCGCAATCGTTCCGGGGCGAGTTGCACAGGCGCCTGACCGAGTGGATCTATCCGCTGGTATTCGCACTGATCGCGCTTGCAGTCGCAGGTGACGCTCGTTCGCATCGTGAGGGCCGCATCCACCCGATGATCACGGCAATCGCCATTGCGCTTTTCGTGCGCTGGCTCGGCTTCTTCGTCACCAACCAGGCGACGACCGATCCCCTGTTCAGTCCGCTCGTCTACGGCGTGCCCTTGATCGCCTCGCTCGTGGCCATCGGCTTCATCAGAAGCAACAAGACCATGGAGCTTCCGATTTCCTGGGCCGAGGGCCTGTCGAGCATGGCCAGCCGGTGCAGGGAGTTCCTGTCGGGACTGTGGCAGCGCCTGACCCGCCGTGAAAGCTCGAGCGGAGGAACCGCGTGATGGGCTGGACACTCGGGCTTTATTTCTTTCGCCGCTACGCCGCCATCACGGCTTGGTTCTTCATCGGCATCTACGCGCTGGTGTTCCTGATCGATTTCACCGAGTTCTCCAGCCGCACCTCCGGCCTGCCGAACTTCACATTCCTGATGGCGCTTTCGGTATCGGCGCTACGCGTGCCGATGATCATCCAGCAGACCGTGCCATTCGTTGCGCTGTTCGCTGCGATGGCGACGCTGATTTCGCTGAACCGCAAATACGAGCTGGTGATCGCCCGCGCCGCGGGCATTTCGGCCTGGCAGTTCCTGCTGCCGGCCTGCGTAGGCGCGCTGCTGTTCGGCATACTCACGGTCGGGGTGCTCAACCCGCTCGCGGCCCACGGCCTGTCGCGTTCCCAGCTGTTGGAAACAAACATCCGCTCCGGCTCGTCCAACGAGGTCTCCGCCTTCGACGCGCCGTGGATCCACCAAAAGGCCAATGGCGTAGACACGATCATCGGCGCGCGCGCCATCCTGAACCAGGGGCTCGAACTGTCTGATGCTGTGTTCTTCACGATCGACCAGAAGGGCGAAATCGCGGAACGCAAGGACGCCAAGCGCGCCTTCCTGCGCGACGGCTATTGGGAGCTTGTGGATGTCACGCTCTACCGCAACGGCGAGCGTGGCGAAGCGCTGGCGAGCGACCGCGTGCCGACGAATCTCAGGCCCGAATTCGTGCAGGAACGCCTGGCCGAGCCCGAAACGATTCCGTTCTACAAGCTTCCCAGCAAGATCGAGGTGGCCCGGTCCTTCGGCCTGAGGGCCAATGCATTCGCCATGCAGTTCCATTCCATGATGGCTCTTCCACTGCTTCTTGTCGCGATGACTCTCATTGCTGCAACAGTCTCGATGAAGTTTGCGAGGATGGGGCAATCCACGACGATGATTCTGGGTGGCGTCGTCGCCGGGTTTCTGCTTTATGTGGTTTCAGTTTTGGTGAAGGCATTTGGAAACGCGGGATTCGTTCCGCCCGTCGTTGCGGCGTGGTTCCCAGTGGTAGTGGCAATGTTTTTCGGGGTAACTTTCCTGTTGTACAGGGAGGATGGTTAGTGGGGGGCGCGGTGACGACAGCGCAGAAGACGATTCGCCTGGCACGCCTTTATGGCGCGACGGCTCTCGCCTGCCTTTTCGCCTATGCTTTGCCCGTCACCACGCCGGCTTCCGCACAGGAGATCGGCAACCTTGCCCCAAAAATTCCGGCCGGCTCGCAGATGCTGCTGGAGGCCGACACCCTCGTCTATGACAACGACAAGAACACGGTAACCGCGGTCGGCGGGGTCCGAATCGACTATGCCGGCAACCGTCTGGTTGCACAGCGCGTCACCTATGACCGCAACACCTCCCGTCTCATCGCCAGCGGCAATGTCGAGATCATCGACAGCAGCGGCACCAAGGTCTTCTCCCAGGAGATCGACGTCACCGACGATTTCGCCAACGGCTTCGTCAACGCGCTGCGCGTCGAAACGATCGACAAGACCTATTTCGCTGCTGAAAGCGCGAGCCGCGAAGGCGGCGTTCTGACCACCTTCAACAACGGCGTCTACACCGCCTGCGCCCCTTGCGAAGCACAGCCGGACAGGGCGCCGATCTGGCGCATCAAGGCGCAGAAGATCATCTGGAACGGCACCACCAAGACGGTGCGCTTCGAGCGGTCGCGCTTCGAGTTCTTCGGCTTCCCGATCGCCTATCTGCCGAGCTTCGAGATCGCCGACCCCACGGTGAAGCGCAAGAGCGGCTTCCTGTTCCCGGGCGTCGACTACAAGACCAGCCTCGGCGCCAGCCTGAAAATCCCGTACTATTTCGCCCTTTCGCCGACCTATGACCTGACGGTTGCCGGCGCCGGCTACACCAAGCAGGGATTCCTCGGCGAGGCCGAGTGGCGCCAGCGTTTCAATTCGGGCGAATACAGCCTCAAGATCGCCGGCATCCGGCAGAACGACCCCAGCGCCTTCATCGACGAAGGCCGCTACGGGGTGAATTCCGGCCCGCGGGACGATCCGAACCGCTTCCGCGGCATGATCGGCTCCAAGGGTAATTTCGATCTTAATCCGCGCTGGACCTTCGGCTGGGATATCCTTGCGCAGACCGACAAGAATTTCGCCTATACCTACAAGATCGACGGCTACAGCAAGTTCAACTACCAGTCTCAGGTCTACCTGACGGGCTTGAACGACCGGAATTATTTCGACCTCAGGGCGATGAAGTTCCAGGTCCAGGAAGACTTGCTTTACTACGATCCGCAGGCGCGCAACGACAAGCAGCCCTGGGTCCTGCCGTCCTTCGATTATGCCTATACGCCGGATACGCCGGTGCTCGGCGGCGAGTTCAACTTCAAGGCCAATTCGCGCATCATCCATCGCAACGAGCTTGAGGTTGCCCATTTCCTCGATCCGATAACCCATGAGCCGATCACGGACGATCCCACCAAAGACGTGAAGCGCGTGCCCGGCATCCAAGGCAACGACGGGCGGCTCACCGGCGAAGCCGAGTGGAAACGCTCCTTCATCACGCCCGGCGGTCTCGTGGTCACGCCGCTTTTGGCATTCCAGGCCGACGCCAACTACCTAAACGCCAGCCAGGAATCGATCGACGCCATCCACAACATGGCCGACAATCTCCGCGTCGTCGCCGACATCCGCTCGGCCTTCTATCGGGCGATGGCGACTGCCGGTCTCGAACTGCGCTGGCCGGTCCTGTTCTCGGCCACCAGCAGCTCGCACATTCTCGAGCCCATGGCACAGGTGTTCGCCCGTCCGGACGAGCCCTACGCCTCAACCCTCGGCCGCCCGAACGAGGACGCCCAGAGCTTCGTCTTCGACGCGACCACCCTGTTCGAGCGCGACAAGTTCTCCGGCTATGACCGCATCGAAGGCGGCACGCGCGCCAATGTCGGCTTCCGCTATTCCGGCTCCTACGACAATGGCTGGGCGACCAATGCGATCTTCGGCCAGTCCTATCAGCTCGCCGGACGCAACTCCTTCGATTCGCCGGACCTCGTGAATGCCGGTGCCTTCTCGGGCCTGCAGAACGACACGTCCGATTTCGTCGGCCTGGTCGGCATCGCCTCGCCGAACGGCTTGTCGGCCTCGGCAAGCGCCCGGCTGGACGAGCAGTCCCTGGAAGTGCGGCGCGCCGAGCTGAAGGCCGGCTATTCGTCGAGCCCGTTGTCTCTTGCTGGGCAGTATGCCTTCATCCAGAGGCAGCCGCTCTACGGCTTCGACTTCGATCGCAAGGAAATGACGCTGGGCGCCTCCACCCGCTTCCACCAGAACTGGCGTGCCTTCGGTTCCGGCACCTATGACTTCGTGTCCGGCGTGGTGACGAAGGATTCGCTCGGCTTTGCCTATGACGACGAATGCTTCTCCTACACCATGTCCATGATCACCAAGCGCGACCCGCAGAAGATTGCCAGGGACGAACGTACCTTCGGCTTCAACATCTCCTTCCGGACTCTCGGAGACTTCGGAACGGCGGGCGGCACTTCCCCGAGTTCTTTGCCGTGACGGCCCGCCAGAGCGGCCGTCATCCTTTCGCCGCATAGGAACGGCATCCGGAACCATATGTCTGTTCTGCAGAAAATCGACGACGAGGATCGATCAATATGATCTTGATCAGAAAATACCTCTTTTCCGCAAGTTTTGCTGTTCTCGTTGCTTTCAGCGCAGCACCCGTGGTGCTGACCGCCGCGCCTGCCGCCGCCAGCGAGATCAAATATGTGGTCAACGGCGCCGCGATCACCAGCTATGACATCCAGCGCCGAGCGGCCTTCCTGAAGCTACAGCATCGCACGGGCAACCTGAACAAGCTGGCCGGCGACGAGATGGTTGATCAGGCGCTGCGCAACTCCGAGATCAAGCGGCTGAGCATCAAGGTGTCGGACCAGCAGGTCGAAGACGCCTTCAAGCGCTTTGCCAGCTCCAACAAGATGGCGCCCGCGCAGCTGACCCAGGTTCTGGATCATGCCGGCGTCACGGCCCAGCACTTCAAGGATTTCATCCGCACCCAGATGAGCTGGAACCAGGCGCTCTCCGCCCGCTTCAACTCCCAGGGCGGTAGCATGAGCGAGCAGGACGTGGTGCAGCGCATGCTGCAGCAGAAGGGCAGCAAGCCGACCGCGACCGAATATATGCTGCAGCAGGTGATCTTCGTCGTTCCGGCCAAGGAACGCGGCCAGATGGCCAAGCGCAAGCGCGAGGCCGAATCAATGCGCGCCCGCTTCGGCGGCTGCAACACCACCCGCGAATTCGCCAAGGGCCTGATCGACGTCACGGTTCGTGACCTGGGCCGCGTGCTGGCGCCGGAACTGCCCTCGGAATGGGCGGATCAGATCAAGAAGACCAAGGTCGGCGGCGCCACGGGCGTGCGCGAGACCGAGCGTGGCGTCGAATTCATCGGCATCTGCAGCTCCCGCGAAGTGTCGGACGACAAGGTCGCGAAGATGGTCTTCCAGTCGGAAGGCAACCAGGACCAGCAGGCCGAACAGCTCAACAAGACCTATATTGAAGAGCTGAGGAAACGCGCCAAAATCGTGGAGCGCTGATCCATTGTGCGCGACCGTAGCGATGACAGCATACTGGCACTGAGCGGCGGCGATCCTTCGGGCATCGGGCCTGAGATCGCCATTGCCGCCTGGCGCGATCGCGCGGCCGCGAACACTCCTGCCTTCTACATCCTGAGCGATCCCGACCTTTTGGCCGCCCGTGCGCGGCAAATCGGCGTCGAGGTGGCCATCGAAGCGACGACGCCGGGCGAAGCGGCAAAGGTCTTTTCGCGCGCCTTGCCGGTGGTGCCGCTTGCGGAGGGGCTCAAGGACACGCCGGGCCAGCCCGACCCAGCCAATGCGGCCGGCATCATCGAGGCGATCAATCGCTCCGTCGACGATGTCTTTGCAGGGCGCGCGGCAGCCGTCGTCACCTGCCCCATTGCCAAGAAGCCGCTTTACGATGCCGGCTTCCGCTTTCCCGGCCACACCGAATATCTCGCTCATCTGGCGACCTTGAAGACCGGCAATCCCGTCACGCCCGTCATGATGCTGGCTGGCCCCGAGCTGCGCGCGGTGCCGGTCACCATCCATATCCCGCTTTCCGAAGTGCCCGGCACGCTGACCCGCGTGATGATCGAGGAGACTGCCCGCATCACCGCCCATGACCTGCAAAGGCGCTTCGGCATCGGCAAGCCGCGCCTGGCCGTTTCCGGCCTCAACCCGCATGCGGGCGAAGGCGGCGCCATGGGCAGCGAGGACGAGGCCGTCATCCTGCCTGCGATCGAAACGCTGCGCCGCGAGGGCATCGACGCCTATGGCCCCCTGCCCGCCGACACGATGTTCCACGCCCGCGCCCGCGCGGGCTATGACGCCGCCATCTGCATGTATCACGACCAGGCGCTGATCCCGGCCAAGGCGCTGGCCTTCGACGAGACCGTCAACGTCACGCTCGGCCTGCCATTCATCCGCACCTCGCCCGACCACGGCACCGCCTTCGGCATTGCCGGCAGGGGCGTTGCGCGGCCGGACAGCCTGATCGCCGCATTGCGGCTGGCACGGCAACTCGCCGACAACGAGGCCCGCATCAGATGAGCATCGACGGATTGCCGCCGCTGCGGGAAGTGATCGAGCGTTACGGCCTGCAGGCCAAGAAATCGCTCGGCCAGAATTTCCTGCTCGACCTGAACCTCACCAGCAAGATCGCCCGCTCCGCCGGCGACCTCGCCTCGACAACGGTCATCGAAGTCGGCCCCGGCCCCGGCGGGCTGACGCGCGCTTTGTTGATGAACGGGGCTTCCCGCGTCATCGCCATCGAGCGTGACGAACGCTGCCTGGAGGCGCTGGCGGAAGTGTCGGCCCACTATCCCGGCCGGCTGGAGGTGATCCCGGGCGACGCGCTGAAGACCGACTTTGCCGCGCTGGCGCCCGGCGAAAAGGTCAGGATCGTCGCCAACCTGCCTTACAATATCGGCACCGAACTTCTGATCCGCTGGCTGACGATCGAGGAATGGCCGCCCTTCTATGCCTCGATGACGCTGATGTTCCAGCGCGAAGTGGCGCAGCGGATCGTTGCCAAGCCCGGCAGCGACGCCTATGGCCGGCTCGGCGTGCTCGCGGGCTGGCGCACCGATGCGCGCATCGTCTTCGACCTCCCGCCGCAAGCTTTTACGCCGCCGCCGAAGGTCACCTCGTCGGTGGTCCAACTCCTCCCGCGCGAAAAGCCGCTGGCGGCCGATGTGCGCATGCTTGGCCGCATCACGGAAGCGGCATTCGGCCAGCGGCGCAAGATGTTGCGTCAGAGCCTCAAGGGCATCGAAGGCGCACGCCTGCTGGAGACAACCGGCATCGACGGTACGCGCCGCGCCGAGACGCTGGACATTCAGGAATTCGTCGCTCTGGCCAACGCGGTGTAACGCGGCGGCGCCCGCCGCCCACGCGACGGTTCTTATGCCTTCGTAGCCGTTACCAGAAGCCATTCGGTGGGCTCGCGGTCGTAGCCGCTGCCCGTTCGCTGCTCTATCTCGATGTCCCGCCAACCATGGCCATAGGCCTGGCGAAGCCACTCCGGCGAAGGGTAGTTGTAGTAGCGGCCAAACCGATCGCGCCCCTCCTGCGAGCCAGCCTTGTAGGTCGAATGAAACACGCCAGCCGGCTTCAACGCTGCGTGGATGCGTAAAATAATCGCCGGCAATTCGCTGCGAGGCACATGCAAGAGACAGGCATTGGCCCAGACGCCGTCATAGTGCTCCTGCTCGTCAAGTTCTTCAAAGAGCAGGACCCGAACCGGCCGCCCCAGCCGCTTTTCCGCTTCTTCGGCCAGTTCAGCGCAGCCGTCTGTCGCAACGAGATCGAGCCCACTCGACAGCAAAGCCACGCTATCATGGCCAGCACCGCAGCCGAGTTCGAGGACCTTCGCCCCGACGGGCAGGCGCGCAACGAAAGCATCGATGCGCGGCTGATCTACCTCGCGCGGCCGGCCGGCGTATGCACCGGCCTCGCTGGCATAGAAGTCTAGCGTTGACGTATCGCGGCCAGGCATGAGCCCCCGCAAATCAATCCGTCTTCTCGTCCAGCAGCCCCGACACGAAGTCGAACAGGCCGGGCCGGCGATCGCGGCGGAGGCGTTCGGCAGTGACGATCGCACGGACCTCGTCGAAGGCGCGGTTGAGATCGTGGTTGATCACCACATAGTCGTATTCGCGCCACTGCTCGATCTCGACCCGCGCATTTTCCAGCCGCTTGGCGATGACCTCTTCGGTGTCCTCGGCGCGGCGCTTCAGGCGGGCCTTCAGTTCCTTCATCGACGGCGGCAGGATGAAGATCGAGACGATGTCGCCCCGCATCTTTTCCTTGAGCTGCATCGCACCCTGCCAGTCGATGTCGAACAGCATGTCGCGGCCGTCGGCCATCGCCCGCTCGGCCGGCTCGCGCGGCGTGGCGTAGAAATTGCCATGCACTTCCGCCCATTCCAGCAGCGCGTCGTTGTCGCGAAGGATCTCGAACTCGCGCTTGCTGCGGAAATGGTAGTGGACGCCCTCGATCTCGCTGCCGCGGCGCGCGCGCGTGGTGACGCTGACCGACAGCTCGAGGCTTGGATCGCTTTCGAGAAGATTGCGGGCGATGGTGGATTTTCCCGCGCCCGAAGGGGACGAAAGCACCAGCATCAGGCCACGACGGCGGATAGCGCTCGAAGAAAGGGTCTCAGCGCTCATATGCTACTCCAGATTCTGTACCTGCTCGCGAAACTGATCGACGACCGCCTTGAGCTCAAGCCCGATGGCCGTGACCGCCGCGGCGTTCGATTTTGAACACAACGTATTCGATTCGCGATTGAATTCCTGCGCAAGAAAATCGAGCTTGCGCCCGATCGCACCACCGCCAGCAAGAAGCGCCCGTCCCGATGCGACGTGGGTCTTGAGGCGGTCGATCTCCTCGCGAATGTCTGCCTTGGTCGCAAGCAACGCCGCCTCCTGGTGCAGCCGCGCCTCGTCGAGCGCGGAGGAAGCATCCAGCAGCAGCGCCACCTGTTCGGCGAGACGCGCGCGAATGACGGCTGGCTCCCGCGACGGGTCGGCCTCGGCCTTCAGCGTCAGCGACTCGATCGTGTCGATATGGCCGCCGAGCAGCGCGCGCAGCGCCTCGCCCTCGGCCATGCGAGATTTTTCGAGTTCGCCTAGCGCCGTTTCCAGAACGGCCAGCACGGCCGCGTCGAAGCGGGCGCGCTCCTCCTCGGTTTCCGTGGACTCCGGCACTTCGAGCACGCCGCGCAGCGCAAGCAGACCGTCGGCCGTCGCCGGGGCGGTGCCGAACTGATCCTCCAACCGTTTGGCCAGGCTGGCGAGATCCTTCAGGAAGGCTTCGTTGACCACTGGCTGGGCCATGCTGCCAGCCGCGCGGGTGACGTTGAGCGAAGCCTGAATGTTGCCGCGCGCAAATCGCTTCTGCACCGCCTGGCGTGCTGACTGCTCCAGCCGCTCGCAACCGTTCGGCAGCCGAAAGCGGACCTCGCAGGTCTTGCCGTTCACCGACTTCAGCTCCCAGACGATGGTGTCGCCGTTCTGCTCGGCGGATGCGCGGGCGAAGCCGGTCATACTTTGCAAGGTCATCTCGCGGCCCTCATACCCGCCAGAAAGGCTGCGGCCCAAGCCGCCTGAAACATAGGAACAGGCGCGCCGCGTTCTCCGGCGCGCCTCATAGAATAGCCTATTGGGCCGGCGTCTGCTGCTCGCCGTCCGCTGGCGGGGTGGCCCCGGCCTTGGCGGCTTCCTCGGCCTGCTTCTTCTGCGCCGCCCGCCAGCGCGCAACGTTTTCGTTGTGCTCGTCCAGCGTCTTGGCGAAGACATGCCCGCCCGTGCCGTCGGCCACGAAGTAGAGATCGTCGGTCTGCGAGGGGTTGGCCACCGCCTCCAGCGCCGCGCGGCCCGGATTGGCGATCGGCGTCGGCGGCAGGCCGTTGATCTGATAGGTGTTATACGGCGTCTGCTTGTCGATGTCGGACTGGTAGATCGGACGATCCGCAGGACGGCCCTTGCCGCCGAACAGGCCGTAGAGGATCGTCGGGTCCGACTGCAGCCGCATCTTCTTCTTCAGGCGATTGATGAAGACGGACGCAACCCGCGAGCGCTCGTCGGCGCGGCCGGTCTCCTTCTCAACGATGGAGGCAAGCGTCACGAATGCATTGATGTCGGCCAGCGGCAGGCCCGGAGCCCGGCGCGCCCAGATTTCCTCGACCATCTGCTTCTGGTGGGCAAGCATCTTGTCGATGATCGACTGGCGCGTGGTGCCGCGCGTGAAGCGCTGCGTGTCGGTGGCAAGGCTACCTTCCGCCGGCAGCGACGCCGGCATGTCGCCCGACAGCGCTTCCTGTTCGGCAATGCGCTCGAACGCCTGCTCGACCGTCAGGCCCTCGGGGATGGTCAGCGAATACATCACCGACTTGCCGCTCTTCAACAGTTCCATCACGTCGCGCATCGAAGCGCCGGCCTTGATCTCGTATTCCCCGGCCTTCAGCGCCGAATCGTTGCCAAAGGCGCGAACGCCGAGGCGGAAGACGCGCGCGTCGCTGATCAGGCCGCGGCGCTCGAGCTGGTCGGCGATTTCCTGCACGCCGGTATTGGGCTTGATCAGGATGGTCTGGTCGACCGTCGTCGGCCCGCGGCCCTCGAATTCGAGCCTGCCGAAATAGATGGCCGCACCGCCGGCCAGAACGACCAGCACGACGATGGAAAGCAGGAAGTTCAGGAAAACCACGAACTGGTTGCGCGAGGCGCGCGAGCGCTTGGGCGGCGGCGTGCCGGCCTGCGGCCGCAAGGCCTCACTGGCGCTCTTCGGAACGATCGGTTTCGACGGCTCGGCATTGCGGCCGATTTCAGCGTCGGATGGAGTCGTTGTCATAGCGCCTCAACACTTGCTCTTTGCGTAAGTTCCCCGCCTAGAGATAACGGGGCAGAATCTACCGAAACGGCCGATCCGACCCTAAGGGCGATTATGGCGAAATTCACGACTAGACGGGCCTTTCGACCCGTCTAACGCACTTAGCCGTTGTAGCGCTGGAAAACCAACGAGGCGTTGGTACCGCCAAATCCGAAGGAGTTGGAAAGCGCAACATCGATCTGGCGGGCGCGCGGCTTGTTCGGCACGAGGTCGATGGCCGTTTCACGCTCGGGATTGTCCAGATTGATCGTCGCCGGCGCGATATTGTCGCGAATGGCGAGGATGGAGAAGATCGCCTCGGCCGATCCGGCGGCACCCAGAAGGTGCCCGATCGACGACTTGGTCGACGACATCGAGATCTTGGAGGCGGCATTGCCGACCAGGCGCTCGACAGCGCCGAGCTCGATCGTGTCGGCCATGGTCGAGGTGCCATGCGCGTTGATGTAGTCGACATCGGCCGGCTGCAGGTTGGCGCGCTTCAGCGCAGCGGTCATGCAGCGGAAGGCGCCGTCGCCGTCCTCGGAAGGTGCGGTGATGTGATAGGCGTCGCCCGTCAGGCCATAGCCGACGACCTCGGCATAGATCTTGGCGCCGCGCGCCTTGGCGTGTTCGAGCTCTTCGAGCACCACAACGCCTGCGCCCTCGCCCATGACGAAACCGTCGCGGTCGCGATCATAGGGGCGGGAAGCCTTTTCGGGCGTTTCGTTGCGGCCGGTGGAGAGCGCCTTGCAGGCCGCGAAGCCCGCCAGCGAAAGGCGCGTGACCGGCGCTTCCGCGCCGCCGGCAACCATCACGTCGGCATCGCCGAACATGATCAGCCGTGCCGCATCGCCAATGGCGTGTGCGCCGGTGGAGCAGGCGGTGACCACGGCATGGTTCGGGCCCTTGAGCCCGTGCCGGATCGAGACCTGCCCGGAAACCAGATTGATGATATTACCGGGGATGAAGAAGGGGCTGATGCGACGCGGGCCGCGCTCCTGAAGGATAAGCGCGTTTTCCGCGATTCCCTCGATGCCGCCGATGCCCGAACCGATCATCACGCCGCTGGCGTGCTGGTCTTCGAGCGTCTTGGGCTCCCAGCCGGAATCCTTCAGCGCTTCGTCGGCGGCCGCAATCCCGTAAAGGATGAAGTCGCCGATCTTGCGCAGTTCCTTCGGCTCAAGATAGGCCTCGGGATTGAACGTGTTGTCGCTGCCATCGCCCCGCGGGATCACATGCGCGATCTTGCAAGCAAGATCCTCGACTTCGAACTCTGTGACCCGCTGGGCGGCACTCCGACCGCTCAGAAGCTCTCTCCAGCCATGCTCCACACCAACGCCGAACGGCGAAAGCAGACCCAGGCCAGTGACGACAACACGCCTCATCGCGGTAATCTCGGAATGCTGAGCTGGGAAAGCGTCAGGCCGAGGCCTTGTCGATGTACTTGACGGCGTCGCCGACGGTCAGGATCGTCTCAGCCGCGTCATCGGGGATTTCAACGCCGAATTCTTCTTCGAAAGCCATGACGAGTTCGACCGTGTCAAGGCTGTCAGCGCCCAGATCATCGATGAAGCTGGCGCCTTCGGTTACCTTGTCGGCTTCGACGCCGAGATGTTCGACAACGATCTTCTTGACGCGCTCTGCGGTGTCACTCATTTGGGCATCCTCGTCTTAAATTTGTCTGTCTTCGTTAACGGCACGAATGCCGGTAATCAAGCTGAAAGATGTTCCCTGGGGAACGTGGCGACGGCGGCAGGGCGTCTGCCCCAACCGCCGCAAGTCATGGCCGCATTACACGAAAAGAGCCGTGCGTCCAATGCGAAAACGCCGATTTTGCGCGGTTTTGCAGCAACCATCTACAGAAATCGGTTTTGCCGGCCACCATTTCGCTGACAGCGGCCGCATCCACCCCGCACCCCCGCCCTTCAGCGAACCAACTGAAGGGAAAAGGTTAACGGGAGGAGAGATCAGATCATGGCCATGCCGCCGTTCACGTGGATCGTCTGGCCGGTGACGTAGGAAGCCTCGTCGGAGGCCAGATAGACCACGGCAGAGGCGACTTCCGCGCTGGTGCCCATGCGCTTGGCCGGAATGGCGCCCATGATGGCTTCCTTCTGCTTGTCGTTCAGCTTGTCGGTCATGGCTGATTCGATGAAGCCGGGGGCAACGCAGTTGACGGTGACGTTGCGGGTCGCGATCTCCTGGGCGAGCGACTTGGAAAAGCCGATCAGGCCCGCCTTGGAGGCGCAGTAGTTGGCCTGGCCGGGGTTGCCGGTCACCCCCACCACCGAGCTGATGTTGATGATGCGGCCATTGCGGCGGCGCATCATGGGATGGGTCAGTTCGCGCGTCAGGCGGAACACGGCCGTGAGGTTGACCTCCAGCACCGAATCCCAGTCGGCGTCGGACATGCGCACGAACAGGCCGTCCTTGGTGACGCCGGCATTGTTGACCAGGATGTCGACGCCTTCGAGTTCGGCTTCGGCCTTCTGGCCGAGCGCCTTGACCTCGTCGCGGTCGGAAAGATTGGCCGGGAACACTTTTACGCGGTCGCCAAGCTCCGCGGCCAGCGCCTCTAGCTTTTCGGCGCGCGTGCCATGCAGGCCGACGGTTGCGCCCTGTGCGTGCAGCGCGCGGGCAATCGCCTCGCCAATGCCGCCGGTGGCGCCGGTAACGAGTGCCTTGCGGCCGGTCAGATCGAACATTTTTTGACTCCCCAAATGGTAGAGCACTCCCTTGGTAAGGGAGAGGTCGAGTTTCTTCTTTAAGCCAGCGCCGCAACCGCCGCTTCGACGTCGGCCTGCGTGTTGATGGCGCTGGTGGCGATTTCCTTGTCGATGCGGCGGGCAAGACCCGAGAGCACCTTGCCCGAGCCCACTTCGTACATCGTCTTCACGCCATTGGCGCCGAACCATTCCACAGTCTCGCGCCAGCGCACGCGGCCGGTGACCTGCTCGACGAGGCGAGCGACGATCTCGTCCGGATTGCTCAGCGGCTGCACAACGACATTGGCCACCACCGGCACCACCGGCGCCTGCTTGGCAACGCCGGCCAGCGCCTCGCGCATGGCTTCGGCCGCCGGCGCCATCAGCGCCGAATGGAAGGGCGCGGAAACCGACAGCATGAGTGCGCGCTTGGCGCCCTTTTCGGTGCAGAGCTTTGCAGCAAGCTCGACGGCCGCCTTGGCGCCGGAAATCACCAGCTGGCCACCGCCATTGTCATTGGCGATCTGGCAGACCGAGTTCTGAGCAGCTTCTGCGCAAGCGGCTTCCACATCGGCCTGTTCCAAACCGATGATGGCGGCCATGGCGCCCTCGCCCACCGGAACCGCGGCCTGCATGGCGTTGCCGCGAATGCGCAGCAGCCGCGCTGTATCGGCAATCGAGAACATGCCGGCAGCCGCAAGCGCCGAATATTCGCCCAGCGAATGGCCGGCGACATAGGCGACCTTGTCCTTCAGCGAGAACCCGCGCGCCTCCATGGCGCGAAGGGCTGCCAGCGACACCGCCATCAGCGCCGGCTGGGCGTTGGCGGTCAGCGTCAGCGTCTCCTCGGGGCCTTCCCACATGATCTGGGACAGTTTTTGGCCCAGCGCCTCGTCGACTTCCTCGAAAACCGCACGGGCCTCAGGGAATGCGTCGGCAAGGTCCTTGCCCATGCCCACGGACTGGCTGCCTTGCCCCGGAAAGGTGAATGCGACGGCCATGAATAGGCTCCCGGAATTGTTTCACTCGAAGGCCGTGTGGCGCAAGGAAGGCCGGAAAGTCAAGGCTCTCGCATGTCTCGCCCACGGTCCTGCGCGCTCGACGAGGCCGACGAACAGGCCAACTACAACTATCCGGCCATCTCACGCGCACCACAATGCGCACACGGAACATCTCCGCATCCGTAAGGAGATTTGATTCCACTTGCCTTTTCGTCACTCTAGCTTTTGTGACACTTCAATGACAGTTAGATGACGTTTTGGGGTGGGATTGGGGTTCCGAGTTGGCAAGTCAGTTCGCAGTGGCGCAGAGCGCCACGGAGTACAATGAAGTCGAAATGCCCGGCTGGCGCGACAAGCTCGCGATTCGCCTCGCCGGCACGCTGGCGGCGACCGTCGTCATATCCGCCGTCCTGGTGTTCTGCGTCGAGTTGATCTCGCGTGGTTCGCTCTCCGAGACGCTGCAGTTCTTCCAGCAGCCGTTCAAGCCCGGCTGGACGACGGTATTGCTGTTCTCGCTGCTGCTGCTCTTCCTCGACGCGCTGCTCGGTCGCGCTCACCACGCGCTTCTGCTGGTGGCGCCTTTAGTGCTGGTGCTCGCCTTCCTCGGGCACCAGAAATCGCTCTACCTGGGCGATCCGCTCTACCCGACCGACATTCTCTTTGCGCGCCAGATCGTCGAACTGATGCCGCTTTTGGCCAGCGACCGGCCGCTGGTTGCCGTGGCGATCGTGCTCGGCGCCATCGTGGCCGTGGCCGTGCTCGTGCTCGCCTGGAAATACTGGCGCCGCCGCCCGACGCTGACGATGCGCGCCCGCATGCTCCGGCTCGTCGCCACCTTGCCGCTCCTGGCGTTCTTCTGCTCGATCATGGACTACGCGACCTTCTCCTGGGCGCGCGACCGGCTGCAGATCATCCCGATGATGTGGGACCAGAAGGAGAATTATAACAGCAACGGCTTTGCGCTGGCCTTTGCGCTCAACCTGCCCATGGCCAAGGTGGTCGCGCCGGCCGGCTATTCGGCCGAGGCCATCGAGGCGATCACCCGCCCCGATGCAGCCGCGCCCGTGCTGCCCGGCGAGTTGCCCGACATCATTGTTGTAATGAACGAGTCTTTCTGGGACCCGACGCTGCTGCCGGGCATTACTATCACCCCTGACCCGATTCCCAACGTGCGGTCACTGCAGTCGGGCCATATCTTCTCGCCCGAATTCGGCGGCATGACCGCCAATGTCGAGTTCGAGGCGCTGACCGGCTTCTCCAACGCCTTCCTGCCGTATGGCAGCATCCCCTATCAGCAATATGTGCGCAGCCCCATTCCCTCGCTCGCCAGCTTCCTGCGCAGCGAAGGCTACGACACGCGCGCCTTCCACCCCTTCGGCGGCTGGTTCTGGAACCGCACGCCGGTCTACAAGGCCTTCGGCTTCGAGCGCTTCATGTCGCTCGAAAACCTGCCGCCGCTCGCCGCGCGCGGTCCGCTAGCGTCCGACGCGGCACTGATCGACGAGATGATCCGCGAGGCCGATGCCACGCATGATCCGCTCTTCTTCTTTGCCGTCACGCTCCAAAATCACGGCCCCTACGCGCCGGGCCGCTATCCCGATGCGACGCATGCCGTTTCGGGTGCGATCAGCGAGGCCGGGCTCGGCTCGGTCCTGAGCTATGCGGAAGGTGCCGCCGACGGCGACCAGGCGCTCGCCCGGCTGGTGGAATGGGCCAGGAAGCGCGACCGCCACACCATCATCGCCATGTTCGGCGACCACCTGCCGCCGCTGGGGCCGGTCTATGTCGAAACCGGCTTCATGGACAACAACGTCGCCAGCCGCCGCGCGCCGCTGCCGGAAATGAGCGTGCAGCACGAGACGCCGCTGGTCGTCTGGTCGAACCACACGGGCCCGCAGCATGTCGGCTCGATCAGCCCCTCCTTCCTGCCCTATCATCTTATGGAAACGGCCGGCATCAGGCACCCCTACTACACCGGGTTCCTCGGCGGGATGCGGGAGCGCTACCGGGTGGTCGACCGCAACATGCTGGTCAGTACCGATAACGAGCCGACGCCCGATTGGTCGCAATCCAAGGCCATCGATCCGGCGATCCGCGATTTCCGCCTGCTGCAATACGACATGATCTTCGGCAGTCGACACGCGGCGGAGAGTTTTTTCCCCGAAACGCTGAACGCTCCCGCCGCCATGTAATCCGCTTAAACGACAACCGCCCGAAGATCGCTCTTCGGGCCGTTGTCGTTTGCAGGGATGGAAGGCGCCTCGCGACTTCCGGCTCTCGCGTCAGTTGGTGACGTAGAGCTGCGTGATCGAGAAGGCGATGTTCTGGAAAGCCGCCTTCAGCTGATCCTGGCTCTTGGTCATGTAGTAGTTGTCAGGCGATGAGGCGCAGTTGCTGTAGAGGTCGCGGTTCGCCGCCGTATCGGCGCCGAACACCACGGTGAACACCTTGACGCCCTGCTGCTTGAGCTTGGTGCACATGGCCTGGGTCATGTTGTTGACGTTGGTCAGCGCCTTGCTGCGGTTCTGCGATGAATCGAGACGCCCCACGCTGAGATAGCCATAGGCGCCGTAGTCCGACTTGTTGATGGTCCCGTTCTGGCCGAACACCGTGTTCTCACCGTCGGTGAACACCACCACGACCTTCGTCGTGCCATCGGAATTGAACGCGTCGCCAGTGCCGAAATTCGGCGACAGCACGCGATACCCCCAGGCCAGACCTTCCGAAACGTTGGTGCCCGAGCCGTTCCAGTACGTCATCTTGGCGATTTCGGTGTTCAGCTTGTTGAGATCCTCGGTCAGCGGCGCGATCGGTGTCGGGCAGGCATAGTTGGGACCGGTGGTCAGCGGCGGAGTCGCCGTGATGAGATAATCGGTCGGGCTCTTCTTCGTTGATTTGCTGGTTGTCAGGTCGACATACTTGTCGATCGCCTTCTGGATCGTGGCCTGGGTCGTAGTGCTGTCCCCGCTCTTATAGGCATCCAGAATATAGCTGTTGTTGAAGACGGTCCCGTCCGAGTTTTGTCCCTTAAGTGGCGCTCCGGGTTCGTCCGGCGCGAAATAGGGCACGAACATCGTGGCCGGCACGTTCAAATTGGGTTTTGTGTCGTCCTGATTGTAGGGACTCGGACGAGCCTCGACGCAGCCTTTCCAGTCCACCAGAGGATTGGAAATGGCAGTGGAAGCGGGATCGGCAACATAAACATTCTTCGGATTCAACTGGTTGAACAGCTGCCAATGGCCGATGCGCTTTTTATTCGTGACAACGAAATTCACACCGTTGAACGTGTTTGTCTCGGTATCAGGGATTTCCGTGCGCCTGTCGATCCAGTCGAGATTGAAGAACCCGTCGCCCTTGATGTTAACCGCCGTGACGAACGGCACGAGCGCCGCGCGGATCGTGCGCTGCGAATATTGTTTCTTCGCATCCTGGAGGATGTTGATCAGAGTGGTCGAGCCGTCACGCAGCGCCTTCATGTTGGAGTCGCCCATCGAGCCGGTATTGTCCAGCACCAGGGCGACCTCCAGCTTGGCGGTCGATTCAAAGGCGCTCGAATTGACCGTGATGTGCGCGCTCTTTCCGAACAGGAAGCCGAAGTTCAGGGCAATGGTGGCCTCGGCCGTTGCCGTGGTTTTGATCGAGTTGATCCCTTGCTCGACCTTCAGCTGGGCGCTCGCGCTTGCCAGATCCGTGCGGCCGGCGATATTGGCGGTGAAAAAGCCGTTGAAGGCGTCCGTGCGCGAGCTGGATGCATCCGCTAGGCGCGATGCGGCCAGAACCGCCGAATCCAGCGCGTTCTGCAGGTTTGATCTTGCAGTCATGAGGTTGGAAACGTCGAGCGCAAGGCCGACGGCGGCGAGAATGGCCGGAAGGGCAATCGCGAACATCATCGCGAAATTGCCGCTCTTCGACCGCCAGAAGCGGTTCAAAAGCATCGTGACCCCCAAAAGATACGCAAACTCGCGAGATTCTCTGGGCCAACAAGGTGAAAAACTTGTTGCACGGAGCCGCCCGTCGCGCCTGAATCTTGCGGTGTAGTTAAGGATGCGTTTGGAAATTCCCCAGACTGCGAAACACCGCCGGCCGCTGCCGCGCCCCAAGGCCAGATCGGGCCTTTTCCCTTGCCTTCCCCGCCAGATGCTGTATAGACCCGCGCAATCTGCCGGTCCCAGCTGGGGGCTGAACGGAGGGCCGGAGGTTTCCCACAAGGAAGCCGCCGTGTGAAGCAAGAAGTGCTTCCGCCTCCCGTGTCTCCGCTCTCGACCGTCTCGTCATGCTCCTTTCTTCTCCTGAGGCAGCCGAAGGCCCCCGAAGGATCAAGAGAAGTTGCAGAGGCTTAGCCGCCGGGAACCGGACAGGGAAACGAAGAAAGGCAAAGAACAATGGCTCTTTATGAACATGTGTTTCTTGCCCGCCAGGACCTTTCGCAGCAGCAGGTCGACGCGCTCGTGGAGCACTACAAGGGCGTCATCACCTCGCACGGCGGATCGGTCGGTCGGGTCGAGAACTGGGGACTGAAGTCCCTCACCTACCGCATCAACAAGAACCGCAAGGCGTACTACACGCTTATGGACCTCACCTGCCCGCCGGCCGCTCTCAACGAGATGGAGCGCCAGATGGGCCTGTCCGAAGACGTGCTGCGCTTCATGACCGTCAAGGTCGAAGCCCACGAGGAAGGCGCCTCGGCAATGATGCAGAAGCGCGAAGAGCGCTCGGAACGCGGCGAACGCGGTGGCTTCGGCGACCGTCCGAGCCGTGGCTTCGGCGACCGTGACCGTGGCGACCGCCCGGCACGCAACTTCGGCGACCGCGATGGCGGTGGCGATCGTGGTCCGCGCCGTCCGCGCGAACAGGCTGAAGGAGCTGCAGAATAATGGTCGACATCAACCAGATCCCGACCCGGCGTCCGTTCCATCGCCGTCGCAAGACCTGCCCGTTCTCCGGCGCCAACGCTCCGAAGATCGACTACAAGGACGTGCGTCTGCTGCAGCGCTACATCTCCGAGCGCGGCAAGATCGTGCCGTCGCGCATCACTGCCGTCAGCCAGAAGAAGCAGCGCGAGCTCGCCAAGGCGATCAAGCGCGCCCGCTTCCTCGGCCTGCTGCCCTACGTGGTGAAGTAAGACCGGCCGTGGCCCCGAAAGATTGCAGACTTTTCGGATAAGAGCCACGACGAACCAAACTCCGGAAAAGGCGGCACGCCGCCTTTTCCCCTCCCCGCAACGGGTGCGGCGAGAGAAGCGAAAATCCCGAGTTGGGCCGAAAATGCCCTAACTGCCGGACTGGCAGGACAGCGACCCTGGGCGCCAAGCGCCGACCAGCTTCCTGACCCGTCCAGAACGAATCACGCCGCTTGCGGCACAGACAAAGGACAGGAACGATGGACGTTATTCTCCTCGAACGCATTTCCCGCCTCGGCCAGATGGGCGACACCGTCAAGGTCAAGGACGGCTTCGCCCGTAACTTCTTGCTGCCGCAGGGCAAGGCGCTCCGCGCCAACGAAGCCAACAAGAAGAAGTTCGAAGGCCAGCGCGCCCAGCTTGAAGCACGCAACCTCGAGCGCAAGTCCGAAGCCCAGCAGATCGCTGATCGGCTCGACGGCAAGACCTTCGTGGCCGTGCGCTCGGCCGGCGAAACCGGTCAGCTCTACGGCTCGGTCTCGACCCGCGACATCGCCGATCTGGTTACGGCCGAGGGCTTCTCGGTCAACCGCACGCAGATCGAGCTCAACCACCCGATCAAGACCATCGGCCTCACCAATGTGGCGATCGCGCTGCATCCGGAAGTCGAAGTCACCATCACGCTGAACATCGCCCGCACGGCCGATGAAGCCGAGCGTCAGGCTGCCGGCGAGAAGCTCGACACCGCCGAAGCCATCTATGGCGAGGACATCAACGAGAACGCCCGTCCGGAGAACTTCTTCGACCCGAACGCGGAAGAAGACGAAGAAGCCTGATCACATTTTGAGAGACTCGTTCGTCTCTTGTGAACTGGACCAAGAACCCGGGCGTCTCGCCCGGGTTTTTTTGTACAAACTGGAACTATTGCACCTGCGGCGCTTTGAAGCAGAATAGGCAAACCCATTTTTGCCTTAATGCGGATGTTTGCCATGAACTTTTTGTTGCAGCGCATCATCGAACGTTTGGTGCGCAAGGGAAACCTCACGGTCACCGGTTCGAACGGTTCCACGTCGACTTTCGGTGACGGTAGCGGAGACCCGATTCATATTGTTTTCAGAACCCGCCGCGCCGAACGCGCCATCGCCCTCGATCCCATGCTGGCGCTGCCGGAAGCATTCATGGACGGCGAACTCGACATAGTGAAGGGTGACGTTCTCGGCCTGCTGCATGTTGCATACGAGAACATGGGCCAGAGCGGCATCGAGGCCGCTTGGACCAAGGCGCTCGAAGGTCTGCGCCATGCCTTCCGCCGCTTCCAGCAGCTCAACACCACCAACCGCTCACGCCGCAATGTGCAGCGCCATTACGACCTGTCGGGCGAGCTCTACAAGCTCTTCCTTGACGACGACATGCAGTATTCCTGCGCCTATTTCGAGCGCCCCGACATGACGCTGGAGGAAGCGCAGCTCGCCAAGAAGCGCCACCTCGCTGCCAAGCTGCGGCTAAAGCCCGGCCAGAACGTGCTCGACATCGGCTCTGGCTGGGGCGGGCTCGGGCTCTATCTTGCGCGCAACTTCGAGGTCAACGTTCTGGGCGTAACCCTGTCCACCGAGCAGCACGGCGTCTCCACCGAGCGGGCAAATGCCGAGGGGTTGGAGAATCACGTCCATTTCGAGCTGCGCGACTACCGGCACCTCACCGAGCGCTTCGACCGCATCGTCTCGGTCGGCATGTTCGAGCATGTCGGCGTCAACCACTACCGCACCTTCTTCGAGAAATGCGCGACGCTGCTGAAGCCCGACGGCGTGATGGTGCTGCACTCGATCGGCCGCAACGGCCCGCCTAGCGCCACCAATGCCTTCATCCGCAAACACATCTTCCCCGGCGGCTATATCCCCGCTTTGTCGGAAGTGCTGCCGGTGATCGAGAAGGCCGGGCTGATGGTCACCGACATCGAGATCCTGCGCTTCCATTATGCCGAGACGCTGAAGGCCTGGCGCGAGCGCTTCATGGCCAATCGCGACAAGGCCAAGGCGATCTATGACGAACGCTTCTGCCGCATGTGGGAGTTCTATCTCGCCGGCTCGGAAGCCTCGTTCCGCTGGCAGGAGATGATGAATTTCCAGATCCAGCTCACCCGCCGCAACGATGTGGTGCCGCTGACCCGCGACTATATCGGCAAGTGCGAAAAGGCGCTCGCCATGCATGACGGCCCGCGCACCCCTGAGCCGAAGCCGAGCAAGCCGTCCAGGCGACGCATTTCCGAGGCGGGCGAATAGCCCGCCCCTTGCCTTCCGGCGACTCAATCCGGAAATATGGGCCGACAGCCGGAGGGTAAGAGCTTGAGCATCCCGATCTTCGTCGCCGCAGCGATCTGCGAAATCGCCGGCTGCTTTTCGTTCTGGGCGTGGTGGCGCCTGGAAAAATCAGCGCTGTGGCTCGTTCCGGGGATAGCCCTGCTGATGGCCTTTGCCTGGCTGCTCACCTTCGTCGAATCGGACGCCGCCGGCCGCGCCTATGCCACCTATGGGGGCATCTACATCGCCGCCTCGCTCGCCTGGCTGTGGGTTGCCGAAGGCGTGCGGCCGGACCGCTGGGATGTTCTGGGCGCCGCAGTCTGTCTCGCGGGCGCCGGCATCATCCTGTTCGCGCCACGCGCGGCATAGGCAGTGCCTGCCATCAGCCCTTCAGCGGAATCCAGATTTCCAGGCCGCCATTGCCGGTCCGTCCATTGAATTCGGGGCCGTAACGCTCGAAGTTGGGCGCGTCGGCCGCCTGGAATTTCGAGTTCGGCAGCCAGTTGCGCCAGATGGCGTCAATCGTGTTGCGGATCGTCGAAATGTGGTCGCTGTGGGTGAACACCGCATATTTCTGCGGCGCCAGGCGCACACAGCTGAACTCCTTCGGCATGTCCGAAAAATCGGTCACTTCCACGGCGGCCACATATTCGAAGCTGGTTTCGTCGAAATTGAAGCATAGCCCGTACCACGCGTTCGGCACCGCGCCGGGAATGCTTCCCTGATAATCGTCGAAGCGTTGCCAGAGCGCGGGAATGCCGGCGACATTGTCGTAGTCGTAGCGCTCGCCAAGTCCGGCGATCAGCATTGCCTTGCCATCGACGAAGCGCGGTTCTTCCAATCTTGTTTCGTCCATCACGATCGGCTCCACGAGTTCGACATTGCGCCCGCACGCCTGCTGCGCACGATGACTTTATAAGCCAGCAGCACGTGGCAGCGAAGTCCCGCTCACCTTTCCTGTTCTGTTCTCGCCGCCGCGCCGCTATTCTGTGCAAACGATTCGCGTCAACCTGGATTTGCATAGCCGACCAAGCAGCCTGTGGATGGCTTGGGATGGCTGTGAATTATGGGAACCAAGGGGCGATTGTTCACAAGCCGGCGTCCGTGTCTGGTACCGCAGGGAACAGGGCAAGATCGGGGACAAAATGGCAGAGGCGGCACGAAAATTCGAGGTGGCGGAGCCCACCCTTTATCGCGAGGCACCCAACAATATCGAGGCGGAACAGGCGCTTCTGGGTGCGATCATGGTCAACAACGACGCCTATTACCGCGTCTCGGACTTCCTCAAGGCCGCGCATTTCTACGAGCCGCTGCACCGCAAGATCTTCGAGGTCGCGAGCGAGTTGATCCGCATGGGCAAGATGGCGAATCCCGTCACGCTCAAGACCTTCCTGCCCTCGGACGAGAAGGTCGGTGACATGACCGTCGCCCACTACCTCGCCCGACTCGCGGCCGAGGCCGTCACCGTCATCAACGCCTCCGACTATGGCCGCGCCATTTACGACCTCGCCACGCGCCGCGCGCTGATCACGGTCGGCGAGGACATGGTCAACATCGCCTATGACGCGCCGGTCGACATGTCGCCGGGCGAGCAGATCGAGGACGCCGAGCGGCGCCTGTTCGAACTGGCCGAAACCGGCCGCTACGACGGCGGCTTCGAGAGCTTCAACGATGCGGTGAAGACCGCCGTCGACATGGCCAACGCCGCCTATATGCGCGACGGCCACCTCTCCGGCATTTCCACCGGCTTGCGCGACGTCGATCGCAAGCTCGGCGGCCTGCAACCCTCCGACTTGATCATCCTTGCCGGCCGCCCGGCCATGGGCAAGACCTCGCTGGTTACCAACATCGCCTTCAATATCGCCCACGCCTATCAGCCCGCGCAGCAGGCCGACGGGTCGTTCAAGGCCGCCAATGGCGGGGTGGTCGGCTTCTTCTCGCTCGAAATGTCGGCAGAACAGCTGGCAACCCGTATCATTTCCGAGCAGACGGAAATCTCGTCATCGAAGATCCGCCGCGGCGAAATCACCGAGGCCGATTTCGAGAAGCTGGTCGCCTGCTCGCAGACCATGCAGAAGATCCCGCTCTTCATCGACGCGACCGGTGGTATCTCGATCGCCCAGCTCGCTGCGCGTGCGCGCCGCCTGAAGCGCCAGCGCGGCCTGGAAGTCATCGTCATCGACTACGTGCAGCTGATGCAGGGCTCGAGCTCCAAATCCACTAACCGCGTGCAGGAAATCACCGAAATCACCACCGGCCTGAAGGCGCTGGCGAAGGAACTCAACGTTCCGATCATCGCGCTCTCACAGCTCTCCCGTCAGGTCGAAAACCGCGACGACAAGCGCCCGCAGCTCTCCGACCTCCGCGAATCGGGCTCGATCGAGCAGGACGCGGACGTGGTGCTCTTCGTCTATCGCGACGAATATTACCTGCAGAACAAACAGCCTGAGGAAGGCACGCCGGAATATGAGGACTGGCGGATCAAGTTCGAGAAGGTGAAGGGCAAGGCCGAACTCATCATCGCCAAGCAGCGTCACGGCCCCACCGGCACCGTCGATCTCGCATTCGAGGGCCAATACACCCGCTTCTCCGACCTCGCCGAAGAGCATCAGATGCCGGAACGGTACGAGTAGCGCCCTCCGTGCAAAAGCGCTTGATCACCCTGCCGGAGACCGCCCTTGGCTAAGACCCGCGTCCAGTTCGTCTGCCAGAACTGCGGCACTGCGCATACGCGCTGGGCCGGCAAATGCGATGCCTGCGGCGAGTGGAACACGCTGGTCGAGGAAGGCACCAATAGCGGCATCGGCAGCGGTCCGGCCTCCATGCGCAGCGCCCGCAAGGGCCGGCCGGTCACGCTGACCACGCTGTCGGGCGATATCGAGGATGCGCCGCGCATCGCGTCGGGCATCGGCGAACTCGACCGGGCCACCGGCGGCGGCTTCGTGCGCGGCTCGGCGCTTCTGGTCGGTGGCGACCCCGGCATCGGCAAATCCACCCTGCTGACGCAGGCCGCCGCGGCTCTTGCCTCGCGCGGCCACCGCATCGTCTATGTCTCGGGCGAAGAGGCCGTGGCGCAGATCCGCCTGCGCGCCCAGCGCCTCGGCGTCGCCGCCTCGGCGGTAGAGCTGGCGGCCGAAACCAATGTCGAGGACATCCTCGCGACCATAGCCGAAGGCAAGCGGCCCGACCTCGTCATCATCGATTCGATCCAGACGCTGTGGACCGACCTTGCCGACTCCGCGCCCGGCACCGTCACCCAGGTGCGCTCCTCCGCGCAGGCGATGATCCGCTACGCCAAGTCCACCGGCGCTGCTGTCGTGCTGGTCGGCCACGTCACCAAGGAAGGCCAGATCGCCGGCCCCCGCGTGGTCGAGCACATGGTCGACGCGGTGCTCTATTTCGAAGGCGAAGGCGGCCACCACTACCGGATCCTCCGCACGGTAAAGAATCGTTTTGGCCCCACCGACGAGATTGGCGTGTTCGAAATGTCGGACAAGGGTCTGCGCGACGTCGCCAATCCTTCCGAGCTGTTTTTGGGCGAACGCCACGCCAAGTCGCCGGGTGCTGCGGTCTTTGCCGGCATGGAGGGCACGCGCCCCGTGCTGGTCGAGATCCAGGCGCTGGTGGCACCCTCCACTCTCGGCACGCCGCGGCGTGCGGTGGTGGGCTGGGACAGTCCGCGCCTTGCCATGGTGCTGGCGGTGCTCGAAGCCCATTGCGGCGTGCGCTTCGGCCAGCACGACGTCTATCTCAACGTCGCCGGCGGTTACCGCATCTCGGAGCCGGCGGCAGACCTTGCGGTTGCAGCCGCACTGGTTTCCTCGCTCACCGGTCTTGCTCTGCCCGCCGATTGCGTCTATTTCGGCGAAATCAGTCTTTCAGGCGCGATTAGGCCGGTTGCCCATGCGCAGCAGCGCCTCAAAGAAGCCGAAAAGCTGGGGTTTGGACAGGCAGTCCTGCCGAAGGGCAGCGAGGAAATGTCCGGGGGGATCGGGTCCGGTGCTTTCCAACCCGCGACACTCACGGACCTCGTTGTGCGGATCGCGGGATCCCTGCGCCGAAACACGGACGACTGACCGGGCCGGGCGGCGCGGTACGGCACGAGCTGTCATGATGGAGTGAGAACGACATGCCGATTACCCTGCTTGACGGAATTCTCGTCGGCTTCACTCTTGTGTCCGCCATGCTGGCCATGGTGCGCGGTTTTTCGCGCGAGGTCCTTTCCGTCGTGTCCTGGATTGCAGCGGCGGCGGCGGCCTATTTCTTCTATCCGATGGTGCTGCCCTATGTGCAGCCGCACATCGACAACGACAAGATCGCGATGGGCGCGTCAGCCGGCATCGTCTTCATCGTCGCGCTGATCGTGGTGACGGTGGTCACCATGAAGATCGCCGATTTCATCATCGATTCCCGCGTCGGCGCGCTCGACCGCACGCTGGGCTTCCTTTACGGCGCCGCGCGCGGCATACTGGTAGTCGCGGTCGGCCTGATGTTCTTCAACTGGCTTGTCGGCACCAACCCGCCGGCCTGGATTGCCAACGCCAAGTCCAAGCCCCTGCTGGAAGGCATCGGCACCAAGATCGAGAACATGATGCCGGAAGACCCGGAGAAGTCGATCCTGAAGCGTCTGAAGCACGGCGAGACGCCGGAAACCGAGCCGGGCACCGCGCCCGCCGATGGTTCGGCCGAAGCGCCGCAGGACGATAACGCCACCGCCCCGGCGGACAATTGATGTGGCGCCTCTGGCGCCGTCGCCCTATATGAGGGCTTTCTGACGAGAGACTGGCCCGATGTCTAAAGCGGACGACACCTTGCTCGGCGAGGCCGATGACCATTTCCACGACGAGTGCGGCGTGTTCGGCATTTTTGGCCGACAGGATGCGGCGGCCATCGTCACCCTCGGCCTGCACGCCTTGCAGCACCGGGGACAGGAAGCGGCCGGCATCGTTTCCTATGACGGCTCGCAATTCCACGTCGAGCGCCATGTCGGCCTGATCGGCGACAATTTCACCAAGCCGCGGGTAATCGACAGCCTGAAGGGCAACCGCGCCATCGGCCACACCCGCTACGCCACCACGGGCGGCGCCGGCCTGCGCAACGTGCAGCCGCTTTTTGCCGAACTTGCCGATGGCGGCTTCGCTATCGCCCACAACGGCAACATCACCAACGCGATGACGGTCCAGCGCGCCTTGCAGAAGCAGGGCGCGATCTTTTCATCCACCTCCGACACCGAAACCATCCTGCATCTGGTGGCGACCAGTCGCGAGAAGGATTTCAACGCCCGCTTCATCGAGGCGGTGCGTCAGCTGGAAGGCGCGTTCTCGCTCGTGGCGCTGACCTCCAAGAAGATGATCGGCTGCCGCGACCCCCTCGGCATCCGCCCGCTGGTGCTGGGCGACCTTGACGGGGCCTATATCCTCGCCTCCGAAACCTGCGCGCTCGACATCATCGGCGCCCGCTTCGTGCGCGACCTCAAGCCCGGCGAGATGGTCATCGTCACCGCCAAGGGCATCGAGAGCCTGTTCCCGTTCGAGCCGGTGAAGCCGCGCTTCTGCATCTTCGAATATGTCTATTTCGCCCGCCCCGACTCCACCGTCGAGGGCCGCAACGTCTATGAGGTGCGCAAGCGCATCGGCATGGAGCTGGCGATCGAGAATCCGGTCGAGGCCGACATCGTCGTGCCGGTGCCGGATTCCGGCACGCCGGCGGCCATCGGCTTTGCCCAGCAGGCCGGCCTGCCCTTCGAGCTCGGCATCATCCGCAACCACTATGTCGGCCGCACCTTCATCTCGCCCGGCGATTCCATCCGCCACATGGGCGTCAAGCTGAAGCACAACGCCAACCGCCGCATGATCGAGGGCAAGCGCGTGGTGCTGGTCGACGATTCCATCGTGCGCGGCACCACCAGCCAGAAGATCGTGCAGATGGTGCGCGACGCGGGCGCCAAGGAGGTGCATATGCGCATCGCCTCGCCGCCGACGCGCGCATCGTGCTTCTACGGTGTCGACACGCCGGAAAAGTCCAAGCTGCTCGCCTCGCGTATGTCGATCGAGGAGATGGCGGAATTCATCCGCGTCGATTCGCTGGGCTTCCTGTCCATCGAGGGTCTTTACCGCGCCGTCGGCGAGGCCAACCGGAACATGGAACAGCCGCAGTTCTGCGACGCCTGCTTCACGGCCGAATATCCGACGCGCCTGCTCGACCACGAAGGCGCCGACAATGTGCGCACCCTGTCGCTGCTGGCGACCGGCGGGCAATAAGGGCTCGTCCCGATTTCTTGGTTTTGAATCCCACCCTGCGTCGTTTTCCGCGCAGGGCGCCCGCTAGAGGACTGGCATGACTGCAACTCCCGACCTTTCCAACCGCATCGCTCTCGTCACCGGCGCCTCGCGCGGTATCGGCTACCAGATCGCCAAGCAGATTGCGGCGGCCGGCGCGCATGTGATTGCGGTGGCACGCACGGTGGGCGGGCTCGAGGACCTCGACGACGAGATCAAGGCCGCTGGCGGCCAGGCGACGCTTGTGCCGCTCGACCTCACCGACATGGAAGGCATCGACCGCCTCGGCGGCGCCATCAACGAGCGCTGGGGCAAGCTCGACATTCTCGTCGCCAATGCCGGCGTGCTCGGCGTCATCTCGCCGATCGGCCATATCGAGGCCAAGACGTTCGACAAGGTCATGGCGATCAACGTCACCAGCACCTGGCGGCTAATCCGCTCGCTCGACCCGCTGCTGCGCAAGTCGGATGCCGGCCGTGCGATCCTGCTGTCCTCGGGCGCGGCGCATTCGGCCCGTGCCTTCTGGGGTCCCTACGCCGCCTCCAAGGCCGCCGTCGAAGCGATGGGCCGCTCCTGGGCCGACGAGACCCGCAACATGCCGCTGCGCGTCAACAGCGTCGATCCCGGCCCGACCCGCACCGCCATGCGCGCTCTGGCCGTGCCCGGCGAAAACCCCGACAACCTGCCCACGCCGGCCGAGATCGCCACCAAAATCCTGCCGCTTGCCAGCCCGACGCTGCGCGAGACCGGAATGCTCTACCAGGCATGGCAGGAACGTTTTGTCTCCTACCGCGGCCCGGAATAAGCCTAGCGTCCGTTTGGTGCGTCCTTCGAGGCTCGCTTCGCTCGCTCCTCAGGATGAGGGAGGTCAGCGCCAACGCTTCTCATTCAATGGTGTGTCCGAGGTTAGGCAAGGATCTGCGCCAACGGTCCTCATCCTGAGGTGCTCGCCCGTAGGGCGAGCCTCGAAGGACGCACTGACAAGGCGAGGTTCAAACCTTGGCGTGACTCTCCGTCACCGATAGTTCCGGCTTTGTGTTGAGCGTCTGGAACACCACGCAGTAGCGCTCGGTCAGCTTGAGCAGCGTGTCGATGCGCTCCTGCGGCTCGTCGGTATCGAGGTCGAACTTCAGCCGGATCGCGCGAAAGCCGACCGGCGCATCCTTGGCCACGCCCAGCGTGCCGCGAAAATCGAGGTCGCCTTCGGCCTCGAGCCGGGCGTCCGCAAGCCGAAACTCCAGCGCCGTCGCCACCGCCTTCAGCGTCACGCCGGCGCATGCCACCAGCGCTTCCAAAAGCATGTCGCCGGAGCACAGCTCCAGCCCGCTGCCGCCCGTCGCCGGGTGCAGGCCGGCAACCGCCAGCGCCCTGCCCGTCTCCACCTTGCATGCGATCGACTGATCGTCGATCGAGCCCTTGGCCCGCAAGGTCACCAGCGCCCGCGAAGCGTCCTCCCGGTAGCTGTCCTTGAGGGGCGTCTGCAAGCTCTTCAGTTCCGCGGCGTCCATGCCAATCTCCCGATTACGTAATTGCGCCAACCTATCATGCCGGACGGCTCGCGTCCCGCAGGGGCTCCCCGATCCAACGATCATTGGTCCTAATGCTCCCAGCCGTCTGGCTTAGCCCGGCTGCGCGCGGCGGTCGTATAGCTCACCTAGCGTCGCTGCGTGGGGCAGACGCCGATTCCTCAGGACTGCCACATGGCCAATGCCGTTATTGTCGACACGCGCGAACGCATCTACGCGGGCATCTTCTTCACCGGCATCGCCTATTTCCTGTTTTCGGCACAGGACGCCTCGATCAAGCTCTTGGTCACCGGCCTCAGCGTCTGGCAGATCCTGTTCTTCCGCAGCGCCACCATTCTTGCAGGCGCGCTCGCCGTCGGCGGCCGCAAGCTGGTGGTCGAATCGTTCCGCTCGCCGGCCGTCGTGCCGATGCTGCTACGCAGCTTCCTCATCCTCGGCGCCTGGCTCTGCTACTACAACGCCGCGAAATATCTGCAGCTGGCCGAACTGACCACGATCTATTTCGGGGCACCGGTCATCGTCACGCTGCTGTCGATCTTCGTCCTGGGCGAAAAGGTGCCGCTGGTGCGCTGGGTGGCGGTGCTCATCGGCTTCGTCGGCGTCTATGTCGCCTGCGATCCGGCAACGCTCGGCATCACTGCGCCGGTGGCCATGGTGCTGGCTGCCGCCTGCCTCTGGGCACTCGCCATCGTTCTGATGCGCAAGATCGCGCTGCACGAGAGCACGATGGTGCAGATCGTACTCAACAACGCCTTCTTCCTCGTCATTGCCGGCGTGCCGCTGATCTTCGTGTGGCAGACGCCGATGCTCTACGAATGGCTCCTGCTGATCGGCCTCGGCGCCGTCGGCGGCCTAGGCCAGTTTGCGCTGTTCGAAGGCATGAAGCGCGCGCCCGTCTCGGTCATCGCGCCGTTCGAATATACTTCGCTGATCTGGGCCTTCATCTTCGGCTATGCGATCTGGGGCGACGTTCCGCGCCACGAGGTGTTCATGGGCGCAACGCTCATTTTCCTCGCGGGCGTGGTCATCATTCTCGGAGAGCGCTTCCGCAAGCAGGACTGACCATCCCGACAGCACCCTGTCAGGATCGCTACACTAGGATCGTCGCATGCAACCACCGGAAGGAACGATGGCGGCACAGATCGACCATTCGGCCGAGCGCCTGCTCGGCATCGTGCTCGTCACCGCCTCGGCGGCGGTGTTCGGGCTGGCTGGCGTTCTCACCAAGTCGATCCATGCCGAGCCGCTGGTCATCGCCTGCTGGCGCGGGTTGGTCGGCGCACTGCTGATCACCGCCTATGTGTTCTGGCAGCGGGGGCGTCGCGGCTCGCAAAGCATGCGGCTGGGCTGGCGCGGCTGGCTGATGGCGGTCGTCGGCGCGGCGGCAAGCCTTGCCTTCATCTCTGCCTTCAAGAACACCTATGTCGCCAATGTCGCGATCATCTATGCCACCGCACCCTTCATGGCCGCGCTGTTCGCCTGGCTGTTCATCCGTGAGCGCGTTCGCAGCCAGACCATGCTGGCAGCCGTGCTGTCGCTCGGCGGCGTCGGCGTCATGGTGTTTTCCGGCGTCGGGACCGGCCGCCCCTTCGGCGACGGCCTTGCGCTCATCATGACGGCCACCAGCGCGCTCTACATGGTGCTCATCCGCACCTTCCGCGACACGCCGGCCGTGTGGGTAGGAGCCGTCTCGGCCTTCCTCGTGTTCGCGCTCGCCTGGTTCGTCGCCGATCCGCTGGCCGTATCCGGCCACGATGCCGTGCTTCTCGTGGTGTTCGGCATCTCCTTTGCGGCGGCGTCGATCCTGTGGACCGAAGGCGCGCGCCGCATCCCCGCTGCCGAGGCTGGCCTGCTCGGCTCGGCGGAAGTGCCGTTTGCTGTGCTGTTCGGCTGGATCTTCTTGGCGGAATTCCCGCCGGCGACCAGCCTGATCGGCGGCGCGGTGGTTCTTTCGGCGGTACTCGCCCATGCCGGGCGCGACTGGCTGCAGGCCCGCGCTTTGCGCTCGGCCTGAGCCCCCGAAAAAAATTCGATTTTGTGTGGAACCTTCTTCCCGGTCGGGCGTTTAAAGCCTTGGACGGGCTCGTCCCCCCATGCCCAACCCTTAGCCCGTCCCCCCTTTTACCTCCAGCCGGCCACAAGCCGGCTTTTTCTTTGGGCGCACCGGAAGTGGCTGGCCTTGCTGGCGCCGGCCGCCTGGCTCGACCGGGCGGCAAGGGGGCGAAACGGGGGATAGAATTCGCCTATCAGCGCTGCCAACTCATTGAAAAGAGATCCTGTTTCAAGAATCTCTGGCACCGTTCATCCTCGCCTTTTGCGCCTCCCGCATAATCCTCCCATCGGCCTCACCGGGAACACGGGTCATGAACCGGATGAACGTGGAGGGCGACGATGTCCGGGCTGGTGGTGCTACGGTCGCACTGCTGGATGATGAATCCCCAAGTCCGGGCCCAGGGTGTGGCTGGCCGCGCGAATGCGGAGGCGAACAAACCCAGGCAAGCGCATCGAACGGGCGGTCGAAGGGCCGCAAGATTTACCTAAACGAGCGCGTCCGACGACCGCCCGTCTTCCCAAGCTCCCTCATCCTGAGCTTGTCGAAGGATGACAATGGCCAGACGCGAAAGCGGGCGTGGCGATGAATGGGTGCGTCCCTGAGCCTGTCGAAGGGCGAGGCTCACCCTGCGGGCGAGCACCTCAGAATGAGGGAGGTTGGCGCAGCGACAGCCCTCAACTCTGTAGAGGGAGGCGGGCGCCGACAGCAGCCCTCCCCTCGGCATGAGGGAGGCGAGTGACAACGGTAGCCCTCATGGTGAGGTGCGAAGTGCAGCGAAGCGCAACGGAGCCTCGAACCACGAGGGCGGGATGAAGTGCGCCGACGCGCTCGAAAACCCACGCCAAAAGGCCCTCAACTACGAATGCGTTGACGTTCACGCAGCTTCGGCTACCCTTCGCCGTCGAAGCGGTCGCGAAGAACCGTGCGAGGACACGTGCCGGGAGTGCGGTATGACCCTGACCGGAACCATAGCCCTTTGCATACTCGCCGCCTATGTGGCCGGCGCGTTGTGGCAGAAGGTGCGCCTTGGAATCACCCTCCATCAGGCGCTGCTCTACCTGCCGCTGAAGCTTGCCTATCGCATCGATGACAGTCGCATGCGCGACGCCCGCAAGGCGGAGGCGCCGGTGGTCTATGTTGTGCCGCACCAGTCGCGCCTCGATCCGGCGCTGATGCTGTCGCTGCTGCCGGAAGACACGCTGCACATTCTCGACGAGGCCTCCGCCCGCTCGCACTGGCTGGAGCCGTGGCGGGAGCTCGCCCGCACCATCGTGTTCAACGCCGAGCACGTCTTCGTCAGCCGCCGCCTGGTGCGCGTGCTCAAGGGCAAGGGCCGGCTCGCCGTCTACCTGCCCGACGAGGTCGAGCCAGACGTCAAGGCTTTCCGGCTGTTCCGCGCCGTGGCGCATATCGCACATCGTGCCGATGCGAAGGTGGTGCCGATCTTCATCGGCGGTTCGCGCAACCTGCCCTTCTCGCTGACGCCGCGCGAAAAGGCTCCGCGCAAATGGTTCCCGCGGCTGACCATCGCCGCCATGGAACCCGCCACGATCTCAGAGCTGATGGCGCGCAATGTCACCCAGCCGGCGCGGGCGTCGAATGCCCTGTTCGACCGGATCGCGGAGGCCCGGTTCTGCGCAAGCGATCCACGCCGGTCGCTATTCCTCGCGGTCCGCGACGCGGCTTTGCGTACGGGCGCAAGCTATCCGATCCTGGAGGACCCGATCAGCGGCAAGCTGAGCTATCGCAAGCTCTTCATCGGCGCGCGCCTGCTCGGCCTGCATCTCGCCTCGGTGACGGCGCCCGGCGAGGCGGTCGGCGTCCTGCTGCCCAACAGCAACGGGCTGGTGGCGACGCTGATGGGCCTTGCCTCTGGCAGCCGAGTGGCGGCGATGATCAACTACACCGCTGGCCCGGCCGCCGTGACGGCCGCCGTCCGCACCGCCCCGATCCGCATCATCGTCTCGTCTCGCAAATTCATCGAGAAGGCCAATCTCGACGACATCGTCGCTGCAGCCGAGAAAGGCAGCGCCAGGATCCTCTGGCTCGAGGACATTCTCAAGCAGGCTTCGATCATGGACCGAATCGCCGCCGCACTGTTCTGGCGCTGGCCGGTGCATGCGCAGGATGCGTCCAAGCCAGCGATCATCCTGTTCACCTCCGGCACCGAAGGCAGCCCGAAAGCGGTGGTGCTGTCGGGCCGGAACGTGGTCGCCAATGCCATGCAGGCCGAGGCGCGCATCTCGATCGGCAAGGACGACCTGCTGCTCAACGTGCTGCCGGCCTTCCATTCTTTCGGCCTGACCGGCGGCATCGTGCTCCCGCTCGTCGCCGGCGTGCGCCTTTACCTCTACCCCTCCCCGCTGCACTACAAGCAGATACCGGAGGTGGCGGCCAAGCTGCGGCCGACCATCATGTTCGGCACCGACAGCTTCCTCGTGGGCTACGCCCGCACGGCCAAGAACGACGACTTTTCCAGCCTGCGCTTCGTCGTGGCGGGAGCCGAGCCGGTAAAGGCCGACACAAGGCAGGTCTGGCGCGACCGCTTCGGCGCCGAGATCATCGAAGGCTATGGGCTCACCGAGGCGGCGCCGGTGGTGTCGGTCAACACCGCAACGCACAGCCGAGACGGCACTGTCGGACGGCTGCTGCCGGGCATGAAGATGCGGCTCGAGCCGGTGGAAGGCATCGCCCAGGGCGGCCAGTTGCAGCTTCAGGGGCCGAACCTGATGCTCGGCTACATCAACCCCGAAAGCCCCGGCGTGCTGCAGCCGCTCGGCGAAGGCTGGCACGACACGGGCGACATCGTGACGGTCGACCGCGAGGGGTTCATCACCATTGCCGGGCGGGCGCGGCGCTTCGCCAAGATCGCGGGCGAGATGGTGTCGCTGGGCGCGGTGGAGGCCCTGGCGCATGCGCTGTGGCCGGAAGAGCAGCATGCGGCAGTCGCCGTGCCCGACAAGCGCCGCGGCGAGCGGGTCGTTCTGGTCACCACCGCCGGCGAGGCCGATGCGTCACAGCTGCGCCAGTTTGCCAAGGCTTCCGAAGCGAGCGAGCTGATCCTCCCGCACGACATCATCAAGACCGCGGAATTGCCGCGGCTCGGTACCGGGAAGATCGATTACGGAGCCGTTCGCCGGCTGGCGATCGAGCAACTCGGCAGCGGCGAGGCCGCTGCTTGAAAGATGCCTCAGCCTTTTGCCGGCGGCTCCGCGGCCGCGGCTTCCTTTTCGGCCTCCAGACGCGCGCGGCGCGAGTAGGCCCGCGCGCTGAGCGGCAGGAAGACCAGATAGGCGATCGCCGACACGGACAGCGTCTGCCACGGATAGGTGACCAGCAGCAGCACGAACAGCGCCACGCCAAGGATCAGCGGCAGCACCTTGTCGCCGGGGATGCGCACCTTCTTGCCGGAATAGACCGGCAGGCGGCTGACCAGCAGAAGGGCGACGAGCACGGTGAAGCCGGAGCTGATGAAGCCGAAAGTGCGGTCCGGCACCACGGCGCCGATGAACACCAGATAGATCGGCAGCATCACCACAACCGCACCGGCCGGGGCCGGCACGCCGACGAAATATTCGGACTGCCAGGAAGAGCGGTTCTGCTCCTCGTCGAGCACGTTGAAACGCGCCAGCCTGAGGCCGCAGGCAATCGCGAACAGCAAGGCCGCGATCCAGCCCGGAGACCCGGCGCGGTCGAGGAGGAAGGCGTAGAGCACGAGCGCGGGCGCAACGCCGAAATTGACGATGTCGGCCAGCGAGTCCATCTGCGCGCCGAATTTCGAGGTCGCCTTGAGGGCGCGCGCGATGCGCCCATCGATGCCGTCGAGGAAAGCGGCGATCAGCACCATGACCACGGCGGTTTCGAAGCGCATCTCGAAGGCCAGCCGGATGCCCGACAGCCCCGCACAGATCGCCAGAACCGTGATCAGGTTGGGCATGATCATGCGCAGCGGAATTTCGCGGATGCGCGGGCCACCATGCCCATGCGGTTCGAAGTGCTGAAAGGGCGCCGGCACGGGTTACGAGATCCGGACCAGAGGGGTGGCGGCCGAGCCGCCGAATTCGGCGAGCACGGTCTCGCCCGCAACGGCCGTCTGCCCGACCGCGACGCGCGGCGTGGCCTCGGGCGGCAGGAAAACGTCGACGCGCGAGCCGAAGCGGATCAGGCCGAAGCGCTCACCGACCGAAATATTGCCCTCGGTCTCGGCCCAGCAAACGATGCGGCGGGCCACAAGGCCGGCGATCTGCACGACGGCGATGGTGCCGTTCGGGCTCTCGATGACCAAGCCGTTGCGTTCGTTCTCGCTGCTGGCCTTGTCGAGCTCGGCATTGAGGAACTTTCCGGGCCGGTGCTCGATCCGCGTGATGCGCCCGCGCACCGGCGAGCGGTTCACGTGGCAGGAAAAGACGTTCATGAACACGGAGATGCGCGTCATTTCCTCGGAGCCGAGCCCCAGTTCGCGCGGCGGCACCGCAGGCCCCACGGCGGAGACGACGCCATCGGCCGGGCTGATGACGAGCCGGTCGTCGACGGGGGTCACGCGCTGCGGGTCGCGGAAGAAGTAGGCGCACCAGGCCGTGAGAATCAGACCGACCCAGAACAGGTTGATCGAGAAGAAGCCCAGGATGATGGTCGCAGCCGCAAAGGCACCGACGAAGGGATAACCCTCGCGATGCACGGGCACGAAGACGTTCTTGACGGTGTCGACGAGGCTCATCGGGCTGGTGCATCTCCACTGGAAATGCCGGTTTGCTTACCGGAAACTGCGGCCCGCCGCAACGCGACATTGACGAAAAGCCAATGCCTTGCCTCAGACCTCTTCCGTTCGCCGGCGAACGACCACGCCCATTTCGTCGGCTTCGCGGGCAATCCGCAGCCGCTCCTCGGCCTCGGTGGCCTCGCGCTGGCGCGCCCACATGGAGGCATAGAGCCCATCGCGACGCAGAAGCGAGGCGTGCGTTCCACGCTCGGCGATCTGACCTTCCTTCAGCACAATGATCTCGTCGGCCGAAATCACGGTCGAGAGCCGGTGGGCGATGACGATGGTGGTGCGTCCGCGGCTGACGAGATCGAGCGCAGCCTGGATTTCCTGCTCGGTATGGGTGTCCAGAGCCGAGGTCGCCTCGTCCAGCATCAGGATCGGCGGCGCCTTGAGGATTGTGCGGGCGATTGCCACGCGCTGCTTTTCGCCGCCCGACAGCTTCAGCCCGCGCTCGCCCACCATGGCCTTGTAGCCGCCGGGCAGATGCTCGATGAAACCGCCGATCTGCGCCAGTTCGGCTGCGCGCCTGACCTCCTCATCGGTCGCGTCGGGGCGGCCGTAGCGAATATTGTAGGCGATGGTGTCGTTGAACAGCACGGTGTCTTGGGGAACCATGCCGATCTCGGCCCGCAGGCTCTCTTGCGTCACATCGCGAACGTCCTGCCCGTCGATCAGGATCGAGCCGCTCTGCACGTCATAGAAGCGGAACAGCAGCCGCGAGATGGTCGACTTGCCCGCACCCGAGGGACCGACGATGGCCACGGTACGCCCGGCCGGGACCTCGAAGCTGACGCCCTTGAGGATCGGCCGGGCCGGATCGTAGGCGAAATGCACGTCGCGGAACTCGACCTTGCCGTCCGCGACCAGCAGCCTGCCGGCATCGGGCTTGTCGACGACCTCCTGCTCCACGTCGAGCAGGTCGAACATCTGTTCGATGTCGGTGAGGCCCTGGCGGATTTCGCGATAGATGAAGCCGATGAAGTTGAGCGGCACCGAAAGCTGCATCAGCATCGCGTTGATGAAGACGAAGTCGCCGATGGTCTGCGTGCCGGCCATCACCTCACGCGCCGACATCCACATGGCTATGGCCATGCCGGCACCGAAGATGACGCCCTGGCCAAAGTTCAGCCAGCCGAGCGAAGTCCATATCCGGGTCGCAGCGGTTTCGTAGCGCGCCATGGAGCGGTCGAAGCGCTCGGCCTCCATGCGCTCATTGTTGAAATATTTGACGGTTTCGAAGTTCAGCAGCGAGTCGATCGCCTTGGTGTTGGCGTCGGTGTCGGAGTTGTTCATGTCGCGGCGGATGCCGATGCGCCAGTCGCTGGCCCACACCGTGAACCATGTGTAGAGGGCAACCGTCACGGCCACGACCAGGACGTAGAGCCAGCCATAGGCGACGGCGAAGATGATCGCCGTCAGCGCAAACTCCAGCACGGTCGGAACCGTGTTCAGGATCGTGAAGCGGACGATCGTCTCGATGCCCTTGGTGCCGCGCTCGATGATGCGCGACAGGCCGCCGGTGCGTCGCTCCAGATGGAAGCGCAGCGACAGGCTGTGCATATGCACGAAGGTCTTGTAGGCGAGCTGGCGCACCGCATACTGCCCGACACGCGCAAACAGCGCGTCGCGCAGCTGGTTGAAGCCGAGCTGGACGATCTTCACCACATTGTAGGCAAGCACCAGCATGACCGGCGCAAGCAGGAAATCCGGCAGCGGCGGGGTCAGCCCATGGTCGCCGCCGGCAAGCGCGTTGGTCGCCCATTTGAAGAAATAGGGCACGGCAATGAGAATGAACTTTGCCGCAACGAGATAGACCGTCGCCCACACCACCCGCGCCTTCAGGTCGGCGCGATCGGCCGGCCACATGTAAGGCCAGAGGTTGAGCAGGGTATTCAGCGTGAAGCCGGAATCGGCGGAAACTGTCTTGTTGGCCAAAATTTCATGCCTTTGGATTTTGTTCTTCGCCGCCTGCGCAGCAGTGTTCGACCAGCCCGGCGACCGTGCGGGAAAAGGCCGTAAGGGCGGCGTGGTCGACCTCGTAACGCGAGCGCTGCTTTTCAGGCGAAAAGCGCACCAGCCCGGCGTCGACCAGGATTTTAAGATGCTGGGATACAGTCGATTGCGCGAGGTCTAGCCGCGCGACCACGTCCTTGCAGCAGCACGCATTGCTGCCCGAAAGATATCGCAGGATTTCGATGCGCGCCGGATGCGAAAGCGCCGCAAACCGCGCCGCCATGTTTTTTGTGGCAGAACCTGCGCAAGAGGCGATTGGATCATGGAGCGCATTCATCGTTTATCGTCGATATACGATGAAACCTGAATAAGCAAGCTTCATGGAATGCAAATGCGCAATTGGCGCGCATGAGAGGATCATGCGCGCCAATTTCGGCAAGTTCGAGGAATGGCCTACTGCGGGAGCGTAGTCGCCTGCTCTCCCACGGCCTTCATGTTGGCGGCCTCGCCTTCGTGGGTCTTTTCGGGAACCTTGAAGACCTGCCCAGGCCAGATGCGATCCGGATTGCGGATCTGGTCCTGGTTGGCGAGATAGATGGTCGAATAGCGGACGCCGAGACCGTAGACGCGACGCGAAATGCGCCACAGCGAGTCGCCGCGACGGATGATGACCGCGCCATCGACATTCTGCAGCTTGGGCGACATTTTTTCTGGCGCGGCTGCTGCGACTTCGGTCGAGCCGGCCGGCTTTGCCGGCTCGGCGCTTGCCGCGGTTTCGGTGGCCGGGGCTGCCTTGGCGGGTTCCGTAGCAGCAGCCGGCTGCTCGGCAGCTGCCGGTGCCACGGCTGCCTGCGCCTCGCCTGCTTCGCGTTCGAACGGAACGGCAGCGCGAGCGGCGACCTTCACGCCGTCCTGCTCGAGAGCGTCGGCACGGATGATGTAGTCGCCCACCGGCAGGTCGCGCTCGGTTTCGATCAGGAAGCGGCCACCGGGCGAAGTAGCGACTTCGCCCAGCAGAATGTCGTTGGCATAGACGCGCACCTTGCGGCCCGGATCGGCGCTGCCGGCGACGAACACCTTGCGCCCTTCGATCTCGACGGCCTCGACTTTGACGGCGGCGCCGGTGGCCGCCGCAGCAGGCGCAGCCTGGTCCGCCGGCTGCCCGGTTTCGGCAGAAGCCTGCTGCCCAGGTTTTTGGGCGGCCGGTTCGGTCGCGGCTGCGGTTTCTGCCGGCTTGGCAGCCTCTTCGGAGGCGTTGGGCGCCTGCTCGGCCTGCGACTTTGCCTCCGGCTCCGGCACGGAAATCAGCTTGCTGGGCGCGCCCGGCTGCTCGACCAGCGCCAGAACCTGCCCGTTCTTGTCCTCAGGGATCGAGACGACGGCAGTCTCCGGCGAAGTCGCCACGACGTTGTCGGGGCTGGTCGAACGCAGCACGATCTGGTGATCGCCCGGCTTCAGCGGCTCGTCGAGGGCGACGGCAAAGTCTCCCTCGGGGCCGGCAACCGCGTTGCCGATGACCTTGGCGCCCAGAATGATCTCCACCTTGGCATTGGCCGCTGCCTTGCCTGCGATGACGAGAGAGCCGTCGCCTTCCGCACGCACGATGTCGAATGACGGGGCCTGCACCTCGGCGCCGGCGGCCGTCGCCGTCTGAGCGGCAGGCGCTTGCGTCGGTTCGGTTGCGGCCTGTTGCTCGGTGGTAGCAGGAGCCGTCGCTTCGGGCGCCTTGGCGGTTTCAGCCTGCGGCTGGGCCGGCAGTCTGGCTTCCTTCGCCTCGGGTTGCGGCGCCGTTGCTTCGGGCGAGGAGACCGCGGCTTCGGTCTTTTTCCCAATGTAGGGATCAAGCGCTCCCATCACATAGGCGGTGATGGCCGCTGCGGCCACGCCGCCTGCCAAGAACAACAACGCCCGGTTCATTCCACGTGCCATGATTTCCCCTGCCCCTTAGCCGTCTAGCCCCTCTAGCCGGTTTTTACGATAGCTACAAGAAAAAGCCCTGCAATGGGTCTTGACCGCTATGATATTGATATTCACCAATCATCGTTATGAATCCGATTCGATCAGTCTGCGTTTATTGCGGTTCCTCTCCGGGCCGTGGCGACACGTATATGAAAGCCGGCCATATCCTGGGCAAATCGCTGGCGGAGGCAGGGCTACGCCTCGTCTATGGCGGCGGCACCAAGGGCGTCATGGGAGCGGTTTCGGAAGGCGTGCTGCGCGCCGGCGGCAAGGTCTCCGGCATCATTCCGCGCTTCCTCATCAGCAAGGAGGCCACCGAAGTCGCACTCGGCAGGTTGGACGAGCTGGTCGTGACCGACAACATGCATCAGCGCAAGCATCTGATGTTCGAGAAGTCGGACGCGTTCGTTGCGCTTCCGGGCGGTATCGGCACGGTCGAGGAGATCGTCGAGATCATGACCTGGGCGCAGCTCGGGCATCATCGCAAGCCGATCGTCTTTGCAAATGTCGACGGCTTCTGGAATCCGATGCTGGCGCTTCTGGATCACATGCGCGCCGAAGGTTTTGTCCACACCGGGCATCTGGTGCAGCCGCTGGTCGTCGACCGCATCGAGGCGGTGGTTGCCGCGATCCTGGCCGAAGGCGCGGCTGTCGACGCGCCGACGACCGGTGTGCAGACGCTGATCGACAAGCTCTGACTGTCGATATTCCCTGAAACCAGCGCCTACGCCCGGCCCGGCTGAACTTCGGCCCGCCGGAAGAACATCGACCACGTGTAGATCGCCAGTGCCGTCCAGATGAGGACGAAAGCGACGACGCGCACGCCGCTGAACGGCTCACCGAATCCGAACACGGCAATCAGGAAGATGATGGTCGGCGCGATGTATTGCATCAGGCCAATAGTGGAGAGCCTGAGCAGCTTGGCACCGAAGGCGTAGAGCAGCAACGGCACGGCCGTGACCGGACCGCAGGCCAGAAGAAGGCCGATGTCGCCTGGATTGGAGAGGACAAAATGCCCTTCGCCGTGCACTTGCAGCCAGATGATGTAGCCCAACGCCGGCAGGGCAAGGATCATCACCTCGAGGAAGAAGCCCTGGCTCGGCCCGATCGGCAACGTCTTGCGCAGGAAGCCGTAGATCGCAAAGGTGATGGCCAGCGCCAACGACACCCAGGGAATGCCGCCGGCATCCAGTGCCAGGACGAGTACGGCAACCGCGGCCAAGGCTATGGCCGCAAGCTGAAACCGATTGAGCTGTTCGCCGAGCAGCGCGGCCCCCATCAACACGCTCACCAGCGGATTGATGTAGTAACCGAGCGCCGTCTCCACGGTCCGGTCGGCAGCGATCGCCCAGACGTAGATGCTCCAGTTGCAGGTGATGAAGGCGGCGGTGACCGCAGCCATCAAGACCGTGCGTGGCGAACGAAGCGCAACTTTCACATCCGCCGTGCGACCGAGCGCCACCAAGGTCAGCCCCGCGACCGGGACCGACCACACGATACGATGGGCCACCACCTCAATCGCCGGGATATGCGCGACCGCCTTCATGAAAAGCGGTAGCGCGCCCCAGAGCAGATAGGCCGAAAGCGCAAACAGAAAGCCGCGAGATGCCGCAGCGTCGGAGGCATGGGTGTCAGATGTCATGGGGCACCTATGCTCCGGTTCGCCGCCGGAAACCACCGCAAAGTTCTGATGTATCGTTGATTTTCGTTTATGCCAGAGTGGTTATTCTGCTGCGACCAGCCCTGCCATCTCGCGGTTCTTCATCAGCTTGTAGATGATCGAATCCATCAGCGCCTGGAACGAGGCGTCTATGATGTTGTCGGAAACGCCGACCGTCGACCAGCGCGCGCCGGTCGCATCGAGCGACTCGATCAGCACGCGGGTGATGGCCTCGGTGCCGCCATTGAGGATACGCACCTTGTAATCGGCCAGTTCAAGGTCGGCTATTTCGTTCTGGAACTTGCCGAGGTCCTTGCGCAGCGCGATATCCAGCGCGTTGACCGGGCCGTGGCCTTCGGCGACCGACATCTTCTCCTCGCCGTCGACGCTGACCTTCACGATCGCCTCGGACACGGTCTTCAGCGCGCCATTGGCGTCGTAGCGGCGCTCGACCATGCAGCGGAAGCTGTTGACGCGGAAGAATTCCGGCACGGTGTGCAGGAAGCGGCGCGCGAGCAGTTCGAAGCTGGCGTCGGCACCCTCATAGGCATAGCCCTCGGCTTCGCGCTCCTTGACCACGGCGATCAGCGCGTCGAGGCGGTTGTCGTCCTTCGGCACGTCGATGCCGCGCCGCTTGAGCTCCGCGATGAAATTGGCCTTGCCGCCCTGGTCCGACACCATGACCTTGCGGCGGTTGCCGACCGTTTCGGGCGGCACGTGCTCGTAGGTCTGCGGCTCCTTGATGAGCGCCGAAGCATGGATGCCGGCCTTGGTCGCGAATGCGGAAGCGCCGACATAGGGCGCCTGCGCGTCGGGCGCCCGGTTGAGCAGCTCGTCGAAATTGCGCGACAGTCGCGAGATACCCTCCAGCGCCTCGGCCGAGATGCCCGTCTCGAAGCGTTCGGCGAAGGCCGGCTTGAGCACGAGCGTGGGGATCAGCGTGACAAGGTTGGCATTGCCGCAGCGTTCGCCGATGCCGTTGAGCGTGCCCTGGATCTGGCGCACGCCAGCGTCCACGGCCGCGAGCGAATTGGCCACCGCCTGCCCCGTGTCGTCATGGGCGTGGATGCCAAGATTTGCGCCTGGGATGCCGGCGGCGATGACCTTGCCGACGATCTCGCGTACCTCCACCGGCTGCGTGCCGCCATTGGTGTCGCACAGCACCACCCAGCGGGCACCGGCTTCGAGCGCGGTGCGCGCGCAGGCCAAGGCGTAATCGGCATTGGCCTTGAAGCCGTCGAAGAAGTGTTCGCAGTCGACCATCGCCTCGCGACCGGCCGCGCGGGCGGCGTCGACCGACGCGGAGATTGAGGCCAGGTTTTCCTCGTTGGTGCAGCCGAGCGCCACGCGCACGTGATAATCCCAGCTCTTGGCAACGAAGCAGATCGTGTCCGACTTCGCCTGCAAAAGTGCTGTCAGCCCCGGGTCGTTGGATGCCGAGACGCCGGCGCGCTTGGTCATGCCGAAGGCAGTGAACCTGGCACGCGCCGTGCGCTTTTCGGTGAAGAAGGCGGTGTCGGTGGGGTTGGCACCCGGATACCCGCCTTCGACATAGTCGAGGCCGAAAGCATCGAGCATGGCGCTAATCGCAATCTTGTCCTCGACCGAAAAGTCGATGCCGGGCGTCTGCTGGCCGTCGCGCAGTGTCGTGTCGTAGAGGTAGATGCGTTCTTTGGTCATGGAATCCATGCTTTCGTCTTTCCGCCCGCGAACCGGGCGGCATTCAGGAATTGGGGTCAGCGCTTTCCGGCATAGGCGTCGGTGGCGCGAATGAGCCGGTCGAGAATGCCCGGCTCCGAATAGGCGTGCCCCGCCCCTTCGATCAGGTGATACTCGGCCTCGGGCCAGGCCTTGTGCAGCTCCCAGGCCGTCGCCGGCGGACAGGCCATGTCGTAACGGCCCTGCACGATGACGCCCGGAATGCCCTTCAGCTTGCCGGCGTCGCGGATGAGCTGGCCCTCCTCCATCCAGCCGCCATGGACGAAGTAGTGGTTCTCGATGCGGGCAAAGGCCAGCGCGAACTCATCGTCACCGAACTTGTTGCTGGTTTCGGGCTCCGGCAGCAGCGTGATCGTCTCGCCTTCCCAGATGCTCCAGGCCTTGGCGGCGGCAATGCGCGTGGCGCGGTCGTCGCTGGTCAGGCGGGCGCGATAGGCATGGACGAAATTGTCCCGCTCCTGCTCCGGGATCTGCGCGATGAAGCGGTCCCACTTCTCGGGGAACATCAGCGACGCGCCGTGCTGATAGTACCAGTCGACCTCGCTCTTGCGCAGCGTGAAGATGCCGCGCAGCACCAGCTCGCTGACATGCTCGGGATGGGTCTCGGCATAGGCGAGCGCCAGCGTCGAACCCCAGGAGCCGCCGAACACCAGCCATTTGTCGAAGCCGGCCATCTTGCGCAGGCGCTCGATGTCGGCGACGAGGTGCCAAGTGGTGTTGGCCTCGAGTTCAGCATGCGGCATCGAGTGCCCGCAGCCGCGCTGATCGAACAGGATCACGTCATAGAGTTTTGGATCGAACTGCCGGCGGTGTTTTGGCGAAATGCCGCCGCCCGGCCCACCGTGCAGGAACACCGCGGGCTTCGCGCCCTTGGTGCCCGAACGCTCCCAATAGATCTGGTGGCCATCGCCGACATCGAGCATGCCGCTGTCGAAGGGCTCGATTTCCGGGTAGAGCGTGCGAAGGGTTTCGGTCATTTCGGTTGGCTCTCTTTCAATGGTCGTCGTTGCGGCTGGTCACGGCTGCTTGCCAGGACTGCGTGTCGTGATCGGGGTGCTGGCGGCTGACCACCGATCCCAGAAAGGCATCCGCGCCGGCCTGTTCGACCTCAGGGCGCCCGGGCAGCACATGGAGATGCCCGAAGAAGGAAAGCTTGTCATTCGGATTGAGCTGCACGGTGGGTGCGGCCAGCTCCGGATCGTCGAGCGCGCCGATGGCGACGTCGATACCGCTTTCATATTCGTAGGTCAGCGGCGTGCCGCAGTCGCCACAAAAACCGCGTTGCGCGGCGTTCGAACTGGCGAAGCGCTTCGGCTCGCCACGCGTCCATTCCAGCCCCTTAACCGTCACCAGCGGTCCAAAAAACGAGCCGAAGGCCTTCTGGCACATGCGGCAATGGCAGATCGAGGCACGGCCGAGACCGGCTGCACGGAAACGGACCGCGCCGCATTGACAACCGCCTGTGAAGGCTTCGGCGTGGCCAGTCATCGACGCTCCTCCGGCGGCCAGGTTTCGGTGTCGTAGTCGGGGTGCTGGTAGGAAACGAGCGTCGCGAGGAACTCTGCTGCCTCCGGGTCGTCCATGGTCGCTACGCCCGGCAGGTTCGGTACGTTGTCGACATAAGGCAGCTTGGCCTCGACGCCCCACTGGATGACCGGCGCGATTTCCTCCGGATCATCGAAGGTACCGATCATAAGGGCCACGCCGTCAGGCGCCTCATAGGTGAGCGGCGTGCCGCAGTTGCTGCAAAAGCCGCGCTCTACATGATTGGACGAACGGAACTTGCTCGGCTCGCCGCGCGTCCATTCGAGACTGGCGCCGCGTACCGAGACAAGCGGAGCGTAGAAACCGCCGCTCGCCTTCTGGCACATGCGGCAGTGGCAAACCGAAGCGTTGCCCAGCGCGCCCTCTACCCTGAAGCGCACAGCCCCGCACTGGCAGCCGCCGGTATAGATGGGCTTGTTGTCGAGGCTCATCGCACCACTCCGCTATTCGGGCGCGTGACAGACGGCTTCGATATTGTTGCCGTCGGGGTCGAAGACGAAGGCGCCATAATAGTTCGGATGATAGTGCGGGCGCAGGCCCGGCGCACCGTTGTCCTTGCCGCCGGCCGCGATCGCCGCCTCGTAGAAGCCATCCACTTCGGCACGCGAACGCGCCGTGAATGCTATGTGCTGATGATGTCCCGGCTTGTCGCCCTCTCGCAGCCAGAAGGCGGGCCGATCGCGGCCATAGCCGCCGACTTTCACGCCGCCGGTATATTCGGCCGGCACCATCATCAGAAGCGAAGCGCCAAGCGGCGCCATCGCCTTGTCGTAAAATGCCTTCGATGCGTCGAAATCGCTTACGGTTATGCCAAGGTGGTCGATCATCGTTTCACCTCCCATGTGGTCACACGTTCGCCGGTGGCGGGGTCCTTGCCGTCCTTCAGCTGCACGCCCTGCTCCAGAAGCTCGGCGCGGATGCGATCGGCCGAAGCCCAGTCCTTCGCGGCGATCAGCGCAAGCCGCTCCGCGATGGCCTTGGCGATGGCGTCCTCGTCAACGTCAGCCGCCTGCAGCTCGAAGCCGAGGAACTGCATTGCCGATTTGAGCGCGGCGGCTGCCTGCGCATCATCATCGCCGGCCGCCTGGCCGGCCAGATGCGACATGAGCTGGAAGGCGCCGCTGGTGGCGAGATCGTCGGACAGCGCTTCGACGATGCCGGCCGGAACCGGCGCCGCCTCGCTCGGAGCCATGTCGGCAGCGCGCTTCCACTTGCGCAGCGTGTTTTCGGCCTCTTCCAGCTTGCGCACGGAAAAGTCGATCGGTTCGCGATAGTGCGTCATCAGCATGGCAAGGCGCAGCACATCGCCCGGCCATTTGCGGCCGCCGAATTTTTCCGTCTCCAGCAACTCGTTGATGGTGACGAAGTTGCCCTCGCTCTTCGACATCTTGCGGCCTTCGACCTGCAGGAAGCCGTTGTGCAGCCAGTAATTGGCCATGACATCGGTGCCGTGGGCGCAACGCGACTGGGCAATCTCGTTCTCGTGGTGCGGGAAGATCAGGTCGAGCCCGCCGCCATGGATGTCGAACACCTCGCCGAGATAGGCCGCGCTCATGGCCGAGCACTCGATGTGCCAGCCGGGCCGCCCCCTGCCCCACGGGCTGTCCCAGCCCGGCTCCTCGGGCGAGGAGAGCTTCCACAGCACGAAGTCGCCGGGGTTCTTCTTGTGCGCGTCGACAGCGATGCGGGCGCCGGCCTGCTGTTCGTCGAGGTTGCGCTTGGAAAGCTGGCCGTAGTCGGGCATGGAGCCGGTGTCGAACAAAACTTCGCCAGCCGCTTCATAAGCATGGCCGCGCTCGATCAGACGTTGAATGAGGCCGATCATATCGGCCTTGCCATCGGCGCGCGGCTGCACGAATTCGGTCGCGCGCGGCTCGAAGGTCGGCGGCAGCGTGCCGAGGACCGCTACGTCTTTGTGGAACTGGTCGGCGGTCTTCTTTGTCACCTTGCCGATCGCTTCGTTGAGCGGCAGGTCGGGGAAGTCGCGCAGGGCGCGCGCGTTGATCTTGTCGTCAACGTCGGTGATGTTGCGGACATAGGTGACGTGATCGGCGCCGTAGAGATGGCGCAGCAGCCGGTTGAGCACGTCGAAGACGATCACCGGCCGCGCATTGCCGATATGGGCGAAGTCGTAGACGGTCGGGCCGCAGACATACATGCGCACATTGTCGGGATCGATCGGCACGAAGTCTTCCTTCGTGCGCGTCAGCGTGTTGTGGAGCCGCAAGCCCTTAAATCCGTTCGACATTCAAATTCCCAGTCCGTTCGGCAATCCACCGCAAGCCGGCAGACGCGATGAAGCTCCAGCCTGCTGGCCGGGGCGTTTGACCTGTCGAGAGAAGAGGCGAAAACGTCCAGACCAGCGCGTGCGCTAGCCAATAATGCAAATGCCGCAAATGGCGAAAGACGTTTTCATGGCAAGCTTTATCGCCTTGGGCGTTTTCGGCGTCAAGTCGCAACTTTGCTGAAAACGGTCGCCTTGCAGCCGCTGGGAAGTTCCGTAAGAGTTTATTAAACATGAAGGAACCGAGATCGTATGACCCGCCCGCCAAGGGGAAGACGTCACGATTTCGTCCCAAAGCAAGAGCATGAGTCTCGTACGGCAACTTACCTTGGGGAATAGAACGATGTCGGCGGCAAAGAGCGAAGCAGAACGTATCCGCGCTCAATATGCATCACTGACCAGCCATTACCGCGCGATTGGCCCGGCCGCAGTCTTGGCTGCGGTGCTCGCGGCCAAGAAGAAGAAGCCTGCTTCAGCCAAAAAGACGGCTTGATAGACTGGCGCCGATAGCGGCCATCACCAGGCCGATCAGAATATCCAGCACGCGCCAAGCCGATTCCTTTGCGAAGACCGGCTGCAGCAGGCGGGCGCCATAACCCAGCCCGAAGAACCAGACGAAAGAAGCCAGCGCCGCGCCGAGCCCATAGGCCACGCGGTCCGGCCCGTCGAAGCGTGCCGAGAGCGATCCCAGAAGCACGACCGTGTCGAGATAGACATGCGGGTTGAGGAAGGTGAAGGCGAGGCACGCCGCGACCGCCGCCTTCAGGCTGCCCTCGCCCGCATTGGCTGCCTTCAACACGTCCGGCTTCATCGCGCGCCGGAAGGCGATGACCGCATAGCTGAACAGGAATATGGCGCCGCCGATCGTCACGACGTTGATGAGCATCGGCGATTGCGAGATCAGCGTGCCCAGGCCCGCGACGCCAGCCGCAATCAGCACCGCGTCAGACAGAGCGCAGATCAGGCACAGGATGAAGACATGCTGCCTAAGCAGGCCCTGGCGCAGGATGAAGGCATTCTGCGCACCGATTGCGATGATGAGCGAAGCGCCGAGAAGGAAGCCGGACAGGGCGGCCGGGAGGAAAGCTGGAGTCATGAGGAGCTTTTTCTGAGGAGCTAGAAGAGCGACATCTGGTCTTGCGTGGCCGGGCTGGTTTTCCTGCGCTCCGGCTTGGGTGGCTCCGGCGCTTCCGGTGCCCCAACCCGCTCCTGTATGCGCGGACCGGTATTGGCCACCTTGTTGACGAGATCGGAAACTGGAATGGGCTCGAAGAAGTCGGGCTCCATGGGCCGCATCAGGTCGGCCACCTCGCGCGGTTCCTGGGAGCGGCAATCCAGCCAGCGTGAAAAATCCTGCTGGTGAATCACGACCGGCATCCGGTCATGGATGTGGGCGATGTCGCGGCTGGCTTTGGTGGTCAGGATCGCGCCGGTGTCCATCTCCGCGCCGCCCGGCTCGGCATAGGTTTCCATCAGGCCGGCAAAGGCGATCACGCCGCCGCGCTTGGGGCGAATCCAATAGGCTTGCGTCCGCTTGCCGCCCACCTGCCGCCATTCATAGAAGCCGGACGCAGGGATCAGCGCTCGGCGATGGCGCATGGCGGTGCGAAAGGAAGCCTTTTCGGTCGCCGTTTCCGAGCGCGCATTGATCAGCAGCGGAAACTCCCGCGTGTCCTTCACCCAGGTCGGGATCAGCCCCCAGCGCACCAGAAGCGAATGGCGATCCGGCAGGTTGGAGCCCGGCTCGCGCGGCTCACCTGCAACCACCATCAGGATCGGCTGCGTCGGCGCGATGTTGTAGCGCGGCGGAAACGCCTCGAGGTCGGGCAACGAAAATGTCGCGTCGACCTCCTTGGGGCTGGCAGTGAGCGCAAAACGTCCGCACATTACTGAGCAATTACCATTTCATCCTGGGTGCAATGTGGCGGTGGAAATCACGCGCGGCAACCTGTATCGGTTGAGCCAGGCGGCCCATCCCCAGCCAATCGGGCCAGGAAGCAGACCATGTCCTCACGACAGACCATCCCGGCGGTATCGGTTGCCCTGATGCGGGGCGATCGCATTCTTCTGGTCAAGCGTGGGCAGGCGCCGTCACGCGGGCACTATGCCTTTCCCGGTGGGCGGGTCGAACCCGGCGAGACCGAAGAACAGGCTGCACGACGGGAACTGCTCGAGGAAACGGGGCTCGAAGCCGGGCATATCGCGCCGCTGCGCGCTTACATGATCAATGCCGAGCGCGACGGTCGGGAAATCACCTACCGCTTGCAGGTGTTTTGCGGACAGGATTGCGGCGGCGATCCGCGTGCAGACAGCGATGCCGACGAGGCGGGCTTCTTCTCCCTCGCCGAAATGGATGCCCTGCCCGTCACGCCTTCGGTTATGGAGGTGTCGCGCGAACTGCTTGGGCGCGGATAAACTGGGAATTGTGATCGCCGTGCCTTGCGGCTGACAAATTGTTTCGCCACAAAAACATCATGCGCCGTGCTCTGCTGTTCTTCGCCGCATTCCTTGCCACCGGCTTGGCGGCAACGACGCCGTCGCGCGCGGTCGATGCTCCGTTCGAAGGCAATCTGGTACGGCTGTCGGAGATTCTCGGGTCGTTGCATTTCCTGCGCAATCTGTGCGGCGAAACGAGCAATCAGTGGCGTGACGAAATGCAGAAGCTGCTCGACTCCGAAAAGCCCGATGCTGCTCGGCGTGCCAAGTTCATCGCCAGCTTCAATCGCGGCTACCGGTCGTTCGAGGGAACATACACCAAGTGCACCGCCTCGGCCTCCGAGGCGATCCAGCGCTACATGAAGGAAGGCGAGTCGCTGACGCGTGAAGTCACCGGCCGCTACGGGAATTAACGGCCTGTTAACTTTTCACACAATGCCAGTCGTATGTGACGGCTTCGATGTGCTAGGTTTGTTAACGGGACATTAAAGGGAAAGATCAAGTTGGCCCGAAAGCCGGGTCGCAACTTGAAAGGGTGTAAGATGGGTATGGAACACACGACCAGCGATCTCGACGCGCTGGTTCGGGAAGAAAAGCGCCTTACCGCAGTGGAATGCCACAACGAAGCCTGGGCCGAAGGCCTTTCCGCCGGCATCGAGACCGATATCCTGGCCGAGACCGCGCTTGCCACGGCCTTCGGCGAAATCCTCCGGACGCATGGCGAAGCCGCCGCGCTGGCGCTTCTTGACGAGATGCGCGAAAAAGTGATCGCCGGAGAGTTTGAACCTGTCCGTCTGCGACATTGATACATCCCCAAGCCCGCTTTTTCGGTATAAGACGCTGACCGGGTGTCGAGTCTGATGCCCGTGGAGAGGATGGGACATGCAGACACTGACGCGGAGCAGCTCGCAAACTCGCAGGAATAGAGGTTTCGCGGCCTTTCTTTGGTTGGCAACGGCAGGCGTCGCCCTGCCTGGCGCCTATCTGGTCGCGACGCTGCCGGCGGCCGCGCTGAGCGAGATCAAGCAAGAGGATCTGCCCGCGCCGACGACGCCTGCGCCCGACAAGGCCGCCCCGGCCGAGGGAACTGCGCCGCAGGCCCAGGACAGCCAGAAGGCGCCCTCCGAAGCTCCCGATCCTGACGAGGGAGTGCCCGAACAGGCGACGCCCGGCTCGGTCCATGTCACCGAAGACCCCAACGCGCCGCTGCCGGAAATCATCTACGACGTCAGCAAGCTGCCCGAGCCGGTGCAACGCGTGCGCCAGCAGCTGCTTGACGTGGCAGCCGCCGGCGACATCGAAAAGCTGCGCGCGCTGATCGGCACTGGCGACGACGCGACCCAGCTGTCGGTCGCCGGTCTCGATGAAGATCCGATCGCCTTCCTCAAGGAGCAGTCGGGCGACAAGAACGGCGAGGAAGTGCTGGCCATCATGGAGAACCTGCTGAATGCAGGCTATGTCCATCTCGATCCCGGCACTCCGGAAGAGATCTATGCCTGGCCCTATTTCTTCGCGATGCCGCTGGACAGGCTCTCGGCGCGCCAGCGCGTGGAGCTGTTCAAGATCGTGACCGCCGGCGACTACGAGGACATGAAGAGCTACGGCGTGTACAACTTCTATCGCCTCGGCATCACGCCGCAAGGCAAGTGGGCGTTCTTCGTCGCCGGCGAGTGAGACGGCGACGCGCTTCGACATTTCGAGCTGAATCAAAATCGCCCGCTAAGCATCTGCTTTGGCGGGCGATTTCGTTTTCGGGCTGTAGGAATGGCTCTTGCCCGAGCCCCCCGGTCAGACCGGCAGCGCTTCAGAGAAGACCACCGGCTGCCCCTTCCCCGGCGAAACGATTTCGCCTTCCCACATCACCTGCTTGCCGCGAATGATGGTGCCGACCGGCCAGCCCTTGACCTCTCGCCCGTCATAGGGCGTCCAGCCGGCCTTCGAGCCGGCCTGCTCGTTGGTGATGGTCTCGTGGCGTTTCATGTCAACGATGGTGAAATCGGCGTCGTAGCCGGCGGCGATGCGACCCTTGCGCGCCATGCCGAAGAGCCGCTGCGGCCCATGGCTGCTGAGGTCCACAAACCGTTCGAGGGTCAGCTTGCCGGCATTGACGTGGTCGAGCATGATCGGCACCAGCGTCTGCACCCCAGTTATTCCGGAAGGCGATGCCGGATAGGGCTTTGCCTTCTCGGCCAATGTATGCGGCGCGTGGTCGGAGCCCAGAACATCGACGATGCCCTGGCTGATGCCGCGCCAGACGCCATCGCGGTGGCGGGCGTCGCGCACCGGCGGGTTCATCTGGATCAACGTGCCGAGCGTAGCGTAGTCCTCCGACGACAGCGTCAGGTGATGAGGCGTCGCCTCGCAGCTTGCTACGTCTTTGTGGTGTTCGAGGAAATCGATCTCCTCGGCCGTCGAGATATGCAGCACATGGATGCGCGCCCGTGTCTCCTGCGCAATGCGAACGAGGCGCTCGGTGCATTGCAGCGCCGCGATCTCGTCGCGCCAGACCGGATGGGAGGATGGGTCGCCCTCGATGCGCTCGCCGAGGCGCTCGCGCATGCGGAACTCGTCTTCCGAGTGGAAGGCCGCGCGGCGGCGCGTGTTCTTCAGGATCGAGCGAACGCCCTCGTCATCCTCGACCAGCAGGTTGCCGGTCGACGAGCCCATGAATACCTTGATGCCGGCGGCACCCGGCAGGCGCTCGAGTTCGGCCACATCCTTGGCGTTTTCGCGCGTGCCGCCCACCCAGAAGGCGAAATCGCAATGCATCCGGTTGGTGGCGCGGGCGACCTTGTCGGCCAGCGCTTCCTCGCTTGTGGTCAGCGGGTTGGTGTTGGGCATTTCGAACACGGCTGTGACGCCGCCCAGCACGGCCGCGCGCGAGCCGGTTTCGAGGTCTTCCTTGTGCTCTAGGCCCGGCTCGCGGAAATGCACCTGGCTGTCGACCACGCCCGGCAGGATGTGCAGGCCGCGGCATTCGATGGTTTCTCCCGCCGATGCCTGGCGCAGATCGCCGATCGCCGCGATGCGACCGTCACGCACGCCGACGTCGCGCAAAGCAGTGCCATCGTGGTTGACGACCGTGCCGCCCTTGAGGATGAGGTCGAACGTCGTTGTCATTTGCCACCTTGCTCCTGAGTTGCCTGGGGCTTACGTAATGGCCAGCCGATTTTCAAGTCAGGTTCCGCCATGCACTCTGCCCTGCTTTCCGACCGCATCATCATTTCTGTGACCGGCGCGGAGGCGGAACATTTCCTGCAGAACATTCTGACGACCGACCTCGATGCTCTTGCCGAAGGTGAGGCCAAGCCCGGCGCGCTGCTGGCGCCGCAGGGAAAGATTCTGTTCGACTTCCTGATCTCGCGCGATGGTTCGGGCGGGTTCCGGCTCGATTGCCGGGCCGATGTCGCCGACGATTTTCTTCGTCGCCTGACACTCTACAAGCTGCGCGCCAAGGTGGCAATTTCCAAGCAGGAACAGATGCTTGTGGCCGCATCGTGGGATTCTGATTCACCTGGTTCAGCTTCCGATTCAAATGCTTCGAGCGATGAATCAATTGTGCTGCGCGACGCGCGTTTCAAGTCGCCTGCAGCAGCATTCCGAATCTATGGCTCGGCGCTCTCGGCATCGGACGAGGTGAGCGCCTGGCATGCCTACCGCATTGCCAACGGGGTCGCGGAAAGCGGCAGCGACTACGCGCTCAGCGACGCCTTCCCGCATGACGTTCTGCTCGACGAAACCGGCGGCGTGGGCTTCGGCAAAGGATGCTATGTCGGCCAGGAAGTCGTCTCGCGCATGCATCATCGCGGCACCGCACGTCGCCGCGTGCTTCTGGTTTCGGCAGAGGCGCCCCTGCCTGCATCCGGCACGGAGATTCTTGCCAATGGCCGGAGCATCGGCGCATTGGGCTCCGTGTCCGGCACGAAAGGTCTGGCGATTGTCCGCATCGACCGCGTGAAGGACGCGCTCGACGGCGGCGTCGTGATCACCGCCGCCGATGTGCCGCTTTCGCTCTCCATCCCCACCTGGGCGAAATTCACCTTCCCGCAGCAAACCGCCGGCGCGGAGGAGGCGTGATGGGGGACAAGGTCGGCGCGCCGCCGCGCGCGTGGCAGCGCATGCTTTCGGGCCGCCGGCTCGACCTGCTCGATCCCTCTCCTCTCGACGTCGAGATTTCCGACATCGCGCACGGTCTGGCGCGCGTGGCACGCTGGAACGGCCAGACCGAAGGCGACAACGCCTTTTCGGTGGCGCAACATTCGCTGCTGGTGGAGGCGATCTTTTCGGCGCAAGCGAAGAACGACAATCCCGACGAACAGCTAGCTGCCCTGCTGCACGACGCACCCGAATATGTGATCGGCGACATGATCTCGCCGTTCAAGTCCGTGGTCGGCGGCGGCTACAAGCAGGTCGAACTGCGGCTCCAGCGCGCCATCCACATCCGCTTTTCTCTTCCTCCAGACATCAGCGAAAGGCTGAAGAAGGAGATCAAGCGAGCCGATCAGGTGGCCGCCTATTTCGAGGCGACGCGGCTTGCGGGCTTCACCGTGCAGGAAGCGACGAAATTCTTCGGCCGTCCGCGCGGGATTTCGGCTGAAGCATTCGATCTCGCGTGTCGACCTGCAAAGGCAGTCCAGAATGCCTTCCTCGACCGCTTCGAGGCGATCGAACGAGCACGCCGTGTAGCTTAGCGCTCCAGCCGGTCGAGGAACCACTGGGTCAGCCGGGTCCAGACCTCGTCCTTCTCCCCGGAATCCTCGATGCCGTGGTCGAGATTTGGGTTATCGTTGACCTCGATGACGAAGACGCCGTCCTTGGTTTCCTTGAGGTCGACGCCATAGAGCCCGTCGCCGATGCAGCGTGCCGCCCGCACAGCCGTCTCGACCACATGGGCAGGCGCGTCCTTCAGCGTGAACGTCTTGATGCCGCCTTCCACCGGCTTGCCGCCACCGTCGTGATTGACGATCTGCCAATGCTTCTTGGCCATGAGGTAATGCACCGCAAACAGCGGTTGACCGCCAAGCACGCCGATGCGCCAGTCATACTGCGTCGGCATGTATTTCTGGGCGATCAGCAGATCGGACTCTTCCATCCAGGCCGTGGCCAGCGCTTTCAACTCCTCGAAATTCGTCGCCTTCTTCACACCACGCGAAAACGAGCTGTCGGGGATCTTCAGCACCAGCGGAAAGCCCAGCGTGTCGGCTGCCAGCTGAAAGTCGGCCGGGCTTGCGATCATAACCGTCGGCGGCACAGGGACCTTGTTGAAGGTCATCAGCTCGTTGAGATAGACCTTGTTGGTGCAGCGGATCATCGACAGCGGATCGTCGATCACCGGCATGCCTTCCTGCTGTGCGCGACGGGCAAAGCGATAGGTGTGGTTCGAGATCGACGTCGTCTCGCGGATGAACAGCGCATCGTAATTGGCGAGCTTGGCAAGGTCCTTGCGCGTGATCGGCTCGACTTCGACTCCCATTTTCTCGGCGATCTTAGCCCAGTAGCGAAGTGAACTGATGCTCGACGGCGGCAATTGCTCGTGCGGGTCCACCAGCGTGGCGAAGGTGTAGCGCGCCGGAACGCGCGCTTTGCCATCGCGCCATTCGCGGTTCGTGTAGGTGGCAAGGCTCGCCAGGAAGCGCGGCTTTTCCTCGGCGCTCATGCGTGCCAGCGGCAGGAAACCGATCTTGTGGATCGTCGCCCATTCGTGGTGATCCTTGATCGACACTTCTAGCGCCGGCGCGCGGAACCAATCGAACAGGAGCTTGGCGAAGCGGTCCCAGGCCTTTGACGGGCCGATGCCGAAGAAGAAGGTGGCCTTTTCGGGAAACTTCCCGCCGAGGTCCTTGCGGGATTTGTTCAGCGCCAGTTCCAGCTCCGGCAACGCGTTTTCGTAGAGCTTGCGTTCCGACAGATCGATCATGGTCTCGACCGTAGGGATCACCCTGTGGCCGCGCGAACTGGCCAGCAGCGAGGCATAGTAGCCCCGGCTCTGATAGCCGTAGCTGTTGGACAGATTGATGACCTTGGGACGCTGCCCGCTGAACAGGGCGGGATGGGCGAGATAGTCGCGATTGGTAATGATCTTGTGCGGCGTCGCCACCTGGTCGAGATCGCTCTGCCTGCCTGTAAGGATGACCCAGCTCATAGTTGCTCGCGTCGATTTTTATGGGAGGTGTCCCCTGCCCGGCGGTTTATTCGGGCGAGGGACAATAAATTCATCTGGTTGAAGTTCCCGCGGCTTTGCGGGCAGTCGTAACAAGTATCTGTGACGGTGGGTCGAGCGGCTTTGCGTAACGCAGAGCGTCCATCCCGTCAGCATAATAGCCGGGCTTTGACCCGATCGGCCGGTAGCCGTTCTTCTCGTAGAGTGCGATGGCGCGCGGATTGTCCCGGCGCACCTCAAGGCGCATCGACGTACAGCCCCTGTCGCGCGCCGCCTGCTCCGCGGCAGCAAGCAGGGCCCGGCCCTGCCCGCCTCCGCTGTTGGGAGCTACCGCCAACGAGTAGAGGCGCGCGCTTTTGCTGCCGGTTCGATAAAGCACCGCGCAATAGCCCAAAATTCCACCCGGCTGATCGGCAACCAGAAGCGATGCGGTGAGGCTGGAAACCATGCGGCGGAAGGATTGCCGCGAAATGCGATCGGTGACGAAAACCGCCAACTCGAGCGCCATGAGCGCGTCCACGTCATCTTTGCGGGCCGGGCGGATTTCGGCGAGCATGCGAACCGGGAAACCTCAATAGAAAGATCGTCTAAAGGGCGGGCGGAACGTCTCTGCCGAAGCAATCACGCACAGGCATCGATAGCGGTTTCGCGCCTCGAATTGGGCCGAATTGTGACTGTTCCGGCCAGCATCCACCAGATGAAAAAGCCGCCCCAGAACCCGCGTATCCGACGCGAGTTCCAGGGCGGTGGGGCAAACTTAGAACTAGCTCTTCGTCCCCTGTAGAAGCTGCTTGTAGGCCGAATCTGCGATCTGGGTCAGCTGAGCCTGCGACAGGTTGCCGGCGACCGCGCAGCCATAGCCGTCGTCGAGCCAATAAAGCGCGCGCATGCCGCCATGCTCCAGCCAGCGATAGCCGGTGTCCTGCTTGGTGGGGTCGCTGACGATGTAGAGCGAAACGCGGTTGCCGGTATGGTCCTGATACATGAACTGAGCGGCGGCCTGGTTCTGGGCGGGCAACAGGCGCCCGCCGATGAGATCGAAGCCCTCTGCCGTCAGGTCCGGCGCCACGAGCGGGATGCCGACGCGGCGCGAAAGCCAGTCGACCAGATGTTGCTTCTGGTCCGCTCCCACTTCCACGACGTGCAGCTTTTCAGGGGCGTAGAGCGCATAGGCTTCGATCGCATTTACCGCCACCTGGCTGTCGGCGGCCTTCACCGGGTTCCAGCCGGAAGCGCCTACAAAATAGCCGCCTAGCCCACCGATCGCGAGCAGGGCTGCGGCGGCGGCAACTCGCCAGATGATGGAAGGAAAACGACGACGCGGCGCTTTTTTTTCAGCGAGCAGCTGCTGCATGCGGAGCGGTATCGGCTCGGACGCGACGTCGGAAACCGCCCGCCGCAACATGTCGCCGTCTACGGCAAAGCGGCGGCTCTTGGCTGCCATGTCGGGATTGGCGGCGAGCCAGGCCTCATAGTCGGCGTATTCGTCCCCCGGAAGCTCTCCGTCGAGGGCCATATGGATGTCGCGCTCGGTGAAATCGCGCCGGCTCATTTGTCGATGATCCTTATTGCGCGACGGCGCGAGCCGTCTTCCAGAATGGCGCGAAGCTCTTCGCGTCCGCGGGCGATGCGAGACATGAGCGTGCCGGCCGGAATGCCCAGCACTTCGGCTGCCTCGGCGTAGGAAAAACCTTCGACCGCGACCATCAGCAGCGCCGTGCGGCGGTCGGGGTGGATCGCCTGCAGCGCATCGAGGATCTCATGCGAGACGACACTCTGCCCCTGATAGGCGGGCAGTGCCATGGCTTCGCTCGCCTCGAGCGGCAGTGTCGCTGTTCCTCCGTGCCGCTTGTCCTTCCTCACCCTGTCGACGAACAGATGATGCATGATCGTAAAGAGCCATCGTCGCGGGCTGTCGCCGGTCTGCCAGCTGTCCATCCGGGCGAGTGCTCTTTCGAGGCAGTCCTGAACCAGATCGTCGGCGGCGTCGCGGTTCCGCAGCAGCGCGCGCGCATAGCGGCGCAGTCCCGGTATTTCCGCCAGTATTGCTGCCCGTCTCTGATCCATGACGCTCGGCCGAACGCCCCTGCCAGCCCGAAATACAACGCCATTCCGGCGCGTCCGGCAATAGCTTGCGTTTCAACCCGCATTTGCGCCAAACACAGAATGAACGTTTTGCGCGACGGTTTTATTCCCGGCGCGTTGGGGATGTCAGGCAGCGCTATCGCCGGGCACGTGAAGTTTTCCGGCCGTGTGCTTGCGCAATGCATTGAGAAAACCGATGCGAGCATCGGGCGGCGTCAGCCCGCGCGGCCCATAGACATGCCGCGTGAAGAAGAACTCCGTAAGCCTGAAGGCCTGCTCGATGGCGCTCAGGTCGGCGCGCATGCCAGGACCGACAATCAGGAAGGCAGGCAGCGGCAGCATCTTGTCGTGCCAGGGCAGTCCAGCCTCGCGCGAGACGGCGCGGCCGGACTTCGGCGACACGTAGGTAAGCTCTTCTCGCCGGCCGGTGGCGGCGCATTCGCTGAGATCCAGGCCGAAACCGAGTTCTTCCAGCACCATCAGTTCGAAGCGGACGACGAGTTCGCCGGCGGCGGAAGGCTCGTCCAGATGGGCAAGCAGCAGCCCCAGCATCTCGTAGAGCCCGAGATGTGGGTCACGCTCCGGCAAGAGGCGCAGATGGGCCGCAATCGTCTGCAGGCCATAGACCGCGCAGGCGCTTTCGAACAGCCGGGCGGCGTTGAGTTCCAGCGCCTCGACCTGGAACTGCCCCATATGTTCGTCCAGCCGGGCTCGCCAGACCAGATCAACGAGATTGCCCGCCTGGAGAACCGGCTGCGCCTTGCGCGAGCGCCCTCCCCGGACCATGCCGAGATGGCGCCCATGCGCGCGCGTCATCACCTCAAGGATGACGCTGGTTTCGCCATGCTTGCGGGCGCCAAGGACAATTCCCTCGTCGTGCCATTCCATTTCTGGAGATTCGGCCGCTCAGTGCGGGAATTCAAGCCCCATTTCGCGGTAGCGCTCGGGATCGTCGCCCCAGTTCTCGCGCACCTTCACGAACAGGAAGAGATGCACCTTCTGCTCGAGGATTTCGGAAATGTCCTTGCGCGCGGCCGTGCCGATGGAGCGGATCGTCTCGCCCTTGTGGCCCAGGAGGATCTTCTTCTGGCTGTCGCGCTCGACATAGATGACCTGCTCGATGCGAACCGAGCCGTCGGGCTTCTCTTCCCACTTTTCGGTCTCGACATGCGAGGAATAGGGAAGCTCCTGGTGAAGGCGCAGATAAAGCTTCTCGCGGGTGATCTCGGCGGCCAGCTGGCGCATCGGCAGATCCGAAATCTGGTCTTCCGGATAGTACCAGGGGCCGGCAGGCAGAGCCTTGGCGAGATAGTCGAGAATGGCCCGGCAGCCGGCGCCGCTCAATGCGGAAACCATGAAGGTGGCATCGAAGGCAACGCGCTTGTTGGCCTCTTCGGCGAGCAGAAGCAGGCTTTCGTGTTGCACCCGGTCGATCTTGTTCAGCACCAGAACCTTGGGCTGACGCACCCCCGCGAGGCTTTCGAGGATCGTGTCTGCGTCGCCTTTGAAGCCGCGCTCGGCATCGATGATCACCATCACCAGGTCGGCATCCTTGGCCCCGCCCCAGGCGGTGGACACCATGGCCTGGTCGAGCCGGCGACGCGGCTTGAAGATACCCGGCGTGTCGACGAACACGATCTGTGCGTCGTTGTGGATGGCGATGCCACGCACGATGGAGCGCGTGGTCTGCACCTTGTGCGTGACAATCGAAACCTTGGCGCCGACGAGCTGGTTGACCAGTGTCGACTTGCCGGCATTCGGCGCGCCTATCAGGGCGACAAAGCCCGAATGGGTAACGGGTTCGGCTTCGCTCACTGTTCTTTTCCTTCCTGGCTCCAGACGCCTTCGCGCTGAAGCATGCTTGCGGCAGCGGCCTGCTCGGCCTCGCGCTTCGAACGCCCGGTTCCGAAGGCCGGTTCGAATGCGCCGACCCGGACGCTGACGGTAAAGACCGGATCGTGATCAGGCCCTTCGCGGCTCTCGATCTGGTAGCTGGGTGTCGCGGCGGCAGCCTGGTGCGCCCATTCCTGAAGCTCGGTCTTGGGGTCGCGGCGCGCAGCACCGGTTACCTTCGAGCGCGGCTCCCAATAACGCAAGATGAACTGCCGCGCCACATCCAGCCCGCCATCGAGATAGAGCGCGGCAATCAGCGATTCCAGCGCATCGGCGCGGATATTAACACGCTTGCGGCCGGCAAGCGTCTTCACTTCGCTGCCCGCGCGGATGAGTTCGGTAAGGCCGATCTGATCGGCGATCTCGGCAAGCGTCTCGGCATTGACCAGCGCGTTCAGGCGAACCGAGAGCTCACCCTCCGCCGCAGCCGGAAAAGCCTTGAACAGCATGTCGGCCACCACCAGCCCCAGCACGCGGTCGCCCAAGAACTCGAAGCGCTCGTAATCAGCCCCCGGCTTGACGCCGCGCGCGCTGGCATGCGTCAGCGCGCGTTGAAGACGCTCGAGGTCGGTGAAAGCGTATCCGGTGCGCTCGCGCAGTGCGTCCGCGAGCGCTTGTCCGGTCGGTCGTTTAAGAGCCATCTCTTAGTGGACGGAGGTAAAGAGGCGCGATCCGCGCACCAGCGTAGGCCACTTCCAGATTTCGAGCGGGCTTGCGCCGTCCGCGATCGAGAAGAAGATGATGTTGGCGCGGCCGACAAGGTTCTCCGCCGGCACATAGCCGACCGAGAAGCGGCTGTCGTTGGAGTTATCGCGATTGTCGCCCATCATGAAGTAGTGGCCTTCCGGCACAACGAATTCACGCGTGTTGTCGCCGATCGAATTCGGCGTCAGGTCGAGCGTGTCGTAGGAGACGCCATTGGGCAGCGTCTCGCGATAGACGTCGACCGGCCGGTTCACCTCGGTGATGTCGGGATTGTCGATCTGGCCGACCTTCACGCGCGGCACGCCGACGTCGTTGATAAAGAGCTGGCCGTCGCGCATCTGGATGCGGTCGCCCGGCAGGCCAATCACGCGCTTGATGTAGTCCAGCGACGGGTTGGGCGGGAACTTGAAGACCACGACATCGCCGCGCTGCGGCTCGCTGGCCCAGACGCGCCCGGAGAAGAGATTCGGCGAGAACGGCAGCGAATAGCGCGAATAGCCGTAGGCCCATTTGGTGACGAAGAGATAGTCACCCTCGAGCAGGGTCGGCCGCATCGACCCGGAAGGAATCGAAAAAGGCTGAAAAAGGAAGGTGCGGATGACGAGCGCCAGCAGCAGCGCCTGGATGATAACGCTGACCGTTTCGCCAAGCCCGCCGGATTTTTTTTGAGGTTTATCAGCCACGCTCATGTCATCCTCGGTTGTGGATTGCGTTCGGGTATAAGGGCTTGGCGCGTCGGGAGCAATCCGTGCGCCGCACAGGCATTAGGAAAGTGGGGCTTCTTCAACCGGCAAGGCCTCGATGATCACAAAGGCTTGCGCCAGAGGAAAATCGTCCGTGATCGTCAGGTGAATGACCGGACGATGGCCTTGAGGCAACATTTCAGCCAACCGCACAGCCGCTCCTCCCGTCAAATTCATGGTGGGCTTGCCGCCGGGTAGGTTGACGACGCCCATATCCCGCCAGAACACGCCATGCGACATTCCGGTTCCCAACGCCTTGGAACAAGCTTCCTTGGCGGCGAACCGCTTGGCATAGGATGCCGCGCGTTCCTTGCGCCGCTCCGACTTCGCTTGTTCGATCTCGGTGAAGACGCGGGCCTTGAAGCGTTCGCCATAGCGCTCGAGAGATTTCTCGATGCGCCTGATGTCGATGAGATCGCTGCCTATGCCGATGATCATCCGGCGTTGGTCCTCAAATGTTGCGGCTGCCGGGCTTGACCGGCGGGATAGCCGCCAATTCCGGCGGAAGCTGGTCGGCCGGATAGGCCGGCACTTCATATTCGGCAAGCGCGATCAGCGGCACGCCAACGTCGCTCTTGCCAGCCGAGCGGTCGATGATGCAGGCGGCCGCAACGACCTCGGCACCGAGGTCCCGCAGGCACTCGATGGTCTCGCGGATCGACAGGCCGGTGGTGACGATATCCTCCACGGTGACGACCCGCGCGCCCTTCTCGATCTCGAAGCGGCGCAGGCGGAAGACGCCACCTTCGCGCTCGACCCAGATCGCCGGCACGCCGAGATGGCGCGACGTTTCATAGGCCGGGATCAGCCCGCCTATGGCAGGGCCGACGACGTAATCGATCTGGCCCGGCACTTCGGCGCGGATCTTTTCGGCGAGCGCGCGGCACAGCTTCTCGGTCTTGTCAGCATGCATGAAGACCCGCGCCTTCTGAAGGAAGACTGGGCTGCGCAGACCTGAAGTCAGGATGAAGTGCCCTTCGAGCACTGCTCCGGCCTCGCGAAAAATGTCCAGCACTTGATCGGTATTCATGCCGCTCCCGCCATTCAGATGGTCAGCCGTTTACGCGCTTTGCGTCGCTGACGCTCGAGTTTTCCTTGAGCTGCGAGAGCAGCCTGTTCAGATGCTTCAGATCCCAGACCTCGAGATCGACAAGCATTTCGGTGAAGTCCGGCGCGGTGCGCACCATGGACAAGGTGTGGATGTTGGCGTCGTTCTCGGCGATCACCTGCGCGATCTCGGCCAGCGAACCGGGCGCATTGATCGCCACCACGGAAATCCGCGCCGGGAACCGCTCCTTGGTTTCCTCGTCGATATCCCAGCGCACGTCGATCCAGCGTTCCGGCTGGTCGTCGAAGGCGGTGAGCGACGGCGACTGGATCGGATAGATGGTGATGCCTGCGCCAGGCTGGATGATGCCGACGATGCGGTCGCCCGGCACCGCGCCCTCAGGCGCGAACCGCACGGGCAGATCGCCGCGCACGCCGCGGATCGGCACCGCGCCATCGCCCTTGGCCGCACGCCTGTCCTTCCGTCCCGAACTGCGGCCGGGCATCTGGAACAACATGCCGGCAGCGTTGCGGATCTTCGACCAGCCCTCCTCGCGCGGCTTGGGGGCCTGCGGCGTTACGCGCTCATCCTTGAAGTCCGGGTAGACGGCCTTCATCACGTCGGTCGACGACAGCTCTCCGCGGCCGACGGCCGCCACGACATCTTCGACATCCTTGCGCGCGAGCCGGTGCAGGACCGGCTTTAGGCTTTCCTTTGAAAAGCTCTTGCCGGCGCGCTCGAAAGCCCGCTCCAGGATGCGGACGCCAAGGCCCGAATACTGCTTGCGGATCGCATTCTTGGTGGCGCGGCGAATGGCGGCTCGGGCCTTGCCGGTGACGACGATCGATTCCCAGGCAGCGGGCGGAACCTGCGCCTTGGAGCGAATGATCTCCACCTCGTCGCCATTCTTTAGCTCGGTCATCAGCGGCATGATGCGGCCGTTGATCTTGGCGCCCACGCAGGTGTCACCGACGTCGGTATGGACCGCATAGGCGAAGTCGATCGGCGTCGCCCGGCGCGGCAGCGCAATCAGCATGCCCTTGGGCGTGAAGCAGAAGACCTGGTCCTGGAACAGCTCCAGCTTGGTGTTTTCGAGGAAGTCCTCGGGGTTGTCGCCTTCGGCCAGCTGCTCGATGGTGCGTCGCAGCCAGGCATAGGCGTTGGTCTCCTTCGAGATGGCATGGCTGGCATTCACCTTGCCGCCGCTATCCTTGTAAAGCGCATGAACCGCCACGCCGTATTCGGCGACGGTGTTCATTTCGCGCGTGCGAATCTGCAGTTCGATGCGCTGGCGCGACGGGCCGACAATCGTGGTGTGGATCGAGCGGTAGTCGTTCTGCTTCGGCGTCGAAATGTAGTCCTTGAAGCGGCCGGGAACCATCGACCACGTGGTGTGGATGGCGCCAAGGGCGCGATAGCAATCCTCGACGTTTTCCATGACCACGCGGAACCCGAAGATGTCGGAAAGCTGCTCGAAGGACAGCGCCTTGGTTTCCATCTTGCGGAAGACGGACCACGGCTTCTTCTGTCGGCTCTTGACGGTCGCCTTCAGCGAATACTTCGCGAACAGGGCCGAGAGCGAGTTCTCGATCTCGGTAATCACGCCCCTGTTGCGCTCGAACACCTCGGCGAGCCGCGCCGTCACCGTCCGGTAGGCCTCGGGATTGATATACTGGAACGCAAGGTCTTCCAGTTCCTCGCGCATGCCCTGCATGCCCATGCGGCCAGCCAGGGGCGCATATATATCCATGGTTTCTTCGGCGATGCGCAGGCGCTTGTCCTCACGCATGTGGCCAAGCGTGCGCATGTTGTGCAGCCGGTCGGCGAGCTTCACCAGTAGCACGCGAACGTCCTCGGAGATCGCCAGCAGCAGCTTGCGCAGATTTTCTGCCTGCTCTGCCTTCTTCGAGACGAGGTCGAGCTTTTTGAGCTTGGTCAGCCCCTCGACCAGCTTGCCCATGTCCGAGCCGAACAGTTCGTCGATTTCCTGCCGGGTGGCGGAGGTGTCTTCGATCGTGTCATGCAACAGCGCCACCGCGATGGTGGCCTCGTCCATGTGCATGTCCGTGAGGATGGCCGCGACTTCCAGCGGGTGGGAGAAATACGGGTCGCCGGATGCCCGCTTCTGGTGGCCATGCTTCTGCATGGCATAGACGTAAGCTTTGTTGAGAAGCGCCTCATTCACGTCGGGCTTGTAGCGCTGCACGCGCTCGACAAGCTCATACTGACGCATCATGGGCCAAATCTCACACTCAAACATGAATCATGCGCCGGATCCAACGACCCGGCGCATGTCATAGATAGCCACGAAACCGCCGGCACGGAAGTGCCGGCGCACACGCAAACGATCAGAAATCGTCGTTTTTCTCGGGCGCAACGAGGCCCTCGATGCCGGCGAGCAGGTCTTCCTCGCTCATACGGTCGAAGGCGATATTTTCTTCTTCTCGGTCTTCCTCGACGGCCGAAATGGTCGCATCGGTCTGATCGGTCAGCGCCTGGCCATCGGCCTCCGGCTCGTCGACCTCGACATGCTTCTGGAGCGAGTGGATCAGATCTTCCTTGAGGTCGCCCGGCGACAGCGTCTCATCGGCGATCTCACGCAGCGCGACGACCGGGTTCTTGTCGTTGTCGCGCGGAACGGTGATCGCGGCGCCCTGGGAAATCTGCCGGGCGCGATGACCTGCCAGAAGCACCAGCTCGAAGCGGTTGTCGACCTTGTCGATGCAATCTTCAACGGTTACGCGGGCCATGGATTGCCCCTTTCATACGCGAATGTGGTGGAGAACAGGGGCGCTCAATAACCCGATTGGCTGCGAAAAACAAGCAATAAAGCTTTTTAGCTGCCACCGAAGCCCTCTTTCCAGCAACCAAAAGGCGAATAGTGGATGGCTTCCATCTCCCTATCGTCAGGGCGTCTTGTGGGTGCTATCTTCCAATACGCATTTTAGGAAAATTAGTTGCAAAATTGATTTCGAATAGGCAACTCCGCAGGCGGGCTGCGCGTTTTTAATGGGAATTGCGTATTCCCCAAAGGATACTTCACATGTTTGACCCGCGTGAAAAGATTGCTCTCTTTATAGATGGTGCCAATCTGTACGCTACCTCGCGCTCGCTCGGCTTCGATATCGACTATCGCAAGTTGCTTTCGAGCTTCCAAAAGCGCGGCTATCTTCTGCGTGCCTATTATTACACGGCTTTGGTTGAAGATCAGGAGTATTCGTCGATCCGGCCACTGATAGACTGGCTGGATTACAACGGTTTCAAGGTGGTGACCAAGCCCGCCAAGGAGTTTACCGACTCGACCGGACGGCGCAAGATCAAGGGCAACATGGACATCGAGCTGACCGTGGATGCGCTGGAGCTGTCCGACGTGATCGACCACTATGTGATCTTCTCGGGCGACGGAGATTTCCGCACGCTCGTGGAGGCTCTGCAGCGGCGCGGCAAGAAGGTCAGCGTGGTCTCCACGATGGCTTCGCAGCCGCCAATGATCTCCGACGACCTGCGTCGGCAGGCAGACCATTTCATCGATCTCATGACGCTGAAGAGCGAGATCGGTCGCGACCCGTCCGAGCGGCCGGTACGCAAGACCGAAGCGACTGAGCCGGATCCGGACGGCGACGACTTCTGATGCTTCCTCTCAATGTCGAACCACCGCGCGACTGCACGCTTTGTCCGCGCCTGCATGATTTCATAGCCTCATGGCGCGAACGCGAGCCGCAATGGTTCAACGCGCCCGTGCCGACATTCCTGCCGCCGGAGGGGCAAGATGGCGTCCGCTTGCTGATCGTCGGGCTGGCACCCGGCCTGCGCGGCGCAAATCGCACGGGCCGGCCTTTCACCGGCGATTATGCCGGCGACCTGCTCTACAGCACGCTGATCCGCTTCGGCCTCGCGCGCGGCAAGTTCGAGGCGCGTCCCGATGATAGCCTTGAACTTATCACCACGGCCATCACCAACGCGGTGAAGTGCGTGCCGCCGGAAAACAAGCCGGTCGGCGCGGAGATCAACAACTGCCGAAGGTTCCTTGGCCTCAACCTTGCGCGCCTGAGAAATCTTGAAGTCGTACTTACGCTCGGCACCATCGCCCACCAGTCGACGGTGCGGGCGCTTGGCGGTCGCGTGACGGCACACCCGTTCAGCCATGGCGGGCGCCAGCAGATCGGCAAGTTCACCGTGTTCTCGAGCTATCACTGCTCGCGCTACAACACCAACACCGGCCGCCTCACCGAAGAGATGTTCGTGGACGTGTTCAGGCAGATTCGCGCCGAGCTGGATGGGAAACCGGCATAAGCAGACACCGGATTTTCAAAGGGGTTATCGCGACAAGGGCGAGCAGAAGCCCGCCCTTCACCCACGCTCCTTGAGCAGGCGGCCCTTCTCGCGGTTCCAGTCGCGCTGCTTTTCGCTTTCGCGCTTGTCGTGCAGGTTCTTGCCTCGAGCGATCGCCAAGAGCAGCTTGGCGCGACCTTTGTCGTTGAAGTAGATCTTCAACGGCACCATGGTCATGCCTTCGCGTGCCACCGACTGCTGCAGACGCGCCATCTCGCGCTTGCTGAGCAGCAGCTTGCGGCGGCGACGCGGCTCGTGGTTGAAGCGGTTGCCTTGCAGATATTCGGGCACGTAGGAGTTGATCAGCCAGATCTCGCCGCCCTCGGCGGAGGCGTAGGACTCCTGGATGTTGGCCTGGCCCTGGCGCAACGACTTGACCTCCGTACCGGTGAGCACCAGGCCGGCCTCGATCGTGTCGATCACCTCATAGGAAAACCGCGCCTTGCGGTTCTCGGCGGCAATCTTGTTATTCGGATCGGCTTTTTTGTGATTCATCGGTACGCAGCGCGGCAAACCCGCGTCAGTTGATCAGTCCGGCATGCTTCATCGCTGCCTCGATGCGCTCGGCCGTCGCGGCCTCAACGGTCATCAGCGGCGAGCGGAGCACGTTTTCCACCTTGCCCAGGCGCGACAGCGCGTATTTCGCGCCGGAGACGCCTGGTTCGAGGAAGATCGCCTTGTGCAGCGGCATCAGGAGATCCTGAAGCTCCAGCGCGCGCTCCTTGTCGCCATTGAGGGTTGCTTCCTGGAATTCAGAGCAGAGGCGCGGAGCGACATTGGAGGTCACCGAGATGCAGCCGACACCGCCATGGGCGTTGAAGCCGAGTGCCGAGGCATCCTCGCCGGAAAGCTGGATGAACTCCTTGCCGCAGGTCAGGCGCTGCTCGGAAACACGCTCGACCTTGCCGGTCGCATCCTTGACGCCAACGATGTTGGGGAAGTCGTGCGCCAGGCGGCCCATCGTCTCCGGCGTCATGTCGATCACCGAGCGCGGAGGGATGTTGTAGATGATGATCGGCAGCTTGGTCGACCGGGCGACCGTCGCGAAATGCTCGTAGAGGCCGCGCTGAGTCGGCTTGTTGTAATAGGGCGTCACGACCAGGACAGCGTCCGAGCCAACCTTCTCGGCATGCTCGACCAGCCCGACCGCCTCGGCAGTATTGTTGGAACCGGCACCGGCGATGACGGGAACACGCCCCCTGGCCACTTCGACGCAGGCCTTCACAACTTCGCGATGTTCATCATGCGAGAGCGTCGGCGATTCTCCGGTCGTGCCGACGGGAACCAGCCCTTTGGTGCCTTCGGCTATCTGCCATTCGACAAAGGCACGGAAGGCTTTCTCGTCAAATCCACCATCCTTCTGGAATGGCGTTACGAGCGCTGTCATCGAGCCTCTGAGCATGTGTTCCAACTCTCTCTGCGACCTATGGTTCGCAGTCCCTTTTTGATGTCGCGGCTTTCTATCTGAAAACGCGGGCGCGCACCATAGTCTTGACGCGGCAGCGGCGCAAAGATGGTGCTGGTCCACGCACGTTGCAAGCCGGACGCGATAACCTTTCGTTAACCAACTCTTCACCGGCGACGACTAGGCTTTCGGCAACCCGCTCCCAGATATATCGTGTATGGACAGGGACTTTCGCATGCGAGCCAGAGGACGACACCGCTTCGCGCTGATTGGCGCGATCATGGCAATGGCGCCGGCTGGCGCCATTGGCGCAACGGTTGACGCGCAGACGACGGCCGCAATCCCGCCCCGCCCCGGCGCCTTCATCGATGCGGGCTCCACTGCCTCGGGCGACGCCACCGTCCTCAAGAGCGGACTGGAGGCCCTTGCGGCGCAAGACATCGCACGTGCGCGTACGATACGCGACACCCTGCCACAGGATTCGCTTGACCGGCACATTCTCGCCTGGGCAATCGCGTTGCGCGGAGGCGAAACCGTGCCCAGCGGTGAGATAGCTGCTGCCGCCCAGGCCCTGCCCGGCTGGCCGGGAATGGCTGCCCTGCGGCGCAACAGCGAACGCGCGCTTTTTCGGGAGAACCCGGATCCGCGGACAGTGGTGAACGCATTCGGCGGCACACAGCCGCAAACCGTCGAGGGCGTGATCATCCTCGCCCGCTCGCAAGTCGCCCTCGACAACGTGCGGGCAGCGCAAACCGCGCTCTGTCCGTTCTGGCGCAGCGAAAAGCTGGAACCGAAGGACGAGATGGCGATCATCAAGGAATTCGGGGCAATCATCCCTGCTGCGGACCATCGGTTCCGCATGGAGCGAATGCTCTATGCCGATCGCATCAACTCGGCCCTACGCGTGTCGAAGCTGGCAGGCGCCGAGGCGCTGGCCCAGTCGTGGAGCGCCGTGATCAAGGGCGACCACAACGCCAAGAAGCTTCTCGACGCGGTGCCCGCCAAGCAGCGTTCGGCCGGCTATATGTTCGCGCAGGCGAAATATCAGCGGCGCCTCCAGAATATCGAGCAAGCCGCCGCCGTGATGCTGCAGGCGCCGAAGGACAAGGCTTCGCTGGTGGATCCCGATGCGTGGTGGATCGAGCGGCGGGTTCTGTCGCGTGAGCTTGTCGACAAGGGCGACATGAAGACGGCCTACCGCATCGTTGCCGCGCATGCCGCCGAAAGCCCGACGAACGCCGCCGACGCCGAGTTCCATGCCGGCTGGTATGCCCTTCGCGGGCTTAGCGACGCCAAGACCGGCGCTATGCACTTTGCGCGCATCGCCGAGCTTTCCGATGGCGCCATTTCCCGCGCACGTGGCTATTACTGGCTCGGACGCGCTGCCGAGGCAGGCGCGCCTGGAGACTCAAAGGCATATTTCGAGCGAGCGGCAGCCTTTGGCACCACCTTCTACGGCCAGCTCGCCGCAGAACGCATCGGCCGCGACATCGTCAAGGTGGCCTATCCAGTACCCAGCGATGCGGATCGCCGCAACTTCGAGCGCCGCGAGGCGGTGCATGCAATCAAGCGCCTGGAAGAGGCGAATTTCCCCAGCCTGGCCGACACGCTCTATCGCGACCTCGCCGCGCAGCTGACCAGCCCGGGCGAGTTGGCGCTGCTGGCCGTGATGGCAGAGAAGCGGGACAATCACTTCCTTGCCCTGAAGGTGGGCAAGATCGCCGCTTCGCGCGGCATCGATGTCGGCGCGCTGGCGCATCCGCTCGGGGTTATCCCTGCCTCCGCCAACATTTCCAGCGCCGGCAAGGCGCTTGCCTATGCCATTGCGCGGCAGGAAAGCGAATTCAACATTTCCGCCATATCGGGCGCCGGGGCGCGCGGCCTCTTGCAGCTGTTGCCCGGCACGGCAAAGGAAGCGGCCAAGAAAGCCGGCCTGCCCTTCTCCCAAATGCGGCTGACCACGGACGCAGGCTACAATGCAGCGCTCGGCGCCACTGTCCTCGGCGAGCAACTCAGCCGCTTCAACGGCTCCTATGTGCTGACATTTGCGGGCTACAATGCCGGTCCGCGACGCGCGCAGGAATGGGTCAGTCGCTATGGCGACCCGCGCGGCAAGGACGTCGACACCGTCGTCGACTGGATCGAGCGCATCCCCTTTGCCGAAACGCGCAGCTACATCCAGCGCGTGATGGAGAACTACCAGGTCTACAAAATGCGCCTTTCGGGCAAGTTCGACATTGCCGGCGATCTGGTCAACGGCCGTTGATGCCGTTGGCCTTCGGCCGAGAAAGAGCGCGCTGCGAATATTTGATTTGTTTCCTACGTCCCCGCGAAGAGGACCCGAATGCCCGCCAAACAGGACTTTTCGGACTTCCATTACACATCGGCAGACGGGCTACGGCTTTATGCCCGAATCTACGGCGAGGACATCGTCAACGGACCTCCCGTGGTTTGCCTCGCAGGACTGACCCGCAACGCGCGCGATTTTCACGACCTGGCCCTTTTCCTGTCACGACGAGCCCAGACGCCACGCAAGGTCATCGCCTTCGACTATCGCGGACGCGGGCAATCCGCCTATGACAAGAACTGGCAGAACTACAATGTGGTCGTCGAGACGGGCGACATTCTGGCCGGTCTCGATGCACTCGAGGTCGAGCGCGCAGCCTTCATCGGCACCTCGCGCGGGGGATTGATCATCCATGCCCTTGCCGCCATGCGCCCGGCAGTGCTGGGAGCCGTCGTCCTGAACGACATCGGCCCCGTGATAGAGGGGGCAGGACTCGCCCACATCCGTGCCTATCTCGAAAACGCGCCCAAGCCGAATGATATCGATGACGCCGTAGCGATCCAGCGGGAAGTGCATGGCCGGGCCTTCCCCGCGCTCACTGCGAAGGATTGGCGCCGATTCGTCGGCGCCATCTATCGCGAAGAAAACGGCAAGCCCGCCCTCGATTTCGACCCGGCCCTGCTGAAAACCATATCCGAAATGGACATGAGCCAGCCGCTGCCAGTGCTCTGGCCGCAATTCGACGCGCTTTGCGATGTGCCAATTCTTGCGATCCGGGGTCAGAACTCGAGACTGCTTGCCGCAGAAACGCTAGCGGAGATGGCGCGCCGCCATCCGGACATAGAAACCGTGACGGTGGTCGGGCAAGGCCATGCGCCCTTGCTCGAAACCGGGGATCTGCCGAAACGGATTTCAGCGTTCCTCGATAGGGCGATGCCCAGCTGAAAGCCCTTCGCCTCACCGCTGAGCCTTGGCGGAAAATTCCTCCGGTCGCTGATTTTGTCGTCGCGATTCAGCAAAAGCAACGAGCGAACATGCGCTCGATTCGAAGAATGCCAACCGAAAATCCATCATTCAGGCCGGTGTCGGGCGTGCGATCTGGGAACCACCCGCGACCTTTCAGCACTTTGTCGCGCTTTTTTTGGCCAATCGTCGTTATAGCTTATTGCTTGTGCGCGCCCTTTTCATTATCCAGCGAAGCGCGCCGGAGAGGTGGCCGAGTGGTCGAAGGCGCTCCCCTGCTAAGGGAGTAGAGGTCAAAAGCTTCTCGTGGGTTCGAATCCCATCCTCTCCGCCAGCACCATGCTGGTTGCGAAACGGTTCCGGCACCCGTCCTCAGAATTAAAACTCCATCGCTTATGAGCGCCGGCTATCGCTGCCGACTGGGGACACCTAGTGGCGTCAACTCGTGCGAAACTCAAAACCGACGCAGGCGTCGCCTTGGTCGCCGCGCCATACTTTTGAACGGTGTCGCTCTTTCAGGGCTAGTGCGGCGCGTTAAATCCCCTTGCTGGAACTTGAAACCCGCCAGGGAGAATGACCATGGTCAAACCGCTTTCCGAAAGTCTCGCCGAGATGTCGGCCCACGCGAAAGACGCCGAAGACCATATTGCCGCCGCGCAGAAGGAAGCTCACGACAAAATCGTCGCTCGCAGGGAGAAGTCCCGCGCCACCGTGGAGGCGTCCATAGCGAAAGTGAATCAGGACATGCACGCCGTCGGCAGCACCCTCGCCGACAAATGGAAGACGCTGCAGGCGAAGATTAGTGCCGACAAAGCGGCCCTGAAGGCGAACATTGCCGAGCGGAAGCACGAGAGAGACGTCAAGCACGCCGAAAGCCACGCCAAGTCACTTGAATGGGAGGCCTCGCTCGCGATCGACTATGCCGTCGCATCGATCGATCAAGCCGAGCTTGCCGTCTACGACGCCATTGTCGCGCGCGCTGAAGCAGACAAGGCAAAGTCATCCTGAACGTCAGGGCGATCGTCATTCAGTAGCCGTGTCGTACCCTGCTGGAAGCCCGCCCGCGAGGCGGGCTTCGGTATTTGTTCGGGCCTAGTTCAGGCCGAGAGCGCCTTGGATTCTCGGCATTTGAATCAAATGCCACTGTGGATATTGAAAATCGCGTAAGGGAATCGGCGCCCAATGCTCCCCATGAGCACACAAGACCGATACGACGTCATCATGGACCCCACCGACACCTGGACGGTGTGGGACCTCATCAACGACGAACCCGCCATGTTCGGCGACCATGTCCTTGCGGCGCTTACGCAGGTGGAGGCCATGGCCGCGCGCGACGTGATGAACGATGCTTGGCGCCGCCTTCAGGAAAGCGCGCTGAACAAGCAAAACAAGCAGACTGACGCAGCTTGAGTGGGAGCGACGCCAACCCGGCGCGCTTGGCTCACATAACTATAATGTGAAGTCGAGTTGATATCCCGTAGCGATGGCTCTCGGAGGCTGTCGCTACTGCCGCAGCGGAAGTCAGGCCTTGGCCGCCGCGATCTCTCCCAGCGAAGTGAGCACTTTGCGCTGTTCATCGGGTGTAAGAACGTCCACGTCGAAGAGACGCTGGCTGCGGATACCCTCCAGAGCCAGATAGATGATCAGCGCGGCGCTTTCGCTCTGCGCTCCAGCCTTCATCCGATCCAGCAATGTGCGATTGTACCGCTTGACCGGCGCCAAAAGACCTGGATTTTCGGCCATGGCCGCCAGGATACCCGAAGGCGGCGGCTGGCATTGCTCGAGATCGACCATGAAAAGCTCAAGATAGGCCGCCAGTAAGCTGTTCGGCTTGCCCTGCAATTCCTTGTCTTTTTCGCAGAGGGCGTCGTCGAACAGGTTTAGGTGATACTCAACCAGCGCCTCCAGCAGCTTGGCCTTATTGGGAAAATGATAGAGCAAACCGCCCTTGGAAACCCCGGCACGCTGGGCTACGGCGTCGAGCGACAGGTGCGCAGGGCCAACATCACGCGACACCTCTGCAGCGGCTGCGAGAATTTTTTGTCGGGCCGTGACCTTGCCATTCGTCATCGTGAACTCCGGAACGCAATTGACAATACCGTCCAGACGGTACAGTAAATGCGCCCCAGTTTTCAACCGCCTTGTTGGTTTAACGGTATAGCGATGAAGACGACCGCCTCAACACCTCAAGCCCATCCTCGATTTCGGTGCAGCATATGATCAAGCGCTTCATAATCGCCCTTATTTTCCTCGTGCTGGTTTGCGGCGGCATCGTCGGCTTCAACATTTTCCGCGACAAAGCGATCAAGCAGTACTTCGCCAACATGCCGGTGCCGACGACCACCGTGTCGTCGCAAACGGTCGAGCCGATCACCTGGTCGCCAAGCATCGAGGCCCTCGGTACCGTCAGTGCGTCGCAAGGCGTTGATCTGACGGTCGAAAGCGCCGGCATCGTCAAGGAAATCCGCTTCGCCGGCAACGAGCAGGTCAAAGTCGGCTCGGTCCTGGTTCAGCTCGACGACGCTGTCCAGCAGGCCGACCTGGCTGCGGCCAAGACGCAGGCTGGGCTCGATCAGACGACGTTGGAACGCGCCTCCGTGCTGCAGAAGCGCGGCGTCGGCTCGGACGTGACGGTCGATTCCGCACGCGCGGCGTCTCAAGCCTCGACTTCGCAGGTCGCCAAGCTCCAGGCATTGCTCGATCAGAAGCAGCTGCGCGCGCCGTTCTCCGGCACCATCGGCATCCGCAAGGTGGACATCGGTCAGTATGTCTCGCCGGGCACGATCGTGGCTACGCTGCAGGACCTCGAGACCATGTATGTCGATTTCTCGGTGCCCGAGCAGCAGCTCAACCTGCTGAGGATCGGCGGCCCTGCCCGCTTCGGCCTGACCGGCGAAGACATGCCGTTCACCGGCAAGATCATCGGCATCGAGCCGAAGATCGATCCGGTCTCGCGCCTGGTCAAGGTTCGCGTCGAGGTCAGCAACCCCGAGGGCAAGTTGAGCCCCGGCCAGTTCGTGCAGGCCAGGGTCCTGCTGCCGGAAGAAAATAACGTCGTCGCGCTGGGCCAGACCGCCGTGGTCAGCAGCCTTTACGGCGACTACGTCTACGTCATCCGTCCGGCCGACAAGGACGCCAATGGACGACAGGCTGCGGCAGGCAAGTCCGATGCGAAGCCTGCGACGAACGGTGCCGTTTCGTCTGCCGAAGCCGCCGAACCGGCAAAGCCGGAGGCGCTTGTAGCCCGTCAGGTCTTCGTCAAGACCGGCCGCCGCTCCAGCGGCCTGGTCGAGATCCTGAGCGGCCTGCAGCCCGGCGACAAGATCGTCACGGCCGGCCAGAACCGCCTGTCCAACGGCTCGCCCGTGGCAATCGACAACACCATCAATCCCGCCAATCCGGCGCAACCGGAGCCGGCCGCTAAATGAGCTTTTCAGACATTTTTATCCGCCGCCCCGTCCTTTCGACGGTCGTGGCGTTCATGATCCTGCTCCTGGGTTTCCAGGGCATCTTCAATCTTACGGTTCGTCAGTATCCGAAGGTCGATGAAACGGTCATCACGATCACTACCGCCTATCCGGGCGCGAGCCCGGACCTGATCCAGGGCTTCATCACCGCGCCGATCGCCTCCGCGGTTTCGACGACGGAGAACATCGACTACGTCACCTCGCAGAGCCGTCCCTCGGCCAGCGTCGTGACCGTGCAGATGAAGCTGGGCTCCAACCCGGACGTCGCGCTGACCGAAGTCATGTCGAAGGTGCAGCAGGTGAAGAGCCAGCTGCCGACCGACGCCAAGGACCCGACCATCGTCAAGGGCACCGGCCAGCAGTTCGCGATCATGTATCTTGCGATGCAGAATCCGAACATGACCTCGGAAGAGCTGACGGAATATATCGAGCGCGTCATTCGTCCGCGCGTCTCGACTATCCAGGGCGTGGCCGAAGTCCAGGTGCTGGGCGCGGCCAACTACTCGATGCGCGTTTGGATCGACCCGATCAAGCTGGCCGCACGCGGCCTGACGGCATCGGAGGTGCTGGGCGCGATCAATTCGTCGAACTTCCTGGCGGCTCCCGGCAAGACCAAGAACGAATATGTCGCCCAGGCGATCACGATGCGTTCGACGCTGCAGACGCCCGAAGCATTCGGCGCCCTGCCCCTGCGTTCCGAAAACGGCGGCGTGGTTCGCCTGCGCGATGTGGCCAAGGTAGAGCTGGCCGCTGAAAGCACCGACACCGTCGTCAACTTCAATGGCAAGCCGGGCACCTTCATCGGCATCTTCCCGACGCCGTCGGCCAACCCGCTCGACACGGCGTCTGCCGTGATCAAGGAACTGCCGGCCATTCAGTCGAGCCTGCCCGAGGGCATGACCATCACGCTGGTCTACGACTCGACCGAAACCATCAGCGCTTCGATCGAGGAAGTGTTCAAGACCATCGGCGAGGCGGTAGCCATCGTCGTTGTGGTCATCTTGCTCTTCCTCGGCTCGTTCCGCTCGGTGATCATGCCGGTGGTGACCATTCCGCTGTCGCTGATCGGCGTCTGCTTCCTGCTTCTGACAATGGGTTACTCGATCAACCTGCTATCGCTGCTGGCGATGGTGCTGGCCATCGGCCTGGTCGTCGACGACGCCATCGTGGTGGTGGAGAACATCCACCGACATATGGAAGAAGGCATGACGCCAATGGAGGCGTCCTTCAAGGGCATGCGCGAAATCTTCGGGCCGGTCGTCGCCATGACGATCACGCTCGCCGCCGTGTTCGCGCCGCTTGCCTTCACCGGCGGCCTGACAGGCTCGCTGTTCCGCGAGTTCGCCATGACTCTCGCCGGTGCGGTCGTGCTCTCCGGCTTCATCGCCGTGACCATTACGCCAATGATGTCGGCACGCATCCTGAAACCCGGCCACGGCAGGTTCCAGGCTATTGTCGACGGAACCTTCGAGCGTCTCGCCAACGGCTATGAGAAATTGGTCACAGGCTCGCTGAAGTACCGCCCGGTGACCTTGATGATCGTGCTGGCCCTGGTGACCGTCACCGGCTTCATGTTCTTCAAGACATCGAGCGAACTGGCGCCGGAAGAGGATTCGGGCGCCCTGTTCTCGCTCATGACCGCGCCGCGCTACGCGACATCAGACTACACGAGCCTCTATGCTGGCCAGATCCGTGACCTCACCAAGGATCTGCCGGAGCTGCGCGCCAACTTCTCGATCGTAGGCATGGGCGGACAGACCAATACCGGCTTCTCCGTCTGGGCGTTCAAGGACTGGGCCAGCCGCAGCCGCTCGCAGAAGCAGATCCAGCAGGACATCCAGAATCGCCTCAAGCCGGTTGCCGGCGTGCAGGCACTGGTCTTCGCTCCGCCCTCGCTTCCGGGCGCCGGCGGCGGCCTGCCGATCTCGATGGTCATCCAGTCGACGGGTGATCCGAGTCAGGTCTACGAGGTTGCAGAGGAGATCAAGCAGAAGGCGCAAGCCTCCGGCCGGTTCATCATCGTGCAGAACTCGCTGGCCTTCGACGCACCGCAGGTGACGATCACCATCGATCGCGACCGCGCGGCCGCACTGAACATCCCGGTGCGTGACATCGGCTCGACGCTCGGCCTTCTGGTCGGCGGCGGCTCGGTCGCGCAGTTCGACCGGGATTCGAACAGCTATGACATCATCACCCAGGTGCCGGACCAGTTCCGCAACAACCCGGAGAAGCTCGGACAGTTCTTCGTGCGCAGCATCACCGGCGACATGGTGCCGCTGTCGGCGGTGGTCGACATCAAGACCAACGCGTCCCCGTCCTCGATCGAGCAGTTCAACCAGTTGAACTCCGCGACGATCTCGGCCTTGCCCGTGCCGGGCGTGACCACGGGTGACGGCCTTGCGACGATCGAGGAGATCGCCAAGCCGCTGCTGCCGGCCGGCTTCTTCGTCGACTATTCGGGCCAATCGCGCCTCGAAAAGGAGCAAGGCAACACCATCCTGATCGCGTTCTCGCTGGCCGTGGTCGTGATCTATCTGGTGCTGGCGGCTCAGTTCGAGAGTTTCCGCGATCCGCTCATCATCATGATGTCGGTGCCGCTCTCGATCTTCGGCGCGATTATACCGCTCAACCTGGGACTGGGTACGCTCAATATCTACACCCAGGTGGGTCTGATCACGCTGATCGGTCTCATCACCAAGCACGGCATCCTGCTGGTCGAGTTCGCAAACCAGCAGCGCGAGGAGCACGGGCTATCGCGGAGCGAGGCAATCATCGCCTCGGCCAAGACCCGTCTGCGCCCGATCCTGATGACCACTGCGGCCATGGCGCTCGGCGTCGTGCCGCTGATCATCGCGGCCGGCGCGGGTGCTGCGGCACGTTACTCGATGGGCCTGGTGATCTTCTCGGGCATTCTGGTGGGAACCATCTTCACCCTGTTCGTGGTGCCGATGTTCTACACCTTCATCTCGCCCAAGGAGATCCGCCACCATAAGGACTCCACCGGGGCCGAGCCGGCGCCGGAAGGCGGCGAAGCAGTCGCCCACTCCTGACCGATCGAAACGCCCGGGCCACAGCCCGGGCGTTTCTGCTAGGATCGCCACAGAAACCGGGCCATGCGGCCAGAGAAAAATCCAGCGGTCAAACCGCTGGATTTTTGCTATCTGGCCACCGACAAGGCGTACAGGCGCCCCTTAATCAATTCGAGAGCAACGACACCATGACCAAACGTCCGTCCCTCACCCCGATCATCGAGGCCCTGCCGTCGACGGTTCCGTTCGTTGGCCCCGAAGCGCAGCAGCGCACCAGCGGCCGTGCCTTTCGCGCGCGCATCGGAGCCAATGAAAGCAGCTACGGCCCCTCGCCCAAGGTCATCGCCAGGATGGAGGAAGTGGCCAAAGATATGTGGATGTATTGCGACCCAGACAACTACGATCTGCGCGTCGCACTTGCCGCTCATCTCGGCATCGGCAAGGACAATGTCGTGATCGGCGAAGGCATCGACGGCCTGCTCAGCCTTGCGGTGCGCATGTTCGTTTCGCCGGGCGACGCTGTGGTCACTTCGCTCGGCGCCTATCCGACCTTCAATTTTCACGTCGCGGGCGTCGGCGGCCGCCTGGTTACCGTGCCTTACGAGAACGACCGCGAAAGCCTCGACGGCTTGCTGGAGGCGGTGAAGCGCGAGAACGCACCGCTGGTCTACCTGTCCAATCCCGACAACCCGATGGGCACCTGGTGGGAGACGGACGAGCTCATCCGCTTCATGGATGCGCTGCCGGAAACCACGATGCTGATCCTCGACGAAGCCTATGGCGAGACGGCGCCTGCGGCAGCCCTCCCCCCGGTCGACGTCAATCGGCTCAATCTGCTGCGCATGCGCACCTTCTCGAAGGCATATGGCCTGGCCGGCATCCGCTGCGGCTATGCCTTCGCCGATGAGGAGGTTATCGCGAACGTCGAAAAGATCCGCAACCACTACGGCGTCAGCCGCATGGCCCAGATCGCCGGTCTCGAGGCGCTGGCCGACCAGGACTATCTCGCCACTGTCGTTGCCAAGGTTGCCGCGGCGCGCGACCGCATTTCGGCGATCGCACGCGACAACGGCCTGACGCCGATCCCGTCGGCTACCAATTTCGTCACCATCGATTGCGGCCGCGATGCCGACTTTGCCATGAAGGTGATGCAGGACATGCTCGCGCGCGAGGTGTTCATCCGCAAGCCGATGGTGCCGGTGTTGAACCGCTGCATCCGCGTCAGCGTCGGTCTCGACCATGAGATCGACATTTTTGGCGAGGAGCTGCCGCGCGCCCTGGCGGCGGCGCGCGGGAACTAAGCATAGCTCCCCCCCGGGCTTAATGGTCGTGGAAGATCAGAGACTGATGTGTGCCAGCGCCGGCGGTGGCACCATCAGCAACGGCGATTGCCACCGAGGAAAAGCTCCGCGTGGCGTCGCCGCATGCAAAGACGCCCGCGACCGTGGTTTCCTTGGCCCCATTGGTCTGGATAAGCGAACCCAGCGGGCCCTCCTCCAGTACACAGCCTAGTTGCGCGGCCAATGGGCTCGCGGGGCTGATTTTGCTCATCGTGAAGAGCCCGGCGAGCGGGATCACCCGACCGTCACGCAGTTCCACATCCGCCTGGTCGCCGGCAATGCGCGCGACCGGTTCACTCTCGACTTTCACGCCTCGCGTTTGCAACTTCGCAAGCTGATCCGCATCCGGAACGAATGCCCCGTTGAGAAACAGGGTCGTCGGGCCCCAATCCGGTAGCATCAGCGCGTGGTGCATCGACATGTCGGAGACCGCAAGAACGCCGATCTGGCCCTGATCCAGCTCATAACCGTGGCAATAAGGGCAGTGAAAAATGCTCTTGCCCCAACGTTCGCGTAAGCCCGGCACGTCCGGCAGTTCATCGGCTACACCGGTTGCCAGAATGAGACGCCGAGCCTCGAAGTCCCCATGCGAAGCTGTTTGGGCGGAGAAGCCCTTGTCAGCCTTGCCGACCGCTTCGACAAGATCGTCGGAGAATTCGACCGTCTGATATGCGGCCAGTTGCTTGCGAGCGTCGGCGACGATCTCGCCCGGTCCACGGCCGTCCTGGCCGAGAAAGCCGTGTGATGTCGACGCAAAGCGATTGCGGCGCTGGCCGGCATCGATCACCAGGATCTTGCGGCGCGCGCGGGCGAGCTGAAGGGCGGCGGACAGCCCGGCATAGCTGCCGCCGACGACGATGGCATCGAACATCACGGTTTCCTTTCAAGATTGCGCTTATGCGCAGCAACATGCGCGCGAAAATCATCGGCCAGCTGAGCTAAGCTGACTGTTCTGAGCCGATCGATCAGCAAGGCCTCGGCCTCGGCAAAGGCAGTGGTGAGCGAACGATTTACGGTCTGCTCGACTAGGCAGGCGGGGCTTTCGAGGTGAATGCCCATCGCCATCAGTTGCGGTGCGCCGAGCGCGTCATAGACGTCCTTCAGCGTAACGGCCGATAAATCGCAAGCGATCTCCCAGCCGCCCCCATGGCCTTTCGCGGAACGCACGAACCCGGCCTCACGCAACCCGGCCATTGTGCGCCGCACGACGACGGGATTGGTCATCATGCAACCGGCAAGTTCTTCCGATGTCATAGGCTGCCCCCGCTCCGCCATGTGCAACAAGGCGTGGAGGACCGCTGAAAGTCTGCTATCTCGCTTCATGTAACTTACGATGTTACAAGACTCCAGCCACGTCAAGCCGTTGGCGGCGGAAAATCCACCAACGCGATCCATCTTGAATTAATTGAACGTTCGTTTTATTCTCGTTTGAACGAGGAGAAAACATGGCGCGCACGACAGGATCGGACGGCGGCAGGACGGAAGCGGCAATCCGCGAGGCGGCGATCAGCCTGATCGCCCGCTACGGCTATGAAGCCGTTTCGATGCGCCAACTGGCCGCCGAAGTCGGCGTGCAGGCAGCGGCGCTCTATCGGTACTTTCCCACCAAGGAAGACCTGCTTTTCACGCTGATGCGCGAACACATGGAAGGTTTGCTCGCTGCATGGGACGCGGCGCGTCTGGCGACCGCCGATCCACGCGCGCGGCTTGCCGCCTTTGTGCGCAACCACATCCGGTTCCACGTCGAAAGACGACATTCGACCCATGTCTCCAACATGGAGTTGCGCAGCCTTTCGCGCGATAATCTGACCCAGATCCTGCGGCTGCGAACATCCTATGAAAAGGAGCTGCGGCAGATCCTGCGCGACGGTGCAGAGGCCGGCGTGTTCGTGATCGACGACGTGGGCCTGACGGCAATCGCCATCATCCAGATGATCACCGGCGTGATCGTCTGGTTTCGTCCGGACGAGCGGCTATCCGTCGAGGAAGTGGCCGAAACTTATCTTTCAATGACTATGCGCCTGACAGGCGCCGAAATGCCCAGGGAGGTGCAACATGTACACGCACACGCTTGATTTCGGGCAAGGCGAGGACATTGACGCGCTACGCGACATGGTGCGCCGTTTCGCGCAGGAGAAGATCGCGCCGCTCGCCGCCGAAATCGACCGCTCCAACCAGTTTCCCGCGCATCTGTGGGCGGAGCTTGGTGCGCTCGGGCTGCTCGGCATGACCGCCGACCCGGATTTTGGCGGCAGCGGCCTAGGTTATCTGGCGCATGTGGTGGCGATGGAGGAGATTTCGCGCGCCTCGGCCTCTGTCGGCCTCTCCTATGGCGCGCATTCAAATCTCTGCGTCAACCAGATCAACCGCTGGGGCACACCGGCGCAGAAGGAAAAATATCTTCCAGCGCTCTGCTCGGGCGAAAAGGTCGGGGCGCTCGCCATGTCGGAGCCGGGTTCTGGTTCGGATGTCGTTTCGATGCGCCTGCGGGCGGACAAGCGCAACGACCGCTTCGTGCTGAACGGCAACAAGATGTGGATCACGAACGGCCCTGACGCCGATACGTTGGTCGTATACGCCAAGACTGAACCCACGATGGGCTCGCGCGGCATTACCGCTTTCATCATCGAGAAGAATATGGACGGCTTCTCCGTGGCGCAGAAGCTGGACAAGCTCGGCATGCGCGGCTCCAACACAGGCGAACTCGTTTTCGAGAACGTCGAGGTGCCCTTCGATAATGTTCTTGGCGAGGAGGGACGCGGCGTCGAGGTGCTGATGTCGGGGCTCGACTATGAACGGACCGTGCTTGCCGGCGGCCCGCTCGGCATCATGTCGGCATGCCTGGACGTCGCCGTGCCTTACGTGCAAACCCGGCGCCAGTTCGGGCAGGCCATCGGCGATTTCCAGCTCGTGCAGGGCAAGCTCGCCGACATGTACACGACGATGAACGCCTGCCGCGCCTATGTCTACGCTGTGGCGTCGGCCTGCGATCGTGGCCAGACCACCCGCAAGGACGCCGCCGGCTGCATTCTCTACGCCGCGGAAAAGGCCACGCAGATGGCACTGGATGCGATCCAGCTTCTTGGCGGCAACGGCTATATCAACGACTATCCGACCGGACGACTGCTGCGCGACGCCAAGCTCTACGAGATCGGCGCCGGCACCAGCGAAATCCGACGCTGGCTGATCGGCCGCGAGATCATGGGGGAGAGCATCTGACATGCCTGTCATCCAGTCCCAGCTTTCGACCTCGACCGACACGTTCAAGGCCAATGCCGAGCATATGCGCGGGCTGGTGGCCGATATTGCCGACAAAGCTGCGACCATCGAGCGCGGCGGTTCGGAGGAAGCACGCAAGCGCCACACCTCGCGCGGCAAGCTGCTGCCGCGTCAGCGCCTTGCCCAGCTTCTGGATGCCGGCTCGCCCTTTCTCGAGATTGGCCAGTTTGCGGCCTGGAACATGTATGGCGGCGACATCTCCTCGGCCGGCATGATCGCGGGCATCGGCCGCGTCGAGGGCCGCGAGGTGATGGTGGTGGTGAACGACGCCACGGTGAAGGGCGGGACCTACTATCCGGTGACAGTGAAGAAGCATCTGCGGGCGCAGGAAATCGCCATGCAGAACGATCTGCCTTGCGTCTATCTGGTCGATTCCGGCGGCGCCAACCTGCCCAATCAGGACGAGGTTTTCCCCGACCGCGAGCACTTCGGCCGGATCTTCTACAACCAGGCCAATATGTCGGCGGCAGGCATTCCGCAGATCGCCTGCGTCATGGGCTCTTGCACGGCGGGCGGCGCCTATGTGCCGGCGATGTCGGACGAGACGATCATGGTGCGCAACCAGGCCACCATCTTTCTCGGCGGCCCGCCGCTGGTGAAGGCAGCCACTGGCGAGGACGTGACGGCCGAGGAGCTTGGCGGTGCAGACGTGCACACCCGGCTTTCGGGCGTGGCCGATCACTATGCGATGGACGATGCGCATGCGCTCGCCATCACCCGACAGATCGTCAGAAACCTGAATCGAAAGAAGGCGATAGGACTCGATCTGAAGAAACCGATTCCGCCGCTTTATGCGCCGGATGAGATCTACGGCGTCGTGCCGACCGACACGCGCAAGCCCTATGACGTGCGCGAGATCATTGCCCGCATCGTCGATGGCTCCGAGTTCGACGAGTTCAAGCAGAATTACGGCACCACGCTGGTCACCGGTTTTGCCCATCTGTACGGCATGCCGGTGGGCATTCTCGGCAACAACGGCGTGCTGTTTTCCGAAAGCGCACTGAAGGGCGCGCATTTCATCGAGCTGTGCTGCCAGCGCAAGATCCCGCTGATCTTCCTGCAGAACATCACCGGCTTCATGGTGGGGGCGAAATATGAGGCGGGCGGCATCGCCAAGGATGGTGCCAAGCTGGTGACGGCGGTGGCGACCGCGCAGGTGCCGAAGCTTACCGTCATCGTCGGCGGCTCCTTCGGTGCAGGCAATTACGGCATGTGCGGTCGAGCCTACTCACCCCGCTTCCTCTGGATGTGGCCGAATGCGCGCATATCGGTGATGGGGGGCGAGCAGGCAGCGACCGTGCTTGCCATGGTCAAGCGTGAAGGCATCGAGCGCAAGGGCGGCAGCTGGAGCGCCGAGGAAGAAGCCGCGTTCCGCGCGCCGATCCTCGAAAAATACGAGCGCGAAGGCCACCCGCTCTATTCCTCGGCACGGCTATGGGACGATGGTATCATCGATCCAGCAAGGACCCGCGACGTGCTCGCTCTCAGCCTTTCGACTGCACTTAACGCGCCGATCGAGGACACTAAGTTCGGTGTGTTCAGAATGTAACAGAGCGATTTATGCTCCATACGCCGCCATAGTTTAGAGAACCCCGTCTGGTCGCAGAAAGACGATATTGATATGTATTTCCAGTCTAAACGGGGGATATTCAAGAATGATACTGAAATACATTACGCCTGCCGCAAAGGCGGTCGCCATAGGAATCCTGATTGCATCCGCAGCCAGCACAGCAACAGCGGAGTCACTTGCAGGCAGTGCAGGGAACAAGCGCCATGCGGTGTTCTTCTCGCCGTACCTGCAAGGCAATTGCAGGGAAGCCTACGACGCTTATGTCGCGGCGCCGGGTCATTCCGCATATGCATCGACTGTAAGCGGACGGAACATTCCGTATTTTATCTGCGGCTTGCACCGGAACGCGCCTTCGCAGAAGCAAGCGGAGGAATTCGCGCTGAAGAACTGCGAAGCGGGGCTGAGGAAGTACAAATTCAGAACCGCAAGCGCATGCAACATCGTCGCTTCCAAATAGCGGAAGCATCACCGAACCGGCGCTGTCGGCCTTCCTTGGCCTTGACGCGCCGGCGTCCGGACCAAAATTCCGCATATGGGAGATTCAGGGGGCATTGGACCTGCGCCAAGCGCGGCTCCAGCAAGGAACTCAACGCAACGACGAAGGGAGCCTGACATGCCTGCCAAACCAAGCAAATTCGTCTGGTACGAGTTGATGACCAGCGATGTCGATGCAGCGGAGAAATTCTACAAGACTGTCGTGGGATGGAACTCGGAACAGTGGGGTGGCGGGGACGAAATGCACTACGTCATCATGAAGGCCGGCGACGCGGGCGTCGCGGGCCTTATGGCGATCCCCGACGAGGCGGCCGGTATGAACCCGGCCTGGGTCGGCTACATCTATGCTGCCGACGTCGACGCCGAGACCGAGAGTGTGCGGAAAGACGGCGGCAAGGTGTTTCGGGCGCCGGCCGACATTCCCGAAGTCGGCCGTTTCTCGGTCGTCACCGACCCGCAGGGCGCGGTGTTCATGCTGTTCACGCCGAAGGGCGAAGGGGGCGCGTCGGCAGCGCAGATGACGCCCGGCCATATCGGCTGGCACGAACTCCTCGCCACCGACTGGAAAAGCGCCTTCGATTTCTATTCGAAGCACTTTCAGTGGTCCAAGGGCGACGCGGTCGATATGGGGCCGATGGGCACCTATCAGCTGTTTACTGCGGGCGGCGATGCCATCGGGGGCATGATGACCAAGCCGCCGCAGATCCCGTCGCCCTACTGGCTCTACTACTTCAACGTCGCCGACATCGATGAGGCGGTCGAGCGCGTTCTCAAGAACAAGGGCCAGGTCGTGATGGGGCCGATGGAGGTTCCAGGCGGCGCCTGGATCGTACAGGGTATCGACCCTCAGGGCGCGCTGTTCGCGCTGGTCGGCAGCCGCAAGTGATCGGCACCGCGCCGAGAATTTCTAAGGGAGGATGAATGTTCTCGAAAATCCTGATCGCCAACCGCGGTGAGATTGCCGTTCGCGTCATTCGCACCGCGCGGCGCATGGGCGTTCGCACGGTTGCAGTCTATTCCGATGCTGACGCGAACGCGCTGCACGTGGCGATGGCCGACGAGGCGGTGCATATCGGCCCCTCGCCGGTGAGCGAAAGCTATCTGCGCGGCGACAGGATCATCGAGGCGGCAAAGGCAACCGGAGCCGAGGCGATACACCCCGGCTACGGTTTCTTGTCCGAGAATCCCGACTTCGTCGACCAGGTCGAGGCAGCCGGGCTGGTGTTCATCGGCCCGTCTGCCGCTTCGATCCGCGCCATGGGCCTGAAGGACGCGGCCAAGCGCCTTATGGAAAGTGCCGACGTGCCGGTGGTGCCGGGCTATCATGGCGAGGCGCAGGACATTGTCGTCCTCGCCTCCAAGGCGCGCGAGATCGGCTATCCGGTACTGATCAAGGCGCGCGCGGGCGGCGGCGGCAAGGGCATGCGCCGCGTCGAGCATCCGGACGATTTTCCCGATGCCCTTTCGGGCGCGCGGCGAGAGGCCAAGGCCGCTTTCGGCGATGACCGCGTGCTGGTGGAAAAATATGTCGAGAAGCCGCGGCATATCGAGGTGCAGGTTTTTGGCGACAATTTCGGCAATGCCGTGCACCTGTTCGAGCGCGACTGCTCGGCTCAGCGGCGGCATCAGAAGGTGATCGAGGAGGCCCCTGCCCCCGGCATGACGGCCGAGATGCGCAAGGCCATGACCGACGCAGCGGTGAAAGCTGCCAAGGCGATCTCCTATTCCGGCGCCGGCACCATCGAGTTCATCGTCGATACTTCGGACGGGCTCAGGCCCGACCGCTTCTGGTTCATGGAAATGAACACCCGCCTGCAGGTCGAGCACCCCGTGACCGAGATGATCACCGGCGTCGATCTGGTCGAATGGCAACTGCGCGTGGCGGCCGGCGAAAAGCTGCCGAAGAGCCAGGAAGAAATCGCGCTATCCGGCCACGCCTTCGAGGCGCGCATCTATGCGGAAGACCCGCAGCGCGATTTCCTGCCGGCCATCGGCACGCTGCATCATCTGAGCTTTCCAATCCAAGCTCCGGCCGGTTCGACAATGCGCATCGAAACCGGCGTGCGGCAGGGCGATGCCATCTCTCCCTATTACGACCCGATGATCGCCAAGCTGGTGGTCCATGCCGAGGATCGGCATTCGGCCTTGGGCGCGCTGGCGACAGCGTTGAAGAACACCGAAATCGCCGGCTCGGTCACCAATATCGCCTTCCTTGCCGCGCTGGCTGAGGACGCCGACTTTGCTGCCGGTGACGTCGACACAGGCCTGATCGGCCGCAAACAGGCAGCGCTGACTGAAACACCGCAGCCCGATGCGACGATTGTCGCCAGGGCGGGACTGGCGGCTTCCGGGATGCACGGCGTCTCGTCCGATGATCCCTGGGCCTCGCTTACAGGCTACAGCCATTTTCATCCGATCGAACGCCAGGTTTCGCTTCATCGCGGCACGGAGGAACTGAAGGCGGGCGTAACGGCTCCGGGCAATGGGCGCTACACGGTGCGTCTCGACGGAAGCCAGTCGATCGGTCTTACCCAGGCAGATCTTGCAGGCACCGTTACCTGGCCGGGCCACGTCGCGGTTTTCGCCGCCGGCATTGCCTACACGTTTGCGGTCCCCGATCCGTTTGCAAGCGCGGCCGAAGCCGAGGCAGGCGCTGGCAGCATGCGAGCGCCGATGCCTGGCTTGGTCAAGCTGGTGCGCGCGGCGCAGGGCGATGCGGTGAAGAAAGGCCAGCCGCTTCTGATCCTGGAGGCGATGAAGATGGAACACACCATCGCCGCACAGCACGACGGCGTCATCGCAGACATCGCTTCCGAGGGCGCGCAGGTGACCGACGGCACCGTGCTGGTGAGGTTCGTGGAAGAGGCCGGCGCCTAAGAGATGCCCGCCGGCTCACTCTCCAAAAACGAAAATGGCCGGGCAAGCCCGGCCATCTCGTCAATTCGCCAGAGGCGAGATCGGCTTTACTGCGCGATCGGCGCGTACTTGCCGTCGTGCCACTGGTTGATGTCGTAGGCGGCGTTCTTGAAGTCGCCCTTCTCGTCGAAGATCACGTCGCCAACCACGGTGTGGATCGGCTCGCCGTTCTTCAGCACTTCGGCGACCTTCATCGGATCGTCGGTGCCGGCACGCTCAATGCCCTGCGCGAAGGCCTGGATGACGGAGTAGGAGAACAGGGTGAAGCCTTCCGGCACGAAGCCGCCCGACTTGATGTTCTCAACGGCTTCCTTCGCCTCAGGCTTGGCCTGCGGGTCGGACGGGAACACGAACATCGTGCCTTCGCCAGCCGGGCCGGCGATCTGCCAGAATTCCGGAGAGGCGATCGAGTCCGGCATGATCAGCTGGTACTTGAAGCCCTGCTCGTCCGACTGACGCAGCATCAGGCCGGCTTCGGGGTGATAGCCGCCGAAATAGACGACGTCGGCCTTGAGGCCCTTCAGCTTGGTGACGAGCGCGGAATAGTCCTTCTCGCCGGCGTTGAGGCCCTCGTAGAGAACTTCCTTCAGGCCGTTTTCGTTCATCGTCTTGCGCACTGCGTCGGCGACGCCCTGGCCGTAGGCGCTCTTGTCATGCAGGATGACGACATTCTTGCCGGCATACTTCTTGGCGATCCACGGTCCGATGAACGCGCCCTGCGCGTCGTCGCGCGTGTAGAGACGCATGATGGTCGGCCAGCCCTTGGCGGCCGCGTCGTCTGTCATGATCGGGTTCGAAGAGGCGGGGCTCATCATCAGCACGCCGCTTTCGGCGTAGACGGCCGAGGCCGGGATGCTCGAGCCGGAGCAGGCATGGCCGTCGATGAACTTGATGCCGTTGGCGACGATGCGGTTGGCAACCGACACGGCCTGCTTGGGGTCGCAGACGTCGTCTTCGATCGACAGCTTGAGCTGGCGACCCATGACGCCGCCCTTCGCGTTGATGGCCTTGACCGCAGCTTCTGCGCCCTGCTTGAACTGGTCGCCGATGGTTGCGAGCTGGCCGGTCATTGGCCCCGCAACTGCAATGGTGATATCGTCGGCGCGCGCTGCCTGCGCTGCCAACACGAAGCCGACGAGCGCGGCTCCCATAAGCGATTTCTTGATCACGTTGTTGTCCTCCGATGTCGGCTAATTGCCGAACGCCGCCCTCATTATCCCAGGCGTTGGCGGAGATAACATTCGCAGCGGGGAAGATGCAACAACCTCTGATGGAACCGGTAAACGACGAAGGCCGCGCCGGTATTGTCCCCACCGGTCGCGGCCTTGGTCGTCGATCATATCGCGGGCATCGCTGTCCGATGCTCCGTCGCCGTTCTGACATGCGCGGCTGGCCCGCCTCCAAGCTGCCGCGTTCTGTTGGTGAGGCTCGGCGTTTTTTCTTTGCCTGAGCCCTGTATTTCAATTTCGCTTCAATGCACTCAGTGCATCGTCATCCATTCGCGGGCCTCGCGCAGGGCCTGGGCGATCTGCGGCTTCGACATGGAGGCCGAGAGTTCCGACCGCAGGTCGGCGGCGCGGGCCGAGCCTTTGATCGCGGCGATATTCAGCCACTTATGGGCGGCCACGACATCGACTTCACAGTCGCGGCCAGTTGCGTACATCATGCCAAGCTCGAAAAGAACGTCGGCTTGTGCGGTGGTTCCCATCGCGCCGAAGCCGCCTTCAAACATTTCAAAACGTGCCATCTCGAAGGTCCCTGTCCGTTGCTGGAGAGCGCCTCTTTTTGTCGTCGTGGGCTGCTCTTCCGATGCTTCGAAGGATGAACCTGAGGCTTGAATTCGCCGTTAAATGGCTTGCTTAACTGCAGGCAAACAAAGTTCAAACAAGAAGTAAACGTCTGAATTCATTAAGGATAGAGATGCAGGCGCTGCATGGGGTTTTGCGAAAATTCGATGAAAATCCTTCTCCTCGAATGAAACCCTTTCCTAACCACGAAAAGCGGCAATAGCTCCTTCTCGCGTCAAGAACTTCGCTCGCGCCCCTGCTCGGACCCCGCAAAAACAACGCATCCTTACGTTGCGGCACCGCTTTCGTTCTTCCATTTGCTGGATTAGCTTACGTTTACGTCAGCGGCCGAACAGGAGGAGAACGTCGGTCCGGCCGAGACGTCCAGAGGGAGGACATCGATGTTTCGCAAGGTAAGCCTGGCTGTTGCCGCGACGATGCTGATGCTCGGCGCAGCTTATGCCGACCCCATCGAGGGGAACTGGAAGACGCAGAGCGGTGAGACCGCGGCAATCGGCGATTGCGGTGGCGCGTTCTGCATCACGCTGAAGACCGGCAAACATGCCGGCAAGCAAATCGGCAAGATGACGGCCAGTGGGGACGGGAACTATACCGGCTCGATCACGGATCCGGCCGACGACAAGACCTACAAGGGCAAGGCCAAGCTGAGCGGCAGCGCCATGAAGATGAGCGGCTGCGTGTTTGGCGGCCTGATCTGCAAGAGCCAGAACTGGACGAAGCTCTGAAGTCCTAATTCGCCTGAATGCAAAACGGCCCGCGAAGCATCTGCTCGCGGGGCCGTTTCGTTTAAGGGATAGGCGTCAGGAGCGCGCCCGCTGGCCGAACAGGATCTTCTGGGCCTCCTTGTCGGTGGCGAGGTTCTGCCGGTCGCGCTCTTCCTTGCCGACATCGATGCCGCGGCGCACGGCGGGCCGCGCCTTCATCGTCTCGAACCAGCGCTTGAGATTGGGGAACTCGTTCAGGTCCTGCCCCTGTCGCTCGTAGCCCATCGTCCAGCCGATGGAGGCGATGTCGGCGATGGAGTAATCGCCTGCAAGGAACTCGCGGTCGGCAAGGCGCTTGTTCATGACGCCATAGAGCCGGTTGACCTCGTTGGTATAGCGATCGATCGCGTAAGGCACCTGCTCAGGCGCATAGACGCGGAAGTGGTTGGCCTGCCCCGCCATGGGACCAAGCCCGCCCACCTGCCAGAACAGCCACTCTTCGACTTCGACGCGCTGGCGCTCGTCGGCCGGATAGAACTTGCCGAACTTGCGGCCGAGATACTGCAGGATGGCGCCGGACTCGAACACCGAGATCGGCTCGCCGCCGGGGCCTTCCGGGTCGATGATCGCCGGCATGCGGTTGTTCGGCGAGATTTTCAGGAAGGAAGGTTCGAACTGCTCGCCGCGGCCAATGTTCACGTATTTGACCGTATAGGGAACGCCGAGTTCCTCGAGCATGATGGTGATTTTCCAGCCATTCGGTGTGGGCCAGTAATAGAGTTCAATCGGCTGGGTCTGAATTATCATACTGAGGTCTCCACATTTGGGTCGCATTCAGCAGATAGGCAGACCCTACGTAAACACAAGCGCGCAAATTGTGTGCTGTGATTAATAAAATTGAACCGAGGATGAACGGACCTCTCAGAGGTCATTCAGCTGAGCGCGGGCATTCTTCACGGCATTGAAGGAGACGCCATCAATGCTCGCTCGTCGGTTCACAATCGTCTGTCTGTTGACGGCCCTGTTCGGCATGTTCTTTTCAATGCTCGTTGCCCAGGCAGAGCGCTCAAGCCGCTCGCGCGAGTATGGAATGCTCCGAACCTGCTCTTACGAGTTCGGGCTGACATGCAGCCCCTCCAACCTCCGCTAAACTCGACCAACCCTGACCAACCCTGATGAAAAAAGCTACGACCATGAAGAAGGCCGCCGCAATTCTTCGGCTGTTGCCCCGGGCTGCACTCATTCTGACCCTGCTTGCCGCCCCCGTTTTCGCCGTGCCAGCCGTGCGCGGCTCCGCCGGGCCGACGATCGAAGCTCCTGCTCAAAAGAACTCTGGCGCCGGCTTTGTCCTGCTGCTCAGCCTACAGCGCACTTCGGGCACCTAGTAGAAAAAGCGCCCAAGTCTTGGGGGGCCCCCTCCCAAGAGCGATAGCAAGTCTCTATATTGGGTCATGGAAAAGAGAATCTACCCAACCCCCATTGAGACGATCTCCTGCCCTGAGCCCTTCGGGCAGCAAAGCTTTACGGACGCCGGCGAGGCAGTCGCCGCCCTGAAATTCCTTTACGAGCGCAATACCGCATTTCTGCGCAACGCGTTTTCATCGCTTGCCGAGCAGGGCGACACCCAGAGACGTTACCGGGCCTTCTACCCCGAAATCAGGGTGACGACTTCGTCCTACACGCAGGTCGACTCCAGGCAGGCCTACGGCCACATGCCGCTGCCGGGACGTTATTCGACGACCATTACCCGGCCCGATCTGTTCGAGAGCTACCTGACCGAACAGTTGCGCCTGATCATGCGCAACCACGGCGTCCAGGTGACGATCGCGGAGTCCGCCACGCCGATCCCGATCCATTTTGCTTTCCTCGAAGGCACGCATGTGGATGGATCCATCGCCGAATTCATCAAGCGCCCGATCCGCGACCTGTTCGACGTGCCGGACCTCAACAGCACCGACGACCATATCGTCAACGGCACGCTGGAGGTGCTGCCGGGCGAGCCGAAGCCGCTGGCGCCCTTCACGGCCCAGCGCATCGACTATTCGCTGCATCGCCTGTCGCACTACACGGCGACCACACCGCATCATTTCCAGAACTTCGTGCTGTTCACCAACTACCAGTTCTACATCGACGAGTTCTGCCTCTACGCCCGCGATCTCATGGCCAAGGGCGGTCAGGGCTATGAGGCCTTCGTAGAACCCGGAAATGTTGTGACGAAGGCTGGCGAGACGCGGCCTTCCGAAGGTACCCCGCTGGGGCGCATGCCGCAGATGCCGGCCTACCACCTCAAGAAGCCGGGCCATGCCGGCATCACAATGATCAACATCGGCGTCGGCCCATCCAACGCCAAGACGATCACCGATCACGTCGCTGTGTTGCGGCCGCATGCATGGCTGATGCTCGGGCACTGCGCGGGCTTGCGCAACACGCAGGCGCTGGGCGATTACGTGCTGGCGCATGCCTATGTGCGCGAGGACCACGTGCTGGACGACGATCTGCCGGTCTGGATCCCCATTCCGCCGCTGGCCGAGATCCAGGTTGCCCTCCAGGAAGCGGTGGCCGAGGTGACCGGACTTTCCGGCTACGACCTTAAGCGCATCATGCGCACGGGTACCGTGGCAACGATCGACAACCGAAACTGGGAACTGCGCGACCAGCGCGGCCCGGTGCAGCGCCTGTCGCAGTCGCGTGCCATTGCGCTCGACATGGAGTCGGCCACCATCGCAGCCAACGGCTTCCGCTTCCGCGTGCCTTACGGGACGCTGCTATGCGTGTCGGACAAGCCGCTGCACGGCGAATTGAAGCTGCCGGGCATGGCGACGGAGTTCTACAAGCGGCAGGTTGCCCAGCATCTGAACATCGGTATTCGCGCAGTCGAGAAGCTTGCCGAAATGCCGATGGAGCGCCTGCACTCGCGCAAGCTGCGCAGCTTCTCGGAAACCGCGTTCCAGTAAAGGCCTGCGCCCCTCGCGAGGGCCAGAGGCAGCATTTGATTGAAGCTACTGGCCGCCTGTCGTTAAAAGCAGGCGGCCTACACATCTTGAATGAGCCTAGTTCTTGCCGATATGGACGGGCATGAAGAGAACGGCGTTCCGCAACAAACTTGAACTGGCGGCCTTTGCCGCTTCGATCATTCTTTCGGTGCCGCTGGTGCTGGGCTTTTTCAGCAGGCTGCATCCGGCTTTCGACTCCTTCGCGCATTTTCGCCTTCATCTGGCGGTCTTGCTGGCGCTCGCCGCATTGCCGATGCTTTTCGGCCGGTTCCGGAAAGAGGGCGTGATCGCGCTTGCGCTGGCCGGCGGCGCCGTAGCCAGCGTGTCGGGCACCATGCAGAGCCTGGGACCAGCGGTCGTTCATGCGGGATTTGCGCCCAAGGACGAGACGCAACCCGTATACAAGCTGTTGCAGCTCAACCTGCGCTACAACAATCCCGAGCCCAACAAGGTGCTGTCGCTCATCGGCCGGATACGGCCGGACGTGGTGACGCTCGAGGAAGTTTCCGACATGTGGACCGAGAAGTTGGCGCTGCTTTCCTCGGCCTATCCCCATCGCATCATCTGCCCCAGTCCGAAGGGGCAATACGGTGTCGCGATCCTCTCGACCCGGCCGTTCGTGGAGGGGCAGGAAGCCAAGTGCCATAACCGCGACTCCTTCGCGATCGCGCCGATCGATTTCGGCGGACGAGCAGTCGACATCGCGGCGTTGCATCTCGGATGGCCTTGGCCGTTTGACCAGCCACGGCAAATTTCGGCATTGGCCCGCCCGCTTTCCGAGCTCGGTGAGACAGCCCTGCTTGCGGGCGACTTCAATGCCACTCCGTGGAGTGCTGCCGTGGCGCATGTAGGCCAAATGGGCGGCCTGGCGCTCGTGCCATCTGTCGGCCCGACCTGGCAGTGGCTGAAATTTCCCGAATTCCTGCGGTTCAGCGGCCTGCCGATTGATCAGGTGATGCACAAAGGAAACGTCGTGGTGAACACGGCCCGCACATTGGGCGAGGCCGGTTCAGACCACTTGCCGGTGTTGGTCGAGTTTTCGCTCATGGCCTCGTCCCCCAGGCACGAAGAAAACGCGGAAACTGCGACCGCCACCTTCGTCCGGCGATCCCCCATCGCAGCTGGCCACGAAAGCAGCTGACTGCGACTACGCCGGTCGAACATATATCCCGGCGGCACCGGAACCGATGCCGCCAGAACGGATCGTCTTAGCCTCTGTTCACCAGCAGGGAGACGAGATTGTCGACATTGCCGCCGTGCTGATGCTCCTTGGCGTCGAATGCGCGCTGACGAGCTTCGTACTGGGCATAGATCGACTGAATCTGACGACGAGCCTGGCTCTGCGTCTTCGAGCAACCCGGGTCATTGTCATTCGTCATCCCGACAACCGATGCCTCGGCAGCCTTGACCATTTCCTGGGCGATGCGGCCGTGGGTCTGTTCGTGCGTACGAACACCACCCATGAACTTCGTCCAGCGCGACTGGAGATCAGGCGAAACTTTGGTTGACAGCTTGGGGAAGTTGTAGGTCAGGAACAGGGTCGCATTGGCGCCCTTAAGCTTGCAGGTGCCGCCGTTCTTGTCCCAATTCATGTCCCACTTCACGTCGTAGCGGGTCGCAGCCATGGCCCGGGCCTGCAGGCCCTGCGTGGGCCCGCCACGAAACATCGATCTCATGATCTCCGGCCCGCTGTTGCCGGTAATGGGATAGGTTGTGGTTTTGACCACGACCTTGCTGCCGGCGTGGGCAACGCCGGCAAAGCCGCAGACAAGTGCAATCAAGGTTATTCCAACTGTACGCATAGGGGGTACTCCAACTAGGGGGACCCGCAAACAAGCACAATCGGAATCGTATTTCAACAATTCCTTAACTACGTTCTTTCTACATGTTGGGGTAGACAGGCCCTTCACCCCCTTGCGGCGGTACCCAGTTGATGTTCTGGTTGGGGTCCTTGATGTCGCAAGTTTTGCAGTGCACGCAGTTCTGCGCGTTGATCACAAACTTGGCGTCGCCGCCTTCCTCGACCCATTCGTAGACACCGGCCGGGCAGTAGCGGCCCGACGGCCCCGCGAACACGTCGTGCTCCGAGCGCTTCTGCAGGCCCAAGTCCTTGACCTGCAAGTGGATTGGCTGGTTTTCCTCGTGGTTGGTATTCGACAGGAACACCGAGGAAAGCCGGTCGAAAGTCAGCACGCCATCGGGCTTGGGATAGGCGATTTTCTTGTGCTTGGCGGCCGGCTCCAGCGAGGCTGCATCGGTCTTGCCGTGCTTCAGCGTGCCGAAGGGCGAGACGCCGAAAAGCGTGTTCAGCCACATGTCCAAACCGCCCAAGCCAACGCCGACCAGAGTGCCGAATTTCGACCACAGCGGCTTGACGTTTCGGACCCTCTTGAGGTCCTTGCCGATGGCGGTCGAGCGCCATTCGTTCTCATATTCGACAATTTCATCGTGGCTGCGGCCTGCCTCAATTGCCTTGGCAACGTGCTCTGCAGCCTGCATGCCCGACAGCACAGCGTTGTGCGAACCCTTGATGCGCGGAACGTTGACGAAGCCGGCCGAGCAGCCCATCAGCGCGCCGCCCGGGAAGGTCAGCTTCGGCACCGACTGCCAGCCGCCCTCGGTGATGGCGCGCGCGCCGTAGGAGATGCGCTTGCCGCCCTCGAACGTGCCGCGGATCGCCGGATGCGTCTTGAACCGCTGGAACTCGTCGAAGGGCGAGAGATAGGGGTTCTTGTAGTTGAGGTGGACGACGAAGCCGACGGCCACCAGGTTGTCCTCGAGATGGTAGAGGAACGAGCCACCGCCGGTCTTCATGTCGAGCGGCCAGCCGAAGGAGTGCTGGACCAGACCCGGCTTGTGCTTCTCCGGCGCGACCTGCCACAGCTCCTTGAGGCCGATGCCGAACTTGCCCGGCTCGCGACCGTCATCCAAATTGTACTTGGCGATCAGCTTCTTGGCGAGCGAGCCGCGCGCGCCCTCGCCGATCAGCACATATTTGCCCAGCAGCGCCATGCCGGGCGCATAGTTCGGGCCATGCGAGCCATCGCGCTCGACGCCCATGTCGCCGGTCACCACGCCAGTAACAGCGCCTTCGTCGTTGTAGATCAGGTCAGCTGCGGCAAAGCCCGGATAAATCTCGACGCCCAGCGCTTCGGCATGGCCGGCCAGCCAGCGGCAGACATTGCCGAGCGAGACGATGTAGTTGCCGTGATTGTTCATCAGCGGCGGCATCAGGACGTTCGGCAGACGCACCGAACCGGCAGGCCCGAGCACGAGGAAATGATCGTCGGTGACCGGCGTCTTGAACGGGTGGTCGGCCTCCTCACGCCAATCCGGCAGAAGCTTGTCGATGCCGATGGGATCGACCACAGCACCTGACAGGATGTGAGCGCCCACTTCGGCACCCTTTTCCAGCACGACGACGGAAAGCTCTGGATTGACCTGCTTCAGGCGTATCGCGGCGGCTAGGCCAGCCGGCCCTGCACCGACGATAACCACGTCGAATTCCATGCTTTCGCGTTCAATCTCACTCATCAAGTCCTCCGCACTCGCTTGGCCTCGTCAGGCATCCTGCTGGCTCCGTGCTCCCATAGCGCATCCGAAAGCGACGCGAAACCGCGCAACTGGCACATTGCGGAGTTTGCAACACCATATCATCCATGCTGGAACAAGCTAACCAGCGTTGACGTAAACGTCAATTAAATGTGGCGGTGGTGGCGCCTTGTGGTGGCCACTATCCGCCATTTTCATGGATTTTCGCCGGCTATGTTCTCGGCCATACTCCCGGTATGCGGCAGGTCGAGCTTCGTCGGTCGGTAGTGACGCATTTTGTCGCGGCGCGCCTTGGGGCTGCGCTTCTTTTCGTGCTGCTCGCAACCGTTGCCTTCTCTTCGCCTGCGCGTGCAGAAGATGCGACCTCGGAGGAAGGCCCTTGGTTGGCCGGCGCCTATTCCTTTTCCGACGAATTGGGAGGTTTTCGCATCCGGTCGATAAGCGGAACAGGCACCAAGACCGATCCCATCGTCATCGGCGAAGAACTTTACTCGGCTAGCCCGGTGACATTGGTCATTCGCGCCACAAAGCCGGTGCGCGCGCTCGACTTTTCGGGAAACTACGCCAACGGATTTGTCTACCTGCGCCTTCAGGTGCTCAATGCCAGCGAACTTGCCTGGATAGAATTCGAATTCGAGCTGCAGGAAATCCTGCACCAGCCGAGCGTATTCGGCGACGGACTCTCATTCGACCAGCAACGGAGTGACGCAAAAGCCATAAGGTCCGACAGCTTTGCCAAGTTCGATTGCGACTTCGAGCCCTATGACCGGCTGCTGTTTCGCGAGGGCAAGATCGATCCGCGAAAGACCGGCTCCTTCGGCTTCCTCGTCACCGACTACACGCCGACCAGCGTATTTTATCTGGTGCAAGACCCGCACATTCCATCGACCTGACTTGAAATCGCCGCGCGCGCAGAAGAATGTAGAGGCATGACTTCCATCGCCAGACATGAGCAGCCGGACCTTCGCGAGTTGCTCGCCTTTTATGCTGAGTCCGGCGCCTATGACGCGCTGTTCGAAGAGCCGATCGACCGCTTCGCAGAGGCGGCGATGTCTGCGCAATCCGTTCAGGCTCCAGGCAGAGCCCGCTCATTCGATGGTCAGGGCTCAGCACCGGCCGCCGAACGGCCGCGCCCGGCAATGCTCGATCGCGCTGCGCCCCCTGCCCGCCCGGCAACGCCGGCTGCGGTGCCGGACGAGGCGCAGGCAGCACTCGCGCGCGAGCTTGCTTCACGGGCCGGCACGCTGGAGGAACTTCGCGCGCATATGGCGGCCTTCGAAGGCTGCAATCTGAAATTCACGGCCAAGAACCTGGTGTTCGCCGACGGCAATCCCACCGCCGACGTGATGCTGGTGGGCGAAGCACCGGGCCGCGACGAGGATCTGGAGGGGCTGCCCTTTGTTGGCCGCTCGGGACAGTTGCTGGACCGGATGCTAGCGGCGATCGGTCTCGACCGAAATTCTGCCTACATCGCTAATGTCATTCCCTGGCGCCCGCCGGGCAATCGCACGCCAACGCCGCATGAGACCGAAATCTGCCGGCCGTTCATCGAGCGGCAGATAGAACTGGCGAACCCAAAGGTTCTGGTGACGCTCGGCGGGCCCTCGGCCAAGCTGCTGCTCGACACGACCGAGGGGATCTTGCGCCTGCGCGGCAACTGGCGTTCGCATCAGATGAAGTCGGGAACCGTCGTGCCGGCGATGCCGACGCTCCATCCGGCCTATCTCTTGAGAAATCCCGCCCACAAGAAGCTTGCATGGCGGGATTTCCTCGAGATCAAGGCGAGGCTCAAGGAACTTGGCTGACTATACGGCCAGGGCGGTCGCGCGGCGCATGCCGATGAACTGAAGCTCGGCAAACAGGGCAACTGCGATCGCCTGCACGCAAATGAAAGCGATGCCCAGCGCGTTCGGCGACACGAGGCTGGAGAAAAGCAGGCCGAAGCTCGCCGCGACCCAGAGCGCGTTGATGGCGATGATGTCGATGAGCACCATCCGCCTCACGGTTTTGCGTCGCGCGGTTGCGACCAGAAGCGCCACGAACGGCACCAACACGACGCCAGCCCAGAACAGCAAAGGAGCCGGCAACTCCAGCAAGGGCGAGAGAAACGGCGCGCCGGCAATCGCAAGCAATGCGGTCGCGCCGCTGGCGACTGCATCGAGAAGCAGGGCATTGCGGATGAATGGCGAGACGGTGACGATCATGATCTTCTCCTGTCGGGTTTCAGTTGCCTCGGCTTTCGCTCCGAGTTGGCCGAAACCTGACAGCGCAGGCTTCTGGTGGCGATTACCCGGCAGGTAATAGAAATTGCGAGGCCGATCCCCTAACGTCGGCTCCATGAGCATGCAGCAACCTTCCGCCGGCACCCTTATTCGCGAATGGCGCACGCGCCGTCGCATGAGCCAGCTCGATCTCGCAGCAGAAGCCGAGATATCGCAGCGCCATCTGAGTTTTGTCGAAAGCGGCCGCGCCGCGCCCTCGCGGGACATGGTGCTGCATCTGGCTGAGCAGCTCGACATACCGCTTCGCCAGCGCAACCAGATCCTGCTGGCGGCGGGCTATGCGCCGACCTTCAGCGAGAAGAAGCTCGACGACCCCTCGCTCGCACCGGCCATGGCGGCGGTGGAACTGGTGCTGAAAGGGCATGAGCCATTTCCTTCTATAGCAGTCGACCGACATTGGAACCTCGTTGCCGGCAATGCGGCCATCGGCCCGCTCATCGAGGAAGTCACGGACGTCTCGTTGCTTGCACCGCCTATCAACGTGCTGCGGCTCAGCCTGCACCCGAGGGGGCTGGCGCCGCGCATTGCGAACCTCCACGAATGGCGGACGCATCTGATCGAACGCCTGAAACGCCAGATCGACGCTTCCGGAGACCCAGTGCTGGCAAGCCTGGAACGCGAACTTTCGACCTATCCCGCCGGAGCGCCTACGAGCCGCGCCACCCACCCGGACATGGCGGCGATTGCGCATCCGCTGCGGCTCAGGATGGGAAAGGAAATCCTATCCTTCATCAGCACCATAACAGTGTTCGGGACGTCGCTCGACGTGACGCTCTCGGAACTGGCAATCGAGTCTTTTTTCCCCGTAGATCAGGAGACGGCGACAGCACTGCAACGCCTGGCGTCGCAACGCGGAGCTGCGCCGAAGCCGTCATGAGGCGCGCGAACTGAACCGAGACTGTAGCTGTCCAATCAGGCCTGCGATGGAGCAACCTGTCGCACCGCCCTGCGCTCCAGCCCCAACTGCCGCTCGCGCCAGATGATGAAGATGCCCGCCCCGACGACGATGAGCCCGCCCACCAGCATGTGGATCGTCGGCACGTCGCCAAAAAGGTAGTAGCCGACGGCGAGGCCGAAGATCATCGAGGTGTATTCGAATGGCGCGACCGTGGAGGCTTCCGCATATCGATAAGCTTCGGTCATCAGAAGCTGGCCGAGCCCGCCGCAGCATCCCGCAATGATGAGCAGGGCTGCCTGCTGGAACGTCAGGGCACTCCAGCCCAACGGGTAGGTACACAGCGCCAGGACAGTTGAGGTCAGCGAAAACCACAGGACAATCGTTCCGGTACGTTCGGTGTGAACTAGGCTGCGCACGACGATCATGGCGAGCGCCGAGACGGCGGCGCCGACGATTGCAGCGATAACGCCGAGCATCTCGTCGTTGCCCATGCCGGCACCCGCACCAAACAAGGTCAGCTTCGGCCACGAAATGATGCAGACGCCGATCAGGCCAACCACGACCGCGCTCCAGCGATAAAAGCGGATCGTCTCGCCGAGGATAATCGAGCTGAACACCACCACCAGTAGCGGTTGCGCATAGTTGAGCGTGATCGCCTCGGGCAAAGGCAGCCGCGTGAGCGCGAAGAAGCCGAGCCCCATGGCGGTCACGCCCACCATGCCGCGGGCGATGTGGTTCAGCGGACGCTTCGTGTGAAAAGCCGTGCGCAACTCCTGGCGAAAGCCCAGGAAAGCCAGGATCGGCAACATCGCGAAGAACGAGCGGAAGAAAACGATCTGGCCCGCCGGCAATGGCCCTGCCGCCTTGATCAGCGACGACATGGCGACAAATACGGTCACCGACACGACCTTGAAGGCAATGCCGGTGAGCGGTCGGTTGACCCGCGAACTCTCGGATTTATTCACTTTGCTGCCACGGCGTCCTGGATCGTTGCCCATATGCGCGACGGCGTCGCCGGCATTTCGATATGTCGCACCCCATAGGCACGGTAAAGCGCGTCGGTGACGGCATTGAGCGTGGCAGGCGTCGAGCCGATCGCACCGGCTTCGCCGGCACCCTTTATGCCGAGTGCATTTGTTGTCGATGGCACGTTGCGGGTCTCGAAATGCAGCCACGGAAAATTGTTCGCGCGCGGCATGGCATAATCCATGAAGCTGGCGGTCAGCAACTGGCCATCTTCGCCATAAACGGCGTTTTCGCTCAAAGCCTGTCCGATGCCCTGAACCACCCCGCCATGCACCTGGCCGGCGAGCAGGATCGGGTTCACCGTCGCCCCGAAATCGTCGACGATCGTGTAGGCGACGATCTTGGTGTTTCCGGTCTCAGGGTCGATCTCGACCTCACAGATATGCGTGCCGTTGGGATAAGTCGCTTCGTGCTGAACGAACTCGCCCACACCCTTGAGATCTTCCGGACGCTTGGCGGTCTTTGCGATGTCGGCAAAGCTGATCGAGCGGTCAGTGCCGACGATGCGCGCCGTGCCGTCGATCAGTTCGATATCGGCGGCAGAGGCCTCGAGTTCGTCGGCCGCGATCTTGGCGATTTTTTCGGCCAGTGCTTCGCCGGCGCGAGCGGCTGAGACCCCGCCGAGTGGTATGGAGCGGGAACCGCCGGTACCTCCGCCGCGCGCGAGGCGATCGGTGTCGCCCTGCACCACCTTAACCTGCGCAATGTCCATGCCGAGCTTTTCGGCCACGAACTGCGCATAGGCGGTGGCGTGGCCTTGCCCGTTGGACTGCGTTCCGATCAGAAGCGTGACCGTGCCGTCGCCATTGAGCTCGACATGGGCAGGCTCCGACCCTGCGAAGGCGCAGGCTTCGATATAGGTCGCCATGCCGATGCCGCGGATTTTGCCGTCGGCCCTGGAGCCGGCAAGGCGCGCCGGAAAATCCGACCAGTTCGCCCGCTCCATGGCAAGGTCCATGTGCCCGGCGAATTCGCCGACGTCGTAAAGCCTGCCTGTTGGTGTCAGATAAGGAAATTGCTCGGACTTGATGAAGTTGCGGCGACGGATTTCGTCCGGGGCCAAGCCGAGGTCGTGCGCGCAGGCATCGACGAGCTTTTCGATCAGGAACGCCGCTTCGGGTCGACCTGCTCCGCGATAGGCATCCACCGGGCAGGTGTTGGTATAGACCCCGGTTACAGTCGCATCGAGAGTCGGAATGTCATAGGCGCCGGTCGACATGGTGGCGCCGACATAAGGCACGAAGGGTCCGTATTGAGAGCAATATGCGCCGAGATTGGCGGTGATGCGGATGCGCAGGCCCAGAAAGCGTCCATCGCGATCCATGGCCATTTCGGCGGTGACGACGTGGTCACGCCCTTGCGCGTCGGTCAAAAAATGTTCCGTCCGGTCGCCGGCCCATTTGACCGGCCGGCCCAGGCGCCGCGCCGCCTCCAGCACCAGCGCATGCTCACGGTAGACGAAGCTCTTCGGGCCGAAACCGCCACCAACGTCCGGCGTCACCACGCGCAGCTTGTCCGGCTGTATGCCGAACACCTGCTTGGCCAGGATCGAGCGCATGGAATGCACGCCCTGCGAACCCGTCGTGAGCTGGAAGCGGCCCTCGTCAGCGTGCCACTCACCGATGGCCGAGCGGGGCTCCATGTAGTTGCAGACGAGACGGTTGTTGATGAAGTCGATGCGGGTGATGCGTTCGGCCAGCTCGAAGGCGGCTTCCGTCTTCACCGCATCGCCGAGTTCGTAAAGGAACGCGCGGTTGGTTCCAAGTTCCGGCCACACCAGCGGCGTTTCGGGTTCGAGCGAGGTGGCGGTGTTGCCGGCTGCCTCCTCGCTGTCGTAGTCGACCTCGATCAGTTCGGCCGCGTCCTGCGCCTGCGCGCGACTGTCGGCCACCACGAAGGCCACGGCATCGCCAACATAGTTCACCCTATCGCGGCAGAGTATCGGTATATCGCGCGTCGGCGCCTGGGAGCCGTCGGGCTGCGGCTGCATCATGCCGGACCTGAGATCGCCGAGGCCTTTGACATCGGCGCCCGTCAGCACCAGATGTACGCCGGGAGCGGCCTTCGCCGCCTCAACCGAGGTCATCCTCATCGAAGCTTTCGCAACCGGAGACCGCAGCACATAGCCGTGCAGCATGCCGGGCACGGCTATGTCGTCGGTGTAACGGCCACGCCCAGTGATAAAGGCCTGATCTTCGACGCGTAGGACAGACGCGCCCATTCCGAATTTCGGCGTGACGATCGTCATGGTTACCCCGCAATGTTCGGACGAGAATGCGGGCCTGAAATAGGTCCTGCGTCAGTTTTGTCGAGGGTGGCTTTCGTGTAAAGAGCAGCACTGCCATCTTTTGTAGGCCAGCTGCCAGGCGGCCAGAGATGGAAACGGCTGCTCGCAACCAGCAGATCCCAACAGGAAAGTCGTGATAATGCGTACAGATACCGGTCAGGTGTTTCGGCTCGAAGACTATCGCCCGAGCGATTATCTCATCCCCTCGACCGGACTGACCTTCAGGCTTTCACCCGACGAGACAACGGTGGTCGCCGAACTGACGGTCGAGCGCCGCAACGGCGTGAAGGGCGCTCCGTCGCTGATCCTCGATGGCGACGGCTTGGTCCTGCGCCGCATCGAGATCGATGGAAAGACACTTGAGCCTTCCGCCTACCAGGCTTCCGCCGACCAGCTCGTCATTGCCAACCCGCCGGCTTCCGGGCGCTTCAAGCTTCTGCTGGAGACCCAGATCGCACCGTCGAAGAACGAAGCGTTGATGGGACTCTACAGGTCGAATGGGGTCTATTGCACGCAGTGCGAGGCGGAAGGCTTTCGGCGCATCACTTATTTTCTCGATCGGCCGGATATCCTCTCGGTCTATACGGTTCGGGTCGAGGCGCGGCGCGACGAAGCCCCGCTGCTGCTGTCGAACGGCAATCCGATTGAAAGCGGCGATCTGGAAGATGGCTGGCATTATGCGGTCTGGCACGACCCCTTCCCGAAGCCGTCCTACCTGTTCGCGCTGGTCGCCGGCGATCTCGGCCGCGTGGGCGATAGTTTCGTCACCGCCTCGGGTCGCTCGGTCGAGCTCGGCATCTATGTCGAACACGGCAAAGAGCGCCTTGCCACCTATGCGATGGATGCCCTGAAGCGCTCGATGCGCTGGGACGAGGAGGTATTCGGCTGCGAATACGACCTCGACGTCTTCAACATCGTCGCCGTCTCCGACTTCAACATGGGCGCGATGGAGAACAAGGGTCTCAACATCTTCAACGACAAATATGTGCTTGCCGACGAGGAGACCGCGACCGACACGGATTTCGCCAATATCGAGGCGATCATCGCTCACGAATATTTCCACAATTGGACAGGAAACAGAATCACTTGCCGCGATTGGTTCCAGCTCTGTCTCAAGGAAGGGCTGACCGTTTTCCGCGACCATGAGTTTTCCGCCGACCAGCGCTCGCGCGCGGTCAAGCGCATCGCGGAGGTGCGCACGCTGAGAGCACATCAGTTCCCCGAGGACCAGGGACCGCTCGCGCATCCGGTGCGTCCGCGCCGCTACCGCGAGATCAACAACTTCTACACGGCCACCGTCTACGAAAAGGGCTCCGAGGTCGTGCGCATGATCCGCACCATCCTCGGCGCGAAGGCGTTCCGGGAAGGCATGGATCTCTACTTCGAGCGGCACGACGGGGACGCGGCCACGATCGAGGATTTTCTAAAAGTCTTCGAGGACGTGTCCGGCCAGGACCTGTCGCAGTTCGCGCTCTGGTATCATCAGGCCGGCACGCCGAACGTAACTGTCAGCGGCTCGCACAATGCCGCTTCAGGCGAGTTCACCCTGGAGATCGAACAGTCGGTGCCGCCGACACCCTCGGAAAGCCGCAAGCGCTTGATGCACATCCCCCTCGCCTTCGGCCTTGTCGACCCGGACGGCAAGGACATGGCCTATGCCGATGTCGAGGGAGCCGATGTCGCCGACGGCGTCATCCACCTGCGCAAGCGTCGGCACGTGGTGAAGTTCTCCGGAATCGCCGAGCGGCCCTCGGTGTCGCTGAACCGCGGCTTCTCGGCGCCGATCACGCTTTCGGTCGCGCAAAGCGCGGAGGATCGCGCCTTCCTGGCACGGCATGACAGCGATGCCTTCTCGCGCTGGCAGGCGTTCAACACGCTTTTGACGGAAACTCTGATCACCGCCTTCCGCAGCGTGCTTGGTGGCAAAGCGCCCGACTTCTCACCCGAGTTGCTGAAGCTTGCCGGCACGATTGCCACCGACGAGACGCTGGAGCCCGCCTTCCGCGCGCTGGCCTTGATGTTGCCGGGCGAAGCCGACATCGCCCGCGAGATCGGCAACAACATCGACCCCGACGCGCTCCGCGCCGGACGGGAAGCGCTGACGTTCGCCGTCGCAAAGACAAATCGCGAAGCTTTCAGTGCCTTGTATGCGAGCCTTAACGCTGCCAGGCCTTTCAGCCCCGATGCGGCAAGCGCCGGCAAGCGGGCGCTGCGAAACGTGCTTCTTGACTATCTTTCGGCGCTGCCGGGAGGCGTCGGCTTGGCTGGCGACCATTTCGCTGCGGCGACCAACATGACCGACCGCGCCGCCGCGCTGAGCGTTCTTGCACATCGCCATCGCGGATCACAGCAAGCGACCGATGCCCTGGCGTCCTTCGAGGCAAGGTACTGCAAAGATGCCCTGGTCATGGACAAGTGGTTCCAGATCCAGGCTTCGACACCCGGTGCCGAAGCTGTCGACATCGTCCGCAGCCTGATGGAACATCCGGCTTTCTCGATATCCAATCCGAACCGTGTGCGCTCGCTGATCGGTACCTTCGCCAGCGCCAATCAGACCGGCTTCCATCGAGCCGACGGCGCGGGCTATCAGTTGTTCGTCGACACCGTGCTGGCGGTCGAAAAGCGCAACCCGCAGGTCGCCGCTCGTCTCGCCACGGCGTTGCGCTCGTGGCGTTCGCTCGAACCGGGAAGGCAAGCCAAGGCTCGCGAAGCGTTGCTGACCATGAGCTCGACGCCGAACCTGTCGGCCGATTTGCGCGACATCATCGAGAGAACCCTCGCCTGACGAGATAATTTTCGCGTCTGTCGAGGCATTTTTGCGCCCGGCCTATGGACAAGGGGAATCAGCTTTGATTCTTTATGGATGATTCGGATGTGCGGCGTTACCGGATCATTCTTAACAAAAAGGTTACGGGGAGCCTGTCGATGGCGAAGGCGGACGCGTGGAGCGCGCCCGATGGCGGTGTTTTTGTCCGGCGCAAGGGCGGCACCCTGGCAGGCAACGCGCGAGTAATCGCCGAGCCGGCCTACCGTCGCCTGCTTGCGGCGGAGCCGATCTTGCGCCGTTCCGTCCCTGCCCTCATCGTAGCCTTCCTGCTGATCATCATGGCGGCACGCTTCATGTCGCTGATGGCATGGCGCGACGACGTGGAACGCAACGCCAAGGCTTTCCTCGGCCTCGCCGCCAGCCAACTCGCCGGGACGGTTACGCTCGTCGCCAAGGACGGCGGTTCGATCACCGACCAGGGCAAGGCACTCATCGAGCGCACCCTGCAGCAAGGTGCGATGGGCACCCGGCATGTCCTAGCGATCACCGATGGCGCATTCCGCGTTCTCGCCGTCGCGCCAGCATCGACCCACTGGGAAGGCAAGGCGCTCGACGGCATCATTTCGGGCGGACAGCCGCTATTCATGTTCGGCGAACGCGCCGGCGTCATGGAAGTCCGCATCGACGACCAGAGCTGGTATGCGGCGGTCAGCCTTGTGAATGGTCGGAAAGCCGCGGCGGTCGCGCTCGTTCCGCAGGAGGCAGTGTTTGCCGAATGGCGGAAGACCGTTTCGCTCAACGTCACCCTCTTCCTGGTGACCGCGGCGGTCCTTGGCATCCTGCTTTACGCCTATTTCACCCAGGCAGCGCGGGCACAAGCCGCCGACCGGCTCTATCTCGAAGCGCATGAACGCATCGACATGGCCCTGGTGCGCGGGCGCTGTGGGCTGTGGGACTGGGACATGGTGCGCGGCAAGATGTACTGGTCGCGCTCGATCTACGAGATGCTCGGCTACGAGCCTTGCGAGGATATGCTGTCCTTCGGCGAAGTAGACGACATCATCCACCGTGAAGACGGAAACCTCTTCCAGCTGGCCAGCCGCGTTGTCGCCCGCGAGATCGACCATATCGACCAGGTCTTCCGCATGCGCCACGCCGACGGGCACTGGGTCTGGATGCGCGCCCGCGCGCAGGTCGTGGATCCGGATGCGCCGGAAATCCAGATGATCGGCATCGCCGTCGACGTCACCGAGCAGCGCCATCTCGTGCTGCGCTCGGAGGCGGCCGACATGCGCCTGCGCACGGCCATCGAAAACATCACCGAATCCTTCGTGCTGTGGGACCCGCAGCAGCGCCTGGTGATGTGCAACACCAAGTACCAGCAGGACCACGGGCTTTCCGACCGCGATGTCGTGCCGGGCACGCCACGCCATGTCATCGAGCATCGCATGGTGCCGTTCGCGGCAGAACGGCGCCTGCCTAGCGCGAATATCCATCGCGGCGGCGTGACCTTCGAGCGCCAGCTGGCGGACGGCCGCTGGCTGCAGGTCAACGAGTTGAAGACACGCGACGGAGGCAACGTGTCGGTGGGCTCGGAAATCACCCAGATCAAGCAGCATCAGGAAAAGCTGGTCGAGAGCGAACGCCGCCTGATGGCGACAATCCATGACCTCAGCCTCGCGCGCCGCGCCGAGCAGGAGCGCTCGCGCGAGCTGGTCGAGCTGAACAAAAAGTACATGAAGGAAACCGAGCGCGCCGAGGCTGCCAACCGGGCGAAGTCCGAATTCCTCGCCAACATGTCGCACGAGCTGCGCACGCCGCTCAATGCAATCATAGGTTTCTCGGAGCTGATGGAATCCGGCCTCTTCGGGCCGCTCGGCTCGGAGCGCTACGAGGAATATACCCAGGACATCCTGAGCAGCGGAAAATATCTGCTCGGCGTCATCAACGACATCCTCGACATGTCGAAGATCGAGGCGGGCCAGTTCTCCATCGACAGCGAGGAAATCGACCTCGTCCCGCTCATCAGCGAAACGGTACGCGTGATCTCGCTGCAGGCGGCGCAGAAGTCGATCACCGTCGAGACCAAGATTGCCGACGCCATGTCGCTCTATGCCGACCGGCGCGCCATCAAGCAGATCGTCATCAACCTGCTCTCCAATGCCGTGAAGTTCACGGGCCAGGGTGGGCACATCACGGTGCGCGCGCGCAACGTGGCCAAAGCGCTGATGATCACCATCGAGGACAATGGCTGCGGCATTCCGAAATCGGCGCTGGGCAAACTCGGACGTCCGTTCGAGCAGGTGCAGAACCAGTTCTCCAAGAATCACACCGGGTCGGGCCTTGGGCTTGCGATCTCCCGCTCGCTCGCCGAGCTGCATGGCGGCGCGCTGAAAATCCGTTCGGCCGAAGGCGTCGGCACGATCGTCTCGGTGCGCATCCCGGCACTCAAGCCGAGGCAGGTGATGAAGGAAGCCGCCTGAACGGCGGTTTATTTCTTCCTGACGCGCAGCAGGCGGTCGAAATTGGCCCTGACCTTTCGCGCCGTTTCCTTGAGATGCGCTTCGAGCACGGCGAAATCCGGCAGGTCGGTTGCGCGCAGCAACAGATCGGCAAGGCCTGGCGGCATGTCGCTGCGCTCGAAGGCCCCGGTCAGGCACAGACGTATCATTTGCGTCAGCGACAGGTAGAGCGAATAGGCGTCGTACAGTTCCTGCCGCACCTGGGCATCGGCGAATTCGGGGCTGAGGCGCGCGAGGGTTTCGGCCGTGCTTGCGGTGTGCGGTCCCTGCTCGATCCTATGCGTCAGGACCGCCACCTGCGCAATGAACTCGAGATCGATCAGGCCGCCCGGAATGAGCTTGATGTCCCAGGGGTCGCGCGGCGGCTTCTCCTCCTCGATCATCTTGCGCATGTTAACCGCCTCTTTCGCGACTTTGGAAAAGTCGCGCGGCAAGGCGAGTACCGACGTCACTTCCGCTTCGGCGGCCTCGCAAAGTTCCGGGTCACCGGCCACAGCGCGAGCGCGGGTGATGGCCATATGCTCCCAGGTCCAGGCCTCTTCCCGCTGGTATCTGCGGAACGCATCGATGTGGGTGGCAACCGGACCCTTGTTGCCGGAGGGCCGCAAGCGCAGGTCGAGTTCGTAGAGAACACCTTCGGCCGTCGGCGCTGACACGGCGGCGATCAGGCGTTGCGTCAGGCGGGCATAGTAATGCGACGGCGCCAGTGGTTTCTCGCCGTCACTCTCTTCGGCGTCGGGGTCGTGGTCGTAAAGCAGGATGAGGTCGACATCCGATCCGGCGGTCAGCTCGCGGCTGCCCAACTTGCCCATACCGAGAATTGCCGCCTTGCCGCCTTTGACCCTGCCGTGCCGCACGGCAAATTCGTCGACGACCGCGTCGAGCGCATTGCCGATCGTCAGATCGGCAAGATCGGAGAAGGCCCTGCCAGCTCTTGCCGCGTCGATCGATCCGGCCAGGAGACGCACGCCGATGAGGAATTTTTGTTCCGCGGCGAAGATGCGCAGACGATCGAGAACGTCTTCGTAGGTCTTCGCGCCTTCAAGGAAGACCGACAGACGCGTCGCGAGATACGTCCGGTCGGGCAGTTCCGACAGCAATAGCGGGTCCAGCAGACCATCAAATACATGCGGCCGCCGGGTGACGATCATTGCCAACCGGGGTGCGGTTCCCATGATCGTCGCCAGCAGCCGCAGCAACGCCGGATTGGATTGCAGGAGCGAGAACAGCTGGATGCCTGCCGGCAGCCCAGCCAGAAACTCATCGAACCGCATCAGCGCTTCATCGGCGCGGCGTGTCTTGCCGAAGGCTTCGAGCAGCGCTGGCGTCAGTTCGGTTAAGCGCTCGCGCGCTTCGGCCGATTGCGTCGCCCGGTAACGCCCGAAATGCCAGCTTCGAATGACGCGGCAAATGTCGCTCGGCCGCTCGAAGCCCAACCTGTGCAGGGTTTGCAGCGTATCGGGATCGTCGACGTCGCCGGTGAAGACCAGATTGCCGATACCCGAAGACAGCTCCGGCGCCGTCTCGAAGAGCGCCGCATAGTGGCGCTCGACCTGATGCAGAGAGGCGCGAAACTCGGCCGCAAACGTCTCGCGATCGGTGAAACCGAGCATGTGGGCGATCCGTTCGAGCCCCTCATCGTCCTCGGGCAGCGTGTGGGTCTGCTCGTCGGCCACCATCTGGATCGCGTGCTCCACGCGCCGCAGGAACCAGTATTGCTGCGCCAGCGTGTCCCTGGCCTCCGCCGTGATCCAACCGTGCGCCGCCAGCTGGGCAAGCATGGCCACCGTCTCGCGGCCGCGCAGATCCGGGAAGCGTCCGCCCGCGATCAGCTGCTGGGTCTGGACGAAGAACTCGATCTCGCGAATCCCACCCCGACCGAGCTTGACGTTGTGCCCCTTCACCGCGATCTCGCCATGCCCCTTGTGGGCATGGATTTGGCGCTTGATCGAATGGACGTCGGCGATTGCCGCAAAGTCCATGTATTTGCGCCAGACATAGGGCTGCAATTCCTTGAGGAAGGCAGCGCCCGCCTTGAGGTCGCCCGCGACGGGGCGCGCCTTGATCATGGCCGCGCGCTCCCAGTTCTGGCCGCGCCCTTCGTAATAGAGCAAGGCGGCCTGAACCGGGATTGCAAGCGGCGTCGAGCCCGGGTCCGGGCGCAAGCGCAGATCGGTGCGGAAGACGTAGCCGTGCTCAGTACGATCCTGCAGGATTTTTACGAGCCGCCGCGTCATGCGCGCGAAGAGGTCCGCAGCCCCGAACGGATCGGTGACGGCCGGCGCTTCCGGCTCGAAAAACACCACCAGATCGATGTCGGACGAGAAGTTGAGCTCATGGGCGCCGAGCTTGCCCATGCCGAGCAGTATCCATCCTGAGCCCGCGGCCGGCCTCTCCGGGTCAGGAAGGTTCAACTTCCCCTGGAAATGCGCCTCGCGGAGCAGGAAGTCCGAGGCGGCACGGACGCTGGCATCGGCCAGATCACTAAGGCGCCGGACAGTGGCGGCGGTGTCGAATTCGCCGGCAAGCTCTGCCAGCGCGATGAGGAAATGTGCCTCGAGCTTCAGTCGGCGCAGCGCCATCATCAGGCTCTTTTCGGACACGTCCTGCGCGCGCGCCGCCGCTGCGATTTCACTTTGAATGAAGAGCAGCCGCTCATCGATCGTCTGGCCAAACAGCGCGTCGAGAATTTCCGGCCGACGGCGCGCGCAATCGCGCATGAAGATCGAAAGATCGAACACCGCCTCCAGAAATGCTGCCAGGCGGCTTTTTCCGTTCAGCAGCGTGGAAAGCCGCGTGAGCCCGGCTTCCTTCGCCGCATCGGCAATCTCGGCGATCTCGCGCCTGGCGCGTTCCCGGTCGAGCGGAACGAGTTGCGGCACGGGACTGCCGAACCAGGGTTGGTCCTTCGGCTTGGCAGCCAGTCCTGTCGTCATTTGCCGGTCTCTCTCTGAGGGAAGCTCATGGTGACGGATAATCCAGGGTCGGCAGGGGCGAGTTCAAGGTGGCCGTGATGAAATTTCATGACCGCCTTGGTCAGGCTGAGGCCGAGGCCCGAGCCCGGCTGCGAGCGACTTTTTTCAAGCCGCACGAAACGCTCGGTGGCCCTTTCACGGTCTACATCGTCGGGAATGCCGGGCCCGTTGTCGACCACCCGCAAACGGACCTCGTTGCCGACCTTTTCCAGCGTGACGCGCACGGCGGGTTTCCCCTCGGCATCAAGCGAATATTTGATGGCGTTGTCGACGATGTTCGACAGCGCCTGGCCGATCAGCTCGCGATTGCCGTCGATAACCACTGATCCGGTGACGGGCGCCTCAAGCTCGACGCCGCTCTCCTCGGCCAGAGGCTCATAGAGCTCGACCACGTCCTGCACGATCGCAACGAGATCGACCTTCGCGACGGCCTCCGACGAATAGCCGGCCTCTAGCCGCGAAATCATCAGGATGGCGTTGAAGGTTCTTATCAGTTGGTCGGATTCGGCAATGGTGCTTTCGAGAGCGGCTCTGTAGTCGTCCGAGGTGGACTGGCTGGAAAGTGCTGCTTCGGCACGATTGCGCAGACGGGTCAGCGGTGTCTTCAAGTCATGCGCGATGTTGTCGGAGACCTGCTTCAGCCCTTCGTTCAGATCGGCGATACGCTCCAGCATCGTATTGAGGTTTTCCGACAAGCGATCGAACTCGTCGCCTGCCCCCGTGACCGGAAGGCGCCCTGAAAGATCTCCGCCCATGATGCGCCGACTGGCATCCGAGACGCTGTCGATGTGCTTGAGCGCACGGCGCCCGACGAAATACCAGATGAGCAATGCGCCGAGGCCCATCATGCCAAGCGCTACCATGAGCGCGCGCCGCACCACCTCGCGGAAGCGTTCCGGCTCTGATAGGTCTCGCCCGACAAGCACGATCATCTGATTGGGGAGGCGTAGGACCACTGCAATCGCGTCATGCCGCGGTGCAACTTCCGCAGCGGTGCCACCAGGCGTCGAAGCCTCGGCGTTGCGCCGTTCGGCGCTGTTGTCGCCAAAGCGCTGGTAGGCAAAGGGGCGATCCGTCCAGCCTTCATTCTCGAGAACGCCGGGTTCGAGGCTCTGGACGTTGCCGGCGAGGATGCGGCCGTTGGAATCTGCAATCAGATAAAGATTGGCGCCCGGTTGGCGCGCCCTGCGCTCGATGGTGCGGACCAGAAGCGGCAATCCTCCCCGCTGATAGGCTTGTCCAAGCCCTTGCACCTCTTCGTTGATCGTCTCCATCGTCTGCTCGGTCAGCATGGTCGCCGACAACGACGTCATGTAGAACACAAGCAGAATGGCGCAGAGGGTAAACAGAAGCAGGTAAAGAGCCGACAGCCGCGCGGCCGTCGTCTTCATGATGGCAGGAAATCGAAAGGCCATCGCTTAGCCGGCCTTGAGCATATAGCCTGCGCCGCGAACCGTATGCAGGATTGGGCTCGAAAAGCCCTTCTCGATCTTGCTGCGCAGCCGTGAAATGTGGACGTCGATGACGTTGGTCTGCGGATCGAAGTGATAGTCCCAGACATTCTCCAGGAGCATGGTGCGTGTCACGACCTGGCCGGCATGACGCATGAGATATTCGAGCAGGCGGAATTCGCGCGGCTGCAGCGTGATATCGAGCGCACCGCGGCGAACCATATGGGAAAGGCGATCCAGCTCAAGGTCGCCGATGCGGTAGACCGTCTCGGTTTCTCGCGATGCAGTCCGGCGATTCAGAACCTCGATCCGCGCCAGCAGTTCGGAGAACGCGTAAGGCTTGGTGAGGTAGTCGTCACCGCCGGCACGAAGCCCGGTGACGCGGTCGTCGACCTCGCCCAGAGCCGAGAGGATGAGAACCGGCGTGGTGTTGCCGCGCGACCTGAGCCCAGCGATGACCGAAAGACCGTCACGTCGCGGCAGCATGCGATCGATGATCATGACGTCGTAATCGCCTGAATCGGCCAGCGCGAACCCCGTTTCCCCGTCGCGAGCGACATGAGCAGTATGACCTGCTTCGGCTAACGCCTTTTCCAGATACTCCGCACCCTCGCGGTCATCTTCGATAACGAGAATCTTCATCGGGCCACTATACGCGATTTCGCCGGGTTCAAGGATACTTACGTTCATCACCGGTCTCCAACAAGATGCGGCAGCAGGTCTTGCAACCTGCTGCCGCGGGGTTGGTGCGAACTCACAAAACCGCGCAACCCCTTCCGATGCATGCCGGAACGGTGGGGCCGCATCGGAAAGTTCTGGCGATGGATCAGCCCTTGTTCACAGGAAGCGTCACGAAGCGGTTGGCATCGTCACGCGAGACCTGAACGAGAACTGCCTTGCGGCCGGCCTTGGCCGCGTCTTCCATTGCCTTGGTAACATCGCCCGGCGCTTTCACTTCCGCCGAATTGATGGCTGTGATGACGTCGCCGGCCTGGATGCCGCGGTCGGCTGCGTCGCTGTCGGGCTCCACTGCGGTCACCACGAGGCCCTTGCCGTCATCGGCGCTGGTCACCGTCAGGCCGAGATCGGCCAGCGTTTCCGTCGCGCTCTGCGGCGCCTGCTGCTGCTCTGCCGAAGCCTGCTTGTCAGAGGTCGGAAGCGCGCCGAGATCGATCTTCATCGTCTCCGTTTTGCCGTTGCGCAGCAGCGTCACTTCGACCGACTGGCCGGGAGGGTTGGCACCAATGACGCGGGCGAGTTCGCGAGACGAGGAAACATCCTTGCCGTTGACCTGGGTGATTATATCACCCGAAACGATGCCGGCCTTCTTTGCCGGACCGTCGTCCTGAACGCCGGCAACCAATGCGCCCTTGGCGTCCTTCAGACCGAGCGACTCTGCAATGTCGGGGGTCACGGGCTGAATCTGGACACCCAGCCAACCACGCTTGACGCTGCCGTCCTTCATCAGGTCCTGAACGACCTGCTTGGCCGTCGTGGCAGGGATCGCGAAGGCAATGCCGACGCTGCCGCCCGAAGGCGAGAAGATCGCGGTGTTGACGCCCACGACCTGGCCATTGAGGTTGAAGGCCGGACCGCCGGAATTGCCGCGGTTCACCGCCGCGTCGATCTGGATGAAGTCGTCATAGGGGCCGGCGCCGATGTCGCGGCCACGCGCCGAAACGATACCCGCGGTGACGGTTCCGCCGAGGCCGAAGGGATTGCCAACTGCAACGACCCAGTCGCCGACACGGACCTTGTTGTCGTCGGCGAAATCGACATAGGTGAACTTGCCACCGCCATCGACCTTCAGAACGGCAAGGTCAGTGCGCGGATCGGTGCCGATCAACTTGGCATCGAGTTCCTTGCCGTCATTGGTGACGACGGTGAAGGACGAGCCGCCCTCGACGACATGATTGTTGGTAACGAGATAGCCGTCATCGGAGATGAAGAAGCCCGAGCCCTGTGCGACCGGGCGCGGCTGGCGCTCATGGTTGCGGTGCCAGCGCGGGCCGCCATTCTGCCACTCCCCGCCCCTGAACTGGCGGAAGAAGCGCTTCATCGGATGATCGTCGGGAAGATTGTCAAAGCCGCGCGGGCCAAAGCCGTCCTCGTCATTCGCCACCTGATCAGCCGTCGCCTTTACGCGAACGCTGACAACCGCCGGCGAAACCTTTTCCACGACATCGGCAAAGCCAGGAGCCTGGGGAGCTTCCACTCGCACCGCATCGGCGAGAACCGGCTGGGTTCCCGAAGTAACCGCGCTGAGGCCGATTGCGCCGGCAATGGCGATGGAGGCAGCTGCAGCCAGAAGCCGGCCGCGGTTCTTCGAAACGGGGTTTGGAGAATTGGTCATGAGCTATCCTCTTGAACGGGGACACGATCGCATCCACTCGCAAGAGTGATAGGAGAAACTACATTACGGCGCTCTTTCCGCCGGATGAAACTTTCGTAATGTTTCGATCCCGAGCAATTATGGGTCTTCGCGCAGGATTTTCTCGAGCGCCTCTTTCTCCTGGTCGGAGAGCCCGGCGACCTCGGCATTGCGGCGGAAACGAACCGCGTAGAGTATCGCCACGCCACCGCAAAGAAGCAGCGCCAGCGGCGCACCCCATAAGAAGGCATTGCGTAGGCTGAAGCGAGGCTTCAGCAGCACGAACTCGCCATAACGGGACACGATGTAGTCCAGCACCTGGTCGTTGGTGTCGCCTGCCTTGAGACGCTCGCGCACCAGAACGCGCAGATCGCGCGCCAGATCCGCATCTGACTGGTCGATGGACTGGTTCTGGCAAACCATGCAGCGCAGCTCTTCCGACAGCAAGCGGGCACGCGTTTCCAGCGCCGGATCCTTCAGCATCTCGTCCGGCTGGACGGCATAGGCCGCGCCGCCGAACGACAGCGCGCAAAGCAGGGCCGCAACGGCTATGCAGGGAAACCGTCTCATGACGTAACCGGCCTTGTCTTGTCCGCGGGGCGAGCAGCACGGCGAGCCGGCGCTCCGACGCGCAGGCGCCGATCCGTCAACGACACCGTGCCGCCGACCATCATGACCAGGCCGCCAAACCAGATGAGCGTCACCAGCGGCTTCCACCACATACGGACCACGACAGTTCCATCGGCCTGCTCGTCACCCAGCGAGACGTAGAGCTGGCTGAAGCCCAGCGTCTTGATGCCGGCTTCCGTTGTGGGCATGCGGCGAGCCGGGAAGAAGCGCTTGGACGATATGACCTCAAGCTTGTCCTTGCCGTCCGGCCCAACCAGGACGAAGCGTCCGCGATCCTCGGTGAAATTCGGCCCCTGGAACGGGTGCAGCCCGTCAAAGCGCACCACGCGGCCGCCAACTTCGGTGGTATCGCCCGGACGCATCGTCAGAATCCGCTCGGATTCGAAGGAAACCGCGCTAACGATACCAAGCAGGGTAAGACCCAGCCCAAAGTGGGCAATCGCAGTTCCGAACACCGATCCGGGCAGGCCGACGAAGCGACTGATCGCCGTCTTCAGCGGCACATTGCCAATGCCTGACTTCAGGGCCAGATCCGTCAAAGCGCCGAGAACCAGCCAGACTGCCATGCCGATGCCAAGTGCCGTGAAAACGGCCGTCTTGTCGATGAACAGCACCGTCACCAGAACCGCAAGCAGTGCGCCGCCAAACGCCACCATGAGCCGCTGCGCAGCCGCAAAGATGTCACCGCGCTTCCATGCGAGCAGCGGACCGAAGGGCACAAGCAGCAGCACGGGCACCATCAGGGCGCCGAAGGTAAGATTAAAGAACGGGGCACCGACGGAGATCTTGTCTCCGGTCATTGCCTCAAGAAGCAGCGGATAAAGCGTGCCAATCAGAACAGTGGCTGCGGCGGTGGTCAGAAACAGGTTGTTTAGGACCAGCGAGCCTTCGCGCGAAATCGGCTGGAAGATGCCGCCTGCCGTCAGGCTGCCCGCGCGCAGCGCGAACAATGCCAGTGCCCCGCCGATGAATAGGGTCAAGATGCACAGGATGAAGATGCCGCGGCTGGGGTCGGTGGCAAAGGCATGGACCGACGTCAGAACGCCGGAGCGAACGAGGAAGGTGCCGAGTAGCGAGAGCGAGAAAGTCAGGATCGCTAACAGCAATGTCCAGATCTTCAGCGCCGAGCGCTTCTCCATCACGATGGCAGAATGCAGCAGCGCCGTACCGGCCAGCCACGGCATGAAGGAAGCGTTCTCGACCGGGTCCCAGAACCAGAAGCCGCCCCAACCAAGCTCGTAATAGGCCCAATAGGAGCCCATCGCGATGCCGCCGGTCAGAAAGACCCAGGCGGCGAGCGTCCATGGGCGGACCCAGCGGGCCCACGCGGCATCGATCTTTCCGTCGATGAGCGCTGCGACCGCAAATGAGAAGCAGACCGAGAAGCCGACATAGCCGAGATAGAGAAGCGGCGGATGGATGGCGAGGCCGATGTCCTGCAGGATGGGGTTGAGGTCACGCCCCTCGATCGGCGCCGGAATAAGACGCGTGAAAGGATTGGACGTGGTCAGGATGAACAGGAAGAACGCCGCGCCAATCCAGCCCTGAACAGCCAGAACATTGGCGCGCAGCGTCGCCGGCAGGTTCGCCCCGAAAGCTGCAACAAGCGCCCCGAAGAAGGTCAGGATCAGCACCCAGAGCAGCATCGAGCCTTCGTGGTTGCCCCAGGTTCCGGTGAACTTGTAGAGCATCGGCTGCAGCGAGTGAGAATTTTCCCAGACGTTTGCGACCGAGAAATCGGACTGCAGGTAGGACGTGGCGAGAGCCATGAAGGACAACGCCGTCAGCGCGAAGCCGGTCACGGCGACCGGACCGCCGACCGCCATTAGCCGCTCATTGCCGGTGCGCGCACCGAATAGCGGAACCACCGACTGCACGAGCGAAAGCGCGAAGGCGAGAACGAGCGCGAAATGACCGATTTCAACCATGGAGGTCCTGGCTTTCCTTCACTCAGTTCTCCTGCCACACGCCCTTGGCCTTGAGACCGTCGGCGACTTCCTTGGGCATGTAGTTCTCATCGTGCTTCGCCAGCACACTGTCGGCGACGAACACGCCATCCGCACCGAAGCTGCCCTCGGTGATGACGCCCTGATCCTCGCGGAACAGGTCTGGCAAAATACCGGTGTAGGTCACCTTCACGGATTTTTCGTGATCGGTCACGCTGAAGCTGACCTGCGTGCCTTGCCCACGTATTATGGACCCCTTTTCCACCAGTCCGCCAAGTCGAATTCGCTGACCGGGCTGAAGCGTTACGGTCTGCAGGTCGGCAGGCATAAAAAAGTAAGACGCCTTCTGTCCCAGTGCATAAAAAGTCAGCGCGGTCGCCGCGATCAGGAAGGCCGCGCCAACGCCGATGACAGACAGCCTCTTCTGCTTGCGCGTCATGCAAATTACTCCGTCGCCGACAGGCCAAGAGTGGCAGCAAAATCGGCGAGTTTCTTGCCATCCTCGGTCGTCGCGCCCAAGGCTTCAATCCCGCGCTTCAGCGCCGCATGGGCCTCGTCATTCTTGCCGAGTACGAGGAAGGACCGCAAAAGCCGCTGCCAGCCTTCCACATCATGGGGATTCTGGCGGAGCTTTTCATCCAGCTTGGCAACCATCGTCTCGATCATCGCCTTGCGATCTTCCGGCGACATGGAAGCGGCAGCATCCATGTCCTGTTTCGTCGGGCCAGGCGCTACCTCCGCCGTCGGGGTGCCGGTCATGCGCTTTCGGGTTTCGGCGAGCGCTGCTTGGGTTGGACTGCGCCATGCGGAATCCGCAGGCAGGCTGGCGAGCATGGCTTCCCAGGCGCTGGCGGCTTCCTGGATCTTGCCATCCTGTACAAGAGCGGTGGCCAGATAGAACCGCGCTTTCGGCTGATCCTTTTCCAGCCTCAGCGCGCGTTCAAACGCCTGTTGGGCCTCCGCGGAAACCATTCCATCGCCGGCGTCCGTAATGGCTTCGCCGAGACCGGCCTCTCTTTCAGCAGTCGAACCTTGAAGCCGGATCGCATTGCGGTAGGCCGTGACCGCCTGATCGTAGCGCCCCATCCGCAGATAGACCGGTGCCAGCACCTCCCATCCGCGCCCATCCTGAGGATTCGCGGCAAGATGGGCCTCAGCGCGCGCAATGAGCTCATCGACGGAACTGTCCGCCGGGCTTTGCGCAAGCCGTTCCCGCAAAGGCTGGGATGGAATGTCTGGCGAGCCAAGAACGCCGTAGAGCCCCCAACTGATCAGAGGAACCGCCAACACCGCAGCAACGCCCAGCGTACGCGTGACGGAAGCGGAGCTTCCGGAGCCCCGCCGCTGTTTATCCTCACCGCCCAGGCGAATAATGCGTCTTGCGATCTCGGCTCGCGCCTGTTCCGCATCCGCCGGCTGGATCAGGCCACGCGCGGCATCGCGATCAAGCTCGGCGAGCTGGTCGCGGTAGACTTCGAGATCGTGCGCGTCGCCGCTCGAATCACTCTTCGAGCGGCCGGCCAGCGGCATCAGGACCGCCAGGCTGGCCGCCAGCGTCAGCAAAGCGGCAATGAACCAAAAAACCATGCCCCTTAATAGCCTCAGCGAACAGGTGTGCCAACATACGCGACCTGCGGCGGATTGACGGCTTTCGTCCGGTTATTCCGAGCTCTTCACAAGGCGGAAATCAGGTCAGCGGCGTCCAACTGCCATCGGAATTGCGGCAAGCGGTACCTCGCGCAGATCGCGACTGGCCGGCGATGAACACAGTCTGCGTATACTGACGGCAGTCCTGCGAACCGACACGATAGGGCTGCGCCGCGACCACCTGGCCGGAACGCCCTTGCTGACGGCCCTGCCAGGCAACGGGCTGACCGCTCTGGGTATATTCGAGCGCCCTGTACTCCGCTTCGAGCGCACTGCGGCGTTCGCTGTCATCGAGGTTTGCTCCGATGGAGCCACCGATAAGACCGCCCCCCATCGCAGCGATGATCGTTGATGTCACCCTGGTTTTGCCGAAAGACGCCTGACCGCCGGCAAACCCGCCCAAAGCGGAGCCTGTGCTGCTGCCCAATCCGGTCGTCGTGCACCCTGAAACGGCAAACAATCCGACAACCAGCGCCGCGCCAATTCTCCTGCCTGCCATCAATTCAAAAATTCCTTCAACGATCAAAGACTTGGGAGTCGTATTAGAGGCGATAGTGAACCGAAATTCGGTCGCTGAAAATCCGCCCTGCAAAGCTATTCCCATTTTATTGCACACTACGAAGTTGAACAATCGCTTTAAGCCCGCCCAAGGCCGATCGTTCCAACAATAATTTCCCGCCGTATTCCTTGATGAGATCGGCGACGATCGCCAACCCAAGCCCTGTGCCGGGCTTTGTCTCGTCGAGCCTCTTGCCCCGCTTGAGCGCTTCGCGCGCATCTTCCTCGGGAATACCGGGGCCGTCATCCTCGATGGCGATCGCAAACTCGGCGGCCGTTCCGCTGTTCGGGGCAACGTGCGCAACCGAAACCCGCACCTCCGCGTTCGCCCACTTCAGCGCGTTTTCGAGAAGATTGCCGATCACTTCCTCCAGATCCTCGCGCTCACCGCCGAACACGATTTCGGAAGGCGGCAGTGCAAGGGAAAGTTGGGTGTCCGGGCCGAGCTTTGTCATGACCCGCACCATGCGTTGAAGAACCGGCGCCACTGGCGTGCGATAGACCACGCTGTCGCGTTGTGCGGCGACGCGAGCCCGCTGCAGGTAGTGTTCGACCTGGCTCTGCATGGCTTCGGCCTGATCGACGATCAGCTTGCCCTTGGTTCCGCCAAGTGCCCTCCCCTCGTTGAGAAGTACGGCGAGAGGCGTCTTCAGCGAATGAGCCAGATTGCCGACTTGCGTGCGCGAACGTTCGACGATGCGCCGGTTGTTGTCGATCAGGGCGTTGGTCTCGTTGGCAAGCGGCTCGATCTCGGCCGGAAACTTGCCGTCGAGGCGCTGGGCGCTGCCTTCACGAACCATGGCCAGCGCTGCGCGGACACGGCTTAGCGGGCGCAAGCCCACGAGAATCGCGATCGCGTTGATTGCGATCATGCCGAAGCCGAAGAGTAGTAGGTAGGTCAGCAGCCGCCGATCGAATATGCCGATCTCGTGCTCGAGTTCGCTGCGATTTCCCATCACCCGAAAGCGGGCGATCCGGTTCTTGGCGTCGAGAACGAATTCGTTTTCGAGCACTTCGATCTCTTCTCCGGCAATTCCCTCCATCCTGTAGTTTCGCTGGAAGGAGGAATTGAAGGGCACTTCGTTCGTCGACGGCGAAGGTATGGCCTCGGTCATAGACAGGGAACGCAGCCCGCCACTCAAGCCCTGCGAAACCGGCTCGACCGACCAGTACCAGCCGGATTTCGGCTCCGAAAATCTGAGATCGCCAAGATCGGGGCCGCCGGTCAGCACTCCAGGCTCGGACACGCCGACCGATCCGATGAGATTGAACAGATGCGCCGAAAGAAGGCTCTCGAAACCCCTTTCACTCGCTTGGCGATAAAGGGTTGCAATCACCGTATAGATGACGATCAGCGCCACCACCGCCCAAATGGTCGAAAAGGCGATGGCGCGAAAGGTCAGCGAGCGGGGGCCGAATGTCATCCCTCACACCCGGAGGCCGTTCTCTCAGAAAGAACCGGCCTCACGATGCCGGCTCGCGCATCCGGTAGCCCATGCCGCGGACGGTCTCGATCATGTCGACGCCCATCTTCTTGCGAAGGCGGCCGACGAATACCTCGATGGTGTTGGAATCCCGATCGAAATCCTGGTCGTAGAGGTGTTCGACCAGTTCGGTCCGCGACACGACCTCGCCCATGTGGTGCATCAGATAGGCGAGAAGGCGGAATTCGTGCGATGTGAGCTTGAGTGGAACGCCGTTGACATTGGCTTTCGAGGCCTTGGTGTCGAGCCTCACGGGGCCGCACGACAGCTCGGACGAGGCGTGCCCTGCAGCCCGCCTGATCAGCGCACGCATGCGCGCCAGGACTTCCTCGATATGATAGGGCTTGGTGACGTAGTCATCGGCGCCGGCATCGATGCCGGCCACCTTGTCGCTCCAGCGATCTCGCGCGGTCAGGATAAGCACCGGCATCTTTCGGCCATTGCGACGCCAGCGTTCGACAACGCTGATCCCGTCCATCTGCGGCAAGCCGATATCGAGAACGACGGCATCGTACGGTTCGGTGTCGCCAAGGAAATGGCCCTCCTCGCCGTCGTAGGCGCGATCGACCACATAGCCCGCGTCGCTCAGCGCGTCCGAGAGCTGCCGGTTCAGTTCCTTGTCATCTTCAACAACCAGTATTCGCATGCACTATTCGCCTGTTGCCGCAAAAGCCGGCAGAAATAGGTCGATTTCCGCCGACTGGGAAATTGCGCGTCCAAACTTCAATTTTGAGGCACCACGAACTCTGCACGCCGGGGCCGCTGCCCGTCCTTGCCAGGCACCAGAACCACAATCACGCAAACTTGCTGCCCTCCCTGCGTGGAAGCGTTCGCCTTGGCAAGCGTTCCTCCATTCTGGGCGGCCACCTGTTGGCCGATCGCATAGCAATCGGCCGAAGCGACGACCATCGAATCGTCGTCGGTTGTTTCAGCAGCCGGGGCAGCCGACAACCGAGGCGCAATCAGCATCGACGCGCATAGCGCCAGAGCAACAGACCGGAAAATGGAGCGGTGCATCTTCATGATTGTCGTGATTAACTGATGACTGCTGAACACGAAATGAACACAGATCAGCAGCAATTCCCGCAGCCTGCAACCCTCTCTTCAGCCTATTGTTTTCGTCTCCAATGGAACGGCCTCAGCCGATCCGGTCTTTTGCCGCCAAGCGACCGATGATGACGACAACGCCAGCCACTGCCGTGATCGCTTGCAGGACGGCGTCGGTCAGAAGCCCCTGGTCCGCTTCGTCGATCGACAATCCTGCCAAGCCAGCAAGAGCAGCCAGAATCGTGATCAGCGCTGCCCAAATGGTGCGCGACAGAAACCACGGCTTGTTGGTCGTCATAGTTGTCCTTTCTTTTTCTCGAGAACGGCTACGAAAGCGAGATGCGCCGCGTGGCAGGCAGTCCCCATCCCGCCGCCACGCTGAATTGCCTGATGGTCAGGTCGAACGCGGAAGCCCCCGGCAGATCGGAAGCCAACTGGGCCGCTGGATATACCCAACGGGGCGACTGCACGACCGCGGTGCGCACCGTCGCGCCCGATCGAGCGATGGTGACCTGATACTCCTCGCGTTCTTCCCCCAGTGGGATTTCGCTTGGTCCCCAATCGTCTGCGCCAACCCTTCCGCGCCTGACCCAAGTCACCGCAAGATCGCCACTTGCCGTTCTGGACGCCTTGAGATGCACCGGCGACAGCGGCAACAGGGCGCGCATTCCACCCGCGGCCGGAACGGTCGCAAATCTCTCGTCGGAAAAATCCGCACCGGATGGGCCAATGCGCCAATTGAGATCGAGGCCGATTTCTGTGCCCAGCAGCCCCGCCGGCTGTACAGCCTCGTCAAGCATTACGAAGCTTGCGCCGGCAAGAGCGCCGGCAGACATGGCATCATTGGTACCCAACTGCCCGCGCAAGAGTTTGCCTAATCGCCAAATATCCGGCGCGACTTCTTCCGCTTGCTGGAACTGCAATATCTCCCAGCCACCATTGGCCGACTTTACCGCCGCAGCATTGGCTCCATTCGACAACTGCAGGCGGCTGACACTGCTCGCCTCGGCATCGAACAACTCGACGAGGATCGAACCAAAACTATCCACGCGCCCCTCAAAGCCTGGCTCCAGCGGCTCTACAAGACAACCAACGCTGGCCGGCCGCGTGATCACGCCACGCTGGGCGTAGCCTGTTTCTTCCGGCGACACGAACACGAGCTGGCTGCGCCACGGCTTCTGCCATGCCGCGATCCTGAACTGCTCCTGCGCGACGTCTCCACCCGCTCCACACGGAAGATCCAAAAGCTCGACAAAGGGCTGTCCTGTATTTATCGGCGGCTGGGGATAGGCGTCCGGAATCTCGGGCTTCCAGCCTGCCGGCGCGGCGCGGGCGACCTGCGTGGCGGTGACCTTGCGAACCAGCCCGTCCTCGATCTCGTTCACCATGAAATTGGTGCCGTCACCATTCGCCAGACGAACGATGGCTCCGGGAACAATGTCGGAACTGGGTGATGGGACGGAGAAGCTGATCTTTTCGCGTTCCGCCCAGGTCCGCCGCATCCAGCCATCCAGCAGCGCCTGCCCTTCGCTCGCTTCCAGCACCCCCGGAAACGAAATGACGTGCTGCCGGCTGCCCGATGCTCCGAGCCGAACCGAGCGAACGGACACAGTCTGGTATTCCTTCAGCGGATCGCGAAAGGCCAGTATGCCCTCGACCGGCAGTTGATGGTCGGGCGTGCGCACCGTCTCGACCACCGCCGCCTTGCCATCGTCAACAAGTTCGCGAAGCTCCACCGTCGCAGAAGCCTGGGCGGCATTGCTTCTGAACACGAGGCCATCCGCCTCTTTCTGAACGGCCAAGTCGAACAGCTCGACCAGCGGCTCGAGCGCCTCGCGCGCCGAACTCGGATCGGCGATCACATAGCCCTGGACGGTGCCATCGGCATTGGTGGCATCGGCCGGCGGCAGACCATGATCCCGGAGGATGCGGTTGATCAATGCCTCGGCGGACGGATTGTCGATGCGCCCGTTCAGCCAGTGGCCCCGGCTCCAGTTGTCGCCGTCCGACCAAATGTCCTTTTGCAGCGGAAAGGCCGGAAACGGTCGCGCATCCCAGGCCCACAGATAGATGCGCGACGGGTCGACCATTCTGCCGCCGTAGAGCGGCGAGACCGGATTATCGGCCTCAGTGAAATCGGCGCTCGACGGATTCCAGTGTCTTGCGTGTGCCTCGATAAGGCGCTGCTGGGCGAGATCCGACCGGCCCCCGTTGGAGAAATAGGGGATCCCATTCTCGACCGACTTTGGGTCGGGAAAGACATTGGGCTGGTTCGGTCCCTTGTCCACGGCCGGACAGCCCAGCTCGGTGAACCAGATCGGCTTCGAGCAGGGAACCCACGACGTCGGGGTCGACACCTCGGCGCCGCCTACCCTGTCGTAGTGCCGGTTGCTCCACCAGCTGGCGATATCCTTGTAGCGATAGACCCAGGGCTTCCCATAGGCACCGTCCGTGATCGGCGAACGCTCGCGACGCAGCCGGGCTTCGTCCGACGGGTAATACCAGTCGTATCCCTCGCCGCTGTTTATCGCGGCGCGCAATCCGACGGGATCGTAGGGGCCGCGAAATCCGTCCGAATTCGGCGCCGAATAGTCGGCGTCGCGCCAGTCCGACAAGGGCATGTAGTTGTCGATGCCAATGGCGCCAATCGCCGGATGCGCCCAGAGGGCGTCGAGGTGGAAATACACATTGCCGTTGGCGGGGTGGTGACCGAAATACTCGCTCCAGTCCGCGCCATAGGTGACGAGGGTATTTGTGCCGACCGTTGCTCGAACATCGTCGGCCAGCGTGCAAAGCGCCTCGACAAACGGGAAGCTGTCGTTCTGGTCGCGCAGCGTCGTCAGGCCGCGCAACTCGGTTCCGATCAGAAACGCGTCGACGCCGCCGGCCGCTGCCGCCAAGTGTGCAAAATGCAGGATGAACCGCCTGTATCCCCAGTCGCCGGACGCGCCGGTGAACACAACGGAACTCGACGTCCTGATAAACTGCGTCCGCAGCGCATTGCCGCAGAGGGCCAACACCTGCGTCCGCGCCGAGGCGGTTCCGTCAGCAGTTCCTGGCTGCATCGGCGCAGGATTGCAGGTGATCCTGCCCCGCCACGGATAGGCGGATTGCTTCTGGCCGCCATAGGGATCGGGCAACGCATTGTTGGCTGGAACATCCATCATGACGAATGGATAGAGCGTCACCTTGAGGCCGCGCGCCTTGATCTCCCTGATCGCGGCAATGATGCTGCTGTCGGATGGGGTGCCGCCATAGGCAGCCCCCTTGCCCGGCACGGAAACGACGACGGCATTTTCCCTGCTCACGCCGGAAACAGACCATGCGCTTGAGAAGCCGGATGATGCACGGGTGGTCACTGCCGGCCTAATCCGACAATTGCCGGCGCGCAGATCGTCGCCGAACCAGGCGGCCACGATGGCGACATGCTCGAGGTTCGGGCAGAGCATCTGCAACTCGTCGAGCGAGGCCGCGATATCGGTGGCGGCATAGAGCATGTTACGGTTTGCCGCTGCGGTTTCTCCCTGGCGCTTCTGCTGCTTGACCAGCTTCGGCGAGAGGCCGTATTCGGTCGCGCCCGGAACGAGACAGACGGCCCGCACCTGTTTCGTCACTTCGCCCACCGGACGCAGGATTTCGAACTGGAACTGCGGGATGCGGTTGCCATAGTCGGCGAGCGCAAAGTGTTCGAGCACGACATAGGCCACACCTCGATATGCCGGTGCGTTCGCCTTGCCTTGCTTGGCACTGATCAGCGGGTCGACGGGCTGATCCTCGGTTCCGCGATAGATCCTGATCTCGATGTCGTTGCGGTCGATCTCGCGCCCGTCTGCCCAGATGCGGCGAATGCCGGCAATCTTCCCCTCGCACAGGGCAAAGGCGACATTGGCGAAATACGAATACTCCGTTATGCGCGGCCCGTTCTTGCCCTCGCGCCTCGTCGTGCTTTTCTCCTCGAAACGGGTTGCCCAGATCAGGGTGCCGCCGAGCCGCGTCGTGCCGTAGACACGCGGAATGGACGCTCCTTCCTCCGCCGTGAACGGACGCGCATTCGCAAGACGCGGTCCCTCGATATGAGGGGTACTGTTCAGGACAGCCTGGTCGATGGCGTAACCGGCCATTGCGCCGAGAGCCGAACCGATAACGCTGCCGACAGGTCCGAGCACGCTGCCAAGCGCTGCGCCGGCGGCCTGCAACACGATGGTTGCCATCAATATCTCCGGAAATTCTGTGGGTTACGGTCGTTCGGGAAAAGCGAACACGCCGGCAATGCGATTTCGCCATTGCGGCACCAGAGCGGAAACCACCACCGCGTTTCGCTCATAGGCATGGATGAAACGATCCTGCCCAACCATGATCGCGGCATGCTTGGCCGGCAAATGCGGCCGCCAGCGGAAGAGGATCAGGTCGCCAGCCGAAAGCTCGCCGGCTTGTTTCTCGATGCAGTGCCGTCGCGTCGCCGCAAGCAGTCGCTCCTCTCCGCCCGCCTCGGCCCAATCCGGAGCGTAGGCACCGGGCCATTCTGGCGCCGTGCCATAGACCGCCTGCCAGACGCCGAGCACCAGGCCGATGCAATCACAACCCACGCCTTTGCGGATGCCCTGATGCCGGTAGGGCGTGCCGAGCCAGGACAGTGCTTCCGCGACGATGTTGGCAGCGATAGACGTTTGCACACGCACGCTCATGGAACGATCGGGCCGCCGTCGAAGCGTCCGCCCTCGACGACATAGCTGTAGGCCGCGTCATTGCCGGGCAAATGGGGAAAGCCACGGAAATTCAAGGCGTTCGAGAACTTGGCCTTGCAGGTAGCAAAGCTCTTGTCGCAGCCGGCCATGATCGAGAACGCATCTTCAGCCTTGATTTTCAGGCCAGCCGCAGACTGAAGGGTCAACACCACACCTCTTGCGTCTCTGCGATGCTCGACGATGCGTTCTGCTCGTCCCGCACGAGCGCCGGTTGTCCAGGCCAGCGCTCCAGACGAGAACCAACCGACCTCGAACGCATCCAGGCCGGACACGATGATCACCGACGCTTCCTCGACCGACGCCACAACGCCTGCACCCGAATAGCCCGAGCGGCTCAGAAGAAAGCCGCAGCGGCTGTCTCCCACCTCGGCATCGCAAGTGCGGCTGACATAGCGCCCGCTCGGCTGATCGAGCGCATGCGTGAGGCTCTCCAGCTCGGCCACGAAGCGATTGTCGCTCCGGGTGATCTTGCCGATCGTTGCCGTGCGCAGCCGCGCGAACTCGTCAGGCTTTCGCCAGTTCACCAGCAGCGTCTCGATCTTGGCACCGTCATACAGCCCGGCGGCCACATCTTCGTCGCGGATATCGGCCGAAGACAACGCGCCTTCGACGTCGACGGTATCGACCGCAAGGCCGAGCGTGTCGCGCGCTTCGCTGGCGCTGAAGCCCGTTTCCGGTTCGAAACGGACGCCATCGACTGTCAGCGCGCGATCATGATCCGTATAGCCACTCACGGTCCCGTCCGACCTGGTCAGACGCCAGCAGTGGCAGACGGTGGTCACGTTGCGCGAAAGATGATCGATCAGGGATTGCGGGTACGTCCTCAAAGCTGCACCTCGACTAGGGGGATCGACGGAATTTGTCCTGCCTTGAAGGCAGTGAGGCTCAGCGACAGGCGTTCATTGTCAAAGCGCACCGGCACGTCGAATTCAAAGCCGGCAGTCAGGGCCGCGCCCTTGATCGGCGCCTTGGCAAGCACCACTTCGCCCAACGCCTCGTCAAAGGAAAAGCTCTTCGCCGTGAGCTCGGCGTTGTCGACCGCCACTCGCAGCGACGAGATGACCGGCTTCGAGATCAGGCGCAGATAGGCATCGTCCCCCGCGCCGTAGCACTTGACGAGCTTGAAGTGCGTCGCGATCCCGTCGCCATAGCCCAGCAGTTGATCGGCTGGCGTTGGCGCGGCTTCCGGTCGGCACGATTTCATGTCGAACGGATCGCGGAAACGGAACGCATGCAAGGACCCGCGCCGCGCCTCGAAGAAGACGAGCACGTCGTGCAGATCTTCCAGCGATCTGATGCCGGTGCCCGCATCATAATGGTGGCGCGACTGGGAGAAACGTGCGTTCCGCTTTTCCCGCCCTGATGTCAGCGAAACGATCTCGTTGCGCCGCTCCGGCCCGCCGGTCGCCCCGAAGGAGATGGCATGCGGAAAGCGCACATCGTGAAAACTGGCAAGTTCGGACATTCGCCTCCTCAAAGGGTTCTGGCGCCGCGCGACACCGCACGAGCGAGCATGCCGGTGATCTGCGCCTCGGATTTTCGGAACGACGCGGCGTCCGGCGAGGTGACGTTGAAGACGACGTTCACCGGCGTGCCTCCACCGGAAGTAGCCACGCCGAGGCGACCATCAGGTCCACGCTGCAGCGGCATGATCGCCTCCGGTCCCGCCTCGCCCATCAGGCCCAAACTACTTCCCATTGGAAAATAGCTTGGGGTGGAAACAACGCCTCCGCTGGCGAAGGGCACCACATGGCCCGGCACCCCGCCCTTGGCGAAGGGCAGAATGCCGGTAAGCCCGCCGAGCAGGCTCGAAAACAGCGAGCTCGTCAGCGATTGAAGCGGCTTCAACCCCTGCTCCAGCGCCATGCCGGCGAGATTGAGCCCAATCCTGCGTAGCACGTCATCGAGTTCACGCCCACGCACTACGGCGCCCTTCAGCGCGCCCGTCAGTTGAGCGCCAAAGCGATCAGACATCTTCTCCAGGTTTTCGAGCGCAGCCTGGAAAGGCGCGGTGTCGGCGTTGATCGAGACGGTTACGTCCTCAACCATGCTCTCTCCTTATTCTCGGGGGTGTCGGGAAAGCTGCGCATCAGCGCGGCCAGGTCCTCGCGCCGCGGCGCCTCCTCCGCCCGTCGGGTGTACATGCTCATGGCGCGTTCGAATTCGCGTGGCGTCATGGCCCAGAAGGCGTCGGGCGATAGCCGCAGCAGGCCGAACCCCAAGGCCATCACCTGGTCCCACGGGAATTCGCGCGCCTTGCCTGCCCCGGCTTTCAAGGGTTTGCGGCCGGCTCCGCAGCTGCGCCGAAGGTGGCGGTCAACAGTTCGGCGACGATGGAAGCGAAACCTGCAATGCCGTCAGCCGTTTGCATGTTGCCAACCTCATCGTCGGCAATGTCGTTACCGCCGCCACGCAGGCCGGCACCAACGATGCGGATCATATCGAGCGCCGAAAGTCGTCCGCGCGAAAAACGCTCGACCAGCGCGCCGAGGTCGTCGGCAGCGTAGGTCGCTTCCAACTCGGCAAGCGCGCCCAGCGTCAGGCACAGGCGATAGGTCTTGCCGTCGAGTTCGGCGGCAACTTCGCCGCGCCTTTTGTTCACGGTCATGGCGCCACCGTGAAGCTGATTGGTCCTGCGGATTCCAGCGCCATCTCGAAGGTCACCTCGCCGTCATGCGTGCCGGTATATTCGAGCGAGGATATCTGGAAGGCCCCCTGAACCACGCCGAAATCCGGCACGGAGAGCTGCCAGCTCGAGATCTCGCCGGCGAAGAAGCGCGACCTGATCTCGGCATCCGACTGCTGATCCTTGAAGATGCCCGATCCGCTGATCGAGGCACGCTGGATACCGGCGCCAGCAAGCAACTCGCGCCAGCGGCCGGCAGAGTCGGCATCGGTCACATCGACCGTTTCGCTGTTGAAGGCGATGCGTTTGGAGCGCAGCCCCGCAACAGTGATGAAATTGCCCGAGCCCGTGGAATCGAGCTTGAGCAGAAGGTCCTTGCCCTTCTGTGCGACCATGTCTGGTCTCCCGAATTGTGTGGTGTGGTAAATGGCCCGGCGCGTGAACGCCGATGGCTCAGACGAGGTCTTCGATCACCGCGCGGTATCGAAGAAGGCCGTGATGGACCGCCAGATCCTCGTCATATCTGGCTTCAGCGAATTCCAAGCGCATGTTTACAAGGTGGTGGCTGTCCAGCGCCAAGGAGCCTGCATCGAGGCGCTTCCTGGCTGCCTCCATGATCTCCAGCGCTTCCTTCTTGCCTTTCGCTTTCGACCAGACATGCAGCGTGAATAGATGCTCGCTGCCCTTCTCGGTGCCGGTGCTCCAGTCATAGACGCTGGTGCGGCCGAAGGTGAGGTACGGGAAAGGCTGATCGTCGGGTGCCCGGTCGAAGACCTTCGCGCCTCCCAAAAGCCCGATTAAAGCGGAGTCGGCCTCCAGCACGGAGAAAATGGCTTTCTGCAGCTCAACGGCCGACGCGGTCATTGCCTTCCCCCATTTCGCGGATGCGTTCGCCGGTCTCAACGGCCACACCAGGCTTCCGCATCCCGGCACGGTAGCGCTGTTCAAGCTCTTCCGCCAGATCGTGCGCCTGCCAGCGCAAGGCCCGCATAAGACCGTCGAGCGTAATCCTGATCGATGTCCTCATCGTGCGTGCTCCAGTGTGCGACAGACAAGGTAGCGCCCGGTTTCGTCCGGGTCGTGAGAGGTGACAATGGCAAAGGTGCGCCCCTGGCCGGTCAGCCGCGTTCCGGCCGACACATCACCGCGCCAGCGCATGGTGATGCGGTGGGTAATCGCCTGCCGCGTCTGGTCTGCACCGACAAGGCTCTGTGCCGAGATCGGCTCGATCATCCCAAACACGGTAGCGACCTCCGCCCAGTTCTCGATCTGGCCGCCAAGACCATCGGACTGAGCGACACAGCGCTGGAGCCCCAACTCCGTCCGCAACTTTCCTGGATCGATGAATTCCGCCATCAGAGCCTCCGGTCCCGATAGCCGGCAATCAGGCGATCGTAGCCGGCGGGATAGGAAACCGGCTGGTCAGCTGCGCCGTAGGCAGCGCGGAACTCATACCAATGCGCGACCAACAGCGTCACTGCCCGCTTCAGCAGATCCGGGACATCCGTGCCCGCCTCGCCGAAGCCGGCGGAAAAATCGATCTCGACGCCGTTCATGTTTCGGAGCGGCTCAGGGCGACGCTCGACATGAAGGCGCGCGGGGCGCGACAGCGTGTCGACCAGATAATCGCCCGGGTTCAGCACAGAGGCTTCGCCTTCCTTGCCGAATATCGTCACCGAAAGCACTTCGCGCACCGGATGCCGCGCCAGCAGCACGCAACCGTTACCGGGCCAGCGGTCGAGCACCAGCCGCCAGCTCTGGTTGATCATAGCCACGCCGGTCGAGCGTTCGACGTCCTCGCGCGCGGCGCGGATCAGGCCGGACAGAAACTCGTCCTCGCTGTCATGGGTAATGCGCAAGTGGCGCTTTATCTCGGCAAGGCTTACCGGCTCGACCGCAGGGTCGACCGTTCGCAAGAGCGTCATGCAACTACCTTTGCTTGTCTGGATGGAAAGTGGCGGCCCCGGAGGAGGACGGCCGGAGCCGCCATCGGCAGCGTGACGGCGCAAGGGGAGCGCGCGCGTCACATCGGCCGAAACGACGCGCCGTCAGGCGGCGGCGAACTTCAGCAGCTTGATGGCATCGAAGTCCTGCACCCCGCCGCCCACGCGCTTGGTGGTGTAGAACAGCACGTAGGGCTTGGCGCTGTATGGATCGCGCAGCACGCGTACGCCGGTGCGATCGACGACGAGATAGCCGCGACCGAAATCGCCGAAGGCGATCGGCGTGGCATTGGCCGCCGCATCGGGCATGTCTTCGGCCTCCACCAGCGGGAAGCCCATCAGCATGGCGCGCTGGCCGGCCGCCGCGGGCGGCTGCCAGAGGTAGTTGCCGTCGGCGTCCTTGAGCTTGCGCAGCATGGCCTGGGTCTTGCGGTTCATCACCCAGCTGGCGTTCTGGCGGTAGCCTGCCTTCAGCGAATAGACCGTGTCGATGAGCACGTCCGAAGCGTCCTCGTCCGGCAGCTTGCCCGCAGAGCCGGTGAAGGTGCAGCCGATCTTGCCCCAGGCCCAGCTCGACTCGGCAACCTTGTCGTAGTTCAGAAAGCCCTTCGGCTTGTTGGTGCCGTCGCCGTTGATGAAGGCCGCGCCTTCCTGCTCGGCAAAGGCCGCTTCCACCTCGCTCGAAATCCACTCGTCGAGATCGACCACGCTGTCTTCCAGCAGCGAGGCGGTGGCCGCCGGCATGGCATAGAGCTCCATGGTCGGGAACTGCAGTTCGGCGAGGGTGGACGCAGCCGTTTCGGGGCGTGCCGCGGTCTCGCCCACCCAGCCGACCGCCGGGCCATGGATCGAGAAGGGCTTCTTCAGCACCGCGCCGGACACCTGCCGCACCGAGGCGATGGAGCGGATCGGCGACAATGCTGCCAGCCGCTTGCCGATTTCGGTCTCGGTTTCGTCCGGCACCAGATAGCCGCCGTCCTGGCCGGAGCCGTAGGACATGGCCTTGGCGTCGAGCGAGCGCAGGTGGCGGTCGTCGCCGCTGCGCATATAGGCCTCGAAGGCGGACTTGTGCTCGGTGCGCACGACATGCCCGCCGCTTCGGCCCAGAGCCGGACGCGCCTTCTTCAGCGCGAGATTGTCGAGCGCGCGTTTCTGTTCATCGAGCGCGCGCGAAATGCGGTCCACCTTCTCGGTAACGAGAACGTCGGCGCTGCGCTTTTCCAGCTCCGCCAGCCGCTCGTCATTGCTGTCCTTGAACGCCTCGAAGGTGGTCATGAACTCGCCGAACGCGTCGGAAAGGTCGAACTGCGAGGCCGACTTGGTTTCGAGGCCGTCGATATTCGCTTCAATCATGTAAGGGACTTCCTTGTTTCGTTGATCATGCGTGTGGCCTGCCGGATCGTTTCCAGCAGCGCCGCTTCCGGTCCCGCGGCGGCGTCCCGCCCGCCCACGAGACTTGCAAAACCCTTGGAGATAACCCTGCGGGCCTCGCTTCGCGTCAGCCCGGCGTCCCGCCTGAGCCAGCTCTCGAATTCGCGTATGGTCGGCAGTTGCCGCCCTTTCACCGTCTCGACGCGCGCTTCGGGCAGCATCGGGAAGGTGACGATAGAGATCTCCCAGAGATCGGCCTCCAGGATGCGACGCACGCCGCTCGCCGCGTCGCGCCTTGTGCGCACGGCATGAAAGCCGATGGAGAGGCCGTCGAGCGCGCCGCCGCGCATAAGGTTCAACACGTCCCGGGCGCGGCCCACATCCTTGGCCAGCCGGCCGCGGACGAACAGGCCGCGCGCGTCCTCGCGGATTTCGGTCCAGGCGCCGATCGGTTCGTTCGGATCGTGCTGGAAGAGCATGCGGATGCCCGAGGCCCCGCGCGCCTTCAGCGAGCGGGCGAAGGCGCCGCGCTCGACCACGTCCTTGCCGAGGTCGACCTTGCCGAACAGGCTGGCATAGCCCGAAAAAGTGCCGTCCGGCTCGACCGTCTCGACGGCCAGATCGAGGCGTTTGCGTTCGCACAGCCGCGCCAGTGCTTCAGCGTCCATCGGCATTCTCCTGATCCTGTTTGCGGAACATGCGCGCGAAGCGGTTCTGCTCGAAGGCGCGCATGACGAAGCCCAGCGCCCACCAGGCGCAAAGGCTGGCGGCAGCCGAACCCATCAGCATCATCTCAACCGGGCCGATGATGGTTTCGATGCCGAGTTCGGAGGCGATCTTCAGGCCGGCGGTGCCGCCGAACACCAGGCCGCAGACGACGCCGACGGCAAAGCGCGCCGCCGCCTCGCGGCGACCGTGAGGAAGGATGTAGGCCAGCGAGATCGCAGAGCCGCCAACGGCGCCGGCAACCTTCGCCATCCACAGCCAGTGGGTGTCGTTCATGAGGTTCGTCCAGTTTTGGGTGGGTGGAACAGGCGGCGGGGGAACCCGCGCCTATCGTACGCTAGGTGCGCCTGCAGATGTCAGCAGTCGGATAGCCGGCGCTTTCAGACGAGGTCTGCACGCAATGGTTCGCGCGACCTTGGTTCGTGTCGTTCATTTCAGAACGATCAGATCGAAGCGCGCACCCGGCAACTTTCCGGCCGCCTGGCGCAGCATTTCGACCAGATCGTTCGCAACTGCGTGCGAAAACTGAACCCGCCCGGAGGAGCCGGCAGCCACCGTAACGCCTAGCATAGAATTGTCGACGAAGCCCGTCGCCGCCTTCTTCGCATGGCGAAACATGACCTCCATAAAATCCGGCTCGCTTGGGATGACGCCGAGCCCGACCGTGAAGCCGTAGCTTTCGGCACAGCCGACAATCTCCCGTAGCAGCTTGTCGCGCTCTCCCTCGCGGTAATGAATGCTCACCGACCGCATTGAATTGCCAATCTGCCGGCTACCGGCACCGCCGCCGCGTTTGCGATGACGGTGCCGCGTCACCGCAGAACCGGCCCTGAAAAAGCCGTCTCGTCGGTGCCGATCAGGCGTTCCGCGCTTCGTTCATAGACCTGAGGCGACACCTTGAAGGCAATGTCCACGCCGTCGATCGATTGGATGCGCGTATCGCTGATCTTCCATCGCTCGTAGGCGGCGATATCCAGTCCCGCCCCGACATCGCGCCATTCATTGGTACCCTTTTCCCGCACGCGCCGCGTGTCTGCCCAATCGAACGAAACGACCCAATCCTCATCCGGGACGGCCTGCCTTGCCTGATCGCGAAATTGGCGTGCGAGTTGGAGGGCCGATACGGAAACGCGAAGCGTTCCGGCCAGCGCGAACCAATCTTCCGGCGGCATGGTTATGAAATTCGAGGCCATACGACTTCCTTTAAGAAAGCGAAGATCTCAACTCGTCTCGCAGCATGGTCATGAATATAACTATTCCCCTTGAGTTTACATACCAATCCGCACCGGCATCGGGGACGCGCTCGCCCGAGATGGCCAAGCGACATTAGCGGCGTTCCGTCAGCCCCAGCCTACAACAACCTGATCAGGCCACTCCGGATGGCTTCGCCAGACACGGATGCGGGTGACGACGTCGGGCACCCTCGCAGTGAGCAAGTGGTTACCTTGTACGTCGGTAATCACCAGTTCCTTGCTGGGCGTATCTAGGTGTCCGTCAAAAGCGAGCGCATACGCAGGCGCCACTTCCTCCGACCGTCCCAAAACTATTTCCGCTTCCCCGTCTATTTCGTGGAGGCATGCAACGGAGATGCAGGAAGAAGTATATTGCACCTTTTCGTCGGTGAATGGATATGGCGGCCGGCCACCGGATATGTCTTCTATGAAGAGGAGACCGTTCGGCATCGCGTACTTAATCTGTTGAGCCATATAGCAACCCTTTCAGATATCCTCCCTGCCTAACACTGCACGCTATACAGTGCGGAAGGACAATTTGCTGTTCTCCTTCTTCGACCAATGCATTTGAACGCTGATGATCCAAGACGAAATTGCCACTTTTTGTACCCGGATCCGTCGTCCCGCACTGGTGACAGCCATATTTCCTGCCAATGCGATTGTTTTCACGGATCTCCTCGGCGGTCCAGCGTCTACCGGTGCCTCGGGCGGGCTGAGACTCTACCGCAAAAGGGCCGGGGCCAATCCCCATTCTCTGTAACTCGACGATCCTGTCTTCAGACTCTCTCCTCGCCGCTTCGTTGGCCGCGATTTCGCCTTCGATCGTCTCGTAGGCGCTCGGTGTTGGCCGCCACCTTGGGTCCAGACGTTGGACCTCTTCGATTGCACCGCGCATCTGTGCATAACTGATTTCGAGACGAGTTTCCTGTTCTGGAGTTGCCTCAGCCCATCTGCCCATGACAGGCCTGACGCCTCCACCACGTGGCCCGCGCGTACGGCTCTGAACACGAATGACCGAGCCCCCACCCGCCCACTGCCCACCGTCGGGATTGCCCGCGGCCACGCGTGGCTGGTCGGGCCGAAAACCCGCCTTGGCGCCAAGCCTGTGCGGCTGATAGCCCACCGCCTCGCGCTTTTCGTCGTTTGTCAGGAAGCTCGCCGCTTCCAGCCGCGACCACAGCGCGTCCCGCTCACCCGACAGGCCCTCGACGCAATCGGCGTCGTACCAGAGCCTGAGATCGGCGCCGAAAGCAGGCGCCAGCCAGGCCGACAGCTCCTTTGCGGTCCGCGCCACCAGCGGCAGGATGGTCAGTCGATAGAAGGCGCGATTGGCCTCCTGGTAGTTGGCATAGGTGTTGTCGCCGGGGATGCCGAGCAGCATGGGCGGCACGCCAAAGGCGAGCGCGATGTCCCGGCTGGCCGAATGCTTGGCCTCGATGAAATCCATGTCCTTGGGCGTCAGCCCCATCGCCTTCCAGTCGAGGCCGCCTTCCAGCAACAGCGGGCGGCCGGCGCGCGTCGCACCGGAATAGCCCTCCTCGAGCTCATGCTTCAGCCGTTCGAACTGCTCGTCGGTGAGGTTGCCGCCCTCCTTCGGCGCATAGACCAACGCGCCGGAAGGCCGGGCCGAATTGTCGAGCAGCGCCTTGTTCCAGCGGCCGGCGGCGTTGTGGAGGTCGAGCGCCATCAGCGCCGCTTCCAGTGGCGAAAACCCGTAATGGTCGTCGAGTGGATGAAACAGCGTCATCTGCAGCGCGCCGCCGCCAGGCGCCAACCCAATCCGGGTCCGGCGCTTGGCCGAACCCTCGCGATGCTCGAGCGCAGTGGGCCAGCCATCCGCGTCGGTCAGCACCGTCACGCGATCGGGACGCAGGAGATGCAACTCCCGCGCATCCTCCCCGGCTTCGATCAGCTCGACATAGGCATTGCCGGACAGGAGCAAATGTCCATACAGCGCCTCGAGGAACGTCGCCCCTGCCTGCCTCTGGTTCGGGCGTTCGAGCAGCTTGAGCAGCGGGTGGTCCTCAAGCTCGACCGCCCCTTCATAGAGCAGCCAGGGGATCGCCGAGGCCGTCTCGGCAATCAGGCGCACCGCGCGATGCACGATGGGATTGCGCATAAAACCTTCGCGCGCCAGCGCTGCATAGTCGCGCTGGGTCCAGCGCGCCTCGCCTTGCGCATGCAGCGCCACGAAGCCCAATCCGCTGCTCTTGCGCTCTGGGCCGCGGCATCGTTCCCCGCGCTGCGAGGCCAAGGCCATTTCCAAGCCATGTGTTCTCCTGTCTAGAGAAATTCGCGAATGCGCGGGTGCGCCGAGCGGTCCGGCATGAGTTCGTTCACCGCCCAGACCAGCGCGTCTAGCCGATCGGGAGAGCGGCCATTCGAGAGACCGTTCGGACCAAAATCGCACATTTCGTCTTCAAGTTCGGGGAAGCGGCCGGCGTGGCGCACCTTGCCTTGCTGGTAGAGCATCGCCACCGGCTCGGCGCGCAGCCATTTTCCGCGCCGGGCCCGAACGGGCTTCACCGGCACATCGGGGTCGACCGTGCGGATCACCGCCGTCACCATGTCGCCGCCCTGGTTGACCTCGGCCACCAGGCAATCGGCCTGCAGGGAACGGTAAAGTGCGACAGCCGCGCCAGCCCAATCCTGCGGGCGCGCGGCCTTGATGCTGGCATCGGCGAGCACAACGACGGTCCCCGTCGCATCGAGTCCGGCCGCCACGATGCCGCAAGCGTCGGAAGACTTGTTCGAGCTGGCCGGCGGGTCGACCGCCACCACGATGCGCTGCAGTTCCGGCACCGCATCCAGACGAGCCTCTTCGATTGCCGCCCGCGACCACAACGCATCGTCGCGATCCTCGATCAGTTCGCCTTCCAGTTCCTGCCGGCCGAGCCGTGTGCCGCCATAGCGTTGCTCGACCATATGCATGAAACCTTCAGAGAGGTTTTGCGCATTGTCGGAGGTGCGCATGCGCGTCTGCAGCACGGCAGGATCCGCCATCAGGCGTTTCAGCAACCTTGTCGGGCGCGGCGTTGTGGTGATGAGCTGCCTCGGCTGGCTACCCAGCCGCAGCCCGAATTGCAGCATATCGAAACAGGCTTCGGCATTCTTCCATTTGCCCAACTCATCACACCAGGCCGCCTCGAATTGCGGCCCGCGCAGGCTTTCCGGGTCTTCCGAGGAGAAAATCTGGGCAACCGCGCCGCTATCCCACACCAGCCGGCGGCGGCTTGCCTCGAAACGAGGCCGATCGTGGCGGGAGATCGTGACGATGCCGGAGGGTCCGTCGACCATCACTTCGCGCACATCGCCCAGCGTCTCGCCGACAAGCGCGATATGGTCATGCCTGCCAAGCGCAAAGGGCGAAAGGCCCCGTACCAGGCTGTTCACCCACTCCGCTCCCAGCCGCGTCTTGCCCGCACCACGCCCGCCGATGACCAGCCATGTCGCGGGCTGCGAGCCGAGCAGATATTGCTGGATGCGCGCCTTGAACAGCCACTCCTCAGCTATCAGCGGAAGCTTCTCGTCCCGGAGATTCCTTTCGGACCAGTTCCTTTGCATGTCCCACAGCGAGCTCAACAATTCGCTCGTCGATACGCCTGAGGAATCCGGCCATGTCTGCATCGCGCGTGATCTGTCTTTCCTTTGCGTTCGCTTCCGTATTGCTTCGAGTGATGTCGCCGATCTTTTCCAGCGTCCGGATCAGGGCCGAGATCGCCTCAATTCGTGCCTTGTCGAGGCCGACGGCCCCTTCCCCGTTTCCGAAGCCAAGGGCCTCGATTTCGCCGAGCAGCCCGTCGATCACCCTGGCGACACGACCGCCAGGGTCCTTTGGCGGCTCGCTGCGCTGCCAGCCCTCACGGCCCGCGCGAGACTGGACAGTCGCCAGCCTCCACCCCGCAATAACGGCGAGTTGTTCCAGGGAGGGCCGCTCGCTCTCATAAAGCGCGCGCGCAGCCATCCACCGTGCTTTGGCGCATGGTATCATTGGAAACTCTCTGGATTTCTGGAGATGTTCGTCGGTGGCCAATTCCGAGGCCGCCTAACCGGCCCGCCACTCACACTTTTCCGACGATACGAAAACACTACCAAAGCACCGTTACGGTGTCAAGAATATATTCCTATTTCCGCGAGATTTTTTCACGATCTATGAGCAGCCCTTGGCTTTCCGTAGCCGGGGCCAATATGATTGGGTAAGAAGCCGATATTCACCGTCCGGAAACTGCCATATGCTTTTTCTGAGATTTCGAAACAGACAGACGGGCGGCGGCGACATGAAAGACTCCTCCGCGAAGCGAAAGCCCAAAGCGCCGCGCGCCAGCATTTTCCTGGCGATCGACGCCTGGATCGATTCGTCGCTCTACGAGGCCAGCTTCAAGGCGCGTGAGTCTTGGGAATCCCTGACGATCTTCTTCCGGCGCTTTCGCGTCCGCGGCTGGCGGCGCGGCGTCATCGAGGTCCTGAGCGAAGGTTTCACCATGGGCGCCGCGGGCTCAGTGCTGATGCTGGCGCTAGCCCTCCCCGCGTTTGAGGAAACCGTCGGCAATTGGCGCCAGCAGGACGACTTTGCCGTTACCTTCCTCGACCGCTACGGCAACGAGATCGGCCGGCGCGGCATCATGCAGCGCGACTCCGTGCCTGTCGACCAGATGCCGGACTATCTGATCAAGGCAGTGCTCGCGACCGAGGACCGGCGCTTCTTCGACCATTTCGGCATCGATTTCTTGGGTCTTTTCCGCGCCATGTCGGAAAACGTCCGCGCAAACTCCGTCGTCCAGGGCGGGTCGAGTATAACCCAGCAGCTTGCCAAGAACCTCTTCCTCAACAACGAACGCACCTTCGAGCGCAAGATCAAGGAAGCTTTCCTGTCGATCTGGCTGGAGCACAACCTTTCGAAGAAGGAGATCCTGCAGCTCTACCTCGACCGCGCCTATATGGGCGGCGGCGCGTTCGGCATCGAGGCAGCAGCGGATTTCTACTTCGGCAAGTCGGTCAAGGACCTCAACCTCGCCGAATCCGCCATGCTGGCGGGCTTGTTCAAGGCCCCGGCGAAATATGCGCCCCACGTCAATCTTCCAGCGGCCCGCGCCCGCGCAAATGTGGTGCTTTCGAACCTCGTGCAAAGCGGTTTCATGACCGAAGGTCAGGTTCTGTCTGCGCGCCTCCACCCCGCAAGCGTGGTCGACCGCGGCGATCAAAAAAGCCCGGACTATTTCCTCGACTGGGCCTTTGACGAAGTGAAGCGGCTTGCCGCCACCACCGGTGAACATTCGCTGGTGGCACGCACCACGATCGACCTCAACATCCAGAAAGCCGCCGAAGAGTCGGTCGAATTCAACCTGCGCCAGCACGGCAAGGAGTATCACGTCACCGAAGGCGCCGCGGTGGTTCTAGAGACCAACGGAGCGGTACGCGCCATCGTCGGCGGCCGGGACTATGGCGCCAGCCAGTTCAACCGTGCCACCAAGGCGCTGCGCCAGGCCGGCTCGTCATTCAAACCCTATGTTTATGCCACTGCCATGGAGCACGGCTTCACGCCGGAGTCGGTCATATCCGACGGGCCGATCAGCTGGGGCAACTGGTCGCCAAAGAACTACGGCCGTAGCTATTCGGGCCGCGTCACCCTCACCATGGCCTTGCTGAGGTCCATCAACACCGTGCCCGTGCGGCTCGCCAAGGACTACCTCACGACTGCCCCCATCAAGGCCACGGCAGAGGCCATGGGCGTCGAATCCCCGATCAGCACACACAAGACTATGGTGCTCGGCACGTCAGGCATGACGGTCATGGACCAGGCCACAGGCTTCAGCGTATTCGCCAACGGCGGGCTCGGCAGCATGCGCCATGGCATTCAGCAGCTGATCACCCACTCCGGCAAAGTCATCTACGACTGGGACCACGATCATCCGCAGTTCAAGCGCGTTCTTTCGGAAAAGGCGGTATCCGAGATGAACTCCATCATGGTGCAAAACCCGGAGGCCGGAACCGCGCGGCGCGCCGCGCTGCCTTCGATCCGCTCGGCGGGCAAGACCGGAACCACCCAGTCCTACCGCGACGCCTGGTATGTCGGCTTCACCGGCAACTACACGGCAGCCGTCTGGCTGGGCAACGACGACTATTCCCCCACCCGCAACATGACGGGCGGCTCCCTGCCGGCGATGGTCTGGCAGCGTTTGATGACCTATGCGCACCAGAACATCGACATCAAACCCATTCCCGGCATCAAGAACCCCTATGTCGATCCCAAGATCGCGCAAAAGGCCCTCGAGATGGAACAGAAGAACGCCGCCGCAATCGACGAGGACATGGGCCGGCCGCCGATCCTGTCCAGCTCGACCACCCGCGTGCTGCTCGAGATGAACGAACTCTTCAAGACGGCCCCTGTCCTCGAGGCGCCGCCCGAGCCGGAAAAGCTGTCGGGCCTCTGACCATGATTGCCAATCACCCAACGAGTTTCACAAGCACCGCATAACCCGACTAGCCCTGACCGCCACAGACACGATATGTCCAACTGGCGGTCAAACTCCCGGCACCTCATGTTCAAACACACGTTCTTCGTCGCGCTGTCCCTTGCCATCGCCATCGGCGGCGGAACTGCGAGCGTGTGGTATGCGCTGCAAATACCAGACGCCATCGGCGCCGTCTCGATCGGCGAATGGACGGCCTTTCCCGACATCGGCACTTCGGATGCCGACCCATATTCGAAGGCCAAGGTTTCGCGCGAGGGCGTGCTCGCGCTCGGCCGGGCGGAGGGCCTCTCCTTCATCGCCGCACGCGACGCGAGCGGTGCGGAACTTCGAAGAGGCTGCAGCTACACGATCGAGGGCACTGTTCCACCGTCCAGGTTCTGGACGCTTTACGCGGCGGACGAAACCATGAGCGTCATCGCCGGCCCGGAACGCCGCGCCCCTGCGCTTCAGTCCTATGAAATGCTGCGCCGGCCAGACAATACGGTTTCCATATCCGTTGGCCGGCATCCGGCTCCGGGCAACTGGCTGGCAGTCAGCGGCGGCGGCAAGATGTTTTTCGTGCTCACGCTCTATGACACCACGATCGCCAGTAGCACCGGGATCACCGATGCCGAGCTGCCGCATATCGTGAAGGCGGCGTGCGATGCTTAGGCTGGCCCATGCAATCCTCATCGGCCTCGTAGGCGCGGGCATCATCCACATCGTGGTCCTGCTGCTGGTGCCGCAGTTCACCGAGCAGGACGCGTGGTCCCGGCTGGCAATGTCCTCCAGCCTCTACAAGGTCACGAGACTGGACGCGGAATCGGGCGGCAGCCCGATCGTCAAATCCGTCGATCCGCTATTTTTTGCAGCCGCCTGCCGCTTCGACCTGTCGGACGGTGTTCTGCAGGTGAGCGCCAAAGGTTATACGCCGTTCTGGTCGGTTTCGGTTTACAACCGAGCAGGCGAAAACATCTACAGCTTCAACGACCACACGCTGCCGGATGGCAACATAGACTTCATTGTCCTCACACCGGCGCAACTGGTCGATTTGCGCAAGGAAATGCCCGAGGGGCTAGAGAAGTCCATCTATGTCGAGTCGGCCGCCAACCAGGGGATCGTGGTGGTGCGCAGCTTCGTCCCCGACGACAGCTGGAAGAAATCGGTTGCCGATTTCCTCAAAGGCGTCACCTGCGCGCCGCAATAGTAGCCCCTGAATCTGATCATCCGCCTCAGTGGCGCGGCGTAGGTTTCTTCGGCTCTGAGCCAGGTCGCCCGATGATGGTGCTGACGCCGGTGGCCTCGATCATGGCTCGGCGCTCGTAGCGCACACCCGGAAAAATTATGATCGATGCCAGCACCTGGGCTGGCCGATCTACTGGTCGGCTTGCCGCCTTCCGCGGCACGAAAGACAATATGCTGCCCATGACACGCGTTTCCCTCTCGGAATGACCGGAGCAAGTACGCAACGCCTCCGTCTCCATCACGCCAGCAGACAGTTAACGGAGCGCTAACAAATCATTGCTAAATTTGTCTTTATTTCGGGACGAAGGCTTACCGGGCATCACCGGCCAGGCATTGTCCGGAAGCGTGTGCGTGTGTGTCAGGCGTGGTCCTTGTGTCATCTTCAGATTTCAGGCGTCTTGCCTTGAAAGGCGAAGCAGGAAAGAGCGAGCGGCTGTTTCGCGCCGCCATTTCCGCTTTTTGTTCGCTGACACGTCCGACGCGGCGCGAAATCTCTCAGCTCGAAGACCTTGCGCTGCCGCTTTTCGATCAGGTTTCGGTGGACGCACGCCGTTTCGCTTCGGCCGCCCTTTCAGAGTGTGACTACGCGCCCCGCAAGCTCATTCAACGGCTTTGCAACGAAACCGTCGACATTGCCGCCCCCCTTCTCATCCGCTCCAAGCTGCTCAGGGACATCGACCTGATCACCCTGATCGGCCGTCATGGCCTACCCCATGCACGCGCCATTGCTCGACGCCCAAATCTCAACTCGGCGATTGCTCATCTGATCCGTGCCCTGAGCCATTCGAAGCCGGCGGTCACTTCCGAGACAGCACACGAACCCCTGCCCGGCGTTTCAGCCGACAATGCGCGCCGCCGCCTGCGCTCGATGATGCTTCCGTCACAGGAAAGCCCCGCCGACAGCAACGAGGGGATGCCGGAATATGCGAAGCTGCGCGACACCGCCCTCACCGGAAGTGCCAGCTTGTTCCAGATGGCATTGGCGGGAGCCTCCGGCCTCGATTACCGGACCGCGAAGTCTGTCACCGATACGACGGACCAGTCGCTGCTCCTAGCCGCGCTGCGCTCGCTCGACCTCAGCGAGGAGCGGGCCTTCCTCATCGCCGCAGCCCTTTTCCCGGGCAGATATGCCCATGCCGAGGCAATACGGCTCTTTCTCCTCCGCTACCGCTCGCTAGATCCCGAAGCTGCGCGCGAACGCATCCGGGTCTGCAAAGCCGATGCAATCGCAGCCGCGGTTCGGGCGAGCAATTCGCAGCAGGACCGATCGCAAGACAGCCAGAAGCTCAAGGCGTCGTAACGGAAATCAGCTCGTCGACAGGTGTCTGTCCGGCCTCGATCTCGACGACCCAGATGTCGGGATCGAAACGCTTTTCCTTTTCGAGGCGCGCCTCGATGGCTTGCGCATCATCGCCGGCATAAAGCTGGGAAAAGTAGCGGTCGTCAGGCCGTGCGGAATCGTAGCTCGTCTGCGGAGCCGGTCCGAACAGCCACACTTCGCCCAGCCGGTTCCGGCACAGTACGAATACGGCCCCTGCCTCGCCTGCTCCCCGCTTGACGATGGCCGCGAAGCCGCCGTCGCTGAAGACGCGGCGCAACAGGGCGGATACCCAAAGATCTGTGGTGACGCGCATGGATCGGACAACTCGTTGCTGCGGCAGAAAGATATCGCTCTTAGCTGCCAACGCCAGTGAAGGACAGCACTAAGGAAGCAACGAACGTGTCTGGCTTCAGTGAGTCAGGCCAATCGCCTTCATCTTGGCATAGACGGCCTCATCCGGCTCGCCAGTCTGGGGCAGGCCGAAAAGCGACTGGAATTCCTTTATCGCAGACTTGGTTCGCGCGCCCGCCACGCCGTCGACGCCAATGTCGTTGTTGCCGAACGCCCTCAGCCCCTCCTGGATCTTGGCGATCCGTTGGGAGATGGCGGGTGCCGAAGGTTGCTGCGCCGGCTCCGGCTGCGCGACAGCCGCAGGCTTGGCCTGCGATTGTGCCGGGCGCGGTTGTGGGGCCGGTACGGGTTGGATAGCGGCTGCGGGCGATTTCAGACCAAGCTGATTCAGAAGCTGGTCGTCGATCTGGCCCGTGGCGTTCAGGCCCATTTTCTGCTGATACGCCTCGATCGCCCTGGACGTGGCCGGGCCGCTCAGCCCATCCACCGTGCCGTCGTAGAAATTCAACGTCTTCAGTACGCCCTGCACCTGCTCCACGACCGGATCGCTCTTCGGCCGGACAATAGGGGCCGCCGCTTCTGCCGGCCGCTCGATTTGGATGGTCGTTTCAGGTTCGCCCCGGCCTGGAGCATCGCGATCGGCCGGCCAGCTGAATTCACGTGTTGCAAAGAACGCACTGGTATGCGCGTGCGGCTGATACCAGAGCGCATTGGCCGAGACGTAGAACAGCGAAACCATGAATGCGGTGGAGCCGCCGACCAGGACCGGGTTGCGCGAGATCATGCCGCCGACGGCGGCCGCGCCCTCCTGCAATGGGCTCGGCTTACGGACTGGCTCCTTGACCTGTCTAGCCTGCCTTGCGGAGCGAGCCATGCCCTTCCCTTCTCATTGCGCCGGCTGCCCGCAGCGCCACCAGCGCGCCGCGCTCTTCCGGCTGCTCGTCGATGGCGGGCCCACCGACCGGCAGGCTGATGGTCACGGTCGTGCCCTCGCCCACCGCGCTTTCGATGGACATCGTGCCTTCGTGCAGCGACACGAGCCCCTTCACCAGCGAAAGACCCAGCCCGGTTCCTTCGAACTGGCGCGTGTAGTCGTTCTGCACCTGCGTGAACGGCTTGCCGAGCCGGGCAAGATCGTGATCGGCGATGCCGATGCCGTTGTCGCTCACCCAGAAATGCAGCCACGAGCCCAGCCGCTTGGCGCCGACGCTCACCTGGCCGCCGCTCGGCGTGAACTTGATCGCGTTGGAAACGAGGTTGATGAGCATCTGCTGGACCGCGCGCCGGTCCGCATGGATTTCGCCGGCTTCCGGAGCAATCTGCGTCGTCAGCGAGATCGTCTTGGCTTCCGCCTGCAGGTTCATCATCGAGCGGCACATTTCCACCGCATCCGCGAAACGGAACGATTCGGGATTGGTGGCATAGGTGCCCGCCTCGATGCGGGACACGTCGAGAATGGAGTTCACCACCTCCAGCAGATGATGGCCGGAATCGCGAACCAGCGTGACATATTCCTTCTGGCGCGGGTTCTGGAAGCCGCCAAAGGTTTCATGCAGCAGCATATCGGAGAAGCCGATGATGGCATTGAGCGGCGTGCGCAATTCGTGGCTGACCGCCGCAAGGAAACGACCCTTGGCAATCTCGAGTGCCTCGGCCGACTCGCCCCTGTTGGCCAGATCGGCTCGCAGCTGCGCCACTTCCTCGTTCTCGCGAAGCAGAGCGGTAAAGACGGGTGCGCGATTGCCGTTGCTCATCAGCTCGATCAGGAACGGACGATAGTTGTCGGTCGGGCCGTCCTCCTGGCGCGGCAGCCGAACCCGGACTTCAACCTTCCGACGTGTGGCGCCGCCACGCAGGTCGGCCAAGGCGCACAGATAAGCCACCCGATCGGACACCTGGATGCGATCGAACAGACCAGTGCCGAGCAGAAGCTCCGGCTGCAGGCGCATCGTCTCGCGTGCCTGCGCCGAGACGTCAGAAATGTCGCCATTCGGCGCCATACGAATCACGACGGCGTCGACGATGTCCTCCAGCCGAGGCCGTTCGTCGTTTTCCTCGTCCTGAGAGGTCTTTGCAACCAGGCCGCCGAGACGCGGCAAAAGCGTTGCCACATAGGCCAGCGGCACCAGCCAGTGCCAGCCAGCCACGGCCGCAGACGCCGGGAATACGGTCGAGCCAAGCAGTGCCTGTAGCGGCAGCACGGCCAGTGCGGCGCCGGCACCATTGAGGCCAGCGCGCGGGCTGCGCCTCTGCCAGTATGCCTCCAGCGGCAGCGCCAGCAGAAGCGCCGACATGGGCGAAGCAAGGCCGCCTGCGCCCGCAACGATTGCAGAAATAGATGCGATGCCGAACGTCAAAGCAGCTGCGGCCGCCAACTGTTCCTTCCCGCTGGCGGCGACCAGAAGTACCGCAAGCCAAGCTGCACCGAAGGTCGCGCAGGTCGCGGCAAGGGTCGTGGCAGCGCCAAGCGTGTTGGCCAGATAAAGAGCGATGGAAGCCGACACGAAGAACGGTGCCGTAAGCAGGATGCCGACCAGACGGCGCTGGGCCGCGCGGGCGCTTTCATCCCTGACGGAAGGATGCACCAAGCGGTCGCAGCCGGCGTCGACGGCGCCGATTACCTCGCTGGATCTGGTGACAGACAAACTCACTCAACGCACTCGCAACTGGTCCGCTTGGCGGATCGCTTTTTGGTTGTTTCCGAACCTCGCATCGAGCCTTTAAAGAAAGGATAAGGCTGGTCCGCTCAGGCGTCTCCGAGGTCACAAATATTGGCCTAGCCGGCATTCAAATTGAGCTCAGTTCCTCTCATGGTAAATGGATCGTTAGCCGTGTTCGAAGTCTTGGCCAGCGGCCTTTCCGGCGCCGTTTCTCGCTCGCCCGCAACTCCCGCATTTGAAAACAAGAGCTTACATGGTTAGGCAAAGCTGAACGCCTCGCTGCAAATCCGAGCCGATCCTGCCGTCCGGCGGGTCGTTAAAATTCGAACTAAATTTGCTGAAAATGTCAGTGGCTTCCGCAATCGGTCCTTTGCGTGGCCGTGGCAGTGTGCTCATACAAACGAGGTCGTGCCGACGATGCGCGACCCGCATATGACGAGGGCAAGGACATGGGTTTTCTCCTCAAGACGGCTTTTTGGTTTTCGCTGGTTCTTCTGGTGTTGCCATTCAACTTCGGTGAAAAGAGCAACGATCAGCCCAGCGTCGGCGCCTTCCAGACTTTCTTTGCAGCACGCGAGGCGCTCGGCGACATCGGCGGCCTATGCGACCGCAAGCCCGAAGTCTGCGAAATCGGCAAGTCTGCCATGCACACGGTCGGCATCAGGGCGCGCGAAGCCGCGCGCATCGCCTACGAATTGCTCGATAGCCAGCTCGGCCAGCCGGACACTGCCTCGACCACCGGGAGCATCCCTGCCGCGCATCCCGCCAACTGAGTTTCTCTTTGCCGCCTAGGCGGCCCACCGCAGGCCGGTTTGCCCTCTCGTGGCCTGCGGTGTTTTCTTTTTCCGTGACGCAGCCCTTCCGTGTCACTATATCGAGGCCATGACAGCGACGATCCAGGACATCCGCGACGACTTCGCCTTCCTCGACGAGTGGGAAGACCGCTATCGCTATGTCATCGAGCTGGGCGAAACGCTTCCGCCTTTCCCGGAACACGCCCGCAACGACGCGCACAAGGTTCCCGGCTGCGTCAGCCAGGTCTGGCTGCTGACGGATCGCGGCGACGGCCCCGACCCGGTTATCCGGTTCCAGGGCGATTCGGACGCGCATATCGTGCGCGGCCTGGTCGCGATCCTGCTGGCACTGTTCTCGAACCGCCGCGCCAGCGAAATCATGGCTACGGACGCGGAAGACACGCTGCGCTCGCTCGGCCTGGACGCGCATCTGACGCCGCAGCGGGCAAATGGCCTTCGCTCCATGGTCAAGCGGATCAAGCGCGACGCCGAAACCGCGCTGCAACCCGCCTGAACGGTCACTCGATACTCGGACGATAGTCCTCGCTGCCCCAGTGCAGCGTGCGCGCCGGCCTGCGGACATTGGCCGAACGGGAAGGTTCATAGTGCCGGCTCAGCGCGCCTAACGCCGTCTTGAGCACGATCTTGGCCGAGCGCACCGGCCAGCCTCGCTCTGCTTCCACCAGTTCAAGCCCCTTGAGGAAGCAGCAAACGTCGATCAGCACGCCGGAAAGCTCGGGGCCGACCTCGGCAATCGCCCGTTCGACGCGCAACCGTGCGGCCAGGGCAGCGTCGGTTAGCTCGGCTATGCCATTGCCGCCGGCTCTTCGGCCGGACGCCACGCTAGCCTCCCAGTTCGCGCCCAATCGCGGCATGATCTGCCCACGCGTGTAGTCGGCCCGCAGCCGCTCCCCTGCCCGGAATTCCGCCTCGGTCAGAAACGGTGCGCCATCCCTGGTCCTGCGCCGCATCAATTGCCCGAGCGGCGACTCCGAGAGGTTGACGACGGCCTTGATGGCAGCGCCGTTCCGTTCGACCGTTACAACGTCGAGATCGCGTTGCAGTGACTGAGGCGCCACACGGTGCTGCGAGACCATCTTCGCCGATTGTACATCGTGGCCCGCCGTCACCTCGTCTCTGTGCCGAACGATGCTTCCCTTCTCGATCATCTGCCGAAAGACTTCCGCCTGCGCTGAAATCGTGCCGCGATCTCCTCCGTCCAGCAGCAGCTTGCCTGTACTGGCCGCACCGCGGACCTCGGTCCTGCCGCCGGACACAAAGCGCATGATGCGCCGCTCTGCCTGCTCTCGTTCCGTCTGCTCTGCCATGTCAAAGCCCCAGCCGATCGCGGAATGCCGCAAGGACAACGCGCTCCACCATGGCAACCACGCCATCGAATTCCTCCACGTCGCGCAGGTCTTCGATCGTATGGCAGGCATACATCACGGTGGTGCGGTCACGTGCGAAGCCCTTGCCGATGTCGTACATCGACAGGCGCATCACCACATGGCCCACATACATCGCGATCTGGCGCACCCGGGCTATGTCCAACCCGGTTCGCCCGGTGCGCCGCAGTTCCTTGCTAGGGACGTTGAACAGCGCCGCGACGATGTCGATCAGGCCTTCGCACAATTCGATCGCGTTCTCCTCGCGGCGGCCCCCTGAGACTGCGGCTACACGGCGCGGCGCCTCCTTTACCGGAGCGTTGGCCTCGACCTTGGGCTTCCTGGATGTCGCAGTCGTCAACACAGAACTCGTCCCTCCGCAAATAGGAATGAATTCTTATATCGGACTCAGCCGGAACTGTGAACAAACGAGGAACGATTTTTCCGCGTTAAAATTAACAAGGCTTTGGAATGAAAGGAGCTTTTCTCGGTAGACCACCTCTGGAGAGGCCAATTTCATCCCCCGGTTTCGCGACCGATCGATAGTGCGTTCATCGCAACGACGAGGGAATCTGCGTGATGAACGATATCCATGCCGAATACAGTGCCTTCCGCGCAAAGCAGTCTGCCGAGGTCGCCAACGCACGGCAGACCGCAGCGCTGCATCTGGTCTGCGGGATAGACCTTTCATCAGCGCTGACCGCCGAACCGGAACTAAAGGCAAAGCTCGCATTGCGCCTGGAGCGGGCCATCGAACGGGAACGCCTGCGCGGCATGCGCCGACACTGGAGCTACGATCTCAACCGGCACATGGCGCTGAAGCAGGCTCTGGACAGGCTACGTGGTGCGGAGCCTGCAGACGGCCGAGACAACCATGTGGCGAGGCGGGTCACCACAAGGCCAAATGCAAAACGGCGCCCGAAGGCGCCGTTGAAATCTATCTAACCAGTCCTGCAGTCCTTACTTGGACTTGCGCTTGCGGCCAAGCCCCATCTTCTTGGCAAGCTGAGAACGGGCAGCAGCATAGTTGGGTGCCACCATCGGGTAGTTGGCATCCAGACCCCACTTCTCACGATACTGGTCGGGCGACATGTTATAGTGCGTCATCAGATGACGCTTCAGCGATTTGAACTTCTTTCCATCTTCAAGGCAGACGATATAGTCGTCGTGAACCGAACGCTTCGGATTCACGGCCGGCTTCTGCTTGTCGGCAGGCGGCTGTTCGACGGTGCCGCCGACGCGGCCAAGAGCAGCATGTACATCTGCAATGAGATTAGGCAATTCGCCGACCGGTACAGGATTGTTGCTGACATAAGCGGCGACAACATCCGCTGTCAATTCGATCAGCATCTCATGATTTCTGTTCGGCGTTTCGATAGCGTCCATTTTCTTCAGGCCCCATAGTGTAAGTTTGAAAGGCGCCCCTTTTTTGTAGAGATGGGGCTTTGCGCGAGTTAACGCAGGGACAGCCCATTACGATTCGCGTCTGACATCTTAATGGACTTCACAGCTAATTAAGTCAATTAAATATTTCGTCATCTAGTGTCATGACTGGGGTTAAAGCCCAATATTCACATATGTAAACTTGAGCTACTGCGCCTTTCGACGACCGATCGATCCAGCATGCAGCCAAGCAAAGCATATGATCGATTGAAATAGGTCTTGGATTTTACAAAAATCAACTTTGAGTAGTTTTGTGAACTGCGCGAGGAGCGTTCGCAATATCGTCCATCACGGACTCTTCCCACAAACGGTAGCCCGCAGCATGAGCAGCCTTGGCCAGCAGATGAGCCGAGATCGGTGCAGTCAGCAGAAAGAATACCACTCCTGCGAGTGCTCGCGTGGCGATTGCCAGATCCTGCGACTGGACAGCCAGGGCAATCAGCACCACGCAGGAGCCGAGCGTCCCCGCCTTCGACGCCGCATGCATGCGCGTGTAGAGGTCTGGAAGGCGTAGCAGGCCTATCGACGCGACCAGCGTGAACATCGCTCCGATCACCACAAGGATGCCGGCGACATAATCGAGCAGCAGCGTCATCTCCTCGTCTCCCTATCCGCCCCGGACGCCGGGCGGTGGGGCGCATCCTCCGGCTTGCGGCTCATCACGAAGCGGGCAAATGCCACGGTGGCGAGAAATCCGACCAGGCCGAGCGCAATTGCAATGTCGACGTGGAAGGAAAAGCCCGTTCTGATGCCGAGGACGGCGATGAAACCAATTGCGACCGCCACGAGCATGTCCAGCCCGAGGATTCGATCGGGAAGCGTGGGGCCCTTCAGCACGCGCAGAACCGTGAGCAGGAACGACAGACACAGCAGCGCCAGAGCAATCAGCACGCAGTAGGACAGAAAGGTTTCCCCGGCGATCATCGGAACGCCTCCATGATCTTGCGTTCGAAGCCATCGGCGATGTCGCGCCGCGCGGCATCCGGATCTGAGCAATCGATGGCGTGGACATAAAGCAGACGCCTGTCGTCGGAGACATCGACCGAGAGCGTTCCCGGCGTCAGCGTGATCAGATTGGCCAGCAGCGTGATCTCGAAATCGCGGTCGACCCTGAGCGGATAGGCGAAGATGCCCGGCTTGAGATCCATCTTCGGCGATACCACCAGCTTGGCCACGCGCCAGGCAGACAGGATCAGTTCCTTCACGAACAGGATGGCCAGCGAAATCACCCGCCCGATGCGAGCCGCGCTACGGAACGAGCCGATCTGATCCCTCACCAGATAGAGGCTGATGCCGCCCAGCAGCAGCCCGAACAGCAGGTTGGGAAGCGAGAACGAGCCGGTGATCGCCGCCCAGGCCAGAGCCAGCAACAAAATGCCCAACGAAAGAGCCATCAGCCGCCTCCCGCCGGAAAGACCGCGTTGATATAGGCCGAGCTATGCAGCAGGCCTGCTGCCGCCATGTTCGCGACCCGGATGACGGGTTCGGGGAACACGCCGAGAAGCACGATGGGCACCGTCAGCACCACCAGCACGCCCTGGCCAACCACCGGCCGCGCCGCTGTCGCAGGATCGAAGACCTTCGCCACGCCCTTTGCCGGGGCGTCCCGCCAGAACGCGAAAAGGAAGATGCGGCCCATGGCGATCGTCGTCAGGAAGCCCGTCAGCAGGATGGCTCCCGCCAGCCACCAGGCGTTCGCATCGACAGCAGCCTTGACCAGCAGCACCTTCGGCCAAAGGCCGGATGCCGGCGGCAGGCCGGCAATGGCCAGCGCCAGCAGCAGCGCAATCCCGGTCAACAGCGGCGAGGCACGATAGAGGCCGGAGAGTTCATGCAGCGAGAAGCTGCCGCCCATCTCCTTCATCACGCCGGCCAGCAGATAGAGCGCGGTCATGATCAGCATGGAATGCGCGGCATAGAAGATCGTGCCGGAAAGTCCCGTTTCGGTGCCGAGCGCAAGCCCGGCCATCATGACGCCGACGCCCGATATCACCAGGAAGCCGAACACTCGCCGCGTGTCCGACTGCGCCAGCGCGCCGAGCACGCCCAGGATCATGGTGGCGACCGCGACCCAGCCGATCAAGTCGGCCAGGATGGCGCGCTCGACCGGGAACAGCATCACCAGCGTGCGCAGCAGCGCATAGATGCCGATCTTGGTGAGCAAACCGCCGAACAGCGCCGCCGCAACGATGCGCGGCGTGTGGTAGGAGGCCGGCAGCCAGAAATTCACCGGAAATGCCGCTGCCTTCATGCCAAATGCCAGCAGGTAGAGCGTCGCCAGCGTCATCAGCGGCGCGGCTTCGCTTATGGTCTGCGCCTTGCGGGCGATATCGGCCATGTTGAGCGTGCCGAAGGTGCCATAGAGATAGGCCGTAGCAATCAGGAACAGCGTCGTCCCGACGAGATTGAGGATCGCATATTTGGTGGCGCCATCGATCTGCGCGCGCTCGGAACCCAGGACCAGCAGGCCAAAGGACGAGATGACGAAAACCTCAAACCAGACGTAGAGGTTGAAGATGTCGCCGGTGAGGAACGCACCGCTGACACCCGTCATCATGAGCATCAGGAACGGGTAGAAGCCATAGCGGCGGCCGGACACGTCGATGTCGCGGAGGGCGAAGATAGCGCAGACGAAGGCGACGATGCCCGCGGTCAGCGCGAAGGTCGCCCCCAACGCATCAGCCGTAAAGGAAATGCCGAAAGGCGGCAGCCAGCTGCCCATGGTCATGGACAGCGGCCCGTGCTCCAGAACCCGCGACAGCAACGCCGCATCTGCGCCGACCAGCGCAGCCAAGCCGATCAGGGCCACGATGCCGTGCCAGCGCATTTCATGGCGGAACATCAGCAGCAGCGCGCCGAAGACCAGCGGAATGAGCACAGGTGCCACGATCAGCCAATCGACAGCAGGTACCGGCCCGGTAATCATCGCGCCGGCCACATCGACCGCCTTTGCACTTTCGCCCGCCATCGTCAGTACCCTATCGGCGGAAGGGGCTCGCCTTCCGGTTCGGCAACGCGCATGCCGTCGGTGTCGTCGGTGCCGAGTTCCTGATAGGCACGGTAGGCCAGCACCAGCAGGAAGGCGAAGAACGAGAAGGAGATGACGATCGCCGTCAGGATCAGTGCCTGCGGCAGCGGATTGGCGACCGGCCCGGCGAGCGTGGTTGCACCCTCGGGAATGATGGCTGCCACCTCGCGCATCACCCTGCCCGACGTGAAGATCAGGAGGTTCACGGCATTACCGAAGATCGCAACGCCAAGCAGGATGCGGATCACATGCTTGGACAGCATCAGATAGATCGCGACTGCAAAGAACAGTCCGACGAGCACTGCGAAAGCGGGTTCCATCAGCCGTCCTCCCTTTCCTCGAGCGCCAGCGCGATCGAGGTGATGGACCCGACGACGACCAGATAGACGCCAATGTCAAAGAACATCACCGTCGACAGGTCGACCTCGACCCCAAGGACGTGCACCGAAGTCCAGAGCCCGGTGAGGAACGGCACGCGGAAGGCGTAGGACAGCAGTCCCGAAAGCGCCGACAGGAACAGGCCGAAGCCGGAGATCGCCATCGGATGGAAATACATAGCACGGCGCACCGCCGGCGCGCCGTAGGCAATGCCGAGGATGGCAAAGGCGGACGCGGCGATCAGCCCGCCGATGAAGCCGCCGCCCGGTTCGTTATGGCCGCGCAGCAGCACGAATACCGAGAACAGCAGCATCAGGCTGCTGAGGTAAGGCGCGGCGGTGCGAAAGATCAGTGTTCGCATGGTGCCTGCTCCTGGCGGGTCGTTTTGACCTTTTCGTGGCCCTTCGCGCGAACGCGGATCAATGCCAGGATCGAGAGCCCGGCGATCATGACCACGGAGATTTCACCCAGCGTATCGAGTCCGCGGAAGTCGACGATGATGACGTTGACGATGTTGCGGCCATGCGCAATCGCCTTCGAATGGGCTTCGAAGAAGCTGCTCAGAGTGGCGTCGAATGGCAGCTGGGTTACCTTGAGCAGCAGCAGCGCGAAGGCCACGCCGCAGGCGGTCGATACGGTGATGTCGAGCGCCTTTTGCCCGAAGGGCCGATGCTCCGTCACCGCCAGTCTCAGGCGCGTCATCACGAGCGCGAGGATGACGACCGACAGCGTCTCGACCATGAACTGGGTGAACGACAGGTCCGGGGCGCCCAGAAGCATGAACAGAAGCGCGACCGCGAAGCCCTGGATGCCGAGCGAAACGATGGCGGTCAGCCGGTCCTTGGCATAGACCACGGCACCAAGACCGATCACCGCGATTGCCATGACCGTGAGCTCGTAGAAGCGAAGGTCGGGCCAGGACGGCATGGACGGCAACTCGCCGAACATGATCATCGGCACCAGAAGCGCCAGCGCCACGGCGATGAAGACGACCGTCAGATAAAAATCGAGCCTGCCGTTCTGGACGATCCTCGTCACACGCACGGCGAGGCGAACGAGACCGCGCATGGCCTGGTCGAAGCCGCGATCCGGTCCCCAGCCGATGGCCGCAAGCAGCGAAACCATCCCCGCCCGCAATTTCGCCTGGGTCAAATAGGCCTCAATGCCCAGCACGATCGTCAGCGCCGACAGGAACAGGGGCGCGCCGATATGCGGGAGCGTCGAGATTTCGACGGTCAACGATTGGCCGGCGACCGCGCTCGCCATCGGGCTCGAAAGCAGGTGATGGGCCAGAGGCGAGTAGAGCGCCGCCGCAAAGCCCGACAGGGCAAGAACCAACGGGCCGAGCCAGAGCAGAATTGGGCCCTCGTGCGCCTTCTTCGGCGCATTGCCCATCGGCCCGATGAACGGCTTCAGCCCGACGGTGAAGCCTATCGCGAACATCAGCACATTTCCGATAAGCGCCACCAGCAAGGCCAGCGTTGCCCAGCCACCGCCGATCGCCAGTGCGGCATAGATTTCCTCCTTGGCGAGGAAGCCGAAGAACAGCGGCACGCCGCCCATCGAAAGCGCAGCCAGGAGACCCGCGGTGAAGGTTATCGGCATGGCACCGCGCAGGCCGCTCAGCGAGGAGATATGGCGCGTGCCGGTTTCGTGGTCGACCAGCCCGGCCACCATGAACAGCGCGCCCTTGAACATGGAATGTGCGATCAGATAGAGCACCGCCGCCTCGACCGCGGTCTCGGAGCCGAAGCCCGTCAGCATCACCAGAAGGCCGAGCGAACCGACGGTGGTGTAGGCCAGCATCAGCTTGAGATCGGTCTGGCGAACCGCCAGCAGCGTGCCGACGAAAAGGGTCGCACCGCCGAATAGCGGCAGGATCGTCTCCCAGGGCGCCGTATCGCCCATCACCGGGTTCAGCCGCATCAACAGATAGACACCGGCCTTCACCATGGTGGCCGAGTGCAGATAGGCCGACACGGGCGTCGGCGCCTCCATGGCATTTGGCAGCCAGAAGTGGAACGGAAACTGCGCCGACTTGGTGAAGGCGCCGCCCAGCAGCAGTATCAACGCAAGAAGGTAGAACGGGCTCTCCCTCAGGACATTGCCCGACGCCAGCAGCGTCGACAGCTCGTTTTGTCCCGTGGCCGACCAGACGACCAGCAGGGCCGCCAGCAGCGAAAGGCCACCCAGCCCGGTCACCACCAGGGCCTGCAGCGCAGCCCGCCGCGACGCCTCGCGGCGGTGATCGAAGCCGATCAGCAGGAAGGAAGTGATCGAGGTCAGTTCCCAGAAGACGAAGAGCATCAGGAAGGAGTCGGAAACGACCAGGCCCTGCATCGCCCCCATGAACATCAGGATGAAGGAGAAAAAGCGCCCCTGATGTTCATGGCCTTTCAGGTAGCCGCCCGAATAAAGCACGATCAGCGTGCCGATGCCGGAGATCAGTAGCGCGAAAGTCAGCGAAAGGCCGTCCATATACCAGGAGAAGCGAACGCCGAGGCTCGGGATCCAGTCGAATCCGCCACTCACCGTGCCGCCGCCGGCAATGGCGCCGAGCATTCCGCAAAAGTGCGAGAAGATCCAAAGTGGCGCGAGCGCAAGGACCCACGCTGCATTGTGCTTCAATATGCGCGTTAAGATGGGGGCCGCGGCAGCGGCCAGAAACGGCAGTATCAACGCAAAAAATGTCAGCGGCCGGTCCCCCGTCTTCACTCTACGGGCCGATGCGAGCAACTTCGTCACATGTCGGCAGGATATAAGGATATTGGAATAAGCAGGCCAAGCCTCGTCGGCAAGTCTTTACGGGCCTATCCACAGTTCCTCAGTGTCGCAGCAACTGCTCGCACATGACATTGTCAAAACTTGGCCGCTATTGGCGCCATCGACAGCGCCGCGGCTCGGCCTATTTCCTGAAGCATCGGAATCCGGCAGCCATAGGACAAACAACTCTTGAACCCGACGGCGTCGGCGTGTTCATTCGACGGTCGACAGTTCAATCGAAGCGAGATGCAATGACCAGTACCGGCACATTTCCCCAGATACAGGCCCCGACGACCGAAGAGCGACCAACCGAAGATACGCGACACGGCATTACCCGCGTCGACGAATTCGCTTGGCTGCGGGCCGACAACTGGCAGGAAGTGTTTCGCGATCCGACGACGCTCGAGCCGTCGATCCGCGACCACCTGAACGCTGAGAACATCTACCAGACCGCCCTCATGGCCGACACGGTCGAGTTGCAGAAGACCCTGTTCCAGGAGATGAAGGGGCGCATCAAGGAGGACGACTCCTCCGTGCCGATGAAGGACGGCCCCTACGCCTACGGCTCCTCCTTCAAGAAGGGCGGCGAGCAGCCGCGCTATTTCCGCACCCCGCGCGACGGCGGGCCGGAGGAAATCATCCTCGACGGCGACCTGGAGGCCGAAGGCAAGGCATATTTCCGCATCGGCGGGCTCGATCACTCCTCCGACCATGACCGCCTGCTCTGGGCATTCGACGACAAGGGCTCGGAGTTCTTCACGCTGCACGTTCGCGACCTGACCACCGGCAAAGACCTGGCCGACCAGATCGAGGACACCGGCGGCGGCGGTGTCTGGAATGCCGGTAATGACGGGTTTTTCTACACCCGGCTCGACCAGAATCATCGCCCCTCGAAGATATTCTTCCACGCGCTCGGCACTGATCCTGCCGAAGACCGCCTCATCCATGAGGAGACCGATCCCGGCTTCTTCATGAATGTCGCCGGCTCCCGCCGCAAGGACTGGATCTTCATCGGCATCAACGACCACGAAACGTCGGAATACCATTTGCTCAGCATGGCCGACCCCATGGCCAAGCCGCTGCTGGTGGCGAAGCGCCAGACCGGACTGCAATACGATCTCGAGGAAGGCGGCGACATCTTCTTCATCCTGACCAACGCCGACGGCGCCACAGATTTCAAGATCATGACCGCGCCGGTTTCCGACCCGGTCCGCGCCAACTGGAAGGACCTCGTTCCGCACGAGCCCGGCCGCCTCATCCTTTCGGTGCTCGGTTTCAAGGACTTCATGGTCAGACTTGAACGCAAGGACGGCCTCCCCCGCATCGTCATCCGCGATCGCAACAGCGGCGAGGAGCACATGATCGCCTTCGAGGAGGAGGCCTATTCGCTCGGCCTTTCCGGCTCCTATGAATATGACACCGACGTCATCCGCTTCTCCTATTCGTCGATGACGACGCCCAGCCAGCTCTTCGACTACAATTTGCGGACACGCGAGCGGGTGCTGCTGAAGACGCAGGAAGTGCCTTCGGGCCACAACCACGAAAACTACGTCACCCGTCGCCTGATGGCGCCGGCGCATGACGGCGAACTGGTGCCGATCTCGCTGATCTATCACCGCGACACGCCACTCGACGGCTCCGCGCCGTGCCTGCTCTACGGCTACGGCTCCTACGGCATCACCATTCCTGCATCCTTCAACACCAACTGCCTTTCGCTGGTCGATCGCGGCTTCGTCTATGCCATCGCACATGTCCGCGGCGGCAAGGACAAGGGCTATGCCTGGTACGAGGACGGCAAGCGGGAAAAGAAGACCAACACGTTCCACGACTTCATCACCGCCGCCCGGCATCTGGTGGCGGAGCGCTACACCTCGCACGACCGCATTGTAGCCGAGGGCGGCTCGGCCGGCGGCATGTTGATGGGCTCGATCGCCAACATGGCGCCCGAAGCCTTCGGCGGCATCATCGCCGAGGTTCCTTTCGTCGACGTGCTGACGACAATGCTCGACGACACCCTGCCGCTGACGCCGCCGGAATGGCCCGAATGGGGCAATCCGATCGCCTCGGAGGCCGCCTACAAGACCATTGCGGCCTATTCGCCCTACGACAATGTCGAGGCCATGCACTATCCGCCAATCCTGGCCGTTGCCGGCCTCACCGACCCGCGCGTCACCTATTGGGAGCCGGCCAAGTGGGTCGCGCGCCTGCGCAAGCTGAAGACCGACTCCAATCCGGTACTGTTCCGGATCAACATGGATGCCGGCCACGCTGGCGCCTCCGGCCGCTTCTCGCGGCTCGAGGAGATCGCCTACATCTACGGCTTCGCGCTGAAGGTCACCGGCAAGACGGCGGTTGAGCCAACGAAGTGATCATCGAGAAGCTGTGAATCCTAGAGCGAGATACCTCGCTCTAGGACATGGTTTTTGAAGGATCCTTCCCGAAAAGTCCGTAACTTTTCGGGACCATGCCTTAGCTCGCAGGCTTTGCCTTGCGCGGCGGGTAGCCGTTCGGGTGCGGCGGTATCGCCTTCAGATAGGCAGCGATCGCTGCGCGGTCCTCGGGCGTCAGCCTGGCTATGTTCTTCTGGACCTCGACCATCGTGCCGCCGACCGAATCGAAGTCCGGCGTGAAGCCGGTCTCGAGATAATTGGAGATGTCGTCCTCGGACCACGAGCCGATGCCGCCCTGCCCCGATGTGATGTTGGGAACGATGCCATTGCCTTCCGCGGCGGTGGCGCCGGCCAGCCATTTGCCGTCGTTCGTGGCGCCGGTGAATTGGCGTGGCGTGTGACACTCGCCACAGTGGCCTGGTCCTTCCGCGAGATAACGGCCGAGCAGCACCGGTTCCTGCATCTTCTCGGGAAACTCAACGACCGGATCGTCATCGAGATAGAGCAGTTTCCAAAGGCCCAGCCCCCGCCGGATGTTGAACGGGAAGCGCAGCGAATGGTCAGGGGCTTTGCCTGCTACTGACGGCAACGTCTTCATATAGGCGTAGAGATCGGCAACGTCGCCTACCTTCATTCGCGCATAGGAGGTGTAGGGAAAGGCCGGGTAGAGATGCTCGCCCGAAGGTGAGACGCCCTTCATCAGGGCGTTGGCAAAATCCTCCACGGACCAGGCGCCGATGCCGTCCTTCGGATCCTGCGAGATATTTGGGGCTACGAAGGTGCCGAAGGCCGTCTTCAGCTCGACACCGCCGGCTAGTTCCAGCTTGGCACCACCCTCGGCCTTCGGCCGTGCGTGGCAGGAGGCGCAGCCCCCTGCCCAGAAGATGCGCTCGCCCTTGGCTGCGTCGCCTGTCCCCAATCCGGCCAACCGGATCGGGTCAAGCCGCACCGGCGCGGTCAGATACCAGAACGTGGCGCCCCCGAGAACGCACAGCGCAACCGCCCCCATGGCAAGTCTTGCAGCGACACCCATTGGGCCGGGATCATCCCTTCTTGATACGGAAGCCCTCGTGGCAGGAACTGCAGTTCTTGGCCACCTTGCCGAACTCGACCTTCAAGTCGTCCAGACTGGCGGGCGAAGCTGTGACGGCCGAGGCGGTGTCGGCCTTGAACTTGTCGACTGCCTTCTGGAAGCCGGCCATATCGTCCCAGATCTTCGGCGAAGCGGTCGTGTCCCCGCCGGTCTGGCTCCCGTCCGGAAACAGCTTTTCTACGTCGATCTTCTGGGCATCCTCATTCAGCGTCTTCAGGGCCGCCATCACCTTGTCGGCATCGAAGGGCTGCTCGCCCTTGGCTATTGCGGAAATGCTCTTCAGGGCCTTTCCGTTCGACTTCATGATCGCCTGGCGCTCAGAGATCGGGTCTGCGAGAGCTGCCGTGGCGGTAAGTGCTACAGCAGAGATGGCAAGTATCAGTCGTCGCATAAAATAACCTCCGGGTTGCAAATCAGCTGTCTCGAAACGCTAGCCGGGAAGTTGGACGAAAATATCCTGACATGCTCTTCACGGTTTCGTTATCTGCAGATCGAAACCTCTCTGCCGAAAACAAAAAAACCCCGGCGCAGGCCGGGGTTTCTTTCTTCCGAGAAGGCTCAGGCCTTTTCGTAGAGTTCCAGGACGTGGTCCCAGTTGATGAGGTTGTCGACGAAGGCCTCGAGGTACTTCGGGCGCAGATTGCGGTAGTCGATGTAGTAGGAGTGCTCCCACACGTCGACGCCCAGGATCGGGGTCGCGCCGTGAACCAGCGGGTTCTCGCCATTCGGCGTCTTGGAGATCTCAAGCTTGCCGTTCTTCACCGAAACCCAGGCCCAGCCCGAACCGAACTGCGTGACGCCTGCGTTGATGAAATCGGCCTTGAACTTGTCGTAGCCGCCGAGATCGCTGTCGAAGGCCTTCTGCAGAGCCGCCGGCAGTTTGTTGCCGCCGCCGCCCTTCTTCATCCACTTCCAGAAATGGATGTGGTTGTAGTGCTGGGCCGCGTTGTTGAAGAGGCCTGCGTTCTTGCCGAAGGACTGCTTGACCACTTCCTCGACCGACAGGTTTTCCATGCCGGCTTCGGCGGCCAGCTTGTTGCCGTTGTCGACATAGGCCTTGTGGTGCTTGTCGTGGTGGTATTCGAGCGTTTCCTTCGACATGAAAGGCTGAAGCGCCTCGTAGTCATAGGGCAAAGCGGGCAGTTCAAAAGCCATCGGTCATACTCCCTCGTTGGCAATCGCCGGTCGCGTCGTACCGGACACAAATATGTTTAAATCGTTCCCGAACAACCCCCGGTCGTCGTCCGCTCCTTCTAGAGCATCATCACGAAAAGTGGCAGCCTGTTTCCTGCCGCCAGATGGGGCCTTTCGACAATAAAATGCTCACGCCGCCGGCGTGGAATGCGCCCACTCCCAATAGAGCTCCCTCGCCTTCCGGGCGACCGGACCGGGCTGCAGTTCCCTGCCCTCGATCCGTGTCACTGGAATGACCTTCGAGTGGTTGCCGGTCGAGAAAATCTCGTCGGCCTCCATGAAATCGCTCACGGTCAGCACCTTCTCGGTGGTGCGGAAGCCATAGTCGGCCAGCAGCGAAATGGTTCGCGAGCGCGTGATGCCGGCAAGGAAGGTTCCGTTGGCCGCAGGCGTGAACACATGGCCGTCCTTGACCAGGAAGATGTTGGACGAGCCCGTCTCGGCGACATTGCCCAGCATGTCGAGCACCAGCGCGTTGTCGAAGCCGCGCTTGCGCGCTTCGAGGATGGCGCGCGCATTGTTCGGGTAGAGGCAGCCCGCCTTGGCATTGGTGGGCATGGTCTCGATGGTCGGGCGACGGAAGGGCGACACGGTGATCGAGAAGCCGGACGGCGGCTGCATCGGCGACTCGTAGAGGCACAGGCAGAATCGCGTCGAAGCGGGGTCGGCCGGCACGCCCATATAGCCACCATGCTCAGCCCAATACATCGGACGAACATAGACGGCGGTGTTGCCGTCGAACTTCTTCAGGCCGTCCCAGCTAAGCCCGATGATCTCGTCGGCGCTCATGGTCGGTTCGAGACCGAGCGCGGTCGCCGATTTGTTCACTCGCGCCGAATGCAGGTCGAGGTCGGGAGCCACGCCCTCGAACCAGCGGCCGCCGTCGAAAACCGTGGTGCCGAGCCACATGGCGTGGCTGCGCGGCCCGATGATAGCAACGTTGCCTTCGTACCAATCGCCGTCGACATAGGTCCAGGTTTTGGTCTGCGCTGCAGCTGCAAGTGACATGGCATTGTCCATCTTCTGACCCTAGACCATGATGCCGAAAAGTGGGAACCGGTTTTCGGACGACATCATGGTCTATCCAATTGAATGTGCCGGCATGGAAGACGCTTTGACAGCGCCCGTCAACCGGCCGTTCCCGGGAAATGTTGATGCCAGCGGTTGCGCGCAATAAGGTGGTTTGTGTTGCGTTTGCGCCTTGATGGCGGACGAGAGGTCCCATGCACCACACCGCCTTTGTCTTCGACGCTTACGGTACCTTATTCGACGTGCACGCGGCGGTCCGGCGCCATGCGGCGGCGATCGGCCCGGACGGTCAGCTTTTGTCCGACATCTGGCGGGCAAAGCAGCTCGAATATTCCTGGACGCGCTCGCTGATGGGATCTTATGTCGACTTCTGGCAACTGACCGAGCAGGCGCTGGATTTCGCCTTCCTCAAAGTGCCTTCGGCCGACCGCAAGCTGCGCCAGGAACTGCTCGACGCCTACTGGCATCTCGACTGCTATCCTGAGGTCCCAGCTGTCCTGAAGGCGCTGAAGGACAGTGGAGCACGGCTTGCCATCCTCTCCAACGGCTCGCCGGCGATGCTGGAGGCCGCCGTCAAGTCGGCCGCTCTCGACCAGGTTCTCGATGACATCTTCTCGGTCGACGCCGTTCGCCGTTTCAAACCCGCCCCGGACGTCTACGACATGGTGACGACCGGTTGGCGGCTTTATCCACATGCGGTGTCGTTCCAGTCGTCAAACCGCTGGGACGTGGCCGGGGCCACGCGATTCGGCTTCCGCACCGTCTGGATCAACCGGACCAACCAGCCGGACGAATATCGCGACCTGCAGCCGGGGCTGATCCTGCCTTCGCTCAATGGCCTGCTGACCGACGAGCGGGACTAGTTGGGAAAAAGTGACCCAAATATCACAGTGACTTGGCGGTCACACCATTGCCTTTCTTTCATCACCCTGACGCCAGATTCGGAACCATCTATCGCGTCCAATCTTATGTGGGAGGGACAACGCCCCGCTCGCGGAGCGTTCACGGTTTTTTGCAATGTCGTTAGTTATTCAATTCGGCATTCGGAATTAGAAGGGCATCCATGACCGACTCGAATTTTTCCCCCCGGCTCAGCCGTCGCAGTTTCTTGGGGGCGGCAGCCGTCAGTGCCGCTTCCTTTGCAGTTTCCGCCTGCAGCACAGTCTCACGTTACACTGAAGGCAGCGGCCCGGTAGCCTATGCGCCCCAGGCCAGCGTCGACCCGGCCTTCGGCGACTACGCCATGATGTATGGCCCGATGGAAGATGAAGGCTTCCAGCTTCCTGCGATTCCGATCAAGAAGATGAACAAGCGCTTCCTGCGCCAGGTCGTGCAGGACCCGACCGGCGAGCGCCCCGGCACCATCGTGGTCGATACCACCAACCACTTCCTCTATCTCGTTCGCGAGGGTGGTGAGGCTATGCGCTATGGCGTCGGTCTCGGCCGCGCCGGCTTCGAATGGTCGGGCCGCGCCGTCATCCAGTGGAAGCGCAAGTGGCCGACCTGGACGCCGCCGGATGAAATGATCGGCCGTCAGCCGGAACTGGCCAAGTACAGCGCCGCCAATGGCGGCATGCAGCCTGGCCTCATGAACCCGCTCGGCGCGCGCGCTCTTTATATCTTTAAGGACGGCCAGGACACGCTTTATCGCCTGCACGGCTCGCCGGAGTGGTTCTCGATCGGCAAGTCCGTTTCCTCGGGCTGCGTGCGCCTGATGAACCAGGACATCATCGATCTCTACGACCGCGTTCCCAACAAGACGCCGATCCTGGTGACGGGTAGCATTGGCGGCGGCGTGGCCTGAGTCACGCCTCACGATCCCGATCCAAGGTTCAGATCGCGGCCCGGGCAACCGGCGCCGCGATTTCCTTTTCTACTTCCTGAGAATGCCGAGGATGCCGCGCACGAGTTCGCGGCCCAGGGTAGATCCCACCGACCTCACCACGGATTTCACTGCAGCTTCCGTCACCGTTTGGCGGTTCGACGGGCGCGGTTGGCTCGTACGCTGATTTCCATTACGGTTTCCGCCGAAGTCCGGTAGCGTCCACCCGCCACCGTTTGATGGCGCTTCGCCCTGGGCCGACTGACTGGCCCGCTTCTGCAGGATCTCGAACGCCGATTCGCGATCGATCATCTGGTCGTACTGGCCTGCGACCGGGCTCGCATCCATCACCCGCCGCCGTTCTTCAGGCGTCAGCGGACCGATCCGCGAGGATGGCGGGCGAATCAGCGTCCGCTGCACCATCGACGGAATTCCCTTTTCCTCGAGCGTGGAGACCAGTGCCTCGCCGGTGCCGAGGCTGGTGATGGCCTCAAACGTATTGAAATCGGGATTGGGCCGGAACGTGCCGGCGGCCGTCTTCACCGCGCTGGTCTCGCGCGGGGTATAGGCGCGCAGCGCGTGCTGGATGCGGTTGCCCAGCTGGGCCAGCACCGTCTCGGGCACGTCGAGCGGATTTTGCGTGACAAAATAGACGCCCACGCCCTTCGAGCGGATCAGCCGCACGACCTGCTCGATGCGTTCGAGAAGCGCCTTCGGCGCCTCGTTGAACAGAAGATGTGCTTCGTCGAAGAAGAACACCAGGCGTGGCTTGTCTGGGTCGCCGACCTCCGGCAGTTGCTCGAACAACTCGGAAAGCAGCCAGAGCAGGAAGGTCGAATAGAGCCGCGGGTTGGTCATCAGCTTTTCAGCGGCCAGCACATTGACCATGCCGCGTCCGTCCCGATCCGTGCGCATGAGATCTGAAATCCGCAGCGCCGGCTCGCCGAAGAAGTTGGCGCCGCCCTGCTGCTCCAGCACCAGAAGCGAGCGCTGGATGGCCCCCACCGAGGCCTTGTTGACATTGCCGTAGCGCGCCGAAAGTTCGTCGGAGCGTGTGGCCATGTTGGCCAGCATCGACTGAAGGTCCTTCAGGTCGAGCAGAAGCAGGCCTTCCTCATCGGCGATCCGGAAAGCAATGTTCAGCACGCCTTCCTGCGCATTGGTGAGGTTCATCAGACGTGACAGCAAGAGCGGCCCCATCTCGCTGATCGTGGCCCGGATCGGGTGCCCCTGCTCGCCGAACAGGTCCCAGAAGATCGTAGGCGTTTTGTGGAACTCGTAAGGGTCCAGCTTCACCGCCTCGGCGCGCTTGAGCAGAAAATCCTTCGGCTCGCCCGGCAAGGCGATGCCCGACAGATCGCCCTTCACGTCAGCGCAGAACACCGGAACGCCGGCCTCCGAAAAGCCTTCGGCCAGGATCTGCAGCGTCACGGTCTTGCCGGTACCGGTCGCGCCGGTAATCAGCCCGTGGCGATTGCCGTATTTCAGGAGCAATTCTTCGCGCTGCTGATAGCTGTCATCCGGCTTGCGGCTGGCACCGATGAAAAGGCTGTCTTCCTGCGCCATATTTTCTCTGTCTCCGGATTCCATAAGTCGGCCGCCGGATGCGTCGCGCACCCTAAAAGCCATTAGAATGGTATAGTTGCGCGGGCGCAGCGCGACAACGGCGAACGACCGATTTCGCCGTTTGAGGGTTGCAGTCCCCCCGCTGGTTTGGCAATCCAGAGAGGGAATGTCGTTGTTATCCAATGCAGCGCATTTCCGTGTCATATTTTGTCGCCGTGCCAAACCTATGTTGCATTGCGGCAGGGAGGCGACGACCGTAAATTCAGCCAGACTGGATCGGTCAGGCTAGAGGAGCCAAGATGGACGCGCGTACCGTTTTCAGCGATGTCAAGTTTCCCCCAAGCGATCGGGACCGGTGGCTGGCCCTGGCGCAGAAAGCGCTGGCCGGTGCATCATTGGAGGAAACTCTGGTTTCGCACACCGACGACGGCTTGCGCATCGAGCCGTTGTACGATCGGCCTGATACTGCCGAGTTCCTGGCGCGCAAAAATCCCGATGCCCCTTGGATCATAGCCCAGCGCATTGACGACACCGACCCCGTTCGCGCCAACGCGCAGGCGCTGCATGAGATCGAGCAGGGCGCGACCGGTCTTGCTCTGGTGTTCGAAGGAGCGCCCAATTCCTTCGGCTACGGCCTTCCCGCTTCGGCCGAAGTTTTGGAAACGGTTCTCGAAGGCGTCGCACTCAACCGCACCTATCTGCGCGTCGACGTGCACCCATCGAGCCGTGCCATGGCCGACTGGCTGGTGGCCATCCTCGCCAAGCGCCGCGTCGACCCGTCGAGGCTCAACCTTTCCTTCGGCATCGATCCGGCGGCGATCTTCGCCGGCACCGGACGGCTGCGCATGTCGATCGAGGCGTTGCAGGCCTCGATGCCGCAATCATTGGCGCACTTCTTCGCGCTTGGCGTGCCCGGCGTGCTGCTGGAAGCCGATGGCCGAGTGCTGCACAATGCCGGCGCCACCGAAGCGCAGGAACTGGGCGTGATGATGGCTTCCGCCGTTGCGCATCTGCGCTTGTTCGAAGATGCCCGGCAGGCGCTTGTCTATGCCGCGCCGCATATCGGTTTCTCGCTCAGCGTCGACCAGGACCAGTTCCTGTCCATGGCAAAGATCAGGGCGTTGAGAAAGCTCTGGGCCCGCGTCCAGCAGAGCTGCTCCATCCAGCCCAGCCCGGCTACGATCCACGCCGAGACGTCCTATCGGATGATGACGCTGAAGGATCCCGAAACGAACATCCTGCGCACGACGCTCGCAAGCTTTGCCGCAGCCGTCGGTGGTGCGGATTCCGTGTCCATCTTGCCGCACACGATCGCACACGGCCTGCCCGACGCCTTTGCGCGGCGCGTCGCCCGTAACACGCAGCTGATCATGGCCCGCGAAAGCCATCTCGGTTTCGTTGCCGATCCGGCTTCCGGCTCGGGCGGCGTTGAGGCCCTTACCGCCGAGCTTTGCGAGGCCGCATGGCGCGAATTCCAGCTCATCGAGACGGAAGGCGGCCTGTTGCACAGCCTTGCCAGGGGCAATGTCCAGAAGCGTGTCCTCGAAGCGCGTGACCGTCGCGCAGCCGAATACGCCGAGGGCAAACGCGCCCTGGTCGGCACGACCGTCTATCCCCTGGCCGCCGAGCGGCCTGTCGAGACGCTCGCCGCTCCGCGCCGCCCTGCGCCGACCGACGGCACGGTCTTCTGCCAGCCCCTGCCGGCCGCGCGGCTTGATGAACTGATCGGAGCTTGAGAATGATTCCCGATTTTTCCAAGCTCGGCTGGACGGATCCATGCCTCGAAGAGGCCGGCACCGAGGCAGAGATCTGGCACACGCCGGAAGGCATCGCAGTCAAGCATCGCTATGGCCCGCACGACCTGGCCGACTTGCCCTATCTCGACACCTATCCGGGCATTGCGCCCTATATCCGCGGCCCCTACCCGACCATGTATGTCCAGCAGCCCTGGACGATCCGTCAGTATGCCGGCTTCTCGACGGCCGAGGAGTCCAACGCCTTCTACCGGCGCAATCTCGCCGCCGGCCAGAAAGGCCTTTCCGTCGCCTTCGATCTAGCCACCCATCGCGGCTATGACAGCGACCATCCGCGCGTGGCCGGCGACGTCGGCATGGCTGGCGTGGCGATCGATTCCATCCTCGACATGCGGCAGCTGTTCGACGGCATCCCGCTCGACCAGATGACCGTCTCCATGACCATGAACGGCGCGGTGCTGCCGATCATGGCGCTCTATATTGTCGCCGCCGAAGAACAGGGCGTTGCCCAAAAAGACCTCGCCGGAACCATTCAGAATGACATTCTGAAAGAGTTCATGGTGCGCAACACCTACATCTATCCGCCCAAGCCCTCAATGCGGATAATTTCCGACATCTTCTCCTACACTTCGCATCATATGCCGAAGTTCAACTCGATCTCGATCTCCGGCTATCACATGCAGGAAGCGGGAGCGACGGCGGATCTGGAGCTCGCCTACACCATCGCCGACGGCATCGAATATGCGCGCGCCGGCGTGGCGGCCGGCCTCGACATCGACAAGTTCGCACCGCGCCTGTCGTTCTTCTGGGCCATCGGCATGAACTTCTTCATGGAAGTCGCCAAGATGCGCGCCGCGCGCCTGCTCTGGGCGAGCCTGATGCAGAAGAATTTTTCGCCCAAGGACCACCGTTCGCTTTCGCTGCGCACGCATTGCCAGACGTCGGGCTGGTCGCTCACCGCGCAGGACCCCTACAACAACATCATGCGCACGATGATCGAGGCGATGGCAGCAACGCAGGGCCATACCCAGTCGCTGCACACCAACTCATTCGACGAAGCGCTGGCGCTGCCCACCGACCATTCCGCGCGCATCGCTCGCAACTCCCAGTTGATCCTCCAGAAGGAGTCGGGCACGACCCGCATCATCGACCCGTGGGGCGGCTCGACCTATGTCGAGCGGCTGACGCATGATCTTGCCATGCGCGCGCTTGCGCATATCGAGGAGGTCGAGGACCTTGGCGGCATGGCCGCCGCCACCGAACGCGGCATCCCGAAGCTGCGCATCGAGGAGGCCGCCGCGCGCACCCAGGCCCGCATCGACTCTGGCGAACAGGCGCTTGTGGGCGTCAACGCCTTCCGCCCCGAGCAGGACATCGAAGTCGACGTACTCAAGGTCGACAACGCCGAGGTGCGCGCCCGCCAGCTCGCCAAGCTGCAGGAACTCAAGGGCACGCGCGACGTGGCCGCGGTCGAAAGCGCTCTCGACGCGCTGACCAAAGCCGCGCATGGCAATGAAAACCTTCTGGAATTCGCGATCCGTGCCGCGCGCGCCAAGGCAACCGTGGGCGAAATCTCGTCCGCGCTGGAAAAGGCCTTTGGCCGCCACGTCGCGACGGTGCAGACGATCTCCGGCGTTTACCGTTCGGAGATGGGCGAGAACGCCACCGCCGATCGCGTGCAAAAGCTGATCGAGGTCTTCGAAAAGAAGAACGGTTCGAAGCCGCGCATACTCGTCGCCAAGATGGGCCAGGACGGCCATGACCGCGGCCAGAAGGTGATTGCCACCGCCTTTGCCGACCTCGGCTTCGACGTGACCGTCGGCGCCATGTTCCAGACGCCGGAAGAGATCGCCAAGCTCGCGGCCGAAAACGATGTCAACATCGTCGGAGCGTCGTCTCTGGCAGCCGGCCATCTGACACTGATCCCCGAGCTCCGCGACGCACTGAAACGGCTCGGCCGCGAGGACATCATGATCGTCGCCGGCGGCGTGATCCCGCCTCAGGACTACGATGCCGTCCTCCAGTCAGGAGCAACCGAGATTTTCCCGCCCGGCACTGTCATACCAGAAGCTGCGGAGCGGTTGCTGGAGAGGCTGAATCAGCCGAACTAGCCCACTGCTTGTAGCAATACGCGGCGAGTGTTATATCTCCCGTTATAACAATGACGGAGGCGACGATGAACACTGTCATTCGCAAGATCGGCAATTCCGAAGGGGTGATCATCCCCAAGGAGACGCTCAATCGTCTGAACCTCAAGGCAGGTGACAGCCTCGAGCTGATCGAAGACAAGGATGGCTTTACATTGAGGCCCGTCGACGATGCTTTCGAGCGGCAAATGGCTGCCGCGCGCGAAGTCATGGACAAATATAAGGTCGCGCTTCAGAAGCTCGCTGAATGAGCTGGCAATTTCTCTCCAGGCGCGCAGTGGAAGCGATGCACGCCGAGCAGTTGCGGCGGCATGGCGGATTCCAAGGCATTCGAGACGAGAATGCCTTGGAATCCGCACTCGCACGGCCTGTGAACAAGACCGCTTACGGCAATCCGAGTGTTCACGAACTCGCCGCGGCGTACATCTTTGGGATTGCCCGCAACCATGCCTTCGTCGACGGCAACAAGCGTACAGCGATCGTTGCTGCCGGCGCTTTCCTAATCATCAATGGTTGCATGCTGACGGCAGATGATGGGACGCTCTACACCTTCGTCATGGGCGTCGCCGCAGGCGAGATCGATGAGGCAGGAGCGGCCGCCTTCTTTCGTGACTACACGCAACCGATATCCGGCTGATCCCTATCGGTCACCCCACCTTCAGCGCCGCGATTTCCCATTCCTTGCCATTGACGACGGCGGTGTCGCCCACGCCCTTGCCGAACAGTGCCACCGCCATCGGCGAGACGTGCGAGATCGTGCCCTTCGAGGGGTCGGCTTCGTCCTCACCGACAATCTTCCAGGTCTTCGAGTGGCCGTCCTCGTCCTCGATCGACACGGTCATGCCGAAGCGCACGACGTCGCTGTCAGCTTCCGGAACTGACAGTTCCGCCGTCTCGCGGCGGGACGCCCAATAGCGAAGGTCGCGCGAAACCAGCGCAATGCGTTCGCGATTGCCCTCGCGTTCCGCCTCCGCCAGATCCTCGCGCAGCGCGGCGAGGTTGGCGTCGATCATGGCCAGGCCATTCTCGGTCACAAGGTTGCGGTGTTCGCTGACCGGCCGTTCGCCAATGTCTGCGATCGCTTTCTCACTGTCTTCTTCGCGGGTAAAAGCTCTGCTCATGTAGAGAGCTTATGCTTTGGCAATACTTCGCACAAGCTCCCCAATAGGTGGTGAAGCACACAACCGCTGGCATGCTTGCCGCCAGCAAGTAAAGGTGGGAGCTTTTTCGGCCGAAAATGGTCTACGCCAACGCTGCCGTAGGCCGCAAACCGCCCACGACCATGCCATTCCGGTTGGTCAAAACCGGATTCATGAACTCGCGCAGTATTCCGGTCAGCGTCTCGTCGCCGGCCACAAGCTTCGCCATGACCGTCGCGACCATCACTTCCGCCGCACGGAAAGCGCCATCGTCGCATTTCAGTGCGATGCCAAGGCCGAGTTCCGGTACCGCCGCACAGTACACGCCTTCCGCACCGACCTTGACGAACAGCCGGCCAGGCGCGCGGCCCATCAGCAGGGTGTCGAAGCTTTCACTGCCGCCCACATGGAACGGTTCGGCCATACACGCGGCAAACAGCCGGCGGGCAGCCTTGGCGCGCTCCTCTCCGAGCCCGACACCCGTCGCCATCCGCGCAAAGCCATGCGCGAGGTTGCGCAGCGGCACCGCATAGGTGGGGATCGAGCAGCCGTCGATGGCGCGATTGTCGGCGCTATGCGCGGCACCAGTCACGTTCTCCAGCGCTTCGCAGAGCATCTCCTGATACCGGTGTCCGGCCTTCACATAGCCGCGGTGCTCGATGCCGGCGTGGCAGCAGGCGCATAAGAACCCCGAATGCTTGCCCGAGCAATTGTTGTGCAGGGCATTTGCCGTGCCGCCGCTGCGCGCCAGTTCGATGGTCGCCTTCTGGCTGGACGGCCAGTGCGTTCCGCACTCGAGCGCCTGCTCATCCAGCCCCGCCTTCGCCAGCATGGCGCGAGCTAGCTCCACATGCCCGGCCTCGCCGTCGTGCGAGGCGCAGGACAGCGCCAATTCCTTGTCGCCGAAGCCATAGGCATCCGCCGCGCCGGTCTCCACCAGCGGCAACGCCTGGATCGACTTCACCGCCGAGCGTGGGAAGGTCGGCCGCATCGTATCGCCGATTTCCAGAACGGCCTTGCCGTCCGCATCGAAGACCGCGATTGCGCCGCGATGCCTGCTTTCAACGATATCGCCCCGCAGGACTTCGACCAGAACCGGATTCGACATGAAGTATTGACCTCGAAACTCACGATTGCGAGGGACTTGATAACTGCACCGCGAGCCGATGCAAGGGAAATCCGGCCACGGACGGCCAGTCTTGTCTGGTCGCCTTAGTCGTCGAAGGCGCTTTCCAGAACCATACGCAAAGTGAGCGCCTCGGTCTGATCGGCCGGCGCTTCATAGAGGACGTCGTCGATCAGCCAGCCTTCGGGCGTGGAAAGCACCGCTATGCGATCGGTCCAGCCGGCTTCGGGCGTCTGGGGAAACTTGTAGCTCACCTCCACCAGGGTGCGGCCATCCGTGTCGGTGACTGTTCCCGGTTCGCAGACCGGCGCGAGGTCGGGATAGGTCTGATAGGGAATGCCGTCGCCAAAAGGCGGCTTGTCGTCCGGATTAGCCTTGGCGATGGCGTCGTTGCGGTTCTCCGCCTCAGCGACCGCATCTCGCAATGAAGGCGTGAGCAAGTTGCGGGTGCCCGCTGCATTGTCCTCCACCCGCGTCTGGCAGAAGGCTTTGGCAAGCTCGGTGGCGGTTTGGGCCGCCAGCGCATTGGACAACCCGCCCACAGTGAAGCACATAGCCAAGAAGATGGCGTTCAGTCGCATTCCGATCCCCTCTCCCCGAGCTCGCCCGCAGCGGCACTATCTAGGCTTCGGCAGTCACTCCCGCCGACAGAAAGCCGCCGTCGACGGCAAGCGTGTGCCCATTGATGAAGCTCGCCTCGGGCGACAGGAGGAAGGCCACGGCCGCCGCAACCTCTTCCGGTTCGCCATAGCGCGCCTGCGGCACGCGGCCGATCCAAACCCGCCGAGCCTCGATGGAGCACCCCTCCGAGGCCGCATCATCCGTGGGTCCGGGTGCGACGCAATTGACACGCACGCCGCGACTACCGAACTCCAGAGCCAACACATCCGACATCAGCTTCACGCCTGCCTTGGAGGCGCCATAGGCAAGATGGCCGCGATTGGCGCGCATGCCCGAAACCGAGGAAATGTTGACGACAGACAAGGTCTGCCCCATGCGCTCCAGCGCTGCCTTGGCCGCGATGAAGGCGCCGACCAGATTGACATCGAGAAGCTCGCGCAACAGTTCGGCACTGGTTTCCTCGGCGGAGGCGTCGCGCGCGATGCCCGCTGCATTGACCAAGCCGCCGATCAAACCGAGCCGGTCCACCACCTCGTCGAAGGCTGCGTCGAGCTCGTCTTCGTCGGTAACATCCGCCTGGATGAAAATGGCGTTCTCGTCGGCGAACAGATCCTCGGCGGCGATCAGCGCCTGTTCGTCTATGTCGATGATCGCCACCGGCCAGCCGTCATCCAGAAGCCGGCGAGCAATGGCAATGCCTATACCCGATGCGCCTCCGGTGACGACGGCCGAATGTCTCATCTAATGCGATCCAGGATCGAGACGTAGTTGGCGACCGCAGCGCCGCCCATGTTGAAGATGCCGCCGAGCTTCGCGCCCGGCACCTGAATGCCGCCGGCCTCGCCGGTCAACTGCATCGAGGTCAACACATGCATGGAAACGCCGGTGGCGCCTATCGGATGGCCCTTGGCCTTGAGCCCTCCGGAAGGATTGACCGGCAGCTTGCCATCCTTGGCGGTGTAGCCGTCCAACGCAAGCTTCGCGCCCTCGCCCGGCTTGGCGAGCCCCATCGCCTCGTATTCGATCAGTTCGGCTATGGTGAAGCAGTCATGCGTCTCGACGAAGGACAGGTCGTCCAGCGCCACGCCGGCCTTCTTCAGCGCATGCTTCCATGCTTGCTCGCAGCCTTCGAAGGCGAGGATGTCGCGCTTGGACATCGGCAGAAAATCCTGCACATGCTCATTGGCACGGAAGGCCACCGCGCGGCGCATCGCCAGCGCGTCCGAGCTGTCCATCAGCACCAGCGCGGCCGCGCCGTCCGACACGAGCGAGCAGTCGGTGCGCTTGAGCGGACCGGCAACGAAGGGGTTCTTCTCGCTTTCGGTGCGGCAGAACTCGAAGCCGAGATCCTTGCGCATCTGCGCATAGGGGTTTTCGACGCCGTTCTTGTGGTTCTTGGCCGCGATCATGGCCAGCGCGTCCGACTGGTCGCCATAGCGCTGGAAATAGGCCTGCGCGATCTTGCCGAAGACGCCGGCAAAGCCAGCGGGCGTATCGCCATCTTCCGGCAGATAGGAGGCCTTCAGGAGGTTCTTGCCGATTTCGGCGCCGGGCGTCGTCGTCATCTGCTCCGCCCCCACCACCAGCACCACCCTGGCAGCCTTGGCGTCGATGGCGCGGATGCCCTGACGTACGGCCGCCGAGCCGGTCGCGCACGCGTTTTCCACGCGCGTCGCGGGCTTGAAGCGCAGGCGGTCATCCGTCTGCAGCACAAGGCTCGCCGTAAAATCCTGCGCCGAGAAGCCGGCATTGAAATGACCGAGCACGATCTCGTCGACGTCGTCCGGGCCGAGACCGGCATGGTCGAGCGCCTCGGCCGCCACCTTGGTGATCAGGCTTTCGAGCGTTTCGCCTTCGAGTTTGCCGAAGCGCGAATGCGCCCATCCGACGATACAAGCAGTCATGAGACTCTCCGAATTCCGGTGGACATTCCTAGCATACTAAGAACGCATGCGTAACTGTTCAATCATGAACATAATGCGCCAGTCGCCGGCCGGCAACTAGGCCGTGGTTCCGTCACCCCTCTGTGGATTGTCGCAGCCACCACAACGGGCGATGGGATTTTTATTGATTGATCAGTTAATTAAAAATAGGCTTGCCGCTGGAGGAATTTAAGTGCCCAAGGTCGGAATGGAACCCGTGCGCCGCAAGGCGCTGATAGACGCGACGATCTCTGCGATCGGCGAGCGCGGGTCGCTGGACGTCACCATGTCCGAGATCGCGGGCCGCGCGGGCGTGTCGTCGGCGCTGGCGCACCACTATTTCGGCGCCAAGGACGAACTGCTGCAGGCCACCATGCGCTACCTGCTGTCCGAGCTCGGCGCGGATCTGCGCGCCGCCCTGCCCGGCTCGACCGGCCCGCGTGAGCGCGTGCTGGCCGTCATCGCGGTGAACTTTTCCGACAAGCAGTTCCAGGCCGAGACCATCGCCGCGTGGCTCGCCTTCTATGTCGAGGCGCAGAAGTCGCCAGCGCTCCGCCGCCTGCTGCGCGTCTATGCGCGCCGCCTGCATTCGAACCTGATGAGCGGGCTTTGCGCGCTGATGCCGCGCACTGAGGCCGACCGCGTCGCCGAGGGCATCGCCGCCCTGATCGACGGCTTCTACATCCGCCGCGCCCTCAAGGATGGCGCGCCGAACGCGGCAAGCGCGGTCGCGGTGATCGAAGATTATCTCGAAACGAAACTCCAGCAGCACAAGACAGCCTCATGAGCGGCCGCCCCAACATACTGATCATCATGGTCGACCAGTTGAACGGGACGCTGTTCCCGGACGGCCCGGCCGACTTCCTGCACGCGCCGCATCTCAAGGCACTGGCCGCACGCTCGGCCCGGTTTCGCAACAACTACACCGCCTCGCCGCTCTGCGCGCCGGGCCGCGCCTCCTTCATGAGCGGGCAGCTGCCGTCGCGCACCGAGGTCTTTGACAACGCCGCCGAATTCGCCTCCTCGATCCCCACCTTCGCGCACCACCTGCGTTCGGCGGGCTATCACACGGCGCTTTCGGGCAAGATGCATTTCGTCGGCCCCGACCAGTTGCACGGCTTCGAAGAACGGCTGACCACCGACATCTACCCGGCCGACTTCGGCTGGACGCCGGACTACCGTAAGCCGGGCGAGCGCATCGACTGGTGGTATCATAACCTCGGCTCGGTCACCGGCGCGGGCGTGGCCGAAATCAGCAACCAGATGGAGTATGACGACGAGGTCGCCTTCCTCGCCGGGCAGAAGATTTACGAACACGCCCGCGCGTCGGAAGCCCCGCAGCATCGTCCCTGGTGCCTGACCGTCTCCTTTACCCATCCGCACGACCCTTACGTCGCGCGCCGCAAATATTGGGACCTCTACGAGGACTGCCCTGCGCTGGAGCCGGAGGTCGGCTTCATCCCGAAGGACAAGCAGGATCCGCATTCTCAGCGGCTCTACCTCGCCAGCGACTACGACAACTTCGACATCACGCCCGAGCAGGTGCGCCGCTCGCGCCGCGGCTACTTCGCCAACATCTCCTATCTCGACGACAAGGTAGGCGAGTTGATCTCGGTGCTCGAACGCACCCGCATGCTGGACAACACCGTCATCCTGTTCTGCTCAGACCACGGCGACATGCTCGGCGAGCGCGGCCTGTGGTTCAAGATGTGCTTCTACGAAGGCTCGGCGCGCGTGCCGCTGATGATTGCCGGCAAGGGCATCGCGCCCGGCCTGATCCAGGCGCCGACATCCAATCTCGACATCTGCCCCACGCTTTGCGACCTCGCCGGCATAGACATCGCCGACATCATGCCCTGGACGGACGGCCAGTCGCTGAAGCCGCAAATGCAGGGCCAGCCACGCAGCGAACCAGTGCTGATGGAATACGCCGCCGAGGGCTCATATGCGCCACTGGTGGCCATTCGCAACGGCAAATACAAGTTCGTGCATTGCGAGATCGATCCGCCGCAACTCTTTGATCTGGAATCGGATCCGCTTGAGCTGACCAATCTCGCCGCCAATCCGGCCAATGCCGTGCTGGTCGCCGGTTTCATGGAAAGAGTTCAGGCGCGCTGGGACATGGCTGCCTTCGACAAGGCGGTGCGCCAGAGCCAGGCACGGCGCTGGGTCGTCTATCCGGCACTCCGGAACGGCTCCTACTTCCCGTGGGATTTCCAGCCGCTTCGGCAGGCTTCCGAACGCTACATGCGCAACCACATGGATCTCAACGTGCTCGAAGAGCAGAAACGCTTTCCGCGAGGTGAATGATGACTACGCCTATCGTCCCCACCCTCGACCATATCAGGCGCGCCTATGCCGCCACCTCGCAGGTGACGCAGCTGACGCCGCTTCTGGAATCCCGCCCTCTCACCGCGATGACCGGCGCGGCTCGCGTCTTCATAAAGCCCGAGTCGCTGCAATGGGCCGGCTCCTTCAAGGTGCGCGGCGCCTATTGGCGGCTGAAGCAGCTTTCGCCGGAAGAAGCCAAGCGCGGCGTTGTCGCCTACTCGTCCGGCAATTTCGCGCAAGGCCTCGCCGCCGCCGGCCAGGCGCTCGGCATCCCGGTCACCATCGTCATGCCGATCGACGCGCCTGCCGCCAAGCGTGACGCCACGGCGGGCTATGGCGCGCGCGTGGTGCTGACCGACCATGGCGCGCGGCCCCGCGAGGAAGTCGCCTCGGAACGCGCCCGCGAAATCGCCAAGGAAGAAGGCCTTGCCCTGCTGCACCCGTTCGACGACTCGGAGATCGTCGCGGGCCAGGCCGGCGCCGGTCTCGAAGCAATCGACCAGCTGGCCGCCAAGGGCGCCAAGGCCGACATCGTGCTTTGTGCTGTGGGCGGCGGTGGCCTGATTGGTGGCGTGTCGCTCGCCTTCCACTACCTCTCGCCCGAGACGCAGGTGATCGCCGTCGAGCCGGAAGGGTTCAACGGCATGGGCACCTCGCTCGCCAAGGGCGCAATCGAAACCATGCCGCTCGTCTCGCCCTCGATCTGCGATGGCCTGATGGCGCGCAAGCCCGGCGAAGCCCCCTTCGCCGCCGTTAGCGCCGCCGGCGTGCGCGGCCTGGCTGTCAACGACGCTTCGGTGCGCCGCGCCATGAAGATCGCCTTCGAACGGCTGAAGCTCGTGCTCGAGCCTTCGGGCGCCGCAACTCTCGCTGCCCTTCTCGACGGCGGCCTCGACCTTGCCGGCAAGACTGTTCTGGTCGTCGCCACCGGCGGAAACGTTTCCTTAAATGATTACATGAGGCACCTTGCCGATGCTTGAGGCAGATTTCGTCATTGTTGGTTCCGGCTCGGCGGGTTCGGCCATGGCCTACCGGCTGTCGGAAGACGGCAAGCATTCGGTCATCGTCATCGAATTCGGCGGCTCGGATATCGGCCCGCTGATCCAGATGCCTTCGGCGCTTTCCATTCCGCTCAACATGCCGCTCTACGACTGGGGTTTCTCCAGCGAACCCGAGCCTCATCTCGGCGGGCGCGTGCTGGCCACGCCGCGCGGCAAGGTTTTGGGCGGCTCCTCCTCCATCAACGGCATGGTCTATGTGCGTGGCCACGCCCGCGATTTCGATCACTGGGCCGAGCAAGGCGCAATGGGCTGGGGCTATGCCGACGTGCTGCCCTACTTCAAGCGCATGGAGCATTCGCACGGCGGCGAGGATGGCTGGCGCGGCACCAGCGGGCCGCTACATGTGCAGCGCGGCAAGCGCGTCAACCCGCTCTATGCGGCCTTCATCGAGGCAGGCCGGCAGGCAGGATTCGAACTGACCGACGATTATAACGGCTCCAAGCAGGAGGGCTTTGGGCCGATGGAGCAGACCATCCATCGCGGCCGTCGCTGGTCGACCGCCAATGCCTACCTGCGCCCCGCCCTAAAGAGGAAAAACGTTCGCCTGGTCAATGGCTTCGCGCGAAAGGTCGTCATAGAGAATCAACGCGCCGTCGGCGTCGAGATCGAAGCTCGCGGCAAGATCGAGGTCGTGAAGGCGCGGCGCGAAGTGATCGTGGCCGCCTCGTCCATCAATTCCCCCAAGATCCTGATGCTGTCGGGCATCGGCCCCGCGCAGCACCTAAAGGCCCATGGCATCGCCGTCGTCGCGGACCGTCCAGGCGTCGGCGCCAATCTGCAGGACCATCTCGAACTCTACATCCAGCAGGAGTCGACCAAGCCGATCACGCTGAACTCCGTCCTCAACCCCGTCTCCAAGGCTTTGATCGGCGCGCAATGGATGCTGTTCAAGAACGGCCTGGGCGCCACCAACCACTTCGAGGCGGCTGCCTTCGTGCGCTCGGCCGCCAATATCGATTATCCCGACATCCAGTATCACTTCATCCCGGCGGCCGTGCGCTATGACGGCAAGGCTGCGGCAAAGTCGCATGGCTTCCAGGCCCATGTCGGACCGATGCGTTCGAAATCGCGTGGCGCAGTCACGCTGCGCTCGCCGGACCCGAAGGAAAAGCCGGTCATCCGCTTCAACTACATGTCGCACCCGGATGACTGGGCGGAGTTCCGCCGCTGCATCCGCCTTACCCGCGAAATCTTCGGCCAGGCAGCCTTCGACGCCTATCGCGGCCAGGAGATCTCGCCGGGCAAGCATGTGCAGACCGATGCGGAACTCGACATGTTCATCCGCGACCATGCAGAAAGCGCGCTCCACCCGTGCGGTACCTGCCGCATGGGGCGCCACGACGATCCAATGGCGGTGGTGGACCCGGAATGCCGCGTCATCGGCGTGGAAGGCCTGCGCGTGGCCGATTCCTCCATCTTCCCGCGCATCACCAACGGCAATCTCAACGGCCCCTCGATCATGACCGGCGAGAAGGCAGCCGACCACATCCTTGGTCGCACACCGCTTGCGCCTTCCAATCAGGAACCATGGATAAACCCGCGCTGGCAGGTCTCGGACCGTTAAGCTAGAGCATCAAGCCGAAATAGATTCCGGAGACGACTATGCGCGCTCAACCTAAAGCCTCGCACTATATCAATGGCCGCTTCGTGGACGACGAGCGCGGCGCGCCTATCCCGGTCATCTACCCGGCGACCGGCGAAACCATTGCCACATTGCATTCGGCCACGCCCAATGTGATCGAACTGGCAATCGAAGCCGCGCGTGCCGCGCAGCCCGCCTGGGCGCGGCTCAAGCCCGTCGAGCGCGGCCGCATCCTGCGTCGCGCGGCAGACATTCTGCGCGCCCGCAACGAAGAGCTCGCGCGCCTCGAGACGCTGGACACCGGCAAGGCGATCCAGGAAACGTTGGTCGCGGACGCGCCCTCGGCGGCCGACTGCCTTGAATATTTCGCTGGCGCCATCGGCGCTTACAACGGCGAGTTCATCGATCTCGGCGGCCCCTTCGCCTATACCCGGCGCGAAGCGCTCGGCGTGTGCGTCGGCATCGGCGCCTGGAACTATCCGATCCAGATCGCCGGCTGGAAGTCTGCGCCTGCGCTCGCCATGGGCAATGCCATGGTGTTCAAGCCCTCCGAAAACACCCCGCTTTCAGCGCTTGCGCTGGCCGAGATCTACACCGAGGCCGGCCTGCCGGACGGACTGTTCAACGTGGTGCAGGGCTATGGTGACGTCGGCGGCGCATTGGTCGACCATGACGTCGTCGCCAAGGTTTCCGTGACCGGCTCGGTACCGACCGGGCGCAAGGTGATGTCGCTCGCCGGCTCCAAGCTGAAGCACGCGACGATGGAACTCGGCGGCAAGTCGCCACTCATCGTCTTCGACGACGCCGACCTCGAAAATGCCATCGGCGGCGCCATGCTCGGCAACTTCTACTCGACCGGCCAGATCTGCTCGAACGGCACCCGCGTCTTCGTCCAGAAAGGCCTGCATGACCACTTTGTGGAGCGTCTCGTCGAGCGCACCAAAACGATCCGCATCGGCGATCCACTCGATCCCGAGACTCAGATGGGGCCCCTCGTCAGCAAGGCACAGCACGACAAGGTTGTCGGCTACATTCAGATCGGCAAGCTGGAAGGCGCAAAGCTCGCCTGCGGCGGCAACGTGCCTTCGCTTCAGGGCTTTGACGGCGGCTTCTTCGTCGAGCCCACCGTCTTCACCGGCGTGACCGACAACATGCGCATCGCCCGCGAGGAAATCTTCGGGCCGGTGATGAGCGTGCTGTCCTTCGACACCGAGGAGGAAGTGATCGCGCGCGCCAACGCCACTGAGTTCGGTCTGGCCGCCGGCGTCTTCACCAAGGACATCGCGCGCGGGCATCGCGTGATTTCGGAGTTGCAGGCCGGCACCTGCTGGATCAACGCCTACAACCTGACCCCAGTCGAAATGCCCTTCGGCGGCTACAAGCAGTCGGGCATCGGCCGCGAAAATGCGCGCGAAGCGCTTGGCCATTACTCGCAAGTCAAGTCGATCTATGTCGAAACGGGGGATGTTGCGAGCCCCTATTGAGGCTCGCAAACTGAATCTATTTTCTCTTCCAACATACTGTTTGGAAAGAGCTTTTGCGGCGGCGTAAAGCCGCCGTTTTCAGTTCTCGCTGGTGCTGTCCAGATACTGCATCAGCGCACAGACGAGATGATAGAAGATCGAGGCCGGCACTTCGCTTGCCATCGAGCGGCCGCGCTCATCGATCCTGTCGATCCAGAGGCCGAGCGGCGCCGGGTCGATATGCCAGCGGAACAGCCGCCCCACCCGCGCCTCGATCTCGGGCTTGAGGTCGGGACCCTCCGCGCCGTCGAGGGCGATGGCCGCCTTGATCGCTTCGGTCTGCGGCCAGCTACGCGAGACCCGGTCGAGCGGCATTCCCTGGCGTGAGACGGCGCCATAGGCGAGCCCCGTCGCACGGTTCAGTCCGTTGGCAACGGCCGAGGCGTAAAGCTTGCGGGCATAGGCGGTAAGGTTCTTCTGACCGCTCTTGGCGGCGAAGTCGACCAGGAGCGAGGCCCATTCGAAATGATGGCCCGGCTCGGTCCAGGTGCCCTTCTCGCCGGCGGCAGGCAGCCACTCGTCGTTGAAGAACTCCCCGAGCGTCCAGCTGTCGGGGTCGAAGAAGTGGTTGCGGAACAGATCGACGATCCGCGCCGCGCGGCGCAGATGGTTGCGGTCGTAGGTGGCCGCATGCCAGGCGAGGAAAGCCTCCAGAAGATGCATATGCGGGTTGGAGCGGCGCAGCCCCTCCCCAGCCGACGTCTCCATGAAGCCGGTCAGCCGCTCGTCCTCGAGATGCTGGTCGAGGAACGCAAGGGTTTCCTCGCCAAGCCGCAACGCGTCGGGGTTGCCGCACATATGCGCATAGGCCAGTGCCAGCAAGACGCAGGAATGGTCGTAGGCGTCCTCCGCGGCGTCTGCCACGCTGCCGTCGATGTTCATCGTGCGCACCCAGCCGCCGCGTTCCGTGCGCCCGTTGCCGGACATGAAGGCGAGGCCGTGCGCGATGAGTGCATCGGCAGGGCCGTCCCACCCGCGCAGCTTGGCGACGGCAAAGGCGTAGACCTGGCGAGCCATGGTGCGCATACGCTTGGGCTTCACCAGCGGCTTGCCGTCGAAGCCTAGCGCCTCGTGGAAGCCGCCCAGGCGATCGTCCACGCCGACCGTGGACCAGAGCGGCAACGTCTCCTCGAACAGCCAGTGCTGCACGCGCTTGCGCCAGGCGCCGCTCACCAGCACCCGATCGCGCGAGGGCGTGAACTTGGTTTCGAGGCGGCCACTCTTTTCAAGCTGTTCGACGATCTTCTTGACGTCCTGGCTGTGGCTGACCGGCGCCACGAAGGTCGCGTCCATGGTGGCGACAATCGCGATGTCTTTCAGCCCTATGGCCGAGAGCAGCCTACCCTCGCTGCGCATGTATGAGTTCTCGCAATCCATCGCGACGACGTCGCCGACGACGACGTTGCCCTGCCCGTCGGTCGGGCTGACATCGAGCAGCGACTGCCAGGAGCCGAGGTCGTTCCAGCGGAAGGTCGCCGGCACCATGGCGATGCCCGCCGCGTGCTCCATGATCGCGTAGTCGATGGAGTTCGACGGAATGACCTCATAGAGCTCCAGCGGCATGTAGAGGCCCGAGAGGTCCGCATTCGCCTGCCTGAAGGCCCGCTCGGCGGCCTGCCAGATCTTCGGCTGATGCTTTGCGAATTCGTCGCGCATCGTGCTGGCGCGGAACAGGAAGATGCCGGTGTTCCAGAAGAAGTTCCCCGCCTCGAGGTAGGCCTTGGCCGTTTCGAGATCGGGCTTTTCGACAAAGCGCGAGACGTCGCTGACACCCGCGCCATTGCCCGCAACCTCGATATAGCCGTAGCCGGTTTCCGGCTGGTTCGGTCGGATGCCGAACACCACCAGCCTTCCGTCGCTTGCGGCGGGCACGCCACGCTCGATGGTTTCCCAGAACTGGGTGTCGGTCGAAATCTGATGGTCGGACGGCACCACTAGCACGATGCCGTCGCCATAGGCGGCCAGCGTCTGCAGCGTGGCGATCGCAACCGCGGCAGCCGTATTGCGGCCGACCGGCTCGAAGATCGCCGTGCCGCCGGCAAGGTCGATTGTGGCAATGTCGTCCTGCACGCGGCCGGCATGGCGCTCGGATGCAATCAGAAAGACAGGCGTTTCGCCATGGGGTCGCGCCTTCAGCCGGCGCAGCGTCTTGACCAGCATCGAGCCGTCGCCCGACAGGTCGTGGAACTGCTTGGGATTGTCCTCGCGCGACAGCGGCCAAAGCCGCGAGCCCACGCCGCCGCTCATCACGAAACTGACAATCCGCTCTGTCATGGCAACTGCCCCCGTTCAGAATGTCTGGTTATAGGCGCCCACCTCGGGGCTGCGGCGCAGCACTGCGTCGAGCCCGTTGAACATTTCCCGCCGGCGTTCGGATGACACCGGGCTCTCCACCACAACCACGATCTCCGGCTTGTTGGATGAAGCACGCACAAGGCCCCAGGTGCCGTCTTCGGCCACCACACGCACGCCGTTGACGGTGATGAGATCGGTGATCTTCTGGCCGGCGAATGTGGCACCACTTTGCTTCATAGCCGCGAAATCGGCCACAACACGATCGACGACGCCATATTTCAGCTCGTCCGGGCAATGCGGCGACATGGTCGGCGTGCCATGGGTCAGCGGCAGGTCGCGATAGAGATCGGCCATGCTGCGCCCCGGATTGCGGTCCAGCATCTCGCAGATGGCAATCGCGGTGACGAGCCCGTCGTCGTAGCCGCGGCCGATCGGCGGGTTGAAGAAATAGTGGCCGGACTTCTCGAAACCGGCAATGGCGCCGATCTCGGTCACCCGCCGCTTCATGTAGGAGTGACCCGTCTTCCAGTAGTCGGTTTTGGCTCCGTTCCTGCGCAGCACCGGATCGGTGGCAAACAGCCCCGTGGATTTCACATCGGCCACGAAGACCGAGTTGGGATGGATCGCAGATATGTCGCGGGCGAGCATCACGCCGACCTTGTCGGCAAAGATCTCGTTGCCCTCATTGTCGACCACGCCGCAGCGGTCACCATCGCCATCGAAGCCGAGGCCGACATCCGCACCGGTCTCCAGCACCTTGTCGCGGATCGCATGCAGCATGTGCATGTCTTCGGGGTTCGGATTGTAATGCGGGAAGCTGTGATCGAGCTCGACGTCGAGCGGAATCACCTCGCAGCCGATTCGCTCAAGCGCCTCGGGGGCAAAGGCCCCGGCTGTGCCGTTGCCGCAGGCGGCCACGACCTTCAGCTTGCGCGAGATCCTGTGACCCTTGGTCAGATCGTCCAGATAGGTTTTGCGGAAATCCGGCACGAACTCATAGGCCCCGCCACCGATGAGATCGAAATCGCCTTCGAGCACGATCTTCTTCAGCGCGCTCATCTCGTCCGGTCCGAAGGTCAGCGGCCGCGCCGCCCCCATCTTCACGCCGGTCCAGCCATTCTCGTTGTGTGAGGCGGTCACCATCGCAACCGAAGGCGTGTCGAGCGCAAACTGCGCGAAATACGCCATGGGCGACAGCGCCAGCCCGATATCCTTCACGCGTGCACCCGCCGCCATCAACCCCGCAGTCAGCGCCAGCTTGATGGACATGGAATAGCTACGGAAATCGTGTCCGACGACGATGTCGGGGCCGACGCCCAGCCGGTGGATCAGTGTGCCGAGCCCCATGCCGAGCGCCTGCACCCCGATGAGGTTCAGTTCCGGCGCCTTGTCCGAGCCGGGATGGCCGAACCACCAGCGTGCGTCATATTCGCGAAAGCCGGTCGGCTTCACCAGCGCGCTGGTCTCGAATGCAAATGTGTTGGGCTTGGTCTCACCAACGATCTTGAAGGTCACGCGGTCCGCTCCGAATTCAGCTGGTCGGATTTTACAATAGCAGCAACGGCTTACTGCCGCATTAAGCCTCAATATCCGTCTTTCGGCTGGCACAAAATCGAAAGGTGTGGGTCAATGCAAGAAAAGCGAAGTTTCTTCGCCTGACAACCAGTTTGCCGCTTGCGGAGTTTTTTTTCGGCGGCTATAAGCCCGCCGTCTGGTCACGGAGTGTAGCGCAGCCTGGTAGCGCACCTGCTTCGGGAGCAGGGGGTCGCAGGTTCGAATCCTGCCACTCCGACCAGAAAAAATCCGGCTTTCCCGACCGGGCTTCACCTCACGAACTTGTGTTACCTTTCGTCAGTGGCGCGCAGAGCGGCTTGCCGCTATGGTGCCGGACCATGAGCGCAAAACTCCATTTCCTCTATGGAATCATCGTTGCGGCAGGCGCCATCGCGCCCTTGCAGGCCTTTGCGAATGGCAACCAGCCGTTGCCCGGGGTCAAGCAGCCGGACCCCATCGTTCAGGCGCCGCAGCCGGAGCCGGACGAGCAGCCCACTGCAAAGCCCGGCACCTTCAAGGTCGGCAATTTCGACGTAAAGGTCTCCGGCAGCATCACCGTCGATGTCGGCGCCGGCAGAATCAAACCGCCCCGGTGATTCCCGGGACGATTTTTCAGCTTTCCATCAAACGGCGACGCGGAATCGCTTCACATCGATCGCGGCACTCATAAGCGCCTGCGTGTAGGCCTCGCGCGGATTGTCGAAGATCTCGTCTGTCTGCCCCTCTTCGACGATCTTTCCCTGTTTCATCACGATGATGTAGTCGGCCATGGCGCGGACGACCGCAAGGTCGTGGCTGATGAAGAGGTAGGAAAGATCGTGCTCTATCTGCAGCTGCCGCAGGAGCTCGACGATCTGCTTCTGCACCGAACGATCCAGGGCCGAGGTGGGCTCATCCAAAACCACCAGTTTCGGCTTGAGAATCACCGCGCGAGCGATCGCGATGCGCTGCCTCTGCCCGCCCGAGAATTCGTGCGGGTAGCGGTTGCGCATGTTTGGATCGAGCCCAACCTCGCGCAGCGCCTCGACCGCACGCTGATCACGTTCCCTGGACGAGAGCGACGGCTCATGAACCAACAGGCCCTCGGTGATGACCTGGCCTATGGTCATGCGCGGCGATAGCGAGCCGAACGGATCCTGGAAGACCAGTTGAAGCTCCCGCCTCAGCGGCCGCATGGTCGCGGTGTCGGCTGCCGAGATGTCGCGATGGTCGAACCGGATTGCCCCCTCGCTCGGCAAAAGCCGCAGCAGTGCCCGCCCCAGCGTCGACTTTCCCGATCCTGATTCGCCGACGATGCCAATGGTCTGCCCACGCTTAAGCGCCAGCGAAATACGGTCCACGGCCTTCAGGACGAGATGAGGCCCGGCCAGAAAACCGCCTCCGATCTTGAACGTCACCTCGACGTTCCGGCCTTCGAGCAGAACAGGCGCACTGCTCTGCGGCGATACCTTCCTGCCGGTCGGCTCGGCTGCCAGCAGCATCTTGGTGTAGTCGTGCTTGGGCGCTGAGAACACCTTTTCGGCGTTCCCCTCCTCCACCACCTCGCCCGAGCGCATGACATAGACGCGATCGGCGAAGCGCCGCACGATGCCGAGATCGTGGGTGATGAAGACGATGGCCATGCCAAGCCGGCGCTGAAGGTCGGCAAGCAGCGCCAGGATCTGTGCCTGCACGGTCACGTCGAGCGCGGTCGTCGGCTCGTCGGCAATCAGGATGTCGGGATCGTTGGCAAGCGCCATGGCGATCATCACGCGCTGGCGTTGGCCTCCCGACATCTCATAGGGGTAGGACTTCATGCGCCGTTCCGGGTCCGGTATCTTCACCAGTTCCAGAAGGCGTACGGCTTCCTTGCGTGCCTCCGCCGCGCTCAGCTTGCGATGGCGGCGGATCGGCTCCGTGAGCTGGTTGCCGATCGTGTAGAGCGGGTCCAGCGAGGTCATCGGCTCCTGGAAGATCATGGTGATCTTCCTTCCGCGCACCTCGTTGAGCGAAGACCTGTCGAGTTCGAGCAGGTTCGTGCCGCGATAATCGACGGCGCCTGTCGCCTCGCCATTGGACGCCAGAAGGCGCATCGCCGCCATCATGGTCTGGCTCTTGCCCGATCCGGATTCGCCGACGATGGCGACCGTTTCGCCCGCATTGACATGCAGGTTGATGCCTTTGACGGCGTCGACCTGGCCGTCGAGTGTGCGGAAGCACACGCGCAGGTCCTTGACTGACAGGATGGGTTGGGAAGTGATCGTCATGGCTTCAGCGGTCCTTCGGATCGAGCGCATCGCGCAGGCCATCGCCAACGAAATTCAACGCAAACAGCGTGGTGACCAAGAAGAAGGCAGGAAACAGCAGCAGCCAATTGGCGGTGCCGATGTTCTTGGCTCCGGTCGAAATCAGCACGCCCCAGCTCGTCATCGGCTCCTGAACGCCGAGCCCGAGGAAGGACAGGAAGCTTTCGAGGATGATCACTTGCGGCACCAGCAGCGTCATGTAGATCACGACCACGCCGAGCAGGTTGGGCACGATGTGGCGCACCAGAATGCCGCCGCGCGTCACGCCCAGCGCTTCGGCCGCCTGCACATATTCCTGCCGGCGAAGTGACAGGGCCTGCCCACGCACGATGCGCGCCATGTCGAGCCACAGCACCGCGCCGACGGCGAGGAACATCAGCACGAAGTTTCGCCCGAAGAACACCACGAGCATGATGACGAAGAAGATGAAGGGCAGCGAATAGAGCACATCGACGATGCGCATCATCACCTCGTCGGTCTTGCCGCCGATGAAGCCTGCCGTGGCCCCGTAGATCACGCCGATCGCCACTGCCACGATGCCGGCCAAAAGGCCGATGGCCAGCGAGACGCGCCCCGCCATCAGCGTGCGCGACAGCAGGTCACGGCCGGTATTGTCGGTGCCGAACAGGAAGTACTGCTGTTTTACCGACGCACTCATCGTCAATTTCAACCCGTCGTCGGATTTGTTTTCGATGCGGGTGTCGTGGAAGGTGTCGGAGCGGTCGAGATAGCGCGTGCTGCGCTCGTCGACCGGCTTGGAGCCCTGCACCGTCACGAAGACCCGGTCGCCATCCTGGTGCCATTCATCGATGTCGACACGCATGCGCTTGACCGCATCGCGCAGCGCGCTTTCGATCATATCGGCCTTGGGATAGGCCGACAGGCTCGGTGGCGTGCGCACATAGTCGGCATAGATGGTGGTGTAGTTGTGCGGCACGAGGTTGGGCCCGACCACGCAGACGAGCGCCATGAGGGCCAAGTAGAACAAGCTGACCATGGCAGCCTTGTTGGACTTGAGGCGCGCCCAGGCATCGCCCCAGAATGAACGCCCGGCGACGGGCGCGGCGATCGCAACGTCAGTCATAGCGTACCCTCGGATCGACGAAGGCATAGAGGACGTCGACGATCAGGTTGAACAGGATGGTGAAGATCGCGATCATGACGACCGTGCCCATCACCAGCGTGTAGTCGCGGTTGAGCGCCGCTTCGACGAAATAGCGACCGACGCCAGGGATGGCGAAGATGGTCTCGACGATGACCGAGCCGGTCAGCAGCGCCGCCGCGGTCGGGCCGGCATAGGAGATGATCGGCAGGACCGCGCCTCGAAGCGCATGCTTGACCACCACCGACCATTCGGAAAGCCCCAGCGCACGTGCTGTGCGGATGTGGTGCGAGCGCATGGACTCGATCATTGAGCCGCGCATCAGGCGCGCGATAATCGCGATCTGCGGCAATGCGAGCGTCAGAACCGGCCCCACCTTGTTGATCAGTGCGCCATCGCCCCAGCCGCCAATGGGCAGCAGCTTCCAACTCAGCCCGAACACAAGCTGGATGATCGGCGCGATGACGAAAGTGGGGATGGTGCTGCCGGCAGCGGCCAGAGCAATCACGCTGTAGTCGGCCCGGCGGTTCTGGTTGAGCGCGGCAATCACGCCGAGCGTGCTGCCCAGTATGAGAGCCAGGATCAGGGCCGAGGTGCCAAGCTGTATCGATATCGGCAAGCCCTTGGCGAACAACTCGCCCACCGTGAAATCGGGCATGTTGTAGCTTGGCCCGAAATTGCCGTGCAGCAGATTGTTGAGATAGTTCAGATACTGTTGCCAGAGAGGATCGTTCAGACCGAACTGGGCTTCGAGATTGGCCTTGATAACAGGACTCAGCCCACGTTCCTGGTTGAATGGGCCGCCGGGGGCCACGCGGATCAGGAAGAACGCCAGCGTCACGATGACGAAAAGCGTCGGGATAGCGGTCAGTAACCGCCGGAATACATAGAGCAGCATGGATTTTCCCCGCTGTCAGGAACCGACTCCGCCGCCCCTCATGAGGGCGGCGGAGATCGGCTCGGGAACTATTCCTTGCTGATGAAGCGCGAAGGATGGATGTCCATCACATTGTCATCGAAGCCATGAAGCTTCGACGAAACGATGTTGTGATAGCTGTAGTAGAGAACCGGAATGACGCCGGTGTCGTCCATAAGGACGCGTTCAGCGTCGGCCAGGTTCTTCATGCGCTCTTCCGGCTTGCCGCCGGCAGCGGCTGCCTTGTCCATCGCTTCCTCGAACTTCGGGCTGTCGTAGTTCGAGTAGTTGTTGCCGCTGGCCTTGCGGGAGATGCCCAGGAACGTTTCAGGATCCTTGTAGTCCGCGATCCAGCCGGCGCGCGCTATGTCGTAATTGCCCTTCTCCTGAAGGAAGGAATAGTGGGTCTTTGTGTCGGTGTTGAGCAGCGACACCTCGACGCCAAGCGGCTTGAGCTGCTCCTGGATGGCGACGGCCGTGTTCTTGTGGTTCTCCGACGTGTTGTAGCGGATTTCCATCTTCAGCGGCTTGTCGGGACCATAGCCGAGCTTGGCCAGGATTTCCTTGGCCTTGTCCTCGCGGTCGATCTGCGACTCGTCGGCATAGGACGCCATCGCAGGCGTATAGCCGTCAATCCCGGGAGGCACCATGGAATAGCCCGGCAGCATGGAGTTCTGCCAAACCTTCTCGGCGATGAAATCGCGATCTATCGCCATGGAGATGGCCTCGCGCAGTTCCGGATTGTTCCACGGCTCCTTGTCGGTCTTGATGGCGAAGTAGTAGGTGCCGAGATACGGCCCGACGCGAATCTGATCGCCGAATTTGGCCTTCAGGTCGCCCAGCTGTTCAGTCGGCAGATCGTCGTAGCTGTCCATTTCGCCAGCTTCGAAACGTTTCATCGCCGCCGAGCGATCCTCGGTCATGATGTAGTTGACCGTATCGACCTTGATGCTGCCCGCATCCCAGAACTTCGGATTCTTGACCAGCTTGATGTGATCGTTGGGAACCCATTCAGCGAGCATAAAGGTGCCGTTGGAGACCAGGTTGCCGGGCTTGATCCAATCGGTGCCGAGCTTATCCATGGAAGCCTTGTTCACCGGGTAGGTCGCCTGGTGCGTCAGCATTTCCAGGAAGTAAGGCGTCGGCGCCTTCAGCGTGACCTGAAGGGTGTGTGCGTCGATTGCCTTGATGCCCATCTCCTCGGGCTTGGCCTTCCCGTTGTTCACTTCCTCGGCATTGACTACCGGATAGAGCATCGAGGCGTATTCGGCCGCGGTTGCCGGATCTTCGAGGCGGTGGAAGGCATAGACGAAGTCATCGGCCGTCACAGGCGTGCCGTCGGACCAGACGCCGTCGCTACGAAGCTTGAACGTGTAGACGGTGCCGTCATCCGAGACTGTCCAGCTTTCAGCCGCGCCCGGAATGAGGTTTGCCTTCTCGTCCTGCATGACCAGGCCCTGGAACAGGTCGCGCAGGACGTGGGCTTCGTAAACCGTCGAGGTCTTATGCGGATCGAGCGATTCAGGCTCGGCCGACAAGCCGCGGTTATAGATTATTTCGGCGAGCGACGGCGTCAGCATCATGCCGCTCGCCATCGATACACTGGCCGCAAATACCGTCGCTTTCAGGAAGTTCTTGAGCATCTTGTCTCTCTCCCGGCTTGTCGTCATCCCAAAATGACGAGCAAGTGCTTTTGGCGCCCCTCGGCCGAAGTCTCCTCCCTCGGCCTCGTTGAGCGAGCCGACGCCCCTCCAGGACGCCGTTCTGGCGCAGACACTAGCGAGCGAGAATTTTTATTTCAACAGACTCTGCTCATCACCCAAAGTAAGCTTGTCCTATCTTGGCCGGCAAACAGCGTCTGCCGCGTCAAATGCTTGAACAACCATAGGTTACATGGCTCAAGACAGGCGCGTACCTTCGCCGCCGTTGCGCAAACGACTTGCGCCTGAGCGTTCGCTTCGGCCAGGTCGATATTGGCGTCAACGGCGCAAGCTACAGTGCTCGGTATTGGTGCAGTAACCGCGACTACGTCAGTCTGCCCACAAAAGCCGTCAGCGGCGGGAGTGAAACCGAGTTTGCGCCGATTTCCACGGCCTCGCTGCCGGGCAGGCCGGCGGACCGCACGCGTCTCAAGTCCGACGGCAACGGCCAGCACGCCGGCTCATCGGCAAAATTGAAGACACAGAGCAGCGTCTCGCCGTCGGCCCGGCGCAGGAAGGCGAGAAGATCGCCTTCTGCGTCGAGGAATTCTATCGAACCGCCGATCAGCGCCGGATGCTGCCGCCTGAATTCCAGCACGGCGCGATAGCGCCATAGCACCGAAGTCGGATCGGCTTCCTCGACATCGACGGCATGGGAAAGATGTTCCATCGGTACCGGCAGCCACGGCTTGCCGGTCGTGAAGCCGGCATTCTTGGCACCGGCCTCCCACACCATCGGCGTTCGGCAGCCGTCGCGGCCCTTGAAGCCCGGCCAGAAGCGGATGCCATAAGGATCGCGCAGATCCTCGAAGGCGATCTCAGCCTCGGTCAGCCCAAGCTCCTCCCCCTGATAGAGGCAGATCGAGCCGCGCAGGCAGGCAAGCAGCGCAATCGCAAACTTGGCTACAGCGTCGGTGTCTTCGCCAGGCTTCGTCCAGCGAGAGACGTGGCGCACCACGTCATGGTTGGAAAAGGCCCAGCAGACCCAGCCGTCCTTCACTGCGTTTTCGAAGGCAAGGACGGATTTCTTCACATGCGCCGCCGAGAATTCGGGGCTCAGCAGATCGAAGGTGTAGCACATCTGCAGCTTGTCGCCGCCGCCGGTATAGGCGGCCACGGTCTGAAGCGAGCGCGTACCGTCGCCCACCTCGCCAACCGCGGCCCGCCCGCCATACTCGTTGAGAAGGCTGCGAAACCGTTTCAGGAACTCCAGGTTTTCCGGCTGCGTCTTGTCGTAGAGGTGGTTCTGGTAGCCATAGGGGTTGGTGTCGGGAATGTCGTTGGCCGCGCCCGGCGGCATCGGCGGATTGTCGCGCAGCAGGCGGTCGTGGACATAGAAATTCACCGTATCGAGCCGGAAACCGTCGACGCCGCGCTCGAGCCAGAAGCGCACCGTGTCCAGCAGCGCCGCCTGTACTTCCGCATTGTGAAAATTGAGGTCCGGCTGCGAGGCAAGGAAGTTGTGCAGGTAATATTGCCGGCGCGTCGAATCCCATTCCCACGCCGGCCCGCCAAAGATCGACAGCCAGTTGTTGGGCGCCGTGCCATCCGGCTTCGGGTCGGCCCAGACATACCAATCGGCCTTGGGGTTGTCGCGGCTCGAACGGCTTTCGATAAACCAGGGATGCCGGTCGGAAGAATGCGAGAGCACCTGGTCGATGATCACCTTCAGTCCATACCGGTGCGCCTCGGCCACTAGTTCGTCGAAGTCCCCGAGGGTGCCGAACATCGGATCGACGGCGCAGTAATCCGACACGTCATAGCCCATGTCGGCCATGGGCGACTTGAAAAAGGGCGACAGCCAGATCGCATCGACGCCGAGCGATGCAATGTAGGCCATGCGCTTCGTGACGCCTTTCAGATCGCCGCTGCCGTCGCCTGTCGTGTCCTGAAACGAGCGCGGATAGACCTGATAGATGACGCAGCCACGCCACCAGTTGGCATCCCTCGCCTCGATCATCACCGTTCTCCTTCGACCGCGCTTTCCCGTGCAAATAGAACCGAGCGCCCGGGCACAAGCAAGCCGCCTTCCACCGCCCGTAGGTCGGCCGGCAGCGCCCCGCGCCACCAGAACCCGCCGCGCGGCGGCAATGCGAACGCCGTCGAACGCCGATCGGCATTGAACAGGATGGCCAGCCGCCCGCCGCCTGCGTCGCCGCCGTCCAGAAGCATCGTCAGACGCCGACGCTCCGGGTCGTTCCACTCCGCGACCTCCAACGGCGTTCCCGTTTCCGAGAGCCATTCAACATCCGGCATATCGCGCCCGGACAGCGGCTGGCCGATGAGGAAGTCCGTTGCGGACAGCGCCGGCACGCTTTTGCGCAGCGCCGCAAGTGCGGCGACATGCTCTTCAAGCGCAAGATCCTTGTTACCCCAGTCGAGCCAGGTGATTTCATTGTCCTGCGCATAGGCGTTGTTGTTGCCGCTCTGGGTGCGGCCGAATTCGTCGCCTGCGGTCAGCATGATCGTCCCGCGCGAGGCAAATAGCGTCGACAACAGCGCGCGCAAGTCTCGCTCACGGCGTTCGTTCACCTCGGCGTCAGTGGTCTTCCCCTCAACACCGTTGTTCCACGAGAAATTTTCGTCGTGGCCGTCGCGATTTTCCTCGCCATTGGCGGCGTTGTGCTTGTGTTCATAGGAGACGAGATCGGCCAGCGTCATGCCGTCATGCGCGGCGATGAAATTGACGCTGCGGGTTCGGGTAGCCCCAGCAAAGACGTCGGAAGAACCGGCGAGCCTTGTCGCCAGCGCGCCGACCCCGCCATCGCCGCGCCAGAAGCGGCGGACGTCGTCGCGATAGCGGTCGTTCCATTCCTGAAAGGGCGGCCGGAACCCTCCCAGCCGATAGCCGCCCGGCCCGATGTCCCAGGGCTCGGCGATCATCACCCTGTCGGCAAGTTCCGGATCGGCCCGCATGGCCGCAAGCAAGGGCGCGTCGGGATCGAAGCCTGATGCGGTTCGGCCAAGAACTGTCGCAAGGTCGAAGCGGAACCCATCGACGCCCGTATGGCGCACGAAATGGCGAAGCGCGTCGAGGATCATTTCCAGAACGATCGCATGGCCGCAGGCAAGCGTGTTACCGGTGCCGGTGTCGTTGACCAGCCGGCCATCCTCGCCGTGGCGATAATAAGCGCGGGCATCCAGCCCGCGCAGCGACAGCGTCGGGCCGAGTTCGTCGCTCTCGCCGGTGTGGTTGAAGACGAGGTCGAGGATCACACCGATGCCCGCCGCACGCAACGCCACCACCGTGTCGCGCAGTTCGATGATGCCGCCCGGCGCAAGGCGCGGATCGAGCGCCATGAAGCTGACGGGGTTGTAGCCCCATGCATTGCTGAGGCCGAGAGGCGGCAGGTGCCGTTCGTCTATCCAGGCAGTGATCGGCATCAATTCGACGGCCGAGACACCGAGCTTCTTCAGATGCTCGATGACGGCCGGATGCGCCAGCGCTCCGATCGTGCCGCGCTGGGCCTCCGGTATGTCCGGATGAAGCCGTGTGAAGGCGCGGACGGACAGTTCGTAGATCAGCCCGCCGGCGCGAAATAGCGGCGGCTGGGAGGCGAGTGGCGCAGGAAGGTCCGTCACGATTGCCTTGGGTATCAGCGACGCGGTGTCGCCACCCTCGCCGCGCCTTGCCGCCAGCCTCGGGTCATAACGGTAGGGGCGGTCGATGGCGACCGCGTAAGGGTCGACCAGCAACTTATCGGGATCAAACCAGAGGCCGCGCTCGGGCGCATAGTCGCCATCGGCGCGAAAGCCGTAGCGCGCACCGGGCGCGAGGCCGGACACGAAGGTCGAGTGAACGCCCTCGCTCTGCGGTTCGAGCGGGATGTGCTCCAGCTCGCGCTCGCCGGCTGCATCGAAGATCGAAACCCAGAGGCGTCTGGCCGCGCTCGACCAGACGGAAAAGCGAACGCCATCGGCGCCAAGCCTGGCGCCAAAACGAGGTGGACAGAGCGGAAACGGCAAGCCGCTCAGGTGATGACGCTCGGCTTGCTGCGGCCGGTATGAGCGTGGATGCCGGCGATGTCGTCGGCGGCCACGATCAGGTCGGCAAGCGTTGCCTGCGTGTCGAGATCGTGCTTCGACGGATCAGGCTCGTAGCGTTCGACATAGAGCCGAACGGTAGCACCCGATGTGCCGGTGCCCGAAAGGCGCAATACGATCCGCGAACCGCCTTCAAACAGGATGCGGATGCCCTGGTGGTCGCTCTGCGAGCCGTCGACCGGATCGTGATAGGAGAAATCGTCCGCCTTCTCGATCTTCATGCCGTTCACCGTCGTGCCGGCAAGGCTCGGCAGCTTGGCGCGCAGCTCGTCGACCATCTTGTTCGCGCGATCGGCCTCGACCTCCTCATAATCATGGCGCGTGTAGTAGTTTCGGCCGTATGTCGCCCAATGTTCCCTGGCGATGTCCTTCACGCTCTCCCTGCGCACGGCCAGGATGTTCAGCCACAGAAGCACGGCCCACAGCCCATCCTTCTCACGCACATGGTTGGAACCGGTGCCGGCACTTTCCTCGCCGCAGATGGTTGCCATGCCCGCGTCCAGCAGATTGCCGAAGAACTTCCAGCCGGTCGGCGTCTCATACATGCCGATACCCAGCTTGGCCGCGACGTGGTCGGCAGCACCACTGGTCGGCATGGAGCGGGCAATGCCCTTCAGTCCCGCCTTGTAGCCCGGCGCGAGATGCGCGTTCGCCGCCAGCATCGCCAGCGAATCCGAAGGCGTGATGAAGATGCCGCGGCCGATGATCAGGTTGCGATCGCCGTCACCGTCGGAAGCCGCGCCGAAGTCCGGCGCGTCGGGTGCCATCATCGCGTCGTAGAGATGCTTGGCATGGACGAGATTTGGATCGGGATGATGCCCACCGAAATCCGGCAGCGGGTGATAGTTGCGTGCCGTGTGGTCCGGCGCGCCAAGCCGGTTTTCGAGAATTTCCTTGGCGTAAGGCCCGGTCACGGCATGCATGGCGTCGAAACGCATGCGGAAGCCCGACTTGAACAGTTCTCTGATCGCGTCGAAATCGAACAGGCTTTCCATCAGCTCGGCATAGTCGGCAACGGAATCGATGACCTCCACGGTCATGCCGGCCACATCGACCTTGCCGACCTTGTCGATGTCGACCGCCGGGATATCGGCGATCAGATAGCGCGAGATCGACTTGCTGCGCTGGTAGATGGCGTTGGTGATCTTCTCCGGCGCGGGGCCGCCGTTCTCGATATTGTACTTGATGCCAAAATCGCCGTGCGGGCCGCCGGGATTGTGGCTGGCCGAGAGGATGATGCCGCCAAAAGCCTTGTATTTGCGGATGACGTTCGAGGCGGCAGGCGTGGACAGGATGCCGCCCTGCCCCACGATCACCCGGCCGAAGCCGTTGGCCGCCGCCATGGCCAGCACGGTCTGCACGACCTCACGATTGTAGTAGCGGCCGTCGCCGCCCAGCACCAGCGTCTTGCCCTGAAAGCCCTCGAGCGCGTCGAAGATCGACTGGACGAAGTTCTCGACATAGTGCGGCTGCTGGAATTCCGGCACCTTCTTGCGCAGGCCCGAAGTGCCGGGCTTCTGGTCGTCGAACGGTTTGGTGGCAATTGTCTTGTTCATTGGTCGACCGTCTGTTTCGAAATCAGCGAATTATAAAGTTCAACGTATCTGGCGGCGCTTCGATCCCACGAAACATCGGCTTTCATGCCCTGAAGCTGCAATGCCTGCCAAACTACTGGCTCAGAATAGGCTCTCAGCGCGCGCCGAACCGCGTGCAGCAAGGCATCGCCGCTTTCGGGGGCAAACTGGAAGCCAGTGGCCACCCCGGCCGAAAGCGCCGCCTCGTTGGCGTCGATCACCGTGTCGGCGAGCCCACCCGTTCGCGCCACGATCGGCACGCAGCCATAGCGCAGGCCGTAAAGCTGGGTCAGCCCGCAAGGCTCGAAGCGGGACGGGATGAGGATCGCATCGCAGCCGCCCTGCATGAGATGCGACAGCGCCTCGTCATAGCCGATGACCACGCCGACGCGGCCGCGATGCCGCGCGGCGGCGGCCAACAGCGCCCCCTCCAGACCCTGATCTCCCGAGCCGAGTACGGCAAGCCTGCCGCCGCTGGCGACGATCTGGTCGAGGATGGGGATCAAAATGTCCATGCCTTTCTGCCAGGTCAGGCGACTGACCACGCAGAAGATGGGGCCGGCACCATGGTCGAGATTGAAGCGCTCTTCGACCGCCCGCTTGTTGGCCGCGCGCGCACTCAGCGTCTTCGCCGAATAAGCCGCGGCAACGTGCCCGTCCGTCTCGGGGTTCCATATCTCGACATCGATGCCGTTGACGATGCCGTGCAGATCGCCGGCGCGCAGGTTGATCAGCCCGTCGAGCCCCATGCCAAAGGCCGGCGTGCGGATTTCCTGCGCATAGGTCGGACTGACGGTGGTGATGGCGGATGCCGCCTGAAGCCCAGCCTTGAGAAAACCGACGCCGCCGTAATATTCGACGCCGTCGAGCGTCATGGCGTTGTCCGGCAGGCCAAGCTGCGGAAAGATGGAGGCCGGAAAGCTGCCCTGGAAGGCCAGATTGTGCACGGTCATGACCGAGGGCACCGAAGGCGCGCGGCCATAGCGCATATAGGCAAGCGTCATCGCCGCCTGCCAGTCATGCGCGTGGACGATGTCGGGCGCGTAGCCGGCCACCCTGCCGCCGGCCAGATCGGCACCGACCACGCCAAGCGCCGCGAAGCGCCGCCAGTTGTCCGGCCAGTCGGCGCCGGTCGCGTCGCCATAGGGCCCGCCGACACGGTCGAACAGATGCGGCGCATCGAGCACAAACAGGTCGAGGCCGGCGGTCTCGGCGGAATAGACTGCCGCCTTGCCGCCGTGCAGGTCCGGATAGGCGAGCAGCGGCTTCTTCTTGTTGAAAGCCGCCATCACCGCCGGATAGCCGGGCACCAGCGAGCGCATGGAAACACCCTGTCCGGCCAGCGCAAGCGGCAGGGCGCCTGCCACGTCAGCGAGCCCGCCGGTCTTCACCAGCGGAAAAATCTCCGGCGTGACGGAAAGCACCTGCATGCGCGAATCCTAGTTGCTGAGCCTGTCGATCATGTCCTGCGTGATCAGGCAAATGCCTTTTTCAGACACTCTGAAACGCTTCGCATCCATCTCGGGATCTTCTCCCACGACAAGGCCTTCGGGAATGTGAACGCCATGGTCGATGATCGCCCGTTTGAGATGCGCATTGCGGCCCACGACGCAGTCCGGCAGCATCACCACCTCCTCCAGCGAGGAATAGGAATTGATGCGCGCGCCGGTGAAGACGAGGCTGCGCTTGAGTGCAGCACCCGAAACGATGCAGTCGCCCGCGATCAGCGACGACACGGCCGAGCCGCGGCGGCCGTCCTCGTCATGCACGAACTTTGCCGGCGGCTTCAGCTCGGCATAGGTCCAGATCGGCCAGTCGCGGTCGTAAAGATCGAGTTCGGGCGTCACGTCGGTCAGGTCGATATTGGCTTCCCAATAGGCGTCGATGGTGCCGACATCGCGCCAGTACGCTCCTGATTCCGACGTCGAGCGCACGCAGGATTTCGCGAAGCGGTGCGCCACCGCCTTACCGTTCCTGACGATGTGGGGAATGATGTCCTTGCCGAAATCGCGACTCGAACCCGGATCGGCAGCGTCGCGCCGCAGTTGGTCGAGCAGGAATTTCGTGCGGAACACATAGATGCCCATCGAAGCCAGCGCAAAATCCGGCTTGTCTGGCATGCCCGGCGGATCGGCCGGCTTCTCGATGAAGGAGATGATGGTGTCGCCGTCGTCGACGTGCATGACGCCGAAGCCGGTCGCCTCGGCGCGTGGCACTTCCAGGCACCCAACCGTTACGTCCGCCTTGGCGTCCACGTGCTGACGCAGCATCAACTCGTAGTCCATCTTGTAGATGTGGTCGCCGGCCAGGATGACCATGAATTCCGGCCCGTAGGACTCGATGATGTCGATGTTCTGGTAGACAGCGTCGGCCGTGCCTTCATACCACTGCGTTTCGGAAACGCGCTGGCTGGCCGGCAGTACATCGAAGCTCTCGTTTCGCTCGGGGCGCAAAAAGTTCCAGCCGCGCTGCAAGTGGCGGATCAGCGAGTGCGCCTTGTACTGGGTAGCCACGCCAAGGCGGCGAATGCCGGAATTGAGCGCGTTGGAGAGGGCAAAATCGATGATGCGCGTCTTGCCGCCGAAATAGACCGCGGGTTTTGCCCTGCGGTCGGTCAATTCCTTCAGCCGGCTTCCCCTGCCCCCCGCCAGCACATAGGCCATGGCATCGCGCGCCAGCGGCTGCGGTCTTTTCGTCGTGTCCATCGTAACCCTCCCAAGTCACCCTTCCCGAACGAATTCCAGCATGATGGTGGCCAGCGGCGGCAGAAGCAGCGTGCCGTGGATGTTTCCATCGGCACCAGCCACCGCTTCCACCAAACCGCCATTTCCCCTGCCCGACCCGCCATAGTCCGACGCGTCGGTATTGACGATCTCGCGCCACTTCCCCGCCTCGGGCAGCGGCAGCCGGTAGTCCTCGCGCGGTACCGGCGTGAAATTGGAAATGACGGCGACCGGCGCTTCGCCCGGTGCCTTGCGCAGCCAGGCGAAGACGGAATTCTGGCGATCGTCGACGATCAGCCAGGAAAAGCCGTCCGGCTCGCAATCGCGCGCATGCAGCGCCGGCCGCGAGCGGTAGACATGATTGAGATCGCGGATCAGTTGCTGCACGCCGCGGTGCGGCGCGTATTCCAGCAGCTGCCAGTCGAGCGCACGCGCCTCGCTCCATTCGCTGCGCTGGGCGAACTCCTGCCCCATGAACAGCAGCTTCTTGCCCGGATAGCCCCACATGAAGCCGTAGTAGGCGCGCAGCGTCGCGAATTTCTGCCAGTCGTCACCGGCCATCTTGTGCAGCAGCGTGCCTTTGCCGTGCACCACCTCATCATGCGACAGCGGCAAGACGAAATTCTCGCTGAAGGCATAGACCAGCCCGAAGGTGATCTCCTCATGATGGTGCGTCCGGTGGATGGGCTCGCGCGCCAGATAGGCGAGCGTGTCGTTCATAAATCCCATGTTCCACTTGAAGCCGAAGCCTAAGCCCCCCTCATGCACCGGCTGCGACACCTTCGGCCAGGAAGTCGACTCCTCGGCGATCGTCATCACGCCGGGATTGCGGCCATAGACCTCCTTGTTCATCTGCTGGAGGAAGCTGACGGCTTCGAGGTTCTCGCGCCCGCCCTTCTCGTTGGGGATCCATTCGCTTTCCTTGCGCGAATAATCGAGGTAGAGCATCGAGGCGACAGCATCCACGCGCAGCCCGTCGAGATGGTATTTATCGGCCCAGAACAGGGCGTTGTTGACGAGGTAGGACACAACCTCGCGGCGGCCGAAATTGTAGATCGCGGTGTTCCAGTCGGGATGAAAACCCTTTCGGGGGTCGGCATGCTCGTAGAGCGCGGTACCGTCGAAATGCTCGAGCCCATGCGGATCGACCGGGAAATGCGCCGGCACCCAGTCGAGGATCACTCCGATGCCCGCGCGATGGGCGCCGTCGACGAAGCGGGCAAAGCCTTCCGGCTCGCCGAAGCGCGCTGTCGGCGCGTAGAGGCCGGTGGTCTGGTAGCCCCATGACGGATCGTAGGGATGCTCCGTCACCGGCATGAACTCGATATGGGTAAAACCCATCCCGACCACATAGGGAATCAGCCGGTCGGCCAGTTCCTCCCACGACAGGAAAGAACCGTCCTCGCGGCGCTGCCAGGAGCCGGCATGAACCTCGTAGATCGAGATCGGCTGGCGCCGCGCGTCGGCCTTGCTCCAGAAATCACGATGCTTGCCGTCTCCCCAGTGATGCGACAGCGGCGCCATCGTCACCGAGGCGGTGGCTGGCCGAAGCTCGGAGCGGAAGGCAAAGGGGTCGGCCTTCAGCGGCCGTGTCTCTCCGTTCGGGCCAACGATCTCGAATTTATAGGCACGGCCAGCACCGATATCCGGGACAAAAATCTCCCAAACGCCGATGTCCTGCCTGCGGCGCATGGCATGGCGGCGGCCGTCCCATTCGTTGAAATCGCCGACCACCGAGACGCGCCGCGCATTGGGCGCCCAGACGGCGAAATGCACGCCCTCCGCGCCCTGGTGCTGGATGAGATGCGCGCCGAGCTTGTTGAAAAGCCTCAAATGCGAGCCTTCGGCGATGAAGTAGTCATCCATCGGCCCGAGCACCGGCCCGAAGGAATAGGCGTCGGTCAGCCACCATTCGCCGCCGGCATTGCTGGCGCGGTATTTCAGGGGCTGGCGCTTGCGGATTGAAAGCCGGCCTTCGAAAAAGCCCGCTTCGTCGCGGCGAACCAGTGCCCCGACCTCCTTGCCCGCGAGGGTGAAGGCGGTGACGCATTCGGCATGGGGTATGAAGCTGCGGGCGACGAAGGCCTTGTCCGCTTGCTGGATGCCGAGGACAGCGAAGGGATCGCCATGGGTGCCGGCAACAATCGCCCTGACATCGGCGGCCGAGGCTGCCCCCGGCAATTCCGTCATTGCGATCCCGGCACGCGCTCCCCTCATATCCTCGCGTCCCTCCCCCTCAACTCAGGCTACTCATTCGGCCTCTTCTTGCAATCACAAATCATGCCGGCACGTTCCAAATTTCGCGGGCGTATTGGCGGATAGTGCGGTCGGACGAGAACCAGCCCATCCGCGCGACATTGCGGATCGCCCTCGCGTTCCAGTCCGGGCTGTCGCCCCAGACGGCATCGACCTGCCGCTGCGTGGCCGCATAGGCATCGAAATCGGCCGCGACCATGAACCAGTCATGGTCGTAGAGCCCGGAGATCAGGTCGCGATAGCGGTTCGGATCGTCGGGCGAGAACACGCCCGACGAGATCGCCGCCAGCGCCTGCGACAGCTCCGGCGAGGTTTCGATCACCCCGCGCGGCGCGTAACCGCCATTGCGGCGCTCGGCCACCTCCTGCGCCGTCAGGCCGAAGATGAAGATGTTGTCGGCGCCGACATGCTCGCGGATTTCGACATTGGCCCCGTCGAGCGTGCCGATCGTCAGCGCGCCGTTCAGCGCAAACTTCATGTTGCCGGTGCCGGAGGCTTCCATGCCGGCCGTCGAAATCTGCTCGGAAAGGTCGGCCGCCGGCATCATCACCTCGGCGAGGCTGACATTGTAGTTCGGCGTGAAGACCACCTTCAGCAGGCCCCGCACCGCCGGGTCGCGGTTGATGACCCTGGCGACGTCGTTTGCCAATTTGATAATCAGCTTAGCGTTGTGATAGCTGGGCGCGGCTTTGCCGCCGAGGAATTTTACACGCGGCATCCAATCGCGCTCGGGATGCGAGCGGATCTGATCGTAGAGCGCCACCGCCTCGATGATGTTGAGCAGCTGGCGCTTGTATTCGTGGATGCGCTTGATCTGGATGTCGAACAGCGCCGACGGATCGAGTTTTATCCCCTGCCGTTCCGCAACGATCGAGGCCAGACGCGCCTTGTTGGCGCGCTTCACAGCCGCAAACTTCTCGCGGAAGGCGGCATCGCCGGCAAAGGCATCGAGCTCCGTCAGCGCCGCGATATCGTCGAGGAAGCGGTCGCCGATCGCCTCGCGGATCAGCCCGGTCAGGCCCGCATTGCACTGGAACAGCCAGCGACGCTGGGTGATGCCGTTGGTCTTGTTGTTTATCCGCGACGGATAGAGCCGGTGCAGGTCGGCGAAAACCGTCTCCTTCATCAGCTCGGTATGCAGAGCGGACACGCCGTTGATGGAGTGCGAGCCGGCAAAGGCAAGGTTGCCCATGCGCACGCGCCGCTCGCCATTTTCCTCGATCAACGAGATGCGGGCGATCTGCTCGCCGTCGAACTGCCCGGTCGTGCGCGCCTCGTGCAGAAGCTGCGCATTGATCGCGTAGACGATCTGCATGTGACGCGGCAGAAGCCGCTCGAACAGCGGCACCGGCCAGCTTTCCAGCGCCTCGGGCAACAGCGTGTGGTTGGTGTAGGCGAAGGTGCCCTTGGTGATGCCCCAGGCGGTATCGAAGTCGATGCCGTGCACATCCATCAAGAGCCGCATCAGCTCGGCCACGGCTACCGACGGATGCGTGTCGTTCAGATGGATCGCCGCCTTCTCGGGCAGCGAGTGCAACTCGCCGTATTGGCTCAGATGCCGCTGGATGATGTCCTGCAGCGAAGCGGTGGTGAAAAAGTACTCCTGCCGCAGTCGCAATTCCTGTCCCGCCGGGCTGGAGTCCGCCGGATAGAGCACGCGCGACAGCGCATCGGCCTTGTTGCTTTCGCGCAGCGCTCCGATGTGGTCGCCGGCATTGAAGGCGTCGAGCAGGATCGGGTCCACCGGCATGCCGGCCCACAGCCTCAGCGTGTTCACACGATTGCCACGCCAGCCGACCACCGGCGTGTCATAGGCAACTGCCAGCACCCGCTCCTGCGGCCGCCAGACATGCCGCTCCAGTCGACCGTCCTTGGCGGCGACCTGTTCGACCGTGCCGCCAAAACCCACTTCAAAGGAGCGCTCGCGCCGCTCGAACTCCCACGGATTGCCGTGGTCGAGCCAGGTTTCTGGCAGTTCCACCTGCCAGCCGTCGGAGATTTCCTGACGGAACATGCCGTTGGCGTAGCGGATGCCGTAGCCATGCGCGGGCACGTCCACAGTCGCCATGCTTTCCATGAAGCAGGCGGCAAGCCGGCCCAGGCCGCCATTGCCGAGTGCCGCGTCCGGCTCAAGCGTCGCGATCACGTCCAACTCGACGCCGAGCGAGCCGAGTGCGGCGCGCATGTCCTCCATCATGCCGAGATTGGAGAAGGCATCGCGCATCAGCCGGCCGATGAGGAACTCCAGCGAGAGATAATAGACCCGCTTGGCGCTCTGCTCGTAGGCCTGCTTGGTCGACTTCACCCAGTGGTCGATGATGCGGTCGCGCACGACCAGAATCGCCGCGGTCAGCCAGTCATATTGCGTGGCGACGGTCGCATCCTTGCCGACCCTGTATTTCAGGGCCTGAAGGATTTCGGCGGCCAGCGCCTCGATGTCGGATGTCTGCGGAGTCTGCAATGGAAGTCCGTATGCGGATGCAAGCTTCATGTCGCCTCTCGAGCGCTGTCGGTAGGCGTCCTCGCGGCAAGGCCAAGCATCCTCCCGCTCGACAACTTACCCAATCCGCCCGCATTTTCAATCGACCAAGGAGCGCCCAAGATCATGCGGCAACCGCTTCCTCCGGCGGCGCCTTGGCCCCGGTCATGAAGGCGACAGCGTCCGACATCGTGTATTCCTTCGGGTCGATCACGCAGAGCCGACGGCCGAGGCGGTGCACATGGATGCGGTCGGCCACCTCGAAGACATGGGGCATGTTGTGCGAGATGAGCACAATCGGCAGGCCGCGGCGCTTCACGTCGAGGATCAGTTCCAGCACGCGGCGCGACTCCTTCACGCCGAGCGCCGCGGTTGGCTCATCCATGATCACCACCTTGGAGCCGAAGGCGGCTGCGCGCGCCACGGCCACGCCCTGCCGCTGGCCGCCCGACAGCGTCTCCACGGCCTGACCGATGTTCTGGATTGTCATCAGGCCAAGCTCGCTCAGTTTTTCGCGGGCGCGCTTTTCCATGACCGCGCGGTCGAGCATGCGGAACCACTTTCCGAGCGGGCCGGGTTTGCGGATTTCGCGGCCGAGGAACATGTTGTCGGCGATCGAAAGCGCTGGCGACAGAGCCAGGTTCTGGTAGACGGTTTCGATGCCCGCATCGCGCGCCTCCATGGGCGACTTGAAGTTCACCGGCCTGCCTTCCAAACTGATCTCGCCCTCGTCCGGCGTGATGGCGCCCGATACCGCCTTGATGAGCGTGGACTTGCCGGCGCCGTTGTCGCCGATCACAGCCAGGATTTCGCCCGGATAGAGATCGAAGTCGGCATTGTTGAGCGCGGTGACGCGGCCGTAGCGCTTCACCAGACCGCGTGCGGTGAGGATCGGGTCCTGTGCCATCAGCCTGCAACCTTTCTGATCCACTGGTCGATCGCGACGGCGACGATGATCAGCGCGCCGATCAACAGATAAGTCCATTGTGGGTCCGTGCCGATGAGGCGCAGGCCGAGCGAAAAAACGCCGACGATCAGCGCCCCGAAGAGCATGCCGAGGATGGAGCCGCGGCCGCCGAACAGCGAAATGCCGCCGATCACCACGGCGGTGATGGATTCGATGTTGGTGAACTGGCCGGCGGTCGGCGAAACCGAGCCAATGCGGCCGATCAGCGCCCAGCCCGCGAGCGCGCAGATCAGTCCCGCCAGCACGTAGACCGAGACGAGCGTCCGGCTGACCCACACACCCGAGAGCTCCGCCGCGGCCGGATCGTCGCCGATCGCATAGACATGGCGTCCCCAGGCGGTGTGGTTCAGCACGTACCAGAGGACGGTCACCAAGAGCACCATCGCGATGACGCCATAGGTGAACACGGCGCCGCCCATGCGGAACGTATTGCCGAAGAACTGCAGGATCGGGGCCTGCTCCTCGATATCCTGCGAGCGGATGGTCTCATTCGCCGAATAGAGGAAGTTCGTGGCCAGAACGATCTGCCACATGCCGAGCGTGACAATGAATGGCGGCAGCCGCATGTGGGCCACCAATGCACCGTTGATCCATCCGCATATGGCGCCGACGCCAAAGCCGCACAGAATGGCGACCGACGGCGGCAGCCCATAGCGGAAGGCGAACTGCCCCATCACCACCGACGACAGCACCATTATGGCGCCCACCGACAGGTCGATGCCGGCAGTGAGGATCACCAGCGTCTGTGCTGCGCCGACGATGCCGACGATGGCGACCTGTTGCAGAATGAGGGTCATGGAGAAGGCGGAGAAGAATTTTCCGCCGATGATCACCCCGAAGGCCGAAATCGACACCACCAGCACGATCAGCGGTACCGCCGCCGGGTTGGAGTGCAGGAACTGCTGTGCCTTTTCCAGAGCCGAGCGGCTTTCGCCATCGAAATTGGCGACCGATGTGTCGCTGCCTGCAAGAACGCCTTCGAACTCCTGCGGCTGCCTGGCATTCGCCGACGCGTCACTCATCCTGCTCTCCTCCCACGGAAAACCATGTGCGTAGGTGAAGGGCGGAACCTCCGCCCCTCACGCATCGGAGACTGCCCGATCGGATCGGGCTAGATCAGCCCCAACACTTGTTGAGGCCGGTCTTGACGTCGATGGACTCGAGACCCTTCACGGGCTTGGCAGTGACGAGCGACACGCCGGTGTCGAAAAAGGTCTTGCCTTCGGTCGGCTTCGGCTTCTCGCCGGTGTCGGCGAACTTCTTGATCGCCTCGATGCCGAGCGAAGCCATCAGCAGCGGGTACTGCTGCGAGGTCGCGCCGATGACGCCGGCCTCGACATTCTTGACGCCGGGGCAGCCGCCATCGATCGAGACGATGAGCACGTTCTTTTCCATGCCCACGGCCTTCAGCGCCTCATAGGCGCCGGCAGCGGCCGGCTCGTTGATCGTATGGACGACGTTGATGCCCGGGTCTTTCTGCAGAAGGTTCTCCATCGCCTTGCGGCCGCCCTCCTCGTTGCCGTTCGTCACGTCGTGGCCGACGATGCGCGAATCGTCCTCGTCGCCGATCTTGTTGGGGTCCTTCGGGTCAATGCCGAAGCCGATCATGAAGCCTTGGTCGCGTAGCACGTCGACCGTCGGCTGCGACGGCGTTAGGTCGAGGAAGGCCACCTTGGCGTCCTTGGCCTTGTCGCCGAGGGTCTCGGCCGCCCACTGGCCGATCAGCTTGCCGGCAAGCAGGTTATCGGTGGCGAACGTGGCGTCGGCGGAGTCTGCCGGCTCAAGCGGCGTGTCGAGCGCGATGACCAGAATCCCAGCATCGCGCGCCTTCTTCACCGCCGGCACGATGCCGGCCGTGTCGGAAGCCGTCAGCAGGATGCCCTTGGCGCCGTCGGCGATGCAGGTCTCGATTGCAGCGACCTGGCTTTCGGAGTCGCCGTCGATCTTGCCGGCATAGGTCTTCAGGTTGACGCCCAGTTCCTTGGCCTTGGCGACGGCGCCTTCCTTCATCTTCACGAAGAAGGGGTTTGTGTCGGTCTTGGTGATCAGGCAGGCGCCGATGTCGGCGGCGGAAGCGGACGAGGCAAAACTCAGCAGCACGGCTGCGGCAGCACCGCAGACGGTGGACTTCAAGACAGTTCTGTAAGTCACGGTGTTCCTCCCTTTGAAACGGGCTCGATGGATCGAAATCCCACCGACATCGAGGCACCTCTCTCCCGCCTTCGACGTCTGCAGTCAGCAAATACCAGCACCTCCGGGCTGTCAATAATTAAATCACTCTGAATTATTATTGACCCATACCACCAACTGGCGCATTGTCCGCCCTGAAATTCGGGAGGATTTTTCGTGGAAGTCGGTGATGTCCGGTCCCCTCAGGCCGGAACGGAAGAAGTCAGCTTTCCCCGCGGCACAAACCAGAGCGGCATGCGCGACCACAATGAGCGGCTCGTGCTCTCGCTGCTGCGCCGCCATGGCAGCTTGGCCAAGACCGACATTGCGCGGATGTCGCAGCTTTCGATCCAGACGGTGTCCGTCATCATGCGCAAGCTGGAGGAGGACGGACTTCTCGTCCGGCAGAAGCCGGTGCGCGGCAAGGTCGGGCAACCGTCGGTGCCCATGGCGCTCAATCCGGAACGCGCCTATTTCTTCGGGCTAAAGATCGGTCGGCGCAGCGCCGAAGTCGTGCTGATCGACTTCCTCGGCAACATCCGCTCCATGCGCAAGCTATCCTATCGCTATCCGACCCCGCGCGAGACGACCCGGTTCGCGCTCGACAGCATTGCAGCCATTCGCGCCGGCCTCTCCCCCGACCAGGACCGCCGCATCGCCGGGCTCGGCATCGCAATCCCCTTTCAGCTCTGGGACTGGGCCGACACTGCCGGCGCGCCGCGCGAGATCATGGACGAATGGCGCCGCGCCGACATTCGCGCCGACATCCAGGCGCGCCAGGACTTTCCGGTCTATCTCCAGAACGACGCCACCTCTGCCTGCGGCGCCGAACTGGTCTTCGGCCAGACGGGGGGCTTGAGGGATTTTATCTACTTCTACATCGGCACCTTCGCCGGCGGCGGCGTGGTGTTGAACGGCGCGCTGTTTGCGGGGCGGACCGGCAATGCCGGCGCGCTCGGATCCATGCCCGTTCCCGGTCCGGACGGGCGCCCGATACAGCTCATCGAAGCCGCCTCCCTCGCTCTTCTGGAACGGAAGCTTTTGGCACGCGGCCTGGATACCTCGTTCCTGTGGGACTCGCCGACGGAATGGGGGGAGATCGGGCCCGACCTCGAGGCCTGGATCGAAACCGCCGCCGAAGCGCTCGGCTACGCGATCGTCTCGGCCTCGGCGCTGATCGATTTCGAAGCTGCGATAGTCGAGGGCTGGATGCCGGCCACGGTGCGCGCGCGGCTGGTCAAGGCAGTTGCGGCAGCGCTGACGCGCATCAACGTCGCCGGCATCCAGGTGCCCGAAGTTCGCGAAGGCACGGTCGGCATTGATGCCCGCTCGCTCGGCGGCGCAAGCCTGCCGCTGTCAGAGCGCTTCCTGATCGCCTCGGCGCTGCCGGTTGGAGCCTGACGATGCCCTGCTCTCTTGCGGCGGTCCCACCGTCGCACTATTCGAATTCCAGCCAACCTCTTCCGATGCCTCGGACCATCAGCGAGCGACAGAAATGATCCTGTGTTGCGGTGAAGCCCTTATCGACATGCTGCCGCGCGAAAGCACGGCGGGCGAGCCGGCCTTTGCGCCCTATGCCGGTGGCGCGGTCTTCAACTCGGCTATTGCGCTCGGTCGCCTCGGCGTTCCGGTCGAATTCTTCTCCGGCCTGTCCTCCGACCTGTTCGGCCAGCAGATCCGCGACGTACTGGCCTCGAGCAATGTCGGCTCGCGCTATGCCAGCGTTTCGGCGCGGCCGACCACGCTCGCCTTCGTGCGCCTGACCAATGGCCATGCCACCTACACCTTCTATGACGAGAATACCGCTGGCCGGATGCTGAGCGAAGCCGACCTGCCCACGCTCGGCGACGACATCGAGGCCATGCTGTTCGGCGCCATCAGCCTGATCCCCGAGCCGTCGGGCTCGGCCTACGAGGCGCTGATGCGGCGCGAGCACGACCGTCGCATCACCATGCTCGACCCCAACATCCGCCCCGGCTTCATTCAGGACAAGGACAAGCACCGCCAGCGCATGGAGCGCATGATCGCCATGGCAGACATCGTAAAACTGTCCGACGAGGATCTTGCCTGGTTCGGGCACGATGGCGATCAGGAAGAAGTCGTTCGCAGCTGGCTAGATGCCGGTCCCAAGCTCGTCGTGGTCACGCGCGGCGCCGAGGGCGCCACGGGCTATTCCAAGCGGCACAAGGTTTCGGTTGCCCCCCAGCGCGTGACCGTGGTCGACACGGTCGGCGCCGGCGACACCTTCAATGCCGGCCTGCTCGCATCGCTCCACGATCAGAGCGTTCTGACCAAAGTGGGGCTGGACGCACTGTCCGAAACGCAGATCCATGCGGCGCTGACACTGGGCAATCGTGCGGCGGCAATCACGGTCTCGCGCGCAGGCGCCAATCCGCCCTGGCGGCGCGAAATCGCCTGACGCGCCGCGGCTCACCGCCTGTTTTGCCGATCACTTTATATTTCTCGCGCGCGAACGCGTCCCGGAAGCGATTGCCGGCATGAGCGCCGAAATGGCGGAAATCGTGCCGCTACGCGCACAGATTGTGCTGCCCCCGGTAACGCGACACCTGGCCGCGCCCGCCCAGAAATCTTTCGGGTGCGGTTCAACTCTGCTATCAGCCTCGGCAATATCCGCGAAAACGAAGGCTTTGGAGCAGAGATGCAGTTCATCGATCTGGGCGCGCAGCGCGAGAGAATCCGGGACAAGCTGAGCGCGGCGATCGACCGCGTCGTCAACGAAGGCAAGTACATCCTCGGCCCCGAGGTCGCCGAATTCGAGAAGCAACTGGCCGCGTATGTCGGCGTCAAGCATGTCGTGGCCTGCGCCAACGGCACCGATGCGCTGCTCCTGCCGCTCATGGCTTCCGGCATCGGACCGGGCGATGCCGTGTTCGTGCCGAGCTTCACCTTTGCAGCGACCGCCGAGGTGGTGGCGCTGGCCAAGGCCGAGCCGGTGTTCGTCGACGTCGATCCCGAAACCTACAATATCGACATCGACAGCCTCGAGGCCGCGATCGCCATGATCAAGGCCGAGGGCCGGCTGAAGCCCCGGGCGATCATCCCGGTCGACCTGTTCGGCCTCTCCGCCGACTACGACGCCATTGCCGAAATCGCAGCGCGCGAAAACCTGCTGGTCGTCGAGGACGCAGCGCAGGCGATCGGCGGCAAGGCCCACGGCAAGATGTGCGGCGCCTACGGCCATGTCGCCTCGACCAGCTTCTACCCGGCCAAGCCGCTCGGCTGCTATGGCGACGGTGGCGCCATGTTCACCAATGACGACGAGCTGGCCGCGCGCCTGCGCTCGTTTGCCTTCCACGGCAAGGGCGAGACCCAGTACGACAACATTCATGTCGGCCTGAACTCGCGCCTCGACACGCTGCAGGCAGCGATCCTGATCGAGAAGCTGGCGATCCTCGAAGACGAGATGATCGCCCGCCAGAAAGTGGCGCAGCGCTATCGCGACGGCCTGCATAATGTCGTCAAGGTTGCGCATGTGCCGGAAGGCCATCGCTCGGCCTGGGCGCAGTATGCCATCGAGACGCCCTATCGCGACGAGCTCAAGGCTCACCTGCAGTCGCTCGGCATTCCCTCGGTGATCTACTATGTGAAGCCGCTGCACCAGCAGGTCGCCTACAACCGCTACCCGCGCACGCCCAAGGGCCTGCCGGTTTCGGAGGGCCTGCCGGAACGCATCCTGTGCCTGCCGATGCATGCCTATCTGACGGCCGAGGATCAGGATCGCATCGTCAACGCGATCAGCGATTTCATCGCGTCCAAGACCGCGCAGGCCGCCGAATAAGGGTTTTGCGCCCATCCATCAAAAAGAACCGCGCGCTGGCAACGGCGCGCGTTTTTTTGTGCTGTGGGGCCTAAAACCTCGGCGCGCCGGAAACCCGGCCCGTGGCGACGAATGACGGGTTGGCAAAATCGTCCTCGTCCGCCTGGTTTCGCTTGCCATAGACAAGCGGCTTGCCATCGGTCGTCGTGGTGCTGCCGCCGGCCGCGCGCAAGACCGCATCGCCCGCCGCGGTGTCCCATTCCATCGTACGGCCGAAACGCGGATAGACATCCGCGGAGCCTTCAGCCACGAGGCAGAATTTCAGCGAAGACCCAACGGAGACGATTTCCGCGGCTTCGATCTGCCGGATATAGGCGTCCGTCTCCGGCGTGCGGTGCGAGCGGCTGGCGACGATGGTAAGCGGCACCTGCCCTTCCCTCACCGAAATCCGGTGCCGGCCGAGGATATTCAGCTCATGGTCAAGTGCGATCGCCTCGGCGTGACCGGGCCGCGCGGAAAAAAACCGCCCGCTACACGGCGCATAGACGACGCCGACTTCGGGCACGCCATCGCGTATCAGCGCGATGTTGACGGTGAAATCGCTTTTGCCGCCCACGAACTCCTTGGTGCCGTCCAGCGGATCTACAAGGAAAAATTCTTGTCCGAGCTCCGGGGCAGCGATACCCGCCGCCGTTTCCTCCTCGGCCACGCAGGGAACGCCCGGAAAGACTTCGCGCAGGCCTTCCAGGATCAACCTCTCGCTCGCCCGATCGGCTTCCGTCACCGGCGAGAAATCCGCCTTGTGTTCAACCGAAACCTTCGAACGGAAGATTTCCATGATCACCCGGCCGGCCTGGAGCGCAAGTCCCTCGAAGACGGCGAGGATCGCCTCGTCGTCAGATACCGCCGCCTTCGTCGTACTGTTGATCTGCAATGTCGCGCTCACGTAACCAGCCTTCGAGAACCTCTACCATCTCTTCAGGCGTCCTGCCGAGCGTTTGAAGGTGCAATTCAGGGTTTTCCGGTGCCTCATAGGGCGAATCCACACCGGTGAAGTTCTTGATCTCGCCCTTGAGCGCACGCGCGTAAAGCCCCTTGGGATCACGGCCGGCGCATTCCTCGAAGGGCGTGTCGACGAAGACTTCGACGAATTCGCCCGGCCCCATCAACTCGCGCGCCATACGGCGCTCGGCCCGGAAGGGCGAGATGAACGACACCAGCACGATCAGCCCCGCATCGGCCATCAGCCGCGCCACTTCCGCCACGCGCCGTATGTTCTCGACCCGGTCCGCCTCGGAGAAGCCGAGGTCCCGGTTCAGGCCGTGGCGGATGTTGTCGCCATCCAGAATATAGGTGTGCCGGCCGCTGGCATGCAGCTTCTTCTCCAGAAGATTGGCGATGGTCGATTTGCCCGAGCCCGAAAGGCCGGTGAACCAAAGCACCGCCGGCTTCTGCTGCTTGGCGGCGGCGCGCGCCTCCTTGGTCACGTCAAGCGACTGCCAGTGGATGTTGTCGGCGCGGCGCAGCGCGTGCTGGATCATGCCTGCGCCGACCGTCGCATTGGTCAGGCGATCGATAAGGATGAAAGCACCGGTGGCGCGGTTGTCGCCGAAGGCATCGAAAGCCAGCGGCGACTGCGTCGAAATCGTGCAGAAGCCGACTTCATTCATCTCAAGCGATTTCGCAGCCGCATGGCCGAAGTCGTTGATGTCGAGTCTATATTTGAGCTCGGTGACGGTGGCGCTCGCCTGATCCGTCTCGGTCCGCAATATGTAGGAGCGGCCGGGCAGAAGCGGCTTGTCGTCGAACCAGACGATGTTGGCCGCGAACTGGTCGGTGACGTGCGGCCGCGCCTTGGGCGACACCAAGAGGTTGCCGCGCGAGACCTCGACCTCGTCTTCAAGCACCAGCGTCACCGCCTGCCCTTCCACGGCCTGCTGCAGATCGCCGCCGTGCGCGACGATACGCTTGACCCGCGTAGCCTTGCCCGACTTGGCGACCACCACCTCGTCGCCCTCCGCAATCGAGCCCGAAGCAATGGTTCCGGCAAAGCCGCGAAAATCGAGATTGGGCCGGTTCACATACTGGACCGGGAATCGGAATGTTTTTTCCCCCGCATCCTGCTCGGCGTCGACCGTTTCGAGATGTTCGATCAGCGTCGGCCCGGCATACCAGCCGGTCTTCTCCGACTTGCGCATGACGTTGTCGCCATAGCGAGCCGACATCGGGATCGCCACCACGGATGCGAAGCCGAGGCCCTTCGAGAAAGCTGCGTAGTCGGCAACGATGCGCTCGAACACCGCGTGGTCGAAACCGACGAGGTCGATCTTGTTCACCGCCAGCACAATGTGGCGGATGCCGAGCAGCGAGGCGATGATCGAGTGGCGGCGGGTCTGGCGCAGCACGCCCTGGCGCGCGTCGATCAGCACGATTGCGAGGTCGGCCGTCGAGGCGCCGGTCGCCATATTGCGCGTGTACTGCTCGTGGCCCGGCGTGTCTGCGACGATGAACTTGCGCTTGGACGTGGCGAAGAAGCGGTAGGCGACATCAATGGTGATGCCCTGTTCCCGCTCAGCCTCCAGCCCGTCGACCAGAAGCGCGAAGTCGATGTCGTCGCCCGTGGTGCCGTGCTTGCGCGAATCCCGCTCAAGCGCGGCAAGCTGGTCCTCGAATATCTGCTTGGTGTCGGAAAGCAGCCGACCGATCAGGGTCGACTTGCCGTCATCCACCGAACCGCAGGTCAGAAAGCGCAGCAGCGACTTCTGTTCCTGGGCGGCCAGATAGTCTTCGACGGTTTCGACGACGGCGAGGTCTTCTGCAAGGAGGGGACGCATCAGAAATAACCTTCGCGCTTCTTCTTTTCCATGGAGCCCGCTTCGTCGCGGTCGATCAGGCGGCCCTGCCGCTCGGAGGTGCGCGCGATCAGCATTTCGCTGACGATGCCCTGCAGATCGGTGGCGTCGGATTCGATTGCGCCAGTCAGCGGGTAGCAGCCCAGCGTCCTGAAGCGCACCAGCCGGTTTTCCACCACCTCGCCCGGCTTGAGCTTCATGCGGTCGTCATCGCGCAGGATGAGCATGCCGTCGCGCTCGACGACCGGGCGCTCCTTGGCGAAATAAAGCGGCACGATGGGGATATCTTCCTGCAAAATGTACTGCCAGATATCGAGCTCGGTCCAATTCGACAGCGGGAAGACGCGGATCGACTCGCCCGGCGCCACGCGCGTGTTGAAGATCTTCCACATCTCCGGCCGCTGGTTCTTCGGGTCCCAGGCGTGGCTCGAATTGCGGAAGGAGAAGATGCGCTCCTTGGCGCGAGACTTCTCCTCATCGCGACGCGCGCCGCCGAAGGCCGCGTCGAAGCCGTATTTGTCGAGCGCCTGGCGCAGCGCCACTGTCTTCATGACATGTGTGTGTGTGTTCGAGCCGTGGTCGAAGGGGTTGATGCCCTCTCGCACGCCGTCCTCATTGATGTGTACCAGAAGATCGAAGCCCAGCCGCTCGGCCATGGAATCGCGAAACTCGATCATCTCGCGGAACTTCCATGTCGTGTCGACATGCAGGAACGGGAACGGCGGCTTGGCCGGATAAAATGCCTTCATCGCCAAATGCAGCAGCACCGACGAATCCTTACCCACCGAATAGAGCATCACCGGTTTGCTGAAGGTCGCCGCCACCTCGCGAAAGATATGAATCGCCTCGGCTTCGAGCCGGTCGAGGTGGGAAAGCCTGGCAAGCATGGAACGCCTTCGGAAGATACGGAAGTGGCGACGGCAACGTCTTGAGTTGCTGAGATTTTCGTCGCCAGAGGCCTTCCTCTCAAGGAGCCCGCTACCAATTTTGCAGGGATTGCCGATCGTAGCGTGCGCTGCCGGGCACTTCTTTGGAAACTTGTTTCGTCGGTAAGGAACGCTCGATTTTCCCGGGTGCTGTCCGGGTGAACATGGAGGCCCTTCCGGAGCCTCTCCCAAAAACAAAAAAGCCGCGAACCGAGGTTCGCGGCTTTCTATCGGAATGGCTGCCGATCAGCGCTTGGGCAGCAGCGCCCAGATCGCCGGCGCCAGCGTCGAGGCCAGCGCAACCTTGATCAGGTCGGGCACGATGAACGGCACGACGCCGAACTGCCAGGACTTCTCGACGCCGATCAGCGCGGCAAGCCAGGCAAAGCCCATGGCCATCATGACGACTTCGGCGGTCAGCACGGCGCCGAGCATCTTGAACGGGCTGCGGTCCCAGCCGCGGTCCGCCGCCCAGCCGACGATTGCGGCCATGGCGACGAAGCCGGCCAGGTAGCCGCCGGTCGAGCCGAGCATATAGGCGATGCCAATGCCCTTCTCGGGCGTGCTCTGGAAGACCGGGAAGCCCATGGCGCCCTGGGCCATGTAGAGAAGCAGCGTCGCCACTGCCAGGCGCATGCCGAAGGCGGCCGAGATCAGGAAGATCGCCAGCGTCTGCAGCGACATGTCGACCGGTCCGAGCACGACTTTGGTCTTGGCGGACAGAGTGAGCGAAAGAGTGCCGGAAACGGCGAGGAAAATTTGCGTGGCCAGCCGCGCGGCGCCGCTCTCGGGCAGCGCCAGCGAAACGAGCGGGCGGGCGGAAATTGAATTTGCCATGGTGGTCCCCATTTCAATCGAGGTTGGCCGATCAGCGCCGGCCGGGTTTGCCTATATTGGCTGTCATGCTAAGCGGCAAACAATTTTAGCGGTTTCGCACCGAAGGCAAGGCAGTTTCGACGATGTCCATCGAATTCGACACCAAGTTCGAGCCGGCCTATGGCGAATCCGTTCCGGTGACGAAGGGCATTGCCCGGCTGACGGTGAACAATCCCAGCGCCTTTACCTTCCTCGGCACCAACAGCTACATAGTCGGGCGTGACACGCTGGCTGTGATCGATCCCGGCCCGGAGGACGAGGCGCATTTCCAAACGCTCATCAAGGCGATCGCCGGGCGTCCTGTCAGCCACATCTTCGTCAGCCATACGCACCGGGACCACTCGCCGCTGGCCGCCCGGCTCGCGCAGGAAACCGGCGCCATCGTAGCTGCGGAAGGGCCTCATCGCCCGGCGCGTCCGCTGCGGATCGGCGAAACCAACCCGCTCGACGCCAGCGCCGATGTGGATTTCAAGCCAGATCTTGCGCTGAAGGACGGCGATGTCGTCGAAGGCGACAGCTGGCGCATCGCCACGGTTCTGACGCCCGGCCACGCCGCCAATCACGCGGCCTTCGCGCTCGAAGGCACGGGCATCCTGTTTTCGGCCGACCATGTCATGGCCTGGGCCACGTCCATCGTCGCGCCGCCGGACGGCGCCATGAGCGATTATATGGATTCGCTCGACCGACTTCTGGAACGCGACGACCGGCTGTTCCTGCCCGGCCATGGCGGAGCCGTGACCAAGCCGCGATCATTCCTGCGCGGCCTCAAGGCACACAGGAAGATGCGCGAGCGCGCCATTCTGGAAAGGGTGAAGTCAGGCGACCGGACGATTCCCGAAATGGTCGCGGCGATCTACCGGGATACCGATCCGCGCCTGCATGGCGCTGCTGGCCTTTCGGTTCTGGCGCATCTGGAAGACCTCGTCGGACGCGGCGCGGTTACCGTAGACGGCGAGATTTCAATCGACGGCCACTTTGCGCCCGCCCACTAGCCTCACTCGGCGTCGGGCAGCGGCGTCTGTCCCGTCTCGCTTCCAACCTCCGTATCGAGGTCGTTCATGAACTGCGCCACGCGGGCGGCATTGTCGCCAAGGTCATGCCGGCCGTAGCGCGAAGCCGAACGCATGTCGACATAGGTCGTATCACCCTCGTCGACGATCCGTATCGACACATCGACCGGAAAGGCCAACAAGGTGGTGTAGGCCAGCGCATCGATGGTGACCACCTCCTCGTCGGGATGATGGGTCGGGCCGAAGAGCTTCCAGTCAGTGTGCGACAGGACTGCTTCGACCGCCGCCAGCGTACGGTCGAGCGAAAGGTCGTAGCGCCTGCCGGTTATGTCCGGATATTTTTCTTGCTGCAGCTTGCGCTGCGCCGGCGACGGAGCTTCCACCGGGTTCATCCCCGGAGTGCGCATCTTCAACGCCATCGTCAGCTCGGGCGGATCGTCCAAATCCGTCGAGATGTCGTTCAATTCGGGATGGCTGAAGGCGCGATAGCCCGAAAGCAGGAACGGCACCAGCACGACCACGGCTACGATCGCGCCATAGGTCAGGTCGCTGCCGCCGAGATAACCGTCGTTCCACACCGAGGGAAGGGCGAAGGCCGCCAGCAGCAACGCGACGGCCGCCAGCACCGCAACGATGGCGAGGACCCAGAGAAAAGGCACCGTCTCGAGATACCCCTGACGATGGCCGAGCCCGGCTACGATGAACAACACCGCCGAAAAGGCCGCCAAACGCCACGACCAGACCGCGCTCTTCGACGTCCGCTCCTCCAGATATGCCGCCATGTAAATCTACCGTCGGTTCCGCAATCTCCGACTACTTAGAGCATTTTGCCGCGAGGTGGTACGCCTCGCGTCGCACAAAGGCGGCGCAATCAAGTAGATAGAGCGTGATGCCATCCGAAAGCCGGCCCTCCGTTTAGCCAGGACGACCTCTCCCCGCCGGGGAGAGGCTTGAGGTTATTGCAGCTGCCCTGTTATCTCCGGCTACAGCGTTTCCCGGTCCGGCAGCCTCTCCGTCTCATCAGTCGGAAGCCGGTAGTCGCTGAACTGCTTGCGCAAGGTGGTCTTCTGGATCTTGCCGGTGGCCGTATGCGGTATCTCGTCGACGAACGCCACGTCATCCGGCAGCCACCACTTGGCGACCTTGTCCTTCATGAAGCCAAGGATATCCGCCTTGCCCGGCTCACGGCCCGGCTTGCGCACCACCACGAGCAGCGGCCGCTCGTCCCATTTGGAGTGCCGCACACCGATGACGGCAGCTTCCGCGACATCCGGATGGCTGACCGCGAGATTTTCGAGCTCGATGGTGGAAATCCACTCGCCGCCCGACTTGATGACATCCTTGGCCCGGTCGGTGATCTGCATATAGCCGTTCGGGTCGATATGGGCGACATCTCCCGTGTCGAACCACCCCTCCTCGTCGAACTGCTCCTTGCCTGCCCCGCCATAATAGGCGCGCGCCACGGCGGGGCCCCTCACCTTCAGCCGGCCGAATGTCTTGCCGTCCCAGGGCTGCGGCCGATTGTGGTCGTCGGTGACGATCATCTCGACGCCGAAGGGCGCATGACCCTGCTTCTCCTCGATGTCGAGCCGGGCTTCGCCTTCGAGCCCGGCATAGTCTGGCTTCATCGTACAGAGGCTGCCGAGCGGCGACATCTCGGTCATGCCCCAGGCATGGACGACCTCCACGTCGTAGTTGTCCTGGAATTTCTTGGCCATCATGCGCGGGCAGGCCGAGCCGCCGATCACGACCTTCTTGAGATAGGGCAGCTTCTTGCCGGTCTCCTCCAGATGCTGCAGCAACATCAGCCACACGGTCGGCACTGCGGCCGTGAAGCTGACCTTCTCGGTATCCAGCAATTCGTAGATGGAGGCGCCATCCATGCGGCCGCCCGGCATCACCAGCTTGGCGCCGATCATCGGCGCGCTCTGCGCGATGCCCCAGGCGTTGGCGTGGAACATCGGCACGACCGGCAGGATGACGTCGCGCGACGAGATACCCATCGCATCGGGCATGCAGGCCATCATCGCGTGCAGCACGTTCGAGCGGTGGCTGTAGACGACGCCCTTCGGCTCCCCGGTGGTGCCCGAGGTGTAGCACATGCCGGCCGCCTCGCTTTCGTCGAGCGCCTTCCAGCGGAAGTCGCCATCGGCCTCCGCCAGCCATTCCTCATAGGGCACCGCGTTTCGTAGCGAGGTTTGCGGCATGTGCGCCGCGTCCGTCATGACGATGACCTGCCGAAGCGTCGGAACCAGCGCGGCGATCTTTTCCACCAGCGGCAGGAAGGTCAGGTCGACGAACAGCGCCTTGTCCTCGGCGTTGTTCATGATCCAGACGATCTGCTCGGGAAACAGGCGCGGGTTGAGCGTGTGATAGACCGCGCCAATGCCCATGATGCCATACCAGGCCTCGATGTGGCGCGCTGTGTTCCAGGCCAGCGTGGCGATGCGGTCGCCGCGCTTGTAACCCTCCTTTTCCAGGCGCTGCGCCACCTTCAGCGCGCGGCCGCGCAACTCGGCATAGGTCGTGCGAACGATCGGTCCTTCGACGGAGCGCGAGACGATCTCACGGTGCGGGTGCTGGATTCCGGCGTGGTCGAGTATCTTGTGACAGAGCAGCGGCCATTCCTGCATCAGTCCGAGCATTCCGTTCCTCCCTTTGTCATTTGTTGTTTTCGGCATTGTTGGAACGATTGGGCGGATTGTCCAGCACTACCCCCGAGCTACGACCGCGACTTAGCCAAATTGCTTAGAAAAGCCCGGGCTGCCGCCATATTGCGGCCACTGTCGCTGCCAATGTTCCAGCCGGGCGGGGCGTATAGACAAAGGGACAGGGGTTCCATATGAGCGCGCAACCCGTCGAAAATGGCGAAGCGGAAATTGCTTCCGAAAACACCGTCGAGCTGCCTTCCAATGGCGAGCCGGTTTCCGATCAGGCTTTCGAAGAGGTCGTGAGTGGCGCGCTGGGCGCCGTGGGCGGCACGCTTCTGTTCAAGATGCGCGTCGACCAGGAAAAGGAGCCGCACTACGCGGCCGCGGCCTTCGTCGGCCAGGGCGAGAGCCGCCAGTTCCTGATCCTGACCATGCCAGTCGCCGGCGGCCATCTCAGCGTCGAAACCACGGCCAAGAGCAAGAGCCCCATCGCCGGCATCGCCGCCGCCTATGCCAATCTCGCGGATGCCTATTCGCACGCCGCCTGAGCGGCGTTTCATCGGATCGGCATAAGCTCGGCAGCTTCTTCGTCGGCTTGGCTAAGGACCCAACGGCGCGGCTTCACGGATTTGTGGAAACGAGGCCCGGAACGGAAGTTCGGGCCTGAACGTTTTCAGCCGTCCGCAGGAGCTTCGCTATGGCAATAGAAGTGCTTTCCTCGCCCGGCTTTCGGCGCAACCCTCAATATCATATCAGCGTCAGACGCTTTTCCGGCATCGTCGTCGTCACCTTCGCGGACGCAGTCCTGGCCTCCACGACCGCAGCCCGGGTGCTGCGCGAGGAGGGCCACAAGCCGGTCTACTACGTGCCCTTCGAGGATATCTATTTCGAGTTCCTGACACGAAGCGACACGCGCACCCATTGCCCTTTCAAGGGCTACGCTTCCCACTGGAACGTGACGGCTTCGGGCGACGCGGAAAAGGACGTCATGTGGGCATATGAGGAGCCCTACGAGGAAATGAAGATCATCCGCAACCACGGCGCCTTCTACCCGCAAAAGGTCCGGATCGACGTGACGCCGAAGAGTTCGAAGAACCTGGATTCCCACTGGCCCGAATAGCGGTATTCCCGCGCCTCAGTCGGTAGTGTCGTCGGTTCCCTCGCCATCGGCATCGTCGAGACGAACGAAGTTGACGCCCTTGGCCTTGAGCTCCAGCAGCCCCTTTACCAGGCCCTCGCCGGCCGCATGGGTAGGCTGGTTGATGTGGGCGATGATGACGTCACCATCCTTGGCGGCCGCCACGCGCCGCGCGGTCTCCCTGGCGCTCAGCAGCGAGCCGCCGTCGCCATTGAGCGAATAGCCCGCGATCTTGAAGCCGAGCTTGCGGATCAGTGCAATCGCCGAGGGGCTATATTGCGCCGTCGCGCCACGAAACCATTTCGGCGCCGGCTGGCCGTTCTTGGCAAGCGCCTCGGCCCCCTCCTCCACCTCGGCCGTCACCGCGTCGGGGCTGCCGGCGGTGCTGATGCCATAGATCTTGCGGGGGGTATCGACGGCCGGAACGTGATGGCCGCCATGGTTCTCGAGCTCGAACAGGTCGGGATGCGCCTTCATGATCTCGAGCGCCGCGGCGTTGCGCTTCAGCCATTTCCCAGTGACGAAGATCGTCGCCGGAATCCGGTTCTCGACCAGTGCGGAGAGGATGCGGTTATCGGTCTGCCCACCGCAGGCGTCGAGCGTCAGCGCCACGCGTGGCGTGGCAGCATCCTCGTGGGGTTTGAGGCGAAGGCTAGGCTCCAGCAGCGGTACGGCATGACCGGCGGGAATCGCCGAGACGAGCAGTCCGGCGGCAAGGATGGATTTCAGTATCAGGCGCATGCGAGTCAGTTCCAGGCTTACGAGGGCCTATCCCCAAGTCCGCCATCAAGGCGAAAATCGGGATAGGCGCCGCCTGTCTTTGAACTATGCGCCCTTGCGCGACCTTTTGACCGCGGCCTGTGCCGCCGCCAATCGCGCAATCGGAACCCGGAAGGGGGAGCAGGAGACGTAGTCGAGGCCCACTTCCTCGCAGAAATGGATCGACGCCGGGTCGCCGCCGTGCTCGCCACAGATGCCGAGCTTCAGGGACGGCCGCGTCGACCTGCCCTTTTCGGCGCCGATGCGCACCAGTTCGCCTACACCTTCAACGTCGAGCGACACGAAAGGATCCTGATCGATGATGCCCTTCTGACGATAGGTTTCCAGGAAGGACGCCGCGTCGTCGCGCGAGATGCCGAAGGTGGTCTGCGTCAGGTCGTTGGTGCCGAATGAGAAGAACTCCGCCGTTTCGGCAATCATATGTGCCCGGATCGCCGCGCGCGGCAGCTCGATCATGGTGCCGGTGAGGTATTCCACCTTCACGCCGGTCTCTTCCATGACGCTCTTGGCGACCGCATCGATGCTCGCCTTGACGTAGTCGAGCTCCTTCACGAGCCCCACCAGCGGCACCATAATTTCCGGCACGACTGGATTGCCGGTCTGCTTGCCGGCCTCCACCGCCGCCTCGAAGATGGCGCGAGCCTGCATCTCGGCGATCTCCGGATAGGATATCGCCAGCCGGCAGCCGCGATGGCCGAGCATCGGGTTGAACTCGTGCAGCAGATCGGTGCGCTGCCTAAGCTTGTCGGGCGAGACGCCCATCGCGGAAGCGACCTCGGCGATCTCGTGATCGGTCTTCGGCAGGAATTCGTGCAGCGGCGGATCGAGCAGGCGAATGGTGACCGGCAGGCCAGCCATGATCTCGAACAGCTCGACGAAGTCCGAACGCTGCATGGGCAGCAGCTTGGCAAGCGCCGCGCGGCGGCCGTTTTCGGTATCGGCCAGGATCATTTCGCGCATCGCCAAGATGCGGTCGTCCTCGAAGAACATATGCTCGGTGCGGCAAAGGCCGATGCCCTCGGCGCCGAAGGACCGCGCCATGCGCGCATCCGCCGGGGTTTCGGCATTGGCGCGCACCTTCATGCGGCGGATCTTGTCAGCCCATTCCATGATCGAGGCGAAATCACCCGAAAGCTCGGGCTGCAGCATCGGTACCGCGCCTTTCAGCACCTGGCCGTTACCGCCATCGATGGTGATGACGTCGCCCTTGTGGAAGGTCTTGCCCATCGCAGTCAGCGTGCCGGCCTTGTAGTCGACCCTAAGCGAACCCGCGCCCGAGACGCAGGGCTTGCCCATGCCGCGCGCCACCACGGCCGCGTGGCTGGTCATGCCGCCGCGCGTGGTCAAGATGCCCTCGGCGGCATGCATGCCGTGGATGTCTTCCGGGCTCGTCTCGATACGCACCAGGATGACCTTCTTGCCGATGGCGCGCATCTCCTCGGCCTCATTGGACGAGAACACGATTTCGCCCGTGGCGGCGCCCGGCGAGGCCGGCAGGCCCGTGGCGATGATGTGACGTTCGGCCTTCGGATCGATGGTCGGATGCAGCAGCTGGTCGAGCGACGCCGGATCGATGCGGGTTACCGCCTCGTCCGTGGTGATCAGCCCCTCAGCGGCCATGTCGACGGCGATCTTCAGCGCCGCCTTGGCCGTGCGTTTGCCCGAGCGGGTCTGCAGCATCCACAACTTACCGCGCTCGATGGTGAATTCGAGGTCCTGCATGTCGCGGTAATGCTTTTCCAGCTGCTCCGAGATCTTCGTGAAGGACGCAAACGCTTCCGGCATCAGCTTCTGCAGTGACGGCCTGTCGGAGCCGGCGGCAACGCGCGCGGCCTCGGTAATGTTCTGCGGGGTACGGATGCCCGCCACCACGTCTTCGCCCTGCGCATTCACCAGGAACTCGCCATAGAGCGCCTTCTCGCCCGTCGACGGATTCCGCGTGAAGGCAACGCCCGTGGCCGAGGTGTCGCCCATATTGCCGAACACCATGGCCTGAACATTGACCGCGGTGCCCCAGCTTTCCGGAATATCATGCAGGCGGCGATAGGTGATGGCGCGGTGGTTCATCCAGCTGGAGAACACGGCACCGATGGCGCCCCACAGCTGCTCCTTGGGGTCCTGCGGGAACGGCTTGCCGAGTTCCTCCTCGACCTTGGCCTTGTAGAGCGCAATCACTTCCTGCCATTCGGCGGCCGACAGTTCGGTGTCCAGTTCGTGGCCGAGGCGCGCCTTCTCTTCCTGCAGAATTTCCTCGAACACCTCGTGCTCGAGCCCCATCACGACATCCGAATACATCTGGATGAATCGGCGGTAGCTGTCATAGGCAAAGCGCGCGTCGCCCGAATCGGCGGCAAGCGCCTCGACCGTCACGTCGTTGAGGCCGAGATTGAGTACGGTGTCCATCATGCCCGGCATCGAGGCGCGGGCGCCAGAGCGTACCGAAACCAGAAGCAGCTTTTCCGGGTCACCGAAGACGCGGCCGGTGATCCTGCCGATGTGGTTCAGCGCTTCGCTTAGTTCGGTCTGCAGCCCATCGGGATAGGTGCGGCCATTGGCATAGAAGGCGTTGCAGACCTCGGTGGTGATCGTAAAGCCGGGCGGCACCGGCAGCCCAAGGCTGCACATCTCGGCGAGGTTTGCACCTTTGCCGCCGAGAAGATTCCTGTCGCCGGCACGCCCTTCGGCGGCACCATCCCCAAAGGTGTAGACCCACTTGGTCATGCTTGCTCCTCGCCAGTCTCAGAGGCCGCCGGAAAGGCCAGCGGCAACCCTCTGTTGCGAAGCGATAAATTGCTGCGCTGCGAAAGGCAACCGCCGCGTCACCCCTATCCGACCCTACAATCGATTAAGAAAACGAACGGAAACAAGACTTGTTCAACGGCTTCATCCAATATAGAACATAAGCGGAACAAAGAGGGTCATCATGAAACAGACCGGAAAGCTCGACTATCTCGAAATGCCGGCCACCGGCGGCACGCTCGACAGCGTCAAGGCATTCTACAGCGCCGCCTTTTCGTGGTCGTTCACCGACTACGGCCCGACCTATTCGGCCTATGACGAAGGGCTGGAAGGCGGCTTCGACCCCGACCCTGCGGGCGCTGTGGGAAAGCCGCTGCCGGTTCTCTATTCGGAGAATCTGGAGGAGACCCTTGCGGCGGTGGAGGAAGCCGGCGGCAGAATCGTGCGGCCGATCTTTCCCTTCCCCGGCGGCCGTCGCTTCCACTTCATCGACCCGGCCGGCAACGAACTGGCTGTGTGGGGGCAATAGCCTTGGCATAGGCCCACTTGTTCAAAAGTGGTCCATTCGCGATTGTGCTTTTCGCCGACACTGAATATAAGGCCGCGACCGACCTGACTCGGGACGGTCGCGTTTGGGGCGTCGCCAAGCGGTAAGGCAGCGGTTTTTGGTACCGCCATTCCCAGGTTCGAATCCTGGCGCCCCAGCCAAGCCTCCCTTTTCAATTCAAGATTTTTGTCGTCGCGGGTTCAACCTGGGCAAGGCCGCACCGCCCTTTGTCGCGACTCGTCAGGCTCAACTGCAAAGAGGTGGGCCGATTGCCTCCGTCATGCTTCGGTTTTCCCCGACGTGACTGGCTGATTGGCCCAAGTTAACCTGCTGCCGTATTCTATTTCATTTTTGTCGGAGGTTTTCTGCCCGCACCGTTCATTGGGTGGCCTTCTCTACTTTATTCAACTTTGATCAAGAAAACCCGGCCACCCTGCCCTTAGGGATTCCGAAAGAGGCGATTGGGTGGCCAGGATTACCGGGCCCGCTGTCTCAACCGAGGCAGCGGGCCTTGCTTATCCCGGATGCATCTCGACCCGAAGCCGAGAGCAACGCGCCCCCCGATCAAATCAGAAAGTTGCGCAGGCGGCTCCATTGACCCGCCGCGGGAGGGCGCCATTTCTGCACGTGACCAGAACGCCAACACTCAAGGAGTCTCGCCATGAGACGTACTGCTTTTGCTGGCTTGGCCCTCACATTCTCGCTGCTGGCTGCGCCGGCTGGTGCCAAGGAGAGCATCACCGAAGACGAGGCGAATGCCATCGCCGTCGACGCCTATCTCTACTTCTACCCATTGATCACCATGGAGCTGACGCGGCAGCAATCCACCAATATCGATAAAGTAACGGAAGCCGGCAAAGCGCCGATGAATGCCTTCTCAAACGTGCCGGCCTATCCGGCCGCCGATATGCGGACGGTTGTGCGGCCCAATTTCGATACCCTCTACTCCGTCGCCTGGCTCGACCTGACCAAAGAGCCGTTGATCGTTTCCGTGCCCGATACGGGCGGACGCTATTATCTGCTGCCGATGCTCGACATGTGGTCCAACGTGTTCGCCTCACCCGGCTGGCGAACCACCGGCACCCAGGCAGGCAATTTCCTGGTGGCACCGTCGAGCTGGAAACCCGACCTGCGCGAAGTCATTGACGAGTTCAAGCTGCCCAAGGACATCCAGCGTATCGATGCGCCAACGCCGATCGTCTGGATCATCGGCCGAACGAAGACGGACGGGCCGGCGGACTATGATGCCGTGCACAAGATTCAGGCCGGTTTCAAGATCACCCCGCTCTCGGAGTGGAACAAGACAGACGCGCCGGTCGAAGGAAAGGTCGACCCCAATATCGACATGAAGACGCCTCCCAAGACCCAGGTCGATACGATGCAGGCAGAGAAATATTTCGGCTATGCGGCTGAACTCCTGAAGACCATCCCGCCCCACGTGACCGACCAGCCGATCATCGCGCAGATGAAGCGGATAGGAATCGAGCCCGGCAAGGATTTCGACGCCGCAAAGCTCGACCCTGTCGTTCGCGCCGCATTGCAGAACGCGCCCAAGGAAGCGCGGCGGCTGATGGCCTGGAAGGTGCCGACGCTGGCACGGGTCGTCGATGGCTGGTCGTTGAACACCGACACGATGGGCGTCTATGGCAATTACTATCTCAAGCGGGCCATCGTGGCTCAGCTCGGCCTCGGCGCAAACGTGCCGGAGGACGCGATCTATCCGCTGAACCTTGCCGACGACACGGGCAAGCCGCTCGACGGAGCCAACAGATATACGATCCATTTCGACAAGGCGACGCTGCCGCCGGTGAACGCCTTCTGGTCGATCACGGCCTACGACAATGACGGCTTCCAGGTCGCGAACCCGATAAACCGTTTTGCCGTCAGCAATTGGATGCCCTTCGCCTACAATGCCGATGGATCGCTGGATCTCTACTTCCAGAATGAAAATCCCGGCAAGGACAAGGAAGCCAACTGGCTGCCGGCGCCGAAGGGCCCGTTCAACCTGACCATGCGGCTCTACGCGCCCAGGCAAGAAGCGCTCACCGGCAAATGGGCACCGCCAGCGATCACAGCGGAGCGCCCGGCAAGTATTGGCGCTCAGTAGTCCGGAACGCCTTTAACCAGGAGCACCCTGGGGTCCTCTTGAAATGCACCTGAACCCCAGATGCGAAATGGACGTATCGACCGGCTGGGCCATACGCGCAGCCGGTCGATAACGGCGGCAATAGTTCGGCGCACAGAGATGCGAGCCGCCCTTGGTCACCTTGCGCGGTATCTGGGCGCCGGGCTGCCGCAGGTCGACACTCGCCTCCCTGCTTGAGCCGCGCGGGTTCAGAACCGTGCAGCAGGGGCTGTCGATCCGACCGTGCTCCTGATGCCAATCGGCCGTCCACTGCCAGACATTGCCGGCCATGTCATAGAGGCCATAGCGGTTGGGCGGGAACGAACCGACCGGGGCAGTGTATTCGAAGCCATCCTCCAACGTGTTGCGATAGGGGAACTCGCCCTGCCAGGTGTTGGCCATATGCTTGCCGCCCGGCGTCAGTTCATCGCCCCAGACGAATTCGGCGCCCTCCAGGCCGCCTCGCGCTGCAAACTCCCATTCGGCCTCGCTCGGCAGTTCCTTGCCGATCCACTTCGCGTAAGCTTCGACGTCTTCCCACGCGACATGCACGACGGGATGATCCATCAGCTTCTTGATCGAGCTTGCCGGCCCTCGCGGGTGACGCCAATTCGCACCCTTCACATAGACCCACCAGTTGTAATGGTTGTGCATGTCTACCGGGGCTGACGGCCTTACGAATATGGTCGACGATGGCGCGAGCATTCCCGGCAGTGCTCCGGGATAGTCGTCCGGATTGGCCGGCCTTTCGGCCAGCGTGACGTAACCAGTTTCATCGACGAAGCGCGAAAACTCGCGATTGGTGACGGTGAACCTGTCCATCCAGAAACCGTCGACGCGGACCCGGTGGGCCGGAGCCTCCTCGGGATAATGGCGATCCGACCCCATCAGGAACCCGCCGCCGGGTATCCAGACCATGTCGGGAAACGGCGCCTGGCCAGAGGTGACGCCGTCGCCAATGAGATTCGTGCTTTCGTCCATCGTCACCCCCATCGTGGATGCGTGATGCCTTGGGCCGGTCGGCGAAAAGCACCGCCGGCCCCGGTCCAGAGATATCAGTCGCCAGCCTGCGACTTCATTGCCTTCTCGATATGAGCCTTGACGCCTTCGAGATTGAAGCTTGCGCCTCTCTGCATGGGTGGAAATTCGAGCGCGGTCTGAGCGAGCCTTGCGACCTACTGCTGTGCGAACTGGAAGCGCCAGAACTGGTAGACGAAGTAGTTATAGAAGGCCAACGAGCCCTTGTCGCCGCTCGGTATGCCGGTCCGCTCGAACGGGTCGAGGCGCAGATTGGCTATCACGGGCCAATCGAGCTTGACGGTGCCGCCAAGCCAGCCGGTCGGCTGGTCGGTGAAGCGGTATTTGAAGTCGTCTATCCGCACCGCGCTCAGAGTGCTTTCCGTGAAGTAGAAAATCTCGTGGCGAGCCGATGGGCCCTTCCCGGTAATCAGGTCCATCTGGTTGTAGCCGTCGAGATGAACCTTGTAGTTCATGTCGCCCATTTCCTTGCCGGCTTTGAGCTCCTCCACGATGTTCGGATTTCCTGCCGCGGCCACGAAGGTCGGGAACCAGTCGAGCCCGGAGACGATCCCGTTTTCGACCTTGCCGGCCGGCACATTACCGGGCCAGCGGATGATGCAGGGCACGCGGAAGCCGCCTTCCAGCCCCATTCCCTTGCCGCCGGCAAACGGGGTCTGTCCGCCGTCCGGCCAGGTGAAATTCTCCGCGCCGTTGTCGGTGGTGAAGACAACGATCGTGTTGTCGTCCAGGCCATCGTCCTTCAACTTCTGCATAACGGAGCCGACGATGTCGTCGAGCTGGGCCATGCCCGCCTCCTCCATGCTCCAGCCGTTTTCGGGCGTGCGCATCTTCTCGTACTTTTCCGAAAGATGGGTCACGACATGCATGCGCGTCGGGTTCAGCCAGATGAAGAAGGGCCTGTTCTGCTGCTTGGCCTGGTCGATGAAGTCGAGCGTGAACTTCAAGATCTCGTCATCCACGGTCTCCATCCGCTTGGGATAGAGCGGGCCGGCATCCTCGATGCGCTGCTTGCCGATCTTGCCCCAGCGCGGCTGCACCGTCGGATCGTCGGTGGCGGTTGCCCAGGAGTGGACCATGTTGCGTGGGCCGACCGTATCGCGGAGTTCGGGCGGATAGTTCGGGTGCGCCGGATCTTCCATCGCGTCGAGGTGATAGAGATAGCCGAAGAACTCGTCAAAGCCGTGGACGGTGGGCAGGAATTCGTTGAGGTCGCCCAGGTGGTTCTTACCGAACTGCCCGGTATTGTAGCCCATCGACTTGAGGGCCGTGGCGATGGTCACAGCCTGTGCCGGTATGCCGAGCTTGGCGCCTGCCTGGCCAACCGTGGTGAGGCCGGTGCGGACCGGCAATTCCCCGGTGATGAAGTTGGCGCGACCGGCCGTGCAGCTCGCCTCGGCATAGTAGTCGGTAAACATCATGCCTTCATCGGCCATCCGGTCCAGGTTCGGTGTCCTGCCAGCCATGACGCCACGGTGATAGGCACCGACGTTGAACCAGCCGATGTCGTCGCCCATGATGCAAATGATGTTGGGTCGCCGGTTGCCCGAAGCATCCGGGGCCGTCTCCTGTGCCTGGGCAATCTGGACTGAGCTTCCGGTTCCGATCGCTGATGCCGCCGCGAGCGCCGTGCCGCCGAGTAAGACGCTGCGCCGACTAACTACAGAGTCGGTTGCCTCGGGACTACGACCTTTGTCCTGCTTGTCAGTCATTGCACGCTCCTTCGATTGAGATCACCAATTCGGGTTGGCAGACATGCTCCCTCTCCTGGGCACCCCTATTTCGATCGAAATGCGCGATTGCTTGGCTTGTTGGACCTCCCTCTTTGGCGGCTCAATGGATCCAAAACTGCTTCGCTGACGACCGTCAGCTATCGAAGCGGACACGGCTGGTTTTTCGGCAATGGCAGCGATTAGTTAGGGCGGTTACTAAGGAGGGGAATGCCACCGGCCGTGTGGACATCAGACAAAAGCACCCGTGGCCACAGCGGCCGGGCGCCAGACTCGGCCCCTTCGGATAACGGGTTTCCCGTTCAATCGCCGATGGCCGCGTGCGTCGGCTCAGCTTGCCTCGCGCATGCGCTCGGCGGCTTGCAAATCCACCGAAACCAGCGTGCTGACGCCCTGCTCGGCCATGGTGACGCCGAACAGCCGGTTCATGCGCGCCATGGTGATCGGGTTATGCGTGATGATGACAAAGCGCGTCTCGGTGGTGCGCGCCATCTCGTCCATCAGGTTGCAGAAGCGCTCGACATTGTGGTCGTCGAGCGGCGCGTCCACCTCGTCCAGCACGCAGATCGGCGCCGGATTGGTGAGGAACACGGCGAAGATCAGCGCCATGGCCGTCAGCGCCTGCTCGCCGCCCGAAAGCAGCGTCATCGTCTGCGGCTTCTTGCCCGGCGGCCGGGCGAGGATCTCGAGCCCCGCTTCGAGCGGATCGTCCGATTCGATCAGTTGCAGCTCGGCCGTGCCGCCGCCGAAGAGATGCGTGAACAGGCGCTTGAACTCGACATTCACCTTGTCGAAGGCGGCAAGCAGGCGTTCGCGACCCTCGCGGTTCAGGCTCTGGATCGCCTGGCGAAGCTTGCGGATCGCCTCGATGACGTCGTCGCGCTCCGAAACGATGGCATCGTGCCGCTCGGAAAGCTCGCGCTGCTCTTCCTCCGCGCGCAGATTGACCGCGCCCAGCCGCTCGCGCTCGATCTTCAGGCGCTCCAGCCGCCGCTCGACCTCGCCCGCATCGGGCAGCGGATCGTCGGCTTCGAGCCCGGTGTGGCGGATGACGAGATGCGGCGCAGTGTTGAGCGCTTCATGGATGCGCGCCTCGATCTCCTTGCGCCGGTCGTCGGCGGCGGTCAGTCGCTCTTCGGCGCGACCGCGCGCCTCGCGCGCTTCGGAGAGCCCCTGGATGGCCTCGGTCGCAGCCCTGTCCAGAACCGATTGCCTGTTTTCGGCCTCCTGCAGCCGGTCGGCGACTTCCTTGCGCTCGGCTTCTGCCTTCGACAGCTGCGAGAGCAGGCTGCGCCGGCGCTCGTCGATTTCGTCCGGCGCGTCGATCAGCCTCTCGCGCTCTTCTGCGGCCTCGGCCTGCCGCTCATGCAGCGAGGCGATGTGGCCGGAGGCGTTATCGGCACGCAGCATCCAGTTGCGGCGTTCAACCACGATGGCGTCCAGCCTGCGCGTGCGCGCCTCGGCCTCGCGCATCAGCCCATCATGGATGGCGCGCGCGTCGGCCACGGCGGAACGGTCGCGTGCAACTTGCGCGGCCGACTGGTCAAGCCGCGCCTGCAGGTCGCTGAGGTCCGGCGCGTCGGCCAGCATTTCCTCAGCCTCGATATAGGCGGCGGCTGCTTCCTCGTGGTCCGCCTCGATGCGCGAGCGCGCCTCGTCGAGAGCGGCACGGCGGCTGGAAAGCTCGCCGGCGGCCTTCTCCGCTTTCGCCAGCGCGTCACGCGCCTGGTCGAGCGCATGCTGCGCATCGCGCCAGGCCTGCCGCGACTCGCGCTCTTCCTCGATGCGGCGGCGGATTTCGGTCTCCGCATCGGCCAATGCCTGCTCGGCCGCGCGCACCTTCGCGCCTGCCGCGATCGCCTCGGCGTCGAGTTCGGCCAGCCGGTTCTTCTGGGCAAGACGCTGCGCGGCGGCGGTCGGCGCATCGGCGCTTGCAGTAAAGCCGTCCCAGCGCCAAAGCGCGCCGTCGCGGCTCACCAGCCGCTGCCCCGGCGCCAGCAGCGCCTGCAGGCGGGGCCCCTCGCTCGGCTCCACGATGCCGATCTGCGCCAGGCGCCGCGCCAGCTGTTTTGGCGCACGGACGACTGTGGCGAGGCTTTGAGCCCCCTCCGGCAAGGCGGGGTCGCCTACCATCGGCTCCATGTCGCCCCAATGCACCGGCGCGCCACGGTCGAGCGGCACGTCGAGGTCCTCGCCAAGCGCCGCACCCAGCGCCGTCTCAAAACCGCGATCGACGCTGATCTGCTCCAGCACAGCCGGGAAAAGATCGCCGCTCGCCGCATTCAGGATCTTGGCCAGCGTGCGCGCCTCGGTTTCGATCTCGGCCAGCGCCGCGCGCGCCTGCTGCAGCGGCGGGCGGGCGGTGGCCTCGGCGGCACGTGCCTCGGCCACCATCCGCTCGGCTTCGCCAGCGGCCAGTTCAGCCTCTTCAAGAGCAACGGCGGCTTCGTCCGCCAAAAACTTCTTTTCGGCCGGATCGGCGAGGCCAGCGATGCGCGATGCAATCTCAGAGACCTCGCGGTCGACTTCGGCCAGTTGCCGCGCAAAGCGGTCGCGGCGCTCGGCCGTCTCGCGCAATGCGCGCTCGAACTGGGTGCGCGAGGCGGCCGCCTCGGCCCGTTCGGCGGTCAGCCTGGAAAGTGCAGCCTCGCTCTGCTGAAGCGTGGCAGTTGCGTCTTCGAAGGCAGCGCTTGTCGCGATCTCGCGTTCCTCGGCGCCGTCGTTTTCGGCCTTCAGCGTTTCCTCTTCCTCGGCAAGGCGCGAGAGGATGTCAGCATTGTCGCGGACAAGCTGTTCTTCGCGGGCAATGTCAGCGTCGAGCTGTTGCAGGCGGCGTTCGAGCTCGACCTGCCGCGCCTTGACGCGATTGGCCTCCTCCTCGATCTGCGTGCGGGCGATGGTCAGCCGCTGGAAGATCGCGGCGGCGGCGGCCTCGGCCTCGCGCAATTCCGGCAGGCGGTGCGCGCCGATGGCCTGCTCCTTGGCGGCGGTCATCTGGGCGGCGGCACGATCGCCCACAAGCGACGTTGCGACAGCAAGTGCCGAGCGTGCTTCGCCTTCCTGCGTCTTGGCCTGCACCCAGCGCAGATGCAGCAGCGTGGCCTCGGCCTTGCGGATGTCGGCCGACAGGTTCTTGAAGCGCGCAGCCTGCCGCGCCTGCCGCTTCAGGCTTTCGATCTGGCCTTCGAGCTCGCTCACTACGTCATCGAGACGCTCGAGGTTTTGCTCGGCCGCACGCAGGCGCAGCTCCGCCTCATGGCGGCGGGTGTGCAGGCCGGAAATGCCGGCGGCCTCTTCGAGAAGCGCGCGGCGTGCCTGCGGCTTGGCCTGGATCAGCTCGCCGATACGTCCCTGCCCCACCATGGAGGGCGAACGTGCGCCGGTCGACTGGTCGGCGAACAGAAGCTGCACGTCCTTGGCGCGCGCTTCCTTGCCGTTGATGCGATAGACCGAGCCCGCCTCGCGCTCGATGCGGCGCGATACTTGTAGCTCGTCGGCGTCGTTGAAGGTCGGCGGCGCAGTGCGGTCGGTATTGTCCAGGAAAAGCGTGACTTCGGCGGTGTTGCGGGCGGGCCGCGTGTTCGAGCCGGAGAAGATCACGTCGTCCATGCCCGAGGCGCGCATGTTCTTGTATGAGCTTTCGCCCATCACCCAGCGCAGAGCCTCGACCAGATTGGACTTGCCGCAGCCATTCGGCCCGACGATGCCCGTCAGGCCGTGTTCGATGACGAACTCGCCCGGTTCGACGAAGGATTTGAAACCGAGAAGGCGCAGGCGGGAAAACTTCATGCGCGCGGTCCCGCGACCGCAGGCGTGCCGGAGCGCAAGCGCCCCGGCCTAGCCGAGCCGTCAGAGCATGCCGTCGATGATCGCCGACATATCCTCAATAGACATAGCCCCTTTGTACATTTTCCCATTGATGAAGAAGGTCGGGGTGGAGTCCACGCCAAATTCTTCGGCACCACGCTTCTGTACTGCTCTGACATCGTCCAGAAGTTTCTGATCAGTCAAGCAGGCCTCGAAGGACTCCTGTGAAAAACCGGCCAGTTTGGCGATTTGAAGGAGCGCGGACTTGGCATCCTGCACCGGCGCCCAGTTTTCCTGCTGCTTGAACAGCACTTCGACCATCGGGAAGTAGTTGTCCTTGGAGCAGCGGGCAAGCATGAAAGCGGCTTCCGCGCGCGGGTCGAAGGGGAACTCGCGCAGGATGTAACGCACCTTGCCGGTGTCGATATATTTGGCCTTCAGCTCGGGGAAGGTCGTGTTGGCGAAATGCGCGCAGTGGCTGCAGGTCATCGAGGCATATTCGACGATGGTCACCGGCGCATCGGCCTTGCCCATCACCTCGTCCGGCAGCGCGCCGGGCTGGAGCAGCTTGGCCATGTCCACCGTGCCCTGCGGCTGCGGCGCCTCGGCGGCATTGGCCGGGGTGACCGCGCCAGTGCTGTCGCTGCAAGCGGCAAGCAACGCGACAGCCGGAATGGCGGCCAGGGAAGAAAGAACAGTTCTGCGTGAAATGGAACGGGTCATGCGAATCACCTGCCTGCCGTTTGAGTGTGCGATGCCGAAGCAACCAAAAGCGAGAGTTGGCACGAATTAAGGCATCCGATACGTCAATCCAATTACCAAATTTTTCGCTGCCAATCACGAATCCGCGAGAAAAATGTCAGGATTTTCTTTGTCTTGTACCGATGATGGATGCGCCCAGCCGTTCCAGTGAGCCGCGAAGACCTTCATCCTCGATCATGCCCACCGTTCCGGAGAGCTTTTTGCGCTCGGCATCGGTCAGTTGACGTGGGCGCGGCCTGGGTGCCGCAGAGGCGCTGGCGACAGGTTTCTGTACGATGCGCAGCCGCCCGATGGCGGTAAAGCCCAGGAAGGCGTTGACGCGGCCGATGACCTCGCCCGTCTCATGCTGCAAATGCAGCGCTGCCATGCCCTCGCAGGCCACGATCAGCGTCGCCGGCTCGAAGGGATCGTCCTCGTGCATCCTGCGCGGCCACTGGATCTTTTCAGGCCGGGTCATCGTCGCAAGGCGTGGGCCGACGATCTCTTCCCACGATTGGACCAGCCCAACCGATATGCCTGCGCGCTTGCGCAGCACCGGGTCGAGAATTTCGGTGGCGAGATCGCTCACCGGAACGGGATTGCCGTACGGCGCATTCCCTGCCATGTGCGTTCTCCAGATTAATCCGCGCCCGCGGCAGGCGCATAGGGTTCCGGCGATCAATGGCATCAGCAGGCACATCCCGCAAGAGCAACGACGCGAAGCCCGCGACGATCGCGCAGCACCTGCTTGCCTGGTACGACGACAATCATCGTGAGTTGCCCTGGCGCACCGCGCCGCGCGATCTTGCGGCAGGCGTGCGCCCCGATCCCTACCGCGTCTGGCTGTCGGAAATCATGCTGCAGCAGACGACCGTCGAGGCGGTAAAACCCTATTTCCGCGCCTTCCTCGAAAAATGGCCAACTGTCGAGGCGCTTGCCAACGCCGAAAACGAGGAGGTGATGAAGGCCTGGGCCGGGCTCGGCTATTACTCACGCGCCCGCAACCTCAAGGCCTGCGCGAATGCGGTGGCACAAGCCGGCGGCAGCTTTCCCGATACGGAATCAGGCCTGCGTGCCCTGCCCGGCATCGGCCCCTATACGGCCGCCGCGATTGCGGCGATCGCCTTCGACCAGCCGGCAGCGGTTATGGACGGCAATGTCGAGCGCGTCATGACGCGCCTTTACATGATCGACACGCCATTGCCCGAGGCCAAGGCGGAAATCCGCAGCCTTCTGGAAACGCTGGTGCCGCAGAAGCGCCCCGGCGATTTCGCGCAAGCCATGATGGATCTGGGCGCGACCATCTGCACGCCGCGCCGGCCGCGCTGCATGCTCTGCCCGCTGCGCGATGATTGCCAGGTTCTCGGTCAGGCCGATCCCGAATTCTACCCGGTCCGCGCGCCCAAGGCCGAAAAGCCGTCGCGGCGCGGCGCGGCCTTTGTGGCGGTTCGCGACGACGGCGCGATTCTTTTACGGAAGCGGCCGGAGAAAGGCTTGCTGGGTGGTATGACGGAAGTGCCCACGACCGGCTGGACTGCCCGCGTCGACGGGCTGACCACGGCGGACGCAGCCCCCTTCCCCGCCGACTGGCAGATGGCCGGCAGCATCAGCCATGTCTTCACGCATTTTTCGCTCGAACTGCAGGTTTTTCGCGCAACCGTTTCCGGCGATTCCGGACCGTCCGGACATTTCTGGGCGGCCGCCGACGCACTCCACGGCGAGGCGCTGCCTACTGTCATGAAAAAGGCAATCGAAGCTGCGATACCCGGCGCGACTCGCAAGCCCCATTCCAACAGCCAGAAGAGGCCCAGATGACCGAAATCCGCCACATCGTGTTCGACGTAGGCAAGGTGCTGATCCATTACGATCCGAACCTGCCCTTCAGCCGGCTGATCCCGGACGAGGCCGAACGCAAGTGGTTCTTCGATACGGTCTGCACCAATGACTGGAACATCGAGCAGGATCGCGGCCGCACCTGGGAGGAAGCCGAGGCGTTGCTGATCGCGGATTTTCCCGACCACGAGGAGAACATTCGCAACTTCCGCCGCCATTGGCATGAGATGGTGCCGCATGCCTATGACGACAGCGTCGCGATCATGGAAGCGCTGATCGACAGGGGTCACGACGTGACCATCCTGTCCAACTGGGCGCGGGACACCTTCGTCGAGGCGCGCACGCGCTTCCCGTTCCTCGAAAGGCCGCGCGGCCTCACAGTTTCGGGCGAAGTCGGCCTGATCAAACCCGACCGCGCCATCTACGACCTCCACGCGGCAACCTTCGGGCTCGAGCCCGCCGCCACGATCTTTATCGACGACAGCCAGAAGAATGTGGATGGCGCGAAGGCTGCAGGCTGGCAAGCGGTGCTGTTTCGCGACGCGGGAACGCTCCGGCAGCAGCTGGGTTCAATGGGCATCGACCTGTAGGAGCCTGACCTTCATCCACAAGGAGAGCGGAGCAAGTACCTGATGACACAAGGCATCGAGCCGGCCGAAATCCTTCGGCGATACCACGCTGCCATCAACGCGCTGGATTTCGACGCGATCGAAGCAATGTTCGCGGCGGACATCGTCTACTCTTCCGGCGGCATCGGGGGAATTGTATCCGGCCGCGACTCCGTCATGGCGGCGTTCCGGGCCTATTTCGAGCAGTATCCCGACCAGCATGCCGAGGATGAAGCCGTGGAAACCCTGTCCGCGACCATGGCCCGCTCGATATGGACGCTGCGCGCGACAAATGCCCAGACAGGCACATCCTACAGCCGGCAAGGCACTGAAACCGTCACCATCGACGGGAGCGGCAAGATCGTTCGGGTAGCGGTCGAAGGCTGAGGTCGAACTGAAAAATGCCAAAACGCTCGAGGAAGACCTCGAGCGCTTCGGGATCAGCCGGTGACTGGATGCCGGCTCATCTATAGCAGTTGAAGCTTCGGGCGCGGCAGGTTACGCGCCCGCACGCTCCATACCGAGGCGCGCGATGCGCCGAAGCTCATCGATCTGGGTCAGGCCGCCGTTGCGCTCATAGTGCCAGAAGGTCCAGCCGTTGCAGGCGTCGAGGCCCTGCACGGCCGCGCCGATGCGATGGATGGAGCCGGCCTGCTCGCCGATCGCCAGCGTGCCGTCGGCACGCACGGTCGCGGCCCAGCGCTTTTTGGCGTCGTAGAGCGTCGCGCCCGGCTTGATCATGCCGGAATCGATCAGCGACACGAAGGCGACGCGCGGCTCGGCGCGCTTGCCCGACAGCACCGTCAGCGTGGTGCTTTCCAGCGGCTTGACGGCATCGATGCGCGCCCTTGCGGCGTCGATATATTCCTGCTCGCGCTCAATGCCGACGAAGTGGCGACCAAGGCGCTTGGCAACGGCACCCGTCGTGCCGGAGCCGAAGAACGGATCGAGCACCACATCGCCCGGCTTGGTCGACGCCAGCATGATGCGGGCCAGCAGCGCTTCGGGCTTCTGCGTCGGGTGCAGCTTGTCGCCGTTGTCGTCCTTCAGGCGCTCGCTGCCGGTGCAGATCGGGAACAGCCAATCCGAGCGCATCTGCACGTCGTCATTGGCCGCCTTCAGCGAGTCGTAGTTGAAGGTGTAGCTCTTGGAATTGGCGTCGCGCGAGGCCCAGATCATCGTTTCATGTGCGTTCTGGAAACGACGGCCGCGGAAATTCGGCATCGGGTTGGTCTTGCGCCAGACGATGTCGTTGAGGATCCAATAGCCGAGATCCTGCATCGAAGCGCCGACGCGGAAGATGTTGTGATAGGAGCCGATCACCCAGATGGTGCCGTTCGGCTTCAGCACGCGGCGCGCCGCCAGCAGCCAGGCGCGGGTGAAGGCGTCGTAGGCCGCAAAGCTGTCGAACTGGTCCCAGTGATCGTCCACGGCATCGACCTTGGACTGGTCGGGGCGGTGCAGGTCGCCGTTGAGCTGCAGATTGTAGGGCGGGTCGGCAAAGATCACGTCGACCGACTTCTCGGGCAGCTTGTTAAGCGCGGCGACGCAATCCCCTTTCAGGATCGTATCCAGCCAATCGGCTTTTTGCTGCGAGGGAGAAAGGTCGGCGGAGAGACGCACGGCGGACATTCAAGCACCCGGGTTACACGTTAATATTTACACCCTGTTATGGTTACCGATTAGCGTAAACATTTGGTGAAGCCGGCGTCTGAATTCATTCGCCATGGGCACACGGATTTGCGGATCGGGTGCCCATGGTGTATTCCGCCCAGCGAACCTACATAAGCCGCTTGCGGCCATTTCCTCCCCCAATTTCCCGGATTGCCATGACACAGCCAGACCTTGTCATCTTCGATTGCGACGGCGTTCTCGTCGATTCAGAAATCATCGCCGCCCGCGTCGAGGCAGACCTTCTCACCGCCGCCGGCTTTCCGATCGAGGCGGAGGAACTGGCGGAGACCTATGCCGGCCTGACCTTCAAGGACATCATGCTGCGCATCGAGGAGCAGTCGCAGATTCCGTTCCAGGCCTCGCTCATCGAACAGGCCGAAAAGCAGGTCGACCACCGGCTGCAGGCGGAGGTCCGTGCCATCGAGGGCGCGCACGAAGCAGTGGCCGCCGTTCCAGTGCCTTACTGCATCTGCTCGAACTCCAGCGCCCAAAGGCTGGAAATGACGCTGGGCAGGACGCGCCTGCTGCCGTTCTTTTCGGGACGCATCTTCTCCTCGCTCGACACGCCGACGAAGAAGCCCAAGCCGGCCCCGGACGTGTTCCTGCACGCCGCCAAGACGCTGGGCGCCGATCCGTCGCGGACATTCGTTGTCGAGGATTCGGTGCATGGCGTCACCGGCGCCCGTGCGGCCGGCATGCGTGCCATCGGCTTCACCGGCGCTTCGCACAGCTACCCCGGCCACGCCGACGCGCTGACTGAGGCGGGCGCGGAAACCGTCATCCGCCGCTGGGCCGATTTTGCCGGCGTGGTCGCCGCTTTGTCGGAATGGTCGGAAGACGCGTGATCCGCGTCTTCGGTCGCCCTGCCCGCGTCGTCCGACCGGCAGGGCGTTCCAGGTCCTAGGAGAGCTTACTTCTTGCCCTTACCCTTGGCCTTGGGCTGCGGGCCGTCGTCGAAGCCGGCAAAGACCTGGACGCTGCCTTCTTCCGGTATCGGGAAGGTCACGTTCTGGTCGTTGACGAGGAATTGGGTCGCGGCCGCCGGGTCGGCAACGGTGATCTCATGCGGCTGAAGCTTCGAATAGAGCACTTCCTGGCCGCGAACCACCACGACACGGATCGGCAAGGCCACCTTGCCCGGGCCGCCGGCCGGGCCCGACACCACCTTGCCGGCAACCGCGACGTTCAACGTCAGCATGCCGTCGGCGCGGCTGCAACTGCGGGTGACGTCGCTGATGGACGCCTGGTAGAGCAGCTTGGCCGGATCGTCCTGGCCGCCCTTGGCGTAGGAGTTGAAAAAGGCTGTGCCTTCACGCAGGGAAACGGTCGGGCAATATGCCCTCAGCTCAGTTGCGGATACCTTTGGCTGCGCCTCCTTGCCCCCGCTGTCGCCGGACTGGCAGCCCGCGACGGCAATCATAAAGCTCGAAACAGCAAGACCCGCCAGAACACGACTATGGATCGACCTAAATTTCATATGCCGAACTTCCCTCTCGCAAAGTTGCGGCTGGTATAGCAATCGCGCGGCAAAAATGCGACTGACGGGACGCAGTTTTCAACGATCTGCTTTTGACGAGGCAGATCGCGCCAGGACAGACGAATGACGATGAACTATGTCAGCACTCGCGGGGACGCTCCCGCACTAGGCTTTTCCGACGCGGTTCTAACCGGATTGGCACGCGACGGCGGCCTCTACATCCCAAGCGAATGGCCGCAGTTCAGCGCAGCGGAAATCCGCTCGATGCGCGGTCTCCCCTACCCCGACCTCGCCATCCGACTGCTGACTCCCTTCCTCGGCGGCGAGATCGCAGCGCCCGCCTTCGAGCGCATCGCTCGCGAAGCCTATGCCACCTTCCGCCACGAAGCCGTGTGCCCGGTGGTGCAGACCGGCTCCAACATCTTCGTGCTTGAACTCTTCCATGGCCCGACGCTGGCCTTCAAGGACGTGGCCATGCAGATGCTGGCGCGGCTGATGGACCATGTTCTGGCCGAGCGCGGGCAGCGCGCCACCATCACCGCCGCCACCTCCGGCGACACCGGGGGCGCTGCCATCGACGCCTTTGCCGGCCGCGACCGCACCGACATGTTCGTGCTGTTCCCGCATGGCCGCGTCTCGCCGGTGCAGCAGCGCCAGATGACGACACACACCGCCAGCAACGTCCATGCGTTGGCCGTCGAAGGCAATTTCGACGACTGCCAGGGCCTAGTGAAGGACATGTTCAACGACCATGCCTTCCGTGATCGCGTCTCGCTGTCGGGCGTCAACTCGATCAACTGGGCGCGCATCATGGCCCAGATCGTCTACTACTTCTCCTCGGCGATCTCGCTCGGCGCACCGGACCGCCCGGTGTCCTTCACGGTGCCAACCGGCAATTTCGGCGACATCTTCGCCGGCTACGCTGCCAAGCGCATGGGCCTGCCGATCGAACGCCTGATCATCGCCACCAACGACAACGACATCCTCGCGCGCACGCTGGCGACCGGCGAGTACCGCACCACGGGTGTGGTGGCGACCACCTCGCCCTCGATGGACATCCAGGTGTCGTCGAATTTCGAGCGGCTGCTGTTTGAAGCCACCGGCCGCGATGCCGGCGCGGTGCGCCGCTACATGGCGGGACTCAAGCAGTCCGGCGCCTTCACGATCGAGGCTCCGGCGCTGGAAAAGATCCGCGCCGAGTTCGACGCCGGCCGAGCCAGCATGGCCGAGACGGCCGAGACCATCCGCGAGACGCTGAAGGCAAGTTCCTACCTGCTCGACCCGCACACGGCCACCGCCATGCATGTCGCCCGCCAGCATGCGGGTGACGTGCCGATGATCGTTCTGTCGACCGCCCATCCGGCCAAGTTCCCGGCCGCCGTGGAAGAAGCCTGCGGAGTAACTCCCGGACTTCCGGCATGGTTGGAGGGGTTGATGGAACGCGAGGAAAGGTTCACGATACTTCCCTCCACGCTCGAAATGGTGGAAGATTACATAGGCCGCCATGCGCGGGCGGCGCGTTAGGGAGTAAGAATTTTATGGGTGTTGAGGTAAGCCGTCTGTCGAACGGCCTGACGGTAGCCACAGAGACCCTTCCAAGTATCGAATCCGTCGCAATGGGGGTGTGGGTCAAATCCGGGGCCCGCAACGAGCGCGACGACGAGCATGGGATGGCCCACCTCCTTGAACACATGGCGTTCAAGGGAACCAACAAGCGAAGCGCCTTCCAGATCGCTTCCGAAATCGAGAATGTCGGCGGCGAGATCAACGCCGCCACCAGCGTGGAAACCACCTCTTTCTACGCCCGCGTCCTGGCCGACGACGTCCCGCTCGGCCTCGACCTGCTCTCCGACATCCTGACCGAGTCCAAGTTCGATCCGTCCGAACTGGAACGCGAGCAGCACGTCATTCTCCAGGAGATCGGCGCCGCGCACGATACGCCGGACGACGTGGTTTTTGACCGCTTCACCGAGACGGCCTATCGCCACCAGACCATCGGCCGCTCGATCCTCGGCACGCCGGAAACAGTCAAGTCCTTCACCTCCAAGCAGCTGCATTCCTTCATGGAACGCCAGTATGGCGCCGAGCAGATGGTCGTGGTCGCCGCGGGCGACATCAAGCACGATGTGTTCGTGCGCGACGTGGAGCGACGGCTAGGCAGCTTCCGCCCCAAGGCCGAAGGCTTCATGCCGCAATATGCGCAATATGTCGGCGGCGATTTCCGTGAGCATCGCGACCTGATGGACGCGCAGATCGTGCTCGGCTTCGAAGGGCGCGCCTACCATGTGCGCGACTTCTACGCCTCGCAGATCCTGTCGATGATTTTGGGCGGCGGCATGTCCTCGCGCCTGTTCCAGGAAGTGCGCGAAAAGCGCGGCCTTTGCTATTCGGTCTATGCCTTCCACTGGGGCTTTTCCGACACCGGCCTGTTCGGCGTCCACGCCGCGACAGGCCAGGCCGATATTTCGAAGCTCGTCCCGGTCATCATCGCCGAGCTGGAAAAGAGTGGCGAGAAGATTTCGCAGGAGGAACTGGACAGGGCGAGAGCCCAATACCGCGCCGGCCTCATCATGTCGGCCGAGAGCGCTTCGAGCCGGGCCTCGCAGATTGCGCGGCAGATCCTGCTCTTCGGTCGCCCGATCGCCAAGGAGGAGTTGATGGAGCGGCTCGGCGCGCTCACCGTCGACCGTCTGACCGACCTCTCCTCCCGCCTGTTTTCAACCAAGCCGACAGTCACCGCGGTCGGCCCCATTGGCACGCTCGCCACCTATGAGTCGATCTGCGACGCCCTGCCGAAGGGCAATGGCGGCTTGCACAAGCTGGCTGTCTAGGATCACGAGCCATGTTCGCGCTCTCCTTCTTCCGCCGAGATGCACCGGCGCTGAAGGGCGAGCGCGTCTATCTGCGTGCACCTGAAGCCGGCGACTACCACGAATGGGCATCATTGCGCGGCGAAAGCCGCGCATTCCTGGAGCCGTGGGAGCCCCGCTGGGCGGCGGACGAACTCGACCGCTCGGCCTGGCGCCAGCGGCTAGGTCGCTACCGCGAAGATTTCGCCAACGGAAACGCGGCGGCATTCTTCATTTTCGAGAATGCCACGAATCGACTCGTCGGCGGCATCACGCTCGGCAACATTCGTCACGGCGTCGCCCAGTCCGGGCAGATCGGCTACTGGATGGGGCAGCGCTATGCCGGCCAGGGCCTGATGCTCGAGGCATTGCTTTTGTTGACCGATTTCGGCTTCGATACGCTAAGGTTGCACCGGATCGAGGCGGCCTGTATTCCCGGAAACAAGCGCTCGGTTCGTGTGCTTGAAAAAGCCGGATTTCAGCGTGAAGGACTGTTGCGATCCTATCTCAGGATCAATGGGAACTGGCAGGATCACCACCTCTACGCCTTGATCGCTGACGATCGGCGCGGTGGCACGACAAAGGGCTGAATTTGGTGCATTTTTTGCGGATCGGACGCCTGCTGGCCTTTTTTTTCGCGGCGATCATAAGCCTCTCCACGGCCTCGTCCGCCTTCGCCATCGAGCCCATCAAGATATCCCGCGACGACGTCGCTCTGGACCTTTCGGGCGCGGTCGAGATCTACCGGAATCAGGGCGAGAATTTTCAGGTCTCCACCGCCCCCGGGCCTGACGGCATCGTGCGGCGCATCGAGGTGGAAGCCAACGACAAGCGTTCCAGCGGCGACTGGGCCGTCTTTGCCCTTGCCAACACCACCGAACAGCAGATCGACCGCCTGATCGTGGCGCCGCATTTCCGCCTGGTGAATTCGGGCCTGTTCTGGCCCGATCTCGGCTCTACCCGCATTTCCGCCATCACGCCAAGCGAGGGCTTTGCGCTCGACAAGCAGGCGAGCCCCGACGCCGACGTGTTCCTCGTTACGCTCAATCCCGGTTCGGTCGTCACCTTCATCGCCGAACTGTCCTCGCCGAGGCTGCCGCAGGTCTATCTGTGGGAGCCGGAGGCCTATAAGGACTCGGTCAACTCCTACACGCTGTTCCGCGGTATCGTCATCGGCATCGCCGGCCTTCTGGCGCTGTTCCTGACCATTCTCTTCGTGGTCAAGGGCACCTCGATGTTCCCCGCCACGGCGGCGCTATCGTGGGCCGTTCTTGCTTACATCTGCGTCGATTTCGGCTTCCTCAACAAGGTGATCGAGATATCGCCCGGCAATGAGCAGATATGGCGAGCCGGCACGGAAGTCGGCCTTGCCGCCACCTTCGTGGTGTTCCTGTTTGCCTATCTCAACCTCAACCGATGGCACGGGCATTTCAGCTATGGCGCGCTGGCCTGGATTCTCGGCCTGTTGCTGATCGCGGGCGTCGCGGTCATCGATCCGGCCGTCGCCTCGGGCATTGCCCGCCTCTCCTTCGCCGCCACCGCCATCAGCGGCATCGGCCTGATCGTGCTTCTCGGCATACGCGGCTACGACCGTGCCATCATGCTCATTCCGAGCTGGGTCATGGTGCTGCTTTGGCTCTGCGGATCGTGGATGGCCATCACCGGTGTTCTGGCCAACGATATCGTCCAGCCGGCACTCGGCGGCGGGCTGATCCTCATCATCCTGCTCATCGGCTTCACCGTCATGCAGCACGCCTTTGCTGGCGGTGCGCTGCATCAGGGCCTGTTCAGCGATCTCGAACGCCAGGCGCTGGCGGTTGCCGGCTCCGGCGACATCGTCTTCGACTGGGACGTGCTGCGCGACCGCGTGGTGACGCGCCCCGATGTCAGCCTCCAGCTCGGGCTCGAGCCCAACGCGCTCGGCGGACCGGCCCGCAACTGGCTGCCGGTTCTGCATGTCGACGACCGCGACACGTTCCGCACCACGCTCGACGTCGTTCTCGAGCACCGGCGCGGCCGGGTGGCGCAGAGTTTCCGCCTGCGCGGCGCCGACGGCCACTATCACTGGTTCCTGCTGCGCGCCCGCCCCGTCGTCGGCTCCGACGGCGAGGTCATCCGCTGCGTCGGTACGCTGATCGACGTGACCGAGCAGAAGAAATCCGAGGAACGGCTGCTGCACGATGCGGTGCACGACAACCTCACCGGGCTGCCGAATCGCGAGCTGTTCATGAACCGGCTCGAGGCCGTGCTCTCGATCGCCAAGACCGAAGAGAACATCCGGCCCACCGTCTTCGTCATCGACATCGACCGCTTCAAGCAGGTCAATGACGGCCTCGGCATCTCGGCCGGCGACACGATCCTGCTGACCATCGCGCGGCGTCTGCATCGCCTGCTGAAGCCCAAGGATTCGCTGTCGCGCTTTGCCGGCGACCAGTTCGCACTGATGCTGCTGTCCGAACAGGACCCCGCCCGTATCGCCGCCGTCGCCGACGCGCTGAAGCAGGCCATCGGCGCGCCGATCACCTTTGCCAAGCGCGAGATCGTGCTGACGGCCTCGATCGGCCTCATCACTTGGACGCCGGCGCAGGTTTCGGCCGACGACATGGTGAAGGACGCCGAGCTGGCCATGCACCAGGCCAAGCGCTTCGGCGGCGACCGCATCGAGCCGTTCCGCCCCGCTTTTCGCTCGGTCGGCACCGACCGGCTGCAGATCGAATCGGACCTGCGCCGAGCCATCGAACGCGGGGAATTCAGCCTCGCCTACCAGCCCATCGTGCGGCTGGAAGATCGCAGCATTGCCGGCTTCGAGGCGTTGCTGCGCTGGGATCACCCGCGCCGCGGCCTCATCCCGCCTTCCGACTTTATTCCCGTCGCGGAAAATTGCGGCCTCATCGTCCAGCTCGGCCTGTTTGCCATGGAGCGTGCGGCCGAAGACCTGGCGGGCTGGCAGAAGCTGATCGGCGATGCGCCGCTGTCTGTTTCGGTCAATCTCTCCAGCCGCCAGCTCATCCGCCGCGATCTGGTCAGCGACGTGCGCTCGGTCATCGCCCGCGCCAATCTCAAGCCGCGCTGCTTCCGCCTGGAGCTGACCGAATCGCTGGTGATGGACAATCCCGAGCAGAGCAACCATGTGCTGACCCGCCTCAAGCAACTCGGCATCGGCTTGTCGCTCGACGATTTCGGCACCGGCTATTCGTCGCTGTCCTACCTGACGCGCTTCCCCTTCGACACGATCAAGATCGACAAAAGCTTCCTCGACGACTCCTCGTCAAAGCGCGACGTGCTGCTGCGCTCCATGGTCAACATGGCGCACGAGCTCGGCATGTCGGTGGTGGCCGAAGGCATTTCCGACGAGAACGACGCGCTGCAGTTGCGCCAGATGGGTTGCGAATATGTTCAGAGCTTCATGTTCGGCACGCCGGTCCCGGCGGATGCCGTGCTCAAGCTCCTGAAGGAACAATATCCGCTGGCGGAGGCCTGACGGCCTCTGCCCCGCTCACACACACCAATCGCGCCGCAGGACGGCCGAAGTTTTGCAGTGACAAAAGATTGCCGTCCCGGGCTCAGGCGTGCCCGGAATCCTGGCTGAGATGGGCAAGATCGATGCCGATCGAAGCGAGAATACGATCGTACTGCCGCTCGATATCGGTATCGAACAGAAGCTCCGGCCGTGCCGGGCAGGTCAGCCAGCCATTCTCGGCGATTTCGTATTCGAGCTGGCCGGCACCCCAGCCGGCATAACCCAGCGCCATCAGCGCCTGGCGCGGACCCTTACCCGCCGAAATGGCGCGCAGAATGTCGATGGTCGCCGTCAGGCAGATGGTGTCGGAAATCACCAGGGAAGACTCCACCTTGTAGTCGTCGGTGTGCAGCACGAAGCCGCGGCTGCGGTCGACCGGGCCGCCATTGCGGATGATGAAATCGCGCGCCGGCGGCGGCAGGCGGATCGCCTCCTCCTCGTCGAGGATGCCCAGTTGCACCAGGAGATCGGGAAACAGAAGCTGCTGGCTCTGATTGATGATCAGCCCCATGGCGCCCTCTTCGCTGTGGGCGCAGATGTAGATAACCGAGCGCGCGAACCGTTCGTCCTTCATGCCGGGCATGGCAATCAGGAACTGGTCGTCGAGGAAGCCGCGCTTAACGGTTGTCTTCTTCTGGTGCAGAATTTCCATTCCGAAAGGGTAGCTCCTTTTGGGCGGGCTTGAAAGACACGCCTTGGACGATTTGCGGTGCCACAGGCGCCGGGCTCACGCAAAAATGATGCGAATCGACGCGATCCTTCAGTTGCGAAACGATGCCTTTGGCGTCAAATCGCGCCTATGAAGAAAACCACAGTCGCAGTCCTCGGGTTTCTCGTCGCAACCACCGGAAACGCCTTCGCGTCCTCGACGCAATGGTTCGAGGCGCAGGGCGGCCGCGTGCGTCTTGTCACCACCGGCGAGCCGGATGCGCAGGGCCGGCTCAAGGGCATGCTCGACATCCACCTCGACAAGGGCTGGAAGACCTATTGGCGCGACCCGGGCGAAGCCGGCGTTCCGCCCCAGCTCGACAGTTCAACCAGCACGAACGTCACCGCCGCAGAGCTCAATTTCCCTGCCCCCCAACGCCATGACGACGGCTATTCGGTCTGGGCCGGCTATAACAGCTCGGTTGCCCTGCCGATCGTCTTCCATGTCGGCGCGCCGGGCAAACCGGTGCTGATCAATGCCGACGTCTTCCTCGGCATATGCGAGACGATCTGCATTCCGGTCCACACCAAGCTGTCGCTGGACCCCGCCAGCGCGGCTGATAACGCGGCAGATGCCGCTAGCGTCGCGGCCGCCTTCGATGCCCTGCCCAAGGCGGCGCAGCCGGATTTCGGCGTGACGATCGTCAGCCAGGACGACAAGGCGATCCTGTTCGAGGCGAAGTCGCCGGGCGACACGTCGAAGGCCGAGTTCTTCCTTGCCGGCGGCGAGGGCTATTCCTTCGCCACGCCCAAGCTGGAGCAAAAGGACGGCAAGACGCTGTTTTCCGTCGAAGTCCTCGACCGGCCCGCAGCAAAGCCGGCGGATGCCGGCCTGCACTACACACTGGTCACCGACAAAGGGGCTGTCAGCGGTCTTCTGCCCTATCTGTGAGTTGCGTCTTGAAACAAGCCGCATCGCCAACTCGAGGATTGCCCAGTCCGCGATAAGCCGCTACCGCTGCGGTAACAACCCGTAACTGTGCGAGGACCTGCGATGACAATCTCCGTTGGCGACAAGCTACCCGAAGCCACCTTCAAGACCATGACCGCCGAAGGCGCCAAGACCCTCAGCACGGCCGATGTCTTCGCCGGCAAGAAGGTTGTGCTGTTCGGCGTGCCGGGCGCCTTCACCCCGACCTGCAGCAACAACCACCTGCCGGGCTATCTCGAAAACCACGACGCGATTGCCGCGCGCGGCGTCGACACTATCGCTGTCGTGGCCGTCAACGACCACTTCGTCATGAATGCCTGGGCCCAGGCCACCGGCGCTGGCGGCAAGATCCTGTTCCTGGCCGATGGCAATGGTGATTTCGTGCGCGCAGCCGGGCTGGACCTTGATCTCAGCGCCGGCGGGCTCGGCACCCGCTCCAAGCGTTTTTCGATGATCGTCGAAGACGGCAAGGTGACGGCGCTCAACATCGAGGACGCGCCCGGCCAGGCCGTGGAATCGGGTGCGGCCAAGCTGCTCGAACAGCTCTGAAAGCAGCTTCAATAAAGAAGGCGCGCGTCTGCGTCCGGACGCGCGCCTTTTTGTTTTCGGCCCTCAGATTGGGCAAGCTATCTTTTCTTGAACGGCTCCATGCCCAGGCGAGCGAGTTCGTCGGCGCGTTCGTTTTCCGGGTGGCCGGCATGGCCCTTCACCCAGTGCCAATTGACCTTGTGGCGCCTGTTGGCTTCATCCAGCGCCTGCCACAGCTCGCCGTTTTTCACCGGCTTCTTGTCCGCGGTCTTCCAGCCATTTCGCTTCCAGCCGTGGATCCACTTGGAGATCCCGTCCATCACATATTTGCTGTCGGTGTGAAGCTCCACCGCGCAGGGCTCCTTCAGCGCGTTCAGCGCCGAAATCGCAGCCAGCAGTTCCATGCGATTGTTGGTGGTCGCAGCCTCGCCGCCGGAAAGCTCCTTGGTGACGCCGTTGAAGCGCAGAATCGCGCCCCAGCCGCCCGGGCCTGGATTGCCAGAGCAGGCGCCATCAGTGAAAATTTCGACCGCTTTATTCATTTCAAACCGTATTCGGATGCCGATTTGATCTGCCGGTGGAATCGCACTCGGCGGATGAACTCCATCGGGTCGCGCTTCTGCACCAGTGCGCCATCGGGAATGGTCAGCCAGTCGTAGAGGCGGGTCAGCATGAAGCGCAGGGCCGAGCCGCGCGCCAGGATCGGCATCGCCTGCTTCTCGGCCTCGCTCAGCGGCCGCACCGACTGGTAGGCATCGAGCATGGCCGTGCCCTTGGTGAGGTTGAAGGAATTGTCCTTCTCGAAGCACCACGCGTTCAGGCAGGTCGCCAGGTCGTAGGCGTAGATGTCGTCGCAGGCGAAGTAGAAGTCGATCAGCCCCGACAGCTCGTTGCCGAGGAAGAAGACGTTGTCGGGAAAGAGGTCGGCATGAATGATGCCCGAGGGCAAATCCGTCGGCCAGCCGCGCTCGAATTCGGCGAAATCGGCATCGACCTCAGCCGCGAGCCCCGGCTCGACCTCGTCGGCGCGGTCGCGCGAGCCGTCCCACAGCTTGCGCCAGCCGGTGATGTCAAGCGCATTGGGGCGCGACATCGGAAAATCCGCGCCAGCAAGATGCAGTGCCGCCAGCGACTTGCCCACCTCGCGGCAATGGATGGCAGTCGGCTTGCGCATCCACATGCCTTCCAGGAAGGTGATGATTGCCGCCGTGCGGTCGGCCAGCGGGCCTGTCACGTTACCGTCGCGCCGGTGCACCGGCAGCGGGCAGGAAATGCCCTTCTTGGCCAGATGCTCCATCAGCCCGAGGAAGAACGGCAGATCGCTTTTGTCGACCCGCTTTTCATAGAGCGTCAGGATGTAGGAGCCGGTGGTGGTGTGCAGCAGGAAGTTGGAATTCTCCGAACCTTCGGCGATGCCCTTGTAGGACAGAAGCTGGCCGATCGAATATTCCTGCAGAAAGGCTCCGAGCTGGCTCTCGGAAACGTCCGTATAGACCGCCATCACACGGTCCCGTTCACAAATGCCATGTCGGATGCCGTAAGCTCTACATCGCGCAGCGCGCTCATGACCGGGAAATTCTCCGTTTCCGTTGCCGTGACCGCGAGATCGACCGTCACGTCGAAGCGCGCGCGAAAGGCGTCGATGATCTCGTCGACGATGATCTCCGGCGCGGATGCCCCCGCCGACAGCCCAAGCGTCGAAATTTGGCCGATGTCATCCCATGGAATCTCTGAGGCGCGCTGCACGAGAAGCGACATTTTCGCGCCGGCCCGTTCGGCGACTTCCACGAGACGCTTGGAATTGGACGAGTTGGGCGCACCGACGACCAGGAATAGGTCCGCGCCGGCTGCCGTTTCCTTCACCGCCTCCTGGCGGTTGGTGGTGGCATAGCAGATCGATTCGGCTGACGGCGCCATGATGGCCGGGAAGCGCGCCTGCAGCGCGCGGATCAGCCCCGCCGTGTCCTCTACAGACAAAGTGGTCTGGGTGACGAAGCCCAGCGCTTCGGGATCTTGCGGCTGGAAGGCGGCGACATCGGCCTCGGTCTCGATCAGCGTGACGGCGCCTTCCGGCAGCTGGCCCATCGTGCCGATCACCTCCGGGTGGCCGGCATGGCCGATCAGCAGGATGTGGCGGCCGAGCCGCTGATGACGCATCGCCTGCTTGTGCACCTTGGACACCAGCGGGCACGTCGCGTCGAGATAGAAGAGATTGCGCGCCTGGGCATCCGCCGGAACCGATTTCGGCACGCCATGGGCGGAGAAGACCACTGGACAGTCGTGATGCTCGTCGGGGATCTCGTCGAGCTCCTCGATGAACACCGCGCCGAGATTCTGCAGCCCCTCGACGACGTAGCGGTTGTGCACGATCTCGTGGCGCACATAGACCGGCGCGCCGTATTTCTTCAGCGCCAGCACCACGATCTGGATGGCGCGGTCAACGCCGGCGCAGAAACCGCGCGGCTGGCAGAGCCGGAGCGTCAGGGGCGGCTTGGATGAAATGTCAGGCATGATGTCCGGTCTTCGTTCTCGTGCCGAAATGATGCCTGCACCCCTCTCCTGTCAAGGGTGCCGGCGGTTCGCTCAATCGGCAGCGCGCCGCGACCGCCACAGCCAGGCGCCGAGCACACCTGCAAGCGCCCCCGCCAGCCCATACCAGGTCATGGCATATTGCAGGTGGTTGTTCGGCAAATCGATGATGGTGACGCCGCCAACGGGCAGGCCACCCGGATTCGGCGTCTTGTCCGCGTCGATGAAGAAGGGCAGCACAACCGCGCCTGCCGGCAGGCCGGCGGTGGCCGCCATCACGTCGCGGTCCTTCCAGAAGAAGAGGTTCTTTGCCGGCTCGTTGTCCGGAACCAGCGTGGACGGCTTTTCGGCCAGGGGATTGCGGGCAAGCCCGTTTACCGTCACTTCGCCCTCGACCTGGCCCTGCGGCCGCTTGGCCGGGTCCTTCAGATGGTCGGGCACGAAGCCGCGATTGACGAGCACGAAGCGGCCGTCCGCAAGCCGCAGTGGCGTATAGATGAAGTAGCCCGCCTCGCCTTCGTAAGTTGCGAAGAAGTGGCGTTCGCCGGAATGCAGGAAGCTGCCCGTCACCGTCGTCGGCCAGTAGTCGACGTCGCCGGTCTGCGCAAACCTCGCCTCGGTCTCGGAAAGCGGCTCCGGCGCGGCATGGACGCGCTGTTCGATGGTGGCGATCAGCGCCTCCTTCCACTGCAGGCGCTCGACTTGCCAGGTGCCGAGTCCGAGCAGGACGACAAACGCGACAAGGCCGAGCACCAAAGCCAGCCAGCGCGCCTTGCCGCTGGCGCGTCCGGAGGTTTGCGCATTCTCGCTCATTGCGGACGGTCCAGCCTGCCTTCGGCGGCCTTGTTGCGATACTGCAGCGTGATCAGCACGCCCTTGATGAGGCGCAGCGCCGTCAGGCTCAGTACCAGGGTCAGCGGGATCCAGAGCAGGAAGTGCACCCACAGCGGCGGATTCACCGTAACCTCCATCCACAGCGCCAGGCCGACGACGATGAAGCCGATGATGAGAATCACGAAGACCGCCGGTCCGTCGCCTGCATCGGCGAAGGAATAATCGAGCCGGCAGGTGCCGCAGCGGGGCGCCACCGTCAGGAAGTTGGAGAACAGGCGCCCCTCGCCGCAGCGCGGGCAACGGCCGCGGAGCCCAGCGGAGATCGGGTCCACCGGCGGCCAGATCGCCTGGTCTTCGTGTGCGGGCTGGGTCATGCCTGTTTCTCCATCTCGGTGCTTTACCTGTTCCTGAAAAAGACAAAGCGGCCGTGTTGCCACGGCCGCTTTCATTTCTAGCAGATCATTGCTGATCAGTCGGTGCCAGCAATCGTCGCACCGAACGATGCCCAGACGTAGATGCTGGTGAAGAGGAACAGCCACACCACGTCGACGAAGTGCCAGTACCAGGCAGCGGCCTCGAGACCGAAGTGCTGCTTCGGCGTGAAGTCGCCCTTCATCGCACGGATCAGGCAGACGAGCAGGAAGATCGTGCCGATGATGACGTGGAAGCCGTGGAAGCCGGTCGCCATGAAGAAGGTCGCGCCGTAGATCGAGTCCTTGAAGCCGAACGGAGCATGCATGTACTCGAAGGCCTGCACGAAGCTGAACAGGATGCCGAGGCCAACCGTCAGCGCCAGGCCGTTGATCAGGCCCTTGCGGTCGTTGTGCAGGATCGCATGGTGCGCCCAGGTGATCGTGGTACCCGACAGCAGCAGGATGATGGTGTTGTAGAGCGGCAGGTGCCAGGGGTTCAGGACCTCGATGCCCTTCGGCGGCCACACGCCACCGGTGAACGCGGTGCGCGCATACTGCTGCACTTCGCCCGGGAACAGGCTGGCGTCGAAGAAGGCCCAGAACCAGGCCACGAAGAACATCACCTCGGAGGCGATGAACATGATCATGCCGTAGCGCAGGTGCAGCGACACGACGCGCGTGTGGTGGCCCTCATGGGCTTCCTTAATGGTGTCCGACCACCAGGCATACATCGTGTAGAGCACGATCAGCGTGCCGACAGCGAAGATGAAATAGTGAGCGTTAGCCAGGTTGATGCCGAAGAAGGGGAAGTTGCCCTGCTTCATGTACTGCATCCAAGCCACGCCGCCGATCGCCATGACGAGAGCGCCGAGCGAAGCCAGAATGGGCCAGGGGCTTGGATCTATGATGTGATAATCGTGTTTTGGTTTCGAATGCGCGTCAGCCATATCAGCCCCCGAGGTTTCCGTCGGTTTTTTCATTAGTCTTGAGGTCTCCGGCCTGCGGCGCGTTGGCCACCGGCTTTGCCCCCTCAATAGGGAAGAAAGTGTAGGAAAGAGTGATCGTCTTCACGTCCTTCAGTTCCGGAACGTTGACGATGTCGGGGTCGACATAGAAGACCACCGGCATGTCGAGCGTTTCGCCCGGCTTCAAGGTCGTGTCGGTGAAGCAGAAGCACTCCACCTTGTTGAAATAGGCGCCGGCCAGATCCGGCGTGACGTTGAACGTCGCGCGCCCGTAAGTCGGCTTGTCGAAATGGTTGGTCGCCGTGTAGTGCGCCTGCGCGGTCTCGCCGATCTTGATGGTGATGTCGCGCGCCACCGGCTTGAAGTCCCACGGCAAGCCGCCGGACGTGTTGGCGTTGAAGCGGATCGTCACCTTCTGGTCGAGCACGCGGTCGGAGTACTGATCGACACGCTGCGTGGTGCCGCCATAGCCCGTGACCTTGCAGAACATCGCGTAGAGAGGCACCGCCGCATAGGCCATGCCGACCATGCCGGCAACGAAGGCCACGCAGACGCCGGCGACGACCTTGTTGGATCGCTCGGACTTGGTGCTGCTCATTGGGGTTTCACCACTCATGCGAACGTCACACCGCGTGGTGGAAGAAGGTGGACGGCGCGAACTTGATGATCGTCGCGACGTAGAAGATGACGACCAGCAGGGCGAGGCCGAGGCCGATCGCGATCGACCGGCTGCGGCGTGCCTTCTTCTGGCTTTCGGTGAGGGTCACCATCTCAAGGTCTTGCATGGTCATACTCCTGATACCGCGAGCAGGCGCTCTACGACACTGTCGGCCAGATAGGCCGCGAAAATGACGAACAGGTAGAGCAGCGAATAGCCGAACAGCGCCTTGGCGGGCTTCATGGCGCGGTCGCTGTCGGGCATGCGCAGAACCTTCCAGGCATACCAGACGAAGCCGACGCCGAGCGCGACCGAAACCACGCCGTAGAACATGGTGGTGAAGCCCAGAACCCAGGGCAGCACGCCGACCGGCGCCACCAGGAGGGCATAGGCGAAGATCTGCCTGCGCGTCGAAGCCTCGCCAGCGACGTTCGGCATCATCGGGATGCCCGCGCGCTCGTAGTCTCCGGACTTGAACAGAGCCAGCGCCCAGAAGTGCGGCGGCGTCCACAGGAAGATGATCAGGAAAAGGATGACGCTTTCCAGGCTGATGTTGCCCGTGGCGGCAGCCCAGCCCACCATGGGCGGGAAGGCGCCGGCAGCGCCGCCGATGACGATGTTCTGCGGCGTCGAGCGCTTCAGCCACATCGTGTAGATCACGGCATAGAAGAAGATGGTGAAGGCGAGCAGTGCCGCCGAAAGCCAGTTGACGATCACGCCGAGCGTCATGACCGACAGCACCGAAAGGATCAGGCCGAAGACCAGCGCTTCGCCCGGCTGAACGCGGCCGGACGGCACCGGCCGCTTGGCCGTGCGGGTCATCACCGCGTCGATATCGGCGTCGTACCACATGTTCAGCGCGCCCGAGGCACCGGCCCCGATGGCGATCGCCAGGATGGCAACGACGGCGATGAAAGGATTGAGCGATACCGGAGCAGCTGCGAGGCCGACGAAGGCCGTGAACACGACGAGCGACATCACCCGCGGCTTCAAGAGCGCGATGAAGTCACCGGCGGTCGCTTCCGACATGCGGAAGCCGCCTTCGTCCAATGTGTTCTTTTCAACCAGGGCCATGCCTACGCAGTCCACTCTCTCGGTTTGGCCGAAACCGCCGACGGGCGGCGGTTTCGATGTTTGTTCAGCGCATCGTTACTTGATGCGCGGGAGCTGTTCCCACTGGTGGAACGGCGGCGGCGAAGGCAGCTGCCATTCCAGCGTCGTCGCACCCTCACCCCACGGGCTGGCACCGGCAACGCGCTTCTTCGAGAAGGCCTCGAAGACGCCGTAGAGGAAGATCAGCACGCTGACGGCCGAGATGTACGAGCCGATCGACGAGACGTAGTTCCAGCCGGCGAATGCATCGGGATAGTCGATGTAGCGGCGCGGCATGCCTGCGAGACCCAGGAAGTGCTGGGGGAAGAAGATCAGGTTGACGCCGATGAACATGACCCAGAAGTGGGTGTTGGCGATAAACGGCGAGTACATGTAGCCGGTCATCTTCGGGAACCAGTAGTACCAGGCCGCGAAGATCGCGAACACCGCACCCAGCGACAGCACGTAGTGGAAGTGGGCGATCACGTAGTAGGTGTCGTGCAGCGAGCGGTCGAGACCGGCATTGGCCAGCTGGACGCCCGTGACGCCGCCGATGGTGAACAGGAAGATGAAGCCAACCGCCCAGATCATCGGGGTCTTGAAGGAGATCGAGCCGCCCCACATCGTGGCGATCCACGAGAAGATCTTCACGCCGGTCGGAACAGCGATGACCATCGTGGCGAACACGAAGTAGCGCTGCGTGTCGAGCGACAGGCCGGTGGTGTACATGTGGTGAGCCCACACGACAAAGCCGACGGCGCCGATGGCGACCATGGCGTAAGCCATGCCGAGGTAACCGAAGATCGGCTTGCGCGAGAAGGTCGAGACGATGTGGCTGACAATGCCGAAGCCCGGCAGGATCAGGATGTACACTTCCGGGTGACCGAAGAACCAGAACAGGTGCTGGAACAGGATCGGGTCGCCGCCGCCTTCAGGCGCGAAGAAGGTCGTGCCGAAGTTGCGGTCGGTCAGCAGCATGGTGATGCCACCAGCCAGAACCGGCAGCGAAAGCAGCAGCAGGAAGGCGGTGATCAGCACCGACCAGGCAAACAGCGGCATCTTGTGCAGCGTCATGCCCGGAGCGCGCATGTTGAAGATCGTGGTGATGAAGTTGATCGCACCGAGGATCGACGAAGCGCCGGCGATGTGCAGCGACAGGATCGCCAGGTCGACGGCCGGTCCAGGCTGGCCGGAGGTAGCCAGCGGCGGATACATCGTCCAGCCGCCGCCAACGCCATGGGCGCCCGGAGCGCTCGGCATGAACATCGACATGATCAGCAGGATGAGGGCCGGCGGAAGCAGCCAGAAGGAGATGTTGTTCATGCGCGGGAACGCCATGTCAGGCGCACCGATCATGAGCGGCACCATCCAGTTGGCGAAGCCGCCGATCAGCGCCGGCATGACCATGAAGAAGATCATGACCAGGCCGTGAGCGGTACTGAAGGCATTGTACATGCTCTTGCCGGCGTCGATGGACGCATCGCCGCCAACGCCGTAGACCATTTCGGCCAGGCCGCTGAAAATCTGAATGCCCGGCTCCGCAAGCTCCCAGCGGATCATGACGGACAGGAAGCCGCCGATGAGGCCGGCAATGATCGCGAAGATCAGATACAGCGTGCCGATATCTTTATGGTTGGTCGAAAAGAGCCAACGAACCAAGCCGCGCGGCTTGTGATCGTGGTCGTCGTGAACTGCAGCGCCTGCCATGTTCCGCTCCATTCCTAAATTCGTTTCGGCCGCGGCATCAGTTGCCGGCGACCGCCACCTTGTTGGCGGTTTCAATTTGAGCCATCAGCGCCTTGTTGGCGCCATCCAGGTCGGACTTGGCCGCAGCGGCCCAGGTCTCATACTGCTGCTCGTTCACGACGCGAACGGCGATGGGCATGTAAGCGTGGTCCTTGCCGCAGAGCTGCGAGCACTGGCCGTAGTACAGGCCTTCCTTGTTGGCCTTGAACCAGGTCTCGTTGGTACGGCCCGGAACGGCGTCCATCTTGATGCCGAAAGCCGGCACGGCGAAGGAGTGGATCACGTCGCTGGCAGTGACAAGAACGCGAACGACCGTATTGATCGGAACTACAACCTCATGATCGACAGCCAGGAGCCGCGGATAGACAGCGCGATCTTCCTTGCCGGCGGCGGCACGATCGCCATCCTCAAGAATAGCCGAGTTAAAAGAGAACGGCTCGGCGACCTGGTATTCGTAATCCCAGTTCCACTGGTTGGCGGTCGCCTTGACGGTGACCTTGGCCTCTTCCGGCGGCGAATACTGCGCGGTGAGGAGCTGGAAGGAAGGAACGGCGAGGAACAGCAGGACAACGACCGGCCCGACCGTCCAGATCACTTCGATCAGCGTGTTGTGGCTGGTCCGCGACGGAACCGGGTTCGCAGCGGCACGGAAGCGCAGGATGCAGTAAGCCAGCAGCAGCAGCACCAGGATCGTGATCGGTATCAAGAACCAAAGCGTGTAGTGCTCGAACCAGGTAATCTGCTCCATGATGCCGGTGGCAGCAGGCTGGAACGCGGTCTGCCACGGCGTCGGCTGTGCCGCATATGCTGCGGCGCTGGCGAAAAAGGCTGCCGCAGCACCAGCACTTGCAAGGATTTTTCTCATCGCCCTCTTTGTCTCCCAATTTCGTGCGTCCAGTTCGCACGAATGATAAATCGCACCGGGACGGGAATCCCGGTGACCCTAGCGCTGGTTCAAACCATACTCTCTTTCCGACCGCAAGGAAGGAGCACGAGAACCCGTGCGGCATTTTTGCGCGCAAGGCAGCCTGAGCCACACTTTGGCGCTTTCTTTATTGTTTAAGGTCGCCGCGAACCAGTGCCCGAACGCGCATTCCACCGCTATAAGGGGCAGTTACGTCGTATTTCGGGCGAATTTTCTTGGAAAGTCACGGCAAGCGGCGCTATGGCTAGTCCGGCCATCTTCTTGCCGTATAGTTTCAATTGTCACGAGTCGTCTCGCCGTGATTCGCAATGGAGCCATCATGACCTCTCGACTTTCGGGAACCCTGGCGAAGGTCGTCTTCCTCGCCGCGTTGGCTGGTTCGATCGTTCCAGCCGCTGCGCAGCAGCAGCCGGCCCCGCAATCGCAGCAGACTGCCCAGCCGCAGGCCCAGGCTCCCAAGCCGCAAGGCGGCACGGTGCGCTCGACTCACGGCGCCTGGTCTATCATTTGCGATACGCCCGCCGGCGCCACCGCCGAGCAGTGCGTGATGATGCAGAACGTCATTGCCGAGGACCGGCCCGAGATCGGCCTTTCGGTCGTCGTGCTGCGCACTGCCGACAACAAGGCGGAAATCCTGCGCGTGCTGGCGCCGCTCGGCGTGCTCCTGCCCAACGGGCTTGGTCTCAATGTCGACGGCAAGGACATCGGCCGCGCCTATTTCGTCCGCTGCTTCGGCGACGGCTGCTATGCCGAGGTCATCCTCGAGAAGCCGCTGCTCGACACGCTGAAGTCCGGCACCGCGGCCACCTTCATCGTCTTCCAGACGCCGGAGGAAGGCATCGGCATCCCGGTCGACCTCAAGGGGTTCGCGGACGGCTTTGCCGCCCTCCCCTGATCGCTACCGCGTAAGCTCGGCGAGCCCAAAGCCAGCTTTTGGCTTCCCAGCTGCGCGCCATTGCAGATCATTGGCGCATTGCCGAATGGCGTTGGCGCGCCTACATCGGGGATCGACACTCTTTTCAAACGAGGCGACCCCGCCATGAACAGCCTTCTCGGCCAATTCGACACTTCCGAAGATCAGATCCGCCGCATCGTCGCCGATACGATCAGCGGTGCGGACGACGGCGAACTCTTCCTCGAATATAGCGAGAGCGAGTCGCTGATGTTCGACAACGGCCGTCTGAAGACGGCCAACTTCAACACCGACCAGGGTTTTGGCCTGCGCGCGGTAGCTGGTGAAGCGAGCGGCTACGCCCATTCCAGCGAACTGTCCGAAGCCTCGCTGCGCCGCGCGGCCGATGCCGTATCGGCCGTTAAGGGCGGATATTCCGGCACGCTGGCGGCGGCGCCATCGCGCACCAACCGCCATCTCTACGGCGAGGAAAACCCGATCCCCTCCCCCAGCTTCGAGGTGAAGGCCAAGCTGCTGCAGGAGATCGACGGCTGGCTGCGTGCCAAAGACCCGCGCGTGCGGCAGGTCACCGCTTCGCTCGTCTCATCCTGGCAGCATGTCGAGATCGTGCGTGCCGACGGCCAGATGGTGCGCGACGTGCGCCCGCTGGTGCGGATCAACGTCGCCGTCGTCGTCGGCGAAGGCGACCGCCAGGAAACCGGTTCCTACGGCATGGGCGGCCGCAAGGGCTTTGGCGACTTCCTGACCGAAGACAACTGGCAGTTCGCAGCCGACGAGGCGCTGCGCCAGGCGCTCGTCAATCTGGCGGCGATCCCGGCGCCGGCCGGCACGTTCGACATCGTGCTCTCCAGCGGCTGGCCGGGCGTGATGCTGCATGAGGCCGTCGGCCACGGGCTGGAAGGCGACTTCAACCGCAAGAAGACTTCGGCCTTTGCCGGCCTGATGGGCCAGCAGGTGGCCGCCAAGGGCGTCACCGTGGTCGATGACGGCACCATAGCGGAGCGGCGCGGCTCGCTCACCGTCGACGACGAAGGCACCCCCAGCGCACGCAACGTGCTGATCGAGGATGGCAAGCTCGTCGGCTACATGCAGGACCGGCAGAACGCTCGCCTGATGGGCGTCGCCGCCACCGGCAACGGCCGGCGCGAATCCTATGCGCACCAGCCCATGCCGCGAATGACCAACACCTACATGACCGGTGGCGACATGCCCCCGGAAGAGATCATCGCCTCGGTCAAGAACGGCATCTACGCGGTGTCCTTCGGCGGCGGCCAGGTCGACATCACCTCCGGCAAGTTCGTGTTCGGCTGCACCGAGGCCTACATGATCGAGGACGGCAAGGTGACCCAGCCGATCAAGGGCGCCATGCTGATCGGCAACGGGCCGGACGCCATGCATCGCATCTCCATGGTCGGCAACGACATGAAGCTCGATCCCGGCATCGGCATGTGCGGCAAGGCCGGCCAGGGCGTGCCGGTTGGCGTCGGCCAGCCGCATCTGCGCATGAACCAGATGACCGTCGGCGGCACGCGGGCCTGATCTTGTCCTTCGATCGGATCGTCATCCTCACGGGCGCCGGCATCTCGGCCGAATCGGGCGTCGACACGTTTCGCGACCGGAACGGCATCTGGTCGAAGGTCGACTATCGCGATGTCGCAACGCCGGAGGGGTTTGCGCGCAATCCGCGCAAGGTGCACGCCTTCTACAATGAAAGGCGCCGGCGCCTGCGCGGCATCCGGCCCAATGCGGCGCACGAGGCGCTGGCGCGACTGGAGGCCGCCTACGGCGGCTCCTACCTTCTGGTCACCCAGAACATCGACGGTCTGCACGAAGGCGCCGGCTCGCGCCGCCTGCTCCACATGCATGGCGAGGTGAACTCGGCGCTCTGCGAGGCCTGCGGCAAGCGCTCCCGCTGGTCGGGCGACATGTCGATCAATTCGCAATGCCCGCATTGCCAGACCACCGGCCGCATGCGCGTGGATGTCGTGTGGTTCGGCGAGATGCCCTACCACATGGACCGGATCGAAGCGGCGATCGCAACCTGCGACCTGTTCGTCTCCATTGGTACAAGCGGCAATGTCTACCCGGCGGCCGGCTTCGTCGAGCAGGCAAGGCTCGCCGGCGCCCATACGGTCGAGCTCAATCTCGAACCGTCGGAAGGCTTTTCAAGCTTCGAAGAAGCGCTCTATGGCCGCGCGACAGAGGTCGTGCCAGCTTTCGTTAGCCGAATTCTCGCGGCCGAGGTGGATGCCGCCTTCGAGCGGATCATCCCCCTGCCTTAGCTTGGCTCGGTCTCACCGCCGCTTGCGAGGCTTCTCCAGCAGCGCCACTGCCTCGACATGCGGCGACCAGAGGAACTGATCCACCGGCGTCACGCGCTTCAGCGTGTAGCCGCCATCGACCAGAATGCGCAGGTCGCGCGCCAGCGTGGCCGGATTGCAGGAAACGGCCGCGACGAAGGGCACATCCGACTTCGCGATCTGCTTGCACTGGTCCTCCGCCCCGGCGCGCGGCGGATCGAACACCAGCCCGTCATAGGCGGCAAGTTCCTTGAAGGTCAGCGGGCGGCGGAACAGGTCGCGCTTTTCGACGACGACCCGCTTCAGCCCGGCGCCGAAGCGAAAACCCCGGTCGAGCGCGGCAAGAGCTGCCGCATCGCCCTCGACGGCATGCACTTCCGATTTCGCCGCAAGGCGCAGCGCAAAGGCCCCTGCCCCGGCAAAGAGATCGGCAACCTTCTTCGACTTCCTCAGATGTTCTGAGACCAGATCGGCCATGGCGGCTTCTGCCGAGGCCACCGCCTGCAAAAAGCCACCCGACGGCGGTGCGACCGACACCTCGCCGAAGGTCACCACCGGCTTCTTCGGCTCCACGATGGTCTCGCCATCCACGGAGACGCGCGCAAGCCCCTCGCGAATCGCAAAGGTCGAGATCGCCATGCGCGCCTTGTCCTCCAGCTTGCCGGCATCGTGAGCGGCAATGTCGAGGCCCGAATCGGTGTGGGTGACGGTCAGATGGAACGCCTGCGTCGTGTGGCAGATCAGGGCGGCCAGCTGCCGCAGCATGGGAAGCGCTGCCTCGATCTGCGGCTCGACGATCGGGCACTCCTCGATGTCGATGATGTGGTGCGAATGGGCCCGATTATAGCCCACCAGCATGCCGGCCTCGGTGCGGCGGGCCGAGAATGTCGCGCGGCGGCGCGAATGCGCCGCGCAAGCCACGGTGGCCGCGACATCGGCGTCGAAACCACGGCTCTTCAGCGCCTGCACGACCTTGTCGCGCTTCCAGTCCAGATAGGCTTGCGGCTCCAGATGCTGCAGCGCGCAGCCGCCGCATTCGGTGAAGTGCCGGCAGGCCGGCTCGACACGCAGCTTTGAGGCCTCCAGCACCGCCATCAGCGTTCCGCGATCCTTTTCGCGGGCGGCAGTGACCGTCTCGCCGGGCAGCGTGAACGGAATAAACAGCGGGCCTTCGGGCGTATCGGCAACGCCGTCGCCCTGGGCGCCGAGGCGGGAGATCTGGAAACGTGTGCTCATGCCTTCACTCCGGCCAGCAGGAATTCGCGGTTGCCGTCGCCGCCTTCTATCGGCGATGGGCAAAGCCCCAGCGCCTTCCATCCGGCTTGGCTGCCCAGCCATTCGGCAAGCGCCTCGGCCACGATGGGGCCATCCGCCGGGTTCTTCAAAATGCCGCCCTTGCCGATCGCATCGCGGCCGGCCTCGAATTGCGGCTTCACCAGAAATACTCCATGCGCGCCCGGCCTTGCCAATGCAAGGGCTGGCGGCAGGGCAAGCTTCAGCGAGATGAAGCTGACATCGGAGACGATCAGATCGAGCGGGCGTCCCTCAAGCACCTCGGCGGTCAGGTCGCGCGCGTTCAGACCCTCCACACAGGTCACACGCGGATCGCCGCGCTGGCTCTCATGCATCTGGCCATGGCCGACATCGATAGCCGTGACATGCGCCGCGCCCCGCTCGAGCAGCACTTGGGTAAAACCGCCGGTCGAGGCGCCGATGTCGAGCGCATTCGAGCCGCGCGGATCGATGCCAAAATGGTCGAGCCCGGCAATCAGCTTCAGCGCCGCGCGCGAGACATAGGCCTGCGCGGGATCGGCAACCGTGATGACGGCTGCGTCCGACACCCCCTGCCCCGGCTTGGACACGACCAAGCCGTCGACGCTGACGGTGCCGCGCTCGACGGCATCGCGCGCCCGCGAGCGGCTGGCAAAGAGCCCGCGGCTGACCAGCACTTCATCGAGGCGCCGGCGACTGTCCTGTTTGTTGTCGGCTTTCATCGGCCTTCCTTGGCGAAAGCCGGCGCGGAAGGCAAGCGCGTCGAACCACCGGTCGATCAAAAGGTGGCGACGATCCTCGGAGCCGCCCGTCTGCCTTCCGGCAGTAAGTCTCCGCCAGAGAATTCGACCTCGGCCCGTCGCGTTTCCGGGACAGTCTGGTTGTGCAGGAAAGACACCGGCAGGATCACCGATTCCAGCTTGCGCCTGTAGGAAATGGTGCCCCTTATATCGCCCATCTTGCCGGCCACGATGTCCATCACCGCCTGTTCCAGCTTGACGTCGTAGCGCGTCTCTGCCGCCGCCGGCACCGCCAGCGCGGCGAGCAGCATCGCGCCTGCCAGGATTGTTCTCATTGCCGCCTCTCCCCTGCCTTTTGGGGGAGAGCTTTAGGCCAGTCGCGCTAAGAAACGGCCAAGAGAAAGGGTAAGCAAAGCGCCAAATGTCAGCGTAAACAGATGGTTAGGCAGTCGCCGAACGGATGGAGCGACCGAGCGCTGCAAAGACCGTGCGCACGATGCCGGTCGCGTCAAGCCCGGCGTCGACATACATCTTCTCGGGCTTTGCGTGGTCGGCGAATTCGTCCGGCAGCACCAGTGGCCGCACCTTGAGACCCGAGTCGAGCAGGCCTTCCTTGGCGAGGAAGTGCAGCACATGGCTGGCAAAGCCGCCAATGGAGCCTTCTTCCACCGTTAGCAGCACCTCGTGCGAGGTGGCGAGGCGGCGCACCAGATCCTCGTCCAGCGGCTTGGCAAAGCGGGCATCGGCCACGGTGGTCGAAAGCCCTGCCGCAGTCAGCTCCTCGGCGGCCAGCAAGCAATCCTGCAGGCGCGTGCCGAAGGACAATAGCGCGACCTTGGTGCCTTCGCGCACAATGCGGCCCTTGCCGATTTCCAGCACCGAGCCGCGCTCGGGCATTTCCACGCCCACGCCATTGCCGCGCGGATAGCGGAAGGCGATCGGGCCTTCGTCGTAAGCCGCAGCCGTGCGCACCATGTGGCGCAGTTCCGCCTCGTCGGCGGCCGCCATCACCACGAAGTCCGGCAGCGAGGCGAGATAGGTGGTGTCGAAGGCGCCGCAATGGGTCGGCCCGTCGGCGCCGACGAAGCCGGCGCGATCGACAGGGAAGCGCACCGGCAGCTTCTGAATCGCCACGTCATGCACGACCTGGTCGTAGGCACGCTGCAGGAAGGTCGAATAGATCGCCGCGAAAGGCTTCAGGCCCTCGGTGGCAAGGCCTGCCGCGAAGGTCACGGCATGCTGTTCGGCAATGCCGACATCGAAGGTGCGGGTCGGGAAAACCTCGCCGAACAGGTCGAGGCCAGTGCCGGACGGCATGGCAGCGGTGATGGCGACGATCCTGTCGTCCTCGCGCGCTTCCTGGATCAGGCTCTGGGCGAAAACCTTGGTGTAGCTCGGCGCGTTGGCCGGCGCCTTGGCCTGCGCGCCGGTGATGACGTCGAACTTGTTGACGCCGTGATACTTGTCGGCGGCCGCCTCGGCCGGGGCATAGCCCTTGCCCTTCTGCGTCACGACATGGATGAGCACGGGCCCGTCGCCATTGTCGCGCACATTCTTCAGCACCGGAATCAGGTGCTCGAGATTGTGGCCGTCGATGGGGCCGATGTGGAAGAAGCCGAGTTCCTCGAACAGCGTGCCGCCGGTGACATAGCCGCGCGCGTGCTCCACCGCGCGAGTGATCGCGCGGTCGACACGCGGGCCGAGATGCGAGGTCAGCTTCTTGCCGAGGTCGCGAATGCCCTGATAGGTGCGGCCCGAACCGAGGCGCGCCAGATAGGCGCTCATCGCGCCGGTCGGCGGCGCAATCGACATGTCGTTGTCGTTGAGGATCACAATGAGCCGCGAGTTCAGCGCGCCGGCATTGTTCATCGCCTCATAGGCCATGCCCGCCGACATGGCACCGTCGCCGATCACCGCGATGACGTTGTTCTTGCCGCCCTTCAGGTCGCGCGCCACGGCCATGCCGAGGCCCGCCGAAATCGACGTCGAGGAGTGGGCGGTGCCGAAGGGATCGTATTCGCTCTCGGTGCGCTTGGTGAAGCCCGAGAGGCCGCCTTCCTGGCGCAGCGTGCGGATGCGATCGCGCCTGCCGGTGAGGATCTTGTGCGGGTATGACTGATGGCCAACGTCCCAGATGAGACGGTCGCCCGGCGTGTCGAAGACGTAATGCAGTGCAACCGTAAGTTCGACGACGCCCAGCCCGGCGCCGAGGTGGCCGCCCGTATGCGAGACCGTGTCGATCAGTTCGGCGCGCAGCTCGGCGGCAAGTTGCGGCAGGTCGCTTTCGGGCAACGCCTTCAGATCGGCGGGAATGCGCACCTTGTCGAGCAGCGGCGTATTGGGCGGCAAAGTCACGTCATATGGCCTATTCAATCGATCAATACCGCTTGGGAGATAGAGTGTCGGCCCCAGAATGTAAATGCGCGGCGCTGCCGCGCGACCCTTTTACCCTGTCTCCCGCACGGAAATCAGTCCTCCGGCAGGGGAATGAATTCCTCCTCGTCGCCCGGCACGATGTCGAAACGGCCGGTCTTCCATTCCTCCTTGGCCTGCTCGATGCGCTCCTTGGAGGAGGAAACGAAATTCCACCATATGTAGCGCTTCGAGCCCAGCGAGGCGCCGCCGAACAGCATGAAATGCGCGCCGCGCTCGGCCGAAACCACGATCTCGTCACCCGGACGGAATACCAAAAGCCGGTCGGGCGGGAAGCGGTCGCCGGAAATCACGACATCGCCTTCCAGCACGTAGATCGCCCGCTCTTCCGCGTCGGCGGGGATGCGAATGCGCGCGCCCGGATCAAGCCGGACATCGACATAGAGCGTGTCATGGAAGGTGGTAACCGGCGCGCGATGGCCTTCGAAATCGCCCATCACCACGCGTACTTTTGCGCCATCCGCCTTGAATTCGGGCAGCGCGGTGTTCGCCGTGTTTTCGAAGCCCGGCGCAATCTCCTCCTTGTTGTCGGGCAGCGCGATCCAGGTCTGCAGGCCGGAGATCGAGGTCGTCGCGCTGCGGATCTCTTCCGGCGTACGCTCGGAATGGACGATGCCGCGCCCGGCCGTCATCAGGTTCACGTCGCCGGGCGAGATCACCATCTCGGTGCCGAGCGAATCGCGATGCCGGATCATGCCGTCAAACAGATAAGTGACAGTGGACAGCCCGATATGCGGATGCGGGCGCACATCCAGCGCCGTACCCGGCCGCAGGATCGCGGGACCCATGCGGTCGAAGAATATGAAGGGGCCGACCAGCCTGCGCCGCGCCGTAGGCAGCGCCCGCCGCACCTCGAAGCCGCCGATATCCTTGGCGTTGGGCACCACCATTAGCTCGATGGCATCGCAGGAAAATGCGTCGCCCGGCTCGGGATCGCGTGCGGGGAAGAAGCTCATGGTAACCTCCAGTCGGCGGCAGCCGTACAATCTTCACTGCAGGTTACGCCCCGGCAGCGGCAATCGAAAGGCCGCCGAGCCGAGACGGATCGTTCACAGCTGCCCTACTCGCCGTCGAGCGGCTCGGTTCCTACGGGCTTGCCGTCGCGCGACAGGCGGATCTTCTCCACCTTGTCTTCGGCTGCCTTGAGCAGGCGGTCGCAATGGGCCTTCAGCGCCTCGCCGCGCTCATAGATACGGATCGACTGGTCGAGCGGCACGTCGCCGCGCTCCAGATCGTCGACGATGCGCTCCAGCGCCTCCAGCGCCTGCTCGAAGCTCATGGTCTTGATGTCGGTATTCGCTTCGGTATCCATAAATTATCCCTTCATCAGGCGCTTCACATGCGCCGCGACCGAGAATGCCAGGCCCTGCAGGTCGTAACCGCCTTCCAGCAGGCTGACGATGCGGTTGTTCGCGTGGCGTGCCGCGCGATCCATTACCTGGCCGGTTGCCCAGTCGAAATCCTCTTCGGTGAGATTGATCTCCGCCAGCGGGTCGCGATGATGCGCGTCGAAGCCGGCCGAGATGATGATCAGATCGGGCCTGAAGTCGTCCAGCGCCGGCAGCACGCGTGCGCGGAAAGCCTCGCGGAACAGGTCGCTGCCGCTATCTGGCGAGAGCGGCGCGTTGACGATGTTGCCGACGCCCGTCTCGTCCTTGGCGCCGGTGCCCGGAAACAGCGGCATCTGGTGCGTGGAGCAGAACAGCACGTTCGGATCGTTCCAGAAGATGTCCTGAGTGCCGTTGCCGTGGTGCACGTCCCAGTCGACGATCGCGACGCGCTCGGCGCCGTATTTGCGCTGCGCGTAGCGGGCCGCGACGGCCGCATTGTTGAACAGGCAAAAGCCCATGGCCGTGGCCTTCTCGGCATGGTGCCCGGGTGGGCGCGCAGCCACGAAGACATTGTCGGCCTTGCCGGTGAAGACGTCGTCCACCGCCGCATTGGCGGCACCCACGGCGGTCAATGCCGCCTGCCAGCTCTTCGGGCTCAAAGTGGTGTCGCCGTCGATCGCGCGCACGCCTTCTTCGGGAATCGCGGCACGAATCCGGTCGACGAAATCCTCCGGATGAACGAACAGCAGCGTCGACTCGTCGCCTGCCGGCGCCTCGACGCGAACGAGATCGGAAAACGGCTCGTCTTCCAGCACGCGCGCAATAGCGCGCAAGCGGTCCGGCCGCTCCGGGTGCCCGGTAGGCGTCAGGTGCTCGAGATAGATCGGATGCGAGTAAAGGCGCGTGGTCATCCTCTACAGTTTATCAGCAAAGCCGCCCATCGCCACGCACTACCTGCCGAAGGCTGGGGAAAATTGTCCTTTCTCCAAAATGCATGTCGCATGACGAGGATGCGCCGCCAGCCATTTCGCGATAGTGTCGCTGCGCTGCAAGGTGCCTGCCTTAGAGCATGATCCCGAAAAGTTGCAGACTTTTCGGACAAGATCATGCTCCTGAAACTTGGAGCAAGATGGCGTCTCAAGGAGAAGCCATTGCGCTCCAAGGCGGGAGAATCGGGAACGCGGTGCAAATCCGCGGCGTGCCCAACGCTGTAAGGGGGACCGCATCGGCAAAGCCACTGTTTTTAAGAACGGGAAGGCGCCGATGACGGGACGAACCCGAGCCAGAAGACCGGCCAGGCAGAAATAGTCGTCCGCATGGTCAGGCGGAACGATGCCGAGCCTGTTCGCAAGGGGAAACGCGATGCCGGCAAGCAGCCATCCTATGCCCGAAAACGCCTTCGAAGACGCTGCGCGCGCAGCGGTCTACCGCGCCATCTTCACGCGCCGCGACGTCCGCAGCCATTTTTCATCCGAGCCGTTGGAAGACGCCGTTCTGGCGCGGCTTTTGCTGGCCGCCCATCACGCGCCGTCTGTGGGCTTCATGCAGCCATGGAATTTCATCGTCGTTCGCGATGCCGCACGCCGCGCGGCCGTGCGCGACCTTTTCCTCGCCGCCCGCGAGCAGGAACTGCCCGCCATTGCCGCCGAGCGCCAGGCGCTCTACCGCAAGCTCAAGCTCGAAGGCATCTGCGAAAGCGCACTGAACCTTTGCATCACCTGCGACCGGCGGCGCTCGGAAAACTCGCCGCTCGGCCGCTGGCACAATCCGCAGATGGATCTCTACAGCACCGTCTGCGCCGTGCAGAACCTCTGGCTCGCCGCGCGTGCCGAGGGCGTAGGCATAGGCTGGGTCAGTATTCTCAACGAACAGGCGCTGAAGGAGCTTCTCGGCATTCCCGAGCATGTGGCGCCCATCGCCTATCTGTGCGTGGGCCGCGTCTCCGAATTCGCGCCGAAGCCGGATCTCGAAGCGAGCGGCTGGGGCAATCGCCTGCCCCTGCCCGAGTTGATCATGAGCGAGGTGTTCGGTGGTTCCGGAGAAACCTCGCTCAAGGAGACCGTCGCGCTGGAAGCCCTTGGCAGGCAATCCTGACGCTGCCTAGCCCGCCTGCTTGACCGGCTGCCAGGCAGGCTCGCTGGCCGAACCCAGCGCCTTGTCCTTCAGGGCGCGGAACTTGGCCGACACTTCGGCCAGCCGCCGATCCCAGTCGGGGTCGGGGGTCTGGCCTTCGATCGCCTTGAAATAGACCTGCATCAGCGAGGCGAGCGCGAAGGGCTCGATCAGCGCCGCCTTGATCGCCCAGGCGAAGACGATCGCCAGCACGAATGCCCAGCCGGCCATCTGACCCGGCATGACATAGAGAATTGCAGCCGCGGGCGTGAGCATCATCAGGAAGATGACGAAGGTCAGGCCCCACATGATGATCGCCAGCCAAATGGCGTTCTTCACCATCGTCTTGGCATTCTGAGCATAGAGGACCACACCCTGGCGCGCGGTCTCATAGGGGCTGTGGCTGTCGATGCGGATGTTGTAGGCGAGGATGATCTCGTCGACATAGGTCAGCGACAGACGGATGACCGTGTTGACGAATTTCACCACCCCGTCGAGCCCCGGAATGGGCAGGAAAGCGGCAATGCCGCCGAGCAAACCGGTGATCGCCGCGATGACCGCCTTGACGAGCTGGTGAAGCACGAAGAGCACATTCGCCTCGGCAAAACGCGCCGTCACGATCTCCCTGGCATAGGAAATCTGCCCGCGGTCGCCGGGCACCGCATGCCCGTCCAGCAGCCGCACCATGACCGCGATGTGGCCCGCCTTGACGATGTAGAGGATGTATTCGCGGATCCAGTAGACGATCAGCGACACGGCGCCGAAGCCGAGTATGCCGCCCCACACCGAGAAGGTGGCCGGGCCGCCCTCGCCGCCCAGGATGTGGCCCACGCCATAGCCGACGCCTGCGCCTGCGCCGGTGGCCAGAACATATGCTGCCGTGATTGCGAAAAACACGATGATGCGAAAGATGATGAAGGGCCATGTCTTCATCATCAGCGACAGCGTCTTGCCGATATCGAAGTCCCACATGCAACAATCCCCCCAAGACAGGCTAAATTAGCATGTCCTGAGGGGAAATATTGTCAAGCGTCTGCCGCGCGGCAGCGACGTTTCTCGTTAGAGAATTTCAGTTTTGGCGATCTTGATGCCGAAACCTTCGAGGCCGACATAATGACGCTCGCGCGACGCGATCAGATTGATCGAGGAAATGCCGAGATCGCGCAGGATCTGCGCGCCGAGCCCGATCTCGCGCCATTCGTTCTCGCGCCGCAGGGCTTCGGCATGCGTCTCGCCGTCGCCATGGGTCGGACGGTTGCGATCCTGATGGGCAACGCCCACCGAACCCTCGCGCAGATAGACGATGACGCCGCGGCTGCATTCGCCCATGGCCTTCATGATCGACTGCAGGTCCTTGCCGCCGCCGAAGACATCGGCGACCACGTTTTCGGAATGCAGCCTGACCGGCACTTCCACGCCGTCGCGGATGTCGCCATAGACGATCGCCAGATGGTGCATCATGTCCCACGGCAGCTTGTAGGTGTAGGCCTTGGCCTTGCCGGACGGCGTGTCGATGTCGGAGCACTCGACGCGCTGCACCAGCTTTTCCTGGTGCTGGCGGTAGGTGATGAGATCGGCGACCGACACCTGCTTCAGCCCGTTGGCCTCGGCGAAGGCTGCCACCTGCGGCCCGCGCATCACCGTGCCGTCGTCATTGACCAGCTCCGAAATCACGCCCACCGGCGGCAGGCCGGCGAGCTTGCAGAGGTCCACGGCCGCTTCGGTATGGCCCGAACGCATCAGCACGCCGCCCTCGCGCGCCACCAGCGGGAAGATGTGGCCGGGGCGCACGAAATCGCTGGGCCCGGCATTGTCGTTGGCGAGATTGCGCACGGTCAGCGTGCGGTCATCGGCCGATATGCCGGTGGTGGTGCCGTGCTTGAAGTCGACGCTGACGGTGAAGGCGGTTGTGTGGGCCGAGTCGTTTTCGGCGACCATCGGCGCAAGATTCAGCCGGCGGGCATCCTCGCGCGGCATCGGCGCGCAGACGATGCCGGAGGTGTGACGTACGATGAAGGCCATCTTCTCGGCCGTGCAATGCACCGCCGCGACGATCAGGTCGCCCTCGTTCTCGCGTCCGTCATCGTCCATCACGACGACGATCTCGCCACGCTCGAAGGCCCGCAGCGCCTCGACAACTTTCTTTTGATCGTAGGACATTTTGCTCACTTTGTTCGCTGGGGCAGTAGGGGAATAGGACGCGGAAAACTTACCGCCTTACTGCCCTACTCCCTTATTCCCCTAAACCCTTCCCGTCTGGCCGCGATGGCGCAGGTAGTGATCGGCGATGGCGCAGGCAACCATGGCCTCGCCGATGGGGACGGCGCGGATGCCCACGCACGGATCGTGGCGGCCCTTGGTCATCACCTCGACGTCCTTGCCGTCGATGTCGATGGACTTGCGCGGCGTCAGGATCGACGACGTCGGCTTGACCGCAAAACGTGCCACGATCGCCTGACCGGTCGAAATTCCACCAAGTATACCGCCAGCATTGTTGGACAGGAACACCGGCTTTCCGTCATTGCCGATCCGCATCTCGTCGGCGTTTTCCTCGCCGGTGATGCGCGCGGCCTCGAAGCCATTGCCGATCTCCACGCCCTTCACCGCATTGATGGACATAAGGTTGGAGGCGATGTCCTGGTCGAGCTTGGCATAGATCGGCGCGCCGAGGCCGGCGGGCACGCCCTCGGCCACGATCTCCACAACCGCGCCCACCGAAGAGCCTGCCTTGCGGATGCCGTCGAGATAGTCGGCAAACATCTGCACCGACTCCGGGTCGGGCGTGAAGAAGGGGTTTTCCGGATCGTCGACGAAATTCCAGTTCCAGCGGCTGCGGTCGATGTCCTTGACGCCCATCGAAACCAGCGCGCCGCGCACCACCATGCCCGGCACCACCTTGCGTGCCAGTGCACCGGCCGCAACGCGCGCAGCAGTCTCGCGCGCCGAGGAGCGGCCGCCGCCGCGATAGTCGCGCAGGCCGTATTTCACCTGATAGGTGTAGTCGGCATGGCCCGGCCGGTACTGGCGGGCGATCTCGCCGTAATCCTTCGAGCGCTGGTCGACGTTCTCGATCATCATCGACACCGGCGTGCCGGTGGTGATCATGGTCTCGCCGTCCTCGTCGAGCACGAAGCCCGAAAGAACCTGCACCTCGTCCGGCTCGCGCCGCTGGGTCACGAAGCGCGACTTGCCGGGGCGCCGCCGGTCGAGCTCATGCTGGATCTCGGCGCGGGTGAAGCGGATACCCGGCGGACAGCCATCGACCACGCAGCCCAAGGCCGCGCCATGGCTTTCGCCCCAGGTGGTGACACGGAACATATGTCCGAAAGTGTTGTGCGACATAGATAATCAGCCCTGCCCGGCCGCGCCGGCTCTGCGGTGCGTTCTATTGGCGTTTTCGGCGAGGGTCAAACGATGTCAGCCGACTTTTGGATCCCGGCCCGGATTGCCTGTGCGACGGCACCCTGTGCCGGAACGTCGCAACTTGAACAGGGATTCGTTTCCGCGACAGATAACGTAACAAAAATAAGTGGATAGAATATCCGTTTTAGTTTTGACACATTCGTCGTGTTAGTGATTTCTTCATGATCGCAATTGCGAGCCGTCGCCTGTCGACGCAAATGATAAGTAAGTGAGGATGGAACATGCGTAGCCTGATCGGCGCTCTCGCCGCTGTCATGATGATCTCCAGCGCCGCCTACGCCGCCGAAGCGGAAGGCAAGATCAAGGCAATCGACCGCGATAAGCTGACCATCACGCTCGACAACGGCAAGTCCTACAAGCTACCCGGCGAATTCGACGTGGACGCCCTCAAGGAGGGCATGGACGTGCTTCTGGCCTACGACCAGATCAACGGCGTCAACACCATCACCGATATGGAACTACCCGAATAGGGATTTTTGACTCCCCGGCGGCCTGACGCAAAAGGCTGTCGCATGCGCGATCCGGTCCGCGTTGACGCGCAGGCGGATGCGATTGCCTAGAACCCGTGAGGCCATCGACCGTATCAGGCGCCCGTGCGCATCTCGCAGGCTCTATGGCGCCGGCACCGCTGGGGTAAGACCGTAGCGGCGCATGATTTCAGCCATCTTGGCTCGGTCCGGTGGACCGCCGGCCGCAGCGTTGAGAACCGCGAAAGTCTCGCGGAAATACTCCGGACCGATCGCCGCCGGCGTAATCACGCAGAGCACCTTCACGTCCCGGTTTCCGTTATTGTCGAACCGATGAACGGCCCCTCGCGGAATGCATAGCGCCTGTCCCGGTCCGACATCGATTTGCTTTCCGTCAACGGTCCAGGTCAACACACCGTCGATACCGTAGATCGTCTCTTCATAACCGTCATGGCTGTGGGCTGGAGCTGGCAGCCTCTGTGCGCGTGGGACGATAAGTTCAAAGGCGGCGACACTACCATTCGAGTTACCTCCGGTCAGCAAGAACCGAACCGTGAGCCCATTGGTGCCGATGGTTTCGTCGGAAGGATTGACGTGAGGGTCAATGGCGGCCTGTGGCATTGCACTGTCTCCTCTAGTAAACTAGGTTTACCGTCATAGGTAAACTCCATTTACTGAGAATGTCAATGAGCCCGCCTTCGAAGAGCTTTCCGATCAATACGGAAGACATGCTGATCGGCGCTCTGCTGCGCGTTCCCGCTCAGGCGATTCATCGCCGGATCATCAAGGAACTCAATACAGCCGGCTTCGACGACCTGCGCCTGCCGCATATTGCGGTGCTGCAGTTTCCCGGGCCGGACGAGGTCCGCCCGGCCGCGCTCGCCGAGCGCGCAGGCATGAGCAAGCAGGCCATGAACCAGTTGCTCGGAAGCCTTGAGGGGTTTGGCTATATCGTCCGAACCGACGTTCCAGGTGAGGCCGGCGCGCGCATTGTCCGCTTTACCGAACGCGGACACGCTGCATACGCCAAAATCATCGACACACTGCGCGACATCGAGCGCGAGTGGAGCAGTGAACTTGGACCCGAGCGTTTCGCCCAGCTCAAGGCACTGCTGATGCTCGTCTGGGAAGGGCCGCTGGTTCGCTAGCCCCAGAGTCAAAGCCAGTCGAGCTGCCCGTTTTCGAACCGCAGCACGCGATCCTGCGGGATTTCCAGCGCCGCAGCCAGATGGGTCGGCACCGACTGCGCCAGCCTGAAGATGACGCGCAGCACGCCGCCATGGGTCACGCAGACGGTGGGGCGCTTCAGCTCCTCGAACCAAGGCCGTATCCGGCCAAGCATCATCTCATAGCTCTCGGCGCCCACTCCGGGCGGCACAAAACCCCATTTGTCGCGCGAACGCTCCTCCTTGCAGCCCGGATAGCGCTCTTCCAGCTCGGGGAAGGTAAAGCCCTGCCAGTCGCCGAAATTCACCTCCACCAGCCGTGGATCGGTGCGGTAGTCGGTCGAGGCCAGCCCCATGGCTGCGCGTGCGCGCTCCATGGTCTCGCGCGTACGCCGCATCGGGCTCGCGACGAAATCGAACTCGTGCGGATCGGCGATCAGTTCGGCCAAGCGCTGGCCGTTGCGGTCGGCCTGGGTGCGGCCGACCTCGGTGATATCCGTGTCGGCCTGCCCTTGCAGACGTTCCTCGGCGTTCCATGCCGTCTGGCCATGGCGCACGAAATAGACAAGCGGAAACATGACGCCCCGCACGCCTCCTGAAAACTGCGGACGTCAGTCCTTCACGGTGGAAATGTCGGGCGCATCGACGGCCTTCATGCCGACGACGTGATAGCCCGAATCGACGTGGTGGACCTCGCCGGTGACGCCGCGCGACAGGTCCGACAGGAAGTAGAGGCCGGAATCGCCCACTTCCTCCGGGGTCACGGTGCGCTTCAGCGGCGCGTTGTACTCGTTCCACTTCAGGATATAGCGGAAATCGCCGATGCCCGAAGCGGCAAGCGTCTTGATCGGGCCGGCCGAAATCGCGTTGACGCGGATGCCCTTGCCGCCGAGATCGACGGCCAGATAGCGCACGCTCGCCTCGAGCGCGGCTTTGGCAACGCCCATGACGTTGTAGTGCGGCATCACCTTCTCGGCGCCGTAATAGGTCAGCGTCAGCAGCGAGCCGCCATCGGTCATCAGCGGCTCGGCGCGCTTGGCGATGGTCGTGAAGGAAAACACCGAGATGTCCATCGTGCGCAGGAAGTTGTCGCGCGTGGTTTCGACGTAGCGGCCGTCCAGCTCCTCCTTGTCGGAGAAGGCGATGGCGTGAACGACGAAGTCGAGCTTGCCCCACTTCTTGGCAACGCCGTCGAACACCGCGTCCAGGCTTTCCGGATCGGTCACGTCGCAGTGGCCGGCAATGTGGGCACGATCGCCAAGCTCGGCAACCAGCGGCTCAACGCGCTTCCTGAAGGCGTCGCCCTGATAGGTCAGAGCAATCTCAGCCCCCTGATCGGCGCAAGCCTTGGCAATACCCCAGGCGATCGACCGGTTGTTGGCCACGCCAAGAATAAGCCCGCGCTTTCCGGCCATGAGGCCCTGTCCAACCGTCATGTGATCACTCTCCGCATTCTCTTCTTCTACCTGAAGAGCCCTATCGCACAGGCACAGGACACCTTCAAGCGCCCAGCGCGTCGAAGTCGTCGGCCAAAGGGAGCCGAAACCGCCGATTAAAGCGTTTTAAATGGTTTGGCGCTTCCTCATCATCGCTTCCAGTTCCGGGTCGCCACCTTCGGGAAGCATGACGCGGACATGGGCGTAGAGATCGCCATGGCCGGCGCCCTTCTGCGGCAGGCCCCTGCCCTTGAGGCGCAGCACCTTGTCCGAACTGGACCAAGCCGGCACGTTGACCGCAAGCCGTCCTCCCGGCGTCTCCACCGCCACCTTGGCGCCGAGCACGGCATCCTTGAGTGGCACCGGCAGATCGACATGCAGGTCGCGGCCTTCCACCCGGTATCGCGGATGGTTCCTGAACTGGATCTTGATCAGCGCGTCGCCCGAACCGCCGAGACCGGCATCGCCCTGCCCCTTGAGGCGGATGGTCTGGCCGTCCTCGACATAATGTGGCAGCTTCACCGCGAGCTTGCGCCCGTCGGGGAAGATCGCCGTCACCTTCTCCGCGCCGGCCACCTCTTCGATGCTGACTTCGAGCGTGGCGTTGAGGTCCGCGCCTTTGGGCGCGCGCTGGGCGGTGTCGCCCGCGCCGGCGCGCTGCCGGAACGCCTGGCCGAACAGTTCGCTGAAGATGTCGCTGTCGCTGAATTGCTCGTTGCCGACACCGCCGCTGCGGAATTCGAAATGCGCCCCGCCCGGCCCCTGCCCCTGGGACTGCCGCCGGAAGCCCGCGAACGGGTCGCCGCCCGGTTGTCCCTGAAAACCCTGGAACTTCGGCTTGCCTTCGCCGTCGATCTCGCCGCGGTCATACGCGCCACGGCTCTTCTCGTCGCCGAGGATCTCGTACGCCTGGTTCGCCGCGGCAAACCGGTCCTTCGCCTTGGGATCATTCGGGTTCTGGTCCGGATGATGCTTCTTGGCGAGTTTGCGGTACGCCGACTTTATCTCCTTGGCTGATGCGTTCTTGGAAACGCCCAGCACTTCATAGGGATCACGCATGCCTTCTCGCCTGCCGGAATCTGGAATTGGAGCTAGCTCCCTATATGCTCCTCGCTAGGAACAAATTCCAGTGCGGCACCATCGGAGAAGTTGTGGAGCGAGAACGCCGGCGAACGTTCAGAGCGCCGGCTGGAAATTCATCATGCGCCAGAGGCCGGAGCCCGCCGTGCAGACCTCGCCATGGTAAAGCCCAACCCCGTCATAGCTCTCGCGCGAGGTGGTGAACTTGCGGCACAGCGCGCCATTGTTGCGGCTTTCGGTCAGGTTGCTGATGGCGCCGCGCGAACCGGTATCGGCATTGGCCCAGGCCAGCGCCGTGCCGTCGAGCGTGGTGACATCGGCGGCCGAGACGGCATTGCGGATGGTGGCCTCGTCCGACACCCGCTCGGAGTCGCTCGGCGCACGCGTTCCGGAAGATACGGCGCCGGTCAGCAGCGAGCGGTCGACCTCGGCCTTCACAAGGCTGAAGCCGCCGATACCGCATGCGGAAAGCGTGATGGCGGCAGCCAGCAAGGTCGCCGCCTGCGGGCAGCCGGACCGGAAAAGGCATGACAAACCGTCTCTCCACGCTTGCGCTGTGCGCGACAATAGGCAATCTCCAGCCAACGACATCACTTCGGATGGATAGTATGGCCGAGTCAGCATTAACAAGCGGTGACTTTACCGAAAGCGCCGAACCCTTCAGACTTTTTGCGACCTGGCTCGAAGACGCTGGCATGAGCGAACCGAATGACCCCAGCGCCGTGGCACTCGCCACCGTCGACACCGACGGCCTGCCGGACGTGCGCATGGTGCTTCTCAAGGGTTTCGATGAGCAAGGTTTCGTCTTCTATACGAATTTCCAGAGCGCCAAGGGCCAGGAAATCCTCGCCACCATGAAGGCGGCCATGTGCTTCCATTGGAAGTCGCTGCGCCGGCAGGTGCGCGTGCGCGGTCGCGTCGAAGTGGTTAGTGACGCCGAGGCCGACGCCTATTTCGCCTCGCGCCCGCGCGGCAGCCGAATCGGCGCCTGGGCGTCCAAGCAGTCGCGCTCGCTCGAAAGCCGCTTCGCCCTGGAAAAGGCCGTCGCCGAATACACCGCGCGTTACGCCATCGGCGAAATACCGCGCCCTGCCTATTGGTCGGGCTTCCGCATCGTGCCGCAGAGCATCGAGTTCTGGCACGATCGCCCTTTCCGCCTGCACGATCGCATCGTGTTCCGCCGCAACGCCGACGACGGCTGGGAAAAGGATCGGCTCTACCCGTAGAGCCGCCCAGCCTGTGCCCGAATGTCTTCGAGTGGCGGGCGTTATCGCAGAACCGGCCCCCGCAACCCGATGCAGTTCCCCCACGGATCGCGCACCTGGCACATCAGCTGGCCGTCCTGGATTTCCAGTGGCCCTCGGTAAAGCGTTGCCCCGACGCTTTTGAGATGCTCCAGAGCTTTCTCGAAATCGGCCACTCGCCAGTAGACAACCGATCCGCAAGCGCCGGCCCCCACTTTTTCGTCGGCTGGAACTATTTCAAGGCAAACCGAGCCGATGTTGAGGAACTCAAAATCGAATTCCTCCAGACGCTCGAGAACCGCCTCAGGGAACGCTCGCTGATACCATTGAATCCCCGCCTCGACATCAGCGACATGGACCAGAACGGCGGCAATCGGGCCTGTCTCCATCTGCGTCGATGTTCGATCGTCCATATCGATTCCCCCTTCGAGCCGTCTGGGATTAGCAGGTCCGGCAGTTCGCCGATGCAGGCCAAGATTACAAGAATTTAATGAAATCATTCAGTTAAGGTTCATGTTCCAACTGCCAGATTGGCACCACGGGGCTTGGAAAACTGAATGAGGTACTTATGAAAAAGCTTTTGCTAACCGTTTGCGCAGCCGCCATGGCCGTGACCGCCATCGCTTCGAGCATGCTGGAGGCAAACGCCGCGCCGGTGATGTTCCCCAAGCTTGAGGCAGGAACGAGCGATATCCAGGAAGTGCGGGACGGACCGCGCCATTTCTATCGCCGCGGCAACGACTATTACTACAACGGCCACCGCGGTTACCGGCACCACCGGCCGGGCTGGCGCGAGCACAATGGCTGGTGGTTCCCGCCGGCGGCTTTCATCACCGGCGCCATCATTGGCGGCGCGATCGCCAGCCAGCCGGCCCCGGCCTATCGGCCGGCTCCGGAATACCGGCCGGGCCGCAACGACCATCTGCGCTGGTGCTACGACCGCTACCGGTCCTACCGCGCCTCGGACAATACGTTCCAGCCCAATTACGGCCCGCGCCAGCAGTGCGTCTCGCCCTATATGCGCTGATGCAGCAGGCCAGCCTGTAGATGAAGGACCCCGCTTCGGCGGGGTCTTTGATTTTGGAGCTACTTCTTGCGGCTCATGAAGGCGGCAAACGCCTGCTTCGCCTCGTCGGACTTCAGACGTGCGCGAAATTGCTCGCCCTCTTCGCGGATGCGGGCGACCAGCGTCTCACGCGGCGCGCGCATCAGGTCACGCGCGATCTTGAGCGCCTGCGGCGGCTTGGCGGCAACCGCCTCGGCGGCCGTCAGCACGGTCGCCTCAAGCACATCCTCCGCCACCACATCGTAGATCAGTCCCGCCGCCTTGGCGCGCTCGGCCGAAAAGCCCTCGCCCAGCCCCAGCATTGCAAAAGCCTGCTGCCTACCGAGGATGGCCGGCGCGAGCAGGCTGGACCCTGCCTCCGGCACCAGGCCGAGATCGACGAAAGGCGTCTTGAACACCGTGCGCGGCGTGGCAAAGGTCAGGTCGCAATGCAGGTTCAGTGTCGTGCCGATGCCGACCGCGATGCCGTCGACACCCGAAAGCAGCGGCTTTTCGCTCTGCGCGAGCGCCAGCAAAAAGTCCCACACTTCCGCTCCGCCATCGCCACCCATGGCGATCGCCATGAAGTCGGCAAGGTCGTTGCCGGCCGAGAAGGCACCCGGTACGCCGAAGAAGACATGGGCGCGGATTTCGGGATCGGCATCGCCGGACTGCAGTGCGGCAGCCATCGCCGCATACATGGCCCGGGTGATCGCATTCTTCTTGTCCGGACGGTTCATCCGGATCGTCTGCACCGCCCCGCGCCGCTCGATGATGACGTGACCGTCGGCCATCTCCGCCATGATTTCCTCCCCGTTCTTCCGTTCAGCCTGCAATCAGCAGCTTGCCGGCAGCGCCGACGCTGGCAGATCCCTCGATGATGCTTTCCTTCAGCGGCTGCGTCTCGCCGAGGAAGTTTTCCGCAAAGAAGCGGCAGAGCAGCTGGCGCTCCTCGCTCCCGTCCGCAAGCGCGGCTCGCGCCAGATAGGCACCGCCGGCAGCGAGCGCGAACAGCCTGAGATAAGGCGTCGCGCCGGCCAGCGCCTCGTCCATTCGGCCGTCTGCCAGGAGCTTTTGCAGATAGCGAGTGGCGCTGGAAAAGTCGTCGAGCGCGTCATCCAGCTCGTTCGCGGTGCGACCGAAATCCGCCAGATTGGACGAACGGACATTGCCGACGATCTCGCCCAGCTCGGCGATATAGCCGAAGATGTGATCGCCGCCGCCCTGCGGCAGCTTGCGCGTCACCAGGTCGATCGCCTGGATGCCATTAGTGCCCTCATAGATCGGGGCTATTCGCGCGTCGCGCAGCAGTTGCGCGGCACCCGTCTCCTCGATGAAGCCCATGCCGCCATGCACCTGCACGCCGAGGGAGGCGACATCGACGCCGACATCGGTCGAAAAAGCCTTGGCGATCGGCGTCAACAGGTTGGCGCGCTCCTGCCACTGCTGGGCATCGTCGCCGCCGGCGCGGGCACGGTCGGTGGCATGTGCGCATGAATAGCAGATGGCACGGGCAGCCTGCGTCAGCGCCTTCATCGACAACAGGTTCCGCTGCACGTCAGGATGGTAGACGATGGGCGCCATGCCGTCGCCGGCGTAGCCCGGCGCCTTGCCCTGCCGACGCTCGTTGGCATAGGCCAGCGCCTTCTGGAAGGCCGCCTCGGCCACCGCCACCCCCTGGATACCGACGGCAAGGCGGGCATTGTTCATCATGGTGAACATGCAGGCCAGCCCCCGGTTCTCCTCGCCGATCAGCCAGCCGATGGCTCCCGGCTCGCGATCCTTGGCGAAGCCGTCGCCGAAGATCATGGTGCAGGTGGGCGAGGCGTGGATGCCGAGCTTGTGCTCGAGGCCCGAGCAGAACGCGTCGTTGCGAGCGCCCAGCGAGCCGTCCTCATTGACCAGGAATTTGGGCACCAGGAACAGCGAGATGCCGCGCGTGCCGGCCGGCGCATCGGGCAGCCGCGCCAGCACCAGATGCACGATGTTGTCGGTGAAATCGTGCTCGCCATAGGTAATGAAAATCTTCTGGCCGAAGATGCGGTAGGTGCCGTCGCCGGCCCGCTCGGCGCGCGTGCGCAGCGCGGCGAGGTCGGAGCCTGCCTGCGGCTCGGTCAGGTTCATGGTGCCCATCCACTCGCCCGAGACGAGCTTTTCCAGATAGATGCGCTTGAGTTCCTCCGAGGCATGCTTGTGCACCGCCTCGACCGCGCCCATGGTCAGCGTCGGGCCGATGCCGAAGGCCATTGAAGCCGAGTTCCACATCTCCAGCGCCGCGACGCCCAGCATCGCCGGCAGGCCCTGCCCGCCGAATTCCTCCGGCGCCTGCAGCGCATTCCAGCCGCCCTCGCGCCACCGCGCATAAAGCTCCGTCCAGCCCGGCGGCGTGGTCACGGCCGCGTCCTTCAGCACCGCGCCGTGGCGGTCGCCGATCTCGCGCAGCGGCGCCACCTCTTCGGATGCGAAGCGTCCGGCCTCGTGCAGGATTGCGTCGGCAAGGTCCTCGCTGAGGTCGCCGAACACGCCCTCCTCGATCGCCGGCTTCAGTCCGGCCACATGCTTGAGCGTGAACGAGATTTCCTCGACGGGTGCGCGGTACATCTGGCCGGTCCTCCTGATCAGGATTTGAGGTCCGTAGATTAAACGGAAATGTCTTCGGAGCGCCACTTGCTTTTGACGTAAACGTCAAATTTGACGCAGGTGTTGTACAGGGTTTCGGGCACTCCTACCTATGGCTTGAAAGGAACCCTTGAATGCTCGCCAGACCCGAAACCCGCCCCTGAGTAGAATGCGGCACGCCGCATGGCTCGGCTGGTTTCTGGTATCATCAGGGCAACATTGTGCATGGTCCACTACTGGTCCGACCAGGGCATATTGTGCTCGCCCAAATGTTCCTTGGCGCATTTTCGCCGTCGTGAAGCCGAAGGAACCTTGGCGACAAATGCGGCGCTGGATCCGTTCGAGCCGATGTTCGGCCGCTGAAGTCACAATTTCAGCACTTCGTTAACTATAAGAGAGCGGAACCACTGCTTACTCCGCGGGAAAACCTGCATTGAACCCAATACGTCTACATCACTGTCGACGCATGCTGGCAGCGCTGGGCGCAGCGCTTGCACTGCATTTGATGCCCGCCAGCGCGTCGGATTTCTCCCAGCCGTGGAAGAACCCCGACCGCGCGCTGATCATCGACGCCTACGAGTACAATCCCATCGACTGGGACAAGCTCGTCACCGACAAGCGCATCGTCGGCTTCATTAACAAGGCCTCGGACGGCCTTGCGCCGGCCTATTCGTGCAAGGGCGACGAAACCGAGGTGAGGCTCTGCAAGGCGCTGTGGAGGCGCCATGCGGTCACGCGCGAGCTCTACCAGACGCGCCGCGCCATGGCCAAGGCGCTGGGGCTGAAATGGGGTGCCTATCACCTCGCCCGCCCCGGCAATCCCATAGACCAGGCCAACAACTTCCTCGACTTCGCCCAACCCGGTCCCGACGACCTGATGGCCATCGACATCGAAGAGAACGACCCCAAGAAGTGGATGTCGCTGGAGGACGCCGAGCAGTTCGTGCGCCATATCCAGAGCCGCACCGGCCGCTACCCGATCCTTTACACCAATGGCAGCACGGCCCAGTACATCGCCGAAAACCGCGGAAAATATCCGCTGCTGTCGCGCCTGCCGCTCTGGTATGCCCGTTACAAGCAGGAGATCGGCCCTCACTTCCCGAAGGGCAACTGGCAGAGCTACACGCTCTGGCAGTTTGCCGCGCGCGCCAATTGCAACGCCAAGAGCTGTCCCTACCGCGTGCCGGGAACGCCAACCGACATCGATGTGAACGTCGCCTCGATGAACCCGGACGAGCTGCGCAGCGCCTGGCCCTTCGGCAAGCTGCACGACATACGCGAGGATCTGATCGCCAAGGCGCCGGCCGGCCGCGAGGTCGCGGCCAACGGCGACACGACCATGGCCTATGCCTCGGCCCCGCAGAGCGGGCCGCTCGCGGCACTTGAAAGCGCGCTCAGCGGAAAGCATGCCGCCAAGCCCGGCCACACGGAAGCGGAGGTCCCGCTTCCCGACCTGCTGGCCTTGCCCGAAGGCAGCCTCCTCTCCCGGTTCGGCAACTATGTGTCCTCGCTTCGGGACCGCATGGTCGAATGGTCGCTGGGCGGGCAGGAACTGCCGCCCGGGCTCGACCCGACCGTGTCGGGCGCGACGCCGCCCAAGGCGGACAGACTTTAGGGTTAGGCCTTCCGGCCGACGATCTCGCCGTCTTCCTTGGTGAAGACGCCGATATCGGGATTGGGCAGCACGTCCAGAACCTTCTCCGAAGGGCCGCGCCAGCACCGCGCCCTTTTCCGACACAACGATGGGTCGCTCGATCAGGATCGGGTGAGCGAGCATGAAGTCGATCAGCTCGTCGTCGCTCCACTTCGGATCGGCAAGGCCGAGCTCGTCATAGGGCGTGCCCTTACGGCGCAGGAGATCGCGCGGCTTCATCTGCATCAGGCCGAGCAGTTCCACCAGCCGCTCGCGCGATGGCGGGGTCTGCAGATATTCGATGACCTCCGGTTCCTCGCCCGACGCGCGGATCATGGCCAATGCGTTGCGCGAGGTGCCGCATTTTGGATTGTGGTAGATCGTAACGGTCATCATTCCTGCTCCCGTTCGACAGCGCGCCAGCCAATATCGCGGCGGCAAAAGCCCTCCGGCCAGTCGATGACATCCACCGCCTCATAGGCCTTGCGCTGCGCTTCTGTCACTGTCCTGCCCGTGGCGGTCACATTCAGCACGCGTCCGCCGGCGGCGACGATCTCGCCATCTTCCTCGGCCGTGCCGGCATGGAAGATTTCCACGCCCTCGGGCGCCTTGTCGAGGCCGCGGATGATCGTGCCCTTCATCGGCGTGCCCGGATAGCCCTTCGACGCCATCACCACGGTCAGCGCGGCCTCGTCGCGCCAGCGCGCCGACATGTGCGAAAGCTGGCCGTCGGCCACGGCGTTAAGCAGAACCAGAAGATCGTCCTTCAGGCGCATCATCAGCACCTGGCATTCGGGGTCGCCGAAGCGGACATTGTATTCGATGAGCTGCGGGCCCTTTTCATTGATCATCAGGCCGGCGAATAGGACACCCGAAAACGGCATGCCCATCTCGGCCATGCCGCGCATTGTCGGCTCGATGATCTCGCGCATGGTGCGCTCGATCAGTTCCGGCGTCATCACCGGCGCGGGCGAATAGGCGCCCATGCCGCCGGTGTTCGGGCCGGTGTCGCCCTCGCCCACGCGTTTATGGTCCTGCGCCGTGCCGAAGGGCAGCGCGGTCTTGCCGTCGCAGAGGCAGAAGAAGCTCGCCTCCTCGCCGGTCAAGAATTCCTCGATCACCACTTCGGCGCCGGCGGCGCCGAAGCCACCTTCGAAACAAGCGTCCACGGCGTCCAGCGCTTCATCAAGCGTCATCGCCACCGTCACGCCCTTGCCGGCAGCGAGCCCGTCGGCCTTGACCACGATCGGCGCGCCCATCTTCTCGACATAGGCCCTGGCGTCGGCCGCGTTGCCGAAGCGCTCATAAGCGGCGGTGGGGATGTTGTATTTGCGGCAGAGATCCTTGGTGAAGCCTTTCGAGCCTTCTAGCTGCGCAGCCTTGGCAGAGGGGCCGAAGACGCGGATGCCCGCGGCGCGCAATTCGTCGCCGAGGCCGGCGACGAGCGGCGCTTCCGGCCCGACAACGACCAGGTCGATGGCCTTGTCCTTGCAGAAGGCGGCAACCGCCACATGATCGTTGACGTCGAGGGCCACGATCTCCGCCTCGCGGGCAATGCCCGGATTGCCCGGCGCGGCATAGAGCTTGGTCAGCATCGGCGAGGCCGCCAGCTTCCATGCCAGAGCATGTTCGCGGCCGCCCGAACCAATCAGAAGAACATTCATGCCATCGCGCTCCCTGCTGGACCAGTCCGTTGCGGTTTCCGGTATGGCGCGCGCGCCGCGCGGTCAACCGTCAAGGCCGGTTATCAAGGATAAATCATCGTCTTGACGAGCGTTCCCACTGCTGTCACCTCAAGCACATGGAAAACATTCAGTCGAAAGAGGCGCAAGGCCGCGTTGCCGACGCGCCGAGCGGTCATTGGGTCTATCGGGTTCTACCCCGCCGGGTATGGCCCTACGCACAGCTCGCGCGCTGGGACCGGCCCATCGGCTGGATACTGCTTCTTTGGCCGTGCTGGTGGTCGGCAGCACTTGGCGCCGTCGCCTTCGGGCGGCCGGAAGACCCGCTGCTGACTCTGCTGCCAAATCCCTGGTTCCTCTTCCTGTTCCTGGTCGGCGCGATCGCCATGCGCGGCGCCGGCTGCACCTATAACGACATCGTCGACGAAAGGATCGATGCCGAGGTCGAGCGCACCCGTTCACGCCCGCTGCCGTCGGGCCAGGTCAGCCGCAAACAGGCCTGGGCGTTCCTTGTAGCGCAGGCGCTGGTGGGGCTTGCCGTGCTGCTGCAATTCAACAGCTTCTCGATCCTGCTCGGGCTCTCCTCGCTGGTGATCGTGGCCGCCTACCCCTTCATGAAGAGAATCACCGACTGGCCGCAATTCGTTCTCGGCCTTGCCTTTTCCTGGGGCGCGCTGATGGGCTGGGCGTCCGAGTTCGCCGATCTCGAAGCCGCGCCGATCCTGCTCTACATCGGCTCGATCATGTGGGTGATCGGCTACGACACCATCTACGCCCATCAGGACAAGGAAGACGACGCGCTGGTGGGCGTGCGCTCCACTGCGCGCCTGTTCGGCGAAAACACCAAGATGTGGCTGGTGGGGCTCTATGGCGGCGCGCTGATCTGCTTTGCGCTCGCCTTCGCGTCCGCCGAAGTGCCGATGCCGGCGCTGGCAGGGTTGGTGGCCGCGGGCGCGCATATGGCGCGCCAGATCCGGGTGCTCGACATCAACGACCCGGACCAGTGCCTGAAACTGTTCAAGTCGAACGGAACCGTCGGCTGGCTGATCTTCCTCGGCCTGATCGGCGGTGCTTTGTGGATCTCGCTTAAGCCGCTGGTTTGAGCGAGCAGGCCGGGCAATTCGAGAATTCTCCAACGACCAACGGCCTTCGCCGCCCACAAGCTGGCCCGTGGACGGCAAAGAACCCAAGAACTTCGGTCGCCTATTGCCGCGCGATGATTTCCTCGCCGCCGATGACCAGTCGCAGGCCGAGATTGCCGGACTTGCGGCGCGCCTGGAAGCGCGAGCGGCGCGTGGCCGTCGGGCGGCCCTTGCGGCGGTCCTGAGACGGCATGGTCTTGATTGCCGCGCCGAGCGACTCCTCCAGCGTGCGGGCCACGCCGTCCGCTTCGATCAGCAGCATCGGCAGGCGATAGGCTTCCGCCCAGGCGCGCCAGTCGGCAGCCACGTCTTCGAGGTTGTCGGCCACCAGCAGCGGCACCGAAAGCTGCGGGTCGTTGTGCAGCAATTCGAGCGTCACCGTGACGTTGAGCAGATTGTCCTCGATCGCCCGGGCCGCAATGCCGCGGAAAGCCGTCGCCGGCAGAACCACCGTGGCCGGCAGGCCGCTGTTCTGCAGGACGCGCCGCACCGTCGCGCCGCGCGGATCGATGCTGAAGACGACGTCGCCGAACTCGTCGCTCGTGGCGTAGCTGACCATCTGGGGCAAGCGGAACGGGTCGAGACGCATGTTGCGTCCCGCCCAGACTGGCTTCAGTCCGGTGCTCATTATGTGTGCCTTCCTGTTACTCCTGAGAGCCGGTGTTCCGGTCTCTCCGAACCGGTTTTCCCGGTCTCGTTATGCGAAGGACACTAGCTCGAGCTCCTTACCGGCCCGCTTAAGAAAGTCGGTTAAATTTTGCTGATCTACCAGATGGTTATCGGATTCCGAACAGCTACAAGATGTTGTAAACCTGTCTGAAGAAGCGGTGAAGAAAGCCTTCAGATAACCTTGCCAGGATTCATGATCCCCGCCGGATCGAATGCCTTCTTCACGCGGCGCATGAGGTCGATAGCTATGGGCTGGGTGGTGGCGATCAGTTCCTCACGCTTCATCTGGCCGATGCCGTGCTCGGCCGAGATCGAGCCGTTCATCTCGCGCACGATGTCGTGCACGGCCTTGTTCATGACCGGATAGAGATCGAGGAACGCAGTCGTATCGCCGCCCGCCGGCTGCGAGATGTTGTAGTGCAAATTGCCGTCGCCCATGTGGCCGAAGCAGGCGATGCGCGCCTCGGGGCAGATGGAAACCACCGCATGGCCCGCTCGCTCGATGAAAGCGGGTATGGAAACCACCGGCACGGAAATGTCGTGCTTGATCGAACCGCCCTCGGGGCGCTGCGAGTCCGACAGGCTTTCGCGCAGTCGCCAGAAAGCGCCGGCCTGGGCAAGATTTGCGGCGATCACCGCATCCCCCACCAGCTCCGCCTCGAAGCCCGAGGTCAGCACCTCCTCCATCAACTGCCGCGCATCTTCCGCCGAGCGGCCGGATGAGATCTCGATCAGCACATGCCAGGGCCATTCGCTCTGCAGCGGGCGCGTGGTGTCGGGCACGTTGCGCACGGCAAAGCCCAGCACCATGTCGGAGATGAGCTCGAAGGCGGTCAGGCCGCTGCCAGCCTGGTCGGTCGCGCGGCTGAACAGCTCAAGTGCTGCTTCCGGCGAGGACAGCCCGACCCAAGCCGCTTCCCTGCCCTTCGGCTTCGGAAACAGTTTTAGGACGGCCGCGGTGATGACTCCGAGCGTGCCTTCGGCGCCGACGAAGAGGTCCTTCAGGTCGTAGCCGGTGTTGTCCTTCTTCAGCTTGCGCAGATCGTCGAACACCTCGCCGGTGGGCAGTACGACCTCCACGCCCAGGCACAGCTCGCGCGCATTGCCATAAGCCAGCACGCCGGTGCCGCCGGCATTGGAAGACAAATTACCGCCGATCTCGCACGAGCCCTGCGAGCCGAGCGAAAGCGGAAACAGCCGGCCCGCGGCATCGGCCGCTTGGTGCAGCTTTTCCAAAATCACGCCGGCCTCGACGGTCGCCGTATTCGACAGCGTATCGATCTCGCGGATGCGGCTGAGCCGCGACAGCGACAGCACAATCTGCGTGCCCGAGCGATCCGGCACCTGCGCGCCGACCAGCCCGGTATTGCCGCCCTGCGGCACGATAGCTGTGCCCGTTTCGGTGGCGAGCTTCATGATGCGGCTCACCTCGTCCACGCTGCCAGGACGCAGCACAAGCGGCGTGACGCCCGGATAACGACCGCGCCGTTCGGTGACATAGGGCTCGATGTCCGCCGCCTCGCGCAGAGCATGGCGCTCGCCGACCAGCCCCACGAAGCGGTCGAGCAAGGCGGGATCAAGAGGCGTCGAATTGTGAGTCATGACCAATATTTAGGTTAGAAGTTTCAACTGTCGCGTGGAGCAGCAGCACGCGCGAGCCGGTCGTTGATCGCTTCGCCCAATCCGTCATACGGCACGGGCTCCACGGCAATCGTCCTGGCGCCCGAGCGGTCCAGCGCCTGCATATGCGAGAACAAATTGCTTGCCGCCTCGCGCAGGTCGCCGGTCTCCGAAAGGTTCAGGAAGGCCGCCGCGTTGGCCGCCCCTGCCGCGCGCGTCGGCCCAAAGCCCAGCAACGCCTCGCCGGGTTCGAGCGTCGACACATTGAGCCGCATCGCAGCCCCCGGCGCATAGTGCGACAGCATCATGCCCGGCGCCTCGATGCCCGCATCGTTGTTGCGCAGCAGTTTTGTGCCCGCGACCGCCTCGATCTCCTCGGCCGAAATGCCGCCGGGCCTGAGCAGCCGCAGTTCCCCGTCCTCGGCCTTGACGATGGTCGATTCCAGGCCGACCTGCGTCGCCCCGCCATCGACCACCAGCTTGATGCGCCCGCCCAGATCGGCGTCGACGGCTTCAGCCGTGGTGCCGCTGATCTTGCCCGACGAATTGGCGCTCGGCGCGGCCAACGGCCGACCCAGCGCGGCTATGAGGTCTGAGCCGAAGCCGCGCGGCATGCGCAGCGCGATCGTGTCGAGCCCGGCCGTCACCAGCGGGTGGATGTTGCTGCCAGCGCGGTGCGGCAGCACCAGCGTCAGCGGGCCGGGCCAAAAAGCCTCGGCCAGCCTGCGCGACAGCGGGTCGAATTCGGCAATCGTCTCGGCCATCGCCATCGAGGCGACATGCGCGATCAGCGGGTTGAAGTGCGGCCGGCCCTTGGTCTCGAAGATGCGCGCCACGGCTTGGCCATTGGTGGCGTCGCCCGCCAGGCCGTAGACGGTCTCGGTGGGGATGGCGACGACCTCGCCGGCCGCCAGCAGCGCCAGCGCCCGTTCCATCGCCTGATTGCCCATAAGGATTTCCGCCACTTGCGACGATCTCTTCGTTGGTCGTCGCATGCCTATAACCGCAGGCCCGTCGCGGCAAGTGCCAGGCCGGGGATTTTGCCAGTCGATAATTTGCCAGTCGCTAAAATGCCGAATGTCGGCTCAAGCCTCCGTCAAGCCATCGTGCGCTATGAGCGTGGCAGGCAAATGGGGGATTGAGCCATGCGCATCGCAGCTATCCTTGTCGCGGCAACTTTGACGGCTTCGGCCGCCGAGGCCGGATCATTGCAGGAACTTCCTGCACTTGATGCTCCCGCCCCTTCGATGATCGTGCTGGGCGGGCAGACGATTCAGCACCCATCCATGATCGTGCTCGGCGAGCCGGCCGTCAGCGATGAACAGGTCTCGTCGGTCGGTGCACAGCAGGCCTCGCGTCGAAAATTCGAGCCGCAGCCTGTCATGATCCGCGGCGGCACAGTAGCCAGCGCGAAGTAAGTTTCTCGCCAGCCAAAAAAATTCCGCCTCGGACTCTCCTTCGAGAGTCCGAGGCGGTTTCGCTTTAGAGCTCCAGATAGCCTCAGCCGGCGATCTTGGAGAAGTCGGCGACCTCGCCCGTCGCCGTGCGGATGCGCGACAGCAGCGCCAGACGGTTGGCGCGCACGTCGAGATCCTCGTCGTTGACGAGCACCTTGTCGAAGAACGTATCCACCGGCTCGCGCAGCACGCTGAGCGCCAGCATGGCGCCGGAAAAGTCAGTGCCACGAATGGCTTGCGCGGCTTCCTTCTCGGCGTGATTCACTGCCGCGAACAGCTTGTGCTCGGCCTCTTCGCGCAACAGCGACTGCTCGACGCCATCGCCGATGCGGGTGCCCTTCTTCTCCTCGGCAGCAAGAATGTTGGCCGCGCGCTTGGTGCCGGCCAGAAGGTTCTTGCCGTCCTCGGTGTTGAGGAAGACCACCAGCGCCTCGACCCGGCGGGTCAGCAGGAGCAGGTTGTCGGCTTCCGGCGTGACCACAGAGTCGATGAGGTCGTAGCGGGCGCCGAGATCGCGCAGATACACCTTCAGCCGCTCGTGGAAGAACAACAGCAGGTCCGCGCCCAGCGGCTTGGCCTTTTCGGCAGCTTCCTCGCGGATGCGCTTTTCGTAGCCGGCGATCGCGTTGTCGAGGTCTTCCTGGCCATCGACATCGCCCGACCTCTGTCCCGCAAGCTTGGCCTCGTATTCGTCGAGCAGCTTCTGGATGCGCGGCTCGTCATGCCCGGCGAAGGCCGACGCGATGAGCGTCGAAAGCTCGACCGTCCATTCCTTCGACAGCACGAGGCGGATGACGCCGAGCGCCGCCCGGCGCAGCGCATAGGGGTCCTTGGAGCCCGTCGGCTTTTCGTCGATGGCCCAAAAACCCACCAGCGTGTCGAGCTTGTCGGCCAGCGCCACGGCCACCGAAACTGGGTCGGTCGGCACGCGGTCGGACGGGCCCTGCGGCTTGTAGTGTTCCTCGATTGCGGCTGCGACCGACGGGTTTTCGCCCTGCAGCAACGCATATTTGTGGCCCATGGCGCCTTGCAGTTCAGGGAACTCGCCGACGACCTCTGTCTGCAGATCGGCCTTGGCCAGCAGTGCTGCGCGCTCTGCCAGACCTGCGTCGGCCCCGACGATCGGCGCAATCTCGCGCGCCAGACGGCGGATGCGGTCCACGCGCTGGCCCTGCGTGCCGAGCTTGGCATGGAAGGTCACGCCGAGATGGTCGAGACGGGCCATGCGCTGGTCGAGCGGCTTCTTCAGATCGAGGCCGAACTTCGCTGCCGAATCCGCAAGCTGGTTGAGGTCCGGCAGGTCGTGCTGGTCGGTCGTCCAGAAATAGAGCGCATCGGAAAGACGCGCGCGCACCACCTTGCCATTGCCGTGGGCGATCTCCTTGCCGCCGTCCTTGGCTTCGATATTGGCGACCAGGACAAAACGGTTGGAAAGGGCCTCTGCCTCGCCATGCGGGCGCGTGACGAAACATTTCTGGTTGGCGCGGATGGTGAGGCGGATGACTTCGGCCGGGATGGCCAAAAAGTCCTGCTCGAACTCGCCCATCAGCACGACGGGCCATTCCACCAGCCCCGACACCTCTTCCAGCAGGCCTTCGTCCTCGACTAGATCGAAGCCGTTGGCGAAAGCCAGGTTCTTGGCGTCGGCGAGGATCATCTCCTTGCGGCGGTCGGCATCCAGCACCACCTTGGCAGCCTCGAGCTTGGCGACATAGTCGCCGAAGCGACGCACGGTGATGGCGCCCGGCGCATGGAAGCGGTGGCCGTAGGTGACATTGCCGGAGCGGATGCCGTCGATCTCGAAATCGACCACCACCGGTTCTTCGGTCTCAGGCCCGAAAGTGCAGACGATGGTCTGCAGCGGGCGCACCCAGCGCAGCGTTTCGCCGCCGCGGCCCTCGGTGCCGTTATATCTCACGCCCTTCGGGCCGGACGCCGCGCCCCAGCGCATCGACTTCGGCCAGGGAAAGGCGCGGATGACGTTCGGCACCAGTTCGGCGATGATCTCTTCCGCCGCACGGCCGGGCTTCGAGATATGGGCGACGTAGAAATCGCCCTTCTTCGGGTCGGTGTGCACATGCGCCTGCGAGATGTCGGTCAGGCCAGCAGAGCGCAGGAAGCCGTCGATGGCCTGCTGCGGGGCCTTGGTACTCGGGCCCTTCTTTTCCTCGTGCACGTCCTTGGAGCGCGGGGTCATGCCGCGAATGTCCAGCGTCAGCCGGCGCGGCGTCCAGTATTCGCGTGCCGCCTCGTAGGTGAGGCCCGCTTCCACCAGGCCGTCGGTGATCATCTTCTTCAGGTCGCCCGCCGCCTTGCGCTGCATGCGGGCGGGGATTTCCTCGGAACGAAGTTCAAGCAGAAGGTCAGGCATCAAAGTGTCTCCGCCCGCAGGAATTTGGCTTTGCTCGTGCTGGCGCCGAATGCGCTGCGGGCGCGCGGCGTGGCAGGGATTTCTTCGGAATTCAGTTCAGGCATTTACGCAGCCTTCCCTTCCGTCCAGCCGAACCCGCCGGCTTCGGTCTGAAGGAAGGCCTCGCCGCACTGGCGCGAGAGGTTGCGCACGCGCAGGATGTAGCTCTGGCGCTCGGTGACCGAGATCACGCCGCGCGCATCGAGCAGGTTGAAGACGTGGCTGGCCTTGATGCACTGGTCATAGGCCGGGAACACCAGCTGGTGCGGCTTGCCGTCGCCGCGTTCGGCACCGGCCTTCAAGAGCGCCTCGCACTCGGCCTCGGCCTCCTCGAAGTGCCTGAGCAGCACGGCCGTATTGGCGTGCTCGAAATTGAAGCGGGAATATTCCTGCTCGGCCTGCAGGAAGACCTCGCCATAGGTGACCTTGTCGGCGCCGTCGCGGCCGTTGAAGTTGAGATCGTAGACCTTGTCCACGCCCTGAACATACATCGCCAGGCGCTCGAGGCCGTAGGTCAATTCGCCAGCCACCGGCGCGCATTCGATGCCGCAGACCTGCTGGAAATAGGTGAACTGCGAGACTTCCATGCCGTCGCACCAGCATTCCCAGCCGAGGCCCCAGGCGCCCAGCGTCGGGCTCTCCCAGTCGTCCTCGACGAAACGGATGTCATGCAGCAGCGGATCGATGCCTATGGCCTTCAGCGAGCCCAGATAAAGCTCCTGCAGATCGGGCGGGCTCGGTTTCAGGATCACCTGGTACTGGTAGTAGTGCTGGAGCCGGTTCGGGTTCTCGCCGTAGCGTCCGTCCTTGGGGCGGCGCGAGGGCTGCACATAGGCCGCATTCCAGGGTTTTGGCCCCAGCGAGCGCAGGGTCGTGGCCGGATGGAAGGTGCCGGCGCCGACCTCCATGTCGTAGGGCTGCAAGATGACGCAACCGTATCGCGCCCAGTAATCGTGCAGCGTCAGGATCAGCCCCTGGAAAGAGCGGCTGGGGTGCATGTGGTCGGGAAGGGTCACGGTCACGGGAAAGCCTCAAAAAGACGGGCCGAAAGTCGGCCCGTCCTATTCCGGCCCGCCGGAAGCGTCAAGTTTTTGGCGAAAAGATCCGTTGCCCCACTACATCGCCGCGCGCCCGATCGAGCGCGCAAAGGACGCTGTAGCACTTTGAATCCACGCACAAACCTTTCCAAAAATCGATTCCGATTTTTGGGGGCATGCGTCAGGGCATGATCAGTTCCTGTCCCGGCACGATGCGGCCGGGATCGCCACGCAGCTGCGGGTTGAGGTTGAGGATTTCCTGAAAGCGATGGCCGTTGCCGAGCACATCGGTGGCGATCGACCACAGCGACTGGCCGGGCAACACCTTGTAGGAGGCCGGCGACGCGGAAATCTTCTGCACCGGCGCGAGCTCGTGCTCGCCCTTCTGGTCGGACTGCGGCATGGCCGGGGCCTCCGGCTTCGCCTCGGGCTCGGCCGGCTTGGCCGGCGCCTGCGCGGCGGCCTTGCCTTCGAGCGGCGGCAGGCCTTCGGAGAGCTTCTTGAGTACGGAGGCCAGAACGTCGGGCTCCGGCTTCAAGTCGCGCGCATGGCTCCACTGGAAGGTTGCTTCCAGCTTGCGGCCGACGCGCCAGTAGGCGTCGCCGAGATGGTCGTTCAGCACCGGATCGTCGGGCTTCAGCGAGACCGAGCGCTCGAGTTCCTTCACCGCCTCGTCGAAACGGCCGAGCCGATAGTAGGCCCAGCCCAGCGAATCGACGATGTAGCCATCGCTCGGACGCAGGTCGACGGCCTTGCGGATCATCTCAAGGCCTTCGTCCAGGTTCATGTTCATGTCGACCCAGGAGTAGCCGAGATAGTTCAGCACCTGCGGCTGATCGGGCATCAGCTTCAGCGCCTCGCGGAAATTCGGCTCGGCCTTCGGCCATTCCTTCAGCCGCTCATAGGCGATGCCGCGCTGGTAGAAGATGTTCCAGTCGTTCTTTCCCGGCGTCTTCAGCTTCTCGACCGCCTTGTCGTAGACGTCGGCCGCGGCGCGATAATTCTCCACCGAGGCATAGACGCCGCCGAGCGCCAGATAGGCGCGCATGTCGTCCGGCGCATCGTCGAGCAGCTTCTTGAGATGGGTAATGGCCTCGTCCGAGCGCTTGAGATCGGCAAGGTTGAGGCCGAGCTGGAGATCGGAAGCGCGCTTCAGCGGCGAATCGGCCGGCACGCGACGGTAAAGCGCGATCGCCTCTTCCGGCCTGTCCTGCTGTTCGGCCAGCGCCGCCAGCTGCAGCAGCGCCACGTCGCTGTCATGCCGCAGCGCGAGCGCATATTGCAGATAGAGCCGCACGAAGGGCTCGCCGCCGCCGCGATTGAGCGCGGTTGCGAGATCGACCAGGATTTCGCTTGCGCCATCGGCGGGCGAGGCGATCAGGGGCGAAACAGTCTCCCCCTTCTCGATCTTGGCGCGCAGCGACACCAGCGCCAGACGGCCGCTGGCGAACTCGTCCGCCTTGTCGAGCACCGCAAGCGCCTTCTTCTTCTCGCCGCGATGGGCGAGCGAGGTCGCATAGGCCTCGGCCGCGCGCAGCCAGGTTTCGGGCGCCGCACCGCCGGAACCGGCATCCCCGATCAGCGACTGATAGATCTTGTCGGCGTCCTGCGTCTTGCCGGCCAGATCGGCGATCAGCGCGCGATGATAGGTGGTGAAGAGCGCGTACCAGTCCGGCCCCTGCAGCTTCTCAAGGTAGCTCATGGCGTCCTTGGAGTCGCCCGCGCCGGCCTTGGACCACGCCGTCATGACGCTGGTGATGAGCCGGTCGAGATCGGATTCGACCGTCAGCTTGAGCAGGTTTTCGGACTGCTTGTAGTCCTTCTTGCGAATGGCATCGATCGCCAGCGCGAGGCGCGAGAAGCGCTCGACGTCCGGCACGGCCTTGAGCTTTTCCGCATAGGGCAGCGATTCGTCGAAGCGGCCCTGTGCCAGCAGCGCCAGCATCAGGCTTTGCTGGATGTCGACATTGTCGGTGTCGAAGGCGAGCGCGCGCTTGTAGTAGTTGATCGCACCGTCGAGATCGTTGTCGACCTCGGCCACCCGCGCCGCGAGATAGGCCCCGGACAGCGAGCTGGTCTTGACCGGCTCCTCGTTCTGCTTGGCCAAAACAGGCTGACCTATCACCATCAGCCCCGCCAGCGCAGAAACGCTTGCCAGCCAGCCTATGCTCATTCGCCGCATATTCGTCCTTCCCGCCGCGCCACCCCCAGTGGCGGCATGACTCGTTCGCGCGATAGTTCGCAAAAGCATGGCCTTTTTGCGGTCGCGGTTCAATCGGCTGTCGTTCATAATCCGGTTACATGACCGGATCGGTTCACCGCCTGGTCTTATACCACGCGGCTGATGCAGAAATCGATGACGTCGATCAGCGCGTCCTTCTGCGGCGTCGCATCGAGCCCAGCCAGCGCATCGCGGGCGATCTCGCCGAAATGGCGCGCACGGCCGATCGTGTCGGCAATGGCGCCATGACGCGTCATCAGGCCGATCGCCTTTTCCAACGCGGCATCGTCGGTATGGTTCTCTTCGATTGCCGCTTTCCAGAACTCGCGCTCGGCCGCGGTGCCGCGGCGATAGGCCAGGATGACAGGCAGCGTCACCTTGCCCTCGCGGAAGTCGTCGCCGACGTTCTTGCCGAGATCCTTGCTGTCGCCGCCATAATCCAGCGCGTCGTCGATGAGCTGGAAGGCAAGGCCGAGATTCATGCCATAGGAACGCAGCGCAGAGCGTGCCGGCTTGGAAGCGCCGGCAATCACCGGACCGACTTCGGCGGCAGCGGAGAACAGTGCTGCGGTCTTCGCCTTGATGACCGCGAAATGCTCGTCCTCGGTGGTTTCGAGGTTCTTGGCCGCGGCAAGCTGCATGACCTCGCCCTCGGCGATGATCGATGCGGCGCTGGAGAGGATGTCGAGCGCTTCGAGCGAGCCGACCTCGACCATCAGGCGGAACGCCTGGCCGAGCAGGAAGTCGCCCACCAGCACGCTGGCCTGGTTGCCCCAGATCATGCGCGCCGTCTTCTTGCCGCGCCGGAGGTCGCTTTCGTCGACGACGTCGTCGTGCAGCAGCGTCGCCGTGTGCATGAACTCGACGCTGGTGGCGAGCTTGACGTGCCCTTCGCCCGAATAGCCGAACATCTGCGCCGCCGCCAATGTCAGCATGGGCCGCAGCCGCTTGCCGCCCGAGGAGATCAGGTGGTTGGCCACTTCGGGAATCATTTCGACGTCCGATCCTGCCTTGGACAGGATCAGTTTGTTGACGCGCGCCATATCGGCCGCGGTCAGGTCCATGAGTTCCCTAATGGACGCCGCCTCGCGCTTCCCCTCGCCGATGTTGAGAACGACACCCACCATAAACTCTCCAAGCTTTGAGCCGAGCCCCTCAAGACTGTGTCCTGATTTAGGTCGTCAAGGCGTACATGAGCAAGAGGCGAATTGGCGCGGACGAAGCCAAAAGCAATACCCCCGCCTCACGTTAGGGAAACTGCGCGCGTCTGAGCCCATCCGGAAAGAACGGGTTGCCCTATCGGTCGCCTCGGCTACTTTCGCGAGAATGTTTTTTCCTTGCGGGCGTAACTGAGTACCCGCCGTGAATAGGATTGGGGAAGCACGCCATGCTGCAAAGATGGCTCGTCGGGCTCTGGCGGTCCTATTCGGCGGTCGGCCTTCTGATGGGCACGCTGTTCTTCGCCGCCTCGCTGACGCCGTCGCTGTTGCCGCGCACCTTCATCACCCAGGGCGTCCTTTCAGGTGTCTCCATGGCCGCGGGCTATGGCGTGGGCCTGCTTTGCCTGCTTTTGTGGAACTATATGGAGCTGCCGCAGCTCCAGCCGCGCACCGGCAGGACAATCAAGATCGCGGCGGCAGTGGTCTGCGCGGGCATCGTCCTCCTTTTCCTGTGGCGAACGACCGAATGGCAGAATTCGATCCGGACGCTTATGCAGCTCGAGCCCGTCGACAGCGCCAACCCAAGCAAGCTCGGCTTGATAGGCCTCGTCACCTTCATTGTGCTGATCGCGCTCGCGCGCCTGTTCCAGTGGATCTACCGCCGCGCGGCAACCTTCACGAACCGCTTCGTGCCCAGGCGCATATCCAACGTCATTGGCTTTGCGATCGCCCTGCTTCTTTTCGCCAGCGTGGCCAACGGCGTGATCTTCCGTTTTGCGCTGCATGCCGCCGATTCGTCCTACAAGCGGCTCGATGCGCTGATCGAAGACGATATCCAGCCGCCGAGCGACCCCAGCAAGACCGGCAGCCGAGGTTCGCTGCTGCGCTGGGACGAGCTTGGCCGGATGGGGCGCAGCTACATCGCCCGGGGACCGAGCAAGCAGGACATCGAATCATTTTTGAAGCGCGAGGCGAAGGAGCCGATCCGGGTCTATGTGGGCTTGCGTTCGGCCGACACGGCGCAGGCGCGGGCAAAGCTAGCGCTGGAGGAGCTGAAGCGCGTCGGCGCCTTCGAACGCTCGGCGCTCGTCGTCGTCACGCCGACAGGCACAGGATGGGTCGACCCGGAAGCGGCCGACCCGCTTGAATATCTGCACGGCGGCGACATCGCCTCGGTGGCGGTGCAGTATTCCTATCTCGCCAGCTGGCTCGCCCTGCTGGTCGAGCCGGACTATGGCACCGAGACCTCGCGAGCCCTCTTCCTCGAAGTCTACGGCTACTGGACGACGCTGCCGAAGGATCATCGCCCGAAACTCTATCTCTATGGCCTCAGCCTCGGCGCCTTGAGTTCCACCCAGTCATCCGAGCTTTTCGAGGTTCTCGGCGATCCCTATGACGGCGCGCTGTGGAGCGGGCCGCCTTTTTCCACGAGCCTGTGGCGCACCATCACCGACAATCGCAATCCCGGCTCGCCCCAGTGGCTGCCGCTTTTCCGCGACGGCTCTTATGTCCGCTTCACCGCGCAGAAGAACGCGCTCGACATTCCGAGCGCGCATTGGGGGCCGATGCGGGTTGTGTTCCTGCAATATGCGAGCGACCCGATCACCTTCTTCGAATACGCCTCGGCCTATCGCGAGCCGCAGTGGATGCATGCGCCGCGCGGGCCGGACGTGTCGCCGCAATTGAAGTGGTTCCCCATCGTGACCTTCCTGCAGCTGGGGCTCGACATGGCCATGGCGACCACTACGCCCATGGGCTACGGCCACGTTTATGCGCCGGAGCACTATATTGATGCATGGGTGGCAGTGATGGACGTAAAATGGAGCTCTGAGGAGATCGAGCGGTTGAAGCAGTTCTTCAGGCAGCGCCAACCCTGACCTCTGTCGGCGGCTGTTTACATCGCCGGTTCAAATTGCGAGTCTTGCGCACATGATCGAACTAGTCCGCACCAACGACGCCGTCGTCATCTCCTTCATCGAATCGCTGTTGCGCGACGCCGGCATCGAGTTCTTCATCGCCGACCAGAACATGAGCGTTCTGGACGGCTCGATCGGCGTGCTGCCCCGGCGCATCATGGTTTCCAACGACGACGCCGACGCCGCGCGGCGCCTGCTGACGGACGCCGGCTTCGCCAAGGAAATCCGCCGGGACCGTCCATGACGATTGTCGAGCGCGAGCCTGCCGCCGCCCACACGACGGACGCCTTCCATCGGGGAAATTTCTGGCTGGTTCAGCCGCGCGACGCCGGCCATCGCGCAGGTATGGACGCGCTGATGCTGGCTGCCGCCGTGCCCTCCGACTTTCGCGGTCACCTGGCCGATTTCGGCGCCGGCGCCGGAGCGGCCGGGCTGGCCGTCGCCGCCCGCTGCCCGGAAGCCAAAGTCACGCTCGTCGAGCAGTCGCCCGAGATGGCGGATTTTGCGGCGCGCACGCTGGAGCACGAAGGCAATACACATCTCGGCGCCCGCGTCTCGCTTCTGGTCGCCGACGTGACGCTGACCGGCAAGGCGCGCGTCGAGGCCGGCCTTGCCCAGAATGCCTTCGACTTCGTCATCATGAACCCGCCCTTCAACACCGCCCGCGACCGCTCGACGCCCGATGAGCTGCGCCGCCAGGCGCATGTGATGGAGGACGGCCTGTTCGAAAGCTGGCTGCGCAGCGCCGCCGCCGTGGTGCGCCCGCGCGGCGGGCTCGCGCTGATCGCGCGGCCCCAGTCGCTGCCGCAGATTCTTCCCGCACTCGCCGGGCGCTTCGGCTCGGCCGAGATCATGCCGATCCATCCGCGCGCTGACGCCGCCGCCATCCGCATCGTGCTGCGCGCCCGCAAGGGCGCGCGCGGCGCCCTTGCGCTTTGCCCGCCGCTGGTCCTTCATGAGCACGGCCACAAGCTCTCGCCCCGCGCCGACGACATCAGCAACGGCCGGGCGTCGCTTTTCGGCGATTGAATGCATTGCCGTTCGGGCGCGAATGCCTACATGCGAAAAAACATCGACCGGAGACAGACTTAAGTGAGACGACTGCTGAACCGCCTGCTGCCGAAATCCATGCGCTCGGAGGTGGTGACGATCCCGGTTGTCCGTCTCCACGGTGCCATCATGTCGGGCGGCGGCCCGTTCCGGCCGACCCTGTCGCTTGCCACGACAGCGGGCCTCATCGAAAAGGCCTTCGCCTTCCCCGACGCACCGGCGGTCGCCATCTCGATCAATTCGCCAGGCGGCTCGCCCGTGCAGTCGCGCCTGATCTACAAGCGCATCCGCGACCTCGCCGCCGAGAAGAAGAAGAAGGTGCTGGTCTTCGTCGAGGATATCGCGGCCTCCGGCGGCTACATGATCGCGGTGGCGGGCGACGAGATCATCGCAGACCCCTCCTCCATCGTCGGCTCGATCGGCGTGATCTCCGCCTCCTTCGGCTTTCCCGAGCTGATGAAGAAGATCGGCGTCGAGCGCCGCGTCTACACGGCTGGCACCAACAAGGCCGTGCTCGACCCGTTCAAGCCGGAGAAGAAGGAAGACGTCGAGCGGCTGAAGGCGTTGCAACTCGATGTCCACGGCACCTTCATCGACATGGTCAAGGAACGTCGCGGCGCCAAGCTGAAGGACGATCCGGACCTCTTCACCGGGCTGTTCTGGTCGGGCAAGCGCGGCCTCGAACTCGGCCTCATCGACAATCTCGGCGACATGCGCACGGTGTTGAAGGACCGCTTCGGCCCCAAGACGCAGTTGCGCCTCATTACGCCTTCGCGCGGCCTTTTCGGGCGCAAGCTCGGCGTGTTCGGCTCCAGCTTCTCGGCCGCAGACGTCGCATCGGCCGCCGCCAGCGGCCTGATCGATGCGGCAGAAGAGCGCGCGCTTTGGTCGCGGTTTGGGCTTTAAAATTTGCCGGCAACGTGCCTATGATACCTCCCAGGCGCGCCTGAAAGGCCGCCGGGCAGCCCCATGGACAAGGGGAGAACAGGAAAGATGCCACAACTAATCTTCTTCGCGCTCGTCGGCCTGGTGGCCTATTGGGGCTACCGCCACTTCCTCAGGGAAGCCGAACGGGTAACGGCGAAAATCCGTCGCACCGAGCGCCAGGCTGCCAACGGCACCATGGGCACGCTCGTGAAGGATCCCAAGACCGGTATTTACCACCTGGCCAAGGACTGAGCGAAGCTCCGTGCATGCCCCCGCGCCCGCCGAACATGCCCCGGCGAAGATTAATCTCGCACTGCATGTCACCGGCCGGCGCGCCGACGGTTATCACCTGCTCGAAAGCCTGGCAGTCTTCACCGAATTCGGCGACCGCCTGACCGTCGCCCCGGCGGCGGAGGACAGCTTTGTCGTCACCGGCCCCTTCGCGGCGCATGTGCCGGTCGACGCCGGCAATCTCGTCATCCGCGCCCGCGACGCGCTGCGCGCCCTTGCTCCAGCTTCCGCGACACCCGTGGCGATTACGCTGGAAAAAAACCTGCCGATTGCCTCCGGCATCGGCGGCGGCTCGAGCGATGCAGCGGCGGCTTTGCGCGCGCTTTCGCGCCATTGGCGCATCGACGCCGATCTTGCCTCGCTCGGCCTAAAACTCGGCGCCGACGTGCCGATGTGCCTTTCCGCGCGGTCACTCGTCGCGCGCGGCATAGGCGAATTGCTGGAACCGGTTTCGCTTCCGTCGCTTCCGCTGGTTCTGGTCAATCCCGGCGTTGCCGTTTCGACGCCCGAGGTTTTTCGCGCGCTGGCAAACCGTGAGAACCCGGCGCTGCCGCCCCTGCCCGCAGCGCTCGAAGCCGCTTCCGTCGTGGACTGGCTGCGCACCACGCGCAACGACCTCGAAGCGCCGGCAAGGATGCTGGCGCCCATCATCGGCGACGCGCTCGACGCGCTCGACCGCTCGGGCGCTCAGTTCACCCGCATGTCGGGCTCGGGCGCGACCTGCTTCGGCCTGTTCGACAGCCGCACCAAGGCGGATGCCGCAGCCGCCTCCATCCGCGCCGGCAGCCCCGGTTGGTTCGTCGCCGCGACAGCCACGGCCTAGCCATTTTCTTTCGTTGACGCCGCGCCCTGCTTGGGCACAGATCGGCTGAACAGCGAATAGCGGGAATTGCCATGGCCGACGAAACACGCCCCTTCATTCCGGTCCGCATTGCGGTGCTGACGGTTTCCGACAGCCGCACGCTGGCCGACGACAAGTCCGGGCAGACGTTGGCCGACCGCATCACCGAGGCCGGCCATGTGCTGGCCGCGCGCGACATCGTCACCGACGACAAGGAAAAGATTCGCGAGCGCGTGCTGGGCTGGTCGCAGGACAAGAACATCGACGTGGTCATCACCACCGGCGGCACCGGCTTCACCGGCCGCGACGTGACGCCTGAGGCGCTGGAGCCGATCTTCGAAAAGCGCATGGACGGCTTCTCGGAAGTGTTCCACCGCATCTCCTACGACAAGATCGGCACGTCCACCGTGCAGTCTCGCGCCACCGGCGGCGTGCTCAACGCCACCTTCGTTTTCGTGCTTCCCGGCTCGCCCGGCGCCTGCAAGGATGCCTGGGACGGCATTTTGAAAGCGCAGCTCGACTATCGCCACATGCCCTGCAACTTCGTGGAGATCATGCCCCGTCTGGACGAGCACCTGCGGCGCAGCGGCGGCAAGAGCAGCTAGATTCATTGGCGCCGATCGTCCTGCCATTGAGAGAGCTTTGCGCCAACCGCCCTCATCCTGAGGAGGCGGCGTGAGCCGCCGTCTCGAAGGACGCACCAAAAACGTGCCCAGGATTTCAAAGCGCAGCCAATTATTCAGGCTTGGCTATCCGGATTTCGGCTGGCAGACGCTTGGTCGCCAGCCCGCGCGCGACGGCTTCGGCATCGGCCGCGTGGCGCGACAGAGGCAGCGCCTGCGTCTTCCGTATCAGTAGCCCATCTATAAGTGCGCGGGTCGGCGCAAACAGCCGTGCGAACCATGGCATCTTGTCCACCCGCGAGCGCGAAAATCGGGCAGGCATGGCCATCGTCTCGACATGGTGCTCGACGGCTTCCGTCCACCCGTCCATCAGCCGCGCGCCGGGCTCGAGCAGCAGCAGCCAGTCGGACTTGGCCTGCTGCACGGCTGCGGCAATGCCTCCCTCGGCGAGATAATGGCATCCCGTTTCGTCGGCGATCTTGTGCGCCTCGTCCGATGGTCCGACGTCACAGACAATGACCTCGCGCACGACTCCCGAAACGGCCGCACTGACCAGCGACGACAGCGTCCGCGCCAGCGCTTCCTCATTGTTGCGGGTTTCGATCAGAACCGACAGCATCGCTTTCGCTAGCCCAATATGCCGAAAAAGGCCATTGCGATTTGGATCTGCCTGGCGCCGAGTGGCCACTGACCCTGTTTCAGGCGCGCAAGGCCGGTGTGGATGAATTTGGTGGCGGCGTCATGCTAAGCAGTTGAAATCACTTGCGCCGAAAGAAAGTCGATAACCCTTTCATCCCCCACTTTTGCACTTCACGCATAATCATCCTCATCGGCCTCACCGGGAACACGGGTCATGAACCGGATGAGCGTGGAGGGCGACGATGTCCGGGCTGGTGGTGCTACGGTCGCACTGCTGGGTGATGAACCCCCAAGTCCGGGCCCAGGGTGTGGCTGGCCGCGCGAATGCGGAGGCGAACAAACCCAGGCAAGCGCATCGAACGGGCGGTCGAAGGGCCGCAAGATTTACCTAAACGAGCGCGTCCGACGACCGCCCGTCTTCCCAACGCTCGTCCAAAGGCCAGACGCGAAAGCGGGCGTGGCGATGATGAAGCGCGTCAGCCACGCACCAAATAGTTCTTGCTTTGTTCTCATTTCCGCAATAGGAATAGTTTCATGAACGGCACGAGTCGCCGGCCTTCGAAACCAGCCTGGAGACAGAGGAATGGAACCGATAGCACGCGCGGATGTGGCGGCTTTCCGGGACGGAGGTTCCGCCATGGCCAACGCAATCATTGACGATAGCGGCATCCGGATCGAAAGCGAACGCCGCCGGGGTCGCGCAGCCGGGATCAATCCGACCGGGCGCTTCGAGCCCGTCACCCGCCACGTCTTCGACGACGGCTGGAGCACCATCGAGGACCTGCCGCCCTTCAAGACAGAGGTGCAGACCGAGCGGCCGCGCACCATAATCACCCGCAACAGTTCGCCGGACATTTCCTTCGACCGGTCCATCAACCCTTATCGCGGTTGCGAGCATGGCTGCGTCTATTGCTTCGCCCGGCCCACCCACAGCTATATGGGCATGTCGCCCGGGCTCGATTTCGAGTCGAAACTGTTCGCCAAGCCCGATGCGGCCAAGCTGCTCGACAAGGAATTGTCGAAGGACGGCTACCAGCCGCGTACCATCGCCATCGGCACCAACACCGACCCCTACCAGCCCATCGAGAAGCAGTTTCGCATCATGCGCGAGATTCTCGAGGTGCTGGAGGCGCGCAAGCATCCCGTCGGCATCGTCACCAAGTCGGCGCTGGTGGTGCGCGACATCGACATCCTCTCGCGCATGGCCGAGCAGGGCTTGGCTAAAGTGGCGCTGTCGGTGACGACGCTCGACCGCATGATCGCGCGCACCATGGAGCCGCGCGCGGCAACGCCGACCCGCCGGCTCGAAGCGATCCGCCAGTTGAGCGACGCTGGCATCCCGGTCGGGGTCATGGTTGCGCCGATCATCCCCGGGCTGACCGATCCCGAGATCGAGCGCATCCTCGATTCGGCACGGGCTGCGGGCGCCACCGAAGCCGGCTACGTCATCCTGCGGCTGCCGCTCGAAGTCAGCCCGATCTTCAAGGACTGGCTGCTGCGTCACTACCCCGATCGCTATCGGCACGTGATGTCGCTGGTGCGCTCGATGCGCGACGGCAAGGACTACGATTCGGAATGGGGCAAGCGCATGAAGGGCGCCGGCCCTTACGCCTGGCAGATCGGCCGCCGCTTCGAGATCACCGCGCGCAAACTTGGCATGAACGTGAAGCACCATCTGCGCAACGACCTGTTCGTGGCGGCCGAGAAGCGGCACGAGCAATTGATGCTGCTTTGACGAACCCGCCCGGGCCGCCTCCCGGCCCAGGCGAAAGTGTATTCCGTCCGGCCTTTCCCCAACCCGCCCGACGGTGCCCTTCCCGGCCTCCGCCCCAATGGGCCCGGAAGGACTTGCGGAGAATCGGGCCTGATGCGACCATTGTCGCACTATGGCTCGCCAGCGTCCCGATTCTCCGCCCCTCTTCGAAATCGTCGAACGTCCCGATTTCTCCGTCGAGAAGCGCGCGATCAAGCGTGGGCAGTGGCCGGTCGCCGGCCTGGACGAAGCCGGGCGCGGCCCCCTTGCGGGCCCCGTGGTTGCCGCCGCCGTGGTGCTCGACCCCAAGCGCATCCCCACCGGCCTCGACGATTCAAAACGCCTTACCTTTGCCCAGCGCGAAGACCTTTTCGCCGAGATCCTCGGCACCGCTCTCGGTGTCGCCATGTCCTCCGTCTGCGCCGAAGGCATCGACCGCAGCGACATCCGCAAGGCGAGCCTGGAGGCCATGCGCCGCGCGCTCATCGGCTTGCCGCTAGCGCCCAAGCTTGCGCTTGCCGACGGCCGCGACGTGCCGCCCGGCCTGCCCTGCCCTGGCGAAGCTCTGGTGAAAGGCGACCAGCGTTCGCAATCCATCGCCGCCGCCTCCATCGTCGCCAAGGTCATGCGCGACCGCATGATGGCCGGCTGCGGCCAGATCGATGCACGCTACGGTTTTGAAATCCACATGGGCTACGCCACCGCCCGCCACCGCGCGGCCATTACCGCCCATGGCGCAGTCACGCGCTGGCACCGCATGTCGTTCTCGCCATTCCGGCTGGGCGGCGAGGAAGCGATTCCCGCGGACGACAACGAGCTGCTCTGAAGACTCATCCGACGCTGCGCTTCTGGCCAGTGCTTAGACGTGGACCACCAGGAGAGCTTCCTGAGCCCTCCATCGCCTTTGCGCATAAGGTCTTCGCTGAGGCTACCTGTGGAGACCCGGCACGAAACCCCGGGCAATAAAAAAGCCGCCGGAAACCGGCGGCCTTCAAAAAATCCCTGACGTTGTAGTCAGTTGAGCTTCGACTTCACCTGCTGCAGCGAAGCCTTGAAGAGGTCCGCGTCAGCCTTGCTGTCGACCTTGCTGGCCAGCAGCGTGCGGGCAGCTTCAACGGCCAGATCGACCGCGCTTGAACGCACTTCGTTGATGGCGTCGCGCTCGGCCTGGCTGATCTTCTGCTCGGCGAGAGCGGCGCGGCGTGCGACGTACTCTTCGGTCTTCGTCTTGGCCTCGGAGACCAGCAGCTCAGCCTCGTGCTTGGCAGCCTCGACGATGTCGGCGGCGTCCTTCTCGGCTTCCTTGCGCTTGCGCTGGAACTCGGCGAGCAGCTGCTGCGCTTCTTCGCGCAGCTTGCGGGCTTCCTCGAGCTCGTTGCGAATGCGGTCCGCACGCGCGTCGAGCGACTTCGAGATCATCCCCGGCACCTTCATGTAGAGGATGACGGCGACGAAAATGATGAGGGCGACTAGGGCCCAGAATGTGGCATCCATGGCCTGCTCCTACTCCTGCGCGGCCTTGACGGCGGCAGCAACGGCAGCCTTGTCGGCCTTGCCGCCGACCAGTTCCTGGACGATTGCGGCAGTGGTGTCTTCCGCGATCGTGCCGACTTCCTTCATCGCGGCAGCCTTGATGGCGGCGATGCGGCCTTCAGCCTCGGCGAGTTTCTGCTCGAGTCCGGCTTCAACCTGCTTGCGCTCAGCCTCGGCATCCGCCTTGGCACCGTCGCGCGCCTGCTGGCCGATCGCATTGGCCTTGGCCTTGGCCTCGGCAAGCTCCTGTTCGTAGGCGGCAACAGCGGCGTCCGCCTCACTCTTCATGAGGGCGGCCTGGTCGAGATCCTGCGCGATGCGATCGCGACGGACTTCCAGGATACCACCGACACGCGGCAGAACCACTCTCTTCAAGAAGATGTAGAACAGGCCAAACGTAATCGCGAGCCACAGGATCTGCGACGGATAGAACGACGGATCGAACGGCGGGAATTTCGCCTCGCTCTCCGCATGCTCCAACGAATGGGTTTCATTCGTCGCCGGAGCCTGCTCCTGCGCGAATGCCGGTGTCACGAACATTTGCTTCCCCTGTTCAACCTATCCGGCCGCAACAGCGCGGCCGGAGATATCGCTCGGTCCAGCAACTCTTACGTGAAGAGGAGCAGCAGAGCGACGAGGAGCGAGAAGATGCCGAGAGCTTCGGTAACGGCGAAGCCGAAAATCAGGCGGCCGAACTGGCCGTCGGCAGCCGACGGGTTGCGCAGCGCGCCCGCCAGGTAGTTACCGAAAATGGTGCCCAGGCCGATGCCTGCACCGCCCATGCCGAGGCAGGCGATGCCCGCACCGATTGCCTTTGCTGCTGCTACTTCCATGTCCAACTCCTTGTGGATCGAAATTCAGTTCAATGCTTACACTTGGCGGGAGGAGGCCCGCCGGCGACTTGTATTAGTGGCCCGGATGCAGGGCGTCGTTGAGGTACATGCAGGTCAGAACCGCAAAGACGTAAGCCTGCAGGAAGGCCACCAGAACCTCGAGGGCAGTGATCGCAACCGTCATGGCGAGCGGCAGGATCGAACCGGCGACGCCAATCGCGCCGAAAGCGCTCAACGAAGCGACGAAGCCCGCAAAAACCTTAAGCGTGATGTGACCGGCCAGCATGTTCGCGAAAAGACGGACGGAGAGGCTGATCGGACGCGAAAGGAACGAAATGATTTCGATGAGCACGACCAGCGGCACGAGAATACCGGGAACGCCGCTTGGCACGAACAGCTTCAGGAAGCCGATGCCGTTCTTCATGAAGCCATAGACGATCACGGTACCGATCACCAACAGCGCCAGCGCGAAGGTGACGATGATCTGGCTGGTGACGGTGAAGAAATACGGGAACAGGCCGAGCAGGTTGGCCACCAGCACGAACATGAACAGCGAGAAGACGAACGGGAAGAATTTCATCCCGTGCGATCCCGCCGCGTCTCGTAACATGGAGGCCACGAACTCGTAGGACATTTCCGAAATCGACTGCAGCCGGCTCGGGATCAGGCCGCGGCTCGACGTCGTCAGAAACAGGAAGGCGCCGGCGACCGCGATCGTGGCGACCATGAAGGCCGACGAATTGGTGAAGGAGAAGTCGTATCCGCCGATTTCGATCGGAATCAACTTCGTGATGTGAAACTGATGGATCGGATCGTTGGACACGCGGCCCCCTTGGTAAAAATTGTGCTCGCAAGCACAGTTGATTCAGTCGTCCGAACCCTTGGGGTGCTTATCTGGCACCTTCTGGCCCGGCTGGGCGACGACACCCGCGGAACGCATGACATTGAGAACGCCGGCAGCGAAGCCCAGGAGCAAAAAGACGATCAAGCCCCATGGCGACGTTCCAGCCCAACGGTCAATCGCCCAGCCCAGTCCGGCACCTACCGCCACCCCTGCGATGAACTCGCTGGACAGCTTCACTGCCTGACCGTATCCGGTCGTCCCGCCCGACTTGGCGCCTCGTTCCCCTTCACTTCCGCTGCGCCGCCTGGTCGCAATTTCTGCGTCAAGCTGGCGCCGGCGGCGCTCGAGGTCGTCGTCACGGAAGTCCGGCTTGTCACTTGTTTCAGGCTCGGACTTGCTGGTTTTGTCTGACCCTTTTTTCATGGTCATCGCAACCTCCTTGCCTGATAAAACGTCGCCGTTCATCCGCTCTAAAGTCGCGGGCAACATAGTTAGGGAGCCTATTCGCGTCAAGCCACGGAATGGCCGCACTCCCGATGTATTTTTTTCAATAATATCAGCAACTTGGGAAAGTGCGACATCCTGCCCGACATGGCGGCGGCCCGCCTACACCCGAATCCGGGCAGAATCCGGGCCAGCCCCCTGCCGTCTCGCAAGCCTTCGGAGAGGAAGTCAGCTCCAGCCGCCACCGTAAGTGCGATAGAAAATGTGGAGGCCGATTCTCTTCATCTTCTCCATGGTGCTGGCCCAGTTGGGGCGCACATAGGCGGCGTAGTAATGCGTCGAGGACGCAACTTCCGGAATAAAGATCTTGCCGGCGGTGACGGCCATCGCGATCTCCTCGGCGATCTTGTAGTGCCGGGGGCTGGTGACGACCTTCTTGCGGCCGTCGCAGGCGAAGGAGAACTGGCAGCGGTTGAGCCAGTCGTCGTTCTGGTAGACGACACCGCAGATCGTGTTCGGATAGGCAGGATTGCGCACGCGGTTCAGGATGACCTGCGCCACGGCCGCCTGCCCCTTCAGGCTTTCGCTTTGCGCCTCGAAGTAGATCGCGGTGGCTAGGCACTTCTGCTCGGGTTTGGAGAAGACGCTGGCCGGCAAGGGATTGCGCATCCAGTCGTGATCGCCATCCACCATTGGCGGAATGTAGCGCCCGGCGGTCGGGCTCTGATCCTTGAGCAGGCTCTCGAAGGGCGACGTCTTGGCGTAGTCGGGTTCAGCCGGCGCATAGGCAGTGGCGAGGATATCCGGCGGGCTATCGTTGACGAGGTTCGCCAGGATCGCCGGCACGCCGGGCGTCCTCTTCGCTTTCTTCTGCTCCTTGGGGTGGAAGGCCGTGGCGATCGCCACTTCCTTGCCTTTGATCGGCGGCTTGGCGAAAGCCATTTTGAGATTGCCGTCGAAGGTGGGCTGCATTAGCGAACTGGTGCGGCCAAGGACCGAGCCAGCATTGAACGCTTTTGGCGGCGCCACGGGCGCCACGTTCACAAGGCGGCCCCGCTTGTCCCGGCGGTTGATGCGCTCTTCATCCGGCACTTCGTTTGCTGCGGCAGATTTGCCGCGAAAGGCAACAGCGCCGATGCCCGGCACATCCATGCCGGCCCCGGACATCGAACCGGTGATGATGTCGCCGTCGGCGAACGGGAACTCGACCGCATGAACCGATCCAGCCACTGAGCTCTGCACGAACGAATTCCAGCGCGCGCCGGGCGCTTCCGCACCCGAGATAAGGCTGCGCATGTCCTGATAGGCGGCCACGGTTGGAAAACCGATCCAGATGCCCAGCCCGATAACGAGAGGAGGAAGGAACGAGCGCTTCCTCGGGCTGGCGGCGGCCAGTTGCGGTGTCGATGAATGTCGATGCACAGAAACTCTCCAGGACGCAAAGCAACCCTCTGGAGAGAGAAACCCGAGCTTCGGCCCGCCTGACGCGCGGCATGGCGCGTCCAGGGCCATGCTCTGAACCCTCTCCGAAACACTCGTTAACCATAAGAAGGCATGGTTAACGGGCACTTAATCGGAGAAGTTTTGGTACTGCTGGAACGGAGGGAGGATCGCCTGCGGGAAGACGTTCCGTTTCGCAGGCATCAAATGTCAGGGGTGACTCAGCGTGCTCGGGACTGGTGAAGCGCGATCTTTTCGATCATCGCGCTGGTCACGCCGGCCTTAGGCGCTCAATTGAGCTTGCGCGTAGCAATAACCACTCCATGCTCGGTCGGGTGCAGCCTGACCGTAAAACCCATTTCGCGGCACATCTCCAGCATCTTGGTGTTTTCGGCCAAAATGATCCCCTCGATCCGCTTCAGACCGTCGGCGGTCGCGTAGTCGATCAAATGCTGGAGCAAGACCCAGCCGACCCCGTGTCCATGCAGATCGCTTCGGACGAGAATGGCATATTCGCCGGTTTCATGATCCGGGTCGGCGTAAATCCGAACGATGCCGGCGGCATCGCCATTGGGCTCCAGCGCAACGAAGGCCATTTCACGGTCATAGTCGAGCTGCGTGAGCCGCAGCAGCGTCTTGTCGGAGAACTGCTTGCGAGGCGCCAGGAACCGCAAGCGGATGTCTTCCGGCGCAATCCGGGCGAAGAAATCCTGATAGAGCGCGATATCAACGGGTTTGATCGGCCGTATGAGATAGTCGATCCCCTTCAGGGAAACGCTCTTTTGCCAGCTGTCGGGATAGGGCCGGATGGCCAATGCGGGGTTCGGGCCAAGACGTTCGACCTGCGAAGGCTCGATTTCCACCCGCGCATCGAGCGCCAGGACGCCTTGGTCGTCGGCCAGCAGCGGATTGATGTCCATCGAGACGATGCAGGGGAAATCGACCACGAGCTGCGACAGGGCGTTGATCGCCAGGCTGATGGCGTGGCGGTCGGCCGGCTTGCGATCGCGATAGCCGGCGAGCAGCCGGCCGATGCGCGTGCGCTCGATCAGGTCCGAGGCGAGCACGTCGTCAAGCGGCGGCAGGGCGATGGCCGTATCGTCGATGACCTCGACCGCCGTGCCGCCCGCGCCAAAGAGGACCACCGGGCCGAAGATCGCATCCTGGCTCACGCCCAGGATCAGCTCCTGCGCATGCCTGCTTTCGATCATCGGCTGCACCGAGAATCCGTCGATGGCGTCGACCAGCCCACGCCTTGCGACGCGCTCCTGGATCGTATCGGCGGCCTTGCGGGCGCCTTCGGCCGTCTCGATGCCAAGCACCACACCGCCGACGTCGGACTTGTGGGTGACGGTGCGGGAAAGCAGCTTCACCACGACCTTGGGCGTTTCCTGCAACAGGCGCTGCGCGGCGGCCTCCACCTCCTGAGGCGAATGGGCGACCACCGTTTCGGGGACGGGAATGCCATAAGCGGCGATGACCGCCTTGGCCTCCGGTTCGGTCAAGAGGCGCCGGCCTTCGGAAGCAACCTTGCGAAAGATCGAGAGCACCTTGTCGCGGTCGCCGGCGATGTCCTCGCTGCGGGTCGACGGCACGCGCATCAGCGCCCTTTGGGCGCGCGACCAGTCGCTGAGATAGGAAACGGCAGTGGCCGCGTCGCTTGGCGTTTCGTAGGTGGCGATGCCGGCTTCTTCCAGTATGGCGCGGCCGGCGCGCGCCGTGTGCTCGCCAAGCCAGGAGGTCAGCACCGGCTTGCCGCCGATCTTTCCGCGCTCCGCCAGCGCAGCGACGGCCTGCGCCGCTTCGGCCGGCGAGGCAAGCCCGGTCGGGCAGTTCATCACCAAAAGCGCATCCACCTGCGAGTCTGCCGCGACCGCCTCGATTGCCGCCCTGTAGCGCTCGGGCGAGGCGTCGCCGATGATGTCGGCCGGATTTGCGCGCGACCATGTCGGCGGCAGCACCTTGTCGAGCCGCGCGATGGTTTCGGCTGAAAGCTCGGCGAGATCGGCCTTGGAATCCATCAGCTGATCCACCGCAAGCACACCGGCCCCACCTCCATTGGTGATGATCCCTACCCTCGCCCGCTCGAGCGGCGCGAAACGGGCGATGGTTTCGGTGGCGTCGAAGAGATCGGCAAGCCCCCGAACCCGCAACACGCCCGCGCGATTCAGCGCCGCCTCGACGACACGATCGGCTCCCGACAACGCGCCGGTGTGCGTGGCGGCGGCCTTGGCGGCCTCGGCATGTCGTCCGGGCTTGATCGCCACGACCGGCTTCAGTCGCGCGGCAGCCCTTGCGGCCGACATGAACTTTCTCGGGCGCGGGATGGATTCAAGATACATGACGATGGCACGCGTGTTCGCATCCCCGGCCAGAAGATCGAGCAGGTCCGCAACGTCGACATCGGCCATGTCGCCCATCGAAACGATATGCGAGAAGCCGATCCTCTTGTCCGCTGCCCAGTCGATCAGCGATGTGGCGATCGCGCCGGACTGCGACAGCAGGGCCACGCCGCCCGGCTTGACCGTCATATGCGCGAAGCTGGCATTGAGCTTTGCCCAGGGCGCCACGAGGCCCACGGAATTGGGCCCGATGATGCGAAACAGGAACGGCTTTGCCGCATCCAGCATGGCCTGCTTGAGGCCGCTCTGGTCGTTGACGCCGGCTGTAATGACGACCGCAACACGCGTGCCCTTCACGCCAAGCTCATGGATGATGCGGGGCACCGTCGGCGGCGGGGTAACCACGACCGCAAGGTCGGGCACCCCCGGCATATCCTTGATGTGCGCGTAACAGGGCCGGCCGGCAATCTCGCGGTGCTTCGGGTTGACCGGCCAGATCTCGCCTTCGAAGCCGCCGCTGACGATATTGCTCATGACCACCCGGCCGACCGATCCCTCGCGATCCGAGGCACCGATGACGGCCACCGACTTGGGGTGGAGCGAAGATTCCAGATTCCGAATCGTCATGTCCGCGCTTTCCTGCAACCCCAGCGAAGCTACAACTGTATTGTGGGGCGTCTTTGCGCTGGGTCAAACCAAGACGGGCCACCACCGTTGTCGTGAGCGAGGTCGACGATGCCGATAAGAAGCGCTGGCATTCTCATGTTCAAGCGGACCGATGGCGGCATCAAGGTCTTGCTTGTGCATCCCGGCGGGCCGTTCTGGAGCAAGAAGGACGCCGGCGCCTGGAGCATTCCCAAGGGCGAATATGACGGCTCGGAAGACGCGGAAGTAGCCGCCCGGCGGGAATTCGCCGAGGAAACGGGCGCAGATGCCAAGGGCAGCCTGCTGCCGCTTGGGACATTGCGCCAGCGCAGCGGCAAGTTGATCACCGGCTTCGCCATGGAAGGCGACTTCGATATCGAGAAGCTGCAAAGCAACAGTTTTGAGTTGGAATGGCCGCCGCGTACCGGGCGCATCCAGTCATTTGCCGAAGTGGACCGAGCGGAATGGTTCACCCTCGACGAGGCTTCGGAGAAAATCTTGCCCGGCCAGCAACCGTTCCTGACGGAGCTGGAGAAGCTGCTGGGTGCAACGCCGTCCGCGGTCTCGTCCCCCGCCGACAAGTGACCAGGATTGCGCCAGATCAAGTCCCGCTGGCCGAAACCCGCTACAATCCTATCCTATCGATGGTGCGAGGCGGCTCCAAACCGCCTGCAAGACCGATATCGCGGGAGCCGAAGGATGATCACCGAGGACCAGCATCGGGCTATCGAATTTCTCAACGACCCGGCTAGCTACGGCCTTTTCGAACCCGTCCAGGTGATGGAAACGCATATCTCGATGATCTTCCTCGTGGGCAATCGCGCCTTCAAGATGAAGCGCGCAGTAAAACTGCCCTATGTCGACTTCTCGACCGCCGACCTGCGCCTTGCCGCATGCGAAAAGGAAGTTGCGCTGAACTCCGTCACGGCCCCGGGCCTCTATCTCGGCGTCCGCCGCATCGCGAGCCGCGAGGATGGAAGCCTTTGCTTCTCTGCCGGAGGGCCCCCGGTCGAGGCAGTGGTCGAGATGGTCCGCTTCGACCAAAGCTGCCTGTTCGACCGGATGGCGGTTTCGGGTACCCTTACGCCTGCCCTGATGACCGAAGTTGCGCGCCAGATTGCGCAGTTTCACGCGACGGCACCTGTCGTCACTGCCGAAAGCGGGTCGGCCAACTTGGCAGGCGTGCTCGACATCAACGAGGCAGGCTTCGCGACCAGCCATGTCTTCGACGCGGAAGAGATAAAATCCTTTGCCGGAAGATTCCGCAAAGCCTTGCAGCGGCACGCACACCATCTCGACCGGCGCGCAGCGGCCAGCAAAATCCGCCGCTGCCATGGCGATCTGCATTTGCGCAACATCTGCCTGTTCGAGGGCGCGCCCCGGCTGTTCGACTGCATCGAGTTCAACGACCAGATCGCCACCGTCGACGTGCTCTACGATCTGGCGTTTTTGCTCATGGACCTCTGGCATCGCGGGCTTCGCCAGTTCGCCAACCTCGTCATGAACCGCTATCTCGATGAGACCGGCGACGAGGACGGCTTCTGCCTGTTGCCCTTCTTCATGGCGGTTCGCGCGGCGGTCCGCGCCCATGTCACGGCAACGCAGGCGCAGGAAGGCGGCGAAAATAGCCAAGCGCTGATCGCAACCGCGCGTTCCTATTTCGAACTGGCGCACAGCCTGCTCGACGAGCAGCCGCCGCGCCTCATCGCCATCGGCGGCTTAAGCGGATCAGGCAAATCAACCGTCGCGGTCGTGCTCTCGCCGGAAATCGGATCGCCGCCCGGCGCACGCCTCCTCGAAAGCGACCGCATCCGCAAGGCAATGTTCGGCGTCGATCCCGAAACTCGCCTCGGGCCGGATGCCTATCAGCCCGACGTATCGGCGAAGGTCTATCGCGCCCTCCGCGAGCGCGCCGGCGCGATACTGTCGAGCGGAGGTTCGGTGGTCGCCGATGCAGTCTTCGACAGGGCCGACAACCGCGCGCTGATGGAAAAGGCGGCGTCGGATCACTCTGTCCGGTTCACGGGCATCTGGCTCGACGCCGATCCCGCCACCCTGTTGAAACGCGTCGAGGCCAGGGTCGGCGGTTCGTCCGACGCGACGGTCGAAGTCCTGAAAGGGCAGTTGGAGCGCGCAAGCGAAAGGATCGATTGGCGGCGGTTGAACGCGGAGCCCCCCGCAGCCGAGACCGCGCGAGAGATTCGGAACCTGCTCGTCTGCGATCCAGAAAGCGCAACGGGCTGAAACCATCCGGCTTCAGCCCGTCGTCAAAATCACGTGCGCTTTTTGGCGCGGCCGGCAAACGGATTGTCCGGCGCCCGCAGCACCATGCGGATCGGCACGCCCGGCATGTCGAAGGATTCGCGCAGGCTGTTCACCAGATAACGCACATAGGACTGAGGCATGGCCTCGGGCCGCGTGCAGGACAGCACAAAACCCGGTGGCCGGGTCTTGGCCTGGGTGATGTACTTGATCTTGAGGCGGCGGCCAGCGACCGCGGGCGGCGGATGGTGCCCCAAAATGCGTTCCAGCCAGCGATTGAGACGCCCGGTGGAGACGCGGCGGTTCCAGACCTGGTGGGTCTTCAGCACCGCGTCCATCAACTTGTCCAGGCCACGCCCGGTCTCGGCCGAAACGGGAACCGCCAGCAGGCCGCGTACCTGCGGCAGCAGCCGGGCGGTTTTCTCGTGCAGGTCGGCCAGCGTTGCCTGCGGGTTCTCGATCAGGTCCCACTTGTTGAAGGCCAGCACCAGCCCCCGCCCCTCGCGGATGATGAGGTCGGCGATCTGCAGGTCCTGCTTCTCGAAGGGAATGGTGGCGTCGAAGACGACGATGACGATCTCGGCGAAACGGATCGCGCGCAGGCCGTCGGCGACCGACAGCTTCTCGAGCTTCTCCTGGACCTTGGCCTTGCGGCGCATGCCGGCGGTGTCGAACAGCCGGATGAGACGGCCGCGCCACTCCCAGTCGACCGAGATCGAATCGCGGGTGATGCCGGCCTCGGGACCGGTCAGCAGCCGCTCCTCGTCGATCAGCGCGTTGATCATCGTCGACTTGCCGGCGTTCGGCCGCCCAACGACGGCGATGCGCATCGGCTTGGTTTCGTCATAGGCGAGTTCGACGTCGGGGTCGGCGATGTCCTCACCGACGAGAACTTCCGTCAGCGGATGATCCTCAGCCTCTTCCTCGTCCTCGCCGAAAGCGCGCTCTTCGCCAATCGCCTCGATGATCGCCTCGCGAAGGTCGGGCATGCCCTGCCCGTGCTCGGCGGAAATCGGGATCGGCTCACCCAAGCCAACTTCCCAGGCTTCCAGCATGCCGCCCTGCGCGCCGCGTGCCTCAGCCTTGTTGGCCACGAGCACGACGGGCTTGCCCGAACGGCGCACGACGTCGGCAAAGGCCTTGTCGTCCGGCATCAGACCAGACTTCGAATCGACCACGAACAGGACGAGATCGGCTTCGTTGATGGCGAGTTCGGTCTGCGCCCGCATGCGGCCCTGCAGCGTCGCGGCTGCAGCCGTCTCGAAGCCGGCGGTGTCGATGACCTCGAAATTCAGATCGTAAAGCTTGGCTGCATGGACGCGGCGGTCGCGCGTCACGCCCGGCGTGTCGTCGACGAGCGCCAGCTTCTTGCCGACAAGGCGGTTGAAAAGCGTGGACTTGCCGACGTTAGGCCGTCCGATGATGGCGACTTTGAAGCTCATCGGACCCTATCAGGACGCCGCGCCCGAACCGCGGATCAGTTCGGACATCATTGTGGCGCGTTCGCGCGCGTTGCGCGGGGCGCCATCATCGGAGGAAATCTGGTTGAACAGCTTCAGCGCGTCGGCGGCCTTGCCTTCCTTCCAGGCGGACAGGCCGAGCGCCTCGCGCGCCGAGCTGCGCAGCGGATTGGTGTCGGCGGTCAGGTCCTCGACCCGCTTGGCGACGTCGGCATAGGAGCCGTGATCGACCAGGATGTAGGCGGCGCGGAGGCGAGCGATGTCGCGCATAATGGACGGAATTGCGGAGTCAGCGGCAACGGCGTCGAACTCCTTCACCGCACCGTCGACGTCGCCCTTGTCGATCAGCACCGTTGCGGCGCGCATACGCGCCAGCACCGGATAGGCGCCATAGCCGTCCTGCTCCAGCGTCTTGAGAGCCGCGAGCGCATCATCCGGCTTGCCGGAATTGGCCAGCGTCAGCGCCTGCAGGAACTCGTCGCCGGAATGGCTGGCCTGCCGTTCGGCCCAGTATTCGTAACCGACGAAGGCCGCCGTGCCGAGCACAACCAGGATCGCGGCCACGATCGCAATCGGGCCGAAACGCTCCCAGATGAGGCGTGCGCGCTCCTGGCGGATTTCCTCATTTACTTCGCGGATGAAACTGTCGTCCGACATTCGCTCAAACCATGTTTGCCCAGACCGGGCTGTTGTGAGCCAGCGTTTTAGCGATATTTCGCCGGCATGGAAGGGGGCGAGGCGGAAAAACGCCGATTGCCATCCGGAGCGGGCGAAAAGACCGGTTCGTTAACCGGTCGGACACCATGATTGCCCGCAACCACGCCACATTCTCGACATATGCCTGCCTGCCTTCATTTTCAGCCAGAACCGGAGCAATGTCAGTAATTTTTCGTGCCTTTACGCTTGCCTGCGTCTCGTTTTCCCTCACTTGTCCGGCATTTGCCGACGAATCTCCCGCGCAGCGGCCGCAATATGTCATCATCTCGTTCGACGGCGCCCATGAACTGGCGCAGTGGCAGCGCAGTCGCAGCCTGGCCGCCCGCACCGGCGCGCGGTTCACCTATTTCCTGTCCTGCGTCTTCCTGCTCAGCCGCGAAAACCGCAACGAATATCACGCGCCGGGAAAATCGGCGGGACGCTCCAATGTCGGCTTTGCCCAATCGAAGGACGAAGTGCGGCAGCGGCTCGCCCAAATCTGGCTCGCGCATTCCGAAGGCCACGACATCGCCAGCCATGCCTGCGGCCATTTCGACGGCAAGGACTGGACCAAGGCCGACTGGCTGAACGAGTTTTCCTCCTTCTCGCGCATCGTGCGCGACGCCTACAAGATCAACGGTATCGAGGGCGAGCCAGAAGGCTGGAAGCAGTTTGCCGAGACCGGCATTTCAGGCTTCCGCGTGCCCTATCTGTCCGACGGCAAGGCGCTCTACTCGGCGCTTTCGGAAAAGAATTTCGCCTACGACGCCAGCGGCATCTCGCGCGGGCCGGCCGAGCCGCAGATGGTCGACGGCATGATGCGCTTTGCGCTGCCGCAGATTCCCGAAGGACCGCAGAAGCGTCCGATCATCGCCATGGACTACAATCTGTTCGTACGCCATTCAGGCGGCATCGAGCGCAAGGACGCCGATGGCGCGTTCGAGAACCGCGCCTATGAAGCCTTCCGCGCGGCCTTCGACCGCGAATACGACGGCAAGCGCGTACCGCTAGGGATGGGGTTTCACTTTACGCTGATGAATGGCGGCGCCTATTGGCGGGCGCTGGAGCGCTTCGCGGGCGAAGTGTGCGTGAAGGCTGACGTCAAATGCGTCAGCTATGCCGACTATCTCGCCGACCAGCGGGCAGCCGGCAAGACCCAGACGGGCAATGTCGGCGGCTGAGCCGCCGACATTTTTCTCTCATCAATAGTGGTCCGTAGCGGCAACCCGCCCTTCGACATAGCGCTGGTCGATGCCCGGCAGCGGCTCACCTTCAAGCGCAGCCTCGAACGTCCGCAGACGCTTGTAGATGGACAAGAGCTCGATGATGGTCGGCCAGGAGTTGACCAGATACTGGAACGACGAAGTCACCTGCGTAAACGCGTTGCTGATCTGGGTCATGAGGCCCAACGTAATCGTGCCGGCAACGAGCGACGGCGCAATCAGGATGATTGAGAAAACGTTGTTGGCCTGCAGATAGAGATAGCGGAAGACGTTGAAATACACGTAGTGGAAGTACATGCGGAAGTAGTTCCGGCGCACATTGCTGAAGAGCTGAGTCAGGGTCATCGGTTGGGCGCGATCGACATGGTCTTCGCCATAGACCAGCTCCTTGCGGTACGCAGCTTCGACGCGCTGATTGCGGAACTGAAGCCCCGGAAGCTTGACGCCAACTACGGCAAGCAGAACTGTTCCGAAAACCGACCAGGCAATAGCCGCCAGCACCAGCGGATCCGGCACTGAGCCAACGATCGGCAGCTCGGTGATGTGCTCGGAAAGGCGTATCAAAAGCGGGGTAAAGGCGATGAGCGTCATGATCGAGTCGATCAGATTACCGCCCAGCCCCTCCACGATCGTCGAAAACCGCATGGAGTCTTCCTGGACACGCTGCGCAGCGCCTTCGATGTGGCGCAGCTTCTGCCAGTTGTGGACATAGAAATCGTTCATCGCCGTCCGCCAACGGAAGACGTAGTGGCTGACGAGGAAGACCGTAAGCGCGCTGATGACGACCGCCACACCCGCGATGCCCATGAAGGTTCCGATCTCCCAGTAGATCGCGCTGGCCTCAGCCTTCACCTTGCCGGAGATTATGTTCTGGATCAGGTCATAGAAAGGCCCATACCAGTTGTTGATCGCGACGCTCACTTGCACCTGGAAGTAGGTGATGAACAGGATGAGCGCCGAGCCGAGGATCGACCAGCGCTGCCAGCGGTGCGGCGAGAACACGCTCCAGAAGGCATAGAACAGGGCCACGCTAACGGCGAAGTAGAGATAGAACCAGAGGAATGGCCCTGACCAGAACACCGAGATACCGACAATTGGCGGTGCGTCAAACGGAGCCGGCGGCATGCCGAACATGGCGCCCAGCCCCTGCCCTCCGAAGTACCAAAGCAGCGTGACAAGGGCTGCCCACAGAGCTGCCGAAATGAAGAACAGTTTCGGCCTTGGGAAAAACGATACAAACACGCGGGTGAGATCCTTGTAGCGCGCGATGCGCTGTTGCGATTGACCGGCATGAAGTCATAGTTCTCCGCGAAAGAAAACGCTGTTCTGCCGGCGCCGTTATGCCCCACAAAACGACAATTGTGGCGATTTTGACGCAAGGGCAAGGTGCGGCGACGCGACAGTTTACCTTTCTTGGTCTCGCGCATACACATTTCGGAGAGACATGCCGGAGACATTTTCATGAACGAGACCGCAGTCGCCACCGTCGGACTCTACGCCGTTCTCAACATGGCAATACTGTTCTGGCTGGTGGTGGCGACGAGCCAGCTCCGGCGTCGCTACAAAGTCTGGATCGGCAATGGCGGCGTGGCTCACCTGGAGCGCGTCATGCGCGGTCACGCCAACGCCATCGAGCACATGCCGATGACGATGTTGCTGCTTCTGATCACGGCGCTTCTGGGAACGTCGGTGGTTGCGCTGCACCTGCTCGGCGTGGCGTTTACGGCCGGGCGCGCGCTGCACGCCTGGCACTTCATCGAAGAAAAGGGCGCCCGCTGGCAGCGGGAAATCGGCTTTGGCCTGAGCGGCCTGGCGACCATCGTGACGATGACCACGCTTCTGGGGCATGCGTTCCGGCTTCTTCTCTGACCTAGGCCTTCCGCAGGCCTAGCGACAGCCTTCCTGCGAAACACCGCCATCCCCAAAGCCGCAGCCACGATTGAACGGCAGGTCGCCGAGTTCGCGTTCGGACATCGCGCCGAGCGCGGGGTGCGCGAGCGGATCGTGGCTCCACGCCGGAAATTCATCCTGAACGCCATCGCCACGCGGGCCGAAAAGCGCATGAATGAGTGAGATAATCTTCATCGCCGTTTCTCCCCTTGACCGCCCACATTTTCGATATTTCGGCCCGCGCAGCAATCGACATTTCGCGATGCCGAGTTTAGAAAATCTGTATGCTGACCCTGAACAACATCCATCTCAACGGGCTGCGCGCGGTGGAAGTGGTCGCGCGGCGCGGCTCACTCTTGAAAGCCGCCGAGGAACTGGGCGTGTCGCCGAGCGCGGTCAGCCAGCAAATAAACCGGACCGAAAAGCAGCTCGGGAGAACGCTGTTCGAGCGCACGCCTGCGGGCCTCGTTCCCACCGAGTTCGGCCTCGCCTTCACCGCGCGCCTCGCTGCCGGCTTCCGCGAACTCGCCCAGGCGGTGTCGCTCGCCGACGACCGCACCGCGAACACGCTGATCGTCTCTGTCGCGCCGGCCTTCGCCTCGCGCTGGCTGGTGCCGCGCCTCAGCCGGTTCTTCAAGCTCCATCCGGAAATCCTGGTTCGCATCGACGCATCGACTCAAATCGTCGATCTTGGCCGCTCGGACGTCGACGTGGCGATACGGCTGGGCGAAGGACACTGGCCGGGCGCGCGTGCCGAGTTGCTACTGCCTATGGAGATCTTTCCCGTCTGCTCGCCGCATATCGCCCGGAAGCTGAAATCGATCGACGATCTCGCCAGAAGCTGGGTGATCATCGACGAAAACAGCATGATCTCATGGGAGAGCTGGTTCCAAGCCGCCGGCGTCGCTCCCGTCATGCCGCAGCAGGGCGCTAGCTTCACCGACCCGATCCTCTGCCTGGAATCGGTGATTGCCGGCCATGGCATCATGCTGGCCTGGCAGTTCCTGGCCGCGGATGCGCTGGCCGACGGCCGGCTCGTTGCGCCCTTCGGCATTTCGGCACAGACCGAGTTCGGGCACTATCTCGTCACCGCGGAAGGCCAGCGCCCGAGCCGCAAGGTCGATTGCTTCCGCAACTGGATCAACGAAGAAGTGAAGACGACAGTGGCCAATATGCGCGCGGCAACACCGCATGCGGCGCCCGGCGGTGGTGTTCAACCAACCTGAACGGCGCTATGACTTTTCGCAAATGACCACAGGAGCAGTTTCGTCATGACCTCCCACACGAGCGCAACCGCCGCAATCGATCCCGTCAAGCTCGACCGTCTGGCCGAGGTGGCGGTGAAAGTCGGCCTGGATCTGCAGCCGGGCCAGGACCTGGTGCTGACCGCGCCGATCTCGGCGCTGTCGCTGGTTCGCCGCATAGCCGAGCATGCCTACAAGGCCGGCGCGGGCATCGTCACCCCGATCTTTTCCGATGACGAGATGACGCTCGCGCGCTACCGCTTCGCGCCCGATTCCAGCTTCGACCGCGCCGAGGGCTGGCTCTACGAAGGCATGGCCAAGGCCTATGCCGGCAACGCCGCGCGCCTTGCCGTGCGCGGCGACAACCCCATGCTGCTGGCGGCCGAAGACCCGGCGAAGGTCTCTCGCGCGAACAGGGCGACCTCGACCGCCTATCGCCCGGCGCTGGAGAAGATCACCGGCTTCGACATCAACTGGAATATCGTCGCCTTCCCGACGCCGGCCTGGGCCAAGCTCGTGTTCCCCAACGAGCCGGAAGACATCGCCGTCGCCAAGCTGGCCGATGCGATCTTCGCCGCCTCGCGCGTCGACAAGGACGATCCGGTCGCGGCCTGGAAGGAGCACAACGCAACGCTCGCCCGCCGCACCGCCTGGCTGAACGGCAAGGCCTTCCACGCCCTGCGCTTCCGTGGCCCGGGCACCGACCTGACGGTGGGGCTGGCGGACGGCCACAAGTGGAACGGCGGCGCGGAGCGGGCCAAGAACGGAATCGTCTGCAACCCCAACATCCCGACCGAGGAAGTGTTCACGACACCGCATGCCCATCGCGTCGAAGGCCATGTGACGAGCACCAAGCCGCTGTCCTATCAGGGCACGCTGATCGACCAGATTTCCGTGCGCTTCGAAGGCGGACGCATCGTCGAGGCGAGTGCTGCGCGCGGCGCGGATGTGCTGAACAAGGTTCTCGACACCGACGAAGGCGCGCGGCGCCTGGGTGAAGTGGCACTGGTGCCGCACTCCTCGCCGATCTCGCGGAGCGGCCTGTTGTTCTACAACACGCTGTTCGACGAAAATGCCGCGAGCCACATCGCGCTCGGCCAGTGCTACGCCACGTGCTTCACCGACAGCAACCTGACGCCGCAGGAGGTCGCCGCGCGCGGCGGCAATTCCAGCCTCATCCATATCGATTGGATGATCGGCTCCGGCCAGATCGACATCGACGGGCTGGACAAGGACGGCAATGCCGAGCCGGTGATGCGCCAGGGCGAATGGGCCTGAAGTCGGCCTCAGCAATCTCGAGCACAAAGGGCGGCACAAGCCGCCCTTTTTCGTTTGGTAGGAAGAGCCCCTGCCCTCAGCCAGCCGCCAGCGCCCGGGCGTAGAGCTCGGGCTTGAAGCCGACGAGGCGCCGGTCGCCAAGGTCGAGCACCGGGCGCTTCACCATCGAAGGCTGCGCCAGCATCAGCGCCATTGCCTTTTCGGCGTCGAGACCTTCCCGGTCGGCATCAGGCAGCTTGCGGAACGTCGTGCCGGCCCGGTTCAGCAGCGTCTCCCAGCCGAGTTCCTCGCACCAGCCGGCAAGGCGCTCGCGATCGAGACCTTCGGTCTTGTAATCGTGGAAGGCATGGGCGACGCCGTGTTCTTCCAGCCAGGCACGCGCCTTCTTCATGGTATCGCAGTTCTTGATGCCATAGATGGTAACGGTCAAAGCAATTCCTCTCGTGACGCCGATGGGTATCCCAGACTTAGCCGCCGAGAGGCCAGTTGCCGAGTATGCGATACCTGCTCGGACCCACTTCGCTGTGGACGATTACATGCGACAGGACGTAGCGGGCCCCGCCCGGATAGACCATCGCTAAACGGAATGTGAACCTTTGAAATCTATTGCCGGGCTAACCGCAGGCGCACCTTGCGGAGCAGCCGATCCGCAGTCGGCAGAATGCCCAGAAGGAACGAAAATGTCCGGAAACCCCGCTGCCACCGACCCCGCCATTGCCCGGCGCCTAGCCTTTGTACGCTTTGATTCCGAAGCGCGTGCGGCCCTCAACGAGGTGAAGCCGGCCATCGAAGCGGCGCTCCCTGCCGCGATGGACAGCTTTTACGGTCACATCGGCGGTTTCGAGGAAGCCCGCCAGTTCTTCGGCGCCAGCCCCCAGAGAATGCAGGCTGCGGCTGGGCGTCAGATCAAGCACTGGAGCGCGATCGCGGGAGCAAATTTCGGCGACGACTACGTGCAGTCGGCCAAGCGGATCGGCAAGATCCATGCGGACATTGGCCTTGAGCCGCGCTGGTATGTCGGCGGCTACACGGTGATCATCGACGAGCTCACTTCGGTCGTGCTCGAGCAACTCTGGCCGAAGGCTCTCGGTATCCAGGCCCCGGGGCGGGAAAGGGCGAGCCGCGCGCTGAGCGCGCTGCTGAAGGCTTCGCTTTTCGACATGGAGCTCGTGATCTCGACCTATCTGGAAGAGTCCGAGCGGCGGCGGCTCGAAGCCGAAGCCGCCCGTGAAAAGGCGGAGAACGAGCAGCGCATGGCGCTGACCTCGCTTGCCGAGGCGATCGACCAGCTTTCCAAGGGCCGCATCAACTATCGGATCGACGGGGTCGATACGCCGACCTACGCCGCTATCCGCGACGACTTCAACCGCGCGATGGAACTGCTTGAGGAAGCCATCGGCCGCATCCATGGAAACTCGGCTGAGATCCGGGACGGCTCTTCCAAGATCGTGCAGGCAGCCGACGATCTGGCTCGCCGCACTGAGCACCAGGCCGCAAGCCTCGAGGAGACGGCAGCCGCCCTCGAAGAGATCTCGCAAGCCACGTCTCAGACCGCCAGCGGCGCGCTGAAGGCCAATGGCGTGGCGCAGGACGCCAAGTCCAGCGCCCAGTCCAGCAGCCAGGCCATGCGCGACCTGATCGTCGCCATGTCGGAGATCGACAGCTCGGCGCAGCAGATTGGCCAGATCGTCTCGCTGATCGACGACATCGCATTCCAGACCAACCTTCTGGCGCTCAACGCCGGCGTCGAGGCCGCCCGTGCAGGTGACGCAGGCAGAGGCTTTGCCGTCGTCGCCTCCGAGGTTCGCAGCCTGGCGCAGCGTTCGGCCGATGCCGCGCGCGAGATCAAGACGCTCATCGCCTCGTCCGGCGACCGCGTCGCGGCCGGCGTCAATCTCGTCGGCCAGACGGGCGACGCGCTTGAAGCGCTTATCAGCAAGGTCTCCGAGATCAGCGTGCTGATCGCCGATATCGCCAACTCGGCCAAGGAACAGTCGATCGGGCTGACCGGGATCAACGAGGCAGTCAACCAGCTCGATCAGGTCACCCAGCAGAACGCGGCCATGGTCGAAGAGACCACGACCGCCTCGCACGCCCTTGCCCTCGAAGCGGAGAACCTGACGACCAGCGTGTCGCATTTCGAGATCTCAAGGCAGATCCCGAGCGAGACCCCGGTCCTGCCGCAGCGGCGGCGGGCCGCGCCCTCGCTGAGGGTCGTCCGCGGCGAAGCCACCAAGCCCACGGCTTCCGCTGACGACGACTGGACCGAGTTCTGAGCCATAGAGCGCAGAGCTTCAAGCATCCGCAACAGCTTTGGAAGCAAAGCCAAAGCTCCTCCGGATCGACATCTAGATGTATCGTCTCGATTCTGTCGCCATAACAGCGCGCATCGAGACGATTCCTTGATGTATTCCGACACCCTGGCGTGATAAGGGTAAGTGATACGAGATGTGAGCCATGGCCCATCCAAGATCACGAAGACGCAAACCAAACAAAGGTGGAATGGCGCTCGGGCGAAACCTGATGGTGCTCGGCGCTATAGTTCTTGCGTTCGGCACTTATGGTGTATTTCGGGGCGCCATGACGCTGAAATGGCCCCACACCGCCGCCACAATTACAAGCGCGGAGCTTTTGCGACAGAGGGGATCGACCAGCACCCAGAACGGCATCCGGGAGGACAGCTGGAACACCTTCCACGTTTTGTATCGCTACACGGTTGGCGATCAGGAATACGTAGGAGGTGGCATCGAGCCTTACGACTATGGCATGCAGAACTCTGCCGGTGCCGTACGGATGGCGGAACGTTATCCGACCGGATCGGTCAGCAACGTCGCCTATGATCCCCGGGACCCGGCAATAGCCTATCTGGAGCCGGGCCCGAGTTCATTTGCATCGATGCTGGCTGGCATCGGATCGTTCATCGCGCTGGTTGGTTTCTGGGTCCGCCGCAAAGCGGCGGCCGGCATCGGCACCATGAACCAGCCAGGCGCGACCGAGGACATCGCCAAAAGCCTCAGCGATCGCAATCGCTTCTGACGAGGCCGTCTCCCGCGAGGAGTTGGTCGGCCGAATCCGGAGAGTGTTTGGGCCGCTGCACCCCCGCACCGCCGAGTATCAGCTCTACGTTAGGTTCCCTTTGAAAAAAGCTTCGAGCCGGGCAATCGCGGGGGTGACGTGCTCATCCTTGTCGTAGAGGCTGACATGGGTCGCGCCATCGATCCAGTACACCTCCTTCGGCTCCCGCGCGGCGATATAGGCCTCGCTAGCCATCCATGAGGTGACGGCTTCGGTGCCGACGATCATCAGCAGCGGGCGCGGCGCGATCATGTCAATGAATCGGAACGCGTCGAAGGAAGCGAGACGATCGACGCTGTTCCAGGTGAAGGCTTTCGCCGAACGCGGATGCCGGGCGCGATCGGTGCGATAATATTCCCAGCCTTCGAAGACATGCCGGCCGCCGGCGCGGGCCTCTTGCTCCGTGGCGGGAAAGATCGGGAACGTGCCCATGTCTTCTCCCCGGGCTTCGGCAGTGCGAGCCGCCGCTGCAGCATCGAGCATGGACTGGATGACTGCGGGAGGCTGCGTGCCGTCCGCGCCATGGCGGAACTGGCGGGCAATATCGACCCCGCTGACGGTCGCCACGGCTTTGATGCGGCGGTCGGTGGCGGCAGCCGAAATCACGTAGCCGCCGGAAGCGCAGATGCCGAGCGCGCCGATCCGGTCCGCGTCGACCGCATGGTGCGCGCTCAGGAAGGAGACGGCGGCCTTGATGTCCTCGACGCGGTGGGCGGGGTCTTCCAGTCCGCGCGGCTCGCCCTCGCTCTCGCCCTGATAGGCAGCGTCGAAGGCAAGGGTGACGTAGCCCAGCCTGGCCAGGCGCTCCGCGTAGCGGCCGGCCGCCTGTTCCTTCACGCCGCTGGCTGGATGGCTGACCACGATCGCAGGATGCCGGCCCTGCACGCCATCGTCGGGAATATAGAGATGGCCGGCAAGCTTCAGGCCGGCGCTGTCGAATCTGACATCTGTCTTCATGGTTCTTCTCCAATCGGCTGGGGTGTGGCGTGAGACGCGTCGGCATCTCACCTGTCCCGATTGGATCAGATCGAGTGCTTCAGGCGGTAGGTTGAAGCTGCCGAATTCATGCACGATCCTGCCAAACTCGACAGTATCGGACACAACGCGATCAATACGTGCTATTTAACGGGCATGGACGCTGTCTTGCTGGCGGAATTGCAGGCGTTGATCGCCCGGCATGCAGTGCCGGATGGATCGGCATTCCGCGCACTGCCAAATGTCACCCTGATGTCGGCCGCAGCCCCCACGCCGCCGATCGCTGACGTGACCGAACCCATGTTCGCCCTGGTGGCACGCGGCACCAAGCGCGTAGCCCTGGCCGACCGGATATTCGACTACAGCACCGGCCAATATCTGATCGTTTCAGTGGATTTGCCGCTGGAGGCGCATGTCGCCGTGGCCACGCCCGAAATGCCCTATCTGGGATTAGGCTTTACGCTAAGGCCTGAGGCGATCGCAGCCTTGCTGCTGGAGGCCGGGACCACGCAATCAACACGGTCCGACCCGCCCGGCATCGCCGTCAGCGACCTCACGAACGACCTCGTCGATCCGGTAATCCGCCTCCTTCGGCTGCTCGATCGTCCAGCCGACATTCCCGTGCTGGCAGCGGCCATGGAGCGCGAGATTCTCTGGCGGCTCATCAACGGCCAACAAGGCAGCATGGTGAGGCAGATCGGGCTGGCGGACAGCCGAATGGCACAAATCGGCCGGGCAATCCGATGGATCCGCAGTCATTATGCCGAGGCCATCCGGATCGAGGAACTGGCGCGCATCTCGGGGATGAGCGTCACGTCCTTTCACCGGCACTTCCGGGGCGTGACATCGATTACCCCCCTCGAATACCAGAAGCAGATACGCCTCCAGACCGCACGCACCAGGCTCATTTCGACGGCAGAGGATGTAGCCGAGGTCGGCTTCGCGGTCGGTTACGACAGTCCGTCTCAGTTCAGCCGGGAATATCGCCGGCAATTCGGACACCCGCCAGGCAGGGACGGCAAGAGGCTGCGCCAATCGAAAGAGGCTGGCGGGACGGCTGAGTGAGATAGCTCGCGAACAGGCCCCAGCTCGAATTCTGCCGTAGGCCGCCGCCTCGCATGGAACCAGTTGCCCGCTCGGCATTTATTGCGGGAGCCGATATTGCAAATCGGTGCATCAGGCATGTCCCGTCGAGCAACCTGCATCACGCCACAAGTTCCATTGAGTTCATTTCACGGAAAGCCAGACCGCAGCATGAACAGAAACTGTTTGCGGATGCGCCTTCTGCAAATGGACAACTGGAATGGCACTGCAGCACCGTTCAATTCGGGCCGAAACGAGAAAAATGCATTGCGATTGAGCTGGGAGCGCAGGCACTACAGCAGCACATCATGATCCCCTTCTCCCGGCAGGAAACCTGTGTCGAAAGGAGAACTTCATATGTCGAATGCCCTGACTATCATTGCGTCGGCAGCGGCGCTTGTCCTTGGCATGAATGCGACCGGAGCCAGCGCGGCGGAGCAACCTGCGGTCAAATCCATCGTCCTCGTGCATGGCGGTTTCGTTGACGGGTCCGGTTGGCAAGGCGTCTACGAACAACTCAAGAAGGATGGGTACGACGTCACCATCGTCCAAAACCCAACGATTACCCTGGCTGACGACGTTGCGGTCACGAAGCGGGCAATCGCAGCGGCTCCCGGCAAAGTGATCCTGGTCGGGCATTCCTATGGTGGCGTCGTCGTGTCTGAGGCCGGCGCCGATCCCAAGGTGGCGGGCCTGGTCTACATCGCAGCCTTTGCCCCCGATGCCGGTGAATCCGTTTCCAGCTTGATCGCCAATCCGCCGCCGGGAGCCCCGGTGCCGCCGATCCTGGCACCGGTCGATGGGTTCCTCTTCCTGGATCGGGCAAAGTTCGCCGCCTCTTTCGCCGCCGACGTTCGCCCCGATCTGGCAAAGTTCATGGCGGACTCGCAGGTTCCGTGGGGCGTGACGGCCCTGCAAGGCAAGGTCACCGCACCGGCCTGGAAGGTGAAGCCGAGCTGGTACCTCGTCGCGACCGAGGACAAGATGATTCCCCCGCCCGCGCAGCGATCAATGGCCAAGCGGGCCAAGGCCACCACGGTCGAGGCACCCGGCAGCCACGCCATCTATGTCTCTCATCCTGAGGTAGCGGCCAAGATCATCGAGCAGGCAGCTGCCGGCGTACCTGCCAATTGAGGCAACGCCCCACAGCGCCGAAACGTCTGGGCGCCACCCTTGTTGGCGCCCAGACGTTTCGGTCTTTGAACCCACAAATCTTCCTGGGAACCTACTTCCTGCCAGCAGGCGTCTTGTCGCCACGCGCCTTGTTGAAAAGATCGAACAGGTCGATCGGCAGCGGAAACACTATCGTCGACGAGCGCTCGCCCGCAATGTCGTGCAGCGCCTCGAAATAGCGCAACTGCATTGCCCGCGGCTCCTCGGCCAGCATCTTGCCGGCCTCGACCAGCTTTTGCGCGGCCTGCTGCTCGCCCTCGGCATTGATCACCTTGGCGCGGCGCAGCCGCTCGGCCTCGGCCTGTTTGGCAATCGCGCGGATCATGCTCTCGTTGAGGTCGACATGCTTGATCTCGACATTGGTCACCTTGATGCCCCAGGCGTCGGTCTGCTGGTCGAGAATTTCCTGGATGTCCGCGTTGAGCTTGTCGCGTTCGGCCAGCATCTCGTCGAGCTCATGCTTGCCGAGCACCGAGCGCACCGTCGTCTGCGCAAGCTGGCTGGTCGCGGCCATGTAGTCCTCGACCCGGATGATTGCGCGTTCGGGATCGACGATGCGGAAATAAAGCACCGCATTGACCTTCACCGAGACGTTGTCGCGCGAAATCACGTCCTGCGGCGGCACGTCCTGCACCACCACGCGAAGATCGACCCTTACCATCTGCTGGACGAAGGGAATGAGGATGATCAACCCCGGCCCCTTCACACCCGTGAAGCGGCCGAGCGTGAAGACGATGCCACGCTCATATTCCCTCAGGATGCGGATGGTGGCGGAGAGGAACAGGGCAATGACTGCAGCAAGTGCCAGGTAGGTCACATAGACAATCATCATCGCGACGCTCCATTGCTTATTTGTGGTGCCGGCCGGCGTCGGACCGTCAGGACGAGATCCTTGACGCCCACCACCTCGGCGCTGTCTCCGGGCGCGAGAGGCTCGTCGGCTTTCGCGCGCCAGCGCTCTCCCTGTGCAAACACATGGCCCTCATCGCCCGACCAGTCGATGATCTCGACCGGCAACCCGTTCATCGCCTGCGCTCCGACGCGCGAAGGTCTTCTGCGCGCCGCCCACAGATAGCTGCCCGACAGCAAAGCCAAGCCGAGCGTCAAGGCGGCGGCGATGCCGACGACGAACCAGGACAGCTCGAATCCCGGCCCCCTCACCCTGAGCAGCATGGCAGCCCCCAGGAGGAACGCTGCGACACCGCCGAGGCCAAGCACGACGGTGGGGTTGAAGGCCTCCATGACAAGGAAGGCGATGCCGAGCAGCATCAGCGCCAGGCCGGCAAAGTTGATCGGCAGAAGATCGAGCGCGTAGAGCGCAAGCAACAGGGCCAATGTGCCGATGACACCGGGCGCCACCATGCCGGGGCTCGAAAACTCGAAGACCAGACCGTAGACGCCCACCAGCAACAGGATGATCGCGACATTCGGATCGGTAATGATGGACAAGAGCCGGATCAGTCCGCCGGCTTCCAGTGTCTCGACCGTCAGGTCCTTGGTCGCCAGCACGTCCTTCCTGCCGGCCACTTCGACCGTACGGCCGTTTGCCTGTTGCAGCAGATCGGCAGGATCCCGGGCGATGATCTCGATGACATGCTGCTGCAGTGCGGCGGTGGCAGAGAGGCTGGCCGCCTCACGCACCGCCTTTTCCGCCCAGTCGGCATTGCGCCCGCGCAGTTCGGCCAGCGAGCGGATGAAGGCAACCGCATCATTGGTCACCTTGGCCATCATCGCATCCCCCGGCGGGTGGGTTCCGGTCGCGTTCTTCTGGTCTCCGCCTTCGCCGCTCTTGTTGTCGCCGCCGCCGGGCAAGGGTGACGGCGACCCGCCAAGTTCGACCGGCGTGGCCGCACCCAGATTTGTGCCCGGTGCCATGGCCGCCAGATGGGTTGCATAGAGGATATAGGTGCCGGCACTTGCCGCATGGGCGCCCGATGGCGCGACATAGCCGATGACGGGAATGGGCGACGCCAGGATATCGGCGATCATCTCGCGCATGGAGGTAGCCAGCCCGCCCGGCGTGTTCATCTCGAGGATGACCACCTCGGCGTTGCGCTCCACCGCTGTAGCCAGACCTTCCTTTAGCTGCCGTGCGCTGGCCGGGCCGATGGCCCCGTCGACATCGATGATTAGCACCAGCTTTGCCCGTTCACTCGCCTCTCCGGCTGAGGACAGGGGAGCGAAGGCTGCGGTCACGAGCGCCGCAGCAAGAAGGGCCATACGCGCGATTTTCACGCTAAAAGCTCCATATACAAAGATATGGGCTCGATTTTGCGCAATTCCATGTGACGCCGTTGGCCTGGCTAGAGCGGGCCAATAAGCCTCGTTACGTTTTCACCGCGACAAGGAGCCGGCTTCGGATCGCCTGGCGACCGGAACAATACGTCAGGATCAGGAAGTTTGGTGCGGTCGCGTCATGACATGACGTATGTGCCGGACCAGTTCGCGTGCAGCCGGGCTCAGCGGACGACCCGGCACATGCAGCGTGATGGCAAAAGCGGGCAGATCCGGGAGGCCCGCTGTAGGGCCCAGGATTTCGAGGTCAGGCGGTATCGTCGAGGACAGCCAGGCCGATACCGCGAGATCCGCCCGGACCGTGGCGATGGTCGCGTCGAGAGTGCCGTTCTCGAAGACCGTTCGCCATTCTCTGCCCTGCTGCTCAAGCGCGCCCAATACTGCCGGCTTGAATGCGCATGTCTCCGCCACGAGCGAGACTGGCAGCGGATTCTTCGAATGCGCCATCCCGCCTTTGGCTCCGGCCCAGACCAGGCGGTCGACGGCAAGACATTCACCCTGAGGACTGGCGGCCGGCTCTTCGAGAACGCCGAAATCGAGCTCGCCGCGGGCAACATTTCGGGCAAGAGTTTCCGATGCCTCACAGACCAGCGAAAGTTCCACCTGCGGGCATTCCTGCGTGAAAGCCTTGAGCGCCGGGGCAATCAAGGTGCCCACAAGGTCGTAAGGCACGCCGAAACGCACAATGCCATTGATCGCGCCGCCCTGAATGTCGGTCCAGATCTCGTCATTGAGCGCGAGCAGGCGGGCCGCCTTGTCGCGCAACCGTTCACCGAGTGGCGTCAGGCGCAGGCCGCGTCGCTCGCGAAAGAAGAGTGGAGCTCCGGCAAGCGCTTCGAGCCTGGCGACCTGCTGGCTGACAGCTCCTTGCGTCAGATGCAGGATCTGACTTGCCGCCGTCATGCTGCGTTGTTCGGCCACCGCGGTGAAGGCGCGCAGAAGAGCGATATCGATGTTTCTGACCATCCTTGCATTATGAATGCTAATTCTAGCGATTACCAACTTTAGATTTTGTATTGGCAAGCCGAGCGCTATCAGCCTTTCCGAAGGAGAGGCCGATGTCGTTGGAAACGCTTACCCCACTATGTCTGTTCGCCCTGGTGTCCACCGCCAGCCCGGGCGGTGCCACTACCCTTGCCACCGCGTCGGGAGCGAGCTTCGGCTTGCGCGGATCGGCGCCGCTGATTGCCGGCATCGCCTTCGGTCTTGCCACCATGGCAGGGGCAGCAGCCATGGGACTTGCGGGCATTCTGCTCGCGATCCCGTCATTGCAGCTCGCCATGAAGGCGATAGGTTCGATCTACCTGTTGTGGCTGGCGTGGCAGATCGCGGGACGCGGGCCTCCTCACCTTGCGCAGGCACAGGCCAGTCCCATCGGCTTCATTGCTGGCGTTTGGATGCTTTGGCACAATCCGAAGGGCTGGGCGATGACGGTCAGCGCCGCGGCCTCGTTTGCTTCGCTGGCGGATGAGCCCGTTCAACTGGGACTGTTGCTCGCAGCGACATTCGGCATTTTCGCGATCATCTCGCTGTCCACCTGGTGCATTACCGGGCTGTTGCTCGCTCGGCTTTTGCGAACTGATGGGCAATGGTGGGCACTCAACATCTCGCTGGCGACCCTGCTTGCGGCATCCGTCGTGCCTATCTGGATTTGAGCGCCGTGGGGTGAGGTCACTCCACGCGACTATCGGCGCCCACATCGCGCTTAGCGAAACAAAAAAGGCAGCACCTGGCCGCCCCTTCGCATATTCCAACGGGTCTATGAACCGCTGCTCCCTATGGCGCTGTCACGGGAACGCGCCTCCGTCGCCGGCCATTGGTGACCTCTATGACGCCCTTGATATGGCGACCCGCCGGCTTGAGCCCGCCATGGAAGAGGATCGCGTTGAAATATACAAAGGGGACCGCGATCGCCATTGTTCGCAAGGGATAGTCGACGACAGAATGGATCAGCACGAACAGCACGCCCAGGAACGCGGCTTTGTGGAAATGACTGTGCCGCATGCGTAGGAGCTGCCTGCCGATCATCGCAACATATCCCGCGATCAGCAGCCCCGCCATCACGCCGCCCTCGAAGATCAGCTGCAGATAGTCGTTGTGGGCGTGGTTGGCGTAGCGCTCAGAAATGGTCGAAGGGTCTTCGTAGGCCTGGTAGGCCGCCGGAAAATTCCCGTAGCCAACGCCCAGGGCCCAGTTCTGTTTGATCCCCTGTAACGTGGTCGCGGCGAGTTGCGCGCGCGTCGCATCGGTGAAGTCGCGCGCCTCGAGCACGAACCAGGTTCCCATGCCGTAGATGCCAGCAACCGCCGCCAAGACCACCAGGCTGCCCACGCCTGCACGCGACCGCGAAGCAAAGAAGGCGACGGACAACACCAATGCCAGCAGCCCGATTACGGCGCCAGCACGTGATCCGGTAGCCAGCAGATCGAGCAACAGCAGGATGATCGAGGCAACCGCCCACGGGCGCATGCGGGTGAACGTCGCCAGATAAAGCAGAAAGGGCAGCACCTCATAAAGCAGCGACGCGAAATGGTTGCGGTTGGCGAAGAAGCCGGCGGTGACCGTATAGGGGAGCAAGCCTTCGACCGTCACCCTCGCGGAGGCCGAGTATTGGATAAACCCGGCGACGGCATTGCACGCAACGCCGGCGAGCAGGAACGGCAGCAGGGCATGAAGTTGCGGACCCGGCAGGCGCAGCAGGGCAAACAGCAGAATGACCAGCACCGCAACATAGAGCAGCGATTCAAGCGTGCGTCCGAGTCCGAGGCTGATGAATTCGAGAGTTCCAGCCGTCAGCCGGCCACTCGAAAACGCCTCGCTACGCAACGGTCGGACCAGAGCATCCGACACAGGCAGCATCTGGACGATGATTGCCGCAAGAACCAGGCCGCACAGCCAGAATATCCGGACATCCACCGCCTCGCCAGAGCGCGCAGCCAGGATCGGCGTGGCCGCCAACAGGATGAACAGCTGGAGCAGAGCGTCGGTCCAGAGCCCTGACGCTGCGCCTCCACCCAGCAGGGCCGCCGCGATGAAGGCAAGCCCCAGCAGGTATTTCGGCCATTCACCTTTCAGCTTCAGCAAGGTCCTCTTTCTCTATCCGCAGAGAATGAAAGCGCACCTGCCCCGAATAGCGGTTCTGCCAGCTTTCGGAGATCACATCGGTTGCGAGACCGATCTGCTGCAGGGCGCAGCCGTCGACCACGAAGCTGGCCTCGAAATTCTGATCCCGATAGCTGCCTTCAGGGACAGGGAGGCGGAGCAGTTCTCTTTTCGGGTTCAGGCAGCCGACACGCCAGTAAAGAGAGCGCGGAGCCCGCAGGTTGGAAGCATCGACCTTGGCAAGGAGCCGGTAGCGGCCGGGTGACAGGAGCAGGGTCTGGCGCAGCACGATATCCCTGGCCGGCGCATTGAGAAATCGAACCGTCGCCCCGGCAAGGGGCGCTTCGTCGGTCAGGCTGATTTCGGCAGCACGGGTATTGCGATACTGCCAGGCGAACGGGCTCGTAGCCGAGGCGGGCTGGAAAGATGCGTTGTAGACGAAGCCGCCTTGGTCGTGCTCTCCTGGTGGCAGCGTGAAGCGAAACAGACGATAGGCTTCCTCGTAGCGTTTTGCCGCGATGAACCCGCGGCTTACGGCCTCGATCTCGCTCCGCTCCGGCGGGTGGTCGGAATCGGCGAGGTCCAGCAGCAACCGATATGCGATGCCCAGCCCCTCTTCTTGGCGTGCCAGAGCGTACAGGATCCGGCCTCGCCACGGCGCGCCCTCGCGCATGGGCTCGACCATGGCCTCATAGGCGCCGTGGTCTGACAGCAGCCGCGGCAACAGGGACGTCCAGGCGCCGGCACGCTTTGGCCATCGCCGCAACAAGACATCGATATGCCCGACCGCGCCGGCATAGTCGCCAGTGTCGATGGCGCGCACCATCAGGTGCTGCAGCGCATCGATTTCGGTGCGGGAAAGCAGGTGCGCTTGTCGAAAAAGACGATCCGCCTCTTCCTTTTTGCCCATTCGCAGGCGCACCTCCCCCAACAGGCTGTGGAAACGGGAATCGACAGGGCTGATCGCAAGGCCGCTGGTGGCCATGCGCAGCAGCTTTTGAAGATCGGGATCGTTGTCGTTGAGCGCGTCCGTCAGTGCGTTGACGCGCGCCTGCGCGTTGAGCGGGTTGAGCCGGAGAGCGGCTTCAGGCGCAGTTTTCTCAATCGACCGGCTTAAGCCGTTGAATGAGACGACTGACAGAACTGCGAGCGATATGGCCCAGACGATCCAGGAACGTGCGGTTCCTCTCAGCGTGGCTACCCGTTCCACCCTGCCCCTCCAGCTTCGGAAGTTCGTGACCATACTGATAGTAGTAATAGTTCATGTACCGGTACGCGTAGTTGTAGTCGAAAGTCCCGGCGCTGAACCTGGCCAGGCAAGCGCCAATGACGTTGCCGCCAGCGGCTCGGAGCCGCTTCAGCGCCGATTTCGCGGACTTGCGCGACACATTGTTCGCCGACACCAGAAGTAGCGTGGCTTGCGCGATCCGGCTGAGGATCGGCGCGTCGGAGAGGCCAACAACCGGCGGGCTGTCGATAATGACGAGATCGAACCGGCCGGCGAAATACTCGACCAGAAGTGCCATCTTGGCGGACGACAGCAGATCGGCCGGATTGGGGGGGATGGTGCCTGAGGTCACCACCCAGATATTGCTTTCCCTGGTTTTCCTGATGGTACGCGGCAGATCTTCGCGCGGCACCGAATTCGTCAGGATGTTGCTCAGGCCCAGCGTGTTGTCGAGGCCGAAGAGCCGGTGCATGCTGGGCTTGCGAAGGTCGCCATCGATGATCAGCACCTTCTTGCCAATCACGCCGAAATCGAGCGCAATCTTGTAGGCGCTGGTCGACTTGGTTTCCGACGGCTCGGAACTGGTGATCACCAGTGTCCTCGGCATGCCCTCCGCGCCCGAGAACTGGATCGAGGTCCTGAGGCTGCGATAGGCTTTCGACAGGCCCGATTTTTGGTCCGCAAGGCTCGCTTCCAGGTCTTCGGCATCGACCTTCGGAAGAATACCCAGCACGGAAAGGCCAAGCTCCTTCTCGATCTGCTCGGGATTGACGAAACTGTTGTTGAGCAGTTCGAGCAGATAGATGATCGCCGCGCTCAGCGCCATGAACAGGGTAAGCGCTATGGCGAGGTTGATCGAAAGCCGCGGGGCCACCGGCACCTTCGAAAGAACGGCCAGATCGACGATCGTGGCGTTCTGGGATTTGAGCTCCGACCCGACACCGATCGTATTCAGCTTGGTTATCAGCGTTTCGTATTGCGAGCGGTTGGAGTCGACCTCGCGCTTGAGGATCGTGTACTGAATGTTCTTGTCCTCATAGGCGATCAGCCCCTGCTCCAGCTCGGCAAGCTTCGCTCGTAGCTCGCCCTCGCGCTTCACCGCCTCGTCGCGCTTCTTTCTTATGCCGTCGAGTATGACGGCGACACCGTCGGCATACTGCCGCTCCAGTTCGCCGATGCGCGTCTGAAGCTGGCGCATCTCGGGGAAGCCGGGTTTGAAGGTGGTCAGTTTCTGCTGGTACTCGGCTTTGAGCTGGGCAGTTTCGGTGCGCAGTTTCTGCAGCGGTTCGCTGGCCAGCACCTGTTCGAGGCTGTCGCCGCGGCCAAGCTCGATCTGGCTGACGAGCACATTTCTCTCGAGCCGATCCTCCATCGCCTTGGCGAGTGCGGTGTTGATGGCTTCGATATTGGAGGCGATGAGCGATCGTTCGCTGCCTGTGACGGTGATGCCCGCCTTGCGCGCATAATCGACCAGCGCCTGTTCCGAAGCCTGCAGCTTCACCTTGACCTGCAGCACCTGCTCCTGGATGAACTGGCGCGCGAGCTCCGAGGTCTCGCCGGTCTGATCCACACGTTGATCGATGAAGCTCTGGGTAATCTGGTTGGCGACGTCGCGAGCATATTCGGGCTTCTGGTCGCGGAAGGCGATTGTCAGCAGGCTGGTGTTGGGGACCAGGTTGACGGACATCGCGCCAAGCACGCGCTCTACGGCTATCCGCTTGCGCTCTTCGGAAGTGAGCAGATCGGGTTCCGAAACGAGTTTCAACCCGAAGGCGCGTCTGGCCAGGTTCCAGGGCGAAAAGCTGGGCGCGGGATAAAGGAAGTCTCGCTTGTCGGCGAGGCCAAGCTGGTAGACGACGCGCTCGGCTATGGCGCGGCTCATGATCTTTTCGCGCGCGGTCAGGAACGCCCGCTGGTCGGACGTTTCCGACACCACCTCGATATCCTGGAAAACGCGCGCCGACGGCGTCACCACCTCCAGACGGGCTGACGACTGGTAGATGGGCGTCTGCATCATGGTCACGACGAAGCCGCCGACCAGCGCAAAGAGCACCATGAAAGCGATCAGCCATCGATGCCGTACGACAATCGACAGAAGCTTGAGTGGATCGAGCAGGCCTTCGCGTTCGGGCTTGTCATCGCCATAGGGATGGTAATCGAATTGCTGGTAGGACTGCACATCGCCGTAAGGCGGAAGCGATCCGTAATTGGGCAGCGGATAGGAGCGATCCAGCATATACTAACCTTTTGAAATTGCTTTAAGGCACAAGGACCGCGAGGCGGCCGACAGACGTGGCCACGCCGAGCGCTTCCTTGAGGCTTTGCATCACCACGCGCGACTGAGAGGCAAAGACGACAACCACGTCCCCTCCATAGACCGGTGGGTTGCGGCCGCTGCCCTGTCGAATGTCATCGACCTTGTAATTGGCGACGTAGTTGACATCGCCCACCCGGCGAAAAACGTAGACTTTCGACGGATCAGCCACCCCGGTGAACCCTCCCGCCAGCGCAACCGCATCGAGCAGCGAGGCGCCGGGTGGAAGCGGAAAGACGCCGGAACGCCTCACCTCGCCGTCCACGGTCACCCGACGCGCGGCGGATTCCTTGACGAAGACCGACACGTTCGGCGACTGAAGATAGTTGGCCGCATAGGCGGTCTCGATGTCGCCTTGCAGCATCTGGACGGACTTTCCCGAGGCCTGCACCGCCCCGATCAGGGGCAACGAGATATAGCCGCGATCATCGACCTGAACCGTGCGCGCCAGATCCGGCACCTGAAAGACCGATATATCGAGCACATCCGAATTCGCCACTGGCTGCGCCACGCCGCTCGTCACCGCCAGAGGCGGCGGAAGCTCGGCAACCATTTTCAGTCCGCGGTCGCGGGAGCTAGCGGCAACGCTGCTCAATGCCATAAGCTCTGCCGGGGTTTCGCGCGACGTGCCGGGCGTGGCGCTGCACCCCCAGATCGCGAACAGGCAGGAAGCCATAGCGGCCGCAGCGCCCAGCTTGCACTTCATGTTAGGCACTCCTGATCCATTCAAAGAGCCGGCTAAACGGCCGAATTTCGCCGGCAGGTTGCGATGTTGGAAATTTTGCCGCTCGGCTCGAGGCGAGGTGCGGGGCAACTGGCAGATCGCGCAGAATGCGCATCGGCTTTTGGATCACGAGATCCTCGGCCAGCTCTCGCCCATGACGAGCCGCCACGATCTCCCGCGCCTTCGACAGGCCCGGCGCCCTTGCCCGCAGATTGTGAGCGTCGCTTGCGATGATGTCCACGCGGCCGTCGTCCAGCATGCGGTCGGCCAGGTATTGCGCCGTACGTCCAAAGCAGCCTGTCAGGGAGCCGGCCGTGATCTGTATCAGACAGCCGGCCGCGTTGATCCTGTCGACGACGTCATAGTGCGTGCGTGTCCACGCCAGCCGCTCCGGATGGGTCATTATCGGCACGAAACCCGCGCCAATCAGGCTTGCGATCAGATTTTCGAGCTGTGGCGGCAGCACCTGATGCGGCGGCTCGAGCAGAAAATAGCGCGAGCCGTTGAGTGTTGGGATGGTGCCGTCACCGAGCTTTTTGGGCAGATCGGGCGCGATGTGCACGTCTGCGCCCACCACGAGCGTCAGATCGATGTCGGCCTCGCCAAGCGCCTGGCGCAACGAGGCGACGCGAGCCTCGATCCCGGTCGCATCATTGCTGTAGAGGCCCGGCAATATGTGCGGCGTGCATGCCATGACACGCACCCCGTCGTCGACGGCTCGCCGGGCCATGGTGAGCGCCATCTCCAGATCGGCGGCGCCGTCGTCACATCCGGGAAGAAGGTGAGAATGAAGATCGATCATGGTCGGCGTATTGCCAGTTATGTCGTCGTCACGGGCAGCCCTTCACGGAAGGGTCGCGCCAGGAAGGACGGGCATGCTTCCATGCCCACCTGCAATTTCCATCAATATCGATTGGTCCGAAAACCTCAGGGGCTGAGGGGCTTGGTGTCATCCCCCGTCGACGTCGCAAGGGCCGCGCCGATCCCTAGCGCCACTGCCGCACCACCAACGATCAAGGCAGTCCCGTTACCCGCTCCGACCACGCCGCTCGGATCCGTTTCGCTGAGCACGACGCAAAGCCGTTCACCCTCCGTCGTGAATGTGGCCTGCATCCGCGGCTTGAGGTCCAACCTGTGCTGCCCCACCGCGAGCGATGCACGGCTGACCGGCCCGGTCTCAACCGCGCCGCCCAATGCGATAGGCGTGCCAACGGAGGCTGGCGCCCAGCCCTGATTGGGGCCCAAGACATTCACCTGCCCTCTGGCGGACGCAACGGTCCCGGCCGCTTGGTGGTTGCGCACACTGGATAGAGGCAGGCGAAGAGCGCAGTCCTTCGCGTAGGCGCTGGTGCCAATGCTCGCGGCGAGGCCTAAGCCCATGACGACAGCGGCGATCGTCCTGATCTTCCGATGATTGATCAGCCGGAGCGCGGCCGAATTTCGATGAATCCCGTTCATGTTTGATCTCGTTTGTTGACTCTACAGAGGGCACTTTCGCTACCGCCTTTCGGAACGGACACCGTTGGCCCTCGATGACTGACCGGCCCAAAACCAGCCGCGGCTGTAGGCCGAACTGACACGCGTGCGCGTCAAAGGCTCACGGTGGACCGTGGGCGCTGCGGATCATGTCTTGACGATCTTCTTGGAACGATGGCCGCGCCTGCCGAGCGCGTTGCGCGTGTCCACGATCAGCGAGGCGTGCCGGTGAAGCAGGTCGTAGTCGATAGCGTCGTGATCGGTCGCGATCAGCACCGCGTGATAGGCGGCAACCGCGTCGGGCCTCAATTCGACGGATCGGCGGCCGGCGAGTGCTGCGTGTTCGCGCGTCAGGGGCACTTCGGGGACGTGGGGATCGTGATAGTCGACCCGTGTGCCCCGCCGCTCCAGCAATTCGATCAGGGAGAAAGACGGGCTTTCGCGGATATCGGAGACGTTCTTCTTGTAGGCGAGCCCGACCACAAGAACCCTGGCCGACCCAAGCGACCGGCAGTGATGGACGTCGAGCGCACGCTCCAGATTGCCCATGACATAGCGCGGGATCGAGATGTTGATCTCGCCGGCAAGCTCGATGAAGCGCGTCGGCAGGCCATATTCCCGCGACTTCCATGTCAGGTAAAAGGGGTCGATCGGAATGCAGTGACCGCCGAGCCCGGGACCGGGGTAGAAAGGCATGAAGCCGAACGGCTTCGTCGAAGCGGCGTCGATCACTTCCCAGACGTCGATCCCCATCGCGTCGTAGATGATCTTCAACTCGTTGACGAGCGCGATATTGACGGCGCGGAACACGTTCTCGGTGATCTTGACGGCCTCGGCTGTCGACGGCGAAGAGACCGTGACGACGCGCTCCACCACCGCGCCATAGAAAGCTTCGGCCAGTGCACACGCCTCGGGACCATCGCCGGCGACAACCTTGGGAATGGTGACAGTGCGAAAGCTGGCATTGCCGGGGTCCTCGCGCTCAGGCGAGAAGGCGAGGAAGAAGTCACGGCCGCTCTTCAGTCCTCCTGCCTCGAGGATCGGCTTCACCACCTCCTCGGTCGTGCCTGGATAGGTGGTGGACTCCAGCACCACCAGCTGCCCTTCGCGCAGGTGCGTGGCAATGGTCCTGGCAGTGTCGACGACATATTGCAGGTCGGGTTCGCGCTGCCTCGACAACGGGGTGGGCACACAGATGACAATGACGTCGCACTCTGCCAGTTCGGCAAAGTTGCTGGTGGGGCGGAACGTGCCAGCCGCCACATAGGCGCCAAGGTCCCTCGAGGGGACGGCGTCGATGTAGGACGTGCCGGCGTTGAGGTGCGCCACCTTTTCAACATCGATGTCCAATCCGAGCGTGCGAAACCCTCCGCGCGCAGCCGCCATCGCCAGTGGGAGACCGACATAGCCCAGACCGATGACACCGACCACGGCCTTGCGATAGCTGATCCTCGCGGCCGCCCGCGCGGCCACGTCCGTCTCATTCGTCATATGAGCGTTTCCTGTATCGTCTTGCCTGGTTCGTCGGCCTGCCGTTGCGCACCGACATCTGCAAACAATGAGCCTTCGATCAGATGGAGCATGCGATCTGCGAGATGAACTCGATCGAACTTCCGAGCCACTTCAACGCCGTTGGCACCGAGCTCCTTGGCGAGTTGCCTGTCGCGCGACAGCGTGATCAGCCTGTCGCGAAGCTGCTCGGCATTTTCGGGCTCGAAGGTGAGCCCCACCCTTCCGTCTTCGACGATCTCGGCCGACTCGCCCGGCACCCCGTGCAGGATGGGAATGCCCATGGCCATGCATTCGAACAGCTTCGAGGGGATTACGGTCGTGAAGAGATCGGTACGGCGAAGATGGATCACCGACACATCGAGCAGCGACCAGTAGCGGACCACGTCGGCCTTGGGCACGGTATCGAGGAAGGTGACGTTCGCAAGCTTCAGCTCCGCCGCACGCGCCGTCAGCGCCGTCTTCGATGCACCATCGCCGAGGAAAAGCAGGTGGATATCGTGCTGCCCTTCTTCCTGCAGCATGCGCGCCGCGTCCAGCAGCGTCTCCAACCCGTGCGCCAGGCCGTGGGTGCCGATATAGCCGGCGACGAATTTGCCGGTCAGCCCGAGCTTCTCCGCCAGTTCGCCTTCCTTGTCGCGGGGCCGGAACAGCGACAGGTCGGCTCCATTGGTGACGACGTGGATCTTGCCCGGCTCTATGCCCATGGCCGTCAGATTCCGTTTGAACGCGTTCGTAACCGAGATGATGGCCGCGGCCTTGCGGTAGAGGAAGAGTTCGAGCTTCTCCAACCAGTCGAGCATCCAGGACTGCTTGAGTGCACCCACGGCGCGGATCGATTCAGGCCACAGGTCGCGAAGCTCGAAGATGAATGGGGCCCGGCGTAGCCGGCTCGCGAGATAGCCGGCACAGGCGGTGAAGAACTGCGGCGAGGTGGCGATCACGACGTCGGGCCGGCGAACGCGCAGGCTGGCCAGCGTGGCGGTGACCATGAAGCTCACATAGTCGAGCGTGCGTCGCGCAAAGCCTTCATTGGCCGCGATGTAGCTCCAGACGCGGACGACCTCGATGCCATCCATGATCTCGCGGGCCAGCAATTTGTTGCGGTAACCTTCGAACACCCGCCCTTGCGGGAAATTCGGCGCACAGGTGATGACCGTGACCCGATGCCCCGCCTTCACCCATTCGCGGCAATGCTCGAAGGTGCGGCTGGCGGGCGCGTTCACCTCCGGCGGGAAATTGTCGGTCAGGAAGAGGATGTGCATCAGGCTTTCTCCGCCCAGGAGAACTCAATGACGCTCTCGCCGGCCGACAGCTTGAGCAGGAGTCGTCGGGCAGGCAGGCTTGCGCCGAATTCGGGATGCCATGTGGAAGGCTCTATTGTCGCCGTTCCCTTTGCGACGGACCAACGCAGCACGGTGTCGTGTGCGACGGAAGAGTTCCGGTTGAACCATCGGCAGAGGCCGAGAGGGTACAGGCCGGATGGAAATGGAACGCGGCGACCGCCCGGCCGTGGCCACCCTCGACCTTGTCGCTGACAATGAGAGTGTCACCGCCGAAGTACCAGCTGCGCCGATGGCAGGGCCGGCCCGAAAGCCGCCGATAACCGTCATGGCTGCATGCGACGATGCTGAATTCGTCGTGCATCGTAACGAAAAGCCCTTCGGGACACGCGCGGCGCGCAACGCGGAAGCCCGACCAGACCTCGGAGGAATTCTCGCCGTCGATCTCGACCGTGTTGTGCCCAGCCGTGCCGCGCTGGCGAAGGCGCTCCGGTCCATTGCCGTAGACGGAGGTGCCGGAATTGACGATCACCCGCCGCCCGTTCACCGACAGTTCGAAGGACAACGTGTCCGCGTGCGCGTGGCCCGGAAGATAGTCCGGACCGACGCGCCCGACATCGAGGAGCGCGACTGCCCGATCATCGCCGAGTCGAACGTAGCCGCTGTCTTGAAGCCATCGCAACGACGCAGCGGCCGCCGGCACAAAGCGAAGCCTCCCGGCATAGGCCTCAAGTTCCGCCGGCGAAGGCGCGATCCCGAGTGCTGCATCGTTGAAGAAGCCGATCTCGCCATCTGGATGGGACATCGCGGCAAGCCAGCTTCGCATCGCCGCTATCTTCCCTTCCCACAGGTCGGGCACCGATAGCCCGGCCGCGCGCATCACATTGACGAGGTCCAACAGGTCCTCAAGCGCCAGCGCGTGATACATGGTGCTGAGTTCGAAATGCCCCCCGTCTTCCAGGATCTGCTCCGGCACTTCCCGTGCGAGAATGCTGAGGCCAAGATCGAGCCAAGCCCCAGCCTCTTCGCCTGCGAAGAAACATCCGGCGAAGACCAGCGCCTTGGCGTTGGCGAAAAGGTGATTGCCGAGCAGATGGCGTTCGAGCCGGCGTACGAGCCAGCGCGCCTGAATGGCAAGGCTCGCAACGGTCTCGGGTGAAAGCGCGTTGCCGGCGAGCGCCCACTTGATCCAGTTCACGATGCGCAGCGAGGTGGGATATGGCTCCCAGCCAGTACCCTTGCCCGGAGGATTCTGGTCGGTCCATCTTGCGATCAGTGCCCGGTGCCAATCCGTGCGCCGCTCCGCCTCTTCGGCGTTGAGGTCGTCGAAATAGTGCAAGTTGTAGAGCCAGAGTTTCGCGACTGCGGGATCGTCCCAGCCACTCTGCGAAAGTGACCGCGTCTCGTTGAGGAAGCGGAATTCGTCCGGCCCAATCTGGCTCTGGCCCCTGCGCGCAGGCGAAACCCACCCATTATGCTGCCGCAACCCAGGCTGAGGGCGAAGGTCCGGCCTCGGCCGAGCCGCGTGGAACCATAGCCGGCCATAGATCTGCACCGGCCGCAGATGGCGGACGGTGCCCGCGTAAAGACGCAAGCTGGCAGGCAAAGCGCTCACGCCTGAAGTATTCTCTCCAACACAGCGACGATCCGCTCGGCTGCCCTGCCATCCCACTTCTCCGGGATGGCGCCCTTTTTCCAGCGACCCGCAAACAGGCGATCGAGTGCCGGAGCGAGCGCAGCCGGGTCCGTGCCGAGGATCTCGTTGGTGCCGACGCTAACGGTCTCGGGACGCTCGGTGGTGTCGCGCAGCGTCATGCACGGCACGCCCATCACCGTCGCCTCCTCTGTGATGCCGCCTGAATCGGTGATGACAGCCTTGGCGTGGCGGACAAGATGGTTGAATTCCAGATAGGGCTGCGGTTCGACAAAGCGGATCGACTGCGGCAGGCCGGGAATGGCTTCCAGCATCTTCGCCGTGCGCGGGTGGACCGGAAACACCACCGGCAAGCCGCGCGTCCCCTCGCCGATCGCCTTGAGCAGGGCCTCGAAGGGCGCCGCCGTATCGACATTGGACGGCCGGTGCAGTGTCAGCACGAAATAGCCACCCGAAGAAAGACCCATCTCGTCCCAGAACGGCGGCGGACGCAGGCGATCGAGATTGGCAAGAAGCGTGTCGATCATCGTATTGCCTACGAAGAAGATGCGCTCGCCCCCCACGTCCTCGCGCTTGAGGTTCTCGCCTGCCCAAAGGCTGGTGGTGAAGAACCAGTTGGTGATGGCGTCGGTGACGATGCGATTGACTTCTTCGGGCATCGCCCAGTCGCCAGAGCGGATGCCGGCCTCGACATGGGCCACCGGGACTTTCAGCTTCTGCGCCGCAATGGCGCAGGCCATGGTGGAGGTGACGTCGCCAACGACGAGGCAGGCCTGGCTCGGGCTTTCCAGAAGCAGCCTCTCATAGCGAACCATGATCGCGGCCGTCTGCTCGGCCTGCGTGCCCGAGCCCGCCTCCAGGTTGACGTTCGGCTCGGGGATGCCGAGTTGGACGAAGAAATCGCCAGACATGCGGGCGTCGTAGTGCTGGCCGGTATGGATCAGGCGGTACCGCAGGCGACCGCCCATGGCCTTGCGTGCATCCAGCGCCCGAATGATCGGTGCGACCTTCATGAAGTTCGGCCTCGCCCCGGCGATGATGTCGACCAGCGGCCCCGCTACCCGGCTCACGCCCGGCAAGTCTCCGCGATCTCTATTGCCGTCCTGCCAACCTCCAGCAACTCGCCAAAGGGGATCGGCGACGCGCCGCCTGTCCCGAGCGCTCGGACAAAGGCCTCTGCACATGCCTTGTGCCCCTTGTCCTGCCGCCACAGATTGAGCCGGCTGAAGCCCGGCCAGCCAAAACCCTGCAGGCGGCGGAAATTGTCCAGCTGGAGAATGCGACCACCGGAAAACACCTCCAGCCGCTCCTTGGGAAAGGCCTTGCTGCCATTGGCAAAGTAATGGATGGCGCCGACCGATCCGTCGGCGAAGGAGAGTGTGATCGTCGCCGTATCGCCGGTTTCCGCCTTCATGAAAGCAGCATGATGCGAGATGATCGGCGCACCGGCGAGAAAGCGCAGCAGGTCGACGAAATGGCAGGCCTCGCCGACAATCCGCCCTCCCCCCACTTGCTGGTCCTGTGTCCAGTGATCGGCGGGAATTGCCCCCGCATTGACCGTCATGACGAAAGACTTGGCGCGGGGAACACCGTCGAGCAGGCTTTTTATCTTCTGCACCTGCGGCGCAAAGCGGCGGTTGAAGCCGACCATGACGATTGGCGCAAAACCCGCCTCGACTGCGTGGCTCCGCGCGGCCTCGATAGCCCCAATTTCGCCCTGCCGAAGCGCCAGCGGCTTTTCCACGAAAACATGCTTGCCTGAGCGTAGCGCGCGGCACACAAGATCGGCATGGCTCTCGTGGCGTGTTGCGATGACTATGGCATCGACGTCAGGGTCATCGAGTACCGCCGCCGCGTCTGTGGTGGTGCTCTCAAAGCCGAATTTTCGCCCGGCGTGCAGACCGCTAACCCCGGCGTTGGAGGCGATGCTCACCAGTCGCACTCCGGCAGCCTTGAAGGCCGGGATCAGCACGGCTGTCGCGTAGTTACCCGAGCCGATGAAGCCGATCGCCGACTTGCCGGCTGCCACCCTCGACATAGCAGGCGCCAAAGAAACCGTGCGGCGCATGAGCGCCTCGGACGGCACGGCTTCATCTGCCGGGTAGTTGAGCAGAATGCCGAGCGAAGGCGTCTTGCCGGTGACGAGCTCGTAGGCCTTGCCCGCCTCCGCGATAGGAAACCGATGCGAGATGAGCGGCTTCACGTCGAGGCGGCCATCGGCCAGCATATCGAGCACGGCCTCAAAGTTGCGCTGCTCGGTCCAGCGCACGAAGCCGACCGGATAATCCTGCCCCCTCTCCTCATAGTTTGGATCGTAGCGGCCAGGTCCGTAGGAGCAGGAGACCTGGAAGGTGAGCTCCTTCTCATAGAAATCGGCGCGATCAAGCTCCAGCCCGGCGACCCCGACCAGCACGATACGGCCACGCTTGCGGCTCATCAGCGCTGCCTGGTGCACGGGCTCTCTGCTGCGCGTCGATGCGGCGATCATGACGGCGTCCACGCCGCGCCCGCGGGAAAAAGCCAGTGCGGCGGGGACCGGATCGGCGCCAGTCGAAAGGTCTACCGTCTGCGCGCCGAAGCTCTCCGCCAACCTGAGCCTAGCTGGATCGAGGTCGATGGCGAGCACCCGGCAGCCATGGGCGCGCAGCAGTTGCACGGCGAGCAGCCCGATCAGGCCGAGGCCTGTGACCACCACCGCCTCGCCCAGCGTCGGCTGCGCCAGCCTGATGCCTTGCAGGGCGACGGCGCCGAGCACGGTGAAGGCAGCTTCGTCGTCGGACACGGCGTCGGGCACCTTGGCGCAGAGATTGACCGGAACGGAAACCACCTCGGCATGCCTGCCGTTGGACACCACGCGCTCGCTAGGCGTGAAGCCCGTCACTCCCGCACCGGCCTCAATCACCCGACCCACATTGCAGTAGCCGAGCGGCAGGGGCTGATCGAGCTTGTTGAAGACCGCTTCCAGTGTCGGCGCGAGGCCATCGGTGCGCACTTTGTCGATAACCTGCCGCACCTTCTCCGGCTGCTGGCGGGCCTTGCCGATCAGCCCAGCTCTGCCGAAGTCGACCAGCATGCGCTCGGTGCCCGCAGAAACCAGCGAACGCGCGGTGCGGATCAGCAACTGCCCGCGCGACGGCGCAACGCACGGCACCTGGGCGATCTCCGTCGCGCCAGTCTTCAGCGACTGGAGGATTTGTTTCATGCGGGCCGACAATCTGAAATGACGAGCTTGGCTTTGCCTCTGGCGGTCTTCTCAATGTCCTGACGTTTTTCAAACGAGATGGCGATCTCTGAGCCGACGCGCGCGCGTAGGCGCTTCTCCAGTGGCCTAACCATATCGTCGTTCCACCCTGCGCCCGGCACGTATCGAACGGTTAGGGAGCCATCCAGGCCTTGATATATCTGCGCGGCTGCGAGATTGGTGGTGGCGTGAAAAGGACCGGCAAGAGACGCTACCCGACGACCGCCCGGCAGCACGATGTAGTCCGTCAGCCGACCGTCTAACTGTTCGATAACACGTCCCCAGCGACCGCCTTGGAGCTCCATTGAGGCGGTGCGTGCAAGGTCACCCGTGCTGTAGCGCAAGAGGCCCAGCGCATTGTTGCTGAACGGTGTACCAACGATCATATGAGCGTCATCGCCTTCGGGTACGAATTCAACATAGCTGAAATCCTCGTCAACCCGCAGTAGACCGTCGGTGCCTTCTGAAATGTTGGCCACTGCCTCGGCGAGCCCGTAGTGCTGGCGTGGCGTAACACCGAAGACTTTTGCGATGACAGCTCGCTGCCACGGCAGGAAATTCTCCGAGCCAACAGTGACGTGCTCGACGGCGTAATCGAGGCGCGCGCCGACGCTCAGAAAGTGATGACAGAACATGGCGATAGCGGTGGGGTTTCCGTGAACCCATTTCGGCTTGTAGCGGTTCAAGGCTCGCACGTAATCGGAGACGGTAGCATCGGAAATGTGAAAGATACTGAATCGAATCTCGTTGCCTGCGAAATTCATGCGATAGGGTCGGGAATCCTGAGCTCGCGGCACAACTGGAAACGACGCAAAGAGTGCGCAGCGCTTGCCAATCTCGACCCCATGTCGATTGCGATAGCGCCACCAGACGGCCCACTGGTCCGGCTCAACGTTTGTCGACAGCGGCAGTGACAGGGACGTACCTGTAGTGCCGGACGTGGTCTCGATCTTATCCGATCGCAAGCGTGGGCGACGGCAAAAAGCTTCGAGGTTGGCTGCAAGATCGGCGCGCGTGATGATGGGGAGGGTTTCGAACGCTTTCAAGTCAATAAAATCGCGCCAATTCGCGCTGAGCCGCTTGAAAAAGTCCCGATAGAAAGGAGCTTCGGAAGCTCGCTCTAAGGCCTCGATCCGCTTCTGTTCGCGATACGCGATAATCCGGTCATGAGACCAGGTATCGCGTTCGCGATATTCAGCAAGGGCTTGGCGAAACTCGGCGCCCCGGCGATGACGGTTTAGCTGATAGCCACGCGCAGAAACCATCAGATTCTGAACAACGAATGGTGCTATACTGTAAAACAACAATATCCCTACCCTCCGATCGCCTTGCGTTAACGTCCAGTCGGTCTAGTAAAGAGGGCACGATTGTCTGCGATGGTCTTAAGGCTCTTCTGATGCTCGCGAAAGAAGGCGACGGCGAGATCGCGTGATCGTTTGCATTCCTCTTGGCTGAGTGCCGAGACGTAGTCGATGCAGTGCGCAAAGGCCTTGCCATCGTCGAGCGGCAAATCCCAGCCTATTCCTTTGTTGGATAGATCACGCCATGGCGTGGAATCCGTGATCAATACCGGCGTTCCAGCGGCAAGCGATTCAATGATCGCGTGACCATAATTCTCACCTCGAGTTGGAAGAAAGAATAGATCATACCTGGAAAGTGTCGCCAATACATCTTCATGATCGACAATTCCTAGATATGATGTCGATATATTATTTGGAAGAATTGACGATATGTTCTGGCAAATCTTCCAATAATCTTGGTCATCGACCAATCCATAGATATCAAACCGAACAGACGCCCTAACCTTGCGCAGAACCTCAAGCGCAAAATCTAGATTCTTCATGGGCGAGATGCGCGACAGGAAGCATATTCGCAATGGCTCGCCTTGCTCTCTCGGGCGGTGCGGAAATTCGCTCTTTCCGTCCACCTGCGCGGACAAGTTGGCAGACACGCGGATGTCCGACGCGATCCCGCCTATCGTTCTTCCAATGTCCCCCGCCTCGTGCTCGCTGGATGCCTGCCAAATGAGGTCGCGATAAAGGCCGGCTCCCCGCGAAACGGCAAGAAAAACGCGCTTCTTTGCGGCTTTCAAATCCAGTGCGGCTGGCGAGAACTCGCCACGCGGCGCGACAATGCATCGATTTCTCGGGGCAAGGCCGAGCCGGCGAGCAAGCAGTGGCTTCAGCGTGAAAATCGGATCGAAGAAGCTGTTCAAATAAAGCGTCTCGTGGGGAACTTCGCCGATGATCCGGGCGATGTTCCGAAGCTTCATTTGCGAAGGGGATAAATAAAGGACCTTCGCCTTGCGGACGTCCAGCCATTCGCTTCGTCCATCGAGATGCGGATAAGGCATGGTGTCCGTCGCGTCGCGGTCGGAGGTCACGATACGAAAATCGAGCTCATCGCCAAGCGCGGCAACCAGGTTCGCAATGGTCCGGACAGGTCCACCCGATTTGTAGCCGGGCAGGTAATAGCGAACGAAGGTAAGGACGACTGGCCTTGAAAAGCCTAGCCTGGATTTCACGCTTCGATCCATTCCGCATGTGTCAAATCTGTGTCCTGCCATGGTGGGACAGGCCTCGGCCCCTGTCTTGGCGCATGCTGCAGGATCGCCTCCAGATAAGAGGCTCCTGCACTTGCGCCGAAGCTGCGGCGCGCCCATCCCGCCAGCGCCTTGCGCTGGGCGGGCAACTGCCTCCCCTTGGCCATGGCCTCCTGCAAAAGGCCGGCCAGCGCCTTCGCTTCGCCGGCCGGAAACACGCCACCGCAACCGCTGGCCCGCACTGCGGTTGCGGCGCCGCAGCGGTCCGAGCAAACGACCGGCGTCCCCACCATCAGCGCCTCGCAAACCACAGCGCCCCAGCCATCGTGGTGGCTCGGCAGCACCAGGCAGTCCGCTTTGGCCATGCGCGGCGGCACCTTGTCGATGTGGCACTGGCCCTGCCACCGAACGCGACCAGGTAGTTTTTGCTCGCCAAGCATCCGAAGACGGCCTTCGAGTGGGCCGAACCCGACGAGCGCCAGTTCGAAAGACGTATCCCCCAGTCTTGCGAGGGCATCGAACAGCAGGTCGACCCGCTTGCGATCGATGAACTGCCCCACGAACAGGAAACGGAACGGCGCACCGCTATCGAGCTGGCGCACGTTTTCCTCCCACCTCTCCGGGAGGAAATAGGCGAAAGGAAATACTTTTTCGGACGGCATGCCGCACCGGACGAGCCATCCTGGCGTGGCGTCGCCGGTGGCAAGCAGACCCGCGAGCCAAGGGCGGCTTTGCCGGATCAGGCGCCGGTATTCCAGCCGCTTGAACGCTCCGCGCCAGCCGCTGTCGTCCACAGTTTCCATCACCACCCATTGGCTTAAGCCGCGCCGCGCCAGTGCCTGTTGCGCAAACCCCACCAGACCATTGCCGCGAAGACCCTGGCAGATGTGGATACTGTCCTCGGGAGCCTTGGCAACGAGAGCGGTCACGGCATCCCTATCCGGCGCAAAATGAAGCGTCGCTGCGCCAAGCCGGGGCGCCCGCCAGCCTTGTGCCGCGCGGTCGGTCGACATCGGCTGCTCGGCGACATAGCTTACCTGCTGCCCCCGCCTGGCGAGTGCTTCCGCCAACCCCGCCATGTGCGGCGAAACGATACGCTGCCAGAACCACACGGGATCAGCCACGACGTGTGCTTTTCGCAATGCCATCAGCATATGCCCAGCCGAGCAGGATCAGCGGCAGCAACCCCATGCCGCCGGCGGAGAAAAGGGTCGATTCACCCATGTTGAGCAGCAGCACGGTCAGGCATACGGCGAATGCTGCCAGACCGCTTCGCGCGCTGGAGCGCAGCAGCCGCATGATCCACGCTACAACCAGCAAGCCGCCAATGGTGCCAATCTCCTCCAGTACGGCGAGCGGAGCCACCCCCTTCTCGATCGATGCACCGACCGGCAGGCCGAGAACCGGGTCCCTGCTGACCACCATGGTTGCAGGCTCCGAGGCGATGCCGAAGCCGATACCCGTTAACGGGTGCTGGGCAATATTTTCCAGCATAGCATCTATCAGCCTCCCGCGAGAGCGATCATAGGCCTCCATTACCCCTTCGACTTGATCCCCTCCCAGCCGGGCGCGGCCGGATTTGGAGATGTAGCGCTGGAAGGCGCTGTCGATGGTCGGTGCCATGACCACGCAGGCCACAAGAACTGCTCCGAAGACCGCCCAGACCCGCGCGCTGCTCATACCGGGGAGCATCAGCCGGATCGGTTTGCCAGCAACGCCAGGCCCCAGCAGTACGGCACACCCTACGCCCAGCATGATCGCAAAGCCGGCCGTCCGCGCCTCCGACAGCGATATGCCGGTGAGCGACGCGCCCGCCACGCCGAGCAGCCACCAAGACGGCCGCGCTTCGCCGAAGAGGCGCGAAGTTGTCCAGGCACAAAGCAACGCCATGGTCGGCCCAAAGGCTTGCGGCTGGTTGAGAATGCCCTGAAAACCCATACCGTTGCGCATGTAGCCTAAGGAAGACGCCGCCAGCGGCAAGCTGGCAAGGAGCACCAGCACCAGCCCCCAGAACAGTTGCTGAGACATCTCCTGCATTTGCTGTTCCGAGAGGCTGCACCAGGCGGAAAGGAGTGTGGTCATGGCCAGCGTCCACGACACTGCCTTGAGCACTGAGACGTCTGGTATCGGGCTGAACAGCAGGGAGTGGCACATGATAAAGAGGCCGAGTAGAAGCGTGGCCAGCGTGAACGGGCGCAGGCGCGGCTCACTGCTGAACAGGCTGCTGTGCACTATGGCCGATGCCGCGGCCGCGAACAGGACTGCATAGCGTCCGACCGCTCCCGCACTCGCCTCCGGTGCGATACCGGGGCTGATCATCGTAAATAGCCATGACAGCGCAAGCGCGCGGATCGCATGAGCCCTACTAAGAAGCGCATAGGCTGCAAGAGCGAGATAGCTGAGATTGGCGGTCGGGCCAGATGCCAGCCGTAGTACCAGCGCCGCAGCGACCGGCGCATAGGCCCAAAATCCCATCCCGGTTTCGCGCAGATGCTGGAAAGCCCCGCTTCGAAGCGCGAGGCCCGAGTTCCGGCCGCCATAGTCAGGCACCCGGAAACCTCACTCCGAGCCTGCAGAGGCGCAAGTGATCTAAAACGTCACCCCGCGGCTGTAATTCTGGAACGGACCGCACGGTGGGAATGGGTCAGACAGCCCAGTCTTGGCTGCTGCTCGATTGTAGCCCGAGCAGTTCCAGAACACATCGCACATTTGCGTCCCAGGAGAAGCGCTCTGCCGTACGTCTCGCCTCACGGCCAAGTCTTTCGCGTAAGCCAGGGTTCTCGATAAGTCTTTTCAGGGCAAGCGCTAGCGAATCTGGATCTTTCGGAGGGACGAGGACGCCATCGTCCCCATCGGCGATGATATCGGCAGCGCCATTTTCATGGCAGCCGATGGTCGGCTTCATCCGCGCCATGGCTTCGAGATAGACGATGCCGAACGCCTCGCCCCAACTCGGGAGGGAGATGATATCGGCTCTTGCGATCTCGTGCATTGTTTCGTCATAAGGCAGCCTTCCGAGGAAACGAATGTGGTTGCTCAAGCCGAGCGCCCAAGCCAGCGCCTCCAGTCTCTGTCTTTCCGGCCCGTCGCCGATCACTGAATATTGCCAATGGGCGATGCCGTACTGCTCCTTAAGCAGCCGCAGGGCACGGATATTGTCGTCGATACCCTTCAAGGCGATCAGATTAGAGACACTCGCGATTTTCAGAATTCCTTCCCCCGCAACGATGTTCAATGGAAGTTCGGACAGCGCCGGCATTTCGGTTCCGTTCGGAATGACCACCGTTTTCGAGATATTGATCCCAAGTTCAGTCGCATGACGACGAAGCGGAGAGCCAACGAGAATAATCTTGTCGAGGCAATGCTGTGCGCGTTGCAGATCGGCTTTGAGATAGCCGACCACGGACGGTCTCGCCAGGAAAGGGTCGACGCCATGCACGCACGCAATCTTCCGGGCACGTAAACGTCCGCACCAGTATGGAGCAGAGGAAGCGTAGTGTCTGAGGCCGTGTACGATGCACCCCTGCGGCGTACCTGTCTTGCGCACTAGAGATGCCATCGTCCTGGATACGGACAGGCCGGTTGAGCGCAAATTGAACCTGTATGCGAGCCGGTTGGCTGAAAGCGCTTCCGGCAAGCGCAATAGCGGCACTTTGACCAGCGTGACCTCCTCGGCAGGTAGGCCGAGTTCTTGGGGCGACAGGTGCCGCTCCTTCCGCTTTCCGAGCGTAGCACCCACAAGCACTGTTACCTGGCACCCGGCCCTGCAAAGAGCTGCAATCTGTTGCGGAACAAAAATGCCGGAAATCGAGTTCGACGCTGTGGGCCAGAAGTTCGTCAAGACGAGAATGTTCATCATCGATGCGCGACCGGCTTTGATCGCTTTGCCAATTGTTCAATCTCGATCGAAAGACACGAGAATGCCAGCAGACATGGCAGCGGCGAGTATCGGAACCAGCCAACATGCTTTGACAGCTTCATGCGGGAACTGAAAAGTACCCGCTTGCGCCAACTCAAAAGCAATCTTGATTGCACGCTTCATGTTACCGGCAGCGAGTGCGAGGCGGCTACGGGGTCGAACGCTTCGACTGAACCTTACGAGGCGACGACCACGGTGGAACTGGTCGATCAAAGCCGGTCTGAGCGCCGCAGGATAGCGGTGCAAGGTGACGATCTGCGGGTTCCAAACCGGGCGCTCTACACGCTCGATTTTCTCATTCAGAAGTGTGTCCTCCCCGACGCGGATCTGCTCATCGAAGGAGCCGAACATATCGAACAGCTCTCTGCGATAGGAGAGTCCGAAAAGCACGGCGCGCTCCGAGGGCGTGTGGGGCAGCCTCGCAAAATGCGTAGTGAGGCAACTTGCCCAACTGATCGCCCGGACACGGCCATCCTTGGCAGGCGCGGGAAGGAGCGCGGAAGCCACAGTCGTCGTCCTTTCATGCGTCCGAAGTCGATGACTCAGCCAGTTCGGGGTAGCCATGCAATCCGCGGCGAGAAATGCTATAATGGGCGCTTGGCTATGCTGTATGCCTAAATTTCGTGTGCCGCCGGCAAACTGCCGTTCGCCGGTCTCCACCAGAACGATTTCATCGAGTAACTTGGATAGCGCTGGCTGTAACGAACCACGGCCCGTATTGACCACAACGATCTCGGCACGGATGTTTTGGGTGGTTAGCGAAGCCACCGCGTCAGCGGTAAAGGGATATGAATCAGTTGACATCACAACGACAGCGATGGGCGCAGCGACAGGAACGCGCACGCCTCTAGTCACGCTGAGGTCGGCGATTTGTGCAAGGGGAGACGGCATATGATGAGGCAAACCTATCCAGCCTCCGCATTGCTGGCTCCCAGATGCGCCGCCTTCGCCTGTCCTGCCTCAAGCCGCACGACCATGTCGCAGCCTTCCAGCGTCGAGAGGCGATGGGCGATGATGAGGATGGTGAGGCCGCGATCGAGCCGCTCGATGGCCGCCATCACCGCCGTCTCGGTTTCCGTGTCCAATGCGCTGGTCGCCTCGTCGAACACCAGTACGCTTGCTTGCTTGTAGAGAGCGCGCGCGATGCCAATGCGCTGGCGCTGCCCGCCGGAAAGCTGGATACCGCGCTCGCCGATCCGGGTGTCATAGCGCTGCGGCAGCGCCGCTATCACCTCTGCCAGTTCGGCCTGTTCTGCAGCGCGACGCACCCGCCCAGGGTCAATGTCCGCCTTCCTGACGCCGAAGGCGATGTTCTCGGCAACGCTCGCATCGGCAAGGAAGATCGCCTGCGGAACATGGGCGATGTTTCGTTGCCATGCCGCACGGTTTGCAGCCGTCAGTTTCACCCCGTCGATGCGAATATCTCCCGCCGTCGGCTCCAGCAGGCCGATGATCAGATCCATCAAGGTCGACTTGCCGCTGCCGGTCTTGCCAGCGATACCGACCCTGCTCCCCTTGGGGATTACGAGATCCACGTTGCGCAGCGCGGCGGCTCTGCCCGGATAGGCGTAGCCGACCTGACGGAGACCAATGGCGCCTTCGAACGGCAGCGCCGCTTCGGCCGCAGTCGTCGCCGGGGTGGGTCGGTCAAGCAGCACAACGATATCGGTCAGAACTGCCTTGTTACCCAGGGCCAGGGCCCAGCCGCTGTAGAGCTGCTGGATCAGAGGCAGCAGCCGCTGGGCGCCAAGCGCCAGCGCGCCCAGCACCGGGAGCGCCGCAGCAATCCCGCCCGGTCGCTGGACCATCGTCACGGCCACCGCCGCGATCAGCACCATGCCGACCGCTTCGACGACGAAGCGTGGTGCGCCTGCAAGAACGGCATTGCGCACCCGCGCATCGCGGAAGTCCGCTTCGGCCTGCTCATAGGTCTCGACGAAAACCGGCTGGGAGCGGTCGAGCAGCACGTCACGGATGCCGCCCAGCCCCTCCTGCATGGTCTGCACGCGCCTGGTCTGGGCGCGGGCAATGAGGCCACCGTTGCGGCGCAACCGCTTGCGCGCGGTGACAGACGCAATGAGATAGATGCCCGAAAATCCGACCCCGGCAACGAGCGCGACAACAGGGTCGATGGCGATTAGCCCCCCGACAATGAAAAGCCCGATCACCGCGGAGATGGCTCCTTGCATGAGCGGGAGCAGCACATTGTTGGTGACCACCTGTACCTTGTTGATCGTGGCGATGATCTCGCTGGAATTGCGCTGCGTGTGGTAGGCATAGGGCTGAAAGAGCGTATCGGCGTAGAGTTTCACGCCGAGCTCGTAGGACATGCCATAGACGAAGCTGTTGCTCGCCCACAGCAGCGCCAGTCGCAGAGTGGCCGCCCCTAGCGCCGCAAGCGCGAACAGGCAGGTCACGGCATAGACCGCGATGACCGGGTCACCGGCTCCCAGGAAGCCGAGCAGGCTGGAGGCTACGCCATGCCCAGGTGCACCGGCCGGCGAAGCGATGATCGCCAGGAGAGGCACGATTGCTCCGATCGTAACCACTTCGGCCACCGCGCCAGCCAGCATCAGAACCATGAGCGGCACGAAGGCACGCCGACGCGCTGGCGAAAGATGGTGAAACAATAGGCGCACCGCAGTCGACAATGACATGCCTTCGCCGCCCCACGCCGACCTTTGTGCCGGCAGGACTGTGCGAAGGCCCTTGCGCCCTCTGACGCCCCCCGCCGTCTTCTGATGGTATCCAAGCGTATCCATTCTTTCGGTCAGGATGGCCTGCTCGCTTCCGCTACCTGGCCCCGAAGCCGGTCAGCATGATCCTGATCGTCCTCATGAAGATGACCAGGTCGAGCCAGGGCGAGAAGTTCTTGATGTAGTAAAAGTCGTAGTGCAGCTTCTCGTGAACTTCGCTCACAGCTGCCACATGGCCCTGGTTGACTCGCGCCCAGCCGGTGACGCCAGGGCGCACGATATGGCGATAGGGATAGAAGGGCAGTTCCCCCTCGTACCAACGCGACAGCACCGCCGCCTCGGGCCGGGGGCCGATCCAGCTCATCTCACCGCTCAGTATGTTGATAGCCTGCGGCAATTCATCAAGTCGCGTGCGCCGCAACACCCGGCCGATGCGGGTAATGCGCTCATCGCCGTCTCGCGTGATCGCCTTTTCCTTCTCGGCCATGGCGCCATCGTCCTCGGCGCGCATGGTGCGGAACTTGTAGAGCGTGAAGAGCGTGCCGCGATAACCCACCCGCCGTTGCCGGAACAGAGCCGGCCCGGGCGTTTCGAGCCTGATTGCGAGAGCCAGGACAAGGAAAAGCGGCAACAGGAGCACCAGGACCGCAAACGCCCCCAGCCAGTCGACTATCCGCTTGATCTTGAAATAGATCTGATTGGGATTGAGCGATCCGAGCGTGTTTTCCGAAAGATGCTCGATCTCGACCCGGCCGGTCAGCGATTCCACTATGTGCTTCACATGGTAGACAGGGGTGCCGGACAGGACGCAACCTGTGATGAAGCGCTCCCAAGTCTCCGGCAAGTCAGCGCGAAGATCTGCTACCACGCCTAGCACCCGGCCCGGGACTGCATCGGGGGAAAACAGCTTCTGCCAGACAACGCCGTCGACCGCCGCAAGCCGGTCGATATTGCCGCCGGGGACGATCGCCAGCCGGTAAGGTTCCAACCGGTGCGTGAACACGTTGAGCTGAAATACCAAGATGCCGAGATGAAGAAGGAGCCTGCAGCCTGGAAACGGCTATATTCGAAGCGAAAGAAGAAAATGGCGAGGAACACCAGCCCGTAGCTGAGCGTGAATGCCGGCAATATGGTGCTGAACGTCGCCACCCCCGGAAACGCGTCCAGTCGCTTGTAGGTCATGTAGCCTGTCATGTGAGCGATGATGGCTGCCGTGATCGTCACCTGGTGGTTGATCGAGAGGACGATCCTCGGCTCCAGCGCCATGCGCGCGACGAGCGGCAGGCCGACGGCCAGGAGTAGCCCGCCCATAAGCTGATAACGCAACCGCTGCAGCGGATGCGTTTCACTACCGATCGCGATCGTCTGATGATACAAACTGGACTTTCCGCTGTCGTTTCCGCCAGGCCACCGCGGCATAAGCCCCGGCGACAGGCCTCCGATGGCTACCGCACTCGAGGTGAAAGCCCTCGAGCCGAACATCAAGCGTAACAAGGACTGGCCGCTATCGCGGCCACATCAGTTGGATGCCACAGGCACCAGGCTTTTGACGGGCAATGCCACGGCGATTTCCCCGTGCATCATTTGCAACAGGATCCGAGCCCGTCCCAAGCCATCATGGCGGACCAGGGTTCCAACAAGCTCGGCAAAGGGACCTGAGATCACACGCACGACATCGCCCTGACGAAGACCCACCGCAACGTTGAATATCCCCTCGTCGTCCGTCAGGGCCTGAAGCCCCTCGATCAGGCCGTCGGGGCACGGGAGCGGCCGCTCGCCCTGCATGACGAGCGAATTCACCCCGAAGGTGCCATTGACCGACCGCCACCGCTGGCGATCGACATCCAGCGACACGAATATGTAGCCGGGGAAAAAGGGGACGCGCTTCTCGTGACGCCGGCGCGCATGACGAACGACCCGCGTCTGGCGCGGCATCCAGACATGGAATCCCTGTCTGTTCAGATTGAGCTCAGCCATGTCTTCCCGCCCCAGCAGGGCTGACGCGACATACCAACGATCTGCCATTCTCCCCCCGTCCCCGCATACTGATCGTCGAAAAATCTCTGTCACTAAGTAAGCGTTGCTGGCCGAACGATCTCCGGTAGACAGGCAATGCCCGGCCGCGCGAAAAGATAGCCTTGCATGAGGCCGATCCCGAGCGACGCCAGAACCGTGAACTCAGCCTCGGTCTCGACGCCCTCCCCCACAACTCTGCAACCGAAAGCCGCGCAGGCATCGACCACGCCCTTGACAATCGCTCGGCGCGAACGATCCGCGTCGATGCCATGCACCAGCTCCATGTCGAGCTTCACCATGTCAGGACGCAGCTGCAGCAAACTGTTGATGCCGGCATAGCCAGCCCCGAAATCATCGATGGCCACCGTGACCCCTCGGTTGCGCGCGGCCGCCATCCAGCGGGAGAGCTTTGCCTTGTCCTCGACCGGCTCCTGCTCGGTCATCTCGAATATCAGACGGCCGGCCGGCCATCCCACGCGCTGGGCGGCACGCAGCGTTGTATGCAGCCCATACCGGTGGTCGCAGATTGCGGAGGCCGAAACGTTAAGACTGAGGCCGCAGCGCACACCGAAGGAAGCCGCCATCTCTACGGCGCGTTCCCTGCAGGCGGCATCAAAGGCCAGCGTCCTCTCTGGCGGCACGCTGGCAAAGACAGTGGCTGCGCTCTCTCCGTAGCGCCCGCGCAAAAGCGCCTCATAAGCAAAAAGCGTACCGCCGGCTGCGGTGTCTACGATCGGCTGGAAAGCCATCGTGAACTCAGGAAAGGGAGAGGCGGACGGCATGACACGTCCCTCGCTCCCCTGACCGCGCCCAATGTACCTGGCCCTGTTCATCTCCTGCGCTCCTGTTGCCGTGCGACGGCTTTTCGCGAAACGGAAGACGTTACGAAGGATTAGCGGCCGACTTCTTCTGCACGCCCGTCCCTTGGACACGATGATGCTAAAAGTGCCGGCCAGGTCCGCTCTGTGTTCAGGCAGGACATCGCGACCTGGCCGGCAGGTGGGGGTTATACTCCCCCCAGAAAGCATGCCCTCCTTGGCGGGGGATAGGGTGCATGCTCTCCGATCGCTCCGGCTCCGCAACAAAACGACATTGGCGGGATAAGCTGCCCCAAGGCAGGTAAAGCACTGCCTACTTTCCCTCCGGTTTGGCGTAATGTTGCTGAAGACGGCTCGATCTCGCTTGAGGGGCGTATTGGCCACTCCACGATTACAAGCTGATGTGGAACCGAGTGGTATCATCACAGCAGCACTTCCAATTCCGGGCAGTATTCGACGCGCGCGAGCAAGTACTGCCGCACGAAGTCCGCCATCAGGCGGGCGTCGGTGGTGACAAGCAGCGCCTGCTCGCCGTTGTGCGTTGAGATGGTAAACCGATAATCAGGCGAGTCCGGAACAAGATCTATGCAGGCATGATCGTCTATGCGGAGATTGTGGCCGCCAAGGCCCATCGGGAAGGAGAGCAAGTCGAACCCGCACAACTTCCTCCTGTCGTCAAACGTGAAAGTTTCCTCAAACGCTCGTGCAAGGCGGCGCACCATTACGTCCGGACCGTCGGGAAATACGAGAATTATACCGTCTGCCGAGCCGAGGTCTTGCGGATGCCAAGGGCCTTTCGACGAAGGAGAATTCCTTTCGTCATCGCCATCAAGATCGATATCCAGATTTATGACTTGATCAATCTTGTCCCGCATCCCACCACCTGACGCAATTGACGTGAGCGCCAGCGACATGCACTGGCAACATGACCTAAAGCTCTGTGAAATTTGGAATTCTTCTATACTGCATTCATTTACTAGACGAATGCGAACCCCTCATTTGGCGTCGGCGCGAAACGCCCCCGCTTTCTTCCCCTTATTGCCCTAATTCATTGGTTCTACATGGACACGAATCCGACGTGCCGGATTGGCTATAGTTACGTCTACAATTATTACGTGTCAATTGCAATATGAACAACTTTAGATTGTATAGCGGCGCGTTGATATGATCACCCTCGGCAAAGTCGGCATCGTCGAGGATGTTCTTCAGCGACCTGCCCGCTAGTTCCATGGTCACGCGCTTCATCGTTTCGGCAGCGCCATGAAGCGCCTCCAGAACGTCCGGTTCCAGGGAACTTTCTTGTTCGCGACGCGTTCGCTCGCAACGTCCGATTGAGGGTCAGCAGATGGTTGACCCTGCCGGGCAGAATGTGGGTGTCCCCGACACCTGAATGCGCGAATGGTTTCGCACGTATGCCCACGGAGGGCATTCCAAAAATCAGAACAGGAGGATGACCATGTCAAATCCGACTCGGCGAGAGGTTCTGGCGACTGCCGCGGCGATAGGCGCAGCCAGCGTGCTGCCCGGGCAAGCGGCTGCCGCTCAGAATAACGATGTCATTCGGCCTTTCCAGATCTCCTTCCCAGACGAGGACCTGGCCGACCTTCGCCGACGCGTGCAGGCGACCAAATGGCCTGACAAGGAGCAGGTGGCGGACACGACCCAGGGTGTCCAGCTCGCGACGATGCAGCAGCTCGCACAGTACTGGGCGACGCAGCACGACTGGCGCAAGTGCGAAGCCAGGCTGAATGCCGTGCCGAACTTCATCACCGAGATTGACGGTCTCGACATCCACTTCATTCATGTGCGGTCCAAGCACGAAAACGCGCTGCCGATGATCGTCACCCATGGCTGGCCGGGCTCGATCATCGAGCAGATGAAGATCATCGCGCCGCTGACCGATCCTACGGCACACGGCGCGAGCGCCGCGGATGCCTTCGACCTCGTCATTCCCTCGCTGCCCGGCTATGGCTTTTCCGGCAAGCCGACGGCTGTCGGCTGGAATCCCCCCCGTATCGCGAAAGCCTGGGCCGAACTGATGCAGCGCCTCGGCTACGCGAAATACGTGGCGCAGGGCGGCGATTGGGGCAATGCCGTTACCGAGGACATGGCCCTGCAGCAGCCGCCCGGGCTGCTCGGCATCCATACCAACATGCCGGCCACGGTTTCGCCCGAGATCAACCAATCGCTCGCCGCGGGCACACCACCCGCCGGCCTCACGCCGGACGAGCGCAATGCCTGGGACCAGCTCGACTTCTTCAACAAGAATGGCCTTGGCTATGCTCTCGAAATGAACAACCGCCCGCAGACCCTCTACGGGCTCGCCGATTCCCCCGTTGGCCTGGCGGCATGGATGCTCGATCACGACGACCGAAGCCAGAAGATGATCGCCCGCGTCTTCGCCGGTCAGAGCGAGGGCTTGTCGAAGGACGACGTGCTCGACAATGTCACGCTTTACTGGCTGACGAACACTGCGGTCTCATCGGCGCGGCTCTACTGGGACAATGCGCACCATCCGACGGGCGGCTTCTTTGACATCAGGGGCATCGCGATCCCTGTGGCCGTGACTGCCTTCCCGGACGAGATCTACACCGCTCCGCAGAGCTGGGCCGAGAAGGCGTATCCGAAGCTGATCCACTACAATAAGGCGCCGAAGGGCGGCCACTTCGCGGCCTGGGAGCAGCCCGAGTTCTTCGTGTCAGAGATGCGCGAATCGTTCAGGCCGTTGCGCCAGTCGAAGTGAAACAGAACGGCGCGCGACAAATGGGGCGCGCGCCGTGCTCGTTGCCCGAGACCACAAGGAGGGACGACGCGCCCGGATGCAGCCGATAGCTGCCCTCGTCAGCGCTCGTCCCATTGATCGAAGGAGGAGTTGAGATGAAAATACTCAGGGCTGTCCTCGCATTGGCTGGTTTGTTGCTGACGAGTTTTGTGGCAATGGCGCAGCCGGCCAAGCCGACCATCGTGCTTGTGCACGGCGCCTTCGCCGACTCTTCCAGCTGGTACGGTGTCATCGGCATACTGGAGAAGGCCGGCTACCCCGTCGTCGCCGTCGCAAATCCGCTACGCAGCGTGAAGGGCGATGCCGACACCGTCCGCAGTCTGCTCGCCACCATCAAGACGCCTGTCGTGCTCGTCGGACATTCCTACGGCGGCATGGTGATCAGCGATGCGGCGAAGGATGAGGCGAATGTGAAAGCGCTCGTCTATGTCGCGGCCTTCGCGCCGGAGGCGGGAGAGAGCGCCGGCGGCCTCAATGCCAAGTTTCCCGGCAGCCTGATCGGCCCCGACACGCTGGAAAAGCCGGTGCCCTTGGCCGGCGGCGGCAACGATCTCTATGTCCAACAGGAGAAGTTCCACGACGCCTTCGCGCCCGACCTGCCCGTGGCCGCTGCGAAATTGGCGGCGGCGGCGCAACGGCCCGTCACCGACACTGCCTTCGGCGAAGCGGCAGCCGAGCCCGCCTGGAAGACCATCCCGTCATGGTTCGTCTACGGTGACCACGACACCGCGATACCACCCAAGCTGCATGCGTGGATGGCCGATCGCGCCCATCCGCGCGAAACCGTGGTCGTCAAGGGCGCCTCGCATGTCGTGATGATTTCGCACGCCAAGGCAGTGGCGAAAGTCATCGAAGACGCGGCAAACGCACCTTGAGGCGATTCCCACGTTGGTCATGCGATGTCCGACACGGGCGGGAACACGTAGTTCGGTCGCCGCACACGGCTAGTTCCCGCCAAACGCTGACATCCAATATGGCCTTGGATAATCGCGGCACATCTGGCAAAGGCAAGACCTTCTGAACTGGAGGGTATTGCCGATGCCTAAAGTGATTTTCGATACGGACCCGGGCGTGGATGACGCGATGGCGCTGCTCTTCCTGCATCGCCACCCGGAAATTGACCTCGTCGGGATCACGACGGTGTTCGGAAACGCTGCGGTCGAGACGACGACGCGCAACGCACTGTTCCTGAAGTCGGCTTTCAAGATCGATGCTCCGGTCGTCCGGGGCGCGGGCGTTACCTTCGACAGAGACCGGCCGGCTCGGCCGTGGCCGACGATTGTTCATGGCGAGAACGGTTTAGGCGACATCGATATCCCCAATGATGCAGACCTGCCGATCGGGGAAGAAGACGAAGCAGCTCAATTCATCATCGACACCATCCGCCAGAACCCGGGCGAGATTTCGATCGTTGCCGTCGGCAGGATGACGAACCTTGCCAACGCGCTGGCCAAGGCCCCCGACATTGCGGGCCTCGTGAGGGACGTCGTCATCATGGGCGGCAGCTTCTATGTGCCGGGGAACGTGACGCCCGCGGCCGAGGCAAATATCGCAGGCGACCCTGAGGCTGCCGACCGCGTGATGACAGCGCCATGGAAAGTGGCTGTCATCGGCCTCGATGTCACCACCAAGACCGTCATGACCAGGGCAACCCTCAAGGAATTGGCCGACAAGGGTGGCCCCGAAGTTTCGCTTCTGAACGAACTCTCGCAGAGCTACATCGACTTCTACGATCACCTCATCGCTGACGCGATGCTCGTCCACGACACATGCGCCTGCGTCTACCTGGTGCGCCCCGATCTCTTCGACACGGTAACGGGCCAGATCCGGGTTTCATGCGACGGCCTGACCGACGGCCAGACCGTGCTCAAGCCCTCCCATCGCCGCTTCCCGCCGGGAGCCTGGGATCATTTCCCCGCGCAGACGGTGGCTGTGGACGTCGCCGCGGACAGGGTCATGGCACTCGTCCACGACACGCTCGTCAGGAGATGACGAGGCTCTCCGTCCCGCTCATCGTAGCCGTCCGATGGCAAAGCGGAACAGGAACCACCGCAGTTGCACCGCGTCGCGCGCGATGTTGGCCTCGTCCATGCGCGCAAGCCATTCGCTGCGCGTCAGCGAACGTGTTACGGAAATGAGGCCATCGTCAATCGCAATCGGATGCAGCCGCGTCAGCTTGCCCACGAGACCGATGAAATGGAACGGCACGGGATGGCGTTGGAGATCGTAGATCAGCCAGCCTTTGCGCGTCGTCAGTTCCATCCACCGCAGAAACTTCACGATCTGGTCGTCCGACATATGGTGGGTGAGCAGGCTGCTGACGACGAGGTCGATGGGCATGTGCGGTTCGAAATCGAAGATATCCATCACGCGATAGTCGATCTCGTCGGCCTCATCGGTCGCGAGTTCGGCGATGCGGATGATCTCGGGGCTGCGATCAAGCCCGATCAGCCTGATCGCCAGGCCGCGTTTGCGCGCCCAGCGCCGGATCGCCCGCAGCAGATCGCCGTTGCCGCAGCCGACATCTAGGAGGGTCAGAGGCGTTTCTCTCGTCGCGTCCTTTGTGGCGCGACGCAACCAGGCGATCACCGGCCAGTGCCCAAGCATCGCCCGGTTGAAGCTGGCGATATCGCGTATCACCACCGCCATTTCCTCGGGGCTTGGATCGGCGCGATCGAGCCATTCGGATTCGACGCTGCGCTGCGACAGGTCGCGTCGAGCTTCTTGCACGGTGACCGGTATGTTCATGGCATCAGGCCGCCGTGTGGAACAGCATGGTTTCCGCGATCAGTCCGGGTCCGAACGACATCGCGCAACCGGTGCGACCACGCGTACCCGATCCCAGCAGCCGATCGATCACAAACATGACGGTCGCGGACGACATGTTGCCGTAGCGTCTCAGGATCTCGCGCGACGCCATCAGCGCGCCTGGCCCGAGTTCGAAAGCGCGCTCAACCGCGTCGAGCACCGTGCGGCCGCCGGGATGCACCGCCCAAAGATCGATCGATGCGGCGGATGCTCCAGCAAGAATTTCGCTGCCGTGTTCCTGCAAGCCATCATGGATTGCGCCGGGAACACGTCCCGACAGAGTCATGTCGAAACCGGATTGCCGGATATTCCAGGTAATCAACTCGCGGGTGCTGGGCACCAGCAGAGCGTGGAAGCCGTCGAGGGCGATGCCGACCGGCTCCGCGCTCACGACACATGCCGAGCAGCCATCACCGAACAGCAGAAACAAGAGGATTTGCTCAAGGTCGGTCGTATCCTTGAGATGCAGCGTGCAAAGCTCAAGGTTGACGACAAGCACTCGCGCCGACGCTTCCGAGCGAACGATGTGATGCGCCAGCTTCAGCGCGTTGATGGCCGCATAGCAACCCATGAAGCCGACTATGGTGCGTTCGACCGTGCTCGGAAGCCCACAGCGCTCGACGAGTTCGAGATCAAGACCAGGCGCGGAAAAGCCGGTACAGCAAGTCACCACGAGATGGCTGATGCGGTCACGGTCTGCGCCAAGCTGCAACTTGTCGACGGCCCCTTGCGCCAGCGGCGGCGCGTACTGCTCGAACTTCTGCATTCGCGCTGCCGTGTCGGGAAAGTCGCCGCGCGGGTAAAAGCCTTCGGCATCGACGCAGTCGCCTTCCGGCAGATTGCTCGGCGCGAGACACGAGTAGCGGTGCTCGATTCCCGACTTGTCGGCCATGCGTTGGAACAGCAGCGAATTGCGCCGGTCATCAAGAAGCATCGACTGAGCGAAGCGGCGAAAGGCATCGTGCACGTCGTAGGGCGGCACGGCTGTGGCGACGCGATTGATATAGGCAGTTTGCATGGCAAAGCTCTCCGGCCATGCTCGCGACGCCGCCACCGCGAGCGTGGGGTTCCTCACGGAGAGAACGCCAGCCGGGCGCAAATTATTGCGGCCACGCAGTGAAATCAGGGTCAACACTCTGTGAGGGCTCTCATGGGCACACGATAGGCACGAACACTTGTGATCGGACCTGAACGCTGCGCAACAGCCGCGAGCGTTACTTGTTCATGTCGGCCAATGCCGCACGCATGGCAGTGCTTTTGATGCCGAACATGCCGCCGTAAGGGATTTCGAGGTCAACGATTGCGAACATCACGCTGGAGATCGCAACGACCCCGATCCCGAGAACGACGGCTCCAAGCAGGCGTCGAGGGATCTGGAGCCCAAAGCTGAGGAAGACGAGCACCAGCCAAAAGCTCAATATTCCGGTGAACCAACCCGGGGAGGTTCCAATCGCATCTTCGATGACCGCCCAGCGGCTTTCCTGTGCCAGGCCAAAATCCGTTCGGCATCTTGTGGCTATGTTGACATGCGATGCATCGCTCGGCGCTGCGGTGTCGATTATCAGGCCGATTTGATTCATCAGAGCGCTCAACGTGACATCTTCGCCGCTGATTGCCATTCCCCGCGTATCGGGGGTGCCGGGCACAAGCGGCGCGGGCTCGTGCCGCCACGTACTGGCGATGACGGCGGCCGTATATTGCCGCAGGCGGCTGCGCGCTGGGTCCATCGTGGGGCCAAGGTCGCGTAGACATTGGTCGAGACGCGCCAGTTTGGCAGCATAGACCGAGCGGTCTTTGTCGGCGGCGTCGAACGTGGCTTTTGCCGTCGACAGCTGCAGACCGAGAACCAAGGCGGCAAAGGTGACGAGAAGTCCCGTCACGAGGCTCAGCGCATCCATGTTCTCCTTCGACAAATGGTTCTCGTGGAGACGCGTGCGCAGGATCATTCCGACGACGGCGCTCAGGCTGAAGAGCACCAAGAAAGCCAGCCCGTACAGGAATTCCATGATGCAAAATGGCCGAAGAACCGTTGAGCCCGGAAGTCAAAGACTATCATCGACTTAGCGCGGCGAAGGTCGTCGGCAAGCGCGGCCGGGATGACAGCTGCCGGCCACCGCGGACCATGGCGGCGTTATCTTGCCCGGCCTCCGTGCCATCGTCACGACGATGCTGCACCAGGCAGGCCTAGATTGAGAACGTCAAACGGGTCGAGAATACTGTGCGCGAGGGACCCGATTTGGAACCGAACCAGATCGGACGAATTACAAAGGAGCTACACTGCGAATTCGTCGGTGCCGGGAGCCATCAGCGGTCAGTCGTTTCAGATTCTGGCTCTTGAACGCCGTCCGGAGCTCCGTGAAGGAGGCAAATATGCCTAACAACTCAAGCAACTGCGCAAGTTGCCGCTTCTACGATGACCACAAATTGAACAATGCCGCAGCTCAGAACGACCGCGGTCTTTGCCGCTTCAATCCACCCGTCTCCCAGCCTGATCCGCAGGGCAATGGCCTCTGGCCGGTAGTCTCCGCCGACGACTGGTGCGGGCATTTCTCGCCTCAGTATCTGCATGCCGAGTCGAGGCCGTCCCAGACAATGCGGCCAGTGTGATCTGATCCTGTTTTCTGCTTGGACAATGCGCCGTTCGCCCAAGGCATGCCTGGCATGAACGCCGGGCAATGGTGATGGTAATTTGCCCAGGCAGGTACGAGTTTCGGTCAAGGTCGACCCAGGGGATTTGCGAGCTACTTCGGCGGCAGGTTGCCGAACAGGCTGACCAGTGCCACCACGCAGACGCCGAGGGCGAGTTCAACGACCGTGAAGAGCCGCAGGGCCTGCAAGGAGGCGTCGTTGTCTCTCAGCTTGGGGACCAGCACGTAACGGTTGACCACTGCGAGCCCAACCATCACGGCAACCAGCCCGATCTTCCACAGCAGGAGCAACTGGTAAGGCGACGACGTGTCGTTCGGCCAGTGTCCGAGCACAAGCGCCACGTTGACGAAGCCGGTCGCGACGACCGCGGCAACCGCAAGGTGCCCCAGCCCGGAAAAGCGCTGAAGAGCGTGCGAGATGTCGGATTGCAGGTCATTGTCACCAAACTTGCCAAGACACGCCGTCAAGGCAACGAGTGCCCCCAGCCAGAACCCGCCGGCAAGAAGGTGAACGACATGGCTTGCGCGGCTGATCCGGCCCGCCGCACCTTCCAGCATGACCGCGTGGCCGATAAAGCCCAGACTGCCGAGGTAGACTGCACCCAAAACCGTTACGAGTCGCCAATGGCGCCCCCAGCCGCTCACCAGAAAACTGACCAATGCGGCTCCCAGCAGCAGATGGATCTGCCACACATGGCCGAATTCCGTATCGGTGAGAACTGCGTACCAGGTGGCCGGACTCCAGACGTCGCTCCATCCGTCTCCCATCTCGCCCGAGGCAAGAAATAGCCAGGCGACGGCGCTCAGAAGGCCGATGACTGCCGCGACAGAGACGGCGCGCCCCAGCGCCGCATCGAGCGAACGCGCCAGATGCTGCGGAGCCAGCCAGCCTTGAAACGCGCCGATGCCGAACAGGAACAGAGCCGAGGCATAGTGCAGCAGGCGGCACAGGACGAGTATGGCGTCCATGCGGCGTCAGTGCATCGATTCGAACCAGTAGCTGCCCTTGGTCTTATGGCCGTCGGTCGACAGCGCATGCCAGTCAACGGTGTATTTGCCGTCGGGAAGCGTCGATTTGAGCGGCACGATCAGCATCGTGTTGTCGTTCGGATCCAGCGTCGCCGGTCCGGTTTCGATCGCAGCTTGCTTCGGACCCACGACCTTGACGCCGGTGAACTTCAGCTCAAGGCCCTCGGAGAACTTGAGCTTGAGTTCGGTAGGCGCAGGCATTGCCATGGACTTGGCAGCGGGTGTTTCCGAGACGAGCTCGGCATGGGCAAAAGCGTCGCCGGCAAAGAAAACGGCTGCAAGCGAGGACAATACGACAAGCGGCAAAGAGGAACTTGAATGAGCCATGGGAAACTCCTTCGTTGCGTAATGCTTGCGACAGGTCGAGGCAATGCGAGGCAGAGTGGACATAGTATCACTACCGGCCAGACCGACCAGTGCTTCGCGATGAAGGCAAACCTCATCCTCTTGCGAAGAAGGCTCAGATCTTGCCCCCGGGACTACTTCACCACACGCTTTTCCAGCTTGCGGGCCAGGGTACGCCGATGCAGGCCGAGGCGGCGCGCCGTCTCGGAAATGTTGAAACCGGTTTCCACCAGTGTTTCGTGGATCCGTTCCCATTCGAGATTCTTGATCGACGTGGGGCGGCTGGTCAGCGGCACGGAAATGTCGCCTTCTGCCCTGCCGAAGGCGGCTTCGATGTCGTCCGTGTTGGCGGGTTTGGCCAGATAATGACAAGCGCCGAGCTTGATCGCCTCGACGGCCGTGGCGATGCTGGCGAAGCCGGTCAGCACCACGATCCTCATCGAAGCATCGCGCCCGCTCAGCAGCTTGACGCATTCCAGGCCGGAGCCGGAGCCGAGCTTGAGGTCGACGACGGCATAGTCGGGAACGGCCGTTTCCAGGGCGCGAAGCAGAGCGTCCTTGTCCTCGCAGACGACAACGTCGTAGCCGCGTTTATCGAACGAACGCTTCAGCGTCCTTGCGAAAGTGGCATCGTCCTCGACGATAACCAAGGATCGATCAGGCGTCATGATCGTCTCCATTCGTCAGGGCTGCCAGAGGCAGCGACAGGGTCACGCAGGCGCCGTGCGTCATGTTTCGCGCCGAAATGTCTCCTCCGAGTTTGCGCAACACATTCACGACCAGGAAGAGACCAAGGCCGCCGCCGGGCCGCCCCTTGCTCGACATATAGGGTTGGCCGAGCGCTGCCAAAATATCCTTGTCGAAGCCCGGTCCGCGATCGCGGACGGTAAACACCAGCTTCTCGTCCTGCCGCTCGGCGGTGACGCCAACCCAGTCCGGCGAGGCTTCCTGGGCGTTGTCGAGGACGTTGAAGATGACCTGCTTGAGGGCCGTATCGGAGACGATCTGCTCGTTTGGGGTGAAATCGTTCCTGTAGTCCAGGCTGAGCGGCTGCCGGCTGCTGCGCCACTCCTCCACGAGATCGCCGAGGAAATCGCGCATGGTCGTGTGGATCGTCCCCTCGCCTCTCGCCTGGCCCGACGACATGAGAATTCCGGACACGATATGTTTGCAGCGGTCGATCTGCGCCTGCATCTCGGCGGCGTCCTCTGCCAGTTCGCGGTTGCGCCCGAAGACGCGCGCGCGGCGCCAGTCGGAAAGGATGACGGAGATGGTCGCGAGCGGCGTGCCGAGTTCATGCGCCGCGCCGGAGGCCAGCAGGCCCATCCGCACGATATGATCCTCCTCGGCGGACCGCTGGCGCAGATCAGCCAGATAGGCATCGCGCTCGCGCAGGTTCCGGTTGATGCGGGTCATGAAAATCACGATCAGCCCGGCCGCCAGCACGAAGCATATGAACATGCCGCGAATGTGCAGGGCGAACAGATCGCTGCCGCCATGGTGCGGCATCGCGATCGGTTGGAAACGGAAGGTGAGGAACACGAAGCAGGCCGAGGCTGCCAGTACCAGAATCCAGGTGGACCATGGCGTCAGGAGCGCGGCTCCGAGCGTGATCTGCAGGAGGTAGAGCGACACGAACGGATTCGATGCCCCGCCGCTAAGGTAAAGCTGGATCGTCAGCGCCGCCATGTCGAAAATGAGGGCAACGAACAGTTGCGTGTTGGTGACGGGAGCACGGCCGCGCAGCACGAAAAGGCTGAAGACGTTCAATCCGACCAGGAAAACGACCACGCCGCCCATCAGTGCGAGCGGCAGCTGGATATCGAACCAGTATTCCGTGACCAGAATGGTGAGCACCTGCCCCGCCACGGCGAGCCATCGCAGATGGATGAGCAGGAGCAGGTTCTTCCTGTTCGTCGTATCCGGATTCGATACGCCTTCCGCCGCGCCGATCGCAGTCCGTACGCCCGGAGCGGACATCTCACGTCGAAGCTGCGATATCGGGTCCATCATCCACTCCGCCCGCTCCACTGGCGGTTCCTGAAGGCCGGAACCGTCAGGGCGATGGTAAGCATCGCCGCGAGGGAGAACCAGGTCAATGCATAGACGAGATGGCTGTTTCGGAACTGCACCACGGTCAGGCCGCCGCGCGGCCAGCTGTCTTGTCCCGAAGCCTCGGCGTCGACGAAATAAGGCGCCACATCCGCCAGGCCATGCGCGGCCGCGATCGCAGCGACGTCGCGGGAATACCAGCGCTCGCCAACGGGATCGTTCTTGCGCAGAAAGCCTCCGCCTGGCTCGCTCATGCGCAGCAGCCCGGTAACTACGGTCGCCGATTTGGAATCGCTTTCCGCTCGGCCGAACTCGGCCTTGCGCTCCGGCGGGATGAAACCGCGGTTGACGAGGACGATGAACCCGTCATCCGTCCGCATGGGTGCGAGAACCCAATAGCCGCTGCCGAGGTCGGTCACCGCCCGCACCAGAGTGCCGGGCTGGTCGAGGAAGTGGCCGGTCAGGCGCACGTGACGATACTCATAGTCCGCGGCGTTGATCGCCGGCCAGTCACCGCGGCTGGGCGCGTCGGCGGCCGGCGCATGGATGCGCTCGTCCACTCGCGCGATCAGGTCCAGCTTCCAGACCCGCCGTTCCAATTGCCATATGCCCAGGGCGGTGAAGGCGGCGATACCGCAAAGCGCAAGCAGAACGAGAAGAAGTCGCGCTGCAACAGAACGCTTCCCGACGCTTCGGGCAGACGCGTTTGCCGCGTCCCCCAACAATGCTTCAGCTTCGACCTTGGTCCTCCCCGCGCCCGTCGCGGGGCTCACGGCATCTGTCTCATATCATGAAGCCCGGGCATCATGTTGACGTTGAGATGATACATCACCCAGAGCGACCCTGTAAGGACGATGACGACAAGGACCACCGTGAAGATCAGCGCCAGGATCGACCAGCCTCCCTCGGAGGTGGTGTTCATGTGCAGGAAGAAGACCATGTGGACGACGATCTGCACCGCCGCAAACGCCATGACGACAATGGCCGTGGCCTGCTTGTTGTCGATGGCGCCGGTCATGACGAGCCAGAACGGAATTGCCGTCAGGACGACGGACAGGGCGAAGCCGATAAGGTAGCTCTTCAGCGAACCATGGGCGCCGGCATCGCCATGCGCGTGGATGTCGTGGCTGGCGTGCTCGTTCATCGCAACACTCCCATCAGGTAGACGAAGGTGAAGACGCCGATCCAGATGACGTCCAGAAAGTGCCAGAACATGCTGAGGCACATCAGCCGGCGGCGGTTGGCAGCGATGAGGCCGCGTGTCCAGACCTGAACCATCAGCGTGACCAGCCAGATGATGCCGAAGGTGACATGCAGGCCGTGCGTACCCACCAGTGTGAAGAAGGCCGAAAGGAAAGCGCTCCGCTGCGGCGTGGCCCCCTCATGGATCATGTGCGCGAACTCGTAGAGTTCGATGCCTATGAACGCGAGCCCGAACAGGCCGGTCACGGCGAGCCAGGCCTGCGTTGCCGCCACGCGGCCCTTCTCCATGGTCAGCATGGCGAAGCCGTAGGTGATCGAGGACAGCAGAAGCATGGAGGTGTTGACCGCCACCAGCGGCAGGTCGAACAGGTCCTTCGGCGCGGGGCCGGCCGCGTAGTTGCCACCGAGCACGCCATAGGCCGCGAACAGCATCGCGAAGATCAGGCAGTCGCTCATCAGGTAGATCCAGAAGCCGAGCATGGTGCTGCCGCCTTCGGCGTGCTCGTGCTCGTTCTCCAGATGAAAGACCGGTTCAGCGTCAGCCGTCTTTGCCGTTTGTAACATGAGCATTGTTGTCATGACCGTTCAGCCCTGCATGGCAAGAAGCCGTGTTCTGGCCTCTTCCGTTTGCGTGACCTCCGATGCGGGTATGTGGAAGTCCCGGTGATAGTTGAAGGTGTGGCCGATCGCGGTCGCGATGATGCCGATGAAGCTCGCTGCTGCCAGCCACCACATGTACCAGATCAGGCCGAAGCCGAGCGCTACGCTGAGGGCGGCCAGGATTACGCCCGTACCGGTGTTACGCGGCATGTGGATCGGCTTGAAACCCGAAAGCGGACGCTTGTAGCCGGCCTTCTTCATGTCCCACCAGGCATCGTTATCGCGCACAACCGGCGTGAAGGCGAAGTTGTAGTCCGGCGGCGGCGAGGAGGTGGACCATTCGAGCGTCCTGCCGTTCCAGGGATCGCCGGTCGGATCGGTCAGCTCCTCGCGTCTGCGGATCGAGACGTAGATCTGGATCAGGAAGGCCGCAATGCCGATGGCGATCAGCACCGCGCCGAACGCGGCGATCACGAACCATATCTGCAGCGACGGGTCGTCGAAGACGCGCATGCGGCGTGTCACGCCCATCAGGCCGAGGATGTAGAGCGGCATGAAGGCGAACCAGAAGCCGACCACCCAGCACCAGAACGAGACCTTGCCCCAGAACGGGTCCAGCTTGAATCCGAACGCCTTGGGCCACCAGTAGACGATGCCGGCAAACAGGCCGAAGAGCACGCCACCGATGATGACGTTGTGGAAGTGCGCGATCAGGAACAGGCTGTTGTGCAGCACGAAATCCGCCGGTGGCACCGCGAGCAGCACGCCCGTCATGCCGCCGACGACGAAGGTCAGCATGAAGGCGACTGTCCACATCATCGGCAGTTCGAAGCGGATGCGGCCGCGATACATGGTGAATAGCCAGTTGAAGATCTTCGCCCCTGTCGGGATGGAGATGATCATCGTCGTGATGCCGAAGAAGGAATTGACGCTGGCACCCGAGCCCATCGTGAAAAAGTGATGCAGCCAGACCAGATACGACAGGATGGTGATGACCACCGTGGCGTAGACCATGGATGTGTAGCCGAACAGGCGCTTGCCGGAGAAGGTCGAGGTGACCTCGGAAAAGACGCCGAACAGCGGCAATATGAGGATGTAGACTTCCGGGTGACCCCATATCCAGATGAGGTTCACATACATCATCGGGCTGCCGCCGAAGTCGTTGGTGAAGAAGTTTGTACCGACGTAGCGGTCCAGCGCAAGCATCGACAGAACCGCCGTCAACACCGGGAAGGATGCGACGATCAGCACGTTGGTGCACAGCGACGTCCAGGTAAACACCGGCATGCGCATCATGGTCATGCCGGGCGCGCGCATCTTCACGATGGTGCAGATCAGGTTGATGCCCGACAAGGTCGTGCCGACACCCGCCACCTGTAGCGCCCATATGTAGTAGTCGACCCCGACGTCAGGACTGTACCCGATGTTGGAAAGCGGCGGATAAGCCAGCCAGCCGGTTTGCGCGAATTCGCCCACAAACAGCGACGCCATGACCAGCACGGCGCCGCCGACCGTCATCCAGAAGCTGAAATTGTTGAGGAACGGGAACGACACGTCGCGCGCGCCGATCTGCAGCGGCACGACATAGTTCATCAGGCCGGTTACGAACGGCATCGCCACGAAGAAGATCATGATCACGCCGTGAGCCGTGAAGATCTGGTCGTAGTGATGGGCGTTCAGATAGCCCTCGGACCCGTTGAAGGCGATGGCCTGCTGCAGGCGCATCATGATGGCGTCGGAGAAGCCGCGCAGCAGCATAACGAGACCCAGCACCATGTACATGATGCCGATCTTCTTGTGGTCGACGCTGGTGAACCACTCCCGCCACAGATAGCCCCACAGGCGGTAGTAGGTCAGCGCGCCGACAAGCACAGCCCCGCCCAGCGCGACGGCCATGAAGGTGCCGACGACGATCGGCTCATGCAGGGGCAGCGATTCCCAGCTGAGCCGGCCGAAGATGAATTTGATCAGCGAGTCAGGCATCGTGCATCCTTCACAATTCGAACGGCGGCAAATGGCCGCCACCGGTGCTGGCGTCAGCGCGTTGTCGATCCATGCCGGGCCGCAGCAGCCCCGCGCCGCGAAGCGGAGAAAGGTCCTTAGGCATCCAATCCGTCTTCTCGGTGCCGCGCGCCGCGCGCCAGGCGGCAGCCGCCTCTTCCGCCGTGCAGATGCTTGCGACGTAGGACGGATCGACGCCGAACACCGCGCCGCGCCGCGCGAACTTGTCGTATTCCAGCGGCAGCGTGCTGCGCGCGCCCTCGAGGCCCAGCCCGCCCTTCGCGTCGATCGCCATCATCTCGCTCATGCACATCTTGCCCCGTTCGACGCACATGTTGAGTACGGCGTCATAGAGGTCGGCATCAACGGAGGCGTAGTGGCGAACCGGCTCGTTTTCGCTCGGCCGTTCCAGTTCGAGATAGCTTTCGCGGCTGAGCTTTTCCGTGCCGGCCTTGGCCTTCGCTACCCATTGGTCGAAGGCTTCGGCAGAGAGGCCGTGAAAGTCGAAGCGCATCCCCGAAAAGCCTGCGCCACTATAGTTGGCGGAGAAGCCCTTATAGGTGCCCGGATCGTTGATGACGGCGTGCAGCTTGGTTTCCATGCCCGGCATTGCGTAGATCTGCCCGGCAAGCGCGGGAATATAGAAGGAGTTCATCACGGCTGACGACGTGATGCGGAAATCGATCGGCCGGTCGACCGGCGCTGCCAGCTCGTTGACAGCCGCAACGCCATATTCCGGGTAAATGAAGAGCCATTTCCAGTCGAGCGCGACGACTTCGACCGTCAGCGGCTTGTGGTCCTGCGTGATGGGCTTGCCCGCCTCGATCCTGTCGATCCGCCTGTAGGGATCGAGCAGATGCGTGCCGAGCCAGGTCAGGGCGCCCAGGCAGATGATGATGAGGAGGGGCGCTGCCCAGATGACCAGTTCCAGCTTTGTCGAGTGATCCCAGTCGGGCGTGTAGGTCGCCGATGCGTTCGACGCCCGATAGCGCCAGGCGAAAAAGACGGTCAGCGCCATGACCGGGATGATGATGATAAGCATCAGCACGGTCGAGACGACGAGCAGGTCGCGTTGCTGGGCCGCGACATCGCCCGCAGGCGCAAGCACGTCGAGATTGCAGCCGCTCAACAGTCCCGCCAGGGGAAGGAGTAGCAAAGTTCCAAAGCGTTTCATCAGGCGCTGCCCTCGGTGGCTGATTGCATCGCCGTCCTGCATTTTGCAGTGCGGTATTGGCCCGGATGGCTAACCGCGGCGAGCGCCCGGTGACATTGGACAATTTGTCCAATCCCTCGATTGGCCAGTCTTCGGCAAAAAGTGTGCAACGCACAAAAGCACAGAGGGACGGTGATGTTCGCCGTTCCACGACCCAATCTTCCACTTCGGGGCGGCAGGTATAATGGCTCAGACTACGACAGGCGAAGAAAGCGGTGGGCTGATCGGCTCGCATCACGGGCAGGTCAGCGCAGGCGACATCGCAGTCGGCGTCATCATCGGCAGGACGTCGGAATTTTTCGACTTCTTCGTCTATGCGATCGCTTCGGTCATCGTGTTTCCGAAGCTTGTCTTCCCCATGCATGACCCGTTCGTCGGAACGCTCTATTCCTTTGCCATATTCGCGCTTGCCTTCGTTGCGCGCCCGTTCGGCACCGTCTTGTTCATGGCTGTCGACCGCGCCTATGGCCGTGGGGCAAAGCTGACGGCAGCCTTGTTCCTGCTCGGCACGTCGACCGTCGCCATCGCCTTCCTCCCGTCATACGGCGAAATCGGAGCCGCCAGCATCTGGTTGCTGTCGCTCGCCCGTATCGGACAGGGTCTGGCGCTCGGCGGCACATGGGACGGGCTTCCGTCGCTACTGGCGTTGAACGCGCCGGAAAACCGGCGCGGCTTCTATGCGATGATCCCGCAGCTGGGTGCGCCGATCGGTCTCATCGTGGCGAGCGCGCTCTTCGCGTTCTTCGTTGCGAACCTATCGGCCGACGACTTTTTCGCCTGGGGCTGGCGCTACCCATTCTTCGTCGCGTTCGCCATCAACGTCGTTGCCCTCTTCGCCAGGCTGCGCATCGTCGTTACGCCCGAATTCTCCCGGCTGTTCGAGAGCAAAGACCTGCAGCCGACACGAATAAGGGATACGGTGAAGAAGGAAGGCCGCAACGTCGTCATCGGCGCCTTTGCGCCTCTGGTAAGCTTCGCCCTCTTCCATATGGTGACCGTTTTCCCGCTCTCCTGGGTATTCCTCTTCACCAACGAGGGACCGGAGCGCTTTCTGATGATTGAGGCCGTGAGCGCAGTTTTCGGCGTTGCCGCCATTGTCGCCTCCGGCCCGCTGGCAGACCGCATAGGACGCCGTGCCCTGCTTGGCGGATCGGCGGTCGCCATTGCGATCTTCAGCGGCTTCGCCCCGCAGCTTCTGGATGCTGGCGCGGTCGGTGAAACGCTGTTCATGGTGCTGGGTTTTATCCTGCTCGGCTTGAGCTTCGGGCAGTCCTCCGGCGTCGTCGCGTCGAGCTTCTCGCGCCAATACCGCTACACCGGCTCCGCCATCACGTCGGATCTGGCATGGATGTTCGGGGCAGGCTTTGCCCCGCTGGCCGCTCTTCTCCTGGCCGGAAATTTCGGGCTCATCGCCGCCGGAGCATATTTGCTCTCGGGCGCTGTCTGCTCCCTTCTGGCGCTGTGGATCGCCGGGCAACGAAAGTTGCTAAATAGGTAGCCCTCGCAGGCCCTGCCGCAAACCTTACGGTCACGGTGCGCATGCAAGCTCTTCCATTTCAGGGGAGCTTGCGGATGTTAGGGGCCGCCATTTCGACTGATCAGTGATCCTGCTGAAGGGACTGGCCGGCGGCGCGCAGCATCGCCTCGACATCCGTCAGCCAGACGAGATCGTTCGCCTTAAGGCTTTGCAAGACGCGCCGCAGCGCAGCGGCCCCAGCCGGGGTGCCGACGACAAAGGGATGAATGCCGATGGCGACAACCGTCGCTGGCCTATTGGGGTCGGCAGCGGCCTCACGCGCTAGTTCGTGCACGTAGTCGATCCACAGCCGTTCGAGATCATCCGCCTCCTTGAAGCGGGAGAGATATTGCCCCATGTCGACGACGCTCGGCGGGTAAGGCACCAGCAGCAGCGGCGCTGGCTTTGTGTCGAGCCGCGCAAGCACGTCCGAATCCATGCCATCGAGGGTGTAGCGGATGCCTTCCGCAGCGCTTGCTTGAAAGGTCTCCGCATCGGGATAGACGCTCGGGCTCACCAGCCGATGCTGCGCACGCCGGTGCTCGCCTCGATCATGTCGAGCGTCTTGCGGATATAGGCGCGCTGTGCTGCCGGCCCTTCGGACAAAGGCAGAAGATCGGTGGAATTGTTGAGCCCGTGGGCGATGATTGGCGCCGTGGGAACGAGCGCGCGGAGCGCTTTCCATGTTTCCGGCTGGGCCTCAGGGAACTCGGCATTCAGCGCCAGGCTGAGCGGGACGCCCATCTCCTTGAACAGCCGGCCCGTGCGCGGCAGGCCGAAATTGATCGCATATTGTCGAAATCCCTCGTCGACGAGATCGGGAGTACGCCCGGTCATGTCGGGGCGGAAGTTGGGCCCGTGTCCGTGCCCCCACACTTCGACGTAGAGGACGAAGGCCACGGCGACCTTCTTGCCTCCAGGCCACGATGAGACAGGAATGTCCTGCCGCGGCAGGCCGGTGATCCAGTCCGTGCCGGACTGCGCCGCCACGGGGGCGAGCGTGAGGATGGCGGCAAGGAGAAAAGCGAAAATCGGCTTACGCATGGCCCACCTGCCTGCTTGCGAAGCCTCCGGGCACAGGCCTTCTGCGTCCGGAGATCGCGGCTCAATGAAGGTCGTCGAGAGATGCGGCGCCGGACCCGCCGGAGATGAGTGTCGGCCACTGATTGGAGCCGAACGGCACCTGTGGCGGCAGGAACGGTTCTTTTCCACGCGCCTTCATTTCCGAGATGATGGCCGTGCGCGCGTCGCCGCCCATCAGCTCGTAGTCCATCAGATGGTAGTTCTTGAAGAACAGTCCCCCGACCGAGCGGTCGGAAATGATGCGCACCAGGGAGGTGAGCATGTCGTCGGGCGTGGTGGTGAACGAGATGGTCTCGATGAGCACCAGCCGGTCGTTGATTGCTTTCGGGCCGAAATATTGCGCGAGCACGCTGAACAATACGTTGTTCTGGCGCGCCACATAGATGGTGTTGCTGGCCCCGTAGGCCTGGTCGAAGCTGCCGCCCAGCTCCTGCTTCCAGCCGTCGAGCACGCTCATCCAGTGCTTCACCTGGGTCTCCGCCGCCCAGGCGATCGCGTGGCGCAGAACGGGCGCCTGCTTCTTGGCGAACGCCTGAACCGCATCGAGGCTGATCACGCCCTTGGCGAGGCAATCCTCCATGAAGGCGACGTTGTTCTCCAGGATGGCGCGCGAGTTCGGCCGCCATTCATCAGGCATTTCCGCCGAGCCAATCCCGTCCAGGGCGCTCTTCATCTCCGTCAGATAGGCGCTCATGGGAGCGACCCAGGACTTGTCGCCCGGATTGTCCACATAGGGCAGAACCACCTCCGATATGGCCATGGTGCTGTGTCCAAGCGACTTCATCACCTGGTAGACCTTGGGAACGGAAGGCGCCTCAAGCGGCGGCTGGCCGGGCCGGTAGAGGATCATGCGCCCACCCGCGCCCGAGAACAGTGCGAGGATGACGGGGTGCTTTGCGAGAATGTTCCGGCGGAAGGCCACCCCCGCATTCTCGTAGAGCGAGAACATGGTGGTGTTGAGCTGCAAGACGTCGCGGGTAGCGAGGTCCTGCACAGACGGCGACTGCGGCGGGCCGGAAATGGGGCTCAGATAGTCCGGCAATTCGGCCGCCGTAGCGCCCGACAAAACCGATGCAGCGATCGCCGCAGCCAGGGCGAGACCGACAGACGTATGCCTCATCGCTTCCTCCTTTGTTGTGATCAGTTCGGGCAGGCGGCCCCGGTCTCGATCCAGGCCTGGAGGAGAGCCTTCGCCGCCTGTTGCGTTCCGGGCGCCGGGGTGCGACTTCCGCCCGGGTGCCAGGCCCAGCCGACCAGCGTGTCATCGCCGATATGGTGGACGAGATCGTCGAGTGAACGCCCACCGTTGCGCGCGGGATCCTTGATCTGGGCACAAATCTCGCGCGGCGTCTTGCCTTCCCAGGCCATTTCGGCAGGCGCGAGATGCCAGGCCGGATTTCCGGGCACGCCGGCAGGCTCGAAATTGGCACTATGGTGGCAGCTGGAGCACCGCATGCTCGCGAGCCCAAAGCCGTCCGGTCCTCGGAAGACGGGTGGCTGATGAGGACGCGCCGCATCCCCTTGCCGCGGCCGATCGGAGGCGGGGTGGCAATTGGTGCAGCGCGGATTGGTCAGGACCTTGCTGAGCTCGGTGAAGTAGGCGGCCGAGCGCTCGGCGGGGTCGGCAATCGACGCGAAGGTCTCCGGCGCCGCAAGGGTGCCGTCGAGGGCTGAGAGGGCAAAGCTCGCCGCCGGTGCGAGCGTGCTGGCAGCCGCAGCGAGGATTACCAAGAGACGCCTGTCGGTTGACATTTCTGACTCCCCCGTCACGTCAGGAAGCGGTGGGCGTCGGCGAGCACGACATCGCGCACGGCCTGATGGTATTTCACATAACCCGAGCAGCGGCACAGATGGCCGTCGAGGGCCTCGGCGATGGTGCCTTCGAGTTCCGCGCGCGGGATCGGCGACTTTTCGAGGCGCTCCAGCAGTACCTGGCCCTCATTGAGGAAGCCGGGCGTGCAATAACCGCACTGGAAGGCGAAATGGGCGATGAAGCTCTTCTGTAGCGGCGTCAACTCGCCGTTCTTGGCGTGTCCCTCCACGGTGCGGATATTGAGCTTGTCGAACTCGGTCGCCGCCACGATGCAGGTGGGCATGGTGGAGCTCGTGCCGTCCGCGTGATCGACGATCACCGCACAGCTCAGGCATTGGGCGGCGCCGCAGCCGAACTTCGTCCCCGTCATGCCCAGCACCTCCCGAAGGAAGTCGTTCATGGTGAGGTCCTCGCGCACCTCGATGGGACCATGAGCGCGGCCGTTTATCGTCAGCGAGATAGCGGGCACGGCAGGTCTCCCTTCACAAAACACGCCGGACGTCGTCCGGCGTGACCGGCAAGGCCTGGAAGCGATGGCCGGTGGCGTCGTGGATGGCGTTGAGAATGGCCGGCACAACTGGGATCATGACCACTTCGGCCATGCCCTTGGGCGGCTCATTGGGTGCCACGGGCGGCAACACCTCGACCTCCAAGGCGTGGATTGGCAGATCGGAGGCGCGCGCGACCACGTAGTCGCCGAGGTTCCAGCGCCCGTTGCCCGGGCCATCTTCGAATGGCGGCAAGTTCTCGAGAAGCGCGTAGCCGACGCCCATGGCGAAGCCGCCCTGGGCCTGGCCGAGTACCACCTGAGGGGACAGCGCCTGCCCGCACTCCAGCACGCTGTAGGCCTGCATAACGCGCACTGCGCCGCTTGCCTTGTCGATCTCGACCCGCACCAGCGTGCCGCAGCTCGACGTGAATGAAGTGCCGATGCGGTTGTAGCTGGCCGGCGGGAACGCGATGAAGCTGCGGTCGAGCACCTTGAAGGGCCCTTCACCGCGGCGCACCGCGAGCGCATCGATGTCGGCGGCCCAGTCGAGGCCATCCAGAGGGAACGCTGCCTGCGCCCAGGCCCAGCGCGAAAACGCGTGGGCCATGGCCCCCGTGAGAGCGCCCATGGCATGGGCCTTGGCGGCCACCTCCTCCTGGGCGAGCGGCGGCAAACCGGACAGGATGAGCATCCCGTCCTGCCAGAAGGCCTCGTCCCAGAGGAAGTGGCGCGGATCCTCCTGGCCGATGCCCCAGAGCGCGAGTGCCGCCGGCCACATGCCGAAGCGCAGGATGATGCGCGCCGCCTCGGCCGCCGCTTGGGTTCCGACATGGGCGCCGATGGAGGCGCTGGTGGCCGAGCTGACAGCCGGCACCCAGCGCGGGTTGCGGGACGCCGTGTCCTGCTCCTCCTGCGTGATGACATAAGGATCGCCCGATGTGACGAGACCCAGAGCATCGAAAGCGTCGATGCGGGCAACGGATACCTCGTCGGCCATCCGCCCGAGGAACTGCGCCACGCGATTTGCCACCGCGGTGCCGATGCCGTTACCCATCTCGACTGCGTCACAGAAGATCCGGATGCGCCCCTTGGGGTCCACCTCCACCCGGCCAAGGGCGCAGTCGGCGCCGGTGCCGTAGTCCTTGGCGCAGACCGCCACGCCGGTGCCGACCAGCGTGTCGGCGGAGGCTGTCTTTTGCGCCAGCGCGCGCTCGCGCCAGAGGGCGTGGCCTTCGAGCTTGTCGAGGATCTCCGGCGTGCGCACCGACACGGTCCAGGGGTTTCCGGTCATTGTGAGGCCGCCGGCCTTCAGGAGGTTGCGCCGCCGCAGCGTGATCGGATCGAGGCCGATGGCCTCGGCCGCCTCGTCCACCAGCGTCTCCAACGCGGCCGTGGTTTGGAGGACGCCGTAGCCGCGCATCGAGCCCGCCGTCACGCCGCGCGAGTGTTCGGCGAGGGTCGTCACGTCCACTTTTGGAATGTCGTAAATGCCGATGGCGGAGGTGGCGGAGACCGCCGCCACGCTGGCCGAGTAGTTGGCGAGCCCGCCGCCGTCGAGGATGTGGTCGGCGGCGAAGGCGCGCATCCGCCCCGAGGCACGGTCTATCGCCACCTGCGAGCGCATCTCGAAGGCATGGCGCTTGATGCCGCCCTGGAACTGCTGGAAACGGTCATGCGCAAGCCGGATGGGCCGGCCCGGCAGGAACATGGCCGCCAGCGCGACATAGAGCGGGAATGGCGTGTGGTCGCGCCCGCCGAACCCGCCGCCCAGATGGGCGAAGTGGGTCTCGATGCGCTCCGGCCGCAACGTCGGCGTCGCCTCCCCGAGCAGGTGGCCGAGTGCCTCGCTGGCCTCGAGCGGCGACTGCACGCCGAGCACGAGCTGGAGCGCCTTCGCCTTGGGATCGTACCAGCCGAGGCCGCACTCCGGTTCCAGGAACATGGGGTCCACGGACTGGGTGCGGAAGCTGCGGTCGAGCACCAGCGTGCCCGGGTCGTTGGCGGCGATGAAGGCGCGAATCTCATCACCATAGGTGGCGCCCTTCTTGTATTGGCCGCCTTCCGAGGTGGGCAGAGGTTGCCAGATGGGTCGCCCGCCCGCCTCGAAGAAGCCGGGACTGATCCAGCCTTCCATGAGCGGGGAATAGACGTCAGGTGCACCGGGCGCATCGCCCGCGACGCGGGTGAAGCGCAGAGCGGCGTAATTGGGCTGCGCCAAAGGCCCGGTCTCGACGCCGAGCTTGACTGGGCTCGTTTGGCGCAGGCGGACACGGGCGCGGTCGTAGGCGTCAAAGGTCTCGAAAAGGAGGAGCGCAACAGGCTGGCCCAGATAGAGCGGCGTGTTCCCCACTGGGCAGAGGAGGTCGCCCGCGTAGAAGGGGGGCACGCGGGTTCCGGCCCGCGCGAGGTCTTCCGCCGTCACTATCTTGGTTGGCTGCGCGCTGGCGTCGAGGGCTGAAAGATCCAGGCCGGCGAAGACGTGGGCGGCGTCTGTGCCGCGTAAGAGAAGGGCATGGGCAGTGGTTGGCGGCCATCCATCCATGTCCGCTGCGCGGAAGTCGGATGCATAGAGCTTGGCGCCGGTGACCTTGGCGACGGCGTCGATCCGCCCTGTGGCGCCATGCACAGGACGGGGAGCTGCGGCACCAGGAAGGATTTGCGTCTCATCGAACCGAGCCGCCTGCGCCGCGCGCAGGCGGCTCGTGGCCAGCGTGATCCCGCTGGCCGCGACCCAGGTCACAAACTCACGCCGCGAGAGACGCATGCCATCGCACTCCTTACAAAAGTACAATGTATGAACCGAGTTCCTTGGCACCCCCAGGACAAGCTTCGGAAGGCCCGTCTATTCGAACGAAACCCTCGCTGTCGTTGATGAATGCGGCCCCCTCATTTGGCGTCGGCGCGAAACGCTTTCGTTCTCTTCCCCTCGTTGCCCTAATTCATTGATTTTAAACGGCTAGGATTCCGGTTAGCCGGGTTGGTAATAGTTACGCAAACAATCAGTGCGTGTCAATCATGATGATATACACACCCTTTGGTTGCGGAAAATTAACTAGCGAGGATGTAGTCGTGCATCCTGGGGAAAGCCGCCATCTTGATAGGCTATGCGCGTGTATCGACTGAAGAGCAGAGCCTAAAACTCCAGAGGACAGCAGTTCGCGAAGCCGGCTGCGAACGGTCTGGACCGCTTGGGACGGTCGCTCGGTCATTTGATTAAGACAATTAACACGCCAAAGAAAAGTCAGATCGACTTTTGGTCACTCACTGAGAACATCGACACGGGAGCGTCCGGCTGGCAGACTAATCTTCCACATCTTGGGAGCCTGCCGAATTTCGAACACCCCTTGATGAGCGAGCGAACTCGGGCTGGAATGCAGGTTGCAAAACGATCCGGCCAGCGCCTGGCCGACCGGCCGGGGCTCTGTGCCGAGCCGAAACAGATACGGAATGATCTCGTGGTCGCCGAATTGGGGCCAGCTCTCAGCCACACAAATCCGCCTTTCAGGTCGGCTTTCCGTTTTGTTTACGACGCCGTCAGCCTTTAAAAAAATACCGCCAGAAGCGCTCTGCCTCTGACGGTACATCCATCTCGTGGATCATTCCCACTCGATTGTGCCGGGCGGCTTGGAGGTGACGTCGTAGACGACGCGGTTGATGCCGCGGACCTCGTTGATGATGCGGGTGGCGGCGCGGCCGAGGAATTCCATGTCGTAGTGATAGAAGTCGGCCGTCATGCCGTCGATGGAGGTGACGGCGCGCAGCGCGCAGACGAATTCGTAGGTGCGGCCGTCGCCCATGACGCCCACGGTCTGCACCGGCAAGAGCACGGCAAAGGCCTGCCAGATCGCGTCGTAGAGGCCCGCCTTGCGGATCTCGTCGAGGTAGATCGCGTCGGCGTTGCGGAGGATCTCCAGCTTTTCACGGGTCACGCCGCCGGGGCAGCGGATGGCAAGGCCCGGTCCCGGGAACGGATGGCGGCCGATGAAGCTGTCGGGCAGGCCGAGTTCCTTGCCGAGGGCGCGAACTTCGTCCTTGAACAGTTCGCGCAGCGGCTCGACGAGCTTCATTTTCATGCGGTCGGGCAGGCCGCCGACATTGTGGTGCGACTTGATCGTCACCGACGGGCCGCCGGTGAAGGAGACGCTTTCGATGACGTCGGGATAGAGCGTGCCCTGGACGAGGAAATCCGCGCCGCCGAGCTTCTTGGCCTCTTCCTCGAACACCTCGATGAAGAGACGGCCAATCGTCTTGCGCTTCTTTTCGGGATCGGACTCGCCTTCGAGCGCCGAGATGAAGCGGTCGGAGGCATCGACCAGGATCAGCGGCAGGTTGTAGTGCTCGCGGAACATGGCAACCACGTCGGCCGCCTCGTTCTTGCGCATCAAGCCGTGGTCGACGAGGATGCAGGTGAGCTGGTCGCCGATCGCCTCGTGGGTGAGCAGCGCCGCAACCGACGAATCCACGCCACCCGACAGCGCGCAGATGACCTTGCCCTTGCCGACCTGCTGGCGGATGGCCTCGACAGCATGCTCGCGATAGGCGCGCATGGTCCAGTCGCTCTCGATGCCGGCGATCTTGTGGACGAAGTTGCGCAGCAGCTTCGCGCCGTCCGGCGTGTGCACCACCTCGGGGTGGAACTGCACGGCGTAGAATTTTCGCGCTTCGTCGGCGATGGCCGCGAAAGGCGCACCCGCCGAAGTGCCGATGACGCGGAAGCCAGCCGGGATTTCGGTGACGCGGTCACCGTGGCTCATCCAGACCTGATGGCGCGTGCCCTTGGCCCAGACGCCGTCGAAGAGCGCGCTGTCGTTCTCGATCTCGAGGAAGGCGCGGCCGAATTCGCGGTGATGCCCGGCCTCGACCTTGCCGCCCAGCTGGGCGCACATGGTCTGCTCGCCATAGCAGATGCCGAGCACGGGGATGCCAGCGGAAAAAACCTCTTCCGGCGCGCGCGGGCTGCCGATGTCGATGGTGGAGTGCGGACTGCCCGAGAGGATGACCGCCTTGGGCTGGATGCGCTTGAAGGCTTCAGCCGCGGACTGGAATGGAACGATCTCGGAATAGACGCCGGCCTCGCGAACGCGACGCGCGATGAGCTGCGTCACCTGGCTGCCGAAGTCGACGATAAGAACGGTGTCGGGATGATTGTCGGTTGTCATGGCGAGCATTTAGAGAAAAGAAAGAGTCGGCGCAATGGGTTGCGGCATTTCTTCGACAGGCTGTTCGACGAGGCCCACTGGCTCGCGCCCTGTGGGTGAGTTTACAGGCGCAGCGTCCCATCCGCCAGCGCTTCGGCAAGCCTCGTCACCGCAGCCGCCAGCTTCTCGTCGATCACATGCAGATATTCAGTCCAGTCGCCGACATGGCGCAGTTCGGCCGCGCCGTCGGAAATGCCGCGCAGGCCGATGAGCGGCAAACCGAAATGCTGGCAGGCGCGCAGCGCGGCAAAAGTTTCCATGTCGACCATATCGGCGTCGATCGCATCATAGGCCGCACCAGAAACGATCGCCGCGCCTGTGGAAAGCCGGGCTTCGGGGACGCCGGGTATCCTGAGCGGCATCGGCACTGCGATCGGCAGGTCGAGAAAGGGCGTCGCGCCCTTCGGAAAGCCGAGCGCGGAGGCATCCATGTCGCGATAAGACACCGATACCGCTTGGTAGACTTCGGTCTGCTCCAGAGTGCGGCTGCCGGCCGAGCCGAGCGAAACCACGAGATCGGGCAGAGCGCTCTCGTACTTCAGCCGGGCCAATTCGGCGCCTAGCACCACGCCGGCCTCGACTGGGCCGACGCCGGTCATCAGGGGCACGAAGAGATTTTTGAGATGCGGGCCGTATTCGGCATCGACCGCCATGACGAACAGGACCGACTTACCTCCCAGCCTGGTCACAGCCATGACTCAGCCCTCGATCCCGTCGCGGCCCAGAACGGCCATCATGGTGCCGGTCATGGTGGCGATCAGCTTGGCCTCGCCGTCGTCAGCGAAAGCATAGGCCTGACCATCGGCTACGACGATGGTGCGGCCGGGCTTGGTCACCGAGCCGCGAAACAGGAAACGCTCGCCGCGCCCCGGCGCAAGCAGGTTCACCTTGAACTCGATGGTAAGAACCGATGCCCCGTCGGGCATGACCGAAAAGGCCGCATAGCCGCAGGCGGAATCGAGCGCGGCCGAAATGATGCCGGCATGGAGAAAACCATGCTGCTGGGTCAGCTCTTCCGAATAGGGCATCTCGATCTCGACGATGCCCGGCCGTACGAGCGTCAGGGCCGCGCCGATCGTGGTCATAGCCTTCTGGCGGGCGAAGGATGCCCTCACCCGCTCTTCGAAGTCTGGCGAGGGTTCTATGATTGCGGCCATCGTGCCTGCCCTGCTTGTCCTTGCGACCTAACCCGCTTATCGCAAAGGCTTGACGTTGAGGCAATCGTCAATGTTGCACTGCAACAACGTTAGACAGCTCAATTGAGCCACAGCAGGGCTGACTCCGATCAGGCAGTCCTACGCAGCGCCGCGAAGAAGAAGCCGTCGGTGCCGCTGCGTGCCGGCGTCAGCGAAATGCCGCGCGCGGGATCGATGCGCGCCGCGTCGGCCTTGCCAGAGAAATTCTGCTGCCAGAGTGCTGCGTGATCGACCGGCTCGAACCGCTTCTCGCGCGCCAGGAACGCTTCGATCTGGTCGCGGTTTTCGGCGTCGAAGACCGAGCACGTGACATAGGCAAGCAGGCCACCCGGCTTCACATGCGCCTTGGCGGCATCGAGAATGGCCGCCTGTTCGCCCCGGCGCACGTCGAGCTGGCGCTGCGTCAGCCGCCATTTGGCGTCCGGCCGCCGCCGCCACGTGCCGCTGCCGGTGCAGGGCGCATCGATCAGCACGATGTCCATCTGCCCTTCGAGGCGCTCCAGTTCCGCCGGCTTCGACAGCACCTGCACGTTGCGGTTTTCGGAGCGGCGAAGGCGCTCGAACATGGGCGCCAGGCGACCCTTTTCCGAGTCATGGGCAAATATCTGGCCGCGATTTTCCATTGCCGCCGAAAGCGCCAGCGTCTTGCCACCGGCGCCGGCGCAATAGTCCAGCACCTGCATGCCAGGTGCTGCGCCGGTCAGGTCGGCCGCGATCTGCGAGCCCTCGTCCTGAACCTCGAACCAGCCTTTCTGGAAGGCGGGCTCGGCCTGCACATTGGGATGCCGGCCGCTGCCGTCAATTGGAGGAATGCGGATGCCGTTGGCGGTGAGCGGCGAGGCAACCGCCCCAGTGCCTTCGAGTTCGGCCAGAACCTTGGCGCGGTCGGCGCGCAGCGTGTTGACACGGAGGTCGAGCGGCGGCCGGGCGGCCAGCGCCGCGCCCTCCTCTACCCAGTCCGGGCCGAAGACCTGTTCGAGAAGCGGGGCGCACCAGTCGGGACAATCGGCGCGAACCACATCGGGGGCATCGGCCAGGTTGCGCGACGCAATGGTGGCAAGTTCGTCGGCATCAAGCGGCGGCGGAGCGAATTTATCGCCCTCGAGCGTGGCGTTCAGCGTCTCGGCGGTCTCACGCCATTCGAGCAGGAGGGCGCCAAAGCCGATGGCGCGTGGCGTGTCGTCGCCCACCAGCCAGCCGGCGGAACGCTTTCGGCGCAGACCGTCATAGACGATATTGCCGATCGCGGCCCTGTCGCCGGCGCCAGCGAATCGATGGGAAAGGCCCCAATCCTTCAGCGCATCGGCCGCCGGCCTGTGCCGCCGCTCGATGTCTTCAAGCACTTCAATGGCCGCAGCCAGCCGTCCGCCAAGTCGCATGGTGATCCCTTTTTCGGCTTACCCGAGATACCGCCTGACTAGCGCCCGCGCGCTGCCTGCACAAGCCTCAAGATCGCGGGCAAGCCAAGCCCGCGCCGAACCTAAACATTTCGTAATGCGGGAACGGCGAGCGAGATTCCAAAGTTATTCGGACAGGGGCGCCATTCATTGAGGTTTCAAGATGAAAAGCCTTGTTCTTGCTTCATTAGTCGCAGTCACTTCCATCATGTCCTTTGGCATTCCGGCCCAGGCCGCGAATGCAAACATCTCCAACGCGCAATATGTGTATCGCCACTACGGTCCGCGCTACTACGGCCCGAACTATTACCATCGGTATGGCCGCTATTGCCGCGTCGAGACCGTCCGGCATCATCGCTATGGCAGGTGGTGGGTAGAAAGGGTGCGGGTCTGCCGCTGACATAACGGCCTAGGAAAAGACCCGACCGGCCTGATCGGTCGGGTCGCGGGCGGGGACAGCATCGATTGGCCCGCATCTGCAACGCTGAAGTCACCGCGTTGAACTTTCGAGAGCAACCCCGCCCATAAAGCCCGCCAGCTCCGGAACGTCGGGGCTTTCCAATTGTTATGTTTGAAATTCACTCACCGAGGTCGGAAAATGAAAAACATTGTTCTTGCTTCCATCCTTGCCATCGCGTCCGCGATTTCCTTCGGCATTCCCGCCCAGGCGGGGACAACTGTAAGGACCTATCACGGTCACTATCACGGCCGGCCGCACTGCTACGTAAAAAAGGTGAGGTACTATAAGCACGGCCGCGTTTACTACAGAAGCGTCAGGGTTTGTCGCTGACCTTCACGAAGAGTGCTCTGCTTCCGCTCTGTTCGCGGGGCACTCTTAATCTTCATTCGTAATTCAAGTTTTCAATTCTCTCCGACCCGATCACAACATCGAATAATGCCGGAACACTCTTGGCGCCCCGGAGTTGCACGACTTGTTCAATCGACCGAGGTCAAGAAAATGAAGAACCTGCTTCTCGCTTCCATCATTGCAGCGACGGCGACCTTGTCCTTCGGCGTCGTCGCCCACGCCCAGAACATGGGTGGCGCGACTTCAATGCCGAATGCACCTGCAGCGAACCGGGCGCACAACCCGCACCACATGGATCGCAAATGCGTCACGAGGACCGTGAGGCGTCACCGGAACGGCCAGCCAGTGTTGGAAAAGGTCCGGACCTGCCACTAACCCCGGCGCAGACAAGATTCTTCAGCGCATAGGAAGCGGACTGGTTCTGAAGACAAACGGGCGCGGAGCGATCCGCGCCTGCTTGTTTTTGTCCCAGCCGCCGCAGCGCGCTGCGTGAGCGGGTTTCAGGAAACGGCGCTCGAAACGGCCTCGGCGATCGAGCGTAGCGCGGCCTCGTCATTGGCGCTGCGCGACTTGCGCGAGGCAACCAGGCAGGCCTGCGAACGCAGGATGACGCCATCGTTCAGGATCTTCAGATGATTGGCGCGCAGCGTCGAACCGGTGGTGGTGATGTCGACGATGACGTCGGCCGAGCCCGCCGCCGGCGCTCCCTCGGTGGCCCCCAGGCTTTCGACGATGCGATAGACCTGGATGCCGTGCTTCTGCGAGAAGAACTGCTGCGTCAGGCGCCAGTATTTGGTGGCGATGCGCAGACGGCGGCCATGACGCTGGCGGAAATCGGCGGCGACATCGTCGAGATCGGTCATGGTCTCGACGTCAAGCCAGACCTGCGGTACCGCCACCACCACATCGGCATGGCCGAAGCCCAGCCGGGCGACGATCTCGGCGCGCGCTTCCCAGTCGGCCAAATTTTCGCGCAAAAGGTCCTCGCCGGTAATCCCGAGGTCGACCGCACCCTGCCCGATTTCACCAGCAATCTCGGATGCCGACAGGAACGCCACCTCGATGTCGTCGCGCCCTTCGATATGCGCGCGATATTTGCGCTCGTCGCTGGGCAGGCTGACGGCGAGGCCGGACTTGGACAGCACGTCGAGCGCCTGCTCCTTGAGGCGGCCCTTGGAGGGGATGGCAAGCGTGATGGTCATTGCGCGCGCTCCCGCAGGGCCTCGATGCGGTCGAGCCAGACCGAGAAGCCGACGCCCGGGATTGCCTCCTTGGCGCCAAGCAACGTCAGCAGCCGGTCGTAGCGGCCGCCGCCGACCAGCGCACGCCCATCGTCCCGTGCGGCGATCTCGAAGACCAGGCCGGTGTAATAGTCGAGCGGACGGCCGAAGGCAGCGTCATAGCGCACGGCGTCGGCCGACAGCCCATGCTCGGCCAGCGCGGCAGCGCGGGCGGAGAACTTGTCGAGCGCCGAGCCCAGCGAAAGCGATGCGTCTGCAGCAAAGCCGCGCAGCGCGTCAGCGGCCTCGCCGATCGGCACATTGATCGCCAAAAAGACCTTCAGCGCGTCGAAGGCCTCGTTTGAGAGGCGCACGCTGCGCAGTTCCGCCTTTTCGATCAGGCGGCGGGCGATGTCGCCCGGGGTCCGACCGGCGGAAGGCGAAATCCCTGCCTCTTCCATGCCGCGCGAGAGATAGGCGGCGAGCCCGTCAAAATCGGCGTCGGCCACCAGTAAAGCAGCCGGCTCCGGCAAAGCGCCATTACGTGGCGGCGTCGCGAGATCGGCAAGGGCGGCGGCGAGCATCTCCGCCGAGCCGAAGGCGCGCGCAAGGCGCATGCGCCAGCCGCGCGGCAAGCCAAGGGCGGCCAGAACCGCCTCGAAGATCGACTGGTCGCCCAGCGTCACCGAAAGCTCGGTGCCGGGCAGCGCCAGCTCGAGCAGCGCATAGGCGTCGGCCACCGAGCGCGCGTCGGCGCGGGCGGTGTCCATGTCGCCCAGGTCCTCGATGCCGGCCTGGAAGAACTCGCTGCTGCCGTCGCGCCGCTGACGGAAAACCTCGCCGAGATAGGAATAGCGGCGCGGCGTGCCCGACTGGCTGCGGATGTGATCGAGGCAGACCGGAATGGTGAATTCCGGCCGCAGGCACAGCGTCGCGCCGGTCTCGCTCTCGGTCAGGAAAATACGGCGGCGCAGATCCTCGCCCGCCATGTCCAAAAACGGATCGGCAGGCTGAAGGATCGACACCTCGACGGCATCCGCCTGCCTGTCGGCGAAGAGTTTCAGAATGTTTGGTGCGGTCGCCGGATAGCGGGAGTTCACGTTCGCCTAGCCCCTCGCGCGATCCTCGGCCTGCGCCGCGAGGATCTTTTTCACTTCCGCAACCAGATCGGCTTCGCCCACGGTAACCTGCGCCGGACGCGCGGCGCGCCATTCGGCATTATCCGTGATTTCGGCCGACATGCGCGCGCCCTCGATCAGGTCCTTGATCTGCACCACGCCCTGCGCGCGCTCGTCGCCGCCCTGGATGATCGCCACCGGGCTGCCGCGACGGTCGGCATATTTGAGCTGAGCCTTCATGCCGGCACCGCCGAGATAGAGCTCGGCGCGCACGCCTTCCTGGCGCAACGACGAAACCATCTTCTGATAGCGGCCGAGGCTTTCGGTGTCCTTGTCCATGACCAGCACCACAACGGGCGCGACCACGTCCGAGGTGTCGAGCTTGCCGAGATTCTTCAGCGCGGTCATGAGGCGCGAGACGCCGATGGAAAAGCCGGTGGCCGGCACCGGCTCGCCGCGGAAGCGCGAGACGAGGCCGTCATAGCGCCCGCCGCCTCCGACCGAGCCAAAACGCACGATCTGGCCATCCTCATTGGGGATCTCGGCCAGCAGTTCGACCTCGTAGACCGGCCCGGTGTAATATTCGAGGCCGCGCACGACCGAGGGGTCGATCTTGATCCGGCCGTCGTCGTAGGCTGCTGCCGCAACCAGCGCGGCGATCTGGGCCAGTTCCTCCGCGCCTTCGGTGCCGCGCTCATTGCCGGCGACGATTGCCTTCAGATTGCCGGTGGTTTCGGCTGCATTCGAGGCACCCGCCTCTGTGAAGGCAACGACCTTGTCGATGGCAGCCTCTTCAAGCCCGGCGCCCTTGGTGAAGTCACCGCTGTCGTCCAGCCGGCCCTTGCCGAGCAGGTCGCGCACGCCCTGCACGCCGACCTTGTCGAGCTTGTCGATGGCGCGCAGCACAGTGAGCCGGCGCCCGGCATTCTCATCGCCGCCGAGGCCTATAGCCTCCAGCAGGCCGTCGAGCACCTTGCGGTTGTTGACGCGGATGACATAGTCGCCGCGCTTGATGCCCAGCGCTTCCATCACGTCGGCCATCATCATGGTCATTTCGGCGTCGGCAGCGACGCCCGGCGTGCCGACGGTGTCGGCATCGAACTGCATGAACTGCCGGAAGCGCCCCGGTCCCGGCTTCTCGTTGCGGAACACCCAGCCCGAGCGATAGCTGCGATAGGGCTTCGGCAGCTTCTCGAAATTCTCCGCGACATAGCGCGCCATCGGCGCGGTCAGGTCATAGCGCAGCGACAGCCACTGGTCGTCGTCGTCCTGGAAGGAGAACACGCCTTCGTTCGGCCGGTCCTGGTCCGGCAGGAACTTTCCGAGCGCGTCGGTGTACTCGACCATCGGCTGGTCGACCGGCTCGAAGCCGTAGAGTTCGTAGACGCCGCGGATCGTCGCCATCATCTTTTCGACGGCGCGAATATCGTCGGACGTGCGATCGACAAAGCCGCGCGGCAGCCGCGCCTTCATTTTCTCGGATTTATCAGCCATGTCGTGTCGCTCTTGTCGTTCGTGCAACGTGTTTTGCCAAGCTTCGGCAATGCATGCCGCGCAGCATCAGGACTCGCGCGGTGTCCTAACTTATGTGGAACGGAGCGGCAAGGGTTCGGCCCTGCCGCAGTATGCAAGCCGGCGCGGGAACATGCGTTGCAACGCCAGAATTCGGCTTCTCTTGCCTGCCCTCAGATAGGCCGCTTGAAGGCAGCCCGCTCCTTCTCCACCGTGACACGGCAGGCGCAGCCTTCGATATGGTCGTTGACCAAACCCATCGCCTGCATGAATGCGTAAACAGTGGTCGGGCCGACGAAAGTCCACCCCCGCTTTTTCAAATCCTTCGAAATCCGAGTCGACACAGCCGTAGTCGGATTGGCGCGCAGATGCGCGAGGTCGACCACCTCCGGCCGCTCGTCCTGCCCCGGCTCGAACGACCAGAAATAGGCGGCAAGCGATCCCTTCTCGGTGACCAGCTCGCGCGCCCGCTTGGCATTGTTGATGGTCGAGACGATCTTGCCGCGATGGCGCACGATGCCGGCATTGCCCAGCAGGCGCTCGACATCCGCATCGCCAAATTCGGCGACGCGCTCAAACTCGAAATTTGCAAAGGCCTCGCGGAACGCCTCCCGCTTGCGCAGGATGGTGAGCCATGACAGGCCGGACTGGAACCCTTCAAGGCAGATCTTCTCGAACAGCCGGCGGTCGTCGCCGACGGGCCTGCCCCATTCGTGGTCGTGATAGTGCTGATAGTCAGGCAGATTGCCGTGCCAAAAGCAGCGGGTGACGCCGTCCTCGCCTATGATCAGCCCTGTCTGTATCTCGTCCATTCCGCATTTTCCTGTCGTCAAGCTGCGCAAGCCGGCCTTTACGTGGCCTTTACCAGATTCCTGAACCGGCCGGTAACCACACTAAAAGGTTTACGCGGACTTTCGCATTTTACGCATTCCGATTCACGACTTGGTTGTTCTTCCGCCGCAGGCTGCGCCTCAAGCGAGAAATTGTCCCTCGCCCAGTGACGATCAAGTTGAGAGTGCGTCCGATGAAATCTCTTATCCTGCCGGGGGCCCTGGCCCTCGCAGCCGGCATCGCATCGCCGGCCATCGCAAACGACCGCTATGTGGAACGCCCGCCGGTGGTGGTCAGCCCCGATCTTTCGGCGCCGTGGGTACTGCAGCTTGGCCGCGAGCCGGGCAAGATCGTGAGCCGCGAGGCTCCGAGGGCCATGCAGGTCGGCCTGCAGGTCCAGCCCTATGCGCTCGAGCCGCGCTTCGACCACCGCTACGAGAAGCCCAATCCGCAGCAGCAGGCCCAGCCTGTGCCCCAGCAGCGCACCGGCATTTTCGCGACGTCTCAAAGCAAGACGGCCCAGGGCAACAAGCGCCAGGCGAGGCAGATCGACCCGATCTACCTGCCGCAGGAAATCGCCTATGACGGCCCGCAAAAGCCGGGAACCATCGTCATCGATACCAAGCAGAACTTCCTCTACCTCGTGGAGCGGGACGGCAAGGCACGGCGCTACGGCGTCGGCACCGGCAAGCCTGGCTTCGAGTGGGCCGGCACGCACAAGATCACCCAGAAGCGCGAATGGCCGGATTGGCGACCGCCGTCGGAAATGATCGCCCGCGAGCGGGCGCGCGGCCGCGTGCTGCCTGCACATCTGGAAGGCGGCATCGAGAATCCGCTTGGCGCGCGCGCCATGTATCTCGGCTCGACGCTCTACCGCATCCACGGCACCAACCAGCCCTGGACCATTGGCGGCGCCGTTTCGTCGGGCTGCATCCGCATGCGCAACGAGGACGTCATCGACCTCTATGAGAGGGTGAAGGTCGGCGCCACGGTAGTGGTGAGCTGACCCGGTATTTTCCGGGGGACGGACCGGAAAGCGGCAATATCATCTGCCGCAAGAGAGGGCGGCACGATCCCGGATCGTGCCGCCTTTTCATTTATTGAAAATAATATTCACTACGGTAATATTGCCGCGTCGCTTTTACCAATACCGTTTTGTCGGAAAAGCAAGGATCATGCGGGCAAAGCGTGATAAGGAAGCCAGCGCCGAGGCAGGCCGAAGCCGGCGTGCCTCTATCATTGCCCCCTGGCGAAGGAGATCTGGAATGCCTCTCGACGACACCCGCTACCTCAAAGGTGGGCCGGTCGCAGCCCGCATCATAGCGGAAGTGCGCGCCGCTGCCGAGAAGGCAAGAGAAGAGGGCTTTCCGCCAAAGCTGGTGTCGATCACCGTCGGCGATGTCGATGCGGTCGACGTCTATGTGCGCAACCAGCGCGCCAAGGCCGGCAAGGCCGGCATCGACTTCGAGGAGCGCCGCCTTCCCGCCGAGACCACGGCCGGCGAGCTCGAAGCCGCCATCCACGGCATGAATGCCGACCCGCGCGTCACCGGCATCATCATCCAGCGGCCAGTGCCCGTGCACATCCCGATCAAGGCGATCCAGGCCGCGATCCATCCGCTGAAGGATGTCGAGGGCATGCACCCGGCCTCGATCGGCAACATCGTCTACAACCAACTCGACCTTGCGCCCTGCACGGCCGCCGCGTCGGTCGAGCTGCTCAAAGAAACCGGCATGGACCTCAAGGGGCTTGAGGTCGTCGTGGTCGGTCATTCCGAAATCGTCGGCAAGCCCATCGCCTTCCTGCTAATGAGCGAGGGCGCGACGGTGACGGTGTGCCATCACATGACCCGCTCGGTGGCCGCCCATGCGCGCCGCGCCGATGCGCTGTTCGTGGCGGTCGGCAAGCCGCGCCTCATCAAGGCCGACATGGTCAAGCCCGGTGCGGCGGTAATCGACATCGGCATCAATTCCGAGACCCTGCCGGACGGCTCGACCCGCATCGTGGGCGACGTCGACACCGACAGCGTGAAGGAAGTCGCCTCCTGGATCACGCCGGTTCCCGGCGGCGTCGGCCCGGTGACGGTCTCGATCCTGCTACGCAACACGATGGTGGCGCTGAACCGCCAGCGCGCGCTCTACGAGGCAACTTACGGCACATCGAACCGGATCGCGGCGGAGTAGGCACCAAGCTCCAGCCACGGAAAATGAGGCGGGCAATGACGTTGCAACACGATCTCGCCCTGATTCAAAGCCTGGAAGAGGAGCTATTCAGGCAAGCGGTGCGGGGCTCGCCGGAAGCCGTGGACAAGCTGTTGGCCGAGGATTTTGTCGAGTTCGGCAGATCCGGCGGTGTTCATCACAAAGCGGATGTGATCCGTAGCCTTGCCGCCGAGGATCCCAAGAATTCGCAAATGCTCATGGCCGACGACTTCGAGCTGACATCTCTTGCCAAAGATGTCGTCTTACTAACTTATCGAAGCGTCAGAAAAGGCGAAGACGGTAAGGAACTGCATTCATTGCGCAGTTCCATTTGGAAGCACCTTGAGGGGCGCTGGCAGATGATATTTCATCAAGGAACACCAACCCAGCCGGTGCTGTGATATGTCTTCGTTCCCATGAACTACAGGGCTACGAAAATTCGGGTGACCTGCGATGAAGAGGTAGTTCGCGAATGGGCCTCCTACATGCTCGCTCACATCGATGAGGTATCGCTCGCCTTGCGCAACGAGGGCGTTCGCCACGAAATGTGGTTCATGAGCAGAGATTCATCGCTGTTCATCATAGGCGTCATGGACGTGGAGAGCCTTGCCGCCTCAAAGGCGATAGCAGCAAATTCCCGCCTGTCCGTGGACGAGAGGCACAGGCGATTCAAAGACTTCTGGGATCGCTCGAGTTTCGAGACGCTACCCATTGACCCCGCCAAAGCACCCAGCTTCGAAGCTTGCGAATTGCTGTTAGAGGCCCGTCCCTGACAGCTGCGTTCTGGTAGTCCACCCGGCTCCTTTCCGAGTATCCCCTATTCCGCGGCCTGAAGCGTTTTGACCTCCGGAACGCCCGCCGGCTTCTTGCCGCCATAGGCCCAGTCCAGCAATTCGACTGTGTGCACGATCGGCATCTTCGCCGCCGAGGCGATCTGCGTGATGCAGCCGATGTTGCCGGTGGCGATGACGGCAGCGCCGGTCGCCTCGATGTTCTTCACCTTGCGGTCGCGCAGCTTTGCTGAAATCTCCGGCTGGAGGATGTTGTAGGTGCCGGCCGAGCCGCAGCAAAGATGCCCCTCGCGCGGCTCGCGCACCACGAAGCCTGCCCGTGTCAGCAGTTCCTTCGGCTGGCGGATGATCTTCTGGCCGTGCTGCATCGAACAGGCCGAGTGATAGGCCACCGTCAGCCCCGGCGCGATGGCCGGCTCGGGGAGGTCGAGCGTGGACAGATACTCCGTGATGTCCTTGGCAAGCGCCGAAACCCGCGCCGCCTTTTCGGCATAGGCGGGGTCGAGGCGCAGCATGAAGCCATAATCCTTGATCGTCGTGCCGCAGCCCGAAGCAGTGATGATGATGGCATCGAGCCCGCCCTGGTCGGCGAGCTTTAGCCAGGCGTCGACATTCTTGCGCGCGAAGGCGAGCGCCTGCTCTTCCCGCCCCATGTGGTGCACCAGCGCGCCGCAGCACCCCTCGCCTTCCGGCACCACCACCTCGACGCCGAGCCGGTTCAGAAGTGAGACCGTCGCCTCGTTGATGCCGGGGTCTAGCACCGGCTGGGCGCAGCCGGTGAGAATGGCGACGCGCCCGCGCCTTTCCCCCGCAGCGGCATGACGGCCCGGGGCGGCAATCGGCGAGGCCGGCGGAATTTTGGCCGGCGCCAGCTTCAGCATGACCGACATGGGTCGCAAGCCCGGCACCGCCTCGAACAGGCCGGAAAACAGCCTGCCAAACTTCGCCAGCTTGAGCGCCGCGCGAAAGCGCGATGGATAGGGCAGCACGAATGCCAGCAGCGCGCGGATGGCGCGGTCCGTCAGCGGCCGCTTGTAGGTCTCCTCGATATGCGCCCGGGCATGGTCGACCAGATGCATGTAGTTCACGCCCGAGGGGCAGGTCGTCATGCAGGCCAGGCAGGACAGGCAGCGGTCGATATGGGTCACCGTCTCCTTGTCGGCGGGGCGACGGTTCTCCAGCATGTCCTTGATGAGATAGATGCGCCCGCGCGGGCTATCGAGCTCGTTGCCCAGCGTCACATAAGTCGGGCAGGTCGCCGTGCAGAAGCCGCAATGCACGCATTTGCGCAGGATCTTCTCCGACTCCGCGACATGCGGATCGGCGAGCTGGGCGGGCGTGAAATTGGTCTGCATGGCGACGCTATTTCCAGAGTGACGAAGCGGTCAGATGAACCAGCTTTTGGGATGCTTGATAGGCTCGCCGCGCCCCGCGGCCTGCAGGCCGACGATGCAGCGCACGATGAACCAGACGAGAACCGCGAAGATGAGGATGAAGCCGATGGCCACGAGCATAAGCACGAGCGAGACGAAGCTGTAGAGCAGCGCAATCCAGAAGGTGCGGATGGCCCAGGTGTAGTGCGTCTCCACCCAGGGCTCGGCCTTGCTGCGGTTGATATAGGCCAGAACCAGGCCGATCAGCCCGGTGATGCCGACGACCAGCCCCACAAGGTAGAGAAAGTAGACGACCTGAACATTGGTCTGCCCCGGTTCCAGCCAGCTGTCTGTCTGGCGCGGTGCTGCTGGTCCGGTGTTGTAGTCGCTCATGAAATGCCCTCCGATTCGCTTGCCGAAAGTGTCAGCCCTGACGTTAGGACACTAGCAGACCGCTCAACGGGCGCCATACGGCCGGGATTGAGGATGCCTTTCGGGTCGAACTCGTTTTTCAGGCGAGCGGACAAGGCAGCCAGAGGGCCGGGCTGCGGCTGGAAAACCGGTAAGGCCGCGCGCCAAGCCTGGTTGGCGCGCACCAGCGTGGCGTGGCCGCCGCCGAATTTCCGCACCAGCTGCCGCACCAGGTCGGCCTCGGGGTCGGTTTCCAGCCGCAGCCAGACGAGGCCACCTTGCCAATCGTAGAAAGCATCGGCCGCCATTTCCATGCGCAGGGCCAGCACCATGCGATGCGTGTCGGCCGGAGCCATGGAGATGCGCCAGACTGGGCGCTCCGTGCCATCGGCAAAGGGCATGCAATCTCGAATGTCGCGCCAGATCGCGCGGGACATATTTTCCGCGATCTCGTCCAAGCGGCCGGCATTCCTGAGCAGCTGCTTCAGATGTTCGATGCGATAGGCCACGGAGGGACCGAACCCTTCGATGCGCAGAAGCGTGGCCGACTCGCCCGCCAGCGCGCCGTCGGCAACCGTGCTCGACAGGTTTTCGGGCAGATGCGCAGCGCTCGACACCTCGGCGCTGCAGCCCATGGCAAGGGCCATGGCGGCCGCGGCGTCCTCGTCGTAGAGGCCGCGTATGGCAAGCGTCGTCTCGGTTTCCGCAGCAGGCAGGACCTTGAAGGTCACGTCGGTCAGCACGGCAAGCGTGCCCCATGACCCCGCCATGCCTTTCGACAGGTCGTAGCCGGTGACGTTCTTCACCACACGCCCGCCGGATTTGAAGGCCTCGCCGCGCCCGGAAACGGCGCTGATGCCGAGAATGTGGTCGCGCGCTGCCCCGGCCTTCAGCCGACGCGGACCGGAGAGATTTGCCGCTAGCACGCCGCCGATCGTGCCCCGCCCCGCCGGCTGGCCGAGCAGAGGGCCATAATCCATCGGCTCGAAGGCAAATTGCTGGCCGCGCGCGGCAAGCATGGCCTCTATTTCGGCCAGCGGCGTGCCGGCCTTGGCGGAAAGCACCAGCTCCTCGGGCTCATAAAGCGTGACGCCAGTGAGACCGGACAGATCGAGCGTATGCGCCGCCTGCACCGGATGGCCGATCGCGCGCTTGGAGCCATGCCCGACGATTTCCAGCGGCGCGTCCTCGGCAAGCGCCCATTGGACGGCGGACTGGACTTCTTCGGATGCGGTCGGGGTGAATGTGGTCATGGGCGATCTTCGACCCTCCGAATAACAAATACCCCCTCTCCGCCTCGCTGCGCACGGCACCTCTCCCCCGCTTCGCAGGGGCGAGGAACCGGCACTCGCCGTAGTCGCGGCATTGCAGAACTTGGGTTCCTCGCCCCCATGAAAATGGGGGAGAGGTGCCGAGCGAAGCGAGGCGGAGAGGGGGACTTCATCTCAACTGCCTTCCACTTTCGAGGTTTTCGATATCGCAAAGACAAACCTCAAATCGCTGGCGACCGTGTCTTCGCTCAGCCGGCCGTCCAGCGCGGCCAGGATTGTCTCACAAACGCCGCGAGTGTCCTTCACGACATCGACGCTCCAGAAACGAAGGACCGAATATCCCTCCCCGCGCATGAATTCGTCGCGCCGCCGGTCGTACTGGCTCTCGGCATGCTGGCTGCCGTCCAGTTCAACGACCAATTTTCTCCCGCGACAGGCGAAGTCCGCAAAATAGGGTCCAAGCGGCATCTGACGGACGAACTTGTATCCACCGAGCCTTTTGGCCTTCAGCTCATTCCAAAGAGTTGCCTCGGCCATATTATCGCCGTGGCGAAGCGAGCGGGCACGCATGATCTTGTCGGGTGAACGCCGGCTCGATGACGCGGCATTCCCCCTCTCCGTCTCGGGCTTCGCCCGAGCCACCTCTCCCCCGCTACGCGGGGGCGAGGAACCCTCATCCTGCAGGCCCACCATCCCTCAAAACCTCGGAATGTCGGGAAACGGCAGCTTGCCGCCGTGGATGTGCATGCGGCCGAGCTCGGCGCATCGGCGAAGCTGCGGAAACACCTTGCCCGGGTTGAGCAGATGGTTGGGGTCGAAGGCGCATTTGACCCGCATCTGCTGGTCGAGGTCGATCTGGTTGAACATTTCCGGCATCAGGTCGCGCTTTTCCACGCCTACGCCGTGCTCACCCGTCAGCACTCCGCCGACCCGCACGCAAAGCCGCAAGATGTCGGCGCCGAATTGTTCCGCCTTATCCAACTCGCCCGGAATGTTGGCGTCGTAGAGGATGAGCGGATGCAGGTTGCCGTCGCCGGCATGGAAAACGTTGGCAACGCCAAGCCCGTATTTTTCCGATAGCTCGCGCATGCCGTGCAGCACCTTGGGCAGCTCCTTGCGCGGAATCGTGCCGTCCATGCAGTAATAGTCCGGCGAGATGCGGCCCACCGCCGGGAAGGCTGCCTTGCGGCCTGCCCAGAAGGTGAGCCGTTCCTGCTCAGATTGCGAGATGCGGCAGGTGGTGGCGCCATTGCGGTTGCCTATCGCCTCGACGCGACCGATCAGATGGTCGACCTCGACGCCCGGCCCATCAAGCTCGACGATCAGCAGCGCCTCGCATTCGAGCGGATAGCCGGCATGAACGAAATCTTCCGCGGCGCGAATGGCCGGGCCGTCCATCATTTCCATGCCGCCCGGAATGATGCCCGCACCGATGATGTCGGCAACGCATTGGCCGGCCTGCTCGCTGCTGGGAAAACCGATCAGCAGCGCGCGCGCCGTCTCCGGCTTCTTGAGGATGCGCACCGTGACCTCGGTGACCACGCCGAGCAGCCCTTCCGAACCGGTCATGACGCCCAGCAGGTCGTAGCCTTCGCTGTCGAGGTGCTTGCCGCCAAGGCGAACTACATCGCCGTTCATCAACACCATTTCGATGCCAAGCACATTGTTGGCGGTCAGCCCGTATTTCAGGCAGTGCACGCCGCCCGAATTCTCCGCGACATTGCCGCCGATGGAGCAGGCGATCTGGGAAGACGGATCGGGCGCATAATAAAACCCCTCTCCTTCCACCGCATTGGTGATGCCGAGATTGGTGACGCCCGGCTGCGCAACCACGGTGCGGTTGGGATAGTCGATCTCGAGGATGCGGTTGAAGCGGCTCATCACCAGCAGCACCGCGTCCTCCAGCGGCAACGCGCCGCCCGATAGCGAGGTGCCGGAGCCGCGTGGCACCACGCGGACGTTGCGCTCGTTGCAATATTTCAGGATGCGCGAGACCTGCGCGACCGTCTCCGGCAGCACGACGACGAGCGGCAGCTGGCGGTAGGCGGTGAGCCCGTCGCTTTCGAAGACCCGCATTTCGTTGACGGTGTCGACCACGCCCTCGCCCGGCACGATGATGCGCATGTCGGCGACGATCTCGGCGCGCCGGCGGATCGTATCTGCATCTGGCTTCGGCATGGCCAGGCCCGACATGGCAGCTCCTCCAAGGGCTTAGTGGTAAAAAGCTTTTACCAATTTGTTGCCGGAGCTGTAAACGCTTCTGGCGATTTCGGAAAGAGGATCACTGTCAAAACAGCGATCCAAAGGCGCAAAATTGGATAAATTAATTGACCAGTTTTCGCGAAGGCCGTAGTTCTGGGCCACGACAGAGGGCCAATCCGGTTGAGCGAGATTTTTTCCAGGATCGAACATTCGCGCACCGCCGACGAGGTGGTGCAGCAGATCGAGAGCCTGATTCTCGAGGGCGTGCTGCGCGTGTCCGACCGCCTGCCCGGCGAACGCGAGCTTTCGCGGCAGTTCGACGTGTCGCGCCCCATCCTGCGCGAGGCGCTGAAGGCGCTGGAAGAGCGCGGCCTGATCGTCGCGCGCCAGGGCGGCGGCACCTATGTCGCCGACATGATCGGCCAGGTCTTCACCCCGCCGATGCGGGAGCTGATCGGGTCCCACCCCAAGGCCTGCGCGGACTATCTCGAATATCGCCGCGAGATCGAGGGCATCGCGGCCGAATATGCCGCGCGGCGCGCCACCGCCGACGACCGCGCTTTTCTGGACCGCGTCATGGAGCGCATGGAAGCCGCGCACCAACGCGGCGACGATTTCGAGGAAGAGGCGAAAATCGACGTCGAGTTCCACCACGCCGTCGGCGAATGCGCGCACAACATCATCCTGCTGCACACGCTGCGCTCGTGCTACCGGCTGCTGTCCGACGGCGTTTTCCAAAACCGCCTGTTGGTTTTCACCCTGCCCGGTGCGCGCGAAGACCTTTTGGTGCAGCACCGGGCCATCTATAAGGCCGTCGTGGGCGGCAAGCCGGCGGAAGCGCGCCGCGCCGCAATGGACCACATCACCTATGTCGAGCGGTCGATGGCGGAGGCCGAACGCACCGGCGAATGGCAAAGGGTGTCGAAACTCAGGCTGCGTCAACGTTCCGAAGACGGCTCGCGGCGAAGCGGAACGGACAGGTAACCTGAAGACGATGGCGGCAAGCTTCGAACCAGAAGAAACAGCGCCCCGGGTCGGTCTCTTCGTGACCTGCCTGGTCGACCTGTTCAGGCCTTCGGTCGGCTTTGCCGCGGCGAAATTGCTGCAGGACGCGGGCTGCTCGGTCGAAGTGCCTGTGGCGCAGACCTGTTGCGGCCAGCCGGCCCACAATTCCGGCGACCGCGCAGAGGCCGTGCTGGCGGCTCAAAACACCATCGAAGCCTTCGAGGAATTCGACTACGTCGTGGCGCCGTCCGGTACATGCGCCGGTATGCTCAAGGTGCATTACCCTGCCCTTCTCGCGGACCAACCTGGCTGGGCCGCGCGCGCCAGAAACCTTGCCGCCAAGGTGCATGAGCTGACGAGCTTTCTCGTCGACGTGCTTGGGCAGAAAAGCAGTCCGGCACGCTTCGACGGCGTCGTGACCTACCATGATGCCTGCGCGGGCCTGCGCGAACTCGGCGTGCAGGGCCAGCCCCGCGCGCTGCTGAAATCGGTCGAAGGCCTCGACCTGATCGAGATGCGCGCGCCTGAAATGTGCTGCGGCTCCTGCGTGCGTCATCCCGCATCTTCGGCGCCCATCGCCAGAAGCAAGACCGACAACGTCAAGGCAACTGACGTCCGACTGCTTCTTGCCGGCGATCTCGGCTGCCTGATGGACATGGCCGGCAGGCTGCGGCGCGAGGGCTCGAACATCGAAGTGCGGCATGTCGCCGAGGTCCTGGCCGGCATGCTCGATGCCCCGCCGATCGGCAGCAGAAACGCAATTGCCTTTAAACGAACCGCTTGAACCGTCGGCGCGGGACGCCCGCCGCCGATCAAATTGAAAGAGAACTCATGGCTGAAATCCTAGAGATCAACGACCTGAAAAACCTTGCCCGGCGGCGCGTGCCGACGATGTTCTTCGACTACGCCGATTCCGGCGCCTGGACCGAAAGCACCTACCGCGCCAACGAACAGGATTTTTCCAAGATCAAATTCCGCCAGCGCGTGCTGGTCGACATGACCAACCGCTCGCTCGAAAGCACCATGATCGGCCAGAAGGTGTCGATGCCCGTGGCACTGGCGCCTACCGGCAGCGCCGGCATGCAGCATGCCGATGGCGAGATCCTCGCCGCACAGGCGGCCGAGGAGTTCGGCGTGCCATTCACGCTGTCGACGATGAGCATCTGCTCTATCGAGGACGTCGCCGAAAACACCAAGAAGCCGTTCTGGTTTCAGCTCTATGTCATGCGCGACAAGGATTTTGTCATCAACCTCATCGACCGGGCCAAGGCGGCAAAATGCTCGGCCCTGGTGCTGACGCTCGACCTGCAGATCCTCGCCCAGCGCCACAAGGACATTCGCAACGGCCTGTCGGCCCCGCCGAAGATGACGCCCAAGAACATCATCGACATGGCCATCCGGCCGCGTTGGTGCCTGGGCATGCTGGGCACGCAGCGCCGCACCTTCCGCAACATCGTCGGCCACGCCAAGAGCGTGGGCGACCTCGCCTCTCTCGCGTCCTGGACGTCCGAGCAGTTCGACCCGCAGCTGTCGTGGAAGGACGTGGAGTGGATCAAGGAGCGCTGGGGCGGCAAGCTGATCCTGAAGGGCATCCTCGACAAGGAAGACGCCATCATGGCCGCCAAGACCGGCGCCGACGCAATCATCGTCTCCAACCATGGCGGCCGCCAGCTCGACGGCGCCCCCTCCTCCATCTCCGCGCTGCCCGAGATCGTCGAAGCAGTGGGCGACAAGATCGAAGTGCACATGGATGGCGGCATTCGCTCCGGCCAGGATGTGCTGAAGGCCCTGTGCCTCGGCGCCAAGGGAACCTATATCGGTAGGCCGTTCCTTTACGGACTTGGCGCGATGGGCAAGCAGGGCGTGACCAAGGCGCTGGAGATCATCCGCAAAGAAGCGGATGTCACGCTCGCGCTTTGCGGCAAGCGCACGATTGCGGATGTCGGGCCGGATATGCTCTATCGGTAGTGCCGGCTCTTGAAATCAGGGTGAGAGATTGACGAAGCAGGGCATGCATTTCCTTGAAGCTTCCGGCCCCGACGGCATCCGCATCTATGCCATCGGGGACGTTCACGGCCGCCTCGACCTGCTCGAAAGGATGCATGCCCGCATCAATTCAGAACTGGTGGCCGAGCAGCCCGACGACTGGCGGGTCATCCATCTCGGCGACTATGTCGACCGCGGCCCGGCTTCGAGAGGCGTGCTCGACACGCTGCTCGATGCCACAAGGCGCGACGAGCGGATGATCGCGCTGGCCGGCAATCACGATCACGGCTTTCTCGACTTCCTGGCCCATCCGACGCCCACCGGCCTGTTTGCCAACAATGGCGGCGACATGACCGCACTTTCCTACGGTGTCATGCTCGACTTCGGCGGTCCGGCGGCGCTTGCCAGCAGCGCCGCCGCGCTACGCCGCGCCGTGCCCGAGAGCCATGTCGGATTCCTCAACGGCCTCGGCTATTGGGCAAGTTTCGGGGATTTCTACTTTTGCCACGCCGGAATCCGGCCGGGCGTTCCGCTGGAACGGCAGAACCCGCGCGATCTGACATGGATTCGCGACGAGTTCCTGCACTATGCCTACCCTCATCCCAAGGTGATCGTGCACGGCCACACGCCGCATCCGGAACCGGAAGTGCTGGCCAATCGGGTCAATGTAGATACGCAGGCCCACAGGTCGGGCGTGCTGACTGCGCTCGTCATCGACGGACTGGACAAGCGCATCCTGTCGGTCAGCGACAAGGATTAAAGCATTTTGCAGCCAAGCGGAAACGCTTGGCGTGACACAAATGCGGCTAAATCAATGAGATAGAGCGGAACAAGGGCATCCGTCAGGATGACCGCCGCTCTAGTGGTTGGCGGCGCCGACGCCGTAGCCGTCGTAAACGGCATGATCGCTCGATGCGTCTGCTGCGTAGATGCCAAAGCCGCAGAGCGCGATGGCGGAGAGCATGGCGAAGGACAGGAGCGCGGCTTTCAAAGTGGTCATCTCGGTTAGGGCCTTCGGCAATTTTGCATAAAATTTATTACGAATGCGTTGCCCGCCGCAGGGCGTTCCCTGCTGGCCAGTGAATCCACATTCGTTGAGTTTTGACGCCTTCTAGTCGCGCCACCTGCGGGTGGCCAGTGTCTTTGACACCGGCTCGCCGGTAAGTTTGGCGGCGTGCCATTTATGCCACTGAGGCAGGTAGCGCGCGGGCCAGCGACGTCGACGGAGTGTCGATCACAACTTGCTGATCGGAAACAGGAAACCCATCAAAAGGTGCCCCGCCGCGGCGAGAAAATCAGATCGTGGCGACCCAGTTGCGCGCCAGCGTCAAGCCGATCTCGTCGGCCTTGTCGCCATGGGCGGTCGCCTCGTCCTCGAAGCGCTCCAGCCAGCCCGGCTGCCGCTCGCGCAGCAGGTCCGGAAACAGGGCGTTCCATCGCCGGACCAGCGGCTGGTCGGCCTCGAAATGGAACTGGAAGCCGTAGGCGGCGCGGCCGACGCGGTATGCCTGATTCCGTGCCGCCGGATTGGTGGCCAGATGCACCGCGCCTTCCGGCAGCGTGAAGGTATCGTCATGCCACTGGAAGGCCGGGAAGCTTTCGGGCAGCGCGCCGAAAACCGGATCCTTGGCTGCGTCGTCGGTGACCGCGATCTGGCGCCAGCCGAATTCCGGCGCCGCGCCGATCAGATTGTCGCCGCCAAAGGCGCGCGCCATGAGCTGGCTGCCAAGGCAGATGCCGAGCATTGAACGGTCCTTCGCCTCGAAATCGCGAAGCAGACCGAGAAGTGCCGGGATATAGGGATATTCCTCGTCGGCCAGCGCATTCTGCCCGCCACCAAGCACGACGATGGCGTCATGCTCGTCGGCATTCTCCGGCAAGGCGTCGCCCAGATGCGCGTTGCGCAGGTCGATCTCGGCACCCGCCTCGGCCAGCGCCGTGCCCACCTGCCCAAGCCCGGTATTGTCGAAATTCTGGACGACCAGCACCCGCATCGAAAAACCTTTCCCAGCATGACAGAACCGCTGCGAGCGTTATCATGCGGACCAGCTGCCTGAAAGAGAGATTGGATATGCCACTGCAGAACCGCGTCGATCCCTTTGGCGAGATCCAGGCAGTTGCGGCGCGCGGCCTTTTTACGGGAAACCGCGGCGTCATCCACGATCCGGACACGAAGACGCTGCTCAGGCGCCGCTGGTCGACCCGGGCGTGGCTGATCTGCGTCTGCGAATTTCGCGGACGACACCGCGAGGTCATGGGGCGCAACGCCCCAAGCGGCGGCGCGGGCTGGACCGAACTGTTTTTCCTGGACGAAGTGACCGGCCTGGCTGCCGGCCATCGCCCCTGCTTCTACTGCCGCAGGCAGCGGGCGCAGGATTTCGCCGCCCGCTTCGGCGCAACTTTCGCCATCGATGAGCCGAAGGTTTATGACATCGATTCACGATTGCACGCCGAGCGGTTGGCCTCGGGCGGACAACGCATCAGGCTCGGCCAATCCGAACTGGCCGCACTGCCGGACGGCGCAATGGTGGCCCAAGGAGGCGACGCCTTTGCGATCAAGGGCGGCAAGATGTGGCGATGGTCGTTCGGCGGATACCAGTCGAGCCCGGGTCTTGCGGACGGTGCGGGCGGCGAATTCTCGCTGCTTACACCTCCAACCACGATTGCCGTTCTGCGCGCAGGCTACGAACCTGCCTGGCATCCGAGCATCGAGACTTGACCGCAAACGCCCTCTCCCGCATTCATCCTCTCATGCGCGCCAATTACAAAATGCAGCGGCTGTTCGTGCCGCAGGACCTTTCCGCTGACGCCTCGCTCGAGGCGAGCCCGGAACAGAGCCACTATCTCAGCCATGTTCTGCGCCTCAGCGAGGGCGCGGAAATCCTGATCTTCAACGGGCGTGACGGCGAGTGGCTGGCGCGAATCGAGGCCAAGACCAAGAAGTCGGTGCGGCTGCGGGTAGTGGAGCTGACGCGGCCGCAATCGCCGCAACCCGATCTCATCTACTGCTTCGCGCCGCTGAAACAGGGCCGGCTCGATTATCTCGTGCAGAAGGCCGTGGAGATGGGCGCCGGCGTGCTGCAGCCCGTGCTCACCCAGCACACGCAGATCGTCAAGCCCGGCATCGAGCGGCTGCGCTCCAATGTCGAGGAGGCAGCGGAACAGTGCGGCATCCTCGCCTTGCCCGAGGTGCGCGAGGCGCAGAAGTTTTCGAATCTGTTGGCCGGCTGGGACAAGGAACGGCGGCTGATCTTCTGCGACGAGAGCTCGGAGACCAACAATCCGCTGCCCGCCTTGCAGGCTATTGCCGAGCGCAAGCTTGGCCTGATCATCGGCCCTGAAGGCGGTTTTTCCGAAGACGAGCGCAAGCAGCTCTACGCCCTGCCCTTCGTCACCGCCATTCCGCTCGGGCCCCGCATCCTGCGCGCCGACACGGCGGCCGTCGCCGCACTCGCGCTTGTGCAGGCCACAATCGGCGATTGGTAGAAGAACGTCATTCCGCTGATGCAAATTGTCTTGAACATGGTGTCAGGATTTTTTGCTTGATCGCGCGATACAATTCCGTCCATCAAGCGCCAACGTTGGCGAGAGGGTAGATAATGGCGCGCGACACCACCGACTTCCGACCCATCGAGAGCATGGACGAACTCGTCGCGTATCTCGCCGAGGGTAACAAGCCGCGCGAAAAATGGCGCATCGGCACCGAGCACGAAAAGTTCCCGTTCTATGTCGACGGCAATGCGCCCGTCCCCTACGGCGGCGATCGCGGGATTCGCGCATTGCTGGAAGGCATGCAGCGTACGCTCGGCTGGGAACCCATCCTCGATGAGGGCCGCATCATCGGCCTGGTCGAGCCGACCGGCCAGGGCGCGATCTCGCTGGAGCCGGGCGGGCAGTTCGAGCTTTCCGGCGCGCCGGTCGAAACCATCCACCAGACCTGCCGCGAGGGCAACGCGCATCTGGCGCAGTTGCGCGAGATCGCCGAACCGCTCGGCATCCGATTCCTCGGCCTCGGCGGCAGCCCCAAGTGGAAGCTTTCCGAAACGCCGCGCATGCCCAAGTCGCGCTACGACATCATGACCGCCTACATGCCGAAGGTCGGCACCCAGGGCCTCGACATGATGTACCGCACCTGCACGATCCAGGTTAATCTCGACTTCTCGTCCGAGACCGACATGCGTCGCAAGATGCAGGTGTCGCTCAAGCTGCAGCCGCTGGCCACCGCGCTTTTCGCCAACTCGCCCTTCACAGACGGCAAGCCCAATGGGCTGCAGAGCTGGCGCGGCGAGATCTGGAAGGACACCGACAACCAGCGCTCCGGCCTGCTGCCCTTCTGCTTCTCGCCCGATTTCGGCTTTGCCGACTATGTCGAATGGGCGCTGGACGTGCCGATGTATTTCGTCATCCGCGACGGCCGCTACCACGACATGACGCACATGACCTTCCGCCAGTTCATGGCTGGTGCTGCGCGCGACGAGGTCACGGACGGCATGCCCACCATCGGCGACTGGGCCAACCACCTGTCGACGCTGTTTCCCGACGTGCGCCTGAAGCGCTTCCTTGAAATGCGCGGCGCCGATGGCGGTCCGTGGCGGCGCATCTGCGCCCTGCCCGCCTTCTGGGTCGGCCTGCTCTATGACGAGGAGGCGCTCGACGCCGCCGAGGCGCTGACCGCCGACTGGAGCTATGAGGAAGTGCTGGCCATGCGCAATGCGGTGCCGGCCGAGGCCATCGCCACCCTGTTCCGCAACACGACGCTGCGCGACGTTGCGCGCGACGTTCTGGCGATCTCGCGCATGGGCCTGAAGAACCGCAAGCGGCTGAACCGCGACGGCTTCGACGAAACCAATTTCCTGTCCACGCTCGACGAAGTCGTAGCCCGCGGTACCACCAGCGCGCAGGAAATGGTCACGGCCTATCACACGCGCTGGGGCGATTCGATCGAGCCGGTCTTCCTTGAATACGCGTACTGAGGACTTGCGGCTGGACAGACAGCCGCGCCTCTAACAATCCGGTAGGCGGCCATCTGGCTTTGGGCTAGGCTCCCTCGCAGCAATTGCTTCGAGGAGGATCGGCCATGGCTTCACTGTTCGACTTGCTGAACAATTCCCAGAACGGCAGCGGCATGGAGGCGCTGGCGCGGCAGTTCAACCTTTCGATGCAGCAGACGCAGGCAGCCGTCGAAGCGCTGCTGCCGGCCTTCTCGCAAGGCTTGAAGCAGAACACCTCCGATCCCTATGGGATAGGCGCCTTCCTGCAGGCCATGACGAGCGGCCAGCACGCCAAGTATTTCGACGATCCGGCGAACGCCTTCACGGCCGCCGGCATGGCGGAGGGCAACGGCATTTTGGGCCATCTGTTCGGCTCGAAAGACCTCTCGAAAGCCGTCGCCGCCAATGCGGCGGCCGCCAGCGGCGTCAGCCAGGAAATCCTGAAGCAGATGCTGCCGGTCATGGCCTCGATGATCATGGGCGGGCTGTTCCGGCAATCGACCGGCACGACGCAGGGCTCGGCGGCCGAAAATCCCTTTGCCCAGATGTTCGAGCAGATGATGCGCCAGAGCGGCATGATGCCCGGCACCGCGCCTCAGCAGGCGCAGACGACGAGCCATGCCGACAATCCGTTCGGGCAGATTCTGGACAGTTTTTTCGGCGGCGGCGCCGGCCGGCAGGAGCATTCATCTGCGGGTGAGAACCCGTTTGGACAACTCCTCGAAGGCATGTTCGGCGGCGCGGCGAAGCAATCCGGCCCGGCCCAGGCTGCGCCCAGCGACAACCCGTTCGGCAAGATGCTGGAGCAGATGTTCGGCGGCGGCCACACCGCCCAGCCGGAACCCGAACCGCAAGTCAATCCGAGCGGCCGCCCGCGCAATCCTTATGACGATATGTTCGGCAAGATCTTCGAAGCCGGCGCAAAGCAGCGCGACGAATACCAGAAAAGCGTCGAATCGATCTTCGAGCAGTTCACCAAGGGCATGAGCAAGTAGGCGAAAAGAAAAAGCCCGGTCCGCAAGGACCGGGCAGCGTGCAGGCAAGCCGGGGGGATGACCGGCGGGAGTGGGAAGCCTGCAGAAACTCAAGCGACCCGACGGGCCAGTTCCTCGATCGTCTCGGCGCGGGCGCGCGCGATCGATCCAAGGCGCCTGGTGGGGTCGGAGCCGAACGACAGATCCGTTACGCCATATAGATCAGACCGGGTCAGGCCGATATCGGCCAGTTCGGTATCAGTCATTTCTCCAAGGCGATAGAAATCGCGTCGATTTTTCCAGATGCGGTAAGTGTTGGCCACGAGGTTCAGCACGCGTGCGGCGAAAGCCGGCCGCGCGGCAAGCTCAATCGACTGGGGGGCGTGTTCGAACGTGATCATGACACTTCTCCGCGAAAATCAGCGCGCAGAAAAACCGCCCGACGCGACGGCGCATGGTGCGCGTCGCGGCGTCTCGCCGGCGTTCTTCTTTGCTACCTGTAGACGTTTGAGAGTGTGCCTGGGTTGTATTGATTAATCCAACGAATGTTTTTAATCTTTACCATCAAACTCGATGATGGATGTCGCCATGTCCGCGCCGCTCGACCTCGACCAGTTGCAAACCTTCATCATGATAGCCGACACCGGCAGCTTCACCCGGGCCGCCGAGGAGGTACACCGCACGCAATCGGCCGTATCCATGCAGATGCGGCGGCTTGAGGAACGCATCGGCAAGCCGCTGTTCGAAAAGGACGGGCGCAACAACAAGCTGACCGAGGAAGGCGAACGCCTGCTTTCCTATGCGCGGCGGCTGATCCACCTCAACCGCGAGACGCTTGCCGCCTTCGACGACCGGCGGCTCGAAGGCACCATCCGCATCGGCACGCCCGACGACTATGCCGATCGCTTCCTGCCCGAAATCATGGCCCGCTTCGCCCGCTCCAATCCGCGCGTCGAGCTGACGGTGATCTGCGAGCCGACTTTCAACCTCGTCGAGCACATCAAGCGCGGGCATCTCGACCTTGCGCTGGTCACGCATGACGACATGAAAGGCCAGTCGGAAGTGGTGCGGCGCGAGCCGCTGCTGTGGGTCACATCGGCCAACCATGCCGCCCATGAGCAGGAAATCCTGCCCGTGGCTTTCGGCCGCCCGACCTGCATCTGGCGGCGCGCGGCCACCGATGTCCTGGACCGCATGCAGCGCGACTACCGCATTCTCTTTTCAAGCTGGTCGGCGACCGTCATCACCGCTGCGGTCCTGTCCGGGCTGGCGATCTCGGTGCTGCCCGAATGCGCGCTCAGGCCCGGCATGCGCGTGCTTGGCGAGGCCGACGGTTTTGGTGCCCTGCCCGACTGCAAGATCGGTATCATGCGCGGCCACACCGCCAGCGCCGACATCGTCGAAGCGCTGGCGCGTCACATCGCAGAAAGCCTCGACAACATTTCGCGCCCGCCGGTCGAGGAAACGGGCACCTTCGATTTCGCCGGTTTCGCAGCCTCGCGCGGCAAGCGGCTGAAGCCGGGCCACATTCTGCCCGGCTGGTAAGGGCGCGTTCGCCTGAGGGAGGCCGTATAGCCGGCCTCCTCGAGACAAGAACTTTTAGAACCTGTCGATCACGCTGATGCCGGTGCCGTCAAAACGGTCCATCAGCATCAGTGCCGCCGGCGCGTCCTCCAGGCTGAGGCGCTTGCGGATCAGCTTCTGCGGCGCCAGCTTGCCGGTTTCCAGCATGTCCATCAGCGCCTTGTATCGGAAGGCCTGCATGCCGTGGCTGCCCAGGATCACCAGCTCATGGGCGATCACCTTGTCCATCGGGATCTTCGGCGTGGCGTGGTCGCCCAGCATCAGGCCAACCTGCACATGGCGCCCGCGCCGGCGCAGGTTTGCGATGGAGTTGAAGCAGGTCGAAGGATGGCCGAGCGCATCGATCGACACATGCACGCCGCCCTTGGTGAGTTCGCGGACCGCCTGGACGACGTCTTCCCTGGCGCCATTGACCGTGTGAACCGCACCGAGCTCGCGGGCGAAGTCGAGCTTGTCGTTGGTAATGTCGACGGCGATGACATTGGCGCCCATGGCCGTGGCGATCATGATTGCCGACAGGCCGACGCCGCCGCAGCCATGCACGGCAACCCACTCGCCCGGCAGCACCCTGGCCTGGTCGACGATGGCGCGGAACGAGGTGACGAAGCGGCAGCCGAGGCTCGCGGCAGTTGCGAAATCCAGCTCATCGGGCAGGCGCACCAGATTGGTATCGGCATAGTCGATCCCGACATATTCGGCGAACGAGCCCCAGGCGGTGAAGCCCGGCTGGAACTGCTCCTCGCAGACCTGGTGATTGCCGGAATTGCACTCGTGGCAATGGCCGCAGCCGCCGACGAAAGGCACCGTCACGCGGTCGCCCACGCGCCATTGCGTGACCTGGCGGCCCACGGCCTGGATCGTACCGGCCAGTTCATGACCGGGCACATGCGGCAGCACGATATCGGAATCGTGTCCCATCCAGCCGTGCCAGTCGCTGCGGCAAAGGCCGGTCGCCTCGACCTTGATGACCACGCCATCGGTCGATGGCGTCGGGTCGGGAACGTTGCGGATGCTCGGCGGTTCGCGGAAATGTTCGAACAGGACGGCTTTCATCAACGGTACTCCCGGGGGCTAGGAAATTATTTTTCCAGCGCTACCGCTTTCCGCCGCGAATGACCAGCACGTTCCCCAGCGCGACCAGCAAAAGCCCGAGGATGGCATAAAGGGTCCAGACGTAGCCTTCGAACACCGTCGAGACCAGAAGCGCGAAGATCGGGAACATGACCGTGGCATAGCCCGCACGCGCCGCGCCGATGCGGCCAAGCAGCGTCAGATAGGCGGCAAAGGCGATCACGGTCGAGATGACCGCCAGGAACACCAGCGAGGAGAGATAAGGGACCGTCATGGCGATGATGAACGGCTTTCCCATCAGCAAAGCGAGGAACGTCGCCCAGATCGTGCCGTAGAGCATGCCCCAGGCGCTGGTGGAGATGAGCGGCAGTCCGCGCTTCTGGTTTGAGGCCGAAACCAGATTGCCGAGGCAGAAGCTGAAAGTGCCGCAGATGCAAAGCAGAAGCCCGGTCAGCGTGTTGCCGGACAGGCCGTGCGCCGCGATTTCGGGGAAGAACATCAGCGCGATACCGCCAAAACCCATCAAGCCGCCGAGCAAAATCTTCGGCGCCGGCCGCTCGCGCATAACCACTGCGCCAAGCAGCATGTTGATCACCGAAGCCAGCGAAAACACCACCGACAGCAGGCCGCTGACCAGATAGGTCGCGCCATAGTAGAAGAAGAGGAAGTTGGACGAGAAGATCAGCACACCCATCGCCACGAAGCGCAGATGATCGGCAAGCGGAAAGCGCAGCTGACGGCCGCTCAGCACCACCCAGGCAAACATCAGCACGGTGGCGATGGCAAAACGCCAGACGAGGTTGACCTCGGGCGACACGCCCGCCCCAACCTGCAGCGAGATGGCGAACCACGACACGCTCCACGACAGCACGGTCAGCGCATAGAGCCCGTAGTCGATCGGCTGGAAAGGCCGGTCGACAGACACCGGCATGGAGGAGGATGCGATGATTTCAGTCCGTGCGTTCATGCGCATGGCCTACGCCCATGCCCCAAAACGGTCCATCCAATTCTTCTGATCGACCTATGAGCACTTGTGATGTTACGGCCCTACGGGCTTGACCCCCGGCCAGCGGGCGCGCACCAATCGCGCCATGAGCGACTTCTTCTCCGAATCGAATGCGCCCCAGCCGAAGGCCAACGTAGCCGAATATACGGTGAGCGAGATTTCCGGCGCCCTGAAGCGGGCGATCGAGGACCAGTTCGGCCATGTGCGCGTGCGCGGCGAGATCTCTGGCTATCGCGGCCCGCACTCCTCCGGCCATGCCTATTTCAGTCTGAAGGATGACCGCGCCCGCATCGAGGCGGTGGTGTGGAAGACCACGATGAGCCGCCTGAAGTTCCGCCCCGAAGAGGGCATGGAAGTCATCGCCACAGGCAAGCTCACCACCTATCCCGGCTCCTCGAAATACCAGATCGTCATCGACAATCTGGAGCCTGCCGGCGCCGGCGCGCTGATGGCGCTTTTGGAAGAGCGCAAGCGCAGGCTGGCCGCTGAGGGTCTGTTCGAGGCGGCGCGCAAGCGCCCCCTGCCCTATATGCCGCTGGTGCTGGGCGTCATCACCTCGCCGACTGGTGCGGTGATCCGCGATATCATCCACCGCATCACCGACCGTTTCCCGTTGCATGTCGTGCTGTGGCCGGTGCGCGTGCAGGGCGAAACCTCGGGCGCCGAGGTGACGGCCGCCGTGCAAGGTTTTAACGCGCTGCCGCATGACGGTCCGGTGAAGCGGCCGGACCTTCTGATCGTCGCGCGCGGCGGCGGCAGCCTCGAAGACCTTTGGGGCTTCAACGACGAGGCGCTTGCGCGCGCCGTCGCCGCCTCCGACATTCCCGTCATCTCCGCAGTCGGCCACGAGACCGATTGGACGCTGGTGGATTTCGTGGCCGACGTGCGCGCGCCGACCCCGACGGGTGCGGCCGAAATCGCAGTCCCCGTGAAGGCCGACCTCGAAGCCACCCTTGCCAATCTCGGCGCCCGGCTCAAGGGCTGCATGACGCGCCATTTCGATCGCAAGCGGCAATCGCTGCGCGCGGCGTCCCGCGCCTTGCCGACGCCCGACCAGCTGCTTGCCCTGCCGCGCCGCCACTTCGACGAAGTGACCAGCCGCCTCGGCCGCGCGATCATCGTCGGCACCGAGCGCAAGCGCGCGCGCTTCCTCGCGGTCCGCCTGTCGCCGGCCACGCTCGAGTGGCGCATGGCCGAGACGCGGCGCATCACCGACCGCGACATGGCCCGCGCCTTTGCCGCGTTGCGCGCCATATTGCGCGAGCGGCGGCTCAGGCTCGAACGCGCAGCGCAGCGCTTCGGCCCGCAGCCGCTGCTGCGTCGGCAGAAGCAATCCGCTGACGCGCTCACTGCCCTGCAACGCCGCCTCGACCACGCGACGATTTTGCGGCTCGAGCGACTGCGCGGCCGCGTAAACCAGGCCGAGAGGCTGCTTGCGACGCTGTCGCATCAGTCGATCCTCGACCGCGGTTTCGCCCTGGTAACGGACGCCGAGGGCGCGCTGGTGAAGCGCGCGGCCGAAGTGGCGCCGCACGACGCGCTTTCGTTGCGCTTCGCGGACGGAACGGTCGGCGTGATTGCCACCGAAGGCACGCACCGCCCAAAGCCGCAGGCCAAGGCGGCGAAGCCGAAAGACCCCGGGACGCAGGGCTCGCTGTTCTAGGAACGGCTGCTTCATGACTTTCAGGTTGCGGCCGAAAGGCCGGAACGGGTAACACTGCACATCCCATAAGAATGGGGCCGACGACCGCCGAGGGGTCGTCGCCATGCCCCGCAAAACCGGAACACTGGAAAAGAGACTGCACATGGACATCACCAAGGAAACTGCGGCCCTTCTTGGAAGGCTTGGCGTGAACACCGACAGCATCGTGGGCGGCGACCTTCCGGTCCACAGCCCGGTCACCGGCGAGAAAATCGCCGCGCTGAAGTCGATGTCGTCCGCCGAGGCCAACCAGGCCATCGAGCAGGCCCATGAAGCCTTCAAGGCCTGGCGGCTGGTGCCGGCGCCCAAGCGCGGCGAACTGGTGCGCCTGCTCGGCGAGGAACTGCGCGCCGCCAAGGCCGATCTCGGCCGTCTGGTCTCCATCGAGGTCGGCAAGATCCCGTCGGAAGGCCTCGGCGAAGTGCAGGAAATGATCGACATCTGCGACTTCGCGGTCGGCCTTTCGCGCCAGCTCTACGGCCTCACCATCGCGACCGAACGCCCCGGCCACCGCATGATGGAAACCTGGCACCCGCTGGGCGTCGTCGGCGTCATTTCGGCGTTCAACTTCCCGGTTGCCGTGTGGTCCTGGAATGCGGCGCTGGCGCTCGTCTGCGGCGACTCGGTCGTCTGGAAGCCTTCTGAAAAGACCCCGCTGACCGCACTTGCCTGCGAGGCGATCTTTGCCCGTGCGGTAAAACGCTTCGGCGCCGATGCACCCGCCGGCCTGCTCAAGGTGCTCATCGGCGACCGCGCCATCGGCGAAGCGCTCGTCGACAACCCGAAGGTGCCGCTGGTCTCTGCCACCGGCTCGACCCGCATGGGCCGCGAGGTCGGTCCGCGCCTTGCCAGGCGCTTTGCCCGCGCCGTTCTGGAGCTCGGCGGCAACAATGCCGGTATCGTCTGCCCGTCCGCCGATCTCGACATGGCGCTCCGCGCCATCGCCTTCGGCGCCATGGGCACGGCCGGCCAGCGCTGCACCACGCTGCGCCGCCTCTTCGTGCATGAAAGCGTCTACGACGCCATCGTTCCTCGTCTGAAGAAGGCCTATGAGAGCGTCTCGGTTGGCAGCCCGCTGGAAACCAGCGCGCTGGTCGGCCCACTGATCGACAAGCCGGCCTACGACAACATGCAGAAGGCGCTGCAGGCGGCCGGGGCCAATGGCGGCAAGGTGACTGGCGGCGCGCGCGTCGAAAACGGCCATGACGCGGCCTACTACGTCCGTCCGGCGCTGGTCGAGATGCCGGGCCAGGTCGGCCCCGTGCTCGAAGAAACCTTTGCGCCGATCCTCTATGTGATGAAGTACAGCGACTTCGACGAGGTGCTCGCCCAGCACAACGCCGTCGGCGCCGGCCTCTCTTCCTCGATCTTCACCCGCGATATCCAGGAATCCGAGCGCTTCCTCAGCGCCGACGGCTCCGACTGCGGCATCGCCAACGTCAATATCGGCACCTCGGGCGCCGAGATCGGCGGGGCGTTCGGCGGCGAGAAGGAAACCGGCGGCGGCCGCGAATCCGGCTCGGACGCCTGGAAGGCCTATATGCGCCGTGCCACCAACACGGTGAACTATTCCAATGCGCTGCCGCTGGCGCAGGGCGTGTCCTTCGACATCGACTGACGAACGCGTTACCGGCTGCCGCCGGAAATGAAGCATTACAAACAAAGCCCCGCGCCAAGCGCGGGGCTTTTTGCATGTGCCGGCCATCGGCATCGCAGCCCCGGCCTCAACGCAAGGTGAACGCGTTCAGGGTGGACCCTGTGTCTGGATAGGTGCATTCTGCCCGCGCGGCAGCAGAGGGCATTGCCGAGTGTTTTTGGGGGACCAAGAAACCCGAAGGGAGAGCCCAATGTGTTACAGCCAACAATATCTTACGTCGGACGACATGGCCAAGATCGAGCGCGTCCTGACGCAGGCCGGCTTCCACAAATCGGAAACAGCGTCGGGAATGGACAAGGATGCCGCGAGCTTCCTCGCCCGCGAATTTCAGGACGGCGTGACGAATGAAGCCGATCTTACCATGTCGCTCGAAAGATATCTGACGAGACGAGCCATGTGGCGGGCTGCGCCCGGCAGCGACGCCGGTTCGAGCCATAAGGCAGAGGCGAAACCCGCCTCCAAAACGCCCGCGCAACAAGCCTGATTTTTGAGCCTTGGAAAGGTCCCAGCTGACGCCGGGGCCAACATGACTCGTTGCAGATCAGAATTTGTAGGCGATGCCCAAACGGACATCGTTTGTCTTCAGACTAACGTGGGTCGTAGGAAGATCTTTCTCATAGTCTAACGGAATAGTCCTCTTGCCGAAGTCGGTATAGCGATACTCGAGGCGGCCGATCAGGTTTTCGGTGAACGCATATTCAAGGCCGCCGCCGATCGTCCAGCCTGTGTGAGTCTCGGATCTGTCCCAGCCGTCTTCCCAATTTGCCGATGTATCCATGTGCCCGAATTTAAGCTGACCGAACGCCACGCCGCCAGCGACGTATGGCAGGAAGCGATCGACCGCATAACCAAGTCTTGCCCGAACGCTGCCGGCCCATCGCAGCTTGGCGTCGCCCCAAACTTCGCCAACACCTATCGGCACATGATCTATGTAATAGTCGCTTCTGCCCTTGATGTCGCCGCCGTAGAAGTCAGCTTCGCCACCAAGCACTAAATTGTTTTCGAACTGCCAATTATAGCCGAAATAGATCCCGCCAAATCCCCCTTTTGGATCATAGTACATGTTGTATGCAGTGCTAAAGTCTGGCTCATCGTAGGTTGATTTCCCCCACGCATATCCAGCCTCTGCGCCGACATACAAGCCAGACCAGTTGTATTTTGGCACTGGCTCTTGAACGACCACATCAGCGGCCTGAACTCCACTGATGCCAGACAAAAAAAGTGCCGGTGCAATGATGAATTTTCCCATCATCTTCGTCCCCTGAGCTGGAACGATACTTAGTTCATCGGCCCGGCAGGGCGCAAATGAGATTTCAATTCTCTAATATAATGTGCATCTAATGTTGTATTTCTGGTACATCCAGAAGTGCCTTGCTCTTCCTGCCATTCCGCCCCACACCTCCGCCGACGATATTTTTGCATTTTCTAATGGAACCGAAAGCAGCGCGTCGCGTTTGGTATGCTCCAACTAGGCGCATTGGTGGCGGGGGCCACCGCAACAAGCCCGTCGTTTCAGCCGAGACGGCGGGCTTTTGCTATCGGAAGCAAGGGCTCCCCCGCTCGGCGGATTGAAGAAAATCATGGCCGCTCTAGCTGATCTAGCGCGAGGGGCATCCCAAGGAGGAAATCATGATTGGCAAAATTGTGCTTGCGGCTTCACTCGTCGCCGCCTTCAGCATGCCCGCATTTGCAGCGAATGAATATTGGGTTGCAAAGGATGCATCGACAAAGAAATGCTCGGTCGTCAGTTCCAAGCCCGACGGCAAGAAGATGATGGACGCCGGAAACAAGATGTATGCAAACCAGGCAAATGCGGAGAGGGCAATGAAGGAACTCTCTGCCTGCAAGTGAATTGCGACAGGCCCAAAGAAAGCCCGCCCCGGTCAACCGAGGCGGGCCTTATTTTGAGGTGCCAGTTACGGAAGCCAGCTATGGCCGCTCAACAGTTGCCGTTTTCTGCTGAGTTCGAGTTACCGTAGGTGCCATTGTTGGACCGCATGGTCCCTTGGGCATTAGGGCCGCAAGGGCTGGTCTTTCCGTTATTGGTGTTGTCCTGATTTCCATTGATGCTGCCGGTGCTGTTCGGATCGACGCCGGGGCTGCCATTGTCTTCACCGGAGGTTCCACCGGGACTTGATGACGATGGTCCGCCCATCCCGCCGCCCGCGCCCGTGCCGTGGCCACCACCGCCGGCTCCAGCGGCAAATGCCGACGTCATCAGCGCGACTGTCAGCGCCGAAGCTGCCAAGACTCTCATGAACATTTGAGAGCTCCTTCTTCTGTCCGTCGCAAAAGCGCGACCGGCGCCAACAGGTGATCCACACTGTGGTTCCGGGCGGACAGTTCACAATCGCCTGTGACGGCGCCCACGGGGTAACTCGAAAATGAACCGGACCACCGGACCGGTACGCGCCTCTGCAGTCAGATTCGCTGACCTGTCGGACTGGCCATGATTCGCAGCTGCCGATGCGTTTCAAGAAGAGCGGCGAAGAGCATGATGTAACGGACCCGCCGGCACAGGCAGTCGTCACGATGTCGATCTTGTTGGAAAAAGGGGGGTGGTACCGTTGGCTGGGATCGAACCAGCGACCTCCGGATCCACAATCCGGCGCTCTAACCATCTGAGCTACAACGGCACGCCATCTGGTGACGCGTCCAATAAGGACAAACGGCGGACATTTCAAGACGTTTAAACGCTGTTTGCCGGGTCATTTTGACCACATATCCCCAAAAGCCTGCAAACCCGGGGAAAACGCCCGCAAAAAAAGAAAAAGACCGGCGGGAGGAGGAGCCGGTCTTTTCCTATGTATCGCCAGCGGGAGGAGGCTGGCTTTGGCCCGAAAGCGGAGGGAGGAGGTTCCGCAATCGGGTATTCGGTCGATCGGGCCGATCAGGCGACCTTGAGGTCCTTCAGCGTCTTCTGGAAGACGTCCTTGAACGGCTTGGTCACGTCCTCGGCGGCCTTGGTCGAAACGGCCTGGAAATCCTTGGCCTGCTCGACGGCGATTTCGAAGCGCTGACGCAGAAAGGCGGTCTGCAGCTCGAACAGCTCCGACAGCGACTTGGCGCCGACCAGGGCTTCGAGATGCGCAAAGCCGGCCTCGGCATTGCCGCGCAGGGTGGCAATCGTCTTCAGCGACAGGTCGCCGCCGGCGGTGCGGGCGGTTTCGAACGTCGTCTCGAGGGCCTTCTGGGCTTCCTCGGCGCCGGTCTTCAGCTTGGCATAGGCTTCCTTCGACTGCTCGACGCCCTTTTCGGCAAAGGCGCGGAACTGGTCGGTGGCCTTCGAGGCGTCGAAGGTCGGGAATTCGGCATTCTCTGTAAATTCTGCAGTCTTGGTAGCAGTCTTGGACATATTTTGATCCTTTACAGCGGACAGTCCTTAAAGAGGAAATGTCTGTTCATGCATGTCCTCCATATAGGTCAGCCCATTGTGCATTGCAACATAAATATTGCACTGCAACATGAGCCTCATGGCGCGTTAACCAAAAGCCGAGTTTCCGCTCGCCACACGCGTTGATTTCTGGACGTTTGAGCCGGCCGCTTGATATTAACGAAGGGTTAACTGCGGGGAATCCGTCTCCGCGGGGAAGGTCTAGCAACGCATGCCGTCAGCCTCGTATTCGTTCATCGATGTCGCGATCCTCGACGACGTAAGACAGCGTTTCGCCGCCGGCGATGCGCTGGTCATTCTTGCGACGGATCTCGGCCAGGTGATCTGGGCGAACGGGCCGGGTGCCGCCCTGCTCGGCTATCCGGACATCGAGGTGGCACTTGGCGAGGAGCCGGGCCTTTCCATTGCCGCGCGCCGGCAGATCATGGCGACGAGCGGCTTTCCGCATATCGGCCGCGACCGCAGCCTTATGGTCCGCCTGGCCTCCGGCATCACCAGCCTTGCGGTCAATTGCCTGGCGAGCGCGCTTGTCCTGCCCGACGGCGAAGACGCGATCCTGCTTGCCGTGCCGGCCGCTCAGGGCGGCGGCCGTAGCGAAAGCGACATTGCCGGGCGCGCCATTGGCGGGCTCGACGGGCACGGCCAGTTCGCCGCCTTCGTCGGCAAGGACGGCGTGATCGAAGCCGCCGCCGAAGGGTTCGAGGCGCTGGGCATCGCGCCGCAGACGCTGTCGGAACTCACCGCCGAAGTGGGCATGGCGCGCGACCGCGTGGTCAAGCGCATGATTCGCAGCGGCAAGGGTCTGCTGCCCGCCGGCATCGCACGGCTGGCCGATTCGCCGGCGCGGCACCTGTTGATCGTCGTGGACGAGGACCAGCTTACAGCGGAAGAGGCAAAGCCCGCCGAGCCTGTCGAGGCCGAGCCCGTGGTCGAAGTTTCGCCAACCGTAGACGACACTCCGCCAACGGCCGTCGAATCGACTGAGGCCGCTGGCGAAGCGACGGAGCCTAAACTCGAGGCGGAAGTGCCGCAGATCGAGCTGGCAGAATCACGGGTCGAGTCCGGAGAACCGGAGATCGAGCCGGCGGAGCCAGCCGCGACGACGGTTGAGCCCGCACAGCCTATCACGACGACAGTCGAGCATGCAGAGTTTGTCGCCACATCGGCCGAGGAGGCGGAGTCAGCCACGCCAGTCGAGCCTGCCGAGATGGTCGCGACGCCGGTCGAGGAGCCGGCATCCGACGAAGACAAAACCACTGCCGAATCGGCCAGCGAGCCGGACGCCGTCGCGGCTGCGCCCAAGCCGCCCGCCGATTCCACGCCGGGTCATCACGACCGCTGGTATTTCAGCGCCGAGGAAGAAGCTCCGAACACAACTGCTCCCAGGGCGCCTGCCCCCTCGACGGCATCAACTGCTGCGCCGGCACCCACCTTCAAGCCGGACCGGAGCCTGCCCGCCGTGCGCTTCGTGTGGCGCACCGATGCCGAGGGGCGCTTCAGCGAGATTTCCAGGGAGTTTGCCGACGCGGTGGGCACGCACGCCGCCGACGTCGTCGGCCGGCGTTTTCGCGATGTCGCGATGGCCTTCGGGCTCGATCCGTCGGGCGAGATTTCCGACCTGCTCGAACGCCGCGACACCTGGTCGGGGCGGTCCGTGCTGTGGCCGCTCGCGGGCACGGAGCTAAAAGTCCCGGTCGACCTCGCCGCCCTGCCCGTCTATGGCCGCGACCGCAATTTCGAAGGTTTTCGTGGCTTCGGCGTCGCCCGACGGGCGGAAGCCGTGCCGGACCCGGAAAAGCTCGGGCTGGTGCTGGTGCCGGGCAGCGCGATGCCGAAGGTCGAAAGGCACTCCACCCTTCCGGTCGAGGTCGATGCGGACAAGCCTGCGGCCGACCCGTTCCAGGGCGAGGTTCCGGCACTTGCCATCGAGCCCAGACCTGACCGCCGCTTCAGTGACAAGGTGATCCGCCTGGCCGAGCATCGCCCGGCGGGTGAAAAGGGTCTCTCTCCGGTCGAACGCAGCGCCTTCCGCGAGATCGGCGAGCGCCTGAAGAAGAACGGCGACAAGAACAAGACCAATGGCCAGCAGACCGCCGAGGCGGACACCTCGGCCAAGTCGCCGGAAGCTGCGCCGTCGTCGGGCGAGCAAGCGCCTTCCGCCACCGAGTCCATCGAGGCCTCGCAGGCGTCTGAAGAGAAGGCTGTCGAGCCCATCGCGGCGGCCGATGAAAAGCCGGTCGAGGAAGCAGTTCCCACCGCCGCAGCTGAATTGGATGCCGCCGAAGCCAAGCCAACCGTCCAGCCGGCTCCCGAACTGAAGCGCGAAGGCTTTCTGCCGTCGGCCTTTGCGCCCGGCGACCATAGATTGCCGAGCGACACGTCGATCCTCGAAAAGCTGCCGGTGCCGGTGCTGATCCACTCGGGCGATGTGCTGCATTACGCCAACGAGGAATTCCTGACGCTCACCGGCTATGGCTCGGTCCAGCAGCTTGCCGCGGCCGGAGGGCTCGATGCGCTGTTTGCCGACAGCTACGCCGACGACACCGAGGCGCCTCACCACGATCTCAGGCTGCGCACCGGCGACGGGCTGGAATTCCCCATCGAAGCGCTGCTGCGCTCGGTGCCGTGGCAGGGTCGCAAGGCGCTGATGCTGGTGGTTCGCCGCACCGGCGAGGAGGAAGCACCCGCGTCCGCCCTCCAGGCGCCCAGCGAAGCGGAGCTTCACGCCCGCATCGCCGAGATGCGCACCATCATCGACACCGCGACCGACGGCGTGGTGCTGATCGACAAGGAAGCCACCATCCGGTCGATCAGCCGGCCGGCGGAGGCACTCTTTGCCATCGACAGTGACGATGCGGCGGGAAAGCCTTTCGTGTCGCTGTTTGCCATGGAAAGCCAGCGTGCCGTGCGCGACTATCTGAACGGCCTTGCCGAGCACGGCGTGGCCAGCGTGCTCAATGACGGCCGCGAGGTGATCGGCCGCGAAGCCGAAGGACGCTTCATCCCGCTGTTCATGACAATCGGCCGCCTGCCCAACGACAGCGGCTATTGCGCCGTTGTGCGCGACATCACCCAGTGGAAGCGCGCCGAGGAAGAACTTACCCAGGCACGCGCACTGGCCGAGCGCGCCTCCTCGCAGAAGACCGATTTCCTGGCCCGCGTGAGCCACGAGATCCGCACGCCGCTCAACGCCATCATCGGCTTTTCCGAGCTGATGGTGGACGAGAAGTTCGGCCCTATCGCCAACGATCGCTATCGCGACTACCTGCGCGACATCAAGCGCTCGGGCAACCATGTGCTCGACCTGGTTAACGACCTGCTCGACATTTCCAAGATCGAGGCCGGCCAGCAGGAAATGGCCTATGAGGCGGTGTCGCTCAACGACACGCTCGCCGAAACGGTGGCCATGATGCAGCCGCAGGCCAATCGCGAGCGGGTCATCATCCGCTCCAGCTTCGCTTCAAAGCTGCCCGATGTGGTGGCCGATCTGCGCAGCGTGCGCCAGATCGCGCTCAACATCCTGTCGAATGCCGTGCGCTACACGCAAGCCGGTGGCCAGGTCATCGTCTCCACGGCCTATGAGCCGAGCGGCGACATCGTCATGCGGGTGCGCGATACCGGCATCGGGATGACGCAGGGCGAGATCGAGCAGGCCCTGAAGCCATTCAAGCAGATCAATTCGCTGAAGCGTCCGCGCGGCGACGGCACCGGGCTCGGCCTGCCGCTGACGAAGGCGATGGTGGAAGCTAACCGCGCCCGCTTCATCATCACCTCGACGCCGGGCGAAGGCACGCTTGTCGAGGTTGCGTTCCCGTCGACGAGGGTGTTGGCCGACTGACCGTCGCAAGTCGGAAGCATCTGTCTCGCAGGCGCTTGCCGCGCCTGCTCAATCGTCTGTCCAACTGAATCTGATGGCCTGCCGGAAAATTCTCCGGCCGGCGACTGGTGCTTATCAACGGACAAAATGTCGCTCGCCAAACATCACTTGGAGCGGCTGGCCCTTCAAACCCTTGAAAAGCTGCCTCCTTTTGTCCACTTTAGAACAATTCTAAACTATTGAAATCATTGGCGTTTGGATTGATCTGATCCGTTATCTGGTCCAAAAGTTGATCGGCTCCCTAAGGCGCCGAGCAAAAAATTGTCCCCTGGGGCCTTGAACCCCTCTGGTCAGGAGAGTGACATGACGACTGGAAACGCCCGGCCCAAGCTGGCCGGATACGCCGCATTTGCCTTCGCCACCCTGTTCGCAGGCACCGCGCTGGCGGATGGTACGGTCAACATCTACACCTATCGCCAGCCCGAGCTGATCCAGCCGGTGCTCGACGCGTTCACGGCTGAGACCGGCATCAAGACCGAGGTGTTGTTCCTCGACAAGGGCCTGGAAGAACGCATCCTCGCCGAAGGCCAGAATTCGCCCGCCGACGTGATCATGACCGTCGACATCGCGCGCCTCACCACGGCCAAGGACAAGGGCATCACCCAGCCGCTCGACGACGCCACCGTCAACGCCAACATCCGGCCGGAATATCGTGATCCCGAAGGCCATTGGTTCGGCCTCACCAAGCGCGCCCGCGTCGTCTATGCCTCCAAGGAGCGCGTGAAGGACACCGCCATCACCTATGCCGATCTGGCCGACCCGAAGTGGAAGGGCAAGATCTGCATCCGCTCCGGCCAGCATGACTACAACCTCGCACTGTTCGGCGCGGCCGTCGCCCATTGGGGTCCGGAAAAGGCCGAGGAATGGATGAAGGGCCTCAAGGCAAATCTCGCCCGCAAGCCGGAAGGCGGCGACCGTCCGCAGGCCAAGGCGATCGCGGCCGGCGAATGCGACATCGCCATCGGCAACACCTACTATGTCGGCCTGATGCGGACCAACGAGAAGGAGCCGGAGGAGAAGGAGTGGGGCAACGCCATCAACGTCATCTTCCCGACCTGGGAGAATGGCCTGACCCACGTCAACATCTCCGGTGCCGCGCTCGCCAAATACGCACCGAACCGCGACAATGGCGTCAAGCTCATCGAGTTCCTGTCGAGCCACAAGGCGCAGCAGGTCTACGCCGAGAAGAACTTTGAATATCCGGTCGAGCCGGGCCTCGAGCCCTCGCCGGTGGTGAAGGAGTTCGGCGAGCTCAAGGCCGACACGCTGCCGCTGATCGAAATCGCCCAGAACCGCAAGGCGGCTTCCGAGATGGTGGACCGCGTCGGGCTCGACGACGGCCCGTCGAACTGAAGCTTTGATGGAGCATGATCTTTTCCGAAAACCGGTTCCCACTTTTCGGGACCATGCTCTGAAATAACTGTCGGGAAAGCCGGGCCGGACACTGTCCGGCTTTTCCGTTTTCGAACGTGAGCAAGAATTGACAGCTCTTGAGCGCAACAACGACGCAATCCCGGACCAGGCTCCACGCCCGGCCCCGCTTCGCGTGAGGCGCAACCGGCATCCTGGCGCGCATCTTCTGGCGCTCGCCGTTTCGGCCTGCGTTCTGCTGCCGATCCTGTCGCTCGCCTATGTGGCGCTGAGCGGCACCGGCGAGGACTGGCCGCATCTGGCGAGGAACGTGCTGCCCGGCTCCGCCCTCACCACGCTCTACCTCATGGCGATGGTCGCAGCCGCCACCTCCATCATCGGCGTCGCCGGCGCCTGGCTGGTGGTGGGCTTTGACTTCCCTCTGCGCCGGACGCTCTCCTGGGCGCTGGTGTTGCCGCTTGCGGTGCCCACCTATCTGGCGGCCTATGCCTTCGGCGAGTTCTTCCACTACACGGGTCCGGTGCAAAGCCTGGTGCGCAGCATCTTCGGTTTCCAGACCATCCGCGACTACTGGTTTCCCGACATACGCACGACGCCCGGGGCCGCCTTCGTGCTGTCGTCGGTGCTCTACCCTTACGTCTATCTCACCACGCGCGTGATCTTCCTCATGCAGGGCCGCAACATTGCCGACGCCGCACGCACGCTGGGCGCCGGGCCGGCCAAGGTGTTCTGGCGCGTGCTGCTGCCGGTAGCGCGGCCGGCAATCGTCGCCGGCGTGGCGCTGATACTGATGGAGACGGTCAACGACATCGGCGCAGCCGAATATCTCGGCGTGCGCACGCTGACCTTTTCCATCTACGCCACCTGGCTGAACCGCGGCAGCCTCGAAGGCGGCGCGCAGATCGCGCTGGTAATGCTGATGTTGGTCTTCGCGCTGCTGGGCGCCGAGCAATGGGCAAGGCGCCGCCAGCGCTTCCACACCGGCCGCGCCACGCATATGCAGGCGCGCCCGCCCCGCACCCGCCTGCGCGGCAGGCGCGCAGTTGCCGCCCTTCTGGCCACCGGGCTGCCGGTGCTTGCCGGCTTCGGCATCCCGCTTTTCGTCTTCGGCCAATATGCCGCCCGGCGGCTGGAGCAGTTCGCGTCGCCGGCTCTCGGCCGCGCCTTCCTGCACAGCCTCGCCACGGCGACCGCAACCGCTATCATCACCGTTCTGCTGGCGCTTTTCCTCATCAACGCCGTGCGTCTTTGCCGCTCGCGCGGCATCACCATCGCGGTGCGGCTGGCCTCGATCGGCTACGCCCTGCCCGGCGGCATTTTGGGCCTAGGCCTTTTGTTCGCGCTGGCCCGCTTCGACAACACTCTGGACGGTTTTATGCGCGCGGAACTCGGCTTCAGCACCGGGCTGCTGCTCACTGGCTCGGCGGCAGCGGTGGTCATCGCCTGCTCGATCCGCTTCCTGGCGCTGGCCGAAAGCGCCATCCGCTCGGGCATGGAAAAGCTGCCGCCCAATCTCGACGAGGCCGCCCGCAGCCTCGGCCACACGCCGGCGCGCAGTGCGACCAAGGTGCTGCTGCCCCTTCTGAAACCGGCGATCTTCACAGCCGCCGTGCTGGTTTTCGTCGACACCATCAAGGAACTATCGGCGACGATCCTGCTGCGCCCCTTCGGCTTCAACACGCTCGCCACCCATGTCTACGAGAATGCGTCGCGCGGCGTGCCGGAAGAAGGCGCGGTGGCGGCCATCCTCATCATTCTCACGGCACTGGTGCCGGTGATGCTGCTTTCAGGCGCATTGGCGCGCGACCGCGAAGCGACGATGTGACCGGCGTCACGCCGGCAATCGCCCCTATCCCGTAGGACAAAGAAAAGGCGCTCCAAGAGGAACGCCTGAAAAGAGAATTGCTGTCAAAACGGGACTTGAGCCTCCGAGGCGAGGACGGGATTTCTCCCTCAAGTTGAGACCGAATATCGCGGCCAACCCTTAACAAGTCCTTACCTAGGTCGGGAAATGTTTACGAATCTGTACCACTCGTGAAATCTCGGTAAATTTCCAAGTCACCTTTTGTTAGGCATATTTCGGCCCTCAGCTTTGCAATGCCGGGATGTCCCTGAACAGGTCGAGCGCCTCCGGGTTGGCGAGCGCTTCCTTGTTCTTGACCGGGCGACCGTGGACGATGTCGCGCACGGCGAGCTCGGTGATCTTGCCCGACTTGGTGCGCGGAATGTCGGCCACAGCGATGATCTTCGCCGGCACGTGGCGCGGGCTGGCCCCGGTGCGGATTTTCGTCCGGATGCGCTTTTCGAGGTCCTCGTTGAGGCTGACGCCGGCGGCAAGGCGCACGAACAGCACCACGCGCACGTCATCCTGCCAATCCTGGCCGATGCAGATGGCCTCGGCGATCTCCGGCATCTGCTCGACCTGGTTGTAAATCTCGGCCGTGCCGATGCGCACGCCCCCGGGATTCAGCGTGGCGTCCGAGCGGCCATGGATGACGATGCCGCCATGCTCGGTCCATTCGGCGAAATCGCCGTGGCACCAGATATTGTCGAAGCGCTCGAAATAGGCGCCGTGATACTTCTTGCCGTCCGGGTCGTTCCAGAAGCCGACCGGCATTGATGGGAACGCCTTGGTGCAGACGAGTTCGCCCTTCTCGCCGCGGATCGGCTTGCCGTCGTCATCCCAAACGTCCACCGCCATGCCGAGGCCGGCAGCCTGGATCTCGCCGATCCAGACCGGTTCGGTCGGCACGCCGAGCACGAAGCAGGAGACGATGTCGGTGCCGCCCGAGATCGAGGCGAGATGGATGTCCTTCTTGATGCCGTCATAGACGAAGGCAAAGCCCTCGGGCGACAGCGGCGAACCGGTCGACGACAGCGTGCGAACCGTCGACAGGTCATGCGTGTCGATGGGCCTCAGATCCGCCTTGCGCACGGAATCTATGAATTTCGCCGAGGTGCCGAAATAGGTCATCTTTTCGGCGTCCGCGAAATCGAACAGCACGTTGCCGTTCGGATGGAAGGGCGAGCCGTCGAAGAGCAGCAGCGTAGCACCCGATGCGAGGCCCGAAACCAGCCAGTTCCACATCATCCAGCCGCAGGTGGTGAAGTAGAAGAAGCGGTCGCCTTCCTCGAGGCCCGCATGCAGCCGCTGTTCCTTGACGTGCTGGATCAGCGTGCCGCCGGCCGAATGGACGATGCATTTGGGGATTCCGGTGGTGCCGGAGGAGAACAGGATATAGAGCGGATGCGAGAACGGAAGCCGTTCGAAGGTCACTTTGGCCGGAGCGAACGGCGCCGCCGTATCGTCCAGCGCCTGCGCGCCGGCAATGCCTGCCGCAACCTCGCGCGCCTTGCCGAGATAGTCAACGACCAGCACCTTGCGCACGGTCGGCAGCTTCTGCGCCACTGCGGCGATCTTGGCCGCGACGTCGATTTCCTTGCCGTTGTAGTAGTAGCCATCGGGCGCGATGAACACGACCGGCTCGATCTGGCCAAAACGGTCGAGCACGCCCTGTTCGCCGAAATCGGGCGAGCAGGACGACCACACCGCACCGATCGAGCTTGCGGCCAGCATAGCCGCCACCGTCTCGGGCATGTTCGGCATCATGGCGGCGACGCGGTCGCCGCTCTTCACGCCGAGCGAGAGGAAGAGCTGCTGCAGCTTCGACACCAGCGCATGGAGCTCGTCCCAGGAGAGGCGGCGCGTCACCTTGTCTTCGCCCTTGAAGACGATGGCGTCGGCCGCGCCGGTTTTCTTCAGCAGGTTTTCGGCAAAGCTGATCCGCGCATCGGGAAAGAACTGCGCGCCGGGCATCTTGTCGCCATCGGCCAGGACGCGGCCGCCCTTGTCGCCCACGATGCCGCAGAAATCCCAGACCAGGTTCCAGAAACCTTCCCGATCCTCGATCGACCAGGCATGCAGCTCGGCGTAGCGCGAGAATTCACGCCCTGTCTGACGGGATGCCTCCGCCATGAAGGCGGTCAGCGGGGCAGCTGCGACCCGTTCTTTGGACGGTGTCCACAGCAGCGCGGTATTCGACATTGCACTCTCCTCCAAAAGCCTTGCCGTTATGCATTGTGCGGTGCGGCGGAGCAAGACGATGTGCGCGGAACGGCAAGAATGTGCGCAAATGTCGTTACAGACTGTGCGCAAACGTCATCGCATGGCCACAAAGGCTTGAAAAGCCGTGCATGTCCGCTACACCGGTTGCGACGCAAACCGGCTGAACGCAGGCGGTCGACAGTTCGATCAGCATGAACGAGGCACAATGCCGTCACCTTTGGTCAGGCGCAGCATATGGTTGGTCGGTATGGCCGCGCTGGCCGTCGCCCTTATCATTGCGCTGGTGCCGTTCCTGGCGTCCACGCGCATCGTGCGCGACCGCATCGCCTATGAGCTGAGTTCGTGGAGCGGCTATCGCGTCACCATCGGCTCTGCCCCTGAAATCCGCGTCTGGCCGACTTTCAGCGCCATCGTAACCGATGTCGCCATGACGCCGTGGGATGCGCTCGACCACGCGCCGGTGATCGAGGCCGATCGCATCGAGATTAAGCTTTCCGCGCTTGCCGCACTGCGCGGCGATGCCGTCTTTTCGGCGGCGGAGCTGGTCAGGCCCACTCTGCGCCTCGAGCGAATGCCGGACGGCCGCTATCTGCCCGAATTGGCCGATGGCGGCCGCATCGCAACCGCAATCCACGACGTACGCGAGGCGGTTGCCGCACATCTCGAAAGCACCGAAATCGAGCGGAGCCTTTCTACGCGGGAACTCGGCACGATCAGCATGCGCGACGGCCGCGTGACGCAATTCGCCGACGGCAAGGACGAGGAGATCCTGACCGGGCTCACCGGCAAGCTGAACTGGCCGGCGCTCAACAAGGCCGCTTCCTTCAGCCTGAGCGCCATCTGGCACGGCGAGACGGTCAACCTGGAAGCGTCGCTGCCCAAGCCGCTGGTGCTGCTTGCGGGAGGCGAAGCACCCCTGACCGCCACCCTCACCTCCGCACCGGCAACTGCCTCCTTTGACGGCGTCGTCAAGGCCGCGGAGAACGCCTATGTCGACGGCAAGATGAAGGCCGCAGCACCCTCGCTGAAGCGGTTGACCGAATGGACGGGCACCGAAATGGCCTCCACCGCCAGCGCCATCGGGTCCGTCTCCATCGCCGGCCGTCTCGTTGGCGACACCCAGCGCATGAAGCTGGAAGGCGCCGAGGTTGCCCTCGACAAGAACCCTGGCACCGGCGCGCTCGACCTGAGCTTCAGCGAGCGCGTTCCGGTCGTTTCCGGCACGCTGGCCTTCGATACGCTCGACCTCAGCCCCATCCTCACCGCCTTCACCCCGGCGACGTCGGAGAAGGCCGCGGCGGAGATCGACCCGGTATTTGCAAACCTCATCAGCCTCGACCTGCGCCTGTCCGCCGCCCATGCCCTCTTCGGTACGGTGACGCTGGCCGATGTCGCGGCAACCGCGCAGATCAAGAACAGTATCGTCGCCTTCGACATTTCCGATGCCTCGGCCTTCGGCGGCAATTTGCAGGCCAGCGTGCGGTTCGACCGCAAACCGGAGGGCACGCAGGCGGAAATGCGCTTCCTGGCCTCCGACATCGAGGGCGGCGCCTTCGGCGCGGCCGCCGGCATGACCCGGCTGGTGCCGATCGGCCGCGGCAACATCTCGCTCATCCTGAAGGGGCCGGGCCGCGTCTGGGAATCCATCCTCGAAAACGGCGAAGGCACCATCTCGGCGAGTTTTGGACCGGGCGCCCTGCCCGACTTCGATCTCCAGGGCTTTCAGAAGCGCTGCGACGACGGCGGCTTCTTTGCCCTCGACGAGGTGTCGAAGGGCACTCTGCCCATCGATGGCGCGGAGCTCAAGGCGACAATCGCCCATGGCGTGATCCGGCTGGAGAAGGCGGAAGCCCGCTCGGCCCAGGGCAGGCTCTGGCTCACCGGCATCATCCCCTATGTCAGCCGCGGCCTGGCACTGTCGGGCGGCATCGTGCCGCCGGACGCGCCGACGATGGAAGACGCGCCGCCAACCGCCAGCTTCTTCGTCGGCGGCTCGTGGAAGGCTCCGTTCATCTCGCCGGTTAACAGCGACTGACAGAAGGCCTTGCCGGCCACTTCAGATGTGACAGTGCGTCCTTCGAAGCCCGCTGCGCTCGCACCTCAGGATGAGGCGGTCTGTGCGTTTCAAGCCAAGTCCTGAAAGGCTCTGCCCGTCAGGCCTTGGGTGAGATGAGTTCCGACGGTCCTCATCCTGAGTTGCTCGCCCGCAGGGCGAGCCTCGAAGGACGCACCAAAAAAATCAGACCCCACGCCGTCGGCGCAGGGTCTTTTACGTTCAGCCGCGCTGGGCGGCCTGCTCGTCGCGCAAGCGCTGGACTTCGCGCTGCTTGTTGACCACGGAGGCGGCAATCACGCCGATGGCGACGACCGCGATCAGGATCGTACAGGCCGCGTTGATCTCCGGCGTCACGCCAAGGCGCACCTGGCTGTAGATCTTCATCGGCAGCGTGGTGGCGCCCGGACCCGAGGTGAAGCTGGCGATGACCAAATCGTCCAGCGACAGGGTGAAGGCCAGCATCCAGCCCGAAATGATCGCGGGCAGGATCACCGGGAAGGTGATCTGGAAGAAGGTCTTCACCGGCGGCGCGCCAAGATCCATCGCCGCTTCCTCCAGCGAACGGTCGAAGGTCAGCAGGCGCGACTGCACCACCACCGCCACGAAGCACATGGTCAGCGTGATATGCGCCAGCGTCACGGTCAGGAAGCCGCGATCGAGCCCGACGGCCACGAAGAGCAGCAGCAGCGACAGGCCGGTGATGACTTCCGGCATGACCAGCGGCGCAAACACCATGCCCGAGAACAGCACGCGTCCGCGGAAGCGCGTGTAGCGCGTCAGCGTCAGCGCCGCGAGCGTGCCGAGCACGGTCGCGACGGTGGCCGAGATGAGCGCGACGCGAGCGGTGACCCAGGCCGCGTCCATCAGGCCCTTGTTCTGGAACAGCGACCCGTACCACTTGGTCGAGAAGCCACCCCAGACGGTGACGAGCTTGGACTCGTTGAAGGAAAAGACCACGAGAAGGACGATCGGCAGGTAGAGGAAGGCAAAGCCCAGCACGATCGAGGTGACGTTGAAACGGCTCCAGCTGCTATTCATGACACCTCACCTGCCCTGTTCCTGGGAGCGGGCCTGCACATGCTGGAAGAACATGATCGGAACGACCAGCACCATGAGCAGGATGATGGCCACCGCGGACGCAACCGGCCAGTCTCGATTGTTGAAGAATTCGTTCCACAGCGTGCGACCGATCATCAGTGTCTGCGATCCGCCGAGCAGGTCGGGAATGACGAACTCGCCCACGACCGGGATGAACACGAGCAGGCAGCCCGCGACGACGCCGGGGATGGAGAGCGGGAACGTGACCTTCCAGAAGGCGCCGATGGGCCTGCAGCCCAGGTCCTGCGCCGCCTCGATCAGCGAATAATCCATCTTCTCCAGCGCCGAATAGAGCGGCAGGATCATGAACGGCAGGTAGGAATAGACGATACCGATGAAGATCGCGGTGTGGGTATTGAGGATGATCAGCGGCTCGTTGATCAGCCCCAAGCCCTGCAGGAGCTGGTTGAGCAGCCCTTCCGGCTTGAGGATGCCGATCCAGGCATAGACGCGGATCAGGAACGAGGTCCAGAACGGCAGGATCACCAGCATCAGCAAGGTGGGCCGCAGCGTGGCCGGGGCGCGCGCCATGCCATAGGCGATCGGATAGCCGACGATGAGCGTCAGCACCGTCGAGATGGCGGCAATAGTAAGGCTCGAGACATAAGCGTTGAAGTAGAGCGCGTCCTGCGTCAGCCAGACATAGTTGTCGAAGCTGAGCTGCTTGATCAGCGTCCAGAACCCGCCGATCCCCCCGGACAGATCCAAAGCCGGCGTATAGGGCGGCATCGAGATCGCCGACTGCGACAGCGAGATCTTGAAGACGATGATGAAGGGGACGAGGAAGAAGACTAGAAGCCAGAGATACGGGACGATGATGACCAGCCGGTTCTTCACCGCGCTGGCAGCCCGGACAAGGGCCGAGCTGCTCTCGTAGGGCGAGCTTCCGGAGGCGACGATTGCGGTATCGGACATGACCGCCTCCTATTTCGCCAGCACCACGCCCGCATCCGGGCTGAAGGAAATCCAGGCCCTGTCGTTCCAGCTCAGGGGGTCGTCCGATATGCGCGAGGCGTTGAGCGAACTGGTCTTCACCACATGACCGTCAGCAAGCTTGACGTGATAGACGGTCATGTCGCCGAGATAGGCGATGTCGTAGATCTCGCCCTCGGCGACGTTGACATCGTCATTGGCCGGCTTGCGCGAGGAGACCTTGATCTTCTCGGGACGGATCGCGAAAACCACCGGGCTGCCCGCGGACGCGGCACCGGCGTTCTTGGTCATGATGGTGAGGCCGTTGCTGCTGGCGATCCTGGCGCCGCTGTCGTCGCGGCTCGCAACGGTTCCCTCGAACATGTTGACGTTGCCGACGAAGCCGGCGACGAAGCGCGAGCTTGGCGCCTCGTAGACTTCGGCTGGCGTTGCCACCTGCATCACCTCGCCCTTGTCGAGAATGGCGATGCGGTCGGCCATGGTCATGGCCTCTTCCTGGTCGTGCGTGACGACGATGAAGGTGAGGCCCAGGCTCTGCTGCAGGTCCATCAGCTCGAACTGGGTTTCTTCGCGCAGCTTCTTGTCGAGCGCGCCGAGCGGCTCGTCGAGCAGCAGCACCTTAGGCCGCTTGGCGACAGAACGCGCCAGGGCGACACGCTGGCGCTGGCCGCCGGAAAGCTGGTGCGGCTTGCGCTTGGCAAACTGCTCGAGCTTGACCAGCCGCAGCATCTCGGCCACGCGCGTTCCGATCTCGGCCTTGGGCATGCCTTCCTGCTTGAGGCCGAAGGCGATGTTGGCTTCCACGGTCATATGCGGAAACAGCGCATAGGACTGGAACATCATGTTGACCGGCCGGCGGTAGGGCGGAATGCCGCGCAGGTCCTGTCCGTCGAGCAGAATCCGGCCGGCGGTCGGCTCGTCGAAGCCGGCCAGCATGCGCAGCAAGGTCGACTTGCCGCAACCCGACGCGCCGAGCAGCGCGAAGAACTCGCGCTCGAACACGGTCAGCGACAGGTTGTTGACGGCGGTGAAATCACCAAACCGCTTGGTGACATTCTCGAAGGCGATATAGGGCTTGGCTGCCGGATCGTTCCACGGCGTAAAGCTTCTGCGGATGCTTCCGAGCGATTTCATTTACTTCTCCACCTAATTCGGTCCCCGTTGCGGCCGTTCCGTCAAAGCGGAAGCGCATGCCGCCATTTCGTGACAGCTTCGCGACCCTTCCGAATATTCTTCCGGTTCCGGATCGCGGCTTTGCGGAAACCCGTCTGTGGACTCGGGGGGTGCCTGAGTTCACAAAGAGGCTTCCGGAGAAAGGCCCCGCGCTTCTGGCGGGGCCCTTCCGGATGATCGTTACTGGCCGGTCACCACCTTGGTCCACAGGCGCGTCACCTGACGCTGCGACTTGGTGTCGTAAGGCGAGACGGTGAACAGCTTGTCCAGGACTTCCGGGGTCGGGTAGACGGCCGGGTCCTCGAGGATCTCCTTGTTCACGAAGGCCTGCGCGGCCTTGTTGCCGCTCGGGAAGTAGACGAAGTTGGTCGACTTGGCGATGACTTCGGGCTTCATCATGTAGTTGAGGAAGGCATGCGCTTCCTCGACATGCGGCGCGTCGGCGGGAATGGCCATCTGGTCGAACCACATTTCCGCGCCTTCCTTCGGGATCACGTAACCGACCTCGACGCCCTGCTTGGCTTCCTCGGCGCGGTCGCGGGCCTGGAACACGTCGCCCGACCAGCCGATGGCCATGCAGATGTCGCCATTGGCCAGCGCGTTGATGTATTCGGACGAGTGGAACTTGCGCACATAGGGGCGCACCTTCAGCAGAACCTCTTCGACCTTGGCGAGGTCTTCAGCCTTGGTCGATTCCGGATCGAGGCCGAGATACCTCAGCACCGACGGGATGACGTCGGTCGGCGAGTCGAGGAAATAGACGCCGCAATCGGAGAGCTTTGCCAGCTTCTCGGGATTGAAGACGATGTCCCAGCTGTCGATCTGGTCGGTGCCGAGCGCTTCTTCGACCTTCTTCTTGTTGAAGCCGAGGCCGACCGTGCCCCACATGTAGTTGATCGAGTATTCGTTACCCGGATCGTATTTCGCGGTGCGCTCCGAAACCACGTCCCACATGTTGGAGAGGTTGGGCAGCTTGGACTTGTCGAGCTTCTGGAACACGCCGGCGGAAATCTGGCGCGAAAGGAAGTTTGCCGTCGGCACGACCACGTCATAGCCGCTGCCGCCCGCCAAAAGCTTGGTCTCAAGGATTTCGTTGGAATCGAAGACGTCGTAGACGACCTTGATGCCGGTTTCCTTGGTGAAGTCGGTGATGATCGAACTGTCGATGTAGTCGGACCAATTGTAGACGTTGACGACACGTTCCTGCGCGTAAGCACTGACGCTGATCAACGTCGCCAAAGCCGATGTGGCGGTGAGCCAAAACGCTTTGCTAACCATCTCAATCTCCCTTTCAGTGTTCCGTTCCCGGCGCGCGACAGGCCTTCGCGACCAGGTTTTTGAGGTTCAGCCTATTGGCCTTCAGAAAAGGCGACAAGCACGAAAGTGCCCGCCACCGGGGCAAGGACCGCCCCGGAAATTCCGGGGCAGCCCAAATTCTTGTTACCGCATCGCATATGTCGGCAGGCCGGTCGGCCTGCCCTCGGTCAGAGGTAGGTCGTGCGCTCCAGCTGCGTGATCTCCGCCCAGAAGGCGAGAATCTCGGCGCGCTTCAGGTCCTGATAGACCTTCGCCATCAACGGGCCAAGCGCACGCTCGATGAAAGTGCTCTTGGCCATCAGCTGCAAGGCTTCGTCCATGTCGTCCGGCAGGAACAACCCACCCTCGTCATAGGCGTTGCCCACGACCGGAGGCGGCGGAACTTCTTCGTTCTCGATACCTTCGATCATGCCCTGGATCAGCGCCGCCATCACCAGATACGGGTTGGCGTCGGCGCCCGCGATGCGGTGTTCGAGACGCTTGTTCTCGTCCGACGCGACCGGGATGCGCAGCGCCACGGAGCGGTTGTTCTCGCCCCAGACGGCACGGGTCGGTGCATAGGAGCCGGGCGTGATGCGGCGGAAGCCGTTCCACGTGTTGATGAACAACAGCAGCGATTCCGGCATCGTGCGGAGCAGGCCGGCGACGGCCGCTTCGAGCTTCTTGCGTCCGGCCTCTCCGCCGAAGATGTTGTGCCCCTCGCGGTCCAGCATGGAGGCATGCACATGCATGCCGTTGCCGGCATATTCGAGGAACGGCTTGGCCATGAAGGTGGCGGTCAAGCCATGCGCGCGGGCGCAGCCGATGACCAGGCGCTGCAGCATGATCACGTCGTCGGCGGCCCGGAGCGGGTCGGCGCGGTGCTTGAGGTTGACCTCGAACTGGCCGGGGGCCGCTTCCTTGATGATCGTGTCGATCGGCAGGCCTTGTTCCTGCGCGGCATCGCGGATCATGTCGAACAGCTCGGCATGCTCGGACAGGTCGTCGAGCCCGTACATGCGCAAGCGATCCGGGCCGGCCGTGGCGCCCACGGGAGCCGGCATGCCGTCATCCCACTCCACTTCCGGGTCGAGCAAGTAGAACTCGAGCTCGAAGGCAACGACCGGGAAGTAACCCTTGGCGTTGACCTCGGCCACCTTGCGCTTCAGCACCTGGCGCGAGTCCGCCATGAAGGGCTCACCTTCCGGCGAGAAGGTCTGGAGCATCACCTGCGCGGTCTTGCGCTTGGCCCACGGCACGATCGACAGCGACCCACGCGTGGCGCGGCAATAGCCGTCCTGGTCGCCGGTCTCGATGTGCAGGCCCGTTTCGGTGACTTCGCGGCCCCAAACGTCCAGCCCGTGCAGCGACATGGGGAAGTTGACGCCTTCCTGGAAGGCTTTCTTCAACGCGTCGCCAGGGGCCCACTTGCCGCGCATGACGCCGTTGGGATCGACCAGAAGGAATTCCACGGCCTCGAGGTCGGGATGCTTCTCGACAAAGGCCCGGTACTCGGCCTCGTGGTCGGGTGAAATGAATGCGGATTTTTTCTTCGCCGCAGCGGCCGGAGGGATTTCCGGGGGGCGGCCTTTTTCGGCAGCAAGGCGAGGATTGTAGGAATTCTCACCGATCGAAGAATTGGTTCCGGTTTGCGTGTTGCCGGCTAGTTCACCCAAGATATACCTGTTTAATTGTTTCAGACAACATAACCTGCCCTTGCCTTCGCAGTTCTGTCAATGGGGAGAAGGCATGCCAGTGGTGCCGGGACGGCTCGGACGCGACTGGCGCCGGAACTCCAGCCCGAGATGGACGAGCAGCGCCGTGAACACCACCGTGCCGCCCAGAATGGTGCGCGCCGACGGTATCTCGCCATGAATCAGCCAGACCCAGATCGGCCCGAGTATCGGTTCGAAGGTGCCGATCAAGGCGGCCACGGCGGCCGGAATCAGCCGGGCGCCGGTGGCAAAGCAGGCAAGCCCGAGGCCAAGATTGATAGCGCCGAAGACGAACAAAAAGCTCATGTCGCGCGGCGTCACGGCAAAGCCGCCGATCTGGGTTGCTGCGAAGGACGCCGCGAAGATCGTGCCCAGGCAAGTCGCCGGCGTCATCCGCACATGCGCAAAGCGGCGCGTGATCACCGTGGCGATCGAGAACATCACCGCGATCAGCAGCGCGAGCCCATCGCCGACCGGGGACACTTCGCCGTTGAAGGATTCGGAGACCATGATGGCGACGCCGCAGATCACGGCGGCGATCGCCGCCCAGGTCGGCGCAGAAACTCGTTCGCGGAACAGCGCCCAGGCAATCAGCGCGGCCAGCAGCGGCACGCCCGCCTGCATCAACAGGATGTTGGCGACGGTGGTGTAGGCAAGCGCGACCACGAAAGAGGTCGAGGCGGTGGCAAAGCAGACGGCGACCGCCAGACCGGGCAGGCCCATGCTGCCGAACAGTTTCAGCGTGCCGCGCACGCCGTCGCGCCAGACCATGTAACCGATGAGGAACGCTGCCGCCCAGGACGAGCGCCAGAACACGACGGCCCAACTGTCGGGATTTTCGATGAAGCGGCCGAGGGTGCCGCCAAAGCTCCACATCAGCGCGGACAGGAAAACAAGCAGGATGCCAACGCGCTCGTCGCGTCCGGAGGCTTTGGAGCCAGCATGTGAAACGGCGGCTTCTGTCATGACTGGACCATCGTCGTTTCGGCCAAGATGCGCATGCCGCAAAGCGACAGGCGCGATCTGAATTGCGTAACGCAAAGCCCCGCATCACGCGTGATCCAGCGCACGCGAGCGGTTGTGGCACCCGATTGATCAAGAGAATCGCGGGTAGCGCACCAGATTATGGACACCGGAAACCGGACTCATGTTCGCCCGTCGAGCACCTCCCGCCAAAGACGATGCCCTTCCGAGACAAGCAGGACGTAAACGGCCTTCGACGTCTCATCGATATCGTAGGCGACCACATAGTTCCCGAATACGGTATACCGAAACGAGCCGTAGCTGCGTCCGCTCTTGGGAAAAGCCGCCAGCAGTTCGACGACGCGCCTTTGCAGATCGTCGACGAATGAGAATGCCCGCGCCGGATTGTCCGCGGCAATGAAATCGATGATGGAGAGAAAATCTTCTTCTGCGGACCTAGAGAAGAAGACCCGATAGCTCATCGATCAGGCTTCGATCCGGGTGCCTGACGAATGCGATCTCGCGCACGCTCAAAGAATTCCGGCGTGGCTTCGGTTACCGCATCAGCTGCCACTTCGGCGCGAGCCTGTTCGACACGCGCCTGCAAATCACGCGCCATATTCTCACGCAAATGGGCGCGCAAAGCCTCACGCACGACCTCGCTGGCCGACGAATAATGGCCCGAGCGCACCTGGGAGGAGACGTACTCCTCAAGTTCCTTGGTGAGTGAAACGTTCATGCCAAGAAGCTAAGGTTGATAACAGGCTTTGTCAATTTTCGCTATTTCCTGTTATCACTGAAAATCAAACGCACTTAGCCCCGTCACCATCTCGTCCAGCCCCAGAGGGCGCGTTACCGGCGGCTCGGCGCGCGACAGGCAGCCGGTGCGCTCGCAGAGCCGGCAGGCCGGGCCGACCGGGGTGGCTGTGCCCTGCCCTGCCTTGCCCTGCACACCACCCGGCAATGCCGCGCCATAGACGATCTCGTCCTTGAAGCCGATGTCGCAGCCCAGAAGCAGAGCGGTGCGGCGCGGCCGCTCGGTGAAGGCGCCCTGCGGCCCCTCCAGCGTGCGCGCCACGCAGAGAAATTCGGCCCCATCCGGCATTTCCACCGCCTCGACCAGGATCTGGCCGGGCTGCGCGAAGGCGGCATGCACCGGCAGCTTGGGGCACCCGCCGCCGAAGCGGCTCTGTGGAAACCCTTGCGCGCCCGCCTTGCGGAAGCGATTCCCCGCATTGTCCACCTCCAGCATGAAGAAGGGCACGCCCACCGCGCCCGGCCGCTGCAGCATGGTCAGCCGGTTGGCTGCCTGTTCGAAGGACACGCCGAAGCGCGATTTCAGCACGTCTATGTCATAGCGCGCCCGCAGCGCTGCCGACTGGAACGCCTGATAGGGCATCATCAGCGCATGCGCCGCATAGCGCCCGAGCTCGAAGCGCGCCAGCCGCCGCGCCTCGTCCGACGACAGTTTTAGGGACTGGATTTCGGCCGCGATGGCCACCGACATGCGGATCAGGCAGGCCTCCATCGCCACTTCACGCAGCTGGTCAAAGGGCGACAGCCGCTCCGAGATGAACAGCCGCTGCGAATGCCTGTCATAGCGGCGGCGCCAGTTGGGCATGGTGGCGACCGGCAACACCTTCACCACGATGCCGAACTCCCGCTTCAGCCAGGCCTTCAGCGCGCCATAGAGGTCGTCGCCCGGGTCGAGCACCGCGATGAATGCCTCGGCTTCTTCCTCCAGCGCGGCAAAATGGTTCGGGCGGCGCTCGAACATTTCGCGCACTTCGTCAATGGGCAGGCGCGCACCCGACAGCGCCGTCGCACGCCCCTCATGCGCCAGCATTTCGGACAGATCCGACAGGCGCCCCGCCTGCTCGCGATAGGCGCGAAACAGTTTTATCACTGCCGCCGCCGCATTCGGCGCGCCTTCGGCCAGCTCGACCAGCTCCTGGTCGCCCGGCAGCTCACCGGCCAGCAGCGGGTCCGAAAAAACCTCCCTGAGCGCCGCGATCGAACCGCGCGCCTCGCCATGCAGTTCCTCCGGCTCCACCTTGTAGACCGAGGCGAGTTTCAGGATCAGCTGCACGGTCAGCGGCCGCTGGTTGCGTTCGATGAGGTTGAGATAGGACGGCGAAATGCCGAGTCCCTCGGCCATCGCAGTCTGGGTCAGGCCCTTGGCGTTGCGAATGCGACGAATGCGCGGCCCGGCGAAAATCTTCTGCTCGGCCATGGCAGCCCTTTACACTCATTTACAGATCGACGGCGATATCTCGCCACGACCGCATTTGACATCTTTTACAATTTTACATCGCCGCCCTGTCAAACACAACACAGGTTTTCCCTATTATCCGGCTGAAAGTCCTGTTTCTTCTCGCCTTCTTCGCAGCGCAATGTAAATTTCGTCACACATCGGCGGCGCAAACGCCATTCAACGATGCCGTCGAGATCAGTTCTTTTCCATAAGCCGGAGAGCGTTATGACCGTTTTTTACAACCTCGTCCCGTCCGCCCCCGAAGGCCGTTTCGACGGCATCGAGCGTCCCTATGACGCCGAGACGGTAAAGCGGCTGCGCGGCTCCGTTCAGATCAAGTACACCCTGGCCGAAATGGGCGCGAACCGGCTGTGGAAGCTCATCCACGAGGAAGATTTCGTCAACGCGCTCGGCGCCCTTTCCGGCAACCAGGCGATGCAGATGGTCCGCGCCGGCCTGAAGGCGATCTACCTCTCTGGCTGGCAGGTGGCGGCCGACGCCAACACCGCGTCCGCCATGTATCCGGACCAGTCGCTCTATCCGGCCAATGCCGCGCCCGAGCTTGCCAAGCGTATCAACCGCACGCTGCAGCGCGCCGACCAGATCGAGGTTTCCGAAGGCAAGGGCCTGTCGGTCGACACCTGGTTCGCGCCGATCGTGGCCGATGCGGAAGCCGGCTTCGGCGGCCCGCTCAACGCCTTCGAGATCATGAAGGCCTTCATCGAGGCGGGTGCCGCGGGCGTCCACTTCGAGGACCAGCTGGCGTCCGAAAAGAAGTGCGGACATCTCGGCGGCAAGGTGCTGATCCCCACCGCAGCCCACATCCGCAACCTCAACGCCGCGCGCCTTGCCGCCGACGTGATGGGCGTGCCGACGCTGATCGTCGCCCGCACCGACGCCGAAGCCGCCAAGCTTTTGACCTCCGACATCGACGAGCGCGACCGACCCTTCGTCGACCACGACGCCGGCCGCACGACCGAGGGCTTCTATCATGTGAGGAACGGCATCGAGCCCTGCATCGCCCGCGCCATCGCCTATGCGCCGCATGCCGACCTGATCTGGATGGAGACCTCCAAGCCGGATCTTGGCCAGGCCCGGAAATTCGCCGAGGCCGTGCACAAGGCGCATCCGGGCAAGATGCTCGCCTACAATTGCTCGCCCTCGTTCAACTGGAAGAAGAATCTCGACGACGCCACCATCGCCAAGTTCCAGCGCGAGCTGGGCGCCATGGGCTACAAGTTCCAGTTCATCACGCTGGCCGGCTTCCACCAGCTCAACTTCGGCATGTTCGAGCTGGCGCGCGGCTACAAGGATCGCCAGATGGCGGCCTATTCGGAGCTGCAGGAAGCGGAATTCGCGGCCGAGGCCAACGGCTACACGGCCACCAAGCATCAGCGCGAAGTCGGCACCGGCTATTTCGACGCCGTGTCGCTGGCCATCACTGGCGGCCAGTCGTCGACCACTGCGATGAAGGAATCCACCGAACACGACCAGTTCCGTCCGGCGGCGGAATAACAAGAACCATATCGCGTCCTGCGCCTGGAGCGGCGCAGGCGCGAACCAGGAGGAAACGAGAAATGACACCCAGAACACGTGTCAAGGAACGTGCCGAGGAGCAGGCCTCGACCATGAGCGCAGACCAGCAGGCCGCAATCCGCATCGTCGCCAACGACCTGCATCGCCTCAACCAGTCCATCATGAAGGCGGTGGAGGCCGGCGTCTCGGTCGAGCTCGTCCGCTCGGCGCGCCATCACGACGCCAACGGCAATTGGGGCGACCTGCTCATTCCGGTGATCGTCACCCAAACCGCGCACGGTTGACCTGCACGGTCTGTCTTCAGCAAAAGATATCTTTGATCACCCGCATCGAACCATGCGGGTGATTTTTCTTTCTGCAAGCGGCGCTTATACGACTTTCGTCGTAGTAATGACCAAGAATAGCTGCCGGTTTTTGACTCGCGATTGCCGCGGCATGCATTTATGCTTGACATACCAACGTGCTGCGGGATTAGTGGCGCCATTCAACCGTAAATTGAATGCGAGGGGAGCGGGCACTGCATGTCCAAGTCAAGCGTTGACCCTGCACGCGGCCTTGAAATTGACCTGGATCCCGAGATTTCCGAACCACAGTTGGTAGATTCCACCAAGGCCTTTGTCGTCGGACGGTCGCAGATCAACCGCGTGGTTGTGTCGAAGATCCTCGAGAAAACCGGCCTGCGTCCGGTCTCGCTGGATCCGGAGGCGGCGTTGAAGGCGCTGCACTCGCCAATTCCTTCCACGATCATTCTCGACGGCGGCCCCGAGAACGACGACTGCAATGCGCTGATGGCGCCTCTCGTCGCCTTGCGGAACGAGTTCGGCAAAAACGCAGTCTGCGTCCTTCTGCTTTTAACCAAGGCATTGGGACAAGACGACCTCGCGCTGCTGCCGGCCGTGGATGCGGGGGTTGCCAAGCCGATAACGCCCGAGGGACTTATGTCGGTGCTGGAAAGAATGCGCGGCTGACGCACCGGGCCGCGAAACGGATAGCCAAGTATCCGAATTCAGTTGCGGCAGAACCCGCACCCCCCTTTTCTTATGTCGCGACGCACGACTATATTGGTGTATCCGAAACAAATCTTGGTGATTGATGCCAGCCCCTAAAAAGGAAGTCCGCCCCTCGAAAGCCGGGGGACGAACCCGTGTGCCTACCTTCGTGAAAAGCCTCCGCGGCGTGAAGAACTGGAAGGAAGCCGCAGAATGGCTCGAATGGCGCGGAATTGAAGACATCGAGTGCATTACCCCCGACCAGGCCGGCGTCGCGCGCGGCAAGATGATGCCCTCCAGCAAATTCACGTCCAACACGTCGCTTGCGCTGCCTTCGGCCGTGTTCATGATGACGATCTCGGGCGACTACCCGGAGGACGGCAACGGCTTTGCCTATCCGGAAGATGACGGCGACCTGAAACTGGTTCCGGACCTGTCGACGCTGACCGCGGTTCCCTGGGAAGAGGACCCGACGGCGCAGGTCATCTGCGACCTGGTCCATCAGGACGGCCGCTCGGTCGAATTCACGCCGCGCAATGTGCTGAAGCGCGTGGTGGAGGCCTATGAGGCGAAGGGCCTGAAGCCCGTCGTGGCGCCCGAAATCGAATTCTATCTGGTCCGCAAGAACCCCGACCCCGACTATCCGCTGACCCCGCCCGTGGGGCGCTCGGGCCGGCCGATCGGCGGCGGTGCCGGCTATTCCATCGCCGGCGTCAACGAGTTCGACGAGCTGATCGACGACATCTATCATTTCTCAGAGAACCAGGGCCTGGAGATCGACACGCTGATCCATGAGGAGGGCGCCGGCCAGCTGGAAATCAACCTGCGCCATGGCGACCCCATCGAGCTCGCCGACCAAGTGTTCCTGTTCAAGCGTACGATCCGCGAGGCGGCGCTCAAGCACGATACCTATGCGACCTTCATGGCCAAGCCGATCCAGGGCCAGCCGGGCTCGGCGATGCACATCCACCAGTCGATCATCGACCGCAAGACGGGCAAGAACGTGTTCTCGAGCCCGAACGGCGACGAGACCGAAACGTTCTTCAACTTCATCGGCGGCATGCAGCGCCATGTGCCGAACGCGCTGGTGATGTTCGCACCCTATGTGAACTCCTATCGCCGGTTGACCCAGGCGGCCTCGGCCCCGGTCAACAACAAGTGGGGCTATGACAACCGCACCACCGCCTTCCGCGTGCCGCGGTCCGACCCGGCGGCGCGGCGTGTGGAAAACCGCATCCCGTCTTCCGACGCGAACCCCTATCTGGCGCTGGCGGCCTCGCTGGCCTGCGGCCTGATCGGCATCACGAAGGGCATCAAGCCCGACGCGCCGATCCTGACCACGGCAAATGAGGCCGAGATCGACTTGCCGCGCGGCCTGCTCGAAGCGGTCGACCTGTTCGAGCATGACGAGGAACTGCGGACGATATTGGGCGAGCCCTTCGTCACCACCTACGCGGCCATCAAGCGGGCCGAGTTCGAGACCTTCATGGAAGTGATCAGCCCGTGGGAGCGGGAGTATCTGCTTCTCAACGTGTAAGGCCCGCTCCTCATGACCTATAGCAGTCCGATTTCGCCAGGTTACTCCTGGTACGAAGCCACTGTCGGCGAACGGCAGGTCTACCCTGCGCTCGACGGCGACCGCTCGGTCGACGTCGTCATCGTCGGCGGCGGCTTCACCGGCTTGTCGGCCGCGGCGCATCTGGCCAAGGCCGGCACGAATGTCGCGCTGATCGAGGCGCATCGCTTCGGCGATGGCGCCTCGGGACGCAATGGCGGCCAGCTCGGCACGGGCCAGCGCGCCTGGGCCGAGGACCTCGAAGCCGAACTCGGCTTCACCCGCGCCAAGGCGCTGTTCGACCTTGCCGAGGAGGCCAAGGCGCATCTGCTCGATTTCGCAACGGCCAACGCGATCGACATCGAGTTCATGCCCGGCCAATTGTCGGTCGCGCACAAGCCGCGCTATGTCGACGCCTACAAGGCGCATGCCGACATCATGGCAACGCGCTTCGGCTACGATCACATCAGCTTCATGGATGCGAAGGAAACGGCCGAGCGCCTGGGCACGACCGCCTATTTCGGCGGCACGCGCGACGGCGGCACCGGCCATATCCATCCGCTGAAGCTCGCGGTCGGCACAGCGCGCGTGGCGGCGGCCGCTGGAGCGCAGCTCTTCGAGACGACGCCGGCTACCGGCATCACCTCGTCCGGCGGCAAGGTGCGGGTGACCACGCCTTTCGGCACCATCACCGCCGACAAGGCGCTGATTGCGGTCAACGCCTATGGCGGCATGCTGGAGCCGATGAGCGCCTCGCATGTCATGCCCATCGGCTCCTTCATCGGCGCGACAGTGCCGCTCGGATCCGACAGCCCGGTCATACCGGGAGGTGAATCGGTGGACGATTCACGCTTCGTCGTGCGCTATTTCCGCAAGTCCAAGGACGGTCGTCTGCTCTTCGGCGGCCGCGAGGCCTATACGGTCAGCGATCCCAAGGACATCCAGACCCAGATCCGCAAGCAGATCACCGAGCTCTATCCATCGCTGAAGGATGTGGAGATCACCCATGGCTGGGGCGGCTATGTCGGCATTACTGTGCCGAGAAAGCCCTTCGTCCGCGAAGTGATGCCCAATGTCATCTACGCCGGCGGCTATTCGGGCCACGGCGTGATGCTGTCCAACTTCGTGGGCAAGCTCTATGCGGAAACGGTCGCCGGCAACCGCGACCGGCTAAAGCTCTTCGAAGAACTGAAGATACCGCCCTTCCCCGGCGGCCGGCGCCTGCGCACGCCGCTGCTGTTCCTGGCGCTCAACTGGTTCGCCCTACGCGACCGGATTTGACGCCACGAACAAAAAAACCCGGCGCAGGCGCCGGGTTTTTTGTTGTGCGCCTTGGTGAAAAGGCAAAGGCTTTTTGCCTATCCGACCAAGACGTCCCCCGCCCTTCCTATTTCACCCTCGGAATTGGCCGGTTCTGGGTTGCGATCAGCAGGCCGATGGCGTCGACCGCCTTCGGGTCGGCCTCGTAGGACATCGCGGTCTGCGAAACCATCGAGGCTTTGGTGGCCGAGGTCGTCTTCTGCGCCGGCACGAACGAAGCCTTGGTCACAGGGAGTGCTGCGTTCGCTGCCGACATATTCTGGGGAGCAACCCCGTCCCGGGACTGCGGCATCGCTGCCGCGGTTCTGATGAGCCTGGGCCCCTTGCCCGACAGCTGAGCGGCGCCGTTGGCCGACGCAATGGCCTGGCCGGCAACCTCATCCCTGGACTGCGGCACCACTGCCGCGACCCTGGCGAGCCTCGGCTCCTTGCCGGGCAATTGCGCTGCCGCGATCTGGCTTGCCGTCTCAGCCTGCGGCGCGGCGGCCTCAGCGACCTGCGTCTGCCGCTCCATCATGCGATGGCGGTCGCGTTTTTCGTAGAAGGCGTTGCCGCCGGCCTGCAGAACGTAATGCATGTTCTTGTAGGGAAAGCGCAGTCCGGCAGTGTGGAAGAACATCGCGCTCTTGACCGCCGGGTGGCGTTCGCCCTTCAGCACGGAATCGGCCGCCGCGACCACATCGGGAAGCGCCTTGGAATCCATCTTCCGCGACAGCACGCCGGGCGCAAACTGGCCCCTCTGGCCAACGACCTTGCAGACCGTGTCGCCATATTCGCCGGACTGCAGCCGGTTCATCACCACCGTGCCGACCGCCACGAGACCCTCGCGGCTCGACCGGTTCGATTCAAAGAACATTGCTCGGGCAAGACATTCCCTGTCCTTGGTCGTGTAGCCATAGGACGTTTTCACGGAAGATGTCCTGCTGATGGACGAGGTTTTCATGCCGTCGACACCTTGGGTGGTGCAACCGGCAAGAAAACAGGTAGAAACCACGGCGCCGAGCGCCAGACTCGTCCCCCACTTCTCCAATTTTATCAAACGGGCCCCTTACTCCTTGAACGCCCCGGCCCGCGTTTAAGAAGAAGAAATTTCCCGGCTGAAAAGTGGCTAAAACCGCAACATTTTGCGGCACGGCGCTAACATTGTGACACATGCCGCAAGAATCTGAGAGCCCGAACGGGCGTCTCACTTCAAGTATCCAATAGCTTGATCATGCGCATGAGCAACATGGTAACATGCTGAATCCACAGATGATCTTCCAAAGCCTCGGTAGACTTTGGAAGTCACATCTCAGATGCAGCGGCCGCCATCGACCTCCAGCGCAACGCCCGTAATAAAGGCAGCTTCGTCGGAAGCGAGCCACAACGCGGCGTTGGCGATGTCGAGCGGCGTCGACAGCCGTCCAAGCGGAATTGAGGCCCGGAACTTGGCCCGCATCTCAGGCGTATCCTCGCCCATGAACTGGGCCAGCATGCCGGTTTCGCCGGCCACCGGGCACAGGCAATTGACACGGATGTTCTTCGGCGCCAGCTCCACGGCCATCGACTTGGTGGCGGTGATCGCCCAGCCCTTGGAGGCGTTGTACCAGGTCAGGCCCGGCCGCGGGCGCAGGCCGGCGGTGGAAGCGGTGGTGATGAAGGAGCCGCCGCCCTGGGCCTCCATGATCGGCACCACGGTGCGCGCGGCATGGTAGATCGCCTTCATGTTGACGGCGGTGATGAGGTCGAACACCTCCTCGTCGACGCCAAGCATGTCGCCGTTGCGGTGGGTGTAGCCGGCATTGTTGACCATCACGTCGATGCGGCCGAAATTGCCCATGGCCGCCCCGACCAGCTCATCGAACTCGGCGCGCTGCGACACGTCGGTCTGCACGGCAATCGCCGCCTCGCCGATCTCGCTCGCCACGCGCTCGGCGCCTTTCGCATTGAGATCCGCCACGACGACCCTGGCGCCCTCCTCGGCAAAGCGCTTGGCCATGCCTTCGCCAAAACCCGATGCCGCCCCGGTGATGACTGCGACCTTGTCCTTCAGACGTGCCATGAGATTTCCTGCTTTCGAACTGCGGAGCGAAGATGATCGCTCAAGACTGGTTAGCCATGATTGAAGACGATCGTCTTGGTCGCCGACATGTCGTAGAGCGCCTCAAAACCCTTTTTCGCGCCCATGGCCGGATTTCTTGAAGCCGCCGAAGGGCAGCTCGATGCCGCCGCCCGCGCCATAGCCATTGACGAAGACCTGGCCGGCGCGCACCCGCTTGGCGACACGGTGCTGGCGGGCGCCGTCCCTGGTCCAGACGCCGGCCACGAGACCGAAGTCCGTGCCGTTGGCGAGCTTGATCGCCTGCTCCTCGCCCTCGAACGGGAACAGCGACAGCACGGGCCCGAAAATCTCCTCCTGCGCGATCGTCGCCGTAGGGTCGACCGAGCCGAACAGGACCGGCTCCTGATAGTAGCCGCCGGCCGGCGCATCGGGATGGATCGAGCCGCGCGCCAGCACCGGAATATCGGCCTCTTCGGCGGCGGCGATCATGCCGGCGACCTTTTCCTTCTGCCTGGGGTTGATCAGCGGGCCCAGATCGAGATCAGCGTCATGCGGGCCGGCGACGAGCTTTGAGAAGCGCTCGGCCAGTGCGGCGGCGACGCGCTCATAGACAGGCTTTTCGATCAGCACGCGACTGCCGGCCGAGCAGGTCTGGCCGCCATTCTGGATGATGGCGTTGACCAGCACCGGCAGCGCGGCCTCGATGTCGGCGTCGGCAAACACGATCTGGGGCGACTTGCCGCCCAGTTCCATCGTCACGCCGCGATTGTTGACCGCCGCCGCCTGCTGGATCGCGGTGCCGGTGACCGGCGAGCCGGTGAAGGTCACGTAATCGACCAGCGGATGGGCCGAAAGTGCGGCACCCGCATCGCGGCCATAGCCGGTGATGACGTTGAACACGCCGGCCGGGATGCCGGCCTCCAGCGCCAGTTCGGCGATGCGGATGGTGGTGAGCGAAGCGTCCTCGGCCGGCTTGACCACCAGCGTGTTGCCCATGGCAAGTGCTGCGCCCACCACACGGGCGAGGATCTGCAGCGGATAGTTCCACGGAATGATGCCGGCCACCACGCCATGCGGCTCGCGCAAGGTCAGCGCCGTGTAGCCATCGAGGAACGGGATGGTATCGCCATGGATCTTGTCGCACGCGCCACCGTAGAATTCGTAGTAGCGCATGGCGCCGGTGACATCGGCCTTGCCCTGTCGGATCGGCTTGCCGGTGTCGCGCGATTCAAGTGCTGCAAGCTCGTCGCCGTTCTTTTCCACGAGCTGGAAAAGCCGGGTCAGGCGGCGTCCGCGCTCGACGGCAGGCATGCGGCTCCAGGGCCCTTCATTGAAGGCGCGGCTCGCAGATTGCACCGCGCGATCCACGTCACCCTTGCCGGCGGCCGGAATGGAAGCAAATACCTTGCCATCGGATGGGCTCAGCACGTCGATGCGTTCGCCTGACAGCGCGTCGACCTGACGGCCGTCCACCAGCTGCATGAAGGCGCGGCCTTCCGCCACGGTTCTGGAAAGATGCGTACCCATGGCCAAGCTCCCTTTTTGGATTCCGCCGGTTTTCGTCCTATGCTGGCGGCGCGAACGTCATCGGGCAACTATCGCCCGTGCAGAGAAACCCGGGTTGGACCAGTGTCAAGGTCGAAGCTGTGACAGTCTGGCTCTGGAAATTTTAAATCGATTAGATTAATAGGGATGGCGAACCGCCCCCGTCGCGACTCCGGAATACCGCTATGACCAGTCAGATCATCCCCGTCGAAGCTTTCGATCTCGTCGTTTTCGGGGGCACGGGCGACCTCGCCGAGCGCAAGCTGCTGCCCGCCCTCTATCAGCGCCAGCGCGCCGGCCAGTTTTCCGAGCCGACGCGAATCATCGGCGCCTCGCGCGCCAAGCTGTCGGACGACGACTACCGCGCCTTCGCCCGCAAGGCGATCTCCGAGCATGTGAAGGCCGAAGAGATCGACGATGCGCAGCTGGAGACGTTCCTGAAGCGGCTCAGCTATGTCGTGGTCAACGCCGTGTCGGGCGACGGCTTCGACGACCTGAAGAAGAAGGTCGGCGACAGCAAGGCCGTTCGCGCCTTCTATCTCGCGGTCGCGCCGGCGCTGTTCGGCGACATTTCCCAGCACCTGCAGGAGGTGGGGCTGGTGACGCCGACCTCGCGCATCGTCATGGAAAAGCCCATCGGCCGCGATCTTGCCTCGGCGCGTGCGCTGAACGACCAGCTCGCCAAGGTCTTTTCCGAACAGCAGATCTTCCGCATCGACCACTATCTCGGCAAGGAGACGGTGCAGAACCTGATGGCGCTGCGCTTTGCCAATGCGCTTTACGAGCCGCTGTGGAACTCGGCGCATATCGATCACGTCCAGATCACCGTCGCCGAAACGGTCGGCCTCGAGGACCGCATCACCTATTACGACAAGGCGGGCGCGCTGCGCGACATGGTGCAGAACCACATCCTGCAGCTTCTGTGCCTGGTCGCCATGGAGGCGCCGTCATCCACGGAAGCCGATGCATTGCGCGACGAGAAGCTGAAAGTGCTGCGCTCGCTCAAGCGCATCAACGGCCAGGAAGCGCCCAAGTCCACCGTGCGCGGCCAATACCGTGCCGGCGCATCGGCCAACGGACCGGTCAAGGGCTATCTCGAGGAGCTCGGCAACAGCCAGAGCAACACCGAGACCTTCGTCGCCATCAAGGCCGAGATCGCCAACTGGCGCTGGGCCGGCGTGCCCTTCTATCTGCGCACGGGAAAACGCATGGCCACGCGCGTTTCCGAGATCGTCATCGAGTTCAAGCCCATCCCGCACTCCATCTTCGAGGAAAGCGCGGGCAACATCACCGCCAACCAGCTGGTGATCCGCCTGCAGCCGGACGAGGGCGTCAAGCAGTGGATCATGATCAAGGATCCGGGCCCGGGCGGCATGCGCCTGCGCCTCGTGTCGCTCGACATGAGCTTTGCCGAGAGCTTCCAGGAGCGTAATCCCGACGCCTATGAGCGGCTGATCATGGACATGATCCGGGGCAACCAGTCGCTGTTCATGAGCCGCGACGAGGTCGAGGCGGCGTGGAAGTGGATAGACCCGATCCGTGGCGCCTGGGAAGACAGCCAGCAGGAAGTGCAAGGCTACACCGCCGGCACCTGGGGCCCGTCGGCCTCGATCGCGCTCATCGAGCGCGACGGCCGCACCTGGCACGAGAGCTGAGCGGCATGGACGCGCCTGCCCGTAACTGGCACGAATTCGCTTCCTCCGAAACGCTGGCGTCCGGCTTTGCGAAGACCGTCGCCAAAATTCTGAGCGAGGCGATCGGCGCGCGCGGCAAAGCCACGCTCGCCGTGTCCGGCGGCACCACGCCGGGCCTGTTCTTCCGCGCCCTGTCGCACGAGAAGATCGACTGGGCGAAGGTGATCGTCTCGCTGGTGGACGAGCGCTTCGTGCCGGAGAATTCGCCGCGCTCCAATGCCGGGCTGGTGGCAGCCAACCTTCTGCAGAACGAGGCGGCAGCGGCCAGTTTCGTCGGCCTTTATTCGACGGCCGCGGACGTGGAGAGTGCTGCCAAGCATGCCAATGACGTGGTCGGCCAGCGCGTGCTGCCGCTCGATGCCGTCATCCTCGGCATGGGCGGGGACGGGCACACCGCCTCCTTCTTTCCCGATGCCGACAACCTCGCAACCCTTCTCGACCCGGATGCCGAGGCCAATGTGCTGCCGGTCCACGCGCCGAGCGGCATAGAACCGCGCCTGACGCTGACGCTGCCGCGCATCGCGTCCGCCGGCTTCATCGCGCTCCATATCGAGGGCGCGCAAAAGCGCCGCGTCGTGGAAGCCGCGCTCGACGACGAGCCGCATCTGCCGGTTCGCGCCGTCTTCGACCACGCCAAAGTGCCCGTACAGATCTTCTGGGCGCCGTAATCTTCTCAGGTTCGGCGAACCGGCCCTCCCCCGCGTTCCTGGACCGCTGATCAAGGAACGACCATATGACCGCGAGAAGCGATATCGAAGCCATCACCGAGCGGATCCGCGAGCGCTCGCGGGCGTCGCGCGAAATCTATCTGGAACGGATAGAGCGCGCCGCCGGCCAGAGCGCCAACCGCGCGGTGCTGTCCTGCGGCAACCTCGCCCACGGCTTTGCGGTGTGCAGCCCTTCGGAAAAGTCGGCTCTCGGCGGCGACAAGGTGCCCAATCTCGGCATCATCACCTCCTACAACGACATGCTGTCGGCGCATCAGCCCTTCGAGACCTACCCGCAGCTGATCAAGCAGGCGGCGCGCGAGGCGGGCGGCATCGCACAGGTGGCAGGCGGCGTGCCGGCCATGTGCGACGGCGTCACCCAGGGCCAGCCGGGCATGGAGCTTTCGCTGTTCTCGCGCGACATCATCGCCATGGCAGCGGCGGTCGGCCTCAGCCACAACATGTTCGACGCCGCCGTCTTCCTCGGCGTCTGCGACAAGATCGTGCCGGGTCTGGCGATCGCCGCCCTCACCTTCGGCCATCTGCCCGCCGTCTTCATCCCCGCCGGGCCGATGCCCTCGGGCCTGGCCAATGACGAGAAGGCGAAGGTTCGCCAGCTTTATGCCGAAGGCAAGATCGGCCGCCCCGAGCTGCTCGAGGCCGAGTCGAAATCTTATCACGGCCCGGGCACCTGCACCTTCTACGGCACCGCCAACTCCAACCAGATGCTGATGGAGATCATGGGCCTGCACACGCCGGGCGCCTCCTTCGTCAATCCCGGCACGCCACTGCGCGATGCGCTGACGAAGGAAGCCGCCAAGCAGGCGCTGGCAATCACCGCGCTGGGCAATGCCTATATGCCCGTCGGCCGCATGATCGACGAGCGCTCCATCGTCAACGGCGTGGTCGGTCTGCATGCCACGGGCGGCTCGACCAACCACACCATCCACCTCATCGCCATGGCTGCCGCGGCAGGCATCCGCCTGACCTGGCAGGACATTTCCGACCTTTCCGACGCAACGCCGCTTCTGGCACGCGTCTACCCGAACGGCCTTGCCGACGTGAACCACTTCCACGCCGCGGGCGGCCTCGGCTTCCTCATCCGCGAACTACTCGATGCCGGCCTGCTGCATGAGGACGTGCGCACCATCTGGGGCGAAGGCCTGCGCCCCTATGCTGTCGAGGCCAAGCTTGGCGCCGACGGCTCGGTTCAGCGCGAAGCCGCACCTGAGCAGAGCGGCGACGAGAAGGTGCTGGTGCCGGCAACAAAGGCCTTCCAGCACACCGGCGGCCTGAAAGTGCTTAGCGGCAATGTTGGCCACGCCGTTATCAAGACCTCCGCTGTGAAGCCGGAGCGCCGCGTCATCGAGGCGCCGGCTGTGGTGCTCGACAGCCAGCAGGCGTTGAACGACGCCTTCAAGGCCGGCGAGCTCGACCGCGATTTCGTCGCCGTCATCCGCTTCCAGGGCCCGCGCGCCAATGGCATGCCGGAACTGCACAAGCTCACCACCATCCTCGGCATTCTGCAGGATCGCGGCCACAAGGTCGCGCTGGTTACCGACGGGCGCATGTCGGGCGCGTCGGGCAAGGTGCCGGCGGCGATCCATGTCACGCCCGAAGCGCTGGAGGGCGGCGTCATCGGCAAGATCCTCGACGGCGACATGATCCGCCTCGACGGGGAAAACGGCACGCTCGAAGTGTTCGTCCCCGAAGCCGAATTGAAGACGCGCAAAGTCCCGCTGATCGATCTCACCGAAAACGAATATGGGTTCGGACGCGAACTGTTTGCCGGCTTCCGCCAGATGGCCGGCCGCGCGGACGAGGGCGCGAGCTCGTTCGGGATAGTGGCATAGCCGCGCGTCTACTTCGGGCTTGAGTCGGGGATGACGCACGACGTCACCCCCTCTCCGTCTCGGGCTTCGCCCGAGCCACCTCTCCCCGCAAGCGGGGCGAGGAACCGGCACCCGCCAAGGTCGCAGCCTCTCAGAACCTGGGTTCCTCGCCCCCATGAAATGGGGGAGAGGTGGCGAGGGCGCAGCCCGAGACGGAGAGGGGGACGCCGGTTCAAGCTGAGGCAGCGGTCCAGTCCAGCAATTGCGCTATTGGAAACGGGGATGAATTCAGCGACCGGCTGCCGACAAGCCATTGAAATTGTTGCCCCCAAGAGAAAATCTCAGTTTCTTTTATCCCCCACATTTCCGCCTCCCGCATAATCGCCTGCATCGGCCTCACCGGGAACACGGGTCATGAACCGGATGAGCGTGGAGGGCGACGATGTCCGGGCTGGTGGTGCTACGGTCGCACTGCTGGGTGATGAACCCCCAAGTCCGGGCCCAGGGTGTGGCTGGCCGCGCGAATGCGGAGGCGAACAAACCCAGGCAAGAGCATCGAACGGGCGGTCGCGGAGACCGCAGATATTACTTAGATGAGCGCGTTTCCCGACCGCCCGTCTTCCCAGTTCTTTGAAATGGCCAGACGGTGAGAACCGGGCGTGGCAATGAATAGGTGCGTTCTTCGAGGCTCGCCCTGCGGGCGAGCACCTCAGAATGAGGGAGGTTGACGCCGACATCAGCCTCGGGAAACGGAGGTGGCGCCGACGGTAGCCCTCATGGTGAGGTGTGAGCCCGCAGGGCGAGCCTCGAACCACGAGGGCGGGACGAAGCGCACCGGCGCCCCCCGCTGCCCCAACATTATGGGCTAGCCTTTGCCAGCGCCAGCGGCTAACTCGAACAGCATCAATGCCTTGCATTGATTCAAACGGTCCGCTCGGGGGTGCGGGGGCGCGCTGGACCTTGCTTTTTTGTCGCCAGGAAGCTGGTGACACGACGCGAGGAAAGGAGGCCACGCAATGGCGACAGCCAACCACTATTACGACGTTCCCGCAAACGAGATCGATCGCTTGGCGGCGGTCAGATCGTTGATGCCCTCCCAGGTGCAATCCACGCCCGAACTGGACGCGCTGGCCACCCTGGCCAAGATGGTTTTCCAGACGCCCATGGCCGCGGTGACCATCGTCGACGAAGACTGGCAGCATATCGCGGCGAGTGCCGGGCTCGAGGTGGTGGCGTGCTCGCGCGAGCAGTCGATGTGCACGCAAGTGGTGCGGACCGGACATTGCTTCGTGGTCCCCGATCTTGCGGACGACGAAGTTTTCCGGAACCTGCCCTGCGTGGCAGGCGACCCGCCGGTGCGCTTTTATGCCGGAACGCCCATCGAGCTCGAACCGGGACTGACCGTCGGCGCGCTTTGCGTGCTGGATAGCGTGCCGAGGCAGTTGGACGCGGCGGAGCTTGAGACGCTTCGCAATTTCGGCATTGTCGCGGGAGGGCTCATGCGTCTCGAGCGCTCCAACGTCCTGCACGGTCTCGAGGAGACCGCGCTGAAGACCGCGGCGATGACCGATCCGCTGACCGGATTCTACAATCGCAAGGCGCTCACCACCATCGTGGATGGCGTCATCGACGCGGCGATCGCGGAAAACAAGGAAATCGGCGTCCTCTACATGGACCTCGACGGCTTCAAGAAGATCAACGACCGATACGGCCATGCCGTCGGAGATGCGGTGCTGGTCGAGGCGGCGCGGCGTATCCGGTCGGTCATCCGCGCCGACGACACGCCGATCCGCATCGGCGGCGACGAGTTCGGGCTGTTCCTGCATGCGCCCTCGGGCGTCCGCGTCCTGGAATCGGTGGCCGAGCGGCTTCTCCAGGTTTTCCGGGAGCCGTTCGAAATCGAAGGCCATACGATCCAGGCGCGCGCGAGCATCGGGGTTGCGGTCGCTCCCCGCGACGCCGCCTCACGCGAGGAACTGACGCGGAACGTGGACGCCGCCCTCTACGTGGCGAAGGCTCGCGGACGCGACCGCTACGTGTTCTTCGACAAGACGATGTCGAACGTCGCCTGAGGGAGGCCAAGCGTAATCATTGGGCTTGGAAAACATTCAATAAGTCGTGCGCCGCTCCTCGGACGGCGGGCGACCGAATTGCAGCCGGTAGCTCTGGGCGAAATAGGAGTGCGAGGTGAAGCCGGTGGCGATCGCCACGTCGAGGATGGGCATGTTGGTCTGCCGCAACAGCTCCCGCGCACGCTCCAGCCTGAGCCGCATGTAATAGCGGCCGGGCGTGACATTGAGGTGGCGCAGGAACAGCCGCTCGACCTGGCGGACGGACAGCCCGGCCATCTTGGCCAGCTGCACCGCCGAGAACGGCTCGTCGAGATTGTCGGCCATCAGCTCGACGATCTTGCGCAGCTTCTCGGACTTTCCGGTGAGGTCGCGCTCCGGCCCGACACGCTGGCGGTCGCCGGCCGAGCGGATGCGCTCGTGCTGGAACTGGTTCGCCACCGCATTGGCAAGGTTCGCGCCGAAATCGCCGCGCACGATTTCCAGCATGAGGTCGATCGACGTGGTGCCGCCGGCACTGGTGTAGCGCTTGCGGTCGATCTCGTAGACATTGCCGGTGCACTGGATTTCAGGGAAACGCTCGCTGAAGCCGGCGCGGTTTTCCCAATGGATCGTGCATCGATAGCCGTCCAGCTGCCCCGCCTCGGCAAGAATATACGAACCGACCGAAAGCCCGCCCAGAGCGCCGCCGCGCCTGCCCCAGCTGCGCAGCGCCGCAAGCACCTTCGACTTGCCGGGAAAGTCGAGATTGAGCGCCACGCAGACGAACAGGATGTCGGCCTGCGGCAGATCGGCGATGGAGTAGTCGACCTTCAGCGGCAATCCGTTGGAAGCGGCCACCGACTCGCCGTCAGGCGACACGGTGATCCAGCTGTAGAAGTCGTATCCGAGCAGCCGGTTGGCCGAGCGGCAGACGTCGATTGCCGCCACCAGCGAAAACATCGGAAACCTGTCGGCCAACAGGAAGGCAAATTGCTTTCCACCGCTCGCGCCATCGGGCATCAGCGATGGATCGCTCTTGGCACTTCGTGGCTGCGCGGGCGGCATATGCGCCGTTCGCTCAGAAGGCCGGCGGTTCGACGCCGGCGGTGCGGCTCGCCGAAACCAGCGTGTTGGCCATGAGCATGGCGATGGTCATCGGGCCGACGCCGCCGGGCACCGGCGTGATGGCGCCTGCGGCCTGCGAGGCGCCCGCGAAATCGACATCGCCCACCAGCCGCGACTTGCCGTCGCCCTTTTCCGGCGCCGGGATGCGATTGATGCCAACGTCGATGACCGTGGCGCCGGGCTTGACCCAGTCGCCCTTGATCATTTCCGGGCGGCCGACGGCGGCCACCAGAATGTCGGCGGTGCGGGCGAGCGCCGGCAGATCCTTGGTGCGGCTGTGCGCGATGGTGACGGTGCAGTTGGCGGCAAGCAGCAGATTGGCCATCGGCTTGCCGACGATGTTGGAGCGGCCGACTACCACCGCGTTGAGGCCCGAAAGATCCTTGCCGCGCACGCGCTCGATGAGCAGCATGGAGCCGGCCGGCGTACAGGGCACGAAGGCGCTGTCGACCTCACCGGTGCCGAGCTTGCCGACATTGATGAAGCTGAAGCCGTCGACGTCCTTCTCGGGCGCGATGGCCTGGATGATCTTGCCGGAATCGATATGGTCGGGCAGCGGCAGCTGCACCAGTATCCCGTGGATGGTCTTGTCGGCGTTCAGCTCGCCGATGAGCTTGAGCAAATCCGCCTCGCTCGTTTCCGCCGGCAGCGTGTGCTGCACCGACAGGAAGCCGCATTCCTTGGCTTTCTTGCTCTTGGAGGAGACATAGACCTGGCTTGCCGGGTCTTCGCCGACGATGACCACAGCCAGGCCGGGCTGAACGCCATGCTTGCCGGTGAGTTCGGCCGTGAAACGCTTCACCGTCTCGACGACGTTTTCGGCTACGATCTTTCCATCAATGATTTCGGTCATGTCTCTTCCCTGGCGTCATCACCTGCGGCCAAGGCATAGTCATGAAAAAAACGCGGCGCAATCCCGTCTTTACGCCGTCATATGCCGCTAACTCGCAACCGACCTATTTTTGCCCCTCAGAAATAACGGCGGCGGGTGCGTGATCGGGTCAGTTCTTCGACGGCCTCCCGGAAGTCCTGGAGGTTCGCGCGGATCTCATCGATCGAGCTGGCGGCGGAAATTTCTTCCGGATCGTGCGGGGGCTCGGCAGGGCTCCGCGATACAGCCGGTGCGGGAGCCGTCGGAGCGGATGCCCGCGGGGGATTGGCCGACACGGATGGATCTTCGGGCGACACCTGCCAGCACTCGACGTGAGACGCCGCGCGGGGCTGGTCGCTGCCTTCGGTCACGGCAGGCCCACGATTCCACTCAGCATCGGGGCGCCAGTCGCCGAACAACGGCTTGCGCCGCTTGCGGGCGCGGCGACCACGGCGGTCGTCGGCGGCGTCGCGCTGGCCCTCATTGATGACGACGACGAAGGTATTGTCGCCGCGTTCCGGCGACTTGCTTTCAGCAAAAGCGCGCCGCCGGCCCGGACCGTCGACATTAACGCCGTCTCTGCCGAACAATGAGCGCACGTCCGAAAGCAGGCGCTGCTTGTCCCGTTCATTGAACTCCGGGGCTCGACGGAATTGCTCTGCCACCTTGTTGAGCGCCGTACCTGAGGCCATGGCCACAGGTTTTTCTGCTGCGCCCGGCAAGGAGCGATCCGAAAGGTCGGGCTCAGATGCGGTCCCGGCGAGCGACTTCTTCCTCGGGCGTCGCAGTAGAGAGGAGATTCGGCCGGCGATCCTGCCAAAGACGCTCACTCGTACCGAAGCGGGCGCGGGCACCGAGGGCTGCGGCATCGAGCTTGCTGCGATATTTTCGAAACTGTCCTGCCGAGGATCGACGTCCGACTGGCGGGGCGGTGTCGGATCGCCACGCGCATTGTCACCTGGCTTTGCCATCGCCAGCAGCGGGCCGGAACGCAATGCAACATCCCTGCCCTGCTCGTCGCGCGCATACGCGAGAAGCGAGCGCTTCCGGTCGTCGCGATTTTCAGGCTGAGACATGCAGGCAGCGAGCTTTCCGCAAAAGTGTGTTCGCAGGTGATCGGTTCGTTAAGCGAAGTTAAACACCCGCGGGAAACAAAGCGTTAATCGAGGCTGCGTCGGGCTGGCACAGCGATGCGTTTACTTGGCGTTTCATGCCGGCACCGCCTGTTTCGCATGGCCGAGCGCGGCAAGGCCGCGCCGGATCCGATCGTCGAGAACCGCACGCTGATATCGATGGAATGCAGACCCGTCGGTGTCGTGCAGCGCGCCGGCGGCCGCAAGTTGCAGCGCCATGGCGAAAGCTTCCGGGTCGTCGGTGACTGTGCAGTTTTCCGGCCGGTAGTCGATACTGCGCAAGGCGTCGGTCGTGGCGACCGAAGGCAAGCCGAGCTCAAAGGTTTCGATGGTCTTGATCTGCACGCCAGTTCCGGTGCGGCTGACCAGCGGGATGATTGACGCACCAAGCACGAAGGCATCAGCGTCCGGTACGTGGCCGACGAATTTCACGCCTGGATGGCTTGAGCCGATGCCGGCAGGCACGTGCCCGGCGATCCTGATGGAAAAATCGTTGGGCAGGTTCGGCACCACCTCGTTGAGAAACCATTCGAGGCCGATGCGGTTGGGTTGCCAGGTCCAGGTGCCGATCAGCGCGGCGTCATATTCGATTGCGCGCTCGCCCGGCGACGGCGCTTTGCGATGCACGACCAGCGGCAGCGCGAGCGACCTGTCGTCCGACGCGACGCCGAGGATCGCTCGATCTTCCTCGGCAAGCGTGAAAACGAAACGCGCCTTGCGGCAAAGCCGCGCCTCGAGCGCCTTCAACAGTCGCGCTTCCCTCCGATAGAGGTAGCGCTGGAAGTTGCCGCCGGCTGCGCGCGCATTTTCCTGGGCCGAGGCGTGCTCCACATTGTGGTCGATGAAGATGCAGGGGCGGTCGTCGAACAGACCGTCGAATGCGCCGGCGAATTGCACCGAATTCAGGATGTAGGCATCGAAGGGCCCGGCATCCGCGATAGCCCGACGGACGGTATCGGGCGAAACCACGCGCAACTTGACCGACGAGTATGTCAGCCCGCTGAACATCGCCTTTACCAGCCACGCCACCTTGCGAAAGCTAGATGCGCCCTCGGTGCGAACATCGACCTCGCCGAGCACGATGGTGTTTTCCGGATCGTCGGGCGGCTGGCCCGGCCAGGCGAAGCCGAGCACCGTGACACGCACGCCGGCGCGGCGCAAAGCGTCAATGATCGTGGCGTTGGCAATCTCGTAGCCAGATCCCAGTGTGCCATCAGGCACGATCGACGTTGCAAACAGCAGATGCATCCGACACCTCTATCAGGCCCCGGATAGCAGAACGTGGTGAAGCGTTGATTAAACAATCGCCCGGCGAATCCGGTGCTTCCGATGAGGAAGAAAGATCGATGATGGCGGGACGCCTTCGCCGCGTTGTCCGCTTGCCAAGGGGCGCCAGGCACCGCATCCTGCCGCCAAAGCTCGAAGCAGAGGACCAGTCATGAGCGCCGGCAAGCCGTCTCTTCCCACCAGGCGCGAGTTGCTCGTCGGCGGGCTCGGCATGGCCGTACTGCCGCTGCTTGGCGGCACGGACAGAGCACGCGCCGGGACGCCCAAAATCGATGCCACCTTCGTCTTCACCAACGATGTGCACGCCTGCCGTATGGCAAGTGGTCTGAGCCCCAATTGCGAGCAGGAAGGCAAGACCGACGCAAACCTGTTGCGGCACATCGCGGCGCTCAATCGCCTGCCTGGTCGCAAATGGCCTGCGAAGGTCGGCGGCAAGCCAAGCGGACTTGCCGGCACGGGGCGCAAGATCGCAACGCCGCTCGGCGTGATCGTAGGCGGAGACATGACCGATGACGGCGGCGGCCAGGTGACGGCACCGAGCGAGGGCACGCAGCTTTTGCAGTTCAGCCATCGCTACCAGCAGGGCATGGGCCCCGACCGTGTGCATTTTCCGGTCTATGCCGGGCTCGGCAACCACGACCTCGACCAGGACGGACCGCCGCAGCATGTCGACTGGTATCGCCGCGAAATGCGCGACTACATCCAGATCAACCATCGCCCGAGCGTAATCTTCAAGCCACCGGTGCCGGCGACGAATTACGATCTGGATTCCGACAACTATTCGTGGGACTGGGGCGGGCTGCACCTCGTCCAGACGCACCGCTTCGCGGGCGACACGGCCAAGGGTGCTGTCAGTAGCCTGCCATGGCTGAAGAACGATCTGGCCACCTATGCCGGCGACGGGCGACCAGTTATCCTTTTTCAGCATTATGGCTGGGATCCGTTCTCGATCGAAAAGTGGGATCCGGCTGCACAGCGTTTCGACGATGACGGCCCGGGCCAGCCGCACTGGTGGAGCGAGGCGGACCGGCAGGCACTGCTCGCGGTGCTTTCGGGCTACAATGTCATCGGCGTCTTTCACGGCCATCAGCACGAGACGGCCATGATCTACCATCGCGACGGGCTCGACATATTCAAGCCGAAAGCAGCCTTCATGGGCGGTTTCGGGCTTGTTCACGTGACCGATCGCTACATGGATGTCGTGCTGGGCCAAGCCGTTGGCAACGAGGGCGAGGTGATGTTCACCGACGCCTTCAGCAAGCCGCTAAAGGCCGGCTGAGGCCCTTTTCCCTCACAGCAAGACCCTCTAATGAGGGAAAACTTTTCAGGAGGAATGAATGACCGTGAAAGTTGTGCTCGTCGGTTGCGGCAACATGGGACATGCGATGTTGGCCGGTTGGCTGAAGTCGGGGCAGCTGATCCCGTCGGAGACTTTCGTGGCGGAGCCCAATACCGAGTTGCGCGCACGGGCGGAGAAGCTTGGCGTAACGACCGGCGCCAGCGCCGCTGACCTCCCCGCTGGCACGCCCGAACTGGTGGTTCTGGCGGTGAAGCCGCAGGTCATCCGAGACGTCACGGCCGGCTACAAGCACCTCGGCAACGGCCAGACCAGCTTCGTGAGCGTGGCTGCTGGCACGCCCATCGCCACCTTCGAGGAAGTGCTCGGGGACAAAACCCCGATCATCCGCGTGATGCCCAACACGCCGGCTGCCATCGGCAAGGGCATGATGGTGGTCTACGCCAATGCTCATGTCCGGCCCGAAACCAAAAAATTCGTCGACGAGCTTCTCGCCGCCAGCGGCGCGGTGGCGACTGTCGACGACGAGAAGCTGATGGACGCGGTGACGGCGGTTTCCGGCTCGGGCCCGGCCTACATCTTCCATTTCATCGAGGCCTTGACAGCCGCGGCCGAGCACGCCGGCCTGCCGACTGAGACGGCAAAACTTCTTGCCATGCAGACGGTCTATGGCGCGGCCAGCCTTGCCGCCGAGAGCGGCGAGGAGCCGGGCCTGCTACGCCAGCAGGTGACCAGCCCCAACGGCACCACCGCGGCCGCACTCAACGTCCTGATGGGCGATGACCGGCTGAAGACGCTGCTGACGGAAGCCGTAGAAGCGGCCCGCCTGCGCTCGATCGAGCTGGGGAAGTGACGCGGCCCTAACCGAGGTCAGTGTGGGAAAAGTCGTTGCCCTTATAGAGCAGCGAAATCCCCCTGGACTTCGCACATGCGTATGAAAGACAGTCGGCAAGGTTGAGTTGCGCGGGATGGCCGCGCCCCTTGCCGTAGTCAGAGAAGGCCTGGATTGCGATCCCAGCTTCGACATCGGCTATTGGCGCAATCTCGATCTCTGCTTCCTGCAGGAAAGCCTCAATCGCCACACCAACCGCCACCGGCTCAATGGCAAGCAATGTGGACAGCCGCATTGCTGCCTCCAGAATGACCAACGCAGAGGTTACTTTTCCTGATGCTTGTTCAAGCCGATTGCTCCAACGCGTCGCGTCCACTTCCCCGGCCAGGATCGCAACGATGACGGAGGTATCGACGAACATCAGGAATGACCCCACATTTCGTCGATTTCTTCCTTGCTCATGCTGCGGCCGCCCTGGCCTGCTTTCGCCTTGAGCTCCTCAGCGATATGCGCAAGCCGATCGGGCAGAGGCGTACGGTCGCTCTCGCGCCGGAGCTCGGCCTCAAGCGCCTCGATAACCGCTTCCGTCATTGAGACCTTGCGCTTTTCCGCCAGTTTGCGTGCCAGCTCATGGGCTCGCGGGTCTCTGATCTGCAGATTCATGGCCTACACCTCAAACGCGCCGTCAATACAATATAGCGCGTCTGTCATGACATTGCCATGGCGCGAGGTTTGGGCTCCGGTTATTCTCCTGCCGCCAGTTCCTTGACGCCATAAAGCATCTCGTCCTGCCTGCGGCGCAGGTCGAAGAGGCGCGTGGTGGAGTCGGGCGCGGCGTTTTCGGTGGTGAGCAGTTCGCCCTTCTTGACCGGCTTCAGCACCTTGCCGCCTTCGAGCAGGCCGACGGGAACCGCACGGCTGGCGCGGGCTTCCTCCACCGTCATGGTCCAGGAGCGGTAGCAGGTTTCGCCGATGGCGTCGAAGGTCTCGCCGGTTGCGAGATCGCGCTTGGCAACCGCACAGACCTCGGCCACCGGGCGCGGCAGCGGCACCATATCGGGCCGGCCGTAGAGCATGATGCGCGCGGCGGTCAGCGGCACTTCCAGCGACGTCAGGTGGTAGGGCCGGAAGAAGGCATAGTAGGGCCCGTGGCCGATGTGCAGATCGTCCATGCGCTCGATGATGCGCGGGTGCGTTGCTTCGACCACCACGAAGACGCCCGGCGCCACGCCCTTGCCGATGGTGTAGTCCACCACGCCCTTACGGCTCAGGACGCCACCGGCCTCCTGCGGGATCAGCACTTTCGCTAGATTGTCGCGGTCGACTTTGGGACCGTGCATCCCCGGCCTGTCGGGCACGAGGCCGGTGGCATTGGCGATTGCAGCCATCTCGACCATGGTTTTTGAGCCGTCGATGAACTCCACCAGCATGCGCGGGTTCATGTTCCGGCGTTCCGCCTCCTCGCGGTAGTCGTCCGGCACGGCATCGTGGTTGAGCGGATTGTTCTTGCCCTTGCCGGCCGAGACGATGGTGTAGCCGAGCGCGGTGGCGAACTCGATGAGTTCCATGCAGCTTGACGGCTCATCGCCCGCGCCGACCGAATAGACGACCCCGAGCTTGTCCGCCTGCTTCTTCAGATAGGCGCCGATGGTGACGTCGGCCTCGACATTCATCATGACGAGGTGCTTGCCGTGCTCCATGGCCATCAGGTCGAAATCGGCGGCGACGCCCGGCTTGCCGGTGGCGTCGATGACCACGTCGATCAGCGGGTTGGTGACCAGCATCTCGTTGGAGGTGATGGCGATCTTACCAGCCTCGATTGCCTCGGTGACCTTGGAGGGGGTGTCCGCCTCGCGCGCCTTGGCGTCGTCGCCATAAGCGATCTCGATGGCTGCATGCGCCGTGTGCGGGCGGCGCGTGGAAATGGCGCAGACTTCAACGCCCTTCATCAGCATCGTCTGGGTGACCAGATCGGTGCCCATCTCGCCGGAGCCGATGACGCCGATGCGCACCGGACGCCCCTCCTCTGCACGTTTGGCGAGATCACGGGCAAGCCCGGTGAGGGCAACATTGGTCATGGCAGGTCCGATGCTTGTCTTGGGAAAAGCGTTCTAATGCGCGACCGTCTTGCCAAGGAAACGCCCGCGCGTCCAGTCACACAATAGCACAATCGGCCGGCAAGGTCGTCGCAGGAGATGTGCCTGCGTGTGGTCTATGCCCGCGAGCCCAAGGTCGCCCGTGCTTTCGGTTCAGTGCGCCTCGATCTCTGCCTGCAATGCCGCCATCTGCGGGGCAGCTGCGGCAACAGCCGCGCGCTCGATGGCCCGGAAACGGGTGACCACCGAAAGCCCGACCGGCGTCAGCTGCGCGCCGCCGCCGTGCTTGCCGCCGGTCTGAGCCGAAACGAGCGGCTTGCCAAACAGCTTGTTCATCTCCTCCACCAGGTCCCAGGCGCGCTTGTAGGACATGTTCATGGCCCGCGCGGCGGCCGAAATCGAGCCGAAGGCCGCGATCTGCTCGAGCAGCTCGATCTTGCCAGGGCCGATCCGGCCTTGTGGGTCCAAATTTATCCGCAGAGTGAGTGACGGCATGTGATCGCATTCCTTTCGGACGCTAGATATCATGCAAGGCTCCCGTTCGGGACAAGTTTTCCTGATCGAAAGCCACCGTTTTGATCACCGCAAAAACCGGCAGGCCAACGGCTAGCCCCAGTGCGTTCATCGACTGGCGGGTGATGCGCGACAAGACCATCTCGCCATTGCAGTCGATCCGGACTTCCACGGTTGCCCCGTCGGACGTGTCTATGCTCGCCACCTTGCCGGCCAGCACATTGAGTGCGCTGAGCCCCCGCGGCAACTCCGTTGCGATCATCACGTCGCGCGCACGAATTCGCACCCGAACCGCGCTTCCCGGGGCCGTGTCGACCCGTGGCACACGGATCTCGCCGGCGGTCGAGCGCAGGATGGTCATTTCGAATTCATCGTCATGCCCGGCCACCCTCATGTCGAGAACGGTACCGCCCTCGCCCTGCGACTCCTTGGGCAAGAGGTCCAGGCGCTGCATGATCGCCCCGGTCGGTCCGAAGGCTACGATCTTGCCATGCGACAGCACGACCACGTCGCTCGCCAGCCGAGCCACCTCGGAAACGGAGTGGCTCACATAGACGATGGGTATTTTCGTCTCGTCGCGCAGTCGCTCCAGATAGGGCATGATCTCGGCCTTGCGGGCATCATCGAGCGAGGCGAGCGGCTCGTCCATGAGCAGCAGGCGCGGGCTGGTCAGCAGCGCACGCCCGATCGCGACACGCTGCTTTTCGCCGCCGGACAGATGGCTTGGCCGGCGCTCCAGCAGATGCCTGATGCCAAGCAGATCTACGACCCGGTCGAGGTCCTCGTAGCGCTCGGCCGATGGCGTGAACCAGCGGCCGTAGAGCAGGTTCGCCCGCACGCTCATATGCGGGAACAGCCTCGGCTCCTGAAACACATAGCCGATGCGCCGCTTGTGAGCCGGCACGAACAGCTTTTGCGCCGTGTCGACGAAGACGCGGCCCTCGGCGGCAATTCGCCCGCGATCGGGCTTCAGAAGCCCCCCAATGAGGTTGACCAATGAGGTCTTGCCGGAGCCGGAAGGCCCGAAGAGAGCCGTCAGCCTACCAGCGCTCTCGAAACGTGCGTCGAGCGTGAAGGCACCGAGTCGGTGGCTGATGTCGACCGCGACCGTCATTGGAGGTCGAGCCTCTTGCCCAATCGCCGCGAAAACGTCTCGGAGGCGATCAGGGCTGTCATCGAAATGACGATGGAGACAAGGGTCAGGCGCAGCGCCCCGATGTCGCCGCCCGGCACCTGGGTGAAGGTGTAGATGGCGGTCGGCAGGGTTTGCGTTTCGCCCGGAATGTTGGACACGAAGGTGATGGTGGCGCCAAACTCGCCCATCGCCTTGGCGAAGGACAGGATCATCCCGGCGATGATGCCCGGCATGATCAGCGGCAGCGTGACGGTGAAGAACACCCAGGCCCGATTGGCGCCGAGTGTGCCGGCCGCCGCCTCCAGCTTGCGGTCGACCGCCTCGATGGACAGCCAGATGGCGCGAACCATCAGCGGAAAGCCCATGACGCCGCAGGCAAGAGCAGCGCCCGTCCAGCGAAACGAAAAGACAATGCCGAAATTGTCGGCCAGGAAGGCGCCGATGGGACCGCGCCGGCCAAAGGTGATGAGCAACAGATAGCCGGTGACAACCGGCGGCAGGATCAGCGGAAGGTGGACGATGCCGTTGAGCAGCGACTTGCCCCAGAATTTTCCGCGCGCCAGCAGAAGTGCTACGCAGATGCCGATCGGCAGGCTCACGATCATCGCCCAGGTCGCAACCTTGAGCGACAAGCGGACCGCGGTCCACTCTTCGGGGCTGAGCTGCAGCCAGCTCATGCCCCCAATCCTCCCTGCGATTTCTGCCAAACGCCCATGCGCAATCTATAGACCGAGATTTCGGTTTCCACTCCCGAAATCCGCTTGTGCGGTCCTTTCCGCAAGCCCAGCCTTAGTTCGCCGGCACCAGAACCGTGAAACCCTGTTCCTCGAACAGCGGCTTGGCCTTGGCCGACTTCAGATAGTCGAGGAACTTGGCTGCATCCTCGTTCTTCGAGTCCGCCAGGACTGCAGCCGGATAGATGATCGGCGCATGCGTTTCCTGCGGGAAGGTCGCGATGATCTTCACCTCGGGATCAGCGGCGGCGTCGGTCTGGTAGACGATGCCGAGCGGCGCCTCCCCGGTGGCGACGAGTTTCAGCGCAGCGCGGACATTCTCTGCCTGAGCCACCTTGTTTTCCACCGACGACCAGACGCCGAGCTTTTCAAGCGCGGCCTTGCCGTACTTGCCAGCCGGCACGGCCTTCACGTCGGCCATCGCCAGCTTGCCGTCGCCCACCAGCTTGGCGAGGTCGAAATTCGGTTCGATCGTCGTGGCGGCCGAAGAGTCTTTCCCAGTGATCAGCACGATGCGATTGCCGAGGAGCTGAACTTCGGTGTCGGTCTTGGTGAGCTTCTTGTCCGCCAGGTACTTCATCCAGTCGAGGTCGGCCGAGATGAACACGTCGGCCGGGGCGCCGCCTTCGATCTGCTTGGCCAGCGCCGAGCTGGCCGCATAGGAGATGGTGGCAGGCTCGTGGCCGTCGGCCTTCCAGGCGCCGTTGATCGCGTCGAGTGCGTTCTTCAGGCTGGCGGCGGCAAAGACCACGACATTGTCGGCAGCCTGCGAAGCCGGCACGGCCGTGAGCAACATGGCCACCATGCCGCCAACGGCAGCTGCAAACCGGATTCCGAAACCTCTACGCGTCAGCATGGCACTCCCTCTCTGCGAAGCTGTTGATTCAGGATGGGAGCAAGCTATGTCACTTCATCCGATATATCCATACCGATATAACCATCCAGCCGGATTTTCCTAAACGGCCTTTGGATCCGGCGGTAAGGATGACTATGGGCTGATAGTCCGGTGACCGGAGGCGATTGTCCGGCGTTCAGACGTTTTCGCGAAGGCGGATCCAGCGCAGGCGCAGCAGGCGGCGAAGGTTTCGCAAGGCCTGCCAATCCTGAAGCTTGGGGAGCGGAAACGGCTTTGTCCGCTCCCGGCGCTTCAACGCCCGCGCAATCGGCTTTTCGAGCAATTCGTAGCCGGCAATGCCGATCGCCACTCCACCCAATACGGCAAGCGGCAGGGCAATCCAGACAGACAGCGAGAGGGCGGTCGCGAGCTTCGCCACCACGGATATCGCGAAGGTGTGCCAAAGGTAGATCGAATAGGAAGCGTCGCCGATATAGGCAGCCGGGCGCCAGCCATCGATCAGGCCACCCCGCTCGAGCGCCAGCGTGCCGACCACCAGTGCCGCCGCCAGCGGACCGAAGACGAGCGGCGTGAAGCCGGCATCGGTAAAGCCGACGAAGGAAAAGCCGAGGGCTGCAACTAGGATCAGGCCCAGTCCGGTCGTGGGGTCCGCGATACGTTCATCGAGCCAGAGCTTGCCGATCAGCGCGCCGAGCAGGAATTCGAGGATGATCGGATTGGTATAGGTCACCAGCAGCGGGTTGCGGCTTTCGAAGATCAGCCCCAATGTCGCAAGCCCCACCAGGACGGCAGTAAGTGCCGCGAGCCTACGCCGGGCCGGCAACAGCAGCGCGCCTGCAAAGACCACGTAGAAAAACATCTCGTAGTTCAGCGTCCACCCCTGCACGAGCACCGGCCAGACATCGCCTGTGCTCGGCGAACGAACGGGGATGAAGACGAGTGAACCCAGGACGTGGCCCAATGACAGCTGGAGGTTCGGGAACAGTCCCACCGCCGCTCCTACGACCATCGCCACCGTCGCGATCCAGTAGACGGGCGCAATTCGTTCCAGCCGATCGCGCAGGAATTGGGCAGGCGTGACGGGCCGGTTTTGCGAGATCGTCCACATGATGAAGCCGCTGACGACGAAGAACACGTCGACGCCGGCCGCGCCAATGGCGAAGTGGCCGCCAGTGCGCTCGGCCGCATGGAAAACCACGACCGCCAGCGCGGCCAGCCCGCGCAGATACTGGATGCCGAAGAGTTTTTGCATCAGGCGTGACGCAAGCCGGGAGGCGCTGCCGCCGGCTCCTGCGCCACCAGCCGACTGGTTGCCGGCGAACTCGCCGCAACCCCGGCTGCGTAGTAGAGCATGAAGGAGCCCACGGCATAGGGATGGATGACGTCGACCTCGAAGAAGGAGCGCACGGCAAGCATGGCGGCTAGGCCTACCATCACATGCGAGGCGACGTTGTCGGCATCGTCGAGAAGCCGCACCAGATGGCCGACGAGAACGCGCAGCAAGACAAGCGCCAACAGCAGCAAGCCCGTGACGCCGAGCTCGACCAGCACCTCGATATAGGTGTTGTGGAAATGGAAGCCGCTGCGCGAGCCGATATAAAACTCCTCCCACAGCCGCTCGGCCTCTGAAAAGCCCTGCACCCAATAGGCCTGGTAACCGACGCCGAACGTCGGCGCCTGGGCCCAGGCGGCAAGGCCTTCGCCCCAGAGATAGGTGCGGCCGGTGAGCGTCGAATCCTTGCCGAAGGCGCCGAGCAACAGGTCGACGCCGCCGGCGTTGAGGCCGATGAAGACCACGAACAGCCCGGCGATCGGTACGACGAGGAAAAACGTCTTTCGCGTGCGCGGCGCAAACAGCAGCAGTGCGCGCAACCCCATTAGCATGGCGAGCGTGGCCACTGTCGCGATGATTGAAGTGGCAGACTGCGAGGCGATCAGCGCATAGCCGGCAAGGCCGAAGGTGGCGAGAGCCAGCAGCGCCCACAGCCCACGCTCACGCAGGATGAACAGCGCGGCAAAACCGAAATAGATGCCGAGCGAGGAGAAGAAACCGAGCAGGTTCTTGGACGAGAAGGCGCCGACGAAACTGTAATTGCCGTCCAGCGGATCGTAGTGATAGCCGCCGAAGGCCAGCGAATAGAGCACCACGAGACAGACGCCCGTGAGCACGCCAAGGGTGAGCGTTCGCACGCCGACGGTGCGCGCGGCAATCAGCGCGCAGACGATGTGCGACATGTACTGCAAGCCGGCTCGCGCCGTTACGCCCGGTGCCGCCGACCAGAACACCGACAGGCAGGTCAGCAGTCCGAAGGCGACAACCCAGTGGAATTTCAGGTAGTTGCCGAGAGACTGACGATAGTCGACCAGAACGAGCGGCAGCCAGAGCGCGTAATAAAGCAGGATCGGCGCCTGGCCGAAGCGCGTCGAATAGGCAAAGATGAAAATCGACAGCGCCACCGCAACGAAGCCATAGGCAAAGTTGCTGTCGGGGCTGACGAAGCGAGCCTTGGCAATCTTCATAAGCGGTCCCGGCGCCACCGCTCAGCGCACGGCAGGCAGCGCAACGCCGATCTTGATGACATCTCCCGGCAGCACAGGGGTGTTCTCGTCGGCCGGCGTTTCGATGGTCTTGCCGTCCTTTTCGCGCACGATGGAATAGGCAATCGTGGGGGCCTGATCGCTTTTCGCGACGGCCGGCCCGTGGGAGAGCGCCTCGCCCATCAGGTCGCGATACATCGCGATCTTGAGGTTCAGCGCCTCGATGTCCCCTTCGGCCTGCTGGCGATCCTGAGCGACCTGGGCTTCGCGGTCGCTTTGCAGATTGACGGCATCCTGCGTGGCTTTGCTGATGTCCTGCTTGGCGCGGAGAATGGACGTTTCCATGTCGAGCACCTTGCCTTCCAGTTCGGCGATGGAACGCTCCAGCGTCAGCACGCGTGAATTCACCACGAGCCCGCGATTGGCGAGATTGCCGACATCGCCAAGCTCCTTACGCGACAGCTCCACTTGGCGGTTCTGGGTTTCGATCTTCTTTTCGAGCGAGCCGACCTCGTTCTGGAGCAGCGTCTTGAGGTCCTCCAGCGAAGCGAGCTGTACACTCAGGCGCTTCTCGCGCGCGTCCTTGAACGCGGTCTCGTCGGCAATCAGCTTCTGGCCTGCCTCGGTCTTCTGCAGCTCTGCCGGGAAGTCGATCTCGGCTTTGCCCTCGGCTTCCGCCAGCAATCTCGCACGGCGCGCCAACAGCCCATCGCGCTGTGCGACCAGCACATCGTAATTGCCGCGCGCATTGATGAAATCGCGCTCAATGCGCAGCCCGGCATCTGTCGCCCTGCGCAGGCCGCCCCCGAGGCTGACCGCCTTCAGGACAGTAAGGTTAGGCGCGAATGGATAACGGCCCGGTGACTGCACGTCGCCGGACAGGAACACGGGCCGGTATTCGGCGAGTTCCACGGAGGCTTCCGGCTTGTCGAGGAGACCGAATTTCTGCTGCAGCTCGGTGCCGATCGCGTCGGCGATTTCCGCCGGCGTCTTGCCGCCGGCGGGCAACTCGCCGAGGAACGGCAGCGAAATGTTGCCGGAGGACCCGACCGTATAGTCTCCGCTCACCGTCGACCAGTCGCGCACGGCGCCCTCGGCCGTGCGCCATTCGACCACGCGGATGCGCAGACGATCCATGGTGCCGAGGCGGTAGTCTTCGGCCCGCGCGAACGAGGGGGCAAGCAGCGCGCAGCACGCCATGGAGAGGGCAAGACCTGCCGCGGAGAAACGGATACCGGTGGGCTTACGCGGCGTGGCTGTTCTGGTCTGTCTGGTCAACTGGGGTATTCCTGGCTGCGTTTCGGGCGGTTGCGGCGTCGAATGCCTCGCAACTCAGTAGCTGCCGCGCGACGACAGCACCGCCGGCACGGTCTTGGCGATGATCTTCAGATCGAAGGTGAAGGACCAATTCTCGACATAGTGGCGGTCGAAGGCCACGCGGGCATTGTAGGACACGTCATTGCGGCCGCTGACCTGCCACAGGCCGGTGAGCCCCGGCCGCGTCGACAGATAGTAGTCGGCTGCTGGGCCATAGAGTTCAAGTTCGTCCTGAACCACGGGACGGGGCCCAACGATGCTCATCTCGCCGCGCAGAATGTTCACCAGTTGCGGCAGCTCGTCGAGGCTGAGCTTGCGCAGCACGGATCCCACGCGGGTGATGCGCGGATCGTCCTGCAACTTGCGGGTGGCCTCCCACTCCTCGCGCATATGCGGGTTGCGTGCGAGGTAATCGGCCAGCACCTGGTCGCCATTTTGGACCATGGTGCGGAACTTCAGGCATCGGAAGACCTTGCCGTGGCGGCCGATTCGGCGGTGCCCGTAAACGATGCTGCCGCCATCGGTCGCTTTCACCAGCGCCGCCAGCATCATGAGCAGCGGGCTCAACAGGAGCAGCCCTGCCGAAGCGCCGACGATGTCGAAACCGCGCTTTATGGCGCCGCCGATCGGCGGCTGCGCCTTGCATCCGGACCTGGACCGAAGGGACAAACTGGCCAACTTGGCAGCATATTTCATATGGCAGCTCCGCGGTAAAAATGGCTTGGGCGAAATAGGATGCCGCACTGCAACACGACGTCGGCTGGCCAGCAGATAGGCCAAGTCTGTGATCAAATTCAGACAATTCTAAATTATCTGATCATATTTTGTAACGACCGATTACAACAAACGGCATGCCTGATAACATATTCTGTCTAACGCTCGAAAAAGTTCATCGACGACGCGTCCTTTTCCGTAACGAGATTTTATACTTCGTGAAAAATTCAAGTTCTGGCCTGAAATCCATCATAGTTATTCTAAATATTTATTTTATTTCCTAAAATCTAAACTAAAATACGCCAAAGGTGATCGAGTGCACGGATCGCAGCGCAAGAGTCGTCGAATGGAAGAAATTTCGCGAAGATTCAGGCGATCTGTTCATCTATCGAGACGAAAATGAAACGCTCTGCCATGTTGCGGCTCGTTTTGCGCTCCAATATAGACGCAACGTACGCGTCAATGCGATGGCAGCTGCCCTTCGAAAGAATTCGAAGACTAGATGGGCAACGGTAGCTGCAAACCGGCAGCGCGTACTTGGGCGGAAGGCGACGGGTATGAATTTTTGCGCACCCTTGCGCGTGAATTGCATGAGGACATAGGGCTATGTCCTTCGTGCTGTTTTTTCGCGGCCTCATCGGAGTGCTGGTGGCATTCGCGATAACGACCTACTTCGTCACCCACTCGCTGTGGACCACCTTCATCCAGACCGTCATCTGCGCCGTTCTCCTGCAGATCGGCTATTTTTTGGCGGTTTTGTTTCTCGTCTGGCGCGAAGGCCGCAAGCCTAAGGGCGCCACGAACGAAGCCGAAGCTGCAAAGGCGCCGGGCGATGAGGCTCGCCGCTTGCCTGGCGTGCCCCGCTCACCTCACCGTTAACTGCCTGTCACATAATCGCCGCCCACGGCTGCCAACCATCCGCCTGTGATTCCGCCTCTGGCGGATGGCATGGCGAAACGGAGAGGCGCATGACATCGGGCCAGGCATCGGTATGCGTAGTCATCGCGGCCAAGAATGCTGCGAGAACGATCGACCGGGCGATAGGCTCGGCGTTACGTGAGCCGCAGGTCAGCGAGGTGCTCGTGGTCGACGACGGCTCGAGCGACGCCACGGCAGAGGTTTCATTCGGCGCTGATGACGGCAGCGGCCGGTTGCGCATCCTTCGCCTGGAAACGAACAGGGGGCCGGCATTCGCCCGCAACCACGCGATCGCGAATTCCTCCGCACCGCTGATCGCGATCCTCGACGCCGACGACTTTTTTCTCCCCGGCCGCTTCGGGATGCTGCTTGGAGGGGATGATTGGGACTTCGTCGCGGACAACATCGTATTCATCGACGCGCGGAACGCGGACATGGCGCTGGAGGTGCCAGCCTTCGCGCCTGAGCCGCGCTTCCTCGACCTTGCCGCCTTTGTCGAAGGCAACATCTCCCGGCGCGGCGCCTCGCGTGGCGAAATTGGTTTCCTGAAGCCGGTGATGCGCCGAGCATTCCTCGATGCGCATGGGCTGCGCTATCGCGAGGAACTGCGCCTGGGCGAAGACTATGATCTCTATGCGCGGGCGCTGACGCGCGGCGCGCACTACAAGGTGGTGCACAGCTGCGGCTATGGCGCGGTGGTGCGGCACGACTCCCTAAGTGGCCAGCACCGGACGCTCGACCTGCAACGCCTTTACGAAGCCGACCGGGCGATACTTGCTGCGGATGATCTGCCGCCCCATGCGCGCCGTGCGCTCGACCGGCACGAACGCCACATTCGCGGGCGCTTCGAGCTGCGGCGCTTTCTGGACGAAAGGCGAGAGCTTGGTCTGGCACGGGCAGGTTTGCGCGCACTGACCCGGCCCGCCGCCTTGCCCGCCGTCGTCGGCGGCGTCGCGGGCGACAAGCTCGACGCCTTCAGGGCGCGGAAGCGGACGACGGAGAGCGGACCTGCCGCTCCCCGCTATCTATTAGCCGCGCGACCTACCGCTCAACGGTAGTCGCGGCGAATTCCGTCCAGCACCTCGCGAAACCGATCCTTGCGCTCGGCAAGCATGGCATCCGAGCTCAGTTGTGGCTTTGCCCGGCGCGCCTGCCACAGCGCCAGCGTGGAAGGCATGGCCAGCGCCTGCTTCGCCAGGCCGCGCAGGCTTGAGCGCGAAGGCTCAGCCCGCGTGATTACAAGGCTCTCGTCGAACTCGCGATTGTTAGGGTTCTCACTTTCCTGCGCCCTGCTTTCGAACTCCATGCCCCAGAAACGGGCGCCCTTGGCGATGGCCTCGGCGCGCGAGGAGATGGGCACGTGGCGCGGACTGTAAGTGACGCCGAGGCTTGTCGCCCAGTCCTGCCACTTGAAGCTGTTGATCGAGCGCGACGTGCTGACTGCCACCCAGGGCACGCGAAAGGCGTCGGCGAGGATCGCCGCATGCATGGACTCGGCCACGACCAAATCTGCCTGCGCGATGGCTCGAATGACCGACTTCGCCTCACCGCAAGGGTCGACATAGCCTAGCCCGGCCGTCTTGCAGACGACCGGCCACAGGCCGCCGACAGTCGACTCCCAATGGGGAACGAAGATCGCGCCGCCGGTCTTCGGCAGGTTCCGGAACTCTGGCATTTCGGCCACCATCACAGCCGGATCGACGATGCCTAGATCTGCCCCGAGGCCGAGCTTGCCAGCGGTCAGCGGTCCGCGAACGCAGCGAATGTCCCATTCCGCCGCATCGGAGAAATCAGGGAGCGAGCCGTAACCGAAACCGCTACCGACCACGAGTTTCTTTACGCCGCCCGGCAGCAGCGCGCGATTGAGCACCGTGCCGACGCCGACCAGAAGCACATCGGGGTGAACGTCCCGAAAGCCGGGCAGCAGAAAATCCCAGAGCCAGAGGTTCAGGTCATCGCCGAAATTGCCGTGGGCGGATTCCCAATAGAATGGATGCATGGGGCGGCCTCCTATTTGGCGATCTTGGCGACGGCGAGTTCGAGCGCGTTGCGCAATATGCGCGGGTCGCGCCAGGCCCATTGCGCAAGCAGGCGCAGTTGGGGGGCCTTGCGCCGCTTAACCAGTCGCGCCTGGCCCCAGAGAGCCTGATTTCGGGCAGTCTGTTTGTAGGAATGGATCGAGGCCAGGTCCGTGGGCCCGTGCGCGAACCTGCTTTCGAGCCGGTCGAGCGCCACCCAGGTGTTGAATTGCTGCTTCAGGAACTGCGGCGAGTCCGAATCCATGCCGTGGAAGATGTTGATCCCCTCGCCCCGCGTCGCGCCCACACTTTCGCTGAGCACCGTGCGGCGGGCAGCGCGAACGCAGTCGTAGAAGAACAGCACATCCTCGGCCGCAAGCCGCAGCGAGGCTTCGAAACGGATGTTGCGGAAAAGGCTCCTGCCGATGACCATGCAGGACAGATGCATGAAGCTCCAGTTCTTCAGCATCACGCCGGCGAGGTCGGGAACCTCGACCAGCGGCGGATCGTCCGACAGCCGGTTGAGCTCGGTGGTGCCAGCGAGGTCGGAAACGCCGAAGTGATAGTAGAAGGCCTCGCTGCCCGCGATCGAGGCCCAGTAACAGTCGGCATCAAAAAGTGACATGCCGCCCACAGCATTCTTCAGGTGGTCGGGGGCCCACGCGTCGTCGGAATCAAGAAAGGCGGCGTAGGCACTGTTTGCCGGAACATGATCGAGCCCCGTGTTGCGGGCCCCACCGGGACCGGCATTGTCTTGTTTTATAACCGTTATTCGCGCCCTCTCTTCCAGCGAAAGCCCATCGAGATCGGCTTCGACCGGCAGAGGCGAGGCATCGTCAACGACGATGACGTCATAATCCGCATGGCTCTGGGCGAATACGGAATCTAGCGCGCGGCGCAGGATTCCGGGCTCTCGCTGGTAGTATGGAATGATGGCAGTGCACTTCGTCATTCTTTCGTGCCTTAAAAAATCCAGGGAGGCTCGCAGGCTAGCGAAGGTCTCGACCGGCTCGCGATTCGATGGCCCGAAAACCGGGCTCGTTGACGATGCAGCCCTTTACGCAATGACAAACGGGGCTCGTTCATGGCGCCAGCAATTAATCTGAAGACTGTGACAAACAATGTTGGCTGGAGCGTCCTTTCGAAGACCAGCACATTCGGGCTGAAGTTTGTCACCGTCCCGATCCTGGCCCGCATCCTCACCCCGCAGGAGTTCGGCGTGGTGGCGGTCGCACAGACCGTGGTGATGTTCCTGACGATGATCGGCAGCGCCGGACTTGCCACCTCCCTGGTGCTCCAAAAGGAGGAGGACATGGAGACCGTCCATTCGGTCTTCTGGGCCAACCTTCTGATGGCGACCGTGATGGGCGCAGTGCTCTACCTGTGGGCAGAGCCGTTCGCCGGACTGCTGGGCGCGCCGGACGCCGCCTATCTGCTCCGCATCATGGCGCTGCTGATCCCCATCCAGCTCTGCGGTGACGTGGCCTATTCGCTGCTTGCCCGCCGCATGGCCTTCGACAAGGACGCGGCCTGGAGCGTGATTTCCGAATGCGTGGGCGCGGTGGTGGCCCTGGGCCTGGCATTGCTTGGCTGGGGCGTGTGGGCGCTGGTGGCGCAGCTGTTTTCCTCTGCGCTCGTAAGGCTTGGGGGGCTCTTTTACGCCACCGGCTACAGGCCAAGCCTGTCTGCTTCGCCGCGCAAGATTGCCGGGCTGACCAAATACAGCCTGGGCATCACCGGGTCGGAGATCTTCAATTTCATCACCTTCCAGTCGCCGCTGGTGGTCGTGTCGCGCCATCTGGGCCTGACCGACGCGGGCGCCTATTCGGCCGCCAACCGCTTTTCCAGTATTCCCAACCAGGTCGTGCTTTCGGCGCTGATGGGCGTGCTGTTTCCCGTCTTCAGTCACATGCATGGCGAGCAGGAGCGCCGCTCCAACGCGCTGATGCTAAGTACGCAGGTTTGCACCATTTTCCTCGCTCCCATGATGTTCGGCATCTGGGCCGTCGCGGAGCCTGCAATGCTGGTGATCTTCGGAAAGCAATGGGCCTCTGCCTGGCCGGTGCTCGGCCTGCTGGCCCTGTCGAAGGGCATCATGTCGCCCTGCAGCACCTTCATTCCCTATCTGAAGGGAGCCGGCCGCAGCAATGTGCTCTGGTGGGTGGCGGTGATACGCGCCGCTCTCGTCTACGGCGCGGTGAGCTATGGCGCGATGACCGACGGCCTCGTGGCAGCGATGGTGTGGCTTTGCGTGGCCAATGCCGTGACGCTGATTTTCTACTCCTGGGCGGTGTTCCGCACAAATGGCACGGCCTTCCTGTCCGGGCTCTACGTGACCAGCCGGCCGATGATCACCGCCGTGATCATGGCAGTGGCGGTCCGCTTCCTGCTCGACCAGATCAAGGACACGGTGCCGAATGCGGTCTGGCAGCTGGTGATCGGCAGCGTTGCCGGTGCGATCATCTACGGGCTTCTGGTGCTGCTGACCGAGCGAGCGCTTCTGCGCAAGCTGCTGCAACTGGTGAAAGACCGGCGTGCCCCGCAGGCAAGTGCCGAAGCGAGCAGTTGAACGGCGCGTGCCACAATTTCGTCGCGGGAGGGGTACGTGCAAACACCGGATGCCAAGCAACCGGGGCAACCATGTCTCCTCCCGCATCGACGAATTGACGGCCTAAGCGCAGCGCTGTTCCGACCGCCTTGTTGCCCTCGACGGCCAGAGCGCGTTCGTGACCGATTTGCGGGACCGGATCGGCGCGGTTTTCCGGAGAAACACGGAGGCCCGAGGCCCGGCCGGCTAAGCGAGCTCGCGGCCGGATTAACGAGCGCTTACAAAATGTTACCCGTGACGACTGGGGATTTCCGGCTGGCGTCACATTCTCATCTCTACCCTGTCCTAAGTGCAATGCAGCATTCTGAATGATTTGGACAGGCGGCACCGTTTTTTAGCCGCCGCAGCAGACAGGGAGACCCCGTGATTTCAACCGCGACGGACCAGACTCGAATCAATCCTGCGCTCCTTGCGCTGGGACTTGGAACAGTGATCCTCTCGTCGTTTGCAAATGTGGCAAGCCTGCACGCCCAGGACGCCATCGGGAAATCCTTCGTCGAGAATTTCGACAGTCTCAACAAACAGCGCTGGTACATCTCCGACGGCTGGTCGAACGGCGACCACCAGAACTGCATCTGGTCGAAAGATCAGGTCTCGGTTTCCGCCGGCACGCTGAAGCTCGGCTTCGCCAAGCAGAAGCTGAAAGACCGCAACCATGTCTGCGGCGAAATCCAGACCAATGCGCGCTTCGGCTATGGCACCTTCGAAGTGCGCATGAAGACGGCGGCCGGCTCGGGCCTCAACACCGGCTTCTTCACCTATATCGGGCCAACCCACGGTCAGCCGCATGACGAGATCGACTTCGAGATCCTGGGCAAGGATCCGTCGAAGGTGCAGCTCAACCAGTATGTGAACGCCAAGAGCGTGGGCAGCGCGGCGCTGGTCGACGTGCCGGGCGGCGCCAGCAAGGGCTTTCACGACTACGCCTTCGTCTGGGAGAAGAATCGCATCCGCTGGTATGTCGACGGCAAGCTGGCCGGCGAGGAAACCAACCCGGCGAAAATTCCGTCTCATCCATCCAAGATCTACATGAGCCTCTGGGGCAGCGGCACGCTGAAGTCCTGGATGGGCGCCTTCGTCGAACCTGCGGGCCCGATCGCGGCCGAAATCAAGCGCGTCGCCTACACGGCGCCGGGCGAACCCTGCCAATTTCCTGAATCGGTTGTCTGCAAGCTGAAATAGCAACGCGGAGTAGCCTCGATGTTGCACGTACTCTACCTCGTGCATGACCTGTCCGATCCGGCGGTGCGCCGGCGGGTGGACATGCTGCAGGCCGGTGGCGCCAAGGTGACGCTGGCGGGGTTCCGCCGCGCTGACAAGGCCACGGCCGGGCTGGAGGCGCTGTCGCCGATAGACCTCGGACAGACGCATGACGGCAAATTCGCCCAGCGCCTTACTGCCGTCGGCAAGGCAGCACTTGGGCTCGGCGCGCGCCTGTGCGGCGTGCGCAGGCCCGACGTCATCATCGGCCGGAACCTCGAGATGCTGGCGCTCGCCCGCCGGGCCAGGTCGATGTTCGGCGGCGACATGCCCGTGGTCTACGAGTGCCTCGACATCCATCGGCTGCTGCTCGGAAATGGCGGCGTCTCGCGTGTCATGCGGGCGGCGGAGCGGATGCTCGGCGGCAAGGCCTCGCTGCTGATGACGAGCTCCCCCGCCTTCGTGCGCGATTATTTTGAGCGCTTTTCCCAGATCGACGCGCCGGTGGCGCTGCTGCAGAACAAGGTTCTGGAACTGCACCGCCGCCCGGCGCCAGCCGGCAACGGTGCCGCCCCTCTGCCGGCTGCCGGCGAGCCATGGGTCATCGGCTGGTTCGGTGCGTTGAGGTGCAGGAAATCGCTTGAGCTGCTCGGCGCATTCACGCAGCAGGCCGAGGGGCGCTTCAAGGTCGTGCTGCGCGGCCGCCCGGCATATACGGAGTTCGCCGATTTCGACGGCTTCGTCGCGGCCGAGCCGCACATGCGCTTCGAGGGCGCCTACCGCAATCCGGAAGATCTCGCCGCGATCTATGGCCAGGTCCACTTCGCCTGGGCAATCGACTTCTTCGAGGAAGGGCTGAATTCCAGCTGGCTGCTGCCCAACCGGCTCTATGAGGGCTGCCTGCATGGCGCAGTGCCCATTGCCATGGCCGATACCGAAACCGGCCGCTTCCTGGCCGAACGGCATATGGGTCTTCGGCTCGAGGCGGCATCGGTCGAAGCCTTGACCACGCTGCTGGGCACCATCGATGCCGAGAGCTTTGCAGCTATGCGCGACAGGATAGCCGCTGAGGACCGCGGCACATGGGTCTGCGACCGGCGCGACTGCCTGGCGCTGGTCGAGCGACTGAAGGGGCTTACCGCCCGCGTCGAACCCGCAGCCATGTTGCAGACGGCGTGAGAACGGCGAATTTGATGAACACGACAATGACCGAAGCGAAGCTGCCGGCCACGCCCTGCATGGTGGTGATCCCCTGCCTCAACGAGGCGGAGAACATCGAGGCGTTGATCAAGCGGCTGACGCCGTCCGCAGAACGCCTCGACATGGCGATCATCGTGGTCGACGGCGGCAGCACCGACGGAACGCCGCAGATCGTGACGACGATTGCGGCCACCAATCCGCGCGTGCTGCTCCTGCACAATCCCAAGAAGATCCAGAGTGCGGCGGTCAATCTCGCGGTCGAGCAGTTCGGCCATGTGTTTCACAGCTTCATCCGTATCGATGCGCATGGCGACTACCCGGCCGACTATTGCGATCGGCTGATCGAGGAGGCCGAGCAGACGCATGCGGACTCGGTCGTGGTTGCAATGGCCACGCGCGGCTTCGGCGCGTTCCAGAAGGCAACGGCCATGGCGCAGAACTCCCGGCTCGGCAATGGCGGTTCGCCGCATCGGCAGGGCGCGCGAGGGCATTGGACCGACCACGGCCATCATGCCTTCATGCGGGTGAGCGCGTTCCGCGCCGTCGGCGGTTATGACGAGAGCTTCAGCCACAACGAGGATGCCGAGTTGGACTATCGGCTGCGCGCCGCCGGTCACCGCCTGTGGATGACCGACAAGACCTTCATGGTCTACTATCCGAGGGCCACCGTACGCGGGCTGTTCAAGCAGTATCTGGGCTATGGCCGAGGGCGCGCCAAAAACATCCTGAAGCACCAGGTCATGCCAAAGGCCCGGCAGATGATCCCGCTGATGGTCTTTCCCGTGGTTGCCGGCGCATCGCTCGCGGTGCTCAACTGGGTGGCCGTGTTGCCGGCATTCATGTGGGCCGCGATCTGCCTTGGCTACGGCGTGTGGATGGCGCTTGGCCAGCGCAACCCCTATGGGCCGCTTGCCGGCTTCTCGGCCATGGTCATGCATCTGGCCTGGTCGGCCGGGTTCTGGCTGCAACTCCTCAATTTCCGCAAGCGCGAGGAGAAGGCGGCATGAACGCGCCCCGTACCCAGCGATCGAAACCCCGGCGGGTCGACATCGGCGTCTGTACCTTCCGCCGGGCCGAACTCGAGCACACGCTGCGCTCGCTCGCAGCGTTGAGCATACCCGCAAACACTGTGCTGCGCGTTATCGTGGCCGACAACGATGTCGAACCCAGCGCCCGCAGCCTCGTCTATGCACTGGCCGGCGAACTGCCGTTCGAGCTCGCCTATGTTCACTGCCCTGCGGCGAACATTTCGCTGGCGCGCAATACCTGCCTGGAAAGCGGCGGGGGCGATTTCCTCGCCTTCATCGACGACGACTCGACAGCTTCCCCCGAATGGCTGGCCGAGTTGCTGAAGATTGCGGACACCACTGGCGCCGACGCCGTTCTCGGCCCGGTCCAGGCGGTCTATGGGCCCGGAGCGCCGGACTGGATGAGCCAGGGCGACTTCCACTCGACAAAGCCGATATTCGTCAACGGCGAAATCCACACAGGCTACAGCGGGAACGTATTACTGCGCCGCACGTCGCCAAAACTTGCCGGACGCCGCTTCAACCTGGCCCGCGGGCGTAGCGGCGGAGAGGATACCGAATATTTTGCACGGCTCCACCAGGCCGGCGGCAGGATCGCTTTCGCCCCATCGGCGCTGGTCGTGGAACCTGTGCCTGCCGAGCGCACTGAGCTGTCCTGGCTGATGAAAAGGCGCTTCCGGGCCGGACAGACCCATGGGCGATTGCTCACGGAATTGCAGCCCAATCGTGCGGTCTGGCCGCGGGTTGGCCTTGCCGCCGCCAAGGCTGCCTATTGCTTCGTTGCGGCTGGGGCCAATGCAATCTTTGCCGACAGACGCAACCGTTTCGCACTCCGCGGCGTTATGCATGTCGGCGCCGTTAGCGGACTTCTTGGCGCGCAGGAGATCAAACAATATGGCGAGCGGCAAACTGCGGGAAAGCGCGGCAATGCGGCTTGATGTGACTTTCGTCATAGCGGCCTATAACGCCGAAACTTCCGTGGCACGCGCGATACGTAGCGCGCTCGACCAGAAGGACGTTTCTGTCGAGGTCGTCGTGGTCGACGATTGCTCGCGCGACCGGACGGTCGAGATCGCCCGTTCGTTCCCCGAAGAATGCGTCCACGTGGTGTCGCTCGGGCAAAATCGCGGTCCGGGCGGTGCTCGCAACGTTGGTTTTTCGGTCGCGCGTGGGCGGTGGGTTGCAGTGCTCGATTCCGACGACACCGTTGCGCCGGGGCGGCTTGCCCGCATGATCGGCCTCGCCGAGAGCGCAAACGCGCAGATCGTCGTCGACAATCTCGAAGTCGTCCGCGATGCCGACGGCAACCGCGAAATGATGTTCGAAAGCGCGCAGCTTGCAGAAAAGAGCGAGCTGACGCTCGCCGATTTCATCGCCGCCAACATCATGTTCGAGGAGACCTTCTCCTTCGGCTACATGAAGCCCGTGTTCCAGCGCGAGTTCATTGAGCAGCATGCGCTGCGCTACGATGAGCAGTTGCGCATAGGCGAAGACTACATCTTCCTCGCCTCGGCCCTGGCCAAGGGTGCCCGCTGCGTGATCGAACCCGAGGTGGGTTACGCCTACCACATCCGCGAGGGTTCCATCTCGCGCGTTATGGAGTTGCACCACGTCGAGGCGATGCTTGCCGCGGATGCACTGTTTTTCGGCAGCCATGAGATGGATCCCGCCGCGCGCGCAGCACAGGCGCGACGCACTCGCAGCCTTAAGGAGGCTGCCGCGTTTCTATCGCTGGTGCAGCACCTGAAGGACCGCGCGCCGCTCAAGGCAGCGGGCGCTGCGCTCCGCGACCCGGTCGCGCTCAGACACCTCAAGATGCCGATCGCCGCGCGTTTGCGGCGGCTTGCAGCAACATTCCAAACACGCCGCGCACTCGGCCAGCCAGGCTGAACTGCACGGAAACCAACCCGGAGATTGGGCGGGGAAGGCTCGATATCCGATAAACATGAAGAGGGAAGACGATAATATGCAGAAAGTCAGAAAAGCAGTAATTCCGGTCGCAGGCCTGGGAACCCGTTTCCTGCCGGCGACCAAGGCAATGCCGAAGGAGATGCTGACGGTGGTTGATCGCCCCGTCGTGCAATACGCCGTGGACGAAGCGCTGGAAGCCGGTATCGAGCACATCGTTTTCGTCACCGGACGCAACAAGCATGTGATCGAGGACTATTTCGACATCCAGCCCGAGCTTCTGGACACGCTGACGCGTGCGGGCAAGCTGGACCAGATTTCATCGCTAAATCGCCTGCAACTGTCGGCCGGCTCCATCAGCTTCACCCGCCAGCAGGCGCCGCACGGCCTGGGCCACGCGGTATGGTGCGCGCGCGATATCGTCGGCGACGAGCCCTTTGCTTTGCTTCTGCCGGACATGGTGTCGTTCGGCGACAAGGGCTGCCTTGCCAGCGTGATGGATCTCTATGAACACACCGGCGGCAACGTGCTGGCCGTCGAGCAGTGCGACCCCACCGAAACGAACAAGTACGGCATCGTCGGCAAGGGCAAAGCGGTCCATGGCGGTTTCGCCGTCACCGAAATGGTTGAAAAGCCGGCTCCGTCGGCTGCGCCGTCCAACTATTACATCAACGGCCGTTACATCCTGCAGCCCGAGGTGTTCGACATTCTGGGCACCCAGGAGCGCGGCGCCGGGAACGAAATTCAGCTCACCGACGCCATGAAGAAGTTGGCCGAGGTCCAGCCCTTCCACGCGCAGCCCTTCAACGGACGCATGTTCGACTGCGGCTCGAAGGAAGGTTTTATCCAGGCCAATGTCGCCTTCGCCCTCGCCCGCGACGATATGCGGGAGCTGGTGTTCGAGCCGATCGCAGAGATGATCGCCTCGCAGAAGCGCCGCAGCGCGGCCGCCTGATCCCGTCGATCCCCGTTCGCGGCCGGCATCATCCGAAGCCGGCCGCCGGGCACAATACGTCCGAAACCAAGGGCCGGGAACGCGGCCCTGCAACGTATTTTACAAGACTTGGCACAGCGCGCGGACCGGTACCGGCGCGCAACACATTTCCGAGGATCAACGCGGCGGGGGCGGCGGCGAGATCCATGCATCAAAAGAGTTTTCCATTGAGCAGCAGACTGTCTGTGGCGGCCGACGACACGGACCGTTTCATCGATCTGGAACGACTGGCCTCGATTGCGCTGAGGCAGGCGAGGGTCGTGGCAATCGGCGCAGGCATCGGCCTCGCGCTGGGCGCGGCCTACCTTGTGTTCACGCCCGGCGAGTACACAGCCGCCACGCGCATCCTGCTCGATGATAGCCTGACCAAGTTTGCCGAGGACAAGAGCCCTGCTCCCGCCGCGATGCAGGCCGACGCGATGATTTCCAGCGAGGTCGAGATCCTGAAATCGGCGCGGCTCGCCCGCACCGTCGCGGTTGCGCAGAAGCTGCAGGACAATGACGCGTTCCTGAACCCGCCAAGTTCCCCGATTGCCTGGCTCAAGGACCAGGTGAAAGCCGTGACCGGACTGTTCTTGTCCGCTCCCGAGCTATCGCCCACCGCAGCCGAGAACGCCCGGATCGGCAAGGCTTCGGCACTGCTGCAAAGCGGCCTCAATGCCGAGCGGGTCGGGCGCAGCTATGTCATCGAAGTGTCCTTTCGCGCCAACGACCGCCAACTCGCCGGCGCGATCGCGCGAGCCTATGCCGACGCCTACCTCTCCGACCAGCTCGACGCCAATTTCGACGCCACGCAGCGCGCGACAGTGTGGCTGCAAGGTCGGTTGGCCGAACTGCGCGACAGCTCGCAGGCTGCCGCCATGGAAGTGGAACGGTTCCGCGCCGAGCATGGCCTGACCTCGGCGCGCGGCCAGCTGATCTCCGAGCAGCAGCTTGGCGACCTCAACAGCCAGCTTATCGTCGCGCAGGCCGACACGGCCAATGCGCTGGCGCGCTACAACCAGTTCAAGGCGATCGTCGACGGCGGCCCGGAAAACGCGGTGAAGAATGCGACGATCCCGACCGACAAGGGAGCCAACAGCGCCGTCATCAACGACCTCAAGGCCCGCTATCTCGGCGTCAGCAAGCGACAGCAGGAAATCGCCGCGCGCTTCGGCGAGGCGCATGCGCAAGCAGTGGCGCTGCGGCGTGAGCAGACCGACCTTGCCCGGCAGATATTCCAGGAATTGCAGCAGCTGACCGAGAGCTACCGAAACGAATATGAAGTTGCGAAGTCGCGCGAGACATCGCTGCGCGACAATGTCGGCCAGATGGCGGGGCAGAGTTCCGAGGCAGGCCAATCGCTGGTGCAGCTACGCGAGCTGGAACAAAAGTCCGCGGCGCTTTCGAGCCTCTATCAAACCTTCCTGGCCCGCCACGAGGAAGCCTCGCAGCAGCGGTCATTTCCGATCGCCAAGGCGCGCGTGATCTCGGAGGCCGGAGACCCGGTGTCCCCGTCGAGCCCGCGCAAGGCGCTGGTGCTCGGGCTTTCGCTGGTGCTTGGCCTATTCGGCGGTGCTGCGGCAGGCGCCTTGCGCGAATTTCGCGAGCGCTTCTTCCGAACCGGAGACGACGTGCGTAGCGCGCTCGATGCCAACTTCCTGGGCTATCTGCCGATTGTCGGCTCTAGGCTGTCGAACAGCAATGCGGGATCGGTGGCCGAGGCGGCGGAGCCGGTCACTCCGCGCATCCTGCGGGTGGCGATCAATGCCCCCTCCTCCTCCTTCGCCGAGACACTTCGGAACGTAAAGCTTGCCAGCGACGTGGTGCTGCAGGGCCGGCCATGCAAGGTGATCGGCTTCGTTTCGGTGCTGCCGCATGAAGGGAAGACGACGGTGGCTGCGAACTTTGCCGGGCTTCTCGCCGCAAACGGCGCCCGCACGCTGCTGATCGATGCCGACCTTCGTAATCCCGGCCTCAGCCGCGGTCTTTCGCTGGCGCCCGACAAGGGACTGGTCGAGGCGATCGTGGGCGAACAGCGCTGGCAAAGCACCGTGATGGTCGACCGCACGACGCGGCTCGCCATCATCCCGGCCGTGGTGCGCAGGAGGCTGTCACACACCAGCGAACTTCTCTCCGGTCCTGGCATGCAGGCGCTGATGGAAGAGGCGAGCGCGTCCTACGACTACGTCGTCGTCGACCTGCCGCCGCTCGGGCCGGTGGTCGACGCCAAGGCCTTCGCACCTTTTGCCGATGGATTCGTGATGGTGACCGAATGGGGTGCCACACCCCGCGCGCTGGTCCGCGCCACATTGCAGGCGGAACCGCAAATCGCCGACAAGATGCTGGGCGTCGTGCTCAACAAGACCGATACCGCCCAACTGCCGCGCTACGGCGCCTTCGGCGGTGCGGAGCATTACCTTGAGCGCTATTCGTCCTACTATGTCGAGCCGATGGGGGCGAAAGCTTAGAGCAACGGGTCGCGCTTGTGGCAGTGCGGGATGTGGGCCATCCGGCCGGCAACTTCGTCACGAAGGTTTTAAATGGACAATCTGTCCATCGCCTTCGCCAGATGGCCCAGTTCGATCGGCTAGGATCAAGACCCCCGGTCCCAATCACCGGGGCTGATCTAACGCATGACTCCCAAAAACCGCGTTCGATCTTTGGAAATGATCATGCGTTGATTCAAAGTGTTACATCGTCATTTGCGCGCTCGTCCGGCGCATGATGTTTATGTAACTCTCAAAACGGATCATGGGTTGTTGCCTTGGCCATTTCCACTCCCTGATCCGTTGTTGTTGCCGAACCCATTCCCGCGGCGTGATCCTGTGTTGTTGTTTCCGTTGTAGTTGCCGTTGAAGGAGCCCTTGTTGTTATTTCCATTGTAGTTTCCGTTGAAGGACCCGCTATTGCCGTTCCCATTGCCGTTGCCATTGCCGTTGCCAGCAGCCGCAAGGACGGTCATGGCGAAAACTGCCGTAGCGGCGAGGAAGAGCGCTTTCATGTGAGTCTCCTTTTTCAGGCACAGCCATGCGAGACGAATCTCAGGGCTGGGCGGCGTGCCCAGCCGATGGAAACGAAGTTCGCAGGCCGGGCAACTTGGGGAGAATCCCAGAGGGAGAACCAGGGATTCTCCGACGGAGCGCTCATTATTCGGCTTCAACCAACACTTGGAAAGTCAGGGAAAACCCCACAGCACCTGCGGACAAGGCTTAGGTCTTGTTGCTTAGATAGCGGCCCTTATTGCGAAAAATCCGCAGAGCAGTAAGGCGGCCACTGTAGAAGCAGCCGGTGTCGACGTTGATGCGGCCACCCTGCAAACTCGCCTCGGTCACCGGCGTGTGGCCGTGCACCACATATTTCTTCAGCGGATGCGGACTGTCGAAGAAGGCCGAGCGGATATAGATCAGATCGTCGTCCGATTGCTGGTCGAGCTCCAGTTCCGGGCGAATGCCGGCGTGGACGAAGACGTAGCGCTCCGCCTCGACCATGATGGGCAGCGACCGCAGGAAGGCGACGTGAGCGGCCGGAATGGCGCTACGGATGATCTCGTCCACGTGCCTGGGCGACTGGTAGATGTGGCCGAGCCTATCGTGGTCGATGCCGTAGGATTGCAGCGTCGCGTCCGCACCCATGGGCATCCAGTCGAGAAGCGGCAGGCGGCCGTCCAGATAGTCCAGCAAGGCCACTTCATGATTTCCGGTAAGGCAGATACGCTCGAAATCCGGCGGGGGCGGCGTCATCAGATGCTCGATGACCTCGCGAGGTGCTGGGCCACGGTCGATGTAGTCGCCCAGCATGACGATCAGCTTTCGGCCCGGCAAAGGCCCTGCATCGGCAAAGATCTCCTGCTCCAGCATAAGCAGTTCATCCAGGCAGCCATGGATGTCGCCGATCGCATAGACCGCAGAGTCGGAGATATCGAGCTGCAGCCTTGCTCTCCGCGCGCGGCCAAAGCCTTTGTCCAAACCGAACAAACCGGCGAACGTCTTCATCGAAGGCCTTTCGTTCCGCGCCTAAGCAAGCAGCTTGTGGGCAGTCCGCCGGTGAAAGCGCCGATGCTCCCGTTAAGCAGCGTCGCATATTGTGACCGGCAATCCCCCGGGAATTAGTTCAGCTTCACATTAGGACCACCCACGCAACTCAAACTGGCGTGGGATTCGTCGCCCCGTCGCTTGAGCATCGATTGCGGCGACACAATGGAACGCCTCGTTTCGAGGCGAGGGATGCCGGCGTGCCCTCATGCGTCGGCCTCCCTGCACCATTACGGCCTGTTTTAGGACCCGTCGGATTTTCAAGGAGGACAGATATTGCCCGAGCAGTCACTTTCACCCTCGACCAGGCGCCCAGGCCCGACAGTCGCGCAGAGCATGTCGGACAGGATCAGGATTGCCCGGACGCTGTGCATCGTCCTGATGACCTTCGTTCACGTGCAGCCGGGCATTCCAGAAAACGTCTACGATCGCGACGCAGGCTTCTTCGACATCGTCTATTTCGTACTGACCAGGCTGGTGGGCCTTAGCTCGGTTTCCCTGCTCAGCATCGTCTCGGGTTATTTCATTGTCTCCAGTCTCAAGAAGGCTGGAACGATCGGGCTGTACCGCTCCAAGCTGAAGACTCTGGTGGTACCGCTGGCAAGCTGGAACCTTGTGATGCTGGCGTTCCTCGGCGCCTACGGACTGATATGGGGGAGTTGGCAGGACTGGCCAGACATCACCGCCCTCGGCCTTGCCAATGCAATCTTCGCACTTGCCGGGTGGCCCCTGGTGGTGCCGTTCTGGTTCCTGCGCGATCTTTTCGTCTGCTGCCTGCTGTCGCCGGCACTCTGCGCGGCGTTGCAGCGTTTCCCGCTCATGACGATCTTGGCGTTGATCGTCTTCACCCTGTTCGGGGAGGACCTCTACATCCTGCAGCGGCCGCAGCTTCTGCTGTTCTTCGCGCTTGGCATCTGGCTCCGCATGGCAGCCTTGGACGAAGCCGCTATCGACCGCATAGCCAAGCCGCTGGCGCTGGGCCTTGCAATGATGACGGCAATATTCCTCGCGATCCGCGTCGAGCGCATCCTGCTTGCTGATATGGACGAGACGCTACGGCTGACGCTCGACACGCTTTTGCGCGTCACTATGGCGGGCGGGTTCTGGCTGGCGACCGAGGCCATAAGGCGCTCCCCCCTCGCCGCGCCATTCATGCGGTTCGAGCCCTATGCCTTCTTCCTGTTCTGCAGCCACGCCATCCTGTTCAACTTCGGCGGCATCGTCTTCCGCCGGTTCTTCGGCAATTATGGCTCCGAGCTTTTCCCGATCACCTTCTTCGCCTTGCCTTGCCTGGCAGTGATGATCGCGGTTGTCGGGCTGCAGATCATCAACAGGTCGAGCCCATTGCTCTTCCTGTTCAATGCAGGACACCCGGCGCCTGCCTTCAATCGAGGCGCCCGAGAGCGCATCGCTTGATAGTCAAACCGGCTGCGGTCAGTTCATAGAGCCAAGTGCATCCGACAGTCTTTATCCAAGAGAATTCTAAAGTATTTCAATACTTCTCTTCCAACGAGTGAGCTAACTCTCATTAGAACTTCACCTTCTCTCGAATGGACCAGATTTCGATTTGGGTTGGCAATCCGCCGCCCACTCTGGATATTGGCGACGATTGCAGGCAAATAGATCGCCGCGCCAGGCGCAAACACTGACTGGCCCGCAGCAATCAGCGGGCAACGAATGAGAGGAACATTATGCGTATTGCAATGCGTGTCGCCCTTGCGGCGTCGGCCATCGCCCTGACGATCGGAGCGGCCCAGGCCCAGGAGAAGACGCTGAAGATCGGCACCGAAGGCGCCTACCCGCCCTTCAACAACCTGACCGCCGACGGCAAGCTCGAAGGCTTCGACATCGACATCGCCAACGCGCTCTGCGACGAGATGAAGGTGAAGTGCGAATTCGTCACGCAGGAATGGGACGGCATCATTCCGGCGCTGCAGGCCGGCAAGTTCGACGCCATCATCGCGCAGATGTCGATCACGCCGGAACGCCAGAAGCAGGTCGACTTCACCGACAAGTACATCGACACCCCGCCCGCGATCGTGGCGCCTAAGGACAGCGACCTCAAGGGCGTGACCAAGGAAGATCTCGCCGGCAAGACGATCGGCGTGCAGAACTCGACCACGCATTTCGCCTATGCTGAGCAGACCTTCACCGACAGCACGGTCAAGGCCTATCCGAGCGCGCAGGAATACCAGATCGACATGGCCAATGGCCGCCTCGACGCGATCAATGACGATATCGTCTCGCTGCAGCAGTGGCTGGATACGCCCGAAGGCGCCGCCTGCTGCAAGCTGATCGGCACCTTCAAGTCCGTTCCGGAAATCCACGGCCTGGGCGCCGGCATTGCCGTGCGCAAGGGCGAAGACGACCTGCGCGAAAAGTTCAGCGCCGCCATCAAGGCCATCCGCGCCAACGGAAAGTACAAGGAAATCAACGACAAGTACTTCAAGTTCGACGTCTACGGCGAATAAGCCGCGGCGCCATCGCTTGAAAGGATCGAACGGCGGGAGAAATCCCGCCGTTTTTGCACCTGCAGCAACTGCGACTCAGCAGCGCACAAAAATGTCTCGGTTGGTCCTCGCAAGCGCCGCAACCTCGGGCTAGATAGGCCCAATTCCGGGCTTCGCCCAAAGGACCTTCCGCATGACTTTCCGACAGGCTCTCACCCTTCCAAGGAGCAATCTGGTCCTTGCGGGCATCCTCATTATGCTGCTGGGCAACTTCATGTTCGCCCTCAACGACGCCATGGGCAAATGGCTGGTGGCGAGCTATTCGGTCGGACAGGTGCTGTTCGTCCGCTCGCTTGGTGCCTTCATCGTGCTTGCGCCGATGATCGCCAAGCAGGGAACCAGCCAGCTGATACGGCTGGAGCGCCCCGGGCTGCAGGCCCTGCGCGTGTTTCTGGCAACCGCCGACACCGCCTTCTTCTACGCGGCGGTCATGTACCTTCCGCTGGCCGACGTGATGACCTTCTACATGGCCGGCCCGATCTACATCGCCGCGCTGTCGCACCTCTTCCTGGGCGAGAAAGTCGGCTGGCGGCGCTGGCTCGCCATTGTCGTCGGCTTCTGCGGCGTGGTCATCGCGCTCAAGCCGTCTTCGTCCTCGCTGTCGATGGCCTCGCTGTTCGCTGTCCTGGGCAGCATATCCTTTGCCGTCTCGATGATTCTCGGCCGGCGCCTCAGAGGCACCAGCGATACGACGCTGGTCACCTGGCAGACCGTCGGCGCACTCGCGATGGGTCTTGTCCTTGCCGTGGCTGACTGGCGGCCGGCCAGCGCGATGGACTGGTCGGCCATGCTGTTGCTCGGCGTAGTCGCAGGTTCTGCGCATCTGTTGATCACGCGCGCCCTGAAGCTGGCCCCAGCCTCGACGCTGGCGCCATTTCAATACACGCTGCTGCTATGGGGCGTGGTGTTCGGCATCGTCTTCTTCGGCGACATACCGGACAATCAGCTGTTCGTTGGCTCGGGAATCATCATCCTGGCCGGCCTGTTCATCTTCCACCGCCAGAAGGTGATCGACGGCGGCGAGCCCGACAACGTGCCGCGCAACGTGAACTGACGCGATTCGGCACGCCTCAACAGAATCAGCCTGAACTCAGGGCATAGCGCAGCCGACTCACCGGCTGGCGACGGCCGTCGATTCGCATGCAGCCCAAGAGAGAACGCGTTCTTGGCCTAAAGGGCGGCTGTCAGAACTTCTAAGGATTGTCTTTGGAACCATTGTAAGTTATTGATTTCATTGAATCACCCAACTGAACTGTAGTTTGTTTTGTCTCTCATGACCTCACAGGTGTGTCTCCACCATGATTTGAGGCCGCTCGAGGCACAAAAAAAGGCCCGCGATTGCGGGCCTGGACATCGATCTGTAGAGACAAACCTAACAGGTTGGCGGCAGCAGCGCGGCCCGAGCCAAGTCTTCCTTTCGGTAGTACCGGGCAATCTTCCCCGAGGTCTCGAAAATCGGTCTCATGCCGTTCCGGTCGAGTTCGTCCTTCATCACCCCGATGTTGCGCCGCCAGCCGCGGGCGATTCGGTGCAGAGACCTGTGGCTGTCGAGGAACGCATCGATCGACTGACGATGGACGAAGGGTTGCTGTCTTTTCGTTTTCGGATTCGTCCTCACCTCGACAGGCAGCACTCCGTTCTTTACGAGGGCCGTGACGGTGACCGTCGTCGTAGAAAGCGCCCGCTCGACTTCCGTGAAATTGAGATAAAGGGGAGTTCCGCTCTCATCTCGAAGGGGTCGCACCACCGACGCAATAACCTGCCGCAGGTCGACCAAGAGACTTCCCAGCGTCATCGAGGCATCCGTGCGGGCAACGTTGGCCAGCTTGCCGTCGAGGATCATTCCGATGACATCGGACTGGGTGACGCTTCCCTGCTGGGCGGCGGCGGCAAGCGAAACGAGGCCATGTGCTCCGCGCGCGATCAAGGCATGCCGGAACAGCCGTTCGCGAAAATCGTCAAGATCGGCCTTTCCGATCCGGTAGAATGGCCGATCGCTATTCGCACCTCGCTCAGAAGCGACGATATGGCCCCGGTCGATGAGATCGCGCACGCGGTCGTCGTGTGTTCCCAAAACTGCGGCGACCTCTACCGTCGTCATGTTGCCAACCGCATCCGCAAGGATTTCGTCTGCGGCCTCGACCGAGAAGTAGACGCGCCGATCCGAGAGCCTGGAAGGGGCGATGACACCACGCTCTTCGACAAGGGTCCTGATCCGCTTCCGGTCCAGGCGGTACTCGAAGGTGGCCGAACGAACGGAATGAAGCTGCCGCCGCTGGACAGGAAAGATGAAATGATCCCCGGGACCAACCGGCACATAGCGCTCTACGAGGTCCTGGAACAGGCCGACGACCTCGGCGTAAGCCGGCACAGCGGCATTGTGCCGAAGACGACGGACCATGGGTCCGAAAAACTCCGTGGTGTTGTGGGCAGCGGGTCGGTGAAGGTCGACCGCTTGCCTCACCACCATCTCGATGGCCTCCCGCCCGCCGAGAGCGACGAGATAGCCTGCGGCCCTGACGCTATGCGACGAGGCCGCCTTTCCACCTACAATGAAAGACGGGAGGTGGTTATGCAGGAGCCATCCGATGAAGTGGAAGAGCATGAGCAGCACGTAGACCTCCTGACGGTCGATAAATGACTCGGTGCGGTTCCCGGTGATGCGCCCTTCGATATACGCATCGACCGCGAGTTCGGCGTCGTCGGCGGAACCGCCAGATTGGCATTCAAGGTGCCACCCTTTTGCCGTGAACATTGCGACGTCGTTCTCGGGAGCGTCTTCGTCTCCTTCAACGAGGAGTTCGCCGTGACGCGTGCAGGCCATGACGGCCCGCGTCAACCAGGCTGCTCGCACGAACGGGCGCGATTGCGGTCTGCCGCTGCCATTCTCCACGTCCTCTACAAGGCAACGAGGGCAGAAGCGAAACCGCCCCGCCACTCGCATCTCCTTGCGGAAGACGGCATCGCCGAGCCGCCATTCTCCGGCTTCCCCCCTCGTCGGCACAGCGAAGCGCCGAAGCCTGTCCGTCGAGACGCCGGACCACGACGACAGCGTCCGCATCGCATCGTCCTCTCCGCGAGCGACTGCGTGCACTGTCGTGCCGCCGCTTCTGACGAGCTCGTCGATGGACGCAAAACCCATGGCACGCGCCAATCTGGACACAAGACTGACGGGCGTCTCGGTCTCAGGATGATAAGGTACGTTGACTGGGAGTCTCATGCGGCCCTCCTGCTCTTGGCCGGAGGAGCGAGATCGTAGAGAGCGTTGGCCGGTACGATTTCAAGCCAGTTGGCGGCGACGAAGACGTTGTCGCGGCGCATGCACCCCGTCATTTCCTCGTAAACCTTCGAGAAGTCTGAGAGCTTTACCTGGCGTCGTCCCTTGTCGGCGGCGCGGAAGCATGCCTCCTGCACCATTTCGATCACCGACCCGAAGGCTCCGCTCGCGGCACGGCAGAGCTTCTCGAGAAACACTTCGGTGAGCATGTCATCGGCCCGCGTCATCCCGCAGTCTTCCTCAACGACACCCGCGGTGATCCGCTCAAGCCATTCGGCATCGTCCGGATATTCCATCGGCTCGTAGCGCATGACGTAAGAGCGTCGCGCGAGCTGGAGGTCGCCTTGAAGGAAAGCGCTCAGTGCCGGCACTCCTGAGTAGATCGTGTGGATTGGCCACTCCTCGATCTGCACGAGTGCCTTGAGGATATCCTGGACCGCCTGGATGGCCTTGGGCGTGTTGTTGCGGAGAACGTCCTGCATCTCGTCGATCCAGATCGCCTTCACCCCACGCTCCTTCAACTGCTCCTTGAGGAACACGTAGAGTTCCTGCTCCGTCTTCCGTCCTTTCGCAGGAACCCGCATGGCGGTCAGAAGCTCGACGGCTAGCGCCCTCATGCTACATGGCTTGGGCGGCTTGATGCAGATGAGGGGAGTCACCTGATCGCCGTACTGGTTCTCGAAGGGCCGCCACTCGTCGATGAGGGGGAGATGGTGCTTGATGGAACGAGTCTTCCCGCTGCCCGTGCCGCCGATGACGAATAGCGAGCGGCGGTGTGACCCTTTCCCCCGCTCGATATCCTTGGCGTTCTGGCGGAGCTTCCCGATGAACTGCATCAGGAGCTTGTCACGTCCGGTTTCGAAGTAGCGGTCTCGGCTCCGCTGGCGGATTGCCTCTGCGTCGATCTTCGTGGCCATGATCAGTCGTCCTCCTGCTCGTCAAACTTCGAACGCGTTGGCGTGTCGGCGGCGCGGGGCGCAGGAACGTCGTCCTGCGGGCGATGCCCGCGGTCACTCTTGTCAGTCAGGAGCGTCTCCTTGGGAGCCGCATCAGGGGCGGCCTCCATGATCTCGTCAGCCTCACAGTTCGCCTCCCAGCCGCGAACGACCTCCCGGTTGAGACGCTCCATGTCCTCGGGTGTGGGGATGCGAGCACCGAGGTTGGCGCGGATCGACGCGGCCTCGCCCGTCTTACGCAAGCGTCGGATGCCCGCGTACATGACCTTCAGGTCCTCCTTCGTCTTCTCTGTGATGGTGTCACGCTCCTCCTTGAGGACGGCGAGCCACTCGTGGAATGACACGGTCTTGTCGAGGCCGAGCGCGTTCTCGACGGCGAACCATTCCCGTTCGTCGCGCGCCTTGGCGAGTACGTGTTGCGCGCACATGGGGTCGTACATGACGTCGATGGGCTTCTGTCCGATTCGGCGGCGGAGTGCGTTGAGCTTCTCGTCGCGGAAGGTGACGCCCATGACGACGATGCCGTCCCGGGAAATCTTAGCGGTCGTCGGATAACCGAAAGCCGCGATCATGCCGAGCTGTCCCGGCGGATGCTTGATCTTGATCGAGTCGGTCGCCTCTACCCACTCGTTGTGCGGCGTGTTGCCACCAAGGCCTCTGTGGCGCTTGCGGTGGTAGATGTCGCAGATCGCGAAGATGATGATCCGCGCGAACTCGTCCAAGTCCACGCTTGCGTGGGTCTCGGCGTCGTAGTCCCCTTTTTCCTCGACCGAACCGAAGGTGCGGCCGTCGAAGTACTGCGTGATCGCGGGGCCGATGGTGCCGAACAACCGCTCGATAAACGGCCGTCTAGGAGCGTCGCCTGCCGGCTGACGCACGACGGTGATGCCGATCGACTGCGCTCCCGTGACGAAGTGGTCGGTGAGGAACGGCGAGCCATTGTCCATGGAAGCAAGGTCGGGCTTCACGTAGCCTGACCAAAGGGTCTCAGCTCCGACCATCAACGAGAGATCGGACTTGTCGGTCATCGCCATCCGAAGCGCACCCGCGACGGCTTCCGCCGAAGGGGTCGGGGTCACCTTTACGGCAAGCACGTACCTAGTGGCGACGTCGATCACGACGGTCACTGCGACGCGAAGCGTTTTGGGGAGTGCCTTGACGAACACGTCAGGGAGATGTGCCCAGACACCCGTCTTGACCCACAGGGTGATCAGATCGCCCTTCCACTCATCGATTTCTACTTGAGCGCCTGGACGTTCAATGTCGAAGCTCGCCTTCACGTCCCGGAAATGCTTGAGGGCAGCTTCCTCTCCTTCGCGGCTGGCCATCACCTCGAACGCGTCGAACCGGGAGATCGCGTTCTTCATCTTGGTGAGCGAGAATTGGAGAAGCGCGGGACGACCTGCGGCCCGTCGCTTGTCGTTTTCTGCGTCCAGTTCCGCCAGATATGCGAGCTGAACTTGGGCTGGATTGAGCCGAAGTCGGCTGAGATATTCCCGCGCCATCTTTTGGTGGAAGATTTCGCTGTCGCGGCACGGGATCACGGTACGGCTGCCCGGGCCACGATGAAGCGGCACGAACACGACGGGGTTTCGCCCCGCGTCGAGGTACTTCACGTAGTCCCGTCGGAACGTCTTCCAGGTTGGGCAGTTGGTAAGTTCTGCGACGGCCTGCCCGGTGCGCCGACGGCGTCCGTTCTTGGACTTCGCGTTGGGGCCGAGGAGAATTGCTTCCCACCAATCGTCCAGCATGGGCTGAAGCTTCACCGAGAACGGCAGCTTCTTCTTGGCATCCCTACAAGCATCCTCGTAGCGATTGATCAGCATTTCTCTCTGTCGCGCCGCCAACTGAACCTCGGGATCAAACGAATTGAGGGTCTTGTCACCGTGGACGGCGAGCAGACGCTGGATCGGCGCGCTGTGGTGGTAGTAGTGGATTTCTGCCTTTCCGGTTCTGAGGCGATCCCAGATATCCCGGTGCGTCATCTCCATCGTCCGGTCGCTGTCCTCCTCGTGAACGAACGTATAGGTCAGGCTGTCCGAGCGGACAGGGATGTAGTTCTGGGTCCCGTTACTGAAACGGTCGGTACGCCCCATCGAAATGAGGGAGTGATGGTGGACGCGGGTCGGAAGGGGGTAGCTCTGGGACACGTACGCTCTCCTTTTCGTGTCGTGACGGGCTGGGTAGGCTCAGACGGCGTGGCAGTTGCCATGCCGCATATGAGCCAGGTCAGCTCGTCGATCCGACCGATGCCCTCGGAGACAAGTTCGCCGAGGTCAATGAGACGCCAGATGGCAGCCCGACGGGCAGCCACGTCCTGGCATCCGGAGAGGAGAGTCAAAAATCTGAAGCGTCCCGTCATGCGACGGACGATCTCGCGGAGTTCGTGTTCGTCGGCGGGATCGCAGGTCTCGCGCGATGCGAGGATTTCCGAGGAATTATGGAAGGAGGCGAGCGTCGCGTCTCGCTCCGTCATGAGAAGGGTTTCATCAGCAAGCCTGCGGCCGCCAGATTTCTCGGCGATCCCCGCCTGCTCGATACGCGACAGCATGTCGAGCATCACGGCACGCTTGCGGTACATCTTCACGGCAATCGCCAGCCGCCGTCCGTCCTCGAACACGACGTAGTAATCGAAAGTGTGGTTCCGGGTCTTGCCGTCGGCGTCAATGTACGAGACGCGGGGGTATTGCGAATGGATTTCGCGGACGTTCTTCCACGTCTGGAGCTTGTAAGACACGCGAAGCTCGAGAAGGCTCTCGTGCCACAGGATGATGCCGCGGAAGATTGAGTGTCCGCGCGACGTCGTCGCCTGCTTGAGGGCAGGCTTGCGGGTGGCGAGGCCCGGATGCGGGGCCGTATAGCGGAACGATTTGGGGTTCTCGGGGCCGCTCTGGACCGACAAAGCGGCATCGCGACAACATTCCGTCGTGGCGCGGCGGCGCACTTCTTTGGAAACGACAGCGGCCGCCGAAGCGGCAGCCATGGCTTCGCGCTTCATATAAAGCTTGCGGGCGATGCGATGCTTGAAGTTCATGCGGGGGCTCCCTCTCGGCTCCGATGGACATGTCCACTGGCCGAAAACGCACCCCTTCAGGTTGGCTCACGGCTCAGTGAGGAGATGTTCTCCGTATGAAAGCCATGCGCGTACCCTTCCGCTCTTCTCCGTGACGCATCACGGGCTACCGTTTAAACGAGACATTCGTCCCGCATTGGAGGTCCTCCCTTGCGCCCCTATCAGGCACAAATTTCGGACCGGCCGGTCGTGTACGCGTCAGATATTAACAAAAGGTTAATGTTTTCGCCGATTGGTTTGTCCCTGCGTGGCCAGGGCATTACGCTGCGTTCGAATTGTCCATCTGTGAGTCAAGAGTAGTTAAGGCTACTAGCATCGTCCCAAAGAGATGCGACCAGCCTTCGATTCCATTTATGGATGCTGCATTCCTGACACCGTGCTTGCGGCATAGTTCGGCGACGACAATGCCAGTCTCGTGCACCTTTCAAAATGCCGATGATCTGCTCTTCCGAAAAACGGCATGTCCTACGAACTTCAACTCGGCTTAATTGTTAAGGCGACGTCACGAGAACTCGCTGGAGCATCGTGTCAAGATTGCGCCGGCTGCATATGAGATCAATAATGGATGGAACACTCAAAGCGAAATCTCTGCATGAAACCGTCTGATCCCGAAGTGTCACTTTTCATCATGAATGCATTCGTGGAAATCGGCCGCACGGCCAAACTTCGGATCATCGTCGATCAAGATCGGCTGAAGTTCGAGGATCATCCCTTGAAGCCTCAGTTCGATGCGATACACGCAAGGCTTCTATTGATGGAGGACTTCGAGCGCGCTCACGGACCAGGGAGTTGTATCCATCTCGAGGAACCGATCACCGCAAGAGACGTGGCCGCAGGTCATCGTCGCTTCGATATGGAAGAAGTGGAGAACGCGCGACGGGCACCGAGTGCAGAGAGGGTTAGAATCCTGGAGCGTGCGTAGTTGCTCCCGCAATTTGATCGAGAAGGGTACTTGCGTTGTCAAACTGGTCTGCCCCCTGAAAAGTGGTCCTCCCTGAAGTAGGCTCGTGAGCCGTTGGAGAGGACATTGGAATGCCCCAGAAGAAGCACAAGCCCGAAGAGATCGTCGCGAAGCTGCGCCAGGTTGATGTTT
>NZ_PXYL01000005.1 GCF_003012705.1 Pseudaminobacter soli (ex Li et al. 2025)
GCCTCGCCGAAAGCGGCGCCTCGCAGTTTGCGCCGCTCTATGCCGACGAGATGGGCCTGTTCGACAAGATCAACACCATCGTGCAGCGCATCTACCGCGGCTCGGAGGCGATCGCCGACAAGTCGGTGCGCGACCAGCTGCACGCCTGGGAGGCGCAGGGCTACGGCCACCTGCCGGTGTGCATGGCCAAGACCCAGTACTCGTTCTCGACCGACCCCAATCTGCGCGGTGCGCCTGTCGGCCACACGGTGCCGGTGCGCGAGGTCCGGCTGTCGGCGGGTGCGGGCTTCGTCGTCGCCATCTGCGGCGAGATCATGACCATGCCCGGCCTGCCCAAGGTGCCGTCGTCGGAGAAGATCTTCCTCAACGAGCACGGCCAGATCGAAGGCCTTTTCTAAGCCGAGCGTCGCGGGCCACGGCCCGCAGCCACTCGACACCATTGGCGCCGCGCGGAGATGTTCGCGCGGCGTTTTGTTATGAGATCAGGCCCGCCAATCAGTTTGCCGGCGCGTTCTTGATCAGTTCGTTGGCAATGTAATGCGCCGCGCGCTGCCAGGCTTCATCGTTGTCGCCCCGGAAGGTGAACAGCCGATTGAAGACCATTTGGCGGCTCGCAACGTCATAGACCTCGAGCCGCGCCCAGAGGACGAGCGTGCTCATCTTCTCGACCGCACCGATGACAAGAAACCGTGCGCCGGCAGCTTTGGCGCTTTCGAGCAGTTGATCGAGCTTCACGGACTGCGCGGTGCAGCCCGGCTGCGGGCAGTTCATATTCACCAGAGCGAACTTGCCGCTCTTCGAGAGTTCGTCGCGCATGATGCCGTCGAAACGGGCCAGGCGTGCATTGTGCTCGGCGGTCTGGTCGCGCTGCTCGCCCGATGTATCGAGCAGGAAGAAGCCTGAAAGCGCCAGTGACGGCGGGCTTTCCGCCATCGCGGCCGGCAGGGCGATCGAACAGAGAAACAATCCGCCAATTGCAGAGAGGCCGGCCTGGCGGGCGATCGCACGGCATGCGCCGTTGCGCTTATTGCGGGAAAGCACCCGACTTGAAAACACTTGCACCTCCCGCTCCGACAGGGATCGGCTCGTTGGGCAAACCATAGAAATTGCCGGCATCGGCGGCAACCGATGCCGGCTCGTCATTTGGGAGGATGGATCGGCACTATACCGATGCGGCGGACCGGGTTTCGATCTCGATGCCGTATTCGGCCGCGGCATCGACAATCGTGTGCCAGATGCTGTCGGCAAAGCTGGAGAAGACCAGAACGTTGAACACCGGCGATCCGTCTTCGGAGTTCTCAGAACGCCAAAGATTGACCGCGGTATGATCGATCGACGTTGTAGCCGCCGTGCCGACGGGGAAAACGCTGTCATGCAGGTCGACCGAAGTCAGCTTCGCCAGCATGGCGCGAGCCTGGAGGCCGCTCATGCGGATCAGGCAGCGGCCGTCCGACTGGTCGGATAGCGAGGCGATGCCCTCGAAGCTTTCGCGCAGCGCATCCACCGGCCGGAACGTGCCGGGCTTGCGCGCCGACAATGCCATGAGCTGATCCGGACCGGACCAGATCAGCGTGGCCCCTTTTGCGGACACTGCCTGCCGCGGCGCCGGTGCGTCGACGCCATAGTGCTTTTTCACCGCCTTCGCAGTCGCCTCCCGCTGGCCGCGCCGGGCAAATATCTGCACCAGATCGAAATCGCGGATCTCGGCGAGTTTCACGCCAGCGAATGGGACAATCGCCCCTGCCCTGCCGGGCATGACCGCCTGCTGCAGCGGTGAACGGACGTTCCAGACAAAATCAACCACGCTGACGTCCTCCTTCGGGATCGTAGAAGCACGGATTGCAGATTTCGACTTCATAGTCTTCGTCGCGCAGCGGGTCGTGCGCACGCACGATTTCGCCGATCCGCTCGCGCCCGCGCTCGACCAGGCCAAGCCCGATCCACTGGCCAACGATTGGCGAGTAGCAGACGGAGGTGACATAGCCCTGGTCCGTCTCCGGCCCAACCATGGTCCCCCTCGGGATGATATGCGCCCCTGAACGCAGCCGCCTTGTCTTGTCGAGCGGCTTGATACCGACCACCACCTGACGGTCCTGTGCGACCAGCGCCTCTCGCCCAGCCATAACGCGGCCGACGAAGTCCTTCTTCTTGGACATCATCTTGCCGAGGCCGAGATCGGCGGCCGTGGTGGTGCCGTTTAGTTCCGGTCCGGCGACATGGCCCTTCTCGATGCGCATGACGCCGAGAGCCTCGGTGCCGTAGGGCGTGACGCCGAAGGGCTTGCCGGCAATCATCAGGTTGCGCGCCAGCGCATCGCCATAGCGGGCAGGCACGGAGATCTCGAAAGCCATCTCACCCGAGAAAGAAATCCGGAACAGCCGTGCGACCATGCCGCCGCGAAGCTGGACCTCGCGCACGCCCATGAAGGGGAAGCCCTCGTTGGACAGGTCTTCCGCCGGGTCGACTATTTCCCGCAGCAGATCGCGCGTTTTCGGCCCGGCGATCGAGAACGTCGCCCACTGGTCGGTGCAGGAGGTGATCTGCACGTCGAGCTCCGGCCACAGCACCTGCCGGCAGAATTCGAGATGCTGCATCACCGGCCCGGCCTTGGCCGTTGTGGTGGTGAGGTAGTAGTGGTCCTCGGCCAGCCGCGAGGTGGTGCCGTCGTCCATGACGATGCCGTCCTCGCGCAGCATCAGGCCATAACGGGCCTTGCCTACCCCAAGCGACGAGAAGGCATTGAGGTAGACGCGGTCGAGGAAAACGCCGGCATCCTTGCCCATCACGTCGATCTTGCCGAGCGTGGAGACGTCGCAGAAACCGACGCCGTTGCGCACCGCCAGCACCTCGCGGCTGACCGACTCCAGCCAGTCATTCTCGCCCGGCTGCGGATACCACTGCGCGCGCTTCCAGAGTCCCGTGTCGACGAACACTGCGCCGCGCTCGGCCGCCCAATGGTGGGAGGGCGTCAGGCGTGTTGCATGGAAATTCTCGTCGCGATGGTGTCCGGCGAATGCGCCAATCGCCACCGGAACCTGCGGCGGGCGATAGATCGTCGTTCCCGTCTGCGGGATGGAACGACCGGTGAGCTGCGCCATGATGGCAAGGCCGGTAACGTTCGAGGTCTTGCCCTGATCGGTCGCCATGCCGAGCGTGGTGTAGCGCTTCAGGTGCTCGACCGACTCGAAGCCCTCGCGCTGCGCAAGCGCCACGTCCGAGGCAGTGACGTCGTGCTGGAAATCGACAAAGGCCTTCTGCTTGCCTTCTACATGCCAGAGCGGGGCAATGGCGACGCTTTCGTCCGTCGCTGCCGGCGCTGTGTGCTTTGCACCGGCATGGCCGCAGTCCGCTGCAGCACTAGCGCCCGCCTCATGGCCGCTACGCAGGCAGGCGCCCAGCGACAGCTCGCCATTGGCCGCACCCGCGACGGTCATGCCCGGCGGGCAGCCATCCGGCACGAAGGCGGCGATCTCGGCCTGCCATTTCGGACGGCCGCGGTGATGCGAGGCAAGTCCTACGGAAGGATTCCAGCCGCCCGACATGGCAAGCGTGTCGGCAGAGACTGTCGTGCGGCGCCCATTGGCCAGCCCAATGTCGACATGGCTGATGCCCGCCTTGCCACCGCGCACGCCGGTGACATTGCCGCTATAGAGCGCAAAACCGTCATCTTCCGCCAGCGCCTTGCAACGCGCCGGCACATCCTTGCGCGCATCGATGACGGCGGCGATTTCCACGCCGGCCTGCAAGGCGCTCTCGACCGTCCTCCAGCCATCGTCATTGTTGGTGAAGAGCGTCAGCCGCTTGCCGGGCACCGCCGCGAAACGCTCGATATAGGTGCGGACGGCCGAGGCCATCATCACGCCGGGCGTGTCGTTACCGGGGAAGACGATCGGCCGCTCAGTCGCGCCGGCTGCGAGGATGCAGCGCTTGGCCACGATGCGCCACAGGCGCTGGCGCACCTGGTGCTTGGGCGGCACCGGCACATGGTCGTTGACGCGTTCCAGCGCGCCATAGGTGCCGCCGTCATAGACGCCGAAGACGGCGGTGCGCGTCATGACGCGAACGTTGCGCATCGATCGAAGTTCGCCGAGCGCGGCATCCGCCCATTCGGCGGCGGGGATGGTGTCGATCTCGCCGCCGTCGCTGTTCAGCCGGCCGCCAACGAGCGAATCCTCTTCGGCAAGGATCACCCGCGCGCCGGCGCGACCAGCCGCAAGCGCGGCCGCCAGGCCGGCCGGGCCGCTGCCCACGATCAGCACGTCGCAATGCGCCCAGGCCTTGTCGTAGTGGTCGGGATCGGCAACGCCACTGGGGCGGCCGAGGCCGGCGGCGCGGCGGATGGCAGGTTCGTAAATCTTCTCCCAGAACTTCGCCGGCCACATGAAGGTCTTGTAGTAGAAGCCGGCGACGAAGATCGGCGACAGAAGCGAGTTGACCGCCATGACGTCGAAGCCGAGCGAGGGCCAGCGGTTCTGGCTCAGCGCGTCGAGCCCGTCATAGAGCTCGATGGTGGTGGCGCGCGTGTTCGGCTCGCGCCGCGCGCCGGAGCGTAGTTCGACCAGCGCGTTCGGCTCTTCCGAGCCTGCGGTGAGAATGCCGCGCGGACGATGATACTTGAAGGAGCGGCCGACCAGCTTCACGCCGTTCGCCACCAGAGCGGAGGCCAGCGTATCGCCGGCATAGCCGGTCATGGTCTTGCCGTCGAAGGAAAACCTCAGCGGAGTCGTACGGTCGATCAGGCCGCCTGCGGCCAGCCGGTTTGCCTGCTGCGACGCCATTATTCCGTACCTGCCTTGGCCATTGCGACATCAACCACCGCCGCGCCGGTTCCGGGCGCGGCTGCAACGGAGAGGATTTCGTGGGTGAGCGTGTTGCGCTTGACGACCAGCCATGAGCGGCAGCCACCGCCGTGGTACCAGTATTCGCTCATCTCGCCGGCGACGTTGTCGCGCAGATAGACATATTCATAGAAGGCGTCCTGTTCGCCTTCGGCTCCCTTGCCGTCTTCGATGACGGCGACGAACGGACGCTTCGGCTTGGCGTCGCCCAGATAGGTGAATTCGCCATTCTCGCGTTCGCCGCAGAAGGGGCATGCAATACGCATTTTCGCCTGCCTCGCTTTCAGTGCAGATTGGGTTGGGCGCCCTGGCCCTTTTCGTCGATCATCGCGCCGCGCTCGAAGCGGTCCAGCCGGAAGCGCCGGGCCTCTTCATGCGGCGTGTCGGTCGCCATCAGATGGGCGAAGACCAGGCCGGAGGCAGGCGTCGCCTTGAAGCCGCCGTAGCACCAGCCGGCGTTGACATAGAGACCGTCCACCGGCGACTTGTCGATGATCGGCGTGCCGTCCATCGACATATCCATGATGCCACCCCAGTTTCGCAGCATGCGCACGCGCCCGATCATCGGCATCAGCGCCATGCCGCCCTCGCAGACATCCTCGATTACTGGCATGTTGCCGCGCTGGGCATAGGAGTTGTAACCGTCTATGTCGCCGCCGAAGACGAGGCCGCCCTTGTCGGACTGGCTGACGTAGAAGTGGCCGGCGCCGAAGGTGATGACGCCCGGGATCAGCGGCTTGATCGCCTCCGACACGAAGGCCTGCAGCACATGACTCTCGATCGGCAGTCTGAGGCCGGCCATCGCCGCGACGCGGGACGAGTTGCCCGCAACTGCCATGCCGACCTTGCCGGCGCCAATCCGACCGCGCGAGGTTTCCACGCCGGCGACCCGGCCGTTGTGATCGCGCACGAAGCCGGTGACTTCGCAGTTCTGGATAATGTCGACGCCGAGCCTGTCGGCGGCGCGGGCATAACCCCACACCACCGCGTCGTGGCGCGCCGTGCCGCCGCGCCGCTGCACCAGGCCGCCCATGATCGGGAAACGGGCGTTGTCGTGATTGAGGAAGGGCAGCATCTTGCGGACTGCCGCCTTGTCGAGCAGTTCGGCATCGATGCCGTTGATGCGCATGGTGTTGCCACGCCGGGCAAAGGCATCGCGCTGCGCATCGGAATGGTAGAGATTGATGATGCCGCGCTGGCTCACCATGGTGTTGTAGTTGAGATCCTGCTCCATCCGCTCCCAGAGCTTCATGGAAAGCTCATAGAAGCCTGTGTTTCCGGGCAGGCCGTAGTTGGACCGGATGATCGTGGTGTTGCGGCCGGCATTGCCGGACCCGATCCACCCCTTTTCCAGCACCGCCACATTGCGGATGCCGTAGCGCTCCGCCAGGTGGTAGGCGGTGGCGAGGCCGTGGCCGCCACCGCCGATGATCACGACGTCATAATGTGCCTTGGGTGCGGCATCGCGCCAAGCGCGACCCCAACCCTTGTGTCCGGTAAGCGCCGCCTTCGCGAGCGAAAAAATTGAGTACTTCATCACTGTGTTTTCCGCGAAAAGGCCTGCGATTTCCGTTTCCGAGGCAAGTTAGCAGTCGAGGGTGTTGTCGAGTTCCCACTGGGTGAGCTGGCTCGCGTAGGAGTTCCACTCCTGCGTCTTCAGCTTGATGAAGCCGCTCGTGAACTCCTCGCCCATCAGCCCCTTCAGCTCCGTGTCCTTGTCAAGTTCACGCAGGGCGTCGAGCAGGTTCAGGGGCAGCTTCGAGCCGTGCGTCACGGTGTGGCCGTCCTTGTACATGTCGATATCGCTGCGCGGGCCTGGATCTGCCTTGGCGCGGATGCCGCTGAGGCCGGCCGCGATGATGACAGCCTGCATCAGATAGGGGTTGGCCGCGCCGTCAGGCAGGCGGAGCTCGAAGCGGCCGGGGCCGGGCACGCGCACCATGTGCGTGCGGTTGTTGCCGGTCCAGGTCACCGTGTTGGGCGCCCAGGTCGCCCCCGACGTCGTACGCGGGGCGTTGATGCGCTTGTAGGAGTTCACGGTTGGGTTGGTGATCGCGGTGAGCGCCGGGGCGTGCTTGATGATGCCGCCCAGGAAGTGCATGCCCTTCTCCGACAGGCCGTCCGAAGAATTGCGGTCGGCGAACATGTTCACCTGGCCGTCGAGGTCCCAGACCGAGATATGCGCATGGCAGCCATTACCGGTACGCGTCGGGAACGGCTTGGGCATGAAAGTGGCGCGCAGACCGTGCTTTTCGGCAACGGTCTTCATCATGAACTTGAAGAACGAGTACTTGTCAGCGGTCGCCAGCGTGTCGTCGTAGGCCCAGTTCATTTCGAACTGCCCGTTGGCGTCCTCGTGGTCGTTCTGATACGGCTCCCAGCCGAGGTCGAGCATGGCGTCGGCGACTTCGGCGATGATGTCGTAGCGGCGCATGACCGCCTGCTGGTCGTAGCAGGGCTTGGTCGCGGTGTCATATGAGTCGGCAATCATCTTGCCGTCGGGTGTGGTCAGGAAGAATTCCGGCTCGATACCGGTCTTGACACGAAGGCCTTCCTTAGCCGCCTCAGCGATAAGACGCTTCAGCGTGTTGCGCGGCGCCTGCTCGACGCTTTTTCCTTCCATGACGCAGTCGGAAGCCAGCCAAGCAACTTCCGGCTTCCACGGCAGTTGGATCACCGAGCTCGGATCCGGCACCGCGAGCATGTCCGGATGGGCTGGGGTCAGGTTCATCCACGTCGCGAAGCCGGCAAAGCCGGCCCCGTCTTTCTGCATATCGGCAATGGCCCGCGCCGGAACGAGTTTGGCCCTCTGACTCCCAAACAGGTCGGTATAGGTAACCATGAAGTACTTGACGTCCCTTGCCCTCGCGAACTCTGCGAGGTCGGTCGTCGTCTTGTTCTCAATTTTTGTATCGAAAGCCGTTCCCATTTATTTGTTCCTCTCGGCTTGTTTTAATTATTCTTGTTAGAAGTTGTTTTTCCCCGGTATCCAGTTGGTGCCCGCCAACGGCACGCCTGACATGGCGGCGGCTTCGATCGTGAGTGCGCACAGATCCTCGGGTTCGAGGTGGTGCACATGGTTCTTGCCGCAGGCGCGCGCGATGGTCTGCGCTTCCAGCGTCATGACCTTCAGGTAGTTGGCCAGGCGACGCCCCGCCGCGATCGGATCCACACGTTTCATCAGTTCGGGGTCCTGCGTCGTGATGCCTGCAGGGTCCTTTCCTTCATGCCAGTCGTCATAAGCGCCAGCGATGGTGCCCAGCTTTTCATACTCGGCCTCCCAGCGCGGATCGTTGTCGCCGAGCGCGACCAGCGCGGCTGTGCCGATGGACACGGCGTCCGCGCCAAGAGCCAGCGCCTTGGCGACGTCAGCGCCATTGCGGATGCCGCCGGACACGATCAGCTGCACCTTGCGGTGCATGCCGAGATCCTGCAGCGCCTGGACCGCGGGACGGATGCAGGCGAGCGTCGGCTGGCCTACATTCTCGATGAACACTTCCTGCGTAGCGGCAGTGCCGCCCTGCATGCCGTCGAGCACCACGACGTCGGCACCGGCCTTCACCGCGAGCGCGGTGTCGTAATAGGGGCGCGCGCCGCCGACCTTCACATAGATCGGCTTTTCCCAGTCGGTGATCTCGCGGATTTCGAGGATCTTGATCTCGAGATCGTCCGGACCGGTCCAGTCGGGATGGCGGCAGGCCGAGCGCTGGTCGATGCCCTTGGGCAAGGTGCGCATTTCGGCGACGCGGTCGGAAATCTTCTGGCCGAGCAGCATGCCGCCGCCGCCGGGCTTGGCGCCCTGGCCGACCACGATCTCGATCGCGTCGGCGCGGCGCAGGTCACGCGGGTTCATGCCATAGCGCGACGGCAGATACTGGTAGACCAGCGTCTGGGAGTGACCGCGCTCTTCTTCCGTCATGCCGCCGTCGCCGGTGGTGGTGGAGGTGCCGGCGATCGTCGCACCACGACCCAGCGCCTCCTTGGCCGGACCGGACAGGGAGCCGAAGCTCATGCCGGCGACGGTGATCGGGATCTTCAGCTCGATCGGCTTCTTGGCGAAGCGCGAGCCGAGCACGACCTTTGTCTCGCATTTCTCACGGTAGCCTTCGAGCGGGTAGCGCGAGATCGAGGCGCCAAGGAACAGCAGGTCGTCAAAGTGGGGCACCTTGCGCTTGGCGCCCGCGCCGCGGATGTCATAAATGCCGGTTGCGGCGGCGCGCCGGATTTCCGACATCGTATATTCGTCGAACGTTGCGGATCTGCGCGGCGTGGTCGGAGGATTGTGATAGGTCATGTCTTACCTCAGTACGCGTCGGCGTTGTCGATGTTGAAGTTGTAGAGCGTGCGCGCCGAACCGTAGCGCTTGAACTCTTCGGGCTTCGCATCGGTCATTCCGGCCCGCTCGAGCAGGTCCTTCAGGATTTCGATGTGCTCGGGCCGCATCTCCTTTTCGATGCAGTCGGCGCCGAGGCTCTTGACCGAGCCACGCACGAACAGCCGCGCCTCGTAGATGGAGTCGCCAAGCGCATCGCCGGCATCGCCCAGGACAACGAGATTGCCCGACTGCGCCATGAAGGCCGACATGTGCCCGACATTGCCGCGCACGACGATGTTGATGCCCTTCATCGAAATGCCGCAACGCGACGAGGCGTTGCCCTCGATGACCAGCAGGCCGCCGCGACCGGTGGCCCCGGCATACTGGCTGGCGTCGCCCTTCACGATGACGGCGCCCGACATCATGTTCTCGGCCACGCCCGGTCCGACCGAGCCGTGCACGGTGACGTTGGCCTTCTGGTTCATGCCGGCGCAGTAGTAGCCCACGCTGCCATGCACATCGACATTGATGGCCGCATCGATGCCCACAGCAACTGCGTGATTGCCCTTCGGATTCAGAACTTCCCAAGCGGTCTCGTTCGAGCCATCCGTCACATCATGCAGCGCCTGGTTGAGTTCGCGCAGCGGGACCTTGGCGAGGTCGAACACCCTCGCCGCATATTGCGTCTCCGGCGCTGGCGCCTTGGCAAGATTGGATGTAGCCATCGTCTCAATGCTCCCAGAAATAGACGGTTGAGGGCTCGGGCTCCCAAACCCTGGCCTGTTCGATGCCCGGCAGATTGGCCAGCGCGCGGTATTCGGACCCGAACGCGACGTAGCGGTCGGTCTCGGCCATGACTGCCGGCTTGCAGGCGATAGGATCGCGCACCACGCCAAAGCCGTTCTTGGTGCCGACTACGAAAGTGAAGAAGCCGTCGAGGTCGCTGAGACTCGATTCCAGAGCCTGACCGAGGTCCATGCCGCCGGCGATCTTGTGCGACAGGTAGGCTGCCGCCACTTCCGTGTCGTTCTCGGTCTCGAAGGTCATGCCTTCGCGCCGCAGCTCGCGACGGACATTGTTGTGGTTGGACAGCGAGCCATTATGAACGAGACACTGGTCGGGACCCGTAGAGAACGGGTGCGCGCCCATGGTCGTCACAGCGGACTCAGTGGCCATGCGGGTGTGGCCGATGCCATGCGTGCCGCTCATCTTCGAAACCTCGAAGCGCTCGGCCACCTTCTCCGGCAAGCCCACTTCCTTATAGATTTCGATCGCCTCGCCCATGCCCATGACGCGTGCGGCCGGCCGGAGTTCCGCGATGGCCTCACGCGCGGCCTCGAGCTTGTCGGCCGGCATGACGAACACTGCATGCGTGGACTTCACAGTCATGGCGACCGGCGCACCGATCTTCTTGGAGAGCTCAGCATCCAGCCCCGCGAAATCGCGCTTTGGCGCCGGCGACTGAATGGTGAGCTTGCCCTGGCCCTCGGCCGACGATCCGTAGATCGCGATGCCGGCGCTGTCGGGACCGCGATCAGTCAGCAAGACCATCATCTCCGACAGCATGGCGCCTAATTGAGGCTCCAGCGACTTGTCCTTCAGAAACAGCCCCACAATGCCACACATGGCGTTCACCTCGTTTGTTTTCTGCCTGCAATGAAAGCTAGCAGGTCCAAATTTTGAATTCAACTGACATGAATGTTTTTTTCCTTATAGAAAAGATTGGTCCATGTCGTCCAATTGTTCTGGCCACGATCGGGCCAGAGAGACTGCCGCCTGCGATCCGCAGGCGGCAGCAGAAGTTCAATGTTGCCCGGCCGGACAAACGAGATGAACGGGCACCTTGGTGCGGCCACGAACGCGATAGGGTTCCTGGCTCCACATCATGCTGCGGACGAGCCAGTTGCGGCGCGGGTCCGCCCCCATGACGATGGCATCGCACTTCTTGCGCTTCGCCTCGCTCAATATGCTCCGGCAGGGATTGCGAGTGGTGACGATGTGGCCATCGGCCTCCACGCCGGCATTCTCCAGCTGGGTGATCGCCCAGATGATGTTTTCTTCCTGCTCTGCCATTTCGCGCCGACTGGGACGCAGGCCCGGATTGGGGAGGCCGAAACCTGTTCCCCAAAGCCGGGCCACGGTCAGAACCTGGGCGCGACCTCCCTGGCTGTGCACCAGGCGCACGGCCAGATCGATCACCTCCTGGCTGAACCGCCGCCCCTCCGACGCGACCAGCACATTGCTGACCTCGAGCGGGTTGCCGGCTTCATGCGGGCGTCCGAACGGAGTCCGGATCATTTTCGACCGCGCTCCTCAGTTCCCGCCGACTGCCATCGCAGGCGCGAAGCCGGCACGCCGGTCTTCCCACATGCGATACCAATAGAGCGGAAGGTACATGAAAATGGTAGCGACACCGAGGAAGTAGTAGATCGCCTGACCGCCGATATACGAATATATCAGACCGCCAACCAGCCAAACGAAGAAATACAGCGCGGCCAACATTAGCGCGATATACTTGAAATATTCGGGCAGACGGAACGGACGATGGACATTCGGCCGATCCTTGCGCAGCAGATAGTAGGCGATCAGCACCGGCACGAACGAACCGAGATATCCCACATTGGAGAAGGAATAGATCTCGATCGCACCGCCCATGAAGGCGATGGCCAGGCTGGCGACCACGTTGGTCATCATGGCGCGATCCGGCACATGATGCTTGTTCAGGTGCTGATAGAAGCGCGGGAACTGCCCGTCGAGCGACATCTGGTAGAGCGAGCGCGAGCAGCCCATCAGCGAGTTCAGCGCCGAGAGCACGAGTGCCACGATCAGCATCGCCGCCATCAGCCATTCCATCACCGTTCCGGCGACGCCGGGGAAGATGTTGCTGGCGAAGGTAACGAACATCGTCTTGGGATCGACCAGGGCCGGGTCCGAGATGGCCTTGGCGCCGAGCACCACCACGAAGGAGATCGGCAGCATGGTGTAGACGAACACGCCATAGCCGCCTTCGAGCGTCATCGCGATCTTGGCATCGCGCCCCGGATGCTTGCATTCGCCGATGTAGCAGGCAGCCGCTTCATAGGCGATCACCGTCCAAAGCAACGGGAACGCATAAGCGACATACATCATCCACGCCGGATATCCGCCGACCGGGCTGAAGAAGCTCGAGCCATCCAGATGCCGGAAGCCTGCAAGTTCGCTCCAGTTCGCCGCGTCGAGATTGAAGATGAAACCGATCGACAGGAAAGTCAGCGGGATCATCGAAAGCACGGCAAGCACCGTTGCCATGGACGTGCCGAAGCGGATGCCGAGATAGGCGGGAATGGAGAGAACGATCAGGCCGACCGCCGTGATCGCCAGCGTCCAGTAAGGAATGAAGGTGCTGACCGGCGTGATGCCATGCGTGGCATCCAGACCGAACAGATGCGTGATGTAGAAGGACGCCAGGATCATGTTGAGCGGCGCAACCGGCATCCAACCTACCCAATACATCCATGCGGTGATGCCGTTCACATGGGGTGCAAGTCGCGGCCAGCGCTCCTTGTAGGCGGGATAGGCGTAGGAGGGCGAGCCACCCGTGCGCCCCGGCATCATTGCCGAAAGCTCCGCCAGAAGCAGGCAAAGAACGACGCCGGTAAGAGTGAAGAAGGTTATGAAAGGAATGTAGGAAGCACCGAAAACCGTGAGGAATGCGGGCGCGGCCCCGGTGACGAGAATGGTACCGGCAAGACCGATTACAAATGCTCCCCACCAATTGGTGCCGGTCTGTAGATTGCCGTGTTCGTAGTCAAGAACGTCTAATGCCTCTGATCCAGCCTGGCTCATTTGATGACCTCCCGTGTCATGCCCGCCCGGCTTCCCGAGATGATCTCGATGAAGCGATCTATTCCTTCCGTCTCGGAAATCTTTGTTCGTTCAGCCATCGAATCTCCTCCATTCGAATGGGTGCACCGTCGGCGGCCACAGACCACGCAGGACAGCATGGACCATGACCCCAATCCGTCGATTGAGGTTTGGCATTTCTTTCCCTTTTCGAGCGTCCATCGAGCCTGGCGGGACGCTGTTCCCCGTCTATTTTTATATACTGCCAGGCAAATTAATTACCTTATGAGAAACATTCACCATAAGGCTTGTCAAGCGTGGAGTGACGTTGGGTGAGGAGCTGCAGAGAGGACAATCAGGGGTGGCAGAGCAGTGCCCGGGACGGTTTCGGGCTGGTAGAATCCAGCCCGAAACGGCACGCTGCTTGTGTCGAAAGCGCGCGCTGGCTCAATAAGCTGGGCAAGTAAAAAGGGTCACGCGCGATCGCCAGACCGCCGTTTCATGACCATTGCTATGCGAAGGCCGGACGCCGATATCGCGCCGACTCGGACGACCGAGCTTGTCCTCAGTCGCTGCCGCTGCCTTGCGGGTAGGAGATGATCGACAGATAGCGTATCGGCCGCTTGGTCAGTTGTTCAGGGCCGTGCGGGGCATCGGCGTCGAAGAACAGGCTGTCGCCCGGCAGCATCGTGTAGAGATTGTTGCCGTGCCGATAGACCACTTCGCCCTCCAGCATATAGAGGAACTCCATGCCGTCGTGCTGGAAGGTCGGAAACACGTCCGAATCCTCGCTCAGCGTGATGAGATAGGGCTCGACGGTCACGCCGCTGGTGTTCGATCCGATGTGACCGAGCAGCGTGTATTGATGCCCGGCGCGCGTACCGCGCCGCTCGACATCGACGCCCTCCCCGGCCTTCACGAACACCGCGTTGCGCTCCTCTTCGAAGCGGCGCAGAAACGCCGTCAGCGGCACACCCAGCGCCCGCGACAAGGACTGAAGCGTCGTCAGCGACGGCGAAGTATTGCCGTTCTCGATCTTGGACAGCATGCCGAGCGAGATGTTCGTGGCCGCGGCCAGATCCGCCACGGTGATGCCGAGCTTCTTGCGGAAGGCGCGAACTTCGCGCCCGATGGCAACTTCCAGCACGTTCTCGCGCGTATCGCGAACCGCATGCGGGTTCTGGTTCAGACTTTTGGAGGCGTTGAGGTCCTTTGCCAGCGACTTAATCGCCTGCACGGCCTCGCTTCTGCGTTTGCTCTGCTTGCGCGGCTCTGCCGCCGGTGTCGATGTCTTCGCCACTTCGCTCACCCGCCACGTTAAATTTTTACTGATAGTGAATTTTTTTATTTCCCGTACGCGGTAATGGCGGGAAATTCAAGCATTTCTCACGCATTGCACGTTTGCTGCGACGAATCGTGCAAGGCCTCGAATAGCCCTGCAAAAGGTCAGGCCGTGTATCGGCGCGGAAAGGTCGAGATCGCCAGGGAAGCGGCGCGAACACCGCGTTCGAGCGCCGCCTGCAAGCTGTCGCCCAGGCTCAATCCGGCTAGGAAAGCGGCGTTGAAGGTGTCGCCGGCGCCAACGGTGTCGATGACGGTGACCGGCGGCGCCTTGGCCGAAACCGAGTTGCCGTCGCGGATGGCCGAAGCACCGTCCGGGCCGTTCTTGATCACCAGCGTCTGGCCAGCGCCGAGCCGACCTGAAAGCGTTATGGCGGCTGTGCCGAGATTGTCGTTCTCGCCCAGGCCCTTCACCTCTTCGGCGTTCAGCAGCGCGTAGTCGACCAGGGAGAGCCATTCCAGCGATCGCATCTTGTTGGCCTCGCTCCAACCCTCCGGCGGCCAGCCCGGATCGATCGCCGTCTGCCAGCCACGCTGCTTCAGCAGTCGCAGCAGTTCGCTCGTCCCCTCGATCAGCGACGGCATGAGGAAGCCGCCGGAAATGCAGGCAAAGCTCGCCGCCGTCGGCGCGGCCGGGATATGGGCGAGCAGGTCTTCGAGCCGGGCGTGATGCAGATGGCCCGGCGCGGTGAAGAAGACGCGATCGCCGCCCTTGTGGACAATGCCGACACTGATGGTCGTGTCGGAATCGTCGATTACCCAGGTCGAGCAGGCCTCATCGAAACTGCCGGCAAGCCAGCTGCCCATGGCGTCGTTGCCGACGCTGGCGAGCAGGCGGTGCGCAAAGCCCATGCCGCTCAGCGCCAGCGCGGTATTGCCGGCCGATCCGCCCGGCCGCATCTCGCTGCGCGGCACCACGACCTCGGTGCCGATGGCTGGCCAGCCGTCGACCTCCCCCATGACGAGGTCGACATTGACGTTTCCGAGGATGAGGAGCGGCGGTATGGGCATGGCTACTTAGCTGATGTGGCGTGCGACGACCGGCACGTAGTTTTCGAGTTCCGGCGCCGGGAAGTGCACCGTCTCGCCTATTTCCGCCGAGCGGTAAAGGCCCATCATGATTTCCACGACTGCAAGCCCGTCCTCAAAGGTCTCGAGCGGCGTCTCGCCCTTGCGGAAGCACTCGGTCATGTGGCGGTTCTCGTCGGTATAGCCATAGACGCCGGCCTCGTCTTCCAACACCGGCATCAGGCCCTGCTCGGCGTTCTGCTTTTCGACCAGATCTTCGCCTTCGGAACCCGTGACGGCGCGCGACATGAATATCTTAAGGCCAGTGTTCAGCGAATTGAATTCCATCGCATATTCGGGCCCCAGCAGCTCAAGCTGGATGCGCAGGCCCGCGCCCACATAGGCCCATGAAGTGGTCGCCTCGATCATCAGATCGTTGCCCTGCTCGTCCTCGAGCGACACGGTGGCGCGCGCAAAATCCTCAGACGGATGATTGCGGTAGTCGACGCCGCCCCCATAGCGCTGCTTGAGCTGGTCGGCATAGTGCGGGCGCGTCCACTTGAGGTTGGCGACGGTGCCGTTGACCGACTTGACCCTGAGCGACTTGCGCGCAGCACCCGGCTCGGTCAGCAGGTGGCGCGCCACCTCAACCGAATGGCACATCATGTCCGACAGCACGCCGCCCCCCTGCTTGTCGCCCTGCCAGAACCAGGCTTCGTGCGGGCCGGAATGCTCTTCCGCGGCGCGCGCCAGATATGGCCTGCCCGTGGTCGAAGCAGCACGCCGCCAGACGATCTCCTTGCCGCGAAGCACGGGCGTGGAGAACACCTGGTTCTCCAGATAACCGTGGTTGAGCTTGGCGTCAGTGGCAAGGCGCAGCATTTCGCGCGCCTCGGCAACGGTGCGGGCCAGCGGCTTCTCGCAGGCGACTGCAAAGACCTTGCTGCGGCCGGCGGTCACTTCGGCATGCAGCGTGCGCATGACGTCGAGGCGCGTATAGTTGGGCGAAAGGATCCAGATCGCGTCGACATTCTCGTCGCGCAGCAGGCTTTCCAGGCTGTCGTGGCTCTTGCAGGAGCCGAGGCCCAGTTCGGAAACCATAGCCGAGAAGTGCGCGCGGTTTTCCGGCTTGCGGCTGTAGACGCCCACCACGTCGATGTTGCGCACACCGACCATCGACTTCAGGTGGAACTGGGCGATGAAGCCGGTGCCCACAAAGCCTACGCGCAGCCTGTCTTTCGGCAGATTGGTCATGGATGCCTTCCTTTCAATTGTCGGATGTCTTGGCCGGGCCGGTCGACCCGCGGATTTTCAGCGTCGTTGGCATCTCGACCAGCGCTTCGACGCTGTCGTCGCCGTTCATCACTCTGAGCAGTTGCTTCATCGCCTGCTTGCCGATGTCGGCGCGCGGCTGGCTGACAGTAGTCAGCGGCGGATAGAAACATTCGCTGAGGAACAGATCGTCGAAGCCGACGACCGAAACATCGCCGGGCACGTCGAGGCCGAGCTTCCTGAGTTCGTTGATGGCGCCGAAGGCCATCTCGTCATTGGCCACGAACAGCGCCGTCGGCTTGTCGGGCCGCGAAAACAGCTGCCGGCAAAGCTCGGCACCGGAGGGGATGGTGTAGTCGCCGATCGGCTCATAGCCTTCCGGCACAGCAAGCCCGGCCTCGGCCATAGCCTTGCGATAGCCTTCACGGCGCAGCACGCTCATCACCTCGGGAACCGGGCCGCAGATATGGGCGATGCGCCGGTGGCCGAGCGACAAAAGGTGCTTCACCGCCCCGTAGGCGGACGCGGCGTTGTCGATCTGCACATGCGGCAGCGGGCAGCCTTCGATGATTTCCAGCGCCACCACGATCGGCAACCGTGCCAGTTGCTCGGCGTCGCGGGCATGGCTTGAAGGCAGCCTGCCGTTCATCAGGACCATGCCGTCGGCATGGCCATCGCGCAGCATGTCGAAATATTCAAGCTCGCGATCGGGATGGTTTTCCGTGTTGCCCATCAGCACGGAATAGCCAGCCTCGCGCGCGGTCGCCTCCACGCCCTTGAATATCTCGAGATAAAAGGGGTTGCTGACGTCCCGCACGACCAACAGCACCGCCATCGACTTTTGCGTGCGCAAGTTTCGGGCCCGGACATTGGGCCGGTAGTCTAGCGACTGCGCCGCCTCGCGGATGCGCGACAATGTCGGCTCGGCGACAAGGCCGGAATCCGACAGGGCGCGCGACACCGTCGCCGGCGAGACGCCGGCACGCAGCGCGATGTCCTTGATCTTGGCTCGCCTGTCCACGTCAGCCCCGCATGGCCCGGCCGCGGCCGTAGAACAGCATCAGCACCAGAAGCGTCGCACCGAACACCATCTGGCGGCCGGATTCGTCGATATGGACGGTGGTCAAGATGCTCTGCAGGATGACCAGCAGCACCGCACCCGCCATAGTGCCGGTGTAGCCGCCCTTGCCGCCTGCCAATGGCGTGCCGCCCAGCACCACCGCGATGATGGAAGGCAGCATGTATTGCTCGCCGACATTGGAGAAGGACGAGCCGGAATAGCCGAGCAGGCAGACGCCGGCGAGCGCCGCAAAGACTCCCGACAGCACGAACAGCCCGACGCGGATGGTCTTCACCGGGACGCCGGCCATGAAAGCCGCCTGCTCATTGGAGCCGATTGCGTAGATGCGGTAGCCGAACACGGTGCGCTTGAGCAGGAACGCCATGAAGAGGCCGATGGCGATCCAGAGCCAGATGATGCCCGGCAGACCAAAGAGCAAGGGCTGTGTCACGAACTGGGACAGAGCTGGCGCTGCGCGGCCGGACGGAATGCCGTTGCGGATGACGACGAGAAGCCCCTGAAGCACGCCCAGCATGCCGAGCGTCATCACCAGCGGCGGAATGCGCAGCAGTGTGATGCCAAGCCCGTTGAACAGGCCAAAGAGCGCGCCGACGCTGACCGCGACCAGAACCGCCGGCAAGATGCCGCTTTCGGCTCCGTTCATGACATTGCCGGCCAGGATGGCGGCCAGCGAGACGATGCCGCCGACCGAAAGATCGATCCCTTCACGCCCGCCAATGATGACGAGGTTCTGGCCCGCTGCGACGATACCCATGACCGATGCGACGACCAGCAGGCGCAGGATCTGTTCGGCCGAGGCAAAGCCCGGCGACAATGCTTCGCCGAGCGCCAAGAGCGCCACGATCAGGATCAGCGCGACGACCAGCGGGCGCTTCAGGAACTCAATCGCCTTCGAAGGAGCGGCGGTAACGGAGACTGCCGTCTCGGTGCTCATGCGCGCGCTCCCCGGCTGACGAGGATGCCGGCCATCAGCGCAGTCAGGATAGCGAGGCCTTGCACAAGGTTCTGCCATTCAGACGGCGTGCCGACGAAGAAGACCAGCGAGTTGATGAGGCCGATGATGAGGGCGCCGATCAGCGAACCCGTCACCGTCCCTGCCCCACCCGACAGAGCCGAGCCGCCGAGCACCACGGCCGCGACGCTGTAGAGCGTCATCTTGCCGCCGACGAGCGGATCGCCGCTTGCGGTGTCGCCTGTGATGCAAAGCGCTGCGAGCGCCGAAAACAGCCCGCACAGCACATAGCCCTTGATGCGGATCAGCGTGACCGGCAGACCGGTCTGGAAGGCGGCCATGGCGTCATCGCCAACCGCCAGCATCTGAGTGGTCAATCTCATGCGCGCCAGCACGCCGAGCACGATGGCGACTGCCGCCACCACGTAGAACACGAAAGGGATGCCGAAATAAGTGCCGCCATAGGTCATCCAATAAGCCTCCGGCGCCGGCGTGCCCGCCACCGGCAGGACGTAGAGAGCAAGACCGGTGAAGAAGATGCTGGTCGCGAAAGTGGCGACGATGGCCTGCAATCTCAGCCCTGCAATCATGATGCCGTTGGCGACGCCGCAGGCAAGGCCCGTCAGGATGCCGACCAGGCAGGCGGCGATGACCGTCAGCCCGCCGCCGCCCCACTTCTCCATCAGCACGATGATGACGACATTGACGAGCGAAACGATGCTGCCGACCGAAAGGTCGATATCGCCGGAGAACACGACATAGGTCTGAGCCACCGCCAGCAGCATCAGCGCCAGATAGGTGCTGAACAGGCCAGTGATGGAGCCGAAGCTCAGGCTACGCGGCTGGAAGAAGCCATTGAGCGCCACCAATGCAATGAGAATGATGAGGGCCGGCACAAAGGGAAAGCGCTGCAGCACGCTTTTGAGCGGGCTGGTATTCATCGCAGGAGTAGAGATGATCTGTTGCATCAGGCGGCCTCGTAGGCGGCGTGATAGAGATTGTAGCGCGTTCGGTCCGCGCCGGTGAGTTCGCGTGTGACCGACCCGCTGTTGAAGACCAGGATGCGGTCGGCATTGTTGAGCAGTTCGGCGTCCTCGGACGAATAGAGCACGATACCCATGCCATTCTCCGCCAGCTTGCGGATCAGCGCGAAAAGATCGGTCTTGGCCGCGAGGTCGATGCCCTTGGTCGGATCGTCGAGCAGCAGCACGTCCGGCCTATCGATCAGCCAGCGTGCGATGACGACTTTCTGCTGGTTGCCGCCGGAGAGAGAATTAATCGGCTGCTCCAGCCCCTGGAACTTTGTCTTGAGCGCCTGCAGCGGCCGCATAGCCCGCTCGCGCAGGGAGGCCGGACGCGCCAGCGCCAGCTGGTTGCGCAGGAAATGGATCGGCGTGACGTTTTCGAAGATCGGCCGTCCCTGCAGGATGCCATCTCGGCTGCGATCGCCCGAGACATAGGCGCAGCCATGCGCGATCGCCTCGCGCGGCGACTTCATCGCGATCTGCTTGCCGTTCAAGGCGATCGTGCCGGTATGATGCGCGTCAGCACCGAAGATCGAGCGCATCACCGCCGACTGTCCCTGCCCGTGCAGGCCGCCGAAGCCGAGGATTTCGCCCTTGGCGACCTCGAAGCTGACATTGCGGAAACCGGGCCCGCTCAGCCCCGACACCGAAAGCACGGCCGACCGCTGCGCTTGATGAGCAGGCGGCGCCACCGCAGGCGTTGCCAGATCGTCGCGCTCGCCAACCATCTGGCGGATGACTGACGCCTGGTCGGTCTCGGAAATCTTCGACGTACCGACAGTCTCGCCATCGCGGATCACGGTCACGCGGTCGCCAATGGCAAAAATCTCGTCCATGCGGTGCGAGATGAAGACGATGGCGCGGCCTTCCGCCTTTAGCTGGCGCAGTATTTCGAAGAAGCGATCGACCTGCGCCCGATCGAGAGCCGAGGTCGGCTCGTCAAAGATGAGAATGGATGCCTCGGTGGCCAGCGCCTTCATGATCTCGACCAGCTGCCGCTGATCGGCACGCAGCGTGTTCACCGGCGCGTCGGCCGAAAAACCCTCTCCGGCGACATCGGCGAATGCCTCGATGATGCGCGCGGCCTTTGCCTCCAGCGCGGCGCGGTCGACGAACACGCCGCCCTTCACCGGCAACGCGGGCATGCAGATATTCTCGGCCACCGTGCGCCGGGCAGCCAGCGAAAGTTCCTGGTAGAAGATGCCGATGCCGAGTTCGCGCGCCGCCTGCGGACCGGCAATGGTGACCGGCTTGCCGTCGAGCAGCACCTCGCCCGCATCCGGCTTCACGCTGCCGGCAACGATTTTGCACAGCGTGCTCTTGCCCGACCCGTTCGAGCCGATCAGCACATGGACTTCGCCGGGAAGCAGATGAAGGTCGCCACGGCGCAAGGCGAGCGTCGCGCCGTAGGCCTTGCGCGCGCCGCGTATCAGCAGCTCGGACATTGTTTCGGTTCCTATCGAGCGGTTCATCCGTTGCGGATGCCCCTCTACCCTATTCACTGCCCCGCAGCATCGCCTTGCGTCCAATCGGGTGCAAGACATCGCGAGCGCAGAGCCTTAGCGCTGGCCCTATCGCGGCCTAGCGGTCGCGAGAGCGCGTTCCAAAGGAAGGAGGAAGGCGCTCTCGCAGGGAGGAATTACTTGAACAGCTTCTCAGCGTCCTCGATGGAAAGCTGGCTGGTGTAGGAATAGTAGCCAGGCTTGCCGTCGACCGCCTGGGCGGCTTCATCGAGGTTCTTGTTGTCGATGAACGGGATCGGCAGATACATGGCGTTGCCATACTGGCCAGCTGTCGCCGGCTCCTTGAGCTCCTTGGCCTGCAGCATCAGCACAGCGACGTTGAGCGCGCTGGCCATCACGCCGGGCGGGTTCACCGACGCGCCGGAGTTCAGCTTGTCAGCCTTCCAGATGTCGATGAAGTCCTTGCGGATTTCGCCGGTGGCGGCGATCGACGAACCCTTCTTGGCATCGATGATCGACTTCCAGGCGCCAGCGGCCATGCCGTCCTGCACCCAGACGCCATTGATGTCCGGATAGGTCGCGAGCAGGTTCTGCATGGCCTGCTGGCCCTGCGCCTGATCCCAATTCGCATTCACCTCGTTGACGACCTTGATATCGGGATACTGGCCGAACACTTCCTTGTAGCCGGCTACGCGCATCTCGTTTGCCGGATGACCGGCGACGCCGTTGATGGCGACCACATTGCCTTTGCCGCCCAGCGTCTCGGCCAGCCACTTGGCGCCGGCAGCGCCCCAGCCCTTCTGGTCGATGCCGACATAGGTGGCGTCCTTCGACGACACTTCGGCGTCGGTGGCAATCACAAGGATGCCCTGCTGCTTGGCCTGCTTGAAGATCGGATCGAAGGCCGTCGGGCTGTTCGGATTGATGATGATGGCGTTGACGCCCTGGCTCATGAAATTGCGCACATGGGCGATCTGGCCCGGCACGTCGACATTGGCGCTCTGCACCACGACCTCGACATTGACGCCCTTGGCCTTCCAGGCTTCGGCCGCAGCCTTGGCCTCATCAATCATCTGGGTGCGCCACTCGCTGCCTACCCAGCCATTGCTCAAGCCGATCTTGAAATCCTCTGCATGCGTCGAAAACACCGACACCGCCATCGCGGCAACGGTGGTCAAGGCAAACATCGTGGACTTTTTCATGAGTTCCCTCCCAAAAAAACTGAACCGAGGCGAGATTATCCGAAATGAAATCGATTTCAATAGACGTTATTGGACTCCGATTGGCGATTTCTGGGGAAATCGTTCGCACCGCGGAACCGACCAGGCAGACGGGAGAACTGCTAAGGGCAGCAATAGTGAAAACTTGGCCAGTTCGAGTGAAGCCAGGGGGAAATCAAACTCCGGACGCGGACCGCACGCCCTTCACCCAACTGCCGCCTGCGACATAGACGCCCGCCTCGCGAAAGTTAACAACGTGTTAAATTTTCAGGTTTGCTGTTGGAATCCCGTGGGTTACATTCGCTACGAATCAACCGGCCGCGAATGGTTCGGCGCCCAATAGACCCCATCTGCGGGAAGGTATTGGCGTTCGCCCGATATTGAGGCAGCCGGTGACACCACCGTGTTCTGGTGCGTGTTTTCGTAACAAGTAAAGGCGTTTTCAGGCTCGGTTACTGACTAGGTCAGTGCTCGGGCATGCAGACAGATTCCGGCCATCCCGAGCCCCCGAATTGCATGGCAATGACAAGTCTCGCCGTTGAAAAAAGCTCATTCGAGCCCCCTGCCGCCAAGCCGGCAACGCGCGGCGACCTGACAACCTTTCTCATGGAGCAGACCGAGGCGGTGGGCGCCGACGCCTACATGCTCGTGGCTGTCGTGCACGACCAGGACCAATCGGACGCTCGGATCATCGCCTCGAACTGGATCTACGACGCGATCCAACTCGCCGGCCAGAAGCTGATCGCAACCCTGGCGCAGAGCTCCTTTGCCGCCTCTCCGGGCGGTAGGCCGCGCGCGATCGTGACGGCCGCAGCGCCAGCCCTCGAAGGCATTGGCGGCGAAGACATCAAGCTCCTCGACGTGCTCGGCCACAGCGAGATCTACGCGCTAAAACTCTTTGTCGGCCGCCAGCCCCTGTTTCTGCTTTTCTCCGCCGCTTCGATCGCGCGCATCGATCTCGCGGCATTGATCCAGGCACAGTTCGAGTGCTGTTACGGGCTGTCGCGCATGTCCGAGGTGCTGGGTGCCGCCGTCATGCAGGATCCGCTTTCGGATCGTGAGCGCGAGTGCCTGTTTTGGGTCTCCGAGGGCAAGACCACCGACGAAGTAGCGGTAATCCTCGGTGTCTCCTCGAACACGGTCAACAGCTACATCACACACGCAATTCGCAAGTTCTCGGCCAGCAATCGCGCCATGGCGGTGGCGACTGCAATCAGGAGCGGCATCATTTGACACGCGCAGCCGCACATAACGCCACTCCGGCTTCCTCCGAACCCAAGAATCCGTTTGGCTTCGCCACTCCCGGCCTCGAGCAGCATCCGGCCGTGACCATTCCTGACGCCGCGCGCCGCTGCCGCTGGATCGCCGTCGACCTAAACGCCAGCAGCTTCGGCGTGTTCTTCGTCAACCCTTCGGCGGAACGGGCCCGCCTGGCGCCCTGCTTCGACGCGGATTATCCCCGCACCACAGGCTTCACAAAACTCATCTGCGGCGAGAGCTGCGAGGAGCTGACGCGGCACGCTCGCGTCTCCACGCTGCCCTGCTGGTGGAGCAGCGACAACGGCTCCGTCTCTGCGACAAATCTTGCCGCACTCACTTGGACAACCCGGATCACGCCGGTGGGCTCTGAAGGATCAGGCATCGCCTTCCCCGCCTATGCCGAACGCGGCCAGTGCGGCCTGGTGATCTTCTCCGGCGCCGAGATCAGGCTTTCGGCCGAACAGCTTCCCGGCATCCACGCGCGCTGCTTCGCCCTGTTTTCAGCCGTCGCACGCATGCAGACCGAAGACAGCGGCAGGCTCCCCTCCATCTCCAAGCGAGAGCTGGAGTGCCTCAAACTGACCGCGAATGGGCTGACCAGCGAAGAGATCGCCAGCCGGCTGAAGCTTTCCGTGCACACGGCCAACCAGTATCTCACCAACACCACGCAGAAGCTCAACGCGGTCAACCGCATGCATGCGGTCGCCAAGGGCTTGCGCCTCGGCCTGATAGAATAGGTCAGACCATCGGAACCGTGGGCCGGATCCGCGTCCGTTCGACCGCGGCTTCCAGGAATGCCGTGTTCCGTTCGGGATCACCGTCGGGCTTATCGAAGGCGACGTAATTGATCTCGACCGAGGCATGCAGGGCCGTCAGCGTCAGTGTGAAATAGACAGTGACGCCGGCGGGTCTCAACTCAAGATCGAGCTCGATGCGAGGCGCGTCGATCCAGGTGACATGCGCCTCTCCGCCATGCCCGAGCTTCAGAGCGCCGGGCATGAAAAACAGTTCGGCAGCCGAGTCCACAATATCGGAAATACAGCCGAACTGCTCAAGACGAATATATGAAATATAATCCGCGACGTCGACGAGCCGGAGCTCGCTGACTACCTCTTTTATTGCGTTCGCGACTATGATCTCGCGAGATGATGCATGCGGTTGTTTCATCATGAAACGACTTTGCGCGCCTTGTTGCTGTAGACGATGCGGATTAATTCCGCGACTGCCTGGTAGAATTTAGTCGGGATAACATTATCCACCGAAACTTGCTTGTACATGGAGCGAGCAAGCGCAACGTCTTCGAATATCGGAATATTGTGCTCTTCGGCGATTTCCCGGATTTTCAGCGCAACCAGATCCTGCCCCTTGGCCAGCACGACGGGCGCCTGATCCTCGTCACGCACATATTTCAGGGCAATTGAATAGTGGGTCGGGTTTGCGATCACCAGCGTCGCCTTTGGCACCGCCGCCATCATGCGCCGCCGTGCCCGGTCACGGCCGAGCGAGCGCAGACGGGACTTGATGATCGGGTCGCCTTCGGACTGCTTCAGCTCGTCCTTGACCTCCTGCTTGGTCATCTTGAGTTCCTGGCGCCAGTGGAAGCGCGACCACACAAGGTCGGCCGTCGCGATCACGCCCATCACGACCACGATAGACACAAGGATATGGATAAGGATGCTGCGCACCGTCAGAACGAATGCCGTCGGATGGGTGATCATCCCAGCCAGAAGGTCGCGATACTCGCCCTTCAGCGTGAAGATCAGCACGAGAACCACGAAGCCGAGCTTTCCCAGCGACTTCAGGAACTCCACGAATCCCTGGACGCCGAACATCCGACTCCAGCCTTTCGCGAGTGAAATCCGCGACGCCTGCGGGCGAATGCGCTCGGCAACGAATTGTGGCATGTTCTGGAGAACTGAAGCCGCGACGCCCGCGACTACCAATAGCACCATCATCGTGCCGAGCAGCTTGGCGATCTGCAGGAATACGACCCGATAAAGCTCGATGACGTCCTGCGCGTTCGCCAGCGGCCAGGCCTCCGGCTTCTCCAGGAATATTCCGAGGAACCAGCCAAGCTGGGTGATGTTGCCCTGGGCGAAAAACGTCGCAAACACCAGGATGGCGATGAAGGAGGCGAAGATCGAAATTTCCTTCGAGACCGGCAATTTGCCCTTCTCGATCGTATCTCGAACCTTCTTCTCTGTGGCCTCTTCTGTTTTGCTCTCTTTGTCAGCACCCTCGGACATGGCGCGATTGCCTCAGGCCGCAGCTCAGGCTGCGCTTTGGGCGCTGGGCAGTTCGAAGGCACCTTCCAGCGACATGCGGATCGCCTGGGAGGCGATGGCCCGCCTCGCGGTGATCACGTCGGACATGGTCACTTCGTCTGCTCCCTGACCAAGCTCGGACTCGATCATGCGCCGTGTACGCGCGCTGATGGACGACAGAACCGCCTCGGCCAGTTCGGCTGGTGCGCCGCGCAGGCAGAGCGTGAGCGTTTCGGTGGACAGTCCGTCGAACAGCGCAACGCGCGCCTTCTGGGAAAGGAAGACGACGTCCTCGAAGGAGAACATGCGGGCGCGGATGCCATCGAGATCGCTGGTGCCTTCCAGCTCCAGATCCCGCATGACCTCGTCGGCCTGATCCTTATTCATTTCGTTGAGCAGGCTGGCGACCCGGCTCTGGCCGGCAGAGATGTCCTTGTTTGCCCGCTCCGAAAGAACGCGGCTGCGAAGCTGGTTTTCAACGATCTGCGTCGCAGAGTCGGGAATGACACCCATCGACATCATGCGTTTCAGTATCTCGCCCCGAAGCGGCTTTTCGAGAGCCAGCAGCACATTGGCTGCGGCCGACGGCGCCAGTTTCGACATGATGACTGCCGAGGTCTGCGGATGCTCGACGTTCAGGAAATCTGCGACACGGGCCGGATCGACCCTTTGCATTTCAGGCCAGACCGGCGTCAGCACTTCCTGCATGCCGGACCCGCCACGCCCCATGATGGCGTTCATCTCTTCGGGCGAAAGCGACTCGGTGAGGATCGCGTTCATGTCGTCGGCAGAGTCGAGCAGGCCCGCACCTTCCATGAACTCGGCCTCGAACTCGGCGACGATCTGCTCCAGATCGGCTTGCGGAATTGTGCGCAGCAGCCGCGCGGCCTCGATCAGCGCCTTGAGTTCCTCCTGCTTGAAGAACTTCAGCATACGGCTCGCCGACGGCTTGCCCATGGCGACAAGAATGGCCGCGGCCTTCTGCGCGCGCGTCAGCGAGGCCAGCGTATTCATGCCGAAAGTATTCCTGCTAAGGCTAGTGAGGCGCTATGCTGCATCATGCCGGCTTTGCCGCCGTGATGATTTCCGTCAGCTTGATGCCGAAGCGCGACGGGTCGTTTTCCAGGACGGTGATTTCGCCGCGCGCGATCCTGCGGCCGTTGACCACCACGTCGACCGGCTCACCGATGCGCCGGTTGAGCGCCACGGTCGACCCCTTCTGCAAGGCCATCAGTTCCGACACCTGCATGTCCGCGCTGCCGAGCACGGTCTGCACTTCCACCGGGATGTTCATGATGACAGCGGCGTTCGAGGCCGGACGCTCCGGCTTCGCCTTCTCCTGCGGCCGCTTGTCCTCCTCGTGGAGAGCTCCGCGCAGTTCCTCGATTGCCCGGTTGAGCTGGTCCTCCGGGATATCGCCGTCTACTTCTGCGCCGATCTCGTTCATCTGCCTCTCCACTTCGGGCCACCTCGAAACAACGCCAGGCGTCATTCCGGCAACAACGTATCCATGAGGTCCTGGCCGGCATCGAAAGGATGCCTGATTCGGACCGTGTAATTCTGCCCTAATTTACCGAATTCGCACACAAACAGCGTCATGTTGCGCGCAGAAAGCCGGGCCTGCGACTGCGCCGCTTCTTCGAGTTCGATGATCTGGCCTTCCTGCAGCAAGGCAATCTCGCCGAGTGTCATGCGAGCGACCGGCAGCGTCGCCTCCAGGGTGACGGTCGAGCGCCTCACTTCTTCGCCGAAGCGCTCCTGCCATTCGGCCTCCGGCTCGGCATTCTCGGCCTTTACGCCAGCGTCGCCGCGATGCTTGAGCAGCACGCGCTGTGGCATGGTCAGAACGATCAGCCCCGCGTTCACGCCCGCCGATATCGAGAAAACCACGCGCACGGCCGGACCATCGCGCAGGATGTGCCGCTTAAGTTCGCCGCCTGTGATCGCCGCCGGCAATGGCAGCCGGAACTCGAACGCCCGTGGACCGGTGCCGTTCATGGCCTTGGCGATCTCTTCGAACACCATGGTCGCGACTTCGGCTTCAGTGGGCGACAAATCGCGATCGATCGGCTGGACAGGCCGTTCGACATCGCCGCCGAAAAGAGCGTGGACGACAAGCGCGACCGCCGCCGGATCCATCGACAGGATCAGGGCATCGGGCGAGGAAACCGATGCCGCAATGGTCATGGCATGGCGACTGTTCGACGGGCGGGCCTGAGCGAAGCGTCCCAGCTCCACCGACTGGACCTCGATGTCGAGCGGCGAAGCGAGCTTGCCGTTCAGCCCCTGCATGACAGCCGAAAGCGACCTTTCGGTTAGTGCCTTCGCGGAGGAGATGACGCGATCGGGCTCGCCGGTATCGCCGACCAGACGCTCGATGATGAATGCGCGTGTTTCTGCTGGGCTCGCAGGGCTCACCATGTCTGCCCCCTATTCCGGTCGCTCACGTCGGTCCTCACGCAGCCTTCTTCGTGTCGAAGTTGGTGTTCATCGTGCTCTGCTCGACCGCGTCGATCGACGGGCGATCATAAGAGGAGATGGTCTTCCGGCCGAACTCGATGGCCACCTGCGGCAGCGAGCCGTTGAGATAGGCCAGCAGCGTCTGCTTCACGATCACATAGAGACGGTTGTTCTTCTCACGCACGATCTTGATCTTGGTGGCGATCGGCCCGACCACCGCGTAGGACAGGAAGATGCCGAGGAAGGTACCGACCAGGGCCGCGCCGATCAGCGCGCCGAGGATTTCGGGAGACTGGTCGAGCGCACCCATCGCCTTCACGACGCCAAGCACCGCAGCAACGATGCCGAGAGCCGGCAGGCCGTCGGCCATCGCCGTCAGCGCGTGATAGGGCTTCAGCTTGTCGGCGCGGATGGTGTGGATTTCCTCATCCATCAGCGCTTCGATCTCGTGCGGCCGCGCACTGCCGATAATGATGAGGCGACAATAGTCGCAGATGAAATGCGTGAGATCCGTCTTCTTCAGGACGCTCGGGAAAGCCTGGAAGATGACCGAACCTTCAGGGTTGTCGATATGGGCTTCCACCTCGCTGCGCGATTTGGAGCGCAGCTCGCGCATCAGGCTGTGCAGCACGCCGAGCGTCTCGAGATAGTCCTGCTCCTTCGGCACGGCCTGTTTGAAGGCTTCCATGCAGCCCTTGGCAGTGTCCTTGACCGTCGAGAGCGGGTTGGCGACCAGGAACGTGCCGATCGAAGCACCCATGATGATGACAGCTTCCCAGGGCTGCACGAGGACGTTGACGTGCCCGCCCATTGCCATGAACCCACCAAGCACGCAGCCCAGGGTCACAACGATACCTATAAGAATGCCCACCGTCAGTCCTTCCGCGAGTCGACTTCCATCCGAGCAGTAGCGACCGTGCCTTGTGTGAGGCTTGAATCACTGTTCAGTGCTGTCTCCACCACAAGGGACAATTCGACGATCAAGCTTCAGTTTCGCGCAAGGAAGTTGGGATAGCCTCGTCGGATAAGTTCGGGCGGAGACTGCCAAGTGCTCAACACCTATGCCAGCTATCAGCTGATCACGAGAGACATCGACAAGTCGCTGAACCGCGTCCAAAAGCAGCCCTTGGTGGACCGCGAGACGAAGTACTACCTTGAGAATATCACCAAGGTTAAGTCGATCGACGAGTTCGTCAAGAACGATCGGCTGTTCAAATACGCGATGAAGGCCTTCGGCCTCGAGGACATGGCCTACGCCAAGGCCTTCATGGTCAAGGCCCTCAAGGAAGGCGTCTCCGACCCCAACAGCTTTGCCAACAAGCTTACCGACAAGCGCTACGCCGAATTCGTCAAAGCCTTTAACTTCGCCGCATATGGCGAGCAAGCGACCGTCTACAATATGGCGCAGCAGCTCGCGACCCAGAACTACGCCACCCAGGTGAAGATCGACGGCATCGATCCGAATTCGGATGCCGTCAAGGCAGAGACTAACTACTATCTGGCGAACATCGTCAAAGTGACGTCCATCGACGGCCTGCTGTCCAACGACAGGCTCTACCAATATGCCATGAAGGCTTTCGGGTTGAGCACTAGCGACTTTAGCAAGGAAGACATGCGAAAGATGTTGGAAGGCGGGGTGCGCGACACCAAAAGCCTTGCCAACAAGTCGGACAATACGCGGCTCAAAGCCTTCGTGACCGCCTACAATTTCGAGGCGCTCGGCGAGAGCGCCACTACCTACAACGCGGCGCAACAGCCGGCCACCGCCAAATACTTCAGACAGACTCTGGAAGAGGACGCCGGCAAGGACAATGAGGGCGTGCGCCTGGCGCTCTATTTCCAGCGCAAGGCTCCAACAATCACCAGCTTCTACCAGATTCTGGGCGATACCGCGCTCTCCCAGGTGGTTCGTACCATGCTCGGCCTACCCGATTCGTTCGCTCAGACGGACATAGACAAGCAGGCCCAGTATCTAGAAAAGCGATTGAAGATCAGCGATTTTTCTGACCCGAAGGCGCTGGACAAGCTGCTCACGAGATTCACCACCATGTGGGAGATGGACAACCCGTCCACGACCGAACAGACCTCGCTCAGCGTCCTGTTCCAGCCCGTCGAATACGGTGTGTCGACCAACCTGATGCTGGCAATCCAGAAAATGAAGAGATGAGGACAAGTACGTGCAGGATGGTCTTTACGTCGCCCTTTCGTCGCAGATCGCGCTGGAGCGCCGGCTAAACACGATCGCCGACAACGTCGCGAACGCGTCAACCGTCGGCTTTCGCGCCACCGGCGTGAAGTTCGAAGATGTCGTGTCCGGTCTCGGCCAGAAATCGATGGCATTCGTCTCCACCGGAGACACCTATCTGTCGACGCAATCCGGAGGGCTGCGCCAAACCGGCAACCCGCTCGACTTTGCGATCAAGGGCGACGCGTGGTTCGGCATCCAGACGCCAGCCGGCACCGTCATGACGCGCGACGGCCGCTTCACCCTGACGGAGAACGGCGAACTGGTCACCGTCGAAGGCTACCCGGTGCTCGACGCTGGCGGCGCGCCGATCCAGCTCGATCCGCGCGAAGGCGTGCCGGAAGCGAGCGCCGATGGCATGCTGCGCCAGAACGGCAACGCGGTCGGCGCACTCGGCCTCTACAATTTCGACCCGGGTCTCAATTTCACCCGCTACGCCAACTCCGGCATCATTCCCAACGGCCAGCCCGAACCGGTCGTCGACCGCGTCGACGTCGGCGTGGCCCAGGGCTTCATCGAAGAGTCCAATGTCAATCCGGTTCTCGAGATGACGCATCTGATCACGGTTCAGCGCGCGTTCGAAAACACCGCCGCCCTGATGCGCAGCTCCGACCAGACCTTCAGCGAAGCCGTTCGCACGTTGGGCTCGAAGTAAGCACGACAGATGTCGAACGCCTTGCCGGTTGCGGCTACCCCGACTGACACGTCCGAGCACCAACGGAACAACCGGCTGACGATCCTTGAGCGAAGCTTCCGGCGCATTGCCGACGAGCGCACGCTCGTCAAGCGCGGCGGACGCATAACGGAAGTGTCGCCGACCAACTATCGGGCGCACGGTCTTTCGAGCACGGCTCGGCTCGGCGACATTGTCGAACATCGGGGCAACACGGGTACGCGGCGCGGTGAGATCATACAGATCGACGCCGAGGAGGTGCTCATCGCTCCCTTCGAGCGTACCGCGGACGCCGGCGTTGGCGATCTCGTCTTCAATCGTGGCCCCTTCGCTATTGCTCCTCATGCTTCCTGGCGCGGCCGCGTGATCGACTCGCTCGCCCGCCCGATCGACGGCGGCCCGGCGCTGATCGAGGGCGAGTCCCACGAAGTCGGCGATGCCACGCCGCCGGCTGCCCTCGCCCGCCAGCGCGTCGCCACCTCGTTCCTCACCGGCGTGCGTGTCATCGACATCTTCACCCCGATCTGCTTCGGCCAGCGCCTGGGCATCTTCGCCGGCTCCGGCGTCGGCAAGTCGACGCTTCTGGCCATGCTGGCCAGCGCCGAGGCCTTCGATACCGTCGTCGTGGCGCTGGTTGGCGAACGCGGCCGAGAGGTGCGCGAATTCCTGGAAGACACCATCGGCAAGGCCGGCATGGCCAAGACGGTGGCCGTGGTGGCCACCAGCGACGAGAGCGCCATGATGCGCCGGCGCGCGCCGGACACCGCCATGCGGGTGGCCGAGTGCTTTCGCGAACGCGGCGATCGCGTGCTGCTGGTGCTCGATTCGATCACCCGCTTTGCCCATGCCCTGCGCGAGGTCGCCATCGGCACAGGCGAGCCGCCGATCGCGCGGGGCTATCCTGCTTCGGTTTTCACCGATCTGCCCAAGCTGCTGGAGCGCGCCGGCCCCGGCGTGGAGGGATCGGGCTCCATCACCGCCATCATCTCGGTGCTGGTCGATGGCGACGATCATAACGATCCGGTGGCGGATTCGGTGCGCGGTATTCTCGACGGGCACATCGTGCTCGACCGCGCCATTGCCGAGCAAGGCCGCTTCCCCGCGGTCAACCCTCTGGCTTCCATCTCGCGCCTTGCCGGCAAGGCTTGGAGCGAGGACGAGCGAATGCTGGTGACACGGCTCAAAGCCATGATTTCGCGCTTCGAGGACACTCGCGACATCCGCCTGCTCGGTGCCTATCAGCCCGGAATGGACGCCGAACTCGACATGGCCGTGCGCCAGGTGCCGCTGGTCTACGAAGTGCTGACGCAATCGCCGGCCGACCAGCCTTCGACCGACCCTTTGGCCGATCTGGCCCGCCACCTCAGAGCGAAGGACAAGCCCAATGCAGCTCAGCCAGATTGAGCAAACCCTTCAACAGATGCTCGAGAAGGAGCAGGAAGTTGAAATGCAGGCGCGTCAGGAGCGCAGGAAGCGCTTCAGGGTGCTGCGGCTGCTCGAGCGCTGGGGCGTCGGTTCGGAAGGCGCACGCAAGGCGGACCGTCGCGGCGATCTCATCATCGCCGGAATGGGCATCACCCTCGGCCTCGTCTGCGCGCTGTTTCCCTGGTACATCTTCTTCAACCCCGACAAGTTCGGCGTTCAGGCTCTGAAGTTCGGTGGAGACGGTCATGGCGGGCGCAGGCCGGTCGCCTCGATCTCCCATAGGCTGGCGGGTAACGACTTCCCATCGGATGACATCGCGGCGCTCGACAAGATCGACTTTTTCCCCACCGGCACGCTTCCCGACAAGGACGAGCGCGTGGCGGTGCCCAACCAGCCGTTCCCTGTCGTGGAAATGCCTTATCGCATGGTCCATGCCGTCAACGGTCGGGCTCTCATCGAGGACGAAGCTGGCCTTTGGGTGGTCCAGCCGGGCGCTTTGCTGCCCGATAACAGTCGCGTTGCCTCCATCCAGCAACGCGCCGGCAAATGGATCATGGTCACCAGCGCCGACAAGGTCGTGGAACTCTCGCGCTAAGCACGGCCATCATCCTGGTTAAAGCGGCATCTGGCTTCCATGTCGGACACCGCTTCAACCGTCGCGTTTCGCCGCGCCACCTCGATCAAGGGTTAACAGTTCCTGAATCGGCGCAAGGCCCGCGCAAGACTGGCTGCCTACAGTCTGGAAATCTGCCGGAGATTTCTATGCAGCCTGTCAATTTATTCAATCTCGCTTCCACGCAATCGCAGTGGCTTTCCGTTCGCCAGTCGGCCATTGCCGGCAACATCGCCAATGTGAACACGCCCGGCTACGGCACCGCCGAAGTTGAGCCTTTCGAGAAGGTTCTCAACAACAAGAGCGTCGGGCTGACCGCCACGCAGGAAGGCCACTTCGCCGCCGGCGTCACCAATGCGGCCTTTGCCGTGCGCAACGAAAACACCACGAACTCTGTGCTGCCGTCGAAAAACTCGGTCGTGCTTGAGAACGAACTGATGAAGGCCGGCGACGTGCGCCGCACCTTCGAGCTCAACACGGCGATCGTCAAATCGTTTCATCGCATGATGATGCTGAGCGTGAAGGGCTGACCGGCATGGACGCGCTTTCCGCCACGCTCAAGGTCGCCGCTTCCGGCCTGACCGCCCAATCCGAACGACTGCGCATCGTCTCGGAAAACCTGGCCAACGCCCAGTCGACCGGCAGCACGCCGGGCTCGGAACCCTATCAGCGTAAGACCATCATCTTCTCCGCCGCGCTCGACCGCCAGGTGGGAGCCTCCCTGGTCAATGTCGCCTCGATCGACCGCGATCACTCGGCATACCCGACCGAGTATCTGCCCGGTCACGAAGCCGCGGACGACAAGGGCTACGTGAAGATGCCCAACGTCAACGTGCTGGTCGAAATGGCCGACATGACCGAGGCCAACCGCTCCTACGAAGCCAATCTCCAGGTCGTCAAACAGGCGCGCGACCTCATTTCCATGACCATCGATCTTATGAAAGGCCAATCATGATCAGCGGCGTCGGCGCAGTAAACCAGATCCTGTCGAAGGATGCCGGCAGCGTCACCGGCATGTCCCCGACCGGCGCTCCCACCGGCATCGATGCAGGCCAGTCCTTCGCGGCCATGGTTTCGGACGTGGCAGATCGCACCATCGGGACGCTCCAGAACGCAGAGCAGGTCTCGGTCAAGGCGCTGCAGGGCGACGCCGACATGCGCCAGGTCGCAGACGCGGTCATGAATGCCGAGCAGTCGCTGCAGGCGGCAGTCGCGATCCGCGACAAGATCGTCACCGCCTATCTCGAAATCAGCCGCATGGCCATCTGAGGGAAGCCGGTATCATGAAAGCGCTCGCCATCGCCGCCACCGGCATGAACGCCCAGCAGACCAATCTCGAGGTCATCGCCAACAACATCGCCAACATCAACACCACCGGCTACAAGCGCGCACGCGCCGAGTTTTCGGATCTGATCTACCAGGTCGACCGGCTGCAGGGCGTGCCGAACCGCGCCAATGCCAACGTTGTGCCCGAGGGTGCTTCGATCGGTCTTGGCGTCAAGACCGCGGCGGTGCGCAACGTCCACATCCAGGGATCGCTCACCAACACCGGCAATTCCTACGATCTCGCGCTGACCGGCAAGGGCTGGTTCCAGGTCGAAGGCGCGGATGGCCAGACGCTCTACACCCGCGCGGGCGCCTTCAACATCAACGGCACGGGCCAGTTGGTCACCGCTGACGGCTTTACCGTTTTGCCGGCAATCACGGTTCCCACCGACGCTGTCGAAATCATCGTCAACAAGTCGGGTCAAGTCTTCGCGCGGCTCGACGGCCAGACCGATCTCCAGCAGCTGGGCCAGCTGACGCTTGCCAATTTCGTCAACGAAGCAGGTCTTGCTCCGCTTGGCGACAATCTGTTCCAGGAAACCGTAGCCTCCGGCCCTGCCAATGTCGGCGTACCCGGCGATCCCGGCTTCGCCCAGGTTCAGCAGGGCTATCTGGAAGCCTCCAACGTCGATCCGGTCAAGGAAATCACCGAACTGATCTCGGCCCAGCGTGCCTATGAAATGAACTCGAAGGTCATTCAGGCCGCCGACGAGATGGCAGCGGTCGTTTCGAAGAACATCAGGTAAGAGCATGACGTTGCGCGCCTTTCACCGTCTCGTCGTCGCGGCCGCAGCCGGCCTGACGCTGATTGCGGGCGCCGCGCCGGCAATGTCCGGAGAGACGGTGGCGGTCACCAATCGCGTCATCTATCCCGGCGAGGCCATTCCGGCCGATGCGTTGAGGGAAGTGATACTGCGCGACGGCAAGGTGCCGCCTTCCGCCGTCGCGATGTCGATCAACGACATCGAAGGCAAGATCGCCCGCCGCACGCTGCTGCCCGGACGCTACATCGCGATGGCAGCCGTGCGCGACGCCTGGCTGGTCGAACAGGGCGCATCGGTTCAGATGGTTTTCATCTCGGGTCCGCTTACCATTTCAGCGGCTGCGGTCACGCTTCAGCCAGGATCCGCCGGAGATCTCGTGAAGGTTCGCAACATCGACAGCGGCAAGATCATCAGCGGCACCGTGATGGCCGACGGCACAATTCGGGTCAGCGATCTATGATCCGCGCATTCACTCTTACTCTCGCTGTTCTCCTCGGATTGCAGCCTGCCTTCGCGGACGGCCCCGAGGGCCAGCTTCCGGGCACCTTGAAGGGTCCCGTCGCCGGTGCAACCGCGCCGGGCGCCGGTGATATCGACGGTGGCGGCTTCGTCACCACCGACAGCCGCTATGCCACGAGCCATATCCCCGGCTCGGGCGGCCCGATCTCGCGCATCAAGGACATTGCGCAGCTTCAGAGCTCGCGTGACAACCAGTTGGTCGGCTACGGTCTCGTGATCGGCCTGCAGGGCACGGGCGACAGCCTGCGCAACGCACCCTTCACCGAGCAGTCCATCCGCGCCATGCTGGAAAATCTCGGCATCGCCAGCGAAGGCGGCCGCACGCGCGCCAAGAACGTCGCCGCCGTCATCGTCACGGCCAACATGCCGCCCTTCGTGCAATCCGGCACCCGCATCGACGTCAGCGTCTCCTCGATGGGCGACGCAACCTCTCTCCAGGGCGGCACGCTGATCATGACGCCTCTGAAGGCGGCAGACGGCGAAATCTATGCCGTGGCGCAGGGGCCGGTCTTCATTTCCGGCTTCGACGCACAGGGCCAGGCCGAACGCGTCACGCAGGGCGTGCCGACTGCCGGCCGCGTGCCCAACGGCGCGATCATCGAGCGCCAGGTGCAGGCCGCACTCGGCGACCAGGCCGTGCTGACGCTGCAGCTGCGCAATGCAGATTACTCGACTGCGGTGCGCGTCGCGGACGTGATCAACGAATATTCCTCCGCGCGCTTCGGCAAGCGTGTTGCGGCTGAGCAGGATGCGCGGACGGTCATGATCCGCCGGCCGCAAGGCATCTCCACGGCCCGCTTCTATGCGGAACTCGAGAACCTGGTGGTCGAAACAGATGCCCCGGCTCGCGTCGTCGTCGACGAGCGCACCGGCACCATCGTGATCGGCCAGGACGTGCGGATCTCTCGCGTCGCGATCAGCCACGGCACGCTGACGGTGCGCGTCACCGAGATGCCCAAGGTCGTGCAACCTGAGCCGTTCTCGCGCGGTGTCACGGCGGTCGAGCCTTCCACGGCCATCGACATCGCACAGCCGAACGCCAAGGTTGCCATCCTCGACGGACCGAACCTTGAAACGCTGGTGGCAGGCCTCAACCGGCTCGGCGTGAAGCCGGCGGGCATCATCGCCATCCTTCAGGGCATCAAATCTGCCGGCGCCCTGCAGGCCGACCTCGTGCTGCAATAGGTGGACCGCCAATGACCGCGCTTCCTCCTTCCAAAATCCCGACGCTTCAGAGCCGGCTGCTGGCGGGCATTGCGGCAACGTTGCTGCTGTGCGCCAGCCCGGCGGCCGCCGAAATGGCCTCCAACGAGGAAGCCGCGGCGGAGCCGGCAAGCGCCGAAACCACAGGCACGGTCCCACCCGCCGGCGCCGAGCCGCAGCAGACCGAGATCGAGCGCTTCTGCTCCAACATCACCGACGCCGCCCGCGACCGTCGCTATGCGCTGCAGCGGCAGGAACTCGAGGCGCTGCAGAAAGACATCGACCAGCGCATGAAGCTGCTGGAGGAAAAGCGCGCCGAATACGAAGGCTGGCTGAGGCGGCGCAACGATTTCCTGTCGAAGACAGAGGACAATGTCGTCAAGATCTACTCGACCATGAAGCCCGATGCCGCCGCCGAGCGGCTGGCGTCGGTGGACGTGCTCGTCGCTGCCGGCATCCTGATGAAGCTCGACGCCCGCAAGGCCGGCGTGATCCTCAACGAAATGAATAGCAAAGCCGCCGCCGCGCTGACCGCCATCATGGCCAGCGCCACGCGCAAGGAAGACCCTTCATGAAACGCCTCGCCCTTGTTGCCCTGGCCGTGACGGCCCTGTCCGGCTGCGCGACCAGGCCGGAAGAGATCGGCAAGGAGCCTGCCCTCACCCCCGTCGGTGCGGGGCTGGGACGGCCGCCCGAACTCTACAGCTATCCCCAGCAGCCCACCACGCCGGGCAAGCGCTATTCGCTTTGGAACGACCGCGCGCAGAGGCTGTTCACCGACGCGCGCGCCCTGGCGCCGGGCGACATCCTGACCGTCAAGATCGAGATCAACGACCGCGCCCGCTTCAAGAATGAATCCGACCGCGACCGCAAGGTAGGCCGAACGCTCGGCGCTGGCATGAATTTCGGCTGGAATGGTGCCAAGCAGGGCGGCTCCTTCGACGCCAATGTGAATTCCAACACCTCAACCAAGGGCTCAGGCAGGACCGAGCGTTCGGAAACTATCGAACTGTCGGTTGCCGCGGTCGTCGGCGACGTGCTGCCCAATGGCAATCTGGTCATCAGCGGTTCGCAGGAAGTGCGCGTGAACGCGGAGCTGCGCGTGCTGACCATCGCCGGCATCGTCCGGCCGCAAGACATCGGGCCGAACAACACCATTCCCTACGACCGCATCGCCGAGGCGCGCATTTCCTATGGCGGTCGCGGGCGCCTGACCGAGGTCCAGCAGCCGCCCTACGGCCAGCAGGTCCTCGACAACGTGCTGCCCTTCTAGACCTGGGAACCATACGCCATGTCGATGATCGAGCTAGCAGATCCCAAAGCCAAAGGGCCTTCCCTACTCATCCAGGGCGCAGTGCTGCTTGCCATGACTTTGGCCGCGGTCGGGCTTGGCTGGGTTTCCGGTCAATATCTGTACAGCGACCAGGCCACCAAAACGGAAGAGGCCGCGTCGCATGACGGCCACGCGGCCGAGAAACCAGCGGAAGCGGAAGCAAAGCGTGTCGAGATCAAGCTCGCCCCTTTGACCACCAACCTCGCTGTGCCGAGCGACATGTGGCTGCGCATCGAAGCTTCCATCGTGCTCGACGGGCCGGCGCCGCAGGCGCTCGCCGATGATATCCATCAGGACTTCCTCGCCTATCTGCGCACCCTTCGCGTCTATCAGATCGAAGGAGCCACGGGCCTCCGCAACCTGAAGGCCGATCTTGAGGATCGGGCCAGGATCCGCAGCGACGGCCACGTCAAGCAGGTGCTCATACAAACGCTGCTGTTCGAATGAAAAAACTCGCCCTTACCGCCCTTACCCTGATCGCGACCGCATCGGCCGCGAGCGCACAGCAGATCAACCTTGGGGCCATCGGCCAGGCCGACGGACAGACCGTCGGCTACATCATCCAGATGTTCGGCCTGCTCACCGTGCTCTCGGTGGCGCCTGGCCTGCTCATCATGGTGACGAGCTTCACGCGCTTCGTCATCGCCTTCTCGATCCTGCGCTCTGGCATGGGCCTGCAATCGACGCCGGCTAACCTGATCCTCATCAGCCTTTCGCTGTTCATGACCTTCTATGTCATGTCGCCTACCTTCGACCAGGCATGGAACAACGGTGTGCGGCCGCTGATGAACAACGAGATCACCCAGCAGCAGGCGCTGGAGCGCATCTCCGATCCGTTCCGCCAGTTCATGGTCAAGCATGTGCGCGACAAGGATTTCGACCTTTTCGCCGATCTAGCCCGCGAAAAGGGCCAGACGATTTCGCGCGAGAATGTCGATCTTCGCGTGCTGGTGCCGGCCTTCATGATCTCGGAAATCCGCCGCGGCTTCGAAATCGGCTTCCTGATCGTGCTGCCTTTCCTGGTCATCGACCTGATCGTCGCGACCATCACCATGGCCATGGGCATGATGATGCTGCCGCCGACCGTCGTGTCGCTGCCCTTCAAGATCCTGTTCTTCGTGCTTATCGACGGCTGGAACCTGCTCGTGGGCAGCCTCGTGAGGTCGTTCTCTTGATTTCCTTTCGACATTGCATCGCCGGTCGATCGCTCGCGTATGCGTGCCTGTAACACCTTGAATCTACGCAAAATCCCAGTCAAAGTTCGATTTCTTGTTTTTGGGTCTATGCGTTAGTCTTTTGGTAGGAAATCCCCTCCATAAAGATAGTCATACAGGGAGGGTGGCTTGACTAGGCCACAGGCATGATGCCGCTCCATCCTGGCCGGTAGCTCCCGGCATGTCCCTCCAGAATTTCATTGCTTTAAGGGGCAATTCACATGTCGAGCCTTCTCACCAACGCGTCCGCAATGACCGCTCTGCAGACGCTGTCGCAGACCAACAAGAACCTCGCCACCACCCAGAACCGCATCGCGACCGGTCTCCGCGTTTCGACCGCTTCGGACAATGCCGCTTACTGGTCGATCTCGACCGGCATGAAGGCGCAGAACGCCGTCAACCAGTCGGTCAAGGAATCGCTGGGCTTCGGCTCGGCCGTCGTCGATACGGCGTACACTGGCCTCAACTCGGCTATCGAGCTCGGCACGAAGATTCTCGCGAAGCTGGCTTCCAACGAGCAGGGCGGCATCGATACCGGCGCCACCGACAAGGAAATCACCGCGCTCAAGGACCAGATCGCGCAGATCGCCAAGTCGGCCGACTTTGAAGGCCAGAACCTGCTGAAGACTGGTGGTGGCGACCTGACCGTTCTCGCCGGCTACGTCAAGGATTCGGGTACGGCCGACACGATCACGGTGGCCGCCTACGACCTCGAAGCGGCGGACTTCTCTGACCTCGGGACCGCCGAGTCGACGCTCAAGGCCATGCGCGAAGCTGCCGCCGACATGGGCGCTTCCAAGATCCGCATCGACTCGCAGCTCGACTTCACCTCGAAGCTGATGGACGCTGTCGACCGCGGCATTGGCTCGCTCGTCGACGCCGACATGAATGCCGAATCGGCTCGCCTCTCGGCTCTGCAGACCCAGCAGCAGCTCGGCATCCAGGCGCTGTCGATCGCCAACTCCAGCACGCAGTCGATCCTGTCGCTCTTCCGCGGCTAATCGATCTCGTATCGCTGACAGACTTCGGGCCGCGCTCTTCGGGGTGCGGCCCGATTCATTTTCGCACAAGCTTCGGCCTCTACTGTCCCGGCGGATAGACATGCAGGAGCCGTCCGACCGTGCCGCAGCAACTTCAGACAATCATCTCGAATCTGCAGAGCTTTGGCCCACGCAAGCTTGGGATGATGGCCGCGGTGGCCGCCATCGTGCTGGCCGTGATCGGCATCGGCGCCGTCTATCTCAACCGCCCCGCCTACGAGACGCTCTATGTCGGGCTTGAACGCTCCGACGTGAACCAGATCGGGGTCGTCCTCGGCGAGGCAGGTATTCCCTTCGACATCGGTTCGGACGGCACCTCGGTGCTGGTTCCCGTCGGCAAGACAGCCAATGCGCGCATGCTGCTCGCCGAAAAGGGCCTGCCCACCAGCACCAATGCCGGCTATGAGCTGTTCGACAATGTCGGTTCGCTCGGCCTGACCTCCTTCATGCAGCAGATCACCCGCGTGCGTGCGCTGGAAGGCGAGATCGCCCGCACGATCCAGTCGATCAACGGCATTCGTGCCGCGCGCGTCCACATCGTTCTGCCCGAGCGCGCAAATTTCCGCCGCGAAGAGCAGCCGCCTTCAGCCTCGGTCGTCATCCGCGCTTCCAACGATATCGACTCCATTAAGAGCGCAATGTCGATCCGCCAGCTCGTCGCCGCCGCCGTGCCCGGACTGAGCGCCGACAAGGTTACGGTTCTCGATTCGAGCGGCAACCTGCTTGCCACGGGCGACGACCCGATCAATTCCAGCGCCAGCCGCTCGCTCGGCGTCGAGCACACCGTCGAGACGCAAATCGCGGAAAACATCCGCCGCGCGCTGGCCCCTTATCTCGGGCCTGACAACTTCCGCGCCAGCGTCAAGGCCGACATCAACACCGACTCCAAACAGACCGAAGAGACCATCTTCGATCCGGAGTCGCGCGTCGAACGTTCCGTGCAGGTGGTGCGCGCCAACGAGAATTCGAACCGTCGCGATGCCGCAGCTCCGGCCACCGTCGAGCAGAACCTGCCGGACGCCAACCTCGCGCCGGCTCAAGGCCCGCAATCTTCCGAGCAGAACGAGCGCAAGGAAGAGACCACCAACTACGAGATCAACTCCAAGCGCATCGCCACCGTCAGCAACGGTTACACCGTCACCAAGATGTCGATCGCGGTCGTGGTCAACCAGCAGCGCCTGACGGAGATCCTAGGCAAGGATGCCACGCCTGATATGATCGCCCAGCGTGTCGCCGACATCCAGAAGGTCGTGGCCTCCGCCACCGGCTTCGACCAGGGTCGCGGCGACCTCATCAACGTGTCGGCAGTCGAGTTCATCGACGGGCTGGATGGCGTGCAGGTGCCGCAGCCGGGCATGCTCGACGCGCTCGGCCAGCACATCGGCACCATCATCAACGCCGCCGCCTTCGTTGTCGTGGTGTTCCTCGTAGCCTTCTTCGGCCTGCGTCCGATGGTTGCCAGCCTGACCGGCAACAGCAGCAGCTCAGCGTTCGAACTCCCGGCTCCTGGCTTCGACGATATGCCGCTGCCTCTGCCGGGTCTCGCGAATTTGGGTGGTGGCCAGCCGTTCCAGCTGCCCCCGCTCGACGATAACCCGGTGGACGACCTGCGCTGGAAGCTCAAGCCGGCGCCGCAGGAACGCCTGGCCCGCATGGTCGATCTCAACGAGGAACGCACTGCGCTCATCCTGCGCAAGTGGGCCCATCAGGAAGCCGCAGGTTAAGACGTTCAGATGTCCGCATTGGCACTTTCCGATCTGCTGCAGGATTTCGGCAAACACCCGCCACGCGCGGGTGAAGCCACCTCTGCAAGCGCCCTCCGCCACAACATCATCGACAGCTTCATCGAGCCGGATCCCGCCCCCGACCAGGCTGAGATCATCGCGGAAGAGGTGGCGCGCGCCGAGGCCGCGTTGGCCGAGCGTCTCGAGCAAGAGCACGCCGAAGCGCTCAATGCGGAACGCGAGCACCACGCAGCCGAGATGGACGCACTCGCCCGCCGCCTCGGCGAAGAGGCTGCGGCAACCATGTCCGCACGCTTGGCTGAGATGGAAGAGCGCATCAGCGAACTGACGACGACAGCTACCGCACGCATCGTCAGCGGAATATTGAGCGACACCGTTCTTAGCCGCTCGCTGGAAAGCCTTGCCCGCTCGATCCGCGAAGCGACGGCCGATCGCGAGGCAGTGCGCATCAAGGTCAGTTCGCCGCTCTCCCTGTTCGAAGCCCTGGCAGAAGCATTGCCCGAACGGGCCGCCAGCTTCGACCACATCGAAGCTCCGGGTTTCGACCTGACGGTCGCCATTGACGAGGACATTTTCGAAACGCGTCTTTCGGAATGGTCCGCTACGCTTTCGGAGATTCTGTCGTGAACACTGTCGACATCGGCGACGTCAAGCACGAGATCGTCATCGTTCGCCGCAGCTATGGCGACGGCGAGGAAGCGCATCACGGCGGCGTCTGGAAGATCGCCTTTGCCGACTTCATGACGGCGATGATGTGCTTCTTCCTCGTCATGTGGCTCATCAGCGTTGCCGACGAGCACACGAAAGCAGCCGTGGCGAACTACTTCAATCCTGTTCAGCTGGTCGACAAGAACTCGAGCCGCAAGAATCTCGAGGATGTCAGCGACACCAACGCCATCGGCCGTGCTCCCGAAGGGCCGCAGCCGGCCAATGCCGGGGCCGGCTCCGAGGGCAAGGGCACATCGGGCCCGTCCACAGAGCAAGATTCCTCGGCGTCGCCGGACGCAGTGAACCGCTCCGACGAGCATCTCTTTGCCGATCCCTACGCGGTGCTTGCCGAAATCGCAGCAAACTCCGGCGTGCGCCAGAACGTCAGCGACAAGGGTGATGGCGGCGCCCAGGAATCCGGCCCCGCCACCGGCGCGTCAGGCGGTGAATCCTACCGCGACCCCTTCGCGCCCGACTTCTGGTCTCAGCAGGTTGCAACACCGCTTGCCGAAGCGAGCGCGGAACGCGCGAAGGTCGAGGCCGAGGCAAAGTCGACCGAGAACAACGAGATAAGGCCGGTCGAAAGCAGCGACGCCACCCCGCCCCTGTCCGGCGACCTCAAGGCGCCTGAGGACACGTCTCCGCTACAGGAGTTGGCCAAGGCCGAGAATGCGGCCAGGCTCGATGCGCAGGCCAAGGCTGACGAGACCGCACCCGCGCCGACGAACGACAAGCCGACTCCGGCTGCCGAGCAGGCAGCACAGAAGCTGACGAAGGAACTCAACGCCGCCTTCCCGCCTAGCGACAAGCTCTACGAGGGCATTTCGGTGAAGGCCACCAGCGACGGTGTCACCATCTCGATCACCGATCAGCTCGATTTCGGCATGTTCGAAATCGGCTCGGCCGTGCCGAGGCGCGAGCTGGTGCTGGCGATGGAGAAGATCGGCAAGGCGCTCAGCGGGCGGCCGGGCTCGGTCACCATCAGCGGTCACACCGATGCCCGGCCGTTCCGCAGCCAGAACTACGACAACTGGCGGCTGTCCACTGCCCGCGCCCACTCCGCCTATTACATGCTCGTGCGCGGCGGCCTGGACGAGCATCGCGTGACCGAGGTGTCGGGCTATGCCGACCGCAAGCTCAAGGATACGAGCCAGCCCCTGTCGGCGGTCAACCGCCGCATCGAGATCCATCTGGAGCTGCCGCAATGATCCGCGCTTCGCGCCTTAGCGGGTTCGTCGGACTGACGTTGCTCACGGGCGCGTTGCAGGCGCCGGCTCATGCCGAGAGCGGAACCACGCTGCAGCCCTACCAGATCGTGCGCTCGCTGCAGGTGGTGCAGGACCGTATCGCCATCGGCGACGTCGCCATCATGCCGATGCAGCACAAGCTGCTGGAGATCATGGACGGCAGGCTGCGCAAGGGAAGCAGCCAGGATTTCGCTGACCAGCGAAACCTGCGCGCCATGCTCGTCTATGCCATGAGCGGCGGCAATCCGGCGACGATCAGCATGCTACTTTCGCGGCTCGATCTCAACGGCGTCGACCGCGAGATCGGCAAGGGCCTGCTGCATTACCTGAACGGCCAGGCACCCGAGGCTCGCGTTGCGCTTGCATCGGTCGATCCGATGACCTTGTCGCCCGACCTCGGCGCATTCGTTGCCCTTGTCAAAGGCTCGGTGAGCGCCGGTGATGATCAGCAGGGAGCATTGAAGCTGCTCGACCAGGCACGGCTGCTGGGCCCCGGCACGCTTGTCGAAGAGGGCGCGCTGCGCCGCTCCGTCGCGCTTGCCGCCACTGTCGGAGACGCCGACCGCTTCGCGCTCGCCTCGACGCAATATGCCGGGCGCTATCTGCGCTCGCCCTACGCTCCCCAATTCGCCGACGCATTCGTGGCCGGCGTCGTCGCCTTGCATGCCTCGCTCGATCTCGCCACCGTCGGCGCCATCACCGCCATGATGAACCCCGAGCAGGAGCGTATCATCTATCTGCGTATTGCGCGGCGAGCCGGCATCGACGGCTTGACCGAACTGTCGGCCTTTGCCTCCGCCAAGGCCGAGGATCACGGCCCTAGCACCGAAACCGAAGATCCGCGCGCGCTGCTCTACTCCAGCCTGGCCGCCGTGCCTTCGGGCACGTCCGACGAAATCAACGCCAAGCTTGCAAAGATCGATCGGCGCCGGCTGTCGCAAAGCGACCAGGAACTGCTCGACGCAGTCAGCGACGTTGCGGCGAAGCTGACGGCGACCCCGCCCGCGCTGTCACCTGAAGCCTCGACACAAACCGAGCCCGAGGTAGTGTCGGCAGATCAGGAACAGCCGATCGCGGAGGCAAACGCTGCGCCAGTCGCGCCGGCAAAGCAAAATCCCGCGCTCGCTCCACAAGCGGCACCGGCCGTCGGGAGCGCCACGGCACCTGCCGCTGACGATTCCGCGAACATCGTCCTGGAGACGCGCCGCAAACTCGACGAGATCGACAAACTGTTGGGAGATGTTCAATGACGATAGGCGTCAATCAGGCCCTCCCCGTGCCGATGCCGAATTCGGCCAAAGCGGACAAATCCGGCGCGAAAACCCACGGCGACGATGCGGATTTCTCTACCGCCCTCGATGAGGCCAACTCCAAGGCCGACGACGAACGCAGTGAGGAAACCGTGGGCGCCGAGCACCAGACCGGACGCTGGTCGCGTCACGGCGGGGTCGGCGTGAAGACCGCCGGGCGTAATCAAGACGGCGTCGACAGCAAGGAAGCGACCGAGGAGCCCGACGCCAGCAATGTGAGCTCGCAGACGAAGACTGCCGGCACTCCGCTTTCGGCGTTGATGGTCGCTCGAGAGCTGGATATGCGCACGGAGCGCGCCGCAACAGGCGGACGCGCTGACGCCACCGGCTCGCGCCAACCCACGCGCGGCGACGTGGCAGGCCACGAGCCCGACATCAAGATCGACCTTGATCCCGCATCGGTCGCGGCAGCCGAACGCGCGGCACGAGGCGAAGCAGGCCGGACCGCAATGCCGAACAGCAACGCGCCCACCGGCAATGTTCTCGCCGCCAACACTGAAACCGCAGGATCGACCGCTGCCGAGCGCGAAGCTCGGATTGGGAACGGTCGTGTATCGAGCGCAGCCGCCCTCACCTTGTCGCTGACGCCGGCCGCAAGCCAGAACGAAGCGGCTTCTGCGCCGACCGATCCCGCCCTTTCGCCCGACCGCGATTTCCTCCGCACGCTCGCAGCAAACAACAATAGCGGCCGGTCGCAGGCCGACGGCTTCGGCCGACGCCCAGACGCAAAGAACGAGCGCGTTACCGTCGTTGCCCAGCAGAACATACCGGCTCCAGTGGCGCAGCCAGGTGCATCCACCGCAACCGCGCTGGCCAATCTCATCTCGGCCGATCCCAGCTGGCGCTCGCCCGCCGCGCACCCCTTCCAGCAGGTTGGCGCTCAGCCAGGCCTGACATCCGCGCACACGCTGAAGCTCCAGTTGCACCCGGCCGAGCTCGGTATGGTCACGGCCAACCTGCGCTTCAGCGGCGATCAGCTGACCGTCGAACTGCGCGTGGAAAACGCGGAGGCCTACCGCCGGCTGACGGCCGACAGCGACACGATCGTCAAGTCGCTGCGCTCCATGGGACTGAGCATCGACCAGGTCACCATCCAGCAGCCGCAGTCGTCCTCCTCGGCACAAGGCGGAGCCGACGGCAACAACGCCTCCGCCGGCTTTGGCCCGCGCGACCAGCAATCCTTCAGCTCCGCAGGATCGGGCGGCAATGGCAACGATACCGGCGGACAGCAATTCGCAAGGAACGACAATGACGGCGCATACGGGTCCGAGAACGCTGCACCGGCTTCTGCGAACCCTACTGACGGCGGCGTTTATATCTAGCGCCGGTGCCGGCCTAGCTGCCGCATCCGGCAATCCGTGCGAACCTGAGATCCTGCGCGCCGCCGACCGGTACGGCGTGCCGGTGGGGATTCTCTATGCTGTCGGCCTGACCGAAACCGGCCGCAAGGGAAGCTTGCAGCCGAACGCCCTGAACATCGAAGGCAAGGCCGTTTTTCCACGCTCGCCCGAAGAGGCGCTGACGACTTTCTACGCTGCCCGCCGCAGCGGCGCCAAGCTCATCGACCTCGGCTGCATGCAGATCAACCATCATTACCATGGCGATCACTTCCGCAGCGTCGAGGAAATGCTCGATCCTCGTCGCAACGTCGACTACGCCGCTCGTTTCCTTGTGAGCCTGCATGCTCGCCATATGACATGGTCGATGGCGGTGGCCCGTTACCACGCCGGTCCGGACAACGATCCAGCCCAAAAACGCTATGTGTGCCGTGTCATCGCCAACATGGTTGCCACCGGTTTTGGGAAGTGGACGAGCAACGCCCGCTCCTTTTGCAATCCATAGTGGCATCGTTTGCCAGCCAACATACGGGGGCAGAGTCTGAAAGCGTTGTGAACACTGGCGTTGGCGATTCGGGGAGCCCACGTGGCTGACTCTAGGGAATTGCAACCCATGCGATTCCTGACTCCCAAGAAACCATCCACAAGATTTGATGGTTTTTCAGGATTCCCGCCAGCGTCTACGACTTGACCCGTTCAGGCATTACAGCTGATTCGGAGGGCGGGCCGATGATCGTGATCGTGGACGAGCGAGAGCTCGTCAAAAAAGGTTTTTCGTCGCTTTTCGACCGGGAAGGCGTCGCGAGCGCAGGGTTTCGCTCGGACGAATTCGGCGAATGGGTCGAAAGCGCGGCCGAATCCGATCTCAAGTCGGTAAGTGCGTTTCTGATCGGCGATTGCGGCGAGGATAAGATTTCCCCGCGCCGGCTTCGCGACCGCAGCGGCGCGCCGGTGATCGCGCTCAGCGAGCATCATTCGCTGGAAAACACCCTCAAGCTCTTTGAATCCGGCGTGGACGATGTGGTCCATAAGCCGGTTCACATCCGCGAGATTCTGGCGCGCATCACGGCGATCCGCCGTCGCACCCAGGAAGAGGCCAACTACACCGAGATTGGCCCGATGCGCATCTTCATGGATGGCCGCGACCCCGAAATCAACGGCGAGCCGATGCCTCTGCCTCGGCGCGAGCGCCGCATTCTCGAATATCTAGCGACCAACAGCGGCCGTCGCGTCACCAAGACCCAGGTCTTCAACGCGATCTACGGCATCTTCGACGACGAGGTCGAGGAGAACGTCGTCGAAAGCCACATCAGCAAGCTGCGCAAGAAGCTGCGCGAGAAGCTGGGCTTCGATCCCATCGATTCCAAGCGTTTCCTTGGCTATCGCCTGGTTGTCTGATGGTTTTGGCGCATCCCGACTTCGCTGGACGATTTGACCACGCCGAGTCCGGCTGCGCCAGCCTCACGCAAGTCAGGAAATCTACCCTGCCTGGCCAGAGCCCGGAAAATCAGGAGACGTTTCTATGAGCTTGTATGGAATGATGCGCACCGGCGTGTCCGGCATGAACGCACAGGCCAATCGCCTGTCGACCGTTGCCGACAACATCGCCAACTCGAACACGACCGGCTACAAGCGCGCGAGCACGGAATTCTCCTCGCTCGTCATTCCCACCGTCTCCGGCAACTACACGTCCGGCGGCGTGACCACGACGATCCGCAACGCCATCAGCCAGCAGGGCGATCTCAAATACACCACCTCGGGCAGTGACCTCGCCATCAACGGCTCTGGCTTCTTCGTCGTGCAGAGCACGGGCGGGGGTGCGCCGGTGCTCACGCGCGCCGGCTCCTTCGTGCCGGACGCGCAGGGCCGTCTCGTCAACGCTGCTGGCTTCCAGCTCATGGGCTACAGCTACGACAACGGCGATCCGAGCGTCGTGGCGAACGGCCTCGGCGGCCTCGTTCCGGTCACCATCTCGCAGACCGATCTGGTGGCTATCGCCTCCTCCAAGGGCGTGTTTACCGCCAACCTGCCCGCCAATGCTGACATCGTCGCGGCCGCCGACCTACCCTCTGCAAACGGCACCACTGCGACCTATTCGGCCAAGTCCTCGCTGGTCACTTACGACAGTCTGGGTGGCGAGCAGCTCCTCGACGTCTATTACACCAAGACCGGCGACAACACCTGGGAAGTCGCGATCTACAAGCAGTCGGATGCATCGCCGAACACCTCGTTCCCCTATGGCGGCGATGGGCTGATCGGCACGCAGACCCTGACCTTCGATCCGTCCAACGGCAAGCTGGCCACGACGCCTTTGTCCGTCACCGCGACCATCCCTGGACCGCCCTCGCAGTCGATCGATATCGACCTCTCCAAGATGACGCAGCTCGACAAGAGCTACACCATCGTCGACGCAAAGGTCGATGGTGCGGCCCCAGCCGGGATCAAAGGCGTCCAGATCGCGGCGGACGGCATCGTATACGCCCAATACGAGAACGGCGCGCTGAAGCCGATCTTCCGCATCCCCATCGCCGACGTGCCGAGCCCCGACCTTATGCAGGTCCAGTCTGGAAACGTCTTCGTCCCCACGGGCGACTCCGGTGCGGTTCAATTGGGTTTCCCGAACGAAGGTGGCAGAGGCAAGATCGTCGCCGGCGCCCTCGAAAACTCCAACGTCGATATCGCGCAGGAACTCACGGACATGATCGAATCGCAGCGCAGTTACACTGCGAATTCGAAAGTGTTCCAGACCGGCTCCGATCTCATGGACATTCTGGTCAACCTGAAAAGGTAAGCCAGGCCGCCAAACAGGAATAAGGCATGTCGCTAGCCACCGCACTAAACATTGCGCAATCGTCGCTTCTCAACACCAGCATCCAGACCAGCGTTGTTTCGCGGAATGTGATGAACGCGAAGAACAGCGACTATTCCCAACGCACGGCGGTGCTAACCAGCCTGGCCCCCGGTGCGCGCGTTGTAGTGATACAGCGCGCCACCAGCGAACAGCTATTTCGTCAAAATCTCTCGGCCACGTCCGCCTGGAGCGCTCAAAGCACGCTCGTCACCGGCCTGGACCGCCTCGATCTGTCGGTCAACGGCGTCGACGGCGCCTCGACGGCGGCGACGGCGATCACCGAATTGCAGAAGGCCTTGCAGATCTACTCGGCCACGCCCTCCAATCGCACGCTGGCCGACAACGCGATCAATGCGGCACGACAACTTGTGGCCAGCCTGAACAACGGCGCAGCTGCCATCCAGACATTCCGCTCTGAGACAGACCAGGAAATCGCCACCTCCGTCAATGACCTCAATTCGCTCCTTGCCCAGTTCAAGGACGTCAACAACGAGGTCGTTGCCGGCACGCGTATGGGGCGTGACGTCAATGACGCGCTAGACCAGCGCGACGCGCTTTTAAAGAAGATTTCGGAATATGTTCCGATCTCCACCTTCAACCGCGGCGACAACGACATGGTCATCACGACCACCGACGGCATGACGCTGTTCGAGACCGTGCCGCGCAGCGTTACGTTCGAGGCCTCCCCGGCCTATGCATCCGGAGCCGCGGGCAACCAGATCTACATCGATGGCGTGCCGGTCTCGATGGGCACCGGCGGCAACACCAATGCCGGCGGCAAGCTCGCCAGCCTGCTGCAACTGCGTGATGGCGTTGCCGTCACCATGCAGCGCCAGCTTGACGAGGTCGCACGCGGCCTGATCACCGCTTTTGCCGAAAAGGACCCCTCTGGGGCCAATCCCGATGCTGCAGGGCTATTCACGTGGTCCGGCGCGCCCGCTATTCCCGCGAATGGCACGCTGATCGACGGTTTGGCTGGCCAGATCTCGCTCAACAGCGCTTTCGTCAGCAATCCCGAACTGCTGCGCGATGGCGGAGCGAATGGCGCAGCCTATGTGCAGAATTCCGGCGGCGGCTCTTCCTATGCCGACCTGCTGATCTCTTATGGCGAGCGCCTCGATCAACCCATGACTTTCGATCCTGCGGCAGGCAATGGCGACAAGGCGAGCCTGAATGGCTACTCCGCCAATTCGGTGGGCTGGTTTCAGGCTTTGCGCAAGGATGCCTCGACAGCGTCCGATACCAAGGAAGCGCTGGCGACTCGCACCGCCGAGGCGCTGTCCAACGAGACCGGTGTCAATGTCGACATGGAAATGTCGAACCTGCTCGATCTCGAGCACTCCTATCAAGCGTCGGCGCGTCTCATCCAGGCAGTCGACGACATGCTGTCGGCCCTGCTGGATGCAGTGAGGTAATGCAATGAAAGCCAGTTCCGTTTCCACCGCCGCCATATCGGAGGCCATGCGTTATTCGCTGATGAAGACGCAGGCGTCCCTCGTCAATGCGCAAAAGGAGCAGTCGACGGGCTTTTACGCCGACAAAGGCTTGGTCCTTGGTGCGCGCAGCTCGCAGTCGGTGACCTTCAACCGCGAACTGGAGCGGATGAAGGGCATTATCGACTCCAATGCGACAGCATCTACGCGCCTTTCAGGCACCCAAGCGGCGATAAGCGGAATTGAAGACGCCGCCAAAACCTTCCTTTCCGCCCTCACGATCCCGGCTACCTCCGACTCTTCTGCATCCACGACGCAGAAGATCGCCAAGGAAACCTTGGCGACCATGGCCACCCTGCTCAATTCCAGCGCGAACGGAGAGTATCTGTTTGCCGGCATCAACACTGACGTAAAACCGATTGGCGATTTCTCGGACCCTTCTTCGGCCGGCGTCACCGCTTTCGAGAGCGCCTTCGTCGCACATTTCGGTTTCTCGACATCGGACCCTGCGGCTGCTTCGATAACAGCGACAGACATGGACGACTTCATCACCAATGTGGTCGAACCGCAGTTCCTCGGAGGTGGTTGGAGCAATTGGTCGAACGCATCTGATCAGGCGATTAGCAGTCGCATTTCGCTGAGCGAAACGACCGACACGTCGGTCAGCGCCAACAACAGTGGCGTTCAGAAACTGGCTATGGCCGGCGTGATGATGGAGCAGTTGCTGGGCGGCAACCTTAATGAAGACGTGCGCAGATCTTTGACTCAGCGTGCCTTCGCCATCGTCAGCGACGCCGTCATCGATTTTGGCAATCTCCGCTCGACAACCGGTCTCTTGGAGAAGCGCGTGTCGGATGCCAGCGACCAGTTGGAGTTGCAGACCGGCGTGATAGAGAAGCACATCCTCAAGACCGAGGGGGTGGACGCCTACGAAGCCGCAACGCGAGTCTCCGACCTGCTGTCGCATATTGAAACGGCTTACTCGATTACCGCGCGCATCCAGCAGCTTAGCCTGCTCAAATTTCTGAGTTGATCGGGAGCATCATGTACCAATTCTCCTATGCCGACATTCAGAGCGATTCGGTTGCCGACGCGAAGGATCGCGAGAAGCAGCTTCTCGGCCGGTCGATCGAACTGCTGATGACAGCGCGGGATGTCGGCGCCGGCTCACTCGAAGCGGTAAGGGCGCTCCACTTCGCAAACCGACTGTGGACCACCTTCATCGAAGATCTCGGCAGCCCGGAGAACGCCTTGCCGCAAGAGCTGCGCGCCAATCTGATCTCGATCGGCCTTTGGTTGCTGCGTGAAGCCGAAGAAGTGCGCCAGGGGCGCTCCGACAACTTCGAGGGTCTGATCGAGGTGTCGCAGATAATCCACGACGGCATTCAATGAAGAGCACGCTGAAGATCTCGCTGAAGCCCAACGAGAAGATCTACCTCAACGGCGCCGTCATAAAGGTCGACCGCAAGGTCACCATGGAGCTGCTGAACGACGTGCAGTTCCTGCTCGAAAGCCATGTACTGCAGCCCGAGGACGCCTCGACGCCCCTGCGCCAGCTCTATTTCATGCTCCAGGTCATGCTGATGGACCCTGCCGGCGCGTCCGCCGCGCGCACGCTGTTCCGCCAGTCGCTGCCCCGGACCCTGGCCAGCTTCGAGGATCAGGAAATTCGCGCGGGCCTGAAGCAGATCGACCGCATGGTCGGCGAGGACCGCATCTACGAAGCGCTGAAGTCGCTGCGTACGCTCTACCGCCTCGAGGATAAAGTCCTCTCTAACGATGCGGCGCCTGAGCCGCAGCCTCGCCCTCTCGCCGTAGGAGAATAGCAATGGGCCTGACCGTACCCACCGTGCAGAGCGGCACGACCAATACCGGCAACTCCACCGACGGCACTTCGAAGACGGCCGTCGACTACCAGTCGTTCCTGCGTCTCCTCGTGGCCGAGATGAAAAACCAGGACCCGACCAAGCCGATGGATTCGACGCAGTACGTCGCCCAGCTGGCCTCCTTCTCGCAGGTCGAGCAATCAGTGCAGATCAACAGCAAGCTGAACGATCTTCTAACGTCCCAGACGCTGTCGCAGGCCGACGCCCTCATCGGGCGGACGATCACCTCGGCCGACGGCACGGTGACCGGCGAGGTTGCCTCGGTCAAGCTCTACTCCGACGGCATCATCGCGACCCTCAAGGACGGCAGTCAGATCGTCATCGGCCCGGGCATCACCGTCCAGCCGACGCCCGTGGAAGCATGAACGAGGCAGATGCCCTCGACATCGTCCAGTATGCCATCTGGACGGTCCTGACCGCCTGCGGCCCCGCCGTGGCGGTCGCGATGGCGGTTGGCGTCGGCATCGCCCTGGTCCAGGCCTTGACCCAGATCCAGGAAGTCACGCTCACCTTCGTGCCGAAGATCGTCGCCATCATGCTGATGGTTGCGTTCACCGCGCCTTTCATGGGCGCCCAGATCTCGTCCTTCACCAACGTCATCTTCGAGCGCATCGAACACGGATTCTAAAATCCCTGTCGCAATTTCGCCGGGACTGTGCGTAGACTATAACCATTGCAGACACGTGTAAGGGGGGCTCACGCAACCCGAAGGCGACGGATAGCGGTCCGCTGTCTTCCCAACGATCCTCCGGATGAAGCATCCGGAGCGGGAGGCATTGCATGTCGAAAGCTTCGCTTCTGTCCCTCGTGTTTGTGGCCCCTCTCCTCGCAGCGGGCGCCGCTCACGCCAAGCCCGCCCCGAAAACGCTCGATCTGCCGAACGTTTCCGACGTCCGCATCGACAGCCCGGCCGGCGAGCTCAAGCTGACGACGACCAGCGGCCAGCCCAATCGCGCTACCATCGAAGTCCGCGACCCCGGCTCCGGCGTCACGCCTTCCGACAAATATTTCGAAGACTGCATGGCGCTCGTCTCGGCGAATGTCGAAGGCAAGGCGCTGGTCATCTCGATCGCGCCAGCGCAGTCTTCCGTGAACTGCTCGTTCAAGATCGACGCCAACATCCTGCCGAAGGGCAACGTCACCATCAAGCAGAGCGCGCTCGAGGCAAGCCTCGATGGCGACTTCGCTTCGGTGAACACCGACACCAACGCCATCCGGATGCAGCTCGACGGTCACGTCACCCAGCTCGGCATGAAGAGCCAGGCGGTCGACACCGACCTCACCTACAAACGCATCGACAAGAACGAAACCATCAGCATCGACAGCAAGGCGATCAACGCGGCGATGGATTTTGGCGGCGCACCGATCAGCTATTCGGTCGAGGGCATCGCCTCGGCCATCGACAGCGAGCTCCCCAACACGCCGGGCGCAAAACCGTCGATCAAGCTCAAGGCCGTGTCGGTCCACGCGGTCATCCGCTGAGGGAGCAGCGCAGCGTCTTACCTCCCCTTGAGGGGAGGTCGCGCCGCAGGCGCGGGTGAGGTCATGGCGGCAGTGCTCGGCATGGACCGACCCCTCCCACCTCGCTTCGCTCGGCACCTGCCGGCCCTCCGCTATGGCTCCGGGCGTTCGTCGTTCGAAAAGCCAAATCGTTGGCTTTTCGTGGCCTGCGGCAACCACTCTTCCCCCCCTCAAGGGGGAGGGATAATCCCGCGCTTCATCCTTGCCACGCCCGGTTTGCACCGTCTGGCCATTGTCATCCTTCGGCAAGCTCAGGATGAGGGAACGTGGGAAGACGGGCGATCGTCGGACACGCTCATCTAAGTAATATCTGCGGCCCTTCGACCGCCCGTTCGATGCTCTTGCCTGGGTTTGTTCGCCTCCGCATTCGCGCGGCCAGCCACACCCTGGGCCCGGACTTGGGGATTCATCATCCAGCAGCGCTACCGTTAGCACCACCAGCCCGGACATCGTCGCCCTCCACGCTCATCCGGTTCATGACCCGTGTTCCCGGTGAGGCCGATGCCCGCGATTATGCGGGAGGCGGGAAGGTGGGGGATGAAGCAGGCGGCGATTTTCTCTGGTTCTCAATTTTATCAAGCGGTTGAGCTTGAAAGCGCGCCAGGTTTATCCCCCTTTCTGTAGGCACCGGCGCGCTGCGGCCGAGCGCGGCATGAACCGACCCCTCCCGGCCGCTTCGCGGCCACCCTCCCCTCGAGGGGGAGGGAGACGCCGGCGCGCCCCGGTTCCACCCTCCCATGCTCGCGCAAGCTTGGAATTCTAAGGTTGCAGCGCCCGCACTTCGCGCCAGCGGGCAATGAGCACGGAGAAGCAAGTGGCCATCGCAGAAACAATGCCGTCGGGCAACGCTGCCAAGAGCGGCCGCGACATCTTCTTCGCGCTCGGCATCATCGTCATCCTGGCGGTCCTGTTCCTGCCGATCCCGGCCTTCATGATCGACATCGGCCTGGCCTTCTCCATTGCGCTGTCGGTGCTGATCCTGATGGTGTCGCTGTGGATCCAGCGGCCGCTGGAATTCTCGTCCTTCCCGACCGTCCTGCTGATCGCCACGATGCTGCGCCTGTCGCTCAACATCGCCACCACCCGCATGATCCTGTCGGAAGGCAATGTCGGCACCCATGCCGCCGGCTACATCATCAGCGGCTTCGCCCAGCTCGTCATGAGCGGCGATTTCGTGATCGGTCTGATCGTCTTCCTGATCCTGATCGTCGTCAATTTCATCGTCATCACCAAGGGCGCCACCCGTATCGCGGAAGTCGGCGCCCGCTTCACCCTCGACGCCATTCCCGGCAAGCAGATGTCGATCGATGCCGATCTGTCGGCCGGCGTGATCGACGACAAGACCGCGCAGCTGCGCCGCCGCGAGCTGGAAGAGGAAAGCTCCTTCTTCGGTGCGATGGACGGTGCCTCGAAATTCGTGCGCGGCGACGCCATCGCCGGCCTCATCATCACCGCCATCAACATCGTAGGCGGCATCGCCATCGGCTATTTCCGCCATGGCATGGACATCGGCAAGGCCGGCGACGTCTTCATCAAGCTGTCGGTCGGCGACGGCCTGGTGACCCAAATCCCGGCGCTGATCGTCTCGCTGGCCGCGGGCATGCTGGTTTCCAAGGGCGGCGTGCGCGGCTCGGCCAACCAGGCCGTGTTCGGCCAGCTCGGCGCTCATCCGCGCGCGCTCTATGTGGCAGCCGTGCTGCTGACGGTTCTGGCGCTCATGCCGGGCCTCCCGCTCTTCCCGTTCATGGTGCTGGCTTGCGCCATGGCCGCAATCGGCTACGTCATTCCCCGTCGCCAGCAGCAGATCGCCGAAGAGGCCAAGGTTGCCGAAAAGCAGGTGCAGGCAGCCAAGGAGGAAGAGGAAAAGAACTCGGTCAAGAATTCGCTGAAGACCGCCGAGATCGAGCTTCTGATCGGCAAGCAGCTTTCCACCAAGCTGCTCGTCTCGCACCAGGAGCTGGCCTTCCGCATGGGCAAGATGCGCAAGAAGTTTGCCCAGCAATATGGTTTCGTGGTGCCCGAAGTTCGCCTGACCGACGATCTCAGCCTGCCCGGCAAGACCTACCAGATCAAGGTTCACGGCACGGTGGTGGCCGAGCACCAGATGCGCGTCGGCGAGGTGATGGTGCTGCTCGGCCAGCGCGACATCCCCGACATTCCGGGCGAGGAAGTGCGCGAGCCGGCCTTCGGCATGCGCGCCTACTCGGTGCCGGAAATGTTCAGCGAAGACCTGAAGCGCGAACAGTTCACCTTCGCCGACAACATGTCGGTGCTGCTGACGCACCTGTCGGAAGTGATCCGCAACAACCTGCCGCAGCTGCTCTCCTACAAGGACATGAAGGCGCTGCTGGAACGGCAGGACCCCGAATACCGCAAGCTGGCCGACGAGATCTGCACCCAGCACATCTCCTACCCGGGCCTGCAGGCGGTGCTGAAGCTGCTGCTCGCCGAGCGCGTATCGATCCGCAACCTGCATCTCATCATCGAGGCGATCGCCGAAATCGCGCCGCATGTGCGCCGCACCGAGCAGATCGTCGAGCATGTGCGCGTGCGCATGGCCCAGCAGATCTGCGGCGACGTGACCGAGGGCGGCGTGCTGAAAGTGCTGCGGCTCGGCAACCGCTGGGATCTCGCCTTCCACCAGGCCCTCAAGCGCGACGCCAAGGGCGAGGTGCGCGAGTTCGACATCGACCCGCGCCAGCTCGAGGAATTCGGCCAGGAAGCCACCAAGGTCATTCGCGGTCATCTGGAAGCGGGCGAGCGCTTCGTCATCGTCACCGCGCCGGATTCACGCCCCTATGTGCGCATGATCATCGAGCGGCTGTTCACCACGCTGCCGGTGCTCAGCCATGTCGAAATCGCCAAGGGCGTCGAAATCAAGGTGCTCGGAACCATTTCGTGACCGTCGCGCCCGAAACCGTCATTCTGGCGGCCTTCGTCGCCTTCTGCAGGATCGGCGCCTGCTTCCTGTTCATGCCGGGGCTTTCGAGCGCGCGCGTGCCGGTCCAGATCAGGCTGTTCGTGGCGGTCGCGGCGACCGGCGCGCTGCTCGTGCATCTGTGGGACCACATCGTGCCCTATATCGACCGCCGGCCGCAGGTGCTGGCGCCGATGATCGTTTCGGAGCTGATGATCGGCGGCCTGATCGGCGGGCTGGCGCGGCTCTACGTCATGGCGCTGCATTTCATTGGCTCGGCCATGGCCATGCTGATCGGCTATGGCGGCATGGGCGGAACGGCCATCGAAGAATCCGAGCCGCAGGCGCCACTCGCCACCATCGTCTCCTTCTCGGCGCTGATGCTGATGTTCGTGTTCGACTTTCATCACGAGATCATCAAGGCGCTAGTGAACTCCTATGAGGTCGCCCCGCTCAACGTCTTCTTCAACCCGCGCGAGGCGCTGGTCGATATCACCGACACGCTGTCTGAGAGTTTTCTGATCGTGCTGCGCCTGGGCAGCCCGTTCATCGCCTATGCCATACTGGTCAACCTGACCATCGGCTTCGTGAACAAGCTGGTGCCGCAGATACCGGTCTACTTCATCTCGTTGCCCTTCGTCCTCGCCGGCGGGCTGTTCATCTTCTATTTCGGCGTCGGCACCATGGTCAGCCTGTTCGCCGACGGCTTTGCCACAACCACCATCGGGAGATGAGCATGACCTCGCGCAAGGAAAGGCTGGCCAAGCTGGTGCGGGTGCAGGCGCAGCTGAAGGCGCTGCACGAGACGCGTCATGCCGGCTTCCTGTCGGAAGCGGCCGCGGCCGAAAACGAGGCCGTCGAGCTGGTGAACCGCTTCGACGCCGAGGGCTCGATGTCGGGCATGTTCCCCGACATCTATCACCGCCGCATCGGCAAGGCCTTCGCGCGAAAGCAGGAGCAGGCACAACTTGCGCGCGACGAGGCCGAGAAGGTGGCCGTCGCCACCGCCCGCTCCAACATGGTCGAACGCGCCTATCGCGAGGCGCGCCAGTGGGACGACCGCCTCACCGCCGACCGCGAGAGGCTGGACATGATCGAGCGCAAGAGCGCTTCCGATCCCGACCAGAGCTCCCGGTAAGGTTGCCACAAGCTTACTGGTTCAAGATTGGACCCTACGAAACCCGGATAAGGGAACGTTTTCCTTGGCGATTTCTCCACCCAGCGACATTGTTCTTGACGTTGCCCGCGCCGTCGAGCCGTCGGGCATGGAAACCGCGCGCGCCGAGCTTGCCAAGCGTGGCAGCGCCGCCGCAGCTGGCATGTCGGCGACCTTCTCGGTCGGCGATGTCGGTAGATACGGCAAAAGCGCCAGTGCGTCGGCGGACGTCAAGGCGCCCGATACCTTCAAGAAGTTCGAGGCCATGGTTCTGCAGACCTTCATCCAGAACATGATGCCCAAGGATGCCGAGAACGTCTACGGCAAGGGCATGGCCGGCGACATGTGGAAGTCGATGATGGCCGGCAAGATCGCCGACGTGATGGCCGAACGCGGCGGCATCGGCATCGCCGACCGGGTGCTCGGCGACCACTATATGGACGGCAAGGAAAAGGTCGCCGTGGGCCCCGTCTCCGGCGGCCCCGGCAAGGCGGAGGCCGATGAGAACAACCGGCTTTCGACCGCGCTCGTCCAGCAGCTGGAAATGAAGCTGACGCGCGAACTGACCGGCGACCAGGCCGCACTGGCGGCCAAGACGAAAATCTAAAACCCCGAAAACGATAACACCAAGGGACAGATCGACATGACCGAACCGAAGCCGACGTTTGAGAACCTGCCGGCGCAGAGCACGCGGGCAACAGCCGCGCAGACTGCGCGGCTGGGCAATCTGTCGGCGATCATCGGCCGCATCATCGAGGCCGTGGACGAGGAAACCGCTTCGATCCGCTCCGGCGTCGGCTTCGACCTCAAATCCGCCAATGCGCGCAAGAGCCGCTATCTCTATGAGCTCACCCGCGCCACCAAGGGCATCGAAGACGCCGAGGTGCTGGCCGAGCACCGGGAGAGCCTGGAAAAGCTGCGCGACCGCCTGACGATCAACGAATCCGTGATCCGCGCGCATATGGGCGCCGTCAGCGAGGTGGCCAAGCTGATGCAGAACGTCATCCAGCGTGCCGAAGCCGACGGCACCTATTCCGAGGGTGAATTCGGTTGGGCCCGTTGATCAAATTCATCGGCGCTGCGGTCTGGATCTGCCTCGTCACGCTTGGGGCGGTGTTTTATTCGTTCAAGACACCCCACCCGCAGGCCGACGCGGCGTCTCCGCCGCCGCTTCTCGGCGGGTTGAAATATGTGAAGACGAACGTCATCACCGTTCCCCTTTTCAACAAGGCGGCGAGCGTCGAAGGCTACTTCCTGGCCCGGCTGGTCTACACGGCTGATCCGAAGGAGCTGAAGAAGCTGACCGTCCCGGTCGATTCCCTGATCACCGACCAGGTCTACACCTATCTCTACGCGAACCCGGAAATCGACTACTCCAAGCGCGACAACCTCGATCTCGACGCGTTCAGGAACGGGATCCGCGAGACCGTCAACAGCCGGATCGGCCAGGAGATGATCCACGACGTGATCGTCGAGCAGATCGATTTCCTGAACCGTGACGAAACCCGCGACAGGGCGGTGCGGCGTCGCAACGAGCAGGCGGATGCGGCAGCCGCAACCGCGCCGGATTCGGCCGAACACTGACTCGAGGGCGCGTCGTCGGCATTGACGTTTACGTCAACGAGAGGTTATACGAGTGACAACCAGACCGGTTGCCCCAGAGGGAGCGATCGCGTCGCCTCAGGAGATCAGGGAGAGTTGTCATGGGCGTTGAAGCGGTTGTCGAAAAGATCCGGTCGCGCGTGGAAAGTTCCGGTTTCGACCGTTCGGTGAAGTTCGACACCGGCGGCGACGGCGTGATCGTCATCGACGGCGCCAGCATTTCCACCACCGACGCTCCGGCCGATTGCACCATCAAGATCAGCCTCGACGATCTGGAGTCGCTGATCAGCGGCGACCTGAACCCGACGATGGCGTTCATGACCGGCAAGATCAAGGTCGAAGGCGACATGTCGGTCGCCATGGCGCTCAGCCAGATCATCTGATCCGGACAACAATTAGCCAACGAAAAGCCCGGCGTTTTGAGCGCCGGGCTTTTTCTTTTTGGGGCTTCAGGCCGCAGTCTCCAAGCCGGTGGAACGCTGGCGGCGCCCGGCTGCCTTCAGCACGCCGGATGCGCCATCGAGCGCGCCTTCGACCAGTTCCAGCGCCAGGAAGCGGTGCCGCTCATAGGGGCCGGGCATCGCAAGCGAGCCGGTCTTGTCGGCCGAGAAGCCGAACCGTGCATAGTAAGGCGCGTCGCCCACCAGCAGGATCGCCCGATGGCCGAGACTTTCGGCCTCGGCAATCGCATGACACATCAGGGCCGAACCAACGCCGGCACCCTTTAGAGACGGCTCGACCGCGAGCGGGCCGAGCAGCAGCGCCCGCGCCCTTCCCTCGCCGAGCCTGACATCCCACAGCCGTACGGTACCGAGCACGGCGCCGGCCGCATCACGCGCGACGAAGGCCAGCCCCGCCGACGGCAGACGGCCGCGGCGCAGCTTTTCCGACGACTTGCGCCGCCGCTGTGGGCCCATGGCGCGGTCGAGCAGCGCCTCGCGCGCAGCGACATCGGACGGAGTTTCGGCAGCGATGGTGAAAGCCACGCAACTGCCAATCTCCCCCCTTGTGGGGGAGATGCCCGGCAGGGCAGAGGGGGGCAACATCGAGCGTACATCGCCCGGATGCTCGTTATCCTGCTGCGTGACCTGAATCCCCGGTAGAGAGGCAGCACCCCCCTCTGGGCTACCGCCCATCTCCCCCACAAGGGGGGAGATCAGCCAATCATCAGCGTTGCCGCCTTTGGCAATCCAGTTTGTATTTTCCATTTCCGCGATCCTTCACAAGCGGAGGTTTTTCCACGAGCGAACCCGCCGCCGACGAGAAACGCCGGCGGGCAGGATGATCTGGCGGCTGCCGGACACCTTTTGGGGCGCCCGTAACGAGCCGTCAGATCACGTAGGATCGGAGAGGCTCGAAGCCGTTGAAGGCGACGGCCGAGTAGGTCGTCGTGTAGGCGCCGGTGCCCTCGATCAGCACCTCGTCGCCGATGGTCAGCGACAGCGGCAGTGGATAAGGCGCCTTCTCGTAGAGCACGTCGGCGGAGTCGCAGGTCGGGCCCGCCAGCACGCACGGCTCGGCCGCATCGCCGTCACGCGGGGTGACGATCGGGTAGCGGATCGCCTCGTCCATGGTCTCGGCGAGACCGCCGAACTTGCCGATGTCGAGATAGACCCAGCGCACATTGTCGTTGTCGGCCTTCCTGGAGATCAGCACGACTTCCGACTTGATGACGCCGGCATTGCCCACCATTCCGCGGCCCGGCTCGATGATGGTTTCCGGGATGCAGTTGCCGAAGTGCTTGGAGAGCGCGTCGAAGATCGCCTGGCCATAGGCCTGGGCGGTCGGCACGTCCTTCAGGTAGCGCGTCGGGAAACCGCCGCCCATATTGACCATGCGCAGCGTGATGCCTTCCTGCGCCAGCGCGGAGAACACGGCCTTGGCGTCGGCCAGCGCGCGATCCCAGGCGACGAGGTCGGTCTGCTGCGAGCCGACATGGAACGACACGCCATAGGCGTCGAGACCAAGCGCCTTGGCATGGCGCAGCACGTCGACGGCCATCGCCGGCACGCAGCCGAACTTGCGCGACAGCGGCCACTCCGCACCTTCGCCATCGGTCAGCACGCGGCAGAAGACCTGCGCGCCGGGGGCGACGCGGGCGATCTTCTCGACCTCTTCGACGCAGTCCACCGCAAAGAGACGGATGCCGAGCTCATAGGCGCGCGCGATGTCGCGCTCCTTCTTGATAGTGTTGCCATAGGAGATGCGGTGGGGCGTGGCACCAGCATTCATCGCCATCTCGACCTCGGCTACCGAGGCGGTGTCGAAGCACGAGCCCAGCTGGGCGAGCAGGCGCAGAATCTCCGGCGCGGGGTTGGCCTTCACCGCGTAATAGATCTTCGAATTCGGCAGGGCCTTCTCGAAGGCATTGTAGTTGTCGCGCACGACGTCGAGGTCCAGAACCAGGCACGGGCCATCGGGACGTCGGGTGGCGAGGAAATCGAGGATGCGCTGGGTGGCCATGAATCTCTCCTTGGCGCGGGTTTCCCCACGCTTAAATCAAGCTGCGGCGCGATCCCCTTCGATCGCATGTGCCGCTATGGACAAAGGCATGAATGCGAGTCAGCGAGCCGGGCGGTGGAGATCCCGAAACGCAAAAACGCTTTCACGCGGCGATGAGCTCGTGCCTTGCGGCATCTGCTCGCTTTGTCTGCCTTGGCTTGGATTGGGAGACCCAGTCCGCACTGCCGGCAATGAAGGTGTGCCTCTTCAGTAACCCCGATCTATGGACGATCGGCAGACACCAGAAAGGCCCGCACCGTCGTTGCTTCAAGGCGTCCTTGGCTTTGCGGTTGGCCGCTAAACCAACTGGGCTCGTTACTTCCCAGGTACCGTCCCGATTACCTCGCCATTCGAGGGTCGGGGGACGCCCACAGGCACGTGCGACTTTGGGCAAGCGGGCATATAGGGTTAGGGCCTGTCACAATCAACAAAAATCGTAAGGCCGCTTGTAAAATGCCGAGCGTCGAACGAAGCTGGCGCAAAGCCGACGATTTGTTGAACGATGGGCCCGATGCGCGACAGCCTGAATGCTTTCCTTGACTACCCCCAAGTGGCTGTTTCCAATGCACAATCAGGCCCGCTGGCGGGGCTTGGCCTTGGCGTGAAGGACATCTACGACGTGGCCGGCTATCGCACCGGCTGCGGCAACCTTGATGCCTATTCGCAAGGCTCGCCCGCCACGCGGAGCGCGCCTGCGGTGCAGGTGATTCTCGACGCCGGCGCGCACTTCCTCGGCAAGACGCAGACCGACGAATTCGCCTTCTCGCTGATGGGGCAGAATGCGCATTTTCCGCATCCGGTGAATTCGGCCGCCCCCGACCGCGTGACGGGCGGCTCGTCCTCCGGCTCGGCGGCGGCGGTGGCCGGCGGGCTGGCCGACATCGCGCTCGGTTCGGACACCGGCGGCTCCATCCGGGCACCGGCCAGCTTCTGCGGCCTGATCGGCCTGCGCACCACGCATGGACGCATTTCGCTCGACGGCGTGATGCCGCTGGCCCCCTCGCTCGACACCGTCGGCTGGTTCGCGCGGGATATGAATGTCTATGAGGCGGTGGCCAAGGTGATGTTCGCACCCTCGTCGCACAGCGAGCAGGGCGACAGCACCGCCCCTCGCCTGTTCCGCCTCGCCGCGCTGGACGAACTCGTCTTCGGTCCAGCGGAGGCCGCCGAATATCGCCGCATGCTAGGCTTCGTGACTGCCGCGCTCGGCGAGGCAACGACAGCCGCCCCGCTCAGCCAGTCCAGCGACGAGCTCTACTGGTCCTTCAGAAGGATCCAGGCGCGCGAGGCATGGGAGAGCCGGGGCCACTGGATCGAGGAGCACCCCGGCAGCCTCGACAGGGGTGTGGAGGACCGCTTCCGCTTCGGCCAGACGGTGGACGATGCCGCGCTGGCGCAAGCGCGCGAATTCCGCGGCGCCTTCCGCGAAGAGCTGGGCGCGCTGCTGGGTGAAGACGGCTATCTCGTGCTGCCGACTGTTCCTGGCGCAGCGCCGCTCAAGACCGAGGCGGCCGACAGCCTGCTTGCCTATCGCGAGCGCGCCTTGCGGCTGCTATGCCTCTCCGGCCTTTCCGGCTTCCCGCAGATCACGCTGCCGCTCGGGACGATTGACGGCGCGCCCTTCGGGCTGTCGCTGCTGGGCCCCGCCGGCAGCGACCGGCAGCTCATTGCGCTGGGCCGGCGCATTCTCGAAACCAAGGAATGAACCAATGGACACGCTGACCCGCATGCGCGCCTTCATCGACGTCGTCGAGGCGGAAGGGTTTTCGGCCGCCGCGCGCAAGATCGGCCGCTCGAAGGCGCTGCTTTCCAAATATGTGCGCGAGCTGGAAGACGAGTTGGGCGCGCTGCTGCTCAACCGCACCACGCGCCAGTTCTCGCTCACCGAGGCCGGGCACACCTATTATAGGCGCGCTTCGGAAATCATCCGCGAGGTCGACAGCCTGGCTGATGCGGTGCGCGAATCCTCGGGCGACGTGAAGGGCCGCATAAAACTTTCGGCGCCGCGCACCTTTGCGGACGCGCCGATCGGCCAGTCGCTGATCGACTTCGCCAAGGAGCACCCCGACATCGTGCTCGAAATCCAGCTCGACGACCGCTTCGTCGATCTGGTCGAGGAAGGTTTCGATCTCGCCATTCGCATTTCGCGGCTCGAAAACTCTTCGCTGATCGCGCGACGGCTGGCGCCCTTCTCGGTCAGGATCTGCGCCTCGCCAGAGCTGATCGAAAAGCACGGGCGCCCAATGCGCCCGCAGGACCTTGCCGGCATGCCCTGCGTCATCGACACCAACGGCCGCTGGCTGTCGAACTGGCCCTTCCTCGGCGACGGCGGCGAGACGGTCAGCATCTCGGTTGCCGGGCAGATGGAAGTGAACAGCCCGATGGCCACCCGCGCGGCGGCCCTTTCGGGTCTCGGCTTCGCCATCCTGCCCGATTTCATCGCCGCCCCGGACATCGAGGCCGGACGGCTGGTTCCAGTGCTCGACGAGCGCATCCTGCCCGGCGGCGGCATCTTCGCGGTCTACCCGCACAGGCGCTATTTGCCGGCCAAGGTGCGCGTCTTCGTCGATTACCTAGTGCACTGGTTCAAGCCGAAGGAGCGCGGCTGACCTTTTTTGGCGCCGCGCAACACATATTATAACATTCTGAAATCAAGGCATAATTTCGTCCCGAAGCCGGCTACGGCCTTGGAAACGAAGCGTTTGGCGGCGGGCTGGTCCCAATTTCGCCGGGATTCTGTTAACGCTCGGTAATCCGAATCCCCACAGGAACGCTACCGCCTATGAACGTCAGAATGAGAATGGCGATTCTGGCCACGGCCACCACCACCCTCCTCGCTTCGACGATCCCGGCACGCGTTCATCCGCATGTCTTTGCCGAGGCGCGCCTCGACGTCGTCGTCAATCCCGACCACACCGTGAAATCGCTGCGTCACGTCTGGCGCTTCGACGAGCTGTTTTCCTCCACCGTGCTGATGGAGTTCGACAAGAACTCCGACCTCAAGCTCGACGACGCTGAACTGAAGGACGTCGCGGACACCGTCTACAAGTCGCTTGCCGTATATGGCTATTTCCAGATGGTCACGGTCAACGACAAGGACGTGGAGATGAAGCCGCCGGCAAAGCTGATCGCGAATTACGACCACGACCAGCTCATCATCGCGTTCGAATCCGAGCCGAAGAAGCCGCTGAAACTCTCCGGCAAGGTCGATTTCGGCGTCTATGACCCGTCCTTCTACACGGCAATCGACTTCACCGACGACGCCAACATGGCGGTCGAAAACCTGCCCTCGGAATGCACACGCACCGTCGTCCGTCCCGACCCCGACGAGGCGATCAAGCAGAACCAGTCCAAGCTGACGGACGCGTTTTTCAACGATCCGACGGGCACGGACATGAGCAAGATTTTCGCCACTCGACTGGAACTCAACTGCCCAGCCCAAGGATAGAGCCCGTGAACAAGACGACCGGACGCGTACTGCTGACCGCCTTGATAGCGGTCTGCGTGCTCACCCAGCTTGCCCCCCACGCGCATGCGCAAAGTTCGCTCGGCATCGGGGCCAACGAGGCGACCATCCCCTCGACAGGCCTCTTTGCCCACCTGATGAACTGGATCAATGTCCAGCAGCAGACATTCTACCGTTCGCTCACCACCTCGCTGAAGGCGATGCGCGAGGACGGCAACCAGATGTGGGTTTTGGTCGGCCTGTCCTTCGCCTATGGCATCTTCCACGCCGCCGGGCCGGGCCATGGCAAGGCAGTCATCTCCTCCTACCTGCTGGCCAACGAGGTGGCGCTGCGGCGCGGCGTCATGCTGTCCTTCGTCTCGGCCTTCCTGCAGGCGGGAACGGCGATCGTCATGATGGCGCTGCTGTTCCTGGTGCTGCGCGGCACGTCCGTTTCGATGACCAACGCGACCTGGTTCCTCGAGGTGGCAAGCTATGTGATGATCAGCATGTTCGGCGCATGGCTGCTCTGGCAGAAGGCCTGGCCGCGGCTGCGCGGGCTGATCGGCGCCAATCCGGCTCACAGCCTTTCGGCAGCGCATGCCCATGCGCATGCGCACGACCATCACGACCACAGCTGCAGCCACCATTCGCATTCGCATGCGCACGCGCTCGTGCATGCCAATGACGATCACCCGGCGCATGACCATCATCATGATCATCACGATCACAGCCATTGCAGCCACGACCACCACGACCATCACCACCACGATCATTCGCACAATGCGCATGACCATGGCGCCGGCATGGTGTGCTCCAGCTGCGGCCACTCGCATTTGCCGGACCCGGCAATGATCTCGGGCGACAATTTCAGCTGGAAGACCGCCTGGTCGGCCGTGACCGCCGTGGGCCTGCGCCCTTGCTCGGGCGCCCTGATCGTGCTGACCTTTGCTTTCCTCAACGGCCTTTGGGCCGGCGGCATCCTATCGGTGCTCGCCATGGCTGTCGGCACCGCCATCACGGTCTCGGCGCTGGCCATCATGGCCGTCACGGCCAAGAACTGGGCCGTCGCCTTTGCCGGCGACGGGCGGATGGGCAACCGGGTGCACGCGGCCTTCGAGATCGGCGGCGCCGGTCTGGTCTTCGTGCTTGGCCTGCTTTTGCTGACGGCGAGCCTCAGCGCCTGAGCTCATCGCGTCCTTCGAGGCTCGCCCTTCGGGCTCGCACCTCAGGATGAGAGCCGTTGGCGCAACCTTCCTCATCCTGAGGTGCTCGGCCTGTGCGCCCTTCTAGGCTTCCCTGCGGGCTAGCAACTCAAGATGAGAGCCGTTGGTGCAACCTTCCTCATCCTGAGGTGCTCGCGAAGCGAGCCTCGAAGGACGCACCAAAACGATAGTCGAACTCAAGTGCCGCCCAATCCAAGGGCCGCGCTTCGAAAACCGCCTGCCAAAAGAAATTCGCTCTGGTCGTGGCAGCGACCAGAGCGAATTGGGCGTCTCAGCCCTGTCAGCTAACCGGCTAAACCGGCTTTGCCGATTAGTAGCTCGACTTTTTGGCCTCGCTCTTCTTGTGATGCTTGTGGACCGGCTTCTTGTGATGCTTCTTTTCCTTCATCGGAGCCGGAGCCGGGGCGTTGGTGTCCGTCTGGGTGGCGGTCGTGCCGGCAGCGTTGGCGCTGGTGGCGGCAAACATCGGAGCCGAGAAGGCCAGAGCAACGGTCAGGCCGAGAGCCGAGATCAGGGACTTGGAGAGGGTCATAATAGTTTCCTTTTGACAGGGGCCTGGGGGTTGTACTCAGCCGATCAGGGTTCGACCGGTTGAACACCGAGCATCTTCAGAGCGTTGGCGTAGGCGCGTATGCCCTGTGCCTGCCGTTTGCTGGAACAGAACTTGGCGGCCTTCCGTTGAAGAGCTTTCGCTTCGGCGGCCCGTTTTGCCTCCGCGTGCTCGGTAATCGCATGGGCGAATTGCTGCTGCAGCCGGTTGCACTGATCCATCCTAGATGTCGTCCCCGCCAGGGGCTGTTCGGACGTGGCGCCAAGCGAAAGCGCGGCGAGCAGAACGACGATCGAACTGGTCCCTAACTTCCTCATGGCGATCCCTGAACCGGTGTTTTGCAGCATGGTCTTTATGATCGGTCGCCATGTCCCGCGTTTTTCTGCTCTGCAGTATTTTGTTTCTGGATTGTAACAGCCGCTTGGCCGGCCAAGTCGCTGCGTCAACGAGGCAAGAGAACCGTTTCAATCTGACCGTGAATGGCTCTATTCTGCGCTGCGGATTTTACCGCGACCACGGAATGACAATTTGAAAACCGATGCCCACATCCTGATCGTCGACGACGACAAGGAAATCCGCGACCTGCTCCAGGAATATTTCCAGAAGCACGGGCTTCGCGTCTCGGCGGCCCGCGACGAGGACGAGATGCAGGCGGCGCTGCGGCGCGCGCCGGTGGACCTGATCATCCTGGACGTGATGCTGCCGGGCAAGAGCGGGCTGGACATCTGCCGCGAGCTGCGCACGCACTCGACCGTGCCGATCATCATGCTGACCGCCGTCACCGAAACGATCGACCGCGTGCTCGGGCTGGAGATGGGCGCCGACGACTATGTGCCAAAACCCTTCGATCCGCGCGAACTGCTCGCGCGGACACGCGCGGTGCTACGCCGGCGCGCCGAGCCCGGCGCCAGCTACAAGCCCATGCAGCAGATCTTCAAATTCGCCGGCTGGACGCTGGATTCCGGGCGCCGCCGGCTGCTCAACCCCGAAGCCGTGCGGGTCGAGCTGACCACGGCCGAGTTCAACCTGCTGCTGACTCTGGCCAAGAGCGCCCAGCGCGTACTCAGCCGCGAACAGCTCATCGAGCTGTCGAACCAGAACGGCGATTACAGCTACGACCGCAGCGTCGACATTCTCGTCAGCCGCCTGCGCCGCAAGATGGAAGACGATCCGCGCGCGCCCAAGCTGATCCTGACCGTGCGCGGCGGCGGCTACCAGTTCGTGCCCGAGGTCGCCGCCGAATGAAGTGGCTGCTGCCCCGCTCGTTGCCTGCCTGGGTCCTGCTGATCGTCATCGCGGGTCTCGTGGCTATCCAGGTGCTAACGCTTTCCATCGTCGCCCGCGAGCGCGTGGCCTCCAACAACGTTCTCGACCTCTTCCGGCTCAACGACCGGTCTCAATCGCTGGTCAAGCTGATGTATGCGGCGACGCCGGACGAGCGCAAGAAGGTGGCGGCCGGGCTTTCGGTGCCGCCCTATGTGCTGACGATGTCGGACACGCCGGCCATCACCACCACGATTCCCGACGACGACGAGATGGCCGAGATGGAGGACATCATCGTCGGCCGGCTCGCGAAGTACGGCGTGCAGGAAGCGCGGGTGCAGCGCGAGTCCCCGGTGAAGCCGGACGGCGCCAGTCACCAGCACAAGCCATTGGACCGGGACGACGTCGGCAGCATCGAGCGCGAACTGCTAGACCTTGCCGCCGACTTCACCAAGAGCGACACGCTGATCGCCTCGATCCAGTTCAACGACGGGCAGTGGCTGAATTTCATCATGCCCTCGACCCCGCTCAGCCCGGTGCTGACCATCCAGAACCTGCCGCTCTTTGCCTCGGCGGCAGCGGCGGTGGTGCTGCTGTCGATCTGGCTGCTGCGGCGGCTCACGGCCCCATATCGCACGCTCGAAAGCGCGGTTGAGCGCATCGGCGAGGACCTGAAGAGCCCTCCTTTGCCCGAGGAAGGCAGCAGCGAATACAAATCGACGGCGCGGGCGGTGAACACCATGCAGGCCAAGCTGCGCGAATATGTCGAGGATCGCGAGCTACTGGCTGCGGCGCTTGCGCATGATCTGCGCACCCCGCTGACCCGCATCCGCCTGCGGCTCGAACTGCTGCGCAAGTCGCCGCTCAAGACGGCGCTGATGCAGAATCTCGCCGACATCGAGGCCATTTCGTCGTCCGTGCTCGACTTCGCCACCCCCAACAGCGAGGACGAGCTTGAACGGATCGACTTCTGGTCGGTGGTCGACTCGATCGCCGACGACAACCCCAATGTCGTCTTCGATCAGCCCAAGCCAGCGCGCGGCCTGATCTGCCTCGGCCACATCGTTCCCTTGCGCCGCTGTGTCACCAACCTGGTGGAGAACGCGATCAAATATGGCGGCACGGCGCGCCTCAGCCTTTCTCAGACAGCCGGCAACATCGTGCTGACCATCGACGACGACGGCCCCGGCATAGCGGACGATCAGATGGACAAGGTGTTCCGCCCCTTCATGCGCGTGGAACGCTCGCGCAACCGCGAGACCGGGGGCTTCGGCCTTGGCCTGACCATCGCCCGCAACACGGCGCGCAGTTTTGGCGGCGAAGTAACTCTTCGCAACCGCCCCGAGGGAGGCCTGCGCGTGACGCTGACGCTGCCGCGCGCCCGGGACTTGCAGGCGGTCGGCTGACTATAGGTCTATCGCCAGGTCAGTCCTGCTTGCGTCTCTGGCTGCGTGCCCGCAGCCAGAAGATGATGAAGAAACACATGATGAAAAGCACCACGACGGCGACCCCCGCCACCGGAGAAATGGCGCTGGCCGCGAGCATGATGGCGGGCAGGAAATAGGCGAACACGCCGAACCCGAGCATGATCACCAGCGCGGCGATCATTGAGTTGCGGTTGCCTGTATCCATCATCAATTCCAATCCTGTCCGTTCGCTAGAGCGGCGGTCATCCTGACGGATGCCCTTACTCCGCTCTAGCTCATTGTCCTAGCCGCATTTCTGCGGCGCCAAGCGATTCCGCTTGGCTGCAAAATGCTCGGGCGTGTCACCTAGCGAAAATCTTCCAGCCGCTTCTTCTGCTGACCATCGGCGTCGTAATTAGCCGGATCGAGCCAGTTCTCATAGGCGCGTTTCAGCGCAGGCCATTCGCCGTCAATGACAGAATACCACGCCGTATCGCGATTCTTGCCCTTCACGACGAGGTGCTGGCGGAAAATCCCCTCGAATTTGAAGCCGAAACGCTCGGCCGCCCGCTTCGACGGCAGGTTGGCGTTGTTGCACTTCCACTCGTAGCGGCGATAGCCGAGCTCGTCGAAGGCATATTGCATGAACAGGAACTGCGCCTCGGTGGCGGCGGGCTTGCGCGAGATCACCGGCCCCCAATAGATGTTGCCGATCTCGATGACGCCATTGGCCGGATCGATGCGCATCAAAGTCTGCCGGCCGGCGATCTCGCCGCTCGCCTTGTCGATGACGGTGAAATAGAGCGGGTCCTCGCTCGCAGTCGCCTTGTCGAGCCAGGGCTGGAAGCCTTCGCGGGTTTCCGGCGGATATTCCGGCAGCCAGCGAAAACGGTCGCCGGCATCCGGCACCGACGATGCCGCAAACAGCCCGTCGCCGTGCTTTGCCGGGTCGAGCGGCTCGAGCCGCACATAGCGGCCTTCGAGCACCTTCCGCGCGGGCCGCGGCCGCGGCTGCCAGTTTGCCAGATCGATCGTCATCCCATGTTCCCTTATGATTGACTTTCCTTGGCCGAAAGCCTCACAAAAACGCATTCTGTACAAAAGAACCACACAGGCGTGAACCATGCTCCAAACGATTGCCGCCTTCGACCGCCTCGGCGAAGAAAATGCCTTTGCCGTGCTGGCACGCGCCACGCAGCTTGCCCATGAAGGCCGCGACATCGTCAATCTCGGCATCGGCCAGCCGGATTTCCGCACGCCCGAGCACATCGTGGAAGCGGCGATCAAGGCACTGCGCGACGGCCACCACGGCTACACACCAGCCAACGGCTTGCTCGCCACCCGCGAGGCGGTGGTGCGGCGCACGCTCGCCACCACCGGCGTGGAAGTGTCGCCCGAGAGCGTCATGATCATGCCCGGCGGCAAGCCAACCATGTTCGCCGCGATCCTGATGTTTGGCGAGCCGGGCACCGAAATCCTGTACCCCGATCCGGGCTTTCCGATCTACCGCTCGATGATCGAGTTCACGGGTGCCGCGCCCATCCCCGTGCCAATGCGCGAGGCGAACGGCTTTGCCTTCTCGGCCGAGGAGACACTGTCGCTGGTCACGCCGAAGACGCGGCTTTTGATCCTCAACTCGCCGGCCAACCCGACCGGCGGCGTCACGCCGCGCGCCGAGATCGAGAAGCTGGTGAAGGGGCTGGCGGCGCATCCGCATGTCGCGATCCTCTCCGACGAGATCTACGACGTCATGACCTATGACGGCGAGCAGCACTGCTCGCTGCTGCAATTCCCCGAAATCCGCGACCGGCTGATCGTGCTGAACGGCTGGTCCAAGACCTGGGCGATGACCGGCTGGCGCATGGGCTGGTCGATCTGGCCGAATGGCGAGAAAGGCGCGCACCTCTACGACAAGGTGCGCAAGCTTGCAGTGAACTGCTGGTCCTGCGTCAACGCGCCGAGCCAATGGGCCGGCATCGCGGCGATCGACGGCCCGCAGGACGAGGTCGAAAAGATGATGCGCGCCTTCGACCGGCGCCGCAGACTGGTGGTCGAGGGGCTGAACGCCCTGCCAGGCATATCCTGCATCACGCCCAAGGGCGCCTTCTACGCCTTCCCCAACATCAGTGGCACGGGCTGGAAATCCAAGAAGCTCGCCAGCGCGCTTCTGGAGGACGCGGGCGTGGCGCTGATCGGCGGGCCGGATTTCGGCGTGCTTGGCGAAGGCTATATCCGCCTCTCATACGCCAATTCGGAGGAGAACATCCTGCGCGCCCTGGAGCGGATCGGCGATTTCCTGCAGAGCAAGGCCGCGTAGCCGACATTCACCGGCCGTGTCAGGACGGCCTCTTATCCGGCAGCTTGATTACGGCCCGGCCACTGGTGATGTCGGTCACCATGCGGACGATCTCCTGCGCATCCGCCTCGGGCAGCGTCACCGCAAGCTCGGCCCCATCCGCGTCAAAAGTTTCGGCAGTGATCTGTACGCCCGGCCGCGCAGCCAGCCGCGCCTGCACAAGCGCGAGATCGCCGAAGCCGCAGGCGATGTGCGCCTCTATCGTGGCAATGATCGGCACTTTCGAGGCCGTGCGCAGGCAAGCGGCCGCCGTGCCGCCATAGGCGCGTACCAGCCCGCCGCTGCCGAGCAAAATGCCGCCAAACCAGCGTGTGACGACCACGGCGACATTGTCGAGCGACTGGCCGTCCAGCGCCTGCAGGATAGGCTTGCCCGCCGTGCCGCTCGGCTCGCCATCGTCGTTGAAGCGATAGCTCTGGCCAATGCGCCAGGCCCAGCAATTGTGGTTGGCGGCCGGGTCGGAATGCGCGGCGAAAAACTCCTTCGCAGCCGCCTCGCTCGCAATCGGCCCGGCGACGGCAAGAAACCGGCTTTTCTTGATCTCCTGTTCGAAGGTCTCGATGCTGTCGAGGGTGAACATGCTTCCAACCATCTTGCGAATTCGAACTGCGAGCCTTGACCCTCAACGTGCTGCCGGGAGCCGGCCGTTCGCTGGAAGCGCACCGGCTCCCCGCCGCCGCAATTCCAGCGCGAGGAGCGAATTACGACTGGCAGACGTCTACCCATTCGGCGGCAGTAAGGTCAGCCATGCGTTGCGGGGTGAGCCGCACCGCGGCATTGGTGGCGCCAGCAGCCGGCACGACCTCGCCAAAAGTCTTCAGGCTGACATCGCAATAGACCGGCAAAGGCTGCGGCAAGCCGAACGGGCAGACGCCGCCGACCGGATGGCTCGTGGCTTCCGCCACCTCCTCCGGCCCCAGCATCCGCGCCTTGGCGCCAAAACGATCCTTGAACTTGCGATTGTCGAGCCGGGCGGTTCCGCTCGCCACGATCAGCATGGTCGTATCGCCTGCGCGCAGGCAGATCGTCTTGGCGATCTGCTCCGGCGAAACCCCATGCGCCTCGGCGGCCAGCGCGACCGTCGCCGAACTCGCATCGGTGACGATCACGGCTATGTCCGGCGCATTGGCTGCAAAGAAGGAACGAACGGATTCAAGCGACATGCAAGTTGAGTATCGCGGCTGGCGGCAAGAGGCAATCCGCATCGGGCCGAACAAGCTTTTCCATTTCCCCGTTGATGCCTGCGAACGCATCGGCTATGAAGCGCGGGATCGGTCGGCCAGCGACTGATTTTCGTCGAAGCGATTCTTCAGCTTCGGCCAGGCACCCGTAGCTCAGCTGGATAGAGCGCTGCCCTCCGAAGGCAGAGGTCACAGGTTCGAATCCTGTCGGGTGCGCCAAAAACCTCAAGCAAAATCAATGGTTAGCCGAACATTAGCGCTACCGCATAAGGCGCCACTTGCAGGTTGATGCGAGAACAAGAGTGGAACATTCCGGCCCGTCCCGTACAAATCCCGTACACGGAATCGCGGTCTGTTCCCATCAGCCGTCGTCTATCAGAACGCCGATTGTGTCAATGACCTTGTACATGAGAACGAATTAGGAACGCGCGCCCTTTGGAGTCAAGCTGCGTTGGTGCCTGAAACGCAAAAAAGACGCCCGCCGCCTCCGGAGAGACGACGGGCTGATGATTTGATGCTGGGAAAGTGATCAGTCTGCCGGGGGCCTATCCTCTATCGCCTCCCGCCATATCCTTGATGCCCTTGCCTGCTTCGCTCGCTGCGCGTCGTTGAGGAGGTCTAGCGCGTGGGCCTCGGCCTCTTCTGGCGTCAGCGTGATCTCGAAATAGACGCTCGGTCCTTCTGTTTGGATTCGGGTGCATACGGTTTCTGGATCACGCGGCTGCCATACCCGCGGCAGCATGAGGCAACGGTTCATCTACGCCTCTTGGTCTCATATCTATGGATGTTCCAGCGGATGAGCAGGAACAGCAGCCAGTTCACGCGTAGAGCTCTTCAAGCTCCAGCATGGAAATGAACTTGTCCGACTCGACGCGACCACCACGCAGCCGAAGCTCGTGAATGCCGTAGGTATAGCCGGTCGTCGCGCCGTCCGTGTATTTCGGCGTGTAGCCATACGGCATTGCGCTTCCGAGATTGGTGATCGTGATCGAGTTGTTGATGCCGATCTTTGGCACCGTGACGTGGTTATTGCGGTGGGTATGCCCGAATACGATGGAATGCGTGGCCTGGTTGCCGATCGTGTTCTCTGGGTAGCGACCGCCGATTGGCTTGCCCATGATCGAATGCGGGACGTGGGTGAAACCGACGCCCTCCAGGAACAGCCAATGCCGATATGGCGTCGTGCGCCAGCGGTAGCGCGCGAAGAACTGCTCCAGCTGCAGCGTGAGCGTTCCGGCAAGGTTCGGCGCCAACTCCTCGAGCCGCCAGACGCGAAACTCGTGATTGCCGAAAATCTCGTCATGGGGGATTTCGCCGGCACCCACCTCCGAATGGTAGATGTCGAAGGCCTCCTCGCCGGCTCCGATCTCGTCCTGGAAGGCTGGGCGCTCTAGCTGGCTGGCAGAGCCGGGGGCGCTGTGGAATTCGCAACTCCCGATATCGAAACAGTCGCCGATCTGGACGACGTTGTCCGGTCGTCTTGCCGCGACGTGGCGGCCGATCCAGCGCATGTGCTCGAAATCCATGCCCGGCTTGATATGCAGGTCGCCGATGGCGATCACCTTGCGGGCCGGGATGTCTTTGACCACGTTCGGATTGTAGGCCCTGACGCGGACGCGCGCCTTAAAGGTGTCCGGCTCGACGTCAGGAGTATACGCCTCCTGATTGGTCTTCCTGTCGGCTTCCGTGATCATCTGGATCCGCCGCCTGGCTGTCATCCGGTTTATGCCGGCAGCTTTCGCCAGGCCGTTGTAATTCACGGACTGATCGAGGCGGGTGAACTCTGGGAGAAGCTGGCGGATTCGGAGGAGGTCTTCGGGGTCGGTCTTGGTCACACCGTCGGGGTTGGCCATCAGGCATCCCTCCCGATGATAACGGGACTGGCGCCCGAGCCCTGACCGATGATGCAACCGGTCGTGTGCTGAGAGACGACCAGCGTCCACGTCAGATGAGGAGACTGAAACAGCATCGTGCGGATCGTCGCGCCGTTGACCCGTTGAGTGCCGGACCAAGCGAGTTCCTCGCCGCGCAGTTCATGCAAGTCGCTGATGATCCGCTCCAGATAAAAGCATGAGGCCCGCTGTGCCTTCGCCTGTGCCGCCATGAACAACAAACCACCGATGGACAGGACAAGCATGGACAGAGAGAAGATCAATGCCCGTGTCGTGGTCATGCCGAACTCCTTATTTGCTGGGGAACCAGGGAAAGAAGAAGGAGAGCTTTGCGGCGATGAACCCGCCGACAGATGCTGCGGCGATGATGGCCCACCGGGCGCCTTTGGCAGCCATCAGAAGGTCATGCATTTCGGTGACCTTGGTGTCCATGGCCTCGATGGTCTTGGTCTGGTGGGCAACCTCAGCCTCGAGGCGAATAACGCGGTCGCGGGTGTCTGTGGTATCGCTCATGGCGTCTAGGTCCCTGTGCTGCGCTTAATGAAAAGGGAACCATTGGCGGCTATCGCCTGTTACAGCCACGGTGATCCCGGTAGATCATTGCTGGTCAGGGTCGGTGCGGCTGCGCTAACAGCCACCCGGCCCGCTCTTGATTATTTGCCCTGCCCCTCAAGAGCTTCGACGGCCTTGGACAGCCCGTCATGACGTCGAGCACATTCCCCAAGCGCCAGCCGATCCTTGCCCCAGAGACGGGCAACCTCGGACACGGTCAGGTCACGATTGGGAATGTCGACGACGCTCTGGCATTCCTGTTTCAGCGACATCGGGACGCTCGCCAGATTGGGAGGCTCAACGACCAGTGGCGTTGAGTTGGTTTGACAGCTTGCGAGGAAGCAGAGCCCCGAGAGGAGCATCAGTTTCAATTTCATGAATGATCTCCTCTAGGGCTGTTTCCGCTTCGGCGGCCCTCTTCTGCTGGGAAAGGAATTCGGATTCGATGCGATTGATCTGGGCCTGAGCAGCCTGCCGCTTGCGCTCGTTTTCGGCCCGGACCTCGGCCATCTTGTCGAGCCATTTGACTTGTTCAGTGAGCGCACCCTCGGACAGGCCGGCGCGGTATCGGAGATGCCCGTAGCCCCAGACAGAGCCAATCAGGGCCACGGCGATGATGGCGTAGACGGCGAGCGCGTTGAGCCCGAGCGCGCGGGCGATGGTGGAGATCATTGAACCACACCAGTGGCAGTCGTGGGTGCTATGCCAGACCATATTTGCGGTCGGTTCGGGCAGGCCACATTCCCGCATGCGCCCTTGCAGTCGCACGGGTTCGTCACATTCAAACGTTTCAGGTAGTCAGGGTATGGTGCCGGACTGTATGGGATCGTCAGTGGGTAGGTCGGCATCGGCGTCGCGCTGATCGCATCGACCGGCCCAGGACACGTCTCGACGTGCGGCGCGTGATGCTTTTGGCAAGATGGGCAAAACCAAGCTGATCGGGCGATCATAGCGTTACTCCTTCGAGACAGATGCGGCGCTCCTCGGCACGGCGGTTGACAAGCCCTTGGACAACGCGACCGCCGGCCCGGTTCCATGCCGAGATGGCATCACAGGCGCCGCGGATATCGCCAGCATTGGCCCGGCGCACGACGGTGGAGCCGCAGAAAGCAGTCGTGCCGATGTTGTAGGATAGCGAGAGGAAAGCCACGTAGGACTTGGCAGGGATCGCGTCAGGCGCTTTCAGGCACCGGCGCATGCCGGTCTCAAACTCGACCAAGGCATCGCCCAGCATCGCCTTGCATTCATCGACGGTGTACCGATCGCCCATCTTCACGCCACGGGTCTCCCCGAAGCACACAGTTGGGATGCCTACCACATCACGGTAGGCAACGGTCCGCAGGCCCTCCCATGAGCCAACAAGGGCCACAGCGGCGGCCAGCAAGGCCCCGCTCTTCTTCAAGCGGCTCATTCTGGATCTCCTGAGATTTTGGATTGCGCGACAAGGCGGGCGATGAATGCCGCCGCCGTGGTGAGTGCTGAAAGGCCGGCAAAGACGCCGGTAGGGATGGGAAGGAATCCGTCGAGGAACGGCAATGCGACCTCGAGACCGGACAGCAGCGCCGCCAATGCGATGAGCCGGACGCTCCAGGCATGCCGAAGCACCGCCCGCCAGTTAGGTGCGAGACGCATTGCTTGATCCTTTTGGGTGAGTACTTGGCGGGCTGGCTACGGCCAAAGAATAGGCGGAAGACCTGCAAGCATTGCCGCCGAAACGCTCTTCTTAAGAAACAGTTAATTTGCCAAATTCGTGAGCAATTTCATGGCGCTGGAGACAACGCATGTTTTCGCGCTAAGTACCTATCGGTTAACAAACCCTTAAGATGCAGTTGACGGCAAAATAATCGCAGTCATATGATCACAATCACGAGAAACGGGGGACCTCCCATCTCGTATTGCGTTGGGTTTAAATCAGGGGATCTCGAATGAACAAGCTCATGAGCATTGCTCGGCAGTTCCGTGAAGAAGAAGACGGCGCTGCTATGGTGGAATACTCGATTCTGATCGGCATCGTCGCTGCTGCCTCCATCACCGCGATCATCGCGATCGGCGGCTGGGTTGGCAACCAGTTCTCCGGCCTTTGCACCAAATTGGGCACCAATGGTGCCGCCGGCAGCACCTGCAGCCCGGGGTAACAGCGTTATCTAAGTCTCCCCGCTTTGAGAATCAGGGAGGCTCCTTCGGTTGGCACGGGTTTTCATGAACTGCCCCGTGCTGGCATGGTTCCGCCCCGGAACCAGAGGACTCGGCGATCGAAGCATCAAAGGCTATTTTCATCGGTGGCCGCTTCGAGAGCCGGGTCCTTTCGCACCTTGAGGAGATGCAATCCGATGTGGTCGGCGAAGAGCAAGAGGTTCACGCTTCATGCGGTGTGGTTTGCCACTGGTGTTTCCATCGGCGTGTATGCTTATGTGACGCTTTCCGATCATTTAAGGGTTAGATTTGATCCACCAAGGCCGCATGTTGCCGAGGCGGGCGATTACCACCTCACGGCGTTACGGTGATCGGGATCACCTTTGTGAAGCTCTTGCCGTTGGCGTCCGTCGCCTTGACTGTGACGTTGTGCGTGCCGACCGTTAGTCCACCAGCAACTCGAAGTTCATCGCCAACGATTGAAAACGCCGCCGCCTGAAATCTGTAAACAGCGGTGACGTGGACTTTGTCGAACAGGACCTGATTGGTATATCCGGCCTTGGTGTCTCGGTAGATTGCCGTGACATGCAGCTTTTCAAGCCGCTGCTTGTCGACGAAATCGCTGGCGTTCTGGTCGCGATAGGCCGCTGTACCGTGGAGTTTGTCGAGGCTGACACCCATGGCTTATGCCCTCGACCGCATGCCCGGCTCTGATGCGTTGAGTTCCGTTGGCGTCCAATACGTCGATGTAGCGGGGGACATGTCCCATGCTTCGGTATAGTCGGCAGCAGATACCGTCAGCGTACGGTCGCTCCTGTGGTTGTCGGCACCAGCCACTCGGTAGAAAATGTTCTCTTTCTGTGGGCCAGACGCGTCGCGCAGAGCATTGGCCGCGACCTGTACCCTCTCGATCCTCTCCCCGCCCGCGAGCGCTGGGAACGAGGTGAGGCCAACGGAAACCCGCTGATCAGCCGTGCCACTGGTCATATAGGTAGCAGCCGGCGTCAGTTCGTTGAGCGCTGTGTATCCGGCTCCAGACCATTCCGAGTATGTCCCGTTTGCGTTTGGGATTCTGGTTACGAGCTTCGAATTGATTGTGTTCCAATCAGCAACGATGATTTCTGACCACCTCACCGCGCCGCTGGACATTGATGTATCAATGTTTCCGAGCCGCATTTTGTCCAGCACCGAGACGCCACTCCAAGTTAGATTGGCGGCATCGTTGGCAATGACCGGAATATTATCGAGATAGACGCGAACACTTCCTGGGTTGCCGAGCTTTACGAGAATGTCGAGCTTAAAGCTTTGAGCGGCACCGATTGTGACATCGCCGGAAACGCCAAGTGAGGAATACGTTCCGTCGAGCTTGCGGATTTCAAGGCGCGCTGGGGAACTCTGTGAGAATCTAAGAGCCAGACGTTCCGCGCCACCTGAATACCATTTCAGGAAATTCAGATTGAATGGTGTCGTACTGCCGAAGTTCACCAGGGCGTGAAACCAAAGTTCTGCCGATGAATACGTGCTGGTCTCGAGATAGTTTGTTCCCTCAGCGGCACCTGCCACGTTGATGGAACAGCGTGCGTTACTGGCATTGTAGGACCCAGCATTCGTGCTATGCGAGACATTCCCGACTTTGACTGGAAAGTCCTGCAACTCAGCGCCCTGAAAAAAGACCGTCATCTTGCATGTCCTTTAAGTGGTGATCTCGAACGTGATAGGTGCAGCCCCACCGACCGTTGAGAGTTTGCCGACGACAGATCCCGACGTGGCGCTGACCGAAACCGTGTCGTTCGAGATGAGAATGTCCGAGGGGCCTGGCGTCGAGAGAACGATTTGGAGTCGGCGTGACTGCCACGACGAGTACCCATCTCTCTCGGCCGAAACGACGATGTAGCCCTGCTCAACCGCGCCGAAATCGGCCTTGGCAACGTTCTGCGAGGTTCCCGTAATCCCGGAGTAGGTGCGAAGCACAGTACCGCTCAGATCGGTCAGCGTTACGGATGTTGTCTGCCCTACTTCTGGCGTCTGATCGGCAGCGGTCCAATCAATCGGAGTTGCCTCTGTCAGCCGGTTCCGCCTCGCCCAGGTAACGGGAATTGGATCGATCGAGATTGCATCAACTGGACCCGCCGAACTGCCGTTCACCTTCACATTGGCGGGTCTGTATGGGCGAACGGCTCGGTTGGCGAAAGTCACCGTATCGACCGGCGCCTCGATTTCCTCCAACACATCGCGACTTGTAACGGTGAGAAGCCGTACCGACACATTGTTACCGTTCGTCCGCTTCTGAAAATCCGATTCTGAGAAGTCGTCAAAGAACAGGATTGCGGTACCCTTGGTGTGGCTGCGCGGAACCGTATCAAGGCAGCCGCGCGCAATGGTGATCGTGCCGCTGCCTATTGCATCGATGCGCACGACCTCTGTCCTGGTTTCGCCGAATATCACCGCCAGCGAGCCGATGGAGACATTTCCGAGCCCGATTTCACCGGACACGGCAACGTCGGTTGCGTCAGCGGAGATTGCCGCATCCAGAACCGCGCTGGGTGCGAAGTCGAGAGAGCCCGCGTCGCGGTAGGTGCTGCCGCCGCCAACCTGGATTATGGCATTGAGTGCGTCACCTGACGGCCTCCCGCCTGCGATCTGGAGCAAGCCGGCTTTCGGATCGGCAGAAAGCATGGCGGCCAGATCGGAGTCGCCGATCATCTGCCGAAGTTCTCGATAAGGCATCTCCCAGACCAGCCGCGGCGATACCGGTGCCGTGGGGGTGTCCGGAACATCCTCGGCAGAACTATCCACCAGAACCGCAGCGCCGAGATTGAACACGTCCTGCACGAACTTCATGACGATCTTGTTCGATCGCCCATCACCGAAGTCCTGGTCGACCACGCGCATGACCTGCCCGGAAAGCGAGTGCCGGTCAGATACGAGCCGGAATGGATCTCCAGGGTTCAACTTCTCGACGGTGCGTTTGCACGAAATGCGACCTGAAATGATCCCGGCACCAAGCGAGAGAACATCGCGCGTCGCCACTCGTATTGCGAGGTCACGATGGTTGATGCCGGGGTATTCGCGGCTTGTGGAAACGATGCCGCTGGTCGATTGCATCGCCTGGGCAATGTTCGTCACGGCATGGGAACCGGTCTTGCGCTTCTCCCGGTTGTAATAGTTGACGATGACCTGATTGACCGCTTCAGCGGTCTGGCGCCGCTCGATCTCGGTCCAGTCGGTCACGACATCTTCATTGATCACCGGAATGGTGTTGATGTCGTAGTCCTTGCGGATCGGCTTCAGCCTGAACTTGCCGGTCGAGCGATCGACGAAGAGATAGGCGTCGACATGCGCCAGAATGCGGGAAACGAAGTCCTCGATTGCCTCCTGGCGATACCATTTCAGCGAGAGACCGAAGCCTTCGGCGTAGAAGATATCCGCCGCCGCTCGAAAGCTCGCATCGTCGATGTCGGCGTCATTGTAGCCCATCCCCCACGTCCTGTCGGTCAGGCACTCGCGAATGATGTGGGCCGGGTTCATGTCGCCGGATGAGGCACCGGTGAAGTACCAGAAGAGGGAGCGAAGGGGGCCGCCAGTTACCAGGATGCCGCCATGCTCTTCGTTGAACCCCACTCCGCCGGAGCCGAGCGAAGGGTCGTTTTTCCCGACGAAATTGGTGCTGGCGACAATCGTTGTGTGCAGAATTTCCAGCGTCGATACGCCGATCTGGTGGATTCTCACTGCGCCAGATGCGTTGATGAAAAGACCAATGGTCCCCGGGCCACTTTTCATCCGCTTAGAGGTCAAGAAACTCGTGCTGCTGCCGCTTACGATTCCAGGAGCCGACCTTTTGAGCGTTGAGAGGTCAGCGGAATAGACGCGGATATCCCCGTTTGAGCAGACGATGATGACTTCGTCCGTGTCGCGGGAATAGTGGCAGCTGCGTATGTCAGCCGTCAGCCCAGCAGGCGTGACGATATTCTCCGCGAAGGAGGGCCACGCCACGCGGACGATTTTGGATGGATCATCAGAAAGGGCGCAATAGGCGTAGTTGCGCCCCATGGAGATCGAATTCAGCCGCTCGCTGGTTCCGGCTTCAGACCATGCAAGAGACCAAGCGCCGCCGGCCTCCTTTTTCAGGAGGTTCCACCGATTAAGGTCGGTGCTGAACCCGCGGGTTCTTGCCATCCCCCATTTGGCATCTTCCGCTTCAATGTCGTCCATCAGGAAGCCATAGTTGCCATGGCTTCCGGGGATCTCGATGCTTTGAACCAGAGTGCCCGTGTCCGGCTTATAGAACTTTAGAGAGGTTCCGGCAGGGCCGCCCCCTTGCTGCAGCACGATCTCCATATCGCCGGTGATGTGGCCGCGATCACCAATCTCCCAGGCACCCTCCTGAGGTATTGTGATGTGCTTGCCAGTCTGGATCGACCAGACGATCGCGCCGCCGTTATAGTTCGCCCAGAGGATATAATCTCCGTAGGTATCCCAATTGCTGCTGCTGCCGATGTGAATCCCAAGGTCAAGACCGGGATTGCCTTTCGTCGTGTCGATCGGCGCAGCAACCTCTGCCGTCTGCGGATACCACTGCGCGGAGCCATCGGAACGCTTGAAGATGCGCTTGATCCTGAACGCCCACGGCTTGATGTAAGGGCTGGTGCCGAGATACACGCCGCGCAGAACGATACCGACGATGCCGCGATAGGCGGGCGTATCCGGACCTTGCTTGGAAACAAGATAGTCATTCCGGCCCTGATCCTGGGTGCCCATCTCAACATCGAGCTTGCCAGAAATGCCGCCTTCGCGGTCCTGTCCGCCGAACAGGTTCTCCTTGTTGATCCCCATCCGCCCGCCGCGGAAAGCACCCTTCCACGCTACCTTATCGCCGACGCGGATCTCCTGGAGCTCGTCTGCCGGGCCGTGGCAGAGGCCCAGATGCATGCCGAGGTAATACTTGTAGCCGAGCGTCTGGCGCGGCCCGAAAAAGCCATAGCGGCGCGGTCCTTTGATCGCATCCGTGCCAAGCGCGCCATACCAAACCACGTTCGGATCGGCGAAATCATTGGTGCCAAAGGCAACCGGGATTTCACGGCCTTCATCCGCCGTCGGTGCTTTGAAGTCCGAAAGGGATGCCGGCTTCGCATCCTGCGGCTTAGGCGTCAGGATCAGGTTGAGCGCAAAGGACGCCAGCCCGATAACGAGGTTCCAGAACATGTCGGCTGTACCTCAGACGATGCTGATCGAGAACGGGTTTTCGTCGGTCATGTAAGGAAAGCCGCCGAAGTTCAGCCGGTTGTTGAATTTGGCGTTGCAGGTCTTGTTCGAGAGATCGCAGCCCGGCGCGATTTCGACTGCGGCCGAGCCGGATTTGGCCACCGCTTCGGCCAGCCCGTTGATCGAAGTGACCAGCGTCAGCTGGTTGCCGACATGCTTCTCGACCCAGCCGAAGAGGCCGTTGAAGACGACAACGCCGGCCTTGTAGTAGCCGTCCTCTTTCGAGGCAGCAGCGGCCACGGTCAGGGCAAGGCTGTTCACCGCCGTCACTGTCGCCGGTACCTTGAAATCGGCGATGTTCAGATCACAGCCGGGGAAGTAGAGCGCATGCCGGCAGGTCCGCTGATAGCGTGCCCGGCAGCCGGGCCGGCGCATCGAGGTGAAAATACTCTCGACCGTCACCCTGATCGTCTGCCCGACTTCCTTGGTGCCGACAATTCGGCCTTTCCAGACGACGCGGTGTTGCTCCGACAGGTCCGTGTGATGGCCGCGCCAGATCGTGACGGTGGTGATCTGAGGCGCGGGCGAGAGCAGCGTGCGGCCGTAGGGGTCCGATAAAGGAAAGATCAGATCGACGTAGTTCTTCTCGATGTTGCCGGTCTGCTTGATATTTTCATGCTTGATCGGCGATCCCGTCCAGGTCTTTGCCTCGCCGGAGAGTTCTGGATCTTTCCTCAGATCGGTCGCATCGGACGCCAGCCTGACCTGCGACACGCCATTGTCGAACAGATAGAGGAAATACGGCTGGCCCTGGTCGACCGATGTTTCCGGCGTGTCGTAGCTCATGCCGGGACTTCCATGACGGGGATGTTGACGACGGAATCGGCGGTGAACTGATGGCTGATCGTCACGGCGTCGGCGTTCAGCCTGACCTTTGAGACGAAGCAGATCATCGCAATGTCCTTGGGGGCTACGGCTCGCCCCAGCGCGCTCGAGATGATGATTTCGGTCGTGTCGGGATCGATCACCGTCGCACTCGCGATCTGCCGGAACAGGCGCGTTCCATCCGTGAGGTGGAACATCACATGCCGGTTGATCAGATTGGCGACGGGACCGTTTGCCTTGACCTGGATCGTGGTGGCGCCAGAGGTCGCCGACGCCGCCAAGGAGAGGTCACGGTTGAATGTCGGCAGCCAGAACGGCTTCTGCTTGCCCCGGAGCGAATGCAGCCACTTGCGGCGCTTCCAGACGCCAGAGGGGCGGCTTTCCATGAAAGAGACGGTCTGGCCGAAGTCTACGTAGTTGCGCAGGGTCTCGACCACGACGGGTCCAGTCCCGTTGTCGATCAGGTCCATCGATCGGACGATGCTGTCAGAGACGTCGGCCACTAGGACCGGCGCCTCGGTCACCACGTCGAGCCCCTGATATTTCGGATAGGTGGAGACGTAGGAGGCCGCCAGGTCGATATTGTCGGTGACCAGGAACTTCACCCCGACGTCGCTGTAGGTGGCCTGCCGATCGACCGAGAACCCTTCCGGCACCAGTGCGGAGCGCAGCGGGATAATCTTCGGCTTGCGCAGATCAACGCCGACCGGTGCAAGGAGGCCAAGAGAGCCGGCCGCGACCAAGACAATCCGGGTGACGACGAACTTGTCGGGGCTTTCCCAGATCACCACACCGCCGTCGACGCGCCAGTCGCCGGAGGTGGTATCCATTGCAATGCTGCTGTCTGAGGCAGCCACACCGACGGCAAGATTGATCGCCTCGGCCCAGACCGGAACGCCAACGATGGTATGGGCCCGTCGCCGTGCGAATCCCCTCGCCCTTGCATATTCAGCATCCGAAAGCCGCACGCTGAACGAGAACGTCTGCCGTGGCGCGCTCCGCAATGCGATGCGCTGTTCACCGGTACGGCTGCCGAGCACGTCGGTTAGCCATTCAAGCGTCTCGGTGACCGGCACCATGGCGTGAAAGCCCCATAGCTCTGGCAGGACGACGACGTTGGCGCTATCGAGGACGGGAGGGCCGGCCACGATTCCAACGGGCGCCACAAACACGCCGTCCGACATCGAATCAAGAAGTGGTGCCCCGGTCGAGATACCAACCGGGGAAACGTCTACCGTGGCCATCAGGCGGGCCCAGGAATGCCGATGTCAAATGCGGCAGAGGTGATCTTATCGCCGCTAGTGACGCTCTTGGCGGCCAACAATGAGCCAGCCGCCAGAAGCCGCGAGTTGGTGGTATCAACCAAGGCGTAATGCGAGATGATGCCCGCAGCCGTCGCATTGGCATCGCTGATCGCCGCCACCGTCACCTTGCGGCCATTGGGCAGCCTCGCCGACGGGGAACCTACCGTTGGCGTTGCCTTGCTCCCCAGCGACAGCGTTGTCGTTGCCTCCGCATAGGTTGCCGGCTGCGCGGAACAGAAATGGACGGCCTTGGTCTCGGTGGTCAGGACGGTCAGGCCGTTGTCCAAAACGCGGTCGTGGAGATATGCCATTTAGGCCGCCCTGTTTTGCCGGATGATGTTCATGACCACCTGCTCGCCTTCATCGGTGCGCAGGTAGTCGCCGACGACTGACGGATCGAGGACAGTCACATTCTTGACGTTCAGTGAGAGCTTCTTGCTGATCGCTCCGACGATGCTTTCGATCTGTCCGGCGCTGATGCCGGGAGCCGCTGTGAAGCCAGTCTGAGCCGCAACACCGAGCTTCCCGTCACTGCCCCGCCGAAGCGGCATGATGGCTTCCGGGCCAGCTTCACCGAGCATCCCGGTCTTTCCGCCGGACATCGGGAACAAAGCCGGAGACGAGAAGACATCGCCATTGGCGAATGGGATCACATTACCAGCCGAGAAGGGCGCACCATTGGCGTACAGACCGACGCCGCCCTTCAGGATATTCGCCGTCGCTGCTGGCGAGATGCTGTTCATGTAGTTGAGCGCGCCCCCTGACCCGCCGAACATGCCAGCGAGGTTCGAGAACCAGTTGCCTCCGAAGCCGCCGCCTGTGTTCATCAGGTTCTGCAGCATTGAACCGAGATTGCCGGCGCCGATACCGAACTGCTCCAGCGCCTGCATGGTCGATTGGGTCACGCCGGTAAGGCTGCCGAGCCCGCTGGCGAGACCGCTTGCGGTGCTAGTCGAACTGGTTGCCAGCTTGTCCAAGGCGTCGGATGCCTTGTTCGTGGGCCCGAGCAGCGCATCCGCTTTCGCGAAATGCGGCGACATCTGGTAGTTCCACTTGTCGGCGACAGTGCCCCAGGTCCCGCCGTTCATGGCATCCGAGGCATTGTAGCGGCCCGGGCTGCCGGCATTGACCGTGGAATAGAGATCCATCCCGGACATGCCGGGCTTGAAGCCACGGGCCTTGAAGAACTTCTCTATCCCGGCGAACTGATCGGACAGCGATCCGCCCGGCGTGATGCCGTAGTTCGCGCGCTCGGATGCACCGGCCTGGATCAGACCGTAGTAGCCGTTATTGGCCCCACCCCAGATATTCTGACGGAAGCCGCTTTCGAACGACATGACCGCGGCGAGATCGCGAGGATTTGCCCCGATCTTGCCCGCCAGCGTCTTGATGTTGGAGGCGAGGTCGTTGCCATAGGCCATCTGACCGACAGGCGAACCGATGCCGGAGAGCGCCATCGGCATGGACTTGTTGTCATTGGCCGCAGAACCGCCAAGGAACTGGCTCAGCGTGGTATTCGGCGAGAAGCCACCACCGACGCCGGGAATGCCTCCAAGGCCACCCATACCTCCGAGAACCGAGCCGTTGACGATGACGCTGGCAGCCTGCACCTGCATGGCACTGACGGCCTTCTGAGCCCCAAGTAGGTTGCCGAGAACACCGCCAAAGCCTCCGCCTTGGCCACTCGACGCGCCCGAGCCGAAGATGCCAAGATCGGCAATGGATTGAAGGTTCCCACCGGTCAGCCAGTTCTTGAACGGGTTCGTCACCGCTAGGTCGAACATCTGGCGGGCAAAATCGCGGCCGATACTCTTCAGCGCATCCTCGATGCTAGAGGTGCCATCGAATAGCGCGTCAACTAGGGTGTCGACGCCATTATTGGCCGTCTCGAAGATCGATTCCCAAGTCGACTTCATGCGGTCGAGTTGGATATTCGCCCGGATCAGACCGGCCTCGACCGAGTTGAAATCGACGGGCAGGCCAGCGCTGTGAAGTCGGCCAGCGATTTCCTGCTGCTCCGGCGAGCGGAACAACTGTTCGCGCTCGAACTGGAGATCGCGGGCCAGATTGAGACGCGCCGCCGCATCCGCAACTTTGCCGAGCTCGGCCGCCGTCTGCTTGATGCGCTCCACTTCGGCGGTACTGACGAGTTCGCCTTTCCTCGCGGCTTCTTCCTTGAGCCGGGCGATTTCCGAGAACTGGTACTGCAGTCTGGTCGTTTCGCCAGTGGTCGCACCAATGAGCGACAGTTCTTCCTTGGCGGCCTCGATGCTGCGAAGCTGGGCACGGTGACGCTCGGTCTCGGCGTCGCGGCGCTCCATTTCCTGGCGCTGGAGTTCCTCTCTGCGCGCACGCTCCGCACGAAGGTCAGCCGCAGCGCCGCTTGCTCCTGCACGCGCTATTCGTTCGGCGGCTGCGAGCTTCTCGGCATTGGTCCGGGCCCTCTGCTGCTCCAGATGAGCCTCGAACTGCTCCCGCTCCATCGCAAGCTTCAGTTCGCGCTCATGGCGCTGCTGATCTATGATCTGCCGTCCGGATGCCTGCCGATCATCCATCCCAGCAGGGCCGACAAGCCTGCCGGTGCGGCCATTTCGATTGAATTCGTCAAGCACCCCCAACTGCTTTGCTGTGGCGGCTGCCTCCGCCTGCATATCGAGGAGAACGTCGGCCCAGAGACGGAGCTTGCCAGGATCTGTCTGTGCGATCCGGTCGACCTGCTTCTGGAACGTCTCGAAATCAGGATGACCCGCGGCAAGGCCCTTGCGCAGCCCATCGATAGCGCTGCGGAAAGGATCGAACACCAGCGTAACGTCAGAGCTTCGCATCCATTCAGGGAACAGGAAGCCCATGCTCATGTTCGACGTGTCGCCGAGAAGGCTCTTTAGACTCTTGTCGAGTTCCTTCTGGGTCTGCCTGCGCGACTGCCGCTCTGCGGCCTCGGCCATGAGGACAGATTTCCGCGTCACCTCGTCGATATTGAAACCGACGAGCTTGTAAGCATCCGCGAGTTCGGTGACGGCCTGCTTGTTCTTCTTGAGCGCTTCGCCAAGCTGATCTGCGCCGTCACGGCTGCGCCGGAAATACTCGACCGCCGCGCCGCCAATCGCGAACAGCGCGAAGTGCACGGCCATTGCCGGGTTGAGAATTGCCCCGATTGCCGTTGCGAAGGCTGTAGTGGAGGCCGCGCCAGTCGTGAACATGCGGACTGCGCCGGCGCCGGCCTGGAACGAACCCATGGTAGGAGCGCGCGACGAACCAGATGCGGCCTGCTGGTTCGAGTTCGCCGGGTTTCCCCACGCATCGAGACCAGATGCCGCCCGAGCGCGTGCTGCTGCCGCCTGAGCCATGACAGCCGCGTTCTGGCGCTCCAAGGCCTGCGTTGCCTGGTCCGTGGCAATGGTGCTCTGGCGCATGGCTGCAGTAGCCACCTCGGCCGTCCGAGCCGTGGCGATGTTCGCCGTTTCGACCCTCAACGCCGATGCGGCGAACTTCGTCTGCGCGGTATTGCCGGCCTCGACCGCTGCAACCAGCTTGGCCAGCATGACATTGGCCTGATCGACGCCCGAAGCGATGCGAGTCAGGGCAGCATTCGCCCCCGACGATGCAGCCGACAGCCTCTGCTGTGCCTGCTCCGCAGCACCAGCCGCCGCCGACATCTTGTCGAGATTCGACTTCGCAGTAACGGCCTGCGAGGAGTCGATCGCAAATCCGAGTTCGGCAACGGACATGGGCGGCGATCCGGTTTACTGTTTGGCGAAGAGGGCTTGGAAGAGCTGCGGGTTCATTTCGGGCAGAGGCGCCTGCTCTTTGGGCGCCTCGACCTCTTCGGCTGGTTTCAGGTAGCCGATGGTCTCGAACAGATCGCGTTTGCCTTCGTAGCCGACGATGATGGCGTTCACGTCGGCCCGAAGAGCCTGTTCCTCGGTCCAGCCAAGCCAGCCAAGGGCAATTTCGGCGAGCCCGTCATAGAATTCGACGTGGCTTACTCGCTGCGAGGGTCCTGGTCTTCCTCTCCTCCCGCAGCGGGACGGCCGCCATTGGCGATGTTGGCGAGGTAGATGGACAGGGGGGCGATCAGATCGGAAAGGCCGGTGCGATAGACGCGGCCAGGGACCTCCTTGGCGTCATTGCCGGTGAGGCCTAGGCCAAGCGTGACCACCGTAACAATGGTGTCGAACTCGAAGCGCCCCACGGCAGAAAGGGCCGATGAGATACCACCAGCCTGCCGCGAGATCGTCTGCGCCGCCTGGAGAGACGGACGGAGTGTGACCGTCTCCCCATCGAGTTCAATTTCCACATTGCCGGCGCCGAGCGCGGCTTTGCTCTTGGTCATTCAGTGGGCTCCTTAAGCCGACGGCTGGACTGTGGCGAGGTTCGAGTTGACCTCGACTGTGGCGTTCAGCGACCGAACCGTATTGGCGCCGCCGCCGGCCTGCTGTGCCGACATGACCAGACCGATGAAGTAGTTCACCGTGCCGATCGGCGTGACGATGACGGTGTGCGTGCCGTTCTGGGTGCCCGTGGTGGCGATGGCGGTGCCGGTCGGGGTCGCGGAGACCTGGAAGGTGTCGGCATCCGGCACGGTCTTGACGTAGTACTCGACCCCAGCAGTGAGGCCGGTCGGGAGAGCACCGGTGGTCGAGAACTTGACCTTGCGGCCGACAGTGAGGCCGTGCGCTGTCTTGGTGATGACGCCAGGGCTAGCGATGGTGATGGCCACCGGGAACGAAGCGCCGCCGGGGGCATCGTTCCATTCGATCTTGAAGGGATAGTTGTTGCCGGTCTTCTCAGCCGCGATCACTGCGATCTGGCCGGGGTCGCTGGAGTTGATGGCGAAGACGTTCTGCATCGAGCCCGCGTTGCGGGTGCCCTTCTGCTTCTTGTCGCGGCTCTGGCTGATGACCTGCGTGGTGATCAGCTGGGCGGCGTCACCGATCGAGCCGCACTGCGTCCAATCGGAAATCTCGGTCCAGGCAACAGCCGCGAAGTCGGACGGGATGACGTCAACGGTAGGTGCGGCCATGGCGGCCGAGCCAATGAAGATTTTCGCGCCGGCAACGGCGAACAAGTCGCTCATGGCGACCTCCTTTCAGGTTGTGTGGGGTGTCAGTGGGTGCCTTGCCGAAGGGCGGTGCGGCTATGCGAAACACTCGTAGGCGACGGTAACCGGCACCTGCCAATGCGTGCTGTCGGAGAATGCCTGGGCGATGTCCGGAAACTTCGTCACCCGGAGCGTAACCGTCCCGCTCCTAAGCTTCAGGTCGGTCGGGAAATGCTCCGCCACCGTCTCGGCCAGTTCCGTTGCCGCAGTGGCGCCTTTGTTCAGGGGCTGAAACACGTCCAGTTGCAGAAGGCCTTGGCGCTGGTGCGGCGAGCCAGAGCCGATGCATAGGCGGTAGGCCGCGTTAGGCATGTGCATTACGCGGAGATAAGACGCCGGCTTGGGCTTTTCCCTACCCTGTGCGTCAACGCCTGGGAAAGCGAAGTTCGGCCACGCGATCGGCAAGGCCGGCGACAAGACGAGCGTGTTCACTCGGGCGAACAGCGCCGCCTCGATGCTGGATTGAACGGTTGCCACGGCCTCCCCCTTATCGCGCTGCTCGAGCCGCGACACGTGCCTTTGCTTCGGCCGTGACATCCCGCACAATCTGGCTCCACTGCTGCGCGGCAAGGCGCGTAAAACCGCGTCCTTCCCTGCCTCGCGCGCCATACTCGACATGAAGGGCATAGTTGGCGGTATAGCCCGCGACTAGCCTATCCCCGGCGTTGAACTTCGCGATTTCAAGGACGATGGCCGAGGCGTTGTACATGTGCTTCTGGCCGTCGCTGACCCGTAGGGCTTGCGGAGGCTTGCCATTGATCACCACGGTCAGAGATGCGCGCAGAAACCCGGTGTCGATCGGCATGTTGCCGCCTTCGCTGACCGGCGTTTGCATGACTTCGATGGTACGGCGCGCGCTCTCGCGCATCACGGCGGTAAGGCGCTGTTCTGTCGCCAGTACCCATTCATCGATCTGGCCAGAAAAGCGCGCCTGCCCTCTCGACAGCCGGTTATTGGGGCTGACGTGAATGCCGGTGGTCGGTGCCATCACTCAAGCCCTGCTAGGAAGTCGATCTTTGTTTCCATCCAGCATCGGCAATTGATAATCTCGTTTGCCGGCGCCGATGGATCTCCTGGATAGGCAAGCATTGCGCCTGAGGGACTGATGAACTTTCCGTTCAGTCCGACCTCTTGGCCGTGCATTTCCCTGTGGCTGTCGCGGACGCGGTTGTCATGGGCGGAATGCCAGACCTTCACAATGGTGGTCGGATCAACTCCGCCGTCGACCGCCTGCCGCATAGCCTCCATCTGGCTCTCGTTGAGCGCAGCCATCGTTTCGGTTCTGGCGATGGTCTCACCACGCAACTGCAGAAGCCGATCACGATATCTGCCAACCATGCGGCCGGCCAATTCGGCATCGACCGACCGACCTTCATTGATCGCCTTCATCACGGACCGATCAAACCGCTTGTCTCGCCTAGCGCGATCAAGGGTCGAGCGCATGCGCGCCGGATCGCCCGACAGTAAATCCTCAAGGTATGAGGCCGCGAACCGCTCTTGCTGCGCGGTCAGACCGATGATGCCGCCTTCTCGGACCCCAGAAACGCGGTTGATGCGGCCAACTATGTCCAAGGCCGTCGAGCGGGGATTTAGGCCACGCTCCAACCCGCTCACCATTGCCGTGCGGATCGCGATGCGCTGGTCATCCACGATATTGGTTATGAGTTGGCCGGAGTGGTCGCGCAGCCAGTCTTCGGCGCGCACGTTGCGCGTGTCAAAACGGATGATGACCTGTCCGCCACCAGGCTCTCGGAGCGGCGGAAGCCTGCCCGTCGTTGCCACGCCACCGCCGTTGAAGGTGTTGGAAATGGCTGTGTCGAGCGGTCGGAAAGCAGCCGGATCGAGGTGCAGCGCCTTCATGGTGCCATCAATGTCGCGGCGCTCCAATCGCTCGACGATCCGCCCGATCTCTGCCCGCGATTTGATATCCTCGATAGCATCCTCGAACGCCTTGCGGATCAGCGGCTCGAAGTTGGCGACCAGTTGCTCGAACTGCTCGCGGGGAGTGAGGCGTTTCAGCATGGCTGGTTAGACGGCCATGCGCCTAATGATCATCCTCGCGGCTTCTGCCTTCGATGTGCGGGAGGAAGCCATGCAATCGTCCACGGCCTGCTTGACCATCTCGTTGATGCTGCGGCGCATCTCTTCAGTGTCGACCTTAAACCCAAGCGAGGCGGTAGCAGCCTTCCGCTTCAGCGGTACAATGGCCTCCGGGCCCCGCTCGCCGACATATCCGCCAGAGGCGTAAGCAGGCTTCGCCACGGAAGCGACCGCAGCAACGGGAGCGAGGCCGATGGCCCCGAGGAATGCACGTCGGTTCATATTGATCTCCTAAGCCGCACACCAAGCCCTGTAGGCCACGACAGTTCCTGCCGGCGGGATTGGCGTCAGATTGGTGATGACACGCTCGGCACCGTCGATGACGAGCAGATCGGTCAGGACAGGCACAACCTCCGGCACCGCAAACGTCACCATGTCGCCGGTCTGGACGATTAGGACGCCGTTCTCATAGCGCTGGTGGAGGCGTTTGACCGTGGCTGCGAGCTCGTAGGTTACCGGCTCTCCTTCTGGGTCCGGATCCCAGGATGGAAGGTCAGGTGGGCGAACGCCGGGAACGATGCGCCTAAGCTGAACGACACCCTGCTTCCACTTCTTCAGCAGCCGCGTTGCCGTGGCTTGCTTGGGCGCGTAGCGGTCAGCCATTGGCCTATGCCCTCGCCACGAAGCCGAATGTCGTGCCGCCAGCCTTGCGCGTGATCAGACCGGACAGCAGCCCTTCGATGGCGCTGAACGTGGTTTCGGCCGGCGCGCCATCCATCCACTCGGTTTCTTCATCAATGGCGCCTTCGACCTTTTCGCGCTTGCGCTTGATCCGGCCGCCGCGCTCCTGATCGGGAGACAGCGAACCAGGCACCGTCAATTCCCGCCAGGCAGCCTCACAGGCAGCGTCTTTGACCTTCTGGGGCACAATGTCGCCCGGGATGTCGGAACCGCGCCACGCAGCCCCTGTGCGCGGCCATTCAAGCGCCTGATCGGCAGATGTTGGTGAGCCGATGAAACGCTGCCCGTAGATGCCATCCAGCCCACGCGTGCCGCGGCGAAGCGCCTGTTCCAAATCGGTGTCGGCCTTACCGGTCACGTCATAGCCGATGCGCTCGCAATAGGTCTTGAAGGCATCAACATCGACGTAGCTGTCGGTATCGGATGCGCCGGGCGTGATGGTGAGTGGCATAGTTCAGTCCTCGCCGAATACGATCTGGCGCTTGGCTCGCTCCATGAGAACGAGCGTTTCGCCAGCATTTGCACTGCCACTGACCCAGAACGTTCCGTCTTCAAGTTGGCCGAGGATGGCGATGGTCTGGAACCCCTGCCCTTTGGCGGTCTCGAGGATCTCGTCCGGGTCAAACCGGAAATCGTCGCCGACTTCGATCGGCTCAAACTTGACGACATTGCTCACGCGCCGGCCGCCTCTGCGATCTTCGCCTTCAGCGTCTCGGCATCCCAGCCACCGAACGGCTTCTTGCCGAGCTTGGCCTGATATGCAGCGCGGAGTTCGGAAAGTTCCGTGCTCGGCTCCTGCTTGGTCGAGCCGCCCTTCTTGCCGTCATGGTCGTGGTCGAGGGGATCGCCCTTGGCCTTTTCCGCCATTTCCCGGCGCATGCGGTTGAATGATGCGAGACCCATCTGGCCCTCCTTACGTAGCCGAGACGGCGGTGCCGAGCGTAATGCGCAGCCACGATGTGCCATTGGAATAGGCAAGGCATGGCTGGCCCGATGCACCGTTCGAGCAATAGACCATCTGCCCAGCGCTCTTGGCCGCATCCGGCAGCGCAGCCACGGCATAGGACGCAAGCGCTTCCGCCGTGGCGAATGCCTTGCGCTGCGAGCGCGAACCGATCTTGCCGCGCTGAATTTCAGGGATAGCCATATCGGCCTCCTATGTCTGGTGAAGGGGATGGGCGGGACCGGAAGCCCCGCCCTGTCTGGTTAGGCCGCGACGTTGCGGTGCTTGAACTGCACCATGCGGACGTTCTTGGCCTCGTAGACGCGCTCCCAGGCGTTGCTGGTGCCAAGCTCGGCATTGGTCGGGGACGTACCGGCCTTGGTGCCCTTCCACTTCACGCCGCGGGGATGAAGCACGAAGTGACGGCGGTTGATCAGGATGTCTTCGCCGGCGAGGCTGTCACGGTCGGTCTCGGTCGGGACCGGCGCGTTACCCTCGCCCAGGCCGAGCGCACCGGCGCCGAACAGGTACGAGGTGTAGACACCGGAAGCGACCGGCATGGCATCGTCCACGATGACGCGCTTGCCCATGTAGTAGGGCAGCGTCGGGTTGCCTTCGGCGTCGGGGCGGAAGTCGATGAGACCCTGCTTGACCAGCGTGGCGACGGTGTTGGAGTGCATCGCAAAGCCGGTCAGGCCGCCAGCGGCATCGCCGAGCTTGTAGAGCGCATCCACGACGGCATCGCCGCCGATGACCGCAGCCCCACCGGTCCCGCCGCTGATGTCATGGACGTTGCCGGACATGGACGAGGCCGCGAACACGCCCTTGAGCGTGGCGATGGTCAGGTCCTGCCAGCGACGTGCCCAGTAGGCGGCCACGAGGTCGCCGATCGCAGCCATGGGGTCGTCACCCGACAGCGCCTTGGCCAGATCGTTGACGCCCCAGGCCTTGCCGCGGGTATGGAGGACTGCAACGTCCTGATCGGCCTGGATCTTGTTGACGGTCAGAGCTCCGGAGTCGGACAGCACCTCGTCGGCACCGGTCAGGTCCTGCCAGAACGGCATGGCGATGGTCGTGCCGCCCTTGGCGCCGAGCACGTCGAGGCCGGGAACGGTCGCGATGATGCCGGACTGGTAAAGAGCCGAAAGAGCGGCGGTGCGCTCGATGACGTACGGATTGAAGACGGACGGGACGATCACGTCCGCGATTTTGGTACCGGCCATTGGGGAATCTCCTGTGTTTGGCTGGTTTCAAAGTGAAATCAGCCGGCCACTGGCACGGCTGCGGGTTTGTGCGAGCACTGCCCGCGAGTGTCAGGCGGCGTTGAGCCGCTGATTGATCTGTGCTTCGGAGAGGCCAGCAGCTGCCATCATGCGGCGGGCCTTGCCGGGATCGGCACGTACGACCTCGCCCTGCTTGGTGAGGTTGGCGGTGTCCTTGGCCCACGGGTTGACGTCGACGTGACGGCCATCAGATCCCTTGGTGTCGAGGCCCTTGGGCTTGCCTACATATTCCTTGCCATCGTCGGAACCGGCCCAGTCCGAAACGAACTTGGCGAGCGAGACAGGACCCATGTCGGTATCGACCTGAGCGGAGAAGCCGTCGTCGCCCTCTTCCAGCTTGATCTTGCCGATGGCCTTCAGATACGGCGCCAGCTTCTTCTTGTGCTTGGCGTCGATATTGGCGTCATCCATGGCGCGGGACAGACCGTCGTCGATGGTCAGGCGCTCGATGGTGCCGCGCAGCTTGGCGATCTCGGTGTCTTTCTTGCCGATCGCATCGGCGTGCTTGCGTTCCAACTGCTCACGGACCTGGACGAGCCGGTCGTCGGATTTACCAGGCTCTTTGCCATCAGCCGCGGCGCGCAGCGCCTCATAGGCATCGGCATCGAAGTCATCCGGCAGGCCTTCAAGGCGAGCCACTGCCTCCTCATGCTCGGTAACCAGGTCTTTCTTTTCCTTGCGGACCCGCTCGAGCGCGGCCTTGAGAGCCTGCGTTTCGGGATGATCCCTGACGCCGTCGATCTGCAGGACGAACTTGCCGTCGACTTCCTTGTAGTGGTCATGCAGGGCAGCGTCGACACTATCGAGGCTGTCCAGAATAGCTTTCAAAGCCACTGGCTTGCTCCATGATTGGCCCGGTCACTGCCGGGCGTTGAGATGCCGATCAGATCTTGATGGTCGGCTTGGTTTTGGTGAAAGTCTCGCGCTCCAGATACTTGGAGCTCGCGCCCTTGCCCTCGGTCCACGATTCCCGCACGACATAGCCGTTGCTGATCTTGCGGATGCTCATGTGTTCTTCGGTGCGCGGCGCTGACGGCGCCACTTCAACTGCCTTGGCCTTCGATGCGGAACGCTGAGGCGTCTTCTGCTTAGCTGGCTTTGGGGCCGCCTTAGCAGCCTGTTTGCGGGTTGCCATTTGCGATCCCTACTTTGCGGCGGGCGTGACGTCGGGCGGCGTCATTGCCGCCATTTGGTCGGCAGCCGCTCCAAGCTGCTCCTTGGCGATCATGTCCTGTTCTTCGGCCCAATCGCGTTCCGCGCTGGCGACGTTGCCGGCCTGCAGGTTCTCATAGGCCGTCTCGCCGCTGATCAGGCCCTTTTCCCAGAGCCCCATGATCGCGGTCATCTGCTGCGGCGTTATCGTGCGCTCGACCAGTGTCTTGGGCGGCGTGACGACGATGTTGCCGATCTCGGTTTCGCCGAGGCCCATCATGCGGCCGGCGTAGCGGAGAGCCTTTTCAAGCCCGGCACAACTGGCATGGGCAACGCTGATCAGCGAAGCGGTCTCCGAGGTGTACCGGATGCGCAGCGCATCGCCGCTCTCGGCCGTCTTCTGGCCGCTGTTGAACAGGCGGGCACCGGCATTGGCTGCGTTCTGCTGTTCGTCGGTAATGGCCACGCGGTGAGCTGCAATGCCCGTTCCGGCAGGGCCGACATACTTGGCGTCTGGCTGCTTGCCTTCGCCATTGCCTTGCAGAGAGATCACCACGCCAGCGCCAACAGTTTCCGGCGCTTCGCCATTGATGACGACGAACGTCTCCTGGCCGGTCATGAACAGTTGCCAGCGGTAATCTGCCGAAAGCTGGTACATCGAGACGGCCGAACGCGCGATGCCGATGCATGGCGGTGTTTCAGGCTTCAGTGATAGGTCGCGCGGCCCCATGACAACGATAGGGATTTCCGTGAGGTTGTCGCCCTTGGCGGTAGTCGGCTCGCCTTCCTTGTCTTTGATCGGATTGCCGTCGCCATCATACCGGCGACCGACATACTTCCCGTTCTCAAGGAGCAGCGCCAGATACTGCTTTCTGTCGGTCCATTCGAAGCCGTTGCGTACCAGCCCGCTCTCATTGAGCACGAACATGGAGCGGTCTTCGGCCCAGTTGATCAGCGATTCCGCCTGATAGCCGGCCAGCCAAGGAAGGTCGCCGGAACTCGGGGCGTCGACCAGAACGGCATAGCGCCCCATCAGGAGCAGTTCGGCGGTGATCCGGCGGTGGAAGGCCTCAAGTGGCAACCCGTCAGCCGTGGCGCGTTCCCAGAGCTTTGCCATACTGTCGGGGATGACGACCTTGATCTCGGCCTGGTGGATGACGCCAACCATTGCCATGACAGCCGGCAAAACGATCTCGGCGAACTGCGCACGCTTCTGGTAGGCGGCATAGAGCGCAACACCGCCGTCTGCCTGCTTTGCGAAACCGGACGGCTGCGGGAGATAGACCTTCCCGGCGTCCTTGATTGCCGTCTCGCCGCGGTTGCTGTCCCGCATGAGCCGCCATTCTTCGGCGCGCTCGGTCCAGTCTGGATGTCTGGTGTCTACCGCGTCCGTCATCAATATAGCCCTGAAACAGTTGCGGTGCTGGTGGATGCTCTAGGCTTCAATAGCCGCCCGAATGCTCCGGACGATGCGTCGACCTGGTCCTTGAACGAGCCGCCCGGGAACAGGCAGAGCTCGTCGATGTAGTCGGCGTTCCAATCACCGAGGACGATGAAGACGTTGCCGGCCTCGCACTGAGCGGAGAACGGTTCGGCTCTGGTGACTTTGTCGCCTGTTTCCGGCTCGGCCTTCACGACAAAGCCGGCGAGCATGGCGACGAAGTCCTTGGCCTGCACCTTGCCAGCCTGTCCAGGGTCTTGCGGGAGGCTGATTTCGACATCCTTGCCGTCGGCCTCGGCCGTGGCCTTGATCACTTTGCGGACCTCATTGCCTTCGGCCTGCGTCTTCACGACATGCCCGACGATGAACCTACCGTCAGGCGTCCTGCCAAGCTTGACGCCGGCGGTCCGCGCAGCCGTGGCCTTGGCCGTTGCCGCCAAGTCCCAATGTCGGACCCATTTGGTGCCGGCTGGTGCCACTGAGATGAATTTACCCTCGAACCATTCCCGTTTGAACAGGCCGCCCTCTCGAGGAACAGGACGCTGTTGGAACTGGCCAGCCACAGCGTAAGAGCCCATAGGCTTCTTATCGCGATCCACAACCTCACGCGGGAACCTCTCTGGAAACAGCAGTTCGGTTTCGTATGTGCGAGGGTCGGTGAAACCGATCACCGTCCGGCACCGGCGTTCAGGCTCGAACTCCATGGGGAGCATAAGATGCTCATACCCAAGCCCGAGCTTGATGCACTGGCCAGAGACGTCATCTTCGTGCAGCCGCTGCATGATGACGACAATGGCCGAGGTCTTCGGGTCGACCAGACGAGACGGCACGGACTCGCGGAAGATGCGCGTCGTCCGCTGGCGCTCGGCCGGGCTTTCAGCAGTTTCGGTCGAATGCGGGTCATCGATTAGGACACGGTGACCACGGCCGCCGGTGAGGCTAGCGAAAGGGACACCTTCACGAAACCCCGTTGCCGAGTTGGCGAATGACGCCTCGCCCGAACGGACAAGGGCAACCTCGGGCCAGAGCGACCGATACCATTCGCTAGACACCAGGTCGCGCATGCGCCGGCTGTCGCGCTTGACGTAGTTCTCCGAGTAGGAGGTCGTCAGGTAGCGCATCCAGGAAAGGCCACGCGGACCCCATTCCCACGCTGGCCAGAACACCGAGACAATCAGAGACTTCATCGTGCCCGGCGGCACGTTGATCAGAAGCCGGTTGATCCGCCCTTCGGTTATGGCCTCGAGGTGTGTGCAGATCGCATCGATATGCCAGCCGTGAACATAGTCGCTGCCAGGTTCAAGGACATGCCAGGCTTCTCGGACGAATGCCGCCAGTGATGACTGACACCGCGCGCGGATACGCTCGGCATCCTTGGCTATACGCTCCCGTTCAGCCTCTGCCGCCCTACGCGCCTTCTCCGCCCTGATCAGGCGCATCATCGTCGCCGGATCCGGCAAGCGGACCGAAGATGGATTCGAGCTGCGCGAGTTCATCACCACTCAACTTGGTCAGGTCCACGGACGTGATGGGGCCGCCGTTGGGGCCGGAATGCTCATGAGACTGGCGAGGCTTTCCATAGGCTCGGTCAAGCAAGGCATTGGCTGCCGCAACCCGAGCACTTTCGCTCTCACCGTCCTTGGCGACATTAACCAGCACCTGCAGGGCCGTGGACGTATGCGCACGGGCAAGGTCGGATAGCGTGGCCTTGTGTGCCGCCGTCGCCCTCGATCGCGCCCCTGACGGCCTTCCTGCGCCTGGGCGATGCCCTCCGCGCGATTTGCCTGCCATGTTTGATTTCCGTTTGATTTCCGGCGGCGAATTCAAATGCCGGGATTGTCCGCCCTACTCGACGCCCATTGGGCCGGCTGCCTACCAGGTCTTCGTCAGCCCCGTTACAAGCTGCCTGTATGCCATGCGCCACTTTTATCCAACTATCTTGTATTTTGATGTTGACACATACAAGTTACTTGGATAGATTGATCTCAACAACAAGGGAGATCGACATGACCGCTCAGCAGAAACTCAACGCCAAGGTCAGCAAACTCAACGTCGCGATGCTCAAGGACATGGCTACGAAGTTGATCGTGGACACCCGCGCCGAGGCAGATATCGTTCTCTCTGCCACTCTCGATGCGCTGATGGCCAAGATGCCAGAAGATCAGTTTGTGGCCTTCTGCGAAGAGCTGGAGGCCGCATGAGCCCCGAAGTCAAAGCTCAATATAAGGCGGACCTCGCAAGGGTCCGCGCTGAGCGCGACCGCTTCCGCGAATGGGCAAGCCAAAAGCGCAAAGACTACATCGGGCTGAAGAAGAAGCGTCGGTTCCTAGATGCGCTCCACGCGCTCGACAGATACCAAGAGTATCGCAACAGCGCGGCTCAGTTCGACTCTGAAGCAAAGCGCATTCAGGAGTATTTGAAATGACCCCTGACGCCTTCACCCGCTGGCTCGCTGACATGAAGTCGGCGGGCCTTGGCCGCTCCGATGCCGAGTGCGCGCGCCTTCTTGGCATATCCGCAAACTCGGTCGTTGATATGAAGAAGCGCGGGGCTGACGTTAGAACCGCCCTTGCCTGCCGCGCCCTTCTCCATCGGCTTGAGCCGTACTCCTAGCCCGCGCGCTCTCCGCTCTTTGCTGATGTAGGGATCAGGACGGGCCGCAGCGCCCGTCGCCTATAGGCTTGCCCGCACTGGCTAACCGCTGACCATCTGGCTCATAGGGTGAGGAAGCGCTGGCGGGCAATTCGATGTGCATATCTTCGCCCTCGGTTGAGGGAGCAGAAATGGACATGCTTGGGCCGGTGGCCGCCGCCCGCTGTAGGACGACGGCCTTTTAAGACTTATGCCTGCGCAATGTGCGGATCGATGTGCGAGTAAGCATCGACGGCGATGCGCCAGGCGGTCAGCGACTGGTTCGAACGAGTGTAAACGAGATCAAATGGAGCATCTCCGGGCTTGGGCACGGCCTCGCGCTCGGGATTGATCGCGGCGACCTTCATGAGGTCCGGCACGATATAGCCCGGCGGCTCATAGGTCAGGTTATAGATGCCGGTGTCGCGACTGACGGCAGATGCCGGCATGCTGAAGATGATGGCAGCCGCAAGCATGGCGAGGCCGCCGAAGAAGAGACTTCGGAAGGTTCGAACCATCAGGGTTCCTTTCGGTTGGATTTGCCGCGATTACCCGCACGGCCGGGAACTGGTTGCAGGGAGGGAGGCTACCCAGCCGTTGGGAGTGGATGGAATTACGGCCACCATTTCCCCTGCCCTGCAAAACTCTCTGGGTTATGCTGCCTTGCGCTGCCCCAACATCGGCTCTAGCAGGTCCGCTCGATGGGTCGGCTTGGCGTCGTCGGCCATCCAGTGTGTGACTGTGGCCAGGTTATCCAAATCTATACGCTGATTTGGCATCATTGGCACCACCCTCGACCAGCTAGGGCCTTGTAACGATTGAGCATTTTTAAGGATTTGACGCGCAACGCGTTCGAATGCATCGTCTAGGCGGCGATCTGCCGTACTACGCGAACGGCCCGTTTTCTTGCAGAACTGGCGGAATGAACCGGCCAGACGTGGTGCCGCCATGCACATCGACCAGTTGCCGAGCAGGATGCGGCTTTCATCGTCGCCGGCATAGTCGATCAGCCAACCGTACATGACTTCCTCGGCGCGCGATATGGCCTTGCTGGATGGGCGATACGGGACATGGTTGCCGTTGATGCCATAGCCGGGATGATGGCCGCCGACGCCGACGGTCTCGACCTGCAGCGCTGGCCACAGAGATCGGACCTTTGCCGGCCTCAACTGCCTCACGTCCATATGCGCGATGGTGTCAGCCGCCTCGATGAAGCGAGCCTTCACGATGGTGATCAGATCGGCGAGCGCCGCGGCTTCGGTATAATCATACTGCAAGGCGTTGCTCCGGTTCATCGAGGATGGATTCAAGGCTCTTGTAGATAAGCATTCGCAGGGAGGCGCGCACCGGCCAGGGACGACGGGCTACGGCTTCCCCGCGCAACACGCCAAGGGGTATCTGGTCGAAGGCTTCCAGCACGTCCCCGGCGCGCTCCAGTGCCCAATCCGGCCGCTGGATCAGAATGTCGGATATGGCGCCGATCGTCTCCGACCAGAGCTCATCCCGGTTGTTCTTGGTCTGCTTGATGCAGCGGAGCACGAAGATCAGATGACCGTCGCCGTATTCATTCCGGATCTCATGCATCGTACCGCGGGCATGGCTCTGCGCAGCCTCACGCCGGCGGTAGATCGGCACCAGTCGGATGCCCAGCCCGTCGAGCAATGCGTCGAGTTGGCCCTTAGGTCGGCTCATCGTGGTAGCCTTGCCTTTGCCGCGTCCAGCCGATAGCCAACGCCCCACACCGTCATGATATCGATGCCGGTGCCGGCCAGCTTTTTCCGCAACTGGCTGATGAAGACTGTGACGATGGTCCGAGCATACTCCGGGCCGCCGTCGGGATCGTCCCGGTAAAGCGCGTCGAGGATATGGTCGTGCGTCACGGTTCGCCCTTTGGCGCCGACGATAGCGCGCAGGATTTCTGCCTGCGACCTCGTCAGGCCGCGGTCGATGATGACACCTTCTAAGTCATCATGCCGGGTTGGTTGGCCGCAGGTTGGGCAATGCAAGTGTGGCCTATTCATTTGAGCCCCCTCTTCTGGAGCATGCGGCGCACTGCGGTGCGATCAAAGCCGAATACGCGCCCCAACTCAGTCAGGGTGTAGCGCCGGCCGTCGATCTGGCAGTTGAGGTAGACGGCAGCAACGGCATCACCTCTCGCGGCAACGATATCGCTCCGGAGTGAAGTGGACAGGATACCGCGCACTTCGACGCCATGCTCTGCGGCGACGGCAGCAATGATCTCTTCAGGATTCGGCCCGTTGTCCTCTGGCTCGTCTGGCTGTTCAATCGCCTCGACGGCGGCGGCTGTCCTGCCTAGAGCTTCCTGTGCCGCCAGCCAGCGGAGAGACAAGAGAGTAACCCTTTGCCTGCGATACAGACGCTTCAACCGGAACCCGTCATCGACAACGACGCGCTGGGCTCCGGCCATGGTGTGCTTGGAGGAGACGGCGAGGGTCATGCAGCGATCCTCTCGACAATCTCGGGGTCGGCCTCCACACATCGTCGCGCCCGCAACATCCAGCAGACGCCGCGCGTGAGATCCTTGCCGGTACAGTTCCAGCGAAGCGCCGCCATCATTTCCGACATATTCGAGCGGCGGGTTGCCGAGATGCGGAACATCCCGCAAAGCTCATAGAGTTCATCGCGCCACAACATATCGAGCGCCGCCGATGGCAAGGAGGTCTCAACCCTCTGGTCGGGGAAACGCCAGCGCGCCAAGCCATCGTGTTCGGCGATCGGCATAGCCCGACGTATCTCGGGATATACCCACACCTCAGCGTCTTTTATCCCGTCTGGGACGCGCCGAAGATAGAATTTGCCGTCTCGCTCATAGTGAGCCGCCCATTGATTGGTTTCCTGCTCGACAAGGAACTTTTCGTGCAGCGCCGCGACGACGTGATGCGCGACACGGTTCATGGATTCGATTTGCGCCGGCAGCCGGTCCAGCTTGTCCTTGGCCGACTTGATCTCAACCGAGATGATTTCTGCCCGGTCCACTGCCAGCACGTCGATCCGGTTCGGCCCGTAGGTGCTGACATTGATCTCATGGATGATGCGAGCATTGGGCCGCCGCTCGCGGATGCGGGCCACGACGGCATCTCGGACTTCTGCCTCTGCTGAGCTTCGATAAGCTGGCATCAGACTCTTGCCCTCCTCTTCACGTACTCGATCGTCACCGGCTTGCTTCTGACGAAGATCGTGCCGAATGCCTCCTGCTGCTCCTCGGCCGTCCGTGCGGCTCGCTCACGGCGCCATTCATCGCTGTCGAGGAAGTCGGGGATTGCGGGATCGGTGTCGGCCGTCTCCGCCCTGATCTCGGGATTGAGGATGCGCCGCACGCATTCCTTGGCTTCGGCAAGCGCCTGGCTGGCGGTGTTGCAACTGACGGGCTCGCCGTCCTTGCGCACCAGCTTCCACCGGTCTGACGTGAACAGCCGAAACATGGGCCGATAGCCGCCCTTCCATGGCAGGTAGCGATATTCTGGGAGGAAGTCGGCCATCAGAACCCCTCGAAGCCTTCGAATGCCGGCGGCAACTCAGCGCCAGCCGACTTGAACATCGTGTATTCCCCGTCGAACGCGATTTCTGGTGACCGACCGGGCTCGCCGCGCCGGCGCTTATGATTGATGACCCAGGCGCGGCCCCTGCACTGCTCGAGCTTTTGGATCATCTCTTCCTTGCGGGTCTTTTTGCCCTCTTCTTTCTGCGCTTTGCTCAGGTACTCGGGCGGCATGGTGGGGATGAGCTCGCGATAAAGCGGCTCCGGTCGATAGAGCGAGAACCAGACGTCGAGGCTCTGCTTGATCGAGCCGCCGCCGTAGGCGTCGCCCATGACTGGGCGGAGTTCAGAACCAGCCCGCCACCGCTGCTTCCAGTCGTCATTGCGCTGGATGAGGATAACGATCCCGATGTTCAGCGACTTGGCCAGCGCCTTGAGCCCGCGATAGAGCGCGTTGATACGCTCGGCGAACATGTCCTTGGGATTGGGCAGGGTGATCATCTTGGCATGGTCGATGACGATCAGATCGAGCCCCTGGCTCTTCACCATCGCCTCGGCCTTGATGCGAATGTCGGACAGGGAGCACTCGCCGAACCCGACGATGTAGAACGGCAGGTCGACCGCCTTCGACATCTCGGTCTCCAGATCGGCCGCCTCCTTGGAATTGAGGGTGTAGGCGTCGATCCGGCCGAGGCTGATTTGGCTTTGCTGTGCCGCGGCTTGCAGCGCGGATTCCTCCTCGGTGATCTCGATCGAGAAGAACGCGCTGCGGAACCCCTTGGACGCGGCGTGCCGGCACTGCTGGAGCGAAAACGAGGTTTTGCCGCCGCCCGAATCCGACATCAGGCCTATCAGGTTGCCGCGGCGGATGTCTCCCAGCGCCTCGGTGATCTCGGGAAGGAACCACGGAATGCGCGCTGCGGTGTCGGTGCTGGCCTGGGCTGCCTTGCTGACGGCATTGGGCAGCAGCACACCGTATTTCGTGGCACCGGCGCGCTCGTTGCCTTCCTGCGCAATCCGGGTCAGCTGGTCGGCTGACGATGCGATGATCTTCTCCGGCGTCATGTCGATCGGCATGTTGCGCGCCAGAGTGTCGAGATCCTGAGCGACGCCGATAAGTTGATGCCTGGCCCACATTTCGATGATGGCGCGGGCAAAGTCATAGGCGCCGGAAACAGTGACAGCCTCGGAGGTAAGACGGACGATGTATTCGAACAGGGTCATTTCGCCGACCATGCGATCGGCCGGCAGATAGGGCTTCACCGTGATTGGTGTTGCCGCCCTGCCCTCGGCTATGAGCGTTCCGATGGTTTCGTATAGCTGGCCGTGCAGTTGCTCATGGAAGTGTTGCGGCTTCAGGAACCCGGCCACACGCCAATAGGCATCGGCGCTGATGAGGATGGCGCCAAGCAACGCCTGCTCGGCCTCAATGGCATCGGGAAGCGCGGGGCGGAAATCTTGGGAGCTGTAGGGCACGTTCATGATTGTGCGCCTCCGAGCAAGATGGCGTCTATCCGCTGGATGATTGCGCTCTCAAGGAGGACTGGCGCAGTCTCGACATGCTCTCGCAGTTCGAGCAACGCCATCGTCACCTCAGCGATTTTCGTCGCATTCCGTTCGAGGGCGACCCGCAGGTCTTGGTCGGTCAACTCTCTGACGTGTTTCACCCGGCAATCTCCATCATCCGAACAAGGCGAGTTGCGCCGGCGGAGCCGCTTGCGGCGAGGCGAGTTGCGAGAGTGCGAACCGCATACGCTGCTTCCAGTGGAACAACGCCGTTGCCGAGCAGGCGAAGTCGGTCCACGCGAGCAATGTCCAGCCGGGAGGCCAGCCCATCAGCCACTCGACGAACAGCGGGTTCAAGCTCCGGCGCGGATGCGAGGACACCTGCCCAACTGGATAGAGCATCGGGTGGAGGCGGGAAGAGAGGGCTGCGGACTGCCCCTTGAGCAGGGGATCGTCTGCGCGATCCCCCGATCTGGTCATTCGCCCGCCCGTTGTGTCCGCGACCGATGGCGTTGCCCATTGCGCCGTCTGGGCAGGCAGAGGTATGCCCCCCGCGCCGAAGGCTTGGTTCGGCCCGCCCTTCTCGCCGTCCGACGCTCGCGGCGTCGACCAAAGCTGTTCCGTCGCATAGTCCAGCCGGTCGCCCCGCATCTTGCCGTCCGCACGCTCCAGCGTCGGGCCGCTGCCCTTCCAGTCGTTCGCAGTAGGCGTCGGCCAGGCCGACGCCTGAAATGCCGATGCAATCCCCACCAGATTGTTTCCGTGCCCGCGCTCCTTCACCGCCAATGAATTGGTGTTGTCTCCGCCATTGCTGGTGGTTGCCGTCGGCCACAGCGAGGATGAAGACGCGTTCTCTTTCGTGGCTCGCGCCGACCTCTGCCGCCGTGAACAATCCTCCCTCAACGTCGAAACCCAATCTCTGTAGGTCACGCCAGACCCGTAGCGCGCCCGGATCGAGGCCGGGCTTCGCCGAGAGCATACCTGTGACGTTTTCGATGAGGACGAACCATGCGCCGGACTGGACGATGATGCGACGGGCTGTTGACCAGAGGTCGCGCTCGTCGTCGGAGCCTTCACGTTTGCCGGCGAGGCTATGAGGCTGGCACGGGATGCCGCCAATGAGGCCGTCCACGCATCCACGCCAGCGTCGGCCATCGAAGGATGTGGCATCGCTCCAAATAGGCGCTGGAGCCATAAGCCCCTCTTCCATCGCTGAAACCAGTTGCGCGACTGCGTAGGCTTCCCTCTCGACCATGCAGACCGTTCGAGCGCATGGAATTGCCAACTCGACGCCGAGATCAAGTCCTCCGCCGCCGGTGCAGATGGAGAGGATGTTGAGGTGTTCGGGACATAGAGCCACATGGTTCAAGCCGCCCTCCTCGCCTGCAATGACTTGAACCGCTGGCAAGCCTCTCCAGCCATCGCGATCCCGACTGCTTCGGCAGCATCCGCGTTTCTCACCATGATCCGCAGCATTCGGCAGCGATCAACGGCGGCCTTCTTCCATTGCTTTTCCTCGGTTGGGTCTTCGCCCTCTTTCTCAACTATCTTGATCGGAGGCTTGAAGCCGGTGCCGAAGAAGAACTTCCGCCAAGTAGCCGAGGGGATTGTCTGCCACGGCAGGCGATACGCGCTGGTGATACCAACAGCGGCGCCGATGAGCCCCGGCAGAAGCATCTGGTTTGGGTTGACAGTGTGAACGACCTTCGGGCCGTAAAGCGTCTGGATCGTCTTCTTATAGGCCTTGATGTTGCGTAGCGGCTCCTCGATGGCCACGAAGCCGGGGCGATCATCCTTGAGCATCACGCGTAGCTGATCGGCGAGCGAAGCTGCCTTTTCTTCCGGGCTGTCGCCTTCTGCCTTGATAAGGCCGGTCTTGATCGATGACAGCGACTGGCCGGGCTCATACCAGGCAAAGCCGGTGGTGGTGGCAATGTCGAGACCGAGGATGATGCTCATTCGGCGGCCTCGATCTGAAAGAGGTTGTCGGTCTTGGCCTCTGACAGTTCGGCCAGGTTGCGAACGGCCTGCCGAAAGTATGACGGCTTGAGCTCGAACCCGATGCCCTTGCGGCCGGCTGCTACGGCGCCATAAACCTCGCTGCCGATGCCGAGGAACGGCGTCAGCACCACGTCGCTGGGGTTGCTCCAAAGCTCGATGCAGCGCTCGATCACGTCGAGTTGCAGCGGCGAAATGTGCTGTTCGTCCTTCTCATCCCGCCCGCCGCGATACTGCAGGGTGCGGGTCTGATTGATATCCATCCAGACCGGCGAGGCGTAGCGTTGCCAGACCTCGATCGAGTACCAGCGCTTGGCGGCCTCGATATCCTTGTCGGTGCGCAGTTCGGCCGGCACCGGCGCATTGCCGAACCCGACATACCGATCGAACCGGCCGGCGACCGGCTCAGGGTTGTCGCCCGGCTTGCGGAACATGAGCATGTAGTCTGCAAGCCCCTGCCCGCTGATCGTGCTGTCCTTCTCGATCTGCTTGTGAAGGAGGCGGATTGACTTGGTGCGCTGCTGGGCGACGACGGGGTCTTTCCAGATGCAGACCTCGGAATGGAAGATCCAACCCGCATCCTCGTAGGCGCGGACAACCTCGCCGCGGAAATCACGCATGCCGATATGGCCGTGCCTGATCTTCGATGTGGGAAGCTGCATGCAATGAACGGCATGGATGCGGCCCGGCATGGTGACGCGCAGCAATTCCTGGATCAGGAAGGCATAGTGCTGCCAGAAGCCATCGCCGTCGTTGTTGGAGATATCCCGGTCGAAGTTGCTGAACCGGTAGAGCCCCTCGAACGGCGGCGAGTGGATGCCGAAATGGATGCTGCCGGCCGGAATGGCGCGGATCAGTTCGCAGGCGTCGCCCTGGTAAATCGCATAGTCAGGTGTAATCACCTGATCGACGGCCATGATGCTTTCGTGCTGTTTCATGCTGCCCTCAGAAAATCAGGAAGGATGACGGGTTTGGTGGGGGCATAATCGGGCCGGTCGCGGACCATGCCGCGCACTGTCGCGCTCGAAAGGTCAGCCATGTGCATGACCATTGCCGCGGCCATGCGCTCGGCGTCGGCTTCCTTGCGCTTGAGGTTGGCGACGACGGCGCCCTCTGTCTCCGCCGCGATGAAATGGACGTTGACGGGCTTCTTCTGGCCGAAACGCCAGAACCGGCGTTCTGCCTGGTAAATCTGCTCGAAGCTGTCGTTGAGCCCGACGAACCCGGTATCGGCACAGTGCTGCCAGTTCATCCCAAAGCCGGCTATCGATGGTTTCGTGATCAGGACGCGGATTTCTCCTGCCGTGAACGCTTCCAGTTTCCGTTCCTTGGCCGCGTCGTCGTCCGAGCCACGAACCTCGACGGCACCGGGAATGGCTTTGGCGAGCGCCTCGCTCTCGGAATTGAGGTTGCACCACCACACGAACGGGCGGTCGGCAGGCGTGTTCTGGGATGCGATCGATACCCGTTCCTCGACGGTATCGCGCCGGGCCGCGATGCGCTCTTGCAGGGTGCGCGCCTCGATCGGGAACAAGAGCCCGGTATCCATGCTTGGCGCATAGTCGACCGAGACAACATGCTGATGCCGCTTGAGCGGCGGCAGATCATACCCGGCATCCGAATATCCGAGGTCGGACGGTTTGCGGAGCATGACCGCCCATGAAGCCGTCCACTTCCAGAACTCGGCCTCGGCGTGGCCCTTGAGCCGCCACTTCTGCGTATCTCCACCGTCGTGGGTGAAGAACGTCGCCAGCATGTCCGTATATGACATGATGCCGAGGAACTCGGCATGATTGCCCAATTCCATGAAGTCGTTCGGCGCCGGCGTCGCGGTGGCCGCCAGACGAAACGGCACCTGGGCGCAATCCTCGATCAGCTTGTTCCGGTATTTGCCGTCGGTGCTCTTGAGGATGGAGCTTTCGTCCAGCGCCACACCGCCGAACTCATCGATATTGAACCGGTCGAGCTTCTGATAGTTGGTGACGTCGATCGCGCCTTCGGATCGCGTCGTCACCACCTGAGCCGCGATACCGAACTGCGATGCCTCGCGCTGATGCTGGTGGGAAACGGCGAGCGGCGCCAGAAGCAGGACAGGCTTATGGGTGTGGCGTGAGACCTCGTTAGCCCAGACCAGTTCCATCAGCGTCTTGCCCAGGCCTGTGCCGGCGAAGATTGCGGCACGACCGCGGCGCAGCGCCCACTGCGTAATGTCGCGCTGATGCGGAAACAGGAACTCGGGGAGCTCGACGCGCTGCGCAATACCAGTCGCCGGGTCAATGATGCGCTTGCGGGAGAGGAACTCGGCGTAGCCGCTCATCTCACCACCGTCATGAACAGCACGAACACAACAGCGGCTGACAAGAGGCCTGCACTGGCAAAACGACTGCTCAACTCGGATGAGTTTCTGCGAGGCATGAAGCGCTCCTTATTGGGGGAGATGCCCGGATTAGGCTCCGGGCGGGCCACTCACAGGTGGTCAGACAGACGTGCTGGAAGCTTGGCGCGCTCAACCACCGCTACGATAGGCGGCGCGCGCCTCCGCCTCTTGCTTGTCATTTCCCATGTCAATTTGGCCGCGCACGAAGCTTTCGCGCTGCGCCTGCCAATGTGCCTTCTGTTCTTCCGGTGAAAGCGCAGCAAGGCGTTCATTGGCAGCTCTCACGGCATCTGCCAGCTTGTCAGTGGCGGGACGTGCAGTCACGGTCTGCTTGCCATCGATGCACTTGATGGCGTCGCTGACCTTCTGGAAGGCCTCGGCTTCGTCATCTTCGATCTCGACGCCGAATGCTGCCTCGGCAGCCTGCACCAGTTCGACGCGGTCGAGGCTGTCCATTTCAAGATCGTCCTCGAAGCTGGCTTCCTCCGTGATCTTGTCGGGATCGGCGCCGATGTGTTCGACGATGATTTTCTTGACGCGGTCGTAGGTGGACATCATGCGGCATCCTCCATTTCGAACGGGTCGCCGTCGTCTGCGCCGCCCTGGATCAATTCGTCGCCGGACTTGGCGGCGTTGCGCTTCGTCATCGCGGCTTCGAGGTTGTCGCGCATGATCTGCTGGCCGTTGTCCCAGCCGCGCATCCAAGCCAAGTCTTCGTTGCTGCCGGTGTCGTAAGGGGATTTCGGGTCCCTGCCCGCGAGGCCGGCTAGTTCGCCGTCCTTCTCGATCCGGTCGACGGCCGGCGCGCGGTCGCGGAACATGTCGGACTGGAAGCCGGGCGTCAGGCCGAGCCAGCTAAGGATTTCACCGGCCGCGATGAAGCGATCGGTCACCGTGGCCTTGTCGTCGGCGTTCAAAGCCTTGATGGCATAGTCGATATCGCCGATTACCTGCCCGTCAGCCTGCGCGATCTTGGCGTCGGCTTTCTTCTCGGCATTGATTTCCGCTAGGTTGGCGTTGTGCTCCATGCGCTTGCGGAGGTGATGGAAGAACAGAGCCTTGCGCTCGTTCTCCGTCAGTTCATTGCTGTTATGTCCTGCAGTCGCTGTCATCTCGTCTCCTGTTCACCACGCCTTGGCGCGCTGGATTTTCGGTCGATCATTGATTGCTGTTCCGCTGGCGTCGTAGGCGCAGACCGCGATGAGGATGGCCGCGGCGGCCCCGATCATTCCGTAGAAGCCGACCCGCCAATGCAGTTTCAGCGGGTCGTTTGTCTTTGCTCTGGAGATGAGGTCAGCCCCCCACATCTGCATTTGTCCGCCGGTCAAGACCAGGGTACGACCCAGCGAAAGCCGGATCGAGTTCTTCAAGCCGAGCCCGGAGGACGGCTGCTTGCTGTTGGGCGATGAATACTTCGTGCGCTGCACGTTTCAGGCTCCCCTCGTTGTGACGCTTCACGGCCTCGCGAACCGCGTCTGAGATGTCCGTGAATGGTCGCTTGATCTTCTTCCACCGCAGCCGCTCCACGGTGGTTATCGACAGGCCGGTGGCTGTGGCCGCCTTCCTGTTTTGGTCCTTGGCTGATCCGTCACCACCAAGGAGGCGGATAGCTGAGGCCATCTCTGCTTGGATCGCTTCAACTCGATACATTTCCGCTTCGCGCCGTGAGATTTCTCTGACGCGCCTCTGTTTTTCCGTCATCGGGAAGTGCCTCCGCGCTAGGTTCGTGACGGTCGAACACGGCGGTTGTGCCGGTCGATCCGGCAGCAAACCCAGAGACCATGCCAGGCATCTGGAAATCGAAAGCAGGGATGAAGGAGGTAAAAGATGCGCCTGAAACTGCACCGGGAAGTGAGTGTTTCAGGGCAGCTTGAACTTCCGTTTTGGAAGGCGCGGCCGGCGAACTCGAATGACCCATTCGCATCACAGGTCACCTCGCACGGCCGCGTCGATAACCTCGGCGTCAATGATGCCGGCAAACGGCATCCACGGCGCCGACATGTCTCGCGATACAGCACCGGGAGCCTGAGCCTTGCGGACGCGATAGCGCGATCCGGCCCAGCCGGCTCCGAATGCTACGATCAGTGAGAGAAGCCAGAGCATGGTCATGCTGCCACCTCGTCGACCAGCGCACCGAATTCGGAGAACGTCATCCCTACCCGCGCCAGGATGCGCGCGATTGTCTCGGAAGAAGGCCAGCGAAGTCGCCCGCCAGGACCCGTCCGCTTCGACTTATTGAAGGCGGTAGGGTGCATCCCGAGCTCAATGGCGAGGCCAGAGGCGGTGAGGTCATAGTCTGACGCGATGCGATCGATCGCGGCCCATACCGATGCGTGAGAATTGGAATGGTCGAAGAACATCACGCGTCCACCCTCTGCTTGGAAGGATTGAGCATGCGGAGGAAAACTTCGATGTCGGTCTCGCGCTGGACGACAGGGCGGAAGCGTGAGGCGCTATAGTACGGCTCCCCATACTCCTCGAGACAGTCGCGTGCGCTGTTGACGATCTCCTCAAGGTGCACATTCAGAATTCCCGTCTCTGGGTTAAGCCTGATGGCCCTGATCGTGTAGACGCGCCCCTCTGTCAGGCACTTTACGTCCGGATGGTAGCCATGACCTCCGCCAATGACGCAAACGACCCTCTGCCCAACGTGAAAATCCCAGCTCATACCGTCACCCCATTGATGAGAGTGAGAATTGCCATGACCGTGCAGGCGCCGAAGACGAACTTGGGAAAGATGCTGCCCGTGAGGTGCCAGACCTCGAAATTCACGGCGGCGGCAAGTGAGGCCAGTGCAAACGCCGGGATCATTGGGCACCCCACATTTCGACTGGTTCGCCGGCCATGTATGCGGCCTTGAGCTTTGCGACAGTGCGGCGTCGAGTGATCGATGCTGTGCCGGTGGCGCGCGCTTCAATTTGCGTCACCGAATATCCGTTGAAGCGGCGACCATTGCGGGCGGCAAATTCAGCGACAGAGCCAACCGTACCGCCGCAGTTCCAGGCAAGCTGGCGTGCCGTCATATCAAGACTGATAGCGGCATCGAGCTGGGCCATCCGTTGCTCGTGGCTCGCCCGGAACCACCACCCTTCGCGCGTGTTCATCTACGCTATCCTCTTTTTCATCGCCGCGTTCGCGCAGCTCGAGCAGGACGCCAAGGAATGCGCCAAACTGCAGGAAGCAGGACGCTGGCAATGAGGATTGATCTTGGAATTGGTGACGGTAGCCTCGCTTGCGCTTCCGGCCTCATTGCCGGCCTGCGCTGCGCTGGCATCCTCATGTCCCGAATGTCCGAAATGTCGTACCTGCGTGGCGCAGCCCTGACCAACGACGTGGGGAACATCGCTTTTTGCGCCGGAAAGCTTCGGGACTTGGTGTTCTTGGACGGCCGTCGCGCCCAACGGAAGATGCGGGTCAGGGGAAATGATTGCCGAGATTTCATCGGACGCGCTCTCGGCGGGCGCGCTTGCCACGGTGTTGAAGTGTTCAGCGCTATCTGGACACGGAGAAGACGAAGCGCATCCTTCTTCAACACCCTCCGATTTCGTTGCCGTTTCCGGCGAATTAAATGCGGCGATCGCAACGCCCGTCGTGACCAAGTACGACACGAAAGCCTCACGGTCTTCCGGTTCGCAGAACGACCAGATCGCAATGAGCATGTCGGAGGCGCGAGCGGAGGACATGACTATTCAGCCGCCTCCAGAACGCCGAAGGCTTCGCGCAAATATGCATCGTCCGGAAGGCCGCTGATCTTGGCAACGATGTACCGGGCAGCCTTGTGCTTGCGCTTGTCGTCTTCGATCTGCTTGAAAAGCATCTGTTCCCAGGCGCGGAACTCCCCAACCGTTACGCGGCTCAGGAGGACGTGGCGCGGCTCGTTTTTGCCGTCAGGCACGGTGATAGTCGGCGGGATTTCCGCCAGCACATCAACCGGAATGCCTGGCAGGAAAAGTTGCGTCTCGCCTGCCAAGCTCACGGTGAACCAGCTCTTGAGTTGGGCTGCGGCCTTGCGCGACACGGTTCCGTCGAACAATTCCGCAGCGTACGTTGCGGCGGCTTCCGGATACTTCGCTCTGATGAGTGGGCCGATTGCGCCTGGCTTGGTTTCGCCATGCGCTTTGAGTTCCGCAGAGATGAACTCCGAGATGAGTTCTGCAACCTTCTTGTCAGCGAGTTCACTTGCCATGGAGTGCGGCCCTTATCTTGATGAAGTAGTCGGCAGCGCCAACGCACAGTTCGGCCAGACGGGCGCGATCGCCATCTGGGCAACCGGCAATGACACGATCTGGGGACGGCGGGTTTTCGGTGAGGTCCAGAGCCTTGTCGAAGGCGAACATGAACGCGTCGTGCATCCGCTTCTGTTCGGCAGACGAGCCAGAATGGAACTTGCCGTCACTGCCGAGCACTACAGCGCCGGTTTCGGCTGCCTGCTCTTTCGCTTTGGCGGGCTTGGGCAAGGACCTTTGGAACTTCTCGACCTGTTCCTCGTAGCCTTTGAGCTTGGCGGACAGATCGGCGATGTTCTGCTGGAGGTCACGAACCTCGGCGGCGGACTTGATGTCCTTGTCGTCGACCTGCTTTTTCAGCGCTGCCAGTTCGCCGCGCGCCTGCTCTGCGTCCGCGTTGATCTGGGTGATAGCCTCCTGCGCTGCCTTTGCCTTGATCTCCTTGACCTGAGCGGCGGTGAAAACTTCGCCAGCCTCGACGCGTTCCGCGATGATGGCCTGAATATCGGGCTCAGCTTTGGCTATTTCGGTCTGTGCGCTGATAGAAATGTGTGCGAAATTTGCACACAATTCCGGGTCGAGCCCCTTAAAGACTTCAACGGCCTGATAGATGCTGCGAATGGGCATGGTGGGGAACCGGCGCCCGACGAACTCCTGAAACCCCTCCCCGCCTCGCCGATAGCGATGCAGGTCTTGGATGGCAGAGAACTCACGACCAATTTCGTAAATCGCTTCACGCTGGATGCGTTCTACGGTTTGCGCGTGCTGCTCTATCTGCTGCTCGACGGTGGCAACATCGGTGATGTCTGCCGTCATGGTGGTGACGTTCACGGGCTTCTCCGACTTGGAATTGACTTTGGCGACCGGCGCTGCGTCTGGCTCGAACTCGATCATGCTGCAGCTCCTGCAGGCAGAAGCGCCTCAACCGGAACGCCAGTCTCCCGCGTAATGGCAAGAGCGAGCGGCAGGGATGGAGTGGCCTTCCCGGCTCTGATCTTGGTGATCATCGACCTGTCGCAACCGACCTTCGCAGCTAGGGCCGCATCGGTTGTTCCAGTGGCGCTGAGGTGTTCGGCGAGCTGGCCCCCGTCCTTCTTGCGCTTGCCAATGTCGATTTGGATGGCGCGATCAACGATGAACGACCGAACTTCGTCGGTGGCCAGGAACCATTCTCCATGTTCGCGGATGTCGCTGAACATGGCGTGGATTTCCATCTCATCCGACACGGAACCCGGCCAACAGCCGAGGAAGTCGCAATGAAGTGGCGCATCCGAAACGATCTTCGTAAACCGTCTAAGAGGGCTCTTGGAAAAGCCGATCTTGATACGGCTCGCGCACTCTATGGCGTAGATGAACCCGGTCATGCCGCCGCTCCGGAGGTTTGCGCCGCTGTCCTTTCAGCGATGAACGCCCGGATCTTTTCTGCCGTGACGAGCGTCACGGTTCCGCCAGATTCGAGGCGGTCGACGAGTTCAGAGTTTCCACATGACGCCTTGCCAAAATAGGACCGCCCCATTCCGGAGCGGTTGAGGAAGGCTCGAATTTCGGTGAGGAGATCGTTTGCCATGTCGCCCACTATATCCTCTATAGCGGATACGTCAAGCGTCCTCTATGAAGGACGTGCGAAAACGTCCGAAATAGCGGATATTCCGGTCATGTCCGACGACTGGAAGAAGCGCCTCGAAGAAGGCATCAAAGCCAAAGACAAGACTCAGCGAGCGGTATCGCTCGCCGCCGGCATGGCACCTGGCTATGTGAATTCCCTCATTAAAGGGGGGAAAGACCCGACGATCGACAACTTGATAAAGGTGTGCGACGCAGCCGGGATCAGTCTTTACTATGTGCTCTACGGCGTTGAGATGTCGCCGGAGACCGAGGAGATTATTCGCTTACTCGAAAGCTCGAAGAAGAAGCGGGACAGCTTGCTGCAGCTTCTTCGCGCGACAGACACTCCCGAAACCGCTGAATAAGGCGGACCTTTTCCTCGCGGGTTAGCTGCCCCATTATTTTAAGAAATTCTGCAACGCGAAGCTCTTTTACAACCGAGTTGCCAGCTACAGCATCCGGGTCTTCGGTATTCACTTCCGCCAAAGTCCACCTCCCAGGCCCACGCTTAAAAACTAGAACATAAAAGGAACATCGTCCGAAACGCCATGTCAACCATGGTGGCGCGTTCGATTCTTAATGAAGCATTAACAACTGCGCCCAAAATCCACGGTTTCGCTGTGGATAACATCGAATATGGGACATGCGTGGGACATTTACCCCACTAGTGGGACCATTTCAGGTTGTGGTGGTTTCGGCCATAAGTTCGGCATGTCGAAGTCAGACCACCCCAGCTTTCACGTCAGAGTTCCGCCGGATCTATTGAAGCGGATAAAGCTTGCATCCGTAGAGAACGGGCGCAGCATGACTGTTGAAATTCTGGCGCGGCTGGAACGGTCTTTCGTCGCCGAAGACCAAGACCGCGAGAGGGCAGTAAGACTGCTCGCCGAAGCTCTCTCGTTGCTAGACAGGGGCAATAAGGAATAACAAACCCACAGAAGGGTTTTGGATGACGCCGGAACGTTCAATGAATGTCTTTCGGCTTTGCACTGGACCGATGTCGGCTTAGCCGCGACGCTCGAATGTGACCTGCTTCTGGTCGAGGCATGGGCCGATGGCACCGAACCTATACCGGCTAGTCTTGCCGCCTGGCTCGAAACGCTGGCGCAATGCCATGAAGCTGCGCCGCCGCCGAAAACTTGGAAGGGAAAGAAGCTGAAGATCTAAGCCTCGTAGATCTTCTTCCTTTCATCGTTTCAGAACTATCTTTTCTGATCTCCCGTATTCTCAGAATTTAGCTCTTTCCCGTTTCAACCTGAGAGAGGGAAGCGGAGCGAAGCAAAGACCCCCCAACCCCCCATTCAGAAGAACGGGAGGATGGGAGGAGTCTGCTTGTGCTCGAGCTGCTTCAACCATCGATCGGTCGCTATCGCTTTCGCAGGACGCCTCTCGGCTAATCCGTCCTCAGTTTCCAGGCGCGCCGTAGGACTTTCGACCCCCGCGCATCGCATCCCTCACCTGGTGAGCGTGACTGCCAGCATGGCTGCGACGGCCATACACATACGCCGCGATTCCCACACCTGTCAAATTTTATATCCTCTTTAGCGGACACTGGCTTGACATATCCTCTTTAGCGGATATTCTTCACCCCATTGCAGTCCAAGCGGGCACGGAGGGGAGCCATGTGAACCACCGCCCGGAACAACCGGCGGCGAACCGGGCCGAGTGAGCAGCGCCGTCGAACAACCACGATGGAGTGACCAGATGGAATTCGCGAAAGACAGGCAGACAAGCATCCCGCTCAATGAGCGGCCGGATTTGGACGACAAGGATGAGCTTGTCGAGCTGATCCACATGCTCGACTTCGCCAAGCAAAACCGGCGACTGCACGAACAACTCTATCAGCTTCATTCGCGCGGCCCGCTCTGGGACGGTGATGTGATCTCCAAGTCAGATCGCGATGAGCTTCTGAGCATCGGTGCCTGTGCGAAGGTCTGCGTCAAGGGCGAAGACGGGTTCAACGCCTGCACCTACTTCGGCCGATCCTTGCTCCGCATTTTCGACTGGCTGCACGGGCCTCTCGTCGAGGCTGGGGCCCGCGCGAAGGTCGCCGCCTGAGCCTTCCGGTTTCCCGCCTCCGGGCGGGTTTCCTGAATGCTTGACCAATGGAGGAATGACCGTGACGCCAATCGAGAAATCCGAAGAGCAGATCGCCAAGGACAAGGAAGCCGTCGCCCGCATGATCGGCGCCAAGACCGCGATGGAAGCGGCGCAGCGACGGATTGAGTTGCTGGAGCAGACGCTGAAGTCCGTCCAGAGCCGTTGCGACTGTGTGTCTAAGTCGTTCGGCGAGGCTGCCCACTTCAATGTTTACCACCCGCAAGCCGGGACATGGGCGGTTCGCAGCGCCAAGGACATCTTCCGCGACATCAACAACGCGATCAACGCCGTCCTGTGAGCACTTCCGGTTTCGGCCACTAGCTGGCCGTTTCCCGAGGCTCTCACTCCCATGGAGGATTTGATGCAGAACCTTAGCGAAGAGAAGAGCAGGCATACGGCGGGGCCGTGGCCGCACAACATCTGTTCTGGCGATATCGTCTACGGGAAGGGCGTCAACTATGACGGCTTCTACCTAGCCGATGCATCCCACGGCATCCCGACTTTTGGAAGTGTGGCCGACGCCGATCCGGTCACCATTCGCGGCCAGCATGTGCGCGTGTTCAATTATCCAGCGCAGACGGAGGCCATCGCAGCGCAACTTGTGCATCGTTGGAATGCACACAGCCACTTACTGGCGGCGCTGAAGGCAATGGACGCCTTCTGGACCGAACATCACCCTGAAGGCCCTGACGGCGACCCTGCCACTCTCGGCGGCTTGGTTGCGCTAACTGACGACACGCTGGAGGTGTGGCGTACCATTCGCGCCGCCATCGCCAAAGCCGAGGCCCGCTAGATGTCAGCGCTCTCCGTCACCTTCACCGATCTGGCCCGCGCCCTGACGCCAGTCAAGCGCGTCAGCGTCTCTCAGGCCATGGATGCCTATGCCGAGATCGATGCCGAACGGCGGGATGCACTCGGCCGTGTCGCCAGTGCGGTTCAGATCGCAGTCAGCGGCGGGACCTTCTACGTCGCTTCCATCACCGAAACCGACTTCCGCATCTGGAAAGACTTCACCGACTTCCTGAGCGACGAATTCGAGATGGTCGGCGTGGCCCGTCGAGACACGGCACCGGACCAGCAGCACAGCCCCGACGGCTACAGCCATTACCTGGATCAGGAGAAGCTTTAGATGGCCCGCACCTACTTCATGGACTTTGAGCGCGCCGATGAGACCGAAGTTTCGGTCGAATACACGATCAGCGCCTACGACCCCGGCAACACCTATGGCCCGGCCGAGAGTTGCTATCCACCAGAAGGCGGCGAGGTCGAGATCATCAAGGTTTTTAACGATGCCGGTCCCGTCGTGTGTACCGACGACGAAGCCGAGAAGTGGTCTGCGTACATCGCGGAGAACCACGACCACGGAGACGATTACGATGACTTCTGACCAGTACGCCAACGAGCGCATCGAGAAGTTGGCCGGCGACAAGGCGCTGCTTCGCGCCCGTCTCGGAGACGTCATCCGCATTTGTGAGGCCGTTCGTTACACGGCAGGGCTCGGCAAGGGTCAAGTCGAACGACTGGAAAAGGCCAAGTCCATTCTCGCGGAGACCGCCTGACATGCGCAAGATCATCACCACTCACGTTTGCCCGCCAATCCCCGCCCGCTCGATGGACTGGAGCGCCCACTTCGATGGCGAAGAGGAGCGCGGGGAATATGGCTACGGCGCGACCGAGGACGAAGCTGTCCGCGATCTGATCGACAGCTACGGCGACGAGGAGGCCGCCTGACATGCGAGCCCTCCTCCGCACTCCATCACCTGACGAGCCGGCGACGATTGCCGGCACGGTTCAAGACGTTCTCGCTGGCCTGTCGATCACGGTCTTTCTGATCGGCGCCGGCATTTGGATTGGGGTTTTCGCATGAGCTACCGCAACCATCCGCGCCCAGAGGACAAGGGCAGCGCAATCGAGGTCGGCACCCACAGAGGTGAAGTCACGCTCGAGCTTGGCGTGATGCGCAACTTCGGTTCGCTCTCGACTGACGCATGGGCTTCGCTCTCGCCGGAAGAGGCGCGCGAGCTCGCTGACGACCTCAACAAAGCGGCTCGCCAAGTCGAGCGCGATGGAGGTGCGTCGTGACCTCGCACTGCCCCGAGCAATCCTACATCGCGAACGCCGTTGCCGCGCTTGAAACGCCGGTCGGCTCCGACCCCATCGCTCGCATCGAATACCAGGCTCGCCTTTACTTCCGTGATCTGTGTCGCGTCCACGGATTTGAAGGTGCCCGGCAGCGCATGGCCGAAATCATCAACGACGAAGCAACCAGAACCCAGAGGAGCGCGGCATGAACATGCAGCCCATTGGCGTCGAGGCGCACTCTATCGTTTCCGCCACCGCCGAACTCATTCCCGATGGCATTCATTTCGGACTGTCCGAGGATGCCTATCACGGCGATCCGGCGCTTGGCTCGACGGGTCTCAAAGACCTGATCGACAATGCGCCTGACTTCTGGTGGTCGAGCTGGATGAACCCGGCCCGCGAGCCTGACAAGGAAACGCCAGCCAAGATATTCGGCCGCGCTGTCCATAAATGCGTACTGGAAGGCCGCGCCGCTTTCGATGCGCTCTATTCCCCCTGCGAGCACCCCGGCAACATCAAGGCCGGGAAGGAGGAGCGCGAGGCAGTTGAGGCTGCAGGCAAACTGCCGCTCAAGCGTGACGAGTACAATCGGATCGTTGCCGCCTCTGCGTTCATCCGAGCCAATGCGACATTGCGCGATGCCTTCACAGGTGGCCAACCAGAAGTATCGGTTTTCTGGACCGCCGATGGCATCAGGTTCAAGGCCAGATTCGACTACCTCAAGATGCGAGCCGTCGCGGACCTCAAGTCGATCCGCAACCCGCTGAATAAGTCGTTCGTACAAGCCTGCCGGGACCGGATCGCCGGGCTCGACTACGTAATCTCTGCCGCCCACTACATGGACGGGCGCCAGCGCATGGGCGCGTTCGTCAAGGCCGGTCAGGTGTACGGTGCGCCCGACAGCGAGAATTTCCGGTCGTGGCTGATCCAGGTGGCTGGTCAACGCGAATTCGCCTTCGTGTTCGTCTTCTGGCAGGCCGAAGGTGCGCCAATCTCCCACGGCTTTCAGATTTCTCCCGGTAACCCGATCCTCGACAGCGCCAAGCAGAGCATCGCCAAGGCCGTCTGGAACTACCGCCAGTTCATGGAGAAATTCGGCACCAAAATCGCTTGGGTGCCATCCACTCCCCTTGAAGAACTCGATGAAACCGAACTGCCCATCTGGTGGCAGCAGAAGCAATTGAAGGGCTGAAGCCATGAACGAGATCATCACCCAAGACGGCGAAGTCATCGAGGGCATGCAGGTGCAGGCCCCATCGTCCAGCATGGCGGTCCAGCTTCAGAAGGCCGAGATCGACCAGCAGATCACCACGGCGCACGCCTTCCCGCGGTCGCTGAAACGCGTCCAGTCAGCAATCATGTCGATGGCGACACTGGATGAGGAAAGTGCCGAGGAGTGCATGTATGCACTTCCGCGTGGCGGCAAGCCTATTAAGGGACCATCTGTCCGCTTTGCCGAAATCCTGAAACAAGCCTATGGCAACTGCCGCGCAGCAGCACGCGTCGTTCACGTAGACCGCATTGAGATGTTCGTCGAGGCAGAGGGCGTATTCCACGACCTCGAAACCAACTCGGCAACGACCACACGCGTTCGCCGCCGGATTAGCGACCGCCGCGGCAAGGTCTTCAATGATGACATGATCATTGTGACCGGCAACGCCGCGTGTGCCATCGCCAAGCGTAATGCAATCCTCGACGGAATTCCTAAGCCGCTCTGGCGTAAGGCATATGAGACTATCCAGGCGACGATCACCGGCGACGTGACAACCCTGTCAGAAAACCGAGAGAAGGCATTCAAGGCGCTTGCCGCCTTCGGAGTGAAGCCGGAACAGGTCTACCAGTCGCTCGGCATCGAAGGCGTCGAGGATATCAGCGTCGATCATATCGCCACCCTGCGCGGCATGTATTCCGCGCTGAAGAATGGCGAAGCTACGGTCGAGGAAATGTTCGTCGGCACCGTCAAGCCTGTTTCGGATCACCAGAAGATTGCCGACCCGCTGGCCGATGAGCCCGTTAGCGCGCCAATCGTTGACGAGCCTGCAGCATCCGCCAGCGAGCCCACAATCGAACACAAGGAATCGTCGGCCCCCTCCACCGACGTAGGCAGCGACTCTATCCCGTCCCCAGATGGAGCCGCTGCCGATCTATCCGCCCAGACGGGCGATGAGGAGGCCGGCGCGGAAGCGGCTGATGGGCAGTCCGCAGCGTCGGCCTCCACCTATTCTCGCGCCGACTGCCTCAAGGCCTTCATGACAACAGCGACCGACAAGGACCTGACCGTCACCGAACGCCGTGATCTCCTCGAGCAGTCGAAAGGCTGGTGGAAGGAAGCGCTTCCGAATGATCTCGAGTTCGTGCGCGCCTGCCTGTCGAACTGCGACAAGGTCGCCAAGGGCGAACTCGGTGCCGATGACGCGCGGAAGTATCTGGAGGGCTTGCTGTGACGGATCGCCCTATCCTCTTTTCCTCGCCAATGGTCCGCGCACTCCTCGACGGCCGCAAGACCCAGACGCGGCGCGTCATTGGAACGTTTCACGATTTCGATCCGCTCCAGGATCTTATTCGGTTCTTTGACGCCAACGACAAGTTCATCGGCAACAACGACGGCCCTCCGGCAGAAGAATGCCGAAAGTATGAGGAGCCAAGCGTTCGCTTCGCTGTCGGCGACCGCCTCTGGGTGCGCGAAGTATTCTCCTATGAGAGCCTAGACGTCGACCGCAATGGCTTCATGCCGCCTTGGTATTGGGCCGATGGCAATCCATCATCTGGCGACTTCACCAAGCCGAAGCCTTCCATCCATATGCCGCGCTGGGCATCCCGCCTCACGCTGACCGTCACCGACGTTCGCGTGCAGCGGTTGCAGGAGATCAGCGAGGCGGATGCGAGGGCAGAAGGCTGCCCCGTAAGTTGGGATGGGAAGCCATATGACCCGCCGCACCCTGAGGTTGATAGCTGGCAGGGATACGGCCGGGCGAGCTTCTGCCTTCTTTGGAACAAACTTAACGCCCCTCGCGGCTTCGGCTGGTACGCCAATCCTTGGGTTGTCGCCGTCTCCTTCACGGTCGAGCACCGGAACATCGATGCGCTTGAGGTGGCAGCATGACCAAGCTCCTGCACATCACCTCTCACACCCGCCGCGCTCCGGTAAACCCAGCCGCCAAAGCAATGGCAGCCAACCATGCGGCTCTGTCTGCTTTCCTCTCGACCGATGACGGCAGGATCGACGCCTGCATGTTTGCGCTTGCTGACGAATGTGAGCGGGCCGTCAAGGCTGATCCGGAATGGCAGGCGCTCAAGGCGGGGAGGCACTGATGGCCATGATCTCCGCCAAGCTGCGCAACAGCGCCAAGGGGCAACCGTGCACGTTCCAGATCCCCGGCATCTGCTGCTACGACCCGGAAACGACCGTCCTTGCCCATATCGGTGATGAGTCCAAGGGCATGGGGAACAAGGCCGCGGATTATTCGGCCGGCTTCGCCTGCTTCTCCTGCCATGAGGCTATCGACCAGCATCGGCTCTCGAAACTGGACGAGCTCTTCTACAGCCTGCGCGCGATGCAGCGCACCTGGGCGCACTGGATCAAGTCCGGGCTGATCATCCTTCCCATCGATCCGGCAACGGCCAAGCGCCGGCCGAAGAAGAAATCCAAGATTCCATCGCGCCCGCTGCGGAGCGCCAACACGTTTGCGAGGAAGCCATGACCACCCCTGTGCTGAACAAGGAAGGGCGCGTCATCACCGCGCTGGAATGGAACGAATACCACGACGAGCAGGGCAATCCTGAACGCTGGGATGCCGAGACGACGTTCAACACCTACTACGGCATCGCGCTCCTGCATGACGGCTATTCGGTCGAGTATGACTATGCCGATGTTGCCAAGGCGCTGGACAGTCTCGATGCGGCCAAGGCTGCGGCGGTTGCCGACTGCGCCAAGCGCTGCACCGCCTACCTCTCCGCCTCCCTGCCTGCCGATGTGGCTGGAGTGGTGGCTCGGATACAGGCCCACTGCGAGGGCGATCGCGAGAGCTTAAGCGGCATACCTCTGCTCCGCGAAGCCGCCGCGCTTATCAGCGCCCTCTCTGCCGATAATGAGAGGCTGAGGGAGGGCCGGGACGCATGGGCCGACGAACGAGTGGAAATCCTCCGTAAGGGGACAGCATGGCGCGCCCGCGCCGAAGCATCAGAAGCCCGCGTGAGGGAGCTTGAGGCGGCGCTGGAGCCGTTTGCAGTGATTGCAGGCGCCGTTTTCCGCGTCGATGAAGATGGTCGCGAGATGAACGCCGGAAAGCCGGATGACCACGCCGTTTGGGGCTTTGACCGTGTCGGGTTGAGATACGGCCATCTCCGCGCCGCCCGCTCCGTAGCTAAGGAGGCTGGCAATGTCTGACGCACCAGAACGGATTTGGGCCGAGAGCGATCCCGAAACAGGCGAAAAGCGCTGGTTCTCCATCAATGGCATGGGCACCGAATATCTCCGCGCCGATGTAGCCGCCCTCCGCGCCGGTGGCGAGCCGGTGGCTTGGCAGTATCGCTGGAAAGGCACCAGAGGCGGATGGTCTGATTGGATGGTCTCGGAATCGGACCCGAGCAACTGGACGTGGCCGTATTATTGGGAAGACCTTGAGGCCCGCCCCCTCTGCGCCCACCCCGCCCCGTCCGAGCCAGTGGCAGTGAAGCCGCTGGAGTGGCACGCAAGCCCCATACGCGAAAACTCCTGGCTGGCGCCTAATGGTTTTGGCGAAAACTACGTCGCATCCCGCTATGAAGGTCAGTGGAGATGTATCGGCCAAGACTGGCCAAGCCTTGACGCCGCCAAGGCCGCTGCCCAAGCCGATTATGAAGCCCGCATTCGCTCTGCTCTGGTATCCGCCCCCTCCGATCTGGAGCGCGAGCTAGACGAGGCGCGGGCTTGGATTGCAAGCTATGAAGCCGAAAAGGCGCGCTGGATTGCAAGCGCGGAAGCCGACTTTGCGCGTCTGGAGCGCGAGCTAGACGAGGCGCGGGCGGAAGAATACCGCGTCCGGCGCGCACTCTCTGAACTTGTTGGTAGGCACGGCAATTATTGCGCCTATGCTGGTCAGCCGAGCGAAGCCTATCACGCCTTCGTTACCGGCGCGCAGGATTTGTGGGACAGGGCTCGTGTCGCTCTTGGCGGCGACGCCACGGGCGCAAGTGAGCGTCTGCAATCCATAACGGAACGCGCTGAGAAAGCCGAAGCCGAGCGCAACGCCCTTGCCGCCGACAAGGCGCGGCTGGTGGAGGCACTGACTGGAGCCTGCGAACAAATACTGGACAGCTACCGGACGTGGGTTGCCGATGACGTAGGCGCACACCCGCGCCATGGCCAGATACCGCGCTACGACGCAGCCCGCGCCGCCCTATCCGGCGCGTCCACAGCCACCCCTGCCGACAAGGTGCAAATGGAGGCAGTCGAGATTTCCATGGGCCATGGCTTGGTCGATGTCGGACCCATCACTTGGCAAGGACGCTCCGGAATACTCTTGCGCCCTCGCGATAAACACATACCGGTCGGCTCCCCCGGAGAATTACAAGATCAATCGTACTGGCCGGTCTCCGGAGATGTGGTGATCTGGATCGACTGGCCCGAAGGCGCAGAAATCATCATCAAGCATCTCGCCGCCCTCGGCACGTCCGACAAGCTGGCAGAAAGGGAGGGGGAATAGATGGACAACCGTTTCTGGCTAGAACTCCGCGAGCCGAACCGTGTCCCGCAGCGAAAGGGGCCGTTTCTCAAATCCCGCACCGCCGAAGTGTTGCGCGAGTTCATGGATGCGCGACCGACTGCCTTCATATCGGTCGTCACCGTGGATCATGACGGGCCGCTGTTCGAGGATGCCCCCGAATGCCTGATGATCGCAGACGGCCGGTCGAAAGCCAGAGCGCTGCGGCACATTCAAAGCTCGAAGGCAGCGCACGCATCCGCCCTCATCTCCAAGGAGCAGCCGAAATGAGCGCCAGAGACACGATAGCGCGGGCCGTGATTGCCGACGGCGTTGGGCTCCCGAGCGAATACGAACTCGTGGATGCCATACTCGAAGCCCTCGCCGCCGCCGGCTACACCATCGTTCCCACTGGAGGGGTGGAGAAGGCGGTGGATGGGCTCGAAGAAGCTATGCGCTTGGCCGAGGTTGGCGAATACCTCTACAACGAATGCGCATACAGCTACGGCGACGGGTACACCGAGCCGCGAGAATACGGCATCGAATGGCAGTGGCAGCAGTCCAAGCCGGATGAGTTCGGGCAAGGCCATCTTCTTGCAGCAGCCACGAAATGGCACGGGGAGCAGCTTGAAGGTGGCGCCGAAACGGAGGCCACCAAGCTTCGCGCCGCCATTTCCTCTCTCCATATGCCGGTGCAGGCTGGGTGGCAGCCGATAGAGACCGCGCCGAAGGACAAAACCAGCGTCATCATAGCCGTTCCGACCAAGGACATGGACGATTACATCATCGGAGAGGCCTATTTCGACCCAGAGAATTACGCTGGTGGAGATTGGTGGTGGGCCGGGACGAGCCATGGCGACTATCACACCGACCCGGTGAGGGAGGCCAACTATCATCTGCCATCGTTTTGGCAGTCTCTCCCCGCCGCTCCGCTCTCCTCCCGGCCGAAGGGAGGCGCGTGAGATGGGGACCGAACCGAACAACAAGCATGCTCCGAGGCTTTGCCCGTCATGCGGTACCCCACGCGAGAACACTGGCGCTCCAGTCTGGGAGGATTTCTGCCCGAACGAGGAATGCACGCACGATCGCGACGAGTTCAGGCGCTTCTTTGCGAACAGCCGTGCGGCATTTGCACGCGACCAGCGCATTCGTGATGCCGCAGCGGACATGCTGGCGGCGCTGAAAGAGGCGGAAGGCGAGCTCTATCAGGTTCCACCCGCAGACAAAGAGCAGGAGCGCGTTCTGCAAGTGGTGCGCGCCGCCATCTCCAAAGCCGAAGGAGCCACCAATGACCTCTGACCTTATTGCGAGACTGGAGGGGCTGACGAAGCCGTGCAACAAAACAGACATCTTGGTTGAGATTGCTCTGTTTAAGCCTGACCGCTTCTATGCGTCTATCCGGGTCAATGATGCCGGCACCAAGGTCATCTACACGTCCAAAGGCGGACGCGATTCGACCTATTGGGCTGGCGACCACACGCTTTCGCCAGAACGACGCGCGCGCAGCATCGCGGCTCTCCGCGCTCTCGAAGCAGGAGGGCGTGATGCCTAAGCTGTGCGAATACGAAATCGAAGTCCTGAGAATGATGGACGGCGGCCCCGAATTGCCATGGGGCGCGGCAATGTCAGCGGCACTGGAGTTTCTGGCCGACCGAGGCCTTTGCACGCGCGGCCCCAACTACCGCATCACCCCAGCCGGCCGCGCAGCCCTACAGGCGGAGGGGCGGGAATGAGGGACACGACCGACTTTGAGGCATACCGCGCGTTCATCGACCGGATCAACCGCACGACAGACCGAGAGATAGACGCGAACTCCTGCCGCGAACGCTCGCCGCTGGCTGACCGATGGGCGTATCTCGATTGGTGTGATCGCATCAATGGTCGCATGACGCGGGAGGCGCCGGATGACCAATAGCGCCATTCTCGACATAGGCAGAACCCCAGAGGAATGGGTTGCCGAGTTCGCACAGCGCGGCATATCCATATCCGCCCGCGCCCTTCGCCATACCGCGCGCAAGGCGGGTGCTTGCCGAATGTTCGGGAAAACGATGATAATCATGCCCGAGCACATCGACACTATTTTTCAGGAGCCATCACAGTGCCACTCGAACTCTACGAGCGAAATGGATGGTGGTGGTTCAAGGGCCGGATCGACAGGATACCGGGCGGCAAATACTACCGACAAAGCTCTGGCATACCTTCAGCGGCAGACAAAGGCGAAGCCTACCGCGAAATCGCACGATTCGAAGAGCAAGAGTTCAAACGTCATTACATTGGCGAAGAGCAGGCCATAACGTTTTCGGAGGCCGTATTGCTGTATCCGGCAGGTACGCTGGAGGCAGCAGACCTGTTGAAAATCGTTCCGCTGATCGGGGACAGGCCAGTTGCGAAGATAACCCCGCAGGAGGTTAGCAACCTAGGGCCAAAGCTCTACCCGAACAGCTCGACCGATTCCTGGCAGCGCCATGTCGTGACACCGGTCAGAGCCGTCATCAACAATGCGCACCGCCTCGGCAAATGCCCGCCGATCAGGGTCACAACCTATTCCAAGCAGGAGCGGCTGGATCAGGATCGAGCAAGAGGAAAGTCAAGCCGCGTCGAGAAAACCCCCGGATCATGGGAATGGATTCTCGCATTCCGCGCGAAGGCGAACCCGTACCTCGGGGCCATGGCGCTATTCATGTTCGAGACGGGCGCCCGCATCAGTCAGGCCGCCGCTATTACCCCGGCTGATCTGGATCTGCAGAACGCGCAAGTCTGGATGCCAGAGGCCAAGGGGACTGAAGCCCAATGGGTGACGATCTCCATGGACCTCGTTATCGAACTGGCGAACCTCAAGCCAAGGCGACCGCGCAAGGGCCCGCATGGCAAGACGCGGCCGAAGGAACATCGCGTGTTCGGCTATCAGGCTAAGGACGGCGTCTACAAGGCATGGAAGACCGCGTGCAAGAAAGCCGGCATCGAAGAGATCATGCCGCACGCCGCCGGGCGCCATGGCTTCGCTACGGAAATGCTCGTCAGGCACAAGCTCGACGCCGCCACAGTGGCAAAGGCTGGACGCTGGTCAGACCGCGCGCTGATGCAGAAAACCTACATGCATGACGAGAACGCGACGGACAAGGTACAAGAGGCTCTCCGTACAGGACGCGTACAAGCGCTTGGCGGAGGTAACGATAACGACAAGAAAACAAAGAAGAAATAGCCGTTTCGACCTCTCCCCTCCGAAGGCAGAGGTCACAGGTTCGAATCCTGTCGGGTGCGCCAGTTGGGCCGCTATCCTCCTTGTTTGCGGTTGCGTCCCCCTCCTCCGGTCCTCAATGGCGCAGGCGGCAAACTCCCTCAATTCCGTTCAATGAGCAAATCCGCGACAGGCACGCGCCCTTGTGATCGCTTCAAGCGCGGAGATCGTTATGTCAATGACAGCGAAGGCTTCTCCATCGGGATGGAATCAAAGAAATTCCACGGAGCAACGTCGCCACTTTGGGATCTGAGAGTCGGCGCCAAGGTTGCAGGGCCAGATTAGGGCATATCGCTGTCCGAGAGCCGACCGGACTATCGATCCTTATCAAAGCAACAGAAATTTGAGTTCCTTGCGTCCAGCTTGGTTGGGCAGCTATATAGTTAACGAAACATTGCGATAGAATGAAAATTTCTATAGGAACTATTTTGCCGAAATACACTGCGTTCCTTCACCGATAATTTCTGCGCGCGCCCTTATAAGTGCCACATAACGAAAACGCGGGGGCGCAACTATGAAACACATTTTGACTTCTTTTGCTTTTGTACTTTCTTTCTCTTCGGCATCTATTGCATCTCCACTTGACTTGAGCTCTTCCGTATACATCAATCAGCTGGATGGTGCCGGATTCTCGAAAATGGACACTGCAGCCATCGTGGCGCCTTTGATGCAGATCGCCCAGCAGTTGCCACAACTCAATCCTGGCCCGTCGAACCTTGCGCTGGTTTGGCAGGAGGGCGAATTCAACAACGCTTCGGTTGATCAGCAGGGCTCAAGCAATGTCGGCCTGATCAGGCAGATCGGGTACAACAACAACGCAGCGATCCACCAGGTCGGGAACGGACATCAGGCCATGATCTTCCAGCAGGGCCGTAACAACACCGCGATCATCAGCCAGCGCTGAGCGCTGACAGACAAGAAAGCCGGCGTCTAGCGCCGGCCTTCTGGTTATGGTGTTCCATTGTTCCCGGGGGTTACAGGTGGGAGCCCTGTCCCGTCACCGGGCTCCTGCGGAATTCCACCAAAGTCCGGGAAGTCGATCGTGAAGCCCGGAGATCCGCCACCTTTGGTCTGTGCCGTGGCCTGCGACAGAAGCCAGTTGCCGTTCAACGGGTCACCACCGAAGGAGGGATTTATAGGGCGATAGACGAGCTCGGACGCCGGCGCGAGAGCTGTCGCACCAAGCAGCGAGATTGCAGTAAACGCCAACAATGCGCGATATGATTTCATGCTTGATCCTCTTTCAGGGCGCTTTTCAGTCTCGCTTCCTACTTGTTCAATACGTACATGCGTCCAGGGACGACTACAACGATCTTGTTTTCGAGTCCCCTCAGGCCAGACGGCATGAGATAGCGTCCTGACTGAGCGGTCTGCAGTGCGAGCACGGTCGAATTCTGCGAGTCGCGAACGTCGAGAGCGCCGGCCAGATCATTTCCCGCCTGGATGTAGGCAACATCGTTATTGTTGCCCGATACGCCGACCAACTGGAAATTGCGATCGCCGCGGCTCGCCTGAAGCACGTTGTTGTTGGTGCCGCCCTGGACGAGCAGTAGCGCCGAATTGTTCCCCTCGATCGACTGGACAGCTCGATTGTTGCTTCCCGATTGCTGGATCACCGACAAGCTACCGCGTCCGACGATGCCCGAATTGGCCTGGTTCATCTCGCCGATCTGCGTGATGGAGGTCGTCGACTGTGCATTCCCCGCTATCAGCGGCCTGATAGGCTCGATTAACGCGTTGACGTCTGCCTGATTGGTCTCGAAGGTCAACGTCTCGAACTGTTGCGCCGAGCCACTGCCGGCCGACAGGACCAAAAGGGCAGCGCCCGTTGCGAGCGCCTTTGCTACTTTCACGGCCCGTCCGATCATCATGATCTCCCACTCCCGTCTTGTGATGCTTACGTGCGTACTTCTGCCGGCTTCAGATCTATCTCAGCGGCAAGCCGGCAAAGCGCCCTTCCGTCCGCGTCATTGACAATCATCTGGATCGACAGTTTCGAGGGACGGTCGACAACCAGACGCACGTTCCCCAGGCTTCCAGCCGAAAACGCGTTGTCCTGATTCATCATGCTCGTTCCAGACACCGATCTCTTCGTCACGCTGACGCGAAAAATGCCTGAAATGTTCGCCGAAGTTTCGATGAACGGCCTGAGAGTTGCCATCTGACCGTCATCGATACTGACACCGCATGCAGTGATGCGATTGTCTAGGATTTCACCAGAAATGACCTGGTCGCTCATCGAAGCTTCGCTTGCAGTAGACAAAAGAACAGGCGCGAGAGCTGCGAAGAAATGCGGCTTGATGGACATGCCCTGCTCCCGCTCTTGCCTGGAGAGATGCGGGGCGCGCTTGATGCGCGCGCCCCGCCAACCGTCGTTCGACTTAGTTGCTCTGAACCACGGAAGCTATGTTGCCGCGACCCTGCTGCAGGACCAGCGAGTTCTGGCCGGAGCCACTCTGCTTGACCGAGGCTATATTGGCCGACGCACCGCCGCCCGTGCCGTTCTGCAGGATCAGCGAGTTGTTCGACGAACCGCTCTGATCGACATAGGCGAAGCTGTAATCACCGCTCTGGATGACGGCCGAGCTATGCGACGTGCCGGTCTGCAGCACGCCAGCGACGGAGTTGCTTGCATTCTGCAGGATCAGCGAGGAGCTGCCCATGCCGGTCTGCGAGGTGGCGGCGACGTTGTCGTGGCCGTTCTGGATCGTCAGCGCGGTGGTGCCGATTGCGGTCGTCTGCGCGGTACCGGCCTTGTTGTGGTTGCCGTTCTGAACGGTCGCAGCAGCGGCTGCTGCTACACCAGTCTGTACGGTGCCGGCCTCGTTCAGATCACCGATCTGAACCGTGCCGGCCAGAGCGCCGATCGAGGCGATCTGAACGGTTCCCGCAACGTTTTCGTCGCCGAACTGGGCGATTCCAGCCAGCGACCCCGCTGCCGGACCCGGCAGGTTGAAGTTGACGCCCAACAACGAACCGGCCGGGACCGAGCCACCCTGAATATTGGTTGCAGTGTTGTGGTTACCCGACTGGACGATTGCTGCAGCCGACAAAGTAGCCGGTGAGTTTGTCTTCACATCCAAAGCGGTACCCCGGGAAGGATGCTCATATGATGCCCCTCCGGCATCTTCAGCTGCGGCGCCAGCAGGCGACGGGGTACGACCAGGTTGACGTTGTCGAAATCGGTCACGCCCGTGGCCAGCGGCATGGCCAGATCCGAAATCCAGAGATCTCCGGGGTTCGTCTTCTCGTCGGCGCTGCCATCGCGGCGGCCGCAGCTTCCTCGCATGTAGAACTGGAGGACGATGTGATCGAGATCGTCGCGCTCGATCCGGCGCCGGGAGCGGTCGAAGGATTGCGCGTTCGAGCTGCAGGCGCCAAGCGCGAGCTGGCCGACCATGAAGGCTTCGACGCGGGCGTGGAAGGCGTCATCGGACGTCTGGCGCGGCCTGACGTCGAACATCACGCTGACGCTCTCCTGCCAAGCGGAGATCGCCGCCTTGGTGGGCAGGCCCGAAGTATCCAGAACCGAGCTGGGCAGCGACGCCGGCGCGCTCATTGCTTGACGCCGGCTTGGTTGAGCTTCTCGCGCCAAAATGGTTCAAAGCAGGGACGAAGACCTGCCAGTCCGCGAGATCTGCTCGAATGCATCATGCCACAAGTAAAGTTTCAATCTGAGCTGTCGCTTATCATATGCCGGACAGCCGCGCGAGTTCTTTACTACAGACTTGCCTGCATGATGCGCCAGCGGCTGGGTTAGCTAAGCCTTGGCCGGCCGTGCAGCGATGACTTCCACCTCAACCTTGAATTCCTCGCGCGTGAAGCCCGACACGATCATCAGCGTCGAGGCCGGCGCCGGCTGCGGGAACAGCCGGTCGCGCACGTCCATATAGGGGCGCATATAGGCGCGGTCGGTGACGAAGGCATTGATGCGCACCACGTCGGCAAAGCTCATGCCGCAGGCGGTGAGGATCGAGCGCACATTCTCGAAGCAGAGCTCGGCCTGGGCCGCGGCATCCTCGGGCACATGCGCATTAGGGCCGATGCCGAGCTGGCCGGAACAGAAGACCATGTCAGATCCGGTCCGAACCACCACGCCGTGGCTGTAGGCGGCAAAGGGCGCCGGCATGGTATCCGGCACGAGATGGTCGAGGTTCGAAGCGCGATCGGTCATGGCATGCCTCCGGAGAAATGGATTGAATTCAGCGCCAGGCGGCGAGCCAGCCCAGCCCTTCGTCGGTCGAGCGGCGCGGCTTGTATTCGGCACCAAAATGCCCGGCATGGCCGCGCGCGGCCAGCTCGGGCAGCACGGTCGCAAAATCGACCTCGCCGGCATCGGGCTCGCCACGATCCGGCACGGCAGCGAATTGCACATGGCCGATCCGCTCACGATGCGCGTCGAATTCTTCCAGAATGGATTTGCCGGAACGGCCGACATGGTAGCAGTCGAACATGATGCGGATGTTGTCGCGCCCGGCCTCTTCGATGATCGATGCGGCCGTGGCGTTGTCGTGCAGGAAATAACCCGGCACGTCGTGGAGATTGAGCGGCTCCAGCAGGATGGTGATGCCGGCTGGCGCGGCCCGGTCGGCCGCATAACGCAGATTGGCAACGAAGGTGTCGCGCGCTTCCAGCGCATTCGTCTTGCCGGCCATGACGTGGATCGCGGTGGCGCCGATCGCGGTCGCATAGGCGAGCGCCTGGTCAATTGCAGCGCGTGCATCGTCCCCGCGCCCTGGCAAGGCGGAAAGCCCGAACTCGCCGGCGTCGACATTGCCCTTCGAGGTGTTCAGCCCCAGAACCGGCAGGCCGCTCTCGGCCAATGCCTGCTTCAGCAGCGACGGCTCGACGGCATAAGGCCAGTGCAGCTCGACCGCGTCGAAGCCGGCCTTGGCCGCCGCGCGCACGGCATCGGGAAGCGCAAGCTCGGTCCAGAGGAAGCCGAGATTGGCAGAATACGAAAGGGCCATGATGTTCAATCCCACTCGATGTTGAAATGGTCCACGACATCGCGAACCTGTTCGGGCGTCAGCATTTTTGGCTTCATGCCGCGCGTGAGCAGCGCAAGCCGCGCCGTCTCTTCCAGCTCTTCCATGGCATAGACCGCGGCTTCCAGATCCTTGGCGGCGACCACCGGCCCGTGATTGGCCAGAAGCACGGCGCTGCGCTTGCCCGCAAGGCCGCGGATCGCGTCGCCGATGGCAGCATCGCCCGGCCGGAAATACGGCAGCAGCTTCACCTTGCCGAGCCGCATGATGGAATAGGGTGTCAACGGCGGCAGCACATTGTCCGGGTCGGTTTCCGGCAGCATGGACAGCGCCACCGAATGGGTGGAGTGGAGATGGACGATGGCGCCGGATTTCGCCCCGCGTGTATCGTAGAAGGCGGAATGCAGCGGCATTTCCTTGGTCGGCGCATCGCCGCCGACCAGCCTGCCGGTCTCGTCGATCAGCGACAGCCGCGCCGGATCGAGATCGCCGAAGGAGGAGCCGGTGGGCGTCACCAGAAGCCGACCGTCGGAGAGGCGCGCGGAAATGTTGCCGGACGCACCGCCGGTCAGGCCGCGCTCGAAGATCGAGCGCGCCATCCGGCAGATCGTCTCGCGCAGCTTCGCTTCTTCGCTCACCCTGCTGTTCCCTTGAGCATGCCCAGCGCCTTGGCAAAAAAGTCCTCGGCGCCGAAATTACCCGATTTGAGCGCCAGGCCGAAATCCTGCCCGCCAACGCGCAACATGGGAACCCCCGGATCGATCTCGGGACCGACCTGCAACGCCTCGCAGGCAAGCCCCTGCACGACCGCGCCAGAAGTCTCGCCGCCGGCCGACACCAGACGCCTGACTCCATGCCGCCGCGCTTCGGCGGCAAGCTCGGCAAAGAAGGTCTCGATCCTGTGGGCGAGTTCGCCAAGCCCGTATTTCTGCTGCGCCTTGCCGACCACTTCCGGCTCGGCGGAGGAAAACACCAGCGGCTCTGCGGCCAGATTTTCTGCCAGCCAGGCGGATGCCTTCGCCACCGTCATGTCGCCGGCCATCAGCGCATCAGCGTCGATCTCGAGAGCTGGGTGATTGGCACGATAGTGCGCCACCTGGCCGCGCGTGGCGCGCGAGCAGGAGCCCGAAAGCACGGCGCCCGGTCCGTCGATGCCCTGCCATGCCACCTGGCGATTGCCGATCAGCCCCTTGCGGCGGAAATTTTCCGGCAGGCCGAGTGCCACGCCCGAGCCGCCGGTGATCAGCGGCAGGTCGGCGGCCGCCTCGCCGATTGCGAACAGGTCTTCGTTCTGCAGCGCATCGACCACCAGAAGCTTGTGGCCTGCCTGGTCCTGCCGCCGCATCGCTTCGGCGATTGCCTCGGCGCCACGGCGGACATCGGAAAACGGCACAAGTCCCACGGAAAGCGCGGTCTGATATTGCAGCCAGCGGCGAATGTCGGGGTCGGTCATCGGCGTCAGCGGATGAGCCTCCATGCCGGACTCGTTCAGCAGCCGGTCGCCGACGAAGAGATGGCCCTGATAGATGGTGCGACCCGCTCCCGGAAAAGCCGGGCAGACGATGACCTGGCTCGCCCCCAGCGCCTTGCTGAGCGCCTCGGCCACCGGGCCGATATTGCCGGCCTTGGTGGAATCGAAGGTCGAGCAATATTTGAAGAAGAACTGGCGGCAGCCCTGTTCCTTGAGCCACTCCAGCGCCTGCAGCGACTGCGTCACGGCTTCTTCCACCGGCACGCTGCGCGTCTTCAGCGCAACGACGCCCGCTTCCACATCCGCATCGGCCTTGCCTTGCGGAATGCCGCAATATTGTGTCGTCGCCATGCCGCCCTTGACCAGCGTGTTGGCAAGGTCCGACGAGCCGGTGAAATCGTCACCAATACAGCCGAGCAGCATGATCAGCTCTCCTTGTAACGTTTCGCGGGAAGGCTGATGCCGCTTGTCTCCGCATAGAGCTTGACCACCGCCACGTCGCCCTCGCGGCCAAGGCCGGCCTCGGACGCGGCCCTGAAGCGGGCAAGTGCGGCCTGCGCGACCGGCAGCTCAAGCGAGGTTTCTTTCGCCGCGCCGGTGACGATGCCCAGGTCCTTGACGAAAATGTCGACGGCCGAATGCGGCCGGTAGTCGCCATCGGCGATGTAGGGCCCACGGTTTTCGAACATCCACGACGAGCCGGCGCAATGCGGGATCACCTGCATGATCTGGTCGGCGTCGACGCCTTGCGCGAGGCCGAAGGCGAAGGCCTCGGCGGCGGCGGCGATATGAATGCCGGCGAGCAACTGATTGACGCTCTTCATCGCCGAGCCCGGCCCGGCGCGGTCGCCCAGGCGGAAGACGGTCTGGGCCATGGCATCGAGCGCCGGCTGGGAGCGCGCGAAGGCATCGGGCGTGCCGGATGCCATGATGCTGAGCTGGCCCTTTGCGGCGCGCGCCGAACCGCCGGAAATCGGCGCGTCCAGATAGAGTATGCCCTTCTCGGCAAGGCGGGTTTCGAACTCGACCGCCTTCTGCGCGTCGATGGTCGCGCAGCTGATGACGACCGCGCCCGGCTTCAACTTCTCGGCCAAGCCGCGCGCGCCGAACAGCGCATCTTCCGTCTGAGCCGCGTTGACGACGACCAGAATGGCGCCATCGGCTTCGGCACTCGCCTGGTCAAGGTCACGGTCAAGGCCGGCCTCGGCCCGGAAACGCATCTGGGCGTCGGCATTGAGGTCGAAGCCATCGACGGCGAGACCACTACGGAGCAGCGACTGGCCCATGCCATAGCCCATGGCTCCGAGGCCGATGAGCAGAAAATGCCGGCCGGGCTTGGCGGAGGGTTCGGCGCTCATGCCTGCTTCTCCGCCTTGGGCGCATAGTCCTCAAGATAGGCCTGGATGATCGCCTCGAAGGACTGATCGGCCTTGAAGCCGAGCTTTTCAGCCTGGCTGGCCTCAAAGGCCTTCGGCCAGGTCGAGATGATCGCGACGATTGCCGGGTCGATTTCCTGACGGATGAGCTTCACCGCGTCGTCGCCCGCGATGGCGCGCAACGCCTCGATCTCGTCGGCCACGGTCGCCGAAACGCCTGGCATGGTCATGTTGCGGCGCTCCTTGAGCAGCGCGCCATCCACCGCCGCGGCATGCGCGATGAAGCCGATGGCCGCGCGCGGGCTGGCGAACCAGTGCCGCACGGACGGCTCCACAGGCAGCGTGGCAGGCAGGCCCGCCAGCGGCTCGCGCAGGATGTTGGAAAAGAAGCCCGAGGCCGCCGCATTGGGCTTGCCGGGGCGAATGCAGATGGTGGGCAGGCGGATGCCGATGCCGTCGAAGAAGCCGCGGCGGCTGTAGTCGGCCAGAAGCAGTTCGCCGATCGCCTTCTGCGTGCCGTAGCTCGAGCGCGGCGTGATGATGTAGTCGTCGTCGATGACATCAGGCAGCGGCGAGCCGAAGACGGCCAGCGACGAGGTGAAGACCACGCGCGGATAATAACCGTCCGCCTCATGCGCTTTGCGCACCGCGTCGAACAGATGCCGCGTGCCGTCGAGATTGATGCGGTAGCCCTTGTCGAAATCGCGTTCCGCTTCGCCCGACACGATGGCCGCGAGGTGGAAGATCACATCGGGACGCGTCGCCACGAGGCGCTCGGCAGTCTCGGGCGAGGAGATGTCGCCGGCCTCGAACTCGACCACGACCTTGCCACCCTCGGGTAGCGTGCTCGGCACCGCGATGTCGAAAAGCGTCAGCCGCGAAACGGCCTTGCCGGCAATCGCGCCGTCCTCGATGAGGCGCTTGGCCAGCCCCGCGCCGAGCATGCCGGCCGCGCCGATGATGAGACAGTGAACCATTTTGTCCTGATCCCGAACCAGAGTTTTACGCTTGGGTCGAAGGCGGGCTGCCTGTTCGCTGCCCGCCCTCGACTGAATATGATATTGGATGAAAAGCCCGGCCTCAGGCCGGCACCATCCCCTTCCCGCTCGCCAGCTGCTTCAGATGCTGCTGCCCTGCTGCAATGTCGGCTTCGCTCGGGCTCAGCCCGGCCGCCAGTAGCCGGCGCGCGATCATATGGTCGGACGGCTTGTTGATGGAGTCCACGGCCACGAGGCGCGCGCCCTGGAAATGAAAGACCGAGAAAGCGTTCTCCTCCGGATTGCCGGAGACCACGCAATGGTTGGCGTCGAGCGAGAGACCTGCTGTCTGCAGCTTCATGTCCCCCTGATCGGACCAGAACCATGCGACTTCGGCGTAAGCGTCGGAGCGTCCAAGGATGGAGCGCGCGACATGCTTTGCCTGGTCGGTCGCGTTCTGGACCGATTCCAGCCGCACGCGCCGGCCCACCTGATGATGGTCGTAGCTCACGCAATCGCCGATCGCGTAGACATGCGGCGCCGAGCTGCGCATGTGCCCGTCGACGACGACGCCGTTATCGACCAGCAGGCCGGCTTCCGCGGCGAGTTCGACATTGGGCACCGCGCCGATGCCCAGAACCACCATGTCGGCCTCGAACTTGCGACCATCGGCAGTTGCGACCGCCTTTACACGCCCGCCCTCGCCTTCGATGACGGCAAGCTGCACACCGGTGAAGATGTCGATGCCGGCGGCACGGCTCCGCTTCTCGACATGGGCGGACACCATCGGCGCCACCGATCGCGCGAGCACGCGAGGGCCGGCCTCGATCAGCGTCGTGACCTTGCGCATTGCCAGGCAGCTATGCGCCATTTCCATGCCGATGAAGCCGCCACCGACGATGACTACGTTCAGCACCTCGGGCATCATTTCGCGGATGCGGCGCGCATCGTCCATGTTGCGCAGCGTGACGACGCCGTCGAGGTCGACGCCCGGCAGATCCGGAATTCGTGCCCGCGCGCCGGTCGCGAGAATAAGATGCGTCCAGTCGAGTTCCTGTCCATCGGCAAGCACGAGCCTGCGGTCGTCGAGGCGGATCTTCTCGACACGAGCGCCAAGCATCAGCTCGATTGCATTGTCGCGATAGACGGCTTCGGGGCGCAGCACGAGGCCGCCCGAGTCGGGGGATTTCAGGTAGGACTTGGAAAGCGGCGGCTTGTGATAAGGAAGATCCGTCTCGTCATTGATCAGGACGATATCCCCCGCGTAGCCTTCCTGACGAAGGCTGACCGCGGCCTGGGAGCCGGCGTGCCCCGCGCCGACGATGATGCATCTATCGCCCATGTCCCCTCCACATACTCCACCGTCCGACGCCAGTCGGCCGCGCCTTGCGCGATCGAAATGCTCTCGCAAGACAACTCCGCTCTCCGGTCCGCACGCGAAAAACGCGCGCAAAAACTCCCCCGACTCGAACGGCTCGCAATTTTGTTGCATATCTCCACAGGGATTTAAACAATTAGTTTGACCGATCGGTCAGATCGGTTAGTAGTACGCCGATGTCGCCGGCAGGTCCGGGCGAAATCGGGAGGGGATCAACGATGAGACGAGCGGGAAAACGCGTCACCGCGCATCACCTCAGCTCGCCTTTCGCCGGACTGTTCCGGACTTCCAGAATTTTCGCCGCCCTCGGCTGAGGGCGAAAAGGCAGCGCCTGGGATGGTTCGTGCATATCCATCCGGCGGATGCCTTCGCGGGCACTGACGCGGCGACGCGCCACCGATCGAGAGGGAGGGATTGGCAACGTGAAGAGATACTGGTCCGATTACACGAGCGAGGAATTTTCCCGGCTCGACCGCGAAAAGATCGTGGCGGTTCTGCCCGTCGGCGCCACCGAGCAGCACGGCCCTCATTTGCCGCTGTCGGTCGATGCGGCAATCGCCAGCGGCATTGTCGCGGCAACGGTCGAGCGCCTGCCCGAATCGAGCAAGGCGCTGTTCCTCCCAACGCAGCCGATCGGCAAGAGCAATGAGCACGGCCGCTATCCCGGCACGCTGACGTTTTCGGCGCAGACCCTGATCGCCATGTGGTGCGAGATCGGCGACTGCGTGGCCGCCAGCGGCGTGAAGAAGCTTGTGCTTCTCAACAGCCATGGCGGGCAGATCAGCACCATGGACATCGTCGCCCGCGAGCTGCGCATCAAGCACAACATGATGGTGTTTTCGGTCAACTGGTTCGGCCTGGGCATGCCGGAAGGCGTCTACACCGACCATGAGATGCGCCACGGTATTCATGCCGGCGACATGGAAACCTCGGTCATGCTCGAGCTGCATCCCGACCTGGTCAACATGAGCAAGGCGCAGAATTTCGCCACGCTCACCGAGACCTTCGCCCGGGACTTCCAGCACATCTCGCTTTCCGGCGCCAAGCCCGGCTGGCAGATCCAGGACATCAATCCATTTGGCGCGGCCGGCAACGCCGCGGCGGCGACGGCCGAGAAGGGCCGCAAGACCATCGACTTCGCCGCCGACCGCCTTGTCGAACTCCTGGCCGAGGTCGAGCGCGCACCGCTGTCCTGGCTCGACAACAGCCCCGCCTGGTGAGGTGAAAGAATGAACATGGTCGCTACTCCTTCCGCGTCGGCGCAGCCGCTGATCGAGATCGAGAACGTCTACAAGCAATACGGCACCGGCGTCGTCGCGGTCCGCGACATGTCGCTGACCATCGAGCAAGGTCAGTTCGTCAGCTTCCTCGGACCCTCGGGCTGCGGCAAGAGCACAGCACTACGCATGATCGCCGGCCTCTCCGAGGTTTCGGCCGGCAAGATCCACGTCAACGGCCATGCGCCCGGCAATGGCAGCGGCCCGCACGACATCGGCTTCGTCTTCCAGGAGCCGACGCTGATGCCCTGGGCGACCGTGTTCGAAAACGTCTATCTGCCCCTGCGCCTGAGCGGCATGTCGCGCAAAGACGCCGCGCCGCGCATCGAGGAGGTGCTGGCGCAGGTGGGCTTGAGCAAGTTCGCCAAGGCCTATCCGCGCGAGCTGTCGGGCGGCATGAAGATGCGCGTTTCCATCGCCCGCGCGCTGGTGACGCGCCCGCGCCTGCTCTTGATGGATGAGCCGTTCGCCGCACTCGACGAGATGACGCGCTTCAAGCTCAACAACGACGTGTTGCGGCTGTGGCAGGAACATGGGCTGACGGTGATCTTCGTCACCCACAGCGTCTACGAGTCCGTCTACCTGTCGAACCGCGTGGTGGTAATGGCTGCCCGGCCGGGCCGGGTCGTCGCCGACATTGCCGTCCCCGGCGCCTATCCGCGCGCGGAAAACTTCCGCACGACCAAGGAATACACCGACAGCTGCCAAATCGTGTCCGACGCGCTGAACGAGACGCTCGGCACCGACGACATCGATCATTGAAGGCTTGGCCATGAGCACCGAGACCCCCATCCTCAATTCAGAGCAGAACCGCCGCGCCCGCATCGAGCGGCGCAAGGCCGTCATCATGCCGACCCTGGCGATCGCGATTGCGCTTCTCGTCTGGGAAGGCCTGGTTCGCTACTACGAGGTTCCGCACTACCTGATCCCGGCGCCCTCGTTGGTCGCCGAAACGCTCATCAAGGACGGCCCGTCGCTGATGAGCTCCATGCTCTTCACGATCAAGCTGACCATGCTGTCGCTCACATGCGCCATCGTCGGCGGCGTGCTCTTGGGCATGATCTTTGCGCTGTCGCGCACGGTCGAGATGAGCTTCTTCCCCTTCGCGGTCATCCTGCAGGTGACGCCGGTGGTGGCGATCGCGCCGCTGATCCTCATCTATGTGCGCGACACCTTCACCGCCCTCCTGATCTGCGCCTGGATCGTCGCCTTCTTCCCGATCCTGTCGAACACGGTGATCGGCCTGCGCAGCGCCGACCACAATCTGCGCGACCTGTTCAAGCTCTATCAGGCAACGCCGCTGCAGCGCCTGCGCTATCTGCTGGCCCCGAGCGCCCTGCCCTATTTCATGGCAGCGCTGAAGATCGCCGGCGGCCTGTCGCTGATCGGCGCGGTGGTTGCCGAGTTCGTCGCCGGCACCGCCGGCCAGAGCACCGGCCTTGCCTCGCGTATCCTGGAATCGAGCTTCCGCAACGAGATCCCGCGCATGTTCGCCGCGCTGTTGCTGGTGTCGGTGCTGGGCATCGTGATCTTCCTGGCGACCAGCTGGCTGTCGCGCGCCGTCCTCGGCCGCTGGCACGAGAGCGAAATCCGTCGGGAGTCCTGAGCGTGTCCGGCGGGAACGAAACGGTTCGCGACCACGCGATCGCATCGGAACAGCCCTTGCGGCTGTCCGGTGTGAGCCTGCCCGGCCAGCCAGGCCGCTATGATCTCGTCGTCGCAGGCGGCCGGATCGCCGATCTCGTTCCCTCCCGCGATACCAAGGGCGGCGTCGTCACGCCGCTCTTTGCCGACGTGCATGTGCACCTCGACAAGACCTACACCATTTCCCGCATCGGCGCGGAGGCGAACGCCCGGGTCGAGTGCCTGTTCGATGCGATTGCGCTGATGGAGCAGGATCGGCCGAACTGGACGGCGGCCGATATCCGCGCCCGCGCCAGCCTTGCGCTGGAAGCGGCCTATCGGCAGGGCGTCGGCGCCATGCGCACGCATATCGACTGGGTAACACCCGATGTGCCCGAAGCCTGGCCCGTGCTCGTAGAACTGCGGGACGAGTGGAAGGGTCGCATCGACCTCCAGCTGGCGGCACTGATCCATGGCGACGTCGTGCCGGAGGCCGGCGCAGCAATCGCCGCGCGCGTGAAGCAGGACCAGGCCGTCTTCGGCGCTTTCTTCTATCGCAACGCGGATCTCGCGGCGAAAGTCGAGACGATGTTCACGCTGGCGGGCGCCCACGATCTCGACCTCGATTTCCATGTCGATGAAGGGCTCGATGTAGAGGCCGATGGCCTGTCGCTGATCATCGAGGCAACGAGCCGCCACAGTATGGTAGGCCGCGTGCTGTGCGGCCACGCCTGCTCGCTGACGCTGCGCGCCGCCGACGAGCTGGAGCGCACTCTTGCGGCTGGGGCAAAAGCCGGCGTGGCGCTGGTTTCGCTGCCGACCACCAATCTCTATCTGCAGGACCGCGCGACCGGGCGCTCCCCGCGCCTGCGCGGCATCGCCCCGCTGAAGGAGGCGCGAAAGGCCGGCATGACGGTGATGCTCGCCTCCGACAATGTGCGCGACGCCTTCTATCCCTACGGCGATTACGACCCGCTTTCGGTCCTGCGGCTGGCGGCTCCCGCCGGCCATCTCGAGCCCGAAGACTGGCTCGACAGCATCACCACCCTGCCCGCGCGCTGGTGCACAAGCAGCATCGCAACGCCCGTAGCGAAGGGCATGCCGGCAAACTTCGTCTGGCATGCCGCGAACGACCTCGGCGACATGATCAGCCGGCCTCAGGCACAGCGCATCGTCTATCGGGACGGCGAGCCGCTGCCGGCAAGCAACCAAGACTGGAGAAACGCATGAACGTGGCCACCAAGCCAACGCGGGCCTATGACTGGGCGGCCTTCCGCGCCGAGATCGACGGTATCCGCGTCTATGACGATCCCAAGCAGGTGGAACTGCGCTCGCGCGACTATTTCTGGTACAGCCCGATCCTGAGCGAGGACATCGGCCACTTCGTCGGCGATCTGGTGGTGATCCCGAAGGATCAGGACGAAGTCCGGCGCGTGGCGGCCGCGGCGGCGCGGCTGCGCATCCCCATCACCGTGCGCGGCGGCGGCACCGGCAATTACGGCCAGTGCGTGCCGCTCGAAGGCGGCATCATCCTCGACATGACCAAGATCGACCGGGTGCTTTCGATCGAGCCCGGACGGGTGCGCGTAGAAGCCGGCGCCCGCATTGCACGCCTGGACGACGCCGTGCGCGAGACCGGGCAGGAACTGCTCATGTACCCCTCGACGCGCCGCATCGCCACCATCGGCGGCTTCTTCACCGGCGGCTCGGGCGGCATCGGCTCGCTGCGCCATGGCATGCTGCGCGACGACGGCAACATCTATTCGGTCAAGGTGATGACGGTCGAGGAAGAGCCGCAGATCATCGAGCTGCACGGCCGCGACATCCAGAAGGTCCAGCACGCCTACGGCACCAACGGCATCGTGCTGGAGCTCGAGATCGGGCTCACCAAGTCGACCGACTGGGTCCACACCGCCGCACTCTTCGAAAGCTACGACGCCACGCTGCGCTTCTGCCTCAAGGCGCTGGAAGACAGCCTCGACTGCTACCTTCTGACGACGGTCGACCGCCGCTTCGCGCGCTTCTACACCAAGTTCGGCGAACTCTTCCCCTCCGACCGCGACGCCGTCTTTGCGATGATCGCGCCGGACGACATGGCCAAGTTCGAGGCCCTTGTTGCCGAATTCGGCGGCCGCGTTTCCTTCGCCATGACCAAGGAGGAGCTGCACGCCAAGGGCCTGCAGCCGGCTTACGAATGCGGCTGGAACCACACCACGCTGCAGGCACTCAAGGCCGAGCCCGGCTGGACCTACCTTCAGGTGGCCTATGCGCGCCCCTTCGACCCCGAGGTCGTCCGTCGCCAGATGGAACGCTACGGCGACGAGCAGTACATGCACCATGAGATGGCGCGACTGGAGGGCGAGGTGCAGATCTTCGGCCTCCCGCTGGTGCGCTACCACAGCCGCGAAGACACCTACCGGGTCATCCGCGAACTCGAGCAGCTGGACGGCTGCGACATCTACGATCCGCACGCCTACACCATCGAGGACGGCGGCATGAAGCAGATCGACACGGTGCAGATCGACTTCAAGAAACAAGCAGATCCTTTCGGCCTCCTCAATCCGGGGAAGACGCGAGGCTGGACGGCCGAGATGGTCGCCAAAGGCTGAACCTGAAATCAAATGGGAGAAAATTTCAGATGAAGAACTTGCTCGGAGCGGCGATCGCCGCTCTTTCGCTGGCCATGTCGGCGCAGCTCGCGGACGCGGGCGACAAGGTGACTGTGGGAACCAACTGGCTCGCACAGGCCGGCCATGGCGGCTTCTATCAGGCGCTGGCAGACGGCACCTATGAGAAATACGGCCTCGACGTCACCATCGAAATGGGCGGCCCGCAGGTCAACAACCGGCCGATGCTGGCGGCGGGACGGCTCGACTTCCTGCTGACGGGCAACCTGCTTTTGTCCTACCACAACGTCGCCAACAACATCCCGACCACGGTCGTGGCGGCCTTCTACCAGAAGGACCCGCAGGTGCTGATGGCGCATGAAGGCGCCTACAAGGACTTCAACGACCTCATCAACGCGCCGACCATCCTGCTGGCCAAGGACAGCCAGTACGGTTTCTTCCCGTGGCTGGTGCACGACTTCGGCTTCAAGGACGAGCAGATCCGCCCCTATGGCTACAGCCTTGCCCAGTTCCTCGGCGACGAGAAGATGGTTCAGCAGGCCTATGCCACCGCCGAGCCGATCTATGCCGAGAAGCAGGGCGCGAAGGTCACGACCTATCTGCTCGCCGATCACGGCTACAGCACCTATGCCAACACCTTGGAAACCCGCCAGGAACTGATCGACAAGAACCCGGATCTTGTGCAGCGTTTTGTTGACGCGACAATCGTGGGTTGGAATAACTTCCTCTATGGCGATCACAGCAAGGCCTATGAGCTGATCCAGAAGGACAACCCGGACATGAGCGCCGAGACGCTCGACGGCGAGTTGGCGATGCTCAAGAAGCTGGAGCTGATCGACAGCGGGGACACTCTGGAAAAGGGCATCGGCGCCATCTCGATGGATCGGGTCAAGGATTTTTACGAACTGGCGGTCAAGGCCGGCATCGTGACCGGCGACAAGATCGACATTTCGAAGGTCGCCACCGACGCTTTTGTCAACAAGGGCGTTGGCCTCGACATCAAGAAGCAGTTGAATCCGTAATCGATACAACAAGGAAGCGAGGGGCTCACCGGCCCCTCGCCGGAAACGATCTGGCGATGAGTCAAGACAACGCAGAAACTCCAGAGAGTGGCGAGCTGAGCGCGCGCGAGAAGGTTCTCGACCGCCGCCGTCGCATACAGGCAGCCATCAGGGATGCGGCGATCGACGAGTTTGCGAGCAAGGGGCTGATAGGTGCCTCCACGCAGGCCATTGCCCAGCGCGCCGGCCTGACCAAGCCGCAACTGCACTACTACATCTCCAGCAAGGAAGAACTCTACGAGGATATTCTCGTCTACATTCTGGACGAGTGGCAGGAGCTGTTCATCAGCGCCTCGACGGGCGACAACCCGGCTCAGATCATCCGCGCCTACATCCACAAGAAGCTGGAATACGGGCAGAAGAACCCCAAGGCGTCGCGGCTGTTCACCACCGAGATCGCCAATGGCGCGCCATTCCTCAGCCGGCACTGGGCAGAGTACCAGGCCTCGACCCAACAGGCGGTGAAGCTGATCCAGTCATGGGTCGACCAGGGGCTCATCCGACCCGTCGATCCGCTGCTGTTCCAGATGCACATCTGGGCCGTGACCCAGCATTATGCCGACTTCGAGGTCCAGATCCGCAGCTTCATGCAGCTGAGCGACAATGAGGAGCTCGACATGGTGCGCGTCGAGGAGGAGGTGACCGCCCTCTTCCTGCGCGCCTGCGGCCTGCAGTAATCCGCTCTTCAACGACGAAAGATCAACGCCCGGCCCCCAGCCCGGCGCCCCGACATACGCGGCCTAGCCGCCGCGACACGACAAACTGGAATTCGAAAGGCCCATCAATGCCGCGCATCATCTACATCACCCATGACGAGCAGCGCTTCGAGATCGAAGCCGCCAATGGCGCGTCCGTCATGGAAACGGCCGTCCGTGCCGCCGTGCCCGGCATCGAAGCCGAATGCGGCGGCGCCTGCTCCTGCGCCACCTGCCATGTCCATGTCGATCCTGCCTTTGCGGAGATCGTCGGCGAGGCTGGCCCGATGGAAGCCGACATGCTCGACTTCGCCTGGGAGCCGGGTCCGACCTCGCGCCTGTCCTGCCAGCTCAAGGTGAGCGACGAGTTGGACGGCCTCGTGGTGCGCATTCCCGAAAGGCAGGGCTGAGGCGCTGCCTCACCCCTGTCCGTTGGCGCCCTTCAGAGGGCGCGGACGGTGACGAGCCCTTCGTCGGCGACCTGTTCCATCCGGTTGCGCAGCGCCTTTCCGAACACCGGTGCCGAGACCTCGAATTCGTCGCCGGCCTGGGTCGCCACGCCCGAGGCAAAGCTCATGACGGCGGCGCCGAAGAAGTAGGCGTGCAGGTCGCCGGGCCGACGATGCATCGGGTAGCGGAAGTGGTAGTGCTCGAGATTGGCGATCGAGTGCGACATGTGCTTTTCGCCGGAGAGGAATTCTTCCTCCCAGACCACCGCGCCATCGCGGCGGATGCGCGAGGTGCCGCGCACTTCCTCCGGCAACTCGCCGACCAGTAGTTCCGGACCGAACGAGCACGACCGCAATTTGGAATGGGCGAGGTAGAGGTAGTTCTTGGCCTCGGTCACGTGGTCGGAATACTCGTTGCCCAGCGCATAGCCGATACGGAACGGCGCTCCATCCGGCCCGACGAGATAGAGGCCGACGATCTCAGCTTCCTCGGCGCCGGCGAGCGCAAACGCAGGCAGCGGCAGGGCATCACCCGGACGTACGACGCAGGTGCCCACGCCCTTGAAGAACCATTCCGGCTGCACGCCCAGCTGGCCGGGCGCGGGCTTACCGCCGGCGATGCCCATCTTGAAGATCTTCATCGAGTCCGACTCGTCGGCATCGTCGCCATGGGTCAGCTGATGCATCTTGTTGCGTGCGGCCGCACTTCCGATGTGGGTGAGCCCCGTGCCCGTCACCAGCATGCGGCTGGGTTCCGGATGGTCGAGCGGCGGCAGGACCTGGCCGGCCTTCAGAAGCGCATCGTAATCGACGCGCTCTTCCGTCGCCGCCGCACGCGCGAGATCGGCAAGCGGCGTGCCGGTGGCGATGGCGCGATTGGCGAGCTCGAAGACCGTCGACACGCCGGCGAGCGGGTGGAGATGGTTTCCATCCTCGGCGACCAGGCCGACCGCCCTGTTGCCCGCAGCATCGGTATATTGAACGAGACGCATCATATTCCCCTTGTCGTTTTGAAGTCGTTCACACCCAGCCCCCGTCGACGATGAACTGCTGGGACGAGCACATGCGGCTGTCGTCGGCCCCCAGGAACAGCGCCATGCGCGCGATGTCGGGCGCGTAGAGGCGGTCGGGCAGGCACTGGCGCTCCGCGATCTGGCGTTCGCCCTCCGGGTTGAGCCAGAGCCGAACCTGGCGCTCGGTCATCACCCAGCCGGGGATCATGCAATTGACGCGGATGCGCTCCGGGCCGAATTCGCGCGCCAGCGCGCGAGTCATGCCGGTGATCGCTGCCTTGGAGGTGACATAGGCCGGGCAATCGGGATCGCCGACCATCCATGTGATCGAGCCGAAATTGATGATCGAGCCGCCGCCTGCCGCCTTCATATGCGGACGAACGGCCTGCGCGGCGAAGAACTGGTGTCGCACATTGACCGCCATGCGGTCGTCCCAATAGTCGACGCTGACATCCTCGGTGCGGTGACGGTCGTCATTGCCGGCATTGTTGCAGAGCACGCGGATCGGGCCGTTCCGCTCGGCTGCTTCCGCGATTGCCTTGCGCAGGCTTTCGATGTCGCGCAGGTCGCAGGGGATGAAATGCGGTGCCGGATCGCCCTTGGCACCAATGCGCTCCACAAGCCGCCGCGACGGCTCCTCGGCAATGTCGACGAAGGCGACGTGGCTGCCCTGTGCGCAAAAATGCTCGACCAGGCTTTCGCCTATGCCTCTGCCGCCGCCGGTGATGAACACGCTGCGGTCCTTGAGGCTCGGATAGATCGCGCCGTTTTCGATTTCGCCCGTCATAATCGGCCTCAATGGGAGTGGCGGGGGATGCCGGCGTCGCGGCGGCCGACAAGGAAGTCGAAGTCGCAGCCCTGGTCGGCCTGCAACACGCGCTCAACGAACAGGCTCTGATAACCGCCGCCGGAAGGCACAGGTGGAGGTGACCAGTCCTTCCGGCGTGCGGCGAGCTCGCTGTCATCGACCAGCAGTTCGAGCCGCCGCCCGGCGACATCGAGCTCGATCAAATCGCCATCGCGCACCAGGGCCAGCGTGCCGCCGCTCGCCGCCTCGGGTGCGGTGTGAAGAACCACGGTGCCGTAAGCCGTGCCGCTCATGCGGGCGTCGGAAATCCGCACCATATCGGAAACGCCCTGCTTCAGGAGCTTGGCGGGCAGCGCCATGTTGCCCACCTCGGCCATGCCGGGATAGCCGCGCGGCCCGCAGTTCTTGAGCACCATCACGCAGTCGGCGTCGATGTCGAGCTCCGGATCATCAATGCGGGCGTGGTAATCCTCGATGCTCTCGAACACCACGGCGCGGCCGCGATGCTGCATCAGCTTCGGCGTCGCGGCAGACGGCTTTATCACCGCGCCATCAGGCGCGAGATTGCCGCGCAGCACGGCGATGCCGCCATTTTCCGTGAGCGGGCGATCGAGCGGGCGGATCACCTCGGTGTTGTAGTTCGGCGCATCCTTCACGATCTCGCCGATGGTGCCGCCGGCAACTGTTTCGGCATCGCGGTTGAGCAGCCCCGCCTCATCGAGCATGCGCATCACCGTGCGCAGGCCGCCCGCATAGTAAAAATCTTCCATCAGAAAGCGCCCCGAGGGCATCAGGTCGACGATCGTCGGCACGTTGCGGCCGAGCCGGTCCCAGTCCCCAAGGTCGAGATCGACACCGATGCGGCGCGCAATCGCGATCAGATGAATGACCGCATTGGTGGAGCCGCCGATGGCGCCGTTGACACGGATGGCGTTCTCGAAGGCGGCGCGCGTCAGGATACGCGACATCGTCACGTCCTGCTCGACCAGCTCGACGATACGTCGGCCGGCCAGCTGCGCGAGCACACCGCGCCGGGAATCCACTGCGGGGATCGCAGCATTGTCCGGCATGCCGATGCCCAGCGCCTCCACCATGCTTGCCATGGTCGAGGCAGTGCCCATAGTCATGCAGCTGCCGGCCGAACGGCTCTGTCCCTGCTCGGCGGCGAGAAAGTCCTCGATGGACATGCGCCCCGCCTTCACGTCCTCATGGAACTTCCACACATGCGTACCCGAGCCAATGGTCTGGCCACGGAAATTGCCGTTGAGCATCGGCCCGCCGGACACCGCGATGGTGGGCAGGTTGCAGCTTGCGGCACCCATGAGCAGCGCGGGCGTTGTCTTGTCGCAGCCGACCAGCAGGATGACGCCGTCGATCGGATTGCTGCGGATCGATTCCTCGACATCCATGCTGGCGAGGTTGCGGAACAGCATGGCCGTCGGCCGCATGTTGGATTCGCCGAGCGACATGACCGGAAACTCGACCGGCATGCCGCCGGCCTCGTAGACCCCGCGCTTCACATGGTCCGCCAGGTTGCGTAAGTGGGCGTTGCAGGGCGTCAGCTCGGACCAGGTGTTGCAGATGCCGATCACCGGGCGGCCGTCGAACATGTCGTCGGGCAAGCCCTGGTTTTTCATCCAGCTGCGGTACATGAAGGCATTCTTGCCGGCTCCCCCGAACCAGGCGGTCGACCGCAACTTCCTTCGCTCCGACATGCCCGCCCCCGTCGCTATTCGTGTTGGCCGCGCCGCGCCGCAATGGCCCGGCGAACGTCTTCTTCCGCGTCATCGAGCAGCGCGAGCAGCGCCTTGCGCACGCCCTCGCCGTTGCCCGCGGCGATGTTGCTTGCGACCTCGCGATGCAGCGGCATCGAGTGCCGCTGGCCCCGCGGGTTGTCGTTGGACAGGCGAAAGCTCAACAGCAGCGCGGTTTCGATCAGCGCTGCCAGAGAGCCGATCAGCTCATTGCCGGTCATGCGCAATATGGCCTGATGGAAGACGAGGTCGGGCTCTGCAAACCGATCGCCGTCGTCGGCGAATTTTTCCATCTCGGCCAGCACCGCTTCCAACTCGGCAACTTGCTCGGGGGTGGCGCGCTCGGCGGCCAGCGCACCTGCCATCGGCTCGATCGCGCGGCGCAGCTCGAACAGCTCGCGCACGTCCTCGCCGCTGATCGTGCCGGAATAGCGCCAGGCCAGCACATCCGGATCGAGGAAATTCCATTCCGAGCGCGGACGGATCCGCGTGCCGGTCTTTGGCCGCGATTCCACCATGCCCTTGCCGGCGAGCACCTTGATGACCTCGCGCAAGACCGTGCGGCTGACGCCATGCGCCGCGCTCCAGTCATCGGCATTTGGCAGCGGATCGCCCGGCGCGAACTCGCCCCGGACGATGCCGAGGCCAATCTGGTTCAGCACCATTGCGTGCAGGCTTCCCGAGGCCGATCCTGTCGGGCGGGAGGCCATCGCCCTCGCCTGCGCAGCGAGAGAGGGCCAGGACTTTTGTGAGGCTGTTGTATTCTTCATATTATTCATATAATAATTTTTATAGGGGATGAGGGAAGGCGTCAATAGACATGGCAAGCGCGACGCTGGGACTGCACTTGATCGATGACACCGCGCGGGATTGCGCGTTTCCGGCCGCGAGGAGCGGCGCGGAGCCGTGCCTGTATCGATCCACCCAGCCAAAGATCATGCCGAACAATAAGCCCCCTCGCTGGAACCAAGCATGCACGAATGAACCGGGCCGATTGCAGAGGCGAGGCCGCTGACATCAGCGGCAAGGACCCAAGTCCGATGTATTGCGGCTCAACACGAGTGATCAAGGGAGGTTAGTTTAATGGGATTTCTTAGACGACTTCAGCAAATTGCCATGATCGGTTTAGGTGTCGGCCTGATGACATCAGCTGCCCTTGCCGAAAATCTTCGGGTTCTTGCCTGGGACGGCTATGCCGATCAGGACTGGGTCAAGGAATTCACCGACACCACCGGCATCGGCGTGGATGTCGTCTTCATTGGTAGCGATGACGAGATCTGGGCCAAGATCAAGGGCAGCGCCGGCAAGGATTTTGACGTCTTCGCCGTCAACACGGCTCAGCTGCAGCGCTACATCCAGGCCGATCTGGTCGACCCGATCGACGTCGGCCAACTGCCCAACCAGAAGGGTGTGCTGCCGCGTTTCCGCGACCTGGAAGCGGTCGGCGGCGTGACCAGCGGCGGCAAGGTCTACGGCATCCCGTTCTGCTTCGACTCGATCGGCCTCATCTACGACACCGACAAGGTTAAGCCCGCGCCGACATCGATGTCCGTGCTGTGGGACCCAGCCTATCAGGGCAAGGTGCTGGCCTATGACAATGGCGAGCACAACGTGTCCTTCACCGCGCTTACGCTCGGCTACAAGGACCCCTTCCATCTCACCGACGAGCAGATGGCGGCGGTGAAGGAGAAGCTGGTCGGTCTGAAGCACAACGTGCTGACCTTCTACACCACGGCCGACGAGGCCCAGCAGATCTATCAGAACAATGACGTGGCGCTGATCTGGGCCAATTACGGCCAGCAGCAGGTCAAAGCCCTGCAGAAGGTCGGCGCCCATGTCGCCTACGTCAACCCGAGCGAAGGCGCGCTGGCCTGGCTCGACAACTGGGTCATTTCGAAAGGCGTGCGGGACAAGGCAGCCGCCGAAAAGTGGATCGACTTCATGCTGAGCAAGAAGATCGGCGGCGAGCTTTCCGAGCGCACCGGCTTCGGCAACACGGTGACGGAAACCGACAGCGCGAACCCCAACGACAAGCTGGTCTGGCTCCAGCTCGTGGAAGATCCGCTCAAGCGTTCGGATCTGTGGAACGAGGTCAAGGCTGCGCCCTGATGTCCGGGCGCGACTCCCTTCTTCTGTTACGGCGGTCCGGGCTCCCCGGCCGCCGGCAAGGGCCTAGCATGAACGAAAAGTCAGACCTGCTTACACTGCGTTCCGTGTCGAAGTCTTACGGCGCGGTTCCGGTGCTCCACGACGTCAACCTCGCGATCCGCGACGGCGAGTTCCTCACGGTTCTCGGCCCGTCAGGATCGGGCAAGACCACGGTGCTCCGGCTCATCGGCGGGCTGGAGCCGATGACCTCGGGCGAAATCCGGCTCGACGGCCAGGACATAAGCCGCATGCCGATCAACCGGCGACCGTTCAACACCGTCTTTCAGGACTACGCGCTGTTTCCGCACCTGACGGTCGCCGGCAATGTCGGCTACGGGCTTTCCGTCCGCCATGTGCCGCGCAAGGAGATCGCACGGCGGGTGGCCGAAGCGCTGGAGTTGGTGCAGCTGGGCAGCTTTGCCAAGCGCTATCCGACGCAGCTTTCGGGCGGGCAGCGGCAGCGCGTGGCCCTGGCGCGTGCGCTGATCTGCCGGCCGCGCCTCATCCTGCTCGACGAGCCGCTGGCCGCGCTCGATTTGGAGTTGCGCCGGCAAATGCAGGAATTTCTGAAATCCATCCAGCGCGAGATCAAGACCACCTTCCTGTTCGTGACCCACGACCAGGAGGAGGCGATCGGCATGTCGGACCGCATCTGCGTGATGCAGGCCGGCCGCATTCGTCAACTCGGCACGCCGCACGAGCTCTACTACAAGCCGAACTGCGAATTCGTGGCGCGTTTCTTCGGCGAGAACAATCTCGTGCCCGGCACACTCGGCCAGGTTCAGGGCGAGTTGCGCTCCATCGATACCGCCCTCGGACGCCTGATCTGTTCGGTCGCCGGCCAGCCGCATTTGAAGAACGCGCCGGAAGGCGCCTGCGCCTTTGCTATGTTTCGCCCCGAGGCCTTGCACGTCTCGGAAGTGCATGACGGCAAGAACCACTTTTCCGGAAAGATAGTCGACGTCGCCTTTGCCGGCTCTTCGACGGTTGCCATCATCGCTGTGGGCGAGGACAGGTCGGCGCCGCGGCTGCGCATGCGCCTTCCGAGCCGCTTCAGCGGCAGCGCCCTGAGCGCGTCAGAGACGGTGGCGCTGTCGTTTGCACCGCGCGAAGCGCATCTGGTGCTTTCGTGACTGGCACTGGCTCAGCGAGAGCGCCCACCCGGTGGCCGCGGCGGCTGGTGACGCTGCTGGCCTTCGCCATGCCGGTGATCTTCATTCTCGTGCCGCTGGCGATCTTCCTCGGCTACAGCTTCTTCAGCGTCGATCACGGCGAGATCGACTATACGCTGACGGTGGCCAACTATGTGCGTTTCCTGAGTGACCCTATCTTCCTGCCGGTGTTCTGGAACACTTGCGTGCTGTGCCTTTCGGTGGCGATCATCTGCGTGCTGCTGGCCTATCCGGCGGCCTATTTCCTGACCACGCTCAAGGGGCGCTGGCGCTACATGCTGCTGATGCTGCTCATGGTGCCGCTGTTGATGAGCTACGTCATCAAGATCTACGCGATCCGCAGCATTCTCGGCCTCAACGGCTTTCTCAACAAGGCGCTGGTGAGTCTCGGCATTCTGCAGGAGCCGTCCTCGCTGTTCGTGTTCAACATGAATGCGATCCTGCTGACGTTGACCCTACTGCTCATCCCCTTCGCCATCCTGCCGATCTTCCTCACGCTCGAGCGCATCCCGCCGATCCTGCGCCAGGCATCCGACGATCTCGGCGCAAGCGCGGCACAGACTTTCATGCGCGTCACCCTGCCGCTCAGCCTGCCGGGTGTGGCATCCGCTGCCAGCTTCGTCTTCGTGCTGGCGATCGGCGATTTCCTCACGCCGCAGATGGTCGGCGGGGTCAGCGGCTTCACATTCGGCCGCGTGCTCTACAGCCAGTTCGGCACCGCCTACAACTGGCCGTTCGGAGCCGCGCTGTCGGTGGCACTCGCCGCCGTGGTTGTCACCGCGATCCTGCTCGGCGAACGCTTTGGCCGCAATCGGGGAGCTTCGGTATGACCGCCCGGCCCTCCACCATATTTCTGGCTGCGGTCACGGCGCTTGTCGCCGTGCTGCTCTACAGCCCGCTGTTCGTGCCGATCGTGTCGTCGTTCTTCACGGTGGCGCATGGCGAGGTCGTCTGGTCTTCTCCCACAGTTGCGGCCTATGTGTCGCTGGCGGGGAACAAGGAGATCCTGACTGCCCTGCGCGCTACGCTCATCGTCGGCGCCTGCACGGTTCTTTTGTCCGTGGGCGGCGGAACCTTGCTAGCGCTCTATTATCATGGCCGCCGCAGCGGTCGCGGCGCGCTGCAGTTCATCATTTTCCTGCCGTTTCTGATGCCGCCCATCATCAGCGGCCTGGCGCTGCTGATCTTCTTCCGCGAAGTCGGGCTCGAGCGCTCACTGCTGACGGTGGTCATCGGGCACACGGTCTTCGTGCTCGCCATCGTCTACCGCACGGTCCTGACCCGCCTGCAATCGCTGAGCCGCTCGCTGGTGGAGGCGTCCTACGATCTCGGCGCCACCGGCTGGCAAACCTTCTGGCGCGTTCTTATGCCGAATCTGTCGAGCGCCATGGCCGGCGGCGCGATCCTCGCCTTCGCGCTGTCCTTCGACGAAACCATGATCACCATTTTAGTCACCGGCACGCAGAGCACGCTGCCGGTCAGGCTCTGGGCGATGATGCGGCTCGGCTTCTCGCCCGACATCAACGCGCTGGTAGCGCTGATCCTCATCTTCACCGTGCTGCTCTGCGTGCTCGCCGCCCGCGTGCTCATTCCCAAGCAGGTAGCCACGGCGGCGCACTGACCCCCCTCAGGGCCTGATCTCGATCTTGCCTTCGAGCCGCGCGATGTCGAAATCGCTGACCAGAATGTCGACGCGAACGTTCCAGGTGCCCGGAAGCGGCAGCACCAGATCATCGGCCCGCCAGGTACCGTCGCCCGGCTTCATGGCCTTGCGCTTGATCGGCTCGATGCCCGCTGCCGGGTTGGAAAATACGAAGCTCACTTCCTTGGCGTCGAGCGGCCCGAAGTCGCCTGTCATGATGGCTGCAGAGACCGTGACCGGCCCTGCCCGGCCCGGCGCCACGGTAAGATCGGCCATGGCCTTTTCCGTGTGGATATGCGTGGAGGCCGGCTGCGCGGCGGCAATCGCCAGCGCCCTCGGCGGAGGCGTAAAGCGCCAATAGGCAGCTATTGCGAAGACCATCAAGACGATCGCCGTCTCTGCGGCAATGGAGCGGACGAGATCGCGAACGGCTTGGGCATCGCCCGCTTCCGAGGGCCTGGTCAGCCGCCAGCGATTGATCGCGGCCAGTCCGAACAGCAAGACCAGAAGCGCGAGCTTGACGAGCAAGACGCTGCCGTAGGCCGTGTCGAGGAGCGCTTGCGGCGCCTGCACCTGAATGACGGCAAGCGCGGTGCCTGCGACCAAGAGAACTACCACGGCAAACGGAATGCAGGCGGAGAAGCGCCGAAGAGCCGTCACGCTGCCCGCATCGCCCGCCCGGAGGCTAAGGCCGAGCGGCAGCAGGGCGCCCGTCCAGATGGCGATTGTGGAAGCGTGGAGGAACACCGACGGACGCGTCAGCCATTGCGGCTCGGCGGCACTCGCATGACCGCTAAGGCTGAGCGCCAGCGCACCGGCCAGAAGGCCCGCCAACGCCAGCCAACGCGAGATGGCCTCCGAGCGCGCAAGCAGTGCAAGACCCGACAGGATAATTGCGCCGATCATGACGACCACCGTCCTGCCGAAGCTGGTGCCCATACCGGTTGACCATATGACCGGATCGAAGAAGCGCGAGACAGGCGCGCCGAGCGCGTCAAGTCCCTGGAAACCGGCCGAAGCGATGGTTCCAAGAAGCCCGATGCCAAGCGCCAAACCGGCCAGCGTCGTGCCAGCCCGCGACCCAACCAGGAACCAGCGGAACGCGAAGACGCCGCCGATGCCGATGAAAAGGCCAATATAGAGCGCGACTTTGGTGAGCCAGAGGCCGCTGCGCACCTGCCAGTCCACCAGTTCAGGCACGGGCGGCGGTGCGGCGCTTGCCTCCCCGATCGAGAAAACGACGGAACCGCCAACCGGATGACCGTCTTCGGAGACGACGCGCCAGGACAGTATGTGCGTGCCGCGCTTGAGATCTGTCGGAGCTTCGATGTCGAGGGTGCGGTCGCGCAAGACGAATTTGTCGAGTGACAGGGAAGTGCCGTCGGGCTTGATCAGTTGCAGCGAGATCGGCGACACCGGCTCGCTGAAAGTGAGCGCATAGCGGGCTGGCGGCGCATCGACCACGGCCCCGTCCTGCGGCTCGGTCGCCGTCAGGGAAGCATGGGCGGCCGCCACCGAAGCCAGGCCCAGCCATAGCAGAATGGCGAGCGCAAGCTTGCGCATGTCGAAGCCAATATTGGTCATGCGAAACCCTGCCATGATCCGATCTCCCCGTCCCCAAAGGGAGGCCGACGCTATACGCGCCGGCCCTTGTTGTCGTCAGTGGCCAGCGGCCTTTTCCAGAAGCTTCACGCCGGGAGCCGGCAGTTCCAGATCGTCCGAGGTCTGTCCAGCCGCAGGGATCTCGATCCAGCGCTCAACGGCGCCTTCCGGGCATTCCTGGACGATCGGGAAGTACAGCGTTTCGCCGGCCTTCAGGTCGGGCGTGAGGAAGGCGCGCAGGACGAATTCATCATACTCGTCGTCGCCCAGATTGCCGCCGCTCCAGATGATTTCCTTGACGCCTTCGCTGGTCGGAGTGCCGTAGTAGTCATAGGTCTTGCCGTAGGGGGCACGCACCTTCTCGAGCTTCCAGCCGGCCTTCGGCTGCGGCTTGACCGAAATCACGCCTTCGGGGATCTGCACGCGCACGACATTGGTCGACTTGCCGTCGCATCCGTGCGGCACGCGGAACACCGCCTTGTAGGTCGAGCCGACCGGCGCTTCCTTGCCCTCCAGCGTAACATGGGCCATGGCGGCCGTGCTTCCGAGCGTGAGCAGCGCGGTCGCGGCAATGAGTTTCTTGAACATTTTTTCTCTCTCCATAGGGATTAGGTGCCCCGGCATGGGGCGTTCAGCCGAGTGGCGTTCTCGCCAATCGGAATTTCGTGGGATGGGATGCGAGGGCAGTGCCCGGCGTTTAGCCGTTCACCAGCCTTTCGAGCTTCGCCAGCCGGACCTTCGAGTCTTCTTCATAGGAGATGACCCCGCTGAAGCGGCCTTCCGCGTCCATGAGATAGACCGACGCCGTGTGGTCCATCGTGTAGTCGCCGCCGTCGGTCGGAACCTTCTTCGAATAGACTCGATAGGCCTTGCCAACGGCATCGATCGCTTCCTGGCTTCCGGTCAATCCGATGATGCGCGGATCGAACGACTTGAGGTAGCGGGACATGAACTCGGGTGTGTCCCTCTCCGGGTCGACGCTGACGAAGAGCACCTTGAGCTTGTCGGCCTTGTCGCCCAACGCCTTCAGCGCCTCCGACATTTCCCAAAGCGTCGTCGGACAGACTTCCGGACAGTGGGTGAAGCCGAAGAACACGGCGAAGGGGGATCCCTTGAGATCCTCGTTCGACAGCGGCTTGCCGTCCTGCGTGGTCAGCTTGAACGGCCCGCCGATCTCGACAACGGCCGACTGCTGCTCCCGCAAGGGGCTGTTCGGGCTAAGCAGATACACCGTGCCCGCGCCCAGCAGCACAGCGCCGGCGGCAATCGCCACCAGCGCCGCGCGCCCCGATTTCGCAGCCATGTCAGCCCCCGTGGCCGCTGTGATCGTTTTCGCCGCCCATGTCGCCGACGGAAAACTCCACATCAACATTGCCGGCCTTCTCGAAGGTCAGCGTGGCCTTGAATGACTCACCCTTCTTGGGCGCCTGCTTCAGGTCCATGAACATGATGTGGTACGCGCCGGGCTTGAGCTCGACTTCGCCACCGGCCGGAATCTCGACGCCATTGGGAACCTGACGCATGGTCATGACGCCATTGGCGTCGACGGCCATCTCATGGACCTCCGACTTGCCGGCAATCTCGCTGGTGATCGAAACGAGCCGGTCGGCCGTCGAGCCGTCGTTCTTGAGGGTAAGGTAACCCGCCGCCACCTTCGCGCCCGCCGGGATGGCGCGCGACCAGGGATGAACGATCTCGATATCGCCGGCCTTGAACTCATGCGCCCACAGCGAATGAGACATTGCAAAGAGCAAGGCGATTGCGAGGGCGAGGATGCCCAGACGCTCTTCGAGCGAGCGGGAACGGTTGAATGGATAGGCGACGGCGCGCGCGAAACTGCGTGAATTTGAATGCATTGTAGTGCTCCTGATTGGCGCCCGTTGCCGCAGGTCGGCAGGTCAGGCGCGCATTGACGGATATGCGAAAGCAGGCGCCGCGAATGGCGGCGTGCTTCAGGCCATCAATGGAGGAGCGCGGGGACGTCCGGGGTCGTGATCCAGTCTGGAGGCAGGGCTGCCTTCAAAGTGCGCCGGCAGGCTGACGGAAACGGACCTGGCCGGCTTGGCGACGAAAGCGGCAGTGCGGTCAATGGCGGCAACCGGCGCGAACATGCTGCACGCAACGGTGCAGCAGTCCGGCATATTTTTATGGTCCTTGCCAGCGGGGCTCTCGCCCTTGCTGTCCATTCCTGACGAGCAGATCGGATTGCCGAAGGCGTCGAGCTGCAGCGAGTTCGAACTCGCGCCGAGCGCGAGGGCACCTACCGCTGACTGCAGGACGAGCAGATAGGCGGCGACAAGCGCAACAAGAATGTTCCAACCTTTATGTCGGAAGTTGCACACGCGCCTCGTCTCCCTTCGCTCCCGCTTTAACAGCTGGAATACCCATTGGAAAGGTCAAGGCTGCGGACACCGCCGCCAGAATTTCGCGTCCGACGCGGCTGCGCGCCGCTTTGTCGCGCCCTGCGGCGCGAAGGGGTGCCGGGCAATACGCAAGACAACGTGACCTGACCGCGCCTAGACTTTTGCCAGCCTGACAATATCTGCATCCTCTGGGTGCGATTTATTGCGAAACTGCCCTTCAAATCCACATTGAACGGGAATGCCGGACCTTCGTCGCACTCCGACTGCGCAACGGCGGTTCGGCATCATGCCTGGACTGCGGAGCGGAATCTTCATGTCCGACAGCACGATCGACGATGAGGTTGCCGAAAAGCCGCACGCCGAGCAGGGCAACCAGCAGCCGAAACCGGACGAGACACCCGCCGACAGCGGCGCGGCCACCGGCGAGGATGCAGAAGGTGTGGCGCGACGCAGGCGGCGGCGTCCCTGGGTATTCACCATAGGCCTGATCGTCCTGGCCCTGCTGATTGCGGGCGGCTACTACTATTACCTGTCGACCTGGAACGTCGAAAGCACGGACGACGCCTATACGGACGGTCGCGTCGTTTCCATCGCGCCGCAGGTCTCGGGCGTGGTGGTGTCGCTGGACGTGACCGACAACCAGTTCGTGAATGCGGGCGACCCGCTCATTCACATCGATCCGCGCCAATATGAAAACGACCGCGAGTTGGCCGAGGGCGCGCTGGTAACGGCGAAAGCCCAATATCAAGGCCAGCAACTCGGCGCCGAGATCGCTCGCAAGAACTTTCCCGCCCTGCTCGACCAGGCCAAGGCACAGCTGGCAAGCGCCAACGCAGCACTCGCCAAGGCGCAGGCCGACTTCAACCGACAGGCCAGCCTGTCCAAGCAGGCTACCTCCCAGCAGGAAGTGGATGCCGCCAAGGCCGCGCTGAAGCAGGCGCAGGCCCAGGTTGCCCTCGCCAACGCGCAGACAGTCCAAAACTCTCCCGTTCCGCAGCGCATCGGTGAGACGGATGCGCAGGTCGGACAGCTTCAGGGGCAGGTCGAGCAGGCGCAGGCGCGCCTCGATCAAGCGAACCTCAACCTGTCCTGGACGGTCGTCAACGCGCCGCAGAGCGGTTGGGGGACGAAGCGCAACGTGGAAAAGGGCAACTTCGTCGCCGCCGGCCAGCAGATCATGTCCATCGTGACGCCCGATGTCTGGATCACGGCCAACTTCAAGGAATCCCAGCTGGCCGACATGCGCCCGGGACAAAAGGTGCAGATCAGCGTGGACGCCTATCCCTCGCTCGACCTGCGCGGCCATGTCGACAGCATCCAGCTCGGCTCGGGCTCGAAGTTCACGGCCTTCCCGCCGGAAAACGCTACCGGCAATTTCGTCAAGGTGGTGCAGCGCGTGCCGGTCAAGATCGTCATCGACAGCGGCCTCGATCCTAAGGTGCCGCTGCCGCTCGGCATCTCGGTCGTGCCGACGGTGACGGTAAGATGAGCAGCGCCGAGGCCACCCTGCCCGCGGCCGGCGCAGCCTGGAAGCCTCGCTCCAATCCGTGGCTGGTCGCCATCGTCGTCACCATCGCCGCCTTCATGGAAGTGCTCGACACGACGATCGTCAATGTCGCCCTGCCCCACATCGCCGGCAGCCTCTCGTCGAGCAGCGATGAAGCGACCTGGGCGCTGACCTCCTATCTGGTCGCCAACGGCATCGTGCTGACGATCTCGGGCTGGCTCAGCGACCTGTTCGGCCGCAAGCGCTACTTCCTGATCTGCATATCGATGTTCACGGTCACGTCGTTCCTCTGCGGCATCGCCGACAGCCTGCCGCAACTCATCATCTTCCGCCTCGCCCAGGGTTTCTTCGGCGGCGGACTCCAGCCCACGCAACAGGCGATCATCCTCGACTCGTTTCCGCCGGAGAAGCAGGGAGCTGCCTTCGGCGTGGCGGCAATTGCCATCGTCGTAGCCCCGGTGCTGGGCCCCACGCTCGGCGGCTACATCACCGACGTGGTGTCATGGCGCTGGATATTCTTCCTCAACGTGCCGATCGGCATCATGGCCGTGTTCTTCGTATCGATTCTGGTCGAGGATCCGCCCTGGGTAGCGAATGTGAAGCCGCGCCGTGTCGACTATATCGGCCTTGGGCTCATCATCATCGGTCTCGGCTCTTTGCAGATCATGATGGATCGCGGCGAGGACGCAGGCTGGTTCGACTCGAACTTCATCAAGCTGATGGCCCTGCTCGCATTCGTCGGCATCTTGAGCGCCATCGGATGGCTGCTGATAGCTCCCCACCCTATCGTCAGGCTCTCGGTGTTCAAGGATCGTAACTTCGCCCCCGGCTGCCTGATGATCGGGGCAACGGGCGCGCTTCTCTATGCGAGCGCGGTGCTGATACCCCAGCTTGCCCAGCAGACCCTCAACTACACGGCGACATGGGCCGGCCTCGTGCTTTCACCCGGAGGCGTTGCCGTCATTCTGCTGATCCCGGTGATCAGCCGGCTGATGAATATGATCCAGACGCGCTACGTCATCGCCATCGGCTTCACGGTCATGGGGTTTGCGCTCTACTATGCGAGCGGTCTCGCGCCCAACATCGATTTCCGCACGCTGGTGATCATGCGGGTGTTCCAGTCGGCGGCACTCGCCTTCCTGTTCGTGCCGATCAGCACCATCACCTACCAGACGCTGCCGCGGGAGCTGCGAGGCGACGGCGCGGCGATGTTTTCCATGTTCCGCAACGTGTTCGGCTCCATCGGCATTTCGCTTGCGACGGCCGAGGTCACGCAACGAACGCAGATAAACCAGTCATATCTGTCGAAATGGGCGACCCCGAGCCACCAGCCGTTCCAGGATCTGATCGATACTTACGAGCAGGCGCTTCGAGCCATGGGCAAGGTGGGCACCGTGGCTCACGACATGGCGGTCGGGCACGTTTATCAACAGTTTCGTATACAGGCCGTTGTACTGGCCTATTCCAACGTGTTCTTCTACTGCGCGATAGTTGCATTCATCACGATTCCATTCTGCTTTCTTCTGTCGCCGGGCAAACCCGGAGAAGGAGCTCCTGGCGGAATGCACTGACGGGGGGCGGAATGTGGCGAACGACCACGGCGCTGGCTGCAATGTCACTGCTTGCCGGTTGCATGGTTGGCCCGAACTTCGTGCCGCCGAACCCGCAATTGCCCGAAACCTCGTTCACGGATGACGTCCGCGACAAGCAGCTGCCGTTACCTACGGACCCGCTGTGGTGGGCGACGTTTCGCGATCCGATCCTGACCAATCTCGCAAGCCAGATCGCCGACTCCAATCTCGACGTGCAGACCGCGACCGTCAGGCTTGCCGAAAGCCGCTTCCAGCGTGGCATCGCGGCCGCCGCCCAGTGGCCCTCGGTGAACGCCAACGCCAAATATGTGCGCGAGCTTTACAGCAATAACGGCATTGCCAGCCTTCTCGAAAAGCTGCTCGTCGCGCAGGGAAGCCCTCCCTTCACGATCACCCCGATCAACGAATACACCGTCACCCTCGATGCCTCCTGGCAGCTCGATCTATGGGGCAGCGTCCGCCGGCAGGTGGAATCCGCCAGCGCCCAGGTCGACCAGGCCGCCGAGCGGCAACGCGACGCGCTCGTCTCGAACCTTGCCGAACTTGCGCGCGACTACATCCAGCTGCGTGGCGTGCAAACCCAGATCAGGATCGCCAACGACAATCTGAAGATCGCCAAGGATATCCTCGATCTGGTCAACGAGCGCCACAAGAAGGGCATCCAGAACGGGCTCGACGTCGAAAGTGCGGCCGCGCAGGTCGAAAGCGTTCGCGCACAGATTCCGGCACTGCAGCAGCAGGAAGTGCAAAATATCAACGCGCTCAGCCTGCTGCTTGGCCGGGAGCCGGGAGCGCTGAAAGCCGAGCTTGGCCGCCCCAAGGCGGTGCCGCCGGCGCCGGCGCGCGTGCCGGTTGGCGTGCCCTCCGAACTCGCCCGGCGGCGGCCGGACATTCGCGCAGCCGAAGCGCAGCTGCATGCCGCGACCGCCGACATCGGCGTCGCCGTCGGCGCCTTCTACCCGTCGATACAGCTCAACGGCACGATCGGTTACGACTCGCTCCACCTCAACAACCTGTTTAGCCCCGGCTCGCTGCAATACACGGTGGGGCCGACGATATCGGTTCCGATCTTCGCCGGCGGCCGGCTGAAGAGCACGCTGGAACTGCGCAAGGCGCAGCAGGTGGAAGCGGCCATCGCCTATCGCAAGACGGTGCTGCAGGCGTGGCACGAAGTGGTCAACGCCATGGTCTCGTACCGCCTCGAGCGGGAGCGGCGCGGCCGCCTCTCGGCACAGGTGGAGCACGCGCGGGCAGCACTAGGCCTCGCGCGCGACCGCTATATCGAAGGCGTGTCCGATTTCCTCACCGTGCTCGATGCGGAAAGGACGCTGCTGGATGCCTCGCAGCAGCAGGCGACGAGCAACACCAATGTCTCGCTCTATCTGGTGCAGTTGTTCAAGGCGCTCGGCGGCGGCTGGGAACTGACGTTCCCGGTGGGCGCCCCGCCGCCGCCCCCGGCCAAGCTGGTTGCCAGCGCCGCGCCCTGATCGATTTGCAATCGTCGACCGGCAGAGCCTCAGCCGGCCTCGACCCGATTCCCGGCGCTGTCGAAAAGATGAAGGTGTTTTGTGGGGAACTCCACCCGCACGGTCGGGCCCGCATTCAGCGCATCGCGGTTCAGCGTGAAGACCTTGAACGGCAGCCCGTGCAGGGAAAGATGCAGGATGATGCCGAAGCCGGTCGGCTCGATGAGATCGACGGTGGCTTCCATGCCGCCGGTTTCCGACAGGACCACATGCTCGGGCCTGATGCCCACGGTGACCGGCGCGGAGTTTTCGAGCGCTGCACGCCTGTCGAGCGTCACCATCGTGTCGCCGGATAGCCGGACGCCGGCGCTGCCGCCATTCTTCAGATGGGTGCCTTCAAGGAAATTCATGCCCGGCGAGCCGATGAAGCCTGCGACGAACAGGTTGGCCGGCCTGTCGTAGAGATCGAGCGGCGTGCCCACCTGCTGCACCACCCCGCCATGCATGGCGACGATGCGGTCGGCCAGCGTCATCGCCTCGATCTGGTCGTGCGTCACATAGATCGAGGTCGCCTTGAGATCGCCATGCAGCTTCTTGATCTCGGCGCGCATCTGCTCGCGCAGGCGCGCATCGAGATTGGACAGCGGCTCGTCGAACAAAAAGGCCTTGGGCTGGCGCACGATGGCGCGGCCCATGGCGACGCGCTGGCGCTGCCCGCCCGACAGCGCCTTGGGTCGGCGTTCCAGCAGCGGATCGAGCCCGAGCTTGGACGCCGCGCCATTGACCGCACTGGCGATCTTGTCCTTCGCCTGTTTGCGCAGGCGCAGGCTGTAGCTCATGTTGTTGGCGACGTTCATATGCGGGTAGAGCGCATAGGACTGAAACACCATGGCGATGTCGCGGTCCTTGGGTGCAAGCTCGTTGACCCGCTTGCCGGCGATGGAAATCTCGCCCGCGGTCACTTCCTCCAGCCCCGCGATCATGCGCAGAAGCGTGGACTTGCCGCAGCCAGACGGCCCGACCAGCACGATGAACTCGCCATCGCCGATCGCCAGATCGATGCCGTGCAGCACCGGAAAGCTGCCGTAGCTCTTGCGGATGTTGCGGATGTCTATGGATGCCATTGGAAGCTCCTAGCCCTTGACCGCGCCGGCCGTCAGGCCCTGGACGAGATAACGTTGAATGAGGAGAAAGAAGAGGCAGGCCGGGATGAGCGCCATAACGCCTGCCGCCATCATCTGCCCGAAATCGACCGCGAATTTCGAAACGAAGGTCAAAAGCCCGACCGGGAAGGTGGCCGCGTCGTTACCCGAGATCAGCATCAGCGCGAACAACAGCTCGCTCCACGCAGCCGTGAAGACGAAGCCGAGCGTCGCCGCAATGCCGGGCAGCGTCAGCGGCAGGATGATCTGGCGAAAAGCCATGAACTGGGTCGCCCCGTCGATCATCGCCGCCTCTTCCAGATCCTTAGGGATACCATCGAAGAAGGACTGCATCAGGAAGGTGGCGAAAGGCATGTTGAAGGCGGTGTAGACGATCACCAGTCCGGTCAGGCTGTTGGTGAGGCCGAGCGGCGAGAGCATCTTGAAGATCGGTGCCACCAGCATGACCAGCGGGAACATCTGGGTGACCAGCATGAGAGCGACGATCCAGTATTTCCCCCGGAAGGTGAAACGCGACAGCGCATAGCCCGACAGCGAGGCAAGGATCGTCACCACCAGGGCAGTAGCGCCCGACACGATCAGGCTGTTGCGGAAGAAGATCGGGGAGGCGCTGTGCGTCAGCACGAACTCGAAGTGCTCGAAGGTCGTGCGCGAAGGCCAGAGCCTTACCCCTTCGGTATAGAGGAGGTCGTTTGGCGTGACCGAGACTTTCAGCAGCCAGAACAGCGGAAACAGCGCAAAGACGATATAGGCAAGGATGGCAAGCCTATGCGCGCCGGTGAGAAGAAGCTTTTTGGTCCGCATGGTCTCAGCCCCTGTTCAGCAGCGTCTGGCGCAGAAGCACGATCAGCATTGAGTAGACGAGCAGCAGCACCAGCAGCACCAGCGCGATCGCCGAGGCGTAGCCGAAGTCCAGCCGCTTGAAGGCCTGGGTGAAGATGTAGCTGGCGACGATCTGCGTCCGGTCTGCCGGCCCGCCATTGGTCATGACGACGATGAGGTCGGCGAAGTTGGAGATCCACACCGTGCGCAGCAGTACCGTGATGGCGATGGTGGGGGCGAGGAAAGGCAGCGTGATCGACATGAAGCGCTGCGCGGGGCCTGCGCCGTCGATTGCCGCCGCCTCGTAGAGGTCGCGCGGGATCGCCTGGAGCGCCGCCAGAAGCGTGATGGCGAAGAAGGGGATGCCCCACCAGACATTGGCGACGATAGGCCCCCACATCGCGAGCTGCGGGTCGGACAGGATGTTGTTGGGCGCGCTCAGGATGCCTAGCGCATAGAGCCAGTGTGGCAACGGTCCGATGACCGGATTGAACAGCCAGGCCCAGTTGAGACCGGCAAGGAAGGTAGGCACCGCCCAGGGGAGGAAGACCAGCGCCTGTGCCAGACCGCGTCCGTAGAACGGCTTGTCGAGCAGCAGCGCCAGGATAAGCCCGAAGATGAACTGCAGGAAGACCGACCCGCCCGTCCACCACAGCGTGTTCTTCAGCGCGCGGTAGAAGGACTGGTCCTTCGACAGCTCGCGAAAGTGGTCGAGGCCGATGAAGCCGCCCGAAAACGGATTGAGAATCTGGATGTCGCGAAAGGCATAGGAGATGCCGAGCACCAGCGGCACCAGCATGACCGCAACGATGAGGATCAGCGCAGGCGCGCTGTAGAGATACGGCTCGGAAGCATGCGCGATCCGCTGCAGCAGCGGGCGCCTGTCCGGGCGCGTGTCATAGGAAATTACAGATGCGTCCATCACGAAACGGTCCCGAGCCCGACGTGCCAACCCCGGCAAGCCGGCTTGATATGCGAGGGTGCGGCGCCGGGGGCGGAACTCTCCGCCGCCGGCTCCTCATCCCGCGCTTCCGGAGGCGGAAAAGCTCCGCCTCCCGCGAATGGCCTCGCTATTTCTTGGCGAGGAACTTCTGCTGCGCCTTGGTCAGATAGTCGGCCCACTGGTTGGCCAGGTCCTCGGCCGTGATGTCGCCCAGCAGCGCTTCCTGCGAGGTCTTGATCACCAGCGAGTCCTTGAAGAAGGCGAATTCCTCGAGGTAGGTCGGCATCACAGTGGGGACCGTGTTCGGATCAGCCAGTTCCTGGAACCAGCCCTTGAACTGGTCGCCCGCATAGAACGGATCCTTCTCGGCCGCGGTATAGGCCGGCAGAGCGCCGATGCGCTTGTTCCACTCGATGTTGCCCTCCGGGCCTTCGAGCGTGGCGATCAGCTTCCAGGCCAGATCCTTGTCCTTGCTCGCGGTGAACATCGACCAGCCGCCAAAGCCGATCGTCGGGAAGGACTTGCCGTCCGGTCCCTTCGGCAGCGGCATGACGCCGAAGTCGTCCTTGTTCATGCGCTCGGCAATGGCGATCAGCGCATCCGGGTCCTGGTCGAGGAAGGCGCAGGTGCCGCTATAGAAGCCGGCGACCACTTCGTTGAAGCCCCAGTTCACGCTGTCCTTGGGCGCATAGCCCTTCTTGTAGAGATCGACCATCCACTCGATGCCCTTCGACCAGCCGGGGCTGTTCATGGTCGAGGTGCCGTCTTCGTTGAAGTACTTGTTGGAGCCCGCCATCGAGGCGGCGAAGATCATCCAGCCATTGAGGCCGCCGGGGCCGCCGCGCATGCAGTAGCCATACTTGCCCGGAACCTTCGAAACCTTCTCGGAAGCGGCCGTGAATTCCTCCAGCGTCTTCGGCGGCTCGGCAACGCCCGCCTCCTGCAGGAGCTTCTTGTTGTAGAACATAGCCCGCAGATAGAAGCCGTAGGGCAGCATGTAGGCGGTGTTTTTGACATCACGGCCGAGTTCGAGCGCGCGCGGCGTCAGGCCTGCGGTGTGTTCCCACTTGGCCAGGTAGGGCTCGAGGCTTTCGAGCATACCGTTATTGGCATAGAGCGACAGCCAGGTGTCGGGCATCTCCATGACGTCCGGGATTTCGCCGGCCGAAACCATGGTGGCGAATTTCTGGAAGGCTTCGCCCCAGGGCAGCGAGATGATCTCCACCTTGGTGCCCGGATTGGCGGCCTCGAATTTCCCGACGATGGATTTCAGCGTTTCGGTGCGCTCGGGGCTGGTGATCACCTCCACGAGCTTCAGCGTGGTGTCGGCAAGCGCCGTACCGGCCATCATCGCGGTGAAGATGGCGGCGGTAACAAGTCTCCTCATTGCAGTTCCCCTTTGGTTGGGTTTCTTTTCATTGCTTTCAGGATTGCGAGACGGCGATCGCCGTCTCGAGATCGTTCCACAAGGCCTCGGTTCCCTCGAGGCCGACATGGAGACGCACGGACCGCGCATCGATGCCGAAGGCATGCGCGGAATTCGGTTGAGCCTTCTGCTGGAGCACGACTTCGGCCGGCACGATCAGGCTTTCGTGACCGCCCCAGCTGACGCCCAGCTTGAAGAGCTTGAGATGATCGGTGAAGCGGCGGACGTCGACGCCGTCGCGGAAGACGAAGGAGAACAGGCCGGACGTGCCGTTGAGCCCGGCCGGCAGGCGGTTGGCCAGCGCCGGGTGACAGACCTTCTCCACCACATCGAGGTCCTGCAGGCGCTTGGCGATGGCAAGTGCGGAGCCCTCATGCGCCTTCATGCGGATCGGCAGCGTGCGCATGCCGCGCACCAGCAGCCAGGCATCGAAGGGTGACAGCTTGCCGCCCAAATAAGGGTAGGCTTCGGAGCGGATGCGGCCGATGAGGTCCTTCGAGCCCGCGACTACGCCGGCCACGACGTCCGAATGGCCGCCGAGATATTTTGAGGCCGAATGCAGCACCAAATCGACGCCGAGCAAGAGCGGCTGCTGGAAGACAGGGCTCGCCCAGCTATTGTCGATGACGCTGACCACGCCATGGCGCTTTGCCAGCGCTGCAAGCGCGCCGACGTCATGCGCCTCCATCACCCAGCTCGTCGGGCTTTCCATGTAGAAGAGTTTTGCGCCCGGCAGTGCTTTGGCTACCTGTTCCTCGTCGCGGCCGTCGACATAGGTGACCTCGACGCGCATGCGCTTGAGCAGCGTGCCGAACAGCCGGTAGGCATCGGGGTAAACATGGCGAACGGCCACGATGCGGTCGCCCGGCTCGACGAAGGACAGCACAGTGGAGGAAATCGCCGACATGCCGCTGGCAAAACCCAGCGCATCCTCGCCGCCTTCGAGCTTTGCAAGCATTTCCTCGAAGGCGCGCACGGTAGGGTTCAGGCCGCGCGTATAGATCGGCCGCACCTTCTCGCCGCGATAGGAGGCGACCATCTCGTCATAGTTGGGGAAGGTGAAGAGCGAGGTCTGCACGATGGGCGGCACGACTGCATCGAAGGCGTTTGCGTCGTCGTGGGCGACGATGAGTGAGGCGAGGTCGAACGGCTCGACGCCATTGTTCATTTGGACATTTCCTTGATGTCTTCCTCGACCACGTCGAGAATCTTGAGCGTTTCGCGACGCGCCGCCTCGGCGTCCTGCGCGACGATGGCGTTGAACAGCGTGCGATGAAACGGGAAGGAGCGGCGGGCAAAGTCGGAGCGATTGAAGGGTTCGTGCCAGAAACTCTCGAAAGCCTCGCGCATCTGCTCCAGAAGCTGCCCGAACAGCGGGTTGTGGGTAGCCTCGTAGATCGCCAGATGGAAAGCGAGGTCTTCCGGGCCCGAGCTTCCCTTGGCGATATGAACGCGCTCCATCTCGTTCAGCTTGGCCTCGATATTGGCGATGTCCTCGGCAGTGCGCTTGCGCGCCGCCACCATGCCGGCTTCGGCCTCGATGCCGCGGCGCACCTCCAGCGTCTGCAACAGCGCATCGCGCAGATGCGTGGGATCGAGTGACAGCGGCATATGGATGGTAGCGGTCGAAACGGGTTTCAGCAGATAGGTGCCGCTGCCCTTGCGGGTCTCCATGACGCCGAGGGCCTGAAAATGCCGAATCGCCTCGCGGATGGTCGAACGGCCCACAGCAAGAGCGGCCATCAGCTCGCGCTCGGCGGGGAGACGATCGCCGGCCTTGAGGCTGGCCTGGTCGATATAGGTGGCGAGGGCTTCGGTGACCTGGCGCGCACGATCGACCGGCGGAAGCGGCAAAATCTGCGGCCTGTCGATCATCCCCGCCATGAAGCCTCCCAACTTCATGCCGACCGAAATTGGTCTGACATCCTAGCGTTATGGATGCCGACAGCTGCTGTCAAGCGGGGACGAATAAAAGGCGCGCGGGCTTGTACCCGCGCGCCTTGCCGAACAATTCGATTTGCGGAGCGAAAGAACTAGGCCGCCGCGCCCTGAAGAAAATCATGATGATGAACCACCACGCTATCTTCGCTCGCAATGATCACCGCATAGGCCGGCGGCTCCGTGCTAGTCTGGTAATCGCCTGAAAACACCAGTGCCGACTGATGGTTGGTGCCGCGGATTGTGCTGATGGGAATGCCGCGCCAGCTTCCGCCAACCGGACGGTGGACGTGACCGGAAAAGATGTGGCGGACGGCGCCGTGCCGGGCCAGCACATCGTAGAGCGCCGCGTGGTCCATGAGCTTGAGTTCGTCGAGCGTCGGCATGTGGATGTCGAAGGGCGGATGGTGCGTGAACACATAGGCCGGACGGCCTTCTGCCTCACCCAGCCGCTCGTCCAGCCAGGCCAACCGGCTGTCGCAAAGGCGGCCTTCAATCTGCCCCTGCTCCACCGTGTCGAGCAGAAGCACGCGGCCATGCGGCAGGTCGAGATGGGTCTGGATGAAACCGTTCTCGTCGGCGGCTTCCGGGAATGCCTCGAGGAAAACCGCGCGGTCGTCGTGATTGCCGATCATCAGGCGATAGGGCGGCACGAGCGTTGCCAGGCGCTGCTTGAGCGCTTCATAGGCGATCGCCTCGCCGCGGTCGGTGAGGTCGCCGGAGAAGACAACCAGATCCGCGTCGGCATGGTTGCGATTGATGTCGGCGATGCAGGCTTCGAGACGCGCCAGCGGATCGAGGCCGAAGTGCTTTTCGCCCGGATTGACCAGATGCAGGTCGGTGACTTGGATGAGCTTCATGACTATGCGTTCTCCGTCGCGACGTTTTCGATGAGGTCGAGAAGGTCGGCGCGCAATTGCGGCGCGCAGGCGATGACAGGGCCGCCCAAGGTCAGGTCGTCGGCGCCGAATTCACTGGTCCAGCCGCCCGCCTCGCGCACGAGACAAAGCCCGGCCATGCAATCCCAGGCGTTGATGTGCGGCTCGTAGTAGCCGGCCAGCCTGGCGCAGGCGACGTCGGCCAGCGCCAGCGCGCCCGACCCGTTGCGAATGAACATGCCGCCGCGCTCCAGAAGTCCATGGACCAGGCCGGAGACGACACGCGGCGAAACCCGCAGGCTGGCGCCGACGCCGAGAAGGCCGGTCTGGATATTGCGGTGCTGCTCGACGCGGATCGGCCGGCCATTGAGGAACGCCCCCTCGCCCTTTTGCGCGGAAAACAGCTCGTCAACGCGCGGCGCGTAGATCAGGCCCGCCAGCGTCTCGCGACCGTGCATCAAGGCCACCGAAACGCACCAGCTGACCATGCCGTGCAGGAACGGGCTGGTGCCATCGATGGGATCGATCACCCAGGTATAGCCGGAAGAGCCTTCGGTCAGGCCGAATTCCTCACCCAGGAAACCGTCGTCGGGAAAAGCTTCGGCGATGCGCGCCCGCAGCAGCGTTTCCACTTCGCGGTCAGCCACGCTGACGACATCCTGGCCGTTGGCCTTGGTCTCGATGTCGAGAGACGCAAGGTCGTTGAAATAGGACAGCGCCAGCGCGCCGGCTTCGAGCGTGGCGGCGCGAGCGATTTCGAAGCGGTCGGCTGCGGTCGTTTCGTTCATGCCAGTATCCGTCAAGCTTCACCAAGAGGAACGCTTTGCCGGCTCGTCGATAGAGCCAACGGCGTTTCATACGATGGCCTGCCGATACGGACCTTCGATAACGGTTTCATGACGATCCGGCCCGAAGCAGCCGGCCATCCACTTGCATCGAGCCGGCACGCTTGAAATCGGCACTACTTGCCGCCGACCCGACGGAGATTTTCACCCACGGCTCGCCAGAACTCGTCGACGATTACGCGCGAGGAGGAGGCATGACGGTAGATGCGAATCTCCACCTCGATGTCCCATGACGGATCATCGGTCGCCCGCACCAGCGTGCCCGCCTCGAGCTCTTCGCGGATCAGCCCTTCAGGCAGCCAGGCGACACCCCAGCCGGCGACAGCCATCGTCTTGAGGCCGATCGATATCGTGTTCTGGTGCACCACCCGCCGCTCGAAACGCGGCTTGTTTGCAAACAGCTTGGACAGGGCGACGCCGAAGAACGAAAAATCGCCATAGCTGAGATAGGGAACCGGAACGCCATTGTTGATGGCGTGATCCAGGAGTGCGCCTTCAGGAGCCGGACTGCTGACTGGAAGAAGGCGCTCGGTGCCGAGAACCAGATAGGGAAAACGCGAACTGTCCAGCAGGAACGGGACGGAAGCGTGGGCGTAGGTCAGCAGAAAGTCCGCCTCTCCTTCGACCAGCGTGCCGATATTCTCTTCGATGCCGCCCTTGTCGGGGCTCATGCGCGTGCGCAAGCTCCCGAATCGGGCCTGCATCTGCTGCAGCCATTGCGGAAAGAACACCACCGTCAGCGTGTGCAGGGCGGAAAAGGTCAGCGTCTGGTCCTTCTGCGTCCTTGGCGGCTGCAACGCCTCTCGGGTGCTGTAGAAATTCCTGATCGCTTCCTGCGCCACCGGCAGGAACGACTTGCCTTCCTTCGTCAGCTCGGCGGGAAACGTGACCCGGCTGACGAGCGTTACGCCAAGCCAGGCTTCGAGTTGCTTGATGCGTCGGCTGAAGGCCGGTTGCGTGATGCGCCTTTCCTCGGCCGCGCGAGAAAAGCTCAGCGTGCCGGCAAGGCAGACGAAATCCTCCAGCCATTTCAGTTCCATCAACCTACCTCCTGAGCCTGCCGAGGGTGATTCCCCGACGCCGGATGCAATCCGGCGTAATGCGCTCGGAAAGCCTTATGCAAAATTTGCATAGGGATTAGAAAACAATGCATTGGACGAAACAAGGGGGATTTTTTAGCGTCGCCTGTCTGAAGTTTTCGGGGCCCGAGTTGAATAGAATAGTTTATGTGAACGGAGACTATGTCTCTGAAACCGAAGCCAATATCTCGGTTTTCGACCGCGGCTTCATCTTTGGCGATGGAATCTACGAAGTATCGGCCGTCATCGACGGCAAGCTGATCGACAATGATCTCCACCTCAGCCGGCTCGAACGCTCGCTGAAGGAGATTTCAATTCCGCTTCCTCTGCCGACGGAAGAGATCATCAAGGTTCAACGCGAGCTGATCGCGCGCAATTCCCTTGAGGAAGGCGTCGTTTACCTGCAGGTCACCCGCGGCGCGGCGGATCGCGATTTCGGCTATGCCGACGACATGAAGCCGACTTTCATCGCCTTCACCCAGGCGAAAAACCTCGTCAACGCGAATTCGGTCAAGAATGGCGTTGCCGTCGACATCACGCCCGACACCCGCTGGGCCCGCCGCGACATCAAGACGGTGATGCTGCTGGCGCAGGTTCTGGCCAAGAAGGCCGCCAAGGCAAAGGGCTTCCATGAAGCCTGGCTGGTGGAAGACGGCTTCGTCACCGAGGGCGCCTCGTCTACCGCTTTCATCCTGACCAAGGACGATGTGATCGTCACCCGGCCGAACTCGCATGCGGTGCTGCCCGGCTGCACCAAGCGCGCGGTCATGAAGATCGCCGAGGAACAGAAGCTTCGCGTCGAGGAGCGGCTGTTCACGGTCGAGGAAGCGCAGGAGGCCAAGGAAGCCTTCCTGACCAGCGCATCGAGCCTCGTCACGCCCGTCATTCGTATCGGCGACCACGTCATCGGCGACGGCACGCCCGGCCCGCTGACCAAGCGCCTGCAAACCATCTATCTGGAGTTGGCCCGCAACTAAGCCGGCTTCAGTGGAGAACGGAAACCACCCAACATTTTCGAGGAGGAGAACTATGACGATTTTCAACACCACGGCAAAGCTCGCGAAGAGCGCTTTGCTGGCAACCGCATTGACGGTCGCCGCCGGCGGGGCTGCGATGGCGACGGAAGGCTACGGCGACTGCCCGCTGACCGGCGAAAAGGGCTCGGCCTCCATCACCCCGGCGGTTCCGGGCCAGTTCACCGTCATCATCAATCTGCCGGCTGTCGGTCAGTTCAATGGCGACACGCCTGAGACCATCAAGGACGGCTATGAGTTCTGCATGGCGGTGAACATCGCTCACCGTCTGGGCCTCGACAAGGTCAAGCTGGTCAACGCCTCCTTCGACTCGATCGTCGCCGGCCAGAACAAGGACTTCGACATCGCGCTCGCGCTGATCTCGGTCACCGAGCCGCGCAAGAAGGTCGTCGACTTCTCGGCGCCGTACCTCGCCTCCGCCCACGGCGTTGCCGCCAAGGCCGGCTCGACCCTGACCGAAGAGACGATCAAGCAGGCCCATGTCGGCACGCAGGCCGGCACCACCCTGGTGTCCTTCGCACAGGATACGCTTGGCATCTCCAACGTCGACGTGTTCGATGACACGGCCTCCATGTTCACCGCTGCCGCAGCCGGCAAGGTGGATGCGGTGATGACCGATCTCGGCATCGTGCTCGGCCAGGTCGCCAATTCCGGCGGCAAACTGCAGGTCGTCGGAAAATATCTCGATGACACCCAGACCGCCGGCATCTACCAGAAGGGTTCGCCCAACGCCGAGACGATCAACAAGATCATCGAGGACCTGAAGGCCGACGGCACGCTCAAGAAGCTCGAGACGGCCTATCTGCTCGAGTCCTACGGCGGCGTGTCGCCCGACGACGTCCCGACCTGGAAGCCGTGAGCCAAGGGTAGAGAAACTTCATGTCCACATCGGCTCTCGAAGCCAAGGACGAGCGCGCCAGCAGATGGCGCGCTCGCAACCAGGTCCGAACCTATAGCAAGCGCACCTTCGGCGTTCTGCTGTTCACCCTCCTCACCCTCGCTGCGCTCGCCTACACCGCCCACTACATCCGCACCTTCGTGATCGCGGAAGGCTGGTCGGCAACCCCGGTGACCGTGGTCGCGGCCCTTGCCTGCCTCCTGCCGCTGGCTGTCGTGGCGCTTGCCACCCGCGCCGTATCGTGGTCGTCGCAGGCGGGTAAGGCTTCCGATATCTACCTGGGACGCGAACTGGGCGCCAAAGCCTCGGACGCTTCGTGGAAGGCGCTGTCCTACGCCGCGGCGCTGCTCATCGTCTGCTCGCTGTCGTGGTTCCTCGTCGTCAACGACGCCGCCGTCAGCCGCACGTTCTTCGACCTTCAGCTTATCACGAAGTCAGCCTGGGCCGTGCTTAGGGCCTTCGGCACCAACATCTTCATCTTCGTCGTCTCCGGCGTGCTGATCCTCGTCTGGGCGCTCGTCGTCGCTATCGCGCGCACCCTGCCCGGCGAGGCAGGCAAGCCGATCCGCACGCTCGCCATCATCTATGGCGACCTGTTCCGCGGCCTGCCGGCGATCATCACCATCTATCTCATTGGCTTCGGCCTGCCGCTGACCGGCCTGCCGATCCTGAAGGACCTGTCCTCCAACGCCTATGCCATCATCGCGCTGACGCTGACCTATGGTGCCTACACCTCCGAGGTTTATCGCGCCGGCATCGAAAGCGTGCACCCGAGCCAGATCGCGGCGGCGCGCTCGCTTGGCCTGTCCTACTTCAGGACGATGCGCTACGTGGTCGTTCCGCTGGCAGTGCGCGGCATCATCCCGCCGCTGATGAACAACTGCATCAGCCTGCAGAAGGACACTGCGCTCGTTGCCATCATCGGCACGATCGACGCCTTCAACCAGTCGAAGATCATCGCCAGCAACAACTTCAACCTCTCCGCCGTCACTACCGTCGCCATCCTCTTCATCGTGCTCACGATCCCGCAGGCTCGCTTCGTCGACAAGCTGATTGAACGCGACCGCAAGAAGATGCGCTCCTGACCCTCGAACGGATGGATTGAAGAAGATGGCACTGGTCGAAATCGACAAGGCATACAAGCGCTACGGCGCAGTCGAGGTTCTCTCCGGCATCTCGCTCGACATCGAGGAGCATCAGGTGGTCTGCCTGATCGGCCCTTCGGGCTGCGGAAAATCAACCCTGCTGCGGTGCATCAACCGTCTGGAGACGATCAACGAAGGCGAGATCCGCCTGCACGGCGACCGGGTGACCGGTCCCGGCGTGGACCTCGACGCCCTGCGCCGCGAGATCGGCATCGTCTTCCAGGGCTACAACCTATTCCCGCATATGAGCGTGATCGAGAACGTCACGCTGGCGCCCACCAAGGTGCTGAACATGTCCAAGGCCGAAGCGGTCGAAAAGGGCAAGGCGCTGCTTGCCCGCATCGGGCTGGGACACAAGGCGGACGAATATCCCGACCGTCTTTCCGGCGGCCAGCAGCAGCGCGTGGCAATCGTACGCGCGCTGATGATGGACCCGACGCTGCTGCTGCTGGACGAGATCACCTCGGCGCTGGACCCCGAACTGGTTTCGGAAGTTCTGGACATCGTGCGCGATCTGGCCAAGAACGGCATGACCATGGTGCTCGCCACGCACGAAATGGGCTTTGCCCGCGAGGTCGCGGACAAGGTCTGCTTCCTGCAGGCCGGCAAGGTCTATGAGGAAGGCCCGCCGGAGCAGATCTTCGGCAAGCCACAGGGCGAGCGCACGCAAGCCTTCCTCAAGCGCATCGTGGAAGCCGGCCGCCTCTAGAGCATGATCCCGAAAAGTGGGAACCGGTTTTCGGAAAAGATCATGCTCAAACAGGAAGATTGGCTTTAGTAGCCGGAAAGACTGGAACAAATCGAGGTAGCATCGGTGAACGCACGGGATTTTGGCATCGTCTGCGGAATTCTTCCCACGGGCGAAAAGAACGCGATCACCGATGTGCCTGGCGTGCGCGTCGGCCACCACACGATCCGCGAAGGCGACATCAACTCCGGCGTGACGGCAGTGCTGCCGCATGCCGGCAACCTCTATCGCAAGAAGGTGCTTGCCGCGAGCGACGTCATCAACGGCTTCGGCAAGAGCACCGGTCTCGTGCAGATCGACGAACTCGGCACGCTGGAAACGCCGATCCTGCTCACCAACACTTTTGGCGTCGGCACTTGCGCCAACGCGCTGATCCGCGAGGCGATCGCCGCCAACCCGGACATCGGCCGCCAGACCGCAACGGTGAACCCCGTAGTCTGCGAGTGCAATGACGGTCCGCTCAACGACATCCAGGCAATGGCCGTCACCGAGGAACATGCGCGCCTTGCCTTGGCAAACGCACACGAAGGCGCGGTCGAGCAAGGTAATGTCGGCGCCGGCACGGGCATGACCTGCTTCGGCTTCAAGGGCGGCATCGGCACCTCGTCGCGTCGGTTCGAGCTCGATGGCCAGACTTACCATGTCGGCACTCTGGTGCTGTCCAATTTCGGCCGCGCCGGCGACCTCATGCTGCCGGACGGCCGCCAGCCCTCGCCCCGCACCGCCAAGGAGGCGGAAAAGGGCTCGGTTATCATCATTCTCGCCACCGATGTTCCGCTGGAACACCGCCAGCTCAAGCGCGTGACGCGTCGCTGCGGCGCCGGCCTTGCCCGTCTGGGCGCCTTCTGGGGCCACGGCAGCGGCGACATCTCAATCGGCTTCACCACGGCGACGACCATCGACCACGACGAGAAGAGCGACCTCTTCTCGATGCGCGCGCTGAACGAGAACCGCATCGACAAGCTGTTCCGCGCCGCCACCGAGGCCACGCAGGAAGCGGTGCTGAATTCGATGTGCGCGGCGGAAGCCATGAAAGGCCGCGCCGGCAATTTCCGCCCCTCGCTGGCCGATTGGCTGCGTTAAAAACAAAAGCGGCGGGACACGCCCGCCGCAAATCGTTGTCCCTAGCCTAAGCGTACCACTCAGCGCGGCAGCACCGCCGTCGCCTCGATCTCGACCTTGGCCTCGTCTTCCATCAGCGCCACAACCTGCACCATCGCCATCGCCGGGAAATGCTTGCCCAGCACCTCGCGATAGGCGGCGCCGATTTCGCGCAGATTGGCGAGATATTCCTTCTTGTCGGTGATGTACCAGGTCAGCTTGACGATGTGCTCGGGCCGGCCGCCGGCCTCCCTCAGCACATCGACTATGTTCTGGAGCGTCTGCCGGGTCTGGCCCACCAGATCCTTCTCCTCGAAGACCTGATCGGCATTCCAGCCGATCTGCCCGCCGAGATAGGCGACTCGGCCATCCGCAAGGATGCCATTCGCATAGCCCTTGGCCGGCTTCCAATTTGCCGGATGCAGCACTTCGTGAATGGGGGCGGTGGTCATGAATAGTCTCCGATTTCAGATCTTCGTCTTTGATGATGGCGTTGGATCGCCAGGCCTCCCTGCCCTCCTCCGGGCAATAGTCCTAGAGCGCGGTGCGCACCTTCCAGAGTTCCGGGAACAGCTCGACCTCCAGCATCTTGCGCAGATAGGATACGCCCGAGGTGCCGCCGGTGCCGCGCTTGAGGCCGATGATGCGCTCGACGGTGGTGACGTGGTTGAAGCGCCAGCGCCGGAAATAGTCTTCGAAGTCGACCAGCTTCTCGGCCAGCTCATAGAGCATCCAGTAGCGTTCCGGGTCCTGGTACACTTCCTTCCAGGCGTTCAGCACCTGCTCGCTTTCCGTCCGTGTCTCGCGCCAGTCGGAGCGATCTGCCTCAGCACCGATGTCAAAACCCTGGCGTGCCAGAAGGCGCAGCGCCTCGTCATAGAGGCTGGGTCCTGCAAGGATCTCCTCCAGAGCGGCGATGACCTCGGGCTTGTGCTCATGCGGCTTCAGCATCGGCAGGTTGCGGTTGCCGGCGAGGAACTCGATCGCCCGGTATTGATAGGACTGGAAGCCGGACGACTGGCCGAGCGAGCCGCGAAACTGCGTGTACTCGCTGGGTGTCATCGTGCGCAGCACGTCCCAGGCGCTGTTCAGCTGCTCGAAAATCCGCGCCACGCGGGTCAGCATCTTGAAGGCCGGCTGCAGGCGGTCCTCGCGGATCGCCACGATGGCCGAACGGATTTCGTGGATGGCGAGCTTCATCCAGAGTTCTGAGGTCTGGTGCTGGATGATGAACAGGAGCTCGTCATGCGCGGTCGACAGCGGTTCTTGGGCGGTCAGCACCTTGTCCAGCTGGAGATAGTCGCCATAGGACATGCGCCCGCGGAACTCCATCTGGGCGCCCTGGCCAGGATTGTCAGATTGCGTCATGCAACTCGTCCCTATTTGGCGGAGCCCGCCTTCCCCTTATTTTTGGGAAGGATCGCACTCCCGGGATTACATTTCAAGCATGAAATTTTATGATTAAAATATCTCGGTCAGCCGCGCCCCACATAGGGCATATTGGTTGCCATCACCGTCATGAACAGCACATTGGCGTCGAGCGGCAACCCGGCCATATAGAGCACGGCTTCGGCAACGCGTTCCACATCCATCACCGCTTCCGGCGCGATGGTTCCATTGGCCTGCGGCACGCCCTGGGTCATCGGCACGGCCATCTCGGTCAGCGCGTTGCCGATATCGATCTGCCCGCAGGCGATATCGAAGGGCCGCCCGTCGAGCGCCAGCGTCTTGGTGAGCCCGGTAATCGCGTGCTTGGTCGTCGTGTAAGGCACCGAACCGGGACGCGGCGCATGGGCCGAGACCGACCCGTTGTTGATGATGCGGCCGCCCTGCGGGTTCTGCCGGCGCATGGCGCCGAAGGCCGCCCGCGCGCACAGGAACGAGCCGGTGAGATTGACGCCGACCACGTCCTCCCACACATCGACGGGGATCTCGTCGATCAGGGTCGACTTGTAGCCGACGCCCGCATTGTTGAAGAGCAGGTCCACGCGGCCGAACGTGGCGATCACTTCGGCAAACAGTTCATCGACCTGATCGGCCTTGGAAATGTCGCAGGCAACGGCCAGCGCCCTTGCCTCGCAAGGGCCCGCCGCAGCGATCGCCTCTTCGAGAACCGATTTCCGGCGGCCGACGAAAACCGTGTTCCAGCCTGCCTTCAGAAGTGCGGTTGCGACGGATTTGCCGATGCCGGTGCCTGCGCCGGTGACGATTGCGATCTTGCCGTTTGACATTTCGAGCCTCCCTTTCAGCAGCGAGGCATCGCAAAAGAGGGCCGGTCAGGCAAGCGATAGAAGTAATGTCGGCTGACAAAAAGGGCGGTCATTGGCGACCGCCCTAAGCTGGGATTTCCGCATGGGAGGAGGAAAGCGGATCCGAATGATGAAAATGATGCGCTTGAAAGGTTAACCGAATCTTAACGCGTAAATCGCGGCAATCAGGCGCTCGCCGCCCTTTGCTCGACCCCGCCCGGCACCTTGGCGGCGGAAACCGTCGCCTCGATGTGGTCGACCAGCGCATCCGGCAGCTTGAGCCGGCCCGCCAGCATGTCCAGGAAACCGCGCTCGGCGCGCGTGTCCGGCTCGATGGTCAGCCGCGCCGCAGTGTAGAGCGCGATCTTCTGGGCATCGGTGTGAGCGGCCGTGACCAGGGCCTCGATGTCGAGCGGCCGGGCCAGCTCTCCAAGCAGGAAGCTTTCCGCATCCGGCCCTATGTGGGAGCCGGCGATCTTTTCGGCGATCTTGCGACGCTCTTCGTCATCGACATGGCCGTCGGCCTTGGCGGCGGCGATCATGGCGCGCACCAGCGCCAGCGCAAACTCGCTCTCGCCTTGCGGGGCCTGCGAGGGATGGAAGCTCGTGTCTTCCGGCGCCGGCAGCAATTCCGGCTCGCGCACATCCGCCGGCGTCGGCTTTCCGCCGTTCTGGTAGCTCTGGTAGGCTTTGTAGGCGAGGCCAGCCACCGCAGCCAAACCGCCGAGCTTCACGGCCGAACCCGTCAGCTTGCGCCCGGCGCCGGTTCCCAGCAGCACCGCCACCAGCGCACCGGCTGCCAGTGGGTTGTCCTTTGCAAGCTGTACTGCCTGGTCGGTCTTTTCGTGTACGGTCGACTCGGTGCCGGGCACCTTCGAGCCAAGCAGATCGTCAAGCAGCTTCTTGGGATCCAACATTCAGGCCTCCGGAATTCGGGTCCGCGGCTGGCGGACGGTGTCGGGTGCCGGTGAAGTAGGCAGCGCAAAGTGGCATTGCAATGCGGCGGCGACAATTTGTGACCGCGAGCTGCCTATGAAAGAAGAGTTGGCCCGGTCAGCTGCCGATGTGCCGAATGCCGCGATTGGCCGCGAGTTCCACTTGGCGGTGCCGCTCTGCATAGCGCGCGCGGTCCTCGTCGGTGCGCACTTCATGGCAATGCGGGCAGGAGACGCCCTCGTGGAACTGCGGCGAAGCCTGCTCCTCAGGCGTCAGCGGATGACGGCAGGCACGGCAGAGCACGGCACTCCCCTGCTCCAGCCCATGCGACACGGCCACGCGCTCGTCGAAGACAAAACACTCGCCTTCCCAAAGGCTTTGCTCGGCCGGCACTTCTTCCAGATATTTCAGGATGCCGCCCTTGAGGTGGAACACGTCCTCGATGCCGAGCGACTTCACATAGGCGGTCGCCTTTTCGCAACGAATGCCGCCCGTGCAGAACATCGCCACCTTGCGGCCTTCAAGCTCGCCCCGGTGCTGCTCGACCCAGTCGGGAAACTCGCGGAAGCTGCTGGTCTTGGGGTCGACCGCGCCACGGAAGGTGCCGATCGAGACCTCGTAGTCATTGCGCGTGTCGATGATGATAGTGCCCGGGTCCGCGATCAGCGCATTCCATTCCTGCGGCTCGACATAGGCGCCAGTGCCTTCCAGCGGGTCGATACCCTCGACGCCCATGGTCACGATCTCGCGCTTCAGCCGCACCTTCATGCGGTGGAACGGCATTTCGGCGGCGCGGCTGTATTTGACCTCCAGCCCGGCGAATTCGGGAACCGCTTCCAGCCAGGCGATCAGGGCGTCGATCGCCTCGTCGGTGCCGGCGACCGTGCCGTTGACGCCCTCGCGCGCCAGCAGCAGCGTGCCCTTGATGCCGTGCGAGCAGCAGAAGGCGGTGAGCGGCGCACGCAGGTCCTCGAACGCTTCGAGCCGGCAGAACCGGTAGAGCGCGGCAACACGGAAATCTTGCTGGAGCGTGGATGAATTCATTGCATGCGGCAGTAGCGCCTGCGGAGATTTGTTTCAAGACGCCTCGAGAAAGCCTTTTGCCGCAACGGCTTGGCGAAGCGGCCAATCTGGCAACGTCCCGCGCGTGGGCCGGATTTCATCCCCCGCCGCCGGCGCAGAAGCAGAATTGGCGCGCCACAGGGAGACGCCAAGATCATGTTCACGCAGGAAATCATCGACGAAATCCGGACTGCCGCCTGGTCGCTCGGCATCGAGGCCGAAGCGCTGCTGGCGATTGCGGAAGTGGAAAGCGGCGGCCAGGCCTATGCCCGCGTGGAGGGGCGCAACGAACCGCTGATCCGTTTCGAAGGACATTATTTCGACCGGCGCCTTTCGACCGCCAACCAGATCAGGGCGCGGGCGCTCGGCCTCTCTGCGTCGGTCGCCGGCGCGATTGCCAATCCTCGCACGCAAGAGGCGCGGTGGAGGCTTCTGGCCCGCGCGGCCGAGATCGACCGCAAGGCGGCCTATGAGTCGGTTTCCTGGGGCGTCGGCCAGGTCATGGGCGCCCACTGGGCATGGCTGGGCTATGCGAATGTCGATGCGCTGGTCGCCGAGGCGCGCAGCGGCGTCGCCGGACAGGTGCGCCTGATGGCGTGCTACATCGACAAAGCCGGACTGAGTACCGCACTGCGGGACCGGGACTGGACCGCCTTTGCCCGTGGCTACAACGGCCCGGACTACCGCAAGAACAGCTACCATACGAAAATCGCCGCCGCCTACCGGCGCTACAAGACAAGCGGCGGTGGGGTCGGCCAAACACGGCCCAACAACCTGCCTCCGATCAGCGCCCCCGATGCCGGCCGAAACATCTCGCCATCCGTGGCCTTGCCGGGTCGGGCGCCGGAACCGCAGAGCGCCCTCGGCGGTTGGTTGCGTGGGCTCAAGGCAATCCTGCTGCGACGGTGACGACTTTGTCTCCGTGACTTGCGGGACCGCCTCTGCTAAATCGGTTGAAATTCCTGTCAAGCTTCAGAGAACCCCATGTCCAGCAAGACCGACACGCTCCTCTCCCTCCTCGATGGCCAGCCGGTCATTCCGGTGCTGAAGATCGACAATGTGGCCGACGCCGTGCCGCTGGCCCGCGCGTTGGCGAAAGGCGGCCTGCGCGCCATCGAGATCACGCTGAGGACGGCGGACGCGCTGGAGGCGATCCGGCGCGTTATCGGTGAGGTCGAGGACGCGATCGTCGGCGCCGGCACCATCCTCGACCCGCGCCATTTCGAACAGGCCGCCAAGGCCGGCTCGAAGTTCATCGTCAGCCCGGGCGTGACGCGCGAGCTTCTCGTTGCCGCCAGCGACAGCCCGGTTCCGCTGCTGCCCGGCGCCATTACGCCCGGCGAGATCATGACCGCGCGCGATGCGGGGCTCGATTTCCTGAAATTCTTCCCGGCCGAGCAGGCGGGTGGCGCTGCCTTCCTCAAGGCGCTTGCCTCGCCTTTCGCAGGCATCCGCTTCTGCCCGACGGGGGGCGTGTCGGCCGGCAATGCCGCAAGCTATCTCGCCCTGCCCAACGTCATCTGCGTCGGCGGCTCTTGGGTGGCGCCGGACGACATGGTCAAGGCCGGCGACTGGGCTGGAATCGAAGCTCTCGCACGCGAGGCCACTGGCCTGCGGAAGGCCTGAGCCGGCTTTCCGCAATTGGGAAAACATCGGCCAAAACGAAAAAGCGCCGGACTTGCCGGCGCTTTTTTTGTTCTTGTGTCAGGCGAAGCCCGTCAATTGGTCTCGAAGCGGGCCACCGACAGGAACTGCACGGCCTTGCCCGTGAAGCGGCTCGCATCCGCCACCTGGCTGCCCTTCTGGAAGCCAGCCGTATAGACCTCGCGCGGCGCCGTGCGGACGATGTTGTAGGCGAAGGACGGCGCCGTGGTGCCTTCCGAAGCCTTCGCGACATAATCCTTGTGCAGGACCCAGCGCGCAGCATCGGGAGCGGCGGCCAGCGTCACCGACTTGCGGTCAGGCTTGGCATCCTGGGCCGCGGCGCGCGCGGTCTTGGGCGTAGTCTTGGCGCCAGACGTCGGCGCGACAGGCTCGACCGGGACATCGGCGACCATAGCGGCCGGCTCGGCGGCTGCGGTGGCCAAGGCAGCCATGCGCTCCTTGCTCGCCTTGATCTCGGCCTGGACGGCTGCTGCCTCGTCAGGCTGAGCCACCTTGGCCGGTTCCGGCAGGGTCGGACGTGCCTGCGGCAGGGCCGCCACCACCATGTCGCTGCTTTCCGAGACCGTCGTGGGACGGCTGACCGGCAGCGGAATGTTGGCGAGCTTGCCCTTGTCCGTCTCGGCCAGAGCCAGCAGCATCGCTTCCTGCTGAGTCGGCTTCGCCGGTTCGGCCGGAGGCGTGTAGTCGGGCCGATGCGTCGGCAACGGAATATTGAGGGCCACGGCCTGCGCCTGGGCGCCGGGCGTTCCCTGGAGCGGGTCTTGCGCCATGCCAAAAGGAACAGTTTCGGGGGCAGCCTCGGCAACCGCCACGGCGTTGCCCAGCTCGCCCTTCGGCCGCGGCGCGAGCGCCGGCAGCGGCACCCCGCGCGCTGGCAGCGCGGCAACGATGGTTTCAGGCGCCTGGGCAGGCTGCGGCTCGGCCGCATCCACGCCCGGGATCTCGGCGCGCTGCGCTTCGTCAGGCGACAGGATCTGGATGCCACCCTTGGCCGGGGCAGCCACCACGGTCGCGGCAGGCACCTGCCTGGTGATGGCCTTCGGAGCCGGCGCGGCCGAGGCGACGACCGGAGCGCTGTCCTCCTCGTCGTCCGATCCACCACCGCCAAACAGGGCAGCCAGAAGTCCGCCGGAGCGCTTGGTGCTCTTGCTGCCGCCGCTCGCCATGGCAACGGCGAGCTCGCCACCGCTACCCTTGCGGGCTTCATAGGCGGCCAGGGCTTCCTCGAAGCCGGGCAATGGCTTGCCATCGCTCGGCACGTGCAGGGTCTTCCCGTTCGGGAACAGCGCGACGAGTTCCTGGCGGCTCATGCGCGGCCAATGACGCACATTGCCGACGTCGAAATGCACGAAGGGCGAACCGGAGGTCGGATAATAGCCGACACCGCCGGCCTGCATCTTGAGGCCGATCTCGCGCATTCTCTTGAGCGGCACGTCGGGGAGATAGAAATCCATCGCCTTGCCGAGCATGTGCTGGCTCTTTTCGGCGACCATCTTGCTGCGGCTGCGCAGCATCGAGTTGGTAGTCGGCGAACGATAGGCCGACACCACGTGGATATATTCGTGGGATCCCGAAGCCCGATAGGCTTCCCAGATCAGGTCGAACAGCCTGGGATCCATCTTGGTGGGCTCGTTGCGGCGCCAGTCGCGCAGGAACCGGTTGAGATCGGCAAGGCCTGCCGGATCGAACCGCCCGTTGCGCTTGAAGGTGATTTCCTTCTTCTCGCCCGTATGTACGAAATAGAGCTTCAGACTTCTGGTCTCGGCGCTGGCCGCCGAGGCCACCATCGTAAGGAAACCGAAGGCGGCCATCGAAGAGGCCAGCAGCTTGCGCCAGCCAAACGTTTCGAGACCGCGCCTGTTTTTGGGTCGCTCGATGCTTATCAAATCAAAAGGCCCTATAGAGTGCCGATTGTCCCCGGATTTGAACCCCGGACGACGAGTGCTTTGTCGTCCGAATATCAATTCTAATGGTTAATCACTGCTTATTGAAGTCCAAATGCGGTGACACCAAGGCGTTATCCCGGCAAATCATAGCCGTACAAATCACGGTAAACGACCAGTTAAAAGGCCCGCCCCACGAAGGGCTATATCGATTCTACGAGGCCAGCCTTTCTGCCCGTCCAGTTTCCGGATCGATGCCATACTCCTTAAGCTTGCGATAAAGGGTCGAGCGGCCGATGCCCAGCCTGCGGGCCACCTCGCTCATCTGGCCATTATAATGGTCGATGGCCAGCCTGATCATGTCCAGTTCCACATCGGCAAGCGAGCGGACATTGCCGCGCTCGTCCATCGCCTTCAGCATCCCGAAACCGTTGCGGGCTATGGGTTCCGCAGGCGACGTATCGCGGCTCGTCTCCACCGGCAGCGGGGCTATTTCAGGCGGCAGCGGTGCTGCGTCGGCGGACCGCTCGCTCAACACGACCACGCCTTCCACCTGCGCCCTGATCTGGGGGAATTCCTCCTCGGTCAGCACATTGTCTTCGCACAGCACGGACGCGCGGAAGACGGCATTTTCGAGCTGGCGGATATTGCCGGGCCAGTCATAGGCCTGAAGCATCGAAAGCGCGCGGGCGGAAATGTCCATGATGCGGCCGCGCGGCTGCGAAGGCGCGACATTTGCGAGAAAATGCCGCACCAGGGCGGGAACGTCCTCGCGCCGTTCACGTAGCGGCGGCACGAAGATGGGGTAAACGTTAAGGCGATAGAACAGGTCTTCGCGGAATTTTCCGTCCTTCACCTGCTGCAGCAGGTTGCGGTGCGTCGCCGAGATGAACCGGATATCGACCTTCACCGTCGAGCGCCCGCCCACGGGATCGACCTCGCCCTCCTGCACCGCGCGCAGCAGCTTTACCTGCACGTCCAGCGGCAGGTCGCCGATCTCGTCCAGGAACAGCGTGCCGGTATGCGCCTCGACGAACTTGCCGGCGTGCTTTTCGGTCGCGCCCGTGAACGAGCCCTTTTCGTGGCCGAACAGGATGCTCTCGACCAGATTGTCCGGGATCGCGCCGCAGTTCACCGTAACGAACGGTTTCGACCGTCGCCCACTTGAGCCCTGGATCGCTCGCGCGACCAGTTCCTTGCCGACACCGGATTCGCCCTCGATCAGGATCGGGATGTTGGAGGCCGCGGCTTTCTGCCCAAGCCGGATCACCCGCTCCATCGCCGGGCTTCCAGTCACCATGTCCTTGAAGGTCAGCACGCCGCCGCTGCGCGTCGAGCGCGGCGCCTCGCCGCCGAGTGCCTCGACCTTCAGCGCGTTGGCAACCGCCGTCTTCAGCCGCTCCGGCGATGCCGGCTTGACCACGAAGTCGAAAGCCCCGTTGCGCATGGCCGAAATCACCGTTTCGATTCCGCCTTGCGCCGTCTGCACGATCACCGGCAGCTGGATGCCGCGCTTGCGCATCGTCTGCAGGACGGTGATCCCGTCCATGCCGGGCATCGAAAGGTCGAGGATGACCACCGAGACGTTGCCCGCATCCGCGCCGTCAAGCACCTTCAGCGCCGCCTCGCCGCCATCCGCCACGATCGCCCGATAGCCAAATTTGGTCACGGCCGCTTCAAGCAAGCGCCGCTGCACCGGATCGTCATCGACTATGAGTACGCAAGCAGACATGAATTATTCGGAGAATCGCGATAGAGACCGTTGTTGCCGTATGGATCATCCTGGCACAGGGTTCTAAATAAGGTTTCAAAAAAGCCGGTGAATGAAGTCCTTATGATTTCTCCGGTCTTTCCCCGTCTTGAAATTGGAAGGTAACGCGATGCGCATAGTTCCGGAGCGGAACGCCGCTCCCCTGGTCTCCGGTCACGGCGCAACGGATCTGGGCGACCTGCCGGAATGGGATCTGACCGACCTCTACGCGAGCATGGACGCGCCCGAGCTGAAGCGCGACCTGCAGAAGGCGGCCGACGACGCTGTCGCCTTCGAGACGCAGTGGAAGGGCAAGCTGGCCACCGAGGCGCAGAAGGGCAGCGAAGGCAAGCTCGGGCAAGCGTTGCGCACCTATGAGGCGATCGAGGAACTGATCGGCCGCATCGCCTCCTATGCCGGGCTCGTCTATGCCGGCAACACCGCCGACCCGCAGCGCGCCAAGCTCTACGGCGACGTGCAGGAAAAGATGACGGATGCCAGCGCGCATCTTCTGTTCTTCGCGCTGGAACTCAACCTGATCGAGGACGCGCAGCTCCTTGCCGCGCTCGACGCAGACCCGGCTTTCGGCCACTACCGGCCCTGGGTGCTCGACCTGCGCAAGGACAAGCCTTACCAGCTCGAGGACCGCATCGAGCAGCTGTTCCACGAAAAGTCGATCACCGGCCGCGGCGCCTGGAACCGTCTCTTCGACGAGACGATGACCGACCTGCGCTTCGACATCGACGGCGAGGATTTGTCACTGGAGCCGACCCTCAACCGGCTGCAGGACCCTGATGGCGAGGTGCGCCACAAGGCGGCAGAGGCGCTGGCCAAGACCTTCAAGGAAAATTTGCGCACCTTCACGCTGATCACCAACACGCTCGCCAAGGACAAGGAAATCTCCGACCGCTGGCGCGGCTTCGAGGACATCGCGGACTCCCGCCACCTTGCCAACCGCGTCGAACGCAGCGTCGTGGATGCGCTGGCATCCGCCGTTCGCGAAGCCTATCCGCGTCTGTCGCACCGCTATTATGCGATGAAGGCGCGCTGGCTCGGCATGGAGACCATGAACCACTGGGACCGCAACGCGCCGCTGCCCGAAACACCGCAGGCGACAATCGGATGGGACCAGGCGAAGGATACGGTATTGTCGGCCTATGGGCGGTTTTCGCCCGACATGGCCAGCATTGCGCGCACCTTCTTCGATCGCCGCTGGATCGACGCGCCGGTGCGTCCCGGCAAGGCACCGGGTGCCTTCGCGCATCCGACCGTGCCCTCGGCGCACCCCTATGTGCTGTTGAACTACATGGGCAAGCCGCGCGACGTGATGACGCTCGCGCACGAGCTTGGGCACGGCGTGCACCAGGTGCTGGCCGGTGGCCAGGGCGCGCTGATGGCATCGACGCCACTGACGCTGGCCGAGACCGCCTCGGTGTTCGGCGAAATGCTCACCTTCCGCTCTCTGCTGGAGCAGACCACCGACAAGCGCGAACGCAAGGCCATGCTCGCCCAGAAGGTCGAGGACATGATCAACACGGTCGTGCGCCAGATCGCCTTCTACGAATTCGAGCGCAAGGTGCACACCGAGCGCCGCAATGGCGAGCTGACCTCGGACCGTGTCGGCCAGTTCTGGCTGGAAGTGCAGTCCGAGAGCCTCGGACCCGCAATCAAGCTGCGCGACGGATACGAGACCTTCTGGACCTATATCCCGCACTTCATCCACTCGCCGTTCTACGTCTACGCCTATGCGTTCGGCGATTGCCTGGTGAACTCGCTCTATGCGGTTTACCAGAATGCGGAGCGCGGCTTCCAGGAGAAGTATTTCGACATGCTGCGCGCCGGCGGCACCAAGCATCATTCCGAGCTGCTGAGGCCGTTCGGCCTGGATGCTTCCGACCCCGGCTTCTGGCAGATCGGGCTTGGCGTCATCAGCAATCTCATCGACGAGCTGGAAGCCCTGGAGTAAGGCAGCTTCCGGCCGCCTTCACGGAATAGCCAATGCCTGCAGCACCGTTCGTCCTTTTCCGCGACGATCCCGCCGGTCACGAACTGCTGTTCGACCGGCCGCACGAGATCATCCTCGCCGACACGCCGGAAAGCTTCTTTCCGGCGCTGGACGCGATGCAGGCGGCGCATGATGCAGGCAAATGGCTTGCCGGCTATTTTTCCTACGAGGCCGGCTATCTGCTCGAACCCAAGCTGCGCCCGATCCTGCCCGAGGGGCGCCGCGCGCCTCTGATATGTATTGGCGTGTTCGACGGCCCGTCGGAAACCGACCTGGCCAGTTCGCGCGGATCCGCCAGCAACGGCCCGATCTTCGATGCGAGGGCGACATGGTCGCAGGCCGACTATGAGAGCCGGTTTGCGCACCTGCACCGGCACTTGCGACTGGGCGACTGCTACCAGGGCAACCTGACCTTTCCGATAGAGGCTCAATGGTCGGGCGACCCGCTGGCCGCCTTCGACGCGCTGACCGAGCGCCAGCCGGTGAAATATGGCGCGCTGGTTTCGCTCGGAAATCCGGTCGTGCTGTCGCGTTCGCCGGAACTGTTCTTCCAGGTCGACGCGGATGGGTGGATAGAAACCCATCCCATGAAGGGCACCACTCCACGCGGCAAGACCCCGGCCGAGGACGAGGCGCAGCGTGAGTTCCTGCGCAACGACCCGAAGAACCAGGCCGAAAATCGGATGATCGTCGATCTGCTGCGCAACGACATCTCGCTGATCAGTGAGGTCGGCTCGCTCGACGTGCCCGAACTCTTCAAGATCGAAACCTACCCCACGCTGCACACGATGGTGAGCAGCGTGCGCGCAAAGCTGCTACCGGACCTGCCGATCGCCCGCATCTTCGCCGCTCTGTTCCCCTGCGGCTCGATCACCGGAGCACCCAAGATCCGGGCGATGGAGATCCTGCGCGAGCTGGAGGGCACCCCGCGCGACGCCTATTGCGGCGCCATTGGCTGGATCGCCCCAAGCGGCATTATGCGCTTCTCGGTCGCCATCCGCACCATCTCGCTCTACCCGGACGGCGAAGCGATCTACAATGTCGGCGGCGGCGTGGTCTTCGATTCCACGGCGCAGGAGGAATATGCGGAATGTCTTCTGAAAGCCCGCTTCGCGACGGGAACCCCGCCGGCTTCGAGCTGATCGAGACGCTGCGCTGGGAGCCGGCCGAAGGCTTCGTGCGCATCGTCCGGCATCTGGCCCGCATGGAGGAGTCCGCACGCGCGCTCGGTTTTGCCTTCGAAAGGCCGGCGGTGGAACAAGCGCTCGTGCGCAGCGTAGGTGGCGACGCGCCGCTGCGTGTGAGGCTGACGCTCGACCGGACCGGACAGCCCAACGTCACCATCCAGCCTTTTATCCCCCTGCCGGCAAACACAGTTTGGGCGCTGGCAATTGCAGGCACGCGCCTTGATTCCGCCGATGCCCTTCTGCGCCACAAGACGACAAAACGCGGGGCCTACGAGGCAGCAAGGGCCGAGTTTTCGCGCGACGAGGCGGACGAAGTGATCCTGCTCAACGAAGCGGGCGAGGTTTGCGAGGGGACGATCACCTCGATCTTCGCCGACACAGGCGACGGCCCCTTCAGGACACCACGGCTCGGCTGCGGCCTGCTCTCCGGCGTCCTGCGCGCCGAAATGCTCGATATCGGCAAGGCGACGGAAGCCGTGCTCACCCCGGATGACCTGCGCAAGGCCCGGGCGCTCTATGTCGGCAATTCGCTGCGTGGCCTGATCTCCGCCCGGCTGGCCTAGCCGTCTCCGGCTTGCACCCTTTTTGCAGGGCTGCTTATCTCGCTCGCGCAAAGAGCATGATCCTGAAAAGTTGCAGACTTTTCGGACAAGATCATGCTTCAAAAACGATATTTGGAGCGACATGTCGCTCCAAGAGGGAGAACAAATAGCCTTGAACGAAATGCCCAGACATACGCCCTATGACGGGTCGACCAAGCCCTTCACCATCGCACTGAAGACGCTCGACCCGACGGACTGGATCGAACTCGACGCCGACCTCGAAACCTATCTGGCCGAAAAAGACCGCCTTTACGCGACCCTGCCCGACAAGGTCTTTGTCGAGGAGCCCGACACGCACCCGGCGCAGCGCGAGGTGCTGGACATGCTGGCGCCTTATCTGGTCGAGCGCTTTCCCGAGACATATCGCCGGAATGGAACAGGCATCGAGATCGTCGGCACTAGCCGGCACGTCGAGACGTCGCAGCCGTCTCTGTCGCCGCTGCGCGCCGCTTCGCTTCTGGTGCCGGAAGACCTAATCCTGATGCGCCGGAGTGACGATGGCTGGCGGCTCGCGGCAGGCTCGCTCTGCTTCCCATCCTCTTGGTCGCTCGGCGAAAAGTTCGGGCGCTCGCTGCAGGACATCCACGAGCCGGTACCCGCCTTCGGCCGCGGCACCCGCACCGCCGATCTCATCCAGCGCATCTTCGACAATCTCGCCGTCGAGCAGCCGGTGCAGCGCTTCAACTGGTCGCTGCAGGCCGGCAACGACCTCTATCTGCCTTTCTCGCACGCGCAGCGCATCGACCGCGCCACCAACCGGCCGTCGAAATTCAGCGACGACGAGCTTGCCGCCCAGGCCTTCATGCGCATCGAGCGACAGACGCTGCGCAAGCTACCCAATTCGCGTGACATCCTCTTCACCATCCGCATCTATCTCGATCCGCTGACCGTGTTGTCCCGCCATCCGGACCGCGCGAGCATAGCCGCGTCCTTTGCCAGCCAGCTCGCAGCGCTCGACGAAGCCCAGCTCGACTACAAGGGCCTGACCGCCGACCGCGATCGGCTGGTTGCGGTACTGGGGAAAATCGCCGCGTCGTCATAAGTGGGTCAACGATTTCCCCTTTATTGTGACGACATTCTGTGTTCTGGCAATTGCGGCCGGCCAGACAGGCGAGCCGGCTGCGCGAACCCCCAATGGAGTGGATAAAGAATGGCGAATGACAAATGGCCCGTTTACGGTGAAATCAGCGGTCCCGTGGTAATGATCGGCTTTGGATCGATCGGCCGGGGAACACTTCCCCTCATCGAGCGCCATTTCAAATTCGACAAGTCGCGCATGACGGTCATCGATCCGCGCGATACCGATCGCAGGCTCCTCGACGAGCGCAACATCGCCTTCGTCCAGGAAGCGGTGACCAAGGAAAACTATCGCGAGCTGCTGACGCCGCTGCTTACCAAGGGCGGCGGCCAGGGCTTTTGCGTCAACCTCTCGGTCGACACCTCGTCGCTGGAACTGATGCGCCTCTGCCGCGAGCTCGGCGTGCTCTACATCGACACCGTCGTGGAGCCCTGGCTCGGCTTCTATTTCGATACCACCGCCGACAACGCCTCCCGCACCAACTATGCGCTGCGCGAAACCGTGCGCCAGGAAATCCTTGACCGTCCGGGCGGCACCACCGCGGTGTCCTGCTGCGGCGCCAATCCGGGCATGGTGTCGTGGTTCGTCAAGCAGGCGCTGATCAACCTCGCCAAGGATCTCGGCCTCGAATTCGCCGAACCGGCAACAAACGACCGTGATGGCTGGGCCAAGCTGATGCAGAAAGCTGGCGTGAAGGGCATCCACATTGCCGAGCGCGATACCCAGCTGACCCGCAATCCCAAGCCGCTCAACGTGTTCTGGAACACCTGGTCGGTGGAAGGCTTCATCTCAGAAGGCCTGCAGCCGTCCGAACTCGGCTGGGGCACGCATGAGAAGTGGATGCCGCAGAACGCCAAGCAGCACGAGACCGGCTGTCAGGCCGCGATCTATCTGGAACAGCCCGGCGGCAACACCCGCGTGCGCACCTGGTGCCCGACGCCCGGCGAGCAGTACGGCCTTCTCGTCACCCACAACGAGGCGATCTCGATCTCCGACTTCTTCACCGTGCGCGAAGCTGACGGCGCGGTCGCCTATCGCCCGACCTGCCACTACGCCTACCACCCCTGCAACGACGCGATCCTCTCGATGTACGAGATGTTCGGCGCAGCCGGAAAGGCGCAGCCGGTGCAGCATGTTCTCGACGAGGACGAACTGGTCGAAGGCAAGGACGAGCTCGGCGTGCTGCTCTACGGTCACGGCAAGAACGCCTATTGGTACGGCTCGCAGCTGACGCTCGAAGAGGCGCGCAAGCTTGCCCCCTACCAGAACGCGACCGGCCTGCAGGTCACCTCGGCGGTTCTCGCCGGCATGGTCTGGGCGCTGGAGAATCCGGAAGCCGGCATCGTCGACACCGACGCGATGGACTACCACCGTTGCCTCGAGGTGCAGCGCCAGTACCTGGGAACGGTAACCGGGGTCTATACCGACTGGACGCCGCTGGAGGGCCGCCCTGGCCTGTTCCCGGAAGATATCGACACCCAGGACCCGTGGCAGTTCCGTAACATTCTCGTCCGTTAATCCGGACCCAACAAGCGGGCATACCAGCTATTCCTTGCAATCGCCCGGAAATCGGGCGATTGCTCATTTCGATGCGGACTGAGGAGAGGATTTTTTAACCATGACGATTGCGCGCAATCTGATTTCAGTCGCCGCGATTGCGGTAGCGGCAGCGGCGCTCGCCGGCTGCGTGGGTGCCGGACCGGACGTTATCAATGGCGGCCCGGTGGGCGTTGCGCCGCGTGGCGGCGTGGAAGGTGAGTGGCTGAGCACGGACGGCGTTGCCGTTTCGCGCTTCTCCGGCGGCGCCTTCGAGACCAATGCTCTCGACACCGGCAACAAGCTGGCCGACGGCAGCTACCGCATGGTCGATGCCCGCAATGTGGAAATCACCATGCGCTCGCTGATCCGGCAGACCACGAGCAACGTCAACTGCGCGCTGGTGGCTCCGAACCAGCTGAACTGCACCAGCTCCAGCGGCCAGCAGTTCGTGATGACGCGTCGCCCGATCACGGGCTGACCGAAACGCCGGAATATCTGCGCCTCCCCGCACCGGGGAGGCCGCACCGCCTTTCGAGGCCTGACCCCTCCCCTGCTTTGACGGTGTCTTTCGTCGCGTGGCCGAAACGGTCGCGCGACGGAATGTGTATCGGCCCGCCCGCGCGCAAATCCGCTTGCATCAGCCAGACCCCGATGTGAACATGCCGGCCTGCCGTAGCATTACGGTCATGGGCGGGCTTTATATTTTCAGCATCACCCGGGGAGACAGATCATGAAAAGATTCGCGGCCTTAGTGGCCTTGTCTGCGTCGGCATTCGCCCTTTCGACGGGCGCCTCCTTTGCCGACTACACACTGCATATCCTGCACATCAACGACTGGCATAGCCGCATCGAATCCAACAACAAATATGAATCGACCTGTTCGGCCGAGGAAGAGGCCAAGGACGAATGCATCGGCGGCGCGGCCCGCCTCGTCACGGCAATCGCCCAGGAGCGCAAGAAGCTGGAGGGTGAGAACGTCTTGCTGCTGAATGGCGGCGACAATTTCCAGGGCTCGCTGTTCTACACCACCTACAAGGGCAAGGCCGAGGCCGAGTTCCTGAACCAGATGAAGTTCGACGCCATGACCGTGGGCAACCACGAGTTCGACGATGGCGAGGATGCGTTGGCGCCCTTCCTGGATGTCATCCAGTTTCCGGTGCTAAGCGCCAACGTGCAGGCGAGTGCTGCGGCCAAAGTAGGCGATCGCATCAAGCCTTCCGTCGTGCTCGAGGTAGGCGGCCAGAAGATCGGCATCATCGGCGCGGTGACCACCGAAACGCCGGAGATTTCTTCGCCCGGCCCCAACATCACCATCGAGGACGACATCAAGACCATCACCGCCGAGGTCGAGAAGCTGAAGGCTGAGGGCGTCAACAAGATCATCGCGCTCACCCATGTCGGCTATCCGCGCGACAAGGAGATGATCGCCAAGATTCCGGGCATCGACGTGGTGGTCGGCGGCCATACGCATTCGCTGTTGTCGAACACCGATCCCAAGGCCGAGGGCCCCTACCCGACGATGATCGACAACCCCGGCGGCTACAAGGTGCCGGTCACGCAGGCGGCCTCCTATTCGAAATATCTTGGCGAGTTCAAGGTGGTGTTCGACGACAACGGCGTCGTCAAGGAAGCCAGCGGCGACCCGATCTATCTCGACGCCAAGATCAAGCCCGACGAGGGCGTACTGAAGCGCATCGAGGAACTCGGCGCACCGATCGAAGAACTCAAGTCCAAGGAAGTCGGCGAGACGACCACCCCCATCGACGGCAGCCGTGAAAACTGCCGCGCCAGGGAATGCGAGATGGGCAACCTCGTTTCGGACGCGGTGCTCGAACGGGTGAAGGGCCAGGGCGTCAGCATCGTCATCACCAATGGCGGCGGCTTGCGCGCCTCGATCGACCAGGGCCCCGTTACCATGGGCGAAGTATTGACCGTTCTGCCCTTCCAGAACACCGTCGCCACCTTCCAGATTTCGGGTAAGGACCTGGTCGCAGCGCTCGAGAACGGCGTGAGCCAGCTCGAGGAAGGCGGTGGCCGCTTCGCGCAGGTTGCCGGCCTGAAATATTCCTTCGACAAGTCGGCCCCGCCGCAGAGCCGCGTGAAGTCCGTCGAGGTTCAGGAAAACGGGAACTGGGCGCCGATCGACCCGAACAAGGACTATCTGGTCGCTTCCAACAACTATGTCCGCCAAGGCGGCGACGGCTACAAGATCTTCGCCGAAAAGGCCAAGAACGCCTATGACTACGGCCCGGGATTGGAGCAGACGGTGGCCGACTATCTGACCGCGCACCGCCCCTACACGCCCAAGGTCGAGGGCCGCATCACGGAGGTGGCCCAGGCCGCGCCGACCGAGGCCAAGCCGGCGGAAACGGCACCGGCTACCGAAGCCACCAAGCCTGCCGAGGCAATCCAGCCTGCGGCAGTTATCAAGCCCGTGGAAGCCGGACCAAAGGCCGGCGACAGCCATGTGATCGCCGCCGGCGACACCTATTGGGACATCGCCAAGGCGGCCTATGGCAATGGCGGCAAATGGCGGACCATCGCCAAGGCCAACAATTATCCGGCGCGGCGCCTGCCCGTGGGCGCGACGCTGAACATTCCGGCCGCGCAGTAGGCGCTTGGAACGAGCCCATAGGCAGAACCCGCCCGCAACCAATCGGGCGGGTTTTCGCATTGTGGTGCGGCCAGACGCGACATTGAATGCTTGCGCCATTCGATTACCTATTGGCGCGTTGCGGAGAGACCGAATGGACATGACCACCACGATCGATGACAAGACCAGCAAGGCGCTCGGCCCGCTTCCAGCCGGCCACCCGGCGGTGCGCAAGGGCAAGGTCGGCGTGCTCCTGCTCAACCTCGGTACCCCCGACGGCACCGACACCAAGTCGATGCGTCGCTACCTGCGGGAGTTCCTGTCCGATCCGCGCGTCATTGAGATGCCAAAGCTGCTTTGGTATCCGATCCTTCACGGGATCGTCCTCAACACGCGCCCCAGGAAGTCGGGCGATAACTATAAAAAGATCTGGAACACCGAACGCGACGAATCCCCGCTGCGCACCTACACGCGCTCGCAGGCCGAAAAGCTAGCGGAAGCGCTGCGCGACCTGCCCGATGTGATCGTCGAATGGGGCATGCGCTACGGCAATCCGTCAACAGCAGACGCGGTCGAGAAGCTGATGGCGCAAGGCTGCGAGCGCATCGTCATGTTCCCGCTCTATCCGCAGTTTTCGGCCACCACCACGGCCACGGCAAGCGACCAGCTGTTCCGCGCCCTGATGAAGATACGCGCCATGCCGTCTGTCCGCACCGTGCCGGCCTATTACGACGAACCGGTCTATATCGAAGCGCTGGCGCGCTCGATCGAGCAGCATCTCGCCGGGCTCGACTTCGAGCCGGAGGTCATCCTCGCCTCCTATCACGGCATCCCAAAGCCCTATTTCGAGAAGGGCGACCCCTACCACTGCCACTGCGTGAAGACGACGCGCTTGCTGCGCGAGCGGCTGGGCATGAGCGACAAGAAACTCATCACCACCTTCCAGTCCCGCTTCGGCGCGCAGGAATGGCTCCAGCCCTATACGGACAAGACAGTCGAGCGATTGGCCAAGGAGGGCGTGAAATCCATCGCCATCGTCAATCCCGGCTTTTCGGTGGACTGCATCGAGACGCTGGAGGAGATCGCCGGCGAGAACGCCGAGATATTTCATCACGCCGGCGGCAAGAACTTTTCCCACATTCCCTGCCTGAACGACAGCGCCGAGGGCATGGCCGTCATCGAGGCGATCGCACGCCGCGAACTGATGGGCTGGGTCTGAACCCAACCGCGTAAATCAGAGCGCTTCCAGACGTCACAGACACGTGGGTGTCCCTGCATGATTGCCGGCCACTCGCGGCGTGATTGTAACCGTCATGAAAGCCCCTTAAGTAATTCGTGAGCGCGCGGCCGTAATTTCAGCGCGCGCCCATTGAGAGGGAGAACTGCATGCCGTTTACCGGTTCCGATTTACTGATTCCGATCCTCGTCGTTCTCGTGCTGTTGTTCCTGTTTGCCGGTATCAAGACCGTGCCGCAGGGTTTCAACTACACGGTCGAGCGCTTCGGCCGGTACACGAAGACGCTTTCTCCCGGCCTCAACCTGATCCTCCCCTTCATCGACCGCATCGGCGCCAAGATGAACATGATGGAGCAGGTGCTCGACGTGCCGACGCAGGAGGTCATCACCCGCGACAACGCCATTGTCGGCGTCGACGGCGTGGCATTCTACCAGGTGTTGAGCGCGCCGCAGGCGGCTTACCAGGTTTCCGGGCTGGAGAACGCGATCCTCAACCTGACCATGACGAATATCCGCACGGTCATGGGCTCGATGGACTTGGACGAGTTGCTTTCCAATCGCGACGCCATCAATGAGCGGTTGCTGCGTGTGGTCGACGAGGCAGCCCATCCCTGGGGCATCAAGATCACGCGCGTCGAGATCAAGGACATCAACCCGCCGGCCAATCTGGTCGAGTCGATGGCCCGGCAGATGATGGCCGAGCGCAACAAGCGCGCCCAGATCCTCGAAGCCGAGGGCCTGAAAGCCGCTCAGGTGCTCGAAGCCGAAGGCCGCAAGGAAGCCGCTTTCCGCGATGCCGAGGCGCGCGAGCGTTCGGCAGAGGCGGAGGCACGTGCCACCCAGGTCGTGTCGGAAGCCATCGCCAAGGGTGACGTGCAGGCGATCAACTACTTCGTCGCGCAGAAATACACCGAAGCGTTGGGCAAGATCGGTTCGGCCGGCAACAGCAAGATCGTACTGATGCCTATGGAGGCTTCGTCGCTGATCGGCTCGCTGGGCGGCATCGGCGCCATCGCGAAGGAAGTGTTTGGCGATCAGTCGGCGGCAGCGCCGCAGCGTTCTTCCGCCCGGCCGCCGATAACGCGCAGCCAGGACTGATCCCGCCACGGAAAGACAGCCATGATCGCAAGCCTGATCCAAGAACTGGGGCCATGGAACTGGATGGCGCTGGGTGCGGCGCTGCTCATATTCGAATTGTTCCTGCCCGGCATCTTCCTACTGTGGATCGGGATCGCAGCGATACTGGTCGGCACGCTATCGCTGCAGCTGTGGACCATGGGCTTCTGGACCTGGCAGGTTCAGGTCCTGGTCTTTCTGGTGCTGTCGCTCTTGTCGGCCTATGTCGGCAGCAAGATCATGGCCGCACAGCGCAACGACAGCGACCAGCCGCTGCTCAACCGCCGCAGCGAACAGATGATCGGCCGCACCGCGACCCTGACCGAGCCGATCAGCGAAGGCCGCGGCCGCATCAAGCTTGGGGACACGATGTGGCGCGTGTCCGGTCCGGACCTGCCGGCGGGCGCACGCGTCCGCGTTGTCGCGGCCGAAGATTCGGAACTGGTGGTCGAGGCCCTCTGACCTCGACGACGTACCCCAGCGACGTCAGACTGGCGGTAACCTTTTGGCAACCATCGCAGCCGATGCGCGTCCGCGTCGCCGCCGGTGTCCACATCCGCGTGTCCGAATTTCACGATTTGTTTTTACCTGAGCCTTAGCTGTTTTAGCAGGGTGCAGCGATAGACTTTCCGGACATGGCCGCCCTTTGAACGAAGCGGTGGCATTCATGCGCGTGATTTCCTGCATCGCTACAGAGCACAATCTGTGGCTGGTTCTCCTTGCGGCCTTTGTCTGCGTAAGCGGCGTCGCGGTGGCACTGCGCCTACTGCGAAAGGCCGGAGAGAACCGCGGCGTCCAGAAGGGCGGCTGGCTTTTCCTGACCGCAGTGGCGGCCGGCGCATCCATATGGTGCACGCATTTCATCGCCATGCTCGCTTTCGATGCCGGCGCGCCGATATCCTTCGATCCCATCCTGACCATGATCTCGCTGGTCATAGCCGTTGGTGGCTGCGGCTATGGTTTTGCTGCCGCGCTGTCTCGCAAGATCCGGCTGGCGCCCGAATTCGGCGGCGCTGCGGTGGGCGTTGCGATCGCAGCCATGCATTACACCGGCATGCTCGCCTATCGCGTCGACGGCATTGTCGACTGGGATACGAACTATGTGATTGCCTCCGTCGCCATGTCGGTCGTCTTCGCCTCCCTCGCCATCGGACAGGCAGTGCGTCGCTCGCGGAAATTCTCCGCCTGGGCCGGGCTTGGCCTTTTCACTCTCGCGATCGTGTCGCTCCATTTCACCGCGATGGCGGCCGTATCGGTAACGCCGATGTCGACGCGCATGGCCTTCACCGAGCCTGCTATCCTCCAGGCCATGGCCGTGGCTGTCGCGGTGGTCGGCATGATGATTGTCGGCACCGGCGTGGTCAGCTACATCATCGACGCGCAAACCAGCGAGGAATCCTATCGACGGCTCCAGCATATGGCGCTGAACGACGCGCTGACCGGACTTCCCAACCGCACCAGCTTCAGCAGCCATCTCGACAACGAGATCGAGCGGGCGAAGGAAAATGATAGCAAGCTGGCCGTCATCGGTATCGACCTGGACCGCTTCAAGGAGATCAACGACCTGCGCGGCCACAAGGCCGGCGACGAGGCTCTGAAGCTGGTTGCGCGGAGGCTGACCCGGATGCTCGGCGACGGGGAGTTCGTCGCCCGTGTCGGCGGCGACGAATTTGCGGCAATGAAACGCTTCACCGAGCAGGCGGACCTGCTCGATTTCGTGGCTCGGCTGAAGGACACTCTCTTCCAGCCGATGCGCATCGACGACTTCGACTGCGCCACTGGTGCCAGCATCGGCGTGGCCGTCTATCCGCAGGACGGCGAGAACCAGGAACGGCTGGTGAGCAATGCCGACCTTGCCATGTATCGTGCAAAAGCCGACGTCACACGCGCGATCTGCTTCTATGAGCTTCGCATGGACGAGGCCTCACGCACCCGGCAGACCCTGGCGCGCGACCTGCGCCGGGCCCTCGAGCTCGACCAACTTGAACTTCACTACCAGGTCCAGACGTCGGTCAGCACCGGCGAAATCCGCGGCTTCGAGGTACTGCTGCGTTGGACGCATCCCGAACGCGGGCATGTGCCGCCTTCCGAATTCATCCCGATCGCCGAGGAAAACGGGCTGATCATGGCGATTGGCGAATGGGTGCTGCGCACTGCTTGCCGGCAGGCGGCGTCGTGGGACAAGCCTTACAAGATCGCGGTCAATCTATCGCCGGTGCAGTTCGCGCATCCCGACTTGGCGAGCCTCGTCAAGAACATCCTGACAGAGACCGGCTTCGATGCCCGCCGGCTGGAACTTGAGATCACCGAATCGACCATCATCGCCGACAAGGTGCGCACGCTGCAGACCCTGCGCAGGATAAGGGAACTTGGCGTTACGATCGCCCTCGACGATTTCGGTGTCGGCTATTCGTCGCTGGACACGCTGCGCTCGTTCCCCTTCGACAAGATCAAGCTCGACCGCTCGTTCATGAGCGAGCTTGAGGAAAACCCGCAGGCCAAGGCAATCGTGCGCGCGGTGCTGACGCTGGGCAAGAGCCTGAACATCCCTGTGCTGGCCGAAGGCGTCGAAACCGACGACCAGCTGACGATCCTGCAGACCGAACTGTGCGACGAAGCGCAGGGCTTCTTCCTCGGGCGCCCCAAGCCGGTAGAGCAGATTTTCGGGCTGGAAGGCGCCGATAGCGACGCCGATCAGCAGTTCTCGGGCCGCATGCCCCTTGCACGCATGGCACGCAAGCAGGTCGCCTGAACGAAAGACCTGACTTGTTCAGACCACGCCGATGCGCAGCAGGTCGTGGAAATGCAGGACGCCGAGGGGACGATCATCCTCGGCGACGATCAGCGCATTGATATTGTTGTCGTTCAGCATGCCGATGGCAGCACTTGCCATCATGCGCGGACCGACGGTCTTGGGCTTGCGCGTCATGATGTCCTCGACGGCGAGTTCGCTAAGACTGCGGTGCAGGTTGCGGGCAAGGTCGCCGTCGGTCACGATGCCCGCAAGCCTACCGTCTCCATCGACCACGCAGACGCAGCCCAGGCGTTTGCGCGACAGTTCGGTTATGGCGGAGGGCAGATCCGTGCCAAGCTTGACGACCGGCATGGCCTCGCCCGAATGCATGATTTCGCCGACGCGCATGAGATTTGCGCCGAGCTTGCCGCCGGGATGGAAGGTGCGGAAATGCTCCGGCGTGAAGCCGCGTGCCTCAAGCAGCGCGACCGCTAGCGCATCACCTATGACGAGTTGCAGAACCGTAGAGGTGGTGGGCGCAAGGCCGTGCGGGCAGGCTTCGGCGGCCTTGGGCAGCTTCAGCACCACATTGGCTTCGCGCCCCAGCGCCGAGGTCTCGCCCGACGTCACCGCAATCAGCGGAATGGAAAAGCGCCGCGCATAGGCAATGATGCCCTTGAGCTCGGCGGTTTCGCCCGACCAGGACATGGCAACGATGGCGTCGTCGCGCGCGATCATGCCGAGATCGCCGTGATTGGCCTCGGCGGGATGGACGAAGAAGGCTGGCGTGCCAGTCGAAGCAAGGGTCGCAGCGATCTTCGCGCCGATATGGCCACTCTTGCCGACGCCGGTGACGATCACCCGGCCCGTAATGCCGGCCAGGATTTCCACCGCTTCCGCCAGCGGTTCGGCCAAACCGTTCTCCAGCGCCTCAACCAGCGCCTCGATGCCGGCGCGTTCGGTGCTCACGGTTCGCATCGCCGAAGCGATCGATTCCTGCCTGTCGGGACGACTCTTCAAGGATCCTGCGTGCATGGACGAAGCGATTAGCGTGTCGCAGCAAGTGTGTCCATACCATTGGCGCTAATACACCTGCCTTGCCTCAACGCTCCATTAACCAAGCGCATTTACGGTTCGGTAAGTATGGCGCACCCGCGCCGAACATGCAGTCAGGTGAGAATGCCCCGGGTTCGCCCAGAAAAGAGAAGCCGCTCAGCAAGATGGGCGCTGCCGGCCATGCTCTGCATGTCGACGGCGGCGATGTTTTGCACGCTTCCGGCTGAGGCACAGGACACCGGCCTGCGGGGAAGCCTCAGCGCCACCGGCACCGGCGGCTCGGCCCCTGTACAGAGTGCTGCGCAACCATCGGTGCAAGACCAGTCCGGCGATGCGGAGCAGGATGCGCAGCCGCAATACGACCCCACCAGCACGGGTGCTATTCCCCCCTTGGATCAGGCCGATCCGAACGTCATCGACCAAAACCTGTATTCTCTGCCTGCGAATGCCGAAGACACGTTTGCCGGCGAAACTCCGCCGACGAATAGGCGCAGGCCTTCGGTCGCCCGCCCGAGCGCGCAGGCACCCGTTCCAGCAGCAAATGAGCCGCCGCGGCCCGTCCGCGAGAACATGCGTGTCGACACTGTGGACGAGGACCTCAGAACGTCCGCGGTGCGCATGACGAACGTCAACACCATGGACAATGATGACACCGACCAGCGCGCCCAGCGCGTGCAGGCGATCGAAGGCCTGCGCCGGCGGCAAGACGACCGTCCCTTCGACCCGGTCGGCATGCGCGTCGGTTCTTTCGTGCTGCGGTCCTCGCTGGATCAGGGCCTGACGGCTACAAGCAACGCCAATGCCAGCTATGGCGGTTCGAGCGCGGTCCTGTCGGAAACCGCTCTTCGCCTCAACGCCGTCTCCGACTGGAGCCGGCATGCGGCGGTCGTCAATGCCCATGGCAATCTGCGTCGCACGCTTTCAGGCGAAGAGGTGAAGGACAGCGAGATCGGCGTCGACGCCCGGCTCGATCTCGACCTCGGCGACGAGTTGCGCGCCTTCGGCACGCTCGGCTATCTGCGGCGTCCCGAATCCGCCTCCTCTCCCGCCGCCGTGGCCGGCACGCTCTCGCAGCCGATCCGGCAGACCCTGACCGGCAGCGCCGGTCTCGAAAAGGCGGTTGGCAACGCCCGCTTCGGCATCGCTGGCCGGCTCCAGCACGACATGTATGGCGACGCCGAGCTTTCCGGTGGTGGCAGCATTTCGCAGAGGGATCGCGACTCGACGCTCGCCGCGCTGGTACTGCGCGGCGGCTACCAGATCGCGCCAGCGCTGACGCCCTTCGTCGAAACCGAGATCGGGCGGCGCTTCTACGATCAGAGAGTCGATGCGGGCGGCTATGAACGCTCGTCAACGCTGCTAGGCGCGCGGGCTGGCCTGGCCCTCGACATGGGCGAAAAACTGTCCGGCGAATTCTCCGCCGGCTGGCTGCGCGAGACCTTTGACGACGACCGGCTGACACCGATCTCGGGCCCCGCGATCGCGGCGGCGCTGGCCTGGTCGCCGGAACGCGGCACAATCGTCAACCTCACGGCCACGACCACCGCAGAGGGGGCGACTGGAGCCGGCGAAAGCGGCTCGATCCTGCATGCGGCACAGCTGTCGGCCGTGCGCGAAATCCGCGCCGACCTGACCGCCAACGCCGCGCTCGGCTTTGGCTATCGCGACTATGCCGGCTCGAATGGCTACGACAACATCTTCAACGCCGAACTCGGCGCGGTCTGGTGGATGAACCGCTATGCCGGCCTGACCGGCCGGCTCCGGCATGAACGGCTGCGCAGCAACCTGCCCTACCGCGATTACGACGCCAACAGCGTGTTCCTCGGCGTGACGGTTCAGCGATAGGGACCCCCTCCCCTCGATGGGGAGGGTTTAGTCCATTACCTCGGCATCTTGCGCCGTTCGATCGGACGAAGATCCCGCAGCGAACGTGCCAGCATGTCCACGACATTGTCATGCATGTCGGGGCGCCACAGCGAGAAGGCGACATTGGCCTCGATGAAGCCTTCCGGCGAACCGCAGTCGAAGGTGCGGCCCTGATAGTGATAGCCATAGAAGGGCTGCTGCTTTTCCAGCTTCAGCATGGCGTCGGTCAGCTGGATTTCGTTGCCGGCGCCCTTTTCCTGACCTTCCAGGATCTTGAAGATCTCCGGCTGCAGGATGTAGCGGCCATTGATGTAGAGGTTCGAGGGCGCTGTGCCATGCGTGGGCTTTTCCACCATGCCGGTGATTTCGAAGCCCGAATGCACGTCGGCGCCGCGTCCCACGATGCCGTATTTGTGGGTCTCGGCCGGGTCGCATTCCTGCACGGCAATGATGTTGTTGCCCGTCTGCTCATAGAGCTCGACCATCTGCTTCAGGCAGCTCTGATCCATCTGCATGATCATGTCGGGCAGCAGGAGCGCGAAAGGCTCGTCGCCGACGAGGTCGCGCGCGCACCAGACGGCATGGCCGAGGCCCAGCGGCACCTGCTGGCGCGTGAAGCTGGTTTGGCCCGGAGACGGCTGCAGCCGCTGCAGGCGCGAGAGCTGGTCGTCCTTGCCGCGCTGCGCCAGCGTGTCATAGAGCTCGAACTGGACGTCGAAATGATCCTCGATGACGGCCTTGTTGCGGCCGGTCACGAAGATGAAGTGCTCGATGCCTGCCTCGCGCGCCTCATCGACCACATACTGGATCACCGGGCGGTCGACGACCGTCAGCATCTCCTTGGGAATGGACTTGGTGGCAGGAAGAAAACGGGTGCCAAGGCCGGCAACCGGGAAAACAGCTTTGCGAACTTTTTTCATAGGATCACTCATCCGAGTCGTACGCCGTCGTCTCCTATCACGAGATAAGACATTTTCATGTCGAAATTGATGAATATTGAACACGCCATCGTCAATGACGACGCCAACCGAGGCTTGGGGACGGCTTCATCCCATGAACATCGCCATGGTAAACGAATTGATAACCGCACTGGGCGATGAATGAGTCTTCCTAAGATCCACAAGGAGGGACATATGTTCGTTCGCAAGACCGCAAAGCGCTTCGCGGGTGCCGTAGCAGCTGCCGGCCTGTCGCTTGCCCTGTTCCTTTCGGCAAGCCCTGCCTCGGCCGACGCCGCTTTCCAGCGCTGGGTCGCCGGCTTCCGCAGCACCGCCATGGAGAGCGGCATTTCGGGCGCAACCTTCGACCGCGCCTTCCGCAACGTGCGCGACATCGACCCTGAAGTGCTGGAAAAGGCGCGCTACCAGCCTGAATTCACCGCGCCCGTCTGGGACTATTTCGACAACCGCGTGCATGAGCAGGCTGTGGCAACTGGCCGCGCCATGGCGCGGCAGTGGAAGCCCTGGCTCGACCGAATCGAACACCGCTTCGGCGTCGACCGTAACATTCTGCTCGCCATCTGGTCGATGGAATCGAACTATGGCGAGACGCTCAAGAACGACAAGGTCATGCGCAATGTGGTGCGCTCGCTGGCGACGCTCGCCTATGGCGACCAGCAGCGCTCCAAATATGCCCGCACCCAACTGATCGCGGCGCTGAGGATCCTCCAGACCGGCGACATCGACGAAAGCCACCTGATGGGTTCGTGGGCTGGCGCGATGGGCCACACCCAGTTCATCCCGACCAGCTACCAGCGCTATGCTGTGGACATCGAAGGCAGCGGTAAGCGCGATATCTGGAATTCGGTACCGGATGCGCTTGCCACCGCCGCCAACCTGCTTGCCAAGAATGGCTGGCAGAGCGGTCGCACCTGGGGCTACGAGGTTACACTGCCGGCGACCGGAAAGTTCCCGAACCGCGCGTTGCCGCTGGCCAAGTGGCAGGGCCTGGGCATCACCCGCGCGCGTGGAAAACCGTTCCGCGACGGCTCGGAGATGGCCGAGCTTAAGGTGCTGGACGGGCGCAATGGACCGGCCTTCCTGATGACCAAGAACTTCTCGGTTCTGAAGCGCTACAACAGCTCGGACAAATATGCGCTGGCCGTCGGCCTGCTTGCCGACGAGATCGCCGGCTATGGCGGGCTGGTGCGCGACTGGAATCGGCCTTTCACCAAGCTGAGCTTCGTGGAAAAGCAGGAACTGCAGCAGCGCCTTTCCTCGCATGGCTATTACCAGGGCAAGTTCGACGGCAAGATAGGCGAAGCCTCGCGCAACGCCATCATGGCCTTCCAGGCCAGGGCCGGCATGGAGCAGGACGGCCACCCGAGCATGGAAGTGCTGTCGCTGCTGCGGAGACAGTAGGCGCGTTTCTCGAAAATCGACATCGATTTTCGAGGGATTTGGCCTAAATTCAGAATCTCACGGCGCGTAGCGATCGAGCGCAGCGCCGTGAGATCCGAACGCAAGGGAGCCGGCATTGCTGCCAAGGAAACGGTTTGTCGTTCCAGCCTGGGTGCCTGCGCTGCTTCTGGCCCTGGCCGTGGTTGCGACCGGCTTGGGTGCGGCTGTTCCTCCTGCTCATGCGCAGGACCCCTACTATCGCCCCTGGACACTGCGCAATCTTTTCTCCCCGTTCTTCCAGCGCCGCGAACCGCGCTACTACGAGCCGCCCCCGGGCGAGATGCCTCCCGTCAGGCCAAGAATGCCCATCAAGCCAAAGATGCACAAAGCCCCCGAAGGCGCCGCCAAGCCGCATCGGGTCGTTCCGGCCGAACCGCCGACCCCTGTGGTGGAAAAGCAGGCCGATGCCAAGGTCGTGCTGGTCATCGGCGATTTCATGGGCAGCGGCATCGCCGAGGGCCTGACCACCGTCTATGCCGCGAACGCGAAGGTGAAGGTCGTTGATCGCTCCAAGGGCTCGTCCGGCTTCGTGCGTGAGGATTATTACGACTGGCCCAAGCAGGCCGGCGCGCTGATCGATGCCGAGAAGCCGTCGGTTGTAGTGGTCATGCTGGGCTCGAACGACCGCCAGCAAATGCGCGTCGGCAACGTTTCCGAGGCGCCTCGGACGGAAGGTTGGGACAAGGAATACGAACACCGCGCCCAGGCACTCGCCAAGGCCCTCACCGACAAGAAGGTCCCCTTCATCTGGGTAGGCACGCCGGCTTTCAAATTCTCCAAGATGACCGCCGACATGCTGGCCTTCAACGACGTCTACCGCGCCGCCGCCGAGGGCGCGGGGGCCGAATTCATCGATGTGTGGGACGGCTTCGTCGACGAGAACGGCACCTTCGTCGCAACAGGTCCAGACGTGGACGGCCAGCCGGTTCGCCTGCGCTCGGACGACGGCATCAACTTCACCAAGGCCGGCAAACGCAAGCTCGCCTTCTATGCCGAAAAGCCGCTGAACAAGATCCTCGGCGTCACCAACATGCCCGGCCCGCACAGCGGCGGACCGAACATCCCCTCGCCGGCCCAAAGCCACCAAAAGGCCGCTCCGGTCGACCGCACGCCGCCGATCTCGCTGAACGATCCGGCGCTTGACGGCGACGGCGAGTTGCTCGGGGCACAGATCGGTCCCAAGCGCGGAAAGCCGGACCCGGATACGCCCAGCGACAAGTTGTTGATCCAGGGCATCGCACCCGCCGCCTCACCAGGCCGCGCCGACGATTTTTCCTCGCCGGCAGTCGCTGAGCCTGGTCCTCCCCCGCCGATGAGGACCGTGGCCAAACCTGCCGCGCCAGATGGGGCAAAAGCCGTCGCTCACTGATCCAAGGGGGCAGTACCGCCTCTCACACAAATGAGAAAGGGCGCCAATGGCGCCCTTTTTCGTGTTCGCATGCCGGACCTTGTCAGCGCGGCAGGACGGTGGTGCCCATCAGCGCTTCGTCGATGGAACGTGCGGCCTGACGGCCCTCGCGGATGGCCCACACCACCAGTGACTGGCCGCGCCGCACGTCGCCCGCCACATAGAGGCGATCGACGCTGGTGCGATAGTCGCGGTCATTTGCCTCGACATTGGTCGAGCGGCGGCTGTCGAAGTGGGTCTTCAGCGCCTCACCCAATTCCGCCGTGACGCCACCCGAAATCGGACCGGCGAAGCCGATGGCGATAAAGGCAAGATCGGCGCGGATGACGAATTCCGTGCCGGCGATCGGCTTGCGCTTGTCGTCCACCTCGCAGCACTTCACGCCGGTGAGCTGGCCTTCCTCGCCGATGAACTCCAGCGTGGCGACCTGGAATTCGCGCTCGGCGCCCTCGGCCTGGCTGGAGGAGGTGCGCATCTTGGTCGCCCAATAGGGCCAGACCGCGAGCTTGTTTTCCTTCTCCGGCGGCTGCGGGCGGATGTCGAGCTGGGTCACGCGGACAGCGCCCTGGCGGAACGCCGTGCCGATGCAGTCGGAAGCGGTGTCACCGCCGCCCACCACCACGATATGCTGGCCGCTGGCGATGATCGGCTCGGCATTCCAGGCCACCGAGCCGATGTCCTCCTGCGCCAGGCGCTTGTTCTGCTGGACCAGGAAAGGCATCGCGTCGTGCACGCCTTCAAGATCGCCGCCGGGGATGTTAGCCGGGCGCGGCGTTTCCGAACCGCCGCAGTAGAGCACGGCGTCGTACTCGGCGAGCAGTTCCGACACCTTCTTGTCGACGCCGATATTGACGTTGCAGAAGAAGGTCACGCCCTCGCCCTTCATCTGCTCGACGCGGCGGTCGATGTGGTGCTTCTCCATCTTGAAGTCCGGAATGCCGTAGCGCAGCAGGCCGCCGGGGCGGCTTTCGCGCTCATAGACGTGCACTTCATGTCCGACGCGGCCGAGCTGCTGGGCCGCGGCCATACCGGCCGGCCCGGAGCCGATGATGGCGACGCGCTTGCCCGTCTTCTTTTCCGGCGGTTGCGGACGGATCATGCCCAGCTCATGCGCCTTGTCGGCGAGCGCCTGCTCGATCGTCTTGATGGCGACCGGAATGTCCTCGAGGTTCAGCGTGCATGCCTCCTCGCAAGGAGCCGGGCAGATGCGGCCGGTGAATTCGGGGAAGTTGTTGGTCGAATGGAGGTTGCGGATCGCATTCTCCCAATCGCCATTATAGACGAGGTCGTTCCAGTCCGGGATCTGGTTGTGGATCGGACAGCCGGTCGGGCCGTGGCAGAACGGTATGCCGCAATCCATGCAGCGGGCTGCCTGCTTCTCGACCTCCTTGTCGGACATCGGCAGCGTGAATTCGCGAAAGTGGCGAATGCGATCGGAGGCCGGCTGGTACTTGTGCACCTGCCGGTCGATCTCGAGGAAACCTGTAACCTTACCCATTTCAAAGCTCTTGTTCGTGGGTGGCCGCAATGACGCGGCATCAACGCAATCTCGGTGGAGGCGACGGCATCGGGCGGCACCTCTGCCGCCCGTCGTCGACAGCGAAGGCTGGCGTTATTCCGCCGCCATGCCCATGCGCATACGCTCCATCTCGATGAGGGCGCGGCGATACTCGACCGGCATGACTTTCCGGAATTTCGGCCGGAAGGTCGTCCAATCGTCGAGGATCTGCTTGCCGCGCGTCGAGCCCGTGTAATGCACGTGGTTCGAGATGAGCTGGTAGAGGCGCTCCTCGTCGTGACTGGACATGTCGCCGGAAACGTCGACGCGACCCTTGTGCGCGATGTCGCCGCCATGGTGATGCAGCTTCTCGAGCATGTCGTCCTCTTCCGGAACCGGTTCGAGCTCGACCATGGCCATGTTGCAACGCTCGGCGAAATCGCCTTCCTCGTCCAGCACATAGGCCACGCCGCCCGACATGCCGGCCGCGAAGTTGCGCCCTGTCTTGCCGATGACGACCACCACGCCGCCCGTCATGTACTCGCAGCCGTGATCGCCCACGCCCTCGACGACCGTCACCGCGCCGGAGTTGCGCACGGCGAAACGTTCGCCGGCGACGCCGCGGAAGTAGCACTCGCCCTCGATTGCGCCGTAAAGCACCGTGTTGCCCACGATGATCGATTCCTCGGGCACGATCTTGGTGTCTTCCGGCGGACGGACGACGATGCGGCCGCCCGAAAGGCCCTTGCCGACATAGTCATTGCCGTCGCCGATCAGCTCGAACGAGATGCCACGCGCAAGGAAGGCACCGAAGGACTGCCCGGCGGTGCCGGTCAGCTTCACCGAAATGGTGTCCTCGCGCAGACCCTTGTGACGGAAGCGCTTGACCACCTCGCCAGACAGCATCGCGCCGGTCGAGCGATCGACGTTGCGGATTTCCGTCTCTATGGTCACCGGCTGGCGCGCGTCGAGAGCGGGCTTGGCCATTTCGATCAGTTTGCGGTCGAGCACATCGTCGATCGGGTGCTTCTGCCGCTCGGTCCAGTGCATCTGCTCGGCCGACGCCATGGGCTTGTAGAAGATGCGGCTGAAGTCCAGTCCGCGTGCCTTCCAGTGCTCGATGACGGCGCGCTTCTCCAGAAGATCGGTGTTGCCGATGATCTGATCGAGATGGGTGTAGCCCATCTTGGCGAGCAGCTCGCGAACCTCTTCCGCGACATAGAAGAAGTAGTTGATGACGTGCTCGGGCGTGCCCTTGAAGCGCTTGCGCAGGACCGGGTCCTGGGTGGCGACGCCAACCGGGCAGGTGTTGAGATGGCACTTGCGCATCATGATGCAGCCCGCCGCGATCAGCGGGGCGGTGGAGAAGCCGAACTCGTCTGCTCCCAGCATCGCGCCGATGACGACATCGCGGCCGGTACGCAAGCCACCGTCGACCTGTAGCGCCACGCGACTGCGCAGACCGTTCAGCACCAGGGTCTGGTGCGTCTCGGCAAGGCCCATCTCCCACGGAGAACCGGCGTGCTTCAGAGAGGTCAGCGGCGACGCGCCGGTGCCGCCGTCATAGCCGGCAATGGTAATGTGGTCGGCGCGCGCCTTGGCGACGCCGGCGGCGACCGTGCCGACGCCGACTTCGGAGACGAGCTTGACCGACACGTCGGCCGCCGGATTGACGTTCTTCAGATCGTAGATCAGCTGTGCCAGATCCTCGATCGAATAGATGTCATGGTGCGGCGGCGGCGAGATCAGGCCCACACCCGGCGTAGAGTGACGGGTCTTGGCAATCGTCGCGTCGACCTTATGGCCGGGCAGCTGGCCGCCCTCGCCCGGCTTGGCGCCCTGCGCGACCTTGATCTGCATCATGTCGGAATTGACGAGATATTCCGCCGTAACGCCAAAGCGACCGGAAGCCACCTGCTTGATGGCCGAACGTTCGGGATTGGGCTTGCCGTCGGGCAGCGGCAGGTAGCGGTCCGGTTCCTCGCCGCCCTCGCCGGTGTTCGACTTGCCGCCGATCGTGTTCATGGCACGCGCCAGCGTGGTGTGCGCCTCGCGGGAAATCGAGCCGAACGACATGGCGCCCGTGGAGAAGCGCTTGACGATCTCGGCAGCCGGCATCACCTCGTCGAGCGCCACCGGCTTGCGGCCGGTCTGCTCGGCGAGCCTGATGTCGAACAGGCCGCGAATGGTCTGGGCCCGCGCAGTCTCGCAGTCGATCTGCTCGGAGAATTCCTTGAAGGTTTCCCACGAGCCCTTGCGCACGGCGTGCTGCAGCGAGGCGACCGCATCCGGCGACCAGATATGCGCCTCGCCGCGCATGCGGTACATGTACTCGCCGCCTACTTCGAGCGAGTTGCGCAGGATTGGGTCGTCGCCGAAGGCATCGGCGTGACGGCGCACCGTCTCGGTGGCGATTTCCTCAAGCCCCACGCCCTCGATCAGAGTGGCGGTGCCGGTGAAATACTTGTCCACGAAGTCCGACTTCAGGCCGACGGCGTCGAAGATCTGCGCGCCGCAATAGGACTGGTAGGTCGAGATGCCCATCTTGGACATGACCTTCAGGATGCCCTTGCCGATCGACTTGATGTAGCGGCCCACCACTTCGTGCTCGTCGACCTCCGGCGGGAACTCGCCGCGGCGGTGCATGTCGACCAGTGTGTCGAAGGCGAGATACGGGTTGATCGCCTCGGCGCCGTAGCCGGCAAGACAGCAGAAGTGATGGATCTCGCGCGGCTCGCCCGACTCGACCACGAGACCGACCGCGGTGCGCAGGCCCTTGCGGATCAGGTGATGGTGCACCGCTGCCGTCGCCAGCAGCGTCGGGATATCGATGCGGTCCGGCCCGACCTGGCGGTCCGAAAGCACGATGATGTTGTAGCCGCCGGCCACCGCCGCCTCGGCACGCTCGCACAGCCGCTCGATGGCTGCCGGCATGCCGGCAGCGCCCTCGTTAGCCGCGTAAGTGATGTCGATGGTCTTGGTGTCGAAGCGATCCTCGGTGTGACCGATGGAGCGGATCTTCTCCAGGTCGCCATTGGTCAGGATAGGCTGACGCACTTCCAGCCGCTTGCGGCGCGACGTGCCGACGAGGTCGAAGATGTTGGGCCGCGGTCCGATGAAGGACACAAGGCTCATCACCAGCTCCTCGCGGATCGGGTCGATCGGCGGGTTGGTCACCTGCGCGAAGTTCTGCTTGAAATAGGTGTAGAGCAGCTTGGCCTTGTCCGACATTGCCGAGATCGGCGTGTCGGTGCCCATCGAGCCCACCGCTTCCTGTGCGGTGGTGGCCATGGGCGACATCAGGAGCTTCAGGTCTTCCTGCGTGTAGCCGAAGGCCTGCTGGCGATCGAGCAACGAGACATCCTTGCGCAGTTCGCGCGGCGCCACCGGCTTCAGCTCCTCGAGGATGAGCTGGGTGTTGGCGAGCCACTTCTTATAGGGATGCTTGGCCGCGATCTCCGACTTGATCTCCTCGTCGGAGATGATGCGCCCCTTCTCGAGGTCGATGAGCAGCATCTTGCCTGGCTGAAGGCGCCACTTCTGGACGATGTGCTTTTCCTCGACCGGCAGCACGCCGGCCTCCGAGGCAAGGATCACCCGGTCGTCGTCGGTGACTATGTAGCGCGCGGGGCGAAGCCCGTTGCGATCGAGCGTGGCGCCGATCTGGCGGCCGTCGGTGAAGCAAACCGCCGCCGGGCCGTCCCACGGCTCCATGAGGGCCGCGTGATACTCGTAGAAGGCCTTGCGGTCGTCATCCATGAGCTTGTTGCCGGCCCAGGCTTCCGGGATCAGCATCATCATGGCGTGCGCCAGCGTGTAGCCGCCCTGGAACAGGAACTCGAGCGCGTTGTCGAAGCAGGCCGTGTCCGACTGGCCCTCATAGGAGATCGGCCAGAGCTTGGAGATGTTGTTGCCGAACAGCTCCGAGTCGACCGAAGCCTGGCGCGCCGCCATCCAGTTGTTGTTGCCGCGCACGGTGTTGATCTCACCATTATGCGCAACCATGCGATAGGGATGCGCCAGCTTCCACGAAGGGAAGGTGTTGGTCGAAAAACGCTGGTGAACGAGGATCAGCGCCGTCTCGAAGCGCGGGTCCGACAGGTCCTTGTAATAGGCTCCGACCTGGTTGGCCAGGAACATGCCCTTGTAGACGATGGTGCGCGCCGACAGCGACACGCAGTAGGCGCCGACGTCCTTGTTGTCGTTTTCGGCATAGATGCGGCCCGAGATCACCTTGCGCAGCAGATAGAGCCGGGCCTCATATTCCTCGTCGTCATCGATATCGGGCGTGCGGCCGATGAACACCTGGCGGTGATGGGGCTCGGCGGCGACGATGTTCGGCGCCTTCGACAGCGAGGAGTTGTCTACAGGCACGTCTCGGAAACCGAGGACCGGCAGGCCTTCGGACTGCGCCGACTCGCGGATGATGTCGTCGATATGATCGCGCATGGCCGCATCCTGCGGCATGAACCAATGACCGACGCCATAGTGGCCGGCGGGCGGCAGCTCGACGCCGTGGGCCGCCATCTCCTCGCGAAAGAAGCGGTCGGGAATCTGCACCAGCACGCCGGCGCCGTCGCCGACCAGCGGGTCGGCGCCCACCGCGCCGCGATGGGTGAGATTGTTGAGGATGAACAGACCGTCCTCGACGATCTTGTGCGACTTCTGACCCTTCATGTTGGCAATGAAGCCGACGCCGCAGGCGTCGTGCTCATTGCGCGGATCATAAAGGCCTTGCGCATTGAGGCCGGTGGGAGTTCGCAGGGTAGTTTGGGTGGTAGTACGTTTGGCGGCCATGGCTTTCGTCTGCGCGTGCGCCAAAGGCTGCGTCGTCACAGATGTCGTCATGTCCGTCATCGTCTTCTTCTTTCGATCTCTCCTGCCCTCGCGGGCGTTTCACATACGCTGCCAGGCTGTCGGTCTCATCCGAAGGTCGGCAGCAGCCGTTATAGACGTTCCCCGGCACAGGCATGTCGATTGGATCGCATGCCATCCCCGGCAGATGCGCGAAACGGGCCAATCGGGCCGATGTTCCACACATCAGACGCAGCGACAGCCGGACCAGGCACTATAGCCCAAGTCCGGCAGGTGTTTGCGCGGAAAATAAGACAGCACTGCTGTCCTAATTTGCTTATCGCAGAATTCTTTCCGTCACACAAGACCGATTCACAAAAAATCAGCGCGATGCGCGAAAGAAAATTTCTTCCAATGAAGATGAGGCGAAACTTTCCGCCCGGCCATTTTTGAGGCCATTCTGGGCTGGCGTAGCCGGGCATTCGGAATTTTATGCTCTACAGCGCCGCGCGCCGAAGGGCGCGCAAAGGGCGCTGTAGACTCTGAATCCACGCATAATCCTTTCCAAAAATCGTTTTCGATTTTTGGGGTTATGCGTTAGCTCTTGCGAAATCGCCCCGAAACCGGCCAAGGTCGGCCCGGTTTTCAACTCGCATCCCCCGGAACAAGAACATGTTTTTTGCCTCTGACAACTGGGCCGGCGCCCATCCCAAGATCGCGGACGGCCTTTCGGCCCACACCGCGGGCTTCGCCTCGGCCTATGGCACCAGCGACATCGACCGGAAGGTCGGCGAGCGCTTCAACGAGATCTTCGAGCGCGAGGTTTCGGTGTTCTTCGTCGGCACCGGAACGGCGGCGAACTCGCTGTCGCTAGCGGCCTTCAACCAGCCTGGCGGCGTCTCCTTCATGCATCGCGAGGCGCACATGCTCGAAGACGAGTGCGGCGCGCCCGAATTCCTGACCGGCGGCTCGCGGCTGCGCGCCGTCGATGGCCCGCTCGGCCGCATGACGGCCGAAAACCTCGAACACGCCATGGCCCATTTCGAACCGGAATCCGTCCACTCGGGCCGGCCGATGGCGGTTTCCGTCACGCAGGCCACCGAAGTCGGCACCGTCTACAGCCTGGCCGAGCTCGACGCGATCTCGGCCGTCGCCAAGACGCGCGGCCTGCCGCTGCATATGGACGGCGCGCGCTTCGCCAACGCGCTGGTGGCACTGGACACGACGCCGGCCGAGATGACCTGGAAGCGCGGCGTCGACATCGTTTCCTTCGGCGGCACCAAGAACGGCTGCTGGTGCGCCGAGGCGGTCGTCCTGTTCGACACGTCGAAAGCGCGCGAATTCGGCTTCCTGCGCAAGCGGGCGGCGCAGCTTTTCTCGAAGTCGCGTTTCATCGCCGCGCAGTTCGACGCCTATCTGGCCGACGGCCTGTGGCTGGACAACGCGCGTCACTCCAACGCGATGGCCGCCAAGCTTGCCGATGCCATCGCGGCTTCCGGCAGGGTTCGCCTTGCCTGGCGGCCGCAGGCCAACGAGGTCTTCGCGGTCATGCCCAAGACGACCATGAAGGAACTCAACGACGCCGGCGCTGTGTTCTATCCCTGGAACACGCCGCGCAGCTACACAGACCCGATCGGCGCCGAGGAGACCATGTGCCGCTTCGTCACCAGCTTCGCCACGACCGCCGAGGAAGTGGACCGTTTCGGCGCGCTGATCGCCTGATCCGGAATCGGCCGGCAAGAAAAAAAAGGCGGCGCCCAATGGGCGCCGCCTTGCTCGGGAGGAGCGCTTCAGATTTTAGTGCGCGGCCTTGGCCTCGATCTGCTTGGCCGATTTGTCCACGGAACCGATCTCGATCTTGCGAGGCTTGAGTTCCTCGGGGATCGTCCGCTTGAGGTCGATGTGCAGCAGGCCGTTCTTCAGCTTGGCGCCGACGACATCGACATGGTCGGCAAGCTGGAAGCGGCGCTCGAAAGCGCGCGAGGCAATGCCGCGATAGAGGATTTCGGAGCCTTCGCCAGTGCCTTCATCCTTGCGCTCGCCCTTGATGCTGAGCACGTTACGATGGGCCTCGATGGCGATGTCGGTCTCCGAAAAGCCGGCTACAGCCATGCTGATGCGATAGGAATCTTCGCCCGTACGCTCGATATTGTAGGGGGGATAGGTGGTCTGGCCGCTTTCAGGCTGACCAAGGGAATCGAGCATGGTGAAAAGCCGGTCGAAACCGACGGTCGAGCGATAAAGCGGCGAGAAATCAACGTGACGCATGGTTCTGTTCTCCAGTTGAGCAACATGGTTTGCGTGTGGCCTGCATGAAACCCGTTATGGCGTTTCGGTGCGGTCAGCGGCCCCGGTTGTCGGCGACCGCTCCAGTCATTTGGGTGGCGCCCTGCGAGGTTTCAAGGGCTCGTCTTCGTTGCAAAAGCAGTGCCGCAAACGACGGGCTTCCCAGGCCAGTGCACCAAGCCCGGGCCTCGATGAACGCAGCATGAACCACGTCTTCGGGCTGCGTTCAGGCCGGCCGCGCTAGTGTTTTCTCGACATCGCGATTGCGGTTCCCAGAACCCCAGTCGAGAGGTCCGACCCCGGGTGTCACGTCCCTTCCTCCCGGATCGACTAAGGCCGGAAGTAGGTCTGCTGCTTCCGGCCTCTATTTTCCCCGCCGACGGTCGGAATTTCTTTGCTTTTCGCTGCTACAGCTTTAGGTCGTACAGTGGCGCCCCTTCTCTCACGCAGCCGAAGCGATGACGGATCTCTTTTACGACATCCCCGGAAATCCCAGGCCGGACGGCGGCGTCTGCGGCTTCCTCACGGCACGCGACGGCAAGAAGTTTCGCTATGCCCATTTCCCCCCAACAGCGCGGCCGCTGAACGGCACGGTGGTGCTGCTGGCCGGGCGCAACGAAAGCATCGAGAAATATTTCGAGACCATCCGCGACCTCGCCGCGCGTGGGTTCGGCGTCGCCACTTTGGATTGGCGCGGCCAGGGTGCCTCGGATCGCCTGCTGCACGACGGCGCACGCGGCTATGTTCGCAGCTTCGACGACTACGAGCGTGATCTCGAGCAGTTCTTCTCCGAGGTCGTGCTGCCCGACTGCCGCGGCCCCTATTACCTGCTTGCGCATTCGACCGGGGCGCTGGTTGCGCTGCTCGCCGCTCCCTCCCTGGTGAACCGCATCCGCCGCATGGTCCTGATGGCGCCGTTTCTGGCGCTCGCCAAGTCACCGTTATCGATGCAGGCTCTGGGACGCTTTGCTTCCTTCTGTTGCGGGGCCGGGCTCGGTCGGCTCTATGCGCCCGGCGGGCGCGACACGCGAAAAGCCGAGCCTTTCGACCAGAACAAGCTGACCAGTGACCAAAGGCGCTACGAGCGCAACAGCCTTCTCTACGAGACCTATCCGCAACTGGCCGTCAGCGGCCCGACGCTGGCCTGGATCCGTGCCGCCAGTAACGCCATCGCCCGTGCGCAGGAGCCCGATTTCATGGCGCGACTGCAGATCCCCATGCTGCTGGTCGCCGCCGGTGCCGATGCGGTGGTTTCGAGCTATGCCATCGAGGCCTATGCCGCGCGGCTGCGCGTCGGCTCGATGCTGACCATACGCGGCGCACGCCACGAACTGCTGCAGGAAGCCGACATCTACCGCGAGCAGCTGCTCGCGGCCTTCGATGCCTTCGTGCCCGGCAGCGACGCGCCGGTGATGTGAGGTTTTCTCATCCGCGGCTTGGCGCCTGCGACTGGCTGGTCAGCCCCGCAAATACTCCATAGCCGCGGCATGCAGTTCCGGCGTGGCGGCCGCAAGAATGTCGCCGCCCTTCTCGGCCGGCTCGCCGGTGAAGGTAGTGACCACGCCGCCCGCCTTCTCGATGATCGGGATCAGCGCAACGATGTCATAGGGCTGCAGGCCCGGATCGGTGACGATGTCGGCATGGCCGGCGGCCACCATGGCGAAGGCATAGCAATCGGTCCCGTAGCGTGCGAGGCGCACCTGCTTTTCCAGCCGGTCGTACAGCGCGCGCTTCTCGCCCTTGAACAGCGCAGGCGTGGTAGTGAAGAGCGTCGCATCGGCAAGTGAGGTTGTCTTGCGCGTCGAAAGCTTGCGGGTGCCGCCCGGCCCCTCATAGTAGGAGCCGTTGGCATCGGCATAGAACAGCTCGCCCGTAAACGGTTGCGACATCATGCCGGCAACCGCATCGCCATCCACCGTGAGCCCCACCAGCGTGCCCCACACCGGCAGGCCGGAAATATAGGCGCGCGTGCCGTCGATCGGATCGATCACCCAGACATGGCTGCTCGAGACATTCTCGTTGCCGTGCTCTTCGCCAAGAATGCCGTGCGCCGGATATTCCGCGTTGATCAGCGCGCGAATGGCACGTTCGGCCTCGCGGTCGGCCTCCGTCACCGGGTCGAAACCGCCTGCCTCCTTGTTGGAGACAGTGTTCTGCCGACGAAATCGCGGCAAGGTCTCCGCCGCCGCAGCTTCGGCGATCCGCCGCATGAAATCCACCGTGACTGGCAATCGCCCCTCCTGATCCTGCGCAAGCATGGTTCCTGTTCGCATACGATTTGCCACAGTGCAGCGGCTTAAAAAAGCGTGAATGTCGCTTGACTTTTGTGCAGTGCACAATAACCTTTCAGTCAGACAGCCTGGCTGTCCAATGCCCTCCTTGGGCGTTTCCTCCCTAGACTTCGACCGCGCTGTGCGAACGGCGCGGTTTTTTTTGAGATGTCTTGGCTTCAGCTGGTCGGTTGGGTCGCGTCCGCTATTCGGCGGCGAGTGGCAGATCGCGGATGTCGTCGTCGGGAATGGACATCAGGTCGGCGCAGAAGCGGCTGAGATCGTCGGCCAGCGCATCGAAGCCCGCCGAGCGCTGAAAAGTCCGCTCGTTCATGTAGAGGCCGCGGTTGATCTCGATCTGCAGCGCATGGAGATTGCGCGGCGGGCGGCCGTAATGTTCGGTGATGAAGCCGCCGGCATATGGCTTGTTGTGTGCAACCGTGTAGCCCATCGAGATCAGCAAGCCGATCGCCGCCTCCGTGAGAGCGCGCGAGGCTGATGTGCCGAAGCGGTCGCCGACGATGAAATCCGGCCGAATGCCGTTTTCGCCGCTGCGCACACTGGCGGGCATGGAGTGACAGTCGATCAGCACGCCAAAGCCGAAACGCGCATGGGTGCGCGTGAGCAGCCGCTTCAGCGTGTCATGATATGGCTTGTAGATCGCCTCGATACGGCAGATCGCCTCCGCCAGCGGCAGCCTGCCGGGATAGATGTCGAGCCCCTCGCCCACCAGCCGCGGCACCGTGCCGAGCCCGCCGGCCACCCGCGCCGAGCGGATATTGGCGAAGGGCGGCACCGGCTCGACGAACATGCGCGGATCGAGCTCCCAGGGCTCGCGGTTGACGTCGAGATAGGCGCGCGGAAAATTCGCCGCCAGCAATGGCGCGCCGAGCCCGACCACTCCGCCGAACAGCTCGTCGACAAAACAGTCTTCCGAACGGCGGATGGCGTCGCGATCGAGCCGCGCCATGGCAAGGAAGCGCTCGGGATAGTGCCGGCCGCTGTGCGGCGAGTTGAAGACGAAGGGCACCCGCTGTTCCGCGCTCGCCCGAACTTCGAAGGGCGCCACCACGGAAAAGTCGTCATTGGCCGTCATGGCGCATATCCAGGCTGGCAAGCACGCTGTCTCATGTCACGAAGGTGCCATCAGGCGGGCGGCAAGTCCAGCAATTCGCAAGTTGGCGGCGCGATGCCGCCGGATGACGCTGCGGGCGGCATTCACTTGATGTTTACCCTCCGCGCTTCATATACGGGATGGTTAACGGGGCTCCTGCACAGCGGGTCCCGCGGAGTGATTCGGACAGGATACGATGGCACGCATTCTTCTGGCGGAAGACGACGACGACATGCGTCGGTTTCTGGTGAAGGCGCTGGAACGCGCCGGTTATGACGTAAGCGATTTCGACAACGGCGCCAGCGCCTATGAGCGCCTGCGCGAAGAGCCCTTCTCGCTGTTGCTGACCGATATCGTCATGCCGGAAATGGACGGCATCGAGCTCGCCCGCCGCGCCACCGAAATCGACCCCGATTTGAAGGTGATGTTCATCACCGGATTCGCGGCCGTGGCCCTCAATCCCGATTCGAAAGCGCCGCGCGACGCCAAGGTTCTGTCGAAACCCTTCCATCTGCGCGACCTCGTCACCGAGGTCGAAAAAATGTTGCACGCCGCCTGAGGCGGATTTGCGGGCTTTGGGAAAGGCTGGTCAAAAAACTGCAACTTTTCCCATTTCTCGCTATTGACGGCCCAGGCCAAAAGTGGTCTATGCCGCCTCGTCGGATGGGCGTGTAGCTCAGCGGGAGAGCACTACGTTGACATCGTAGGGGTCACAGGTTCAATCCCTGTCACGCCCACCATCCACCCAGAAAATCAAGTACTTAGCGTCAGGCGCAATCGTCAGACGTCGGCTTTTGAGCACCAGCGAGACACCGCTTTCCGTAGGAGCCGGTGCCGCCGCTCGATGGCATACGTCGACCGGTCTACCACCACCATAGGCGTTCCGATTCCGTTTGGCGTTGCGCGGCGTTACGAGCGGCCAACCTTCACTATCTGGCGGCTTTGATCAGCTCGGCGGCGCGGCCGCCGATCATGAAGGCCGGGGCATTGGTCGGACCCGAAATGATCGACGGCATGACAGATGCGTCCGCCACGCGCAGGCCGCGCAGGCCGTGGACATGAAGCTCGCTGTCAACCACGGCATCGGCGCCGGTACCAATCTTGGCCGTGCCTACCGCGTGACCGAAACTGGCAGACGCGGTCCGCGCGAAGTCGATCAAGTCCTGCCGGCTGGTGGCTTTGGGACCTGGTACGACCTCTGCTTCACGGACGCCGTCGAGCGCAGCCTTGTTGCCGAGCTCGCGGGCCGCTTCGATCGCCCGCACTATTGCCGCGAGATCGCGGTCCGTACCCAGATGATTGCCTTCGATGATGGGCGCATCGCGCCAATCCGCGCTGGCGAGCCGCACATGGCCGCGACTGGTCGGCTGAACGAGCGCGGGCGCGATCGTAAAACCTTCCGTCGGGGGAGCGCCGAAACGGGCCGCTGCCTCCGGCGTCGCGAGCGGAAGCTGCTCCAGCACAAGGTTGATATCGGTCGGATGGCCGTCGACGCCGCTCGACAAGTAGATTTCGGCCTCCACCGCATTGCTGTCCGCGGGGCGCTCCGGCATCTTGCCCTTGTATTGGTAGACGACGCCGGAGACCAGGACATGATCCTGCAGGTTCTGGCCGACTCCCGGCAAATTCGCGACCGGCTCGATGCCGAGTTTTCGAAGCTGCGTGGCGTCACCCACGCCGGACAACATGAGAAGCTTCGCACTATGGATCGTGCCGGACGCGAGGATCACTTCACGACTTGCCCTGACGCTTTTGGCACCATCGGCGGTGACAAGTTCCACGCCGCTTGCACGATCGCCCTCGAAGACGACCTTGGTGACGGTGCTGTTGAGGAGCAGAGTGAGGTTGGGACGGTCGAGGTTCGGCTGCAAGAAGGCGCGCGACGCGCTCACCCGTGAGCCATCAGCGGCGATATTCATATTGATATAGCCGGCCCCAGCGCGCATCGGGCCGTTCATGTCGTCGATGATGGGAAAACCCATCTGACGCGCAGCCTCCAGGAAGGCTGGGGCCGTCGGATGGGGATCGCCGGGTATCCGGATGTGAACGGGTCCGCCGACGCCGCGCCATTGGTTCGCGCCGCCTTCCCAATCCTCCTGGGCCTTGTATGTCGGCAAGACGTCCTTGAAGCCCCATCCCTTCGCGCCGCCTGCCTCCCAGGCGTCGTAGTCGCGCTCCAGTCCGCGCGACCACACCATCGCGTTGATGGAGCTGCCGCCACCCAGCACGTGACCAAGCGCCATGTTGAATTTTCGGTTGTTGAGCTGGGGAACGGGTGCGATCGGTAGATTCCAGTCCAAGGGACCGCTGACATTATAGAACCAGATACTGGGATTGCTGATCGTGGGTGCCGTATCAGCGCCGCCCGATTCAATGACCAGAACTTTGGCGCCGGTCTTTGACAGCTCGCCGGCAACGATCGAGCCCGAGGCGCCTGCACCCACGACGATGTAGTCGTAGGCGCCCCCGAGCTTGGCCTGGTTGGCCGCCTGATTGTCGCCGGCGGCGAACGCGTGATCTGACATGGCGGGCGAAAGCCCGGGGGTAAGACCGGCAGCGCTGGCGACGCTCAGGAAACGGCGCCTGCTCAGTCGCCCGCTTGCGACCCGGTCCAGAAGAACCTGCATCCGTTCATTGGCATTGGGCATCTTGGATCCTCCATTTTGGCGGCCGAGCGTGGTGCCGGGCGCAATGGGGTTCAGATCGGGTATTGGCGCTTGTGATCTCAATCTAGGGCGATTTACGAACTCGCACGCCCCTGCAGCCTCTCGGCAAGGAAAGCACCGATGGCATCGAGGGACTGTGCCGCCGCCTTCAACTTTCCAATGCTGGCGGCTGCTGCACGCTCGGAAGCCGCTGCCCCAGAGAGATGGCGATGTCCTTTGCGTGTTCGCAGAAGGACATCGCGGATGTGCCTGGTCAGTGTCTGAAGGCTGCTTCGAGATTCATGAGCACACCAAGCTGTGCCAGAAGAATGGGAACCGCGACGTAGCAGTGAAATGACGTGACTTTCCCGCCTTCCACGTGGAAGACGTCGCAGCACGGCGTGTGCATTTCTTTCCCTGTCGGAGGAATTGTCCCAGCCGGCATCACCAGATCGCCCTTATGCGTGCCATTCAGCGACAATTCGACGATGACGACATTCTCGTAGAAATAGAGGCTATTGAGCTCCCTGTGCATGTCGGGGAAAGCGGCGGCATAGACGTCGACCGTGATGCCGATGTCGGAGCCATAGTACTTCTTTCCGCCGGCCACATCATAGAAGTAGCCGCCGTCCGCAAAGAGCGAGACAAATTTCGGCGTGTCTTTGGAGTCAGCCTCGGCGTAATGGTACAGGCTGCGGATCAGTTGCTCATTGCGGATCTGGTCTGCTGTTTTGACGTTCATCTTCCACCTACCAAAACTCTATACGACCTGAAGAAGGGGGAAAGCTCGAAGCGGCCAATCGCTGTTCCGCGGGTATCGCAGGATGCAACGGGTTCCGCTCAATCCGAGTTTATGGACAGCGGCTCGATTTAGAAATAGAAACTATCGAAACCCAAGGTTTCGAAGTTTATCATCATGGCCAGACTGCCGGACCTTGAAGGGCTCGCCATTTTCGCGAAGGTTGCGGAGTGCCGCTCCTTCGCCGAAGCAGCCGCTGAGCTGAGGCTCTCGAAAGCGACCGTATCAAAGGCGGTCAGCAGGGTTGAGGCGCGGCTCGGCGCGCGGCTGATCATCCGCACGGCTCGCCGCTTCGAGCTGACAGATGCCGGACGACTGCTCGTGGGCCGCGCTGCCCACATCCTTTCCGAGGGGGAAACAGCCGAGGATGTTGCCAAGGCCCAGGCTAGAACTCCGAGCGGATTGGCGCGGCTGACCGCTCCCATGTCCTTCGGCATGTTGCGGGTGGCCCCACTACTTCCGGAGTTTCTTTCCGCCTTCCCCGACATATCGATCGATCTCCATTTGAGTGACGCAATGATGGACCTCATCGGGGAAGGTTTCGACGCTGCGATCCGCATCGCCGTCCAGCCCGGCGCCTCGCTCGTTGCACAGCGGCTGTGCGAGATGCCGCGCCACCTGGTCGCCTCGCCCGCTTACCTGGATAAGCACGGGAGACCGCGACAACCGCTCGACCTCTCGCAGCACCGCTGCATCAGCTACAGCTACACCATGACCACGGAGATCTGGCGCTTCACGAAGGGCAGTAAATCCGTCAGCGTGCGCCCCTCGGGTCCGCTTCGGGTGAACAATGGAGATGCCATGCTGCCGGCACTGATCGCGGGCATTGGCGTCGGCATCTTACCGGAATTTCTGCTGGGCGAGGCGCTTCAGTCCAATCAGCTAGAGCGATTGCTGCCTGATTGGTCTATCCCACCGGGCGCTGTCCACTGGGTGACGCCGCCCGAGGGGCCGCTGCCAAAACGCGTCGAAGTCCTCGGCAAATATCTGATCGAGAAGTTGGCCCAGGGCTAAGTCGCATAGCTGGGCCATCACCTTACCAAGGAAGCGGTCGATCTTTACGCCGGGAAGGCGAACTGGTATCTCGCAGGCAGTGGCATCACTGCCTCCGGTCGCAGCCTACCCGGTCAAAACAAGGACACCGAGATAGTCATCACACGTCGCAGCCCGTGCGATGTGACTGCGTTGGGGGCCTTATTGGAAAGGCACTCACACTTGTCGCAATCCAACATCTACTCAGAACTCACCCAACTCGGCAAAGACACGCCGATCCCCGCCAGTCCGGAGACCGCCGTACTGGAACGGGTGCGCAACCCGCAGGCCGGCACTCGCTATTGCGTCCGCTTCACCGCGCCCGAATTCACCTCACTCTGCCCGATGACGGGTCAGCCCGACTTCGCGCATCTGGTGATCGACTACGTTCCCGGCGAGTGGCTGGTCGAAAGCAAGTCGCTAAAACTGTTCCTGACGTCCTTCCGCAACCACGGTGCCTTCCACGAGGATTGCACCGTGTCGATCGCCAGACGGCTCGTCGACCGTCTGGAGCCCGAATGGCTCAGGATCGGCGGTTACTGGTATCCGCGCGGCGGAATTCCGATCGACGTCTTTTACCAGACCGGCACGGCGCCGGCCGACGTCTGGATCCCCGAGCAGGGCGTTCCGCCCTACCGCGGACGGGGATGATCCGGCGCACAGACGAAAGCGGCGCCCATTGACGCCGCTCGATCTAGTGCTCTTGTCGCCTCCCCTATCGGGTCAGCGCGCGCCCCAAGTGTCGGTCAGCCGGTAGCCCTCGGGCCACGGATCCGACGGGTCGAGCATGTGCTGATGCGTGCCGGTGATCCAGGCGCGGCCTGAAATTTCCGGCTGGATCGCGGGCCGGCCGCCGACCTCGGTGGTGCCGACTATGCGGCCCGTGAAGGTCGAGCCGATCACCGATACGGCCGTCAATTGATCCTCCAGCCCCATCTGACCGCGGGCGTGCAGCACCGCCATCCGCGCCGAAAGCGCCGTGCCCGTGGGCGAGCGGTCGACCTTGCCGGGCTGGATCGCCACGGCAGCACCAGCGCGCAGGCCTTCGGCGGTGCGCTCGACGGGACCGGCGAAGAGGCAGAAGGAGAAATGCTTCCAGTCCGGGTTTTCGGGATGGTGGAAGCCGAGCGCGGCATTGGCCGCGTTGGTGATCTTCACGCCCAGGCGCGCAATGTCATGCGCTTCGTCGGACTTGAGGCTGAAGCCCATCGCCGCCGCATCGACGATGACGAAGCTGTCGCCGCCATAGGCCGTGTCGACCGTCAACGTGCCCAGTCCCTCAACTTCCAGCTTGGCATCGAGTTGATCGGCAAAACTCGGCAAGTTCTGTACGAAGATGCGTTCGGCCTTGCCGTTCCGGCACTCCGCCCGCACGCGGACGAGGCCGCCAGGGGCTTCGAGGGTCAGGTGTGTCACCGGTTCCTGCATCGGCAGGATGCCGCTGTCCAGCAGCACCGTGGACACACAGATCGAGTTCGAGCCCGACATCGGAGGGTTATAGGCAGGCTCCATAATCAAGAAGCCCGCATCGGCTTCCGGATGCTTCGGCGGCACCAACAGATTGACATGACGGAAAACGCCGCCGCGCGGCTCATTCAAGACAAAATTGCGGAGCGTTTCGTCCTGCATGAGCCACTGGCTCTGCTCCCAAAGCGTCGCTCCCGGCGGCGGCGTGACACCGCCAACGATCACATCGCCCACCTCGCCTTCGGCGTGGGCGGAGATCACGTGAATGGTTTTCGTACTGCGCATGGGTGCTCCTCCTCAGAGCATTTTGCAAAACAATAACTTAGATCTGGATGGCGACTCGGAGAGACGTCATCTCGATTTAGGAAAGCCAGTCCGGCAGGCGCTCGGGAACATGCCCGGTGAGCGCGGCGGTCACGCAATCGGCCAGGTTGCCGAAGCGCACCGCGCGGCCCGAAAGACCCGGACCGTAGTGGGCGTATTTGCCGGAATTCGTCATCAGCGCGCGGGTCCGCGTCGGGAACACTGGCTCAGAGATCGAGCACCAGCAAAGGTCGGGCAGAACCTGCACGCCGCTCTCTTCCAGCCGCGTAAGCGTGCCGTCTGAACGCGCGTCGGCGATCACCTGGTTGCCGGCAGTGACGATAACCGACACGCCGGGACTGCGCTTGCGGCCGCCAAGTGCGGTGGCTAGCGCCCGGCACTCATCGAGCGAGGCATGCGGGCTGCCGATGGCGACGAGTTCCACCTGTTCCGGCCCTGCATTCAGGATCTTCCACGCCGCAGCCATATCGGCCCGGGTGATGACAACAGTGTCGGCGCCTTCGGCTGCAGCGCCGTCGGCTTCGGGCGTCACCCCTTCCACATGCAGCATCGGCGCGGCGGAAGTGGTGCCGAATGCGGCGCAGAGCGCCTTGAGGTCATCGCGCGAAGGCCGAGCATCGCCAAGACCGCGCAGCAGCGGAATGCGGTCGGGCGCCGCGCGACCGGCGAGATAGCCGATCAGCGGCCAGAAGGAATCGTCCACGTTGGCGGGCAATTCCACGTCGATGACGCGCCGGGCCTTGCGATGGATGTCGAGATAGACGCCGGACAGCGGCGCACGCCCCGTCAGCGCGATGCAGAGATCGAGGAAATCGGGGTGCTTTGCCGTCCGCGCGCCGAGCACGGTGTTGGCAAAGATCACGGCGTTGGACTCCGCCCAGGCGATCTGCTCGCCGGCACGAGGCGCGCTGTCGAGGAGATAGGGCGAACAAGTGAATGTCGGCCGGCACCCCATGCGGACATAGGCATCGGCGAGACGCGCCGCCGGGTCGCCGAACGAGTCCGGCACGCCTTGCGCCTGCCAGTTGGCTCGATCGACCGAAATGGCATTCATCGTCGTTGGCACGCGGACGCGCGCGCCCATCTCGGCCATCTTTTCAGCAAAGGTCAGGTTTGCCGGGCTGGCATAGATGCAGCCATCGATATGGGCCTGCGCAACATCCACGAGACCCAGCGCGCCCTGCTGCGCGGCCATGGCGCAGATGATGCGCATGGCCTGCTGCACCGCCACGCCTTCCTGGCCGTCAAGCATGGCGCGATCGGCCTCGGTAAGGTCGAGCGCCGAGGTCGCCGGCGGGCTGACGGGCAGCGTCAGGCCATCGGCCTCGATGGCCGTATCGGTGATCCGCGCCGACTTCGCACGCGACAAGGCCGCAAAAGCGTCGGGGGCGAGGCGCAGAACCGGCAGTGGCTTGCCGAACAGCTCGGATGCAATCAGCGCGCCAAGCGTCAGCACATCCTCGGCTTCGGAAAAGACCAGCGCCGCAGGAGCGCGCCCGGTCAGCACGAGGTCAAGCAGCACGCCCGAGCCGGTGCAGGAGCCACGGCTCGATGGCATCATCAGGATGCTGCCGGTGAGGCAGACCCCGTGCAGCGGGTGGTGCACGTCGATCACGCTGCCGGTGGCGGGGTTGACCCCGCCCCAGAAGCTCAGCGCCTCTTCGGCGACGATAATGGGGCCGTTAGCCGTGCCCCCAAGGATACTGCGAGCAGGCACTGCGTGGCTCATTTCACCACGAAGCCGTGCGCGAAGGGATCACGGTCATCGATGAAGATCGTGTTGATGCCGGTCTGCCGCGCCCAGCCCGCGATGGAGGGAATGATCGCATCGCGGCCGGCTACCTTCGTCGCCGCCTCGACCCGGCCCTTGAACAGCGAGCCGATGATCGATTCATGGACGAATTCGTCGCCGACCTTCAGCTTGCCCTTGGCGGCGAGCTGGGCCATGCGGGCCGAAGTGCCGGTGCCGCAGGGCGAGCGGTCGATGGCCTTCTCGCCATAGAATACCGCGTTGCGGGCATGCGCGCCCTCGACCGTCGGCTTGCCGGTCCACTCGATGTGACTGAGGCCCTGGATCTGCGGATGCTCGGGGTGGACGAATTCGTACTTGGCGTTGAGTGCCGCGCGCAGCTTCGGGCTCCAGCCCACCAGTTCGCCAGCCGTGTGGTCGGCCATATCGCGGAAATTCTTCTGCGGCTCGACGATGGCGTAGAAATTACCGCCATAGGCGACGTCGACGACGATCTCGCCCAGGCCCTCGACCTCGGCAGTCAGTCCCTCGGCATAGAGGAAGCCGGGCACGTTGGTGAGGCGCACTTCCTCGACGTAGCGGCCTTCCTGGCGGTAGGTGATGTCGACCTTGCCGGCGGGCGTGTCAATCGACAGCTTGCCGGGCTCGCGCGGGGTGATCAGGCCGTTCTCGATCGCCATCGTGATGGTGCCGATGGTGCCGTGGCCGCACATGGGCAGGCAGCCCGAGGTCTCGATGAACAGCACCGCCACGTCGCAATCAGGCCGCGTCGGCGGATAGAGGATCGAGCCCGACATCATGTCATGGCCGCGCGGCTCGAACATCAGACCGGTGCGGATCCAGTCGAACTCGCGCAGGAAATGCGCGCGCTTTTCCAGCATGTTCGCGCCCTCGAGGCGGGGGCCGCCGCCCGAAACGAGGCGGACGGGATTTCCGCAAGTGTGTCCGTCAATGCAAGAGAAAGTATGGTTGGCCATGGCCGAGACCCCTGTCAGAATCTTTGAGGCGAAAAAGATGTAATGTCGATGGCGGACGCCTTGCCGGTCAAGAGATCGGCAACGATCCGGGCAGTGCCTGCCGATTGGGTCAGGCCGAGATGGCCATGGCCGAATGCGTAGATGACGCGCTGCGTGGCGCGGGCCGCACCGATTGCGGGCAGGCTGTCGGGCAGCGACGGGCGGAAGCCCATCCACTGCACTCCGCCGCCTGGCTTGAGTCCCGGCAGGAAGGTCTGCGCCTTCTTGAGCATCGCCTCGGACCGCCGGAAATTCGGCGGCAGGTTCAGCCCGCCGAGCTCCACAGCGCCGCCGACGCGGATGCCGGTCGACAGGCGGGAAATAACGAAGCCGTGACCGCCGAACGTCACCTGGGTACGCAGGTCGAAGGCGTCGGAGGGAAGCGTGGTGTTGTAGCCGCGCTCGGTTTCGAGCGGGATGCTCTCGCCGATCGTCCGGGCGATCCGGTGTGAGAAGGCACCCGCCGCTAGCACCACCTTGCCCGCGCGGCGCACGCCGCCATCGGCGGTCAGCACCTCGACTCCGCCGTCGACCGGGCGCAGCGCCGTAACCTCGGCGCGCTCGATCGGTCCGCCCGATGCGCGGAAGTGGTCGGCCAAGGCGATCGTATAGAGTTTGGGGTCGGCAATGGAGTACCAGCCGGGCGTGAAGGTGCCATGGGTGAAGCGTGGCGCGAGGCCGGGCTGGATCTCGGCCATCTCCGCCGCGTTGAGGTGTCGGAACTCGATCCCGTGCTCCTCCCGCGCCTTCCAGCCGGGAAGCGAAGCCTTGAGCTCGGCTTCGCCCTCATAGACCTGAAGATTGCCCTCCTTGCGCAGCATCGGCAGCGTGCCGCTCTGCTGCAGGAAAGGCTCCAGCTCCACCTTCGACAAATCCATCAACGCAGTCTGCGCCGTGGTGGAATGAGCCACGCGCTTCGGCGAGCAGGCACGCCAGAAGCGGAACATCCAGGGTGCAATCTGCACCGCATAGGCCGGTGGCACCGCCAGCGGGCCGAGCGGATCGAGCAGCCATTTGGGCGCCTTCTTCAGGATGCCCGGCGAGGCCAGCGGCAGGATATCGGTGAAGGCAAAGGCTCCGGCATTGCCGGCCGATGCACCGGCTGCAGGGCCCTCGCGATCCAGAACGGTGACCGAAAGCCCCCTCGCCTGCGCGGCAATCGCCGCCGAGAGCCCGACGACCCCTGCCCCGATAACGATGACGTCGGCCTGAGCCTGCTCTTTCATCATGCCCTCAATGCGTTGCGGCCAGGAACTTCTTGGTCTCGGCGTGCTCCGGCGCGTCGAACAGCTGTTCCGGCGCCGCGATTTCGGCCATGACACCCTGATGGAAGAAGGCCACGCGGTCGGAGACCTCGCGGGCGAACTTCATTTCATGGGTCACGCAGATCATGGTCATGCCCTCGGAAGCGAGCATACGAAGCGTATCCAATACCTCACCTACCAGCATGGGGTCGAGCGCCGAGGTCACCTCGTCGAACAGCATATATTCTGGCGACATGGCGAGCGCACGCGCAATGGCCATGCGCTGCTGCTGGCCGCCCGACATGCGGTTGGGATAGACCGACAGCTTCTCGCCGAGCCCGACATGGGTCAGCTGCTTCACCGCGATCTCCTCGGCCTTCTGCTTCGACATGCCGAGCACCTTGCGGGGCGCGAGCATGACGTTCTCCAGCACGGTCAGATGCGGGAAGGCGTTCCATTGCTGGAAAACGATGCCCACCTTCTGGCGCAGCTTGTTGAGGTCGGTGCTCTTGGCATGCACATCGGTGCCGTCGATCATCACCTTGCCCGACGCGATCGGCTCAAGGCCGTTAATGCAGGTGAGCAGGGTCGACTTGCCCGAGCCGGAGCCGCCGATGACGGTGACGACCTCGCCCTTCTTTACGGTGAGGTTGATGCCCTTGAGGACCTCCAGCTGGCCGAAGGATTTGCGGACGTTTTCGATCTCAATCATTGGGGGACCACCGTTTCTCGAGATACCCGCCAAGTCTGGCGATGGGAAGGCTGATGATGAAGTAGATGGCACCGCAGATCAGCAGGATGAACAGCGGCTCCTGCAGACGGGTGACGAGGATCTGCGAGGCACGCAGGAGCTCGATCAGCCCGAGCCAGAGCACGAGCGCAGAGTCCTTCATGACGCCGAGCGTCAGCCCGATCCACGAAGGCAGCGAAACGCGGATGGCGAGCGGCGCCACGATGTAGCGCATGTCCTGGAACCAGCTCATGCCAAGCGAGCGGGCTGCGCGACGGGTGGTTGTCGGCACGGAGTCGATGCCGCCGCGCACGATCTCGGTGCAATAGGCCGCCGTATAGAGCGACAGCACTACGCAGGAGGTCGTGAACGGCGGCCAGCCCAGCTTCATGATCGACTGCAGGGCATTGCCCAGCACGAGCTGGATCAGAAGCGGCACCGAGCGGAACACGTCGAGCACGAAGGTCAGCGGCGCGGCCCAGTAGGGGCCGAGCTGGAAGCGGATCACGCCGAACAGGACGCCGAGCACGGTGCCGGCGGCGACAGACACGGCGGTGACGGCAAGCGTCATCCCCGCGCCATGCGCAAGGAAGACGAGATCGCTCCAGGAGAGGGCAGTGTTGAACATCTCTCTCACCTCTCTCAGTAGCGGAACATGCGCGAGGCGAAGGCCCGGGCGGCCAGCGTGACGGCCTTGGCGATGACGTAGTAGATCACTGCGGCGATCGCGAAGAACTCGAAGGTGCGGAAGGAACGGGCATTCAGCTCCTGCGTGATGCCGGCGAGGTCGGTGTTCATGCCGACGGTGACGCCAAGCGAGGTCATCAGGATTGCCCAAACCATCTGGTTGGTGACCGGCAGGAAGGCAACGCGCAGCATCTGCGGCATGACGATGAGCCGGAAAGCCTGCAGCGAAGTCATGCCGAGCGAGCGGCCTGCCCGTGCCTGCGTGTCAGGGATTGCCTTGAGCGCGCCACGGAAATTCTCGGCCAGATAACCCGCGTTGTTGAACGCGATACCTACCAGAAGCGACGTAAAGGGGCTCAGGTGGATGCCGAAATTGCCGAGCCCGAAATGGGCCATGTAGATCTGGAACAGCGCGGGTGTGTTTCGCGCCACTTCGATCCAGGCGGTGGCGAGGGCGCCTAGGATGCGGCTGCCGGATAGCCGGAACAGGGTCAGGGCGATGGCCACTGCCAGCCCGATTGCCATGGACAGAAGCGCGATCTGCAGCGTGACCAACGCGCCATCGAGCATCTGCGGCAATGCCTTGAGCGCCTGGTTCCAATGGAAGGTGTAGTGGAACATTACCGTCTCACCTTGGGAAGGATAAACGGCGCGAGGTTTTTGCCTCGCGCCGTCAAAGAAACGGTCCGATTAGCGATAGACGCCATTCACCGTCAGGGACGGCACCTCGCCGCCAACCCACTTTTCATAGAGCTCGGCATAGCGGCCGGTACGAACCTGCTGGTTGATGAACAGGTTGAGGTAGTTGATGAGGCCGTATTCCTCACGGTTGGTGAAGAGCGCGACATAGTCGATGTCATACGGAGCCTTGCCGACGACCGAAATGCCAGCGAACTTGCCGCTCTTGACATTGGACTGGGCAACCGTCGAGGTGGAGACCGTGGCGTCGATCTGGCCCTGGCTCAGCGCGAGGAAGACGTCAGCCTGGGTCTGGTAGGGGCGGAATTCGCCGACACCCCATTCCTTGACCGACTTTTCGAGCGCGATGGCTTCGAACGTGCCGGCGGTGGCACCCACGACCTTGCCCTTCATGTCCTCGAAGGATTTGATGCCCGACTTGTCGTTGGCGGTGACCGCCATCTCGAAGGCGAAGTAGGGAACCGTCATGCCGACGGTCTTGGCACGCTCCAGTGTGTCGGAGGTCGAGGCGACGCCCACGTCGACGCGGCCCGACATCAGCGCCGGAATGCGCTCGGGGAACGGCGTCTCGACGATCTCGGCGGTGACGCCAAGCGCCTTGGCCAGATCGTTGCAGTAGTCGACGTCGAAGCCGATCGGGTTGTTATTCTCGTCGCGTGCGCCCATCGGCGGGAAGTCGAGCACGACGGCGCAGCGCAGCGTGCCCGAGGCGATGATATCGTCCAGCTTGTCGGCGTGAGCCTGGCCAGTCAGTGCGGTGGCGGCCATGAGGCCGAAGGCGAGGACCGAAATTCTCATTCTTACACTCTCTCCCTGAGTAGGTCTGTCTGTTGACGGCGGCGCACTATTTCGCGTCGGAGAGCGTAAATCAATTCAAAAATACAAGGCGTATACAAAAAGTATATGGCAACGGCGCATTTGTCGCGCCGCAAGAGTGGACCTTCCCCAATGGAAAGCCCACCCTTATCGGCTCAGCGCATGAGCCCAGAAAGTGGGAGACTTTTGGGCAAGATCATGCGGCAAAATCGCATACTTTGGGCGAGATGGCTGGTCGAAGAGAAGTCATCTCGCCCAAAGGATCAGGCCAAGAAGTCTTCGGGAAGCAGGCCTTCAGGCATGTTCTGGTAGGAGACCGGCCGCAGGAAACGGCGGATGGACATGGTGCCGACGCTGGTGGCGCCGAAATTGGTCGAGGCCGGATAGGGCCCGCCATGCACCATGGAATCGACCACTTCGACCCCGGTCGGGAAGCCATTGACCAGCACTCGGCCCGCCTTCCGCTCCAGCACCGGACGCAGGCGGCGAGCGGCTTCCAGATCGCCCGCATCCATGTGGATGGTCGCGGTCAGCTGGCCCTCGAACCCGCGCGTGATCTGCTCCATCTCGTCGAGCGAGCCCACCCGAACCACCAGACCGAGCGGCCCGAACACCTCCTCGCCCAGCGCATGATCGGACAGGAACTGCGCGCCCGTCGTCTCGAAGAGATTGGGGGTGACGGCCCGGCCGGAAGACTCGGTCACGAGCAGCGGCTTGATGGTGTTTCGCGTCGCGAAGCGTTCCTGTCCATAGTGATAGGCCTTGGCGATGCCGTCGGTCAGCATGGTCTGCGGACCAACCTTGCCGAGCGCCTCGACCGCAGAGCCGATGAAGCGGTCGGCGTCGGCGCCGTCGATTACCACAGCGATGCCGGGATTGGTGCAGAACTGGCCGGCGCCCATGGTGAGCGAACCCGCCCAGCCCTGGCCCAGCGACTCGGCCCGCGCCTTAAGCGCCTCGGGCAGCATCAGCATCGGATTGACCGAGCCGAGCTCGCCGAAGAACGGGATCGGCTCCGGCCGTGCCGCACAGAGATCGAAAAGCGCGCGGCCGCCGGCGAGCGAGCCGGTGAAGCCTACGGCCTTGATGAGCGGATGCTGCACCAGTGCATGACCCACCTGGCGGCTGCCACCCTGGATCAGCGAAAACACGCCGGGATGTACGCCGGTCTTGGCAATCGCCGCCTCGATGGCCTGGGCCACGATCTCTCCGGTGCCGGGATGCGCCGAATGGCCCTTCACCACCACCGGGCAACCGGCAGCGAGCGCCGCAGCTGTGTCGCCGCCTGCGGTCGAAAATGCGAGCGGGAAGTTCGAGGCACCGAACACCGCAACCGGTCCCACCGGCCGCTGGATCAGCCTGATTTCCGGGCGCGGCGCCGGCTGGCGCTCGGGCAATGCCGCATCGAGGCGGCGATCGAGGTAGTCGCCCTTCTCGATGTGGTCGGCAAACAGCCTGAGCTGGCCGGTCGTGCGACCGCGTTCACCCTGCAGCCGCGCTTCGGGCAGGCCGGTTTCCTGGCTGCCGATCTCGGTGATCGCCTCGGCGCGGGCTTCGATCTCGTCAGCGATGGCGCGCAAGAAGGCCGCGCGTTCCTGGCGCGAGGAATAGCCATAGCTCCAGAAGGCTTCTTCCGCGGCCTCGCAGGCGCGGTTCACCAGCTCGACGGTGCCGGCGGCAAAGTGATGCACGGGGCCATGCGCCGGGGCGCTCGCGAACGTGCCGGCGCCATCGAGCCATTCGCCCGCGACGAGGTGTTTTCCTTTTGGGGTGAAGACCATATGAGGTTCCTTTCTCGATGATCCGGCGCGCAGATCGCCAGCGATCGACCCGCAGTCGTTTGCACTTGTCGAGTATTTGTATACTCTATGTATGCAAAACTTCAACCGCACTGCCCGTTCCGGTCGGGCTCAGCCACGAGAGAGACGAGATGAGTAATACTACCGCCCTGCCCATCAGCGCGCTTCACGAGCGCGTCGAGGCGATCTTCCGCAAGGCAGGGCTCAATGCCATTCAATCGGGCGCGCTTGCCCGGGTGATCACGGCCGGAGAACGCGACGCCTGCAAATCGCACGGCATCTACCGCATCGAAGGCACGCTGCGCACGGTCAAGGCCGGCAAGGTGAAGCCGGATGCGGTGCCGGAACTCGTGCTTCAGGAAGGCTCGGCGATCGTCAGGGTGAATGCCAAGTGCGGTTTTGCCAATCCGGCCTTCGAACTCGGCGTACCGGCGCTCGCCGACCGCGCCCGCGCTTGCGGCCTTGCCGCGCTCGTCATCAACGACTGCACGCATTTCTCCGCCCTCTGGCCGGAGGTGGAAGCACTGACCGAGCAGGGCCTTGCCGGGCTTGTCATGTGCCCCAGTTATTCGACCGTCGCGCCCACCGGCGGCAACAAGCCGCTGCTCGGCACCAACCCCATCGCCTTCGGTTGGCCGCGTATGGGCAAGTCGCCTTACGTCTTCGACTTTGCAACATCGGTCGCCGCACGCGGCGAGATCGAGCTGCATCGCCGTGCGGGCAAGCCGCTGCCCGAAGGCTGGGCCATCGATGCCGACGGCAATCCGACCACCGATCCGGAAGCCGCGCTGGCCGGCGCCATGCTGCCCTTCGGCGGACACAAGGGCTCGGCCATCGGCACAATGGTCGAACTTCTGGCCGGCATCATGATCGGCGACCTGACCAGCCCGGAAGTGCTCGAATATCTCGGCACCACGACGCTGGCCCCGCCCCACGGCGAGCTCATCCTCGCCTTTTCGCCTCAGGCCTTCTCGGCCGGCCGCCCCGGCGACCCGTTCGCCCGCGCGGAGACGCTGTTTGAGCAGATCGCCGGCCAGGGCGCCCGCCTGCCGTCGCAGCGCCGCTACGCCGCGCGCGCCAGATCCGAGGCCGAAGGCATCGTCCTGACCGCCGCCGAAATCGAGCAGCTCGACCGCCTGCTCGCACTCGGGCTCGACGCGGTTTCGTAGGGCAAAAACCCAGAGCGAGATGGCGCCCCGAAAGGAGTCATCTCGCTCTTGGCGCCGGCCAAGCCCAACGCCCTCGCATCCGCCTTGGACAAAAAGAAAAGGCCCTCCCAACGGGAGGGCCTTGCCATATCAGGCGATTGCTCGGGATCAGCCCTTATACTTCTGCACCGCGCCGGGGAGCTTGCTCCACTCGGCATACCAGGTGTCGAACAGCTTCAGCTGGGTCTCGACATAGCCGCGCTGGCTCTCGGTCAGTGCGTCGGTCTCGTTGAAGTGCAGCGTGTATTCCTTGTCGCCCTTCAGCACCATCATATGCTTGAAGTAGAGAACGAGGTCCGGGCCTTCGTCGAACGAAGAGAGGATGGCGAGCGCCGATTCCAGCTCCAGCGCGCGCTGGCGGGCATCTACGTCACCGGCGGCGGCCGCCTGCGCCAGGTTGCACATGTGGATGACTTCCTTCGGAAGCACGCAGCCGATACCGGTGATGGCGCCGGTCGCGCCACAGTTGACGAAGCCATGGAAGACGCAGGTGTCGACGCCGATCATCAGCGAGACCTCGTCGTCGCGGCTGGTGATGTTCTCGGCCGCATAGCGCATGTCGGCATTACCGCCGAATTCCTTGAAGCCGATGAGGTTCGGGTGCTCGGCGCGCAGCGCGAAGAACAGGTCGGCGCGCGTGGCGAAGCCGTAATAGGGGCTGTTGTAGATGACGGCCGGCAGGTCTGGCGCGGCCGACAGGATCGCCTTGAAGTGGTTCTTCTGGGCAGCGATGACCGAGCCGCGCGACAGCACGCGAGGGATGACCATCAGGCCCTGGGCGCCGACCTTCTGGGCGTGTGCGGCATGCGCCACGGCCGAAGCGCTGTTGATTGCTCCGGTGCCGACGATGACCGGCACGCCAGCCTTGACCAGGCGTTCCACGCCTTCCTGGCGCTGGGCGTCGGTCAGGAGCGGCCAGTCACCCATGGAGCCGCAGTAAACCACCGCCGACATGCCCTTGGCGATCAGCTCCTTGCCCTTGCGGACAAGCGCGTCGAAGTCGGGGGTGCGGTCCTCCTTGCAGGGGGTCATCAGTGCGGGAATTACGCCGGAGAAAATCTTGGCCTTCATCTCAAACTCCTCTGGGGCCTGTCATTTCGGCAGGGATCGCCACGCCAAAACGACGCCGTATCCGTGCCCTCGACACTGATTATACGCTTTGCATTTTATTTGTCGACAAGAAATCGACGGGAACTCACAGCGCCATATCCAGCCGCTCGTTGCGGGTAAAAAGCTTCTGGATCTGGTGAACGATCTGCTCGGCATGCGCCTTGGCGAGACGATCGGCAGCATCGACATCGCGGGCGGCAATGACGGCGATCATGTCCTCATGCTCATCGACGAAGCGCTGCGGCAGTCGGTCATTGTAGGACTGGTAGTAGAGCCGCAGGATCCGCCGCCCCTCGTCCAGGAGCCGGTTGAACAGGCCGGTGAAATACGGATTGCGCCCTGCCTCCGCGATCGCCGAATGGAGAGCCGCATTGGTGGCGATCATCGCCAGCGCGTCCTGCGCCTGCACGGCAGCAGCGAATTCGGCCTGACGGGCGTGGATCACCTTGAGATCCTCGGCGCGATGGTGCTCGGCCGCCAGTCGCGTCGTGACGCGGTACATCAGAACCAGCGCATCGAAATAGGTGTGCATGTTCAGGAAGTCGATGTTCGACACCATGGTCGATCGATTGGGCAGCGTGTCGATCAGCCCCTCGCCCGCCAGCCGCACCAGGGCCTCGCGAATGGGCGTGCGCGACATCTTGAAACGCTCGGCCAGCTGCACCTCGTCGATCGGGCTGCCCGGCGGCAGGACCAGATCAAGGATCTCGTCGCGCAGCAGGTCATAGACCATCCTCACGCCCGAGCCTCGCTTGCGTTCGGGAATGGATTTGGTGTCGGCAGTAGTCATCAGGCATCCCTCTTGTCGACATGAGAAATACGTCCCGGCGTCAATCGGATCAACAGTTTCCCGGAGGGATCCCCGGCAAGAGACACGGAAATGTCGAGAGCGGCACGGGGAACGGATTGGGTCCCGCAGCCGTTCTGCGCGCTGGAGCAGCGTGCCATGAGTATCGGGACCCGTCGAAGCGGCCTCCTTAGGCTCGGCACCCCCCCCTGCCGGCGTGAAGCCGACTGGACCCGGACAGCGCTGAAACCGTCCGCCATCGATATCCCGTCGTCCCCCTCCAGCCTTGCCTCGTATGGATGAAGGAACAAAACCATGTTGATGAACAGACGTACCTTTTCCTCAACACTGCTCGCAGCCGCGGCTGCTCCATTGATCTCAAGGCCCAGCGTAGCGGCAGCCCCCGCCCAAAGACAAATACAGGCACAAAACATCGTGCTGGTGCACGGCCTGTTCGCCGACGGATCCTGCTGGGCCGATGTGATCGCGCGCCTGCAGGCGGCCGGGCTCAACCCCACTTCCGTGCAGAACCCGCTGACGACCTTGCCCGAAGCGGTCGCTTCGGCGCAGCGCGTATTGGAGCGACAGGCCGGTGCGACGGTTCTGGTCGGCCATTCCTTCTCCGGCATGATCGTCACCGAGGCGGGTATCGAGCCGAATGTCACTGCGCTCGTCTACGTGGCGGCACGCGCGCCGGACGCGGACGAGGATTACACCGCCCTTGCCAAACGCTATCCGGCGCCACCGGCATCGGCCGGCATCGTCTTCGACGGCGACGAAGGGCGTCTTTCTGAGAAAGCTTTCCTGCGGGATTTCGCCGGCGACTTGCCGGAGGCGAAGGCGAAGGTGCTCTATGCGGTCCAGGAACCATTCCACAAGGCTCTGCTCGACGGCAAGGCCGCGCACGCGGCCTGGCGGGAAAAGCCGACCTATTATGCCGTTTCCACCGAGGACCGGACGATCAATCCGGACCTCCAGCGCTTCATGGCGAAACGGATGGACGCCAAGACGATCGAATTGAAGTCCAGCCACCTCTCGTTGATCTCCCATCCCGACGAGATCACGCAACTCATACTCGAGGCCGCCGGGCAGAAGAGATGAAGGCGAATAGCTGAGAGCCGCTTACAGTCGGCCAAGCCGGCCGCAGCGCCGTTCACCCAAGCTGCATCCGCTCCATGCGCAGCGCGGCGGCGCGGCGGTGGCCTTCGAGCCCCTCGCTGGCGCTCTGTCGGATGGCGGGCGGCGCCACCGCCTCGACGCCCGCGCGTTCGAGCCACTGATACGTGCAGACCTTGACATAGGAGCCGACCCAGAGTCCGCCGGTGTAGCGGCCCGCTCCCATGGTCGGCAGCGTGTGGTTGGTGCCGCAGCATTTGTCCGAATAGACCACGCTCGCCATCGGGCCGATGAACAGCGAGCCGTAATTGCGCAGCTTCTTCGCCGTTGCCTGAGGGTCCACAGTGTGGACCTGCAGATGCTCGGCGGCGATGAAGTCCGAATAGGCGATCATTGCCGCCTCATCCTCGCAGACGACGATCTGGCCGAAATCGCGCCAGGCTGGCCCGGCAACTGCCGCCGTGGGCAAGCCCGCGAGCTGCCGCTCGACCTCGGCCAGCGTAGCCTCAGCCAGCTTGGCATCCGTCGTGATCAGGCCGACGCGGGTGCGCACATCATGCTCGGCCTGCGCCAGAAGATCGGTGGCGATCATCGCCGCATCGCCGGAAGAGTCGGCGACGATGAAGATCTCGCTCGGCCCTGCCAGCTGGTCGATGCCGACCGGCCCGAACACCTGGCGCTTGGCCTCGTTCACATAGGCATTGCCCGGACCGACGATCTTGTCGACGGCGGGGATGGTTTCGGTGCCATAGGCCATGGCCGCGATGGCCTGCGCGCCGCCGACGCGGAAGATGCGATCGGCGCCTGACAGGTGGCAACCTGCGATCATCGCCTGGTGCGCATTGGGCGGCAGGCAGGTAATGACCTCGTCACAACCGGCGACCTTTGCCGGCACGATGGTCATGACCGGCGCCGACAGCAGCGGGTAGCGGCCGCCCGGCACATAGGCGCCGATGCGGGCGATGGGAATGACACGGTGGCCGAGATGCAGCCCGGGCAGCGGTTCGACCTCGAGCGGCAGCATGGTGCCAAGCTGCGCCTCGGCAAAAACGCGCACGCGCTCGATGGCAAAGCGCGTGTCGGCAGCCGTCTGCGGGTCGAGGGCGGCCACCGCCGCCTCGCGCTCGGCCATGCTTACCTCGAAGTGTTCGACCTCGGCGCGGTCGAAGACGCGGCTGTATTCGCGCAGTGCCTCGTCGCCACGCTCGCGCACGGCGGTCAGGATCTCCTTGACCGTCTTTTCGATCTCGCCGGTATCGGCAATGGCGGCGGGGCTGGGCGCCTTGAGGAAGCGGGTGCGGGCAACAAGTTCGGCAGGCAGCGACATTTTTGTGTTCCGAATGAATGGGGTCGCGCAGAGAGTGACGGACGCGTGCCTGCCAGACAATCGGACCGGAAAGACCTGTCTAGTATTCCGACCAGTCGCTGCTACCATTCGGCGCAAGAAATCCAGGGAGGGGGATGCCATGTCGCAAATCGGAGCACACCTGCGCGAACTGCGGCGGCGCCGACATCTCGGCATCAGGGAGCTGGCGGTGCGGTCAGGAATTTCGCATTCGACGATCTCGCTCATCGAGCGCGACCGCATCAGCCCATCGGTGGATACGCTGAGCGCCATATTGGACGCGCTGGGCACGACGCTGACCGGCTTCTTTTCCGGCTTAATGTCGTCCGTTCCCTCCTCACCCTTCTATTCCGCGCGGGATTGCATCGAAATCGGCAATAATGGTTCGATTTCCTACCGGATGCTGGGCGTCAACTTTCCCAACCGCTCCATTCTGATGTTGCACGAAACCTATGCGCCCGGCGCGGACACGGGAGAAGCGTTCAGCCATCAGGCGCAGGAAGCCGGCTTCGTAATGTCCGGCGCCGTCGAGATCACGGTCGGCAATGACCGCCGCGTGCTCAAGCCGGGCGATGGCTACTATTTCGACAGCCGCTTGCCTCACCGGTTCCGCAATGTGAGCGGCGAGCCAAGCCAAATCGTCAGCGCGGTGACCCCGCCGACATATTGAACAGCAGACCGGACCTCAAAACTGGTCGATATATTAACCAGCACCTGACCTAACGGCATCAGCACTGTTGCACCAACCAGAGATGTGCTTTTGTTATTCTGTCCAGAGGTGGAACAAGGATAATAAAATGGCTTTCAAGAGGACAATCAGCACGATCGGCGGGGCAGCTTTGGCGCTTTCGCTTGCAGCGGGCGCGGCGGCTGCGCGCGACCTGACCATCGTTTCCTGGGGCGGGAATTACCAGGATGCACAGAAGAAGATTTATTTCGAGCCATTCGCCAAGAAGCTCGGCAAGCCGGTGCTCGACGAGAGCTGGGACGGCGGCGTCGGCGTGATCGCCGCCAAGGTGAAGGCCGGCGAGCCGAATTGGGATGTGGTGCAGGTCGAGACCGAGGAACTCGAACTCGGCTGCACCGACGGCTTTTACGAAAAGATCGACTGGAGCAAGCTCGGCGGCAAGGACAAGTTCCTGCCGGCTGCGGCGCATGACTGCGGCGTCGGCGCCATCGTCTGGTCGACCCTGCTGAGCTACGACAGCGACAAGCTGAAGGACAATGTGCCGACCTCATGGGCCGACTTCTGGGACACCAAGAAGTTTCCGGGCAAGCGCGGCCTGCGCCGTGGCCCGAAATACTCGCTGGAATTCGCGCTCATGGCCGACGGCGTGAAACCGGCCGACGTCTACAAGGTGCTGCGCACGCCCGAGGGCGTGGACCGCGCCTTCAAGAAGCTCGACGAGATCAAGAAGGATGTCGTCTGGTGGGAAGCCGGCGCGCAGCCGCTGCAACTGCTCGCCTCGGGTGAAGTGGTGATGACGACCGCCTATAACGGCCGCATCTCCGGCATCAACAAGACCGAAGGCAAGCACTTCAAGGTGGTCTGGCCGGGCAGCATCTACGCCATCGACAGCTGGGTGGTGCTGCGCAACAGCCCCAACAAGCAGGACGCGATGGACTTCATCGCCTTTGCCAGCGCTCCGGAAAACCAGTCGAAGCTGCCCGACTACATCGCTTACGGCCTGCCGCAGAAGGAAGCGGCCGCGGCCGTGCCCGCCAAGGAGGCTGCCGACCTGCCGACGGCCGAAGCCAATATGGTGGATGCCGTGGCGCTCGACGGCGCCTTCTGGGTCGACAATATCGAGGAGCTGACCAGCCGCTTCAACGCCTGGCTGGCTCAGTAGGACGCCGGAACTACGGACGGCCCGCGCCTGAGGTGCGGGCCGTCCGACCATCCTTTCCGGTTCGATCGCCCAGCTCGATCGACGGGGATGGTTCCTTGAGGTGCTTTCCGGCTCGCGCCGGAAAGGCAATGCCTGAAGTGAGGGAAATTTGCCGGCTTTCATTACTCTCGACCGCATCTCCAAGGCCTTCGGTCAGCTCAAGGTCGTCGATGAACTGGACCTCCAAATCGAGAAGGGCGAGTTCGTAAGCCTGCTCGGGCCGTCCGGCTCCGGCAAGACGACGATCCTGATGATGCTCGCGGGCTTCATCGAACCGACGAGCGGCGAAATCAGGCTGGAAAACAAGCGCATCGACCACCTGCCGGCCCATCGCCGCAATATGGGCGTGGTGTTTCAGAACTACGCGCTCTTTCCGCATATGACGGTGGCCGAGAACGTCGCCTTCCCGCTGATGATGCGCGGCGTTTCCAAGGCCGAAGCTGCCGAACGCGTCAGCCGCGCCATCGACATGGTTAAGCTCGGCCATATCAAGGATCGCAAGCCGGCCCAGCTTTCGGGCGGCCAGCAGCAACGCGTGGCGCTGACCCGCGCGCTCGTGTTCGAGCCGAGCGTGGTGCTGATGGACGAGCCGCTGGGCGCGCTCGACAAGCAGCTGCGCGAGCACATGCAGTTCGAGTTGCGCGAGTTGCACCGCCGGCTTGAACTGACCATCGTTTTCGTCACCCATGACCAAGGCGAGGCGCTGACGATGTCGGACCGCATTGCCGTGTTCAATGCCGGCCGGATCGAACAGCTGGCGTCGCCGGAAGCGATCTATGACCGGCCCAATACGCGCTTCGTCGCCGAATTCATCGGCGAGACAAATCTCTTTACCGGAAAGGTGGAAGCCTGCGAAGGCCGGAACGCCAGGATAAAACTGGAAAGCGGGCCAATCGTCCAAGCGAGCATTCCCACCGATTTCACCGCCGGGAACGCCGCGCTCGTCAGCGTGCGCCCCGAGCGCGTAAGGCTGGCCGAGCAGGCGGGCGCCGACAACTCGATCCAAGTCAAGGTTCTGGACACCGTCTATCAGGGCGACCATCTGCGCGTGCGGCTGGCCGGCAGCGGCATCGACCTGGTCGCCAAGCTGGAGCGCAAGGCGCGCCCCTGGCCTGTAGGCGCCGAAGCCTTCGCCACATTCGAACCCGACGAATGCACGGTGATCAGGCCATGATGTCAGTGGCCTTGCGCGCACGGCTGACGGCACTGGGGCTGATCACCCCGCTGGTAGCCTTTCTGGTCGTGTTCTTCTTCTGGCCGCTGGCGACCATGATGATGGCCTCGGTGACCGACGGCACAGTGCGCGGCGTAATGCCTGAGACGGCAGCCGCCCTGTCCGGCTGGGATGGAAACACTCCGCCGAGCCCGGAGATGCAGCAGGCTCTCGTCGCCGACCTGCGCAAGCCGGTCGACCAGCTTGCCTTTGGTGATGCGGTGCGACGGCTGAACAGCGAGCTTTCCGGGTTCCGCTCGCTGATGTCGCACACGACCAGTGCCGTCAGGGATGCGCCTGAGGGCCAGGCGCTCGATCTCGCCACGGTCGACCCGCGCTGGAGCGAGACGAAATACTGGCTGGCTGTGAAGCACGCCATGCCGCTCTACACCGACCGTTACCTGCTGGCCGCCGCCGATCTCGAACGTGACGCCGCCGGCAATATCGCTGCCGTCGATGCCGGCGCCTCGGCGAACCGCCAGATCATGCTGCGCACCTTCCTGATCGCGGCGACCGTGACCGTGCTGTGCGCCTTGATCGGCCTTCCCTATGCGCTGATAGCTGCATCCGCCACAGGCTGGGTGCGTGCGCTGCTGCTGATTGCCGTGCTGCTGCCGCTCTGGACATCGCTTCTGGTGCGCACCGCAGCCTGGTTCATCCTGCTGCAGAACGAGGGGCTCATCAACGAGGCGCTCAAGGCTATTGGCCTGATCAGCGAGCCGCTGCCGCTGATCTTCAACCGCACCGGCGTCGTGATCGCGATGACGCATGTGCTTCTGCCCTTCATGGTGCTGCCGATCTATAGCGGGCTGCTGACCATACCGGCCAATTTGATGCCGGCGGCTGCCTCACTCGGCGCCTCGCGGCTCAAGGCATTCCGGTATGTGCTCCTGCCGCTCGCCTTCCCCGGCCTGATGTCCGGTTCGCTGCTCGTCTTCATGGTGGCGCTCGGCTACTACATCACGCCTGCCCTCGTCGGCGGCCCGAACGACCAGATGATCAGCTCGGTGATCGCCTTCTTCGCCACAGGAACGGCGAATTGGGGCATGGCGGGCGCGCTCGGCCTTATCCTGCTCGCCGTCACCACCGTGCTCTATCTCGTCTACGGGCGACTGTCGCGGTCGCCCACCATGGTGGGGACCTGACCGATGGCCGGAAAGACCAGTCCCGCACTGCGCGCCGCCCAGATCGTCTTCGGGCTTGCAGTCGTGTTCTTCCTTCTGGCGCCGATCATCGCCATCCTGCCGCTCGCCTTCAATTCGAGCGTGTTCCTCAACTATCCGATCGAGACTTTTTCCTCGCGCTGGTTCGGCGAGTTGCAGAACAACGAGGTGTGGCGCCGTTCGATCGTCAATAGCCTGATCATCGGATCGGGGGCGACGATTGTCGCCACCGTGCTCGGTACGCTAGCGGCACTCGGGCTGCGCAGCAGCCATCTGCCTTTCGCCAATGCCATCCGCACCACCTTCCTGATGCCGATGGTGGTGCCGGCGGTGGTGCTGGGCGTCGGCATGCAAATGCTCTACGGCCGGCTCGGGCTCGCCAATTCCTATCTCGGCGTCATCGTCGCCCATGCAGTGCTGTGCATTCCCTTCGTCATCGTCAGCGTGTCGGGTTCGCTGATTGCTATGGACCCCTGGCTTGAGCGCGCGGCGAGCAGCCTCGGCGCCACGCCCCTCAACGTGTTCCGGCGGGTGACGCTGCCGATCATCATGCCCGGCATGCTGACGGGCGCGGTGTTCGCCTTTGCCACCTCGCTCGACGAGGTGGTGCTGACATTGTTCGTCGCCGGCCCCAACCAGCGCACGCTGGCGCGGCAGATGTTCGCCAGCATCCGCGAGAACATCAGCCCTGCGGTGGCGGCGGCCGCCTTCCTGATGATCGTCGGCACGCTTTGCGTTGCGGGCCTTGTGGGCTTCATGCGCTGGCAGCGCCAGCGTGCCCTGCGGCTGCAGCCGGCCTGAGCGCCTCGCCTGATCAGAGCATGGGCAGGCTGCCGGGCCAGCGGCCGCGCGGAAACGCCTTATCGATGCGGTCGATTTCCGCAGCGCTCAGCCTGATGTCGCCCGCACCTGCATTCTCGATCGCGTGGCCCAGGGTCGATGCCTTGGGGATGGCGACGACAGACGCCTCGCGCGTCAGGAAAGCCAGCGCCACCTGGCGCGGCGTTGCCCGATGCGCCTCGCCGATCTCGACAAGCAGCTGCCCTCCTGCCGATGCGTCGGCAGGAAACTCGCCATGGCCGAAGGGGCTGTAGGCCACCACCGTCACGCCATGCTCTGCGCACCAGGGCACAACGCCATGCTCTATGGCGCGCTCGCGCAGATGGTAGAGCACCTGGTTGCAAGCGATCCTGCCCTCTCCCGCAACCGATAGCGCCTCATCGAGATCGTCGACGTCGAAATTGCTGACGCCCCAGCACAGGATCTTGCCGGCCTGGCGCAGATCCTCGAAAGCGCGAAAAGTTTCTTCCAACGGGTAGCGACCGCGCCAGTGCAGCAGGTAGCAATCCAGCCGATCGGTGCCGAGCCGCAGCAGCGAGCGCTCGCAGGCCGCGAGCGTTCCGGCGTAGGAAGCGTTCCCCGGCAGGACCTTGGAGACGACGAACACCTCGTCGCGACGGCCGGCAATGGCATCGCCCACCACCAGTTCGGCGTCGCCATACATCTCCGCCGTATCGATATGGGTCATGCCGAGGTCGATGCCGCCACGCAGCGCCGCGACGGCGGCCTTGCGGTCACCTTCGTCGATGTACCATGTGCCCTGGCCGATCCGCGAAACGGCCAGGCCGGTACGCCCGAATGGATGCTCCAGCATGGCGACCTCCCGCTCCGGCCGACTCGTTACCGATCCATCTTAGGGCGCAAAGAGCGAAAGTGGATATGGCCCGCACCGGCATTTTCCGGAAAGCCCGGACAGGAACGTCACCAACTCCATTCCGAATGGTGCGGCCTCACGCCGTCGCCGTGATCCCGTAGAACTCTACCGAGCGCCAGCCATTGAGGTAGCACTTCTAGGGTGCGCCTATCGTCAATCAACTGGGTTGGGCTTGTCCTGCGGTGCACCCGACGGTGGCAGCGCCACTCTGAATCCGCCATATGTCAGAAGGACACCGATGACGAGCGCGACCAGTTCATAGACATCGAAGTATCTGGTGTAGTGAAGCAGGTCGAATATGGCCGACACCTCCGGCGGCAGCGCTATCAGCAACACGCCACGGATCACGAACAGCCAACCGATGATCGTGACAACCACAGGCAGAACGCCGCCGGACCAGATGTTGTGGGCCAGCACGATGGCAAGGCCGCATGCAAGCGCGATCATGCCCATGAGCAACATCAGCAAGCGATCGTGCATGAGTTGGCCGACGATCTCGATGGCCGTCGGCCTTTGCACATAGAGTGCCACGGTAAAAATCAGGAAGAACAGGCCGAGCAACCGGCTCAGATAGATTGTAAGGCGTGACATCCCAGCCTCCAGCGCAAGATCGCCAACCTTTTGATATTATACTCCTTTGCGCCTGCAATGGCAGACAAACTGACACTGCCGCGCCTTGGAACCGCAAGCAGTGTCGGATGCGGAAAAAGCCGAAACGACGCCTCAGTCGAGAAAAGTTGATTGGGCTGACCGCCATTTCGACCGCCAATTCGGGCATAATGCCAGCATGGATGGGGCAGCGAGCGCCTGTCCCGGGCAATCGCGTCGCCATCCGATTTTGAAGGGCTTGTCTTTCATTTCGGAGAAAAAAGAGATGACGAGTCAGCTCCTGAAAGTTGTGGCCGGGATCGGCCTTCTATTCGCCTCTTCATACTCGGCGTTAGCCTTCCCAACCCCCGCTACCCTCGACACGGGCGCATCGACTATGCTGCAACCCGTGGCGCAGGGCTGCGGACCGGGCGGCTGGCGTGGACCGTATGGCGGTTGCCGCTACGGGCGTTACTACCGGCCCTATGGATACGGATACCGGTATTACCGGCCTTACGGTTACTACCGCGGTTATGCGCACCCATTTGGTGGGTACTATCGACGGCACTACGGCTACTATCGTGCACACCCATTTGGTGGGTATTACGGACGGCCCTACGGCTACTACCGCTATGGGTACCGTGCGCACCCATTTGGTGGGTACTACCGACGGCCCTACGGCTACTATCGCGGGTGGAGATAATTCTTCGCCCGTCTTCAAAACGGAATGGTGCCGTGAGCCATCGGTTTGCGGTACCATTCATCAAGATTGCCACGCCTCATCGCCGCGGGTTTCCGGCTACTCCCGTCTTGTGGAGCAGACCCTCGAGAAACTCGTCTCATAGACGCGGTTGTGGCTTGCCGAAACAGTCGCTTGCCCGGTCGCGCGCGTAATGATCAGATGCCGCCATCAGCACCCGATCGATTGAACGCGATGAGCCCTGAAAAAATCCGGCCGCAAACGGCCAGCGACACCAGCCGTGCTTTCGTGAAAATGCACGGGCTGCGCAACCACTTCGTGATCTTCGATCGACGGATCGACCGACGAGCTTTCACAAAGGAAGACATCGTGCGCATCTGCGACGCACAGGTCGGCGTCGGCGGCGATCAGTTGCTGACCATCGAACACCCTTCCGAACAAGGCTCCGCGGCCGGCGCCGATGCCGCGATGCGCATCTTCAACATCGACGGCCACGAGGTTTCGGCTTGCGGCAACGCTACCCGATGCGTGGCGCACCTGCTGCTCGAGGAAACCGGCGGTACCGAGCTTCTTCTTGAAACCGGCGGCGGCCTGTTGAAATGCCGGCGTTCCGGGCCGATGCAGGTCAGCGTCGAAATGGGACCGATCAGCGGCGATTGGCAGAACTTTCCGCTCGCCGAGGAAGTCGATACGACGCGGCTGCCCGTCGAGAACGGCCCGCTGCGTGACGGTGTCGCCCTCTGGATCGGCAATCCGCACGCAGTCTATTTCGTCGACAGCCTTGCGGAGATCGACCTGGCGAAGGTCGCAGCCCCCATCCAGAACCATCAACTGTTTCCGGAAGGCGTGAATGTCGGCGTGGCCGAACTGGTCGATGCTGAGACAATTCGGCTCGCTGTCTGGGAGCGCCCCGGCATCGCCACCCAGGCATGCGGGACCGGCGCCTGCGTCGCCGCTTACGCTGCGCGGATGAGAGGCCTGACGAAAAGCGACCGTTTCACCGTCCACCTCCCGGCCGGCGCGTTGGGAATCGAGCTTATTGGCGACATGGCGATCATGTCCGGCCCGGTCGCCTATTGCTGCCGGGGTTTCGTCGACTGCGAGGAAACGGTCTACGATTTCGCCTGAGTTGCGCTTGGCCGGGCGGCCAAGCCGCTCAGGCCTCGAAATCGCCAAATGTATCCTGCAGCCTGGTCAGTAGTTCGACGCGTTCGTTCACTTGGTCGCCAAGCAACACGATGATGTTGCTCAGAAGCAGGTCCATCACCGCCGTCATGGTCGCGGCACCGTCCCACAAAGGTCCGTGCGATCCCGGCACGATCAGCGCCACGTCCGAAGCCTCCTTGGGCCAAAGACAGAACTCGTCGGTAAGCAGGATGACCTTGACCCCGGCTCGCCGCGCCTCGAGCGCAAGCGGCTGGGCTTTCGCCGCGAACCGGCGCACGTCGTGCAGGAAAAGGACCCTGCCCTCGACCGATCCATCGAGCACCTCGGCATAGGTGCCGTTCAACCCGTCGACGAATTGCACCCTGGGCCGGGTGTATGAAAGTTGGCTGGCAAAATACTGCGCGATGCCGCGCACATTCTGGTAGGCCGCGACATAGACCTCGCTTGCCGAAACCAGTAGATCGATCGCCTGCTGCCATTCGGGCGAGGTGGTGAGTTCGTATATCTGCCCTAGATTGTCGACCTGCTCCTGGATGAGCCCGGCAATGAGCTTTCCATCGCGGATGTCCTGCTGGAGGCGATCGACCTGGCCCTTTACCTGCCAGGCCGGGTTGGAATGGCCTCGCCGCAGTTCGTTCTTGAGATCGTCGAGGCCATCGAAGCCCAGGCGGCGCAGATAGCGGCCCACCGTCATCGGCGAGATGCGCAGATGGGTCGCAATCGAGCGGGCTGTCTCATAGGGCAGCTCTACCATGTTGCGTTCGATATAATTGGCGATCAGGCGGTCGGACTTTGACCGCCTGAGTTCCTCGCTTCGGACTAGCTTCAATATACGATTGGACACTGCTTCCCCTGTATACCCACCCGCCTGGGCAGGCGGGTAGCTATTGATCTACTGGGCGGTCTTGACCTTCGTCCATGCCCGGTCGAGCTGGCGCAGTCCGGAACCCAGATCCTCGAAGATCTGAAGGCGCTTCATGGTCTCGTCGGTCGGGTTGATTTCCTTGCTATTCTTGATGTTCTCCGGCGTCAATTGGCGTGCCGGAACGTTGGGCGTTCCGTTCGTCTGCTGCGCGATGTTGAGCGCGGCGACCTCGGGACGCGTATAGAACTGCAGGAACTTGATCGCGTTATCCTTGTTCGGCGCGGTTTTCAGCACGCAGATGTCTTCCTGATACATGGTCGCCCCTTCCTCGGGGATCACGTAGCCGAGATTTTTCGGGTCGCCGAAGACATCCACCATGCCGCCGACGAAGAAGTGCGCGGCCGCAACGTCGCCGGACTGCACCATGGGTCGCGCATCATAGGTGAAAGCGGCAACCTCCGGCTTGATCCCGATGATGGTATCGGCGGCCTGCTGCAGGTCGTTCGGATCGGTGGAGTTGACGGGATGGCCGTTCAGGATCAGGCCGACCGCCATCACCTCGCGCATGTCGTCGAGCAGCGTGAACTTGACGCCCTTGGCCTTTGCCGTCTCGAACAGATCGTGCCAGCCGGTGATGTCCTTGCCCAGAACCGTGCGGTTGTAGAGGATGCCGACCGTGCCGAAGGCGTAGGGAAGGCAATATTCTCCCTTGGGGTCGCTCTTGGCGCGCAGGAACTGCGGGTCGATGTTCTTGAAGCCTTCATACTGGTTGATGTCGGTCTTCTCGAGCAGGTCCAGCTTGGCCATGATGTCCTGCATGTGGACGGACGGGAAGACGATGTCGTAGCCGGTCGCTCCGCCCTGAATCTTGGCCAGCATTTCCTCGTTGGAGGAATAGGTGGAGAGGTTGACCTTGATCTTGGTCTCCTCCTCGAACTTCTTCAGAACTTCTGGATTGATGTACTCACCCCAGTTGTAGATGTTGAGTTCGGCGGAAAACGCCAGGCTCGCCGTGGACAGAAGCGCCGCCATCGTGGCGAGAGCGGCGCGGGCCAGCGAGGTTGTCCGGCGGGTCTCCCCCCGCCGCGATTTCGGATTGCGCATTGAGTATTCCCCTTCTTTTCCGCCCGAACGGTGCTCCGTGCCGGTGCCGATCTTCCGGACGCCTGTCGAGCGTTGACTTCGACCCAGAAATGATATCCACATATCCAAAACGCACAAGCGTTATATTAATAACATTTCTGGGGAACGACAGATGCGAAATTCGATGGTCCGACTGGAGGGGGCCACAAAGGTCTTTTCCACTCCTGAGGGGGAAAGCCTGAAAGCGCTCGACGGCATCGACATCGATGTGGGGCGCAACGAGTTCATCACGCTTCTGGGCCCGTCCGGATGCGGAAAGACGACACTTCTTCAGGCGGTCAGCGGTTTCGTCGAGCTCGATTCCGGCCGGGTGATCATCGACGGCCAGGAAATGAACGACCGCCCGCCCTATCGGCGCCCGGTCAACACCGTCTTCCAGAACTACGCCCTTTTCCCCCACATGAGCGTGGGCGAAAACGTCGGCTACTCGCTGGAAGTGGCCAGGGTCTCGAAGGCGGAGCGGACCGAAAGGGTCGCGTCCGCCCTGCGGATGGTCGGCCTGGAAGGGATGGAAAATCGTCGTCCACGGCAGCTTTCCGGCGGGCAGCAACAGCGCGTGGCGCTGGCACGCGCATTGATTGCCCGCCCGAAGCTCCTGCTTCTCGACGAGCCGCTCTCGGCACTCGATAAAAACCTGCGCGAAACGATGCAGCTGGAGCTCAAGACGCTCCAGCACGAGCTCGGCATTTCCTTCGTCTTCGTCACCCACGACCAGCAGGAAGCGCTCACCATGTCGGACCGCATCGCGGTCCTGTCCAACGGGCGGATCCAGCAGGTCGACACCCCGCGGGCCATCTACGACCACCCCGCCAACACCTTCGTTGCGAGCTTCATCGGCGCCAGCAACCTCTTCGAGGGGCAGGCGAACGGCGATGTGGTGACGACCGCGGAAGGGACCACGATCCGCCACGCCTCCGAAGGAGCCAAAAACAGCCGCGTGACGGCGCTCATCCGGCCCGAACACTTTTTCCTCGATGCGACGGAAGGCTGTCCGGCCGTGGATGTGGTGGTGGAGCAAATCGTCTTCGTCGGCTCGAGCTTCGAGCTGTTCGGCCGCACCGAGCAGGGCCGGCGGCTTTCGGCGCATGTGCCGGCGGCAAGGCGCGCAACTATCGGCGCATTGCAGCAAGGCCAGAAGAGCCGGTGGTATTACGACCCTTCCGCGGTCCATCTCATCCAGGGGGAGGTCGCCTGACATGTCGGCAAGGCTTCTCCGGCGCATCCAGCTCGCCGCCCTCCTCGGCCCGGTGTCGCTGTTCCTGATCGTGTTTTTCCTCGTTCCTCTCACGATCATGATCGTGACGAGCTTCTTGACGCCTGGCCTCTATGGCGGCGTGGAGTGGAGCTTTTATCCGCACAATTTCGGACGCATCCTCGGCTTTGCCGATCCGGCCTTCGAGGAATTCGACCCGGTCTACATGGCGATCTTCTTCCGGTCGCTTCGCATCGCGGCCCTCACCGTCATCGCCACGCTGGTGGTCTGCTATCCGGCGGCCTTCTGCGTGTCGCTCCTGCCCGACCGCTGGAAGAGTTTCTGCCTGTTTCTCATCACGCTGCCGTTCTTCAGCAGCCTCATCGTCCGGCTGTTCGTCTGGGTGCTCATCCTCAGGCAGACCGGCCTTGCCAACGAGGTCCTGCTGGCCCTCGGCATCATCGCCCAGCCGCTCAACATGATCTACACGGACGGCGCGATCATTCTCGGCATGGTCTACATCTTCATCCCGTTCATGTTCATGCCGATCTACGCCAGCGTCGAAAAGCTCGACTGGCGGCTTGTGCAGGCTTCCCTCGACCTCGGCGCCGGACCGGTTCGCACGTTCCTGCGCATCGTGCTGCCGCTCACGGCCCCGGGGGTAATCGGCGGTGCGGTCATCGTGTTCATTCCGGCGCTCGGCAATTTCATCGTGCCGGCCGTGCTGGGCGGCGCAAAGGTGATGATGCTCGGCAACTTGATCGAGACCCAGTTCCTCGCCGCGCGCAACTGGCCCTTCGGCTCGGCGCTGGCCATGATGGTCATGGCGGTGATGCTGGTCCTCCTGCTCGCCTATGTCCTTGTCAGCGGACGCCGCAACGCGGCCGCGGCCCTGTCCTGAGGAGAAACCGATGAGGATCGCAGCTGCGCTGTTCCGCGGCAGCCTTTACGCCTACACCGCGCTCTTCTTTGCCTTCATCTACATTCCGCTCGTGCTGATCGTGGTCTATTCGTTCAACGCGAACCCGATCAACATGATGACCTGGAGCGGCTTCACCACCGAATGGTATGCCCAGGTCCTCGGCTTCAAGACGACGATCTCGGAGAACGCGCTCTATATCGAATCCACCGATCAGCTTGTCGCCGCAGTGCTCAACAGCCTGAAGATCGCAACGGCCACGACCATCATCGCGACCGTCTTCGGCACGGCGATTGCGCTTGCCCTGCACCGCTTCAATTTCGTCGGGCAGGGATTTTATCGGGTGGTCATGTTCATGCCGATGCTGATGCCCGACATCGTGCTGGGCATCGCGCTGCTCATCTTCTTCGTCAACGCCGGCATCAGCCTCGGCATCACCACCATCATCATCGGCCAGTGCACCTTCCTGATCTCCTACGTCTTCATCGTCGTGTCGGCACGGCTGGCCGGCATGGACCGCACACTCGAAAACGCATCCGCCGATCTCGGGGCCAATGAGTGGACGACCTTCAGGCGCGTGGTCCTGCCCCAGCTCATGCCGGGCATACTGGGCGGTGCGCTGCTCGCCTTCATCATCTCGATGGACGACCTGGTGATCACCTATTTCATCGCCGGCATCGACGTGACGACCTTGCCGATGTTCATCTTCTCCATGCTAAGACGCGGCATCAAACCGGAAATCAACGCAATCGCCGTGATGATGCTGACGTTCTCCTTCGTCATCGCATCCATCGGCCTCTATCTCCGCTCAAGACAAAAGTGATCATGAAGAATTCCAGAAACTCACCGCCCAAACCGCGCGGTCGCGACCTTGGTTTGCCTTTCCGTGGGAAAACCGGCCCGCTCAACGCCATCACCGATGTCGAAGGCATCGCCGTCGGCTTCCGGACCATTTGGGAAGACACCCCGCGCCCCAGGCGCAAGCAGCCCACGCGGACGGGCGTCACGGCTATCGTCCCGCATGCCGGGTCCGAGACGCCTGTTCCCGTCTATGCCGGCGTCCACCGGTTCAACGGCAATGGCGAGATGACCGGCACGCACTGGATCGAGGATGGCGGCTTTTTCCTCGGGCCGGTCCTGATCACCAACACCCATGGCATTGGCATGGCGCACCATGGCGCGATCAAATGGATGCTGGAGCGCTACCGCACCACTTACGACACCGACGATTTCCTCTGGATCATGCCCGTCGTGGCCGAGACTTATGACGGCGCGCTCAACGACATCAACGGCATGCACATCGGCGAGGCCGATGTCAGGGCTGCCCTTGATGCCGCAGCGCCCGGCCCGGTCCAGGAAGGCAATTGCGGCGGTGGCACCGGCATGATCACCTATGGCTTCAAGGGCGGCACCGGCACCTCGTCGCGCGTCGTCGAGCTCGACGACAAGCGATACACGATCGGAACCCTCGTCCAGGCCAATCACGGCCAGCGCGACTGGCTGACCATCTGCGGCGTGCCGGTGGGCCAGCACATGCGCGACGGCACACCGCAAAGCCAGCTCAAGGAGCGTGGGTCGATCATCGTCGTCATCGCAACCGATTTGCCGCTCGCGCCGCACCAGCTGCAGCGGGTGGCACGCCGCGCCTCGATCGGCATAGGCCGCAACGGAACGCCCGGCGGCAACAATTCGGGCGACATCTTCCTCGCCTTCTCCACCGCCAACCCACGCCCCATGCTGCATCGCGCGCCGCCGCGCATGCAGATCGAGATAATCAACGATGAACTCTTGGACTCCGTCTACATGGCCGTGGTGGACAGCGTGGAGGAAGCCGTGGTCAACGCCATGCTCGCCGCTGAAGACATGGGCGGCACGCCCCACGACCGGCTGAAGGTCGAGGCCATCAAGCACGAGCCGCTTCTCGACGTCATGCGCCAATATGGGCGGGTGAACTCCTAGGCGTTCGCGATCGCCAAAAAGCAAATGCAGCGGAGTCGTCGCTGAAATCCTCGGCGACGACTCTCGCGGCCCAAGGCGGCGCCACTTTGGCCGGCTATGAAATGAGCTTCGAGCGCCGCCATTCGCTGGGTGCCATGCCGGTGCGAAGGCGGAAGAAGCGGGAAAAGTAAGCCGGGTCCCTGAAACCGATCTCGTATGCGATGTCTTCCAGCGGGCGGACGGTGAACAGCAGTAGCCGCTTTGCCTCAAGCAGGCGGCGTTCGTTGACCAGTTCCTTCACCTGCATTCCGAAGGCGGCCTTGCAGGCCTTGGCCAGCAGGTGCGGCGTCGTCGCGAGCGCCGCGGTATAGCGCTCGACGCTCCAGTTCTCGCGGAAATGCGCATCGATCATGCGGCGCAGCTGGGTCGCGACCACGAGATGCGGCGGATGAGCCGCGGAAGGCAGGTCTGCGGCAAGGCGGGCGAATCTGCGTCATGATGGCCGATGTGAGGGACGCCATCGCCATCTGGCTGCCCGCTCCGGCGCCGACATATTCCTCGGCGGCGATGTCGATCAGGTGAGCGAGGCGGTCCCACAGCCTGTCCTCGCCGATGGCCCAAACCATCACCGGCATGTCGAGCGGCAGGATCGTCTGCTCGCGCACCGACAGCAGGGCACCGTCCGCGATGGAGATGACGACGGCATCGCTTTCTCGGCTCGACAGAAAATCCATGCACGATCCCGCTCGGCACGAAGCTCACGGCCGGCGCGGAAAAGTCCAATCTTTTGTCTTCGATGAAGTAGGAGCCACTGCCGCGCATCCAGTAGGTGATCTGCCCCATCAGGTCGTGCTTGTGCGCACTCACCTGTCCCTGATGCAGGCTTTTCCGTGCCATGACCGTTTCCACATGGAAAAAGCCGGGTTCGAGCGGTTGCTCCGGCTCGCCATAGACAAAGAAACTGGGAATAGCCTCGCCCATGATCCCCCCGAAAAAGTGCAAGCCATTTTGCCATTCTGTCCATGGCGACAGCCGGACGCAATGCCTAGTCTCGATGCAACTCACGGGAGGAGTGACATGAGAGCTGAAGAGTTTCGAGCCGACGCGGCGCGGCCGTTCACTGGCGCCGAATATCTGGAAAGCCTGCGCGACGGGCGTGAGGTCTATATCAACGGCGAAAAGGTCGCGGACGTCACCGCCCATCCGGCGATGCGCAATTCGGTCAGGTCGCTTGCCCGCCTTTACGACGCGCTGCACGATCCGGCGAAGAAGGACGTCCTGACGTCGCCGACCGATACCGGCTCGGGCGGCTACACGCACAAATATTTCCGCGTCGCGCGGTCCTCGGCCGACCTCGCGGCGCAGCAGGGAGCCATCGCCGAGTGGGCACGCATGTCCTATGGCTGGATGGGGCGCACCGCCGACTACAAGGCCGCTCTGATGAACACGCTGGGAGCCAATGCCGCATGGTACGGCCCCTTCAAGGACAACGCACTCGCCTGGCACAAGCGGGCCCAGGAGGCCGCGCTGTTCATGAACCACGCGATCGTCAACCCGCCGATCGATCGCCACAAGCCCGCAGATGCCGTGAAGGACGTGTTCGTCCACATCACCAAGGAGACGGATGCCGGCATCTATGTGTCCGGCGCCAAGGTCGTGGCGACCTCATCGGCACTGACCCACTACAATTTCCTGGCGCAGAGCTCGGCCACCGTGACCGAAGACCCGTCGCTGTCGGTCATGTTCATCGTGCCGATGAACGCGCCCGGGATAAAAATGTTTTGCCGTGTCTCCTATGAGCAGACGGCCAACACGGTCGGCCATCCCTTCGACTATCCCCTCTCCTCCCGCTTCGACGAGAACGACGCGATCCTGGTGCTCGACAACGTGTTCGTGCCCTGGGAGGACGTGCTGGTGCTGCGCGACGCCGCCAAGATCCTGTCCTTCCATCCGGCGTCGGGCTTCATGCATGGCTACTGCTTCCAGGGCTGCACACGCTTTGCGGTGAAGCTCGACTTCCTCGCCGGGCTTCTGGCCAAGGCGCTGCGGGCGACGGGCGGCGATGCCTTCCGCGGCAACCAGGCGGCACTCGGCGAAGTCATCGCGCTCCGGCACATGTTCTGGAGCTTCTCCAACGCCATGGCCTACAACCCTATCCCCTGGGCGGATGGCGCGGTGCTTCCCAATCTGGAAGCAGCACTTTCCTACCGGACTTTCATGTCAGAAGCCTATCCGCGCGTGATCGAGACAATCCGCAAGGTCATCGCCTCGGGCCTCATCTACCTGCCTTCGTCCGCAAAGGATTTCGGCAATGACGAGATCGACCGCTACCTGGCGCAATATGTGCGCGGCTCCAACGACATGGGCCATATCGAGCGCATCAAGATCATGAAGCTCTTGTGGGACGCGACCGGCACCGAGTTCGGCGGCCGCCACGCCCTCTACGAGCTCAACTATGCCGGCGCGCCGGAGGAAGTCAGGCTGCAGGTGCTGAAGGGCGCCGAGCGCGGCGGGCGCCTCAAGGAAATGGAGGCGCTGGTCGACACCTGCATGGCCGACTACGATCAGAACGGCTGGACGAACGACACCTGGCTGCCGCCCCTTGGCCAGTCCTGACCGGTGAACGCCATGGGCGAGGCCGTTTCCAGGACTGAATTCCGAAACGCGATGGCGCGGGTCTGCGCGCCGGTCAATGTCGTCACCACCAACGGACCCGCCGGGCGCGGCGGGTTCACCGCCACCGCCATGTGCTCGGTCACCGACGATCCGCCCAGCGTGCTCGTCTGCATGAACAGCCGCTCGGCGCAGTGTCCGCTCTTCATCGAAAACCAGCGCTTCTGTGTGAATGTGCTGAGCCACGACCACAAGGAACTGGCGGCCCATTTCGCGGGCGCGACGGCGGACATGGCCGAACGCTATGCCGCCGCAGACTGGGTCGAAATGAAGTCCGGCAGCCATGCGCTGGCGGACGCGATCGTGGCACTGGACTGCGAACTGGCCGACGCAAGGCTCGTCGGCACGCATCACCTCTTCATCGGCCGCGTGGTCGACATTCGCTCACGCTCGGACGGCAACGCGCTTCTCTACTTCGACCGCCACTACGTTCACGTGCCGACGCAGCTCGGTAGCTTCGGCGGCTGAACGCGGATCGGCGGACCTACCACTGATCCCTGTCGCAACCGACCCTACAGCTGAATCCAGGCCGTCTTCAAATCCACATACTTGTCCAGCGCGTGCAGCGACTTGTCATAGCCGTTGCCGGACTGCTTGACGCCGCCCAGCGGCACGGTGTTGTCCGCGCCGCCATAGGTGTTCACATGCACCACTCCGGCGCGGATGCCGCACACCATGCGGTGCGCGCGGGAAAGGTTCGAGGTCCATACCGCCGATGCCAGGCCATATTCGGTGGCGTTGGCGATGCGCAGCGAGTCCGCCTCGTCGTCGAAGGGGATGATGGACAGGATCGGCCCGAAAACCTCTTCCCTGGCGAGCGTCATTTCCGGCGAGACGTCGAAGACGGTCGGCTCCATGTAGAACCCGCCGGTTTCTTCCAGGATGCGCTTGCCGCCGGTTCTGAGGCGTGCGCCCTCGCCAAGAGCCTGCTCCGCGAAGCTGAGATTTTTGCGCAGTTGAACATCGCTTGAAATCGCCCCTGCTTGCGTCGTGAGCAGCAGCGGGTCGCCCACCTTCATCTCGGCGGCAATGGCCGCGACCTTTTCGGAAAACGCCTCGCAAATCGAACGCTCGACGAGCAGGCGCGAGCCGGCAACGCAGACCTGACCGGAGTTGCGGAAGATGCCAAAGGCCGAAACTTTCGCCGCCTGGTCGAGGTCCGGAGCGTCGGCAAAGACGATGTTGGGCGACTTTCCGCCGAGTTCCAGATAGACGCGCTTGAGGTTGGAGCGCGCCGAATATTCGAGGAGGCGCCGGCCGACATTGCCCGAGCCGGTGAAGGCAAGCACGTCGATGTCGGGGTGCAGGCCGATCGCTTCGCCGGTCACCGCGCCCCTGCCCGTCACGACATTGAGAACGCCCTCCGGCAGACCGGCCTCGGCGCAGATCTCGGCCAGTCGCAGCAGGGTCAGCGACGCCCCTTCAGCAGGCTTCAGCACGACCGAATTGCCAGCCGCGAGCGCCGGCGCCACCTTCCAGGCGCCGATCATCATCGGAAAATTCCACGGTACGATGGCCGCGACGACGCCAACGGGCTCGCGGTGGATAAGGCCGAGAACGTTGCCGGCCGTTGGCGCGACCTCGCCATAAACCTTGTCGAGCGCTTCGGCATAGTAGCGGAACGTGCCCGCGGCACTTCCCGGCTCCGCCTTCAGCGCCATGGAGATCTCGGTGCCGTTGTCGCGCACGCCGAGCACCGCAAGCTCCAGCGCGTGCTTCTCGATCAGGTCGGCGATCCGGCCCAGCACCTTCTTCCGCTCGGCAGGGGCGGCCTTTGACCAGACGCCCTTTTCGAAGGCAGCGCGGGCGGCACCAACTGCCGCATCCACATCATGGTTGTCAGCGTCGGCAATGGTCGTGAGCCGGCTTCCGTCGATGGGCGAAATCACATCCATCGTCGCGCCCGACCGAGCCTCGCGCCAGTTGCCCGCCACAAACAGCTCTTGCGCTGGAACACTGTTCAGACGCAACTGGTCGATCTTTTCCTGCATGACGGGTTCCTGTCGGCGAATTCGTATCGAGAATGGTTGAACCGGCGGGGGAACTCCCCCGCCGGTTCATGACTATCAGGCTTCCATGCCGGCGCCGAGGCGCGCGAAGGAAACGCTGTTTCGGGATTTGAGCGATGCCGCGAGGGCAAAGCCGATGATGCCGGCAATCAGCACCAGGCCCGGCAGGAAGACGGCAAGGAAGCCGCCAGCACCCGCCAGGTCGCCGAAATTGGAGGCGATGAAGATCACCAGCGCCAGAAGGATGAGGCCGGTGATCGCCGGGATGATCCTGGTCACCAGTGCGCTCGGCTCAAGACCGGGATTGCGGCCGAAGAAGACCACGATGGCAAAGGCCGTCAGCGCCATCAAAACCATGATGGCGAGCGTGCCGACATTCGTCAGCCAGGAGAAGAGAGCCAGAACCGGGTCCTGACCGGTGAAGGCGAAAAGCCCGATGACGAGAACCGCAATGATCGTCTGGATGACCGAAGCGACATGGGGGCTCTGGTAGACCCGATGGGTAACGCCGATCGATTCCGGCAGCAGCTTTTCGCGGCCGGCCACATACATGTAGCGGGCAACGCCATTGTGGAAGGCAAGCACGCTGGCGAACAGGCTGGTGACGAACAAGAGGCTCATGATCGGAGGCAGCCAGGAGCCGACATAGCGCTCGGCCAGGCCGAAGAGGAAGGTCGTCGGATCGGCAAGTCCCTGCAGTTCAGGCACCAGCTTGTCGGCGCCCGCGCCGTTCACCATCAGCCACGAGGTGAACATGTAGAACAGGCCGATGATCAGCACCGAGATGTAGGTCGCGCGCGGCACGGTCTTGTGTGGTTCGCGGGCTTCCTCGCTGTAGATCGTGGTCGCCTCGAAGCCGATGAAGGCGGCGAAGCAGAAGAGAATGCCGATGGACGGCGAGCCACTGAAGAAGGCGGTGGGCGTGAAGGACGAGAAGCCAAGACCGCCGTCACCGCCCTTGCCGAGGATCGCGACGTTGATGACCATCACGACCGCATATTCCAGGAGGACGAGAACGGTCAGGATCTTCGCCGAAAGGTCGACGCGGCGATAGCCGAACACCGCAACCAGCGCGATGCCGATATAGGTCCACACCCACCAGGGCAATTCCAGCCCAAGGCCAGCAAAGAAGCCCGACGTGGCGGCGCCGAACAAGCCGAAAATGCCGATCTGCATGCAATTATAGGCAAGGATGGCGATCAGAGCGGCAGCGCCCCCCATCATGCCGCCAAGCCCCTGTGCGGTGTATGCGTAGAAAGCGCCGGCGTTGCGGATATGCCGCGCCATGGCGACATAGCCGACCGCAAATAGCAGCAGAACGGTGGTGACCAGCAGGAAGCCGGCCGGAATGCCGGCGCCGTTGCCGAGCATCATTGAAAGCGGCACGCCGCCTGCGACCGCCGTCAGCGGCGCGGCTGCCGAAACCACGAGAAACGTGACCGCGCCGACACCAAGCGCATTCTTGCGCAGTTGGTTCGCCCCGGTCGCGGGCGAAGATTGACTGTCCATGTTTTCGCTCCCCTTTTGGCAGCTTCTGCCATCTGCCCTTGGACGGTTCTCCAAAGGCCTCCTCCGTCGAAGCGGGTTGAGACAGCGAATTTCCTCTTGCCGTCTGTCTATTTCGGTTCATTATTTGAACCGTCGCTTCAAATATAGACTTGCAAAGGACGCATCTACCTGTCAAGTTATTTCGCATGTTAAGTATCCCGGCCCGATAGAATCGGCCACTCAGCGATCACCACAAGGGGACAGGTATCGGGAGACTTCAGGCGGCGCTCAGCAGCGGAGGAATTGATGAGCACCATCGGAAAGGCGCTGACTTTGCTGGACGCGGTATCGCGCCTGGAGAAGGACGTCGGGCTCACCGAGATCGCAAGGCACTGCGGGCTCGACAAGGCTACCGCGCGCCGCTTCCTCGTCGAGCTGGAGAAGCACGGCTTCGTCGAGCAGGACCCCGAGACCCGGCGCTATCGGATCGGCGGAGCGCCGGTGCGGCTTGCGCGCATTCGCGAGGCCCGTTTTCCCTATCTCAGCACCGCCGCCCCCTTCGTCCGGGAACTGGCGGAGGCGTCGGGCGAAACCGTGCACCTGTCGGAATATGCTGCCGGCAGGTTGTCGACGATCCTGGTGGAGGACTCGCCGCGCGCAAACCGCGTCATCGTCGATGTCGGCAGCGTTCTGCCTTTCCACGCTACAGCGTCTGGCCTCGCCTTCCTTGCCTTCTGCTCCGCCAGACAGCTGGAGGACGTGCTGTCCGCGCCGCTCGAAGCCTTCACCGAAAACACGGTCACCTCCGCAAACGACCTGCGCAGCCTGTTGGCCGAAACGGCGAGGCGCGGCTATTCGGTCTGCCTGCAGGGCCTCGAAAGCGGCGTGATCAGCACGGCGGCACCAATAAAGGCGCCCAACAGCCTGCCCATCGGCACCATCGCGGTCGCCGCACCCTTGGTCCGCGCCGACGAGGCAACGATCCACCGGCTCGGATCGACCACTGCGGCCACCGCAAAACGCATTTCGGAAAAATTCTTTGGACTTGAGCAGCTTGCTGCTCAGCCGCTGGCGAGGAGGGCCGGCTGATGAATGCGATGAACCGTCTACCCAACATACTTGTCCTGGGAACGGGAGACACAAAGAGCGAGGAACTCGAATTCATGGCTTCCGTCATTCAGGAAGCCGGTGGCGTGCCGGTCATGGTAGACGTCAGCATTCTTGGCGATCCTCCCTACACGCCTGAATATTCGCGGCACGACGTTGCCGCCGCCATCGGCAAGACCATCGAGGCGATCGCGACCAGCGGCGACGAAAACAGCGCCATGGAACTGATGGCGTCTGGTGCTGCCACCCTCGTCCGCAACCTCCATGAAGCCGGCCAGGTGGATGGCGTCATCGTCCTTGGCGGCTCGCTCGGCACCGACCTTGCGCTCGACGTCGCCGCCGTCCTGCCGCTCGGCGTGCCAAAATTCGTCGTATCGACCATCGCCTATTCGCATCTTCTGCCGCCGGAACGCATCGCGCCGGACCTGATGATGATTCTGTGGGCCGGTGGGTTGTACGGACTGAACAGCATCTGCCGTTCGGTACTGTCGCAGGCCTGCGGCGCGGTCGTCGGCGCCGCCCGCTTCGGCATCAGGCCGAGCAGCGAGCGGCCGCTCATCGGCATGACCTCGCTGGGGTCGAGCTGCCTCAAATACATGAAATACCTCAAGCCCGAGCTGGAGCGCCGCGGTTACGACGTCGCCGTCTTCCACGCGACTGGTATGGGCGGCCGCGCCTTCGAGGCGATTGCCGCGCAGAAGGGGTTTGCCGCGGTCTTCGATTTCTGCATCCAGGAGGTGAGCAACCACCACCATGGAACGGTGGTGACCTCCGGCCCGGACCGCATGGAAAATGCGGGCCGCGTCGGCATACCCCAGCTGGTGGCGCCCGGCGCGGTCGACATGGTGGACCTGCAGGCCTGGCGCGAACTGCCCGCTGCCCTGGCCGACCGGCCCTATCACGCCCACAACCGGCTGATCGGCTCGGTCACCACCGCTCCGGAAGGGCGGCGCGAGATCGCCCGCGTCATCGGCGGCAAGCTGGCCGGCACGAACGCCGAGGTCGCGTTCATCCTGCCGCTCAAGGGCATCCAGGAGTGGGACCAGGAGAACGAGCCGTTGCACGAGCCCGAAGCGCTGGACGCCTTCATCGACGAGATGCGTCGCGCGGTTCCCGGGAGCGTCAGCCTGCACGAGGTTGACAGCCACATCAACGAGCTGGAATTTTCGCAAAAAGCGCTCGCTATCTTCGACGAATGGATCGCACGCGGCATCGTGCCCGGGGGCCGGCCATGACCGGACGCGCACTGATCCTCGATTTCGGCGGCGTCGTCACGCGCACACTTTTCGAGACACATGACGTGACCGAACGCGCGCTCGGACTTGCACCCGGCAGCCTGACCTGGCGCGGACCGTTCGACCCGGCGACCGATCCGGTCTGGGTGTCCATGCAGAAGCGCGAGATCACCGAGCGCGATTACTGGATGACGCGCACCCAGGAGGTCGGCCGTCTCGTCGGCGAGGAATGGACCGACATGAAGACCTTCGTGCAGCGGGCCCGCGGAGCCGATGCCGAACTGGTGCTGCGCCCGGAAGCGCGCGACGCGATCCTGAAGGCGAAAGCGGCCGGCATCCGGCTCGCTATTCTCTCCAACGAGCTCGACCTGTTTTACGGCGTCGAGTTCCGCAAGCGCTTCCCGCTGATCGATCTCTTCGAGATCATCGTGGACGCCACCTACACCAAGATTTTGAAGCCCGATCCCCGCGCCTATGAGCTTGTTCTGTCGGAACTCGACCTGCCGCGCGAGGCCTGCGTCTTCGTCGACGACCAGAAGAAGAATATCGAGGGCGCCGAAGCGGTGAAGCTTCCTTGCGTCCATTTCGATGTCACCCGGCCTGCCGAGGGCTATGCGACAGCCCTCACCATGCTCGGCCTTTGAACGGACAGGAACGAAAAATGCGTGAAGCCAATTTCCTCATCGAGAACAACGCCCGCCATCTGTGGCATCCGATGGCCCATCCGGCCGAGATGCAGGCGTCGCCGCCCAGGATCGTCAATGCCGGCGAAGGCGTCGAAATCACCGACATCCATGGCAAGCGCGTGCTCGATGCTGTCGGCGGACTGTGGAACGTCAATCTCGGCTATTCCTGCGACCCGGTGAAGGAAGCCATCCGCCAGCAACTCGAGCAGCTCCCCTACTATTCGACCTTCCGCGGCACCACCAATTCGCCGCTGATTGAGCTGTCCTACGAACTGGCCGAATGGTTCAAGGAAGATGGGCTGGTCCGCTCCTTCTACACCTCCGGCGGCTCGGATTCAGTGGAAACCTGCCTGCGTCTCGCCCGCCAGTACCACAAGCTGAACGGCCAGCCCGAGCGGACGAAATTCTTCGCACTTAAGAAAGGCTATCACGGCACGCATTTCGGCGGCGCCTCCGTCAACGGCAATTCCAACTTCCGCCGCAACTACGAGCCGCTGCTGCCCGGCGTCTTCCATCTCCCCTCGCCCTTCACCTATCGCAATCCCTTTGGGACCATCGACGGTGCGGAGATCGCCAAGGGCATTGCCCGCCTTTTCGAGGACGAGATCGCCTTCCAGGGCGCCGACACCATCGCCGCGCTGATCATGGAACCTGTGCTCGGCGCCGGCGGCGTGATCGTGCCGCACGAAACCTTCATGCCGCTGATGCGGGAGATCTGCGACCGCCACGGCATCCTGCTCATCGCGGACGAGGTGATCACCGCCTTCGGCCGCACGGGCGCCTGGACGGGTTCGCGACTGTGGGGCGTCAAGCCCGACCTGATGTCCACGGCCAAGGCGATCACCAACGGCTACTATCCGTTCGGCGCGGTGATGATCTCCGAAAAGGTCGCGCAGGTGTTCGAGAACAACAAGAGCGCGATGGGCTCCATCGGCCATGGCTACACCTATTCCGGCCATCCGGTCGGCGCAGCGGCTGCCCTTGCATCGCTTAAGGAGATGCAGCGGCTCAACGTGGCTGCCAACGCCCAGGTGCGCGGCGAGGAACTGATCGCCGGCCTCAAGGAACTCTATGAGCGTCACGAACTGGTCGGCGATGTACGTGGCAAGGGGTTGATGTGCGCGATCGAGCTCGTCTCCGATCGGGAGAAGAAGACCGGCGCGGCAAAGGACATCGTCCAAAAAGTCCAGGATGTCGCCTATGAGGCGGGCGTCATGGTCCGCACCTCGGGCGCGAACGTCATCATCTCGCCGCCGCTCATCATCACCGCCGAGGATGTCACCCGCATCGTTTCGGCACTTGACGCCGGTCTGTCCGCTGCCGGAGGCAAGTGAGATGGCAGACAACAGCGCGCTTCTGGCCCGGCGCGAGCGGCTGCTTGGCCGTAACATGTCGCTGTTCTATCAGGACCCCGTACACATCGTGCGGGGCGAAGGCGTCTGGCTCTGGGACGCCGACGGGCGGCGCTATCTCGACTGCTACAACAACGTGCCCCATGTGGGGCACTGCCACCCCCGCGTGGTCGAGGCGATCGCAAGGCAGGCGTCCACCCTCAACACGCATACCCGCTACTTGCACGAAGGCATCCTCGACTATGTCGAGCGCCTGACGGCGACTTTCGACAAGAGCCTAGACACCGCGATCCTGACCTGCACCGGAAGCGAAGCCAACGACATCGCCCTGCGCATGGCCCAGGCGGCCACCGGCAAGACGGGCGTGATCGCCACCGATCACACCTATCACGGCAACACAGCCGCCGTTTCGCAACTGTCGACCCGCATGCCGCCGGTCGGCGGCTTCGGCGGCCATGTGCGCCATGTTCCCGCGCCCGACAGCTATCGCCCGCTCGGCGGCGAGTCGGGCGAGGCCTTTGCGAGCGCTTTCGCCGCCGAGGTCGAAAAGGCCATTGCTTCGCTACAGGAGAGCCCCTTCGGCTTCTCGGCGCTCATCATCGACCCGTTCTTCGCCAATGAGGGCTTTCCCGACCTGCCGCAAGGGTTTCTGGAGAAGGCAGTGGCGGCGGTACGCAAGGCGGGCGGGCTGGTGATCGCCGACGAGGTGCAGCCCGGTTTCGGCCGCACCGGCGAACACATGTGGGGCCACCAGCGCGCGGGCATCGTGCCTGACATCGTCACCCTGGGCAAACCCATGGGCAACGGCCACCCCATCGGCGGCGTCGTCGCGGGCGCCGATACGCTCAATGCGTTCCGTAAAGCCTTCCGCTATTTCAACACTTTTGGCGGCAATCCCGTCTCATGTGCCGCGGCCACAGCGGTTCTCGACGTGATCGAGGACGAGAAGCTGGTCGACAATGCGCGTGAGGTAGGCACCTATGCCCGCGCCGGCCTTCTGCGCTTGCAGGAGAAGCACGGCATCATCGGCGACGTACGGGGCAGCGGGCTGTTCTTCGGCGCAGAGCTCGTCCTCGACCGGAGCGAGAAAACGCCGGCCGCCGACCTCGCCACCAAGGTCATCAACGACATGCGGGAACGCGGCGTGCTGATGGGCAAGCTCGGCATCCATCAGTGCTCGACCAAGATCAGGCCGCCCATGCCCTTCTCCAAAGAACATGCAGACCTGATGCTGTCTGTGCTCGACGACGTTCTTGCGGCCTTGTGATCGACGATGGCGGATCATCTCCAGCAAGAACTGGTCGATGCGCTCGGCGCGCGCGCCTGCGAGGCGCTCGCGCATTGGGGCCTTGCCGGCCAGCAACCCGAGCTGCTGAAATATCGGGAGAACGCGGTCTTCCGCATCGCGCTGGCAAACGGCGAACCCGCGGCGTTGCGGATCCATCGTCCGGGCTATCATGACGAGGCCGCGCTGGTCTCCGAACTGCGCTGGATGACGGCGCTGCGCGAGGGCGGGCTGGCGGTGCCCTCGTCAGTGCCTGCGGCCGACGGCCATGTCCTTGTCCATCTGCCCGCGACCGGCGGCTTCGATGCGCAGCACGCCGACATCGTGACCTGGATGCACGGCTCGCCTCTCGGGCAGAGCGGCACCCCGCTCACCCACGAGCCGGATACGCAGTTCGCGATCTTCTTCGCGATCGGCGCGGCGATGGCTGAGATGCACAATCTCACCGACAGTTGGAGCCTTCCCGACGGCTTCTCCCGCGCCGCCTGGGATGCCGATGGGCTCCTGGGAGAACGGCCGCTCTGGGGTCGGTTCTGGGATTGCGCCGGGCTTTCCGCCGAACACCGGTCGGCCCTCACAGATCTCAGGACGCGTCTTCGGAATCTGCTCGGCAATATTCCCGCCGAATACCTCGACTACGGCCTGATCCACGCCGACCTCGTGCGTGAGAATATGCTGATCGACGGAAACTCTGTCGGCTTCATCGACTTCGACGATGCGGGCTTCGGCTATCGCATGTTCGATATCGCGACGGCCCTGCTCAAGAACCGCATCGAACCTCATTACAAGCAACTGGAGACCGCACTTGTCGCGGGATATCGCAGCAAGCGCGATTTGAGCGATGCAGCGCTTTGCACCCTGCCGCTATTTCTCACATTGAGAAGTGTGACCTATATCGGCTGGCTGGCGGAACGGCCGGAGTTTCCGAATGCGGCGGCGCGGCTGGCGCGTTACGCCGACGAGGCACTGCGCCTGGCCGAAGAGCTTCCGAAATGAGGCTGGTGGTGGTGGGCGGATCAGACGCCGAGCGTGGCGAGATCATCCAGCATGTCGAGAAGTTTTTCGACACGCTCCTTGCCGTACTTCGCCTCGAGCGTCGCATAGATGGCCCGACTCTCGGGGCCGACCTCGGCGATGACCTTCATGCCCGCCGGTGCGATTTCGAGCAGAACCCTGCGGCCGTCTTCGGCGTCCTTGCTCTTGCTGATCAGGCCGCGCTCCTCGAGCGAGCGGATGATGCGCGTCAGGCTGGGCGCCAGGATGAAGGCCTTCTCGGCCATTTCAGTGGCATCGACCTGGCCGGTCTCAGCGAGAATGCGGATCACCCGCCATTGCTGCTCGGTGATCTCGTGCTGCGCCAGCATCGGCCGGAAATGCCCCATCACCGCTTCGCGTGCCCTCAAAAGCGCTATCGGCAGCGAGCGGCGCGTATTGTGGGGAAGAAGGGCGTCCTGCCCGTGTTCGGCTGAGGATTTCTGGCGGCTCATGTGTGCTCTATGCGGCATTTCTCGCCTTTCCGCAATTGCCGGGCCATCATGGACACGGGCTGAAATCCCGCTTGACAGCGGACCGATTATTTTTAACATGTTAAATATATAGCGAAGGGGATCGGGCAAAAAATGCCGCACTTCACGATCGAGTACTCGGCCAATCTCGACGCGCGCGTTGATTTCGACCGCCTCTGCCGCTCCGTCCACGAAACCATCATGCAGACCGGGCTGTTCGAGCTTGGCGCGGTGCGCGTGCGCACGATCCGCAGCGAGCATTATGCGGTCGCGGACCTTTTGCCGGAAAACGGTTTCATCGACATGTCGTTTCGCATCGGTCGCGGCCGCTCCGAGGACGAGAAGAAGCGGACGGGCGAGGCCATCTTTGCGACGGTCACGCGCGAGCTTGAGGATCTGTTCGCCACGCCTCACTTCGCCCTCACCCTCGAAATCCGTGAGATCGACCCGCAGCTGAGCTGGAAGAAGAACGCGATCCATCCCCGGCTCCGCAACGCCGACACGCGATAGCCCCTTCCAGTTCGCACCCACGTTCCAGCGCGGCCCGCAAGGGTGGCGTGCCACCATCGGAGAATGAAATGTCCAAACTCGATGAGAATATCGCCAAGGCGGAAGGCTTCCTCGCCCGCTTCCGCCAGCATGGCGTGCTCAACCACATCAATGGTGAATCGGCGCCGGCGGTCGGCGGCGAGACGTTCGATACGATATCGCCCATCGATCTGAAGCCGATTGCAAAGGTCGCGCTCGGCCGCGCCGCCGACGTCGATCTCGCCGCAAAGGCAGCCAAGGAAGCCTTCCCGGCCTGGGCGGCGATGCCCGGCGACGCGCGCAAGAAGCTCCTGCACAAGATCGCTGACGCCATCGTCGCGCGCGCCGAGGAGATTGCCTTCGTCGAGTGCATGGACACCGGCCAGTCGCTCAAGTTCATGTCCAAGGCCGCCCTGCGCGGCGCCGAGAACTTCCGCTTCTTCGCGGACCGCGCGCCTGAGGCGCGCGATGGGAAGACACTGCGCGGCGGCAACCAGATCAACATGACCACGCGCGTGCCCATCGGCCCGGTCGGCATCATCACGCCGTGGAACACGCCTTTCATGCTGTCTACGTGGAAGATCGCGCCCGCGCTTGCCGCCGGCTGCACGGTCGTCCACAAGCCTGCCGAGTTTTCGCCGCTCACGGCCCGGCTGCTAATCGAGATCGCCGAGGAGGCAGGGCTGCCCAAGGGCGTGTGGAACCTCGTCAACGGCTTCGGCGAGGATGCCGGCAAGGCGCTGACAGAACACCCGGACATCAAGGCCATCGGCTTCGTCGGCGAAAGCCGCACGGGCTCGATGATCATGAAGCAGGGCGCCGATACGCTGAAGCGCGTCCACTTCGAGCTCGGCGGAAAGAACCCCGTCATCGTCTTCGCCGACGCCGATCTGGAGCGTGCAGCCGATGCCGCCGTGTTCATGATCTACTCGCTCAATGGCGAGCGCTGCACCTCCTCGTCACGACTGCTGGTCGAGGAAAGCATCTACGACGGCTTCACCGCCAAGGTCGCCGAGCGGGCCAAGCGCATCAAGATCGGCCATCCGCTAGATCCGGAAACGGTCGTCGGCCCGCTCATCCATCCGGTGCATGAGAAGAAGGTGCTCGAATATATCGGCATCGGCCAGCAGGAAGGCGCCACCCTCGCCGCCGGCGGCACGAAGTTCGATGGCCCGGGCGGCGGCTGCTACGTTTCACCCACGCTCTTCACCGACGCCAACACCGGCATGCGCATCGCACAGGAAGAGATTTTTGGCCCTGTGCTGACCGCCATTCCCTTCAAGGACGAGGCCGAGGCGCTCGCGCTCGCCAATGACGTCCGTTACGGCCTTGCCGGCTATCTCTGGACGTCGGATGTCACGCGCGCCTTCCGTTTCACTGATCAGCTCGAAGCCGGGATGATCTGGGTGAATTCGGAGAATGTGCGCCACCTGCCGACCCCGTTCGGCGGCGTCAAGAACTCCGGCATCGGCCGCGACGGCGGCGACTGGTCCTTCGATTTCTACATGGAAACCAAGAACGTGGCGTTCGTCAGCTCGGCGCATGCCATTCAGAGGCTCGGCGTCTGAGCGCGCGACAGCCGCGCCCAACGCTCGTGGAGGAGACACTCATGCCATTGCCCAAACCGAACCTTCATCCGCCCTTCAACATCGTGCGGCTGAGCCATATCGAGCTCGCCGTCACCGATCTTGCCAAGTCGCGCGCGTTCTACGTCGACGTGCTCGGCCTTCAGGTCACCGACGAGACGGCCGACACGATCTATCTGCGCGCGATGGAAGAACGCGGCCATCACTGCATCATCTTGAAGAAGGCGGGCACGGCAGAGGCGCGGGACCTCGGCTTCAAGGTCTATAGCGAGGAAGACCTGGACAAGGCAGCGCATTTCTTCAAGCAGAAGGACCTGCCGGTCGAATGGATCGAGCGGCCCTACCAGTCGCGCACCTTCCGCACGCGCGATCCGCAGGGCATTCCACTCGAATTCTATTCGAAGATGGACCGCCTGCCGCCGATCCATCAGAAATACGCGCTCTATAAGGGCGTGAAGCCGCTGCGCATCGATCACTTCAACTGCTTCTCGCCGAATGTCGACGAGGCGGTAGCCTTCTACAACGAGATCGGCTTCCGGGTGACTGAGTACACCGAGGACGAGGAAACCGGGCGCCTCTGGGCGGCCTGGACGCACCGCAAGGGCGGCGTGCACGACATCGCCTTTACCAACGGCCGCGGCCCGCGCCTGCATCACACCGCATTCTGGGTGCCGACGCCGCTGAACATCATTGACCTGCTCGACCTGATGTCCACCTCCGGCTGGCTCGCCAATATCGAGCGCGGCCCCGGCCGCCATGGCATCTCGAACGCCTTCTTCCTCTATGTCCGTGACCCCGACGGCCATCGCATCGAGATCTACTGCTCCGACTACCAGACGGTCGATCCGGATCTGGAGCCGATCAAATGGGACCTCAAGGACCCGCAGCGCCAGACCTTGTGGGGCGCACCGGCTCCGCGTTCCTGGTTCGAGGAAGGGAGCAATTTTGCCGGCACCGAGGCCAGGGAATCGATCCTCAAGGCCCAGCCTATCGTGGCACCGTAAGCATAGATGGGCGGAAGGACTGACATGGAACGCGCAAGATTCGCCACATTCTCCATCGCCGGGGCGCAAAGATACGGCCTGGTCACCGATTGCGGGGTCGTCGACCTCACGGCGCGGCATGGCAAGCAATGGCCGACGCTGCGCGAGGTCATCGAGGCGGGCGCGCTACAGCGCCTCGCCGACGAGGCAGCGGGTCTTACCCCGGATATCGACCTTGGCGACATCCGCTACGAGATTCCTGTCCCGGCTCCGGAAAAGATCATCTGCGTCGGCGTGAACTTCCCCGACCGCAACGAGGAGTACAAGGACGGCCAGGCCGCCCCTTCCAACCCCTCGCTCTTCATCCGCTTCCCGCGTTCGTTCGTGGGCCACAAGCAGGCCTTAGTGAGGCCGCCGGAAAGCCCCCAGCTCGACTATGAGGGCGAGATCGTCATCGTCGTCGGCAAGGGCGGGCGCCGCATTCCCGAAGCCTCCGCGCTCGACCACATCGCCGCCCTGTCGCTCTGCAACGAGGGCACGCTGCGCGACTGGGTGCGGCACGGCAAGTTCAATGTCACGCAGGGCAAGAATTTCGATCGCAGCGGTTCCATCGGCCCATGGCTCGTACCCTTCACCGACGAGGCGCAACTCGTCGACATCAAGCTGGAAACGCGCGTCAATGGTGAGGTGCGCCAGCAGGACCGCACCAGCCGGATGATCTTTTCCTTCCGCAAGATCATCAGCTACATCTCCACCTTCACGACGCTCGTGCCGGGCGATGTCATCGTCACCGGCACGCCGACGGGAGCGGGCGCACGCTTCGATCCGCCGATCTGGCTGAAGCCCGGCGATGTCGTGGAAGTCGAAGCCGAATGCATCGGTCTTCTGCGCAATACGATTGCTGACGAGGTGGTCTGAACCATGCTGACAAGCGCCGAAATTACCACTGCGGTGAAGGCACTGGACAACGCCGAGCGAAGCCGCGTCCAGACGGGCCTGCTTTCCCTGAAACATCCTGAAATGACCATGGACGATGCCTATGCCGTCCAGTCTGCCTGGGTGAAGCAGAAGATCGCCGACGGCCGCAAGGTGATCGGCTGGAAGATCGGCCTCACCTCCAAGGCGATGCAATATGCGCTGAACATCGACATTCCGGATTCCGGCGTGCTGTTCGACGACATGATGTTCGAGGACGGCGCCACGATCCCGAAGGAGCGCTTCATCCAACCGCGCATCGAGGCCGAGATCGCCTTTGTCATGAAGGCCCCGCTCAGCGGGCCGAACGTCACCGTCTTCGACGTGCTCAACGCGACGGACTACGTCACGCCCGCGCTCGAAATCCTCGACACCCGCATCCTGCGGGTCGATCCGGAAACGAAGAAGGCCCGCACCATCGTCGACACCATCTCCGACAACGCCGCCAATGCCGGCATCGTCATCGGCGGCCGCGCGATGCGCCCGCAGGAGGTCGACATGCGCTGGATGGGCGCCATCGTCTCCCGCAATGCCGAGGTGGAAGAAACCGGTCTTGGCGCTGGCGTCCTCAATCATCCGGCGCGCGGTATCGCGTGGCTAGCAAACCGCCTCGCCGCCTATGGCGAGAGCATCGAGGCCGGCCAAATCGTACTTGCCGGCTCCTTCATCCGCCCCGTCGAAGCCCGCCACGGCGACACGATCGTCGCCGATTTCGGGCCCTACGGGACGATCAGCTGCTTCTTCGAATGAGGTCCTGAATGCCGGCCCCTCGCAATAGTTTCAAACAGGCGCTTCGGGACGGCCGGACGCAGATCGGCATGTGGCTTGCGCTCGCCAGCCCCTACACTGCCGAAATCTGCGCCGGAGCCGGGTTCGACTGGCTGGTCCTCGACGCCGAACACGCACCCAACGACATCCCCTTGCTGCTGTCGCAGCTTCAGGCGTTGGCCGCCTCGAGCAGCCACGCGGTGGTGCGGCCGCCAATCGGCGAAGCTTGGCTGATCAAGCAGATCCTCGACATCGGCGCCCAGACGCTACTGGTGCCGATGGTCGAAAGCGGCGAGCAGGCGCGCGCCTTGGTGCGGGCTACCCGCTATCCACCGCACGGCATGCGCGGCGTGGGCGCGGCCCTTGCGCGCGCCTCCGCCTTCAACCGCATTCCGGATTATCTGCAGAGTGCCAACGACGAGATCTGCTTGCTGCTGCAGGTCGAGAGCCGGGCGGGACTTGCCGCCCTCGACGACATCGCCTCGACCGAAGGCGTCGATGGGGTCTTCATTGGCCCTGCTGATCTCGCCGCCGACATGGGGTATCTCGGCAAGCCCGGTGCGCCGGAAGTGCAACAAGCACTTGAAGCCGCCCTCACCCGCATCCGCTCGCATGGCAAGGCCGCCGGCATCCTGACCTCCGACCAGACGCTCGCCCGCCGCTATGTCGAACTGGGGGCGAGTTTCGTCGCCGTCGGCAGCGATGTGGGGCTTCTGGTGGCGGCGACGACGAACCTTCGCGCCAGCTTTGCGGGCGCCGAAAAGCAGCCGTCGCACAGCGAAAGCAAGGGCGCCGTCTACTGACTTTGATCGAACTGCCCCAGGCGCACTTCAATGCGCCCCTACGCATCACCTGTCTCAGGCGATGCGTAGGCCTTTTTCATCCAGCAGCACACAGCCCGCCGGATCGAAGCCGACATTGATTGCCTCGCCTTCGCGCGCGACCTTGCCGTCTATCGGCGTATTGGCGCGGATGATCGTCCGCTCGCCAATGTCGATCTCATAGATGGCACTGCCGCCGAGATAAGAGGTCGAGACCACGCGCCCCGCCAGCTTGTTTGCCGGGACCGAGGCGCCGACCGACAGCTTTTGCGGGCGCACCACCACGGAGACACGAGCCCCGGGCGTCAGCACCTTCGGCGAAACCGCGGTGACGGCCTGCCCGGCCGAAAGCGTGATCGTTGCCTTATGCCCGTCGACCGACGAGACGACGCCCGGCAGCATGTTCGCCTTGCCGAGGAAGTCGGCCACGAAGGCGGTTGCCGGCGTCTCATAGACCTGTTCGGGCGAGCCGATCTGCTCCATCGTGCCTGCATCCATGACGACGATCTGGTCGGACATCGAGAGTGCCTCTTCCTGATCGTGGGTCACGAAGATGGCCGTAATGCCCGTCTCCTTCTGGATTTTCTTGATCTCGACACGCATCTCCTCGCGCATATTGGCGTCGAGCGCCGAAAGCGGCTCGTCCAGAAGCAGAACCTCGGGCTCGAACACGATGGCGCGCGCCAGCGCGATGCGCTGCTGCTGACCGCCGGAGAGCTGCGACGGCAGCTTCTTCTCGCTGCCCGGAAGCCGCACCATCTCCAGCGCCTTGCTCACCCGGCGCGCGATCTCCGGTTTCGGCACATTGCGATACTTCAACCCGAAGGCGACATTGTCGAAGACGTTCTTGTGCGGAAAGAGCGCATAGCTCTGGAACACCAGGCCGATATTGCGCTTGTAGATCGGCACGTCGTCGACGCGCTTTCCGCCAATCGAAATCTGTCCGGCCGAAATATCGACCAGCCCCGCAATGGAGCGCAGGATTGTGGTCTTGCCGCAGCCGGAAGGGCCTAGCAGGGTGATAAAGCTGCCCTTGCGGATGGCGAGAGAGAAATTGCGCACCGCAACGAACTTGCCATAGGCGATGTCGATGTTGCGGAACTCGACCGCCGGCTTTTCCAGTTGCCCGCCGTCGCGAGCCGCGCCGGCCGGCAGTCCCCCGGCCGTTTCCGGCCGGGGTGTCTGGGCAGAGGTTTCCAGGCTCTCATGCACCTTTCGAAATCCTGTCCCACTGCTTGTTCCAAGCGTCTTCGTTGGTTGCCCAGTAGACCGGATCGGCGAAGGTCAGCGCCTTCATCGAGCCGGTCGGGTCGAAGGCGGGCAGCGTCGGGATCTTGTCGCCGAGCTTGACCTTGGTCGGGTCGAGCGACGGCGGATAGTTCTGGCCTTCGGCAACCGCAATCGAGGTGGCGGGCTCGAGCATGAAGTTGATCAGTTCCTCGCACTCGGGCATCGGCGAGCCCTTGAGGACCAGCATATCCTCCATCCAGGCATAGGAGCCCTTCGGGTCGATATAGCCGATCGGATGGCCCTGCTGCTGCAGCGCAGCGACGCGGCCGGACCAGGCGTCCGTGACAACGATCTCGCCCTTGGAAAGCAGGTCCATCAGCTCGGCGCCCGAGCTCCAGAACTTCTTGGCGAGGTCCCGGTTCTCGCGCACCTTCGCCCAGACGGCATCCATGTCCTGGATGTTGTTGGGGTCCTGGCCGCTCTGCAGCGCCGCATACCACACGCGCGTGGTCATGTCGGAATAGCCGCCCACCTTGCCGGCATACTTCTTGTCGAATAGCAGGCCGACGCCCTTTTCCTTGGCCTCGTCGTCCGAGATGACCTTGTTGTTATAGGCGATACCGGTGGTGCCGTAGTCGTAAGGCACAGCCGAGATCTTGGGCGTGATCTTGCGGAAGGGCTCGATCATCGGCGCCAGAACATTCGCCATATTGGGAATGTTGGCCTCGTTGATCTCCGAGTTCACGCCGGCATTCACGTATTTGATGTAGTAGTTCACGCCCGAAGAATGGATGACCTGGAAGTCGCCCGGCTTCGAGGTCTTGATCTTGGTGATGATCTCGTCCTCGTCGCCGAAGGTGCCCTGCACCACCTTGATGCCGGTCTTCTGGGTGTATGCCTGGAAGGCGTATTTATCGATCGCCTCCTGCACCACGCCGCCCCAACCGTCGAAGCGCACCTCGGTCGCGGCTGCCAGCGCGCGGCCGATCCAGGGCGTGGAAAGTCCCACCGAGGCGGCTGCGGCCGCCGTCAGGGTCAGGAAGGAGCGGCGGCTGATGTCGCCGTTCCCATATCGCTCGTTCAGTCGTTCAAGTCTCTTCGTGGTCGAAATTTTCATTATGCGTTCCCCTTTGCATCGACGCGTTTTCTCAACCGGGTAAGGCCTTGCAACATGAGCCCGCCGACCAGCGGAATGCCGACGGTCACGAGGATCATGACCGTGCCGAGGGCATTGATCTCCGGGCTTATCGAAATCTTGAGCATCGACAGGATCTGGGTCGGCATCGTCTCGACGCCGGCCGGCCGCCAGAACAGGCTCGCCGAAGTGTTGTCGAAGGAGATGGTGAAGGCCAGGAGCGCGCTGGCGACGACCGCCGGGATGAGCAGCGGCAGCGTGATCTCGCGGAACGACGAGATGCGCGACGCCCCCAGCGACAACGCCGCCTCCTCATAGGTACGCCTGATGCCAACCATGCGCGCCTGGGTGATCAGCACCACATAGGGCAACGCAAGCAGGATATGCCCGAGTAGCAAAAGCCCCATGCTGCGCGGCTGATCGACCGCCTTGATAAGCACCAGCAGCCCGACGCCCAGGATCGTCTCGGGCACCAGCGCGGGCAGAATGACCAGCGTGCCGAAGGTCGCCTTGCCGGGAAACTCGAAGCGAACCAGGGCATAGGCCGTGATGATGCCGAGCAGCGTCGTGACCGCCGCCGTGACGAACGCGATCCACATCGAGGTCCTGAAAGCGGTAAGCACCTGCTCGTTGGACAAAAGCTTGGCATACCACTGCAGGCTGAAGCCGGTGAGCGGGAAGCCGCCGAACATCGAGGCGTTGAAGGACAGCACAACAGTGGCGATGATCGGCGCGAACATGAAGATGTAGACGCAAAGCGTGATGAAGCCGGTCAGCCGCCAGGCCCATCGCCCTTCCTTGTCCTGATGTTGCCCCGCGATCATCCTCCGAGCCCCTTCACAATCTGGGACATGCCCATGTAGCGGGTATAGGCGGCCGCAAAGCAGCCGAGCACGACGAACAGCACAATGGAGAGTGTGGCGCCCATCGGCCAGTTAAGCTGGCCCATGATGGTGTCGTAGATCAGGTTGCCGAACAGCGCATCGCGCCCCGAGCCGAGCAGCTGCGGCGTCACATAGCTGCCGGCAGCGAGCACGAAGCAGAGCAGCAGGCCGGCTCCGAGCCCAGGCAACGACAGCGGCAGCGTGACCTCACGGAACGCCTGCGCGCTGGTGCAGCCCATGGACCGAGCTGCGGAAATCAGCGTGCGGTCGATGCTTTCGAGGCTCACATAGACGTTGAGGATCATGTAGGGCAGCAGGAAATGCAGGAGCCCCATGATCACCGCGCCCTCGGTGTAGAGCATCTGCAACGGCTGGTCGATCAGGCCGAGCTTGAGCAGCGTGACGTTGATGATCCCCTGCTCGCCCAGGATATGGATCCACGAGAAGGTGCGGATGGTGAAACTGATCCAGAACGGCACGATGAGCAGCAGAAGCAGCAGCCATTTATGCCGGAAGGTCGTCGCCCAGATGAAATAGGCAGGGAAATAGCCGAGAACCGCGCAGATGATCGCGGTCATGGCACCGACGCGAACGGTCTTCAGCAGGAAGCCGTGATAGTAGCTGTCGGTGAGGAATTCCTTCCAGTTGGCAAAGGTCAGCGCGCTCGTCTCGACGCCTGCCGTAACGAAGGTGAAGAAGGTATAGACCCCCATCACGGCGATCGGTAGCAGCAGGAACAGAAGAAGCAGCAATAACACCGGCGCAACCAGCATCCACGCCAGCCGCGGGTCGTACAGTTTCCAACCTTTGGTCATGCCCATTCAGTTCATGCTGCGCTGTCATGGCAGCGCTTTGTTATGTTCCCGGAACTGAGATTGGGCGATTGGCGGTCCGATGTCTACTGCCCGAATGAAGATTTTCTCACTCTTTGGAAAGTGATGCGGCGGGGCATCATAGCCCCCGGTCGAGCGAACGCGCCGAAACCTTCGGATCGCATGAAAAAAAGAAAACCGCATTTGATGTGGCGCAAAGCGTCCGCTGACCTATTCTAGCAGTCTGTCCGCAGAACCTCGGTCAAAGTGGAGGACACCGGTATGGGACAGCTTGCTCCAAACGTCCGGCGTGGCGCGCTCGATGCGAAAGAACTCGAGCTTATTCAGCGCTACTGGCAGGCGGCCAACTACCTTTCGGTCGGCCAGATCTACCTGCTCGGCAATCCGTTGCTGCGGGAACCGCTGAAGCCGGAACACATCAAGCCGCGCCTGCTCGGGCACTGGGGCACCACGCCCGGCCTCAATTTCACTTACGCGCACCTCAACCGGGTCATCCGAGCTCGCGATCTCGACATGATCTATATCTGCGGGCCCGGTCACGGCGGCCCCGGCATGGTCGCCAACACCTATCTCGAGGGCACATATACCGAAATCTACCCGGAGATCGGCCGCGACGTGGGCGGCATGCGCAAGCTGTTCCGGCAGTTTTCCTTCCCGGGCGGCATCCCCAGCCATGTCGCCCCAGAGACGCCGGGCTCGATCCATGAAGGTGGAGAGCTGGGCTATGCGCTGGTCCATGCCTATGGCGCGGCTTTCGACAATCCCGACCTGATCGTCGCCTGCGTGATCGGCGACGGCGAGGCCGAGACAGGCACGCTGGCGGCTTCCTGGCATTCCAACAAGTTCCTCAACCCGGTCCATGACGGCGCGGTGCTGCCAATCCTGCATCTCAACGGCTACAAGATCGCCAACCCCACGATCCTCGCCCGCATGCCGAAGGACGAGCTCGAGAGCCTGATGTGGGGCTATGGCTACGAGCCCTTCTTCGTCGAGGGCGAAGATCCGAACGAGATGCACCTGGAAATGGCCACGACGCTGGACGTCGTGCTGACCCGCATCAAGGAGATCCAGCGCGAGGCCCGCGGGCCGGGCAAGGCATCGCGCGCGCCGCGCTGGCCGATGATCGTCCTCAGAAGTCCCAAGGGCTGGACCGGTCCCAAGGAGGTGGATGGCAAGAAGGTCGAAGGCTTCTGGCGCTCGCACCAGGTGCCGATCACCGACCCGCGCAACAACCCAGAGCACCTGCACCTCCTTGAGAAATGGATGCGCAGCTATGAGCCGGAAAAACTGTTCGACAAGAACGGGCGCCTGATCGACGATCTGCAGGCGCTGCCGCCCCAGGGCGAGCGCCGCATGGGCGCCAATCCGCATGCCAATGGCGGCCTGCTCAAGCAGGATCTGGAGATGCCGGATTTCCGCAAGCTGGCGGTCAAGGTCGACAGGCCGGGCCGCTCGCAAGCCGAATCCACGCGCGTCATGGGCCGGCTGCTCGAACAGGTGATGAGCCTCAATGCCGTCGCCCGCAATTTCAGGCTGATGGGTCCCGACGAGACCGCCTCCAACCGCCTCGACGCCGTCTTCGACATCACCGACCGCGTCTGGATGGAGGAGATCGAGCCCTATGACGAACATCTCGCCCATGAGGGGCGCGTCATGGAGGTGCTGAGCGAGAACCTTTGCCAGGGCTGGCTGGAGGGCTACCTGCTCACCGGCCGCCACGGCTTCTTCTCCTGCTATGAGGCCTTCATCCACATCGTGGACGCCATGTTCAACCAGCATGCGAAATGGCTGGACGCGTCGCGCAAGCTTACCTGGCGCAAGCCGATCGCCTCGCTGAACTATCTCCTGACCTCGCATGTCTGGCGGCAGGACCACAACGGCTTCAGCCATCAGGACCCTGGCTTCGTCGACCTTGTCACGAACAAGAAGGCGGATGTCGTCCGCGTTTACCTGCCGCCGGACGCGAACACTTTGCTCTGGGTCACCGACCACTGCCTGCGGACCTACAACCGCATCAACGTGATCGTTGCCGGCAAGCAGCCACAGCTGCAATGGCTCGACATGGACACAGCCATCGCCCATTGCGAGGCCGGCGTGGGCATCTGGAAGTGGGCCGGAACCGAAAGCGAGGAAGCCGAGCCGGATGTGGTGATGGCCTGCGCAGGCGATGTGCCGACGCTGGAGACCCTCGCCGCAGTCGACCTGCTGCGCAGTGAACTGCCGGACCTCAGGATCCGAGTGGTCAATGTGGTGGACCTGATGGCCCTGCAGCCGCAGATCGAGCACCCGCACGGACTGACCGATGACGAGTTCGATGCGCTGTTCACGAAGGACAGGCCGGTCATCTTCGCCTATCACGGCTACCCGTTCCTCATCCATCGGCTGACCTATCGGCGCAGGAACCACCCGAACATCCATGTGCGCGGGTTCAAGGAGGAAGGCACCACGACGACGCCCTTCGACATGGCGGTGATGAACGATCTCGATCGCTATCACCTTGCCATCGAGGCGATCAACCGGATGAGCCGGCAGAGCGAAAAGGCGGCGGACGCCAAGCGGCGTTTCGAAGAGAAACTGGCAGAGCACCGGCAGTATGTCTGCAGGGAAGGACAGGACATGCCCGAGGTGCGCAACTGGGTCTGGCCCTATGGCTGAGGCGCATCCCGCCCGCGATCCGGGAGCCGGCAAATTGGCCATACTGACCTTGAACGCCGGCTCATCGAGCCTGAAATTCGGCCTCTACCAAGTCGAGCCCGATGGCAAGATCGAGCAGCGCCTGAGAGGCGTGTTCGAGAGCCTCTCGGACACGCCGCGCTTTTCCGTGAAGGATGCAACGGGCAAGCTTTTGGTCGACAAATCACTGACCGCGGTCTCGCCGCCGACCGAGACGCTGCTGCGCGAACTCATCGTGGTGCTCGATCCCTTCCTCGGCAGTGAGCGTTTGGAGGCGGTGGGGCATCGCATCGTTCATGGCGGCAGCCGCTTCGTAAAACCCACCCGCCTGACAGACGACATCCTGAAAGAGCTCGAAGCGCTGACGCCCATCGCGCCGCTGCACCAGCCGGCGAGCCTGCGGCCGGTGAAGGCCTTTCTCGCGCTGCGGCCGGACATCCCCCAGATCGGCTGCTTCGACACGGCATTCCACAGCACGCTGAAGTCGCCGGCCAACCGCTATGCCATACCGCGCGAATATGAGCAGATGGGCATCCGCCGTTATGGCTTCCACGGCCTGTCCTACGAATTCATCGCCACGCGCCTGGCCGAAATCTCGCCAGGGCTTGCCGCGAAGAAGACTGTGGCAGCGCATCTCGGCGCCGGATGCAGCCTGTGCGCCATGCAGAACGGCAAAAGCATCGACACCACCATGGGCTTCACCGCGCTCGATGGGCTGATGATGGCGACCCGGTCGGGCGCCATCGACCCGGGCATCATCCTCTATCTGCAACAGGCGCTCGGCCTGTCGTCCGGCGATGTCGAGCAGATGCTTTACTATCGCTCCGGCCTGTTGGGGGTATCCGGCATTTCCGGTGATGTCCGGCTGTTGCTGGCCAGCGACAACCCGCATGCCGCCGAGGCGCTCGACCTTTTCACCTTCCGCATCGCCCAGGACATCGCGGCAATGGCAAGCACGATGGAAGGGCTGGAATCCCTGGTGTTCACGGCCGGGGTCGGCGAGCATGCCACCAGTATCCGCGAGGAGATCTGCCGCCGGCTGCGATGGCTGGGCGTGAAGCTCGACAAGAATGAGGCCAGCGGTGAACTGATCAGCAGCCCCGACAGCTCGGTCGAGGTCCGCGTCATTCCCACCAACGAGGAAATGACCATCGCCCGACAGGCGCACGCCCTGGTCACGGCGCACAGGCGGCACCGATTCGCCAAGCCGATCGAAGACGAAGGCGAGGCCATGAGGTGAAGCCTCGCAACAAAGTGGTTTCCAGCAGATGAACGAACGCAACTTTCACCTGGCCTTCCTGGCAATCGCAATCGTCGGCCTGATCGCGGGACTGCTGTCGCCGCTGCTGCACTGGCAGGCCGAAGCCAACCTGATCTGGAGCGTGGCCACGGTGCCCATTATCGTGGCGCTGGCCGTGTCTATCATTCGCGATTTCTTGATCGGCCGCGTCGGCGTCGACGCCATCGCGCTGGTATCCATGGCGACCGCCGTTGCCATGGGACAGCCCCTCGCGGGAGTGGTCGTCGCGATCATGTATACCGGCGGCAACGTTCTCGAGGACTACGCCCGCGGCAAGGCCGAACGCGACCTGAAATCGCTGCGCGACCGGACGCCGCGCGTAGCGCACAAATGGATCGGCGAAGAGCTGGTCGATATCGGCGTCGACGATGTGGCCATCGGCGATCACTTGCTTGTACGCGCCGGCGAACTACTGCCGGTGGACGGCTACCTCCTCGACCCTCACGCCTCGATCGACGAATCCACTGTTACCGGCGAACCCCTGCCGGTCACGCGCGGCAGCGGCGACCTGCTGCGCAGCGGCACGGTCAATGCCGGCGAGGCGTTTCGTTTTCGTGCGTCCGCGGCCGCAAGCCAGAGCACCTATGCGGGCATCATCAGGATGGTAGAGGCCGCCCAGACGGCCAAGTCTCCGTTCATCCGCGTCGCCGACCGTTTCGCGCTCTTCCTTCTGCCCTTCACCCTTATCGTCGCCGGCGCGGCCTGGTGGCTGTCGGGCGACAAGATCAGGGCGCTGGCGGTCCTGGTCGTCGCTACCCCCTGCCCGCTCATTCTTGCAGCGCCGGTGGCCTTCATCAGCGGCGTCTCGCGCGCGGCACGCGAAGGCATCCTCATGAAGGGCAGTGCGGCGCTGGAGGCGCTTGCCCAGATACGCACTGCGATCTTCGACAAGACCGGCACGCTGACCGAAGGCGGAGCGCGGCTCACCAATTTCGAGACCGTACCGGATATCGAACCCGACGAGGCTCTGCGGCTGCTCGCCTCGCTGGAGCAGGCCTCCCACCATGTGCTGGCCGAAACGCTGATCGAACTTGTCCGCGGCAAAGGGCTGACCCTGTCGCACCCCACCAATGTCCGCGAATTTCGCGGCTCCGGCATTGAAGGCGTCGTTGACGGAAGGCACATCCGCGCCGGCTCCCGCACGCTCGTGCTCGGCGATGGGCCGGTGCCCGGCTGGGCAAAAGCGGGAGTTGCCTCGGCCGCCGAACACTCGGCGCTGGCGATCTACGTTTCCATCGACGGGCGCCTTTCGGCCTTCATCCAGATGGCCGACGCGATCCGCAAGGATGCGCCGGCCGCCCTCAAGCACCTTCGCGCAGCAGGCATTTCGCGCATCATCATGGTGACCGGCGACGATGCCAAAGCTGCGAATGTGGTCGCCGCCACGCTGAAGCTGGACGATGTCCTGTCCGACAGGACGCCGGCCGAGAAAGTCGCAGCGGTGGAAGCCGAACAGGCCCGGCAGCCGTCGATGATGGTCGGCGACGGCATCAACGACGCGCCGGCGCTCGCCGCCGCAAGCGTTGGCGTCGCCATGGGCGCGCGCGGCGCTACCGCCTCCTCCGAGGCCGCCGATGTCGTCATCCTCGTCGATCGCGTCGACCGCGTCGCCGACGCCTTTGCCATTTCGCTGCGCACGCGCAGGATCGCGCTGCAAAGCATCGTGGTGGGGCTCGCGCTTTCGGGGATCGCCATGATCGTCGCCGCCTTCGGTTACATCACGCCGGTCGCCGGCGCCCTGCTGCAGGAAGTGATCGATATTGCGGTGATCCTCAACGCGCTGCGCGCGCTCCAAGGACCCGGGCCGAAAACACCGACCCCCGATGCCTTGCTAAGATTGGAAGAACCTGTGCGTGCGCAAAGCATGGAGCGCTAAAGCATGATCCCGAACCGGAGGACCGCGTCAGCGAAAAGTTGCAGACTTTTCGGACAAGATCATGCCTAGAGAGGCGCCCACGCTCCGACGGCGCAGGCTTGCTCCAAAAGAAAATAGCCGGCGAAACCGCCGGCTATTGAATTACAGTCCTGCCGGAGGCCTCAGGCTTCCAGCCAGACGCGCGAGGCGATGTAGCCGTTCGACATGTCGTTGCCGACGTCGTGGATGTAGCCCTTGAGCCGCTTGCCTGCGGCGTTGAGGTAGTTGTTGAACACCGGGATGATCGAGCCGCCCTCGTCGCGCACCATGACCGCTGCCGCGTGATAGAGTTCCGCACGCTTGGCGTCGTCCGCTTCAGAACGGGCTTCCTTGATGATCTTGTCGAAATCCGGCCGGTTGAAGTTGGTCTCGTTGGCCGGCGAATCCGAAAGATGCTCGGTCGCGTACATCAGGTCCTGCGTCAGGCGGCTGCCGTAGTAGGACAGGCAGAATGGCGTCGCACGCCACACATTCGTCCAGTAGCCATCGGCCGGCTCGCGCTTGACGTCGACCTTGATGCCGGCCTTCTTGGCGCTTTCCTGGAACAGCAGGGCGGTGTCGACCGCGCCCGAGAAAATGCCATCCGCGGTGCGCAGGACGACCGGACCGTCATGACCCGACTTCTTGAAGTGGAAGGCGGCCTTGTCCGGATCGTAGGCCCGCTGTTCGATGTCGGCCGGGAAGTAGGGATAGGTGGCGTTGATCGGGAAGTCGTTGCCGATCGTGCCATAGCCGCCAAGCGCGGTCTTCAGGATGGCTTCGCGGTCGACGGCGTATTTGAGGGCAAGGCGCAGGTCGGCATTGTCGAACGGCGCCTTATCCACCTGCATCGGCATGGTGAAGTGGCCGCGGCTCGGCGTGTCGAGGATCTGCAGGCCGGCCACGCGCTTGAGCAGCGGCACCGTCTTGGCGCCGATGCTGTTGACGAAATGGACCTTGCCGGCCGTGATCGCGGCAGTACGGGCGGTCGCATCGTTCATGACGATGATTTCGAAGCTGTCGACATGGCCGCGCTCGCGCCAGTCGTTCTTGTTCTTTTCGAACAGAGCCCGCACGCCCGGCTCGAAATTGACCAGCTTGTAGGGCCCGGTGCCAATGCCTTCGGACGGATTGTCGTAGCCGCCGTTCGGCTGGATCACGAGGTGATAGGCGGTGAAGATCAGCGGCAGGTCGACATTGCTTTCGGAGAGCTTGACGACCAGCTCGTTGCCATGGCCTTCGATCGAGGCGATGGCCTTCAGGAAGCCGAGCGCGCCCGAACGCGACTTCTCATCGCTGTGCCGCTGCAGCGTTTTGACGACGTCATCGACGGTCAGCTTCTTGCCGTTGTGGAATTCGACGTCGTTGCGGATCTTGAAGGTCCAGGTCTTGGCGTTGTCGGACGACTCCCAACTCTCGGCGATGGACGGCACCGGCTTGCCCGTCACCGGATCGCTCTCGACCAGATGGTCGCCAAAACTCCGCGCCAGGACGAAGGCGAAGGCGCTGATATAGCCGGCCGGGTCGAGCGTGTCGGTGGTCGAGCCGCCATCGAGCCCGAGCTTCAGGTGTCCGCCCGTCACCGGCGTGCCGCCCTGCTCGGTCTGCGCCCGCGCGGCGCTCAGTCCGACCAGAAGGATGCCTGCGCCGACCGTTCCCTTGAGGAATTCTCGCCGGTTTGCCGCGAGATCCATTCCAAACAGTGTCTTCCTCATCTGCTTTCGTCCCTCTTCAATCGCTGGCTCGTTCGAACCTGGCTGCACTTGCATTGACGTTGCGAGCGGCCGGGCCTGCCCCACGCCCGGCCGCATGGCGGCTATTTCCAGACCTCTCTTGCGAGGCGCAGGAAATTGCCGCCGAGGACGCCACGCACGGTGTCGTCCTTGTGACCACGCCGGAGCAATATCTCCGTCATTTCGAGCAGTTGCGCCGGGCGGGCATAGACGCTCGGTCCGGCGCCATATCCCTCGCTCTTCGGCCAGAACTGCGGATTGGCCGCGAGGATCTCGTCGATGCCCGCAACTTCCACGGGAAAGGCATAGTCGAGGCCGATGCCGACATGCTCGGGGCCAGCAACGTCGAGCAGGTAGTCGACATGGTTGGCGAGCGTCTCGGAACTGGCATCTGCGTCGCCGAGGAAGAAGTTGATGCCGACGATCCCGACGACGCCGCCCGTCTTCGCGCAGACCCTAACCTGGTCGTCGGTGATGTTGCGGCCGTGACCGCACAGCGCCTTCGGATTGGAATGCGAGAAGATCACCGGCCGGTTCGAATATTCCATGACCTCCATGCTGGTGCGATGGCCGCAATGGGTCACGTCGACGAACATGCCGAGCCGGTTCATCTCATCGATCACCTGCCGGCCGAAGCTCGTCAGTCCCTGGTCATCGTCATGGCAACCGCCGCCGGCGAGGTTGTTGCGGTTATAGGCGAACAGGATCTGGCGCACGCCAAGCCGGTGATAGAATTCGACCATCTCGACGCGGCCATCGAGCGCGTTCATGCCCTCGATGTCGAAGGTGATGCCCAGCTTTCCGTCGGCTTTCGCCTGCAGCGCCTCGTCGGCACTCGTCACCATCGTGTAGTGATCCGGATGGGCGTTGATCCAGTGGCGGAAGGCGGCGATGGTCTTCACCGTGTCCTGCCACGACATGAGATCGAAGCCGACATCGATCGACAGATAGTCGACCCCGGCGTCGCGCCAGATCTGCAGGTTGTTCAAGTCTGCTATCGGATCGGGCATGAAGCCCGAGTGGGTGTCCCACACCAGGGCGTCGGCATAGAGGTTCCGCGCGCGTTCGCTGACGATTGTCTCGCTCATGATCTCTCCATCTCTATGGGCGCGGCAGACTGCCGCTGATTGCCGCGCCGTCCTTCCAGGACGCGCTCCAGCCAGCCGATCTCCATCTCCGGCACCGACCGCAGCAGCAGATCGGTGTAGTCGTCGAAGGGAGGCGAGAGCACCGCGGTCTTCGCGCCCTGGCGCACCACGCGGCCGCGATGCATCACCGCAACGCGATCGGCGATTGCGCGCACGATGGCGATGTCGTGCGTGATGAAGAGGTAGGAAACCGCCGTTTCCTCCTGCAGGCGCAGGAGAAGCTTCAATATGCCTTCCGCCACCAGCGGATCGAGTGCCGAGGTCGGCTCGTCGCACAGGATCAGCTCTGGCTTCGCCGCCAGCGCGCGGGCAATGGCGACGCGCTGCTTCTGCCCGCCGGAAAGCTCGGCGGGGTAGCGGTCGAGAAACTGCGGCCCCATCTCGATCTGCTCGAGCAGTTCCTTGACCCGACCGGTCTTTGCCTGGCCGCGCGTGCCGAAATAGAGCGTCAGCGGCCGGCCGATGATGTCGCGGATTTTCTGCCGCGGATTCATCGCCGTATCCGCCATCTGGTAGATCATCTGGATGCGGCGCAGCTGCTCACGCGAGCGATCCTTGCGCGCCGGCGGCAGCGGCGTGCCGTTGAAGGCGATCGTGCCCGTCCTTGGCGGCAGAAGACCGGTGATCACGCGCGCCAGCGTCGACTTGCCCGAACCGGACTCGCCGACCACCGCAAAAGTCTGGCCCTTGGGCAGGGACAGCGAGATATCCTGCAGGACATCCACGTCCGAATAGCCTGCCGTCAGCCCTTCGATGTTCAGCAACACGTCGCCGTCCGGCCGGGCGGCTTCGCGGCTTGTCTGGCGGATGCTGACCAGCGCCCGGGTATATTCCTCGCGTGGTGCTTCGATGATCTGCCGCGTCGGCCCGTACTCGACCATCTTGCCGTGGCGCAGCACCATGATGTCGTCGGAAATCTGGGCGACCACGGCGAGATCGTGGGTGATGTACAGCGCCGCGGTATTCGTCTCGGCGATCGCGTGCTTGATCGCAGCAAGGACCTCGATCTGCGTGGTCACGTCGAGTGCTGTCGTGGGCTCGTCGAAGACGATGAGCTCCGGGTTCGCGCATAGGGCCATCGCGGTCATGGCGCGCTGCAATTGGCCGCCGGAAACCTGATGCGGGTAGCGCTCGCCAAAATTCTCAGGGTCGGGAAGTCCCAGCACGCCGAACAGATAGACCGCGCGCTTCCTAGCTTCTTCCCGCGTCATGATGCCATGGCGGAACGCGGCCTCGATGACTTGCCGCCCGAGCTTGTGCGCGGGGTTGAATGCGGCGGCGGCCGATTGCGCCACATAGGCGACCCGCGCGCCACGCACCGAGCGAATGCCGCGCGTGTCGAGCTTGGAAATGTCCTCGCCGTCGAGCAACACCTGCCCGCCGGTCATGCACACGCCGCCCCGCCCGTAGGCCAGCGCGGTCAGGCCGATGGTGGATTTGCCGGCCCCGGATTCGCCGATCAGCCCGAGCACCTTACCCTTGCTGACGTCGAAGGAAACGTCGTCGACCAGCACCAGCCTGGACGACGAGCCATCCGGCTGGTGCGCGGTGACTTCGACGCGGAGGTTCCTGACCGAGAGCATCTCAGGCATCGCCGCGCGCCCCTTTCAGGCTGGCGGTGGCGTTGATCAGCCAGTCGACCACCAGGTTCACGCAGATGACGAGGAACGCGATCGCCGCTCCCGGCGCGAGCGCTGCCGAGACGCCGAAGATGATGCCTTCCTTGTTGTCCTTCACCATGCCGCCCCAGTCGGCGACGGGTGGCTGGATGCCGAGGCCTAGGAACGAAAGCGTCGACAGAAACAGGATCGAGAAGGCAAAGCGCAGGCCGAATTCGCCCAGCAAAGGGGCCAGCGTGTTGGGCAGGATCTCGCGAAAAATGATCCAGAGCTTGCCTTCACCGCGCAGCCAGGCCGCCTCGACATAGTCCATGACGCTGACGTCGAGCGCGACGGCACGGCCGATGCGGTAGACGCGGGTCGAGTCGATGGCCGCCATGACGACGATCAGGATCCCGATGTTCTGCGGCAGCACGGCGAGCACGATCAGCGCCAGGATCAGCGCCGGGATCGACATCAGGAGATCGTTCAGTCGCGACAGGACCTGATCGACGATGCCGCCGGACACGACGGCGGTGAAACTCAGGGTCATGCCGATCGAGAACGACAGCAGGGTCGCCGCCAGTGCCACGAAAAGCGTGGCACGCGCGCCGTAGATCAGTCGGGAAAGCAGGTCGCGGCCGAGATTGTCGGTGCCAAGGATGAAGTCGCCACCCATGGGCGCCCAGACCTCGCCGACCACTGCGCTCTCGCTATACGGCGCGATCAGCGGCGCGAAGATGGCGCACAGGGCCACCAGCATGATGCCGGCGAGACCGATCCGCGCGCTGATGGGCATCGATCTCAGTCTCATCGCGGATGCCTCAGGCGCGGATTGGCCAGGATCGACACGATGTCGGCGACCATGTTCAGGACGATGTAGATGGCGGCAAACAGCAGGCCGCAGCCCTGCACCACCGGCATGTCGCGCACCGTCACGGCGTCCACCATGTATTGGCCGATGCCCGGATAGACGAAGACCACTTCCACGACGACAACGCCGACGACCAGCGCCGCAAGATTGAGCGCAATGACGGTCACGACCGGCGCGACCGCATTCGGCGCCGCATGCTCGGCAATGATGCGCAGCGCCGAAAGGCCCTTGAGTTCGGCTGTCTCGACATAGGCAGACGACATGACGTTCAGGATGGCCGAGCGCGTCATGCGCATCATATGGGCGAGCACGACGGTCACCAGCGTGGCCACGGGCAGGACAATGGCCGAAAGCCGTTCGCCCAGGCTCATGCCGTCATAGACGGTCGCCGGAAATTCGCTGATGCCGAGTTGGACGGTGAAGAACTGGATCAGCAGATAGCCGATGAAGAATTCCGGCAGGGAAATCGCCGCAAGTGACAGGATGCTGATGACCTTGTCGGGGATGCGGTTGCGGTACAGAACCGCGATCATGCCGAGGCCGATGGCGAGCGGGATCGAGATCAGCGCTGAGACCCCCGCCAGCAGCAGCGAATCGCTGAGCCGCTTCCATATCTGCTCGCCGACCGAATTGTGGTTCGACCACGAGGTGCCGAAATCGCCCTGCAGGATGCCGCCCAGCCAGCTCAAATAGCGTTCGGTCATCGGCCGGTCGAGGCCGAGTTCCTCCCGTATGTTTGCCACGGCCTGCGGCGTGGCCTCCTGCCCGAGATAAGTGGTGGCGAAATCGCCCGGCAACGCCTCGACGCCGCCGAAGATCAGCATCGAGGCCGCAAACAGCAGTGCAATGCCGAGAGCCATGCGGCGTGCGATCAGATAGCCAAGTGAGTTCTTCGACCGGGCAGCTCGGCCGGCGGCCGGCGCTGGTGCTCCCCGCCGCGCAGCCGACATCTGGTTTCCGGGCTGGCCGGAAACTGTCTCTTCCTGGGCCGACATCAGACGCTCACGCCCCTCTCAAGATCGACGCTCATGGCCGCGAGGCTATGCCTGCCGCGGAGATGCGAACACGCTCCCCGACGGATCGCCGGTCCAGGCGGGGATAGCAGCTTCGATGTCCGCCTCCGTGGGATAGGCGTCGCGTTCGAACCGCTCGAGGCGGAAACGGGTCGGGTCGACGAAGGGAGACTGGCCGAGCATGAATTCAGCCGCGAGCTTGCCGAGGCCGGGGCCGTGGCTGACGCCGCTCTCGTTGTCGCCGCCGGCCACCACGACATTCGTCGTGCCCGGCACATGGCCGATCAGCAAACCGCGGTCGGGCGTGTAGCAGGGCACGCCCTGTGCCCAGCTTGCCAACTTCGAGCCGCGAAGCGGCGGGAACACTTCCTGCAGCCGGGCAAGATCGCCGTCATTCATCGCCTGCATGAGGTCGGCCTTGTGCGGCTGGCCTGGCTCGATCCAGTCGTCGCCGAGCGTGTGGTACGAATGATAGTGGCCGCCCGTGCCCCACATGATTGCGCCGAAGGTTTCGCGCAGCCATAGGCGCAGCTCGCGGCACTGGACGGTCGGGATCGTCGAGGGAAGGCCGCGTCCGTCGGTCACGACGCGGGTTGCCAAGACCCGCAGCAAAGGCAGATGCCAGCCGAGATCCCGCAGCAATTCGTTACTCCAGGCACCGGCGGCGATGACGACGCCATCGGCCTCGATCTCGCCCTTGTCCGTTTCGATCTTCACCTGGCTGCCGAGATCCTGGATACCGGTGACCTTGGTTCCATTGCGGAAGACACCGCCGAGCTTGACGATCTCCTTCACCAGCACTCCGGTCGCCATCTTGGTGTCGAGCTGGATGCCAAGCGGATTGTATGCGCCGGAGTGCACCTGCGTCGGGTCGATCAGGCCCTGCATCTTTTCGCCGATCTGCGCGGCATTGAGGTCCTGCATCTCGGCCGGCGCGTAGGGCGATTCCAGAACAGGCCGCACGAATGTCTCGCGGCCCTGTTCGGTCAGCGCCATGATGAGTGTGCCGTTGGGGCGATAGCCGATCTCTTCCCCGAGCCCCGCAAGCTCCTTGTAGAAATCGAGCCCGTATTGCTGAAGCACCCGCCCCTCTTCGCCGAGCGGAATCATGCCGGCCGACCAGTGCGACACGAATCCTGCGCCAGCACCGGTGGTGGCAGTGCCCGGGTCGCGCGCCTCGACGATCGTCACCTGGCCCGCACCCGACTTCAGAAGGTGAAGCGCGGTGCAGCAGCCGATGATGCCGCCGCCGATGACGACGACCCGCTTGCTGGCTTCGCCAGGCTTTGCCGTGGAATTCATTGTCGTTCCTCCTTGTCGCCGCCTAGCCTACTCGGCCGGCTGCACATACTTTCCGAGCCACCAGAGAATGCGGGCGGCGCTGTCGAGATATTCCGGGTAGCTGCGAACGCTGTGCCCGGCCTTGGGATAGATGACGAGCGAACTCGGCGCGCCGGAGCGCACGGCAGCGAAATGGCATTCCTCGGCCTGGCCGACAGGCGTACTCCTGTCGATCCCGCCCGCCATGACGAGCGTCGGCACCTTGGTCTTCTGCATGTAGAAGGCAGGGCTGCGCGTGAAATAGGCGCCACCCTCCGCCCAGGGCGATGCATCCAGCATGATTTCGTCGAACTCGGGTATCTGGGTGGTTCGGTGCTGGCTGTACCAGTTGCCGACCGGCGAGATCGGAATGGCGGCGGCAAACCTGTCGGTCTGCGACGGCAGCCAGGCCGACATGAAGCCGCCGTAGCTGGTGCCCGTAGCCGCAACCCGCCTGGCGTCGACCCAGCCCTTGGCGATCAGTGCGTCGACGCCGGCGATGATGTCGAACGTGTCAGCGCCGCCCATGTCACCCTTCACGGCCCGGGCGAAGGCGTCGCCGCGGCCAGTGCTGCCGCGCGGATTGGGGAAGAAGATCGTCCAGCCACGGCTGGCCAGGATCGGGGCCGAGCGTTTCCGCGCCATCCAGCTGTTGCGGTGCGCCGAGATCGGCCCGCCATGTACGTCGACCAGCAGCGGCGTTGGACCGGCCGCATTTTTCGGCCGCACGACCCAACCCTGGACTTCCAGCCCATCCGGCGCGGTCCAGGCAAACGGCTCCATCGCACCACAGCGCAACATCGCCTCCTGCGCGGCAGGTGCGGCAAGGGATGCGACTTCGCGCACAGTGCCGGAGGCCGCCTCGGCCAGGAACGGAGCACGCGCATAGGATTCGCCAACGAACAGGCAGCCGCTATCGCCTATTGGATAGGAGACGGGCACCCACTCTCCATTGGTGAGATCGCTGGAAGACCAGCTTTCCGTTGCGCCGGAGTGCTCCAGATCGTAGTCGCCGGCGACCGTTTCGTGGCCACGCTCACCGGTGAAGTGGATCACCATCGGCGAGCGCCATTCCACGGAGGTGATATCGATCCCTGGCGTATCGAGCGTTTCGATGGCGCCCGTTTTCGGATTGAAGATGGAAAGAAAACCAGCAACCAGTCCGCGGTCGCTGCAGATTGCCTGAACGAAGGCGACATACGCGCCATCAGGCGAACCCCTGACCGAGCCGAGCTGGTCCGCCGGCTGAAAGACCTTCATCACGGTGCCAGAAACCGCATCAATCAGCGACAGATAGGCCTTGTACCAAGCACCCTCGCTGTGATGGTCGCTGGCGATCGCGGCGATCGAACCGTTGCCGCACCAGCTCGCCTCCCAGACGTTGAGCGGCTGCTGGGTCAGGCGCTGCGGCAGCCCCTCCCCGTCCCAGGTCCAGATGGTGCGCCAAAGATCGCTGCCCTCATCCGACCGAATTTCCGGAAGCCAGGCAGGTCCGCCCGAACCGGATTTCTGGGTATAGCCGCCATGGATGCCGGCAAGGTCGGCGCCCGTGCCGGCAACCACCAGCAGCAGCTTGGTGCCATCCGGCGCCCAGTCGATCTGTTCGATACGGCCGGGCACTGGCTGCGTGGCAACGAGGCGTCCGTCGGACCAGGTCTCGATCCGGTCCACGCCGGCCTCGTCACCTGCGCTCGCCACTGCAAGGGTCTGGCCATCGGGGGAAAGCCGGATCTGGCGCGTCTCCTGGTCGTTCAGGCGCTGGATCGGACCGCCTTCGCGCAAAACGCGATAGAGCCGGCTCGACACCCCCTCCTCGAAGGCCCCTTCAAAGCTCAGGCCGAGGAAATGAAGGTAGGCAGCATTCTCGTGGCCGCACAGCATGCGGGCGCCATAGACGTGCCCGCCCGGCGCCAGCAGCGCCGAATAAAAGGCACGCGTATCAACGAAATCGGGCGAGGCGCGGAAATCGCGGTCCATGAACTCCCCCACTACCGGGCGACGCGAGGATTGAGGGAGAGAGAGGAGAAAAGCTCCGCAGCCGACCGGACCATCGGCATTTGCAGCACGGCAAGGCGCTTGCCGTCATCGGCCACCAAAACAGGCATCATGTCCCCTCACTCGAATGCCGCTGGTAATTTTTGGAAACAAAATACAATCAAAACGCGATCTGTCTAGACATGTCTGTACGTTTACGTAGGGACTTTGAGTTAAAAGTTGCGCGAGCCGGCGCTCGACCGACTGCGGCGTCGGCATCAGCTCGGATCCTGACGCTTAAGAAAATATCTTCTGCCAACCACCTGCCCTATAAGGAGGATGGAACAGATGGCAGACAACGGTGGGGGTTGATCGTGCAGTCATCGGAAGACACGTCGGAGCGATCCAACGCATCGCCCGCGCAGGGCGCTCATGACGTCAGGACCACCAAGAGCGACTGGCTCAATCTTGCCATCCAAGCGCTGATCGAAGACGGCATCGACCAGGTGAAAATCCAGGTCATGGCCAAGAAGCTGAACGTCTCGCGCTCAAGCTTCTACTGGTTCTTCGAAAGCCTGCAGGATCTGCACAACCAGCTCCTGCAGAACTGGCTGCGCAAGAACACCGACCCCGTGGTCGAGCATGCCATGCGGCCGGCGCCCAACATCAACCGCGCCATCCTGAACGTCTTTCAATGCTGGGTCGACGACAGGCTCTTCGACCCGAAGCTGGACATTGCTGTTCGGATCTGGGCGCGGCGCGATCCCTCGATCCGCGCCGTAATCGACGAGGCCGACAGGCGGCGCGTCGAGGCGCTGACGGCCATGTATCGCCGCTACGGCTATGACGAGGAAAACGCGTTCATCCGCGCGCGCGTGCTGTATTTCATGCAGATCGGCCACTACACGCTCGATCTGGACGAAGCGCTCGACATCCGGGTCTCGCACGTCCCGGCATATCTGCTCGCCTTCAGCGGTCAGGAGCCGGGGCCGGAGGACATCGCCGCGTTCGACGAGTTCATCGCCCGCTTCACCTCCCGCGAAGGCGAAGCGAAGGGCTGACCAGAGCATTTTGCAGCCAAGCGGAATCGCTTGGCGTCGCACAAATGCGGCTAAAACAACAAGATAGAGCGGAATAAGGACATCCCTCAGGATGGCCGCCGCTCTAGCCCTTCGCGGCAGCCGCGATGTTCCTGGCCGCCGTTTCCATCCAGGTCCAGAGATAGGTCGCAAGCCCGCGGTCGACATGGATGCGCAGCTTGTCGCCGTGGCGGTAGACCACGGCGTTTGCACCCGCAAAGGAGAGCGCTGCCGATGCACTGCCGGCGCTCGGATCGAGCGTGGTCGCGCGCGCGATCAGTTCGGCTGTCTCGGAGCCTTCCGCCTCGAAGGCCTGTAGCCCCGCGCTGACGACGGTCACGCCGAAACCTTCCTCGTGCCAGCCGGGCTCGATGCCAAGCGGCGCAGCCGACACGACCAGCATCCGGTCGCGCGCGACCTGCGCCGCATAGCGCTCGCCCTCGGCCTTGCCGAACGCGCCGACGCCCTTTGCCGGAGCGCCCGACACCTTGCTCCAGGCGTCCAAATCTCCGCTGACGAGATATTGGCTGAGGCCCGCCAACGAGCGGATCGCAAGTCCCGGAACCTCGATGGCGGCCGTCTGCCAGTCCGGTACGACCGCCCATTTTTCCGCAAGATTACGCATTGAGCCGCTCTCCTGAAGGGTCGAAGGCGCAGGGGCCGGTGATCGTCGCGTGCCGAAGCATGCCGAGATGCTGAAGGTCGATGGTCTCGCCGTGACGCGAAGCACCGCGCTCGATCAGCGCGAGCGCGATCGGCCGACCAAGCGTCGGGCTGTGGTAGCTCGAGGTAACAAAACCCTGGCTCCTGAGCTTGCCGCCGCCTTTCGCAATGGCGTGGGTGCCGGTCGCCAGCGGCGGCTCGCCCTCGGCAACGGAAAGGCCGACGAACTGGAGGCGGCTCTCCTGCATGGCCACATCCGTGAACAGCGAGCGACGACCGACATATTCGTTCTTGCGCTTGGTACGCGGTCCGTCGACGCCCAGATCGTGCGGCAAGGTGGTGCCGTCGGTATCCTTGCCGATGACGATGTAGCCTTTTTCGGCGCGCAGGATCATCAGCGCCTCGAGGCCGATGGTCACCGCGTCGAGCGCCTTGCCGGTTTCCTGCATGCGCGCCCAGAGCGGCTCGGCCCGGTCGGCGCGGATCGACACTTCATAGCTGCGGTCGCCGGTGAAGCTGACGCGCGCGATGCGCACGGCATCTTCGCCGAACCGGCCCTCGCCTATCGCCATATGCGGCAGCTCGGCATCGTCCAGCGAAAGACCGAGATCGAGCGCTTCGAGCAGCTTCTTCGAGTTCGGACCCGAGACGGTCAACGTGGCCATTTCGGAGGTGGCGTTGTGGATGTAGACCGCGCCACGCCCAAAACGATCCTGCCGCCATTCCTCCAGCCGCGCATGCACGGAAGCCACATGCGAGGTGGAGCAGGAGACGACGAAGCGGTTCTCGTCCAGCCGCACCAGAATGCCGTCGTCGAAGACCACGCCATTTTCCGACAGCATGAAACCGTAGCGGCAGCGGCCCGGCTTCAGCGTCGACATGGTGTTGTAATAGATGAAGTCGACGAATTCGGCGGCCTTCGGCCCCATCACCTCGATCTTGCCGAGCGTCGAGCCGTCGAACAGCGCCACCGATTGGCGCGCGCGCCGCGCCTCGTCCTGGATCGTCCGGTCGGCATCGGCCCCTGCGCCGCCATAATGAGCCGGACGCAGCCAGCCGCCATATTCCTGGAAGACGGCGCCATTGGCCCGATGCACATTCTCCAGCGGCAGACGGCGCACGGGCGACATCAGTTCGCCGCCGAGCGCGCCGGCAAAGCTCGCCAGCGGCACCGGCGTAAACGGCGGGCGGTAGGTGGTGGTACCGACCTCCGGCACGGTGCGGCCGGTGATGTTCGCCATCAATGCGAGGCCGGCAAGGTTCGAGGTCTTGCCCTGGTCGGTCGCCATACCCAGCGTGGTGTAGCGCTTGAGGTGCTCAACCGAGACGAAGTTTTCGCGCGCGGCAAGTTCCACGTCCTTTGCCGTCACGTCGTTCTGGTAGTCGATCCAGACGCGGCCTTTTGCGCTGGGGATCGGCCATGCGGCCAGTACGCCGCCGATCGCTTCCGCGCCGGTGCTGCGCGGCGCCACAGCCTTTGTCTCGCCGATAGCCGACGTTGCCTTCGCGGCGCTCGAAAAAACATCGGACAGCGCAACCGCGCCGTTCAGCGCGCCCGCGACCGAAATACCCTCGACCGGATCGCCCGGCAGGAAGGCGGCGCGCGTCTCGTCCCAGGCGAGCTTGCCGCGCGCCTGGCAGAACAGATGGACGGTGGGGGTCCAGCCGCCCGAAACCACGACGCTGTCGGCGGCAAGCGACGTGCCGTCGTCGAGCGTCACGCCCTCCACGCGCATGCCGCCGCGCGCGGACACAAGCGCGCGTCCGGCAAGCAGCTTCACGCCCGACGGCGCGGCCGGCAGCGCATTCTTGCGCATCTCGACCAGCGTGACGTCCGCACCCGCCGTGGCCAGCGCGCCAGCGACTTCATAGGCGCTGTCATTGTTGGTAGCGACCACGATGCGGCGGCCGATCAGCACCGCGTAGCGGCGCAGATAGGCAAGTGCTGCATCCGCCGACATGATGCGCGGCAGGTCATTGTTGGCGAAGGGCAGCGGCCGCTCGATGGCGCCGGTGGCCAGAACGATCTGACGCGGCCTCACCCGCCACAGCGTGTCGGGCCGGCCGTCGTGATGACGCTGGTTCAGCGCGATCAGATTGTGGTCATAGATGCCAAACGCAGTGGTCGAGGACAGGACCAGATGGCCCGCGCCCTCAATTTCTGCAACCGTCCCGTCGACCCAGGCAGCCGCCGGCTTGCCGTCGATCTCGGCGTCGCGATGGAGCAGCGATCCGCCGAGCAGAGGCTGGTCGTCCACCAGGATGACAGATTTGCCCGCGCCGGCAGCTAGCTTTGCTGCGGCGAGCCCAGCTGGGCCGGCACCCACCACCAGCACGTCGCAATGGCGGTTGATCTGGTCGGCCGGTCCGGGCGACTTCCAGTCCGGGTCGACCTTGCCCAACCCGGCCACGGCGCGAATGCGCGGCTCGAACAGGTGCCAATCCGGCCACATGAAGGTCTTGTAGTAGAAGGCGGCCGGAATGAAGCGCGAAAAACGGTCGATGAAGGCATTGCGGTCCGCAGCGGCATTCGGCGTGGCATTGACGCTTTTCGCAACCAGCCCCGCGAGCGCCGGCTCGGTGGTGGCGCGCGTGTTGGGCGTGGCGCGAACGCTGCCAGCCACATCGACCAGCGCGTTCGGCTCCTCGACGCCCGCGCCCCAGATGCCGCGCGGCCGATGATATTTGAAGCTGCGGCCGACAACCGCGACGTCCGCTGCCAGCAGCGCCGACGCGATGGTGTCGCCCTCAAAGCCCTGAACGGTGCGCCCGTCGAAGCTGAAGGAAATCGGCCGGGAGCGGTCGATGGCGCTGCCGCCGGAGGAAAGACGCGAGGCGGTCATCAGGCATGCTCCGCGCTGTCGAGCGCAATCGACGTCTCGACCTTGTGGTTGACGGTGTCACGCTCCATCACGAAGAACTCGCCGCAATTCATGTGAACCCAGATTTCGCGCGTCGCGCCCTTCGGGTTGTCGCGCATATAGAGGTAGCTGGCCCAGCGGTCGGCGGTCACATCGGCGCCATCGGGCCTCAGATTGCCGGCTTCGCCGCCAAAATGAAATTCGGTCTCGTCCCGCGGACCGCAGAAAGGGCAGGTAAAGAGCTGCATGGTTTGGGGTCCTAGTGCGCGATGCCGGAGCCGGCCGCCTCGTCCAGCAACCGCCCGGAGGCGAAGCGGGCGAGGTCGAATGGGCGGCTGATGTCGTGGTGCTTGCCGGTCGCCAAGAGATGCGCGAGCAGCGTGCCGCCCGCCGGGATGGCCTTGAAGCCGCCCGTGCCCCAGCCGCAGTTGATGAACAGGTTGGGCAGCGGCGACTCGCCGATGATCGGCGAGGAATCCGGCACCACGTCCACGATGCCCGCCCACTGCCGCATCAGCTTGAGCTGGGCGAAGGTCGGGAACATCTCCAGCAGGCCCGCGATCACGCCTTCCAGCACCGGCAGGTTGCCGCGCTGGCCATAGGAGGGAACGCGGTCGAGCGCGCCGCCGATCACGATCTCGCCCTTGTCGGACTGGCTGACATAGACCCCGGTGCCCGGCGAAAGCACGACCGTGTCGAGGATCGGCTTGACTGGCTCCGACACGCAGGCCTGCAGAGCATAGGAATTGACCGGCAGCCGGAAACCGGCCTTGGCGGCAAGCACCGAGGAATGGCCGGCCACCGCCATGCCGATACGGTCGGCGCGGATCGTGCCACGCGTGGTGTGCACACCGCGGCAGCGCCCGCCTTCGATGATGAAATCCGTGATCTCGCAGTTCTGGATTATGTCGACGCCAAGCCGGCTTGCGCCGCGCGCATAGCCCCAGGCCACTGCGTCGTGCCGCGCGGTGCCGGCCCTGCCCTGCCAGCCGCCGCCGAGGATCGGGAAGCGGGCATCGGGCGCGAAATTCAGCAGCGGCGCCACGCGACGCACATCGTCGACCGAGAATATCTCGGCGTCGATGCCGTTGATCTGCATGGCGTTCACCGTCCGCGCGGTGATCTCCATCTCGTTGATGCTATGCGCCAGAAACACCATGCCACGCTGCGAGAGCATGACGTTGTAGTTCAGATCCGCGGACAGGCCCTCATAGAGCCGGTGCGCGAGATCGTAGATCGCCACGCTTTCCGGGTAATAATAGTTGGAGCGCACCACGGTGGTGTTGCGGCCGGTGTTGCCGCCGCCGATCCAGCCCTTTTCGAGCAGGGCCACATTGGTGATGCCGTGGTTCTTGGCCAGGTAATAGGCGGTCGCCAAGCCGTGGCCGCCGCCGCCGATGACGATCGCATCATAGGTCTTCTTCGGCTCGGGCGAGCGCCAGGCGGGCTCCCAGCCCTTCTGGCCGGCTAGACCTTCCTTGAACAAGGAAAGCGCGGAATAGCGGCGGGTCATCGATATGCGTTCCTGGAAACTGTCTGGCGTGCGATCAGCATGATGCGGGCATCGGCATGCACCATGGCCGCACAAGCCGGAGCGCGGCTTTCGATATCACGACCTGTTGCAACGGAATCCTCCACTTCCCGCCCGGGCGACGCGCCCGGTCCCATGCCCAGATGGGGGCCGCGTCAGGGTTGCCCCTTTTCCGGATACGCCGAAGACTACCGATTGTAGACATGAATGTCTAGACGACACGGGCACGTTCGTGCAAAGCCGTGAAGACCAAGGCACGGCCGCGGCGGCAATCTCCGCAATGTGACCGCAAGTTACTGGCAACGCCGCTAGGCCGGGCGCAGACTGGCGCGCATTGATTTTGCCGGCAGCGCCGCACCGCTCGCAACGCCTGCGGCCCCGACTGAAAGCCCGCTGCCAAGCATCGGGCGTGAGCCGCAATGTGGGAGCCACACATCGCGGCCATGCGTTGGATGTTCAGTAGCGGGTTCAACGGGACCGAAGGCCGCCAGCGGCAGATTAAGCGAGCGCCAGCCGAAATCGTGATTGGAAGTACCGGTCTTCGTGTCGGCGAAAGTGCGGCGCCGATGATGAGCCGGCGCCCTATCGGCTGACATGAGCGACGTGGCGAGCCTTCTGGTTCGCCACGGTTGCCGTCAGTGCAGAACGAGCAGATCGTCCGAGGAGAAGCTGATCTCCGTCCGCTCGCCTACGACCGGCGGCGGGCTTGCCGGCGAGTTGAACGTGTCGAGCGAGACGGCATTCTTGCCGAGGCCGACGCGAACGCGGATCACCGAGCCCAGGAAGCTGACGTCGGATATCTGGCCGCCGAGATTGGTGTCCCGCCCATCCTGCTTGCCAAGCACAATGGCCTCGGGGCGCAGCGCCAGCGACAGCACATCGCCGGCTTTCGCGCCGTTGAGCTGGCCCTTCTTCAGCGAGATGTCGCGGTCATTGATTCTGACGGTCGCGGTCGCCGGGTCCACAACCGTGCCGTCGAGCACATTCAGCGTGCCGACGAAATTGGCCACGAACTTGGTCGATGGGCGATTGTAGATCTCGAAGGGCGTGCCGACCTGCTCGGCCTTGCCGTCATACATCACCACGATGCGGTCAGACATCGACAGCGCCTCTTCCTGGTCGTGCGTGACGAAGATGGTGGTGATGTCGAGCTTCTTCTGGATGGCGCGGATTTCCTCGCGCAGCGAGATGCGCACCTTGGCGTCGAGCGCCGAGAGCGGTTCGTCGAGCAGCAGGATTTTTGGCTTGGGCGCCAGCGCGCGGGCCAGGGCCACGCGCTGCTGCTGGCCGCCGGACAGCTGGTAGGGGTAACGGTCGCCGAAGCCTTCGAGCTTGATGATGCTGAGCATCTCCTTCACGCGGTCGGTGATTTCGGCCTTCGACGCACCGGCCACCTTGAGGCCGAAGCCGATGTTCTGCGAAACGGTCAGGTTCGGGAACAGCGCATAGGCCTGGAACACCATGCCGATGTTGCGCTGGTTAGGCTTGAGGTTGGTGACGTCCTTGCCACCGATCATGATACGGCCGGCCGTCGGCTCCTCGAACCCGGCCACCATGCGCAGCATCGTCGTCTTGCCGCAGCCCGAGGGCCCGAGGAAGGAAACGAATTCGCCGCGGGCCACTTCGAGGTTGAAGTCCTTCACCACGGTCGTCTGGCCGAAAGCCTTGCGGACACCCTGGATACTGAGAAATGTTTCGGACATCTTCGTCTTTCAGATCAATTTGGGTTGTTCGCCGACTTCGGCGCAAACCGTGCGAGAACCTGGATCACCGACATGCAGCCCCAGGTGATGGCAAAGGAAATGACCGCAAGCGCCGCCGGCTCGTAGGCGCGATTGGCGCCGATATTCTGCAGATACGGACCGAATGCCGGGCGGTTGAGCAGGCTGGCCATTGTGAATTCGCCGATGACGATCGCAAAGGTCAGGAACGCGCCCGACAGTACCGCAATCAGCACATTGGGCAGGATGATGCGGACAATGATCGTCGTCCAGCCGGCGCCATGCACCTGCGCGGCCTCGGTCAGCGTACGCACGTCGATTGTGCGCAGGCCGGTGTCGACGGCGCGGTACATATAGGGCAGCGCCAGCGTGGCATAACCGATCATCAGCAAGACGTCGGTTCCACGTGTCGTCGCCAGGAACGGCAGCGGCGAGTTGGAGCCGTACATGCGGATATAGCCGAAGACGATGACGATGGCCGGGATGATCAGCGGCAACAAGGTGATGAACTCCACCACAGGCCGGATCTGTGGCATGCGCAGCCTGATCCAATATGCCGTCGGCACCACCAGGAGGACACCGATGACGATGGTGAAGCAGGCGATGATCGTCGAATAGGCGAATGTCTCCTGGAAGCGCACGTCGCCGAACACAACGCGATAGGCGTCGAAGGAATACTCGCCGCGGCGCATGCGTAGCGAGAATTCGAACGTCGCGATCAACGGAATGAAGAAATAGGCGGCCCCCAGCGCAAAGGTGAGCCAGGCCCAGAAACGGCTAGGCTTCATTTGAGCCACCTCTCGCTGCGAGTGCGGAACCAGATGTAGAAGACGTTGGCAAGACCGGTGATGAAGATCATACCGAAGGCCAGCGCATAGCCGAGATGCGGGTTGTGCAGAACGTCGCCGCGGATCTGCGCATAGAGCAGGATCGGGACGATGTTGAGCGACGAACCGGTCAGCGCATAGGCCGTGGCGATGGCACCGAAGGCGTTGGCGAACAACAGGATGACGGTGCCGAGAAAACTCGGCCACAGCACCGGGATCACCACCATCCGCCAGAACTGCACCTGCGTGGCCCCCAGCGTGGCGGCGGCCTCGCCCCATTCCTTCTTCAAGCCGTCGATGGCGGGCGTGATGATGACCACCATCAGCGGAATCTGGAAGAACAGATAGGTCAGCGTCAGTCCCGCGAAGGACAGAATATTGAAGCCGAGCCCGTAGATATTGATGTCGAACCAGGTTCTGAGCAGCACGGTGACCAGTCCGAGCCGGCCGAGCGTGGCGAGGAAGGCGAAGGCCAGCGGCACGCCGGCAAAATTCGAAGCAACGCCCGAGAACGTCATCGTGGCGGAGCGGACCCAGCGCGGCAGGCCGCCGCGGACGATGGCGATGGAAATGGCGAGGCCCGCCAGCGCGCCGAGCACGGCCGACGCCAGGCTCACGCGGATGGAAATCCAGTAGGCCGCCAGAATGGACGGCTGGAGCAGCGACGCGATGTTCGCAAGCGTGAATTCACCCTGATCGTTCTGAAAGGCGCCCACGACCAGATAGAAGGTCGGGAAGATCAGGAACATCAATGCGAAGATGAAGAAGGGGGCAACGCCCAGCCACTGTAGAGGCAGCCTCAAGCCACCCGCCCGCGCCGGCGGAACGGATTGCCGGGCAGCGGCCGGATCGGAAAAGGTTGCGTCTGTCATGCGGCGCTATATCCGGAAAGGTCCGGACGGCCTGAACGGCCGCCCGGAATTGCGTTGATTACTGAACGTTGGCGCCGACCACCGAATCCCAGTTCTTGGTGATCTCTTCCTTGGCCTTGCCCTGGTCGTCGAGCGTCGGGAACACGGCCTTCTCATAGGCAGCGGCCGGCGGCAGCTTGTCGAGCAGTTCCTGCGGGACCTTGCCGTTCTTGGCGAGATCGTTGAAGCGGATCGGGTGGCAATAGCCCTTCAGCCAGCCGATCTGGCCTTCGTCGGAGTAGAGATACTCCATCCACAGCTTGGCTGCGTTCGGGTGCGGCGCGTAGGCGCTGATCGCCTGCACGTAGACGCCGGCGACGACGCCCGACTTCGGAACGACGACCTCGACGGGCGGGTTGTTGTTCAGGTTGTCACGGCCGGAAAGCGCGTTGTAGTCCCAGTTGATCAGGATAGGCGTCTGACCCTGAGCCAGCGTGGCGGGCTTGCCGATGACCGGCACGAAGTTGCCCTTGGCATTCAGTTCCTTGAAGAAGCCGAGGCCCTTCTCGGCAGCCGAGGCAGCATCGGCGCCACCAGCGGCGAGACCGGAGGCGTAGACGCCCTGGATGGCCTGGTTCGAGGCGCGCGGATCGCCGGCAAGGGCGATCGAGTTGGCATACTCGTCCTTCAGCAGGTCAGCCCAGTCGGCCGGAGTGTTCTTGACCAGGTCCTTGTTCACCATGAAGGAGAGAACGCCGTAATAGTCGCCGTACCAGTAGCCGTCGGCATCCTTGGCGCTGTCAGGGATCGAGTCCCAGGTCGACACCTTGTAGGGCTGGATCAGGCCATCGGCCTTGGCCTGCGGGCCATAGGAGAGACCGACGTCGATGACGTCAGGAGCCTGCGGGCCCTTATTGTCCTTGTTGGCCTTGATGGCCTCGACTTCGTCGCTCGAGCCGGCATCCGGGTTGAGCTCGTTGACGGTGATTTCAGGATACTTGGCCTTGAAGCCGGCGATGACTTCGCCGTAGCCGCACCAGTCATGCGGCAAAGCGATCGTGGTGAGCTGGCCCTCTTCCTTCGCAGCCTTGACCAGTTCGTCCATCGACTGCGCCGAGCCGATAGCCGTGGTCACCATAAGGGCCGCGCCAGTGAGGGAAAGGATCTTCCCCGTGAACTTGAACATATCTCTCTCCGTTTGACTGACGCCCTGCGACGCCTGCGATGCGGTTATCTCGATTTGATGACAGTTATGTGAAAACCTGCCCCTCGGACTCCCCCCGAGCAGCAAAATCTAACTACTTTTCCGCAGGACTGGCAATCGTCGCCGGTTGTTTTCCGGCTAATGATTTTTCTGACTGCCAGTCCCGCATTACCCCTCCCCTCATTTATTGCATTATGGCTTAGAGAGTCCCCTCGATAGCGTTGTCGAGCAGCGTCGACGCCGCCTTCTTGGTGAGCTTCACCGGATTGCCGCCGGCGGTCGGATCGACCACCGCCATGTCGGCAATCAGCGTCTTGCGCTTCTTGTCCATGTCGAGCCCTTTGATGAGCTCAGGCAGGGTGTGCGGAACCTTGAGTTCCTTGCGCAGCTTGAGCACCGACTTGGCAAACCCGTCGAAGCCGCCCTTGATGCCGAGATAGCCGGTGAGCCGCACGATGCGGTCCTCGATCGCCTCGCGGTTGAAGGCGAGCACATAGGGCATGAAGACGGCGTTGGTCATGCCGTGATGGGTGTCATAGAGCGCGCCGATCGGATGCGACATGGAATGGATCGCGCCGAGCCCCTTCTGGAAGGCGGTGGCGCCCATGGCGGCCGCGCTCATCATGTGCGCACGCGCGGTCAGATCCTTGCCGTTGGCATAGGCCTTGGGCAGGTTCTCGAGCACGAGACGCATGCCCTCCACAGCAATGCCGTCGGCCATCGGGTGGTAGCCGGGCGCGCAATAGGCTTCCAGGCAGTGGGCGAAGGCGTCCATGCCGGTACCGGCGGTGATGAAGGGCGGCATCCCGGTGGTCAGTTCCGGATCGGCGATCACGATGGCCGGCAGCATCTTCGGATGGAAGATGACCTTCTTGGTGTGCGTCGCCTCATGGGTCACGACACCTGCGCGGCCGACTTCCGAACCCGTGCCGGCCGTCGTCGGCACGGCGATGATCGGGGCGATGGCGTCCGCGTCGGCGCGGGTCCACCAGTCGCCGATATCCTCGAAATCCCAGACCGGACGGGTCTGACCGGCCTGGAAGGCGATCAGCTTGCCGAGATCGAGCGCCGAGCCGCCGCCGAAGGCGATGACGCCGTCATGCTTGCCTGCCTTGAAGGCGGCGATGCCGGCAGTGAGATTCGATTCCACCGGGTTGGGCTTCACATCGGAGAAGACGCCGTAAGGGATCTTGGCGTCATCGAGGATTTTCAGCGTCGAGGCGACGACCGGCAGCTTGGCCAGGCCCGGGTCAGTGACGAACAGCGGCTTCTTGATGCCGGTCGCGGCCAGCGCGTCCGGCAGCTCAGAAATACGCCCGGCCCCGAAGCGGACGGTGGTGGGATAATTCCATTTGGAAACGAGTTTAGACATCGAATTCTCTTTCGGATCAAATCTGTTCGCGCAGGTGGAAGGACTTCGGCCGCGTCAGGTTCTCGTAGCCGATGGCCGAAAGGGCGGCGCCCTTACCGGTGTCCTTCACGCCCGTCCACACGAGTGCCGGATCGAGATAGTCGCAGCGGTTCATGAACACGGTACCGGTCTCGACGCGGTCGCCCAGCGAGACGGCGTGCTCGACATCGCTGGTCCAGATCGAGGCGGTGAGGCCATAGGGGCTGTCGTTCATCAGCGCGATGGCTTCCTCGTCGTTACGCACCTTCATGATGCCGACGATGGGCCCAAAGCTCTCCTCGCGCATGACGCTCATCTGGTGGTCGACATTGGTCAGCACCTCGGGCGCCAGATAGGGCGAGCCGGCGGTGTCCTGGTCGACCTTCATGTTGACGTGCGCGGCCGCGCCCTTGCGCAGCGCTTCGGCCTTCTGCTCGCGAATGAAGTCGGCAAAGCGCGCCTGCGCCATTGGCCCCATGGTGGTCGACTGGTCGAGCGGGTTGCCGACGACATAGTCCTTGGTCACCGAGATGAAGCCTTCGACGAAATCGTCATAGACCTTCTCATGCACATAGACGCGCTCGATACCGCAGCAGCACTGGCCCGAATTGTAGAAGGCGCCGTCCACCAGATTGGCGATGGCGTGGTCGAGCTTTGCGTCGGGCAGCACATAGGCCGGGTCCTTGCCGCCGAGCTCGAGGCCCATGGTCATGAAGGTGCCGGCCGCGGCCCGCTCGATCGCCTTGCCGCCCGCCACCGAGCCGGTGAAGTTGACGTGGTCAATCTTGCCGGAGCCGAGCAGCTTTTCGGTCTGCGCATGGTTGAGCACGACGTTCTGGAACACGCCCTTGGGCAGGCCGATCTTGTCGAAGGCCTGCTGGAAGCGCTCGCCCACGACGAGCGTCTGCGCCGCATGCTTGAGGATGACGGTGGAGCCGGCCATCAGCGCCGGAACGATGGTGTTGACCGCGGTGAGATAGGGATAGTTCCACGGCGCGATTACCATGACGACGCCGAGCGGGTCGCGCTTCACATAGCGGCGAAAACCGTCCTTCGGGTTCGAGGCCATGACCGGCTTCAGCGCCTGCTCGGCGATCTCGACCATGTAGTTGGTTCGTTCCTTCACGCCGCCGAACTCGCCGCCATAGCGGGTGGGACGGCCCATCTGCCAGGCGATCTCGGGCACGATCTCGTCGGTCATCGCCACCAGGGCTTCGAGGAAGGCGAGCATGTATTTGCCGCGCTCGGCAATGGACGTCTGCGCCCAGGCGACCTGCGCGGCACGTGCGCGCTCGACCACGGCGTTGAGCGTCTGGTCGGTGGCAATCGGACGCTCGGCATAGATCGAGCCGTCGATGGGGGATTTGAGCTTGACCGTCTCGGTCATGGTTTCAGTCCTTCTTCATGCGAAATGCGGGTGGTCACGGGCGCCGCCGCTCGCGGCGGCGCCGAGATTAGTACCGCTCGAAGCCTCTGTGCAGCTCCCAGTCGGTGATGCGGCGGTCATATTCGAGCTGCTCCCAGCGGGCGGTGTGCAGATAGTGGCCGATCACATCCTCGCCGAAGGCCTCGCGCAGCATTGTCGATTTCTCCAGCGTCTCGATGGCGCCGCGAAGCGTCTTGGGAATTTCGGGCAGTTCGGCTGCCTGATAGGCGTCGCCCACGAAAGGCTTCTGCAGCTCGAGCTTCTCGTCGATGCCGGCAAGACCCGCCGCGATCAGCGCCGCAAAGGCGAGATACGGGTTGAGATCGGCGCCGCCGATGCGGCACTCCATGCGCACGCCCTTCGAACCCATGCCGCAGAGGCGGAAGCCGGCGGTGCGGTTGTCCTCGCTCCACATGATCTTGGTCGGCGCAAAGGTGCCCGCCTGGAAGCGCTTGTAGGAATTGACGTAGGGCGCCAGGAACCAGGTGAATTCCTTGGCATATTTCAGCTGGCCGGCGGCCCACTGGTGGCCGAGCTTGGTCATGCCGTACTCGCCTTGTCTGTCGAAGAACAGCGGCGTTGCGCCGTCCGCGCTCCACAGCGAGTTGTGGATGTGGCTCGAATTGCCGGCAAGGCCGTAATTGTACTTGGCCATGAAGCTGACTGCCTGCCCCATGCCCTCGGCGATTTCCTTGGCACCGTTCTTCAGGATGACATGGCGGTCGGCCATCTCCAGCGCTTCGGCGTAGCGGACGTTGATCTCTTCCTGGCCGGGGCCCCACTCGCCCTTGGAGTTCTCGATCGGGATACCCGCCGCCTCCATGTCGTTGCGCAGCTTGCGCATATAGGGCTCTTCCTTGGTGGTGATGCCGATCAGGTAGTCGCCGATATAGGGAGAGGCGGTCTGCAGGCTCTGCCAATGCTTGGCGCGCGCGCTGTCATAGGTTTCGCTGAACAGGTAGAATTCGAGTTCCGAGGCGAAATAAGCGAGATAGCCGCGCTCCTGCAGGCGCTTCACCTGGCGGCGCAGAATGGCGCGCGGCGAATGCGACAGGTCGGCATGGTCGTGGTGATCGAGCACGTCGCACAGCACCAGCGCCGTCTTTTCCAGCCACGGCACATATCGCAGCGTGGCAAGGTCCGGCTTCATGACGAAGTCGCCATAGCCCTTCGACCAGCTGGCCGCCTTGTAGCCCGGCACCGGCTCCATATCGATGTCGTCGGCCAGGAGGTAATTGCAGCCATGCGTCTCGTCATGCGCGGAATCGACGAAATATCGGGCCAGGAAGCGTTTGCCGATGAGACGGCCCTGCATATCGACGGCGCAAGCGAGAACCGTGTCGATCTCGTTCTCTGCCACTGCCTTCTTCAACTGATCGAATGAAAGATTTCCGGCCATTTTCTACTCCGCCGCCAACGCGGCCGCATCAGTGTTTCAACAATCTTTGCTTCAACGGGTGAGCCCGGCCAACTGACGCGGCCGGGCTGAGTGCATTGCGGATTGGCGCCGCTCAGGCGTAGCGATAGGGCGGGCCGGCCTTTTCCATGGTCTCGCGGTAATCCTTGAGGATCTTGACCACCTTGGCGCAGCGCGGGCTCTGGGATGCGATGTCGTCCCAGAACTTCTGCGCTTCGTCTTCGACCGTCTTCCACTCGGCACCGGGAATGGTGGTGAGTTCGTACTTGCCGCCGGTGGTGCGGTAGTGCGCCTCGCCCCACCAGTACCAGTGCTGGCGGTAGTAGTGAGATGTGTCCATCGCCATCTGGAACAGCTGCTTCAGATGATCCGGCACCGCGTTCCACTTCTCGGTGTTGGCGAAGAACGAGCCTGCCCAGGCGCCCGAGATGTTGTTCGTGAGGTAGTACTTGGTCACGTCGGCCCAGCCGACGGTGTAGCACTCGGTGATGCCGCACCAGCAGATGCCGTCGAGCTCGCCGGTCTGGATCGCCACCTGCACGTCTTCATAAGGCAGCGAGACCGGAACCACGCCGAAGCGCTGCATGAAGCGGCCGCCGGTCGGGAACATGTAGACGCGCAGGCCCTTGAGGTCTTCGACCGAGCGGATCGGCTTGGTGGTGGCGAAGTTGCAGGGATCCCACGAACCGGCGCTCAGCCAGGTCACGCCCTGCACTTCGCTATAGGCTTCCTGCCAGATCTCCTTGAGGCCGTACCATTCCCAGAGCGTCGGGATGTCGAGGCTGTAGCGCGAGGCGAAGGGGAAGTAGGCGCCGAACACGGCAACGTCGACGGGTGCTGCCGCCGAGTCGTCGTCGCTCTGGGCGGCGTCCAGCGTGCCCGCCTGCACGGCGCGAAACAGTTCGCCCTGCGGCACCAGCTGGTCCGCAGTGTACATCTCGATCACCATCTCGCCATTTGCCGCCTTGTTGAAGGCGTCCACGGCGGGCTTGCACACATGCTCGGCCAGCGCCGGACCCGCATAGGTCTGGAGCCGCCATTTGATCGGGCTCTGCGCCCGCACATACGGCATGGCGAGCGTTGACGCGCCCACCGCGCCGGCCGTCACGGCACCCGCCTTCTTGAAGAAGTCGCGTTTGCTGATCTTTATGCGGTCGTTCATCTCACAATCTCCCATTGTGCTTTCGGCTTGATTATTCACCCTCTTGGCCGGAGCGCGCCGAACCCTCCGACGGCCTTTCCTCTCCTGTTCACTGCTTCTTGTCTGGGTCCCCTCTCATGTTCCGCTCCCGTCAGTGTGCCGTGTAATATTCAGGCAGCCACAGCGCGATCTGCGGGAACACCATGATGATGATCAGCGACAGCACCATCAGGAAGAAGAACGGGATGATGGAGCGGTAGATGTCGAGCAGCGTGATCTCGGGCGGTGCCATGGCGCGCATCAGGAACAGGTTGTAGCCGAAGGGCGGAGTGATGTAGGCGATCTGGCACGTGATGGTGTAGAGCACGCCGAACCAGATCGGGTTGAAGCCCAGGCTGATGATGAGCGGAATGTATAGCGGCGCCACGATCACCAGCATGGCGGTGTCGTCCAGGAACGTTCCCATGATCAGGAACGACACCAGCATCATGATGAGGATTTCCCAGGGGCTGAGATCCCAGGTCTCCAGCAGCAGCGTCTTCACCGCCTTGACCGCGCCCAGCCCGTCATAGACCGAGCTGAAGCACAGCGCAGCCAGGATGATCCACATGAACATGCAGCTGATGGTCAACGTGTTGCGCGTGCACAGTTCCATCACGTTGCGGTTGAGATTGCCGGTGACCCACGCGGCAAGGGTGGCCAGCACGGCCCCCACCACCGAGCTTTCCACCAGGCTGGTGGTGCCGGTGAGGAACAGGCCCATCATGATGCCGAAGATGGCGAGCGGGATAATTCCCTTGCGCAGCAGAGAGAACTTCTCCGCCCAGGTGATGCTCGCGCGTTCCTCTGCCGGCAATGCCGGGCCGATCTCCGGATTGATGAGGCAGCGGACGTAGATGTAGATGGCGAAGATGGCCGCCATCATCAGGCCCGGGCCGACACCGGCGAGCCAGAGCTGCAGCACCGGCTGGCGGGCGATCATGGCGTAGAGCACCAGCACGACGGAGGGCGGAATCAGGATGCCGAGCGAAGAGCCGGCCTGGATCACGCCGGTGACCATGACCTTGTCGTAGTTATGCCTGAGCAACTGCGGCAGCGCGATCGTGGCACCGATCGCCATGCCGGCCACGGAAAGGCCGTTCAATGCCGCGATCAGCACCATCAGGCCGATCGTGCCGAGCGCCAGGCCGCCGCGGATCGGCCCGAACCAGACATGGAACAGCCGGTAGAGCTCGCCGGCGATGCCGGACTCCGACAGCATGTAGCCCATGAAGATGAAGAACGGCACCGTGATCAGCGGGTACCAGTTGAGCACCTGGAAGCTGGCGTTGAAGGGCATCTCGAACGAGCCCTTCCCCCACAGCCACAGTGCGGCCGCGGCGCCCACGAAGCCGATGACACCGAACACGCGCTGGCCGGTGAACAGCAGCACCATCATGGTGCCGAACATGAAGAGGGTGATGAATTCCGAGCTCATGCGATCGGCTTTCCGCGAACTATGGCGATGTCCTTGATCAGGCTGGATATGCTCTGCAGCAGCATCAGGAAGATGCCGGCGGTCATGAAGATCTTGATGGGCCACAGCGGCGGCGCCCAGGCCGAGTAGTTTTTCTGACCGAAGGTAATGGCGTAGTTGGTGCTGGAAATGCCGCCGAGCAGCAGTACCCCGAGATAGAACAGCACGAACAGGATGGTGAAGGCATCCGTCACCGCCTTGTTGCGCGGCGACAGCCGGCCATAGAACAGGTCCATGCGCACATGCGAGTCGAGCTGCATCGAATAGGCCCCGCCGAGCAGATAGTAGGCGGAGAGGATGAACTGGGACGTTTCCAGCACCCAGTTGACCGGGATGCCGAAGACAGCGCGCGAGATCGTTGCGTAGAGCAGGATCCCCGCCATCGGAAAGATCAGATACATGGCGACACGGCCAACCCGATGGTTGAGCGCATCGACATATCGAACATAGGACTTCAACGCTTCAGGCACTGTCGTTTTCCCCTCAAGGCCTTCCCGTTGCGGTTTTCATGAGCCGGCTTGGCGGCGATTGGCCGGTTTCGCGCCGGCCAGGATTGCGGACAAAAGGTCGGCCCATTTGCGCTGGCCGGCCTCGTCGGCGATTTCGTTGTTGCGGATTTCGATCATAGCGCAGGCCAGGTCCTGCGCGCGGCCATGCCGCTCGAGCGTGTAGTAGACGCGGTCGGCCGGCGAATAGGGCTGGTTGACGCCGACCTCCAGGCCGATCACGCCTTGCAGCGCCGTGATCATCGGCCCGGCGAGGCTGTCGTCCTCGTCATGGATGATGCCGATGTGCCAGGGGCGGTCGACCCCCTTGTAGACCGGCGTAAAGGAGTGGACGGAAACCAGTCGCGTCTCGCGCCCCTTGGCCAGCCTCTCGGCGACCACATCCGCGATCGCGTCGTGGAACGGCTGCCAGGAAGCGGATATGCGCTCCTGCCGGGCAACTTCGGAAAGGTCCGCATTGCCGGGCACCGCGGTCGTTTCGCTGACCGGCGAGATCAGGTCGGGCGCATCGAGCGGCCGGTTGCAGTCGATGATCAGGCGCGAAACGCAAGACTCGATCAGCGTCGCATCGAGCGCCTCGGCCATGCGGCTCGCCACCGGCAGCGCGCCGGGGTCCCAGGCGATGTGACGCGTCAGCTCGGAACCGTCGAGGCCGAGCGTGCCGAACCGATCGGGTATGAAATTCGACGCGTGGTCGCAGACAAGCACATAAGGGCTGGCGCCGCTCCGCCGGCTGACGCGGACGGGCGCAAATGCCTCCTCAAGTGCGGGTTGAGCAGTTCCCATTGCTCGAAATCCCCCTCCAAGACGCCGTACCGTATGTTACGAATTTTATTTCTTTGCGTCTTCGTGGATGATTTCATACACATTCCGGAACTTTGTCAAATGAGTTTGTGCTTCGGCACGGCAGAAAATGGAGAGGCACCATGGCATCGAGCATCGCCGAGCTGATTGCGGAACGCATCGACGCCATGCCGGCCGGCGAGCGGCGCGCGGCGCAGACGCTGGTTGCCAACTATCCGGTGATCGGCCTCAAGACCGTCGCCGACTTTTCCCAGCAGGCCGGCGTGAGCTCACCGACCATATTGCGCTTCGTTTCGCGCCTCGGCTTTCACAATTATCCGGAGTTCCAGGCCGCGCTGCAGGACGAGTTGGCCGCACAGCTGCAATCGCCGCTGACGCGCACCGTCACCGCCCCCTCGCCCGACAGCGGCAAGACCTCGCCAGTGCTGGAAGCCACGCTCAACAACATTCACGAGACGTTTCGCCATGTCTCGGAAAAGCAGATCAGCGAGATCGTCGCACGCCTCGCGAATCCGCGCGCGAAGATCTTCCTGATCGGCGGCCGCTTCACCGATCCGATCGCCCATTACATGGCCGCGCATCTCACCATCGTGCGCTCCAATGTCTTCCACCTGACCGGCCAGGAAAGCACCTGGCGCGACCGGCTGATCGACATGGGCAAGCGCGACGTGCTCCTGATCTTCGACATTCGCCGCTATCAGGAGAGCCTGATCCGCCTTGCCGAGAAGGCGCATGCGCGCGGGGTCGAGATCGTCCTGTTCACCGACCAGTGGCTGTCGCCGATCGCGCGTTTTGCTCGTCACGTCATCGCCGGCCGCACGGCCGTTCCCTCGTCGTGGGACTCGTCTGCCGCCCTTTTCGTCATGGCCGAGACGCTGATTGGCGAGCTGACCCGCGCAATGGAAGCCGAGAGCGCGAGGCGCATCCGCGAGATGGAAGAATTGCGCTAGCCGCAAGCTCTTCTCGGCAAAATCATTCGTTTACAAAGCGTTAAGCTCGCCCGCCGGGAATCGTTACAGATATTTAAGGTGCGCGGGTGCCGGCAAATCGTCATAAAGGCGCTGTATTGGCCTTACGGTGCCTCGCACCGACGATAAGCCCTGGCCTTCCTCGGGACGCGGAAAGCGGGGCAAACGCAAAATAACGTATTGAAAGACCCGGAGTGCCTATGGCTGCCTGGAAACAAATTGTTTTTGCCATTGTTCTTCTTGCCGTGGCAGCAGCAGCATGGGTGCGGTTTTTCCCCGGCGCCCCCGAAATCCTTGCCCGCTGGGGCATAGAATGGGCGGATGCGGCAACGCCGCGAGACGCGGGCTCCCAGGCCAGCAAGCCCGCCAGCGGCAGCGCCGCCCCGCAGACCGCCGTGGTGACGGCGACCGTCAAGGCCGCAACCATCAATGACCGCATGCAGGCGATCGGCACCGGCCGCGCCAATGCGACCGTGGCTGTCACGCCCTATGAGGCGGGCCGCATGATCGAGCTGACGGTCACCTCCGGAACTCTGGTGAAGGCCGGCCAGGTAATTGCAAAGCTCGATTCGCAGACCGAGGAGATCGCGCTCGAGCGCGCCAAGCTGGCCGTTTCGGACGCCGAAGGCAAATACGAACGCACCAAGACGTTGCGCCAGTCGAATGCGGCAAGCGTCGTGCAGCTGGCCGATGCCGATGTCGCGCTCAACAATGCCAAGCTCGCCCAGCGCGACGCCGAATTGCAGCTCGAGCACCGCTCCATCCTGGCGCCGATCGCAGGCGTCATCGGCATCCTGCCGATCGAGGCCGGCAACTACGTGACCACGCAGACGACGGTTGCCACCATCGACGACCGCTCGTCCATCATCGTCGATTTCTGGGTGCCGGAGCGCTTTGCCGGTACCGTCAAGGTCGGCGCGCCGCTGACCGCTTCGCTGGTGGCGCGGCCGGGCCAGAGTTTTAAGGGCGAGGTCAGCGCCGTTGACAATCGCCTCGATGAAAAGAGCCGCACCTTGCGGGTTCAGGCCCGCATCGACAATCCGGGCGACACGCTGCGCGCCGGCATGTCCTTCCAGGTCGTGATGGGTTTTCCGGGTGACACCTATCCCTCGGTCGACCCGCTCGCGGTCCAGTGGGGCACTGAGGGTCCGTTCGTCTGGGCCATCCGCGATGGCAAGGCCAAGCGCACGCCCGTCCAGATCGTCCAGCGCAACTCGGAGGCCGTTCTGGTCGATGCCAAGCTTGCGGAAGGCGACCTTGTCGTCACCGAAGGCATTCATGTCGTGCGCGAGGGCGGCGACGTGCTTCTCACCAGCGCCACGGCTCCGGCCGCGCCTGCCGGCAGCGGCTCGTGAGCGGGGGCAGCCGAATGAGTGAAATCAACCAGGGGGGCGAAGACGGGGGCAGCACCGCGCTCTTCGTGCGTCGTCCCGTTCTCGCCTTCGTCATCAACACGCTGATCGCTGTCGCCGGGCTTGCCGCCTTCTTTGGCGTCGAAGTGCGTGAGCTACCGGATGTCGACCGTCCGGTCATCACCATCACCACCAACTACACCGGCGCCGCGGCCGAAACCATCGACCGCGAGCTGACCGCCACGCTCGAAGGTGCGGTCTCCCGCGTCAGCGGCGTCAAGTCGATCTCCTCCAGTTCCTCCTACGGGCGCAGCCGCGTCACCGTCGAATTCAACGACGGCGTCGACCTCGACGTCGCCGCCTCCGACATGCGCGACGCGGTCGGCCGCGTGACCAACCAGTTGCCCGAGGACGCCGACCCGCCAACCATCGTCAAGGCCGACGCCAATTCCGACGCGGTGATGCGGCTGGCAGTGACCTCCGACAGCATGTCTGTCGAGGATATGACCGTGCTGGTCCAGGACCAGATCGTCGACGTGCTCTCGGCCGTGCCAGGCGTGGCCGACGTGCAGGCCTATGGCGACCGCCAAAAGATCTTCCGCATCGACGTCGACCAGACCAAGCTCGCCAGCGTCGGTCTGTCCATCGCCGATATCCGTAATTCGCTCGCCTCGATCGCGCTCGACACGCCCTCGGGCGCCATGAGCACGAATGCGCAGAGTATCATCGTGCGCACCACCGCGCAGGTGACGACGCCGCAAGCCTTCGAAAGCATCATCATCGGCAGCAACATGCGCCTCGGCGACGTGGCGAGCGTGACAATGGGTCCGGATATCGGCGCATCCTCCCTTCGCTCCGATGGCAAGACCGGCATCGGCCTCGGCATCATCCGTGCCGCCCAATCCAACACGCTCGACATCTCGGAAGGCGTGCGCGCCGCCGCAGCCAGCATCCAGAAGACGCTGCCGCCCGGCATGAACATCCGCGTCACCAGCGACGACGCCACCTTCGTCAAGGGCGCGGTGCACGAGGTGGAGATCGCGCTGATCCTGTCGGTGTCGATCGTGCTCTTGATCATCTACCTGTTCCTGCTCGACTGGCGCGCAACGCTCATTCCGGGGCTTGCGATGCCGGTGGCGCTGATCGGCACCATCGCCGCGATCTATCTCGCGGGCTTCTCCGTCAACATCCTGACCCTGCTGGCGCTCGTGCTGGCGACGGGCCTGGTGGTGGACGACGGCATCGTGGTGCTGGAAAACATCGTGCGCCGCCGCAACGAGGGCATGGGCCCACGCGCGGCCGCGGTGCTGGGCACTCAGGAAGTGTTCTTTGCCGTCATCGCCACCACGGCAACGCTTGCCGCCGTGTTCGTTCCGCTGTCCTTCCTGCCCGGCCAGACCGGCGGCCTGTTCCGCGAGTTCGGCTTCGTGCTCGCGATTTCGGTCTCGCTGTCGGCCGTCGTTGCGCTGTCGCTCTGTCCCATGCTCGCTTCGCGCATGCTTGCCGGACATTCGGGCGAGCATGAGCACACCGGGGTCATGGGCCGCGTGGGCGGCATGCTTTCCGGCCTCTACCGGCGCTGCCTGCGGGCCTGCCTCAATGCGCCGGCTCTGGTCGTCATCGTCTCGGTGCTATTTGCCGGCGTGGCTTACGGCGCCTTCGGCCTGATCAGACAGGAGCTGACGCCGCTCGAAGACCGCTCCATGGTGATGCTGCGCCTTTCGGCGCCCCAGGGCGTCAGCCTCGACTACACCACCGCGCAGATCAGCAAGATCGAGAAGCTGATCCAGCCGCTGCGCGATTCCGGCGAGATCGAAAGCACCTTCGCCAGCGCCGGCCAGAACGGCTCCTTCAACACGGGCTTCATGGTCATGTCGCTGGCGTCGTGGGAGAAGCGCCACCGCAGCCAGCAGCAGATAATGAACCAGATCACCGGCCTGATGACCAATGTGCCCGGCGTGCGCGTCTTCCCGGTCGCGCCCAACAGCCTCGGCATTCGCGGCGCCGGCAGTGGCCTGCAGTTCGCCATCATCGGCAACAACTACGCCCAGCTCGGCGAGACGGCCAACAAGATCATCGCCGAGATGGAGAAGGATCCGCGCTTCCAGCAACCGCGGCTTTCCAACGATGCCACCCAACCGCAGCTTTCGGTCGAGATCGACCGCGAGCGCGCCTCCGATCTCGGCATCGACATCACCGGCCTGGCGCAAGCCATCCAGGCGGTTCTGGACGGCAACAAGGTCGGCAAGGTGTTCATCGACGATCGCAGCTACGACGTGAAGCTGGTGTCGACCACCAATCCGATCAACGATCCCACCGACCTCGAAAACATCTTCATGCGCACCGGCGACGGCCGCTACGTCCCGATGTCGACCATCGCCAAGCTGACCGAGCGCGCCGTGCCGCCTTCGCTATCGCGCGAGCAGCAGATGCGCTCGGTGGCGATCACCTCCAACCTGCGCTCCGATTTCGCGCTGGGCGATGCGCTCAAGCGCGCGCAGGAGATCGCGGCGCCGCTGCTGAAGCCCGGCAACCGCATCATCCCGCTGGCCGAGGCAGCAACCCTCAACGAAAGCAACAGCGGCATGCTGATGGTTTTTGGCTTCGCGCTGATCATCATCGTGCTGGTCCTGGCCGCGCAGTTCGAAAGCTTTGTCAGCGCCGCCATCATCATGGCCACGGTGCCGCTCGGCCTTGCCTGCGCGGTATTCGCCTTGCTCTTCACCGGCACCAGCCTCAACGCCTACAGCCAGATCGGGCTGGTCATGCTGGTGGGCATCATGGCCAAGAACGGCATCCTCATCGTCGAGTTCGCCAACCAGCTGCGCGACCGCGGCATGGGCGTGCGCGAGGCCATCGAGGAGGCTGCCAACATCCGCCTGCGCCCGGTGATGATGACCATGATCTGTACCGTGCTCGGCGGCCTGCCGCTGGTGCTCGCCTCCGGCGCCGGCGCCGAAGCGCGCGTTGCGCTGGGCTGGGTGATCGTCGGCGGTCTCGGCATGGCGACGCTCTCGACGCTGTTCCTCACGCCGGTCGCCTACCTCCTGCTCGGCCGCTTCATCACGCCGAAGATCGAGGAAGAGGCCCGCCTGAAGCGCGAGCTTCAGGAAGCCGCCTACATCAGCGCTGAGCCAGCGGAGTAACGCCCTTCCCTCCCCCTCAAGGGGGGAGGGTTTTCACGGCCGGATAAGCACCTTGCCGTTCGGCTTGGCGAGTTCTTCGGGCACGCGCTTCATCGCCTCCGAAAGCGGCACGATGGCAGTGATGTCGGTTACCCAGCGGCCATCGGCAAAGCGCTTCTGCGCTTCCATGATCGCCTGCAGCTTGCGCTCGGGCGGCGTGCTCCGCATCCATTCGACAAGCCAAAAGCCTTCGATGCGCTTGTACATGAAGATGAGCTGGCCGGGCTGTGGGATGGGCGTGGTCGCCGGATCCATCCGGCCATAGACGATCCAGCGCGCATGCCTTGGCATGGCATCGAAGATCGTACCGGCCACGGGCCCGGTGAGGGCGTCGAGGAAAATGCGCGGCTTTTCCGCCTGCATCACCTCCTTGAGCGATTTACCGAAATCCGCCGCCTCGGAATTCAATCCATGGGCGGCGCCGGCCTGCTTGAGCAGCGGGATCTGCTCGTCACGCCGGACGATGGCGATGGGACGAAACCCCTCGTCGCGCGCCACGCCCATCATAAGCTTCGAAAGCTGGCTTGCGCCGGCCGTAAGGACAAAGGCCTTCTCACCCGCCTCGCGCACGATATCGAACATGGCCAGCGCGGTGATCGGGTTGATGATCATCGCCGCGCCGTCCTCGTCGCGCACGCCGTCGATCAGCGGGATGCAGGCGGCGGCCTCGGACACGGCATATTCAGCCCATGCGCCCCAGTTGCTTGTGCCGGTGGCAAAGGCCACCCGCTTGCCAACCAGCTTCTGCGCCGCGGGATCGTCGCCGGCCGCCACCACCGTGCCGACGCCCTCGAAGCCCGCCGGCTGACCCTTCACGCGCGGCTGGCCGTACTGCCCCTTGATGAACGACACATCGGACGGGTTGATCGACGAAAGGCTGACCTTGATCAGCACTTGCGTGGGTTTCGGCGTCGGCACGCCGATGCGCCCCGGCACGACATAGGGCTCCATTGCTTCCAGCACCGGGCCAGAGGGCTTGTCCGCAAAACCGTCGCCGGTCAGGAGCAGCGCGTTCATTTCCGAGGGAATGGTCATGGCAACACTCCGTGTCTGACTGTGGGACCAACCAGCTTGCCCTACAACGCACCGCGCTCCAAAAGGCTCAGAGCTTTTCCTGCGTGTATTTTCGCAGTTCCGCCCGCGCGATCTGGCGGCGATGCACGGCGTCGGGTCCGTCGGCCAGCCGCAGCGTCCGCAGATGCGTCCAGGCGCGGGCCAGCGGCGTATCCTGGCTGATGCCCTGCGCGCCGAACAGCTGCACTGCCTCGTCGGTCACCTTCAGCGCCATGCGTGGGGCGACGACCTTGATCTGGCTGATCCAGGGAGCCGCAGCGCGTGCGTCGCCCTGGTCGATCATCCACGCCGCCTTGAGGCACAGCAGCCGCGCCATCTCGATCTCCATGCGGCACTCGGCGATGATGTCGAAATTCGCGCCCAGCTCCGCCAGCTTGCGGCCAAACGCCTCGCGCCGCAGCGCGCGCGTGCACATCAGCTCCAGCGCCCGCTCGGCCTGGCCGATGGCGCGCATGCAGTGATGGATACGCCCCGGCCCGAGCCGGCCCTGCGCGATCTCGAACCCCCTGCCCTCGCCGAGGATGAAGTTCGATGCGGGGACGCGCACGTTCTGGAAGCTCAGATGCATGTGGCCGTGCGGTGCGTCGTCATCGCCATAGACCAGCATGGCCCGAAGCTTGGTAATGCCTGGCGTGTCGGCCGGCACCAGCACCATCGAATGCCGGAGATGCTTCGGCACATCATCACCGCCGGTTCGAACCATCACGATGTAGATCTTGCAACGCGGATCGCCCGCGCCCGACGCCCACCATTTCTCGCCGTTCAGCACATAGTGGCCGCCATCGCGTTCGCAGCGCATGGCGATGTTGGTGGCGTCCGACGAGGCGACGTCCGGCTCGGTCATCAGATAGGCCGAGCGAATCTTGCCTTCCAGCAGCGGCGCCAGCCAGCGCTGTTTTTGCTCGGCATTGCCGTAGCGCTCCAGCACCTCCATGTTGCCGGTGTCGGGCGCCGAGCAGTTGAACGTCTCCGCGCCGAGATGCGCCTTGCCCATCTCCTCCGCGAGATAGGCGTATTCCACGGTCGTCAGCCCGTAGCCGCGCGTCGAGTCGGTCAGCCAGAAGTTCCACAGCCCGCGCTCGCGCGCCCTGGCCTTGAGGCTATCGAGTATTTCAGCCTGGCGCGGCGTAAAACCCCAGCGATCGCCGCCGCGGCCGACCTCGGCCAGGAACTCTTCGTCGAGCGGCATGATCTCGTCCCGCACCATGCGTGCCACGCGCTCGTGGATCGGCTTCAGCCGCTCCGTCATGCCAAGGGCCATCTCCGACATCGCGTTTCCTCCCCTTGAACCGGGCCCGAGTGCCGCAAGCGTCGCCATCTGCCGCAGGCACTGCCGTCGCGCCGGGTCTTTACGGACACCCGAAAGCTGAACATTCTACCCGGCGGGTTGTCAACGCAGGCGCCTGCGCGCCAAAGGGGAAGGCGGATGTCCTATCTGGAGGAACTGTTTTCGGTCGAGGGCAAGACGGCGCTGGTCACGGGTGCGGCCACCGGCATCGGGCGCATGGCCGCAACCGCGCTGGTGCGGGCGGGCGCGCGCGCGCTGATCGCTTCGCGCAAAGGCGCCGATTGCGAGAGCGTCGCGGCTGAACTGAATGCGCTCGACGCGCCCGGCCATGCCGAAGGCTTCGCCGCCGACGTGAGCACGGAGAACGGCATTCTGGCGCTTGCCGAGGAAGTGAAGAGTCGTACCGGGGCCTTGAACATCCTGATCAATAATGCCGGCGTTTCCTGGGGCGAGGCTTACGAGACCTTTCCCTACGCCGCCTGGACCAGGGTGATGAACGTCAACCTCACCGCCATCTTCCATCTCACGCGCGAACTGCTGCCACTGATGGAAGCGGCCGCGAGCGAGGCCGACCCCGCCCGCGTCATCAATCTCGGGTCGATCATGGGCACCCAGCCCTTCGCCGACCGCGCCTATTCCTACGCTGCGTCGAAGGCCGCGGTGCACCACCTCACCCGGATGCTGGCGATCGAGTTCGCCGGCCGGCGCGTCACCGTCAATGCCTTTGCCCCCGGCCCCTTCCCCAGCCGCATGATGGCCTTTGCCGTCGGCACAGAGGAAAAGGCCGAGCGCATGGGCGCGCGCATTCCTCTGGGCAGGATCGGCGCGCCCGATGACATTGCCGGCGCGACGCTGTATCTGTGCAGCCGGGCTGGCGCCTATGTCACCGGTGCCATCCTCCCCATTGATGGCGGACAGTCTGTCCAGCACGGCCTGCCGCCCTTCACGGAATGATTTGAAAAGGCGGCTTGCTTGAAACCGATAACCATTGACCAGCTTCTGTCCGGCGTCGGCACCGAGGTCGGCGTTTCGCCCTGGCGCGTCGTCACCCAGAAGATGATCGACCAGTTCGCCGATGCGACCGACGATCATCAGTTCATCCATTGCGATCCCGAGCGCGCAGCTGCCGAAACACCCTTCGGCGGCACCATCGCGCATGGCTTCCTGACGCTGTCGCTGCTGTCGACCATGGCTTACGAGACGGTGCCGCCGCTGGAAGGCGGCGACATGGGCATCAACCACGGCTTCGAGAACATCAAGTTCGTCGCGCCGGTGAAGACGGGTTCGCGCATCCGCACCCGCTTCTTCCTTGCCGATGTGAAGGTGCGCCCATCCGGCTGGATCCAGATCACCCATGACGTGACGATCGAGCTCGAGAACTCGATAAAGCCGGCGCTGACCGCGCGCTGGCTGACGCTGATGTTCGTCGAGCCCTCAAAGATGGGGTCTGAATGAGCGATCCCAACCTTCTCGATGCCGAGGCGCTTGCGCTCTATCTGGAGGCTGAAATCCCCGGATTTCACGGTCTCCAGGCAATCGAGAAGTTTGGTGCCGGTCAGTCCAACCCCACCTACTTTATGAAGGCGCAAAGCGGCCGCTACGTCCTGCGCGCCAAGCCGCCGGGCCACTTGCTCAAGTCGGCGCATCAGGTGGATCGCGAATACCGCGTCATGCGGGCGCTCGCAGGCAGCGCGGTGCCGGTGCCGAAGGTGCTGCACCTGTCGGGCGAGGAATCGCCCATCGGCCGCATGTTCTACGTCATGGAGTTCGTCGAGGGCCGCATCTTCTGGGATCCGGCACTGCCTGAAATTGCCTCCAACGCCGAACGCGCCGCGATCTACGATGCGATGAACGCAACGCTCGCGGCCCTTCACGACATCGATGTCGAACCGGTCGGACTCGGCGATTTCGGCAGGCCCGGCAGCTATTTCGAACGCCAGCTCGCCCGCTGGACCACCCAGTACCGGGCCTCGGAAACCGAAACCATCACCGAGATGAACACACTGATCGGCTGGCTGGAGCGGAACATGCCGGCCGACGACGGGGCGCACGCGCTGGTGCATGGCGACTACCGTCTCGACAACATGATCTTCGCGCCAGACGAGCCGAAGGTGGTGGCCGTGCTCGACTGGGAGCTCTCGACGCTCGGTCACCCCTTCGCCGACATCGCCTATCAGTGCATGCAATGGCGCCTGCCGCATGCTTCGGGCTTCCGTGGGCTGGGAGGCATCGACCGCGCCGCCCTTGGCCTGCCGAGCGAGGAGGCCTATGTCGTCGCCTATTGCCGTCGTCGCGGACTCACCGGCATTCCCGGCTGGACCTTCTGCCTCGCGTTTTCCTTCTTCCGCCTCGCCGCCATCTGCCAGGGCGTCTACAGGCGCGCGCTCGACGGCAACGCCTCCAATCCGCAAAAGGCGAGGACGTACGGCGAGGCAGTAACGCTCCTGTCGCAGCTTGCCGTTGCGCTGATCGACGAGGCTGCCTGAGGCGCAAACCGCTTTGCCGGCATTATACTAAGGTCATAAAACCAAAGGATTGATGGTTCTCTCCAAACGTAAGCGTAAAATTAACGCTACCGAAATGGGCCGGCTGAGGGCGCAATACTTGCGTGTCGGCGGCTGCGGTGAAACGTTTGGGAGGACAAACACATGACAATTGCAGCAAGCGCCGGCTCGGCGCCACGCAGCATGACCCGGGAGGAAAAGAAGGTCATCTTCGCCTCCTCGCTGGGCACCGTCTTCGAATGGTATGACTTCTATCTCTACGGTTCGCTGGCGGCCTTCATCGGCGCGGCGTTCTTCAGCGAATATCCGGAAGCCACGCGCAACATCTTCGTGCTTTTGGCGTTTGCCGCCGGCTTCCTGGTACGTCCCTTCGGCGCGCTGGTGTTCGGCCGCATCGGCGACCTCGTCGGCCGCAAATACACTTTCCTCGTCACCATCCTCATCATGGGTTCGTCCACCTTCCTGGTCGGCCTGCTGCCCGGCTCGGCGTCCATCGGCATCGCCGCCCCGATCATCCTGATCGTGTTGCGCATGCTGCAAGGCCTTGCGCTGGGTGGTGAATATGGCGGTGCCGCCACCTATGTGGCCGAGCATGCGCCCAACGACCGCCGCGGCTTCTACACCTCGTGGATCCAGACCACGGCCACGCTCGGCCTGTTCCTGTCGCTGGTCGTCATTCTGGTCGTCCAGAGCTGGCTCGGCGCCGACGCCTTCAAGGCATGGGGCTGGCGCGTGCCCTTCCTGATCTCGGTGCTGCTGCTCGGCATCTCGGTTTGGATTCGACTGACCCTGAACGAGTCGCCGGCCTTCAAGAAGATGAAGGAAGAGGGCAAGGGCTCCAAGGCACCGCTGAAGGAAGCCTTCGGCCAGTGGAAGAACGCCAGGATCGCGCTGCTGGCGCTGCTCGGCCTTACCGCCGGCCAGGCCGTGGTGTGGTATTCGGGCCAGTTCTACGCGCTGTTCTTCTTGCAGAACGTGCTGAAGGTCGACGCCTATTCGGTCAACGTCATGATCGCGACCGCCCTGGCCATCGGCTCCATCTTCTTCGTGGTCTTCGGCTGGCTGTCCGACAAGATCGGCCGCAAGCCGATCATCATGCTGGGCCTTGCGCTCGCTGTCGTGACCTACTTCCCGCTGTTCAAGGCGCTGACCTGGGCCGCCAATCCGGCGCTGGCAACCGCCCAGCAGAACGTCCGCGCAACGGTGACCGCAGCGCCCGGCGACTGCAGGTTCCAGTTCAACCCGACCGGAACGGCGAAGTTCACCACGTCCTGCGATATCGCGACCGCGTTCCTGACCAACAACTCAGTGCCCTATGACATCGTGGCGACTGCCGCGCCCGGCACCCCGGCAACGGTGAAGATCGGTGACGAGACCACCGAATCCTTCGATGCCATCGCCGCGGGCGACCAGGCCAAGGCCAAGCAGGCGGCCTTCGCCAAGTCGGTCAACATCGCGCTGCACGACGCCGGCTATCCGCTGGTCCGCGAGGCTTCGAAGGTTCCCGACGTCAAGCTCGATGCCTTCGTCGCCGCCAATCCCGAACTGAAGCTCGATGCGGCCACGATCCGCGCCGGCGAAAAGACCATGGTTCCGGTGGCCGACCTGATCGCCAGCAAGGCAATCACTGCGGAAGAAGCAGGCAGCGCGACCGAAATGCCGGTCTATACCATCGCCAGCAGCGGCGCCTTCAAGATGATCGCCGATCCCGCTGCGGTGAACTGGCCGCTGACGATCCTCATCCTGTTCATCCTCGTGCTCTACGTCACGATGGTGTACGGGCCAATCGCGGCGATCCTGGTGGAGATGTTCCCCACCCGCATCCGCTACACCGGCATGTCGCTGCCCTACCACATCGGCAACGGCTGGTTCGGCGGCCTGCTGCCTGCAACGGTGTTCGCGATGAGCGCTTTCAAGGGCGATATCTACTATGGCCTCTGGTACCCGATCGTGATCGCGGCGATGTCGCTGATCATCGGCATGATCTTCATCCGGGATACCAAGGGCGTCGATCTCAACGCGATCAAGTAAGTCTTCCCGAGCAAGGCCGAAAGCGAAAACCCCGGCGGTCCAACCTGCCGGGGTTTTTCTGTTTCACGCTGTCTCTGGCGGCGCATGTCCGAAACGCCAAACCGCTTCGTCTAATGCTTGCGCTTCTTCGGGCCGCCGGGAATGCTGCTCGAAATGATCGAAATCGGATCGCTGGCCGGAAAAGTATCCTCGAGACCTTCTTGGAGCTGTTCTTCCTTGCTCTTCTTCGCTCGCAAGCGCTGCTCGCGCTCGAGCGAGCGCACGGCAGGCGATTTCTTCGCGCCGTGGCTCGGATGCTGAACTGATGATCTGGGCATAAGTTCTACCTCGATTTCCCTCAGGCAAACGCCAGCGTTCCATCGAAGGTTCCGAAACGAAAAGCCCGCCCCGCTTCGAAAAGAGGAGCGGGCTGCATTGCCTCGCGAATGCCTTGCGGTTCTAGGCCGCCGCGTCAGTCGCCGCCTGGGCCAGGAAGGTGAAGACGTAATCCGAGAACGAGCGCCAGCACTCGACCCGGAACGCATCTTCCGCCGTGCGCAGCAGCAGGATTTCGGACTTGCCCAGAATGGTGCGCGAGCAGGCGCCAACCGGGAATGCCGCCAGCGACAGGTCCTGCGGGCAACCGGAATTGATGCAGGCCGCAGCCGCCGGGCCGGTCACCGAGATGGCGACGTTGCGGTGCGAGATGCCAACGGCCGAGTGCAACTGTTTCACGCCAGCGCAATCGGCCAGCGGATCATTGCCTTTCTCGTCGATGACCATCCATTCATCCGGGCCGAGCCGCAGCGCGGTGCGGCCGTCCTTGGTGGCGGAGGTCTTCGCCTTCTGCGGCAGCGTCACGCCCAGCGCCTTGGAAAGCGCTGCGATAGATGCTTCCGGCGCGCGCAGCGAGATGCGCTCGGCGGGCGCGAGCACGGCGAGCTTGACGCCTTTCGCGGAAAAGTCGCGGCCAGCCTGGGCCGGCGCGCGCGCCGCGGTGATGGTGGTTGCAGCCTTAGCCATTGAGGCGCTCTCCCTTCTCGTCGAAGAACACGGTGCCGGTCACTTCCACTTCGATGGTGCGGTCGGGCATCGGCACATACAGCGTCTGGCCCACGCGGTCGCGTCCGCCGGCCACCAGTCCCAGCGCAATCGAGCGGCCGCAATTCTCCGACCAGTAGCTGGAGGTGACGTGGCCGATCATCTTCATCGGGATCGGCTGCTTCGGATCGGCGACGATCTGTGCGCCCTCCTCCAGCACCTCCTTCGGGTCCTTGGTCTTGAGGCCGACGAGCTGCCTCCGGCCCTTGGCGATCAGGTCCGGACGCATCATGCCGCGAATGCCGACGAAGTCGGTCTTCTTCTTGCCCACTGCCCAGTCGAGCCCGGCGTCGTTGCAGGTGACGGTACCGTCAGTGTCCTGGCCGACGATGATGTAGCCCTTCTCGGCGCGCAGCACGTGCATCGCCTCGGTGCCGTAGGCGCAGGCGCCGTGCTTCTGACCCTCGGCCCACAGCGCTTCCCACACCGCCTGGCCGTAATCGGCCGGGACGTTGACTTCGAAGCCGCGATCGCCGGTAAACGACATGCGGAAGAGCCTGGTCGGCACGCCGCAGATCTTGCCTTCGCGCACCGACATATGCGGCATCGCCTCGTCCGACAGGTCGATGCCCTCGACCAGCGGCTCGATGATCTTGCGCGAGTTCGGGCCCTGCACGGCAATCACCGCCCACTGTTCGGACACCGAGGTCAGCCAGGCATTGAGATGCGGGAACTCGGTCTGCAGATAGTCTTCCATATGGTTCATGACGCGGGCGGCGCCGCCCGTCGTCGTCGTCACATGGAAACGGTCAGCGGCCAGGCGTCCAACCACGCCGTCGTCATAGATGAAACCGTCTTCGCGCAGCATGATGCCATAGCGGCAGCGGCCGGGCTCCAGCTTCTCCCACGGATTGGTGTAGAGCAGTTCCATGAACTTGGCCGCATCCGGGCCGACCACCTCGATCTTGCCGAGGGTGGAGGCATCGAACAGACCGGCCGACTTGCGAACCGTCACGCATTCGCGGTTGACGGCCGCGTGCATGTCTTCGCCCGCCCTCGGGAAATACCAAGCGCGCTTCCACTGGCCGACATCCTCGAACACTGCGCCATGCGCCTCGGCCCAGCCATGCATGGCCGTCTTGCGGGTCGGGTCGAACAGAGCGCCGCGGCCATGGTTGACGATCGAGCCGAAAGTCACCGGCGTATAGGGCGCACGGAAGGTGGTGAGGCCCACCTGCGGAATCGGCTTGTCCAGCGTCTCGGCGGCGATCGCCAGGCCGTGCATGTTGGACGTCTTGCCCTGGTCGGTCGCCATGCCGTTGGTGGTGAAGCGCTTGACGTGCTCGATGGAGCGCATGCCCTCGCGCACGGCCAGACGAATGTCCTTGGCGGTCACGTCGTTCTGGAAGTCGACGAAAGCCTTTACGGTCGTGTCCGGGCCGGCGCCGGGGCCAGCGCCCAGCATGCCGCGCGACCAGCTTTCGCTCGCCTCGACCTTGGGCTTTGCACCCTTGCCGGCCTTGACGCCCGCTTCCTTGGCGGCCTTCGCGCCGGCCGCATAGGCTTCCTCAACGCTGGCCGAGAGGCCGTCGGTGCCATTGCAGGCGCCGACCGACACGCAGTCTTGCGCATAGGCGCCGGGCAGGAACCGCTTGGTCTCCTCGTCAAAAGCCACCTTGCCGCGCGACTGCGAGAACAGATGCACGGAAGGCGTCCAGCCAGCCGACATCAAGAGCGCGTCGACCGGAATGGTGCGCTCGCCGCCGCCGTTCTTGGGCTGGATGGTCATGGACGAGATGCGCAGGCGGCCGGCGGTGCGGATGACCGCGCGGCCGTGATTGATCTCGATGTTGAGCGCGCGCGCCTGTTCGACCAGCTCGCCCGACGGGTTGTCGCGCAGGTCGACGATTGCCGCGATGTTGACGCCGGCCTTCTTGAGGTCGATCGCCGCCGCATAGGCGCTGTCGTTGGCGGTGTAGACGCCGACATTTTTGCCGACGGCGACGCCGTAGTGGTTGAGATAGGTGCGTGCGGCCGAGGCCAGCATCACGCCCGGCCGGTCGTTATCGGCAAACACCATGTGGCGCTCGATGGCGCCGGAGGCCAGCACCACGCGCTTGGCGCGCACCTGCCAGAGGCGCTCGCGCGGCAGGTCGCGGTCGGGGCTTGCCACATGGTCGGTCACGCGCTCGACGAGACCGACGAAGTTCTGCGCGTAGTAGCCGAAGGCGGTCGTGCGCGACAGCAGGCGCACATTGTCCATGGCCGCAAGCTTGGCCACGGTTGCCTGCGCCCAGCTCCAGCCATCGGCGCCGTCGATCACAGCACCTGCTTCGAAGCGCAGTGCGCCACCGAATTCGGCCTGCTCGTCGGCGAGGATCACGCGCGCGCCGGTTTCAGCCGCAGCAAGCGCCGCCGCGATGCCGGCGGCACCGCCGCCCAGCACCAGCACGTCGCAGTGTTCGTAGCGCGCGGAATAGTGGTCGGAATCCGGCTGGTCCGGCGCCACGCCAAGGCCCGCCGCTTCGCGGATCTTCGGCTCGTAAAAGTTCTTCCAGGCCGCCTTCGGCCACATGAAAGTCTTGTAGTAGAAGCCAGCCGAGAACATGGGCGAGGCAAGGTCGTTCACCGCGCCGACGTCGAAGGACAGCGACGGCCAGCGGTTCTGCGAATTCGCCTTCAGCCCGTCATAGAGCTCCTGAACGGTCGCGCGGACGTTCGGCGTCTTGCGGGTGGCGTCGCGCTCGACGCCGACCAGCGCGTTCGGCTCCTCGGCGCCTGCCGAGAGAATGCCGCGCGGGCGGTGATACTTGAACGAGCGGCCGACCAGATGAACGCCATTGGCGAGCAGTGCCGAAGCAAGCGTGTCGCCCTCAAGGCCGGTCAGCTGCTGGCCGTCGAAGGTGAAGCGCAGAGTCTTTGCCGGGGTCAGTCGGCCCTGGCCTGCAATGCGGTGCGTGGCGGCCATCACGCGTCTCCCTTCTGTGCGGCGCGCTTGGCGGCCGGCTTCTTGGTTTTGTCTTCCTGCGGGTCGACCTCGGCGGCCACGGCCGCCGGCTTGTCGGTCTTCATGATCTTGGCCAGGTCAGGCTTGGGCTCGCCAGCCTTGTAGGTCATCACGAACTTGTCGCTGACGGTGTCGCGCACCGCATTGAAGAAGCGCGCGCAGCCATGGATGTGGCGCCAGCGCTCGAAAATGATGCCCTTGGGATTTGAGCGGATGAAGAAGAACTTTTCGAAGTCCTCGTCGCTCTCGGCGGCAATGTTGGTCGAGCGTGCGATATGCGCCTCGCCGGCATTGCGGAACTCGAGTTCCGGACGCTCTTCCTCGCAATAGGGGCAGCGGATGAGAAGCATTTTTGTCCCTTCCTCAGAGCATGATCCCGAAAAATGGAAACCGGTTTTCGGAAAAGATCATGCTCAAACAAAATCAGTGAGCCACGGCGGCGGCGGCCGCTTCGTCGATCAGGCGGCCGGTGCGGAAGCGCTCCAGCGTGAACGGCGCGTTGATCGGGTGCGGCTCGTCGCGCGCGATGGTGTGGGCAAATACGTGGCCCGAGCCCGGCGTCGCCTTGAAGCCGCCCGTGCCCCAGCCGCAATTGACATAGAGCCCCTGCACCGGCGTCTTGGCCAGGATCGGCGAGCGGTCCGGCGTGACGTCGACGATGCCGCCCCACGAACGCAGCATCTTCATGCGCGTGAACATGGGGAACATCTCGCAGATGGCGTCGAGCGTGTGGTTGAGGATATGGAGCCCACCAGTCTGCGAATAGGAAATATACTGGTCGGTGCCGGCGCCGATGACCAGCTCGCCCTTGTCGGACTGCGAGATATAGGCATGCACCGTGTTCGACATCACCACGCAGGGGAACACCGGCTTGACCGGCTCGGACACCAGCGCCTGCAGCGGATAGCTTTCCAGCGGCATGCGCACATCGGCCATGCCCATCACCACCGAGGAATGGCCGGCCGCAACCACGCCGATCTTCTTGGCGCCGATGAAGCCGCGCGAGGTCTCGACGCCGGTGACGGCACCGTTCGGCGCGCGGCGAATGCCGGTGACTTCGCAGTTCTGGATGATGTGCACGCCGCGCGCCGAAGCGCCGCGCGCATAGCCCCAGGCCACCGCGTCGTGGCGAGCCGTGCCGCCGCGCCGCTGCAGCGCAGCACCCACGACCGGATAGCGCGCATCCTTGGAGATATTGAGCGGCGGGCAGTATTCCTTGGCCTGCTCCGGCGTCAGCCATTCATTGTCGACGCCGTTCAGTCGGTTGGCATGGATGTGGCGCTTGAACACCTGCACGTCGTGCACATTGTGGGCCAGCATCATCACGCCGCGCGCCGAATACATGACGTTGTAGTTGAGGTCCTGGCTGAGACCGTCCCACAGTTTCACGGCGTGGTCGTAGATGCCCGCGCTCTCGTCATAGAGATAGTTGGAGCGGATGATGGTGGTGTTGCGGCCGGTGTTGCCGCCGCCCAGCCAGCCCTTTTCCAGCACCGCGACATTGGTGATGCCATGTTCCTTGGCAAGGTAGTAGGCAGTGGCCAGGCCATGGCCGCCGGCGCCGATGATGATGACGTCGTATTCAGCCTTCGGCTCGGGCGAGGACCATTGTTCCTCCCAGCCCTTGTGGCCGCGCATGGCTTCGCGGGCGATGGCAAATACCGAATATTTCCGCATGGGCTTTGGCCTCGTGGATGCCGGAAGAAGTCGTGCCTGATTCAGACGGGCGAGGTGTACCACTAGCGAAAAGCCAGGACCAGCTTTGCGCTGTTTGCGACGGCGCTTGCCGCTTTGCGCCAGCAGGTCTGCGACATTAGGCCTGCCAGTCCTCTCCCCCGATTCCATCGCAGCGATTTCAGGTTGACCTCCACCCTGAAGGGATCATAGTGGTTGCGACGACTGGTTTGATCACACTCGTGCTTTTCCAGCGGGTTTTCAGGGCTTTTGTCCAATCCCCTCTCGACAGCGCCCCTTGATTCTGCTATCAGCCGCCCCAATTCGCGGTGGTGAGCACTGCGAAAGCAGTAGCCTTTCGCCCCGCATTAACGAATTCGAACCGGAAAGACAGGATCGCCCGTGCAGGTACTCGTCCGCGACAACAACGTTGATCAGGCGCTTCGCGCCCTCAAGAAGAAGATGCAGCGTGAAGGTATCTTCCGTGAAATGAAGATGCGCGGCCACTATGAGAAGCCTTCGGAGAAGCGTGCTCGCGAGAAGGCTGAGGCCGTTCGCCGCGCTCGCAAGCTGGCCCGCAAGCGCGCCCAGCGTGAAGGCCTGCTGCCGATGACGCCGCGTCCGGCCGCTGCGGCTCGTCCGGCGCGTTAATCTCGCCAAGTTTTCGTCCTTTTCCGAGGATAGCGGAAGGTGGGGTGACACGCAGTCACCGCCACCTTTTTGTTTTGTTCGGGAAATGAGCTTTATGCTGCCGCTGGGCGCGAACGTGATGTTCCAGCGGAATGGGAAGGGATTAAGCAGCGATGGAAGCAGTGACCGGGGACCGCAGGAACATTTGGCGCGGCCCAGCCATGATCGCGACGATGCTTTCGGGCCTGGCGCTTGCCGCCTGTCAATCGGGGCCGGCCGGCGAAATCAGCAGCATCGACACCGCACAGGGATCGAGCGGAAACATCTCGTCGCTATCGTCGGTGATCGCGCGCAACCCGCAGGATCCGGAAGCCTACAATGTGCGCGGCTCGGCCTATGGTCGCGGCGGCAAATATCGTGAGGCGCTGAAGGATTTCGACACGGCCATCCAGCTTCGCCCGGATTTCTACCAGGCCTATGCCAACCGCGCGCTGATCCAGCGTTCGCTCGGCGACCAGAACGCAGCACTTGCCGACTACAGCAAGGCGCTGCAGATCAATTCGAACTATGACACAGCCTATATCGGCCGCGGCAATCTCTACCGCAAGGCCGGGCGCGTCCAGGAAGCCTTCAACGACTTCCAGCGGGCCATCCAACTCGACACCACCGACCCGCGCGCCTACCACAATCGCGGCCTGATCTATCAGCTGCAGGGTCAGCACGCCTATGCCATCGAAGACTTCTCGAAGGCGATCTCGCTGGCACCGGACGCCGCCGAACCCTACAACGGACGCGGCCTCTCCTATCTCGCCATGAAGGACGAGGACAACGCCTTCGCCGATTTCAACATGGCCATCAAGCTCGACGGCAACATCGCCGAAAGCTGGGCCAACCAGGCGCTGATCTACGAGCGCCGCGGCGACAAGGCCAAGGCCGCCCGCTCCTACGCCCAGGCTGCCAGGCTCGACCCGAACTACAAGCCGGCAACCGAAGGCCTGGCGCGCACACGCGGCTAACCTCTTCCCTAGCTTCACCCTTGACGAACACCCGGCAGCCTCTGCCGGGTGTTTTCGTTTGCGACGAATTTTGCGGCGGGAACCTTGCAGGCCGTTGCCGGGTTATCCCCGCAATCGGCGCTATTTGCCGGGGTTTTGTTATTAGCGATTTTCACAAGCGAAGGGATCAAATCGATGAAAGCCCCCCTCATTGCGGCGGCAATGCTTGCCGCCTCCGTGACCGCATCGACTTTTACCACCCAGGCGCATGCCAACGGCTTCAGGGTCGGCACGCTCACCTGCGCGATCGGCGGCGGCGCGAGCTTCATCATAGGCTCGAGCAAGGCGGTCGCCTGCACCTTCCAGAGCATCGACAGCAGCTTTCCGCTGGAGACCTACCATGGCCGTATCGACAAGCTCGGCATCGATGTCGGCCTGACGGACTACGGCAAGCTGGTATGGTGCGTCATCGCCCCGACATGGGACGCCTATCTGCCCGGGCGGCTGGCCGGCTGGTATGTGGGCGCCAATGCCGAGGCGACCGCCGGCCTAGGCGTGGGCGCCAATCTGCTCGTCGGCGGACTTTGGAACACCTTTGCCCTGCAACCACTGAGCGTGCAGGGCCAAAGCGGGGTCAACGCGGCGGCAACGGCCGCCAAGCTGGAACTGGTCAGCGACATCCAGTAACCCATATCCGGCGATATGGCGGCCGGCATAGCGAGCCGGCCGCCATGCGCTTTATCCCTCTCTGCACCAGTGACGCCGGATCGCTTGATCCAGCATCGTCCATCCATTGCCCGCAATGTCCATCTGATTTAAAAACCAAATGGTTTCTTAATTGAGTGGACGTCATGCCAGACATCAGTCCGAGTGAAGACCGCATCCTGCGGCTTCTGAAATTCCGCGGCGACCAGACGACGGCGGCTATCGCCATCCACCTCGACATCACAGCACCAGGCGCGCGCAAGCATCTCAACGGCCTGCTCGAAAACGGTCTCGTCGCCTTCGAGGACCGAGCCGGCCGCGTCGGCCGGCCCGAGCGCTACTGGCGGCTGACCGATGAGGCGCAAAAGCGCTTTCCCGACAGCCATGCCGTCCTCACCGTCGAGATGCTGGATTCGGTGCGCGGCCTGTTCGGCGAGGATGGGCTCGACCGGCTGATCGGCGAGCGCGAGCGCCAGATGCTGCGCCGCTACGATGCCGCACTTGCAGGTCTGCACGGCATAGGCGAGCGCGTGGCGGCGCTGGCCGAAATCCGCTCGCAGGAAGGCTATCTCGCCGAAGCCGAGCAACTGCCGGGCGGTGCCTGGCTGCTTGCGGAAAACCATTGCCCGATCTGCGCGGCAGCCAGCAGCTGCCGCAATTTCTGCCGCTCCGAGCTTGCCCTCTTCCGGCAGGTGCTGGGCGACGACGTCAGCGTCGAACGCATCGATTACATCCTCGAAGGCGCGCGCCGCTGCGCCTATCGCATCCAGCCCGCCTCGGAGGGGCACCACGCATGAGCACTGAAAAGACCCAGGTCGACTGGCGGGCATTGTGGGCCAGCGGCGACCTTGCCCGCTTCGTCTTCATCTCGCTTGGCATTCTGCTGCACGCCACCAACGAGACCATGGTGGCGACCGTCATGCCGGCCATGGTCGGCGAACTCTCTGGCGTCGAGCTCGTCGGCTGGTCGCTCGCGATCTACGAGATCGGCGCCATCGTGGCGGGTGCTGCCGCCGGGCGCCTGGTCACCTATGTGCCGCTGCGCACCAACATGGTGGTCGCGGCACTGCTTTACGCAACCGGCGCCGTCGTCTGTGCCTTGGCGCCTTCCATGCCCGTGTTCCTGACCGGCCGGCTGATCGAGGGTCTCGGCGGCGGTGCGCTGGTGTCGCTGGCCTTCGTTTCGGTCGAGCGGCTGTTTCCGCGCAACATCTGGCCGCAGCTTTTTGGCGTCATGTCGGCGGTCTGGGGCGTCGCCGCCTTCAGCGGCCCCATGCTCGGTGCAGTGATCGCCCAGCTGCTTTCCTGGCGTTGGGCCTTCGGCATATTCTTCTTCGGCGGCGGCGGCATGGCGCTGGCCTGCTTTGCGGTGCTGCGCGGCCCTGCGGCGACGCGCCGTCAGGCCGCCACCGGCACGCTGCCGCCCTTCCCCTTCGTAGCGCTCGCCACGCTGGCGGCCAGCGTGGTGCTGATCGCGCTCGCCGGCGTGCGCATCGAATTGCTACGCTCGTCCGTGCTGCTCGTCCTGGGCCTTGCCGGGCTCGGCCTGTTCTTCGCTCTCGATGCGCGCAAGCCCCTGTCGCGGCTCTTCCCTTCACGCCCCTTCGACTGGCACACGCCCGTCGGCAGCGGGATGATCATGGTGGCCGCCTTCTCGATCGCGACCTGTTCCTTCACGGTCTACGGCCCTCTGCTGCTCACCAGCCTGCACGGCATCTCGCTGCTCACCAGCGGCTACATCATCGCCGCCGAGTCGATCGCCTGGTCCATCCTGTCGATCGCCGTCGCCAACGCACCCGTGCATCGCGAGAAGACAATCATCGTGACGGGCGCAGCCATGATCGCCGCCGGCGTCGCGGGCTTCGCCTACGCGGTGCCGTCGGGCTCCATCCCGCTGATCCTGTTCTGCGCCCTGTTGCAAGGCGGAGGTTTCGGCATGGCCTGGCCGTTCGTCACGCGCGTCATCGTCGCTGCCGCAAAGCCTGCGGAAAGCACCGTCGCCTCCTCGGCCGTGCCGACCATGCAGCGCATCGGCTATGCGGTGGGCGCCGCTTCCAGCGGCATCATCGCCAATGCCGCCGGCTTTGCCGAGGGATTGTCAGGCGATACCGCGCGGCATGTGGCGAGCTGGCTTTTCATCGCCTTCGTGCCGTTGACGCTGATCGGCGTGAGCGCGGCGGTCCGCCTGATCAGGCGGCCGGGAGCACCGGCCGTCGCTTGACGGCCGGGCAAAGGTCAAAGGTCAGCGCTTGTAGCCCTTGCCGTAATGCGCCTCGAGCCTGGCCTGCACCATTTCGAACATGAAGGACAGGATCCAGTAGATCAGCGCCGCCGTCGTCAGCATCTCGATATAGCGATAGCTGGCGCGGCCGAAGGACTGGGCGAGGAACATGATCTCCCACACGCCCATCACCGAGATCAGGGACGAATCCTTCAGCATGGCTATGAACTGCGAGCCCGTAGGCGGGATGACGATGCGCATCGCCTGCGGCAACACGATCTTCCACATGATCTGCAGCCGATGCAGGCCGAGCGAAGCGCCCGCCTCACGCTGCCCCAGCGGCACCGACAGGATGCCCGAGCGGAAAATCTCACTGAGATAGGCGCCATAGTTCAGCGACAGCGCAATGATGCCCGACGGAATCGCAGCGGGCACCGGCCCGATCTGCGGCAGGCCGAGATAGATCAGGAAGATCTGCACCAGGAGCGGCGTGCCGCGGAAGAACGACGTGTAGAAGGTCGACAGACCGTAGAACACGGCGCTATTCGACAGCCGCGCCAAGGACGACAGAAGCCCGAGCACGATCGACGCCGCTATGGCGAAGAAGCACACGAACAGTGTCAGCGCCGCGCCCTGGATAAAACCGTCCTTGGTCAGCTTGAAGCCGGCGACTGCCGGGAACTTGTCGACGATGAAGGGAAAATCGAGACCGAAGCTCAGGAAGAACAGCACGAACAGCGCTAACAGCACCGCCCAGACGCCAGCCACCCTGAGCTGAAAGAACCGGCCTCGCTTGTCGGTGACCTTGGGCGGGAGAAGCGTCCCGCCCTCGGTTGCCTCGATTGTCTCGCTTGCCACCAGATTACTGCTTGCTGGAGATGTCCTTGCCGACCCACTTCTCGGAGATCTTGGCCAGCGTGCCGTCGGCCTCCATGGCCGTGAAGATTTCCTTGATCTTGGCGTCCCATTCCGGATCGCCCTTGTCCACGGCAACCCAGATCGGCTCGGCATAGAGCGTGTCGCCCACGATCTTGAACTTGCCGCCGGATTTCTCGACGCGCTCCTTGGCGGTCAGATAGCCGCTGACGATCGCATCGAGACGCTTGCCGCTGCCGAGCGCCAGATCCTGGAACGCGGTATCCTCGGAATCGTAGGGCACGGCGGTCGCGTCGGCGAAGGGGAACTCCGGCTTCACCGGGTCCACGCCGGGGACGTCGATGACCAGCTGCCTTTCGATGTATTTCTCATAGGTCGTTCCGGCTTCGGCGCCGAGCTTCTTGCCGTTCAGGTCGGCGGCGGTCTTGATGTCGGTGTTGTCGCTGTTGACGACGATGACGGCCGGCGCGGCATAGTACTCGTTGGTGAAATCGAGCACTTCGGCGCGCTCCTTAGTCGGCGTCATCGAGCAGATGCAGATGTCCCAGCGGCCCTTCCAGTTGCCGGCGGTGATGATCGCCCAGGACGGCGTCTCGACCTTGAACTCGACGCCGAGGCGCTTGGCGAATTCCTTGGCCACGTCGATGTCGAAGCCGTCCATCTCGCCCTTGTCGTTCATGAAGGAGAACGGCGGATAGGCCTGGTCGGTTACTTCGAGGAGAACCTTGTTCTTCATCACGCGATCCAGCGTCTCGCCGGCCTGAGCCGAAGCGACACCCGCCATCACGCAGCCCAGTGCGGCTGCCGCTGCAACAATCCGTTTCATTGTTCGATTTCCCATTTTTGTGCTCATGGCCTGCGTTCCCGACGCTCGATACCGGTCTTGCGTGCCGGCTTGGCCAATTTCAACCATGTCTATCCAGACCCGGCAAGCTGTCAAATGCCGCCGCGCAAGAAAAAGGGGCCGGCTAAGCCGACCCCTTCAGGATTTCTCGATGCGTCAATGGTCCATTGCCTTGACGATTTCTTCGGTCATCTTCTTGGCGTCGCCAAGAAGCATCATCGTGCCGTCCTTATAGAACAGCGTATTGTCGATGCCGGCATAGCCGGAGCCGAGAGAGCGCTTGACGAACAGGCAGGTACGCGCCTTGTCGACGTCGAGGATCGGCATGCCGTAGATGGGCGAAGACTTGTCGTCGCGGGCCGACGGGTTGGTCACGTCGTTGGCGCCGATAACGTAAGCCACGTCGGCCTGCGCGAACTCCGAGTTGATGTCCTCGAGCTCGAACACTTCGTCGTAAGGCACGTTGGCTTCGGCCAGCAGCACGTTCATGTGGCCGGGCATGCGGCCGGCGACCGGGTGGATGGCGTATTTCACTTCGACGCCATTGGCCTTCAGCTTGTCGGCCATTTCGCGCAAGGCGTGCTGCGCCTGCGCCACCGCCATGCCGTAGCCCGGCACGATGATGACCTTCTGCGCATTCATCATCAGATAGGCCGCATCGTCGGCCGAGCCCTGCTTGACAGTGCGCTCGACGCCGTCGCCAGCGCCCACCGCAGCCGTCTCGCCGCCGAAGCCGCCGAGGATGACCGAGATGAAGGAGCGGTTCATGCCCTTGCACATGATGTAGGACAGGATCGCACCCGACGAGCCGACCAGCGCACCGGTGATGATCAGCGCCAGATTGCCCAGCGTGAAGCCAAGCGCTGCCGCAGCCCAACCCGAATAGGAGTTGAGCATCGACACCACCACCGGCATGTCGGCGCCGCCGATCGGGATGATGAGCAGCACGCCCAGCGCCAGCGAAAGCAACACGATCAGCCAGAACACGAAATGGCTCTGGGTCAGCACCAGCGTCACGATCAGGGCCACCAGCGCCGCGCCCAGCGCGATATTGATGAGGTGGCGCGCCGGCAGCATGATCGGCTTGCCCGACATGCGGCCATCGAGCTTCAGGAAAGCGATGACCGAACCGGTGAAGGTGATGGCGCCGATGGCGACGCCAAGGCTCATTTCCACCAGCGCCTGGCCGTGGATGGCACCGGCCGAACCGATGCCGAAGCTTTCGGGCGCATACATCGCAGCCGCGGCCACCATCACGGCGGCAAAGCCGACGAGGCTGTGGAAGGCAGCAACCAGCTGGGGCATCGCGGTCATGGCGATGCGCCTGGCCACCACCGCGCCCACGGAGCCACCGATGACAAGCCCGAGCACGATCAGGCCAAAGCCGCCGAACGAAGGAGTGGCTAGCGCCAGCGTGGTGGCGATGGCGATCGCCATGCCGATCATGCCGTAGATATTGCCCTGCCGGCTGGTCGTCGGATGCGACAGGCCGCGCAGCGCCAGGATGAACAGGATGCCGGAGACGAGATAGAGGAAGGAAGCGAAGTTGGCGTTCACGTCACTTTTCCTTCTTCTTGTACATGGCCAGCATGCGCTGGGTGACGAGGAAGCCGCCGAAGATGTTGACCGAAACCAGCATGAGAGCGACGAAGCCGAAGCCGGTGGCCAGGCCCGAGGCTGCGATGCCGACGGCCAGAAGCGCGCCCACCACGATCACCGAGGAGATCGCATTGGTCACCGCCATCAGCGGCGTGTGCAGCGCAGGCGTCACCGACCACACCACATAGTAGCCGACGAAGATTGCCAGCACGAAGATGGCGAAGCGGAAGACGAACGGATCGATCGCCCCGCCGGAAACCGCATGCGCGGCAGCGCCGGCTGCCTCCGCCGCGCCCTGTCCATGCACCAGATCCTGTACGCCGAGGCGCACCGCCGCGACCGCCTGGTCGAGCTGGTCGAGCGCCTGTTCGAGAGAGGTCTTTTCCATCACGCATCCCCCTTGGACTTCTTGACCGCAGGTTTTTTGGCCGCCGCCGGTTTCTTGGCAGCCGCCGGTTTGGCGACCTTAGGCTTTGCCGGCTCAGCCTTCTCCGGCTCGGCCTTCGCCGCAGGCTCGGCCACGACGACATTGGCAAATGCCGGATGTACGACCTTGCCACCGTCAGTCAGCATGGTGGCCTTGACCAGCTCGTCTTCGCGGTTGATCGCCAGCTGCTTTGTTCCCTTGTCGACCATGGTCTCAAGGAAGGCATAGAGGTTTTTGGCGTAGAGCAGCGAAGCCGATGCCGCGACACGGCCCGACACGTTGAGATGGCCGACGATCTTGACGCCATTGTCGGTAGTCACGACCTTGCCAGGAACTGCGCCCTCGACATTGCCGCCACGCTCGACGGCCAGATCGACCAGCACCGAACCCGGCTTCATCGAAGCGACCATCGCGGCCGAAACCAGCTTGGGAGCCGGCCGGCCGGGGATCAGCGCGGTGGTGATGACGATGTCCTGCTTGGCAATGTGCTCGGCCGTAAGCGTGGCCTGCTTTGCCTGGTATTCCTTGGACATTTCCTTGGCGTAGCCGCCGGCCGTTTCGGCCGCCTTGAACTCCTCGTCCTCGACGGCGAGGAATTTCGCACCTAGCGAAGCGACCTGCTCCTTGGCGGCAGGGCGAACGTCGGTGGCGGTGACGACAGCGCCTAGCCGGCGCGCGGTAGCGATGGCCTGCAGGCCGGCAACGCCGACGCCCATGATGAACACCTTGGCCGCGGGCACGGTGCCGGCCGCCGTCATCATCATCGGCAGCGCGCGGTCATATTCGGCCGCCGCATCGATCACCGCCTGATAGCCGGCGAGATTGGCCTGCGAGGACAGAACGTCCATCACCTGCGCCCGGGTGATGCGCGGCATGAATTCCATGGAGAAGGCGGTGATGCCGGCCTTGGCCATCGCGGCGACCGCCGCGTCGTTGCCATATGGATCCATGATGGCGATGACCGCCGCGCCGGATTTGTAGCCCTTGAGCTCGGCATCGGTCGGGCGGCGCACTTTCAGCACGACGTCGGCCTTGGCCGCGTCGGCGGTCTTGCCGATCTTTGCGCCGGCAGTGGTGAAATCGGCGTCGGTGATGCGCGAGCCGAGGCCAGCGGCGGCTTCGACGATCACGTCGAAGCCAAGGCCGGTCAGCCGTTTCACCGTTTCAGGAGATGCCGCAACGCGCGGCTCGGAAGGATCGATTTCCTTCGGAATAAAGATCGTCTGCGTCACGGCGCGGGCCCCCTCGGCTAAAACACCACCGGCGCGGCCCGGCACGGCGCCGGGCCCAGCGCCTCAAGACGAAAGACTGTGCTGCTTAGCGGAGGATGAAACCGCCGATGGCACAGATGACGATGAAGAGAACGGTCGCGGAGAAGAAGCCGGCAGTGGTGAAGAACCCGAAGGCCATCGCAATCATGAGAGCCACGCAGACGAGCGTGCCGTACTTGGCCATCGTCAGGAACGTGGCATAGGTGCGTTCATGTTCGTGATAGTCCATCTGGGCGCCCGTTTCGACCGGACCGGCAGGCGAATGGTCAGCCATAAAAAAACCTCCTAAAGCTGTTTCTGCGCACATACCGAAAAGCGGCGGCTAGGGCAATGGCCGTGATGTCGCTATGCCCCGCCGAGGACGGGTCTGGCGGATAAATTCGCTCGGACGCGACGCCGGTCAGCTCGTTTCGATGCCGAAGGCAGGAAAACCGGCAAATATTGCGTGTGTTATCTACAACATCCAAAGCGGGAATGCAGCGGCTCGCGCATTCGTGTTTTGGCCGGCCAGCTCAAGCTGCTAGACCTCCTGAAAATCTCACCAATCGGCTCCTGCCCTCCCCGAAGGAAGCGTGTGGCCACCTGGAACGAGCATGACGCATTCGAAGCTTCGCACCCTGGCGAGCGCCATGTGCCTCGCCTCCGCCACCCTGCCGCTCGCGCAAGCGGCGCAGGCATCCGACACGCCCTTGATCTGGACGCCGAGCCAGACATCGGACTCATCCTATGCCATGCGCATGGGCAGCCATCTGCCGACGGAGCTGGAGGCCAGCGCCGGCGCGGAGATCAGCTTCACTGGCTTTCAGAGCGATCTCGCTCCCGCCCGCACGGCGAACCCGGTGAAATTCTGGAGTTCGGTGAGACTGCCATCAAACAGGAAAGACGGCGGCGACGCGCAGATCGAGGTCAGGCTGAACGGCCTCACCGGCCGGCGGTCCGTCTGGCTGAGCAAGTCACTCTCGCTGGACCTGACGCCCGATCTGGCGGCGCAGATCGAAGACCTCTACAGCCTCGACTACGACCGCACCGCCAGCGACCGCCGCGTCGACGCCCGCGCCAGCAAGACCATCCGTGTCCTTTCCAAGACCAAGGGAACAGCGCTGTTCGCGCGCAGCACCCGCTCGACCAGGGACCAGGAATGGCAGGCGAGCGTCGGCGTCGAACAGAAGGTGATGCGTGGCGTCAATCTCAGCGCCAATATCGACAACCTTGCCGCCCAGCGCCCCAGCGGCACCCTGCGCGCCAGCTACGCGCAGCGGTGGTAAGCCCTTCATAGCGGGCTATCCGGCCAAATGCGGAAACAGGCCGACGAGGCCGATGACGATGAGATAGATGGCAACGATATAGTTGAGCAGCCGCGGCATCACCAAAATGAGGATGCCGGCGATCAGCGAAACAAGTGGCGTTATGGCCAAAGACGAAATGGTCATCTGGTTTCCCTCTTCACGGACGCCGGCCAAGGCCGGCGTCGCAACGTCCGAACCGAAGGGTGCAAAAGCGCTAGTGGCAAACTTGCGTCCCCGGACCAAAACGTCGAAGCGGCGAAAGAGTTCACCACAACGCTGATTTCGCTGGGAGTAACTTAGCCGGCGGCATAGCTCGCGCCACGCCGCCCCCCGCCCTTAGGCGGCGTCGCTGAGATATTTTGCCGTGGGCAGGATCGTCAGCGGGGCCACTTCGCCCTTTCCCGGTTTCTGGAAGAGCATCCGCTGTTCCAACGCCGTCGATTTAAAGAACGGAAAGCGCGTGAACGAACGTTCGCGGATCGCGCTTACATCCGCTCGATAAAGCACGACCTGATAGTTCAGCCCCGGATAATCCCGCATCTCGCCGATCTGCTCGGAACAATAGATGCGCTTGTAAAAGCCTGCATGCTCTTCCCGGATCGTCGACAGGCAATACGGGGCTTTGAAGTGGAAGCACGCCATGCCTGCAAGGCGCAGGGTGAGATAAGGTATCTGAGGATAGACGCGAGACCAGTCCGGATCGGCTGCAAAGCGGCTCGGATCGATGAAGCTCGCCCCCTTCGCCAACATCGGCCGAAGGATATCGCCATAAACCATGGTCGACGGCGATTCCGGCGTCTCCGCGGTAACATGATGGATGCGGAGCGTGCTGACCAGCGTACCGTCAATGTAGATGCCGAACTTGTAGCAATTCGGAGTCTCGTCGAGAGCGTCATGGATCGTATGGTCGCTGTTTTCCGAGACCATATCGCTCAACCTATAGGACTTGTATCGCAACCTATAGGCGTCCTCCAGATCTTCGCCCGTATCGCAACGGCGATATTCCGTCCGCTCCAGAAGGGCCGACACATTGCGCGCAAAAGCTGAAATTTCCGCGCCAACAGACTGGCCAGAGCCGGCACTCGTGCCAGCGTTCGCCGCATAATCAGTCATGATTTCCCCGTAATACCCCGCACTGCGCGAAGGGTACTCGCGGCTCCCTATATGTAAAGGTAAAAATGGAAAACTTATTGTTTACCAAGCGTTAAGGTTAATAGCTTTGGTAAAGGAGCAAGCGCCCGAACGCACGATGCGCCCTCCATATGGGCCGCGCACCGATTCCCGACGGTCGGCGCTAAAGCCCGAACCAATCAGCCGCGCGCGCTGTTCTTCATGTCGCTGGCGAAGGGCCAGATCGTGCTCGACATCGTCTCGATGCCAGAGGCGCTAAGCGCCGAGCCAAAGAGGAAACCCTGCAAGAGATCGGGCTTGACGATCAAAGCGAGCGTCTTGAGCTGCTCGAAGGTCTCGACCCCTTCGACCGTGACGGCCAGCCCCAGAGGGCGCGAGAGGTCTACGATTCCCTTGAGCAGTTCCAGCGAGCGCTTGTTGCGCGTCACGTCGATGAGGAAGCTGCGGTCGATCTTGATCTTGTCGAGCGGCAGCTTGTGCAGATAGCTGAGGCTCGAATAGCCAGTACCGAAATCGTCCAGCGCGATCCGCACGCCAAGCTGCTTGATCTCTTCGATGTACGCCCGCGTATGCGACTTGTCGTCGAGGAGCACGGTTTCGGTGACCTCGATTTCCAGTCGATGCGGCGCCAGACCTGCCGTTGCCAACGCCGCGGCAACCTTCTCGACCACTTCGCGGGAGCGGAAATCCTTGGCCGAGAGATTGACCGATACACCGATCTGCTCCGGCCACTTCATGCATTCCTGACAGGCAGCATGCAGCACGAAGGTGCTGATCTCGGAGATGATGCCCATTTCCTCGGCAAGCGGGATGAACACGGCCGGCGAGATGGGACCGAGGTCCGGATGATCCCAGCGGCACAGCGCCTCGCAACTGGCGATGCGCATCGTTTCCATCGCCACGATCGGCTGGAACACCACGCGCAGGCCCTTGGCTTCGACGGTGCTACGCAAATCGGCTTTCAGGAGCTGCTTGTCGCGGAAAGCCGCATCCATGGACAGCTCGAACAGCCGCCAGCCGTTCTTGCCAAGCTCCTTGGCCTTGTACATGGCCAGGTCCGCCTTGACGATCATGGAATCGACATCGCCATCCGCGACCCGCGAAAGCACGGCTCCACCGCTGGCTTGAATACGCAGCACGTGGCCGGCCACATCGACGTCGCCCTGCAGTTCGGCGAAAATTGTGTCGAGCATGGTACCCAGATGGTTCGGGTCTTCGACACGGTTGAAGAAGATCATGAATTCGTCGCCGCCGAAACGGCTGACCTTGATGTTCTCGTTGGCGACCGTCGCGAGTCGCTCAGCCACTGCATAGATGAGTCCGTCGCCGACCGGATGCCCGAGCGTGTCGTTGACGCTCTTGAAATCGTCGAGATCCAAAACCGCGAGCGCGCAAAGACGCTCATTGTCACCGGCCGCCATCAACTCGGCGACGATCTCGTGGAAATAAGCGCGATTCGGCAGGTCGGTCAGGCTGTCGTAGCGAGCCATGGTGCGGATTTTTTCTTCCGCCTCGACGCGTTGAGTAACATCCTCAAAGGTGATGACGCCGAGTTCCTGATCGCCTTCACGCGCCGAGAATTCGTAATGCTGGCCGTTCGTAAATGAAACCAGGACCTTGCGGTCCCGCCCCTCGCGAAGCGCCCGCGTCAGCTGGGCCTCAACGTATCGGCAGTCGCTCGGCGCCAGCATGCCCCCCGCCACGCCGCGCTTAAGTAGCGAATGGATCGATCGTCCTAGTAGTACATCCGGCGATTTGACCGACATGAGGTGTGCGGCCTCGGCATTCGCCACAAGGACCTTACCATCCGGCCCGAGCATCATGAGGCCATGCGACATTGTGTTGAGGGCGCGATTGAAGCGCTGGGCAAGGCGATTTGCCTTCTTCTCCTCCGACAGGGCGGTGAACAATACATCGCGAACCATGTCGGCAAAGCGCCTGATGGCAAACAGGAAGGGAATGGAAAGAAGCCCCAGCAGGATGTGATAGACATCCCCACGCAAAATAAATCCCAACGAAATCGGCCAAGTAAGCGTCATGATGAAGATCATGACCATCCTCGGAGACCCGTAATTTCGGCCAGCTATCGAAGTAGCCGACGCCAGAGTCACGCAAACCGACGCGATCTCGGCAAAATTGTCATGGGCGAAGTAAATACCCAGGAAGCAAAACGACCCGAGAAGGGATCCATGCAGCGACGCGTAAAAAATATAATCATTCTCGCGGCGACGCGCTTCGCTATAGTCCTTTGGGCTCGGTAGCTTTCTATATTTCTTGATATGCCTGAGACGAAGAACTGCCAGCAGGCCCATGGCGCCAGCAAGTGCGAGATATATTGAATCTTCTGTCTTCCAGTATACCAGGCAGATCAGTAGTATCTGCGCAGAAAAGCCGACCGCTAGTGTCAAGCCGTCGCGGAACAGCGTTTCCACGAACGGAATGTACAGATCGACCGGAATGTCACTTTTCTTCGCCGTTGCCACGCCTGCAACCCACGTTGGGACCCTAGCAATACTGCAGCCGCCTTAAAAAAGGCTTATGGCCAAACACGCAAAGAAACGCGTAGAAAACAACACTTTAGCACAGCCTACGGCCGAAGATGGCGCCCCCGGCTCATTCGGCGGCCTGCAACGCGGCAGCCGTCGGAGCGGTAAAGCGCTCGACCAAACGCGTCCTTTCGCCTTTCGCCTTGGCAGCGTTCGCCTGCTTGACGTGGCCATAGCCGCGGATGAGCGCCGGCACCGACGCCAGGGCTGTCGCCGCCTCGATCTTCACCGCCGAAAGCGAGCCTCCGATCAGGTCGAGATCAGCTTCGTATTGGACCAGCAGTTCGCGTTCCATGCGTCGCTCGGCGGTGTAGCCGAACACGTCGAAGGCCGTGCCGCGCAGGCCCTTGAGAGCCGCAAGAACACCAAAAGCTTTCATCATCCACGGGCCGAAGCTCGATTTGCGCGGCTTGCCGTCGGCGTCGCGGCGACCGAGGATCGGCGGCGCCAGGTGAAACTCCAGCCGCTCATAGCTCCCGAACTGCGCCGCAAGCTGGCGCGCGAAGGAGCCGTCGGTGTAAAGCCGCGCGACCTCGTATTCGTCCTTGATCGCCATCAGCTTGAACAGGTTTTTCGCCGCAGCCTCAGTCACGACGGTGGAACCGGGCGAGGCCTTTGCTTCAGCCGCGCGCAGCGCCTCGATGCGCTGGCGATAGCGCTCGGCGTAAGTCCCGTTCTCATAGGCGGTCAGGAACTCGACGCGGCGGGCGATGATCTCGTCAAGCGTCTGCGCCGGCGCCGTCTCGCCAGCAGACCGGCCGGGCTGGGCAATCAACCCACGCACGAATTCCGGCTCATGCGCAGCACGCCGTCCCCAGCGGAAGGCGGCGACATTCATGGCCACCGCCTGGCCGTTGAGCTCTATTGCCTTCTCGATCGCCTCGGCCGAAAGCGGCAGCCCGCCATGCTGATAGGCAAAGCCAAGCATGAACATGTTGGCACCGAGCGAATTGCCGAACAGCGCGGTTGCCGTGCGCGTGGCATCGAAGAAGTGCGAGCGCTCGTCGCCCGCCGCGTCGCGGATAGCCTTCTTCAGTCGCTCGGTGGGGAGCGAGAAATCGGCCGAACGCGCGAACTCGCCGGGCATCACTTCTGCCGTGTTGGCGACGAAGATGGTGTGCCCCTCGCGCACTGCGGCCAGCACCTTCTGGGCGCCGGAAACGACGAGGTCGCAGCCCAGAATGAGATCGGCCTTGCCGGCCGAGACGCGAATGGCGTGGATGTCCTCCGGCGTCGCGGCAATGCGCACATGGGTGAATACCGAGCCACCCTTTTGCGCCAGGCCCGCCATGTCGATGAGGCCGCAGCCCTTGCCTTCCAGATGCGCTGCCATGCCGAGGATGGCACCGACGGTCACCACGCCGGTGCCGCCGACGCCATCGATGATCGACGACCAGCCGTAGCCGAGCGCGAACGGCTTTGGCTCCGGCACGCCGGCCAGCGGGTCGGATTTTCCGGCAATGCCTTCCGCCTTGCGGATCTTGGCACCATGCACCGTCACGAAGGACGGACAAAAGCCGTTGACGCAGGAAAAGTCCTTGTTGCAGCTCGACTGGTCGATCTTGCGCTTGCGACCGAACTCGGTCTCCACCGGCTGGATCGACACGCAGTTCGATTGCACGCCGCAATCGCCGCAGCCCTCGCAGACCAGCTCGTTGATGAAGACACGCTTGTCCGGATCGGGGAACGTGCCCCGCTTGCGGCGGCGGCGTTTTTCGGCCGCGCAGGTCTGGTCGTAGAGCAGGATCGACACGCCCTTGACCTCGCGCAGCTCGCGCTGCACCCGGTCGAGCTCGTCGCGGTGATGGATCGTGACGCCTGCCGGAAACTCGACGTGGCCGGCATATTTGCCCGGCTCGTCAGTCACCACGGCGATGCGATCGATGCCCTCGGCGCGCACCTGCCGCGCGATCATATCGACGGTCAGCCCACCTTCATGCGGCTGGCCGCCGGTCATCGCCACGGCGTCGTTGTAGAGGATCTTGTAGGTGATGTTGGTGCCGGCGGCGATCGCAAAGCGGATCGCCAGCGTGCCGGAGTGATTGTAGGTGCCGTCGCCGAGATTCTGGAAGATGTGGTCGCGCTTGGAGAACGGCGCCTGCCCGATCCATTGCACGCCCTCCCCGCCCATTGCGGTAAAGCCGATCGTCGAGCGGTCCATCCACAGCGCCATGAAGTGGCAGCCGATGCCTGCGGCGGCGATCGAGCCTTCCGGCACCTTGGTCGAGGTATTGTGCGGACAGCCCGAGCAGAAGAAGGGCGTGCGCGCGCCCACGTCCTTGGTATCGGCCAGCATCGCCTGGAACTGGCGCAGCCGGCTGACATGGGCCGAAATTTCCTCCGAGGGGCCGATCACTTTCAGGATGCGCTCGCCCAGCGCAATGGCGATGTCGTTGGGGTCGAGCGCGCCCTTGGCCGGGAACAGCCAGCTTCCGCGCTCGTCCTTCTTGCCGATGACGATGGGCTGCGTGGCCGTATTGTAGAGGTTTTCGCGCACCTGCACTTCGATGAGGGAGCGCTTTTCCTCCACCACGATGACCGTTTCCAGCCCGCGCACGAATTCGGCAATGTGCTCCAGATCGAGCGGCCAGGGGGCGCCGACCTTGAACAGGCGCACGCCGAGTTGGTTGGCGCGCCGCTCGTCTATGCCGAGATCGTCCAGCGCCTGGCGCACGTCGAGATAGCTCTTGCCCACGGTGATGATGCCGAGCTTGGCCTTCGAGCCGCCGGAATAGACGATGCGGTTGAGCTTGTTGGCGAGGATGAAGGCGCTGGCCGCCGCGCGCTTATATTCGTGCAGGCGCGCTTCCTGGCCAAGCTGGTCGAGCTCGTTGCGGATGTTGAGCCCGCCGGGCGGCATGTCGAATTCCGGCAGCACGATGTTCAGCCGGTCGAGCGAGGCGTCCACCGAAGCCGTCGATTCGATGTTGTCCTTCACGCATTTGATCGCCGTCCACGTGCCGGAAAAGCGCGACATGGCATAGCCATAGAGGCCGTAGTCGATCAGTTCCTGAACGCCCGCCGGGTTCAGGATCGGCATCATCGTGTCGACGAACAGGAATTCCGTGGCATGCGCATTGGTCGAGGATTCGGCCATGTGGTCGTCACCCATCAGGGCGAGCGCGCCGCCATATTTCGATGAGCCGGCGAGATTGGCGTGGCGGAACACGTCGCCCGAGCGATCGACGCCCGGCCCCTTTCCGTACCAGAGCGTGAAGACGCCGTCATACTTGCCTTCGCCGAGAATCTCCGCCTGCTGCGAGCCCCAGCAAGCCGTCGCGGCCAGCTCCTCGTTCAGGCCCGGCTCGAAGACGACGTTCGATTGCTTGAGCTGCGCCTTGGCCTTCCAGAGCTGCAGATCGAGCCCGCCCAGCGGCGAGCCGCGATAGCCGGAAACGAAGCCGGCAGTATTGAGCCCGGCCAGCCGGTCGCGCTCGCGCTGCATCAAAAGCATGCGCACCACGGCCTGCGCGCCCGACAGGAAGACGCGTTCCTTGCCGAGGTCGAATTTGTCGTCGAGGGCAACGTCGTGCAGCGTCATCGGGGCATTCCTCTGCGACCGGGCGACTCGCAACCGCAGCGATCGAAACAGCATGGTTACTGTTTCTTTACTTGATGGTCAGGTCAAACGAAAAGCGTCACCGTTCACGGAGAGCAAGAACCACAGCCGCAGATTGACTGGACAAGCGCGCGAAACGCGCAGTTCTCGGGTCAGGAATTTCCCCAGCTTTCTGAAACCGCCGCTCAGCTGCCGGCCGGGCAGGAAACGCCGCGCCCGCCTGGCAGCCGGCCGTCGGGATGCCCCGCCAGTTCCGGGTTCGGATCGTAGCCGGGCCCGACCGTCAGAGGTCGGTCCGGCAACACGTTCTCGTCCTGCGACGACACCATGGTCGTCTCGATATCCTGCAGCACGCCTCCGCCAGCCTTCTCGATGCGGATCGAAACCTTGTAGGGATGATCCTTCACGACGCATTCGAGCGGCGGGCTTTGAATCGTCACCTTCTGATTGTTGGGAAACAGCTTTTGGCTCACCACCAGCGGCTCGCCGCCGGCCGGGTTCTCGAATGTGGTGACGGCCATCATCCCCTCGGCGATGGGCTGGAGAGGGTTCAGCGTCATCACATAGGTCACTGTCGAGACGCGGTAGTTGAACACCACCAGCCGCCCGGAAAGCTCGAACAGCTTGCCGGTGTCGCGGCAAGCGCCGAGCAGCAGCGGCGCCGCAAGCAGGGCGGCCAGAAACGGGCGCATATGCGTAGCGTTAGACATAGGAAACCTCCTCCCTTTGCCTGCGATAGTGGCGTTTGGCCTTCTGGCGGTTGCCGCACACGGCCATGTCGCACCACAGGCGGCTCGAGTTGCGGCTGCGATCGATGAACAGCCAGCGGCAGTTCGGGCAGATCCTGAGCCGACGCAGATTGTCGGCCGTCATCAGCGACAGCGCCGAAACGGCCAGCGCCACCTCCAACGCCAGCGGCTTGCCGGGATCGCCGAAAGGCTTTTCCGGCGCCCCGAAATGCTCGTCGTGGCCGGCAAGCCCGTCGCCGCAGGCGCGCAGGAACTCCGGCACATCCACCGTCGCCACCCCGCCTTGCCGGACAGCGTTGCGAAACAGCCGGTCGGTCGTCTCGCGGATGGCGAGCACGGTGGGGAGGATTGCCTCCGCGTCGCTGACGGCAAGCTGCCGCGCGCCGAGCTCTGCCGCGCGAAAACGCGTGGCGGCAGCAGCAAAGCGCGGCAGCTCGGCTGCGTACTCGAAACGGTCGAAGGAGCGCTCCGGATCGCCGCGCAGGACAACCGTATTGGCGGCATCGAGCGCCAACACGCCACCGGAAAAACGATGCTGGGTCCAAGAAACAGTCATAGGCCAAATCTAACCAGTAAATTGCCTTTGACAAGTTAGAACTTTGGACGCAACTTCATTTCATGCACATCGCTGCGCGGCGGATGAACGAGGCATGCTTTATTTCTTCCAGCAGTTCCTCAACGGCCTGCACATAGGCGCGATCTATGCGCTGCTTGCCTTCGGCTATGTGCTGATCAACGGCGTGCTGCACCGGACCAACCTGGCCCATGGCGCGATCTTCGCCTTCAGCGGCCAGACCATGATCCTCATCGCGGTATTCGGCTGGCAGGTGCTGTGGATGACGCTGCCGATGACGCTTGCCGTCGCCATAACCGCGACCTTCGGCTATGCGGCGCTCACCGGCATCGTGCTGTCGCGCAATGTATTCGAGCCGCTGGCGAAAAGCTCGCCCAATGCCATCGTCGTCGCCACGCTCGGCGTGTTGCTGTTCCTGACCGAGCTTGCCCGCATCTCGGCCCAGACGCATGATTTCTGGCTGCCGCCTATGCTCGCCACCCCGGTCGTCTTCGCCGAGGGCGACGGCTACAAGGTCACGCTCACCGTCATGCAGTTGCTGAACTGCGCCCTGATAGTCGCGGCGCTGGCGGCGTCGGGCCTGGCGGTGGCGCGTACGCGCTTCGGCCGCGACTTGCGCGCCGTGTCCGACGATCCGGCCGCCGCAGCCATGTGCGGCATCGACACGAGCCTCGTCTTTCGCGGCGCGGTCTTGCTCGGAACGCTGTGCGCGGCGCTCGCCGGCATCCTCGCCGCGCTCTACTTCGGCAATATCGGCTTCGGCAGCGGCTTGGTGTTCGGCCTGAAAATCCTGTTCGTCACCGCCGTCGGCAGCTATCGCTCCCCCATCCAGGCGGCGGCCGGCGCCGCCTGCTTCGGCATAGCCGAGTCCCTCTGGAGCGGCTATTTCCCCATCGAATGGCGTGAAGGGTGGATATTCCTGTTCCTGGTGGTGATGCTGGTGCTGCGGTTCGGCGGACAGGAAACGCAGCAATCCTACCGCCAGAGCCTCTAAGACTTTCGTTGCAGACGAAAACCGGGAACGGCGGATTCCCGGCCATGCTGGCACAACTCAATCGGCAGCTGTGCCATAGCGTTGTTGACGCATTGCCACCGGCCATTTTACCCATGCGGAAAGGGCGCCGTCGGGAGGGAACAAACGGCACCACCGGGGAGGAACCGCATGGCAGGGCTACTTGCTCTTTCCAGATGCATAGATCGTGTCAATGAATTCATCGGCCGATCGGTCGCCTGGCTCATCCTGCTGGCCGTACTGATCAGCGCCGGCAACGCCGTCGTCCGCAAGACTTTCAACATCTCGTCCAACGCCTGGTTGGAACTGCAATGGTACCTGTTCGGCGCAGCCTTTCTGCTCGCCTCCGCCTATACGCTCAAGCAGAACGAGCACATCCGCATCGACGTCGTCTACGGCATGTTCTCGCGCCGGGTGCAGCACTGGATCGACCTGCTCGGGCATATCTTCTTCCTGATGCCCTTCACCATCCTGATGATCTGCTATTTTGTGCCCTATGTGAGCCTCTCGGTCCGCTCGGGCGAAATGTCCTCCAGTGCCGGCGGCCTGATCCTCTGGCCGGCCAAGGCGCTGCTGCTCATCGGCTTCGTGCAGCTCGGTTTCCAGGGCGTCTCCGAGATCATTAAGAAGATCGCGGTGATGCGCGGCGACATCGACGATCCGAACCCGTTCGTTTCGGCGCATGAACAGGCCGAGCTCGAAGGCAAGGCGCTTGCGGACGAGGTGCGCTCATGATGCATCTCATCGCCGAGAACATGGCGCCGATCATGTTCTGCTCGCTCATCGTCTTTCTGCTGCTGGGCTATCCCGTCGCATTCTCGCTGGCCGCCAACGGCCTGTTTTTCTTCTTCATCGGCGTGGAGCTCGCCCCCTTTTCGGGCAACAGCATCAACCTGTCCTGGCCCCTGCTCTACGCCATGCCCGAGCGGCTTTGGGGCGTGTTGTCCAACGAAACATTGCTGGCCATCCCGTTCTTCACCTTCATGGGCATCGTGCTGGAGCGGTCCGGCATGGCGGAGGACCTGCTCGACACGATCGGCCAGTTGTTCGGCCCGATCCGCGGCGGCCTGGCCTATGCAGTGATCTTCGTCGGCGCGCTTCTGGCCGCAACGACCGGCGTGGTGGCCGCGTCCGTCATCGCCATGGGGCTGATCTCGCTGCCGATCATGCTGCGCTATGGCTATGACCGCCGGCTTGCCTCCGGCGTCATCGCGGCATCCGGCACACTGGCGCAGATCATCCCGCCCTCGCTGGTCCTGATCGTGCTGGCCGACCAGCTCGGCCGCTCGGTGGGCGACATGTACAAGGGCGCGATGATACCGGGCCTGGTGCTGACCGGCATCTACATCTGCTACATCGCAGTCATGTCGATCATCCGGCCCAGGTCGATGCCGGCGCTTCCGCCTGAAGCCCGCACGCTCGGCCACGGCGTCACATCGCTTGCCGTCGCGCTGGTCGTGGCCGTCGCGGTAGCCTACACGGCCCATGTCCTGCTGACACCCAGCGTCGGCGTGGACGCGGATATCTGGGGCGCCGTGGTCGGCATCGTCATCATCTACGCGGCTGCGATCATCGATCGGGCGATGAACCTCAACATGATGTCGCGGCTCGCCCAGCAGGTCATCATCGTGCTGATCCCGCCGCTGGCGCTGATCTTCCTGGTGCTGGGCACCATCTTCCTCGGCATCGCGACGCCGACGGAGGGTGGCGCGATGGGTGCCGTCGGCGCGCTCATCATGGCTGCGGGCAAGAAACGCCTCACGCTCGACATCACTCGCCAGGCGCTTGCCTCGACCACCCGGCTGTCGTCCTTCGTCATCTTCATCCTGATCGGCGCGCGTGTCTTCTCGCTCACCTTCTACGGCGTCAACGGCCATCTCTGGGTCGAGCACCTGCTGACGTCGCTGCCGGGCGGCGAGGTCGGCTTCCTCGTCGCCGTCAACATTCTGGTCTTCTTCCTCGCCTTCTTCCTGGATTTCTTCGAGCTGGCCTTCATCATCGTGCCGCTGCTCGCACCGACGGCCGACAAGCTTGGCATCGACCTGATCTGGTTCGGCGTGCTGCTCGGCGTCAACATGCAGACGAGCTTCATGCATCCGCCCTTCGGCTTCGCGCTCTTCTACCTGCGCTCGGTGGCGGCGCGCGTGCCCTATCTCGACAAGATCACCGGCAGACGCATGGAGCCGGTCACCACGGGCCAGATATATTGGGGCGCGGTTCCCTTCGTGGGCATTCAGGTTCTTATGGTCGCCCTGGTCATCAGCTTCCCGCAGATGGTCATGCACTACAAGGGGCCGACGATTAACCCGGACGACGTCAAGATCGAGATGCCGGCCTTGCCCGGCCTTGGCGGAGGCGGCCTCGGCTTGCCGCTCGGCGCGCCCGGAGAGGGCACTGCACCCGGGTTGGCGCCGCTCATCGACCCGCCCGCACCGAGCAGCGACCTCTCAAAGCCGCCAAGCTTCAACTAACCTCATAAAAAAGATCGGATGATTGGGGCTCCCGTGGCGCTCCCGCTGCGGGGGTGACAGGATTTCAATCTGCGGGCAGGCTCCTCAAGCTTAACTGGTCAAGGAGCCATGCCCATGGATCTGTTCGTCGGTC
>NZ_PXYL01000006.1 GCF_003012705.1 Pseudaminobacter soli (ex Li et al. 2025)
TCCGCTTTGCTTGGAGGGCGTGGGTTATGCCAGTCCTTCATCTTCCTAATCGGGATCGCGCGGACAGCCGGCGTCACCACTCTCAAGTGCGCATGAACCCATGGGCCACGTTTTTTAACGGGGTCGATCCCACCAATAAGCTGACGGCCGCTGCCCTCACGGATCGAGATTAGCACAGGGCGGTTTCTACCGCGCACAGGCGGGCAGAGGCCCGGGGTGGTTTTTTAGGATATCGCGCTCCGCCTTCAGCTTCGCGACCTCACGGCGCAGCCTCTCAACCTCAAGCTGCTTCGGCTTCATCTGCCCATGGCCGGGAAAGGCCTGCGTCGGATCAGCCCCATATTCCCTGACCCATTTGCGCAGGACATTCTCATGAACGTCCAGATCGCGAGCCGCCTGCGCGACGCTGACGCCGCGCTCCCTTACCAACTTCACCGCCTCAAGCTTGTATTCGCGGCTGAACTTCCGTCTCTGCATTCACACTCTCCGGTTTCGGAGGGCACCTTATCTCGGTGTCCATGAAACCGGCAGCAGGCCAGAGCGTTATGGTTATTGGCCTGAATCTCTATGGCTATGATTCCACGAAACTGGAGGAACTCGCCAGCGCAGTGGCCGAGCCAATTTCCATCAACACAAAGCCATTTTTTGGCAACAACTATTCGAGTTTCGACATTGTCGGCCCTCGAGGCAAAATCTCTTTTTCTTCGACAGAAGTCTATACCGATGACGAATGCACTGAGGAAGGGCGGCTTGAGTACGTAGATTTTTCAGTTCGATGCCTCCGGCCAGCAGCGACCTCGTCAACTAGAATAACGGTATTTGCTCAAGTTTGCTTCACAGAAAAAGAGCCGCCGGCTAGTGAAACAGTCGGCGTATATAATTTTACCAGGTATCTTCGCGATTTAAGTTTCGTATCGATATATAGGCGCAATGTAGTTATTTCTGGCTTGCGGATTATAACAGAAAGAAACACCATAAATATAGTGCTTAGCGATTATGAAAGCGCCTTGCATGTATCCTTTGGGAATGACGGTGTTTTGGGGCGGAATTATACTCCAATCGCTGAATATGGGCCAGGCATTGCCGCTTCATGACAGGTTTATTGGGGGCTCAGCCGAAACTTGGCAACGTGCGAGCGGCACATCGCTTCCAGCGAGGTGAAGCCCCGAGCGAAATCCGCCTAGGCCGCGTGGACGAATTGGCCTGTGACGGATTCAGCGATACTTCGAGAAGAGGTCTCTCTGGGCTCGGTTGATCGAACCATCATCCCAATCGACCTCGCGCTTTGACTGCGGGATGTGTCCGCGCCGATATTCGTTGCCGTAGAACAGCGTCCCGTGAATGCCGAGCGCATCGCGTTTCAGGATGGGACGGTCCCAAAGCGGGGCCAGCACACGGCCGACGTCGTCGTCACCAAGCCGTTCGATTAAGTCTTCGACTAGTTCCATGTCTCGTCCATCCGGAAAGATGGCGGCATACTCCTCCTCTGTTGCCTGGAACACACTGAAGGTAGCGTTCACGGCGCTGTCGATGATTTGGATATTCTTCATGACGTGTGTTCTGACATTCAACAGCAACGGCGGCAATGGGATGCAAGCGGATAGGCAAGTTCGCTACAGCCAGATACTGGCACAAATTCGTCCCCGCGGCCTAAGATAAGAGCCCCAGGTGGTCGGCGGGCCTCTAGCTGTCTTCAAAACCAGCCAAACACGCCCGCCAGCAATAGCAGCACCAGCGCGAGCAACAGCAGCAGGCCCGACCAGCCAGCGACTTAACCCCGCAATCGTTTCAGGCTAACGTGCCCACAGTAATTCATAGAGGCATCATTACCGCCATGAGCCCCAAAAATGGATCACGATCATTCATCTTGCAGGCCATTGATCCGGCCACAGATTCGGCTGTGGCCGAGGTGCGCGTTCTCATCTCAGACATAGATCGGCTACGAATGGTGCTTGGCCTCGAAGAAGGCGAGGATCCAAATCTAAGCGGTCGATACATTTTATCTCAGTGCGAAATGGTCGAGGTCGGTGCGCTTTGCCGCCCGTCGTTTGTGCCCGACCGGATGCTGACGGTCATCGAACCTTGGCATTCCATACGAGAGGTTCCCTATCTTGTTCACACCAATTTCGAACTGCCGTTGATGCTTGAGGGCCGGAAACCTTTGGCCGTTTTCAGCGATGGCTATCCCGCACAATGGTTCGATGACCGGATTGCGCACTTTGAGCCATTCATAGAATCTGGTCGATTTGTGCGCCGGATCGTAGATCGGCCCTTTGATGCAACGGCAAAATCCCAGACCGGCCTCGACGGCATCCGAACCGTCTGTTTCGCCTTACCATCCGAGCGATGGCGGATTGATGCGTATATGCTGCTGAAATATGTTGGCGAAAGGTCAGGCTGGAACGAAAGTCTCGAACGCTTCGAGGGATTGTTGTTAGGTTATGAGGATTGGCAGAACGATTGGTGGCTTGACCGGTATCGAGAACGCCATGAAGAAAGCCCACCGAAGTGAGCGGCGGGCTTCTGGTCGGTCGGCGAAGATAGGTCGGCGCTATTCGTAGTAGCCGCGAGAGCTTTCCCGCACGATGCCGCCAACGTCCATCAACGCGAACTGGATAGGCTTGTCGGGGTGACGTTGCCCCAGCCGTCGCACGTCGGCTGTGATGCCGGTGCAAGCTGGCCGCTCAATCAGGGCCGTCATTCCCGGACGCTCAAACGCTCAAACCCGTTGTCATCCACCGCGAAAGCACGGGTGGAGAAAAGGGTTACTTCTTCGATAGCGTGAAGGGGGACGACGGCGGTAGTGGACCTTTCGATTGGTTAATGACGAAGCCATCAAACGGGCCGAAAAATACGCCTCTGACAATGGTATCCCGCATGTTGTGGTCCGCGCTCAGGTAGAGCGCTGAACCATGCGAAATGCACGAAGAAGCGTTCTAGAAACCGCCCCTTCCGCTGGAAGGGCGGCGGCTGATTTCCTTCGGGTGCGCGTGCTTACTCGTGCAAGCCCCAGTTCCGTTTCACGTCGTTCCTGCGATTGAACGCCTCCGACGGCAGTCCGGAGCTTGAACTCCGACGGACGCCGTCGCTCCCCGTCCAGGTAAAGGAATATTCGTACCCGGTCGACTTGCCGCTATTGCTGGAGAAGCCCCGCAGGTCTTTCGAAACGTCGATGCCGGCAAGCGTCAGCCTGGCCGGTCCGGGCCCGGCATTTTTGTAGAATATCCGGTTCATGAAGTGATGATCGAGGAAGTCGCTCTCGCGTACGAGGACGATGTCGTCGACGCAGTCCTTCCTGCGCTTGCGTTCGCGGATCTCTTCCCGGAGCGGCTCGGCGTCACGGAGATAGGCTTCGGCCTCGGGCGCCTCCTGCACAGCCTTCCCGCGCTGCATAGGAAGGCGGCCATCCTTGTACGCCTGCAGGATTGCGGCCGCAGCATCCGGGCCGACCACGGTGACAAGATCGAAGAGGCTGTCGTTGCGGGGGTGGAGGTCGCGCTTCAGCTCCCTCGACAGCAGGTCTCCTTCCATGACAAGCGTGTAGGCCTTGCGAGGCGCGACGCCGGGGAGCCACCGAAGAAAATCCGTGAGTGATCGCATGACTTACTCCATCGCGAGGATCTTCTGGAAGAACGGGTCGAATACAGCCTTCACCCGATCGAATTCCTTTTCGCGGAGAACTTGCCGCTTCGCCTCGCCGTAGGTGGCGATGGTGACCCCTTCAAATTCAAGCCCCGAAGCGTCCTCGGTCGCAACGATGGTCTGGGCGTCGCCTGGAAGGTGATCGAAAATGAACTTCACCATCTGAGGAAGATGGACCTTGTCCTGTCCCTGCTGGTTCGGGGAGTCGATCACGACGGGGAACCTGGCGTTTGTCGTGAATTCGATCTTCGTGTGCAGAAAAGCGTAATAGTACGCCAGCAGCGCTCTCGGACCTTCGCTTCCGCGCGCCACGTTAATGGACACGATCGACTGCTTTTCCGGATCGTCCAGATGGACGTCCAGTTCCTGCGAAAACATCGAAAGCCGGGTCCGATAGAACTTCCTGATCTCCGATGTGCGCGTTCTGTCGGTGAACTCGTTCATCGAAGCGCGCAGGGCGTCGGTTCTGGTTCTGGAGCCATCCGCCGCCACGATCTTGTCGTTCAACGATACCCGGAGAATCTTGGTGGCCTCTGTCTTGCCGGCCGCGACCAGCACGTCGTTCAGCGAGAGCGATTGTTTCCGGGTCTCGAGGATCTTCTGAACGCGGGACAGGCTTGCGCTGATCGCGTCGAGCTTGCCGCGCTCTGCCCGTTCCTTCTCGACCAGTCTTTCCATCTTCGATTGGGCGTCGGTCAGCGCCTTGGACAGGACGCCCTCGTCCTCGATCAACGCGAATCTTTCGGCAAGGGAGTTCTGGTACTCGTGCCCGCAGGTGGGGCACTCGACCTGCCGTGGCAGGGAGGACGCAAGTTCGAACTCGCCTCGCATTTCATTGAGAGCGTTTTTGAGGAGGACCGCTTCGGCCCTGACAAGGTGCGATTCCTCGTGGAGGTCGGACACCGTCCGGCGGTGTTCCGCCTGCAGCACGAGAAGTCGTCCGCTTTCCGCGACTAGGTCGTCGCACTCGCTGGCGAATTCCTGCAGGTCGTAGGTCGGCGTCGTCCCTTCGATTTCTTCGATCTGGGTCATCGCCTGGCGGAGCGTCTCGACTGCGGTCTCCAAACTAGAAAGGACGATCTTCTCCTTCGTCAGCTCGGCCTTGGCGGAATAGTAGCCGTCCGGCCGTATGCCGGAATGGTAGTCGGCCAGCGTTACTGCGCTTTCCGGCAGGTAGAAGTCCTTACGGAAGGAAACCCAGGTATTCTCCCAGCTTCCGTCCTGGTCGACGTAGAACGGCGCGAACAGGTACGCGGGCGGCGGCGTCAAGGTTTGTCCATCCTTGTCCACCATCTCCAGTTTGAAGCCGAAGAACTCCGCGAGCTTCGGTCCCCAGTCCTTGACTAGCCGCTGGCCCCAGAACCGTCTGTTGCCCTTGTCGTCGAAGAGCGAATGGACTCCATGCGCCTTGACCGAGAACCAGGTCTCGCCTGCGAACTCGAATTCGAGGCAGCTCGAAACATTGGCGTTCTTCCAGCGATCGTCAATCTTGTTCGGCGTCGCTCCCAGAGCCTCGTACAGGCTCTTCATTATGACCGACTTTCCAAAGCCGTTTGCGCCTTGGATCAACAGCTTTCGCGAGTGCAATGGTACGTGCAACGCTCTCTTTTCGACCTGCGACAACAGGAAGAGATTTTTGAATTCTACCGTTGGCATTGCTGCTCTCGCTTAGTTTTCGAAGGACGCGCCGCAGTCTCGTCGTGTCGTCGTGTGTCATGTCATGGCTTCCATCAGTTCGACGATCATCGCGGACTGGAGATCGTAGAGTTCCGACGCGGGTTCAACGAGACCGTGGGTCTTCACGGCTACGGCCGCCTCGAGTACGCTGTCCATGTCGCTCAACGCGGTTTTTCCGATCGCGTCGCCGATCGCGGCGCTCAACTTGGCTGCCGTCCTGTCGCCCGCCCGACGGGCGTTCGCGTAGGACATGCACTTGTTCTTGATGCGCTGGATCTGCAGCGCCCGCATCCCGTCCGCCGCGAGTTCGTCGTTCACGCTCGCCCACCACTCGACGAGATTTTTTGACCTGCTCTGAACCCGGACGATCAGACGGCTGATCTGGTCTCGATCGAGGGCGACGCGCTTGTGCAGTTCTTCGACCGTCGCCGACTTCGTTTTGTTGCCGGTGCACTCTCCCGCGGCGGCGAGGAGCGCCGTATAGAAGGGGCTGGAAACCGCGACGAAATCGGGGTGGAGTTCTTCCAGCATCGTCACGATCCTGCCAAGCACCGTGGCGCGATAACTTTCCAGGTCGAACGGGACGCGCTCGAACGTCAGAAGCGTCGCGTGGGTCTTGTCGAAGCCGGCTGGGAAATCCGCCTCCAGCGACTTCATTAGCGTGTCCTGATCGGCGGAGCATAGATCGGCGACCGAAAGCTCGCCGTCGTGGAGATCGGATTTGGTGGCCGTCGCCAACGTGGCGCTTAGCGGCCGGTTGGACAATATCGACGCCCGTCGAATTTCCGGCCCGAACTGGGCGACATTGTAGTAGGCCTTGCCGACGATGGATTTCGGCAGTTCGCCCTTGGGACTTCGTCTCGCGAGCCTCTTCGCAGTCCACGTGAGTTCGCTGCTCGATTTCACCTGGTAGAACGATAGCTCCGAGTTTTCTCCTTCCCCGACGAAGACGACGAGATCGTCGTGATGATCGAACAGGGCGACGAATTCCTTGCCCTGCTTGTAGAGATTGAGAACGAGCGCCATCGACACGTTCACCTGGTAGTCGAAGGCCATGAACGCAGCGGAGCCCGCGGTCTCGCGTGGCTGTTTCGATGCTACCGTCGTTAGTGTGGGCTTTGGCAAGGAGACTCGGTCCGGAAGGGTTTGAATCTTTTACTAGTTGTTGCCGAAAATGGAAGTGGAGGTTGCAATGAGAGGCATCGTTACAAGTCACCGCCTCGCCCTGATGGCGACGATCGCGCGACTTGGTCGCTGGTACCCTTAACGTGACTCATGCGGTCGCATTTTAGACTCCCGTACGCCCCACATCATAGGATTTACCGAGGCAAGGTCAGCAGGATGAGTTCACAATGGCAGCTTAGCTCAGGGTTCCGCCAAAACCGGCCAGTCTGCTCATGATGCGGTGGACGGCTCTCCTCCCTCCCTGCGTATGATCATGGGGCTAGAGCTGAGGAGAGCTATGATGGGCAACGTTACGACGATTGGTCTGGATATTGCGAAGTCAGTGTTTCAAGTCCACGGCGTGGATGCAGAGAGTGAGGTTGTCGTTCGCAGGAAGCTGACCCGAGGGCGCGTGCTGGCATTCTTCGAGAGCCTGCCGCGTTGCCTGGTCGGAATCGAAGCCTGCAGCTCGTCGCATTATTGGGCGAGAGAGCTGACTGCACGTGGCCATGATGTGCGGCTGCTGCCGGCACAGTATGTGAAGCCTTATCTGAAGCGGCAGAAGAATGATGCGGCAGACGCGGAGGCGATCTGCGAGGCGGTGACCCGGCCGACCATGCGCTTCGTACCGGTGAAGTCGCCCGAGCAGCAAAGTGTGATGATGCTGCACCGGGTCCGGTTGATGCTCAACCGCCAGCGCACGCAGATATCGAACGCGTTGCGAGCACACCTATCCGAGTTCGGGGTCGTGGCGCCGATCGGGCGGAATGGGATCGAGCAACTGCTCGTGGTTGTCAACGACGAGAACGACGCCAGGATCCCCGCTGACGCACGGCTGTGCCTGCGCATGCTCGAGGCGCAGCTCCGGGTCGTGAAGGAACAGATCCTCGAAAACGATCGTCGGGTCCGAGCGAGTGCGCGAGAGACCGAGCTTGGCCGCAGGTTGATGGAGATCCCGGGCGTCGGCCCGCTGCTGGCGAGTGCATTCGTGGCCACGGTCGCCGATGCGCATGCGTTCAAGTCGGGGCGCTGTCTTTCGGCCTGGATCGGGCTCGTGCCGAAGCAAAACTCTAGCGGGGGCAAGGAGAAGCTCGGCGGCATCTCCAAGGCCGGCAATCGCTACCTGCGACAGTTGCTCGTGGTCGGCGCCATGGCGGTCATCCGCTATGCCGAACGGAACGGGACAAGGCGGCCATGGCTGGTGCAGTTGATGGCGCGGCGAACAACCAAGGTTGCAGCGGTTGCGCTGGCCAACAAGACCGCCCGGATGGTCTGGGCATTGATGACAAGCGGCGAGCGCTACAGGGAGCCGGTCGTCGCATAGACAAGGCGAGGAAACGCCGACGAGGTTGGAAAGGGCGGACAGGAGCTAATGCAGCAAGCCGGTTGATACCGCCGGATCAGGAGAACCCACTGGGGCCGTGCACCTCGAGTGCGAGCTTACGATCGGGATCTGAGACGCGCGAATGGCATTATGGCCAGCGGCACATGAAAGGCCGCACCTACAGGTCGGATACATGGCCGCACCAACCAGCAACGGCAATGCTCAAAGAACCCCTTGCCAACGGAGAGCCGTCCATACACGGCCCCAAACTGCCAGTCAGCAACTCGCCCCATTCCAGCCGTTCTGATCCACGTCATCCGCTCCTGGACGCTGCTGTCGCAAATGACTTGCAGAGGCGGAGGCGTGTCAGCGGAAATAACTTGCCGCGCAAATAAGTCGAATCATCTTGCATCAAACGGCAAGTCTCCGGCCACCACAGCTATGAATTTTCGTATCAAATCCGCAACACTACAGCAGTCAGTGTACCGACCCTTGCCATATGCATTTAGTGACACAGCGAACATTTCATCCAAAACGGAGTATTTACTCGCTCGCGGTTCTCGAGAAGGCTGATCCTCACGGCGTTCCTGCCATGAGGATTAATGAATGCACTATAAACCAGAACCACACTTCCCTTCGCTGACCCCGCTAGTTGTCCAGGTCCGCTGGAAGGTGCCGACCGAGTTTCCTGCCTGCCCCGATGAATTCACCGACGATGCGCTCCTACTCTACGCCTCGAGGCTCTCGTTCGGCAGTGTCTTCGCGCGCAACCAGTATTCCACCAGCCTTGTCGTGGACCATCGCCTCAAGGACGATGACCTGATCGTACTCACTCGTTTCGCAGGGGACAGCATCAAGGATTGGGCCGTCGCCCATATTTCGATCCATGACGGCATTTTTTTTCATCGCAGCGAATTCACCTTCTACACCCTGCCGGGTGCCCTGAAGCACTTCTGTGAATTGGTCGGGGAGGTACTGACGGATTCGATCGACGATTATTGCTGATCGGGCGATGACTCGGCAGGTGCGCCGGCGTGGCGAAGCCGGCGAGTGCGAGGGCGATCAGCGCCGACAGAGGGAAGGTTCCCCCGTCGGACTGCTGTCGGCCGAGCATGTTCCTTTCAGAACTTGACCCGGTCATATTGGTCACGCCGCCGCTGCACGCATGGGCAGAACGAGATCGCCGACCGTGTAGGTATGAAACTCGCTCTTCGAGACGTCATCCAGTTTCCGGAACTTCTCGACGAATGCTGGATCGGAGAAGAACTCGTCGACATTGCCGGCTCCCTGGATCGCCTCGATGTTGACGACCGTCTGCCCATCCATGCTTTTCGCCAGGCTGCTCCAGAGGAAACCTTCTTTGCGTTCGGCGACGTAATGAACGACGTCCTGGATGATCGCGAAGGCTTCCTCCTGCTTTCCGGGATGAACGTGAATGACGTTGACGATAAAGGTCGTGGGAGCGGGAGCGGCCGCAAAGGCGGCGATATGTTTCGTTTCCATGAGTGTCTCCATCTGAGCGCGGGCCATGCCGGCCGCGACAACGTCTGGATATCGGCGGACAAATAGCGGATAAACGGGCCAGTATTCTCGACACATCGGAACGAAATTCCTCAATAGCCGTCATGGACAAGCTCGGAACACTCGGCATTTTCATCCAGGTTGCAGAGGCCGGGAGCTTCGTCGCCGCCGGTCATCGCCTCGGCATATCCGGTTCGGCCGTCGGGAAGGCCATCGCCCGCCTTGAAGACGAGCTCGGTGTACGATTGTTCAATCGCTCGACGCGAAGTATGGCCCTGACGGAAGAGGGCAGCTTCTTTCTCGAGACTTGCCGGCGCATCCAGTCGGAATACGAGTCCGCCCAGTCAAGATTATCGAGATCGCAGGCGATCCCGCGCGGGCAGCTCCGTGTAAGCCTGCCGTTGGCAGGCATGCTTCTGATGCCAACAATATCTTCCTTCATGGAATCGTTTCCTGAGATCAACCTCGACCTCGACTTCACCGATCGCCTCGTCGATGTCATCGAGGAAGGTTTCGACGCCGTCATCCGCACAGGGGACGTGAGGGACACTCGGCTGATGAGCCGCAAGCTCGGCACATTCAGGCACATGATCGTGGCTGCGCCAGCTTACCTGGCGGCCCATGGCCACCCGACGGTGCCAGAAGACCTCCTCCAGCATCGTTGTCTTCACCACCGCTTCGCGAACTCCGGGAAGCTTGAACCATGGCCGTTGGTGCGCGAAGGACGCGAGATCAAACTCGAGCTGCCGACGACAACGGTTGCAAGCACCCTGGAACCGCTGATCTACCTTGCTGAACGATCGTTCGGGATCACATGCCTTCCACCATTCGCTGTGGCGTGGGAGGTAGCACAGGGGAAATTGGTTTCACTGCTGGACGACTATCTGGCAGACACGGGGACCTTCCGAGTCCTCTGGCCGACCAATAGATACCTGTCCCCAAAGGTCAGAGCGTTCGTGGATTATATGGCCGTGAACCTCTTCGCAGGGTGATCGCAGGGAAAGCAGGTCGGGCGTCTGTGTACGGCGACCACAACCTCCAGCATTTGTGGAATGACCGCTTTCAGCCGTCCATACACGGCCCCGTTCTACCTTGACGTTTTCCGTTTCTCGACTGGCCAATCATGGCCGAGGAGAAACACGATGGGTTACTCTCGATTTGATCCAGCCATACAAGGTCGCGCAGCGTGGAATGCCGGAAAGACGGTAGGGACGAAGAGGCCACTCACACCGCGGTTTTGCCCTCTGGCGTGACTTGAACGAACGGCAACTCGCGGGTGTCTACCGATGCTTCCGGAACGGCGGCAATGCGGTCGGGTGCCGAACGGCAGCTTATCGCGAGGGCGGACAGAAACCGGACGGTCTGGTACCGGCCCCTAAACTGACAGTCCGCAACGTGCCCATGTCGGCCGTAGCGATCAGCTTTGCCAGACATTGCCGGCCATCACGCTCGAGGTCGCGGTTGCGCCAATTCCAAGCCTCACCTAGCGGAGAACGAACAGCAGCTTACGATGGATGGAGAACTGACCTTCCGGTCAATCGCGTTAGAGCGCGGCTAGTTTCAGCCACGGCGAAGGAATAGCAGGTAGAAAGCCGCGAATACAGAAACTATTCCAATATTCACGACCAGCCTCTGCCAGAACCGATCTCTGAAGGACAGAAAATCCACCCTGCTGAAATCACGGTGGGTTTCCAGTCGATTTTACACAGCCACGTTCTTTTTCTGGGTATAGCTGCCCCCGAACGCACGAGCGGTTGGCACGCCTCCATCGCCCCCTAAGCCATAGCCTCCACATGCCTCCTTTACCCAATCCCGAAGCGATCGCGATACGAGCCGGGCGTAATTCCCAGCCGCTTCTGGAACGCGCGGTGTAACGCATGGAGACTGCCGAAGCCTGAGTGCGCGGCGATGCGGGCCAGCGGCCAATCGGATGTCTCCAGCAGCGTCTTCGCGCGTTCAACTCGCGCTGCTTCTACGAATTGAGCGGGCGTCGTACCGGTTTCCTTATGGAAAGAGCGCGAGAAAGTTCGCTCGCTCATTCCGGAGCGCGCGGCAAGAGCGCGGCCGGAAAGATCGCCGGTAGGATCTTCGACGATTTCATTCAGTAACTTGCGCAGGCGTGGCGTGGCCTTGACCTGTATCGCCAAACCTGGACTGAACTGTGACTGCCCCCCAGGCCTGCGCATGAACAGCACCATCTGCCGAGCGACGGATAGCGCCGTTTGCGCCCCGCAATCAGCTTCAACCAACGCCAGGCACAAATCGATCCCCGCCGTGATGCCGGCAGAGGTGAACACCGGCGGCTCGGCGACGAAGATCGCGTCCGGTTCGACCTCGATCTGAGGACGAAGCTCCTTCAGGAGAGCGATGGAATTCCAATGCGTGGTCGCGCGCTTTCCATCAAGAAACGCGCCCGCAGCGAGCACAAAAGCGCCCGTACAAACGCTGGCAAGCCGACGCGTTGCCGCGGCGCGCGACTTCAACCACTTGATAAGATCAGTCTCGAAGATAACCCCGCGCAGCCCCTCCTCGTTCCCGCCAGCGACGATGATCGTATCGACCTCATCGGGCAGGTCATCGAGCGCCACGGCATCACCCAGGCGAATTCCTCCAGCCGAACTGCAACTCATGGACCCGCCCGCCGGGGAGGCCAGCACAACCTCATAATGCGGCATGTGTTGGGACATATGGAGGTTCGCCATGGCGAAGACTTCCATCGGCCCCACCACATCCAGGGCCTGCACCCCGTCATAGCCGATCACAACGATCCGTCTTACATTGCGAACTGGTCCCTGCATTGGCGTAAAATGCGATAGATTTGACATTTTCGCCAGGGCCGAGCCCACCTATCTTGGTGGCACTCTAAGTCAATGCGAATATCCCCATGCACCGCCTTCTCCTGAAAGCCCTCCTCGTCGTCCTCCTCCTGGCCTTGCCGACAATCATAGGTACCGGCGATGCCCCGGCCGCCGACACAAACTCCATTCGATTGCCGCCTGTGAAGGCTGGGCGAACCCGTCCGCTCATCGCCATTGCGGCGGACAATGCAGGCACTGAGACAACCGACCTCATCGTTCCCTACGGCGTGTTGAAGGAAGCAGACATCGCCAATGTCGTCATCGTTTCCACGCATGCGGGCGCAGTCAGCCTGATGCCCGCCCTCACGATCAAGCCGGATACCACTATGCACGCATTCGACACGGCCCATCCGAGCGGCGCGGATATCGTCATCGTGCCAGCCTTGCACAACAGCAGGAATGAAGTCGTTGTCGATTGGGTGCGCGAACAATCCGACAAAGGGGCGACCATCGTCTCGATCTGCGAAGGCGCTTGGATCGCTGCTCGAGCCGGTATCCTCGTCGGCAGGGCTGCAACCACTCACTGGTACGCGTTCGACGAGATCTCCCGAAGATTCCCCGGGACACATTGGGTTCGAGACCAGCGTTATGTCTTCGACCACAATGTGATGACCACCACGGGCGTCACCGCTTCCATTCCGGCGAGCCTCGCCCTCGTCGAAGCGATGGCGGGGCATGCGAAGGCGAAAGCCGTGGCGGCCGTGCTCGGCATCAAGACCTGGACTCCAGCGCATGATGCGGCACCGTTTCATCTGACGACAAGGCGAATGTGGCTGGTCGCCCGAAACTTCCTCTCGTTCTGGGGACACGAAACGCTGTCGATTCCGATCACAAACGGCTTTGATGAGATTGCGCTCGCGCTCACTGCCGATGCATGGTCGAGAACCTACCGCTCACAGGCGATCGCCGCCCCAAGTGGCAGCCTCATCCAATCGCGGCACGGACTCGTGCTGATGCCGGATGGAGACGTGGAAACAAGGGATCTTCAATTGGCTCTTCTTCACGCGCCCTCGGGGAAGGCTCTCGATCACGCTCTTGAGGAGATCGCCACCCGTTACGGCAAGGCCACGGCGGATCTTGTTGCGCTGCAACTGGAGTACGCACGCAACTGATGCGGGCAGCATCAAAATACCGCATCCTCGGCAATCTGGCGACGGGACGCGTCTGGATGTGGAACAGCTTGGTGGCGGTCAATGCACGGCGCTGAAGTAGAAGGTCAAGAACTGAGCCGAAATGCCATGTTTCTCTGGTTGGCGTGAGGTCCAGTATCAGCGCGAGATGGTGGAAACTGCCAATAGAAGTGGCACATTCGGCATAATCTGTCAGGCGATCGGACCATAGTCGATGCCCTGGAGCGGAAAGCTTTTGCTTGCCTGCAACGCCAAAATTGTTCGAGGAAACACATGCCTGCTGTTTTCAATCCTGCCGAAATCCGGTGTGCCGTCGCCGAGATCGATCTGGTGGCCGAGATGGAAGCGGGCTTCGCGACCTATTCGCGCGGGTTGGTCGATGTGCCGCCGGTTGGCGAGTTGCTGTTTCCTGAAGTGCGGGGCGAGATGCATGTGAAATACGGTGCGGTGCGAGGGGACGGTGTTTTCGTCGTCAAGATTGCAACCGGCTTCTACGGCAATCCCGAAAAGGGCCTGCCATCCTCCAACGGAGCGGTTCTGGTCTTCAGTGCACGTGATGGCAGCCCGATAGCGATCCTTCTGGATGAGGGGCACCTGACCGATATCCGCACTGCCGCTGCTGGAGCGGTAGTAGCCAAATATCTCGCACCACAAAGGCTCGACTGGATCGGAATATGCGGCTCCGGCACGCAGGCCCGTCTTCAGGCGCGCTATCTTGCTTCGGTGACGAGATGCCGCAACGTGTTGGTGTGGGCCAGAAATCCCGAACGGGCTGCGGAATGCGCCTCCGACATTGTGCGACTTGGCTTTGAGGTTGCCTTAGCGACATCTGCAGCGGCGCTGGCGGAGAGGTGCCGGCTGATCGTCACCACCACAGCCTCGCATGAGCCGTTCCTCATGGCACATGATATCCGTCCAGGAACGCACATAACGGCAATGGGGGCCGATACGCCCGAAAAGACCGAACTCGATCCAGCCTTGCTGGGTGGAGCGGCAATCGTCGTTGCCGACAGCAGGGCGCAATGCATAGAGCGCGGCGAGATCCATCATGCCCTCGCGCGTGGTGAAATTCGCGCCGACGCCGTTGTCGAAATCGGAGAATTGGTTGACGGACGACGTTTCGAACGCCGCCCGGAGGATATCACGATTGCCGATCTGACCGGGGTCGCGGTCCAGGACATCGTTTTGGCCAGGGCGATTTGCCGCCGCGTGGGCCTGATCGACAACCGCTTGGGCTGACTGGCCGTCAGGCTCTCTCACTAAATTCCTGGGCCAGGAAAAGTTCGATACGTCGCAGCGCCTCTGCAAAATGGTCTGGGTCGCCGCCGATACCTAACCGCAGATGGCCATCCAGTCCGAACCAGCTTCCGGCAACGACAAAGACACTTTGCGTCTCGCGCAGGCGACGGCTCAATTCCTCGGACGGGATGGGAAGGTTGTAGCGCAGGAATGCCATAGCTCCCGCCTGCGGCGCTATCCAGTGGAACATAGGCGTATGTGCCTCAATCCAGGCGGAGAGTCGCTCGACATTGCGAGCGAGCAAGGCACGGTTGCGTGCTACGATATAGGCTCGCTTTTCCTGCTGCAGCGCGAGCGTCGCTACGCGCTGGCCAAGCACATTCTTCGGAGGCGGCAAGTTCTACCGCCAGATCGCTGAGGCATTCGGCTATGGCCGCGCAGGGTCGGCAGATGCGTTCGCGGCTGGTGTGTCGGCGGTGGTTCTCATCGCGGCCGCATATTCGGCGGAAGTCTTCCGGGGAGCCTACCAGGCTATTCCTGCTGGCCAGATCGACGCGGCGCGGGCGTTCGGAATGTCTCGTTCGACCATGTCCCGACATGTCACCTTTCCGCAGATGCTACGGCATGCTTTGCCGTCGCTTGCCAATATTTGGCAACTCGTGATCAAGGACACGGCCCTCATCTCTGTCACCGGGCTCGTCGAACTCATGCGCACCACGGATGTGGCGGCCGGTTCGACGCGTAACCCCTTTCTCTTCTATTCCGTGGCGATCATGATCTTTCTGGTATTCACCGGCATATCCAACATGGCTTTCGAGAGTGCCGAGCGCCGCTTTAGCCGTCATGTCGATCGAGGTTCCGCTAAATGAGATGGGACGTCGTCGCCACCGCTTTTCCGGCTCTTCTCTCCGCCGTACCGATGACGCTGCAGCTTGCATTCATCGCCGTTGCAGCCGGATTTTTCCTGGCGGTTCTGCTCGCGGTCGCTCGGCTTTCGGGCATTCGCGGGTTGTCAGGGCTTGCCTATGCATATGTCTATGTCATTCGCGGCACGCCGCTGCTTCTGCAGATATTCTTCATCTACTATGGCGCGGGACAGTTCGATGCAGTACGCGCGTCGCCGTTCTGGCCGATCCTGCGGGAGGCGTATTGGTGCGCATTGTTGGCGCTTTCGCTGAATACGGCCGCCTATGGCAGCGAAATCATCCGCGGCGGTTTGATGTCGGTGCCGAAAGGCCAGATCGAGGCCGCAAGGGCGTTCGGCCTAAGCGGGATGCGTCTTTTCAGGCTGATAGTCTTTCCGCAGGCCCTGCGCGTCATGCTTCCTGCCTACGGCAACGAACTGATCCTGCTACTCAAGGCCACCTCGCTCGCCAGTACGATAACGATCATCGACGTCACCGGGATGGCCCGCACTCTTGCGTCGCAAACCTATGCGCCGGTCGAAGTTTTTGTCTGTGCGGGCGTGATCTATCTGGCGCTCACCACTTTATCGACGCTTGCTGTCCAGTCCGTGGAGGGAAGGCTCAGGCGCCGGGGCGGGCTTGCGCTGCAAGGCTAGAAAGAAGCCAGCTATTCCAAATGGGAGAAATTATGACACATCCCTTGCCTCGACCGGTCGATGGCGCCGGCGCAGCATTGCCGACGATCGAAACACGAGACCTCAGAAAGAACTTTGGCGCAGTGGAGGTGCTTAAGAGCGTGTCGTTCCGGGCATGTGAACACCAGGTCGTCTCCATCATAGGAGCGAGCGGATCGGGCAAGAGCACATTCCTGCGATGCCTCAATTTCTTGGAACAGCCCAGCGGGGGCGAAATACGTTTCAAGGGCGAAAGCCTGCATATCGACGGCGCCAAGGGCGGCGCCAGACAGAGGGACATCGAGCGCTTGCGCCGTCGCACCGGCATGGTTTTCCAGCAGTTCAATCTGTGGTCTCATTGGACGGTGTTGGAGAATGTCGCCAAGGTTCCCATGCATGTGCATGGTGTTTCCAAGGGGCTCGCCGAGAAGCGTGCTATCGAGCTACTCGCCAAAGTCGGCCTTGCTGGCAAGAAGGACGCCTATCCTTCCGCACTCTCCGGCGGTCAGCAGCAACGTGTTGCCATAGCGCGGGCGCTTGCCGTCGACCCCGAGCTTCTTTTGTTCGACGAACCGACTTCTGCCCTTGATCCGGAACTGGTGGGGGAGGTCCTCACTGTCATTCGTTCGCTGGCCATGGAAGGACGCACCATGATCGTGGTTACCCACGAGATGGGGTTTGCGCGCGAGGTCTCCGACAAAGTCGTGTTCTTCCACAATGGTCGCATTGAAGAGGAGGGGGCGCCGGGGGAAATCTTGAAAAGGCCTCAAAGTCCGAGACTTGGCACTTTCCTGAGTTCTACCCGCTAGGTTGAAGAGCGGCAAGATCCTGGCGCGGGCATTACCAGCCGACGCATATTCAAGAACCGATGATTAACAAGGCCGGCACGGATTGGCTGGCGCGAGTTCTCTACTCGGTCCTGCAAGATTTTGCCTAATGCCAGGCATGATCTGTTGCCTGGCTTGGCCATAGGACCTCAGTGTCTATCAGAGATCATGACCTGAGGCGCGCGACCATGGGCATTCAGCCGCTTCGCAGTTTTTGCATCAGAGCTGCTTTGCATGAGCACGCTGAATCCCTTTGTCCCGTCCCACTCAAAGAGCAATAACCATCTACCCACGTAGACTCGGGCGATGGCGCCGTAAAGTGGGACGCCTTCACCAATTGTTGACACTGCTCGGAGGACACTTGGAAACCTGAACGACGCGCGACCCCTTGCAAGGAATCGTCCGCCTACGGAGCCATGTGTCGCTTGACTTCCTCGAACAGCCGCTCGAGTTCCGGCCCTTCCAAGGTCTTTCGCACAAGGAGCTTTTTGGCGAGGAACACGATGGCGGCCTGCTGGCGAACGACCTCCTGGCGGGCAGCTTCGTAAGCCGTGTCGAGCCGGGCGTTGACCAAGCTCCTCAGGCCCGGTTCAAGCGCGAGAAGCACGGGGCGGTCGGCCTTCGGGCGATAGAGCAGAGGCCATTTGCGGGCGAAGTCTGGCGTTGCCTCCAAGGCGAAGGCGAATTCGTTCGCCAGTTCGATCTCATCGTGCGTTTCCGCGGCGTCGCAGGCCGGGAGGATTTCCTGTTCGGCAGCGCGGCCGCTCAGGATCCATACGAGCATCGTAGCGAGCAGTTCCTCGGTCAGATCGCCAAACTCCCTGTCTCCGACGGCCAGGCCAGCTTTCGGGGGCTCGATGGTGATTTTCTCGATCGTGCCCAGACCGAGACAGAGCCATCCTACGGCATGGGCAGCCTGATGAACTGCCAGCCGCTGCCACAGCAACGGCGACCGTAGCGGCGGGATGCCGTCGTTCAGGGATTGAGCGGCCGAACCGTCTGGCGTTTCGGGTCCTCGGAACTGCGCTTCATCACCGTCGGATTGATTTGATGGGGAGTGCACCCTCGCGTGGTATCGACCGCTTCCCTGGCGATGACGGCCCGTCGTGCCTGTGTGATCGATTGACTGTGCCATTGGCCGTCCTTTCTTGCGCCGGGGGTACTTGCAGGAATCGTTGGCTCACATTCCCTGCCTGCAACGGTGATGCCGCGCTGCTCTAGTTCGAACGAAACCACGTTGATCCCACCCGAGTTCGTTAGCGGGTTGCTTCATGAGGGGCGGTCATCATGCGGAGTGCTTTCCGGGTGCTCATCGCCCCTTGTCAGCCCCCATCCCATCGGCAGTGCTTCACTGCCGCGCGCGGCCATCTTCCCGCACCTCGAAGAGCTTTTCGACGAGGCGCTGTAGCGTGCGGAGCGATCCGCCCGGCCAGGCGGCGCTGAGCGCATCGATCTCGACCTGGTCGAGCGGCGCCGCCCAACGTGGATCGTGGCCAAGTTCGGCATAGAGCCGCTCGAGGATGCGAGTGGCCAGCACCGTGAGTTGATCGGGGCCGGGCTGGGGAAAGCGCAGAATGCGGCATCGGTCGCGCAGCACGGCCGGAACGCTTTCGACCTGGTTGGCGGTCATCAGCCAGGACACATGCGAGAGGTCGCAATTGGCCTCGACGTAAGGATCGAACCAACGTGCGGCGGTTTCTTTCTCGAGAAGACCGACCAGCACGTCATGAACATTGCCATTGTGCCGGCTGGTCGCGACCTTCTCGATCTCGTCGAGGACGATCGCCGGGCCCGCGCATCCGTGCCGCCGGACGGCCATCACCGCGATACTCGGCTCGCCGGTGGACCAGCGTCGCGCTGTCCCGCCGATGTAGCTGTCGCCGATGCCGCCGCAGGGAACCATCTCGTAGGGAAGTCCGAGCTCCTCCAGCAAGCGGCGCGCAAACCGCGACTTGCCGCCGCCGGGTGGCCCCAAAAGAATGGTCGGCCGCAAGTGCAGATGTCCCCGGCCGATGAGCTTTTGGAGAATGGCGTCGATGACGGTGGTCGCATGGGGGAATTCCGCAACCAGCCGCGCCCGCACGATCGTCAGGTTCGGCATGCGGGGGAGCTGCAGCGGTTTCCCGAGCAGGTTTCCGAACTCCTTGACGACTCTCTTGCCTTCGGCGGTGGTTTCGTTGCCGATGCACCGGAACACGATGGCAGTCCCACCCGGCGAGGCGGCTTCTTTCGTCCGCTTCTCGGCACCGCCTGCTTCACGGTCGCTGGCGCGCGCGTCGACCGCCGCGGCTACAGCGGCGAACTGTCGGCCCTCGATGGCCATCCTGAAGCGATGTTCGAGGCCGCTCAGCTCCCAGAACGATCCCCTCTGTCGATGCCGGCCGCTGTCGTCCCGCTGCATCCGGGCGATCGAGCACGAGTGCGCGCTCCAGCCGAGCGCGCGCCACAAAAGCTCAACCTCCTCGCATTCGCGCAGATCGGTGAGCGCCAGCGTGGCCATTTCCCCGGCGATCCGGGCAACCGCATCCGGATCGCCGAAGTTGGCGAGGTAGAACTGGCAGCGAAGCAGGCCAGCCTCCACCACGGCACGCTCCTTGCTGTCCGTCGCGGCAAGGACGATCGCAAGGCTCTGGACGGCATGTTGGCTCGGCTCCATGACCAGTTCGTCCAGCGAGGCGGCAAGGCCTGCCAGCGTCGGCTTGCCACGCTTCTTGATCCGACACGACAGCCGCGTGGCGTATTCGCGGATGTCTGCCGCGAGCTCGCCGCGGAGGAAGCCCATGCCGCGCAGCAGCTCTTCCTCGGTCGGCAGGTGCCGGCCGATGCGCGCGGCATGCTGGCGGCGCTTGAAATGCCGCCGCTGTGAGGTTTCCTTGGCTGTCATCTTGGCCGCCGCTCAGGCATCCGGCCGAGACTGCTCGACCGGACGGCCAAGCCGATACCAGCGCGACAGCGTTCGCGCCCAGGTCCGGTCTTCCGACATCAACCACAGGTCCGACGTTGCGATTGCCCGGTTCACCCCAGAGAGGCGTGGATGACCGGTCGAAAGCCCGGCCAGGCAGGGCACCGGTCGGTGGCCAAGGATCCATCGGTCGAGGATCGGGGCGTCCTCTCCGCCTGCCAGTGCCTGTGGCGGTTCACCGCGCCGGATGCCCTCCATGTCGGCAACGAGGCGCGCCAGCCGTTCAGTCTCGAACACGAATGCTTCATTCGGGTGCTCGCGCGGGGTGAACAACAACATTGGCAGGTCTCTATCTGGAATGGGGCAAGGATCCGCGAACGAATCCTGCGATCTTCGAGATGTCGATATGCAGATCGGAGATGAAGATGTCCCTCGACTGCACTGACACCGTCGGCTTTGCGAGGTTGCAGGAGTCACGCTTTGCGCGGTCACGTATCATGCCTTGCCAACGCCTACAGAATGCCCAAGGCGGTACCAACGGTTGATCGTACGCGCGATGCCGATCCCCGTGTCCATGTATATGAGCTGGCTTGTCATGATCTCACGACCGTCAATCAGAGAAGGATGACCAAAGACGTATCCAGACAGACACGGTGTCCGACGTGAAAGCATTTGATGGACTTCGAGGAGGGGAGCGGTGTCGAGAGATTCTATTGTGAGCGAGCCGGTTTCGACCACACGCAAGTCGGCGGAAAGCCGCTGCGCATCGTCCGCACTCATGTAGGCGAACTTCATGGAGAAATGTCCTCTTTTAGCGATTCGAAGCCGGCAACGCCGCAAAACGCGTTAGCGATCCGTTCGCGTAAATTAGCGATATGATCGCTCTTTTTCGCGAGTCGTTCGCTAGTGTCAACATTTATTTGCGAAGTGGAGATTTTGGTGACACCAAGGCGACATGAGGCCGCCTTCACGAATGCTTGCCGTCGCACGACTTATCCTTGGTCAAACCCAGGCCGAGGTTGCGGAGCTTTCCGGTATAAGTCCTCGCACGATCTATATGATCGAAAAGGGCGCCGCCGGTATCGCAAGTGTCGAAAAGTTGGTCCGCCACTATGGGAAATGCGGGGTCATTTTTCTCGCACCTAGCGGGACAGAAGGATGGGGAATCCGCGCCAACTTCGTGGTCACGTCATATGACGATGAGCGGCCAGAGTGACCCGCCGCGCTACAGCTCAAAGCCGCCCCCTATGTCGAGGGTCAAAGGGCTGCGCCGGAAAATGACGGCCGATCGGCCGACTTGTTGATTGATTTTGACGACAAGGCCTCGTCCGCTGCAGTGGAGGAGGCTCTCTCAGCCTTGTTGGCTTCCAAGCGGAATGCGTGCTGTTCGATCGCCATTGGGCGATCGGGGCGCATGCTTCATTCTGCTCGAGAATTGCTGTCGACTAACTGGTGACGGTCAAGGCGTTTAAGCCGCTCGCGTCGCTCCTGGAACCCGAACTTTCTGAAGAACGGGAATCTTGTTCCGTAGTTTCTCACTACCGTGAACAAGATTCTCATTATTTCTGACGCTGACCACCGTGCTTATTATTGGCGGGCGTTACACGTCCAGGTTCGCCACCGAAAGCGCGTTGTCCTGGATGAACTCGCGGCGCGGCTCGACCTCGTCGCCCATCAGGCGCGAGAACAGGCTGTCGGCGTCGGTGGCGTCGGCGACCTTGACCTGAAGCAGCGAGCGCACATTCGGATCGAGTGTGGTTTCCCAAAGCTGCTCGGCATTCATCTCGCCAAGGCCTTTGTAACGCTGCATGGTCAGGCCCTTGCGGCCGGTGGCGAACACGGTTTCCAGAAGCCGCGTCGGGCCGGAGATCACCTCCGCGGTTTCCCTGCGGCGCAGTGTCGGCGGCTGGCCATAGATTTCGCCAAGGCGGGGAGCGTAGCGGTCCAGCGCGCGCGCGTCGGCCGAGTTCAGCAGCCCCATGTCGAGGAAAGCCGCTTCCTTCACGCCGCGCACCGTGCGCTCGAAGACATAGCCGCCGGGACCATCGCTGGAGATCGCGGTGCGGCCGTGCCAGCCGCGCTCGGTTTCCTCCGCAATCGTGTCCAGCCGCTGGGCGATGGTTTCGGCCATGGCGTCGGCGCGGCCGAGATCCTCGAGGATGGCCGGGTTCAACGCGCCGGCGATTGCCGCCTGCTCCACGATGGAGCGCGAATAGCGCGTGTGCAGGCCGTTCAGCAGGCTGCGCACGGCCAGTGCGTCGTCGATGACGGCGCGCAGATCCTGGCCGGTCCGCACCTCGCCCGAGCCGAGCGTCAGCGAGGCTTCGTCGAGGCCGGTATTGATCAGATATTCCTCGAAAGCCGACTCGTCCTTCAGGTACTGCGAGCTCTTGCCGCGCGTGACCTTATAAAGCGGCGGCTGGGCGATATAGAGGTGCCCGCGCTCGATCAACTCCGGCATCTGCCGGAAGAAGAAGGTGAGCAGGAGCGTGCGGATGTGGGCGCCGTCGACGTCGGCGTCGGTCATGATGATGATCTTGTGGTAGCGCAGCTTGTCGGCGTTGAAGCCGTTGGTCTCGTCCTTGCCGATGGACGTGCCGAGCGCGGTGATCAGCGTGCCGATCATGTCGGACGACAGCATGCGGTCGAAGCGCACGCGCTCGACGTTCAGGATCTTGCCGCGCAGCGGCAGGATGGCTTGGTTCTGGCGCGAGCGGCCGCTCTTGGCCGAGCCGCCTGCGGAGTCACCCTCGACGATGAACAGTTCCGACTTGGCCGGATCGCGTTCCTGGCAGTCTGCAAGCTTGCCGGGCAGCGAGGTGACGCCGAGAGTGCTCTTGCGGGTGATGTCGCGCGCCTTGCGCGCGGCTTCGCGTGCGGCAGCGGCCTGGATCACCTTTTCGATGACGGTCTTGCCCTCGCTCGGATGTTCTTCGAGCCAGGTGCCAAGCGCCTCGTTGACGAGGTTTTCGACCACGGGCCGGACTTCCGAAGAAACCAGCTTGTCCTTGGTCTGGGAGGAGAATTTCGGGTCCGGAACCTTCACCGAAAGCACGGCCGTCAGGCCCTCGCGGCAGTCGTCGCCGACAAGCGAGACCTTTTCCTTCTTGGTCAGGCCCGAGCTTTCGCCATAGCCGGTCACCTGGCGCGTCAGCGCGCCGCGGAAGCCGGCAAGGTGGGTGCCGCCGTCGCGCTGCGGAATGTTGTTGGTGAAGCACAGCACGTTCTCGTGGTAGCTGTCGTTCCACCACATCGCCACTTCCACGGTGATGCCGTCGCGCTCGGCGCGGATGGCGATGGGCGCGGGGATCAGCGGCTTCTTGGCGCGATCGAGATACTTCACGAAGGCTTCGAGGCCGCCCTCATAGAGCAGTTCCTGGCTCTTCACGTCGGCATGGCGCTTGTCGGTCAGCACGATGCGCACGCCCGAATTCAGGAAGGCGAGCTCGCGCAGCCGGTGCTCCAGCGTGTTGTAGTCGAACTGGACCATCGAGAAGGTGTCGGGGGAGGGCAGGAAGGACACTTCGGTGCCGGTCTCGTCGCCGGCGTCGCCCACTTCCTTCAGCGGCGCGTCGGCCACGCCATGGGTGAAGGACATGTCGTGGATGCGGCCTTTGCGGCGGATGCGCAGCTTGAGCCAGATCGACAGCGCGTTGACGACGGACACGCCGACGCCATGCAGGCCGCCGGAGACCTTGTAGGAATTCTGGTCGAACTTACCGCCCGCGTGCAGCTGGGTCATGATGACCTCGGCCGCCGAAACACCCTCGGAAGGGTGGATGTCGGTCGGAATACCGCGGCCGTTGTCGGTGACGGTGCAGGAGCCGTCGGGATTGAGCGTGACGGTGACCAGCGTGGCGTGGCCGGCCAGCGCCTCGTCGATGGCGTTGTCCACCACCTCATAGACCATATGATGCAGGCCCGACCCGTCGTCGGTGTCGCCAATATACATGCCGGGCCGCTTGCGCACCGCGTCCAGCCCCTTGAGGACCTTGATGGAATCGGCGCCGTATTCAGCCTGCGTACCGGCCTGGTTCTCGGTCGTATCGCTCATGAAGTGCTTTCGTCTCTCTGTAGCGTGACAGGCGCGCGAAACCGCCCCGAATCGCGCGCCCGTTCATCTTTCAGATATAGGCGCTTCGACGTGTTTTTCCAAGTTTTACAAGGATTTTGCGGGGGAAATTGGGCGATCTCCGAGGCGTTCCGGATGGCTTGCTTCAGAGCTTAAACCAATACTCCGCCGCGCAGCAGGTCGACCTTTGCCGTGACCACTTCGGCCAGCACCCCGCCGGCCAGCCGGATGAGCGGATCGTTGCGCCGGCTTTCGTGCCAGCAGACCCAGAGCTGCGCCGGAAAGGAGGGCAGCGCCTCGCAGCGTACCAGCTCGGGCGCGGTGGCGGCGGCGACTGCGGGCAGGGCGGCGAGCCCGAGGCCGGATTCAGCCGCCGCAAGCAGTCCGGGCAGCGAATTGGAGCGGAAAGCGACGCGGCCTGCGCCTGCCTTGCCTTCCAGATAGGCCAGCGGCGGTGCCGCTGCCACGATGCCTTCGCCGACAATCACCGGATAGCGAGCTATGTCGTCTTCGGCTTCCGGCATGCCGAAATCATGCAGGAATGCGCGGCTGGCATAGATGGCCCACAGCGTATCTGGCATGCGCTTGCGCACGATGTCGGGCTGCTCGTTGGCGCCGCCTGCGCGCAGCGCGATATCGGCCTCGCCGGCCGCGAGGTCCAGGCGCCGGTCGGAGACGATGATCTCGGCATTGATGCCAGGATGCCTAGTCCTGAGCAGGGATGCCGCCGGTGCGAGCAGTGCGCGGGCCATGTATTCGGTGCCGGTGATGCGCACCGTGCCTGACACATTGCGCTGGCGCGAGCGAATCTTTTGTTCGAGCGCATCGGCCGCCTTTTCCGCTGCCGAAGCGAGGTCGAGCACGGCGCGGCCCTCTTCGGTGATGCGATAGCCGGACTGCTGGCGGTGGAATAGCGTCACGCCCAGCGCGGTCTCCAGCGCCTTGATGCGCCGTGCAACCGTAGTCTGGTTCACGCCGAGCGCAGCCGAAGCCTTCAGCGTCGACTCGTGTCGCGTGGTCGCCAGGAAGTAGCGGAGATCGTTCCAGTCGAACATCGCCCATTCTGCACAAATGCAGAACCGTTAGGCAAGTGGGTCAACTGCCTGCCACGGCGGTGAGCGGCTATACGGCAGATCGTCATCGACCGGCCGGCCCTGACTTTTCCGTTCCCATCACCGCCGCCAAGCTGCGGCAGCAGGAGACAGTCATGCTTCATGAACAGCAGAACAAGGATGTGGTGCGCGCCTATGTCGAGGCGATGAACGCCGGCGATTTCGACAGGCTGGAAGGCTTGTTCGCCAAGGACACGAATATCCACGGTGTGCTCGGCCGCGGCTCGCTCGACATCGCCATGCCGATATGGCGCGAGCTGCACGGCGCACTCGCCATGCATCTGGAAATCGAGGAACTGGCGGCAGATGGCGACACTGTGGTGGCCCGCTTCCGCGAGACCGGCCGCTCGGGAGCCGAGTTCCGGGGCCTGCGTGCCACCGGCAGGACCTACGAGATCATCGCCATCGAGTGGTTCACCATCCGCAACGGCCTGATCACCGACCGCTGGGGCGTGCGCGACAGCGCAGCGCAAGCCCGCCAGATCGGCTGGCAGGCATGAGCCGGTTTTCGCCCATTCGCCCCGCCTGGTGCAGGCAGGGCGAGTTTCCCAACTGGCTCTATCTGGCCACGCCTGCGGGTCAGGCGGCGGCAGCGGCCTGCTTGGCCGGACGCAGCGCTTTGAGGGCGCCAGTCCAGCTGTCGAGCTCGTCCAGCATGGTCTTTGCGCCGGCGGTGATGAGATCGTTCGGCTTGAACTGGCCGTCGGCCAGGAACTGCGGATAGTTCGGCACCGGAACGCCTTCCGGGATCGGCACGATCTTGACGGTGTTCAGAAGCGTCTTGGCCGATTCCACGGCGCGCAGGCCGCCCGAAACGCCGCCATAGCTCAGGAAGCCGGCCGGCTTGTAGTTCCATTCGGTCGACAGATAGGTGATGGCATTCACCAGCGGCGCCGGGATGAAATAGTTGTATTCCGGCGTCACGAACACAAAGGCATCGCCTTCGGCAATGGTCTGCGACCACTGCTTGGTGTGCTCGTTCTCATACTGGCCGAGGCGCGGGTGCTTCGGCTCGTCGAACAGCGGCAGGTTGAATTCGGCAATGTCCACCAGCACCGGTTCGAACTTGCCATGTTCGCGCGCGAAATCGGCAAACCACTTGGCGAAGAGGGGGCCGACGCGGCCCGGCCGGGTGCTGCCGATGATGATGTGGAGCTTGTGCTTCAATGTCGTAATCCCTATGCGATTCTGGTCACCAAAGGTAACTTAGGGAGGAAATGGGCCTAACGCTTCCGGAAGGCAAGCAAGCACTTTTTGGTAACCGGCCAAATTGCGGGTGACGCAGCGTTCACCCTTTGCAAACGCGGTCTTCGTTTCTGTGGACGGGGGCGCTCGCGGCGCTTACATAGACCGGATGGAGGACACGATGGATACCGCGCCCGCTCCCTTCATTCCGCCCGCGCCAAAGCCTCGCAGCACGCCGCCCTCGACGCTGCAGATGATACGCATCGTCTATCGCAATCCGCTCGAATTGTGGGGCGAGCCATCCTACAACCAGCCCTGGATTTCAGTGTCCGGCATTGGCGGGCCGCTGGTTATCGCCAACGATCCCGGCCTGATCCGCCATGTGCTGGTGGACAATGCCAGGAACTACAAGATGGCGGCGGTGCGCCAGAAAATCCTGCGGCCGATCCTGCGCGACGGGCTTCTGACCGCCGAGGGCGAGGTATGGAGGCGTTCGCGCAAGGCCATGGCACCGGTGTTCACGCCGCGCCACATCTTCGGCTTTGGTCAGCCGATGCTCAAGCGCACGCTGGAATTCGTCGAGCGTTACGAGGGCGAGACCGGCACGGTCGACATCGCCCGCGACATGACCACGCTGACCTACGAAATCCTCGCCGAAACGCTGTTTTCCGGCGAGATCGCCGGCGAGCCCGGCAGTTTCGGGCGCCAGGTCGACCATCTGTTCGAGACGATGGGCCGGGTCGACCCGCTCGACCTCTTGCGAGCGCCGGACTGGCTACCGCGCATCACCCGCATCCGCGGCCGCAAGACCATGGCCTATTTTCGGAAAATCGTGTCCGACACCATGACCATGCGCAAGGAGCGGCTGGAGCACGAGCCCGATACCGTTCCGCAAGATTTTTTGACCCTGCTGTTGCGCGCCGAAGGGCCGGACGGGCTGGCGCGCGCCGAGATCGAGGACAACATCATCACCTTCATCGGCGCCGGCCACGAAACCACCGCCCGCGCACTTGGCTGGACGATCTATTGCCTGGCCGAGGCATCGTGGGAGCGTGCGCCCATCGAGGCCGAGATTGATGCTGTGCTGGCGCGCGAGCCCGACCCGACCAAGTGGCTGGATGCCATGCCGCTGACGCGCGCGGCCTTCGAGGAGGCGCTGCGGCTCTATCCGCCGGCGCCCTCGATCAACCGCGAGGCCATCGAGACCGACCGCTACCAGGATCTGGAAATCCGCAAGGGCTCGCAGGTGCTGGTCATGCCCTGGACGGTGCACCGCCACCGCAAGCTGTGGGACCAGCCCGAGGCTTTTATCCCGGCGCGCTTCCACCCCGGCAACCGCGAGAAGATCGACCGCTACCAGTACCTGCCCTTTGGCGCCGGCCCGCGCGTCTGCATTGGCGCGAGCTTTGCCATGCAGGAAGCGATCATCGCGCTCGCCATCCTGCTCTCGCGCTTCCGCTTCGACACGGTGGCCGAGACAAAACCCTGGCCGGTGCAGAAGCTCACCACCCAGCCGCAGGGCGGCCTGCCAATGCGCGTGACGCGGCGAGGGTAGGGAAGGGAGCCGGCGGGTTTATATACCGCCGGCTTGTTGCTCTGCGTTGCGAAGAAGCATGGCCTCTCTGCAATTGCCGGCGCTCAGGCCCTCGGAAAAGGCTCGACCGTGCCCTTGAGCTTGATGGTGATCGGCTGACCGAAGCGGTCCTTGGACTTGCCGGCCGGCACGCGGATCCAGCCCTCGCTGACGCAATATTCGCTGACGTCCTCGCGCTCGCGTCCGTTGAACAGGATGCCGACGCCGCGTTCCAGCACCTCGCCGTCGAAGAAGGGGCTGCGCGGGTCGATGCTCAGCCGGTCGGGAAGGGTCATTGCTTTCTCCAGTAATGCTTGGCGCCCATGCGGCCGCTTGACGAGATTGCCCGGCTAGCAGCCGGCGCTTGGGAAGCGCTGTTAAGGGCATCGGCCGTCAGGGTAAAGACCCTAGAGCGACGAGCATTCTGACAAATGCTATTCGGCCGCACTATTCGTTCTCTTAGCCGCATTTGTGCGACGCCAGACGATTCCGTCTGGCTGCAAAATGCTCTAGCTCAGTTCCGCCCGTAAAACACATTCTCGACATGCACCGGCCAGCGGCGGGGCAGCACCGCCACCAGGTCGAAGCGCACGGAAAGCCGGCCATAGTCCGGCTGACGCGAGAGCCAGAGGTCGGCGGCACCTTCGATGCGCCGCTGCGAGCCATAGGCCACGGCCTCCATGGCCTCGGCAAGCGTCGGTCGCGCCTTCACCTCGACGATCAGCACGAGGTCGCCGCGCCGGGCGATGAGGTCGATTTCGCCGAGTTTTGTCCGATAGCGCCGGGCGACGATGCGGTAGCCTTTCAGCATCAGCGCGAGTGCCGCAAGCCATTCGCCGCGATGTCCGCGCTTGTAGGCTTTGCGTCGCGAAAGCTGGTCAGCCACCGCCGCCTTCCTTGAGTTCGAGCAGGCGGCGATAGAGCGCAGGCTTTTGCCCGCCGGTCATGCGCGCGGCCTCGGCAGCTGCCTTGGAGGCCGGCATCTCGGCCGCCAGCGAAAGCAGCAAGCGGTCGACGTCCCCGGCCTCGGCGGCCTGTGGGATCGGCGGCCCGACGCAGATGACGATCTCGCCCTTGGGCGTCGGCGCCTCGGCATAGTGGGCCGCGAGCGTGGCAAGCGTGCCGGTGCGCATCTCCTCGAACGTCTTGGTGAGTTCGCGACCGATTGCAGCCGGCCTCTCGCCATAGACATCGGCCATTGCGACCAGCGTGTCGGCCAGCCGACGCGGCGACTCGAAGAAGATCAACGTCGCCGGCACGGCAGTCAGCTCGGAAAGCCGGGTGCGGCGCTGGCCGTCCTTTACCGGCAGGAAGCCGGCGAACATGAAGGCATCCGAAGGCAGGCCCGAGGCGGTCAGCGCTGCCAGCACGGCGGACGGGCCGGGGATCGGCACCACGCGGATGCCCCTTTCCAGCGCATGCTCCACCAGCCGATAGCCGGGGTCGGAGACCAGCGGCGTGCCGGCATCAGAAACCAGCGCCACGCTCCTGCCAGCCTCCAGCGCCTCGATCAGGCGCGGGCCGGCTTCGTTCGCGTTGTGCTCGTGATATGGGGTAGGGCGCTGGCGAATGCCGTAGCGGTCGAGCAGCACGCGGGTGACGCGCGTATCCTCGCAGGCAAGCACGTCTGCGCCGGCAAGCGTTTCCAGCGCGCGCAACGTGATGTCGCCGAGGTTGCCGATGGGCGTGGCGACGAGGTAGAGCGCCACCTCCAGCGGCCGGGCGGCGACCTCAGTCTGCCCGATCATGTAGCTTTTCCTGCCGCTGTCCGTTGTCACGCCTGCTGTCTCCTGATGGCTCTCTTTCGCATGGGTAGCGGTGCGTTGCAAAAAGGCTTTCACTCAGCGGCGCGAATTTTGCCGCAATCGGGTCGAAACCTGTGGACCGAGTCGGAAGCGTTTCGCTGCGGCGAAAACCTTCCGGCACCACGGTCAAAAGGCTGGAAGCACATGCCCAATCGCTTCGATGTATTCCTGTCGCGTCTGGAAAGGGACCGCTCGTCCGAGCGCACGTCAGACGCGGTAGGCGACCAGCACCGCACCGGCGGCAATCAGCGCGACGCCAAGCCAGTTCGCGCCGCTCAGCCGCTCGCCAAGAAAAAGAACGCCGAACACCGCGACCAGAACCACGCTTAGCTTGTCGATCGGCGCCACCTGCGCGGCTTGCCCAAGCTTTAGCGCGCGGAAGTAGCACAGCCACGAGGCGCCTGTGGCGCACCCGGACAGGATAAGGAAGGCATAGGTCTTCGTGGAAATCGAGCCGAGCGCCTGTGCCTGGCCGGTGGCGACGACGATGCTGGCCGTCACCGCCAGGATGACGATGGTGCGGATGAGGGTGGCAAAATCCGAATTCACATTTTCCACGCCCACCTTGGCGAAGATGGCGGTCAGCGCCGCAAAGGCGGCGGACAACACCGCCCAGAACTGCCAGGATGCGAGAGCGGAATTCATCGAGAGGTTCCTGTCCAGAATGCCGGAACTCTGCCGCCAAAAATTCCGCGGCGCAATTGCGTTTGAATTTATCCCCCTCTCCGTCCGCTTCGCGGCCACCTCTCCCCCATTCCATGGGGGCGAGGAACCCAAGTTCTGCGATGCCGCGACCTCGGCGAGTGCCGGTTCCTCGCCCCCGCAAAGCGGGGGAGAGGTGGCCGCGAAGCGGACGGAGAGGGGGAAACAACACTGAGTATTCACGCCTCGTGAGTAAGCGAGGCCAAACTTCACCGGGCCAGATCGGCCACCACCGCGTCGAGCACGATCATGCCCGATGGCGTGGCGCGAAGGCGCGAATTGCCGACTGGCTCGACCAGCCCTTCGCCCTGGAGGATGGATATGCGATCCGTGGAAAGAGCCTGGCCGGACAGCGCCTCGTAGCGGACGAGGTCGATGCCTTCGACCAGCCTGAGCCCCATAAGCAGGAACTCGTCGGCCTCTTCCGACCGGATCAGCGTTTCGCCACCGGTGATGCCATGGCCGTTCGCCTCGACAAGACCTGCCCAGGTTTCGGGAACCTTCTCTGCAATCGTCACCACGCGCTTGCGGTCTTCCACGAAGCGGCCATGCGCGCCGGGGCCGACGCCGACATATTCGCCATAGCGCCAATAAGTCAGGTTGTGCCGGCTTTCCGCGCCGGGCCTGGCGTGATTGGAGATCTCGTAGGCCGGCAGGCCGTGCGCGGCGGTCACTTCCTGGGTGACCGCATAGAGATCGGCCGATTGCTCGGCGTCGGGCAGCTCGAACTTGTGCGCCGCATAGAGCGTGTGGAAGCGCGTGCCTTCCTCGATGGTCAGCTGGTAGAGCGACAGGTGGTCGACCGCGTGGCCGATGGCCTGCTCGAGTTCCGCCGCCCAGGCGTCTGGCGTCTGGCCGGGCCGGGCATAGATGAGATCGAAGGACAGGCGCGGGAAGGTTTCGCGCGCCAGCTCGATCGCATGCAGCGCTTCTTCGACATTGTGCAGTCGACCGAGGAAGCGCAAGTCGGCATCGTTCAGCGCCTGCACGCCGAGCGACACGCGATTGACGCCGGCGGCGCGATAGCCGCGAAAACGCTCTGCTTCGACGGAGGAGGGGTTGGCCTCGAGCGTGATCTCGATGCCGTCCGGCACCGTCCAGTTCTTCGCCACCGCCTCCAGCACAGCGCCCACCGTCTCGGGCTTCATCAGCGAGGGCGTGCCGCCGCCGAGGAAGATGCTGGTGACCTCGCGCGGGCCGGTGCGCTGGCGCATCGTCGCCAGTTCGGCCTCGAAGGCGCGGGCAAAGCGCTCCTGGTCCACCGGCTGGTGGCGGACATGGCTGTTGAAGTCGCAATAGGGGCACTTGGCCGCGCAGAAGGGCCAGTGGATGTAGACGCCGAAGCCCGGTTCGTTGCCCGTCAAGATATCGTCCTTATGCCGCGCCGAGCATGGCGCGGGCAAATTTCTGGAAGGCGCGGGCGCGGTGCGACAGCGCTGTTTCCTGCCCCGGCTTCCAGCCGTGTTTTTCCTCGGCGGTCATTTCGCCAAAGGTCTTGTCGAAACCTTCCGGCAGGAAGACTGGATCGTAGCCAAACCCCTTTTGGCCGCGCGGTGGCCAGACCAGCTGGCCCTCGGCCTCGCCGCGGAAATATTCGGTGTGCCCGTCCGGCCATGCCACGCAGATGACGGCCACGAAACGGCCGCTGCGCTCGTCGGCCGAGACGGCGCCAACCTCGTTCATGGCATCTTCCGTGCGCTGCATGGCCATGCCGAAGTCGCGGCTGCCGTCGGGCTTCTCGGCCCAGTTGGCGGTGTAGACGCCGGGCTGGCCGTCGAGCGCATCGACGCAAAGACCGGAATCGTCAGACAACGCCGGCAGGCCGGTGGCGGTGGCGGCTGCCAGCGCCTTGATGGCTGCGTTCTGCTCGAAGGTGGTTCCGGTTTCGTCGGGCTCGGGCAGGCCGAATTCCTTGGCCGACTTCGCCTTGAAGCCGAACGGCGCCATCAGGTCCGCAAATTCGCGCAGCTTGCCTTCATTGTGGCTGGCGACGACGATTTCCCGTTCGGTCAGAATGCGCATTCAGATACCCCAGATACGTGGTTCGGCGATTTCCAGCGAATTGCCGGATGGATCGCGAAAATAGATGGAACGGCCGCCGCTCGGCCACTCGAAATCGGCTTCGATGGCGATGCCCTTGGCCTCCAGATGGGCCTTCCATCGCTCGATTTCATCGGCGGTGCCCGAAAAGCAGAGATGCCCCTGGCCCACAGTGCCATGCGGCGGTACCGGAAGTTTTGCGTCCGGCGCCGGCGGATGACGGGTGGCGTCCGCGTTGAACAGCAGGAGCACGCCCGGCCCGCAGCGGAAGAAGACATGCCGGCCGGGCACCTTGGCAATGCGCTCCAGCCCCATCACCTCGCCGTAGAACGCCTCCGCCGCATCGAGGTCGGCGACGTAGAGGGCGCTTTCGAGGATGCCGGAGGGGCGCATCGCTGGTTCAGGCCACCGCCATCTGCTGAAGGTCGACCAGCCGGGAAATACCCTTCTTGGCCAGCGCCATCAGATTGGCGAATTCTTCTTCGGTGAAGGGCGCGCCCTCGGCCGTGCCCTGGATCTCGACGATGCCGCCCTTGCCGGTCATGACGAAATTGGCGTCGGTGCCGGCCGCGGAATCTTCCAGATAGTCGAGGTCGATCACCGGCTGGCCTTCATAGATGCCGCAGGAGATCGCCGCGACGTGGTCCTTGAGGACCTTGGAGACGGAGACCATCTGCCGCGCTTCCATCCAGCGCAGGCAGTCATGGAGTGCCACCCAGCCGCCGGTGATGGCCGCGGTGCGCGTGCCGCCATCGGCCTGCAGCACGTCGCAGTCGACGGTGATCTGCACTTCGCCCAGCGCCTGCATGTCGACGACTGCTCGCAAGGAGCGGCCGATCAGACGCTGGATTTCCAGCGTGCGCCCGCCCTGCTTGCCGGCGGCAGCCTCGCGGCGCATACGATCGCCGGTGGCGCGCGGCAGCATGCCGTATTCGGCCGTCACCCAGCCCTTGCCGGTGTTGCGCATCCAGCCCGGCACCTTTTCCTCAAGGCTTGCCGTGCACAGGACATGCGTGTCACCGAACTTGACCAGGCACGAGCCTTCGGCGTGTTTGGAGACATTGCGCTCGAACGAGATGGCGCGCATTTCGTCGGGTTGGCGTTTGGAGGGGCGCATGCGGTTCTTTCCGTACGAGAGCTGGATTCGAGGCGGCTTGTAGCCCCATGCAGGCCCCGGCGCAAAGGAAAACCTGGCATGCGTCGCCGAGGTTGTGTTGGGCCCATGTGAATCTATATCTTGATTCCAAAGGTTTGTTGAATCGATGACGAAGCCAGTGGTGGATCCGATATTGCAGTCTCTCGACATGCGCTCGCGCGACATTTTCCGCCGCATCGTCGAATCCTATCTGCGCGACGGCGAGCCGGTGGGCTCGCGCAACCTGTCGCGCATGATGCCCGCCACGCTGTCGCCGGCGACCGTGCGCAACGTGATGAGCGACCTTGAGCAGCTCGGCCTCATCTATGCGCCGCACATTTCGGCCGGCCGCCTGCCCACGCAGCAGGGCCTGCGCTTCTTCGTCGATGCCTTCATGGAGATCGGCGACCTGGCCGAAGACGAACGCCGGACCATCGAGACCCAGCTCAAGGCTGCCGGCACCGGCGCCACGCTGGAGCAGATGCTGATCGATGCCAGCCAGATGCTGTCGGGCCTGTCGCGCGGCGCGGGCCTCGTGCTGGCGGCCAAGAACGAGGTGCCGCTGAAGCACATCGAGTTCATCCAGCTCGATCCCGGCCGGGCGCTCGCCATCATGGTCTCGCAGAACGGTGACGTGGAAAACCGCGTGGTGGAGCTGCCCGCCGGCGTCACCGCCTCGCAGCTCATCGAGGCGTCGAACTATCTCACCGCCCATGTCCGCGGCCGCACGCTGATCGAGGCCAAGGCCGATATCGGTCGCCGCAAGCAGGAAACGCAGGCCGCGCTCGATACGCTGTCGCAGGAGCTGGTGGAGAGGGGCCTTGCCGTCTGGGCAGGCCCCGAGAGCGGCTTGCCGGTTCGCCTCATCGTCCGTGGCCGCGCCAATCTTCTGGAAAACCTCACCGCTCAGGCCGATATCGACCTGCTGAAACACCTGTTCGAGGACCTGGAGACGCAGGAGAGCATGGAGCAGCTGCTCGATCTCGCCGAGGCGGGGTCGGGCGTGCGCATCTTCATCGGCTCGGAAAACAAGCTGTTTTCGCTTTCCGGCTCTTCGCTGGTGGTCGCGCCCTACCGCGACAAGGACTCGCGCGTCATCGGCGCGCTCGGCGTCATCGGGCCGACGCGGCTCAACTATGCGCGCATCGTGCCCATGGTCGACTACACCGCCCAGCTCATCTCGCGCCTGCTGCGCTGACGGGTCTGAGCCCTAGGCGCGCACGTCAGCGCCGGTGATCTAGTCCTGCTTCCGCTGCATGATCTGCATCGCCGACTCCAGCATCTTCAAGGTCACGTCATCGTGGCGCAATCGCGCGGCTTCGATGCCGGCTTGAGCTTTTTGCGTGAAGTCGAGCCGCTCGCCATCGCTGGCGGCGGCCAGCTCGCCGCCGAAACCGCCGCTGACCGGGACTTTCATGGTCATGGCCATGAACGGGCGGCTGTCATCGAGCGACATTTCCCCGCTGCGGATTTGACCATTGGCCCAATCGCGCATCTCTTGGCGTGTCATGCTGGTGAAGTCCGTTTGCTTCCCGTCGGCCTGGGCCGAGGCAATCGCGGCCGAGAATGACTCCGCCACGCTGTCGCCGGCCGGATCCTGTGGGCGCCGGTTGGCGTACAAGTGGCTAGTCCCTGCAACGTCAACTCTCATCGAAGCCCCTTCTTTGGCTAGCAAGCGCGACTTCATGCCATACAAGTCTTGTGCCGGACTGGCGCCTGCCACCGCCATCGCATCCTGGCTCCGATCGCGTCTGGACCCTAAAACGTTCGTGACGCGACAAGCTCCGCGCGATTGAGTATGATCGGCGTGTGCGGGTCGCGGTTCGTCGTGGCGGCTTATCTCGCGCGCCAGGCGTTTTCCGACGGCCGTGTCCAACTGCGGAGGAACGGCAATGGCGGGTTTCCATGTCATGGCAGGCGCCACCGAAGGCTATAACCGGGTGGCGATACGCAAGATCCACTTTTCCGATGTCAACGCCGCGTTCCGCGAGGGCGCCGAGGATTTTTGGGACAAGCCGTCCCATTACGTCTTTCTGTGCCTGATCTATCCGATCGTCGGCGTGTTTCTGATCTCGTGGACCTCGGGGAACAATGCCCTGCCGCTGCTGTTTCCGCTGATGTCGGGCTTTGCCCTGCTCGGGCCGATCGCAGCACTCGGCCTCTATGAGATCAGCCGCAGGCGCGAAAAGGGTGCCGACACGTCCTGGCGCCACGCCTTCGATGTCCGCCATTCGTCGGCGCTGCCGTCGATTGCGGTGGTCGGCATCTGGCTGTTCGCGCTCTTCATCGCCTGGCTGCTGGTTGCCAAGGCGCTCTACATCTCCCTCTTCGGGCCGGCGGCGCCGGCTTCGATGAGCCTGCTGCTGCATGAAGTGTTCTACACCCAGCAGGGGCACCAGTTGATCATCTGGGGCAACCTTATCGGACTTGCCTTCGCCATCGTCGCGCTCGCCACCACGGTCATCGCGTTTCCGCTGCTGCTCGACCGCGACGTCGGCGTGGTGGCTGCCGTGGAAGCCTCGGCCCGGTCGGTCATGATCAATCCGTTGCCGATGCTCTACTGGGGTCTGATCGTCGCTGTCTGCCTGGTGCTTGGCTCCATTCCATTCTTCGCCGGGCTGGCCGTGGTCATTCCGATCCTGGGCCATGCCACATGGCATCTCTATCGCAGGGTGATCGAGCCCAATCCGGCAGCTGGCGTGCGGTCGGCACAAAGTTACAAAGCCGGCGTCTGACGCACTACGGCGCCGCGCGCCCTATTGGGCGCGCAAAGGACGCTGTAACACTTTGAATCTACGCATAATCCTTTCCAAAAAGTCGATTTCGATTTTTGGGGTTATGCGTTTCGACCCGAAATATCGCAGGAGGCCGGAATGGCACTGGAAGAACTCAAGGCGCAGATCGGCTTCCTGATTCAGCAGATGGTCGACCAGCCGGAAGACGCTCATGAGGTTCAGGAGCGTCTTCGCGAAAAGCTCAACGAATTTCGTGCGATGGGCATGCCGCTGCCGGACGATCTGGTCGAGCTCGAGAAGAAGCTCGATGCGGGTTTCGATACGGCCGGCAGCAAGACGTAGGGTCTGCTAGCTCCCTAGCGTGTCCCGCGCAGCTGCATGTCGAAATCCACGAGGTTCGAGTAGATCGACAGGCCGGCATCCATCCCGTAGTCCGAGCGCGATATCGTGCCCTGCACGTGGAAGGTGATGTTGCGGTCGCTGTGCTGGCCGACGGTGGCGACGAATGCCGCCCTGTTCGTCTTGCCGCGGGCGGTCAGGTTGCCTTCGATGATGGCGCTGCTGGGCCCCGTCTGCCGCACGCTGGTGGAACGGAACACGATTTCCGGATAGGCGTCCACGTCGAAGATGGCATCCGAACGCAGAAGATTCTCCGTTCTCGCCTCGCCGGTCCTCACGCTGGCCGGCATCACGACGAAGTCGACATTCGACCCCGCGATGTTGTGCCCGTCGATGCGGAAGGTGCCGCGGAACTGGCCGAAGTCGCCGGCGAGGTAACCTCCGCCGACCTTTTCCACGCGAAAGCCAATATGCGAGGACGGTTCGATGCGATATTCGCCTGCCGCCTCCGCAAGCGGGTCGGCCTGCGCCGCACCGATGAAGCAGAAAAGCGCGAGCGCAAGCCCGGCGCCGGCCTTCGGCATGGAGTTGGCAGTTCGATGGGGCATCCTGACCTCCTGGCGGCAGTTTGCCGCTGCTTGGCCTGTTCCCCGCTTGGCTTGTTCCCCCGCGCGGGCCACATGCGTTTCAAAACGCCGTCGCCCAGCCAGAATTCATGTCTTAGTGCCGCCAGCATGTGCCCGGTGGCAATCGCTGCCGTTGCATAGGCCAGCCACTGGTGCGTCACCCGCCAAAAGTCCTCCGCCGTCTCGGATCTCGCCATCGGCAGGTCTGGAATGACGACCGTGTTGAAGGCGAAGCTCGGCACGCCGAGCGTGGAGGTGGAAACCAGCGCCCAGCCGGTCAGCGGCACCACCAGCATAAGCGCGTAGAGCGAGCCTTGCACGGTCTTGGCGGCCAGCCATTCGCCCCGTTCGATCGAAAGCGGGCGTCGCGGCCATTTGTTGAGGAGGGCCCAGAGCAGCCGTAAGGCCGCCAGGGCCAGGATCAGGAAGCCGAAGGATTTGTGCCACTGGATCAGCGTGAACTGCAGCGCCATGCTGTGTACCCAACGCGGTGCGAGCCCCAGCAGCATCTGGCCAACGAAAAGTGCGGCGATCGTCCAGTGGATCGTGATCGCCACCAGCCCGTAGGAAGTGTCTCGATTGCGAAGCATCGTCGTTCCGCTACGCCCTCGACAAAGGGATAACGCTGGAAGCAGCGTATCGTCCCGGCTCCGGATTATTCGATCTCGCCTTGGCCCTGCGCGAACTTGCGGCGCTGGCCCATTTGCAACGGCCGGCAGGCGTGCGATTATCCGGCGACCCGTTATTCTACCGCTTACGAGCCATCGTTCCCATGACCTTTACTGGATTTCTCGCCTATGCCGGCGCGCTGGCTGTTGCCGCCGCCATTCCCGGTCCGGGGTTGACCGCACTGATTGCGCGGGCGCTCGGTTCGGGCTTTCGCTCGTCTTTGGCCATGTCGCTCGGCCTCGTCGTCGGCGATCTCACCTATCTGACGGCGACCGTGCTGGGGCTTGCGCTGGTGGCGCAGGCCTTCGGCGAGGTGTTTCTGGTCATCAAGTGGCTGGGCGTCGCCTATCTTGCCTATCTCGCCTGGACCTTCTGGCGCAGCGGCATCACGCCCGAGAACATCGAGGCGCGACGCGGCAAGGGCGGCCTGTTCGCAGCCTTCCTGTCGGGGCTCACAGTCACGCTGGGCAATCCAAAGACGATGATCTTCTATCTCGCGCTGACGCCGACGCTGGTCGACCTGCGCACCATCACACTCTTCGACTATGCGGTTCTCGCCGGCGTCACGGTGACGGTGCTGCTTCTCGTGCTCGTGCCCTATCTTGCGCTGGCGGCCAAGGCGCGCTGGCTGCTCAAGACGCCGCGCGCACTGAAGGCACTGAACCGCACGGCGGCCGCCTTCATGGCAGGCGCTGCGGCAGCGATTGCGGCGCGCTGAGTCGTCGGTTCTCGGTAGAAAATTCTATTTATAATATCGTATTGAGAACAAAATTCTGAAACGGCGGGCATTTCTGTATGCCCGCCGCTCGGTTTTTCCGGCAAGCGCCCTATGCTTAGGACATGATCCCGAGAAGCCGCAGGTTTCTCGGACATGATCATGCGTCCTTCAGGCAATCCGATTGGAGCAGCAATAATGAACAAGCCCGCTCTCGACACGCGCGCGCCCGGCCGCGGCCGCATCTACGGCTCGATCACCGAGACGATCGGCGACACGCCCCTGGTCCGGCTCGACAAGTTCGCGAAGGAGAAGGGCATTGTGGCCAATCTCATCGCCAAGCTCGAATTCTTCAACCCGATCGCCAGCGTCAAGGACCGCATCGGCGTGGCCATGATCGAGGCGCTGGAGGCGGAGGGCAAGATCACCCCCGGCAAGACCACGCTGATCGAGCCGACCTCGGGCAATACCGGCATTGCGCTCGCCTTCACCGCTGCTGCCAAGGGCTATCGCCTCATCCTCACCATGCCCGAGACCATGTCGATCGAGCGCCGCAAGATGCTGGCGCTGCTCGGCGCTGAACTGGTGCTGACCGAGGGCGCCAAGGGCATGAAGGGCGCCATCGCCAAGGCCGACGAACTGGCCGCTTCCATTCCCGATGCCGTCATTCCGCAGCAGTTCGAAAACCCGGCCAACCCGGAAATCCATCGCCAGACGACGGCGGAGGAGATCTGGAACGACACAAGGGGCGAGGTCGATATCCTGGTTTCCGGCATCGGCACCGGCGGCACCATCACCGGCGTCGGCCAGGTGCTGAAGCAGCGCAAGCCCGACGTGAAGGTCGTGGCCGTCGAGCCGGATGCCTCGCCGGTGCTGTCCGGCGGCCAGCCCGGTCCGCACAAGATCCAGGGGCTCGGAGCGGGCTTTGCGCCGAAGATTCTCGACACCTCGATCTATGACGAGATCGTGCGCGTCACCAACGAGGATGCCATTGCCACTTCGCGGCTGCTGGCCCAGCTCGAAGGCGTGCCGGTCGGCATTTCCTCGGGCGCGGCTCTGCATGCGGCGAGCGTTGTCGGCGCGCGGCCCGAAAACGCCGGCAAGAACCTCGTCGTGGTCATTCCCGACTTTGCCGAGCGCTACCTGTCGACGGCGCTGTTCGAGGGGCTGGGCGGTTAATACCCTCCGCTGGATCGCCGAAAAAACCGGTGTGGCAAGACGCTCGCCCGGTTGAGCGGCAGAGCATTTGTTGTCAAATCTCCCCAACCGGCGATCGGCCGGTGGGGAGGATTTCATGTACAGACTTTATACGCGTCCCGGTAGCGGCGGTTTCGTCGCCGAAGCGGCGTTCGCGCTCGCCAACGTGCCCTATGAGCGGGTCAATGTCGCCAAGTCGGAGGCGGGCGATCCGCAGTTCCTGAAGGTCAGCCCGCTCGGCCAGGTGCCGGCTCTGGCGCTGCCCGAAGGCGGCACGATGACCGAATCCGCGGCCATCTGCATCCTGCTTGGCGAGCGCCACCCCGAAGCTGGCCTGGCGCCTGGTTTGGGTGAAGAAGCGCGTGCCGACTTCCTGCGCTGGATGGCGTTCATGTCGTCCACGCTCTATCCCGCCATCCTGCGTCGCTACTATGCGCCGCGCTACACCGCCGACCCCGACGGCAAGGCCGCCGTGGAGGCCGCCGCCGTGGCCGAGATCGACCGTGGCCTTGGCATCGTCGAGGGCGAGCTCGAGGGCCGCGACTGGCTGGTGGGCAACCGCCTGTCGCTGGCCGACGTCTATCTGCTGATGCTCTATTGCTGGCACCCCGAGCAGGGGAGGGCCCGCGAGGCCTGGCCGAATATCGAGCGGGTCTGCGCCGCGTTGCGGCAGCACCCGGTGATCGAAGAGCTGAACGGCGCCCACGAAATGTGGTGAGGCACGACGCTGCGGCGGCAGGCAGGCCTGCCGCCATCACGCCTCAAGCGTCGCCAGCTTGGCCTGCAGGAATCGCCTCATCGCCGGGTCGGGTTCGAGACCGATGGCGCGGTGACAGGCGGCAGCGGCGGCGGCCCGGTCGCCGAGGCGCTCCAGAACTTCCGCGCGAGCGGCCCAGTAGGGCTGATATTCGGCAAGCCGCGGGTCGTCCGCGACCTGATCGAGCATGCGCAGTGCCTCGTCCGCCCGTCCGGCAAGTGCGGCCGCCACGGCGTGGTTGACCGCGACCACCGGTGAGTGGGTGAGGGCGCCGAGCGCCGCATAGAGACTGGCGATTGCCGTCCAGTCGGTGGCGCCGAGATCGAGGCGCGCCGCATGCGCCGATTGGATCGCCGCTTCCAGCTGGTAGCGGCCGACCTTGCCCATGCCGGCGGCCTTGCCGAGAAGCGTTTCGGCCTCGGCGATCATGGCAGTGTCCCATAGAGCGATGTCCTGTTCGGCCAGCGGCACGAAATCGCCGCAAGGGCTGCGCCGGGCATGGCGGCGCGAATCCGCAAACAGCATCAGCGCCAGAAGGCCCAGCGCCTCCGGCTCCTGCGGCATCAGCGAAACTACAAGCCGGCCGAGCCAGATGGCTTCGTCGGCAAGGCCCCGGCGACGGCTTTCCGAGCCGTTGGGGTCGGTCCAGCCCTCGGCATAGGCGGCATAGATCGCTTCGAGCACTGCATCGAGCCGCCCGTCGAGCTCCTCGCGCTCGGGCACGCGAAACGGGATCCCGGCCTGGCGGATACGGCTTTTGGCGCGGACCAGCCGTTGGCCCATTGTGGCCGGCGGCACGAGGAAAGCGGAGGCGATGGTCGCGGCATCGAGGCCGAGGATGGTCTGCAGCATCAGCGGCGCGCGCATGCCGGCATCGATGGCCGGATGCGCGCAGGTGAACATCAGGCGCAGCCGCTCGTCCGGCAGTCCCTCGTTTGCATCCTTCGCCTCGATCTCCTCGGCCATCAGGCGCAGATGGTCCTCGGCCGCAATGCCGGTCTGGCGTCGGCGCATCTGGTCGATGCTGCGCCTGCGCGCCACGGTCAGCAGCCAGGCCTCGGGCCTTGCCGGCACGCCTTCCACCTGCCAGCGCTCAAGTGCTGCGGCAAAGGCGTCGGCCAGGGCATCCTCCGCCCCCGCCACATCGCGGGTGCGCGCGGCGAGGAAGGCAATGAGCTTGCCGTAGCTGTGGCGGGCGGCGGCTTCGGCTGCCGCCCGCGCAATGGCCAGTGTGTCGGCCATCAGCTTGCCCGCATCTCCCACAGCGGCCGCACCTCGATCGTGCCGTTCTCGGCGCCGGGGCAGCGTGCCGCCCAGCCGATGGCCGCGTCGAGATCCGGCGCCTCGATCATGTAGTAGCCAGCGAGCTGTTCGCGGGTTTCAGCATAGGGGCCTTCCAGCACCTCGGTCTTGCCCGATCTGCTGCGCACCGTGGTGGCATAGGCGGTCGGCTGAAGGGGCTCGCCACCAAGCAGAATGCCGGCGTCCCGCATGGCATTGGTGTAGGCGATATAGGCGGGGCTGACGTCTTTCACCTTGTCCGGGTTTCCCTGGACGGCGGCTTCGTTCGCATAGATCAGCAGCATGTAGCGCATGAGTATCTCCTCAACATTCCGACACGCCTCATCGCGTGCCGGACGTATGTCGCGCGGCATCGCTTGTTTTCGACAATCGGTCGAGAAAATCTTCGGCCGGCCGCGCGACTTCGGCAAGAGCCGGCCGCGCGTCAGTCTTGGGAGGAGTGCGAAGGAGGTAGTCGGAAATGCTGGGCTCGCCGCCGTGATGGCGCAAGCGAGGTCTCAGCCGCGACCGATAGCGGCCGGGCATGCGTGCCCACGAGCGCGGCCAACGGCCCGCTCGTGGCGGTCAGGGCCTGCGATGGGCGTTGTCACTGAAAGGAAGGCCGCGCGTTAAGCGCGGTGGCGTGATTCTTAGGCGTAGCAGTGCCGCGACGACGCTCGCAGGCCGGGCCGGGGCCGCGCATATAGTGGCGTTCCGGACGGTAGGTCGGAGCGATGAATTCGCGCAGCGCGATCGCGTAGGTGGTGATGCGATTCAACAGTGTCATTGTCGTCAAAGTCCCGGTCCGTCGGAAAGCCCCTTCCGCATGTGGACCATCATAGAGTTCGGTCGTGAATAGTCGGTGAACGCGTTGTTAATCTTCGCCTGAAAAAGCCGCGAATCATGGCGGAAAAGCGGAACTTTCGGGGTCTTTCTCCGGCGACGCAGACCATAGGCGCCGACTGTGACGGGAATGTCACGGAAATAGCGGCAAAACAAAGGCTCGCGGGGTGCAAGCCACCGGCGAATCCGGTGGAACAGTGCTGTCGCCGCGCGATCAGCCAAAAAAAGTCTTTTCGAAAGCGCGGCGGCCGGTGGGCGAGAACACCACCGCGCGGCTGTTCGCCTCGCGCCGCGCCCATCTTTCGGCGACGATCTTGTCGAAGATCGCAGCACCCAGCGAGCCGGCCAGATGCGAGCGCCGCACGCTCCAGTCCAGGCAGGCGCGGCAGAGCGGCCGGCGTGACTTCTTCAACGTATCCGGCTCGATGCCGATGGCGCGGAAGAAGGAGGGGCCGACCTCGCCCATGGCAATCCGATCGCCGTCGCGCGTCAGTATGTTGCGAGCCAGAAAACCGTCGAGCATCGCCACCGCCTGGTCGCCGGCCAGATGGTCGTAGCAGATGCGCGCCTCGCGCATGGTGGCGTCGCGCGGGCCGGGGCGCACGCGCTGCGGCCCAGCCGCCTCCGCCACGCCCATGATCGATTCCAGCATCGAGGCCACCTGCGCATTGGCGAGGCCATAGTAGCGGTGGCGACCCTGCGCGGCGAGCGACAGCAGGCCGCCCTCCATCAGCTTGGACAGGTGCGAGCTCGCCGTTTGCACGGTCACGCCCGCTTCCAGCGCCAGCTCGCTTGCCGTCAGCGCGCCGCCGTCCATCAGCGCCGTCAGCATGTTGGCGCGGGCGGGGTCGCCCACGAGGTTCGCTATGCGCGCTATGTCGGGTCCGTTTCGCATAGTTCGATGCTAATCGAAGCATTCTTGTCCGGCAAGGGCTACTCTCCCCTGCATGACAACCGAGAAAGACATTTTTGAAACCACCCGGGCGGCCAATGCCGGCGACACTTTGCGGTCGGCGCTGATCGCACTCGGCAACTGGTACGACCGCTGGCAGCAGCGGGAGCATCTTGCCGATCTGGACGACCACATCTTGCGCGACATCGGCATTTCTCCCCGCGAGGTCGAACGCGAATGCGCCAAGCCGTTCTGGCGGCGCTGAGCCAGCCTGACACGAAATCCCGGCCGATGTTTCGATGTGGATCGAAGCGTCGCCGGCACTGGAAACAAGGAGACGATCATGACCATCACCTGCTTCATCCGCTACGAGATCGAGCCGACCGGTAAGGCGGATTTCGAGCACTATGCACGCAACTGGGGGCAGGCGATCCCGCGCTGCGGCGCCGACCTGATCGGCTATTTCGCCCCGCATGAAGGCTCGGCCACCACGGCCTATGCCGCCTACAACATCGACAGCCTCGCCGCCTACGAAGCCTATCGGGCGCGGCTGGCTGCCGACCCGCTCGGCCGCGAGAATTTTGTCTTTGCGCAGGAGAAAAAGTTCATCCGCCGCGAGGACCGCATTTTTCTGAAATGCGTGTCGCTGCCGCATGCGCCGCTGGTGCGGCCATGATCGCCGTCATCTTCGAGGTCACGCCGGCCGAGGACCGGCGTGATGCCTATCTCGGTCTTGCGGCCGATCTGCGCCCCCTGCTCGACGACGTCGATGGATTTCTCTCCATCGAGCGGTTCCAGAGCCTGTCGGACTCCGCGCGGCTGTTGTCGCTCTCCTTCTGGCGCGACGAGCAGGCGGTCACGGCATGGCGCAACACCCAAGAGCATCGGCAGACGCAAAAGGCAGGCCGCGGCGGCGTGCTCGCCGCCTACAGGCTGCGCGTCGCCCACGTCCTGCGCGACTATGGCATGGACGACCGCGAGGCGGCGCCGGCGGACAGCCGTGCCATGCACGGCTGAACCGCCCTCGATCTGTTAGGAGCTGCCGATCAGCACACCGGCCGCGAGCACCAGCGCGCCGCCCAGCACCACCTGGAAGGTGGCGCGCATCCAGGGCGTTTCCATGTAGCGGTTCTGGATGAAGACGATCGCCCAAAGTTCGAAGAACACAATGATGGCGGCGACGGTGGTGGCGGTCCAGAAGTCGCGGATCAGGTAGGGTAGGGTATGCCCCAGCCCGCCCAGCGTCGTCATGATGCCGCAGGCAAGTCCGCGGATCAGTGGCGAGCCGCGCCCCGAGATCTTGCCGTCGTCATGCGCCGCTTCCGTGAAGCCCATGGAGATGCCGGCGCCCACAGAGGCCGAAAGGCCGACCAGGAAGGTCTGCCATGTGTCCTGGGTGGCGAAGGCGGCGGCGAAGATCGGCGCCAGCGTCGAAACAGAGCCGTCCATCAGCCCGGCAAGGCCCGGCTGCACCATGGTGAGGATGAACTGTTTGCGCTCGGTGGCCTCCTCCTCGGCGCGCACGTCGTCGGTCAGGTGCTTGTGGCCGAGCCGCGCGGCCAGCGATTCATGCGTCTTTTCTGCGGCGGCAAGATCGCCTAGCAGCTTGCGCGTCGAGGCATCCGACGTGCGCTTGGCCGCTTCGATGTAGAAGCGGTAGGCCTGCTCCTCCATCTGCTCGGCCATGGCGCGCACCTTGTCGAGGCCGAGCGGGCGCACCAGCCAGTCGGGCTTGCGCTCGTAGTAGCCGCGCACATGCTCGCGCCGGATGAGCGGAATGCGGTCGCCGAAGCGCTTGCGGTGCAATTCGATCAGCGCCGCACGGTGGCTGTCTTCCTCTTCGGCCATTTCCTCGAACACCTTGGCCGATTCCGGGTACTGTTCGGCAAGACCGTCGGCATAGGCGCGGAAGATGCGGGCGTCGTCCTCTTCCGAGGAAATCGCCAGGGCCAGGATTTCCTGTTCCGACAGGGAATCGAATGAGCGCCGGCCAAGGCCCAGAACACGGGAAAGCATGAGTAGAATCCACTAGTTTAGAATAATTCTAAACTATGCCGTGGCCGTTATGAGGTCAATGGGCATGCTGTCGCAATGTGGCAGGAAAGAATGTGGAGGTCGGGTCTTTTTATAGGCTTATCTTCACCTATATAGGCGAAACTGTACCTATAGAGGAAAGCTGGTCCGATGCATACCAAGCCACAGCCTTTCGACCCCAAATCCGTGCTCGAACTCATCACCAGCATTGAAACCGACCTGCAGCGCCTCCGGGGCATGCTTCAGCCGCCGGCGCAGAAATTCGATCCGGCCGACCCGCGCAACAAGACCACCGACGGCAAGCTGACGATCGAGGGCGTCGAGTGCTGCTACCGCATGTTCGACGAGGGCAAGAGCCGCTATTCGGTGTCGCAGGCGATGAAGATTTCCTTCGCCGCAGCCACCCACCGCCTCAACTCCTGGCGCAAGGCCGGCGGCAAGAAGCGCCAGCGCGTGCTGCTGGGCTGATACTGATCCATGGTTTGACAGGCTGTTTCAGTGCGTCCTTCGAGGCTCGCCCTCTGGGCGAGCACCTCAGGATGAGGGAGGCATGCGCCCACACCCTCATCCTGAGGTGCGACCCTGAGCTTGTCGAAGGGGAGGACCCCCCACCGGCGTCACTTCACGAGATCGGCCGGCTGGCCGTTGCCGGAGAGGATCTGTGCGGCGCCGGCGACGACATTGCGAAATGCATCGTCATAGCCGACACCGCGCGCATGCCACCCGTAGGTTTTCGTTCCCGCGGCGAGGCGCCAGTCGGCCACCCAGCCCAGCGCCTTGTCGCTCCAGGTGAGCGTTCCGACAACCGCCATGTCGCCGTCTGCGATGCTGGCGATGCCAGCAAGCTCGGTCTTGGGCAGCGTGCCCGCATCCAGCCCCGCAGCCGAAAGTGCGGCCTGCCCAGGCAGGATGAAGGGAAGGGCGAGACGATCGGACGCCGCAGCCAGCGAGCCGCGCATATCCTCGTCCTGACTGCCGACGCTGTCGGTCGTCAGCGTAAAAACCCTGCCTTTCATGTCGCTGACGACGAGCATCAGCGCGACACGCGGGCGCGGCGCCGGCCAAGGCTTGCTGCCGAGCGAGCCGAGCAGCGCGTCGATCTTCTGCCGGTCGAAATCGCAAGTCAGGTCATGGGGCCTGTCGTAGCTGCCCTGCTCGTCATGCAGCGGCCTGCCACTGAGCCGGTCGCGATAACCGAAGCCCGTTACAAATGTGCCCGCCAGTCCTGTCAGCCGGTTCACCCGGTCGTTGTCTGCAAGGCGCGGGTCGCCCGAGACCTTGACCAGCACATCCTTGAGGCAGAGCGCAAAGCCCAGCGCCTGGCGTTCCTCGCCTTGTCCGCTAACGACCGCGGTCGCACGGTAAAGCGTGTCGTTGTCGTCCGCCGCCGCCGGGCGGCAGGAGAGCAGCGCGGCCACAAGCAAAGCCGCGAGCATGCAAGCGGATTTCGAATGGAGACGCATCTGGTCTGGATCCCCCGGGCCGGTTTGCCGGAACCCTAAAGCATGATCCCGAAAAGTTGCAGACTTTTCGGACAGGCGCAAAGCCGGCTCAGTCCAGCGTGCGCCGGAACCGCAGCAGCGCCATTGCCGCAAACAGGACCACGAAGAGGACGAGTGCGGCGACCTCGCCGGCGATCGCCTGGAAGTCGGCACCCTTCAGCATCACGCCGCGCACGATGCGCAGAAAATGCGTCAGCGGGAATATTTCGCCCAGATACTGCGCCCAGTCCGGCATCCCGCGATAGGGGAACATGAAGCCGGACAACATGATCGACGGCAGGAAGAAGAAGAAGGTCAGCTGCATGGCCTGCATCTGCGTGCGCGAGGCGGTCGAGATCGAGTAGCCGAGCAGCACTAGCGACAGCACGAAGATCAGCACGCTCGACATCAAAAGCGTCAGCGAGCCGATGAACGGCACGCCGAACAAAAGCTTGGCCGCCACCAGCACTACCACCATCTGCACCGCCCCGACCACCAGATAGGGCAGCACCTTGCCCAGCATGATCTCGGAGGGCGTCGCCGGCATCGCCAGAAGGTTCTCCATGGTGCCGCGCTCGGTCTCGCGCGTCAGCGCCATGGCCGTCATCATCACCATGGTCATCTGCAGGATGACACCCAGCAGGCCGGGCACGATGTTGTATTGCGAGATGCCTTCGGGATTGTAGCGCCGGTGCACCACCACCTGCAGCTGGCTTCTGGCGTCGCTGGCCGCCTGCATCTGCATGCCTTGCGCGCGCAGCAGCGCCTGGCTCGCCACGGTGCTCAGCGTCGAAATCGCGCCGGAAGCCACGGAGGGATCGGTGGCGTCGGCCTCGATCAGGATTTGCGGGTTGTTGCCGCTGTCGACCCGCCGCTGGAAATCGGAAGGAATGGTGACGACGAAGGACACCGTGCCGTTGGCAATCAGCGCCTCGGCCTCGGCGGCGCTGTGCACGATATGGTCGAAGCGGTAGTAGCCGGTCGTCTCCAGCGCCGACACCATGGCGCGGGTGTAGGGATCGTTGCTCAGCGTCACCAGCGCCGATGGCAGCTGCTTGGGGTCGTTGTTGATGGCAAATCCGAACAGCATCAGCTGCATCAGGGGAACGACCAGCATCATCGCGAAGGTGACGCGGTCGCGCCGCATCTGGATGAATTCCTTCATCAGCATGGCGCCGAGGCGGCCCAGGGAGAACAGGCCGTTCATTTCATGTTGTCCTTCGCGCCGGCCATGAACTGGATGAACACGTCCTCGAGGCTGGTTTCGCCGGCCTGCACCTCGATGTCCTTGCGGTGCCTGATGCTCTCCAGCGCGGTCTCCAGCGTGCCACGGTCGGAGCCGACGACATGGAGCGTCGCGCCGAAGGGCGCCACCTGGTCGACGCCGGGCAGGCCTTCGAGCACGCGCGCCACTTCGCTCAGATGCGGGCCGGTCACCACGAAGGTGGTCAGCCCCGCGCGGGCGATCACCTCGTCTACCGTGCCGGTGGCCAGAAGCTTGCCGTAGGAGATGTAGCTGATGCGGTGGCAGCGCTCGGCCTCGTCCATGTAGTGGGTCGAGACCAGCACCGTCAGCCCGTCATCGGCGAGGCGATGGATCTCGTCCCAGAACTCGCGCCGCGCCTTGGGGTCGACGCCGGCGGTGGGCTCGTCGAGCAGCAGCAGTTTTGGCTTGTGCATGATGCAGGCGGCCAGTGCCAGCCGCTGCTTCCAGCCGCCGGAAAGCGTGCCCGCCAGCTGGTTGCCACGCGAGGTCAGGCCGAGCTCTTCCAGCGTGCGGCCGACATGCTCCTTGACCGGCTTCAGCCGATAGAGCCGGGCGACGAATTCGAGGTTTTCGGCAATGGTCAGGTCTTCGTAGAAGGAGAAGCGCTGCGTCATGTAGCCGACTTCGCGCTTGATCTTCAGGCCCTCGGTGCGGAGGTCGTAGCCCAGCACCTGGCCTTCGCCCTCGTCGGGGGTCAGAAGCCCGCACATCATGCGGATGGTCGTGGTCTTGCCCGAACCGTTCGGCCCGAGGAATCCGACGATCTCGCCCCTGGCCACGCTCATGCTGACATGGTCGACAGCCGTTGCGCTGCCGAAGCGCTTGACCAGGCCCTTGACGTCGATGGCGTTCATCGCGCGCGGCCTTCCGAGAGGTGCCGGCGCGCAATAAGCGCAATGCGGTTCGACAAGGTGGCGTTCGACATGGCCGGCAAGTCCTTCGGCCTTACTCGCTCGTCAGATCGACATCGACGATCTGGCCCGGCTGCAGCGGCGAATTGGGATCGACCGGGTGCGCCTCGACCAGATAGACCAGCTTCTGGCGGGTCTCGAGCGAGTAGATGACGGGCGGCGTGAATTCCGGGTCGGGCGAGACATAGCTCACCCGCGCCTTGATGCCCGGGGCGCAGCCATCGCAGCGGACGTTGAGCAGCGAGCCCACCGTCACCGCCGAGAAGCTCTCCTGCGGGATGTAGACCTTCAGCTTGACCGCGCCGTCCGGCAGCATGGTGATGATGGGCGCGGAAGGCCCGGCGACGTCGCCGGGGTTGCGGATGATGTCGGTCACGCGGCCCGGCGCCGGAGCTTCGATCGTGCGTTTGGAAAGGCGCCAGCGTGCCTGGTCGAGCACCGTTTGCGCAACCTTGACGGCGTTCTCTGCGGCCTTGATCGCCTCGGAGCGGGCGGGCAGGCGGCCGACCGCCAGATTGGCCTCGCTCTGGCCGATTGCTGCTTGCGAGACCTCGACCTGGGTCGTCGAGTCATCGAGCTGTGCCTGGGTAGCGAAACCCTGCTTGTTGAGGTCGCGCGTGCGGTTGAAGGTGCGCTGCGCCTCCGCCGCCTGGGCCTTGGCCGTACGCACGGAAGCTTCCAGCACCGCGATTTCTTCCGGCCGGCGGCCGACCAGCAGGTCGGCGAGTTGCGCGTGCGCCTGGGCAAGCGAGGCTTCCGCCTGCGCCACCATGTTCTTGGCGTCGGTGTCCTCTGTCAGCGCGATCGGCTTACCTGGCTCGACGCGGTCGCCGCGCGCCACCGCGATGGAGCGCACCTGCGTCACTTCGATCGGTGCCAGCTGGACGAAGTCGCCTTCCACATAGCCCACCGCCAGCGGCTGGGTACCACAGGCGGTCAGCAGCGAGGCGACGAATGGAATAGTGCAGAGCAGGCTCATTGACTGTGTGACTTTCGGAAGGCGAGTATGGCATCGAGGTTGCGCCCGGCGATTGCCGCGACCGCGTCGGCCTCGGCCGATCCGATCGCGGCCCAGCCCATTCGGCGCTTGACCGCCTCCTGGCCGATGCGGAAGTAGATGACCTGGCCGATGATGGTGAAGACGGTGAGCTTGGTGCTGTCGCTCTCGGCCGGCTCGCCGGTGGCGGCTTCCCAGATGGCGCAGAGCCGCCGATGCAGCGGCTCGAACACACCGCCATAGATGCGGTCCAGCGCGGCGGTGGGGTGAGCCAGCTCGCGCAGCATGAATTGCACGATCTCTCCGGCCTCCGGCCGCGCGACGATGAAATGGACCATGCGGTCGAGCGCCGCGTGAAGCTGGCGCTGTGCGGCTTCCGCTGTATCAGCCGGCTCACTAATCGGCGCGAAATCCCCCAGCGCCTGGTTGGCGATGCCCTGGATGGTTTCGACGATGTAGTCGGCCGCGCCGAGGCGCAGGCCTTCCTTGCCGCCGAAATGGTAGGCGATGGAGCCGATATTGGCCTTGGCGAGCGCTGCGATCTCGCGCGTCGAGGTGCCGTCGAAGCCCTTGGCGCCGAACAATTGCAGCGCCGCATGCACGAGCGCTATGCGCGTCTGATCGCCGGCCGCCGTCTTGTTTTCGGGCGCAATTTTCATGAACGAAGTTTTAATCAATTGATTGATTAACGTCAATGATCTTGTCGCATCGGCCTCCCTGCCTTTATTCTTGGGACATGGCCAAAGAGATCGAGCGTAAGTTTCTTGTAGCGAGTGAAGATTGGCGCGAAGCCGTCGTCGAGGTGCTGCCGATGCAGCAGTTCTACCTTGCCACCGCGCCTGACCGTTCCGTGCGCGTGCGCATCCGCGAAGACACGGCAATCCTGACCATGAAGTTCGGCGTCCAGGATCGGGTGCGGGACGAATTCGAATATCCGATCCCGATGGCCGACGCCGAGGAGATGCGGGCCTACGCCATTGGCCGTGTGATTAAAAAGGTCCGCCACAAGGTCCGCCACCGCAACCATATCTACGAGGTGGACGTTTTCGGAGGTGACTATTCGGGACTGGTGATCGCCGAGTTGGAAACGCCCGACGATGTGCCGGACGCTGACCTGCCCGCCTGGTTGGGGCGGGAGGTTACCGGCGAAGTCGCTTACTACAACGCCTCGATGGCGCTGCGGGAGCGACCTGGAGACATGCTTTGAACTACTGCATCGATCCGCATTCGCCGCTTACCGCCGAGGTGAGGCGCATCGCCTCCGAGGAAGTCGACGCGGCGCTGGAGGATCTCACGGCCGCCCGCACCGAGCCCGAAGTCAGGCTGCATGAGTGCCGAAAACACCTCAAGCGATTGCGGGCCCTGTATCGATTGGTGCGCAGCGCCGATCAGGGCTTTTTCCGTGCCGAAAATGCTCGCTTTCGCGATGTAGCCCATTCGCTCGCGGGCGGCCGGGAGGCGACGGCGCTGATCGAGACGGTGGATCGCCTTGCCAAGGAATTTCCCGAGGAGGCATGCTCGGGCGAGCTTGCGGGGGTGCGCAAGGCGCTGGTTTCGCGTCGCGACGCGCTGCTGCATCCCGACACGGGATTGCATATCGACATCGAGGTCGCGATCGCCAGCTGCCAGCGCGGCCGCGCGGCGCTCGCTTTCTTCAAGCTGCCGGACAAGCCGCAGGGCTCGGCGGACCTGCTGGCCAAGGGCGCGAAAAAGGCCATGCGCAAGGCAGGCAAGGCGCTGGCGGCGGCAAGCAAGAATGGCACCGAGGAGAACTTCCACGAACTGCGCAAGGCCGTGAAGGCCCATTGGATGCAAATGATGCTCCTGACCGATTTCTGGCCGCCCCCGGTCAAGCCGCGGCGCAAGGAGATCGATCTTCTGGGCGAGCATCTGGGCGAGCTCAACGACCTGGCCGTGATGCGCAGGGTGCTCGTCGAGGAAAGCGCAAAGCTCGGTAGCCGCAAGGAGATTGCGCTACTGGAACGCCTCATCAAGCGCTCGGAAAAACGCCTGCGCAAACAGTCGCTGGTCGAAGCGGCCGATCTTTTCGAGGACAAGCCCGGCAAGGCCACGCGCAAGCTGGCAAAGAACTACAAGACCGAGGCGAAGGCCGAAAAGAAATCCGACGAACTCGTCGAAAGTTGAGTGGCGGGGCCGTGAGCGGTGCGTCCTTCGAGGCTCCCCTTCGCAAGCTCAGGGTCGCACCTCAGGATGAGGGGGTCTGCGTTCCAAGCCAAGTCCTGAGACGCTCTGCGTGGTAGTTTTGGGTGGGACAGGCGCAAACCTCCCTCATCCTGAGGTGCGAGCCCAAAGGGCGAGCCTCGAAGGACGCACCACGACAGCCCGTCAAACTTTGAAGATACCCGCCTCCCGAGCCGCCGCCTGAAAACTGCGGCTGACCGGCAGCAGCGCTCCGTCACTCATTTTCACATAGAGCTTGCCGTCCTTGCGCAGCGTGTCCTGCACGGCGTCCAGCGCCACCCAGTGCGAGCGATGGATCTGCAGCCCCGCGATGGGCGCGGTCTCGCGCATGGCGTCGGCGAGCCTGAGCAGTATCAGCGCCGAGCCGCGGTCGGTGTGCACGTCCACATAATGGTCCTGCATCGACATGTAGGTGAGCTTGCCGCGTGCCGTCGCGGGAAGCCGTTCGATGAGCGGCGGTCGCGCTACCGGCGGGGCGGTATCAGTTGGGAAGATGGTCGGGGAGGAAACAGTCGGCAGTGTGTCAGGCTCGGCCGACGGCGTGACGTGTCCCGTCGCGCCTCGTCCCAGGATCAGATCGTAGAGAAACGAGATCCCGGACGAAATCAGCGCCACGTTGATGAACAGCGCAGCCAGATCGCCATTGACCCAGTGCGGATCGGCGAACAGCGCCATGTTGAGAAGCGCCACTGAAGCCGTGATTGGCACTGCCGCCACGAAGCCGGCGAACAGAACCTTCGCCCCGCGATAGCTTTGGCCCGGCAGGTAGTAGCCGAGCACAAGCCCGATCACGACGTAGCCGATGGCATAGGTCATCAGCGCGACCGCGAGCCAGTAGCCGAGGCGCGGCAGGAAGGGCATCTGCGAAAAAGTGCCGAACGGCCCGATCACGCCGAGCATGACCGCCACGATCAGGATAGTGGCCCAGAAGCGCGGGGAAAACGCTATCGCCTGCAATCTGCGAAGCGTGAAATGCAGCGGCCCATCGTCCACGAATTCCATCGTCCTTTCGCGAAAGCGCGTTTGAAGCCTTGCCGGGCGCTCGCCATTGTCCGGGGCAACGGCAGGCCGTGATAGCCCGCCTCCGGACAAAATCCAACATAGGCAAAGACGACATGACCCTTCAACCGCTGCTCGAAGCTTCGCCCGTCATCCAGATCCACGCCTATGCGGCAATCGCTGCGCTGTTGCTCGGCGCGGCAGTGCTGTTTCGCCGAAAGGGCGACCGGCTGCACAAGCTCGGCGGACGCATCTGGGTCGGCTTGATGCTTATCGTGGCGCTGTCGTCCTTCTTCATCCACACCATTCGCATGTGGGGGCCGTGGAGCCCGATCCATCTGCTTTCGATCCTCACCCTGTTCGGGCTGGCCAAGGCAGTCATGATGATCCGCCAGCGCAAGGTGATGCAGCATGCGCGCATCATGAAGATGGTTTATTTCGGCGGCCTGGTGATTGCCGGCTTCTTCACCTTCATGCCCGGCCGGGTGATGCATGCGGTGCTGTTCGGCGCTCCGGAGGTGGCCAACCAACCGGCCGCTGCCCCGGCCCCCTCCGCCAGCGGCCCCAGCTTGGTGCAGATCGTTGCCGGCACGCCGCTCTGGGTCTGGCCGCTGCTTGCCTATGCGCTGTGGGCCGGCTGGAGCATGAGCCGCGACCGCGACACGGCGCTGTGGCGCATGGCCGTGATGCCGGCGCTGATGCTCGGCCTGTCGATCTACGGGCTCGCCGCAAGCGGGCTGACGCTGGTCTCGCTCGCCGCCTATATGGTCGGGGCCGGCCTCGGCGCCTTCATAGGTCAGGCCGTCGCCCGCCGCCGTCCCGCCGAGGTGCTTGCGGGCGGCATGATCCGCCAGAAAGGCGACTGGCTGCCCTTCGTGCTGATCCTCGGCATCTTCGCCACCCGCTACGTGCAGGGCGCAGCACTTGCCCTGCACCCTGAGCTGGCTACGAATATGGGCTTCGGCCTGGGCGGCGCCTTCCTGTCGGGCCTGTTCGCCGCCACCATGATCGTGCGCACCTTGGCCTCGCTGCCGTCTCAGGCGCTGCGGCAGCTGCCCAGGCCGCAGTCGGCGAAGTGAAAGGTTTTAGCCCCGCGCCACGGCGACGACGTGCCGGCCGAAATCTTCCGTCTCCATCAGCGCCTTGCAGCGGGCAAAGCGGCCATCGGCATAGGCCCTGAAATCGTCGGCCGGGTTGCCATTGGCGAGCTGGATGAGGCCCCAGAGCGTCCACAACAGGTCGCACATGGCCTTGTAGATCACGATCCGGCCCCGTTCCGCGGCGCTGGGCTCGCCATCGAAATAGGCGCGGATCATCTCGTTTTCCTGCTCCGCGTCGAAGCCGGCTTCCACCGACAGGTCGCCGAGGTCCCACATCGGATCGTTCATGCCGGAATATTCCCAGTCGACGATCCACATGCGGCTGCCTGTGTCCAAAAAATTCTCGCAGAGCGGATCGCAATGGCAGGCGACAATCGGCAGCGGATGGGCCTCCAGCGCGGCGCGCACCTTTCCCGCCTCGCGCACGACGTCGTGATACCCTGCCGGCAGTTCCACGTCCTTCGTGGAAAGTATCTTCAGATAGTCGTCGATCATCGAAAAGAGTTCGAAGCGGAAGTTGAACTTCGAGCCCGACGCGTGAAGCATGCGGAACGCCTCGCCGGCGCGTGCGGGACTGCCCGCCCGGCTGCGGAACTTTTCCGGCGACATGGTCTCCGCGCCTTCGATGAAGCGCGTCACCATCACTCCGTTGGCGGCATCGAAATGCAGCACCTCGGGGCTGACGCCCGCCTTGGCCGCCTCGCGCGCCGCCTGCTCCTCATTGGCCCGGCTGATATATTCCTCCGTTCCCTTGCCGGGAATCCGCAGGCAGAACTCGTCGACCTTGAACACCAGGTTCGTAAGGCCGCCAAGGCGCGTCACCGACGCGCCGACGGCCCGCAGCAGCGGAATTGTCCTCAACGTTTCGCGGGCAAGCTCAATCCCCGAGGCGTCGTTCATGCCTTCAGCCTCTCCATCCTGGGATCGTAGAGCGTGCGCGGGCCGCGCGTGGCGGAATAGGTCTTGCCGAAGGCCTCGATCTCGAACGCGCCATGCGAGGCGAATTCGACCGGCAGGTAGCCGAAGGCTATGTTCTTGCCGAGCGTGTAGCCGTAGCCGGTCGAGGCCGTCGAGCCGATCACCTTGCCGTCGAGCAGGATCGCCTCGCCGCCGTGGAAGGGTGCGAAGCCGTCCACGGTGAAGGAGCAGAGCTTGCGCTTGACGCCTTCGGCCTTGATGCGCGCCAGCGCCTCGCGGCCGATGAACTCACCCTTGTCGAACGCGACGGCAAAGCCCAGCCCGGCCTCGATCGGATTGTAGTCGGGTGTAATGTCGCCCGACCAGTAGAGGTAGCCCTTTTCCATGCGGCAGGCATCGATGGCGCGGTAGCCGGCGTCCGCAATGCCGGTCTCCTCTCCCGCCTCGCGCAGCGTGTCGTAGACATGCGCCGCATATTCCTGCTCGACATAGAGCTCGTAGCCGAGCTCGCCGACATAGCCGATGCGAACCGCTAGCGCAGTCGCCGCGCCGATCTCGATCTTCTTTGTGGCCAGGAAGGGCAGGGCGGCGTTGGACACGTCGTCATCCGTCACGCTCTGCAATATGTCGCGGGCGCGCGGGCCGCAGAGATTGATCGTCGCAAAACGGTTGGTCACGTCGCGCAGCTTCACGCCCTCGGGCAGATGCTTTGACACCCAGTGGCTGTCACGCACCCCGAAGCCCGAGCCGGTGACGAGGTAGAACAAATCCTCTGCGGCATGGATGAAGGTGACGTCGGCCTCGATGCCGCCGCGCTCGTTGCAAAGCTGGGTGTAGACCGCCTTGCCGGGCGGACCGGCAAGGTCGTTTGCGGCGATACGCTGGAGGGCTGCCTGCGTGCCCGGCCCGGAAATCTCGAACTTGGAGAAAGAAGACTGGTCGATCAGCACCGCGCGTTCGCGGATCGCGCGCACCTCTTCGCCCACCTGATCGAACCAGCCCGGCTTGCCCTCGAAGCTCGGCTGCTCGGTCGAGGCCGTGCCTTCCACCGCAAACCAGTTCGGACGCTCCCAGCCGAATTTCGAGCCGAACTGCGCGCCGCGCCTGGCCAGCGTATCGTGGAGCGGCGAGCGCCGCAGGCCGCGTGACGCATGGGCTTCCTCGCCGGGCCAGTGGATCTTGTAATAGGCGCCATAGGCCTCGATGGCGCGGGCTTCGAGATAGCGCCCTTGCGCCTGCACGGCGCCGAAGCGGCGCACGTCGAAGGGCCAAAGGTCCATGCCCGCATCGCCGTGCAGGATCATGTTGGAGAGCGCCAGGCCCGCCCCGCCGGAGGCCGCGATGCCGGCCGTGAAGCCGCAGGCGACGTAGAAATTATCGAGCTCGGGCGCCAGCCCCATGATCGGCTCGCCGTCGAAGGAAACCGGGATCGGCCCGTTGATGACGGTCTGGATGCCGATTTCGTTGAGAACCGGCAGGCGCTCGGCCGCAGGCAGCGCGAAGAGTTCCAGCCGGTCCATGTTGGGCGCAAAGAGCTCGCGCCCGAAGTCGAGCGGCGGCTGGCCGCGCCAGCAGCCTTTCGAGCCGTCCTCCCAGCCGCCGATGGCAAAACTGCCCGTATCGGGCTTGAGATAGAAATTGTTGTCCGGGTCGCGCAGGGTGGTCAGCCCGGGATCAAGCGTCAGCTTCTTCTCGGTCAGGAAATATTGGTGCTCCACCACGCCGGCCGCGAGCGGCACGCCAGCCATCAGCCCCACGCGTTTGGCCCAGAGGCCGGCACAGTTGACGAGGATGTCGCAGGAGATGGTGCCGGCATTGGTGACGACGCCGACCGCGCGGCGGTTCCTTATGACGATCTCCTCGACGGTGACGCCTTCCTCGATGCGGGCGCCATGCATGCGCGCGCCCTTGGCATAGGCCATGGTCAGCGAATAGGGGTCGATATAGCCGTCGCCGGGTATGTAGGCCGCGCCCTCGATGCCGTCCTTGACGATATAGGGGAAGTGCCTGGCCGCCTCATCGGCCGAAAGCGAGTAGCACTCCACGCCAAAGCTCTTGGCCTGGGTCATGGAGCGGCGGATCTCGCTCCAGCGCGCCGGACTGCCGGCAAGGCGCAGCGAGCCCACCTTCTTCCAGGCGATGTGCTGTCCGGTCTCGGCCTCGAGTCGGTCGAAGACCGCGACCGAGTTCTGCATCAGCCGCGTCAGGTTGCGCTTGCCGCGAAGCTGGCCGACAAGGCCCGCCGCATGCCAGGTGCAGCCATGGGTGAGCTGCGCCTTTTCGACCAGCAGCACGTCCTTGGCGCCATCGCGGGCGAGGTGATAGGCGACGGAGGTGCCGATGGCGCCGCCGCCGATCACCAGGATATGGACGTGACGATCCGCGTTGAATGCCATCGGAACCTCCCTAAGCCTTCACCTTCGCATTGGTGGGGTCGTAAAGCGGCTCGAGATGGATTTTTGCGGGGGTCCGCTGCATGGCCACCACCAGCTCGTACTCGCCCGAGGTCAAAAACTCGTCGGAGACGCCGTCGGCGTTGCGGACATAGCCATAGCCCACAGGCTTGCCGAGCGTGTAGCCATAGCCGCCGCTGGTGAGATAGCCGACTGGCTCGCCGTCGCGCAGGATGGTTTCGCGCCCGACCAGCACGATCTCCGGATCGTTCACCGTAAAGCCGGCAAAGCGCTTCTTCGGTGTGGCGCCGTTCAGTTCTTCCAGCGCGCGCCGGCCGAGGAAGTCGGTGTTCTTGCGCAGTTTCACCGCCCAACCGAGGCCCGCTTCCTGCGGCGTGTCGTTGGGCGTGATGTCCGAGCCCCAGGCGCGATAGCCCTTTTCCAGCCGCAGCGATTCCAGCGCACGGTAGCCGACCGGGCGGATGCCGTACGGCTTGCCTGCCGCCATCAGCGCGTCGAAAATCTCGCCGGTGGCCTCGATCGGTACATGCAGCTCCCAACCGAGCTCGCCGACATAGGTCACGCGCAGCGCCCGCACCTTATGCCCTGCTATCGTGATTTCGCGCGCATGGCCGAAGGGGAAGGCGGCGTTTGAAACATCTGCATCCGTCACCGCCGAAAGCACGCTCCTCGCGTGCGGTCCCATCAGCGACAGCGTGCCGAAATCCTCGGTCACGTCGGTAAGCGTCGCGTCGAGTTCTTCGCCGATATGGTCGCGGATCCAGGCAAGGTCATGCGTGCGGAAGCCGGTGCCGGTGACGATGTAGAATTTTTCGTCCGCCAACCGCGCCACGGTGAGGTCGGCTTCGATGCCGCCGCGCGTGTTGAGAAGCTGGGTGTAGGTCAGCCTTCCCACCGGCTTGTTGACGTCGTTGGCGCAGATACAGTCGAGCGCCTTCAGCGCGTCGGGTCCGGTCATCTCGTATTTGGCAAAGGACGATTGGTCGAAGATGCCGACCGCTTCGCGCACGTGGGCGTGCTCCTCGCCCACCGGGCCGAACCAGTTTTGCCTGCCCATCGAATAGACGTCTTTCGCCTCCATGCCCTCTGGCGCGAACCAGTTGGGCCGCTCCCAGCCGAGCTTGGAGCCGAACACTGCGCGATGCGCCTTCAGCCGTTCATAGAGCGGGGAGACGATGCGCGGCCGGCCGCTCTCATATTCCTCATGCGGGAAGCCGATCGTGTAGTGCTTGCCATAGGCTTCCAGCGTGCGGTCGCACACCCATTGCCGGTCGCGGTGCAGGTCGGAGAAGCGGCGGATGTCGACAACCCAGAGGTCCAGCGGCGCCTCGCCGTCGACCACCCACTGCGCCAGCACCCAGCCCGCGCCGCCGCCAGACGCGATGCCGAAGGCATTGAAGCCCGCACCGACGAACATGTTTTGGCACTCCGGCGCGAGGCCGAGGACGAAATTGCCGTCGGGCGTAAAGCTCTCGGGGCCGTTGATCATCTGCTTGACGCCAACCTGCCCCAGCGCGGGAATGCGCTCGATGGCCTGCACCATGTGCTGCTCGAAATGGTCGAAATCGTCGTCGAACAGGCGGAATTCCCAGTCGTTCGGTACGTCGCCGGTCGTCCAGGCCTGCGGGTTCGGCTCATAGCCGCCCATCACTAGGCCGCCCACTTCCTCCTTGAAATAGGTGCGGCGGTCGGGGTCGCGGATGGTCGGCGCGTCGGTGGCCAGCCCCGCGATCTTCTCGGTAATGATGTACTGGTGCTTCACCGGCTGCAGCGGCACATTGATGCCGGCCATCGCGCCCACCTGCCGCGCCCATTGGCCGGCGCAGTTCACCACCTTCTCGCAGGCGATGTCGCCCTTGTTGGTCTTCACAGCGGTGATGCGGCCGTCCTTCATCTCGAAGCCGGTGACGCGCACCTCCTCGAACAGCTTTGCGCCATGCATGCGCGCGCCCTTGGCCAGCGACTGGGTGATGTCGGAGGGGCTGGCCTGGCCGTCAGTGGGCAGCCAGCTTGCGCCGACGAGGTCGTCCACCTCCATCAGCGGCCACATGCGCTTGACCTCTTCCGGCGAGATCAGGTGCATCTCCATGCCGAAGCTTTTCGCCGTGGTGGCGAGCCGGCGGTATTCGGTCCAGCGGTCCTGGTTGGTGGCGAGCCTCAGGCAGCCGGTCATCTTCCAGCCGGTGGCAAGGCCGGTCTCGGCGTCGAGCCGCTTGTAGAGGTCGACCGAATATTTCAGCACCCGCGTGATCGAGGCCGAGGAACGGAGCTGACCGACGAGCCCCGCCGCATGCCAGGTCGAGCCCGAGGTGAGCCGGCCCTGTTCCAGCAGCACCACATCGGCCTTGTGGTCGCGCGCCAGGTGATAGGCGGTCGAGCAGCCTATGATGCCGCCGCCGATGACGACGATCTCAGCGTGGGATGGCAAGGTCATGATGCGGTCTTTCCATAGGTCGAGCGGTAATGGTCGAGCGCGGCGTCGAGCCGTGCCAGGTTGTCAGCGGTGTAGGCGACGTAGTCGACGCCGGGGGCGGAGAGGTGGAGTTCGGAGACCATGCTCCACATCGCCTCGCGCAGCAGCGAGGCGCATTGCATGGCCGCGTGCGCGCGCCTGGTGGCAAGGTCCGGCTCGCGGCCGAGATAGGTCGCCAGCAACTCCTCGGCCTCTGCCTGGGTCATCCCCGCATTGGAGGCGACGCCCGCCAGGTCGAACATCGCGGTGGAAAAACCGGCATACTCGAAATCGATGAGCCAGAGTTTTTCGCCATCGTCGAGGAAATTTGCCGGCAACAGGTCGTTGTGACCGAACACAACCGGCAGCGCCACTTGCGCGCGCTCCAGTTCGTCGGCCAGCGCAAGATAGCCGGGCAACGCGGACGCCATGCGGCTGCCGCCTGCATCCAGGGTGCGGGCATAGTCGCGGATGACGTGGAACACCCAGAACATGAAGCCGGCGCCCGAAACATGGCGCGGCATCTCCTCGTGGAAGCGGCGCATCAGCCGAGCGAGGCGGTTGCGGTTCTTGCGCACGTCCTCGGGACCATAGGTTCGTGCGTCGATGAAGGCCGAGACCATCAGCCCCGGCTCGGCATATTCCAGCGCAGGCGCAAATCCGGCGGCGTGGGCGGCGCGCGCGGTCATGATCTCGCGCTCGCGATAGACATGATGGAACGGATAGTCCTTGCCGAAGCGCACCACGTGCCGGCCCTTGGCGTCGGTGACGAGATAGCTCTCGTTGCTGATGCCGCCGCGCAGCGGCTCGATGCTGACGCCGCCGCTCCAGATCGGCAGGGTGCGAATGCGAAGATCGTTGGTCCTCACGGTTTCCCCCTCATGCGAGCCCCAGCCTAGCCTTGGTGCGCGCAGCACCCGCCGAGATCAGCCGGTCGGCGATGATGGCGATGAAGGCGACCGCCAGCCCGGCCACCAGCCCGCGGCCGGTGTCGGCCTTGGTCAGCGCGATGTAGACCTCCTGGCCGAGGTCGCGGGTGCCGACGAGTGCGGTGATCACCAGCATCGACAGCGCGAACATGATTGTCTGGTTTAGCCCCAGCATGATCTCCGGCAGCGCCAGCTTGAGTTTGATCTTGGTCAGGATCTGCCAGGGCGTGCAGCCCATGGCGCGGCCGGCCTCGATCAGCCGCGGGTCGACCTTGGTCAGGCCGTGCACCGTGTAGCGGATCGCCGGGACGATCGAATAGGCGACGACGGCGATCATGGCGGTGAAGTCGCCGACACGAAACAGCATCACCGCCGGCATCAGATAGACGAAGGAGGGCAGCGTCTGCAGCGTGTCGATGATGACGCGCACCCAGCTCCACAGGCGCTCCCGCTCGGCCGCCAGTATGCCGATGGGAATGCCGATCAGCATGGCGAGCATCACCGAGATGCCGCAGAGATAGACGGTGATGGTCGCCTTCTCCCACTGGCCGGTGGCGGCAATCAGGAAGGCGAGGATACTGACTACCAATGCCAGCCGGATGCCGCCGAGCCGGTAGCCGGCAAAGGCCAGAAGGCCGGTCACGCCCAGCCAGGGCAGGCCGCCCAGGAAACGCTTGAACGGCACCAGCACATTGAGCAGCACCGCGTTCTTGATCGCCTCGAACGTGTCGAAGAAGTTGACGTTGATCCATGCCACGACATTCGACCAGAACGAGCCGGTAGAGAGCCGCAGGCTTTCGGGATAGGTCTGCACGAAGGGCAAAGCGAGCCCGGCGAGGCCCGTGAGAAGCACGATCGCCAGCGCCGCCAGCGTATAAGGATTTCGCGCCACGAAGCTGCCGCCCACGATACCCGTCGTGCCGGGCGCTCCAGCGCGCTCGGCATAGGCCTGGCTCAGCCGGTCCAGCGCCACCGCCAGCGCAACTATGGCAAGGCCCGATTCCAGTCCCGCACCGATGTCGAGCCGACGAAGTGCCGCCAGCACGTCGAAGCCGAGCCCGCCGGCGCCAATCATCGAGGCGATGATGACCATGTTGAGCGACAGCATGATCACCTGGTTGACGCCCACCATCAGGCTGTCCTTGGCCGACGGCACCAGCACCCGCCAGGTCATCTGCCGGCGCGTGCAGCCGATCATCTTGCCGAGGTCGTGGATCTCGGACGGCACCGAGTGCAGCGAAAGCGTGGAGATGCGCGTCATCGGCGGCATGGCGTAGATCAGCGTCGCCACCACGGCCGCCGTGGGCCCGAAGCCGAACAGGAACAGGATCGGCACCAGATAGGCGAAAACCGGAATGGTCTGCATCAGGTCGAGCACCGGCGTCAGCGCCTTTTCGAAGCGCGGCCAGCGATAAGCGGCAATGCCGAGCAAAAGCCCCGCGACCACGCTCAGCGGCACCGCCACCAGGATCGAAGCCAGCGTCACCATCGCGCTCTGCCACTGGCCGAACACGGCCAGGAAGCCGAAGCAGAGCCCGACGATCAGCGCCAGCCGCCGTCCGCCGGCATGAAGGCCCATCATGGTGACGATGGCGATCACCGCGATCCAGGAGAGCGGCGGCAGGATCTGCACCGCGCTCGAGCCCTGGCCCGACAGGAAGCCGGTCGAAAGCAGGCTGAGCGCCAGCTTGTAGGGCAGGTCGATGATGCTGGCGATGAAGCGCGTGAGGTCGGTGAAGGTGAAAAGACCGAAGCTTGCCTGGTTCACCAGCCATTTCATGGCATCGCCGATCCAGCGCGCGAGCGGAATCTGCCAGCTCTTGGGATAATCGAAAGTCCATTTGAGCGCCTCGGCGCCGAACCGCCACAGCAGGAGGAACGCGGCGATCGCCACACCCCAGGCGATGAGCGATGCGCTGTTACCGCGCGATGGGGACCCCTCCCGAGCCGGCGCCAGAGGTTGGAAATGAGATCGCGCGCTCATCGAGTTGCCTCACTGAATTCGCGTACTGCATGTGAAATACCCCCCTCTGTCCTGCCGGACATCTCCCCCACAAGGGGGGAGATCAGCAGCTTCAGGCCCTGCTTTCTACCTACTATGTCGGCGGTTGGCGAAGGTCGACGCGACAGCCAATCTCCCCCCTTGTGGGGGAGATGTCCGGCAGGACAGAGGGGGGTGCTGAAGCGCGACGACATCGCCATCTCACCCCCGCATCATCAGGTCGACCACGTCGGCGCGGTGCAGCACGCCGACTGGCTGGCTGTCGCCGTCGACCACGCCAAGATGCTCGCTGTTGTCGCCGAAGACCGGCGCTGCCTCGGAGACCGTCGCGTGCGCCTGCACGGTTGCGGCCCCGTTCGGCATGGCGCCATTGGCCTGGCGCATGATGGAGGCCACCCGCACCACCTTGGCCTTCGGCACATTGCGCGTGAATTCGGCGACATAGGCCGTGGCCGGGTTGAGCACGATGTCTTCCGGCGTGCCGGCCTGCACGACCGCCCCGTCCTTCATGATGGCGATGCGGTCGGCGAGCCTTATCGCCTCGTCGAAATCATGGGTGATGAAGACGATGGTCTTCTTCAGCACCGACTGCAGGCGCATGAACTCGTCCTGCATCTCGCGGCGGATCAGCGGGTCGAGCGCCGAGAAGGGCTCGTCGAGGAACCAGAGTTCCGGCTCCACCGCCAGCGAGCGGGCGATGCCGACACGTTGCTGCTGGCCGCCGGAAAGCTCGCGCGGGAAGGCGTTCTCCTTGCCCGACAGGCCGACCAGTTCGATCATTTTTCGCGCACGCGCCTCGCGTGTCGACCTGTCGATGCCCTGCACCTCGAGCGGGAAGGCGACATTGGCCAGAACCGTCAGATGCGGCAGCAGCGCGAAATTCTGGAACACCATGCCCATCTGGTGGCGGCGAATCTCGATCATGCGGCTGTCGCTCGCCGCCAAAAGGTTCTCGCCGTTGAACAGGATTTCGCCGGCGGTCGGCTCGATCAGCCGCGACAGGCAGCGCACCAGCGTCGACTTGCCGGAGCCGGACAGGCCCATGATGACGAAGATCTCGCCGGAACGGACCTCGAGGTCCACGTTGCGCACCGCGCCGACAAGCCCGGCGCTGGCGAGCGCTTCGGCCGAGATGTCGGCCTTCGCCGAGGCCATGAATTCCCGGGCGCCGCTGCCGAATATCTTCGACACGTTGCAGCAAATAAGTTTCGGTTCCGGTGAAGGCATGGTCCGTCCGGTCGCAAAGTCGTTTCAGGCACTGGGGGGAGGAGGCCCGCCGCAGCGCGGCGGCGGGCGAGAGCCGGTCAGCGGCTATTTCTTGATCCACTCGGACCAGCGGGCTTCGTTGGCCGCCATCCATTCGGCCACCACGTCGTCCACCTTCTGGCCTTCGAGATCGGCCTTGACGATCAACTGGCCCATTTCGTCGTTGTCGAGCCTGAAGGCCTTGATCGCCTTGTAGGCGCCCGGCCATTTGTCCTTCACGCCCGACCAGCCGACCTTCCAGATCGGCCCGCGCGGCTTGGCGCAGTCATAGAGCGCGTCCGGATTGATGCCCCAGGAAGGGTCGGTGTAGCAGGCCTTCTCGTATTTCGGGAACTCGATCCAGTGGCCCTTGAACTTCACGGGCGCCCAGTGCGGGGCATAGATCCAGAGCAGGATCGGTGCCTTGCGCTCATAGGCGGATTCGAGTTCGGCAAAGAGCGCTGCATCGGTGCCGGCATGCACCACCTCGAAGGGCAGGCCCAGCGCCTCGACGCGTTCGTCGTCGAAGCCGCCCCAGGTCACCGGTCCGCCGAGATAGCGGCCCTTGGGATAGGTCTCGGCGGTGGCGAAGGCCTCGGCGCATTTAGGGTCCTTCAGCGCTTCCCAATTGGGCAGGCCGGGGCACTTCTCGGTCATGTAGTCGGGATACCACCACTCCTCGATGGCCTGCATGCCGTTCTCGCCGAGGTTCTCGACCTTGCCGGTGGCGACGGCGGCGTCCATGGCGTCCCGCCCGGTCGTCTCCCACATCTCCATGGCGACATCCAGGTCGCCCGTCTCCAGCCCGGCGAACTGCGCCAGATAGTCGGCCTGCACGTAGTCGACGCTGTAGCCGGCTTTCTTCAGCACCTCGCCCATGATGTGGGTGGTGATGAGCTGGCCGGTCCAGTCATGCAAAGTCAGCTTGATCGGGTCGGTGGAATCCTCGGCGCGAGCCTGCGGTCCGGAGGACAGAAACATGGCTGCCGACACGGCCAGTACGCTGAACACGGACCTGGCCATGCGGCTGTTGAAACGACTGCGCGAATGCATGTCGAAACCTCCTCGTTGTCGTCATTCTTCTTGTCATTGTGTGCCCCGGAGCTGCGCTGGCGCGTCTTGTGACGCCAATCGGCCCGGTGCTGTTCCCGCTGGCAATCTCACGCAGGGGAAAGCGGGTTGTCAACGCTGTTTTGTGGTATTTTGTGATTTTGTGACCGAATGGCGCCGTATTCGTTGCGATCGTTGTCACAATTGCCTAAGAAACGGTCATGAAGGATAGGTTTTCGGCAGAGCAGCAGCGCGCATCATGAACCACTCCAAACGGCACGCGGAAATCCTGCGCATCGTGCAGGACGAAGGCACGATCAGCATTGCCGACCTGGCCGACCGGCTGGGCGTGTCGCTTGAGACTGTGCGCCGTGACGTGAAGCCGCTGACCAGCGATGGCACGGTCATGAAGATGCACGGCGCCATCGGCTTGCCGGCGATCGTGGGCGAGGCGCCCTTCGAGCGGCGCATGCGCGAAAACAGCGAGGCCAAGCGAGCGATTGCCCGCCTGGTCGCCACCACCATTCAGGACGGCGAGTCGGTCATGCTCGACACCGGCACGACCACCAGCTACCTCGCGCGCGAACTCCTCGGCCATCGCCGGCTGACGGTGGTGACCAATTCATCCGACATCGCCCGCACCCTGGCGACAGTCAACGGCAACCGCGTCTACATGGCCGGCGGCGAGCTTCGCAGCGATTCAGGCGCGGCCTTCGGCATCTCGGCCATCGAGTTCGTCAGCCGCTTCAGTGTCAACCATGCCATCATCTCCATCGGCGCGCTCGATGCCGTTGCTGGCGTCATGGACTACGATCTCGAAGAGGCGGAATTCGCGCGCATGGTGCTGTCGCGCGGCACGCGCTCGCTGGTGGTCACCGACCACACCAAATTCGGCCGCCAGGGGCTGGTGCAGGTGTGCGGCTTCGGCGGTTTCGGCGAGCTGGTCACCGACCGGACGCCGCCACCCGACATTGCCGCGGCCCTTGCCGCCGCCGGTACGCGGCTGACAGTGGCTGAGGCGAACTAGGCGGCCAATGGCCTGAACGCCATGCGGAAGCAGGCGCCCTTTGCGACATCGTCGACCACTTCGATATGGCCGCCATGCAGTTGCATGATCTCGCGCACCAGATTGAGGCCGAGGCCAGCGCCGTGGCTCCGCGGGCGCAGGCGATGGAACGGTTCGAAGATGCGCTCGCGCTCTTCCTGCGGCACGCCATTTCCTTCGTCCGCCACCTCGATCAGCGCCGGGGCCGATACGCCCACGCTGATCTTGCCGGTATTGCCGCCATGTTCGATGGCGTTCTGGATGAGGTTCATCACCGCGCGTTCGATGGCCGTGCGGTCGCCCGATACTAGGATGGACGTCGCCTCAGCTTCGAAGTCCATCTCGTAGCCGGCTGCAAAGGCGATGGGCGCAAGGTCGACCACCACCGTGCGGGCGACATCGACCAGGTCGATCGGGCCAAATGTCTCCCTCTGGCGGTCTAGGCGCTGCAGGTCGAGAAGCTGGTCGGTCAGCGTCGAAAGCCGCGCCGTGTCCTGCAGCAGGCGCGCCCGCTCGGGCGAGGGCGGCAGTGCCGCGATGCGCGTTGCGAGGATGGCGATCGGCGTGCGCAGCTCGTGGGCAGCGTCGGTCAGGAAGCGCTTGTGCCGCTCATAGCCACGGTCGAGGCGGCCCAGCGCGTCGTTGACCGCCTTCACCAGCGGCAGGATTTCGCGGGGCACCTTGTCGGCCGGCAATTGCAGGCCGCGCTGGTCGATGTCGATGCGCTCGGCCGCCGCCGCCGCATGTCCCAGTCCGCGAAGCGCGCCGTGCACCACCCACGGCGTCACGAAAAGCGTCGACAGCGCCATGAGGCCGCTGAGGGGCAGGATGGCCTGCACGAAGAAGTTTGGCGCCTGCATGAGAATGCGAAGGAGCGAAAGCTCGCCCTTCGTGCCGCTCATGATCTGTACATTGCCGGCACCCGTATCGGTCCACCGCACCCTCACGTCGGGCGGCTCGGCCTCTCCGATTTCGCGATCGAAGCGGGCGTCGCTGATATTGTCCAGCCGCTCCGCAAAGGGCTGGAACTCGGCAGGCACGGTGCCTTCCTCCAGCCGGTGGCCTTCCTTGTCCCGGATGATGAACCAGAGGTCCGGCACGTTTGCCCGCAGCTTGGCAAGCGCTGGCGTTTCCTTCAGTTCAAGTCCGCCGGCGGCGTCGCGCGTCACAGCGTCGGCCAGCACATCCATGGTGCCGCCTTCATATTGGTGCGGGATCACGCCGGTGCCCAGCATGACGGCAAATATCAGCACGATGAGCAGGGTCAGCATGATCCCCTGGAGCACTGCGATGCGGAAGACGAGGCGCCATTTCAGCGATCTGGGTTTGCCGCGGATCACGGGTTTGCCGTCTCGCGCAACAGGTAGCCCACGCCGCGGATGCCGTTGATCGTCACCCCGCCCTCGGCATCGGCAAGTTTTTTGCGCAGGCGCGAGACATGCGTGTCGAGCGCGTTGGACTGGATCTCGTCGTCGAGGCCGAAGACTGCTTCCATCAGCACGGCGCGCTGCACCATGCGCCCTGTGCGCCGCATCAAGGCCTCCAGCACCAGCAGCTCGCGGCGCGGCAGCGCCAGCGGCTCGCCGCGAATGGTCGCCTCGCGGTGGCCCACGTCGAAGGCCAGATGCCCGGCGCGTATCGTCTGCGCCTGCACGGCGCTCGGCCGCCTGAGCAGCGCGCGCAGCCGCGCCAGCAGTTCCTCGAAGGCGAAGGGCTTTGCCAGATAGTCGTCGGCGCCGCTGTCGAGCCCCGCGACGCGGTCGGGAATGTCGCCGCGCGCGGTCAGCACCAGCACCGGCGTACCATCCTTCCGCGTCCTTAGCCGGCGCACCAGCGAAAGGCCGTCGCCGTCCGGCAATTGGCGGTCGAGCAGGATGGCGTCGTAGTTTTCCTCAAGCGCGAAATCGTCCGCCTCGCCAAGCGAGGCGGCATGGTCGACGACCATGTCGTGCCGCTTCAGCGCGGCGCGCAGTGCCGACACCATTTCCGGTTCGTCCTCGACCAGCAATATGCGCATGCAATAACCTTGTCAGAGTCGCAAGCAACCCGGTTACGATGCCAACATTGCAGAAACATTGCGAAGTTGGAACGGGAAGGTGACTGCTGGTTCAAAGCTTTTTTGAGCTGCGAAACTGCGCAATGCAGCTGCAATGCAGCGCCCGCAAAAGACGTCCATCGAAGCTGATGAACGATTCGCCAGCAACATGACGGAGGTCTGAATGCCTGCAAGCGATACTCTTCAATTTCTTTTCGCATGGGCGGCCGCGCCGATGCGCGTGGCTTCCGTAGTGCCTTCCAGCAGCAAGCTGGCCGAGCTGATGACGCGCGAGATCGGCGCCGACACGGGGCCGGTGCTGGAACTGGGGCCGGGCACTGGCCCATTCACCCGCGCCTTGCTTTCGCGCGGCGTGATGGAAAATGACCTGACGCTGATCGAATCCGGCGCCGATTTTGCTCAACTGCTCAAGCAGCGCTTTCCCGCCGCACGCGTGCTGCAGATGGACGCCGCGGACCTGCGCGATAAGCGGGTTTTCGCCGAGCCGATCGTAGGTGCCACCGTCAGTGGACTGCCCTTCCTCAACATACCGCCGCGCAAGACCCTGGCGATCCTCGAAGGCGTGTTCAGCGTGATGCGGCCGGGTGCTGCCCTCTATTTGTTCACTTATGGTACCCGCTGCTCGATCGACCAGAGTCTGCTCGACCGGCTCGATCTGCGGGCTGCCCGCGTCGGCCACACTTTCCGGAACCTTCCCCCTGCGACGGTCTACCGGGTCGAGAGGATCAATTCGATCACCCGCTACGACTGGCGCTTCGGATGACCGACACGATCCTTGCCGTGCTCGATCTGGGGCTTGCCGGTATCGCCTGCGTGGCGCTCGCCGAGAAGCTGCTGCCGATCGCGCCCTCCTATGTGGTGCTGATGTTCCTCGGCATGGCCGCCGCAGCAAACGGCCATGCGCTGCCGATCCTGCTCCTGGTGACCACAACCGCCTCCACGCTTGGCTCGATGCTGTGGTACGGGGCCGGCCGGCTGTTCGGCCCGGTCCGCGCGACGATGCTGGTCGAGCGTTTTGGAAAATATGTGTTCCTGCGGCCCGAAACCTACCGGCGGCTGGCGAGCGCCTATGGCCGCAACAATTTTTCGACAGCGCTGACGGCGCAACTCGTGCCGGTGGTGCGCATCTATCTTGCCCTCCCGGCAGGCGCCTTCCGGCTGGCGGCGCTGCCCTTTGCCACTGCCACTTTTCTCGGCTGCATGGTCTATAACGCCATCTTCATTGGCCTCGGCTACCTGATCCGTGACACCGGCCAGAACCCGGCCGACCTCGGCTTCCGGGTCATCATGGTCGTGCTTCTCATCGAAGGCGGCTGCATGCTGGCAGTCAGATGGAAAGCGCGCAGGCGCCACGGCGAACAAGAGCTGGGTGTTCGCTAGAGCATTTTGCAGCCAGACGGAATCGTCTGGCGTCGCACAAATGCGGCTAAGAAAACGGATAGAGCAGCCCCTTCCCAAGCGCCATGCGCCCGTGTTTAGTCGCGGCATGGCATTCACGATCAGGCAGTTGCAGTTCTTCGTCGCGGTGGCCGAGCAGGGCACTGTCTCCGGCGCCGCGCAGAACCTTTCCATCTCGCAATCGGCGGTCACCGAGGCGATCAAGGATCTGGAACGAGACCTTGGCGTGGAACTGTTCGAGCGTCATCCGCGCGGGCTCTCAATCACCCACAAGGGCCACCAGTTCCTGCGCCACGCCACCAAGATCCTCGCCAATGTCTCGGACGCCCGGCGCACCTTCTCCGAAAAGCAGGAAAAGGTCGGCGGGCGCCTGCAGCTCGGCGTCACCTCGCTGGTCGCCGGCTATGTGCTGTCCGACCTGCTCGCCCGCTATCGCCGCGCTTTCCCGGCAATCGAGGTCTCGGCCATCGAGGACAATGGCGACTATCTCGAGCATCTGCTGATCGGCGGCGAGCTCGACGTCGCGGTCATGATCATTTCCAACCTGCGCGACCGCATGGCGCTGCAGGCCGAAATCCTCGAAGTTTCGCCCTACCGGCTGTGGCTGCCGCTCGGCCATCCGCTGGTCGACGCCGACATCATCGGCATCAACGACATCGCCGCCGAACCGCTGATCATGCTGACGGTGGACGAAATCGAGGAGAACACCGGCAAGCTGCTCTCCGCCTTCGGCGCGCGCCCGCATGTCGCCTTCCGCACCCGCTCGGTGGAAGCGGTGCGCAGTCTGGTCGCCACCGGGGCAGGGGTCACGCTGCTGCCCGATCTTGTCTACCGCCCATGGTCGCTGGAAGGCGACCGCATCGAATCGCGCGACATTTCCGGCTCGCTGCCGGCGGTGCAGGTGGGCATGGTGTGGCGGCGCGGCTCCAGCCTGCCGCAGGCGGCGCGCGATTTCATCGGCGTTGCGCAGTTGCAGCGTCAGAGCCGGCAGCGACCATAGGTAGACAGCGTTTGGCCGCTACCTCACGAGCGATATCGGAAAAACCGATACCGCCTTTCTGATAAATCCGTTTGCGAATGCTCCGATTTCGGATCACCTTCTGTTTCAGGGGATCGACGCCGCCGTCCAGAGCGGCCCCTGACAATGGGAGAGAAGCCATGAAATCCTTTTTGAAGACGTGTACGGCCATGACTCTGGCGCTGGGCCTCTCGGGCCAGGCCATGACCCAGGAGATGCTGAAGGAACTCGGCAAGGGCGAAGGTCAGGTCAACATCGTCGCTTGGCCGGGCTATATCGAGCGTGGCGAGAGCGACAAGGCCTACGACTGGGTTACAAGCTTCGAGAAGCAGACGGGCTGCAAGGTCAACGTCAAGACGGCCGCCACCTCCGATGAAATGGTCGCGCTGATGAACGAAGGCGGCTTCGACCTCGTCACCGCCTCGGGCGACGCCTCGCTGCGCCTGGTTGCCGGCAAGCGCGTTCAGCCGATCAACACCGATCTCATCCCGAGCTGGAAGACCGTCGACGAGCGCCTGCAGAACGCGCCCTGGTTCACCGTCGACAAGGTTCACTACGGCGTGCCCTACCAGTGGGGCCCGAACGTTCTGATGTACAACACCAATGTCTTCAAGGAAGCGCCCAAGAGCTGGAACATCGTGTTCGAGCCGATGGATTTCCCGGACGGCAAGCCCAACAAGGGCCGCATCCAGGCCTATGACGGCCCGATCCACATCGCCGATGCCTCCAACTATCTGATGGCGCACAAGCCCGAACTCGGCATCAAGGATCCCTATGAGCTGAACGAGGACCAGTACAAGGCAGCGCTCGACCTGCTGCGCGTGCAGCGCACGCTCGTCGGCCGCTACTGGCACGACGCCATGATCCAGGTCGACGACTTCAAGAATGAGGGCGTTGTTGCCTCCGGCTCGTGGCCGTTCCAGGTCAACCTGCTGAAGTCCGAGAAGCAGCCGATCGCCTCGACCATTCCGGAAGAGGGCGCCACCGGCTGGGCCGACACCACCATGATGCATGTCGAAGCCGCCCATCCGAACTGCGCCTATATGTGGCTGGAGCATTCGCTGGAGCCCAAGCTGCAGGGCGATCTCGCCGCCTGGTTCGGCTCCAACCCCGCCGTGCCGGCCGCCTGTAAGGGCAATGAGCTGCTCGGCGAAGAGGGCTGCAAGACCAACGGCTTCGAGGACTTCGACAAGATCAAGTTCTGGCGCACGCCGGTCAGCAAGTGCGCGAGCCAGAGCGAGTGCGTGCCTTACTACCGCTGGGTCTCCGACTACATCGCCGTGATCGGCGGTCGGTAAGACCACTTACCCTCCCTTGTGGGGAGGGTCGACGCTCAGCGTCGGGGTGGGGGTGCTTTCGCACCTGCATTTCAACTTTACCCCCACCCGCGCCTTTAGCGTGACCTCCCCATAAGGGGGAGGTGGGCGCCCGCGTTACCACGCTCCCTCCTTTCCCCCACAGGGGAGAGGTGGCCGCATTGCGGTGGCCGAGTGAGGGGGCTTGTGCATCAAGAAAGCTAGACCCGCATGACCTCAGCCGTTTCCTTCGAAAATGTCTCCCGCCACTTCGGCGCCGTGCGCGCGGTCGATGCGGTCGATCTCGACATCAGGCCGGGCGAATTCTTCGCCATGCTCGGCCCGTCGGGTTCGGGCAAGACCACCTGCCTGCGCCTCATAGCCGGCTTCGAGCAGCCGACCGGCGGCAGCATTTCGATCTTCGGCGAGCGCGCCGAGGGCGTTCCGCCCTATCGCCGCAACGTCAACACCGTGTTCCAGGATTACGCGCTGTTTCCGCATCTCAACGTGCTCGACAATGTCGCCTACGGGCTGATGGTCAAGGGCGTTTCCCGCGCCGAGCGCGGCCGGCAGGCGGAAGAGGCTCTCAAGCTGGTGCAGCTTCCCGGCTATGGCGCCCGCAAGCCTGGCCAGCTTTCCGGCGGTCAGCGCCAGCGTGTCGCGCTCGCCCGCGCGCTGGTCAACAAGCCCCGCGTGCTGCTGCTCGACGAACCGCTTGGCGCGCTCGATCTCAAGCTGCGCGAGAACATGCAGGAGGAGCTAAAACTCCTGCAGCGTGCGCTGGGCATCACCTTCGTCTTCGTCACCCACGACCAGGGCGAAGCGCTCTCCATGGCCGACCGCGTGGCCGTGTTCAACGATGGCCGCATCATGCAGGTCGGCGCTCCGCAGGACATCTATGAGCGGCCGCAGTCGCGCTTCGTGGCGGATTTCGTCGGCTCCTCCAACGTGCTGCCCCCCGAATTCGTCGCTCGGCACGGCGGCGCGCGCCGCTGGGCGAGCCTCAGGCCTGAAAAGATCAGGCTCGGCGAAGCCAATGGCGCTGGCGTTTCCGGCACGGTTCGGGCGCGCAGCTTCCTCGGCGCCACCAACCGCGTCACCGTCGAGGCCGAGGGCGTGCGCCTGCATGCAGTTGTGCCCGCCGGCCTGCCGCTGCCGGACGATGGCGCCGAAACGCGCCTGTCGTGGTCGCCCGCCGACCTGCATCTGATGGAAGAAGCGTGATGAGCGCCTCGGCCGTCATTCCCGCGCACGCGCCAGCCATTCTGCCCAGCCGCGGCGGCATTGCCGGTGCGCTGTCCGATACCTTCTGGCGCAGGCCCAAGGTACTTCTCTTCCTGATGCTGCTGCCGCCGTTGCTCTGGCTCGGCATCGTCTATCTGGGTTCGCTGTTTGCGCTGCTGCTGCAGAGCTTCTTTTCGATCGACGAGTTCTCCGGCCTCATCAACAGGCAGTTCACGCTGAAGACCTATGGCGACCTCTTCCAGGCCGCCAATCTCGACATCATCATCCGCACGGTGGTCATGGCCGCCAGCGTCACGCTCGCCTCGGCGGTCGTGGCCTTCCCCATCGCCTATTACGCGGCCCGCTTTGCGCGTGGCAAATGGAAGGCGCTGTTCTATCTCGGCATCATGCTGCCGCTGTGGTCGAGCTATCTTGTCAAGATCTATGCCTGGAAGCTGATCCTCGCCAAGGAAGGCATCCTCACCTGGTTCCTCGACAAGCTGCATCTCGGCTGGCTGCTCGATGCCTGGCTGTCGCTGCCCTATGTCGGCGGCAACTCGCTGTCGGTGTCCTTCACCGGCACCTTCATCGTCTTCGTCTATGTCTGGCTGCCCTACATGATCCTGCCGATCCAGGCCGCACTCGAGCGCGTGCCGGGCAATCTGGTGGAAGCCTCGTCCGACCTTGGCGCGTCGCCCGGGCAGACGTTCCGCAACGTGTTGTTCCCGCTGGCCCTGCCGGGCATCGTCGCCGGCTCCATCTTCACCTTCTCGCTGACGCTGGGCGACTACATCATCCCCCAGATCATCGGCACCTCGCGCCTGTTCATCGGCCAGGCCGTCTACGCCCAGCAGGGCACCGCCGGCAACATTCCGCTGGCCGCCGCCTTCACCGTCGTCCCCGTCGTCATCATGGGTTTCTACCTGTGGGGCGCCAAGCGCATGGGAGCTTTCGATGCGCTCTGATCGCAACCAGTCCGCGCCCTTGGGCGTCAAGCTCGCAGCCGCTGCAGGCCTTCTGTTCCTGCATCTGCCGATCCTGCTGATCTTCGTCTACGCCTTCACGACGGAGGAAAAGTCCTACCAGTGGCCGCCGCCCGGCTTCACGCTCGACTGGCTGAGCGTCACCTGGAACCGGCCCGACGTCTGGACGGCGCTGGGCCTGTCGGTCAAGGTCGCGGTGGTATCGACGACGATCGCGCTGGTGCTCGGCACGCTCTGCGCCGCCGCCGTCAGCGGCACGAAATTCTTCGGCCGCGAGGTGGTGTCGCTGCTGGTCATCCTGCCGATCGCGCTGCCCGGCATCATCACCGGTATCGCGCTGCGCTCGGCCTTCAACCTGGCGGACATCCCGTTCTCGTTCTGGACGATCATCCTCGGTCACGCCACCTTCTGCGTGGTGGTGGTCTACAACAACGCGGTGGCGCGCTTCCGCCGCACCTCCGGTTCGCTGGTCGAGGCGTCGATGGACCTCGGCGCCGACGGTTTCCAGACCTTCCGGCACGTGATCCTGCCCAATATCGGCACCGCACTGCTTGCCGGCGGCATGCTGGCCTTTGCGCTGTCCTTCGACGAGGTGATCGTCACCACCTTCACCGCCGGCCAGCAGCAGACGCTGCCGATCTGGATGCTGGAGGAACTGGTGCGGCCGCGTCAGCGCCCGGTCACCAATGTGGTGGCCATGGTGGTGGTGCTGGTGACGTTCCTGCCCATCCTCGCCGCCTATTACCTGACCCGCGAAGGCGACCAGGTCGCCGGCAGCGGCAAATAGACTTCAAAGGGAGAGAGACCTCATGGATACCGAGATGCTGATCGGTTCGCGCTTCGAGAAAGGCACCGAGATCGAAGAACCGATCCTCAACCCCAAGACCGGCGAAACCATCCTCAACCTGCCCGAGGCGAGCCAGGCGCAGATCGACGCCGCCGTCGCCGCGGCGCAAAAAGCCTTCGGCGACTGGTCGCGCACCACGCCCGCCCAGCGCTCCGGCTACCTGCTCAAGATCGCCGAGCGCATCGAGGCCGAGGCTGCCGAGTTCGCCCGGCTCGAAGCGCTGAACTGCGGCAAGCCCATCAATGCCGTGCTCAATGACGAGATTCCCGCGCTGGTAGACTGCTACCGCTTCTTTGCAGGTGCCGTGCGCTCCATGCCGGGCGTCGTCGCGGGTGAATATCTGCCGGGCCACACCTCGATGATCCGCCGCGACCCGGTCGGCATCGTCGCCTCCATCGCGCCGTGGAACTATCCGCTGATGATGATGGCCTGGAAGCTGGCCCCGGCCATTGCCGGCGGCAACACCGTGGTCTTCAAGCCGTCCGAGCAGACGCCGCTGACGGCGCTGAAGCTCGCGCGCATCCTGGCCGACGTGCTGCCCGAGGGCGTGGTCAATGTCGTGCTCGGCCGCGGCGAGAGCGTCGGTAATGCGCTCATCAATCACCCCAAGATCAACATGATCTCGATTACCGGCGACATCGCCACCGGCAAGAAGGTGCTGCAGGCGGCCGCCCGCTCGGTCAAGCGCACGCATCTGGAGCTTGGCGGCAAGGCGCCGGTCATCGTCTTTGACGACGCCGATCTGGAAGCCGTGGTCAATGGCGTGCGTGCCTTCGGCTACTACAATGCCGGCCAGGACTGCACCGCCGCCTGCCGCATCTATGCCGGCAAGAAGATCTACGACAAGCTGGTCGCCGACCTCACCTCGGCCGTCTCGTCGATCAGGTACAACCTTGCCGACGACACCGAAAACGAGATCGGGCCGCTCATCTCCAGCCGCCAGCGCGACCGCGTGGCAAGCTTCGTGGAGCGCGCCACCGAGCAAAAGCATATCGAGATCACCACCGGCGGCCGGCCGGGCGAGGGGGGCGGCTTCTTCTACCAGCCCACTGTCGTGGCCGGCGCGCTACAGGAGGACGAGATCGTGCAGCGCGAGGTGTTCGGCCCCGTGGTCTCGGTCACCCGCTTCTCCGATGTGGACGAGGCGGTGAACTGGGCCAACGCGTCCGATTACGGCCTCGCCTCCTCGGTGTGGACCAAGGATATCTCGCGCGCCATGGCCACCGCCGCACGCCTGCAATATGGCTGCACCTGGATCAACACCCACTTCATGCTCACCAACGAGATGCCACATGGCGGCATCAAGCAGTCGGGCTACGGCAAGGACATGTCGCTCTATGCGCTGGAGGACTACACGGTGGTCCGCCACGTCATGGTCGCGCATGGGTGAGCGGCCGGGCCTGATGATCAGGCCAAAGGAATGCCGGGACGCCACAACAAACGGCGCTCCGGCTGGGAACGAAAAATCCAACAAAAACAGGGAGGAAAAGCATGCGCAGGCGTCAGTTTCTCGCAGTCACCGGTGCGCTGGCTCTGGCCGGCATGACCATCATGCGACCGGCCATGGCCGACGACACGCCGCAGGCGGTAGTCGAGTCCTATCTGGCGGCGTGGAATGCCCACGATTCCGCCAAGGCGGCGGGGCATTTCGCCGACAACGTCACCTATTACGATGCCTCGGTCGGCACGCCGGTCGAAGGCCGCGAGGCGGCCAAAACGGGCGTCATCGATAATTTCCTCAACGCCGTGCCCGACGCCGTGTGGAAGATGAAGGGCTCGCCCATCGTGCAGGACGGCCGCGTTTCCTTCGAGTGGCAGTTCTCCGGCACCAATACCGGCGACTGGGCCGACGGCGCCAAGGCCACCGGCAAGAGTTTTAAGTTCGACGGCGCCTCGATATTCGAGATCGGCGGCGGCAAGATCACCCATCAGGCCGATTATTACGACGCGCTAGGCTTCTACAAGCAGCTCGGGTTGATGTAGGCGGGGCAACCGACGCTTCCTCTCCCCCGTCGAACGGTGGAGAGGTCGTTTGCGAAGCAAACCGGAGTGGCGGTCGAATTCTACATACGACCGGCTCTCGCACTCACTGCCGAAGGCAAATCAGGATCGGGCCAACCCCGATCCGGAAAAATTGGGCAGCCTTAGGCCGCCGCGTCGGCCGGCCGTCTGATGGTCGAGGACGCCGCGAGCACCAGCTCGTCCAGGCCGTCGCCGCCGGCATCGATGATCTCGAACAGGTGCCGGCGCATGCGCGGCTCCCAGAACTTGTTGATGTGCTCGGCCGTGCCGGCAATGCCTTCCTCTCGCGGCTTGGAGTGGAAGAAGGTCGCGATCTGGTTGGCCATGCGGATGATCTTGTCGCGCGTGCTGGCTCTGTGTTCATCAAGCGACATGGCGTGCTGCTCCGGAAGTAACGCGGTCTGGATTGGTGAAAATGTCGAAGTCGTCGCCGCGCACCAGCGCCACCAGCGTCATGCCGGCTTCGTCCGCGGTGCGGATGGCAAGCGCGGTGGGCGCCGAGACGGCGATGATGAAGCGCGAGCCGATGGCCGCCGCCTTCTGAACCATTTCGACGGAAACGCGGGAGGTCACGACAACCGCGCCGCTCGAACCGGCAATGCCGGCCCGCGCCAGCGCGCCGGCAAGCTTGTCGAGCGCATTGTGGCGGCCGACATCCTCGCGCGCCAACACCACGCCCTTGCCGGGGACGTAGAAGCCTGCGGCGTGCACCGCGCCGGTTTCGGCATGCATAGGCTGCGCCTTCGAAAGCAGCTTTACCGACTGGACGATGTCGTCCTCGGAAAGGGTCAGCGCAGCTTGGCCCACCTGGCAAACCGAGCGCATGGCTTCATCGATGGATTCGATGCCGCAGAGCCCGCAGCCGACCGGGCCGGCGAGCCTGCGCCGCCTCGCTTGGAAGCGCGTATTGGCCTTGTCCTTCAGGCGGATCTGGATGTCGATGCCGGCGCCGAGATCCTCGACCTCGATTGACTCGATCTCCTCGGCGGAGCCGACGATGCCCTCGGTGAGCGAAAAGCCCAGCGCAAAATCCTCGAAGTCGGCGGGGCTCGCCATCATCACAGCATGCGTGGTGCCGGCATAGGAAAGCGCGATCGGCGTTTCCTCCGGAACCATGCGCTGCGCCGCAGCCGTCCCGCTCGCGCGACGCGCGATGCGGGTGATCTGCGTGGTGGCGGGGCGGTTTGTCATGGTGCGCCTCACCCTTCCCCTTGTGCGGAGGGGCGATCCACGAAGTGGATCAGGTTAAGAGTAATCTGTCGGGCAGGACGGGCCTGTGTCAACCCCCACCCCGGACCTGCGGTCTGACCCTCCCCACAAGGGGAAGGGTATCGGCGCAGAGCCACCATCACTCCGCCGCTTCCAGCCGGCCTGCGATGCGGCGGCTCTGGTGTGCCTGCTCGTTGTATTCCTTCTGCCATTCCGACGGGCCGTTGGAAGGCGCCACCTGCACCGCCGTCACCTTGTATTCCGGACAATTGGTTGCCCAGTCGGAGAAGTCGGTGGTGATGACGTTGGCCTGCGTGTCGGGGTGGTGGAAGGTGGTGTAGACCACGCCCGGCGACACGCGGTCGGTCACCAGCGCGCGCAAGGTCGTCTCGCCGGCGCGGCTCTGCAGCCGCACCCAGTCGCCGTCGCGCAGACCGCGGTTTTCGGCATCGTGCGGGTGGATTTCCAGCCGGTCCTCGTCGTGCCACATCACATTGTCGGTGCGGCGGGTCTGCGCGCCGACATTGTACTGGCTGAGGATGCGGCCCGTGGTGAGCAGCAGCGGGAAGCGCGGACCAGTCTTCTCGTCGGTCGCCACATATTCGGTGCGGATGAACTTGCCCTTGCCGCGCACGAAGCCGTCGATATGCATGATCGGCGTGCCTTCCGGCGCCTTCTCGTTGCACGGCCACTGCACCGAGCCCATCTTCTCAAGGAACTCGTAGGAGACGTTGGCGAAGCTCGGCGTCGTCTTGGCAACTTCGTCCATGATCTCGGACGGGTGCTGGTAGTTCCAGTTCAGGCCCATCGCCTGGGCGAGCTTCTGCGTCACTTCCCAGTCGGCATAGCCGTTCTTCGGGCTCATCACCTTGCGCACGCGGTTGATGCGGCGCTCGGCGTTGGTGAAGGTGCCGTCCTTCTCGAGGAAGGTCGAGCCAGGCAGGAAGACATGTGCGTAGTTCGCCGTCTCGTTGAGGAACAGGTCCTGGACGACCACGCATTCCATCGCGGCGAGGCCGGCCGAGACATGCTTGGTGTCGGGGTCCGACTGCAGGATGTCTTCGCCCTGGATGTAGATGCCCTTGAACGTGCCTTCTACGGCGGCGTCGAGCATGTTGGGGATGCGCAGGCCCGGCTCGTTGTCGAGCTTCACGCCCCACAGGCTGTCATAGATGTCGCGCACGGCGTCGCCCGAAATGTGGCGGTAGCCCGGCAGTTCGTGCGGGAACGAACCCATGTCGCAGGCGCCCTGCACGTTGTTCTGGCCGCGCAGCGGGTTCACACCCACGCCCCTGCGGCCGATATTGCCGGTCAGCATGGCGAGGTTGGCGATCGCGATGACGGTCGTCGAGCCCTGGCTGTGCTCGGTCACGCCGAGGCCGTAATAGATCGCGCCATTGCCGCCGGTGGCGTAAAGGCGCGCAGCACCGCGGATCGTCTCCGCCGGCACGCCCGACAGCTTTTCAACCTCTTCGGGGCTGTGGCGCGGGTCCGAGACGAACTCCGCATAGTCCTGGAATTCCGCCCAGTCGCAACGCTCGCGGATGAAGGCCTCGTTGAACAGGCCTTCGGTGACGATGACATGCGCCAGCGACGTGACGACGGCGACGTTGGTGCCCGGCTTCAGCGCCAGGTGATGCGCCGCCTCGATATGGGCCGACTTCACCATCTCGGTGCGGCGCGGATCGATGACGATCAGCTTGGCGCCGGCGCGTAGCCGCTTCTTCAGGCGCGATGCGAACACCGGGTGCGCCGACGCCGGGTTGGCGCCGATGATCAGGGCGACATCGGTGTACTCGACCGAGTCGAAGTCCTGCGTGCCGGCCGAGGTGCCGTAGGTCTGGCCGAGGCCGTAGCCGGTCGGCGAGTGGCAGACGCGGGCGCAGGTGTCGACGTTGTTGTTGCCAAAGCCCTGGCGGATCAGCTTCTGCACGAGGAAGGTTTCTTCATTCGTGCAGCGCGACGAGGTTATGCCGCCGATGGCCGCGCGGCCATACTGGTACTGGATGCGGCGGAACTCGTTGGCGGTATGGGTCAGCGCCTCTTCCCACGACACTTCGCGCCACGGGTCGGTGATCTTCTCGCGGATCATCGGGTTGAGGATGCGCTCCTTGTGCGTGGCATAGCCATAGGCGAAGCGGCCCTTGACGCAGGAGTGGCCGCGATTGGCCTTGCCGTCCTTCCACGGCACCATGCGCACCAGCTCCTCGCCGCGCATCTCGGCCTTGAACGAGCAGCCCACGCCGCAATAGGCGCAGGTGGTGACCACCGAGTGCTCCGGCTGGCCGATCTGGATCACCGATTTTTCCGTCAGCGTCGCGGTCGGGCAGGCCTGCACGCAGGCGCCGCAGGAAACGCACTCGCTATCGAGGAAGAGTTCGTGCGCGCCCGGCGAAACGCGGCTGTCGAAGCCGCGGCCTTCGATGGTCAGCGCAAAGGTGCCCTGCACCTCCTCGCAGGCCCGCACGCAGCGCGAGCAGACGATGCACTTGGACGGGTCATAGGTGAAATAGGGGTTGGATTCGTCCTTCGGCATCCAGTTGAAGTTCTGGACGCCGTCGTTCTTGGCGCGGACGTGGTTGTCGCCCTCGTAGCCATAGCGCACGTCGCGCAGGCCGACGGCACCCGCCATGTCCTGCAGCTCGCAGTCGCCATTGGCCGCGCAGGTCAGGCAGTCGAGCGGATGGTCGGAGATATAGAGCTCCATCACGCCCTTGCGGATGTCTTTCAGCCGGCTGGTCTGGGTGTGGACCACCATGCCCGGCGCCACCGGCGTGGTGCAGGAGGCGGGCGTGCCGGCGCGGCCCTCGATCTCGACCAGGCACAGGCGGCAGGAGCCGAAGGCGTCGACCATGTCGGTGGCGCACAGCTTCGGCACCTGGATGCCGGCCTCCATCGAGGCGCGCATGATCGAGGTGCCCTCAGGCACGGTCACCGAAAAGCCGTCGACGGTCAGCGTGACCTGCTTTTCGGCTTTAGAGGCAGGGGTGCCGTAGTCGATTTCGTGGACGAGACCCATGGTTCTGACTCCTATTCCGCTGCCTGGGCGACCGCGACCGGCCGGAAATCTTCGGGGAAATGGGTAAGCGCGCTCATGACCGGGTAGGGCGTGAAACCTCCCAGCGCGCAGAGCGAGCCGAACTTCATCGTGTTGCAGAGGTCGGTGACCAGCGCGAGGTTCTTCTCGGGCTCGATGCCGCCCGCGACCTTGTCGAGCGTCTCCACGCCGCGTGTCGAGCCGATGCGGCAGGGCGTGCACTTGCCGCAGCTTTCGATGGCGCAGAATTCCATGGCGAAGCGCGCCATCTTCAGCATGTCGGCGCTGTCGTCGAAGACGGTGATGCCGGCATGGCCGATCAGGCCGTCGCGCTTGGCAAATTCCTCGTAGTCGAAGGGCGTGTCGAACAGCGCGCGCGGGAAATAGGCGCCCAGCGGGCCGCCCACCTGCACCGCCTTCACCGGCCGGCCGGTGACGGTGCCGCCGCCGATCTCGTCGACGATTTCGCCCAGCGTCAGGCCGAAGGCCACTTCGAACAGGCCGCCATGCTTCGTATTGCCGGCGATCTGGATCGGGATGGTGCCGCGCGAGCGGCCCATGCCGAAGTCGCGGTAATATTCCGCGCCCTTGTCCATGATGATCGGCACCGAGGCCAGCGAGATCACGTTGTTGATCACGGTGGGCTTGCCGAACAGGCCCTGGATCGCCGGCAGTGGCGGCTTGGCGCGCACCACGCCGCGCTTGCCTTCGAGCGAGTTGAGCAGCGAGGTTTCCTCGCCGCACACATAGGCGCCGGCGCCCGAACGGATTTCGATGTCGAAGCCTTGGGAGGATCCAAGCACGCTCTTGCCGAGGACGCCGGCGCTGCGCGCCACCTCGACGGCCTTGCTCATCACCGCGATCGCGTGCGGATATTCGGAGCGGATATAGACAAAACCCTTGGTCGCGCCGGTGGCGAGCCCGGCAATGGCCATGCCCTCGATCAGCACGAAGGGGTCGCCCTCCATGATCATGCGGTCGGCAAAGGTGGCCGAGTCGCCTTCGTCGGCGTTGCAAACGATGTATTTCTGCTCGGCAGCCGTATCGTGAACCGTCTTCCACTTGATGCCGGTGGGGAAGCCCGCGCCGCCGCGTCCGCGCAGGCCCGAATCGGTGACCTGCTTGACGATGTCGGCCGGGATCATCTTCACCGCGTTCTTCAGGCCGGTCAGGCCGCCATGCGCCTCATAGTCCTCCAGCGATACCGGATCGGTGATGCCGCAGCGCGCGAAAGTGAGGCGCGTCTGCTTGGCGAGGAAGGGAATCTTTTCCGGATCGCCGAGCGAAAGCTTGTGCTGGCCGCCGGTCACGAAGCCGGCTTCGAACAGCGACGGCACGTCCTTGGCCGAGACCGGGCCGTAGGCCACACGGCCGGCATCGGTGGCCACTTCCACCATCGGCTCAAGCCAATAGAGGCCGCGCGAGCCGTTGCGCACAATCCGCGCATCGATGCCGTGCGCAAGAATCTCCGCTTCGATCGCCTTGGCCACCTTGTCGGCGCCGAGGGCAAGCGCGCCGGAATCGCCGGGAACGTAGATGGTGACGGTCACGAGCGCACCTCCGCGACGATTTCCTCGACCTTGTCGGCGTCGAGCCTGCCGATCACTTCGCCGTCCAGCATGGCGGCCGGCGCGCAGGCGCAGAGGCCCAGGCAGAACACCGGCTCCAGCGTCACCGAATTGTCCTTTGCCGTCTCATGAAAGCCGATGCCCAGCGCCTGGCTGATCTGCGCCGCAATGGCGTCGGCGCCCATGGACTGGCAGGCTTCCGCCCGGCACAGCTTCAGCACATGGCGGCCGGCGGGGTGGTTGCGATAGTCGTGATAGAAGGTGACGACGCCGTGCACTTCCGCGCGCGACAGGTTCAGCGCATCGGCGATGACTGGCACCGTCTCGGACGGCACGTAGCCGAACTCTTCCTGTAAGCCATGGAGAATGGGAAGGAGCGGGCCTTCGAGCCCCTTGAATTCATCGATGACCGACTGCGCCCTGGTGGCGATGTCGGTACTTGCCGGCTGCAAACTCATGCAGCGCCCTCCCTTCAGAAACACCAATCGAGGCTAGTCAGAAGCGGAAAGCGTAATCAATAGAGCAGTTTCGTTGATCGATAGAAAAATTCTATCGAAGAGCGACGAGACTTGCCGCAAGCAGGCGCGCCTCGTGCAGCAGCGCCGAAACCATCGGCGTGTGCGGCTCGCGATGCGCGGCCACCAGGCCGACAAGATGGCTGGCGTCCGGCTCGACGATGGGGATGGCTCGGATGGGTTCGGCAAAGCCAAAGGTCTCCGCCAGGTTGAGCGGCATGATCGAGGCCCATTTGCCGGTGCGGATGTGGGAAAACAGCACGATCATCGAGTTGGATTCGAGCGTCGTGCGCGCCTCGACGCCAGCCTCTTCCAGATGCCGGTTGATGATGCGGCGGTTCTGCATGTCCGGCGTCAGCAGGCAGAGCGGCAGCGTGCTCACCTCCGCCCAGGTCACCGACTGGCGCTCTGAATAGGGCGTGCCGGCGGCGGTGATGAGCTGGTAGCGCTCCGAATAGAGCGGCACCGAGGCGACGCGGCCCAGCGGCTCGTTGTCGAGATAGGTGATGCCGATGTCGATCTCGAAATTGTCGAGCAGGGTCAGCACCTCGATCGAGGTGCGCGAGATGATCGAGAACGTCACCGCCGGATGCTTTTCATGGAAAGGCGTGGTCAGCCGCGGCGTCATGGCGAGCGCGGTTGGGATGGCTGCGATGCGTACATGGCCGGCAAGGCCGTGCCGCGCCGCGCGCATCTCCTCGCGCATGGTGCGGGTGTCGCCGACGATGCGGCGCGCCCATTCCAGCACCCGGCTGCCTTCAGGCGTCAGCCCCTGGAAGCGCGAGCCGCGCTGCACCAGCATCACGCCCAGCTGGTCTTCCAACTGCTTGATGCCGGCCGATAACGTGGGCTGGGTCACGCCGCATTCCTCGGCCGCACGGCCGAAATGCTGCTCCTTGGCGAGCGCGAGGAAGAATTCGAGCTTGTCGATCATGCGGCGAAACTAGCCGGTTGGCAGGCGAAGCGCCAGCGCGAGCTAGGCGCTTGCCTGTCCGGACCTATCGTCAGGCCGCGGCGCGTTCCAGTTCGGCGATGTCGATCTTGCCCATCTGCATCATGGCCTGCATGACCCGACCCGCTTTCTGCGCGTCCGGCTGCTTCAGCAGTCGGGGCAGGGCGGTCGGCGTCACCTGCCAGGAGAGGCCAAACTTGTCCTTCAGCCAGCCGCACTGGCCGGGCTGACCGCCATCGGCCGTCAGCTTATCCCAAAGACTGTCCACCTCTTCCTGCGTTTCGCAGGCGATCTGCATGGAGATCGCCTCGGTGAATTTGAACATCGGCCCGCCATTGAGCGCGACGAAGGAGAGGCCGTCGAGCTCGAACTCGACCGTGAGCACGCTGCCGGCAGGTGCGGGGCCGCCTTCGGTCATGCGCGCGACGGTGCCGATCTTTGAATTCTTGAAGATGGAGGTATAAAACTTTGCGGCTTCCTCGGCCTGGTTGTCGAACCACAGGAACGGGGTGATTTTCTGCATGTTCTTTCCTCTCGCTTGGCCGCGGCTCGGTCGCCGCGCCTTTCAAGGACGTGGTCAGAATGGCCGGTCCGACAAGGTCGGCAAAGTTTTTCGTCTGGATGTTCCGCAGACGGCGCTGGCCCAGTGTTGGTTCCGGCGGCGATATGCATTATCTCAAGCACAACACTGAAACAGAAGAAGCGCCATGTCAGTTACCAGAGAAGCCGTTCTCGAAAAGCTCAGCACGGTCAAAGGCCCCGATCTGGAGGGTGACATCGTCAGCCTCGGGCTGGTGTCCGAGATATTCATCGCCGACAGCAAGGTCTTCTTCTCGATCACCGTTCCGGCCGCCCGCGCCAAGGAACTCGAGCCGCTGCGCGCGGCGGCCGAACGGGTGGTGAAGGAGATGCCAGGCGTGTCGAGCGCAATGGTGGCCCTGACCGCCGAGAAGAAGGGCGGCGGCATGGAAAGTGCTCCACCGTCGCGTCCCGCTCCGCGCCCTGCCGCCCCCGCCACGCCCCCGCACGCCCCCGCCGGTCATCAGCCGGGCAAGCGCGGCGTGCCCGGCATCGAGGCGATCATCGCGGTGGCTTCCGGCAAGGGCGGCGTCGGCAAGTCGACGACCGCCATCAACATCGCGCTCGGCCTCGCCGCCAACGGCTTGAAGGTCGGCGTGCTCGATGCCGACATCTACGGCCCCTCTATGCCCAAGCTTCTCAACCTGCACGGACGGCCGCAGACGGTCGACGGCAAGGTGCTGAAGCCGATGGAGAAATACGGCCTCAAGGTCATGTCCATGGGCTTCCTCGTCGACGAGGAAACACCGATGATCTGGCGCGGGCCGATGGTCATGTCCGCACTCACCCAGATGCTGCGCGAAGTCGATTGGGGTCCGCTCGACGTGCTGGTGGTCGACATGCCGCCCGGCACGGGCGACGCCCAGCTCACCATGGCCCAGCAGGTGCCGCTGGCCGGCGCCGTCATCGTCTCGACGCCGCAGGATCTCGCACTGATCGACGCGCGCAAGGGCCTCAACATGTTCAAGAAGGTCGACGTGCCGCTGCTCGGCATCGTCGAGAACATGAGCTACTTCGTGGCCCCCGACACCGGCAAGCGCTACGACATTTTTGGCCATGGCGGCGCGAAGAAGGAAGCCGAGCGCCTTGGCGTCACTTTCCTCGGCGAAGTGCCGCTCGAAATGGGCATCCGCGAAAGCTCCGACGCCGGCGCGCCGGTCGTGGTCTCCAAGCCTGACGGGCCGGAGGCCAAGACCTATCGCGGCATCGCCGAAAAGGTCTGGACGCGCATTCAGGAAGAGCGCGGCGTGGCCGAGGCTGCGGTGCCGAACATCGTGTTCGACTGATGGCTGAGGGCAGGGAGCGCGCTACCCCGCGCTCACCTTTTCCCCAAAACTCGAAAAGAATTGCCCGGCGAGTTTCTTCGACGTCGAAGTGATCAGCCGGCTGCCGAGCTGGGCGATCTTGCCGCCCACATCGGCCTTGGCCTCATATTTGAGGATGGTGGTATCGGGGCCGTCCTCGGTCAGGGTCACGTCGGCGCCGCCCTTGGCGAAGCCGGCGATGCCGCCCTTGCCTTCGCCGCTGATGGTGTAGGAGTGCGGCGGCTTCAGGTTCGTCAGCGTCACCTCGCCGGCGAAGGTGGCCTTGATCGGCCCGATCTTCAGCACCACGGTGGCCGCCATGTCGGTGGGCGACTTCATCTCCAGGCTCTGGCAGCCGGGAATGCATTCCTTCAGCACGTCCGGGTCGTTCAGCGCCTCCCACACCTTCTGCACGGGCGCGGCGATGTGTTCTTCACCTTCGATGACCAGAGCCATGACTTCCTCCCGAGTGGATTGCTCTGAGAGGGGTACTGGACGCGGGGTTTCTTGTCTATCACACCAAAGTGCTTAGAGCATTTTGCAGCCAGGCGGAATCGCTTGGCGTCGCACAAATTCGGCTAACAAACCGCGCACTTGCCGGCTAGCGCAGCCGCCCGATCGGGATGATTTCGCGCGAGGTCGGCGTCCAGGGCGCGCCGTGCCAGTCGCCCAGCCAACGATCGATGGCAAGGCCGGCCTCGTGCAGCATGCCGGCCAGCGTGTCCTTCTCCGGAAAGGCGATCTTTGACTCCGCATGGAAGCGCCGCCCGCCGGGCGCATCGTAAAAGGTCTCGTAGGTCACGACGCCCGCCGCTTCATCCCACGCCGCGTCGTTCCAGGCTTTCACCGCGCCGAGGCGCGGATGCTCGACTGACCGCTGCGACTGCTCCGGCACCCATTCCAACCACTCCCGCGCTGCCGGATTGCGGCTGTCGAAGATGAAGCGCCCTTCCGGCGCCAGATGGGCCGCGATGGTGGCCAGCACCGCCCGCTGGTCTTCAGCCGTCAAAAACACCTGGAAGGCATGGCCGGTCAGCAGCACCAGGTCGAATTTTTTGCCCAGCCGCACATGGCGCGCATCGGCCTCGACCCACTCCACGCTGTCACCGCCCGGCCGTCTGCGTGCCACATCCAGCATGGCGCCAGCCGGATCGACGCCGGTGACATCGCGGCCGGACGCCAGCGCCACCGCCACCAGCCCGGTGCCGCAACCGAGATCGAGCACGCTCCGCGCGCCCTCGGCAAAGGCGATGCAATAGTCCTGATCCGCGCCGCCCTCGTTTTCGAGGTCGTAGAACTGCACGAGTTCGGGGTCGATATAGAGGCGGTCGTCGATCAGGCTCATGCGCTTGCTCCTCCAGCATTGCACGCGCTGATAGCATTTTTGGCGGCTTTCGTCTTCTCCGAGTTGTCTCCGCGCGGTGCCTCTTGCGGCCCCCAAAACCTTGTCATAACCATTTCACAGCCGCATTCCGGGAGAAGCCGATGGCCGATACCAAGACGCCCAAGAAATTCCGTTCGCAGGAATGGTTCGACAATCCCGACAATCCCGGCATGACCGCGCTCTATCTCGAGCGCTACCTGAACTACGGCCTCACGCGCGAGGAACTCCAGTCGGGCAAGCCGCTCATCGGCATCGCCCAGACCGGCTCGGACCTGTCGCCCTGCAACCGGCACCACCTCGAGCTTGCCAAGCGCGTGCGCGAGGGCATCGTGGCCGCCGGCGGCATTCCCTTCGAGTTTCCCTGCCACCCGATCCAGGAAACGGGAAAGCGTCCCACCGCCTCGCTCGACCGCAACCTTGCCTATCTCTCGCTGGTCGAAGTGCTCTACGGCTATCCGCTCGATGGCGTCGTGCTGACCATCGGCTGCGACAAGACCACGCCGGCGCTGCTGATGGCGGCGGCCACGGTCAACATTCCGGCGATCGCGCTGTCAGTCGGACCGATGCTCAATGGCTGGCACAAGGGCAAGCGCACCGGCTCGGGCACCATCGTGTGGGAGTCGCGCCAGCGCCTGTCGGCCGGCGAGATCGACTATAACGAGTTCATGGAGATCGTTGCGTCTTCGGCCCCCTCGGTCGGCTATTGCAACACCATGGGCACCGCCACCACCATGAACAGCCTGGCCGAGGCGCTGGGCATGCAGCTGCCGGGCGCGGCGGCCATCCCTGCGCCCTATCGCGAGCGCGGCCAGATCGCCTATGAGACCGGCAAGCGCATCGTCGGCATGGTGCATGAGGATTTGAAGCCATCCGACATCATGACGCGCGAGGCTTTCGAGAACGCCATCGTCGTCAATTCGGCCATCGGCGGTTCCACCAACGCGCCGATCCACCTGAACGCCATTGCCCGCCATCTCGGCATCAAGCTCGACAATGACGACTGGCAGGCCATCGGCCACAAGGTCCCACTCTTGGTGAACCTGCAGCCAGCCGGCGAATTTTTGGGCGAGGATTTTTGTCATGCCGGCGGCGTTCCGGCGGTGGTGATGGAGCTGATGAAGGCCGGCCTGCTGCCGCATCCCGGCGCGGTGACCGCCAACGGCAGCCCCATCGGCGAGAACTGCGGCACGGTGGAAAACCTCAATCCCGAGGTCATCCGCACGGTATCCGATCCGTTGAAGAAGGATGCCGGCTTCATCAATCTCAAGGGCAATCTGTTCGACAGCGCCATCATGAAGACCAGCGTGATCTCGAAAGAATTCCGCGAGCGCTATCTGTCGAACCCGACTGACCCGGATGCCTTCGAGGGCAAGGCGATGGTGTTCGACGGGCCGGAGGATTATCACGCCCGCATCGATGATCCCGCTCTCGGCATTGACGAGCACACCGTCCTGTTCATGCGCGGGGCAGGGCCCGTCGGCTACCCCGGCGCTGCCGAGGTGGTGAACATGCAGCCGCCGGATTACCTCATCAAAAGGGGCGTGCACTCGCTGCCCTGCATCGGCGACGGCCGCCAATCGGGCACTTCGGGCTCGCCCTCGATCCTCAACGCCTCGCCGGAAGCCGCGGTCGGCGGCGGCCTGGCGCTGCTTCGGTCGGGCGACCGGGTGCGCGTCGACCTGAAGAAGGGCACCGCCGACATATTGATCAGCGCCGACGAACTGCAGAGCCGCCGCACCGCGCTCGAGGCCGCCGGCGGCTACCACTATCCGGCCCACCAGACGCCGTGGCAGGAAATCCAGCGCGGCATGGTCGACCAGCTGTCGGAAGGCATGGTGCTGAAGCCGGCGACAAAATACCAGCGCGTGGCGCAGACCAAAGGCATTCCGCGGGACAATCATTAAGCGCGAAAAGCAAGACCTGCCGCGCTGCCCGACAAAACCCCTCTCCGTCTCGGGCTTCGCCCGAGCCACCTCTCCCCGCCAGCGGGGCGAGGAACCGGCACCCGCCGAGGTCGCGACCTCAGAGAACTTGGGTTCCTCTCAGAACTTGAGTTCCTCGCCCCCATGAAATGGGGGAGAGGTGGCTCGGGCGAAGCCCGAGACGGAGAGGGGGCGAAGCTCGCCCTTGGAGAGGGACGACGGCTAGAGCTGCCGTGGCGCTCCCTACAAGCCGCAATTCGTCGTCGCCAGCGGGGATGAATTTCACAAAACTTCTGAGGCCGACCAGCGCTAACTCGTTGAAATCAATCGCGACGAAAGAAATTCGCCGTCTCTTTCATCCCCCACCTTCCCACCTCCCGCATAATGCCCGCATCGGCCTCACCGGGAACACGGGTCATGAACCGGATGAGCGTGGAGGGCGACGATGTCCGGGCTGGTGGTGCTACGGTCGCACTGCTGGGTGATGAACCCCCAAGTCCGGGCCCAGGGTGTGGCTGGCCGCGCGAATGCGGAGGCGAACAAACCCAGGCAAGAGCATCGAACGGGCGGTCGAAGGACCGCAAGATTTATCAAAACGAGCGCGTCCGACGACCGCCCGTCTTCCCAGGTTCTTTGAAATGGCCAGACGCGAAAGCGGGCGTGGCAATGAATAGGTGCGTCGATACAAAAAAGGCGGGCCGGAGCCCGCCTTTGTGACAGAGTGCTTAGGCCGCTTTCTTGCGGGCCAGGCGTGCTCGGATGCTTTCTACATCGGCGCGGGGCGTCGCGGCAAACAGCGTCTTGGTGTAGCTGTGCTGCGGGCTGGAAAACACCTCGTCGCGGGTGCCGTATTCCACCGCCTCGCCGAAATACATCACCATCACCTCGTCGGCGATGTAGCGCACCACCGACAGGTCGTGGCTGATGAAGACGTAGGTCAGCTTGAACTCGTCCTGCAGGTCGGCAAGCAGGTTCAGCACTTGCGCCTGAACCGAAAGGTCCAGCGCCGACACCGGTTCGTCCAGCACCAAGAGGCTCGGGTTCAGCATCAGCGCGCGCGCAATGGCGATACGCTGTCGCTGGCCGCCGGAGAACATGTGCGGGTAGCGGTTGAAGTGTTCTTCGCCCAGCCCGACCTTCTTCAGCATCGCCATGGCGCGGTCGCGCCGCTCGGAAGCCGGCATGTCGGTGTTGATCTTCAGCGGCTCGCCCAGCACGTCGCCGATCTTCTGGCGCGGGTTGAGCGAACCGTAGGGGTTCTGGAACACGATCTGCACCTTGCGGCGCATCTCGGGCGTCAGCCCGTCGCGAGCGATGTCGACCTTCTTGTCGTCGATGACGAGTTCGCCCGAGGTCGGCGCATCGATCAGCGTGATGATGCGCGCCAGCGTGGACTTGCCGCAGCCGCTTTCGCCGACGATTGCCAGCGTCTTGCCCTTCTCGACGGAGAAGCTGACGCCCTTCACGGCATGGACCGTGCGGGACTTCGTGAACATGCCGCCCGAGACGTGGTAGTCGCGCTTGAGGTTCTTGGCTTCGAGAACGGTATTGGTCATGCCGAAACTCCTTCCGGCTCGTCGAGCACGAAGTCGGAGACGGTGGGCAGACGGTCGCCGGTGGCGTTGTCGGGCAGGGCCGACAAGAGCGCCTTGGTGTAGTTGCTCTTCGGCGATTCAAAAAGCGACAGCACGTCGGCTTCTTCCATCTTGCGTCCCTTGTACTGGACGACGACGCGGTCGGCCGTCTCGGCGACCACGCCCATATTGTGGGTGATCATGATCAGCCCCATGCCGTGCTCGGCCTGCAGGCGCATCAGAAGATCGAGGATCTGCTTCTGGATCGTCACGTCGAGCGCGGTGGTCGGCTCGTCGGCGATCAGGAGCTTGGGGTTGCAGGCGATCGCCATGGCGATCATCACGCGCTGGCACTGGCCGCCCGACATCTGGTGCGGGTAGGAGCCGAGCCGGTCGGCGGGGTCGGGAATGCCGACCAGTTGGAACAGCTCGATGGCGCGGGCGCGGCGCTGGGCGTTGTCCATGCCCATATGCACGCGCAGCACTTCTTCGATCTGGAAGCCGACCGTGAAGCACGGGTTGAGGCTCGCGATCGGCTCCTGGAAGATCATGGCGATGTCTCGGCCGATGATCTTGCGACGCTGCTCGGGCGACATGGCGAGCAGGTCCTGACCGTTGAAGGTCATGCTGTCGGCCGTCACCGTGGCGGTCTTGGGCAGGAGGCCCATCACCGCCAGCATCGAGACGGACTTGCCCGAGCCGGACTCGCCCACGATGGCCAGCACCTCGCGCGGCTCGACCGAAAGATCGATGCCCTTCACCGCCATGAACTGGCCGGCGCTGGTGTCGAAGGAGACGCAGAGGTTCCTGATTTCGAGAAGCGGCATCTTACGACCTCTTCAGCTTGGGGTCGAAGGCGTCGCGCAGGCCGTCGCCGATCAGGTTGATGGCAAGCACGGTGATCAGGATGGCAAGACCGGGGAAGGTCACCACCCAGGGCGCGCGCAGGATGAACTCGCGGGCCGCGGCCAGCATCGTGCCCCATTCTGGTGTCGGCGGCTGTGCGCCCATGCCGAGGAAGCCCAGCGCCGCCGCCTCGAGAATGGCGTTGGAGAACGACATCGTCGCCTGCACGATGAGTGGTGCAAGGCAGTTCGGCAGGATGGTCACCAGCATCAGGCGAATATTGCCGGCGCCGGCAACCCTGGCCGAGACGACATATTCGCGGTTCTTCTCGGCCATCACCGCAGCACGCGTCAGGCGTGCGAAGTGAGGCTGCAGAACGACTGCGATGGCGAGCATGGCGTTGAACAGACCGGGCCCGAGGATCGCCACCAGCACCAGCGCCAGAAGCAGCGACGGGAAGGCGAGGATGATGTCCATCACGCGCATGATCACCGTGTCGACCCAGCCGCGGAAGAAGCCGGCGAGCAGGCCGAGGATGATGCCGCTGACCAGCGCGAAGGTGACGACGACGACGCCGATGAACAGCGAGTAGCGCGCGCCGAAGATCAGTCGCGAAAGGATGTCGCGGCCGACGGCATCGGTGCCGAGGATGAAGTTCGAGGTGCCGTTCGCCCACCACATCGGCGGGGTCAGCAGCGCATCGCGATACTGTTCGTTGGGCGCGTGCGGTGCGATCAGCGGCGCGAAGATCGCGACCAGCACCAGAAGGGCGAAGACGACGAGGCCGAGGACGGCCCCGTGGTTCATGGAGAAATAGTGCCAGAACTCGGCAAGCGCACCCGGACGGGCGGCCGGCTTGGACGGCACGGCTGTGGTTTGGTTGCTCATCCTTGCCTCACTGCACGCGGATACGCGGGTTGATCACGGCGTAGAGGAGATCGACGACAAGGTTCACGGCCATGACGATGAGCGCGATCAGAAGCAGACCGCTCTGCACCACGACATAGTCGCGCTTGCCGATTGAATCGATCATCCACTTGCCGATGCCCGGCCAGGAGAAGATGGTTTCGGTGAGGATCGCACCCGCCATCAGCGTGCCGACCTGCAGGCCGATGGTGGTAACCACCGGGATCAGCGCATTGCGGAAAGCATGCATGCCGATCACGCGGCGCGGCGAAAGGCCCTTGGCGCGCGCGGTGCGCACATAGTCCTCGCCCAGCACCTCCAGCATTGCCGAGCGCGTCTGACGCGCAATGACGGCGAGCGGGATGGTGGCTAGCACGATCGCCGGCAGAATCAGGTGGCTGACGGCAGACGAAAACGCGCCTTTCTTACCTGAGATCAGGCTGTCGATCAGCATGAAGCCGGTATGGGGCGGGAAGAAGTATTGCAGACCGATGCGGCCGGAAACCGGCGTCCAGCCCAGCGTGCCGGAGAAGAAGATGATGAGCAGCAGGCCCCACCAGAAGATCGGCATGGAATAGCCGGTCAGGGCAGCGCCCATGGTGAGCTGGTCGAACCAGGAGCCGCGCTTGACGGCCGCGAAGATGCCGGCTGGAATGCCGATCGCGATCGCCAGCAGCATGGCAACGGTCGCGAGCTCCAGCGTGGCCGGAAACAGCGTCAGGAATTCACCCAGCACCGGCCGTTTCGTGGCGAGCGAGACGCCAAAGTCGCCGTGCAGGACGCCGCTGATGTAATCGAAATACTGGACCCAGATCGGGCGGTTGTAGCCGAAGCGTTCGAGCAGCTCGGCGTAGCGTTCGGGGCTCACGCCGCGTTCGCCTGCCATGGCCAGGATCGGGTCGCCGGGCAGCAGGCGCACGAAGGCGAAGGCGGCAAGGGTGATGCCGATGATCGTCGGAACGATCAGTGCGAATTTGTTGAGGATATAGCGGAACATGGTTCTGGCGATGGCAAGATGGCGCCCCGGGCGGGGCGCCATCCCCATTCGCTTTTCTTATTCGGCGATGTCGACGCCGTCGAAACGATGGATGCCGAGCGGATCCATCTCGAAGCCCACGACGTTCTTGGTCATGGGCATGAAGACCTTCGAGTGCGCGATGGTCAGCCACGGAGCCTCACGCTTGAAGACTTCCTGGGCCTTTTCGTAGATCTTGGTACGTTCGGCCTGGTCGGTCGTCTTCTTGCCGGCCTGCAGCAGATCCTCGAACTCCTTGTTGCACCAGATGGCGTAGTTGGACTGGCCGATGGCCTCGCAGCCCAACAGGAACAGGAAGTTGTCCGGGTCGCCGTTGTCGCCGGTCCAGCCAAGCTGGAAGGCGCCGTCGCGGTCGTTGGCCTTGCCGCGGGTGCGGTACTCGGTCCACTCGTAGCTGACGATCTCGGCCTTGACGCCGACCTTGGCGTAGTCGGCCTGGATCATCTCGGCAACGCGCTGGGCGTTCGGGTTGTACGGGCGGCTGACCGGCATGGCCCAGATCTTCATCGAGAGATCCTTGACGCCGGCTTCATCGAGCATCTTCTTGGCCGATTCCGGATCGTACGGGTCGTCCTTGATGTCCTTGTTGTAGCCCCACATCGTCGGCGGGATCGGGTTGACGGCCGCCTGTCCGGCGCCCTGATAGACCGCGTCGATGATGGCCTGCTTGTTGACGGCCATGTTGAGGGCCCTGCGGACCTCGACCTTGTCGAACGGCGCCACGGTGGTGTTGTAGGCCATGTAGCCGATGTTCAGGCCTTCCTGCTCGGCAACGTGCAGGTTTTCGTCAGCCTGCAGGCCGGCGATGTCGGCCGGAGCCGGGTAGGACATGATGTTGCACTCGCCAGCCTTCAGCTTCTGAGCGCGCACTGCCGGATCGGGAGTGATGGCGAAGATCAGGTCGTCGATCTTCTGGCGGCCGCCGAAATAGCCGTCCCAGGCAGCGTAGCGGATGACCGAGTCAACCTGGTAGTCGACGAACTGGAAGGGGCCCGTGCCGACCGGCTTCTGGGTGAACTGCTGCAGGTTGCCGGCCTTCTCGAGCTGGTCGGCATATTCCTTCGACACGATCGAAGCGAAGTCCATGCCAAGGTCGGGCAGGAAGGCGACTTCCGGCTTGTTCAGCACGAACTTGACGGTCAGGTCGTCGACCTTGACGATTTCCTTGAGCAGGTCCGGGAAGCCCATGCCGGCGAAGTATTCCCAGCCGGTGCCGGGCAGATAGCTGTACCAGGGGCTTTCCTTCTTCCACTGACGCTCGAAGGAGAAGATCACGTCGTCGGCGTTCAGGTCACGCGACGGGGTGAAGTAGTCGGTCGTCTGGAACTTCACGCCGGGACGCAGCTTGAAGGTGTATTCGAGGCCGTCGTCCGAGACGGTCCAGCTTTCAGCGAGACCCGGCATGAGGCTGGTCTTGCCGTGCTCGAATTCGACCAGGCGCGAGTAGATGGTGCGCGAGGACGCGTCGAAATCGTTGCCGCCGCTCCACGGCGACGGGTCAAAGCCTGCCGGCGACGCTTCAGAGCAATAAACAAGCGTTTTCGCATTCGCTGCCACACCGCCCAGTGCGGTTGCAGCTGCCAGAGCAGCTGCAAAAGTCAGCTTCTTTATCATTGAACACTCCCTGTCATGAATCCAAGCCCCTCTAACAGGCTTCGAGCCCGCATATAAGCATCGTTTTTTCGGCTTTGGAACTCCTGTTTGATAGTCATTGTACCAGTAGAACAAAATTTCATTGTTCTACACCATTGGAGTCATATTATTGCGATTCATGGGGCGTTTTCGAAATAGATCGCGTGGAAACGACAAAACTGCGTGACTTCGCGTCTCGCCGTCCTGTCCGTCAAAGCCACCGGACGTAGCGGAAGGTCTCATGTTCAAAGCCGGCTTTGCTTCATGTCTTGCCGAGGTCAGGAGGGGTTGACGTTGGGGCAAGACTTGCACCTCTGAGCCTTGTGACAATACACTGAAGTCGAGGCGGTTTTTTGCTCGAAGTATCGCGGGGAGGAGACTGAGGAGCGAGACGCGGGCATCGAGCCGCCAGGCGAGTGCGGGCAACCGGAAAAGACCAAGAGCAGGCATCAGCGAGGGAGGCGTGTATGGCCAAGGCCACCAGCAAAGCGACCAAGGCGCAGGCTAATGGGCATGCGGCAACAAAAGCCGCAACCACACCGTCTACAGCCAAGCACGCAAGATCCGCACCCGCGAAGAAGGACGCCTCTTCGAATGCTGCGCCAGCCAAGGCCAAGGCTGCCGCCGCAAAGGCCGCCACGCCCAAGCCTGCAGTGAAAGCACAACGGGCCAAGGTCGCCGAAGCCGCAAAGAAGCCCGAGGCACCGGCCAAGCCTGCAAAGAGCGCCGTGAAACCGAGCAAGCCGACAAAGGCAGCGGAAACGGGCAGGGCCAAGGCTGCCAACTCGAGCTCAACCGCAAAGCCTGCCGCCAAAAAATCGAAAACCGCAGAAAAGGTGAACGCCGTGGCAGAGCCTGCCAAAGAGTCCGCTACCAGCAAGCCCGATGGGGCCGCCTCGGCGTGTGAAGCGCGGCCGTGGCTGACAAGCTACCCCGACAATGTGCCGGCCGAAATCGAGCCGCTCGAGTTCAAGTCGATCGGCGATCTTCTGGTCGCGTCTTCCAAGAAATACGCCACCCGCCCAGCCTTCACCTGCATGGGCAAGACCGTCACCTTCGCCGAGCTGGAGCGGCATTCGGCGGCATTCGGCGCCTATCTCCAGTCGAAGGGGCTGCCGCAGGGCGCCCGCGTGGCGCTGATGATGCCCAACGTGCTGCAATATCCGGTCGCGCTGCTCGGCGTGCTGCGGGCCGGCTACACGGTGGTGAACGTCAACCCGCTCTACACACCGCGCGAACTCGAGCACCAGCTTCGGGATTCCGGGGCGGAGGCCATCGTCATCCTCGAGAATTTTGCGACGACCTTGCAGGCGATCGTCTCCAAGACGCCGGTCAAGCATGTCATCGTCGCGTCGATGGGCGATATGCTTGGCCTGAAAGGCTTGCTGGTCAATCTGGTGGTGCGCCGCGTCAAGAAGATGGTGCCGGCCTGGTCGCTGCCCGGACACGTCAAGTTTCCGGTGGCGCTGAAGGAGGGTGCTGCGCGCACCTTCAAGCCGGCGCGCGTCGACGGCGACGACATCGCCTTCCTGCAATATACCGGCGGCACGACGGGCGTATCGAAGGGCGCGATCCTGTTGCACCGCAACGTGCTGGCCAATGTCGCGCAGAACATGCTGTGGATGGAAACGGCCTTCGTGAAGAAGCCGCGCCCGGAGGCGCTGACCTTCGTATGCGCGCTGCCGCTCTACCATATCTATGCGCTGACGGTGAACGCGCTGATGGGCATGCAGCAGGGCGGGCATAACATCCTGATCCCCAATCCGCGCGACATACCTGGCTTCGTCAAGGAGCTGGGAAAGTATCCGATCAATATCTTCCCGGGCCTCAACACGCTGTTCAACGCGCTGCTCAACAATGAGGATTTCCGCAAGCTCGACTTCAAGCCGCTGCTCTTGACCTTCGGCGGCGGCATGGCCGTGCAGCGCGCCGTGGCCGAGCGCTGGAAGAAGCTGACGGGCATCACCATCTCGGAAGGCTACGGCCTGTCGGAGACATCGCCGGTTGCGACCGCCAACCGCTTCGACGCGGAAGAGTTTTCCGGCACCATCGGCCTGCCGATCCCCTCGACGGAGATTTCGATCCGCGACGAGGATGGCAAGGAAGTTCCGCTCGGCGAGGTCGGCGAAATCTGCATTCGCGGCCCCCAGGTCATGGCCGGCTACTGGAACCGCCCGGACGAAACGGCAAAGGCGATGACCTCGGACGGCTTCTTCAAGACCGGTGACATGGGTTTCATGAACGAGGCCGGCTACACCAAGATCGTCGACCGCAAGAAGGACATGATCCTGGTTTCGGGCTTCAACGTCTATCCAAACGAGCTCGAGGACGTCGTTGCCCAGCATCCGGGTGTGCTCGAGGTCGCAGCCGTCGGCGTGCCGGACGAGCGTTCGGGCGAGGTGCCCAAGCTGTTCATCGTGCGCAAGGATCCCAGCCTGACGGCCGAGGACATCATGTCCTTCTGCCGCGAGAACCTCACCGGCTACAAGCGCCCGCGCCAGATCGAATTCCGCACCGAGCTGCCGAAAACCAATGTCGGCAAGATTCTGAGGCGTGAGCTGCGGGGGTGACGCCTGCGCTGGGCGGCCCGCGTCAGTGGGCCGTTCGTTTCTAGCCTATGGTCACCGTCTCAAGCGGAATGTCGACGCCGATCGCGTTCAACATTGCCTGGAGCGATTTCAGATCGAAGCGGGGAGTTTCGGTCGCCAGGCCGCGAACGATCCCGCTTCCCTCGTGACCGGTAGCCAAGCCGGAGACGATGTCCTTTGCAGGGTCGAGGAAGATGCCGTTGGGCTGAGTCGCGCTGAAGAAATCGTTCAGCCACGGCAGATGCGTACTGGACAGTGTGAACACGTCGATGAGCGGATACTCGCGGGCGAGGTCCGACATGAATTGGGTGACGCGGTCCTGCGTTCCGATCGGATCGAAGAGAAAGGAACCATCCTCCACCAGATCGACCATGGAAGATGCATTGATCAAAGCGACATTGGCCGGGTCGCACTGATGTTTTCCGACGAACTCGCGCAACATCGGGCTTTCCACCAGGGACTGCACCCCCATGATGCCAACCTGACCGGTGCGGGATAGAGCAAGTGCTTTCTGCAGCGGAGGAAAGACGCCGAACAACGGAATGGCAGCGTCTTCGCGCAGTTCGTCCAGCACCATGATCGATGGGGCATTGGAAGCGACCACTATCGCGCAAGGATCATAAGTGCTGAGGAACGCGATTGTCCTGCGCATGATGGAGAGCAACTCGGCTCGACTTTTACTCCCGTAGGGAAAGCTGGCCCGGTCCGCCAGATAAAGTATGTCCTGTCGCGGAAACGCCTTCTGTATTTCGGCAACGATCGCATAGCTTCCGATGCCTGCATCGAAGACGGCGACGGGGCGACGAAGTTCCAATCAGCCCTCCCGTCTCGGCAGTCGCCGCATGGACCGGTCAGGCCGCACCAAGAAATTCCGGCAGGTCGGCCACCGAGTCCAAAATCACGTCGGCCATCGGCGCCAGCGTCTCGCGCGTACCCGTGCCGGAGAGGACGCCCACCACCAGACCCGCGCCGCCGGCACGCGCCATTTCGAGGTCGTGGCGGTTGTCGCCCACCATGGCTATCTCCGAGGTTTTCAACCCGGTGAGGTCGGCAAAGGCGTGGATGGCGTCGGGCGCCGGCTTGGGGTTTGCGACCGCATCATAGCCATAGGCAGCGTCGAACATCTGCGCGATGCCCAGCGCCAGAAGCGTCTTTTCGGCGCCACTGGTGGAGTCGTTGGTGGCAACGCCGAGCCGGAAGCCCTGGCCATGCAGGGCGGTGACAGCGTCCTTGCTGCCGGGCAGCGCCACCGACGCGGCCGCGCCTTCCTCGGCGGTGATGGTGTTGAAGCCGGCCGTGATCGTCTGGCGCTCGGTCTCGTCGGCCTCCGGATACCACAGCTCGACGATCTCGGCATTGGTGCCCGCCGCAAAGACGGAGTCTGCCTTGAAGCGATGATTGGCAAAGTCATAGCCAGCCAATTCCAGCAGCGTATTCGCCTTTTCGCGGTCACCGCCCGCCGCCGTCAGCGCCATCACGTCGCCGATGGCGAACCAGGTTTTCTGAAAATCCACCAGTGTCCCGTCCTTGTCGAACAGGATTGCCTTTATGCCACGCAAATCCGTTTACTCCCCTCTGAGCTGATGGATATGGCGCACCAAACCGGCGGTCGAGGCGTCGCTGCGGGCGGCATCTTCCGTTCCCTCAACGACAGGCAACAGGGCAGTGGCCAGCTCCTTACCCAGCTCGACGCCCCACTGGTCGAAGGAATTGATGTTGTAGAGCGTGCCCTCGACGAACACGCGGTGCTCGTAGAGGGCGATCACCCGGCCGAGCGTGCGCGGGTCGAGCAAGCGGTAGAGGATGGTGATCGACGGGCGGTTGCCGGGGAATACGCGGTGCGGCGCGATGCGGTCGACTTCTTCGAGCGGCATGCCCTTGGTCAACATCTGCCGTCGTGCCTCTTCCAGCGTCCGGCCCTTCATCAGCGCCTCGGATTGCGCAAGGCAGTTGGCCAGCAGCAGATCGTGGTGGTGCTTCAGCTCCGGCTCGTGGCCCTCGGCTGCAGCCAGGAACTCGACGGGAATGATGTCGGTGCCCTGGTGCAGCAGCTGGAAGAAGGCGTGCTGGCCGTTGGTGCCGGGCTCGCCCCAGACGAGCGGGCCGGTGGGCGTTGCGGCCTTCTGGCCGCCAAGCGTCACCTGCTTGCCGTTCGATTCCATGTCGAGCTGCTGCAGATAGGCCGGCAGCCGCGCCAGGCGCTGGTCGTAGGGAATGACGGCGCGGGCCGGATAGCCGCAGACGACGCGGTGATAGTAGCCGACCAGCCCCATCACCACGGGAATGTTCTTGAGCAGCGGCGCACTGGCAAAATGCTGGTCCATCTCATGGGCGCCGGCGAGGAATTCGGCAAAGTGCTGCGGCCCGACTGCGATCATGATCGGCAGGCCGATCGCCGACCACAGCGAATAGCGGCCGCCCACCCAATCCCAGAAGCCGAAGACGCGGTCCGGCGCGATGCCGAAGGCGGCGACCTTGTCGAGCGCGGTCGAAACGGCTGCAAAATGCTTGCCCACTGCCTCCCTGCCGAGCGCCTGCTCCACCCATTTGCGGGCGGTCTCGGCATTGGTCATGGTCTCGACCGTGGTGAAGGTCTTCGAGGCGACGATGAAAAGCGTCGTCTCGGGCGAAAGGTCCTTCAGCGTATCGTGGATATGCGCGCCATCGATGTTGGAGACGAAATGCGAGCGCGGTCCGTCGTGATAGGGCGCCAGCGCCAGCGTCGCCATGACGGGTCCGAGGTCGGAGCCGCCGATGCCGATGTTGACGACATCGGTGATGCGTTTTCCGGTCGCGCCGGTAGCCGTGCCCGAGCGGATCGCATCCGAGAATGCACCCATGGCGGCGAGCACTGCGCGAACCTCGGGCATCACGTCCTTGCCGTCCACCATCACCTTGGCGTCGGGCCCGGCCCGCAGCGCGGTGTGCAGCACGGCGCGGTCTTCGGTGATGTTGATCTTCTGACCCGAAAACATCGCCTCGCGCCGCTCCGGCAGCTTGGCCACCAGCGCCAGCTTTTCAAGCAGGTGCATGGTCGTGGTGGTGACGGCGCATTTCGACCAGTCGAACAACAGGTCGCCATCGGTGAGCGAGAACTTGGCAAAACGCTGCGGGTCGGCCTTGAAGGCCTCGCGCATATTGGTCGGGGTTTCTTCCCGGTCTTCGCGAAGCGCCGTCAGTGCGGCATGAAAAGGGGCTTCGGTCACTGCCATTCTCCAGTTTTCGGCCTTCAGGCGGGCGAGCTTAGCAGAGCTAAGGTAACATGGAGAGAGTGTGACAGGCTTGTGCCTTGGAAAATTTCAATCGATTTGATGTTGTGGAATTCGATTTTGTGAGCTTGGGTCATGCGAGCATAGATCACTGGCATAAATCCTAGCGATTAGAAAAATTCATTGGCGCAACCCTTTGGCCCACGGATACGCTCGACTGGTCCAAAGAAGACAAAAATATAGCGCCTGCCCGAGGAAATGCTCATGCCACAGAGAAACGATTCGGCCATCTGGTCGGGACTGTTCAGGATTTCTGCGGAATCGGGCCAGACGCTTCAGGCACAAATCCGTCAGGCCATCGTCGCGGCCATTCTCGACCGTCAGATCGCCGCTTCCATGCCGCTGCCCTCCTGCCGCATCCTGGCCGAGAAGCTCGGCGTGGCGCGTGGCACCGTGGTGCTTGCCTTCCAGCAACTCGTCGATCAGGGCTTTCTGGTGGCGCGCGAGCGGCGCGGCCACTTCGTCAACCCTGAGGTGCTGGCGACGCCGGCCAAGCCGCAGCAGAAGTCCGCCGACCAGGCGAGCGAAATCGACTGGAAGGCGCGTCGGCAGATTGCCGCGAGCGACATGCCGCGCGCGGCCAAGCTCGACAACTGGATCAAGTCTTCCTACCCCTTCGTCTATGGCCAGTTCGACCCGGCGCTGTTCCCGACGGCGGAATGGCGCGAGTGCAACCGCATGGCGCTGGCCGTGCTGGAAATCCGCAACTGGGCGGCCGACATGGTCGACCGCGATGACCCGCTGCTGATCGAGCAGATCCAGGCGCGGCTTTTGCCGCGGCGTGGCATCTTCGCCAATCCCGACGAGATCATCGTCACGCTCGGTGCGCAGAATGCGCTGTATATGCTGGCGACGCTACTGATGACCAAGGGCACCAAGGTGGCCATGGAAGATCCCGGCTACCCGGATGCGCGCAGCATCTTCCGGCTGGCCGGCGCCGAGCTGCACCCCACGCCGGTGGACTCGGAGGGCATCGTGACCTCGGCAATTCCTTCGGATGCGGGCTTTGTGTTCGTGACGCCGAGCCATCACTGCCCGACCATGGTGCCACTGAGCGCCGAGCGTCGGCAGGATCTTCTGGCCCGCGCCAGCCGCAACAACCAGATCATCATCGAGGACGGCTATGACAGCCAGCTGCTCGACGAGGCGCCGCAGCAGGCACTGAAGAGCGTCGATCGCTCGGGTCGCGTCATCTATGTCGGCTCGATGTCGAAGACGCTCGCGCCGGGCTTGCGCCTTGGCTACATCGTCGCCTCGGCCGACCTGATTGCCGAGTTGCGCGCGCTGCGCCGTTTCATGCTGCGCCACCCGCCGTCAAACAACCAGCGCGCCGTGGCGCTGTTCCTGTCGCTCGGCCATCACGAGGCGCTGGTGCGCCGCCTGTCGTCAGCGTTCGACGAGCGCCGCAAGCGGCTGGTCCAGGCCATCGACGCCTTCCTGCCCGACTGGCGCCCGACGGATGCCGCAGGCGGCACCTCGCTTTGGCTGGAAGGACCGCGCGGCACGGATTCGCGTGGGCTGGCCGAGGCTGCCGCCTCGCGCAGCGTACTCATCGAGCCGGGCGATCGCTTCTTCGACCGCTCGGACAAGCCCTCGCGCTTCATGCGGCTCGGCTTCTCCTCGATCGCGCTGCAGCACATCGAGCCGGGCATTCGCGAACTTGCGACGGCCGCCGGCCGGCGCCCTGCCGCGGCCTGATCCGGGCCTCGAAAATTCTCGAAAACATGGTGACGGCCGGGCATTTGCCCGGCCGTTTTCGTTCGTCTTTCTGGACCATCTTACGGAAAATCGTGGCCCATTCGCGAGGCCTAATGGACGCGCATAGTCGCCACCATTGGGGAATGGGCAACGTGACCGGAGGGACATCCGGCATGGGATGCCGACGAGAATGTGGAGGTTTTTGGCATGTCTACGACTGCCTTGGATGAGCGTATGGTTGCGGCAGCAGAGCAAGGCTCTCGCCGTTCCGGGGGGCGCGAGGCGCGCCGTGCGCTGCGTTCGGCGCCTTTGGCCGACGATATTCGGCCGATCCGGCCCGGCCTCGAGGGCGGCAGGTACAAGCCGTTGGGCCAGAACGATCTGGAGCGGATCCATGAGGCGGTCCTGGTCCTTCTTGAAACCGTCGGCTTTGCCAATGCCATCCCAAGTTGCATCGAGGCGCTGACCAGGGTTGGCGCGACCCATGGCGCGGATGGCCGCATCCGCTTCCCGCGCGAGCTGGTTCTGTCGACCATCAAGAACGCCGCCCGCAACTTCACGCTCTATGGACAAGACCCCAAGCACGACATGGTGATCCAGGGCACGCGCGTGCACTACGGCACCGCGGGTGCTGCGGTGCATGTCGTCGATGTAGAAAAGCGCGAATATCGGGAGTCACAGCTGCAGGACATCTACGATGCCGCCCGCATCGTGGATCAGATGGACAACATCCATTTCTTCCAGCGGCCGATGGTGCCGCGCGACATTCCCGATCCGCTCGATATGGACTTCAACACGCTCTATGCCTGCGTGATGGGTACCTCCAAGCATGTCGGCACGTCGTTCACCGTGCGCGAGAACGTGGCGCCCGCACTGGAGATGCTCTATGCGATCGCCGGCGGCGAGGAGAAATTCCGCGCCCGGCCGTTCGTCTCCAATTCCAACTGCTTCGTCGTGCCGCCGATGAAATTCGCCGAGGACGCCTGCGGGGTGATGGAGGCCTGCGTCGAAGGCGGCATTCCGATCCTGCTGCTGTCGGCCGGCCAGGCCGGCGCGACGGCGCCCGCGGCGATCGCAGGCGCAGTGGTGCAGGCGGTGGCCGAGGTGCTGGCGGGCCTGGTCTATGTCAATGCGCTGAAGCCCGGCCATCCGGCCATCTTCGGCACTTGGCCCTTCGTGTCCGATCTGCGCACCGGCGCCATGTCGGGCGGCTCGGCCGAACAGGCGCTGCTGACGGCGGCCTGCTCACAGATGGCGCAGTTCTACGATTTGCCCGGCGGTTCGGCTGCCGGCATGGCCGACTCGAAGCTGCCCGATATCCAGTCCGGCTACGAAAAGGGCATCACCAATGTCATGGCCGGCCTGTCGGGCCTCAACCTCGTCTATGAATCTGCCGGCATGCATGCCTCGCTGCTCGGCTTCTGCCTGGAAAGCCTGATCATCGACAACGACATGCTGGGCCACTGCCAGCGTTGCGTGCGCGGCATCGAGGTCACCGACGAGGCGCTGTCGATCGACACGATCGCCGAGGTCTGCCTCAATGGCCCCGGCCACTATCTCGGCAACGAGCAGACACTGAAGCTGATGCAGACGGAGTATTTCTACCCGGTTATCGGCGACCGCTTCAGCCCCAAGGAGTGGAACGAGAAGGGCCGGCCCGACATCGTCACCCGCGCGATCGCCGCAAAGCAGAAGATCTTGGCCGAGAGTTTCCCGCGCCATGTGCCGCGCGCCCTCGACGACAAGCTGCGCGCGCGCTTCGAGAACATCCTGTTGCCGCGCAGCGGCATGGGCGGCTGAGGGTAGGGAACCCTGGCGAGCGGTCGGTCCCCGGCCGCTCATCTTTCGGCGTCGTAGTCAGCGCCAGAGATTGTATTTCGGCCAGTCGGCTTCGGCGATCCTGTCGCCGATACGGTAGCTGAACGACAGCACATGCATGCGGTCGTCGGCCGTGCGGCAATCGTAGGAGAGGCGATACCATTCTCCCTTGGCGCGAAAGGCCGCGCCCGGGCTCTGTATGGTGTCGCCCTGGAGGATCGGCGTCTTGATGGCGTAGGCGACCACGCGATCGGGCTTGTAGGGATTTTTGTCGCGCGCGATGCGAGCGAGCGCTTCGGCGTCGCAACGCTGTTCCAGGCGCGTGTCGGGGTCGAGTTTCAAAAGGCCGGCCTTGAGACGCGCATCGAGCGCCCAGGCCGGTACAGCGCCAACCAGCAGAGCCGCCATCGCGAACCAGAATTTCCTCATGGCGGCATGATGCACCATATTCGCGCCGGCAAATCAACCCGACCTAGGGTTGTCCACCGGCGGAACAAAAGGAACGATGGCCCGTTCTAATTCATTGCAGATTATGGAGAGGAACCCCCATGGCCCGCCGCCAAATTGTCGGATCGATCGTCGTGGCGCTCATGATGGCCGGCCACGCGCAAGCACAGACTTCGCCCGGAGTCCCCGCGGAGAATGCCATCAAGCTTTCCGAGATCATTGCCAAGGTCGAGAAGCGGCCGCAGTTCCGTTACCTGAGCGAGATCAGCTGGGAGCAGGACGGCTATTACGACATCACCTATTACACGACGGACAAGGCCAAGGTGGAGATCAAGATCGATCCCAAGACCGGCGAGCCGCGGTAGGGCATTCTTCCGCGAGAGTAGCTTCCGCTTCCTCATGGCAAACGGTGCCCCGGAATCAAAAGACCCGCCACGGGTCGGGCCGTGGCGGGTCTTTCGAACAGTCTTTCGATGACACTATGACAGCGTTGACAGATGACGCCTGAGTTCCGAGGCCAGGGCCGCGCGATCGATCAGCCCGTCCTGAAATTTACGTGTAAGGAATCTTGCCGCATTGCGACTTAGGGCGGACGGGACCTCCTTGCGGAGACCGGCCTCGGCGAGCACTTGCTCGATCATCGTCATGTCAGAAGGTGTCAGATATTGCCTGCGACTGTCGGAAGACATCCCATCCTCCCCTATTGGGTTGCGGTACTCAGAGACCCCCGACACCGGCAATTTCAAGCAAAACTACCGATAAACCGATAATGCACATTTTGGTGCTCAGCGTCTATGCTGACTTGCTCTTGATATAATCAAATGAACGTTGATGGCATCTACCACGTCTTTGTTGAATGCAGGTCATTTGGCGGCGGCGAAAATATAGGCCGGCATCTTTTCTGCTATGGTCGGGGCGGCTCATTTCCCGCTTCCGGGCCCGGCGGTGACTGACGCACTGGATCGACATTGAGCCGGCTGCGTTATCTGGCGCGCATGCCGTGAACCGGGATGGAACAGGTGGCACAGCAACAAACGGATGCAAAAATCCTGATCGTCGGGGCCGGGCCAACCGGCCTCACTGCCGCGGTGGAACTGGCGCGGCGAGGCATTATTCCCCGCATAATCGATCGGAAGGAGGCGCCCACCCCGCTTAGCAAGGCGGTCGGCATCAGCCCGCACAGCCTCGATCTCCTTGAGCCGTCGGGTGTTTCGGAGCGCCTCTTGGCGGCAGGCCTCAGGATACGCCACGTGCATTTCAGCACGGAAGACCGCGAACTGGGCGTGGTTTACATCTCGGCTCTCTCGCATCGCTTCAATTTCCTGCTTTCACTGCCGCAGCGGGATACGGAAGCGATCATGGTCGGTAGGCTGGCCGAACTTGGGGTCGAGGTGGAGTGGCAGTCGTCGCTTGCCGGCCTCGAGGAAAACGCCGACGGGGTCGAGGTAACAATTGCGACGCCCAATGGCGAGGAAAAGGCGCGCTTCGATTGGGTGTACGGCGCCGATGGCATCGACAGCGCCGTGCGAAAGTCTTTGGCCATCGAATTTCAGGGTTACACGCATAAGCGGCAATGGAGCATTGCCGACGCGGAGATTTCCGACTGGCCCTATGAGCCGCTTTCAGGCCAGGCCTTTCTTCATCGGAACGGCGACTTGGGGTTCATCATCCCCATCGAAGAGGGGCGCTTCCGCGCGGTCTCGAATACTGACGACGCCCTGCGGCGCATCCCTGGCAACTATCGGGTGACAGAGGTCTTGCGGACCGATCGTTTCCACATTCCGGCGCGGCAGGCAAAGCGCTATCAGACGAACCGCGTCTTTCTGGGCGGCGACGCCGCCCACGCGCATTCGCCAGTGGGCGCACGCGGCATGAATCTCGGCATCGAGGACGCCACGTCTTTTGCCCGCCGCTTCTTCGACGGCACGTTGGCCGGCTACACCGGGGAGCGCTGGCCGATCGGGCGACGCTGGATCGTGCTCAGCGAACGGATCTTGCGGACGGCCCAGGCGACCAGCCCGACCGCACAAGCCTTCAGGAACTTCGCATTCTCGATCATCGGCCGCTTTCCTGCGCTGCAGCGCCCCTTTGTCGAGCGCATTGCAGGGCTCAAGGAATAAAGCGACGGCTGGAATTTTTTTCCGCGAAAGTGGCCTGGCAGCTCCGCACCCTGCGCTTCCTGTGGGTCGGGAACGTTTACTATGGCCAACGCTTATTAAATTGAAACGCTTCCCGCGCGCCGCTCCCGCCCGCTCGCCGGACTGAACCCGCAACGCGTGCGTCGGACGAGGCGGCAAGCTGGGCGCGGGCGCGAATTCCTGCATTGCGGAAAGGCCATCCGGGCATGAAACGCGGAATCGGAGTCGACGAAGAAGAGGGCCCGGACTTGAGTGTCCCGCTCAAAACGGTCTGCTTCATCATCATGAAGGCGCGGGAATTCGACGCCAAGGAGGACGTGTCCGAACCGGATCCGGGCTCCAACCCGACGGACGACGAGAACGTCGGGGTTCTGGAGGACCATCGGGACGATCCCGTGCAGGAAGAGTTGCTCTCATTCATCTCGGATCTTTCCATCGACGAACAGATCGACCTCGTGACGCTGATGTGGCTCGGCCGTGACGACTACGAGGCGAAGGACTGGGATGAGGTGCGCCGGCAGGCGACCGAGGCCCATAACGAGCATACGGCCGAGTATTTGTGCGGCGAGCCCTTGCTCGCGGATTACCTGGGGGACGGTCTCGACATGATCGGCCTGTCCTGCACCGACTACGAGAGCGGGCATTTGTGAGACTTCATTCGGGCGGTTTTTGCGTCTCTTTGATCCACATCAATGCGTGATGGCTTGAAGAAGAGTTGATAGAATTTGAGCTGCTGATTTACTCGGCGGAGTGGTGCCATGTTCCGCAATCGACAGGACGCGGGGCGAAGACTGGCAGGCGAGTTGGCGAAGCTCGGCTTGGCCGATGCAATCGTGCTGGCGTTGCCGCGTGGTGGTGTTCCGGTCGGGGCTGAAATCGCGCTGGAGCTGAATGCTCCGCTCGATGTCGTCATCGTGCGCAAGATAGGGGCACCAGACAACCCGGAACTGGCAGTCGGGGCAATCGTCGACGGCAACCCGCCCGATATCGTGCTCAACCGCGACATTGTGGAAGGATACGGCCTGGACGACGACCAGTTGCGCGTGCTGATCGACCGCGAGCGGCCTGAGCTGGAGCGGCGCCGGCTGGTCTATCGCGAGGGTAGAGAACCGCTACCCGTCGCGGGCAAGACGGCCATTGTGGTCGATGATGGCGCTGCTACGGGAGCGACGATGAAGGTGGCGCTTCGTTCCATGAACCGGCGCTCGACGCTCGAAACGATCGCCGCCCTGCCGGTGGCGCCGCCCGAAACCGTCATGGAACTCAGCCGGGAAGCCGATCGGGTGGTCTGCATAAGTCAGCCGGCGCACTTCCTGGCGCTTGCATATCACTACCTGCACTTTCCCCAGCTCACGGACCAAGAGGTCGTCGATCTCTTGAGGAAGTTCAGGCCGCAGGACACCGGATAGAACGAGGAGGATCGCGATGCATATCCGCACATTGTCGGGTTTCGAATGCACGGAGTTGCTTGCCGGCAATCGGGTTGCCTTCCTGGCTTGTACCAAGGACGATCAGCCTTACGTCGTTCCGATCCACTACGCCTATTCCGACGGGCACGTTTATGCCTTCTCGATGCCCGGCAAGAAGATCGAATGGATGAGGGGCAATCCGCGCGTTTCCGTTTTCGTGGAGCAGCCTGGCAAGGGAAAGGCATGGAAAAGCGTGGTGGCCGAAGGCCGCTACGAGGAACTGCCGGACGAGATCGGACACAAGGTCGTTCGCGAACACGCCTGGTCGGTGCTGAGCAAGCATTACGACTGGTGGGAGCCGGGCGCCTTCAAGCCGTACGAGCAGCAGCTGTCTGGCCATTCGCCGCACATCTTCTTCCGCATCCTCGTGGAACAGATGTCGGGCCGCGAGGCCAAGGAGTGACGGCGCGCTGAAATCTAGAGTGGCGGTCATCCTGACGGATGCCCTCGATCCGCTCTATCTTGTTGTTTTAGCCGCATTTGTGCGACGCCAAGCGATTCCGCTTGGCTGCAAAATGCTCTAGCTCCCCGGCGACTGCATGAAGATGGAAAACAGCTCGCGCTGCGAGGAAATGCGCATCTTGGCGTAGACGTTCTTGCGGTGGATGCGAACCGTGCCTGCGGAAATGCCCAGAATGTTGGAGATCGACTCCGACGAGTGCCCCTGCAGCACGAGGCCGACCACTTCCGTCTCCCTGGCCGTCAGCGCCGGCATGCCAAGGCGCGCCAGCGCGTCCTGCACGGTACGCCGCAGCACTTCCTTCTCGTCTTGCACGGGTTTCGCCGCCTTGAGCCTTGGGTCGGTTCGCCAATGCGCCTTGGCGATTTTTCCCAGCAGCGGCTCGACGCAGCGGAGCGTGCGCAGTTCGCGCGCCGAGAAGGCCGGCTGGCTGTTCCGGCGCATCAGCGATGTCACGATCGTCCAGCTTTCATTGCCGGGGATGAACATCGCGACCTCGTCCACCGGCCCGGTCTGCACATAGTAGGAGCGGTAATATTCGCTTTTGTAGAACTGGTCGGGTGCAACTTCGCCCAGGCGAAAGATGCCGGATTTCATTCCGTCGATGGACGCCTTGTAGAGCGGGTCCAGAAAATAGGGCCCGACCTCGTATTCGGTGACGTGGATGGCATACTGCTCAGGCGGAAAGGTGTGGTGCAGGCACAGCGGCACATCGGGGCCGTAATAGGCGAAGGTGACCGTATAATCGAACTCGGTCAGATACCGCAGTGTGGCGGTGAGGACATCGGGGAAGCCTGGCTCGCCCACCTGCGAAACCAGGTCGCCAAGCTGCGCATACCATTGCGGCTGGGAAAGGGGACTGCTGGCTGAAGCGCCGCCCGCCTTTGCTCCGCTCACCATGCACTGGTTCCTATCTCAAAAGTAATATGCATTCTGGATTATCCCAATTGGGAAATATCCCATAAACAAGCATTATATGTAGAGTTTTGTCAAATAGAGGGATATGCTCGGCTTGAGGGGTTTCTGTATCAGATACCGATCGAGAGGCATATACCGGCGGGGGATCGCGCAAGCGCCCAGGCCGTAATTCGGGGGAGCAGAGTGTCCGATCACGGATCAGTGCCGGATATCGAGTTTCGATCGGCATCGAAGCATTATGGCGGGGTCGCCGCAGTCGAGAAGTTCGATCTGGTCGTCGAGGCCGGCACCTTTTTGTCGATCCTCGGCCCGTCCGGCAGCGGCAAGACCACCTCGCTAAGGCTGATTGCGGGTTTCGAGCAGCCCACCAGCGGTGACATCCTTATTCGTGGCCAGTCGGTCACCGACGTGCCGCCCTACCGTCGCGCGGTGAACATGGTGTTCCAGCACTATGCGCTGTTCCCGCATATGACGGTCGCCCAGAACATCGCCTATGGCCTTCGCAACCAGCGGCCGCGGCTCGATAATGCGGAAATCGCGCGCCGCGTCGGCGAGGCTCTCGAGCTGGTGCAGCTGCCGGGTTTCGGCGACCGCCGTATCTTCCAGATGTCGGGTGGGCAGCAGCAGCGCGTGGCACTGGCGCGCGCGCTCGTCAACCGGCCCAATGTGCTGTTGCTGGACGAGCCGCTCGCCGCGCTCGACCGCAAGCTGCGCGAGGACATGCAGCACGAGCTCCAGAGCCTGCAGCGCGAACTCGGCATCACTTTTGTGCTCGTCACGCATGACCAGGAAGAGGCCATGTCGATGAGCGACGTGGTCTGCCTGATGAACAAAGGGCGCATCGTTCAGAAGGGCTCGGCGCAGGAGCTTTACGACCGCCCGGCGGACGCATTCGTCGCCGGCTTCGTCGGCAAGTCCAACCTCATCGCCGGCACCGCGACAGCAGCAGATGGCACAACCGCCAGCATCGTGATGGACGGTATCGGTCGCCTGAGCGGGCAGCGCACCAATCAGGCAGCACCGCTCGCGGCCGGCCAGGCCGTCACGCTGTCGGTTCGGCCGGAGATCGTGGCCGTCGTGCCATCGACGCAGACGCTGGGCCAGGACCTCGACATCCGGCTGGAGGGCCGGATCGTCAACAGGATCTTCCTCGGCGACCTCACCGAATATCGAATCCATCATCCTGTCCTTGGGAACGTGCTGGCTCGCCGCTCCCGGCAGGCGGATGGAAGCGCCAGTTCCTTCGAGAAAGGCGATGCGGTCGCCTTCGGCTGGAGATCGGCGGACGTGCTGGCGGTGTCCTGAGGGGATTTTTCACCGGATTCGGAAAACACAGGGAGGAAGACAATGGCCGATTATGAGGATGCTCGCGCAGGCGTATTCCCGCGCAAGAAGTTCATGGACTTGCTGAAAAGCTATGAGCGCGGATCGATTTCCCGCCGCCATTTCCTGGGCGTGACCGGGCTCGGCGCGGCGACGATGGCGCTGGGCGGCGCGATGCCCGGCCTGTTCACCCGGCCGGCCTATGCCGAGGGGGATCTGGGCAACCAGCTGTCGATCGCGACCTGGCCGAACTACCACAACCCTGACGTTCTGCAGGAATTCACCGACAAGACCGGCGTCGCCGTCGACGTCAACGTCTTCGGTTCCAACGAGGAGATGCTGGCCAAGCTTCAGGCGGGCAGCGCCGGCTGGAGCATGTTCGTCGCCACCAACTACACCATCTCGACCTATCAGCAGCTGGGCTTCATCGAGCCGCTCGAACTGGCCAAGCTGTCCAATTACGACGCGGCTTCGCAGGCCCAGCGCTTTGCCAATGAAGGCATGGTCGACGGCGTCGTCTACGCCATTCCGAAGCACTGGGGCACCACCGGCTTCATCCTCAACACCGCCCGTGTCGACCCGAAGATCGCGACCTGGAAGGAATTCTGGGATCGCGCGATGACCGACTACACCGGTCGCGCCATCGTCCACGACTACCAGCTCACCGCCATCGGCATGGCGCTGAAATATTACGGCTATTCGTTCAACTCGGTGGATACCACCGAGCTGGCCAAGGCCGAGGAACTCTTGATGAAGGCCAAGCCGCATCTGTTCGGCATCACCAGCGACTACCAGCCGCCGCTGCGCAATGGCGATGCCTGGATGTCGCTGTGCTGGGTGGGCGACGCCAAGCAGCTCAACCGCGACGACCCGAACATGCTTTACGTGCTGGGTGCCGAAGGCGGCGAGATCTGGACCGACTTCTTCGTCATCCCCAAGGATGCGCCGCATCGTGAGGCGGCTTACGCCTTCCTCAACTTCCTGCTCGATCCGGCCATCCAGGTCCGTGAAGCCGAGGTGGCGGGCTATCCGCTGACCGACAAGCGGGCGGTTGCGCTGCAGCCGGCAGAGGTGGTGAACGATCCGATCCTCAACCCGGCGGCCGAGCTTCTGTCGGCTCTGGAATTCGGCGCGGCGGTGACGCTGACTGACCCGAACCGCGCCGAGATCATCGCGCGCTTCAAGTCGGCGTAAGGAACTGGAAGGCCGTGGCGATGACAGCCGCTCTCGCGACATCAAACGAAGGCAGGCGAAAGTCCGTCGTCACGGCGCTGCTCCTGGCGCCCACGGCCCTCTGGTTCTTCGTGCTCCTCATCCTGCCCATGCTGGTGATCATCGTCTTCAGCCTGGGCGAGCGCGGACCGGTGGGCGGCTATCAGGCCGCTCTCACCCTCAAGCAATATGCCAGCCTGGGCTCCAGGCTGGCCGCCTTCAAGAACACCATCATGCTGGCGCCGGCGGGCACGCTGATCTCCGTGCTGGTCGCCTATCCGCTGGCCTATTTTTTGGCCGTAAAAGTGTCGCCGCGCTGGCGATACGGGCTACTCGTGCTGGTCGTTCTGCCGTTCTGGACCAGCCTTCTGGTGCGCACCTATGCCTGGATGTTCATCCTGAGCGGCAAGGGGCTGCCCGCGCTTTTGGCTGCAATCGGCTTTCCCGAAATCCAGATGATCAACACGCCCTTTGCGGTGCTGCTGGGCATCGTCTATGCCTACATGCCGCTGATGGTGCTGCCGATCTTCGTCAGCCTCGAGAAGCTGGACAAGCGCCTGCTCGACGCGGCGGCCGATCTGGGCAGCTCGCCTTTGCGCAGCTTCCTGACGGTGACGTTGCCGCTCTCGCTGCCGGGCGTGGTAACCGGCTCGCTGCTGGTCTTCATCCTCTTGATGGGCGAGTTCCTCATCCCCTCGCTTTTGGGCGGCGGCAAGATCTTCTTCATCGGCAATGCGCTGGTCGATCTCTTCCTGCAGTCGCGCAACTGGCCTCTCGGGGCGGCAATGTCGCTGACGCTGGTGATCGTCATGCTCGTACTGATCACGCTCTATGTCCGCCTCACCATGGCGGCGAGCGCCGGCAAATCCCGCTCCTTGCCGTGACTTGAAGGAAAAGCAGGATGCGCATCTACGCCTGGCTGGTCTATTTCTTCCTCTATATGCCGATCGCCGTGATCGTGGCGTTCAGCTTCAATTCGGGGCGCTACGCGGCGGATTTCCAGGGTTTCAGCTTCGCCTGGTACGGCCGCGCCCTGGCCAACCCCTTCGTCACCAAGGCGCTGGTCAACAGCCTGATCGTGGCGAGCGTCACGGCAGTGCTGTCGGTGATCCTGGGCACCACCGCAGCGCTTGCGCTCGAGCGGCTTCGGGGAAAGCTGCGCGCGGTGTTCGACAGCCTGATCTATGTCGCCATCATGGTGCCGGGCGTGGTCATCGGCATTGCGACGCTGGTGGCGCTCGCCAGTGTGTTTGACGCTGTCAACAGCCTGATGGCCTCGCTGTGGCCGGCCGCGTGGGGCAGCGCGCCGCGCGCCGGTCTGGGCTACGGTTCGATCATCGCCGCCCACACGCTCTACACCCTGTCGCTGGTCATCCTGGTGGTGCGCTCGCGCCTGGTCGGCATGGATCATTCGCTGGTGGAGGCTTCGGCCGATCTCTATTCGACGCCGTTCAACACTTTCCGCACGATCACGTTGCCGCAGCTTCTGCCGGCAATCGCCGCGGGCTTCTTGTTGAGCTTCACCTTCAGTTTCGACGACTTCATCATCGCCTTCTTCGTCGCCGGGCCCAACACCACGCTGCCCATCTTCGTCTTTTCGTCGATCAGGCGCGGCGTCACGCCGGAGATCAACGCCATCGGCACGATGATCCTCGGCGTGTCGCTGATCCTGCTGTTCACGGTGCAGGTCCTGCTCCGCGACAAACGGCAGGGCAATGCTGCCGAAGCGGCTTGACGAAAAATACGACACGATACCTCACGCAGGGAGACAATCGACAATGTTGCTGAAAGATCGGGTCGCGGTGATCACCGGCGCGGCCTCGGGGATCGGACGCGCCGGCGCAAAGCGCCTTGGCAGGGAAGGGGCAATCGTCGTCGTCACGGATCGCGACGAGGTGGCGGGCGAAGCGGCGGCTGAAGAAATCCGCGCGGCCGGCGGCCGGGCCGACTTCCTGCGGGTCGACGTGTCGGTGGACGACGACCTCAAGAAGATGATCGACTTCGCCATCGAGCGGCACGGCCGCATCGACATCCTGCACAACCACGCGGGCGTCCAGATCAACGGCACGCTGGAGGAAGTCAGCCCGGACGGCATGGACATTTCCTATCGGCTCAACACCCGCGCACATTTCTTCGCGGCCAAGCTGGCGGTGCCCCATATGCGCGCCCAGGGCGGCGGCGTCATCATCAACACCGCGTCCAATTCCGGCGTGTTCCTGGACACAGGCATGCTGGCCTACATAACCTCGAAGGCGGCGACCATCATGATGACCAAGCAGATGGCGCTCGACTACGGCAAGGACAACATCCGCGTCAACGCGCTGTGCCCCGGCTTCGTCGATACCCCCTTCAACGAGCCCTACATGGCCCAGATGGGCGGCCGCGAAGCGCTCGAGCGTTACGTGGAGAAGACCATTCCGCTCGGCCGCTGGGCGACCGTGGAGGAGATCGCGGAGTCGATCCTCTATCTGGCCTGCGACCACTCGGCCTTCATGACCGGACATGCGCTGGTGATCGACGGCGGCGAGAGCATCGCCTGAACACGCAGTGAGCGCTGGCTTGCGAAGCGCGGGGCCGGAACCTTCAGTTGCTCTGGAGGTTCACGGCCCCGAATTCATTCGACATGCGAGTGCCCGACGACGACACGGCGCGACGTTTGACAAGGCGGGTCTCCCTCCTAGTTACCTGAGAGGAATACAGTTTTTCCTGCGCGCAGAGCGGCACGGCATGCCGGTCCGGCGAAGCGATTTCAGGCCCTCGCGCCCCGATTTTGGTTGAAACGGGATTTTTGACGCCGACTTGGCAGGGGAAATCCAGGGACTTCAGATGACAACGGGTCGTCCGTTCAATAGTGCCGATCCGGGACCGAAGCCTCCCTAGGCCGACCATGGACATGTTCGTACCGTTTCAACGGCTCTTGGGCCGTGCACGGGAGACGCCCCATGGTCATCTTTCGCAAGAACAGCCGCCATCCACCCATTCACCCCACAGCCTGGGGGAGGGACACGCATGACAAGTGGCATGCCAAAAAGGGCAGCGCAGGCGCAGGTGGCATATCCCGGATCTTAGCTTTCCTATTGGCGTTTATGCTCGTCCCGATCCTGGCATCCTGCAACAGGCAGAGCGAGGACCAAAGCAAGGCAGCCACGCCTCCTCCCACGCCGGTCGGCGTCATCGAGGTTGCCGAGCATCCGACCAATCCAGGCCTCTCCTTCGTCGGTCGCGTCGAGGCCATCGACCACGTCAACCTGATCGCCCGGGTGGACGCCTTTCTCAACAAGCGCGCCTATACCGAAGGCCAGGCGGTCAAGGCCGGCGACCTGCTTTTCGTCCTCGAGAAGGATACTTTTCAGGCTTCGGTGGATTCGGCCCAGGCCAATCTCGCAAAGGCACAGGCCGACGCCGACAATCTGAAGCTTCAGACGGACCGAGCCAGGACGCTGTTTCAGCAGAAGACCGGAACGCAGGCGGCGCTCGACAACAGCGTCGCTGCCGAAAAGCAGGGGCTTGCTGTGGTGCAGCAGGCCAAGGCCTCGCTCGAGCAGGCAAAAATCAACCTCAGCTATACCGAGATCCGCGCGCCCTTCGACGGCCGTGTGAGCGCGGCCAATTTCAGCGTCGGCGCGCTGGTCGGCCCCAGCGCCGGGCCGCTTGCGACCATCGTCAGCCAGGACCCGATCTATGTGACCTTTCCGGTCAGCGACAGGGTCATTCTTGAATTCACGGCCGGCGACCGGGCGAGCGCGACCACGGGCGGCATCGCCGTGCACCTCACCCTGTCCAACAACATGGTTTATCCGGAAGTTGGCGTCATCGAATATACCGGGGTCAAGGTCGATCCCAATACGGATACTCTGACGGTCCGCGCCAAATTCCCCAATCCCAAGGACACGTTGCTGGACGGTCAGTTCGTCCGCATCCTTGCCCAGAGCAAGAACCCGGTGGAGGCGCTACTGGTCCCGCAGAAGGCCGTGCTGACCGATCAGAGCGGCAACTATGTGCTGACAGTGGGCGAGGGCAACAAGGTCGTGCAGCGCTCGGTCACACAGGGCCAGACCGTCGGCAGCGACGTGGTTATCCAGTCTGGCCTGAAGGCCGGCGATACCGTCATCACCGATGGATTGCAGCGCGTCCGCCCCGGTCAGGTGGTGGTGCCGCAGCCGATTGCTGAAGCCGCGCCCGCCCAGCCGGCCGAGCCAGCGGGGAAGTGAGCGATGCTGTCGTCCATCTTCGTCGACAGACCGCGTCTTGCCATCGTCATCGCGATCGTCATCGCACTTGCCGGCTTGATTTCGATGACGCGCATTCCGGTTGCCCAGTTCCCCGATATCGTTCCGCCGCAGGTGTCGGTCACTGCGAGTTATGCCGGCGCCAACGCAGAGGCGGTCGAGGCCAGTGTCGCCCAGCCGATCGAGGCGCAGGTCAACGGCGTCGACGACATGATCTATATGAGCTCGATCAGCGGCAATAACGGCTCCTACACGCTGACCGTCACCTTCAAGGTGGGCACAGATCCCAACCTCAATACCGTCAACGTGCAGAACAGGGTGCGACTGGCCGAAGCCAACCTGCCGGCGGAAGTGACACGCGTCGGCGTCTCCGTGAAGAAGCAGTCGTCGGCCTTTCTGCAGATCATCACGCTCTTTTCGCCTGACGGCAGATATGACGAGCTGTTCCTCAACAACTACGGCATCATCAACGTCATCGACCGGCTGGCTCGTGTGACGGGCGTCGGGCTGGCGCAGTCCTTCGGTACGCTCAACTACAGCATGCGCATCTGGTTCAAGACCGATGTGCTGACCAGCCTCGGCCTGACGCCGAACGACATCGTGACTGCGGTGAGCAGCCAGAACGTCCAGGCTGCCGTGGGCCGGCTGGGCGCGCCGCCGATGACGGACCAGCAGCAGATCCAGCTGAACCTGACCACGCAAGGCCGCCTGACGACCGTCAAGGAATTCGAGCAGATCGTGGTCCGCGCCAATCCCGACGGCTCGCTGGTGCGGCTGAAGGATGTGGCGCGTGTCGAGCTTGCCGCCCAGTCATATGACACGATCGGCCGGCTGAACGGCAAACCGGCTTCGGTCATCGCCGTCTACCAGGCGCCTGGGTCGAACGCGGTTTCTGCCGCCGCAGGCGTGCGCGAGGCAATGCAGCAGTTGAAAGAAAGCTTTCCGGCCGGCCTCGACTACAAGATCACCTATGACACGACCGTCTTCGTCTCCTCGACAATCCATGAGGTGATCAAGACGCTTATCGAAGCCTTCATCCTGGTCGTGGTGGTGGTGTTCCTCTTCCTGGGAAACTTTCGAGCGACGCTCATCCCCACCATCGCCGTGCCGGTGTCGCTCGTCGGCACCTTTGCGGTGTTGCTCCTGACCGGTCACTCGGCCAACACCATTTCCTTGTTCGCCATGATCCTCGCCATCGGCATCGTCGTCGACGACGCCATCGTCGTGGTCGAGAATGTCGAGCGCGTCATGACCGAAACCGGGCTGCCGCCCAAGGAGGCAACCAAGCAGGCCATGCGCGAGATCACCGCGCCGATCATCGCCATCACGCTGGTGCTGCTTTCGGTGTTCGTGCCTGTCGGCTTCATTCCGGGTATCACGGGTTCGCTCTACGCGCAGTTCGCGCTGACCGTCTCGGTGGCGATGCTGATATCGGCGATCAACGCGCTGACGCTCAGCCCGGCGCTTTGCGGGGTACTGCTCAAGCCGGGCCACGGACACGGCGACAGCCTCTATGGCCGCGCCATGAACAAGCTGTCGCTCGGCATCGAGAAGGTCAGCGACGGCTACGCCTTTATCGTGCGGCGACTGGTTCGCGTGGCCTTCCTGTCGATCCTGCTTGTCGGCGCTTTCGGCGCAGGCGCCTATCTGCTCAACAAGATCACGCCCACCGGCTTTCTGCCGGAGGAAGACCAGGGCCTGTTCTTCGTGCAGGTTAACTTGCCGGCCGCCGCCGCCCAGAGCCGCACAGCGGCTGCCGTTTCCGAGATCGAACAGAACGTGCGGGAAATTCCAGGCGTAGCCGATGTCACCAGCGTGACGGGCTTCAGCTTCATCGACGGGCTTGCGGAGTCCAATGCGGGTCTTCTGATCGTGTCGTTGCAACCGTTCGATGAGCGTGTGAAGGAAAAAATCACGGTCTTCGATGTGATCAAGGAAGTGAACCGGCGTACGGCGTCGTTGCGCAGCGCCGTTGCCATCTCGCTGAACCTGCCGCCGATCATCGGCCTCGGTACCTCGGGTGGTTTCCAGTACCAGCTCGAGGACCACCAGGGACGCTCGCCGCAGGAGCTAGCCTCGGTCGCCCGCGCCCTAGTCGTCAAGGCCAACCAGAATCCAAAGCTGTCGCGCGTGTTCACAACCTTCGCAACCGATACGCCGCAGCTCTACCTCAATGTGGACCGCAACAAGGCACTGAGCCTCGGTGTTTCGCCGATCGACATCTTCACTTCGTTGCAAACGACGCTCGGCGGCTATTTCATCAACAACTTCAATACGCTAGGTCGAACCTGGCAAGTCATCGCAGAGGGCGAGGAGCAGGACAGGCGGACAGTCGAGGATGTCTACCGCATCTTCGTGCGTTCCTCACATGGGCAGATGGTGCCCCTCCGAGCACTGGTCGACGCGCGCGAGCAGCTGGGACCGCTGTTCATCACGCGCTACAACAACTATCGCAGCGCCAGCATCACCGGTAACGCCGCACCCGGCGTCAGCTCGGGCGAGGCGCTCGCGGCGATGTCGGACGTGTCCAAGGAAACCCTGCCGGCCGGCTATGGCTATGAATGGACGGGCACCGCGCTGCAGGAACTGCAGGCGGCGGGGCAGACCGGCATCATTCTCGGTCTGGCGGTGCTGTTCGCCTACCTGTTCCTCGTCGCGCTCTATGAAAGCTGGACGATCCCGGTGGGCGTGCTGTTGTCGGTAACGGTCGGTCTGCTGGGCGCACTGGTCGCGCTTCGGGTGACCGGCCTCGCCAACGACATCTACGCGCAGATCGGCATCGTCGTGCTGATCGCGCTGGCCAGCAAGAACGGCATCCTCATCGTCGAATTCGCCAAGGAGCGGCGCGAAGAGGGCATGCCGCTCGATGAGGCGGCGATCCATGGCGCCCGGCAGCGCTTTCGCCCGGTGATGATGACCAGCTTTGCCTTCATCCTCGGCCTGGTTCCGCTCGTCATCGCCGCGGGGGCGGCCGCGGCGAGCCGGCGAGCCGTTGGCACCTCCGTATTCGGCGGCATGATCGCGGCCTCGGCGATCGGTATCTTCCTGATTCCGATGCTCTATGTGGTGATGGAGTGGGTACGCGAATGGGGGCACGCGCATATTCTGCGCAAGCCGCTCTATGCCGATGCGCCCGAAGGCGAGGCCGGCGAAGCCGAAGAGGAGGCGCCTTCGCCGTCGCCGACGCATGACTGACTTTCCTCAACCGCAGCAGCGCAGGAAGGAAGCAAGATGCGCAACAAGATGTTTCTCGCAGCGGTGCTCATAACCGGCTTTGCCCTGCCGATGGCGGTCGAGGGCGCACATGCCGCCGGCTTCGTCTGCTCCTACAAGGAGGCCCCGAACGCGCCGAAGGACCTGCCAGCGGCCAAGGGGCTGGAAGAGAACATGACCAACGCCGACGCTCGCAGGCGTCTTGCCGAAATGGTCGGCGACCTCACGACCGCAAAGATGCCGCCGGCAATGATCGTCGACCATCTCGTCTGGGCTTATTGCCCGCTGGCCGCCAACGATCCCCGTCTGAGCGATACCGAAAAGACCGATCTTCTGCGCCGTTTTGCGAGCCAGGTTGCCGCACTGGCCTATACCGGGCCAGGTGGCGGCGAGATCGACGTTCTGGTCAATCTGCCGCTTGCGCCGGCCATACTCGGCAGGGTCGACGATGCGGCGAAGGCCGCCGGCATCTCCCAAGACGAATGGCTGGAGAACGCCATCGACCATTCGCTGAACAATCCATCCGGCAGCCCGGCAAAATAGCGGCGTCGGCGAGGTTCAGTTGTGATGGTGGGGCGGGTTGCCCGCCGTGCCCCTCGCGCTAGCTGTTGACGCCGAGGGGACGAGCCGAGATCGGCGCACCATGGAGAAACAAGATGCTTCTCAGGATCACGGGTATATCGATCGTAACCGCACTCTTGACCGTCTCGAGCATGAGCTTCGCCGCTGAAACCAAACAAGACATGGCCAAAAAGAAGATCACGGACGTTACCTGCGAAGACTTCAACGGCATCGATGACTCCTTCAAGCCGAACGTGATCGCCTGGGCCGAAGGTTTTCGGCAGGGTTCCAAGAAGCCGAATGAGGTCACCCTGAATATCGACGGCATCGAAAAGGTGACGCCCATCCTCATTGAGGCCTGCCAGAAGGAGCCCAAGGCGTCGTTCTGGAGCAAGGCGAAAGCCGAACTGAAAAAAGTTTTCTAACTTGATCGGCAGTGCCCCCGCCACTTGCGAGGGCTGACCGTTACCGGCGCCGATCCACTCCGGCTCAACGCAGGAATGGATCGGGTTCGGTATCGTGTAGCGGCACGTCGGACACGCCCCAGCTGCGCTTGACGACGTGCAGGTGAACGTCCTTGGCACCATTCCGCTTGAGGATCTCGGTGACCTTACTGTCACGCTTCTTGTCGGGCAGGTGAACCCAAAGCAGCAAGCCGCCCTTTGCGATCTGCTCCTGGACACGTTCGGCGTGGTGCCTTCCAAAGACTCTTGCAAGCATCAGGCCCACTGCCCCTGCCGCGACGCCGCTTCCTGCGACCAGCGCAATGGTCGGGATCAAGGATGCTCCGCCGGTCGCCACGGCGGCCACTCCGGCACAGGCGACATAGACCGGCACGGCTGCCAGAGCCGCCAACCCCTCGGTGCGAGAGTCTGGCGAGACATAGTTGGTGTCTTCGACGAAATCCTTGTTTTCCAAGCTCTTGGCGTTTTTGCCGGGCACCGATTTCGCGTCCGCCAATAGGCTGAGATCGTCCTGCCGGATGCCGATCTGCATCAGCTCGTCGATCGCCTTGTTCAGCGATGCCTCGTCATGAAAGATCGCAACAGCATCCCGTTCCTCGTAGGTCTGGTCGCCATCGGACTCGGGCTTTTTGTCTTCCATCTTTTCCTCCTGCAGAAGCCGTTTCAGATGCAGAGGGTCATGAAGGGTATCTAGGCTGCCGGGCAGGCGCGACAATCGCCGATGGCTATCTCAGGAACTTCCTGAAGCGCCGCAGCGAGAAGGCGAACAGAACTGCGCCGATGACCAGCAGCGCCAGGAGCTGCGGCCACACGACATCGATGCCCGCTCCGCGGAAGAGCACTGCCTGCGCCAGTATGACGAAATGCGTGTTGGGGGCCGCGAGCATGATGTTCTGGATGATTTCAGGCATGCTTTCGCGCGGCGTGGTGCCTCCAGAAAGCACCTGGAGCGGCAGCAGCACCAGTATCAGCAGCAGACCGAACTGGGGCATCGATCCGGCCACCGTTGCCAGGAAGATGCCCATCGACGTGGTTGCAAAGAGCAGCAAGGCGGTGCCCAAAAGAAACAGCCAGATGGAGCCCTGTATAGGCACGGCAAGCGCCCATTGCACCACGACGATAATCGCAAAGGCCGAAGCCGCCAGCACCACCAGCCCCATCGACCAGATCTTGCTCAGCATGATCTCGAGCGGGGTCACGGGCATCACGAGCAGATGTTCGATCGTTCCGTGCTCGCGCTCGCGTATCAGCGCAGCCCCCGTCAGGATGATGGAGAGCATGGTGATGGACGAGATCACGTTGTTGATGGCGCCGAACCAGCCCTTGTTCAGCTGCGGATTGAAGCGCGCTCGCAGGACCAGATCGACCGGCAGCGGCGCGTTGCTGCGATAGCGGTTCGCGAATTCATTGACCTCGCCGGTGACGATCGACTGCACATAGCCGCCGCCGGTGAAGGCCTGCGACATGCGCGTCGCATCGACGTTCAGCTGGATCGTGGGCGAGCGGCCGGCCAGGAGGTCGCGCTGGAAATTGGGGGGATGTCGAGGGCAAAGGTGTCCAACCCGGCGTCCATCCGGCTGTCCATCTGCGACTGCGTGATCAGGGTCGGTACGGTGAAATAGGGCGGATAGAATGCCGAGATGATGCGCGAGGAAACCGGCGACTGATCCTCGTCGACGATCGCTATGGCTGCGCGATTGAGCGTCTCCGGCACCGACTTGGACGCGGTATAGATCGACAGGCTGAAAGCATAGGCGATCAGGGCCAGCAGCATGGGATCGCGAACGAGCCCCCAGAGCTCCTTGACGCCGAGTTGGTAGATATTCGCCAGCCGCATCGTCAGCCCTCCTGCTTCTTGAGGAGAGCAGTACCGAGCGCCAGCAGAACGGGTATTGCGATGACGAGTGGAACGAATGCGCCGGCCAGGTCGTGGAAATCGAGCGCCTTGGAGAAGGTGCCGCGCGAGATCGTCACGAAATAGGTGGTCGGGTAGATCGAGCCGATGAATGCGCCCGCGCCCTGCAGCGAGGAGACCGGGTCGATCAGGCCAGAATACTGCACCGCCGGGATCAGGGTGATCAGCGCCGTGCCGAAGATGGCCGCGATCTGGCTGTTGATGAATGTCGAGATCACCAAGCCCATCGCGGTGGTGACGATGACATAGAGGAACGCTGCCGCCGCATAGGTCCAGAAGCTGCCGGTGAAGGGCACGCGGAATATGAATACCGCGAAGGCCGTCAGCATGAGAAAGTTCAGCATTCCGAGCGCGATGTAGGGCATCTGCTTGCCGAGCAGGAATTCCAGCCGGGTGGTTGGCGTGACGTAGAAATTGATGATCGAGCCGAGTTCCTTTTCGCGCACCACGCTCAGCACCGACAGCATCGCGGGTATCATGAGCAGCAGGATAGGGATGACCGCCGGCACCATCGCAACCAGGCTTTTGACGTCCGGATTGTAGCGGTAGCGGATTTCCAGCTGGAAATTGCCGACCGTCGCCGCCGAGCCATAGAGCTTTCGGGCCTGCTCGGTCAGCCATTTCGAGTGCATGCCCTGCACATAGCCGCGCACCGTCTCGGCCCGCGTGGGAATGGCGCCGTCTATCCAGGCGCCGATCTGGACATCCTTGGCGCGCGCCACGTCGCGGCCGAAGCCGGGCGGTATTTCTATCGCCAGGCTCAGTTCCCCGTTGCGCATCCTTCGGTCCAGGTCCGCATAATCGATTATGGGGTCCTTCTCGATGAAGTAGCGGGAGCCGGAAATCTGCTGGACGTAGTCGCGGCTGATGGTCGTGTCGTCGCGGTCGAGGACGGCAAAGGTCAGGTTCTCGACATCCATGTTGATGCCGTAGCCGATGACGAACATCAGGATCACGCTGCCGACCACCGCAAGCGTGGCCCGGATGGGGTCGCGCTGCAATTCCAGTGCCTCGCGCCTCGAATAGGCGAACATGCGCCGGAAGTTGAGAAACCAGCTGGTCGACTGTTTCTGCGGCTGAGGTTCCGGCTCGATGGGAACGATTGCCGGCTGGCTCGCGCCTTTCTCTTCGCCTATGGCCTCCTCAAGATAGGCTACGAAGGCTTCCTCCAAGGTGGAGGCAGACTTCTTCCTGACGATTTCCGCCGGCGTCGCGCTGACGAGCACCTTGCCCGCGTGCATGAGCGAAATGCGGTCGCAGCGCTCGGCCTCGTTCATGAAGTGCGTTGAGACGAAGATCGTCACATTGTCCTTGCGCGAGAGGTCCGACAACATCTGCCAGAAGTTGTCGCGCGCGACCGGGTCGACGCCCGAGGTCGGCTCGTCGAGGATGAGGATGTCCGGGGCGTGGATCATGGCGACTGCCAGCGACAGACGCTGCCGAATGCCAAGCGGCAATGCATCCGGCAATACATCCATCACGTCGGTGAGGCCGAACCGCTCGGCCATCTCCTTGATGCGGCCGGGTATGGTCTTCGGCGGCACGCTGAAGAGCTTGGCATGCAACTCGAAATTCTGGCGAACGGTAAGTTCCGAGTAGAGCGAGAAGGCTTGGGACATGTAGCCGACGCGGCGGCGGGTCTCGATATTGCCGGTATCCACCTTCTGGCCGAAGAGGTATGCGGTGCCTTCCGTTGCCGGTAGCAGCCCGGTCAGCATCTTCATGGTCGTGGTCTTGCCGCAGCCATTGGAGCCAAGGAAGCCGAAGATCTCTCCCTGCTCGATCTTGAAGCTGACATTGTCGACGGCGGTGAAGTCGCCGAAGCGCATGGTCAGATGCTGTGCCTCGATTGCTATTTCCTCATCGCTCTTTGGGCGCGGAGGAATGATCACCTCCGTGTAGCCGTGGCGCTTTTCCTCGGGCAGAAGCGCGATGAACGCGGCGTCGAGCGTGGACGTACCGGTCTTCTGCAGCAGTTCGGCCGGAGAACCGGTCGCGAGCACGCGCCCGGCATCCATCGCCACCAGCCAGTCGAACCGCGCGGCCTCCTCCATATAGGCGGTGGCGACGATGACGCTCATGCCCTTGCGGCCCGTCCTGATCTCGTCGATCAGTTCCCAGAACTGGCGGCGCGCCAGGGGATCGACGCCGGTCGTCGGCTCGTCGAGGATCAAGAGGTCCGGATCGTGGATCAGCGCGCAGCAAAGACCGAGCTTCTGCTTCATGCCGCCCGACAGCTTGCCGGCGGGGCGGTCGGCGAAGCGTTCAAGGCCCGTGCTCTCAAGGAGTTCGGTGATGCGCCGTTCGCGCTCCTGCCTGTCGTGGCCGAACAGGCGGCCAAAGAAGTCCACATTCTCGAACACGGAAAGCGTCGGATAGAGGTTCTTGCCGAGGCCCTGCGGCATGTAGGCAACTTTCGGGTACACCTCCTGCCGATGCCTTGGGTCGGCAATGTCTCCGCCCAGCACCTCGATGTGCCCGCTCGGCACTTCCCTGGCGCCTGAAATGAGCGACAGCAGGCTGGATTTGCCGACGCCGTCCGGCCCGATGAGCCCGACCATGCAGCCGGAGGGGATATCGAGTGTGACGGCGTCGAGCGCGACGGTGCTGCCGAAAAACAACGACACCGCCTGCAGGCGCGCGGCAGGCGCGGGCAGAACAGCGTCGTCGGGCGCCCGACCCGTCATTGCGCAATCGGTCCCTGGAGATTGGCGGGCCAGTCGACATTCGGATCGGTGCGGACATAAGCGACGCCCGGCAGGCCTGTCTTCACCAACTGGATGTATTTCTTCAGCAGGTCCGGCGAGATCTGGGCCTTGACCCTGAGCATCAGCTTCTGCCGCTCTTCCTCGGTCTCGACCGTCTTGGGCGTGAATTGCGCGACGTCCGAAACATAGGTGGCCTTGGCGGGGATGATGTACTTGGGCAACGCGTCGAGCACGAGCCGGACCTCGGATCCGATCTGGATGCGCCCGGCCTCGGCGGTGGGCAGGAAGAACGTCATGTAGACGTCGCCCAGGTCGACCATGTTGAGGATCCGCCCGCCGGCCGACAGAACCTCGCCTTCCTGCGCTACGCGATACTGGACGCGACCCTCGCGCGGCGCTTTCAGCACGGCGTCGTTCAAATCGGCATTGATGCTTTCGATGGCCGCCTTGGCCGCATCGACCGTTGCCTTGGCATCGATCACCTGCGCCTTGGAGGCGTTGACGGCCGCATCGCTGGCGGCAAGCTGGGCCTGCGCGGCTGCAACCGCGGCCTTGGCGCCTTCGGCTGTGGCGCGGTCGTCGTCGAGAACCTGCTGGGATATCGTGTTGTTGCGGGCGAGCTTGGCGGAGCGGTCCAGACGCTTTTGCGCAACGTCGAGCTGTGCTTGGCGCTGCGCCACCACGGCGTCGGCGGCCTTGCGTTCGGCGTCACGCTGGGTGACGAGGCTTTCGGCGGTGCGAACGCCGATCTCCGCTCGCTGCAATTGCGCCTCCGCCTGGCGCAGCTGTGCTTCCAGCTGTTCGGTATCCATGCGGGCGACGACCTGGCCTGCCTGGACGAAATCGCCTTCGTTGACGAGGATCTCCTTGATGCGCCCGGGCGACTTGGTGGAGATGTCGATCTCGACCGCCTCGATGCGTCCGTTGCCGCTCGCAATGCCCGCCGGAAGTCCACGATTGTTGACTGCCTGCCAGGCGTAATAGCCGGCGATCACGGCAAGCACGATCAGGGCGGCCACCAACCAGCGCTTGATGGATGCTTTCATTCTCGAAACCCTCCTTCGCCTGGCGGTTGCCGACAGCGCTATCAAGTCCAAGCGGGGCCGACGCCCCATATCCAACATCGATCACTAGAAGCTGCTGGCGAGAAATGTAAAACCGCAGCTCGAAAGGACTCCAACGCCGTGCCGTCCTTTGGCGTTCCCTATGCGCTTGTGACCCTCGCGGAGCGCGCGCTCTACACGACTTCGCGAGCTTGACGGGTGGGCGGAACTTTGCGGGGTGCTGGCGAGTTCTCGTCAAAATGCGCAAATTGTGGCGCAGCCAGCCAGAATCATATCTGCCCGAAACGGCAAACCTGCTGCTTTAAAGAGTGACCCCGGGCAACGAATGGCCCGAATGAACACCGGCATCTTCCGGCACGGCCATTCAAGGTGGTCACCGTCAGGCGACCGCGCCACCCTTCGGGTGGCATGACCTTTTGGCATGAGCACCCGTTCCGGAGGAGAAGAGTGCCATGTCCATAGCTGACTATATGCACAGAAAGCCGATAGCCGACATCGTCGGCGGCTTGGAAACTCGTACACTTGCGCCAAGCCTTGGCGCGCTAAGCATCACGGCTCTCGGCATAGGCTGCATCATCGGAGCCGGTATCTTCGTTCTGACCGGAACCGCGGCGGCGCAATTTGCCGGGCCGGGCATCATGCTGTCATTCGTGCTGGGCGGCATCGCCTGCGCCTTTGTCGGCCTCTGTTATGCAGAACTGGCGGCGCTGATCCCGGTCGCCGGCAGCACCTATACCTACACCTATGCCACTCTGGGCGAGCTTGTTGCCTGGGTCATCGGCTGGGACCTCGTGCTTGAATACGCCATGGGCGCCGCGACGGTCTCCGTCGGCTGGTCGGGCTATATCGTCAGCCTGCTCAGGAATTTCGGCATCAACATTCCGCCGGCCCTCGCGGCGGCGCCAGGCACGGTCGCTGACAAGCTTGCCGACGGCACGGTGGTTTACGGCATCGTCAACCTGCCGGCCGCCTTCATCGTTGCCGTGCTGACCTACATGCTGGTGATGGGCACCAGGGAATCGGCCCGGATCAACAACATCATGGTCGCCGTTAAGCTGGTAGTCGTTCTTGCCTTCATCCTGATCGGCTCGGCCTATGTCTCATCCGCCAACTGGCATCCGCTCGTCCCCGAAAACACCGGCCAGTTCGGTCATTTCGGCTGGAGCGGCATACTGCGCGGTTCGGCGGTGGTGTTCTTCGCCTTCATCGGCTTCGACGCGGTCTCGACCGCCGCCCAGGAGGCCAAGAACCCACAGAGAGACATGCCGATCGGCATATTGGGTTCGCTTGCGATCTGCACGGTGCTTTATATCGCGGTTGCGGCGGTACTCACCGGCATCGTTCCCTACCAGGAGCTGAACGTTGCTGACCCGATCGCCAGGGCCGTCGATGTCATCGGGCTGACGTGGTTCTCGGTGCTGATCAAGATCGGTGCCCTGGCTGGCCTGACGACGGTCATATTGGTGCTGCTCTACGGCCAGAGCCGCATCTTCTTCACCATCGCCGGCGACGGCCTCTTGCCACCGGTGTTTGCCCAGGTTCATCCCGTCCGCAAGACCCCTTGGAAGAGCCAGATACTGATCGGCTCAGTCGTCGCGATCGTGGCTGCTCTCACCCCTATCGGCATACTGGGTGAGATGGTCAGCATCGGCACGCTGTTTGCGTTCGTGCTGGTCTGCGGCGCGGTCATCTTCCTGCGCAAGAGCGATGCTGCGATTGCCCGGCCGTTCCGCACTCCCGGCGTGCCGGTGGTGCCGGTACTGGGCATCCTGTTCTGCCTGCTCCTGATGGTCGGGCTGCCTTGGGAAACCTGGCTGCGGCTGATCGTATGGCTGCTGATCGGGCTTGTGATCTATTTCACCTACGGTCGCTATCATTCGGTCCTGCGACACGAAGGAGTGCCGGCATCCCTGCGCCGCGAGGTGTAGGACCGAGAGGTACGAACCATAACGACGGGCCGCGTTCTGAAGAGCGCGGCCCGATCTTGTGCAACTGGGCTTGTTGGTTAACTTCTGAACAGCGACAGGATCGATCGCTAGACGCTGTGCAATGAAATTGCTGGAGCGTGCCCGAAGAGCGACGATCAGCTTCTGTGTTTTGCCCAAGCGCGTGGCGGCTGGTGCATGGCCTTCGGCATACATTGTGCATATATATGCACCTATGATGACGACAATTTCGGTGCGATGTCCATGAACTGGTCGCCTTCCATCTCCAAGGCCGACGGCCCGCTCTATCTGGCGATTGCCGATGCGCTGTCGGCGGATATCGCGTCCGGCCGGCTGGCTGCCGGCTTTCGCCTGCCGCCGCAGCGGGTTCTGGCCGAGCAGCTTGGCATAGATTTCACGACCGTCAGCCGTGCCTATGCCGAGGCGCGAAAGCGCGGCCTGGTGGAGGGGCGCGTCGGGCAGGGCACCTATGTGCGGGCAAGGCGCCGGGCCGACAAGGCAGCAGCGGTTACCGGGCTCATCGACATGAGCATGAACCTGCCGCCGCGTTTCGACGATGCCGAGTTGGCCGGGCGGATGTGGGACGGGATTTCCGGCCTGCAGGCCGGCGAAGGCATCGAGCTTCTGATGCGCTATCAGGAGGCCGGGGGCACGTCGCGCGACAGGGCGGCGGGCGCTGCCTGGCTGGCGCCGCGGCTCGGCGAGATCGGCCCCGACCGGCTGCTGGTCTGTCCGGGCGCACAAGGGGCGATGCTTGCGCTGCTCGGGGCGCTGGCCGCTCCCGGTGAAACCATCTGCGCCGAAGCGCTAACCTATCCGGGTTTTCTGGCGGCTGCCGAGCATCTGCGCCTGCGTGTTGCCGGCGTTGCGATGGATGCTGAAGGGCTTATCCCGGAGGCCTTTGAAGAGCTTTGCCGCGAGCGCGCGCCGAAAGCGCTCTATTGCAATCCCACGCTGCACAACCCGACGACGGCGACGCTGTCATTGGCTCGACGCAAGCGCATAGTCGCGATTGCGCGCGAACACAATGTGCTCATCATCGAGGATGACGCCTATGGCGCGCTGCCGCTCAATCCAGTGGCGCCCTTTGCGGCGTTGGCGCCCGACATCACCTATCACATCGCGGGCCTTGCCAAATGCGTCGCCCCGGCCCTGCGCGTGGCCTATGTGGTTGTTCCCGAAGGCCAGAGCCTCGCCCGGCTTGCAGGCGCGATCCGCGCGACGGCAGGCATGGCCTCTCCGCTGACCATGGCCATCGCGACACGCTGGATCGAAGACGGGACGGCGCATTCGGTGCTCGCGGCGATCCGGACGGAGGCGCGCGAGCGGCAGGGGATCGTTTCACAGACCTTGCCAGCGGAACTGGTGCAGACGAACACCGAGGGTTTTCACGCCTGGCTGAAGCTTCCGGGCCACTGGAGCCGCGCCGATTTTGCCGCGCGCTTGCGCTCGGTCGGCATAGGCGTCGTCACCAGCGATGCCTTTTCGGTTGGCGGCTCGGCGCCTGATGCCGTCCGCCTCGGCCTAGGCGCCGCCCCGGATCGCGCCTCGCTCTCGATCAGCCTGGAGCGGATTGCCGAACTGCTCGATCAGCAATCGGCCATGTCGTCGATGGTGGTGTGACGGGCAGGCGGGAACGGCCCGGTGAAGGGCACGAGGCGTGGCACCCCGAGGATTTCGTTGAGAGGCACCTCGTCGCTCACGCGGCGGAACATGCCTGGCGACATCCACGGCGCATGGCCGTCGACATTGGGTGCGCCGCGCCCCTCGCGCACATCATCGATCCACAGCGTGCGGGTTTCGAGCGAGATGCGCGTCAGCCCGGTCGAATTCGGCACGCCGGCATGGGCATGCGCGCTGGAAAAGGCGATGATCTCGCCGGGTGTGATCACCACCGGCGTCGCATCGGCTACCTGCAGTTGCTCAGCGAGATGAGGGATTGCCTCGTCGGCATCGACCGCGTTGCGCCCGCCGGCCTTTGATCGCTCCAAAAGGGCGGCCAGGTCGAAGCCAGCGCTGGTGTTGGCGACCGGGCGATCCCATAGCGAGGGGTAGATCGCGAATGTGCGGCCGGCGTCGATTTCGTAGATCGGCGCCCACCAGTTCGTTTGCGCATAGAGGTTCGAGCCCCAGGTATCGCGATGGAAGGCTATGGTCGCCGTGCTGCGGGCGCGCGGCACGACGTTGTCCGGGTCCTGGTGTGGCTGGAAGCGTAGATAGAGGCTGTCGCGCGCGAGCCCTCCCGCGTCGAGCCCCGCCGCCTCGAAAACCGCGCGCCAAAGCCGCTTGACCTCGGGCGAGCGAGAAAAATCGCGCTGCAATTGCCCAAAGCGCTCGGTCTGCTGCTGGTGCGACAGGTACCTGTGAATCTCGACGGGTGAGAAGGGTGCTAATGCCTCTTCGAGGAAGGCACGGGTGAAGTCGACCAGCTCATGCATAGGCTGGAGTTCGCCGAGCCGAAGCACCTCACCGGCATAGATCCGGTCGTGAAAGTCGCGGGGCTGAAGCGATTGCGTGATGCTGGCGTACATGGATCGATCTGCGCTCATGCTGCGAATGTCGACGGACCGAGGCCAAAAGGCCCATGTGGCACATTGCCTTGCGACAATTATGCATACAATATTGCCTGCATGCAATAATTGTATGTCTTTTATATGCAGAATCTGATTGCGAGGCCGCAGTTTGAGTCATATGTATGGAGCATGAGCGGCGCGCTGACCATGCTTCACGCCGCCGCGACAGAGGCGATCATGACACAGAGCAGATATTCGGCCGAAGGCTTCACTCCCACCGACAACCCCATGAAAACCGGCATCCAGGGGCTTTGCCCGCGCTGCCAGATGGGTCGGCTGTTTTCGGGTTACCTCAAGCTCGCGCCGCGCTGCGAGGTTTGCGGGCTGGACTATTCCTTTGCCGATCCTGCCGATGGCCCCGCCTTCTTTGCGATGACGATCGCCGCCGTGCCGGCGCTCGGCTTCGGTGTCTGGTTCCAGGTGACGTTCGGCCTTCCGCTCTGGGCGCATCTGTTCACGACACTGCCGCTGACGGTGCTGAGCTGCATGGCGCTGTTGCGCCCGCTCAAAGGCTGGCTCGTGTGCTCGCAGTTCTTTCACAAAGCCGAAGAGGGTTCCATCGACTTCGAGTGGCACGCGAAGGCGAAGCAGAGCCTAGAGAAGTGATTTGCCGACGGTGATGCGGGGCACGCTGGCTAAGAGATAAGCGTGCCCTCGCGTGGTGTGATCAGGGGGCCCGGTTTCACCAGCCGGCAAAGCGTCCCAGCACCCCTTCGTCGACGCGTGCCTGTTCGACATCCTCGAATGCCTGATCGAGAACGGCGAGTGCATCGTCGATTTCCGCTTCGGAAATCGTGAGCGGTGGCGTGAGTTCCAGAACGTTGGAATTCATGCCGACGTAGTAGAGCACGACGCCGAGTTCATAGGCGCGATAGACCAGCTTCGCCGTTTCGCGTTTCGCCGGCGTGCGGGTTTCGCGATCGCTGACAAGCTCCACCCCGCAGGCCAGTCCGCGTCCGCGCACGTCGCCGATGAGCGGATGGCGCGCCGCCAGTTGCCGAAAACCTTCGCGCAGCCTTTCGCCCTTTCGTTCGGCCGCATCCGCGAGGCTTTCGCCCTCGATCGTATCGAGCACGGCCAGACCTGCCGAACAGCACACCGGATTGCCGTGCAGGGTCTGCATGGCAAAGGCGCTCGCGCAGTCGAGAATGGAAGCCGGGGCGATGACGGCTGACAGCGGAAGACCACCGCCCAGTCCTTTGCCGAGCGTCAGAATGTCCGGCACGAAGCCTTCGTGCTCGAAGCAATGCAGCTTGCCGGTGCGCCCGAGGCCGACCTTCACCTCGTCACAGACTATGAGGATCTGATGCTCGCGGCAGATCTCCGCGAATTTGCGCAGAAAACCTTCGGGCGGCACGATCAGCCCGCCATCGGACTGGATCGGCTCGATGAAGGCGGCGGCGACCGGCTCGGAAGTGTTTTGCAACCGTTCCTTCAGGAGCGCCAGTACGGCATCGCCCGACGGATCACCCTGATAGGGGCGATAGGGATCGGGGTAGGGCAGCAGGATCAGGCCGTCCGCCTTTTGTGCATCCGCCTGGACGCTGTGGCCGGAAACCGCCATCGAGCCGGTGGTGCAGCCATGATAGGCGCCGGCAAAGGCGATGATGCCCTTACGGCCCGTGGCTTTCGTCACCGCCCGGAAGACGGTTTCGTTGGCATCAGATCCCGAATGGCCGAACCATACCTTTTGGTCGCCCTTGGCAGGGAAGGATTGGAGAAGACGCTCGGCCAGAGCCACTGCCGGCTCGTTGCTGGCCGAAAGAATGCTGGCGCCCGCCGGAGAAGCGACTGCCGCCGAGACGGCCTTGGCGACAGCCGGATGCCCGTAGCCCAAGCTTGCCGCGCCCCAGGTGGCGGAAAGGTCAATAAGCCGGCGGCCGTTTCGCTCGATGAGACGCGATCCTTCGCCGCCCGTCGCTGCCAGCGGGAAGAAGCGCAGCTTCTGCAACGTGCCGATGGCCTTTTCGTCCCGTGCGTAGAGGTCCGTCATGGCTTGCTGGCCTCCAGAGCCTCAGTGAGGCAACGAGTAAGCCGGTGGCCCCAAGCCTCGACGCTTTCGAGCGTATCGATGAGATCGTGGCGGACCTCGATCAGCGCCCCTGGAAAGCCGCGCGCATCGGCATGCACGGGCACCGTATAATCCTCTTCCGGATCGATGTTGTAGGGCTCGTTGTCGCCCACCACCAAGGTGCTGTCGCGCTTCAGGCTGTTGATGAGCGAGTGGCCGAACTCGGTGGCCTTCCCGTAGAGAATGCCGGCGTGCCATGGCCGCGACTTGCCGAAATAGACCGGGGTGAAGCTGTGCACGCCCACCACGAAGGGGCGCTTGCCTTTGGCCTGGAGCCGGTCGAGCCGTCGCGCGACCGCATCGGCAAAGGGCGTGAAAAACGTCTCGATGCGCTGCTGCCGCTCTTCTTCCGACAGATCGAAATTGCCGGGAATCTCGGTCTTCTCGCTGATTTCCGGTATGGCGGAAGGCACGTGGAGCGGCCGGTTACAGTCGATGACCAGTCGCGAATAGTTGGCCATGAACAGCGGCGCATCGAGTGTGCGGCTCAGATGCTGGGCGAGCGCGCTGACGCCGATGTCCCATGCGATGTGCCGCTGGCGCTCGGCCTCCGATACGCCAAGATCGCCGAGCGCGCGCGGAATGCGGTTCGAGGCATGCTCGCAGAGCAGCAGGAAGGGCGATTCACCGTCGGGATTGACGACCGCATAGGGCGGCGGCTCGTCAATGGCGAGGAGCGGTTTGGCCGGGTCGTGACGCGGCGCGGTTGCAGCCTGGGCTGCCGTTGAAGTCTGCATGGCGGCCTCGTTCAATAGACCGCCGCATAGCGCGTGCAGAGTTCGTCCGGCAGAAGGTCGCCGACGATCTCGATCTCCTTGTTCTTCATCGCGAAATAGCAGTCGAGGAAGTCTTTCGGGAACCAGCCGGTGACGGTCGTGTCAGCCTTCAGCGTCTCCAGCGCTTCGGCAAGGCTGGCCGGCAGGCGGCGAATGCCGAGCTTTGCCTGTTCGTCGGCGCTCATATCCGACGGGTCCGCGTTGACGAGCCGCGGTTGCTCGAGCCCCTCGCGAATGCCTTCGAGCCCCGCGCGCAGCACGACGGCAAGTGCCAGATGCGGGCTTGCGCAGGCGTCTGCTGCTCGAAACTCCATGTTGAACTGCTTTGCCGGATTGCTTCCCGGCAGGTCCAGCGTCGGGCAGATGCGCAGCGTCGCCTCGCGGTTCTTCTCGCCCAGGCAGGTGAAAGCAGCGCTCCAGTGATGCGGAACGAGACGCATGTAGGAGAGCACCGACGGTGCAGTGAAGGCAACGAGCGCCGGCAGATGGCGGATGACGCCGGCAGCGAAGGAACCGGCGACTTTCGACAGCCGTCCCGGACGGGCCGGATCGAAGGTGACCGGATTGCCGTCCAGATCGGTGAAGCTGACATGCAGATGCACGCCGTTGCCGACGCCGTTGGGCGCGATCTTTGGCGCAAAGCTGGCATGCCAGCCGAAATGCGCGGCGACTTCCCGAGTTACGGCGCGGATCGTCGCCCCGCGGTCAGCGGCTGCCAGCGCCGGGGCAGGGCGGCAGGTCACCTCGAACTGGTCTTTGCCATATTCGGGCAGGAACATTTCCGGCTCAGCGCCAGCTTCCTTGAGAGCCGTCATGAGCATCGGGCCGAAGGCGCCCGTCCGCCGCTGTGCGCGCAGGCCAAAGGAGGGGGCCTGCGGCCAGTCGGCGCCGATGATCTGGAACTCCTGCTCCACCGCGCTGATGACGCGCAAGCCGGCTTCCTTTTCAAAGTCCGCCACCGTCGACTTGAGGAAGCTGCGCACGCAGCATTCCCAGGCCTTGCCTTGGAGGTCGGTGATGTCGGCATGGTAGAAATGAAGCGGCGTTTCGCCGGGCAGGCACGTCACGCGCGCCTTGCTTTCGGGATCGGCCATCAGGCGCAGGTCGCCCGCCGACCCCCATGGATTGGGATCGGCAATCAGGTCGAAAGGCGTGAGCGCCAGATTGGCCGGCACCCAGCCGACGCCCTTGCGCAGGTAATCGTCGATTTCTCTTGCAGCGAAGCTGCGGCCGCGCGTGATGCCGGCAATGTCGGTGGTGACGAAGGTTGCCAGTTCCATCAAATCGTCCGCCGCTGCGGTCCGTTGTTCCTGGTGCATGATTTCCACTCTTGTGATGTGCGGGCCGCTGTCGCTTAGGCCTTGAGGGCGCGCAGGCGCTCGAGGACGGTTTCCGTGTCGGTGATCCAGCAGTAGCCGGAATAGGCGCGCAGCGCGGCCTCGTGGCGTTCCTGGCTGTAGGTGGCGCAGGCGTCGCTCACGACCGTCACGAGGTAGCCGCGATCGGAGGCGTCGCGCACTGCCATGTCTACGCACTGGTCGGTGACGACGCCGGCGATGATCAGGTAGCGCGTGTTCAGGTTGCGCAGCACATAGTCGATATTGGTGGAGTTGAAGACGCCCGAGGAGGTCTTGGGCAGGATGATCTCGTTGTCGATCGGCTCAAGCGCATCGATCACGCGACCCTCGGGGCAGCCCTTCGGTACATGCATATCGGAAAGCTTGTGGTCGAGCGAACGGTCGCGGCCGTCCAGCGTCAGGCTCTCGATGATCGTGTGCAGCACGTCGCACTTGGCAGCGCGCGCCGCTTCCAGGATCCGCACCTGGTTGGGGATGACCAGTTCGCGCAGGCGGCGGTGGTAGTAGCTGTTGACGTCCTGCGGATGGGTCGGATCGAGATTCGGCTCGCACCAGATGCGCTGCATGTCCACGAACAGGACCGAGGTCATGCCCGCTTCATAGGCGCTGTCGCGGCGCAAGAGATCCTTACCGTATTGCACTTCGATGGCTGCCATCGTGTCCTCCTCTGAGATTGGAATGTCGCCCGTCGTGGTGGGCTCTAACTGGTTTGACCGCCCTTGCCGGCGGAGGGATTGAGCGCGTCTTCGGTGATCGCATAGGCGCGGCGCACCGCTTCCAGCCGTTCGATCCGGTCGCGCGAGCGGTGCGCCAGCCGGGCCGTCAGCGCAGCGATCAGTGCCTCGGTCTGGGCAATGGCGGGCACCATGGTGTCGTAAGGCGACACGGTGTCGACCGGCGCGGTCAGCGTGACCGAGGCGAATTCGGAAATGGGCGAGCGCCAGCGGTCGGTGAACAGGATGATGCGTGCGCCCTGTTCGGCCGCCTGCCGCGAAAAGCGGATGGTGTCCATCTGGTAACGCCGGTAGTCGTAGACGAACAGCACGTCCTTCCTGCCGAGATCGACGAGCTGGTCGACCTGATCGGCCTGCGCGCCGTTGATCCAGCGCGCTTCGGCGCGCAGCTGCTTCATGTGGGCCCACAAGAGTCCGGCGAGAAAGCCGCTGAAGCGACCGCCGAGACAGTGGACGCGCATGTTGAGATCGGCAGCGGCTTCCACCGCCATCTCGAAATCATGCGCGGGCAGCATGGTCTTCGACGTCTCCAGCGCGTGGATGCTGGCATTGAGGAAGTGCTGGTAGAAATTGTCCTGCGCGAGCGAGGGTTTGCGCGTGTCGAGCATCGAGAGCGGCGAGCTCATCCGCTCCTGCACCTCGTTCAGCAATGCGCTCTGGAACTCCGGGTAGCCTTCGTAGCCGAGCTTGTTCACGAAGCGCACGACCGTGGGATTGCTGACGCTGGCGGTGGCGGCCAGATGGGCGACCGTGTTCAGTCCCGCCGCCGGGTAGTTGGACAGGAGCTGCCGGACGATCTTCAATTCCGATCGCGTAAACGCAATGGCGCCGTCCGTCAGGCGGTCTCGAATACCCATCTCGCTTCTTCCCCTCGGCACGAAGCCGATTATGCATTTTGTTACATAATTGCTATCAGAGAAGAAAAAATGAAACAAGATTGACATTCCAAAAAGTGCGGTTAAGTTTCGAAAACAGGGAACGGGCCGAACAAGAAATGGCCCCATGGAATGGGAGAAGTGGGATGGTGCGCATCAAGCGTTCAACCGTCGTCGGCATTGTTGCGGTCGCGCTTCCCATTGCACTCATAGCGGTCTTGGCCGCCCTTTTCTTGCCAGGCAGTGGCCAGCGTCTCGTGACGCTGTTTCTCATCAACCTGATCGCCGTTCTCGGCTTCGGCATCTACAGCGGCAATTCCGGCATCATGTCCTTCGGCCATGTGGGCTTCATGGCGCTCGGCGCCTATGCCTCCGGCCTTTTGACGATGAACCCGGTGGTGCAGAAGACGGCGCTGCCGCATCTGCCGGAATGGCTCGCGGGCTGGGGCATGTCCTTTCCGCTCGCGCTTCTCGTTGCCATTCTCGTGGTGGCGGTGGTGGCCGTCGTCATCGGCGTGCCCGTGGCGCGCCTAGGCGGCTCCTCTGCCTCAATCTGTACGCTCGGCTTCCTGGTGATCGTGCATGTGGTGCTGGTGGCGTCGGCCGATATCACGCGCGGCAGCCAGACATTCTTTGGCGTGCCGCGCGCGGTCGACATCTGGGTGGCGCTGCCATGTGCGCTATTGGCGGTCGCCATTGCCCGCATCTACCGGGACTCCAATTCCGGGCTGAAGCTGCGCGCCTCGCGCGAGGACGAGATCGCGTCGACCGCGGTCGGCGTCAATGTGCGCCTGCATCGCTTCTGCGCCTGGGTTCTGGGCGCGATGCTGGCGGGAGCGGCGGGCGCCCTGTTCGCCCATTTCCTGGGCGCCTTCTCGCCGAAGGATTTCTACTTCAACCTGACCTTCATGCTGCTTGCCATGCTCATCCTGGGCGGCATCTCGACGGTTTCCGGCGCGGTGGTCGGGACGGCAACCATCATGCTCATCGTCGAAGTGCTGCGGAAGTTCGAAGGCGGAGTCGACCTGGGCTTCCTCAGCCTGCCGACCGTCTTCGGCCTCACTGATATCGGTATCGGCCTGGCGATCCTCATCGTCATGTATCGTCTGCAAGACGGCCTCATGGGCGTGCGAGAGATCGACGAAAAGCTTCCTTTCCTGCGCCGCCTGGGCGGGCAGGCGAAAGCCGCCGAAGTTCCGGCCGCGGCCGCGCCGGATCGCGACACCTCGCTCAAGGTCGACAATGTGGGTCGTCGTTTCGCGGGCCTCGTCGCCCTTGAAAATGCCAGCTTCGATATTGTCCCCGGCCGGGTGACAGGCCTGATCGGCCCCAACGGGGCGGGCAAGTCCACACTTATCAATTGCGTTTCCGGTGTCGTGCCGGCCTCTTCGGGCAAGGTGCTGATCGACGGACGCGACGTCGTGTCCATGCCGACCTACACCGTGCCGAAGGCCGGCCTCGGACGTACCTTCCAGAATATCCGCCTGTTCAGGAACCTGACCGTGCTGGAGAACGTGACCGTCGCCGCAAGCGCGGTCGCCGCTGCGGGCGAGGACGCCGAAGCGCTCGCTCTCTGCTATCTGGCCGAAGTGGGGCTCGCCGATTTTGCGGACCGTCTTGCCGGGACGCTTTCCTATGGCGCGCAGCGCCGGCTGGAGATCGCACGCGCATTGGCGCTCAAGCCGCGCTACCTGCTGCTCGACGAGCCCGCGGCCGGCATGAATCCCGCCGAAACGCAGGAATTGATGCAGGTGCTCGACAGCATCCGCCACAAATACAAGCTCGGCCTGCTGGTCGTGGAGCACGATCTGAAGCTGATCATGCGGCTTTGCGATGTGGTCGTCGTGCTCAACAAGGGCCAGCAGATCGCCATGGGCACGCCCGCCGAAATCCAGGCCAATCCCGCCGTTGTCGAAGCCTATATCGGCCGCAAGCGTTCGGGAAAGCCGGCCACCGCCTCACAAAACGAGCCTTCCGCCGCCGCACTTCAGCCGCATGCGGCTGGCGGGCTTGCATGAATAACCAAAAGGGAACGACAAACATGAAGATGGTTCTGAAAGTTGCGAGCCTTGCGGCTCTTCTTGCGGGCACCGCTTTCCCGGCCATGGCGGAGGATCTGCTGGTGGGACTGGCGACGGCACAGACGGGCGGCCTGGCGCCCTACGACCAGCCGTCGCTGAAGGGCCTGCAGATGGCGGTGGATGAGATCAACGCCAAGGGCGGCATCGCCGGCAAGTATCCGATCAAGCTCGTGGCGAAGGACACCCGCTCCGACGCGGCCCAGACCGCGCTCGTGGCGCAGGAACTCGTCGATGATGGCATCAAGATCCTGATCACGCCCTGCGACGCCGATCCTTCGATCGCGGCAGGTCAGATCACGCAAGCTGCCCAGATCCCGACCTTCTCCTTCTGCGCCACCACGCCGACCATGACGCTGGCGGTGGGCGACTACATGTTCGGCAACTATCCGGCCGACAACGTGCAGGCGGCCGTGCTTGCCAAATATGCCAGGGAAAAAGGCTACCAGAAGGCCTATGTCCTGAAGTCGCCCGACACCGCATACACGCTGAAGCTGCCGGAATATTTCGCCACTGCCTTCAAGGCCAAGGGCGGCGAAGTTCTTGGCGAGGGCACTTTCAGCATGGGCCAGCAGGATTTCAGCGCCGAGGTCACCAAGATCAAGGCGCTCGATCCCGCGCCGGACGTCATCATGACGGCGGCCTATGAACCGGATTTCCCCGCCTTCATCCGCCAGCTGCGCGGTGCGGGCGTCAATACGCCGATCCTCGGCAGCGACGGCATCGACTCGCCCACCACCTTCGGCCTCGGCTCGCTGGTCGATGGCGTGGTCTTCACCACGGCCGGTTTCGCCACCGAGGGAAGCCCGCTCGCTGCCTTCAACGCCAAGTACAAGGAGAAGTTCGGGCAGGACCCGGACACGGTCTACATCGCCAACGGCTACGATCTTGGCAAGGTGATCGATGCCGCGGTCACCAAAGCCGACAGCACCGAGGCCCCGGCGATCCGCGATGCCATTGCTTCGCTCGAAGGCGTCGAGGGCGTCACCGGCTCCATCAGCTATGCCGGCACGCAGGGCATGCCGTTGCGCTCGGTCGCTCTCGTCCGCATCGACGGCGGCAACCGCTCGCTGGTCGGGCAGGGCGTGCCCGACGCGGCCGACGTTCCTGCTCCCTGATCGTCTCTTCCCCTTCCTGCGCCGCGGGAGGGGGCCTCCAACCGGTGATTGACGGCAGGGACTTGCCTGATGAATGCGAACCAGAATTCCGCGACGGCTCCCTTGCTGGAAGTGAAGGGCCTGCGTGTCGCCTATGGCCCGGTAGAAGCTCTGAAAGGCGTCGATCTCGTCGTCCCGAAGGGCCGGATCGTAACGCTGCTTGGCGCGAATGGGGCGGGCAAAAGCTCCACCCTCAACGCGCTTGTCGGCCTCGCTCCGAAAAAGGCGGGCAGCGTCCTCTTTGGCGGACGCGACATTTCGGGCCTCGCGCCGGAACAGATCGTGCGCATGGGCATGACCCTGACCCCAGAGGGGCGCAGGATTTTCCCGAGCCTCAGCGTCGACGAAAATCTGCTGCTCGGCGGGGCCGTGCATAGCGCGCGCGGCGCCATCGGCGAAGTTCGCGAAGACATGCTGAGCCGGTTTCCGATCCTGAAGGAGCGCCTGCACCAGAAGGCGGGTTCGCTGTCGGGCGGCGAACAGCAGATGTTGGCCATCGCGCGCTCCATGATGTCCTCGCCCGATCTGCTTTTGCTCGACGAGCCTTCGCTTGGTCTCGCACCGCAGGTGGTCGACATGATCTTCGAACTCATCGCGGGGCTGCGCGCGCAGGGCCTCACCATTCTGCTGGTCGAGCAGAACGTCTCGTTGTCGCTCGAAATCGCCGATGCGGGCTATGTGATGGCCAACGGCAAGATCGTGCTTTCGGGCACGGCGGCGGAGCTGCGCGATTCCAGCGAAATTCAGGGCGCCTATCTCGGCGCGTGACGGCAGGGCCAAGGAAAGAAGAGCCGGAACATGGATATTTTCCTGCAACAACTGGTCAATGCGCTCAGCCTTGGCGGCACCTATGCCCTGCTGGCGCTCGGCCTTGCCGTGGTGTTTTCGATCATGGGGCTGATCAATTTCGCTCATGGCGAGCTAATGACAGCCGCGGGCTACGGCATGTGCTTTGCGCTGATCGCCGGCTTGCCCTTCGGCGTGGCTGTGATCGTCGCCATTGTCGTGGCAGTCGTGCTGGTGCTCTTGATGGAGCGGATCGCCTTCCGGCCCGTGCGTGGCGCAAGCGGCACGACGCTGCTTCTGACGAGCTTTGCCGTCAGCGCCATCTTGCGCGTGTTGTTCCAGAATTTTGTCTCGGCCCGGCCCAAGCCCGTGCCCATGCCGATGAGCCTTTCGGGGACGATTGAGATCGCCGGTCTGCATATCGGCATCATCCAGGCCATTTCGATCCTCATGACAGTCGTCATGCTGGTCGGGCTCAACATCTTCCTGCGTACGACTGTTCTGGGCCGCGCGATGCGCGCCGCCTCGGAAGACTTTGCCATCGTCAGGCTGATGGGAATTCGCGCCAACGCAGTCGTCGCCACCGCATTCGCCATCTCGGGCCTGCTTGCCGGCGTGGCAGGCGTGCTCTGGGTGGCGCAGCGCGGCAGCGTCGATCCCTTGATGGGCTTCCTGCCGGTGCTCAAGGCGTTCATCGCGGCCATCATCGGCGGCCTGGGCAGCCTGTCTGGCGCGGTGGCAGGCGGCTTCCTGCTCGGCTTCATCGAAGTCCTGCTGCAGGCCTATCTCCCCGAGAACCTGCTTGGCTACCGCGATGCCTTCACCATCCTGCTGGTCATCGGCGTGCTGCTCTTTGCACCGCAAGGCCTGCTCGCCCGAAAGGTCGCGCTGAAACTCTGAACAGAACGGGGTAGTTGGCTGACCGCCCGCGAAGAGCTGTCAGCTCTCCTGGGCGAGATCGCCCGGCTCGTGCGGGACGGCGTGGAACAGCTTGCCGGGCAGGTTGATCTCGATGTCCATACGTCCCGCGGTCCAGGTGCGGCTGTAGCTTCCTCGCAATTGCGATTTGATCGTGAGATCCAGGAGCTTCGAGCCAAACCCGGTGGCGGTGATGCCTGGTGGGTCATTCGGCCGGGAGACCTTCTCTGTCCACTTGATGCGCAACTCATCGATGTCGCGCCTGATGTGGACCTCCAGCATGCCAGTCGGGTCACCCAAGGCGCCGTGCTTGACCGAATTCGTTGCCAGTTCATGGAAAACGAGGGCAAGGGGGGTCACAATCCCGGTATCGACGAAAGCGTCGTCGCCGTAGATGGCAAATCGGCTGTCCGCATCGCCCTGATAGGGGCTGAGCAGCACTGCGATCAGTTCCCTTAGCGAAGTAAGCTTGCCGGCGGCGGCGGAAGACGCGCTGCCGGTCCAAATAAGACCTTGCGCTTGCTGCAATGCCACAAGCCGATCCCTCAGCGTCTTCGCAAGCGGCCTCATTGAAGGATTGTCCCGCACGGACAGGCTGACCAACCCGTTGACCAATGCGAACAGGTTCTTGATCCGATGCTCGAGCTCATTGGAAACGATCTCGCGCTCGGCGGCGAGATATCTGAGCTGGTCGAGAACCTCGTTCCTCGTCGCCGTCGTGGTCGAGATGATGAGCGGGCCCAATGTGATGAGCGCACCGCCCATGCTGATCGACAGGACCGTCGATTGGCTGAGATTCGAGACGTCGATATAGCCCATTGTCGTCGCGATGACCGCCCATGCGCAGAACGCGAATGTCAGCAACGCCGTGAGGAAAACGCGATAGGAAATCGCGCACCAGAGTAGAGCCGGGACCGGGAAGGCGAAGGCGGCCATTCCTCCAAAAAATATGCCTACAACAGCCGAGAGCGCCAGGACGATGATCGGCGCCTGATCGTGTAGGGTCAAGGGCAGTTGCCGCGCCCAATGACGATCCTCTGGGAAAGCCAGGATCATTGGCAAGAAGGCAAGCTGGTTCAAAAGCTCGACCGAAAACCAATACCGAAAAGCGCTGACAGTCGGCGGGGTACTGAACACTGGGCCGTTCAGGACCGAGCCCGCGATCCCGGCGTAAAGGGATGCGGGCACCACGGCGGCAAGAAGGTATAGGATTGAGGTCGGGCGCTCCAGCCGCTGGTCTGACCGGTCGAAGCTGGAGAGGAGGACGTAGCCGATGGCGACGACGCCGAAACTATATATTGCTAACCCTGCGTCTACGGCAGGCCCATAACCGACTGCCGCAATGGCGATCGCGAAGCCGAGAAGACAAGCGATCCAGCCCGGAGGCCGTGCCAACAAGGGAAAGCGCACGAGCATGCCCAGCATGAACGCGTTGGCCGGCCAGACAAGCGACAGGATGATGTTGTTTTCCGTGTAGACGCCGAGAGTGAAGAGTGCCGAATAGGCACCGCCAAACACGAGGTAATAAAGCCAGGCTCGGTTCGGGGTGAGTAGCCTCTTCGCTTTGTCGTCGACTTCACCGGCACTGAGCATGATCCACCATCCCAGGGCTACGCATCCCAGGCATCGTTGGGCCAACTGGAAGGTAACCACCAATGCCTCTTGTCGACAAGCAGAGACAGCATTTCGGGTCGCTGCGACGCGCGGCTTTCGCGCCTAACGCCTGTTGAAACACCGCCGAGCCCGCGAGGCCTCGTGGCCTAGCAGATTGACGCTGCTGTCGCCCTTCAGCTTGCCCCCACCGATGTCTAAGGTGCTGCGTCGTCAAAGCAAATGAGATTTCCAATGCCCCTGTCGCCGGTCCCGGTCTTTGAAGCCACGAGTGAAATTCCAGCGGATGCCTCGGTAATTGTGGTCCTCAAGGCGGGGCAACAGGGATTGGGACAAAGGGCGGCCGCGCTCGATGCAGCCACTAATGGCGCGCTGACCCGTGCATGCGCCAGTCCGCGGTTTTCCGGCGCCAATGGAGAATGCCTCGATATTCTGGCGCCGGCCTCCCTTTCGGCGCGGCGGGTGGTCGTGCTGGGGGTTGGCGAAGGGGCGACCGTAAGTGCGCTGTCCGCGATGCGTGCTGGCGGAGCGCTGGCGGCTCATCTCGAAGAGGAACGGGAAGGGGATGCCGTCATCGTGTTCGACACGATCGAGGGTAGCGCCATCCAGCCTGCGGAGTTGCTGGCGCGTCTTGCGCTCGGCATGCGCCTGCGGCGCTACCGCTTCGATCTTCGACGCCAGCGCAAGGGCGCGGAAGCCGAAGCGGCTTGGCGCATTCGCCTGGTCGGCGTTTCGGAGCAGGACCTTTCTCTGCATATGGCTCGTATCGACGCCATTGCCGAGGGTGTAGAGCTTACCCGCACATTGGTGAACCTGCCGGCCAATCACCTTCATCCGGACAGCTTTGCCGAGCATCTCGGACCGCTTCGCGACGCAGGTGTAGAGATCGAAGTGCTCGAAGAGGCCGAGCTTAAACGGCTTGGCATGAACGCGCTGCTGGCGGTCGGTTCGGCATCTGCCCATCCCCCTCGTGTCATCGCTCTGCGATATCGCGGTCCAGGCTCGGCCGATACGCCGCTGGCCTTCGTCGGCAAGGGCATCTGCTTCGATTCAGGCGGGCTATGCGCCAAGAACGGCCCTCAGATGTTCGACATGAAGGGCGACATGGCCGGGGCGGCCACGGTTGCGGGCCTCATCTTGTCGCTGGCGCGGCAGGGCAGCCCGGTCCATGCGGTCGGCGTGCTGGGCATTGCCGAAAATCTCCCCTCGGGCAAGGCGTTCAAATCGGGCGACATCATCACCACACTGTCGGGCCAGACCGTGGAGGTCTTCGATACCGATTGCGAGGGCCGACTGCTGCTGGCCGATTGCCTCCACTATGCCGCTACCCGTTTCCAGCCTGCTGCGATCGTGGACCTTGCTACGCTGACCTATTCGGTGACGCGCGGCCTCGGCAAGATTTTCGCGGGGCTTTTCGGCAATGACGACGCCATCGCGGCGGGCATCATGGCGGCCGGCGAGACGGTCGGCGAACGCTTCTGGCGCATGCCTCTCGACCGTGCCTATGACGAAGAACTGCAGTCGCCATTCGCCGACCTACGGCACCACGCCAAGGATCTCGAAGCGGGCGACGCGCCATATGCCGCGGCGTTCCTTCGGCATTTCACCGAGGATCGTCCCTGGGTGCATCTCGACATTGCGGGGCAGGAATTCACCGAGGCCGACCGGCCGTACTGCCGGCAGGGCGCGACGGGCTACGGCGTGCAGATGCTGGAAGAGTGGGTCACGCGGACAAAACAGTTGTGACCCCGGACAGCACTGTATAGCTTGCTTGAATGCCGGGGAGGGGCATGTCTTGATCAGCAGTATGGAAGGGCGCGCCGGCTTTGGCGCCTACGAAACCTGGTATCGAATTTCGGGTGACCTGGAGGCCGGCAAGACGCCGGTATTTATCCTGCACGGCGGCCCCGGCGTCGCGCACAACTACGTCGACTCCTACAAGCATCTGGCCCTCCAGGGCCGGCCTGTCATCCACTACGACCAGCTGGGTTGCGGCAACTCCACTCTGCTACCCGACAAAGGGGCCGATTTCTGGACGCCCCAGCTTTTCATCGATGAGCTGAACAACCTTGTCGATCACCTCGGCATGCGGTCGGGCTTTCATGTGCTTGGCCAGAGCTGGGGTGGCATGCTGGGTGCCGAATATGCGGTAACGCGGCCGGATGGGCTGCAATCGCTAGTCATTGCCAACTCGCCCGCTTCGATGAAGCTGTGGGTCGAGGAAGCCAACCGGCTGCGCGCCGATCTGCCCAAGGACGTGCAGGAAACACTTACCCGCCACGAGCAGGCCGGCACTACGGATCATCCCGACTACCAGAAGGCGACCATGGATTTCTATGAGCGCCACGTCTGCCGCGTGGTGCCGTTTCCGCCGGAAGTCTCCGAGAGCTTCGAGCAGGTGGCGCGCAACCCCACCGTCTACAACGTCATGAACGGTCCGAACGAATTCTTCGTCATCGGCACGTTGAAGAGCTGGAGCATCATCGACCGGCTGCCGGTGGTGAATGTGCCCACCCTGATCATTTCTGGTCGCCACGACGAGGCGACGCCTGCGACCGTGCAGCCCTACAAGGACGGCATCGAGGGATCGCGCTGGGAGATATTCGAACAGTCTAGCCACATGCCGCATGTGGAAGAACAAGAAAGATGCATGCAAGTCGTGGGCGCGTTCCTCGACGAGCATGACAATTGACAACAAGGGGAACTTCTATGAAGAAACTGCTTCTGGCCGCATCGGCCGCGTCATTGCTCGCCTGCGGGTCGCTCTCGGCAGCCCACGCAGACAATATGCAGGAGCACCGCGGCGGCACTTTGCGCCTGCTGGCCCGTTCGGCCGCCGGCACACTGGACCCGCACATCAACTACACCCTGCAATACTGGCAGGTTTTCCAGCCGCTTTATGACGGCCTGGTCGCCTTCAGGAAGGCGGACGGAAAGGACGGCTTCAAGATCGTCGCCGACATTGCGGAGGACATGCCGCAGGTCAGTGACGACGGCAAGACCTTCACCTTCAAGATCCGCAAGGGCATCAAGTTCTCCAACGGCGATGAGCTGGGCGTGAAGGACGTGGTCGCGTCGTTCCAGCGCATCTTCAAGGTTTCCGGGCCGACCTCGGGCACCTTCTATGCGGGCATTGTCGGGGCCGATAAATGCCTGGCCGAGACAAGCACCTGTACGCTGGAGGGCGGCGTCGTCGGTGACGAGGCTGCAGGCACGGTAACGATCAATATCACCAAGCCGGATGCCGAATTCCTCGACAAGCTTGCCATGCCGCATGCAGTCATCCTGCCGGCGGATACGCCGACGGAAGACGTCGGCTCCAAGCCCATTCCGAGCACCGGCGCCTACATGATCTCTGCCTACGATCCGAACAAAGGAATGACGATGGAGCGCAACCCCCACTTCAAGCAGTGGAGCGAGGAGGCGCAGCCGGACGGCTATCCCGATGTCGTGCAGTATGATTTCGGCCTCACCGAGGAAGCGGCGGTCACCGCGATCCAGAAGGGCGAGGCGGACTGGATGTATGACCAGCCGCCGACCGACCGACTGGTCGAGCTCGGTACGAAATACATGGACCAGGTGCATATCTCGCCGCTGACGGCGTGGTGGTATGCCCCGCTCAACACCAACCTTGCGCCCTTCGACAATGAGAAGGCCCGCCAGGCGGTCGCCTATGCGGTCGACCGCAACACGCTGGTCAACCTCTTCGGCGGCAAAGTGCTGGGCTCGCCTGTCTGCCAGGTGCTGCCGCCGGACTTCCCCGGCCACGTGGACTATTGCCCGTTCACCAAGAACCCCGGCGCCAAGTGGTCGGCGGCCGATCTCGACAAGGCCAAGCAGTTGGTTGAGGAGTCGGGCACCAAGGGCCAGAAGGTCACGGTCATCGTCGAGGATACCGCTGTGTCGCGCTCGATCGGCGTCTATCTGCAAAGCGTGCTGACCAGCATCGGCTACCAGGCCGACGTGAAGCCGATCTCGCCGAACCTGCAGTTCACCTACATCCAGAACACCAACAACAAGGTGCAGATGTCGGTGAGCCAGTGGTATCAGGACTACCCGGCCGCCTCGAACTTCCTGAACATCCTGTTCGGCTGCGACAGCTTCCGCGAAGGTTCGGACGCTTCCGTCAACATTTCCGGTTTCTGCGACAAGGGCATCGACGCCAAGATGAAGCAGGCCATGGACCTCGGCGTGACCGATCAGGACGCCGCCAACAAGCTCTGGTCCGAGGTCGACAAGGAGGTCACCGACAAGGCGGCCGCCGTAGCGCTGTTCACGCCCAAGCATGTGGACTTCGTCAGCAAGCGCCTGGGCAACTTCAAGTTCAACGCCCAGTTCTACTGGATCTTCACTCAGGCATGGGTGCAGTGACGCTCTGTTGACGGATTGCTTTCGTGTCGAGTGAAGTCGTAGCCGTGCCGCGCAAGGCGCGAGGGCCCTGGGCCCTCGCATTTGCGAAACTGATGAGAAACAGGGCAGCCATGGCTGCCCTTGCCATCTTCCTGCTCATAGTCTTTGCCTGCCTCAGCGCGCCGCTCTATGCGCGCTGGGCTGGCGTCGATCCCTTCCTGTCGACGCTGGATGCGGTGATTACCATCGACGGCCAGGACGTGCCGGTGATGGAGCAATCAACGGAGGGCCTGGGGCTCGGCTACACGCCGCTCGGGCCTACCTGGAGGCTCGGCAACTATTTCCTGGGTGCCGACAACCAAGGCCGGGACGTGATGGCCCGCATGCTCTATGGCGGCCTCAACTCTTTGCTGATCTCGAGCGCCGCAACCGTGTTGACCCTGATCCTCGGTACGGCAGCGGGCCTGATCGCCGGCTATTTCGGCGGCGTCACCGATACGGTGCTGTCGCGCTTTCTCGACATACTCTGGGCCTTTCCGATCTACCTTCTGGCGATCTCGCTTTCCATCGTCACCATCGCGGAGGGTATCTCGATCGGGCCGATTACGATCGAGTCGGGCAGCCTGTGGTTGCCCGTCATCATCATCGGCATCGTCTATGTGCCTTATGTAGCGCGGCCGATACGCGGGCAGGTGCTGGCGCTGCGCAACAGCGAATTCGTTATGGCCGCCATCAATCTCGGCGTGCCGGGGCCGAGAATTCTCTGGCGAGACATTCTACCCAACATCACCACAACACTCATCGTCTTCGTGCCTCTGATGATGGCGCTGAACATGCTGACGGAGTCGGCGCTGTCCTTCCTGTCGATCGGCGTGCAGCCGCCTGACGCTAGCTGGGGCACCATCATTCAGGACGGGCAGGCGCTGCTTTATACGCGTCCGCTGGTGGCGCTGGCGCCCGGCATCGCCATCGCCGTCTCGGTCATGGCGCTCAACGTCTTCGGCGACGGCCTGCGCGACGCGCTCGACCCCCGCTCCAAAGTCCGGCTGGGGCGCGACTGATGATTTATCCGATCCTGCGCCGCCTCGGTCAGATGCTGTTCGTGATGTTCGGCATCTCGGTCATCGTATTCCTGATTTTCTTTGCCACGCCCGGCGCCGATCCCGCGGCGCGCATCGCAGGCCGCAATGCGGCTCCGGAGGTGCTTGAGGCCGTACGCCACAGCTTCGGCTTCGACCGGCCGCTCTATGTGCAATATGCGCTGATGATGAAGAAGATCTTCATCACCGGCGACCTCACCTCCTTCGTCAATCGCGGCTGGAAGGTGGTACCGGCGGTACTGGATTCCATCCCGATCACGCTTTCGCTCGTCTTCGGGGCGGCTGTTTTGTGGGTGGTGTTTTCCATCATCATCGGCGTCGCCGCCGCCGCCACGCGCAACAGTTGGCTCGACAGGCTGCTGATGGCGCTTGGCCTGCTTGGCATCTCCATGCCGGTCTACTGGCTGGGCGAGGTGATGAACCTGATCACCCAGAGCCGCTACCACGACACCTGGCTGTTCTCCTGGGTGCCGCCGCTCGGCTACAAGAACTTTTCCGACGACCCGAAGGGCTGGTTCCTGACGCTGGTGATCCCATGGATCACGCTCGCCATCCTCTATATCGGCATCTACGGCCGCGTGCTCAGGGCGGCGATCATCGAATCTATGCAGGAAGACTATATCCGGACGGCTCGCGCCAAGGGCTTGTCGGAAACCCGCATCCTGCTGCGCCATGCCCTGCGCACGTCGCTCATCGCTTTCGTGACCCTGTTCGGGCTCGATTTCGGCGCGCTGGTGGGCGGCTCCGCGCTTTTGACCGAGGTCGTCTTCGGCCTGCAGGGCATCGGCAAGCTGACCTATGACGCGCTGCAGAGCCTCGACCTGCCGATGATCATGGCGACCGTAATGTACGCTTCCATGTTCGTGGTGATTGCCAATGCGGTGGTCGATTTCGTCTACATTCTCCTCGATCCGCGTGTGAAAACGTCATGATGCTCTCGGTGCGCGACCTCAAAGTGTCCTTCCGCACCGACGATGGCCTGGTACGGGCCATCGACGGCGTTTCCTTCGATCTCGAAGAGGGCGAAATCCTTGGCGTGGTCGGCGAATCCGGCTCGGGCAAGACCGTGTCGCTGCTGGCCGTCATGGGCTTGATCACCGACCCCAATGCGGTGATCGAGGGCTCGATCCGCTACAAGGGCCGCGAACTGGTCGGCCTTCCGGCGCGCGAACTGCGGCGCCTGCGCGGCAACGAGATCGCGATGATCTTTCAGGATCCGATGACGGCGCTGACGCCGGTCTATACGATCGGCTGGCAGATCGCCGAACAGATCCAGGCACACCAGCGTCTCAGCCGGTCGGCCGCGCTCGACCGGGTGGAGGAGCTTCTGGCGGAGGTGAATTTCCCGAACCCTCGGGAGGCCATGTCGCGCTATCCGCACCAGCTCTCGGGCGGCATGCGCCAGCGCGCGGTGATCGCGATGGCATTGTCCTGCAACCCGGCACTGCTGGTGGCCGATGAGCCCACCACGGCCCTCGACGTTACGGTGCAAGCCGGCATCCTCGACCTTGTTCGCAAGCTGCGCGCGACCCACAATTCGGCAGTGGTGTTCATCACGCACGACATGGGTGTGGTTTCCGAACTCGCCGACCGGGTCATGGTCATGTATGCCGGGCGCATCGTGGAGCGCGGTAGCCGCTCGGAACTCTTCAACGATCCGTCGCATCCCTATACGCGGGCGTTGCTCGGCTCGATCCCGCCATTGACCGGCGACAAACCCCGCCGCCTGCCGGCAATTCCAGGTTCGCCGCCATCGCTGCTGCGGCTGCCCAAGGGCTGCGCCTTCGGGCCACGCTGCCCGGCGCGCTATGAGCCCTGTGATGCGGGCAAGCCCGACCTCGCCGGAGGCAGCCACGCCGCTGCCTGTTTCCGGGTTGCGCAAGCATGAGCGAACAGATGACCGGAACGGACCAGCCCATTCTTGAAACGCGTGCGCTCAGCAAGCGCTTTTCCATCGGCACCCGCTTTTCGTCGGAAGGCCGGCGCGTGGTGCATGCCGTCGACAATGTTTCACTGACGGTGCGCCGCGGCGAAACCGTCGGCCTGGTGGGGGAGTCAGGCTGCGGTAAATCCACGCTGGCGCGCTGCCTGGTCAGGCTCTACGACATCACCGATGGCCAGCTCCTTTTCGATGGCGATGATATCACCGCAAAGTCGCTCGCCGAGCTGCGGCCCGTCCGCCGGCGCTTGCAGATGGTCTTTCAGGACCCGTCCGCGTCGCTCAATCCGCGCCGTCGGGTAGGGGATCTGGTTGCCGAGCCGCTGCGCGTCCACGCCAAGCTGACTTCCGCCGGTATTCGCGAACGGGTTGCCGAACTGTTCGATCTGGTCGGCCTGCTGCCTGATCATGTGGGACGCTACCCGCACGAATTTTCCGGCGGCCAGCGCCAGCGCGTCGGCATTGCGCGCGCCATTGCACTCAATCCCGACCTCGTCGTGCTGGACGAGCCCGTCTCGGCGCTCGACGTGTCGGTGCAGGCGCAGATCGTCAACCTGCTCGCCGATCTGCAGGACAAGCTGAAGCTTACCTACATCTTCATCGCCCACGACCTGTCTGTGGTGCGGCAGGTGTCGACGCGCATTGCGGTGATGTATCTGGGCTCGATCGTGGAAGAGGGGCCTTCGGAAGAGGTGTTCTCAGCGCCTGCGCACCCCTATAGCCAGGCTCTGATCTCGGCGGTGCCGGTGGTGGAGACGACGCCGAGCGGGCGCCGCAAGCGCATCATCCTGTCGGGCGATGTGCCAAGTCCGCTCAAGCCTCCTGCGGGCTGCCGCTTCCATCCGCGCTGCCCTGTCGCCAAGGACCGCTGCCGCACGGAACGCCCGGCACTGGTCGAGCACAAGTCCGGCCGGAAGGTCGCCTGCCATTTCCCGGCGAGCGTATGAAATTCGGTTGATTTAGACGGCCCTGGCGCGGCTGTGTAGGCGCGCCAGAGCCTTGTTGCGCCGAGATCAGGCGTGATCGAAGCGGTCGGCGTTCATCACCTTGGTCCAGGTCGCCACGAAGTCCTTCACGAACTTCTCCTTCGCGTCGGACGAGCCGTAGACTTCCGCGAGAGCGCGGAGCTGCGAATGCGAGCCGAAGATCAGGTCGACGCGGGTGCCGGTCCACTTGACCTCGCCGGTCTTGCGGTCACGCCCTTCGAACACGTCCTTGGCGTCCGAGACCGCCTTCCACTCCGTGCCCATGTCGAGCAGGTTCACGAAGAAGTCGTTGGTCAGCGTACCGGGCCGCGCGGTGAAGACACCATGCGTTGAGCCGCCGGCATTTGCGCCGAGCACGCGCAGGCCACCCAAGAGCACCGTCGCCTCAGGTGCCGTCAGCGTCAGCAGCTGCGCCCGATCGACCAGTGCCTCCTCCGGCGACAGGCGCTGCCTGCCGCTCAAGTAGTTGCGGAAGCCGTCGGCGGCCGGCTCGAGCGGAGCGAAGGAATGGACGTCGGTCTGCTCTTGCGAGGCGTCCATGCGACCCGGCGCGAAGGGAGCCTTCACGTCGTGCCCGGCATCCTTCGCGGCCTTCTCTACCGCGGCAGTACCGCCGAGAACGATCAGGTCCGCAAGCGAGATCTTTTTCCCACCGGACTGCGAGGCGTTGAACTCCTTTTGGATCGCTTCGAGTTTTTCCAGCACCTTCGCCAGTTCGGCCGGCTGGTTGACGTCCCAGTCCTTCTGCGGGGCAAGACGCACGCGCGCGCCGTTGGCACCGCCGCGCTTGTCCGAGCCGCGGAAGGTCGAGGCCGACGCCCAGGCCGTCGAGACCAGCTGCGACACCGACAGGCCGGACGCAAGGATCTTGGCCTTCAGGGCCGCGATGTCCTGCTCGTTCACCAGTTCATGATCGACGGCGGGGATCGGATCCTGCCAGATCAGAACTTCCTTGGGCACAAGCGGGCCGAGGTAACGTGCGATGGGGCCCATGTCGCGATGGGTCAGCTTGTACCAGGCCCGTGCGAACGCGTCTGCGAACTGATCGGGATTCTCCAGGAAGCGACGGGCGATCTTCTCATAGGCTGGATCGAAGCGCAGCGAGAGGTCGGTGGTCAGCATCGTCGGCGCATGACGCTTCGACGGGTCGTGCGCGTCCGGAATGGTGTTGGCGCCCATGCCATGCTTCGGCGTCCACTGATGCGCGCCGGCCGGGCTCTTGGTAAGCTCCCATTCGTAGCCGAACAGGTTCCACAGGAAGTTGTTGCTCCACTTGGTCGGCGTCGTGGTCCAGGTGACTTCCAGCCCGCTGCCGATCGCGTCACCACCCTTGCCAGTGCCGAAGCTGCTCTTCCAGCCGAGGCCCTGATGCTCGATGTCGGCGGCTTCCGGCTCCGGGCCCACCAGTGCTGCATCGCCGGCGCCGTGGGTCTTGCCGAAGCTGTGGCCGCCGGCGATCAGCGCGACGGTTTCCTCGTCGTTCATCGCCATGCGCGCGAAGGTTTCGCGGATATCCCGCGCGGCCGCAATCGGATCCGGGTTGCCGTTCGGCCCTTCGGGATTGACGTAGATCAGGCCCATCTGCACGGCGGCAAGAGGGTTTTCGAGGTCGCGGTCGCCGCTGTAGCGCTCGTCCGCCAGCCACTTGCCCTCGGCGCCCCAGTAGATGTCCTGCTCAGGCTCCCAGACGTCCTCGCGGCCGCCGGCGAAGCCGAAAGTCTTGAAGCCCATGGATTCGAGGGCGACGTTGCCGGTCAGGATCATCAGGTCGGCCCAGGAGATCTTGCGGCCATATTTCTGCTTGATCGGCCACAACAGCCGGCGCGCCTTGTCGAGGTTCACATTGTCCGGCCAGCTGTTGAGCGGGGCAAAACGCTGCTGGCCGGCTCCGGCGCCACCGCGACCATCGCCGATGCGATAGGTACCGGCGCTGTGCCAGGCCATGCGGATGAACAGCGGCCCGTAATGGCCGAAGTCGGCCGGCCACCAATCCTGCGAATCCGTCATCAGCGCCTTGAGGTCGGCGATAACCGCATCAAGGTCGAGGCTCTGGAATTCCTTGGCGTAATCGAACGCCTCGCCCATCGGATCGGCCAGGCTGGAGTGCTGGTGAAGAATTCCGAGGTTTACCTGGTTTGGCCACCACTCCCGATTTGTTCTGGCAGCAGGCGTGTGTGCAACTGGGCACTTGCCCGCGCTCTCTTCAGTCTTTGCGTCCATTTTTCTCTCCGGTGGTGGCTGGGTTGATCGAACTGTCCGTTGGATAGGGACCAGGGGTGCCTTTGAAGGCATCCGTTCGCCGCCGCGCGCTGACTAGGCACAGGACACGTTGAACGTCCCTATCGTTACGGGTTCCTGGCAAGGAGACCGTTCTGGAGCAAAACTAGCCTCAAGGGCGCCGGCCATCCGAACGATCCGGATATCGGCGATCCTCGCGCCCTGAGCGGGCGCAATACGAGGCGGTTGTGACATGAGCTCCTCCTCATCTCCGCCTCAAACCCTATACCAAAATCTCGCGATTAATTTAAGTTGGATTTACTGATCGCAGAGATAAGGTGAGGTTATGACAAATCTGACGCTCAAGCAGCTCCGCTATTTCGAGGCACTGGCACGACATAGCCACTTCGGGCGCGCAGCGGATGCCTGCGCGATTTCGCAGCCCGCCATGTCGGTGCAGATCCGGGAACTGGAGGAGACGCTTGGCACGGAGCTCTTCGAGAGAGGCGCAAGGCAGGTTCGGCTGACCGGCTTCGGAGAAGAATTTGCCCTGCGCGTCCGCGACATACTGCGTTCGGTCGACGAACTGGCAGATCTCGCGCGCGCCTCGCGGAACCGGCTGGTGGGGCGGTTGCGGATAGGCGTGATCCCGACGATCGCGCCCTACCTGCTACCGACCATAATCGGCAATCTCAGCCGCATGCATGAGGGGCTCGACATCCACGTGCGCGAGACGCTGACGCAGAAGCTCATTCAGGAGCTGGCGGATGGCCGGCTCGACACGGCCATCGTTGCCCTGCCGGTCTCCGAACCTTCATTGACCGAGGTTGCCTTGTTTGCCGAGGATTTCGTTCTGGTCCGGCCCGGCGAGGACGAGGGAAAGCCGGTGCCCAATCGCGAAATGCTTCGCGAGATGAGGCTGCTGCTTTTGGAAGAGGGGCATTGTTTTCGCGAGCAGGCCCTGTCGTTCTGTAACTTGCAATCGGCCCGGCCGCGGGAGTTGCTGGACGGCAGCTCCCTGTCCACGCTGGTCCAGATGGTCAGCGCTGGCATCGGCGTCACCTTGATCCCGGAGATGGCTGTCCCGGTGGAGACGCGCTCCGCGTCGGTGTCGGTCGCCCGCTTCAACAGTCCCCAGCCGTCACGAACGGTCGGCATGATCTGGCGCAAGGCAAGCCCCCTTGCGGAGCAGCTCCTGCAAATCTCCGAAGTGGTGCGTCAGTCGGCCGACGCCTTGCGCAAGCAGCATATCACAATGACGGCACCGAGCATGTCCTTGGCCTGACGCGAAGGCTTGCCGCCGTCAGCGCCAACCCAGGGCAGGGGCGACGTGTTTGAGTATCGCCTCGATGACATGCGCGTTGTAGTCCACGCCGAGCTGATTGGGCACGGTGAGAAGCAGCGTATCGGCCTCGGCGATCGCCTCATCCTGCCTCAATTGCTCGATAAGCACATCCGGTTCGGCGGCGTAGGTGCGGCCAAACACGGCGCGCGTACCCGCCTCGATGAAACCGAAATGATCTTCACCCTCGCTGCGGCCGAAATAGGCGCGGTCGCGCTCGTCCACCAGCGCGAAGATGCTGCGGCTGACCGACACTCGGGGCTCGCTTGCGTGACCCGCTTCCTTCCACGCCTCGCGAAACGCCCGGATCTGCTCGGCCTGCTGGACGTGAAGGGGCTGCCCGCCCTCATCGAATTTGAGCGTGGAGCTCTGCAGGTTCATTCCCAGTTTTGCTGCCCACTGCGCCGTGGCGTTGGTGGCGGCACCCCACCAGATGCGGTCGCGCAGCCCCTCGGAGTGGGGCTCAAGGCGCAATAGTCCTGGCGGGTTGGGGAACATCGGTCGCGGATTGGGTTCGGCAAAACCCTTGCCCCGAAGAATTTCAAGAAACACCTCGGCGTGGCGCCGGGCCATGTCGGCGTCGCTCTGTCCTTCCGGCGGAGCGAAACCGAAATACCGCCAGCCGTCGATGACCTGCTCCGGCGAGCCGCGGCTGATGCCTAGTTGCAGGCGCCCGCCGGCGATCAGATCCGCCGCACCGGCATCCTCGGCCATGTAGAGCGGGTTCTCGTAACGCATGTCGATGACCGCCGTGCCGATCTCGATACGGCTGGTCTTTGCGCCCACCGCGGCCAGCAGCGGAAACGGTGAGGCAAGCTGCCGGGCAAAGTGGTGCACGCGGAAATACGCGCCGTCTGCGCCCAGTTCTTCAGCCGCGACGGCCAGGTCGATCGACTGCAGGAGCGCGTCGGATGCAGACCGCGTTTGCGAGTGAGGCGAAGGGGACCAATGCCCGAAGGATAGAAAGCCGATCTTTTTCATGCAGCAGATGTAGCACGTAGAGATCGCGCTTCAAGCAAGGAGCTAGGGCCAGAGTCCTGAACAGTCCGTGTCTGGTAGCCGTGTTCGTTCCGGTCAAAAGCCTACTTGCTCGGTGCGGGAGCTTCACGCTGGGGTTGCACCTTGCTGCCATTGGCCAGGTCGACCGACGGATCGAGGATCACCTGGTCGCCCGCCTGGACGCCGGAGTCCACCTCCACCTTGGTGCCCAGATCGCGTGTCTCCCTGATCTTGCGGAACTCGGCCTTGCCGTCGTTGACGACCGCGACTTGCAGGCCGTCGCGGTTGAAGATGATGGCGTCGGCAGGGACGACGACCGACTGCGACTTGCGCGGCACCTTGAGCTCCACCGTGCAGTAGACGCCGGGTGGCAGCGCGCCGTCCGGATTGGCAAGATCGATCTCGGTGAGCAGCGTGCGTGTGCCGGTCTGCAAAGCATCGGCCACGCGGGTTACTTTGCCCGTGAACTCACGGTCCGGAAGTTCGGGCACGCGCACAGTCGCGTCGATGCCGGGCTCCACGCCGAACGCCGAATCCTGCGGCACATAGACAGACACGCGGATGACGTCGTTCTGCATGATCTCGAACATGAAGGTGCCCGACGCTGTGTTGCCCTGAACCAGGCTGCCCACATCGACATTGCGCTGGGTGATGACCCCGTCGAACGGCGCGACCACCGAGGCGTAGCTGCGGTCCTGCCGGAGCACCCTGAGCAGGTTCTCCTGGGCAGAGACGTTGGCTTGAGCCACCCCGACAGCTGCCTGCTGCGCCTTCAGGTTCTGGACGTCGATCGTCCCCTGCTGCTGGGTCGCCCAGCCCTGGTCGACCAGCTTTGTGTCGCGATTCCAAGTGACCTGGGCAAGCTTCAAGTTGGCCTGAGCCTGGTCGAGCGCCGCCTGGAGCTGCTTGAGTGTCGCCTCGTTCTGCGAAATCTGATCGTCGAGTTCGGGAACGGCGAGAGATGCCAGCAGCTCTCCAGCCTTGACTTGGTCTCCGATGTCCGCGTTTCGCTTGTCGATATAGCCGGTGGCGCGAGCGTAGATGCTTGCGGTTGAGTAGGCGGCGGTCGTTCCCGGCAAGGTGACCGACACGATGCCGGAATTGGGCTCGACCGTGGCGACACGCACGCTAGGCACAAGATCATGCTGCTCCTTTGCAGTATCGGCTACCTGTTGTTGCTGCGAATAGAAGCGCTTAGCGCCCAGTGCGAGGCCGCCGGCCAGCAGCAGTAATGCCAGAAGCGCGAACAGGCGCCCGCCATAGCGGCGGCGCACCTCCGGCGGAGGCGTTGGTCGGCTGTCCGTTTTCCGGTCGACGGTCTCCTGCAGATCGCGGACCGGCTGACCTTCCTGGTCAATCCGCACTTCGTTCATCCGGAAGCTCCTCAAAGACGCCATAGGCCGGGACGCCGTCATTACCCTTGCGCAGCAGGGCAAAGAGATAAGGCACGATCAGAAGCGTGGTGGGCGTCGCGAACAGCAGGCCCCCGATCACCGCGCGCGCCAGCGCCGCATTCTGTTCCTCGCCGGGAGCGCCGATGGCCATCGGCGTCATGCCGATGATCATCGCGCCCGCGGTCATCAGCACCGGGCGGATACGGGTGTAGCCCGCATCTATGGCGGCCCGGAACGCGCTCCGTCCGGCCAGCTGCTGCTCGCGCGCGAAGGTGACGAGAAGAATGGAATTGGCCGAGGCCACGCCGACTGCCATGATCGCCCCCATGAGCGAGGGGACGCTGAGCGTCGTGCCCGTGATGAACAGCATCGTGAGGATGCCGCACAAGGTCGCCGGCAGTGCCAGGATGACCACGAACGGGTCGCCGAAGTTCTGGTAGTTGACGACCATGAGCAGGTAGACGAACACGGCCGCGAAAATCAGCCCGATGCCCAGGTTCCGGAAGGAATCGTGCATGCTCTGGATCTGCCCGAGAACCTGGATCGTGTTGCCGGGCTTGAGCTGGGGCTGCAGCTCCGCAACGATCTTGTTGATATCGTTGGAGATGCTGCCGATATCCCGCCCCTGGGCGCCGGCATAGATATCGTAGACCGGCTGGATATTCGTCTGGTTCAAATTCGTCGGCACGCTCTCGCGCTGCAGTGTGGCCACATTGCTCAGGAGGCCGGGCACCGGCGTGCCGGCTCCGGCTGCCGCGGCCGTGGACACGGGGGTGTTGCCGAGTTCTCCGAGCGTGCTCGCCAGATACTGTGGCGTTTGAACCGCGATGTAATAGGGAATGCCAGACGCCTGATCGGTCCAGAAATTGGGCGAAACCTGTTCCGATGAGCTGAGGCTGATGTTCAGGTCGTTGGCGATCGCCTGCGCATTGAGGCCGAGTTGCAGCGCCCGAGAGCGATCGATCTTGGCCATGAAGCCAGGTGAATCGACCTCCTGCTGCAGATGGACGTCGGCAAGGCCGGGAATGTCTGCCATGCGGCGACGCAGCTCCTGTGCCACCTTGAGGTTGTTGGCACGGTCGCGGCCGATAACGCGAACGTCGATCTGGGATGGCAGCCCGAAATTGAGGATCTGGGTCGTCATGTCGGCTGCCTGGAAATAGAAGATATCCGACGGAAAGGCACTCGCCAGCGCCGCGCGCAGCTTGCGCACATAATCGGTAGTAGGCGCGTGCCCCTCCTTGAGCGAGATCAGGATCACGCCATCGTTGACGTTGATGGTCGAGCCGTCGGTGAAGGCAAGATTGTACGCCCTCTGCGGCACGCCGATATCGTCGACGATAAGGTCCAGGTCGCGTGCGGGGATGACTTCGCGGACCTTGTTCTCGACTTGCTGGAAGATGCGCTCGGTGGCTTCGATGCGGGTCGCTGCCGGGGCGCGGACGTGAAGCTTGATCTGTCCGCCGTCGATGACGGGGAAGAAGTCGCGGCCGACCATCATGAACATCACGCCGCCCAGCGTGAGCATCAAGGCCGCGACGACCGGAACGATCACCCGCTGCTTCAGCAGCATCGTGAGCACGCGCCGATAGCCCTGACGAAACCGGTCGAAGCCGCGCTCGAACCCCTGGTGGAACCGGCCGAACCAGCTCCTCGAACCACCTGTCCCTTCGTGATGCTCGCCTTTCAACAGCATCCCGATGGCGATCGGCGTCAAGGTCCGCGACAGCACATAGGAAGCCATCATGGCGAACACGACCGCGAGCCCGAGCGGGGTGAACAGGAACTTGGCCGGGCCTTCGAGGAACACCACCGAGGTGAACACGCAACTGATCGCGAGCGTCGAGACCAGTGTCGGAACCGCAATGCCGGCCGAGCCATTCAGTGTTGCGGCAGCAAGGCTCATACCTTCGCTGCGCAGCCGGAACGTGTTCTCGATGGTCACCGTGGAATCGTCGACCAGTATGCCGACCGCAAGCGCCATTCCGCCCAGTGTCATGGTGTTGAGCGTATGGCCGAGGAAGTACAGCACGACGATCGAGGTGAGGATCGAAAGCGGGATCGAAATCAGCACGATCAGCGTCGACCGCAATGAGCCGAGGAACAGCAGGATCATCAATCCGGTGAGCACGGCGGCGATCGCTCCCTCACGGACCACCCCTTGGATCGAGGAGGTGACGAGCTTGGACTGGTCGAACAGCTCCTTGATGCTCAGTCCGGGCGGTGCGGCAGCGCGCGCGATCTGCAGGGCATTGCGGACGCCGTTGACGACGGCGACGGTCGAGGCATTGCCGTTCTTGATCACGCTCAGCAGGACCGAACGGCGGCCGTTGTCGCGCACGATGTTCTGCTGCACCGCCCAGCCGTCGTGCACCTGCCCGACATCCTTGAGGAATACGGTCTGGCCGTTCGTGTACTTGATCGGGATGGCATTGAGATCGGCGATGGTCGTAGGCATCGCATCGGTGCGCACCGTGTATTGCGTGTTGCCGATCTTGGCGAGCCCGGACGGCAAGGTCAGGTTCTGCGCATTGACCGCATTGACCACATCCGCCGGGGTGAGACCGCGTGCCTGGAGCTTCACGGGGTCGATGTCGACCATGATCTGCCGGTACTTGCCGCCGTCGGGCGTTGGAAACGTCACGCCCTGCACCGGCGCAAGCTGCTGGCGCAGATTGTAGATGCCATAGTCATAGAGCTGCTGCTCGTTGAGGCGGTCGGAGCTCAGGCTGAGCTGCAGAACCGGAACGCTCGAGGCGTTGTACTGGACCACGATCGGTGGCTGGATGCCCACCGGCATGAGCGCGCGTATGGCATTCGTCCCAGCAACGATCTGGGAGATGGCGAGGTCGAGGTTCACATCCGGCTGGAAATAGATCTTCTGGACCGAGATGCCGTTGAGAGTCTGCGCCTCCATGTTCTTGATGCCGTTGACGTTCGAGCTGATCGCGTACTGGCTGTAGGTGGTGACGCGCTGCTCCATCTCGGGCGTACTCAGGCCCGTGTACTGCCAGATCACCGACACCACCGGAATGTTGATCTGGGGGAAGATGTCCATCGGCATGACCATGATGGCCGACACGCCGAGGAAGATGATCAGGAGGGCGAGGACGTAGAATGTGTACGGGAAACGCAGTGCAAACCGAACGATGCCCATCTTGATCTCCGTTTCCTTGCAGGAAACCGATCAGTTAAAGAGCAAGCCCATCCGTTGCCGGCATGGGCGTGCTCAAGAGGCTCTCTTTGCGAGACCTGACGTTTCAGAGATGCCGCGGGCGCAACTTCGGATGCTCGAATGCGTCTCCGCGTCCCGGGTCGGGCGTTTCTGCGTCACGAAACGACCAATAAGACTTAAGGCTGAAAGTCCAGAGTTCAATAATGGAGGCAGAAATGGCCTCACCCATCGGCACCACGTCGAAATCGGCGATCTACGGGTGCTATTCGAACAGGTCTTCCGGCCTGATCTCGTCGAGGATATCAGGGCTGTCGTTCTTTGAGCTGCCGACCTTCCTGTCGATCTTCCACATCTTCATCAGGTGGGCGGGGTAGGGCGTCAGCAGATCGCCGGGATCGGGCTCGCCACCGAGCCAACGCTCATAGTCCTCGCGCCGGAGGATGACGGGCACGCGGTTGTGGATCTTGGCCATCATCGCGTTGGGCTCGCAGGTGATGATGCAGAAGCTCGTCACGTCCTCTCTGGTCACCGGATCGCGCCACTCCTGCCAGATCGCGGCAAGGCAGAACGGCGCGTCGTCGGCCATGGCAATTGCGTATGGCTGCTTGTTCTTGCCGGTCCCGAGAATGTCATGCCACTCGAAATAACCGGTGATCGGCATCAAGGCCCGGCGCGCGTGGTAGGCATGCTTGAAGATGCCATTGGTCGCCACCGTCTCGCCGCGGGCGTTGATGTGCTTGAACCCTTCGTTGCGGGCCGTTGCGAAGTGGGGAATGAAACCCCATCTGGCCATCTTGAATACCGGGCCGAAGACAGGCTGGGTCGCATCACGGATGACATCGCGGATGATGATGGGATAGTCCAGTCCAGGGGCGCCATTGTAGCGAGGGAACTGGTTGGCGGCCCTGTCGACCTCCTCGTTTTGCTGGGCGAAGGCGAAAGCTCTCAGCATCTCGTCGAGGTTGGTCTTGATGTTCACACGGCCGCACATGCTGTCACCTTTGGTCAACGTGATGGCCCAGCGGGACTTCATGCGGCACCCACCAGCCGAAATAGACCTCCACATCAGTAATCTGGCCATCCCGACACATGAAGACCTCCGTATTTCTGAACCGCTTCCCGGATAGGGATCGGCCAACATATGTCACGGCGGCCTTATCCTCATCGGCGAACAGATGTTCGATCTCGAAACCTTCGATGAGCTTGCTGTTGGGCCAGCAGATGGTGAAGTAGGTCTCGCGGTCGATCCGGTTGTCCAGAGGGCTCGAAAAATGGAAATCGGCCGAGATCAGCCGCTCTGCCGCATCCCGGTCCTTTGCCGCATAGGCGGCTAGAAGGGCCTTGACCAACTCCGCTGCACTTGTACCGCCCATCGGCATACTCCAAGGACCTGCAAATCCATCGTAGCAGCGCCTGCCTTACTAGGCCACTACCCCCAATCCCGCCCTTAGCTCGAACTGTGCGGACCCTAAGACTGCGCCGTTGGTTGCGCATCACACCCTTCCTTAACCATTGGCTCCTTATGGTTAAGTAATTGGGTAGATTTAGCTTTTGCTAACTTTACTGCTTAACCAGAAATTCCGGCCGCGCTCGCGGTTTCCGGGCGGGGGTTGGACGTGACCATTTTTGCAAATAAGGCGGTCTTCGCGGCCGTCATAGCCTGTTGTGCGGCTCCGGCGTTCGCGGCCGATATTGTCGAGCCAGTGCCGGTTGTCGAGCCGGCGCCGGTCTACCAGGCGCAGGAGTTCGGCGGCTGGTATATCCGCGGCGATCTCGACTATCACAAGCCTGATTTCCGCGGGGCCGACTATATCACCTATGGGACGCCCCCCGGCACCAAGAGCTTCGATTCCGGCGATCTGAGAGGCGCGTTCTCGTTGGGTGGCGGCGTCGGCTATCAGATGACGAGCTATCTGCGCACCGATCTTACGGTCGACTATTGGTTCAAGTCCAAATTTACCGGTCATACATCCTGCGACAACTGCGCTTCCACCGACACAAGCAAGATGTCGGCTCTGCTGTTGCTGGCCAACGCCTATGTCGACCTCGGCACGTGGAACGGCTTCACGCCCTATGTCGGCGCGGGCATCGGCGGCGCCCGAGTGAAATGGGACGACCTGCATAACGTTATCGACAGCGACGACACGATCCACAAAGGCACCAGCAACTGGCGTTTCGCTTACGCGCTCATGGCCGGCGCCTCCTACTGTCTGACCAACAACCTGGCGTTCGATGCCGGCTATCGGTTCAGCCATATCAATGGCGGGCGCATGTTCCAGTTCAACGGAGCCGGGCCCGGCTTCGACAAGGGTTTTAACACGCATGAGGTTCGCGGCGGCCTGCGCTATAGCTTCGGCGGCGGCGCCAATGGCTGCTATCAGCCGCCAGTTGTGGCCTACGAGCCTCCCGAGCCGCTCTACACAAAGTAACCTACGCTTCCGGGCGGGTCTATTTGCATCGCCGGTCCGAGCGCGCCTTCACGGCGCTTCGCCGGCGATGTTCGATGGTTGCGAAGACCGGGTCCCTGTGCTTGCCGGCGCGGCGTCTGCGGAAGACAGCCACCGCGCGACGTGATCGGTCAGCTGAACACGTGCATGAAGGGGCGTCAGCGTATGGTCGGCGGCAGGAATGAGCGCCATTGTCACGCCACTCATGCGTCTCAATCGTTCGCCGTCCGGTCCAAAATGCCGGGCAATTTCCTCGTGGCTCAGATCGCCCTCGCAACTGACGACCAGCACCTCTGTGCCGCGCTTCGTCAGATCCCTCATCCAGCGTTCGACTGACCCGCCTTTCGAGGGACGGGCCGACGATAGCCTGGACAGGCCTGACTTCGATATCTCCAGGCTGCGGCGCAGCATGCGCCGGCCAACCTTGGAGACGGACGATTTCAGAGATGGGCCGACCTTGGCCGATGCCGCCGGGTCCATTTCGGCGGCCTGATCCATATCTGGCGCCAGGGGAGCACGCGCATTGTCGCGGATCTTCGACAGCCCCATTTCGAGGGCGTATGAACTGTTCCACGAAAAGCAAAGCGGATTGACCATCGCCACATGGGCGATGCGGGGATCGCGCCGCGCGGCATGGAAGCCCTGATAGGCGCCGGCGCATATGCCGATGGCGCAGACCCGTTCGAAGCCTCGGCGCTCGAGCCAGTCGACGATCTGGATCACGTCGTCGCGGGCTCGCTTGTCATAGAGGAACTGGCGTTTCTCGCTTGGCGTCTCGCTCTGACCAAGACCCGGCAGGTCGATCCGCATCGACGCTATGCCCTGACGCGCGAGCGCTCGCGCCATGTCTACCGCGCCGCGCGCCCAGCCAATATGCGGTATCGCCCCGGCGTTCAGGATAAGGACGACCTCGTCGCTGACTTCCGTGCGGACCGGCATGCAAAGAACGCCGCAGATCTCCGGGGCCGGCTCGAGCACCAGCGGCTGTTCCACATATCCGTCGCCTTCCAGCACCAGCTGCTCACGATCGGCCGATACAGAGACCGTGGCTCCCGGTCGGTTCAGCCCGGCCGCCCATCGCACGACCGTATCGAGCGTGGCCTGCGGTATGTCGCTGGCGGTCGGCGTGCTCATCAGGCGGCTAAAACCGTCGAACGACTCTATCCGAGCGCTGCCGCCGTCGGCAGCAAACCGTTCGGCCAGGTCCGAATGCGCCGGCGTGACTTGCGGCGGCATCAACAGCAGGTCGAGTTTTTGCGAAATGGCGAGGCGATCGCGCCATTCGAACATCCGCAGGTCGGCTGCCGTCTCAGCGCTTATCCTAAAACCGGCAGCCGCCATGCCGTCGAACGGTTCGGCGTCAGGGTAGGGTGGCAGGGCCGCGTCGATCATCCGCGAAAGCCCGGTCATCTCGCGCACATAGCCCTTACCCGACGACGGCGGGGCCAGCAGGGCTAGGCCCGCGACATCGTTTCGGCCGGCAACGGCGGCGGGCGCGAGCAGTGCGCCAAGCCGGAAGCCGATCACGAGCACGTCCGCCACTCCCGTCTCGGATTTCAGCTGGTCGATGGCGCTAGCGATGCTCGCAACCCAGGCGGCGACCTGCCCGGGCTCGGTGTGATCGCCGGCCGCGTCGCCGCAGCCCGGATAGTCGAACTGGAGAACGGGCAGGCCGGCCGCGGCCATCTCGCGTGCCATCAGTGTCAGGAAACGCCGGCTGCACAGATCCTCGAAACCATGCGCGCCGGCAATCACCACGCCGCGCCGGCCCGATGCCGGGTGAAGCCAGCCGACCGTCTTGTCGAAAACAACCGGCCTCACGACGCCATGGCTCCGGCTTTCGCCACCTCGGCTCCTTCCACCGCCTCGTAGGCGACTGTCCGCTCGGCGTTGAGCGCGGAAACGATCCCCATGGGCGCTGGCGAGTCCACCGGGCCGATCAACCGCACCGTCTTTTCGCGGCCGGGGATGAGGTGGAAATAGTCTTCTTCAGCACGGTAGTCAGGGCCGGTGCCGATGCGGACATAGTATGCGGCCCGCGCGCAAGAGAGATGCAGCAGCCAGCCATGGTCGGCGGCTTCGGTTCGGGCGCGAAGGCCGACATCGCGCCGCATCGTCATGGCGCCAGGCTGCACATGGAAAGCCTCGGCAAGCAAAATGCCCTGCGCATCCTGAAGCTGCGCGATCGTTACCTCATGCGCCGCCGGGCCGAACCGATATGCATAGGAGATGTCGAAGAAGGCGCCGAACAGTTCGAAGGCCGAAACCGTGAACGCGCCATGCGCGGCAAGCTCGATGTCCCGTTTGCCGGTGACGACGGGTGTCATGCCATCGCGCAGGCAGGTCAGGCTTAGCCTGCCGGCGACAGGCTGAGGCCCGTCATTGATGAGGTGAAGATAGAGCCCGTTCACGCCTTCGTCGGTGAGCATGAGGCGCAGCGGCCGGAAAGCACGCTTCATCGCATGCCACACCGATTTGGGCCTGCCGGTCGCGTCTAGCGCGCCCCAGCCGGCGCCGACCGCCAGATCCTTCCAGAACAAGGTCAACGCTCCGGCCGTGGGCGACGCCGGCCGGCGCCAATCATCGATGGTGCGTTCCACCACCTCGGCCGTCACCGCGCGCGACAGGTCGAGATAACGCGAAACGTCCTCCGTCCGGAGGCGACGGGCGTCGACGCCAAATACGCGCTCCAGATAGTGGTCGCGCACATCCTCGAAATCCCAGGACGCCCCGATGTCTCTCGGGGTCGCCGCCTTCCAGCGCGGATCGTGCAGGGGCGCGACCGGCAGATGCACATCTAGCGTCTCCTGGTCGGGCACGTTGGCGAAGGCCAGGCACTCGCTGGCGAAGCGCACCTCGGCACGCCGCGCATCCTCCAGCGGCCGGCAATAGGCACCGACGCCGTAGTAATGCACGGGTCCTGCTTCGGCGGTGAAGGGCAGGCTGCCGCCATGTGGCGAGGAGGGGACCAGCACGAGGTCGGGACGGACTTTTCCGGCGACCGGGCGCACCACCGCGTCGAACCATGGGGTCGGATCCATCGCCGCCGGCACGCCCATCATCGCTGCCTGCTGGGCGATCTCGCTGCCGCCGCAAAGCACGACAAGCGACGGCGAATTCCGTAGGCGACGCAGCAAGGCCTCGACCTCAGCTGCCAACGCCGCGCACCAATCGGCATCGCGCGCCGGGTAGTCGAAATTGGCCAGCATCAGGTCCTGCCAGACGAGGATGCCGAGCTCGTCGCACAATGCGTGGAAAGAGTCGGCCTCGTAGACGAACGTGCCCGCGACCCGAAGCATGTTGACGCCCGCCTCGCGCGTAAGGCGCAGGTCCGATTCAAGCGCCGCCGAACCCGGCGCCACGATGTCCGAGGGCGTCCAGACCGAGCCGCGGCAGAACACCGAAACGCCGTTGACCAGCAGGCGGAAGTCGCGACCGTCTGCGCCGCGGTCGAGTTCAATGCGGCGGAAGCCCACCCGGCCGACCTTAATCTCTGTGTCCCCGATCGTCGCCGTCACGCCGTGCAGGACGGGCTCTCCGTGGCTGTGCGGCCACCATGCGGCGATATCGGCGATTTCGAGCCGAGCCGTCAACGTCAGTCCGTGCCCGCTGAGCGCGACGGTCCTGCCCGCGCAGGTGACCGAGGCGCTCTCGCCCGAGCCGAACGCCTCGGCAAGCGTGATTTCGATGTCGAGTACGCCGGTTGTGCCGTCGAGATCGGCACGCATATCGACGCCAGCAACCAGCGGCTTTTTGTCCTCGCGGACCAGCAGCGCCGGTCGCCAAGGGCCAACCACGTCGAAAGGCGGGCACCAGCCCGGCATGTGGCCGATCAGGGTCGTGCGCACGAGCCGCAGCCGCTGATCGTCGATCATCCGCGGCTTCCAGCGGGCGCGCGGGCCCTTGAGCGCGTCGAGATGGCCGTCGAGGCTGCGGAAGGCGATGGCCAGCGTTTCCCCGCCGTCGAGCGTCAGGGGGACTTCGCAAGGCACGAACATGGACGTCGAAGTGTGGACCAGCCGGCCGTCGACATAGATTTCAGCGATTGTCGCCAGGCCTTCTAAGACGAGGCGCACCGGCCCAGCGGCGTCGAGCCGGCGGCGATACCAGACGTCTTTGTCGTGCAGGGGCGTCGGCGCGCCGCGCTGCCATAGGCCGTGCGCTTCGAGCGTTGCGGCCGCGGTGCCTGGGCACACAGCATCCAGCCACACGGCGGCAGGATCGATAGCTGCCGGTCCGGACCACGCACCAGCCGGCGAAATGGCGAGCTGCCATCCCGTTTCCAGTCGTTCGCCAAACCCGGCGATCGGGATCGCTGTCGTCATCGACCGTTCCAGGTCATGCCGTCCCCATTCCTGCGTTCCCCTCAGGCAGCTTTCGCCGAAGCTGCCATGCGGGCGTCGAGCACCTTCATGATCACATCGTAGGCTTCAGCCATGGGTTCCAGCGACGCCGCGAGGCCATCGAAACGCTGGCGCGCCATTGCGCGTGCGAGCTTGAACTGCATGACCTTGGCGCCTTCGGCGATACGGCCTGCGGCCTCAACCGCTTCTTCCAGGCCCTGCTGGCCATGTTGGCCCAGCCATTCGAGATGGCTTCCGAGAAGCTCGAAATTCGCGCCGACCTGACGCAGTGTGTTGAAGGCGTAAGTGTGAAAATACTCCGGCGAGCGTGCTGCCAGCGCCTCGGCATGGCGGCCGAACGCGGCCGCATAGGCGGCGAGGGGATTGCGCTTGGGCCGCCGCGCCAGATGCTGCGAAAGCAGTGCCATTGCCGTGCCCACTTCATCGCGAGCAGGCGGCGCGGCGTCGAACTTCACGAATTCGGCGTAAGGAAACAGCGGCAGAGCGCCAGGCGCCACACCGTCCCACTGGCCGAAGATCCCGTCATAGTCCTCGCCTTCCAGCGCAAAGAGACCGTCATTGTGGAAGTAGATCATGCGCTTGGCCTGCGGGTCGAGCGCGTTGACCCCCACGGTCGTCTTCGAATGGCCGGCGCGGTAGGTAATGCCCTTCGTGTCCGGCAGGTAGAAGGCGTCGACTTCCACCAGAGGCAGCCGTCCGCGTTCGACCTGGGTCAGGAAATGCGTTTCCAGCCGGTCGAAGATCGCCAGTTCCTGAATGTCAATGCCCGCGAGCCTTTGCAGGTCGGCGGTCGGGAACTTGAAGAAGGTGAACTGGTCGCCCTCGAAATCCTGCGTCACCGTAAAGCCGAGCGCGGCCACGGGGTCGTGGCCGGTCGCGTGCAGCACCTCGATCAGCAGGTCGACATAGCAATTGGTCTGCGGCCAGCGTCGCTCCGCGTCGTGCAGCCGGTGCGGCCGATAGGTCGCCGGATCGAGGCCGGGGATCACGGCCTTCATATCAGGCATCCCAGAGCGCCGCGCGAGCCGCTGCCGGCCAGGCGTTCACATCAGGTCCATGGTGGCGGAACAGTGCCAGCGCCACCCGCTCCAGCCCGAAGCCGACGCAGGCCGAATGGCACAGGCTGCCGTCGGCAAATTGCAGGCCCCAGGTCTGACCGAAGTGATCCTGATGATAGTTGAAGCTGAGGCACGCCGTCGGCTTTTCCTCGCTGGTCACCGGGATGAGAAGCTCGAACTTCAGCCCCTGGTCGCGCTGGTTGTTGGCCATCATCTTGCCGCCCCGGCCGAAGAACGGGTCGTTGGCAAGGTCAACCTCGCAGGGCAGGCCCAGCGACTCGATCATCGCCTTGCCGCGTTCCAGCCAGCTTTCGCGGAAGGCGCTCACTTGGTCGGCGGCGCCGATCCGGACGAACTCCCGCATGCGGAAAAGCTGCATGCGCGCCGGATCCTGCGACGGCTCGTGGCGGAAGCAGTAGGACGACAGCTCGAACAGAAGCCCTTCCGCCGGCACCGGCCCGCGCGCCGCCACCGTGGGGTAGAGCGGGTAGCAGGCAGCCGGCGTCAGAGCCACCTGGGTGGGCTGCTGCAGCTCGGTCCAGTCCTCGCCTGCCGCCATCATGCCGAGCAGTTTGGCATGCTCGCGCTCATTGCCCATGAAGGAGTGCACGCATCCCGCAAGCTGGGGAAAGCTCTTCATGTAGCCGCTCTTTTCCAAAGTGGCGCGGCTCATGCCGGGGGGGAAATGGATGCGGGTTGCTTTGTCCGGCGCGCCGAGGCGAGTGACCAGGCGCTCGAAACGTTCGATCACCTCTTCGAAAACGCCGGAACGGCCGTAAAGCCCATCGACGCCGGAATCGAAGAGGATCCCGTTGTCGAAAAGATCGTCCAGCAGGCTCTTTGCGCTGAATGTGCCGGTGTCCATCTCAAACTCCCAGGCTGGCATCGAAGCGGCTCATGAGGAGCAGCGTCGAGGTGTTGGCATGGATGCGGTCGTTGGAAATCATTACGGCCGCGGAAGTGACGTCGCGCAGATGCCGGCCGACGCTGAACGGGGTGCCGTTCTTGTAGCCGAGGATCCCAGTGATCAGCATCGCCAGTTGCACGACCTCGGCCGCCTTTTCGCTCGCGGCTACCTTCAAGGCGTTGATCTCGGCGGCAAAGCCGATCGAGGAAAGGTCGTCGTCGTCCTGTTCCGCGGCCTCGAAGCGGCGGATGGCGGCGATGAGATGCCCCTTCATCTCCTGCAACTTGGCGGCGGCCTCCGAAAGGCGCAGCGCGCCCGGCGGCACCACATTGGGCTGCTTGCGTGCGGCCTGCTTGACGAAGGCCTGGGCGCGGGCGAAGGCATCGGCGGCAATGCCGAACCATGTCGCGGCCCAGTAGATGTGCGAGCTGGCCAGCATCGATTGCGCCGCGATTTCGGAAAACGGTTTTGGGAAGATCTGCCCGGCGTCACCAGACGCCGTCAGCAGGAAGCCGTCGGAGCAAGTGCCACGCATGCCGAGCGTATCCCACACGGATGTGCGCTCCAGCTTGAGGTCGCCATTGACCGGGACAACCACCATCACCTGGTCGGTGCTTGCGGCGTCGGGTGCCCGGCGCGCGGTCGTCATGATAGCGTCGGCGTGAGCGCCATAGGAAATTACGGTTGCGTCCTTGGTCAGCGAGAAGCAGCCGTCCGCGATCTCGACGGCGCAGATCGAATTGCGAAGATTGCCGCCGACGCCCGCTTCCGAGGTCGCCGAGGCCATGAGCAACTGATCGGAGGCAATCCGACTCATATACTCCCGGTGCCATTCGCTGCCGACGCCATGGGTGACCAGACTGGAGATTTGGATCTGGTGCATGCCATAGACCATCGCGCTCGACCCGCAGGCTTGGCCCAGCTGGACGATCAGATCGGCTACGGCCGCAGTGGTCAGTCCCTCGCCGCCCAGTTCAGCCGGAATGGCGATGCCGAGCAGGCCTTCGCGCTTCAGCGCGTCAATGGTTTCCTGGGGGAAGCGCCCGTCGCGGTCGACGGCTTCGACGGATTTGGCGGCGATCGCAACGACGCGCGCCATGCGCGCGGCGGGACTTTCGCCGCGGGTCACCCCCTGGGAGGTACTGATCGTTTCAGCGACATCCATGGCGTCACGCAGCCTCTGTCGTGAGCTTGGTGACTGCATCGGCAATGTTGGCAAGCGATGCGAATGTGCGCCGCGTCAGCATCTCTTCCGGAAATTCGATGTCGAATTTTTCTTCGATCGCCAGCATGATCTGGACGGAGGCGAACGAGGTCATCCCCGCATCGTACAGATTGTCCTGGTCGGCTAGCTTTTCGACATCGAACGGAAGCGTTTCGTTCCCCACAAACAGCGAGCGAATTTGATCAATCATCTTAATTACCGTCCCAGATGCCCTGTCCTTCGGATCGCTTCATAAGCCGCAATCTCCAGTAGGGCGGTTAACATGGGCGGGGTATGTGGGCATATGGATAACCAAAAGTTTCCAAGATAATTTCAATTACAAATCAAATTGGTTGATTGAAGTCATCGTGTATTTGCACGTGCCGCATCCGCTAAATTAGATGGCGCTACGGCAAAAGACGTTGCGTGGGTTCTGCCGTAATGATGCAATTGCTTTATTAGAGGTTGCGTAGTCTTGACGGCTGGATGACGTTCTAAATGTTGCATTAGGCTTTGATGATGGAGGCATATTCAAAGCGGACTTTCGGCGCGACGATCATCAAACAATCCCGAATATCACGCCAGACCGTTGCTCCCGGTCATCCCGCCGAATTGCATGCCTATTGAGCATCGTTTATGGACCCTCCATGACAACCATTTCACGCATTGCGAGCATCGTGCTTTTGATCGGTATTGCGTTCGTCACGCTATGTCCGATCGATTTCAGGCCGGAAACCGGGCATCCAACACTGGAGCGCGCCGGAGCCTACCTGCTTTTCGGTCTGGCATTGGGTGCCGGTTTCCCCCGGCATCTTCGGTACTCTCTGATTTTCATCGTTGCCGTAGCTGCGGGGCTGGAGGCTCTTCAACTGGTTGATCCCGGGCGTCATGCTCGCCTCGACGATATGCTGGTGAAGGCAATAGGTGGGGTCGTTGGAGTGTTGCTGGCCTGGTTTCTCACGAGGGCGCGGGGTGCGACGGATAAGAGAGCGCCGCTCGCCTGACCTTCCGTCGAGTAGTGCGCATATGCACGACTCTTGCCAGCAAAGATGGATGTCGAGTTCTTCACCCGGCCAAGCCCGGCGTACTTAACCCGATATTAAGGCTGTTTGAGCATTGTTTCTTAACAATGCGGCGGGTCTGCCGCCTTTAGCTTCGCGGAGCACCTAGCATGGCCATCATCTCCGGCAACAGGGCCAGCCGCAGCCCGACGGCCGGCCGCCAGATCGATTCCGCAATCGATCTTGTCGGCCTTATCGAGACTCTCCTGCGCCGGCGCTGGACGATCGTTGCCTGCGTGCTCGCTTTCGTTGCATTGGCTTTCGTTGCGTTGTCGCTGATCGCGCCCCGCTACGTCGCGACATCCCGCATCTTCGTGGATCCCCGCGAGCAGCGGGCCGTCCAGAATGAGGTCATACAGCGGGGGCTAGGCGGCGACATGGCGCTTGTCGAGAGCCAGATCGAGGTCGTCAAATCCGAAGCAGTGCTGGGCGACGCCATAAAGCAGATCGGCCTCGCATCCGACCCCGAATTTGTGCCCCAGGGCGGTGGCGGCCGCAATCCTTCAGAAGTCGCGCTGGAGAACCTTGCCAAGGCCATCGAAGTAACGCGCCCCGATAACACCTATGTGCTTGAAATCAGTGTGACCGCGAAGGAGGCCGCCAAGTCGGCCCGGCTGGCGAATGCGGTTGCGGCTGCCTATGTCGCCGACCAGACCTCGTCCGCCGCCAACGCGGCGCGTGACGTCACTTCGGCCATCCGCAGCAGGCTGGCGGAATTGCAGAGCCAGTTGCACGAAGCCGAGGAAAAGGTCGAGGCGTTCAAGCGCGAGCATAATATCTCGCAGACGGAAGGACAGCTGCTTGGCGACCGCGAGCTGACCAATCTGTCGGCGCGCCAGTCCGCGGCGCTGTCGCGCGTCAACGAGGCCAAGGCCCGGCTGCAGGTCATGCAGGATGCGCTGAGCGCGCGCGGCTATGTGGGCGCCGCCACGACCGATACCGACAGCTCCATGGGCGCATTGCGTGTCCGCCTGGCTGAGGCCAAGGGGCGCCTCAACGAACTGCAGCAGGTGCTCGGCCCGCTTCATCCCCGCGTCGTCGTTGCCAAGGGGGAAGTGACCCAAGCCGAGGATGCTATCCGCGCCGAGAGCGAAAGGCTGGTTGCGATCGCACAGGACGACTACAAGACGGCCGTCGACGCGCTGAACAAGGTCAACACCGATCTTCAGCAGGCTACGTCGGCTTCCTTTTCCACCAACCAGAACATGATCAAGTTGCGCGAACTCGAGCGAGAGGCGCAATCGGTCAGGGTCGTTTATGAATCCTATTTGGTGCGCGCGAAGGAGACGGCCCAGCAGGAAAGCATTGCTGCAGGCACAGCGCGCGTGATCGCGGAAGCTGGAGTGCCGAATTCGCCTTCCTTCCCGCCAAGGGTGCCCATACTTGCCGCCGCCATGATGCTTGGGCTGTTCGTCGGGATCCTTATCGCGATCCTGCGCGATCTCTTCGCCGGCTTGCTGACCCGTCAGCCGGAAGCTGAGCCGTCCTTGCTCGAAGTCGATGCCGGCACGCCGGCGGCCGGGCTGGTGCTGGTCACCGCATTGGACGACCCCAAAATAGCGCGCCAGGCGGCACTGGATTTGGCGCATGGCGCGATGGCGCGCGATCGCAGCGTGATCTTCCTGGATCTGGCGGCCGACGCGCCGGCATCCAATCCGGGCCTTGCCGAAGTCGCCCTGGGAGAGGCGTCGGCACTCAACGCGGTCCAAACCTGCCACGATACCGAGCTGCACAAGCTCAATGCCGGTCGGCCGGCGGCGATTGCGAGAGTGTCGCGAGATGTACTTCGTGCGGTGCTCGAAGTCATTTCTGCCGAGTATGACGACGTCGTGGTCAATGCCGGCGAACTCGATATCGAGCACGGGATGCCGGTCCGTGTGGCGGCCGAAATGAGCGCTCATGCGGTGCTGGCCGTCAAAGGCGACCAAGCCGGCGCTCGCGAACGGTGGGTGCTCGAGGCACTTTCCAATGAAGGTGCGGTATCCGTTTCCCTCGCCTCGGTGAGGACGGACGCCGATCTCGATAAGGTAGCCTGACGTGATCGACTGCATCGAGCCTGTTTCGCGGCTTCGCGGAGTATGACCGTGGCCGTGCCGATCCGCGTTCTGTGCATCGTGCCACGTGGCCTGGCCGGCCGCGGCGGCATCGAGACTTTGTTCTCGCATGTCGATGAACAATTGCGCGCGCGCCCCGATATCGGCATCGAGATGGAATTTCTCGCCTCGCGCGGCGATGCCTCGGGTGCGGGCTGGGTGCTCCATTTCCCCATCGCGCTTGCGCGCTATGCTTGGCTGCTCGCGACCAGGCGCTACGATGTCGTCCACCTCAACACAGCGACGAATGCCTCGGCCTGGCGCAAATGGTCGATGCAATTGCTTGCTAGAATCGCCGGCGTTGCCACCGTCATCCATTTCCACGGCTCTGCCTTTCCCAAGCCGGGCGATCGTCGGCCGGGGTGGGTGCCGGTTCTGCGGCAGGTCTTCGAGCGAGCCGGCGCTATCGTGGTCCTCGGCGACTATTGGCGCGACTTCGTTGCCCGGTTCTATGGCATGCCGCCCGAGCGTTTTGACGTAGTGGCCAATGGCGTTGCCGATTTCGCGCCCGATGCGCCGCAGGCGCGGGAGGAGGGGGCTGCCGTCCAGCTTTTGTTTGCCGGCAATCTGACGGATGCGAAGGGCGCTAGCGTCCTGCTTCGGGCGCTCGCACTGCTGCCTGAGCATTTGCCACGGTGGCGCGCGGTCCTCGCCGGGACGGGTGACGTTGCAGGCTTCCGCGAACGCGCGGCGCAATCGGGGCTTTCCGGCCAGGTCGAATTCACCGGCTGGGTCGCCCGTGACGCCATCCTGCCTCTCTACCGCCAGGCCGATATCGTCGTCCTGCCGTCGCGCAACGAGGTCCTGCCGGTCTGCCTGCTGGAAGGCGCATGCGCCGGTGCGGCCCTGGTCGCCACCCCGGTCGGATCGGTGCCTGACGTCCTCAGCGAGGGGCAGAATGGCCTGATGATCACGACGGACGATCCTGAGAGCGCCGCGCGTGCGCTCGCGCAACTGATCGCGGATGCATCGCAGCGCGAAGAATTCCGTGCCGCTTCGCGCGATGTCTACGTTTCGCGCTTCCGCCTCGAGACGATGATCGAGGCGCTGCGCGAGGTCTATCGCAAGGCGCTGTCGGCGAACCGGTAGTCCGGTTCGCGCCGCCGCGTAGCAGTTTCCGAGATGGTTGGGCGGAATATCCGGAAGAACTGCTCCAGATTGGCGAGCGCCCAAAGGATCTTTTCGTGGTTCTGCGTGCCGCCGAGATGCTCGCCGACGAGCCGGTCGATCTCGCGGGCATTGCATACTTGTCGCACGGTCGCATCGCCGCTCTGCAGCAAGTCGCGGAGCTGATCGGCCATGCCGGCGCGGAACCACTGTTCCACCGGAACGCGGAAACCAACCTTCTTGCGCTCGATGATCTCACGCGGCAGCAATTTGGAGGCCAATACCCGCAGCACGCGCTTGCCTTTGGGCGCGCCGGTCAGGAAGGCGTCGGGAAAGCGTGCGGCGAGCTCGGCAAGGCCGACATCCATGAAAGGCATGCGTCCCTCGATAGAGCCGGCCATCATCATGCGGTCGCCGCGCTCCAGAAGGTTGTCCGGCAGCCACGAGGTCTGGTCGAAATGCAGCATCCGCTTGAGCGCGCTGCTGGCGCTGTCCGAAGCGAAGGGCAGCGGATCGAGATCCCGCGGTTGGGGCGATCCAGCATAGAGCATCTCGGCTTGACCGCCGTCAGCGCCGCCGAACCAGGCCGCCATGCGGGCCTGCAGGTCGCGGACGCCGGCGACGCCCGCCAGTGTCTTCACGCGCCGCGCCGCATAGGGCAGGGCGCGTACCGCAGGCGCCACCAGACCATCGTGCAAGGCGCCCGGTACCAGCCGCTGATACATTGCGACCCAGGGTTCGGCCCGATGCTTGGGATAGCCGCCCAGAAGCTCGTCGGCCCCTTCGCCGGTGAGCACCATCTTGACGCTGCGGCTTGCCAGCCGCGACAGCAGCAGGACGGGCAAGTCGGAGGGCTCGGCGACCGGCGCTCCACGCCGCAGCACTGCCTCTTCCCACACCGACGTGAATTCGTTCATGCCGACGGCGAGTTCATGGTGGTCGGTTCCGAAGGCCTGGGCGACCTGTCGGGCATAGGGCAGCTCGGAGGAGCCGGGAGCGTCGAAGCCGACAGAGAAGGTGGACACGGGCTTCGCCATCTGGCGGCTCATCAGCGCCACGATGGTCGAGGAGTCGAGTCCTCCCGAAAGATAGGCGCCGAACGGCGCATCCGAACGCAGCCTCAGCCGCACTGCCTCGTCGAGCTTGTCGGCGAAGAGCGCCACGGCCTCGTCGAAATTGTCGATATCGGGCTTGGTGCGCGAGAACGGCGTCGTGAAGTAGCGCTTGCTGCGGATTTTGGCGCCGTCGATCGCCACGAAGGTTCCCGGTGGCACTTTGGAAATGCCGCGGAAGAAAGTGGCAGGACCGGGGACGTAACGATAGCTGAGATATTCGCGTAGCGAATCCTGGTCCAGCCGGTCGTCAACTCCGGGAAAGTTCCGCAGCGGTTCGATCTCGGAGGCGAAGGCATGAAATCCTTCGCCCTTGGCGACGAAGAGCGGCTTCTTGCCGAAAGGGTCGCGGGCGGCGAATAGTTGACCCGTTGCGGTATCCCAGAGCAGGAACGCGAACATGCCGTTCAGCCGGGCCAGGCAATCCTCGCCCCAGGCGCGCCAGGCCTCGATCAAGACCTCGGTGTCGCCCAGCGTGGCGAAGCGATGGCCGCGCTCTACGAGTTCAGCGCGGAGCTCGATATAGTTGTAGATTTCGCCGTTATAGACGATCACGTAGCGGCCATCATGCGAATGCATCGGCTGCGGGCTGCCCTCGATATCGACGATCGAAAGGCGGCGATGCCCGAGCCCGACCTGCCAGTCGCTATCGGGGCTGTGCGCAACAAATGTTCCACGCCCGTCCGGACCACGATGAGCCAACAGATCGGTGGCCTTGTCGAGCTCGCCTGTGAGCGACAGGCGTGATCTGGCATGGAATCCGAAGATGCCGCACATGAGCGAGGGTCCTAGTCCTGGGCGCCGCGTGCGGCGGGATCGACCTCGGCGTAAGGCGTTTCGACTTTGCGCCCCTTGCGTGGCGACTTGAACAAGGCGTCATATGCCGCCAGCAGCTTCGGTGCCTCGTGGCTCCAGGCCAGTTCGTTGCGTACCCGTTCCCGGCCGATCGCACCCATCGCCGCGCGGCGCTCGGGATCGTCCAGCAGCTCGGCGATCTTGTCGCCAAAATCCGCCGGATCGGTGCACTTGGCATAGAGCGATGCGTCACGCGCCGAAAAGCGACCCTCGCGCAGATCGTATTGAACGATCGGTTTGCCGAGCGCCATATACTCCATGATTTTGTTCATGGTCGACTTGTCGTTCATCGCCGTCGGCCGGTCGGGATTGACGCACACGTCGGCCGTCGACAGGGCGGAGAAAAGCATCTCGTCCGGGCAGCGACCGGTGTAGGTGACATAGTCGTTCAAGCCGAGCGCGGCCGTTTCCACCTTGATCGCCTCGAGTTCGGGACCGCCGCCGCAGATGACGAACTGTATGTCCTGACGACCCCTCGCATTCACCAGGTGGCCGATGGACTCCAACAAAAGATCCAGCCCTTCCTGCTTGCCGATGACGCCGACATAGCCGACGACGAAACGACGCCCATTGCGCCATTTCGGATCCGGCTCCACCTCACGCACCCGGTCCAGGTTCGGCCCCGAGCGCACGATATGTACCTTGTCAGGGTCCATCCCGCCGCGCGTAATCGCGATGTCGCGATAACTCTCGTTCGTCGCGATCGAGAGGTTGGCGATGCGGAAGGACAGCCGCTCCAGCCACACCATCAGCTTCCAGCCGAAGTCGCGGCGGCCGAACTTGGCCTCGTAGAGCTCGGGATTGATGTCGTGATGGTCGAACAGGAATTTCTTGCCGAACAGCCGGTAGAAGCCACCGATCAGGAAGATCGTGTCCGGTGGATTGCAGGCGTGGATGGCGTCGAAGCCGCGTTGCCACGCGACCTTCAGTGACAGCAGGAACTCCCAGAACAGAGCGGCACTGTATTCGAGCGCATAGCCGAGCGCGCCCTCGGCATCGAGGGGCAGGGAATGCCGGTAGATATGGACGCCGTCGAGCACCTCGTAAGACGAGGTGTAGCCCTTGCCCTTCGGGCAGATCACCGAAACCTCATAGCCGGCTTTCACCAGGGTCGTGGCTTCGGACCAGACGCGCCTGTCGAACGGGACCGGCAGATTCTCGACGATGATGAGGACGCGTCTACCAGTTGATGCCGTCATAGATCCCCGCAATCCGATCCGTGTTTGGCAGCCGCGCCATGTCGAACAGCACCTGGTCCGGCCGCATATGCTCGACCACGGCCTCGTATTCGGGCGAGCGGCTGGTGGCCACGATCACGTCCGAATGCTTCACCACGTCCTCGATCGAGGGGACCATGAGCTGTGTGACATGCGGGATCGCATTCATCAGATAGGCCTTGTTGGCGCCCACGAGCTTTGCCAGCGAAACGTTCTGATCGAAAATGCGGATGTCGCAGCCCTTGCCGATCAAGCGCTCGATCAGTTCCAGATAGGGGCTTTCGCGCAGGTCGTCGGTGCCTGCCTTGAAGGAGAAGCCGAGGAAGCCGATGTTGCGCTTGCCGAAGCCGAGCACCCGTTCCAGCGCGCGCTCGATCTGCTGCTTGTTGGAAGGCATCAGCGACTTCAGTAGCGGGGCTTCCACGTCATTCTGGACAGCGAAGGCGTTGATCGCGCGCACGTCCTTGGGCAGGCAGGAGCCGCCGAAGGCAAAGCCGGGCAGCAGATATGCATTGGAGACGTTGAGCTTGGTGTCGGCAAAGAACACCCGCATCAGGTCGTGGCTGTCGACGCCGGCCGCCTTGCAGATATTGCCGATCTCGTTGCCGAAAGCGACCTTGAGCGCATGCCAGGTATTGTCGGTGTATTTCACCAGTTCGGCCAACCGCGGCTCGGTGAGGATCATCTGGCCGGGAAGGCCACTGTAGAGCTCGAGCAGCCGCGCGCGTGTCGTTTCGTCGTCGGTGCCGATCACCGTCTTGGCGGGGGTGTTGAAGTCGGCGACCGCCGAGCCCTCGCGCATGAATTCCGGATTTGAGGCAGCGCCGAAGGCCTCGCCCAACTTCTTGGCCGATGTTTCCTCAAGCGACGGCACGACGATGTCGGACAGCGTGCCCGGGAGCACCGTCGAGCGGATGACGACCGAGTGATAGCTGTTCTTGCCGGCGAGCGAGGCGCCGATCTGGCGCGAAACCGCCTGGACCGCCGACAGATCAAGCGAGCCGTTGGCCCGCGACGGCGTGCCGACGCACAGCAGCGACAGGTCGCTGTTCATCACGGCTTCCTCGGTAGAAACGGTGGCCCTCAGGCGGCCCGACGCAACATGGGCTGCGACAAGCTCTCCGATATCCTTCTCGATGATCGGGCTCTTGCCGGCGTTGATGAGGTCTACCTTCGCTTCGCTGACATCGCAGCCGATCACCTCATGACCACGGTCGGCCAGACAGGCCGCGCAGACGGTGCCGACGTACCCCAGTCCGAAAACGGAAACCTTCATACTTACTCAACCAATCTAGCTGTTCTTTCGCCAAGATTTTCAAATACTTGGCATTCTGTCGCGAAGGGTCTATCCGACACAAGTAAAGGTCAGGTTAGCGGATCTATTAGTATTGAACTTTGCCAGTGCATTTGCCGCGCCGGTGCCCGGAAGACAACGGTTGCGGCCTCCCTCAGAATGCCGAAGCCGGGCGAATGGAAGCCGCGTCCGGATGCAGCGTCTGCGCGCACGATTTGGATAGCGGCGCCTGCGGGCGCTACAAGCGTGAATTCCGTCCGGCTGCCGCGGCGTGCCACGACCCCGTGGTCCTCGACCGATGCTTCCAGGTCCGGCGCCAGCAGGAAGGCGATCTCGACTTCGCCCGATGGCGGCGTGCCAGTCAAACGGTCCGCGATGTCGAAGCCATTCGTGGTTTCGACAATGCGCCTGTGATGGACGGCACCAAATCGTTTTGCGTAACCGTCGTGCGAGGCCGATATGTCTAGCCGCGCGGCATGTGCCACCGAGTCCAGCGTTGCCTTTGCCCGCCTCGGCATCCAGTTGAAGGCGCCCGATGGCTCGCTCTGGCTGGCGCCGTCTATTGTCAGGGTGTTGTGTAGGGCGCTGACGCGGAAGCGGCGGCGGTTCTCGCCCTCGGAATGGTAGAGATGGGTGCCGGCATCCACAAGCACCGGCCTGCCGTCGAGCGACAGCCAAACCGACAAGGCGTCGGCATGGCCATGGGCGGCAAGAGCGCCAAATCCCAGCGGCCCATGGTCGAAGACGAGGTGCACACGCCGGCCATCGATTTCGCCCCGCCGAACCGTATAGCCGCCTTGCGGGAACGTGATGGTGCCGTCTGTCAGCTGAGGGCTGCATGGCGGCGTGGCAAACACGATGTCGCGCCAGTGCGGGTCGCGGATCGACGGCGTCAGATCCGGCCGACCGAGGAAGCCAGCAATAGCGCCGGCGATCGAGGCGATGTAGCGCGGCTCGTCGCTGCCGAAGGCCATGAGCACGCGACTCTGGTCGTCATCTCCGATGAGCGGCGCGTGACCGTCGTCGTCGAGGAATGCGTTCAGGGCGCTGGCGGCCTGTGCCATTCGCTCGCGCGTTTTCGGTCCCGGCGCGCCGGCACCCATGGCGGCAAAGCCGATAAGCAGCATCTCGAGCGTGAAGGCGCTGTAAGCGGGCGATTGCTCCTGTCCCACGCCATCTTCGTGGAACAAGGCGAGCGTTCTGTTCTCCAGATGCGCCCTACCGGTGGTGAGCCACATCGCGGCGTCTGGGTGCTCGGGCAACAGTTGCGCGGCGAGAACGAGCCCCATGGCCTCGGCAACGAGGTGGTTGTTTGCCGACGAATGCAGCGAAGGAAATCGCGCCAGCCAGCTGCCGTGGGCGGCCACGAAGGATGCGAGCCGTTCACCGGTCGCGGCATCGATCCATGGTTCGAGTGCGGCGACGATGCATAAAAGCGAGACCAGCCTGTATCCGGCCTCGATGCCCGAATACCAATTTACCCCGCGGCCGGGCGGATTTGCCTCCATCCACGAAATGATGGAGCTAAGGATCGCCCGGGCGAGTTCCGGGTCCAGCGCCCGGCGGGCATGAATGGCCGGCGAGGCCAGGAAATGCAGCCGATTCAGTTCGGCGACATATTTGACGTCTCCGTGGCCGGCTTCGAAGCGAAAATCGATGTCGAATGCAGATCGCTCGGCGCCGGGCCAGCTTGCTCCGCTTACCGGGTCGAGCGTCCAGATTGCGGAATCGACGCGCCCGGAACTGTCCAAGACGGAACCCGGCCAGTCGCGATTGAGCAGCCTGAGATGGCCGGAGCGGAGCGTTTCCGCGGCTGTTTGCAATTGCCGTTCAACTGGCTCGGGGAGGGCGGGTTCGAACAGTGGTGCGAACAGGTGTATCGGCGTGGGCCGCGCGCCGGGGATAACAAAATCCGCCCAGTCTCTACGCTCGCGCCGCGCGGCGCGCCGAGCCAATTGCTCGCGAACGCGATGGCGGATCTCGCCGCGCTCCATGACGGCGAGCCGCCGCGCATACCAGTTCAACCGCTTCAACATGGTGGTGGCTTAGCAAGCTGCGGTTGCGTTGTGATTAACGCCGCGATGCGGAGCTATGTGGGCGTACGGCGCGAAAGATACGCGTGGGCCGATTTGAGATGCTGCCACAGCAACTCGTTTCGGCGCATGCGACTCTTGGTTGCCTGCCCGAGCCGGATTGTGGTGATCGTGGCAGTGCCGATAGGTGTGAATGCCGCATATACGTCATCCAACTCATGAACGACATCACACCAGTGCGTCTTGTAGTCCTCGTAACCGACACCGAGGTCAAAGGCGGCCATACCGCGCTCACAACTGTCCTCGACATGCCTGAAGGTGAGCACGCGGCCGGGGCTGTGCGCTGCGAGCTCGTCGCTGGCGAAGGTCATGAAGTAGACATTCACGCGGCCGTTGTGAACCCCGGAGCCGATGACGGCCCGCGTCTTGCCGCCAACCGATAGCTCCGCCATTTCTAGTAGCGGCTCGGGCGTCGTCTCAGAGCGTTCCAGCAACTCGCGGAAGAAATTCATTACCCCTGGCTCGGCAAAGCTGTTGGGCTGGCCCTGCTCGGCGAGCCTCAGCGCCTTGTGCTCGCAGAAGAAGTCGAGCGCGGCCTTGGCCTCCGCCGGATCCCGCAACACACGGTATCGAAGGGCGCCGGCTTCAGCCATCTTGCGCTCCCTCTTTTCGATCTTACGCGTGCGCGCACCGGCTTTGCTTCTCGCCAGCACGGCCTCGAATCCGCCGTCGAGGTCAAAGGAATAGCCCTCCGTGGACGAAGTGCTGCTCTGCAAAGCGGAGAGGGCCTGGGGGATGCCGTTGTGGATTTTCGGCGTCCTGCCAAGCACCGCACAGTCTGCGCTTTCAAGCACGCTCCCCAGCATTGTTTCGATTTCGGCGCGTGGCAGACGGGCCATCATGGCGGCTGCCTTAGGGCTCCAGAGGCCGAAATTGTAGCCGGAATGCTTGCCGCCGATCCACGTCGCTATTCGCGCGGGCCCAACCCTTGAAATGGCGAGAGGCAAGATGAAGGCCGGCTGGCCGTCGAGCCGACCGAGCACGATCGCAGGTCGCCCATCCTCGTGCGGCAGCACGTTCCGGACATAAGCGTCGACCCAGTCATAGCGCTGGAAGATTGTGGCGACGCCGCTCGCCTCGAGCTGTCGCCATTCCCGCTCTATATCCGACGGCTGGGCGAAGGTCTCGACTTCGAAGTCACCGCAAAGCATGCCTCGTGCGTGCGCAAGCATGCTCAGCTGTGAGTTCATCTCTGGTACTCCATGAGCCCGCCGCAAGGCGGAAACGGATTTTGCCGGCAGAATCGGTGAGCTTGCATGCCGGGTGCGGCCGGCAAATTATCCCGCACGATTTAATGAATAGTCTAACGAGCGCCTAGAATTGGAGGCTTGCCGGATTTTCAGCATTGCGATCGTCAAACAGTGATATTTCTTACGGGATAGTTGATTTTCTATTCTCGTAGTCGCTTGCGCATTCTTAACAAAGTCAGCGCTGTACCCGGATATGTGAACCGGCGAGGAGGTCATCGTGGTGCGGTTTCTGGCAAGTATCAATCAACAGACCATGCCGGTTGAGTTGTGCAATCTATACTTGCGAGGAGCCGAGCCCAGCGATCACATGCGGCCAGATTCCCTGAACCTCCTCCGCCGGCATGTTACCGCAATAAAGATAGTTGCTTTTGCCGCCTTCCTCTTCGTTTTAGCTCCAGGGCTTTCCCACGCCGCGGACTGGCATCGCTATGGCAATGCTCGCTTCCAATATTGGGTCGACATTCCGCCCGGCTTTTCAGCTATTTCGGAAGCAGACAACGGTGACGGCGGGGTTTCCCGATCTTCCGATGGCCGCGCCGAACTCCGTGTCTGGGGCAGCTATCTGCTCGAGGACGATTTCAAGAACGAAGTGAAAGGGCGCGTCGATCTAGATGTCTCCGACGGCTGGACCATCGCATATCGAAAGCAGGGGGCAACCTGGGCCAGCTGGTCAGGCTTGAAGGGCGATAGAGTCTTCTATGAACGTGCGGTCCCAATCTGCGATGGCGCCGCCGCCTATTTCAGGATCGAATACGATAAAGAACAGGCCAAGACCTTCGACCCGATCGTCTCTCGGTTGGTGAAGTCCCTGAAAAGCGGCACCTGCCGATAGCCTTTGTTGGCAACGGCGCCGCGGAAACCCCACCCCCTCGGGTGATCTCGACGTTAGCTTTTTGAAAACGACCAACACGCTATCGCTATTGGCGAAATGAATTCGTCCTAGGTGCAGCCCGGGTACGTTTCGTTCTCAGGGCGGATATCCCGGCGGCTGCTTAGCCGGGCAATTGGGAGGAATTCAATGTTTCCAAAGACGGCAACCGGCCGCAACATGTTTGCCATTGTGGCAACCGGCGTCCTTACCACGGTCGCCACGGCAGGCGTCCTGGTCTGGCTTTCGCATCGGGCGCTGGAAGAGCGCTCCCTCTCCGAAATGACGACTATCGCCGAGGAGAGCGCAAGACGGGTCGAGACCTACTTCAGCCGGGTGGAAGGATTGGCGTATAACGCTAAGTCCAACCTGATTGCCGCGAAGGATGGCGCGGTTCCGGATCGTGAAGCTACAAATCGCCTCTTCGCACGCTGGATGCAGGACAACACTTGGGCGCTCGGCCTCAGCACCTGTTGGGAGCCCAACGCTTTTGACGGGAAAGATGCGGACTATCGCAATGCGCCCGGACATGACGACAGCGGCCGCTACATTCCCTATCTCGTCAGGAACGGCGGCAAGGTCGAATTGGAGGCCTTGGTCGATTACGAGAAGCCAGGTGCCGGCGACTGGTATCAAATCCCTAAGAAGACGGGGAAACCCGTGCTCATGGAGCCCTATAGTTACAGCATCGCCGGCAAGGATGTCGTGATGACATCGTTCATGGTGCCGTTGGCCTTCGACGGTGCTTTCAAGGGAACGGTGGGGGTGGATATCGCCCTCGACAGCCTCGCCAACGACCTGTCCAAGATCAAGCCGCTGGGTCAAGGTTATGTGGCGCTCGTCACCGGCAATGGCGGCATCGTCAGCTATCCCGAAGCGTCGATCCGCGGAAAGGCACTAAAGGATTCCGGCCTGGATGCTGCTGCCTGGGGCGGTCTGGTTGCGAAACCGGGCAAGCCTGCAGATTTGCTCGAAACGTCGGGTGACAGCAGCATTGCGGTTGCAGTTCCGGTCCGTCTGCTGCCGGACACCACCTGGTATACCGTGGTCTCGGTGCCGAAATCCGTCTTGCTCGCGAGCCTGTCGTCCCTCGTCATGACGTCCATTGCGGTCATCTCGATCGCGGCCGGATTGATGACCGCTGTCGGCTTCCTGCTTGCGGCACGTTTCCGCAAGCGGCTCGACAGGGTCATGACCGCGACCGGCGGTATCGCCGCCGGCAACACTGACATCGATCTTTCGGAAGCGACGAAGCAGGATGAAATCGGCGAGATGGCCCGCTCGCTGGCCATCCTCCGTGACGCTACCATTGCGAAGAACCGGCTGGAAATGGAAGCGGAAGAGGCCCGACATCGCGACGCGATGGAAGAGCAGCGCCGCGCTGAGGAAGCCGCCGAACGCGAGCGTCAGACGCGCTTTGCGGTCGACTCTCTGGCCGAAGCTCTACAGAAGCTTGCCGACGGCGACACGACCCATCGGATCGAGGACCATTTTGCTGGCTCGCTTGACCAGGTCCGGCGCGATTTCAACGCTTCGGCTGAGAAACTGCAGACGGCTTTGATTTCGGTCGGCCAGAACGCTGAGGCCATTCAGGCTGGATCCGGTGAAATTAGGGCGGCGTCCGACGATCTGGCAAAGCGGACGGAGCAACAGGCGGCAGCGGTCGAGGAGACTGCGGCGGCGATGGAGGAAATCAGCTCGTCGCTGAAAGATACCTCCAAGCGTGCGGACGAAGTCGGCACCTTGGTTGAACGCACGCGGACAAGCGCCGAGAAGTCCGGCGAGGTTGTGAAGCGTGCCGTCGTGGCTATGAGCGGCATCGAGACTTCCTCCAAGGAAATCTCCAACATCATCGGTGTGATCGATGAGATCGCATTCCAGACCAACCTGCTGGCGCTGAACGCCGGCGTTGAAGCGGCGCGGGCTGGCGATGCGGGCAGGGGCTTTGCGGTTGTCGCTCAGGAGGTCCGGGAGCTCGCGCAACATTCGGCAACGGCCGCGCGGGAAATAAAGTCGCTGATCACCAAATCCGGCGAGCAGGTCAGCACTGGCGTCGAACTGGTCACCGAGACCGGGGCAGCACTCGACGAGATCGTCAAGCGCGTACAGGAAATCGATCGAAATGTCGCAGCCATAGTGGCCGCCACCCGGGAGCAATCCAGCTCGCTCAACGAGATCAGCTCTGCCATCAATTCCATCGACCAAGGCACGCAGCGTAATGCCGCAATGGTCGAGGAGCAGACGGCCGCCAGCCATTCGCTGGCGAACGAAGTGATCGCTCTCAACGACCTGCTTGCTCAATTCCGGATGGGCAGCAGGCCTTCGGATGCGATCGCTCGCAACGCAGACGTCGGCATGATGGCTAGACACCGGCTGGCAAGCTGAGGTCAACGGCAACTGAGCCACACCGCGCCAACGGTCGGCATTCGTGCCGGCCGTTGCTTGTATACGGCTCAGAATACGCCGCGCGGACCGGGCTTCTATTCCCGACTAAGAAACTCGGCGATCGTGTCGGCTAGAAGTTGGTCATTTTCCCGGTGCGGCACGTGTCCGGTCTTTGGAAGGATCAGCGTCGTGCCCCGCCCCGCGGCAATGCGGTTCGGATGTTCGGCAGATCCGTATTCATCCAATTCGCCATGAATCGCGAGTATGGGGCAACACACCGCGGCGAGCGACGCATCCAGATTCCAGTTCGAAAATTCGGACGCCAGCCATGTCTCGGTCCAGGCGTCGACTACCCACCTGGCCTTGTCTCCATGGTATTTTGCCAGCCTGGCCAGATTGGCGGCATCGTGGAAATCGCGTTTCGCAACACGAATCCCGTTGAGCGTCCTGTCTTCGACAAAGGCTTGGGCGGCGATGGTGACTAGCGCCTGACATCGCGTTTGTAGGTGCGCTGCGGTCTCGACAGCCATGCCGCCACCGACGCTGTGCCCGCATGCGATAAACTCGGCGAACCCAAGTTGCTCGCACAGTTGCGGAACGACGTCGAGCGCTTCGGCCGCGATGAAATCGAACTCCAAGTGTCCCGGATGGGGATCCGAACGGCCGAAGCCAAGGCGGTCATACGCGATGACGCGCCGCCCGGTCGCCGAGGCAAGCAGCGCGGGGAAACCGCGCCACAGGTCGACGCATCCGAGAGAGTCGTGGAACAGCAGGATCGACGCGCGCAGAGCCGCTTCCGGACTGCCGGGCGTCCAGGTTTTTGCAAAGAGGCGCCCCTCCTTGGTACGAACCCACGCTTCCTGCTCGTCGATCTTCGTCACCCAAGGAAACTCCGCAAGACGCCCGCCGAGACGATGGCTACCAGGACAGTCGGCAGGATCGAAAGCCGCGTCGCGGCGACTACGGTTACGCCGAGTGCCACAATGTCGGCCGGATGGCCAGTGACGAAATTCGGGGCAATCACCGTGATGAGCACGCAGCCGGGTGCGCTTTCCAGAACTGTCCTCGCGCGCGGGCTCAGCGTGCGGTTGCGCAGGAAGATATATCCGCCGATCCGCGTCATATAGGTGACGGACGCCATCAGCACGATGGTCAGAATGGTCATCGGGTCGATCATGACGGCTTCGCCCAGTAATATGCGGCTGCGACGCCCGACAGCGCGCCGACTGGAACGTACCAGGCACCCGGGACGAGAAGATAGGTGGCCGCGCCCACGACGAGGCTGACGAGCCAGGGGCGGGCGGCGGAAACGCCCTTCCACATGCCAGCGAGCATGACGAGGAAAACCGCTGGGAACGCCATGTCGAAGCCGAAGCGCCTCACATCGCCGAGGACCGGACCGGCCAGAGCTCCGACGCCGGTGAACACGACCCAGGTGAGATAGAGGCTGATCGCTGCGCCCATGTAGTAACCAAGGCTCAAGCGCGAGCCGGTCTTTCGTCCGTCGGCCAGCCCTATGGCCCAGCTCTCGTCGCACATGAAAAAGAGCGCCGAAAACGCCTTGCGTTTCGGCAGATGCCGCATCAGCGGGGCTAGGGCCGCACCCATCAGGAAATGGCGGCTATTGACGAGAAGCGTGATGCCGACGATCAGCAGAACGTGCGGCGGCGAGGTCCACAGTTCGACGGCCGCGAACTCGGAGCCGCCGGCGAAGTTCAGCCCGGTCATCAGCGGTACCTCGATCGGACTGAGCCCCTTCTGAGCTGCCTGGGAACCGAGGACGAGCGCGAAGGGCACGAAGCCGAGCATGACCGGCAAGGCGTCTCTCAGGCCCCGGAAGCCTTCGGAAAGAGAACTTCGCTCGACCGGAGCGTCAAGTGTCAAATTCGTATCTGTCATGAGAGCGAAACCATGCACTGCCTGTGAAGTCCAACGACGCGCGGGGTTCTACACCAATCGGCATGGTCGTTGATTGCGTTCATAGCTCAATTGCCGCAAAGATTGGCATCAGTGATCAATCAAAGCTGCTTTGGTGAAATCGCATGCCAACCGAATTGGACTCCATCGATCGGGCAATCCTGAGAACGCTGCAGCAGGACGGTCGAATCCAGAACATCGACCTGGCTGACCGTGTCGGCCTGTCTCCCTCGCCCTCCCTGCGCCGCGTGCGCCAGCTGGAGCAGGCGGGTGTCATCCAGCGCTATGTAGCACTCGTCGACCCGGCAAAAGTCGGGATGGGACTGACGCTGTTCACTCGCGTCTGGCTGACCGGTCAGGACGAAGAAAGCGTCAATGCATTCGTGGAGGCGATCAAGAAGCTCCCGCAAATCATCGAATGCCATCTTATGGCGGGTGACAGTGACTTTCTGTTACGGGTTGTCGCCGAAGATCTCGAAGGCTATCGGCGCTTCCAGATCGAGCACCTCGGTCGCATCAAGGGGGTCCGCAACATCAAGACGGAAATCCCGATGCAGAAGATCAAATCCTCATGGGAGATTCCGGTTTAAGGCCTGGGCCACGGTTTTTGTGCGAGAAAGCAGAATTTCTAGCCAAGTGCTTGAAATTAGTGGTGCCGCTTGCGTGACTCGAACACGCGACCCCATCATTACGAATGATGTGCTCTACCAACTGAGCTAAAGCGGCGACCATGTTTTCGCGGCGAGGCGCGAAACGGTGAGCGGGTGATAGCCGCATTGCGCGGCAAATTCAAGCGGCCTTCGTGGTGATTTATGCGTTCGTTTTCAAACATTCCATATCTGTGCGCTCGATTGTGGGGGCGATTGATAAGGCTGATGGGGGACCGGTAGCGGACCCAAGCCAGTTGCGGGCGTCCTCGGGGGTGAGGATTGGGTGCCGTGTTCGTGCCGCGTGATTCGCGCGTATCAGGGGACGGGGCAGGTACTGCGATCAGAATCTTGTGGCGTCGCGAGTGCAGGAATCACCGAAGGCCGGCGTCGCCGATCCGCGCCAGCTTGCTCGCCAAGCTCGATCTATGCGGTTCGCACCCGGCGCTTGTTCCCAACTCTCGGCTGTCTTTCAGCGCGAAAAATGCCGTTCGCGGCCTTGCAGGCCGGGATAATGGCAAAGGCGGGCGTTGCCTGAAAGGCCGGCTGCGTCTAACCATCATGCAGGAATGAACCGCATGATGAGGGAATCGGCTTGGATCCGATCGAAAAGGCGATCCGCAACGCCTTCGAAAAAGGAAATGCCGAAGATCGGGATTTTCGAGAGAAAGTCTACCGTTCGGCTTTTGCCGCGCTCGATCGCGCCCTGAAGGCTAACCCGAACCTTACGGTCGAAGCCGCCATCAATCGCCGCAAGGCCTTGCAGGCCAAGATCGCCGAGATCGAGACCGAATTCGTGCCGGTTGCGGCGGCGGTCGATCCGGCAGGTAACGGTGGCTTCGAGCCCAGTCTCGACGACGTGCGACCGGGTAATCGCGGTCGGGGCGCGGCTGCGCCCGACATCTCCATCGAAAGACGCAATGATAGTGGGCGCCGCAAGGCGGTGCGTGCCGACAGCCTGGCTGTCGAGGGCGAGCGCGACGAACGCCGCGCGCGTCGAGGTTTCCGCATTCCGTTCGGCCGCATCTTCGTCACCACGACCGTTATCGCCGCCCTCGGCATTGGCGGCTGGTGGGCGTTGCAGACCGGCATGTTCAAGTCGGCCGCCCAGCGCGACACTTCCGTGCGCAATCCTATGCGGACCACGACCAGCGAGGATTTCATTCCCGAGAACGAAGGCGCCCCGATCAAGCCGGGCCAAGTCGACCCCAGCCGCAACTGGATCGACGTGTTTTCGCCAGCCGACGCTGCGAGCGTGACCGCGCCGGGCCAGACGTCGGCCCAGGTGATGCAGGACGCTTCCGGCAGTTTCCTGCGCATCCGTTCGGGCGGATCGGATGAAGCGGTGCTGTTCGACGTTGGCCAGGGCGTGCTTGAAAAGCTCGCCGGTAAGATGGCGACCTTCGACATCATTGCCCGCGGCGCCGACGGGCAGGCAACGCAGATGTCGGTCGACTGCAATTTTGGCGAACTCGGCGGCTGTGGACGCAAGCGCTACGCCGTCGGCTACGACCGCGGTGACTATCTGTTCGAGCTGGACTTCCGCTCGAAGAACCCGGGCTCGGGCGGCACCATCGCCGTCAACTCCGACGTCGGCGGCCAGGGCAAGCAGGTCGACGTCTACGAGATCCGTGTTTCCGTCTCGGAATAGTCTATAGTCCGGTCCAGCAGCGCCTGCAGCGTCTCGATGCGGTCGGCCTCGCCGGCCGGCTTGTCCCAGCGGAGACGTGAGATGCGCGGGAAGCGCATGGCGACGCCGGATTTGTGCCGTGTGGAGCGGTTCAGCCCTTCGAAGGCGACTTCCAGCACGAGCCCGTGGCTGCGGTCGGCGCGAACCGAGCGCACGGGGCCAAAACGCTCGATCGTGTTGTCGCGCACGAATTTGTCGATCTGGCGCAGTTCCTCGTCGGTGAAGCCAAAATAGGCCTTGCCCACCGGCACCAGCTCTTCCGCGCCTTCCGGACCGGCCCAGACGCCAAATGTGTAGTCGGAATAGAAGCTGGAGCGCTTGCCGTGGCCCCGCTGCGCATACATCAGCACTGCATCGACGGTGAAGGGATCGCGCTTCCACTTGAACCAGGGGCCTTTCGGCCGACCGGCGAGATAGGCGGAGTCGCGCCGCTTCAGCATCACGCCCTCGATGACCGGATGCGGAGGATTGCTGCGCATTTCCTCGAGCGCCGGCCAGTCGGAAAACAGCGCAAGCGGTGAAAGATCGAAACGGGCAGGATCGAGTCGGCGGACGAAGTTTTCCAGCCGCGCGCGCCGTTCCAGGAAGGGCAGGGCGCGCACATCTTCCCCGCCTTTCTGCAGAAGATCGTAACAGCGCACGAAGACGGGATAGCGATCCAGCATCTTGGCCGACACGGTCTTGCGGTTCAGGCGCTGCTGCAGGTCGGAGAAGGTGCCGGTCTCGCGCTGCGGATCGCCCACCAGCAGCTCGCCGTCCAGAACGCCCTCAAAGGTCATCGCCTCGACGAGATCGGGAAAGGCCGGCGAGATGTCGTCGCCGGTGCGGGAATAGAGCCGGCGGATGCCGCCTTCGCACACCGCCTGCACGCGGATGCCGTCCCATTTCCATTCGGCGGCGTAGTCGGCCGGATCGAGCCTTTCGAGGTCGCCGTCGCCGACCGGATTGGCAAGCATGACGGGCCGGAACAGCGCTTTGGCCGCCGTTTCCGGCTTCGGGCCCTTGCCCTCCAACCATGCGAATAGGTCGGCATAGGGCGGCGTCAGCCCGTGCCATAGTTCCTCGATCTCGGAGACGTCGACCTTGCCGAGATCGGCCAGCGCCTGCTTGGCCAGTCGCGCCGAAACGCCAATGCGCAAGCCTCCGGTCACCAGCTTGATGATGGCGTAGCGGGCCGAAATGTCGGCACGGTCGAGCAGGCGCGCCAGTACCCGCGGCCCGTCGGAACGGCTTGCGGATTGCAGTGCGCCCACAACGTCAGCCAGCGTGGGGCGGATGTTCGCCGCATGGTGCCCCGGCGGCTCGGGCCAGACGAGCGAAACGGTTTCGGCAAGGTCGCCGACATAGTCGTAGGAATAGCCGAACAGCACCGGGTCCATTCGCTCGGTCACCAGCGTTCGCAACATGGCCGGCTTCACGGCTGCGATCGACAGGTCGCCGGTGATGGCGGCGAGCGCCAGCCCTCGGTCGGGGTCCTCGACATTGCGGAAATAGTCGGTCAGCAGGGTCAACTTGCCATTGCGCGAGGGCGTCAGCACCAGGCGGTCGAGCAATTCGGCGAAGCGACGCATCAATCCCCCTCGTCCTCGTAGCCGACCAGATGCAAGGGCCGTGCCGCAATACCGTCCAGTTCGCACCAGCGCACAAGGGCCTCCTCGCGGCCGTGCGTTACCCAAACCTCGCCTGCGCCGGTTTCGGTAATGGTCTCGGTCAGTTCGTCCCAGTCGGAATGGTCGGAGATGATCAGCGGCAGCTCGACGCCGCGCTGCTTGGCGCGCTGGCGAATGCGCATCCAGCCCGAGGCGAAGCAGGCGACGGGATCGGGAAAGCGTCGCGCCCAGCGGTCGGAGAAGGCGGCCGGCGGGCCGACCACGATCTCTCCGGCGAAATCTTCCTTGCCGCCAGCCTCGACGGTAGCGGGCTGCAGGTCGCCCAGCTCGATGCCTCGGCTCTGGTAATAGTCGCAGAGTTTTGTCAGGGCACCGTGGATATAGATGGTGCGCTCATATCCGGCCTGGCGCAGCAGGCTGATGACGCGTTGCGCCTTGCCCAGCGCATAGGCGCCGACAAGATGCGTGCGTTCAGGAAACTGCTCGACCGATTTCAGCAGCCGCGCGATCTCATCGGCCGGATGAGGGTGGCGGAACACCGGCAGCCCGAATGTCGCCTCGGTAATAAACACGTCGCAGGGGATGGGAATGAAGGGTGCGCAGGTCGCGTCCGGCTGGCGCTTGTAGTCGCCGGAAGCGACGATGCGCATGCCGCGATGTTCCACGCAGATCTGCGCCGAGCCCAGCACGTGGCCTGCGGGCTGGAACGTCACCTTCACGTCGTTCAGCGAAATCGTTTCGCCAAGCCGCATTGCCTGCTTTGATCCGGCAAAATCCGCGCCGCAGCGCAGTTCCATGATGTCGAGCGTCTCGGCCGTGGCCAGAACGGCGCGGTGGCCGGGACGGGCATGGTCGGAATGGCCGTGGGTGATCAGTGCGCGCGCCACCGGCCGCACCGGATCGATGAAAAAGTCGCCGGGCGGGCAGTAAAGCCCTTCTGGGCGGGAGCAGAGAAGATCACTGGCGCGCATGCTCTCAAAATAGGTATTTGTGCGCGTCCGAAAAGCCTGATAAAGAGCGCGCCGCTCCGGACGTATCCGCGCCCGGATCCCCTCTTTTACAGGTCCAACGCTGCTTGAAGCCGCTGCAAACGTCGTCGGGTGATGTACTGGCGGATCGCCGCGCCGATTACGCAGAAATGCTGTTCGGTTCGGGCGATCATGCTGCCGCCGCCGAGCTGATGCTCGGTGCGCTGGAGCTCGTGCCGCAATGGGCACTGGGCTGGTTCCGGCTCGGCGAAATGCATGAGGCGGCCAGCGACAAGGCCGGGGCTGCGAAGGCCTGGCGCCATGCGCTGGAGCTTGAGCCGGAAGACAGGTTCGGCGCGGGGCTGAAGCTCGAGTTGATCGGCGAGGCAGGCCCGGGCGGTGCACCGCCCAGCGCCTTCGTTGAGGCGCTGTTCGACCAATACGCGCCCAAATTCGACGACTCGCTCGTCAACCGGCTGGCCTACAATGTGCCGGCCCTGCTCGACGCGGCAATCCGCGTTGTGCATCCCGGACGCTTCCCAAGCGCCAGCGATCTCGGCTGCGGCACCGGCCTGATGGGCGAAAAGCTGCGCCCATATTGCGACCATCTCGAAGGCTACGACATTTCAGCCGGTATGCTCAATGTCGCACGCGGCAAGGGCGTCTACGATCGTCTGGTCAAGGCCGACCTGCAGACGCTCGCATATGACGGCGCGCAGGTCGATCTCGTCGCGGCGGCGGATGTTTTCATGTATGTCGGCACGCTGGAAAAGGTCACTGCCACGGCAGCTTCGATGCTGCGGGAAGGAGGGCTGTTCGCCTTCTCGGTGGAATATTGGCGAGGAGAGGGGGATCTCATCCTCCAGCCCTCGCGACGCTACGCACATTCGGAGAATTATGTGCGTAGCGTCTTGAACCAGAATGCCCTTACCCTTCTATCTCTCGAAACCCACATCATCAGACTGGATCGCGGCCAACCCATCGAGGGCCTGATCGTGATCGCGCGCAAAGACCTCTCGGCGCGCTGAGCTTTTCTTCCGATATGCCTATTGGCCCGTTCATGGACGGTCCATCATTCCGCGCGAGCGCAACGGCCTTTCAGCCGGCTTCGCAGTCGTGCCTGCCTGCGATTGCAGGATGCTTTGCTGCAGTTCACGAACGAGCTTCTCCAGCGCAGCGACGCGCGCTTCGAGCGCGATAATCCGCTCGCTATCGGAACTGTCCTGGTCTGTCTTCACTCTGGGCCTCGTCGCAAAATTCGAACCAGCACTAACGGATCGGCCGGCAGCTGTCAGTCTCCCGGGATAAATGATCCTGTTTTGTTCGCAAAATCGCTTGGCGGCCGGTTCGCGCCGCGCTAGTTCTGGCGCGTGAACGACCAGAGCCGACCAGAGCCGAGCGAGCAATCCGCCATTCTGCCCGAACCGTTCCTGAAATGGTTTGCGGGTCGCGGCTGGTCGCCGCGCGCCCATCAGCTCGATCTGCTTTCGCGCGCGCAGGCCGGAAAGTCGGTGCTGCTGATCGCGCCGACAGGCGCGGGGAAGACGCTTGCCGGCTTTCTGCCCACGCTGGTCGATCTGGCAAACACGCCGAAGCGCCGGCCGGGCCAAGCGCGGCGGGGTACCCACACGCTCTATATCTCGCCGCTCAAGGCGCTTGCCGTCGACATCGAACGCAACCTCGGAAAGCCGGTGGCCGAGATCGGCCTGCCGATCACGATGGAGACACGCACGGGCGACACGCCCGCCCACAAGCGCCAGCGTCAGAAACTGGTGCCGCCCGATATTCTGATGACAACGCCGGAGCAGCTTGCGCTGTTGATCGCCTCGCCGGATGCGCCGCGCTTTTTCGAGGATCTGCGCTACATCGTGCTCGACGAGTTGCATTCGCTGGTCACTTCCAAGCGCGGTCATCTGCTGTCGCTCGGGCTGGCGCGGCTGCGCCGTTTCGTGCCCGATCTTCAAGCCATCGGCCTCTCCGCCACCGTTTCCGACCCCGACGAGTTGCGCCGCTGGCTGGTCGGGCAAAATCCGCCCGGCGACATGGCCGACCTGATCGAGGTCGCGGGCGGCGCCAAGCCGGAGATCAGTATTCTGAACTCGGAGGAGCGCGTGCCGTGGGCTGGCCACTCAGCCCGCTATGCCATCCCCGAAATCTATGAGGCGATCCGGCGTCACAAGACCACGCTGCTTTTCGTCAACACGCGCAGCCAGGCCGAGTTCCTGTTCCAGGAGCTTTGGCGCGCCAATGATGACAATCTGCCGATTGCGCTGCACCACGGCTCGCTCGATGTCAGCCAGCGCCGCCGCGTCGAAAAGGCGATGGAGACCAACAGCCTGCGCGCCATCGTCGCCACTTCCACCCTCGACCTCGGCATCGACTGGGGCGATGTCGATCTCGTCGTGCATGTCGGCGCGCCGAAGGGCGCAAGTCGGCTGGCCCAGCGCATTGGTCGCTCCAATCACCGCATGGACGAGCCCAGCCAGGCCATCCTCATTCCCGCCAACCGCTTCGAGGTGCTCGAATGCCGGGCGGCGCTAGAGGCCAATTATCTCGGCGCGCAGGATACGCCGCCGCTGGTCGAAGGCGCGCTCGACGTGCTTTGCCAGCATGTGCTCGGCTGCGCCTGCGGCGCGCCCTTCCGCGCCGACGATCTTTTCGAGGAAGTGCGCACGGCGGCACCTTACGCCGTGCTCGACCGCCACACCTTCGACCGGGTCGTCGATTTCGTCGCCACCGGCGGCTATGCGCTGAAAAGCTATGAGCGCTATGCCCGCATCAAGCTGACCAAGGACGGCACCTGGCGCATCAGCCATCCGCGCGTCGCTCAGCAATATCGGCTCAATGTAGGCACCATCATCGAGGTGCCGTCGCTCACCGTGCGCTATGTGCGCGAGGGCAGGGGGCTGGCCGCGCGCGGCGGGCCGGCGCTCGGCAAGATCGAAGAGGCGTTTCTGGAGACGCTGGTGCCGGGTGACACCTTCCTGTTTTCCGGCAAGGTGCTGCGCTTCGAGGGTATCCGTGAGAACGAATGCTTCGTCTCCAACGCGCCGGGCAAGGATGCCAAGGTGCCCTATTATGGCGGTGGCAAGTTCCCGCTTTCCACCTATCTGGCCGAGGTCGTGCGCGCCATGTTGGCCGATCCCGATCGCTGGAAGCAACTGCCCGACCAGGTCGCCGACTGGCTGCGGTTGCAATCGGAAAAATCCATCCTGCCGAAGCGCACTGACCTGCTTATCGAAACCTTCCCGCGCGGCGGGCGCCACTACATGGTGGCCTATCCCTTCGAGGGGCGGCCTGCGCACCAGACGCTCGGCATGCTGCTCACCCGCCGGTTGGAGCGCGCCGGCGCGCGGCCCCTCGGCTTCGTCGCCACCGACTACGCGCTGGCGATCTGGTCGCTCGGCGACATGGGGCGGATGTTCAGGCGCGAGCTGCCGCTCGGTCAGCTGTTCGATGAGGACATGCTGGGCGACGATCTCGACGCCTGGCTCGGAGACAGCTGGATGCTGAAGCGCACCTTCCGCAACTGCGCGCTGATCTCGGGGCTGATCGAAAAGCGCCATCCTGGACAGGAAAAGAGCGGCCGGCAGGTGAATGTCTCGGCCGATCTCATTTACGACGTGCTCCGCAGCCATGAGCCCGACCACATTCTGCTACAAGCTACGCGCGCCGATGCCGCAATGGGCCTGCTGGACGTCAGGAGGCTCGGCGAGATGCTCTCGCGCATACGCGGCCGAATCGTGCATAAACCGTTGGAGCAGATTTCACCACTGGCAGTGCCTATCATGCTGGAGATCGGCAAGGAGTCGGTTCGCGGCGATGCCGACGACACCCTTCTGCTGGAAGCCGAGGGCATTATCGAGGAGGCCATGGGGCCGCAATGAGCAGTCTGGCGCACAAGGCCCGGCAACCGCGCGACGAGGCGATCATCATTGCCGGCGAGCGCGTGGTCTGCGACCGGCGCGGCGTCCTGTTCGCGCCCGAGCTCGAACTGCTCGTCGTCTCGGACCTGCATTTGGAAAAAGGCTCGTCCTATGCGCGGCGCGGCGCACTGCTGCCGCCTTACGATACCGCGACCACGCTTCAGCATCTCGCCGCAGTCATCGACCACTACCGCCCGCGGCGGGTGATCAGCCTTGGCGACAGCTTTCACGATGGCGAGGGCGCCGCGCGTCTGCCCGATATATTCCGCAACGCGCTGGAAGCGTTGATGACAGGCCGCGACTGGTTCTGGGTGGCCGGCAACCACGATCCGCAGGCGCCAGCCGGACTTCCCGGCGACACGGTGGGCGAGATCCATGTCGGGGGCCTAAGCTTCCGTCACGAGCCGTCGGCCACTCCGGTCGAAGGCGAGATCGCCGGCCACCTGCACCCTTGCGCGCGCATTGTGCAGCGCGGCCGGTCGGTGCGCCGCCGCTGCTTCGCCAGCGACGGCAGCCGCATCGTCATGCCGGCCTTCGGCGCCTATACCGGCTCGCTCAACGTGCTCGACCGCGCCTATCAGGGCCTGTTCGATTGGGAGAAGTTCCGCGCCTATATGCTCGGCTCCCACCGCATCTTTTCCATTGCGGGTGCGATGCTGCATCCGGGCTAGGACTGGTTGGTCGGAAGGGGCTTACGCCCCATCCAATCAATCCTTCCTGAAGATGATGCGGCCGAGCCAGCCGGTGATCATGGCCAGCACCACGGCAAAGATGCCGAACCAGAGGCTGTGACGCATGGCGAAGCGGTAGATCGCCTGCTCGAAGCCTGACTTGTAGATCGCCAGCTGCGCCGAGGTCTCCTTGATGAAGACGCCGTTGCGGAACAGGAAGGCGCGCGCGCGGTGCGTGCCCACCGGCACGTCGGGTGCCAGGAGCAGCTTGGCGCGAAAGAGGTTGGCCGACAGGAACTGCACGCCGCCGATGCGCTCGCTGTAGAGGCCCGTCTTCTGCTTGAGTTCCCTCAGCGCGGCCACAAAGCCGGCGATGGTTGCCGGGCTTTCCGTTGTGTCCACCGGCGCGATGTGCAGATTGTTGGCGCCCAGCGAGAGCTGCCGGTATTTTTCGGGGTCCGCCATGTCCTGCCATGGGCGCGTGGTGGCGACCGAGTAGGACGACGGCACATTGTCGAAGGTCTCTGAATCGACGTTGATCCACATGCCGAGGACGCGGGCCTTGCGGCGCACCACGACCGGGCGGGTCGGTCCCTCGAGCGCGACGATCACGTCATAGCGCCCCTGTCGTGCCAGTAGCGGATCTGAATTCTCGATCGCGCCGAAGATGGTCAGGTCGGCGCCGGTGAAATCGGCGGTGATGGCGATGCGGTCGGTCGAGAGGCCGATCTGGATCGTTTCCTGTGGCAGCTCCACCGCAGGCGCCGGCGTTGCAGACAGCCAGGCAAGGGCAATGGCGGCCAGTGCCGCCACCGGCCTCATAGGTGGCCTCCGTCGACGCCGCTCAGCGAATAGACATTGGCAGGCTGTACGAACAGGTCGAAGGCAAGGCGTAGCGCCACTGCCAGCACCAGCAGCGCAAGCAGTGCCCGCAGCTGCTCGCCGCGCAGCCTCTGCCCGGCCTTGGCGCCATATTGTGCGCCGGCCACGCCGCCCACCATCAGCACGAAGGCGAGCACGATGTCGACGGTCTGGTTGGTGGTGGCATGCACGATGGTCGTGTAGGCCGAAACGAAAATGATTTGGAACAGTGAGGTGCCGATGACGACGTTGGTCGGCACCTTCAGCAGATAGATCAGCGCCGGCACCATGATGAAGCCGCCGCCCACGCCCATGATGGACGACAGGAAGCCGATGGCCGCGCCGAGCCCCAGAACCGGAATGATGCTGACGAAGAGTTTCGAGGCGCGAAAGCGCATCTTCAGCGGCAGGCGGTGGATCCAGTTGTGCTGACCGGGCTTCTTCAGCGTCGGTGCTGCTCCACCCTTGGACTGGCGCAGCGCGTTGACGCTCTCCACCATCATCATCCCGCCGACCGAGCCGAGCAGCACGACGTAGAGCAGCGAGATGAACAGGTCGAGCTGGCCGATGGCGCGCAGCAGCGAGAACACGTAAATGCCCAGCGTCGAGCCAAACACGCCGCCCACAAGAAGCATCCCGCCCAATTTGAAATCGAGCGTTCCTCGCTTGAAATGGGCAAGCGCACCCGAGAAGGACGAGGCGATGACCTGGTTGGCGCCGGTGGCCACCGCGATTGCCGGTGGGATGTTGTAGAAGATCAGGAGCGGGGTGATGAGGAAGCCGCCGCCGACGCCGAACATGCCCGACAAAAATCCCACCGCCGCGCCCATGGCGAGCAGCACGAAGATATTGACCGACAATTCAGCGATCGGGAGATAGATACCCACCCGTCAAACTCTACGCTATGCCCGCCGGCGAAGTCTGTTCCTTGCCTTGGGTGATTGCATGCCCTTGTGCCGACATTGCGGCAAAATCAAAGGTCGGCGTGCAGTCTAAAACGAAAAGCATGTCAACAGGTTAACGATCGCGCCGATTGTCTGTCACATAGCGTCATAAGCGGTGTCTGGACGCGGAGGGTGCTCCCCCGCGTCAAAGCACGCTGAAAGTCATATACCGGTTTCGCGGCAGACGACCACCCGCCACCCGTCCGGGTCCTCATAGGTGTGGCTCCGTTCGAGCCAGTAGGGGTTTTCCGGCGCGACGGCTTCGTAGCCCATGCGGTGCATGCGCAGGTTGAGCCGTTCATAGGCGTCGGCATCGGTGATGTAGAGCACGATCAGGTTGTCGAGGCTCGGCGCCGGGCAGGGGCTGCCATGCGCATGCTGGGTGAATTCCAGGTGGACGCTTTTGCCCGGCAGCCCGAGCATGATGCCGTCATAGTCGACATGGCCGGCGAACCGAAAGAGTTCTGGCAGGCCAAGGCCATCGCGATAGAAGGCAATGACTTGCTCGAGCTTGTCGGTCGGACGCGCGACACGAACCTGGACCAGAACTGCGCCTTCGCCAAGTGTCTGGCTGGCCGCGTCTGCAGCGAGGGCATTGGAGCCATGGACCATGGCAAAACTCCTTTCAATGTTCTGCTGTTTCGGGGGTGGTTTGGATTAGCGCGGGCGCCGGTTGCGATGACGCTTTGGACGACCCTTGCATCACGACGGCGCCGACCACGATGAAAGCCAGACCGATCAGGCGCGGCGCCGACAATGGTTTCTCGGCAAAGCCCATCAGACCGAATTGGTCGATCGAGATCGAAGCGATCATCTGGCCCGCGATTACAGCGGCTATGAAGCCTGCCGCGCCGAGCTTGGGCGCGAGCAGTAGGGCGGCGGTGATGTAGAACACGCCGGCCGCGCCGCCGATCCAGATCCATTTGGGCGCTCCGGCGAGGCTGGCAAAGCTGGGCAGCGGCACCCGCATCGCCAGCATCACCGGAAGCACGCAGAGCGCGCTGATGCCAAGCGAGACAAGCGTTGCCCAGAGCGGGTGACCGAGCATGCGGCCGAGCGCGGCGTTGGCGCCCGCCTGGAATGGTACGACGGCGCCGGCGACGACCGCGGCAATCATGAGGGACAAGGAACCGATTGCTTGCATGTAGAGCACCTCCTTTCGGGTGCGCCGACTTCGTATTCAATCACTTCATCGATGGGAAATTCTGATATATCATTCAGAATATGCACCAGATGAATAGTCTTCGAGGGATCGATCTCAACCTGCTCGTCGTCCTCGATGCTCTGCTTGCGGAGCGGCACGTTTCGCGCGCGGCCGTGCGGTTGAACATGAGCCAGCCAGCCGTCAGTCATGCGCTCGGCCGCCTGCGCGAACTGCTCGGCGATCCATTGCTGGTGCGAAGAGGTGGCGGGCTGGTTCCGACCACGCGGGCACTCGAACTCGCAAGACCGCTGGCTGACGCGCTCACCCAGGTGCGCGCCGTGCTTGGTCCCGTCCATTTCGATCCGGCAAGCCAGACCCACGCATTCAGGCTTGCCATGTCGGACTATGGCGCGGGACTTGTGCTGCCGCGGCTGGTTCGGAAGCTCCGCAGGGAGGCGCCGGGTATCGATCTCATCGTCACCCAGTCGAGCCGCGATGCGATGACCGCGCAGGTGTCGGACGGCGACATCGATCTGGCGCTCGGCGTCTTCCCCATGTTGCCGACGCGCCTGCAGTCGCAGGTGCTTTTCGAAGAGCGCTTCGTGTGCCTCCTCGATCGAAGCACTCTCGCAACTGAAGACGGCCTTTCCTTCGATGCTTATATGGCGCGGCCGCATGCCCTGGTGGCGGTGCGCGGCGAAGCGGACACCGAGATCGACGACCGCGTGACGGCGCTGGGAGGCAGGCGGCGCGTGGCTCTCATTCTCCCGCACTGGAAGGTGGCTCCGGGCCTCATCGCCGGCACGGACCTCGTGCTGACAGTCGCGCGCCGGAGCCTCGAAAGCGTGGCACCTGACGAACGGCTGACCATCGTCGACGCCCCGTTTGCGATCCCGTCCTTTTCATTCGTCCAGATCTGGCATGAACGGCGCGAGGCCGACCCTGGCCATCGCTGGTTGCGCGAGGCCGTGGCCGAGGCCGCAGGTGGCAGCTAGCGTTCAGCGATCGGCCAGCGCCAGCCGCGCGCCGAGCAGCACGAAGCCGGCCGCAAAGCTGCGGCGCATCCATGCCATCACCTGCGGGCGCGAAATGACCTTGTCGCGCACCGAAGCCGCGAACAGGCCGTAGCCGACGAAGACAACGAAAGTCATCGCCATGAAGACTCCGCTCAGCAGCAACATGGTCTCGATCGGGTGCGGATCGGAAAGGCTGACGAATTGCGGCAGAAAGGCCAGGAAGAAGATCGACAGTTTTGGATTGAGGATGTTGATGAGGATTGCGGTGACGGTCAGGCGCATCATCGAGCGCGGCTCCGAGCGCTCCTCCACGTTGAGCGACCCTTTTTCGCGCAGCGCGTTCCAGGCCATGTAGAGCAGGTAGGCCACGCCCGCATATTTGAAGATTTCGAACGCCAGTGCGCTTGTGTGCAGCATCGCCGCCAATCCGAAAATGGCGGCAGCCATGTGCGGCAGAATGCCGATGGTGCACCCGAATGCAGCCACGATGCTCGCCCGCGCGCCGTGTGTCAGGCCCGTCACCAACGTATAGAGCACGCCGGTGCCCGGCGAAGCGACGACGACGAGCGAAGTGATCAGGAATTCGATGCCCATGGATTTTCTCCTGCCGGGAGTGTGCTGTTGCAAGCGCGCATTCAAGCGGCAGGCGCGCCGCCCGTCTTGAACAGGATTGCAGGCTGGAAAAAATTCAGGCCAAGGCAGTGGCGTAGACGCCCGGTGACACACCATATTTGCGGGTAAACACGCGCGTCATATGCGCCTGGTCGGCGAAGCGGCTTTCGGCCGCAGCATCGGCTAGCCTTGCGCCGCGCGCTATCAGCCGCCTGGCAAGGTCGGCCCGCCGCTGCAGCATGTAGGCGTGCGGCGTGAAGCCGGTCGCCTTGGCAAAGCGACGGACAAGCTGGAAGCGGCTGAGTCCGCTCACTTCGGCAAGGTCGGCGAGCGTCAGTGCCGCCGTCGGTGCATCGTCGATCAGTTGGCGCGCCTTGACGATCGCGGCCGGCATTGTCGGCGCGCCGGCGAATTCAGTTCGCTCGCCGATGACGCGCGCGAGCAATAGCGGCAGAAGCTCATCGCGACGCAGTTCGGGCGAATGGGGCTTGGTCATCGCCGCGAACAGGCGGCGGAAGAGATCGGCGGTGCCGGCATCGGTCATGGCCGGCCGATGGAACTCGCAATGCGGGGAAATGCCCTCGCGCATATCCTCGACGGCGGCGACTACGATCTCGGGATCGAAATAGAGCATCCTCCAGGACCGCCCGGCGTCGCCAATCGGTGCGCCGTCATGCACTTCGCCCGGATTGACCGTGATGACGTCGCCAGCACCGGCTTCCACCACGCCGCGGCCGCTCAGGGATTTCTGGGCACCGCTATCGATGACGCCGATCCCGAACTGCTCGTGCGAATGCCGCTGGAAGACGTGCCGCGTCGACGCAGCCACCGCCTGAATGCCGGTGCTGCCGCAGCGAAGCATGGTGAACTCGCCCTGCATCCTTTTGCTGTCCGGCCCCATCGTCTCAGGCGCATTGTGGCATTGCGCATGCCTCATTTCCAAGAGGGATGAGAGACGGCACAAGCGAAAAGCCCCGCGACCTTGCAGTCACGGGGCCCTAATCCTGGTTGGGAAGCGGCTGCTATTTCAGCGCCAGCAGCGCGCGCACCACCTTCTCGTCGACTTCACCGGTCGGCTGCATGCCATTGGCCTTCTGGAACGCGGCCAGTGCGTCCTTGGTCTTCTGGCCCATCACGCCATCGGCGCCGCCGGCGTGGTAGCCATTCTTGCTAAGGATGGCCTGGATACTTTTGACCGCCTCTTTCACATCGACGCTAGCGGTCTTGATGTGGTCTTCCTGCCAGGCTGCGGGCACGTCGACCGCATTGGCATAGGCGTCGAGCTGCTTGGGCTTCCACAACTCGGCCGCGGCGCGGGCGCGCTGCAGCTGTTCGGGGCGCAGGGCCTTGCCGATTTCGTCGCGCTTGCTGGCTGCGTCCTTGTCGCCGCTAGTGGCGACGATCGCGAACCATTTGTAGGAGTCTTCGAGGTTCTGCTGCATGCCCACGCCCTTGGCGGCGAGGATGCCGAGGTTGAACTGGCTGTCCTTCACGCCGAGCTCGGCGGCCTGGCTGAACCAGCGCACGGCCGACTCGTTGTCGGGCGTACCGTCGGCCCCCATGGCGAACAGCACAGCCAGATTGTGCATGGCGCTGGCATTGCCCTGGTTTGCGGCCAGCTGGTACCACAGCTTGGCCTTGCCGAGGTCGCTTTCGACGCCGATGCCCTTTTCGTAGAAATTGCCGATGCGATACTGCGCCGGCGCGAGGCCCAGCTCGGCAGCCTTTTCATACCACTGCGCGGCCGTCTTGTTGTCGGTCGCAACGCCACGGCCATCTGCATAGCGCGAACCGATCTCGAACAGCGCCTTGGCATCGCCTGCGGCGGCGGCTTCGCGCAGCGGCGCCGGACCGGCTTCGACCGGCACGACGATCGCGGCGGTCTTCGATGCGGCGTCGAAGACCGGTGCGGCCGGCTGCTGCGCGGTCACGGGCGCCGAAGCTGCGGGCAGGGCGGCCGCTTTGGTCTGCGAGGCAAAGGCTGCCGGAGCCGGATTGGCAGCTGCGAACGACGACATTGCGGCCACGGGCGCGGCCGGCTGATCGGCCATCGTTGGGGCCTGTGCCGTTTCCACCGGCTGCGGATCGGGTGCCTTGGCCTCGGCAGCTTTGGCCTCGACATCGGGCTGGCTCGCGCTCTCAACCTTTGCCGTTTCGACGGCGGGCGTCTCGGTCACGCCGAGTTCGGCGGCGTCTTCGGCCTTGTTGGCGTCCTGGGGCGTTGCATCCGTGGCGACCTGGACGCCATCGGTCATCAAAGCCTTGCCGAGCTGCAGGCCGGCAAGCGCCATCATGATCGCGGCTGCGGCCATGAGGATGGGCTTGCGCCGCGCCTTCAGCATGTCGCCGAAGCGTACCGCGCGGACGGGTCCCTTGAGTTCGGAGCTGTTCTTCAGCGCTTCCACCTCGGCGGCCGCGGCCTGTGCCCTGCGGCGCGCAGCGGCGATGAAGTCGGCGCGAGCGGCGTCGGTCTCAGCGGGCTTGACCTGTTGGCCGCGCTCGTCGCGCACCCGGCGCATAATGGCGTTGAGGTCGGGTGCGCCGGAACCGGGCTCGAGCGGACGGTTGGCGAAATCCGGATCAAGCGGCATGTCGAGGTCAACGCTCGGCACTGCCTCGGCCTGCTCGGCGACGGGGGCGTCGACGGCTGGCTTTTCCGCTTTCTCCCGCTTGCGGCCGGAGAAGGCCCGCATCAGCCCGCCAAGCCGCGAATGTGAGGCGGCAACCGGCTTGTCGCTGGCGATCGCGTCGGAGTCGAGGGCGGAAGCCACTGCTGCAGCTACGGCGGCTTCGGCAGGCGAACGCACGCCGCCATCGCGGTCGGCCGGGCTCGGCCCCTGCAGATCGTCAAACACGCCCATCAGGGGCAGCGAGGCATCGAAATCCAGCGACGGCGTGTCCTGCACCGCCATTTTCTGCGGCGCCGCATGCTCGGGCTGGGGCATCGCCTCGACGCGGTCGGTGTGCTCCAGCGAACCGAGCCGGTCGACGATCTTCAGCAGCGTGTCGTGGATCGCCTCGAAGGTCTTGGTGTTGCGCTCGTCCGAGCGGCGCGTCAGTGCTTCGAGCGTGCGAAGATCTTCGGCCAGGCCGGAGACGGCCTCGCTCTGGCTCGCCGAACCGACCATCGAGCGCACGGCGCTTTCGGCGGCCTGGCGCGCGGCTTCGAGCAGCGATTCATGGCTGCTTGCAATCGAGCGCTCGATCACGTCGAGGCGCGGCGCGATGTCCTCGAATTCCGGCAGCGGATTCGTCGGGCGGGCGAGGTGCTCGGAAAGGCCGGCAACCTGTGCTTCCAGATTGCGGATCAGCTCCGGATCGATCCCGGCAAACTGCTGCGCCGAACTGTCGAGGCGGCGCGAGATGTCGTCGAGACGGGTTTCGAGACCGCGAACCGCTTCTTCATCGGCGCCGAACCGCTCCGCAAGAGCGGAGAAGCGGACATCGATGGCTTCCATGATGCCGGCATTGTCGAAGGTGGAGACATGGGCGCGCTGGTCGAGCCGGTCCGCAACTTCGTCTAGGCGGCGCTCGAGGTCGCGGAACAGCATGTTGCTCTGTTCGAGCGCATCGCCCTGGCGGCGTTCGATCATGGTAGAGAACAGGTCGAGCCGCTGCTCGATGCCCTGGAATATGTGATCGGCATCGGGTGCCACCGGTGCCCGGTCAATTTTTTCGGCAATGCCCGCGATCTGCTGGCCGATCCGCTCGACGGCGGCTTCAGGCAAGCGCACTTGCGTGGTGATTTCGTCGACGCGCTGCGAAAGCAGGGTCAGCCGCTCGATCACCTCGTGGGGAGGATGGTCGTTGGCCACTTCCTCGATCTGCCGGGCGAGTGAGGAAATCCTGGCCTCGATCCGCTCGAACGGCTCGGGGTCGAAATTGGCCTGGGTTATCGCAGCAGTGGAAGCCACGATGGCGCGGGAAATCTCGTCCAGTCGCTCTTCGATCTGGTTGAAGGTCTCGCCGCCGCGATGCTCGTTCTGGCGGGCGAAATGCTCGACCGCGCCGGCCAGCATGCGCACCTTTTCTTCCAGGGAGCGCAACGACAAGGATTCCGGCAGGTTGTCGACGGCATTGCTGATCTGTTCGAGACGCTGGGTCAGCGCGGCAATCGCCGGGTCCTGCGTCTGGCTCGACGCCACGCGGCCTTCGAAATCGGTCCAGCGGCGGTCGAAATCGTCCCAGCGCCGGTCGACGGAGAGCACGGTCTCCTCGCGGGCCAGCGTGTCGACTGCGCCCTTGACCTGTTCCAGCTCGAGCCGAAGCAGGTTGAGGCTCTTGTCGTCCGCGCGTTCCGACAGCGCCTGGATGGCGCCGGAGAGCCGCTCGAATTCCAGATTGAGTTCGTGCGCGTCGCGATTTGCCGGAGACTGGCCGACGCGCTCGATGTCGCGACGCATCGCCTCGAACTCGCGGCGCATGCCCGACGAGACCTGCTGGCGCAGATCCTCGCGCAGGGTCTTCAGCTCGTTCGCGATCTTGCCGAAAGCGGCAACACCGTCTTCCTGGCTGCGGATGTTGTCGAGGTCGCGGGCGATGGTTTGGTAGGCCTGTTCGGCAGTGCCCACGTCGTGCGCCGAGCGCTCGCGAAGCTCGGCGAAGCTGCGCGGAAGCTCCGCTTCAGGCTCCATGTGACGGCCGAGGCGCTGCTGCAGATGGTCCAGAGAGCGGTTGAGTTCCTCGAGTGTGGTATACGACCTGCGCGGCCGTCCGGCATTGAGTGTGTCGAGATAGGAGCGCTTGCTGTTCATCGAAACGTCCGTTCGCCGGTTGCTGGCTTGAGCCAGTGAGAAATTCACTGTCGGGACGGATGCGTGCGCTAGCGCTGCGAAAAGGCTATTTCCAAGGCTCGCCCACACTCCGGGAAACCGTGAACAAAGCGATACGGGATATCCACGACAGGCCGACAAGCGCACCTTTCGCCCAACGTGGTAAACAACCCGTTAACTGCGGGCCCGTTGGGGTAAGGATTTCGTTAAAATCGTTCAAAACTGTTTCGCGCACTCGGCGCTTGCAAGACCGGGGTCTCGTGAGTATAGCATTGACGTAAACGTAAGTGGCGCGAACAGTTCGCCGCTCACGGCATTGATCCTGAAGAAACCTTGACTGGAAGCCAGGCGTAAAGCCGTAGCCCCGCTGCTTCCATCCCGGTGTTGGCTCCGCGCCGCACCCCAACGGGGAAAGCAAATGACGATGAAACTTATGAAGGCCGACGATATGGCGGCCACGACTGACAGCATTATTGACGAAACGGACGAGAACCTCGTCCGCATCGGGGAAATGGCCAAGAAGTATGGCGTGACGCTGCGCACGCTTCGCTTCTATGAAGACAAGGGCCTGCTCAACCCGCAGCGCGAAGGCAGCACGCGTCTCTACACGCACCGCGAAGAAACCCGGCTCAAGCTTATCCTGCTTGGCCGCAAGGTCGGTTTCTCGCTGCGCGACGTCAAGCAGATGATGGACCTGTACGAGCCCAACGGCTCGAACACGAAGCAGCTGCGCGTTGCGCTGGACAAATCGGAGAAGCAGCTTGCCCGCCTCAACAAGCAGCGCCAGGCAATCGACGAAGCCATCGGCGAGCTGACCGACGCCATGGCGATCGTGCGCAGCAAGCTTGCCGAGCAGCGCCCCATGCCGGTTGCGGCCAACGACTAAGCGCAATTCCGATTTCTATCAGAAGGCCGCGCGATGCCCTGGGTGGGTATCGCGCGGCCTTTTTCTTTGGGCGGACGATTGCACGGGAACTGCCTGCAGAGCCTTCCGAGCTGCCGCCCGAGGCCGCTTCTCAAAGACCTGGCTGCGATGAAAAATTCAGCGCTTCACAAATTGACGTTTACGCAAACGTCAATTATTGCTATGGCCACAATTCGGAAAGCGGACTCGACGCTTCACGGACGGGGCATCGAAGCCGCATGTTTGTGGTGGAGGTTGTGCGATGCCGTCATACAGGGCGCCGGTTCAAGATACGCTTTTCGTGCTGAATGAGGTGCTCGGCTACGAGCGCTACAGCAATCTTCCCGGATTTTCCGACGCGGCGCCCGATGTGGTCGAAGCCATTCTAGGCGAAGGCGCCAAGCTCGCTGAAAACGTGCTCCAGCCCACCAACCGTGTCGGCGACATGGAAGGCTGCGTGCGCAACGCCGACGGCTCTGTCACCACGCCCAAGGGTTTTAGGGAAGCCTTCGACCAGTATCGCGATGGTGGCTGGCTCGGGCTGGCCGCACCGGTCGAATTCGGCGGGCAGGGGCTGCCTTACACGGTGCACTCGGCGGTCGCGGAATACATGGTCTCGGCCAATATGGCGCTGATGATGTATCCGGGCCTGACCCAGGGTGCCATCGCCGCAGTCCTCGCGCACGGCACCGAGGAGCAGAAGACCACCTGGCTGCCGAAGCTGGTCGAGGGCGGCTGGACCGGCACCATGAACCTTACCGAGCCGCATTGCGGCACCGATCTCGGCCTGCTACGCACCAAGGCCGCGCCGAACGGCGATGGCAGCTACAAGATTTCCGGCCAGAAGATCTTCATCTCCGCCGGCGAGCACGACATGTCGGACAACATCGTCCATCTGGTTCTGGCCCGCATCGAGGGCGCGCCGGAGGGCGTGAAGGGCATCTCGCTCTTCATCGTTCCGAAATTCCTGCTCAATGGCGATGGCGAGCCCGGCAAGCGCAACGCCGTTTCCTGCGGCTCCATCGAAGAGAAGATGGGCATCCACGGCAACTCCACCTGCGTCATGAACTATGACGAGGCCACCGGCTATTTGCTCGGCGTCGAGAATGGCGGCCTGAAGGCCATGTTCACCATGATGAACGAGGCTCGCCTCGGCGTAGGGCTGCAGGGCTTGGCCGTGTCGGAAGCCGCCTATCAGGGCGCTGTGGAATACGCCAAGGAGCGCCTGCAGGGCCGCTCGCTGTCAGGCCCCAAGGCGCCGGAGAAGAAGGCCGATCCCATCATCGTCCACCCCGACATCCGCCGTAACCTGATGACGATGAAGGCCTTCAACGAGGCCGGTCGCGCGCTGGTGCTTTGGACCGCGCTCAAGGCCGACATCTCCCATCGCGGCGAAGGCGAGGCGGAGCGCCAGGAAGCGGAAGACCACATGGGCCTGATGACGCCGGTGGTGAAGGGCGTGCTCACCGACAAGGGGTTCGAGCATGCTGTGATGGCGCAGCAGGTGTTCGGCGGTCACGGCTATATCGAAGAGCACGGTATGAGCCAGTTCGTGCGCGACGCCCGCATCGCCATGATCTACGAGGGCGCCAACGGCATCCAGGCGCTCGATCTGGTCGGCCGCAAGCTGGCGCTGAACGGCGGTCGGGCGCTGCAGGCCTTCTTCAAGGAAGTCGGCGATTTTTGCGAGGAAAACCGCGCCGACGAGAAGATGGCGCCCTACACCAAGGCGCTGAAGAAGGGCCTCAACGACCTCCAGGCCGCAACGATGTGGCTGATGCAGAACGGCATGGCCAAGCCCGACAATGCGGGTGCGGCTTCCACTGATTACCTGCATCTCTTTGGCCTCGTTGCGCTCGGCTACATGTGGGGCCGCATGGTCAAGACCGCCCACGGCAAGCTTGTCAACGGCGCCGGCGACAACGCCGCCTTCTACGAGCACAAGCTCGTCACCGGCCGCTATTTCATGGAGCGGGCCATGCCCGAGACGGCGGCGCATCTCGCCCGCCTGTCGAGCGGTGCCGACACGATGATGGCCCTGCCGGCCGAGGCGTTTTAGGGTGGCGAGCAGCGGCGTCTCCCTCCCCCTTGAGGGGAGGGTGGCCCGAAGGGCCGGGAGGGGTCAGGGCGGCCGCGCGCCGACTTCAGGCCCGAACATGCACGTTGGGAGGATTGCAGGCATGCCTCGTACCCGCGTCAGTTTCGAAATGCGCCAGAAGGCGCGCGCGCTTCGCCTCCATGCGACCAAGGCCGAGTCACTGCTTTGGTATGAATTGCGGGAGTTGCGGCCCTTGGGCCTGATATTCAGGCGCCAGGCGCCGGTCGGGCCGTATATCGTCGACTTCCTGTGTCCGGCGGTTCGACTGATTGTCGAGATCGATGGCGATCTCCACGAGACCGCAGCCGGTAAGCGCCACGATGCCAATCGCGATGCTTATCTTAAATCTCTTGGCTACGCGGTTCTCAGGATCGATGAGCCGGATGTGATGCACAGCGCCTGGCATGTGGCGCAGGCGGTGAGGGAGAAGGCCGAGCGCATGTTGGGCGACCCCTCCCGACCGCTTCGCGGCCACCCTCCCCTCAAGGGGGAGGGGGACGTTGGCGCTATAGAGGGAGCGAACCGATGACCACAAATCCCGCCGAAGTGCTTGGCCTGCCTAAGCCCGCCTGGGTCAGCGAAGACGTCGCCATGCTCTACGACATGGCGACGAAGTTCCTCGAGGCCGAGATCGCGCCGCGCTACGAGGAATTCGAGAAAGCCGAGATATTCGACCGCGAAAGCTGGAAGAAGGCTGGCGAGGCGGGGCTGCTCTGCGCCTCTATGCCTGAAGAGTATGGCGGCTCGGGCGGCACGTTTGCGCATGAAAGCGCCATCATGGAAGCCATCAGTCATGTCGGCGTCGACGGCTTCGGCATCGCGCTACACAACTCCATCGTGGCACCCTACATCCTCCACTATGGTTCGGAGGAGCAGAAGAAGAAGTGGCTGCCGAAGATGGCGACCGGCGAGTTGATCGGCGCCATCGCCATGACCGAGCCCGGTGCCGGCTCTGATCTTCAGGGCGTCAAGACCTCCGCCGTCAGGGACGGCAACCAGTACCGCATCAACGGCTCCAAAACCTTCATCACCAACGGCCAGCTCGCCAATCTGATCGTCGTCGTCACCAAGACCGACCCTTCGAAGGGTGCCAAGGGCACCTCGCTGATCGTGGTCGAGACCGACGAGGTGGAGGGCTTCGAGCGCGGCCGCAACCTCGACAAGATCGGCCTGAAATCCAACGACACATCGGAGCTCTTCTTCAACGATGTGCGGGTGCCGACGGCCAATCTGCTCGGCGCCGAGGAAGGACAGGGCTTTGTCCAGCTCATGCAGCAATTGCCGCAGGAACGCCTGCAGATCGGCGCGACTGCCATCGCCATGGCCGAGCGCGCGCTTGCCGTGACCATCGACTACGTCAAGGAGCGTCAGGCCTTCGGCAAAGCGATCCTCGAATTTCAGAACACCCAGTTCAAGCTGGCGGAGCTGAAGACCGAGGCAACGATCGGCCGCGTCTTCTACAATGACTGCGTCCAGCGTCATCTAAATGGTGGGCTCGACCCGGTAACGGCGTCCATGGCCAAATACTGGCTGAGCGATTTGCAGGGCAAGGTCGTGGACGAGTGCCTGCAATTGCACGGCGGCTATGGCTACATGAACGAATATCCCATCGCGCGCATGTATCGCGACGCCCGCGTGCAGCGCATCTATGGCGGAACCAACGAGATCATGAAGCTGCTGATCGCGCGGAGCCTTTAGGAGGAAGCCATGTCGATCCACACCGCGGAACTGAGCTGGAAGCCGGGTGACGACGACCAGTTTTCAACCGGCCGCTATAGCCGTGTGCATCAGATCGCCTTCGACGGCGGAACCAGTTTCCTCGGCTCGCCCGCGCCTACAGTGGTGCGCGAGCCCTATGCCTCGAAAGCTGCAGTCGATCCCGAGGAGATGTTCGTCGCCTCGCTGGCTTCCTGCCACATGCTCTGGTTCCTGGATTTTGCCCGGCGGGCCGGTATCGAGGTCCTGTCCTACCACGACAAGGCGGAAGGTCTTCTGGAGAAGAATGCGGAAGGCCGCATCGCCATCACCCGCGTCACCTTGCGCCCGGAAGTCGAAATCCGCGGAGACAGGGCAAAGCTCGCGGAAATTCACAGGCAGGCGCACGACGCCTGCTTCATTGCCAACTCGGTGAAGAGCGAAGTCATCGTCGCACCGGAAGATTGAGATTTCAGGAGGTAACGTCACCATGGCCGATGCATATGTCTATGATGCCGTGCGCACCCCGCGCGGGCGCGGCAAGAAGGACGGTTCGCTACACGAGGTTCCAGCTGTGCGGCTGGCAGCCCGTACGCTGGAAGCCATCCGCGATCGCAACGGGCTCGACACCGCGCAGGTCGACGACATCATCTTCGGCTGCGTCGATCCGGTCGGCGAGGCCGGCTCCGTAATCCCGCGCGCGGCCGCCTTCGAGGCAGGCTTCGACAACAAGGCGCCGGGCATGCAGATCTCGCGCTTCTGCGCCTCGGGCCTCGACGCCATCAATTTCGGCGCGGCCAAGATCGCCCAGGGCGCCGACGAAATCGTGATTGCCGGCGGCGTGGAGTCGATGAGCCGCGTGGGCATGGGCATGTCGGGCGGTGCCTGGTTCATGGACCCTTCGGTCGGCCTGCCGGCCTGGTTCGTGCCGCAGGGCATCTCGGCCGACCTCATCGCCACCAAATACGGCTTTTCGCGCGACGACGTGGACGCCTACGCGGTCGAGAGCCAGAAGCGCGCTGCCAATTCCTGGGAAAAGGGCTACTTCAAGAACTCGGTGATCCCGGTCAAGGATCAGAACGGCCTCACCATCCTCGACCATGACGAGCATATGCGCCCGACCACCGACATGCAGGGGCTGGCCTCTCTCAATCCGTCTTTCGTCATGCCGGGCGAAATGGGCGGCTTCGACGCGGTCGCGGTGCAGAAGCACCCCGAGATCGAGGCGGTCAACCACGTGCACCACGCCGGCAATTCGTCCGGCATCGTCGACGGCGCGGCCGCCGTGCTGCTCGGCTCCAAGAAGGCCGGCAAGGCGATGGGCCTGAAGCCGCGCGCCCGCATCCGCGCCTTCGCCAATATCGGCTCCGAGCCGGTGCTGATGCTGACCGGCCCGGTCGACGTCACCGAAAAGCTGCTCAAGCGCGCCAAGATGAAGCTGTCGGACATCGACCTGTTCGAGCTCAACGAGGCCTTTGCCTCGGTTGTGCTGCGCTACATGCAGGCCTTCGACATTCCACATGACAGGATCAACGTCAATGGCGGCGCCATTGCCATGGGCCACCCGCTCGGCGCCACCGGCGCAATGATCTTCGGCACCGTGCTCGACGAGTTAGAGCGGCGCAACCTCAACACCGCGCTGGTCACGCTGTGCATCGGCGCCGGCATGGGCACTGCCACCATCATCGAACGCGTCTGACAGGAGAGGGGAGACAAAAATGGCCTACAAGAACTTTACTCTCGAAACCGACGCCGAAGGCATCGCTCTCGTCACCTGGGACATGCCCGACCGGTCGATGAACGTCTTCACCGAAGAGGTGATGGACGAGCTCAGCTCGATCATCGACCAGGTCGCCGGCGACGCTGCCATCAAGGGCGCGGTCATCACCTCGGGCAAGGATTCCTTCTCGGGCGGCGCCGACCTCACCATGCTGCAGAAGATGCTCGGCCTGTTCCAGAAGGAGAAGGCCAAGGATCCCGACAAGGCGATCAAGCTCTTGTTCGACAATGCAGGCCGCATGAGCCAGCTCTTCCGCAAGCTCGAAACCAGCGGAAAACCCTGGGTCTCGGCCATCAACGGCACCTGCATGGGCGGCGCCTTTGAAATGTCGCTGGCCTGTCACGGTCGCGTTGCCGCAGACAGCGACGGCGTCAAGATGGCCCTTCCGGAAGTAAAGGTCGGCATCTTCCCGGGCGCCGGCGGCACCCAGCGCGTGCCGAGGCTGGCCGATCCGCAGTCGGCGCTGCAGATGCTGACCTCGGGTCAGAACCTAACACCGCAGAAGGCCAAGGGAATGGGTCTCATCCACGCCGTGGTCGAGCCCGCCAAGCTGGTCGAGTCGGCCAAGGCGATGATCGCCGCCGGCCTGAAGCCGGTGCAGCCCTGGGATGAAAAGGGTTTCAAGCTGCCGGGAGGTCCCGTCTATTCGGCCGCTGGTGCCAATCTGTGGCCGCCCGCAATCGCCATCCTGCGCCGCGAGACCTACGGCAACTACCCCGCCGCAGCCGCGATCCTGAAATGCGTCTATGAGGGCCTTCTGGTGCCCTTCGACACGGGGCTCAAGATCGAGCAGCGCTATTTCACCGAGATCATGCAGTCGAAGGAAGCGGCGGCGATGATCCGCTCGCTTTTCGTGTCGCTGCAGGAGCTCAACAAGGGCGCACGTCGCCCCGAGGGCGTTGCCCCGACCAAGTTCAAGAAGATCGGCGTCATCGGCGCCGGCTTCATGGGTGCGGGTATTGCCTATGTCACCGCCAAGGCCGGTATCCCGGTCGTGCTGATCGACCGCGACATTCCCTCGGCCGAAAAAGGCAAGGCGCATTCGGACGCGCTCATCTCCGAGCAGGTCAAGAAGGGCCGCGCCAAGCCCGAGGAGAAGGAAAAGCTGCTGTCGCTCATCACGCCGAGCGACGACTATGCCGCGCTCGAAGGCTGCGACCTCGTCGTAGAGGCGGTGTTCGAGGATTCCGAGGTCAAGAAGGCGGCCACCGAGAAGGCCGAGGCCGTGCTGAAGTCTTCGGCGGTCTTTGCCTCCAACACGTCGACCATCCCGATCACCTCGCTGGCGAAGAACTCGGTTCGGCCGAAGAATTTCGTCGGCATCCACTTCTTCTCGCCGGTCGACAAGATGATGCTGGTGGAAATCATCCTCGGCAAGAAGACGGGCGACAAGGCGCTTGCCGTGGCGATCGACTATGTCCGCGCCATCAAGAAGACGCCGATCGTGGTCAACGACACGCGCGGCTTCTACGTCAACCGCTGCGTGCTGCGCTATATGTCTGAAGCCTTCAAGATGCTGATCGAGGGCGTGCCGGCACCGATGATCGAGAATGCCGCGCGTGCGGCCGGCATGCCGGTCGGCCCGCTGTCGCTCGCCGACGAGACGGCCATCGACCTTGCGCAGAAGATCATGAAGCAGACCATTCGCGATCTCGGCGAGAAGGCGGTCGACCCCGAGCAGATGAAGCTCATCGACACGATGGTCGACAAGTATGGTCGCTTCGGCCGCAAGAATGGCAAGGGCTTCTACGACTATCCGGAAAAGCCGGCCAAGAAGCACCTTTGGCCTGGCCTGAAGGACCTCTACAAGCAGCAGAACCCCGACAAGATCGATTTCGAGGAGCTGAAACAACGCTTGCTCGCCGTCATCGCGCTCGAGGCTGCGCGCGTGATGGAGGAGGGTATCGTCACCGATCCGCGGGAGGCCGATGTCGGTTCCATCCTGGCCTTCGGCTTCGCGCCCTATACGGGCGGCACGCTGTCCTACATCGACGGCGTTGGCGCGAAGAATTTCGTCAAGCTCGCCAAGGCGCTGCAGAAGAAATACGGCGCCGAGTTCAAGGCGCCCAAGCTTCTCCTGGATATGGCCGAGAAGGGCGAGACCTTCTACCAGCGCTTCAGCCCCTATCCGAAGGAAGAGGCCAAGAAGGCGGCCTAATGCGGGTTGCTCCAGCCTGCTGCGGCAGATAGATCGCTGGCCGGGCGAGATTTTCCGATCTCGCCCGGCTTGCTACATAGGCCGCGGATTTCCCGATGCGGGAAAATGAGGTGGCATCACACAGGTGAATTGAAATGTATGTCTGGGCTCGTCTTGCCAGGATGGCGCTCACCACTGGCAGCCGCGGCGACTACCGCATGGGCGACGAGAGCCGGCTGAGCTTCCGCTGCCTGCCGACCGACATCGACTTCAATCTTCATCTCAACAATGCCCGTTATCTGATGCTGGCCGATGTGGGCCGCATCGACATCTTTTTCCGCACCGGCCTCATCGCGCTCGCGCGCGAAAAAGGCTGGGCCCCCATGCTGGGCGGTCTGCAGACCGTCTTCGTGCGCGAAATCCGGCTCTGGCGGAGGTTCGAGGTCGTCTCGACAGTCGAAACCTGGGAGGGCACGCAGATCATCGGCCGGCACAAATTCGTGCTCGACAGCGGCGAAACAGCCGCGCTGGTGCTGACCACGGCCGGCATCTACGATCGGCGCAATCGCCGCTTCGTCGAGTTCGACGAGGTGTTGAGGGCTCTCGGCCGCACCGCCACCGCGCGCCCGCCTACAGAGGCCGAGCGCATCTTCCTCGCCTCTCACACCGGCTTGCGCGCGCTGACCAAGCAGGGTGGCTAGCCGTTTTTCGGAACCTTTGGTAGCGGCTAGCTCAGCCGCCACAGCGTCAGCAGGGCAAAAATCGCCAGAACCACGCAGGCGAACAGGTCGCTCACCATCGCGACATTCTGTTTGACGTTTCGGTCGGTGTCCGTGGCATGCCGGATGCCCGCAATGCCGTAGAACAGGGCGCCAACGATCGCCATCGGCAGCACGAAGCTCGGCGCCACAAGCGAGAGCGTGCCGACGACGCCGGTCGAGAAATTCGCCACGCCGAGCTCCCGCACGAAAGGCAGGACGTCGCCGCTTTCGATGCCGAAGATCCGCCTTGCGGTGAAGCTCGGCTGGAAGAACTGCCTGAGCCCGGCCAGCAGCAGCCGAATCCCGACCATCCAGAACACGAACCACTTGCCGACGAGCGGCAACAGCGAAGCCGTTTCCTCCGAGTGGAAATATTCCGTCAGGATCGATCCAGCGGGCATAACCAGCATCAGGAGAAGAACGACCAGTGCGTACATGGCTGCTTCGAACCGGGTGCGAGAGGGATATGTAGCGGTGCGCCGTCTCGTCAAATCTTGACCAAGCCGGTGCTGAGGGCGCCCACTTTGCTTCCGCCAAGGGAGCCAAAGTGGTAAAGTCATCTCGTTACGTATGTCAGCCGGAAAGGATTGATCATGCGTATGTTGCTGAAGATCTCGATCCCGGTTGCCGAGGGCAATCGCACCATCAGGGACGGCAGCCTCCCCACCATCATGGAAAAGGCATTTGCCAAGCTTCGGCCTGAGGCAGCCTACTTCACGCTCGAGGATGGCAATCGCACCGCCTTCATCTTTTTCGACCTGAAAGATGTGACGGTGATGCCGACCATCGCCGAGCCGTTTTTCAATGGCTTCAACGCCAAGATCGACCTGACGCCGGTGATGAATGTCGAGGACATGAGGGCCGGCCTCAAGGCCATGCTGAACGAGGCCTGATGAGATTAGCGAACACTGGCACGACAACAGGAAATGGGGGGCGCGCGTTGCAGGACGGCTGGCACTCAACCGGTTTCGGATGTCTCAATGTATGGACAAGGCACATGGCGAGGGGTAGATAGCAGGAAAGGTATTTTTTCCTGTTTCCGAAGGGAGCAAGCCATGCTCTCCCATGAGCGAGTCTGGGCCGCCATCGATGCGCTGGCTGACCGTTATTCGCTGTCAGCCTCGGGGCTGGCCAAGCGTGCGGGCCTCGATTCCACGGCCTTCAACAAGTCGAAACGCGCTTCTGCAGACGGTCGCCCGCGCTGGCCGTCGACGGAGTCCCTTGCCAAGATACTCGAGGCCACTAATTCCACGCTCGAGGAATTTCTCGGGTTGGTGGAAGGGCGCAGCAGGGACGACAGGAAAGACGACAGCCTGCCCGTCCAGACCTCCACGGTCCCGTTGCTCGGCTTTGCCCAGGCGGGCGCCGGCGGCTTTTTCGACGATGCCGGTTTTCCCGCGGGCCAGGGCTGGGATCTGGTCGAATTGCCCGCGCGCACGACCGAGAATTCCTACGCGCTCCAGGTTCAGGGCGACTCGATGCTGCCGCTCTACCGCAATGGCGACGTGCTGATCGTCGAGCCGGGTGCGCCCATACGCAAGGGCGACCGCGTCGTGGTCAAGACGCGATCGGGCGAGGTCATGGCCAAGGTGCTTGCGCGCCGCAGCGTAAGCGGGATCGAGCTCGTCTCGATCAATCCCGAGCATCCGGACCGAAGCCTTGCCATGGAAGAGGTAGACTGGCTGGCACGCATCGTCTGGGCAAGTCAGTAGCGAGCCGATAGCCAGTAGCGAGCCAATGGAAAGGAGCGGGCCATGAGTCCGGCTGTCCTTCTTGTCTCCGCCGTTTCACTCGTGGCTATGGGGGGAGCGATTGTAGCCGGCGGCCGCGTCGTAAGTTCCAATGAAGCTGGACCGGCATCTCCGAAATTGAATGTCTCGGCCACCGAAGTGCGCACTGTGTCGAAGATCGACCTGGTCCTGCCGAGAGATAGAGCCGAGCTGATCAAAGCAACCGAACCCGATTCAGAGAGCGTCAGCGGGTACGCGCAAATGCTGGCCGTGGCCGCGCATGGCACCAAGCGCCATAGAGCGCCGAAAGAGCAGCCGACCATCGGCGACGTGTCCATCGCTATGTTGCCAATGCAGGAGCAGGGCCGGCTGAAGGTGCTCTATCGCCCGCGCGCGACGGAAACCGGCACCATCGACGCCATGGGCTACACGCTAATCCTCACGGGCGTGAACCCGCCGAAGCTCAATGAGAAGTGCGTCTACAATGGCAGGTCCTGGCCGTGCGGCGCGCGCGCCTTGACGGAATTTCGTGCCTGGCTGCGCGATCGCGCAGTCACCTGCCTGGTGCCTGCCCAGCCGGCGGGGCGTGCGGTTCTTACCAAATGCAGCGTCGGGCGCGAAGATGCCGGCGCCTGGCTGGTCAAGAACGGCTGGGCGCGGGCACAGGCCGCCGGCCCCTATGCAAGGGCCGGCGAAAAGGCGCGAGCGGAAAAGCTAGGCATTTACGGCGAAGCGCCATGGCTCAAGCCGAGGCAACCGGCATTGCCGCGCCCGGTCAAAGCGCCTGTGCCGCTGCCGCAACCCGAGCTGACGGCTACGCCGCCAACTGACCTTTCAGCGCCTTCTCAATGAGGGCGCGTGTCTCGGCGATGCCGTAGAGCGCAGCGAAGGAGCCGAAGCGCGGACCGCGTTCCTGGCCGATCAACACCTGGTAGATCATCTGGAAGAAGGCGACGGACACGCCGGGGCCGCCTTCCGGGCTTTGCTTGGTGTGATCCTGGTAGCGCTCGATCTTGCGGGCGACGTTGAGCGACGCGTTCTGGATCGCCTCGCTGTCCGCTCCGGCCGGCAGTGCCGCCAACGCATCCGACAGCTTCGCAAGCGCCTCCTGCTCGACTTCGTCGGGCGCACGGTAGACCTTGGTCGGCTTCACGAAATCGTCGAAGTAGCGGATCGCATAGTCCGCCAGCTTGTCGAGTTCGGGATGCGAGGCAGGGGTGACGTCCGGCGCATGGCGTGAGATGAAGCCCCACAGCACGTCCTTGGTCTGGGCGTTGGAAGCGCTGACCAGATTGAGCAGTAGCGAGAACGGCACTGGTAGGTCGATGACCGGCGGCTGGCCGTTATGCATGTGCCAGACGGGGTTGCCGAGGCGGTTTTTCCAGTCCTGCTTCGGATAGGCGGACAGGAAGCTGTAATATTCGTCCACCGCCTTGGGGATGACGTCGAAGTACAGCTTTTTCGCCTGCCGCGGCCGCTGGAACATGTAGAGACCCAGGCTCTCGGTCGTCGCATAGGTCAGCCACTCGTCGATGGTGAGGCCATTGCCCTTCGACTTCGAGATCTTCTGGCCGTTCTCGTCGAGGAACAGTTCGTAGACGAAATGCTCCGGCGCGCGGCCGCCCAGGATGTTGCAGATGCGATCGTAGATCGCCGCGTTGGTCTGGTGGTCCTTGCCGAACATCTCGAAATCGACGGCCAATGCCGCCCAGCGCATGCCGAAATCCGGCTTCCACTGCAGCTTCACATTGCCGCCCTTCACCGACAGCGTGGTCTCGGTCCCGTCCTCGTCGTCGAAGGTGATGGTGCCAGCTTTCGCGTCGACATGCTTCATCGGCACGTAGAGCACGCGGCCGCTCTTGGGTGAGATCGGCAGGAAGGGGCTGTAGGTCGCCTGGCGTTCTTCGCCGAGAGTGGGCAGCATCACCGCCATGATCTGGTCGTAGCGTTCGGCTGCGAGCAGCAGCATTTCGTCGAAGCGGCCCGACTTGTAGTACTGCGTCGCGCTGGCGAATTCGTAGTCGAAGCCGAACGTATCGAGGAAGCGGCACAGCATCGCGTTGTTGTGGTCCGCGAAGCTCTCATAGTCGCCGCCGAACGGGTTCGGGACGGATGAAAGCGGAATGTGCAGATAGGGCTCGAGCGCGGCGCGGTCCGGAACGCTGTCCGGAATCTTGCGCATGCCGTCCATGTCGTCCGAGAAGCAGATCAGCTTGGTGGCGACCTTGTCCTCGGTCAGCACGCGGAAGGCGTGGCGCACCATGGTCGTGCGCGCAACCTCGCCGAAGGTGCCGATATGCGGCAGGCCCGACGGGCCGTAGCCGGTTTCGAACAGCACCGTTTTGGGGAACTCGCGACCTTTATAACGCGCGATGATTTTGCGCGCCTCCTCGAACGGCCAGGCTTTGCTTTCGGCGGCCGCCGCGAGGATTTCGGGGTTGAGATCGATCATGTTTGATCCCGTCATGTCGCTGTTCCTGCATCGTTTGCCGGCGAAGCCCGCCGGCCAGCGTGTTTGTGGAGGCTTGCCAAACTCACGTGTTGAGGCGGGCGACCGCATCGGGCGCGCCCGCTGGAACGGAGTGTGCCAAAGGTCTCTAAGCGGGCGGGCGTTGGGCGTCAACGATTACAGGCATTTTTCCTTGCGGCCAGCGGGCCGCCTACCTACCTTCGGCGCATCGCAAACATGAGGATCGCGCCGCAAAATGTCCAAGCCCACTGCCCAGGAAGCCCTGATCTACCTGATGGTCATCACCTCGGCCGCGGACCGCGACATGACCGACTTGGAATTGGCGCGCATCGGCGACGTCGTGCGCACATGGCCTGTATTCGAAGACTTCAATGAGGACAGGCTGGTGCGCGTCGCGCAGGATTGCCAGAAGCTTTTGCAGGAGCCTGCCGGGCTGGACGGTGTGCTCGTCCTTGCGGCCAAGGCGATCCCCGAGCGCCTGCATGACACCGCCTATGCCGCAGCCCTTGAGGTGGCTGCAGTCGATCTCGAGATCCGACTTGAAGAGGTGCGCGTGCTTCAGCTGCTGCGCCGGCATCTCGCTATCGACAAGCCGACCGTCGCGGCCGTCGAGCGCGCGGCCAAGGCGCGCCACCGCATGCTGACCTGAGACAAGGGGGGAGGGGCAAGCGATGAATGCGATCCCTTCCGAACTTGCCGTTCGCGCCGGCGCCTTCCTGGCGATCTTCCTCACCATGGCATTTTTCGAGCTTTGGTCGCCAAGGTTGGAGCGGGCGGAAATGGCGGGCGCGATGAAGTCGCGCCGCTGGGTGACCAACCTGTCGATGGTCCTCATCTCTTCGCTGGTTTTGCGCGTGGTCTTCCCTGCGGCGGCTGTCGGCGCCGCGGTCTGGGCGCAAGCGCACGGGTGGGGACTGCTGCGTATGGCGGGCGTCCAGCCCTGGCTTGCCGGCATCATCGCCTTCGTCGTGCTCGACTTCGCCGTCTGGCTTGAACACGTCGCCAGCCACAAGATTCCGATCCTGTGGCGCATCCATCGGATGCACCACGCCGACACCGGCTTCGACGTCACCACCGGCCTGCGCTTCCACCCGCTGGAGATCGTGCTGTCCATGGTCTGGAAAGCAGCGGTTGTCGTGGCGCTTGGGCCTCCGGTGCTGGCCGTGCTCGTCTTCGAGGTCGTGCTCAACGGCACCTCGATGTTCAACCACTCCAATGTGCGGATCGCCCCGCGTATCGACCGCCGGCTGCGCCGTGTCATTGTCACGCCCGACATGCACAGGGTCCACCATTCCTCGGATCAACCCGAGACCGACTCCAACTACGGCTTCAATTTTCCGTTCTGGGATCGGCTGTTCCATACCTATGTCGCCGCCCCGAAGCGCGGCCATGAAGGCATGACGATCGGGCTCGACGAATGGCGCGGCGATCAGCCCTCACGTATTGGCTGGTCGCTGCTGCTACCGTTCCAGCCGAACCGCCGGCCGGCTGACCGGGAATTCAGTAGAAACTGACCGGAAAATATCGCAGATAGAGTTCGGCGAAGGTTCCCTTCACCGAAAGTGCGTGCAACGCGTAGTTGAACGCGTCCGCCAGCGCCGGATTGTCGGCCTTCACCGCGATGGCAAGGCCGTTACCGAGATATTCGGGCGCGAGATATGGACCGCCGGCGAAGCGGCAGCAGTCGGCCGCGTCGGAGCCGACGAGCCAGAAACCGAGCCGCATACCGTCGCCATAGACGGCGGCGATCTTGCCCTTTTTCAGGTCGCTGAACAGCGCTTCCTGCTTGTCATAGGTCACCACTTTTGCGTTGGGAAAATAATCGCGCAGCATGCGCTCATGCGCCGACCCGGCCATGACGCCGATCTCCTTGCCGGCGATCTTGCTGTAGAGCGGCTCGGTAAAGACCGCATCCTTGGGCATGATGAAGCGGGCCGGAAACTGAAGATAGGGGCGCGAGAAGGCATATTTGGTGCGCGCTTCTTCCGTCACCGCAATACCTGCGATAATTGCCTCGCCTTCGCCCTTCTGCAGCGCCTGCTCCAGCTCGCCCCATGGCAGGGCCTGGATCTGGCATTTGTCCGCGATGCCGAGCTCGCTGCAAATGGCGCGCACCAGGTCGACATGCAGGCCAGACAGGCGCCCACCGGCGTCGAGGAAGTTGAAGGGCGGAAAATCGGTGGTCGTCAGGAAGCGCAGGCGATCGAGCGACGACAGGTCGGGCTTGGCCAGCCGCTCCTTGGTATCCCAGAACACCGGCACCTGCGGTTCGGCCGCACGGGCGGGCAGGGCGAGGGTCGCCAAGGCACACGCGACAAGGGACAGAGATCGAAGCTTCACCAGAAGGCCCTCGGCTGAACGGGACGAATAAAGGCCGGCAGACCACTATTTCATAGCGCCAATTGAGCAGATTTCCACCCTGGCCTAGCCGATTGCCTACGCCTTTTGGCTTAGCAAAGATACAATCACCGGTACGTGGATCAATTTCGGTTACGTGCATACGATCTTTTCGGGGACTTGCAACATTGGGGGATGTTGCCATGAACAATCGCATTGACGTTGCATTCTGTCATACGCCGCCAGAGGGTCTTTTAAAGACTCGACTGTCGGCTCCTGCCGCGTCGCCACCTCAGATCGATACCGCAGCAGTGAGCCTCCGATGGTGGGTGCGGTGTCGTGGCTTTGTTTGACGCGACAGCTGACGGCTGGGGCACCTTTGAAAGAGTGCCTCTGCACCCCCGACCCACTCGCCCTGCGCCCAGCGCACCGGCGCCGACCTTGCTGGAAAGCCTGTCCTTTCCCGATCAGGAGGAATGGCAGCCGCTCCTGCAGCGGCTGAAGGTTGCGCCGGATATCGCGCTATCCGCCGCCGTGCGGGCTCGCGTCAATGGCACGGACTTCCAGACGGAGCTGCTGGCTTCCGGCCTTGTCACTGAGGAGGCCTTCTTCAGAGCACTCGCCGACGAAATCGGCCTGTCCTTTGTGGAGCGGATAAATCCCGACAAACTGATCCTGCGCGAGGCCCATTGCCTTACGCTGCTGCAAAGCAGCAACGACTATAGACCCGTGAGGGTCGAGGGGGACGATGGGATTTTCCATGTGATTGCGCCCGAGCGGCTGTGCATGGGCGCTTTTCGGGCGCTGATAACGCACTGTCCTGGACTGTACACTCAGCTCAAGCTTACGACACCTGGTGCGTTGCGCAAGGCACTGCTGGCGCGAGCCGAGCCGCTGTTGGTCCGGGCCGCTGCACGCGGCCTGTTCGAGAAATACCCTCAGTATTCGGCGCGCATCGTCGCGAATGCCTGGCAAGGGATGGTTTGGGGAGTTGCCATGGCCGCCTTGGCGGCAGCGATCCTGATCACCCCGTCTGCGGCATACGGCTTCGTCCATTTCATTTTTTCCATCTGCTATCTTGCATGCATCGCTCTTCGCTTTGCAGCCCTGCCGACTGCGCAACCGCCGAGCACGGCCGAAATGCGACCTGCCGAAGCCGGCGAGATGCCGGTCTATTCGGTGCTGATCGCCCTTTATGATGAAGCCGAGATGGTTCCGGGCCTGCTCGACTCCCTGGCGCGTCTCACCTGGCCAAGGAGCAAGCTGGAGATAAAGCTGGTCTGCGAGGCCGACGACCGCGCCACGCTGGCGGCAATACGCGCCCGTCCGCTTCCGCCGCATATCGAGGTGATCGAAACGCCGCTATATGGTCCGCGCACCAAGCCCAAAGCACTGGCGTATGCCCTGCCGATCGCACGTGGGGAGATCGTGGCGTTGTTCGATGCGGAGGACCATCCTCATCCTTCGCAGCTCATACAGGCCTGGCAACGGTTTCGCGACAGCGACGAAAGCCTCGCTTGCGTCCAGGCGCCGCTGGAAATTGCCAATCCCAACGGCTCATTGATATCGCGGATGTTCTTCTTCGAATACGCTGCCCTGTTTCGAGGCTTGCTGCCCTGGCTGGCGCGCAAGGGATTGGTGCTGCCGCTCGGCGGCACATCGAACCATTTCCGTCGCGAGGCGCTGGAGAAGGTCGGCGGCTGGGATCCGCACAACGTCACCGAAGACGCCGATCTCGGTCTGCGGCTGGCGCGCTTCGGCTATAGGTCGGAAACCATCTCGTGCCCCACGCTGGAGGATGCGCCCGAAGATTTCGGCACGTGGTTGCCACAGCGGACTAGATGGTTCAAGGGCTGGGTCCAGACCTGGCTGGTCCATATGCGCAGCCCGTCCCGGCTCGTTGGCGAGGTTGGCTTTGGCTCCTTCGTGATCGCCCAGATCCTCTTCGCCGGACTGATAATTTCGGCCCTGACCCACCCGTTGCTTGTGGCGATGGTGCTGGACACGCTTTTGGACATCGCAGCGGGCAAGCCGCTCGATCCGTGGGAATCCAGACTTTCGCCGCTCGACATCTTCAATATCGCCTGCGGCTACCTATCCTTCCTGCTTCTCGGCTGGCGAACGCTGCTGCCTTCGGAGCGGAAAGGGTACTGGAAAGTGGTTCTGTTCATTCCGGTCTATTGGCTGATGATCTCGCTCGCCGCCTGGCGCTCGGTCTGGCAATTGTGGCAGCGGCCTCACCATTGGGAGAAGACCGCCCACCGCCGGGCAGCGAAGGCGAACCTTTAGAGCTTTCGAGTAGGGCGGAGGCTACTTAGGATATCTTCTTGAGGAATTTCGGCCCCTCGCCGACCAGTTTTTCGTCACGCTTGCCGACCGCTTCGAGGTCGCGATCGTCATAGGGCAGGCTGAGCAGGATGTGGCGCATCACCTCCAGCCGCGCGCGCCGCTTGTCGTTGGCACGCACGATCGTCCATGGGGCGTGTTCGGTATGTGTGCGATCGATCATCTGGTCGCGCGCCTCGGTGTAGGCATCCCATCTGGTCATGCCCTCGACGTCCATCGGCGAGAACTTCCAATTGGTCAGGGGGCTGTGGCGGCGCTCGTGAAAGCGCTTGAGCTGCATTTCCTGCCCGATGTTCAGCCAGAACTTGAAGAAGCGGATGTCGTCACCGACGATCTGCCTTTCGAAACGTGGTGTATCCTCGAGGAAGTGCTCGTGCTGCTTTGGCGTGCAGAAGCCCATCACCGGCTCCACGCCGGCGCGGTTGTACCAGGAGCGATCGAATGTGACGAATTCGCCCGCGCTCGGGAAGTGGGCCACATAGCGCTGATAGTACCACTGGCCGCGTTCGGTTTCGGTCGGCTTGGTCAGCGCAACATTGTGCGCGGTGCGCGGGTTTATGTACTCGTGCATCACCTTGATCGTGCCGCCCTTGCCGGCGGCATCGCGCCCTTCGAAAAGGGCCATCACGCGGGTTCCCGTCGTCTGCATCCAGGAAATCAGCTTCACGAGCTCGATCTGGAGGCGCCGCAGCGTCTCTTCGTATTCCTTGACGGGCATTTTGTCGTCATAGGGATAACCGCCCGATCCTATGGCCTTCTTGTCGATCCAGTCGGGCAGCTTGGGATCGTTGATGTCGAAGACGCGCTTCTTGCCGTCGACCTCGAGCTTCAGCGGGCCGACGCTGACTGTGTTCTCGCGACTGGCGATTTCCTCGACGGCCTCTTCGGCGTTTTTCATCGCAGCGAACCTTTCCTGTTCTTCAACTCATGCTATTGGGTGCTGTCCGCCGGGTCCAGAGAGAGCGTGATGGGCCGGCAAGGAGGTTTATTCGCATGAGCGCTGCAAGCAGGGACAATGGCCGCGGCCGCGCCGCCAGGCTCTTTGCCCATCGGTTCCGCCAGAACCGTTGGATGCTTGCTGCCGGTGTGGCGGCAGTCCTGGGCGTCTTTCTCGCATTGCCCCAATGGCCCTGGGTGGTTGCCTGCGTCATCGCCGCTTTGTTCGTCGTTGCCGCGCTGGCGCCCAGCCGCACGGCCGACCAGCGCCGCGTCGAGGCGGAGGAAGTCAGCAACTCGGGCGGGTTGATCGGCCTGTCGAGCGAAAACCTTGCCGCCGCCGTCACCGATCCGCTGATCGTGTTCGATGGCGCCGGCGCCGTCGTCCACGCCAATGCCGCAGCCACCGCCGCCTTCGGCGCCTTGCATCCGGGCATATTGCTGCTTCTGAAATTCCGTGCACCTGAAATGCAGGAGATCATCCAGGCAGTGCTGTTCGGCCACGCGACCGCGCGCCAGACGGATTATTCCGAGCGCGTGCCGATCGAACGGGTGTTTCGCGTCACCGTTTCGGCCGTCGGCCGGGGCACCGGCTTCTACGTCATGGTGTTCAAGGACCAGAGCGAGACGCGCCGTATCGACCGCATGCGGGCCGACTTCATCGCCAACGCCAGCCACGAGCTGCGCACGCCGCTGGCGTCGATCTCCGGCTTCGTCGAGACGCTGCGCGGGCCGGCCCGGGACGACGCCAAGGCGCGCGACCAGTTCCTGCAGATCATGCAAAACCAGACGGCGCGCATGGCACGTTTGATCGACGATCTTCTGTCGCTGTCGCGACTGGAGATGAAGCCCTTTTTGAAACCCGGCGCGACAGTGGACCTGCGCGGCGTCGTGGAAAGCGTCATCGATTCTTTGACGCCGCTGGCCAAGGACAGCGGGGTCGTCATAGAGCGCGACTTTGCCGACGACATCCCGGCCGTCCTCGGCGACCGCGACGAGCTGTTCCAGGTTTTCGAGAACCTTGTCGAGAATGCCTGCAAATACGGCCAGACCGGCGGTCGGGTCATCGTGTCGATGGTCGGTCCGGAGACGAATGCGGAAAAGGAGACGACCGTCACCATCCGCGATTTCGGCCCGGGCATCCCCGAGGAGCACATTCCTCGCGTCACCGAGCGCTTCTATCGCATCGATGGCGAACTCAGCCGTACCCAGAAGGGGACAGGGCTCGGCCTCGCAATCGTCAAGCACATCCTCACCCGGCATAAGGCGCATCTGACGATACGCTCGAAGCTGGGCGACGGTGCGGCCTTTACCGTTCATTTCCCATCCGAGTGATAGTTCTTCGGCGCCGGGGGGCGAACGAGGACATATAATGACAATCCTGCTCAGACCAAGACTTCTGCTTGGGCTGCTCGCTGTCGCGGGCTGGCTCGGCATCTCACCGGCTGTTGCGGCACAGCCGGCCAAGGTTCCCGAATGCACCGTCATACTGGATGCGGCTACCGGCAAGACGCTGCATCGCGAAGGGACATGCAGCGAACGCTTCAATCCGTTTTCGACGTTCAAGCTTCCGCTTGCGCTCATCGGCTACGATGCCGGCATCCTGCAGGACGAGCACACACCGAGCTGGGACTACAAACCCCAGTTCAAGGCGGTCAAGCGCGACCAGAAGACGGTCGATCCCACCATTTGGGAAAAGGACTCCATCCTCTGGTTCTCGCGCCAGATCACGCGGCGGCTGGGCGAGAAGCGCTTCGCCGGCTACGTCTCCAAGTTTGGCTACGGCAATGCCGATGTTTCAGGCGACCCCGGCAAGAACAACGGCCTCACCGATGCATGGCTCTTGTCATCGCTAAAAATCTCGCCCGACGAGCAGGCCGATTTCGTGCGCCGCATGCTCGCGGGCCAGCTACCCGTGTCCGACAAGGCCTACGCGATGACCAAATCGATCATCCCGCAGTTCGAGGCCAAGGACGGCTGGGTCGTGCACGGCAAGACGGGCAGCGGCTGGCTGCCCGGCAAGGACGGCAAACCAAACAGAAACCGACCGCTGGGCTGGTTCGTCGGCTGGGCGGAAGCGAACGGCCGCCAAATCGTTTTCGCCCGCATGCAGGTCGGCACGGACAAGGCCGAGTCCCCCAAGGGGCACAAGGTCCGCGACCGGTTCATCGAAGAACTGCCGGGCTTGATGCGGCAGTGAAGTTTGGTCGAGCTGCCTGGGTTCAGGCAGCTCGACTGCAATAAGGGCTATGCCGTCTCGCGCTCGAGGGCCCTTGCCAGGCTTTCGAACAGTTCGCGCGTGCCTGCCTCACGCTGCTCCACATTGTCGAAGCCGTCGAGATAAGCGCCCTGCTCGGTGAAGACGAGCTTGGTGCCGTTCCCCGCCGGCGTCAGTTCGGTGGTGGCGAGCGAGGCGGAAATCCGGTTGTCGCCAATCATCATCGAATAGGCGGCGATGATGCGCTGGTTGGGCACGATGTCCTGATAGAGCGCGTCATAGCGCATGCGCTCGCCGCTGCGGAACTTGAACTGCGACGCCTCGATGCCGCCAACGCGAAAATCGAGGTCATAGCTTTCCACGATCCAGCTTTCGCCCTCGGCGAACCATTGCCTCTTGATTGCGGGATCGGAACATGCCCGGAAGACCTGCTCGGGCGACGCGTCGTAGAGGCGCTCGATAGTGAAGGTTGCATGCGTGACGTGTCTTGCAGTCATGACTTACTCTCCTTGTCCTGTTCGTTGGCCTGATTGGCGAGGATTTGCCCGAGGCGGTCGAAGCGCCGCTCCCAGATCGCCCGCCGCTGGCTGATCCACCGCTCAGCAATGTCGAGCGCCTGCGGCTCGATGCGGCATGTGCGAACGCGCCCTACCTTCTCGGAGTGGACGAGCCCGCTCGCCTCCAGCACCTGCAAATGCTGCACGACGGCCGAAAGCGACATGTCGAGCGGTTCGGCAAGCTCGCTGACCGATGCAGGCCCAAGCGCGAGGCGCTCCACCATCGCGCGCCGGCTGGCGTCGGCAAGAGCCTGGTACATGAGGTCGAGTTGGTCTGAATGGTGAAGCATACGCTTAAGTATCCTGCTGCGTGGCCGGTGTCAAGAAAAGTTTAGCGTCTACTTCAGTATCGGGAATTTGCGCCTGTTTTCGGCGCTTCGGCGCGTATCCCGGCTAAGCATTCTTTTTTCCGTCATGCAGCTGGCGTATGTACTTAGATTCAGGATCAGAGCTGCCTGAAGGGCATCGAGGAAGAGCACCGCTCATGTATTCGCACCACACCGTTCGCGCCTATGACGACGAGCTGACATATCTGACGCGCAAGATCGCCGCGATGGGTGGCCATGCCGAGCGGCTTGTGGATCAGTCGGTGGCGGCCCTCGTCAATGCCGATGTCTCGCTGGCCCGAAAGGTCATCGAGGATGATGCGTTGCTCGACGAGGCGCAGCGCGAGATCGACGACAAGTCCATCCTGGTCATCGCCCGGCGTCAGCCCATGGCAGGCGACTTACGTGAGATCATCGGCGCCATTCGTATTGCTTCAGATCTCGAGCGCGTCGGCGACCTTGCCAAGAGCGTCGCCAAGCGTGTCATGGTGGTGGCCGAGGGCCGTCAGCCGATCAGCCTGTTCCGTGGGCTTCAGGCGCTGGCCGAACTTGCGCTGACCCAGCTCAAGGAAGTGCTCGACGTCTACGCGTCGCGTTCGGTCGAGCGCATCGAGTTCGTGCGCGACCGCGATAACCAGATCGACGCCATGTACACCTCGCTGTTCCGCGAGCTGCTCACCTATATGATGGAAGATCCGCGCAACATCACGCCCTGCACGCATCTTCTGTTCTGCGCCAAGAACATCGAGCGCATCGGCGACCACGCCACCAACATTGCCGAGACGATCTATTACGTCGTCACCGGCGACCAGATGCCGGTCGACCGCCCGAAGGAAGACAAGAGCCACCGCGTGACGCTGCCGGCGGATAAGCAGTAGGCCGGTTTGGGAAGTTGCGCCCTTATCTCCCTCTTGATGGGGGAGGTGGCCACTCCGAGCCTTCGAGTTTCCAAGAAACAGTGGGAACAGCCGCGCCCCGATAAAAAAACGCCGGGCTTGGAGCCCGGCGCGATAATTTGGGAGCATTTCGCAGAAGGCAGGATCAGCGCAGGCGGCGGCGTTCCGCGGCCGGCTGGAAAGCGATCTTGGAGTGGTACCTGCAATAAGGGCCGGTTTCGCCTGCCTCATTGCCGCAGAAGTGGAATTCCTCGGTCAGCGGGTCGCCGTTCGGCCACTTGCAGGTGCGCTCGGTGAGATCGACCAGCTGCAGATGACGCGAGATCGGAACCACGACGTTCTCGACCGGGCGCAGGTATTGGCGGGCCACCGGCTCGACTTCGAACTGGGCCTGCAGCGCCGTGGCACCCACCGTTGCGGTCACGGTGCGGGTAGGGGCTGCAACCGGGCGTGGCGCGGCCTTGGTCACGGTCGCGACCGGAGCCTGGACGGTCTTCTTCTGCCGGGTCGGGGCGGCCGTAGTCCGGCCGCGGCTCGACAGCTTCAGCCGGTGAACCTTGCCGATGACGGCATTGCGGCTGACGCCGCCCAGCTGTGCTGCAATCTGGCTTGCGCTCAGGCCTTCGGCCCAAAGTTTACGTAGGGTTTCGACGCGCTCGTCAGTCCACATGGAAATGTGCTCCTGCTGCAATGTGCGGCACCCGGAATCCATTCCCGTCCCGACTAAAGTCGGGCCGACACCACATATACACGGGTGAATGAGTTTGCCGCACGAAATCTAGTTATTTCTGGCCACAAATTAGCTTATCGGCTGACTCGGTGACAAGAGTCCGAGAAGCCACACGAATCCGTTTTTTGGGTTTTCCCCAACTTGCCCGCGAAATCGCCAATCCCGACCGCGCGATTTTGCGAGCTTTTCTTTTCTGGGCGACGTTTTCGTTGACTTGATGGCAGAAAAGGCAATATGCCCGTTAAGGCCGCCGTTTGGGCGGCTTTTTGGTTTTCGGTACCCGGAGACGCATAGATGAGCGGTTCGGCGCTTTATGATACTTTTGCGCGCGCCCCCCTGGCTTTCGAGCGGGGTGAGGGCTCATGGCTGATCACCGAGGACGGGCAGCGATATCTCGATTTCGCCGGCGGCATTGCGGTCAATTCGTTGGGCCACGGCCACCCAAAGTTGGTGGCAGCGCTGACCGAGCAGGCCGGCAAGCTCTGGCATACGTCGAACCTTTATGAGATCCCCGGCCAGTCTCGCCTGGGCGAGCGGCTGGCTGAGGCCACCTTCGCCGACAAGGTGTTCTTCACCAATTCGGGCGCCGAGGCGCTGGAGTGCGCGATCAAGACCGCGCGCCGCTACCAGTATGTGAACGGCCACCCCGAGAAGTTCCACATCATCACCTTCGAGGGCGCCTTCCACGGCCGCACGCTGGCGACCATCGCCGCCGGCGGCCAGCAGAAGTATCTGGAAGGTTTTGGGCCCAAGGTCGAAGGCTTCGACCAGGTGCCGTTCGGCGATATTGCTGCGCTCGAAAAGGCGATCACGCCCGAGACGGCCGCGCTGCTTATCGAGCCCTTGCAGGGTGAGGGTGGCATTCGCGAAGTGCCGGTCGCGTTCCTGAAGCGTCTGCGCGAGCTGTGCGACCAGCACGGCTTGCTGCTGATCTTCGACGAGGTACAGAGCGGCGTCGGTCGCACCGGCAAGTTCTTTGCCCACGAGTGGGCAAACGTCACCCCGGATATCATGGCGATCGCCAAAGGCATCGGCGGCGGCTTCCCCGTCGGCGCATGCCTTGCGACCGCTGAGGCGGCTGCCGGCATGACCGCCGGCGTCCACGGCACCACCTTCGGCGGCAATCCGCTGGCCATGGCGGTCGGCAATGCCGTGCTCGACGTGGTGCTGGAAGATGGTTTTCTTGCAGAAGTCCAGCGCAAGGCGCTGCTGATGAAGCAAGGTCTCGCGGCCGTTGCCGACGAGTTTCCGGACGTCATCGAGGGCGTGCGCGGTTCGGGCCTCATGCTCGGCTTGAAGTGCAAGATGCCCAATACAAAGGTCAACGCGGCCCTGCGTGATCAGAAGCTGCTGGCGGTTCCCGCCGGCGACAACGTGATCCGCCTTCTGCCGCCGCTGACCGTTTCGGACGAAGAGATTCGCGATGCGCTGGAGCGCATCCGATCGGCTGCCAAAGGCCTGTCCGAAACTTCCGCATGAGCTGAAACGACCTCAGAGGATCGACATGACCAGTGGTATTCGCCACTTCACCGACCTTTCCGCTATTTCCGCAAGCACGCTGCGCGGCATCCTCGACGACGCCGTGGCGCGCAAGGGAAGGCTGAAGGCCGGCGAGCGATCGCGACCGCTGGACGGCAAGGTGCTGGCCATGATCTTCGACAAGCCGTCGACGCGCACCCGCGTGTCGTTCGATGTCGGCATGCGCCAGCTCGGCGGTGAGACCATCATGCTGACCGGCACCGAGATGCAGCTCGGCCGCTCCGAGACGATCGCCGACACTGCCAAGGTGCTGTCGCGCTATGTCGACGCCATTATGATCCGCACCACCTCGCATGAGCGGCTGCTCGAGCTGACCGAGAATGCTACCGTGCCGGTCATCAACGGCCTCACCGACGACACCCATCCCTGCCAGCTCATGGCGGACGTGATGACCTTCGAGGAGCATCGTGGCCCCGTTGCCGGCAAGACTTTCGCCTGGGTGGGCGACGGCAACAACGTGCTGCATTCGCTGCTGGAGGCTTCGGCCCGCTTCAGCTTCAACCTCAATGTCGCTTCGCCGGAAGGCAGCGAGCCGGCGCAGAAGTTCATCGACTGGTCGCGCGACAATGGCGGCCAACTGAAGTTCACGCGCAGCGCGGAAGAGGCGGTCGAGGGCGTCGACTGCATCGTCACCGATTGCTGGGTGTCTATGGGGCAGGAGCATCGCGCCCGCGGCCACAACGTCTTCATGCCCTATCAGGTCAATGAAGCGCTGATGAAGCGTGCCAAGTCTGACGCGCTGTTCATGCACTGCCTGCCCGCCCACCGTGGCGAGGAAGTCACCGACGAGGTCATCGACGGACCGCATTCGGTGGTGTTCGACGAGGCGGAAAACCGCCTGCACGCGCAGAAGGCGGTGCTGGCCTGGTGCCTGGGCGCCGGAGCCTGACGCTGAAGGCTCGTCGCTGGCGCTTGTGAATTGTGCCAGCGCGGGCCGGTGGTCGGCGACGGCTTGACCTTGGCCGCGCAGGACAAGAGCTTGATCCGGCGGGCATGTATGCCTATTTGCGCCGGATCGCACTTGTTTTGATGCTCGAACGCGCGGCCCCGGCGCATTGTTGGAGGCCGTAACAAAGGATTTGGTCAATTGGCTGATACTGAACGCAAGCTTGGCGAATTTGGCTTCGCCGGTGACGACGCCGTCGTTCCTTTCGAGGTCGGCCCGCTCGACGTGCGCGGCCGCATTGTGCAACTCGGGCCGTTGCTCGATCAGATCCTGGCCCGGCACGACTATCCCGAGCCGGTGGCTCGTCTGCTCGCCGAGGCGGTGGTCGTGACCGTGCTGCTGGGCACGTCGCTGAAATTCCAGGGCAAGTTCATCTTCCAGACCCGCACCGACGGGCCGGTGGACATGCTTGTGGCGGATTTCACCACGCCGCAGTCGCTGCGCGCCTATGCGCGCTTCGATGCCGACCGGCTCGAAGCTCTGGTGGCGGCAGGCGAGACTTCGGCTGCGACGCTGCTCGGCAAGGGCGTTCTCGCGCTGACCATCGACCAGGGCGCGCACATGCAGCGCTATCAGGGCATCGTCCAGCTCGACGGCACTTCGCTCGAGGAAGCCGCCAAGACCTATTTCCGTCAGTCGGAGCAGATCCCGACTGACGTGAAGCTGGCGGTCGGCAAGCAGGTCGTTCCGGGTTCGGGCGGCCGCGAGCACTGGCGCGCCGGTGGCTTGATGGCCCAGTTCCTGCCCAAGGCGCCGGAGCGGATGCGCGCGCCTGACATCCATGGCGGTGACGGCGACCACGATCACTCGCCGCGCGAGCTGGCAGATAATGCCTGGCAGGAACTGCTGGCACTGACCGGGACCATCGAGCCGACCGAGCTGGTCGACCCCACCGTGGGCTCCGAGCGGCTGCTCTACCGGCTGTTCAACGAGCACGGCGTGCGCGTCTTCGACAGCACAGCCGTGCGCGACGAATGCTCCTGCTCCCGCGACAAGGTCCGCGGCATTCTCGGCGGCTTTTCGGCCGAGGAGATCGCCGACAGCGTGGAAGAAGGCGTCATCCGCGTCAATTGCGAGTTCTGCTCGAAGAAATACGAGTTCGAACCGACGGAAGTTACCGCCGACGCATAAACACGACTAAGGCGCAGGATCGGCGACTGTCGTTCCTGCGCCTTTTCGTTGTCGTTTCTCGCGCCGACCCGATGGGTCAGTTCACCGTGCGCATCGTGTCCGGCAGGTCGAGCGAGAAGGCGGGGATTTCGACGTCGAACAGCTCGTCGCGTTCATTGCGCATGGTGTAGCGCCCGACCATAATTCCCGACGGCGTCGTCAGCGGGCATCCCGACATGTATTGATAGCTGTCGCCGGGGCTGAGTTCGGGCTGTTCTCCAACCACGCCGGCGCCGCGCACCTCTTCCACGCGGCCCAGCCCGTCGGTGATGTGCCAATAGCGCGACAACAATTGCACGAATTCGTCCGATTGGTTGGCGATCGTCACGCGATAACCCCAGACGTAACGGCTTTCGGCAGGGTCGGAACGCTCTTCAAGGTAGAACGGCTCGACGCTCACTTCGATATTGCGCGTAATGGCGCGGTACATGGCATCGACTCCTTACCCAACACAAGAATCTTCCCATGCCATAGGCAGGTCAACAGACTCTTGTCATCATCACCGCGATTGTGATTTCCGCATGAGCAATGTGGCAGCGAAGGGGAAACGCATGCTGGATGGCTGGGCGCGCAGGCGCATCGATCCCGTGCTGAACGTGATGGGCAAGGGCCTCGCGCAGGCAGGCATTTCTGCGAATTCGGTAACGCTTGCCGCTTTCGGCGTCGGCGTTCTGGCCGCGGCTGCCATCGCCTTTGGCTGGTTTCTCACCGGCCTTGCACTGCTTCTCGTCAGCCGCCTCGGTGATGGGCTCGATGGCGCGATAGCGCGGTTCAAGGGCAAGACCGACTTCGGCGGCTATCTCGACATCGTGCTCGACTTCGCCTTCTACGGCGCCATCCCGCTCGGCTTCGTGCTGGCCGATCCCGCGACCAATGCAGTCGCGGGCGCCGTGCTGCTACTCTCATTCTACGTCAACGGTTCGAGCTTTCTCGCCTATGCCATCATGGCCGAGAAGCGGATACTCCTGGGCGAGGTGAGGGGCGACAAGTCGCTCATTTTCAGTACGGGCCTTGCCGAGGCCACCGAAACGCTGATCGTCTTTGTCGCCTTTTGCCTGTTCCCCGGCTGGTTCGCCCAGATCGCCTATGTATTTGCGGCGTTGACCTTCTACACTGCGCTTTCCCGCATCGTGCTGGCGTCGCGCTCGTTTCGGTGAGGGAAGGGCTATTTCCTCGCCACCGCAACTCTCACCAATTCATAGGCAGCATCCCCGGCCGCTTCCATATAGGCCGGGTCGCGATGCAGCAGTGCCACCGCGAAGGAACCGTCCAGCAGCAGGATGACCTGGCGGGCGAGCAGTGGAGCGGCATCCGCTGCTCCAGCCGCCGCGAACTCGGTTTTTAGCCAATCTTCCACCCGCTTCTTGTGCGCGGCGCCGGTCTTCATGGCCGGATGTCCCGGCATGTTGGCGAGCTCGGCTGCAGTGCGCAGGAAGCCGCAGCCTTTCCAACTCGGTTTACGCGCCGATTGCGCGAGATTGAGGAATAGCCCACGCACCTTGTCGGCGGCATTGCCTTCCATTTCGGCGAACCATCGCCGGTAGAGAGCGAGATTGGGTTGGTCGCGGGCGGCGAGATAGGCCGCGACCAGATCGTCCTTGCTTTCGAAATGATAGTAGAGCGTGCGCTTGGTGACGCCGGCCTTCTCGGCGACCGCATCGACGCTCACTGCCCTTATGCCTTCGCTGTAGAACAGCTTGGCGGCGGCCGAGACAATGCGTTCGCGGGTCGGGATCTCGCTTTGCTTCATGCTTCGAATGTATACCGACTAGTGAATATACTCAATCTGCCGCAATCGTTAGTCTGCCTGCCATGAACCAGCCGGAGCATGCTGCCATGGGCAGGACGGAAAGTGTCGCGGTGGAGATCGTCTGCCGCGACGGCGTGAAGCTTGGCGGTCACCTGTGGCCTGCTCTTGGACGGACGCGTTGCGGCAGCGTCGTCATTAATCCGGCAACCGGGGTCCTGGCCAGCTACTACCACCGCTATGCTCGCTTTCTCTCCGAGCGCGGCTTTACCTGCCTGACCTACGACTATCGCGGCATCGGCCTGTCGCGGCCCGAAAAGCTGCGTGGCTGCGGCTATCGCTGGCGGGATTGGGGCGAGTACGACTTCGATGCCGCCCTCCGGTTTCTGCGCAGCCAGGCCCCGGAGGGTCCCTTGATGGTCGTCGGGCACAGCATCGGCGGCTTCCTGCCGGGGCTGGCGGAAAACGGGCCGCTCATCGACCGCATGCTGACGATCGGCGCCCAACATGCCTACTGGCGCGACTATGCGCCCGGCAGCCGCCTGCGCCTATTCCTCAAATGGCATGTCGCCATGCCGGCCGTGACCGCGCTGTTTGGCTATTTTCCCGGCCGCTTGCTCGGCTGGCTGGAAGACCTGCCCGCCGGTGTTGCCAATGAATGGGGCCTTCGGCGCGCTCGGGTGGAGTTGAGTCACCCAGCCGAGACGCGGGCGGCGGTTCTTCGGCGTTTCGCCGCCGTCACCGCTCCGATACTTGCCATCTCGGTCACCGACGACGATCTGGGCACCGCCCCGGCTGTTCAGCGGGCTCTGGGCTATTACGGGGGCGCGAAATCCACGGCGGTGCTTCTATCGCCCGGCGATCTTGGTTTCGACCGGATCGGCCACTTCAGCTTGTTCCACGCACGCCACGCCGCGGGCTTCTGGCTCGATACGCTCCTGTGGTTACGAGACGGCACGAACCCCTGGCCCGACAAGCAGTTCGGCCGTCTTGGGCAGAGCAGCGCAAAACCCCGCGTTGATCGCTGTTTGGGAGTGATGTGAGGGGTAAACCCAGGAGCAAGAAACGGGTTGCCGCTGTCGGTCATCAGCGCAAGCTGTGGGTGCCGCCGGCGTGGATCGAGACATCTGATCGCTGCCAGGCGATGGAACTGGAGTTCGATCGATGACCCTCTTTCTCTCTGCCTTTCACAGGATTGCCGTTCAACGTGGCGACGGGTTGCTGCCCGAACTGGCTGAATTGCTGATTGCTGGCCGCGCCGGTTCCGAGGCTGACCTTGAAGTTCCGTTCGGTGACGAGATACGTCGAGCGCCTGGGCCGGAATCCTGTCGTTCATCATCACTCGACGCCGCTTGCTCGCCAAATAGACGGTTGCATCTGGTGCGCCGGCGGTGATGAAGGTCGCCGGGGCGCCTCATTCGGTAAAGTTGGCCAGATTGTCCAGCGTTGACGCCATGCCTGCGGCGTGGTCCTCGGGCCTGATGCCCCGGGGCACGTTCTCGCAGCGAATGGTGACTTCCGTCCCGCCGTCCACAGCTCGCAGGCTAGTCGTCACCGTCATAGCGCCTGCGAAAGCCGGGTCGTCGGACTCGAACTCGATCAGTTCCACGACGCGCTGATCGGGGACCAGTTCCAGAAAGCGTCCTTCGAAAACGTCTGCGTCGTCGGAGGTCTTGCCGCGCACCTCATGACTGGCATCCGCGTAGGAAAACGACATCCGGAATGTCCCGCCCTCCCGCGCGTCGAAGGCATAGACCTGCGCCTTCATGCCGGCGGGCGGGCGCCATCTGACGATGGCCTCGGGATCAAGCAATGCACGGTAGATAGTGTGCGGCGTTGCGCGAATGATGCGCGACGCGGTGTCCGTTCTCCCGGTGCTGGCACTCATTTGTCCTCCTTTCCCCTGCCGCTTGGGTCGCATGATAGCGGTCCCTCGCGCAGACGCGAAGGTTGGAAATGGATCGAACGAATGGGCAGATTTCCGGGAAGATGAGGCGCCGAGCGAAGACCGGCGCCTCCGATACCTTAGGCCGCCGCCTTCAACGCGCGGTCGATGTCCTTCAGAAGGTCGTCGGTGTCTTCCAGTCCCAGCGACAGGCGCAGCGTGCCGTCGCCGATGCCGAGTTCGGCGCGCGCTTCATCGGTCAGGTTCTTGTGCGTGGTGGTGGCCGGGTGCGTGATCAGGCTCTTGGAGTCGCCGAGATTGTTGGAGATCAGCACCACGTCGAGCGCGTTCTCGAAGGCGAAGGCCGATTTCTTGCCACCCTTGAGTTCGAAGCAGATCAGCGTCGAGCCGCCCTTCATCTGCTTCTTGATGATGTCGGCCTGCGGGTGGTCGGCCCGGCCGGGATAGATCACGCGCGCCACCTCCGGCCGCCCGGCCAGGAAGTCGGCAACCTTGGCCGCACTCTCGCTCTGCTGGCGCACGCGCAGCGGCAACGTCTCAAGCCCTTTCAGCAGCGTCCAGGCGTTGAAGGGCGAAAGGCTCGGGCCGGTGTGGCGGAAATAGTCGTGCAGGTTCTCATCGATCCACTGCTTGTCGGAGAGGATGACGCCGCCCAGGCAGCGGCCCTGGCCGTCGATATGCTTGGTGGCCGAGTAGACGACGACATGCGCGCCAAGCTCCAGCGGCTTCTGCAGGAGCGGCGTGGCGAAGACGTTGTCGACGATCAGCCGCGCGCCGATCGAATTGGCGAGCGCTGCCACGGCGGCGATGTCCACGACTTCAAGCGTCGGGTTGGTCGGGCTTTCCAGGAAGAACACCTTGGTGTTGGGCTGCACCGCCTTTTCCCAGTTGGCGATGTCGCGGCCGTCCACCAGCGTCGCCTCGATGCCGTAACGAGGCGCAAGCGTCTCCACCACCCAGCGACAGGAGCCGAACAGCGCGCGCGCCGCCACGATGTGGTCGCCGGCCTTGAGGCTGCACAGGATCGCGGCCGTCACCGCCGCCATGCCGGACGCCAGCGCGCGGGCGTCTTCGGCGCCTTCCAGCGCGCACATGCGCTTTTCGAACATGTCGACCGTCGGGTTGGCGTAGCGCGAATATATGAAGCCGGGCGTCTCGCCCTTGAATCGGGCCTCTGCGGACTCAGCCGTTTCGTATACATAGCCCTGCGTGAGGAACATCGCCTCCGCGGTCTCGCCGAATTCGGAGCGCAGCACGCCGGAGTGGACGAGTTGGGTTGCAGGTTTCCAGTCACGCGTATTGTTCGTCATAGCCTTGATCCAGACACAAAAAAACCGGCCGCGAAAAAGTCGCATGCCGGTTCACGAACGGCCCTTTAGCGACTTGTTTAACGTGGCTGCAAGCCGACCGGCAAATCACCACGGGATAAAGTTCCATTAGACCTCGTGCAGGCTTGCGTCAATGGCGCACATCACTAAACCTCCTTCGACCATTTTCGTGGAGCTGGCATTGGCGAAGGCAGGAATTCTTCCGGATCAGGAGATCGCGGCACTCTTTGAGAAGAGAGCGCTGGTCTCCGCACGCGCGCTCGACGCCGACCAGATCCAGCCGGCGAGCCTCGACCTGCGCCTCGGCGAAAAGGCTTATCGCGTGCGCGCGAGCTTCCTGCCCGGGCCCGGCCACAAGGTCGTAGACAAGCTCGAGCGGCTGAAGCTGCATGAGATCGACCTGACCCAAGGCGCAGTACTGGAAACCGGCTGCGTCTATATCGTGCCGCTGCTTGAAAGCCTCGCACTGCCACAGGCGATATCGGCCTCTGCTAATCCGAAGAGCTCGACCGGTCGCCTCGACATCTTCACCCGCGTCATGACCGACCACGGCCAGGAGTTCGACAAGATCCCGGCTGGATACACCGGGCCTCTCTACATGGAGGTCAGCCCGCGCACCTTCCCGATCATCGTGCGCACCGGCTCGCGCCTGTCGCAAATTCGCTTCCGCACCGGCAAGGCCGTGCTGACCGAGGCCGAACTCCACGACCTGCACGAAAACGAGACGCTGGTCGCTTCAGAGACGCCCAACATCTCGGGCGGCGGCATCGCACTCTCGATCGACCTTCATGGCGATAAGGACGGACTGATCGGCTACCGCGCCAAGCATCACACCGGGCTGATCGATGTCGACAAGCGCGCGGCGCAGGATCTGCACGATTTCTGGGAGCCGCTCTACCGGCGCGGCGCGGGCGAGCTGGTGCTCGACCCGGACGAGTTCTACATCCTCGCCAGCCGCGAGGCCGTGCATGTGCCGCCCGGCCATGCGGCCGAGATGACGCCCTTCGACCCGCTGGTTGGCGAATTCCGCGTCCATTATGCCGGGTTCTTCGATCCGGGCTTCGGCCATTCGGCCGCCGGCGGCACTGGCAGCCGCGCGGTGCTGGAGGTGCGCAGCCATGAAGTGCCGTTCATCCTTGAACACGGCCAGATCGTCGGTCGCCTCGTCTATGAGCGCATGCTGTCGCGCCCGAAGGCGCTTTACGGTTCCGATCTCGGCTCGAACTATCAGGCGCAGGGCCTGAAGCTCTCCAAGCATTTTCGTGCGGAATCCTGATTGACGAAGCGGAGGCCACATCTGCAGCCTCCGCTTGAAATTGAAGCGTCGTTATCCTCGCCGCCGCGTTAGGCCACCCGCATCCAGATGGCCGGCGCGCTTGTGGAAGCCGCCTCACTCGCCACATATCCCCATGCCGCGGGAGTGGCGGTCGCAAAGGCAAGCGTGCGCTGCAGGGTCTTGTTGACGGTTGTGCCGATGGCTGCAAGATCGAGATTGGGCGATGCATCGGGTTGCCAGGCCGAAACGGTAGCGGTCGAACTGTGCCGTAGGCCAAGCCAATATTGCACCCCCTTCCGAAACGCCAGCGAGACGGTTGCCTCCTTCGCCCCGGCGGTCGAGAAGTCGAGCGTTCCGGTCTCGGTAATGCGCCCGCTCGGCCGGCCTCGGGCGTCACTCTCATAGACGACAATCTTGCCTTGGGCGCTCGCCACCGCCGTGGTGACGTTCGCCCCGATCCGATCCGCGGTGAAATCGAATTTCGGAATGAATGGGTAGAGGCTGATGCGGTTGGCGGCGCCCGCCACCGTTGCCGGCGTCGTTCCGACGCCGGTGTCCGCGCAAACGTAGCGGCCGCTGTCCGCCTCGATACCAGGTAGTTCGTCGTCGCCCAGCGTGACCGTGCGGCCGGCCTTTCGACCCTGGAAGCGGCCGCTCGTGTGATTGTACCAGAGTTGGCCGTTGACGGGCGTGCCGGGATCGCTTGCCTGGCTCACCAACTCCAGGCCGTTGTGCACGCGGGTGAGCCCGCTGGTCCGGACCAGTTCCAGAGAGGTGAAGAAGGCGGAGCCGTCCGGCGACACCTTCATCGTGAAATTGTCGTCGCCCAGCGTGCCGAACAAGGCGCGCGAGCTCCAGTTGGTCTGGAAGATGAACCCAGCGTCGTTGCCGGATGCGCTCTTGTTCAGCGTTGCCTGCATGCTTGCGCCGGCGTGGTTGAACAGTACGGCCGGCGAGTTGATGGACAGGCGATTGTAGCTGTCGGCGGTGGCGCCGCCTATGCCCGCATACAAAGCGGTGACGTTCGCCGACGCCGCAAGGACCTCCAGCACCCGGCCACTGAACGTGACCGTCGCAGCGGCGGTGGCGGCTGTGGGGCCGATATTGACGTTGGTCGTGGACCCGTTGGCGCCGCCGGTGCCGATGTTGACGATCTTGGTGTTGCCGCTCGTCGTCGCGCCGGTGCCCAGGTTTACGGTCGACGCGCCGGTGCCGGTGCCGAAGGAGACCGTGGTGCCAGACGCCGTGAAGGTGCCAGAGAAGGTGGTGGCGCCCGAGAAGGTCTGCGACAGGTTGCCGATCGTAGCAAGTGCGCCGGTCAGGTTCGGCAGCGTGTAGGTGCGCGTCTGACCGGCCGTGATGCCCGAGAGCAGGAACTTCGCCTGCTTGCTGGCGTCGGCCTCGTTGACGAGCGTAAACAGGGTGTCCTGGAACGGAGAGGCAACGGACGTCGTCCACTTCCCGCCGTCCCAGGCAACCAGCTGCGCCTCGTCGGCCACCCAGGCCAGCCAGCCGGTGCCCGGCGAGAGAAATATCCACCCGCCGTCCTGGGCAACCGCGATCTTCCCGTGCTGGCCCGCCCAGGCACCCGTCGCGCCTGAGGCCACGATCCAGCGCTCACCGGCGCTCACGCTGCTGGGCGGCGCGGCAAGGTCACGGTCCTGGACAGAGAGCTGCACCAAGGCATCGAGCATTTGCAGCGCCTCGTTGTGCGTCACATGCTTCTGCGCCTGCGAGGGCATCAGATAGGGAAGGGCGAGATTTGGCGTGTTGTCCATGGCGGTTCCTGCGCTAGGGTTTCCTGGGCGCAAGTGTACCGGTGGCTCTGAGATGGGGGATAAATCCGCCCGATTACGTGTCCAAGGCGAAAGCCCGCCGGGTAAAAGAACACATATTCGTGGTTGCAGGGAAAACTGGAGCGGGTAGCGGGAATCGAACCCGCGCGATCAGCTTGGGAAGCTGACAAGCTACCATTACATCATACCCGCACAGGCTTCGATTATCACGGAGTTGCGGAGGTCGGCAATCGCAAATCGCTCTGCCGTCTTTCGGTCGAGCTTGTCGGTATGGTCGAAAGTCGCGTATGTGCGCGAAAGAGCAATTGGAATGCGAATCGCAGGAGGACAGACGTGTCCGAACTTACACGCTTTCTCGGCGACACCCCGTTTCGGGTGTTTCTCAAGCTGGTGGTGGTGTCGTTTCTGGTCGGCATCGCCATGAGCTTCTTCGGCTGGTCGCCCTATGACATCTTCTACCAGCTGCGTGATTTCGTCGTGCAGATCTGGAACATGGGTTTTAAGGCCATCGACCGCTTCGTCGGCTACTTCCTGCTCGGCGCGGCCGTTGTCATCCCTGTCTTCGTGGTCTTGCGGCTTCTCAGCTATCGCCGCTGATCAGCCAAAGGCTGAAGCCACTTCAAACAATATCGCGTGCCGGCGTGCCAGTGCCGGCACATCGCGCGAATAGCCGCCGCCGATCACACCACAGACCGGCACGCCTTTTTCCCGAAAATGCTGGATGACGGCCAGGTCGCGGCGACGCAGGCCGTCGTCGCTCAGCGACAGTCGACCGAGGCGGTCTTCGGCATGCGGGTCGACGCCCGCATTATAGAAAACCAGATCCCAGCGCGCGATGGACGACAGCCTCGGCAGCGTTTCCAGCAGCGTTTCGAGATAAGCATCGTCGCCGGTTCGATCCGGAAGCGCGATGTCGAGATCGGAAGCGATCTTGCGCGCGGGGTAGTTGCGCTCCCCGTGCATCGAAAAGGTGAAGACGCGCGGCTCGCCGCGGAGGATGTCGGCGGTGCCGTCCCCCTGATGCACGTCGAGGTCGACCACGAGGATTTTCATGTCCGGTTCTTCGGCAAGCAAGGCCAGCGCGGCCACCGCAACATCGTTGAAGGTGCAGAAGCCGGCCCCTTGCAGATGCCGAGCATGATGGCTGCCGCCGGCGGTGTTGCAGGCAATGCCGTGCCGAAGCGCCAGCCTGGCCGCCAGCATGGTGCCGCCTGCGGCAAGCTGGGCGCGGCGGGAGACGCGCGCGGAAATCGGAAAGCCGATGTCGCGCTCGATCTGCTCCGGCACCGCGCAGGCAATCACCTGCTCGACGTAGCGTAGGTCGTGGGCGAGGCCGAGCAAGCTTGAGGGCGCGGGCTCGGCAAGATGCAGATTGCCATTTGCCAGACCGCGCTCGTTCAGGCTTTCCATGAGCAGACGGTACTTGCCCATCGGAAAACGATGGTCAGCCGTAAAGCCCGCGTCATAATCGGGGTGGTGGACAAGCTGCAGCGCCATGATCAGCCTTATGTAGCCTGTCCGGGCCCCGGTGACAGCCCTCTGCATCAACTGTCTCCTGACAGACGGGCCTTGCGTTGCAGAGGAGCCCTGTTGCAAATCTGGCACCTCCGCAAAGGGAAAGGCTGCTAGCCGTGAACCAAGCTCCATCGATCACGCCAGGTGCGAAGGCTTTCGAGGTGAACAATCGCCTCGTTCTGGCCATCGCCATTCCCATGACCCTTGCCTATGTCACCACGCCCTTGCTGGGTCTGGTCGACACGACGGTTGTGGGACAGTTCGGCGACCCGGCACTGCTCGGCGGCCTTGCGGCCGGGGCGATCATTTTCGACGTGGTATTCGCCAGCTTCAATTTCCTGCGCTCGGGTACCACGGGCCTGGTTGCGCAGGCGTTCGGCCGCGGTGAACCGTTGGAAGAACGAGCGGTTTTCCTGCGCGCCTGCGCCATAGCGATCGCCTGCGGCCTGGCGCTGGTCGTGCTCGTTCCACTGTTAGCCAGAATGGGCGAATGGTTCATGGGGGCCGAGCCGGGCGTCACCGCCGCCATGGACAGCTACCTCCGCATCCGCATGCTTTCGGCGCCCGCATCGTTGCTCAACTACGCCATCCTTGGCTATTTCCTTGGGCGCGGCGAGGCCAATCTGGGGCTGCTCCTCCAGCTCGTGCTGAACACCGTCAACATCGTTCTTTCCATCTGGTTTGGCTTGCGTCTCGGCTGGGGCGTGGCGGGCGTCGCCTGGGGTACGGTCTGCGGCGAGATCGTAACCGCGCTGCTGGGGCTGACAATCATCGGCAGGCGCTTCATCGCCATGCCAAAGGTGGTCTGGTCCCATGTCTTTGCGACGGCGGCGCTGCGCCGCATGCTGGCGCTCAATGGCGACATCATGATCCGCTCCTTCGTGCTGATGGGCGCCTTCACGCTTCTGACGCGTCAGGGCGCCCAACTCGGCACGCTGACGCTCGCGGCCAATGCGGTGTTGATGCACTTCTTCATGGTGTCGAGCTATTTCCTCGACGGCTTTGCGACGGCGGCGGAGCAACTGGCGGGCAGGGCGGTCGGCGCCCGGTACCTGCCGGCCTTCAACCGTGCGATCCGGCTGACATCGCTGTGGGGATTCGGAATGGCTGGCGTTGCAAGCGTCGTCGCCCTTCTTTTCGGCGATCAGCTGATCGGGATCATCACCACAGCCGCCTCGGTCAGGGAGGAGGCGGCGCTTTATCTGCCTTGGGCAGCGTTCACGGCGATCAGCGGCGTCATGGCCTTTCAGATGGACGGCGTTTTTATCGGCGCCACCTGGTCACGCGACATGCGCAACATGATGCTCCTGTCCTTCGCCGTCTTCGTCGTGGCGCTGCTGCTTCTCGGCCATTTCTTCGGCAATCACGGCCTGTGGGCGGCCCTGCACATCTTCCTCATCGCGCGCGGCCTCAGCCTCATGGCGATCCTGCCGAGAAGCGTTCGCGCGACCTTTTCCGAAAGCTGATCAGCCGATCGAACGATCGGCCCATTGAACCAGCCGGGAGTCGCGGATTTCGCGAAGGCTCGCGATGTTCTGGCTTTCCGCAAAGCGTGCCATGCCGGCCACCACGCGCGCCGGCAGCGCCGGTCCGGCATAGATCATGCTCGTATAGAGCTGCACGAGGTCGGCGCCCGCCCGGATTTTTTCGAGCGCCGTCTCCGCAGAATGCACGCCGCCAACGCCGATGATGGCGAAGTCGGGCCCGAGCAGTCGGCGCATCTTTGCCAGCACAATGGTCGAGCGCTCGAACAACGGCTTGCCCGACAGGCCGCCGCTTTCGCCCTTATTTGCCGTGCTGGCGAGCACTGGGCGCGCAATCGTCGTGTTGGACACGATGACGCCTTCAATGGCCTTCTCCGTCACCTCGGCGGCGATGTCCTCCAGATCGGCCTCGTGCAGGTCCGGCGCGATCTTGAGGAACAGGGGAACCTTGCGGCCGAGCCGCTGAGCCTCAGTGTCGCGCGCCGCAACTACGCGAGAAAGCAGTTCTGCCAGGCTTTCGCGCGCCTGCATGTTGCGCAGGCCCGGCGTGTTGGGAGACGAGATATTGACGGTCAGGTAGCTCGCATAGCGCGCAAACCGCTTCACGCCCAACTCGTAGTCACTGATGCGGTCGGCGCTGTCCTTGTTGGCGCCGATGTTGACGCCCACGATGCCGCCCCGTCCTGCGCGCGCGGCAAGGCGCTGTTCGCAGCGCTCATGGCCTTCATTGTTGAAGCCAAGGCGGTTGATGACGGCCTCGTCCTCGGTCAGGCGGAATATGCGCGGCTTTGGGTTGCCGGGCTGCGGCAGCGGCGTCACCGTGCCGACTTCGGCAAAGCCGAAACCAAGCCGCAACAAGGCGTCCGGCACTTCGGCATTCTTGTCGTAGCCGGCCGCCATGCCGAGCGGATTGGGAAACTCAAGCCCGCATAGAGACACGCGCAGTCGAGGACTCGAAACTACGCGGCCGGGAAGCGGAACGCCGCATTTCAGTGCCCTGATGGAAAGCCCGTGGGCCGTCTCGGGATCGAACGTGAAAAGCAGGTTGCGGCCAAGCGTGTCGAAAAGGCTCATCAGGATTCCAGCACCGGAAACTGGTGGACGCCGTCGCCATCGAGCGGCAGCGGCTTGACCCAAAGCACAGCTTTGAGGTCGAGCAGGGCGTAGAGATGCGGGAAGAGGGCGCCGCCGCGCGAAACCTCGTATTTCAGCGCGTCGCCCAGCTTTTCCCCGTCGATGGCGATCAGCAGCAGCCCGTTCTGACCGGCAAAATGCTTGGCCGCGGTTTCTCGGACCTGCTCAGCGGTCGAGAAATGGATGAAGCCGTCGGCGAGGTCGATGGGCGCGCCGGTGAAGGTCCCCACAGCTTCGGCCTCGCGCCAGAGCGATTCAGGGCATATCTTGTAGATGATCTGTCGCATCAGCGCCCTATAGTCCGAAAGCGGTTGCGGGGAAAGCTGCGCTTGCAGGCCCGGACCCAATTTCCGGCGCAAAGGAAGCGCAGCCTGTCAAACTGCTTGCGAATGGAGGAAAACATGCGCCCCATTGCCATCGCCGCCGCCACGGTTTTCATCTCGCAAGCCATTGCCGGAGCACACGCTGCGGAAGACCGCTATCGGCTCGAGAAGACCGACAACGGCTATGTGCGGATGGACACGCAGACCGGCGCGATGTCGATCTGCGAGGAGCGTTCGGGACAACTGGTGTGCAAGCTCGCGGCGGACGAGCGCGAAGCCTACCAGACCCAGATCGATCAGTTGCAGAGCGCGTTGAAGGCTATCGAGAGCCGGGTTACCGCGCTTGAAAAGAACCGTCCTGCCCTACAGGCGCCGCTGCCGACCGAAGAAGAGTTCGAAAAGGGTATGAGCTATATGGAGCGCTTCTTCCGGCGCTTCATGGACATAGTCAAGGATTTCGACAAGGAAGAGAAGCAGCCGAACCAGCAGCCGCAAGGGCAGCTCGAGCCCAACAAGACCTGACCTCTTGGTTTTGCACCGATTTTCACCCGTCTGCTCATCCATGCGGCAGTTCCGGCCGCGACCCGCTTGAAAAGAGCGCCCATCGCCGCATAATGCCTCGCAAGATCCCGCGCCTAACAACAACGACAAGCGAGGATTTGGGGAGGGTAGGCATTTGCCGTCAGGCTACAAGTTCGTGATCGCCGACGATCATCCGCTTTTTCGGGGAGCACTCAAACAAGCCCTATCGGGCGTGGCTCAAAAAACAACCATCCTTGAGGCTGGCGATTTCGAATCCACCAAGTCGCTGGTGGCCGCCAACGAGGACATCGATCTTCTTCTGCTCGACCTTTCGATGCCTGGCACAAGCGGTCTGTCGGGCCTGATCTCGCTGCGCGGCATCCATACGGACGTGCCGATGGTGGTGGTTTCGGCCCATGACGAGCCGGAAACCATCCGCCGGGCGCTGGAGCTCGGCGCCTCGGGGTTCATCTCCAAGTCGGCGAGCATGGACGATATCCGCAGCGCGGTGCAGACGGTGCTGTCGGGAGGCATCGCCGCGCCGGTTGGTGTCGACTTCGGCGTCGAGCGCGATCCTGAGGTTTCCGATCTCATCAAGCGCCTGCAATCGCTGACGCCGCAGCAGGCCAGGGTGCTCGGCATGCTGGGGGAGGGGCTGCTCAACAAGCAGATAGCCTACGAGCTTTCGGTGTCGGAAGCCACGATCAAGGCACATGTCTCGGCCATCTTGCAGAAGCTTGGCGTCGACAGCCGCACCCAGGCGGTCATCATGCTCTCCAAGATCGGCGGCGACCCGCGCGCAGCCGTGCAGTAGGCAAGTTCGCTATTCGGCGGCGGATGCCATGCGCCGCAGCCGCATCATCGTCGAGCGCAGCACGGCCGGCTTGATCGGCTTGTTGATCACTGGCACGTCGAGCTCATCGGCCGCCGAGCGAACCTCGTTCGACCGGTCTGCGGTCAGAAGCGCGGCCGGTGTGTCGCGGCCATAGATCGCACGGAGGTCGGCGATGACGTCAAGGCCGTTTTCGCCACCGTCGAGATGATAGTCGGCCAGGATCACGTCTGGCCGATCTGCTGGGCGAGCGTCCTCGAAGTCCCGCAGGCCGGAATAGGCGTAGACATCGCAACCCCAGCCTTCGAGCAGCAGGCGCATGCCTTCCAGAATGCGCGTGTCATTGTCGATACAAAACACGGTCAGGCCGTTGAGCGCTGCGCCGGGCGTGGGGTGAGGCTTCGCCTCCACGGCCAGAGTTTCCTCCGGCGCCTCCGTCACAGGCAGGATGACCGAGAAGCGCGTGCCCATGCCGCGATCGGAAAAGATCTGTAGTTCCAGCCGCAAGACGCGGGCAATGCGATCCACAATCGACAGGCCAAGTCCAAGCCCTTCGGCTTCTCGCGCGCCTTCATCGAGGCGCAAGAATTCGCGAAAAACCGTGTTGAGCTGGTCGGCGGGAATACCGATGCCGGTGTCGATGACTTGGATCTCGGCCAGTTCGCCACGTCGCCTGACGCCTAAGAGGATGCTGCCGCTGCGGGTGTATTTGATGGCGTTGGAAACCAGGTTCTGGATCAGGCGCCTGAGCAGGTTGCGGTCGGTTTCCACTGCCAGCGACGAGGGCATGATGGTGAGCGTCAGCCCCTTCTCCGCCGCAAGGGGCTGGAAGTCGGTGCCTATCTGGCGCAGCAGCCCGTCGAGCCGGAACACCGTGTCGACGGGTTTCATCGCGCCGGCATCGAGACGCGAAATGTCGAGAACCGCCCCGAGGATCGTTTCGACCGATTCGAGCGACGACTCGATGTTCGTCGCGGCATCTCCAATCGCGCCGCTTCCGGCGGTTTCGATCAGCGACGAGCAATAGAGCCGGGCGGCATTGAGTGGCTGCAGGATGTCGTGGCCGGCCGATGCCAGGAAGCGCGTCTTGCCGAGATTGGCCTCTTCGGCAAGCATCTGCGCCTGCGCCAGTTCCTCGTTGACGCGCGTCAGCTCTACAGTGCGGTCGCGGACGCGTTGCTCCAGCGATTCATTGGCGCGCTTCAGCGCAAGGTCGGCCGCCACGCGCGCGGAAATGTCGGCATAGGTGGCGACGATGCCGCCGTCCGGCATGGGGTTGGAGCGTAGCTCGATGATGCGTCCGCTCGTGCGCAGCTCGAGCTGCCAAGGGCTTTCGAAATTGGTCAGGCGGTTGAGCACGAACAGGCGCGTTTGCTGGGTGATGTCGCCGCGCGTTGCCAGAAAACCTAGTATCTGGTCGAGCGAGACGCCGACCTGTCCCAGCTCGTCAGGCAGGTCGAATAGGATCCTGTACTGCCGGTTCCAGCAGGTCAGCCTAAAATCCTGGTCGAATACGGTGATGCCCTGCTCCATCTGGTCGAGCGCGATCTGCAAGAGGTCGCGATTTTGCTGCAGCGCCTCGGTGGCATCGTCCAGCAGGCGGAACGTGTCGCGGGAAGAGTTGTCGTGGCGTTTGAACAGCAGCGACAGGATAAGCCGCGCCGACGAGGAGCCGACGGCACTCGCCAGAAGCTGCTCCGAAAAGCGTACCACCTCCATGCTGGCCGGCTCGTTGCCGTTCAGCTTCAGCCCATCGTTCACCTCGAAGGTGTGGAAGGAGCGTTCGGTGCGCTCGACGCCCAGGTAGCGCGAGATCGTGTCCTTGAGGTCGTTGACGGTCACCGCAGTTCGGAAGCGGCGCAGGCTCGGCATCGGGTTTGCATCGCGCGGCACGAAAATGGCCGCCTGGATGCGCTCCAGCGGCACCGAAGCGCGCGACAGCGAACCGAGCACGAAAAAGATCGTGTTGATGGCAAGGCTCCACATCACGCCGTGGTTCAGCGGCTCGGCGACGGTGCCGAACAGGGCCTGCGGCCGCAGTGCCTCGATGCCGAACAAGCCGCCCGCGATGATCGGCGTGCCAGGCACTGCTAGCGACGGCAGGAGCAGCGTATAGGCCCACACGATTATGCCGGCCGTCATGCCAAGGGCGGCGCCACGCGCATTGGCGCGGCGCCATATCAGGCCGCCGAAGAAGGACGGGGCGAACTGCGCAATGGCAGCGAAGGACATCAGGCCGATCGAGGCCAGCCGCGCATTGTTGGTGCTCTCGCGATAGTAGAGGAAGGCGACGAACAGAAGGACGAAGATCGCGGCGCGCCGGATGTTGAGTATCAGGTTCGACCAGTCCTCGTTCTCGCTGCTTTGGGATTTCAGCAGGCGCCGCACGAAAAGCGGGATGATCAGGTCATTGGAGATCATGATCGCCAGCGCCACGCTTTCGACGATCACCATCGCGGTCGCCGCCGAAAGCCCGCCAATGAAGGCGATCATGGCGAGCAGATCCCGGTTGCCGAGCAGCGGCACCGACAGCACGTAGAGGTCGCTGCTGGTGCGCTGCCCGACCATGACCAGGCCCGCAAAAGCTATCGGCAGCACGAAAAGGTTGATGGCGACGAGATAGAGCGGGAACACCCAGGTCGCCTTGCGCAGCTCCTTCTCGCTGCGGTTTTCGACGATCATCACGTAGAACTGCCGCGGCAGCATGATGATGGCAAAGCCGCTGATGACGGTCGATACCAGCCACGTGCCGAGCGAGGTGGTGTAGCTCATCGCCTGCTCGACACCGGCGTTTGCCGAAAATGCCTCGAGCATTTTGCCGGGGCTGCCGAAGAAAAGGAACGTGACCACGATGCCGACCGCCAGGAAGGCGGCGAGCTTGACCACGGATTCCACGGCAACCGCCAGAACCAGGCCGTCCTGATGCTCCGTGGCGTCCGCGTGGCGTGTGCCGAACAGGACGGCGAACAGCGCCAGAAGCATTGCTACGACCAGCGAGATGTCGCTGACGAAGGGGTCGAACGAAGGCGGTGAGCCGCTGTAGTGCTCGACCATCAGGCTGACCGAGCCCGAGATCGCTTTGAGCTGCAGGGCGATGTACGGCACCGCCCCGACGGTGGCGATCAGTGTGGCGATGCAGGCCACGGCGAAGCTCTTGCCGTAGCGGGCGCCCAGGAAGTCGGCAATCGAGGTGATCTTCTCGGCCTTGGCCAGTTTGACGATACGCCTGAGCAGCGGAAAACCGAAGGCGAAGACCAGCGTCGGCCCAATATAGATGGCGAGGAATTCGAAGCCGCGCTCGGATGCCAGTCCAACCGACCCGAAGAAGGTCCACGATGTGCAGTAGATGGCAAGGCTGAGCGAGTAGATGCCGAGCCTCGGACGCCCCGAACCGCGGAGCGCCGCGCGGCGATCTCCAAGGCTGGCGATCGCAAAGAGCAGCGTCACATAGGCGACCGCGATGATGACAATGACCCAGCCCTGCACGCTTGCTCACCCCTCCTCGCCGAGCGCGTCCTTTTGGAAAGGCAAGCATAGCTTGCCGCCCTTGTCTATCGTCGGCCCGTAGGCGGTTGATGATGCTCGTGGTTTTCTGAAACCGGGCCGCGATTTTCGGATTTTGCAATTCAGGGTTTTTGCTATCATGGCGTAGCGCGCTGCGTCGTCGACGCGGTCGCCAGGATTGCGGACAAGAATTTACCAGGAGGGTCGGGTGCTAAAGGAATTTCAGGAGTTCATCTCAAAGGGCAACGTAATCGACCTGGCGGTCGGTATCATCATCGGCGGCGCCTTCACCCTGATCGTCAATTCGCTGGTGGGCGACATCGTGATGCCGATCGTCGGCGCCGTTTTTGGCGGCTTCGATTTCTCCAACTACTTCCTGCCGCTTTCCTCGAAGGTCACAGCCGATACGCTGGTGGAAGCCAAGAAGCAGGGCGCGGTCTTCGCCTATGGCGCCTTCCTGACCGTCCTGATCAATTTCCTGATCCTGGCCTGGATAATCTTCCTGATGGTCAAGGGTGTGAACACCATGCGCCGCAAGCTGGTGGCCGAGAAGGCAGCGGCGCCGGCAGCTCCGGCGCCGGAGATCGCTCTTCTGACCGAAATCCGTGATCTGCTGGCGAAGAAATAGGCCCGCCTGGAGCAATCAAAGTTTGAAAACCCCGGTCATTGTGGCTGGGGTTTTCTGTTTTCGAAGCTTGGAAAACCGGCTAGCAATTCTCGGATCATCAGGACCTGACATGACCTTAATTGACAGTCTGCGAAGCGAAGCCCGGCTTGCCCCTGAAAGCGGCATCGTTGCCGTCGCCAATTATGGCCGTGGCCGCGAAGGCCTCATCCCGCTCTGGGCGGGGGAAGGCGACCTGCCGACCCCGTCCTTCATTTCGGATGCGGCAGCGCGCGGGCTGAGCGCCGGCGAAACCTTCTACACCTGGCAGCGCGGCATACCCGAACTGCGCGTGGCGCTTGCCCGCTACCACGAGCGCCACTTCGGCCGCAGCTTCAGCGATCAGGAGTTCCTTGTCACCGGCGGCGGCATGCAGGCGATCCAGCTTGCGCTGCAGGCAACGGCTGGCGCGGGTGACGAAGTCATCTACCTGACGCCTGCCTGGCCGAATTTTCCAGGCGCCGCGGGCGTAGCCGGTGCAAAGCCGGTAGCTGTCAGGCTGGACCAGTCCGACAACGGCTGGACCTGCGACGTCGACAAGATCGAAGCGGCCGTGACGGAGCGAACCACCGCGATCTTCGTCAACAGCCCGTCCAACCCGACTGGGTGGACGGCCGACATCGAGACGCTGAAGGCCATCCTCGATCTCGCGCGCCGCAAGAACCTCTGGATCATCGCCGACGAGATCTATGCGCTGTTCTACTACGGCGCTGCGCGGGCGCCGTCCTTCATGGACATCATGGAGGACGAGGATCGCATCCTCTTCGTCAACACGTTTTCGAAGAACTGGGCGATGACCGGCTGGCGCATCGGCTGGCTGCGTCTCCACCCATCCCTGCAGCAGACCTTCGAGAATCTGATCCAGTATTCGACTTCGGGCGTTGCTCAGTTCATGCAGCGCGGCGCGATTGCGGCGCTCGAACATGGCGACGAGTTCCTGGCTTCACAAATCGAGCGGGCGCGGCAGGCTCGCGATCTCGTCTGCGGCATCCTCGGCGAGACGGGGCGTGCGCGGATCAGCGCACCGCAGGGCGCGTTCTATCTGTTCTTCTCCGTCGACGGCATCGACGATTCAAGAAGTGCTGCCTTCGATATCGTCGACAAGGCCAATGTCGGCCTGGCTCCCGGCACCGCTTTCGGGGACGGGGGAGAAGCCTTCTTCCGGCTGTGCTTCCATCGCCGCCTCGACCAGCTCGAGGAGGCTGCGACGCGCCTCGCCGCCTGGATCAGAAGCACCTAATTTTACCCGTCGCTGTTGCGAACCCTTGCCGGAGTGGACTATGCAGTCTGCAAATTTCGGCGACACCGAGAAAGTACATTCGATGACAGACAAGGCATCCATCAAACACATCAAGCATCCTTCGCCGACCTCGCCTGAGCAGCGCGCGGCACTGATGCAGAATCCGGGCTTCGGCAAGGTCTTCAGCGATCACATGGTGACGATGAAGTGGACCGCCGAGAAGGGCTGGCATGACGCCGAGATCAAGGCCCGCGCGCCGTTCTCCATCGACCCCGCTGCTGCCGTGCTGCACTACGCGCAGGAAATCTTCGAAGGCATGAAGGCCTACAGGACCAAGGACGGCATCGCGCTCTTCCGTCCCGAAGAGAATGCGCGCCGCCTGGCGATGTCGGCTGAGCGCATGGCAATGCCGGCTGTGCCAGAGGATCTGTTCATCGAAGCCGTCGAGACGCTGGTGCGCACCGATGCAGACTGGATTCCGGATGGCGACGGCAGCCTCTATCTCCGGCCATTCATGTTCGCCAGCGAAGCCTTCCTCGGCGTGCGTCCGGCTTCGGAATACATCTTCTGCGTCATCGCATCGCCGGTGGGCGCCTACTTCAAGGGCGGCTACAAGGCCGTTACCGTCTGGGTGTCGGACGATTACACGCGCGCAGCACCCGGCGGCACTGGTGCTGCCAAGTGCGGCGGCAACTATGCGGCGAGCCTGATTGCCCAGGCTGAAGCGACCAAGAATGGCTGCGACCAGGTGGTGTTCCTCGATGCGGCCGAGCATCGCTGGGTCGAGGAGCTCGGCGGCATGAATGTGTGCTTCGTCATGGACGACGGCACGCTCATCACCCCGCCGCTCGGTGGAACCATCCTGCCGGGCATCACGCGCAACTCGATCCTCAAGCTCGCCCAGGAGGCTGGCCTCAAGGTCGAGGAAAAGCCCTATTCCATCGAGCAGTGGCGCAAGGATGCCGAGAGCGGCAAGCTGCGCGAAGCCTTTGCGTGCGGCACGGCCGCCGTCGTGGCCGGCATCGGCGCGGTGCGCTTCCGGGACGGTTCGTTCTCGATCGGCAACAGCGGCGATGGTGAAGTGACCGCCCGCCTGCGCGCCGATCTGGTCGGCATCCAGCGCGGCAACGCTGCCGACAAGCACGGCTGGGTTCGCCTGGTCAAGTAAGGCGCGGGGCAGCCTGGCTGCCCCAGCAAATTGCCGGTCGACGCAAGAGCTTCGACCGGCCTTTAGGAAGGTCGTAAGAGGCCTCTGCCCACGCCACTTGAATGGCGTTGATGCGCCCCCCGCGACGTTACGTGCGGGACGCCTTTGTTTCTTCAAAATGAAAAGATGCTTGGCGGGGCAAAGCCCATTCCACCGACAGCTTGCCCCACATCGGTCAGGCAAGCGCCGTTCGCTTGCCTGCTGAAGCTATCGAAAATCCGTGAGGTGGCCAGGCCGAAGCCCGGCTATCAGCCGCCCGACTTCGGCACCAGGAGCGGGATGATCCGCTCGGACTTCGCAACCGAAGGCTGGTCGGAGGTGCGATAGGGGATACCCAGCGCGTTCCAGGTTTCGACGAGCGCATCCCTGAGCGTTTCGATCAGCGCGTCGTCATGGAACGGCGTCGGCGTGATGCGCAGGCGCTCCGTTCCGCGGGGAACCGTCGGATAGTTGATCGGCTGGATATAGATGCCGTGCACGCCGAGCAGGCGGTCGGAAGCCATCTTGCAGAGTTCGGGATCGCCAACCAGCAGCGGCACGATGTGCGTGACCGAAGGCATCACCGGCAGGCCTGCCTCGGAGAGAATGTGCTTGGCCTGCTCTGCCTGTCGCTGCTGGGCGTTGCGCTCGGCCTGCGAGCTCTTGAGGTGGCGGATCGACGTGGCCGAGGCCGCTGCGATCGCCGGCGGTAGCGCCGTGGTGAAGATGAAGCCCGGCGCATAGGAGCGCACGGCGTCGATCACCGCGCTCGGGCCGCTGATGTAGCCGCCCAGCGTGCCGAAGGCCTTTGCCAACGTGCCCTCGATGATGTCGATGCGATGCGCCAGTCCTTCGCGCTCGGTGATGCCGCCGCCGCGCGGACCGTACATGCCCACCGCATGGACCTCGTCAATATAGGTCATGGCGTTGTACTTTTCGGCGAGGTCGGCGATCTCGGCGATCGGGGCGATGTCGCCGTCCATCGAGTAGACCGATTCGAACACGATCAGCTTGGCGCGCTCACGGCCGGCGGCCTGCAACAGGCTTTCGAGGTGCGCCACGTCGTTGTGGCGGAAGATCTTCTTCTCTGCGCCCGAGCGGCGCACGCCTTCGATCATCGAGGCGTGGTTCAGCTCGTCGGAGAGGATGAGGCAGTTCGGCAGCAGCCGCGCGATGGTCGAGATCGACGCCTCGTTCGACACGAAGCCGGAGGTGAAGACCAGCGCTGATTCCTTGCCGTGCAGATCGGCCAGTTCGGCCTCAAGCTCGACCAGCGGATGATTGGTGCCGGAGATGTTGCGCGTGCCGCCGGCGCCGGAGCCCATCTGGCCGGCCGCGTTCTGGAACGCGCCGATGACGCTCGGATGCTGGCCCATGCCGAGATAGTCGTTGGAGCACCAGACGGTGATTTCCTGGGCTTGGCCGTTCGCCCGGTATATGGCTCGGGGGAACCTGCCAACGATACGTTCAAGATCGGCAAAGACGCGGTAGCGTCGTTCGGCATGAAGCTGGTCGATAGCCTCTTCGAAAAATCGCTGATAGTTCATCATGGCTTCCCGGATTTCGGCAGGATCATAATGACCGCGTGCATTTCAGTCCATTCCATGAATGCGGTCAAAATGCCACGCCGCCTTTGGTCGAAATATAGACCCGCATTGGCCCATTTCATTGATTCAAGTCAAAAGGTGCCATCGCCGGATGAGACGGTGGCATCTCCGTTTGTGGTGGCGTTCGTGCGGCCCTTTCAGTAATCAAGGATTGTCAATGAGAGGGCTCAAGCATGACGGTTTTGGTGACTGGCGGCGCTGGCTATATCGGCAGCCACATGGTCTGGGAGTTGCTGGACGCGGGTGAAGAGGTCGTCGTCGTCGACCGCCTTTCCACCGGTTTCGAGTGGGCCGTCGCGCCTGAGGCCAAGCTGGTGGTGGGCGACATTGCCGACAGCGCGTTGATCGACTCGGTGATCCGGGAGAACGGTGTCGATGCCATCATCCACTTCGCCGGCTCCATCATCGTGCCCGAATCGGTCGCGGACCCGCTGAGCTATTACGAGAACAACACCTCCAAGACGCGCACGCTCATCGATACGGCAGTGCGTGCGGGGGTGCCGCACTTCATCTTTTCCTCTACTGCCGCGGTCTATGGCGCGGCGGGGCTCGAGCCGGTGCGCGAGGATGCCAGGCTGGCGCCCGAATCACCCTACGGCCTTTCGAAGCTGATGAGCGAGTGGATGCTGCGCGACGCCGCAGCCGCACATAGCCTGCGCTACACCGCGCTGCGCTACTTCAACGTCGCGGGTGCCGATCCGCGCGGCCGGACCGGCCAGTCCACCCCCGGCGCGACTCATCTCATCAAGGTCGCCTCGGAGACCGCGCTGGGCAAACGCAACTCGATGCAGGTTTTCGGCACGGATTATCCGACGCCCGACGGCACCTGCGTGCGCGACTACATCCATGTCTCCGATCTCGTCGCGGCACATCGTCTTGCCTTGCAGCGCCTGCGCGATGGTGGCGGCGACCTCGTCGCCAATTGCGGCTACGGTCACGGCTATTCGGTGCTACAGGTGGTCGACAGCGTCCGGCGCGTGCATGGGCGCGAATTCGAGGTGACGGTCGGCGGCCGCCGGGCGGGCGATCCGCCTTCGATCATTGCCGACGCCGGCCTTGCGCGGCGCGAATTGGGCTGGGTACCGACCCGGGACGATCTCGACGCCATCGTTGGCGATGCGCTATCGTGGGAGCAGATTTTGACCGGCAAGAATTCGGCACGCAGCGCCTGATCGGTCGGGGGCGAGGGGGCGATCTTTCATGAAAATTCTGGTTTTGGGCGCCGGCGTCGTCGGAACGGCAGCCGCCTATTACCTGGCGCGTGACGGCCATGAGGTGACCGTCATCGAGCGCCATCCGGCGCCGGCACGCGGCACCAGCTACAGCAATGCCGGCCTGGTTTCGCCCGGCGATGCTTTCGCCTGGGCCTCGCCAGGCGCGCTGCGCACATTTGTGAAATCGATCTTCAATCCCGATCTCGGCGTCAAGCTGCGGCCGAGCCTCAATCCGGTCTTCCTGTCGTGGACCTGGCGCTTCCTGCTCCAGTGCACGGAGGCGCGCGCCTATGCCAACACCGACGTGAAGCTGCGGCTGGCCCTCTACTCGCGCGAATGCATCAACGAGATCAGCGCCGAGACCGGCGTCGACTTCGATGAACGGCGCAGGGGCATCGTCTATTTCTACCGCGACCAGAAGAGCCTCGACAACGGCGCCCAGCATTTCCGCTACATCGGCGAGCGGGGGCTGGAGGTCGAGGTGGTCGATCGCAAGCGGCTGCTCGAGGTCGAGCCGGGCCTGGCCAGCTCCGGCGACAGGATCGTCGGCGGCATCTATTCGCCGATGGACCAGACCGGCGACTCACGCATGTTTGCGACCAAGCTGGCGCAGCTCGCCGTCGAGCGGCACGGTGTGAAGTTCATGCGCGACACCAATGTCGAAGGCCTGGATGTCGAGGGCGGTCGCGTGCGCGCCGTCAGGACCAGCAAGGGCTCGATTGCATGCGACGCGGCGGTGCTTTCCATGGGGCCGGAAAGCGGCGTGTTCGGCCGAAAGATCGGCATCGACCTGCCCGTCTACCCCGTGAAAGGCTACACCGCGACGATCCCGCTGGAAGACCCCGAGAAGGGGCCGACCATGGGCGGCGTCGATGAAGACCGCTATGTCGCCTATTCGCGCCTCGGCAATCGCCTGCGTCTGGCTTCTACCGCCGAGTTCGCGGGCTTCGACCGGACGCACAAGCCGAGCGACTTTGCTCGGATGTTCCGCTCCGCCCACGAACTCTTCCCCGGCGCGATCGACGAGAAGAAGGCCGAGCTTTGGGCCGGCCTCAGGCCGATGATGCCCAATTCGGTGCCGGCCATCGGCCGCACCCGCTACGACAATTTCTATCTCGACACAGGCCATGGCCATGTCGGCTGGACCATGGCCTGCGGTTCCGGAAAATTCCTCTCCGACATCGTTGCCGGCCGCAAGCCCGACATCGACCCGCAAGGACTTCTGCCGAAGGCCTGAGCTCCCAATACCCGTCGCAAGCACGGGCGAAATCGCCGAACTTTTCAAGACCGCACCGACCCGCTCGGTGCGGTCTTGTCATTTTGCCCGGCTTCCACAATCATCGGTTTGGTTGGCCCAATGAATTGCCCGCTTCCGGGGCTGTCGCCGAGGCGGTGAAGCAGGTCACGTTGAACAAAAAAGTGCAGCTTTGCCGCGAGGCGAAGACTGCGCAGGGGTTGAATAAGGAAGGAGTTTCGCAATGTCGAAAGTGATCAAGGGCGGCACCATCGTGGCCGCGGACCGGACCTACGAGGCCGACATCCTGATCGAAGGCGAGCGCATCGCCGCAATCGGGCAGAACCTGTCCGGCGATACGGTAATCGATGCCAGCGATGCCTACATCATGCCTGGCGGCATCGATCCGCATACCCATCTTGAAATGCCCTTCATGGGTACCACCGCCGCTGAAACCTGGGAAAGCGGCACCTTTGCCGCGGTTTCGGGCGGCACCACCATGGTGGTGGACTTCGTCATCCCCGGCCAGGACGGCATGCTGGCTGCGCTGGAGGAATGGGAGAACAGGGCAACGCGCCAGGCGTCGTCCGACTATTCCTACCACATGTGCGTGACCGACTGGTCCGAGCAGATCTTCTCCGACATGGCCAAGGTCGTCGACCGTGGCATCAACACCTTCAAGCACTTCATGGCCTATAAGGGCGCGCTGATGGTGAATGACGACGAGATGTTCGCTTCGTTCCAGCGCTGCGCGGCGCTCGGCGCTCTACCGCTGGTCCATGCCGAAAACGGCGACATCGTAGCAGCCCTTCAGCAGAAATACATCGATGCCGGCATTCCCGGCCCCGAGGCGCATGCCTATTCGCGCCCGCCGGAAGTGGAGGGCGAAGCGACCAACCGTGCCATCATGATCGCGGACGCTGCCGGCGTGCCGGTCTATATCGTGCACGTCTCCTGCGAGCAGAGCCACGAGGCCATCCGCCGCGCGCGCCAGAAGGGCATGCGCGTCTTTGGCGAGCCGCTGATCCAGCATCTGACGCTCGACGAGAGCGAATACCAGAACCCCGACTGGATGCATGCCGCGCGCCGGGTCATGTCGCCCCCGTTCCGCGACAAGAGCCACCAGGACAGCCTGTGGGCGGGTCTGGCCGCCGGCTCGCTGCAGGTGGTTGCGACCGACCACGCCGCCTTCACCAGCGAGCAGAAGACGCTTGGGCTCGACGATTTCCGCAAGATCCCGAATGGCACCGGCGGCCTTGAAGATCGCATGCCGGTGCTGTGGACGCGCGGCGTCGACACCGGCCGCCTGACTATGAACGAATTCGTGGCGGTCACCTCCACCAACATCGCCCGTATCCTCAACATCTACCCGCAGAAGGGCGCGATCCTGCCGGGCTCTGATGCCGATCTGGTGGTATGGGACCCCAAGCTTTCCAAGACGATCTCGGCCAGCAACCAGAAGTCGATCATCGACTACAACGTGTTCGAAGGGTTCAAGGTCAATGGCCTGCCGCGCTACACGCTCTCGCGCGGCGACGTGGTCTGGTCGCATGGCCAGAACGATCAGCCGCAGCCCGGCCGCGGCAAGTTCGTCAAGCGCCGGCCGTTCCCGGCCGTCAACCAGGCGCTGTCGAAGTGGAAGGAAATCACCGCGCCGCGCGCCGTGACCCGTTCGGCCGAGCATATGCCGATCGGCATCTAACCAACCGCGCCTTGCCAAAAGCCCGGCAAGATTTGCCGGGCTTTTTCATTTTTGGACGGAGCAGATAGGCTCTGCCGTGGCCGCGCGGCTACATCGTTCGAAAGTTCATGAAGACCTCGGTGCCTGGTACTGTCATGCCATATTGCCGGCCATTTTTCCGGCTCAAGGTGCCGCATCGCGCTCGGGAGCATCCGACTCTGTTGCCATCCCGCAGCTCTGAAATATCTTCGAGCGGAATCGCACATCAGGGAACATGGACGTGAAGCGCTTTCTGGGGTTCTCCCTCGCATCCTTCTGCCTGCTCGGCGTAGCGGGATCGGCCCCTGGCGCGTCCATCGATACGGGCCTCATTCCGTCCCCCCGCATCGTCATGCCGGACGATACGCCCAAGAGCACCGTCTTCCTATTTTCCGACAAGACGGGCTGGTCTGCTTCCGAAGACGATTTTGCGCAGCGCCTCAGCAAGAACGGTGCGATCGTCATTGGGGTCGACCTGCCGCGTTACCTGGGCGCGATCGAAAAGGTTCCGGACGACTGCGCCTATCTCGTCTCGGACATAGAGAACATCAGTCATCAGGCTCAGCGCGCGGCCAATTCGGACAATTATAATCCTCCGATTCTCGCGGGCGTAGGGCAGGGCGGCGGGCTGGTCATGGCGATCGCGGCCCAGACGCCTGATGCCACGATCGGACACAGCGTGGCTGTGGACCCGACCGCCAGCGTTCCGCTCGCCAAGACCCTTTGCAGCGGCGCGCCCCGCAAGGTGACCCCGCAGGGCACCGTTTACGACCTCGCCGAGGGCGCCTTGCCCAATCCTATCGACGTCACCTTTACGCCGGAAGTTTCAGCCGACGGGCGCAGCCATATCGAGGACCTTCGCAAGCAGGGCTTCGACATTACCGTCAAGGATGCTGGTGTTTCGGCCCAGGCGGCGCTGGAAGCCTCCCTGACTGCGATGGTCGGCAATCCGCCGGCCAGTGCGGCCGCCAGCATGCCCATCGTGGCGCTGCCAGCCAAGCCGACGCACGACACCATGGCCATCGTCTATTCCGGCGATGGCGGCTGGCGAGACCTCGACAAGAGCGTCGCCGACGTTCTGCAGTCGCGTGGCATACCGACCGTGGGCGTGGATTCGCTGCGCTACTTCTGGTCCGCGCGGGCGCCGCAGGATGTGGCGAAGGATTTGCATGATCTGATGAAGACCTACACCGAGCAGTGGAAGGTCAAGCACGTCATCCTGATCGGCTATTCGTTCGGCGCGGACATCATGCCGGCCACCTTCAATGCGCTGAGCACGGACGACAAGATGAAGATCCGGCAGATTTCGCTGCTGGGCTTCTCGCCCCAAGCCGATTTCGAGATATCGGTGGCGGGCTGGCTGGGTTCGTCCAGCTCGGATGCCGTTGCCACGCTGCCCGAGCTCGGCAAGATCGATCCCAAGCTCATCCAGTGCTTCTACGGCCAGGAAGAGGACGATACCGCCTGTCCGCAGCTCGAAGGCCATGGACCGGAAGTATTCAAGACTACGGGCGGCCACCACTTCGACGGCAACTATCCCGGCCTGGCTTCGAAGATTATCGATGGCCTGGAAAAGCGCCTCGACCAGGAAGCGCGCGCAACACCTTGATCGGTGACACGTAGCGTCGGCTCGACTCTTTCGCTCGGTAGATCGAAAGCACGACCGCAAAGAATATCGCAAGTAATTCCGTCATTCAGTCGATGTTCGGGGTGGATTCTTGCGGGTGTCTTTCCCGTTCCAGCGTGTATTGGTGAGCTGGGAATTAAATCTTCGTAATGTGCGAAATAGCTCTAAATTGCGGCCCGGTCGCGCCCTAACTACATGGGTATCGAATGAACCGTGGCGACGTGCCGAGCCGACAATTCGCGGTCCCGATACGTCGAACAGACGGTTCCGTCAGGAACACGCCACGGCGCTGGATCAACTCTCGCAGGGACCACGCAAATGTCCTCCACCATCCTCCGTAGACACCGTCTTGCCGCCTTGCTTGGCGCTGCGCTGATCGCTACGCCTTTCTTGCTCTCACCCATGCTGCACGCTGACGCGCATGCGACGCTACCCATAACGCCGGTTGCTGGCATCGTTGTACCGGGCGGCTCGTTTGCTCCCATCGTCAGCTCGGACAAGCCCGCCGTGGTGACCATCACGACCAAGATGAAGGTCGCCTCGAGCGACAGCAACGACCAGAATTCGCCATTCGCACCCGGCTCGCCCTTCGACGAGTATTTCCACCAGTTCTTCGGCGACAACGGGATACCGAAGATGCCGCATCGTCCCAAGGGCCAGGAGGCCCAGGCCTTGGGATCGGGCTTCGTCATCAATCCGGATGGCACGATCGTGACCAACAACCACGTCGTTGACGGAGCCTCCGAAATCAAGGTGACGCTCGACGACGGCACGGAACTGCCGGCCAAGCTCCTCGGCCGCGATGCCAAGACTGACCTTGCGGTCATCAAGGTCAATGCTGGCAAGCCGCTGCCGGTCCTGAAGTGGGGCGACTCCGACAAGCTCATGACGGGTGACCAGGTGCTGGCGATCGGCAATCCGTTCGGTATCGGCACGACGGTGACTGCCGGCATCGTATCAGCGCGTGGCCGCGACCTGCATAGCGGCCCCTATGACGACTTCATCCAGGTCGACGCCGCCATCAACCACGGCAATTCCGGCGGTCCGCTTGTGGACATGGAAGGCAATGTCATCGGCATCAACTCGGCCATCTACTCGCCCAATGGCGGTAATGTCGGCGTCGGCTTCGCGATCCCGTCCGATCAGGCGCAGCCCGTTGTGGCCAAGCTGATCCAGAGCGGCTCCATCGAGCATGGCTTCATCGGAGTGCAGATCCAGCCGGTTACGCCCGACGTTGCCAATGCGATCGGCCTCAATGCCCCCTCCGGCGCCCTCGTCGCACATGTCAACGATGGCTCGCCGGCGGCGGCGGCCGGCCTGAAGACGGGCGATATCGTGACAGGCTTCGGCGGTCACAACGTCAAGGATCCGAAGGATCTGTCGCGCGCCGTGGCCGACGTGACGCCAGGGTCCAAGGAAGAGATGACCGTATGGCGCAATGGCAAGAGCGAAAACATCACGATAACCGTTGGCAACAACGACACCAGCGAGAAAACGGCAACAAACCAGACCGCGCCGAGCCAGTCGCCTGAAGGTAACTTCAACGTCCCGAGCCTTGGTCTGTCGCTGGGTGACATCACGCCTCCGGTTCGCCAGGCGCTTAACCTTCCCGCCGGTCAGAAGGGAGCAGTCGTCGCCAGCGTCAATCCGGACAAAGCCGGTGCTGACCAGGGCATCCAGGAAGGCGACGTGATTCTCTCGGTCAACCAAACTCCGGTGCGGAATGCCAAGGAGGCAAGCCGCGCGGTGGCCGAGGCCAGCAAGTCCGGCAAGAAGTCCGTGCTGCTCCTGATCGAACGGGGTGACACGCAGACTTTTGTGGCAGTGCCCTTCAACCACGCCTGATCCGACATCAGGCTGACATGCCGCTCGGACAAATTGTCCGGGCGGCATCTTTTTTGCGTGGAGTCTCACCGATTGCCGCCAAAAAGCCGCGAGGCAATTGACTAACATCGCCGCCTGCAGCGAAATCGCCTCAATATCGGTTTTGCGCAGGGCATGGAGCAATAGAAGAGTCTTTGCTTGGAGGCTTGCGTTCATTCATGAGCGAGCAAACCGTCGAAGGAACGCGGTTCTATCAGCGTGCGGGGGCGTATTTCGGGCCCGTCCTGGCAGTGGTAGTCACGGTGGGAGCCCTCTGGCTGTTCCACCAGATGACGGCCGGGCTGCGCCTTCACGACATCAAGTCGGCGCTGAGCGCGATGCCAACATGGGGCATCGGGCTCGCCCTGGTCGCCACCGCGATCAGCTATTGCGCGCTGGCAAGCTATGACATCGTCGCCTGCCACATCGTCGCTCCCGGCAAGGTGCCGTGGCACAACGCTGCCATGTCCGGCATGAGCGGCTACGCCTTTTCGAATTTCCTCGGCTTCCATCTCTTCACCGGAGGCGCGATCCGCTTCCGCACCTATTCCCGCAGCGGGCTCGATGCCGGCGAGATCGGACAGGTCGTCCTGCTGACGTGGATGGGGCTTTGGCTTGCCTTTGCCACCATTGTCGGCCTCGCGCTCATGGTGGATCCGGAGGGCATTCCTTTCCTGCAGATCATGCATGCTTCCGCCGACCGCGTGATCGGCTTCGGCATGATCGCAGCGCTGGTCGCGCTTTTCGTCATTGCCGGGCCGGAGGGGCGCGAGCTGCGGCTGTTCGCCTGGCGCATTCCCGTGCCGCGCCGCGGCATGCTGTTGCTGCAGCTGCTGGTCGGCGTCATCGATCTGCTGGCTTCCGCTGCTGTTCTTTACGTCCTGCTGCCTGCCGACGCACAGGCCGGGCCGGCCCTTTTCATCACGGTCTATATGAGCGCGGTGATCCTCGGCTCGATCAGCCATGTGCCGGGCGGCATTGGCGTGTTCGAAGCAACCCTCATTGGCGGCCTTGGGCTGCAGGGGCGTGCCGACATACTGGCGTCGCTACTGGCCTACCGGCTGATCTATTATTTCCTGCCCTTCGCGTTTGCCGTCGCGGCATTGGCCGCGGCCGAAACCGGCATCATGCGCGGCAAGCTGGCGGCCTGGTTCGTTGGCCCGAGCAAGGCGATCAGGGCCATGGTGCCGCTGGTGGCAGCCACCCTGGTGTTCATCTCCGGCGTGGTGCTGCTGTTCTCCGGCGCAACGCCCGGCATTCCGGATCGTCTGGAAATACTGGAGGACTGGCTGCCGCTGTCGGTTGTGGAATCTTCCCACTTCCTGGGCAGCCTCGCTGGCCTTGCCCTGCTGGTTGTCGCGCATGGTTTGCACCGGCGGCTTTTCTCGGCCTGGGTCGTGGCCGTCGCCATGCTCTTCGCCGGGTCGCTGCTGTCGATGATCAAGGGGCTGGACTGGGAAGAGGCGCTTACGCTCGCCCTGTCAGCGGTGTTCCTGCTGCTGTCGCGCCAGGCCTTCTATCGCCGTACGCCGCAACGCATCAGCCGCCTCTCGTGGGAGTGGTTGGCGCTTGTGGCGCTGGCGCTGGTCGCGACGACCTGGCTTGGCTTCTTCTCCTACAGCCATGTCGAATATTCCAACGAGCTGTTCTGGGAGTTTGCATGGCGCGGCGAGGCGCCGCGCTTCCTGCGCGCTACGGTCGGCCTGGTTGTGGCGGCGGTCGGCCTGGGCGTGGCGGTGGCGATCCATCGCCCGCCGGCGAAGACCAAGCGCCGTGACGAAACCGAGCCCGATGCCATCGCAGCCGTCATTGCGAACTCGCCCGATACCCAAACCAACATCGCCTATCTTGGCGACAAGGAATTCCTCTGGTCGCCGGACGGTCAGGCGTTCCTTATGTATGCGCGAGCAGGGCGCTCGCTGGTGTCGATGGGCGACCCGGTGGGCGATCCAGAGCAGGTCGAAGACCTCGTCTGGCAGTTCCGTGACATGGCCGATCGTGAGGCATCGCGTGCCGTGTTCTATGCCGTGCGGCCCGACAACCTGCCGCTCTACCTGGACATGGGCTATGCGCTGCTGAAGCTCGGCGAGGTGGCGCGCGTGGAATTGTCGAACTTCTCGCTGGAAGGGCCCAAGAACCAGGAGCATCGCTACTCGGATCGGCGCGCGGCCAAGGAGGGCCTGGTGTTCGAGGTCATCCCGCGTGCGGACGTGCCCCCCATCATGGACGAGTTGCGGCACGTATCGGATGTCTGGCTGCAGGAAAAAGGCGGCAGCGAAAAGGGCTTTTCGCTCGGTCGCTTCGATCCGGACTACCTGTCGCATTTCGACATCGCGGTGATACGCGACACAACTAACGGAAATCGCATCGTCGCCTTTGCCAATATCTGGCGCAGCGGCTGCATGAACGAGATGTCGATCGACCTGATGCGCTACCTGCCCGGCGTGTCGAAGGTGCTGATGGACGCATTGTTCGTTCGTTTGCTGCTTTACGCCAAGGAGCAGGGATATCGCTGGTTCAACCTCGGCGCGGCACCGCTGTCGGGTCTTGCCGATCACGCGCTTGCCTCGCGCTGGAACCGCATGGCGACCTTCGTCTTCCGCCACGGCGACGATTTTTATCACTTCGAGGGCCTGCGGGCCTTCAAGCAGAAATTCTCGCCAGTATGGACGCCGCAATATCTGGCATGCCCGGGCGGCCTGAACATCCCGCAGGTGCTGCTCGATGTGAATTCCCTGATTTCGGGCGGCATCGGCCGGCTGATCGGGTCGAGTGCGCTGCGGCCCAAGCGTAAGCGCTCGAAAGCTACTCAGATGGCGTGACTTGAGGGCTTCGCCGCTCCGGCTCCCATCAGCCGTCGGAGCCGGAAGCGGCACAGGCTTGCTAGAGCCCCATGAAACTCTCGAACCCGCCATAAATCATTCGTTTGCCATCGAAGGGCATGTTCTGCATCGAGCCCTTGAGACGCGGGTCGGCCACCACCTGCTCGTTGATGGCGTCGCGATCGGCCCGCGAGGCATAGACGATCCAGGAAAACACCACGACTTCATCCTCCTTGGCCTGCACGGCCCGGGGAAATGAAGTCAGCTGGCCATAGGGAACGTCGTCGCCGATGCACTCGACATAGGCGAGCGCGCCGTATTCCTTCCAGATGTCGCCGGCCGTCCGCGCCAGCGACTTATAGGCTTCGATATTCTGCCTGGGGACCGCGACTACGAAGCCGTCGACATAGCTCATTTCGCTTCTCCTCTCGTTGACATTGACTGCCTGGCAAGGACGAATGGAGCGATGCTGATCCGACAGCCAGTCAGAGATTTAAAAACGGCGTCTTTGCCGGTACGGTTCACGACCTCACGATTGGACGCAGAAAAAAGCTTAAGCGGGTTGTCGGATTTGCAACCGTCCGTTCGTCACTATGAGAGCCGCCTACGGCAAAACCGAACAACAGGAGTTTCGCAATGTCCGAAGCAACCGCACAGACCATGGAGAATCCGGCCCCGAAAGTGCATGGCGGCCTCGTCGCCTATCTGCAGGTCGACGGTGCCCACAAGGCGGCCGAATTCTACCAGCGCGCCTTCGGCGCCGAGACCGCATTCGCCTATCCGTCGGACGAGAAGGGTCGGACCATGCACGTCCACCTCTACGTCAACGGAAGTTCCCTGATGCTCGGTGATCCGTTTCCTGAGCATGGCCACCCGAGCGTGCCGCCGCAGGGCTATACGATGCAGCTCGTACTGGGCGACGACGTCGATGCCTGGTGGAAGCGGGCTGTCGAGGCCGGCTGCGAGGTGGTCGTGCCGCTCGGTGACATGTTCTGGGGCGACCGCTGGGGCCTGCTGCGCGATCCTTTCGGCGTCAACTGGGGAATGAACTCGCCGGTCAAGAAAGGCTAAGTCGACGTTGTCGGCATTCTGCCGTCGGCCTTTTCGGGCCGGCGGCAAGAGCTTCCGAAGGGCTTCGATAGCTCTTTTCGCGCGAGCTTAAAGGGGGCCGGGCAATGCGGCCCTGGCGCGCAACTCCAGTTCCTTCTCGTGATGCCGGAAGAACAGATAGCCGGCGATCACCAGGACGACCGCCCCGATAAGCAGTATCGCGCTGACCGGGCCGGCGACGGCTCTGATGCGCTCGCCGAAGAAATACGCTCCGCAGCCGAACAGGATTGCCCAGCAAATGCCGCCCGCGGCATTCATCAGCAGGAAATGCGGCCAATTCATCCGGTTGGCTCCGGCAAGCACCGCCGCAAAGGCGCGCAGAAAGGCGACGAAGCGCCCGAAGAAGACGATTTTGCCGCCGTGCTTGAGGAACATGTATTGGCCGACCTTGAGCCGGCCTTCGTCGAGGCGAATGTAACGGCCATATTTGGTCAGCAGTTTCAGGCCGATCGTATGGCCGATCAGGTAGCCGATATTGTCGCCGATGATGGCGCCGGCCGACGCAATGGCGATCACATGCACCAGGTCGATGTGATGGGTCGCGCCGGCATAGAGGGAGGCCGATACCAGCGCCGTTTCGCCGGGCATGGGAATTCCCATGCTCTCGCCCATGACCACGAAGAAGAGCACCCAGAGCCCATAGCTGTGTATCAGTTGGTGGAGCAACTCCGGTGAAAGGATATCGGGCATTTGGGTTACGCTGCGAGCCTGGTTGGAAAGTTAGAATGCCTGCGCCGGCCTTAGGTTGCGGCCCGCCCGGATATGAAGCGCGACGGGAAAGGCATGATCATGACTTTTTCCATCGTATCGCAAAGATAATTTGATCCCTTTGCGCCGATTTCGCCTGACATCTCAATGGGTGCGCGCCGGTTCCGCCCGGTGACGCCCAAAAGTTGATGTGCTATCTAGCTCGCATCGATAACAGGAGAGGTCTTCGATGAAAATACGCTTGTCTTTGGCCGCCACCCTGGCGCTGACGACTCTTGCGCTCGCCGGGTGCAACACGCCGGGGGAACGTGCCGTTGGTGGCGGCGCTATCGGCGCGGGCGTTGGCGCCCTGGCAGGGCAGGCCATCGGTGGGAACACGGGGAGCACAGTTGCAGGCGCCCTGATCGGCGGCGCTGCGGGTGCAGCGATCGGTGCGTCGACTGCGCCCAACATGTGCGTCTATCAGCAGTTCGACAAGCGCGGCCGTCCGCTTTACGACCGCTACGGCAACCCGCGCACCTATCAGGCGCCCTGCCGCTAATATGTTGATGGCCACATAGGCTGGCCAATCTCAGTTCTTGCCGCCCGCTGCTTCCGTTGAAGCGGCGGGCGTTTCCTTATCTGCTGCCGTTTCAGCCCCCTTGTGCCGGAACCGGGCAAGTCGGGCCGAAGCCCATTCGCTGAAAATCTCCATGTAGAGATATGTCACCGGCGTGGTGAACAGCGTGAGGGCCTGCGATACAATCAGGCCGCCCACCACGGCAACGCCTAGCGGCTGGCGCAAATCGGCGCCGGCGCCTATGCCCACCGCAATGGGAAGCGTCACCAACAAGGCTGCCATCGTGGTCATCATGATCGGCCGGAAGCGCAGCACCGCCGCTTCATAGATAGCCTCTTCGGCGGACTTGCCCTCGATGCGCACCCGCTCCAGCGCAAAGTCCACCATCATGATCGCGTTCTTCTTCACGATGCCGATCAGCATCAGCAGGCCGATGATCGCCATCATCGTCAGGTCGAAGCCGAATATGTTCAGGAAGAACAGCGCACCGACGCTGGCCGACGGCAGTGTGAGTAGGATGGTGATCGGATGCACGAAGCTCTCATAGAGCACGCCCAGCACCACATAGACCGCAAACAGCGCCGCGATGATCAGCATGGGCTGCGTCGACAGCGACGCCTGGAATTCATGCGCCGTGCCCTGGAAGGTGGGGGTGATGGTGTCCGGCATGCCCATCTGGGCTGCAGCCTTGTTGATGGAGTCCACCGCCTGGCCAAGCGACACGCCCGGTGCCAGGTTGAACGAAAGCGTAACCGAGGGGAACTGGCCCTGATGGTTGACCGCGATCGTCGTCGGTGCCGGCTCGAGCGTCGCGAACTGGCTGATGGGGATCAGCTTGCCGCCGGTTCCATGCACGTAGATGCGTGAAAGCGCTGAGACATCCGTCTGGTACTGCGGGGCAACCTGCAGGACGATGTGATAGGTGTTGAGCGGCCCGTAGAGCTGGGTGACGAAGGGCTGGCCGAAGGCGTCGTAGAGCGTCTGCTCGATTTCGGTCACGTTGACGCCGAGGCGGGCTGCGTTGTCCCGGTTGATCTTGATCATCAGTTGCGAGCTGCCGGTCTGCTGGTCGCTTGCCACGTCCTGAAGGCCGGGAATGGTCTTCAGCTTGGCCAGCATCTTTGGGCCCCATTCGTTGAGCTCATCCAGGTTGATGTCCTGCAGCGTGTACTGGTACTGCGTCGCGGTCAGGCGCGCGCCGATCTGGATGTTCTGGATGGACTGCAGGAATGTTGTCACGCCGGGTACCCCGGCGAGCTTTGGCCGCAGGCGCTGGATGAACTGACTCGCCGTTCCGATGCGCTCGCTGTAGGGCTTGAGCTGGATGAATATGCGCCCGTTGTTCAGGCCGGAACTCGAGCTGCCGCCGATCGAGGAGCCGAAAGCCTGGACGTCCGGGTCCTGCGCGATGATGCGCGCCACGGCCTCCTGCCGGCTCGCCATGCCTTCGAACGAGATATCCTGGTCGGCCTGCGTAAAGCCGAAGACCAGGCCCGTATCCTCCTGCGGGAAAAAGCCCTTCGGCATGGAATAGAACATCCATGCCGAAACGACGATCAGCAGGAGGTTCAAGGTCATGGTGGCGCGCCGGTGCCGCAGGGTGAAGTGCAGGCCCCGCTCATATACATCGAGCATGTATTGGAAGCCGCGCTCGCTCCATTGGTAGATCCGACCGTGCTTCTCTTCCTTCGGGTTTTGGAGCACCAGCGAGGCCATCATCGGCGACAGCGTCAGCGCAATCACCGCCGACAGGATCACCGCAAGCGTCACCACCATGCCGAACTCGTGGAACAGGCGGCCCACGATGCCGCTCATGAACAGGATGGGGATGAAGACGGCCACGAGAGACACCGTGATCGACACGATGGTGAAGCCGATTTCCTTCGCACCGAGCAGCGCGGCGGTGACGCGATCGTGCCCCGCTTCGAGATAGCGGTAGATGTTCTCCAGCATGACGATGGCGTCGTCGACGACAAGTCCGGCGGCAAGCGTCAGCGCCATCAGGGACAGGTTGTCGAGGCTGTAGCCTAATATGTACATGAGGCCAAATGTGCCGACCAGCGACAGCGGAACGGTCACGCTTGGGATCAATGTCGCCCAGACATTGCGCAGGAACAGGAAGATCACCAGCACAACGAGTACGACGGCCGCGAGCAGCGTCAGCTTGACGTCGGTGAAGCTCTCGCGGATCGACGACGACCGGTCGCTGATGATCGAAAGATTGATCGAAGGCGGGATGCCGGCCTGCAACTGGGGCAGGGTCGCCTTGATCTGGTCCACCAGCTGGATCGTATTTGCGCCGGGCTGGCGCCAGATGCCGATCATCTCACCGCGCGTCGTCCCAACCCAACTCGCCTGAAGCGGGCTCTCGGATCCTGCGGTGACCGTGGCGATATCATCGAGCCGAACGGGCGCCCCGTCGCGATAGGCCACGACCGAACGTCCGATCTCCTTCGTGTCGAAAAGCTGTCCGTTGGTGGCGATCTGGTAGGATTGTTGCGGCCCTTGCAGCGTGCCCACCGGCAGGTCGGCGGTGAGGCTGGCGATCGAATTGGCCACGTCATCGAGCCCGATGCCGCGCGCGGCCAGCGCCAGCGGATTGACGCTGACGGTTGGCGCATATTTCTGCTCCCCGAAGATCAGAACCTGACCGACGCCGGGGATGGCGGAAATCTGCTGCGCAATGTTCAGGTCGGCATATTGGTCGAGTTGCGTGAGCGGCATGACGGACGAGGTCATCCCGAGAATGAGGATCGGGTGATCCGCCGGGTTCACCTTCCTGTAGGTGGGGGGCGTCGGCAGATTCTTCGGCAGCGAGCCTCCGGCCGCATTGATTGCGGACTGCACGTCGCTGGCCGCCCCGTCGATGTTGCGCGAAAGGTCGAACTGAAGCGTTATCAGCGTGTTGCCGAGTGTGCTCGACGAAGTGATCTGGTTGACGCCGGGCAGATCGGCGAATTGCCGCTCGAGCGGCTGTGCGACCGAGGCGGCCATCGTTTGCGGGTCGGCGCCAGGCAGGCTGGCCGACACCGAGATAGTGGGAGAGTCGATCGTGGGCAGCGCCGACACGGGCAGCAGGTAGTAGCCGACGACACCGCCCACCAACAATGCCAGCATGAGAAGGAAAGTGGCGATCGGCCGCGCAATGAAAGGCGCGGAAATGTTCATTGGGTTGCCACTCCGCCAGGTTCTGCCGGGGTGGCCGACGCGATCCCGGTATTATTGTTGGCGATGGCCACGGCGGCGCCGGGCGTAAGCCTGGATTGACCCACAGTGACGACCTGCTCGCCCTCGGTGAGGCCCGAGCCGATCAGCGAGACGTTGTCCTCCGTCTGCGTGACGGTCACCGGCCGCACCTCGACCGTATCGTCGGGTTTCACCACATAGACGAATGTGCCCTTCGGACCGGTCTGCACTGCGGCGCTGGACACGGTGATGCCGTTCTCGACCGTCTCGACCACGAGATGCGCATTGACGAACTGGCCCGGCCACAGCGCTTCGTCCTTGTTGGGGAACCTCGCCTTGAGTTTTACCGTACCGCTCGCCTGGTCGACCTGGTTGTCGACGAGTTCCAGCGTGCCTTGTGCGATCTGTTTCTGGTCGGCAGGGTCATAGGCGAGGACCGTGAGCTTGCCTTTGCTCATGGCGCTGCGCACGCGCGGGATGTCAGTCTCGGGAATGGTGAACACGACGTAGATCGGCTTGATCTGGGTGACCACGACGAGCGTGCCGGAATTCGCCTGGACGAGGTTGCCGAGGTCGATCTGCCTGATGCCTGTTATCCCGTCGATGGGCGAGCGGATGGAAGCATATTCGACGTTCAGCTTGGTTGCGTCGATCATGGCCTTGTCGCCGGCAATGATCGCTTCGTCCGCCGCCACCGTCGCCTTCTGGGTGGCCACTTGCTGCTCTGGCGCGAAAGAACGCTTGAGCAGATCGGAATAGCGGACAAGGTCCTTCTGTGCGTTGACGAGATTGGCCTGGTCCTTGGCGAGGCTTGCCTGGGCCTGGTCAAGCGCCGCCTGGAATGGGCGGACGTCGAGCTGGATGAGGAGATCGCCGGGCTTGACCTCCTGGCCTTCCTTGAAATTTACGTTGACGACATTGCCTTCCACTCGGCTTTTGACGTCCACGGTATTATAGGCGGTGACCGCGCCCAGCCCGCGGATGATGACCGGCGTGTTCTTGGTGCCGGCGGTTACCGTCATCACCGGGACAGGTGCGGGCGCAGTACGGGCCGCCGCCGTGGTGGCGGAAGAACCGCCGCGCATGGTGTTGTTGTGGAAGGCCACAAATCCGACGCTGACACCGACGATGGCAGCAGCGCACCAGATCATGATTTTGAGCAGTTTTCCCATCCGCCAGGAGCACTTTCAGGTGGGCGTATTGTACGCCCTTGGCGATGGATTAAATGGTCAATCGATACTGCGGTTCCTCTTGGAACCGTCACTAGTTGGTGACTGGCCGGTTACCGGAAAGCCGGGAAAATCGCGCTGCTAGCGCTCTCCGGAGATGTCGCGACGGGCCTTGTCGAGCTCTTCCGCATAGCGCCTCAGCATATGGCCCTCCGTCAGAAGGCCAACGACTTTGCGGCCGACGAAGTCCTGCACCACAGCCAGTTCTTCGCTGCCGGAACGTGTGAACGCTTCTGCGGCCGCCTTCACGTTCATCGTCGGTACCAGCACCGTGTCATGGTATTTCGCAAGATCCGCGATCGGCTCGCGCTCGCCCGCCGTGTCCGGGTGCTTGGCGTGAACCTCGGCGACGACGAGTATGCCGAGATATTTCTTCTCGGGACCGGTGATGATCACGCGCTGCGTGGAGCCCAGCGGAACCGCGTTTCGGAACTCGGCCACGGTCATGTCGCCGGGCACGGTACGCGGATCCTCACGCATCATGCTGCCCACGGTGAGATTGCGCATCCAGCCGATATCCTGTGCGCCGCGGATGGTTTCTCCGCGGAGGTGGAAGCGCCAGGTCGAGAAGGAGAAGCCGAAGGTCTCCCGTACCAGCAGCGATGATACGATGGCCGCGGCCAGAACCACGCCGGTAAGCGCTAGATTGCCGCTGGATTCCAGCGCAAGGAACGTCATCGTCAGAGGTCCGCCCACCACGCCCACGGCCAGCAAGGTCATGCCGACGACCGCTGCGACCAGCGGATCGATGCCGACTTCGGGCGACAGTATCGCCATGCCGGCGGCGAATATCTTGCCCAGCAGCGCGCCCAGAAAGAGCGATGCGAAGAACAACCCGCCGCGAAAGCCGGAACCGAGCGAGACCGCGGAAGCGAGCACCTTGAGCACGAAAAGCTGGGCGACGACATAGAGCCCATAGTTCATTGCCAGTTCTCGGTGCAGGCCGCCATGTCCGCTGGAGAGGACTTGCGGCGTCATCAGGCCAAGCAGCCCGACGATGCAGCCGCCGAGCACCGGACGCAGGGTCGCGTCCACCGACAGCTTGGCGAAGAACTGCTAGCGGAAATCGCGGCTGCCATCACCGGGGCGACATTGGCGATGGAGTATGTGCCGATGATGAGCTCGAAGGCATAAAACGCGCCCGTGAGTGGTGCGCCGAAGGCCGCAGCGATCGCACCGCCTGCACCGGAGCCTACCAGGATCCGGACGTCGCCCCGGCGCAGACGGGTTTTGCGGGCTATCCATGATGCCACACCCGATCCGGCTTGCGTGTATGCCGCCTCCAGGCCCACCGATGCGCCGAAGCCGGTCGAGATGATCGTTTGCCCGCCGACGATGAAAGTGTCCGTCATGGACAGGCGTCCGCCATGCAGGGCATTGGCCTCGATCGGGTCAATCGGCGTGCGAAACCGCCGCCATCTCAGATAGACGACGCTCAATCCAAGGACGCTACCTCCGATGACCGGTATCAGTCCCTGCCACGGGCTGGACAGGGAAAACATCGCCGAAAGGCGGGCACCCGGCTGCAGACCGAAAAGCAGCCAGTGCATCGTCTGTACGATCCAACTCATCGCGGTGACGAGTACACCTGCTATTACGCCGACTATGCAGCCCAGCAGGACGATTGCGATGCCGCGGGCATTGAGGAAACGCAAGGTGGCGCGGACGTGCGCATACAGTCGTCCGGGTTGGGTAGCTGTGAAAGTATCGAGGCGCACGGCAAAGTCCAATCGGCAGAAAATAAGATTAGCAACAGCGCGCGTATTTGGACAATTGCATGATCGCAAGAGGCGGCGTTTCGAAAAAGGGACGTCGCCGTTGGAAAATGCGAGATGGGCCTGCCAAGGGTCAGCAATGCAGCGTGAGCGCGATTGTGCTAGCATCGGTCTCAACGAAGCTGATCTGGTGGAGCGCGAGGATGAAGGCGATGGTGCTGGAAGCCGTGGGGCGGCCACTGGTTCTCTCGGAGCGGCCGGATCCCGTGCCTGGGCCGGGCCAGATCAGGCTGGAAGTCGAAGCTTGCGCCGTATGCCGTACGGATCTCCATGTCGTCGATGGCGATCTTCCTGATCCGAAGCTTCCGCTCGTCCCCGGCCATGAAATCGTGGGCATCGTCGATGCCGTTGGCGATGGGGTCGATGCCGCACGCATAGGACGGCGCGTCGGCGTGCCGTGGCTCGGCCATACCTGCGGCACATGCCCTTATTGCCGGATGGGCTCGGAAAATCTCTGCGACTATCCGGAGTTCACCGGCTACACGCGCGATGGAGGCTTTGCCACCCATGTCGTTGCGGACTCGGACTTTGCCTTCGACCTCGACATGGAGGCGGATCCGGTTTCGCTTGCACCGCTTCTCTGCGCGGGCCTGATTGGCTGGCGGTCGCTGAAGCGGGCGGGCGAGGGCCGGCGCGTCGGTCTCTATGGCTTCGGCGCGGCCGCCCACATCATCGCGCAGGTTTGCATATGGCAGGGGCGAGAGGTCTATGCCTTCACGCGGCCGGGCGACGTGGAGGCGCAGCGCTTTGCCCGTGAAATCGGTGCGGTCTGGGCCGGAGGCTCGGACACGCAGCCGCCGGAGCAACTCGATGCCGCGATCATCTTCGCGCCGGTTGGCGCGCTCGTGCCGGAGGCATTGCGAGCGGTGCGCAAGGGCGGCCGCGTGGTCTGCGGCGGCATTTACATGAGCGACATTCCTTCGATGCCCTATGCGCTTCTGTGGGAGGAGCGTGAACTGGTTTCCGTCGCCAACCTGACGCGGCAGGATGCGCAGGAGTTCTTTCCGATAGCCCGGGAGGCGGGTGTCCGCACGCACACCACTCCCTATCCGCTGGAGCAGGCCAACACCGCTCTTGCCGATTTGCGCGCCGGACGGTTCAGCGGCGCTGCCGTGCTCATTCCCTAGTGAAGTCAAAGGGTACTGCCGAATTCGAAAGCTGTTCGGCGTAGCGCCGCGCGGACGGGAATAGACGCTGCGGTCTTTCCATCGGCTCGTCGGATACCTAGCTATGCAGTTAGACGTAAATCCGTTTCATACAGCGAACCTCATCCCGCCAGCGATTGCGCAACATTATTGCGCCCGGGGTATTGATGTAGGGCAGGCTTCGCGGAGGCACTCGTAAGACCTTGGAAAGGGTTGCGATGCTGAAGCGCATGATAATCATGCTGGCCCTTGTCGCAGTGGTGCTGGGCGGGGTCTTCGGGTTCGAGGCCTTCCGGGCGTCGATGATCGAGAAGGTCATGGCCTCGCTGGCCAATCCGCCGCAAACCGTCTCGACGATGGTGGCGGAAACGCAGGACTGGCAGCCGCAGTTGGAGGCGGTCGGCAGTTTGCGGGCTGTCAACGGGGCCAACCTCAGCGCACAAGTCTCCGGCATCGTTTCAGCCATCCATTTCGAGTCCGGCGCCGACGTGGATGAGGGCGATCTCCTTCTGGAGCTTGCCGCGGCCGATGACATCGCCCATCTCGAGGCCCTGAAGGCGACCGCCGCGCTCGCCAAGATTACCTACGATCGCGACAATGCCCTCGTCAAAAACACTACGGTGAGCAAGCAGGTCGTCGATACCGACAGGGGCAACATGCTGAATGCCCAGGCGCTGGCGGCGCAGCAGCAGGCCCTTGTCGACTACAAGACGATCAGGGCGCCGTTTGCGGGGCGGCTCGGCATCCGTCAGGCTGACATCGGCCAGTATCTACCCGCAGGCACCATGATCGTGACCTTGCAACAGCTCGACCCGATCTATGTCGACTTCTTCGTGCCGCAACAGTCGTTGGCGCAGATCAAGGTCGGCCAGCCGATAAAGGCGAAAGTCGACACCTTTCCCGACAAGACCTTTCCCGGAAAGATCTCGGCCATCAACTCGCAGGTGGATGCCGCGACGCGCAACGTGCTGATGCGGGCGACCCTGCAGAACAAGGCGCACCTGTTGCTCCCAGGCATGTTTGCCACGGTCGATATCGATATCGCCGCCCCGCAGAAGCTGGTGACCCTTCCGCAGACCGCGATCGCCTACAACTCCTACGGAAACATCGTCTATCTCGTCGACAAGCAGGGTACGGACACCAACGGCCAGCCTCAGCTCGTCGCCCGCCAGACTTTCGTTACCACAGGCGCAACGCGGGGCGATCAGGTCGCGGTGCTCAGCGGCGTGAAGGACGGTGATACCGTCGTAACCGCCGGCCAGATCAAGCTGCGCAACGGCGTGCCTATCCGAATCGAAAATGACGTGCAGCCTTTGAATAACCCCAATCCGAAACCGGTCGACAAGTGATGGACGGGCAGTCCGCCAGATAGCCGACATGGAATGCGGTAGGTCGTGATGAACTTCACCGACATCTTTATCCGCCGACCAGTTCTCGCGATCGTCGTCAGCCTGACGATCCTCGTGCTCGGCTTGCGCGCGGTCGGGTCCCTGCCGATCCTCCAATATCCCCGCACGGAAAACGCCGTCGTCACGGTCACCACGACCTATTACGGCGCGGACCCGGACGTCATCGCAGGGTTCATCGCCACCCCGCTCGAGAATGCCATCGCGCAGGCAAACGGCATCGACTACATGAGTTCGACCAGCCAGTCGGGCGTCAATGTCATCACCATCTATCTCCGGCTGAACTACGATGCCGACAAGGCCCTGACCGAAATCAGCACCAAGGTCGCCTCGGTCATCAACCAGTTGCCATCCGGCACCCAACAGCCGGTGCTGAGCATCAAGGTCGGGCAGACCATCGACGCCATGTATATGGGCTTCGACAGCGATGTCCTGCCGCGCAACAAGATAACGGACTACCTCACGCGCGTGGTCCAGCCCAAATTGCAGGCCGTGCCCGGCGTCCAGACCGCGGAAATCCTAGGCGGCCAGAATTTCGCGCTCAGGGCCTGGCTCGATCCGCTCAAACTTGCTGCCTTTGGCTTGACGGCCACGGACGTCTCCAACGCGCTGCAGCAGAACGACTATATCTCCGGGCTCGGCAATACCAAGGGCCAGATGGTGCAGGTGAATCTCACCGCCTCGACCAATCTGCACAGCGTCGAGGAGTTCGCAAACCTCGTCGTCAAGCAGAGAGGCGGCGCCATCGTACGCCTGAAGGACGTGGCCAATGTCTCGCTCGGCGCGGACGACTATGAATCGCAGGTCGCGTTCGATGGCAAGCAGGCAGTCTACATCGGCATCCAGATTGCGCCGGCGGCCAATCTTCTCGACGTGATTTCCGGCGTGCGCAAACAGTTTCCGGGCATTCAGGCGCAGCTGCCGCAGGGGCTGCGCGGCGCCATCGTCTACGACTCGACCGACTTCGTGAACAGTTCGATCCGCGACGTGATCTGGACACTCGGCGAAGCGCTGGTGATCGTCACATTGGTTATCTTCGCCTTCCTGGGCTCGTTGCGCTCGGTGCTGATCCCGACCATCGCTATTCCACTATCGCTCATCGGCACTTTCACGATGATGCTGGCGCTTGGTTTCTCGATCAACCTGCTGACGCTTCTGGCCCTGGTGCTCGCCATCGGCCTTGTCGTGGACGACGCCATCATCGTGGTCGAGAATGTCAACCGCCACCTCGACGAGGGCCAGCAACCCATTCCTGCCGCGATCCTGGCAGCGCGAGAACTCGGCGGCCCCATCATCGCGATGACGGTGGTGCTGATAGCCGTCTATGTCCCAATCGGATTTCAGGGAGGTTTGACCGGTGCACTGTTCACCGAGTTCGCCTTCACGCTGGTGGGCGCGGTGACGGTGTCGGCGATCGTTGCGCTGACGCTCTCGCCGATGATGTGTTCCCGCATCCTCAAGCCGCGCTCGGCCGAACGCGGCTGGCAGGAAAGATTGTCGGATTTCATCGATCGAACGTTCGATCGTCTGCGCGACGGCTATGAGCGGATGCTGCGCGGCAGCCTCAATTATCTTCCGGTGACGGGGCTCTTCGCACTGATCGTTCTGGGGAGCATCTACTTCCTCTACACCGGCGCCAAGAGCGAGCTTGCGCCGCAGGAAGACGAGGGCGTCATCATCGCCTCGGCCACGCCGGCGCCCAACGCAACACTGGACCAGAAGCTGCTTTATTCGAAGCAGGTCTACCAGATATATGCCCAATATCCGGAAACGGCCCATGTGTTCCAGATCGACGCTCCGGGCACATCGATCGGCGGCATGGTGTTCACGCCCTGGGACGAACGTACGCGGACCACGAACGAGCTGCAGCCGATAATCCAGAAGCAGCTCGACAACATCGCCGGTACCCGCGTCGCAGCCTTCCAGCTGCCGCCTCTGCCGGGCAGCCAGGGGCTGCCGGTGCAGTTCGTTCTGGGAACGACGGAGTCGTTCGAGCAGCTCAATCAGGTGGCACGGAATTTCCTGCAGGAAGCCGTGAAGAGCGGCATGTTCATCTTCCTCGACAGCGACCTCAAGATCGACAACCCGCAATCGACCGTCGTGTTCGACCGCAACAAGACCGCCCAGCTAGGCCTGAATATGAGCGACGTCGGCTCGGCGCTCGCCAACATGCTGGGTGGCGGATACGTTAACTATTTCAGCCTGGACAACCGTTCGTACAAGGTGATCCCGCAGGTGCAGCAACGAAGCCGGCTGAACGTCCAGCAGCTGATGAATTACTATATCGGCAGCGTGAACGGCGTTCCCATTCCGCTCTCGTCGGTTGCGACGGTCGAGACCAAGACCATTCCGGAATCGATCAACCACTTTCAGCAGCTGAACAGCGCGACCATTCAGGGTGTCGCCGCACCGGGCGTCGCACAGGCCGATGCGCTGAACTATCTGAAGGACCTTGCCCAAAGGACGCTGCCGCAGGGCTATTCGATCGACTACGCGGGACTGTCGCGGCAGTATATCCAGGAGTCGTCCGGCTTCATCGCCACCTTCGGCTTTGCGTTGATCGTGATCTACCTGGCTCTGGCGGCGCTATTCGAGAGTTTTCGAGATCCCGCCATCATTCTCGTCTCGGTGCCGATGTCGATTGCCGGCGCGCTGATCTTCATCAGCGTTGGCCTGGGTGGCGCGAGCCTCAACATCTACACCGAGGTTGGCCTGGTGACCCTGATGGGCCTGATCAGCAAGCACGGTATCCTGATCGTGGAGTTCGCCAACACGTCGCAGCTGGAAGGAAAATCCAAGCGCGAGGCCATCGAGCAGGCCTGCGGCATCCGGCTGCGTCCGATCCTAATGACGACGGCCGCCATGGTGCTGGGCGTCATTCCGCTGATCATCGCCACCGGCGCCGGCGCGGTGTCGCGCTACAACATGGGGCTGGTGATTGCCAGTGGCCTGGCGATCGGAACGCTGTTCACCCTGTTCGTCGTCCCTGCCGTGTATCTGATGATCGCAGCCGACCACTCGAAGCGGCGCGAGGTTGAAGAGGTCGTCGAGCCGCAGGCGTAGAGCCTTACGCAGGAGCAGCGGCAACAAACGGCCGCTCCAGCCAGCATGCTCGGTCAAACAATTCGTGGCCGTCTAGGCTCGCCTGGCGCGCATTCGAGGTTGGGGCAATCCCAGTTCCCGAGATCGGCCGCTGCCCGGTAGGTGGTGTCGAGGAAGGCCAGCAGCGTGGCCACAGGATCCTCTGCGCGCCGAACAGCGTCATATGGCAGCAGAAATTCGCCCAGCGTCTTGTCGAAATAGGCGGCGTGGGGTGCGACTTTCGTGTCGGCATAGCCGGGCGGAGCGGGATAGGCATAGGAATAGAAGGCCGGAAAATCCACTCCGCCGCCCCCGGGCCAGAAGCCCGCCGAGGAAACCTCGTGGCTATAGGCTTCGCGGGTGACCGCGTCGGGCAGGCTCGGCACGCCACCGGGATGCAGCGGCGCACGCCTGCCTGAAAAACGCGTCACGGCCAGATCGAAGCTGCCCCAGAAAAGATGGATCGGACTGACCTTGCCGAGAAACGAGGTGCGGAATTTGTAAAACACCGTCGAGATCGAGAGGCAGGCCTTGAAGAAGCGATGCACCGCATCGGCATCATAGGGGCGCTCGTTCAAATCCGCCTCGAAGGGAATTTGGTCGGGAACCTCGTTTGGATGGTCGTCCATTTCCGGCGTGCCGCCAAGGAACTCGATCAGTTCCAGAACATGCGCATGAAAAGCCGCGACGGACATCGGCTCCAAGGGGAAGCTTGCCTGCCGCCCCTCTGTGGAAGCGCCGACCACGCGATGGGCGATCAGGTCGAAGCTCAGCTCGATGCCGCCCGGGCGATCCGGCACCAGCCCTGTCGTGAAGCCGCGCGCATTCGGATAGAGCGTTGCGTGCCATGAATGGTTGACCCATGGCGTCCGGGCGAGCCGATATTTCCCAATGATCTGGAAGTAGAGGTGGAGCGCCGAGCAGGTGTCGCGCCAGGCGGGGTAGGGGATATCGGGCCATTGTTCGGCAGTATGAGCCATGTCCAAATCTCCTAGACGGCGATGTTCAAGTTAGCGCTTCAACGAGCGACGTGCATGAAAAGCTAGGGTAAGTCGGGGTTAGAGGCTAGTCAAAGCCGGTCTGGCTATGCGCAAACTTCGGCCACGGCCTCGCGCCAGGCGTTCGCATACTCCGCGAAGGATTGATTGACGGGCCTGGCTTCAGCTGTCTCCAGCGGCATCTGGTTGCCTTGATGTGCCGCCGCCAGCAGCGCGGCTCCGGTCGTGGTGCCGGTTTCCCGACCGTCTTGCGGCAGCACAGGGCGCCCGGTCGCGGCGCCAAGCATTTCCGCAAAGAGCACATTCTTCCCAAAGGGACCTTCCACGATGATGTCGCCATCCGCGCCGATGAGGTCGAGACAGGTCGCCGTCATCAGCGCGAGATAGAAGGAGGCCGCGACAAGCCGCTCGCCCAGCGACGGTTGTCCCGTCCAGCGCGACTGAGCGCGGGGAAATGGCCCAGACCCCTGCTGCACCGATGGCAAAAGAAGGATCTGTTCGGTCAGCACGCGCTCGACGTCCCGCTGCGTCCAACCGGCATCGAGCTCGGCAGTGAGCATGTCATACTCCCGCCCGCCCATGAACCGGGCAGAGGGTACCGGCGTGCCGAGCGCGCTGACATTCACCAATGTGTCGCGCGCTTCGTGGAGCAGCTTTTGGCCTCCACCCACGGCCATGCTCACCACCCAGGTTCCGGTCGAGACGACCGAAAAGGGATGCTGGCGCGCGACGAGATGCGGCAAGAGCGAGGCGTTGGAGTCGTGCAGGCCGCACAGTACCGGCGTTTCCGGATCGAGCCCGGTGCGCCGCGCGATTTGGGACAGGATCGGCCCCAGCCGGTCGCCCGCCGCGCGCAGGGGAGGCATCAGGCCTCGCAAGCCCATGGCATCGACGAGCACGGAGAAGTCGCGGCGTGCGGGGCTCCACAGGTCGGTGTGGCAACCGAGCGACGTGACCTCCGTCGCCCGCACCCCGCTCAGGCGGTAGGCCCAGTATTGCGGGTAGGGAAGGATGGAGCGCACGGCCGCGAAGCGGTCGGGAAATGCCTTTGCCTGCCAGTGGATCTGCGCGCCGAGATTGAGGCCGAGCGGCAGGCGCGGCGTGCCCGTCTCCGAGAAAGGCGGGCGCAGAGCGTCATATTCACCGGCGAGGGTATTCGGGCCGTCGTGCTCATAGTCGAGGACGGGCAACGCAAGTTCGCCATCCGCTTCGAGCAGCGCGGCGGTAGCGCCGTGCGTGGTGATGGAGATGGCGTCAATCGCGTGCTTGCCCGCAAACTCGCCAAGCCCGTCGAGTATAAAAGCCCAAAGCCGCTCCACGTCATGGTGGGGGTAGGGTGCGCCGTTCACCACCCTGTTGGGCGTCTTCAGCACGGCGATTTCGCGCAAGGTTTCGGCATCTACCAGCGCTAGCTTGGCGTTGGTCTTGCCGATGTCGATGACGGCGACGTGGCGCGGCGCTGCCATCGCTCATTCCGTGTGGAAGACGGTTTCGAGCGGCACGGCGACAGGCTCGTTGTCGGGCTTGGTTTCCATGATATCGGCCATGTGGGCCCACCAGCGCTGCATCACCGGATGCGCGGGCAATTCGTCCATGCGGTGGTCGTCTCGGCGCCACAGAACGCCGAAAAGCGTGTTTGTCTCCTCATCGAGATGGATCGAATAGTCCGAAACGCCCGCCTCCTTCAGCAGCGCCCCCAGTTCCGGCCATATCTCGTCATGCCGCCGCTTGTACTCGGCCTTCATGCCGGGGTTGAGCTTCATGCGGAACGCATATTTCTCGGCCATCAGGCAGCCTTTCTCATGAAGCGGCGCCACACCAACGGCAGCGCGATGACGAGGATGAGGAGCAGGCCGACGAAGATCGACATGACGATGCCCGGCACGTTGAGCAGGCCGAGGCCGAAGGTGACCAGCCCCATGATGAGCGCTGCCAGCACCACACCCGCTATGCTGCCCGAGCCGCCAAGGATGGAAACCCCGCCTAGCACCACCATGGTGATGACTTCGAGCTCGTAGCCCTGCGCGATGGAGGGTCGTGTCGAACCAAGCCGCGAAGTGATGAGCACGGCGGCGATGCCGGACATCAGCCCGGTGAGGCAGAAAAGGACGAGCTTGATGCGATCTACCCGGACGCCTGAGAACTGGGCGGCTACGGGATTGTTGCCGATGGCAAAGACGTAGCGGCCGAAATTCGTCCGGTGGAGGAGGACATAGTAGACGACCGCCGCCGCCAGGAACAGCGCGAGTTCGAACGACACCACCCACCAGACATAGCCCTGGCCGAAGAAGGCGAAGCTGGCCGGATAGCCCTTGTAGGCCTGGTCGCCGAGGATGATGAAGGCGATGCCGCGAAACAGGCTCATCGTGCTGATGGTGACCACGATCGAGGGCAGGCCAAGGCGCGTCACCAACAATCCGTTGAAGACGCCGCAGGCCAGCCCCACGCAAATGCCGATGCCGACCAGCGCCGGCGTGCTGAAGCCGAATTGCACTGCCATGCCCATCAGCGTCGATGCCAAGGCGATGATCGCAGCCACCGACAGGTCGATCTCGCCGGCGATGATCAGCAGCGCCATGGCCAGCGCGATCAGCGCCTTTTCGGTGAAGTTGAACGTCAGATCGGAAAGCGACCAGACGTCGAGGAAATAGGGCGAAGCAAAGCTGTTGATGATAAAGATCGCGACCGCCACGGCGACCAGCAGCGCCTCCCAACCCAGCAAAGCGGAGCGCAGCGGTCGGTCGAGGCGGTCGGGTATATGGCGCGCTTGCGTGGGCTGGATGGTGCTCATGCCGCTTCCGCCTTCTTCAGGATGATGCGGCCCTGCCGGCGTTCGCCGCGCGCATTGAGCACGACCGCGAGGATGATTGCGCTGCCGGAGATCGCCATTTGCCAGAAGGGCGAGACGTTGATGACGGGCAGCGCCGTGCTGATGATGCCGAGGAACAGCGCGCCCAGCACTGTGCCCCCTACCGAGCCTATGCCGCCGGCAATCGAGATGCCGCCGATCACGCAGGCGGCGATGATGTTGAGCTCATAGCCGTTGGCGATCTCGACCGAGGCGATGACGTAGCGCGACACCCAAAGATAGCCGCAGATGCCGGCGACTAGCCCGGAGATGCAGAAGGCAAGAAACTTGGTGCGCCCGACATTTATGCCGGCATAGACGGCGGCCGTGGGGTTCACGCCAATGGCGTAGAAGGAGCGGCCGAGCGCGGTGCGCGTCAGCATCAGGAAGAACAGCGCGATACCCACGATGGCAAACCATGACAGCAGCGGAACGCCGATGAACTGCATGCGCTGCAGGCCTATGAAGGTCGGACTCATCCGGTCGGCGTTCACCCACGCGCCGCCGGAAATCACGAAAGTCGCGCCGCGATAGATGGTGAGCGTGCCGAGCGTGACGACGATGGACGGAATATCCAGCTTCCACACCAGCAGGCCGTTGACGGCACCGAGCAGCAGCCCCACGCCCGCCGCGACCAACATGAGGACGGGCACGGGAATAGCCGGAAACGCAGCGTTCAACATCGCTACAACCATGCCGGTGAAGGCGAGGTTGGAGGCCATGGACAGGTCGATGGAGCGGGTGAGGATGACCACCATCTGCCCGAGTGCCAGGATCATCAGGATCGAGGTGTCATTGAAGATGGTCGCGAGATTGCCTGGGCTTGCGAAGGCGCCGAAGCGGGTCGAGATCAGGCCGATCAACAGGGCGATCGCCCCCGCGAGCCAGATTTCGCGATTTCTGATCAGCCGGTTCATTCAGCGATCCCCGCCGCTGCGCGCACCAGCGTTTCGGCGTTCAGCCCGTTGTTGTCGTAGACGGCTGCGATCCTGCCCTCGCGCATGACCACCACCCGGTCCGACATGCCGAGGATTTCCGGCAGCTCGGACGATACCATGATGACCGACAGCCCCTCGGCCACCAGTTCGGCCATGAAGCCGTGGACTGCGGCCTTGGAGCCGATGTCGATGCCCTTGGTCGGCTCATCGAGAATGATCACGCGTGGCGCGGTCGCGAGCCATTTGGCGATCACCACCTTCTGCTGGTTACCGCCTGACAGCGTGCCGACGTCCTGGCTGAGCGAGGAGGCGCGCAGGTCGAGGCGCTCGGTGTATTCGCGCGCCAGCGCAAATTCGTTGGCCAGCCGCAGGAAGCCCGACCCGGAGGTGCGCTTCAGCGAAGGCAGCGACACGTTCTGGAAGATCGGCAGGCCGATCACCACGCCCTGCTTGCCGCGCTCCTCTGGCACATAGACGATGCCGCGTTCGACCGCGTCGGCCGTAGAGCGCACCGAGATAACATTGCCGTCGAGGGCGATGGTTCCGCGACTCGTGCGCGTGATGCCGGCAACCGCCTGCATGACCTCGCTGCGGCCTGCGCCGACCAGGCCGTAGAAACCCAAGATTTCGCCGCGGCGCAGCTCGAAGCCGATGCCGTCGAATTCTGTTGGATGCGAGAGGTCGGAGACCTCGAGCACCGTCGGCCCGATCTCGGCTTTGTGCTTGGGAAAAATCTGGTCGACCGAGCGGCCGACCATCAGTTTTACGAGATCGCCCTGGCTGGTTCCTGGGATCAGCCCTTCACCCACCATCTCGCCGTCGCGGAACACGGTGTAGCGGTCAGCGATGCGGTAGATCTCGTCGAACTTGTGGCTGATGAAGAGGACGGCCTTGCCCTCGTTCTTCAGGAATTCGATGAGCAGGAAAAGCTCCTCGATCTCCTTGGCCGACAGTGCCGCGGTCGGCTCGTCCATGATGACGATCTGCGCGTCGATCGACATCGCCCGCCCCACCGCCACCAGATGCTTGTTGGCGATGCCGAGATCCTTCAGCCGCGCGTCGGCGTCGATATGACCGGCGCCGAGCGTTTCGAGAACCTCGCGCGCCTGGGCGCGCATGGTCTTCCAGTCGATGGTGCCGAAGCGCGTTCGCGGCGCGTGCCCGAGGAAGATGTTCTCGGCCACCGAAAGCTCGTCGAACAGCACCGTCTCCTGATGGATCGCGGTGATGCCGTGCTCGAAAGCGGCGTGTGCCGAGGGCAGGCTGACCGAGGTGCCCGCGACGCTTATGTCGCCGGCGTCAGGCTGGTAGATGCCGGTCAGGATTTTGACCAGGGTGGACTTGCCCGCGCCGTTTTCGCCGATCAGCGCCGTCACCTGGCCCGGATAGAGCGACAGGCTTACATCGCGCAGCGCCCGCACGCCGGGGAAACTCTTGGCTATGCCCGAAAGCGTAAGCAGCGGCTGGGAAACAGCCGCGCCTTCATCTGTTCGGATCGATTTGGCCTTGGCATCCATGGCAGCAGCGTTTTCGTGCGGGAGAACAACCGCGCTCAGGGAATGAACGCAGTTGTTTCCTCGCGAGGGTTTCTCGTGATCAGTAGATCTTCGAGAATTCTTCGATGTTCGACTTGTCGAAGGTGAAGGGCGCAGCCATAGCGGCCGAGTTGTTGTCGTCGAGCGTGACTTCACCGACGCGGCCGATGGACAGCTTCGCGCCCGGCTTCACCTCGTCCTTCTTGGCCGCGATGTCGTGGACCAGATAGACCGCCGAATAGCCGAGATCGATCGGGTTCCACAGCGCAACGCTCTGCGAGGCGCCGTTGTCGATGAACTTCTTGAACTCGGACGGCAGCGCGAGGCCCGTGACATTGACCTTGCCGATCAGGTTCTCGTCGGTCACCACCTGCGCGGCAGCAACGACGCCGACGGTGGTCGGGGCAATGATTGCCTTGAGGTTCGGATTGGACTTCAGAAGGCCCTTGGCCTCGTCCGTGCTCTTGGCCGAGTCGTCATCGCCATAGACGACCGAGACGAGATTGATCTTGGGGAATTTCTCCGGCAGTGCCTTCTTGGCGGCGTCGATCCAGGCGTTCTGGTTGGTCGCGGTCGAGGCGGCGGACAGGATGGCGACATCGCCGCCCTCCGGCAGGTGATCGGCGGCCAGCTTGATGATGGTTTCGCCGATCAGGTTGGTGTCCGAGGGGTTGAGGTGCATCTGGCGGCCTTCCGGCGCCACGCCCGAATCCCACGAGATGACGGTGATGCCGCGATCCATTGCCTTCTTCAGAGCCGGAACGAGCGCGTCGGCGTCGTTGGCCGAAATGGCGATGGCGTCGACCTTCTGCGCGATCAGCGAATTGATGACCTCGATCTGGGCTTCAGCCGTGGCCTTGGTTGGGCCGGTATAGATGACCTCAATGCCGCCGATTTCCTTGGCAGCCTCCTCCGCGCCCTTGTGCGCGGCGTCGAAGAAGCCGTTGCCGAGCGATTTGACGACCAGCGCCACCTTCATGTCTGCCAGCGCCGAACCTGTGAAAGCAGTCGTGGCCATGGCAACCGATAGGGCTGCCGCGACCGTCAGTCTCTTCAGAATGCTCATCGTTTCCTCCCTAGAGCGTTTCATTCCATCAGCGCCGCGGCGAACCTCCTAGGCCGGCAGCGAAGATGCCCCCGTTGTCGCCGCCGTTCCCTTGGCGACGATCAGATTTACCCCCGCCTCTTCCAGCATCTTGGCCTCCCGGTCCTCGATGCCTTCGTCGGTGATGACAGTTGTGATGCGCGACAGCGGGCACAGGATCAGGCTCGAACGCTGCCGGAATTTCGACGAGTCGGCCAGAACCACCAGCTCGTCGGCCTGGTCGATAAGCTTCTGCTCTGCCTGGATGAGCAGCGGATCGCCCTCCATCAGGCCCAGCGGTCCCAGCCCCTGCGCGCCCATGAACATGCGCCGCGCATAGAAGTTGCGCGTCACGTCATTGTCGAATGGCGAGAGGATGATGTTCTGCTCGCGGTAGATCGTGCCGCCCGAAACCATCACCGTGTTCTTCGAATGCTTGAGCAGATGCTCGGCAATCGGGAACGAGTTGGTGAAGATGGGCATGCGCCGGTTGGTCAGGAAATGCACCATCTGGAAGGTGGTGGTGCCGCCATTGATGATGATCGGCTCGCCGTCCTGGCAGAGTTCAACCGCCTCACGGGCGATGGCGCGCTTCTGCGTCGCATTCAGTGTTTCGTTCACCGAGAAGGGCCGGCCGGCAAGGCCGATGAATTGCGGCGGGTTGATCGCCTCGGCGCCGCCGCGCACCCGGCGCAGCCTTTTCTGCACATGCAGCGCGGCGATGTCGCGCCGGATGGTCGCCTCGGAGGAGTCAGTCAGCTCCACCATTTCCTGCACCGTCACCACAGGCTTTTCCTGGATGGCCGACAGGATGATCCGATGGCGTTCCTTCTCGTGCATGATGCCCCCCGTTTCGATCATTAGTTCATTCATGCTTCTCACTGTCAATCAGCTTCGATCATATAATTTCATTGTGCGATGCAATATGAGCGAATTTGATCGTTTTTGATTGACAGCCTCAAGCCTGACGTGGGAGCTTTCGGGAAAATGCCGCATCCGGTCGCGGCTTATGGGAGGTTGCAGAATGCTTGAAACGCGCACGGCCGCGCGGCTCGCCAATCTTTGGGACGAGGCCAGGGCGGCGCCCATGTCAGAAGCGCAGCTGCTGCTTTATCGCTCGAACCTGCTCGGCTCCGACAAGCGCATCACCAATTACGGTGGCGGCAACACCTCGGCAAAGGTGACCGAAAAGGATCCGCTGACCGGCGCCGAGGTCGAGGTGCTGTGGGTCAAGGGATCGGGCGGCGACGTCGGCACCATCAAGCTCGACGGTTTCTCCACGCTCTACATGGACAAGCTCGAAGCGCTGAAGGGGCTCTATCGCGGCGTCGAATTCGAAGACGAGATGGTCGGCTACCTGCCGCACTGCACCTTCAACCTCAACCCGCGAGCGGCTTCCATCGACACGCCGTTGCATGCCTATGTGCCGAAAAAGCATGTCGACCACATGCACCCGGACGCGGTGATCGCGATTGCTGCTTCCAAGAACAGCAAGGAACTGACGCAGAAGATCTTTGGCGGTGAGATCGGCTGGCTGCCCTGGAAGCGGCCGGGCTTCGAGCTCGGCCTGTGGCTGGAAAAATTCTGTCATGAGAACCCGGATGCTTCCGGCGTGGTGCTCGAAAGCCATGGGCTCTTCACCTGGGGCGACACTGCGCGCGAGTGCTACGAGACGACCATCCGGATCATCAATCGCGCCATCGACTGGTTCGAGGAGGAGAGCAGGGGCAAGGCCGCCTTTGGCGGGGAGGTGCGCCCGACGCTGCCGACGGCGGAACGCCGGACCATCGCATCAAAGCTCATGCCGGCTATTCGCGGCATGATCTCTGCCGCCGAGCGCAAGGCCGGCCATTTCGACGATTCGGAGGCCGTACTGGGATTCGTCGCCTCGCGCGACCTGGCATCGCTTGCCGCACTCGGCACCAGCTGCCCGGACCATTTTCTGCGCACGAAAATCCGCCCGCTGGTGATCGATTTCGATCCGGCAAATCCGGAGATCGAAAAGACGCTGGCCGGGCTGCCGGCCGCCGTCGAGGAATATCGGCGGGACTACGCGGCCTATTACGAGCGCTGCAAACATCCGGATACGCCCGCCATGCGCGACCCCAACGCGGTCGTCTATTTGGTGCCCGGCGTAGGCATGATCACCTTCGCCAAGGACAAGGCTACGGCGCGCATCTCGGGCGAGTTCTATGTCAACGCCATCAATGTCATGCGCGGCGCGTCGAGCGTTTCGACCTATATGGGCCTGCCCGAGCAGGAAGCCTTCGACATCGAATACTGGGCGCTCGAAGAGGCCAAGCTCCAGCGTATGCCAAAGCCCCGGCCGCTTGCCGGGAAGGTGGCTCTGGTGACCGGCGGCGCCGGCGGCATCGGCAAGGCGACGGCCGAGCGGCTGCTGCGCGACGGCGCTTGCGTGGTGCTGGCCGACATTGACGACAGCGCGCTCGCTTCTGCACATAAGGACCTGGCCGGTCGTCACAGCGAGGACGTCGTACGCAGCCTGCGCCTCGATGTGACGCGTGAGCAGGACGTGATCGATGCCTTCGCGACCGCTGCGGTCGAATTCGGCGGCATCGACATCCTGGTTTCAAATGCGGGGATTTCCTCGTCCGCGCCCGTAGATGAGACGGACCTTGCCATGTGGAACCGCAACATGGACATCCTGTCGACCGGCTATTTCCTCGTCGCGCGCGAAGCCTTCCGTCTGATGAAGAAGCAGAAGACCGGCGGCTCGATCGTCTTCATCGCTTCCAAGAACGGGCTTGCAGCCTCGCCCAACGCCTCGGCCTATTGCACGGCCAAGGCAGCCGAGATCCATCTGGCGCGTTGCCTGGCGCTCGAAGGTGCGGAATTCGGCATCCGGGTCAACACGGTCAATCCCGACGCGGTGCTGCGCGGCTCCAAGATCTGGACCGGGGAGTGGCGCGAGCAGCGCGCCGCCGCCTATAACATGAAGCCGGAGGAACTGGAGGAGCACTACCGCAAGCGCTCGATGCTGAAGCTCAGCGTCTATCCCGAGGACATTGCCGAGGCCGTGTTCTTCTTCGTCTCCGACATGTCGGCGAAATCGACCGGCAACATCGTTAATGTCGACGCGGGCAACGCCCAGTCGTTCACGCGGTAGTTCGGCAGATGATCGGGGAGGGGGAGACGGTGGAACATCTGATCGATCTCGACATCGTCGAGCGTGAGAATGGAAAGCGCATCGGCGCACTGCCGCGCGATTATGAAGCGCTCGGTGAACAGCTCGACCGCCGCGGCATCGCCATCGATGCCATCCGCGACAAGGTGGCGGCCTTCAAGGTCGCCGTCCCGTCATGGGGCGTTGGTACGGGCGGCACGCGCTTTGCCCGCTTTCCCGGGCCCGGCGAGCCGCGCGACATCTTCGACAAGATCGAGGATTGCTCCGTCATCCAGCAACTCACGCGCGCCACGCCGAATGTCTCGCTGCACATTCCGTGGGACAAGGCCGATGCCAATCGCCTGAAACAATCGGCAAGCCGCTTCGGGCTCGGCTTCGACGCGATGAACTCCAATACCTTTTCCGACGCGGCGGGCCAGAAGCAGAGCTACAAATTCGGCTCGCTGTCCCATGCCGATGCGGCCACACGCCAGCAGGCGGTCGAGCACAATCTTGAATGCATCGAGATTGGCAAGACCATCGGCTCCAAGGCGCTGACGATCTGGATCGGCGACGGCTCCAATTTCCCGGGGCAGGTGAATTTCACGCGGCAGTTCGAACGCTATCTCGACGCGGTGAAACAGGTTTATGCAGCGCTGCCGGATGACTGGCGCCTGTTCACCGAGCACAAAATGTACGAGCCGGCTTTCTATTCCACGGTCGTGCAGGATTGGGGCACCAACTATCTGATCGCGCAGGAGACGGGGCCGAAGGCCTATTGCCTGGTCGATCTTGGCCACCATGCGCCGAATGTGAATATCGAAATGATCGTGGCGCGGCTGATCCAGTTCGGAAAGCTCGGCGGCTTCCACTTCAACGATTCGAAATATGGCGACGACGACCTCGACGCTGGTTCCATCGACCCGTACCGCCTGTTCCTGATCTTCAACGAATTGGTGGATGCGGAACTGAATGGCGCCAAGGGCTTCGATCCGGCCCATATGCTCGACCAGAGCCACAACGTCACCGACCCGATCGAAAGCCTGATGCTGTCGGCCACAGAGGTCCAGCGCGCCTATGCGTCGGCCCTTCTGGTCAATCGCAAGGCATTGGAGGGCTATCAGGATACCAACGATGCGCTGATGGCCACACAGACCCTGAAAACGGCCTTCCGCACCGACGTCGAGCCGATTCTCGCCATGGTCCGGTATCAGAGTGGCGGGGCGATCGATCCGGTGGCGGCCTACAGGGCGGCAGGCTACCGGGCGAAGGTCGCCGAGGAGCGGCCGGCAGTGGCGTCGGGCGGTGGCGGAATCGTGTGACCTGAATGGCCGTCGTTACAGGAACCAGGCCTATGCGACGGCTTCGTCCTGCTCATCCAGCCAGCCACCGGTGAAGCCGGCCCGCCGCAGGCCTGCCACCAGATAGGGGCATTGACGCATCCATTCCCACAGAAGGCCGGTGCGATAGTTCTCGATCATCAATGTGATCGGGCCCTGATTGAGCCCCCAATGCCAGGCCGAGACCCAGCCAAATGGGTTGTGCGACTTGTCGGGGAAGGTTGGGTTGTAGCTCGTCTTGAAGCCATAGGGGCTCTTGGCCTTCAACTGCACCTCATGGATGAAGTGGTCGATTGCCTCCAGGACGATCTCTGGTGCGAAGGGCAGGGAAGCCACCACGGCCCACGGGGCAATCGTGCCGTCGTCAGGGCCGTAGGGCACGCCGCGCCCGATATAGTCATAAAACTGGCGGCTGATGCCATCGACCTTCAGCGTAGCCGGTCCCGGCCCGTCACTGGCCGTTATGCCCCAGCAGCAATGGGCGTAGCCGGCAAACCCAAGCGGATTGTGGATCGCATATTGCTGCTGGACGAATGTGGCGCGTCGGCTGTTTTCGAAATAGTCGATGCCCTTGTCGCGCATATAGGCGTCCTGAATGCCGCGGAAATCGACCCAGATATGCGAGAGCTGATGGGTGAAAAGCGGCCCCGCATAGAGGTAGTCGAAGCCGTGGCAGTTCTTCCATTCATAGGTGGAACACCAGGCAGCATAGCTGCTCTTGGGCAGCGGGAATGTCGGCGAGCCGAGCCCCAGCAAATACAGCAGCAGCGCCTCGTCGTAGCCTTCCCAGCGATACTTGATGAAGCCGTTTTCCGGCGTCCAGCCATGCGTGACCGTATCGCCGCCATTCTGCATCCAGCGCCAGTCGGCGCGCTTATAGAGCTCTTCGGCCAGTGTCCGGATCTCTTTTTCCTCAGCGGTATCGCGATCGAAATAGACCCTGGCGGTCAATGCTCCGGCCAAGAGGAATGTGGTGTCCACGGTGGACAGTTCGCAGTTCCATGCACGCCTGCCCGTCTTCATGTCGAGGAAATGGTAGAAGAAGCCTCGATAACCGGTGGCATCCGGCTCGGGCCCCTGCGGGCTGTTCCAGAAGAACCGTAGCGTCTTGAGCGTTCGCTCCAGGGCTCGCTCGCGGGTCATGAAACCTCGCTTCACGCCTATGGGATACGCCGCCAGCGCCAGCCCGGTGGCGGCGATGCTGGCCGGCCAGCCCTTCTCGGTCTTGTCGAGGATAAGCCCGTTTTCGAGGCTGGCTTCGTGGATGAAGTAGCTGAACGACTCGCGCTGGAGTTCCTGCAGCTCGTCTTCGACTGATACGTCAATGCGGTTGAGATTCATGCCATCCGCCTGCATTTTTCGCGGCGTGCTTGCGACGGTGCCCGGCGCACTGTCATTTGCGTCCGCTGATGAAAATTATGTATTGCGTATGTTGTCGCAAACAAGTTTTCGGCGCGATGGCCTGGCATCTGGCACTTCGGGCTCTCACACACCTTTCCGCCGCCACCGCCTCCCCTAGTTTACCTCGTCGTAACGGCGACCCCGCTGGTCGCTCTAAAACCTCCATCCATTTTCATGACTTGAAGAAGCGGAAGAGGAAGCACGATGAGTCCAGTTCACACTCATCCCGTTATAGGACAGGCTCCCAAGGCAAGAGCGCGCAGCCGTCGTGGCACTGCCGCCAGCCTGGCCCCTGAGCCGAAAGCCGAGGAGCGGGTCGGCGCTGGCTTAATCGAGGAGCTGTCCATCAACACCATCCGCACGCTGTCGATCGATGCCGTGCAGCAGGCCGATTCAGGCCATCCCGGCACTCCGATGGCGCTGGCGCCGCTCGTCTATACGCTGTGGCAGGATTTCCTCCGTTTCGACCCCGAAGACGCGATCTGGCCGAACCGGGACCGCTTCGTGCTGTCCATCGGCCACGCCTCGATGCTGCTCTATTCGATGCTCTATCTCACCGGCGTGAAGGCGGTGAACGCGGAATATGAGCGACCCGGTGAGCCGGCCGTAACATTGGAGGACATAAAGCGCTTCCGCGAAATCGGCAGCAAATGCCCCGGGCATCCGGAGTATCGCCTCACCACCGGCGTCGAAACGACGACCGGCCCGCTGGGCCAGGGCTGCGCGACGAGCGTCGGCATGGCGATCGCCGGAGACTGGCTGGCGAAACGCTTCAATCGCCCAAGGTTCACCATGTTCAACTATTCCGTCTACACGCTGTGCGGCGACGGCGACATGATGGAAGGCGTGGCGAGCGAGGCGGCCTCGCTCGCGGGCCATCTGATGCTCGGAAACCTGTGCTGGATCTACGACAGCAACCGCGTCACCATCGAGGGCCATACGGACATCACCTTCAGCGAAGACGTCGCGACGCGCTTTCTGGCCTATGGCTGGAACGTTTTGCGCGTAGGCGACGCCAACGACACCGAACGGATCGCGCAGGCGATCGAGAGGTTCCGGCGGACCAACGACGTTCCAACTCTCATCATCGTCGAGAGCCACATCGGCTACGGCTCCCCGCACAAGCACGACACAAGTGCCGCGCACGGAGAGCCACTCGGCGAGGAGGAGGTGCGTCTTGCCAAGCGCTCCTACGGTTGGCCCGAGGATGCCAAGTTTCTCGTCCCTGACGGCGTCCGCGAACACTTCCACGCCGGCATCGGCCGACGGGGCGCAAAGCTGCGCAAGGCATGGGCATCGATGCTCGAGTCTTACCGCGCGAAATACCCGGAGCTTGCCAAGGAGCTTGAGCAGATGCAAAGGCGCGAGCTGCCTGACGGCTGGGACGCCGATTTGCCGAGCTTCCCTGCCGATGCGAAGGGCCTGGCCACCCGCGACTCTTCCGCCAAGGTGCTGAATGCCATAGCGCCCCGCTATCCCTGGCTTGTCGGCGGTTCGGCCGACCTTGCGCCTTCGACAAAAACCCGCCTTACTTTCGAGCAGGCCGGCGACTTCGAGGCCGACACCTACGGCGGCCGCAACTTTCACTTTGGCATTCGCGAGCATGCCATGGGCGCCATCCTCAACGGGCTCGCCCTCTGCAAGCTGCGTCCCTACGGCTCGACCTTCCTGACGTTCTCAGACTACATGAAGCCGCCGATGCGCCTCAGCGCGCTCATGCAACTGCCCGTTACATTCATCTTCTCGCACGACTCCATCGGCCTCGGTCAGGATGGCCCCACGCATCAGCCGGTCGAACAGCTCATCGCTTTGCGCAGCATTCCCGGCCTCGTCACGCTAAGGCCGGCCGACGCGAATGAGGTGGTGGAAGCCTGGCGCGTCATCATCGGGCACGCGCGTCAGCCGGCGTGTTTGGTGCTCAGCCGCCAGGCACTGCCAACCTTGGATCGCAAGCACTACGCCTCGGCGAAAGGCGTCGCCCGCGGCGCCTATGTGATGGCCGACGCTGAGCACGGGAAACCCGAGGTGATCCTCATCGGCACGGGCAGCGAGGTTGCCATCTGCGCGGAGGCTTATGAAGTCCTCTTGCGGGATGGCGTCGCCGCGCGTCTGGTCAGCATGCCGTCATGGGAATTGTTCGAACAGCAGAGCGAGGCCTATCGCGACAGCGTTCTGCCGCCCGAGGTTACCGCACGCGTTTCGGTCGAGGCCGGCTCCGTGATCGGCTGGGATCGCTATGTGGGTGACGGCGGCGCCAAGATCGGCATGCACACTTTCGGCTCATCGGCACCGCTCAAGGACCTTCTCCACAAATACGGCTTTACGTTGCAGGATGTAGTCGACGCCGCCATGAAGCAGATCGAGAGGGCCCGCCAGAAGGCCTGAGTTCGGCGGACGGCGTGTCGGCATTCAGCAAGGAGGAAGTTGATGCAGCTTGGCATTGTTGGACTGGGCCGCATGGGCGGCAATATCTGCCGGCGTCTGTTGAAGGCGGGGCATGACACCGTGGTGTACGACACCAGTGTCGAGACCCGGGAAGCGCTGGCGAAAGAAGGGGCCACGGCGACCGGGTCCCTTGCCATGCTGGTGAAAGTGCTCGACGAAAAACCGCGCGCGGTCTGGCTCATGCTTCCAGCCGGGAAAATCACCGAGGACTGTGTCGCGCAGCTTGGCGATCTTCTCGAGCCGGATGACATCATCATCGATGGCGGCAACACCTTCTACAAGGACGATATCCGGCGCGCGAAGCAATTGGCCGGCAAGCGCATCCGCTATGTCGATTGCGGCACGTCCGGCGGCGTTTGGGGTCTTGAGCGCGGCTACTGCATGATGATCGGCGGGCCAAAGGAAGCGGTGGACCACCTCGACCCGATCTTTTCCGCGTTGGCGCCCGGGCTGGGTGACATTTCGCGCACGCCGCGACGGGAGAAATACGATCCGCGCGCCGAGCGCGGCTATATCCACGCCGGTCCAAGCGGCGCCGGTCACTTCGTGAAGATGGTGCACAACGGCATCGAATACGGGTTGATGCAGGCCTATGCCGAAGGATTTGACATCCTCCGCAGCAAGGACTCGGATGATTTGCCGGCCGACGAGCGATTTTCCCTCAACCTGCCGGACATTGCCGAGGTCTGGCGGCGCGGCAGCGTCATTTCTTCCTGGCTGCTCGACATCGGCGCCGCAGCACTGGCCGAGGATCCGCAACTGGCCGGTTTCTCCGGTTTCGTTCAGGATTCCGGCGAGGGCCGCTGGACCGTCGAGGCCGCTATCGAGGAAGCGGTTCCTGCCGACGTTCTGACGGCTTCACTGTTTGCGCGCTTCCGCTCGCGGCAGGAACACACGTTTGGAGAAAAGCTTCTTTCGGCCTTGCGTCTCGGCTTTGGCGGGCATGTCGAGGCACCCGAGCCCAACGACCCCGGACCCAAGGCAAAAAAGTAGTTCGGACACCTGTTGCCGCGGCTAGGTGGAAGGCTGCCTATTCGGAACGGCCGATATCGGCCGTTCCGAAATCCGGCGGTCCGAAGTCAATTAGGTCGGCGATCTGCCTCACGCTGGCATCGGGTGCCGGGCTAATCTGGGCACCTTCCGATTGAGCGGCGTAGTGGCCTTGGCGGACGAAGACGGTGGTCAACTGGTCCCCAAGCTGCCGCTTTGCTGAAGCCAGCAGCTGGGGCTTGTCGTCCAGCATGGCATAGTGCCGGGCAGGAAAGCGCCGTTCCACCTCGGCGAGCATGCGGTCCTTGTGCAGATAGATCAGGACGCGGCCGCCTACCGCATCCCACAGACCCGCGCGCCTTATCTTGCGCGGCTGGAAAACGATGTCGCCGTCCGAGAGAACGACCGTTGTTCCCATCTTGTTGAGATGTTCGAGTGTAGCAAGAGCGCCGGGATAGACTAGCTGGTCAAACGGGTATTCGAGCAGGAAGCCCGACATCTGCAGAAGCTCGGTCTCGTTGGTGTTGCCCAGCCGGAATTCCTGCAGGGTGCCGAGGTAATCGGCATAGCCGAGCTTTGCGCGCAACCGCTCGTAGATCTCCCAATAGCGCATGCGCTCCACCTCGCCGAAGGCCTGATCGAGCCGTGAGGTGAGATCGGCAACGAAACGGTCATTGTCGAGCAGGGTGTCGTCGACATCGATCAGAAACACGAGTTCGGCTGTGGGCACGAAATTCCTCCAGGTTTCTCGAATTGCCTATGCGCGCCGTCGAACGCGCGGGCGCTGGGATCGTTCCAGAAGACGTGACTCCCGCGTCATTACCGGCTGAAGCTCATCGGCACGTTGAAATTCAGATGCGGCGCAGTCACGCCCTTGGGGAATGGCGGGAAGGGCGCGGCCTTTTCCACTATGTTCAAGGCCGCCCGATCGAGAACTGACGACCCGGAACTTCGGAGCACCCTTTTGCTCATCAGCTTGCCGGACGAAGATACGCTGAAATTGACCACCACCGATCCCGACGGCGCGCCGGCGGGAAAGTACCTTCGTGACAAGAGACGGGACGCGACACCGGACATATAGCTGGCCTGCGCGCGCGGATCGGACTTGGCGGGGGGCAGAGAGGCTTCGCGGCTTTCTTCCTGTTGCCTTGCGCTGCCCTCGCGGCCAGCATTTTCCTTGGTGCGGCTCCGCGTCTCTTCAGGTGGGAGGGTGGCCGTCTTGCGTTGAGTTTCCCGGTGGCGGGGTTCGGGCTTGGGCGGGGCGGCTGGTTTGGGTTGCTCTAGAGGCTTTGCCTGCTCCAGGACCGACGGTGCTTCGGGAGAGATCGTGGGGGCCGGTGCCTCCTCGGCCGGTTCTTCGGTCGGGGGCGGGGCGGCCAGCACCGTTTCAGTCGGCCCAGTGTCGGATGTCGCCGCCGGCGGCGTGCTCTCAGTCACCTCGGCGGGCCGGTTGGACGTTGCCTCCGACGCCTGTCCCGGGTCGGCGGCCTGAATCTCCGGTTCCTGCTCGGTCGACTGGATTTCGGGAAGCGTGGGTTGTTGAGCATTCAGCGATTCAATGACGAGCGGAACAGTGGTCACCTCGATCGGAATCTCGCTTTGGTGCTCCCCCGGTCGATCCGGCGAGCTGAATATCCATGCAGCCACGGCGCCATGCGCGAGCAAGGAGAGAGTGACGGCGACCAGGCGTGCCGCCTGCCACGGCCCATAGCCTGCACGCCAGCCGGAGAGGGTCACGGGGAGGCCGTATCTTTCGTCGGCGCCTGCGCAAGCAGGGAAAATCGCCTGTAGCCAGCTTCGTTCACACGGCCCAGCATGTCCATCACGGCGCCGTAGTCGGTGCCCTTGTCGGCGCGGATGTAGACGACTGCGTCGCCTTCTGCGGCGCGCAACGCATCGAGACGAGCGGCGAGATCGGCCAGCGCGACCTTCTCGCTGCGAAGATAGACGCTGCCGTCCGGCGCCACGGTGACGATGACGGGCTTCTTGATCTGGCCGATCTTCTGCGCGCTGGTGTGCGGAAGATCGACGCGCACGCCCGTCATCATCAAAGGCGCTGCGACCATGAAGATGATGAGCAGGACCAGCGTCACGTCGACGAGCGGGGTGACGTTGATCTCGGCCGAAGGGCGATAGACCAGGCCATCGCGGTTACCGAGCGTTTGTCGAGGCGACATGCCCATCAGTCGACCCTCGGGGAAGTCTTGGCATTTTCATACGCAAGGGCCCTCGCGATAGGCGGGATCGCCGCTCCGCCGTTCTGCGCGGCGCGGCCCAGCACCGCCGATATCTGATTGTAGGCGATGACGGCGGGTATCGCCACGGCGAGGCCGGCGGCCGTGGCAAACAGCGCTTCCGCAATTCCGGGCGCGACGACTTCGAGGCTGGTGTCCTGCGATTGGGCGATGGAGGCAAAGCTCGTCATGATGCCCCACACGGTGCCGAAAAGGCCGATGAAGGGGGCCGCCGAACTGAGTGTCGCCAGAAACGGGAGCCCACCCTCGAGGCGCCGCAATTCACCGAGCATCGTCACGCGCATGGTTTCCTCGATCCGCGAACGTGCCTCGTAGGCTGGGGCTTGCCCTGCCGCCAGGTCCGCCTGTTCGCTCCGGGCCGCGGTCATCACGGCGCCTGCCATGCCGGTAAGCTGGCGCGCGCCGCGGCCGCCTTCCACTGCCAGCCGATGCAAGGCGTCGATCTGGCGCCTGAGGCTCGCCAGGCGAATGAGCTTCTCGATGATGATCGCCCAGCAGGCGATCGAGCAGATCACTAGAAAGAGAACGATGGCCTGAACCACCGGGTCTGCATGCCGGACGAGGTCGATGACCGAAAGGCTGGATTCCATGCCAATCAACTCCACAACCCGATGAAAGTTTCCACCCTCCCCGTGGCTACTTGGCGTTCCTATTTGGACAGTGTGGCAGGCCCGCGCGACGACACCGCGAACCTGTCCAGACAGTCAGACACATCCTGCTCGCCGGATTTGCACTCCAGCACATCGTTGACGAACATGCTTCCGATCTGGCTGCACGGCGTAGCCTCAAGATCGAAGGTCTTGACGTCCTTCTTGTTCGCTGGAAGAGGCCCAAGATCGATGGCGATGCGCCGGTCGATCACGCCGTCCGGCCGAAACAGTACGATGTCGAGCTTGAGCACCGAATAGGCAGCATCGGTTGCGTTGTCGACCACGACATAGGCGCGGCAGCCTTTGCCGAGGGGCTCGAGCTTGTTCAGTTCCACCGAGATATCATGGGCCGATTGAGCCTGCGTCTGCGCGGCCAGTGCGGTCGCGGGCGAAAACGAGGTCAGAGCCAGGAGCGCTGCGGTCGAGGCAGGGTAAAGGCGGCGAAGACTTCCAACCATGCGTTCCCCCGAATGACTATTGGAAAAACATCTCTTTGAACGCACCGATGAGTGCTGCAGTGAGATATCTGTTCGCGCGGCCTGTTTCGGCAAGGGGTCAGAAAGTGACCTTCAACCCCGCATAGATGGAAAATGGCTTGCCCGGCGTCACCGTGTCGGTGTTGGTGCCGCCGATCAGACTCCCCACTGAGCTCGTATTGTCGAAATAGGTGCCGTTCAAATAGTACTTGTTGTTGAACAGGTTTTCGATCTCCGCATGGAACTGCATGTTCTTGCTGATCTGGTATGTCGTGTGCAGGTTGACCGTCGCATAGCCGGGCAGCTTCGGGTTCTCGTTTGACTCGTCGCCGCCGAAATACTGGTCGCCGACGGCAAGCACATTGCCGCCGACCGACCACTTGTCGTTGACCTGGTAGTCGACGCCAAACTTGAAGTGATGTGCCGGTATGCGGGAGATGTGATCGCCCGGTACCACATGGATGGGCTCGTCGCCGGCTGGATCGCCGGAAGGCGGGTTGAGCGTGACGTAGGACTGATAGGTCGCGTCCACATAGGCGTAGCTGGCAAAGAGTGACCAGTCGCCCTTGTTGTAGTTGACGGCAGCCTCAATGCCCTCGCGGCGCGTTTTGCCGACATTGGCGAAATAGCCGAAGGTCATGCCGATGGGTGCCACCACGTTGAGGATGTCGTCCGAATTCTCCGTCCGGTAGAGCCCGAGTTTCCAGCCGAGCGTCTGGTCGCCGGAGAGGTTGGTCTTGCCGCGCAGTCCCAACTCGACCGTGCGGGAAACGACCTGGTCAAGGTTAGGGTCCGATACGAGGAATGTATCGATCACGCATGGGAGGTTCGGATCCGAGCAGCCCAATTCGAGCGGCGTCGGAGCGCGGTTCGATTCCGAATAGCTGGCATAGCCGAGAATGTCGGGCGTGATCTTGTAGGTCCCGCCGATGACTGGGTTGAAGCGCGCATATTGGTGATTGCCGGTGAGCGAACCGGAACCGGATTGCAGCAGGTCCGTGAGATCGATGTTGGCGAAATTGAACCGGCCGCCGAGGGTCAGTGTGAATCTCTTCGTGACATCCAGTGTGTCGAGCGCGTAGACGCCGACATAGGTATTGGTGGTGTGCAGCTTGACTGGGCCGATCGATCCTTCGTCGCTGGTCGTATAGCCGAGATACTGGCCATTGCCCGTGACCACGAAGGTGTTGGGATCGACGGTGCCCAGTTCGGTGTTGGCATTGAAATTCGAGGCGGCCATGTCGAGCGACGCGCCGAGCACGAAGGTGTTGTCCATACCGTTCAGCTTGGCGGTATCTGCTATCTGAAGGCTGCCGCCCCAGCCATTGGTTTGCGTGTTGTTGCGGTCGATCTCGCCGATCACGGCACCTGCGGGAAAGAGGTTCGGCAGTTGCTGGCCGTTGCTGCCAATCGCGGGCGTGGTGCCGTCGGTGAAGCAAAGCAGAGTTGGATCGTCGCAGACCTGCACGTCCGTATCGTTGCCGTCCACGTGGTGGTCGGAAAGGTAACGATAGTAGAGCGTACCTGCGAGGGTCAGCGTGTCCGTGAGCTTGGTGTTTCCCTGCAGGCTGATCATCCCCATCTTGAGGGCGTCGCTCTGCGGAGTGGTGTAGACGGCGCTGTAGTTCTCGTTGAGCAGTTCGACGGGCGTCGTGGCCGGAGCATTGAAGAAGTTGTCCGCCGCCGTGACGTTCAGGTGGATTTCGCTCTGCTCGTCCTTGTAGCCGACATCGCCGTAGAGGCGGCGGATCGTCGAGGATGAACGCTCGCGGAAGCCGTCCTCATGGGCGCCGTCGATGGCGAAATAGGCGGCATAGTTGCCGTCCTGCTTGCCCCATTGGAAGGAATCCTGAACCCGCCCGTACGACCCGGCGACAAAATCGTTTTCGGCACCCTGATAGTTGAATCCGTTCTTCATCTGCACGACCACCGCGCCGCCGAGCGCGTTAAGGCCGAAGATCGGGTTGGCGGTGACGATGTCCATCGTATGGATGGCGTCGGGCGGAATGAAGTCCCAGTGGACGTTGTCGCCAAATGCCTCGTTGATGCGCACGCCGTTCTGATAGACGGCAAGACCTATCGGCGTGCCGGTGATCGGTGTGGCGATAAAGCCGCGAAACTGGAGATCCGGCTCGAAGGAATTACCGCTTTCGTTGGTGGTCGAAACGCTGGGCACATTGACCAGCATGGTGCTGACCACGCTGGGCGAGCTTTGCTTCTCAAACTTTTGGGCGTCGATCTTGTTGATCGCTGCCGGAACGTCGGCGGACCGAACCTCGGTACCCGTCACCGGTGTCGTCGGAACGGTTTCGTCCGGTTGTGCCGGTTGTGCCGGCTGTTCTGGTTGTGTTGGCGGCGCAAACTGTGCTGGCTGTAGTGGCTGAGATGCTGGTGCTGGCTGTGCTGGCGCTGGTGGCCGTGCAGGTTGTTCTGGGAGGGCAGGCTGTGGATGTGCTGGCGGACGTCTCTGGGCGGCCGGCTTGTGGGCCGCGGCCTTGACCGGCTTTTTGGGGCTGATCTTGATCGTCGGCAGTGTCAGCGTCTGGTCGGCTTGTTGGGCAAAGGCGGGCTGGCAGGCAGCGAGTATCACACCCACCGCAAGGAGAGACAGTTGCCGCGGTGGAATTCCCATACTCCGGCCCCCGAAATACTGACCGGCCGACTCTACTTAGCCGATGGTCGACGAATTTCTATTACGTCGCAAAGAAGCTAGCTAGATGCAATTTGATGGATGCTTCGAGCGGACAACAACACCTGTCGGTGGAGTTGCACGACTGCCACTCCAGATCCCTGGAGCCTGGGATGGGATCCGAAAGGGAATGCCCCGCCCTTTTCCGGCCCACTTTGTTCATGTATCAGCCGATTTGGGGGCTGAAACGCGAACGGAGAGGGAATCTACCCAATGCGTAAGATGATTATCGCGGTGGCTGCCGTCGTTGCCTTGACAGGCTGCACCACCACGGAGAGGGACGTTAGCGTCGGCACGGCGGCCGGTGCCATCATCGGCGGCATCGCCGGCGGTGGAAAGGGTGCGCTGATCGGTGCGGGCGCAGGCGCGCTTGGCGGCCTTCTGGTTCGCAATCTGCGCAACGGCTATTGCCAGTATCGCGACCGTCACGGGCGCCTCTACACCGCTCGTTGCAGATAATGGCGCAAGCCTGAGCCGGCCGGAAACCGGGTTGCCGGTTTCCGGTCCATCGTAGGGGAATAGGCCGTTCAGGCCTTGCTGAGCCCGCCAAGTTCCGAAAATTCCTCAGAACCAAAGCATCTGCCAAACGAACGGCGCCGATTTGTCCGCGCTGTCGAATGACCACTGGTTCGCTGCAGCCGTAGCTCTATTTGCACGCCCATATTTGTCCCGCGGCGTCGGACTTTGCGGGCTTTGTGCGGGAGGTGGCTGGGATGCTTGTTCTTCGACAGATGGTCCTGGGATTGTTGGCTCTCGGCGTTGCCGGCACAGCGGTCGCCGCACAGGACTTTTCAGCCGACGAACTGAACAGGCGGGCCATCGAACGGCGCGCGGTCGAAGCCGTCATCTGGGGCATGCCGGCCGTCAATTACGACCTGATGCTCGAGGCGATGATCCACGAAGCCAAAGGCGCTCCCAATCAGATCCTCTACTGGTCACGCTTGCCAGACTGGAAGAACCAGACGCTTACCCCAAACCCGGATACGATCTATTTCATGCCGTTCATCGACACGAGGGATGCCGGTCCCATAGTGATCGAAATACCCCCCGCAGATGGCGGCTCGATCACCGGGTCAATCATGGATGGATGGCAAACGGCCCTTGAAGATGTCGGTCCGGCAGGCGTGGACAAGGGCAAGGGCGACAAATATCTCGTTCTCCCGCCCGCCTATGGGGGCGATGTTCCGGCCGGTTACATATTGCTACCGTCGAGCACTTATCAGAGCTATGCCTTGCTGCGGTCGATCCTGCCGGGCGGAAGCGAAGCCGATGTCGCCAAGGCAGTCGACTATGGCAAACGCATCAAGGTGTACCCGCTGTCGAAGGCGGACAACCCGCCGGAAACGAAGTTCGTCGATGCCGCCGACATCGTGTTCGACTCCACGATCCCCTACGACATCCGCTTCTACCAGGCGCTGGGTCGCTTCGTGGAGGCCAATCCCTGGCTGCCGCGCGACAAGGCGATGATCGACCAGCTCAAGACCATCGGCATCGAGAAGGGTAAGCCCTTCAACCCGGACGGCTCGACGCAAGACATACTGAACAAGGCAGCCGGAGAGGCTCACGCCTGGCTCGACGAGAAATATGAAGATCTCTTCCAGCCGTTCTTCAAAGGCAGCCGCTGGGCCCTCCCGGCTTCTCCCGAGGTTGTCGAAGGGATGCAGACCAATTTCTCCAAGGAAGACAGCTATCCCGTCGATGGTCGCGGCGCTACCTATTCGATGGCCTTCTTCAGCGCCAAGCATCTTGGCGCCGGCCAGTACTACCTGATGACGATCAAGGACAAGGATGGCAACGCGTTCGATGGAGACGCCACATACCGGCTGACGGTGCCGCCGAAGGCACCCGTAAAGCAATACTGGTCGGTGACCGTGTACGATCGGGCAAACCACGCCCTTATCCGCGACATGCCGCGTCCCAGCCGCTCGTCACAGAGCACGGACCTAGTCAAGAATGCCGACGGATCGGTGGATATCTGGTTCGGTCCGAAGGCTCCGGAGGGCAAGGAGAACAATTGGATTCCGACCAAGCCGGGCGGCAAGTTCGAGGTGCTGTTCCGTCTCTATGGTCCGGAAAAATCCTTCTTCGACAAGAAATGGGTGCTTCCGGACATCGAGAAAGTCGGCTGAGCCGAACGCAATTATACGGCGACATCACGAAATTTCGCGATCATCGCACGTCATATTTACTGTAAAGTAGCCGTTGTCGGGCAGACTTTGCTCTCTAGCTTTCATGCTGAATGAAGAAGGGGTGTGCAATGGCCGGCCGGAAGACTGTCGTGATCTTGGCGATTGGTACGACGCTCGCCGTATCGACCCAGGCTTTTGCCGTCACCATGAAGGAACTTCAGGGCGCGTGGGCGATCGAAGGATCGGATTGCGCCAACACTTTCAAGAAGTCGGGGGGGAAGGTCACCTTCAAGAACCCAGGCTCCGAGGTCACAAGCGGGGTGATCGTGACCGGCAACAAGATCGTTTCGCCGGATCTGAGCTGCACCGCCGTAAGCATCAAGCCGGAGAAGGACCGCCTGTCCGCAAAGCTTTCTTGCGCCGATACAATTCTGATCCAGAGCATGTCGATGTCGTTCAAGATAACTGGCAACGACACCTTCGAGAGATTTGATCCCAGCTATCCGACAATGGCGTTCTCATATCGACGCTGCAAGATGTGAGCCTTCTTCGAAAAGGGCATTCTCATTTGTGGGGCTCTCCAGGCAGCTCGATGTGCTCCGGGGATAGCAGCTTCAGTTCGCCGCCGTTGGTGACCGCGACGGTGTGGATGTAGAAGCCGGTCGTCATATCGTCGGTCGCTTCCATCACCGGCGATGGCGCCGAGACGATAAGCAGCCCGCCGCATTGCCCGATCCAGTCGACATGCCGATGCCCGTGCATGAGCACCGCACGCCCGGCGAACGGTTTTAGGCGGCGCAGGAACCAGTTGCCATTGATGAGCGCCGTTCCGATCCGCACCGACAGCTTTTTCACCGCACGCGGATATTCGATGGCATGGTGATGCAAAAGCACCAGCCAGCCGGCACGTGGGTGCTCTTTTGCGACCTGCTCGAAGGCCTGCACCTGCTCGGCCGAGACAAGACCAAGCGCGTTTGTGAAGGAAAAGTGTGTGGCGGCGTTCGAGTTGAAGAGAACGATGCCGAGTCCGTTTTCGCCTTCTGGCGGTACGATCATGGGAAAGGCGCCGTTCCACGCTTCGGTCAGCCTACGCGACAGCAACGGGCGGGCCGCGTCGGCAAAGCGCTCGATGTCGGGGCGGTATGGCTCGGTCGCAGCGGCGAGGGTGGTCGCGATTGCGCCGCTGTCGCGCTCCACGACGCTCACCCTGTCGCCCTGGACGAATTCCATGCCCGAAAGCATGCGCAGTTGGCGCAGCCGCGGATTGGGGCTGGTCGGCAAATCCATGCGGGCAGGGTTGGCGCGATCGACGATGTTGAGGTCGTGGTTGCCGGGAATGATCAGAACCCTGTTCGCGAGGTTGGGATGAGCCTCGATTACGGAGAAGAAAACCGCCCATTCCGACAATCTTCCGGCATCGGTAATGTCGCCGGTGATCAGTATGTGGTCGAGCGGATTGGCCTGATCGATTTCTTCCAGCCGCTTGAAGAGGCGGCGTAGCCGTTCGTTGCCGCGCGCGCCGGCCCGCCCGCTCTCGACGCGGAAACCATAGTGTTCGCCGACGATGTGGATGTCCGAGAGGTGGACGACGCGCCAGCGGCGTGCGTCTTCCGGCGCGGTGTCGAAATGCTCGAGGTCGCGCGGCTGCGGCATCGTACTGTCGGCAAGCCCCCAGATGAGCGAGCCGGCCGCAAGATAAGCGCTGACGACGGCCAGGCTGTTTGCCAGCGCGACGCTCACCAACCGGCTGGCGGAACTGATCTCGTTGAGCCCGCCGAAGATGTGGGTGGCCGGCCAGACGAGGAAGAAGATGATGAGCGCGAAGGCCGAGACGAGTACGCCGGCGACGGCGGCCGCGCCGGCGCGCAATGCTGCACGGGTTGTCTGGCTGGCATTGGCGGGAAGTAACCGCTCCGCAAGCTGCCGCAGCGCCTCCCTGCTGGCGCCGTAGCCCGGCTGGACAACAAGCGAGGTGAGCGACCAGAAGCTGTATTCGGCAAGCCTCAGGAAGGCCCGGCCGCCATACCAGCCGACGGCCAGCACCAGCAGAAGGATCGTGAGCGGTACAACGCCGTCGAGGGGCGAGAGAACGCGATCAGTCAGCGTCTGCAACCACATACCTGCCGCGATCGGCAGAAGGCCGAGCACAAGGCCCGGAACGAGGAGCAGCAGTATCCACGCGAATGCCAGCTTGAACAGGCTGATTTCAATCAGCATGCTGCCGGCGATCGCAACGAGCGAACGCTTCTTGGTGCTCGAAGCGTCGTCTTCGATGTCGCCAAGGCGCGGATCAATTATGGGCTTCATCCGCTCGCCCGATCTATGCGCCGGCCCGCGCAGCATCTGACGGCCACTCCCGACTTACCCGACAGTCCGGATCCGCCAGGCACGATAGAGCAGGCTGAGCGCGTAGACGATGATAAGGATCGTCACGACGCGGATCAATGTGGCCGCGCTCGACAGCGGCATGAACAGAAGCGCAAGACCGAACACCACATAGAGGCCGCCGCTCACCATCGCCGGTGTGGCGCTGGAATAGCGCTCGCGATCCATCAGGCCCGACACGATCTCCACAAGTCCTGCGATGATCGCGAGCAGGCCGACGAGGCCGGCGAGGAAGCCGAGCGTGAAAACATTGGTGAGTATGCCGTTGCCCAGAACGATCAGCCCGGCGACGATGCAGACCACGTTTCGCACCAGCGCCAGCCAGAACGTCGCGTCGCGGCGGCTCGAAAAGTCGCTCGAAGCGAGGCCCAGCACCCCGTCCACCAGAAGCAGGACGCCGCCTGCCAGCAGCACGAATTTGACCGCCTGTTCGGGAAAAAGAAATGCCAGTACGCCTGCCGCAATCATGACAATGCCGCGCAACGCGGTCAGCGTGGCCTCAAAACGTTTTGTTTCATTCGTTGCCATGTGACGGTGCTCCCTATCTCGCTCGCTATATTAACCCCCGCCAACCGAACGATATACTATGCCGAAATCGTCTCGATTGCTTCGACGTTTCTTGCAGTTGGCGGCGCAGCCGTCACGATGAACCTGAAAAAGCCGAAGAAGGTCCCTGCCAGCTCCTCGGATGGACGCCGCCAACTCCAATCTACCGATGCGGGAGTGCTTCGAAGAAATTGGCAGGCGTTAGCTGCCGATCAATATAGCGCCGGGGCTGAAACTCTTATCAAGTTGACGCTGTCTTCCGCCGAAGCAATCGTTCCGCATCTTCAGAAAAACGATAGGTGAGATGGACAAATGCCTCAACCTCTCTGGACGGTTGAAGCATTAGCCAATTGGTCGAAGGTGCTGAAGCAAGTGAACCAGCCTTGCGACCGGGCACTCGATCTCGCCAGGTTCAGGCCGCAGCCGCCGCGGCACGAAACCGAGTCACGAAATCTTGGAGTTCGGACGAACTGATGTCGGATATCGCCCAATAGGAAAAGGCGCCTTCCGTCCAATGGATCAGCGAGAAGCCGCCCATCGAAAGGTCCTTGGCAACCGGGACCGGTTCGCTTCCGGTTTCGCGCGGCTCCGCGATCAGCGTGATGAGATGCTTGCGAAGCTGATAAACCAGGGCCGGCACTGGTCTGTTCCCAATGACCTCCACCCTGCCGCCGAGGAGGACATATCCGTCCTTCGAAAGGTCCATCGTCGGCGGCGACATGCCGATCCTCGCGTCGAGCCAGGGTTTCACCGTGTGACGGTCGGAGGAAGCAACATCCACCGGGCTTGCGGCGAGCAGGCTGCGCTGCTGGGCGCTGGCCATTTCGCCAACGAAGCTGTTCTGCGCGCCGCGCGATGTCGCCCAATAGGTCCCTCCGCTGGCGACGACTGCCGTGACGAGGATCGAGGCTGCCATGGCACGCCAGTCGAAAGAGCCGAACCGTTGCTCCGTAGGCCGCTCCGCTGCCTTCGCGCCATCAGTTAGCACTGCAATGCGCGCCTTGAATGCATCGCTTACTTCGGGTCGTGGCAAGCTGCTTATCGCCGTTCGCAGTGCGAGGATGCGCGCATATTCGGCGACCAGCGCCGGATCGCCCTCCATGCGCCGCTCGATCGCCAGGCCGGTCGCGGCGTCGAGTTCGCCGTCTGCGAGCGCATGAAGCAGTAATTGCAAGTCTGTCTGGCTCGTCGGCAGGCCGTTTTGCTCGCTCATCGTTCGCTCCCCAATTCCGACATCAAAAGCCCGCGCGCCCTCGACAGACGGGACATCACGGTGCCGAGCGGCACGCCAAGCATGGCCGCGATCTCGCGATAGGCGAGGCCGTTGATGTCGCGCAGCACAACAACCTCGCGAAACGGATGCGGCAGGTTCGATATCGCCGCTTCAAGCGCCACCGCGTCGGCTTTCGCGATCAAAGCGGCTTCGGGGGTTTCGGGATCGTCAGTCCCGGTCTCCTTGCCAGCCGTCAGTTCATCGAGATCGGCGAGATCGCCGGCGACGACGAGCGCGCGCGGCCTGTTCTTGGCCAGCCAAGTATATGAGACGTTGCGCACAATGGTCAGCAGCCAGGCCCGGGGATTGCCTCCGGCATAGGTCTCGATCCCGGCATAGGCCTTGAGGCAGGCTTCCTGGACGACGTCCTCCGCGTCGACGCGGCTGCCGGTCAACCAGCGCGCAAACGCCAGTGCATCGGCGAGATGAGGCATCACCACCTCGCCGAAGCGTTCAGCAGAGGAATTGCCGCTCAGTGCCACGTCGTGCAGCGCTCCGGAAGAGGTTTGCCGACTGCCTTCACTGGGTAACGGTGACTTTGCCCTGCATGTGGGGATGAAGCCCACAAAAGTAGGGAAATTCACCGGGTTTCGTGAAAGTGAAAGCATATGTGTCGCCGGTGTCAAGCGCCTTGGAGCGAAACGAGTTGTCCGTTGCCACGACCAGATGGGGGATGTCGTCATCATTCTCGAAGGTGACGGTGGTGCCAACTTTGACGGTCAGGTCTTGCGGTGTGAAGGCGAAGTTATCGATCTTCACGCGGGCCGCATCTTCGGCGCGAAGCGGCCCCGGCAAAGCCAGGGCCAGGCCGAGCGCGGCACAGAAGGCGGCAAGCTGCCGCCTGGTGACTTGCTTTCGGAGCATGTCGGTCTCCTTTCATTGAAACGACGCAAGTGCGCGCCGCTATTTCTCGGCAAGCGTGCTGTCGATGATCGCAAGGTTAGCCTTGCCTCGCTTGACCGCGACATCGGTGATGCCGAGCAGGCTGCGCAGTTGTCCGGGCGGCACTGTCATAGGCCCTGGCGATGGGGCTGTGCCGGGCGCCGGTTGCGGAAAGGCGGTGGAGCGGGCCGTGTGGAAGGTGATGTTGCCTTCCACCTTCTGCATGATCTGGTGGATGTGCCCGTTGAGCACCGTGACCGACCCAAAGCGCTTGAGCATGGCAAGCGCCTGTGCGGCATCGTCGGTGCCCCAACCCCATTCGGGATAGATCGCCCAGAGCGGGATGTGGGCGAAGACCACGACCGGCGTCGAATTCCTTACCGCCTTCAGGTCGTCGGCCAGCCAGGCGAGTTGCTCCGCCCCAAGATTGCCGAGCCCGCCGGCCTTCAGGTTCACCACATTGACCAGGCCGACAAAATGCACGCCCTCCTGGTCGAACGAGAACCATCCTTCCCCCTTGGTGTTCTTGCCGTAGCGGTCGAGATAGGCGCGGCCGTTGCCTTCGTCGATGACGTCGTGTTCGCCCGGCACATAGTGCACGTCGAAGCCTGCCCTGCCGATGAGTTGATCGGCGGCGTCGAACTGGTCGGCCCTCGAAAGATGGGTGATGTCGCCCGTGTGGATCATGAAGGACGGCTTCACCGGCAGCGCGTGGATCTTGGCCATGGCTTCTTTAAGCGTATCGATCGCATGTGGATTCGCGGCCTTGTCGAAGCCGATGTGACTGTCGGAAATCTGCAGGAAGGTGAAGCCCTTCGAGGGCACCTGCGCAGCCCGTGCCTCGCCGAGCATGTTGAGCGAGACCGGAACACCGGCAGAAATGGTCCAGAGAACGCCTGTGCCAGCCCAGATCATGCATTCCAGCGCATGCCGCCGGGTGATGCCGTTGTCGTCTGAATCGTCATGAGAGGTCATGTTGGTCTCCTGTCGCGCCTCGCGTGGCGCATGCCTAGGAGACCGGCGAATGGCGGGGTTTATTCCCGGATTGTTTCGCGCGGCTGTTCACGGTGGTGTGAACGTTTGCGCCGGGGCTGGATAGGCAACGGATCTAGCCTGCCAGTTAGCCGTGATGCCACCTCGGCATCACTATTCAGCGCTTTGATGCTGAAAGAATTGAAGGAATTGCCTTCCTCGAGATACTGGCTGACAGGCTGATACAGGCATGGGTCCGCAGAATGGCATCGTGGGGATAGGACAGGCGAAGGCTATCCTACTCGGCCCGGCGAAGTGCCCGTTCTCGACTGGCCGGATTACGCCCCCATCGAGGCCGATCAGACGCGGGTGTCCTTGTCGAGAAGAACGCGCGCCTCCTGCGCGGCCGCTATGAATGCCTTTCGGGCGACACTGGGAGGTTTCTTGCCCTTGATGACCTCAAGGCAGGCTCTCAGGGCCGCCTGTCGTCTCTTGCCGCAGTTGGGCGGCCAGGCGTGCAGAAGAAGCTCTGCGGCATCTCGGGTGTCAAAGACAATGCGGTCGCGGTCAATTCGACCGACCTGGATACGCACTGGTTTATGGAAACGCTTTATCCCCATTGGGCGCACTCCGTGCCTAACCATGCCTGCGGTCAGGGTGTGGCAACCAAGAGTTGTGGGCAAGTCTTCTCCGAGCACAAATCCACAGGAATTGCCTCTCATCGGGAGGCCAATCGATGACCGTACGTGTGTTGGCGTTAGAGCAATGCAGGGGTAGGAACAGCGCGCAGTTTGCGCTTATTGCGGGCGGGCTTGCCCCGGTTTCCGGCGCCACGCAGACGGAGTCGCTCAACGTGATGGTGACACGCGTGCGCTGCCGGCTGTTCGCCTCCGCCAAGAGGGTGCCGCGTTCCGGGGCACGAGGCACAGGTCGCGATGCTGCTATCAAGGGCGATCAGGCAGCGTGCCGCTTCACGAATGCTTCGCCTAGCGACTCCGTCGGGTCCGAGCACCCGTGAAACCGGGGGACCGGTCGCAACACGCTGCGACATGAAATGCCACGAAACGGCGTCGCGCGTCTTAACTAAATGGCTGATTTTGCTTTGGAAAGTGATGGTGCCCAGAGGCGGATTCGAACCACCGACACGCGGATTTTCAATCCGCTGCTCTACCAACTGAGCTATCTGGGCATCACAGGGAAATCCGGAAAGTCCGTGTCCCCAACTTGCAGGAGTGTTGGCAACCCCTGGAAACGGGGTGGGTTATAGCATGAGATTTTCGCCTGTCCAGCGCCTGAATGTCGATTGTGAAAAGAAATCGGAAAACGCCACGGCGGCTAACAATGGTGCCGGGGACAAAGCGGGGGCTCTCAGCCAAAAACGATGCGAAAACAGGCAATTGCAAAGCCGAGGCGTCACCGGAGGGGCTTTTTGAGCCATGGCACATCGGCACGCCGCAGCGCTCGGAGAGCGGCGAGCCTCACCGCACAAGGTGCGGGAACGGCAGTCCTATCTTTGGGCGTCGCGCTGTCTATTTCAGAAACAGCATCAACCTACGGCTGGAAACGGCGATCTTTGCCTGAAAGACGGATAAGCCGAAAAGACCGAAGCGGGGGAAGGGGGCAGCTACGCGTTGCGCTATTCGGGCTTTTCGTCCGAATCTTCTTCTTCGCCGGGGCGGCCGGGAATCACGTAGGTGCCGGAGAGCCAGCGGTTGAGATCGATCTGCTTGCAGCGCACCGAGCAGAACGGGTAGGTCTCGCGTGTGGAGGGCTTGCCGCATTCGGGGCAAGCGCGCTTGGGCCGTAGCGGCGTAACCTTGTTGTCGATGTCGTTTCCGCTCATACGCGCGGTCCAGAGAGCCAGCCGAAATGCACAGGGAAGCCTTCCGCAGTCAAAAGGCCCACAGTCTCATATAGTGGCAGTCCGACGACATTGCTGTAGGAGCCGACCATCTTGACGACGAAGGTGCCCGCAAGCCCCTGCACGGCATAGCCGCCGGCCTTGCCGCGCCATTCGCCGGAGGCGAGATAGCTTTCCAGCTCCTCTCGCCCCAGCCGCTTGAAGCGCACGCGGGTTTCGACCAGCCGCTGGCGCAGCTTGCCGTCGGGCGTGATCAGGCAGATGCCGGAAAAGACCCGGTGCGAGCGGCCGGAAAGCAGCTTCAGGCAGTTCGAGGCTTCGTCGACCAGCTCGGCCTTGGGCAAAATACGCCGGCCGACCGCCACCACCGTATCGGCCGCGAGCACGAAGCTACCGGAATAGTCAGGCTCCGTCTTGAGCGAGGCGTAGGCCTTTTCGGCCTTGGCCTTGGACAATCTCTTGGCAAGCGACCGCGGGTGTTCGGCGCGCAGCGGCGTCTCGTCGACATCCGCCGGCAGGAGGCGGTCAGGTTCGACGCCGGCCTGCTGGAGAAGCTCGATCCGACGCGGTGAGGCCGAGGCAAGCACAAGCTTCTTGAAAGCGCTCATCGTAATCCTGTCGGCCGGCGGGGGGCGCCGTGGCTTATTTGAAGCGGTAGGTGATGCGACCCTTGGTCAGGTCGTAAGGCGTCATTTCGACGAGGACCTTGTCCCCCGTCAGCACGCGGATGCGGTTCTTGCGCATGCGGCCCGCGGTGTGAGCGATGATCTCGTGTTCGTTTTCAAGCTTCACGCGAAACATCGCGTTCGGAAGCAATTCCGTCACGGTGCCCGGGAACTCGAGGACTTCTTCCTTCGGCATTCTCTACCTTTGGTTTGGATTGGCGTTCGGCATCCAGGCCGAATTTCGGCGGAACCTATATGATTATGTGAACTTTGTGAACACGCTTAATCATACGCCTTTTCGGCATAATCAAGCGGTGAAACGCGTGCCTATGCGCGCTTTCAGCCTTTCGCGGACGTCGCGATAGGCGGCGAGTATCTGTTCGCGCGTTCCAGCGACGGTTGTGGGGTCGGCAGTCGGCCAGTATTCGACCTCCACTGCCATGGAGCGCGTGAGCTCCAGCGCGGCGTGATGCGCTTCCGGCGCGAGCGTCACGATCAGATCGAAATAGTCGTCTTCCATCTCTTCCAGCGTTCTGGGCTGGCGGTCGTTCAGCGACAGGCCTTCCTCGGCGAGAACCGCGTCCACGAACGGGTCGCGTTCGCCCACGCGCACGCCGGCGGAGGCGACAAAGGTCGTTTTCGGCAGGACCTGTCGGGCAAGCAGTTCGGCCATGGGCGACCGCACCGCGTTCATACCGCAGACGAAAAGGATGGAGCGGGGAAGGCGGGCGGTCAGGGTCAGCCCCGCCAATGCAGCACGCAGACCAGCGTGAAGACGCGGCGCGCGGTGTCGAAGTCGATGTCGATCTTGCCTGCCAGACGCTCCTTCAGCGTCTGCGAGCCCTCGTTGTGCAGTCCTCGCCGGCCCATGTCGATGGCCTCGATCTGGCTCGGCGTGGCGCTGCGGATGGCCGCATAGTAGCTTTCGCAGATCAAGAAGTAGTCTTTCACGATCCGCCGGAAGGGGGTGAGCGACAGGATGTGCGTCACCACCGGCGTCCCGTCTTCGCGCGAAACCGCGAAGACCAGCTTCGAATCGATCAACGACAGTTTCAGGCGATAAGGGCCGTTGCCCTCGTCGCTTGTCGGCTGAAAACTGTTTTCCTCGATCAGGTCGAAGATCGCCACCGCGCGTTCATGCTCGATATCGGGCGTCGAACGCCCGATCGATTCGTCGAGTTCGACGTCGATAAGCCTCGAGCAATTGCGGGTGAGATCGTGCATCCCTCACTCTACAGGTTCAAGCGGATGGCAACCGAACGGCCGTGCGCTTCCAGTCCCTCGGCCTTGGCGAGCGTGATTGCTGCGGGCGCAAGCGCGCGCAGCTGCTCCGGCCCAAGCTTCAGTATGGAGCTGCGCTTCATGAAATCGAGCACATTGAGGCCGGACGAGAAGCGGGCCGAGCGCGCGGTCGGCAGAACGTGGTTCGGGCCGCCGACATAGTCGCCGATCACCTCGGGTGTATGGCGGCCAAGGAAAACCGAGCCGGCATTGCGAATCTGCGGCAGCATGGCCTCCGGATCGGCAATCGCGAGCTCCAAATGCTCGGCCGCGATGCGGTTGGCGAGCGGGATTGCCTCGTCGAGCGTTTCGACGAGGATCACGGCGCCGAAGTCGCGCCAGCTTGCAGCGGCGGTTTCGCCGCGGGGCAGGGTTTCGAGCTGGCGCACCACCGCCTTTTCGACTGCCGAAGCGAAGGCGGCATCGTCGGTGATCAGGATCGACTGGGCCGAGGTGTCGTGCTCGGCCTGCGCCAGCAGATCGGCGGCGATCCAGTCGGGGTCGTTGTCGCCATCGGCGATGACGAGAACTTCCGACGGGCCGGCGATCATGTCGATGCCGACAATGCCGAACACCTGCCTTTTGGCCGCCGCGACATAGGCATTGCCAGGGCCGACGATCTTGGCCACCGGGCGGATCGTCTCGGTGCCGTAGGCGAGGGCGGCCACCGCCTGTGCGCCGCCGACCCGATAGATTTCGGTGATGCCGGCAAGGTCTGCCGCCACCAGAACCAGTGGATTGATGGTGCCCCCCGATGCCGGCACGACCATGACGATGCGCTCGACGCCGGCAACGCGAGCCGGCATGGCATTCATCAGAACCGAGCTCGGATAGCTGGCCGTGCCGCCCGGCACATAGAGGCCAACGGCTTCCACAGCCGTCCAGCGCGCGCCCAACTCCACGCCGATCGCATCGACATAGTGATCGTCGCTGGGACGCTGGCGCTGATGATAGTCGCGAATGCGGTCGCGGGCGAAGGTCAGTGCTTCGACGGTCGACGGATCGGCGTCACGATATGCCTGCTCGATGTCAGCGCGCGAAACTGCGATGCCCAGCGCATCGAGGTCGGCACGGTCGAACTTGCGCGTGTAGTCCACCAGCGCCCTGTCGCCCTGTTCGCGGACGGTCGCGATGATGTCGCGCACCACGGCCTCCACATCCGGGGAGGTTTCGCGCTTGGTGGTCAGAAACGCCGCGAAACGCTTCTCGAAGTCGGTGTCGGTTGTGCGGAGGGTAATGGCCATGGAAATCAGAATACTCGTCAGGCTTTGTGAACAGGGCGGGAGCTAGCTTCCCAGGCGCCGGCAAGATCGGCCAGCCGCGCCTCGATGCACTCGACCTCAAGCGCAATCGTGCCGCCGCCGGCGAAGTCCAACTCGATGGTGCCGGCCGGGGTCTCCTTCTCGCGGAAGCGTATCGCCAGCAGCGACAGCACTTCCTCAGGCTTATCACGCCGAATTCCGGCGGATTTAACGGCGAGCACGCGGTTGAAGTCGAGCACGCTCTTGCGGCGCTGGTAGCGCGGGCGGAAGAAGCCTGCCTTGGTCTCCCAGGCGAAGCGGTTCATGGTCAGCACGAAACGCTTGGTGGCGGCCACATATTCGAGGCCGCTCACCTTCATCACGGCGTCCTGAACATGCGCCGAAACAATCTCTAGATCCCGGTCGTCCAGGGCGACGAGTTTTAGCTGGTCCATATCCGCATCAGCGTCCGCGCTAAGGGCTTAGCCGTTGTGTTATGCGGTCTTGATCGCACACGCAACCGAAACGCTTTTCTGCGGATGTGGATGCACCTTTATGACGAGATGCGCTCTATGACCGCACCGCAGCCAGACAGCTTTTCCTCGAGACGCTCGAAACCGCGGTCGAGGTGATAGACGCGGTTGACCGTCGTCTCGCCTTCCGCGGCCAGGCCGGCAATGACCAGCGACACCGAAGCGCGCAGGTCGGTCGCCATCACAGGCGCACCCTTGAGCTTGGTAACGCCGTCGACGATCGCCGTCTGGCCGGCGAGCGTGATGTGCGCGCCGAGGCGGGCCAGCTCCTGCACATGCATGAAGCGATTCTCGAAGATCGTCTCGGTGATCTTCGATTTGCCGCGCGCCATGGTCATCAGGCCCATGAACTGCGCCTGAAGGTCGGTCGGGAAGCCGGGGAAGGGCTCCGTCACCACATCGACCGGGTCGATGCCGGTGCCATTGCGGCGCACGCGGATGCCGTCTTCGACGGAAGTGATCTCGGTGCCGGTCTGGGCAAGCACGTCGAGCGCGTTCTGCAGCAGGTCGATTCGGCCACCCTCCAACACCACGTCGCCGCCGGCCATGGCCACGGCCATGGCGTAGGTGCCGGTCTCGATGCGGTCGGGAATGACCTGGTGGCGCGCGCCCGAAAGGGCATCCACGCCCTGAATGGTGATGGTCGAGGTGCCGGCCCCATAGATCTTGGCGCCCATCGCGATCAGGCATTCGGCCAGATTGACGACTTCCGGCTCGCGCGCGGCGTTTTCCAGCACCGTCTCGCCACGGGCGAGCGTTGCGGCCATCATCAGCACGTGTGTGGCGCCGACCGACACCTTCGGGAACACGATTCGGTTGCCGCGGAGGCGATTCTTCGCCTTGGCGATGACATAGCCGTTCTCGACGTCCAATTCGGCGCCGAGCTGTTGCAGGCCGTCGATGAAGAGGTCGACCGGGCGCGTACCGATTGCGCAGCCGCCGGGCAGCGAGACCTTGGCTTCGCCCATGCGCGCCAGAAGCGGCCCGATCACCCAGAAGCTCGCCCGCATCTTGGAGACGAGTTCGTAGGGTGCGGTGGTATCGACGATCTGGCGGGCCGAAAAATTGATGGTACGCGAATAGCCTTCATGCTGGCGCTCGCGCCGGCCGTTGACCGTGTAGTCGACGCCGTGATTGCCGAGGATGCGGATGAGCTGCTCCACGTCTGCCAGATGCGGCACGTTCTCGAGCGTAAGCGAGTCGTCCGTCAGCAGGGACGCGATCATGAGGGGGAGGGCTGCGTTCTTGGCGCCCGAAATGGGGATGCGGCCCTCGAGATGGTTGCCGCCGACGATTCTGATGCGATCCATTCGAATCATTTCTCCGGGCGAATGCCCAGCCTGGTCTGATTTATCGTTGCGGTCCGTCTAGACCATGCTCAAAAGCCGTTCAAGAACGGCCAGTTCGACCGAAAGTTGCGCTGCCCGGCTAACAATGACTTGTCATTTTCGCTCGTCCTTCCCCGCGGCCGAGATGCCTTCCGGCCTGTCGTCGGCGTCGCCGGTGCGGCGCGAGCGCGCCTGCGCCTTTCGTTTCAGGAGATTCGCTCGCAATTCCTCCGCCAAACGCGCCTTCCGCTGATTCTGTGCTGTGGAAGGCGTCTTGCTATCTTTCGCAGTCATGGCGGCCGGTCCGAACGTGTCCCCTTGTTCGATCGTGAAGAGCGAAGGACATACATATCATTGTGGCTGCGACGTGTCCGGCAAAAAAGATCGCAAAGAACCGTCAGACATAACTTGCACTATCGGAATTCCTGTGGCAGAAGTCCGCCGCACTCGGGGCGCTGCCGTAGCTCAGTGGTAGAGCACTCCCTTGGTAAGGGAGAGGTCGAGAGTTCAATCCTCTCTGGCAGCACCATTCCACCCCGTTGATTTCCCGACAATCTGGATCCTTCGCCGCTGTCAGCGACTCGAAGGTTTGTCTCTGCAGGCCCTTGGTGTGTCTCTGTGAGCCTGACAGGTTTGTCTCTAAGGGCCCGAATCAAGGAATCTGACGCCAAAATCGCTGAATCCTGAGAGAGTGGCTTGCGCGGCCCGATGGCACCATTGGCTTTGCCATGGTGTCCGATATGTCATCCACGTCCCGTTCTGATCGTTTCAAAACAATATCCGACGCCTCGCATACGCGACGGAAGTCCATCAATCGCCTACCGCAGGCAAGCAGGACGAACCGTTCGCAAGAAAACGAGCGATTCTAGACAATGACCGGCCGGGCTGGTTCAGCGAGAATCACTCTGTGCGGCGGTTCAAGACACCCACAGGGCATGAAGGCGGCCCCCGCAATCGAGGTTCCTTCCTTTCCCTTCGCGTTATCAGGATGCGACAGGGATCAGCGCTGACGGACTGCCGGAGGTGCGCTTCCTGGATTTCGGAAGCGATCTCGTCCTAGAGGTCAATGGCGACCGTCACACGTTCGTGGAAGGCGTTTATTTTGTGAAATGCATCATCGGCAGGAAGAATGGCTGCCGTTAAGTGGTCGATCGGCACAGGCACAAATAATTCCGATCAGAATAGCTGTGCGAGGTGGCGTTTAACCGCCGGTCACTTTCTGCACCGTTGACGTTCTTTACGGCGCGGATCACGTTACGCCATGTTCGAATGTGATCACGTAGCCAAAGCCGATATGAAAGCTGGAACCCTCTACGCAATAGCTGGCGAGGGGGGATGGATTTATTATGGGCAGGTTACTCCCGACAAAGCGATTGCGTTCTTCCGTCGTCGAGATCGAGCAATTGCAACGGCGGATGATGTCACGAGTTCGCCAACTATGGCGGTGGTTGACGTGGCATACCCGTCAATTGGGCGTGCACTTCGTGCCGGCATTTGGAAAAAGCAGGGACGCTACCCCCTGTCCGAGCGGATTGCGTCGAGGATGGTTGTGCAATGGCCGGTCGGTACGTTGAAGGTCACGGTTTGGCAGGGCGGTGCACCGAGCCATCAAACTTCTGTAGATGACCCAGCAATTCAAATGATGGAAATCATGGCTGTCTGGGATGCGGAGTTTCACATCCCGCAGCGATTGGCGGCCGACTTTTGCACAGAGGAAGCCCCATGGCACGTCGGCGGACCCGTTTGGCGAGAGCGGAGAGTCCAGGAAGAGAGGGCACGACGCTTCCCCGACGAACCTGCGCACAAATTGCCAAGCGACTGGGTGCCTACAAGCGGTCCGAAGAACCCGGGGTTCGACCTGGCCGACGACCGATGACTATGCGCCTTCCCAGAGGCTGAAATCCTTCCTCGTCGAGAGCTTTGCCCAACGGCCTATCACCTTCGAATCTGCGACGCCATTTGGCCGCAAGCCAGGATCGAACCGTGCCGAACCAATTCCAGACGCTCACGACGCAGCACCCATCAAGCAAACCGGGTTTTCTGAGCTTCGCCCAGCGCACATGATTCGCAAAACGTCATCCCCTGACAGCGATCGCTCGGAAACCAATTCCTCGGCAATCAGGTCTAGTTGTTCGCGATGAAGTTCGAGCAGGCAAATGGCTCGCTGAAGTTCGGTCTTGAGATGCTGATCGACGAGTTCGCGCAGTTCTGGATCGCGTTCGCGCATTTCCTCGAGCGGACGACGTCCTCGCCCGAACTGGAACCCAAGGCTTGAACCAAACCCCATGCGTCGTTCGAGGATCGTTGCGACGTCACTAGCCACGGCAAGATCGGAACCGAAATCGCCGGCGGCGACCGAAGAGTGGTTGCCGAAGACAATGGTCTCCGCTGCCATGCCGCCCATGGTCATGGCGATCTGGTCCCTGAGGTAAGCGGCCGTGCGCGCAATACGCCTTTGCTCTTTGAACCTCGTTTTTCCGAGGACGGCAACCGTGGTGTGTTCCGCGACATGGTCGTCGATGAACACCTCCATGAGTTCCTCGTAGTTCAACAGAACCCCGACTAGCGCGTGACCGGCTTCATGAACGGCGACGCGGCGCATTTCCTCGTCTGTAAGCCTCCGCCTTGCGGGGAGAACTGCGCAGATATCATCTGCAATCACTTGCCCGCCGCGACGACGAGCGTGCCGGCGAGCGTCCCGGGCCAATTTTTCAAGCCCCGCACCACTCCATCCACGTGTCGATGCGATTAGAAAGGAGAGATCGCCAGCTACCTGATCGGTTTTAAGGTGCTGGCACAAGATCGCGATCCGCGCTTCGTCATCCGGGAGGGGAATTTCAATTGTGACTTCAAGCCGGCCCGGTCGCAGCAGGGCGGGATCGATGGCATCCGGATGGTTGGTTGCTCCGATAACGACGACACCTTCTCTGCCCTCGGCAGGGTCGAGCGCCTCCAGAAGCCCATTAATGACTTGCCTTTGATAGTCCCGGTTTTCGTGATTGCCGCCCGCGTCACGGTCACCGAAGGAGTCGAACTCGTCCAAAAAGAGAATGGCGGGTGCCTTCTTCTTCGCCTCATCAAAGCTGGCCCGCATGGCTTTGAGGAAATCCCCGAGATGACCGCGGGCTTGCCAGCGCGCTGCGGATGCCACCACCAGGTCCATCCCACAACTCGCAGCGAGCGCCCTCGCGAACGTTGTTTTCCCACAGCCTGGAGGCCCAAACAGCAGCGCGCCGCGATCAACGTCCTCCCAAGCAACTACGCCGGCTTTCCAGGCGCGGATGTCTTCAGCAAGCTGAAGCCCCCAACTCTTCGCCTGGCCGTAGCCGTGCGTGTCTTCCAGCCTGAGGGACGACTGTTTAGTTGCAGATGGCTCTTTGACTGCATCGGCTGCAAGATGGGGCGCAGCAATCTGCTTTCGCAATCGTCGCACAGCGTTCATCAAAGGTCGCTGTGGCCGGATGGCGGTTTTGAGATCGTCCAAACTGTGTGTTGCCAGGAATTCGGCAATCGCCCGGGTCATGCCCTGCAATTCGATCTCTCTGGCCGCGACTAGATAGTGCTCTGGCCTGATCGCAGGAACCGTGGCGATGTGGTCGGCAGCGAGGAGCAGGCTCTGCGAGACACACTCCAATGACGGCACGAATACCACGGCGCGTCGGGCGTACCGCACCTTGGTTAGCGCATGCCGATTGTTCACATGGTTTTCGTTCTCCGTGACCGTTGTCACGATGACCATGTCGTTTCCCTGGTCGTCGAAGGGATGGTCACTTGCGAGCAGCTCAGTGGCTGCGCGATCGTAATAGGTAACATCCTCGCTTCTCTCGAGGACGAGAATGGCAACGAAGCACACATCTGCACGTCTGAGGAAGGGTCGCAGCGCGTTTCTGATTCCGCATTTCGCGACGGCGACGGGCAGATCGAAAGAGGATTTGCGCTCATTGCGCAGCTTACTGGAATCGCGGGTCATGGCTTTACTCTCGGTGATGACTGGAGGCGGAGCGTCAGTTCACCGGGGTATTCGCCGCACCAATGTCTCGGGGCCGATCGGTGCCTCGTCGAGGTCCACCTCGATAAAGCCGTGCAGGATCAGTGACGCCATGCCGGCAACGGCACGTGTCTCTTGAAACGCCGCCAAGCATTCGGAGAACGGAAGCGATCCGTGCTCATCGAGACCGGCCAGTAGCCGAAGCCGATCCCCGAGAGGGGTGATGTGGTCCCCGTATCGGAGGAGGTCCTTGGCGTTGCGAAGTCGATAGCCGCTATAAACCTCCTCGTTCGCCAAGGGGTGATAGCGACCGTTGTTAGCTTTTACCGCCGCTTCAACCGTCGGTGCATACGAGGCACCCCTCCGATCCGGGGCATCGACGAAAGTGCTGCCACCTTCGACGTTGAAGATTTCGAAATCGGGCACGTGCGGTTGCCCCGCGCAGTCAAACGCGGTCGGCATGCATTTCCAGGCGGTGATCGAAGGGTTCACGTCGAGCAGACAGGCCACGTCGCGCGCCGATTGAGAACGGTACCGACGGAGCCCGATACACTTGATGGCGGCTGAAGGATAAAAGGTCGACGCCAATTTTCTGCTGGCGCGAAGCGTCATCGCGCGCTGTGCGATACCCATAACTTCCTCACATACAAACATGTTGTCCGGTGCCGCGCGACGGCGGCGTTACCGATCAACGTATTCGTATGGAGTGCGTATGGTTCGTGCTCATGAGGCGAACAAAAACAGAACGTATAAATAGAGTCAAGGGGCGAATTTTGTCAGAAGGGGGCTTCCGGAAAACTCCTGCCAGAGGCCAACTAGCCGCCTCATCGTCCGCAGATGTGCCAATCCATCTGGTAGCCGTTTTCTCCTTCGCGGCCATAACACCAGCCCACCGCCTCAAGCTTGGCTCCGATTGCTTCGCGACGGTCACAGGCTTTCAAGGTTTCGTCAGAATCGCCTGGCCCACCCCGACAATCGCCATTCTGGTCCTGCCACTGTGAGACTATCCGAATTGGATCATGGGCCTTTCGGTCCGTAGCCACGACATTTCCGGTTTCGGAGATGATCTTGCTTGTTGCCGGGTCCCAGACCAAGGTGAAGGTGGCCGCTCCAGAAGACGACTTCGCGCGCTTGGGGCTATCTGCGAACCATTCCACGAGCCCGCTGACGGTACACGTCGGGTCGCAGATTACCTGTTCAGAACCGTGCTTCACGCTGTAAGCACGCCTCGGCCACCGTTCAGCGAATGTCGCCTTTTCCTTGAGGACATCGTCTCGCGACACCTCCTTCCCGTAGAAATTCACTCTTTCGGCGTATGCCGAGTTCATGAAAGCCAGCGCCTGGGAATTCGGGCGCGACCACGCGTCGTGATAGGCGGCGACGAACCGCAAGGCCCGAATAATGCTCGAGGTGTCAACTTTAACTGTTGGCACCTGCCTGATCGGTGCAGCGACATTAGGCGCGGTGGAGACGCTCTGGTTGCTCGCTGGTGCGGAAGTTGTCACACCAAACTGCGCCATTTCGCCGGCCGTCAGGTACCGTATGTCCGAACTGGGGGTCGAAAGGCTCAACTGTAGCAGCTTCGGATCAACCCCCATCTCGATGAGGTAGGTCATGATATCCGCTGTTAGCGCTTGTACGGCAGCCACAGCCTCGTGGCCCGTAACCGGAGCGTCATCAGAGAACGAGGATTGGTGGACGCCGATCGAACCAGGTTCCGCTGTCCGGCGGACACCGCCGACGAAAACGAGCGCGCAAGCCGAGGCGCATTCCGCCGCACGCAACTGGATCGTCTCAAGTCCCAGCCTCCGGATCGCACGGCCAAAGGCCATGGCCGCGTGAACGTTGCCACCGTTGCTGTCGAAAGTAACAACATGCGCGCCCGATGCCACGACTTCTGCTGCCAGCGCTTCCGGCTTGTCCGTGAACTCAAACTGACCCCGAATTACAAGGATGGTTTGCGATCCGGCCTCTGATAGCCTGTCAATGGTGACCGCGGCCTGGGCGGCAGAAATCGACGCCCAAAGACCCAGAAATATACTCGACCATGCCGAACAGAAGCGCACCACATGTCCCCAATTGAGGTCCACCTTGGTGAAGCATATCCAACCTCAGGACAACCGCAATCATTCACCGCCAACAGTGATGGGAATAACCGAAATGTGGAATCCAAGCAGATATCGATGTCGAAATCGGTCGGCTTTGTGGATGGTGCGCCGTTAGCTCTGGCTGAACTGCTTGAGGACGGCCGCCACTATCGCTTCGGGCCGATCTTCCTGAACCAGATGCCCTGAATCAGATATTGGGATGCAAGCACCATCAGAGATCGATGCGGCCAGGGCCACTCCTTTCTCATATGGTATCCATTCGTCGTTCTGTCCCCAAAGGACGGTTACGGGGCATTCCATCCGTTCGTATCGCCCCTCGACCTCATCGGTATATTTCTGATCCATCTGCCCGATCTGACGGTAGAATGCAGGCTGGCCGACCGGGCCGAGCCACGGCGCGCAGTAAATGTCCATGGCCTGCTCGGGCAAGGGATTGTGTGCCGCCGTTTGCAAGTAGGCCCGCAACAGCGCCCGGTGCATGTAATCCGGCATCCCAGAAAAGGCCGGTTCATACTTGCGCACATGCTGGACCAAAGGGGACCCCCAAGGGGCGAGGGCAACAGCGTCGAAGATTGTCAGGGAACCATAGCGCAGGCCGTTCAGGTAATAGGCACGTAGCGCTGTGGCCCCACCGAAGTCGTGCGCCAGCACGTCCGGGCGTTCGAGGCCCCATTCCGCGAACAGGGCAGCCAGAACCTTGTTCTGCACGGCCAGAGACACGTCCTGACCGTCACGCATCTCGGACAGCCCGTAGCCGACCAGATCGAAGTAGTAGATGGTCCTGCGGTCCTCGAGTTGTGGCACGATCCTGCGCCAGACCTGCGACGAAAAAGGCGTTCCATGAATTGCGACCAGTGGCGGCCCGCCCCCGGCCTTGCCCCAACGGACAGCATTGCCTTCAATGATCGTGGTATTTGGCAGGTCCAACATAGCGAGGGCTCATATTGCAACTTAGCTAAATGACAATATGATGAGGGCCATGGACAGATCAACACAAATCAAGGCCATGGCGAGCGAGCAGCGTCTGACGATCCTTCGGCTGCTGGCGGAACCGCAAAGGCACTTCGGCCACCAGTGGTCAGCCGATCCGGTCGAGTTCGGTGTTTGCATGACATTGATTGCCGAGGCTTTGGCCGTCGCACAACCTACGGCCAGCAGGCATCTGGAAATTCTCAAACAAACAGGCTTCATCACAGTGCGGAAGCACCTGAAATGGTCGTATTGCAAACGGGATGAAGCTGCGATCAGGGATTACCTAAACTGGCTGGGCACGGAGCTTTCCTCAAGGGCATAGGTCGCTTTGAGCTTCTTTGCGACTGTCGCGGAAAGCCTAAAACCTGCTACGCAGCGGGTTTCTGGACTTTTGCATTGGGTGCCGTGCAATAGCCTGCGATTCAATTGATGAAGAACTCTGGAATTTCGCAGCGAACCGAACGGGAGGTAGATTATGGCCCTTACCCAAGAACAATTTTTCCAGGCGGTAGCCTCCCGCCAAATACCCCGAGTGAGAGTTGCAGGCATCGTTGTGAACGACGAAAAAGTGCTCGTTCAGAAGCCTACTGACGATCCGTCTTCATGTTACGCCTTTATCGGTGGGGAATATGAAGTGGGCGATACCTTTGAGACCCGGCTTCGGAAAGAGTTTGAGGAAGAGACCAATGCCCGCATTGTGGCCGCTCAATATCTTTTCTGCGTCGAGAACTATTTCCGCTATCAAGCCCAAGTCGTTCAGCAGGCGGAGCACTTTTTCTTGGTGTCGCTGGATCGGCATGACGTAGTTAGTAATGAAGCCCATCTGACACAGCATTGGTTGCCGCTAGTTGATTTACGAAATGTTGATCTCCGTCCCTTCGTCGTGCGGGACGCCGTGGCTTCGGGCAGTTATCTGACCGACAGGCATCTGATCCAACTGCCGGACTAGTTTTCGCAGATATACTAACATCTGCGACAAACAGGCTGCCCCGAAAGCCAAATGAATTTATGTTGCAAAGGTTAGATGCAAAAGGTCTATTTTGCGACGGATATTTGCGACAGATGCGGTGTTACTATCGACCAACTTTGATAAGCGTCCTATAGGAAGCCGCTGATAACGCTAATTGGCGTGGCAAGTCGACGGCTGTACTCTCGACGAGGTGCCACAAAACCGACAAACCCAAAAATTATTGTTTAGTCGTAAGCATTCTTCAGGTGAAGAACATCCCCGAGCGGACGAACATTTTGATTTGATTCCGAAAATTTATACGGGAGGGCAGTTGAGAAGATGGCCGGCCTGATGCGCAATATGCTGGGTGGCGCTTGCTTGTTGTCGTTTGTGTTTCCTGCTTACGCGCAGCATTTCGCGTGTTCAGCCGAAAATGTCACGGACTCTCGATTGGTCAACAGCGAATGGAAACTGGTGGGTTCCAATGCCGCGGACGGCAAATACACCATCGTTCGGTCTCCTGAAGACAGCGGGCATTCTAACTATCCGTACGTGGTGAGGAAGGCGGGAACAACGTCGGCATTCCTAGATTGCCGACCAATAACCGTCCAACGAAGCCGCTGGAAATCGTATGTGGGGGGCTTGGAAGCGCCTTCACGTTCAGGGAGTCGTCCATGCAGTTTCAGGAATATCGTGGAATTGGCTATGTTGATGGCGACGAAAAATCCGACAACACTCTCAGCGTTATCACAGGCAAATGCGTAGAGGTTAACTGACCCGCTCATGGCTATTTCGACGAGTCGAATTACCAAGGAGGCTCAATGCTAGTTGCCCAGCTAAGCGATGTTCACGCGCGGACCGACAACAATAATGTCGACGATCTTGGACGAGCCATCGATTGGCTGCGACAGATCGGGCCTGACATTGCTGTGGTCTCGGGCGATCTGGTCGAGGATGGCTGGGAGGATGGCTACCGCGAGATCGACCGCATCACACGCCGCCTCGCTTGCCCGTGTTTTTTACTCCCTGGCAATTCCGATCAGCGCGCACTGATGCGGGCAGCTTTCAATCATGTGAACTACTGGACAGGTCCTGATGCTATGCATTTCGCCGTTCCTGCAGGCGATTTTCTGATCGTGGGCCTCGATGTTACGATCGATGGTGACCATCACGGTGACGCTCGACCGCATTTGTCTTGGCTGGAGAAGACGCTTCTGGAGGCGGCGCATCGACGCGCGCTGCTGTTCACGCATCAGCACGTATTCCCCAGCGGGATTGAGCCTCTAGACGAATCCGCGTGTCGTGGTACGCATGACCTCGCTTCCATGCTTGACCGATCACCGGTCAAGCCATTGGCGATCTCCAGCGGTTATGTCCACCGCCCGATGGCGAGCATGCTTGGCACCACGCCGGCTTACATCTGCGGATCAATCTGTCATCAAAATCCATTATTGCTTGCGACTGATCGCGAGCCCATGACGACAGATGCAAAATCGATACTTGTCTTTGATGTCGGTATCGCCGGCGTTGTCGCCCACTATGTGGCGCTATAGTCCGGTTGTTGGTCAGCGGTATTGCAGCTGCTTTCGGGCAAGCGACCGGTTTAAAAAGGCGACCTACACGGTAAAACGCAAATCGTAGCCGGTCGGGCTTATGCGCTCGGTCACGTTGAGGACGGTCCATGACGCGGCGGATGCGGCCCAATCGACCATCTCCTTCTTGCCCTGCACACGCCCCGACACAGCAAGGGCCGTCTGTCGTGCGACTGCGTAACCGGCGATCTGCGCTGCAGAGCAGTTTGCCAACCCATATCCGTCAGCAAGCACAGATAGGCGTCTCACCTGCTCGTCACCGGTATAGTCGGGATTGCCAAGGTCGAGCCAGGTGAAGGCTGAATAACCCAAATCCCATAGGCGGAGACCGGGAGCGATCGTGTCGAAGTCGACCATCCCATAGGGCACACCATCACAAAATACAGCGTTTGTCGGTGCCCAGTCGTTGTGGCACATCACTTCGGCATTGCGCTCGCGGACCTCGGTAAAGTTCGCCGTTGCATCATGGAACCGCCTTAGCAGTGCCCCAGCGGCAGCAAGCTGAAAATCGGCAAAATGACCCAGATCGCTTGGAACGTCGCCGGGCAGGTAGGTCATAATCTCACGGTTCTGCTCATCGATACCAAGGAGCCGTGGCGAGCCGTCAAAGCCCTGTTCTTCCAGGTGTGTCAGCAAGCCGTGAGCGCAGGTAGGGTCGCCTCGGATTGGACGGCGGACCGTGTCGCCTAAACGAACAACGCCAGACGTGATACGACCGCCCGCCAACGAAATTTCCTCTTCGCTCATAAGGGGAGGCTATCTCGTTTCTACACTATGGGGAACGACCGCGAGGGGTGGAAATGAGAGGTTTGGAACTCCCGTCGCGTTTCACAGCGGCAGCAAGGCCCGCAGCGGTGCCCACAAGATCGAGGCGGACAGACGGTGCGCCAACACATTGGCAAAAGCAACCTGTCTCAACCTTCACTCCCGCATTACGTAGCAAAGTCCACCAAAGCGGCGGGAAGTCATCTCGGCAGTCCCAAACGAACCGCAATCCTCTGCTACCGGGCGTACATTTCCTCTGCCCACTTGGCGAACTCTTCCAATCTCTCGAGAGCCCTCTGGGCATCGGCGTGAGTCTTCACCCTCGAACCGTATTGAACTTCGTCCTTCTGTTCCAGAAGAGCCTTAAGATTCGATTCCTGCTTCGACGGCAGGTCCTTTCCCAGCGCGGCGCGAAGCAGCTTCACCACAGCTTGGTGGTCTTCTTGGTTAATCGCGCCCTTGTATTTGGCGGTGAGCACGTCCGCATAAGCTATGACGCAGTTGATAACCGTCGACATCGTGGGGTTTCCGATGTCTCCCAGATCGGCCACGGTAATGCTATTGCGTGCGTTCTTGAGGAAGCCTCGAGCGAGCACAAGCCGCGCGGAGGCATAGGCGGCGTCCTTCTTCTTCGTCGAACCCGTTCTAACCATGTACGTTGCTCCCTCCATGGTTGGGCACGTTTTCGGGCCTATCACCTACAAGGACTACGGCATCCTGTATAGTGGTCGACCACCAAGGATCGGCCTGCTGGGCGAGCTGCGCCACATCCTCCAAGTCAAGCCCGACGACGTTCGGAAGAAAGCCGAGTCTTGTGGCCGGTTCCCGCAGGTTTTCCCTGACCGTCTCCACTACGCCCAACAGATTTTCCTTGTCCGCAATTAGGCCGATGTCGAGATCGCTTTCTAGCCCATCTTCCTTCCTGGCAACGCTTCCATAAATCCAAAGGCTTTTGAGCAGCGAACGCCGATCTCCAGCGCTGTTTCGAACTGTGTCGATGATCTCGGTAAATCTGTTCTTCTCGGCATCGTAGAGGGCCGCAATCTGCGGAGCCAGAAAGTGCGTTTCATTGAAGCGGTGGAGTTTCGTTGCCCGGGAGCCCTCGCTCACTACGATACCCGATTGTTCCAGTGAGATAATTCCCAGTCTGACACTGCTTTTGGATAGTCCAGACCTGTTCTGGATGTCGGAGTTAGACAGAGCCGCACCATGCCGGACGAGTTCGCGCAGGACGGCGACGTTGGAATCCACGCCAAAGATATCCGTCAGCGGATTGCGGATCGCGCTTTGCCGCCTTGATCTTGCCATGAGGCCTCCTTGCTGATCCGATATCAAGTCAAGTGGTTCGATATTAACTCATTCGATCCGATATTAAACCCTACCGTGGGTATTTAGAAGGGTTCATACGTAGACGTTGCAGTCGATGAGAGCGGTCGGATCGGGCATCGGTAATTTCGCCCTGGCATCGACGGGGTGTCGGCGGACGATGCCAGCAACGACACCCCGAATTCAGTGCTCTCCGTCACCAAGATTGGCGTTTTTCTTCTGAGCGTGTCGTTCTCTCTGGCTGCCTCTTTAGTTCCAGTTGGAACCAACGGCTACGAAGCTTGTTGCATTGCTGGATGAGTTCGTTAAACCCGGATCGGGGGTGAAGTAACGGAGAAAACAGTGCCTATTGCAGACGATGATGCGCTTGTCCGGCTGACTTCTGATGTCGTGTCAGCTTACATTTCCAACAATGCCGTTCCGGCGGCTTCGCTGCCTGGTTTGATCGCTGAAATTCATGCGTCGCTCAGCAAACTCGGCAAAGAGTCTGCTGTTCCTGCTGCCGTGGAGGCCCCGAAGCCCGCTATTTCGGTCAAAAAGTCAGTGACGGATGACTATTTGATCTGCCTCGAAGATGGAAAGATGTTCAAATCGCTGAAGCGACATCTTGGAACGCATTACAATCTGACCCCCGACGAATATCGGGCAAAATGGGGACTTCCGGCCGACTATCCGATGGTCGCGCCTGCTTATGCCGCGGCTCGGTCGACACTCGCCAAGAAAATGGGGCTGGGCAAGAAACGCGCTGAGAACGCTAAAGCATCAAAACGCGGCCAGAAGGCTACTGCCAACTAGAACGCCTATCCAGGCTTTGGCGAGAGCTTTTGCTATATCTCTCGCCAGAGGTAAGGTCATGGTTCGCTGCATCGAGCGGTTCGAGAAGCTCGAGATTAGTTTCTTGTCTGATATGCACCTAAGTCGGGTCAGAGTCGTATCGACCGGCGGTCGCAAATTCTAGAATATCCGTCGATTGAGCCGGCACGACCGCTTTGAATTCTGGTCTGCCAGGGTCCAATTAAGCTTCCAAATGGGAGCGCCTTGCTCGACATCGGACTAGGTTCGCCACGATGGCAGTTCGGGAACTCCCACCAATAAGAACTTCGGGCTGGCCTCGCTGGCAGCGCCCCCAGGCGGCATCGTCCTGCATATCGAGAGACTCTTTGACGGTGCGGCGGGCGGCTTCATGATCATCTCAAACCTGCAGCCAACCGAGAATAACGTGCCGGATCGAATCCAGGTCGGTGACCGTGAAAGCGGTGGCGCAAAGTGTTGCGATGCAGTGTTTTGAGCACGTCATCAGAACGAGGATAGATTTCCTGACGCAGTTGAACCGACATTGGTTCTAGAAGCCAGCAACGGGCGGTTAGCGGACGCCAGAATGCGAGTGATTTTGGCCCAGGGCTGTGATCACGAGGTGGGCCAGCTCGGAATGGATGTCTGCGCGCGGTCGGTTGCCGCCATCCTCACAGATCGGATCAGTTTCTCCCGACGACTTCAGCAGCTCGGCCCCACCTTCCTTGCACTCCGGCAGGAAGCTGAAGTGAACGGCCCCGGCAACGGACGCGTACGTGCCCTTCGGCGTCAGCGTCGCCAAGCGGTCTGCAATCACCGCCTCGGGAATGGTCCCAGCATCGCCAAGATTGATGAAGCTCATGGGTATCGTGATTTTCCTGAGGCTTGGCTCGTCATAGGCCTGAGCAAGGCCCGGGTCGATCAGCACGGCCGATTTGATTCGGCGATCAAGGTTTGACTGTTCGAAGCGCGTCCTGTCGATCTTGCGCAAATCGACCTTGTCGACTTTCACGGCCTCGTCATTGACATACGCTTGGCCGCCCGCATACCAGGCACAATCCCTTTCCTCATACGTGTCGCAATAGCGGGCGTAGGCCTCGAGGTTTGCCCGAGCGCCAGCGATTTCCATCGCGGCAGCGCCGCCGAGTGAGAAACCGACGACGCCGATCCTGTCGGCGTCAATGGCGTCGCTCCAGGAGGGATCGGCTGTCATCATGTCGATCACCGCCGACAGGTCCGACGTGCGTTCCCAGAGCTTTGGCGTATCGGCCGGCGTCGAGTCGCCGCTGGTGGTTCCGGGGTGATTGGGGCCTGCCACGATAAAACCTGCCTTGGTCAATTCGGTGGCGAACCAGCTCATGCCTTGAATGCGGCCGCCGGAGCCGTGCGACATCACGATCAACGGAAAGCGGCCTTTGGCGACCGGCGCGTTCATCAATGCCGACGAACCTTTGAACGCCTTGTTGTCGCCGACGAGAACCGGCTGGCCGCCTGCCTCGGCGGGATACCACACGGTAACCGCGAGACTCCGTCCGCGTTCGGGTGCTGGCACGCCTATCTCGCGCATGCCGACTTCGGCGGCCAGGCAGGGTGAGGTGAGGGTGATGGTAAGTGCGATGGCAGAAAGGGCGCGGAAGGGGTCCATGGCATCTCGCTCGGTTGCAAAAGAAGACCGGCGATGGATTGCAGATGCCGTGTTCTGGCGCTTCCTCGATCGCGATTGAGGTCGTCCTCGATCATGATTTGGGCCATTGTCGCTGCATTCATTGTCTTGGGTGGGACAGGTCTTGATCTTCATTCCGCTGCCGTTCGTTGTCGCATTTCTGCTTCTGCTGCTCCTTGGTGCGGTGCTGCGCAGCAAGGAAAACTCAACGGGGAATTGGGCGTTTCTGACTTTGATCGGCGTCTGCGCCTTGCAGTCGGTCGTGGTCGGTTTGCGTTGGGGGTACCACGTCGAGGAACTACGCTATTTGCTGCCGGTGGTGGCAAGCTGCCTTCCGCCCCTGGTGCTGGCGAGCTTTCGCAGCTTGATTCACAGCGATGATGCGGTGGTAAGCCGTACCCGCTGGCTTCACGCCCTCCCGCCGTTCGGCATCGTTGTGCTGGTGCTGCTGGCACCGGTCCTGATCGATGCGGCCCTGATCGCGATGTTCGTCGGCTACGCGCTGGCGGTTCTGGACCTCGGTCGCTCCGGTCCCGACGCATTGGACGAGGCCCGTTTCGACAGCGCCGTTGCAGCGCATCGTGCGCTGGTGATCGCCGCCGCAGCGCTTTGTCTGTCGGCGCTCTTTGATCTGGCGGTTCTTCTCGACTTCGAGTGGTCCAAGGGGGCAAACGTTGCCCTCATGGTAAGCAATGCAAATCTGCTGGGGCTGTTCTTCATAGGTCTTATGGCAATCGTCGCGTCGCGCGCACGCGCGCGTCCCGTCGCGGTTCAGGGCGCGCCTTCCAACCCATTCGAGACGCCGCAGGACCGCGAAGTTTTTGATCACATAAACCGTCTTCTGGCCGATCAGAAACTGTCTCGTGACGAAAACCTGACATTGTCGCGACTGGCGCGGCGGGCGGGCGTGCCTGCTCGGCAGATATCCGGCGCGGTCAACCGGCTGGCAGGCAAGAATGTCTCCCAATACATCAACGACTTTCGCATTGCCGAAGCCTGCCGCTTGCTGCGCGAGACGGACATGTCGGTGACAGCAGCGATGTTCGAATCCGGCTTTCAGACGAAGTCGAACTTCAATCGCGAGTTCCGACGGGTCACCTCGCTGAGTCCGGCTTCCTGGCGCGAAAGAAACCGGCCTTTGCGATTTACCTGACGTTTGAGTATCCGTACGTCCGCAAAGAGTGCTAATCGGACGCTATGTTGGTGCCGAGAGGCGGCCCCGCAAGGCTTCAGCTTCTTGGCGTGAGAACGGTACGCTCTCGTCTGAAAGATAAGAGAGTGCCTCCGAGACTCTCTCGTCACCAAAATCGAAGCAGTCACTCATGATCATCGCATCGGCGATATAGCAGGCGGCATCTAGCGGCAGGCTGCCCTCCGCCAGCGCTCTGAGGAGGACATCCGCGTGCTGACCAGTGACGAGCGCTTTTGGACCGTCGGTGATGATTACGTGACCCACGCCTGCGTCGGCAAATGTGGCGGCGAGGCAGCCCATCACCTCAGCCTCAATCTCATGCCAAAGCGCTCCTGCCGATATTTCACCGTTAAGGAAGGACATGAGAGACGAGTGAAGCATGCCGAGAGCTTAGACTTCCCGCTCCGATGTCTGCAACGGGGCCGCGAGCCGCCGGTCCGCTTTCGAAACACATTTGGCTGAAGCGGACATTCGGCAAAGGCCGATGGTGTTCTCTAATGGGTCAAAGGCGAGGAAGCGGTCGATTACCGTTCGCGTGGATGGGAAGAACCGGATTCGAATCCTGGCCACGCGCTGCGACAGCTCGTTGGAGCGATGCCAGACCACAAGCTCCTTCTCCAGACCAGTGAGTTGGAGTTGAATCGTGCCGATCTGATCCGCCGCCAATCCCTTCACCACCAGCCGAGCCAGCGAGGGCACCGCGGAGGCCTTGCCTTTGGAGAGCTGGCTCGCCAGTCGTAGGGCATGGTGTAGACCGCGCGCCATCTCGATCCCGAACTCGGCAAGCAGACCGCGCGTCCGATGCAGCGCCAGCGCCGCCTGCTGTTCGGCCGACTTCACCGGAACAAAGCGCATGGCTGGCCGCGTCACCGCCTCACAGATCGCCTTGGCATCGCCCGCCTCTGTCTTGCCCCGCTTCACAAGGGCACGGACTCATTAGCGCGTAAAGGCTCCGATTTCGGAGCTGGAATCACGTCTCGGGCATTGCAATCAACCCGCAATGGCCCGTCGCTTGTCACTAATGCTCTGAATGTACTTCCGCTTTCAGCGGAATAGCGGACAGGGCCGGACTTGCTACTGGCTCTACCCGGTCGCGAATGCCCCGGATCGGACATTGCATCCTACAATGAGGTCGCGTCGTCGTCGCTGCCCCATTGCATAGTCGAGACAGAGCTTTTTTGGTAAATTGGGGATTGGAGAGGCAGGAACGGGAGGTTGGGATGAAGCAAATCTATCTCCTCGCAGCAGTCTGCGCCGCATCGACACTGCCCCGTTTGGCCGCCGCTCAGACGGTGCCTGCAATCCCTCCGTCGATCGCCACGCCGGACAAAGTCGAGTCGCGACTCGGTACGCTCGATTTCAAGGACGGCGCGCCGGGAAAGGCTACATTGGAAAAGGCTTATGACTACATCGACTTCGCGCACGCCTACGACGCGTTCGCAAACACGATGCAGGGTGTCAGTTTGGTCGCCGCACACAGGGGCTTTCTGGACGCCGGAGTCAAGGACAACGAAATCCTCATCTTCTCCGAGTTGATGGATGCGAGATCGTTGTTCCTGACTGCCAACGCAGACACCGTTTACTTCCTCGGCTTCATCGACGTATCCAAGGGGCCAATGGTGCTTGAGGTGCCACCCAAGGTGCTGGGAGCTTTGGACGACATGTGGTTCCGCTGGGTCACTGATTTTGGGCTGCCGGGCCCTGATCGTGGCCTTGGCGGCAAGTATCTCATCCTGCCGCCGGGCTACGACGGTCCGGAGCCTGAGAGCGGCTACTCCGTCGCCCGATCCCGGACCAACCGGTTGCTAATCATGGGCCGCGCGTTTCTCGAGAACAAAAACGATCCGAAGCCTGCGGCAGAGTCGATCAAGAAGCTGACCAAGATTTACCCGTACGAGGCTGGCGGTGTCGGCACACCCATCGCGGAGTTCCTTTCCGGCAAAGCCAAGCTTGGCAAAATCATTGACCCGCCGGCCACTGTATTCCACGAAGGCAGCGGAAAAGTTATGAACACTGTTCCGCCAAACGACTTCAGTTTCTACGAGATGCTGAATGAGATCGTGCAGCAGGAGCCAGCAACGTCGCTTGATCCGGAACAAATGGGATCGGTTGCTGCCATCGGCATCATCAAGGGCAAACCATTTGCGCCCGACGCGCGAATGAAGAAAATTCTCACGGAAGCCGTTGTAGCCGCCAATGCTACCTCGCGCAGCTTATTTATGAATCCCCGCGATCCGAGTTGGTTCTATTACCCGGGCTCGGCTTGGATGAACTTCCTGTTTGTCTCGGGATACGAGTTCGAGACCCCGATCCCGGAAGTCACTCGTGAGGGCGTCAGGCCGTTCCCAGCCACAGGGTACCGCCAGTTGGATGCACGCACAGCGTTCTTTTACTACGTCACCGGTATCACGCCGGCCATGGCCATGCGCGTGCCCGGCATCGGCTCCCAATATCTGCTCAACATGCTAGATGCCGACAAGAATTACTACGACGGCTCCAAGACCTACAAGGTGACGCTGCCCAAGGGGATTCCGGAAGCGAACTTCTGGTCGTTCACGCTCTACGACAATCAGACGCGCTCGATGCTCGACACGCCGCAGCGCTACCCCCGCGCTGGTAGCCAGAGCTACCCGTCGCCCGCCGCCGAACCGGATGCCGACGGCACTACGACGGTCTATTTCAGCCCGACGCAGCCTGCGGGGGTCAAGCGGGGCAACTGGATTCAGACCACGCCCGGCAAGGGTTGGTTCACTATCCTCCGTCTTTACAGCCCGCTTGAACCGTTCTTCACAAAGGAATGGCGGCCGAGCGAGATTGCGATGGTGAGGTAGCCGCACTGCTACCACCGCGGGCGTGAGCGGCGCTACCGTTGCAAACTTCGTGGAGCCGCGGCGCGCGGGTTCTGAGCTGGCGGTGGATCAGGAGCGGTTGTCCGGTGTTGGCACATAGCGTCGTTTCGCTGCGCTGCGGAGTTTGGTCGCTATCGGCGCATGGCGGACTCTGGCAAGCCGTCCGCCCGGCAGGTTTATGGATTCACAGCCTAGCTAGATCGCGAGCTCGTTCTGATTCTCCGGCTTGCCATCCAGTACCAGGCCCAGGGGCACCGAGACGCACTTGCTGCCGCTGCCGTTGAAGCGTACGGCCTGGTCCGAGAATTTCGTGGCACCAGGCAGGCGCAGGAGCTGGCCGCGAACGTCCGACGAATAGGCGCTGTGCGCCATGCTTTCAGGCAGTGGTAAGGGTGATCTGTACGGCCGACATTTGTTATCGGTGCGTTTGCTACCTAATGCGGGAGATTTGCAACAGAACCGCTCGCACAGTACCTTTATCTTGGTACCGTCGGCAGTCGTTACTCGGGTTCGTGGGGCTGCAAATCTGGCAGTAGAGTTCGAAACTGAACGTGCGGAGAAACTCGATGAGATTTGCGCAACCAGCAACGTTCTGGATTGCGGTCTCTGCTGTCGCTTTGGTTGCGCTGGTGCTGTTGCGCCAAATCCTCTTGCCGTTCGTCGTCGGCGCATTGCTCGCCTATCTGCTCGTTCCGACGGTCGACAGATTGGAGCGGTTTGGGATTAGTCGATCCTTGGCAGCTCTCGTCGTCTTCCTGCCGCTGGTTGCCGCTTTTATTGCTGTTCTCTTGGTGATGCTCCCGGCCATCATTGGCGAACTCAGATTCTTTATCGATGAGTTTCCCCGCTATGTCGCACGGCTCCAGTCACTCATGACCGATGCAAGCCGCCCCTGGCTGCACCGTATCATCGGTGATGAGGTTCATATCGAGCCATCCTCCGGCGATGTCGCTGGCGCGATGGGCAGCGCTTGGCTCGATGGCTTCCTTCGCTCGGCATGGTCGGGCGGACTGGCCTTGATCCACCTTCTTTCACTGCTCGTCGTCACGCCGATCATCGCCATTTATCTGGCAATTGACTGGCAACGGATGATTGCGACCGTCGATGGCTGGTTTCCCCCGGCGCAACGCGACCATATTCGGGCGCTTGGGCGCGAAATCGACGATACGGTTACTGGCTTTGTGCGCGGGCAGGTCGTTATCTGTCTCGTTCTCGCCGTGCTTTACGCAACAGTTCTCAAGATGACCGGCCTCAACCATGCCATTTTGATAGGTATCACTGCGGGCCTCATCAGTTTTGTTCCCTATTTCGGGGCCGCCACCGGCTTCTTCGTGTCCGTGTGCGTTGCGATGGCCCAGTTCTGGCCGAACTGGGTACCCGTCGCTGTTGTGGGGGGCATCTTCATCGTCGGCGAAATGCTTGCCGATTATGTACTGTCGCCGCGTGTTATCGGTCGTCGCGTCAAACTCAACCCAGTCTGGATGATGTTTGCGCTGTTCGCCTTTGGATGGCTGTTCGGCTTCATCGGCTTGTTGTTGGCGATACCGGTCGCGGCGGCGTTGGGCGTGATCCTGCGGTTCGCGAGGCGGCAGTCTCTAGCAAGCTCTCATGACGACGTCGATGGCAACCTGCCCGGCCCGGAGTGATGGAGAGGCACTGAATCGGTGTGCTGCAAGGGCTCATCGGCATCAAGGGCGAAGACATCCCTGTGGGGCTGAGATGGTCGCTAAGGAGATTGAATCAGTACTTCAGGGTTGCTTCAAGCCGACTTATTCAACGCAATGGGGCCGCGAGCGGACTGGCAACTTCGAGGCACGGATTTTCAGAAGTAGACCTTCAGGCCCTGGGCCGGCATCGACGCGAGTTGACCTTTCGCTGGCATTCCCGAGCCGGGTTTCCTTCGCGAAAGCTGACATTGTGCTGGTCTGCGCCAATGACCTGGCCAGACAGCCGACTATCGATCGTCCGCATCGGATGGAAAGCAGCCGGGGCCGAGCAGTAGTTGGAGGAAGCCTTCGGGTGAAACCGGGCCCTTCCTGAAAGCTTGCAGGAGCCGTTCAGACGACGCAGTATTTGTTTTTGCATAGACTTGATGGCCACGCACCTGGCGAAATGGCAGTCATGAAATCCCTGACATGCGCGCCAACCTCTTTCAAGCTTATGCTCGATCCATTGTCCGATCGTGTGCTGGGCGGCGTATGCTCAAAGAGGAAGATAACGGGTATTGGTCTGCAAGGTGTTCGGCATCTATTCCCCTTTGTCTAGTTCGCCCTAATTACTTGAAGCCGTTGCCGGAAAAGCCCGCCGTATCAGGCCAACGTGACTACGACAGTCGTTTGACTATGCAGGCTCAGGTACTTGAGACGATGAGCCACTGAACAGGGAGTTCCAATAGGCAAACAATCGCGCATTTCGATCGAAATAGGGGTGCCCAGGAGAGGGAGCATGTCTGCCAACTCGAATTGGTGATCTCAATCGAAGGAGCGTGCAATGACTGACAAGCCAAGAGATGGCCGCATTATCGAGGCAGCCAACGTCGGTGGAAGAACGTCACGTGGCTCGAGCGGTTCTGCAGGATTTTCCCATTCCATCTTACGACGGAGCATTGAAATCTGCTCCAAAACGATCGCGCCGCGGTCGCTCGGCGCGCTTGCCGTCGGGGCGCTCATGGTCGGGTTGCCAGCACTCTCAGGCCCGGCGCAGGCGCAGGAACAGCGCCCCAACATCGTCATGCTGATGACCGACGACACCGGCTGGAGTGACTTCGGTGCCTATTCCGGAGGCGGTGCCGGCCTCGGTCACCCGACCCCCAACATCGATCAGATCGCCAAGGAAGGTGCCGTCTTCACCAACTGGTACGGGCAGGCGAGCTGCACGGCCGGCCGCGCTTCGTTCATCACCGGCCGCGTTCCGATCCGCTCGGCGCTCTCGATCGTGGTCGCCCCGGGCGATGAAAACCGTCTCCGCAAGGAGACGCCGACGATCGCGGAATTTTTCCAGAAGAATGGCTACTCGACCTATTTCTCCGGCAAGTGGCATCTCGGCGACAAGCCGGACGCCTATCCGACCGAGCATGGCTTCGACGAGATGAAGCATTTTGCGGCCTACTATGCCGGCGTCTATGCCTATAACGACACCGCCAGCACGTTCCATCCCTGGTTCCCGTCCTACAATCGGGAATTCAACAAGATGTACGACGACGTCGTCAATCTGGGCGAATGGGAAGGAACTGCGGGGCAAGCGGCCCGGATGGTCGGCACCATAACCTATGACTCGCTGGCGGAGTTCGACATCCGGCAAACCGACTCGGCGATCGATTACATCAAGCAGCACGCAAAGGGCGGCAAGCCCTTCTTCATGGACGTCAACTTCATCAAGATGCACAACCCGACCAACCCGGCACCGGAGTTCAGGGGCCGGTCGAAGCTCGGCAGCTATTCGGACTCCTTGATGGAAATGGATGCCGACATCGGGCGCATCATGGACGCGATCCGGGCCGAAGCCCCGAACACGATTGTCATCGTGACGGCCGACAATGGTGCCTGGCTCGATGCCTATCCGGACGCCGGAACGACACCCTTCCGCGGTGAGAAGGGATCGGCTTTCGAGGGCGGCTGGCGCGTGCCTGGCATCATGTGGTGGCCCGGCCATGTCCCGGCCGGCGTCCAGTACAACGAAATGATGTCGCACATCGACTGCTGGGCGACGCTGGCCGCGATGGTGGGCCTCACCCCGCCGCCGCACGACTGGGTCGGCAATGACGGCAAGCCGATCTACTTCGACAGCATCGACAACAGCGCCTACATCCTCGGCAAGGCCCAACATTCCGCGCGCAGATCGTGGGTCTATATCGATGGCGAGAATTTTTTGGGCGTACGCGCAGATATCGGCGACGACCCCAAGGAGCCCTGGGTCAACATCGCCTGGAAATACCTCTGGACGGCCAAGGACTCCTGGCTGGGCGCGACGGCCAATCTGGGCTCGATCGGTGCCCTCTACAATCTGACCATGGACCCTTATGAGAAATACGACATGATCTTCAACGGGGCGGCTCCCGCGCGCGTGCTCACAAGCTCGCCAGGGCGCTTCTCCGGCGAAGACAATGGCTGGGCCCTGGCCCTGCTCTATCCGGTGGTCATCGATTTCGACAAGTCGATCATGCAGTATCCCAGCATCCGGCGCTATGTCGGCGGCGCGTCAAATGATCTGGTGCCCAACCTGCAACGCCCCGACGATCCTGTTCCCCTGCTGAAGCAGCAATTGATGGAACAGAAGGAACCGCATATCGGCGGTGGTGGCGGCTAAGCGCCTTTCTGCGCAGGATGTCAACGCAGCCAGCGCCGCTGACCTGGCTGCGTTGACGGTCTAGATGGCCCGCTTCGGGAATAGATAACGCTCATATCCTCAACGGAAGCTGGAAAAGCAGACCTTGCCTGATAGTCATCCCGCGATGGGCACTGCGTCTGCGGCCGCAAATAGCGCCATCCAACCAGTCTCAGAAATGGATGCCGAGGCTGAGATAGGGCCCGATTTAGAAAGGCGAAAAAAGTTGCTCAATTCTGCCGCCAGCTTGTGGTCGTGGGCGACTCTGCAGGCATGGCAAGGGTTCGACGTGCCATTCGCTTTGAACTGGGTCAAAAAGGCCGGGAAGTTTGAAGTGTCTATTGATCGACAAGAAGTCGCGAATATTCGACGTGGCAATGGGCATTCGATGAGCAATGGACAGCGCCGCGATCATCAGATCATGCCCTAACTTGTCCTTCTTCTGGGTGGGGTGGGAGATGCGCAGGTTATTAAGATCGCTCACCGTTGTCATCGCAGCATATAGATCAGCCGCTTGAGGAGTTGAATCCGCAAACTGAAAATCGACGCTTAGCACCTTGTCGATCCACTTGTTCAGGCGGGCGGCCTTTGACTCATCTTTGAGCATAGCGAGGTGGGCACCCCGCCTCAGTTCTGCTATTACGAAAAAGCAGAGAGCGAGTGAGTTTGCCCCTACGGCCCTCATCCAGGGTCGGAGATTGGGTGGCGGTTCTTTCAGGCCGGCATTACTCAATACATTCGTATCAACTAGGTAGACAATATCGACCACAACAGGCTCCAGCGACAAGAAAATGCTGATCGCCGTAGTAACCAGAATGTTACGGCAGAAGGTAAATGCCGTTAAAGATTGTTGTATTCGAACGGGTTAGGAGAACTTTGTGACTGGGTCGCGTAATTGGATGATCGATGAGGTACGGGCGAATTTTGAGCGCCTTTTGGATGAGGCACGTCATGACGCCCAGTACATCATTGCCCCGAAAGGTAAGTACAAGCTTACCTACCAGTCTAGCGCCAAGGTATCGCTTGACGAAATTCTTGATGCCGAAGGCCCGCTGACGCCCGACGACATCAAGGATATTTAAGCTTGTACGAAGCGATTCTTGCCGGTCTGGCTAGTTAGGCTGCTCAGCGAGATTTTCCCCTTGGGGCATCGCCAAACGACGTGAAATGCCAGACAGGCAAGCGTCCATGATTTTGCGCTCTCCCGAAAGCGTGCGATAACCACGGGCGGACGCCGACGAGCATCGATGCTTCACCATTTGCAGCGCCCAGCAGTGTCGTGGCGACCATCTTCCCGGTGAAACCCTTGGCAAAGCCAGCGAAACGCTGACCGCGTCCCTGGTTTGGCCGGGATCGGTGTTCGGCTCGAACGGCACCTTTGCCCCTTCGGGCGGCGGCTATTGTTCGCTGAAGAGAGAGATGCGCCAAGTTGGCAGGGCATCATTAAACTGGTGAGCTTGGTGATCGCCGTTGCGGGACGGACCGATGCTTACAGTCGTAGCGGGGAGGCGACGAGTAGCCAACCGGTCGTGCGCATTGCTATCGGGAACGCGAATGACGCAAACCCTATTTGCCCCGATCTTTCGGTCGGGAGAGGGGTGCTCATGAAGGTGATGCTCGATAAACGTTTACCACAGCATCCAAAGGGGTCTCCAAAATACACTGCTGCCAGTGCAGTGAACAGTCTAAAGTGTTGAAAAAGCTGAGCAAATTATTCTGGCCCCGTGATCTTCGAAGGCTCCAAGTAAGAAAAAGAATACTGGGGAACATCTTGCCACCGTCAATGCCATTTCGGCATCTAGCGTTTAATATTCGGTTGGTAAGAGGTTTGGGTAAGCGCAATGCCAGCACTGACAGCAGTCGATTGGGACATCATAGAGGCGCGTGTATCCGCGACAAAAGCTCGGTATTCCTTGACGTCACCGTCGCTCAGTTTCCTGTACCTAGTACTTGAGCAGTTCTTTCCGGATCGTTCAGCAGATTACCCTGAGATAATCGTCGATGGCGGCAACGACTTGGGTATCGACGCGATCGAAGTGCTTGAGCGCGAAGAGCGGGCTGACATCCTAATCTTCCAGTCAAAACATCGAACGCTATTGAAGTCCACCGACAAGACCATCAACGATAACGAGGTTCTAAAAGTCGAAGCATTTTTGCGAGCCGTTTTCGACAAGGCCGATCGTCTGCTGAAGACTGGCAACCTTCAAATGACCGAGGCGGTTAAGCGCATTTGGCAGCTTCATGAACGTGGGGTGTTCTGCCGGTATCGGGTCGTTTTCTGCACCAACGGACAAGGGTTGTCAGTTTCGGCGAAGACGTTCATCGATAGTACATTCGGGGACCTCCATAGCGTCGACTACGAGGTTTACGGTCCTGGTGAATTGATGCGGGATATCGGAGCCGCGATCAGGGAACGAGAAGTCGGCTATCTGCAGGTTATTGGTCGCGAAGCATTCGAACGCACCGACGGTGACATTCGTGGAGTAATCGCATCTGTCGATGCGCGATCGTTCGTTGAACTGATCCAAACAACTGACAAGAGGTCGGTAAAGCGCCATCTATTTGACGAAAATTTGAGAATCTTTCTCGGCTCAAGCGGCGGTTATAACAGCAACATTATTGAGACGGCGACGTCAGATGATAGTTACCTTTTTTGGTACTTGAACAACGGAATAACAATCAACTGTCGAAATTATGCGTACAACAAGGGCCATTCCAACCCAAAGATCAGGATTGACGACTTTCAGATCGTAAACGGGGCTCAGACCTCTCATTCTCTACTGGAAGCGTTTCGTAAATCACCTGATGCTTTTGAGAACGTGGTGCTGATGGTGCGTATCTATGCCACCAATCGCAACGACATCGCTGAACGTGTAGCCGTCGCGACAAACAGTCAGGCGCGCATTCAGGCTCGTGACCTTCGCGCAAACCATCCGACGCTAAAAAAGCTAGAAATCGCCTTCCATGATTGCGGCTACTTCTTCGAACGCAAGCGAAACATGCACGCCGACCGCGACCCGAAGAAGCGGATCGACGCTTTGAAACTCGGCCAGATACTTCTGTCTTACACATTAAGGGAGCCGGATCGCGCAAAAGCTGAATCAGACTCCATCTTTGGTGATCGGTTTCCTGCTATATTTCACGAGCGTTACAGCATCGATGAACTGTGTCGCCTGGTGGAATTGTATCGATTGGTCGAAGAGATGCGGGAGGCCTATATCTCTCGCCAGCGTGATGCGCTCGAGCCCACTGGCGAACTTCAGTACCTTGTCTATGGCCACTGGTTCGTTCTGTATGCCGCCAGCCTGATCCTTACCCAGTCGGGGAAAACGATCCCGATTGGCCGAGATGCGCGCACGCTTGTCCAAGAATCAATTGCGCTCGTAGCAAAGGCCTGTAGCAACGTCAAAAGCGCCGCCCATTACCAACTGTTCCGTAGCCCCCGGACGAAGGAGCGAATTGTGGCGGAACTGGAAGGGCGGCAGATGAGCCTCTTTGATCTTTAGCGCCATCCAGCGCACCATTTTAGGAACGTAAAATCGGCTCGACTTCCTCGATCCGAATGTCACCGCTGTCGGTACTGACGGCGGAGAGGAAAGCAAGACCTGATGGATTCGGAGAAAGCCTGACGGCTGTAAGCCTTCCCGTCGCATATGCACCTGTGTCGACAGCAACCCGATGCGGGTATACTTCCGGCATGCGGCTTTCGGTAATTACATGGCCATGGACAACGATTTTCTCGAGCTCCCCTGAGAAATTCACTATCGGCGCGCTCTTCCACCGCATGACATAAGGGTCCTGCTCCTGGAGCGGCATGTTCGGTACAATGCCTGCGTGCACGAGTACGAAACGGCTCGTTTCGACGTAGGGCACCGACGCGCGCAGCAGTTCCAAATGCGACGAGTACTTGTTGGCAAATCTCTCTGCAAATTCGGGTTTGAAACGATAAAGCCCATCAATGTCCAAATAGTCGGCGTCTTCAAATCCGTAGGATAGCGCCGTCGCCAGGCCGCCGTTGTGGTGCCAACTCGCGGACTTCTCATGCCCGATATCGAATAGGCGGAGCATCATCTCCTCATGATTGCCCCGGATTAACTTCGACTGCGGCTCTCTTTTGAGCTCCGCCTCCACGAGATTCATGGCCCCGCGGGAATCCGGGCCGCGATCAATAATGTCGCCAAGGAATATTATCCGGCAACGGCTGGGGCGTCTCCGAAGGAGTATAGCCTCAATCAACGCACCCAACAGATCGGCGCGGCCATGGACATCGCCAATGGCGAAAGTGTCGAGTTCTTCGATCATGGTATTTTCCTCGATAGGTGTCGGTTGATCTCACACGAGGAGTAAGAGAAGAGTTTCTTCAGAACGAGCCGGCCGTATAGGGTCCGGCCAGAAGGCGACGGCCGCGGCGATGTGAACGGCAGCGAGGAAGTTGGTGGGGCGGTGTGGTGCTCGCGAAGACTCCCAGGTCACCGATCTGGCGACGTATGGCATTGCTGTCGTAGCGTTTGCCTGCATGAACGAGCCAGAGTCGGGCAACCGGTCGAGACGGCGTGCTGCGTTGGGAGTCGTTGCGGGAAGCCAGCATCGAGGCAGATGGCTAACGCGTTACGCTGGCACCGGGCATGTCAGTGACGGCTGAGGTCAAGACCGGCAATCGCCGCGTGCTGGAATTCCTGCTCGATCCGCTGATGTAGATGCGGGACGAGGCGTTTCATGAGAGTTGAGTGATATGAAAAGAGTCGTGATCTTCTCCGTGTTAATCGTACTATTTCTATTTTATGCAATATTGGCGCGATATATGTATTCAAAGTGTGTTGAATGGAACTTATCAAGTGTTAGCGAAGCCGAGAAGGTGCGGTGTAGTTACTTAGCTTACTTTAACCCCCTGAATCTTTATAGGTGATCGCCGATCAACCGCTGATCGTTGACCTGCGGCTTGCATCGCGCTCGGTTGGAAGACTTCTATTCGTTCACGATCTAGTGAGAATTTCTAACCTGTCTTGGATAACAATTGCGAAAACCGGAGCGTGGTGCTCTTCGGTTGAAGATGATGGTCTAGCGGTTTGATATTTAGCTTCAAGGGCATTTGGCCTGCCATTCCGCTAAAGATACACGTCCCTGTGGGCAGCGTTGGAATAGACTCCTCCGTGAGCCCGTCAATGTAGGAGACGGCACTCGCGATTGACTGCAAATCTTTCTGGTTTATCAGCCGATGGATAAAGTAGTTATGAGCCTGTGAAGTGATAGTCGAAGATATGTCATTTGGACGCTGACTAGCAATCGTAACAAACACACCGAATTTTCTTCCCTCTTTGATTATCTCCTCGAAAGTTTCCAAGCGATAGTCCTTCCAGCTCTCGGTCTCCCTAGAGGATTCGGTAGAAAGGATGTTGTGAGCTTCATCAATCACGATGTTTAGTGACGTTCCCTGGAAGGACATCTTGTGCTCTTGGTAGAGGCGACGCGAAACAAGAAGCGGGATGGTTTTCTTCATCTCCAGATTGACGTCGTTCAGATTGATGACGACGATGTTCGTCTGGAACAAAGTGCCCTGTAGCGCCGGATCGAAAATCTTCCTTATGTCGCTCTGTTTGCTGCGCAGTTTGTTGATAACGGGCGCGATGTGCTCGTTTTGGGCGCGGTTCGCCAAGACGTCATAGATTAGTTGCACGTAGGAAAAGGTCACGAAGTCTGCGATGACGTCGCCGGCGAGTTGAAACGCGGCCACGTGCTCATAGATCACAGTATTCGCAATGGCGGCCTGATTTCCCCGCAACCACTCCTGTCCGCATTTGAACTGTGCTGAATTGCTGTACCATTCCAGGTCTGAGGCAATCTCCACGAGTTGCCCGTTTAGATCGCTCTCTGGCAGGATTTGGCGAAAGTAGTCGAAAAGAAGATCGATCCTAATTTTGTCTGACATCTGGAGAACCTGCGACACTTGTTGGCGAAGCATGTTCCTAAGATGTCCGTTCGGGTCATTTCCTGCCATAACCCGCTCGCGCTGGCTAAGAACTCGGCGTAGAAATGGCTTCTGAGTCTTTTCAGTGGCATCGGAGATGATTGAAAGCATCTCGATATCAAGAAGACCCGAGTTGCCCAATGGAATCTTGTCGCTGTTTTCCGCGCGGGTCGAAAGATTGTAGACCGTCTTGTTGGTTGCGATGCAGTCCGCATGTGCGTATTCACCGTTGAAGTCGAATAGTACAACGCGGCAATTGTTGTTGAAGGCTTCCTCGTCTATCGCGCGTAACTCGCGGATGAAGCTTTGATAGAGCGTTGCGAGGGTATTAGACTTTCCGCTCCCAGTGTTCCCGAAGATGGCGATATGGCTGTTCATCAACCCATCGACTGGAAGCGCGATATCGTAGCCTTCGTACTCCGATGTCGCCACATGTAGCGCAATTCCATTTTCAGCGAGAAGGTTGTGAACCTGAAGGACCTTCTCCCTCGTCAGCAGGAATGCCTCATTGCCCACCAGGGGAAGCTCCTTGGTGCCGCCGAAGAAATGGCCTCGCCGGTCAATGAAGCCCACTAGCGACACAGAGAGTACTCGCCGGCCGCGAACGAATGGGTCCGTCTCATCCATTCGAGATGCGTCCGGAAGGGCGTTTTCCCCATCCACTTTTCCGATCAGGCTAACAAACCCCTTTCGGATATCAACGTAGCTTCCGACAGCGATGTTTCGCAGAAGGTCTCCATCATAGAACAGCTCGGACAGGTTCTTGTCCTTGTCCACCGTGACAAGGACTCGCCGTCCGGTCACTCCCGAAACCTCGCCCACTCGAAGGACAGCTTCTTTCTGGAGGCGCGGGTCGCTCATTGAGGCTTGCCGCCCGCAGGACCAACCTCCCGAAGTATGGAGTTGAAAGTGGAGAAGTCGATGCGTTTCCCTGAACCCGGATCGATAACCACTACATTGCGATGCTGACAGAACTTGTCTTCAAAAGAATTGGCGTCGGTATCCGAATAGGCGAAAATTATGAGTTGAGCTGTCGGATTGCGCAGGGCCCGTTTGGTTATATCCAGAATATGCTCGTCCCCGAAAGAAAATCCGAAGCATATAAGAAGCGAGTTGTCCTTCTCCATGGAATTGGAAAACAATCTCAGCAGATCGAAATAGACCCGCTCCATCAAGGTCGACTCGAATTTCCGTATATTGGGCAAGATCACAGCGCGTTTTGCCAACGCCTTCGAAACTTCACCTGGGTTGTTTTTTTGTACGTGTCCGGACAAGGCAAAGTTATCGTCGTTGAAGCGAATTTCCTTGTCATTGTATCGCGTCCAACTCAGTGAACCGTGGACCTTGATCAGATTGAGAATGGGAAGTTCGGCCAACCGATCATTCGAGATGCCAGATCGGTATGTGCGGTCGAAGTACTTCTCGGCGGCGAACACGTACCGACTGTCCACTGCCGAGGTTCGGTCAAATCCATCGTTCATAGTCACTCTTGGAAGCTTGGAGGCCGCCTTTTCGAAGAACAGATCATAATTTGTGGTGAACAAGTTAGCCTGCCGAGGCAGCAGTATGTTCTTTCTCTCGAAGAGTATCCCATCCAATATTGAAAGAAAGTCGACGTAGTTGTCGAGTGTCCTCTTTACCGAAGGTTCATCAACTTCGATTAAAAGATCAACACTTGCTTCCGCGAGTTCCTCTATGAATTCGAAGGCCATCAAATTGGCATCGGCTGTGTTGCCGCCGATGAGAAGGCTATTTATCTCAGCTTCGATGTTCCCCGCCACCTTGATTGCTGGCATTGAAGCACCAGAACCGAATAAAAAGTTCAGATTGCCGGACTGAATATACGATTCAGTCAACTTTCGAACCTCTTCCGGATGATCAGAAAGAATCAGTTTTCTCGCCATGCGTGTACTAAAGCTTAGTAGTACCCCGCTAGCAATATTTGAGGTATGGCCGACGGAACGTCAGGGGTGAACCAAGGAGCGCGGACACAAATCTTTGGAGCGAACCCAGTGCTCTGACTACTTTGGAATCAAAGATGGAAAATTCAAATCCGGCGTAATGCCCCGATCACGGCACGCAGGAACAAATCAGCCAGCGACAACTGCCGATTACCGTGGCCTTGAAACGCAGAGTTACGCTCGCCATCGTCGACGTCCCAAAGCCTGAGCTGGAAGGGTTTCATTGGAAATTAAGAACTTCTCAATAGCCCAGCACGAGTTTGCGGAGGCAACATGGCAAATATCGTAATAGACCTTTCTAGACTCCGACGTGTCGTTATCCGGCCAGTGGTGGATGACGAGGTATTTGCCGACGCACCCCACTTTGCGGGGCCGACCGAGAATCATTATTGGCTCCGCACGCCTTATGGAAACCTGCTCTACGCGACCGGCCCAGAGCAGCTCGGCGCACTTCTGGCCATGATTGGCGCAATTGAATTCGAACTTAATGTCGAGCTTCGGACGCTGCTAAATTCGATATTCCGTTTTGATATTGATGGGCGCACGATCGAAATAGAATTCGATGCAGTCTTCAGGGCAGGGTCAGTCTCAGATCAAAATGGACAACTCTTGGGCCGGTTTTGGCCTGCCCCTATGAGGTGGTCCGGTTTCAGTCTTAATGCATGATGGGCTTATCGGCCAGCGGCAGAGCCGATGATGGTGCCGCTTTGCCGGGTTTCGACGGCCATATGAGGGCCTCCGGCGCCGG
>NZ_PXYL01000007.1 GCF_003012705.1 Pseudaminobacter soli (ex Li et al. 2025)
AAACATCAACCTGGCGCAGCTTCGCGACGATCTCTTCGGGCTTGTGCTTCTTCTGGGGCATTCCAATGTCCTCTCCAACGGCTCACGAGCCTACTTCAGGGAGGACCACTTTTCAGGGGGCAGACCACGGGAGAAACTGATCCGATCTGTGAGGATGGCGGCAACCGGTCGCGCGCAGACATCCATTCCGAGCTGACCCACCTCGTGATCACAGCCCTGGGCCAAACGCTCAAAGATGGTAGCGAACAAAATCACGCGCATTCTGGCGTCCGCTAACCGCCCGTTGCTGCCGTTCGGCCTCTAGAACCAATGTCGGCTCATCCGCGTCAGGAAGTCTGAAGTGATGGGGACCCCGGAGGCATCACCTAGAACGGAATCGATACCACAGCGCGGGCAGAGAGCTGTTTGCCCTTCATCCGTCCATTCAGTGATTTCAGTGGGGCTGTACGTCTCAAGGCAATAGAAGCACCCGCGAATGCCGCTGGCCTCGATCTCGCCTCTGTGCCGGATCGATTGCTTGTGCGCGAGATCAATGTCGATTGTCATGCGCGAATCTTGGCATCTGGGTGTTTCATCGTCCAGCGACCGCTTTTTCCCGCAAAATTGGCGTCCCGTGCCCTCGGACCAGAGTGCCGCTCTCCACCCGTTGCAGACATTCTCGCTACTCTTCGATATCCCAAGCAGAGGTATCCTCTACCGGCTTGGGTAACCGCCCTTCAAGCCATTCGGCTACTGTGTCGGGCTGCATTGACTCTTCTGCACACTCGATGACCCAGCTCAGAAAATCACGCGGCCCGCCGTTCATGTATGGTGGAGGCGAGACTGGCTTGAAAATCGTCGGGAGCGGTTCTGTAATAGACAAGAAGTTAAGAACGTGCGCCAACTCCTGAACCACATTCCATGCCAAGGGATGTTCAATAGCTATTGAGAACTTTACCCACCACCTTCCTTCGTCCGCTCCCGAACCGAACCCATGTGAAGGCGACTCGTTCACCGCTATCGCCGGAACGCGGGAAAGAAACTCAAGCAGCCTGTGGAACTGCAGATTGTGTGGGGCCCATCTCTCCATCGTCAAAACATACCACGTGCCTGACGGCTTTCCACCCATAGCGGATGCCACGCCGCCTTTTGTACCCTTCAGTTCCGCGGCCTTACCGCCTCGTCGGAAATACTTGCGGATCACCCGCCAAAAAAGAACGACGCGGCAGCAGCACCACGGCAAGCGTGAAACATTCCAATGAACGCTGCTTCGCGAGCGGAAACGTTCGGTCTTACGATCCTCATCTTTGCCGTCGCTGCCGGCCTCAGTGTCGCCAGCGTCTATTACGCTCAACCCTTGCTCAGCTCGATGGCGCAGGATTTTGGGATATCGGCTTCGGTCATCGGATTGGTCGTGACCTTGACGCTCCATCGGAAGCGCCGTGGGGACCTGATCCCCGAGGCCTATGCGGATTTCGCGCGACCAATCTTTGCCGAATTCGCCAACCCGGCGCTGACCACGAAAGAAGGTGACGTGGCCGCGGCTGTGCTGCAAGCAGCCACAGACGCTTCGGATCGTCTGCACTATCCGGCTGGTTCCGACGCCGTTGCCCTCGCTTGGGTCGCCTAATTGCCCTGGCACCGATCATGGGCTTGCCGCCATGATCGGTGCCCCGAAATCATCCGGCTTGTTGCAGAACTCGGCCAAACGTCCGCAGGGCAGAATCGCCATAACGCCTTATGATCCGAACGTCTGCTTTTTGGCGTTCTAAGCCAAAAGCCGCCAGTCCGCATCCGGCCCCAAAGCTGCCGGGCGGCAAAGCGCCCCGTTTCGGCCGTCCGGACCCCCGTTCTGAATTCCCGAAAGCTGACATTGGATGGGAACTCGCCACGCGACCAAACCAAGGTGTCTAAAAGCCTGTCGGGTTTACTGGCTGAAACGGACACTGTCCACGCTGGTCGTTTTTCTTCTCTAGCCGCCAGCCGCCTTAAGATAGGACAGGCACATGGCAACCAGCTGTTTTCGGATCTCGACTTGCAGCGTCAACGGCATGTTTCGCTCAAAGACATTTCGCACTGTGCCGAAAATCACCGAGAGCAGCGTGGCATTGATCAGATCGAGGTCTGCATAGTCGGCATCAGGGGCCGTGGCGAGCATTGCCGTCGTCGCCCGGTCCATACGTCTGGCGAAGGCCTCAATGAGCGCTTCATTGTCGAGCTCGACGGCTGAACTGTAGAGCACCCGCGTGACATCACTGCGCTCTGTCTTCGCCTCCCAGTAAGCTGTGACCAAGGCTTCGACCATGATGGCGGTCGATACACCGTGATGACGCAGGCAGACGTCTTCCACGCGATCGGCCAGCCGATCTAGGTAACGTTCGTTGAGCGCGTAGAGCAGCGCCTGCTTGTGCGGGAAGTACTGGTACATGGTGCCCACCGACACGCCGGCACGTTCAGCCACCCGCGTGGTAGTCAACCGATGCACTCCTTCGATCAGCAAAACCTGAATGGTCGCTTCGAAAACGGCCTCGACGGTCACAGTTGACCGGGCCTGGCGCGGCCTTTTGCGGGGATTCAGGTGTCTGGGTGCTGCAACATCCATATGCGAATCCCAAACGTGAATGATCCTTCATATACTAGCATGAGGCAGTTGGCCAGTTTCTGAAGGACTTAGACGATGACGACACAGAAAGTCGCGCTGGTGACCGGCGCAAACAAGGGTATCGGCTTCGAGATCGCCCGCCAACTGGCGCAGTACGGGATCACCGTGCTGCTGGGCGCACGAGACCTCGCCCGAGGTCAGCAAGCAGTTGCATCGCTCGTCTCGGCAGGACTTGATGTTGAAGCTATCGAGATCGACCTCAATGACGAGAAGACGATTGAGGTGGCCGCGCAGGTAATTGGCGACCGGTATGGTCGGCTCGATATTTTGGTCAATAATGCTGGCATCGTCGATGCGGAAGACGGCCCGCCAACCGTCGCGACCACTGGCGCTGCACGCCGGCTCATGGAAACCAACTTCATCGGCACGCTCGCGGTAACCCAGGCTATGCTGCCACTGCTGCGCCGCTCCCTGGCCGGTCGCATTGTCAACCTGGCCACCACTCTGGGTTCGCTCGCCATCAACGGCGATCCGTCATCGCCATACTATGAGGCGCGGCTTATCGGCTACAATGCGTCCAAGGCGGCTCTCAACATGCTCACTGTGCAGCTGGCCGCAGAACTGAAAGGTACTGGGATTGCGGTCAATTCGGTAGCGCCCGGCTATGTCAAAACGGATCTCACCGGCAACAACGGCTTCATGACTGCGGAGGAAGGTGCGCGCCTGCCGGTTGAATATGCCCTGCTTGGTGATGGCGCTGTGTCAGGCACCTTCGTTGAGCCGGAAGGCAACGCACCCTGGTAATCTGCGATTAATCGATGAGACTTCGAATTGTGGGGGGAGGCGAGGCTGATAGGGGAACGTTATGGCCCCAGGGCAATAGTGCAACAACCTGTTGCACAAAGTCGCCGTCGGGCCAGGCCTCGGCGAACGCCCGCATGTATTCGGGTTTCGGGGAACAGGCCGGTCATTTCCGGGAAGGCCCGGCCAAGATCGCCGGCCAGACGGTCGATCACCTTGGCGCCCCAGGGAGAGGCTGCGTAGGCCTGGGCATCGAGTTCGACGGCAGGCTTGTTTGGAAGGCGGAAGAGTCATCCGGCCGTCTTCATGCGCTTCTTGGCGAGCATGGCCCGGACGAACTTGTCCCATTTCGCCATGCCTGCGCGCTTTTCCGGCATGTAATTCCAGCGATCGTAGCTCTTAGAGCTGACGTCCTGCAGAGTGTGGTTCTGCAATCGGTCTCGGATCTCTTTCGAGAGACCTGCCTTGCCGGCAAGCGTCTTCCAAGTTCGCCGGAGATCTCGGTTTGTCACGACGGGGATAACCTCACGATCGCGCTGGCGCCATATGAACGAATAGAGCGTTCCATGGCTGACAGGCTTGGACGGGTCGGTCGCGGATGGGAAGAACCAACCGAATTCATTCGGCTTGATCGACTCGATAAGCTCGGCTGCGATCTTGGGCACGGGGATGGCGTGAGGCTTTCCATTCTTGGTCTTGGACCAGTCGATGATGCGCTCGGCCGCATCCCATTGATCGATGTGTAGTCGAGCGATCTCCTCGACGCGCTGGCCGGTCAGCATGAGAATTCTGACGGCGCGCGTGTAAGGGGGGTGGACCGGCGTATCGGGGGATTCGAGCCAGCGATAGAGACGGATAAATTCCTCCTCGTCCAACCAACGCGTTCCGACGTTTTTTGGTTCTGTCGGAATGCCTGCTGCCGGATTGTAGACGAGACGAAAGCGACGGGCCGAGGTCGAGCGATAGTCGTGCTCGGATTTCAGTCCCCAACTGTAGGCCGATCGAATGTAACTGCGAACATGATCGGCCATGGATCGTTTGCCCCGCTCATAAATCGGGCGGATGATAGCCGTGATCTCGTCGGGCTCGATGTCGCGGGCCGCGCGGTTGCGGCCGAGCGTATCGGCTATCTTGTTCAGCCCCTTTTCGGCCTCTTTCCACGACGGCTTTCCGTCGGCCTTGAGGGATGCGACATAAGCTTCGAATAGATCAGCAACGGTGCCGGGTCGCGTGTCGCCCGCAACCTTGATGCTGCGTCCCTTCTGGATCATGTCGGCGTAGTCGCGCTTGAAAATCTCGCGCGCTTGGCTGAGGCTCATGGAAGGGTAAGAGCCGAGTTTCTTCTTGAGGCGCTTTTGGTCTCGCCACTGTTGGGCCATCCAGTCCGCTGTCACGCGGGTCGGCATTGGCTTCATCACGAGGACCAGTCGGCCCGTTCCGTGGCCCTCACCGTCGACAAGGTTCTGCTGCTTTCCGTTCTCCTCAACCTGCTTCAAAGCGCGGCGTATTTCTCCATCGGTAAGGCTTGGCACTGGGGTCTCCCATAGGCTTTCGAGTGGGATCGACTGACGGGTAGTAGGGGTCGGTATCTGGGTCCAAAACAGGCCTCGATCCCCCTAAAACCGTCCCCAATATGCCACAGTGTCCGACTCTGCGACAAGGCAGAAAGTCGTTATGCTTCAACGGTGTAGGGCGTGATCGAACGTGATCTATAAGGCGTGAGTGGGATGGTTATGAACTAGCACGATGGCCGTTGCCGAAAGCTCGAGCGCCCGGCGAACCACCTCGCGCGGGTAGGCGGGTGTGTGGTCGACCGTACCGGTCTGCTGCACCTCGTCGGCAATCAGCGCGTTCTTCTTGTCGAGGAAGAGGATGCGGAATTGTTCTCGCTCCTCGAAGGCCATGGCCGCCCGGCAGTAGTCGAGCACCTGGCTCCAGGATGAGAGGATCTCGCGTCCCTTGATCTCGCCGCGTGCCAAGCGTCGGCCGGCGGCAGCAATGATCTTGAGGTCCAGCGCCGCGCCCTCGCCAATGTCTTCGACCTCGCGCAGGAGATGCTCAGGCGCGCCCAGCACTTCGGCCAGCGAGCCGAAGCGTTTCAGCAGCGCCTTGGCGCGCTCCTTGGTGTCCGCGCGCGGAATGGAGCGGAACAGCAGCAGTTCGAGAATTTCATAGTCGGAAAGCGTTTCCGGCCCGGCCCGGCGAAAGCGGTCGCGCAGGCGCTGGCGGTGGCCAAGATAATGTGGCTTTTCCTCGCGCGGCTGGGAAGGTTTTAGGGATTGCGGCGGCCGTTCGCCAAAGAATCCGCGCTCGTCTTGCCCGTCGTCGGCCATGCAATATCCCCCACGTTGTTACGCCGCCTCGGGCGGCGAACTCCCCGGGGGGAAATATTATGAAGGCAAACCGGGCCGGTCGAGTCCCTTGGGCGACAGCGTGAAAATTTCGCAGCCCGTCGACGTCACGCCGACCGTGTGCTCGTACTGCGCCGAAAGCGAGCGGTCGCGGGTGACCGCCGTCCAGCCGTCGGAAAGCACCTTCACGTGCGGACGGCCGAGATTGATCATCGGCTCGATGGTGAAGATCATCCCTTCACGCATCTCCACGCCCTCGTTCGAATTGCCGTAGTGCAGGATGTTGGGCGCGTCGTGGAAGAGCAGGCCAACGCCGTGGCCGCAGAAATCGCGTACCACCGAGCAGCGCTCGCCTTCCGCATAGGCCTGGATGGCAGCGCCGATGGCGCCGGTGCGGGCGCCGGGCCGAACCGCGGCAATGCCGCGAAGCAGGCACTCATAGGTGACTTCGAGCAGGCGCTCGGCCGCACGCTTGACGGTGCCGACCGGATACATGCGGCTCGCGTCGCCGTGCCAGCCGTCGAGGATGTAGGTCACGTCGATATTGACGATGTCGCCTTCGCGCAGCGGCTTGTCGTCAGGAATGCCGTGGCAGACGACGTGGTTGATCGAGGTGCAGGTGGACTTGGTATAGCCGCGATAGTTCAGTGTGGCGGGTAGGGCGCCATTGTCCATGCCGAATTCGAAGACGAAGCGGTCGATCGCATTGGTGGTGACGCCCGGCTTGACGATGTCTACGAGCTCGTCGAGGCAGCGCGCGGTGAGATTGCAAGCCTTGCGCATGCCCGCAAAGGCTTCCTCGCCATAAAGGCGAATCTGACCGGTGTTGCGCAGTGGGGCCGTGTCGGCGTCCAGATAGGTGACCATGGGATAGACCTGCGTGTAGAAAGGTGAGCGCCGGGGGCGCTGCAACCGCCATGATGTGACACCTGAACGCGCCGGCTTCAAGTCCTAACAGGCCAGGCGTGACCAAAAGGCCCGATTTTGCGTCCTTGAAAGGATTTAATGGACGTTGCGAGGCGAGTTGCAGTCCTCACTTGTTGGCAGTGCTTACTTAACATCTGAAGGGAGTTGACCCGGGCCGGGGCAGAGGGCAATTTCTCGCCGCGCCGACCTCCAATGGCGGCGCCGTGGGTCGGGGGACCGTCGGATCGAAGATTCGACGATGTGCCGGATTTCACGACGGTGGTGCCGGTTTCGGGCGGGGGGCTTGGAACCGGCATCATCTGACCCGATCTCTATGACGGGTAAAACTGCACGAGGTGCGGCTTTCCTTTGGCGCTTGGACGTGATACGAGCCAGTGCCATTCCTGAAGGAACAGACGAGTCAGCGCAGCTCACCCGAGCCTCAGCGCTCGTTTCCCGTATTGAGGACTTGGCATGGCAAAGATCATCGAAACCGCAACTGGCGCCACCGCGCTGACATTTGACGACGTGCTGCTGCAGCCCGGTCATTCCGAGGTCATGCCTGGCCAGACGGATATCCGGACCATTATCGCTGGCGACATCGAACTGAACATCCCGATCCTTTCGGCGGCTATGGACACGGTGACCGAGGCGCGCCTGGCTATTGCCATGGCGCAGGCCGGCGGCATCGGCGTCATCCACCGCAACTTCACCCCGGCAGAGCAGGCCGAGCAGGTCCGCCAGGTCAAGAAGTTCGAATCGGGCATGGTGGTGAACCCGGTCACGATCGGGCCGGACGCCACGCTGGCCGACGCCCAGGCGCTGATGCGCGCACACGGCATTTCCGGCATTCCGGTGGTCGAGAACGGCGGCAAGGGCGGCCAGAAGACCGGACGCCTCGTCGGCATCCTCACCAATCGCGACGTGCGCTTTGCGACCGATCCCGGCCAGAAGGTCTACGAGCTGATGACCCGGGAGAACCTGATCACGGTCAGGGAAACCGTCGACCAGAACGAGGCCAAGCGCCTGCTCCACCAGCACCGCATCGAAAAGCTCCTCGTCGTGGACGATGCGGGCAACTGCGTCGGCCTGATCACGGTCAAGGACATCGAGAAGTCGCAGCTCAACCCCAATGCCGCGAAGGATGCCCAGGGTCGGCTGCGCGCCGCTGCCGCTACCAGCGTCGGCGACGACGGCTTCGAGCGTGCCGAGCGCCTCATCGATGCAGGTGTGGACCTTCTGGTCATCGACACGGCGCATGGCCATTCGCAGCGCGTTCTCGACGCTGTCACCCGCGCCAAGAAGCTTTCGAACTCGGTGCGCATCATGGCGGGCAACGTTGCCACCGCGGCCGGCACCCAGGCCCTGATCGACGCCGGTGCGGATGCCGTAAAGGTCGGCATCGGGCCGGGCTCCATCTGCACCACGCGCGTCGTCGCGGGCGTCGGCGTTCCGCAGCTGTCGGCCATCATGTCGGCAGTCGAGACGGCACAAAAGGCTGGTGTCTCGATCATCGCTGACGGCGGCATCAAGTTCTCCGGCGATCTCGCCAAGGCGCTTGCGGCCGGTGCCAGCGCTGCCATGATCGGCTCCCTGCTGGCCGGCACGGAGGAGAGCCCGGGTGAGGTCTATCTCCACCAGGGCCGTTCGTTCAAAGCCTATCGCGGCATGGGCTCTGTGGGTGCCATGGCGCGCGGCTCGGCCGACCGCTACTTCCAGGCCGAGGTTCGCGACACGCTGAAGCTGGTGCCCGAGGGCATCGAAGGGCAGGTGCCGTATAAGGGCCCGGTGGCCGGCGTCCTGCACCAGCTCGCCGGCGGCCTCAAGGCTGCGATGGGCTATGTCGGCGGCCGCGATCTGGCTGATTTCCGCGAGCGCGCCACCTTCGTGCGGATTTCTACGGCCGGCCTGCGCGAGAGCCATGCACATGACGTGACGATCACGCGCGAAAGCCCGAACTACCCGGGCGGCTTCTGATCAAGGGGCATAATTCGATCGGGCCGGCATGAATCCAGCATGCCGGCCCGATTTTCATTTTGAGCTGAAAAAATTCGGCGCGTGGTAAGCGCCGCCCGCCCATCGCCGAATGCGGTGAAACGGGCCGCGCCCCCAGACTATTCCGTCTCGAAAACCACGATTTTCCTGCGCTCGAACTTGAGCGCGAGTTCGCCGCGCACCAAGCGCGAGGCGATGTCGCCGAAGACTTCCCGGCGCCAGCCATGCATGGCCGGCACGTCGGCCTTCTCGCCTTCGGCCGCGATGCGGTCGATGTCGTCGCTCGAAGCTAAGACCTTGGCCGCCACGCCTTCCTTGTCGGCGACCTGCCGCAGCAGGACCTTCAGCAGCTCGGCAGCAGCGCTCGTGCCTTCAGGGGCCTGATGCTGCTTGGGTAGTTTCGGCAGCTGATCCTTGGGCAGTTGAAGGGCCTGATTGACGATCTCGAGCAGTGCCGCGGCGCTGGAGGAGCGCTCCCAACCCTTCTGAATCGTGCGCAGGCGGGCGAGTGCGGCCGCATCACGCGGCTGCTGCTGCGCGATCTCGTAGATCGCGTCGTCCTTGAGCACGCGGCCACGCGGCACGTTGCGTTCACGCGCCTCGCGTTCGCGCCATGCGGCCACGCTTTGAAGAACGGCCAGCTCGATCGGTTTGCGCAAGCGCATCTTCAGCCGCTTCCAGGCGTCATCGGGATGCGGGTCATAGGTCTCGCGGGAGGTGAGGACCTCCATCTCCTCGTTCACCCAGTGAGCGCGGTTGTCGCGCTCAAGCTGGGCCTTGAGATGCTCGTAGACCTCGATCAAGTGAGTCACATCGGCCAGCGCATAGGTAAGCTGCTTGTCGGAAAGCGGCCGGTTGCGCCAATCGGTGAAGCGCGACGATTTGTCGAGCTGGGTGCCGGTCACCTTCTGCACCAACTGATCATAGGAAACGCTGTCGCCGAAGCCGCAGACCATCGCCGCCACCTGAGTGTCGAACACCGGATGCGGGATGAGATCGCCGAGGTGGAAGATGATCTCGATGTCCTGCCGTGCAGCATGGAAAACCTTCACCACCGCTTCGTTCGCCATGAGCTCGAAGAAGGGCTTGAGATCGATGCCCGGTGCCAGCGGATCGATCAGCGCGGTCACGCCGGGCGCAGCCATCTGGATCAGGCAGAGTTCCGGCCAGAAGGTCGTCTCGCGGATGAATTCGGTGTCGACAGTGACGAACGCCGACTTGCCGAAGGCGGCAATGACGGTTTCGAGCTCTTGCTGGGTGGTTATGATTTGCATGAAATTTCGTTAACAGAAAATGGACGGTATTTCCTTTCAGTCCGAGACGCTTTCGTCAAGCGCCGCGGCCTGTGGACGACGGACGGTATCACCTTTACGGCGCGCGAGCCGGGCAAAAACCGTGGATGTGCGCAAAAGCGCAATGAACCGGCCGCGCTTGCTTGCCGGTACCGGGCTGCGAACGCCCATGCGGTAGACGATGATCACGATGAAGATCGAATAGATCGCCGCCATGAAGCCGAACAGCGCATGCGGCCCCCAGAACTGCATGAAGGTCGAAGCTGCGAAGGGGCCGGCGATCGCGCCGATCGAGTAGAACAGCATAAGCGCCGCATTCACCAGCACGAATTCGTGGCTGTCGGCCCGGTCGTTGGCATGCGCCGCCGACAACGAATAGAGCGGCATCGCAAACGAGCCGAAAACGAAGACCAGACCGAAATTGGTCAGCGGCGCTTTGCCGGCCATCGACGTAATGGCGACTGCTGCCAGCATGGCGAAGGTCGTCGTCAGCAGCAGCACCTTGCGGCGATCCCAGCGGTCGGAAAGGCTGCCGAGCGGATATTGGATGATCGCGCCGCCGATGATGCCGACGCAGACGAAGGTCACCACATCGGCAACCGACATGCCGATCTGTTCGGCATAGACGGGCGAGAGCGTGCGGAAGGCGCTGTTGGTCACGCCGACGGCGATGCAGCCGATGGAGCCCAGCGGCGAGATACGCCACACGCGGCCGAGGTCGAGCTTGACGTCTTCCGGCGCCTTCGGATTGGAGCGGTCGCCGAGCGAGACTGGCACCAGCGACAGCGTGATCATGATCGACATGATGGCGAAGATGGCAAAGCCACCCGCGCCAAAGATCGGAATCATGAACTGCGCGCCGGTCACCGAGCCGATATCGATGATGCGGTAGAGCGCCAGCACCCGCGCGCGATCATGATTCTGCACGCCGGAATTCAGCCAGCTTTCCATGACCGTGAAGAGACCGGCAAAGCAGAAGCCGGTGATGAAACGCATGCTCGACCACATCACCGGATCGATGACGAGGACCAGGAGCAAGGTGCCGGCCGAGGCGACCGCGGCAAGCGCCGAAAACGACCGGACATGCCCCACGGCCTTCATGATGTGCGAGATCGCCATGCAGCCGAGCAGGAAACCGGCGAAGTAGGCCGTGCCCATGAAGCCGATGGTCGAGGGCGAGAAGCCCTCCTGTGCCCCGCGCAGCGCAATCAGCGTGCCTTGCAGGCCGTTGCCGCCAAGCAGGAACCCTGCGGCGACGAGAAGCGGGATAAGCGGGCGTATGGAGGACATCAGGCAACGATCAGGTGGAGAAACGGCAGTAGTGACCTATTAGACGCTTCATTGCCACCCCCAATCCTTACGGGTATTGGACCAAAACGCGGCATTGCCTTGACAAAATCCAGCACCCATGCGCTTTTCGCGCAAATTTTCGGGCTGCGCGCTGAAGCGCCGGCACGGCCAAGCAAACTCCTGACCGGAATTTCATCATGCACCGTTACCGCACTCACACTTGTGGACAATTGAGGAAATCGGATGTTGGATCGATCGTTCGGCTGTCGGGCTGGGTGCATCGTGTCCGCGACCATGGCGGCCTGCTGTTCATCGACCTCCGCGACCACTACGGTCTGACGCAGATCGTTGCCGATCCGGATTCGCCCTGTTTCAAGATCGCCGAGACCGTTCGCGGCGAATGGGTCATCCGCGTCGACGGCGAGGTCAAGGCGCGCGCCGGTGACACGGTGAACGCGAACCTCGCAACCGGCGAAATCGAGATTTTCGCCCGCGAAATGGAAGTGCTGTCGGCCGCCAAGGAACTGCCGCTGCCGGTGTTCGGCGAGCCGGACTATCCGGAAGACATCCGCCTCAAGTACCGCTTCCTCGACCTGCGTCGCGACACGCTGCACAAGAACATCGTTGCGCGCACCAAGATCATTGCCGATATGCGTAAGCGCATGGGCGACGTCGGTTTCACCGAATACTCGACGCCGATCCTGACCGCCTCGTCGCCGGAGGGCGCACGCGACTTCCTGGTGCCGAGCCGCATCCATCCCGGCAAGTTCTTCGCGCTGCCGCAGGCACCGCAGCAGTACAAGCAGCTGTTGATGGTCGCCGGCTTCGACCGCTATTTCCAGATCGCGCCCTGCTTCCGCGACGAGGACCCGCGCGCGGACCGTCTGCCGGGCGAGTTCTACCAGCTCGACCTCGAGATGAGCTTCGTGACCCAGGAAGACGTCTGGAACACGATGGAGCCGGTCATGCGCGGCGTGTTCGAGCAGTTCGCCGAGGGTAAGCCGGTCACGCAGCAGTTCCGCCGCATTCCCTATGACACCGCCATCCGTACCTACGGCACGGACAAGCCGGACCTGCGCAACCCGATCGAGATCCAGGCGGTCACGGAGCACTTTGCCGGTTCGGGCTTCAAGGTGTTCGCCAACATGATCGCCAACGACCCGAAGGTCGAGGTGTGGGCGATCCCCGCCAAGACCGGCGGCAGCCGTGCTTTCTGCGACCGCATGAACTCCTGGGCGCAGGGTGAGGGTCAGCCGGGCCTCGGCTACATCTTCTGGCGCAAGGAAGGTGAGAAGCTCGAGGGCGCCGGCCCCATCGCCAAGAACATCGGCGAGGAACGTACCGAAGCGATCCGGCAGCAGCTCGGCCTCGAGGACGGCGATGCCGCCTTCTTCGTCGCGGGCGACCCTGCCAAGTTCTACAAGTTCGCGGGCGAGGCGCGCACCCGCGCGGGCGAGGAGCTGAACCTCGTCGATCGCGACCGTTTCGAGCTGTGCTGGATCGTCGACTTCCCGTTCTACGAGTGGCTGGAAGAGGAAAAGAAGATCGACTTCGCCCACAACCCGTTCTCGATGCCGCAGGGTGGTCTGGAAGCGCTCAACACGCAGGACCCGTTGACCATCAAGGCCTATCAGTACGACATGGTCTGCAACGGCTACGAGATCGCGTCGGGCTCGATCCGCAACCAGCTGCCGGAAGTGATGGTCAAGGCCTTCGAGCTGACCGGCAAGTCCCGCGAGGAGGTCGAGGAACACTTCGGCGGTCTCTACCGCGCGTTCCAGTATGGCGCCCCGCCGCATGGCGGCATGGCGGCCGGCATCGACCGCGTGATCATGCTGCTGGTCGGCGCCAAGAACCTGCGTGAGGTGACGCTGTTCCCGATGAATCAGCAGGCGCAGGACCTCCTGATGAACGCGCCGTCGGAAGCGACCCCGGCGCAGCTTCGCGAGCTGTCGCTGCGCGTGGTGATGCCCAAGAAGGAAGATTGAGAACCGCCCGCAGGCGTTTCTCTCCGCAACGAAAAAGCCCGGCATCGCTGCCGGGCTTTTTTCGTCTCTTGGTGCTAAACTTATTGCTCGGCTTCTTCGTTCGCCTGGACCGTGACGCCGAGCGTCTTGGGCAGGTCGAGCGGGTTGGCCATGGCGCCCGCTGCGATGAGGGCGAAGGGAACCGACGAGGAAGGCGTGGCCCGGACTTCGATGTTCTTCGGATCCTCCAGGAACTTGTTGACCGCAGCACTGATCTGGCCGGACAGGTCCGGGTTGTTGAGCTGGGAGGTCATGAACGGCACGATGGCCTTGGCCTGGTTGGCGATGTCGGTCGACTTCACGCCCTGCTGCTTGGCGACGTATTCCAGCACCTTGCCGGTCAGCGAATCGTCGTCGAAGCGCACGCTCGCACCTTCGAAGGTCAGCTGCTGCATGAGGCCCAGCATCGCCAGGCCCTGGGCCGAGTTGTCGGCGCCTTCGGGCTGGTCGGCCATCTTCTTCTGGAGGTCCTGCATGGACTTGAGGAAGGCCAGCGTGTAGCCGCCGAGATCGAAGGTCATGCCGATGGTGCCGGCGTTCTCGATCGAGATGTCGTTCTGCGACAGGGTCAGCCGGCCGTCGGAAGGCTGCCAGGAACCGGCGGATTCGACGTAGCCGCTGATGGTCTTATAGCCCAAGCCGTCGATGACGGCCTTGGTCTGGGCGTCGTCGATCGCGCTCAGATCGGCAGTGAACTTCTCGATCGAGCTGGTGAACTCCAGCGCATTGCCGTCCTTGGGGGGCGTCATCTCGACCGAGAGATTGGACATCGTGAACACCGGCTTGTCGTTCAGCTTGACGTCCAGGCTGGCGAGCGAGGCTGAATCGTACATCGCCATCGAGCCAAGCGCGTCGCTCGAGCCGGGGGCCGGCAGCACGACGCCCGAAAGCACCAGCGAGCTGATGTCGACCGCGGCCTTGTCTTCGGCGAAGTGATAGGGCTCGGTGGTGACCGTGTCGATCTTGTATCCGCCGTTCTCCTCGTTCACGCCCTCGAAGGTGAGCTTGCCGATCGAAAGGCGTTCCTTTTCACCGGGGGCGCCAAAGGTCACGCCTTCGAAGACCATCTTGGAAGCGTCGCCGTTGACCTCTTTCCAGTCGACGTCCATGTTCTGGGAAGCAAGGAGCTCCTTGAAGCGCTGCGCCACAGCGGTCGTGTCCTGCGCGTAAGCCGCGTGCAGCGGCATCGCAAGAAGAAAGGTCGACAAAGCGAGTTTTTGAAAAGTCGTGCGGATCATCATTGCTGGTCCTTGAGAAAAGACTACTGTGCCGTTTCCAGTCATGCCTGACCCGGAAACGAGCAGCTCGCGAGGAGCATGCTCAAAAATCCACGAAAAAGGCAATCGGAACGTGACGCGTCCAGGGCAGTAAATGCCCGTGCCCAGGCTTGCGCTTTTGCTTCAATTCGCCCTCTTGCCGCGAATCGCACGGTCGGATAACCGAAAACCATGGGAAAAAGGCTCTTGCCGCCGGGTTCCGGCGATGGCGATCATATTGAACCGGTCGATCTGAAGAAGGCGCTGGAAGAGCGCTATCTTGCCTATGCGCTATCGACCATCATGCACCGTGCGCTGCCGGACGTGCGCGACGGGCTGAAGCCGGTGCATCGGCGCATCATGCATGCGATGCGGCTTTTGCGGCTCAACCCCGACCAGGGCTTTGCCAAATGCGCCCGCATCGTCGGCGAGGTGATGGGTAAGTTCCATCCGCATGGCGATCAGTCGATCTACGACGCGCTCGTGCGCCTGGCGCAAGACTTTGCCGTCCGCTATCCGCTGGTCGACGGGCAGGGCAATTTCGGCAATATCGACGGCGATAACGCCGCCGCCATGCGATACACCGAAGCGCGCATGACCGAGGTGTCGGTGGCGCTTTTGGAAGGCATCACCGAGGATGCCGTCGACTACAGACCGACCTATAACGAGGAAGACGAGGAGCCGGTGGTTCTGCCCGGCGCCTTCCCGAACCTGCTGGCCAACGGCTCGTCGGGCATCGCGGTCGGCATGGCGACCTCCATTCCGCCGCATAATGCCGCCGAGCTCTGCACCGCAGCACTCCACCTGATCGACCATCCTGACGCGAGCGTCGACGATCTCGTCAGCAGGGAGCCGGGCGACGGGCTGGTGCAAGGCCCCGATTTCCCGACCGGCGGCATCATCATCGACAGCCGCGCCTCGATCCTTGAGGCCTATGAGACGGGCAGGGGCTCGTTCCGCGTCCGCGCCCGCTATTCGGTCGAGGACCAGGGACGCGGCACCTGGAACATCGTCGTCACCGAAATTCCCTATCAGGTGCAGAAGGCGCGCCTGATCGAGAAGATCGCCGAGCTTCTGGTGGCCCGCAAGCTGCCGCTGCTCGAGGACATCCGCGACGAGAGCGCCGAGGACATCCGCCTCGTACTGGTGCCCAAGAGCCGCACTGTTGACCCTGGCCTGCTGATGGAATCGCTGTTCAAGCTCACCGAGCTCGAAAGCCGCTTCCCGCTCAACATGAACGTGCTGTCGCGCGGCAAGGTGCCGAACGTCCTGTCGCTCAAATCCGTGCTGCAGGAGTGGCTGGAGCACCGCAAGGAGGTGCTGGTCCGCCGTTCGAAGCACAGGCTGGCCGAGATCGAGCGCAGGCTGGAAATTCTCGCCGGCTACCTCATCGCCTATCTCAACCTCGACGAGGTGATCCGCATCATCCGCGAGGAGGACGAGCCCAAGCAGGTCATGATGGCCCGCTGGTCGCTCACCGACATCCAGGCCGAGGCGATCCTCAACATGCGCTTGCGCGCCTTGCGCAAGCTGGAGGAGCTCGAGATCCGCAAGGAGCACGACGCGCTCAGCAGCGAGAAGGACGAGATCGAGCGGCTGCTGGCTTCCGACGAGAAGCAGTGGAAGACGATCGCCTGGCAGGTCCACAAGGTGCGCCGCGATTTCGGCCCCGAGGAGAGCCCGGACGTCGGCAAGCGCCGGACCACTTTCGCCGACGCGCCCGATCACGATCTGAACGACATCCAGAACGCCATGATAGAGAAGGAGCCGGTCACCGTCGTCATCTCCGAGAAGGGCTGGCTGCGGGCGATGAAGGGCCACCTCAACGACCATTCGCTGTTCGGCTTCAAGGAGGGCGATGGGCTCAAGCTCGCTTTCCACGCGCAGACCACCGACAAGATCCTGGTCTTCACGACGGGCGGCAAGTTCTACACCATCGGCGTCGACCGCCTGCCGGGCGGCCGCGGTCATGGCGAGCCGATCCGCATCATCGTCGACATGGAGAACGACCAGGACATCGTAACCGCCTTCGTTCACGACCCGGCGCGCAAGCTGCTGCTGGTCTCGACCGAGGGCAACGGTTTCGTCGTGCCGGAGCCGGACGTCGTCGCCAACACCCGCAAGGGCAAGCAGGTGATGAACGTCAAGCTGCCCGACGAGGCCAAGCTCTGCCTGCCCGTGACGGGCGACCACGTGGCAATCGTCGGCGACAACCGCAAGCTGCTGGTCTTCGCGCTTTCCGAGATCCCGGAAATGACGCGCGGCAAGGGCGTGCGCCTGCAGCGCTACAAGGACGGCGGCGTGCTCGACATCAAGCTATTCGCCATGGCCGACGGGCTGAGCTGGCAGGATTCGGCCGAGCGCACCTTCGTGCGGAGCCGCGAGGAGCTGCTCGAGTGGATCGGCAACCGAGCGGCTGCCGGCCGCATGGTGCCCAAGGGCTTTCCGCGCACTGGCAAGTTCGGCGGATAAGGGCTGATCCGAACCGAAGGACCGCGTCAGCGAGCGGGCGCGGACTTTTCGGGAGGGATCATGCTTCAAAAGCGAAAAGGCGAGATGGGGAGGGCCATCTCGCCTTTTTTGGTATCCGAACTTGACGGCTGGTCAGGCGTTTGCGTCTCTCTACTCACGGTCGACTGTGTGCCGACGCGAGATCGGCCCATGCTGCTTTGACCACGCGATGAGAGTCTGGAATACGGGCTGCAGGCCACGGGCGGCCTCGGTGATGTCGTATTCCACACGCGGGGGCATTTCTTCATAGGCCGTGCGCTTGACGAGGCCGTCGGCCTCCAACTCACGCAACTGGACCGTCAGCATGTGCTGGGTGATGCCGGGAAGTGCCCGGCGCAATTCGCCGAAGCGGTGGGTCCCCTGTGCCAGGGACCACATGATCTCGATTTTCCACTTGCCGGTCAGCGGCCGCATGGCCTCGATGAAGTATTTGTAGGGGACCTCGCCGCCGGTCTCCGGCTGGGCCGCCACTTTATGGGCTGTCATATTCATTGAATTTCAACGCAATTCCAAAGCGATTCCAAATTTCCCCCGCGTGGATAGGTCACGCGCGAAGCGCGAAAATGGGCATTCGCAGTCAAGAAATGAAGACCAAAGGTGACCTCGATTTGCCTGATCCCATCACGATTTGTTGAACGCGAAGTCACATTCTTGAAGTGATTGTGATCTTGTGCGATTCATTCGGAGATTCTGCGTTTTTCCGAGGCGGCGAAGGGCGGCCCGAGTCTCGTGGGTTGCCTCCCGAAACGAAGGCGGGGAGGGCACAGGGCCGGCCTCCGTCATTGTCTCCAAGGGATACACTTATTCGTCGCCACGCCCGGTTTTCACCGTCTGGCTGTTGTCAAAGAACCTGGGAAGACGGGCGGTCGTTGGACACGCTTATCTAAGTAAATCTTGCGGCCCTTCGACCGCCCGTTCGATGCTCTTGCCCCGCTCAGTCGCCTCCACATTCGCGTGGCCAGCCGCCGCAAAGGCCCGGACTTGGGGGTTCATCACCCAGCAGTGCGACCGTAGCACCACCAGCCCGGACATCGTCGGCCTCCACGCTCATCCGGTTCATGACCCGTGTTCCCGCTGAGGCCGATGCGGAGGATTATGCGGGAGGCGGCAATGTGGGGGAGAAAAGACGCGGCGATTTTCTTTCGGGGCGAATGATTTCAGGGGGTTAGCTTTGGTCGGCTTCGGAATTCCCGGGAATCTATCCCCTTTTTCTGCCGCCGCACCCCCTCTCCGTCGACCGGGGCGAATTGGCGGATTGCTTGCTCGTTACAGCGCCTTGGCGATTTTCGCGGCGAGGCGGGCGTTGTTTTCGACCAGCGCGATATTGGTCTTCAGGCTCGCGCCATTGGTCAGTTCGAGGATGCGAGAGAGCAGGAAGGGCGTGACCGCCTTGCCCGAAACGCCCTGTGCCTCGGCGTCGCGCTGCGCGGCATCGATGTAGCCGGCCATCGTCTCGACCGGGATTTCGTCGGCAGCCGGCACCGGATTGGCAACGAGCATGCCGCCTTCGATGCCGAGCGCCTGACGCGTGCGGAAGAATGCGGCAATGTCGTCGGCCGCATCGAGGCGCAGCGGCGCGGCATAGGGCGAAATGCGCGACCAGAAGGCCGGCATCACGTCCGAGCCGTGGGTGACGACCGGCACGCCGCGCGTTTCCAGCACTTCCAGCGTCTTTTCGATGTCCAAAATGGCCTTGGCGCCGGCCGAGACGACGACCACCGGCGTGCGCGCCAGCTCGTCGAGGTCTGCGGAGATATCAAAGCTCTTTTCAGCGCCCTTGTGCACGCCGCCGATGCCGCCTGTGGCGAAGACGCGGATGCCGGCCAGATGCGCGGCAATCATGGTGCCGGCAACCGTGGTGCCGCCGGTGCGGCCCTGCGCCACCGCAAAGGCGAGGTCGGCGCGCGAAAGCTTCATGGTGCCGGTGGTCTTGGCCAGCGCCTCGCGCTCGGCGTCGGAGAGGCCGATCTTCAGGCGGCCGTCGATGACGGCGATGGTGGCCGGCACCGCACCTTCGTCGCGGATGATCTTCTCGACATTGGCTGCCATCTCGCTGTTCTGCGGATAGGGCATGCCATGGGTGATGATGGTGCTTTCGAGCGCCACCACCGGCTTGCCCGAAGCGAGCGCCTCGGCGACCGGGGCGTGGATGTCGATGAAGGGGCGGGCGGTTTCTGGCGTCATGAAATGTCTCCAATTGAGGCGCCTAAATGCATATCCTCGGCCCCGGGCACAAGGGACAGCACTGCGGCAAATTCCTTCGGCGATAAATCCGGCACGGATTTGTCGCTTTCCACGGCGAGCACGGCTGCCGCGACACCTTCGCGCAGTGCCTCGCGCAGCGGCAGGCCACGCAGCATGGCAACCGTGGTGGCGCCGGCCAACGCATCGCCCGCGCCGGTCACGTCCACCACCTTCCGCGCCGGCGGCGGCGTGATGGAAAACAGCTCGTCGCCGTCAAAGCCGATGACCGAGCTTTCGCCGGCCGTGACGACGCCCCTGACAAGGCCGCGCTGGCGCAGCACCTGAATCGCAGCCGCGATATCGGTGTCGTCGGTTTCGGCCAACGCGCGGATTTCCCGGCGGTTCATGAACAGGCAGGCAAGGCCGGAAAGCAGGCCGTTCAGCCGCACCACCTTGGCCGGCGAAACGGCGATGACGAAGACCGGCTTGCCCTCTGCTGCGCCCACCAGGCTTCGCAAGGCTTCGGCGGGCAGGTTGGCGTCGCACATAATCGCGTCTACGCCGGCGACCGCCTCGCGCAGCTTCGAACGGCGCATCTGCTTGGGGAACGCCAGCTCGTAGAGCATCATGTCGGCAAAGCCGGTGATCACGTCGCCATCGCGGTCGAGAATTGCCGTATAGCTCGGCGTCGTGCGGTCGAGGAACACGGCCGAGAGGTCCGAAATTCCTTCCTCGGCGATGGCGCGGGCCACCATCTCGCCGGCCGCGTCGCCCCCGCGCACAGACATCAAGGATGCCTTGGCGCCGCGCCGAATCGCGTCGCGCAGCGCGTTGAAGACGCCGCCGCCGACATCCTCGCGCATGGTGCCGGGGTTGGAAGCGCCGGGAACGTAGACGCCGCTGACCTGGCCGCGCCGGTCCACATGTGCGCCGCCAATGGCCAGAATGGAGGGAGATTTCATGCCTGTGTCCTGTCGAAACGAACCGGCGCGGACATTATGACCTCGCCGCGCGCCGGGCAATGCGCGGAAACGAATCGAAGCTGTGCCGCTTCATGCCTTTGAAAGCCGCCGAGCGCGGCGCGCACACCAAAGTGTGATGGCCGTGTACAAAAATGGAACAAATTTGAAAATTAAACTATATTCAATAGCTTAACGTCTATTGCCAAATGGGAACAAAAAAGGTACAAAACAATCAAGGAAGGGGAATTTCCGGCCTTCATTGACGTCCAAGGGGTAATGTATCATGGCTCAAAATTCGTTGCGGCTTGTTGAGGACAATTCGGTGGACAAAACTAAGGCTCTGGATGCAGCGCTGTCGCAGATCGAGCGCGCTTTCGGCAAGGGCTCGATCATGCGTCTTGGCGCAAACGAGAAGAGCGTCGAGATCGAAACGGTATCGACCGGCTCGCTCGGCCTCGATATCGCGCTTGGCGTCGGCGGTCTGCCGCGCGGCCGTATCGTCGAGATTTACGGCCCGGAAAGCTCGGGCAAGACCACGATGGCGCTGCACACGGTGGCCGAGGCGCAGAAGAAGGGCGGTATCTGCGCCTTCGTCGATGCCGAGCACGCGCTCGACCCGGTCTATGCCCGCAAGCTGGGCGTCGACCTGGAAAACCTGCTGATCTCGCAGCCCGACACGGGTGAGCAGGCTCTTGAGATTTGCGACACGCTGGTGCGTTCCGGCGCTATCGACGTGCTGGTGATCGACTCGGTCGCAGCGCTTACGCCGCGCGCCGAAATCGAGGGCGAGATGGGCGACGCGCTGCCCGGTCTGCAGGCCCGCCTGATGAGCCAGGCGCTGCGCAAGCTCACCGCGACCATTTCGCGCTCCAACACCATGGTCATCTTCATCAACCAGATCCGCATGAAGATCGGCGTGATGTTCGGCTCGCCCGAGACGACCACGGGCGGCAACGCGCTGAAATTCTACGCCTCGGTGCGCCTCGATATCCGCCGCATCGGTTCGGTCAAGGATCGCGACGAGGTCGTCGGCAACCAGACCCGCGTCAAGGTGGTGAAGAACAAGCTGGCCCCGCCCTTCAAGCAGGTCGAGTTCGACATTATGTATGGCGAGGGCGTGTCCAAGACCGGCGAGCTGATCGATCTGGGCGTCAAGGCCGGGGTCGTCGAGAAGTCGGGCGCGTGGTTCTCCTACAATTCGCAGCGTCTGGGCCAGGGGCGCGAGAACGCAAAGCTGTTCCTGCGCGACAATCCTGACACGGCGCGCGAGATCGAGATGACGTTGCGCCAGAATGCCGGCCTGATCGCGGAGAAGATGCTCGATCAGGGTGGTGGTGGCGACGATGAAGGATTCGACGAGGCTGGCGAAGCGTAAGTTTCGTCACCGCTGAAAGATCTGGCAGGCCGTCGGCGTTCGCGTCGGCGGCCTGTTTGCGTGATGCCGGTTTCATGATCGCGCGAGTTGGCTTTTGGCGCGCGCCCGACGAAAAATTGTCGGCTTTCGGCGTTCTGGACAGGGTAGGATGCGAAGGCTAAAAGGCCATGTTCATTTTCCGCCCCGGGCGCGGGGCGGTTTCTCGTAAAGGCAGGTAGATGAGCGGCGTAAACGAAATCCGGTCGACCTTTCTCGACTATTTCCGCAAGAATGGCCATGAGGTGGTGCCATCGAGCCCGCTCGTGCCGCGCAACGATCCGACCCTCATGTTCGTTAACGCCGGCATGGTGCAGTTCAAGAACGTGTTCACCGGGCTTGAGACGCGCAACTACTCGCGCGCCTCGACCGCGCAGAAATGCGTGCGCGCCGGCGGCAAGCACAACGACCTCGACAACGTCGGCTACACCGCGCGCCACCACACCTTCTTTGAAATGCTCGGCAATTTCTCCTTCGGCGACTATTTTAAGGAGAACGCCATCGAGTTTGCGTGGAACCTGATCACCAAGGAATTCGGCATCGACCGCGAGAAGCTGTTGGTCACCGTCTATCACACCGACGACGAAGCCGCCGGCTTCTGGAAGAAGATCGCGGGCCTGCCGGAACAGAAGATCATCCGCATCGCGACAAGCGACAATTTCTGGGCGATGGGCGATACCGGCCCTTGCGGCCCTTGCTCGGAGATTTTCTACGATCATGGCGAAGGCATTCCCGGTGGCCCTCCCGGCAGCCCGGATGAAGACGGCGACCGCTTCATCGAGATCTGGAACCTCGTCTTCATGCAGTTCGAGCAGGTGACGAAGGAAGAGCGCATCGCGCTGCCGCGTCCGTCGATCGACACCGGCATGGGCCTCGAGCGCATCGCGGCCGTCCTGCAGGGCAAGCACGACAATTATGACATCGACCTGTTCCAGGCGCTGATCCGCGCGTCGGAAGAGGCGACCGGCGTCAAGGCCGAGGGCAAGAACCGCGCGAGCCACCGCGTGATTGCCGACCACCTGCGCGCGTCGAGTTTCCTGATCGCCGACGGCGTGCTGCCGTCGAACGAAGGCCGCGGCTATGTGCTGCGCCGCATCATGCGCCGCGCCATGCGTCACGCGCAGCTACTCGGCGCCGCCGAGCCGCTGATGTGGCGCCTGGTGCCGGCGCTGGTGCGCGAGATGGGCCAGGCCTATCCCGAGCTGGTGCGCGGCCAGCCGCTGATCACCGAGACGCTGAAGCTTGAGGAAACGCGCTTCCGCAAGACGCTGGCGCGCGGCCTGACGCTTCTGTCCGATGCGACCGATACGATGAGCAGCGGCGACCGCCTCGACGGCGAGACTGCCTTCAAGCTCTATGACACCTACGGCTTCCCGCTCGACCTCACGCAGGATGCACTGCGCCAGCGCGGCATTTCCGTCGACACCGACGGCTTCAACACCGCGATGGAACGCCAGAAGGCCGAGGCGCGCGCCAACTGGGCGGGCTCGGGCGAGGCTGCGACCGAGGCCGTCTGGTTCTCGGTCAAGGACAAGGTCGGCGCGACCGAATTCCTCGGCTATGACACCGAGCAGGCCGAGGGTGTTGTCACCGCGCTGGTCAAGGACGGCGCCGTCGTCCAGTCGGTCTCCGAGGGCGATACGGTCGACGTCGTGGTCAACCAGACCCCGTTCTACGGCGAGTCGGGCGGCCAGGTCGGCGACACCGGCACCATGTCGGGCGAAGGCTTCGTCATCGAGATCGCCGAGACGCAGAAGAAGGGCGACGGCCTCTTCGTCCATTCGGGCAAGGTTGCCAAGGGCAACGTCAAGACCGGCGCGGCGGTTGAGATGAAGGTCGACCACGAGCGCCGCACCCGGCTGCGCTCCAACCACTCGGCCACCCACCTGATCCACGAGGCGCTGCGCGAGGTGCTTGGCACCCATGTGGCGCAGAAGGGCTCGCTGGTGGCGCCGGAGCGACTGCGCTTCGACTTCTCGCATCCCAAGCCGATCTCGGCCGAGGAGCTTGAGCGCGTCGAGACCATGGCCAACGAGATCGTGACGCAGAACAGCCCGGTCGTCACCCGGCTGATGGCGGTGGACGATGCCATTGCCGAGGGCGCGATGGCGCTGTTCGGCGAAAAGTACGGCGACGAGGTGCGCGTCGTGTCGATGGGCACCGGCCTGCATGGCGACAAGGCCGGCAAGTCGTATTCCACCGAGCTGTGCGGGGGCACCCATGTCAGCGCCACGGGCGACATCGGCCTCGTGCGTCTTGTTTCGGAAGGCGCTGTTGCGTCGGGCGTGCGCCGCATCGAGGCGCTGACCGGCGAGGCGGCGCGCCGCCACCTCGACGAGCAGGACCGCCGGCTGAAGGCGATCGCCTCCGCGCTCAAAGTGTCCCCGGCGGACGCGCTGTCGCGCGTCGAGGCACTTATCGAGGAGCGCCGCAAGTTCGAGCGCGAACTGACCGAGGCCCGCAAGAAGCTGGCGCTCGGCGGCGGTTCGACCGGCAATGGCGCGGTCGCTGAGAACGAGACCGTTGCCGGCGTGGGCTTCATGGGCCGCGTCGTTTCGGGCGTGTCGCCCAAGGATCTCAAGCCGCTGGCCGACGAGGGCAAGAAGTCGCTCGGCTCGGGCATCGTGGTGTTCGTCGGCGCGGCCGATGACGGCAAGGCGAGCGTGGTCGTGGGTGTCACCGACGATCTCACCCAGCGCTTCAGCGCCGTCGATCTGGTGCGCGTTGCCTCCGCAGCACTCGGCGGTCAGGGCGGCGGCGGTCGGCCCGACATGGCGCAGGCCGGTGGCCCCGACGCAACCAAGGCCCAGGCTGCAATCGACGCAGTGAAGACCGCGCTCCAGTAAGCAGGGTCGATCCATTCGCTCCGGGGCGATAGCCCCCGGAGCTTTCCGACAAGAATATGGATACAAAAAAGCCCCGGATCGCTCCGGGGCTTTTTTCGTCTGGGCTATGTGGCCTGGAGAAAGATGGCCTTTCGTTGAAGCGCCATCTCGCTCCAGGCATTCAAGCCTGCCCGAAAAGCCGGTGGCTTTTCGGGATCATGCCTCAGGCCGACATGGCGGCGCGCAGGTTCTCGTCGATCTTGTCGAGGAAGCCGGTGGTGGAGAGCCAGGGCTGGTCGGGACCGATCAGCAGCGACAGGTCCTTGGTCATGTAGCCCGCTTCCACGGTCTGCACGCAGACGCGCTCCAGCGTGTCGGCGAACTTCTTCAGCTCGGCATTGTTGTCGAGCTTGGCGCGATGGGCGAGGCCACGCGTCCAGGCGAAGATCGAGGCGATCGAGTTGGTCGAGGTCTCCTCGCCCTTCTGATGCTGGCGGTAGTGACGGGTGACGGTGCCGTGCGCGGCCTCGGCCTCGACGGTCTTGCCATCCGGCGTCATCAGCACCGAGGTCATCAGGCCGAGCGAGCCAAAGCCCTGCGCGACGATATCCGACTGCACGTCGCCGTCGTAGTTCTTGCAGGCCCAGACGTAACCGCCGGACCACTTGAGCGCCGAGGCGACCATGTCGTCGATCAGGCGATGCTCGTACCAAATCTTCGCTTCCTTGAACTTTTCGGCGAATTCGGCGTCGAAGACCTGCTGGAAGATGTCCTTGAAGCGGCCGTCATAGACCTTGAGGATGGTGTTCTTGGTCGACAGATAGACCGGGACCTTGCGCTGCAGGCCATAGTTGAAAGAGGCGCGGGCGAATTCGGAGATCGAATCGTCGAGGTTGTACATGCCCATGGCGACGCCGGCGGACGGCGCGTCAAACACGTCGTATTCGATTTCCTTGCCGTCCTCGCCGACGAACTTCATCGTCAGCTTGCCCTTGCCGGGGAACTTGAAGTCGGTGGCGCGGTACTGGTCGCCGAAGGCGTGACGGCCGACGATGATCGGCTTGGTCCAGCCCGGAACCAGGCGCGGCACGTTCTTGCAGATGATGGGCTCGCGGAAGATCACGCCGCCCAGGATGTTGCGGATGGTGCCGTTGGGCGACTTCCACATCTTCTTGAGGCCGAACTCCTCCACGCGGGCTTCGTCCGGCGTGATGGTGGCGCACTTGACGCCGACGCCGTACTGCTTGATCGCGTTGGCCGCGTCGATCGTCACCTGGTCGTTGGTGGCGTCGCGGTTCTCGATACCGAGGTCATAGTACTTCAGGTCGATATCGAGATAGGGGTGGATCAGCTTCTCTTTGATGAACTGCCAGATGATGCGGGTCATCTCATCGCCGTCGAGTTCGACGACCGGATTATCCACCTTGATTTTTGTCATGGAAATGCCTCGTTCTGGGAGCGGAACGCAATTGTTCCAACGGGTTTGCGAAGGGAGTTCGGGCCCCTATAGCAAAGCGGGGGTGGGCGCGCAAACGCTACCGCCAAGGCAGACGCCGGCGCGGAGCGGGATGTTTCGTTTCGCGGCGACTTGTGCGAGAGAAGGCGCCAGCAAACGCAGGTTTCAGTTAAGGACAATGGCAGGCACCGATCACGACAAACCCCTGATCACCGGAGGCCCGGCGATTATACTGGTCGAACCGCAACTCGGCGAGAACATCGGCATGGTGGCGCGCGCCATGGCCAATTTCGGCCTATCGGAATTGCGGCTGATCAATCCGCGCGACGGCTGGCCGAGCGAAAAGGCACGCGCGGCCGCCAGCAAGGCCGACCACGTCATCGACGGCGCGGTGGTGTTCGACACGCTGGAAGAGGCCGTGGCCGACCTCAACTTCATCTATGCCACGACGGCGCGCGAGCGCGACGGTTTCAAGCCGGTGCGCGGGCCGGAGGAGGCGAGCCGCAGGCTGCGCACGCGCAACGACGCCGGCGAGCGCACCGGCATCCTGTTCGGGCGCGAGCGGTTTGGCCTGTCGAACGAGGAAGTCGCCATGGCCGACGAAATCGTGACCTTCCCGGTCAATCCGGCCTTTGCCTCGCTCAACATCGCGCAGGCCGTGCTGCTGATGTCCTATGAGTGGATGAAGTCGGGCTTTGGGGCTGAGCAAACGCCGTTTGCCGGGCCCGATGTGATGCCGGCGAGCAAGGAACACCTCAACGGCATGATCGGCCATCTGGAATCGGCGCTCGATGCGCGCGGATACTTCCGCCCGGCCGCGAAAAAGCCGAAGATGCTCGACAATCTGAGGGCGGTGCTGACCCGACCGGCATTTACGCTGGAGGAGATCAAGCTGCTTCGAGGGATCATTTCTTCCCTGGATTATTTTTCGCCCAAGACGCCGCGCGGCTCCGGCAACCCGGAAAGGAAAGCGAAAGTAGATCGTGATAGGCATGGCAAGAGCGGCGAAACCGTAAAGGACGAGGAACGCTGACAACATGACCGACCGGCCGGTGCTGATGTTCGATTCCGGCATTGGGGGGCTCACCGTGCTGCGCGAGGCGCGCGTGCTGATGCCCGACCGCCGTTTCGTCTATGTGGCAGATGATGCCGGCTTTCCTTACGGCGACTGGGAGGAAGAGGCGCTGCGGGCGCGCATCGTCGACCTCTTCGGCGAGTTGCTGGAGAAGCACAGGCCGGAAATCGCGGTCATTCCCTGTAATACGGCCTCGACGCTGGTGCTGTCGGACCTGCGTGCGGCCTTTCCCGGCACGCCCTTCGTCGGCACGGTGCCGGCGATCAAGCCGGCAGCGGAGCGCACGCGCTCGGGCCTCGTTTCGGTGCTGGCCACGCCCGGTACCGTGAAACGCGCTTATACGCGCGACCTGATCCAGTCCTTCGCCAATGCCTGCCATGTGCGGCTTGTCGGCAGCCAGAACCTCGCCCGCATGGCGGAAGCCTATATTCGTGGCGTTCTGCTGGACGACGAGGCCATACGGGCCGAGATCGAGCCTTGCTTCGTCGAGCAGGACGGCCAGCGCACCGACATCGTGGTGCTGGCCTGCACGCATTACCCGTTTCTTGCCAACGTCTTCCGCCGGCTGGCGCCCTGGCCGGTGGACTGGCTGGACCCGGCCGAAGCGATCGCGCGCCGGGCGCTGTCGCTGATTCCGGCCGCGTCGAAGGCCGAGCCGGAGCATGATCCGGACGTGGCGATCTTCACCTCGGGCGGCGCCGATTTTCTCACCCGCCGCCTGATGCAGGGTTTTGGGCTGAGCGTAGCCTAGAGCATTTTGCAGCGAGGCGGAATCGCCTCGCGTCGCACAAATGCGCCTCAATAAGACGATTTTTCCCGGAACATTAGGACGGGCTGATGGGTTTGCCCCTGGGAGACAACAGGGAGTGTTGAACCATGCCTGCAACTTCGAAAGCCCAGCAGAAAGCCGCCGGCGCGGCGCTTGCGGCCAAGCGCGGCGAGATCAAGGTGAGCGAACTCAAGGGCGCATCGAAACAGATGTTCGAATCGATGAGCGAAAAGCAGCTTGAGGAATTCGCCGAGACCAAGCTGAAGGGCCTGCCTGAGCACAAGACCAGGCACTGAGCCCGGAATACGTGGCGACTCATGAAAGAGCACCGCGCAGCGATGCGCGGTGCTCTTCTTTGTTCAGTAGCCCACCGTGAACCGCTTGCCGGTGTGCTTGCCCGTCTCTGCCTCGTCGGCGATTGCGACGGCCAAATCCTCGACCGATATCCGGCTTTCGCCCTTGTCGTCGAATACAGGCTTGTCCTCGCCGTAGCGGAATTTGCCGGTGCGGGCGCCGGGCGCGAGCAATATCGCCGGTGACAGGAAGCTCCAGTCGAGCCCCTTTTCCTGGCGGATTTCGTTCAATGCGTCACGGGCGGCCAGGGCGCCGTCCTTGTATTGGGCCGGAAATTCGGGCGTGTCGACGATCTGCACGCCTGGCGCGGCTTCAAGGCTGCCGGCGCCGCCGATAACGATCAGCCGTGTCTTGGCGGCCTTGGCTGCCTTCACGATGTCGCGGGAGCCGTTGAGGTGCTTGTTGTAGATGTCGGGGTCGCCCCAGCCGCCGTTGAAGGAAGAGACGATGACATCGTGGCCTGAAAGCGCCTTGGCGAGCGCGTCGACATCGTTGACGTCCACCTGCTTGGCCGTGACGCCGGGCAGCTTCTCCACCTTTTCGGGGTGGCGCACGATCGCGGTGACGTTCCAGCCGCGCGAGACGGCTTCCTTCAGGATGGCCTTGCCGACGAAGCCAGAGGCGCCGATGAGAGCGATTTTCATGGGTATTCTCCTTGTCCCCGACGTTTGCATTCGCGACCGGTCGGGTATAAATCGTAATCAGGTTATCAACGGTAACCATATAGGGGAGGCCGGAGAAACCGGGAAGAACGCACGATTTTGTGCTCAGGTAACAGCGAGGGAACCGCATGGACGTGAATGTGAAGACCGAAGGCGCTGCGCCGCTTCTGCACACGCATCCGGGGTTTGAGCGCGGCGCAAATGGCAGCTGCCCGATGCGCGACGTGCTCGACCGTATCGGCGATACCTGGAGCCTGCTGGTGATCATCAACCTCCAGCCTGCTCCGATGCGCTTCAATGCGCTCCGCCGCAGCATCGAGGGCATTTCCCAGCGCATGCTCACCGTCACGCTGCGCTCGCTGGAGCGGGACGGGCTGGTGCGCCGCACCGTGCGGCCGACAACGCCGCCGGAGGTGGAATACGCGCTGACGGACATTGGCCAGTCGATCGCGGTGCCGATTGCCGCACTTGGCCTGTGGGCACAGCGGAACCAGCCGTTGCTGCAGCAGGCGCGGGAGCGTTTTGATGCGACAAACGCATGAGAAGCGCCCGATGGCGTTGACTTTCGGCGCTTAGTCGCCTATCCACCCGCCAGCCGCGCAGAGATGTGCGGTTTACGTGTCCCGTGGGTTTTTCCGCCAGCTTTGCGCGGAAGATCCTGTCAGGTCTCGAAAACGGAGGCCAGAGGAGGGCGCGTTTCCTTCGCTCGGAGCACGAGGTTCCGGGCATATTTGTTTGAAAGGGAATGCGATGAGCAAGCGCGAATCCGCAAAATACAAGATTGACCGCCGTCTTGGCGAAAACATCTGGGGCCGTCCGAAGTCCCCGGTCAACAAGCGTGAATACGGCCCCGGCCAGCACGGCCAGCGCCGCAAGGGCAAGCTGTCGGACTTCGGTCTGCAGCTGCGCGCCAAGCAGAAGCTGAAGGGCCACTACGGCGACATTTCGGAAAAGCAGTTCCGCAAGACCTATGACGAGGCAAACCGCCGCAAGGGCGATACGCCGGAGAACCTGATCGGCCTGCTCGAGTCGCGTCTGGACGCGATCGTGTACCGCGCCAAGTTTGTTCCGACGATCTTCGCCGCTCGTCAGTTCGTCAACCACGGCCACATCAACGTCAACGGCCGCCGCGTCAACATCGGCTCGTTCCGCTGCAAGGCCGGCGACGTGATCGAAGTGCGCGAGAAGTCGAAGCAGCTGACGATCGTTCTCGAGTCGGTCGGCCTGGCTGAGCGCGACGTGCCGGACTACATCGAAGTCGACCACAACAAGATGGTCGCGACCTTCCAGCGCGTTCCGGGCCTGGCCGACGTTCCGTTCGCCGTGCAGATGGAACCGAACCTGGTCGTCGAATTCTACTCGCGCTAATTCAGTCGCGAAGTTCGAATTTATCGGAAAGGCCGCCTTCGAGGCGGCCTTTTTGTTTGCCCGTTGCCCTCCGCCGGGCGTTGTTCTAAGTCGGGCTCATAAACCGACCGAGCAGGAATACACCGCCATGAACATGATGCCGGAACCAATCGCCGATCTGGAAGGCGATGCCTGCCATCCCATGTTCCGTGAAACGCCGTCGGGCGTGGAGTTCAACAAGCTGCGCAAGCGGCTGCTGCGCCAGACGCGGCAGGCGCTGGACGATTTTTCCATGGTCAAGCCGGGCGAACGCTGGCTGGTGGCGCTTTCGGGCGGCAAGGACTCTTATGGCCTGCTGGCGCTGCTGCTGGACCTGAAGTGGCGCGGCTTCCTGCCGGTGGAGCTTCTGGCCTGTAATCTCGACCAGGGCCAGCCGCACTTTCCAAAGCACATCCTGCCGGACTTTTTGAACAAGCACGGCATCGAGCACCGCATCGAGTACCAGGACACCTATTCGATCGTCACCGACAAGATCGACGAGGGCAAAACCTATTGCTCGCTCTGTTCACGCCTGCGGCGCGGCCACCTCTATCGCATCGCGCGCGAGGAGGGGTGCTCGGCGCTGGTGCTGGGCCACCATCGCGAGGACATTCTCGAAACCTTCTTCATGAACCTGTTCCATGGCGGCCGACTCGCCGCCATGCCGCCCAAGCTGCTAAACGACGAGGGCGACACACTGGTGCTGCGGCCGCTGAGTTATTGCGCGGAAGCCGACATGGAAAAGTTCGCCGAGGCGATGCAGTTTCCGATCATTCCCTGCGACCTCTGCGGCAGCCAGGAAGGCCTGCAGCGCAACGCCATGAAGGCGATGCTGGACGATATCGAGCGGCGCATGCCCGGCCGCAAGGACACCATGATCCGCGCGCTGACCAATGTGCGGCCGAGCCATCTGCTCGACCGCAACCTGTTCGATTTCGCGGGGCTCATGGTGCCGGAAGGCGCTTAATTCGCCGAGTATCTAGCCGAGGATTTCCCCCTCGACCGGCCGCGCGAAGCGGAGGCCCGGCGAGGGGGGGCTTGGCTGCTACGAGTTGCAGCGGCGCCTCGTCATACCGGCTTGTTGTGCGGCCGGAACAGCTGGCCCTTCTCCGCGATCAGCACGAAGACCAGCCCAACCACCGACACAGTGAAGTAGCCGACGGCTAGCGGGGTGGTCGTGCCGTCGAACGACTGGCCGATCAGCGCGCCGATGGCGCCGCCGCAGGCAGTGCCCATGAAGCCCAGCACCGACGATGCCGTGCCGGCGACATGGCCCAGCGGTTCCATGGCCAGCGCGTTGAAGTTCGAGCCGATAAGGCCGAACTGGAACATCGCAAGCGCGAAAAGCACCAGGAAAAGCGGGAAGGGCAGGTAGCCGAGCATCAGCGAAAGCGTGAACCAGACGAAGCTCACGGTCATGAAGCCGATGAGCGCGCCATGCGACAGCCGGCGCATGCCGAAGCGGCCGACCAGGCGCGAATTCAGGAACGACGACAGCGCCATGAACATGGCAACGCCCGCGAACACCACCGGGAACATGGTGCCCAGATCGTAGATGCCGACATAAATCTGCTGGGCCGAGTTGATGAAGCCGAACAGGGCGCCGAAGACGATGGAGCTGGCGAGCGTGTAGCAAAGCGCAACCCGGTTGCCGAGCACGATGCCGAAGCCGCGCAGGATGGTCATCGGCGTGAATGGCCGCTTGTCGGCCGGATCGAGCGTTTCAGGCAGCCGCACCCAGATCCAGATGCCGGCGAGGATGGCCATCACGGCCATGAAGCCGAAGATGAGGTGCCATTCGCCAAAGATCATGACGACCTGCCCGATGCCCGGCGCGATGACCGGGACGATCATGAACACCATCATGACGAGCGACATCACCTCGGCCATCCTGCGGCCGCCGAAGACGTCGCGGATGATCGACACGCTGATGACGCGGGTGGCGGCCGAGCCGATGCCATGCACGAAGCGCATCGCCAGAAGAGCGCCGAACGAGGGCACGAACATCGCCGCGCCCGCGGCCAGCACATAGATGCAGATGCCGAAGAGCAGCGGCGGGCGGCGCCCAAAACGGTCCGCCAGCGGGCCATAGGCCAGCTGCGCGAAGGCAAAGCCCAGCAGGTAAGCCGAGATCACATATTGCCGGTGGTTTTCGTTCTCGACGCCGAGGCTGGCGCCGATCTGCTGCAGGCCGGGCAGCATCATGTCGATGGCGAGCGCATTGAGCGCCATGAGCATCGCCATCATGGCGATGAACTCGACCTTGCCTATGCCTTTGAGGCGAGATTCCGATACTGCTGTCGATGCGTCCATTTAGTCACCCCGTCGAAACGCCAAATAAGGCGCCGGAACGGCCGGCGCCTTTGCTGGAAGTCCCGACGCGGATGCCGGAACGGTTATTGCTTGTCAGGCTATCAGGCGGCCTTTGTGGCTACGCCCTTGCCTTCAAAAAGGGCCTGCAATTCGCCGGCCTGGAACATTTCGCGGATGATGTCGCAACCGCCGATGAACTCGCCCTTCACATAGAGCTGCGGGATGGTCGGCCAGTTGGAATATTCCTTGATACCCTGGCGCAGCTCCATCGAGGTCAGCACGTCGATGCCCTTGTAGTCGACGCCGACATAGTCGAGAATCTGAACGACCTGGCCCGAGAAACCGCACTGCGGGAAACCGGGGGTGCCCTTCATGAACAGGACGACGTCGTTGTTCTTGACCTCGTTGTCGATGAAATCCTTGATACCGCTCATAATGACTTGCCTTTCATCGCCCGCACGCGCAGGGCCGTGATATTCGTTCTTCAAATAACCCCATTGCCCGGGCGAGACAAGGTCGAGCCCTGACAATGACGGCACCGGCGACGTGACAACTGACGGGAAAACCTTGCTGCGCACCACCTCACGTCTCACCAATCGCTCGACGATCCTTGCGACTGCGTTGCTTGTCCTTGGATGCCTTGCGGTGGTCGCCTTCTGGCCGAAGCGCAAGCCTGCGCGCCCTGTCGTTGCGGCGCAGGTTGCAGTGGCGCTTCCGGTGCCCTGCCGCGATTTGAGCTTCGAAGGCATCGACCATATCGTCTGCGAGATCGACCTGCGCAGCTATGACATCGGTCTGTTCCACAAGGATGCCGACAGCAAGCCCTACCGCTCGCTGAAAAACTTCGACGCAGTAATGAGCGGGCAGGGCAGGCAGCCGATCCTGTCGATGAATGCGGGCATGTATCACGAAGATTTGTCCGCGGTCGGCCTCTTGGTCGAGGACGGCCGGCAGACCAGCCCGATCGAACTGGCGAGCGGCATCGGCAATTTCTTCATGAAGCCGAACGGCGTCTTCAGCATTCGCGCCGATGGAACTGCCGCGATCACCGAATCGAGCGCCTATGCCGCGGCCCCGCCTGCAGACTCCTTTGCCACGCAGTCAGGCCCGCTGCTTGTCATCGACGGCCAGTTGCATCCGCGTTTCGAGGAGAACGGCTCGTCGCGCTTCATTCGCAACGGCGTGGGCGTGCGCGACCCGGACACGGTGGTGCTGGCGATCTCCCGCCAACCGGTGAGTTTTGGCAGCTTCGGCCGCCTGTTCCGCGATGCGCTGCAATGTCCGAATGCGCTCTATTTCGACGGCGCGATCTCGGCGCTGTCGAACGGCAAGGACATGATCATGGGCGGCGCCAATCCGGTGGGGCCGATATTGGCGGTGTTTGCGAAGCGGCAGCCGTAGCTCCGGGCACGACCTCCGCCGAAGCCCTCCAACCTATGGTCGATTTGCTTCGGCAAGCGGTCGTTCCGGCTGAAACGCTCTCGGCTCAGTCCGGGGCGCTGGTCTGCAGGGCCAGCGCGTGCAGCACGCCGCCCATATTGCCTTTCAGGGCCTCATAGACCATCTGGTGCTGCTGGACGCGGCTCTTGCCGCGGAAGCTTTCGGCCACGACCTCGGCTGCATAGTGGTCGCCATCACCGGCAAGGTCGCGGATCGTGACCTTGGCATCGGGAATGCCGTCCTTGATCAGCTTCTCGATGTCGCGTGCGTCCATTGCCATGAAGGAGTCTCCAATCTCACTCCTTCAGATATGGCCGTTGCGCGAAACAAGGTCAATCGTCGGGTGTCGCCAGAACGAGCCGAGCAGGCCGATCAGATACGGCCTTGCCAGAGCGGCAGCCCAGTCGAGGCAGCGACTTCGGGATCGGCAGTGAAAATCCCGGCGCCGCGCGCGTGAAGCGTGAGCAGGACCGCGCGATCCATATCGCTATGAAGTCTTTGCAGGCCAAGGTCGTTGTAGACGTGGCCGCTCGACCCGGGGTTGATACCCGAGATGATCACGGCCGGTGCGCCGCTGAGGAGCGCATAGAGCACCGCGGTCACGCCATTCGAAAACTTCCGGGCGTTGTCCAACTCGCTGTGGCGCTTGCCTATGATGGCTTCGTACAGCGCCATGCGGTGATACTGGTCCACCAGCCGAAGCTCGTCGCAGCGATAGTTGAAGGCAGACAGTCCGTCCCGCAGGCGTTGTTCTTCGAACGGCCAGCGGATCACATGCAGGATGCCGGTCTCTTCGCCATTGAGAACACGACGAACGGCAACAGCGTTGTCGTTCGTTCCTTCGATCTGGTTGAACTGCAGGAAGGTCGCGTCAGGCTTTGAGATGCCCCACTTCTTCGCTACCGACTGCGAGCCATTGACGGTGAGAACCGAAAAGCTCTCATCGAAGCCCTTGGGCAGATTCGAGACCGGGGCTGAGCCGACGACGAGCACCGGCCCAGCGAGTGGCGTCGGATGACGTGGCGGCTTGGGGCGGGAGAGCCGATAAACCACGGCCTCCTTTATCTTTCGCCTGATCTCGGAATAGCCCACCCGAAGGCCCATGGATTAAGCGTTCGACAATTCGTTATCCATGAATTGCGGGAACCACGCTTCATGCGCTTCGCGCATTGCCGAGACGGCGATTGCGCGGGCGTCGCCCAGCTTCAATTCGCTGCCGCCGGTGGTGCCGATCCAGGGCGCGAAGACGCCCGTGTCCTTGACACGCTCCTGATAGAACCAGTCGACGCGGTCGCGCGGGATCGTCACGAGATAACGGCCCTGGTCTTCGCCGAAGAAGACAGGAATCGGCGACAAGTCCTTCAATTGGTTGACGGTTGCGCCGATGCCGGAGGCCATCGCCATTTCGGCGAGGCCGACAGCGAGGCCGCCATCGGAAAGGTCGTGCACGGCAGTTGCGATGCCGTCGGCGATGAGCGCGCGGACGAAATCGCCCACCTTCTTCTCATGCTCCAGATCGACCGCCGGCGGCGGGCCGTCGGTGCGGCCATGGATGTCGCGCATATAGACCGACTGCGCCAGATGCGTGCCCCAGGAGGCCGGCGCGCCGACGAGCAGGATGGCTTCGCCTTCGGCCGCAAAGCCGATGCGCGCCATCTTCGACCAGTCGCGGATGAGACCGACGCCGCCGATGGTCGGCGTAGGCAGGATGCCCTGGCCATTGGTCTCGTTGTAGAGCGAGACGTTGCCCGAAACGATCGGGAACCCGAGCGCGCGGCAGGCGTCGCCGATGCCGGTGACGGCCTTGGTGAACTGGCCCATGATCTCGGGGCGCTCGGGATTGCCGAAATTGAGGTTGTCGGTGGCGGCCAGCGGCTCGGCGCCGGTCGCGGTCAGGTTGCGCCAGCATTCGGCCACGGCCTGCTTGCCGCCCTCATAGGGATCGGCCTCGCAATAGCGCGGCGTCACGTCGGACGAGAAGGCCAGCGCCTTGGTCGCATGGCCTTCCACGCGCACCACGCCGGCATCGCCGCCGGGAAGCTGCAGCGAATTGCCCTGAATCAGCGTGTCATACTGTTCCCATACCCAGCGGCGGCTCGACATATTGGCGCTGCCGAGCAGTTTCAGCAGCGCATCGGCTACGTCTGCGTGCGGAATGTCGTCCTTGGCCAGCGGCTCGTGCGTCTTGGGCTCGACCCAGGGGCGGTCATATTCGGGCGCCTCGTCGCCGAGTTCCTTTATCGGCAGGTTGGCGACTTCCTCGCCCTGATGCAGCACGCGGAAGCGGAGGTCGTCGGTGGTCTTGCCGACGATCGCGAAATCGAGCCCCCACTTGCGGAAGATACCCTCGGCCTCTTCCTCCTTTTCGGGCTTGAGCACCATGAGCATGCGCTCCTGGCTTTCGGAGAGCATCATCTCGTAGGCGGTCATGCGCTCTTCGCGCACCGGCACCATGTCGAGGTCGAGCTCGATGCCGAGATCGCCCTTGGCGCCCATCTCGACGGCAGAGCAGGTGAGGCCGGCAGCACCCATGTCCTGGATGGCGATGACGGCGCCCGAGGCCATGAGTTCGAGGCAGGCTTCCAAGAGGCACTTTTCGGTGAAGGGATCGCCCACCTGCACGGTCGGGCGCTTTTCCTCGATGTCGTCGCCGAATTCAGCGGACGCCATGGTCGCGCCGCCGACACCGTCGCGACCGGTCTTGGCACCGAGATAGACTACCGGCAGGCCCACACCCTCGGCCTTGGAGAGGAAGATGCCGTCGGTCTTGGCGAGGCCGGCTGCGAAGGCGTTGACCAAAATGTTGCCGTTGTAGCGCGGGTCGAAATTGACCTCGCCGCCAACCGTCGGCACGCCGAAGGAATTGCCGTAGCCGCCGACGCCGGCTACGACGCCGGCCACGAGATGCTTCGTCTTGGGGTGGTCCGGCGCGCCGAAGCGCAGCGCGTTCATGGCCGCCACGGGGCGGGCGCCCATGGTGAAGACATCGCGCAGGATGCCGCCGACGCCGGTCGCCGCGCCCTGATAAGGCTCGATGTAGGAGGGGTGGTTGTGGCTCTCCATCTTGAAGACGACGCATTCGCCGTCGCCAATGTCGACCACGCCGGCGTTCTCGCCCGGCCCCTGGATGACGACGTCACCCTTTGTGGGCAGGGTGCGCAGCCACTTCTTGGAGGACTTGTACGAGCAGTGCTCGTTCCACATGGCCGAGAAGATGCCGAGTTCGGTGAAGGTCGGCACGCGCCCGACGAGTTCAAGGATGCGCTGGTATTCGTCGGGCTTCAGCCCGTGCGATGCAATCAGCTCGTCCGTGATTTTCACGGTATTGGAAATGGTCATGGGATCGGGCCTTTTCCGTCAGTTCAGCTTCGGAAGCTTCCTAAAGCGTGAAATGCCAAGGTCTGCAAGGATTGCGATGACGCATGGCACAAGATAGCGGGTGTCATGGTGCGGGCAGGGGACCTCTCCGCTCTTTTCGGTCCCTCGCCCATCGAAAATCAGGCCGCGCTGCCGCAGTCGCTGTTGCCAGTGGCCCAGCGGGCGAGATCGGCATTGATGCGTGCGCCGAGCGGCTCGGTCGTCAGTGGGCCAAAATGCTCGATCCGGCTCGAATTGCCGCGCGCCTGCACGACCAGCAGCGGCAGGCCGCCATAGTTCTTGGCCGGAACCAGCAGGAAGCGCGGCGTGCCGCCGAAGGCGTTCAACTCATTGGCCATGCGATAGGACTTGAAGGCAGGGTCCTTGCTGGCGAACCAGCATCTGTGCGCTGCGATGGCCACCTGCTCCATGGATTTCAGCGATGCGCTCTTGCCCGAGCCGGCATTCGAGCTCGAAGGCTTGGAGCCGGACTGGCAAGCGCCGAGCGCAAGCAGCGCCGAAAACACTGCGGAAACCATGCAAAGCTTCTTCATGCCGCGACATTCGCCTTTTCGAATCGTGGGTTGCGGTCGGTGGGATGTTCGCTGAACCGTTCAGGCGCCAGGTCGTCTCACGCGGCCACGCCGAGCGCGCTTTCGAATAGCCCGCGCCCGTCGGTGCCGCCATGGGCCGGTTCGATCAGGTTTTCGGGGTGCGGCATCAGGCCGAGCACATTGCCCTTGTCGTTGACGATGCCGGCAATGTCGTTGATCGCGCCGTTGGGGTTGGTGCCTTCGGCATAGCGGAACACCACCTGGCCCTGGCCCTCGATGCGCGCCAGCGTCTCGGCATCGGCGAAGTAGTTGCCGTCATGATGGGCGACCGGGCAGCGGATGATCTGGCCCGGCTTGTAGCGATGGGTGAAGGCGGTGTTGGCGTTGGCCACCTGAAGCTTCACCTCGCGGCAGACGAACTTCAGCGATGTGTTGCGCATCAGTGCGCCCGGCAGCAGGCCAGATTCGACCAGGATCTGGAAGCCGTTGCAGACGCCGATGACCTGAACGCCCTTGGCGGCCTTTTCGGCCACGGCGCGCATGACCGGCATGCGGGCTGCGATAGCGCCGCAGCGCAGGTAGTCGCCATAGGAGAAGCCACCGGGGATGACGATCAGGTCGACGTCAGGGATGTCGGTGTCCGTCTCCCAGATGGTGACGGGGGCGGTGCCCGAAATCTTGGTCAGCGCCGCGATCATGTCGCGGTCGCGATTGAGGCCGGGGAGGACGACGACGGCAGATTTCATTTCGGTTCGTAAGGCCTTTGCGTTTCGGCGAGTTCGCGCAGTTCGAGACGGTGTTCTATGCGATCGAAGCTTTCGTCATGCCTGTCGAGCTTCGTATAGATATTGTGAACGTCGCTCTGCATTGAAAGCATGTGGCCGCGAATGGCTATCAGCTCTTGCTTGACCTCGCGGACACTGTGCTCAAGTCCGTCGAGGCGGGACTGAATTTTCTTAAGCACTTCGTAGATCAGATCGCTTGAGATTTCAGCCACTACACCCTCCGGTTTCAACCTCAGGTTATGGACACACTATAGTTCTCGATGACCGTGTTCGCCAGAAGCTTGTCGCACATGGCATTGAGGTCGGCTTCGGCCTTGGCGGCGTCGGTGCCTTCGATCTCGATGTCGAACACCTTGCCCTGGCGAACTTGTCCGACGCCTTCGAAGCCGAGGCTGCCGAGTGCATGTTCGATCGCCTTGCCTTGCGGGTCGAGCACGCCGTTCTTGAGGGTGACGGTTACGCGGGCCTTGATCACGGGCATTTCACTCCGAGAAGTCGACTAAAAGTTGTTCGGGCGCGTTTTTGGACGCGCCCGAGGATTTGGTTCAGTGCTTTACGAGGACCGGGCCGGTGGGGCGCGGCGGCTCGTTTTCATTCATGATGCCGAGCCGGCGCGCCACTTCCTGGTAGGCTTCGACGAGCCCGCCCATGTCGCGGCGGAAGCGGTCCTTGTCGAGCTTGTCCTGGGTGTTGACGTCCCACAGGCGGCAGCTGTCGGGCGAGATCTCGTCGGCGACGACGATGCGCATCATGTCGCCCTCGAACAGGCGGCCGCATTCGATCTTGAAGTCGACGAGCTGGATGCCGACGCCGAGGAACAGGCCGGAGAGGAAGTCGTTGACGCGGATGGCGAGAGCCATGATGTCGTCGATTTCCTGCGGGCTTGCCCAGCCGAAGGCGGTGATGTGCTCTTCCGACACCATCGGGTCGTCGAGAGCGTCGGCCTTGTAGTAGAATTCGATGATCGAGCGGGGCAGGACGGTGCCTTCCTCGATGCCGAGGCGCTTTGCCAGCGAACCGGCGGCGATGTTGCGCACGACGATCTCGAGCGGGATGATCTCGACTTCCTTGATCAGCTGCTCGCGCATGTTGAGGCGGCGGATGAAGTGGGTCGGAATGCCCATCCGGTTGAGATGGGTGAAGATGTGCTCGGAAATGCGGTTGTTGAGCACGCCCTTGCCGTCGACGATGTCGTGCTTCTTTTTGTTGAAGGCGGTGGCGTCATCCTTGAAGAACTGGATCAGAGTGCCCGGCTCCGGTCCTTCATAAAGGATCTTGGCCTTGCCTTCGTAGATGCGGCGGCGATTTTTCATCTCATTGTTCTCTGAATTCAAGGGCCGACGGCACGGAGCCGCTCCCTGCATCTCGCGCGCGAAGATCGCGGCGCTCATGGGGTTTCAAGCGGTCTCTATCCCAAACGCGCCGTTTCCTCAATGAGCAAATCTGTGCGATCAACTGGTTTTGCAAGCAAAATGCCGCAGTGCAGCATGGTTCGGCCCATATTGACCGGCAAACGGCTTTCGGTTTGTGTTGCCCAGACCCATATAGTCAGTCTCGAATCGGTATTGATCCGGAGGAATTGCGCATGACTAGCATGAAGGACCGCGAAGAGGTCTTCGAGAAGAAGTTCGTCATGGACGAGGAATTGCGGTTCAAGGCGACGGCCCGGCGCAACAAGATGCTCGGCCTGTGGGCCGCCGAAAAGCTCGGCAAGACGGGCGCCGACGCCGAGGCATACGCGACGGAAGTGGTCGTGGCGGATGTCGAAGAGGCTGGCGACCACGACGTGTTCCGCAAGATCCGCCGCGATTTCGATGCGGCCGGCGTTGCGCAGTCGGATCACCAGATCCGCCGCACGATGGACGAAATGCTCGCCGTCGCAGCCGAGCAGATCAAGAACAGCTGAGCCACTTGCGCTCTGGACCAAGGAACCGCCCGCTTGCCGGGCGGTTTTTCTTTGCCTTGCGATCGGTTTCCGGTTCACATGTCAGAAGATTCCGAGGAGTTTTGCCCATGACGATCGCATCCCGCCTGAACGCCGGTGAAACGCTGCTCACGGCCTGGTCCGGTATACCGGACGCGCTGACGGTCGAGATCGTCGCCGCGCAGGGCTTTGATGCGGTCACGCTCGACATGCAGCATGGCGGGCATCACGAGGACAGCATCTTGCGCAGCATCGTGCCGGTGCTGCGGGCGGCCAAGCACCCGGTGGTGCGCATTCCGGTCGGCCGCTTCGACATGGCCAGCCGCGCCCTCGACTTCGGCGCCGAGGCGGTGATCGCCCCGATGGTCAATTCAGTGGAGGATGCGCGCCGTTTTGCAGCCTTGATGAAATATCCGCCGGTCGGCGAACGCTCCTGGGGGCCGACCTTCGCGGCGCCGCGGTTCGGCAGCAAGGACCCGACAGCCTGGCTGCGCGAGAGCAATGCGGCGACGGTTTCCTTCGCCATGATCGAAACGCGGGCTGCGCTGAACGTGCTCGACGGCATCCTGGCGACGCCCGGCGTCGACGGCATCTTCGTCGGCCCGGCGGATTTCTCCATCGCCTGGACCGAGGGTGAGACCGTGGATGCGACGCTGGAAGACATGATGGAAACGCTGGCGCGCATTGCGGCCCGGGCGAAGGTGGCGGGCAAGCATGCGGGCATCTTCGTGGTCGATGCCGGCATGTGCGGCCGTTTCGTCGAGATGGGCTACCGCTTCCTGGCGCTGGGCACCGAGCACCGCTACATCTCGCTTGGCGCCGAAAGCCTGCTCAAGACCGCTCGTGGCGCGCTCGGCGCGCCGCAGGCGAGCAAGGCTTCCGGGAAGACGGGTTACTGACCCGCCTCAGCCGGGCAGCCGCGTCAGGAAATTGGCGAAAGCCATCGAGCCTTCCGGCCAGGGGCCGAAGCCTGCATCGCTGTTGATATGACCGGCGTCTCCGGCATGGATCAGCTGCGAGCCCCAGGCGGCGGCGATGTCGGCCGCGATCTCCTGCGAGCAGAACGGATCGTTGCTGCTCGAAACCACCACCGACGGAAACGGCAGCGGATCGCGTGGGTAGGGGCCGAAGGTCATCAGGTGCTTCGGCCGGATCTCGGGATTGGCGACGTCCGGCGGCGCGACCAGGAAGGCGCCGGCGACCGGCTTCGTGAACAGCGGTACGGCATGGACGACCGTCGGCACGCCGAGCGAATGCGCAACGATCACGACCGGCTTTTCAGCCTCGTTCACCGCGTTGGCGACAGCTTCCACCCAGTCCTCGCGGACAGGCTTGGACCATTCTGCCTGCTGCACACGACGCGCCGTCGAGAGTTTTGACTCCCAGCGGCTCTGCCAGTGGTCCGGCCCGGAGTTGGTGTAGCCGGGAACGATGAGGATATCTGCGTCTTTGACCTTCATGACCGCGCATGTAGCGACGACGCATTTCCGGTGCAACCTCCAAGATGCTCGAACGAACGTCGACCCCTTGCTCGGACCACGGCAAGCGCGCGCAACAACTCCCTCTCGTCACAATTCCATATGCACGATTTCGATCGGGTCTCCGCCTACACCATGGGAGAAGAAGCCTCGCTTGAGCGTGCGGAAGCCATGCCGCTGGTAAAAGCCCTCGGCATTGATCGTAGACTCGACCTTGATCGGTCCTTCGTGCCCCAAGCGGGCATGGTCGATCCCGATTTCGAGCAATCGCTTGCCGAGGCCAGAACCGGCCGCCTCCTCCAAGAGGAACAGCCGGGTGACCTCTCCGGGCTCTGAGTCGACAAAACCGACGATCCTGCCGGCTTGTTCGGCGACGACCATTCGACCCTTGGCGATGAGGTCCTCATAGTATTCCGCAGTGCGATTGCCCATCCACCCGTCGATTTGCTCGGGGGAATAGTGGTTCTTCGCGAGCGCACGCACGGAAAATCGCGTGACTTCGAACACGGCGAGGCCATCGGCTCGATGAGCTGGGCGCAGGGAGAAGGATTGCTCGGTGTTCATGAAATCCATTCGGATAAGGTTTTTTTTGCTCCCCATCAGTTAGCAGATGGGCAGCGGATGCGTCTCCGCTTATCGCACATTGGTACAATCGGTAATTGAGCAGCACCGCTGCTAACTGTCGATCTGGTGAACGCGGTGTTCGCTAATTGCCGGCTTGTGTGAACGATCATCCTCGCAGATTTATGAGATGACGAAACAGCCGTGTTGGCCGGAGAGTGGCTTTGGAACTGACACGACGCAAATTGGTCGGCAGCACCGCATTGCTCGCCCTTGGGGCGACGGTGGGTGCCGGCCGCACGGAGCCGAAGATGAGCGAACTGCCATTTGCCGCCACCACGCCGATCAGCGTTTCCCGCGTCGGCCTCAAGGCGAAGGACGCCGACAAGCTTGCCGCCTACTACCGTGCAGTGGTCGGCCTAAATGAACTGTCGCGGGACGGCTCGGTCATCACGCTCGGTGCAGGGAACCGGCCGTTGCTCGACATCGAGGCCGACCGAGCGGCAAAGCCCGACGACCCCCGCAGCGCCGGGCTGTTTCATACCGCCTTCCTGCTGCCTGAGCGCGCCGATCTCGGCCGCTGGATCAGGCACGCCATAGACCAGCGCATCCCGGTCGACGGCGCATCCGACCATCTGGTCAGCGAGGCGCTGTACCTCACCGACCCCGAAGGCAATGGCATTGAGATCTACGCCGACCGCCCACACGAAAGCTGGAATTGGCACGGCTCGCATGTCGAAATGGCGACCATTGGCCTGAATGTGCCGGACGTTCTCGCCACGGTGCCGGCCGACAACGCCGAATGGAAGGGCGCGCCGGAAAACAGCGTGATCGGCCATGTGCATCTGCGCGTCGGCGATCCGAAGGAAGCCGAGGCCTGGTGGCACAAGGAATTCGGCTTCGACACCGTGGCCGTATATGGCGGCCAGGCAGTATTCCTGTCGTCCGGCGGCTATCACCACCACATCGGCGCCAATTCGTGGCAGAGCCCGCATGCCGGCAAGCGCGACGCTGGCCGCACCGGCTTGAGCTGGGTCGAGATGCGCTCGGCAAACGCCAAGACGAACGAGACCCGGGAAGACCCCTGGGGCACCGTGATCAGGACGGTGCCCGACAAGGCCTGACAATAGTTCAAAAGAAAAGGGTCTGCGCCACGATGCGCAGGCCCTTTTTCTTTGGCAGGTCGATGCGGCCGGAACGTTGCCCGCCGTAACCTTTGGGCGAGATCAGCTTTCCCCGAACACCCGCTTGAAGATCGTGTCGACATGCTTGGTGTGGTAGCTGAGGTCGAACTTTTCACGGATCGCCTCTTCCGAAAGCGCGGCCCGCACTTCCTGGTCGGCCAGAAGTTCTTCAAGGAAATCCTTGCCTTCTTCCCAGACCTTCATGGCGTTGCGCTGGACGAGGCGATAGGCGTCCTCGCGGGAGACGCCGGCCTGCGTGAGCGCCAGAAGCACGCGCTGCGAATGCACCAGCCCCCGGAACTTGTTCAGGTTCTTCAGCATGTTTTCGGGGTAGATCACCAGCTTCTCGATGACGCCGGCCAACCGGTTCAGTGCGAAGTCGAGGGTGATGGTGGTGTCCGGGCCGATGGCGCGCTCGACGCTTGAATGGGAAATGTCACGCTCGTGCCAGAGCGCCACGTTTTCCATCGCCGGCGTGACCGACATGCGCACGAGCCGAGCAAGGCCGGTGAGGTTTTCGGTCAGCACCGGGTTGCGCTTGTGCGGCATAGCCGACGAGCCTTTTTGGCCGGGCGAGAAGAATTCTTCCGCCTCGAGAACCTCGGTGCGCTGCATATGGCGGATTTCGATGGCGACGTTCTCCATCGAGGAAGCGATGACGCCGAGGGTCGCGAAGAACATGGCGTGCCGGTCGCGCGGGATGACCTGCGTGGAAACGGGCTCGGGCGCGAGGCCGAGTTTTTCGCAGACATATTCCTCAACATAGGGATCGATATTGGCGAAGGTGCCGACCGCGCCCGAAATGGCGCCGGTGGCGATTTCCGCGCGCGCCGCGACCAGACGCGCCCGGTTGCGCGACATCTCTGCATAGAAACGGGCGAAGGTGAGGCCCATCGTGGTCGGCTCGGCGTGGATACCGTGGCTGCGGCCGATGCGGATCGTGTCCTTATGCTCGAAGGCGCGCGTCTTCAGCGCGGCGAGCACGCGATCCATGTCAGCCAGCAGCAGGTCGGCCGCGCGCACCAGCTGGATGTTGAGCGTGGTGTCGAGCACGTCCGACGAGGTCATGCCCTGGTGGACGAAGCGGGCGTCGGGCCCGATGAACTCGGCCAGATGCGTCAGGAAGGCGATGACGTCATGCTTGGTGACAGCTTCGATCTCGTCGATGCGCGCCACGTCGAACCTTGCCGCGCCGCCCTTTTCCCAGATGGTCTTGGCCGCTTCCTTGGGGATGACGCCGATCTCGGCCAGCGCGTCGCAGGCATAGGCCTCGATCTCGAACCAGATGCGGAACTTGGTTTCCGGCGACCAGATGGCCACCATTTCCGGGCGCGAATAGCGAGGGATCATATCGAGCTGTCCGTTAAGCGTTGAATGAGGGGGCTCCTAACAGACCAAGCCCCGTTGCTCAATGCGCGAGCCTGCCAAGAATACCAGCTTGCGGCAGATATGCATCCAATTCAGCGGCAGGGCGTTATCCGGCAAGCCCGCCGAAGGGAGGATACCGCCGTGACCGCCGCCGACCACTTACGCGAAGATGCCATTCACCAGATCCGCGAGCACATGGAGGTCATCGGCGCCGATGGCGTGCATATTGGCACGGTCGAGGCTGTGGCCGGCCAGCGCATCATGCTCTCGAAGCAGGATAGCGGGCAGGGCTCGCACCGCCATCACAACCACTATATCCCCCTGGCGCTCGTGGCCGAGGTCGAGGGCGACAAGGTACGCCTGTCGGCAAACTCAAATGTCGCCGTCACCTTCGAGGAAGAGGAAGACGGCCACCAGCCGCTCAGCTCGACAGTGAAGACCACACCGGCATGAGGTCGCCGGGCGCTGGCGTTGCCGAATAGACCGCACGCGCGATGGCGCGCGCCATTGTGGCGCCGGCGGCGGCATAGAGGTCGGTGATGTCGTCGACATCGGGCGCGATGCCGCTCTTCCCGGTGGCAAGCGCGAAGACCAGATCGCCGTCCATCGGCGTGTGCGTCGGCCAGATGGCACGGGCAAAACCGTCATGCGCGGCAATGGCCAGCCGCTTGGCGGCAGGCTTGGTCAGCACCGCATCGGTGGCGATCACGGCTATCGTGGTGTTCGCCCCGGCCACAGGCCGCTGGCGGAATTTCAGCTCTATATCGGTCGCTTCCGGCGGCAGGGGCGAGGGCAGGCCGAGCCCGCCGAACTCGTCGCCGATCTCGAACGGAGCGGCCCAGAAATGCCGGCTGCGGCCGACCGTGACCGCGCCTACCGGATTTGCTGCCACCAGCGCGCCGATGGTGATGCCGTTTGGCAGCACCGTGGAGGCCGAGCCGAGGCCGCCCTTGAGGCCGGCGACCAGCGCGCCCGTGCCGGCGCCGGCAGTGCCGATCTCGAAGTCGAGCGCAACATCCTGCACGGCCTCATAGCCGAGTTCGCGATAGGGCGGATAGCGGCCCCAGTTCTTGTCGCCGCCATTGATGAGGTCGAACAGGATGGCGCCGGGAACGATGGGGATGCGCTGGTCGGCCACGGCAAAGCCGATGCCTCGCTCGCGCAGCGCCGCCTGCACGCCGGAGGCAGCGTCCAGCCCGAAGGCCGAGCCGCCCGAAAGCACCACGGCATTGATCGTATCGACCGAATTGTGCGGCTCCAGAAGATCGGTCTCGCGTGTGCCGGGCGCGCCGCCCAGCACCTGCACCCCGGCCACAGCCGGCTCGTCGCAGAGCACCACGGACACGCCCGATTTCAGCTTGGCGTCGGTCGAGTTGCCGACCTTCAGGCCGGCGACGTCGGTTATGAGGTTGCGGGGGCCGGCCTTGAAGCTCATTGAACCTCCACGGGCAAGAAGCGCGTCCCGTCATAGCGGAAGACGCGGTACGGGTTCTCGGACAGATCGCCCTTGGCGTCGAACCTTACAGGGCCGATTGCCGTCTGGAAATCATGTTCGGTCAGCGCTTTCTTGAGGTCACCGCTCGCTGCCGCCTCGGCAACCGCCGCGCGGACGACCTCGACGGCCGCATAGGCGGGCAGGACATAGCCTTCGGGGATGATCCGATCAGCATTGAATTTCTCGACCACGGCAGGGTTCGCGACCTCCTGCCATTCGGGCAGGGCGATCATCAGCGTGCCGGCCGCCAGTGGCACCGGACCGGGCGCCGCACGCAGGGTTTCGCCGCCCGCGAACACCATGTTCAAGCCAATCTTGCGCGCGTCGCGCGCCATGATGGCGATGTCGTCGCGGTCGCCGCCCACGAAGACATGCGTGGCATCGGCCTTGCGCAGACGGCCGACGAGGCCGACCTGATTGTCGAGCTGCGGCCGGAACGTGTCGTTGAAGACCGGCTTCAGCCCATCCTGCTGGGCGGCGGTGCGAAAGCTCTCGGCCAGCTCGCGGCCATAGATGGTGCCGTCGTCGACGATCGCAAACAGCTTGTCGCGCCAGAGCTTTGTTAGCAGCAGGCCGGCAGCGTCATGCTCGCTGTCGGCGCGGGGGGCGAGGCGGAATACGGGCCAGCCGGTCTTTTCGCGACTGTCGGTGAGGCTGTCGGTGCGCACGCCGATGGTGACGACGGGAATGCCGGCCTCTTTCAGGATCGGCATGGCCGCCTCGATTGCCTCGCCGCAGAGGAAGCCGACCACGGCCTGCACCTTGGCCTTCGCGAATTGCCTGGCGGCCTTGGCACCGCCGTCGGCGGTGCAGGCGTCGTCGGCGATCTCGAGCGTCACCGAGCCGTCTTCAGCTGCGGCCTGCGCGCCGGCGCGGACCTGCGCGCCGAGGACGGCCGAGGGGCCGCTGAGCGGGGCCGCCACGCCGAGGCGCAGCGTCTCGGCATGCGCCGACCCGGCCAGGAGCAGGCCAGCCAAGGCGCCTATGACGAAACGTGCAATCCGCATGCCTTTCCCCCACTGCCGGCGGGCGATAGCCGGCGTCATTTCGGGCCAAGACGTAAAGGCTGCCCCAATTTTCCGCAACACGCTAATTTCCTTGGCGTTACGGCTGGCCCAAGCCGCCTTGCTTGTGACGCGGTAATAGCGGGCATATATAGCGGGCAACTGACAATCGCGGGAATCTCTCTGGTGTTGAAGAAATATGATGTCGAGCCGCAGGCCTATCGCGACGCGATGGCGCATTTCGCCGGTGCCGTGCATGTTGTGACGACCGACGGCAAGGCCGGGCGGCGCGGCGCAACCGTTATCGCGGCCTGTTCGGTTTCCGACACCCCTCCGATGATCCTGGTGTGCCTCAACCGCGAGAATCCCAACAACGATCTCTTCATCAAGAACGGCAATTTCGCGCTCAACACGCTGGCCGCGCATCACCAGGAACTGGCGGCGGCTTTTTCCGGCATCACCCGTCTGCCGACCGAGGAGCGCTTTGCGCTTGGCGAGTGGGAGACGATTGCCAGCGGCGCGCCGACGCTGACCGACGCGCTCGCCGTGTTCGACTGCGAACTGATCGACACCAAGGACCTCGCCACCCATCGTGTGCTTTTTGGCAAGGTGACAGGCCTTCGGGTGAGCAATAACTTCAAGCCGCTGATCTATCACGATCGCGGCTACCACGTACTCGGCCGGTGAGGCCCACGGAGACGCAATGACCGAAACGGCACGACCGGTACCCGGCTCCATCGACGAAACGCTGGAGATGCTGACAGGGGCCGATTACGTTGCCGACCGGTCGCTGGCGACGGTGCTATTCCTGAGCCTGCGCATGAAGCGCCCGCTTTTCCTCGAAGGCGAGGCGGGCGTGGGCAAGACCGAGATTGCCAAGGTGCTGGCAAGCGGGCTCGGCCGCCGGCTGATCCGCCTGCAATGCTATGAGGGGCTCGACGTTTCCTCCGCCGTCTATGAGTGGAACTACGCCGCCCAGATGATCGAAATCCGCATGGAGGAGGCGACCGGAGACGTCGACCGGCGCGACATGGAGCGCAACGTCTTCTCTGAAAAATACCTGATCCGCCGCCCTGTGCTGGAGGCGCTGACGGGCAAGGCAGGTGCGGCCCCCATCTTCCTGATCGACGAGCTCGACCGCACCGACGAAGCCTTTGAGGCTTACCTCCTCGAAATCCTGTCCGATTTCCAGGTGACGGTGCCCGAACTCGGCACGATCAAGGCCGAAGAGCCGCCGATCGTCATCATCACCTCCAACCGCACGCGCGAAATCCACGACGCGCTGAAGCGTCGCTGCCTCTATCACTGGGTCGACTATCCGGATGCCGCGCGTGAGCTGGAGATCGTGCGCCGCAAGGTGCCCGACGCCAACCGTCGGCTGTCGACAGAAGTGGTGAATTTCATCCAGAAGCTGCGCGAGATAGAGCTGTTCAAGGCGCCGGGCGTGGCCGAGACCATAGACTGGGCGAGCGCGCTGACCGAACTCGACAAGGTGGCCCTCGATCCCGAGACGGTGTCCGACACGATCGGCGTTCTGCTGAAATACCAGGACGACATCGCGCGCATCCAGCAAGGCGAAGGCCGCCGCATCCTCCAGGAAGTGAAGGCCGAGCTGTCGGCGGCGGAGTAGGGGCCATGGACAAGTTCCAGTCCGCTCCCAAGGTCGCCGTCCCCGATGGGCGCATTGCCGACAACATCGTCTATTTCGCCCGCACGCTGCGCAAGGCGGGCATGCGCGTCGGGCCGTCCTCGGTGAAGGATGCCATCGAGGCGGTGCTGGCCGCCGGTATCGGATCGCGCGAGGATTTTTACTGGACGCTGCATGCGGTGCTGGTCACCCGCTATGAGGACCACGCCACTTTCGACGAGGCGTTCCGCCTGTTCTGGAAGTCGCGCGAGCTGATCGAGAAGATGATCGCCATGTTCTCGCCGGTCGCGCCGGAAAGTCGCGAAAGGCAGAAGCCGCGCGCCGCCGAGAGCCGTGTGGCAGATGCCATGTTCGAGGGGCACCAGAAGAACCAGCCCGTCAGCGAGATGCCTGAAATCGAGATCGACGCGCGATTCACCGTCTCGGGCAACGAGGTGCTGCGCGGCAAGGATTTCGCGCAGATGACAGCAGCCGAGATCAGCGACGCCAAGCGCGCCATCGCCGGGCTGCAGCTGCCGTTCGATACGGTGCGCACGCGGCGCCACCAACCGGACACGCGCGGCCGTGCCGATCCGCGCGCCATGATGCGCTCAGCCGCCCGCACCGGCGGAGAGCTAATCCTGCCGAAATTCCGTTCGCCCCGCGAAATCAGCCCGCCCATCGTGGTTCTGGCCGATATTTCCGGCTCGATGAGCCAGTACACGCGCATTTTCCTGCATTTCCTGCACGCGCTGACCGAGAAGCGGCGGCATGTGCACACTTTTGTCTTCGGCACGCGGCTAACCAACCTGACCCGCCAGATGCGCCATCGCGACCCCGACGCGGCGCTGGCCGACTGCTCGGCGGCGGTGAAGGACTGGTCCGGCGGCACGCGCATTGGGGACGCGCTGCACGAGTTCAACCGGCTGTGGTCGCGCCGGGTGCTGGGGCAGGGCGCTGTCGTACTGCTCATCACCGACGGGCTGGAGCGCGATGACGTGGCCGGTCTTTCGGAGGAGATGGCGCGGCTGCACCGCTCCTGCCGGCGGCTGATCTGGCTGAATCCCTTGCTGCGCTTCGAGGGTTTTGAGGCGCGGGCGCGCGGGGTGCGGGCGATGCTGCCGCATGTGGATGAATTCCGCGCGGTCCACAACCTCGATGCACTTGCCGATCTCTGCGCGTCGCTGGACCGGCGGACGACCGCGGATGTCGATCCGCGCCGCTGGTTGGGGATTGGCAGACCTCAGGCGGCGTGACCATATTACCTACGGTCCTGTCCCGGCTTATGGAGGAGCCGTCATGGAGAACGCAGCACATCTGGATGAAAGCCGAGACCCGCTGCTCATCGCCGAAGAGTGGATGAAGAGCGGCAGGGATGTCGCGATTGCCACCGTGGTCGAGACGTGGGGCTCTGCGCCGCGCCCGACCGGCAGTTGCCTGGTGATCGACTCGGACGGCAATTTCCAGGGCTCGGTTTCCGGAGGTTGCGTCGAAGGCGCGGTGATCGCCGAGGCCGCCGACGTGATCGAGAGCGGCAAGCCCAGAATGCTCGAATTCGGCGTGGCCGACGAGACCGCTTGGCGCGTGGGACTTTCCTGCGGCGGCCGCATCCGCGTTTATGTCGAACGGCTGGGCTGATCATGGATCCGTATCAACTCAAGAAGCTGAACGCCGAACGCCGCGCCCGCCGGGCAGCCGTGCTGGTGACCGATCTCGGCGACGGCCGCGACCGCCTCGTATGCGAAGGCGACGCGGTGGCGGGCGAACTGGGCACAGCCATCGCCGAAGCCTTCCGCACCGGCGCCTCGGGCGTGGTGGAGGCGGAAGGCCGCAGCTTCTTCCTCAACGCGCATCTGCCGCAGCCGCGGCTGGTGGTGATCGGTGCGGTGCATATCAGCCAGGCGCTGGCGCCGATGGCGCAGGTGGCCGGCTATCCGCTGGAGATCATCGACCCGCGCACGGCCTTTGCTACGCCGGAGCGCTTTCCTGACGTGGCGCTTCATGCCGAATGGCCGGAAGATGCGCTGAAAGTTCATCCGCTCGACAGTTACACCGCGCTGGCAGCGCTGACGCATGATCCCAAGATCGACGATTTCGCGCTGAAGGCGGCGCTTGAAGCCGGCTGCTTCTATGTCGGCGCGCTGGGCAGCCGGAAAACCCACGCCAAGCGGGTGGAGCGCCTGATGGCGATGGGCGTGCCGGCAGAGCGGATCGACACGATATTCTCGCCGATCGGCATAGACATCGGCGCGGCCAGCCCGGCCGAAATCGCTGTCGCGGTCCTGGCCCAGGTGATCCGCGCGTTCCGGTCGCGCGACACGGCACGACAGCCGAAGGGGCAGGCGGCGTGAGGTTCGGAACCGTCAGCATCGAACAAGCCGAAGGCGCGGTGCTGGCGCACTCGCTGAGTGCTGGCGAGCGGCGGTTTCGCAAGGCGCATCTGCTGAACGCCGACGATATTGCATTCCTCAAGGCGGCCGGCATCCGCGAAGTGGTCGTTGCGCGGCTCGATCCGGGCGATCTCAGCGAAGACAAGGCGGCCGAGCGCATCGCGCGGGCACTTCTGGTGCTCAATGTCGAGGTGAAGGCGGCGGCGACCGGCCGCGTCAACCTCCACGCCGAAATGGCCGGAGTGTTCACTGTCGACAAGGGGTTGGTCGACGCCATCAATGCCGTCGATCCGGCGATCACGCTGGCCACCGTGCCCGACTACGCCGAGGTGCAGGCCGGGCAGATGGTCGCCACGGTGAAGATCATCCCCTTTGCCGTGGCAGGCGAACTGGTGGAGCAGGTGGTGGCGCTGTGCGCAGGGCGCGAGGCCTTTGGCATAAAACCGTTCCGCGCGCTACGCGTGGGCATGATCCAGACGGTCCTGCCCGGCATCAAGGACAGCGTTCTCGACAAGACCTCCGCGATCACGGTCGAGCGCCTGGCGCGCTCGCAAAGCGAGATCACCGAGGAGCGGCGCACGCCGCATGAGGCAGCACCAGTGGCCGACGCGGTTGAGGCGCTGGTGCGCGATAACGACATGGTTCTGGTGTTCGGCGCCTCGGCCATGTGCGATTTCGAGGACGTCATCCCGGCGGCCATCGCCAAGGCTGGCGGGCGGGTCATCCGCGCCGGCATGCCTGTCGATCCGGGCAATCTGCTGGTGATCGGCGAGATTGGCGGCAAGCCGGTGATCGGCGCTCCCGGCTGTGCCCGCAGCCCGAAGGAAAACGGTTTTGATTGGGTTCTGGACCGCGTCATCGCGGGCCTCCCCGTCTCGGCAATGGACATTGCCGGCATGGGGGTGGGCGGCCTTCTGATGGAAATCCCGACACGGCCGCAGCCGCGCGAGGCGCGCGAAAGGCCGGTTTCCGCGAAAGTGGGCATCGTGGTGCTGGCCGCCGGGCGCTCCAGCCGCATGGGCGGGCCCAACAAGCTGATGGCGCTGTTCGGCGACCGGCCGCTCATCCGGCTGACTGTGGAGCGTGCGCTGGCAAGCCATGCGGCGAACACAGTCGTCGTCACCGGGCATCAGGCCGAAAGGATCGAGGACGCGCTTTCAGGGCTCGACGTGAAATTCGTGCGCAACCCCGATTTCGCGACCGGGCTTGCCTCCTCACTCAAGACGGGGATAGCGGCGCTGCCGCCTGATGTCGCGGGCGCGCTGATCGTGCTCGGCGACATGCCGGGCATTGTCGCTGCGGATCTCGACCGCATGATTGGGGCGTTCAAGTCGGGTGGCGGGCGGCCGGTGGTGCGTGCCACCCATGAAGGCCGCCGCGGCAACCCGGTTCTCCTGCCGCGCTCGCTTTTTCCTGCCGTTGCGAGCTTGCAGGGCGACACCGGCGCAAGGCATATCGTGGAGGCCGAGGGGGCCAATGCCATCGATGTCGAGATCGGCGTGGGCGCAGCCATTGACGTCGATACGCGCGATGCGCTGGAAAGCGCCGGCGGCGTGCTGCAGGAAAGGTGAGCGGGGACGCATGACATTTCTGGTTCGGTGGCGCAGCGCCGGTGCTGCAGGGCTGATGGCGCTTGCGATGCCCTCGCTTGTATTGGCCGACGGGCTGACGCTGGCACCCTTCAAGGACGATCTCTTCGCCTATCCCGGCGTGCTCTCGAGCGGCGATGGCGGCGCCTATACGGTGGTCGACTATCGCGAGATGCGTGACATCAACGCGCGCGACGAAATCCCCGAACGGCGCGTGCGCGGACAGTATATTTCAACCAGCGTGCGCAGCGTGCAGCAGGATCTGGTCCTCAAGACTGATAGCGGCGACGTGCGGCACTTCGCGGTGGGCAAGCAGCAGGGCGCGAAGATGATCGTCATCTACCTGCACGGGCAGGGCGGCAGCCGCAAGCAGGGCGTCGACGACTTCACCTTCGGCGGTAATTTCAACCGGGTTAAGAACCTGATGGCCGAAAATGGCGGCCTCTATCTCTCGCCTGATTTTCCCGACTTCGGCGACAAGGGTGCGGCGCAGATCGCCGCGTTGATTTCGCACTATGCCCAGCAATCGCCCGGCGCGTCGGTCTTCGTTGCCTGCGGCTCGATGGGCGGGGCGCTGTGCTGGAAGCTCGCCGCCGACAAGACTGTCGCGCCGCGCCTGTCCGGCCTGCTGCTGCTCGGATCGCTATGGGACGAGGACTTTTTCGCCAGCGCCGCCTTCAAGCGAAAGGTGCCGGTGTTCTTCGGGCAGGGCAGCCACGACATCGTCTTCCCGGTCGAGAAGCAGGAGGCGTTTTTCCGCTCGATCTCGGCCAAGTCGCCCGGCTATCCGACGCGCTTCGTGCGCTTCGAGACCGGCACGCACGGCACGCCGATCCGCATGACCGACTGGCGCGGCGTGCTGAACTGGATGCTGTCGCTCAAGCGCTGACCTGAGAGATCAGGGCGCGGAGTTGTAGTCCAGAATGGTCTCGGGATTGACGATGCCGTCATAGGTGGCGTCGACGTCGTATTGCACGAGGCTGAAATCGCCGTTGCGGAACAGCCAGGTGCCGTTCGACGAGGCGTCGCCCTTGGCCCGCCACTTGCCGTTGGAGGTGATGGTGTGGGCTTGCGGATCATAGGTCGAGTTGATCAGCGCGTTCTCGTCGCGGAAGCCGATGATGTTGATCGCCTCGACCTTGCCCTCGCTATTGTTGTGCTCGTAGTGGATGTCGAGCTCCGGCGTGGCGAAGTGCAGCTCGCGCACGCCGCGCGCCTCGTCGGCCAGGTAGTAGACATGGATTTGGTTGTAGGCGCCCGAGGTGCAGAAGAAGCGGATCAGCCGCGCCTTGCGCTCGGGGCCGGCCGCGCCTTCGTTCCCGTCGTGATAGGTGATCGTATAGTCTTCCGGCTTGGTGGCGTCGTCGGGCTGTCCCGGCGCCAGCGAATTGCACTGCGCCGTGTGGGTCGCCGCGAATGCGGTCTTGGCCTCCTCAAGCACCTTGTCCTTGGGGGCCGGGGGCGGAACGTCGCCGCAGCTTGCCGGCAGCGACTCCTCCAAGGACTTGTCGCTGGGCTTCAACTCGCCCTTTTCGATGTGCAGCCCCACGAAAGGCGGCTCGGCCTGGATCTGCGGATTGGAAAGCCGCGCCGTGTAGCAGCCGGCAAAGATCTTCTGGCTGCCGTCCTTGCCATGCGCGAGGATGGATATGGGGATGTAGTAGATCGTGCTGCCGGCAGCACCCTCCGAGCTTGGCTCGCCCACCAGCGCGCGCACTTCCTCGGTGTCCTTGAAGCCGTCGACGAACTGCTCGAAGTTCTCCGTCGGCTTGGCCTCGCCGAAATAGCTCCAGGCGCGCGTGTATTCGTGCCGGTCGACCGCGTTGTAGAACGAGCGCACCAGCGCGGCCGCGTCGGAGCGGTCGTCCAGATAAGGCGGCTCGGCTGCGAGCACGTGGGTGCAGGCCAAGGTCGAGGCGGTGGCGGCAAGCAGAAGTCGTTTCATCAGGCGAATCTCTCCGGGCCGCTAGTATCTCAAAGGGATTGCGGCAGGGTCGTGACGTTCAAGTGCTACCAAAGCGCACTGGCGCCCAAACACTTGGCAAGTAAATTTCTTTTGCTGTCGCCAAGCCATTTTTAACGAGCGCTGGATAGTGTCCGAGCCAGGGCCGATCGTGGGATGACGGCGCAGGAGAGTATCGTGGGGACCAACACCGATCGCGATTTTGCTTCGTTGCTCGACGACCTCTTCGTCGCACGTGCGATGGCTGAGGATTCACCGCCCAAGCCCTCGATTCCATTCGATTATCTGGCCGTCGCCGACGAGCTCTATTCGGGGCGTATCAAGGTAGCGGCGGAAGCCGTCGCCTCCGAGTACCGCGAGGCGAGCGAAAATTTTGAGGCCGGATTCGCGGCTCTGCTGGCCAGCCTCGACGAACTGGTGGTCGAACGGGTGGAACCGCAGGAAGATTTGCCGTCGGTCGATCCCGAGGCCATTGCCCGTGAGCTCAATCTGACCGCCGTGAAGGCCAGCGCCGACTTCAGCCGGCTGCGCAGGACATTCGCCTTCCACAATCATCCCGACCGCGTGGCGCCGCATCTGCGCCAGCGCGCCATGGTGCGCATGCAGGTAGCCAACATGCTGATTGACGACGCCAAGCGCCGGGCAGCCAAGGCGAGCAAGCGCTAGGCGATCCCACTCTGGAGTGCCGGCCGATCATCGGCTATGCATGCGCGTCCTTCCCGCGCGCATACGCGCCAGCCTGACATTCCGGAGACTTTTTTCATGGAAAAGCGCCGCATAGGTCGCACCGACCTTTCCGTCTCGAAAATCTGCCTCGGCACCATGACATGGGGCCAGCAGAACACCGAGGCGGAAGGCCACGCCCAGATGGACCTCGCCTTTGAGCGCGGCGTCAATTTCCTCGATACCGCCGAGCTCTATTCCATTCCGCCCAAGCCCGAGACGCAAGGGTTCACCGAAACCTATATCGGCAACTGGATGAAGGCGCGTGGCAACCGCGACCGCGTCGTGCTGGCCTCCAAGGTGGTCGGCCGCACGGCGAACGAGTGGTTCAGGGGCGGGCGTCCGTCAAAGTTGGTGCGCGCCGATATCCTCGATGCCATCGACAAGTCGCTGGCACGCCTGCAGACCGACTACATCGACCTCTACCAGATCCACTTCCCTGACCGGCTGATCACCTGGGGCGCGAACCCCACGCGTATCGGTACCGAGCCGGCCAAGCGCGCCGAGGACGAGACGCCAATTGCCGAGACGCTTGCCGTTTTCGAGGAACTGGTGAAGGCAGGAAAAATCCGCCATCTCGGCCTTTCCAATGAAAGCTCCTGGGGCGTGATGCGCTTCGTCGCCGAAAGCGATCGCGGCGTCGGCCCGCGCGTCGCCTCGGTGCAGAACGCCTACAACCTCGTCAACCGCACCTTCGAGGTGAACCTGGCCGAGACCTGCGAGCGCGAGGATGTTTCGCTGCTGGCCTATTCGCCGCTGGCGCAGGGCTACCTGACCGGCAAATACGACCACGGCGCCCGGCCGGAAGGCGCGCGCACCACGCTGTTCGATCGCGGCCAGCGCTACGAGACGCCTTATGCGGCCGAAGCCCTGCTCGCCTACAACGAGTTGGCGCGCTCCTTCGACATGGAGCCGGCGCTGTTTGCCAATGCCTACGTCACCAGCCGCTGGTTCGTGACCTCGAACATCATCGGCGCGACCTCGCTACCTCAGCTCGAAATGGCGCTCGCTTCGGCCGAGGTGAGATGGACTGAGGAAATGCAGAAGGCGGTCGACGACATCCACCAGCGCGTCGGCAATCCCTGCCCCTAGTACTTGGAATGAGCATCGGATTAAAACCGGTCCCCACTTTTCGGTCCGATGCTCTAACCGGCACCGCAAGTCGCTTTGGCAACTGGACCCGGCCGAACGAATCGCTAAGCTCCGCCCGAAAACGAGGAAAGGGATTCCGCAATGACTGACATCTGGTTTCGCACGGGCGAGGCGACGGTTCTGGCCGCCGAGGGGCAGGCAACGGACGCCATGCCCGAGGTTCTGATCGGCTCGGTGAAGGGCCCCGTGGGCCAGGCCTTCGCCTCGATGATGGGGCAGGCCAAGGGCCACACGCGCATGTTCGTGGTGCGCGACCTCAACCAGCTCGTGCGCCCGGCCACGATGATGACCACCAAGGTCACCATCAAGAACATGGCCTATGCGGAACTGCTCGGCGGCGTCGTGCAGGCGGCCACCGGCGACGCCATCGTCGACTGCCTTGCCGAGGGCATCCTGCCCAAGGACGAGGCCGACGAGCTGTGCATGATCATCATGATCTGGCTCGATCCGCGCTGCGCCGAGGACGAGAACCTCGACAAGAAGGATCTCTACCGCACCAACTACGAGGCGACCAAGATCGCCATCTCGCGCGCCATGACCGGCAAGCCGACGGTGGACGAGCTGATCGCCAACCGCAAGACGGTGAAGCACTACGCGCTGGACGGCGTGATCGACTACGAGTGATCTTTCTCGGCGTTTTGTCGCCCGAGACTTCCGAAGACGCCGCCCAAAGCGGCGTCTTCTTTCATTCGGGAGGCAGGTCGAAAGGCTCTGGCCCCCCGCTTTGCCGGTCTTGGCTATGCGCATGTCCGGAGCACGGCGCTATGTAGGCGCCAGGCGGCCTTCGGCCTGCACGCATTTCCAACAGAGTTCGCATATGACCACCGCAACGACAGTAACGAGCGCCACTTCGGCGTCGCAGCGCCTTGCCTTGACGGCGCTGATCCTGGGCGCCGCAACAATCGGCTGCTCGCCCATTTTCGTGCGGCTGTCGGAAGTGGGCTCGCTGACCACGGCCTTCTGGCGCGTGGCGCTGGCCATGATACCGCTGCTGCTCTGGTCGGGGGCGACCTCGGGCCGCGAGCAGGAGCAAAGGCGCCCTGTGGGCCTCAAGGACCGGCTGGCGCTGGTCGTGCCGGGCTTCATGCTGGCGGGCGACCTGGCCGCCTGGCACATCTCGCTTCACATGACGTCTGTGGCCAATGCGACGCTGCTCGCCAATATGGCGCCCATATTCGTGACGCTCGCCAGCTGGCTTCTGTTCCGGACCCGCATCAGCGGGACCTTCATGACCGGGCTGGCTCTCGCGCTCGTCGGCGTGGTGGTCCTGAAGGGCGGACCTGGCGCATTCTCGGGCGGCAACATGGCGGGCGACGTCGTCGCGATCGTGGCGGCCATGTTCTATGCGGGCTACATGCTCTCGCTGGCGCGGATTCGCAGCCAGTTCTCCACCCTGACTGCCATGCTCTGGACTACCGGTTCGGCCGCGGTCTTCATTCTGCCGATGGCGCTGGTCTTCGAGACCGGCTTTTGGCCGCAGACGCTGTTTGCCTGGGCGATGCTGCTGGGGCTGGCCTGGATGACGCATGCGAGCGGGCAGGGGCTGATCATCTATGCGCTGGCATGGCTTCCGCCGGCCTTCTCGTCGCTTACCTTGCTGATCCAGCCTGTGATGGCTGCGATCCTGGCCTGGATGATCCTGGGCGAACCCATCGGACCTATGCAGGCGATCGGCGGGGCGGTGGTGCTGGCGGGCATTTTCGTCGCGCGCCGAGGGTAGCCGACTGGCAAGTTGCCAATTGTGATAACCGAACTTTGATTAGCCGAACGTTGCGTTAGCTGGCGAAACGAATAGACAGGATTTCGTTCGAAATTCCGTCGAAAAGCCATGCCGATGAACCATCGTATACTGTTCGGTTCCTATCCGATCCCGCGCTTTGCCAATGTAGCAAACCACAACTTCCTTGTCTGGACGGACGAGGAGGGCAGGCCGCTGTTCGAAATCAATGGCGGGGCGAGCAATCCTGACGGTACATTCAACTATGCGGCGGCCTTCAGCCGGCTGACGGCGGTGCAGACGGATTATGCGCGGCGCGACCCGCGGCTCTATCCGGAATTCTATGTGCGACCCACCTCGCGCACTGTGACGCTTTTCGAAGCGGGTTATCGCGAGGTTGCGGCGAGATGGCGGGCAGGGGTGGAGATGGCCGAGCGCATCGCGGCTGCGGGCCTGCGCTATTCGTTTCTGACGCAGAACAGCAATTCGGTGGCCAGCACGGTGGCGCGGAGTATGGAGCTTTCCGTGCCGTCCGCCGCACTGGGCATTCTGCGGGCACCGGGCGGCCGGAGGCGGCTGAGGCCGGTCGACATTCATGGATCGCGCCACGCCCGTTCCATGAATGCCCATATGTCCTGACCTACACCTCTTCCGGCGCGCAGCCGAAACGAAGCAGGTTTCCGTGTGGGTCGTGGATATAAAACTCTTTCATGTTCCACGGCCGCACGGTGAAGGGGCTTAGCTTTTCGACGCCGCGTTCCGAAAACTCGGCGTGGAGTGACGGCACCTCGCCGCCGCGGATGTAGCAGGACGACACTGGCGGCAGCGCCAGGTCCGGCGTGCACCAGAAATGGATCTCCATCTCGCCCCGGCGGACGATCAGGTAGTCGTCCATCTCCGGCTGGACGACCGCAAAACAGAGCTCATCGCGATAGAAGTCGCGGCTCGCCTTGATGTCGGGCGAGGGCAGGACTGGAATGGTGCGGGCATAATCCATTGCCGCTCGGCCTATGCGCCTTCGACGACCGAAAAGCCCTCGAACTGAGGGTGGCCGATATAGAGCGGCTTGTTGTTGCCGGCATTCTTGTGGGCAGCGCGGAAATTCTCCGACTTGGTCCAGGCGACGAAATCCTCGTGGCTTTCCCACACGGCGTGCGAAGCGAAGAGCGTGTAGCCTTCCTCCTCGTTGACCGGCCCGCGCAGAAGATGAAACTCCCTAAAACCCTTCATCTCGGCGAGGCTCGAATCGCGGTTCTTCCAGACGTTCTCGAACGATTCTTCCGAGCCCTTCTGCACCCTGAAGCGGTTCATTGCGATGTACATGGGTCGATCTCCTTTCAAATCCGATGGGGTCGGCCGGGCAGCCAGCTTGTCAGTAGGTCAAAGAATAGATGGCCGGGCGCGGACGCTCGGCCAGGGTTGGCATGGCGTGAGCGGTCGCCATGCCGTTGTCTGCAGCCGGCCCTCACAGGCCGAACTTGATCCCGGTTCTGCTCTCGGTCTTCAGCGAGCGCAGGCAGGCATCCGGCGCGATGCCGTTGCCTGAGCATTGGGCGGCGGTGTTGATGAGCACGCGGCTGACCTTGGCGCAGTCGGTGCGCGGCAGGTCGAATCGGCTCACCTTGGTCTTGCCGGCCGGCAGGTCCTTGAAGTCGAGCACCGTCAGCCGGTCGACCACGCCGCTCTCGTCGAACAGCGCGATCTCGAAGACGGCCCGGGACAGTTCGGCGCCGAGAGCATTGTTGACCACGAAGGTCATGCGGCAGCCCTTGTCCGAGGGCTCGGCGCCGTTGAGTTCGAGGGTGAGGGCAGGCGCGGCCGCGTTTTCCTGGGCAAACGCCGGCCCTCCCGTTGCGAGCGGCAACGCCATTGCGGAGGTCATGAAGCCAATGAGAGCTGCCGCCCGAACCATGATCAGCCTCCGAAGCGCATCGTTGCGCCGAGCTTGAACGTCACGCCCGGCTCGTAGAGCGCGCTGGTGGTGCTGGCGTTCAGCGGGTTGGTGTACTTGACGTCGAAGATGTTATCGACGCGGAAGTTCACGTTGAGGTTGTTCGTCGCCTTGTAGGTGGCGAAGGCGTTAACCAGCGTGTAGTCCGAGGCGTATGGGTTGCCCTTCGGAGCGCCGTTGTACTGAACCTCGCCGCCGAGCACGAGCCTGTCCTCCAGGAAGCGGAAGCCGAGCTGGCCGGTGACCTGGGAGGAGGGGATGGTGGCAAGGTCTTCCTGCTCGCCACTGTAGGACACCGTGTAGCCGTCGATGATCGACGCCGACAGGCCGAGGAAGCCCCAGGCCGCGTCATAGACGCCTTCGAGCTCAAAACCCTTGATCTTGGCGTTGGCGAAGTTCTGGTACTGGTAGCAGATCGGGATCGCGCCGGTTACGCGCGGGCAGCCGCTGGTCGGGTCGTAGGCGGACAGCGTCGCGCCGCCGATATAGTCGGCCACGTCGTTGTTGAAGTAGGCCGCCTTGAGGCGCAGCGCGTCGTCTGGCTGGATGAGGCCGTCCTGCTTGTAGTTGATGCCGACTTCCCAGGTCTTTGCCGTCTCGGGCTTGAGGTCCGGATTGGGCAGGAACGGGAACTTTACGCCCGACGGGTGCAGGCCGCTGATCAGCGTTTCGGTGATCGTCGGCGAGCGATAGCCCTCGGCATAGGTGCCGTAGACCTGCAGGCCCTGCAACGTGCCTTCCTGGAAGGGCGAGACGCCAACCGTGATGCGCGGCGACAGGCGATCGCCCGAGGCCTCTCCGGAACTGCCGTCGAGCTTGTAGCTGTCGTAGCGCAGCGCGCCGATGACCTCGAGCCACTCATAGGTGAGCTTGTCCTGGATGTAGGCGCCCGACACGCGACGCTTGCCCGAAGGGGTGTAGACATCCATGCCGCCGCCGGCGTTCGCGGTGACGACATCGTCGCTCACCCAGTCGCCACCATAGGTGAACTCGTGGCTGGCAAAGCCGGTGTCGAAGCGCGACGTGTTCCAGATGTCGAAGCTGTAGGTGCCGAGGTCGTAGGTCGTCTGCGAACCGGCCGGCACGACGATCGGCGCGCCGGTCGTGGAATCGAACTGGTTGACGTCCTTCAGATAGGTCTGGCCGAGGTCGGTCTTGTTGTAGGCGGCGTTGATGTGCAGATCGAGCCAGCTGTTGTCGTCGTCGGTGATGCTGTAGCGACCGGTGAAGGTGTTCTGCTTGACGTCCATGTCATAGGCGTTCGCGCCTTCGGTCCAGCTGTCGTTGGCGCCGACCCAGCCGAGCTTCAGCTCGCTGTTCTCCGTCGGGCGGATGGTGGTCTTGAGCATGCCGTTCAGCACGTCGAAGCCGGTGCCGGGAACGGTGTCGCCGCCGCCATCCTTGTAGCTGCCGTAGTCGCGATAGACGATGTTGCCCAGAACGTCGAAGGCGTCGTTGAAGCGGTAGGCGCCGGTTGCGCTGGTGGTCCAGCCATGACCGTTGGTTTCATAGATGCCGCTGACCGATCCTGCCCAGGTCTCGCCGTCACGCAGGAAATCCTCCGCATCCTTGGTCTCGTAGAAGACCACGCCGCCGATGGCGCCCGAGCCGTAGGTGTTGGCCACGGGCCCTCGAATGATATCGACCTGCTTCACCAGTTCCGGATCGAGCCAGAACATCGATTGCGTGCCGTGGCCGGAGCGTTGGAAATTCTGCCGCGCGCCGTCGACGATGACCGCGACGCGACCAAAATCCTGCAGGCCGCGGATGTTGATGCTGGAGGCGGTGCGGTTCGCGTCGGACTGCGTCGCAACGCCAGGCACGGCGAACAGCAGGCCCTGCTGGGTCGTGGCCATGCGGCGTTCTATCGACTCGGCATCCACATGGCTGACCGACGCCATGGTGTCGATGGCGCTCTCGTCGGTGCGGCTGACGACGGTGATCTTGTCGAGAAGCGTGACGCCGTCGCCGCCCTTCTTCTGCTCTGCCTGTTCGGTGTTTTCCTGATTCTGCGCCTGGCTGCCGGCTTCCTGCGCCGAGGCTGAAACCACGCCGATGGCAATGGCCGCAACGCCCGCCATCAAGGCCGCGGCGCGCATCGCGCTCAGCCTGAACTTCATTGCTCCGTCGCCCGACGGAGTCCCCACTTCATGAGCCAACAGCCCCATACCCTTATTTCTCCAGTGTCTGCTGATGCGGGCTGGCCTGGAGGCTGGCTGGCACTTTTTTCATTTGAATCGGAGCGTTTTAAATCTTGACTCGTTTACTCCGGTATTGCACTGACTAGATAACATGATTGATCGAGTCAAGATTGATTTCGAGCCCATCAATCCGATCGGTGGACAACGAAATCGTCTTCGCAAGGCAGCGGCAAACAAGGGGTCTATCGACCATGAACAGCCACAATCAGGACGCTTTTCACCACCGTGCGAAGGAGCCCGTCGTCGAGGCGGGCCAGCGGCAGGAAACGTCGCTCCTGTCGATCCGCACGGTCTCTAGCGCAGCGCTCTTCGAGGGCGAGCACGAGATCGGCATCGATCATCGTGGGGCGCTTTACCGGCTGAAAATTACCCGTCAGGGCAAGCTCATTCTCAACAAGTAATTCCGTATCAAGGGGTCTGAATCATGGATGCTCGCGTTAAGCCCGCGCCGCACGAAATCCGTCTGGCGAGAGCCGAAAATCCGAAGATGCGCGAGCGCGATCTCGCCAGCCAGCTTGGCGTCTCCGAGGCCGAGCTGGTGGCGGCCTATATCGGCGAAGGCGTCGTGCGCCTCGAGCCGCGCGTCAACGATCTATTGACCGGCCTGGAGGCCGTGGGCGAGGTGATGGCGCTGACCCGCAACGAAAGCGCCGTGCACGAGAAGATCGGGGTCTACGACAAGGTCGTCACCGGTGAGCAGACGGCAATGGCGCTGGGCGAAAACATCGACCTGCGCATCTTCCCCAAGCGTTGGGCCTTCGGCTTCGCCGTCGAAAAGCGTGACGGCGACGATGTTCGCCGCAGCTTCCAGTTCTTCGACAAGGCGGGTGCTGCCGTGCACAAGGTGCATCTGCGCCCATCCTCCAATGTCGAGGCATATGAGCAGCTGGTCGAAAAACTCCGCTCGGAGGACCAGAGTGTAGCCCTCGATATCGAGGCCGCCGATGTTGTCGAGGCGACCGTCGTGGAGACGACCACAACCGTGGAAGAGCTGCGCGACCGCTGGGGCAAGCTCACCGACACGCACCAGTTCTTCGGCATGCTGCGTACCCTCAAGCTCGGCCGTCAGCAGGCGCTGCACATGGTCGGCGAGGACTATGCCTGGCGGGTCGAGAACGATGCGCTGACGACCATGCTGCACAAGTCGGTCGAGACGCAGGTGCCGATCATGTGTTTCGTCGGCAATGACGGCTGCATCCAGATCCATTCGGGACCAATCCAGAACGTCAAGCCGATGGGGCCGTGGATCAACATTTTCGACGAGACCTTCCACCTGCATTTCCGGACCGATCACGTCCAGGAACTCTGGGTGGTGCGCAAGCCGACCACGGACGGCCATGTCACCTCGCTGGAAGCCTATGACGCCAATGGCGAGTTGGTCATCCAGTTCTTCGGCAAGCGCAAGGAAGGCCATGACGAGCGCGTCGAGTGGCGCGAAGTCGCCGAGAGCCTGCCGCGCGCGACGGCGGCTGCCGCATAAGGATGAAGAGCATGTCGATATTCAGCCGTTCCATGCGGGTTACCGCGCTCGGCGTTGCGCTGGCGTTCGGTTCGCTTGGCGTGGCGCAGTCGGAGGAGGGCAAGAGCGTGTTTCCGGATGCCTCCCGCGTTGCGGCCGTTGGCGGCTCGATCACCGAGATCGTCTATGCGCTGGGCGAGGAGGGCAAGCTGGTGGCTCGCGACTCGACCAGCACCTATCCGGAAAGCGCGCTAAAACTGCCCGATGTCGGCTATATACGGGCGCTGTCGCCCGAAGGTGTCCTGTCGGTCAATCCGTCCGGCATCCTGGCATTGGCAGGGAGCGGGCCGAAGGAAGCCATCGACGTGCTCAAGAAGGCGAGCGTGACCTATATCGAGGTGCCCGAGACGTTCGATCACCAGGGCATTCTCGACAAGGTGCGCATCGTCGGCCATGCGCTCGGCGCGGACGACAAGGCCGCGACGCTTGCCAGCTCCATCGATGCCGACCTCAAGGCGGCCGAGGAACTGACGGCCAAGGTGGCGGAGCGCAAGCGCGTGCTGTTCATTCTCAGCATGGAAGGCGGCAAGATCCTTGCTGCCGGCGACCACACGGCCGCCAATGGCATCATCAAGCTGGCCGGCGGTGTGAACGCCATGGAAGGCGTGAACGGCTACAAGCAGCTGACCGACGAGGCGGCGCTGACCGCCAAGCCCGACATGATCCTGATGATGGACAGCGCAGGCGCGCCCGCAACGGCGGATGCCGACGTCTTCTCCAACCCGGCTCTTGCCACTACGCCGGCGGGCAAGGCGAAGAAACTCGTCCGCATGGATGGCAGCTACCTGCTGGGTTTTGGCCCGCGCACGGCAAGCGCGATCCGCGATCTCGCGGTCGCACTCTATGGCGACCAGATCAAAGGCTGAGCGTACCGTGGTTGACAGCGTGGCCGGCAGCGTCGGCAACATGGAAAGGCGCGCGTCGGCGGGCGACCGCTCGGCGCGCGCGAAATTTGCGATCGTCCTACTGGCGGTTCTGCTCGGCGTGACCGTGCTGCTGAGCCTGGCTTCCGGAGCGTCGGATGCCTCGGCGCTGGCCGTTGCGCGCGACTGGCTGTTTCCGTCGATGTCGGACGGCTCGCCTCTGTCCGAGCGCGACCGTATCATCGTCTATGACATCCGCCTGCCGCGCGTCGTTCTTGGCGTGCTGATAGGCTCGGCGCTCGCCGTGTCGGGCGCGGTCATGCAGGGTCTGTTCCGCAATCCGCTGGCCGATCCCGGCCTGGTCGGCGTGTCCGCAGGGGCGGGGCTCGGCGCCATCGTCGTCATCGTCCTGGGCGGCACCATGCTTGGCCCGCTGCTGGCGATTCTCGACATCTACACACTGCCACTCGCAGCTTTCGCGGGCGGTCTTGCCACGACCCTGATCCTCTATCGCGTCGCCACGCGGCGCGGACAGACCTCCATCGCCACCATGCTTCTGGCCGGCATTGCGCTCGGCGCCATGGCCGGCGCGTTTTCCGGCATCATGGTCTATCTCGCCGACGACCGGCAGCTGCGCGACCTGACGTTCTGGGGGCTCGGCTCGCTGGCCGGCGCCACCTGGACCAAGATCGCGGCGGCCGGGCCGATCATCGCGCTGGCGCTGATCGCCTCGCCCTTCTTGGCGCGGGGCCTGAATGCACTGGCGCTGGGGGAGGCGGCGGCGCATCACCTCGGCATCCCCGTGCAGCGGTTCAAGAATGTCGCCATCGTCTCGGTCGCGGCGGCCACCGGCGCCTCGGTCGCGGTCAGCGGCGGCATCGGCTTCGTCGGCATAGTGGTACCGCATCTGCTGCGGCTGCTGATCGGGCCGGACAACCGCTACCTGCTGCCGGCTTCGGCCCTGCTCGGCGCCTCCATGCTGCTGCTCGCGGATGCGATAAGCCGTATCATCGTCGCGCCGGCGGAACTGCCGATCGGCATCATCACCGCAGCCGTCGGCGGACCGTTCTTCCTGTGGATCCTGCTGCGCAAGCGCGGTCTTCTGGATCTCTGAGTACAGCCATGATCGAAGCCACTGACATTTCTGTCTCCATCGGTTCCAGGCGCATCATCTCCGATGTGAACTTCGAGGTTCGCCCGGGCGAGATCGCGGCGATCGTCGGGCCCAACGGGTCCGGCAAGACCACGTTCCTGAAGGCGCTGACCGGCGATCTTCCATATTCGGGCCGCGTCGTCATCAACAACCGCGACATGGCGGGCCTGAAGCCGTGGGAGGCGGCGTCGATGCGTGCCGTGCTGCCGCAGTCGACGGCGCTGTCCTTTCCGTTCACGGTACATGAGATCGTAAAACTCGGCCTGATGAGCGGCCGTTCAGGCGCGCTGGCAAGCGAGGAACGCAATCTACCCGAAAGGGCGCTGGCGCGGGTGGACCTCGACGGTTTTGCGGGCCGTTTCTATCAGGAGCTTTCCGGCGGAGAGCAGCAGCGCGTGCAGCTTGCCCGCGTGCTGTGCCAGGTCTGGGCGCCGGTGCTGGATGGCAAGCCGCGTTATCTATTCCTCGACGAGCCGGTCTCCAGCCTCGACATAAAACACCAGCTGATCATCATGGACATCGCCCGCGATTTTGCCCTGCGCGGCGGCGGCGTGGTCGCAATCCTGCACGATCTCAACCTGACGGCGATGTACGCCGACCGCATCTTCGTTATGCATCGGGGCCGGCTGGCGGCCGCCGGAACCCCGCAGGAAGTGCTCAGTGACGATCTGATTTCGCAAGTGTTCGAGTGCGGCCTGAAAGTCGGCCGGCTTCCGGCCGGCAATACGCCGTTCGTCCTGCCGCAATCGGCGGCGATTTAGGGCGCCGCATTCGCCCTCAAAACAAAAAGGCCGCGCCCGGAAGGTCGCGGCCTTTGTTTTTCCAGCGATCGGTTGGCTTACGCAGCCGGCGCGCGGCGTTCTGCCAGCTCGTCGATGCCGAGAAGCGCGCGGACATTGGGCCGCGCCTTGACCAGATCGTCGATCGTGTGCTTGGCAAGCACCGCGAAGAAGGCGTTCAGCGCCTCGCGCAGCGCTGAGTTCAGTCCGCAGCTGTCGATGAGAGGGCAATCGGCCGCATCGTTTTCGAAGCATTCGGCCATGGCGAAATTCTCTTCCGTCACCCGCACCACGTCGAACAAGGTAATCTTGTCGGCCGGGCGGCCGAGCCGAACGCCGCCATGACGTCCGCGAACCGTCTCCACCAGACCCGCTTCGACCAGCGGTTGCAGGATCTTGAACAAGAACAGCTCCGACACGGTATATGCGTGGGCAATTTCGGGAATCCGGCTGAGCCGGTCATTGTTGGCGGCGCAATACATCAGGATGCGTATGGCGTAGTTTGTCTGGCGCGTGAGCCGCATGGTGGTTCCTTCGCGAATGCTGTCCGGATCATGGGCGCGTAACGCGCTCGCATGAGGCTCCGGCCAGTACGGGCACTGCAATCGACTCGATCAGCAGGGATCGTTTCTCTTCATTACCGAATATGGCGTACAGTTTGGAATAATTCCAGATTGGAAACGACAATACTTTCCATTCTTTGTCAAGTTTATGATGGCGCTCGCCTGCGTCGAGCCCAGCAGCCCTGCGCTGCGCGAATGGCTGCCATGATTGACTTTTACGTAAGACGAGGTTGCATTTCGTGTTGCAGTGCACAATATTGGGGTCGTTCGTAGTCGTAGACTCGAGGGAGGAGCCCACGAGGAGTACGACATGCAGAAGTCTGCATCCCCCATGGCCCAGCTTACGGGCATCATCAGGCAACTAAGGCCTTCGGATTTACCGCGCTTTCGCGACCATCTGCTGCGGCTTGACGTCGAAAGCCGGCGCGACCGCTTCAATGGCTTCGCCGACGACAGTTTCGTCACCGCCTATGCCGATCGCTGCTTTGCGAAGGGCACCACCGTCATCGGCTATGTCGAGGACGACCGCGTGCTCGGCGCCGCCGAACTCCATGAGCGGCCGGAAATCGAAGAACCCACGGGCGAGATCGCCTTCAGCGTCGAGCGCGAGCTTCAGCACCGCACGATCGGCGGGCGCCTGTTCGAACGGCTGATCGCCAATGCGCGCTGGCTCGGCTATACGCGGCTTCTGGTCACCACCCATCCGCAGAACCAGGCGATGAAGGCGCTGGCGCGCAAGTTCAATGCTGCGCTTTCCTTCGACGCCGGCGAAACGGTGGGCGTCATCGAGCTCGACCCGCCGGTGCCGGTGTTCACCAAGGCAGCTTCCGACCCTTTCGTGATGGCTAGGGGCGCACGTGCCGGCGCCCCGGCGATGCCGCCTGCCGTCTTCTTCATGCACTCCTGACCTCGGCGTGGTGGCGTGCGCGTGAGCGAATGGTAGTGTAGCTGCCGTTCGCCACCGGAATTGCCCATGTCACCGAACGACACAATCGTTACCACCGGCTTTCGCGACGACGCGGCCAAGCTTGCAGCCCTCCGGCGCACCAAGCTGATCGCCACCGGCGCGCTTTGCCTCTGCGTTGCGGTGTTCGCCACCGCCAAGATCTATCAGCCCGTCTATCCGTGGCTTGGCTTTGTCGCCGCCTTTGCCGAGGCCGCGACCATCGGCGGCCTGGCCGACTGGTATGCGGTTGTGGCGCTGTTCAAGCGGCCACTCGGCCTGCCCATTCCTCACACTGCCATCATTCCCGCCAATCAGAACCGCATCGCCGACAATCTCGGCCGCTTCATCGAGGTCAACTTTTTGGCGCCCGGGCCGGTGCGCGAGAAGCTGAACGAGGTGGATTTCGCGTCGCTGGTGGCCGACTGGCTGTCCAACCCGCAACGCGCCGAGGCGCTGTCGCGCTTCGTTGCGCGGCTGGTGCCGCAGACGCTTGCCGCAATCGACCGTTCGGGCCTGCGCAATTTCGTGGCCGAACGCATGGTGGCCGAACTCGACAAGGTGCGGGTCGCGCCGCTGGCGGCCGAATTCTTGTCGGCCTTCACTGAGGATCGCCGGCACCAAAAACTCTTCGACCAGTTCACCAGGATCATCGGCCGCTTCCTCTCCGACGAGGAAGCGCTGGCCACAATGCGCGAAAAGATCCGCAAGGAACTGCCGTCGCTGTTCAACCTGTTCCGTGCCGACGCTTATCTTTTGAAGAAGATCGTCGCGTCGTCCGCCTCGCTTCTAGAGGAGGTGCGCAACGATCCCGATCACCCGATGCGGCACGAATTCGACCGCTTCGTGCACAACTTCATCGACGATCTGCGCACCTCAAAAGCCTATGCCCGCCGAGCCGAGGCGATGAAGCGCGATTTCCTCGCCCGGCCCGAGCTGAAGGCGCTTGCCGGCGACGTGTGGGAAAGCCTGCGCAATTTGATCGAGCAGGATGCCGCGGCACCGGATTCGAAGATCCGCGCGCATCTTGCCGGCATGTTCGTGGAAGTCGGCCGCAACCTTGCCAGCGACAAGGCGATCCGCGCCGACATGAACCAGGGCTTTGTCGTGGCGCTGTCATCCTTCGTCGAAAGCCAGAAGAGCGGCGTTTCCGGCTTCATCGCCGAACAGGTCAAGCGCTGGGACCTCGGCCAGCTGACCCGCCTGATGGAGATGAACATAGGCCGCGACCTGCAATATATCCGCTTCAACGGCATGCTCATCGGCGGCATGGCCGGGCTGGCGCTCTATGTCGGGGAGCTACTCCTCCTGGCGAATTGACCTTGGTGGTCTCGGCCCTATTCTGACTGCAGGCTCCGTCCGGAGCGTGCACGCTCTATTGGGAGCGCAAAGGGAGGACAGGAATGGCCAAGAAACCCGAGTCCGACACTTTCACCGGCATGTTCAGCCAGCTCGGCGAGGCGTTGAAGATGCCGCGCGTCGACGTGGATGCCATCATCGATCACAACCGCCGCAACCTCGAAGCCTTGCAGAAAGCAGCTAGCGCCTCGGCAACGGGCGCGACCGAACTGATGAACAAGCAGCGCGAGATCTTTCAGGACACGCTGCGCGAGATCACCGATATGGGTCAGAATTTTCGGGCGGGAAATCCGCAGGAAATGATGACCAAGCAGGCCGAACTCGCCCGTCGTTCCTTTGAGGCGGCCGTGAAGAATGCCGGCGAATCCGCCGATATCATGAGAAAGTCGGGCAGCGAGTCGCTCGACATATTGCGCCAGCGCATCCATGACGCGATGGAAGAGATCCGTCGCGGCTACGAAAAGAAATAGTGGCGCCGGCGCAGATAGCGTCGTCACCGAATTCGATTTGACGCTCTCGCCCCGCGGCCTGACAGAGGTCGGCGAGGTCGACGCGATCTGCCTCGCGACTTGACGCCCGCAGGGCGGCGCGGCGCCGCTGTAGGCGCCCCAGGGGGCCATTTCGGCATAAATGCCTTTTGTCACGCCAAATAAGCTGCTACTTCCGGCGCCGATTGACAGGAAACGGCTTGCCGTGACCGGCGGCCGGCCATCGCCCAACTGGAATGAAGGCGTGGCGCGCTGACGCACGGAGGTAATTTATGTCGAAACCGGCTCCGACTTTCGAGATGCTGAAGGGAATGGCCGGCCAGGAGCTCGGCGTCTCGGGATGGGTTACGGTCGACCAGAGCCGCATCGACCAGTTCGCCGAATGCACCGGCGACCACCAATGGATCCATGTCGATACCGAACGCGCCAAGCGGCGCAGCCCGTTTCGCTCCACCATCGCGCATGGCTATCTGACCCTGTCGATCATCGGTGCGCTTGGGCAGGACCTCGGCGCGGTTCCGGAAAACACGCAAGCCGCCTTCAACTACGGGCTCGACCGCGTGCGCTTCATCTCGCCGGTGCGTGTCGGCTCGCGCATTCGCCTGCGCTCGACCATGATTTCCATGGAAGATCGCGGCCCCGGCCAGTATCTGATCAAGGCAAACAACGTGGTCGAAATCGAGGGCGAGGAAAAGCCCGCGCTGATCGCCGAAACGCTGATCATGTTCTACGAGCGCCGCACGAGGCCGGTGAAGGCCTGAAGCTTCGATCACTCCGCGTCGGGCTGGTTCTTCGGCGCTGCCTTGATGAAGGCGGGCAGTTCCATGCAGTTCGCCGCGATCCGCGAGATCACGGGGTAGGGGCCCATGTCGACGTCGAAGCGGGCGTTGTTGGCGACCTGCGCGACCAGGCAGATGTCGGCGAGGCCGGGCGCGTCGCCGTGGCAGAAGCGGCCCGTCTCCGGGCTTTCGGCCAGGATTTTTTCAAGCGGCTCGAAGGTCTCATTGACCCAGTGGCGAAACCAGTTAGCAACGTCCGCGTCGCTGGCGCCGAACACTGCGCGCAGCGAGGTCAGGATGCGCAGATTGTTCACCGGATGGATGTCGCAGGCGATCATCTGGGCCAGCATGCGCACTCGCGCGCGGCCGAGCGGGTCGGCTGGCAATAGCGGCGGCTCGGGCACCATCTCGTCGAGGAATTCGATGATCGCCAGCGACTGCAGCAGCACATGGCCATCGGTCCAGACCAGTGCCGGCACCAGCCCCTGCGGATTGACGGCCAGATAAGGCGGCTCGCGATGCTCGCCGTGGCGCAGGTGGTGGGCCACGTAAGCGTAGCTAAGTCCCTTCATTTCCAGCGCGATCCTCACCCGATAGGAGGTCGAGGACCGGAAATAGTTGTGCAGGACGATCTCACTCATCGGGGCCTCCCGGTGCCGTCGTTTCGCGCCCGCCGCAGTCATGCGTCAGGCAGGGACATTCGATGTACTATTTGCCAATAATCGCTTGCGGCTGGCTCGGCTACTCTTGGAGCAGGCGGAATGAATCGAGGACGCGGAAAAGATACCTGTCGGACCGGCGATTCCGGTGTGGGACATGCCCTTGATTCACATAGTTGCATGACGGAGTGTTGGCCATGAGCGCTGCCAACGACAAAGCCCGATTCCTGATCATCGACGATCACCCCCTGTTTCGCGAGGCGCTGCACAGTGCCGTGCGCATGGCCTATCCGGATGTCGATACGGTCGAGGCGCGCTCCATAACCGAGGCGCTGGAGATATTGGCGGGTCCAAAGCCGTTCGATCTGGCGCTGCTCGACCTCAGCATGCCCGACGTGCACGGCTTCGAAGGGCTGCTGCAGCTTCGCACCCATCACCCGCGGCTGCCGGTGGTGGTCGTTTCCGGCCATGAGGAGCCCAAGATCATCTCCGAGGCGCTGTCCTACGGCGCGGCGGGCTTTATCCCGAAATCGGTGCGCAAAAGCGACCTTGCCGCTGCCATCCGCGCGGTGATGGACGGCGCAATCCACGTGCCGGAAAACTACAAGCCCGAGGCACTCGACGCCGAAAGTGCGGACCGGGCCGAAATGGCGCGGCGCCTTTCCAAGCTGACGCCGCAGCAGCTTCGCGTTCTGCAGATGCTCCGCCAGGGGCTGCTCAACAAGCAGATCGCCTATGAGCTGCAGGTCGGCGAGACGACGGTGAAGGCGCATGTCTCGGAAATCCTGCGCAAGCTCAACGTCTACAGCCGCACACAGGCAGTGATCGAGGTCTCGAAGCTCGACAACATCGATCTGTTCAGGGACTCGTCGGGATTTTGAAGGTTAGGGGAGTAGGGCAGTAGAGTTCCAGAAGGAGCCGCCTCCCGGAGAACTGCCGGGCGTGGAACAATCCCTGTCATTCGGCCCTATTCCCCTATTCCCTCACTCCCCTAAGCCAGCAGATGCGCCAGTAGCGCCCTGAGTTGCGCCGGCTTCAGCGGTTTGCGCATCAGTTCGACGCCGGCTTCGCGCGCGACTTCAGCCACCTCTTCCGAGGTGTCGCCGGTTACGATCAGCGCCGGCACGTCGCGGTTGAGATAATCGCGTACGGCCGCGATGGTGACGCTGCCGAGGTCGCCGCCTTCCAGATGCTGGTCGGCAATCACGATGTCGGGGATCCAGGCCGTATCGCCCAGCGCCTCCAGCGCTTGTGTGGTCGAGGCCGCCGATTTCACCGTGCACTGCCAGCGCTCTAGAAGCACCGTCATTGCATTCTGCACATCGGGCTCGTCCTCGATCAGAAGCACCTTGGTGTCGAACAGGCCATAGCCACGCGGCCGTTCCTCTACAGGGGCAGTGGGCGTTTCAACGAAGGCCGTTTTGGCCGCCGGGACTTCGAGATGGAATATGGTTCCGCGCCCGACGACCGAAGTGAAGCTGATCGGATGCCCGAGCGCGCTTGCCATGCGGCGCACGATCGAAAGGCCAAGCCCGAGCCCGCCTCCGGTCAGATCTGCTTCCGTCGCCTGAGGCGCGCGGTGGAATTCTTCGAAGATCGCCTCGTACTCATCTTCGGGAATGCCGCAGCCGGTGTCCACCACGTCGATCCTGACGGTGCTGCGGCGGTGGCGTATGCCGACCAGCACGCCGCCGGCGCGGGTGTAGCGGATGGCGTTGGAGACGATGTTCTGCAGGATGCGCCGCAGCAGCGTGCGGTCGGAGCGTACCACCGCATTGGTGCTACGGAAGCGCAGCTTCAGGCCCTTCTGGTCCGTCAGCGGCTGGAAATCGGATTTCAGCGAAGAAAACAGCGGCTCGAGCGCGACGTCGGTGATCTCCGGCTGGACCACGCCGGCATCCAGCTTGGAAATGTCGAGCAGGATGCGCAGCAGCTCTTCCATCGTCTCCAGCGAGCGCTCCACCTGCTGCACCAGCTTGCGGCCTTCCTCGGTGGTCTGCACCTCCGCAAGCGCGGAGACGGTGAGATGGGCGGCGTTGAGCGGCTGCAAAATGTCGTGGCTGGCGGCGGCCAGGAAGCGGGTCTTGGAAAGATTGGCGCGCTCGGCGTTTTCCTTGGCGGCCACGAGGTCGACATTCGACACCTCGAGCCGGCGCAAGGTGGCGCGCAGTTCCTCGGTGCGGCTGCGCACCCGGTTTTCGAGATTGATTGCGGTCTGGAAAAGCGAAAACGCGTTGCCCTGCTGGTCCATCGAACGCTCGACGCGCGAGATCAACGCCTCGTTGATCTTCTTCAGCCTTTCGATGTCGTGCACGTCACGGATGGGCATATTTTTCTTGCCGTCACTCCGCCGCTTGTTGCTGCCCGAAAGCAATGCCGGTGAATGTCTGGTTTAGATGCATTGAACGGTATTGCTCGCCATAGGTTCCAAAACCGACCACGCGGTTGGCGCGATAGAGTTCGGAAATGTCGCGGAATACCTGGCGATTGCGCGCGTCGAGCCTTCTGAGCACGCAGTCGAAACCCAGGATCATGTCGATGCCGCCGAGGCGCTCGCTGACATTCTTGAGCGCGGCGCGGGTCGAATCCACCATGCCGGTCGGCTTGGCGATGGAAAGCACGACGCCATCGTCGATGGCGCAGTAGAAGGTCAGCGAGCCGTCCTTGTTCATCTTCTGGATAGAGCGGCAGTAATATTCGCCACCCACCTTCACGACCACCGGGTGCGAGGCAAAGCTGAGCGGGGTCATCGCGCTGTGCACGATGCCCACGGCCGCGGCGAATTCCTCGGCGGCCACGCCGGCGTTGAATTCGCGCACGATCCGTCGCTCCGGGTCGGAGGCGGTGACCACCAGCTTCTCTCCCGTTGGGACGAAATTCTCGGTCTTGAAGACGTGGAACGGCACGTCGGTGGCAATCAGGATCACGATGGCGCAATCGCTGCCGACATGGCCGTTGGAGATCGGCGTGGTGGTCTCGAACTTGAGGTCGTCGCCGGCGGAGCCGCCAATCAACGGAATATCGTCCAGCGCCCAGTGCAGCGCCGAGGTCACCGCTTCTTCGGCATAGGAAAGCCCGTCGATGAGGCAGATGGCAAATACGTTGCCGGATCGGGCCAACCCGTTGCGCGCATGAAGCTCCCGCCGCAGCCCCTCCACTTCGCCGGCGACCTCGTCCATGCCGGCGGTGGAAAGATCATGGATCGTGGCGCTCACTGCGGTGAAAGTGCGCCGCGGAAACAGGATCGCCACGACATGGCCGTCTTCGAGGCCGGCGGGCGTGATCTCGCCCGCGGTCGAGCAGCCGGCATGGGCGAGCTCCGGCGCGTGGCGTGCCAAAGCTTCGGACAGAGCCTTGGCGCTCATCATCGATTGGGAAAAGAAGAACAGGGCGAAGCCGGCATCCATGGAAGAGGCTTCGCTCGCGACCGCGCGCGCAAATTCGTCGGCATCGGCCCTGTCATATGTAAGGGCCGACAGACCACAAGCATAGCTTGTCCGCGAACAGACCAGCGCAGTTCCTCCCCAACCGGCCGATCGACGTCTTCCTCCCGCGCCGCCGGCGTACACGTCGGGCGCATTCTTGTACCTGAAGTTGATTTTGGCAATGCCTCGGGTCTTGGCCCAGATGGGGCAGGTCGTATCCGAAAGTACAATATACGGACTCAAGGGGCCCTTGCATTCTCGCCATGTCGAAAGATGTAATGCGCTTTCGCCACATGCTGTGGCGATGGCAGTTACGCCGTGCGCAGACCTTACGGGCGCGACGGCGCGGGCACCGAGGGAGGTTACATGTCGGAAGTATCGTTGGTTGTGAACGGCCGGCGCGTTAGCGGCGTGGTCGAGGACCGCACGCTGCTGGTCCATTTTCTGCGCGAGCATCTGGGACTGACCGGAACGCATGTCGGCTGCGACACGTCGCAGTGCGGCGCATGCGTCGTGCATGTGGACGGCAAGGCGGTGAAGTCCTGCACCATGCTGGCCGCGCAGGCATCCGGGTCTACCGTGGTCACCATCGAAGGGCTGGCCGATGGCGCGGATCTGCATCCGGTCCAGGCTGCTTTCAGGGAAAATCACGCTCTGCAGTGCGGCTTCTGCACGCCGGGCATGATCATGGCGTCGGTCGACATCATCAACCGCCATCCCGACGGGCTGGACGAAGCGACGGTCCGCGAGGAGCTTGAGGGCAATATCTGCCGCTGCACTGGCTACCACAACATCGTCAAGGCGGTGCTGGCCGCTTCGAAGGCCATGAACAAGAGCAAGGCCAAGGGCAAGTCGGCGAGCAGGGCGAAGCAGGCAGCGTGAAGAAAGTCGGGCGCGGGGCAGCGAACGGATTAGCGCAAAAGGGCCGGATCCCGGCCATCCTTTCCCTACCGTTATTCGCAATCCGCTTTTCGCTTCTGAAGGTTCTGGAGGAGAACTTCGATGGGCATTGAAGGTATCGGCGCGCGGGTGGCGCGCAAGGAAGACAAGAGATTCATCACGGGCGCGGGGCGCTACGTGGACGACATGGTGGTTCCGGGCATGAAGCACGCGGCCTTCGTGCGCAGCCCGTACGCCCATGCGCAGATCAGGAAGATCGACGTGAAGGCGGCGCAGGCCATGCCGGGCGTGATTGCGGTCCTGACCGGCAAGGAACTGAAGGCCGACGGCATCGGCAACCTCATCTGCGGCTGGATGATCCATTCCAAGGATGGCTCGCCGATGAAGATGGGCGCCTGGTCGCCGCTGGCGGTCGACAAGGTGCGCTATGTCGGAGACGCGGTGGCCATCGTGGTCGCTGACACCAAGGGCCAGGCGCGCGACGCGGCCGAGGCCGTGGAAGTCACTTACAAAGAGCTGAAGGCGGTCGCCGACGTGACCGAAGCCGTGCGCAAAGGCGCACCGCAAATCCACCCCGAAGCCGAAGGCAACCTGATCTTCGATTGGGAGATCGGCAACGCCAAGGAGACCGAGGCAGCCTTCAAGAAGGCGGCGCACGTGGTCAAGATGGACGTCATCAACAACCGCCTGGTGCCCAACGCCATGGAGCCACGCGCGGCGCTCGGTCATTACGACAAGGCCGAAGATCACTACACCTGCTGGACGACGTCGCAGAACCCGCATGTCGCACGCCTGGTGATGAGCGCCTTCTACAACGTCGCGCCCGAGAACAAGCTGCGCGTCATCGCTCCCGATGTCGGCGGCGGCTTCGGCTCCAAGATCTACATCTATCCGGAAGAGCTCGTCTGCCTCTGGGCGTCCAAGAAGAGCGGCGTGCCGGTCAAATGGGTGGCGGATCGTAGCGAGAGCTTCCTGTGCGACGCCCATGGCCGGGACCATGTGACCCATGCCGAGATGGCGTTCGACGAGAACCACAAGATCCTCGGTTTCAAGGTCGAAACCATGGCCAATCTCGGGGCCTACATGTCGCTGTTCTCGTCCGCGACGCCAACCTATCTCTACGCGACGCTGCTCTCGGGCCAGTATGACATCCCGGCCATCCATGGGAATGTGAAGGCGATCTACACCAACACCGCCCCCGTCGACGCCTACCGCGGGGCAGGGCGCCCTGAAGCTGCCTTCCTCGTGGAACGCATGATGGAAGTGTCGGCGCGTCAGTTCGGCATCTCGCCGGCGGAACTCAGGCGTAAGAACTTCATCACCTCCTTCCCGCACCAGACGCCGGTGATCATGAACTACGATGCAGGCGACTTCGCAGCCTCGCTCGATGCGGCCATGAAGGAGGCCGACTATGCCGGCTTTGCCAAGCGCAAGGCCGAGGCCGCGAAACGCGGCAAGCTGCGCGGCATCGGCATGAGCTGCTACATCGAGGCCTGCGGCATCGCACCCTCGGCTGCGGTGGGCTCGCTCGGGGCGGGCGTCGGCCTTTGGGAATCGGCCGAGGTACGCGTCAACGCGGTGGGCACCATCGAGGTGCTGACCGGCTCTCACAGCCACGGGCAGGGGCATGAAACCACCTTTGCCCAGCTGGTGGCCGAGCGCCTCTCGGTGCCACTCGATTCCATCTCCATCGTCCATGGCGACACCGACAAGGTGCAGATGGGCATGGGCACCTATGGCTCACGCTCAGGCGCGGTGGGCATGAGCGCGATATCCAAGGCGCTCGACAAGGTCGAGGCAAAGGCCAAGAAGATCGCCGCCCATCTGATGGAGGCCGACGAGGGCGACATCGTCATCGAGAACGGAGCACTCAAGGTGGCCGGTACCGACAAGAGCGTGCCGTGGTTCCAGGTGGCGCTCGCCGCCTACACCGCGCACAATTTGCCGGGCGGCATGGAGCCGGGTCTCAAGGAAACCGCCTTCTACGACCCGTCGAACTTCACCTTCCCGGCTGGCTGCTACATCTGCGAGGTCGAGATCGATCCCGACACGGGCGTGACCGAGATCGTGCAGTTCGTGGCGGCGGATGATTTCGGCAACATCATCAATCCGATGATCGTCGAGGGCCAGGTGCATGGCGGCATTGCGCAGGGCATTGGCCAGGCATTGCTGGAGGGCGCCCATTATGACCCCGACAGCGGTCAACTGCTGACGGCCAGCTACATGGACTACACCATGCCGCGTGCCGCCGACCTGCCTTCGTTCAAGGTGTCGACCTCGAACACACCATCGCCGTCCAATCCGCTCGGCATGAAGGGCTGCGGCGAGGCGGGCGCAATCGGTTCGCCGCCCGCCGTCATCAATGCCATCACGGACGCCATCGGCACGGAAGACCTGACCATGCCGGCCACCCCGCAGAAGGTGTGGGCGGCGATCCGCTCGGCCACGAAGCACTGAGGAGGAACGATCATGTATTCGGTCAACTATCATCGGGCTTCCTCGGTCGCGGATGCCGCGAAGCTCATCAAGAAAGGCGATGCCAAGTTCCTGTCGGGCGGTATGACGCTGATTCCGGCCATGAAGACGAGGCTCGCCGCACCCTCCGATCTCGTCGATCTCAACCACATCGCCGAGTTGAAGGGCATCAAGGTCTCCGGCAAGACCGTGACGATCGGGGCGGCGACCACTCATTACGAGGTCGCCACTGACGAGAAGCTGAAGAAGGTTTGTCCGGCGATTGCCGAGCTTGCCGGCTTGATCGGCGACGTCGCCGTGCGCTATCGCGGCACGATCGGCGGCTCGATCGCCAACAACGACCCGGCAGCCGATTATCCGGCGGCCTTGATGGCGCTCGATGCAACAGTCGTCACCAATAAGCGGCAGATACCGGCGGAAAAATTCTTCAAGGGCCTGTTCGAGACCGCTCTGAAGGATGACGAGATCGTCACCGCCGTCACCTTCACCGCGCCTCCGAAAGCCGCCTACCAGAAATTCCCTAACCCGGCCTCGCGCTACGCCATTACCGGCGTGTTCGTGACCAAGGGCAAGGATGGCGTGCGGGTGGCGGTCACCGGGGCGGGCGACAATGGCGTGTTCCGCTCCAAGGAAATCGAGGCGGCGCTGGCGAAGAAATTCGATGCCGCCGCGCTCGATGGCGTGAAGGTGCCCTCGGCCAATATGATGACCGACATGCACGCCTCGGCCGACTACCGCGCCAATCTGGTGCTGGTGATGGCCAAGCGCGCGGTTACGGCGGCGAATGCCGGGGCCTGAGCCGACTTGGAAAGATCAAAAGGGGGCCGCTCGCGGCCCCTTTTTTCTTGGCGGAAACACCTTTCGAGAACTGCCCTTGTCGGCTAGGTGAACCGCTCGAAGATGGAAGGCAGAGACGAAATGAATATCCGCGCACGAGACGCCAGCGATAATCCCAAGCTCACCGAGATCTGGCTCGCGTCTGTGCGGGCAACGCATTCCTTTCTCACCGAGGACGACATCCAGTTCTACCACCCGCTGGTCAGGAACGAATATCTGCCAGCGGTGGACGTGTGGGTGTCGGAAACCGAGACAGGTGAGCCGGCAGGTTTTATTGGCTTGTCCGAAAGCAAGGTGGAGATGCTTTTCGTCGACCCTGCGCACCATGGACGTGGGCATGGCAGGCAGCTTCTGGCCTTTGCCAGCCAGTTGCGCGGTCCGCTGACGCTTGACGTAAACGAGCAGAATCCCGGCGCTTTGGCCTTTTACCGCAAATGCGGCTTTGTCGATGTCGGACGCTCGGAGCTGGACGGTTCGGGCAAGCCTTTTCCGCTCATCCATATGGCGCAGCGCGGCGACTGAGTTCGCTCGCTTTTGACTTGCCCATGACCAGCGGGCTAGATGGCTTGCATCATGCGTCTTCAAGGCTGGGTCGAGTGAAGAATTACTGGAAGATCGGGCTCGGTGTCGCGGCCCTGCTGGTCGTGGCGCTCTTTGTCGGCTGGTATCGCGTCGCGTCGATCGGACACGAGGCGCTGCGCGACGTCGCCACCCAGGCCAATCTTTGCAAGACGGTCGGCTGTTCCGAGGGGATCGACGAGGCGTCGTCCTATCTCGCCGAGGAGTTCGGCCTGTCGCCTCGGCTCGTCGAATGGTGCGTCGGCGTCGACACGCTGTCTGAGCGGACCGGCAGCAAGGGGCTGGTCAACCGCTCCTGGTGGATCAACCTGCTCTACGAACCCTGCGGCGACCCGATCCTTGAATGATCTGTGCGGCAGTTTACGCTGAGCCAGAATCACAGCAGCTATTGCCGGAGCTACATCCTCGAGTAAGATAAATCTTGCGGAGGGGATGATATGAAAAGAATATCGGCGCTTTGCACGGTCTCGTTTATTCTTCTTTCGAACGCATGGGCAGATGAAGTGGCCGAGACCAAGGATGGTCGCCAGATAATTCTGCACGACGACGGTACTTACAAATTCCTGGACGACGAGCAGAAGGTGGCCGGGCAGTACAAGCAGATCAGTATTGCCAACTTGAAGCTCGATATCGAAAGCATGCATGGCCAGGCCATCGAGACTGCGGCCAAGGTGACGTCGGTGGGCGCAATGGTGATGCTTTCCGACCCCAAGCAGATGTACGATCCAAATCCGGTCACTACGGATTCGGCAAAGCTGAGCGGAAGTGATCGGCAATACGTCCTTACGAAATGCAACCTGGGCTGCAAGGTCACGGTTCGAGGGGTGATAAAGGAAGTGCTTTTCCGGGGCGGCATCGAGCTTCACGAGCTCGTTTACTGAGACTTTGGGCCCGCTCGTCAGGCGACGTCGGCAACCAGGGTCGCTGGGGCGCCGGACGAGAATTTTCTGCCGGGCCGGGCTGCAGGGGGGGCGGCGTCGGTGCCGGAAGAGAGGCGCGCATGCATCTAATGCAGAACGGCGTTGCCCTGATCGAACCCTACATCAAGGCCTACGGCGCCTTTGCCGTTTTCGTCATCATCTATTTCGAGTCGCTCGGCGCACCGTTGCCCGGCGAGAGCCTGTTGGTGGGAATCTCGGCCATCGCCGCTCGTGGCGATATCAATCTTGGTCACGCTCTGGCGGCGGCATTTTTCGGGGCGATATTGGGCGACAGCACCGGCTATCTGATCGGGCGCTTTGGCGGCCGTCTGCTGCTGTTGCGTTTCGGCTCTTACATCAAGCTGACGGCTGAGCGGCTAGGCAAGCTCGAGGCGGTGTTCCACAGCAAGGGCATCTGGATCGTCATGAGCGCTCGCTTCTTTGCCGTGCTCCGGCAGCTGAACGGGCTCATCGCGGGCAGCGTCGCCATGCCATGGCTGCACTTCCTGTTCGCCAATATCATCGGCGCGGCGGCATGGGTGCTGGTTTGGGGCCTTGGCCCCTATCTGGCGGTGGACACTTTCGAGGCCATCTTTCGGCGATAGCGCGATCCAGACGGTCAAACGAAAACCGCTTGCCGGAGGCAATCCTGCCGGCAAGCGGTTTTTGTCAGAAGGGATAGAAACTAGGCGGCAAGCCACTCTTCGGCTGCCTCCATCGTCGATCCGTGAACCGTTTCGGGCACCAAAATGCCCCGCGAGCGGGCGAACGCCCTGAATGCGATATAGGCTGCCTTGATGTCGGCGTCGTTGGTGAGGGCGTTGCGGCACAGGTTGAGAGCCATGACGTGCATTGGCCCGCGGTTGCCGTTCCATTCAACCAGTGCCTCATAGGCTTCCCAGACATTGTCGACGTTGCGGGGGAAGCCGAGGCCGACAAAGATCGCGATGGGGTGTTCGAAGCGCTTGTTGGTCATGAGTGTCTCCAGCTGCGGGAACCCGGGGTTGGATCCAGGTTCCACGTTACAAGGGGCGGGGCGGAACGCTCGAGTTGGCTGTTGGTTGCATCGCTGTCCGACAAAAGTGCATATTGCTCGCGTGCCGCTGGCACGGCGGATGGAAAATTTCTGCTGCGGACGCGGCCAGCGACGCCGGAACATGGCAGGCGCCGCCGCTGCACCGAGAACTCTGAACAGGCGCGATTGGCCGGCTTCTATCTGCGCAAGAAGGCCTGGATATCCTCCAGGGTGATCCTGCCGTCCTTCTTGGTGTCGATCGCGTCGAACAGCCGTTTCATGACCACCGACACTTCAGCGAAAGTCAACGAGCCGTCATTGTCGGTATCGGCCATTGCGAACAGCACCTTCAGCGGAAGCGGAATTCTCCTGCCATGCATCCTTTCCATCATTTGGCCGGGAGGCATCATGTGCGGACGCCCCTGAATCTGCCCTGGCATTCCCCCGGGCATGCCAGGCATCGTCCCGGGCATTCTCGGTTGGGGCATCATTCGAGGGGGCATTTGCTGTTCGGGCGGCATCATGCCCGGGCCCTGATCTTCGGGCTGTTCGTCGTAATATTCGTCCGAGGGCGGCGCTGCCTGTCCGACGACTGGATTGTTCTGATCTTCGGCCGACTGGGCAAAGGCACTTGTCATCATGCCCGTCGTGACGAGCACGGCCGACAGCGTGAGGCTCTTCAACAGCATCGATGTCATGGAATCCTCCTTGCTTCCCGTCGCCGGCAGGCAGCGGGAGATTCGTTGAGGCTGATCTCTTTTCCAGGCGTAGGCCGACAACCGCGGCGCCCGCCGCCACGAGGGCTCGGGAAATCACGCGGCCAAGCCCGTCATTCGGTGGGTTGCGCACGCCTTGCGCGGCGGTCGCGATTTAACGAACCGTGCGCCAGAAGGTTGCAAGAGCGCGATGCGGCATCCCCCGCGGCGAGGGCTGCCGACGCAAGGCAAGAAAGATCGAGTTGCTCGCCGAGCAACTCGTCGATCGCCTCTTTACGGCCGTCTGTGCTTCGCCGTACGGAAACCTTATTGGCGGCGGCTACCTCAGAAGCCGCGCTCCTCGTCTACCCACTCCTCGGGCGGAATCGGGAATGGCTGAATGGTCCTGACAATGCTGCCCTCGCCAAGCTCGCGAATTTGCTGATCGATGGCTTCTCTGAGCGGCATGACAACGTCCCACACGCCGGCGGCAAAATCGCGCGTCCGGTCGTCGGCCGTGTGGCGGGCCTGGTATTGCGCACGGTCGCAAAATCGTTTTGCATCGGCGCCGACGCAAAACATCGCACGTTCGGGCAATTGGGCGACGATGCTCCCGACAATGACGAGCAGCGCCTCCATCTTGCCCGCGTCATAAGCCGATATCCTCCGGCTGTCTTCAGGCTCTTCCATTACGCAGTCCCCTCCCTGCAATCCATCACGCAGTCCCCTCCCAGGAATCTCGTGATTCGAAGAAGATAATCCGTTCTGCTGCACTGTGGAACGGGCTCAGTTTTGCAGCCAAAAAGCTGCTACCTGGCTCCGATCGAAGGCCTTGTTATCCCAGTGCGCGATCTTGCCGTCGCGCTCGATGTCAATTTGCGCTAGATAGCCAGCGGAACCATCTTTGCGTTTGCGTGGAGTAGTCGCTTCCAAAACCGGCGGTACAACATGGCGGCAGGGGCATAACTTGGTTGTACTGGCGACAGGGAAGCACGACTAAATCCGCAGAGATGGGCGGAAAATCCGTACGACAAAGACGAAGGCAGAATGAACGAAAGCGCCAAAAAATATAATAATTACAAAGCGTTTAAGCTTTCCGTCGCTCCCATGATGGACTGGACTGATCGTCACTGCAGATTTTTCCATCGCCAGCTTTCGCGCAATGCGCTGCTCTATACCGAGATGGTCGTGGCCGACGCCGTCATCCAAGGCGCGCGCGAGCGGCTGCTGGGATTCTCGCCGGAAGAGCATCCGGTCACGCTGCAGCTCGGCGGCTCCGATCCGAAGAAACTGGCCGAGGCCGCGCGCATCGGCGAGGGGTTCGGTTACGACGAGATCAACCTCAATGTCGGCTGCCCGTCCGACCGCGTGCAGTCGGGCACCTTCGGCGCCTGCCTGATGAAGACGCCGGAACTGGTGGCCGAATGCGTGGCCGCCATGCGGCAGGCGGTGACGATCCCGGTGACGGTCAAATGTCGCATCGGCGTCGATGAGCAGGATCCTGAGGCGGCGCTGGATGCGTTGGCCGATGGCGTCTTCGCGGCCGGTGTGGAAGTGCTGTGGGTGCACGCCCGCAAGGCCTGGCTGGAAGGCCTGAGCCCGAAGGAAAACCGGGACATCCCGCCGCTCGACTACGGTCGCGTCTATCGGTTGAAGGCGAAAAACCAAAGCCGTTTCATCGGCATCAATGGCGGTATTCAGACTCTGGATGAGACCGCAAAACACCTCGAAAATGTCGATGGTGTCATGCTCGGCCGCGCGGCCTATCACACGCCCGGCATCCTGGCCGATGCCGATGCGGTGGTTTACGGCGAGGCCGCGCGCGAATTCGACTATGCCGGGTTGATCGACACGATGGCGGCCTATGCCGCGCGCCACATCGAGCAGGGCGGCCGGCTCGGCCATGTCACGCGCCACATGGTCGGGCTTTTCCACGGTCAGCCGGGCGCGCGACGCTTCCGCCAGATTCTCTCCACCGACGCGACGCGGCCCGGTGCGGGTCCGGAAGTGCTGTACAGCGCCTTCGCCGCAGTCGAGCAGGAGCGCGCCAGCCGCGCCGCCTGACATTTCCTGCACACTCCGTGATCGACGCCCGGCGGCTGCCTTGCCCGCCGGGCGCTTTCGTATGCGAAAGCGCCTTGCCAAAATGATAAGTGTACACTTATATGTGGCCTATGATCGAGTCTGAAATCTTTCGCGCCCTTGCCGACCCAACGCGCCGAGCCGTCTTCGAACGGCTGGCCGACGGGGAAATGAGCGTCGGCGATCTCAAATCGGGCTTTGCCATTTCGCAGCCGGCGGTGTCCCAGCACCTGGCGGCCCTGCGCAAGGCGGGGCTGGTCGCCGAGCGGCGCGAGGGGCGCAACGTGTTCTACCGCGTGGCGCCGGAAGGGCTGGCGCCTCTCGCCGGCTGGGTGGAGCGCTATCGGAACTTCTGGCCGGAGCGCGTGGAAAGACTGAAGGACGTGCTGAAGGAAATGGACCAATGAGCGAGCACCAGAACGAGCCGCATGACGAGATCGTGGTCGAGTGCACCTTGCCGGAGGCTCCGGAAAAGGTGTGGCGGGCGCTGACCGTGCCCGAATTGCTCGGCGCCTGGCTGCTGCCCAACGACATGCGGCCCGTCGAGGGCGAGCATTTCTCCTTCGATGGAGCACCGGGCGAGGGCGGCAAGGTCGAATGCGAGGTGCTCGACATCGAGCCGCACCGGCTGATCCGCTATTCGTGGCGCGACGCCGGAACCGCGCGCGACGGGCTCGCCACCTCCGTCACCTTCCGGCTCGACCCGGCCGATGGCGGCGGCACCCATCTGCGCATCGTGCATGAGGCGCGGGTCGTCGCCTGGCCGGTCGCGCGGCCGCAGACCCTCGCCGCCAACTCAAACCGCCCCGCCACGATGGCGCTGGCCGCCTGATCATCCTCGTTGGAGAACGCATATGAGCGGAGTGAATAATCTCGTCCCGATGGTGGTCGAGCAGTCGAGCCGCGGCGAACGCGCCTTCGACATTTTCTCGCGGCTGCTACGCGAGCGCATCATCTTCATCAACGGGCCGATCGACGACAATGTCTCGGCGCTGGTTTGCGCGCAGCTTTTGTCGCTGGAATCCGACAATCCGAAGAAAGAAATCTCGCTCTATATCAATTCGCCGGGCGGGGTGGTCAGCAGCGGCCTCGCGATCTACGACACGATGCAATACATCACGAGCCCCGTGGGCACGGTGTGCATGGGCACCGCCGGTTCGATGGGCTCATTTCTGCTAATGGCCGGCTCGGCTGGGCGGCGTATCGCGCTGCCCAATGCTTCGATCGTGCTGCATCAGCCCTCGGGCGGCTATCAGGGCCAGGCATCCGACATCCAGCGTCACGCCGAAGACATCGTCAGGATGAAAAAACGCCTCTACGCGCTCTATGCCAAGCATTGCGGACGCACCCTCGAAGAGGTCGAGCACACGCTGGATCGGGATTATTTCATGACGGCCGAGGAAGCACTCGCCTGGGGCATCGTCGATCATATCTACGAGCGCCGCGAACTGACGGCGGCGTAGTTCAGTCGCGCAGGATCATCCGGTCGCCGCGGATGTCGAAGCCCGACAGCGAGCCCAGGAAATTCATGCCGAGCAGGCTTTGGCTCAGCATTCCCGGCGCTGCCACCAGCACCGTCTGGTTGCGACGGCTGATGGCGCCGAGCTCGATATTGCGTGCCACCACGCGCGCCGCCGTGGCATCGCCATTGGCGGTCGAAACGGGGATGGTGTAGTCGAGGTCCGAGGGGTTGAAGCCGGCGCGCTCCGCATCGGCGGCCGTCAGCACGGTGGCCGTCGCGCCAGTGTCAACCAGTGCGCGGACCGGTGCGCCGTTGATGTTCAGCCGGGCCTCGAAATGGCCATTGGGTGATTTTTCGAGCGTCACCGTGGAACGGCCTTCGGAATCGGTCAGTGAAAGCGGGCTGCCGGGAACCAGCCCGGCGGTCACGCGGCTGGCGATGTCCTGCAACTCGTAGCGGTACTGATAGCCGGCGATCAGCACCAGGACGAGCAGCAGCCACATGCCCAGATTGCGGACGATATCGCTGAAGCGATGCCGCGCATTCAGGATGCCGGCGCCGATGACCGCGCCGAATATGCCGAGATAGAGCACACGGCCAAGTGTTTCGCTGGAGAAGCCGGATGCGCCGCTGCTCATGTCGTTGGCGATCAGCAGCAGGAGGCCGATGCCCATGACTGCCAGAACGATCCAGATTCCGCGCCCTGCCATTTGGGTTCAGACCGCCGTATCTCTTTCGCGCGCCATGCGTGCACGCCTGGTTTCGCGGCGCGGGCGACGCTCCACCGTCTCGAGCCGCGCCGGTAATTCCGCCATGACCTCGCGCCGCCGCTCGGGCGTCATGCCGATCCAGCCGGAAATCTCCTCGCGGGTGCGCCCGCAGCCAAAACAGTAACCGGTCTTCATGTCGACCGAGCAGACGAGGATGCAGGGCGATTCAATAGCCGGCATGGAGACTTTCCGTTGGTTCACTCCACATGGGACAGCTGTGGCGGCAATGCAAGCCCCAGGTTGTATGAGACGTTTCGGCCATTGTGCCATGAGGCCAACGCAGCTATGCCGCTGCCAACGACCATTCTCCCAGGTTAAAACGACATGACCAGTGCGCTTCCTTTCGACGATTTCCGTACCCTGATGACACGGCTGCCGGCCGGTGACGAGGCGGCGGGCGAACGCGTGCGGGCGCAGTTTTCCAAGGCCGAAAAGCCGGTTGGTTCGCTTGGCAGGATCGAGGACCTCGCCGCATGGTTGGCGACGTGGAGCGGCCGGCCGCCGGCCGTCAATCGTCCGCTGGTGGCGATCTTCGCCGGCAATCACGGCGTGGTGCGGCACGATATCTCGCCCCGTACCGTCGAGGCGACGGCGCGCGCGGTGGAACTCACCGCCGCCGGCGGCGCGGCGATCAACCAGATCTGCCTTGCCAACGACGTCGGCCTCAAGGTGTTCGACCTGGCGCTGCACCTGCCCACTGAAGACATCACGCAGGACGCCGCGCTCGACGAGCGCGGCTGCGCGGCAACCATGGCCTTTGGCATGGAAGCGATCTCGGGAACGGACCTTCTGTGCATCGGCGACCTGGGCGTGGGCAATTCCACGGTTGCGGCGGCCATGCTGGCTGCGCTGCACGGCGGCACCGGCGCCGACTGGGTCGGCGTTGGCTCGGGCGCAGACGCCACGATGATCGCGCGCAAGGCGAAGGTGGTCGACGCAGCGCTCGCTTTCCATCGCGCCCACCTGAAGGACCCGCTTGAAGTGCTCCGCCGGGTCGGCGGACGGGAGTTCGCGGCGATTGCCGGCGCCATCATAGCCGCCCGCATGGAAAAGGTGCCGGTGATCCTAGATGGGCTCGCGGCAATCGCATCCGCGTCGGTGCTCTATGCGATCAACCCACGCGCGCTCGATCATTGCGTGGTGGCGCAGGCGTCCCCGGAGCATGGTTTTGGCAAGGCGGTCGAAAAGCTCGGCATGAAGCCGCTGCTCGATCTCGGCATGGCGCATGCCGAAGGTGCGGGTGGTGCGCTCGCCGTGGGACTGGTGAAGGCAGCCGCGCTTTGCAGCACGGGAATGGCCGCAGCGCTACGCTGATTGGCGACGGCGGCCAGCGGCCGCCACTGCCTTGGTCGGCAGCGCGGGCAGCACTTCCATGACCCGCGAAAGCGGGAAGATGGCGATCGCTTCGGTGCCCTCGCGCAGCTTCGAGTGAAGCTGGAATTCGCCGCCATGCATGGCAATCAGGCCCTGCACGATCGGCAGGCCGAGGCCGGTGCCTTGCTCCGCGCTCTTGATGGCGATGGAGCCCTGGCCGAAGGCCGAAAGCACGACCGGGATTTCCTCCGGCGGAATGCCCGGTCCGTTGTCCTTAACCGAAATGTACTGGCCGCCGCCTGCGGTCCAGCCTACGCGCACCAGGATTTCGCCGCCGGGCGGAGTGAACTTGACGGCGTTCGACAAGAGGTTGAGCGCGATCTGGCGAACCGCGCGCTCGTCGGCATAGAGGCGCGGCAGCTCCGGCTCGAACTGCTGGACGATACGCAGGTCCCTGTTGTGCGCCTTGAGCTCCATCAGGTGGCAGCATTCCTCGGCAATGTGCAGGAGATGCACCGGCTCCTCGTTGAGCTGGTAGCGCCCGGCCTCGATGCGCGACAGGTCGAGGATTTCGTTGATGAGATTAAGCAGGTGCTGGCCAGAATCGTGCACGTCGCGCGCATAGTCGCGATAGGTCGCGTTCTGCATCGGCCCGAGCACCTCGTTGGACATCACTTCGGAGAAGCCGAGAATGGCATTGAGCGGCGTGCGCAGCTCATGGCTCATGGAGGCGAGGAAGCGCGACTTGGCAAGGTTCGCCTCTTCGGCGCGGCGGCGGGCCTCGTCCGACATCGACTTCGCCGTTTCGAGTTCGGCGATCAGCCCGTCTTTTTCCGAGCGAAACGAGAGCAGCATGACCGAGGAGCGGTTCAGGCGGCTCGCGACATAGGCGAAGAAGGGCAGCGAAAGCGCCAGAAGGGCGGTCATCAAGAGATCGACCGCTTCCGGCGAATGCGAGACGCTGACGCCGTAAATCACCACCGGCAGCGCGAAGGTGACCATCAGCGCGCCGCGCAGCGAGGAAGCGATCAGTGCGGTCGCGGCCATCGCCAATAGCAAGATGACGGCCTTGACGATGGGGAATTGCTGGAGCTGGCATTCGTCACAGCCGATCCCAGCGAAATAGGCCCAGCCTAGGCCGGATAGGAAATGGCCGATCAGGAAATTGCGCTTGATGCCCTGCGTGTCGAGCTTGGCCAAATCCATCTTGCTGACGCGGTGCGCCACTAGCGCCAAGCCCGCATAGCAGGTGGTGGTCAGCATCGCCCAGATAAGGATTTCGCCCCGCATGCCGGCAATCAGGCCCGCGACCGTGATGACCAGAACCAGCAATGGGATGGCGGTGGCGCTGCCGGTCATGGCGTGGGCATGCAGCCTCAGCAGCTCGCGGTCGAAGGCAAGCGCGCCGGGGCGCTGGGCAAGTCGGTCGCGCGTCCTGCGAACGGCGCGCGCGACATCGCTGTTGCGGCGCCGCTTCGTGCGATCCACAATGTTCTTGTCGGCGATGTCGGAGCGCAGCAACGCCATCAGGGTTCAATTTATGCGAGCAATTGATTTCAGAGGCTTAGGCTACGCCGAAATAATTAAGAGTCTGTTTGCCATATGCTTCGAATGACGCGGTATCGCCCGCTTCGAAGGCCTTCTGCCAGGCCACGCAGTGCCTTCCGGACGGTCTTGGACATCTGTCTCGCGGTGGCGATTCTCGGCATGCTTGCAGTGGTGAGCGCGCGCTTCGACCTCCTTGCCACGCGCCAGAACACTGGTTCGGTCATCGTCAATGACGGCGATACCGTCACGCTGAATGGCGAGCGCATCCGGCTCATCGGCATGGACGCGCCGGAATATATGCAGGCCTGCAACAAGGGCGGCATCGACTATCCATGCGGGCGCCAGGCGCGGGAGGCACTCGTCAGGCTCATCGCCGGCAGGAGTGTCACCTGCGAGGGATCGAAGCGCGACCGTTACGGCAGGCTTCTCGCCGTCTGCAACGCCGGCGGCGTAGATCTGAACCGCGCAATGGTCGAGCAGGGCTGGGCGGTCGCCTATGGCGACTACGGCGATGCCGAACGGATGGCACGCGATCGCCGCGCCGGCATTTGGGCCGGCACCTTCGAGCAGCCGAGCGACTGGCGTGCCAGCCATCACAGGAATGCCGAGCCGCGCCATGATGCCGGCAACTGGCTTTTTGACTGGCTGCGAGAAGTTCTTCGGTTTTGGTGAGGCCGCGCTATAGTGCGGCTAAATGTAGTCCGGGAGAGCGATGTGAAGCTGTATGATGGTGGGCGCGCGCCCAATCCGCGCCGGGTACGCGTATTCCTCGCCGAAAAGGGCATCGAGGTGCAGATGGTGCCGGTCGACATGGCCGGCCTCGAGCACAAGAGCGCGCTGATGACGTCGCGCAACCCTTTGCAGCGCCTGCCTGTGCTGGAACTGGACGACGGCACCATCCTGACCGAGTCCGTGGCCATCTGCCGCTATTTCGAGGAGCTTCACCCCGAGCCGGCACTGTTCGGCCGCGGCGCGCTCGGCAAGGCCAAGGTCGAGATGTGGCAGCGGCGGGTGGAACTGAACCTCTTCATGTGCGTCGCGGCTGCCTTCCGGCATATCCATCCTGCGATGAAGGAGTGGGAGGTGCCGCAGATCCCGACTTGGGGCGAGGCCAACAAGCCCAAGGCCCTCGATTTTCTGGAAATCCTCGATGGCGAACTGGCCAGCCGCGAATTCGCCGCCGGCGACGAGTACTCGATCGCCGACATTACCGGCCTGATTGCCATCGATTTCATGAAGCCCGCCCGCATGCGGGTTCCCGAAGAATTCGGCAACGTCATCCGTTGGCATCAGGCGCTGTCGAACCGGCCGAGTGCTGCTGCCTGACCTCATGACTGCGAATGATCTGGACCGTTTGACCGCGCAAATCCGCGCCTGTCGCCTTTGCGCGGAGGAACCGCGCGGCCGGCCGCTGCCACATGAGCCGCGGCCCGTGGTGGTGGCGTCGACGAGGGCGCGCATCCTGATTGCCGGCCAGGCGCCGGGCACCAAGGTGCATGCCACCGGCATTCCGTTCAACGATGCCTCAGGCGACAGGCTGCGCGACTGGCTCGGCGTCCCTCACGAGGAGTTTTACGATCCCGCAAACTTCGCTATCTTGCCGATGGGCTTTTGCTTTCCGGGGCAGGATGCCAAGGGCGGCGACCTGCCGCCGCGCCGGGAATGCGCCCCGCGCTGGCGCCGGCCGTTGATCGACCTGATGCCGCAGATCGAACTCGTGCTCGCGATCGGCCTCTATTCTCAAGGGTGGCATATCGGGGCCGGCCGGGGTGCCACACTAGGCGAAACCGTCATGAACTGGCGCACCATCTATGCCTCCAACGAGCGGCCGCGCGTGATCCCGCTGCCGCATCCTTCCTGGCGCAACTCCGGCTGGCTGAAGAAGAATCCCTGGTTCGAAACGGAATTGCTTCCGTTCCTGAAATCGGAAATACGCCATCGTCTAGGCTGATTTCATTGCAATGCCGTTGCGTAAAATCGCGCCTGTCGGAGAATTCCTTTCTTGCGGACAAAGCGGGTTATAGCGATTATGCGGGAATATTTTTTCGCTCGGAGCCAGCATGGACCGTCTTGACCGCAAAATTCTTCGTCTTCTGCAGGAAGATGCTACCCTTGCCGTGGCGGACATCGCCAAGAAGGTGGGGCTGTCGACGACGCCCTGCTGGCGCCGCATCCAGAAGCTCGAGGAGGAGGGCGTCATCAAGCGCCGCGTCGCCATCCTCGATCCCGAGAAGATCAATACCCGGGTCACCGTCTTCGTGTCGATCCGCACCAATTCGCACAGCCACGAATGGCTGCGGCGCTTCTCCGAGGTGATCCAGGATTTCCCGGAGGTCATCGAGTTCTATCGCATGAGCGGCGACGTCGATTACCTGCTGCGCGTGGTCGTGCCCGATATTGCGGCCTACGACGCTTTCTACAAGCGCCTCATCGCAAAGATCGAGATCCGGGACGTTTCGTCGTCCTTTGCGATGGAGCAGATCAAATACACCACCGAACTGCCGCTGGACTACATGGTGCTCGACAAGGAAGCCGGCTCCAACGCTGCCTGATCCTGCCTCGCATCTAAGGCCTGGAAACAAAACCCCGCTTCGAATTCGAGGCGGGGTTTTTGCTTGTTGCAGGTTTCGAAGACACAAACCATGCATGCAGGTCCTAGGGAGGAACCGGCCAAACAAGTCAGGTTTCGCTGGCGGCCGTCAGAACGCGTCGGCCTATCTATGTGAAATTACCTCTCTGCGGCTTTCCAGGCTCGATCTGCCGCAGAGCCCAAATAAGACAAAGAAATTCCCGGTCGGTTCGCCGATCCGGACTTCTATCTATGCGCCTCTTCGTCCCGCGAGCGCGTGGTAGAGCCACAGCACCACTACGGCACCGATGACCGCGACGATGAGGCTCCAGACGTTGAAGCCCGTCACGCCGGCCGTGCCGAAGAAGTTGAAGATCAGGCCGCCTACAATGGCGCCGACGATACCGAGGACGATGTCCATCAGCATTCCTTGGCCGCTGCTGTTGACGATCTTGCTACCCAGGAAGCCTGCAATGAGGCCGAGAACGATCCAACCGACGACTGACATCTCGATGTGTCTCCGTTTCCTTTGCCGGTAAAGATTTTCACAGGAAACGAAGAAACACAACTATTGCTCGCAGACTTGAAATGGCCGTCTGCTGCCCCACAATTTCTTCATCGGGGTCGGATTTAGTCATGACAGGGAGGTCCTTATGGGACTTTTTGATGACGCTGTGCCGGGAGGTAATATCGGCAAGCCTTTGATGATTGCGCTCGGCGCGTTGCTGGTGGGCAAGATGCTGAGTGGCAGCAAGAGCCAGCCCGACGCCAACGCTCCGGCATCGCCTCAGGGCGAGGAAGGCGGCCTGCTCGGCGGGCTTGGCGGTCTTCTCGACAAGTTGCGGGCAAGTGGGCAGGGCGACACGGCCGACTCCTGGGTCGGCACGGGTCAGAACCAGCCGATCAGCCCCAACGATCTTGGTCAAGCGATCGGCCAGCCGACACTCAAGGCAATCGCCGACCGCGCCGGCATGAGCGAGCAGGAACTGCTGCAGCAGCTTTCGGCCGCCTTGCCCGGAGTGGTCGACAAGCTGACGCCCGGCGGCAACGTTCCGCAACAGGACCAGATCGCCTCGCTGCTGAACCGGTAGTGCTTTGGGCCTGCGCCTTTTGAAGGGGCACGGCCTTTCGCCGTGCCCGAAGTGGTTGTTTTGCGCGTTTTCTCCGAGTGGGCTTGTCGTCGGGCTTCGTCGATGTGACAAGCCGGGCCATGGCAGCCTTGTCGATTTCCTGCATGGGTCCCTTTCTTGTCGCGGAATTCGCGTCCCCGCAGGCGATGTTGAGTTGGTCTCTGACACGTCCGGGCTTCGTCACGTCGCGAAAAGTGGCCTGGCTGGAGGTCAGGAACGCCGACCTGCCGCTCGATGTTGATCCGATCGCGCTGCTCGAAACGAAGATGGCGGAAGTCGGGCACGAGGATGCGGTCCATCTGATGACCTCGCGCACCGTCCGAAAGCATCATTTCGCTGCAGCCTCATTCGGCCAAGCCAATGCCTCCTGCCTGGCAACGGTCGGGCTCGGCAATGCAGATCGGGTCGGCGAAAGCCCGGCCATCTCCATGCCGGCCGGGACGATCAACCGGCTCGCCCATGTCGACCGACCGCTTTCGACGGCAGCGCTGATCGAAGCGATGTCGATCGCCTCCGAAGCGCGCACGGCCGCGATCATGGATCTCAATTGGCGTCAGAACGGAAAGCCCGTGACCGGCACGGGAACCGACTGCATTGTTATAGCGGCACCAGATGGTGAAAAGCCGGAGCAATTCGCAGGGCTGCATACGGATATCGGCGCCGCCATCGGCCGGGCGGTTTATGATGTCGTCAGGCAAGGTGGCGAGCTTTGGATCGCCGAACAGGCTGGATCGGACGACGGCATGGCAGTCGACATGCTTGCTGCCGAGACAGCCTAGTAGATCTTCCGAAAAGTCGACGGGAGCGGGCCTTTGCAGCATGGCCAGCCAGCTTCAAAGGTTGCCTGCATGCAAAGCTGAGGTCAAAAGTCGCATAGGTGATTCATGACTTTGCCGCAGGCACCTGCTGGTCATGGATGACCTTGCCGAACAACGACTGCAGCAAAGACAGCCCATGGAAACAATATCGGTCGTACTCGTCATGATGGTCGCGGTGGTGGTCAGTGGCGCCGTCGTGCGCGCCTCGCCCATTCCCCTGCCGATTCCGCTTGTCCAGATCGCGCTTGGCGCAGCCATTGCGTCGGTCGCCAATTTTGGGGTCGAGCTGCAGCCGGACATCTTCTTCCTGCTGTTTTTGCCGCCGCTTTTGTTTCTCGACGGCTGGCGAATTCCGAAGGAAGGGCTGCTCCGCGACAGGCGCGCGATCCTCGGCCTTGCCATGGGGCTGGTGGTGTTCACCGTCGTTGGCGTCGGTTTCTTCATCAATTGGCTCATCCCGTCGATGCCGCTCGCCGTCGCCTTCGCGCTTGCAGCGATCGTGTCGCCGACCGACCCGATTGCGGTTTCGGCCATTGCCGCAAGGGTGCCGATCCCAAAGCGGCTGATGCACATCCTCGAAGGGGAATCGCTGCTCAACGATGCGTCGGGCCTGGTCTGCATGCGCTTTGCCGTTGCCGCCGCGCTCACTGGTGCATTTTCGCTGACCGAGGCCTTCGTTACCTTCCTCTGGGTGTCGATCGGCGGCATCGTTATCGGCTTCGTCGTCACCTGGTGCGTGACGCGGGCGACCGCTCTGATTTCCCGCAAGTTTGGCGAGGAGACAGGCGCGCAGATTCTGGTCAGTCTCCTGATTCCGTTTGCGGCCTATCTTCTGGCCGAGCATTTGCATTGCTCGGGCATCCTTGCCGCGGTCTCGGCCGGCATCACGATGAGCTATGCGGAATTTCTGGGCAAGGTGCTCGCCGTGACCCGCGTGCGGCGAAGCGCTGTCTGGGACACGGTTCAGTTCGCGACCAACGGCATCATCTTCGTGCTGCTCGGCGAGCAATTGCCAACGATTGCCGCGCGCGCAGCCGATGTGGTTCGCGAAACCGGCCATCATGAGCCAGTGTGGCTGCTGATCTATGTCATTGTTATCAGTGCAGCTCTGGCCGCCTTGCGCTTCGTATGGGTCTGGACCGCCCTGAGGTTCACCATGTTCCGGATCAGGCGGCGCGGGCAGAGCATGAACACGCCCAGCTGGCGCCTGGTGGCTGCGACTTCACTGGCGGGCGTGCGCGGGGCCATCACCCTCGCAGGTGTGCTGACCCTGCCGCTGACGATGTATGACGGCTCGCCATTTCCGGCCCGCGATCTCGCGATTTTCCTGGCGGCAGGCGTCATCATCATGTCGCTGGTGGCGGCCAGCATCGGTCTGCCGCGCGTTCTGAGGGGACTGAGACTGCCGCCGACACCCGAATTGGACACGAAAGAAGTCCGCGCGCGCATCGCTGCCGCGGAAGCCGCCATCCACGCCATCGAAAAATCCCAGCACGACATGGGTAAGGGGCGCGCGGATGCGGACGTCTATGTCGATGCGGGCTCGCGCGTGATGGAAATCTATCGCCGGCGCATCGACGGGTTTTCCAAGACTGGCGAGGAGGCCGATCTTGTTCGTCATGTCGGGACGATCGAACGGGAACTGCGCCTCGCCGGGCTGCGGGCGGAACGCGACGAGATCAGTCGCCTGGTACGCAGCGGCAAGATTTCTGACGAGCCGGCACGCAAACTGGTCCGGGAGATCGATCTGCTCGAGGCTCGAATCATGAGCTGATTCGAGGGGGCACAAGGTTCGCGTTGGATTATCGCGGCCTGAGTCGCACGGTTCGATTGCGGCCGCGAAAAATGGGGCGAACCGGATGGCTGACCACACCATCCTCTTAATTCAGCAACTGCGAGATGCCTAGCCGAGTTGGATTGTCGGCAGCATTCTCTGCAGGACAACCCGTATCTCGTGGTATTTCGGATCGTTTTTACTCATCGCTATCGCTTCGTTTGCAATAGCTACAAATTCAGAGGTCGTGAGAACCCCCTTCTTGTGAAGGTGAATCGCCAGGGTTGTGGAGAAATTGAGCGACGCAATAATCGCCGCGCTCGCATCAAGCGTCTGATAGTTCATTGTCACCCCTCCCGCTGATCTTTCATATCAAAGAAAAGCCGTGCGGGCGAGTCGAGTGAGGGCAGTAGAACGGGGCCTGGGTGCCGACTTCGGCATCGCCCACGCCGATCCGTCTTGGTCCTGTCAAATCAATGTGAGTGCTTGGGTGCGCGAGAGTCGCCTGGCGCCGATCGCATCAGCGCTTTTTCGGGACTTTTGTTCCGAAATGCGGATTTTGTGTCAGTTGCGTTCGCAACTTGGCCCGATGGCCAAATCCCGACATCGCAGCCAAATGTTGATTTCATTTAGGAAAAAATGGTCGGAGTGGCGGGATTCGAACCCACGACCCCTTGACCCCCAGTCAAGTGCGCTACCGGGCTGCGCTACACTCCGAACCGGGGCAAGGCATATATACTCAGGGGGGCGGGCGCAAGCGCTAATTCGTGCCTTTTCGATCGAACCCCATCATTTGCTTTCAAATTCGACCGCGGGACCAAGCGTTCCATAGTGTTTATGATCCGTGCGGCCGTCCCGATACATAATGATCGAGGTAGCCCCGTCCTTTGATTGTGTATTCCCCGGGCTGGCACTGAGGTGCCTGAATCACGTGTCGCCGATTCGATGGCGAGATTCCCGTCGGGATCAACAAAATACTGAGATTTTTCGATGCAACCGATGGTCCTGAGCCATTGCCTCAATCATGACTCCGTAATGGAGAGCTCAGGCTTGTTGATGAAGTCTGGCTCGCTGACTTCCCTAAGATGTTACTACTTTCAGTGCACATCGGTTACCCAAAACGGAACCCTCGAACGACATTTGCGTTAAATTATCGTCAAAGTGAGAGGGGTACGGAGGTAAGCGATGCGTACCCTTACTATTGTAGCGGTATTGGCAACACTGGGTGGTTGCACGACTGAACACTACGTCGCCAAGGACTATGGCGGCACACTGTACGGCATAACATTTCCGGCTTTTGTTGCGGAGCGCCACAGGCATGAACACAGGCCGGAAAAGCCCGAGCACAAGCCCGGAAAGCCTGAGCACAAGCCCGGAAAGCCCGGTTACGGAAATGAATCTGGCTATGGTGGCTATGGGTTCGGGCAGGGCTATGGAAACCACGGCCAGGGTTATGGAAACCATGGAAACGACCACGGCCACGGGCATGAGCGTGGCGGAAAGTAACGAAGCCAAGACCCGCGAATCGACCTGAGCTTCGCGCCTCTGGTTCGGCTTGACCTTGGCGATCCGGAAGAGATCGCCGTCTGAAATCTTGGGCTGGGTTCGTCCAGTCGAGATGAATGGGGTCTGGCCGAACCGGAGGCGCGAAACGCTGTCGGGACTCTGGTTGCATACAGGTTGCAATAGAAGTCTCTCGGCTCCGGTTTTCATTTTCGCTCGGCGGAGCTCAGTCAGCTCGTTTGCTGGTGTGTGGACTCTTCTCGCAAATACAAGCTGGTTATGGGAAAGCTGGAGAGGCTGCGCCTGACCGAAACGAACGGCTACCGGTAAAGAAAACGTCGGGAAGTCGTATCGAACTTCTGCCTGGCGGTCAGGGGCATGCGTCACGCCCCTCGAAAAAAAACTGGAGTTCGCAGTGTCAGTGCCAATTTAACCGCGGCGCCAGCCCCTGGCTGTCACGGCCAGTCAGGCTGGGTGGTGGCCGGCTACCTTTTTAGAGTAACCAGCCACCAGGCCAGCTTTCACATCCTAAGATGGTCAAGCGGGATCAGCATGCCCCATCAGTGGTGGCCGTGCCCATGTGAACCATTGAAATTGCCGTTGCCGTTGCCGTTGAACCAGCCCGAGTTGAGGTTGCCATTCAGGTTGCCGTTGCCCGAGCCCTTGTTGAAGTTGCCGTTCAGGTTGCCGTTGAACGAGCCCTTGTTGAAGTTCCCGTTCCCGTTGCCGTTGAACGAGCCAGAGTTGCCATTGCCGTTCCCGTTGCCATTGCCATCGCCGCCACCGGCAGCTGCAAAAGCAGTCATCGCGAGAAGGGCAGTTGCGGCGATGATGAGCTTCTTCATGTCAGGTTCCTTTCATACGAAATCAATTGAGACAGGCTTCATTGATCAGGTGTGTTGCGGATCCCGCTCATGTGGGTGCCGTAACCCTTTGATTATCAAATTTAATCAAGGCGACAGCAATTCAGGATAAGTACCTGCTACCTTCGGGGGATAGGGTAGTCGAAAGTTGTAGCTTTTACCGATCGGCCAGGGGAAAAGCCTGACAGGAAATTCCTGACCGATGGCTGGGCCGGGGTAAATTGCCGGAGAATTGGTGCTCAACCTCCTCTCTGGCGCCAGCGATGATGACTACCCAAACGTGCGGACCTAGGCAGTACGTCTAGCCAGCCGCGGCCCGATGCGGAGTGGCGCTTCCGGTGCCGGCGGGAAGCCCATGCCATAGTTCGTGAGCCACAGCGCTCAATAGGCGTTTTCCGTGTTGAGGAGACGAATCGGCGTCAGAAACAGGATTTTCAGGTCGAACCAGAGCGACCAGTTCTCGATATAGTCGAGGTCGTATTCCGTCCGCTTGCGGATCTTCTCGTCGGTGTCCATCTCGCCGCGCCAGCCGTTGATCTGGGCCCAGCCGGTGACGCCAGGCTTGACCCGATGACGGGCGAAGTAGCCGTCCACGACCTCGTTGTAGAGCAGGTTGTGCGACTGGGCGGCCACTGCATGCGGGCGCGGGCCGACCAGCGACAGGCTCCCCACCAGCGAGTTGAAGAACTGCGGCAGCTCGTCAATCGAGGTCTTGCGGATGAATCGGCCGACGCGGGTGACCCGCGGATCGTTCTTCGTCACCGTCTTCTTCGCCGTCGGGTCGGACTGGTCGGCATGCATCGAGCGGAACTTGTAGACCTCGATCACCTCGTTGTTGAAGCCGTGCCGCTTCTGCTTGAAGAGGACGGGGCCTTTGCTGTCGAGCTTGATGGCGATGGCCGTGGCCAGCATGATGGGCGAAAAGACGATGATGCCGAACAGGCTGAAGAAGATGTCGAAGGCGCGCTTGGCGACCGAATCCCAGTCGTTGATGGGCTTATCGAATATGTCCAGCATCGGCACCGAGCCGATGAAGGAGTAGGAGCGGGGCCGAAACTGCAGCTGGTTGGAGTGCGCCGAAAGACGGATATCGACCGGCAGCACCCAAAGCTTCTTGAGCAGCGACAAGACGCGCTTCTCCGCGGCGATCGGCAGCGAGACGATCAGCATGTCGATCCGGGCGATCCGGGCGAATTCAATTAGCTCGTTGATATTGCCGAGCTTGGGATAGCCGGCGACGATGGGCGGCGAGCGCCGGTCGTCGCGGTCGTCGAAGATGCCGCAGATGCGGATGTCGTTGTAAGGCTGCCTCTCAAGCGCACGGATAAGGGTTTCGGCCGCCTGGCCACCGCCGACGAGGACCGCGCGCCGTTCCATCGAACCGTTGCGTGCCCAACGCCGGATGAGCTGGGCCATGACCAGACGCAGCCCGAAAACCAGGAGGAAGCCGAGCACGAACCAGGTGCCGAACAGAAGGCGCGAGAATTCGCTCGAAATCTTCAGGAAGAAGCCTGCGACGGCCAGCAGCGCGAAGGCGCCGGCCCAGAGCACCAGCAGCCGCCCGGCCTTGGAAAGCGGGCGGAGAAGAACTGGGATCTGATAGAGGTCGCTGACTTCGAAGAGGATCACCGTCAGCAGCGAAGTGCCGCCGATGATCACCGGATAATGCCACAAAAGACGCGTGTCGAACCCGACATAGGCGGCGAACAGCGACGCTCCCGAAATGAAGAGCAGACAGAACTCGACAAGGCGCATGACGCCGCTGACCATCACCGGCGAGGTCGTGTCACGCCTGTATTGGGCCGCAACCTGCTGGGCGACCTTGTTGAGTTTTACCGGCTGCGGCTTTCCGGCGGCCTCGTCGTCCACGAACTTGCGCACGGCATTGGCGGAAAAGCGGCTGGCGGAGTCTTCTTTCATGGCTTGATCCGTAGCTTACGCCGGATCATTAGCGCCGAGGGGCTAAGAAACCCTTGAGACGACCGGCGGCTCTGCCATGCCCACAGGTTCTAGAAAAGCCGCTCACGCACATAGACCGTGTCGCCAGGCAGGAGGGGATCGCTGGTCAATACCCTGCCGGTCATCACTTTGCCGTTGATGTCGCGCGTGACATCGACGTCGGTCTGGTTGGCGCGAGGCGAAAACCCACCGGCAATCGCGATGGCCTTTTGCGCCGTCAGGCCTGGAACATAGGAATACTGACCTGCCGCACTCACTTCGCCCATGACGAAGATCGGGCGGTAGCGCTCGACCTCGACCGAGACGTCCGGATTGCGCAAGTAGCCCTGGCGCAGCTTGGTAGCGATGGCCGCTTCAAGCTTCTGCGGGGTCTGGCCGCGAGCCGGGACCGGACCGATGAGCGGGAAGGCGATATAGCCGGACTGGTCGATGCTGTAGACGTTCGTCAGCCCCTCCTGTTCGAACACGGTAACGCGGACGCGATCGCCGGGGCCGAGCTGGTAGGGCTGGTTGAGCACCTCGTGGAAGGCCGGCGGGGCGGGGCGGTAGCTGGTACAGCCGGCAAGGAGAGTGGCGGCCAGAAGTGCGCAGAGGATCGAACGGGGGCTTCGCATGACCAAGCGGATACCTTCGGCTTTGTGCCGGACATGCCCCGGCGGAATTCGATGTGCTCGTTATTGCTTTGTTAGGGTTAATGGGCGGTAAAGCGGATAAAGCGTGATGCAACCCTTGATGGCAGATGGGGTCCTCAGCGGATGCCCTTCTAAAGAGGCGTGTATCCGGCGTGTCGATCTTAACGGCTGAGTTACCATCAATATTTACTATGCCTGCTGTCCGATACTGGGAGCAGGATGAATGTCAGGCGTTCAGTCAACTGCCGGCGACATAGGCGGCGATACCCAAAAGCTGTTCGCTTCGCTCGCGGGGAACTCGGTGCGTATACTGGTGGTGGCGCTTGTCGTCGCCAGCGTTGCGTTCGCTCTGGCCTCGATGGTGACGCCTCGCTACCAGGCAGAGACGCGGCTGCTGATCGAAACGCGCGAGGCGGCTTCGACGGGGACCGAACCTGCCGTATCCGACCGTCCAATCTTCGATAAAGACGCCGTGGCCAGTCAGGTCGAGGTGATTTCGTCAGCCGACATCCTCAAGCAGGTGGCCAGGGATCTTGGGCTCGCCAAGTTGCCCGAGTTCGATCCCTCGGCGGACATGTCTCTGCAGTCGAGTCTGCTGATCTTGGCGGGGCTCAAACCCGATCCGCTTGAAATTCCGGCTGAGGAGCGCGTGCTGAAGGCGATGCGCGAAAGGCTCGATGTCCATCAGGTGGAAAGGCCGCGCATTGTCGTCATCGCGTTCTCGTCTCATGACCCCAAGCTTGCCGCCGATGTGCCCAACGCCGTTGCCGACGCCTATCTCAAGGTGAGTCGCGATGCCGCGCTGGCCAAGGATCGGGGCTATCTGCCCGCCGATGCCCGCATCTTCACGCGCGCGGCTGTTCCAGCTGAACCTTATTTTCCCAAGATCATCCCGATCGTCAGCGCGGCCTTCGTCGCCTCGCTTTTGGTGATGGCAGCTGGCACTCTGTTCCGCGAGTTGTTTTCGGCGCGCGCCATGCGTCCTGCGCCGGGCGCGCGGTTCGCGCCGGTGGAGCAAGTTGCGATGCCGGTCGTGCGCGACGAGCCCGCCGAGGACCAGCCTCTTGCCGAAACGCTGACCCCAGAGCCGGCAACGCCCGAGCCGGCGTTGGGCGTCAAGCCCGAGCTGACGCACGCGGTGGAACGGAGCTCGCGGCCGGTTCGCAAGCTTGGCGAGATTGGTATCTCGCGCGCGGCCGAAAGGCTGATCTCGAGCGATGCGAACTGTGCGATCTTCATATCGCCGGAGGGCGACGAGGCTGCCGCCATCGCCGTGCTGGTGGCCCGCGAGATTGCCGATGTCGGGCTGCGCGTGCTGCTGCTCGATCTCACGGTTTCAGGCGCGGCCTCAAGGCCGATGCTGGATGGCGCGCGCTATCCGGGCATCACCAACCTATTGACCGCGCAGGCGCAGTTCACCGACGTGATTCACGCCGATCACTATTCCGGCTGCCACGTCATACCGGTGGGAACGGCCGATCCGGAGCGCGCAATGCGCGCCGTCGATCGCCTGCCGATCATCCTCGAATCGCTGACCACCGCCTATGACATCGTGGTGGTGGAATGCGGACCGATCGATGCGGACGGCATTCGCCGGTTGGTGGGCGAGGGGACTGAAGTCGTCGTCAGCGTCATCGAGCCGGGTGAGGAGGTTATGGTCGCTGCGGAGAATCTGCGCGTGGGTGGCTTCCCTGGCCTGATCCTCGTGACGCCCGCCGGCTACGAGCGGCCGAGTTCGCCTGCGCACGGCCGCAGCGCGGCCTGATGCCGGGGAAGCGGTTTCCGCCGATCAGCTAGGTGAGGTTCAGCTCTTCGGCTTGCGCTCGATGATCAGCCACTTGATGATGCCCATGGCGGGCAGGATCCACAAAAGGCCGGTCAGCAGGAAGAACAGGAAGTGCACCAGCGGCCCGGATTCACCCAGGCGCGCGACAGCCACGGTGGTTGCGACCAGCGAATAGACGATCACCAGCAGGATCAGCAGGATCGTTCCGATGAGCTTCTTGAGGCGAATGGGCATGGCTTTTCCTTCGCCGCCGTCCTAGGACTTCTTGGTGCTGCGCGCAAGCACAACTCCGGCGCGACGGCGTGCCGCGCATGACAGCCTTGTAAGCGCGGCCGCGATGGTCCACCAAGCCCGCGGATTTCGAATTGGCCGGGAACGATTGCCATGTCCGCAATGACGAACACTGTTGCACCGCTTGCCATGCGTGACAGAGAGCTGCACGACCGCAAGCTTGTGCGCTATTGGCTCTATGTCGTGCTGGTGGTGCTGTTTGCGCTGGTCATGGTGGGCGGCGCCACGCGCATGACCGGCTCGGGCCTGTCGATCACCGAGTGGAAGCCGATCCATGGTGTGATCCCGCCGCTCAACCAGGCCCAATGGCAGGAAGAGTTCGAAAAGTACCAACAGATCCCGCAATATGAGCAGATCAACAAGGGCATGACCCTTGATGAGTTCAAGGGCATTTTCTGGTGGGAGTGGGTGCACCGCCTGTTGGCGCGAGGCGTCGGCTTCCTTGTCGCCGTTCCGCTCGTTCTCTTCTGGCTGTCGGGCCGGCTCGAGCGCGGGCTGAAGCCGCGCCTCGCAGGCCTTCTGGTGCTGGGTGGGCTGCAGGGTGCGGTCGGCTGGTGGATGGTCGCCTCGGGCCTGTCCGAGCGCGTTTCTGTCAGCCAGTATCGCCTCGCGGTGCACCTGACCTTCGCCTGCGTCATTATCATGGCTGTGACCTACATCGCCCGCGGGCTTGCGACCTATACGGAAGCCGCGGCGAGCCGCGGAGTGCAGCGCTTCGCCGGCCTCATGGTGCTATTGGTGCTGTTTCAGATCTATCTCGGCGCGCTGGTGGCGGGCCTGCATGCCGGCCTCACATATAACACCTGGCCGCTGATGGACGGCGCCGTCGTCCCGGGCGATCTCTTCGCCATCGAACCGGCCTGGCGCAATTTGTTCGAGAACCCCAAGACGGTGCAGTTCATCCACCGCATGTTCGCCTATACGGTGCTGGTGGTGGCGATCTGGCACGCGCTGGCGACCAGCCGGGCCCTGCCGGGCACCACGCATGCCCGCCGCGCCTGGGTGCTGGCCGGCCTCGTGCTGGCCCAGGCGGCGATCGGCGTGGCGACTTTGCTGACGCAGGCCGATATGCACTGGGCGCTGCTGCATCAGGGCTTTGCCATGGTGGTGCTGATCTTCGCCACGGCGCATTGGCGGGGCACCAAGGGTGCCTATCCGCTGCCGACCGAGGTCGTCGTCAGAAGCTGATCGGGTATTTCAGGCGTGGATAGCGCCTAGTAGCTGCGCCGCACGTCGCGCACGGCGGCCGCCACGGCGAGTGTGCGGCTTTCGTCCTTCGCGTTACCGTCCTCCGCATGCCAGGCTGCCGAAAGGCAGCCATAGGCGAAGGCATGGTCGAGGATGGCGGTTGGATTTTGCCCCAATGTCTTGGCGAAAACCTCGGCCATGTGAGCGATCCGATCCGGGTTCAGGCAGAGATCATCGCGGTCGAGCGGATTGTAGATGAGGTTGGCGGCGTCGAAGGCCGGGTCGCCCAGAACACCCTTCGGATCGATCACCAGCCAGCCACGCGCCCCGTGCATGATGTTTTCATGGTGAATGTCGCCATGCAGCGGGCGTAGGTCGTGCGGATTGCTCAGGAGGCGCTCGGCTACCTCTGCCGCCTCGACATAGATGCTTCGCGTGCCCCCATCCCTGTCAGCGCTAGCCTTCCTGAACAGGCTGGCGAAGCGGTCGCGCAGCGGCTGCAAGTCTGGTGGGAAAAAGGTTTCGGACGGCGAGAAAAGCCGCTCCAGCATTTCCGCCGCTATTTCGGTCGCGGTATCGTCGCCAAGCGCATTGAGGTCGTCGACCAGATGCCGTTCGCCGGCATATTCGAGCAGCATGCGATTGCCCTCGAGGCCAAGCAGCCCGACCGAGCCCTCGCCATTGCGCCATGCAAGGTAATGCGCGCCCCGCAACTCGTCCTCGACGTCGTCGAGAGGTTTCAGGTCCTTGATGGTGGCGGGCGTGCCGTCGGCAAGCCGCACTTTCCAGATGCGGCTCGAAAACGTTTCCGTCAAAAGGACAGGGCCGCCGGCCTCCCAATGGGCAGGGAAGGCCGGCGCACCATTCATCGATTGAGGCCGAGCATCAGGTCGAGGTTCTGCACCGCAGCCCCCGAAGCGCCCTTGCCGAGATTGTCGTAGACGGCAATCAACAGCGCCTGCGCGCGGGCGTCGTTGGCGCTGACATAGAGCTTCATCTTGTTGGTGCCGTTGTAGATCTCAGGCTGGATATCGGCGCTGCGCTCGAAGTCGATCAGCGGCGCAACCTCGACCACGCCGCCCTTCAGGCCGGCATAGTGGTCGGCAATCGCAGCATGAAGCTCCGCGCCGGTCGGCACTTTCGGCAGGCGGCCGAGCTGCAGCGGCACGACCGTGATCATGCCCTGCGCGAAATTGCCGACGGCCGGCTGCATGATCGGGTCGTGCGTGAGCTTGGCATAGGCGCGCAGCTCCGGCACGTGCTTGTGCTTGAGCATCAGGCCGTAGGGCAGGAACTCGGGCGAATCCTCGCCCTGCGCTTCGTAGTCTTCGATCATTTGCCGGCCACCGCCGGAATAGCCGGAGATGCCGTTGATAGTGACGGGGAAATCGGCCGGCAGGAGACCGGCGGTCACCAGCGGACGCAGGCAGGCGATGGGCCCCTGCGGCCAGCAGCCGGGATTGGCCACGCGCTTGGAGACGGCAATCGCCTCCATCTGCGCCTTGTCCATCTCCGGGAAGCCATAGGTCCAGCCCTCGGCCACGCGATGCGCAGTCGAGGCGTCGATCACACGGGTGGTGTCGTTTTCGATCAGCGAAACGCTTTCACGGGCCGCGTCGTCCGGCAGGCAGAGGATTGCGACGTCGGCCTTGTTCAAAAACTCGGCGCGCGCGGCGGTTTCCTTACGTCGTTCGGCAGGCACCGAAATGACTTCCAGGTCGTGGCGACCCGCGAGCAGTGCCCTGATCTGCAGGCCCGTCGTGCCGTGTTCGCCGTCGATGAAGATTTTCGGTTTCATGTCCTGTCGTCCATAAGAAAGCATTTTGTCTCAGAGGCTTGCGCCCGAATCCAGACTCAAGCCCTGAAGTTTTTACCGGCTGCTTCAGGCGCCTTCGCGCACCTTCCGCTCTGCCAGCAGGCCGAGATAGTGCATAGCAACCGTCGCACCCGCAATTGCAGTTATATCGGCGTGATCGTAGGCCGGCGCAACCTCTACGACATCGGCGCCGACAATGTCGATCTGCGTCATCTGGCGCAGCACCGACAGGATCTTGGCCGACGAGGGCCCGCCTGCCACCGGCGTGCCGGTGCCGGGCGCGTAGGCCGGGTCGAGACAGTCGATGTCGAAGGTCACATAGGTCTTCCTGCCGCCGGTGCGCTCGGCGATCGCATAGGCGATGTCGGAGGCGCGCATCTCCTCGACCTCGTGGCCGTAGAGAATCTTGATACCGAAGTCGGCCGGCGCATGGGTGCGGATGCCGATCTGGATCGAGCGATCGGGATCGATGATTCCCTCACGTACGGCGCGCGCGACGAAGGAGCCGTGGTCGATACGCTTGCCGTCATCGTCCCAGGTGTCCTGGTGAGCGTCGAACTGCACCATCGCCAGCGGGCCGTGGATGGCGGCATGGGCCTTGAGCACCGGCCAAGTGACAAAATGGTCGCCGCCGAGCGAGAGCAGGAAGGCGCCGGATTTCAGGATCTTGGCGGCCTCGCGCTCGATGGTGGCGGGCGTCTTCTGGTGGTTGCCGCTGTCGAGCAGGCAGTCGCCGTAATCGACCACGCCGAGATTGTCGAACAGGTCGAGATTGAACGGATATTGCGGATCGCAGTCGAAGATCGCCGAGGCGCGGCGGATGGCCTGCGGGCCGAAGCGCGCGCCCGGACGGTTGGTGACGGCGGCATCGAACGGAATGCCCCAGACGACCACGTCGGCTCCCTTGACGTTCTTGGTATAGCGCCGGCGCATGAAGGACAGCGCACCGGCGTAGGTAGGATCACCCGAACGACCGGTGTTCTTGTTGGCCGTGAAAGCGTGGTCGATGGATTTGGCAGGCATCACGATTTCCTAAAACAATCTGGTGGCGGGGAGATGAAGCATGCTGGAATTGCGTGCCCCGGCTCAAATACGATTCGGCCTCTATAGCATCCCCGAACGGAAAGTGGATTCCCTTCGGTCCTTATCTCGATATGCCAACGATGCTTCACTGCTGTGAAAGCCGGCCATGCGTCACGGCCATGAAAAAAGGCCGCCCGGAGGCGGCCTTTTCTGTCGGCTGCTGTAAACAGCGCCGAAACGGTTCCGGGAAGCTTAGCGCTTCGAGAACTGGAACGAACGACGGGCCTTGGCCTTACCGTACTTCTTACGCTCGACGGTACGGCTGTCGCGGGTCAGGAAGCCGCCCTTCTTGAGCACGCCGCGCAGGCCCGGCTCGTAGTAGGTCAGCGCCTTGGAGATGCCGTGACGGACCGCGCCGGCCTGGCCGGAGAGGCCGCCGCCGACAACCGTGGCGACGATGTCGAACTGACCTTCGCGGTTGGTCGCGACGATCGGCTGCTTCAGGATCATCTGCAGAACTGGACGGGCGAAGTAGGCGCCGAATTCCTTGTCGTTGACGATGATCTTGCCGGTGCCGGGCTTGACCCAGACGCGGGCGATGGCGTCCTTGCGCTTGCCGGTGGCATAGGCGCGGCCCTGCTTGTCCAGCTTCTGGACGTGGACCGGAGCAGCCGGCTGTGCGGCGGCGACGGTGCCGAGATCTGCGAGCGAGTTGAGCTCAGCCATGATTACGAAGCCTTCTTGTTCTTGGCATTCAGAGCGCCGATGTCGAGGACTTCGGGCTGCTGGGCGACATGCGGGTGTTCAGAACCGGCGTAAACGCGCAGGTTCTTCATCTGGCGACGGCCGAGCGGGCCACGCGGAATCATGCGTTCCACGGCCTTCTCAAGCAGACGCTCCGGGAAACGGCCTTCGATCAGCTGGCGAGCGGTGCGCTCCTTGATGCCGCCGGGGTGGCCGGTGTGCCAGTAGTACATCTTGTCGGTGTACTTCTTGCCGGTCAGCACGACCTTCTCCGCGTTGATGATGATGACGTTGTCGCCATCGTCGACGTGGGGCGTGAAGGTGGGCTTGTGCTTGCCGCGCAGGCGGTTGGCGACGATGGATGCGAGACGGCCGACGACGAGACCTTCGGCGTCGATCAGCACCCACTTCTTCACCACGTCCGCAGGCTTCTGCGAAAAGGTTTTCATGGATCTAACTTTCGTTTCGGGACCTTCCGGAGAAGGCGTTTCTTGTTGCTTGGTTTGGAAGGAGGGCCGGGGCCAACCACCAAATACAAAACCGCGGCCGAAAAGGGCCGCTGGTCAGGTTGGGCTTATAGGCGGAGTGTTATCTTGCGTCAAGTGTAGGGAACTGGCGCACATCCCGGAAAACGACACGAAAACAGAAGCTTAATAGTGCGGTATTATTTTACCTCATGCGGATGATGCCGTTTGGGTGGAATCGAATAGGTTCCAGTCGCGTGCGCCACGGTGTGCTGGTCCGGTCCGGCCACGATGTCGATATCGAACACCATCAGGCTTTTGCCCATCTTCAGGATGCGGCAATGGCCGAGAATCGGGCCGGCTTCCGCCTTGCGCATGAAGTTGATGTTGAGGTTGGTGGTGACCGACAGCGCGTCCGCGCCGGCGTGGGTGAGCACGCAGACATAGCCGCCAACGTCGGCCAGCGTGAACAGTGATGGGCCCGAGACCGTACCGCCTGGGCGCAGGTGCCGCTCGTCGGCGTTCAGCCGCACCGTGCAGCCGCCCGGAAACACCTCGATCGCCTCATAGGAGGCATATTCGGCATTGAGTTGCGGATAGGCCGACTTCAGCAACTCGTTGACCTCGGCGGCGGTCATCTGAGGGGTGAGCTTGGTCTGGGTGGGCATCTCTTGTAGATCCGTTCGAAAACGTGCCGGCTGGTTGGCGCACGAAAACTTGCGCACCGGCGGCGCCATAAAACCCGCTTGCCCCCTGTTCTTCAACCCGAGCCGTGGTAATTCTTTGGTCGAGATGAAGCAGTTTCGGAGAAGAACCGTTGGCTGAAGTCCTTGCCATCAAGCCCGTGCCCGAGGGCCCCGTCGTGTCCGTCTTCAAGGACGGTGTTCTGCGCCTTGCGCTTGCGAACCCGCCAGCAAATGCCTTGTCATTGGCTGTGATGGCCGCGCTTCAGGCTGAATTCGACCGCGCGCGCGACGACACGGCCGTCCGCGTGATCATATTGGGGGCCAGCGGCAAGGTGTTCTGCGCCGGCCACGACTTGAAGGAAATGACGGCACATCGGGCCGATGCCGACAGGGGCAGGGCGTTTTTCGAGCAGACTATGGCCGCCTGCTCGCAGCTCATGCAGACCATTGTGCGTCATCCCAAGCCCGTCATCGCCGAGGTCGACGGCCTTGCCACGGCCGCCGGCTGCCAGCTTGTTGCGAGCTGCGACCTTGCCATCGCTTCGAACGAGGCGACCTTCTGCACGCCGGGCGTCAATATCGGCCTGTTCTGCTCCACGCCGATGGTGGCGCTGTCGCGCAATGTCTCGCGCAAGCAGGCAATGGAAATGCTGCTCACCGGCGAGACCATCGACGCCACGACGGCCAGGGAATTCGGATTGGTCAATCGCGTCGTGCCGCCTGAATACCTGACTCAAATCGTGAGTAAATATGCGCAAACCATTGCTTCCAAATCGCCTTTGACGCTTAAGATCGGAAAGGAAGCCTTTTATGCGCAGGCCGAGATGGGCCTTGCGGAAGCCTATGAATACGCCGCGCGGGTGATGGTCGAAAACATGCTGGCACGCGACGCCGAGGAGGGCATCGGCGCCTTCATCGAAAAGCGCAAGCCGGAGTGGAAGGGGGAGTAGAAGCGTGGAGCCACGGATATCGATCGTGACGCTGGGCGTCGAGGATCTCGACCGCGCCGTGCGATTCTATGAAGCTATGGGGCTCAAGCGAAACGAGAAGATCACCGAAGGCGTCGCCTTCTTCCAGATGGGCGGGATGATCCTGGCCTTGTGGCCGAGGAACGAGTTGGCTGCCGATGTGGGCAACGACAATCGGCCACCGTACAAGTCCGGCGACTGTGCGCCGACCGTTGCACTTGCCTACAACACGCGCACGGAGTTGGAGGTTGGCGCAATTATCGACATGGCCGGGAAGGCAGGCGGGCGCGTTGTAAAGCCGGCGCAGCACGCCTTCTGGGGAGGTCTGCAAGGCTATTTCGCCGATACCGAGGGTAATCTTTGGGAAGTAGCCCACAACCCGGATTTTCCGCTCGATGCGGAAGGCAGGATTGCGCTTCCAGAATGAACCACGACGCCTACGAAAATTCCTACATCGCCGACATTCTGAACTCGGTGAAGACCATTGCCGTCGTCGGCGCCTCGGCCAACGAGGTGCGGCCGAGCTACTTCGTGATGAAATACCTGCTGGCGAAAGGGTACACCGTCATCCCGGTCAATCCGGGGCAGGCGGGCAAGGAAATCCTTGGCCAGATGACCTATGCCAGGCTTTCGGAGGTTCCGGTGCCGATCGACATGGTCGACATTTTTCGCGCCTCCGAGGCGGTGCCGGCAATCGTCGACGAGGTGCTGGGGCTTGAGCCTTTGCCCAAGGTCATCTGGATGCAGCTGACCGTTCATCATGACGAGGCCGCTGCGCGTGCGGGAGCGGCCGGCATCAAGGTTGTCATGAACCGCTGCCCGAAGATCGAATATGCCCGGCTGGCCGGCGAAATCGGCTGGAACGGCGTCAATTCGGGGGTCCTATCGTCCAAGAAGCCGGTTATGCGGTCCGGATTCCAGAGCTTGGGCGTCCGTCGGCAGTAATTCTATTTCCCTGGCTGCCACATATAAGCGTTGGATCGCCTAACGGCGGGGGCGATGGAAGCATTTTGTTCTTTGCATTCCGGTCACGGCTCCGCCAAGAATAGCAAGAATTTTCACGCAGGGCCTCTCGGAGAGAAAACAATGTCCCAACGCACCCCCGGTTTCAACACGCTCGCCGTCCATGCCGGCGCAAAGCCGGACCCGACGACCGGCGCGCGTGCCACGCCGATCTACCAGACGACGGCCTATGTGTTCGACGACGTCGACCACGCTGCCTCGCTGTTCGGTCTCAAGGCGTTCGGCAATATCTACACGCGCATCATGAACCCGACCCAGGCGGTGCTGGAGGAGCGCGTGGCGGCTCTGGAAGGCGGCACGGCGGCGGTGGCGACGGCTTCGGGTCACGCAGCGCAGCTTCTCGTCTTCCACACCATCATGCGCCCGGGCGAGAATTTCGTTGCCGCCAGAAAACTCTATGGTGGCTCGATCAACCAGTTCGGCCATGCCTTCAAGAATTTCGGCTGGGAAGTGCGTTGGGCCGACATCGATGACGTTTCGTCCTTCGAAAGCCAGATCGACGACAAGACCCGCGCCATCTTCATCGAGAGCCTTGCCAACCCCGGCGGCGTGTTCGTAGACATCGAGGCGATCGGCAATATCGCCCGCAAGCACGGCCTGCCGCTGATCGTCGACAACACCATGGCCAGCCCCTATCTGGTTCGCCCGATCGAGCACGGTGCGGACATCGTCGTCCACTCGCTGACCAAGTTCATCGGCGGCCATGGAAATTCCATGGGCGGCGTCATCGTCGACGGCGGCACCTTCGACTGGTCGAAGTCGGGCAACTACCCGATGCTGTCCGAGCCGCGCCCGGAATATGGCGGCGTGGTCCTGCACGAGACCTTTGGCAACTTCGCCTTCGCCATCGCCACCCGGGTGCTCGGCCTGCGCGACTTCGGGCCGGCGATCTCGCCGTTCAACGCCTTCCTGATCCAGACTGGCCTGGAAACCCTGCCGCTGCGCATGCAGCGCCACTGCGACAACGCGCTGAAGGTGGCCGAGTGGCTGTCCAAGAACGACAAGGTCGCCTGGGTGTCCTATCCGGGTCTGCCGGGCGACAAGAACCACGCACTGCAGCAGAGATACTCGCCGCGCGGCGCCGGTGCGGTGTTCACCTTCGGCCTCAAGGGCGGCTACGAGGCGGGCGTCAAGCTGGTCGAGGCGCTGGAGCTGTTCTCGCACCTCGCCAATATCGGCGACACCAAGTCGCTGGTCATCCATCCGGCCTCGACCACACACCGCCAGCTCTCGGACGAGCAGAAGGTTGCAGCAGGCGCCGGCCCGGACGTGGTGCGCCTGTCGGTGGGCATCGAGGATGTAGCCGACATCATCGCCGATCTGGAGCAGGCTCTGGCCAAGGCCTAACGAACATTTGCGCCCGGCCTTGCCGGCCGGGCGCAAACATTGCCTGAAATGGGGGAAAGCGTGACCGAAAAGTTCCTGGGCTTCGACATTGCCAGCATCGAACCGGAAGAGGGCGCGCCCGCCGAAGGGCGCCTCATCTCAGGCAACCCGCAGTTCCGCACCTGGAACTTTGAGGAGGCCGAAGGCGGCCTCTATGCCGGCGTCTGGGAATCGACGCCCGGCAAGTGGCGCATCGAATATGACGAGTGGGAGTTCTGCCACATCCTCGCGGGCGTCTCGGTCATCACAGAGGATGGCGGCGAGGCCCGCACGGTGAAGGCCGGCGACCGTTTTGTCATCCGCCCCGGCTTCAAGGGAAGCTGGGAAGTGATCGAGACCACGCGCAAGGACTATGTGATCCGGCTTTGACCGATCAAATGCTCACCTCGTCATACCGGGTGGACGCAAGCTCCAGCGCCTCTATGTCGTTCGCGCAAAGCAGTGGCTTCAGCGCGTCGAATTTGGCGGGCGACCAATCGTAGACCTTGAGCGCAAGCAGTTTGTCGACCGTCGCGGCCGTGAACCGGAGTTTTACGGGCACCGCCGGATTTCCTGCAACGACCGAGTAGGGCGCTACATCTTTTGTCACGATGGCGCCTGACGCAATGATCGCGCCCTCGCCAACGGTGACGCCGGGCAGGATCATCGCTCGCATGCCGATCCAGGCGCCGTCGCCAATGACCGTGTCGCCCTTTCCAGCATAGGCATCGACTATGAATTCTGGGAAGGGGTACAGGCTGAACCAGTCGGTGCGGTGAGTGTGGTTACCACCTAGCAGGATCACAGCCTCCGCCCCGATGCAGACGTAGTCGCCTATGTGGAGCTGATCGATCGGCCAGGCGGGTTCCCACGCCTTCAGGCTGTAGTCATCGCCGTAAAGATAGCGGACCACGCTTTCCTCGAATGAGCCCGACCAGGCATTGCTGTAGTAGCTGTGCGTGCCGCGAACGTGGATGTTTGGGTTTCTGACGGTTTCATGCAGATACTCCACCTTCGACCAGTGCTTCGTGGCTTCGGGGGGCTTGATCATCGCGTATGCTCTCTAGTTTTCCGGAATTTCTTGCGACGTGGTCGATGCGCCGAGAACGCTGCCCGTAGGCCTCTGCCGCAACTACCGTTGCTGATCCTTCCAGCGCATGTTTAGGGCTTTGATATCACCGCTGCAGAGCAAGGGCATTGCCTCTTTGATCTGCTCGATCGGCCAGTCCCACCACGCCATTTCCAAAAGCATGGCAATCTGCTCGTCGGAGAACCGTTTGCGGATCGGCTTGGCCGGGTTGCCGCCCACGACGGTGTAGGGCTCGACATCCTTGGTCACCAGGGCGCGGCTGCCGATCATCGCGCCGTGCCCGATGCGGACGCCCGGCATGATCATCGCCTCTGCGCCGATCCAGACATCGTTGCCGACGACCGTGTCGCCCGCCGGCTGGTAGGCATTGATCGCGCCGGCGAATGCCGGTTCCTCCGACATGAAGAAGAACGGGAAGGTCGAGATCCAGTCGTTACGATGGCCCTGGTTGCCGGCCATCATGAAGGTGGCGCCGGTGCCGATAGAGCAGAAGCTGCCGATGATCAGTTTGTCGACGTCGTCGCGATCCGGCATCAGGTACCGGGCGCAGTCATCGAAGGAATGGCCGTGATAATAGCCGGAATAGTAACTGTAGCGGCCGACGATGATATTCGGGTTCGTCACCTGCTCTGAAAGCAGCTCTCCCCGAAAGGGGCTCTCAAAATAGTTGGTCATGTGAATTGCCTGTCCGTATTGGCGGACGCCGCCTTGGCGGCGCCGCTTAGGAGAGAGTCCACGGACGATTGGCGCTAGGTGTGGCGGAGCGTCAGAACTTGACGTTCAGCCTTTCCAGTCCGTGGAAGTGATAGGTGTCGCGGAAGAGCGGTTCTTCGGCCAGCGCGATCTGCGGCAGCCTGTCGAACAGCACTTTCAGCGAGGTCTGCATCTCTAGCCGTGCCAGCGGTGCGCCGATGCAGAAGTGGATGCCGGCGCCGAAGGACACGTTCTTCTGGTCGTTGCGACCAGGCTGGAACTCATGCGGCGCATTGTAGGCCTGGTGGTCGCGGTTGGCGCAGCCCAGCAGCAGGCCGATCTGCTCGCCATGCTTCAGCGTGAGGTCTTCGGCAGCCTCGATCTCGCCATAGGCATAACGCGTGAACATGTGCAGCGGCGCGTCGTAGCGCAGGCATTCCTCCACCGTCGCGGCGGTCGCTTCCGGCGTGGTGAAGAACCGGCGCGGATCGCCGCCCTGCTGCAGAATGGTGCGCACGGCATTGCCGGTCTGGTGCACGGTGGCCTCATGGCCGGCGTTGAGCAGCAGGATGGCCGAGGAAACCAGCTCGTCTTCGCTGAGCTTCTGGCCGTCTTCCTGCGCCGAGATCAGCAAGCTGAGCAGATCGTCACCGGGTTGCTTGCGCCGTTCGACCACATAGGCGCGCAGGAAGTCGGAAAAAGCCTTGGACGAGGCATTGGCACGGTCCTCGGTCTCGCGCGTGCGGCCGTGCATATACATGGCCACCATGTCGTGCGACCAGCTCAAGAGCTGCGGTCCCATTTCCACCGGCACGCCCAGCATTTCGGCGATGATGGTGATGGGAAGCGGTGCGGCGAAGGCCGGCAGCAGGTCGACCTGGCCGTCGGCCTCGAAGCCGTCGACCAGTTCATTGGCAAGCGCCTCGACGCGCGGCCGTAGGCGCTCGACCTGGCGCGAGACGAAGGCGCGGTTGACCAGCGTGCGCAACCGCGTATGCACCGGCGGCTCCAGCTCCAGCATCGAGTTGGCCTCGATGGCGTCGAAGGCCGTCAGGTGCGAGCGATCGCCGGTATAGCCCTGGTCGTCGGCAGCGCCCTCGGGCTTTTCGCGCCCGAAACGGCGGTCGCGCAGCAGGCGGTTGACGTCCTCGTAGCCGGCCAGGCACCAGAAGCCAAAATCCTCCCAGAAGAAGCTGCGCGCATTGGCGTGCAGCCAGGCATAGGCTTCATAGGGGTTCTGCACGAAGCGCGGCTCATGCGGATCGAGCCGCAGGCGGCGCGTGGCAAAGTTGTACTTCAGGTACGAAAGCGGGGCGTCGATATTTGTCATGAGCGCCTCTTTAGCCCGGCTTGCCAAGCAAGTTCCAGAGCCTATCCTGTCGCGCCAACATCTTTGATTTGATCCAGCGTCAGGTCATGACCTAGCCCCGGAGGAGGGGGTTCCCGCATGAATGTGATCGTTGTCGGCGCCGGCATCGCCGGGCTTTCGACTGCCTGGGCCCTGACCAAGGCTGGACACCAGGTGACGATCGTCGAGCAAGGGCCCATCCCCAACCCGCTGGCGGCGTCGGGCGACCATCACCGCATCATCCGGCGTGCCTACGGCGCGGCCGCGGGCTATGGACGGCTGATCACCCAGGCCTATGACGCGTGGGACGAGATGTGGGGAGACCTGGGCGCGACGCATTACGACCCGCGCGGCTTCATCTGCGTTTCGCGCGAGGCCGGCGACGAGGCCGAGCAGATGCGCGAAGGACTTGAAGCCGGGAGCTTTCCCTTCGAAGTGGTCGAGTCGGAGGAAGCCGTTAAGCGGTGGCCGTTCCTTGAGGCCGGCACCTTCAGATATGCCTTCTTCTCGCCGGAGGGCGGGGTGCTGCATTGCCGGAAGATCGCGGCCGGCCTTGCCGACTGGCTGCGCGCCAACGGCGCCAGTGTTTATGAAAACAGCAAGGTTACCGAGATCGATGCCGAGGGTGGCACGCTGAAGCTGGCGGGCGGCGAGACGTTGCGCGGCGACAAAATCGTGGTGACGGCCGGCGCGTGGGTGCTGAAACTCTTCCCCGAGCTGGGCTTCGACCTCACCACCTATCGGACCGCGGTCGTCTATCTCGAGCCGCCGGCGGAACTGCAGGCAGCCTGGAACAATGCGCCGGTGGTGCTCGATGTCGGTGGCAAGACCGATGGCTACATCATCCCGCCTTCGGGCGGTGCGGGCCTCAAGTTCGGTTCGGGCCTGCACAAGGTCAAGACCAGCGATGCCGACTGGAACCGCCAACCGGTCAAAGGCGAGGGCGAGGCGATCCGCAACCTCTTTGCGCCGCCGATCGCGCGGGCGACCGAATATGCGATCAAGGAAGTGGTGACCTGCGCCTACACCTTCACCGCCGATGAGCGCTTTTTCGCGCAGGAAATCGGCAAATGCCTGATCGTGTCGGCTTGTTCGGGCCATGGTTACAAGTTTGGCGCTTCGGTCGGGCGTCGCGTGGCGAAAGCCGTCGACGATGGCGATCAGGCGGGCCTGCTTGCCTGGCTGCGCGCGGAAACAGCGTGATATCAAGGGCAGTCGAAGGGTGTCCTTGGGACCCCTTCGACATGCTTGGGGGATGCGCCACGACATGAGCCGAACATGAGCGCCGATGGTATCCGCCTGCGCCAAAATCGCTTCGGCGCAGGCGGCAATGTTTCAGGCCCGACCTTCGATCCCGAGGCGATGCAGCGCCGATGCCAATGTCGTGGTCTGTGTCAGGCCCAAAACCTTGCGAATGGTTTCGGGGCTTTCGCTGACCACGGTCTGCCCAACGACGTGGGTGATGATGGCACCGCGCCCGTGCTCCTTGATGGAAACGAGATGGGTGGTGTTGAGGTAGATTTGCTTGCCGTCAAAATCAGTAAGTGCGATCCACATGCCTGTCCCCTTGCAATCGATGAACCTATCGCGTGCAATCTCAGGCCGGATGAACTGCCCCCGCTATGGAGCCCACGTACATCTGAGTGTTTGAATAGTCCCGCAAAACGCCCCCGATTGCAACGGGGGCGCGGATCGGGCGCCTGGCCAGGGCGCGTCCACTGACTGAACATCCAAGGAGAAAATGCGATGACTTCCCATCCTATCAGCCGGTTCCCCGTTCCGCGGATCGAGGACCTACCTGCTGATATCGCCGAGCGAATCCTGGCTGTTCAGGAAAAATCGGGCTTCATTCCGAATGTTTTTCTCGTGCTGGCGCATCGGCCCGACGAGTTCCGGGCCTTCTTCGCCTATCACGATGCTTTGATGGACAAGCCCGGCAATCTGACCAAGGCCGAGCGCGAGATGATCGTGGTTGCCACCAGCAACGCCAATCAGTGCCAGTATTGCGTGGTCGCCCATGGCGCCATCCTGCGCATCCGCGCCAAGGACCCGCTGATCGCCGATCAGGTGGCCATCAACTACCGCAAGGCCGACATCACGCCGCGCCAGAAAGCCATGCTCGATTTCGCGATGAAGGTGTCGGCGCGTGCCTATGAGGTCGGCGACGACGACATGGAAACGCTGAAGGCGCACGGCTTCTCCGAAGACGACATCTGGGACATTTCAGCCATCGCCGCCTTCTTCGGCATGTCCAACCGGCTTGCCAACGTGACCAGCATGCGCCCGAACGACGAGTTTTATACGCTCGGCCGTAGTTGAGTGGACCTACACTCCAGTTTCCATCGGCCCCCGCCCGCCTTTCTCAGACCGAACCCCGCAGCCGTTCAGCTTCGTCCAGCACCAGCGCGTGCAGGCGGCTGGCGGCCGGGGAGAGGCGGCGGCCGCGGCGGGTGATGATGTGATAGGGGGAAACCTCGATCGGAACGGCGAGGTCGACGACGGCAAGCGAACCCGTGCCGGTTCCTTCCATCAGCCGCGCCACCTCGAGCGACATGGGCGCAATCATGTCGGATTCAACCAGCAGCGCCATCATCAGGACGAGCGATGATGTAGCAACCACGTCGGCAGGCACTGGCAGGCCGGCGTGGATGAAGGCGGCCTCCACGGCCTGCCGGATCGGCATGCCGCGCTCCTGGATGATCCATGGATATTCGGCGAGGGCGGCGAGCGACACATCGCGCCGTGTGGCAAGCGGATGGCTGCTGCGGACCACGCAGCGCACGGTCTCGATCTCGCCGGGAACGATATCGAAGGCATTCACGTCAGAATCCGGCAGCAGGCGGCCGATGATGAAATCATAGTCGCCTTCATCCAGGCCGCGCATGAGCTGGACCGATGGGCCGACATCGACGCGCAGCTCGACATGCGGCGTGACTGCCTTCAGCCGCCGGATGGCGGGCACGAGAAAGCCGACGGCCGGGCCGGTAACCGCGCCGGCCTGGACGAGACCGCTGCGCCCCTCGCGCTCCTCCTGCATTTCACGCCCAAGATTCTGCATCTCCGTCAGCACCGTATGGGCGCGGCGGACGAGGATTTCGCCGAGCGAAGTCGGTGTCATGCCGCGCGGATGGCGCTCGAACAGCGGCGCTCCGACGAGCCGTTCGATCTCGGCCAGGCTGCGCGAAGCGGCAGGCTGGGTGAGCGCCAGCGCCTGGGCGGCGGCCTGCATCTGGCCGTGCTGGGCGATCGCCGCCACGAGCTTCAAATGGGCGAGCTTCAGGAAGGGCAAGGACGGGAGGGAAGTGAGCATTCTTTGATATACCAGTTTTGGTATGGATTTCGGAAATAATTCGATTTGCTCGTTATGTCGATAGGTCCTATCTCTGGCTATCCGTTTTGCGGAATAGATTTCGGGGTTGGAGGAACCCCGTCCACCAGGGAGGGACACTATGAAATTGAGATTTCTCGCGGCGACCGCCGCGCTCGGCGCGTGCCTGCTCGCAGCTCAGGCTTGGGCCGACAGCAAGGGTCTGGTGGGCATCGCCATGCCGACCAAGTCGTCTGCGCGCTGGATCGACGACGGCAACAACATGGTCAAGCAGCTGCAGGCTGCCGGTTACGACACCGATCTGCAGTATGCCGAGGACGACATCCCCAACCAGCTCTCCCAGATCGAGAACATGATCACCAAGGGCGTGAAGGTGCTGGTGATCGCTTCGATCGACGGCACCACCCTGAGCAACGCGCTGGACAATGCCGCCGCTGCGGGCATCAAGGTGATCGCATATGACCGCCTGATCCGCGAAAGCGACGCCGTCAGCTACTACGCCACTTTCGACAACTTCAAGGTCGGCGTTCAGCAGGCCTCCTCGCTGGTCAAGGGCCTGAAGGAACGCTTCCCGGACGTGAAACCGTGGAACGTCGAGCTCTTCGGCGGCTCGCCGGACGACAACAACGCCTTCTTCTTCTACAACGGCGCGATGTCGGTTCTGCAGCCAATGATCGATTCCGGCGAGATCGCCATTCCGTCGGGCCAGATGGGCATGGACAAGGTCGGCACGCTGCGCTGGGACGGCGCGGTGGCGCAGGCCCGCATGGACAACATCCTGTCGGCCAACTACTCGGAGAAGCAGCTGCACGGCGCGCTTTCGCCCTATGACGGCCTGTCGATCGGCATCCTGTCCTCGGTCAAGGGTGTTGGCTACGGTTCGGGCGACCTGAAGATGCCGATCGTCACCGGCCAGGACGCCGAAGTTCCGTCGGTCAAGTCGATCGTTGCCGGCGAGCAGTATTCGACGATCTTCAAGGACACGCGCTCTCTTGCCGGCGTAACCGTCAAGATGGTCGATGCAGTGCTTCAGGGCACGCAGCCGGAAATCAACGACACCAAGACCTATGACAACGGCAAGATGGTCGTTCCGTCCTATCTGCTGGAGCCGGTTTCGGTCGATGCTTCCAACTACGAGGAAGTGCTCGTCGGCTCGGGCTACTACAAGGCCGACCAGCTGAAGTAAGGTCTCGGCGGGGCGAGGGGGCTTCGGCGCCCCCTCGCTCCGACGGAGGAACGGCATGACTGCGCTTCTTGAAATGCGGGGGATCGGCAAGTCCTTCCCGGGCGTGCGGGCGTTGAACCGCGTCGACCTTCGGGTCGAAAAAGGCGAAATCCACGCGATCTGTGGTGAGAACGGCGCCGGCAAGTCGACGCTGATGAAGGTGCTGTCCGGCGTCTATCCGCACGGCTCCTACGAGGGCGAGATCGCCTATGACGGCCGCACCATGGCCTTCCGGGGCATTCGCGACAGCGAGGCCGAAGGCATCATCATCATCCATCAGGAACTGGCGCTGGTGCCGCTGCTCTCCATCGCCGAGAACATTTTCCTCGGCAACGAGGTGGCGACGCGCGGCGTGATCAACTGGCCGCTCGCCTTCCAGCGCACCGAGGCGCTGTTGAGAAAGGTCGGTCTCAGTGAAGCGCCGACGACACCTGTCGAAAAGCTCGGTGTGGGCAAGCAGCAGCTCGTGGAGATCGCCAAGGCGCTCGCCAAGGACGTAAAGCTGCTAATCCTCGACGAGCCGACGGCCGCTCTGCAGGAGAATGACAGCCAGAAGCTTCTCGATCTTCTGCTCGAACTGAAGGCCCATGGCGTCACCGCCATCATCATTTCGCACAAGCTCAACGAGATCCGCCGCATCGCCGACCGTGTCACCGTTCTTCGCGACGGCTCGACCGTCTCGACGCTGGCGCGCGAGGATGTGAGCGAAGAACGCATCATCCGCGACATGGTCGGCCGCGACATGGCGCATCGCTATCCCGAACGGACACCCCAGATCGGCAAGGTGCTGATGGAGGTGAGGGGCTGGAATGTCGGTCACGCCGATCAGCCTCGCCAGATGATCCGAGACGCGGGTTTTTCCGTCCGCCGCGGCGAGATCGTCGGCATCGCCGGGCTGATGGGCTCAGGGCGCACGGAACTCGCCATGAGCCTCTTCGGCCGCAGCTACGGCCGCTACCTGTCGGGCGAGGCGACCATCGACGGCAAACCGGCCGACCTTTCCAGCGTCAGCCGCGCCATCGAAGCCGGCCTTGCCTATGTCACCGAAGACCGCAAGGTCCTCGGCCTGATCCTCGATGAGCCGATCACCAGCAACATTTCGCTTGCCAATCTTGCAGGCGTGGCCAGCGGCTGGGTCCTCGGCAAGGGCCGGGAGAACAAGGTCGCCGAGGAATATCGCCGGGCGCTGAACATCCGCACGCCAGGCGTGCACCAGCGCGTCGTGAACCTTTCGGGCGGCAACCAGCAGAAGGTGGTGCTGTCGAAATGGCTCTTCACCGACCCGCAGGTGCTGATCCTCGATGAGCCGACGCGCGGCATCGACGTCGGCGCGAAATACGAAATTTACGCGATCATGAACGAACTGGCGGCGCAGGGGCGCGGCATCGTGATGATCTCGTCGGAGATGCCGGAACTGCTCGGCATGTGCGACCGCATCTACGTCATGAATGAGGGCCGCATCATCGGCGAGCTTTCGAGGGAGGAGGCGAGCCAGGAGCGCATCATGGGCCTCATCATCAGGGACGGTAATGTGAACAGGGAGCACGCAGCGTGACAAGCGCCATCAATACCCTGCGGGTGCAGCTTGGGGGCAACCTCCGCGAAAACGGGATGATGCTGGCGCTGCTCGCCATCGTCTTCTTCTTCCTCGTGGTGGTGCGCGCCGTGCAGGACGTGGACTTCCTGTCGGCGCAGAACATCACCAACCTGTTCCTGCAGAATTCCTACGTCATCATCATGGCGCTCGGCATGCTGCTGGTGATCGTGGCCGGGCATATCGACCTGTCGGTCGGCTCGGTCGCCGCCTTCACCGGCGCTGTGGCGGGAACGCTCACGGTCTATGCCGGCTGGCCGGTCTATGCCGTGATCCCGACGGTGTTGGTGGTCGGTGCGCTGATCGGCGCCGCGCAGGGCTACTGGATCGCCTTCTGGCGCATTCCTTCCTTCATCGTCACGCTCGCCGGCATGCTGGTTTTCCGCGGCCTGACGCTATGGCTGCTGGCCGGCCAGAACATCGGCCCCTTTCCGCGCGCTTTCCAGTCGCTCTCGACCGGCTTCATCCCAGACATTTTTGGCGTCGATCGTCCGAACGTCACGGCGCTTGTCATCGTCGTGCTCGCCATCGCAGGCCTTGTCTGGCGCAGCCTGAAGAGCCGCAACCAGGACATCGCCTTCGGCATGGAGGTCGGCTCATCCGCCATGTTCTGGCTGCGCAACTGCCTGATTGCCGTGGCGCTGCTCTTTGTCGGCTGGAAGCTTGCTAGCTTTCGGGGCTTGCCCAATGTGCTGATCGTCATGTCGGTGCTGATCGCGGCCTACAGCTTCTTCACCAACCAGACGACCACCGGCCGGCGCATCTATGCCGTGGGCGGCAATGAGAAGGCGGCGCGGCTTTCGGGCATCAAGACCGAACGGCTCGTCTTCCTCACCTTCGTCAACATGGGCGTCCTTGCGTCGCTCGCCGGTATGATCGTCACCGCCCGTCTCAATTCGGCGACACCGAAGGCAGGCGTTGGCTTCGAACTCGACGTGATTGCGGCGGTGTTCATCGGCGGCGCATCGATGTCCGGCGGCTCCGGCAAGGTGGTCGGCGTGGTGGTCGGCGCGCTCATCATGGGCATCATGAACAACGGCATGTCGATCATGGGAATCGGCATCGACTACCAGCAGGTCATCAAGGGGCTGGTGCTGCTGCTCGCCGTCATCTTCGACGTCTACAACAAGAACAAGCAGGGCTAGGCAATGCTTCTCAGTCAGATCAGGGGCGGTGGCGTTGCGGTGCGCGGCGCCGCGACGGCCACGGCAAGGCTCGTTCCCGGCGCCACCATTTTCGACCTCGCGAATGAGGCGATTGCCCAGGGGTGTCCGCTCGCAAGCCTTGTTCCGCAAGGCGGCGAGACGCTGGACCTCGCCGGGCTGGCGGCAATGGGCGCGCTCGATCTGCCGCTGCGCCATCCCGATCCGTCGCGCATGTATCTGACCGGTACCGGCCTGACGCATACCGGCTCGGCCTCGGCGCGCGACGCAATGCATGCGCCCGCCGAAGGGCTGTCCGACAGTATGAAGATGTTCCGCATGGGTCTCGATGGCGGAAGGCCGGCGGCCGGAAGCGTCGGCGTGCAGCCGGAGTGGTTCTACAAGGGTACGGGCGCAACGGCGGTCGCGCCGGGCGATCCGCTCGTTTCGCCGGCCTTTGCGCTCGACGGTGGCGAGGAGCCGGAGATCGCCGCCTTCTATTTGATCGCGCCCGACGGCACGCCATGCCGCGTCGGCTTCTCGCTCGCCAACGAGTTCTCCGACCACGTGACCGAGCGGATCAACTATCTGTTCCTCGCGCACTCCAAGCTTCGCCCTGCCTCTTTCGGGCCGGAACTGCTGGTCGGCGATCTGCCCGAGGATATTCGCGGCACCTCGCGCATCCTGCGGGGCGGCAACGTGGTCTGGGAAAAGCCTTTCCTGTCGGGCGAGGCGAACATGTCCCACTCAATCGCCAATCTCGAACATCACCATTTCAAGTACGGCCTGTTCCGCCAGCCGGGCGATCTGCACGTGCATATGTTCGGCACGGCGACGCTGTCCTTCGCCGACGGCGTCAAGCCGGAGGAAGGCGATGTCTTTGAAATCTCGGCGCCGGATTTCGGCCTGCCGCTCGCCAATCCGCTGGCGATCGCGAAGGAGCCGACCGAGCGCGCCGTCGCCGTCAAGGTCTTGTGACGGCGACCGACAGACCAGGAAAGAGAGGCCGATAATGAGCCGTTTCACGCCCAAGCCGTGGCCGCGCAAGCTGCGTTCGCAGGAATGGTACGGCGGCACCAGCCGCGACGTCATCTATCACCGGGGCTGGCTGAAGAACCAGGGCCATCCGCACGACCTGTTCGACGGTCGCCCGGTGATCGGCATCCTCAACACATGGTCCGACCTCACCCCCTGCAACGGCCATCTGCGCGAGCTTGCCGAAAAGGTGAAGGCAGGCGTGTGGGAAGCCGGCGGCTTCCCGGTGGAAGTGCCGGTCTTCTCGGCATCGGAGAACACTTTTCGTCCCACCGCGATGATGTTCCGCAACCTCGCGGCATTGGCCACGGAAGAGGCGATCCGCGGCCAGCCGATCGACGGCTGCGTGCTGCTGGTGGGCTGCGACAAGACCACGCCGTCGCTGCTGATGGCTGCTGCCTCCTGCGACCTGCCCTCCATCGTCGTCACCGGCGGGCCGATGCTCAACGGCTGGTTCCGGGGCGAGCGCGTCGGTTCGGGCACGCATCTGTGGAAATTCTCGGAAGCCGTGAAGGCAGGCGAGATGACGCAAGCCGAATTCCTCGAGGCCGAAGCCTCGATGAGCCGCTCGACGGGCGCCTGCAACACCATGGGCACGGCCTCCACCATGGCCTCGATGGCCGAGGCGCTGGGCATGGCGCTTTCCGGCAATGCCGCCATTCCGGCCGTCGATTCCCGTCGCCGCGTGATGGCGCAACTCACCGGCCGGCGCATCGTGCAGATGGTCAAGGATGATCTGAAGCCGTCCGACATCATGACTCGCGATGCCTTCGAGAACGCCATCCGCGTCAACGGCGCGATTGGCGGCTCGACCAACGCCGTGATCCACCTTCTGGCGATCGCCGGCCGCGTCGGTATCGATCTGACGCTCGACGATTGGGACCGGCTCGGCCGCGAGGTTCCGACCATCGTCAACCTCATGCCGTCGGGCAAATATCTCATGGAAGAATTCTTCTATGCCGGCGGTCTGCCCGTCGTCATCAAGCGGCTCGGCGAATCCGGGCTGTTGAACAAGGATGCGCTGACCGTTTCCGGCGAGACGATCTGGCATGAGGTGAAGCACGTCGCCAACTACAACGAGGACGTCATTCTGCCGACTGAAAAGGCGCTGACGCAGCATGGCGGCATCGCGGTGCTGAAGGGCAATCTCGCGCCCAATGGCGCGGTGCTGAAGCCGTCGGCGGCCTCGCCGCATCTCCTAAAGCATCGCGGCCGCGCGGTCGTCTTCGAGGACATCGACGACTACAAGGCCAAGATCAATGACGACGCACTCGACATCGACGAGACCTGCGTCATGGTCATGAAGAACTGCGGTCCGAAGGGTTATCCGGGCATGGCCGAGGTCGGCAATATGGGCCTGCCGCCCAAGGTGCTGAAGAAGGGCATCACCGACATGGTGCGTATTTCAGACGCGCGCATGTCCGGCACGGCCTATGGCACGGTGGTGCTGCACACCTCGCCCGAGGCGGCCGTCGGCGGCCCGTTGGCGGTCGTCAGAAACGGCGACATGATCGAGATAGACGTGGCCGAGCGGAGCATCCATCTGGACATATCGGACGAAGAACTGCAGGCGCGCCTTGCCGCGTGGACGCCGAACACGCCGGCGCCACAGGGCGGCTACATGCAGATCTTCCACACCCATGTTCAGGGTGCCGACACGGGCGCGGATTTCGACTTCCTGCGCGGTTGCCGCGGCGCGCCGGTCGGTAGAGATAGTCACTGAGACGGAGGTGCGTGCCGCCTTTCCGGCGGGACGCTTGAATAGCAGTAGACGAACACGATACTTGCCCCACTGCATGGCTGGCCCTCGCTGACTAGATCCGGGTCAGCCATGCGGTCTTTTTTTGGGGGGCAGCGGCGGCGCCGGGGCGCGCCTCACAGTCAGTCGTGGAAGGCGTCCGTGACGCGCCGTTGCCCAAGCAGGAAGGCATCCGCCACATGGATCAGTGGCGACAGGTCGAAATCTGAGCCGCCGGTGCCGACAAGCTCGACGAAACGCCGATAGAGATTGCGATATTCCCTGTCGGGCTCGGCCATGCGCTGCACGCCATCTATGGCAAGCCGGCTTCCACCATGCGAGAGCACCAGTTCGCCGCCATCGGTCGCCACGCGTATGTCCCAGGTCTGCGGGCCAGTCTGGCGCCAGTCGAATTCCGCTTCGACGGGCGCGCCCGACATCGTGCGGAAGGCCAGTGAGGCGGCGATCGGCGCGTGGCGGTTTTCCGGAAAATCCAGCGTCGAGGCAACGAGATGCATCGGCTCCGGCAGGATGCGCGTGACGATCGACAAGGCATTGATACCGGGGTCGAAGACGCCGAGGCCGCCGGGCTCCCAGATCCATTGCTGGCCGGGGTGCCAGTGGCGCACGTCCTCCTTCCAGTCGATGCGTACGGAGCGGATGGTTTTGTCTGCCAGGAACGCCCGGGCCGGCTCGACCCCCGCAGCCTCGCGCGAATGCCATGTGGCGAAGATCGTCAGACCTTTGTCGAGCGCCATCCGGCCGAGCGCCTCGACTTCGGCTACCGACATGCCGGGCGGCTTTTCCAGCATCAGGTGCTTGCCGGCGGCAAGGGCGGCCAGCGCCTGCTCGAAGCGCCCCTGCGGCGGCGTGCAGAGCGAAATAGCGTCGACCGCCGTGTCGCTTGCCAGAAGCGCGTCGACGTCGTGGAAATAGGGCAGGTCCGGCAGCCCGGCATTGCGGCTCGCGATGGCGGTAAGTTCGATGCCTTCCGTCGCCGCGATGGCCGGAAGATGCTGGTCGCGCGCGATCTTCCCAAGGCCGACAAGGCCCAGTCTGATGGTCATGAATTTTCTCTTCCCTGGCGGAGGTCCTCTCAAAAGTCATACTAATTTTTCGGGAAGAACATCGTCAACCGCTTGCCCTGAAAACACGATGTTTTTCAACGTAGTGCGAACCATTGCCAAGGCTCGACGCAGCACCGTTCCACCGAGACCTCATCGTCGGTTACACGTCGTAATAGAGCACGAACTCGTAAGGATGCGGCCTTATGCGCATCTCTTCGACGTCGTGTGCGCGCTTGTAGCCGATATAGGTCTCAAGGACGTCGATGGTGAACACGTCGTGCGAAAGCAGGAATTTGTCGTCCGCCTGCAGCGCGTCAAGCGCGGCATCGAGCGAGCCCGGTGTCGAAGGGATGCGGGCACGTTCCACCGGCGGCAGATCGTAGAGGTTCTTGTCGATCGGCTCGCCCGGATCGAGACGGGTGCGAATGCCGTCGATGCCTGCCATCAGCATCGCCGCGAAGGCCAGATACGGGTTGCAGGAAGGGTCAGGGCAACGGAACTCCACGCGCCTGGCCTTGGGGTCGGGCGTATACATCGGGATCCGGCACGCGGCCGAACGGTTGCGCCGCGAATAGCCCAGATTGACCGGTGCCTCGAAGCCGGGCACGAGTCGCCGGTAGGAATTGACGGTCGGGGCGCAGATGCCGAGCAGGGCGGGCGCATGCTTGAGCAACCCACCGATGTAATAGCGCATCAGGTCGCTGGAGCCGGCATAGCCGTCGCCGGCAAAGATCGGGCGGCTGTTCTGCCAGATGCTCTGGTGCACATGCATGCCCGAGCCGTTGTCGCCAAACAGGGGCTTGGGCATGAAGGTGGCGGTCATGCCACGGCTGCGGGCAACGTTTTTGACGACGTATTTGTAGATCATCACATTGTCGGCCATGCGCGTCAGGCTCGCGAACCGCATGTCGATCTCGCCCTGGCCCCCGGTCGCTACCTCATGGTGATGCGCTTCGACCGGAATGCCGATGTCTTCCAGAAGCCTCACCATTTCTGTGCGGGCGTCCTGCAAAGTGTCGGCCGGCGGCACGGGGAAATAGCCTTCTTTTGGACGCAGCTTGTGCCCGAGGCCCAATCCCTCGTGGCCGTTCCAGTTCGCCTCGGTCGCGTCGATGTCATAGTAGGCGTAGTTGGTGCCCTGGTCGTAATGGACCTCGTTGAAGACGAAGAATTCGAGCTCGGGGCCGAAATAGGAGGTATCGCCGATCCCGGTTGCCGTGAGGTGAGTTTCGGCCTTCTGGGCGATGTAGCGGGCGTCGCGGCTGTAGGGCTGGGCGTTGATCGGATCCAGGATGTTGCAGATCATGACCAGCGTCGGCGCCTCGGTGAACGGGTCCAGGAACGCCGTGGTCGGATCCGGCACGACGAGCATGTCGCTTTCCTGGATTTCCTGGAAGCCGCGGATGGAGGAGCCGTCGAAGCCGATGCCATCGGCGAAGCTGTCCGGGGTGATCGTCTGTGGCGGCACGGAAAAATGCTGCCACAGACCGGGCAGGTCCACGAACCGCAGATCGACCATCTCGATCTGCTCGTCCTTGATGATCTTCAGGACGTCGTCAGGATTGGCGCAGTTGTAAGGCATTGGCGCTTCCTTTCCCTATCTGGAGCGGGCGCTGAACCGTCCGTGGGGTGCTTCCTCGGTAAGTCGTGCGAACTGGGCCTGCCTCATGTGGACAAGCGTGGCGTGGTCGCCGCCCTCGAAATAGACTTCTGGCCGCTGAAAGGATTTTGTCTTCGATGATGACGTCCAGCCCGTAGCATTCGCCGATCGCGGGCACCGCGCCATGCGTGCAATCCGGAATCAGCTGATCGAGCTCATGCTCCGAGGCGAGCGCGAACTTCTCTCCTAAAGACGCCTTGAGACCGCTTAGACGAAGGCGACTGGAGGCCGGCAGGACGGCGAGGAGATAGCCGTCGCGACCGCGCAGCACCACGGCTTTGGCCAGCCAGCCAGCCGGAATGTGGCACGCATGGGCAGTTGCGATCGAGGAACTGGTCGGCTTGTGCTCGACCAGGTCGTACTCGGCGCCCTTGCGTTCGAGATGCGCCTGCAGCGTCGGAGCAATGGTCATGGCCTCACCCTCCCAGGTGAGCACCGGCATCGGGTCGTTGGACCTCACAATGCATAGTTGTTTTTATGATACATCGCGGGCGCCCGCCTTACTACCGTTCAATGCCGGACACGGCTGAGCACGCGGATGCGGATCCGATCAAGGATGCCGCGCGACAGGACGGGGGGGATTCGGCAGCTCACCGCTCCCGCAAAGCGAGAAGTTCGCATGATGCGAATCGCGAGTGATCTGTCATCGAATCGCGAGTGGTCGGTGGCGAGCGAGGTGATTCCGATTCTCTTCGGCCCCGCGGATAGCTCAACAGAAGCACGCTGCGTTCTAAGCCGCGTCAGCGTACCGGGATAGGGGGGAACTCGCGCCCCCGCAAAGCCATTGGATTTCCTCGCATTGCGAGTTCAGGCACAGCAAGGGAACTTCCGGCCTGAGTGCTGCCGGTGTCGCTAATTCTGGAGTTTTATGGGGAAGGAGAGTGGTACGCCCAAGGGGAATCGAACCCCTGTTACCGCCGTGAAAGGGCGGTGTCCTAACCGCTAGACGATGGGCGCGCGGTGTTGATGGGCGCCTTATAGTCAGCGAAATCGTGGTCGGCAACCCGTCTTTGAAATCTTTTCCAACTTTTTTTCGCAGACCATCTGCGAGGGCGGCAACGCGGTTCCAGTCGCGCTCCGGAGGCACGTCCACATGCACGAAATTGGTGTGGCAATAGGGCCGACGCCGCCGTGCCGGGCATGGTGCGGCCCCAATTGGACAGCTCCCATTTGCTGACGCCTTCGATCTGGATGTCGGCAGCGGCGCAAAATATGTGCGGCGAGAGTTCCTCGCGCCCCTGGCACGGCGGCTGTTAAGAGGGGCTGCGATAGCCGGAGGTGACGACGATCTAGCCGCCTAGCGCTGCTCGATCGTCTTGAGCATGCGCACCAGCGACGGATTCAAGCGGGCGACGTCGAAGCTTTTCCGCAGACTATTTGCGACGGCGGCAGCGCCAGTTCCAGTCGCGCTCCGGACCCACGTCCACATGCACGGAATCGGTGTGGCAATAGGTGCCAACGCCGCCACGGCCGGGCATGGTGCGGACGTAATTGGCCAGCTCCCACTTACTGACGCCTTCGATCTGGATGTCGGCGGCGGCGCAATACATGTGCAGCGAGTTCTTTGCGCCTCTGGCGCGGCGATTGTGGGACGGGCTGCGATAGCCGGAAGTGACGACGATCTTGCCGCTATAATGCTGCTCGATCGTCTTGAGCATGCGCACCAGCGATGGCTTCAGGCAGGCGACGTCGACGTTTTCGCTCTGGCGCAGCAGGCCGTTGGGGGCCAGGCGCGCCATGCCGGCAGCCGAGGCAACCTGAACCGGGCCGCCGTCCTCTTCCTCGTGAAGGTCGACGTCGCTGTCGTCATCGATCCCCGACTTGCGCCGAATCTCGAAGAGAGCCGTCTGGCGCACACCGGGCAGCCCGATGTCGCTGCCGGTCGATGCAACAAGCGAAGCCGGCTTTGCCGTTGATTCGGCCGAGGCAAGCTGGATGAGGGGTTTTGCGGGCGCTTCCGGCTCGACAGGTGTGGGTGCAGCCGTGGCTTCGATCAGCGGCTTGGCCGCCGGCAGGCCGGGCGCGGCGCTGGCGACAAGCGGCTTGGCTATCGCTGTGGTGGGCGCGCCGCGGCTCGAAGCGGCCGGCGACGCCGACGACGACGCGGAAGACGCGCCGAAAAGCGAGGCGAGGAAGCCTTTTTTCTTCGGAGATTCGGGCGCAGCGTTCTGCGGTTCTCCGGCAGTCACATAGACCGGATTGTTCATTTCGGCAGCTGACGCCACCTGCACAGGTTGCGCGGGCGCGGCTTCGGCTTGTGTCTCCACCGGCTTGGCGGCAGACACCGGAGCCTGAGCAAGTACTGCCGGTTGCTCGGCCGGCTGTTGGGCAGCTGCCGCCAGACGCGCGGCTGCCGCTTCAGCCTCCACGGCCTGCTGCAGCGATATGGTGCCCGTTCCGCTCAGCGCCGGTCTTGCCGTTGGGAGATAGGCGACAGCCACCGGCAAAGGCTGATCGCTGTCATCCATCACGGTTGCCAGGGCCGTGCCGGCAACATCTGTGGTCTGGGCTGTTTCGGCGGTTGCGGGCGCCGCTACGCCTGCGGCGGTTTCCGTCGCCGGATGGGCGGCGGTTGATTGCGCATTGAAGCCGGGCGCTCCGAAATCGAGATTGGGATCGTTTGTGGAGGTGCAGGACCCGAGGAGAAGCGAGCAGAGTACAGCCAGAACGGCACGGCCTTCCCGTTTCGCAAAGCGAGTGCCTGCTGGAGTCAAACCCGTCCCCTTGTGTCGTTTCGGCGCCGCTACGCCCTGGCTACGGCAGCAATTCTCAAAATCGAAGTTAAATGCTTCCGCAGCCGGTATCAGACCTGACGAATCTGCAACCCTTATAAGTCCAGAATCGAGCTAGGGTTGAATTAAGGCAAGAACATGTTTGCCGCGCCACCATTTCGCCCTGTTTTGCGGCAGGGTCAATTCACCACACATTACAATGTGTTACACGCGCACCTTGACATAGATGCCGGGGGCTTCGCCCAGGATGGGGGTGTGCTCTCCGGGCTTGCGGGCAGGCACGCGCCTGTCGTCCTTTTCGGCGATCCAGTTTTGCCAGTGCGGCCACCAGGAGCCCGGGTTTTCCTTGGCTTTGGCGACCCATTCGCCGAAATCGCCAACCGGTTTGCCGCCGGTCCAGTACTGATACTTGTTCTGCGCGGGCGGGTTCACGACGCCGGCGATGTGACCCGAACCGGCCATCACGAAATCGACCGGGCCGCCGAAGTACTTGCAGCCGAGGAACACCGAAAGGGCCGGCGCAATGTGGTCCTCGCGGGCTGCGAGGTTATAGACGGGAATCGTTATGTCCTGCAGCGAGATATTGTGGCCGGCCAGCTCCATGCGCCCCTGCGAGAGATTGTTCTCCAGATAGCAGTTGCGCAGATAGTAGGAATGGTTGGCGGCGCTCATCCGCGTCGAGTCGGAGTTCCAATAGAGCAGGTCGAAGGGCACGGGATCCTTGCCGCGCATGTAGTTGTTCACGACGTAAGGCCAGATGAGATCGCCCGAACGTAGCATGTTGAAGGCGGTGGCCATCTTGTTGCCGTCAAGATAGCCCCTGCCGCGCATCGAATGCTCCAGCGCGGTGATCTGGTCCTCGTCAACAAAAACCTTGAGGTCGCCAGCATAGGTGAAATCGACCTGCGTGGTGAAGAAGGTCACGGACTTGATCCGCTCGTCTCCTTCCTGGGCGAGCAGGGCCAGCGCCGCGGCAAGCAGCGTGCCGCCGACGCAGTAGCCGATGGCGTTGATCTCGCTTTCGCCGGTCGCCGCCTGGACAGTGTCGAGGCCATATTGCAGCCCCTCGCGGATATAGGCTTCCCAGTCCTTCAGCCGGTGCCGCTCGTCGGGGTTGATCCACGAGATCACGAACACGGTGTGCCCCTGCTCGACCGCCCAGCGGATGAAGGATTTTTGCGGGTTGAGGTCGAGGATATAGAACTTGTTGATCCACGGCGGGCAGATCAGCAGCGGCCGCTTGAGCACGGTTTCGGTCGTCGGCTCGTACTGGATGATTTCGGCGACGTCGCTGCGCCCCACTACCTTGCCGGGCGTCATGGCCATGTTGCGGCCAACCTCGAATTGCGAATAGTCGGCCTGGCGCAGTTTCAGGTCGCCATGACCGGCCTGGATGTCCTCGGCCAGCATCTTCATGCCGCGCACCAGGTTCTCACCGTTGGTGGCAACAGTCTCGCGGAACAGCTCGGGGTTGGTGAGGATGAAATTGGACGGCGAGATCGCGTTGGAGATCTGCTTGACGTAGAAGCCGGCCTTGTGGCGCGTGTGCTCGTCCAGACCTTCGGCGTGCTCGACCAGATCGTTCGCCCAGCGCGTGGTGACCAGATAAGCCTGCTTCAGGAAGTCGAAGAAGGCGTTGTTGCCCCACTCAGGATCCTGGAAGCGTTTGTCGCCCTTCTCGGGCGCCACTTCACCGGCCGCAGGCTGGTCGCCTGCGCCGATGCGCTGGATCGCATTTGCCCAGACATTCATATATCCTGAGAAAAGTCGCGTTTGCGCCTCCAGCGCCCGGGAGGGGTCGGAGAGCCAATACTCGGTGAGCTTGGAGAAGGTCTTGACCATGTCGGTCATCGGTTCTGACACGCTGTCGCGGAGTTCGCCCTTTTCGCGGGGCTCGGCCCAGGCCGAGGCAGCCTTGCCAGCCTGCTCGACCATGCGGGCCAGGTTGAGCGCGAAGCGTTCGGGATCCTTGACGAGATACTGCTCGACGGAAGAGGTCTGTTCTGGACCTGTCTTGCCCGAATCGGCTGTCTTCGACATGGTTCGCGCTTGTCCTCCCAAGGCGTTTTGTAGCCATAATATAATGAGACGTCGGAGTGGGGTCCAACAACAATGTCCACGTGTAGTAGAGCTGCAGAGGAATTAATATGACGGAGCTTGCTCGCGAAGGCATTTTTTCCGTTTCCCGGGCGCTTTTGCTGGGCGCAGCTGTGCTGGCGATCCAGTTCCAGCTTTCGGGCTGCGCCAGCACCAGCGAAAGCGCTCCATTGGTGACGGCGCCGCCGTCCAGCGCGTCATCGGGGCAGGCGGTGAACACTGGGACCTATCCCAACCTGAACATCGCGCCGCAGGTGGCTGCGCCCCAGCTGAGCGACGAAGAGAAGAACGCCAAGCTCGCCGGGCTGAAGGCGGTTCAGAACGCGCAGGCGGCCAAGGGCGGAGGCGGCGAGGTGCCGAATGACGAGACCTTGCTGAAGAAGCTTGCCGCCACCCACGGCCAGAAAACCTTGTCCGAAATCGAGGGCAAATGATGCCCTCGACCGACCTTCTCAATGGGTATATACCGCGCCACACGCATTGATCGCCAATCGCTGGAACTGACATGGAAGAGTTTCATAAGGTCCGTCGGCTTCCGCCTTACGTCTTCGAACAGGTCAATCGGCTAAAAGCTAGCGCCCGCGCCAGGGGCGCCGACATCATAGACCTCGGCATGGGTAATCCCGATTTGCCGACGCCGACCGCGATCGTCGACAAGCTGTGCGAAGTGGTGCGCGATCCGCGCACGCATCGCTACTCATCTTCACGTGGCATACCGGGCCTGCGCCGTGCGCAGGCCAATTATTATGCGCGCCGCTTCGGCGTGAAGCTCGACCCGGACACCCAGGTTGTCGCCACGCTCGGCTCGAAGGAAGGTTTCGCCAATATGGCGCAGGCGATCACGGCGCCCGGCGACGTGGTGCTGTGTCCGAACCCGACCTATCCGATCCATGCCTTCGGCTTCATCATGTCGGGCGGCGTCATCCGCTCGCTGCCGGCCGAGCCGGACGAGAATTTTATCCCTGCGCTTGAGCGCGGCATGCGCCACTCGATCCCCAAGCCGCTGGCGCTGATCCTCAACTATCCGTCGAACCCGACGGCGCTGGTTGCCTCGCTTGATTTCTACAAGGACGTGGTCGCCTTCGCGAAGAAGCACGAGATCATCATCCTGTCGGATCTCGCCTATGCGGAGATCTATTTCGATGGCGCGCCGCCGCCTTCGGTACTGGAAGTGCCGGGCGCGATGGATGTGACGGTGGAGTTTACCTCCATGTCCAAGACCTTCTCCATGCCGGGCTGGCGCATGGGCTTTGCCGTCGGCAACGAGCGCCTGATCGCAGCTCTGACGCGCGTGAAATCCTATCTCGACTACGGCGCGTTTACGCCGATCCAGGTGGCGGCGACCGCCGCGCTCAATGGCGACGGCTCGGACATTGCCGAAGTGCGCGACGTCTATCACAAGCGCCGCGATGTGATGGTAGACACCTTCTCGCGCGCCGGCTGGAACGTACCAGCTCCGGCTGCGACCATGTTCGCCTGGGCGCCGATCCCCGAGCCTTTCAGGAAACTCGGCTCTCTGGAGTTTTCCAAGCTCCTGATCGAGAAGGCGGATGTGGCGGTCGCTCCGGGAATCGGCTTTGGCGAATATGGCGACGACTATGTGCGCATCGCGCTGGTCGAGAACGAGCATAGGATCCGGCAGGCGGCGCGCAACATTAAGCGCTTCCTGGCCACGGAGGCCGGTGCTACGGACAATGTCGTGCCGCTGGCGGTGCGACGCTGACCGAAATCCACGAAAAACACATATCGAAAATTTGAGGGGACGCTGCGGGACATGGCCGAAGCTTTGCGTATTGGAATTGCCGGGCTCGGCACGGTCGGCGCCTCGGTGGCGCGTGTTCTGTCGAGCAAGGCTGCTGAACTCACTCGCCAGTGTGGGCGGCCGATCATCGTTGCCGCCGTCTCTGCGCGCGACCGAAACCGCGACCGCGGTGTCGACCTCGGCGCGGCCCAGTGGTTCGACGACCCGGTGGCGCTGGCAAAGTCGGCCGACATCGACGTGTTCGTGGAACTGATCGGCGGCGATGACGGTCCGGCGCTCGCCTGCGTGAAGGCCGCGCTCGAGGCCGGCCATCATGTCGTGACCGCCAACAAGGCGCTGCTGGCCAAGCATGGCGTGGCGCTGGCGGAGATCGCCGAGAGGAAGGGCGTGCTGCTCAACTACGAGGCGGCGGTGGCCGGCGGCATCCCGATCATCAAGACCATGCGCGAAGCCATGGCGGGCAACACCGTCTCGCGCGTGTTCGGTATCCTCAACGGCACCTGCAACTACATCCTGACCCGCATGGAGGCTGAGGGCCTGTCTTTCGACGCCTGCCTGAAGGACGCGCAGCGTCTGGGCTATGCCGAAGCCGACCCGACCTTCGACATCGAGGGGCACGACACGGCCCACAAGTTGGCGATCCTCACCAGCCTTGCATTCGGCTGCAAGATTTCGGCCGACAGCATCTATCTGGAAGGCATCAGCAATATCAGCCAGGCGGACATCCGCGCCGCGGGCGAACTCGGCTATCGCATCAAGCTGCTTGGCGTGGCCGTGCAGACCGAGACTGGCATCGAGCAGCGCGTGCACCCGACCATGGTGCCGACTTCCTCGGTGATCGCGCAGGTGCACGGCGTCACCAACGCCGTGGCGGTCGAGACCGACATTTTGGGCGAACTGCTGCTTTCGGGCCCCGGTGCCGGCGGCAATGCCACGGCCTCGGCTGTGGTCGGCGACATCGCCGACATCGCCAAGAGCCGCCCCGGCTTCCAGCATGGCCCGGTCTTCGGTCGCCCCGCCAAGGAGCTGAAGCCCTACAAGAAGGCGCAGATGCGCAGCCACGCCGGTGGCTATTTCATCCGGCTCACGGTGCACGACCGCGTCGGCGTCTTCGCAGCTGTCGCCAAGCGCATGGCCGACAACGACATCTCGCTTGAATCGATCGTCCAGCATGGCTCGAGCGCCGAGGGCGACGGCAGCAAGACCGTCATCCTCGTCACCCACGAGACGACCGAGGCTGCGGTGCGCAAGGCGGTCGAAGGTATCACCAAGGACGGTCATCTCATCGACAAGCCGCAGGTCATCCGCATCGAGCGGGCTGATTAAGGCGGTTCGCTGGGCCTGATTTGCCGAATCCGAAGCGGCGCGACCCTCACCGGTTCGCGCCGCTTTTCGTTTCAAGACGCTGCCGAAAATCGCGCCGCCAAGTCATATCGAACCGGGCCGGACGCCACTGCCCACACCTTAATCGATTGAGGTTTCAACCGGTCGCAACAAGTGCGTGTGGCAGGTCTTGCTGTTGTCATTTCACTTTGACACAAGGATCGCAGGAGCCGTCAGGGGACGGCACAACGACATTTACGGGACAATCAGCTATGGCGAAAAGAGACGCAGCCGGCCTCGACCGCATCCTCACCATGGAACTCGTGCGCGTGACCGAGCGCGCTGCCGTCGCTGCCGCAAGGCTGCGCGGGCGCGGTGACGAGAAGGCGGCCGACCAGGTGGCAGTCGATGCCATGCGCGCCGAGCTGAACCGCCTGACCATCAAGGGCACCGTGGTGATCGGCGAGGGCGAGCGCGACGAGGCGCCGATGCTCTACATCGGCGAGGAAGTCGGCGCCGGCGAAGGCCCCGAGGTGGACATCGCTCTCGACCCGCTGGAAGGCACCACCATCTGCGCCAAGAACCTGCCCAATGCGCTGGCCGTCATCGCCATTGCCGAGAAGGGCAGCCTGCTGTTTGCGCCTGACGTCTACATGGACAAGATCGCCGTCGGCCCCGGCTATGGCCCTGACGTGATCGACATCGACGCCTCGCCGGAAGACAACATCCGCAGCCTCGCCAAGGCCAAGGGCGTGCCGGTGACCGAGATCACCGCCTGCATTCTCGACCGCCCGCGTCATGCCAAGCTGATCGATGCCGTGCGCGGCACCGGCGCAGCCATCCGCCTCATCGGCGACGGCGACGTTGCCGGCGTCATCCACACCACCAACCCGGAAGAGACTGGCATCGACATCTACATGGGCACCGGCGGTGCGCCGGAGGGTGTACTGGCTGCCGCCGCGCTGCGCTGCACCGGCGGTCAGATCCAGGGACGCCTGATTCTCGATAGCCCCGAGAAGGTCGCGCGCGCGGCCAAGATGGGTATATCCGACCCCAACAAGGTCTACCGCACTGAGGAAATGGCGCGCGGCGACGTGCTGTTTGCCGCCACCGGCGTCACCGACGGCAACATGCTTGCCGGCGTGAAGTTCGACCGCAACTTCATCACCACCGACACGATCGTCCTGCGCTCGTCGTCGCGGACGGTGCGCTCGATCAAGGCCCGCCACCAGGATTTGGAGAAGTTCCAGTAATTCCCGGCGGACTATCCACGACTTCGATGGCCCGGCCTGTTTGGCTTTGTCGCTCGATCCCTTATCCTGCACTCAAGGATGAGGGATCACGGGGCGCATGACGACCGAAAAGCGTTATTTTCTGGGCGTCAGGCGCTCGGCTACCGGGCTTGCCTGGGAGCATAGGCTGAACGAACGCCAGGAGATGGCAGCACTTGCGATTGCCCAGGGGCATGGCGTGCCGGACATCGTGGCGCGTGTGCTGGCTGGGCGCGGCGTGGGGGCAGACGACGCCGAACGCTTTCTGGACCCGACCATCCGCGACCTGCTGCCGAACCCGGCATCGTTGACCGATATGGAGAAGGCGGCCGAGCGCATCGCGGCGGCCGTCGGGCGACGCGAGCGCGTCGCCATCTTCGGCGACTATGACGTCGACGGCGCCTCCTCCTCGGCGCTTATGAAGCGCTTTCTGGCGCATTATGGCGTCGAGGCCGAAATCTACATTCCCGACCGCATATTCGAAGGCTACGGACCGAACCCGGACGCCATGCGCGAACTGGTGTCGCGCGGGGCGCGCCTGATCGTCACCGTCGACTGCGGCACCAACAGCGCGGCGGCCATCGAGGCGGCGCGCGACGCGGGCGCCGATGTCGTGGTGCTCGACCACCATCAGGTCGGCGGGCCGCTGCCAGAGGCTGCCGTCGCCATCGTCAATCCCAACCGCGAGGACGACCTGTCGGGTCAGGGGCATCTCTGCGCTGCCGGCGTCGTGTTCCTGGCGCTGGTGCAGACCGCCAAGGCGCTGCGCAGGGTGCGCCCGGACCTACCTCAGATCGATCTTCTGTCGATGCTCGATCTGGTGGCGCTCGCCACCGTTTGCGACGTGGTGCCTCTCGTCGGCGTCAACCGCGCCTTCGTGGTCAAAGGCATCGTCGCAATACGGCAGCAGCGCAATGCCGGGCTTGGTGCGCTGGCGCGGGTCTCGCGCATCGGCGAACCGATCAACACCTTCCATCTCGCCTTTTTGCTCGGGCCCCGCATCAATGCCGGCGGCCGCATTGGCGACGCGGCGTTGGGGAGCAAGCTGCTTGCGACCGACGATCCCGTCGAGGCCGGCAAGATCGCCGAAACGCTCGACCGCCTGAACCAGGAACGGCAGGCGATGGAGCAGGAGATGCTGGCCGAGGCGCGCGCCGAGGCGGATGCAGAGCTAATCGGCGGGCAGGGGCCAGCCGTCATCGTCACGGCAAGCCCGAAATGGCATCCGGGTATTGTCGGACTTTTGGCCTCGCGGCTGAAGGAGCATGCGCGCCGCCCCGCCTTCGCCATCGCTTTCAATGCCAACGGCGTCGGCACCGGCTCAGGGCGTTCGGTTTCAGGTTTCGATCTCGGCAAGCTGGTGCGCGAGGCGCATGAGCGCGGGTTGATCGTCAAGGGCGGCGGCCACGCCATGGCGGCCGGCATCACCATAGAGCGCGAAAAGCTCGGCGAGCTGCGCGCCTTCTTTGAGGAACGCGCCGCTGCAGACGTGTTCCGCCTGCAGGACGAAGAAAGCCTGCCCATCGATGCCGCGCTTGCGGCGGATGGAGCGACGACCAACCTGCTCGACACGCTGGAGCGCGCCGGCCCCTTCGGTTCCGGCCATGTCGCGCCGGTGTTCGTGCTGCCGCGCCACAAGCTCGTCGATGCGCGGCTGGTGGGCACGTCCCACATCCGCGCGGATCTGCGCTCGGATGGCGGCGGCCGCATTCAGGCGATCGCATTCCGGGCGGCGGATACGGCTCTGGGCGATTTCCTGTTCAAGAGCCGTGGCGGCACGGTCCACATGGCCGGATCGTTGTCATCCAACTACTGGAACGGCAACAGGAGCGTGCAATTCCGCATCATCGATGCGGCGGTAGCTTAGGCAAGCACCGTCTGCAGCCGGGCCAGTTCGTTTAGTTGCGCCTGTGTTGCCTCGTAGCCGAGGCGGATCGCCTCGTCGGCGCGATGGAACTCCGACAGGCCGATGTGACCAAGCTTGGGCTGCAGCGAAAGGTCCGGCGGATCGCCCGCGAGCCGCGCCCGCGAGATGCGGTCCTGGATGATGTTGAAGGCCTCGACCATTACGCCGGTAATGCCGAGCCGGCTTTCACGCGAATAGGCGTCGAGCTGGCGTGAGCCGCCGGCGGGTGCATCGTCCTCGACCAGCAGTTCGCCAGCGCTGTGCTTGATCACTGCGGCGCGGCCGAACAGGTCGTAATGCAGGTTCACCGCCACCACCAGCCGCTGCTCGTAGGCGCGGCAGACCGATACCGGCACGGGATTAACCAATGCGCCGTCGACCAAAATGCGCTTGTTGGCAAGCACCGGCTCGAACACGCCGGGCAGGGCATAGGAGGCGCGCATCGCGGTGATCAGCGAGCCGCTCGACAGCCAGATTTCATGGCCGGTGCGGATTTCAGCCGCGACGCAGACGAAGGGCTTCGGCAGATCTTCGAAGCGCAGGCCGGTGAGGTGTTCCTGCATGCGTGCTGTCAGTTTCATGCCGCCGAGCAGGCCGTTGCCGCCGAGGCGAAAATCGAGCAGCCCGAAGATGCGCCGCTTGGTCAGGCTGCGGGCAAAATCTTCCAACTCGTCCAGCTTTCCGGCGAGATAGCAGCCGCCCACCAGTGCGCCGATGGAGGTGCCGGCGATCATGTCGATCTGGATGCCCGCCTCGTCCAGCGCGCGCAAAACGCCGATATGCGCCCAGCCACGCGCGGCGCCACCGCCTAATGCCAGTGAGATTCCGGATTTCTTGGCGGGTTGAGCGTCTGTCAGACCACCGGAAGAAGCGGGGCCGTTGGCTTCCCGCATATCAGGCCTGTTGCGCAATGACGCCCATTCGAGCATCGCAATCTCCCTTGTCCCGCGCCCAATAGTAGGCGTGGGTCGTATCGAAAGAATGAATCTTCCGTCGGCCTTAATGATTGGCGTCGGGATATGTTTTTTTCACGTCGAAAAGCGGTTCGCTGCCATCTCCGGTCAAAACGGCGCTGCCGTCCTTCCCCTCCACCTTCCGATAAAAGCAAGAACGCCGGCCGGTATGACAGGTTGCATCATGTCCCGAGACATTTACACGCAGCCAGACCGAGTCCTGGTCGCAGTCGGTACGCATCTCGACGACATGCTGGAAATTGCCCGACGTCTCGCCCTTCTTCCAGAGCGAGTTGCGCGAGCGGGACCAGTAATGGGCGATGCCGGTCTCGATGGTCAGCGCCAGCGCCTCGGCGTTCATATGCGCGACCATGAGGAGCAAGCCGTCCGTGGCGTCGGTCACCACGGCCGTGACGAGACCGTTGGCGTCGAAGCGCGGCGTGAAAGCTTCGCCCTCTTCGAGCGCCTTCTTGTCTGTAGGAGACTGTTGGAATTCAAGCGCGGTCATCGCCGGCTCCTTGATCTGCGAAGCCGGCGGGAAAGCCGCACGGCTTACTTGCTGCCGTGGCGCACCATGGTCATGAAGCGCAACTGCTCTTCCGGGCTGTCCTTGAACACGCCGGTGAAGGTCGAGGTCAGCGTGGTGGAGCCCTGCTTGCGGATGCCGCGCATGGCCATGCACATATGCTCGGCCTCGATCATCACGGCCACGCCGCGCGGATTGAGCACATCCTGGATGACGTTGGCGATCTGCGCGGTCATCGCTTCCTGCGTCTGCAGGCGATGGGCGAAGATGTCGACCACGCGGGCGATCTTCGACAGGCCCACGACCCTTCCGTCCGGCAGGTAGCCGACATGGGCGCGGCCGATGATCGGCACCATGTGGTGCTCGCAATGCGAGTGGAATTCGATGTCCCGCACCAGCACGAGATCGTCATAGCCGGCCACCTCCTCGAAGGTACGGCCAAGCTCTTCGGCCGGGCACATATCGTAGCCGTTGAACATTTCGAGGAATGCCTTGGCGACGCGCTTGGGCGTGTCGACCAGACCTTCGCGATCCGGATTGTCGCCAGTCCAGCGCAGCAGCGTGCGTACCGCAGCCTCCACTTCGGCCTGGTCCGGCCTGTCGGTCACCGGCTTTTCGAGATATTCGGATTTCGGCATCAATTTCTTGATCACGGCGTCCATGAAAGGTGTCTCCCGTAGTCCCACTCAGAGGAGGGACGAGTTGAACGGACCACAGCCTTTTACGGGATGTCGGAGAGTCCGGCCCGAAAGCGGCGTGACGGAAGTCCGACTGGGCAGGGCGCTACCTTGCCGTTGTCGGAACACAACCCTTATATAAGCCCTTGAGCCGTGAATGAAAGATGCTGAAACGGCACAGTCTGTTTCCGAAACGGCGGTGGGTTGGAAAATCATGATCGACGATGTCTACAATGCGAAAATTCTTGGATTCGCCGGGAATATCGCACGTATCGGCCGGCTTGGGCACCCCGATGCCACCGCAACCGCGCATTCGAAATTGTGCGGTTCGACCGTGACCGTCGACCTCAAGATGGAAGACGGCATTGTCACCGATTTCGCCCATGACGTGAAGGCCTGCGCGCTCGGCCAGGCTTCGTCGTCCATCATGGCCGCCAATGTGGTGGGCGCCAGCGCAGACGAGTTGCGGCACGTGCGCGAAGCCATGCTGAAGATGCTGAAGGAAAACGGCCCGCCGCCGCAGGGCCGCTTCGCCGATCTGAAATATCTGGAGCCGGTGCGCGACTATAAGGCCCGCCACGCCTCGACCATGCTGACTTTCGATGCGGTGGTCGATTGCATCGGGCAGATCGAGAAGCAGCGAGCAGAGGCCGCTGCCTGATCGACATCGGCCCCAGTTTTGGAATAGGCGCCGGCTCCGATGAGCCGGCGCTTTTCGTTTCAGGCGAGCATGTCGCGCACCATCGGTACCACCTTGGTGCCGTAAAGCTCGATCGAGCGCATCATCTTCTCGTGCGGCAGCGGTCCGGACGAATATTTCATCTGGAAACGCGTGTTGCCGAGCGCCTTGATGGTCGCAGCGATCTTGCGGGCAACCGTTTCCGGCGAGCCGACATAGAGCGAGCCAAGATCGGCCTCCGAGTTGAATGCCACCTGCGTGGTCGGCGGCCAGCCGCGCTCGGCGCCGATGCGGTCGTGCATCTTCTTGTAGTGCGGCCACAATTCCTCGCGCGCCTGCTCGTCGGTGTCGGCGACATAGCCCGGTGAATGCACGCCGATCGGCTGTGTGCTGCCGCCGAGCTGGTCGATCGCCCGATGGTAGAGATCAACATAGGGGCGGAAGCGTTTTGGATCGCCGCCGATAATGGCAAGCATCAGCGGCAGGTTGTAGCGCGCCGCGCGCACCACCGATTCCGGGCTGCCGCCCACGCCAATCCAGGTCTTGAGCGTGCCGCTCTCGGTTGGCGGGTAGACGGTCTGGTCCTGAAGCGGCGGGCGGATCGACCCCTGCCAGTTGACAGCCCCACCTTTCAGCAGTGCTGAGAAAAGGTCGAGCTTTTCGGTGAACAGCGTCTCGTAGTCGTTGAGCCGATATCCGAAGAGGGGGAAGGATTCGGTGAAGGACCCGCGGCCGAGAATGACCTCGGCGCGCCCGTTCGACAGCGCGTCAACCGTGGAGAAGCGCTGGAACACGCGGATCGGGTCGTCCGAGCTCAGCACGGTGACGGCCGAACCAAGCTTGATACGCTCCGTGCGCGCTGCAATTGCCGCCAGCACCGTTTCCGGCGTCGACACGGCAAAATCGTTGCGGTGATGCTCGCCGACGCCGATGAAATCGATGCCGAGCTGATCGGCCAGTACGGCCTCGTCCACGACGTTTCGAATGACCTGGGCTTGCGGCAGCAACTGCCCGTCCGTGCCGACGGTGACGTCGCCGAAAGTATCAAGCCCGAATTCCAATTTGTCCGACATGATGTCCCTCTGGATTGGGTGCCGGATGATTGACCGGCAAATGGCATTAGCGCAACCGCCCCGCTCCGCTCCGAAATTGCCTTTAGAGCGCGGGGATCGCGGCGATCAGTTCGACAATCCAGATAAGGGGCGCCGCGGGCGCTTCACATTCATCGGGCGGAGCACGGACTGTTCACTCCGGGTTGACAGTCATGCGGGAATGTTCGCCAAACGTCCGTGCGGCGTAATAGCCGGCCTGCCATATCCGCCGGAAATATTGCGAAACCGGGCAAGACGGGCCATCTACAACGCATGAACTTCTTGCACGCGCGATACAGACGATGAGCGGCAATATTGGCGGTCATGACCATGCTTGCGGCCATGGGGGCGCACAGGACGGCCACAAAAGCCGCCCGGTGGCTCGCGGGCGCAACTGGCCCGGGCCTTGGCGCAAGACGCCGGGCCGGATTTTCGGCACGTCGCTGGTCAGGCTGTATCAGCTTACTCTGTCCGGCTTCGTCGGCAATTCCTGCCGCCATATGCCGACCTGCTCGGAATATGCTCACGAAGCCATTGCCCGGCACGGTCTGTGGGCGGGGGGCTGGATGGGGCTTTTCCGCGTGATGCGCTGCGGTCCCTGGGGCACTCATGGCATCGACCGGGTGCCCGAGATTTTGGTGCCGCGTTACCGCTGGTACGCGCCTTGGCGCTACTGGCATATCGGGAAAGCGCCGCAAGAAGGCCATTCCTGACGGCCGGTGCTTTACGACGCGAAAAACTCGCCCTAAAAGACCGCTCGCCCGCCGGATGCGTGAAATCCGGCATTTCACCACCCGCGCTCGTTTGCGGGACTGGATATGGAGAAGAGCTTTGCTGAATTCTGTTTCCCTTACATTTCCCGATGGTTCCGTCCGCGAATATGAAGCGGCGATGACTGGCATGGGCCTGGCCGAGTCGATTTCCAAGTCGCTCGCCAAGAAGGCGGTTGCCTACAGCATCGATGGCCAACTGCGCGATCTTTCCGACCCGCTCGGCAAGTCCGGCAAGGTCGAGATCGTCACCCGTGACGACCCGCGCGCGCTGGAACTGATCCGTCACGACACCGCTCACGTGCTGGCTGAAGCCGTGCAGGAGCTGTGGCCGGGCACCCAGGTCACCATCGGCCCCGTTATCGATAACGGTTTCTATTACGACTTTGCGCGCAACGAGCCCTTCACGCCGGAAGACCTTCCGGTGATCGAGAAGAAGATGCGCGAGATCATCGCCCGCAACAAACCCTTCACCAAGGAGGTCTGGTCGCGTGAGAAGGCCAAGCAGGTGTTCCGCGACAAGGGCGAGGCCTACAAGGTCGAGCTGATTGACGCGATCCCCGAGGACCAGGACCTCAAGATCTATTCGCAGGGCGAGTGGTTCGACCTCTGCCGCGGCCCGCACATGGCTTCCACCGGCCAGATCGGCAACGCCTTCAAGCTGATGAAGGTGGCCGGCGCCTATTGGCGCGGCGACGCCAACAACCCGATGCTGACCCGCATCTACGGCACGGCCTGGGCCGAACAGGCGCAGCTCGACCAGTATCTCCACATGTTGGAAGAGGCTGAGAAGCGCGACCACCGCCGCCTTGGCCGCGAGATGGACCTGTTCCATTTCCAGGAAGAGGGGCCGGGCGTCGTGTTCTGGCACGCCAAGGGCTGGAAGATGTTCCAGACGCTGGTGAGCTATATGCGCCGCCGCCTCGACGAGCACGGCTACCAGGAAGTCAACGCGCCGCAGGTGCTAGACAAGTCGCTGTGGGAGACCTCGGGTCACTGGGGCTGGTATCGCGACAACATGTTCAAGGTGACGGTCGCCGGCGACGACACTGATGACGAGCGCGTCTTTGCGCTGAAGCCGATGAACTGCCCGGGCCATGTGCAGATCTTCAAGCATGGCTTGAAGTCCTACCGCGATCTGCCGATCAAGCTTGCCGAATTCGGCAATGTGCACCGCTACGAGCCTTCGGGCGCTCTGCACGGTCTGATGCGCGTGCGTGGCTTCACGCAGGACGACGCGCACGTCTTCTGCACCGACGAGCAGATGGCGGCTGAATGCCTGCGCATCAACGACCTGATCCTGTCGGTCTACAAGGACTTCGGCTTCGACGAGATCACCATCAAGCTGTCGACCAGGCCCGACAAGCGCGTCGGTTCCGACGAGCTCTGGGACCGCGCCGAAGCGGTGATGACGAAGGTGCTCGACCAGATCCAGCAGAAGTCGAACAACATCAAGACCGGCATCCTGCCGGGCGAGGGCGCCTTCTACGGGCCGAAGTTCGAATACACGCTGAAGGACGCCATCGGCCGCGAATGGCAGTGCGGCACTACACAGGTCGACTTCAACCTGCCGGAACGCTTCGGCGCCTTCTACATCGGCCCCGATTCGGAAAAGAAGCAGCCGGTGATGATCCACCGCGCCGTTTGCGGCTCGATGGAGCGCTTCCTCGGCATCCTGACCGAGAACTTCGCGGGTCATTTCCCGCTGTGGTTCGCGCCGCTGCAGGTGGTGGTGGCGACGATCACCTCGGATGCCGACGATTACGCTAAGAAGGTCGTGGCCCGGCTGAAGGCGGCGGGCGTCTCGGCTGAAGCGGACCTGCGTAACGAGAAGATCAACTACAAGGTCCGTGAGCACTCGCTGGCCAAGGTTCCGGTCATTCTCGTTTGCGGCAAGCGCGAAGCCGAAGAGGCAACCGTCAACGTTCGCCGGCTCGGCTCGCGCGACCAGCAGTCGATGACGCTCGACGAGGCCGTCGCAACGCTGGCCGACGAGGCCATCGCGCCGGATCTGCGCCGGGCTCGCGAGCAGGCCGTCGCCTGATATCGGCCTTAGCGTAAATCGCTCACAGCCACCTTCACACGCCTGTCATGCAGTTGAGGCAATCAGCTGCATGACAGGCGTTGTGCTTATGGTCATGCTGTTTCCCGAGCTTTCATACGCAAATTCATCTCAGCCGCGCATCAAGCGCTGGTTCATCAGGTCGGTCGAGGGGCTTTCGGGCCGCGACCGCTATGCGCGCCTCTATGGCACCTGGCGCAACGACATCGTGCCGACATGCGACCGGGTGTTCGGGCGCATGCTGGACCTCATCAATGTCAAGGTGCATCACGACGGCGTCTGGCCGCCGGCTGATCTGCCCGGCGGGCCGCTGGTCATCATCGCCAACCATCCGTTCGGCATCGCCGACGGGATTGCGGTGCTGTCGCTGGCCGAACAGCTCGGCCGCCCGTTCCGCGTGCTCATCAATGCCGAGCTGATGAAAATCCCGGAAATGGTGCCTTACTCGCTTCCGGTCGATTTCAACGAGACCAAGGAAGCGCTGAAGAACAACATCGCCGTGCGCCACGAAGCACTGCGCCTGCTGCGCGAGGGCACCACCATCGTGGTGTTTCCCGGCGGCGGCGTTGCCACCGCGCCAAAAGGGCTCGGCAGGGCGGTTGACCTGCCTTGGAAGATATTTCCGGCGCGCTTGGTTCAGGAGGCGAAGGCCTCGGTGATCCCGATGCACTTCTCAGGCCAGAATGGCCGTCTTTTCCACATCGTCAGCGGGCCGATGGGCCTGCTCGAACATGAGGGAAAGGTCGCGCGCTTCGTCGGCCAGCTATCGCTCACCTTGCGGACCTCGCTGTTGATACGAGAATTCGCCCGCATGTCCGGCAAGTCGATACGTGTCCGCATCGGCGACGTGGTTCACTGGCGGGAAGTCGAGCATCTGAGCGATCGCAAAGCCCTGCTCGCATTCCTTTACGGAAAAGTCTTTGGACTGGACCGGGCAAAACGGCACGAGCGGCTGGCCGCCTGAGCGGCTTCAGTCGGCACCGTCGTTCGGATCGGCGGCGCTGGCCTCGTTGGCCATCACTTCGACATCCTGGTTGCGCCCGCCCACCACCGTGAAATCGCGCTGATAGATGCGCTCCTTGTTCTTGGCGACGACTGTATAGTCGCCTTCGGCCAGAACCATGGAGGCAAAGGCGCCGACGCTTTCGCGCACCGGGTCGCCAGAAGTGGTCAGCACCGACCATGAGGTGTCGGCCAGCGCTTCGCCGCCTTCCTCGCGCACCAGCTTCAGCGTCACTTCGGCGGCGTGGTGTTCCACCGTCGCCTCGGTCATCTTGCCGGCCTCGACACGGATGTCGGAGCGGATGACCGCGTTCACGTTCCCGTAGGTCGAGACCACGTGGTAGACGCCGGCATTGAGGCGCACCACCGTATTGGGGCTGACATCGGGAATGATCAGCGGGCGGTCGCCATCGGCGCCCGGCTGGGCCTCATAGATCGAAAAGCGCAGCTTGTTCGGCGGAATGCGTACGCCGCCGGCCAGTGTCGCATCGAGCTTCAGGCCGCCGGCATCCAGCACGACATTCTCGTGCTTTGGTTGCGCGCCGACCGTGATGCGCTTGGTGGCGCCTGCACGACCGAACGAGGCGTGCACGAGGTAGCTGCCGGGCTCCAGGTGGAAAAGGCTGGTGCCGCCCTGCGCGGAAGCGACGAGCGGCAGCTTGCCGTCCGGGCCGGGATCGGGCCGGAAGACACGCCAGATGAGGCCGCGATTTATGTCCGCGCTCTGGTCCGTCAGCTTGGCGGCCAGCGTCACTTCTCCCGCCTGCTGGGCGAGCGGCTTGCCATTGTGAGGCGGCGCGTAGCCGGTGATGTCGGGCAGCTTGAGGTTGCGCAAGGGGTTGCCGTCTTCAGCGAAACTCACCAGCGGCGACAGTGTGAACACTGCGGCACTGGCGATGGTCGCTAAATGTTTGAAGAATCCGGCAAACATGTCTTGTTTGAAGCCGAATGCGGTGGCAATTTCAAGGCACTTTCTGGGCCCTGACCCAGCCGCTCGCAGCCCGAGCCGCCGATGTGTCCTATCGGCCGCGCTTCAGCCAAAAACATCCAGGAGAATATGCATCGTGACGTCACCGATCATTGAATTCATGTTGGCCAGAAGCTCGGCTCCCATTCTGGAGCTGCGCGAGCCGGCGCCGGGCGATGCCGAGATCCGGACCATGCTGACCATCGCCTCGCGCGTGCCCGATCATGGCCGACTCGAGCCGTGGCGCTTCATCGTCTGTCGCGGCGACGCGCGCCATCGCATCGGCGAGCAGCTGGCGGAACTGGCCGAAAGGCGGGAAGGCCCCCTGACCGAAGGGCGCCGCAACCAGGAGCTGACGCGTTTTTCGCGCGCGCCGCTGGTGATCGGCGTGGTCTCCAGCCCCAAGGAGAACCCAAAAATCCCTCAGTGGGAGATGTTCCTGTCCGGCGGCGCGGCGGCCATGAACCTGATCGTTGCGGCCAACGCCCTCGGCTACAAGACCAACTGGATCACCAACTGGTATTCGGACGTGGAAGAGGGACGTCGCATCCTTGGCCTCGCGCCGCATGAGCGCGTCGTCGGCTTTGTCCATATCGGCTCCTTTGACGGCGACGTGCCCGAGCGTCCGCGGCCGGATATCGGCAAGCTCTACTCCGAATATTCCGGGCCCTGGGAGGGCTAACTGTGTTTTACGAGCCGTCCAAGGGGCATGGCCTGCCGCATGATCCATCCAAGGCGATCGTGGCGCCGCGGCCGATCGGCTGGATTTCGTCGATCGGCGCCGATGGTGCGCTGAACCTGGCGCCCTATTCGTTCTTCAATGCCTTCTCCACCAAGCCTTTTCTGGTCTGGTTTTCGTCGGACGGTCACAAGGACAGCGCGACATTTGCTGCCGAGAGCGGCGAATTCGTCGCAAACCTCGTCGGCCGCGACCTGGCGGAGAAGATGAACAGAACGGCGGTGGATTCGCCTCGCGGCGTCAACGAGTTCGACTATGCCGGCCTCGAAATGGTGCCGTCGCAGCTGGTGAAACCGCCGCGCGTGGCCGGCGTTCCGGCCGCGCTCGAATGCAAGGTGACCGAGATCTTTCGGCCGAAGACGCTCGCCGGAGAAGATTCCGGCGCCGTGGTGGTCACGGGCGAGGTGGTGGGCGTGTTCATCGACGAGGCATATCTCGTCGACGGCATGTTCGACATCGTCAAGGCGGGCAATGTCAGCCGCCTCGGCTATATGGACTACTCGGCCATCGAGCAGATTTTTTCCATGCGACGCCCGCGCTGGGAAAAGGATTAACCGGAAACCCCAGCCGCGCGGGCTCGCGCCAGAAGACGCTCGGCGCGGCGTAGATGCGGCCGGTCATACATCTGGCCATCCATGCCCACTACGCCCGGATTGCCGGCGGCCCGAAAAGCTTCGACTACGAGCTTGGCATGGGCGAGGGCTTCGGGCGAGGGCGTAAAGACCTCGTTGATGACCGGTACCTGTGCCGGGTGGATCGCCATCTTGCCGGTAAAGCCGTCGCGCTCGGCCTCCACGCACTCGCGTCGGAAACCGTCCATGTCGCGGAAATTCGGATAGACGGTGTCGATCGCAGCGGTTTCTGCTGCTGCGGCCGCCAATATGGTCATGGCGCGCGCAAGCCGGAAGACGTCGGTATAGACCCCGCGCTCGTCGCGGCTGGCGCGCGCGCCGATTGCCGCCGAAAGGTCCTCTGCGCCCCAGGTCAGGCCGGCCAGCCTCGCGCTCGCGCCAGCATAGCTCGCGCCGGCCAGCACGCCGGCTGCCGTTTCCGTGATGATCGGCAAGATGGCGATGCCGCCGTCGGGCAGCCCGTTTTCCGCCTCATGCACGCGCAGCTTGACCGCGAGTTGCTGGACGTCCGCGCCGCTGTTCGATTTCGGCAGCATGATGCCCGCGGGGCGTGCCGGAATGAGGGCGGCGAGATCATCATCGGTCAGGCCAGTGGAGAGGTCGTTGACGCGGACATAGACGGTCGGCCCTTGCCGTCCCTGACGTGCGCTTAGAAACTCGGCCGCGATCTTGCGCGCATTAGCCTTGTTCTCCGCCGCGACCGAATCCTCGAGATCGACGATCACCACGTCCGCCTCGGACGAAAATCCTTTTTCGAGCTTCTTTTCGGAGTCGCCGGGGACGAACAGTAGCGAGCGCATCAGATCGAAACCGTCTTCTTCTTCATCATCGCCTGGCGCGTGCATTTTGCCACGAGCACGCCGTTCTGATTGAAGGCGCGGTGCTGGAATTCGACGATGCCGCGATCGGGCTTGGACTTCGACTCGCGCACCGAGAGCACTTCAGTCTCCACGCGGATCGTATCGCCATGGAATACGGGATGCGGGAATGTGGTCTCGGTCATGCCAAGATTGGCGATGGTGGTGCCGAGCGTCGTGTCATGGACCGAAATGCCGATCATAAGGCCGAGCGTGAACAGCGAATTGACCAGCGGCTTGCCCCATTCGGTCTTGGAGGCGAAATCGAAATCGATATGTAGCGGCTGCGGGTTGAGCGTCATGACGGAGAACAGCATGTTGTCGCTCTCGGTCACCGTCTTAGTCAGCGTGTGCTGGAAGACCTGACCGACTGAAAATTCTTCCAGATACATGCCCATGCCGAATTTCTCCCTTGGCTGAAGATTTGATAGTTGCTGCCATTGCCTGCCGCAAGCGGGTTAACAATCATGGTGAACGCTTCGTAAACCATTTGTCCCTAGCGTGCTTTCTTGGGTCGGTAACGAGTCCCGGGGCAAAGGGGGCCGCATGATTGTCGCGCATTTCCTGAAATGGATCGATACGGCACGCGTGGCGGAACGCGCGGCGGCTGCCGCTGCACTTGCGCATGCCTATGTGCAGAAGGAATTGCCGTTCGAGGATCGCTGCGCGGCCGAAGCTGCCCTGACCCTGCTGCTCGACGATCCTTCTGCAAAGGTGCGGCTGGCAATGGCCGAGGCGCTTTCCATGAGCCGCCACGCGCCCTTGCAGGTGGTGAGCGCGCTGGCGTCCGACCAGCCAGAGGTGGCGGCTCTGGTGCTCGCCCGATCGCCTTTGCTCACCGATTCCGACCTCATCGACCGCGTTGCAGCAGGATCGGCCGTAACGCAGAAGCTTATTGCCGACCGCCCGGCGGTTTCCATGGCGCTTGCCGCGGCAATCGCCGAAGTGGGTGAGCCGGAGGCTTGTGCCGCGCTTCTCGCCAATAGCGGCGCCGATATCGCCTCGCTCAGCTTCCGGCGCATGGCCGAACGTCATGGCGATCTTGCATTTGTCCGCGAGGCGCTGATTGCCGACCCGCGCCTACCTTCCGATTGCCGCCACATGCTGCTGGTCAAGGTCGGCGAGGCCTTGAAGCGCTCGCCGCTGGTTGCAGCGCTGATCGGCCCGGCGCGTGCCGAGCGTGTGATGCGCGACGCCTGCGTCAGAGCTTCCTTGACGTTGATCGAAGGCACGCGTGCGCAGGAGCATGCGGCGCTGATCGAGCATCTGCGGCTGCGCGGCGACCTGACTGCGAGCTTCCTCATCCGCACCGTCGCTCACGGTAAGGTCGATTTCTTCGGCGCCGCCATGGTGGCGCTGAGCGGCCAGGCGGAAGCCCGGGTGAGGGCGCTGCTGGCCGGTGGCAACGACATGGCGCTTTCGGCCCTCTTCCGCAACGCCGGGCTTTCCGCCGCGACGCATAAGGTGTTGCTCGTTGCGCTAAAAGTCTGGCGCGAGGTAGCCAACGGCAAGCGCGTTGCCGGTGCGCAGGAAGTCAGCTGGCTGATGTTGAAAGAGCTCGGCGAAACCCAGGCCGCAAGCGATCTTGCAGGTCTCCTCAAGTCGATCCACATCGAGGCGCTGCGCGACAATGCCCGCCGCCACGCGCTTGCAATCGCGGCGGCCTAGCGGATCTTTCCGAAGAACACCGGATAATCGTCGAGGGCGGCTGCAATGACGCGCAGCGAAGCGGCTGCCTGAAGCGTCTCCGCATCATCATGGCGGTCGGCCATGGCGGTTGCGTTTTGCCGCGTGGTTTCGGCCAGCGCCGACGTCGATTTCCTGCCCGGCGACGGCAAAAGCACATCGCGCGCAAACTGCTTTAGAAAGCCCGAGACGAAGGCCTTGTCCTCCGCAGTCAGCTTGTCGCTGAGCTGCAGCTTGCGCAGGCGCACGATTTCCACGCCCACCGTCACCGATGCCACGCTGCCGGCCAGCAGTTCCTTGCCGGTTTGGCCGAGCCGCATGGCGTAGGGCAGGAGCTGGTTGATGCGGTCGTAGGCAAGGCTCTCGAAGGCCGAACGGCGCGGAACCCGCTCATGCAGGCAAAGCCGCGCCAGGTCTTCCTGCATAGCCTTGACCAGGCGGGCGGCGAACACATGCGGTCGCGCGGGCAGAACCACCGCAAAGACGCCCATGGCAAGCAGGATACCGATCAGGATCGAAATCGTGCTGTTGAAGAAGGCCTGCGGCGCATAGACCATCTTCTCGTGCGGATTGAGAAAGGCCAGGAAATTGATGGCGAAGGCGGTCGCAACCCCGACGAGTTCCCGGTTGGCCATGCCGAGCGCGCCCACGATCAGAACCGGAACCACGAACAGCGTGAACCAGCCGAAGCCCGGCAGAGCGGGCAGGGCGATCTGCCCCACCATAAAGGAGAACGGGACGGCAAGAAGTGTTCCCTTGAAGAACTCCCACGAAGTTTCGAGCGGGGCAGGCCGGGAGGCAAACAGGCTCGACACCACAGCTACGATGATGGCGACGCCCGCCACGTCGGCCCATCTGGTCGCCATCCAGAAGGAAATGACCAGCGTGGTGGCAAGGGCCGCACGCACGGCATTTCGCAGGGCCGCCTCATGGTCGCGATGCACCACGAGCGCCGGCTGGCGGCGTGGCCGGTTGCTCTTGGCTGCTGCAGCAGCAGGCTCGCGTATGGCGTCGAGGCCGAGCAGGACTTCCTTCAGCGTATCGGCGAACTCGGCTGCCAGCGTCAGCCGAGCCACGGTGCCGACCCGATCGTCGCCTTCCGCCGCCTTCTCGGGTGCGCGGCGCGCCTGCCGGGCGATGGCGTCGAGCCGCGCGATCCATGGCGACGTATCCTCCAGCGCTTCGACGCCCGCGGCGGAAAGATCCACCAGCACCGATTTCAGTTCGTTGCGAACCGGCATCAGCGCCACGTTCTGGGGCGCCGCATGGCCGTGCAGCATGCGCGTGGTGGAAAGTGCGGAGAGGAAGTGACCTAAGGTGCGGCGCACCGGATGGCCATGCGTGGCAAGGCTCGGCGCCTCCAGCCGCGCATAGGCCCGCATTTCCGCCAGCGCCTGGGTTTCGGCGATGAGCTTGCGGTGAAGGGCAGCCATTTTGGCTCTGTCGCCGCCGGCAAAGGCCGCGTGGGTGTAGGTGGCAAGATCGATGATGCTGCGGCTGAGCCGCTGGATGATCGCGTCGCGCGCAAGCTGCGGCAAGATCAGCCGACTGGCAATACCGGCGCAGACGATACCCAGCATGATCTCCGTACAGCGAGCGACGGCAAGCTCGACGGCAAGATGTTGGTGGCCGAACGCCGGCATGGCGATGATCGCGGCTGTATAGCCCGCTAACGCTGCGCCATAAGCCTCCGGATTGCGCAGCAACGAAGCCGCGAAGGTGCAGAGCCCGATCCAGATCGCCAGCACGGCAACGAACAGCCAGGGGCTGCCGCCAACGGCGACGGAGATGGAGACGGCCGCGAGCGCGCCCACGAGCGTGCCGAGCAACCGAAAAAAACCCTTGGCCAGCACCATGCCCGCCACAGGTTGGGAGACGATGAACACCGTCATCATCGCCCACTGGGGCTGCTCCAGCTCCAGCGCATATGCAATGAAGAGCGCAAGCAACCCGGCGGCCGTGGTGCGGATGGCAAAGACCCAGTCCGCACGGGTCGGCCGGATCAAGCTCCTGAGGCTCGCCGGAAATCTTCGCAGGCTCAATGCGAGGTGGCGTCTCGTTGCATCGCCATCCCGCTCCAAGCTCTTGTTTCTGAGCCATGACCTCGTCCGAAAAGTCTGCGACTTTTCGGGATCATGCTCTGGCCTGTTCATGGTCTTGCCTGTCTGGACGTCGCTTCTATCAGATGTCCAGTTCCTGCGCGTACTCGGCGCGATCCTGGATGAAGCGGAAGCGCGCTTCCGGCTTGGTGCCCATCAGCGCTTCGACCGAGGACTTTGTCGTTTCCTCGTCTTCCACGATGTCGACGCGCAGCAGCGTGCGCTTCTTCGGATCCATCGTGGTTTCCTTCAGCTGCGAGGCCATCATCTCGCCCAGGCCCTTGAAGCGGCCGATCTCGATCTTGCCGCGGCCGGTGAACTCGGTGCGCAATAGCTCGTCCTTGTGGGCGTCGTCGCGGGCATAGGCGGTCTTGCCGCCCTGGCTAAGGCGGTAGAGTGGCGGCACGGCCATGTAGAGATGGCCGCCGTGGATGAGCTGCGGCATCTCCTGGTAGAAGAAGGTGATGAGCAGCGAGGCGATGTGCGCGCCGTCCACGTCGGCGTCGGTCATGATGATCACGCGGTCGTAGCGCAGGTCTTCCTCGCGGTACTTCGAGCGCGTGCCGCAACCAAGCGCCTGGATAAGGTCGCCGATCAGCTGGTTGGAAGCCAGCTTGTCGTTGCCGGCGCTGGCGACGTTGAGGATTTTTCCGCGCAGCGGCAAAATTGCCTGCATCGACCGGTCGCGCGCCTGCTTGGCCGAGCCACCTGCCGAGTCACCCTCGACAATGAACAGCTCGGCGCCCGCTGCGGCGTTCTGCGTGCAGTCGGCGAGCTTGCCGGGCAGGCGCAGCTTGCGCACCGCGCTCTTGCGCGACACTTCCTTTTCCTGGCGGCGGCGCAGGCGTTCGTCGGCGCGCGCAATCACCCATTCCAGAAGCTTGGTGGCTTCCTGCGGGTTGTCGGCGAGCCAGTGGTCGAACGGATCGCGCACGGCGGTTTCGACCAGGCGCTGCGCTTCGATCGTCGCCAGCTTGTCCTTGGTCTGGCCGACGAATTCCGGCTCGCGGATGAACACCGACAGCATGCCGGCGGCCGAGATCATCACGTCTTCGCTGGTGATGGCCGCGCCGCGCTTGTTGCCGACCAGTTCGGCATAGGCCTTGAGGCCGCGCGTCAGCACGTTGCGGAAGCCGGTCTCATGCGTGCCGCCATCGCCGGTCGGGATGGTGTTACAGTAGGAATTCAGGAAACCGTCGCCACCAAACCAGGTCACGGCCCATTCCATCGAGCCGTGGCCGCTCTGGCGCTCGCTCTTGCCGGCGAAGATTTCGCGTGTGACCTGCATCTCGCCGTTGAGCGAGGCGGCGAGATAGTCTTTCAGGCCGCCGGGGAAATGCAAGGTCGCCTTGGCCGGCGTCTCGTCCTTCTCCTTGATCAGAAGCGGATCGCAGATCCAGCGAATCTCGACGCCGCCGAACAGATAGGCCTTCGAGCGCGTCATGCGGTAGAGCCGCGCCGGCTCGAACTTGGCGCTCCCGAAAATCTCGGCATCCGGATGGAAGCGAGTCCTGGTGCCGCGGCGATTGTGCACGTCGCCGAGGTGCTCCAGCTCGCCAAGCGGCTTGCCGCGCGAGAAACGCTGCCGGTAAAGTTGCCGGCCGCGCGCCACCTCGACCTCTAGGTGGTCGGAAAGCGCGTTGACCACGGAGACGCCAACGCCATGCAGGCCGCCCGAGGTCTCATAGACCTTGGAGTCGAACTTGCCGCCGGAATGCAGCGTCGTGAGAATGACTTCGAGTGCCGGCTTCTTGAATTTCGGATGCGGGTCGACAGGGATGCCGCGCCCGTTGTCGGTCACGGTCAGGAAGCCGTCAGCGCCGAGCTCCACCTCGATGAACGTGGCGTGTCCAGCCACCGCTTCGTCCATCGAGTTGTCGATGACTTCCGCAAAGAGGTGATGCAGAGCCTTTTCGTCGGTGCCGCCAATATACATGCCGGGCCGCCGGCGTACCGGCTCCAGTCCTTCCAGGACTTCAATGTCGGCTGCGCTATAGCTTTCGCTGCCGTCCTTGGGCTGCTGCTGCGGCGCGCGCTTGGCGGCTGGCTGCGCCTGCGGATTTTCCGCGCGCGCGGTGGGGACCGAAGGCTGCTTGCCGATATTGGCGAAAAGGTCGTTGCTGTCGTCCATAGGGCGTACGGATTTCCAGTGATTCGATTGAATGCGATACTGCCACGCTTTGAGCCGCGCGCGACAGGGTTCCCGTTCCGTTCATAGGGAAATCGCTGGCTTTCTATAGGCGTGAGGCCTGGTAGGCTCAAGAGCTAGAGGCGGAATTCATGTCGGAAAGCCCTCTTGCTCCTCATGCGGCCTTTTCGACGCCGTTGCGGAAGTCGACGACCGTGCCAAGTACGAAAAGCGCAAGCGCCGGAAGCCACAGCCCCTGAAGGCCGACGATCGGATAGCTCAGCGCGCCGCAGATCGCACCGGTCATCAGGCCGAGCCAGAGCAGCAGATATGGCGTCCAAGCCCACCGGTCGCCGCCGGCCAGTGCCGTGCCAAGCCGCTGTCCGAATTTTACGAGTGTTCCGGTCATGTAGGTCACGCCGACGCTGACCTCGCCATCGCGCACGAAGCACGTGTTCATGGCACCCATCGCGATCGGCGTGAGCAGGATGGCGACGCGGTCGAAATCGAGCAAGGCAAGCAGAGCCGCGGCTGCCAGAAGCGCCGCTACGCCGAAAGCCACGTGGTTGCTGTGCATCCAATCGAAGCGATGCCTGAACATGGTGCTCAGCACCACCCCGCCTACAAAAAGGATGATGAGCCCCAAGGGGATCAGCGCGTCCGGCAGGCGGTCAGCCAGCCCGACGCCGAGCCGGGTGGAATTGCCGCTCATGAAGGAGACGAAGAAGCCGCCGAGATGGACGAAGCCCAGCGCATCCACGAAGCCTGCGACAAAAGCCATGGAGGCGGCGATGACACGAAAACGGGTGGAAAGCCTGATCATATAAAAAAAACGGCGGCGATGCGTATCCGCACCGCCGCCGTTCGGATGCGTTTACTCAGCTGCGTTGATGTAGTCCGTCATCGGCGGGCAAGAGCACACCAGATTGCGGTCGCCGCCGACATTGTCAATGCGGGACACGGGCGGCCAGTATTTTGCCGCCGTGTCTGCATTGCCAGCCGGATAGGCGGCCTCAAGTCGCGAGTAGGGATGCTTCCAGTCGCTGGCCAGAGCTTCGGCCGCGGTGTGCGGTGCGTTGACCAGCGGATTGTCCTCCTGCGGCCACACGCCTGCCGCGACCTTCTGCGCCTCGTCGGCAATCGAGATCATCGCCTCGCAGAAGCGGTCGACCTCGTGCTTGGGCTCGGACTCGGTCGGCTCGACCATCAGCGTCCCGGCAACCGGCCACGACATGGTCGGGGCATGGAAGCCGTAGTCGATGAGGCGCTTGGCGACGTCCTCGACGGTGACGCCGGCGCTGTCCTTCAGCACTCGGGTGTCGAGGATGCACTCATGCGCCACGCGGCCGTTGCGACCCTTGAACAGCACCGGGAAGTGCGGCTCGAGCCTTGCGGCGATGTAGTTGGCGCTGAGGATCGCCGTCTCGGTGGCGTGCTTCAGGCCCGACGCACCCATCATGCGGATATACATCCAGGTGATGGGCAGGATCGACGCGCTGCCGAAGGGGGCAGCCGAAACAGCGTGCACCGAGCCTTCCGCGACATGGCCCGGCAGGTAGGGCTTCAGGTGAGCCTTGACGCCGATCGGGCCGACGCCGGGGCCGCCGCCGCCATGCGGGATGCAGAACGTCTTGTGCAGGTTCATGTGGCAGACATCGGCGCCGATGTCGCCCGGACGGGCCAGCCCGACCAGGGCGTTGAGGTTTGCGCCATCGAGGTAGACCTGCCCGCCATTCTCATGGATGACCGCGCAGATGTCGCGGATGCCTTCCTCGAACACACCATGTGTCGAGGGGTAGGTGATCATCAGCGCCGCGAGGTTCTGGGCATGCTCGACTGCCTTGGCCTTCAGGTCCTCGACGTCGACATTGCCGTCCTCGTTGCAGCGCACCACGACCACGGTCATGCCTGCCATGGCGGCGCTGGCAGGGTTGGTGCCGTGCGCCGAGGACGGGATGAGGCAGACGTTGCGGTGATGGTCGCCGCGCGACTGGTGGTAGTGGCGGATTGCCAGGAGGCCAGCATATTCGCCCTGGCTGCCAGCATTCGGCTGCAGCGACACGGCGTCGAAGCCGGTGATCTCCGAAAGCCAGGCGTCCAGGTCGCCGATCATCTCGCGATAGCCGGCCGAGTGGGCGGCGGGCGCGAAGGGATGCAGGTTGGCGACCGACGGCCAGCTCACCGGCATCATTTCGGCGGCGGCATTGAGCTTCATGGTGCAGGAGCCGAGCGGGATCATGGCGCGGTCGAGCGCGAGATCCTTGTCGGCGAGCCGGCGCAGGAAGCGCATCATATCCGTCTCGGAGCGGTTTTCATGGAAAACCGGCTGGGTCAGAAAACCCTTTCCGCGCGGATTGGCCGGCACGGTTACCTTGTCGGTTGCGGCAGGTGTAGCTCCGAACAGAGCCGCGATGGCCACAAGGTCAGCTTCCGTCGAGGTTTCGTCGAAGGTCACGCCAACGCTGTTCTCATCGACAACGCGCAGCAGGCGGCCGTCCTTCTCGGCGACAGCGGCGATTTCCTTCGCCTTGCCCTTCGTGACGACGGTTATCGTGTCGAAGCGGCGAGCGCCCGCCACTTCCACGCCGGCAGTCTTGAGGCCCTGGGCGAACCGCTCGGCCAGCATCTGGACCTGCGAGGCGATCGACTGCAGGCCCTGCGGGCCGTGCCAGATGGCGTAGGAGGCTGCCATGTTGGCCAGCAGCGCCTGCGCGGTGCAGATGTTGGAGGTCGCCTTGTCGCGGCGGATATGCTGCTCGCGGGTCTGAAGCGCCAGGCGATAGCCGGGGCGTCCATCGGCGTCCGTGGACTGACCCACAAGGCGGCCCGGCATGAGGCGGGTCAGCTTGTGGGAGACGGCGCAGTAAGCGGCGTGCGGGCCGCCAAAGCCCATCGGAACGCCGAAGCGCTGCATCGGGCCGACGGCGATATCGGCGCCGAGCTTGGCAGGAGCCTCGGAGATGGTGAGCGCCAGCGGGTCGGCGACGAAGATGACGATCGCGCCGGCAGCCTTGGCCTTCTCGATTGTCGCGGCATGGTCGCCATAGACGCCAAGAGTGTCAGGCCACGAAACGATGAGCGCGGCGGTGTTCTCGCCGATCTCGGTCGCGCCGATGGTCATGCCCAGCGGCTCGGCGCGGGTCTTCACCACGTCGAGTGTCTGCGGGTGCAGTTCACCTGCCAGAACGACCTCGGCGCGCTTTTCGCGGTGATGGCGGAAGGCGATGCCGACGGCCTCGGCCACGGCGGTCGCCTCGTCCAGCAGCGAAGCAGAAGCGACCGGCAGGCCGGTCAGCTCCGTCACCAGCGTCTGGAAGTGGAACAGCAGTTCCAGGCGACCCTGGCTGATTTCCGACTGGTACGGCGTATAGGCCGTGTACCAGGCCGGGTTCTCGAACAGGTTGCGCTGAACGACCGGTGGCACCCGGCACCCGTGATAGCCGGCGCCGATAAAGCTCTTCAGCACCGTGTTCTTCGCCATCTTGGCCGAAAGTTCGGCCAGCGCATCCGCCTCGCTGGCGGGTGCCGGCAGGTTCAGCGCACGGTCAAGCCGGATCGACTTCGGCACGGCCTGGGAGATCAGCGTCTCAAGGGAAGGCACGCCGAGCACGGCCAGCATCGCGCGCGCATCGGCCGTGCTCGGGCCGACATGGCGCGTCTCGAAGGGGTAGGGAGCGGTGGTCATTCAGTCACCTTTGTCCTTATCCAATCAGGGCTTTGTAGCCTGCCTCGTCGAGCAGGCCCGTGAGCTGGCCTTCGTCGGCCAGTTTCATCTTCCACAACCAGCCGTCTCCGGTGGCGGCTGAATTCACCAGCGCCGGGTCGGAAGACAGCGCTTCATTGGCATCGATGATCTCGCCGTCGACCGGCGCATAGACGTCGGACGCCGCCTTGACGGACTCGACGACGACGGCGACGTCGCCCTTGGCCAGCTTGCGGCCCTTCTCGGGCAGTTCCACGAAGACCAGATCGCCGAGCTGCTCCTGCGCATAGTCGGTGATGCCGACAGTCGCTACGCCGCCCTCGACGCGGATCCATTCGTGATCATCGGTAAAATAGGTAGTTGCCATGAGAAATTCATCCTTTGCGGTAGCGATGCTGCGTGAAGGGCATTGGGTGGATATCGACGGGAACCTTCGTGCCACGCACGTCGGCGAAGAGTTTTGTTTCGGCGTTGGCGAGCGGGGCCGAGACGTAGCCCATGGCCACCGGCGAACCGACGGACGGCCCAAAGCCGCCGGAGGTGACGCGGCCGACGGCGTTGCCGGCTTCATCGAAAAGCTGGGCGCCGGCGCGGACCGGCTGACGGCCCTGCGGCTTCAGGCCGACGCGCTTTTCGGACGAACCCCTTTCGAGTGCCGCGCGCAGCGCCTCGGCGCCGACGAACTGACCATCGGCGCGCACGCCTTTGGTGATGGCCCACATCAGCCCGGCGTTCACCGGGTTGATCTCGTCGGTGATGTCCTGACCATGCAGGCAGAGCCCGGCTTCCAGCCGCAGGCTGTCGCGGGCGGCAAGGCCGATCCACATGACGCGCTCGTCGGCGAGCAATGTTTCGAGCAGCTTGCGGGCATCTGCTTCCGGAAGGCCGATCTCAAAACCGTCTTCGCCGGTGTAACCGGAACGGCTCACGAACCAGTCCTTGCGCGGCTCGAAGCCGTGCATGAACACAAGTTCGCCGGTCTCGATGCCGGCGCGCGCGAGCGCAGCCCAGGCATCGGGGCCCTGGATGGCCAGGAAGACACGGTCGAGCGGGTTGATGGTGCAGTTGAAGCCCGCGGCGAGTTCGCGCAGATGCGCCTCGTCGAGCGCGGCATTGCCGGCATTGGCCACGACCATGAAGCGCTCGGCGCCGAGCCGGGTGATGATCAGGTCGTCGATGATGCCGGCCTGTTCGTTGAGCAGGAAGGTGTATTTCGACTGGCGCTCGCCAAGCGCGGCCGCATCGAGTGGGCAGGCCTTGGACAGCAATGCCGCAGCATCCGGGCCGGAGACCTCGATAAGCTTCATATGCGAGATGTCGAACAGGCCGACATGCTCACGCGTGTGCTGGTGCTCGGCCATCACGCCGGCGGGGTAGGTGAGAGGCATCGACCAGCCGGCGAAGGCGCCAAAGCGCGCTCCTGCGGCACGATGCAAGTCGTCGAGAGGAAGAGTTCTGGTGGTGGCGCCCGTCATGACATCTCCAGAGTCGCACGCAAGCGGCCGCTAACGGCGGCCATTCCGTGCCCCTCTGTCTGAAGCCTGAGAGACTCGCGCAACCGGAACTCTGTCGGCGACGCTTACACCTTCGGCGCGGGAGCTAGTCCCGACTTTCCAGAGTGTCTTTCCCGTTGACGGTTCTTTTGCCTGAGAGATTTCGGGCGATTTCCCCTTCGGCGACAGCTTTGTGCTGTTCTCTCCCGCAAACAGGTAGAGTTCGTTTCCAAACCCTAGACGACTCATAGCTAGCCCATGGCCGACACTTTGTCACGTCCCATGCGACGGAAACGCGAATTTGATGTCGGCCGGGCAGGAAATACCTTGAAATTCTGAGCCTGTTCTACCGTTCAGTTTGTGCCCAGGCGATCCATGTCGTTCTGCAGCCGGCGGATGAGATTGCCGGTTTCGGCGTGCAGGTGTCGAAGCTTATCGAGCCGCGAGCCGAGCGCCTCGAGATCATCGCCCTCGTCTTCGGCTTCCACGGGGGCAGCGCCCACGCCGTGAAGCACCCAGGATACGCTGACGCTCAGGAGGCCGCAGAGCGTGTTGAGGCGATGCGCGCCGGGCTGTGAACGGTCGCTCTCCCAAGCCTTGATGGTCGAGGTTTTTACGCCAAGCCGCAAGGCGAGCTGCTTGGCACTCATGCCGCTGACGTCGCGCGCCTTGGAAAGGTGGCCGCCGATGGTGTCGAAGTCCGGGATTTCGTCGTAGATATTCGTGGTGTCGGACACCCGATCTGCCTCCTGTGGTGTGCTTGGATGATGCCGCATCCGGAGTTGTGTGCGGTGCAGCAAGCATGGAGGAGGGGTTCCCCGATGGCAAGTTTACGCCGATAAAATCGTGTAAACGCCTGTCTTTAGGGGAGTTTTCTGATTCCCGGTGCAAGCGGAGCGTACCCGAATCGGGTGTCTCTTCAGATGCCGCCATACCAGTCGTAGCCGCGGTCTTCCCAATAGCCGCCGCGGCCGTCGCCGATATCACCAAAACTGTCGACCAGCTCGATCTTGCTAAGATATTTCGGCATCTTGTAGCCGAGCTGGCGCTCAACCCGCACGCGCAGCGGCGCGCCGTTCTCGACCGGCAGCGGGCCGCCGTTCAGGCCATAGGCGAGGATCGTCTGCGGGTGACGAGCATCGACCATGTCGACCGAGCCGTAATATTTGATCGGGCCGTCCTCATCCTGATCGATGTTGTCGAGGCAATAGAACACCGCATAGCGTGCCTGCGGCTTGACCTTGGCTTCGTCCAGAACCAGCGACAGCGGCACGCCCGTCCATTTGGCGATGCAACTCCAGCCCTCGACGCAGTCGTGACGGGTTATCTGGGTGCGCGAGGGCATGGCCATCAGCTGTTCGCGCGACAGCGACAGCGGATTTTCGACCAGTCCGGTTATCTCCAGCCGCCAGTCGGCGAAATTGTTTGCCAGCAGGCCTTTGTAGGTGTCGTCGTCAGGTGCGGTCGAACCGTTGGGGCGCTGTGGCTGGCGGATGTCGGCCTCCGTGTATTCCTGTGCCAAGGAATTGCGGCCGCCCAGCAGGCGCTGCACGCGATAGGTCAGGTCGTTGGCGCGCTCCAGCACATGGCGCACCTTGTTGTCGGTGTCGGAGACCGAATCGAAGGCATCGCAGCCTGCAAGCGCGATCCCGGAGGCGCCGAGGGCGGCGCCGGTCAGGAAGCGGCGGCGGTTGATGCGAAATCCCGGCATTGTCACGTCTCCTTCTCGCCGGTCGGCGGATCGGTCCGGTACCAGCCGGTGATGATCGAGCGAAGTTCGTTGATCGGGCCGGCAGCCAGCACCATCACGATATGCACGACGAAGAAGAGAACCAGCAGCACCATGACCGTGAAATGGATGGTGCGCGCGGTCTGGCGCCCGCCCAGAATGTCGGTCAGGAACGGGATCACCGAGTCCATGCTCGGCGACATGGCAAGGCCGGTGAGGATCATCAGCGGCAGCAGGATGAACAGCACGATGCCGTACGAAAACTTCTGCAGCGTGTTGTAGCGACCCGTGTGGTGGAAGCGCAGCCGTGCATGATCGGCGATGTCGCGCGGCAGGTGCCTGATATCTTCGCCACGTGGCGCTAGGTCACGGCGTATGTGCCCGTTGATCAGGCTGGCGATCAGCCACAGCAGTAGCGTGATCGACAGAACCCAGGCGAAGAAGAAGTGGATGACGCGACCGGTCGCGAGGTCCTGATAGGAGGGGATCGTCGCCCAGCTGGGAAAGCCACGCGCTTCGCGATCGCTTGCAGGGCCGGAGAGGCCGAACACACCCGTCGTATCGAAACGGTGGCCGAAGACTGTCGTGTAGCCCTTGGGGCCGGCGGGGGTATCCTCGGCTGTGAACCGCAGGACACTGTTGTCGAAGGCGAAGCCCGACTGCTTGCCGATATAGAGAGCGGGGTGCGCGTTGAAGATCTGCAGGCCGCTCAGCAGCAGGAAGAAGATGGCAATCGCCCAAATCCAGTGGGTGAGGCGGGTCCAGGCCGACTGGCGATAGATCACGGTACCGGTCTTTACCGGTGCGGGCTCCGCGTTCGGCTGCACCTCCGTAAACGTCGCGCTTTTCATCTGCCTGGACCTCCCGACGCACGGATTCCCGCCATGTCGTTAGGTGCAATATTACAACAGCCCAGGCAGATGGGCATTCACGGGTTTCGTCGCGGCAATGACAATGTCGCGACTCAGCCGTTACTTGGCAAGTCTTTCGGCGTGCCAGCGCAGGTGGTCGTCCATGAAGGTCGAGATGAAGAAATACGAGTGATCGTAGCCTTCGCGCATGTTCAGCTTAAGCGGGATTCCGGCGGCCTTGCAGGCCTCGTCCAACAGCCAGGGCCGCAGGCCGTCTTCGAGGAAGCCGTCGGCTGATCCCTGGTCGACCAGGAATTCCGGGAAGCGCTTGCCGTCTTCGATCAGGGCGACGGCGTCATAGGCGCGCCATGCGGCTTCGTCGGTGCCGAGGTATTTTTCGAAGGCCGGCCTGGACCAGCCGGCGACCATGGGCCGGGTGATCGGGGCGAAGGCCGAGCAGCTCTTGAAGCGCTCCGGGTCTTTCAGCGCGATGGTCAGCGCGCCGTGGCCGCCCATGGAGTGGCCGAAGATGGCCTGGCGCGTCATGTCGGCGGGGAACTCCTTGGCGATGAGCGCCGGCAACTCCTCGGTGATGTAGGAATACATGCGGTAGTTGGTCGAGAACGGCGCCTGCGTGGCGTCGAGATAGAAACCGGCGCCGCAGCCGAACTGCCAATTATCCTTCTCGTCCGGAACGCTCTCGCCGCGCGGGCTGGTGTCCGGGCAGACCACGATCAGGCCGAACTCGGCGGCGAGGCGACGGTATTCGCCCTTGTCCATCACGTTCTGATGCGTGCAGGTGAGGCCCGACAGATACCAGACGACCGGGCAGGGGCCATCCTTGGCCTGCGGCGGCACGAACACGGCGAAAGTCATGTCGCAGGCGCAGGCCTCGGAAGCGTGGGAGTAGACGCCCTGGACGCCGCCATGGGACTTCGCGGTGGAAATGGTTTTCATGAAATAGGCTCGATCAGTTCGGTTGGTATGTTGAGCGTGCCGGCAAGCGCCGCCAGGCGCCGGTCGGCGGTGATGAGCGTCTCGCGTCTTTCGAGCGCGAGGGCGAGATAGAGGCAGTCGTAGATCTTGTGTCCATTCTTCGCCGCGATCCTGGTCGCGGATGGAAGAAGTTGATGATCAGGAACAAACTGCGAAACGGCGACCTTCAGCGCCTCAATCCCAGCGAGAATGCCATCCAGTGAAATCATGTCGATGCGGGCATATTTGAGCAGCGCATTCGTCGCCTCAACTAGCATCAAATCCGGTGCGGCGCATCGGGCAGAACGCAGTCGGCTTGCGGGTTCGGAGAACGGTGTTTTGACGAGCCAGGAAACAGTAACGCTTGCGTCAACGATCATCGTCTGTTCCGTCCCGCTCGGCGCGCGCTTCTTCCATGATCCTCAAGGCCGTATCGAGGTCTACGGGCTTACTGTCTGCCCGGATCGCGTCGATGGTTGCCCAGGCTTCTTGTGGGGTCATTCCGGCTTCGCGCGCAATCACATCGCGAGCCATTTGCTCCGCCGACTTTCCCTCGGCTCTGGCGCGAGCCTTGAAACTCTCGAGCACATCGTCGGGAATGTTCCTGATGACCATGCTGCCCATGGGCGCCTCCTGGCAAATGATATCACCACGATATCATGCGGAGCCGGTTTCGCAAAACAGGTTCTCAGCCCGCCAGTGACACGACGAGGTTGACCGCGGCTGCGACGATCACCGTGTTGTAGAAGAACGAAATGATCGAATGAACCATCGCAGAGGTGCGCATGGCCGTCTTGGTGATGCCTGTGTCGGCAGTCTGGGCCGTCATGCCGATCACGAGGGCGAAGTAGAGGAAATCCCAGCCGCACGGCCTGCTGGTTCCCGGAAACTCGAGCCCGCCGGCCGGTTTCCTGCTGCGCGTGTCGTCGGATTCGGGGACCTTGTCGCCCTTCCAGTAGAGGTTGGCGTAGTGCAGCGCTGCCATGCAATGGATGGTGAACCATCCGAGCGGCAGCGAAAACATTGCGAATGCAAGCCAGTAGGGATGCGGAATCCGCTTTGCGTTCATCAGCACGAAGAGCGATCCGATCGCAATGCACACCACCGCGAGCGTTACCAGGAAGATGATCCAGACCGGCTCGTCCGCCTGCTGAGCGCGGCGGCTCAGGAAGTCGGGCGTGAGACGCGGCATCTGCCGCAACACCAGAGCGATGTAGGAGATGAAATACGCATTCGCGCCGATCGAATAGGCGAGCGGATGTTTCACCACCAGGGCGATGACGAACGCTATGATCCCGACGGTAGCGCTGACCAGGAAGATCACATGGCGGCCGAAAGGCTTCATTTCATGTCCTCTCCTTTGTGAGCTGCCTCCAGCGCACGCCGCGCCATCTGGTCAAGCGCGCCCAGGAAGCGCGAACGATCCTGGGGGGTGAAGGAGGCGTTGTAGCCTTTGCTTTCGCCGGTCTCACGCAGATGCTGCTTCAGGTCCCGCATGGCGACGGCCATGCCGATCGTCTCGGGCGTGAAGGGCTTTCCGGTCACGCCAAGCACATGAGCGCCGAGCGCCACACTCCGTGCGGCCAATGGAATGTCGGCCGTCACGACGATGTCGTTGGGGCGCGCATGCTCGACGATCCAGTCGTCGGCCGCATCCGCGCCCTTGGAAACCACGACATGGCGCACCATCGGGTCACGCGAGGGGCGCAAGCCCCCGTTGGACACGAAGGTGACCACCAGTCCCAGCCGGTCCGCGACCTTCTCGGCTTCCGCCTTCACCGGGCAGGCGTCGGCATCGACATAGATGATCGGGTCCGGCATGGCGCTGTCTCGGCTTAGTAGACCACCACCGAGCGGATGGACTTGCCTTCGTGCATCAGGTCAAAGCCCTTGTTGATGTCTTCCAACGGCATGGTGTGCGTGATCATCGGATCGATCTGGATCTTGCCTTCCATGTACCAGTCGACGATCTTCGGCACGTCGGTGCGGCCGCGCGCGCCGCCGAAGGCCGTGCCCTTCCAGGTGCGGCCGGTAACGAGCTGGAACGGACGGGTCGAGATCTCCTGGCCGGCGCCGGCCACGCCGATGATGATCGATTCACCCCAGCCGCGATGCGCCGATTCGAGCGCCTGGCGCATGACCTTCACATTGCCCGTGCAGTCGAACGTATAGTCGGCGCCGCCGATCTGGTCGGCTCCGCGCTTGGTCATGTTGACCAGGTAGGGCACGATGTCGCCGTCGACTTCCTTCGGATTGACGAAATGGGTCATGCCGAAGCGCTCGCCCCATTCCTTCTTGTCGTTGTTGAGGTCGACGCCGATGATCATGTCGGCGCCGGCAAGACGCAGGCCCTGGATGACGTTGAGGCCGATGCCGCCGAGACCGAAGACGATGGCGGTCGAGCCGATCTCGACCTTTGCCGTGTTGATGACTGCGCCGATGCCGGTGGTGACGCCGCAGCCGATGTAGCAGATCTTGTCGAAGGGCGCGTCGGGGTTGACCTTGGCCAGCGCGATTTCGGGCAGAACGGTGAAGTTCGAGAAGGTCGAGCAGCCCATATAGTGAAAGATCTTGTCCTTGCCGATCGAGAAGCGGCTGGTGCCGTCGGGCATCAGGCCCTGGCCCTGCGTCGAGCGGATGGCCGTGCACAGGTTCGTCTTGCGGCTGAGGCAAGACGGGCAGGTGCGGCACTCGGGCGTGTAGAGCGGGATGACATGGTCGCCCTTCTTGAGCGAGGTGACGCCCTTGCCGACATCGACCACGACGCCGGCGCCTTCATGGCCCAGAATCGCCGGGAAGATGCCTTCCGGATCGGCACCCGAAAGGGTGAACTCGTCGGTGTGGCAAATGCCGGTCGCCTTGATCTCCACGAGGACTTCGCCCTCGCGCGGCCCTTCCAGGTCGACTTCCATGATCTCCAGCGGCTTTCCGGCTGCCACGGCCACGGCGGCGCGAGTCTTCATCAGGCAATTCCTCCTGGGTAATCGGTCTCAAAATGTCAGTTGCTGGCGCTTTGACGCGCCCTAGCCTGATTAGGCGAAATGTCCCCATTTTGCCATAGCAGGGCCAACTTCTACCCTATAGGTTTATGGATGCTGGCAAATCTCGCACTTGCGACGGTTTTTGACGTCATCACATTTCTGGTCCATGCCGCCGGTCTCATCGCACTCACCCATATGGTTTCGTTCCTTCTGGCCCACCCCGTGTTGAATGGGAAGCAGGGCGAGACGGTCGTGGCCATGGCCTTGCTGGCGGTGGGGCTGTTCATTCTCGTGGGCGTGGAGATTGCGATATGGGCGGCGGGAATGCGCATCGTCGGCGCGTTCCAGGATTTCGACACGGCCTTCTATTTTTCTGCATCCACCTTCGCGACCATCGGCTTCAACGACGTGGCGCCCGCCAAGACATGGCGTCTGCTATCTTCGCTCGAGGGCGTGACCGGCCTTCTGATCGTGGGCTGGACGGCAGCCTATCTGGTCACCTCCGGCGTGCGCTTCGGCCCCTTCGAGCGCGACAAGCATTTTTGACATCCCGCTTCTACCCTGGCCCACGACACCGGCACTTGAGGCATGGCCGGATAGTCCATAAAACAATTCGGCCATCAGAGGAAAAGTGCCTCCATGTTCAAGAAGATACTGATCGCCAATCGCGGCGAGATCGCCTGCCGCGTCATCAAGTCCGCCCGGCGGATGGGCATCGCCACGGTCGCCGTCTATTCGGACGCTGACCGAGATGCCGTGCATGTCGAAATGGCCGACGAGGCGGTGCATATCGGCCCGGCGCCGGCGGCGCAGAGCTATCTGGTGGCGGAGAAGATCATCGAAGCCTGCAAGGCGACCGGCGCCGAGGCCGTGCATCCGGGCTACGGCTTCCTCTCCGAGCGCGCTTCCTTCTGCGAGGCGCTGGAAAACGAGGGCATCGTCTTCATCGGCCCAAAACCCAAGGCCATCCGCGCCATGGGCGACAAGATCGAATCGAAGAAATTCGCCAATGAGGCCAGGGTCAGCACCGTCCCGGGCTATCTCGGCGTGATCGAAAATGCCGACCATGCCGAGCGGATCGCCGGCGAGATCGGCTATCCGGTGATGATCAAGGCCTCTGCCGGTGGTGGTGGCAAGGGCATGCGCATCGCCTGGGACAAGGCCGAGGTGCGCGACGGTTTTGAGCGCGCCCGCTCCGAAGCAAAGAGCTCATTCGGCGACGATCGCGTCTTCATCGAAAAATTCATCGTCGACCCGCGCCACATCGAAATCCAGGTTCTGGCCGACGCGCATGGCAATGCGATCTATCTCGGCGAGCGCGAATGCTCGATCCAGCGCCGCAACCAGAAGGTTGTAGAGGAGGCCCCATCGCCTTTCCTCGACGAGAAGACGCGGCGCGCCATGGGCGAGCAGGCTGTGGCGCTGGCGAAAGCCTTCGACTACCAGAGCGCGGGCACGGTGGAATTCATCGTCGACCGCGACCGCAATTTTTATTTCCTCGAAATGAACACCCGCCTGCAGGTGGAGCACCCCGTGACGGAGCTCGTTACTGGCGTTGACCTCGTCGAGCAGATGATCGACATCGCCGCCGGCGAGAGACTGGCGATCCGCCAGGACGACGTGAGGCTGAACGGCTGGGCGGTGGAAAGCCGGCTCTATGCCGAAGACCCGTATCGCAACTTCCTGCCGTCCATCGGCCGGTTGACCCGTTACCTTCCGCCGGAAGAGGGAAAGTTCGGTGACATCGTCGTCCGCAATGACACGGGCGTGACGGAAGGTTCGGAAATCTCGATGTTTTACGATCCGATGATCGCAAAACTCTGCACATGGGCGCCGACCCGGCTCGAAGCCATCGACGCCATGTCGGAAGCGCTGGACGAGTTCGTGGTCGACGGCATCGAGCACAACATCCCGTTTCTCTCGGCGCTGATGCAGCATCCGCGCTGGCGCGAAGGACGGCTTTCGACTGGCTTCATCGCCGAGGAATATCCGGACGGCTTTACACCGATGAAGCCGAACGACGAGGAAAAAGCGGTGCTCGCTTGCGTGGCGACCGTGATCGAGCTTCTGCGCCGAGACCGCCTGGACAGGCTGACCGGACGGCTGGCACCGCATTCGGGTGTGCTGAAGCCCGAATGGGTGGTTCGCCTGGATGATGAATATATCCCGGTGTCCATCGGCGAAGGCATGGTTTCGATCCCGATGGAAATCGATCTCTCGGTCGCCGGCGGCGAGCCGCAGACAGTGGTTTCGGACTGGCGTCTCGGTGAGCCGGTGTGGCGCGGAACGGTCGGTGGGCGCGTTGTTGCCGCACAGATCAGGCCCATTCTCAACGGCGCCCGCATCGCCTGGAGGGGCCTGTCGGTCACAACCCGCACCATGCTGCCGCGCACGGCCGCTCTCGACAAGCTGATGCCGGTAAAGGTTGCGCCGGATACGTCGAACCTGCTGCTTTGCCCGATGCCGGGGCTGGTCGTTTCCATCGCGGTGACCGAAGGCCAGGAGGTCAAGGCGGGCGAGACGCTTGCGGTGGTCGAGGCGATGAAGATGGAGAATGTTCTCCGCGCCGACCGCGACCTGACAGTGGAAAAAATCGTCGCAAAGCCAGGCGACAGCCTCGCCGTCGATGCGGTGATCATGGAGTTCGCGTGAGGGAACGCCGCGCCTGACTCGGTCCGGCGCGGCAAACCTCAATTCGAACGTGCAGCGCCGACCTCGACATTGTCGATGAGCCGCGTTTCGCCGAGCCACGCCGCGACCAGCAGGCGGGCAGGGCGGTCGAGATGGTCAAGCGGCGAAAGGTCGGCCTCTGCGCGCAATTCCAGATATTCGACCTCGCGGAAGCCGGCGGTCAGGATGGCTGCTTTCGCTCCCTCCAGCGTCGAAGCTAGAGGTGCGCCTGCGGCAAGGCGTTCGGCGGTCGCAAACAGTATCTGCGGCAGCTTCGAGGCAACTGCACGCTCCGCTTCTGACAGCCGGACATTTCGCGACGACATCGCCAAGCCGTCGGCCTCGCGCACCGTCGGGCAGCCGACGACCTCGATCGGGATATCGAGATCGCGCGCCATGCGCTTGACCACATGTAGTTGCTGATAGTCCTTCTCGCCGAACAGCGCCACGTCGGCACCAGTCTGCAGGAAGAGTTTTGCTACCACCGTCGCCACGCCGTCGAAATGGCCGGGCCGGAACGCGCCACACAGGCCTTCGCTGACGCCCGTCACGGACACCGTGGTGGCAAAGCCCTCAGGATAAATCTCTTCGGCGTTTGGTGCGTAGAGCACATGTGCGCCGACTGGGCCGAGCTTTGCCGCGTCCTCCCTTTCGGTACGCGGATAGGCGGCAAGATCGGCCGCGCTGTTGAACTGTTTTGGGTTGACGAAGAGCGTGACGATCACCCGGTCCGCCCGAGAGAGCGCGGCCCGCACAAGGCTGAGATGCCCCTCGTGAAGTGCGCCCATGGTCGGTACGACCGCGACTTTCGCGCCCTCGCGGCGCCATCTCGCGACCGTCGCACGAATCTCGGCCAGGGTGCGGATGATCGGTGCGCTCATTGGGTGTCTCCCTTGGGGACGGCCTTCGGCGCGTCACCGAATACGTGTTCCGCGGCTGGGAAGATCCGTGCCCGCACCTCCGCCGCATACATCTCGATCGCCGAAGCCGCTTCGGTGCCCAACTCGGCATAGCGCTTGACGAATTTCGGCCGGAAGTCGGTGAACATGCCCAGCATGTCGTCCACCACAAGAACCTGCCCGTCGCATGCAGCCGACGCGCCGATGCCGATTGTGGGAATGGCGAGTTCTTTGGTGATCCGGCTCGCAAGCGACTCCGGCACCTTTTCCAGCACGACTGAAAATGCGCCGGCGTCCGCGACGGCCTTGGCATCTCGTATAATCCTGCTGGCGGCCTCGCCGCGCCCCTGCACGGTGTAGCCGCCAAATGTGTTGACGGCCTGCGGGGTCAAGCCGACATGGGCCATGACGGGAATGCCGCGCCGGGTGAGGAAGCGGATCGTCTCGGCCATCGTCTCGCCGCCTTCGAGCTTCACCGCCGCGCAGCCGGCTTCGGCCATGACACGGGAGGCATTGCGAAACGCCTGTTCCGGCCCTTCCTCATAGGAGCCGAAGGGCATGTCCACGACCATGAGCGCGTGTTCCAGCCCGCGCCGCACCGCCTTGCCATGCATGATCATCATGTCGAGGGTGACGCCGAGCGTGGACGGCAGGCCATGGAGAACCATGCCCACGCTGTCGCCGACCAGCGCGATGTCGCAATGCGCATCGACGAGCCGCGCCATAGGGGTGGTGTAGGCGGTCAGGCAGACCAGTGGCGTCCCGCCCTTGGCGGCAACCACTTGTGGCGGCGTTACCGCGCGTGAGTGTCCGGTTGCGCTCATGGCTGCTGCTCCTTGGCGTAGGGACGACCGTGTTGCACATATTTGTGCAATTGCGAAGGCGAATGTGTGCAATTGCGAACACTCGGCGCCGTCGCGAGCGATAATCATTCAGGACTATATTTAGGTCGTGGACGCATGCCGCGTTGAACCACCTTCCTGTGATCGTTATCTGTTCGGACTCGACCGGGCCATTTTCATTCGCGAAGATGCCTGCATCCGACTCTTGAAGCGATGTGCCGATGACCAGCGAACGACCGCCGCGCGATCCGATTCTGCGGAGTGCCCTTGCATCGCAAGCCGGTGCCGCCGCACCGCGGACGCCTGAAGCGCCGACGCGCGCCTTTGTGCATCTGCGCGTGCATTCGGCCTATTCGCTGCTGGAGGGCGCGCTGCCGCTCGGCAAGATCGTCGGCCATGCGGTGAAGGACGAAGCGCCGGCCATCGCCGTCACCGACTCGAACAACCTGTTCGGTGCGCTGGAGTTTGCCCAGAAGGCCACCAAGGATGGCGTGCAGCCGGTGGTCGGCTGCCTGCTTGCCGTCGATTTCGGCGACGGCAACGATGGCGGCCCCCGCAAGCAGGGCATCGAACTGCACTCGCTGGTGCTGATCGCCGCGACCGAGGCCGGCTACGCCAATCTGGTTCGCATCGTCAGCCGCGCCTATCTGGAGACGCCTTCGGGCGAGCCGATACATGCCAAGCTCGACTGGATCGGCAATCTGTCCGAAGGCATCATCTGCCTCACCGGCGGACCACGCGGGCCCATCGGCACGGCGATCAAGTCCGGCCATGCCGACCTCGCGGAAAGCCGCCTGCTTGCCCTGCAGGAAATGTTCGGCGACCGCCTTTATGTCGAGCTGGAACGTCTGGTCGGCTACGATAGGGCCATCGAGGCCGCGACGGTAGAGCTTGCCTACCGCCACCGTCTGCCGCTGGTCGCCACCAACGAGTCGTTTTTCCCCGCACGCGAGGACTATGAGGCACATGACGCGCTGATCGCCATCGCGGAAGGCTCCGTGGTCGCCGAGGACAATCGGCGCCGCCTGACGCCGGACAATTATCTCAAGTCGCAGAAGGAGATGTCGCAGCTTTTTGCCGATCTGCCCGAAGCGATCGACAACACGATCGAGATCGCCCAGCGCTGCTCCTACTACACGCAGACACGGAAACCGATCCTGCCGCGCTTCGCCGGTGCTGACGTGGCCGATGCCGAAGCCGCCGAAAAGGCGGAGTCCGAGGAACTGGCGCGCCAGGCCCGCGAGGGCCTTGCGCAGCGCATCGCGGAGCGCGGTCGCTACGCCGGCTTCACCGAGGAACAGTATCGCGAGCGCCTGGAGTTCGAGATCGGCATCATCCAGCGGATGAAGTTCCCGGGCTACTTCCTCATCGTCTCGGACTTCATCAAATGGGCCAAGGCGCAAGGCATACCTGTCGGGCCTGGCCGCGGCTCGGGTGCAGGCTCGCTGGTCGCCTATGCGCTCACCATTACCGACGTCGACCCTCTGCGCTTCTCGCTGCTGTTCGAGCGCTTCCTCAACCCGGACCGCGTGTCGATGCCGGACTTCGACATCGACTTCTGCCAGGACCGGCGCGAAGAGGTGATCCGGTACGTGCAGGGCAAGTATGGCCGCGACCAGGTCGGCCAGATCATCACCTTCGGTACGCTGCAGGCGCGCGCTGTGCTGCGCGACGTTGGCCGCGTATTGCAGATGCCCTATGGCCAGGTCGACCGGCTATGCAAGATGGTGCCGGCCAACCCGGCCAATCCGGTCAAGCTCAAGGATGCCATCGAGGCCGAGCCGCGCTTTGCCGAGGAAGCCGAAAAGGAACCGATCGTCCAGACGCTTCTCGACACGGCGCAGAAGCTGGAAGGCCTCTATCGCCACGCGTCGACCCACGCTGCCGGTATCGTGATCGGCGACCGCCCGCTGTCGGAACTGGTACCGATGTACCGCGATCCGCGTTCGGACATGCCGGTCACCCAGTTCAACATGAAATATGTCGAGCAGGCCGGGCTGGTAAAGTTCGACTTCCTCGGCCTGAAGACGCTCACCGTCCTGCAGACGGCCGTAAAGCTCATCAGCCGGCGCGGCGTCGACATCGACCTCGCGCAGATTCCGCTCGACGACCCAAAGACCTACGCCATGCTGTCGCGGGGCGAGACGGTCGGCATCTTCCAGGTTGAAAGTGCCGGCATGCGCAAGGCGCTGATCGGCATGAAGCCCGACTGCGTCGAGGACATCATCGCGCTGGTGGCGCTCTATCGCCCGGGCCCGATGGAGAACATCCCGATCTACAACGCCCGCAAGCATGGCGAGGAGGAGATCGCCTCCATCCATCCCATGATCGACCATCTGGTGAAGGAGACCCAAGGGGTTATCGTCTACCAGGAGCAGGTCATGCAGATCGCGCAGGAACTCGCCGGCTACTCGCTCGGCGAAGCCGACCTTCTGCGCCGCGCCATGGGCAAGAAGATCCGCGCTGAGATGGACAAGCAGCGCGAGCGTTTTGTCTCCGGCGCGGTGGAAAAGGGTGTCAGCAAGCAGCAGTCGGACTTCATTTTCGACCTGCTGGCAAAGTTCGCCGACTACGGCTTCAACAAGTCACACGCCGCGGCCTACGCAATCGTTTCCTACCAGACGGCCTATCTGAAGGCACATTACCCGGTCGAGTTCCTCGCCGCGTCGATGACCTACGATATGTCCAACACCGACAAGCTGTCGGACTTCCGTCAGGATGCGATGCGGCTGGGCATCGAGGTGCTGCCGCCGTCGGTCATGACCTCGTATCGTCCGTTCGAGGTGGGCGAGAACCGCATCTACTACGCGCTCGCCGCCATCAAGGGCGTGGGCGAGGCGGCGGTCGATCACATCGTCGCCAAGCGTGCCGAAAAGCCCTTCGAGGACCTCGAGGATTTTTGCGAGCGCATCGATCCGAAGGTCGTTGGCAAGCGCGTCTTCGAAAGCCTGATCAATGCCGGTGCACTGGATTGCTTCGGCCACGACCGTGCGTCCCTGATGGCCGGCGTGGAGCGCATGATGGGCCTTGCCTCGCGCTCGCAGGCCGATGCCGCCGCCGGCATCACCGACATGTTCGGCTCGGCCTCCGTCAGCAAGCAGAAGCAGTTGCGTCTGCCCGCCGCCGAACCGTGGCTGCCGGCCGACCGGCTGCATCGCGAGTTCCAGGTTGTAGGCTTCTATCTCTCCGCGCACCCGCTCGACGAGTACAAGAAGGTGCTGGAGAAGATGCGCGTCCAGACCTGGACCGAATTTGCCGCAGCCGTGAAGCGCGGCGCCAGCGCAGGGCGGCTTGCCGGCACGGTCACGTCCAAGCAGGAGCGCAAGACGCGCACCGGCAACAAGATGGGCGTGGTGATGTTTTCCGACACCTCGGGGCAGTACGAGTCGGTGCTGTTCTCCGAGGCTTTGGCGCAGTATCGCGACTTGCTCGAGCCGGGCAAATCGGTGGTCATCACCGTTGCGGCCGAAGACAGGCCCGAGGGCGTCAATCTGCGCATCCAGACGGTGCATTCGCTGGAGGATGAGGCGAGCCGCGTGCAGAAGGCGCTACGTGTCTACCTGCGCGACGCCTCGCCGCTCAACATCCTGGCCAACCAACTCAACACCAAGGGCGAGGGGCAGGTGAGTTTTGTCCTGATCAAGGACAACGCCCAGGGCGAGATCGAGATCGAGTTGCCCACCCGGTACCGCATCTCGCCGCAGATCGCTTCGGCCATGCGGGCGGTGCCGGGCGTGGTCGAGGTGGAACTGGTGTAGCGACACTCTGCGCTGATGCATGGAGGCAATGACGCTCGATCCGCGTCATTGCCGTTCAGGCTACCGGCCTCGGCGGAATATCGCGAGCGCGGCGGCCACCAGCGCCACGTTGTCGGCGGCCGTCGTTCCGTCCGGAAGATTTTTCCCATCTTCCAGTCCGACCCGCGTCGACCAACGCTCTTGATATGCAAGCTCCACGAACTGCCAGACCGTAGCATCGAAGCCGTGCAACAGGATGGGGCGCCTTACGCCTGCGCGATCGAGTACCATGGCAATTTCGTTGGCCACTTTGCGCGCGATGCCCGCATCCTGCTCCTCGATCTCGATCAGGATGCGAAGAACGCGCCTGTGATCCTTGAGACCTACAAAGCGTTGTGCGTCGGCGGCCGAAGCGAGCCCGGCCTCAATGCCCACGCCTCGCTGGCGAAGCAGGTCCATGATGGCGGGTGCGTCGGGCTCCGAGAGATTCACCGAAGCGTAGTCGGGCAGTCCGGTCCAGCCCGTGATGCAATCGCGGGTTCGCTGCTTATCATTCTCAATCCAGGCGCCGGTCGAAACCCCGATGAGTGTGCCGGGGCAGGCACGGCGAAGGGCGAGCATGGTTGCGTCCACCGCCAGCAAGCTCTCACGGCCGTCCGGTGCGCGCGCGTGGACGTGCAATTCGGCGGCACCAGCGTCCACGCAAGCCGCGCCATGGCGCGCTATTTCCTCCACGGTAGACGGCAGTTGGGGGTGAAAGTCTCTCGATCGAGCGCCGTTGAGGCATGCCTGCACAATCATGACCGCCGTTCCGTAAAAGGAAGATCACCTTAGCATTTGCTCGCCGAAAAAGCCTGCCGCCCCTATTCCCCATTCACCAGCCCGAGGATCAGTCGGTGGATATTGCCGCCATCAGCCATTTCCATTTTGTCGAAGTCGCGGCTGCGCTGGCGCTGCGCCAGGGAGAGTTCCGACAGCTTTTGTGTCAGTTCGGTCCTGATTTTGCTGCACTTGGGATCGTCCGGTACCGTCAAGCCCACACTCACGGCTTCGATCGATTTGACCAAGTCCTTGATGAAGTCGCCATGCACCATCTCGTGCTTGCGCACGCCGGCGGCGAAAACGTCCCACTTGTCGCGGGTCGTGGCCGGCAGCTTTTCGGCAGGCTTGGGCAATGTGTAGGTGATCGTTAGATTCGGCATTGCCGAAGCGAGGATGCAGGAACCATCCGGCTGCGGCTCATATTTCCTCGACCAGGTCAGCGTGAAATTGGTGTGGGCGATGGCGCGAACCAGGCCGGCCTTGGGGCCGCGCTCACCGATCGACCGATAGAGCTCGATGCCGGTCTTGCCGGAGACGACATAGGTCTGCACTTTTTCGACTGCCTGCCAGTCGGCATGGGCGACCGGGAGGAATGACGCGAAGCAGGCCACGGCGAGCCAGAACCGAATAGCTGCTTTCACGCGAATCCCCGCACCCTGATACTTTGTCGCGCGCAAACTAGAGCATGACCCCGAAAAGTTGCAGGCTTTTCGGACGATGTGATGCGTCTTGGCGACTTCAGCGCTCCATATCCTCCGGCGGATGCGCGTTGCGGCCTTTGCCGAAGGTATAGCCGGTCTCAACCGCCTTCTTGCCGAACTTGTCGCGCAGCGCGTCGATGGCGCCTTCGGCCATGGCGCGTTTGCGGGCCTGCAGATCGACCAGGTCCGGCGGATCGGCGCGCTGGGCGTCCGAGAGATCGCTGACGCCGATGCCGAGCAGTCGGTATTTCGTGCCGTCAGTTTCCTTTTCTAGCAGCTGCAGGCCGGTCTGGAATATCCGGTCGGCCAGCCGCGTGGGATCGGTAAGCTGGCGGTTGCGGGTGCGGAGCTTGAAGTCGTGAGTCTTGAGCTTCAGCACCACGGTGCGCCCGGCAATGCCGGCCTTCTTGAGCCGCGCCGAGACTTTTTCGGACAGCGCCCGCAGCACCGGCACGAGATCGGCAGCCGAGGCGAGGTCGGTGTCGAATGTGGTTTCGGCCGACACGCTCTTGGCGTCGTGGTCGGGCACCACGCGGCGATCGTCCTGCCCGCGCGCCAGCCGGTAGAGCCGGTCGCCCATCGTGCCATAGCGGCGCATCAGTTCGCCCCGCTCCATGTGCTGGAGCTGGCTGATCATGCGGATGCCATCCTGCTCCAGCGTGGCCGCAAAGGCCTTGCCGACGCCCCAGATCATCGTCACCGGCTGCTCGGCAAGGAAGCCCACGGCCTCGGCCTGGCCGATGATCGAAAAGCCACGCGGCTTGCGGAAGTCGGAGGCGATCTTGGCGAGGAACTTGCAGTAGGCGAGGCCGGCGGAAACGGTGATGCCGATCTCCTTTTCCACGGCCTGCGAAAAACGCGCCAGCACCAGGGCCGGTGGGCGGCCATGCAGCCGCTCGGTGCCGGAAAGGTCCAAAAAGGCCTCGTCGATGGATAGCGGTTCGACCAGCGGGGTCAGCGCCTGCATCATGGCGCGCACCTCGCGCCCGACGCGGACATATTTTTCCATGTCGGGTTTTATCACGACCGCCTCGGGACAGGCTTCCAGCGCCTTGAACATGGGCATCGCCGAGCGCACGCCGTGGATGCGGGCGATATAGCAGGCGGTGGAGACGACGCCGCGTTTTCCCCCGCCGATGATGACCGGCTTGTCTTTGAGTTCCGGGTTGTCGCGCTTTTCCACTGCGGCATAGAAGGCGTCACAGTCGATATGCGCGATGTGCAGCGAATAGAGCTCCGGATGTCGCGCCAGCCGCGGGCTGCCGCAGGCGCTGCAACGCAGGCCGGCACCGCGCTGAAAGGTCAGGCAGTCGCGGCAAAAACCGTGGCTCGGATCGTTGACAGGCGTGGGCATCGCTGCGAACATAAGTGGAACATCGCGATTTTATGGCAGCCGGTCGTCGCCCACAAGCGGCAGGATGGAGGGAGCGTGTCTGTGCTGACAATTGTGCCGGTTACCGGCGATCTATGGCCGAAATTCGAGGATTTGTTTGGCAAGCAGGGCGCCTGTTACGGCTGCTGGTGCACGCATTATCGCCTGCCGCCGGCAATGCGTCGCGAAAACGATCGCGTCCGCAACAAGGAATTCATCAAGGCCCGAATCGAATCAGGGCCGCCGCCCGGTCTGCTTGCGGTCGAGGATGGTGTCGCCATGGGCTGGATGCAGATCGGTCCACGCGCCGACGTGCCGGAGTGGAATAAGGCGGGCAGGGTGTCGACGCCAGTCGAGCCGGACGATGCCGCCGATCCCGCAGTTTGGGCGATTTCCTGCTTCTTCATCCGCAATTCTGCTCGAGGCAAGGGGCTGACCCATCGGCTGGTCGAGGCCGGTATCGGCTTTGCCCGGGAAAACGGGGCGCGGCTTCTGGAAGCCTGCCCGATGACCGAATCGAAGGATTCGCGCTCGGTCGGGCTCTGCGTCGGTTCGACGCGGGTGTTCGAGAAGGCCGGCTTCGAGCAGATGGCGGAACGCAAAGCGGGACGTCCGCTGATGCGCCTGACTATCTGAAGGCGGGGCCGTGGGTCAGAAGCCGAGCGCCCTGGCGATCTTAGGCGTCGCTTCCTGCCAGTTCTCCACCTCAATAATGCCGTCAGGCAGCGGCGGCATCAGTTCGCGTAGGCCCTTGTGCGCCATGATGTGGAAGAGATGCGCATCGGCCACGCAGGCGCGGGCCGAGACCAGATTGTGCGCAATGTCGTCGACGAAGGCCACCGGGCGCGGATGCTCGCCGCGCAGCTGCAGGATAGCCGGTCCTTTGGCCCGCTCGGTGGTCAGAAGCGGGTAGGGGAAGCCGAGCCGGTCGAGCAATGCACGTCGCGTTGCGCGATGGCGGTGCGGCATCGCCGTCAGCATCACGATCTCGGCACGCTCGGCCAGCGTCGCGATGGCTTCCGTCGCACCCTCCGGGCAGTTCTGCCAGTCGGACTGGACGGTGAAGAACTCCTCGATCAGGTCCGAAACGCGCTCGTCGGCGATTGCCGCCTGCGTTTCTCGGTCAAAGACGTTTCCGTGCACCCGAAACGAATCGATGCGCAGTTCAAGGCCCAGCGTGCCGATGTAGCCGATGAAGGGCTGGATGAATTCCAGCACGACCTCGTCCACGTCGAGCACCAGAAGCGGGCGGTCGTCACGGGCCAGTTCGGCGATCTGGCGTGCTGTTTCCTGGTCTTCGCTCATATCGATGTCTGATAGCTGCTATCGCCCAACGGCAGATGCCGCAGTGCCTTGCCGACCTCGCCCGGCGCGATGTTGGCGGCCTCAGAGAAGCTGATCAGCGTCGGCTCGTGAGCCAGCACGAATTGCAGCACGCCGGCCAAAAAACCTGGTTCGCGGGCCACCTGCCGTATGGCCGAGGCCTCAATGCCGGTGATCGACAGGAAGCGCGGCAGCAGTTCTGGATCCGAGGCAATGAAGCCGAGCGCCTGGATGGCGATGGCTTCGGCGCCCTCATGTACCGCGGATTGCTTGATCATCGCCACATTTCCCTGTCCAGGTGAAACCTGTTTTGAAGTAGCGATTGCTGGCCGCGCGGGCAAGTGCGGCGGACAGTCGTCGCAAAAATGGTGTAGGAAGCAGGTCAACTGGGCGACCGGCAAACCTCTCGGAGGTTTCCGTTTCGTCAATGATCTTGCGCTAGTCTTGCTACGGGTTTGGTGCCATCGGCAGGCAGCGCAGGAGTTTTGGATAACGCGCGATCGGCATTCGGGACGGGATTTCAATGGCTAAGAAGGTAATGATCGTCGAGGACAATGAGCTCAACATGAAGCTCTTCCGCGACCTGATCGAGGCGAGTGGATACGAGACCGTGCGTACGCGCAACGGTCTTGAGGCGCTGGATCTGGCGCGTGCCCATCGGCCGGACCTGATCCTGATGGACATCCAGCTTCCCGAGGTTTCCGGACTCGAAGTGACCAAGTGGCTGAAGGAGGACGACGATCTCCATGTCATCCCCGTCATTGCTGTGACGGCCTTCGCTATGAAGGGCGACGAGGAGCGTATCCGCCAGGGCGGCTGCGAGGCCTACATCTCCAAGCCCATTTCGGTGCCACGCTTCATCGAGACGATCAAATCCTATCTGGGGGACGCGTGATGTTCATGCGCCACCATCTGTCTGGACAGTAACGACCATGACCGCGCGCATCCTCGTCGTCGACGACATCCCTGCCAATGTGAAGCTGCTGGAAGTGCGGCTGCTCGCCGAATATTTCGAGGTGCTGACCGCCACCAACGGTCCCGATGCCATCGAAACCTGCGAGAACGGCAAGGTCGATGTCGTGCTGCTCGACGTGATGATGCCCAATATGGATGGCTTCGAGGTCTGCCGCCGGCTGAAGAACGATCCGGCCACCGCGCACATTCCGGTGGTGATGATTACAGCGCTCGATCAGGTCTCCGACCGCATTCGCGGGCTCGAGGCCGGCGCCGACGATTTCCTGACCAAACCGGTCAACGACCTCCAGCTCATGACCCGGGTGAAGAGCCTGGTGCGGCTGAAGATGCTGACCGACGAGATTCGCCTGCGAGCCTCGACCACTCGCAATATCGGCATCGAGGAATTGTTGAGCCGTGGCCTGCCGAATGATGGCGAAGCGCCGCGTGTGCTGCTGGTCGACGAACGGCCGGCATCCTACGAGCGCATCCAGAAGATGCTTCGCAACAGCATGGATGTCGACCTGGCAACCGATCCGCACAGCGGCTTCTTCCAGGCTGCCGAAAACTCTTACGATTGCGTGGTGATCTCGACCGCGCTGACCGACTTCGATCCGCTGCGGCTTTGCTCGCAGCTGCGCTCGCTCGACCGGACGCGGTTCCTGCCGATCGTCCTGCTGGCGGATATGGGCGAGGAGGAGCGCATCATTCGCGGCCTCGAGCTCGGCATAAACGATTATCTCGTCCGTCCCATCGACCAGCAGGAGCTGACGGCGCGGCTGCGCACCCAGGTGCGGCGCAAGCGCTATAACGACCATCTGCGCGCCAGCGTGGCCCAGACGATCGAAATGGCAGTGACGGACGGTCTGACCGGCCTGCACAACAGGCGCTATCTCGACAGCCACCTGCAGACGCTGTTCGACCGCGCCGTGGCGCGCCGCCGCTCGCTTTCGGTGATGATCACCGATCTCGACCGCTTCAAGTCGATCAACGACACCTATGGCCACGACGGCGGCGACGATGTCCTGCGCGAATTTGCCCGCCGGCTGCGCCAGAACGTGCGCGGCATCGATCTCGCCTGCCGCTATGGCGGCGAGGAATTCGTCGTGGTGATGCCCGACACGGAAGGCCATATCGCCGAGAAGGTTGCCGAACGCATTCGGGCCGAAATCGCACGCACGCCGTTTGCCGTGGGCAAGGATGGCCAGACGCTCGACGTCACCGTTAGTGTGGGCGTTTCGTCGCTCAAGCGCGGCTCCGACACGGTCGCCGACATGATGAAGCGTGCCGACCTTGCCCTTTACGAAGCCAAGTCCGCCGGCCGCAATCGCGTGGTCGCAAAGGCCGCCTGAGTAGCGAGCGCAAACCCGCATCAACCTGTAATGGTTAGGGGTTTACCTTAATTCATTCGATTCGGCGGGTGTGGTTAAGAAACGGTTGATTTTCACCCGGCCATGCGCAACTGTCGCAGCAAGACAGACTGAACGGCGTTTCGACGCCCAAAGTAACCCCATGATGCTCAGGTCCGCCGCATCTCCTGGGTCCATGGGGTCGGCCGGCCGGCTCTGGCACACAGTGGCCTCCTCGTACCGCTGCCAGATAGCCGACCGGCCCCCAAACCACCCTCAAATCATCCGATAGTTTCGAGCGCGCCTTCGTTGGCGTTGATGTTTGCACAAACGAAAACGCCGCCCAGAGGGCGGCGTTTCGAAGTCTCTACCGGATCGAAGATTACTTGATCTTCGTTTCCTTGAATTCGACGTGCTTCTTGGCAACCGGGTCGTACTTGCGGAACGACAGCTTTTCGGTCTTCGTGCGGCTGTTCTTGCTCGTCACGTAGAAGAAACCCGTGTCGGCGGTCGAAAGAAGCTTGATCTTGATGTTTGCGGCTTTGGCCATGATGTTCGTCCGTCTATCTTTGGAGTTCGGGCCGCGTGACCACGGCTAAAAGGCCGGATGCGGAAAACTTGGCGCGACACATAAAGAACGTGTGCAGAAAGTCAAGAGCGCCCGCCAAGAACGAGCCTGCTCCCGGCCAAGATGATGTAGGCGGCAAAGAATGCGCCGAGCGTCCAGGCAAAGCCGCTGGTGCCGAAAACATCCATGCCGATGCCGATCGCCTGTGGGCCGAGGATCATGCCGAATCCGTAGCAGAGCACGAAGGCGGCATTGGCATTGGCCAGTTCGTGGCCGGAGAGCCGCGAGCCGAGATGGGCGAGCCCGATCGTGTACAGAGCCGCCACCACGCCGCCCCAGAGGAACAGCAGGCCTGCCATCACATACCAGTTGGCCTGGATGTGGGGCAGTAGGATCATGCCGGCGAAGCCGACGACGGCACAGATCAGCAGAAGGTACCGCCTGTCACTGACACGGTCCGAGATCATGCCGAGCGGAATTTGCATGAAGACGTTGCCGAGGCCGATCATCGTCAGAAGCAGGGCGGCATCGCCCTCCGAATAGCCGATGCGGTTGCCGAACACTGGAAACAGCGCAAACCCGCCCGTTTCCACCGCGCCGAAGACCAGGACGGCGGCTGTGGCCGTGGGCACGATCCAGATGTAGCGGATGAAGCCGCTGGAACCTCCCTCAGGCACGATATTGGGGCTTTCGCGCCATGCCGCCAGAACGGGAATCGCTGCGATCATGACCAGCACGAATACGGTGCCGAAGGGCATGAAGCCGCCGCTGCCCATCTGCGAGAACAGCCAGGGGCCGGCCGCGAATCCGAGCGAAAGCACGGTCGCATAGATGCCCAGAACCAGCCCGCGGCGATGCGGCGGCGCTGAGGTGCTGATCCAGAACTCCGAAAGGATGAACAGCACCGTCAGGGCGACATGGAGCAGGACGCGCAGCGGAAACCACATCCAGAAGGCTGGGGCGAAATAGAACCCCATGAAGGCCAGCGCCCCGAGCAGGATCATGCCGAGCATGGTCCAGACCACGCCAAATCGCACCGCAAGCGGTGTAGCCAGGGGCGCGGCGGTGATCGACGCAATGCCGGCGATGGCCGTGTTGAGGCCGATCATGGAGGCCGAGTAGCCGCGCGTTTCCAGAATGATGCTGAGCAACGGCATGCCGAGCCCGATGGCAATGCCGACGACGCTGATGGACGCGATGGCCGCCGAAATCGACAACCAGCGCATGGGCATGTCTAAGGCTTGCGATTCGATGCTGCCTGTCATGGATCGTTTAGCCTATGAATTTCAGAAGATGTCGCGGACGAAACTATTGCGGACCATGCGGTAGAAGGGAATTGGTCCGCCGGGGCGCAGCAGGGGATCGGCTGTCAATCGCTGCTGGAGTTCTTCCAATATGGTCCTCGTGATGGCCGGGATATCGGCCTGGCGGGCCTCGCCGAGCGGAAGCCAGACGAGTTCTTCGAGTTCGTTGGTAGGGCCGCCATTTGGCAATTCTACGGCCACGTCGCTGCGCCACGCGGCCAGAAAGCGCGTATCGAATCGGCGAACGCGGCCGGGCGGGGTGATGGCGCGGGCAACAAGCCGCAGCGGCTGCAAGGTGGGCTGCACGCCGTTCTCGACAAAGCCCTGCCAGTCGGCCTTGGCGGTGGCGAAGGGCGCCTTGCGGCCAATCAGGAGACCAGCTTCCTCATAGGTTTCACGGATGGCCGAAAGTGCGATGGCGCGGGCGCGCGTGAGGCTGCGGCGCGCGATGGTGGAAAGCAGCTTGGCCTCCACCTGCGGGTCCAGAGCGTCCGTCACGGGCACGCGCCCGTCGTCCGGATCGGTGCGACCGCCGGGGAAGACGAATTTTCCGGGCATGAAGGCATGGCTTGCATGGCGCCTGCCCATCAGCACGAGCACGTCCTCGCCCTTGCGATCGAGCAGAATCAGGGTCGCCGCGTCGCGCGGCCGCTTTGGACCTGGGCCGAGCGCGAAATCGCGCCCTTCGGCCTTGTCCACCTGGGCTTTGGTCAGTCCTTGCATGCAAGCACCTTAGGGCAATCTGTCGTTGGACGAAATTGTCCCAGCCAACCGAGCGTTGCTCCAGCGGTGGGCTTCACACCTCAGGATGCATCTCGATCTGGTCTTCTTCGCCGCCGAACCCGTGCATATACAGCGCCCATTGCAGGCCGACGACAGCGCCCTTGACTGGGCGCAAAAGTGCAAGCGACATGAAGATCGTAAGCGGCACCCAGATCGCCAGATGCTGCCAGGTCGACAGAGTGCTGGTGGCTTCCACGCCCATGAAGGCGCCAACGACGACGTGACCGACGATGACGACGACGAGATAGGCGGGCAGGTCATCGGCGCGGTGATGGAACATTTCCTCGCCGCAGCTTTCGCACTTGTGGGCGATCGTCAGGAAGGAAGAGAACAGCTTTCCCTCTCCGCAATGCGGGCACCGACCCCTGAAGCCGCGCTTCATCGCCGTCCACAACGGACGTACCGGACGGCTGACGCGCTGCTCTCCGCCAAAAACCTCAGTCTGCATCAACGTCTCCTGCTACGGGTTGCGGCGCGCAATTGCGTTGCCCGCGCCCGCGTTCTTTGTGCCTTTGCCTTGTGGAACGACCGCTTGGAGCCGGGAAGCGGCTTCGGTTCAGTCAGCATCTCGAAGCGCATGGCGCCTGCGAGCGGGGCTACCTCGACAAGGCGAACCTCGACTCGGTCGGCCAACTGGTAGCCTTTCCCTGTACGATCTCCAAAAAGCGCCCGGGCAGTTTCGTCATAAACATAATAATCGCCATCCAGGGATGACACCGGGATGAAACCATCGGCGCCGAACTGCGGCAATTGGACAAAAAGCCCCGCCTTGGTGACGCCGGAAATGCGCGCGTCGAAGGTGTCGTTGAGGCGTCCGGCAAGATAGCCGGCGATCAGCCGGTCGATCGTATCGCGCTCGGCGGACATGGCGCGGCGTTCCGTGGCCGAAATCAGCTCGGAAATGTCTTCCAGCCGCTCTTCCTCGCTGCGGGTGATGCCATCCGAGCCGAGCGACAAGGCGCTGATCAGCGCCCGGTGCACGATCAGGTCGGCATACCGGCGAATCGGCGAGGTGAAATGCGCATAGCGGCGCAGGTTCAGACCGAAATGGCCGAGATTCTCCGGCGAATAGAGCGCCTGGCTCTGCGCGCGCAGCACCACTTCGTTGACCAGCGCTTCATGCTCTGCGCCCTTCACGTGGCTGAGAATCTGGTTGAATTGCGCAGGCTTCATCTGCGCGCCGCGCGCCAGCGACAGGCCGAGCGTAGCCAGGAACTCGCGCAGGCCCTCCTGCTTGGCGAGCGAGGGCGCATCGTGTGTGCGATAGACCAGGCTTTGCTTCTTGGCTTCAAGCGTCTCCGCGGCCGAGACATTGGCCTGGATCATGAACTCTTCGATCAGCTTGTGGGCGTCCAGCCGCTCCGGCACAACGACGCGGTCGACCGTTCCGTCGGGCTTCAGCAGGATCTTGCGCTCGGGCAGGTCGAGTTCGAGCGGCTGGCGCGAATCGCGGCCACGCTTCAGCACGTCGTAGGCTGCCCAAAGCGGCTTCAGGATGGTGTCGAGGATCGGACGCGTCACATCGTCGGGCACACCGTCGATGGCCGCCTGTGCCTGGCTGTAGGCGAGCTTGGCGGAGGACCGCATCATGACGCGGTGGAAGGAGTGGCGGATCTTCCGCCCGTCGGCGGAGAAGGTCATGCGCACAGCAAGCGCTGGCCTATCGACGCCAGCCTTGAGCGAGCAGAGATCGTTCGAGATGCGCTCCGGCAGCATCGGCACGACGCGATCCGGGAAATAGACCGAATTGCCGCGCTTCAGCGCCTCGCGGTCGAGCGGCGTGCCTGAACGGACATAGGCCGCGACATCGGCGATGGCGACATAGGCAACGATCCCGGCCGGATTCTTTTCGTCGGTGTCCGGCTCGGCGAACACCGCGTCGTCATGGTCCTTGGCGTCGGCCGGGTCGATCGTCACCAGCGGCAGGTCGCGCCAGTCCTCGCGGCGATCCATCGCGGCGGGCTTGGCCTCGTCCGCCTCCTCGATCACATCGGCCGGGAAGATGTGCGGAATCTCGTGCATGTGGATGGCGATCATCGAGACCGCCTTTTCGCTCGCCAGCGACCCGACGACGTTCAGAACCCTGCCGCGCGGCAGGCCGTAGCGCGGTGCCCGCTGCGGCAAGACCTCGACCAGATCGCCGCTCTCTGCTCCGTTGCGGAACTCTTTCTCGACGACGAGTTCGGTCTGGCGGCGCTCCACCGGCTCGACCCGGAACGTGCCGTCCTGAAGGATGCGGAAGACGCCGAGAACCGCGTCATGGCGCTTCTCGAATATCTTCATCACGCGAGCGGTGTAGGCCGGCCCGGTCTCAGCATGGGTGGGGAAAGTCTTGGCCAGCACGCGGTCGCCGACGCCTGGCGTCGGCCCGCTGCGCGATACCTTGACCGCCACGACCGTGGGCACGTCGTTATCCTGCTGTTCGACTGACCGAGCTAAAAGCCCGCCGTCTGAATCGCGGCCAAAAATGTCGAGCACAGCGACGGAGGGCAGGGAACCCGGGCGGACGAGCCGCTTGCGCTCCTTCTGCAGCAGCCCTTCGCCCTGGAGGTCGGCCAGCGTGTCCTTCAGCCAGATGCGGTTCTCGCCCTTGATGGAGAAGGCCTTGGCGATGTCGCGCTTGCCACTCTTTTCGGGATTTTCCGCGATATAGCGCAGGATGTCGTCGCGCGAGGGCAGGAAAGCGCCAGCCTTGCCTCCGGAACGGGTGGCGTCGGACGAGCCGGTCTTCGCGCCAGCGCTTTTCCGCCCGGAGATGCTTCTTGCCAAGGCTTGCTATTCCTCTTTCTTCGCCGCGGCCTTCTTGGTCGCCGTCCCCTTGGCTGCCGGCTTCTTGGCGGCAGCGGCCGTCTTGCGCGCGGGCTTCTTGCCGCCGCCCTTGGCTTCCTTCTCGGCAATCAGCGCCAGCGCGTCTTCCATGGTGACGCTCGCCGGGTCCTTGCCCTTGGGCAGGGTCGCGTTGATCTTGCCGTAATTGACATAGGGCCCGTAGCGGCCGTCGCGTACGGTGATCGCGCCGCCGCCCGCTGGGTGGTCGCCGAGTTCCTTGAGCGCAGCCGCCGCCGTGCCGTTGCGGCCGCCCTTTGCCTTCGACTGCTTCTCGGCCAGCACCGAAACGGCGCGGTTGAGGCCGATCGAGAACACGTCCTCGATGCTTTCGAGATTGGCATAGGTGCCGTCGTGCAGCACGAACGGGCCGTAGCGGCCGAGACCGGCGGAGATCATCTTGCCGGATTCGGGATGCTTGCCGACATCGCGCGGCAGCGACAGGAGCGCCACCGCCTTCTCATGGTCGATGCTTGCGGGTGTCCAGCCCTTTGGCAGGCTGGAGCGCTTGGCATCTTTGCCTTCGCCACGCTGCAGGTACGGACCAAAACGGCCGCTGCGCAGCGTGATCTCTTCGCTGGTGTAGGGATCCTTGCCGAGCGACTTGGTGCCGTCCTCGAGGCCTCCCGCTTCACCATTGCCGTTGCCGTCGCCGCCCAGCTGGCGAGTATAGCCGCATTCCGGGTAGTTCGAGCAGCCGACGAAAGCTCCATACTTGCCAAGCTTCAGCGACAGGTTGCCGGTGCCGCATTTCGGGCAGATGCGCGGGTTCGAGCCGTCCTCGCGCTCGGGGAATACGAGCGGCGCAAGCTCTTCGTTCAGCGCGTCGAGCACGTCGGTAACGCGCAGTTCTTTGATGTCGTCGACGGTTGCCGAAAACGCCTTCCAGAAGTCGCGTAGCACATCCTTCCAGGAGAGCTTGCCGTCGGAGATTTCGTCGAGTTTTTCTTCGAGCGAGGCAGTGAAGTCGTATTCGACATAGTGCTCGAAGAAGCTTTCCATGAAGGCCGTGACCAGCCGTCCCTTCGGCTGCGGCATCAGCCGCCGGTTCTCGATCGTCACATATTCGCGGTCTTCCAGCGTTTTCAGCGTGGCGACATAGGTCGAGGGGCGGCCGATGCCGAGCTCTTCCATCTTCTTGATGAAGGAGGCTTCGCTGTAACGCGGCGGCGGCTCTGTGGTGTGGCTGGTGACGTTGATCGACTTGCGGTCGAGCGCGTCGCCCATACGGATTTCCGGCAGGCGCCGGCTTTCCTCGTCCTCCGAGTCTTCGTCCTTCTGTTCGGTGTAGGCGGCGATGAAGCCGTCGAAGCGGACGACCGAGCCGACTGCGCGCAGTTGTGCCGCGCGCGAGCCATTGCGGGCTTCGATCTCGACGGTGGTGCGCTCGATCTCGGCCGGCTGCATCTGGCTGGCGATGGCGCGCTTCCAGATCATCTCATAGAGCCTCGCCTGGTCGGCATCGAGATATTTGCGCATCTCGGCCGGCGTGCGCGAAAAGTCGGTGGGGCGGATAGCTTCGTGCGCTTCCTGCGCGTTCTTGGCCTTGGTCGAGTAGTAGCGCGGCTTCTCGGGAACGTATTTGTCGCCGAATTCGCGGGCGATTGCCGAGCGGGCGGCACTGATCGCCTCAGGCGCCATCTGCACGCCGTCGGTACGCATATAGGTGATGAGGCCGGTGGTCTCGCCGCCGAGGTCCATGCCCTCATAGAGGCGCTGCGCCACCTGCATGGTGCGCACGGCCGAGAAGCCGAGGCGCGAGGATGCGGCCTGCTGCATCGTCGAGGTGGTGAAGGGCGGGCCAGGGTTACGCTTGGTCGGCTTGGCCTCGACCGACAGCGCCTTGAAGGCAGCGCCGTCGAGCATGGTCTTGATCGCGTCGGCCTGTTCCTGGCTCTTGATGTCGAGCTTCTGCAGCTTCTTGCCTTCGTAGGTCGTCAGCTTGGCTTCGAAGGTCTCGGCGCGCGGCGTGGCCAGCATGGCGGCGACCAGCCAGTAGTCCTCGCGGACGAAGCGCTCGATCTCGTTCTCGCGGTCGCAGACGAAGCGCAGTGCCACCGACTGGACGCGGCCGGCCGAACGGGCGCCGGGGAGCTTGCGCCACAGCACCGGGGAAAGCGTGAAGCCGACGAGATAGTCGAGCGCGCGGCGGGCCAGATAGGCGTCGACCAGCGGTGGGTCGATGTCGCGCGGATTGGCCATCGCGTCGAGCACGGCCTGTTTGGTGATGGAGTTGAACACCACGCGCTTGATTGGCTTGTCCTTCAGAACGCGCTTCTGCTTCAGCACTTCCAGCACGTGCCAGGAAATGGCTTCTCCCTCGCGATCAGGGTCGGTTGCGAGGATCAGGCCGTCGGCATCCTTGACCGCCTTGGCGATGTCGGTGAGCCGCTTGGCCGAGGCGCCGTCCACCGACCACGACATGGCAAAGTCCTCGTCGGGCTTCACCGAGCCGTCTTTGGCAGGGAGGTCACGCACATGGCCGAACGAGGCCAGAACTTTGTAGTTCTTGCCCAGATACTTGTTAATGGTTTTGACCTTGTTGGGCGACTCGACGACGACGACGTCCATGTTTTCTCTTATTTCCAATGAGGTCGCCTGCGGGGATCAAGGCGACGCGCGGCGAAAATTTCTGTCAACTGGCCCGTCACATGGCTGTGGTTTTCCGTCCGGTCAAGGGGCGGGGGGCAAAAACGCCTTTTGCGTCTTTAGACGCAGCCATGAAGCGGCCATGTTAGCCGATTGCAATTTAGAGTATATTCAATATAGTGATTATTATCAGGGGTTGTATTAGTTCGGATAATTCATCCTTTCCTTGAGCCTGCTTGGGGTGACCGCCCTTGCGAGACATTGCGGAGTATTGCCGATGCGGCAGTCCTTTACAACGAGGCGTACGGATACGCTCGATTACATCCAGACGCTGCTCGGCCAGCTGCGGGCCATGGCGGAAGCGGAGCGCTGCGACATGCTCACCTATCTGATCGAGATGGCCTATGTCGAAGCGAGCGACATCATAAGGGGCGAACGGGCGTCACGGGTCCAGCAGGACAAGCGAGACCGCGCCTCCTGAATGGCGTTCGAGCCGGCCGGCAAGATCAAGCTCCAGCAGAATCATGAAAACCTGGGACGGATGCAGTCCGGTGTGGCGGATGATCTCGTCCACGCCGACTGGCACGGGGCCCAACGCTTCCACCACCCGATCCCGGTCGTTGTCGCCCGGAGGCGGCGTGACCGAGAAATCCGGCGGTTCGTCGAGCGACAATGCAAGAGGCGACGGTGCCCCGGTCAGCGGCGAGAGCGCGGACATGACATCGCTGGCCTCGGTGACGAGGATCGCGCCGTCCTTGAGAAGACCGTTCGTGCCGGCCGCACGCGGATCGAGCGGCGAGCCGGGCACCGCGAACACCAGCCTTCCCATCTCACCCGCCAGCCGCGCGCTGATGAGCGAGCCGGAGCGTTTGGCAGCCTCCACCACAACCAATCCGAGCGTCATGCCCGCAACGATGCGGTTGCGTCGTGGGAAATCTTGGGCGCGCGGCTCCCAGCCGAACGGCATTTCCGAGACGATGGCGCCGGCGCCAGCGGCGATTCCCTCCATGAGGCCGATGTTCTCGGGCGGGTAGGGTTTGTCGAGCCCTCCGGCAAAGACGCCTACGGTGCCGGTCGCAAGGCTGCCTTGATGTGCTGCGGTGTCTATGCCGCGCGCAAGGCCCGATACGATCGAATAGCCCTCGCGCCCCAGTTCGGCGGCGAGCGAGCGCGCCATCTTTATCCCGGCCAGCGAAGCGTTGCGGGCGCCGACGATTGCTGCCGCGGGCAAGCCGAAGACGGCGCCCGTTCCCTTGATCGCCAGTAAGGGCGGCGGGTTGTCCAATTTTCGCAGCAGGGGCGGATAATCGGGCTCGCCGATGCAAACGAAGCGCGCGCCGTGGCGGCGCGCCATCTCCATCTCGGCCTCCGCTTCATTAACGGAAGAAATGCGAGCTATGCGATTGGCGCCGCCGGAGATCATCAGTTCCGGCAGCATTTCGATGGCTGTTTCGGCTGAGCCGAAGCGGTTGATGAGATCGCGGAAACTGGCGGGCCCGACATTCGGGGTGCGGATAAGGCGCAGCCAGTTCAGTCGCTGCCGGTCGCTGAGGCGGGGACCGGCAGTCTTGTTCATCCCTTGGCCCCGATGCGCGATTCAGTGCCCGCAAGCAGCCGCGATATGTTCGCGTGGTGTTTGATGAACACGATCACGCTCATGAGCACGAAAAGGGTCGCAGTGTCGCGCAGGCCGAGGAAGTAGAGCGCAACCGGCACTGCCACCGCTGCGACCAGCGCGGCAAGCGACGAGTAGCGGGTGAGGAAAGCGACCAGCAGCCAGACCACGGCGAAGACCAGCGCGCCCTGCCAGGCAAGCGCGATCAGCACACCTAGATAGGTGGCGACGCCCTTGCCACCCTTGAACCCGAGCCAGACAGGGAAGAGATGGCCGAGAAAGGCGCCAAGGCCCGCCACCAGCGCGGCTTCCGGAGCATAGAGGCCGGCGATCAGCACGGCTGCGGTGCCCTTCAACGCGTCGAGCAGCAGCGTCAGCGCCGCGAGTTTCTTGCTCCCGGTGCGCAGCACATTGGTTGCGCCGATATTGCCCGAGCCGATCTTGCGGACGTCACCCAGCCCGGCCGCGCGCGTGACCAGCAGGCCGAATGGGATCGAGCCGAGCAAGTAGCCGAAAATCAGCGCTACAATGAGGTATGGCAGCGGCAGCTGCCACGTCAAAGAATCCATCTATCTCCCCCTCGGAGCTGCGTAACCAGCCTCCGGCCTACACCGAAAACACTGTGCGGCCCGAAACCATCGTTTGCAAGACCCTGCCTTGCAGGCGCGCACTCTCGAAGCAGGTGTTTTTCGAGCGCGAGCGAATGTTCTGCTCCTGCACGATCCAGGGTTCGTTCAGATCGACGACCGCGAGATCGGCGCTCGCGCCCGGCTTCAGCGTGCCGACCGGCAGGCCGAACAGTTTTGCCGGCGCGGTCGAGAGCACCTCGATCAGCCGAAGCAGCGGGATTTCGTCGTTATGGTAGAGCCTGAGAGCCGCGCCCAGCAGCGTTTCGAGCCCGATCGCGCCGTCGGCCGCATCCGAGAAGGGCAGCCGCTTGGTGTCGACGTCCTGCGGGTCGTGCGACGAGACCACGATGTCGATCGTGCCGTTGCGCACCGCCTCGATCATCGCCTGCCGGTCGTCTTCGGTGCGAAGCGGCGGTGAGAGCTTGAAGAAGGTACGGTATTCGCCGATGTCGTTCTCATTGAGCGACAGATGGTTGATCGAAACACCTGCGGAGACATTGGCGCCGTCCGCCTTGGCACGGGCAACCGCATTGGCGGAAAGCCCGGTCGAGATCTTGGAGGCGTGGTAGCGGCCGCGCGTCAGGCGGGCGAGCGAGAGGTCGCGTTCGAGCGGGATCAGTTCCGCCTCGCGCGGAATGCCCGAAAGGCCGAGCCAGCTTGCATAGAGCCCTTCGTTCATCACGCCCGAGCCGGCCAGATGCGGGTCCCGCGTCTCATGCGCAATCACCGCGCCGAAATCGCGTGCATAGGTGAGCGCGCGGCGCATGGTCAGCGAGTTGGCGATGGTGTGGCGGCCGTCGGTGAACGCGACCGCACCCGCTTCGCGCAGCAGGCCGAATTCGGTCATCTCGCGGCCTTCCAGGCCCTTGGTAACGGCGGCGGCGGGGAACACGTTGACATGCGCAGTGTCGCGTGCGGTCCGCAGCACGAATTCCACCAGCGCGACATTGTCGATCACCGGATCGGTGTCCGGCATCATGACCACCGAGGTCACGCCGCCGGCGGCGGCGGCAAGGCTTGCGGAGGCGATGGTTTCGCGGTGCTCCGCGCCCGGCTCTCCGATGAAGACGCAGCCGTCCACCAGTCCAGGGATGATGGTCTTGCCGGTGCAGTCGACGATCTTCGCACCCTCCGGCGCGCCCTGGTTCAGGGCAGCGGCGCCAGTGGCGGCGATGGTCTTGCCGTCGACGATTACGGAGCCGATTTCGTCGATGCCGCGCGAGGGGTCGACGATGCGGGCGTTCTGGAAGACGGTGACGCTCATGCCTGGTCTCCGTCCTGGTTGCGGCGCGGGTCGAGCAGCGCCTCCATCACGGCCATGCGCACGGCCACTCCCATTTCCACTTGTTCCTGAATGACGCTTTGCGGACCGTCGGCGATTTCGGACGCGATCTCGACGCCGCGGTTCATCGGTCCGGGGTGCATCACCAGCGCGTCTGGCTTCGCGGCCCTCAGCTTTTCGGCATCGAGGCCGAAATAGCGGAAATATTCGCGCACCGAAGGCACGAAGGCGCCTTCCATGCGCTCGCGCTGCAGGCGCAGCATCATCACCACGTCGGCGTCCTTAAGCCCTTCGGCCATGGTGGGGCAGACCTCGACGCCCATTTGGGCGATGCCCGAGGGCAAAAGCGTGGACGGCGCCACCACGCGCACCCGGGCGCCCATGGCGTTGAGCAGCAGGATGTTGGAGCGCGCCACGCGCGAATGCAGGATATCGCCGCAGATCGCGACGGTGAGCCGCGCAAGTGTGCCCTTGGCGCGGCGGATGGTCAGCGCGTCGAGCAGCGCCTGTGTCGGGTGCTCATGGGCTCCGTCGCCGGCGTTGACGACCGAGCAGCCGACCTTTTGCGCCAGAAGTGCTGCCGCACCCGCAGAGGCGTGGCGGATGATGAGGATATCAGGGCGCATCGCATTCAGCGTCATCGCCGTATCGATCAGCGTTTCGCCCTTCTTCACCGAGGAGCTTGCCACCGACATGTTCATCACATCCGCGCCCAGCCGCTTGCCGGCGAGCTCGAAGGACGATTGCGTACGGGTGGAAGCCTCGTAGAAGAGGTTGATCTGCGTGCGCCCCCGCAACGTCGTCGTCTTCTTCTCGTTGCGGCGGGAAATCGCCACCGCGGCATCGGCGCGGTCGAGAAGCAGTTCTATGTCGATGGGGGAAAGATCGCGTATGCCAAGCAAGTGGCGGTGCGGGTAAAGCGGCAGGGCTGAAGCGTCGGTCATCTTAAAGCCGTCCTATAGGCGCGCAGTGGGGCAATCGCAAGCGCCGGAGGGGGATGAAGGGCCCACTTTCCCGGGATTTTCATCGCGTGGTAAGGATCCCTTGGTTTATAAAGCTTCGACGAAACTTCGGATTCGCATGATGCGCCGAAGAGCACCCTAAGGATTGCGCGTGAGCGACGAGGTAACGAACCAATCTCCGCCCTTGACCGGAGGCAACGCCTGGCGGGGCGATCCGTTGCTGGTTCAGCTTGCCGAAGATTTTTCGGAACCGGTGCGCAAGGACCTCGATGGCATTGGTCGCTTCGTGCTGAGCGCCGAGGCGCAGGATCTCGCGCGGCTCGCCAACACCGAAACGCCGAAGCTCAGGACGCATGACCGGCAGGGCCGGCGGCTCGACGTGGTCGACTACCATCCGGCCTATCACGCCTTGATGCGCCGGTCAGTCACCAATGGACTGCATTCGTCGATCTGGGAGAATGGCGCGCACGAGACCGGCCGCCGCCACCAGGCGCGCGCTGCGCGCTTCTATCTTACCGCGCAGCTGGAAACGGGGCATCTTTGCCCCATCACCATGACCAGCGCGTCGCTGGCGGCGCTGATGGCGAGCCCAAAACTGTTTCGCGAATGGGCGCCGCGCATCACGACGCGCAAATACGACCAGGCTCAGAAGCCGCCGGTGGAAAAGACCGGGCTGACGCTCGGCATGGGCATGACCGAGAAGCAGGGCGGCACCGATGTGCGCGCCAACACCACCCGCGCCGAGCGCGCGGGCAGCGGCTTTTATCGCATCACCGGCCACAAATGGTTCATGTCGGCGCCGATGTCGGACGCCTTCCTGGTGCTGGCCCAGTCGCGTGAAGGACTGTCGAGCTTCCTGGTGCCGCGCATCCTCGGGGACGGCAACAGCAATGGCTTCCGCTTCCAGCGTCTCAAGGACAAGCTGGGCAACCGCTCCAACGCGTCTTCCGAGGTCGAGTTCGTCAACACAATCGGCGAGATGGTTGGCGAGCCGGGGCAGGGCGTGAAGACCATCATGGACATGGTGACGCTTACGCGACTCGATTGCGCCGTCGCTTCCTCGGGCATCATGCGCGCAGGCTTGGCCGAGGCCGTCAATCACACGCGCCATCGCCAGGTGTTCGGCGCCAATCTCATCGACCAGCCGCTGATGCAGCGCGTTCTGGCCGACATGGCGCTCGACGTTGCAGGTGCCACGGCGCTGTCGTTCCGCCTTGCGCGCTCTTTCGACGAGGCCGCGACCAATCGCGGCGAGGCGGCTTTTGCGCGCGTCATGACACCGGTGGTGAAATACTGGGTGTGCAAGATCGCTCCGGCGCTGCTCTATGAGGCGATGGAGTGCCTGGGCGGCAACGGCTATGTCGAGGAAATGCCTCTCGCCCGCTACTATCGCGAGGCCCCGGTCAACGCCATCTGGGAAGGCTCGGGCAATGTTATGGCGATCGACGTGCTGCGCGTTCTCAGCCGTGCTCCCGGTCTGTTCGACGACGTTCTCGCCAGTCTCGAGCAGGATCTCGGCACGAGCGGCCCCGGCACCACGGGCGTGCTGCGCGCGGCGCTTCAGGTGGCGTCGTCCGACGAAGGCTCGGCGCGCATCCTCACCGAACAGCTGGCGCTGTCAGCTGCGGCAGCCGAGCTGCGACGCATGGGGGCTGGGCGCATCGCCGACGCCTTCATCGAAACTCGCCTCGCCGGCCAGTGGCGCGGCACCTACGGCATGCTCGATGCGCGCCATGATGCGCGCATGATCATCGATACGCTCTATCCGGTGATCTGAGCCGTCAGCGAAAGCACCGCCGGTATGGTCAGGAACGAGGCGGCCGTCTGCACGGTGGTGACGGCGGCGTAGAGCTCGGCATCGCCGCCAAGTTGGCGGGCGAGCAGGTAGCCGTTCATGGCGGTCGGCACCGCCGCGCACAGCGCGAGATAGGAAAGCTGGCTGCCAGTGACGCCGAAAGCCACGGCCGCGCCGACGAGCAGGGCCGGGAAAAGCGCTAGCTTCAGCATGACGGGCAACAGAAGCGCGACGCGCGGCCGCCACAGGTCGCCTAGGCGCAGGCCGGCGCCGATGGCCAGAAGCCCCATGCCGAGCGCTGCATTTCCGACCAGACCCAGCGTCTGGTTGAACGGGCCGTAAAGCTGGAAAGGCAGGCAGCGGAACAGGATCGCGGCGAGCGAGCCTAAAATCATTGGATTGATCGCCATGTCGCGGCCGATCTTGCGCCAGTTGGCGCTCCGGTCGGCAAAGCGGGTTACCAGAAGCACCGTCGCGAGGTTGAGCGGAATGATGATGATCGCCATCACCAGCGCCACGACCGCGGTGCCTGCCGGAGGAAAAATCTTCTGGGCGATCGCGAGCGCCATAAAACTGTTCCAGCGTGCGGCGGTTTGGAAAATTGAAGAAAACTCGGTCCGCTTCACGAGCCCGGTGCGATCGAGCAGGGGCCACAAGCCGCAGGTGATCGTCACCATGGCGACGAGTGCAGCCGTCAGCGCCATCATCATCGCATCGAGTTCGAGCCCGCTGAAATCGGCGTTGTAGATGGTGACGAAAAGCAGCGCCGGATAGAGAAACCAGTAGCCGATCTGCTCGAGCCCGAGCCATGCGCCAGGATCGATCAGCGGCAGCCGGCGAAGCAGGTTTCCTCCCAGAATTAGCAGGAAGATCGGAAGGATACTTTCGAAGGCTGCAAGCATTGGATGAAAGCTGGTTGTCCGGAACGAGACTCAGGGGAGTGGAAAACGCCGGAACGAGCCTATCTCTTCCTTATCGCTATGAACAACTACCGGCTGTTAAGGTTAACAAATGGTTTCAATTGCGATGTCGCGGCTTCGGGGTCACTGTCTGTAGCTGGGGTAGGGGTACTCATGTTCAAGTATTTCGGGTCACGTGTGACTTCCGGAACGGCGACGCAATTTGCGCCGTTGCCCGCAGGGTGCATCCGCAAAGCCGGTCTCCGAGGAGTCCGCCGATGCGCTATGTGATCACCCTGTGGGCCGCGCCTTTGCTGTTGTTCTGGGGCTGGTTCGGCCTGTCGTTCTACGACATCAATTTCGGCTACGTCATCCTGAGCCGTCAGCTGCATGACCTCGTCTTCAAGCTTTACGGCGAGGTTCTCGGCATAGATCCGGATACCATTCCGCTCCTGCTCGTCAGAGCCTGCATCTTCGACGCGTTCTTCTTGGCGGCAATTCTTGCCTTCCGCCGGCGCCGTCAGATAGGCGAATGGATGCGGGCGAGGAGCAAGACTTCAGTCCTCGAGGACTAATCCGATCCGGTTTCGCGGCGAAGGGTGTGAAGCCGGTCGAGCACGCCCTGCAAGATGAAGGCGGCGGCCGCCGAATCGATCTTCGTCTTCCGCTTGGCGCGCGACATGTCCATCTCGATCAGGCTGCGCTCGGCCGCGACGGTCGATAGCCGCTCGTCCCAGAAGGCGAAGGGCAGGTCGGTCAGCCTGGCGATATTGCGCACGAATGCGCGCGAAGCCTGCGCGCGAGGGCCTTCGCTGCCGTCCATGTTGACGGGCAGGCCAATCACCACTGCACCGGTGTTTTCCTTGCCCAGAAGATCGAGCAGGCTGGCTGCGTCGATGGAGAATTTTTTCCGGAGGATGACCGGGCGGGGATGGGCGAAGGACAGGCCGCGATCCGAGACGGCGACGCCGATCGTCTTTTCGCCGAGATCCAGCCCGGCCAGTGTCTTGCCGCCTGCGAGTGTCTGCGGCAGGTCCTCGATCGCGACGATGTTCAAGGGCGCGTGGCTTTCCTTTTGACTTGGCTTCGCCGCCTTCTATCCTTTGAACGAGAGAAAATCGAGGAGTCGGCTGCGATGAAAATCACCTGGTACGGGCAATCCGCGTTTCGCGTGGAAGTGGGCAAGGCCAAGATCCTGATCGACCCGTTCATCCAGAACCCGCTCTGGAAGGGAGGCTGGGAAGGCCCTGCCGAGGGCGTCACCCATGTGCTGCTTACCCACGGCCACAACGACCACATCGGCGATTCCGTAGCGATCCTGAAGAAGACCGGCGCGCAGCTCGTCGCCAATTTCGAGATCTGCATGTATCTGGTCGGGCAGGGCGTTAGCGGTGACCAGATCAATCCCGGCAATCATGGCGGCACGGTCGATTGCGGCGGCTTCACCACCACTTTCGTCAATGCGCTCCATTCCTCATCATATGCCGGCGAGGGCGGGACCAACACCTATCTCGGCAATCCGGCCGGGCTCATCCTGCATTTTCCGGACGACCGCACGCTCTACCACATGGGCGACACCGACATCTTCTCCGACATGGCGCTGATCAACGAACTGCATGAGCCGCAGATCGGCATCGTGCCGGTCGGAGACCGCTTCACCATGGGCGGCGCGGTGGCCGCGCTCGCCTGCCGGCGCTTCTTCAATTTCGAGACGGTGATCCCCTGCCACTACAAGACCTTCCCGATGCTCGACCAGACGCCGGACAAGTTCATTGCCGGCATGGAGGGCTCGGGCGTCGAGATCGTCGTACCAAATCTGGGCGAAACCAAAGAGATTTAGCTTCTCGAAGCTCCGGCGCGGACATCAATGTTGCGCGCCGCGCCGGGCGCCGCTATAGCCCAAACACGATAACCAGCCCGGTTTTCCGGAGAATCCCTGATGTCCGTTGATATAGCCACCGTTAAGCGCGTCGCGCACCTTGCCCGCATTGCCGTCACCGAAGAGGATGCCGAGCGTATGACGGGCGAACTGAACGCCATTCTCGGCTTCGTCGAGCAATTGAACGAAGTCGATGTGAGTGGCGTCGAGCCGATGACCTCCGTAACGCCTATGGCGATGAAGAAGCGCGAGGATATTGTCACCGACGGCAGCAAGGCGGCGGATATCGTCGCCAACGCTCCGTCCACCGAAGAGAATTTCTTCCTCGTTCCCAAGGTGGTGGAGTAACGCTTCGTGGCCCTCGCGATCGCGACCGAAAGCCCGTTGCAGGACGATGTGCGCGGCCTGATCGCCGAGCTCAACGCCACCTTGCTCGAGTTGACGCCGCCGGAGTTCTGCTTCCACATGACCGCGGAGCAGATGGCCGGGCCTGAGACCACCGTTTTCATTGCCCGCGACGGGTGCGAGGTGGTGGCTTGCGGGGCGCTGAAGCGGCACGATGGCGATCTCGGTGAGGTCAAGCGCATGTTTACGCGCCCCTCGCATCGCGGCCGGCGTATCGGCTTCGAGATCGTGGGCCGCATCGAGGCGCTGGCGCGCAGCGAGGGTATTTCGCGGCTGGTGCTTGAAACCGGCGACCGGCACCCGGCCGCCTGGGCCATCTACGAGCGCGCCGGCTTTACGCGCTGCGGCCCTGTGCTCGACTATCCGGATTCGGAATGGTCGGTGTTTTACGAGAAGAATTTGCAGGCTGAATGACGATGAGCAACCTGACCAGACTGACCATTTCCGAGGCCCGCTCCAAGCTCCGCGCCAAGGAGATCAAGGCGACCGAGCTAACCGACGCCTATCTCGACGCGATCGATGCGGCCAACGGCGAGTTCAACGCCTATGTTACCGTCACGCACGACAAGGCGCGTGACATGGCCAAGGCTTCCGACGAAAAGCTCGTCAGGGGCGAGGGCGGTGCGCTGGAAGGCATTCCGCTCGGCATCAAGGACCTGTTCGCCACCGAGGGCGTTCACACCCAGGCCTGCAGCCATGTGCTGGACGGCTTCAGGCCGCGCTATGAATCGACGGTCACCGCCAATCTCTGGGCCGACGGCGCCGTCATGCTGGGCAAGCTCAACATGGACGAGTTCGCCATGGGCTCCTCCAACGAGACGTCCTACTACGGCGCGGTGACCAACCCGTGGCGCGCGGCCGGCTCGAACAAGCAGCTCGTTCCCGGCGGCTCCTCCGGCGGTTCGGCTGCTGCGGTTGCCGCCTGGCTGTGCGCCGGCGCCACCGCCACCGACACCGGCGGCTCCATCCGTCAGCCGGCGGCCTTCACCGGTACGGTCGGCATCAAGCCGACCTATGGCCGTGTGTCGCGCTGGGGCACGGTGGCCTTCGCCTCCTCGCTCGATCAGGCAGGCCCGATTTCGCGCGACGTGCGCGACGCCGCGATCATGCTGAAGTCGATGGCTTCGGTTGACGGCAAGGACACGACCTCCGTCGACCTGCCGGTGCCGGACTACGAGGCTGCCATCGGTCGCTCGGTGAAGGGCATGAAGATCGGCATTCCGAAGGAATACCGCGTCGACGGTATGCCCGCCGATATCGAGGCGCTGTGGCAGAAGGGCATTGCCTGGCTGAAGGAAGCCGGTGCCGAGATCGTCGACATCTCGCTGCCGCACACGAAATACGCGCTGCCGGCCTATTACATCGTCGCGCCGGCGGAAGCCTCGTCCAACCTCGCGCGCTATGATGGCGTCCGCTACGGCCTGCGCGTGCCGGGCAAGGACATCATCGAGATGTACGAGAACACCCGCGCTGCCGGTTTCGGCCGAGAGGTCAAGCGCCGCATCATGATCGGCACCTATGTGCTGTCGGCCGGCTACTACGACGCCTACTATCTGCAGGCGCAGAAGGTTCGCACGCTGATCAAGAAGGACTTCGAGGACGCCTTCGCTGCTGGCATCGACGTCATCCTGACGCCGGCCACCCCGTCGGCCGCCTTCGGCGTCGCCGATCAGGAGATGGCGAGCGATCCGGTGAAAATGTACCTCAACGACATCTTCACCGTGACGGTGAACATGGCCGGCCTGCCGGGCATCGCCGTTCCGGCCGGTATGGACGCCAACGGCCTGCCGCTCGGGCTCCAGCTCATCGGCCGTCCCTTCGACGAGGAGACGCTGTTCCAGACCGCCCATGTCATCGAGCAGGCGGCCGGACGGTTCGAACCGGCAAAGTGGTGGTAGGCAGATTCTGCCACCCAAGCATCGCACCGAAAGGCGCCCGGCGTTTTTCGATGCTCGCTCAGAATGTTAGATCGTCCTTCGTGCGTCCAGATGGGCGCACGGCGATCTAATGGGGTGACGGAATGTTCTTTGTCGTTTCCAAGGTCTTCTGGTTTTTCATCCAGCCCTTGAACCTCTCGCTGTTCCTGCTGCTGGCCGGCGTCGTTGCCCTGCTTGCGGGCTGGCGACGCCTGGCGATCACCGGGTGCCTTGGCGGCCTTGTAATCCTCGCGCTCGCGACCTGGACCTCGCTCGGCGCCATCCTGCTCAACCCGCTCGAGGAGCGCTTCCAGCGCCCGAACCTACCCGAAAAAGTCGACGGCATCGTCGTGCTGGGCGGCGGCCTCGAAGGCGCGATCAACCTCGCGCGCGGCGGTTATGAGCTGAACCGGGCCGGCGACCGGTTCGTCGAGACGGCAATCCTCGCGCGGCGTTTCCCCGATGCCAGGATCGTTGTGTCCGGCGGTGTCGGCTCGCTCATCCTCGACGGCGAGGGCGATGCGGCGACGGCCGAGCGACTGCTGACCGCGCTCGGCGTCGAGCGCGAGCGCTTGGTGCTCGAAAACGACTCGCGCAACACCTACGAAAACGCCGTCTTCACCAAGCGGCTCGTATCGCCCAAGCCGGGCGAAACCTGGCTTCTGGTCACCTCGGCCTTCCACATGCCGCGTTCGATGGCGCTGTTCCGCAAGGCAGATTTTGAAGTGCTGCCGTGGCCGGTCGACTATCGCACTTCGGGTCAGGAGGGCGTGGGCCTGCTGCGCGACGACCCGGCGGACGCGCTGCAGAACACAACAATGGCCATCCGCGAATGGATCGGGCTCGTCGCCTACTGGCTGTCGGGAAAGATCGCGTCACCCTTCCCCGGGCCGGCCTGATCTGGCTCAAGCACTGCGCGCCGGGCGGCGGAGAAGAACTGCCGGCGCATCAACACCGCCAGCAGGATGAGCGTGGTGACGACGAATACACCGGCATTCACGAACCAGCCCAGATAGCCGAGCGAAAAGAAGATCGCCCGCAAGCCGGCGTTGAAATGCTTGCCGGCCAGCACGTTCATGCGCGTGGCGCGACGCACCGCCGCTTCCATGCTGGGGCTGTGCGTGCCTTCGCCCTGCATCGGCACCGCTCCCACGAGGATGGAGCAGTAGTTGAACAGCCGGTAAGACCAGCCGAACTTGAAGAAGGCATAGGCCAGGATGATGATCAGGCCGAGGACCTTGATCTCGAAGGTCGAGCGCGAGGGCGCAGCTGCAAAGGGCAGGTCGGCCAGTACCGTCAGAACATGGTCGGATGCTCCGAGCAGCGCAAAGCAGCCGCCCACCGCAATCAACGAGCTTGAGGCGAAGAACGCCGTACCCTGCTGCAAGCCCACCATGATGCTGGTGTCGATCATGCGCAGCTCGCGCCGCGCCATGGTCCGCATCCAGGCCTCGCGCTGCGCGTTCATCGCCCTGGTCAGCGAGATGCGGCGCACGAGGTGGCCATCGACGGTCAGCGTATGCACGGCCCATGCCGCCAGGAAGAAGGCGAGCGCGGCGAGATCAGGGATCGTCAGCTGCAGAGAATCGAGCATTTTGCGAGCTTATCACGGCCCTGATGGACCATCGCAAGCCCGGTTGGCCGCGCGCCAGGCGGGCACAATTTCGACATACAGCTTTCCACTTCGTTGATAGTGCTTTCGCAATAAGCGGATGATTTTATTCGAGTTGTAAGGAGGCTTGCATGGCAGCTATGCGCCGGCGCCATGTTTTCGCCTCTTTTTGCAGTTGCGAAAGGGCCCGCGAAGACGTATCTCTCGCGCAGTTGCGGGGTGGGAAAACGCGGCGAGAAAGCCGTCCGCACAGGTTCTGAGGATAGAAACACACATCATGGACGAACACGTTCAGAAGTCCTGCTGGGGTCTGACGGCCAAGGCAGTGCTAGGGTTTGCCGGTATCATTCTTCTCGCCTGGCTCGTGAGCGGCGCCGACAAGGTCGCCGTGGTCGCCGCGGGTTGATCCAGCCGGTCATTTCCGGAATTCTGAAAGAGGCGCGGGGCTCTCCGCGTCTCTTTTGCTTTGAGGCTTTGCCTCATGTCGTTGGCGAAGCAATCAAAGTCGGGAAGCGCCTAGCTTCGACCGACAAAAGCGCACAATCATCCATATATTAAGGCCAGACTCGCGTCGCATTCACTGGAGATCGCCCGCCCGTGTTCCTGTCGGTATTTGACCTTTTCAAGATTGGCATCGGCCCGTCCAGTTCGCACACGATGGGCCCGATGACGGCGGCCGCGCGCTTTCTCGCCGAACTTCTAGGCAATGACTGGCCGCGCCCGGCCAACACGAAGGTCGATCGCGTCGCCGCCAGCCTGCACGGCTCGCTCGCCTATACCGGCGTTGGGCACGGGACGGACCGGGCCGTCATCCTGGGCCTGTCCGGCCTGATCCCGACAACGGTCGACCCCGACCGCACTGATGCCGTCATCGACAAGATCACGGCCGAGAAGCAGGTCACGCCGCCCGGCCATCCGGGCTATCGGTTCGATCCGGCAAGCGACCTCGTGCTGGACAAGAAGACGCCGCTGCTTGGCCACGCCAACGGCATGGCGTTCTACGCCTATGACGCCGACGACCATCTGCTGCTCAAGCGCATCTACTATTCCATCGGCGGCGGGTTCGTGGTGTCGGAGGAGGAGCTTCAACGCCTCAAGACCCGCAGTGAGCCGGAGTCCGGCACGCCGGTGCCTTACCCGTTCCACAACGCGGTGGAGATGCTCTCCATGGCCGCTCAAAGCGGGCTTTCCATCGCCGAGATGAAGCGCGTCAACGAAGAGACGCACATGTCGCGTGAGGAGCTCGACGCCGGGCTCGACCGTATCTGGGACGCCATGAAGGGCTGCATCGATCGCGGCCTGTCGCAGGAGGGTATCATGCCGGGCGGCCTGAAGGTCCGCCGGCGCGCGCGCCAGCTGCATGACAAGCTGCAGGAGGATTGGCGACAGAATAGGCCGAATCCGCTGCTCGCCAATGACTGGCTGTCGATCTACGCCATGGCCGTGAATGAGGAGAACGCGGCGGGCGGGCGTGTGGTCACCGCGCCGACCAACGGCGCTGCCGGCGTCGTGCCGGCAGTCATGCGCTATTGGCTGCATTTCCATCCGGAGGCCGATCAGGCCAGCATCCGCGACTTCCTGCTGACGGCAGCAGCCGTCGGCGGCATCATCAAGACCAACGCCTCGATCTCGGGCGCCGAAGTCGGCTGCCAGGGCGAGGTGGGCTCAGCCTCGGCCATGGCGGCTGCCGGCCTTTGCGCGGTCATGGGCGGCACGCCCGAGCAGGTCGAGAACGCGGCCGAGATCGCGCTGGAGCATCACCTCGGCATGACCTGCGACCCGGTCGGCGGGCTTGTGCAGGTGCCGTGCATCGAGCGCAATGCGCTTGGTGCGGTGAAGGCCGTGACCGCCGCCTCGCTGGCAATCAAGGGCGATGGCAAGCACTTTGTGCCGCTCGATGCGGCGATCGAGACCATGCGCCAAACCGGCATGGACATGAACGAGCGCTACAAGGAAACCAGCCTGGGTGGCCTCGCCGTCAACGTCGTGGAGTGCTGAGGCGGTTCGGCCTACGAACGGTCTCCAGCGCTCCTGTGGACAACCGGCTTGTCGATAACAGGCGCCGGGAGTAAATCACGGCCATGGCCCTCAACCTGATAAAGCTCTGCGTCGGCTGCGACAGCGTCGAAGATCTGGAAGAATGGATTGCCTTTCGCCTCGACGAGCGCCGGCGCGCCGGCGAGCCCGTCGAGCAGTACCACACGACCCGCATGATGCCGACGCGCGGCGAGGAAATCCTCGGCGGCGGCTCGCTCTATTGGGTCATCAAAGGGAACGTCCAATGCCGGCAAAGGCTGTTGGAAATTCGGCCTATCGTCGATGACGAGGGGATTTCGCGCTGCCAGTTGGTGCTGGAGCCGGTCGTCGTCCGCACCGAATGGCAGCCGCGTCGTGCCTTCCAGGGCTGGCGCTACCTGAAGGCCGATGATGCCCCAGCCGATCTTGGCGCTGGCCGTGCAGGACTTGCGGAAATGCCCGCCAAGCTCAGGCAGGAACTGGCCGATCTCGGCCTTCTTTGAAGAGTTTTTCCGAGTAGCCTGCACCCACTTGCAAGCTTCGAGGGTGCGCTACATCTTCTTGGCATGAACGACAAGAAGGCGCCGGCTCCGTTCAATTCGCCCTCGGCCCCAAGCGGGCCGGTGTCCAGCGCGCAGGAAATCGAAGCCTTTTTGCGCGAGGCAAAGGCGCTCGCTTCCGAAAAATCCGGCGGCCGACTGATCCTGGCACTCGATGCGACCATGAGCCGGCAGCCGACCTGGGATCTTGCCTGCACACTGCAAGCGCAGATGTTCGACGCCGTCGGCAAGACTGGCTCGCTCGACGTGCAACTGGTCTATTTCCGCGGTATCGAAGAATGCCGCGCCTCGAAATTCGTCGGCGACACCGGCGCGCTCAAACGGCTGATGAGCAGCATCCAGTGTCAGGGCGGGCAGACCCAGATCGGCAAGGTCCTCTCACACGCCTTGAGGGAAACCTCGCAGAGCAAGGTTTCGGCTCTCGTCTATATCGGCGACGCAATGGAGGAGAATGTCGACGCCCTGGCTATGAAAGCCGGCCAACTCGGATTGCATGGGGTGCCCGTCTTCATCTTCCAGGAGGGAGACGACCATGTCGCCGAAGCGGCCTTCAAGGAGATCGCGCGGCTGTCCAAGGGTGCCTGGTTCCGCTTCGACCGCAATGCCGCCGCGATGTTGGCTAAACTATTGTCTGCGGTCGCAGTGTTTGCCACGGGCGGCATCAAGGCGCTCGAAGCACGCGGCCGGGCCGAGGATCGGCTGATGATCGAGCATCTGCGGGGCGGACGGAAATGACCATCCTGCTTGGCCTGCTGGGAACGGTTTTGGTGATTGTCCTTATGGGCTCGCTGTTCGTGCGTGCCGAGCCTGCGGCACTTGCCCGCGCGCTGACGCTGTCGGGACCTATCGCCATCGGCATCATAGGCACGATTCTGCTGTTGCTCGGACGAGCTGTTCTGGGCGGCCTTTTGATATCGGCGGCTTTCGGCTGGTATTCGATGGGCCGCATACGCACATCGCGCCGATCGTCGCCGGGAAAGCGCTCGACGGTGCGAACCGCAGCACTTGAGATGGAGCTGGACCATGACAGCGGCCGGCTGGAGGGAGTGGTCCTCGCTGGCCGGCACGAGCAGAAGACGCTGAATTCGATGAGCCTGAGCGAGCTCAGGGAACTGTATTCGGACCTTTACGGAGACCCGGAGAGCCGCCAGCTACTGGAGACCTATCTTGATGGCCGGTTTCCCATCTGGCGCGAAAACGCGGATGCGAATCGTCGCGACAGGCAGGGTGTTGCGCCAAGTTCTGGCGCCATGACTAAGGAGGAGGCCTACAAGATCCTTGGTCTTGAAGCGGGGGCCACCGCGGCGGATGTCCGCAAGGCGCATCGACGCCTGATGCAGCGCCTGCACCCCGATCTCGGGGGCACGTCTTTCCTGGCCGCGCGGATCAACGAAGCCAAGGACGTTCTGCTCACCAATCACGATTAGACCTCCTACGACACGGAACAAGCGGGAGAGTTTCTGCTCGGCCGTCCTAGTTCTGGACGGCATAGCAGGAGATTTTCTTCTTCTTCAGTGCGGCGCAGGCATCCCAGGCGGCGACCTTGGATTCGAAGCCGCCGAAACGTGCGCGGTGATAGGTCACGCCACCTTTCTCGAACTGCACGGTGAAGCCGGAGGCCCTGGCCAGAATGCCGCCCGCCTGCTTGCTGGTCTTGTCGAGAATGGCCTCGGCTCCTTCGCGGTTCGGCGCCGAGGCGATCTGCACCACCCAGCCAGACGGGGTGACCGAGGCGGTCTTGACCGGATCCACATGCTGCACGGCGGGAGCGGGTGCTGCTTCGGCTTCTGCATCGGCACGCTGGAACGGAACCGGTTCGGCATAGGCCTGCAGGGCCGGAGCCGGTACGGATTCCGGCGTCTTAGCGGGCTTGGCAGGAGCTGCTTCAGCCACCTTGGCGGGCGCGGCCTGCTCTTCGTCGTCCATGGCAACCTCTACGTCGCCGTCGGGTTTGACGTCGGGCGTCGGGGCGTCGTGCTTGGGCAGCAATACCTTGGCGATGGCGCCGGCCGGCGAGGTGGTTTCCGCGCGGGCAACCAGCGCACCACGCTTGCCGCCGTTGGAAGCCTGCGGCAGGTACCGCTGGATCAGCTCGACCATGTGGTTGTCGCGGGCGCCGCCGCTCGCGCCACCCATGACGACCGCGACGATACGACGGTTGCCGTCGATCACCGATGAGACCAGATTGAATCCGGAGGCATTGGTGTAGCCGGTCTTGATGCCGTCCATACCCTTCACGCGGCCCAGCAGGTGATTGTGGTTGGGCATGCGCGCACGACCCCAGGTGAAGGAGCGCGTGGAGAAATAGCCGTAATACTGCGGATAGTGCTCGCGCAGCGCCAGGCCGAGCGTGGACATGTCGCGTGCGGTGGTGAACTGTCCGGGATTGGGCAGGCCATTGGCGTTGCGGAACACGGTGCCGGTCATGCCAAGGCTGCGCGCCTTTGCCGTCATCATCCGGGCGAATGTTTCTTCATCGCCCGCGATCAGTTCGGCGAGAGCCGTCGAGGCATCGTTGGCCGACTTGGTCACCAGCGCGTAGATGGCGGTCTCTACATTGACCGAGCCGCCAGCCCGCACGCCGAGCTTTGTCGGCGGCTGCGAGGCGGCATGCGCCGAGAAGGGCACGCGCGTTTCCTTGGTGATCTTGCCGCGGGAGAGCGCCTCGAAGGTGAGGTAGAGCGTCATCATCTTGGTCAGCGACGCCGGGAACCGACGCGAGTCGGGATTGGCCGAGAACAGCGTCTTGCCGGTATTCGCATCGATGACGATCGCCGCGTATCTCGGGTTGGACTTCTTGGCGGCGGCGTTGGCCACGCCGGCCGAGACCACGCTCATGACCACGGCTAGAATCGTTGCGATTGCGGATTTCGCGGAGAAGAACTGCTTGAGGGCAATGCCGGCAAACGCTTGACGCACTGTTGCACCCTTGAATTTTTGTTGCACCCCGAGGCGGCAAAGGTTCCTGCCTCGCTTTGGCGCACACTAGGGCGGCAGCGTTACCAATCCGTTTATGGTAACCGGAACGTTCACCTTTTTATTCGGGCTTTAGAATGAATTTAGTTTTTGTCGCATCCGTGGCCGACGCCGCGTCATTGACTTTTTGTGCATTGCACAATAAATTGACTGCAACGCAAAAAATGCGCCGAGACCATCAGCCAGCATCGAAAGGGAATGCGCAGATGTTGCAGTCGTTTGATGAAGCCAACAAGTTCGGCAAGGAATTCGTGGACAGCGGCCTGAAGAGCTTTGCGGCCATCTCCAAGAGCGCCCAGGCCATCGCCGTCGAGGCAACGGAATACACCAAGAAGTCGTTCGAAACCGGCACCGCCACCTTCGAGAAGGTGATGTCCTCGGGTTCGCTGGAGAAAGCTCTGGAAATCCAGACCGATTATGCCAAGCAGGCCTATGAGGGCTTCGTCGCAGAGGCTACCAAGATGAGTGAACTCTACGCCGATCTCGCCAAGGAGGCCTACAAGCCTTTCGAGTCGGTCGTCGCCAAGGCTAAGTAAGCTCACAGGCACGTGATTGCGGGGCCACGGGTCCCATTGGAGCCCGGTTGCGCAAAGCGGCCGGGTTTTTTGCTTTTGCGGACGCCTGATCGGGATCACGAATGGCTGAAGCGGCATCGGCGGAAACAGCAACCATATTGTCAGCCGAAAAGAAGAGCTTAAAATCCGTGAACGGCTACCTACATTTGAGTGCGGGTGAGGATCCCGCGAAAGGTAAGAGAAGAGTGACGAGCGTCGGGGGCGCCATGGGAATGCGAATGGCGCATATGCAAAATGGCGAGGGTAGTGGCAACGTTCCCGGACGGGGGACGGCGGTTATCACTCGCACAAAGCCGAAGACAAAGAAGCCCAGCCTGTATCGGGTTCTGATCCTCAACGATGACTACACACCGATGGAGTTCGTGATCCATATTTTGGAACGATTTTTCCAGAAGGATCGCGAAACCGCCACTCGGATCATGTTGCATGTACACAATCATGGCGTGGGCGAGTGTGGGGTTTATACATTTGAAGTGGCCGAGACGAAGGTGTCCCAGGTCATGGATTTTGCCCGTCAGAATCAACATCCGCTGCAATGCGTGATGGAGAAGAAATGAGGTTTTGAATGCCGGCTTTCTCACCGGGCCTGGAAAAGGCGCTTCACCAGGCGCTCACATTCGCCAACGAGCGTCATCATGAATATGCGACGCTCGAACATCTTCTGTTGGCCCTGATCGACGACGCGGAAGCGGCGGCGGTCATGCGCGCCTGCAATGTCGACCTGGCTGAACTGAAACGCACCGTCCTCAACTATATCGACACCGAACTCGACAATCTGGTCACCGGCTACGACGAGGATTCCAAGCCTACGGCAGGTTTCCAGCGCGTCATCCAGCGTGCGGTCATCCACGTTCAGTCGTCGGGCCGCGATGAGGTGTCGGGTGCCAATGTGCTCGTCGCGATCTTCGCCGAGCGCGAAAGCCATGCCGCCTATTTCCTGCAGGAACAGCAGATGACCCGTTACGACGCGGTCAACTACATCAGCCACGGCATCGCCAAGCGGCCCGGAGCGAGCGAAACGCGCACGCCGCGCGGCGCCGAGGACGATCATGCCGGCTCTTCCGGCAACGAATCGGAAGAGGGCGGCAAGAAGAAGCAGCAGGACGCGCTGGCGGCCTACTGCATCGATCTCAACAAGAAGGCCCGCGCCGGCAAGATCGATCCGTTGATCGGCCGCGAGCAAGAAATCAATCGCACCATCCAGGTGCTGTGCCGCCGTTCAAAGAACAACCCGCTCTATGTCGGTGATCCCGGCGTGGGCAAGACTGCGATTGCCGAAGGGCTGGCCAAGCGCATTGTCGAGGGCGACGTTCCCGACGTGCTGGCCGATGCCACCATCTTCGCGCTCGACATGGGCACGCTGCTGGCCGGCACGCGCTATCGCGGCGATTTCGAGGAGCGCCTGAAGCAGGTCGTCAAGGAACTGGAAGAGTATCCGGGAGCGGTGCTGTTCATCGACGAGATCCACACGGTGATCGGCGCCGGCGCGACGTCGGGCGGTGCGATGGATGCATCGAACCTCCTGAAGCCGGCTCTGTCGTCCGGCGCGATTCGCTGCATCGGCTCGACCACCTACAAGGAATTCCGCCAGTTCTTTGAGAAGGACCGCGCTCTGGTGCGGCGCTTCCAGAAGATCGACGTGAAGGAGCCGACGGTCGACGACGCCATCGAGATCATGAAGGGCCTGAAGCCCTACTATGAAGAGTTCCACCGGGTGAAATACACCAACGAGGCCATCAAGGCCGCGGTGGAGCTGTCGGCGCGCTACATCAACGACCGCAAGCTGCCGGACAAGGCGATCGACGTGATCGACGAAACCGGTGCCTCGCAGATGCTGCTGCCCGAAGGCAAGCGCAAGAAGACCATCGGCATCAAGGAGATCGAGGCGACCATCGCCACGATGGCGCGCATTCCGCCCAAGACGGTTTCGGCCGACGACGAGCAAGTGCTTGCCAATCTGGAAGCCGAGCTACGCCGCGTCGTCTACGGTCAGGATACAGCGATCACCGCGCTTGCCTCGGCGATCAAGCTGGCGCGTGCGGGCCTGCGCGAACCGGAGAAGCCGATCGGCTCCTACCTGTTCTCGGGTCCGACGGGCGTCGGCAAGACCGAGGTGGCGCGGCAGCTGGCTGCGTCGCTCGGCGTCGAGCTGATCCGCTTCGACATGTCCGAGTACATGGAGCGCCACACTGTCTCGCGTCTGATCGGCGCGCCTCCCGGCTATGTCGGCTTCGACCAAGGCGGCCTGCTGACCGACGGCGTCGACCAGCATCCGCACTGCGTGTTGCTGCTCGACGAGGTCGAAAAAGCTCATCCGGACCTGTTCAACATCCTGTTGCAGGTCATGGACCACGGCAAGCTGACCGACCACAACGGCAAGCAGATCGACTTCCGCAACGTCATCCTGATCATGACGACCAATGCGGGTGCTGCCGACATGGCCAAGGCGGCCATCGGCTTCGGCTCGTCGAAGCGGGAAGGCGACGACATGGAAGCGATCAACCGGCTGTTCTCGCCGGAGTTCCGCAACCGTCTCGATGCCATCATCCCGTTCGGTTCGCTGCCGGTGCCGGTGGTGCATCAGGTCGTGCAGAAGTTCGTCATGCAGTTGGAGGCCCAGCTCTCCGATCGCGGCGTGACCTTCGACCTGTCGCCCGAAGCCATCGCATGGCTGGCCGAGAAGGGCTACGACGAGCGCATGGGTGCACGGCCGCTCAGCCGTGTCATCCAGGAGTACGTCAAGAAGCCGTTGGCTGAAGAGGTGCTGTTCGGAAAGCTCAAGAAGGGTGGCACGGTCCGCGTCACCGTCGAGAAGAAGGAAGACGGCGAGACCGGCCTGAAGCTCGAGAGCATCGCCGACGAGGTGCCGGTGAAGCCCAAGAAGGAAGAGACCAAGGGTCCGGCGAGGAAGCCGGCGGCAAAGAAGGCCGTGGCAAAGAAAGCCACGAGCCAGAAGCCCAAGGCCGCTCCCAATGGCAAGGACGGGACCAAGCGGAGCCTGGTGCCGCAACTGCCGCGCAAGGGCTGAGAAGACACCTGAACCAATGAAGAGCCGCCGGCCGCATAAAGCGGCCGGCGGCTTTCTTTTGGCATGTCGTTAGATGCCCAAGGTGACCAAGCCGGAGACGCTGATTTTCCACGCCGGTCACACTCATTTTGACGGGGCACGCTGTCGGGTGCCTCGAACAAAATCTCTCCTGACGACCGGCGACTGGTCCAAGGTTTTGATGTCGCTGCGTCGGGCGGCGCGTGCTAATCAGCGCCTCGATGCCAGACGATACCTCCACATTACCTGAGCCAGTCCATTCTTCAGGCACCGATGCACGCCGTATCTGGTTTTTGCGGGGCGTCCGGACGGCCTTTTCGGTTCCCGGGCTGATCCTTGCCAGCGCCTTCATCGGATTCGCCGGACTTGCGCGCGAGGCCGGACTGACACTGGCGCAGGCCGTGTTCATGACGGGCATGGTCTGGGCGCTGCCGGCCAAGGTGGTTCTGGTCGGCGCGATCATGTCAGGCGCCTCGCTGCCGGCGGCAACCTTCGCGGTGGCACTGTCATCCATCCGTCTGATGCCGATGGTGGTGGCGCTCGTGCCGGAACTCAAAGGGTCGCGCACGCCTAAATGGCTGCTTTATCTGCTCTCCCATTGCGTTGCCGTCACGTCCTGGGTGCTCGCGATGGAGCGCGTCGGGGGCATTCCAAGGGAAATGCGCGCGACCTATTACGCCGGACTGGGCTTTACGCTGGTGCTGACGAACATGGTCGTCGTCGGCGTGGTGTTTGTGCTCGCGGGCAATCTGCCGCCCATCGTCTCGGCGGGGCTGCTGCTGCTCACGCCGATGTATTTCCTGACCTCGCTCTGGGGCTCGGCGCGCGAGCGGGCAGGGCATGTGGCGATGGTCTTGGGGTTAGGGCTTGGGCCGCTTTTCCACACCGTCTGGCCCGGATTCGACCTGTTGGCGGCGGGGCTCACCGGCGGCGTGGCCGCTTACATCTATCACCGTCTGGCGCGACGGAGGGCGACCGCATGACCTTCACCGCGATCGATGCCTGGTGGTGGCCGTTCCTGTTCATCCTTGTCGCCGGGTGGCTGGCGACCGACAGCTGGCGCTTTCTCGGCGTCTATTTCGGCGGCCGGATTTCGGAAAGCTCGGATATTCTGGTGCTGGTGCGCACCGTGGCGACCGCGTTGGTGGCTGCCGTCATCGGCAACCTGATCGTCTTTCCGACCGGCGCACTGGCAGCGACGTCGCTTGCCTTGCGGATCGGGCCGTAGCGATTGGTTTTATCGCCTATCTTCTGCTCGGCCGCCGCGTGCTGGTGGGCATCATTGCGGCCGAGATCGTTTTGGCTATGGGAATCTTGGTGTCGTAACTGCGCTGCTACGCGGCAGCCAGGGCGGCGCGAAGCTTCTCTGCGTGCTCGGCCAGCACTTCCGGCTCTTCCATCTGGCCCGTATGCGGCTTCAGCGGCACGCCCTCGAAGCGCGGCAAGACGTGCACGTGCAGGTGAAATACGGTCTGCCCGGCGGCCGGCTCGTTGAACTGGATGACCGTCACGCCGTCCGCGACAAAAGCCTCCTTGGCAGCACGGGCGATCTTCTGCACGACGCCCATGAGCGGGCCGAAAACAGCGGGATCGGCGTCCAGGAGGTTGCGGGAAGCGGCCTTAGGAACTACGAGCGTATGGCCCGTGCCCTGGGGCATGAGATCCATGAAGGCGATCGCCGTTTCATCCTCATAGACCTTGTGGGCGGGCAGTTCGCCGCGCAGGATCTTCGCGAACACGTTGGTATCGTCGTATTTCATGGTGTGCCTCTCATCGTGTGCGTGTTCGCGTCATAGTCGTTTCGGCAACAGCCCGCAATCAACGAGACAGGAACACGCATGAATTGGAACTACGGCTATCTGGTCATAGCCATCATATTCGAAGTGCTGGCAACGACGGCGCTGAAGGAAACGCACGGATTCACCCGGCTGCTGCCGTCGCTGGTGACGGTTACGGGCTATGCGCTTGCCTTCTATTTCCTGTCCCTGACCCTGCGTATCATGCCGGTCGGCGTGGTCTATGCCCTCTGGTGCGGCGCCGGCATCATTCTCATCACCGCGATCGGCTGGGTGTGGTTCCGCCAGGCGCTCGACATGCCTGCCTTGATCGGCATGGGGTTCATCATGGTGGGCGTCGGCATCATCAACCTCTACTCGAAGACGCTGGTGCACTGACGCCTTAGCTGTCAGGCTCGGCGAGATCCTTCCTGAACGGGCTGTGCTCGTCGAGATACTCGCCGATCTGCTCGACCTCCTCGCGTTCGCGCTCGAGATAGCCCGCAACCGCGTTTCGCAAGCCCGCATGGACGATGTAGTGGGCCGAGCGGGTCGTGACGGGCCTGTAGCCGCGCGCCAGCTTGTGCTCGCCCTGCGCGCCTGCCTCCACCACCCTCAGCTTGTTGGCGATCGCGAAATCGATCGCCTGATGATAGCAGACCTCGAAATGCAGATAGGGGTGATCCTCGATGCAGCCCCAGTTGCGGCCGAAGAGCGTGTCGGAGCCGATGAAATTGATGGCGCCCGCTATGTAGCGGCCATTGCGCCGTGCCATCACCAGCAGGATGTCGTCGCGCATACGTTCGCCGATCAGCGAGAAGAACGTGCGGTTGAGGTAGGGGCGGCCCCATTTGCGGCTGCCCGTATCCATGTAGAAGGCGAAGAAATCGTCCCAGACGCGCTCCGTCAGGTCGCTGCCGGTCAGCCAGTCGATCTCGATGCCATGCGCCAGCGCCTCGCGACGTTCCTTCTTCAGCGCCTTGCGCTTCCGTGAGGCAAGCGTGGCGAGGAAGTCGTCGTAGCTGGAATAGTTCTCGTTGAAGAAATGGAACTGCTGATCGGTGCGGGTGAGGAAGCCAGCGGCTTCCAGCGCCGCCACGTCGTCCTCTGTAGCGAAGGTCACATGGGCCGACGATACGCCGATTTTGTCCGTCACCAGCTTGAGGCCTGAGGCCAGTGCGGCTCGCACGTTATCGGCGTCGGCAACGCGATGCGCCAGGAGCCGCGGGCCGGTGGCCGGCGTGAAAGGCACCGACGCCTGCAGCTTGGGATAGTACCGCCCGCCCGCGCGCTCGAAGGCATCGGCCCAGCCATGGTCGAAAACATATTCGCCCTGGCTGTGCGATTTCACATAGCAGGGCACCGCCCCGAGAAGACGGCCGCCCGGCGCTTCGAGCCGCAGGTGATGGCCCATCCAGCCGGACCGGCGAACGGCGCAACCAGACTCTTCGAGCGAACTAAGAAATTCGTATGATATGAATGGGTTGTATGGATTTCCGGACTCGTTTCGCGAGGTTCCGGTCAAGCTTTCCCATTCGGCGCGGGCGAAGCCGCCCATGCTGTCGACGACGCGGATGGCGAAGTCGCCATCCGCGTGGGGTTCAGTGCCGTCGCGCGTGCTGTCCATGGGGTTTTAGATACGTAACCCGTATGGCGGTGCAAGAGGGCACTGCAAGACAATCACGAACTTGCCACTTCCGGCTCAAAACCTTCGAAGGTCATCTGGTCGGCGTGGGCGAAGGTCTGGGCCACCGCCGCCTGGTCCCGAACCGTCCAGGTGATCACCGGCATGTTCAGCCTTTCGCGCACGAAGCCGACGAAGCGGTTCGGCAGATCGTAGACGCCGTAGGAAACGAAGGAGATGCCATTTGCAAGCATCGAGAAATGCGCCTCCAACTCGTGGTCCTTGGTGCCATAGGCGGTCAGGCCGGTCGGGATGTCGCCCGCATGAGCCGGGAACTGGCGGATTAGCCAGTGATCGAAAGACATGATCGCCGCTTCGCCGCGATAGTTCCGCAACAAGGCGCAGACCTTCTCGACAAGGCCTTCATCCTTGCCCGGAATGCCCTTGAGCTCGATCACCAATGGCACCCGACCGGCAACACGGTCCAGCATTTCCTGCAGCGTCGGTGCATGGTCTGCCGTACCGCCGATGCGCAGGGCAGCCATTTCGGCCGCCGTGCGCTGCCAGATGAATCCTTCCGTGCCTGTCAGCCGCTTCAGGTCGTCGTCATGGAAGACGACCGGAATGCCATCGGAAGACAGGTGCACATCGCACTCGATCGCGTAGCCCCTGGCTATGGCGCGATCGAAAGCCGACAGCGTGTTTTCCCACACTGCGTTGTTGAGATCGTGGTAGCCACGATGCGCGATCGGCCGTGCCGTCAGCCAGGAGAGTTCGCTCATGATCGGGTCTTTCAGGCGACTTCGACGATGGCTTCGATCTCAACCGCGGCATTGAGCGGCAGAACCGCCACGCCAACCGCCGAGCGGGCATGCTTGCCGGCATCGCCAAGCGCGGCGACGAGGAAATCGGAAGCGCCGTTGGCCACCAGATGCTGCTCGGTGAAATCGGGCGAGGAGGCGACGAAGACCGTGATCTTGACCAGGCGCTTGATCTTCTCGAGATCGCCGAGCGCGGCCTTCACCTGGGCCAGAATGTTGATGGCGCAGTATTTGGCGGCTTCCTGGCCGGCGGCGGTGTCGAGATCGCGGCCGAGCAGACCGGAGGCGACGAGCTTGCCGTCCTTCAGCGGCAACTGGCCCGCCGTGAAAACGTGCTTGCCGCTCTGCATATAGGGCACGTAGTTGGCGGCCGGTGCCGCAGCCACAGGCAGGGTGACGCCCAGCTTGCTGAGCCGGTTTTCGATTGTTTCGCTCATCGTCTTTCCTTATGTTTCGACATGGAAGTCGGTTGCCGCGCGCAAACTGCTATTTTTGCCTCGCTTCCGCCACGACTTTTTTCGAATGTGGACTTCATTTCTGCGGTCGAGTGGCCGCGACACCGGAGTGTCTTCATGCGCGCAGTGCGCCTTGCCTTGCTTGCTCTTCTCTCGACATCCGCCATCGGTACCGTCCCGGCCTTTGCCGTGACCCCGCTTGCTCCGCATCGCGCCGTCTATGACCTCGTCCTGGACAAGGCTACGGATCGCTCCGGCATCACTGGGCTCACCGGCCGCATGGTCTATGAGTTCAACGGCTCGCCTTGCGATGGCTATACGGTGAACTTCCGCTTCGTCACCCAGATCAATACGGGCGACAACACGCGCCTTACCGACCAACAGACGACCACCTACGAGGACGCTGAGGGCAAGACCTTCAGCTTCGTGACCAAATCCTTCGTGGACCAGAACCTTGAGCGCGAGGTGAAGGGTACGGCGACACGCGAGAAGGCGGGGCTGAACGTCAGCATCGACAAGCCGGAAAAGAACCGTCTCGAACTCGGTCGCACCCAGTTTCCGACTCAGCACCTCGAGGAACTGATCCGCAAGGCCAACAGCGGCGAGACCTTCTACGAGACCAATCTCTTCGACGGCTCGGAAGACGCCGACAAGGTCATGACCACCACCGTCATCGTCGGCAAGCAGACGGAATCGTCGAAGACCGATCCCGAGCTGCCGGCGCTCAAGGGCCTGGCCAAAGAAAAGTACTGGCCGGTCAACATCGCCTATTTCGACGAGACCTCGAAAAATGGCGAGGAGATTCCCGAATATCGTATCAGCTTCAAGCTTCACGAAAACGGCCTGACCCGCGACCTGGTCATGGATTACGGCGACTTCTCGATGACCGGCAAGCTGGTCAACCTGAAGCTGTTCGACCAGCCGCAGCAGAAATGCAATAAATAGGCCGCGCTTGGCGGTTTATGTCGATGAAGCCATCTGGCTTTGGCAGGGGCGACTCTGGTGCCACTTGATGGCTGACGATCTGGCTGAGCTGCATCGCTTCGCCGTGCAACTCGGCTTGCATCTTTCTTCCTATCAGGGTCCGCCCAAGACCACCGCACCCCACTATGACATCACCGGCTTCGAGCGTGACCGTGCCCTGCGGCTCGGCGCGATTGCTTGCAGTCGCGATGAAATCGTCGCAGTGTTCCGACGCGTTCGGGTTCGAATGGGCAAGGAGAGGGTGGCTGCATGACCTTGTTTGCGCTTCTGGCCTATGCGGGTGCCGTGTTTGCCGCGGCAGCAAGCCCGGGTCCGTCGATGCTGGCCGTCATCACGACTGGCGTTTCGCGCGGTGCAGCTCCGGCCATCGCGCTCGGGATCGGCATCGGCCTCGGCGATCTCGTGCTCGTCGGCTTGGCGCTGATGGGGCTGGCGGCCGTCGCCCACACGGTCGAGTGGATATTCCTGATCCTGAAATATGCCGGCGCTGCTTATTTGATCTGGCTCGGCATCAAGATGTGGCGCAGCTCGCCGCAGCCGATGGGCGGCGCTGATGAGCGGCCGCGGTCGAAGGCTGGGCGTTCGGTCGCTCTCGGAGCGGCCGTCGGCCTCGGCAACCCCAAAGCCATCCTGTTCCACGCGTCCATCATGCCGCTGATTCTCGATGTGAAGGCGCTGACGCTGCTGGACGGCGTCGTCGTGCTTGGTGTGGTGTTCTGCATCAATGTCGGCATCATGACGTTCTATTCGCTGGCGGCCGGCCGCAGCGCCCGATGGTTCAATACATCAGGCCGCATGCGCTGGATGAACCGTGTCGCCGGCAGCGCCATGATCGGCACCGGAGCGCTTATCGCCAGCCGCTGAGCGAGGCGATAAGAGAGCTGGCCGACGCCCCGCTTGCTTTTCCGTCGTTCTGCCTCTATATGCGCCCGCATTCCACACACGGACTTTGGTATCTGCCCGGGAGAAATCCGGCTGACACCTCCGGTGACAGGGAAGAGATAGCATCTCGACCATGTCGGAACGTCCGTGGAGGCTAACCGGAAAGGAACTAGGAATGGCACTGCCTGATTTCAGCATGCGCCAGCTTTTGGAAGCTGGTGTTCACTTCGGCCACCAGACTCACCGCTGGAACCCGAAGATGGCTCCGTACATCTACGGAGCTCGCAACAACATCCACATCATCGACCTGTCGCAGACGGTTCCGCTGCTCGCCCAGGCGCTCAAGCAGGTGTCCGACACCGTTGCCAAGGGCGGCCGCGTGCTCTTCGTCGGCACCAAGCGCCAGGCTTCGGACATCGTTGCTGACGCTGCCCAGCGCTCGGCTCAGTACTACGTCAACTCGCGTTGGCTCGGCGGCATGCTGACCAACTGGAAGACGATCTCCAACTCGATCCAGCGCCTGCGCAAGCTCGACGAGCTGCTGGCTGGCGAAGCCCTCGGCTTCACCAAGAAGGAGCGTCTGAACCTCGAGCGCGAGCGCGAAAAGCTGGACAAGGCCCTCGGCGGTATCAAGGACATGGGCTCGACCCCGGACCTGATGTTCGTCATCGACACCAACAAGGAAGCGATCGCCATCCTCGAGGCCAAGCGTCTCGGCATCCCGGTCGTCGCCATCATCGATTCGAACTGCGACCCGGACAAGATCGACTTCCCGATCCCGGGCAATGACGACGCCGCCCGCGCCATCTCGCTCTACTGCGACCTGATCGCCCGCGCCGCCATTGACGGTATTGCCCGCCAGCAGGGCGCTCTCGGCGTCGACATCGGCGCTTCGGCTGAGGCTCCGTCGGAGCCGGCGCTCGATGAGGGCACTGCGCCCGAGGCGTAATGGCGTAGAAGGCCGCTCGACGGCCTTCATTTCTCTGAAATAGGACGCGGTCTGTCGCGTCGGCGTCAGGCGCATCATCGATAGTTCGGTGGTGCGCTCACGCATTTAGAACCAAGAGGCAAGAGAATGAGCATTTCAGCAGCACAGGTCAAAGAACTCCGCGAAGTGACCGGCGCGGGCATGATGGATTGTAAGGCGGCGCTCGCCGAGACCAACGGCGACATGGAAGCCGCCATCGACTGGCTGCGTGCCAAGGGCATTGCCAAGGCCGACAAGAAGGCCGGCCGCACCGCTGCCGAAGGCCTGATCGGCGTTGCCGGCGATGCGAATTCGGCCGTCGTCGTCGAGGTGAACTCCGAGACCGACTTCGTTGCCCGCAACGATGCCTTCCAGGATATCGTGCGCAACGTTGCTGCCGTCGCACTTGCCGGCAATGGCGAGTCCGACGCTGTTGCCGCTGCTGCCTATCCCGGCTCGGAAAAGTCCGTCACTGACACCATCAAGGACGCGGTCGGCACCATCGGCGAGAACATGGGCTTCCGTCGTTCGGCCAAGCTGTCGGTTTCGGCTGGCGCGGTTGCCACCTATGTGCACAACGCAGTTGCCGATAGCCTCGGCAAGCTCGGTGTGCTCGTTGCCATCGAGACGACCGGCAACGCCGATGCTGCTCGCGCCTTCGCTCGCCAGGTTGCAATGCACGTTGCCGCCACCAGCCCGCTGGCCCTGACCGCCGAGGAAGTCGACCCGACCGTCGTCGCTCGCGAAAAGGCGATCTTCGTCGAACAGGCCCGCGAATCGGGCAAGCCGGACGCCGTCATCGAGAAGATGGTCGAAGGCCGCCTGCGCAAGTTCTTCGAAGAATCCGTGCTCCTGAAGCAGGCCTTCGTGATCAATCCGGACCTGACGGTCGAGGCAGCCCTCAAGGCCGCCGAGAAGGAAATCGGCGCTCCGGCCAAGATCACCGGCTTCGTCCGCTTCGCTCTGGGTGAAGGCATCCAGAAGGAAGAAAGCGACTTCGCTGCTGAAGTTGCAGCAGCTGTGAAGAAGTAATAGCGCAACACGCGCTTCATGACGCATCATCGGGGGCATCGCGTGACAACGCGGTGCCCTTCGTGTATGCGCAAAACCGCGCACCGGGGATGGATTACCCGCAGGCGGACATTCGCCATCATTCAAGGTGCGTAGACAAAAACAGATCCAAAAGAGGACGAGATGACGGCCAAACCCCTATACCGACGTGTGTTGTTGAAGGCGTCGGGCGAGGCGCTGATGGGTGATCAGCATTTTGGCATCGACGTCTCAGTCGTCGATCGCATCGCATCCGACATCGCCGAGGCGAGGGCGCTTGGCGTCGAGGTGGGCGTGGTCATCGGTGGCGGCAATATCTTCCGCGGCGTGGCTGTCGCCTCCAAGGGTGGTGATCGCGTCACCGGCGACCACATGGGCATGCTGGCGACCGTCATCAACTCGCTGGCGCTGCGCACCTCGCTGGTCAAGCAGGGCGTCGATGCCGTGGTGCTGTCGGCTATCGCCATGCCGGAACTCTGCGAGAGCTTCTCCCAGCGCCAGGCAACCGCCTACATGAACGAAGGCAAGGTGGTGATCTTTGCCGGCGGCACCGGCAATCCGTTCTTCACCACCGATTCGGCAGCCGCGCTCCGCGCCGCCGAAATCGGCGCCGATGCGCTGTTCAAGGGCACCCAGGTGGATGGCGTTTACTCGGCCGACCCCAAGAAAGACCCCACGGCGACGCGCTACGAGCGCATTACCCATGCCGAGGTCATCGCCAAGGGCCTTTCGATCATGGATACCGCAGCGATTGCGCTTGCGCGTGAAAACAACATTCCGATAATCGTCTATTCGATACATGAAAAAGGCGGTTTCGGCGAAATACTCAGGGGCGGCGGCCACTGCACGGTCGTCTCCGACGCATGAACCGCAAAGACTGGCGTGAAGATCTGAAGGTCAAGGAGAAGAAGAAATGAGCAACGGCGCAGATTTCAACGACATTCAGCGGCGCATGGAAGGTGCGGTCAACGCCTTCAAGCACGATCTGGCTTCGCTGAGGACCGGCCGTGCGTCCAGTAACCTTCTCGATCCCATCCATGTCCAGGCCTATGGCTCGGCCATGCCGATCGCACAGGTGGCGACGATCTCGGTCCCGGAACCGCGCATGATCTCCGTCAGCGTATGGGACAAGTCGATGGTCGGCGCCGTCGATCGCGCGATTCGCGAGTCCAATCTGGGCTTCAACCCGATCGTGGATGGCACCACGCTGCGCATTCCGCTGCCCGAGCTCAACGAGCAGCGCCGCAAGGAACTGGTCAAGATCGCCCACACCTATGCGGAGAACGCGCGCGTGGCCGCGCGTCACGTTCGCCGTGACGGCATGGATCATTTGAAGAAGGCTCAGAAGGACGGTGACATCAGCGAAGACGATTCGCGCATCCAGTCCGAGAAGGTCCAAAAACTCACCGACGAAACCATCAGCACGATCGACAGCCTGCTTAGCGGAAAAGAAGCCGAGATCATGCAGGTTTGAGGTTGCCTGGTCGGCGACCCGAAAGCGAGATCATGACAATCCCCGCGCATGTCGCGATCATCATGGATGGGAATGGCCGTTGGGCGAAAGCCCGCGGCCTGCCGCGCTTGGCTGGCCACAAGGCCGGGGTCGAGGCCCTTCGCAAGACCGTGCGTGCCGCCGCAGCCCAGGGCATTCGCTGGCTCACGGTCTATGCGTTCTCATCCGAGAACTGGTCGCGGCCGAAGTCCGAGGTCAGCGATCTCATGGGGCTTCTAAAGCTCTTCATCCGGCGTGACCTTGCCGAACTGCACCAGCACGGCGTGCGCGTGCGGATCGTCGGTGATCGCGTCGGCCTGAAGCCGGACATCGCGGCCTTGCTGGACGAGGCGGAAGCGCTGACGGCCGGCAATGACGCCATCAATCTCGTCATCGCTTTCAATTATGGCAGCCGCGACGAGATCGTTCGTGCCGTGCGAAAGATCGCCGAGCAGGCTGCGGCGGGCCAGATCGTTCCGAGCGAGATAAGCGCCGAAACCTTCGCTGCCGCGCTGGATACCGCCGACATTCCCGACCCGGATCTCGTCATACGCACCAGCGGCGAGATGCGGCTGTCGAACTTCCTGCTCTGGCAGGCAGCCTATAGCGAGTTCATCTTCATGCCTTGCTACTGGCCCGATTTCACCAGCGAGCATCTGGCCGAAGCGCTCGAGCAGTTTGCCGCGCGTGAACGCCGCTTCGGTGGTCTGGCCGCGCGAGGCGTCGCGTCTTGAGTGGCCTGAGCAATCTGCAGCAACGGGTGATATCGGCGATCGTCCTGGCGGTGATCGTCCTCGGACTGACATGGCTCGGCGGGCTCTATTTCCGCCTGCTTTCAGCCGCCATCGCGCTCGCCATGTTCTACGAGTGGAGCGCCATGTCGCGGAGCGCGGCCAACGCCCCCTATCAATGGATTTCGGCCGGACTGCTTGTTCTGGTTCTGCTGTTGCTGGTCGTTGGATTTCCGGCAGCGACTGTCTTGTTGGCTCTCGCGGCTGCCGTCGTGGTTTCTGCGGGGCTTGCGGTGATCGGCAAGCAAGGTAGCTGGAATACGGTGGGCCTCGCCTATGCGGGCCTGTCGGGCATCTCGCTTGCGCTGCTGCGCGGCGCGGACCAGTCTGGTCTGGTCGCGATCCTCTTCCTGTTCGCCGTCGTCTGGGCGACGGACATCCTCGCCTATTTCGTCGGCCGCGCTGTCGGCGGCCCGAAACTTGCACCCGCGATCTCGCCCGGAAAGACCTGGAGTGGCGCAATCGGCGGTACAATCGGTGGTCTCATCGCCGCACTGGCGGTTGCAGTTCTGGCCGGGAGCCCCCACCTGGGGCTCATGGTTCCGGTGGTGCTGTTCTTGTCCATCGTCTCCCAGATCGGCGACCTGTTCGAATCCTGGGTCAAGCGCCGGCATGGCGTGAAGGACTCCAGCCACTTGATTCCAGGTCACGGTGGCGTCATGGATCGGGTCGACGGGCTTGTCGTTGCGGCCCTGGCACTATACGTCATCGGTACGGCTTTCGGCGGCGCCGAAAATCCGGCGGGCGGTCTGTTTCCGCTCTAGTCAGAATGCGCCATGCACGCTGAAGTAGACGTTGCGCCTTGGATTCGCCCGTTTTGGCGTCACACTGCCGGCGCGAGGGCCTTGCGAGATCGATAATCATTTGGGGACATGACCTTGAGCCAGATACTTCCTGCGATGTTCGGCACGGACAGTCTGCTCGTAGGCACCATCATCCCGTTCCTGTTCGTGCTGACCGTGGTCGTCTTCGTCCACGAGATGGGCCATTACCTCGTCGGCCGCTGGTGCGGCATCGGAGTTAGGGCATTCTCCATCGGATTCGGCCCTGAACTCTTCGGGTTCACCGATCGTCACGGCACGCGCTGGAAGCTTTCGGCGATTCCGCTCGGCGGCTACGTCAAGTTCGTCGGCGACATGAATGTCACCAGCACGCCGGACGCCCAGGAAGCCGAAAAGCTCTCCGATGAGGAGCGCAAGGTAGCCTTCCACACGCAACCTGTCTGGAAGCGCGCGGCGACGGTTGTAGCCGGCCCGCTGTTCAATTTCCTTCTGACCATCGCGGTCTTCACCGTGGTGTTTACGATGTACGGGCGGTTTGTCTCGGAACCGATGGTCGCCGAAATCCGGCCGGGCAGCCCGGCTGCCGTGGCGGGTTTTCAGCCCGGCGATCGCTTCGTCAGCGTCGATGGCGAGAAGGTCACGACCTTCTCCGATGTCCAGCGCCTGGTTTCGGGGCGCGCCGGCGACAAGCTCAACTTCGTGCTGCACCGTGATGGCAAGGACATCACTCTGGCCGCCACGCCGGAGCCGATGGAGCAGACCGACGCCCTCGGCAACAAGCTCAAGGTTGGAGTGATCGGCGTCATCAACGACGAGCAGCTCGGCCGCCCGCGCGTGGTCAGCTACAGCCCGGCGGGTGCGTTTGTGGAGGCGGTGCGCGAGACGGGCAACATCATTGCTCGGACGGGGCAGTTCTTCCAGCGTTTCGCGGCCGGCCGTGAGGACAAGTGCCAGCTCGGCGGACCCGTCAAGATCGCCGACATGGCCGGCAGGGCTGCCAAGCTCGGCTTCGAGTGGCTTGTGCAACTGGTTGCACTTCTCTCCGTAGGAATCGGTTTTCTCAACCTTTTGCCGATTCCACCACTGGACGGCGGCCATTTGCTTTTCTATGGGATAGAAGCTGTCATTCGCCGACCGGTGTCTGAGCGGACGATGGAAATTTTCTACCGAATCGGCATGTTGGCCGTTCTGGGATTCATGGTGTTCGTGTTCTGGAACGACCTGTTCGGGTGCTGAAATTGTGAAGAAATTTGCCCTTCACGGGAGGCTTATTGAGGGGGCGTTTACCATGAGTGGCGATATGCGTGACGCGAAAGTCACGGGTCTGCACTGAGTAAATGCAAATTAACCAGAAGCCTTGCGTGTAGGGAAAATCCGGTTAATACGGTATGGGAAATTCACCGCACGTCCGGTTTTCTCGCCGTGGGGACTACGAGAAAAGGTAATATAGCCCGATGAAGGCAGCATCCAGTTTTCTAAGCGCCGCTTCTGCGGTGGCACTGTCCGCGTCTCTGGTGGTGCCGGGGGCCGTGGTTGCGCAGCTGGCCAGCGTTTCGGCTGCTTCGGCAGCCGTCGTCAGCAGCATCGACGTGCGGGGTAATCAGCGCATCGAGGCGCAGACGATTCGCGACTATGTTGCCGTCAAGCCGGGCAAGCCGTTCTCCAGCGCCGACATCGACGAGGCCGTGAAGCGGCTTTTCGCGACCGGCCTGTTCTCGGATGTTAGCATCAACCAGGTCGGTTCGACCCTGGTGGTGCAGGTTTCCGAGCTTAAGGTCGTCAACCAGGTCCTGTTCCAGGGCAACAAGAAGATCAAGGACGCGCAGCTGTCCGGTACGGTCCAGCTCCAGCCGCGCGGCGCCTATTCGGCTGCCACGATGGAGTCGGACGTCGAGGCCATTCGCGAAGCCTATCGCCGAATCGGCCGTAACGACGCTGTCGTCAATGCACGCACCGTCGATCTGGGTGAGAATCGCGTCAACGTCGTCTACGAGATCAATGAAGGTGAGCGCACCAAGATTGCTGCGATCAATTTCGTCGGCAATCACGCCTTCAGCTCGGGTCGGCTGGGAGACGTGATCTCGACCAAGAAGTCGACGATCCTGTCGTTCCTGATGCGCGACGACATCTATGATCAGGAGCGCCTGCGCGCCGACGAGGAAGCGCTGCGCCGCTTCTACTATAATCACGGCTATGCCGATTTCCGCGTGGTGTCCGCTGGTGGCGAACTGGACGCGGCGTCCAATACCTACACCGTCACCATCGTGGTGGAGGAAGGCGATCGCTATAATTTCGGCGACGTCACGGTTGAAAGCTCCATTCCGGAACTCGACACCGCGGCCCTTCAGGCTCAGCTGAAGACCAAGCCTGGCGCCGTCTATAGCGCCAAGAACGTCGAAGACTCGATCATCTCGCTGACGGAAGAAGTCGCCGGCAAAGGCTATGCCTTCGCGCAGGTCAATCCACGCGGTGATCGCAACTTCGAGAATCACACGATTTCGGTCGCCTACACCGTGGATCAGGGTGCGAAGACCTATGTCGAACGCATCGAAATCCGCGGCAACGATCGCACGCGTGACTATGTCATCCGTCGCGAGTTCGACGTGAGCGAAGGCGATGCCTTCAATCAGGTTCTTATCCAGCGCGCGAAGAAGCGTCTCGAAGGCCTTAATTTCTTTGAGAGCGTTCAGATCTCGACCGTGCCGGGCAGCGAGCCCGACCAGGTTGTTCTGGTTGTCGATGTCGTCGAGAAGTCGACCGGTGAGTTCTCCATCGGTGCCGGTTACACGACCGGCGGCGAGACGCCTGGCCCGTCGATCGAAGGCTCGATCACCGAGCGCAACTTCCTCGGTCGTGGTCAGTACATTCGCTTCTCGGCCGGTGGCGGTCGGAAATCGCGTGACTTCGGTCTATCCTTCACCGAGCCTTACTTCCTCGGCCGTCGTATTGCCGCGGGCTTCGATATCTATCGCCAGACCCGCACCTATACGAAGTATGAGAGCGAGTTGAACGGCGCGACCGTCCGCTTCGGCCTGCCGATCACCGAGGCGCTGTCGACGCAGCTGGCCTACAATTTTACGCAGGAAAAGTACAAGCTCCGCAACGATAGTTGTTACGATCCCAACGTCAATTTGGAAACGAACGGACAAAATTGCGGCATTTCACCGGCGATCCTTCAGGGTATCAAGGAAAGCCCGTGGAATAAGTCTTCGGTCTCCGGTTCGTTGCTCTACAATACGATCGACGACATGAAGAACCCGCATTCGGGTCTCTATGCAGGCTTCACGACCGAAGTGGCAGGTCTTGGTGGCGACGCCAGATATGTCAAGTTGACCGGGCGCAGCACCTACTACCAGACGCTCTCCGAGGAGATGGATATCGTCGGCCTTGCCACTGTTGGTGGTGGATATATTGCTGGCTACGGTTCGGAAAATAACCTGCGCATCTTCGACTACTTCCAGGGTACGGATCGCATGGTCCGCGGCTTCGAATATGGCGGAATCGGTCCGTATGACCCGAAGACCGGCGATCATCTGGGCGGCAGCACCTATTGGAATGCTTCGCTCGAAACCCAGTTCCCGCTGCCGGTCGTTCCGGAGAGCTTCGGTCTGCGCGGTGCCGTCTTCGCGGATGCCGCCACGCTCTACGGCAACAGCCTCAAGGACACGCCGATTGCCGGTACCAGTGCGCAGTGGCGTGCTTCGGTCGGCGTCGGTCTGATCTGGGCGTCGCCGTTCGGGCCTCTGCGCGTCGACTACGCGGTGCCTGTCCTCAAGCAGAAGGACGACATCGTGCAGAACTTCAACTTCGGCATTTCGACCCGGTTCTGATATAGAAGCGGGTGGGCTTCCGGGCCAAACGGGCCCGGAAGAGAAGGTTAATATGTCCGATCCGGTTTTCTTCGTGCCGTCGCGCCAGTATACGGCGCTTGAGATCGCGAACCTTACCGGCGCGGAGCTGGCCGATTCGCGCCTCGCGCAAGCCTCCGTATCCACGATTGCTCCGGTGAGCGAAGGTGGTGAGGGGGCTCTTGTGTTTGTCGATGGCAAACGCAACGCAGGCACGCTCGGTGAGCTGCGCGCCGCTGCGGTTCTCTGTACGGCCGACGTCGTCAATCTGGTGCCGCCCGGCATCGCCGTGCTGGTGACGCAGCAGCCACAGGCGGCGTTCGCGCAGATTGGACGCCTGTTGTTTCCTGCCGCTGCATCCCCGCGCCCCTTGACGGGTGAAACGGGTATTTCGCCCGGCGCGCACATCCATCCAACCGCCAAGCTCGAACCCGGCGTTACGGTCGAACCCGGCGCGGTGATCGGTGCAGATGTGGCGATTGGCAGCGGAACGATCATCGCGCCGAATGCCGTCATCGGTGTGTCTACACAGATCGGCAGGGACTGTTTCATCGGCCCCAATTCGACGGTGCAGTGCGCGCTGATCGGCAACAAGGTCGTGGTTCACAACGGTGCCAGCATCGGCCGCGAGGGGTTCGGTTTCGTCGCCGGTCGGAGCGGACCGGAGCGTATTCCTCAGATCGGCCGCGTGATCATCCAGGACAATGTCGAGATCGGCGCGAACACCACCGTGGATCGCGGCGCCATGGCCGACACGATCATCGGTGAGAATACTAAGATCGACAATCTGGTGCAGATCGCACACAACGTCCGCATCGGCCGTGGTTGCGTTATTGCCGGCCACTGCGGCATCTCGGGTTCAGTCACCATTGGCGACTACGTGATGATGGGCGGCCGCGTGGGGCTTGCCGATCATCTGACCGTGGGCAGCGGCGCAAGGCTTGCTGCTGCGAGCGGCTTCATGAACGACGTTCCGGCGGGCGAGGTGTGGGCAGGTCTGCCCGCGCGCCCGATGATGGAGTTCATGCGCGACGTTGCCGCCATCCGCAAACTATCTTCGAAGCCCAAGAGGGGGTGAGACAGCATGGCTGACAACGCCGTAACGACGACACTTGAGGCCGTCGACATCGTCGGACTGATGAAGCTTCTGCCGCATCGTTATCCGCTGCTTCTGGTCGACAGGATCATCGATATCGACGCCGACAATTCCGCGATCGGCATCAAGAACGTCACCGTCAACGAGCCGCATTTCCAGGGCCACTTCCCGGACTTTCCGGTCATGCCGGGCGTGCTCATCGTCGAGGCGATGGCCCAGACTGCCGGTGCCATCTGCATCAAGAGCCAGGTGACTGAGAAGCCGTCGCTGGTCTATTTCATGACCATCGATAACGCAAAGTTTAGAAGACCGGTCGTTCCGGGTGACCAGCTTCACATCCATGTGAAAAAGCTGAAAAAACGAGGCAATATTTGGCGTTTCGCTTGCGAAGCGATGGTTGGCGGCGCAAAGGCAGCGGAAGCGGAAATTTCCGCGATGATGTCGCCGCCCACCGACTGACCAGCGAGAATACATGCAAACTGAAACTTTCATCCATCCGTCCGCCATTGTCGAAGCGGGTGCCCAGATCGGCGCGGGCGTCTATGTCGGCCCGCTCTGCTACATCGGTTCCGACGTGGTGATCGGCAACGGCGTGAAGCTGATCAGCAACGTCACCATCATCGGCGCCACGACCATTGGAGATGGATGCACCATCCACCCGCAGTCCGTGCTCGGTGGCCAGCCGCAGAACAACGCCCACAAGGGCGGCCGCACCACGCTGACCGTCGGCAAGAACTGCACGATCCGCGAGTTCGTGACCATGAATGTCGGCACGGACAATGCCCGCGGCGCCACGATCGTCGGTGACAACTGCAACATCCTTGCCTATTGCCACATCGCGCATGACTGCGTGATCGGCAACAACGTCACCTTCACCAATGGCGCCACGCTGGCAGGGCATTGCGAGATTGGCGACAATGTCGGCATCGGCGGGTTGAGCGCCCTTCATCAGTTCGTTCGCGTCGGCCACAATGCATTCATTGCCGGCGGAACGATGGTCAACAATGACGTCATTCCCTACGCGATCGCTGTGGGTAACCGCGCCAAGCTGCGCGGGTTGAACGTCGTCGGCCTGCGTCGGTCGGGAATGTCGAAGGCGGAGATCCTGAAGCTCCGCCGCGCCTATCTCACGTTGTTCGATCGCTCGCGTCCGCTCAGCGAAAATATCGAGATCGCCCGCGCGGAGTTCAGCGATTCCGAAGCGGCCATGAAGATAATCAATTTCCTCAGCAAACGCGGCAAGCGTCCGTTCACATTCCCACCGCTGAAGGGTGCCGTCGATGACGACGCCGACGACCTGGACTGAGGCCGGGCTTCCGATCAGGCTTGCTCCCGGAGACCGGGTAGGAATCGTTGCGGGCAGTGGCAGACTGCCGATAAACGTGGCTGAGCGGCTGGTTGCGGCCGGACAGGCGCCATTCGTCGTCTTGATCGAAGGCGAGGCGGGGGCTGATCCGGCCCTGCTCGCCTGCGAACACGAGTCTCTGCCACTGGAGAGCTTTGCCGAACTGGTGCCGGTCATGAAGCGGCACCGCGTCACGCATATCGTGCTTGCCGGCGGCATCGACCGGCGCCCCAACTGGCGGGCAGTCCGGCCGACCTTCGCCTTGCTCAGGATTTTGCCTCGGGCAATCGCCGCTCTGGCAAAGGGCGACGACGGATTGCTGCGGATCTTGGTGCGCGGCCTCGAGAGCTTTGGCTTCAAGGTCGTCGGCGCCCATGAAATCATTCCCGACATTCTGGCCCCCAAGGGGGTGATGACGCGCGCTGTGCCAACGGATGCCGATCGGCGCGACCTTGATGCGGCGCTGGAAGCGGCCTTGGCGATCGGCCGGCTGGACATCGGTCAGGGCGCAATCTCTATTGGCGGCCGCGTCATTGCCCTTGAGGGCATAGAAGGAACCGACTGCCTGCTTGCGCGCGTTGCGGATATGCGTGACCATGGCCGCCTTGCAGGCAAGAAGCGGGGGGTTCTTGTGAAGTGCGCCAAGCCGCAACAGGAGAAGCGTGCGGATCTGCCGACCATCGGTCCGGCCACCGTCGAAGGCGCCCACGCAGCCGGTCTAGCCGGCATCGGTGTCGAAGCGGGCAGTTCCCTGGTGCTGGATTTCGGCCGCATGGTCGAGCGGGCCGACGAACTCGGACTTTTCGTTGTCGGGCTGCCAGCTGGTAAGCCCGAATGACGGGCGCTTCTCCGCTGAAAATCGCGATTGTCGCAGGCGAGGAGTCGGGGGATCTTCTGGGTGCCGACGTCGTCCGCGCTCTGCAGCGAACGACCGGCCGGAAAGTCGAGCTGGTCGGGATCGGCGGCCGTCACTTGCAAGAGCTTGGCCTGAAGCCGCTCTTCGACGGTTCGGAAATTGCGTTGATGGGTATCACGGCGATCCTACGGGATCTGCCACGACTCATCCGCCGAATCGGCGAGACGGCCAAGGCGATCGCCGAGGCCAAGGTCGATTGCCTGATCACCATCGATAGCCCGGATTTTTCGTTGCGTGTCGCCGCCAAGGTGCGACGCCTGAACCCGGCCATTCCGATCGTTCATTATGTCTGCCCGAGCGTGTGGGCATGGCGTCCGGGCCGGGCCAAGGCCATGCGCCCGCATGTCGACCGAGTGCTGTGCATCCTGCCTTTCGAAGTCGCGGAACTGGAGCGGCTGGGCGGCCCGCCCGGCACCTATGTGGGGCATCGGCTGGTTCAGGACTCTGGCGTTCTGAGCGCGGCGGCTGCCCAGGCCCAGCCTCGCGACCTGTCGAATGGACGGCAAAAGACGCTGCTGCTCTTGCCGGGCTCGCGGCGCGGCGAGGTCAAGAAGCTGCTCGAACCATTCGGCGAAACAGCGAAGGTGCTGCGCGCTCGCGGCCACCAACTGCGGCTGCTGCTGCCCACCGTGCCGCATGTGGCTCCCATTGTTTCCTCTGCCGTGGCCGGCTGGGACGACAAGCCTGAAGTCATTTTGGATCCTGCCCGCAAGTGGCAGGCCTTTGGCGAAGCCGATGCGGCGCTCATCGCTTCGGGCACGGTTTCGCTCGAGCTGGCGCTGTCCCGCGTGCCCATGGTTTCGGCCTATAAGCTCGATGCCATTGCCGGTCTTCTGCAGGGCTTGGTCACCGTCTGGTCGGCGCTGCTGCCCAACTTGATTGCTGATCGTTCCATTGTACCGGAATTCTATGACCGCTACGTGCGGCCGCAAAATCTAGCGCGGCACCTGGAAGCACTGTTCTCCGACACCGGTTTTCGCGCCTGGCAGAAGGACGGTTTTGCGGAAGTGGCGCGGCGCATGGCGACAGCCCGACCGTCCGGAGAGATTGCCGCCGAGGCCGTGCTCGCGGAAATCGAAAAAGCCTCCGCCAAATAAGAACCGCCAAATGAAAAAAGCGCCCCGAGGGGCGCTTTCTTGTTTCTGCTGGCCGATCAGCGCTTGGCGATTGGCACGTAGTCGCGCTCCGGATAACCCGTGTAGAGCTGGCGCGGGCGGCCGATCCTCTGGTGCGGATCCTCGATCATTTCCTTCCACTGGGCGATCCAGCCCACGGTGCGCGCCACGGCGAACAGCACGGTGAACATGGTGGTGGGGAAGCCGAGTGCCTTCAGCGTAATGCCCGAATAGAAGTCGATGTTCGGGTAGAGCTTCTTTTCGATGAAATATTCGTCGGTAAGAGCGATCTTCTCGAGTTCCATCGCAACGTCGAGCAGCGGATCGTCCTTGATGCCGAGCTCGCCGAGCACCTCATGCGTGGTCTTCTGCATGATCTTGGCGCGCGGATCGTAGTTCTTGTACACGCGGTGGCCGAAGCCCATCAGACGGAACGGATCGTTCCTGTCCTTGGCGCGGGCGATGAATTCCGGAATACGGTCGACATGGCCGATCTCGGCCAGCATGTTGAGCGCTGCTTCATTGGCGCCGCCATGCGCAGGACCCCAAAGGCAGGCGATGCCGGCGGCAATGCAGGCAAACGGATTGGCGCCCGACGAACCGGCAAGGCGAACCGTCGAGGTCGAGGCGTTCTGCTCGTGGTCGGCGTGCAGGATGAAGATGCGCTCCATGGCGCGGGCGAGCACCGGGTTGACCTTGTATTCCTCGCACGGCACCGCAAAGCACATGTGCAGGAAGTTGGCCGCAAAATTCAGCTCGTTCTTCGGATAAACGAAGGGCTGGCCGATATGGTACTTGTAGGCCATTGCCGCAATCGTCGGCATCTTGGCGATCAGGCGGATCGAGGCGACCATGCGCTGATGCGGATCCGAGATGTCGGTCGAGTCGTGATAGAAGGCCGACAGCGCGCCGACCACACCGCACATCACCGCCATCGGGTGGGCATCGCGGCGGAAGCCGGTGAAGAAGCGCGACATCTGCTCATGCACCATGGTGTGGCGCGTGACGCGATAGTCGAAATCGTCCTTCTGGGCCTTGGTCGGCAGTTCGCCGTAAAGCAGCAGGTAGCAGACTTCGAGGAAGTCGCCATGTTCAGCAAGCTGGTCGATCGGGTAGCCGCGATGCAGCAGCACGCCGGCGTCGCCGTCGATATAGGTGATCTCCGACTCGCAGCTTGCCGTCGAGGTGAAACCGGGATCATAGGTGAAGGCCCCGGTGTCCTTGTAAAGCGCCCCGATGTCGATGACCTCTGGTCCGACCGAGCCACTTCGCACTTTGAATTCGTGGGTCTTGCCACCAAATTCTAGCTTGGCTGTCGAGTCGGTCATCGCAAACTTCCTTTATCTCTCTTCGGCGAACGGCATCACCCTTTGGCAATGCCGGACAATCCGGCATTCGAAATGCGGGTTTTTGCTAACGCATTTCCGGGGGTGTGCCAAGTTCGGCAACGCGCATATGTTGCACCGCAGCACGCATGTTGCAATGCCTATCCACGGTGCCACAGAAACGTTAATCGATTTGATCGGAGATGCGCGCCAGGCTCTCTTCCCGGCCTAGCACCGTAAGCACATCGAACACGCCCGGAGAGGTGGCGCGGCCGGTAAGTGCCGCCCGCAAAGGCTGCGCAACGGCGCCGAGCTTGAGCTCGCTTCGGGTCGCAAATTCGCGGATTGCCGACTCGGTGGAGGCAGCCGACCAGTCGTTCACGCCCTTCAGAGCATCGAAGGCGCCGGAAAGCACGGTGCGGGGCTTTTCGCCGACCAGCGAGGCCGCCTTTTCATCCAGGACCAGGGGGCGCTGTGCGAAGAGGAAGGCCGCGCCATCGGCAAGCTCGACCAGCGTCTTGGCGCGCTCCTTGAGGCCGGGCATGGCCGCGAGAAGCTGAGCCTTGGTCTTCTCGTTCAGGCCGGCCAGGATCGGCACGCCATTCTCGAGATAGGGCAGGGTGGCGATGAAGATGTCGAGCAGCTCGGCATCATCCATCTTGCGCATGTAGACGCCGTTCAGCGCCTCGAGCTTCTGGAAGTCGAAGCGGGCCGCGCCCTTGTTGACGTCGACGATGTCGAACCAGTTGATCATGTCGCCCATCGACATCACCTCGTCGTCGCCATGGCTCCAGCCGAGGCGCGCGAGATAGTTGAGCAGCGCCGCCGGCAGATAGCCCATGGCGCGGTAGGCCTCGACGCCCAGCGCGCCGTGCCGCTTGGAAAGTTTTGCGCCGTCCGAGCCGTGGATCAGCGGAATATGCGCCATCTGCGGCACGTCCCAGCCCATGGCGTTGTAGATCACGGTCTGGCGTGCGGCATTGGTCAGGTGGTCGTCGCCGCGGATGATGTGGGTGACGCCCATGTCATGGTCGTCGACGACCACGGCATGCATGTAGGTGGGGTTGCCGTCGGAGCGCAGGATGATGAAATCGTCGAGATCCTTGTTGGGGAAACGGACCTCGCCCTGCACGCTGTCGTTCACCACAGTCTCGCCCTCGGTGGGCGCCTTGATGCGGATGGCGGGCTTTACGCCTGCCGGCGCCTCGGATGCATCGCGGTCGCGCCAGCGCCCGTCGTAACGCGGCGGACGGCCCTCGGCGCGAGCCTTCTCGCGCATCTCGTTCAGCTCTTCCGGCGTGGCGTAGCAGTAATAGGCCTTGCCCATGCGCACCAGATCCTCGGCCACCTCGCGATGGCGCGGCGCGCGCTCGAACTGCGAAACCGGCTCGCCTTCCCAGGTGAGACCGAGCCAGGTGAGGCCGTCGAGGATCGCGGCAGTCGCCGCATCCGTGGAGCGTTCGCGGTCGGTGTCCTCGATGCGCAGCAGCATCGTGCCGTTCGTGTGGCGCGCATAGAGCCAGTTGAACAGAGCCGTGCGGGCGCCGCCGATATGCAGATAGCCGGTGGGCGAGGGGGCGAAACGGGTAATGACTTTGTCGGACATGATGTTTCCAAATGGAACGGAGGAGCCGGCGCAGCCGTAGAAGCGGCGCGCATGGCAATTCGGTAGCGTTCATGTAGCATAGAGGGTCAGGGGTGCAAGGGGCAGGGCCGGTTCAGCGCCGCATGGCGCAGCAAGCCGGACCTGGGAAGGGGGACTTGCATGGCGCGCGGGACGGCCTCCGGCGGGGTAAGCGAACGGGAGCTGTTCGCCTCCGAGGCGGAGAACTTTGCGCCGCGAGAACTGCAAGCCGCTCCTGAGGCCTACGCACGAACCTCGCCGAAGCCGGCAAAACCCGCGCGAGGCGCGAGACCACCCGCAGCCTCATGGCTGGCTGTCGTCAACCTCCTCTATGCCAAGGCAGTTCGCGCGACCACTACCGCACTCGCCACGGAACTGGACCGCGGAACGCCTTTCCTCTTCGTGCCTGCATTGCTCGGCTGCGGCACCATCATCTACTACGGATTGCCTGAAGAGCCCGGATTTCAGCCCCTCATCGGCGGGCTAGTGGTCGCCTCGGTGGCGCTCGCCTTTGTGCCTACGCACCGGCAGGCGCTGCGCCTTCTCATCATGGCGGCGCTGTTCTGCTTGCTGGGCATGTTTCTTGCCAAGTTCGAAACCTGGCGGGCCGGAACGAACATGCTCGGCAGCGAGATTTCAACGCGCCTGACGGGACGTGTCGCCGAGATAGACCATATGGCCAATGGCCGTGTGCGCCTGACCATCGATGTTTTGACAACCGCCAAGCCGAAGCTGCGCTATGCACCCGAGCGCGTGCGCCTTTCGGCCCGCAAGATCCCGCCGGGGCTGGTCGTCGGTTCGGAGATCGAGGGCGCAGTTCGTCTGATGCCACCGACCGGGCCGGTTCGTCCCGACAGTTACGATTTCTCGTTCAGAAGCTATTTTTCCGGCATTGGCGCCAGCGGCTTTTTCATGCGCGGTCCCGACCAGGTCAAGGGCGACACGCCACTGCCGATCGGCGCGCGCCTCTTCAACGGCGTGCAAAATCTCCGCAACACCATCGCCGAGCGCATCCGCGGCCTTATCGGGGGGCCGGAAGGCGAGATCGCGGCGGCGCTGGTGGTGGGCATCCGCGCCCGCATACCCGACGAGATCAACGAGGCGATGCGGCGAACGGGCATCTATCACATCGTCGCCATTTCGGGGCTTCACATGGCGCTGGTCGCCGGAACGGTGATGGGGTCGCTGCGGATGATCTTCGCCCTGTTTCCGGGCTTTTCTTCCCGCCACCCGGTCAAGAAATATGCGGCCATCGCGGCGTTGGCCGCCATCGTCAGCTACCTGTTCATTTCAGGTGGCCAGGTGGCGGCGCAGCGCAGCTGTTTCATGCTGGGCATCATGCTGATTGCGCTGCTGTTCGATCGTGGCGCGCTGACCACGCGCAACCTTGCGATCTCGGCCTTCGTCATCGTTGCGATTTCGCCGCACGAATTGATCGGTCCAAGCTTCCAGATGTCCTTTGCCGCCACGGCCGCGCTTGTCGGCGGCTATGCGCTCTGGTCGGAATACCGTCAAAAGCGTAGGCGTGCGCCACCCGCTACCGGGCGGCCGCTGGCGATCGCAATCGTCAGCAAGATTGCGGGCGATATCGGCAGCCTGATGTTCACCTCCACCGTCGCCGGCATCGCTACCACGGCCTTCGGCGTCTATCACTTCCAGCGCGTCTCCCCGCTCAGCCTCATCGCCAACCTGGCCGTCATGCCGAGCGTGTCGTTCCTGGTGATGCCCTTCGCCGTGCTCGGCTCGCTCGCCATGCCGCTCGGTCTGGATGCGCCATTCTTCTACGTGATGGGCAAGGGCCTGACGATCATGATCACGGTCGCGAAATGGATATCGGACCGTTCGCCCATAGACGGGGTCGGCCTGATTTCGTCGCACTCGCTGGCCCTTTTGACCATTGCACTGGTCATCGTCACCATGGCCACAACCTGGCTGCGAGCACTGGCGCTGCCCTTCGCTTTCGCCGGCATGGTTACGCTGACGGATATTCGCATGCCCGATGTTCTCATCTCCGAAGACGGCCGGCTCGTCGGTGTGCCCATCGGCGATCAAATGCTAGCGGTAAACAGGGCGCGGCCGAATGCATTCACCGTCGAAAACTGGAGACGGGCGCTGCCCACCGAAAAGATCGTCGGCCCGATCGATAGCCTGAAGCCAAAGTCCGGCCGCAAGAGCATTATGATCCTGGAAACGCCGGCCGCCAGCGATCCTGATGATATCCCGGCGGAACAAGTTGCAAGCGGTGTCCCGGACCAGGCCGATGTTGACGCCACCTCGGCGGATGGAGTGACAGGCATCGGTTTCGACTGCCACGACGGGCTTTGCATTGCCGTGCATGCCTCCGGCGCCATCGTCGCGCATGCGACCAACATTTGGGCCGCGCGCCGGGCCTGTGACTATGCAAGCCTCATCGTCATCGAAGATGCCACCGCGAAAAACGTCTGTTCGACCGGTCCGCCACTGATCCTCACCAAACGCGAACTGGCACAGCACGGCAGCGCCGCCGTCTACCTTTCGAATGGCGAAACCGGTCAAGTGTCAGAAGTCAGGTTCGCGCTTTCCGAGCCCTATCGACCCTGGCACGCGCAGAGACAATTTTCGCGCGACGCACGCGGCTTGCCGCCATATGAGCAGAAACAGCGCGCTTACCCAAGCACCAAATTCCCGCGAGTCAAAAAACCGCCAACCGAGTATTCTGCTGAACCATCGGAAGACTAATGCCGACCCCAGCAATGCAGCCGAGGAAGATTCAATAGCGGCGAATGAGACCGACCAGCTTGCCCTGCACCTTCACCCGGTCGGGCCCGAAAATCCGCGTCTCGTAGGCGGGGTTGGCCGCCTCCAGCGCAATCGACGCGCCCTTGCGGCGGAAGCGTTTCAGCGTCGCTTCCTCGTCATCCACAAGCGCCACGACGATTTCGCCGGGGCTGGCGGTGTTGGCGTTGCGGATGATCACTGTGTCGCCGTCGAAAATGCCGGCCTCGATCATCGAGTCGCCCTTTACCTCGAGCGCATAGTGCTCGCCGCCGGCGATCATTTCGGGCGGCACCGAGATGGAGTGGGTTTTATGCTGAATGGCGTCGATCGGCACACCGGCCGCGATGCGGCCCATGACCGGGATGGACACAGCGCTCGCCACATCGTCATTGCCGGCTGCAGGGGCACTGCGGACCGGTTCCGGCGCGCGGCGACCGAGACTGCCTTCGATGACGCTGGGCGAAAACTTGGCGCGCTGCGGGGCAAGGCCCGGGGCGATGGAATCGGGCAAGCGAAGCACTTCAAGCGCTCGCGCCCGGTTCGGCAGGCGGCGGATGAAGCCGCGCTCCTCAAGAGCGGTGATGAGTCGGTGGATGCCAGATTTGGAAGCCAGATCCAGGGCTTCCTTCATTTCGTCGAAGGAAGGCGGGATGCCGCTTTCCTTCAGCCGTTCATGGATGAAGAGCAACAGTTCGTGTTGTTTGCGCGTCAGCATCGCCGGCCCCCGGGAAACCCTAAAACAAAACCAGAACAAACACTATCTGTTCCATTTGTGTTCCGCAACTGTTTAAATTTTAATGAACTCATCAATCCGGCGTAAACCATTACAGCTACGCCAAGCTGCGCGGGCCTACGACATCAGTCGCGGGAAAGCCCGCAGAGCTTTGATTTTATGAAGGTTTTCTTCTGGCACGACCGTCTGTGCCGTGTCGACATTCGCTCGCACCGATATTAACCGGATGACGACGTGTCAGCCGCCAGAGGCGACGGATGGTGAACAAATACCGTCCAAATCACCTTCTAGGAGGCGAAAAGACGATTCGATCTTCTGGCGTTTTTACTGAAGATTGCTGTCAGCGCAGCCGCAGCACACTGCAGATCGTGCCGACCGGTGCCGCGGGCGCAAAAGGTTCGCGGATGATCAGGCCGTTTGCGTCGGCGAAAGTCTTGAGCATCGACGAGTCCTGGGTTTCGAACGGCGTCGCCTTGAGCCCGTCGGGATCGTCGCGCAGCACCGCCCGCACATAATCCTGCCTCAGGTCGTTGGCCGGCATGGGCTTGTCGAGCGTCGCTTGGCAGATATCAGGCCGGTAAGGGCGCCCGCCGAGCCTCGACAGCAGCGGCTTGAGGAACAGGTGCGAGCAGACGAGGCTCGCGACCGGGTTGCCCGGCAGGCCGAGAAAGCGGGTGCGGCCGCGTCGGCCGAACATCAGCGGCTTGCCGGGGCGCATGGCGATCTTCCAGAAATCGAGTTCCATGCCCTCGGCGATCAGCGCTTCGTTGGTGAGGTCGTGGTCGCCGACCGATGCGCCGCCAAGCGTGACCACAACGTCGGCGTCCTGCTCAAGCGCGTGTCTGATGCGCGCGGAGATCGCCGGTCGGCTGTCGGGCACGATGCCGAGATCGAGCACCCTCGCGCCGACCGATTCGGCGATTGCCCCAACGCCGAAGGCATTGGAAGCGACAATCTGGTCAGGGCCGAGCTCGCTGCCCGGCAGCAGCAATTCGTCGCCGGTCGCAATGATTGCCAGCAATGGCTTCTTGATGACCGGCAGGCCAGGGTGGTTTGCCGCCGCCGCCAGCGACACGGCGCCCGCATCGAGCAGCCGCCCCTTCTCCAGCAGCAGATCGCCAGCGCAGAAATCGAGCCCCCTGCGCCTGATGTGCCGGCCCTCAGCCACCGTTTCGACGACTTCGACCGTGTGTTCGTCGAGTCGGTGCGCGTTTTCCTGAATCACGATCGTGTCGGCGCCTGCGGGAACCGGTGCGCCGGTGAAAATGCGCACTGCCTGTCCCGGTTCGATCGCACCGTTGAAGCGGCGGCCGGCTGGCGCCTGGCCGATGACTTGCAGCGTCACCGGCACGGATGCCACGTCGGCAGCGTGCACGGCGTAGCCGTCCATCGCGGTTGCATCGAAGGGTGGCTGAGTTCGAAGTGCACGGACATCGTCGGCAAGCACACGGCCCGCCGTTTCCGCGAGCGGAACATACTCGCCCTCGCGCGGCTCCGCCCCATCGAGCAGCCGTTCCAGTGCCTCGCTGACAGGCAACAATGCCATTTCAGGCACCCGCTTTGTAGTCGCCGGACTTGCCGCCGGTCTTCTCGACCAGTCTTATGCCGGAAATCACCATGCCCCGGTCCACGGCCTTGGCCATGTCGTAGATGGTCAGGCAGGCAACGGAAGCCGCAGTCAGCGCTTCCATTTCCACACCGGTCTTGCCGGTCACGCGCGCCAGTGCGGTCACGCGCAGGCCGGGCAGGCTGTCGTCGGGCTCAATGTCGACCGAAACCTTGGTCAGCAGCAGCGGATGGCAGAGCGGGATCAGCTCATGCGTGCGCTTGGCAGCCATGATGCCGGCCAGGCGCGCCGTGCCCAGCACGTCGCCCTTCTTGGCGTTGCCCTCGCGGATCAGCTTCAGCGTCTCCGGCAGCATGCGAACAAACCCTTCGGCGATCGCGGTGCGCTCGGTTTCAGCCTTGGCGCCGACATCGACCATATGAGCCTGGCCTTCGGTGCCGAGATGGGTGAGGGCGGGCTTGTCGGTCATTGCCTAGCCGTTCGCCGCCTGGGCGGCGGGCGCCCCCGTGAGCAGGGTGCGGGTAGCTGCGGTCACATCGGCCTGGCGCATGAGGCTTTCGCCCACCAGGAATGTGCCGATGCCGCTGCGCTCCAGCCGCCGGCAGTCGTCATGGGTGAAGATACCGCTTTCGCCGACCAGCAGCTTGTTGTCGGGCACCAGCTTGGAAAGCCGTTCAGAAGTATCGAGACTGACTTCGAAAGTGCGCAGGTTGCGGTTGTTGATGCCGATCAGCGGCGAGGCGAGCTTGAGCGCCCGCTCGGTCTCGGCCTCGTCATGCACCTCCACCAGAACGTCCATGCCGAGATGGTGGGCGGTGTCCTCGAGCGCCTTGGCTTCGTCGTCGGTCAGGCTCGCCATGATGACGAGGATGGCGTCGGCGCCCCAGGCGCGCGCTTCATAGACCTGGTAAGGCTCGAACATGAAATCCTTGCGCAACGCAGGCAGCCCGCAGGCGGCGCGCGCGGCGGTCAGGAATTCGGGCGCACCCTGGAAGGAAGGCGTGTCGGTCAGCACGGAAAGGCAGGCAGCTCCGCCAAGTTCATAGGCGCGTGCCAGCGCCGGCGGATCGAAATCCGGCCGGATCAGTCCTTTGGAAGGGCTGGCCTTCTTGATTTCGGCAATGAGCGCGAACTGGCCGGCGGCCCGCTTCGCCCGCAGTGCGGCCAGAAAGCCGCGTGGCTCTTCCACGCCGCGGACTTGCGCCTTGAGCTCGATCAGCGGCAGCCGGGCCTTGGCAGCGGCGATTTCCTCGCGCTTGTAGGCTTCGATCTTCGCAAGAATGTCGCCCATGACGCTACCCGTTGGAGACTTTTACCAGGGCTTCGAGCACGCCCAGCGCCTTGCCGGTGTCGATCGAGGCCGCGGCGGCTGCAACGCCGTCCGAAATATTCGCAACCTTGCCGGAAACGACAAGCCCCGCGCCGGCATTCATCAGCACGGTGTCGCGATAGGCGCCCGGTGTGCCCGACAGCACCGCCCGCAGTTTCTCCGCGTTGTAGCTGGCCTCGCCGCCACGCAGATCTTCCTTGCTGTGGCGCTTCAGCCCGAGCTCCTCGGGGGTCAGCACGAAACTGCGAATCTCGCCGCCGACGAGCTCCGCGACATTCGTTTCGCCCGTGGTGGTGATCTCGTCATAGCCGTCGCCATGGACCACCCAGACGTGATCTGCGCCCAGGGCCTTCAGCGTCTCGGCTACTGGCTTGACCCATTCTGGCGAGAACACGCCGACCATCTGGCGGGTCACGCCGGCCGGGTTGGAAAGGGGGCCGAGCAGGTTGAATATGGTGCGGGTGCCAAGCTCGACGCGCGTCGGACCCACATGGCGCATGGCCGGATGGTGGGCAGGGGCAAACATGAATCCGACGCCTGCTTCACGCACGCAGTTGCCGATCTCGGCGGGCGTCAAGTCGATCTTCACGCCAAGGGCCATCAGCACGTCGGCGGCGCCCGTCTGCGAGGACAGACCGCGATTGCCATGCTTGGCCACCGGCACGCCAGCGCCCGCAATCACGAAGGCGGAAGCGGTGGAGATGTTGACGCTGTGCGAGCCGTCGCCGCCGGTGCCGACGATGTCGACCGCATTTGCAGGGGCTTCGACGCGCAGCATCTTGTCGCGCATCGTCGCTACGGCGCCCGAGATTTCGTCGACCGTTTCGCCGCGCACCCTGAGCGCCATCAGGAAGCCACCGATCTGGCCCGGCGTAGCATCGCCGGACATGATGATGTCAAAGGCTTCCTTGGCTTCTTCGAAGGAAAGCGGGGTGCCTGCAGCGACCTTGGCTAGGTGAGGTTTGAGCGTACTACTCATCGTCAGAACGCCAATGCCTGGCTGATGGCGCTCTGGTTCACCGAGACGGAGTATTCCGCCTGAAGCTTGGCAACCAGCTCGTCCAGCATGTCATCGCCGATGCCGCGTGCGAACTGATTGCGCAGATCTTCCGGCACGGAGCTGGCGTCGGCGGCGACCGGTTCGGACACGTCGGTCACCTTGAACAGGACCTGGGCATCGCCGGAGGGCGAGGGGAACACGCCTACGCCGTTCTGGGCGACGCCGAAGACCGCGGACACGCCGGCGCGACCGAAATCGCCGTCGTCAGCCTCGCGCTTCAGGCCGCGCTTGGTCTGCTTCTCGAGCGACATTTCCGTGGCAAGGGTGTCGAGCGTCGAGCCATCCTTCAGGCGCTTGGACAGTTCCTCGCCCTTGGCGGCAAGGCGCTTTTCCGTTTCGGCCTTCGTCCAGTCGGCGATGGCCTTGTCCTTGACTTCATCGAGCGTGCGGTCTCGGGCAGGGGTGATGCCGTCGACTTCGTAGAAGACGTAGCCCGTCGAGCCCATGGTGATGGGCGGGTTGTCCGCGTCGACTTCGGCCTGGAACACGGCCTGCAGCAGCTGAGGCGACTGCGGCAGCGTGGAGATCGCCTGGCCATTGGAATCCTGGCCCGCCCGGTCGATGGCGTCGATCGTCACTACCTTCAGATGAGACTTGGCGGCGGCGTCCTTCATCGAGTCGCCGGCGGCGCGCGCATCTTCGTAGGCGTCGTGCACTTCCATCAGCTGGCGATTGGCTTCCGCCAGGGCCAGCCGCGTGCGGATCTCAGCTGCCACCTCTTCCAGCGGCTTGACGACTTCGGGCTTGATCTCGGTCACGCGCAGCAGCACCGGGCCGAACTGGCCCTGCACCACGGGGCTGACCTCGTTGGCGCTGAGCGAGAAGGCTGCATCGGCGATCGCCTTGTCGGCGATCTTGTCCTTGCTCACCGTGCCCAGCAGGATGTCTGCCTCGGTCTTGCCTTCGCCTGCGGCGATCTTGTCGAAAGTGGCGCCGCCCTTGATCGAATCCAGGGCCGCTGTTGCCGCTTCCGGGCTCTTGAACACGATCTGCTCGATCGTGCGCTGCTCGGGCGTGGTGTAGCGGGCCTTGTTCTTTTCATACTCCTCGCGCACCTGGTCGTCGGTGATCGACTTTTCGTCGATGATGTCCGAGGGCTCGAGCTTCACGTACGAAATCTTACGGAATTCAGGAGCCGCATACTTCTTCTTGTTCTCTTCGAACCAGGCGGAGAGCACGTCGTTCGACGGCGCGGAGATCGGCTCAACCAGCGACTTCGGCAGAACCAGATAGTCCACCGTGCGGTCTTCGCCACGATAGAGGGCAACGCCGCGCAGGAAGGTATCGGGCGCCTTGAAGCCGTCGGAAATGGCCTCGACGATCTGTTGGCGGATCGCGACCTGCGAGCGATTGGCGAAATAGTCGTCCGGGCGCATGCCGAGCTGGCGGATCACATACTCGAACTGCTGGCGGTTGAAGCGGCCGTCAGCCCCCTGAAAGGCCGGGTCCTCGGCCGTCAGCGCGGCCAGCCGGTCCTTGGAAAGGCCGAGACCCATCTTGCGCGCCTGCTCGTCCAGGAGCGCGCCGGCGACCAGCTGCGACAGTACCTGGTTCTCGAGGCCGAACGCCTTCATCTGCTCGCGCGTCAGGCGCTGGCCCAACTGCTGCTGCAACATATTGACCTGACGGTCGAAGGCCAGGCGGTAGTCGTTGATGGAGACGGTGGTGCCGCCGACTGTCACGACCTTGTTGCCGCCGCTGTGGCCTTCCATCATCTTGCCGGTGATGCCCCAGATGGCAAAGCTCACGACCAGCATAAGAAGCAGGAGCTTCGCAACCCAGGTTCCAGCGGCGTTTCGCAAGCTATCGAGCATGATCTCTTCCGGTTTCTTGTCGTTTTATGACGTGTTTGGCGTCTGATTGAAGGGCAATAGCCTCCTTCACGCCCAGTGTCGATTGCTTTGTGGTCTGATTTTGCTAGTGAGGGCGCGAGGCACCGATCACAAGAACAGGATCAGAGCAATATGACGCCAGGAATTCGGCCGCTGGTCGCCGGCAATTGGAAGATGAACGGAACCAGCGCTTCGCTCGGCGAATTGCGGGCAATCGGGGAGGGGTTCGCGCAGGGGCTTGATGCCGTGGTCGACGGACTGGTCTGTGTTCCCGCGACGCTCATCTCCCGGGCAGCCGAAGCCGTGGCTGGGCTCCCATTCGCCATCGGCGGCGAAGACTGCCATCCCAAGGAAAGCGGCGCGCATACCGGCGACATCTCGGCCGAGATGCTGAAGGATGCCGGCGCCACCTATGTGATCGTTGGCCATTCGGAACGCCGCACCGACCATTGCGAGGATGACGCGACGGTCCACGCCAAGGCCGAGGCCACCTGGCGCGCCGGGCTCGTGGCGATCATCTGCATCGGCGAGACGCAGGCCGAGCGCGAAAGCGGTGCGACTCTGGAGATTCTTTCCCGCCAGATCGAAGGGTCCGTGCCGGCAAACGCAAACGCCGCCAATGCGGTGGTGGCCTATGAGCCGGTCTGGGCAATCGGCACCGGCCTGACGCCGACCGTGGCCGACGTGACCGAAGCACATGCCCACATCCGGGTTCGCCTTGCCGCAAAGCTCGGCGCCGAGGCCGGCAAGATCCGCATTCTCTATGGCGGTTCGGTGAAGCCTACAAATTGCGGCGAGCTCCTGTCGGTCGGAAACGTCGACGGGGCCCTGGTCGGCGGCGCGAGCCTCAAGGCGTCCGACTTTCTCGGCATCGCTTCGGCCTACCAGTCGATCTGATATTTTCGTTGCAATGCGGTCTCCTCATCCCATATTGGGAGACGGACTTGGAAATACAGCGAAAGCGTTGTATTGAGCCGCCTCCCATTCCTCGAGCGCGACGGCGTCCGCAAAACCGCCAGTTTCAGGTGAAGTCATGCAAACCGTAATCATTGTTATTCATCTGATGGTCGTTCTGGCGCTTGTCGGCGTCGTGCTGCTGCAGCGTTCCGAAGGCGGTGGCCTCGGCATCGGCGGCGGCTCGGGCTTCATGACCGCGCGCGGCGCGGCCAATGCGCTGACTCGCGCGACCGCGATCCTGGCAGCCGCCTTCTTCGCCACTTCGCTGATCCTCTCGATCCTTGCGCGCTATGGCGAGCGTCCGATCGACATCCTCGACCGCGTTCCGACGACGCAGGGCAACACCGGCACCCAGGGCGGCAACGGTACCCAGGGTGGCTCGAACGGCGGCGGCGTCCTCAACCAGCTCGGCGGCCAGCAGCCCGCTCCGGCCCAGGCACCTACTGCCGGTGGCAATGCCGCGACCCCGCCTGCTTCGCCTGAGGTTCCCGCAGCTCCGGCGCAGCCGGCCGCTCCGCAGGTTCCGAACCAGTAAGGTTTTCGCCCCGAAGACTCTCGAAAGAGAGGGAATATTTTTCAGCCCCGCCGTGCGTCAAGCGCGGCGGGGTTTTGTTTTGAGGGCTGTCTGGGTGGGCCAATCGCCTACTGTTGTCGTTTGGCCACAGTGGATGCAATTGCGAATCGCATCCACTGAAACCGCCGTTTCCCCCATTGTGCTGATCTTGAGAATCCCAAGTTTAATTGCTTATAAACCCTGAAGCGGCAGTATCTGCTTTCGCACCGCACAGTTGTGCGCTGTCGCAAGCCAAATTATTTTCGGGATCGCTAACATGCATATTCGCAGCCTCGTTGCCTTGGGCATCAGCGCGGCCATCGGCTTTTCGGTACCAGCCTATGCCGAAACGACGCGGGCAAACACTTATCTGGCTCCGTCCAAGGCCGTCGAGGCTGATGTCAAGAGCGACTCGGTTCAGAAGAAAAAGAAGCTGACTTCCAAGCAGAAGGCGAAGGAGGCTGAAAAGCTGGCCGCCAAGGAAGCCAAGACCAACAAGGCCGAATTGACCACTGGCGCCATTACCGACCCGAGCATGATCAGCCGGACCGGCAACAATGGCGAACTGCGCAGCGAAGGGAACGGCCGGCCGCAAGGCAGCTTCCTGGCGATGCTCTTCGGTGGCGATCCGGCAGCTCCTGCGATGTTGCCGCAGACGCGCGCATTGGACGCGGTTCTGGAGCAGCGCCAGTCCAAGAAGCAGTTCAAGGTGAAGGCGGATTTCGAGCCCCAGGAGGTCGCCTTCTCCGGCTACGACCGCGGCACCATCGTCATCGATACCAAGGCCCGCTACCTCTACCTCGTGGAAAGCTCGTCCACCGCGCGCCGGTATGCGATCGCCGTCGGCCGCGAAGGTCTCGAATTCCGCGGCACGGCCAAGGTTGGCGACAAGCAGGAATGGCCGCGCTGGATCCCGACGCAGGACATGCAGAAGCGCGACCCGAAGAAGTACGGCCAGTACAAAGAGGGTATGAATGGCGGCCCGGACAATCCGCTGGGCGCCCGTGCCATCTACCTCTACCAGGGCAAGTCGGACACCCACATCCGCATCCATGGCACCAACCAGCCGCAGACCATCGGCACCAACTCGTCGAATGGCTGCTTCCGCATGGTCAACGACCACGTGATCGACCTCTACAACCGCGTCAAGATGGGCACGGAAGTCGTCGTTCTGTGATCGATTCGCCATCGATGAAAGGGCCGGCCCAGCCGGCCCTTTTTGTTTGGGCGCTTGCCGCCCAGACCAATCAGGCCGGGAAAACGCGCACTGCGTCGTTTTTTCTCTGGCGGAATCAATCTCACAGCGTTAAGCGATGACTCCCATGGCGCGATATGTATTCATCACTGGCGGCGTGGTTTCTTCCCTTGGAAAAGGCATTGCCGCCGCAGCACTAGGTGCTCTCCTTCAAGCTCGCGGTTACCGCGTGCGTATCCGGAAACTCGATCCATACCTGAATGTGGATCCCGGCACGATGTCGCCGTATCAACACGGCGAGGTCTTCGTGACCGATGACGGGGCCGAAACCGACCTCGATCTCGGCCACTATGAACGCTTCACTGGCCGCTCGGCCAACCAGAGCGACAACATCACCACTGGCCGCATCTACAAGAACATCATCGAACGCGAACGTCGCGGCGATTATCTTGGTGCGACCGTCCAGGTCATTCCCCACGTCACCGACGAGATCAAGAATTTCGTCCTCTCGGGCAACGACGACTACGATTTCGTGCTGTGCGAGATCGGCGGCACCGTGGGCGACATCGAAGCGATGCCGTTCCTGGAAGCCATTCGCCAGCTCGGCAACGACCTGCCGCGTAACAACGCGGTCTATGTCCACCTCACGCTGATGCCGTACATCCCAACGGCAGGCGAACTGAAGACGAAACCGACCCAGCATTCGGTCAAGGAACTGCGTTCGATCGGCATTGCACCCGACATCCTTTTGGTGCGCGCCGACCGTCCGATCCCCAAGGAAGAGCGCAGGAAGCTGTCGCTGTTCTGCAACGTGCGCGAATCCGCGGTCATCCAGGCGCTCGACGTCGGCCACATCTATGATGTGCCGCTCGCCTATCACAAGGAAGGCCTGGATTCGGAAGTGCTGGCCGCGTTCGGCATCGACCCGGCCCCCAAGCCGCGTCTCGATGCATGGGACGAAGTTTCGCAGCTCATCCACAATCCGGAAGGCGAGGTCACCATCGCCGTGGTGGGCAAGTACACAGGCCTCAAGGACGCCTACAAGTCGCTGATCGAGGCGCTGTCGCATGGCGGTCTGGCCAACCGAGTCAAGGTCAAGCTCGAATGGATCGAGTCGGAGATCTTCGAGAAGGAAGATCCGGCACCATGGCTCGAAAAGGTGCACGGCATTCTCGTGCCGGGCGGCTTCGGCGAGCGCGGCGCGGAAGGCAAGATCCTTGCGGCCAAGTTCGCCCGCGAACGTAAGGTGCCGTATTTCGGCATCTGCTTCGGCATGCAGATGGCCTGCATCGAGGCGGCCCGCTCGTTGGCCGGCATCGAGAACGCGTCTTCGACCGAGTTCGGTCCGGCCCAGGAGCCGGTCGTCGGCCTGATGACCGAATGGCTGAAGGGCAACATGCTCGAGAGGCGTCAGTCTGCGGGTGATCTCGGCGGCACGATGCGGCTTGGCGCCTATCAGGCGCGGCTGGCCGAGGGCTCGAAGATCGCGGAAATCTACGGCGACATTGACATTTCCGAGCGTCACCGCCACCGCTACGAAGTCAATGTCGACTACAAGGAGCGGCTGGAAGAGTGCGGCCTGGTCTTTGCCGGCATGTCGCCCGACGGCGTCCTGCCCGAGACGGTCGAGTATCCGGACCATCCCTGGTTCATCGGTGTGCAGTACCACCCCGAACTCAAGAGCCGACCGCTCGATCCGCATCCGCTGTTCGCGAGCTTCATCGAGGCGGCGGTCGAGCAGAGCCGTCTGGTCTAATCTCGGCGTCGCAGCCTTGCGAATGCGCGGCTGTCAGCAGTGAACAAAAAACGGGCGGGATTTTCCCGCCCGTTTTTCTTTGTGTGTGTGTCGCCCGCTCAGGCCCGCGCCACCGGCCTGTTCACGCCCACCTTGGCTGCGCGCAACACGTAGTAGATCGCGCCCGCGATGCCGACGCCGAAGAACCAGCCATAGACGCCCCACCACTCGGGCAGCCAGTTGGTGAGGTTCGGCAGGATCGACGAGAACAACGCACCGATGCCGGCTGCGATGAAGGCCGGAACATGCCAGCCCGACTGGAACCGGAACTCGCCGTTTTCGCGATACAGGTCCTCGACATGGATCTCGCCTTTGCGGATGAGGTAGTAGTCGACCATCATCACGCCGAAGATCGGGCCCATCGTGGCGCCGATCACGCCGACGAAGGAGGCCGCGCTGCCTTCCCACGGTGCGAAGGGATAGAGCACAAGCGCAATCAATGCAGCGATGTAGCCGCCTTTCTTGAAGTCGATCTGTCTCGGGAAGACGTTCGAGAAATCGAAGGCCGGCGAGACGAAGTTGGCCACCACATTGATGCCGAGCGTCGCCACCGCGAAGGTGATGGCCGCCAGCGCCGCCAGGAAGAAGCTGTCGAACTTGGCCGAAATCTGGTCGGGGTGCAGCAGCACCTCGCCATAGACGTCATAAGCCGCGATCGTGGTGACGCCGGCAACCAGCGAAAACAGGATCAGGTTGACGGGCAGGCCCCAGAGGTTGCCCTTGCGCACGGCGGCCTTGTCGGGCGCATAGCGCGAGAAGTCGCAGAAGTTCAGGTATAGGGCCGAGAAATAGGTCACCCAGATGGCGGCGACAGCGGCCAGCGAAGCGACCGAGCCCGGCACGCCGGGCACGCCGGCATCGTTGGTCTTTTCCAGTAGAACTTCCATCGGAATGTCGCTGCTGAACGCCAGCCCGCCGGCCTTCCAGCACAGGTAGATGGCAAGCAGCAGCATCATCACCCACACCGCCGGACCGGCCCAGTCCTGGAAGCGGCGTACCGTCTCCATCCCGTGTTGGATGATCAGGAGTTGCAAGGCCCAGACCACCAGGAAGCAGATGACCTCGAGCCCGGAATGGCCAAGGAAATGCACGTTCTGATGGAAGTTTGCGAACAAGTCGCTGCGAATGAGCAGCGCGACGATGGCGCCTGACGCAGCCGCCGTCTGCGCGCCGTACCAGAAGCAGGCGACGATCGCGCGCACCAGCGCTGGAATGTTGGCGCCCCAGATACCGAAAGAGGCGCGAGCCAGAACCGGGAAGGGCACGCCGGTTTTGACGCCCGCGTTGCCGATCAGGTTCATCAGCGCGAAGATGATCAGCGAGCCTATGCCGATCGCGATCAGGAAATTCACGAAGCCGCCGCAGAAGAGAAAAAGGCTTGCGGCGAGGTAATAGCCCCAGAGGCTATGCACGTCCGATGTCCAGACGTTGAATATGCTGAATGCGCCCCAGTTGCGCACTTTGGCCGGAGCCAAGTCTTCATTGTATAGCGATGACGACGCGCCGGTAATGTTCATGCCAGTCTCTCCCCCAAGACTCACACCAATTTTCCATTAGCCAGCGAAAGCTATGCCTGACGTTGGGGAAAGTCCACGGCCGCGATCACAAAGCGGCGTTCGCCTCGGGGTGTCGGCACACCCAGATGTGAGCGGCGGTTGTTCAACGCATCGTTCACTCAAACGCGCCTGAAAATCCAAATCTCGTTCACTTACCTATCAGTCATCGGAACTGCACTGCAGCCACCCGACAGATTTTGAAAGAGATTATTGGAGATTGAAATGAACAAGATCATCCTTACCCTTGCCGCTGTCGTCCTTGCCTCTGGTACGGCTTTTGCAAACGACCGTTTCGGCGATGCAGCCCCGGCCCTGAACGACATCAATCGCGGCGTCATTGCCACCACCTTGCCTCAGACGCTCGTCCGTTCGGGCGACGCCGCTACGGCTTCGGTCGTGGTCAAGGCTCCTTCGTTCGATCACAGTTCGGCCGTCGGCTTCGGCGCGACCAGCAACCGGATTGGCGCCAGCCCGCGCATTCTCTACGGCAGCAACTAAGTTCGTAATTTCAGCCAACACGGGCGGCAGGCTACGGCCTGGCCGCCCTTGGTTTATCTGGCGTTCGCGTTGACGCGTTCCATGAAGGCCACGGCGCCATTGGGCGCATTCACCTTGCCCGAGGTGATGAAATAGACGAACACATCGCGCGGCTTGACCGGCGTATCCTGCGCGGGATCCGCGCGTGGCAGGTCGGCCGGCACGCCGCCTTGCGCCCAGGTCTCGGCGCGGGCAACCCATTCGTCCAGCGCCTTGGGCTCGTAACAGGTCGCAATGTCGTCAGAGCCCGTCTGCAGCCGCGCATAGACGAAATCACCAGTGACATCGGCGATCGCCGGGTAGGTGGCATGATCGGCATAGACCACCGGCACATTGTATTTGCGCAGCAGCGCGGCAAATTCCGGCACGACGAAGGAGGGGTGGCGCACCTCGACCGTGTGGCGCAGCACCACGCCATCCTGCTTTTCGGGCAGCAGTTTCAGGAAGGCCTCGAAGTCGTCGGGGTCGAACTTTTTCGTGTGCGCGAACTGCCACAGGATCGGCCCAAGCTTTTCGCCGAGTGCGGCGACGCCCGATCCCAAAAAGCGCATCATGGATTCGCCTGCCTCGCCCAGCACACGGCGATTGGTGACGAACCGGTTGCCTTTCAGCGAGTAGACAAAACCGTCCGGCGCCTCGCTCGCCCATTTGACGAAGGTGGGCTCCTTGAAGCTCGAATAATAGGTGCCGTTCACCTCGATGGTCGGCACCTGGCGGCTCGCATATTGCAGCTGCTTCGCCTTGGGCAGCTTTTCGGGATAGAAGGACGTGTCCCAGGGTTCGAAAGTCCAGCCGCCCATGCCGGCGCGGATAGTTCCGGACTTGGCCATTCGTTCTTCCTCCGACAAAACAAAAATCTAAGCTAGAGCCGCAGCGTCAACACGCTTTGCCATATCGACCAGGATCCACCCTGGCCGATAAGGATTGGGTCGGCGACCCGTTTCCTGAAAACCATAGGCAAGATAGAGCGCGATGTTCCGCTCCATGCGAGCATTCGTATAGAGCCGGACTTCCGGCAGGCCCATTTCGCGCGTCCGTTCTTCGAGCCACCGCAGCAGGGCGATGCCAAAGCCCTTGCCCTGATGCGCCGGTGAAACGGCGACGCTGAAGATCATGACATGGTCCGCATCGCGCTCGAACACCATCAAGCCGGCGATTTCGCCATCTGACTCCAGAAGCCAGACTTCACCCCTGGCGATACGCGGCGCGTAATCCTCGGTGACGGGGATGGGCAATCCGTTCAGAAGGGCCGTGTAGGGCGCATATGCAGTCGTGGTCAGTTCTACGACTGCCGCAAGATCGGCCGGCTTTGCTTCCCTGAATTCCAAGATAAATCCCTCTCACTTCGCGGCCACTTACAGGCCCCGAAGACTGCCCCGTATCCACCGTTCAAGACCAGCAGCCAGTCGGGTCAGTTCGTGCAATCCAGCCTCGAGCGCATCCACCGGCGGCCGGCTTGTCTCGCCAAGCCGCGTTCCCGCTCATCACTCCGCCGCTTCCCGCTTGCCCTTCGGTCGCCGCTCCAGCAGTTCCTTCAGGAACTGGCCGGTGTAGCTGCGCGGCTCGGCGATGATGTCTTCCGGCGTGCCGACGGCCACGAGTTCGCCGCCGCCGTCGCCGCCCTCGGGGCCAAGGTCGAGGATCCAGTCGGCCGTCTTGATGACCTCGAGATTGTGCTCGATCACCACGACCGTGTTGCCTTGTTCGACCAGTTCGTGCAGCACTTCCAGGAGCTTGGCCACGTCGTGGAAATGCAGGCCGGTCGTCGGCTCGTCGAGGATGTAGAGCGTCTTGCCGGTCGCCTTGCGCGACAGCTCCTTTGCAAGCTTGATGCGCTGCGCCTCGCCGCCCGAAAGCGTCGTCGCCTGCTGGCCGACATGGATGTAGCCCAAGCCCACCTTGACCAGCGTTTCCAGCTTGTCACGCACCGCCGGAACGGCCGCGAAGAATTCCGCGCCTTCCTCCACTGTCATATCGAGCACGTCGGCGATCGACTTGCCCTTGAAGGTCACATCGAGCGTTTCGCGGTTGTAGCGCTTGCCGTGGCAGACGTCGCAGGTGACGTAGACGTCCGGCAGGAAGTGCATTTCGATCTTGATGACGCCGTCGCCCTGGCAGGCCTCGCAGCGGCCGCCCTTCACGTTGAAGGAGAAGCGGCCGGGCTGGTAGCCGCGTGCCTTGGCCTCCGGCAGGCCCGCGAACCAGTCGCGGATCGGCGTGAAGGCGCCGGTATAGGTCGCCGGGTTGGAGCGCGGCGTGCGCCCGATCGGCGACTGGTCGATGTCGATGACCTTGTCGAGGAATTCGAGCCCCTCGATGCGGTCATGCTCAGCCGGATGCTCGCGCGAGCCCATGATGCGGCGCGACGCTGCCTTGAACAGCGTCTCGATCAGGAAGGTCGACTTGCCGCCGCCTGAAACGCCCGTGACGGCCGTGAAGGTGCCGAGCGGAATTTCGGCGGTGACATTCTTCAGATTGTTGCCGCGCGCGCCGACCACCTTGATGCGCCGGCCCTTCTTCATCTGCCGCCGCGCCTCGGGCACCTGAACCTCGAGCTCGCCGCTGAGATACTTGCCGGTGATCGAGTTGGGATTGGCCATGATCTCGGCCGGCGTGCCTTGCGCGATGATCTGCCCGCCATGGATGCCGGCGGCGGGACCGATATCGACGACATAGTCCGCAGTGAGAATCGCGTCCTCGTCATGCTCCACCACGATCACCGTGTTGCCGAGGTCGCGCAGATGCTTCAGCGTGTCGAGCAGACGGTCATTGTCGCGCTGGTGCAGGCCGATCGACGGCTCGTCGAGCACGTAGAGCACGCCGGTCAGGCCCGAGCCGATCTGCGAGGCAAGGCGGATACGCTGGCTCTCGCCGCCTGACAGCGTGCCCGAATTGCGCGCCAGCGTCAGATAGTCGAGGCCGACATCGTTGAGGAAGCGCAGGCGTTCGCGGATCTCCTTGAGGATACGGACCGCGATCTCGTTCTGCTTTTCATTGAGGCTGGCCGGCAGGTCCTCGAACCAGGAATTGGCCTTGCGGATCGAAAGCCCGGTCACCTCGCCGATATGCTTGCCGCCGATCTTCACCGCCAGCGCTTCCGGCTTCAGGCGATAGCCCTTGCAGACGGGGCAGGGGGTGGACGACATGAAGCGCTCGATTTCCTCACGCATCCAGGCCGATTCCGTTTCCTTCCAGCGGCGCTCCAGGTTCGGGATCACGCCTTCGAAGGTCTTGGTCGTCTTGTAGGAGCGCAGGCCGTCGTCATAGTTGAACGCGATCTCGCGCTCGCCGGTGCCGTAGAGCACGGCCTTTTGCGCTTCTGCCGACAGGTCTTTGAACTTGTCACCCAGCTTGAAGCCATAGACCTTGCCCAGCGCTTCCAGCGTCTGCGAGTAGTAGGGCGAGGTCGACTTCGCCCACGGGCTGACTGCGCCGTCGCGCAGCGAGACATTGTCGTCCGGCACGATCAGGCTGGCATCGATCGCACGCTGGCTGCCGAGGCCATCGCAGGCCGGGCAGGCGCCGAACGGGTTGTTGAAGGAAAACAGCCGCGGCTCGATCTCCGGAATGGTGAAGCCGGATACCGGGCAGGCGAATTTTTCCGAGAAAAGAATGCGCTCATGCGTGTCGTTGGCCGACTTGTTGGCCGCGCCGCCTTCGGCCGTCTCCGCGGGCGGAAGCGGCCTGTCGGCGAACTCGGCAACCACCAGGCCCTCGGCCAGCTTCAGCGCCGTTTCCATGGAGTCGGCAAGACGGGTCGCCAGATCGGGCCGCACGACGATACGGTCCACCACGACGTCGATGTCGTGCTTGTACTTCTTGTCCAGCGCGGGCACGTCGGCGATCTCATAGAAGGTGCCGTCCACCTTCACGCGCTGAAAGCCCTTCTTCTGCAGTTCGGCCAATTCCTTGCGGTACTCGCCTTTGCGGCCGCGCACCAAGGGAGCCAGGATGTAGAGGCGGGTGCCTTCGTCCAGCGCCAGCACGCGGTCGACCATCTGACTCACCGTCTGGCTTTCGATGGGCAGGCCGGTGGCCGGCGAATAGGGCACGCCCACGCGCGCGAACAGAAGGCGCATGTAGTCGTAGATCTCGGTGACGGTGCCGACCGTCGAACGCGGATTGCGCGAGGTCGTCTTCTGCTCGATCGATATGGCCGGAGACAGGCCGTCGATCTGGTCGACGTCCGGCTTCTGCATCATCTCGAGGAATTGCCGGGCATAGGCCGAGAGGCTCTCGACATAGCGCCGCTGGCCCTCTGCATAAATCGTGTCGAAGGCGAGTGACGACTTGCCTGAACCAGACAGGCCGGTCATCACGATCAGCGAGTCCCGCGGCAGGTCGAGATCGACGTTCTTCAGATTATGTTCGCGCGCGCCGCGAATGGAGAGGTATTTGTGCTCGGCCATGCCGGTTCGCCGCCTCGATTTCAAAGTTTTCGGCTTGGCTGGTTTGTCCGGCCAAACCGCTCATGTAGGTATTCTCGTCAATCTGTCGAGGGATGCACACGCCCCGAGCTTTGGGGGTTTAACCGCCTTTGCCGGGCGGGAGCAAGTAAAAAGAACAAAGGCCGAACAAGCTCCTGACATGTTTTGTCGGAGGGCGGTTACCAGATCTTCCGCCACCGGCACGGTATCTGGACCTTGGCCTACATGCGCGTGGAGGCGTTGACGGCATGAGGCAGGCCGCCTGCGGTCATTTGGCACGGCTGTCACTCCGAGGTTGACCCTACGGAAGGATGGGGGCACAATGCCTTTGTCATTCGAGGCTGAGCATCTGAGATGTTCTTCGTGGCCGACGGGCAAGTTTGCGAGACGCCGCAAACGGCGAATAATCGCCTCGGAAGGCAAGGCGTTAACAGCAATGGAGCGAGGTATGACCCCACCGGACAATCCGAATTGGCTTCACCTCGCTGTGAGGCCGCAGCAGGCCTGACCGCCTTGGGTACCGGGTAAGGTCCGCCGGCTGTATCATCCAAAAATCTGGAATAATTCACACATCGGACCGTAGCGTGAAAACTACGGAATCTCTGAACACAAAGTCGGTAAACCACTCCCGACATCTGGCGAAAATATGCCACAAAGGCCTCGTGCGCTCCTGAACGAGCGGCGAGGCCGTTCTCATTTGGGGGTGAGAGTTTGGCTTCTGCCGACGCTCGGCCACTCGCAAGTCAGATCGGGACGTGGCCACAGCCATGACCGGATCGTCCCGCCGGGAAAGGACTGCGTGCGGCCGCTGATAACGAAGCCTTGCAATTCGGCGAAAGCTATCTTAGAACAAAAATAGAACAAAACAATTTGTGGACAGAGTTCGAATTTTGCCGGGTCAGGAGGCCCGGCTTGCGGCGATCATATAGGATGCGCGGGCAGCAGTGCAGTTTTGTTAGGATGAGCGCGGAGCGGTGTCATGGCGGGTAGCGTCAATAAAGTCATTCTGGTCGGAAATCTTGGCGCGGACCCCGAAGTCAGGCGTTTGAACTCGGGCGAGCCGGTCGTGAACATTCGCGTCGCGACCTCGGAAAGCTGGCGCGACAAGAACTCGGGCGAGCGCAAGGAAAAGACCGAGTGGCATAACGTCGTGATCTTCAACGACAATCTGGCCAAGGTCGCCGAGCAGTACCTGAAGAAGGGCATGAAGGTCTATGTCGAGGGTCAGTTGCAGACCCGCAAGTGGCAGGACCAGAATGGCAACGAACGCTACACCACCGAAGTGGTGCTGCAGAAGTTCCGCGGCGAGCTGCAGATGCTCGACGCCCGCGGTCAGGGCGGCGACAGCGGCCAGGTCGGATATGGTGGCGGCGGCGGCGGTTATGGCGGCGGCCGTGGCTCCGATTTCGGCCAGTCTGGCCCAACGGACGACTATGGTCGCGGCGGCGGTGGCAATCGCGGCGGCGGCGGTGGCGGTTCCTCGCGCGACCTCGACGACGAGATTCCGTTCTAACTGACAATAGTTCGCATTTTGCAAACTAGCGGCACCCAAGATTTTGGAATCGCTTAGTTTTTTATTGACGAAGTATTTTTGGTCTTCTACGTTCCGCCTCGGATGGGGCGGAACGCTGGTTTTTGTCAACTAAGAGCGAGAATCCTTATTTAATTCGGTGGTCCAAGTTCGCGAGTGGCGAGCGGATGCCATTCCTCGTTCCGAGAGCCATCGGTGTGCCCCTGGAGCCGCCGACCTTCTGGATCCTGGCAACCAGGCGTGCATTCGGCCTGCAGCCAAATACATTGGCCAATGAGCTAAGAGCGCTCTCCCATCTCTTCCTGTGGGGAGACGCGCGAGGGGTCGATGTCGTCGAGCGGATCAGGGAAGGCATCTTCTTCTCACTCTCGGAAACCCTCGACATCGTGAACTTCTGCAGCCGCCGGGTGGCGGAGGCTATAGCCGAGATTCACGAGCGGCTTTCGAACGTGGTCAAGTTGCAAACCCGCAGGAAGCGCAAAGTTCAAGTTGTCGGCTTCGAAGAGAAGCGCAACCGCCTTGCGGCCATCAGGTCGTTCATCGCCTTCACCAGCGCCGATATCCTCTCAAGTCTGGCTCGATGGCCTCAGCGGCATCAGCAATACGGTGCCGTTCGCAATCAATTCCTCGAACTGATCGACGGGCATATCGCCGGACTCGCGAAGACCGGCCGCCATGACCTCGACCTCCCGGAGGGACTCGCGGCTGCCGCTGTGAAGCGCCTCAGGGAGGTGATCGAGCCGGACCATCCCGAAAATCCATTCCATCCATCGGTGCGCTTCCGCAACTATCTCATTGTCAGGCTGCTGCTTGATCTCGGCATCCGCCGCGGGGAACTGCTCGGCATCAAGGTTGCCGATTGCGAACTCGGATCCAGGGGGCAGATCACCATCCACCGGAGACCGGACGACCCCGAGGATCCCCGGCCGGAAAAGCCAGCAACGAAGACCAAGGCTCGGGATCTTGCGCTCAGTCCGAGGCTGGCCGAGATCCTGCACGAGTACATTGTCCACCACAGAGCGCGCATCCCCAACGCGCGGCGACACCCCTTTCTCATCGTCAGCACTGACAGCGGCAAGCCCATGTCTCTGTCGAACGTGAACAAGATCATGGAGGCTCTCAGGGATCGGGTGCCGGACATGCCGGAAGAGCTGGGTCCGCACAGGCTTCGCCACACCTGGAACGAAGCCTTCTCCGACGACATGGACGCAAAGAAGGTCTCCGCCGAGGACGAGGTAAAGTGGCGTACGCGTCTCCAGGGATGGCGGAGCGAGATGTCCGCGCAAGCCTACCTGAGACGGACGGTGCGTCGCCGTTCGAACGCCGCGCTTAGGGAAATGCAGGAGAAACTGGACATTGCAACGAGCAGGGGCGACGAATGACGCTAGGCATTGCATCGGCGCTGGACTATGCGGCGCCCAGTCTTCCCGATGTCGCCACGACAAGGGATGGGGCGACGTTCGACCCGCGGCCGGATATATGGTCGGTGGCTTCACTCCGATCTCGAAACGCTACCTTCGACTTCACTCGGCTATCTTCAATCTCAGATGAAATGCGCCACAAGATCAAGCTGGCGATACTCTGGCACCTCCAGAACTCATCATTCAGCCATGCCTTCAATCAATATTACCGCTTCAGGGCGTTCCACGACGAAGTGCTGGCAAAGCAGAACCTTCCCGTCAAGCTGGTCGGACTGGGGCATATTCTCAACTACCGAGCGTCGCTATCAGACGCAACGGAATGGGAGCTTGGTGTCATTCGGATCCTGTTGGAGAGCATGCAGAGGCTGGGGATTGGCATTGTCTCGATGGAGGGTCTTGCCTATTTCGCTGAAGCGACAATCAAAGCCAACGTAAAAGGCACCTCAATCAGGACCCGAGATCCCAACGAGGGTGCTTTCAGCGACCTCGAGTTGCTGGCGATCCAGTCCGCATTGAACAATGCCTACGCCAAGGGTGAGATCGAACTCTACCCTTACGCACTGGCTTGGCTGCTCCTGGCCTACGGGTCGCGTCCGATCCAGATTGCATTGCTGAAAGAACAGGATCTCGTTATCTCCGAAAGTGACGGGCAGAAGCTCTACGCCCTGATGATTCCGCGGGCAAAGCGCCGGGGCGTGGCGCTCCGTTCGTCTCTGAAAATGCGGTATTGCAGCAAGCAGATCGGTCTGCTTCTCGAACAGGTGATACGGCACAATTCCAAGCTCCGCGAGCAACTCGGACTGGCGGGTGGCGACTGGCCGATGTTCATGTCGCCGAAAGCTGGCGGACTTCCTGGCCTTGAACACCATATGTCGGCGCTCGAAATCGGGGCCTTCTTCATCGAAGCCCTCGGCAAACTTACCGGACTGAAGACCAATGCGAAGCGGTTCCGGATCACGCTCGCCCAGCGGGCTGTCGACGACGGCAAGGATAAGTTCACCGTCGCCGAGATGCTCGACCACTCGGACACACAGAGCGTCAAGGTCTACTACGAGGCCAGCCCGTCCGTGGTGCTGCGGCTCGACCGGCATCTTGCGATGGAACTCGCACCGCTTGCACAGGCATTCGCTGGTGTTCTGGTTGCAATGGAAGGCGAGGCGAGGAGAGGTGAGGACCGTAGCAGCCGGATATACGACAGATCACTGGTCGACAATGTAAACGATCCTCTCGGTACCTGTGGTCAGATGAGCTTCTGCGGTCTTCTGGCTCCGGTAGCCTGCTACACTTGCCGAAACTTCCAGCCATGGCTCAATGGCCCGCACGAGCAGTTCATGGCTGCCCTTATCGCCGAACGCAAGCGGATGGAGCAATCGGGCATCCCAGCCCAGGCATACGCGAACCGAGACCGCACCATTCTCGCCATCGCCGAAGTGATCCAGCTTTGCGCCGCCGAGGTCGAACTGCGCGGAGAAACCGCCGCATGAACATCTACACGCTGTCTCCCGACACGCTGATGCTCGCGCGGGATCGGGTGCTTGACTTCATCCGGCTGGCACGGGAGGAAATCACTGCGCTGATACCTTCGGAGCAATGGGACGAGGACATGTGGCTGGTCGCCGGGGAGTTCGACGAGAAGGGCCAAAACCACGGTCATCGCATTCTTGCCTTCTACAACAGTGATGCGACCACCTCGAGTCAGCAAGTCGTCAGGGGCGACCCGCTTCACCCGCTCATCAAGGATTTTGCCAAGGCATACATCCGCTACATGCACTCGACGTCCCCCGTGGCGTACTCGAACACTCGAAGGCGGATGGGGGCCATCGAATTCATCGAAGCCGCCTTCAGAAAGCTTGGCTGCGAACCCGCTATTGAGCGCCTCAATGTCGTCATACTGAACGAGGCCGTCGAGCTCGCGCGGCATGGAGTCGGAGCTGGCAGGTACTACCAATTCGCCTCAAGCATCCAGGCGGTCTACAGGTTCTGCATGGCGCGGCACTTCCTCGACGCGCCGTTCCAGTGGAAGCATGGGGTGCAAAAGCCGAAAGACGCGAGCGAGGCCATTGGCGAAGCCGCAAAGGAACGGCGTGACGAGAAGCTGCCAACGCCGGAAGCCTTCCATGCGCTCGCGAAGGTGTTCCGGACGTCGACGACGTTCATCGATCGGCTTTATTCGTCCATATGCGCCATTTGCGTGTCGATCCCGATACGGGCTCATGAAGTCCTTCAGCTCCGACTCGATTGCGAAGTGGAGGGGCGCGTTGTCTCGCCCGAGACTGGCGAGGAAGTCGAGACCTACGGCATCCGGGTCTGGCCCGGCAAGGGCAACCCGCCTCAGGTCAAATGGGTTCCGACTGTGATGGTCTCCGTCGTCCGTGAGGCTGTCCAGCGGCTTCGCACGATGTGTGCGTCTGCCCGAGAACTGGCAGCGTGGTATGAAAGAAACCCCGGTCAACTTTGGCTGCCGGAAAACCTCGAATCCTGCAGGAAAAGTGGCTGGGTGCCCATCGTAGCCCTGACCGATGTGATGGGCTACCTGGATCCTTCGGCGATCCGTAAGCGTCTGCGCCATCTGAAGGTTGAGCAGACGTTCGAGAGCGCCAGGCTGAGTTCGCTCGCCCCCGCTCTTCTCGACCTGATGCCGACCGACTTTCCGCACTTCAACGGCGACAAGGATCAGCGGTACTCCGAAACGCTTATCGTCCTTTTTAACAACGAAGGTCACGCGCAGCGCGGCACCTGTCCGGCACTGCTCGACAAGGCGACCGTGTCGAGCTTCGGACACTGGCTGTCTGGCCATGAAAATGGCAAGTGGCCAAGCGTATTCGAGGTGCACGGCTTCACCGAGCGCGATGGGAGCAGGATCAAGATCACGACCCACTCGTTCAGGCACTGGCTGAATACAGTCGCCCAGTTCAAGGGCTTGAGCGACCTCGATATCGCCAAGTGGAGCGGCCGCAACATCGAGCAGAACAAGACCTACAACCATGTGACATCGGAGGAGATCCTCTCACAGATCAGGAAGGCTCTGGACGATGGGACGGCCAGCGGGCCGATGTTCGAGGCAACCAGGATTCAGGGACCGAACCGTCCCGTCGACCCTCGCGACTTCGTCGAAGCCCAGCTCGGCTCCGCACTCGTGACAGACGTCGGCATCTGCGTTCACGACTACTCGTTGCTGCCATGCCAGGCGCACGGCAACTGCGTTGGCTGTTCCGAGAACGTGTTCATCAAGGGCGACCCGAAGCATCGCGAAAATATCGAGCAGCGCCTGGATCTCGCAAACGTTCAGCTCGCCCATGCTCTCGAAGCCATGGGCGAGGAATTCCATGGGTCCGACCGCTGGGTGGATGCTCATCGAAGGAACATCGACCGCATGAAACGAATGCTGGCCATACATAACGATCCGTCAATCCCCGATGGCACGGTTGTTGCTCTTCCCGACGGCTCGCCGGACAACGAAGTCGCCATGGCTCTGCGGGATCGCGCTGCAGAGGACGAGGATCAGACCCTCCGTGATTTGCTCTCTGGCATGTGGAAGGACTGACCATGGCGAGAGCAAGACTGACGGACAAGGAAGTCGAGATGATCGTCGGGACGCTCGCGTCGTGGAAGGGCACGCTGACGTGGAAGAAGCTTCTCGACCGGGTCCAGCCGTTTCTGCGGCGATCCTTCACCCGGCAGGGACTGGACAAGAACGACAGCATCAAGCTGGCCTACGGTCTGGCCAAGGATCGGATTCGAACACGCCCAAAGAGAAAAGACGTCGAAAGCGATCTGCCGCCCGAGCTTGCATACGCCCAGCGGCGCATCGACACGCTAACTGCAGAGGTCGCCCGGCTCGAGGCCGAACGGGAGAGGTTCCTGGAAAGGTTTGCCACCTGGCTGTACAACGCGAGAAGCCGTGGCCTCAGCGAAGCCGATCTAAATCTCGGCCTGCCTCCGATTGATCGCGGTCCGAGTGAGGTGATGCGATGAGCCTCAACTCCTTCCAGCAGATCAGCGAGGAGAACTTCCTCCGTCTCGAGGCGTACATCGAGAAGATGCAGAACGCTGGGCTGAAGCTGCCAAGTCGGGGTGGCAAGGTCAACAAGACGGCCGTCGCCACGGCGTGCGGGTTCAATCGAGAGACGTTCACCCAGAACAAGCGCTTCGAGCAGCGGCTGGATGAGGCCGTCGTCACGCTGGGTTTGGAAAGCCCGACTGCACCGGAGCCACCGAGGCGGGATGGAGCCGCCAAGGCGCGCATTACGATGCTCGAGCAGCAGCTCGCGGCGCTGAGGGGCGAAAACTACGAGCTGCGGCGAAAGCTCGCGAGGTACGAGCATGCGACGCTGACGGGGAGGCGGGTGATCCCATGACGGCAATCCCGCGCGGTCGCCACATCGTCGAATTCCTTGCCTCGCGACCGGAGTTCGTCGGCGTAGGCAAGGCGACGGCCGCGCGCCTGTGGGAGCGGTTCGGATCGCACCTCTACGCCATTCTCGGCGATGGCGACGTCGACCGCCTGTCGGAGCTGCTCGACCACAATCAGGCTGCTATCGTCATCGCGGCTTGGCGGAACCAGCAGGCGCTGGCCGACTGCGTGGTGTTCTTCGACGAGCACGGGATCGAGATCGGCATCTCCCGGAAGGCGGTCGACTTCTGGGGCGATGAAGCCGTCCTGAAGATGAGGGACAATCCGTATCGGCTGCTGACAGTATGCACATGGCCGCAGGTCGACCGGGTCGCGACAGCTCTTGGCATCCGGAAGGACGATCCCCGAAGGCTTGTCGCTGCTGTCGAAAGCGTTCTCTACGACCGCCTCGACCGGAAGCATACCTGGTGTGGCGGATCCGCTCTCGTCGGTCTCGTGGCAAAGCGGCTCGCCACGACGGCAGAGCACGCCTCGGCGGCGGTGGAACTGGCGGTCGCCGACGGCGCGGCAATCCCGATCGAAGGCGGCTTCCAGCCTGCGGGCGCTGCCTACATGGAGCGGTTCATCGAAGCCCGGATCGACGGCCATCTCCGAAGCTCGTCCGACCGGGACCTGTTCCTCGATGGCATTCGCTCGGAGGACATCGCAAGCTTTCTTGCTGGGTTCGATCCGTCCAGATCTCTGACGGACGAGCAGCGCAAGGCGGTCGAGATGGCAATGCAGAACACCTTCTCGCTGCTGATCGGTGGCGCAGGCGTTGGCAAGACCACCGCACTCCGAGCCATCAACGCGGGTGCCCGGCACTTCGGTATGAACGTCTACCAGCTCGCTATCGCCGGGCGCGCCGCCGGGCGGATTGCCGAGGCTACGGGGCAGCCTGCCCAGACCGTCGCGTCCTGGCTGAAGGGCGTAACCGATGGCCGCATCGAACTCGGGCGGCATACGCTCGTCATTGTCGACGAGGCCTCAATGCTCGATCTGCCGACGCTCTACCGGATCCTCTTCCATCTTCCGGAAGACGCCCGCTGCCTGTTGGTTGGCGACACAGCACAGCTCCCGCCGATCGGCTTCGGTCTCACGCTGCACCGCCTTGTCCTCGAGGGTCGGATCCCGAAAACCGAACTCACCCGGATCCTGAGAGCTTCGGCGGAATCCGGCATCCCGGAAGTGTCTCTTGCTATACGTCAGGGCCACCTTCCGCCAATCCCCGCATATAATAATGAGTGCGTCGGCTGCAGCTTCGCGGCGGCCTCGGAAACTCGGATCGTCGAAGCCATCGAGGACATCCTCCATGATCTCCGCGGCGAGGAGGTGCAGGTGGTGGCGGCTATCTACGCCGGAGCCGCTGGAATCGACGCCATCAACGCTTACTTCCACGAACTGCGGAAGCGGGCTGGCTTTGGCACCATGCATGGCTTCGCCGAGGGTGATCCCTGTATTTGGAATGTGAACGACTACGACCGCCATCTCTGGAACGGATCGATGGGAATGGTCGCAGGCTTCAATGGCGACGCTGTCGTCGCGATGTTCGATGGGAAAACCCACCGGATTGGACCGGGCGAGATCCAGAAACTCAGCCTTGCCTACTGTATCAGTGTCCACAAGGCTCAGGGCAGCCAGTTCAGGAACGTGGTCATGCCCGTTTTGCCGACGGCGAACATGGATCGGGCAATGATTTACACGGCGGTGACACGGGCGATCGACCGGGTCATCCTCGTGGGTTCCGAGGTCGGGTTCAGCAAGGGTGTTCGACCACACCCCAAATCACTGGACAGGGACGTGGCGCTCACGCTCAGGTTTAATGAAAATGCGCTAGTGTCGCTGTGAGGATGCCCGGAGGAGCACCGCTCGACAACAAACGCGGTCCAAGGCGAATTCCCACGATCGTATCAATGGAGAACTACTTTGCAGGAAACCACACGCCAGATGGAAGTCTTCTCCGCCGTTGTCTTCGACGAGACGCTGCACTTCCTTACGCTTCCGGATGGCAAGACTGATGAGGGTTGGGGCGTCGCTGGGATCGAAGGCCTGCTCGACAAGTACCTTGACGATGATGCCGAGCTCGCAAAGCACTTCTTCCGCCGCGTCGATCAGTTGTATCCTGGCGGCTACGATATGACAGTCAAGATCAGGGGCGCCAACCTTTACGACATCAGATTATCGCAGGGTGGCGAGACCGAGATTTATCCCAATCGGTTCGTCTTCTTTGAATCCTGATCAATTGGGCTGGCGCTTAATTGCCCATGGCCTGAAATAGAAACGGACTGGCTTTCGCCAGTCCGTCATCGTTCACACGGTCATCGCCGTCCCCGGCTGTACCGTGGATCCTGAGTACCATGGAAATCGTTCACTGCAAATATCCTAGCGGGTGAATGATGCCCCTCCGGGGCATCAGAGGGGCGGCAATGAGCCCCTGTCTTTGCGGAGCAAAGAATGTAAACTTTAGCCCAAAAGGGAGGCGTAAAACGGTCGATAGTTTACAGAATGAGAAATGGAGAGATGCTGTACCGATGATAAGCGTCGGAAATTGCTTTCGTTCTCTCTCGCAGTTTACATCTATGGTGGTCTTTACCGTTCTAGAGCATTTTCCAGCCCAGCGGAGCCGCTTGGCGTCGCACAAATGCGGCTAAAACAATAAGATATAGCGGATCAGGGCATCCGTCAGGATGGCCGCCGCTCTAAGCGCGGTCATCCAGCTGCGGTTTCGGCGACTGCTGGCCCTTGTCGAAAGCGGTCGCCACGTCTTCGAGGTCGTCGAAGATCATTGCCTCGCCTACTTTCTGGAGCAGGCCCGCCCGCTCCAGAATGTCAGTCGGCTCGATATGCAGTTCAGCAAGGCCGAAGGCGAGGCCGCGTTCGGCGCATGCCTCCCGGATCTCTTCCAGCATTTCTGCCGCCGTCGAATCGATCTGGACGATGGCACTTGCGTCGAGCACGAACCATCGCGTGTCCTTGGGAAGGCCTTCCAGGATCGCTCTCAGCCGCGCTTTCACGTAATCCACGTTGAAGAACAGCAGGCTTCCCTGGATCAGGCAGATCGCCAGGCCGGAAACGGGCCGGGCCAGCTTCGACCTGTGCAGCTTGTAGAAGCCGTGCTGGCCGGGGATTTGGCCGAGCAGGGCGTCCCGCGGGCGCATCTCCTTCAGAAGCACGTAAAGCAGGGTGCCCGCGACGGCGATCACCACTCCTTGGAGCACGCCAAGGCTGATTGCGCCCCACATGCCGATCAGCGCAAAGGCGAACTCCAACTTGCTGATGTGCCAGATCTCGCGCAGGCTTTTGACGTCGATGAGGCTGATCGCGGCAGCGACAAGGATGGCGCCGAGCGCCGGTTGGGGCATCAGCCTGAGTGCATCGTTGAGATAGAAAAGCGAGATCGTAAGCGCCAGCGCGGCCACAAGCCCGGCCAGCTGCGAGCGGCCGCCAACCGAGATGTTGGTTGCGGTGCGCGAGTCCGAAACGGTTACCGGAAAGCCGCTGAACAGGCCCGATGCGATGTTGGCCGCCCCGAAGCCGTTGAGTTCGGCATTGGCGTCCACTTCCAATTTCTCGCGCGCGGCAAAGCTTCGCGCGGTAACGAGCCCCGAGCCGAAGCCGACCAGCCAGACGGCGGCGCCCCCTAACAGAAGATCCCTGGCGGATATTGTCGGTGAGAGTGGGAAGGAGAGGGCAGGAAGCGACCGGGGCAGGGTGCCCACCACCTTGATGCCCCTGCCTTCGAAGTCGAAAAGCGCCGAGGCCGCAACGGCGATGACGACGACCACCACCGGGCCGGGAATTGGCGAGCGCTTGAGCGCAATCAGGATGACCAGCATCGCAACGCCGAACAAGACTGACGGCCAGTGGATCGAACTGGATTTTTGCAGCAGTTCCACCAAGGGCGGGATGAGCCCGTCGGACTCGATGCGCAGGCCCGTGAACCGTCCTATCTGACCTACAAGGATGGAAATGGAAATTCCGCTGATGAAGCCGACCAGGATCGGCTTCGACAGGAATGCGGCCAGCACCCCAAGGCGAAGCCTGCTGCCGATGAGGCAGTAAACGCCAACGACCAGGGCCAGCGCCGACGCGACCACGACACGATCCCGGGGCGTGTTTGCCATCGTGTTCGCAAGTACTGCGGCCAGCACCGTCATCGTCGCGGCATCCGGCCCGACGATGAGTTTGCGCGAGGGGCCGAATAGGGCGTATCCGACGAGCGGCAGGATGCTCGAATAGACGCCCACTTCCGGCGGCAAGCCGGCGATCGCGGGATAGGCAATCGCGCTTGGAATAGCCACGGCGGCGATTGCGAGGCCGGCGGTCACGTCGTTACGGATCCAGGCGGACTGATAGCCTCTCAGGCTGGTCAGAACGGGAAGCCGGCCAAGCACTGCGGACTCCTCCTCCTCGCAAGGTCCAAGTTCCGCCCGGGGCTGGCGCGCGGCAATCGCCCCTCATTTTCCGAATATCGCGGGTCGACCTAGCCGAAGGCCCGATCAGTACTCTTGCGGCGCAAAGAACGCATCGCGAAGGCTGGCCTGGTCGTCATAGGCGTCCTTGGTCGATCTGCTAGGCAGCACGACCGGCTTGTTCGGCGCTTTCTCGTACGGGATCAGCTTCAGGATCTGCGAAATACAGTTGAGGCGTGCGCGGCGCTTGTTGTCGGAGCGCACGACATACCAGGGCGCGTGCTCGGTATGGGTTGCGTGCAACATGCTGTCGCGAGCTCTCGAATAGTCATACCAGCGCCGGTACGACTCCAGATCCATCGGGCTCAGCTTCCATTGGCGCAACGGGTCGTCTATGCGCGCCTCGAACCGCTTTTTCTGCTCCTTCATCCCGACCTCAAGCCAGAGCTTGATCAGAAGGATGCCGCCATCGACGACGTATTTCTCGATTTCCGGGCACAGTTTCAGGAAGCGGTGATATTCGCTGTCGGTGCAATAGCCCATCACATGTTCGACGCCGGCCCGGTTGTACCAGCTGCGGTCAAAAATGACGATTTCGCCGCCCGCCGGGAAATGGGCCATATAGCGCTGCATGAACATCTGGGTCTTTTCGCGGTCGGACGGGGCGGGAAGAGCCACGACCCGGAACACGCGCGGGCTCACCTTCTCGGTCAATGCCTTGATGGTGCCGCCCTTGCCGGCAGCGTCTCGGCCCTCGAACAGGATGATGACGCGCAGTCCCTTGAATTTCACCCATTCCTGAAGGTCGCAGAGCTTTACCTGGAGCTTGCGCAGCTCCTTGAGGTAGGTCTTGCGGTCCATCTGCTCGAGTTCTTTGCGGTTTGCCTTCTTGTCCAACATGGGAACACCGTTCTTTGTCACGACGAAGGGCGCTTAATGCCAGCTCAAGGTTACTCCGATTTTCCCCGGAACTCCGCCGGGATATTCGACGGTCTGATAACGGATCTTGTAGCCGCGCGGCTTCAGGTGCTCTTGCCAGAGCTCATAGATTTCGCGCGGGATTCCCGTCAGCGTGTCTTCCCAGCCCGGTTCGTTCTGATTGAGGGCGCGTCCACCATCGGTGCATAACTCGTTGGGGAAACGGTAGACCTCGATCTCGGTGAGGCCATTGTTTACCGCTCGCTGGATTACGCCGGCGGCTAGCTTGATCCTTTCCTCCCGGGTAAGCCCGGAAGGCTTGCGCAGCTTTTCGATCAGCTGCTTCTTTTCGTCCTCGATGTGCTTTGCCCGCTGCATCGCTTCGGAGGCTTTCTCGCCTTCGATCACCGCAAGCTTCCGCATCACATCCTTGGCGGTCGGCAGCATCTGCTCGATGTCGTCGCCTTTCGTGGGATCGGTAGTAGTCATTGGGGCACCTTTCTTTCGGCAGACCCAGCACGTTTGCGCTCAACTGGTCCCCCAAGTTCCTGGCCTCGCCAATAGGCGAACCAGGCAGAATTCCGATCGGAGCGGGCCACAGGCAGCGATCGAACTTGGCACCGACAAATGCAGTCGATGGCGATAGTAAATGTTCTCACCTTTCCCAGGTTCCATCGAGGTGGAACGAAGATAAATGCAGCTGTCATAGCCTGCCGAACAGCCTTGTCAGTGCCCCGTCAACACGAGCGTCTGGACTGGCAGCAAGATCGCTTGCAGGCGCAATATCATGGCATGCACCAGCCCAACCGCATCGATCATATGCAGGACGAACCAGCGCGGGGTGCTCAGGTTCCCGTGCTCCAGTTCGTCATGGTTGCTGGTATAGGCATTGGCGATGCAACTGCTGCCGGGAGGGATGCCGTCGAGTTGTCCCTCGTACAGCGGCTCCAGATAGGTGGTCAGCGTTCCGGGGCGCGCCATCTGCTGCACATCGACGAGCTGATCCGTCGGGCGGACCTGGCCGGCGGCAATGACCTTCTGGACCTCGGTCACGACCATCGGAATGATGGTGAAAGGCTTGCCGATGCACGTCACCTCGGCGATCATCCCTTGCCTGAGGACCTGGGACTCGATCTGGCCGAAGCCTGCGACCAGAGCTACGCGGCGATTGTCGGGTATCAGGATGCCGGCAGAGCGGATCAACGGGTTGACGATATCGCCCGGCCGCAGCGCAAACTGCTGAACTGTTCCTGCCGTGCCGGCGCGGACGACAGTCTTCTCCAGCTCCACCTGCGCCTGCGCCAATTCCGCTTCGGCGCTCGCTTTCTGCGCCGGCAGGAGCGAGGAGATTTTGGTTTCCAACGTCGTTTTGTTCGCCAAAGCCGCGGCTACCCCGCCCTTTTTTGATTCTGTCGCGACTTGGAGCTTCTCGATCTCACGCCTGGCCACGACGTTCGGATTGCGCTTGTTCAACTCGACCTGGGTTTCATATTCGTCGACAGCCTGCTGGTAGGCACCTTCGGCCTGCGCGATCAAACCGTCGGCTTCCGCCAGCTCGGTTTCCGTCACACTCGTCTCGGCATCTATTTCAGCCACGCGCCGGCGGTCGGTTTCGACGGCGGCCTTTTGCTTCTCGTCGTCCAGCCGGAATAGCGGAGCGCCTTCCGCCACCTTGTCGTTGGTGCCGACATAGACCTCTGCGACGCGGCCGTTTATTTCCGGCAGGATGGTGACAGTCCGGAAGATGGCCGTAACGTTGCTGGTGGAGGGGTGGAAGTAGAAGATCGCGGTGATCAGCGATAGGGTGAGGATCACGCAAGCGGTTATGCCCCACCGCAGCTCGAACCACATCGAATAGAGGTTGATCTCGTGGCCAATTCTCTTGCCCTGGACATAGCGGCGGAAGAGATAGTCCGGAAAGATCGTAAGCAGGGAGCAGATCATGAATTCAAGCATGGCTCATCCCCTGCGTTCGGAAAGTTCGTCGCCGGGAGCCGGGTCGAGTTCGACCGGCGACAACTGAGGTTCGGTCTGAACCGCATGCGGCTTTTGAGGCTCCGTCTGGGCGGGATGGGCTGTTGCGGGCGTCTCCTTGGTTTCTGTCGGCGTCCCTTGGGCTTCCGTCGGCACCGGCTCGGGGGGCGGGGCGCCTTGGCCGGCGATCCTCCGAAGCGATCTGGCAATTGAGTTCATGGGACTTGAAAAATCCGGAAACTCGATCAGTGCCAGGAGCAGTGCCGCAATCCAGAACAGGTGATTGTGCGTAAACAGGGCAATCAGTGCCAGCACGGCAACCAGCTGTAGCTGCCCCTTGCTGGCACCATGCGCCATGTGCTCGGGCAGGGCGTGAAGCCGAAAGTACAAGACCCCGACCAGGAAGATGATCACCAGAATGAATATGACCATCACGACGAGGAGAACATCCGTCTGCCCCGGCGCGGTGATGAAAAAGGGCAGATGATCCACTGCCGCTGGATGCAACGACTCCGCCATGTCTGAGCTCTCCTAACAAGAGTAGCAAGCACTTGGCCGTGAAAACGCTGACATCGATGCAAGGAAGGCGGTCCTCGACGTTGAAGTCGCTTACGCCTTGGACTTATGGGGCTTCGCTTCGCTCCGTGGTCACGTCGTTCTTCGATAGGATTATATAGGGAGCGACGTCGTTTTGTGTCTCACGATATCTTGCGTGGTGCCCGAAGGGGACAAGCTGCCGATCCGGCGGAGATATGTGCCGACCGCGCCTCAATGCAATGGCGGATAACTCCTACGACGCCGCGAGCGCCTTGATGCCGTCGGCAACGAACTGAACCGCCAGCGCCGCAAGGATCACGCCCAGCAGTCGCGTCAGGATCGAGCGGCCGGTCTGGCCGAGCAGGCCGTCGATGCGTTCGGCAAGCACGAAGACCAGATAAGTCAGGATCAGGCAGGCTAGGATGATTCCGACAAGCGTTACCTGTGCCATCCAGCCCTGGAACGAACCGGACAAAAGCACCGTCGCCGAGATGGCGCCGGGACCCGCGATCAGGGGGATTGCCAGCGGAAAGGCGGCGAGGTTGTGGATGTGGTCGCGCGTGATGGCGACGTCGGAGATCTTCTCCTTCCGGTCCTGCCGCTTTTCGAAAACCATCTCGAAGGCGATGAAGAACAGGAGCATGCCGCCGGCCACGCGGAAGGCGGGCAGGGTGATGCCGAATACCGAGAGGATCGCTGAGCCGGCAATTGCGAAAAGCGCCAGCACGCCGAAGCCGATCACGCTGGCGCGGATCGACACCTGCTGTCGCTCCTGGCGTGTCATGCCGCGCGTCAGTGCCAGGAAGAGCGGCGCCAGTCCGGGAGGATCGATAGTGACGAGTATGGTCACGAAGGCATTGAAAACACTGTCGAAACTTTGCATCGATCATCCTCCCGCCCGCAAGCTAGCCTGACGCCGTGCGTAGCGCCAGCCCCAAAGCGGCCGCTTCGTATGGTGGGTTCGTTATTTTCCGCGCAGGTGCCGCAGGGTCATCGCTTTTCCATTTATCCATTTGAATTATCGATGGAAAAGCAGTTCTGGAAAAGAGCGGCCGAAGTTGGAGAATTCCGAGTCGTTCCTATATAAAGAAGGTTGATTCCAACGGACTCAGTGATCTGATTTGACCGACCAGAAGATACCGGGTGGACCCGGCGGCCCCTCCGACATCGAGCCTGTCTCGATTATCGAGGAGATGCAGCGCTCCTATCTCGACTATGCGATGAGCGTCATCGTCAGTCGTGCGCTTCCGGACGTGCGCGACGGCCTCAAGCCGGTTCATCGCCGCATCCTCTATGCCTCGCACGAGAGCGGCTACCACTGGAACCGAAAATATGTGAAGTCGGCTCGCCCCGTCGCCGACGTGATGGGTAAATACCACCCGCACGGCGACGCCTCGATCTATGACGCCTTGGTTCGCATGGCGCAGGACTGGTCGTTGCGTGTGCCCATGATCGACGGGCAGGGCAATTACGGCTCCATCGACGGCGATCCGCCGGCGGCGATGCGTTACACGGAAGCTCGCCTGACCAAGGTCGCGCATGAGCTTCTGGAGGACATCGACAAGGATACCGTCGATTTCCAGGAGACCTATGACGCCTCGGGCAAGGAGCCCCGCGTTCTGCCGGCGCGCTTCCCCAACCTTCTGGTCAACGGTTCGGGCGGCATTGCGGTCGGTATGGCGACCAACATCCCACCGCACAATCTCGCCGAAGTGTGCAACGGCGCGATCGCCCTCATCGACAATCCGGTGATGGACTTGCCATCGCTGATGGAGATCATTCCGGGCCCGGATTTCCCGACCGGCGGCATCGTGCTTGGCCGCTCCGGCATCTACAGCGCCTATTCCAGCGGGCGCGGCTCCATCGTCATGCGCGGTCGTGTCGAGATCGAAAAGATCCGCAACGAGCGCGAAGCCATCATCGTCTCCGAGGTCCCCTATCAGGTGAACAAGGCGACGATGATCGAGAAGATGGCCGAACTGGTGCGCGACAAGCGCATCGAAGGCATCTCCGACATCCGCGACGAGTCCGACCGCCAGGGCTACCGCGTCGTCATCGAGCTCAAGCGCGATGCGAATGCCGAGGTCATCCTCAATCAGCTCTATCGCTTCACGCCGCTGCAGACCTCGTTCGGCGCCAATATGGTGGCGCTCAACGGCGGCAAGCCGGAAGTGCTGACGCTGGTCGATATGCTGAAGGCCTTCGTCGGCTTCCGCGAAGAGGTGATCAGCCGCCGCACGAAATACCTGCTGCGCAAGGCGCGTGACCGTGCCCACGTCTTGGTGGGCTTGGCCATTGCCGTCGCCAACATCGACGAAGTGATCAAGCTGATCCGCACCGCGCCCGATCCGCAGTCGGCGCGCGACCAGTTGATGGAGCGCCGCTGGCCAGCGAGCGATGTGGAAAGCCTGATCCGCCTGATCGACGATCCGCGCCATCGCATCAACGACGACGGCACCTACAATCTGTCCGAGGAACAGGCCCGCGCCATCCTCGAACTGCGCCTGCAGCGCCTTACAGCACTTGGTCGTGACGAAATCGCCGACGAGTTGAACACGATCGGCGCCGAGATCACCGACTATCTCGACATCCTGTCGTCGCGTGCGCGCATCCAGCAGATCGTCAAGGACGAGCTTGCGCTGGTTCGCGACGAGTTTGGCACGCCGCGCCGCACGGAGCTGTCCGAAGGCGGCGCCGACATGGAGGACGAGGACCTCATCCAGCGCGAGGACATGGTCGTCACCGTCACGCATGGCGGCTACATCAAGCGCGTGCCGCTCTCGATTTATCGAGCGCAGAATCGTGGCGGCAAAGGCCGCTCCGGTATGTCGACCAAGGACGAGGATTTCGTCAGCCGGCTGTTCGTGGCCAACACGCATACGCCGGTGCTGTTCTTCTCCTCGCGCGGCATCGTCTACAAGGAAAAGGTCTGGCGCCTGCCGGTGGGCAACCCGCAGTCGCGGGGCAAGGCGCTCATCAACATGCTGCCGATCGAGCATGGCGACCGCATCACCGCCATCCTGCCGCTGCCCGAAGACGAGGCAAGCTGGGGTGAGCTCGACGTGATGTTCGCGACCACGCGCGGCACCGTGCGCCGCAACAAGCTGTCCGACTTCGTCGACGTGAAGCGCAACGGCAAGATCGCCATGAAGCTCGAGGAGGAAGGCGACGAGATCCTCGGCGTCGAAACCTGCACCGAGTTCGACGACGTGTTGCTGACGGCCGCCTCCGGCCAGTGCATCCGCTTCCCGGTTACGGACGTGCGCGTCTTCGCAGGCCGCAATTCCATCGGCGTTCGCGGCGTTGCCATGGCCGATACCGACCGCGCTATCTCGATGACCATCCTTCATGGCGTCGATGCCACGCCGGCGGAGCGCGCCGCCTACCTCAAGCAATCGGGCGCCGAGCGTAGACTCGCTACTGGCGAGGAGGAGGAAGTCGCTCTCACCAACGAGGAAATCGGCGAGGAGACCAGCCTGTCGGCCGAGCGCTACGAAGAGCTTAAGGTGCGCGAGCAGTTCGTGCTCACCGTCACCGAATATGGCTACGGCAAGCGTTCCTCGTCCTACGATTTCCGTCTGACGGGCCGTGGCGGCAAGGGCATCCGCGCCACCGACGTGTCGAAGGCTGCGGAAATCGGTCGTCTCGTTGCCGCCTTCCCGGTGGCCAACGAAGACCAGATCATGCTGGTTTCCGACGGCGGCCAGGTGATCCGCGTGCCGGTCGACGGCATTCGCATCGCCAGCCGCGCCACCAAGGGCGTCACCATCTTCAACACCGCCGAAGGCGAGAAGGTGGTCTCCGTCGAGCGGATTTCCGAGCCGGAAGCTGAAGGCGAGGAAGGCAACGGAGGGGCTGAAGGAGCGGCTGAAGAGGTCGCGGAATAAGCGCTCGCTCCCGCGTAAAATCAGAGCCCCGTTCCTTTTGATAGGAATGGGGCTCTACCAAGCCGATGGATCATTTAACGAAAGATCTGTCGGAGGCTTTCGACAGCTCCGACGCGAGAACCGCCTCGTCGGGAGGAAGCGAGGCGGTGAGGGCGGTCAACGGCGGCCGAAGCCCTTGGAGCGCACCTTCTGCTCCTTGAAGCGCAGGCGTTGCGACTCCTGATGGAGACCGACTGCGGTTGCAATCAGCATGGCCACGGTCATTGCAGCAGCAAGCATGTAAATCATCATGGTCTTGTTCTCCTGACCCTCCAACGCTTGATTTGGAGGTTTGGTTTCATGCTTTCCAGATGACGTTACATGTCGTGACTTGAACTTGTTGTGATCGCTCCGTTCACTCGCAGTTCGGCGTTGGCGAGCCGGCAGATTGCCTTTGAGCCGAGTAGCCATTACGGCCCAAAGCGTCCCAAAGGGCAGTTAAAGGACGCTGTAACGCTTTGAATTCACGCATAATCCTGCCTAAAAATCGATTTCGATTTTTAGGGTAATGCGTTAGAAACACGCAATGACCAATCGCGTTGCCATCTATGCCGGGTCCTTCGACCCTCTCACCAACGGCCATCTCGACGTGCTGAAGGCCTCGCTCGCCGTCGCCGACTTGGTCTATGCTGCCATTGGCGTACAGGCGAACAAGAAGCCGCTGTTCTCGTTCGAGGAGCGTGTGCATCTGATCGAGAAGGCCGCAGCCGACGAGTTCGGTGCGGAAAGCCGGCGTATCAAGGTGGTGGCGTTCAGCGGCCTCGTCATCGATGCCGCCCGCAAACACGGCGCCTCGATCATGATCCGCGGCCTGCGCGACGGCACCGACCTTGACTACGAAATGCAGATGGCTGGCATGAACGAGACCATGGCGCCGGAACTGCAGACCGTGTTCCTGCCGGCCAGCCCGTCGGTGCGTACCATTACCGCCACACTCGTTCGCCAGATAGCGTCGATGGGCGGCAACATTCGTCCTTTCGTGCCAGAAGTCGTCGCCGACGCCCTGGCCGCCAAATTCTCAAGCTAGAGCAACAGGAGAGAACCTTCATGCAGTTCAAGAGGCTCGCTTCGTCATTCGTCGTCATGGCTGGCCTTGTTGCCGCCTCGCTTCCCGCCTGGGCGGCCGACCCCGACAACACCATGGTCATCACGCTCAAGGACGGCGACGTCACCGTCGCGCTGCGGCCGGACCTGGCGCCCAAGCATGTCGCGCAGATCAAGAAGCTCGTGCGTGAAGGCGCTTACGACAATGTCGCCTTCCACCGCGTCATCGATGGCTTCATGGCCCAGACCGGCGACGTGAAGTTCGGCAACATGGCCAAGGGTTTTGATGCTGACCGCGCCGGCACGGGCGGCTCGGATCTGCCCAACCTGCCGGCCGAGTTCTCCAGTGAGCACTATATCCGTGGCACCGTCGGCATGGCGCGTGCGCAGAACCCGAATTCGGCGAATTCGCAGTTCTTCATCATGTACGCCCCGAACCCCGGCCTCGACGGCAACTACACCATCGTCGGGAACGTCGAGAGCGGTATGGAATTGGTCGATAAGATAAAAAAGGGTGATCCCGCCGCCAACGGGGTTGTCAGCGAACCCGATCGCATGATCAAGGTGCGCATCGCCGGCGACGGCAAGTAATTGGCATCCGGAAAGGAAATCTGACATGGCCGAAATCAAGGATCGCGAAAACGCGCTCATCATGGAGACCACGAAGGGTAAGGTCGTCATCGAACTCTTTCCCGACCTCGCTCCCGGCCACGTCGGCCGCATCAAGGAACTGGCGCGCGAAGGCGCCTATGACGGCGTCGTGTTCCACCGCGTCATCGACGGCTTCATGGCCCAGACCGGCGACGTCAAGTTCGGCAAGTCGGACGGCCCGAACTTCAACCCGGCCCGCGCCGGCATGGGCGGCTCGGACAAGCCGGACCTGAAGGCCGAGTTCTCCAACATGAACCACGGCCGCGGTACCTGCTCGATGGCGCGCGCGCAGAACCCGAACTCCGCCAACTCGCAGTTCTTCATCTGCTTTGAGGACGCCAGCTTCCTCAACCGCCAGTACTCGGTCTGGGGCCAGGTCATCGAAGGCATGGAGAATGTCGACAAGATCAAGCGCGGCGAGCCGGTGCAGGATCCCGACAAGATCGTGTCGATGAAGGTCGCGGCCGACGTCGCCGAATAAGGAATACACGGCCGTGGCGAATGTTCTCTGGTCTCTGCTCGGTATCCTGTCTGGCGCTTTCATCGCCATTCAGGCGCCGATCAATGCCCAACTCGCGCGCGGGCTGGGCGTGCCCGTCGCCGCGGCCGCCATTTCCTTCCTTGCCGGTGCGGTGGTTCTGAGCCTCATCACCTTCTTTACGACGAGGACGCAGGGCCTTGAGATAGACTGGCGTGCGCCCGCACCCTGGATGTTCCTGGCAGGCGGCGCGCTGGGCGCGGTCTATGTGACGAGCTCGGTGTTTCTCACGCCGCGCATCGGCGCGGCGGCGCTCATGGCGTTCCTCGTGGCAGGGCAGCTCTTGGCGGGCATGATGGTCGACCGTGTCGGTTTCCTCGGCGTGGCCGTCCGCGAAATCTCCATGGGCCGCATCGTCGGCGCGGTGCTGCTGCTCGTCGGAGCCTTGATGATCCGACTGTACTGATGCGCGTAGACCTTTTCGATTTCGATCTGCCGGAAGAGCGCATCGCTCTTCGCCCGGCCGAACCGCGCGATTGCGCGAAGCTTTTGCTGGTGCACCCTGGCGAGCCGCTCGAGGACAAGCGCGTCGGCGACCTGCCGTCGCTGCTCGAGCCGGGTGACGTGCTCGTCTTCAACGACACCAAAGTCATTCCCGCCCAGTTGAAGGGCATCCGCCAGCGCGGTGAGGCCGTGGCCCATGTCGATGCCACCTTGCACATGCGCGTCGGTCCCGACCGTTGGAAGGCCTTCGTGCGACCCGGCAAGCGCGTTGCCGAGGGCGATCGCATCCAGTTCGGCCACAGCGCCGAGGCCTGCATGCTTGGCGGGCTCGACGCCACCGTCGTCGAAAAGGGCGAGGCGGGTGAAGTCTTGCTCGCCTTCGACCTGTCGGGCCCGTTGCTCGACGAGGCGCTGCACGCAGTCGGACACATCCCGCTACCGCCTTACATCGCCTCCAAGCGGCCGGACGACGAGCGCGACCGCAAGGACTATCAGACCGTCTATGCGCGGGAGGAGGGCGCGGTTGCTGCCCCCACCGCCGGTCTTCATTTCACGCCTGAACTGTTCGCAGCACTCGATGCACGCGGCATCGAGCGTCGCTTCGTGACGCTGCATGTCGGCGCTGGCACCTTCCTGCCGGTCAAGGCCGACGACACGGCCGACCACAAGATGCATGCCGAGATCGGCTATGTCTCGGAAGAGACGGCCGCCGCCATCAACGCCGCACGCGCCGAGGGCCGCCGCGTCGTTGCCGTCGGCACCACCTCGCTGCGCCTGCTAGAAAGCGCGGCAGCACCCGACGGCACCATGACCGCCTGGTCCGGCGCGACCGACATTTTCATCACCCCCGGCTACAAGTTCCGAGCGGTAGATATGCTGATGACCAATTTCCACCTGCCGCGTTCGACGCTGTTCATGCTGGTTTCCGCCTTCAGCGGACTGGAAACCATGCGCGAAGCCTATCGGCACGCAATCGAAACCGGCTACCGCTTCTATTCCTACGGCGACGCAAGCCTGCTGTTCAGGACCGATAAATGAGCACCGAGTTTACCTTCAAAGTCCTCGCCACCGACGGCAAGGCGCGGCGCGGCGAGATCACCATGCCGCGCGGCACCATCCGCACGCCGGCCTTCATGCCCGTGGGCACCGGCGGCACGGTGAAGACCATGTATATGGATCAGGTGCGCGATCTCGGCGCCGACATCATCCTCGGCAACACCTACCACCTGATGCTGCGGCCGGGTGCTGAGCGCGTCGCGAAGCTTGGCGGCCTGCACGAATTCGCCCGCTGGCCCCATCCGATCCTCACCGACTCCGGCGGCTTCCAGGTCATGTCGCTGTCGAAGCTGCGCAAGATCAACGAGCAGGGCGTGACCTTCCGCTCGCATATCGATGGCGCGCCCTACGAAATGTCGCCCGAGCGCTCGATCGAGATCCAGGGGCTGCTCGATTCCGACATCCAGATGCAGCTAGACGAATGCACCGCGCTGCCGGCCAAGGAGCCCGAGATCGAGCGCGCGATGGAGCTTTCGCTGCGTTGGGCCGAGCGCTGCAAGACGGCCTTCGGCGACCAGCCCGGCAAGGCGATGTTCGGCATCGTGCAGGGCGGCGACAATCCGCGCCTGCGCGAGCGCTCGGCACAGTCGCTGTCGGGCCTGGGTCTCAAGGGCTATGCCGTCGGCGGTCTCGCGGTCGGCGAGCCGCAGGAAGTGATGCTCGACATGCTCGACATCACCTGTCCTGAACTGCCGACCGACAAGCCGCGCTATCTGATGGGCGTCGGCACACCCGACGACATCGTAAAGTCCGTCGCCCGCGGTATCGACATGTTCGATTGCGTGATGCCGACCCGCGCCGGCCGCCACGGCCTCGCCTACACGCGCCGCGGCAAGGTGAACCTGCGCAACGCCCGCCACGCGGATGACCACCGTCCGCTCGACGACGAAAGCGATTGCCCCGCCGCGCGCGACTATTCGCGCGCCTATCTGCATCATCTGGTGCGTTCCCAGGAGGCGCTGGGCGCCATGCTGCTGACCTGGAACAACCTTTCCTATTACCAGAGCCTGATGCAGGGCCTGCGGAACGCCATCGAGCAGGGCAGGTTTGCCGAGCATGTGGCCGAGATTTCGGAAGGCTGGGCGAGGGGCGACATTTCTGCTCTATAGTTTTCAACGGACATAGATCCGGGCAGGGGAGGATGAATTGAACGGCGAAGAATTTCGGCATTGGTCGCTGAAGGCGGCCGAATGGGGCGCGGATTATCGTGAAAGCCTGCGCGAGCGGCCGGTGCGGGCGCAGACCCAGCCCGGCGAGATCGCCGCGCGCATTGCAGCCTCTCCGCCCGAAACGGCCGAGCCCATGGAGCAGATTTTCGCCGATTTCGAGGAGAAGATTCTGCCCGGCATGACGCACTGGCAGCATCCGCGCTTCTTTGCTTATTTCCCGGCCAATGCGGCGCCGGTTTCTGTGGTGGCCGAGTATCTGGTCACGGTGATGGCCGCGCAGTGCATGCTCTGGCAGACGTCACCCGCCGCCACCGAACTCGAGACCAAAGTGATCGACTGGCTGCGCCAAGCGCTCGGACTGCCGGAAGGCTTTTCAGGCGTGATCCAGGACAGCGCCTCGTCGGCCACTCTGGCGGCCGTGCTCTGCATGCGCGAGCGCGCGCTTTCCTGGCAGGGCAACAAGCAGGGCTTGTCCGGCCAGCCCCGCCTGCGCATCTACTCGTCCGATCAGGTCCACACCTCCATCGACCGCGCCATCTGGGTTTCCGGCGTCGGCGAGGACAATCTCGTCCGCATTCCGGCTGACGGAAAGTTCCGCGCGATGGATGTGGCGGCGCTCGAAGCGGCGATCCTGGCCGACAAGGAGAGCGGCTTCCTGCCGGCGGGCATCATTGCCTGCGTGGGCGGCACCAGCGTCGGCGGCACCGACGACGTCGTCGCCGTGGCTGCGATTGCGCAGAAATACGGCCTCTATCTGCATGTCGATGCGGCCTGGGCCGGATCGGCCATGATCTGCCCAGAATTCCGGCACTTCTGGACCGGCATCGAAGGCGTGGATTCGATCGTCTTCAATCCGCACAAATGGCTCGGCGCGCAGTTCGACTGCTCGGTGCAGTTCGTGCGCGACCCCGACGTGCTCGTCCGCACGCTGGCCATCAAGCCTGAATATCTCAAGACGCACGGCAAAGACGGCATCATCAACTACTCCGAATGGTCGGTGCCGCTCGGCCGTCGCTTCCGCGCGCTGAAGCTTTGGTTCCTGCTGCGCGCGCACGGGCTGGAGGGGCTGCGCCAGATGATCCGCAATCACGTAGCCTGGGCGGAAGCGCTTGCGGCGCGGCTCGGTGAAGAGCCCGGCTTCGAGATCATGACGGAGCCCATGCTGTCGCTGTTCTCGTTCCGCCACGCGCCGACAGGCGTTGCCGATCTCGATGCGCACAACCAGCGGCTTCTCAACGCCATCAACGACGACGGCCGCATCTACCTCACCCAGACGCGCGTCGACGGGCGCTTTGCCATCCGCTTCCAGGCCGGCCAGTTCGAGGCGACCGAGCAGGATGTGCGGGACGCCTTTGCGGTCATCACGGAAATCGCAGCTTTGCTATCGCTGTGAATAACGTGGTTGGGCCGCCAAACGGCCCAACTTCCGCCGCCTTTCGTTTTGCATTAATGTATGCGGAAACGAAGACTGGAGTTGTTTTGTGTTCCTGTCGCCGCGGCATGCCGAAATAATCCAGATGGCCAAGGATTCGGGCCGTGTTCTGGTCGATGAACTGGCGACCCATTTCGGCGTCACCCCGCAGACAATCCGCAAGGATCTCAACGACCTATGCGACCAGCGGCTGCTCAGCCGCATCCATGGCGGCGCGCTGTTTCCCTCTGGCATCGAGAACGTCGAATACGAGGCCCGCCGCAAGATTGCGGCCGAGGAGAAAGAGGCGATCGGCCGTGCGGCGGCCCGCCTGATCCCCGACAAGGCCTCGCTCTTCATCAACATCGGCACTACCACCGAAGCGGTCAGCAAGGCGCTTCTCGACCACACCGGCCTGATGGTGATTACCAATAACATCAATGTCGCCAATAGGATGCGCGTATATCCGGAGATCGAGGTCGTGATCTCGGGAGGCGTCGTGCGCGGCTCGGATGGCGGCATCGTCGGCGAGGCGGCGGTCGATTTCATCAAGCAATTCAAGGTCGATTATGCCGTCATCGGCACCTCGGCAATCGACGAGGACGGCGGCCTGCTCGATTTCGACTTTCGCGAGGTGAAGGTGGCGCAGGCCATCATCGCCAATGCGCGCCATGTCATCCTGGTCGCCGACGCGACGAAATTCGAGCGCATGGCGCCGGTGCGTATCGGTCATCTCTCGCAGGTCGACACCTTCATCACCGACCGCTGCAACAGCGAGGAAATCCGCAGGATCTGCCGCGAGGCCGAGGTCCAGCTGATCGAAACCAGTCTTTGAAATCTTATGCTGGCCGTTTCGTTAGTTTTCGTTTGACATTCGTTCCCGCCATCCCCATCGAATGCTTCAAAGGCATGAAGGGGGAGCGCGAATGAACGGTCTGGTGCTGGCAATCGATCAGGGCACGACCTCGAGCCGCGCCATCGTCTTCAATCAGGACAGGCGCGCCATCGGTGTCGGCCAGCAGGAATTTCCGCAGCATTTTCCCGCCTCCGGCTGGGTCGAGCACGATCCGGAAGACATCTGGCAAAGCGTTGTCGCCACTTGCCGGACAGCGCTGCAGCAGGCCAACTGCCGTCCGACCGACATTGCCGCCATCGGCATCACCAACCAGCGCGAAACCGTGGTCATCTGGGACGAGGAGACGGGAAAGCCGATCCACAATGCCATCGTCTGGCAGGATCGCCGTACCGCTTCGCTTTGCCGAAAGCTGAAGGCGCAGGGGCTTGAGCCGCTTTTCGCGCGCAAGACCGGGCTGCTGCTCGATCCCTATTTCTCCGGAACCAAGATCGCCTGGCTGCTCGACAAGGTGAAGGGTGCGCGCAAGCGGGCGGAGAAGGGCGAGTTGCTCGCCGGCACCATCGACAGTTTTCTGATCTGGCGGCTGACCGGCGGCAAGGTCCACGCCACCGATGCCACCAACGCCTCGCGCACGCTGGTCTACAACATCCGCGACAACGCCTGGGACCCGGAGCTTCTGGACATCCTCCGCATTCCCGCCTCGCTGCTGCCCGAGGTGAAGGACTGCGCCGACGACTTCGGCGTGACGGACAAGGAGCTGTTCGGCGCTGAAATCCCCATCATGGGCGTTGCCGGCGACCAGCAGGCGGCCACCATCGGCCAAGCCTGCTTCGAGCCGGGCATGATGAAATCGACCTACGGCACGGGCTGCTTTGCGCTGTTGAACACGGGCGCCGATTTCGTCAGCTCAAAGAACCGGCTGCTGACCACGATCGCCTATCGGCTGAACGGCAAAACCACATACGCGCTCGAGGGCTCGATCTTCGTCGCCGGCGCGGCCGTGCAGTGGCTGCGCGACGGCATCAAGGTCATCGGCAAAGCCGAGCACAGCGGCGAACTCGCAAATCACGCCGACGATACCCAAAACATCTATCTGGTGCCTGCCTTCGTCGGCCTCGGTGCTCCGCATTGGGATGCCGAGGCGCGGGGGGCGATATTCGGCCTGACGCGCAACACAGGCCCGGCCGAATTCGCGCGTGCCGCGCTCGAATCGGTCGCCTTCCAGACGCGGGACCTGCTCGACGCGATGAAGAAGGACTGGAAGGTCAATTCCTGGAAGACGGTCCTGCGCGTCGACGGTGGCATGGTCGCCTCGGACTGGACTATGCAGCGCCTCGCCGACATTCTCGATGCGCCGGTCGACAGGCCGACCACCTTGGAAACCACCGCCCTGGGTGCTGCCTGGCTTGCCGGCTCGCGGGCAGGGGTGTGGCCCGATGAAAAGACATTCGCCCAATCCTGGGCGCTCGACCGTCGATTCGAATCGCGGATGGACGAGAAACAGCGTGTGGCCAAGCTGAAAGGCTGGCGCGACGCGGTGCGCCGCACGCTCACCAAGACCTAGAAGTCGACGCAGAAATTATAGAGCCCGCATTTCCCAATGCGGGCCCAGAGTGTTTTTCGACAGTCATCAGCCAAAGGGCGAGACGCACTGGCGCCGCGGCCCGTTGAAGGGCTGGAAGGTGTTGTCCGCAGGCCGATACGACCGGAAGCGGTTGGCACACCACTGCGCATGGGGGTTGGACATATAGAAGGTGGGACCAGCAATCGCTCCACCTGCGAAAGCAGCTGCCGGGAACCACCAGCCGTTGTAGAAGCGGAAGCCCGGCCGGGCGGTGCGGAAGCCGCGATACCCATGCCAATAGAAGGCGTTGCCGCGCCACACGCCACCACGCGGACCATGCCAGCGCGCGACGGGCCTGGCGCCTATGCCATGCCATGCTACGCCGCGACCACGAGGCCCGTGCCATCGCACGACGCTTCTGCCGCCTATTCCATGACGCCATCGCACGCTACTGACACCGCGAGGCCCGCGCCACGCGGCGCCGCCACCTCGTGGTCCGTGCCAGCGGACGCCGCCGGCACGTCTCCGATACTGGACCGTCTGCAGACCCTCGTTATTCGGCTGCACCGTTGCCGGCCTCGGAATGTTTATCTCCCCCGCGCCAGCTGGCACAACGGGAGAAACGGCAACGGAAAGCGTAAGAAACGAGGCGCAAAGGCTCGAAAGAAGCTTACTCATCATAATCTCCTGCTACGAAAGCATAAGCATCCCTCGTTTGCATGAACGTCTCGCTTGCAGCGTTAGTTCCAGAAAATCACCAAGGCGCTGAAACTACAGGTATTTTTGCTTGTCACCGTGCGTTCGAACAGGATTTTGGTCGGCGCCCGGACGCCGTTTCCAACAAGCTGCTGAAAAGGTTGTTTTTCCGGTTGACCCGCCGAAGCACTCTCCCTATGTTCCGCCCCAATTTCGCGGTCGCCACAGGCGGCTCACGAAGACGCCCACCCTGGCTTCGGCCGACGATCCGGAAACAGATATTGCGGACCTCGTCTGCATTTTCGGTTTGCAGCGTTTCGGGGTATTTTGTTCGGCAACGGACGACAGGGCGGCTTGGCGAAGGGCTGGTAGCTCAGATGGTAGAGCACGGAACTTTTAATTCTGGGGTCATGGGTTCGAGTCCCATCCAGCCCACCAAAACTAGTAAGTAATTGATATTATTTCATTTTTTCGCTAGCCGGCGAAGGCGACAGTCCGCGTTCGGATCATGTCGCCGCGTGTCTCGATCGCTCTCACTTCCCTGAAGTTATCATCCCGTAGGCGAGAACCGCAGCAAAGGCGACGAAAACGGCGGTCACGCAGACCGTAACGATGATCGAGTCCATAGGCATCGGGAAAGCCTCTTTGCCTTGCGATCCGGCCCGATCGCCTTCTTTCAGATCGGCGGCCGGCAAGGCCGCCAAGCTTCAGAAGAGATTGCGGCCGTATTCGTTGGTACGATCTCCCTCATTCACGTTCGGGCCAGCCGGGCGCGTGGGGGTGATGCCGTAAGTTCTGGCGTGCGTTCTGCCGTCCACCGTGCGACCATAGTGATAGCGGGGAGGAGCTGTGACCCCGTACGCCCTGTGGCCTACCGTACGACCATAGTAGTTGGCAGGAGCTGTGATCCCGTATGCACCGCCAACGCCCGTGGTCGAGCATGCGGACGCAAGAGCCATGAGGCTCATGGAAAGCGAGAAAAGCAACGTGCGCATAGCCGTCACCTCCTTAGCCTTGGTTCACAAGCGTGCGCCTGCTCCGCGGGGTGCGCCAGTCAATTCATTTCACGATTTCAGTACTGGCGGGACGCCGAAAGGCTGACGAGAACCGAAGGGAAAGAGACATGCAAATCAAGCGAATCGGATCACAGCCGTCCGGCAAGGGACCGGCTGAATATTTCACTGGAACTGTACGCCTCGACTCCCCGTTTTCGGCAAGCGCGCCGGCGCGCGTCGGCGGTGCGATCGTCACCTTCGAGCCTGGCGCCCGTACGGCCTGGCACACGCATCCCTTGGGCCAGACGCTGATCGTGACGTCGGGCTGCGGCTGGGCGCAACGCGAGGGCGGCCCGGTCGAGGAAATCCGGCCCGGCGACGTGGTGTGGTTCGAGCCGGGCGAAAAGCACTGGCATGGCGCGACCGCAACGACGGCCATGACACACATCGCCATCGCCGAGTCACTCGACGGCAAAATCGTCGACTGGATGGAAAAGGTCAGCGACGAACAATACCGGGCATGACGCGAGGAGATCGCAATGCAAAAGCGCAGACTTGGAAACAGTGGCCTTGAGGTTTCGGCCATTGGGCTCGGTTGCATGGGGCTCAGCTCCGGCTACGGCCCGGCCACGGAAACGCAACAGGCGATCAAGCTCATTCGCGGCGCGTTCGAGCGTGGCGTGACGTTCTTCGATACGGCAGAGGTCTATGGCCCGTTCAAGAACGAGGAGCTATTGGGCGAGGCACTCGCGCCGATACGCGAGCAGGTCGTCATCGCCACGAAATTCGGCTTCGAATTCGACGACAAGGGCCGCCAGAGCGGCACGAACAGCCGCCCCGACCACATCAGGCAAGTCGCCGAAGCGTCGCTCAAACGGCTCAAGACCGACCACATCGACCTCTTCTATCAGCATCGCGTCGACCCAAACGTCCCCATCGAGGACGTAGCGGGGACCGTGAAGGAGCTGATCCGCGAAGGCAAGGTCAGGCACTTCGGACTGTCCGAGGCTGGTGCGCAGACCATTCGGCGGGCGCATGCGGTGCAGCCGGTCACGGCGCTGCAAAGCGAATATTCGCTGTGGTGGCGCGAGCCCGAGACCAAGGTTTTTCCGACGCTGGAGGAACTCGGGATCGGCTTTGTTCCGTTCAGCCCGTTGGGCAGGGGATTTCTCACCGGCACGATCACCGAAAACACGAGCTTCGACAGCAATGACTTCCGCAACAACGTGCCTCGGTTCACGCCCGAAGCCCGCAAGGCCAACCAGGCCCTGGTCGACCTGGTCGGCCAGATCGCGGCGCGGAAGAAGGTCACGTCCGCGCAGGTCGCGCTTGCCTGGCTGCTTGCCCAGAAACCCTGGATCGTGCCGATCCCCGGCACCACCAAACTGCACCGCCTGGAGGAAAACATCGGCGCGGCAAACATCTCGCTGACGCCCGACGACCTCCGCCAGATCGAGGTGTCTCTGGCGAGCGTCGAGGTGAAGGGGGACCGCTATACGCCTGAAATGCAGGCCAAGGTCGATCGCTGAGGCATCGACCACAAATCTAGGAAATCGCCATGACTGAGAACATCAAGGACAAAGTCGTCGTCATCACCGGCGCGAGCAGCGGGTTGGGAGAAGCGGCAGCGCGTCGTCTCGCCCGGGACGGAGCCAAGCTCATGCTCGGCGCGCGCCGTATTGAGCGGCTGCAGGCACTGGCCACGGATCTCTCACTGGGCAAGGACGCTGCTATCGAGACCGACGTCTCGCATTTCGAGCAGGTCAAGCATCTTGTCGACCGCGCGGTAGAGATGCACGGCCGCGTCGACGTCATCATCAACAATGCCGGCCTGATGCCGCAGTCGCTCCTCGAAAGCCTCAAGATCGACGAGTGGGACCGCATGATCGATGTCAATATCAAGGGCGTGCTCTACGGGATCGCGGCGGTACTGCCGTACATGAAGGCCCAGAAGAGCGGCCATATCATCAATGTAGCCTCGGTTGCCGGCCATAAGGTGGGACCGGGCGGCGCTGTGTACTCCGCGACCAAATATGCAGTGCGTGTGATCTCCGAGGGGCTGCGGCAGGAGGTAAAACCCTACAACATCCGCACGACCGTGATTTCTCCCGGCGCGGTCGCCACCGAGCTTCCCGACACCATCACCGACCCGAATGTCGCCGATAGGGTGCGCCAGCTCTACGATCAGGTCGCCATTCCGGCCGACTCCTTCGCCAGCATGGTGGTATTTGCCATGAGCCAACCGGAGGACGTCGACGTAAATGAGATCGTCTATCGGCCTACCAGGCAGGAGTATTGATCAAGGGATCGAGACGAGCGCCGTTTCGGCGACGGCGGCCGCTCGTGCGATCCGCGGCGATCAAACCGGAGGAAATGGCTGGGCCGGCGACGGGATGATCTCTTCTTCGAGCGGGTCGATCTGCTCACGTTCCTCATCGAGCTCGGGATCGAAGTCCGAAACATCAGGCTCCCATGACGGAGTGTCCGTCGAAGGGTCCTTTTCGGGCGTGGGACGCGGAGGGGCGCTGTCGGGCGACATGGCTGTTCTCCCTTTCAGGCGAAAACGTCGTCCGAAAGCCGATGTTCCGCCGAATGAGGTAGACCTGGCCGCAAGCGGAAGGCAGCCGCCAGACCGTCTAAATCACTGCGTCGTGGTGCCGAGCAGGGCTTTCAGTTGGTCCAGCCTGTCATTGATCAGCCAGCCATAATAGTTCTCGACGGGCAGCTTGCGGTCGCTGCCGCTGGCCACCGCCGCCCGTAGTTGGGCGGCGCGCCGCCTTGGCTGGCCCACATTGTAGAGCGTGGCGGTGATGCCGGGATTGCCGGAAATATCAAAGCCCTTGGCCGCATAGGCGTCGATGGAGTCGCGCACGATGGCGGCGATGTAGATGGAGGCCCGGTCCGGATCCATGATGTCGCGATAGATCGCCTGCGGCCGATCGGGTGTCAGGCGGTCGAAGCCGCTCACCTTGTTGACCATGTCGGTCACTTCGAGCGCCGTCAGCGGGCTGATCTGGCCGAGGCCAAAAGTCTGGCCGGCATAGAAGGGCTGGAAGAAGGCGCGCTGGAAGCTCAGCGGCTCATAGGCGACGCCGCCGACCGTCTTGCCGCGAAACGCCTCGTCCCACACCTGGTCGCGGCAGCTCCACAGCTCGGCGCTGCCCTGTTTGGCGGTGCAGCGCGAAAATTCTGGCCGCTCGAGGAAGGTCTGCACCGCGACGCCCTTGTAGCGGAAGGCGAAGTCGGCATTGGCATAGGCGAGCGCCTTCACATAGTAGGTCTGCATCGTACCGACGGCGCTGACATTGTAGGTGTGCTCGCCGACCAGCGCGCCGACGATATGGATCGGATCTATCCTATAGGTGGCGGCGGCCTTCTTGATCTGCGCCATCAGCTTGGTTTCGCGCTTCAGCAGCGCGATGATCTGCTCGTATTTGGCCTCGTAGGTGGTGTTGAAGGCGCGCGCCCTGAGTGCGGAAGTGTTCGGAATCGGTGGCTGGGTTGCGGACCTGTTGCCAGCGGGCACGACTACCATGGCGTCGGCCTGGACCGCGCCGACCGCAAGCGACCCGGCAACCAAGGCAGCCGCAAGCGCAACAGTGAGCCCCAACCTGTTCCAAGCTTTCATGAATGTCCTCCGCCGGATCCGCGGCCGACAAACCACGAATTGGCCCCAGATGCTAGAGCGACGGGCATTCTGACGAATGCTATTCCGCCGCTCTATCCGTTTTCCTAGCCGCATTTGTGCGACGCCAGACGATTCCGTCTGGCTGCAAAATGCTTTAGAAGATTTGACGCAGAATGGAGCCGGGCGCCAGCAGCACGAAAGCCCAGACGATGGCCGAGGCGACATTGGCCAGTTGGAAGTGCAGGCTGCGCATGGCAAACATGCCGGCGAGCAGCGGCACGACGGCGCGGAAGGGGCCGAAGAACCGGCCGAAAAACACGCTCCACGGTCCCCAGCGATCGAAGAAGACGCGCCCGCGCTCGACCATGGCCGGATGCCTGGAAAGAGGCCAGACCTTCGTTGCAGAATCCTTGAAATGGTAGCCGAACAGGTAGGACAGCCAGTCGCCCACGATGGCGCCGAGCGCGGCGCCCAGCCACACCGGCCAGAAATCCAGCTCGCTTATGCCCACAAGCGCACCGATGCCGATCAGGATGCCCCAGGCGGGTACCAAGAGCGATACGATCGCCATGGATTCAGCAAACGCCAGCGCGAACACAATGTAGGGCGCCCAGCTTGCGTTTTCCTGGGTGAAGGCGATGATCCCATTTACCAGCGTTTCGATGCTCATGCGTGCCTTTTAGAGGTTGAAAAGGTCCGCGTCGAGGCGCCGTCAGGGCGCGTTCGGCGGCGGGAATGCCCGGATATATGGAGGAAGACGTCGATATACAGGGCTGGCCCTCGCTCATTTTGCCAGGGTGACGATCTGCCACGCAGTCGTGATTGGAGCGACTGGTCTAGCGTGGCTATAAGCGGCGCAGACCTAAAGGGGCAATGAAAGCATGGCGTTGGATGTCGGTTATCTGAGTGCGATCGGGGCGGGGGCGCTGTCGTTTCTGTCCCCCTGCGTCCTGCCTCTGGTGCCGCCTTATCTTTGCTATATGGCCGGCGTGTCGGTCGAGGATTTCCGCGCCGGCGAGGGCAAGGCCTCGCGGACTGGCACGCGCAATGCGCTGCTTTTCACCTCCCTTGCCTTTGTTCTCGGCTTTTCGACGGTCTTCGTAGCCCTTGGCGCCGGCGCCTCGACGATAGGCCGCGTGCTGCGCGTCTGGCAGGAACCGCTGGCGATGGCGGCCGGTGTTCTTATCATCATCATGGGGCTCAATTTCCTCGGCGTCATCAAAATCCCGTTCCTGTCGCGCGAGGCGCGTTTCCAGGCGGAGGGCAAGCCGGCCAATGCCGTTGCCGCCTATGTCATGGGACTGGCCTTCGCGTTCGGCTGGACGCCCTGCATCGGACCGGTCCTCGGACCGATCCTGACGCTGGCCGGGGGGCGCGAGACTATGGGCGAGGGCGCTCTGCTGCTTGCCGCCTATTCGCTCGGCCTCGGAATACCGTTCCTGCTCGCGGCATTGTTCTCGGACAGCTTCATGCGCTTTCTCGGCCGTTTTCGCGTGCACCTCGGGCGCGTCGAAAAGGTAATCGGTGCGCTGCTCGTCGTCGCCGGCGTGCTGTTCCTGACCGGCGGCGTGCAGACCGCGTCCTACTGGCTGCTGGAGACGTTTCCCGTTCTCGGGCGGCTCGGCTGACCCCGGCGCGATGAGTTGAAAATGGCCTAACAAGGCATAACGCCCTGCCAGCGTCATAATCCTTTGCAGATCGTGACCCGGGGCATTTGCAAAACCCCTTCGCATTCTTGCGAATCGTGCTCTAGAACTGAGCCGATTCTTCCCGTTCACTTTCGGAAATCGCCATGACCGCACGTTCCTGCCTGTCGATCATCCTTGCCGCCGGTGAAGGCACTCGCATGAAAAGCGCCTTGCCCAAGGTGCTGCACAAGATTGCCGGCCTGCCGATGGTCGCGCATGTGACGCGCGCAGCCGAGGCCGCCGGCGCAGGCGATCTCGCGCTGGTCATCGGCCATGGCGCCGAACAGATGCGCGAGGCCGCGGCCTCCTTCGCACCGCGCGCCGAAACCTTCGTCCAGGCCGAGCGTCTCGGCACCGGACATGCCGTGCTTTCGGCGCGGTCCGCGATCGAACGAGGCTACGACGATATTCTGGTGATGTTCGGCGACACGCCGCTAGTCGACGCGGAGGCGCTGCTGGCTGCCCGCAGGAAGCTTGCCGACGGGGCCGCGGTTGTGGTTGTCGGCTTCCGCCCGCCCAATCCGGCAGGTTATGGCCGTCTCATCGAAAAGGATGGGGAACTGATCGCCATCCGCGAGGACAAAGACTGCACCGACGAGGAAAGGCGAATCGGCTTCTGCAACAGCGGGTTGATGGCGATTGCGGGCAAGCATGCTCTCTCGCTGCTCGACAAGGTCGGCAACGACAATGCCAAGGGCGAGTATTATCTGACCGACGTCGTCGAGATCGCCCATGCCGCGGGGCTGAAGGTGGTCGCCACCGAGGCAAGCTACGATAGCGTGCTCGGCATCAACAACCGCGCCGAGCTCGCCGAGGCCGAGGCCATCTGGCAGAAGCGCAAGCGCCGCGAGGTCATGCTGTCCGGCGTGACCATGATTTCTCCGGAAACCGTTTTCTTCTCGCACGACACCGAGATCGACCCGGATGTGCTGATCGAGCCGAACGTCTATTTCGGCTCGGGCGTCGCCGTGGCCAGCGGCGCGATCATTCACGCCTTCAGCCATCTTGAAGGCGCAAATGTCGGCCCCCGCGCCGAGATCGGTCCGTTCGCGCGGCTGCGGCCGGGTGCGAACCTTCACGAAAAGGCCAAGGTCGGCAATTTCTGCGAGGTCAAGAAGGCCACGATCGAGGCGGGCGCCAAGGTCAACCACCTGACCTATATCGGCGACGCGCGTGTCGGTCCGGGCGCCAATATCGGCGCCGGCACCATCACATGCAACTATGATGGCTATTCGAAGTTCTTCACCGATATAGGCGCCGGCGCCTTCATCGGCTCGAACTCCTCGCTGGTCGCGCCCATCATGATCGGCGACCGCGCCTACATCGCTTCGGGAAGCGTGGTGACCGAGAATGTGCCTGAAGACGCCTTGGCCTTTGGCCGCGCCCGCCAGAAGACACTGCCAGAACGCGCCAAGCAGCTGCGTGAACGACGTGCCAGCGCAGCGAAAAAATAACTTCGACAGATTATTCCTACGCATGAGCCGAAGGGCCGGCGGGTCGCCCGGCTCGGCCCTTCCGGCTGATATGAAACGACACGCAATGTGACTTTCTCCTGCCTGCGGCAGTCAGTAGACAGCCGCAGGGGCGAAATTCGGAATCGGGGCAAGCGAACGATGTGCGGAATTGTTGCGATTGTCGGCCAGACGGCCGTGGCGCCACTGATTGTCGATGCACTGAAGCGGCTTGAATATCGCGGCTATGATTCCGCAGGCGTCGCTACCATCGAACGCGGCAAGCTTGCGCGCCGACGCGCCGAAGGCAAGCTGGTCAATCTCGAAAAGCGCCTTAAGGCCGAGCCGCTCGACGGCAATATCGGCATCGGCCACACCCGCTGGGCCACCCACGGCATTCCCAACGAGACCAACGCGCACCCGCATTTCTCCAACGATGTGGCGGTGGTCCACAACGGCATCATCGAGAATTTTGCGGAACTGCGCGCCGAACTCACCGCCGATGGCTACGAATTCACCTCGCAGACAGACACCGAGGTGGTCGCCCATCTCGTCTCGCGCGAGCTCAAGCGCGGCGCCGATCCGGTTGCGGCTGCTCATGCTGCCCTGAAGCGCCTGGAAGGTGCCTTCGCACTCGCCATCATGTTCCGCGGCGACGAAAACCTCATAGTCGGCGCCCGCAACGGCCCGCCGCTGGCCGTCGGCCATGGCGAGGGCGAGATGTTCCTCGGCTCCGACGCCATTGCGCTCGCGCCCTTCACCAATTCCATCACCTATCTGGAAGACGGCGACTGGGCGGTGGTGCGCCGGGATTCGTTCAACATCTTCGACATCGAAGGCCAGCCCGTCGAGCGCAAGCGCCAGCAGTCGCTCAGCACCAGCTTCATGGTCGACAAGGGCAACCGCCGCCATTTCATGGAAAAGGAAATCCACGAACAGCCGGAGGTCATCTCCCACACGCTCGCCAACTATGTGGACTTCACCTCCGGCATTTCCAAGCCGCTCGACCTGCCCTTCGACTTTGCAAAAATCGACCGGCTGGCGCTGTCGGCCTGCGGCACGGCCTATCTCAGCGGCCTCATCGGCAAATACTGGTTCGAGCGCGTCGCGCGGCTGCCGGTGGACATCGATATCGCTTCCGAGTTCCGGTACCGCGAAATGCCGATCTCGAAGAACAGCGCAGCACTGTTCATCTCGCAGTCGGGCGAAACCGCCGACACGCTGGCCTCGCTGCGCTACTGTCGCAAGGCGGGCGTTCCCATCGGCGCCATCGTCAATGTCCGCGAATCGACCATCGCACGCGAATCCGACGTAGTCCTGCCGACGCTGGCTGGTCCTGAAATCGGCGTTGCCTCGACCAAGGCCTTCACCTGCCAGCTTTCGGTGCTTGCCTCGCTTGCCGTGCGCGCCGGCGTGGCACGCGGCACCATCTCGACCGAGACGGAAAAGGTTCTGATCCGCGCGCTCTCCGAAGCGCCGCGTTACGCCAACCAGGTCCTGAAGCTCGACGAGCAGATCGAGAAGGTCGCGCGCGAGCTTTCGCACTATCGCCATGTGCTCTATCTCGGCCGCGACACCAATTTCCCGCTCGCCATGGAAGGCGCGCTAAAACTCAAGGAAATTTCCTACATCCATGCCGAAGGCTATGCCGCGGGCGAGCTGAAGCACGGGCCGATCGCGCTCATCGACGAAAACATGCCGGTCATCGTCATCGCCCCGCACGACCGCATCTTCGAAAAGACCGTTTCGAACATGCAGGAAGTGGCTGCGCGCGGCGGCAAGATCATCCTGATCACCGACCGCAAGGGTGCCGAGCAGGCCTCGGTAAACACGATGGAGACGATCGTGCTGCCGGATGTGCCGGAGATCATCACGCCCATCGTCTATGCGCTGCCGATCCAGATGCTGGCCTATTTCACCGCCGTGTTCATGGGCACCGACGTCGACCAGCCGCGCAACCTCGCCAAGTCGGTGACGGTCGAATAAGCGGCCGCTCGGCCAAATTCGCTGTTCCAAAGGACGGTGTGCTTCACTAATGTTGCGCTGCAACCAGCGCGGCGGGTAAAGCATGTCTGATACGCACAAGACCTCGGCGATGACCCGGTTGAGGAATTATTTCCTGACCGGCTTCGTCGTCTGCGCGCCGCTGGCGATCACGGCCTACATCGCCTGGTCGTTCATCGGCTGGGTCGATTCATGGGTAAAGCCCTACATTCCGGCCGACTACAACCCCGATACCTATCTCTCGGTCAGGGTGCCGGGGTTTGGCCTCATCGTGGCGCTGGTGCTGATCACGCTGATCGGCTTCCTCACCGCCAACATCATCGGCCGCACGGTCATTTCGCTCGGCGAGCGCATCCTCGACCGCATGCCGCTGGTGCGCAGCATCTACAAGGCGCTGAAGCAGATTTTCGAAACCGCGCTTTCGAACAAGAACGAGATGTTCCGCACCGTCGGCCTGGTCGAATATCCGCGCAAAGGCGTCTGGTCGCTCGTCTTCGTGGCCGGCGACAAGCGCACGGAAATCAATGAAAAGCTGGACGGCGACGCGGAGGACCCGCTGATTGGTGTGTTCATGCCCTGCACGCCCAATCCCACCACCGGCTTCCTGATGTATGTGCGCAAATCCGAGATCGTCGTCCTCGACATGAGCATAGAGGACGGCGCCAAGCTCATCGTCTCGGCCGGCCTCGTCGCGCCCGAGGTCAAGAAGGCGGTCAAGGCCAAGGGTGTCACGATCGACGGCGCGATCGGCAATCCGGCCTTGGCCGACGCCGATCAGCCCGCGCGCAGCAGCCTCACCGCCTCGTCGCGCCCGAACAAATAGAGCAGCGTCCGCACGGCTTGCCCGCGCTCGGTCTTCAGCTCCGGGTCGCGCGTGAGCAGCAACCTCGCATCGTCGCGCGCGATTTCCAGCAAGTCCGCATGGGCCTCGATGCGTGCGACCTGGAATCCAGGCGTGCCGGACTGGCGCGTGCCAAGCAGCTCGCCTTCGCCGCGCAGCTTCAAGTCCTCCTCGGCGATGCGAAAACCGTCCTCCGTTTCGCGCATCACTGAAAGCCTGCGCTTGGCGGTTTCGCCCAGCGGGTCCTTGTAGAGCAGAACGCAGGTCGAGGCCTTGGAGCCGCGTCCGACTCGTCCGCGCAGCTGGTGAAGCTGCGCGAGGCCAAAGCGCTCGGCATGTTCGATGACGATGATCGTGGCATCCGGCACGTCGACACCCACCTCGATGACGGTGGTGGCGATCAGGATGCGCGTTTCGCCCTCCTTGAAGGCGCGCATGGCTTCGTCCTTCTCCGCGCCCTTCATGCGCCCGTGGACGAGGCCGATCCGGTCGCCGAACACGGGTTTCAGCGATGAAAACCGCTCTTCGGCCGACATCAGCTCGACCTCTTCGGACTCCTCCACGAGCGGACAGATCCAGTAAACTTTTTGACCCTCCGCGACGGCGTCGCGCATGCGCCCGACCAGTTCATTGAGGCGGTCGAATGGCAAGGTGACGGTGCGGATCGGCTGGCGCCCGGCCGGCTTTTCGGTCAGGCGCGAAACGTCCATGTCGCCGAAGGCCGTCAGCACCAGCGTGCGTGGGATCGGCGTCGCCGTCATCACCAGCATGTCGGGCGCATCGCCCTTGGCCGTCATGGCAAGCCGCTGATGCACGCCGAAGCGGTGTTGTTCGTCGATCACCGCAAGCGCCAGGTCCCGAAACTGCACCGTTTCCTGGAACAGCGCATGCGTGCCGACGACGAGATTGATCTCGCCATTCTCAAGCCCGGCCAAGATATCGGCGCGCTCGCGGCCCTTTTCGCGGCCGGTGAGGACCGCGATCCGCAAGCCGACCTTCTCGGCAAGTGGCGAAATGGACGCAAAATGCTGGCGGGCGAGAATTTCCGTCGGCGCCATCAGTGCCGCCTGTCCGCCGGCTTCCACCGCGCGAGCCATGGAAAGCAGCGCCACGACCGTCTTGCCCGACCCGACATCGCCCTGCAGCAGGCGCAACATGCGCTCCGGCTTCTGCAAATCGGCATCGATCTCGGTCAGCGCCTCGGTCTGCGAACGCGTCAGCTCATAGGGCAGGGCTTTTTTCAGCGCCGCGATCAGCTTGCCGTCGCCGGTCAGCGGCCGGCCGGAAAGCTTGCGTACGGTCGCCCGCACCAGCGCCAGCGAAATCTGCCCGGCCAGAAACTCGTCATAGGCGAGCCGCCGCCACGCCGCGCTGTCGGGCGAAACGTCGAGCGGGTCCGCCGGGTTGTGAATGCGCTGCAGCGCGTCGCGCATGGCGGGAAAAGTCTGCCGGCGCATCACGTCGGCGTCCTGCCACTCGGGCATTTCCGGCACGCGCTCCAGCGCCTGGCCAATGGCGCGGCGCAGCACTTTTGGCGACAGGCCCGCGGTGAGCGGATAGACCGGCTCGACCAGCGGCAGGCTGCCGGCCTCGGCCTTGCGCGCGATATGGTCCGGATGCACCATGCTCGGCCGGCCGTTGAACCACTCCATGCGGCCGCTCACGATCACCTCTTCGCCCACAGGCAGCGCACGCTCCAGCCACGAGGCGTTGGCGTGGAAGAAGGTCAGCGCGATTTCGCCCGTCTCGTCGAAGGCGTAGACCCGGTAGGGCACCGACTTGTTGCCGCGTGGCGGCGGCATGTGGCGGTCCACCGTCACCTCCAGCGTCACGATGGCGCCCGATGGCGCGAGCGCAATGCCGGGCCGGTTGCGCCGGTCGATCACCGAATTGGGCAGCGTAAAGACGAGATCGGCCGCGCGCGCCGGCCGGTCGCTGAGATCAGCAGGCACGATCTTGGCGATCAGGTCGGCTATTTTCGGCCCCACGCCGGCAAGCGAGGTGATCGGCACGAACAGCGGGTCGAGGAGGGAAGGGCGCATGTTTGGCAGCTTATGCGCCGCGCGACCATGTGCAAGGCTGACAGGCCGCGTCATCCACGCTATATGCGCCGCTCGGCAATCAGGATGTGGAAGATGACAGGCACGACGCGATCAAGTGAGGGACTCGACACGCGCCGCCGCAAGCTGCTGTTCCGATCCTGGCACCGCGGCATGCGCGAGATGGATCTGATTCTCGGCACTTTCGCCGACACCACCATCCACGATCTGTCCGACGCCGAACTCGACGAATACGAAAAGCTGCTGGAACTGCAGGATGCAGACCTGCTTTCGTGGTTCACCGGCGAGAGCGCCATTCCGGTCGCGCAAGACACCGCAATCTATCGCAAGATACTGGCCCAGCGCCTGTCCATGAGCTTCTAGGATGAGCCTGATCAAGAAAATCGGCCTGCCGAAGAGCGGCACCGGCCAGTTCATCGTCGATGGCGTGGCCGATGGCTACGAGGCCTTCGCACTCGTCACCGCTGCGCTCGAGGCCGCGCCCGACGGCCCCGTGATCTTCGTCGCCCGCGACGGTCAGCGCCTGCCAGCGATAACCGATGCGCTGGCCTTTGCCGCGCCGGAGCTGCCGGTGCTGGATTTCCCGGCCTGGGACTGCCTGCCCTATGACCGCGTGTCGCCCGGCGCCGATGCTGCAGCCCGGCGCCTCGACGCAATGGCCGCCATGGCTTCGCTAGCCAAGCAGCCGCACCGCGCCGTCATCCTCACCACGGCGAACGCGCTTCTCCAGCGCGTGCCGCCGGCCTCTGCCATCGAGGCGCAGACCTTCCATGCGCGGCCCGGCAACCAGGTCGACATGAACGTACTGATCGCGCGGCTGGAGAATTCCGGCTTCGACCGCGTCGCGACCGTGCGCGAGGTCGGCGAATTCGCCGTGCGCGGCGGCATTCTGGACCTTTTCGCCCCGGGTGCGGACGAGGCGCTGCGGCTCGACTTCTTCGGCGACACGCTGGAATCGATCCGCGCCTTCGATGTGGCAACCCAGCGCACCACCGGCCAGCGCAATGCGCTGACCATGCAGGCGATGAGCGAGGTGGCGCTGACACCCGAAGCCATCAGCCGCTTCCGCCGCCAATATATCGAAGCCTTCGGCGCGCCGTCGCGCGACGATGGGCTCTATGCGGCCGTCACCGAAGGACGCCGCTTCGCCGGCATGGAACACTGGCTGCCCTTCTACTACGAGCGGCTGGAAACCATCTTCGATTACCTGCCTGACGCGCCGGTCGTGTTCGACCATCTGGCGCGCGAGGCGTTGGGCGAACGCCACACGCTGATTCTCGATTATTACGAGTCGCGCCGCCATCCGGCGACGACGGGTGCGTTGAAAGAGGCGGTGCCCTACAAGCCGGTTCCCCCGGCCGAGATGTATCTGTCGCCCGACGACGTGGCGGCAGCCGTTGCCGACCGCATGGCGGTGGAATTCACGCCCTTCGACACGCCCGAAACCGGCGGCCGCAAGCTCTTGCATGCCGGCTCCAAGCCCGCACGCGGCTTCGAGCTCGAACGCGCCGATCCGAACGTCAATGTCTTCGAGCGGGTCGTGAATTATGTCGGCGACCTGCGCGCGGCCAAGCGGCGCGTGCTCATCGCCGGCTGGACGGAAGGCTCGCTCGACCGCCTGACGCAGATCCTGACCGAACATCAACTCGGCAACCTCAAATCTGTCGCGACGCTCGCCGATGTCGAAAAGCTCGGCCCGGGGCAGGCCGGTCTTTCGGTGCTGCCGCTCGAGGCCGGCTTCGAGACCGACGAACTCGTCGTCGTCGCCGAGCAGGACATTTTGGGCGACCGCCTGGTGCGCCGCTCCAAGAAGCGCAAGCGCGCTTCCGATTTCATCGCCGAAGCCGCGGCCCTTTCGGCAGGTGACATCGTCGTCCATGCCGACCACGGCATCGGCCGCTTCGTCGGCCTGCGCACCATCGAGGCCGCCGGCGCGCCGCACGACTGCCTCGAAATCCACTATGCCGGCGACGACCGGCTATTCCTGCCGGTCGAGAACATCGAGCTTCTGTCGCGCTACGGCTCGGATTCGGCCGAGGCCACCCTCGACAAACTCGGCGGCGGTGCCTGGCAGGCGCGCAAGGCCAAGCTCAAGCGCCGCCTGCTCGACATGGCCGGCCAGCTGATAAAGCTCGCCGCCGAACGCCAGATGCGCTCGGCCCCCGTCATCAGCCCGCCGGATGGCGTCTATGGCGAGTTCGCCGCCCGCTTCCCCTACGAGGAGACGGACGACCAGCAGCGCGCCATCGACTCGGTCATGGACGATCTCTCGGCCGGCAAGCCTATGGACCGCCTGGTCTGCGGCGATGTCGGCTTCGGCAAGACGGAAGTGGCGCTGCGCGCGGCTTTCCTCGCCGCCATGGAAGGGTTCCAGGTGGCGGTCGTGGTGCCCACCACGCTGCTCGCGCGCCAACATTTCAAGACCTTTTCGCAGCGCTTCGCCGGGCTTCCGGTGGTGGTGCGTCAGGCCTCGCGCATGGTCGGCTCCAAGGAGCTCGCTGAGACCAAGAAGGCAATTGCGGAAGGCACGGTCGACATCGTCGTCGGCACACACGCGCTGCTCGGCAACACGATCACCTTCAAGAACCTCGGCCTGCTTATCATCGACGAGGAGCAGCACTTTGGCGTCAAGCACAAGGAGCGCCTGAAGGAACTCAAGAGCGACGTGCATGTGCTGACGCTGTCGGCAACGCCGATCCCGCGCACGCTGCAGCTGGCGCTCACCGGCGTGCGCGAGCTTTCGCTCATCGCCACACCGCCGGTCGACCGCATGGCGGTTCGCACCTTCATCTCGCCCTTCGACCCGCTCGTTGTGCGCGAGACGTTGCTGCGCGAGCGCTATCGCGGCGGCCAGAGCTTCTATGTCGTCCCGCGCATTACGGACCTTTCCGAGATCCGCGACTTCCTGCACGGCTCGGTGCCCGAGCTGAAGATCGCCACCGCCCACGGCCAGATGCCGGCGGGCGAGCTCGACGACATCATGAATGCCTTCTACGACGGCCAGTACGACGTGCTCCTGTCGACCACGATCGTCGAATCCGGCCTCGACATCCCGACCGCCAACACGATGATCGTGCACCGGGCGGACATGTTCGGCCTCGCCCAGCTTTACCAGCTGCGCGGCCGCGTCGGCCGTTCCAAGCTGCGCGCCTATGCGCTGATGACCTTGCCGGCCAACAAGAAGCTGACCGACACCGCCGACCGGCGCCTCAAGGTGATGCAGTCGCTCGATACGCTGGGCGCTGGCTTCCAGCTCGCCAGCCACGACCTCGACATCCGCGGCGCCGGCAACCTGCTCGGCGAGGAACAGTCGGGCCACATCAAGGAAGTCGGCTTCGAGCTCTATCAGCAGATGCTGGAAGAGGCGGTGGCCGAGATCAAGGGCGATGGCGAAGCGCTGGACGGCGGCTGGTCGCCGCAGATCACCGTCGGCACGGCCGTCATGATCCCCGAAGGCTATGTGCCCGATCTGCAGCTGAGGCTCGCGCTCTACCGGCGCCTGGCCGATCTCGATTCGCCGGAAGAGATCGATGCGTTCGCAGCCGAGATGATCGACCGGTTCGGCCCGTTGCCTGAAGAGGTTCAGCATCTGTTGAAGATTGTCTTCATCAAGGCGCTCTGCCGCAAAGCCAATGTCGAGAAGCTCGACGCCGGCCCGAAGGGCGTCGTCATCCATTTCCGCAAGCGCGAATTCTCCAACCCTGCAGGGCTGGTGAAATTCATCGGCGAGCAGGGCTCGCTTGCCAAGATCAGGGCGGATCACTCCATCGTCTTCATCCGCGACTGGCCGAGCGCCGAAAAGCGCCTCGCCGGCTCGGCCGTGGTCATGACGCAGTTGGCGCGGCTGGTCGAAAAGGCTGCCTAGGCAGTTACCGCGCGAAGATGGGGATGAAATTCATCCCGCTTCGCGCGTAAGTTTCTGAAATCATTGGCTGCGAAACAAATTTGCAGCCCATTTCATCCCCCGCTTCTCTGCCTCGCGCATAATCGCGTGCATCGGCCTCACCGGGAACACGGGTCATGAACCGGATGAGCGTGGGGGCCGACGATGTCCGGGCTGGTGGCGTGACGGTAGCGCTGCTGGATGATGAATCCCCAAGTCCGGGCCCAGGGTGTGGCTGGCCGCGCGAATGCGGAGGCGAACAAACCCAGGCAAGCGCATCGAACGGGCGGTCGAAGGACCGCAAGATTTACCTAAACGAGCGTGTCCGACGACCGCCCGTCTTCCCAGGTTCCCTCATCCCGAGCCTGTCGAAGGGTGACAATGGCCAGACGCGAAAGCGGGCGTGGCGATGACGAAGCACGCCGCCGCTGACGACATGGCCGCTTGAACGCGCGCCGAATTTGGGGCACATGGCAGCCAGATGAGCACATCCGCTACGCCCCGTCCGCTCGACCACCTCGTGCTGCCGACCGCAGACCTCGGTATTGCGCGCGAGAGGCTGTCGGCGCTTGGCTTTACCGTAGCACCCATCGGCGTGCATCCCTTCGGCACCGAGAACGCCTGCGTTTACCTCTCCGACGGCACTTTCCTCGAACCGCTGGTCGTCGGAGACGCCGCCAAGGCCGACGAAGCGGTGGCGACGAAAAACGTCTTTGTCGCGCGCGACCGACAATTCCGCGTACGAAATGGCGAGGAGGGGCTTTCGGCTATCGTCTTCGGCACCGAGGACGCGGATGCCGACCATAAGACCTTCGTTGATGCCGGCGTTTCGGCAGGCGACCGGCTGGATTTCTCCCGGCCCTTCAAGGATGCTTCGGGCAAGGCCGACATGGCCTCCTTCCGGCTGGCCTTTGCCGCCGAGACGGACGCGCCGGACGCCTTCTTCTTCACGTGTGAGCGAGCCAATGTTCCGCAGGTCGACCGATCGGCCTTGCAGGCCCATGCCAACGGCGCCAAGCGCCTTGCGTCAATCATTGCCTGCGTAGACGATCCCGCAAGCCATGCGCGCTTCTTCGAAGCCGTCGCAAATGCTCCTGCGCTGCCTGCCGCAAACGGCGTGCTCCAGGTGATACTGCCGAACGCTGCGATCGAGCTTGTCGACCCCGCCGCATTCAAGGCCGATACCGGGCTCGGCGCACCTGCGGGCAATCTTCGGCTGGTTGCGATCGTCTTTGGCGTCGCCAGCCTGACCCAGACAAACAAAATTCTTCGCGCCAATGTCATCGAGTTCGACCATCGTGACAATCGGCTGATCGTACCTGCGGCACCCGGTCAGGGCGCCATTTTCATATTCGAGGAGCTTTGATGAACACGCCGAACCCGACCGTTACCGTGGGCAATGTGGTCTTCGACAACAAGGCGCCGCTGGCGCTGATCGCCGGCCCTTGCCAACTCGAGTCGCGTCAGCACGCCTTCGACATGGCCGGCGCACTGAAGGAGCTGACCCAAAAACTCGGCATCGGTCTGGTCTACAAGTCCAGCTTCGACAAGGCGAACCGCACTTCGCTGTCCGGCAAGCGTGGTGCCGGCCTCGAAACCGCACTTCCCATTTTCGAGGATATCCGCAAAGAGTTCGGCTTGCCGGTGCTCACCGACGTCCATACGGAAGAGCAGTGCGCTCTCGTGGCCGGATCGGTCGACATTCTGCAGATCCCGGCGTTCCTGAGCCGCCAGACCGACCTTCTGGTTGCTGCGGCCAACACAGGTAAGCCGGTCAACGTGAAGAAGGGCCAGTTCCTCGCTCCCTGGGACATGAAGAATGTCGTGGCCAAGGTCACGAACTCGGGCAACGCCAATGTGCTTGTCACCGAGCGCGGCGCGTCTTTCGGCTACAACACGCTGGTTTCGGACATGCGCTCGCTGCCGATCATGGCCGAGACGGGTGCGCCGGTGATTTTCGATGCCACCCATTCGGTGCAGCAGCCGGGCGGGCAGGGTGGCTCCTCGGGCGGCGACCGCCGTTTCGTGAAGACCCTGGCGTCCGCGGCCGTGGCCGTCGGCGTCGCCGGCGTCTTCATCGAGACGCATGAGGACCCGGACAACGCCCCTTCCGACGGTCCGAACATGGTTCCGCTGAAGGACATGCCCGCGCTGCTTGAAAAGCTGATGGCGTTCGACCGCGTCGCCAAAGGCAACTGAGTTCGACGCCCGGTCGCCCGGGCGTCTCATTGCGTTTTTACTGCCCATCGCTAAGACGGGCGCCACCTTATCCGCCACGATCCGAGGGACACCACAATGACCGCCATCATCGAAATCATCGGCCGCGAAATTCTCGACAGCCGGGGCAACCCGACCGTGGAAGTGGACGTGGTGCTGGAAGACGGCTCCATGGGCCGTGCTGCCGTGCCGTCCGGCGCCTCGACCGGCGCGCATGAGGCCGTGGAACTGCGCGACGGCGGGCCGCGCTATCTCGGCAAGGGCGTCGAGCGCGCCGTCGAAGCGGTCAATGGCGAGATCTTCGAGGCCATCGGCGGCATGGAGGCCCAGCACCAGGCCGAAATCGATCAGACCATGATCGATCTCGATGGCACGCCCAACAAGGCTCGCCTCGGCGCCAACGCAATTCTCGGCGTCTCGCTTGCCGTCGCCAAGGCAGCGGCAATCGCCTCGAACCTGCCGCTCTACCGCTACGTCGGCGGCACCAATGCACATGTGCTGCCGGTGCCGATGATGAACATCATCAATGGCGGTGCCCATGCCGATAATCCTATCGACTTCCAGGAATTCATGATCATGCCGGTGGGCGCGCCCACCTTCCGCGACGCCGTTCGCTGGGGCTCGGAGATCTTCCACACGCTGAAGAAGGCGCTGAAGGATGCCGGCCACAACACCAATGTGGGCGATGAGGGCGGCTTTGCGCCGAACCTGAAGAACGCCCAGGCTGCCCTCGACTTCGTCATGCAGTCGATCGAGAAGGCCGGCTACAAGCCCGGCGACGATGTTGCCATCGCGCTGGACTGCGCATCGACCGAATTCTTCAAGGGCGGCAACTACGTCTACGAAGGCGAGAAGAAGACCCGCGATCCCAAGACCCAGGCCAAGTATCTCGCCAAGCTGGCAGCCGACTACCCGATCATCTCGATCGAGGACGGCATGGCCGAGGACGATTGGGAAGGCTGGAAGATGCTGACCGATCTGGTCGGCAAGAATGTTCAACTGGTTGGTGACGACCTGTTCGTCACCAACTCGGCCCGCCTGCGCGACGGCATCCGCATGGGCGTTGCCAACTCGATCCTGGTCAAGGTCAATCAGATCGGCACGCTCACCGAGACGCTCGACGCGGTCGAGACCGCACACAAGGCGGCCTACACCGCCGTCATGTCGCACCGCTCGGGAGAGACGGAAGACTCGACCATCGCGGACCTGGCCGTCGCCACCAATTGCGGGCAGATCAAGACCGGTTCGCTCGCGCGCTCCGATCGCACGGCCAAGTACAACCAGCTCATCCGCATCGAGGAAGAGCTCGGCAAGCAGGCTCGCTATGCCGGCCGCTCGGTTGTGAAGGGCTGACAAGGGCCGGATTTTCCGGCGCTATCCTGATCGGACAGGGGCGAGGGCAACCTCGCCCTTTTTCATTGGGGCCGGAATTTTTATCCCCCGTAACCGGACATTAAGCATAATGGGGCCAGATGAGACGCATCAAGGAAATGCGCCATGTGGACACGTCAGCATAGAGAGAGAAATACCGGCCGCTTCATCGTGCCGGGCCTCACCGTTCTGTTCCTTTCCTATTTCGGCTTCCACGCCTATCACGGCGAGCTGGGTATCTATTCCAAGTACCGGCTGCAGGCGCGGGCGGTCGAATTGCAGGCGCAACTCGATGCCGTCAGGTCCCGTCGCATCGATCTTGAGCGCCGCGTTCAGTTGCTGCATGATGGCACGCTCGAGAAGGACATGCTCGACGAGCAGGCCCGCAAAGCGCTGAACCTTTCGCACACGGATGAGATCACCATCATCCGTTCGTCCGACTGGGCAAATTAACCGAAATCCGGTTAATCGAAGATATCCCCAATGATTGCAGGTGCTTAGCTGCATGCCTGCCATGCATTTTTCCGCATAGCGGAAGGGTGGATTGCGTGCTAGTTTTCTCCCCAATCGGAGGGGGATTGTGCGCTCCCTCCAATGTCCGAAAAGAGACATTACTAGGGAGTGATGCATGGCATCTGCCGCCAGGACGGCGTCCGCGAAATCGAAAGCGGACGGCAAGACCACCGCGCTTGTAGCGCCCAAACCCGTAGAATTCACCAAGGAGCAGGAGCTCAAGGCCTATCGCGACATGCTGCTGATTCGGCGCTTCGAAGAGAAGGCCGGCCAGCTTTACGGCATGGGCTTCATCGGCGGCTTCTGCCACCTCTATATCGGCCAGGAAGCTGTCGTCACCGGCATGCAGATGGCGTTGATCGAGGGCGACCAGATGATCACCGCTTACCGTGATCACGGTCACATGCTTGCCATGGACATGTCGCCGCGCGGCGTCATGGCCGAGCTTACCGGGCGCCGCGGAGGCTACTCCAAGGGCAAGGGCGGCTCCATGCACATGTTCTCCAAGGAGAAGAATTTTTATGGCGGCCACGGCATCGTCGGCGCCCAGGTTTCGCTGGGCACGGGCCTGGCCTTCGCGAACCGCTACCGCGACAACAAGAACGTCTCCCTGACCTATTTCGGCGACGGCGCAGCCAACCAGGGCCAGGTCTACGAAAGCTTCAACATGGCCTCGCTGTGGAAGCTGCCGGTGGTCTATATCATCGAGAACAACCGCTACGCCATGGGCACCTCGGTGAGCCGCTCTTCGGCCGAGACCGATTTCTCGCATCGCGGCGCTTCGTTCAAGATCCCCGGCATCCAGGTCGACGGCATGGACGTGCGCGCAGTGAAGGCAGCCGCCGATCTCGCCGTGGAATGGTGCCGCTCCGGCAAGGGTCCGATCATTCTCGAGATGCAGACCTACCGCTATCGCGGCCACTCGATGTCGGACCCCGCAAAATACCGGTCGAAGGAGGAGGTGCAGAAGATGCGCTCCGAGCACGACCCGATCGAGCAGGTCAAGGCGCGGCTGCTCGACAAGAAATGGGCGACGGAAGACGACCTGAAGGCGATCGACAAGGAGGTGCGCGACATCGTGGCCGACTCGGCCGAGTTCGCGCAGACCGATCCGGAGCCGGATGTGTCCGAGCTCTACACCGACATCACGCTGTAAGGGGGCACAGACATGCCGATCGAAATCCTCATGCCCGCCCTCTCGCCGACCATGGAAGAGGGCAACCTGTCCAAGTGGCTCAAGAACGAAGGCGACAAGATCGCCCCCGGTGACGTGATCGCCGAGATCGAGACCGACAAGGCAACCATGGAAGTGGAAGCCGTCGACGAAGGTACGCTTGGGAAGATCCTCATCCCCGCCGGCAGCGAAGGCGTCAAGGTGAACACCCCGATCGCCATCCTCGCCGTCGAGGGCGAAGACATCGACAAGGTCGGAGAAGGCATCGGCGAGGAAGAAGTGTCGCCCAAGGCGCCGGTTGCCGCTGAGAAGCCTGCCGAGCCTGCAAGGCCCGCTCCCGTTGCCGCCGCGCCGAAGGTCGAAGTGGCTGCAGATCCGGATATTCCGGCCGGCACCGAGATGGTTTCCATGACGGTCCGCGAAGCGCTGCGCGATGCGATGGCCGAAGAGATGCGGCGTGACGCCGACGTCTTCGTGATGGGTGAGGAAGTCGCCGAATATCAGGGCGCCTACAAGATTACCCAGGGCCTGCTGCAGGAGTTCGGCCCGCGTCGCGTGGTCGATACCCCGATCACCGAGCACGGCTTTGCCGGCGTCGGCGTCGGTGCGGCCATGGCCGGCCTGAAGCCGATCGTGGAGTTCATGACCTTCAACTTTGCCATGCAGGCCATCGACCAGATCGTGAACTCGGCCGCCAAGACGCTCTATATGTCCGGCGGCCAGATGGGCGCTCCGATCGTCTTCCGTGGCCCGAACGGCGCGGCAGCCCGCGTCGCCGCCCAGCACTCGCAGTGCTATGCGGCGTGGTACAGCCACATTCCAGGCCTCAAGGTCGTGATGCCTTATACGGCAGCCGACGCAAAGGGCCTGCTGAAGGCCGCGATCCGCGACCCGAACCCGGTCATCTTCCTCGAGAACGAAATCCTCTACGGCCACTCCTTCGATGTGCCGAAGCTCGATGATTTTGTCCTCCCGATCGGCAAGGCCCGCGTCCACAAGCAGGGCAAGGACGTCACCATCGTCTCCTTCGGCATTGGCATGACCTATGCGGTGAAGGCCGAGGCCGAGCTGCGCGAGATGGGCATCGACGCCGAGATCATTGACCTGCGCACGATCCGTCCGCTTGACTACGACACGATCATCGAGTCGGTGAAGAAGACCAACCGCCTGGTCGTCGTGGAAGAAGGTTTCCCGCAGAGCTCGGTCGGCGACCACATCGCCAATCAGGTCTCGCGCCGCGCCTTCGACTATCTCGATGCACCGGTCATCACCATCGCCGGCAAGGACGTGCCGATGCCTTACGCCGCCAACCTCGAAAAGCTGGCGTTGCCGAATGTCGGCGAAGTCGTCGAGGCGGTCAAAGCGGTGACTTATCGGTAGGAGATGTAGGCGATGCCGTCTTTATTGACCCTGGCCGCCATCATCGCTGCGACCATCGCGGTCGCGCTTGTCGTCCGCTCGATGACTAGCCGGTTCGACGGCGTGCTGCAGATGCTCAGCGGCGCATCGTCCCTCATTTTGGCCGCGGTTGCAACCAGCGCCATGCAGGGCGCCGGCGGGATGATGGCGCTTGAGATGAGCGAAAGCAGTTTCAACATCGGCGTTCTGCCGCCGGTGTTCATAATCGCCACGCTGACCGTCATGCGCGGCCTGTTCAAAATTATCCAGGAGTGAGCGATGCCGATCAACATCACAATGCCGGCGCTCTCGCCGACGATGGAAGAGGGCAATCTCGCCAAGTGGCTCGTCAAGGAAGGCGATAAGGTTTCGCCGGGCGACGTGATCGCTGAGATCGAGACCGACAAGGCGACGATGGAAGTCGAAGCCGTCGACGAAGGCACCGTTGCCAAGCTGGTCGTCCCGGCCGGCACCGAAGGCGTCAAGGTCAACGCCGTGATCGCCATTCTGGCGGGCGAGGGCGAAGATGCTGGCGCTGCCGCCAAGGCGGATGCCGGCGCCAAGCCCGCGGCCCAGCAGACCGCTGCACCTGCTCCGGTAAAGGCTGAAGAAGCCAAGCCGCAGCTTGCGCCCGCTGCTCAACCCGCGCCGGCTGCGCAGCCTGCACCGGTAGCTATGGCGAATGGCAAGGCGGTCGCCGAGGAAGGACGCGTCTTTGCGTCGCCGCTGGCCCGCCGCATCGCCAAGGATGCCGGCGTCGATATCTCGGCAGTGAAGGGCACGGGGCCGCATGGCCGCGTGGTGAAGGTCGACGTCGAGACGGCGATTTCCGCCGGCGGCGCCAAGGCTGCCCCGACGGCCGCACCGATCTCTGGCGCTCCGGCCCCAGTTCCGGCCGCGAAGACGATGTCGGACGAGCAGGTTCTGAAGCTGTTCGAACCGGGCAGCTACGAGCTGGTCCCACACGACAATATGCGGAAGGTCATCGCGCGGCGTCTGGTCGAGGCCAAGACCACCATCCCGCATTTCTATCTGACGCTCGATTGCGAACTCGACGCCTTGCTGGCGCTGCGCGCCCAGCTCAACGGGGCCGCGCCGATGCGCAAGACGGAAAAGGGCGATGTGCCGGCCTACAAGCTGTCGGTCAACGACCTGATCATCAAGGCGATGGCGTTGGCACTGCGCGACGTGCCGACCGCGAACGTGTCGTGGACGGATAGCGCCATGGTTCAGCACAAGCATTCGGACGTCGGCGTTGCCGTTTCGATCCCGGGCGGCCTCATCACGCCGATCGTGCGCCGGGCCGAAGAAAAGAGCCTGTCCACCATCTCCAACGAGATGAAGGACCTCGCCAAGCGTGCCCGCGATCGCAAGCTGAAGCCCGAGGAATATCAGGGCGGCACCACGGCTGTGTCCAATCTGGGCATGTTCGGCATCAAGGACTTTGCCGCCGTCATCAACCCGCCGCATGCGACCATCCTGGCCGTGGGTGCGGGCGAGGAGCGGGCCGTGGTGAAGAACGGCGAGATCAAGATCGCCAACATGATGTCGGTCACGCTTTCGACCGATCATCGTGCCGTGGACGGTGCGCTCGGCGCCGAGCTGCTCGGCGCCTTCAAGCGGCACATCGAAAACCCGATGGGCATGCTCGTATAGGAGCCGGCTTTGGTGAAAACCGTCCTCTGCTACGGAGACTCGCTTACCTGGGGCTACAATGCCGAAGGTCCTTCGCGCCATGCGCCGGAGGACCGTTGGCCGAGCGTGCTGCAGGCGGAGTTGGGTAGCGGAGTACGGGTCATCGCCGAAGGGTTGAACGGCCGCACGACGGCCTTCGACGACAACCTTGCCTCGGAGGATCGCAATGGCGCGCGCGTGCTGCCGACCTTGCTCGGCACGCATTCGCCGCTCGATCTGATCATCATCCTGCTCGGCTCAAACGACATGAAGCCGTGGATCCATGGCAACCCGTTCGCCGCCAAGCAGGGCATGGCACGGCTGGTGAAGATCGTGCGCGGCCATCCCTATCCGCTCGATGCCGCCGCGCCGGAAATCCTGCTGGTCTCGCCGCCGCATGTCACACGTACCCAAAACGTCGACTTTGCGGAAATGTTCGCCGGCGGCGACAAGGGCTCGCAGAAGCTGGCGGAACTATATGACGGACTGGCCGACGAGCTCGGCTGCGGCTTTTTCGATGCCGGCTCCGTTGCAAGTACCACGCCGCTCGACGGTGTCCATCTCGACGCGGAAAACACGCGCAAAATTGGCGAAGCGCTCGCGCCCCTGGTGCGGGTAATGCTCGCTCTCTGATCTCAGGAGAAGACTGTGGCCGAAAATTACGACGTGATCATCATCGGCTCGGGCCCCGGCGGCTATATCGCGGCGATCCGCGCCGCGCAGCTCGGCCTCAAGACCGCTATCGTCGAGCGCGAGCACCTCGCCGGCATCTGCTCGAACTGGGGCTGCATTCCGACCAAGGCGCTGCTCCGCTCGGCCGAAATATTCCACTACGCCGAAAATGCGAAGAATTACGGCTTCAAGATCGACGGTAAGATCGAAGCCGACCTGAAGGCGGTCGTCACCCGTTCGCGCGGTATCGCCGAGCGCATGAACGCCGGCGTCGGCTTCCTGATGAAAAAGAACAAGGTCGACGTCATCTGGGGAGAAGCCAAGCTTACCAAGCCGGGCGAGATCGTCGTCTCCAAAACCACCAAGAAGCCGATGCAGCCGCAGGCGCCATTGCCCAAGAATACCAAGGGCGAGGGCACTTACACCGCCAAGCACATCATCGTCGCGACCGGTGCGCGGCCGCGGGCGCTGCCTGGCATCGAGCCGGACGGCAAGCTGATCTGGACCTATTTCGAGGCGATGGTACCGCCGGAAATGCCGAAGTCGCTGCTCGTCATGGGCTCGGGTGCCATCGGCATCGAGTTCGCCTCCTTCTACCGCACCATGGGCGTCGACGTTACGGTCGTCGAGTTGCTGCCGCAGGTGATGCCGGTGGAAGACGCCGAAATCTCGGCCTTCGCCAAGAAGCAGTTCGAGAAGCAGGGGATGAAGATCATCCTCGATGCCAAGGTGACCAAGGTCGAGAAGGCGGCAAATTCGATCACGGCCCATGTCGAGTTGAAGGACGGCAAGGTGGAAAAGATCACCGCCGACCGGTTGATTTCGGCCGTTGGCGTCCAGGGCAATATCGAGAACATCGGCCTCGAGGCGCTGGGCGTGAAAACTGATCGCGGCTGCATCGTCATCGACGGCTATGGCAAGACCAACGTCCCCGGCATCTACGCGATCGGCGACGTCGCCGGGCCGCCCATGCTGGCCCACAAGGCAGAGCATGAGGCTGTCGTCTGCGTCGAAAAGATCGCCGGGCTGCCGAACGTGCATCCGATGGACAAGCTGAAGATTCCGGGCTGCACCTACTGCAGCCCGCAGGTCGCTTCGGTCGGCCTCACCGAAGCCAAAGCCAAGGAATCCGGCTACGACATTCGCGTGGGCCGCTTCCCCTTCGTCGCCAACGGCAAGGCAATCGCGCTCGGCGAAGACCAGGGCATGGTCAAGACCATTTTCGACAAAAAGACCGGGCAGTTGCTTGGCGCACATATGGTGGGTGCCGAAGTCACCGAGTTGATCCAGGGCTTTGTGGTGGCGATGAACCTCGAAACCACCGAGGAAGAGCTGATGCACACCATCTTCCCGCACCCGACCCTATCGGAGACGATGAAGGAGAGCGTGCTGGACGCCTATGGCCGCGCGCTGAACGCATAACAGGGGAGCCTTTGCCGGGCTGTTGTTTCGGCGGCTTCTGACTTATATGGGTCTTTGGCAGCGGTCGCGAGGAGACTGTGATGGACCAGAGCGCGGGTTTCATGAGCATGCCGGGCGTCGGCTTCTTCGGCATGCTCGTCATCGGCTTTCTTGCCGGCTATGTCGCCGAGAAGACCATGAACCGCGACCATGGCTTCTTCACCAACATCCTCGTCGGCATTGCCGGCTCATTCGTGGGAGGCACCTTGGCGGGCCTCCTCAAGGTTCACTATTACGGTTTCTTCGGAAACCTGCTCGTCGCCATCTTTGGCGCGATCATCATTCTCTGGATATTCGGCCGCACACAATCGCCGCGGCCGCGCTAGGAACTGACATGGTCACTGTGCTCGATCTCTCCAACGCTCCTCGTGTGCGCCACCCCGAAAAGGCCCACCGGCCGGATCAGGAAGTGCTGCGCAAGCCGGACTGGATCCGCGTCAAGGCGCCGGTCTCCAAGGGCTATGCCGAGACCCGCGAGATCGTCAGGTCTCACAAGCTGGTGACGGTGTGCGAAGAGGCGGGCTGCCCCAACATCGGCGAATGCTGGGAAAAGAAGCACGCCACCTTCATGATCATGGGCGAGATCTGCACCCGCGCCTGCGCCTTCTGCAATGTGGCGACCGGCCGTCCGCTGCCGCTCGACGCGAACGAGCCGGAAAGCGTGGCGAAGGCCGTCGCCAAGATGGGGCTTACCCATGTCGTCATCACGTCGGTCGACCGCGACGACTTGGCCGACGGTGGCGCGCAGCACTTTGCCGACACGATCCGCGCGATCCGCGCGCTGAACCCCAATACGACGATCGAAATCCTGACGCCGGACTTCCTGCGCAAGGACGGCGCATTGGAGATCGTGGTCGCGGCCAAGCCTGACGTTTTCAATCACAATCTCGAAACCGTGCCGTCGAACTATCTGACAGTTCGTCCGGGCGCGCGCTACTTCCACTCCATCCGCCTGTTGCAGCGGGTGAAGGAACTCGATCCGTCGATCTTCACCAAGTCCGGCATTATGGTCGGCCTGGGCGAAGAGCGGAACGAAGTCCTCCAGCTCATGGACGACCTGCGCAGCGCCGACGTCGATTTCATGACCATCGGCCAGTACCTGCAGCCGACCAAGAAGCACCATGCGGTCAAGAAGTTCGTCACGCCGGAGGAGTTCAAGTCTTACGAGACGGTCGGTATGACCAAGGGCTTCCTGCTCGTCGCATCGAGCCCGCTGACGCGCTCGTCCCATCACGCCGGCGAGGATTTCGCCCGGCTGCGGGCTGCGCGCGAGGAACATCTGCGGAAGTCGGCCAAAGCTTCTGCCTGATGCCGAAATTCGAGACTATACGCCGCGTCTCCCATGCGCCGGACCAGATGTTTGCCCTGGTAGCGGATGTGGAGCAATATCCGCAGTTCCTGCCGCTTTGCGAAGGGCTGACGGTGCGCTCGCGCAAGGAGCGCGACGGACGCACGGTGCTCGTCGCCGCGATGACCGTTGGCTACAAGGCGATCCGCGAGACCTTCACCACGCAGGTCTACCTGAAGCCGGACGAGAGCGCTATCGAGGTGAAATATCTCGACGGCCCGTTCAAATATCTGACCAATATCTGGCGATTCGATCCGACGGATGGCGGCGCAACCGACATCCATTTCTTCATCGACTACGAATTCAAGAGCCGCGTTCTCGGGGCGCTGATGGGCGCGATGTTCGACCGCGCCTTTCGCATGTTCGTGGAAGCCTTCGAGCGTCGCGCGACCGAAATCTACGGTCCGGCGAAAGTCGCCTGATCAGTCGAGAGCTTTTAGGCCGAGATTAAGGGCAGTCCGAACAGTTTCGCGCCGGACGAAGTCTCGCCCTTCATTCGGGAAAATCCGGCTTTCGGCCACGGCTGGCTGACCGCGCAGCGCCAGCCCGAACCAGACGAGCCCAACTGGCTTTGTTTCTGAGCCGCCATCGGGGCCGGCTATGCCGGTGACCGCAAGCGCGATGCTGGCGCGGGAGTTCTGGATGGCGCCAGCGGCCATTTCCAATGCAGTCTCGCGGGAGACGGCGCCATGAGCGGCCAGCGTCGTCTCGGAGACACCCAGCATCTCCATCTTGGCTTCATTGGAATAGGTGATGAAACCGCGGTCCACCACCGTCGAGGAGCCTGGGATATCGGTCAAGGCGGCTATGATCATGCCGCCCGTGCAGGATTCCGCCGTCGCGGCCATGATGCCGTGCCGCTCGCAAGCCCTCAGGAATTCAATCGCCAGTTCGCGCAGTTCGCTCATTCGGGCAGTTCTCCCGGGTAGACGACGCTCGCCGTGGCGATCGCCGCAATGCCTTCCTCACGCCCTACAAAACCCAGCCGCTCGTTTGTGGTTGCCTTGATCGACACCCGACCCCTGTCGATGCCAAGCATGTCGGAAAGGGCAGCTGTCATCGCCTCGCGGTGCGGGCCGACGCGCGGCGCCTCGCAGATGAGCGTAATGTCGGCATTGGCGATCCGTCCGCCCTTCGAACGCACAAGTTTCACGGCATGCTCCACGAAGATGCGTGAGGCAGCGCCCTTCCACTGCGGGTCGGATGGCGGGAAATGGGTGCCGATGTCGCCGGCGCCGATGGTTGCGAGCAGTGCGTCGGTCAGTGCATGCAGGCAGACATCGGCATCTGAATGGCCGGAGAGTTTTTTCGTGTGGGGAATTGCCACGCCGCACAGCGTCACGTGGTCGCCGGGCTCGAAAGAGTGCACATCGTAGCCATTGCCGGTGCGCACGTCGGGAAAAGCACTACTTGCTGCAGACAGGCGTTGATCGGCCATTGCGATGTCCCTTGCCCAGGTCAGTTTCACATTGTCGGGTGAGCCCAGCACGATGCGCACCGGCATGTCGGCCCATTCGGCGATTGCCGCATCGTCGGTGAAGTCGCTGCGCCCCTGTCTGTGCGCGGCCTGATGCGCGGCCAGAATTGGTGCATAGGGGAATCCCTGCGGAGTCTGGGCTGAATGAAGGCCAGCCCGCGCCACAGTCTCCGCCACCGCGCCGCCAGCGGCCTCACGCTTGAGGGTGTCGGACACCGGTAATGCAGGCAGGGCGCCATGATTTTCGTCGATCGACGCGATTACCCGGTCGATGAGTCCGGCATCGGCAAAAGGCCGCACGCCGTCATGGATGAGCACCGCGCCCGGGTTTTCGGACTCTAGAGCCAGGAGGCCAAGCCGAGTGGAGTCCTGTCGCGTCGCTCCCCCGTGAACGACGATCACCTTCTCGACGAGGGCGCCGAGTGCCTGCTTTAGCAGAGCGCCGTCGTCCGGGTGGATCACGACCACGACCGTTCCGATTGCCGGATGGCGGAGAAAATTCTCCACGGTGCGCGCAAGAACGGCACGTCCGCCAATTAGGCGATACTGCTTGGGCCCATCAGCTTGTCCTGCACGCTCGCCACGCCCTGCGGCCACGACCACCACGGCGGTCGGCAGTTTTCTCGACGATTCAGATCTGCTCTTTTCCATGCGCAGAGGCTTAGTCGCAACCTTGCGCAAAGGCGAGAGTTTTCCCTGGTGCACGCCCTGCCGCGCCGTTTCCGCATTGCACAATATGCCGAAACTGGCTACTGAATAAGCAAAAGACAAAATTGCTTGGAATTTGTGCATGCCAGATTTCACGGCTCATGCAAAACCGCTCGAAATTGGTGGCGTTAAAATTCGCAACCGTGTCTTTCTGGCGCCGATGTCCGGCATCACGGACGACGCGTTCCGCAAACGCGCCTATGCCCACGGCGCGGGGCTCGTTGTGTCCGAAATGGTCGCAAGCGGCGAGTTGGCCAAGGGGCACTCGGAATCGGGACGCCGTATTCGTCACTCCGGCTTGCCCGTGCACATGATCCAGCTTGCGGGGCGCGAATCCCGCCATATGGCGGAAGGCGCACGTATCGCGGCCGGCGAGGGCGCCGACATCATCGACATCAATATGGGCTGCCCCGCCAAGAAGGTGACGGGCGGCTATGCCGGTTCCGCACTGATGCGCGACCTAGATCACGCCGTGTCGCTGATCGATGCGGTCATCGGGGCCGTGGATGTGCCCGTGACAGTGAAGATGCGCCTTGGCTGGGACGACGCGGCTCTGAATGCGCCAGAACTCGCACGTCGTGCGGAGGCGGCCGGCGTGAAGATGGTGACCGTGCACGGCCGCACGCGCTGCCAGTTCTATCAAGGCAAAGCAGATTGGCGCGCGATTGCGCGCGTCAAGGAGGCGGTCTCCATTCCGGTGGTTGCCAATGGCGACGTAAGGAACCTCACCGATGCTACGGAAATAATTGAACAATCTGGCGCGGATGCGGTGATGGTCGGGCGTGCCAGCTATGGCGCACCTTGGACGGCAGGCGTCATTGCAGCAGGAACTGAGTGCGCGCCAGACATGCCGCGTACGGCCGCGGAAGTGGCTGACTATGTCGTTTCGCATTACGAGGACATGCTGGCGCTTTACGGCATTGAAAGCGGCCTGCGGCAGGCGCGCAAGCATCTCGGCTGGTATCTCGATCGTCATGCCAGGGACATCGCGCCGGAGTTGCGCGCGAGGATCATGACTTCGCTCGATCCGGCCGAAGTGGTTCGCGGCTTGCGAGAGGCTCTCCGTTTCTCCGATATGCAGGAAAGGAGCGCCGCGTGACGGTCAGCAATCGGGCCGAGGTCGCCGACGCAGCGCAGATCGTCCTCAACACGATCCGTCGGCCGGTCATCATGATCGGTTCCGACGATCGCATCAGCTACGCCAACGCCGATGCCGAAGACTTTTTCCGCTCCAGCGCGGCAATGCTGGCTCGTTCCACGCTGGAACGTTTCGTGCCCTTCGGCAGCCCGATCCTGTCCCTTGTCGAACAGGTGCGCGAGCGGCTGGCGCCGGTGAACGAGTACCGGGTCGACATTTCCTCGCCGCGTCTCGGCATCGAGAAGGTCGTCGACATTTATGTGGCGCCGGTTCCTGAATTGCCCGGCTCGGTCGTGGTCATGTTCCAGGAACGGTCGATGGCCGACAAGATCGACCGCCAGATGACCCATCGCGGCGCGGCTCGCTCCGTAACCGGCCTTGCCGCGATGCTGGCGCATGAGATCAAGAACCCGCTCTCCGGTATCCGTGGCGCAGCGCAACTTCTGGAGACGTCCGTATCGGACGAAGATCGCGCGCTGACGCGCCTGATCACCGATGAGACCGACCGCATCGTGGCACTAGTCGACCGCATGGAGGTTTTTTCGGACGAGCGCCCCATCGACCGCTATCCGGTCAATATCCACGTCGTCCTCGACCATGTGAAGGCTATTGCGCGAAACGGTTTTGCCAGCAAAGTCAACATCGTGGAGGAGTATGATCCATCACTGCCTCCGGTATTTGCCAATCGCGACCAACTCGTCCAGGTGTTCCTCAATCTGGTGAAGAACGCGGCCGAGGCCATAGGAACGCGGAGCGAAGGCGAGATCAAGCTCTCTACAGCCTTTCGCCCCGGCATGCGCGTCTCGGTGCCCGGATCGCAGGATCGCGTGTCGCTGCCGCTCGAATTCTGCGTGCATGACAATGGTGCCGGCGTCTCCGAAGACATTCTGCCGATTATCTTCGACCCGTTCATCACGACAAAGCCGAATGGTTCGGGGCTTGGTCTGGCGCTCGTCGCAAAGATCGTCGGGGAACATGGCGGGGTCATCGAGTGCGAATCCACGCCGCGCGGCACGATGTTTCGCGTGCTGATGCCTGCGTGGAAAGACACCTCATTGCTCCATGAAGAGCAGACCGAAGGAAACAAGGCATGACGCCCCGCGGCAACATTCTGGTGGCGGACGACGACGCGGCAATCCGCACCGTGCTGAACCAGGCTTTGTCACGTTCGGGACACGAGGTGCGTGTCACCTCCAATGCCGCGACGCTTTGGCGCTGGGTGGCGGCGGGCGAGGGCGATCTGGTGATCACCGACGTCGTCATGCCGGACGAAAACGCCTTCGACATGCTGCCGCGCATCAAGAAGGCCCGCCCGGAACTGCCGGTCATCGTGATGAGTGCCCAGAACACCTTCATGACGGCCATCCGGGCGTCGGAAACCGGCGCCTATGAATACCTGCCCAAGCCGTTCGACCTCACCGAGCTTCTGAACATCGTCAATCGCGCCCTGGCGGAGCCCAAGCGCCCCAAGCTCGATGCGCGCCACGACGATCAGCCGGAAGCCATGCCCCTGATCGGGCGCTCTGCCGCCATGCAGGACATCTACCGCATGTTGGCGCGCATGATGCAGACCGACCTGACGGTGATGATTTCGGGCGAATCGGGCACCGGCAAGGAACTGGTGGCGCGCGCGCTGCATGAATATGGCCGGCGGCGGAACGGCCCGTTCGTCGCAATCAACATGGCGGCCATTCCCCGCGATCTGATCGAATCGGAGTTGTTCGGCCACGAGAAGGGCGCATTCACGGGCGCGCAGAACCGTTCCAGCGGACGCTTCGAGCAGGCCGAGGGCGGTACGCTTTTCCTCGACGAGATCGGCGACATGCCCATGGAGGCGCAGACCCGTCTCCTCCGCGTGCTGCAGCAGGGCGAATACACCACCGTCGGCGGGCGAACCCCGATCAAGACCGACGTGCGCATCGTCGCCGCCACCAACAAGGATTTGCGCGCCGGCATCGCCCAGGGGCTGTTTCGCGAAGACCTGTTTTATCGCTTGAATGTCGTGCCGCTGCGCCTGCCGCCGCTGCGCGAGCGGTCCGAGGACGTTCCTGACCTCGTCCGGCACTTCTTCAAGCAGGCCGAAAGCGAGGGCCTGCAGGCCAAGCGAATCTCAAGCGGCGGCCTTGAACTGATGAAGCGCTATCCGTGGCCGGGCAATGTGCGCGAACTGGAGAATCTCGTCAGGCGCCTTGCCGCACTCTACCCGCAGGAAGAGATTTCTACCGAGATCATCGAATCCGAATTGCGGACGAGCCAGGAGCCTGCTCCGGAAAATGGCGCGCTCGTGCCGGACAACCTTTCTATTGGCCAAGCGGCGGAAATATTCCTTCAACGCTATTTCGCGTCCTTCGCCGGTGAATTGCCGCCTCCGGGGCTCTATGAGCGCATTCTCGCCGAGGTCGAGTTCCCGCTGATTCTGGCGTCGATGACGGCAACACGCGGCAACCAGATCAAGGCGGCCGAGCTGCTCGGGCTGAACCGCAATACATTGCGCAAGAAGATCCGCGAGCTTGGTGTAAACGTTTATCGCGCTTCCAAGCAAAGCTGACCTCTCTGGGTCATGCGAGAAAATCGCGCCAAAGATTTTCGGCAACTGTCAGTCTAGTTGCATAATCGCCACAATGCGTTGCATAGGTGCGACGCATAACGGTCCTTGTAGGGGCGCATGGCGAATCAGAAGCTGAAATTCAGGCGATCCATTTTTCCGGCACAGTCCGGCGGAGATGGCAGACGCCTTCTTGCACTGCCCGGCATTATTGCCGTGGTGGGCGCACTGCTTACGGCCGCCGTATCCTTCGCCATTCTTTTCGGCGTCACGCCGATCACGCCGAATGAAACGACCACCCTGATCATCATTTGCGTGAACGCCGCGTTCATTCTCTTCCTGCTCGCGCTGGTCGTACGCGAGGTTCATCGCATCCTCACTGCACGCCGAATCGGCAAGGCGGCGTCGCGGCTGCATGTGCGCATCGTCACGATGTTTGCGCTGGTCGCCGCAATTCCCGCCATCGCAGTCGCGGTCATTGCCTCGATCACGCTGAACATCGGCCTCGATCGCTGGTTCGAGATACGCACGAAGACGATCGTCAACTACTCGTTGTCCATCGCGGACGCCTATGTCCAGGAAAATGCTCGCAACCTTCAGGGCACGACCTTGTCCATGGCCTACGATCTGGACAATGCGCGTACCCTCTACAATCTCGACCGCACCGGGTTCCGAAACTTCATGAGCCAACAGGCAGTGGGGCGCGCGCTGGCGCACGCTGCCCTGATCAATGCCGACGGCTCCTTCGTGATGACAGCACAGACGCCCGCCGAATTTGCCATGCCGGAACCGCCACCAGGTTCTGTCGAGACGGCAGCGGACGGCAAGCCGGTGCTGATCGAGCCGCGTACTCGCAACATCGTTGGCGCAATCATCAAACTGCGTGAGATCCCGGGGCTCTATCTCTACACGATCAGGCTGGTCGACCCTGAGGTGATCAAGGCGCGCGAGGTCGTGCGGGCAAATGCTGACGAGTACCGAGGCCTGGAAGCCAACCGGCGCACGTCGCAGGTTGCCATTGGGCTCCCTTACCTGTCGCTGACCCTGATCGTGATCCTCTCGGCGATCTGGACGGGTATAGCGGTCGCAGACAGGCTCGTCCGTCCGATCCGCCAACTGATCGGCGCGGCGGACGAGGTGGCCACGGGCAATCTTAACGTCTCGGTCCCGGTTCGACCGTCCGACGGCGACGTCGCCTCGCTAGCCGACACCTTCAACAAAATGCTGCTGCAACTGAAATCGCAGCGCGATGAGATCCTCACGGCCAAGGATCTCGTCGACGAGCGCCGGCGCTTCTCGGAAGCGGTTCTGGAAGGCGTGACGGCCGGCGTCATCGGCATCGACCATTTTGGCACGATCACCATCGTCAATCGCTCGGCCGAGGCGATGCTTGCCATTTCCGCCGACACATCGGTGGGGCAGAATCTTTCGGTGGTGCTGCCCCATGTCGGCCGCGTCTTCGAGATTTGCCGTAGCTCCGAGCGCCGCGTCTACCGCGAGCAGGTGACCTTCTATCGCGCCGGCGCTGAGCGCACCTTCAACGTGCAGGTCACGATCGAAGAAGGCGACGACGAGAGCCAGGAAAAATCCTATGTCGTCACGGTCGACGACATCACTGATCTGATGCAGGCGCAGCGCTCGTCCGCCTGGGCCGATGTTGCCCGCCGCATCGCGCACGAGATCAAGAACCCGCTGACGCCGATCCAGCTGTCAGCCGAGCGCATCCGCCGGCGCTACGGAAAGGTGATAACCGAAGACCGCGAAGTTTTCGATCAGTGCACGGACACGATCATTCGTCAGGTCGAGGACATCGGCCGCATGGTCAACGAGTTCTCCGACTTCGCGCGTATGCCGAAGCCGGAGATGAAGAACATCGACCTGCGGGAGCCGCTGCGTGAAGCCTCGTTCCTAATCGAAGTCAGCCGTTCGGACATCAAGTTCGAGCGTGATTTCGGTGCCGAACCGCTCAAGGGGACCTTCGACAACCGCCTTCTGTCGCAGGCGTTCGGCAACATCATCAAGAATGCCTCCGAAGCAATCGACGGCGCCGAGCGCAGCGAGGGGGAGGTTGGAGCAATCCGGATTCAGGCGTGCCGTGAAGAAGCCATGATCCGGGTGGACGTGATGGACAACGGCAAGGGGCTGCCGCGCGAAAATCGCCAGCGTCTCCTCGAGCCATACATGACCACGCGTGAAAAAGGGACCGGTCTTGGCCTCGCGATCGTCAAAAAGATCGTCGAAGACCATGGCGGCCGGTTGGAACTTCATGACGCGCCGGCCGACTTCCATGGCGGTCGGGGCGCGATGATCAGCATCCTGCTTCCTCTGGCAGCCGACGATACGGCGGCTCCGCAAGACGGAAGCATTGAAGACAAACATAGAACTGAAAAGGTCGGTAATGGCATCTGACATCCTTGTCGTCGATGACGAAGAAGATATCCGAGAGCTCGTCGCCGGGATTTTGAGCGATGAAGGTCACGAAACGCGAACGGCCCATAACGCCGACAGCGCCTTGGCGGCGATCGCCGATCGTGTACCCAGGCTGGTCTTTCTAGACATCTGGATGCAAGGCTCGCGCCTCGATGGCCTGGCGCTCCTGGATGAGATCAAGACGATACACCCCAACCTTCCGGTGGTGATGATCTCGGGCCACGGCAACATCGAAACGGCGGTTTCGGCGATACGGCGCGGCGCATACGACTTCATCGAGAAGCCTTTCAAGGCCGATCGTCTGATTCTCATTGCCGAAAGGGCGCTGGAGACGTCGAAGCTCAGGCGCGAGGTGTCGGACCTCAAGATGCGCAATGGCGATTCGTTCGAGCTCATCGGCATGTCATCGGCCATGACCCATCTGCGCCAGACCATCGAGCGTGTTGCGCCGACCAACAGCCGCATCATGATCGTTGGACCGTCCGGCTCCGGCAAGGAACAGGTGGCACGCGCCATTCACGCGACGTCGTCGCGCAAGAGTGGGCCATTCGTTTCGGTAAATGCGGCGACGATTACGCCGGAACGCATGGAGATCGAGCTTTTCGGAACCGAGTCCAACGGCTCTGAGCGTAAGGTCGGCGCACTCGAGGAAGCTCACCGCGGCATCCTCTACCTGGACGAAGTGGCCGATATGCCGCGCGAGACGCAGAGCAAGATCCTGCGTGTGCTCGTGGACCAGCAGTTCGAGCGCGTGGGCGGCACCAAGCGCGTGAAGGTCGACGTACGCATCATTTCCTCGACCGCGCAGAACCTCGAAGCCATGATCGCCGAGGGGCGCTTCCGCGAAGACCTCTATCATCGCCTCGCGGTCGTGCCGGTAGTCGTGCCAGGGCTTGCCGAGCGGCGCGAGGACATTCCCTATCTGGTCGATGGTTTTATCAAGCAGACAGCGCGCCAGGCAGGCATCAAGCCGCGCCGCATCGGCGATGACGCCATGGCCGTCCTTCAGGCGCACAACTGGCCCGGCAACGTCCGCCAGCTTCGCAACAATATCGAGCGTCTGATGATCCTGACGCGCGATGTCGATGCCGACAAGCCGATCACCGCCGACCTGCTGCCGGCGGAGATTGGAGACGTCATGCCGCGTGTTCCCAATCAGACGGATCAGCACATCATGGCGCTGCCACTGAGGGAAGCGCGCGAAATGTTCGAAAAGGAATATCTGATCGCCCAGATCAACCGCTTCGGCGGAAATATCTCGCGTACGGCGGAGTTCATCGGTATGGAGCGCTCGGCACTTCACCGGAAACTCAAGTCGCTCGGAGTTTGAGATTGTTTCATCCAGATAGCCGGTCGGCCATCTAAATGCGCGTCATAATCTGCGGAGCGGGGCAGGTTGGTTTCGGTATTGCCGAACGCCTGGCTGCCGAAAAGAACGACGTGTCGGTGATCGACACGTCGCCCGAGCTCATTCACGCCATTCGCGATTCGCTCGACGTTCGCGGTTTTGTCGGTCACGGCTCTCATCCGGAGGTTCTGGAAGCCGCGGGCGCGCAGAATGCGGACATGATCATCGCCGTGACGCTTCACGACGAGGTCAACATCGTCGCCTGCGAGGTTGCGCACGCGCTGTTCAACGTGCCGACCAAGATCGCGCGCATCCGTGCCCAGTCCTATCTCAGGCCGCACTACCAGGATCTGTTCTCGCGCGAGCACATGCCCATCGACGTGATCATCTCGCCGGAGATGGAAGTCGGCGAAATGGTGCTGCGTCGCATCGCGCTGCCGGGCGCATCCGACGTCGTTCGCTTTGCCGACAACAAGATCGTCATGCTGGCGATCGAATGTCTGGAAGATTGCCCAATCGTCCACACTCCGCTCGCGCAGCTTTCCGAGCTTTTTCCCGATCTGCCGTCCACGGTGGTGGGCATTACCCGCGGCGGAACGCTCTTCATCCCCCATTCTGCGGACCAGCTCGAGCCCGGCGATCTTGCCCATGTCGTGACGGCCAAGGAGCAGGTTCACCGTACCTTGGGTCTTTTCGGCCATGAGGAGCAGGAAGCCACGCGCATCGTGTTCGCCGGTGGCGGCAACATCGGCCTCTATGTCGCCAAGACGATCGAGCAGCGCCAGAGCCGCACTAAGATCAAGATCATCGAGTCTGTGCGCGAACGGGCTGTGACCATAGCCGACCAGTTGCGCCGCACCGTCGTGCTGAACGGTAGCGCACTGGATCAGAAGCTCCTGATGGAAGCGGATATCCAGGACGCGGACTTGATGGTCGCCCTGACCAACAACGACCAGGCGAACATCCTGTCAAGCGTCATGGCCAAGCGGCTGGGCTGCAAGGCAAACCTGGTTCTGATCAACAATCCGGCCTATCAGGACCTGACCAAATCGCTCGACATCGACGCCTATGTGAATCCGAGCTCGGTCACGATCTCCCGCGTGTTGCAGCACGTTCGCCGCGGCCGCATCCGCGCCGTCCACAGCGTTCAGCGCGGCGCTGCAGAGATCATAGAAGCCGAGGCGCTGGAGACGTCGCCCTTGGTAGGCTCGAACCTGAGCGATCTGGATTTGCCGGATGGCATGAGGATCGGTGCCATCTATCGCGATGGCCAAGTGATCAAGCCGAATGGCCAATCGAGAATCAAACCCAAGGACCGGGTCGTCATCTTCGCGCTGGCCCATGCCGTCCGGCATGTGGAGCAGATGTTCCGCGTCAGTCTCGAGTTTTTCTGAAATGTGGTCGGCTGCACATATCGGACCTTGGATTCTTGCGCCGTTTCAACGATATGTACCGCATCGCGATGTGGCAGGTTCGGACTTTTGTCGCACCACGCCTTTTTGGCGTTGCGGAAGAAACGCTGGCCTGATAACCGCTTAAGTGGAACTGATTCAAATCAACTCGTTCTGCTTGCCTGGACTATGGTAAGCGATAGATTTGTTGGGCTGGCAAAGGTCGATAATTAGAGCGCGGCAGCTGACAAATCGACGGGGGTCGACGAAAGATAAGAAAAATGGCGGAACGTACGCAAAATCTTCAGGACCTCTTCCTGAATTCGGTTCGTAAAAGCAAGAACCCACTGACGATCTTCCTTATCAACGGCGTTAAGCTGACTGGTGTAGTTACGTCGTTTGACAATTTCTGTGTTTTGTTGCGTCGCGACGGACATTCGCAACTCGTCTATAAGCACGCCATCTCCACCATCATGCCGAGCCAGCCGGTTCAGATGTTTGATGGCGAGGAAAACGGCCAGGGCGCCTGATTGGCTCAAGGCAAGAACGCAGGTAAGAACGGGGCGCGCGCTTCACGAACCAACGGTTCGGAGCGCTCATCTCAGGAAAAGCCGACGACTGCGGTCGTCATCGTCCCCGTGCTGGCTCGTCAGCCACGCGGGGAAGATGATTCCAATCGCCCGCGCTTGACGCGGTCATCTGATGCCCGCTTGGACGAGGCGGTAGGGCTTGCGAGCGCCATCGACCTCGACGCGGTCCACACTGCCATCGTGACGGTGAGTGACCCGCGGCCGGCGACGCTGCTCGGCACCGGCAAGGTCGATGAACTGGCCGAGATCGTCAAGGAAACCCATGCGGAGCTGGTGATCGTGGATCATCCGCTGACGCCGGTTCAGCAGCGCAACCTTGAAAAGGCGACCAACGCCAAGGTCCTGGATCGCACTGGCTTGATCCTGGAAATCTTTGGCCGGCGTGCGCGCACCAAGGAAGGCACGCTGCAGGTCGATCTTGCGCATCTGAACTATCAGAAGGGCCGACTGGTCCGCAGCTGGACCCACCTGGAGCGCCAGCGCGGCGGTGCCGGTTTCCTCGGCGGCCCCGGCGAAACGCAGATCGAGGCCGACCGGCGCGCTCTTCAGGAAAAGATCATGCGCCTCAAGCGCGAGCTTGAGACCGTGCGGCGCACCCGCGATCTGCACAGGGCCAAGCGCAGGAAAGTGCCGTTTCCAGTCGTCGCCATCGTCGGCTACACCAATGCCGGCAAGTCGACGCTGTTCAACCGGCTGACCGGGGCAGGGGTGCTGGCGGAAGATATGCTGTTTGCGACGCTCGACCCGACCCTGCGCCGGGTGCGACTGCCGCATGGTACTCCGGTGATCTTGTCGGATACGGTGGGTTTCATCTCCGACCTGCCGACGCATCTCATCGCCGCCTTCCGCGCGACGCTGGAAGAAGTGGTCGAGGCAGATCTCATCATCCACCTTCGCGATATTTCCGACCCGGATACCGCTGCCCAGGCGGAGGACGTGGAACGAATCCTTGGCGATCTCGGCGTCGATGCCTCGGATGACATGCGCATCGTCGAAGTCTGGAACAAGATCGACCGGCTGGACGAGGGAAATCGCGAGCGGCTTCTAGCCGAAAGCGCGAGCGGCAAGCCCGCACCACCGATCGCAATCTCCGCGATCACCGGCGAAGGCATCGATGCGCTGACGGCGCTGATCGAAGAGCGGGTTTCGGGCGAGCTGAAACCGGTAACGGTCACGCTAGCCCCTGACCAGTTGGGCCAGGTGGATTGGCTCTACCGCAATGGCGACGTTACTGAGCGGGTAGACAATGAAGACGGCAGCGTGACCATCGCGCTTCTGGCGACGGAGTCGGCGCGCGAAGAAATCGAATCCAGGCTGCAGCGCAAGAGATAGGGCTAAGAGCCCTATTTCGCTTTCTTTGCCTGCTGCCAGAGCGCTTCCATTTCATCAAGGCTTGCTTCGTCGAGGCTGCGTCCTGCGACCTCCAGTTCGCGCTCCACGTGATGAAAACGCTTGCGGAACTTGTCGTTGGTGCCGCTCAGCGCGGCTTCTGAATCGATGTGCAGGTGCCGGCCGAAATTGACCAGCGCAAACAGCACATCGCCGAATTCGTCCTGAATGGCGGCCTTGTCGGCCTTGCCCATGGCTTCGCGCAACTCGCCGATCTCTTCCTCGATCTTGTCGAGGATGGGTGCGGCCTCTTTCCAGTCGAATCCGACCCGGGCAGCCTTTTCCTGCAGCTTCAGCGCTCTGGTCAGGGCAGGGAAGGCAACGGGAATGCCGTCAAGGAAGCCCTTGCCGTGATCTTCGGGGTCAAGCCCCCGCGCAAGACGAGTGGCCCGCTTCTCGGCCTTCTCTACGGACTTGATCTGCTCCCACATTCCCTTGGCCATGCCGGCGCTACGAGCCTCTTCATCGCCAAATACGTGCGGGTGGCGCCTGATCATCTTCGTGGTGACGGCCTCGACAACGTCGCCGAAGTCGAACTCGCCGATCTCTTGTGCCATCTGCGCGTGATAGACGACCTGTAGCAGGAGGTCGCCCAGTTCCAGGCGCAAGTCGTCGAAATCGCCGCGCGCAATTGCGTCCGAAACCTCATAGGCTTCCTCGATCGTGTAGGGCGCGATGGTCTCGAAATTCTGCTCGATGTCCCACGGGCAGCCAGTGTTAGGCGCACGGAGAGCCGCCATGATTTCGATGAGACGCGAGATGTCCTTGGAAGGTTTCATAGCCTGGCCCGAGATATTGAGGCGAACCGTCGACGGACGGGCAGGGAACGGCCGCGCCGAAATCGTCAACGACCAGGGCGTTAAAGCCGATTGCTCAGCTTACCGCAATGAAATTGAGCTTGGGTGACTGCAATATCTGAAGGTCGGCGGTGTCCGCCCCGCCCAATGCGGCAAGCAGGATCCGCCCCATCTGGAGCCCGGCGTCGGTGATATCCTCATAGATCGTGTCGACCTGCGGCCGGACGAGGTCGAAGAGCCCGGATGTCTGCTTGGCGACGATGCCGACATCGGCGCCGGGCTTGAGGCCGCGGTCGCTGAGCGCAGCCATCACCGCAAGCGCTGAAACTTCACCGCCGCAGACATAACCGTCGGGCGGGTCGGCCAGCGCCATGCGAGCGAATACACTTGCTCGGATGGCGCCGGCGGAACTGTCGAGGTCCACGTCGTCGATGACCTCGAACGCCACCCCGCTTTCGCGCACGGCGGTCATGAAGCCATACTGGATGTGCTGGAAAAAGGTGAAACGACGCGGCGGCAGAATGATCGCCAGACGCTTGCGGCCATTGGCGATCAGGCGCCTTGTGGCCTCATACGCAAAGCTGAAATTGTCGAAATCGACGTATGGATGCGACGTGCCAAGTTCGGTGCGGCCGTGGCAGACGAATGGAAAATCGTGCTCGAGCAGCAATTTGACCCGCTCGTCGAACGGTTCCGTGCGCGAGAAGACGACCCCGTCCGCCATTCGATTGCGGATGATGCGACGCACCGGGTCGATGCTCGGCACATTGGCGAAATGCGGTGTGACCACGAGATGATACGGCGTGTCGCGAAGCGCTTCGGTCAGTCCTCGAATCAGGGACGTGCTGAAGCCGAGGATTTCCTCGTGAGGATCGAGCACGAGCGTGATCACGTTGGTGCGGCCAGTGCGGAGCCGTTGCGCCGCGCGATCGGGCAGGTAGCCGATTTCCTCGGCGACTTGCTGTACCCTCTGCCGGGTTTCCAGCGCGATCTGCGGTGCGCCGCCGAGTGCCCGCGAAACCGTTGTCACGGCCAGGCCGGTGAGCTCGGCGATGGTCCGCAGCGTGGGTTTTACCGCCGAGGCCTCTCCGTTCTCCCGTTTTCCGCCTCTGTCGGAACCGTCCATCGGCCGTGCCTCTTGTACCCGCAGCGCATCCGTCGGTGCATTTATAACGTTATAAATTGGATCATGTCGCCTGGAAAGGCAGCCGATTTCCACACCTTATGTCCATTTAGGTCATGTAATTCAAGGGACTGCCGATAAGGCGCGGCCATTGTCGCCTCGCAGCTTGACACAAGTCCGATTTATATCGTTATAAATTCACAGCTGGCGATATTGCCGCCAAGCAACCTGGGAGGGATTCAATGTCATTGCGTACGATCACGAAGCTTGCCGTCGGTGCGGCGCTCATCGCCCTGACTTCGGGCGCGGCCAAGGCTGGCGATAACGTCGAAGTTCTGCACTGGTGGACGTCGGGCGGCGAAGCCTCGGCGCTGGACGTGCTGAAGAAGGATCTGGAATCGAAGGGCGTCACCTGGTCCGACATGCCGGTTGCCGGCGGCGGCGGCGAAGCGGCGATGACCGCACTGCGCGCCCGCGTCACCGCAGGCAACCCGCCGACAGCCGTGCAGGCACTTGGCTTCGACATCACCGACTGGGCCAAGCAGGGCGTGGTGGGTGACCTCAGCGAAGTCGCCAATGCGGAAGGCTGGGACAAGGTGATCCCGACCGCGCTGCAGAACTTCTCGAAATATGACGGCAAGTGGATTGCCGCACCGGTGAACGTCCACTCCACCAACTGGGTGTGGATCAGCAAGAAGGCGCTCGACGCCGCCGGCGGCAAGGAGCCCCAGAACTGGGACGAATTCGTCGCCATGCTGGACAAGATGAAGGCAAACGGCATCACGCCGCTCGCCCATGGCGGTCAGCCCTGGCAAGATGCGACCCTGTTTGACGCGGTCGTGCTGTCGCTGGGCACGGACTTCTACAAGGCTTCGATGATCGACCTCGATCCAGCTGCGCTGAGCGGCGACAAGATGAAGGAAGCCTTCACTCGCATGGCGAAGCTTCGTTCCTATGTGGACGATAACTTCTCCGGCCGCGACTGGAACCTGGCCTCGGCCATGGTCATCGAAGGCAAGGCCGGCGCGCAGATGATGGGCGACTGGGCCAAGGGCGAGTTCCTCAAGGCCGGCCAGAAGCCGGGCGCCGACTTCGTCTGCATCCGCTTCCCGGGCACGCAGGGCGCAGTCACCTTCAACTCTGACCAGTTCATGATGTTCAAGGTGGGCGAGGACAAGCAGAAGGCGCAGCTGATGATGGCTTCGGCCATCGAGGACCCGAAGTTCCAGTCGGCCTTCAACGTGGTCAAGGGTTCGGTTCCGGCCCGCACCGACGTGCCGAACACCGCCTTCGACGACTGCGGCAAGAAGGGCATGGCCGACCTGGCCGAAGCCAACGAGAAGGGCACGCTGTTCGGCTCCATGGCTCACGGCCATGCCGTGCCGGCGTCGATCAAGAACGCCATGTATGACGTGATCACGCGTCACTTCAACGGCGACCTGTCGACCGACGAGGCGCCCGCCGAACTCGCCGCTGCCGTCGCTGCTGCAAAGTAACGATATGAGCCTGCCGGCGGTGCGCATCCGCGCCCGCCGGTAACCTCAGAGGCTTTGCGAAAATTCGCCTGGATGCCTCTGTTTTTCCAACGCAAATGCGTGATCGCATCACGCCGTTTGCGGGGTAGCGGACATGCCGACACGCAATCAGTTGCAGTCGATCGTACCCAAGCTGGTGCTAGCCCCCAGCTTCGCGATGATCCTGCTCTTCGTTTATGCCTTCATCCTCTACACCGGCTATCTGTCGTTGACGGATTCGAAGATGCTGCCGTCCTACGGGCTGGTGGGCTTCGAAAACTACTCCAAGCTTTGGCAGCTTCCGCACTGGTGGCGTGCGCTGACCAATCTGGCCATCTTCGGCACGCTTTACATCGTCGTGTGCTCGGTGCTCGGGCTGTTCGTGGCCATCCTGCTCGATCAGAAGATCCGCGCCGAAGGCTTCCTGCGCCCGATTTATCTCTATCCGATGGCGCTGTCCTTCATCGTCACCGGCACCGCCTGGAAATGGTTCCTCGACCCCGGAATCGGGCTAGAGCACACCATGCACCTCTGGGGCTGGGAGAGCTTTTCCTTCACCTGGATCAAGGATAGGAACCTGGCGATCTACACCGTGGTCATGGCTGCCGTCTGGCAATCGTCCGGCTTCGTCATGGCGATGTTTTTGGCCGGCCTGCGCGGCGTCGACAATGAGATCATCAAGGCCGCCCAGATCGACGGCGCCTCGACCATGACCATCTACCGACGCATCATCATCCCGCTGATGCGGCCGGTGTTCCTGTCGGCCTTTGTGGTGCTGGCCCACCTTGCCATCAAGTCCTACGACCTTGTCGTAGCGCTGACCGGCGGCGGGCCGGGGCAGGCGACCGAACTGCCTGCGACCTTCATGTATTCCTACACCTTTACGCGCAACCAGATGGGCATCGGCGCCTCGTCGGCAATGATCATGCTGATCATGATCTTCTCCATCATCATCCCGTATCTCTATACGGAACTGCGGGGAGGGCCGCGCCAATGAGCATGCCGTCGGCCGACAACGCAACACAGGTCAACAAGCTCGCACGCGGGCTGATCTACATCGTGCTCATCCTGTTTGCGATCTACTACCTGCTGCCGCTCTACGTGATGATCGTGAACTCGGTAAAGCCGCTCTCCGAGATCCGGGAGGGCAATATGCTGGCCCTGCCGCGGGAGTTCACGCTCGATCCGTGGTACACCGCCTGGTCGACGGCGCAGATCGGGGTGCAGGCAACCGGCCTGAAACCCTATTTCATCAACTCGATCCTGATGGCTGTGCCCGCCGTCGCAATCTCAACGCTGCTGGGCGCTCTGAACGGTTTTGTCCTGACCAAATGGCGCTTTCGCGGGGACAATCTGGTGTTCGGGCTGATGCTTCTGGCCTGCTTCATCCCGTTCCAGATCGCGCTCATTCCCGCCGCGCGCATCCTCGGCATGCTCGGCCTTGCCGGCACGACGCGCGGGCTGGTGCTGGTCCACGTGGCCTACGGCCTCGGCTTCACGACCCTGTTCTTCCGCAACTACTACGCCGCGTTCCCGACGGAACTGGTGAAGGCCGCCCAGATCGACGGCGCTAGTTTCTTCCAGATATTCCGGCGCATCCTGCTGCCGTCGTCAGCACCGATCATCGTGGTGACGGTCATCTGGCAGTTCACCAACATCTGGAACGACTTTCTGTTCGGCGCGTCGTTCGGCGATTTCAAGTCGCAGCCGATGACTGTGGCGCTGAACAACCTCGTGTCTTCTTCGAGCGGCGTGAAGGAATACAACGTCCATTTTGCCGGCGCGATCCTGGCGGCGCTGCCCACGCTGTTCGTCTACATAGTGTCGGGCCGATATTTCGTGCGTGGCCTCATGGCCGGCGCGGTGAAAGGTTAGAGCATGTCCTTCCTGCAAATCCGCAATCTCGAAAAGACTTTTGGCAATGTGAAGGTGCTGAAAGGCATCGATCTCGAGGTGGAGGAGGGCGGTTTCCTGGTCCTCGTCGGGCCCTCCGGCTGCGGCAAGTCGACCCTGCTCAACTCCATCGCCGGACTGGAGGCCATCACCGGCGGCTCGATCAGCATCGGCGGCAAGGCGATCGACGGGCTGCATCCTTCGCAGCGCGACATCGCCATGGTGTTCCAGTCCTACGCGCTCTACCCGAACATGACTGTCGCCGGAAACATCGGCTTCGGCATGGAAATCCGCGGCGTGGCGAAGCCCGAGCGGGACAAGGCCATCGCCACCGTGGCCGAGATGCTGCAGATCGGCCACCTGCTCGACCGCAAGCCGAGCCAGCTTTCCGGTGGTCAGCGTCAGCGTGTCGCCATTGGCCGCGCTCTTGTGCGCAAGCCGCAGGTTTTCCTGTTCGACGAGCCGCTCTCCAACCTCGACGCCAAGCTGCGCGTCGACATGCGCACCGAAATCAAGCGGCTGCACCACCGCATGGGCACAACCATCGTCTACGTCACGCACGACCAGATCGAAGCGATGACGCTCGCCACGAAGATTGCCGTGCTGAAGGACGGGGTGCTGCAGCAATCCGGCACGCCGGCCGAAATCTACAACAATCCAGCCAATCTCTTCGTCGCTGACTTTATGGGCTCGCCGGCCATGAACCTCATCCCGGTGACGATCAAGCGGAACGGGTCGGGCGTTTCGATCTCGACACCCCGCGAGGAACAGGACCCGCTCGTTCTCGGTGTGCCCAATGCACCGGCGGGCTTGTCGGCGCATGACGGCAAGGAAGTCATCTTCGGCATTCGGCCCGAAGCGTTGACGGACCGCGACGGCGCCGACCGCAATGCAGCGAATGTCGCCGAGAGCGAATGCCTGATCGAGGTGGTGGAGCCGGCCGGCTCCGACACATTCGCCGTCACGCGGCTGGGCCGCAAGCATGTCACGGCACGCCTGCGCGCCGACGCCAATGTCGCCGCCGGCAAGAAGACAAAGCTCGCCTTCAATCTCGACAAGGCGGTGTTCTTCGACCCCGCGAGCGGGCTGCGGATCGTCTGAGGATCGGAAAGTGTCATCGGCTGGTAGCAACGCTCTTGTCAGCACGCACCTGAACGGTCTCGCAGGTTCGCACGAACCCGTTTGGCGGATTTCATGGGACCGGGGCCACGCGGACGTCTTTGCCGTTGGTGCCGCGCTGCACAATCTGGCTCTCCAACTGGACAACGGTTCGACGATAGAACCGTTGGCAGAGGCGCCATGGATCGGCGAGCCAGAAGTGGCTGGAAATGAATCATTCCCGGCCCATCTGCGTCAACTGGGCGGCGAATGGCCTTGCGTGCCATTCGGCACGACCGAGATCGATCCACACCATCACGGCTTCGGCACTGACAATGAGTGGCACGTCATAGAACGCTCGGCAGAGGCCATCACACTCGCGATCGACTATCCGAAGTCTCATCCGATCAGGCGTCTTGAGCGGCGGATTGAAGGTGTCCGGGGTGACGCCACGGTCTCCCTGGAATTGACGGCAGAAGCTCGGACAGACTGCATTCTGCCCGTTGGCCTGCATCCGATATTCAAGCTTGCAGGCGAGGGGCGCCGTATGCAGCTCGACCCGGGCGCATTTGCGCGCGGCTACACTTTTCCGAAGGTTTTTGAGCCGGGCGCGTCCCGGCTAAAACCGGCCGCCGAATTCGCGCGGCTCGATGCCGTACCGTTGACGGGCGAGGGCGCAATTGACCTATCGTCCCCTCCCGCCGGCTTGGGAGAAGAGATCCTGCTCCTGGCCGGCGTGCCCGGCTGCACATGCCTCACCTACCCGGATAACGGCTACCGAGTGGAGCTCAGCTGGAATGCCGGCGACTTTCCCTCGCTCGTCATCTGGCTTTCGAACCACGGGCGTAGCGCATCGCCCTGGTCGAACCGCTTTCGCGGAATCGGCATAGAACCCGTGCGGGCATTTTTCGACGACACCGCCCTTGCACCACATCGGCCAAGCAGCTTGTCGCCAGGACGCGCATTCAGCGCCGGCGAACGATGGACGACAAAGTACCGAATTTCCGCATCAAGCCTGAACGCCAGCAAGCACGAAGGATTCGCCAAATGAAGCGCTCCCGCGTCAACGAAATCATCCGGGAAGGGGACGCGTTTATCCGTTCCTTCGGCTATGTCATGCCGCCCTTTGCCTATTGGTCGCCCGAGGAACTGAAGAGCCGTCGGCCCGCTGGCATCGTCGATTCCCGTCTCGGCTGGGACATTACCGACTACGGTCAGGGCAAGTATGATGAGCTTGGCCTGTTCCTGTTCACCGTGCGCAACGGCAGCGCAGCGGACCTCTCGCGCGGTCGCGGCATGCTCTATGCCGAAAAGATCATGATCACGCGCCAACACCAGCTCTCGCCGATGCATCGGCACAATGTGAAGGCGGAGGACATCATCAACCGAGGCGGCGGCAAGCTCGTGCTCGAGCTTTTCATGCCGGACGAGGAGGGGAACATCGACCGCCATCGTGAAGTCGAAGTGCCTACTGACGGCGTGATCCGCAAACTGCCGGCCGGCGGGCTGTTGAAGCTCGATCCGGGCGAGAGCGTGACCCTGCTGCCAGGTGTCTGGCACGCGTTCTGGGCCGAGGGTGCCGACGTGCTGATCGGCGAGGTTTCGACGGTCAATGACGACCTGACCGACAATGTTTTCGTCGATCCGATCGGACGCTTTTCCAATGTCGAGGAGGACGAGGCGCCGCTTCACCTGCTAGTCTCCGACTATGACCGCTTCGTCGACGGCAAAGCCTGATCGAGCCGGATAGCCTTTTGGCTCTGCGTAACCTGCGGCGGCTTTGCATTTTACGCAAATCCGCCGCAGTCACGTTTATTGCCAGCTATCGAGGCCCAGCAGTTTGCGGCCCAATCCGCTCAGCTCGGCTACCTTGGCGTTCTTCTTCTCCCAATCACGCGGGTCACCGGGATAGGAGGCGCGCTTGGGAGCCTCGCGCTCCCGCCAAGAGTGTATGCGGGCCGCGCGTTCGTCGGCATCTTCCTCGTCAGCCGGGAACATCGAGATGTACTGGGCCATGCGCACCCGGTCTTTCGAGTGGTTCGGCCGCACGCCATGCGCGAGAAGCGTATTGAAGATCATAAGATCGCCCGGCTCCATCTCGATATTGGTAATCGTCAGGCCGGTCAGGTCGGGATGATGCGGATCGCGGTCGGCGGGCTGGGTCTTCACCCACTTCTCAAAATTCTCGAACAACTCGGGAATGCATTGGAAGCCGCCGATGTCGCCATCCTGCTTAACCAGCGAAAGGACGCCCTGGACGCCGATCGGGAGAGGGCGCAGCGAGGTGTCGCTGTCCCAATGGATGAAGCCGTTGGGATTGCCTGGCGTCTTCTTCGGCGGATTGAGATTGGCGCGGTCGATGGCGACCCACAGATCCTCCCGGTCCCAGATGTCGACAAAGGCGTCGTAGACGCGCTGCATCTGCCGGTTATCCCACAGGTACTGGTGATTGTAGATTTCCACCATGCCGGCGCCGTTTAGCTCCTTCATGATGTGGTCGCGTCGCTGAGGCGCGTACCAGGTGGACGGATCCTTGGGATCCTTTTCGTCGAACTCCCAAAGAATATCCGTCAGCCGCTGGACGTTCTCCTGCGGCACGGCATTGCGCACGATCACATAGCCCTTGGTGATCCAGTGCTGCCAATCGTCTTCGCCGAGGACACGGAGCGGAAGTTTTTTCTCGATATCCTTCAATTGCGTCGTGACATTCTTCGATGTCGGGTGGGCATCCTTCTTAAGGTCGGTTGCGTGCGCCATGATCTCCTCCGCTCAATTGCGTTTGCTGCAGAAAATCCTAGTGCAGCGCGGGCAGGGAAGTTGTACTGCCAGAGCCGGCTCTGATACTATTCTGGCGTTCTGATCCAAAAACTGTCACGATGAAGCCGTTTCTCGAGAAGCTGCAGCCATTACCGGGCACATCCTGGGCCATGCTGAACCGCAGGCTCGATGACGCGATTCCGTTTCAATGGCATCATCATCCCGAGCTTGAGCTGACCCTGACTCTCAATTCACGCGGCCAGCGCTTTATCGGCGACCACATCGGCAGCTATGACGACGGCGACCTGGTGCTGATCGGCCCGAACCTCCCACACAGCTGGAGTTCGACCGAGAAGATCGACCCAGACAAGCCGCATGTCGCGCTGGTGATGTGGTTCCGGCCGGAATGGGCGAGGGCGATGACGGAAACCTTCGTCGAGCTTGGGGCGGTTACGGCGATGGTCGAACGGGCCTCAACCGGGCTTAAATTCACGCCTGCTAATGCAGTGCGCGCTCGCCCGCTGATCGAAGATCTCTTCACGCGTCCGGCGGACGAGCGACTGCTTTGCCTGATGCAGGTTCTGAACATCCTGGCTCAGGACAGTGAGGCCGATCCGCTGGCAAGCGCAAAGAGCGTTCCTGCGGCGGCCGGTTCAGACCGCACGCGGATCGACCGTGTGCTCGACTACATTCATCTCAACTACGCCTCGAGCCCGTCGCTGACGGAGCTTGCCGATGTAGCTGCACTCAGCTCGTCGGGGCTGCATCGGTTGTTCCGGCGCCACACACAGCTTTCGATCACCGACTACATCATGCGGCTGAAGATCGGCGAAGCCTGCGCGATGCTTTCCGCCAGCACGCGTCCGATTGCGCACATTGCCGAGACTGCGGGCTACACCTCGCTCGCCAATTTCAATCGACAGTTTCTGGCGTTGAAGGGCATGACACCGCGCAGCTACCGACAGAGCTTTCAGAAGGCACGCTGAGCGAACGCTGGAACATCAACGGCGCTGGGGACCGCTATCCGTTGTGGCGGCCATGTTGAAATGTCCGCCAGTGAGCAAAATAGAAATGTCACTTTGACCCGCCACACGGCACAACGACCAGCCCCGATCTGACCGGCTGGTCCGGGTTGCAAGGCAGATCGGGGCGGGT
>NZ_PXYL01000008.1 GCF_003012705.1 Pseudaminobacter soli (ex Li et al. 2025)
GGCTGGCGCCCTCGGCGGTCTTCTTCACCGTGGCGGTGATCTGGTCGAGCGCGGCCGCGGTCTCCTCGAGGCTTGCCGCCTGCTGCTCGGTGCGCCGCGACAGATCGTCGGCGGCGGTCGAGATCTCACCGGTGCCGGCGTGGATGGCGTTGACGGAAGCGACCACCGACAGCAGCGTCTGCTGCAGCCGCTCGACGGCGGCGTTGAAGTCCTCGCGCAGCTTCGACGCCCGGCCCTCGAACGGCACCTCGATGCGGAAGGTGAGATCGCCGCTCGACAGCCGCTCGAGCCCTTCGCCAAGCGCCGAAATGGCGATCTGGCTCTGGCGCTCCTCCTCGGCCTTCTCGGCAGCGCGCGCCGCGCGCTCCTCCTCGGCCCGCTGGCGCGCCGTCTCGGCCTCGGTCTCGAGGCGGATCTTCTCGATCGCCGCGTCCTTGAAGCTCTGCACCGCCGTCGCCATCTGCCCGACCTCGTCGCGACGGCCGACAGCCGGGATGACGATGTTGTGGTCACCAGCGGCGAGGTTGCGCATCGCCGCCGTCATCTGGCTCACCGGCTTGGCGATCTGGCGCGACAGCCACCAACCAATCAGGACGAGTAGAACGATCGTCAAGCCAGCGCCGGCCGCCTGAAGATACCTGGCGTTGCGCACGGCCTCGTCTCTTTGCCGGCTTACTTCCTTCAGCCAAACGGAAACCTCGTTCTGCACATTCGTGACCGCGACACGGATCGCCCCTTCCGTCTCGGACGTGTGCTGGGAAGCCACAAGGTCGCGAGCCCGCTGCTGCATGTCAGAATCGCCGGCCAGCTTGACGATAGGATCGCCGACATCGAGACGCCACTGCCGAGCCGCGACGTGGAACTTGTCGATCGCCGCCAGCAGGCTTTCGTTGCCCTGCGCTTCGTCCTTGGCGTTGGTAAGCTGCTGCTCGAACATCTGCGTGGACACGCGATAGCGCGCCAGGACGTCGTTCTTCGGCGCGATCACATAGAGGCGAGCCAGATTGACCCGATCGAGATGGAAGGCTTCGCCCTTGCCGATGTCAGTCACCAGACGGCTCGCCGTCTCATAGTGCTTTCCCGCGCTTTCAACCGTTGCCAGCGCCTGCATGAGGAGCAGCGCCACCACGATACTGACGACCATGATCACCGAGAAGCTCAGGGCCAGCTTCCGAGTGATACCGAAGCTGGTGAGGGAGAAGCGCCACATCTTCCTCGGGGCGCGAGCCTTGGGCGCAGGAGCTGCTGCGTCTAACGGGATTGAGCTCATCGGTAATTTCCTTGGCTTTGGGGATAGAAAAATTGGGATTGCCCCGGCAGGTCACTCAACGGGACAGGAATATGAAAGGTGACAGCGAGTCATCGGCCTAACATCAAACAAACACACACCAATCGCAGGCAGGGACGCCCATCAGGCCTCCGATTTGGCACGCGGTTAGAGTCCATTTGGGTAACTTATTTCGTAAGATTTTCATCAATTCGCGCTTTCCCCCGAAAATAGTCTTCGACGCGAAAGCGCTCTATTGGCCTGCTCATGAGGAAGCCCTGCGCATAGTCGCAGCCATGTGCCTGGAGAAACCGGAATTGCTGTTCGGTTTCGACGCCTTCGGCGACCACGGTCATCTTCAGATTGTGAGCGAGACTGATTATGGTGCGCGCGATCACCGCGTCGCACATGTCCGACTGGATTTCCCGAACGAAGGCTTGATCGATCTTGAGTCGGCTAACTGGATAGCGCTTGAGATGCGACAGCGATGCATAGCCGGTGCCGAAATCATCGAGGGTGATTGCGACGCCGGCGGCATGCAACTCGCACAGAGCTTCCGATATCCTATCGCTGGAACGGTCGAGCAGCACGTTCTCGGTCAGCTCGATCTCGAGCGCGGATGCGTCCAGGCGGAATTTTTGCAGCAGCGCCAGGACACTTTCGGTAAAGCCGCCCTGCTTGAGCTGGGCGGCGGCGACATTGACCGCGATCGGGCCCGGATCATAGCCGAGGTCGCGCAGGCGCCGGGCCGTCTGCATCGATTTTTCGAGCACGCGAAAGCCGAGCGGCACGATCAGGCCGCTGTCTTCGGCCACGGGGATGAAATCGCCGGGCGGGACCTGGCGCCCGTTCACCGTCCAGCGAGCGAGGGCCTCGAAGCCGACATGGCCGCGATGGTCCAGACTCACCTGGGGCTGGAGGGCAATATCGATCTCGTCAGCAGCCAGGGCAGTCCTCAGCGCGTCGCCAGTGGCCTGACGCCGTTCGACGCTGTCGCGGAGCGCCGGGTCGAAGAAGCATGAGATGCCGCGCCCGCGCCCCTTGGCGTGATACAGGGCAATGTCGGCATGCTTGAGCAGTTCCTTGGAGGAGCCGCCATCGTCCGGAAACATGGCGACGCCGGCACTGCAATTGGCATTCACCGTGCGATGTCCGATGTCGATGGGCTGGCGCACGCAGGCCAGGATCTTCTCGGCAATCCTGATCGCGTCATCCACGCCGGAGAGATTGGAGATGACGATGGCGAATTCGTCCCCGCCAAGCCTCGCAACGGTGTCGGACTTGCGCAATATGCCACGAATGCGCTGCGCGACCGTCACCAGAAGCATGTCGCCGGCATCATGCCCGAGCGTGTCGTTGACGCTCTTGAAGTCGTCCAGGTCGACCAGCATCAGGGCGCCCTGCCGTCCTGTGCGCTCGCTCGCCGCGACGGCGTCCGCCAGTCGTTCGAGCAGGACGGTGCGATTGAATAGCCCGGTCAGCGGATCGTGCTCGGCCTGGCGCTTGATCACGAGTTCGGCTTGCTTCAAGTCGGTGATGTCGCTGCGGACCCCGACCACATAGCCGGTGCGTGAAAGCCGCTCGCGCACTTGCAGCCAGCGTCCGTCGCTCAATTGCTGCAGCACCTTCTTGCCAGGATTGCGATGCTCGCGCATGCGCGCCGCTATCCAGGCCTCGCGGCCCTCGGGCGTGTTCTTGGCAAGATTGAACTGGCCGTTCTCGACGCCGAAGCGGAGGATGCTCTCGAAGGATACGCCGAGCTCCATGACCGGCGCCGAGTTCTTGTAGTAGCGCTTGAAGGTGTCGTTGCACAAAGCCAGGCGGTCGTTGCTGTCGAATGCGGCCACCGCGTCAGGTATCGCCTCGAGAATATCGCGCAGCAGCCCCTCGGCTTCGCGTCTCTTTTCGTTTTCGGCGCTCAGCGCGGCTTCAGCGGCCTTGCGCCTGGTGATGTCGTAGCGGATCGAGACATAGCCGCGCCCGGCACCGGATGGGGCCAGCAGCGGCACGATGGTGGTGTCGACCCAGTAAAGGCTGCCGTCCTTGGAGCGGTTGCAGATTTCGCCGTGCCACAATCCGCCCTGGGCAATGGTGCGCCACATGTCGACGAAGAACTGTCGCGGGTGCAGGCCGGAATTGACGATGCTGTGCTTCTGTCCGAGCAGTTCGCCGCGCGCAAAACCGCTGATTCGGCAAAACAGGTCGTTCACGAAGACGATGGTTCCGCTGCGATCGGTCATCGCCACGATGGCATGCCGGTCGAGAGCAGTTTTATAGGCGCCGAACTCCGCCTGTATCTGCTTGACCTTGTCGCCGGCTCTGTGAAAATCTTTTTTCACTGTGGCAGTCGCGGGATACAGCCCCGCCCGCCCTCCGCCTTCTAAAGACGCAGGTTCCTGGTCCAATGACATGCTTTCCCCCTCCCGGCCGCAGTCTCCCTCTAGTGCGACCCTCCCCCATCGCTACCGGCCACGCGCCGAGCCTTTCCGTTAGGACAACATAAATTACCTGGCGGAATTTTCCGGAACACGGCTATGTTCGGCATTCCTGTCCATTCGGATCGGCGACATCACCATATGTACGGTAGCGAATGAACTATACCGTACACATCCAGAAGTTAACTGGAGTTTAAGGGCCCGTGAGCACGCAAAAAACCTTCTCCTCTACGCTGGAGAGCGTCAGCCAGACAAATGAAGAGGCTGAGTTGAGGCCCGATATTCGCAACAAGGTTCTTCTGTCGCTGCGCCCGGAAGCCCAGCTATTCTTGCGGGAACGTCTCGTCACGCGGCCCATATCAGTCGGCGAAGTCATATTCGATGACGGCGAACCGCTTACTCATGCCGTGTTTCCGAACGAGGGCGTGATTTCCTACATGGCCGAAATGGAAGACGGCCGAAGCGTCGAAAAGGCATCGATAGGGCTGGAAGGATTTGTCGGCTTCGCGCTTGTGATGGGTGGCGGCAATGCGGTGGGCAGAAGCCTGGTGCAAGTGGCGGGCAGCGCATCCTGGCTGTCGATAGACGATCTCAATGCCGCGCATGAACGCTTCATCTGCGTTCGCGAAGCCATGCTGCGCTACTCCAAATCGCTGATCGTCCAGCTGATGGAATCGGTTGCCTGCAACAGTCTGCACACGGCTGAACAGCGCGTGGCGCGCTGGCTGCTGCAGACCCTCGACCGCGTGCCCGGCGACACGTTCGTTCTGACGCAGGAAGCCTTGTCGCAGGTGCTTGGCCTGCGCCGAGCCACGGTCAGCGGGATCTGCTCGGAACTGCAGGATGCCGGCATCATCACCTATCATCGCGGCACGATGACCATCTGCGATCGCGCAGCGTTGGAGGAGCGCACCTGCGAATGCTACTGGCGCGTGCTGGACGCATCGCTGCTCGGCGATCAGGGCGGCGATGGGGTGACGCCGGCGAGATCTCGAATCGCTGACAGGCGTTCTCGGGGCATTTTTCGTCGTCGGGGATATTAGGCCCCGACAGGCAGACGGCGCGGTTCCCTGGCAGCTGGATGGGCGATCCGTTGTCAGCGACCGTGCCGATTGCGCGCAGGATAAGGCCGCGGCAGGCGACGTGCCGTCGGTCGGGTCGGTGAGCAGTTATCTGAAGGGGAGGGGGATGGCGGAGAAGGAGGGAAACTCTCTCCCGCGCCTCTAGACCCCCTTTAGCCCTTGACTTTCAAGGCCTGCGTTTCCACCTGTGGGGCACCAGTGTGGGGCACCGGAGGGGAAATGGCGGGCAGCTCTAGGCAATATCTGGAATGGCATGGCCAGCAATGGAGGGTGCGCGTCAAGGTTCCAGCCAGCGTCCGCGATCTCATAGGCCGCAGCAAACTGGTTCATCCGCTTCATACTGCCGACTTGAAGGAAGCCAACGAGCGTAAGTGGGCGGTCGTGGCGCGGCTCAAAAGCACCATCGCGGCAGCCGAGAAGGCACTTTCCACTAGCGATCTTCTCGACGCGGAGGCGCTCCACATGCGGCTCCACAAGGACGAGGAGTGGACGCTCGATGCCGTCCAAGAGCGGGCCGAGCAAATCGAAGAGACCCACGGCCTTGGTCGCGCCAAGGCGTTCTATGACCTCGCCAGCGGGCAAGTGACGCCTCTAGACCACCACGCAGACGCCTTCGTGCAGCACCAGGGCTACCGAATGAAGTCGGAAGGGGACTTTCGCCGGGCGTTGGGGTGGCTGGGCAATTGGCTTCGGGATGCCGACCAGCCGGTGGCGCTGGAGGCGGTCTCCCGATCACATGCAGGCAAGTTCATTTCGGAGAGCCTCACGGTCGGACGTAGTGCTGACAAGGCGACCGCCTATCTCGGCTTCATTCGGCAGTACTGGAAATGGCTCCTCGACAAGGGGCACCTCCGTAGCGGGGAGAACCCATGGGTAGGCCAGACCCTTCCAGCTTCCCCTAAGCATCGGCGGGATGCAGAGCCCGACCGTGGCAAGCGCCCCTTTACGGACGATGAGATCAAGACGCTCCTCAATGGTGACGGAGGGCCGATGCTCAACGACCTCATGCGGATCGCGGCTTTGAGCGGAATGCGGATCGAGGAGATTTGCCAGCTATATGTCTCCGATTGCGAAGGCGGGGTCTTCAACATTTGGGCTGGAAAGACGGACAGCGCCCGCCGTACTGTCCCGATCCATAGCGGCCTCAAGAGAATCATCGAGCGGAGGACCAAGGGCAAGGAGGGCAACGCCTTCCTGATTGACGACCTGCCGCCTGTCCCCAAGTCCCGCGAGACCCGCTCAGACCCCGCCGCCAAGAGGTTCACTCGCTACCGGCGCGACCTCGGAGTGGACGAGAGGCCGAACGACAAGGCGAAGAGCAACGTGGACTTCCACTCATTCCGCCGCTGGTTCATTCGGAAGGCGCGTGATGCCAAGCTTGCCGGGGCTCAAGGGTTCGATGAGTGGACCATTACGTGGGTTGTTGGACACACCGATAGTGACCGCGCCAAGAGCTTGGACCTAAGTCAGCACGGCTACGCAGGTCAGGACCCAGAGAAAGCGAAGAGGGCGCTTGTGGAGGCCGTGAAGCTACCTTCCTAGCCAGCTAGAGGGGAAGGGGGCATGGCCGGCGTGCGAAGCCACCCACCCCACCTATTGGTGCCACCAATGGCACAGGCAATCCGGTAGTCGAAAGCCCCGCTTAGGGGCCCCCCAAGAAGTTACCCCATACTCTATGAACAGAGGAGCTTGGAGCGCCTTCGCGGGGCTCCTCTTCCAGGTTGCTGCTCGTGACAAGCTACAGGAGGATATTGATGCCTAGCAGTCGTACAGCTTTCGAACAGACGCCGTTGATTACGCCGCAACGCCTCCTCAGCGATTGGAGGCAAATCTTTGACCGAAGTGTCCTGCCGGAATGGCTGCACACGGTCACCTTCCCCGAACTAATTGCGACGGCAGACGAAGGGGAAGACACGAAGATAACTGTGCCTCAGTGGGCGTATATTCGGATTGGCAGGAAACTTCCTTGGCACTGCCATATCCGCGTTATTGAGCTTGGTGCCCTCTTGGAATTGACGAGGGTGGGCATCACAGTTCGGACTAACAGCAACCACACTGAACCCCGGCCCCAGGTCTATGCCAAGCTCTCAATACCGGGGGCTCCACATGACAACACGCCGATAACGCGACTATTTGCCGGCGCAATGGCTGGTGAGGCGGTGACAGCCCTGGGCCGCCGCAACGATGTCAGCGCATGGAACGCTGCCATTAAGGCAGACCGTCATGCCATCAAAGATGCCCGAGAGCAGACTATGCGGCATGTCGAAAGGCTACTACGCGAAGGGGCGGCAGCAGGCACATTGCCACTCGGCTTCGACGTCGCCGCCTATCTCGATAACCTTGCGGACTTGTTTCGCTGGATGGACCAAGGACTGGAGCCGAGCAACTTCCATCCTAGCGACCCACGACGCGCCCTTGCAGAACAGGCTGCGGCCTAACCATGGACCAAGCAGAGTTCGAACGGCTTCTAGCCAACGTTAAGCCAGCCACAGCGCCGGTTACCGAAGGCGGGCCCCAGCTCGACACCGAGGCGTTGGCGTCCATGGCCGAACAAGCGGGCCTCACGCCACCTAAGCCCGACGCCACCCAGTTGGATGCTCAAGGCCTACGCCCTGACGGCACCAGCTACTCCCAGCCTCCCGCACAGGAGCCGGCTTTGGCCGATCCTTCAAGCACTGATGCGGTGGCCGGGGGTGCGCTGAAGGGCGTCTTCGAGACCAAGGACTTCCTGTTTGGCGATACGCTGCCTGATGACCGCTCGGAGTTCCGCAAGTCCGTTGAGGACACCGTGGACCTCCGCCGCCAGCAATCCATTGTGGATGGCTTCTCGGCCGGCATCGGGCAGTTCGCCGTGGGCATGATCGGCTTGGGCAAGGCCCGGTGGATCGCCAAGGGTCTGCCTTGGGTTGGCCGGGGGCTCGGAGCCATTGAGGCCACCCGCAAAGGCCGCGTTGCGCTGGAGAGCGCCAAGGCTGCCACCGTGGGTGCCGTGGCGTTCGATCCCCATGAGGAGCGCCTGTCGAACCTTATTCAGGGGACCCCGTTGGCCAACCCGCTCAATGCGTGGCTTGCGGCCGATCCCAGCGACAGTGCCGCCGAGGGCCGCGTAAAGGCCGCCTTGGAGAGCATCGGGCTTGATGCTGCAATCCTCGGCACCTTCATGGCCGGCACGAAGATATGGAAGGCGCTGCGTAAGGGCGACACAGCGGCGGCCGAAAGGCTGGCCGCTGAGTTTGAGACCAGCGTGGCCAAGGAGACGGAGGCGGAGCGAAGCGCTGAGCAAGGCGCAGTGGCCCCGCCAGCGAACCCAGACAGTGCGGGGTCCACGAGTACCACCCCCACCGCTGAAGCCCCTCAGGCGACTCCTCTGAGTCAAGCAGGGGCGGTGGATGTTCAAGTGGTCTCCAACCCCACCGAGGCCGCTCAGGCTGCCGGTGTGGAAACCCCGTTGCCTAGCGCCAAGCCCCGCATCAAGTTCTCCGACGAGGACACCGCTGCCGTTCTCTCGGGGATGGAAGCTGATGCCGACGCCATGACGAAGCACGGTGGCTGGTACCAGGCGGTGGAGGCAGGGCACACCTTCGGCAAGGGTGATGGCATCCCTTACGTCAAGCTCAACAGTGACGCCGATGTGGACGACTTCATGGCCCGCGTGGTGGATGCCGCTGAAGAGCGCCTGGACAGCATGAAGGGTGGTGATGTGCTGTCCGATGAGCGTGTCACGAAGCTGGTGGACCAGCGGGTGGCACTCTTTGACGATGACCCCGCGCTCCTCCTCGGTCAAATCCAGAAGGCCGGCAAAGACGCCAGCCATATGGTTGCCGAAATGGAAGCCGGCTATCTCCTCTCCGCCCGCATGTTCCAAGACACCTATGCGCTGGCCAATCGGATACGCATGGGGGACTTCGCGGAGTTCGGTGGGAAGGAAGCGGCGGTTGATGAACTTAAGAAGCGGCTCAGTCTAGCGGCCTCGGTCTACGGCTCGGCGCGGTCCATCACGTCCAACGCGGCGAGGTCCGTGCGGCGCATGAGGGGAGACTTCAAGCTGAAGCCTGAGGATGTCGCCAAGCTGAAGGAGCTTGACGGTGACCAGTTGGCGGAGCTTCTCGTCAGCACTCAGGGCAGTCCCCGTAACATCGCCAAGCTGGCAAACCCCAGCATGTGGACCAAAGCGGTGGACTTCGGCCAGTTCCTCCTCATCAACAACCTGGTGTCCGGCCCGAAGACCCAGCTCATCAACATGCTGACCAATAGCTATATGGTCGGCGCAAGGCCCTTGGAGCGCATCCTTGGGTCTGTCATTGGGGCGGCCAAGGGCGATGCTCCGAGCCGAGCGATCCTTCAGGAGAGCGTCAAGCAGTACGCCTATATGGGCACGTCCTTGGGAGAGGCCTTCACGCTCGCTCGTAAGGCCTTCATGCTCAACGATAGTGTGCTCTCTCCCCACCGCTCCGAAATGTGGCGGGGGATGCAGACAGGTGCGCCTAATGCAGTCCCCGTGCGGAGCTGGAAGCCGTGGGACAGCGTGCCCAACGTGCTCCATAACGCCCTCCAGATTGCCACCAACACGGTGGGGATGCCTACGCGGGCCCTCGGCACGGTGGACGAGCTGGTGAAGCAGACGGTCTATCGCTCCACGGTCATGGCCAGAGCGCACATGGAGGCGGTCAAGCAGGGGGCAGAGAGCGGGCTTGAGGGCGATGGTCTGAAGAGCTTCGTGCAGAGCTTCGTGCGGGACAAGCTGGACAAGGCGTTTGACGCTGAGGGCCGGGGCGTTGATGCGGGGGCGCTGAGGGAGGCCAACATTGCCACCTTCCAGCAAGAGCTACTGGCGGGCACATGGGGGAGGACGGTGCATCAGGCCGTGGGCAACCACCCTGAATTGCGGCTGGTCCTTCCGTTTGTGAAGACCCCCGCCAATGTTCTCCGCTACGGCTGGAAGCTAACCCCTGGCCTCAATGCGTTCCAGAAGGAGTTCCGTGATATGTGGCTGGGGAGGATGGGCAGGGAGCAGCAGGCCCAGGCTTATGGACAAATGGCCACGGGCACCCTGTTCATGGGTTATGCCGCCTATCTTGTCTCCAACGGAACGATAACTGGTGCGGGACCCTCGGACTACAAGGCTCAGGCGGAACTCAAGGCCACCGGTTGGCAGCCCTATTCCATCGTCTTTGAGAACGCGGACGGGTCCAAAACCTATGTGCCCTATGGCCGGTATGACCCCATAGCGATCCCCTTTGGCATCATCGCGGACATCCAAGACGCAATTCACAACATGGGCGAAGGTGGCGAAGAAGATGCCGGTGTTGCCTCGGCCATCGGCGGTCTCAGTCTGGCGCTCGCCAAACAGTTCACCAGCAAGACCTATCTTTCCGGCCTGGGGGACGCACTTGACGCTATCATGGAGCCTGACCGGCATATGAGCCGCTGGGCTGGCCAGACGGTCGCCAACTTCATCCCGTTCTCAGCGGCCCTCCGTCAGGTCAACCCCGACCCGTACTTGAGGGAGGCCCGTGACGTTACCGATAAGGTGATGGCCACGATCCCCGGCCTGTCTGAGAAGGTGCCCGCGCGGTACGACTGGGCGGGAGACCCGATGCTCACCCGCAAGGGCCTTTGGACTTCCGATGAGGACAGCGTTGTGGACCGTGAAGTCCAGCGCCTCGCCCTCGAAGGTGGGTCCACAATCGTCCGCCCTCAGCCGGTGCATGATGGAGTTGACCTCCGGGATGTCACCATGGCGGACGGCAAGAATGCCTATGAGGCCTACCAGCAGCTTTCCGGTAGGCCGTCGCCTAAGGTCCTTCCCCTGAAGAGGGTGGTGGCGAGGCGGGTGCAGTCGGAGAGCTATAAGCGTGCCCCTGACGGCGATGCGGCAACCAAGGGCACCAAGCTCTGGATACTGCACGATGTCACCTCACGCTATCGTAGCATCGCCCTCAAACGCCTGAAGCGTGACCCTGTGGTCCGAGAGGCGTTCCTGAGGGAGACCATGCGGGTGAGAGCTGCCTATGCGGCGGCCCGTCCCATCCAGCCAGAGAGGCCCTCCATCGGGAAGATAGGGGACAGCTTCGGGGTGGACCTTAAGGCACTCTTGGGGCCGGCACCTCAAGCGGCGGCTAAGCCCTTTTCGGCGAGGAGCAACAGTGGGGCCAATCTTGATCCCGGTATGGGACCGGTAGCGAAACCGGAAAGCAGCGGGAAAAAGATGCAATGACGGATGCTATGGGGAATGCGCTTCGCGTAGGCGATAAGGTGGCCCTGACATAACGCCGTTGACGGAATGAAACAGCTTGAAAGGGGGCGCGGCGGGGAAACCTTCTGCGCCCTTCGCTTCTTGGGCTCCACGGGCCGCAAAGGCGATACCAGAGCGCAGACAGCGAGGATCACCAAACGATGATGGGCAAAGACTCTTTCGGCTTCGCTCTCAGCGTTGGGGACATCGTAACGTGGTCCGTTCAGGTTGGAAGCACCACAGTGACCCCCGGCTACTTGCGAGTTGGGCAGGTGGTGGCGCTGCTCGAAGAGGGTGTTGCCCTTCAGCCCTTCCTCCTCAAACGCCGTAGAGGCGTCCGCGTGCTGCCTCCAAGTGCCGTGGCCAAGCTTCACATAACGCGGCAGCAGCTTGAAAAGAGCTTGGGCCCGCAGCAGCCATAACTCAGAGGGAGCCTTCGGGCTCTCTCTGTGTGTTTTCTCGCCGTAAGTACCACTGAGGGAAATTCCTCAAGGAAATCAATGAAAGTTACCCCATACTATATGACGGGGGCCCTCCGGGTGTGCTTTAGAGTTACTGCATACTGCATAGACCCCTCCAACCTCCACTCTCCATAAAGGAGGGCAACGGGGTCACTTGCATTACTGCCCTCAAAGGCACCCGCTTGGACACTTGGCGGCACCCCTCGCGCACACTTTCATGCCCACCCACCTGGCAACCCATCCACTAGGTGGCCATGGGCTACGAGGGAGGGAAGGGAGATACCGACCTAGTAAGGTGGCCAGTAAGGCAGGCATGATGGGAAATGAGGCGGCCACCCCCGCGAGATACAATCATTGCCTGCCAACTTGGTCACCTTATCAATTGCCGGCTGGAGGTGCCGTGTCTTTGATGGCTGGGGCAGGCGGAAAAGGGTTTTGTGCAGTCGGCTGCATCGGGGTCACGGGAAGCGCTATCCGCCCCTGTAACATCTGATTTAGCAATGTCATGTTGTGCCGCTGGAGGTCTTGGTCATCAGTCCAGCCGCGCGGCCCGTAGGATAGGCGTTCAAGATCACGGCGGTCATACGAATAGCCAAGCTCCCTTCCCATCTCGTGCAACAGGTCCATCAGCAAGTCATTTCGCTGCTCACTGAAACGGTCGTGTTCATCTGGATTTGGCATAGGAGAGAAGAGGTGGTTGATATAGGTCCGTAACGCGCCCGTAACGGGGCGACATCCGTAAAATTCAAGGTCCACGAGATTAAGAGCCCCCACATGCATTGGGTCTAGTCGGGCCTTACGTGTGCGCATAAGGTCTCGAAACACTTCCAAACGTCTTTGTCGCTTCTCTGCCCATTGCCGCTGAAATCTATCCGCTGCAACAGCCAAAATTGGGCCAAGCACGATGGCCGCAATAGTAACGAGATCAACCCAACGCAGTCCCAGGAACAAGTCCTCTCGCATCATAGCTCCCGAAGCTTTTGGAATTTCGCATTGATAGGCCCTATCAGCGTGTCAATTCTGAAAGTGTCCTCACGATCTAACCGAACAGGCAAGCGCAGCGGTACGTCAATCGTAATGGGCTCGCTCATGGCCGATGCCCCCGTGATCGATTGGTTGCCGATTGAGAGTGAAAACTTGATGATCGCGTCAACATTCAGCCCGTCTTGCGTCGGCGAAAATGTGCCATCGTAGGTGCCGCCTCCGGCATCCGCACCACTAACCACCCCGTCCTTGAAGAGAAACATGGCGATTGAGTTGCCATAGGTGCCCGTAAAGAAAGCCAAGTAAATCCCGTTTATAGAATCAGTGTTCGTCACGCTTTTCCCTCTACAGGTTTCATCCTCGGAACAAAAAAAGAACACACATCTCGCGCATCAGCAACACGACCTGAACCCCGCAAGCAACGATATCCAATGAAAATTGGGGTCACCCATGCGAGACATACTCAACGTGGGGGCTGAGCCGACCGTTCCCCCCGTACCACCCCTCAGTTGGCCATTTCGGTGGCCCAGCGTCCCGCTGCCTGGTCCTCACGCCGTCCCATCAGGGCAACACGACATGCGCTGTGAGGCAGGAGATTGGCACCGTAGAGAAGCGTGACCTTTGCACCAAGCTGCACCATACTGACGCAGACTTGAAGGGGGAGAGATGCTTTGACCGATCCATGTGCAATTTGGAGGGCTCGCACTTTCGATAGCGGGCGTTCTGGCGACCGCCTCCAATTTGACAGTCCACGAGCTGGCGGAGCTTATGAAATCACGGGGTCGGCGAAGGCTATGCTTGCTTTTCTGGATGATCGACAGAAAGCCCGCCTAACCTCGTGGCTGGTGGATCAGCATCAAGCCGGTAGTGAGTGGCCCTTGGTAACTTCGACAGAGGTTGAGAATGCCAAATCGGCCCCCCCTCTAACCCTGACGGAACGCCGCGATAGACTCCTGAAAATGGTGTCGGAACAAACACCGACCCTAGGGAAAGGAATGCGATACTATGCGCAGGTGATCGCCATATCTCCCGGTGCCCCGCCGCCCGCCAACTCACATTGGGCGAATCATGACGCGCTTTTGGCGGCCACCGAGTCAATCGAGATTCGAGAGGTGAAGGCGCTTATCAAGTTTGCTCGGGAGCAGGGTCTCCTAGTTGATGACACGGGCGGCCTCTCACTCACCTTCGATGGTCACACCCATCTGGAGAAGCTGCGCGAACGGCCCAGGAACTCGCATCAGGCGTTCGTTGCAATGTGGTTTGGGCCGGAAGTTGCGGCAGCATACGAGGAGGCAATAGCCCCGGCCATCGTGGACTCAGGCTACCGCCCTATCAGGATCGACCAGAAGGAACATAACAACAAGATTGACGACGAAATCATTGCGGAAATTAGGCGCTCCCGCTTTGTTGTCGCGGATTTCACCTGTGGCCTAGTCGGAGAAGGACAAGACAAGACGGCGGTTCCCCGTGGTGGGGTCTACTACGAAGCAGGCTATGCGCAAGGCTTGGGAATCCCAGTAATCTGGACGTGCCGCGAGGATCACATAAATCACGTCCATTTTGACACCCGCCAATTCAACCACATCACCTGGCGAACCCCAGCGGAACTCCGGTCCAAGTTACGCAACCGCATAGGCGCGGTCCTTGGAGACGGTCCACTGAAATAGCGCCGGAAAAGCTCATTCACGGCCACACCGTCTCACTAGGGCAAGCCCATGTGAGTCCCCTTAAGGTCGGCCATTTAAGTCTCACACAAATAGTCTCTTGACAGATTGCCGCTAAGTCTCACAATATAGTCTCACATGGTTGGCGCAATTGTGCGCTTGCCGGGTTACGTGAGGAGACTGCCGACATGCATCTTTCCCTTGTTCCCAAGAGAACGCCTTTCAGCTTCGAAGCCGACCACAGCACACCCATTCCTGCAGATGCTCTTGCCCTCTTTGCGGAGGATGAGCCGGGACCCGAGACGCCACACGGCCTGGGCGACCTCCGCCACCGTTTCAGCGATCTAGAAGGGGGTGGTCACGGCAGCTTTTCGGTTAACCTAGCGGACCTCAGGCCGGCATATGGCGGGACGGTAGTGGCCCTCGTCACGCCACACTACGCCCGCACTAAGATTGGCGAAGTGTTTGCTGCATGGCGGGCTGACAGATCGTCGCGCCAACCCTACGCCTTGAAGATATCCGAGCCATTGGTTGCGGAAATCGGGGAAGAAATACTTGTTAAACTTTCGCCCGAAGGAGGCGAATAGCCATGAAACACCAGCCAACGCTCAAATTCGCATTCAAGGCGAGCAGGGAAGGCTTCGGGACAATCGTTATCGCCAGCTTGCATCAGGGCCGGCGCGGCATCTGGCATGAAGCGATCTTTTCACCGGAGAGCGGCGACGAGGTGATTAAGGCATTTTGCAAGCTCGCCCCTGAGGTTTTTCCCGAGTCGAAACCTCTTTCGCCCAGCCAGTTCAAATGGCGATGAGCAACGCTGGCCAATCGGAGACCAACCAAGATGACCAATAGCGCACTTGTTGGCTACGCCCGCACCTCCACCACCGACCAAAAGGCAGGGCTCGCGGCCCAGCTTCGAGACCTGGAACAAGCGGGCTGCACTAAGATATTCCGCGAGGAGCTTTCTTCCGTGGCCGCCACGCGCCCCCAGCTTGAGGCTGCCATTGAGTGGGTGCGAGAGGGCGACACGCTCGTAGTCACGAAGCTGGACCGCCTGGCTCGCTCGGTGGCAGACCTTGTATCGATCACGGAGGAACTTCGGAGGAAAGGCGTTGGGCTTCGCATCCTAGCCATGAACCTCGACACCTCCACCCCTACCGGCAAGCTCATGCTCAACTTGCTGGGGTCCATCGCGGAGTTTGAGCGCGAGCTTATGCTAGAGCGCCAGCGGGAAGGCATCGCGAAGGCTAAGGTGGATGGCAAATACAAAGGCAGGCAGCCCACGGCCCGCGCAAAGGCGGAGGAGGTTATGCAGCTTCGGGCGGAGGGAAAGTCCGCGAATGACATTGTGGCGGCATTGGGGATCAGCCGGGCAAGTGTCTTTCGGATATTGGCCGAGGCAGATCGAACGTAACGGGCAGGGCTGGCATCAAACTACAAGTTCTAATCTGTAACCGCAGCAGCCATTTGGCCCCGGCGCAGATGGGGCTGTATTCTATGAAACGAAGAAAGCCCGCCGCATCGAGACGGCAGGCGGGCGATGTGCCAGACATGGAGTGATCCGCAAGAGTGGCGGCGGCTCCCGAAAGAATGCTGCGGCCCAGAGGCTGCCTTGCAGAGAAGCTCGTATTCTGCGACTCAGGTAATGGATATTTCCGGCAGGGGTGGACAAAACCTTGGGTATAGCCTGTACGCTCGGAATTGGGCTGACGCTGGACGTTGAATTTCAGATCACCCGCGAGTTTTCCCTTCGTCCTACGCGCCTTGACTGCGACTTTCGGCAGTTGGAGGGATTGGCCGACACCCAGCGAACTTACGGCTTCCTTTGCTCGCTAGCCCCGCATGTCACATTCGAGTTGGACGTGGACGGCGACACGTCACAGGAGGCTGTTATCAACGCCTGGAATTCGCAATGGGTGTTTGTCCATCTCTCGATCATCGGCAGACATCCGCTGTTCGGCCCCTTTGGCCGCGTGGGAGACCGTCTGACCGTTCAAGACATGCGTATCTATCCAGCTGCTTTTTGGGAGCCTAGGCCCTTTCCAAGAACGAACTAGCTCAATGCGCGGAAGATCACGCCGGATTTATGAACTTACTTGACAATGATCGATTTGCGCATGCCGCTATTGTGGCGGCCGGAAACCACAAAGAGCCGTTCTTGCCCGCCCGCATGGCGAGCATCTGGAGCGGCATAGAGGCGCTACTAGGGCTTGATCACGAGTTGCGTCATCGAATTTCATATCTCGTCGCCATACTCCTCGGAACGGATCGTGCAGACCAGGAAGCGAGATTGAGTCGCACCAAGAAGCTGTATGATCTACGCTCGAAGTGTGTTCATGGCGCGGGCCTCAAGGAGAGCGAAGGGGAGGCTGCGCTTGTGGAGTCGCTGGATTTACTATGCGATCTAACGCTCCATTTTGCTCGTAGAGGCCGGCTACTGAGCCTGGCCGAGCAAAACGGCTTCTTTTGATGACAATTTGGGGCACCAGCGTGGGGCACCGACCTTAAGGGCTCCCGATAAGAACCCAATTAAATCAGCCGCTTAGCTTGAAGAGAGGGGGATGGCGGAGAAGGAGGGATTCGAACCCCCGATAGGCTTGCACCTATGCCGCATTTCGAGTGCGGTGCATTCAACCACTCTGCCACTTCTCCGCAACTGTGGTCGGGCCGTTACCGGCGCGGCGCAGTAGATAACGAGTCGCGATGCGATGCACAAGGCCCCTTCGCGACTTATTTGTGGGTCGCCTTGACTCGATGCGCCCCTTCGGTTACACGCGCACAGTTCCGGCGAGGGTCTTGCCCGCGTCGGATTCGATTTGAACCCCAAGACTGACAAAAAGACGACCCGAACGCTCCCCGCGTTCAAAGAGGTCGGACCGAACAGCGAAAGGCAAAAAATGTTCGCAGTCATCAAGACGGGTGGCAAGCAGTATCGCGTTGCCGCCAACGACGTCATCACCGTCGGCAAGATCGACGCCAATGCTGGCGACGTGATTGAAATCACCGAAGTGCTCGCAGTGGGCAACGGTGCGGACGTCTCGATCGGCGCTCCCTTCGTGGAAGGCGCCACCGTGGCGGTGGAAGTGGTCGAGCAGGGCCGCGCCGCAACCGTCATCGCGTTCAAGAAGCGTCGTCGCCAGAACTCGCGCCGCAAGCGCGGCCATCGCCAGCACGAAACCGTCATCAAGATTTCCGAAATCCTGACGGGCGGTGCCAAGCCGGCGAAGAAGGCTGCTGCTGCTGAAGCTGCCGAGAAGCCCGCCAAGAAGGCCGCGCCGAAAAAGGCTGCTGCCGCGGCGGAAAACGAGTAAGTTCGAGGACTGAAGGAGTAAACCAATGGCACATAAGAAAGCTGGCGGTTCGTCGCGCAACGGTCGCGACTCGGAATCCAAGCGCCTCGGCGTGAAGAAGTTCGGCGGCGAAGCTGTCGTTCCGGGCAACATCATCATTCGTCAACGCGGTACCAAGTGGCATCCCGGCGTGAACGTCGGCATGGGCACTGACCATACCCTTTTTGCGCTCGAAGCCGGTGCGGTTGCTTTCCGCAAGAAAGCCAACGGCCGAACCTATGTATCGGTTAATCCGATTGCAGAAGCCGCGGAGTAGCCGGTTCCGCACCAAAACACCGGCGCCCCATCTCGGGACCGGTGTCTGGTAGAATCCAGAAAAAGGATCGGGGGAGATGGGTCGCCCAGCTCCCCTTTTTCATTGCCTGGAGGATACCTAGAAATGGTTGCCGAATCGGAGGACTTCGAAGACGAGAGTCTGGTCATAGATTGCCCGGTGCTCGTCACCGAGCGGCTGGTGTTGCGCCCGCCGCATGAAGACGACGTGGCCGAGCTGGTGACGCTCGCCAACAATCCGCGCATTGCCGAAATGCTTTCGCGCATGCCTCACCCGTACGGAGAGGCGGAGGCACGCTCCTTCCTCACCCGGTCGTCGCTGTCGCGCCATGCCGGTGGCGTCTATGCGGTGACGCTGGCCGAAACCGGCGCATTCGTCGGCTGCGCCGGGCTCAACGCCACCGATCGCGGGCTCGAGCTCGGCTACTGGATGGGCGAGCCCTACTGGCGCCGCGGCTATGCGACGGAATCTGCACACGCGCTGGTCGACCTCGCCTTCCGCGCGACGAACATCAACGTGCTGCACGCCTCCTGCCGGGTCATCAATCCGGCCTCGCGGCGGGTCATCCACAAGTGCGGCTTCCAGTATGCCGGCCAGGGCATGCTGAACTCGCTCGTCGGCGGCAAGGTGCCGGTCGAACGCTACCGCCTCGACCGCAAGACCTGGGTTAGCCTGCGTACATGGGCCCGGCTTTGAACGAAGTCGCAGCGCAAATCGCGACGCCGGCAACGGCGCACATGTGCAGGAAAGAAAATGAGCGGCCGGTCCGCCGGCCGTTCATTCCAGCTCGAACCAGATTGGCAGGTGGTCCGAGCCTGTCGCGGATGCGTCGATCCAGCTTCGCCTGACGCGGCCTGAAAGGCTTGCGTGGACGAAGGCGAAATCGATCAGCCGGTTGTCTTCGGGCTTCTCGTCGTCGATCCAGCTTATCGCGCCGTCCGGCGCACCTTCGGTCAGCGAAAAGACGTCGACGGGGTGGTGGGCAACGATCTGGCGACCCTCGGCATAATCGGCCTCTCCGGCCATCAGGGTATATTCGGGCGATCCCTGGACCATGTTGAAATCGCCCATCAGAACGAATTCTTCCGGGCAGGGCAGCTCGGGAAACCCATATTCGGCCGAGCCGGTGATGGCGCCGCCCTCCATGGGATAGGCATAGACGCGCTCCTTCAGATGCCGGATCTGGGCCGAACGCTCCTCGTGATTGATGTGATCGAGATGAACCGAATAGACGCGCAGCGGGCCGGACGGAGCCATGATCAGCGCCTCCAGTGCCGAACGCTGGAGATTGCCGCGGTTGAAGCGGCGCGTGCGCGGCAAAAGCAGGTTGCGCGAGGCGGCGATCGGCCAGCGCGACAGCACCATATTGCCGAATTGCAGGCGCTTGTTGACCGGCCGGCCGCTTGCGTCGCGCAGGCCGAAATCGACATCCATGGCCGGGCCGTAGACGTGGAACATGTCGGGCAGGAGTTCTGCGAGGCCGGCCACGAGATCGGCGCCGCCGTTGCGCGGAAAATTACGCGTCACCTCCTGCAGCGCGACGATATCGGCGCCTTCGAGGCTTGCCGCGATGCGCGGCAAATCGAATTTCTTGTCGCGGCCAATGCCGTACTGGATGTTGTAGGTGACCAGTTTCATGCCCGTCCCTCGCTGTTTCCGAGTATGGGAACGGTAAATCCCGCACTCGCCCTCGTGCATTCTTTGCGCTAGAGCAGGTCCCAACAAAACCGACAGTAGCGAAAAGCCAGTTTCCGATGAAATTCCTCGACCAGGCAAAAGTCTATATCCGATCCGGCGACGGGGGCGCTGGCAGCGTCTCGTTCCGCCGTGAAAAATTCATCGAGTTCGGCGGGCCGGACGGCGGCGATGGCGGCCGTGGCGGTGACGTCTGGCTGGAAGTCGTCGAAGGGCTGAACACGCTGATCGACTATCGCTACCAGCAGCACTTCAAGGCCAAGACCGGCATTCACGGCATGGGCCGCAACATGACCGGTGCCAAGGGCGCCGACATCACGCTGAAGGTGCCGGTCGGCACACAGGTCTATGAAGAAGACAACGAGACGCTGATCTGCGACCTGACCCAGGTCGGCCAGCGCTTCCGACTGGCGGCCGGCGGCAATGGCGGCTTCGGCAACCAGCATTTCAAGACCTCGACCAACCAGGCGCCGCGCCGTGCCAATCCCGGCCTTCCCGGCGAGGAAAAATGGGTGTGGCTGCGGCTGAAGCTGATTGCGGATGCCGGACTGGTCGGTCTGCCCAATGCCGGCAAGTCGACTTTCCTGGCAGCGGTAACCGCGGCCAAGCCGAAGATTGCCGACTATCCCTTCACCACGCTGCATCCGGGCCTGGGCGTCGCCCGCATCGACGCGCGCGAATTCGTCATCGCCGACATTCCCGGCCTGATCGAAGGCGCACATGAAGGCGTGGGCATCGGCGACCGCTTTCTTGGCCATGTCGAGCGCACGCGAGTGCTGTTGCACCTCGTTTCCGCGCAGGAGGAAAGCCCCGGCAAGGCCTACAAGACCGTGCGCGGCGAGTTGGAAGCCTATGGCAACGGCCTAGCTGAAAAGCCGGAAATCGTGGCGCTGAGCCAGATCGACACGCTCGATGCCGACAGCCGCAAGAAGAAGCTTGCCTCGCTGAAGCGAGCCACCGGCACGACGCCGATGATGATTTCCGCCGTAACCGGCGAAGGCGTCGAGGCGGTGCTGCGCGCGCTGATGGCAGAGGTGCAGTCGGCCCGGGTTGAAAACGAGCCGGGCGAGGCCGACGAGCGGTGGCAGAGATAGGGGATCGCCATGAGCCTGCAGCCGCTGAAGAAATACAAGCGCATTACCGTGAAGATCGGCTCGGCCCTGCTGGTCGATCGCTCGACCGGGTTGAAGCGCGACTGGCTGGCCTCGATTGCCGACGACATCGCCGTGCTCACCGAGGCAGGATGCGAGGTGCTGGTGGTTTCCTCGGGCGCGATTGCGCTCGGCCGCACCATTCTGGGCCTGGGCAAGCGCGCGCTGAAGCTTGAGGAAAGCCAGGCTTCCGCCGCCGTCGGGCAGATCGCGCTCGCCGGCGCGTGGTCGGATGAGCTTGGCCGCAACGGATTGAAATCCGGGCAGGTTCTGGTGACGCTCGGCGACACCGAGGAGCGCCGCCGCTATCTCAATGCGCGCGCGACCATCTCCACTCTGCTCAAGATGAAGGCCGTGCCGGTCATCAACGAGAACGACACGGTGGCAACGAGCGAAATCCGCTATGGCGACAATGATCGCCTTGCCGCACGCGTCGCAACCATGATGGGGGCGGACCTGCTCGTCCTGCTCTCCGACATCGACGGGCTCTACACCGCGCCGCCGGCCCTCGATCCGTCGGCAAAATTCATCCCGCAGGTCGAGCGGATCACGCCCGACATCGAGGCGATGGCTGGGGCGGCCGCGTCCGAGCTGTCACGCGGCGGCATGCGGACCAAACTCGACGCCGGCAAGATTGCTACGGCTGCGGGCACGGCCATGATCATCACCGCCGGCACGCGGCTCAGCCCGCTCGGTGCCATCGATCGCGGCGAGCGCGCCACCTTCTTTAAGCCGAGCGCCAACCCGGTGAAGGGCTACAAGACCTGGATCGCCGGCCAGCTCGAGCCGGCAGGCCGGATGATGGTGGATGTGGGCGCGATCGACGCGCTGTTGTCCGGCAAATCGCTGCTTCCGGCCGGCGTGAAGCGGGTCGAGGGCAATTTCTCGCGCGGCGACACGGTGGCGATCATCAGCCCCGAGGGCCGCGAGATCGCGCGCGGCCTTGTTGCCTATGACGCGGCGGATGCCGTAAGGATCGCGGGGTTGAAGACCAACGAGATCGCCGATGTGCTTGGCTATGAAGCGCGCTCGGCTATGATCCATCGTGACGACCTGGTGGTGAGCCACACCGAAACGGCGCAGGCGGAAGGGTGAGCCATGCTGATGGCAAGTGACAAATCCGGGCAGGACACGGTCGCGCTGATGGCAGCGCTCGGCCGCAAGGCACGCGCCGCCGCCCGACCACTTGCCGTCGCCAGCGCCGACCGCAAGCGCGACGCGCTGCTGGCCATGGCCGATGCCATCCTGCGGGGCGAAGACAAGATTCTTGCGGCTAACGCCATCGACGTGAAGAACGGCGAGCAGTCGGGCTTGAGCGGCTCCTTCATGGACCGGCTGAAACTCGACCCGAAGCGCATCCGCGATATGGCCGAAGGCGTTCGTGCGATTGCCGAGCTTCGTGATCCTGTCGGCGAAGTCATTGCCGAATGGGACCGCCCGAACGGCCTCCATATCGAGCGCGTGCGAACGCCGCTCGGCGTCATCGGCGTCATCTATGAGAGCCGCCCGAATGTGACGGCGGACGCCGGTGCGCTGTGCCTCAAGGCAGGCAATCCCGTGATCCTGCGCGGCGGCTCGGACTCGCTGAATTCTTCGGCGGCCATCCATGCCTGCCTGGTCGAAGGGCTGCGGGCCGCCGGCTTGCCGGAAGATGCGATCCAGCTGGTGCCGACCACCGATCGCGCCGCCGTTGGCGAGATGCTGAAGGGTCTGTCGGGCAATCTCGACGTGATCGTGCCGCGCGGCGGCAGGAGCCTTGTGGAGCGCGTGCAAAACGAGGCGCGCGTGCCGGTGTTCGCCCATCTCGAAGGCATCTGCCATCTCTATATCGACAAGTCGGCCGACCTGGGCATGGCGGTAAAGATCGCCGTCAACGCCAAGATGCGCCGTACCGGCATCTGCGGCGCAGCCGAGACGCTGCTGGTCGATCGGGCCGTGGCCGGCACGCATCTGGTGCCGGTGCTGGAGGCTCTGCGTCAGGCGGGCTGCGAAATCCACGCCGACGAGGAAGTGCTGAAGGCTTTTGCCGACGCCAAGCCCGCGACCGATGCCGACTGGGTGACGGAATATCTCGACGCCATCATCTCGGCGAAGCTGGTGGACGGCGTTGCCGGCGCCATCGAGCACATCGAGACCTATTCGTCACATCACACCGAGGCCATCGTCGCTGAGGATGCGGCCGCCGTGGAGCGCTTCTTCAACGAGATCGACTCGGCGATCCTGCTGCACAACGCCTCGACCCAGTTCGCCGACGGCGGCGAGTTCGGCATGGGCGCCGAGATCGGCATCGCCACCGGCAAGATGCATGCGCGCGGGCCGGTCGGCGTCGAGCAACTCACCTCCTTCAAGTACCGCGTGCGCGGAACGGGGCAGGTGCGCCCGTGACGTTCGCGTGAGGGGCGCACGCATAGTCGGCCGTCGACCTTCCGCGTGGCACGCGCAAGAAGGGGATGCCTGACGTCGTGCATTTGGGGGTCGACCAGAAATATCTGCGCATGCCGCATGCCGAAAAGGGCATGCAGGTCGGCCTGTTCGGCGGCTCGTTCAATCCGCCGCACGCTGGCCATGCGCTGGTTGCCGAGATCGCCATGCGGCGGCTGCGGCTCGACCAACTCTGGTGGATGGTCACGCCCGGCAATCCGCTGAAAAGCACGAACGAGCTCGCCCCTCTCGCAGAACGCATCCGTCTCTCTGAAGCGATCGCACGCGACCCGCGCATGAAAGTGACCGCTTTCGAGGCGAGCTATCATGTGCGCTACACCGCCGACACGCTGGCGCTGATCAAGGCGCGCAATCCGGGCGTCGATTTCGTCTGGATCATGGGGGCGGACAATCTGCGCGATTTTCACCGCTGGCAGCGCTGGCGGCAGATCGTCATGACCTTCCCGATCGCAGTCATAGACCGGCCGGGTTCGACGCTGTCCTTCCTGTCGTCGGTGGTCGCCAAGGCATTCGCCTATGCGCGTGTCGACGAATCCGCTGCGCCACGCCTGGCGCGCATGCAGGCGCCCGCCTGGACTTTTATCCATGGCCGACGCTCGCTGCTGTCCTCGACCGAAATCCGCAATGGGGCAAAGAGGCCTTAGGCCAGCTTTGCGCCAGCGCCAGGCAAACGCCGGTCCAGGGTCGCTCCGGCGAAAGGATGTCGCTTTTGCCGTGTCGCCGGGCCCACGCGACGGGCAGTCTGCGGGCATGAACCAGACTGGCGAAATGGTCGAGACCGCACTGCCGGGCGAAAACACCGCGCCGGCGATCGCCATTGCCAGCGTCGTCATCTCCATGGCCCTGATCGCCATCGGCAACGGCCTGATGTTCGCCTATATCCCGGTACGCCTTGGCGTGGCCGGACTGCCGCCGACCTGGGCGGCGATTATCGTGACCAGCCTTTCGGCCGGCGGCATCGCCGGCTGCCTGCTCACCGGCCGCATCGTGCGGCGCGTGGGCCATGCGCGCGCCTTCATGGTGATGTCGGCGTTGATCGTGCTGTCGAACGCCGCGGTCGGGGCCGGACCCTATCCGCTGGTCTGGGTCGGCGCGCGGGCGCTCTACGGCTTTGCCATCTGCGCGCTCTTCATCGTCTCGCAAAGCTGGCTCAACGATGCCATCGGCAACCATATTCGCGGACGGGTGATGGCGATCTTCTATGTCGCCTATGTGGTCGGGCTCGGCGTCGGCTCCTATTTGCTGAGCTTTGTCGACATCAACACCTCGCAGGCGCCGATGGTGGGCATCGTGTTCACCGCGCTGTCGATCCTGCCGGTCGGCATGACGCGGCTGCGCCCGCCGCCCCCGCCGGAGTCGGCATCGGTGGCCTTCCGGCGCGCCTGGCGCATTTCGCCGGTCGGCATTGCCGGCATGATGGCTGTCGGCGGCCTGTCGATGATGATCTCCGGCTTCGCGCCGATCCATGCCACGGCCAAGGGTTACAGCCAGCAGGAGGTGGCGACGCTGATGTTCGCCATGCCGCTCGGCACGCTGCTGTTCCAGATTCCCTTCGGCTGGATTTCAGACCGCACCGATCGCCGCTATGTGCTGATCGCGGCCGCGCTTCTGGTGCTGCTCGCCGGTCTTGCCGCTCACGCCGTCGACGGCGCCGCACTTGCCTTGGTGATCGTTGTCTATGTGGCCTGGAGCGGGGCGGGCGAATCCATCTACTCGATCTCCAGCGCGCATGCCAATGATCGCGCCGGCCGCGACGACCTGGTGACGCTGTCGAGCAGCATGCTGTTTGCCTGGTCGGTGTCGGGCTTCATCATACCAAGCATCGGCACGGTGCTGACCGCCGTCTACGGCACCCAGTCCTTCATGTATGTGGCGATCGTCATTGCGGTGGTTTTCGGCCTGTTCGTCATCTGGCGCGTCTTGACGAGCCGCCCGGTTGAGGCCGAAAGCATGAGCGGTTTCGCACCGATGACGGCGCAGGCGCCGTTGCCTGTCGATCTCGCTTTTGCGCCCGATGGCGACGAGCCTGTGGGCCGCTGACCGGTTCGGCTGACAGGGGACGCAATTGGCGGCTGCAAAGCCCGACAAATTCCGTTTAAAGGGGTTGAAACCGGGCGCCCAGCGACCACATTCACGACTTCAGGCTCCCAGCGGGGCCGCGTCTTGAAAGTGTCGCGCGATTCTGCCTATTTAATAGGTGTTCTGCACGTCACGCAGGACGTTCGGTTGTTCTTGTTTCGAAAGGAAAGACACTGAGAACAGCACTGAGGAAGAAGGCAAGCATCATGCCTTCGCCGGCAGGGATGAACGGACTTGAAGCCGTGTCCCGCGCCCTGGAAACAGTCCTTGCCAGTCTGGAAGACTCCAAGGCCGAAAACATCGTCCCCATCGATCTCTATGGCAAGTCGAGCCTGGCCGACCACATGGTCGTCGCCTCGGGCCGCTCGCATCGTCATGTTGCGGCGGTGGCCGACCACCTGCTCAAGGCGCTCAAGGATGCCGGCCTCGGCAATGCGCGCGTTGAAGGGCTGGAATCGGCCGACTGGGTCCTGATCGATTCGGGCGATATCATCGTCCACGTCTTCCGCCCCGAAGTCCGCGACTTCTACAATCTTGAAAAGATGTGGTTGGCGCCGGACCTTGAGGAAGAAACGGTACATTAACCACTCCGTTTCTTCGGTCAGGACAGGATGAAGATTGCCGTACATGCCGTGGGCCGGATGAAGGCCGGCCCCGACAAGGAATTGGCCGAGCGCTATTTCGACCGTTTCGCCAAGAGTGGTCCGGCAATCGGGCTTGAATTTGCCGGCGTCGTCGAGACGCCGGAGAGCCGCGCGCAGGGCGTGAACGAGCGCAAGCGCGAAGAAGCTCAGAAGCTGCAGGCGCAGTTGGCGTCGGGCGCGGCGCTAATCCTGCTCGACGAGCGCGGCAAGAACATCTCCTCCGAAGATCTGGCGGCCCGGATCGGCAGCCTGCGCGATGGCGGCCAGAAGAACCTGGTGGTCGCAATTGGCGGGCCGGACGGGCATGATGCGTCCTTGCGCGAAAGTGCTGCGCTGACGCTGTCCTTCGGCGCGCTGACCTGGCCGCACCAGCTGGTGCGCATCATGCTGGCCGAACAGCTCTATCGCATCGCTACCATTCTTTCCGGCCACCCCTATCATCGGGCCTGAGCAGGTCGATCGGCCGTTTGCCGACAATTTTTTTTTGGCTGCCGGCCCGCTCGCCCCCATCATGGTTGATTGTTCGTTAACGATGCGGCCACTAAGGTCGGCCAGAAACGTGCAGCGCGTCGGATGTCGAAGATAGCGGTCAACAAGGGAAGGTTCAGCTGGGCATGCCGCGGCATGATCGCCGCGACCGCATTTGCCCTTACCCTGTCCGCTGCCCAGGCCGAAGACCCGGTTGCGGACCCTTCCTCCGCTAGCGATACCACAGCCGCGATTGCGACCAGCCGCGCCGAGCGCCAGGCCGAATACGAGCAGGTCACGCACGAGATCGGCATCTCGGCCGAGCGCATGAACTCGCTCGCGGCCGATGTCGCCAAGGTCAAGAAGGATTATGCGAGCATCACCGCAGCCCTGATCCAGTCGGCGATGACGGAAAAGAAGCTCAGCCAGGACATCGAAGATATCACCGGGCGCCTGGAAGGGCTGAAGGAGCAGAAGGAAGGCATCCACAACTCGCTTCTTGCGCGTCGCGGCGTGCTGGCCGAGGTGCTGGGCGCGCTGCAGCGCATGGGCCTCAACCCGCCGCCGGCGATCCTGGTGAAGCCGGAGGACGCCCTGTCCTCAGTGCGCAGCGCGATCCTGCTCGGTGCGGTGGTGCCCGAACTGCGCGCCGAGACCGAAATCCTCATGGCCGACATGAAGGAGATGTCACGCGTCACCGCTTCCATCGAGGCCGAGCGGCAGAAGCTGGTGACCTCCGTCGGCGAGCAGCTCGCCGAAAAGAAGCGCCTCACTTTGCTACAGGAACAAAAGCAGCGGCTGCAGGTCGAGGCGGAGTCGGCGCTTGTCGAGGAACGGATGCGGTCGGAGGATCTGGCCGCCCGCGCGACCAGCCTCAAGGACTTGATCGCCGGTCTGGAAAAGCAGGCCGAGCAAAGCCGCCGCGAGGACGAAGCCGCCAGGCGCGACGAGGAACGTGCGCGCGCTGCCGAACTGGCCGCACTGCCGGAAGCCAACCGGTTGATGGCGGCCGCACCCTTCTCGGCGCTGCGCGGACAGATCGCCTTGCCGGTCACCGGGCGCATCACGCGACAGTTCGGTGAGAAGGACGATAGTGGCGGCGTGATGCTCGGCGACATGGTTGCGACACAATCGGGCGCCATCGTCACCGCGCCGGCCGATGGCAGTGTCTTGTATGCGGGGCCCTTTCGGTCATATGGACAACTCTTGATCCTGAACGCAGGCGACGGTTATCATGTCGTCCTGGCGGGCATGAGCAGAATCAGCGTCTCGCTGGGTCAGTCCGTCCTTGCAGGCGAACCGATCGGCGCGATGGGGGAAGCCAGGGTGGCTAGCACCTCTGCGGCTCCGAATGGAAACACTGGTCCGGAACTCTATATTGAGTTCCGCAAAGATGGAAAACCCGTCGATCCGACCCCGTGGTGGGCGGAGCGGCTTTCTGGAAGGACAGGAAATGGTACGTAAGTTGTCGCTTCTGCTTGCCGGTGCGCTCATGGGCGCCTCCGCCATGACGCTGGTCTATGGCGTTCCCGGCTCGACGGCGAATGCGGCGAGCTCCGAGACCTATCGCCAGCTGGCGATCTTCGGGGATATTTTCGAACGCGTACGCGCCCAGTATGTGACGCCGCCGGACGAAAAGGCCCTCGTCGAGAGCGCCATCAATGGCATGCTCACCTCGCTTGACCCGCATTCCTCCTACATGAACGCCGAAGCCGCCAAGGACATGCGCGTTCAGACCAAGGGCGAGTTCGGCGGCCTCGGCATCGAGGTCACCATGGAGAACGACCTCGTCAAGGTGATCACCCCGATCGACGACACGCCCGCCGCCAAGGCCGGCGTGCTGGCCGGCGATTACATTTCCAAGATCGACGGCGAAGAAGTGCGCGGCATGACGCTGAACGATGCCGTCGACAAGATGCGCGGCCTCGTCAACACGCCGATCAAGCTGACCATCCTGCGCCAGGGCGCGGACAAGCCGATCGAGCTGACGATCATGCGCGATGTCATCAAGGTCAAGGCGGTGAAGTTCCGCGCCGAGACCGATGTCGGCTACATCAAGATCACCTCGTTCACCGAAAAAACCTTCGACGACCTGCAGAACGCGATCGAGCAGATCAAGAAGCAGATCCCGGACGACAAGCTCAAGGGCTTCATCCTTGACCTGCGCCTCAATCCGGGCGGCCTGCTCGACCAGGCGGTCAGCGTGTCCGACACCTTCCTGGACAAGGGCGAGATCGTTTCGACCCGTGGCCGCGATCCGAAGGACGTGACCCGCTTTGACGCCCGCCCGGGCGACATGACCGGCGGCAAGCCGCTGATCGTGCTGATCAATGGCGGTTCGGCCAGTGCGTCGGAAATCGTTGCCGGTGCCCTGCAGGATCATCGCCGCGCCACCGTTGTGGGTACGCAGTCCTTCGGCAAGGGCTCGGTGCAGACGATCATCCCGCTCGCCGAGAACGGCGCGCTCCGGCTGACGACGGCGCTCTATTACACGCCGTCGGGCAAGTCGATCCAGGGCAAGGGCATCACGCCCGACATCAAGGTCGATCAGCCGCTGCCGGACGAGCTGAAGGGCCGCGACGTCACCCGTGGTGAATCCGACCTCAAGGGTCACATCAAGGGTGTCGACGAAAGCGACAAGGGTTCGGGTTCCTCGGCCTATGTGCCGCCGGAAGCCAAGGACGACATCCAGCTGAACTATGCGCTCGACCTGATGCGCGGCGTCAAGACCGATCCGTCCTATCCGCCGAATCCGGAAAAGGCCGTGCTCAACCAGCAGTAACGGTTGATTGCAGGCAGGCGCGGGGGCTGCCTGCAACACCCTGGGCTTCCGCCGGAAAGGTTCCGGCGGAAATTGCCGGACGAACAGCCTTGACCCCGATGAGGATGCGGCTTGTCGCCCGTGCAGAAGGATATCGATCGCCCGCTGGGCCAGGACGTCTCGAGCCGCGGCAAGCGCGGCTTTTCCGTTAGCAGCGGTTCCGTCGTCTTTGCTCTCGCCGTGGTGGCGATCGTCGGCGCCTCAAGCGCCATTGCCTTCCGTGAAAGACCCTTTCGAAAGCCGGCGGCCGTGGTGGTATCAACGCCGGAGGTGACGCAGCCGGCCAAGGTCGAGACCGTCGCCAGGGCGCCGCTGACCCAGACCCCAAGCCCGCAAGCGCCGTCGAACAGCGGCCCGTCGATTATCCATGTCACCCCGCCCGAGGACGGCGCGTCGAACAATGTCGTGGTCATCCGCGACCCCTCGGCCATGGGCCAGAACCTGCGTGTGGCGCATCTGCCCGACAAGGCGCTGGTCGAACAGAGCGACAGCGGCCCGCTGCCGGTGCGTGCCGCGGATGGAAGGCGACCGATCGACGTCTATGCGCGGCCATGGTCGGGCGCGCGTGGGGCGCGGGTGGCAATCGTCATCGGCGGGCTCGGTCTGTCACAGACCGGCACGCAGGAAGCCATCGGCAAGCTGCCCTCGGAGGTGACGCTGGCCTTTGCATCAGCCGGCAACAGCATCAGCCGCTGGATGCAGGAAAGCCGCCGCGAGGGCCACGAGATCATCATGCAGGTGCCGCTGGAGCCGTTCGATTTTCCGAACGTCAATCCCGGCCGCAACACGCTGACGGTTGCCGCATCGCAGGCGGAAAACCTGCAGAACCTGCGCTGGGCGCTGTCGCGCACCACCAACTATACCGGCGTCATGAACTATATGGGCGCGCGCTTCGTTGCCGATCAGGCGGCCATGGAGCCGGTGATGGCTGAGCTCGGCAAGCGCGGGCTGCTCTATCTCGACGACGGCTCCTCGGCCCGCAGCGTCGCGCCCGAGCTGGCGCTCAAGGACCGCGTGCCCTTCGCCGTCGCGGATTCGACCATCGACACGGTGCGCGACCGCGCGGAAATCCTGAAAAAGCTAGACCAGCTCGAAAGCATCGCACGCGCAAAAGGCATTGCCATCGGCACCGGCTCGGCATTCGGCGTCACTGTGGATGCGGTTACCGAATGGGTGGGCGAGGCCAAGCGGCGCGGTATAGAGATCGTTCCGATCTCGGCGGTCGTCACCGACCCCGAAAAAGGCTGAAGACAAATTATGACAAAGAAAATCGACCCGCAGACGCTTCCCTACCGGCCTTGCGTCGGCATCATGGTGCTGAACCGCGACGGGCTGGTGTGGGCCGGCCACCGCATCGCCGAACCCGACAGCGAAATGGCCGGCACCGACCGGCTGTGGCAGATGCCGCAGGGCGGCATCGACAAGGGCGAGGAGCCGCTGCCGGCAGCGCTGCGCGAGCTCTATGAGGAGACCGGCATGCGCAGCGTTTCGCTGCTGGCCGAGGCGCCGGGCTGGATCAACTATGACCTGCCGGCCGACAAGATCGGCATCGCGCTCAAGGGCAAGTATCGCGGCCAGACCCAAAAATGGTTCGCCTTCCGCTTCGAGGGCGATGAGAGCGAGATCGCCATCAACCCGCCGCCGGGCGGGCACAGTGCCGAGTTCGACCGCTGGGACTGGAAGCCCATGGCCGAAATGCCGGAGCTGATCGTGCCGTTCAAGCGCAAGGTCTACGAGCAGCTGGTGGCGGCGTTCCGGCACCTGGCGCCGTAGTCTTTTTTCTACCGCGGCGGCTCGGTGAGCTGCCTTTTCCGACCGAATATCGGCATAGCGCGGCCGCCAGCGGCGCGGTGGTCGGCTGCGTATGCCTTCTTGGCAGCCATCACCCTAGCTGGGCGCTTGCCTGAAGCTTTGGGTAACCCGTTGGTTGCGCTGCGGTTTTCTCCTACTTTGCCCTGCAAAACTTCTCATCGGCACGATGAGCCGCGACGTTTCGTCGCCGGCTGAGCCAATCAACTGTGCCAACTGTCTCCTTCTCGCATATTGCAGCGCAATCATTCCCGAACTATTGGTGCCGCTGAGGCATGATCCCCGAACATTTCCGGATTTTGGGGAATAATCACGCTTCAGAAGTGGGCTTGAAGCAAATTTCCGTCGTTTTGACGGGATTTTGCGCCAGCATCAGGGAATTTTCGGCGGAATGGACCAGTGTAACGCAAATAATCGCGATTTCAGGCAGACGAGCGCCGCCGAGGCGGGTGCCGTTCTGCGCATCGACCTTTCCGCCGTCCGTGAAAATTACCGTCAGCTCCAGAGCCGTCTTGGCAGCACGCGTTGCGCCGGCGTGGTGAAGGCCGATTCCTACGGGCTCGGCGCCGTGCAGGTGGCGAAGGTGCTGGCCAAGGAAGGTTGCGACACCTTTTTCGTCGCCCATGCGGGCGAGGGGCTGACGCTGCGCGCCGCGCTCGGCCAGGGCCCGGCGATCTACATCCTGAACGGTACCCCGCCCGGCGCCGAAGCCGAGACGGCAGCCGCCGGGCTGACGACGGTGGCCAACAGCCTCGAACAGCTGGCCGCATGGCGTGAGGCGGCCCGCGCTGCGGGGCGCAAGCTGCCGGTGGCGCTGCAGGTCGACAGCGGCATGTCGCGGCTCGGCATGATGCCGTCCGAAGTCGAGACGCTGGCGGCTGATGCCAGCTTGCTCGACGGCCTGGACGTTGTGCTGGTGATGAGCCATCTGGCCTGCGCCGACGAGCCGGAGAATCCGGCCAATGCCGCCCAAAAGCAGGCTTTCGACCAGCTGCGTGCCAAACTGCCGGCGGCACCCGCCTCGCTGGCCAATTCGTCGGGCATCTTCCTCGGCCCGGACTATCACTATGATCTCGCCCGGCCGGGCGCCGCGATCTACGGCATCAATCCGACGCCGGGCCACGCCAATCCGATGCGCGAGGTCATCCGCCTCGAGGCCAAGGTCATCCAGACCCGCACGCTCGATAAGGATATCGGCATCGGCTACGGCCACACTTTCCGCACCACCGGGCAGCTGCGCGCCGCCACCATTTCGCTCGGCTATGCCGATGGCTGGCACCGCCGCGCCGCAGCCGGCGCTTATTTCAACGGCGTCAGGCTTCCGTTCATCGGCCGCGTGTCGATGGACAGCATCATCATCGACATTTCGGCGCTGCCCGAAGGCGCGGTCAAGGCCGGCGACCTGGTCGAGCTGATCGGCAGTCATCAGACCGTGGACGATGTCGCCGGTCACGCCGGCACCATCGGCTACGAGGTGCTGACCGGCCTCGGCCATCGTTTCCATCGCATTTACGAAGGCGGCTGAGCGGTTCGCCGCCGTCGCACATTATCCCAGGGGAGAGTTGCAGACATGAAAGTTCTGGTGTTGGGGAGCGGGGTGGTCGGTGTCACCTCCGCCCACTACCTGGCCGAGGCCGGCCATGAGGTCGAGGTGGTCGATCGTCAGCCCGGTCCGGCGCTCGAGACCAGCTTCGGCAATGCCGGCGAGGTGTCGCCCGGCTATGCTTCGCCATGGGCCGGCCCCGGCATTCCGACCAAGGCGATCAAGTGGCTGCTGATGAAGCACGGCCCGCTGGTGGTGCGCCCCAAGCTCGATCCGTATATGTGGTCGTGGCTGTTCAAGATGCTGGGCAACTGCACCTCCTCGCGCTACGCCATCAACAAGGCTCGCATGGTGCCGGTGGCCGAATACAGCCGCGACCTCCTCAAGGAGATGCGCCAGACCATGGGCATCACCTATGACGACCGCGCCCAGGGCACGCTGCAGCTCTTCCGCGAGCAGAAGCATCTCGACGGCGTCGGTGGCGACATCGAGGTCCTGAAGCAGTTCGGCGTGCCTTACGAGGTTCTGGATCGCCAGGGCTGCATTCGCGCCGAGCCGGGCCTGGCAACGGCCGATGGCTCCTTCGCTGGCGGCCTGCGTCTGCCGAACGACGAGACCGGCGACTGCAAGATATTCACCGAAAAGCTGGCGGCACATGTCACCGAGCGTGGCGTGAAATTCCGCTTCGACACCAAGATCGACAAGATCCTGGTCGAGGGCGGACGCATCGCTGGCGTTGCGACCAGCGCCGGTGTGCTGAAGGCGGATGCCTATGTGGTGGCGCTGGGCAGCTATTCGCCCTTCCTGCTGCGGCCCCTCGGCCTGTCGGTGCCGGTCTATCCGGTCAAGGGCTATTCGATCACGGTGCCGATCACCAATGCGGATGTCGCGCCGGTCTCGACGGTCATGGACGACAGCTACAAGGTTGCCATCACCCGCCTCGGCGATCGCATCCGCGTCGGCGGCACGGCCGAGATCTCGGGCTTCGACCTCCGCCTGCACCAGAACCGCCGCGACACGCTGGAATATTCCGTCTCCAACCTGTTCCCGAAGGCAGGTTCGGTGAAGGACGCCACCTTCTGGTGCGGCCTGCGCCCGATGACGCCGGATGGTCCGCCGATCATCGGCAAGACCCGCTACAGCAACCTCTATCTCAACACCGGCCACGGCACGCTGGGCTGGACCATGTCCTGCGGCTCGGGCCGCGTGCTGGCTGACCTCATCTCCGGCCGCAAGCCCGAGATCGACGCCGCCCCGCTCAACCTCAGCCGCTACGGCTGACGAGCAGTCGCTGCGACGCCAATTCTAAAGAGGCCGCGTCCTTCGGGGTGCGGCCTCTTTGCTTTTGAGGTTTCCTATACGAACAGCGATCTTTCGCGTTCGACCGCACGCGTGATGAAGCTGGTGACGGTCTGGATGCGACGAAGCGGGCGCATGGATTCGTGGTAGACCATCCAGTAGGCGCGGCGGATCGGCTTTGCCGCCGGAACTTCAATCAGTTCGGGCACCGAGCGGGCGATGAAGCTGTGCAGCATGCCGATGCCGGCGCCGGCCCGCACCGCCTCCACCTGGCCCAGGCTGGAGGAGATGGCAAAGGCAGCGTCCCAGCTGGGGCTGAATTCGGCGGCATAGTCGAGCGAGGGGCTGACGACGAGGTCGGGCACGTAACCGACCAGCCTATGCGTGGAGAGTTCGGCGATTGTCTTCGGCATGCCGGCCTCGGCGACATAGGCGCGCGAGGCAAAAAGGCCGAGCGTGTAGTCGACCAGCTTGCTGGCGACGAGCCGGCCTTCGGTCGGCCGTTCCACGGTAATCGCGATATCGGCCTCGCGCCGCGACAGCGAGAAGGAGCGCGGCACCGGCACCAGCTGGATCTTCAATTCGCGATGCTGCGCGGTGAGTTCGCCCAGCCGCGGCGCCAGGAAATTCACGCCGATGCCATCCGGCGCGCCGATGCGCACGGTGCCCGAAATATCGTCGCCATCGCCGGCGATTTCCGCCCGGGCCGCTATCATGTCCGCTTCCATGCGCTCGGCGATGTTGAGGAAGCGTTCGCCGGCCGGCGTCAGCTCGCTGCCGGTGGTGAGCCGCCGGAACAGTTTTGTCTTCAGCGCCTCTTCCAGCGCCGCGATGCGGCGCGAGACGGTGGCGTGGTTCAGCTCGAGCCGGCGCGCCGCGCCGAGGATCTGTCCGGCACGGGCCACGGCGAGAAAGATGCGCACGTCGTCCCAGTTCATGCGGGCAAGCGTACTATGCACAAAACGATATTCAAGCGCGCAGCGTGCTTTATTTTTTGCACAACGGTTGCTTTCCGGCTCGCGTTGCAAAGCGGTGCACAAAGCGGGACAATGTACTCACCGAAATCTAGGGAGAAACAGGATGATCGAATACGGTCATTTCATTGGCGGCAAGCGCGTCGCCGGAACCAGCGGGCGCAAGCAGAACGTGATGCAGCCGATGGACGGCTCGGTGCGTGGCACCGTGGCGCTCGCCTCGCCGGCGGAGCTGCGCCTTGCCGTGGAAAACGCCAAGGCCGCGCAGCCGGCCTGGGCCGCCACCAACCCGCAGCGCCGCGTGCGCGTGCTGATGAAGTTCCTCGAGCTGGTGCACAAGGAATATGACGAGCTGGCCGACATCCTGGCGCGCGAGCACGGCAAGACCATCGCCGACGCCAAGGGCGACATCCAGCGCGGCCTGGAAGTGGTCGAGGTCTGCATCGGCGCCCCGCACATGATGAAGGGCGAGTTTACCGACAATGCCGGCCCCGGCATCGACACCTATTCGATGCGTCAGCCACTCGGCGTCGTCGCCGGCATCACCCCGTTCAACTTCCCGGCCATGATCCCGCTGTGGAAGATCGCCCCGGCGATTGCCGCCGGCAACGCCTTCATCCTGAAGCCGTCGGAGCGCGATCCGGGCGTGCCGCTGCGCATCGCCGAGCTGTTCATCGAAGCCGGCCTGCCGGCGGGCGTGCTCAACGTCGTCAACGGCGACAAGGATGTGGTCGACGCCATCCTCGACGATCACGACATCAAGGCCGTGGGCTTCGTCGGCTCGACGCCGATCGCGCAGTACATCTATGCGCGCGGCTGCGCCAACGGCAAGCGCGTGCAGTGCTTCGGCGGCGCCAAGAACCACATGATCATCATGCCCGACGCGGACATGGACCAGACCGTCGACGCGCTGATCGGCGCCGGCTACGGCTCGGCCGGCGAGCGCTGCATGGCGATCTCGGTTGCGATTCCGGTCGGTCACGAGACCGCCGACCGTCTGATGGAAAAGCTCATCCCGCGCGTCGAGAGCCTGAAGGTCGGCCCCTCGACCGATTCCTCCGCCGACTTCGGCCCGGTCGTCACCCGCGAGGCGCTGGAGCGCATCAAGGGCTATGTCGACACCGGCGTGCAGGAAGGCGCCAAGCTCGTCGTCGATGGCCGCGGCTTCAAGATGCAGGGCTACGAAGACGGCTTCTACATGGGCGGCTGCCTGTTCGACCATGTGACGCCGGAAATGCGCATCTACAAGGAAGAGATCTTTGGTCCCGTCCTCTCCGTCGTTCGCGCGCCGACCTATGAGAACGCGCTCAAGCTCGTCAACGACCACGAGATGGGCAACGGCACGGCCATCTTCACCCGTGACGGCGACGCGGCCCGCGATTTCGCATCCCGCGTGCAGGTCGGCATGGTCGGCGTGAACGTGCCGATCCCGGTGCCGATCGCTTACTACACCTTCGGCGGCTGGAAGGCTTCGTCCTTCGGCGACCTCAACCAGCATGGCGCGGACGCGTTCCGCTTCTACACCAAGACCAAGACGGTCACCTCGCGCTGGCCGTCGGGCATCAAGGATGGCGCGGAGTTCATCATCCCGACGATGAACTGAGCCGACATCAATCGGTGAAACAAAACGGGCGCCCAATGGGCGCCCGTTTCACATTTCCGCCTCGGACACGGGCAGGAGGGACGGCAAGGCGCGACGCGGTTACCGCATCGCCGCCGCCTGCGCATGCAGGCGTAAAAGTGCCACCAGCCGGTCGGCCTCGGTGGCGGCAGCGTCCTCGTCGCGCGCGAGAATGGCGCGGATGAGGGCGACATGGTTGCCGGCCGCCTCTGCCAGCCCCGTGCCGCTCCGGAAGCGGAACCAGAAGCGGCGGCCGTGGGTCTGCAGCGGCGCCACCAGCCGTGCGGCGAACTGGTTGTCGGCAGCCAGCGCCATCACTTCGTCCAGCGACTTGTCGGCATCCAGATAGCCCAGCACATCGTTGCTCAGCACCGCATCGTGCATGGCGATGGCGGTGGCCTGGAAGCGCGGGGCGAGATCGGGCGTGACGAAGCGCGCGGCCGAGCGGGCCAAAATCACCTCCACGCCGCGCCGCGCATCGAGCACGCGCAGCCAGTCGGCGGCATGCAGCGGCGTGATCTCAAGACCCGTGCGCGCGCGCACCAGGATTAGCCCTTCCCAGGCCAGCCGCTGGATCGCTTCCCGCACCGGCGTGCGGCCGAGGCGCAGCTTCTCGATCAGCGCGCGCTCGGTGGTGACACTGCCGGGAGCCAGCTCCAGCGTGACGATCATTTTTTCGAGCGCGCGATGGGCCTTCGCGCTGACCGATTCAGCTGTGTCCCTGCGGTCGGTTTCGATCTCAGCAGTGTTCAAGATATGCGCGTTCCGGTTGATGGCCGGTTGATATATCAACTGGCGTACCCGATAAAAAGCAGGAATTTCAGCTAGATATATCCGTGATATATCAGGTCGCGCCTAGTGGGTTGCTTAGCCAGGACGGCTCCGCTGGCGACCGAGCCCGTCCAGCCCACGCTTCAGGTTGCCCTGGTGACGCGCTAGCTCTCGTTCCCAACGCACTGTTCTGCCGCCATGCCGCTGGGGTCGGCCTGTGCGTCCGCAGCGTGGCCGAGCTTAGGATATTAGACGTCCGCCTAATATTTCACGCTCCGGGGCGATGCTAAGGAAGCGCGGTAGTTCGTGCCGAAGCTCGATGCTGCGGGCGGCGACGATGCCCTCCTGCCGACGATCGGGTGGGCTTCGGCGATCGACCTTTCGTCAACTTCGGTGCAGCGTTTCTGGGGAGAACAAAAACATGGCTGAACAAATCCTCGCCAGCATAAGGCAGAGACCGGGGGCGAGCGGCCAAGCCGGCTATCGTTCCGCGGATCGGCGTCCGGGCACGAACGACGGTGTCTGCCTACGGATTCGTGGTGGCCTAACGGAGGAGAAGGGGCTGCAGCATTGCGGAAACGAGCTGTCGCATTTTGCGCAATAAGCTGTCGCGAAATGAGTTTGCTGCGCACGATTTTGCGATATAATGAAAAACTGACTCAAAATTCTGCAAGGACATTGCGTTAGGCCAATGCTAGCTTCCGCGATAGTCCAGCGAGCTCGTTCGAAGAAATGGCAGCGTGGGCGCGTGGTTGAAGTCTCCCGTCCGGTCAAAAGAATTGACGTTACAATCCGGACTCGAGACGATACCACTAGGGGAAATACCAACAAACGGAATGCGTCCATAAGGCGACATTCCAGGGGAGCCGCTTATACATGGAATATTTCATCCAGCAGCTTATCAACGGGCTGACGCTGGGATCGATCTATGGCCTGATTGCTATCGGCTATACGATGGTCTACGGCATTATCGGCATGATCAACTTCGCCCATGGCGATATCTTCATGGTCGGTGCTTTCACCGCGCTGATAGTGTTCCTCATCCTGGTAGGCCTGTTCTACTCGGTGCCGGTGGTCGTCGCCCTGCTGATCATGATGATCGTGGCGATGCTGCTCACCAGCCTCTACAACTGGACCATCGAAAAGGTCGCCTATCGGCCCTTGCGCGGCTCCTTCCGGCTTGCCCCGTTGATTACCGCCATCGGCATGTCGATTGCGCTGTCCAACTTCGTGCAGGTCACCCAGGGCCCGCGCAACAAGCCGATCCCGCCAATGGTCAGCCAGGTCTACACGATCGACGGCATCAGCATATCGCTGAAGCAGATCATCATCGTGGTGGTCACAAGCGCGCTGCTGGTCATCTTCTGGTATCTGGTCAACAAGACCTCGCTCGGCCGCGCGCAGCGCGCCTGTGAGCAGGACCGCAAGATGGCCGCGCTGCTCGGCATCGATGTCGACCGCACCATTTCCATCACCTTCATCATGGGCGCCAGCCTTGCCGCCGTCGCCGGCACGCTGTTCCTGATGTATTACGGCGTCGTGGTCTTCTCCGATGGCTTCGTGCCGGGCGTCAAGGCGTTCACGGCGGCAGTCCTGGGCGGCATCGGCTCGCTCCCGGGTGCTGTGATCGGCGGCCTGCTGATCGGCTTCATCGAGTCGATGTGGTCGGCCTATTTCTCCATCGACTACAAGGACGTTGCCGCGTTCTCCATCTTGGCGATCGTGCTGATCTTCCTGCCCTCCGGCATCCTGGGCCGGCCTGAAGTGGAAAAGGTCTAGGATCATGGCTGAAGCTGTTTCCGCGAGCCGGGCCGAGAAAATCGAGAGCCCGTTCCCGAATGCCATTCGTCAGGCCATCTATGCCGGCCTGGTGTCCTTCGGTCTCTTCGTCTTGCTGATCGGTCTCAGGACCGACCAGAACATTCACAATGAGCTGATCCTGGTCCAGCGTTGGGGGCTGCTTGCGATCGTGGTGGGCATCACCATGGCCGGCCGCTTCCTTTTCGTGGCCTTCGCGCAGCCGGCGCTTGCACGGCGCAAGGCCGAAAAGAGCCGCACGGCGCACGTCGAGGTCGAGAAGGGTTTTGTCCGCCGCAACTTCAATTCCATCGCCATCGCGCTACTGTTCATCTATCCGGTGGTGATGGTCCTGGCCTTCGGTTTCCAGGGCTCGCTCAAGTGGGTCGACAATTTCGGCATCCAGATCCTGATCTACGTTATGCTGGCCTGGGGGTTGAACATCGTCGTCGGCCTCGCCGGCCTGCTCGACCTCGGTTACGTCGCCTTCTACGCGGTGGGCGCCTATGCCTACGCGCTGCTTGGCACGCATTTCGGCTGGTCGTTCTGGATCCTGCTGCCGGTGGCCGGCATCATGTCGGCCTTTTGGGGCGTCATCCTCGGTTTCCCGGTGCTGCGCCTGCGCGGCGACTATCTGGCGATCGTCACGCTTGCCTTCGGTGAGATCATCCGCCTGGTGCTGATCAACTGGCGCGACGTGACCAACGGCTCGGCCGGCGTCTCCGGCATTCCCAAGGTCAGCTTCTTCGGCTTGATATCGTTCAACGTCAGCGACCCGAACTACATCGCCAAGGTGCTGAACATCGCTCAGTCGGGCGCCTACTATAAGATCTTCCTCTACTACCTGATCCTGCTGCTCGCGCTGCTCACCGCATTCGTCACCATCCGGCTGCGCCGCATGCCGCTCGGTCGCGCGTGGGAAGCACTGCGCGAGGACGAGATCGCCTGCCGCTCGCTCGGCATCAACACCACCACCACCAAGCTCACCGCCTTTGCCACGGGCGCCATGTTCGGCGGCTTCGCCGGCTCCTTCTTCGCGGCGCGGCAAGGCTTCGTCAGCCCCGAATCCTTCGTCTTCCTGGAATCGGCTATGATCCTGGCCATCGTGGTGCTCGGCGGCATGGGCTCGCTCCCTGGCATCGCGGTTGCGGCCGTGGTGATGATCGGCGGCACCGAGATGCTGCGCGAAATGGAGTTCCTGAAATACATTTTCGGACCCGATTTCACGCCTGAGCTCTACCGCATGCTGCTGTTCGGCCTGGCGATGGTGCTCGTGATGCTGTGGAAGCCACGCGGCTTCGTCGGCAGTCGAGAACCCACCGCATTCCTGCATAAACGAAAAGCCGTCTCGGCCTCCTTCACCAAGGAAGGGCACGGCTGATGCTTACAGGACCCAACATGGACAAGCCGATCCTTTCGGTAGAGCATCTTTCGATGAAGTTCGGCGGCCTGGTCGCCATTGGCGACCTGTCCTTCCAGGCCAGGCGCGGCGAGATCACCGCGCTCATCGGCCCGAACGGCGCAGGCAAGACCACCGTCTTCAACTGCATTACCGGCTTCTACAAGCCGTCTGAAGGCATGATCAAAATGAACGGGCGTGGCGGCCAGGAATTCCTGCTCGAGCGCATGCCCGACTTCCGCATCACGGCGCACGCCAAGGTGGCGCGTACCTTCCAGAACATCCGCCTTTTCTCGGGCATGACCCTGCTCGAGAACCTGCTGGTGGCGCAGCACAACAAGCTGATGCACGCATCCGGCTTCACCGTGCTCGGCCTGCTGGGCATCGGCGGATACCGCAAGGCCTCCGCGGAGTCGATCGACCTGGCCAAGCACTGGCTGGAGAAGATCGATCTCATCCACCGGGCGGACGACCCGGCCGGCGACCTGCCCTATGGTGCGCAGCGGCGTCTCGAGATCGCGCGGGCCATGTGCACCGACCCCGAGCTTTTGTGCCTCGATGAACCGGCCGCCGGCCTCAATCCGAAGGAGTCGCTGCATCTCAACCAGCTGCTCAACGACATCAAGGAGAACACCGGCACCTCGATCCTGCTGATCGAGCACGACATGTCGGTGGTGATGAAGATCTCCGACCATGTTGTGGTGCTGGAATATGGCCGCAAGATCTCCGACGGGAGCCCGGACTTGGTCAAGCACGATCCACGCGTCATCGCCGCCTATCTCGGCGTCGACGACGAGGAGGTGGTCGACGTGCTCACGGCGGTCGGAGACGAACAGGTGATCGAGGAACTCGATGCCGAGCCGGATCCGGAACATGGGCCGTCGGCATCGTCTTCGATGATGGCCGGGCCTATCAGCGATACGATTGCCCACGCCGATGAAGACGAGATCGTCAAAGTATCTCCCGGTGCCTCCAAAGCGCTCGAATATGACGAAGTGCAGGCCTTGAGCACGCGGACCGCCAAGCCCGCGGCAAAGCCTGCCGCCGGCAAGGCGCGAGCCAAGCCGGCAGGTAAGCCGAAGGGCGGGAGGAAATGATGGTGGGTAAATCTCTGCTCCAGGTCGAAGGCGTCGAGACCTATTACGGCAACATCCGCGCGCTGGCGGGCGTCAACGTCTCGGTCAATGAAGGCGAGATCGTCGCCCTCATCGGCGCCAACGGCGCCGGCAAGTCCACGCTGATGATGACCATCTTCGGAAATCCGCGCGCCCGCACCGGCAAGATCACCTTCGGCGGCACGGACATCACGAACCTGCCGACCCATGAGATCGCCCGGCTGCGCATCGCGCAGTCGCCGGAAGGGCGGCGTATATTCCCGCGCATGACGGTGCTGGAAAACCTTCAGATGGGCGCCAGCCTCGACAATCTGAAGTATTTCGACGAGGACGTGGAAAAGGTCTTTGAGCTCTTCCCGCGCCTTAAAGAACGCATCACCCAGCGCGGCGGCACGCTGTCGGGCGGCGAGCAACAGATGCTGTCGATCGCGCGTGCGCTGATGGCGCGGCCCAAGCTCCTGTTGCTCGACGAGCCGTCGCTAGGCTTGGCGCCGCTGATCGTCAAGCAGATCTTCGACGCCATCCGCACGCTCAACAAGACGCAAGGGCTGACGGTCTTCCTGGTCGAGCAGAACGCTTTCGGCGCGCTCCGTCTCGCCGACCGCGGCTATGTGATGGTCAACGGCAGCGTGACGATGAGCGGATCGGGTAAGCAGCTGCTTGCCGATCCGGAAGTGCGTGCGGCTTATCTCGAAGGCGGCCGGCACTAACCTGCCGACGCCAAGCCGGGCCATGTGCCGAGGCACATGGCCGAAGAGGAAGGAACAGGGTCGCAAAGGCCCGCCCGGAGGAAATGAAATGCAAGGCGTTCTGTATGAGGAAGCCTCGATCTGGCAGTTCTTGTTGGTGACCTGCCTGCTCGGCGGCTGGGCGGCCTGGATGACGGGCAAGGCCTGCGCGCAGACCTGGCGCAGTTACCCAAGCCTGGTGCTCTATTTGCTGCTGCTCGGTGTAGGCGTGCGCTTTATTCATCATGCTCTTTTCGAGGGCACGATGTTCTCGCTGCACTACTATGTCATCGACACCGCCGTCCTCGTCATTCTGGGGTCGCTCGGGTTCCGATACACGCGCACCAACCAGATGGTGACACAATACAACTGGCTCTACGAAAGAGCTTCCTTGTTGAGCTGGAAGCCAAAGGCGTAAGCCCAAATGAATAGCGCCGCTTCAACTTCGAATCGGCGTGACAATAGCCGGAAAATCGGCAAACTATCTTTCTGCGATAGGGGTGGGCATCGCATGAAAGCATCATCCTCGCCTGCCCATCTAATGGGAGTGTCTCAATGAAAAAATCACTGTTGTCCGCAGTTGCGCTGACTGCGATGATGGCCTTTAGCGGCAGCGCGTGGGCGGATGTTATGATGGGTGTCGCCGGCCCGATCACCGGTCCGAACGCCGCTTTTGGTGCCCAGCTCCAGAAGGGTGCCGAGCAGGCCGCTGCCGACATCAACGCTGCTGGCGGCATCAATGGCGAAAAGATCAAGATCTCCGTCGGCGACGACGTCTCCGACCCGAAGCAGGGCATCTCGGTCGCCAACAAGTTCGTCGCTGATGGCGTCAAGTTCGTCGTCGGCCACTTCAACTCGGGCGTTTCGATCCCGGCTTCGGAAGTCTATGCCGAAAACGGCATTCTCGAAGTGACGCCGGCTGCGACCAACCCGGTCTTCACCGAACGCGGTCTGTGGAACACCTTCCGCACCTGCGGCCGCGACGACCAGCAGGGCCAGGTTGCCGGCGCCTACATCGCCAACCACTTCCCCGACGCAAAGGTCGCCGTCATCCACGACAAGACGCCTTATGGTCAGGGCCTTGCCGACGAGACCAAGAAGGCTCTGAACGCGGCCGGCAAGAAGGAAGTCATGTACGAAGGCATCAATGTCGGCGACAAGGACTTCTCGGCTCTGATCGCCAAGATGAAGGAAGCCGGCGTTACCATGATCTACTGGGGCGGCTTGCACACCGAAGCCGGTCTGATCATCCGCCAGTCGGCTGACCAGGGCCTGAAGGCTCCGCTGTTCTCGGGCGATGGCATCGTGTCGAACGAACTCGCCTCGATCGCGGGTGACGCCGTTGCCGGCACCTACAACACCTTCGGTCCGGATCCGCGCAACAACCCGAACGCGAAGGACGTGGTGGAGAAGTTCCGTGCCTCTGGCTTCGAGCCGGAAGCCTACACGCTCTACTCCTACGCTGCCACGCAGGTGATTGCGCAGGCTGCGGCTGCTGCCGGCTCCAACGACCCGCAGGAAGTCGCCAAGGCGATCAAGGCGAAGGGCCCGTTCAAGACGGTTCTGGGCGAGCTGTCCTTCAACGACAAGGGCGACCGTACGGACGCCGACTATGTCGTCTACCAGTGGAAGAAGGGCGACGACGGCAAGTACAACTACTTCCAGATCAACTAACGGTCGACCGGAAGTTCTTGGCTCAAGGAAATGCCCGGCGCGCTTGCGCCGGGCATTTTTGTTTGTCGGCAACGATGTCTCGGACCGATAAAACACTGTCGCGATTTGTGTTTGCACTGCAGCATTTCCAGGGTTAATGACGACGGGCGACCTTCCTCTCCTAACGTAAGCGAGACCGTCCTTGCCCATCAGCAAAATCCTCGTCGCCAACCGTTCCGAAATCGCTATCCGCGTGTTTCGCGCCGCCAATGAGCTGGGGCTCAAAACCGTGGCGATCTGGGCCGAGGAGGACAAATATTCGCTGCATCGGTTCAAAGCCGACGAATCCTACCAGGTCGGCCGCGGCCCGCATCTGACCCGCGACCTCGGGCCGATCGAAAGCTACCTGTCGATCGACGAGGTGCTGCGCGTTGCCAGGCTCTCGGGCGCCGATGCCATCCATCCGGGCTACGGGCTGTTGTCCGAAAGCCCCGAATTCGCCGAAGCCTGCGCCGCGGCCGGCATCACCTTCATCGGCCCCAAGCCCGAGACCATGCGGCGGCTGGGCAACAAGGTGGCCGCCCGCAATCTCGCCATCGAGGTCGGCGTGCCGGTGGTGCCCGCCACCGAACCGCTGCCGGACGACATCGAAGAGGTCAAGAAGCTGGCGGCAGGGATCGGCTATCCGGTCATGCTCAAGGCGTCGTGGGGCGGCGGCGGACGCGGCATGCGCGCCATCCGCTCCGAGGCCGAGCTTGCCCGCGAGGTGATGGAAGGCAAGCGCGAGGCCAAGGCCGCCTTCGGCAAGGACGAGGTCTATCTCGAAAAGCTGATCGAGCGCGCCCGCCATGTCGAGGTGCAGGTGCTGGGTGATACGCACGGCAATGCCGTGCACCTGTTCGAGCGCGACTGCTCCATCCAGCGCCGCAACCAGAAGGTGGTCGAGCGCGCGCCAGCGCCGTATCTCGGCGACGCGCTGCGCCAGGAACTGTGCGGTTATGCGCTGCAGCTCGCCAGGGAGACCAGCTATATCGGCGCCGGCACGGTCGAGTTCCTGCAGGATGCCGACACCGGCAAGTTCTACTTCATCGAGGTCAATCCGCGCATCCAGGTCGAGCACACCGTCACCGAGGAGGTGACCGGCATCGACATCGTCAAGGCGCAGATCCACATCCTCGACGGCTTTGCCATCGGCACGCCGGAGTCGGGCGTGCCGGCACAGGCCGACATCCGGCTGAACGGCCATGCCCTGCAGTGCCGCATCACCACGGAAGACCCGGAGCACAATTTCATCCCCGACTATGGCCGCATCACCGCCTATCGCGGCGCGACCGGCTTCGGCATTCGGCTCGACGGCGGCACCGCCTATTCCGGCGCGGTGATCACGCGCTTCTATGATCCGCTGCTCGAGAAGGTGACCGCCTGGGCGCCGACGCCCGGCGAGGCGATCGCGCGCATGCACCGCGCCTTGCGTGAGTTCCGCATTCGTGGCGTTGCGACCAATCTCACCTTCCTCGAAGCCATCATCACGCACCCGGCCTTCCAGGCGAACGCGTACACGACGAAGTTCATCGACACGACGCCGGAGCTGTTTGCCCAGGTGAAGCGGCAGGACCGCGCCACCAAGCTGCTCAATTATCTCGCCGACGTGACGGTCAACGGCCATCCCGAAACGCGCGGCCGCGCGCAGCCCGATCCGGAGGCAGCCGCGCCGGTCATTCCTTGGTTCACCGGGCCTGTGCCGAATGGCAGCAAGCAGCGTTTCGATGCGCTGGGCCCGCAGAAATTCGCCGCCTGGATGCGCGAGCAGAAAGAGGTGCTCGTCACCGACACCACGATGCGCGACGCGCACCAGTCGCTCTTGGCGACGCGCGTGCGCACCTATGACATCGCCCGCATCGCCGGCACCTATGCGCGGGCCTTGCCGCAGCTTCTGTCACTCGAATGCTGGGGCGGGGCGACCTTTGACGTGGCCATGCGCTTCCTGACCGAAGATCCGTGGGAGCGCCTGTCGCGCGTGCGGGAGGCCGCGCCCAACATCCTGCTGCAGATGCTGCTGCGCGGCGCCAATGGCGTCGGCTACACCAACTATCCCGACAATGTCGTGAAGCATTTCGTCAAGCAGGCAGCCGCCGGCGGCATCGACCTGTTCCGCGTCTTCGACTGCCTGAACTGGGTCGAGAACATGCGCGTCGCCATGGACGCGGTGGTGGCCGAGGGCAAGCTCTGCGAAGCGGCGATCTGCTACACCGGCGACATCCTCGATCCGGCGCGGGCCAAGTACGACCTGAAATACTATGTCGGTCTCGCCAAGGAACTGGAGGCGGCCGGCGCGCATATCATCGCGGTCAAGGACATGGCCGGCCTGCTGAAGCCGGGTGCGGCGCGCGTGCTGTTCAAGGCGCTGCGCGAGGCGACCGACCTGCCGATCCATTTCCACACCCACGACACGTCGGGCCTGTCGGCCGCCACCGTGCTGGCCGCGGTGGAAAGCGGCGTCGACGCGGTCGATGCGGCGATGGACGCGTTTTCCGGCAACACCTCGCAGCCCTGTCTCGGTTCCATCGTCGAGGCGCTGAAGGGCGATGCGCGCGACCCGGGCCTCGACACGGAATGGATCCGCCGCATCTCGTTCTACTGGGAGGCGGTGCGCAACCAGTATGCGGCCTTCGAAAGCGACCTCAAGGGTCCGGCCTCGGAGGTCTATCTGCACGAGATGCCGGGCGGCCAGTTCACCAATCTCAAGGAGCAGGCGCGTTCGCTCGGCCTCGAGACCCGCTGGCATGAAGTTGCGCAGGCCTATCACGACGTGAACCTGATGTTCGGCGACATCGTCAAAGTCACGCCGTCGTCCAAGGTGGTCGGCGACATGGCGCTGATGATGGTGAGCCAGGATCTCACCGTCGCCGATGTCGAGAACCCGGACAAGGACATCGCCTTCCCCGATTCGGTGGTGTCGATGCTGCGCGGCGATCTCGGTCAGTCGCCGGGCGGCTGGCCGGCGGCGCTGCAGAAGAAGGCGCTGAAGGGCGAAAAGCCGATCACCGTCCGCCCCGGCTCGCTCTTGAAGCCCGCCGACCTCAAGGCAAACCGCAAGGAGATCGAGGACAAACTCGGCCGCGCGCTGAGCGAATTCGAATTCGCCTCCTGGCTCATGTATCCGAAGGTGTTTTCGGACTTTGCCGCCGCGCAGGAAACCTATGGCCCGGTCAGCGTGCTGCCGACGCTGACTTACTTCTACGGCATGGAGCCGGAGGATGAGGTTTTCGTCGACATCGAGAAGGGCAAGACGCTGGTGATCCGCTGCCTGGCCGTCGGCGATGTCGACGACAAGGGCATGGTGACCGTGTTCTTCGAGCTCAACGGCCAGCCGCGCCGCGTCAAGGTGCCGGACCGCGCGCATGGCGCCTCGGCCGCGAAGGCGCGCCGCAAGGCCGAGCCGGGCAACGACGCGCATGTCGGCGCGCCGATGCCGGGCGTGGTTTCCACGCTTGCCGTCGCCGCCGGCCAGGCGGTGAAGGCCGGCGACGTGCTGTTGTCCATCGAAGCGATGAAAATGGAGACGGCGCTGCACGCCGAGCGCGACGGCATCATTGCCGAGGTGCTGGTCAGGGCCGGCGACCAGATCGACGCCAAGGACCTTCTGGTGGTGTTCGCATAGCGATGTCATCGAAATCCGGGCCGGCCGTTTCGAGGCCGGTTCGGAGAGGCGCTACACTTTGCCAGGGGGACAGCTTGGCAGGTTTCCGCTAGTTACGTTCGCGGCCATGACGGACGGCCTCCGCCGTCTGGTCCAATATTTCGCCGAATTTAACGTGTTGACTGTCGGTTAAACCGATTTAAATTCGCGCCTCGCACAACCACTGGACGCGGAACGCCATAATGCACGCCACGAACATGATCGAAACCGCAAAACGCGGGCGCTGGGCCGTTGCCACGGCGTTCTTCGTCAACGGCTTCATGACCGGCAGTTGGGCGCCGCAGATCCCGGTGTTCCTCACCCGGCTTGGCATCAGCGAGTTCACGCTCGGCCTGCTCATCCTGCTGTTCGGCGCCGGCGCCGTGGTCTTCATGTCGTGGTGCGGCTATTTGATAGCGCGCCATGGCTCGCGCAGCGTGGTGCGCTGGTTTGGCGCTGCCGCCACCTTCGGCCTGCTGATCGTCGCGTTGGCACCCAACGTGATTACGGCGGCGGTGGCCATGTTCCTGTTCGGCGGCGTCACCGGCGGCATGGACGTGGCCATGAACGCCAATGCGGTGGCCGTGGAAAAGCGGCTCTCGCGCGCCATCATGTCGTCCTCGCACGGCTTCTGGAGCCTGGGCGGCTTTGTCGGCGGCGGCCTCGGCGGCTTTGCCATCCAGAACTACGGCCATCTCGTCCACGCCGTGCTGGTGACGGTCGTCGCAGCCGTCCTGCTGGCCATGTCGCTTCGCCATCTCATCGTCGAAGAGCGGCACATCGTTGCCGAGCACAGAAAATTCTCGCTGCCGAAGAACCCCGCGATCTATCTCGTGGGCCTGATGGCACTGTTGTGCATGATTCCCGAAGGCTCGGTGCTCGACTGGGCGGCGCTCTATCTCAAGCAGGAGCTCGGCGCCGACATCGCCACCGCCGGCCTCGCCTTTGCCTTCTTTGCCGGCACGATGGCGACGGTGCGCTTCATGGGTGATGCCGTGCGCAACCGTTTCGGTGCCGTAACCACGCTTCGCGTCTCCAGCCTGATTGCGGCCACGGGCATGCTTGTCGCCGGCTTTGCGCCGACGCCCTGGGTGGCCATTGCGGCCTTTGCCTTCTGCGGGCTAGGCATTGCCAACATGGTGCCGATCGTCTTTTCGGCGGCCGGCAACCAGCCGGGCCTGTCGGCTGGCGCGGGCATGAGCGTGGTCACCACCATGGGCTATTCCGGAATCCTGATGGCGCCTTCGGCCATCGGCTTCGTCGGCCAGCACACGGGCTTTGCGCCGGTCTTCATCTCGGTGTCGGCGCTGCTGATCGTCGTGTTCCTGATGTCGGGCATGGCCCGCCACGCCGACTTCGCGCCGGCGGCTCAGCCGGCCGAGTAACGCTTCAACTCTTCCTGCAGGAAATCCGCCACGCGGCGGATGCGGACGCTTGCCCGCACGTCGCGGTGCATGGCGAGCCATACCGGGAGCGCGGGCAGGGGCAGGTCGGGCAGCACGATCTCGACGCCGGGCGCGCGCCGAACGAGCGGTTCCTGCGCAATGCCGATACCGTTGCCGGTTCGGACAGCTTCCCAGAGCACGATGTGATTGTCGCTGCGCAGGCGGAAGGTATGCCGCGTCAACCCCGGCAAGTAAGGCTCAAGGCCACGGATCATCTCGTCGCTGCGGTCGAAGCCGATGAGGTCGTGCCCGCGCAGATCCTCAAGTTTTTCGGGCCGGCCGCGCCGGTCGAGATAGCTTGTCGCCGCGCAGGCGCGGAGCGGAATGGCGGTGACCTTGCGTGCCACCAGTTCGTTCTGCGCCGGCCGCACCATGCGGATGGCGATGTCGGCGTCGCGGCGCAGAAGGTTCTCGACCTGGTTGGAGGCGACGATCTCGACCTCGATGGCCGGCTCCTCGACGCCGAGGCGGGCGAGCATCTCGGGCAGCACGCAGGCGGCAACGACTTCGCTTGCGGCTATGCGGACCGTGCCCTCGATGGCCTCCACCGAGCCCAGCGCCAGCCGCGAAAAGGCGGTTGCCTTTTCATGCACGGCCAGGCCGCGCTCGAACAACAGGCTTCCTGCCTCGGTCAGCACATAGCCTTGTCGCCCGCGCCGGAAAAGCGTCACGCCAAGCGCCTGCTCGAGTTCTGCGATGTGGCGGCCAAGCGTGGGCTGGCTGGCCGACAGCTGGCGTGCGGCGGCCGACAGGCTGCCGGTTTCGGCCACTGCCACGAAACTTCTGATCAGGTTCCAATCGATTTCGGTCATATTCGAAATTGAATAACGAAGTGCCGATTTCTGTCAATTTCCTTTCGAACATGCATGAATCATATGAAGGTTACTCACACAAACAGGAGTGACCGAAATGACCAAGATCGTAGTTCTGGGTGCCCGTGGCCGGCTTGGCCAGGTCGTCGCAAAGGCCTTTCTCGATGCCGGATACGAGGTGCGGGCAGTGACCCGCGACGGCAAGTTGCCGGCGGAATTGTCCGGGGCGGAAGCCGTCGCCGCCAACGCGCTCGACAGGCAGTCGCTGATCCGGGCCATGCAAGGCGCGGACATCGTCTTCAACGGGCTCAACCCCATCTATTCCGACTGGAGCACCTGCCTGCCCATGGCGGAGAACGTGATGGCCGCCTGCCATGCCAACCACGCGCTCCATCTCTTTCCGGGCACGGTCTACAATTTCGGGTCGCCCATTCCGGCGGTCATCACCGAGGAAACTCCGGAGCGCCCGACCACCGAAAAGGGCCGCATCCGCGTTGCCATGGAAGAACTGTTCCGCCGCGAGGCGGCTGCCGGCCGGGTTCGCACCATACTTCTCAGGGCCGGAGATTTCTTCGGCGGCAAGGGCACGGGCTCGTGGTTCGACCTCGTGGTCGCCTCCAAGCTCGCCAAGGGCGTCTACACGGCGCCGGGGCCGGTCCATCTGGTGCATGAGTGGGCATATCTGCCGGATTTCGCGGCGGCCTTCGTCGCCCTCGCCGACAAGCGCGACACGCTCGGAGCCTTTGAGAACCTGAACCTTCCCGGCCATGCGGTGACCGACCTCGAGATAAAGGCAGCGGCCGAGAAGGCCCTGGGGCGCAAGCTGAGGCTTGCCTCGATGCCCTGGTGGGTGCTGCGCGCGGGCAGCCCGTTCGTGCCGATGTGGAAGGCGATCCTGTCGATGTCCTATCTGCGCTTCGAAGAGCACCGGCTGGTGTCGTCGCGTCTGGAAGGCATTATCGGCACGATCCCGCATACGCCGCTGGATGAGGCCGTGGCGCAGGCGCTCGCCGACCTCGGCATTGTGGGCGCCCTTGGCGAAAAGGCAGCCTGACAGAAGCGAGAAGCTAGGACGCCCATAGCGGGTTTTGCTGCGGGCGTTTGCCTGTCGGTGGTAGTCCGGTCAGATCCGGCCCATCAGCAGCAGGATCAGCAGCACGATCAGGATGATGCCGACGATGCCGGACGGGCCATAGCCCCAGCCGCGCGAATGCGGCCACGCCGGTACGGCGCCGATCAGAATCAGAATGAGGATGATGACGAGAAGAGTGCTCAGCGTCATGGTGTCCCTCCATTGAAGCGTTTCAACGGGAGGACAATGCCGGGCCTATACTGTGGTTCCTCTCATGCCGAGAGGCTCTTCCTCGCCAGGAATGTGCGGGCGACGCGGGGATGCCCGGAAAGATGCGCCGCACGCCGTTCAGGCGGCGTGCGGCGCAGTCTCGTTATTCGGCCGCCTTGGGGTAGGCGACGTTGTCGGAGCCGAGGGCAGGTTCCTTTTCCTCGGCCGCCGCATCGGCTTTCCGCTTGCGGCGGAACAGGCGGTTGAGGAAGCGGCTGACGCGGCTGTCCTTGCTGCGGGTGAACACCATCAGCATCGCCGGCGTGACGATCAGCGTCAGCACCGTGGCGAAGGACAGGCCGAAGACGATGGCGCTCGACAGCGAGATCCACCACTGCGTCGAAGGCGCGTTGATGGTCGTCTCGTGGTGGAAGATTTCCAGCCCGAGGCCAAACGCGATCGGCAGCACGCCGAAGATGGCCGACAGTGCGGTCAGCACCACCGGGCGGGCGCGTTCGCGGCAGGTCTGCAGCACCGCTTCCAACTTGTCCCAGCCTTCATGGCGCAGCCGGTCGTAGGTGTCGATCAGCACGATGTTGTTGTTCACCACCACGCCGGCGAGCGCGATGACGCCGATGCCCGACATGACGATGCCGAAGGGCTGGCCGGTGATGAGCAGGCCAAGGAACACGCCGATGGTCGACATGATCACGCAGGACAGCACCATCAGCACGCTGCTGAACTTGTTGAACTGCGCGAGCAGCACGATGAAGATCAGGAACAGCGCCGCGCCGAAGGCCTTGCTCAGGAACTCGCCGGCAGCCTTGCTCTCCTCGTCCTGGCCCGCCAGCTTCCAGCGGATGCCGGGCAGGTCGATCTTCTTCATCGCCTCGGTTACCGCAGCCTGCGCCGCCGCCGGCTGCACGCCGCTGGCAACGTTGGCCTGCACCACGATGGTGCGCTGGCCGTCGATGCGGTTGAGGATGCCCACCTTCTGCTGAGGTTCGCGGGTGACGAAGTTGGAGATCGGCACCGACCCGTGGGCGGTTTCGACGCGCAACTGGTCGAGCGTCGAAAGCGTGCGGCGATCCTCCGGCAGGCGCAGGCGGATGTCGACGGCGTCGTCGGCACCGGCCGGGCGATAGTCGGAGAGTTTTAGGCCGTTGGTGACGAGCTGCACCACAGAGCCCACCGCGACCGGGCTTGCGCCATACTGCGCCGCCTTGCTGCGGTCGATCTTGAGCGCCCAGTCGATGCCCGGCGGCGGCAGGCCGTCGGAAACGTCGATGACGCCCGGGATCGTCTTCAGCATTGCCGCGACTTCCTTGGCCTTGTCGTTGAGGCCGGCGGGGTCCGCCGCCGACAGGCGCACCTGAATGGCCTTGCCGGTGGGCGGACCGGCCTCGGGCACGCGCACTTCGACATGCGCCCCCGGAATACCGGCCATGGCCTCGCGCAGTTCGTTCAGCACCTCATGTGCGGGCTTGCGCTGGCGCCAGTCGACGAACTCGTACTGGATCACGCCGACCACATCCTCGTCGACGTCGTTGCCGCCGCCGGTGGTCTTGCCGGCGCGGGTGTAGACCGATTTCACGCCCGGCCAACCGAGAATGCGCTTTTCGGCCTGCGCGACCGCCGCGTCCATTTCGGCAAGCGAAAGGTTGCCGCGGGCATGCACGTAGAGCAGGCCGTATTCCGGCTCGACACTGGGGAAGAACTCGACGCCCTTGCCCTTGTGGGCATAGACCCACGGCACCGCGACCAGCAGGGCAACCGCCAGGAGCATCGTGATGATGGGGTGGCGCGTGGCAAGCTTGACGGTGCCCATATAGAGCCCGTCCTTGTGCTCGGGCTCGTGATGGGCCTTGCCGAAAATGGCGCCAAGCGTCGGCGTGAACACCAGCGCGTAGAGCATTGAGGCCGACAGCGTCACGATCAGCGTGATCGGCATGTACTTCATGAACTCGCCGACGATGCCCGGCCAGAACAGCAGCGGCGAGAAGGCGGCGATACGCGTCATGGTGGCGGCGATGACCGGACCGGCCATGCGGCTTGCCGCCATTGCATAGGCTTCCTTCTTGTCCATGCCCTCGGCCATGCGCCGCTCGGCGAATTCGGTGACGATGATGGCATCGTCCACCAGCATGCCCACCGCCAGGATCAGGCTGAACAGCACCACGATGTTGACCGTGAAGCCGCCCAGCGACAAGAGCAGTATGCCGAGCAGGAACGAGGTCGGGATCGCCAGGCCGATCAGCATCGAAGCCCGGCCGGACAGCGCGTAGAGGATGATGATGAACACCAGGATGACGGCGATCATCACGTGGTTCTGCAGGTCGCCCAGCAGCTGGCGGATCGAGGTCGACTTGTCCTGGCTGTAGGAGACGACGCTGCCCTCCGGCAGCTTCTTGGCGAAGCCATCGGCCACCGCCTTCACCGCGTCGACGGTCTCGACGAGGTTCGCGCCGGTGCGCTTCTTCACCTCGATGGCGATGGCGGGCTTGCCGTCGAGACGGGTGATGGTCTCGGCGTCCTTGTAGGTCGAGCGGACGGCGGCGATGTCCTTCGCGCGAACAACGGCATTCTGGCCGGCGACGATCGGCAGGTTCGCGATATCCTCCGGCGACTCGATCAGCGAGGGCACCTTGACGGCATAGCGGCCCTCGGCGCCTTCGATATTGCCGGCGGCAACCAGGCTGTTCGAGGCGCCGACGCCCACGATGAGCTGGTCGAGGCGCAGGCCGTAGGAGGTGAGCTTGACCGGGTCGATGATGACCTCGACGAGGTCGTCGCGGGCGCCGCGCAGGTCAGCCTGCAGAACGCCCGGCACCTCTTCGATGCGGTCGCGCAGTTCGCGCGCGGCGGCGGTCAGCGCCCTTTCGGGCACGTTGCCGGCCAGCGTCACCACCAGCACCGGGAATTCGGAGAGGTTGACCTCGTTGACGGTCGGTTCCTCGGCGCCTTGCGGCAGGTCGCGCTTGGCGTCCTGCACCTTGGCGCGAACGTCCTCGAGTGCCGTCGAAAGGTTCGCTCCGGCATTGTACTCGATCAGCACGTAGCCGCCGCCCTGATAAGCGGCCGAGCGCATCTCCTTGACGTTGGAGAGGCTCTTCATGCGCGTTTCGACCGGCCGCAGCAGCAGCCGCTCGGAGTCCTCCGGCGAGATGCCGTTATAGGCAAGACTCACATAGATGATCGGAATCTTGACGTCCGGTTCGGCTTCCTTGGGGATCGACTGATACGCCAGCGCACCGGCGATCAGGAAAAACACCATGAAGGAAAGCGTAAGCCGCGCATTGCGGATTGCGTAGCCGACGATACCCATTTTTCGACCTTTGTCGTATGGCAGGCGCCGCGAGGCGCTTTATTGCGGGAGGCCGCCGCTAGGGGCGCCGGCAAGCTTCTTGATCATTTCGGCGTCGGCATCGACTGCATCCACCGTGTCTCCCTCGGAGACCAGGTCCTGACCGGCCACGATGATGCGCGCATCCGACGGAATGCCGCCGAGCACCAGCCCGGACGGGGTGTCGTCGACGAGGTCGATCGGGTGGAAGGAGACCTTCTGGTCCTTGTCGACGGCGCGGATCCCGAGGTCGCCGTTGCTGCTCAGCGTCACCACCGAACGCGGCAGGATGACCGCTTCGGCCGGCTGGGCGCTCACCGTGATCTCAGCCGTCATGCCGGCCGGTATCGAGCCTTCGGGATTGGGGACCGCGATTTCGATGCGGAACGTGCGGGTAGATGTCGAGGCGTCGCGGCTGATGTAGCGCACCGTGCCCTTGGCCGTGTCGCCGTTGACCAGCTTGACCTCGGCATCGTCGCCGATCTTGACGTAACTCAGGTCGCGTTCGCTGATCTCGCCCTTGCCCACGATCGGATCGAGGCTGAGGATGGTGGCCACTTCGCCACCCGCCATGATCGAGCTGCCGAGTTCGACCGGGACGCGATCGATGACGCCGTCGAACGGCGCCTTCACCTCGGTGCGGGCAAGTTCCGCCTGCGCGGCCTCGAGCTGCGACCTGGCAGCGGCAAGTGCGGAGCGGACGATGTCGGATTGCAGCTTGGGCGAGTTGCCCGACTTGACCAGGCGTTCCTGGGCGTCGGCCTCGGCCTGGCGCTGTGCAACCAGCTGGCGCGCGGTCTCGACGGCGGCGGTCTTCTCCTCCGCATCGAGCATCAGCACCAGGTCGCCCGCCTTGACGTGCTGGCCCTGCTTGACCGGCAGCTTGGCGATGATGCCGCCCACGCGCGTGGCGAGCACGGCGCGCTTGTCGGCCTCGGTCTGGCCCGACATGCGGATGGCGCGGGCGTGCTGGACGCGCGGCGGCGTGATCACCGCGACCGTGCGGGTCGGCGCCTTGGGCTGTTCGGCTGCGGTCGGCTTCTTTTCAGCCTCGGCGGCCGCGCTGCCGACGGAAGAGAATTCGCCCGTGCCCATCCAGGCGGCGAAACCAATAAGCACACCTATAGCGGCAAGCTTGTGAAACCTAACCTTGGCCATGATCAATTCCAATACTTGGGTCCCCGGCGAGACCACGGTCATTTGCAGGCGTGCCGCTCGATATGGGTGCGTCCCCGGCCGGATTCAATCGGTTATATCCCACGATAACCAACGAGCGGCGGTATCTACATCAAAGTCGAACCCCGAAACAGTCAGAAAAATTCATCCGTCGACAAATCCTGACAATGGGTTGTCAGGAAGCATGCTTCACACAAGAGTCGTTTAAAGACGCTTATCCTTCGGCATTGCCGACATGTCGGCCGAATATTTTCCGGCTGAAGAGCTCGGCCGAGCTCTTCGCATGCGAATGTTACGTAAACCTTGCATCATGTGACCCCTCCAGGAATTCGATGATGAGGTCAGGCGAACGTCACTTCCTTATTCAAGGGCAATGCTCGAATACGTTTGCCGGTGAGCGCGAAGACTGCATTGGCAAGCGCAGGAAGCGATGGCGGCGTGCCGATTTCCCCTACCCCTCCCATCTTCGGCGCGTTCTCCAGAACCGCGACCTCGAATGCGGGGCATTGAGACATGCGCATTGCGTCGAAATCATGAAAGTTCGTCTGTTCGACCATACCGTCGGCGAAGGTGATCTCCTGGCCCATGGCGGCGGAAAGCCCAAAGATGGCGCCGGAGGTCAGCTGCGCCTCGATGATGCCGGGGTCGAGCGCGGTGCCGACATCGGCGGCGATCCAGACCTTTTCGATGCGTATGCCTTTTGGTGTCTCGGCGACCTGCACAACCTCCGCGACCCAGCTGCCGAAGCTCAGCGTGAAGGCAAAGCCCTTGGCCTTTCCAGCCGGTAGCTTCTCGCCCCAGTTCGACATGGCGGCGACCTTCTCGACCACCTTAACGGCCGTGGGGTAGTTCGCCATCAGCCGCTTGCGCAGCTCGACCGGATCGATGCCGCCGGCAGTCGCGATTTCGTCCATGAAGGCCTCGTGGAGGAAGCCGTTGACCGAATTGCCGACCGAGCGCCAGAAGCCGACGGGCACGGCCAACTCGGCTTTCACGCCAGCGACGCGGTAGTTCGCGATCGTGTATGGCTGGTTGAACAGGCCGTCGGTCAGCGTCTTGTCGGGGCCAAGCGCCGAGAGCATCGGATAGAAGCGCGGCAGCACGCTTGCCATGATCGACGGCGCGATCACCTTGAGGTCGACCGCCAGCGGCATGCCGGTCTCGTCGAGCCGGGCGCGGAAGCGGCCGAGGGCGGCGGGCCTATAGGTATCGTGCGTGATGTCTTCCTCGCGCGTCCAGGTCACCTTCACCGGCCGCCCATCTGCCGCTTGCGCGAGCTTGGTGGCATAGAGCGCGTAATCCGCCTCCAGCCGCCGCCCGAAGCCGCCGCCGAGATAGGTGACGTGGACGTTGCACTGGGCTTCGCCTACACCGGCCTCGCGAGCACAGAGCGTTCGAAGGAGCGACGGCGCTTGGTTGGGCGCCCAGATGTCGAGCACGCCGTCCTTGAGCCAAGCGGTGGCATTCATCGGCTCCATCGCGGCATGGGCCAGGAAAGGCACGCGGTATTCAGCCTCGATCAGCCGCTCGCGCGGCGCGTCGGCGAATTGGACCTCGACATCGCCTTCGTTGCGCATCACCGAGCCGTTTTGGGCCGCGGCATCCGCCAGCACCTGCCACATGCCGGCGCTGTCGGCTGGGTACGGGGCCGTGCCCCATTCGACCTTCACCGCATCGGCCGCCTGGAATGCATGCCAGGTGGATTTGGCGAGCACGCCATAACCGTTGCCGAGATGTGTGCTTATTGGCACGATCTTGATGACGCCGGGCATCTTCTCGGCTTCCGAGGCGTCGAGCGAGACCACAGCGCCGCCGAGATGCGGGTTCATGCGCACGGTGCCGAAGACCATGTCGGGCAAGTCGACATCGATGCCGAAGATCGGCTGGCCGGTGACTTTGGCGTGCATGTCGGTGCGCATCTGCGGCTTGCCGAGCACGCGCCACTCGGACCGTTCGCGGAGCGCGATCTCGGTGGGCGGAGCAAGCTTTGCTGCGGCGGCAGCGAGCTCGCCATAGGTCAGGCTCCTGCCCGAGGCAGGATCGGTGACCTTGCCGTCCCGCGTGGTCAAGGTCGCAGCCGCAACGCCGAATTCCTTGGCCGCGGCGGCCTTCAGCATCTCGCGGGCGGCGGCGCCGGCATGGCGCATCTTGTCGAAGGCGTCGACCGTGGTCGTCGATCCGCCGGTCGCCTGCACGGCGAGGAATTTCCCGACGACCGCCATGCCGTCGCGCGCCAGATTGGCGAGCGTGGATTCATCGAAGACCGGGAAGGGCAGGCCATCGCGAAGGATGGCGATATTGGCGTAAGCCGACGCCACCGGGCCGTGCTCGACCTTGAGCGCTGAAAGGTCGAGGTCGAGTTCTTCCGCCACCAGCGCGGCGAGCGTGGTCGCCACACCCTGACCCATCTCAGCACGCGGAGCGATGACCGTGATGGTGTTGTCGGGCGCGATCTTCACATAGGGATTGAAGGTCGCCTCGCCGTCGGAAAGCTCGCCTTCGAGCGGGTTGGGGAAGGGTTTGCGATAGCTGTAGTAGCCGAAGGCGACGCCACCGGCGACTGCGGCGGCTCCGATCAGGAAGGTGCGGCGGGCGATCTTTCCGGCCATGTCAGGCTCCCGCCTTCAGCGATGCCGCGCGCTTGATCGCCGCGCGGATGCGCGGATAGGTGCCGCAGCGACACAGATTGCCGCTCATGGCCTCGTCGATCTCGGCGTCAGTCGGTGATGGCGTGTGCTCCAGAAGGGCTGCCGCGCTCATGATCTGGCCGCACTGGCAGTAGCCGCATTGCGGCACCTGCTCCTCCAGCCAGGCCTGCTGGACAGGATGCAGCTTGCCGTCGGTCGAAAGCCCCTCGATGGTGGTGACGGCCCCCTCCACCTGTCCGACCGGCAGCGTGCAGGAGGGCACCGCCTCGCCGTTCACATGCACCGTGCAGGCGCCGCAGGCGGCGATGCCGCAGCCGAATTTCAGGCCCTTCTTGCCTGCAAGGTCGCGCAGCGCCCACAAAAGCGGCATGTCGGGATCGGCGTCGATCTCGATCCCTTGTCCGTCGACCATGAGGCGCATGGCATGTCCTTCCCGAGCATCCGATCCGGAAGACTAGCACATCATGGGTTTCGAAAGTCCAGCAACGTGCCGAAGCAATGGTGTCAGGCTGCCTCGGGTTTCTTGCGCGTCGCCAAAAATTCGCGCACCCGCTTGCCGGGGATCGCGTGCTGCAACGGGCCGAAGCGGCCGCGGAACTCGTCGGTCAGGTCGAGCGTGGGCCGGTTGCCGACCGCGTCGAAATTCTCGTCGAGCCAGTCGCCTGCGGCGTTGCGGCCAAGGTCGCGCAGATATTCCAGGAACGCCCATTCGGCATTGACCTTGGAGGAGGCCGACAGGTCCTTGAAGGCGTCGTCGGCGTCGATGCGGTGCATGCGGATGTCGCGGTATTCGCCATGCGGCAGTCGGCCGGCCGCGATCAGTTCCTTGATGAAGGCGATGGCCCGGAATTCGCGCAGCAGCGAGGCGTTGAAGGTGATCTCGTCAATGCGGTTCTGGATCTCGTTGGCGGTCCTGGGTGTCCCCTCCCGGGTGACCGGATTGATCTGCACCAAAAGCACATCGTCGGTCTTGGCTTCGCTGAAGAAGGGGAAGATGGCCGGGTTGCCACCATAGCCGCCGTCCCAATAGGGCGTGCCGTCGATCTCCACGGCCTGAAATATCTGCGGCAGGCAGGCAGAGGCCATGATGACGTCGAGCGTGATCTCGTTCGGCTGGAAAACGCGCAGCTGCCCGGTCTCGACATTGGTGGCCGAGACGAAAAGCTTGATCGCCTTGCAGGAGCGGACGTTGTCGAAGTCGATCTCGCTCGCCACCACGTCGCGCAGCGGATTGATGTTCAGCGGGTTGGCCGCATAGGGCGACAGCGTTCGCGACAGGGTGTCGTGCCAGATGTAGCCTGGCGTGTGCTCGACCGACCAATTGCCCCACAGCACGTCCCAGGGCATGCGCTGCACCGGGCTGAAGCGGCCCTTCAACGCCACCGCACGCCACAGGTCGTGCAGCTTCTGGCGCGCGCCCTCGGCGCCGCCACGCACCCAGCCGTCGGCGAGGGCGGCTGCGTTCATGCCGCCGGCACTGGTGCCCGACACCGCCGCAATTTCGAGCCGCCCGTCCTCCAGCAGGCGGTCGAGCACGCCCCATGAAAAGGCGCCGTGCGAGCCGCCTCCCTGAAGCGCGACGTTGATCGGTTTTTTCTCCTCCGCCTTGCCGTTTCCAGTCATGGCGTCATTCCTGTCGATGTTTCCTGTGATTTTGGCCGTGCGGCCGTTGATCAGCCCGCCGCCCAGCCGCCGTCGATGGAAAGCTGCGTGCCGTTGATCTGCGCGGCTGCATCCGAGCAGAGGAAGACGGTCGCCGCGCCGATCTGCCCGACGGTGACGAACTCCTTAGTCGGCTGCTTTTCGAGCATCACCTCTCGGACGACCGTCTCGCGGTCCATCTTGTGCACCTTCATCTGGTCGGGGATCTGGGCCTCGACCAGCGGCGTCAACACATAGCCGGGGCAGATCGCGTTGCAGGTGATGCCGAAGGTCGCCACCTCGAGCGCCACCGTCTTGGTGAGCCCGACGATGCCGTGCTTGGCCGAGACATAGGCCGATTTGAACGGCGAGGCGACGAGGCCATGCACGGAGGCGATGTTGACGATGCGTCCCCAGCCTTGCTCCTTCATGAACGGGATTGCCGCCGCGATGGTGTGGAAGGACGAGGAGAGGTTGATGGCGATGATCGAATCCCATTTCTCGATCGGGAAATCCTCGATCGCCGCAACATGCTGGATGCCGGCATTGTTGACGAGGATGTCGACCGAGCCGAAATTCTCCGCCGCCTTGGCCACTAGCGCCCGGCACGCTCCCGGATCCGACATGTCGGCCTCGATGTAGATCGCCTTGACCTTGTGGTCGGAGGCGATTTTCTCGGCGATTTCATGGTCTTCCGTCCTGTTGGAGAAGGAATTGACCACGATGTTGCAGCCCTCGGCCGCCAATGCGTTGGCAATAGCCAAGCCGATGCCCGAGGTCGAGCCGGTGACGATGGCGGTCTTCTTGGCGGTCATGGCGGCATCCTTTGTCCGGGCTGGCGTTCAATCTATATATTGCAGTGCAGCAAAATTGCGACGGAGCGCGACAGGCCGACGCAAAACGGCCACGACGCCTTGCTGTGATGGTGCAGGACACCTACTGTCCCGGCCGGCATAAAGCGGAGTTTGGAATGCGTTTCGAAGGCACGTCGGCCTATGTCGCCGAGAAGGATCTGATGGTGGCCGTCAATGCGGCGATCGCGCTGGAGCGGCCGCTGCTGGTCAAGGGCGAGCCGGGCACCGGCAAGACCGAACTTGCAAAGCAGGTGGCAGCAGCACTGGGTCTCGACCTCATCGAATGGCATGTCAAATCCACCACTAAGGCCCAGCAGGGCCTCTATGAATATGACGCCGTCTCGCGCCTGCGCGACAGCCAGCTCGGCGACGACCGTTTCAACGACATCACCAACTACATCCGCCGCGGCAAGCTGTGGGAATCGTTTGCCGCCGACCGCAAGGTGGTGCTGCTGATCGATGAAATCGACAAGGCCGACATCGAGTTCCCCAACGATCTGCTGCAGGAACTCGATAAGATGGAGTTCTTCGTCTACGAGACGGGCGAGACGATCCGCGCGCGGCAACGGCCCATCGTCATCATCACCTCCAACAACGAGAAGGAACTGCCCGACGCCTTTCTGCGCCGCTGCTTCTTCCATTACATCCGCTTCCCCGATGCCGAGACGCTGGCCAAGATCGTCGAGGTGCATTTCCCCGGCATCAAGCAGAGCCTGGTGCGCGAGGCGCTGACGCAGTTTTACGAGGTGCGCGAGGTGCCGGGGCTGAAGAAGAAGCCGTCCACGTCCGAGGCGCTCGACTGGATCAGGCTTCTGGTGGCCGACGATGTCGACCCGGCCGACCTGCGCGCCGATCCGAAGAACGCTTTGCCAAAACTGCACGGCGCGCTGCTCAAGAACGAGCAGGACGTGCATCTGTTCGAGCGGCTGGCCTTCATGGCGAGACGGCAGGGGTAAGCTCCCCGACGCGATTTGCCTCGCAAACCCTCCTCTCCCCACGGGAGGGGAGGGCTACAGAACGGCCAGCGATTTCTGCGTTCTGGCCCGTTGGCACTATGCGAGGTTTCGGCAAGTCTGTCCCGCTAAGAACAAGCGATGGAACAGCGATGACCGAAGTTACAATCCGCCGATTTGAACCGGGAGACAGGGCGCATTGGGAAACGCTCTGGCAAGGCTACAACACGTTCTACAAGCGCAGCGTCGAGCAGCGCGTGACCGACCGGCTATGGTCGCGGCTCTTGGATGGCAGCGGCGAGCCCTTCGGTTTCGCAGCCGCGATCGAAGGCAAGGTCGTCGGGCTAGCCCATTACTTCTTCGTCTCCTCCACGTCCGAATGGAATCCGCGCTGCTACATGCAGGATCTGTTTGCCGATCCGGAAATCCGCGGCAAGGGCGTCGGCCGGGCGCTCATCGAAGCGGTGTATTCGGAAGCCGACAAGCACGAAGCCGCGCAGACCTACTGGCTCACCCAGGACTTCAACGAAACCGCGCGCAAGCTCTACGACAAGCTCGCCCGCGCAACACCCTTCATCAAATATCAGCGCTAGGAACCCTAATGGCCGACATCACCATCCGCCCGCTCCAGCAGACTGACCACGACGACTGGCGCCGGCTCTGGACCGCCTATCTCGAATTCTACAAGACCACCGTGCCGGAGGAGGTCTACCAGGCCACCTGGAAGCGCCTGTTCACCGAAGGCGAGTTCGAGCCCAAGGGCTCTCTGGCGCTGATGGACGGCAAGCCGGTGGGGCTGGTGCACTATCTCTATCACCGCTCCTGCTGGTCGACCGTCAACAACTGCTATCTGCAGGACCTGTTCACCGCGCCCGAAACGCGCGGCAAGGGCGTGGGCGCTGCCTTGATCGAGGCGGTGAAGCAGGAGGCAGGCAAGATCGGCGTGACCAATGTCTATTGGATGACGCACGAAACCAACGCCACCGCGCGCAAGCTCTACGATCACGTCGCGCGGCGCACCGGCTTCATCGAGTACGATCTCATGTAATCTCTGCGTGCGGGGCGGGCGATGCCGCGCGCCCCGCAAGGCTCAGTTTCTTCAGCTCGAGCGCGCGTCGGCCCAGTCGTGCCACTGATCCTCGGTGCCGTGGAAGACGTTGAGGTCTATCTTGCCTTCGACGCCGTGCGACAAGCCCGACCCCGAATACTGCCAGAAAACCCATCTGCGCCCCGGATAGACCTTGGACGGATGCTCGGCCACGGCCCGCAGCCAGAACGGATAGTTCAGGAACGCACCCTGCAAATTGTCGCGATAAAAATCCGGGGCGGTGTAGATGATCGGGCGCTGGCCGTAATGGCGTTCCAGCTTGTCCATGAACACCTGCATCTTCTCGCGGATCTTCTCCGGCGACAGGCGACGCTTGCAGCTCGATTCGCCATTGTATTCGACGTCGATGACCGGCGGCAGCGCGTTCGGTTCGCGCGGCACGTTGCGGATGAACCAGTCGGCCTGTTCGCCGGCGGTGCGGCACCAGTAGAAGAAGTGGTAGGCGCCGCGCTTCAGCCCGGCTTCCTGGGCCCCGCGCCAGTTTGCCCTGAACATCGGGTCGAGATGGTCGCCGCCATCGGTGGCCTTGATGTAGGCGAAGTTTGCGCCCTGCGTGCGCAGCTTCGCCCAGTCTATATCGCCCTGCCAGCGCGATACGTCGACGCCGTGCACGGCCAATGCCTTGGGGGAGCCCCTGCCGAAATTGATCGGCTTGGCATCGCGGAACTGGCGGCTATAGATTCGCGACCGCTGTCCCGGAGTGGCGCGCGCCATCGGCCTCGAGGGCGCGAGCATGGCCAGGGGTTTTTCGGCCGGGATCGGCATGCCGACGGTAGTCATCTGCGGCACAGGAGCCTGCGGCACGGGACCGGCCCAGGCCAGCACTTCCTGCGGCTCGGTTCGCTGCGGCGGTTCGTCATTTGCGGCGACTGAGGGAATGGTCGCCTCGGGGACGGGGCTGTTCGGCCTGGCGACGGAACTCGTCGTCTCCTTCGAAGGCGGCCGCGCTTGCGCCAAAAGGTCGCCCAGGCCCGAGCTCGACGAACAGCCGGCCATGGCCATGCAAGCGAAGACAATTGCTGACACGCCTGAGAAACGCATAGACACCCGCACGCAAAAACGGCGACGGCCCAGAGCCATCGCAACACGTCTGGGCAATTGCTAACGGGAAATTACCAAGAAAGGCTGAATCCGCTTGTTTACCTTGTTAGCCGATCGAAAGCGCGGCGGGTGGTCTTGCCTGCGGGCCGGATGCGAACCAAATTGCCCCCATGTTCATACCCTTCTTTCTCGAACTCAAAGCCGCCAAGGTCCCGGTTTCGCTGCGCGAATATCTCGCTCTTCTCGAAGGGCTGGAGGCCGGCCTCGTCACCTATGACGTGGAGGGCTTTTACTATCTCGCCCGCGCCACGCTGGTGAAGGATGAGCGCCACATCGACCGTTTCGACCAGGTGTTTTCACACGTTTTCAAGGGCGTGGAGGCGGTTTCGGGCGAGGGGGCCATCGATGTCGCCAACATTCCGGAAGAGTGGCTGCGACGGCTCGCCGAAAAGCATCTGACCGACGAGGAAAAGAAGCTGATCGAAGCGCTGGGCGGCTTCGAAAAGCTCATGGAAACGCTGAAACAGCGGCTCGAGGAGCAGAAGGGGCGCCATCAGGGCGGCTCGAAATGGATCGGCACGGCCGGCACCTCGCCCTTCGGCGCCTATGGCTACAATCCCGAAGGCGTGCGGATCGGCCAGCACGAAAGCCGCCACCGCCGCGCGGTAAAGGTTTGGGACAAGCGCGAGTTCAAGAATTTCGACGATTCCGTCGAGTTGGGCACACGCAACATCAAGGTGGCGCTGAAGCGCCTGCGCCGTTGGGTGCGCGAAGGCTCGCAAGAAGAATTCGACCTGCCCGGCACCATCCACGCCACGGCCGAGCACGGCTATCTCGACGTGCGCACGCGGCCCGAGCGGCGCAATGCCGTGAAGCTCTTGATGTTTTTCGATGTGGGCGGCTCGATGGACGACCATATCGAGGTGGTCCAGGAGCTGTTTTCGGCCGCGCGAGCCGAATTCCGTCAGCTCGAATATTTCTACTTCCACAACTGCCTCTACGAGGGCGTGTGGAAGGACAATCGCCGCCGCCGTTCCGAGACCATCCCGACGCTCGACGTGCTGCACAAATATGGCCGCAACTACAAGGTTATCTTCGTCGGCGACGCCTCGATGAGCCCTTACGAAATCTCCTACGCGGGAGGTTCGGTCGAACATTGGAACCCGGAGCCCGGCTCGGTGTGGCTGCAGCGCGTGCTCGAGCAGTGGCCGAACGCCGTCTGGATCAACCCGGCGCGCGAGAAGCATTGGAGCTACACCCATTCCATCGGCATGATCCGCGAGATCTTTGCCGGGCGCATGTATCCGCTGACGCTTTCGGGCCTGGAAAGCGCCACGAAGGAGCTATCGAGGAAGCACTGAGATGGACAAAGCCCACTACACGACGGTCGAAGAGCAGGTCGAATACGGGCTGGAGACGATCCCGGAGGACCTGATGGTCTCGGTGCCGTTGCGCGACCTGATGTTCGTCTTCGAGACCATGGGCGAACTGAACCGCTTCTTCCACCAGCCGCTCAACTGGCAGACGCTGGCCGACGTCAAGGCCTTCATGGGCGCGCGCGACAGCGGCGCCCTGCATCTCATCCGGGAATGCTACTATCGGAAGCTGCGTGACCTGCTGCCGGCGGACATCGAGAAGGGACTGGATTCCGACCGCTTCGACAATCCGGACCTGCCGCATTATTACAAGCCGAAGGCCGACTAGGCATCTGTTCGGCGGCCGTCGTCGGGCCTACATAAGGCCAACGAGCCGTTCGAGCGAAATGACCCTTCCTTGAATTGTCATCTCGCTCTAATATTTTGTTTTCAAAGCATGATCTCATCCGAAAAGCCTGCAACTTTTCGCTGACGCGGTCCTTCGGTTCGGGATCATGCTCCAGGGAGAGCATCATGGACGAACATCGCTATCCGGTGACCCGCACTGACGCGGAATGGCGGGCGCTTCTGACGCCGGAGCAATATGCCGTCATGCGCGGGCACGGCACCGAGCGGCCCGGCAGCTGCGCGCTGCTTTATGAAAAGCGGGCCGGCACCTTCACCTGCGCCGGCTGCGACCAGCCCCTGTTCGAATCCAAGCTGAAATTCGAGAGCGGCACCGGCTGGCCGAGCTTCAACGACCCGGTCGAGGGCTCGGTGGAAACCACCACCGACCGCAGCTACGGCATGCTGCGCACCGAGGTGCACTGCTCGCGCTGCGGCAGCCATCTCGGCCATGTCTTCGAGGATGGCCCGCCGCCGACGGGCTTGCGCTACTGCATCAACGGCGTGGCGCTGAATTTCCATCCCGCCGAAGGATGAGCGCGAACATCCCGGCAGGCAGGGTGCGGCTCAAGCGAGCCTATGAGCCCCCGTCTGCCGAGGATGGCACACGTATCCTCGTCGACCGGCTATGGCCACGCGGCGTGCGCAAGGCGGACGCCGCAATCGACGAATGGATGAAGGACATCGCGCCCAGCACCGAGCTGCGCCAATGGTTCGGCCACGATCCTGAGAAGTGGGACGAATTCCGCCGGCGCTACCGTGCCGAGCTGGCCCGGCATGGCCCGGAACTCGATCGGCTGCGCGAGATCGCGCGGGCCGGCGTGCTGACGCTGGTCTATTCCGCTCACGACGAAGCCCACAACGACGCGGTCGTGCTGCGCGAGGTGCTGCTTGGCTGAGTGCTAAAGCATGATCCCGCAAAGTTGCAGACTTCTCGGACAAGATCATGCTTCAAAAAAGCAAAAGCCTGGGGCGAGATGACGTAGGAAAAGTCATCTCGCCCCAGGCTCTTCTCAACCTTTGTTGGGCCGTTGGCCTCAAGCCATGCCGAGGGCCGCCAGGTACAGGTCGAGGATCGCTTCCTCTTCCTGGCGCTCGGCCTGATCCTTCTTGCGCAGGCGAATGATGGTGCGAACGGCCTTGGTGTCGAAGCCGGTGCCCTTCATCTCTGCATAGACGTCCTTGATGTCGTCAGAGATCGTCTTCTTCTCTTCCTCGAGGCGTTCGACGCGTTCGATGAAGGCGCGCAACTGGCCCGCGGCAACGGTCTGGCTGGTTTCAGTAATCTCGTCGGCCATTCTCTTGCTCCGGATGAAAAAGCCGCGACTCGGCGCGGCGGATTGGGTTGCCGTTCGATGCCTTAGCCGACCCGAGGGGTCAAGGGCGGATTGGCAACAGAGTCGGCAGGAAAAACCGGGTTTTCACACTCAACGGCGAATGTGGCCGGAGCTCAACTGGATGAAATCGGTTGCGAAGGCCGCTTCAATGGTCCTTCGGGCGGCTCGCCTCGAACTGGGCCTTTTTGGCATCCGAAGCTTCGGTCTGGTGCTTCGCCTGCCATTCGGCATAGGGCATGCCGTAGACGATCTCGCGCGACTCGTCCTTGGTCAGGGCAACGCCGGTTTCCTCGGCGGCCTCGCGATACCAGTTGGACAGGCAGTTGCGGCAGAAGCCGGCAAGGTTCATCAGGTCGATGTTCTGCACATCGGTGCGTTCGCGCAAGTGCTTGACCAGCCGGCGGAAGGCGGCGGCCTCGAAATCGCGTTGCTGTTCCTTGCTCAATTCCGCCATCTCGGCCTCCATCACAGCGGGCCCGTGCGCGAGCCGAATTGTCTGACTTCATGTATATCGGGGCGCGAATTGACCGCGTCAACGATGGGGGCGAGGTAGTTCGCCCACTCCTCGGCCGTGGCCTCCTCGGCGATCAGGTCCTGGCGGATCTCGACCAGCGCATGGGCATAGCCGTTGACGACGGCGTGCCGGAACATGGTGTCGCCGCGCAGCGCACCGTCATAGGGCTCGTTGTCGCCGATGATCAGCGTCTTGTCCTGCGCGAGGCCTTCCATCAGCGGGCGGACGGCGCGGTCGTCCTTGTCCCACAGCATGCCGACATGCCAGGGGCGCGGGTGACTGTTCCAGACCGGCGTAAACGAGTGGAGCGAGAGGATGAACGGCGCCCTGCCGCTTTCGCGCGCCACCGAGGCCACCATGGCCGCTACGGCGTCATGATAGGGGCGGTAATATTTCTCCAGCCGCTTTTCCCGCTCCTCTTCGGCCATCGGGTAGTTTCCAGGAACCACCGTCCCGTCATAGAGTTGGCGGATGAGGGTGGGGTCGTCCTCGCCGCGATTGGGGTCGATGAGAAGGCGTGAGAAATTGGCAAGTACAGCCGGTGCATCGAGCAAGGCCGCGAGCTTTCGCGTCACATGCTCGACGCCGATGTCATAGGCGATGTGGCGCTGGAATTCGCTGGCCGGCAGGCCAAGGTCGTCATATTCGTCGGGCAGGTTGCGCTTGGCATGGTCGCTGACGAGCACGATACCTCGCTTGCGGTCTCCCTCGATGATTTCGACGGGGGCAAAAACTGCGGATCGCGTCATGGACTTGCAAACTTCCCGTCTGCCGGTGTTGAGGATAGGTTCGTCATTTCATGAAGTTAGGGCGTGTGCAATGCCGTCGTTTGGTCAATGTTCTGGCGGAAATGGTGCCAAGGCGGGGGAAGCCGCCGCGCAGCCGCATCTAAATCGATTGGATTGGGCATTGGAGCGCGTTGACATGCGCCCGGACTTTGCCGAAAAGGAGCACCTGATAATGCCGATGCGAAGCAAGAGGGGTTCGAGAATGAGGTTTGCGGGAGCGCTTTCTATGCGTTCTGCGTGGGCCACAGTGCTTTTCCTTCTCGTCGTTCCTGTATTCTTCGTCGCCACTTCCAGCGATGCGCGCGCCGACTTCAGGGTCTGCAACGCCACGCAAAATCTGGTCGGCGTCGGCATCGGCTACCGCGCCAAGACAGGCTGGGTCACCGAAGGCTGGTGGCATATCGAAGCCTCGACCTGCAAAACCCTGATCGAAGGGCCTTTGTCATCGCGGTTTTACTATCTTTATGCAGAAGACTCCGAGCGCGGTGGGCGCTGGGACGGTCCGATCAACATGTGCGTTGCCGATAAGGAGTTCAAGATCGCCGGCGTGACCGATTGTGTCGCCCGTGGATTCCAACGCGCAGGCTTCAAGGAATATGATACGGGCGAGCAGGCCAGCTGGATGGTCCAGCTGACTGATGAGCCCGCAACAGACGGCACTGCTGCCGTCACGGGAACGAATTCTCAATGAGACGCAGCCGAAAGGTAAAGATCCTCGCAACGCTCGGTCCGGCTTCCTCGTCCGAGGACATGATCAAGAAGCTTTTCGAGGCGGGGGCCGACGCCTTTCGCATCAATATGAGCCATACGGACCATCCGCTGATGCGCGAGCTGGTCGGTCGCATCCGTGCAGTCGAGGCCAGGCTCGGCAGGCCGATCGGCATCCTGGCCGACCTTCAGGGGCCGAAGCTGCGGGTCGGCAAGTTCGCCAATGGCAAGGAAGCGCTGGAGATCGGCCAGGCCTTCACGCTGGACGACAACGCCGAGCAGCTGGGCAACAGCGAACGCGTCTACCTGCCGCATCCCGAAATCCTTGCCTCGGTGCAGCCCGGCCATCGCCTGCTGATCGACGACGGCAAGCTGGAGCTGAAGGCGGTGAAGTGCGACGGCAAGTCGATCGTCTGCACCGTGGTCGCCGGCAACAAGATTTCCGATCGCAAGGGCGTCAGCCTGCCCGACACCGACCTTCCGGTGGGCGCGCTGACGGAAAAGGACCGTGCCGACCTCGACGCCGCACTTGCCGCTGGCGTCGACTGGATCGCGCTGTCCTTCATCCAGCGCCCCGAGGATCTGGCCGAGGCGCGCAAGATCGCGCGCGGGCGTGCGCTGATCCTGTCGAAGATCGAAAAGCCGCAGGCCGTGGCCCGCCTGCCTGAGATCATCGAACTTTCCGACGCGCTGATGGTGGCGCGTGGCGACCTCGGCGTTGAAATGCCGCTCGAAGCAGTGCCCGGCATCCAGAAGCAGATCACGCGTGCGGCGCGCCGCGCCGGCAAGCCGGTTGTGATCGCCACGCAGATGCTGGAATCGATGATCTCCGCTCCGGTGCCGACGCGTGCCGAGGTTTCGGACGTGGCGACCGCCGTGTTCGAGGGAGCCGACGCGGTCATGCTCTCGGCCGAATCGGCGGCTGGCGAATATCCGGTCGAGGCGGTGGCGACGATGAACCGCATCGCCATCCAGATCGAGCAGGATCCGAACTATGCCGGCATCATCAACGCCCAGCGCTCCGAGCCGGAGGCGACCGGCGCCGACGCCATTTCGCTGGCGTCGCGGCAGATCGCCGAAACGCTGAAGCTGTCGGCGATCATCTCCTACACCTCCTCGGGCACGACGGGCCTGCGTGCGGCGCGCGAGCGGCCGCAGGTGCCGATCATCGCGCTCTCGCCGGTGGTGCAGACCGCCCGCCGGCTGTCGCTGGTCTGGGGCACGCATTGCGTGGTCACCGAGGACGCGACCGATCTGGACGACATGGTCGATCGCGCCTGCCGCATCGCCTATGAGGAGGGCTTCGGCCGTCCTGGCGACCGCGTCATCATCACGGCCGGCGTGCCGCTGGGCACGCCCGGTGCCACCAACATGCTGCGCATCGCCTATGTCGGCGCGGAGGGACGCGGGGGCGCATAGAGCATTTTGCAGCCAGACGGAATCGCCTGGCGTCGCACAAATGCGGCTAAGAAAACGGATAGAGCGGCGGAATAGCATTCGTCAGGATGCCCGACGCTCTAGCCCTCGCAGCCTAAGACGGCCTTACAATGGGGATCAGATGGCCTCGCCGGCCAGTTCCTCCGACAGGGTCGTAACCCTGTTCTGCGCGTTGCGCATCATCGGGTAGACGTCGAGCACCTTCTGCCAGGCTTCCAGTGCCAGCTGCTTGCGCCCGCGCATCTCCATGATCACCGCCAGGCCGGCCATCGCGCCGAAATGGCGCGGCTCTAGGCGCAGCGTGTGCTCGATGTCAGTCATCGACTTGCCGTAGCTCTGCATCAGGAAATGCACGGTGGCGCGGCGGTTCCAGCCTTCGGCATAATTCGGCGCAAGGGTGACGATCTGGTCGAGGAAGTCCAGGGCGACGTCGAACTTCTGTTGCTCCATCGCCTTTTGCGCCCATCCCATCATCAGGTCGACGGAGGCGCTGCCCGAATGGTCCCAGCGGCTCTGGATGCGGGCGGCAATGCGCGCGGCCGCCTTCTCGTTGCGCTCGCGCTTGAGGTCGGCAAACAGCGAATCGAGCGTGACCGGAGCGCGGGGGACTGCCTGCTCCTTCGGCCTGGGAGCCGGAGAATCGCTCGACGGCGGAGGTGCGAGCGGATCGCCCTGTTCGGGTAGTTCGGACTGCGCGGAGGCGGGCATCGTGCCAGTGGCCACCATCAGTCCAAGAAAAACAGCAAAAACGCTCCGCATACCGAAGAAACTATTCTTCGGTATGGGAACGTCAAATTGAATTTCGCGTGAAAGGATTCGGCGCAATGCCGACTCCGGCCGGATAAAGCGAAATCGTCCGGCCCGAATACTCAGCCCTGGCGGGCCTTGTAGCGCGGAGCGGTCTTGTTGATGAGGTAAACGCGACCCTTGCGGCGAACCAGCTGGGTGTCGCGATGACGACCCTTGAGGGCCTTGAGCGAATTCTTGATCTTCATTGGTCTGATCCGTCGAACTGGGCCCGTCGCCAGGCCGAACTGAAAGACGCGCCCGAGAGCGCGTCCAAACTTGTGGGTGGCTCATAGACGAGGAGTCTCCGTCCTGTCAACCTCCGGCAGCGCTCGGCATGCAATTGGAAGCGTTGCGGCTAAGCTTTTCTGCACGTTAATCTTGCGCTTTCCCACGGCAATGAAGGGAGGTCGTCCATGCGCTTCGCCGTCGGCCTGCTTTGCCTGGCTGCGCTCTTGGCGGCGAGGCCGGTGCTCGCACAGGAATGCGACGATTCTTCGAACCAGTCCCAGCTGAACGAATGTGCCGACCTGGCGCTGATCAAGACCAAGGCAGCGGTCAAAGAGGCCTATGACGAGATCATGGGCCGTCTCAAGGACGATCCGGAAGGCAGGGAGAGACTGGCGGCCGCGCAGAAGGCCTGGGACGCCTATAGCAAGGCCGAATGCGATTTTTCGACCGGCGACACGGTCAATGGCAGCATCCATCCCATGCTGTCCCTGGAGTGTCTCGATGATCTCAGCAGACAGCGCCTGGACAAGCTCAGGGCCTATCTCAAGTGCGAGGAGGGCGACCTGACCTGCCCGGTGCCGGCCAAGTAGTCCGTCAGCGCCGCAGCCGCGTGAAATGGCCCATCTTGCGGCCGGGGCGCGCTTCCGCCTTGCCGTAGAGATGCAGGATCAGATCGGGCTCGCCGGCGAGATCCCCAACCTGGCTCACTTCATCGCCGATCAGGTTTTCCATGATGCAGTCGGAATGCCGATTGGCGTTGCCAAGCGGCAGGCCGACGATTGCGCGTACATGCTGCTCGAACTGCGAGACGGCGCAGGCGGCTTCCGTCCAATGGCCGGAATTGTGGACGCGGGGGGCGATCTCGTTGACCAGCAGCGAGCCATCGGGAAGCACGAAGAACTCGACGCCGATGACGCCGACATAGTCGAGCGCATCGAGGATGGCGAAGGCAGCCGCTTTCGCTGCGGCGGCGGTCTCCGGCGTGATGTTGGCCGGCACGGTGGAACTGTGCAGGATGCCGTGGCGATGGACGTTTTCGGCCGGATCATAGGCCGACAGCGCGCCGTTGCGGTCGCGCGTGGCGATGATGGAGATTTCCCGGTCGAAGGTCACGAAGGCTTCGAGGATCAGGGGCACGTTGCCCATGGCCGTAAACGTGCCGCCGGTCTCGTGTAGGGGCACGTTGCGGAAAACGCGCTGCCCCTTGCCGTCATAGCCCAGGCGGCGCGTCTTCAGCACGCCCGCGCCGTGGAAGTCGTGCAGGGCGGCATGCAGGCCGTGATCGTCGTCGACGGCGCGGAAATCCGCCGTCGGGATGCCGATGCCGTTCAAAAAGGTCTTTTCGGTCAGCCGGTCCTGCGACACGTCGAGCGCGCGGGCAGGCGGCAGCACGGCAATGGTCGCGGCCAGCGTTTCGGCGGCCTGTACAGGCACGTTCTCGAATTCGTAGGTCACCACGTCGCATTTGCCGGCAAGCTCGCGCAAGGCGACCGGGTCGTCATAGGCGGCAATGATCTGGTCGTTGGCCACCTGCGCAGCGGGACAGCCTGCCTGCGGCTCCAGCACCACCGTCCGGTAGCCGAGGCGCGCCGCGGCCATGGCCAGCATGCGGCCGAGCTGGCCGCCGCCGATGATGCCGATGGTGGAGCCGGCGGGCAGCGGTGCGGTCATTGTTCGTCCTTGGGGTGTTCGGCGACCTTGGCGGTCTGTTCGGCGCGCCAGGCGTCCAGCCGCTCGGCCAGATCCTCGTCACCCAGTGCAAGCACGGCGGCGGCGAGCAGCGCAGCGTTGACCGCGCCCGACTTGCCGATGGCGAGCGTGCCGACCGGGATGCCGGCCGGCATCTGCACGATCGACAGCAGCGAATCCTGTCCCGAAAGCGCCTTCGATTCCACCGGCACGCCGAACACCGGCAGCGCCGTCAGCGCCGCCGTCATGCCCGGCAGGTGGGCGGCGCCGCCGGCGCCGGCGATGATGATCTTGAAGCCTTCGGCCTTGGCGTTGCGGGCGAAGTCGTAGAGCCGCTCCGGCGTGCGGTGGGCGGAGACGATGCGGCTTTCGTAGGAAATGCCGAGCGCCTCAAGCGTGTCGGCGGCGTGGTGCATGGTTGCCCAGTCGGACTGGCTGCCCATGATGATGGCGACGTCGGCGCGCTCTGTTCCCAATGTCCGGCCTCCGGTTGTCGAATTGGCCTGCTGGCGATCAGCGTGTCGCGGCATTACCGAAATGCCGCCCGTCCCGCAAGCGTTTCACGCCGGAAAGCTTGCGCCGCGGCCCTCAATTCGGATTCGCGCCGGCCAAGACGAACTCCGTAATGGCGTCGACGACGCCCGGTGCAAGCGGCAGGTTCGGATCGGCATAGGTGGCGATATTTGCGGCGCGGTCGTCCGAGGTCACCTCCTTGAGTACATGGTTGACGTCGGGAAGTACCCGCAGCTCGGCCTTCGGATTCGCTTCGGCGAGGCGACGCGCGTCCTCTTCGCTGACCTGTATGTCGCGCTGGCCCTGAAGGATCAGCACGGGCTTTCGGATCTTTGCCAACAGCTGCGCCGGATCGTAGGAAAGGGCGTTCATGAGGAAGCGCTGCACGCTGGGATGAAACAGCGGCAGCAAGGCTGGATTGAGTTTCGAGGCATCCACCGGCTTGCCGGCTTCCAGCTGGGCGATCGCGGACAGGGCTTGATCGAGGATAGGCGCATTGGCCGGATTGGCGCGGAGCTGCTCGCGCAGCACCTCGCCAAGCGGTCGGCCTGCGGCAGCGACGAGTAGCAAGCCGCAAATACCGGTTTCATCTCTGGCGGCAGCGGCAAGCGCAACCAGCCCGCCTTCGCTGTGGCCTAGCACCCAGACGCAGTCGCTGCCGGTTTTCTGGCGAATCGATGAGATCCACGCGTGGACGTCGTCGGCATAGTCGCCAATCGTCACATTGTTTGCGTCGCTTATGGCTGTCGCGCTGCCGAACATGCCCCGCTTGTCGATGCGGACGGAGGAAATGCCGCGCCGGCCAAGGCCCTCGGCGAGCAGCCGGTAGCTGGACGCCTGGACGCCCAGTCGGCTGTTGCCGTCGCGGTCGGTCGGGCCCGAGCCGGGAATGATGAGAACGACAGGCGCATTCGAGGCGGCAGCCGCATGCAGGGTGCCCTTGAGCGGTCCTTGCGGGCCGGGGGCCTCAACGCCGGTTTCGGCCGAATCAGCAGAAGCCATGGACATCGCTCCGACAACACCGAGAAAAGCTGCAAAGACCACGCGGGCCGCAAGCTTCCCGACCATATGGGTGCAAACACCGCCCGCCGCCTCACCCCGCGGTCTTCCGAGTCGCCCGGCGGTCGAGGAAACTGATTCGCGGGAGGCCAAGCGCTCCCTCCCGTTGTCAGGCAATGATGTCGGGGATCATCTTGTCTTCCAGCTTGGACAGCATGTCCTTCAGCATGAGCTTTTTCTTCTTCATGCGCTGGATCTGGAGCGGGTCGCAGGACGTCGCGATCATCGCGTTGATGGCCGCGTCGAAATCGGCGTGTTCCTGCTTCAGCTTTGCAAACTCAAGACGAATCTCGGTCTGATCCTGGTCTGACATGTCCACCGTCTGCAGAAATTTCAAACGCCTAATGCGCCCTATGGCGGGGCTGGAAGCATAGTGCCCACCAACCCGCCGTTCATAGCACATTTCAATCTTTCAGGAAATGCTACCACGCCGCATTCGACATGCAAGCAATCTGGTGGCAGACTGTCATCGTACTGTCACAGGGCAAGACCTGCGGTGGACGCCCTGGGGCGTGTACGATTGTGGAATCCATGAAAGGGAGCACCAATCATGTCTCTTGCCAACCATCTCGAAGAGTTGCAGCGGAAGCACGGCGATATTGATCGCGAACTCGACCTGGCGATGAATCATCCGTCAGTCGACGATCTTGAAATCGCCAGTCTCAAGCGACGCAAGTTGGCAATCAAGGACGAGATTGAAAAACTGAAGGCATCCGTGAACACAACGCACTGAAGCATTCCTTCATACGGCGCATAAGCGGATGCGCTGCAAGTAGCCGGCGGCAGCGTGGCTTGCCGCCGGAACGATGGGCAAGACCGTTTTTCCAAGCTGTCTTGGAAAGCTCCCGGCACCCGATCCGTTCCATCACAAAGATCAGAAATTTTGGCAGGCGCTGACTGTCCCTGATGTCCTGGCGGGGTTTAGCGTGCGGCGCTCCTCGCGAGGGCGGTCCTTCGCCAGCGCGGCGAAGAATGCCTCAGCCCTCCTGCTCGGCCGGCGTGCGCGGATCGAGCCGCAGCGCCTCGGGCGTGACGCCGCGTTCGGACGGCAGTGTCTTGAAGGCCTCGCGCGCTTCCACCGGCACCGGGGCGCGGCGGCTGATGCGCAGCAGCGTGTAGCCGGCGAGCGCGAAATGGGCGAGCGCGGTCGCCAGGAACAGGCCCTCCGGGCTCAGCCCCATCAGTGCTGCGCCGACCACCGGTCCGATCATGGTGCCGAAGCCGTAGAGCAAGAGCAGGCCGCCGGAGAGTTTTACGAAATCCTCGGGCCGGGCGTGGTCGTTGGCATGCGCCACCGCCAGCGAATAGAGCGTGTAGGCAAGCGCGCCATAGGCGGCGGTCATGGCGATGACCCAGAGGCCATTGGTCGGCGCGATGAAATAGATCGCCACGCCCACCAGCGCCGAGCCGAAGGCGGCGGCGGCCAGCACGAAGCGGCGGTCGGTCTTGTCCGAAATGCGCCCCATTGGCATCTGCATGGCCGCACCCGCGACCACGACAAGGCTCATCATCAACGCGATTTGGGCGGTCGAGATGCCAATGCGCGCGCCATAGACCGCGCCCAGCGTGCCCCAGGCGCCATTGGCGACGCCGATCAGCAGGCAGGCGACGAAGGACACCGGCGAATTGGCATAAAGCCCCTTGAGGTCCAGAGAGACGTCTTGCAGCGGCTTCGGATGGGCTGCGGTGGAGACGGCCGTGGGAATGAGCGACAGGCAGAACAGGATGCCGGTGACCATGAACAGCGAGGCGTTGCGCACGTCGCCCGCCGCCACCATCATCTGGCCGGCCATGATGGAGGCATAGGTCACCATCATGTACATGCCGAAGACGGTGCCGCGATTCTCATTGGTAGCGCGTTCGTTGAGCCAGCTTTCGATGACCATGAAGGCGCCGGCCATGACGAAACCGGTGAAGGCGCGCAGCACGATCCAGACGAGCGCGTCGATCCACAGTCCCGTGAGCAGCGCCACGATGGCCGCCGAAGCCGCAAAGGTGCCGAAGGCGCGCACATGGCCCGCCCGCCGCACCAGGCGCGGCGCAAAATAGCAGCCGGCGACGAAGCCGCCCGCCCAGGCCGTGCCCATGAGGCCCAGCGAGGCCGTCGAAAAGCCTTCCTCCTGGCCGCGCAGCGGAAGCAGCAGGCCGTGCAGGCCGGAAGCGGCTAGCAGGAAGGCGGTGCCGCGCAGGAGCGACAGGATCGGCTTGTAGGTTGCAAGCATGCGTCAGTCCGGCGAATCGGAGTGGGGTTCAAAAACGCTGCCCGAAACATACCTGCTTTTCGGCTTTTCAGCGGCGCAAGCGCGACATCATTTGGCGTTCGGGCCGAAGCACGACCTCCAGCGAGATGAGCCCTCCTGAGATCTCGCTCCAAGTTCTTGTATTTGGAGCATGATCTTGTCCGAAAAGTCTGCAACTTTTCGGGATCATGCTCTAGCGCCGAAACAGCGCCTCGGCCGCGCTCTTGGTGGCGTCCTTGGACTTCAGCTCCGTTTCGAGCCTGCCGATCTCGGCCTTTAGCTCGTCGATGCGCTGCCTGAGCTCGGCCACCGACATGAGTGAAAGGTCCTGGCCGACCACATAGGCGGTCGGTTTCTTCTTCGGTTCGTCGTCGAACAGCGCCATCGTCATTTCTCCCGGCTTGTCCGTTTGCCTGTTTGGGCGACAGACTACATAAGGGGAGGGCAAGGATGCAAATGCCGGGGCGCCAGGCGCACCCGAAAGGAAGGAGCGACCATGACCAGCCCAGCGGCAATCCCGGAGAAGATGACGGCGGTGGCGATCTCGTCGCCCGGAGGCCCGATGGTGCTGAAGCCCGAGCGGCGCGACGTGCCGAAGCCCGAGGCCGGCGAGATCCTGATCGAGGTCAAGGCCGCGGGCGTCAACCGACCCGACGTGTTCCAGCGCATGGGCGCCTATCCACCGCCGCCCGGCGCCTCCGACCTGCCGGGGCTCGAGGTGGCGGGCATCGTCGCCGCGCTCGGCGAGGGCGTGACCCGCTGGCGCGTGGGCGACAAGGTCTGCGCGCTGACCCCCGGCGGCGGCTATGCCGAATACGCCAAGGTGCATGAGAGCAACGCGCTGCCGATCCCGTCGGGCTTCACCTTCACCGAGGCCGCTGCTATTCCCGAAACCTTCTTCACCGTGTGGCACAATGTGTTCGAGCGCGGCGCCCTGAAAAGCGGCGAGACGCTTCTGGTCCATGGCGGCTCGTCGGGCATCGGCACCACGGCGATCCAGCTCGCCAACGCCTTTGGGGCCCAGGTGCTGACCACCGCCGGCAGCGCCGAAAAATGCGCGGCCTGCGAAAAGCTGGGCGCCGACCGCGCCATCAACTACCGCACCGAGGATTTCGTCGCGGTGGTGAAGGAGGTGACGGAGGGCAGGGGCGCCAACGTCATCCTCGACATGGTGGGCGGCGACTATGTGGCGCGCAACTACACCGCCGCGGCGGTCGAGGGCCGCATCGTGCAGATCGCCACGCTCGGCGGGGCGGTGGCCACGACCGACGTTTCCAAGCTGATGATGAAGCGGCTGGTGCACACCGGCTCGACGCTCAGGCCCCGCACGGTCGAGGTGAAGGCGGGCATTGCCGCCGCACTGGAAGCGCAGGTGTGGCCGCTGCTCGCCACTCGCCGCGTCGCCCCGGTCATGGACATGATTTTTCCCCTGCGCGAAGCTTGGCGCGCGCATGAGCGCATGGAAGAGGGCGACCACATCGGCAAGATCGTGCTCGACGTGGCGTAGGGGTTTTCGCCCGCCGTCGGGCAATCCCCTCTCCGTCTCTCCCCCTCTCCGCCTCGCTACGCTCGGCACCTCTCCCCCATTTTCATGGGGGCGAGGAACCCAAGTTCTGTGATGGCGCGACCTTGGCGGGTGCCGGTTCCTCGCCCCCGCTTGCGGGGGAGAGGTGTCGAGCGCAGCGAGACGGAGAGGGGGCGCCGTCGCAGAACCGGCGAGACGCGGATGCTGCCCGCACTGCTGCCGAAAGCCCACTCACTTCACCCCCTCGGCCAATCGCTGGGCGAAGACCAGCATGCCGGCCATCATCTTGGTGGTGATCTCGACCGGCAGCGGCACGTCGCAGCCGAGCTCCTTGCCGGGCTCCAGCGCCGAACAACAGCGCTTTTGGTTGCGGCATTCGCGCCGCTGGCAGCGCAGATGCGCGCCCTGCAGCGTGGCGGCGATGCTGCCGGCGAGCACGATGGCGTCGGACAGCGAGCGCGGCAGCGGCTCGCCCCTGCCGATCAGGGTCGAGCGGGTCTCGGCCGCCTTGCGCGCGGCGCGCTTGTTCATGGTGGGCAACTCGTCCATCGGATTTTCCTCCTGTTCGAAAGGCGGTCGGGGGAGTCAAAAAAATCCGGACGCGAAGGGGCGTTACCGCGCCTCGCAAACGAAGCCGGATCGTGGGAACGCGGACGCATGGCATCGCGCCTCTAAGGGTATTGGTTGACGCTAGCCATGCGTCCACCCGGCGCTCTTGCCTGGGTTTGTTCGCCTCCGCATTCGCGCGGCCAGCCACACCCTGGGCCCGGACTTGGGGATTCATCATCCAGCAGCGCTACCGTCACGCCACCAGCCCGGACGCCGTCGCCCTCCACGCTCATCCGGTTCATGACCCGTGTTCCCGCGAGGGCGATGGAGGGGATTATGCGGGAGGTGGCAAAGCGGGGGATGAAAAGGGGCAAATATTTTTGGAAAGTTCAATGGTTTCAATTGATTATCGCGAAGATGACGTTGGCATTTATCCACTTGGAACGACGGAGGGCCAAAGTCAGCTGTCCTTGGCGCCCTTTCCAATGTGTGCTTCGCCCAAATCCTGTCTTGCTCTTTAGCTTCCATCCTTAGCGGCTGCTGCCGGTCGCGCGTATCTCAAAGTTTTCTGGAAAACTCATTGGATATGTAGCTTGGTATGAAGAATAATGCAGCAGAATCACTGATATTTCTGCGTGAGCTTTGGTGTGTAGGGGTTAGATTTGTCGTTCAACTCGAATGAAATGACATTGTCTCTTATGAGGCGGGGTTCATTTGATCACACCAGAAACTGAGACGAACTTTTGATCGTTATCAAGGGTCAATATGGCTAGTACCAATGTTGTAAACTTGGATGCTCTCATTCGTCGCGCTGATCTGGCTGCGCCGGGCGAATTGGGTGAAGATATCAATGCGATGTCGATAATGGGCCTCGAGCCGAAGGGGCTCCTGTACCCAGCTCTGCGGAAACCAGACTTCCAACGCGAAACGGCTAATTGGGGCCCCGAGCAGATAGCCGATCTAATAAGTACATTTGCACGACGAGATCTGATTCCTGCTGTGATCTTATGGCGGGCGGGGAAGGATGTCTTTGTCATTGATGGGGCACATCGCCTAAGTGCTCTTATCGCTTGGGTTCATAATGACTACGGTGATGGCGAGGTTTCTAGGCGTTTCTTCCAGAACTCAGTACCTGATGAGCAGATTAGAGCTGCGAAGAAAGCGCGAGATCTCGTAAACGCGGCTGTCGGCTCCTATGATGATCACAAAATGGCGATAGACTTCCCTCAGAATTCACGCCCTGATGTAGTGGAGCGAGCGGCGCGGATAGGTTGGCAGGAAATACCTGCTCAATGGATACGCAATGCCGACCATGACAAAGCGGAGAAGTCATTCTTTCGGATCAATCAAGGTGGAACAAAAATTGATCCAGTTGAAAGAAGAATACTGAGTTCGAGGCGTTCTGCGACTGCGCTAGCGGCTAGGGCTATACTTCGTGGAGGAACTGGCCATAACTACTGGCAGGCTTTTGATGCCGAAATACGTGCAAAAATTGAGGATCTCAGTAGAGAAATACATAATTTACTGTTTGAGCCAAATTTAAACCTGCCAATCAAGACACTTGATTTGCCTGTCGCTGGCCAGGGTTATGGTCCCAAAACGCTGCCGTTTGTCTTCGATCTAGTGAACCTAGTGAATCGTGTTCAAGCCAAGGATTCTAGCCATAAAAATGCCGTCGATGATGCTGATCTGGCGGAGGATAAAAACGGAGAAAAGACTCTCGAATATCTGACGGCCGTGCGCAGAGTCCTTTGGAGGATATGCTCAGTGCACCCATCCTCACTTGGCCTTCATCCGGCCTTGTATTTTTACTCTAGGGGAGGGTTGTTCCAGCCGGTAGCTCTTTTAAGCTACGTTTCTTTATTCTCCGATTGGGACACTGACGATTTCATAAAATTTACATCGGTAAGGGCCAAATTTGAAGAATTTATAGTCATAAATAGAGGTATTACGGAGGCGGTCCGACGCCTCGGTAGTGGTGCGCGAAGTCGCCCTCGTATCAAGGCACTATATCGAAAGATCATCAATTCTCTTGCCGAAGGTATGAGTGTTGCTGAGGTGCAATCGATTCTTGCTAGCGATCCAAGTTTCGATTTCTTTGTGGCGGCTATGCCGTCTGGAAGCCTATTTGATGACACGACATTTTCGCGGGAAGTGAAGGGGGCGGCTTATATACGAGATGCACTTCCTTCTGCACCAAAATGCCCCACCTGTGGTGGAATGATGCATCGGAATGCGATGCAGGTCGGACATAAGCGCGCGCGCCGTGACGGTGGAACTGGCGACCTTGCAAATGCGTTTATGCAGCACCCATTCTGCAACAGCACGGTAGAGAATTGACTGGGCGGCATCCGCAAGGTTCCCTAGCGGCTGCTTCTGTTACCACGGCGGCAAAAGCACTACCGTTGAATGGCGTAGATAACGGGGTCGAATTCTAGGTGACATCTCGGCCGACTCCCCTGTGGGCCGTTGGCCGAACTTTTCTTGCTCCATGGGCTGAACAACGCTATATAAAGCGTGATTTCCCATTTTCGGTGGTTCGATCCACCGCCCGCGCAAGGGACGCGGGCGAACGAAAGGATATTAACTGATGGCCAATACGCTTCTGATGCCCAAGGCGACTGCCGTCTGGCTGGTCGACAATACTGCGCTGTCGTTCGACCAGATCGCCCAGTTCTGCGGCTTGCACCCGCTCGAGGTGAAGGCGATTGCCGACGGCGAATCCGCGCAGGGCATCAAGGGCATGGACCCGGTCATCACCGGCCAGCTCTCCCGCGAGGAGATCGCCCGCGGCGAGCGCGACATCAACCATCGCCTAAAACTTTCCGAGCCGAAGGTGCGCGTGCCCGAGAGCAAGCGCAAGGGCCCGCGCTACACGCCGCTTTCCAAGCGCCAGGACCGCCCCAACGCCATTTTGTGGCTGGTGCGGAACCATCCCGAGCTCAAGGACGCGCAGATCTCGCGCCTGGTCGGCACCACCAAGTCGACCATCGAGCAGATCCGCGAGCGCAAGCACTGGAACTCGGCCAATTTGGCGCCGATGGACCCGGTGACGCTCGGCCTCTGCTCGCAGATCGACCTCGACATCGAAGTGCAGCGCGCCTCGCACAACCGCCCGCCGGCAGCACCCACCGGCGACACGCTGCTGCCCGCCTCGCTGACCGAGCGGCTGGAGCCGGCGGCCGAAGGCCACCACGAGGAGGAAGAGAAGGAACTCGACGCCAATGCGGTGTTCGCAAAACTCTCCTCGCTCAAGTCCAAGCACGAGGACGACGAGGACGAGGACGATCATCACCGCCACTGAGCGCGTCGGCCTCTGGGCATAGATCGGGAGTCTGCATTCCATCGGGATGCAGGCTCTTTTCTTTTGTGGCGCGGTTTTTTGCCGGCGGTCAGGCCGGGCGGGTGCGTGCTTCCCGCGACGTCGTGCGCCTGATGGCGAAGGCGCTGGCGAGGATCAGCACGGTTGCCACCACCAGCACGGCGACGAAAGCCTGGTCGAAGGCCGCGCGGCCGAGCGAAACCAGCATGGCTGCGGCGTCCGGCGGCAGCTTTTCGGAGGCGAGCAGCGCTTCGTCCAGGCTGTCGCGCACGGTGGCGGGTACATCGAGGTTGGCGGGCGGCGTGAACGAGGCGCCATAGACGGCGGTGAGCACGCTGCCGAGTACGGCAATGCCGATGGCGCCGCCAAGCTCGTAGGACACCTCTTCCACGGATGCGGCCATGCCGGCGCGGTCGATCGGGGCGTTGTCCATGATGGCGCTGGAGGCGGCCGTCATCGCCGCACCCAGGCCGAAGCCGAAGACACCAAGCATTGTAAGCTGCAGCGCGGTGGCCGCCTCATGCGCCATCGTATAGCCGGCCAGGCCTGCGCCGCCCAGCGCAAGCGACATCCACATCACCCGGCCGGGGCCGAGCCTGGGCAGCGCGATGCCGGTCAGCGGGCCGGAGACGAAGGCGGCGAGCGGGATCGGCAGGATGAACATGGCCGCCTCGAGCGGCGAGAGCCCGATGACCAGCTGCAGGCGCTGGCTGACGGCCAGCTCGACGCCGACCAGCGAGACCGAGGCCATGAGTGCTGCCGTCACGCCGGCCGAAAAGCGGCTGTCGCGGAACAGGGCAAAATCGATGAGCGGGGCGGTGCTGCGGCGCTGGCGGCGCACGAAAAGCACAAGGGCTGCGATGCCGAGAAGTGCTGCGCCGGCGGCGAGCGCCAGCGAGGGCTCGCGCGTGGCAAGCTCCTTGATGGCGAAGGCGAGCGCGATCAACCCGACCATGATCTGCAGCGAGCCGACAAGATCCCACGGCCGGGTGGAGTGGCCCTTGTCGGCCGGCACGATAGCCGCGCCGAGCGCCACCGCCAGCAGCACCACCGGCACGTTGATGAGGAACACCGAACCCCACCAGAAATGCTCGAGCAGCACGCCGCCGATGACCGGGCCGAAGGCCGCGCCGCCCGAGGCGACGGCAGCCCAGACGCCGATGGCGATGGCGCGCTCCTTCTCGTCGGCAAAGGTGATGCGGATGATGGACAGCGTCGCCGGCATCATCATGGCTGCGCCGACTGCGAGCAGGCCCCGCGCGGCGATCAGCACGGCAGGCGTCGGCGCATAGGCGGCGGCCAGCGAGGCGATGCCGAAGACGACGAGGCCGCCCATGAACATAGGCTTGTGGCCGACGCGGTCGCCCAGCGCGCCCAGCCCCGGCAGCAGGCCGGCGACCACGAGCGCATAGGCATTGACGATCCAGAGCTTTTGCGAGGCGGTCGCGGCTAGGTCGTGCGTCAGCGTCGGCAGTGCCGTGTAAAGCACCGTCATGTCGACCACGATCAGGAACAGAGCGCTGGAAACGATGGCCAGCACCAGCCAGCGGTTTTGCTTCGCCACGAAAATCACCTTACGACTAGATCGCCAACGATGCGCCCTTTCGGACGCATCGTTGGCGATCTATCTCTTTGTTTGAGCATCGGATTCTCCGAAAACCGGGTTCCACTTTTCGGTCCGATGCTTTAATCGCATTGAACGGCTTATATAAATACGTCCGTATGGATTGAAAAGAGGCGAGGCATGGGACGCCGGCAGAGCATCGACCGCAACAAGGTGCTGGACGCCGCCGAAAAGGTGGTGAGCGAGCAGGGTGTAGGCGGCCTGACCATCGACGCCGTGGCCAAGGCCTGCGGCATCTCCAAGGGCGGGGTGCAATACGCCTTCGGCACCAAGGACGACCTGATCGCGGCGATGATCGACCGCTGGGAGGCCGAGTTCGACGCTGAAGTGGCCGAGCTCGGCAAGGGCGACACTTCGGTGGAGGGCGGCGTGCGGGCGCATGCCGAGGCGACGCGCGATTTCGACGGCACGTCGGTCGATCGCGCGGCGGTGATGCTGGCGGCGCTGGTGCAGGACAAGAACAGGCTGGCCAAGACGCGCGCCTGGTATGAGGCGCGGATGGCCCAGCTCGACAGCTCGACCGAAGAAGGCCGGCGCCTGCGGCTGGCCTTCCTTGCCAGCGAAGGCGCCTTCCTGCTGCGCAGCTTCGGCTTCATGCCGATGACGGATGAAGAGTGGCAGCAGGCGTTTGACGATATTTTACGGCTGGTGAGGAAGAAGTAGCGACCCAATCGCCTCATCGCAACGCGACGATGGGCACAATGGTTTTGGCCCGCATGGCAGTTGCGCTTATCAAAAAATTCGTCGCGGGCATGCAACTTTTCCGCGAATCTGTCACGATAGGCCCAATTTTAACAAATGCCTTTACGCGGCTTTAGAGCCGGTCGGATTAGCCAAATCCGGGGGTGAGACATGAGTCACGCGTTCCTGTCATCTGCAACTCTTCCGGGTTTGTCCGCACTGTTCTGCATCACCTTCTTTCTTCTTTGGCGTCGCCAAAGGGAAAACAGGTGCACGCTGAACTGGGCCCTGGCCTATGCCTGCGGCGTGCTGGGCTCGGTCACGGGCCTGATGCGCCTGTTCGTTGAACATGCCGCGGCAATCACCTTCGTGGGCAATGTGTTTATGCTCGGCATGGGTTTCTTCGCGGTCCGGGGCAGCAATCTCGGCCACACCACGCAGTCGCAGGACCGGTTGATAGTTCCGATCTTCGCTGTCACGGTCATCTGCAGCCTGTGGTTCGTCGCAGTCGACCCCAGCGTGTTCTGGCGCGGCACGACGTCGAGCGTGGGTGGGGCGGCGATGTTCCTGCTGGCCACATACATCAAGCTCAAGGACGAGGACCGGGACAGGATCGACGACCTGACGGCAATCGCCTTCCTGCTCACCGCAGCGGCGCTCCTGGCCCGCCCCGCCGTCACCTATTTCCTTGAAGGTTCCCTCCAGAGCGATGCGGAATCGGCGGACTCCATCTGGTTCGTGAGCTTCCGGTCCTTCGCGGCGCTGAGCTGGCTGTCGATTGCGATATTGTTCCTGTTCCGCATCAACACCGACCGGCTCAAGGATCTCGCCTATCAGTCACTCACCGACCCGTTGACGGGCATTCTCAACCGGCGCGGTCTTCTGGGCGTGGGCGAGGGGATGGTGCAGGACGCCAGCCAGGCCAAGCCCACGACAGTCCTCGTCTGTGACATCGACCACTTCAAGAGCATCAACGACACCTATGGCCACAGGGTGGGTGACATGGTGATCCGCGACTTTGCCGAAGTGCTGAGGCGCGCGTCAGCCGATGCGGGCTATGCCGTGGGTCGCATCGGCGGCGAGGAATTCGTCGCGCTGCTGCCGGCCACCACGCTTGTGCGCGGCAGGGCGTTCGCAGATCACATCCGCACGACGTTTTTGGCACGCTTGCACAAGGGCGTTCCCGCCTCCCATACCGTCAGCGTCAGCATCGGTGTTGCCGAGACGATCGGGGGCGAAAGCCTCGACGCCCTGATCGATCGCGCCGACCGGGCCCTCTATCGGGCCAAGGATGGTGGACGAAACCGCGTCGAGGATTTTCCCGGGCTGAACCGGGCGCTCAAACTACCTTTGGCATCTTGATCGGTACGGCGCTCTGCGTCTTTAGAGCGAGATGACTTTTGGTTGAATCGCTATCTCGCTCCAAGCTTTTGTTCTTGAGGCATGATCTCGTCCGAAAAGTCTGCAACTTTTCGGGATCATGCCTCAGTGCTCGCGCTTATACCAGAAGGCAGTGGGCAGGTGCTCCATGCCGGCGCGCTCGTAAAAGCCCACGGCTTCGGGCACCGAAACCAGGATGAGGCTGACTTTTGGGCCGAGCTGGTGGCGCGCCTCGTCCAGAAGCCCACGGCCCACACCCAGCCCCTGCGCCGAAGCGCAGACGGCCAGATCGGACAGATAGCAGGCCCAGGCGCCGTCGCTGACGCCGCGCCCGATGCCGATCAGCGGCCGCCCGGGGAGGCTGAGCCGCGCCGTCACCAACAGGTTGGCGCCGCTCAGCATCTGTTGCAGACGCTGTTCGTCATCGACCGGCCGATAAGCGCCGAGGCCCGATTCCACCAGCACGCGGCGAAACTCGGCGACGTCGAGATCAGGCTCGCTGGCGTAGATGATGTCTGGGCGTTCGGTCATGGCTGGGGCGTCCCGGCGATTCGTCGGACGATTTGCGTAAGGCCTCGCGCGCCAAGCCACAACCGCCGACGGGCAAAATGGTTCGCTGTAGTCGGCTAAAGATAAGGTGCCAGCACGTCCGCGAGCGGGTCTTCGCCCGTCCAGTGCACGGCGTGCCAGCCGGCATCGCGGGCGGCTTCGACATTGGGCAAAGTGTCGTCGATCAGGATCAGGTTTTCCGGCGCAAGATCGACGGAGGCCGCGACCGTGTCGAAAAAGCCGCGGTCGGGCTTTCGGTGGCCCACCGCCGCCGAGTAGTGCACGCGGTCGACATGAGCGGAAAGGCCGAGCGTTTCGAGCAGATAGGCCGCGCGCAGATGCTCCTGGTTGGTGGCCAGATGCATTTTCAGGCCCATGGCCCGATAGCGCTGGAATTCGGCCAGCAGGGTGGTGTCCACCCGCGCATCCTGCCCGAACCAGTAGGCGAGGAAATCGCTGGAGCTGATGCGCGGCGCGATCTCGGCCAGAACCGGCTCGAGGCGTTCCAGAAGGCCTGCCTGGCCGGTGACGATCTCGTTCCAGTGCGGTGCGAAGAATTTCTCGTACAGGTCGTCGGGGGAGATCTGCAGATCCTCGTGAAGCCGCGTGAACCAGCTGCGGCCGTCCTCGGAATTGGCGTGCACGAGCACGCCGTCGACGTCGACCATCAGGGTTTTAAGGGAAGAAGCCAATCTCAGCCCCGCATCGAGCGGTTGGCGCCGTCGCCGGCGAACTCGTTGCGCTCGACGCGGCGGTAGAAGTCGGCGAGCTGCTTGCCGCGCTCGGGCTTGAAGATGCGGCCGACGGTGGTGACCCGCGCGATGCGGTCGATGCGGAAAGCGCGAAAATCATCGCGCATCTCGCACCAGGCGACCAGCGTCCACACCTTGCCCCAGAACCAGAGGCCGAGCGGGCGCACGTCGCGCATGGTGCCGCGGCCGGCCTCGTCGCGATAGTCGAGCGCCAGCACGTCGCGCTTTTCGATGGAGCGCTCGATGATGTCGATGGCGTCGCGGTCGGCGTCGCTCACCACCCACATCGGCGTGTGGATCTCGGTGCGGGCGATGCGGTCCTTTTCCGAGTCGGGCAGCACCGCGCCGATCTTGACCAGCGCCTCGTCGGCTGCGCGCGCCATTGTGGCGCCGCCGAAGGCGCGGACCATGCGGGCGCCGGCCACCAGCGCCACGATCTCGTCGCGCGTGAACATCAGCGGCGGCAGGTCAAAGCCTTCGCGCATCATGTAGCCGACGCCGGCCTCGCCATCGATGGGCACGCCGGTCGACTGCAGGTCGGCGATGTCGCGATAGATGGTGCGCTCGGAGACTTCGAGCCACGCACCGAGCTTCTGCGCGGTGACCAGGCGGCCGCCGCGAAGGTGTTGGACGATCTGAAAGAGCCGGTCTGCGCGTCGCATGGCAATCCAACTGTCAAAGCGGGGAATCGGACCCTTGCATATTTGCACGATGCTCCTGACAACATATTGTCAGGAGCGTTTCTGGCCAGCTCAACTATATTCGCGTGCGAAAAGCTCGCGCATTTCTGCGAGTTGCGGCGCGCGCTCCGGAAACAGCGTTCCCAGGAAGGCGAGCGTGAATGTGCCTGGCGCCGAGCCGGGCGCGGAAACGATGCGACTGTCGGCCACTGCATGCGGCACGTCGCGATAGCGCGCGGCACCCGCATAGTCCGGCTCGTGCCTCAAAATCCAGTCGCGGCCATTGCTGGTGTGGTCGGCCTTGGCGAACAGGCCGGCGCGCGCGAGCGCCAGCGTGCCGCCGCAGATGCCGCCGACCACGCCGCCACGTTCCTCGACGGTGCGCAGGAGCGCGGAGACGTCCGGCGCGCGGGGCGTGGCCCAGGTGTCAGAGCCGATGACGGCGATGGCGTCGAGATCGGCATTTTCGGCCGGATCGGCGCCGCGCTGGGGCGTGAGGCGGAAGCCGCTCATCGAATTGACCGCCTCGCCCGTCGGCGTGAGCGAGACTGTGCGCAGGCCGAACCATTCTACCGCCGAGGCGGCCAGAAGGCCGTATTCCCAGTCGGCGAAACCGTCGATGAAGACAAAACCGATGGTCCTGGATTCACTCATGGCAAACTCCTCTCCGGCGTCATCGATCAGCTGCGGCGCGCGCGGCGCGCTGCGTAGGCGTCGGGCCAGCCTATATCCTTTTGAATGCTCTCCGGTAGGGAGTTCAGAAAGCGTTCGGTACGGATCTGGTCGCGCAGGGTCTGGATCTTGCCGGCATAGTGCCTGACGGCGCGGAAAACATCGGGGGTGAACATGGCGACTCTCCTTGGCTTACGGAGAGCACTATCGCACACCCGTCCTGACAACAGTCTGTCAGGAGCCTGCCCGGCGCGGGCGACAAGTTTCAGATCCCGATGCCGCGCGCGGCGAGCGCCGCCTTGATCTCCTCGAGAATGGCCGGATCGTCGATGGTCGCGGGCATGATCCACTCCTCCTTGTCGGCGATCTTCTGCATGGTGGAGCGCAGAATCTTGCCCGAGCGTGTCTTGGGCAGGCGCTTGATGGTGACCACCAGCTTGAGCGCTGCGACGGCGCCGATACGCTCGCGCACCAGCTGCACGATCTCATGTTCGATCGTCGCCGTGTCGCGGGTGGCGGCGGAGGACAGAACGATGAAGCCGCAAGGCACCTGGCCCTTCAGCTCGTCATGGATGCCGACTACGGCGCATTCGGCGACATCGGGATGCGAGGCCAGCACTTCCTCCATGCCGCCGGTGGAGAGGCGATGGCCGGCGACGTTGATGATGTCGTCGGTGCGGGCCATGATGAAGAGGTAGCCGTCCTCGTCCAGATACCCGGCGTCGGCGGTCTTGTAGTAGCCGGGGAACTCGTCGAGATAGGCGCGGTGGAAACGCTCGTCGGCGTGCCACAGCGTAGGCAGGCAGCCGGGCGGCAGCGGCAGCTTTATCACCACATTGCCCAATGTGCCGGGTGCGACCGGGTGGCCGGCATCGTCCAGCACCTGGACGTCGTAACCGGGCATGGCCACACCCGGCGAGCCGTATTTGACCGGCAGCTGGCCAAGGCCGATCGGGTTCTGGCTGATCGGAGCACCGGTCTCGGTCTGCCACCAGTGGTCGATCACCGGGCGGTCGAGATGCTGCTCGGCCCATTTGATCGTCTCGGGGTCGGCGCGTTCGCCGGCCAGGAACAGCGTGCGGAACTTTTTGAGGTCGTAGCGCGGGATGAAGGTGCCGGCCGGGTCTTCCTTGCGGATGGCGCGGAAGGCGGTGGGCGCGGTGAACAAGGCGACCGCGCCATGCTCGGAAATGACGCGCCAGAAGGTGCCGGCGTCGGGCGTGCCGACCGGCTTGCCCTCGAACAGGATGGTGGTGCAGCCGTGGAAGAGCGGCGCGTAGACGATGTAGGAATGGCCGACCACCCAGCCGACGTCGGACGCCGCCCAGAAGACCTCGCCGGGCTTGACGCCGAATTCGTGCTCCATCGACCATTTCAGCATGACCATGTGGCCGCCATTGTCGCGCACCACGCCCTTGGGCTGGCCGGTCGTGCCGGAAGTGTAGAGGATGTAGAGCGGGTCGGTGGCGAGCACCGGCACGCACGGCACCTCGCGGCCGGACGCCTTCGCGGCGGCGACGGCCTCGGCATAGTCGAGGTCGCGGCCGGGGATGAGATCGCAGCGCTGTTCCTCGCGCTGCAGGACGATGCAGCGCTCGGGCTTGTGGCGCGCGAGGTCGATCGCGCCATCGAGCAGCGGCTTGTAGGCTATGACGCGGTTCGGCTCGACGCCGCAGGAGGCCGAGATGATGAGCTTTGGCGTCGCGTCGTCGATGCGGGTGGCAAGCTCCTTGGGCGCAAAGCCGCCGAAAACTACGGAGTGGATGGCGCCCAGCCGCGCGCAGGCGAGCATGGCAAAGGCCGCTTCGGGCACCATCGGCATATAGATGATGACGCGGTCGCCCTTTTGGACGCCCTGATCCTGCAGGACGGCAGCCAATGCAGTGACTTCGGCCAGCAGCTCGGCATAGGTGTATTTCTTCTGCCGGCCGGTGATGGGGCTGTCATATATCAGCGCGGTCTGGTCGGCACGACCGGAGGCGACATGGCGGTCGACGGCGTTGTGGCAGCTGTTGCATTCGGCCCCGGTGAACCAGCGGCCATAGACGCCGGCTAGCGCGTCGAACACCTTGTCCCACGGCTTGAACCAGTCGATGTCGCGCGCGGCCTCGGCCCAAAAGCCGTCGGGATCGCGTTTCCAGCTCTCATAGACCTGATGATAGCGCGAAGACATGACGACACCTCCCTATGCCGGGCCTGCACGGCCTTTTCTTAGACAATGATAGTCCAAGGCGTCCATCTGACTAAGGGCTAAGCTGTGAAACGGTTCGGGGCGGCTCCGGAATTGCGCTGTCTTCGAGTGGAGGCGAGGGCCGCTTTGACAAAGCCCGGAGTTGCTGCTCAATGGCGGCATGTCCAAAGCGCTTTCGCTCGTCATCATCGGCATCATGCTGATCCAGATCATCAAGCCGCTCGACCTGCCGGGGCTCAGGCAGCGGCGTGATTTCTGGAAACTGGCGCTCATTGCGCTGGCGGCGATCGGCGTGACGGTGGTGCTCAGCCACAGGTTTTGATCGGGCTGCGGAAAAGAGGGGGCTTGGCTCAAACGGAGCGCGGTTCCGCTACGGGCAGTGAAGGCGTAGGCACCTGCAAGCCGTAAATCGGCCGCAACCTCAAGCCCGTTCGGCGCTATTTGCGCGCGGCCAGCTTTTCGGCCAGGTCTTCCATGCGCTGGGCAAGGCTCGAAAGCGCGCCGGTCAGGGCGGAATCGTTCTTGTCGGCCTTGGTGAGCGCGTCGTCGCGCGTCTTGCGCAGCGTGGTGATCTCGGTCTCCATGCCCTTCACGCGCTTGCGCAGTTCCGCCAGCTCGTCCATCACCATGATGCCGGCCATGACGGTCAGGCGCTGGTCGCCGATTTCGCCGAAAGAGTCCTTCAGATGCGAGACATAGAGGTCGAAGTTGTTGGCGAGCTCGATCAGGTGCTCTTCCTGGCCCTCGTCGCACGCCATGCGATAGGCCTTGCCGTCGATCGTGACAGTAACCTGCGCCATCGGACCCTACCTGTCGAGCACGGCGCGGATCGTTTCCATCGCCGTCACCAGCCTGCGTGAGACTTCCTTGTTGGCTTCCTCCAGCCGCTCGGCGCGCGCTTCCGAATTGTCGAGTTCCTGCGCAAGCCGGCTGCGATCGGCATTCATGCGCTGCACTTCGGCTTCGGCTTCGCTGTAGTCTTGCTCGCGCTCGAGGTGCGTCGCAACGCTCTGTTCAAGCGTTTCGATTGCCCGGCCGAGCCGGCTGATGACCTCTTTCAGTGTGGTTTCCCCGGTCATGGCTCCGTCTAAACTCCCGCCCATCACCGAATCGCTCACGTTCAGAACGACTTACCCGGGAAACATTATGCTTCGTGCTAAGGGGGCGTCAACAAAGCGATTCGGGCTTTCCCCTGCTATCGCGTTTCGAAACACCGCCGCGACGTCAAGTCCGGGGTGAAAGACCCCGGCTTTGGTTGACTCATGCGGCATGCCTGCTATGTGTCGCCGAGCTTTTCCAAGGGGGCCCCGCCCCGAAAACCAAGGCCTGGCGAGCAATCATGACCTCACGCGATAAACACGACCGGATGGCCAATGCGATCCGCTTTCTGTCCATGGATGCCGTCGAGAAGGCGAATTCCGGCCATCCCGGCCTGCCGATGGGCGCCGCGGACATTGCCACCGTTCTCTTTACCCGCTTCATGAAGCACGATCCGAAGAACCCGCACTGGGCCGACCGCGACCGCTTCGTGCTGTCGGCCGGCCACGGCTCGATGCTGCTCTATTCGCTGCTCTATCTGACCGGCTACGAGGACATCACCCTCGACCAGATCAAGAATTTCCGCCAGATCGGCTACCGCACCGCGGGCCACCCCGAATTCGGCCACGCCGCCGGCATCGAGACCACCACCGGTCCGCTCGGCCAGGGCATTGCCAATGCCGTCGGCATGGCGCTCGCCGAACGCATCCTCAACGCCCGTTATGGTGACGCGCTCGTCGACCACTACACCTATGCGCTGGCTGGCGACGGCTGCCTGATGGAAGGCATCAGCCAGGAAGCGATTGCGCTGGCCGGCCACCTCAAGCTGAACAAGCTGATCGTCCTCTGGGACGACAACGACATCACTATCGACGGCGCGGTCTCGCTCTCCGACTCGACCGACCAGCGTGCACGTTTCGCCGCTTCGCACTGGAACACGCTGGCCGTCGACGGCCACGATCCGGAAGCCATCGCAGCCGCTATCGAGGCGGCCCGCCGCTCCGACCGCCCGACGATGATCGCCTGCAAGACCACCATCGGCTTCGGCGCCCCCACCAAGGCCGGCACCAGCAAGGTGCACGGCTCGGCGCTGGGTGCCGAGGAAATCGCCGGCGCCCGCAAGGCGCTGGGCTGGGATTTCCCGCCCTTCGAAATCCCGTCGGACATTCTCGACGCCTGGCGCGTTTCGGGCCTCAACGCCTGCAAGAAGCGCAAGGAGTGGGAAGCCCGCCTCGCCGAGACCGACGCCGAGATCCGCGCCGAGTTCGAACGCCGCATGAGCGGCGACCTGCCGGCCAACTTCGATGCGGTCATCGCCGAGTACAAGCAGAAGCTCGCCGCCGACAAGCCGAAGGTCGCCACCCGCAAGTCGTCGGAAATGGCGCTTGAGGTCATCAACGGCGCGGTGCCCGAGACGATCGGCGGCTCCGCCGACCTGACCGGTTCCAACAACACCAAGACCAGCCAGACCAAGCCGATCGCCCCCGGCGAATATGCCGGCCGCTATGTCTATTACGGCATCCGCGAGCACGGCATGGCTGCGGCCATGAACGGCATGGCGCTGCATGGCGGCATCATCCCCTATGGCGGGACCTTCATGACCTTCTCGGACTATGCCCGGCCGGCCATGCGTCTCGCTTCCCTGATGGGCATCCGCTCCATCTTCGTCATGACGCACGATTCGATCGGCCTCGGCGAAGACGGCCCGACCCACCAGCCGGTCGAGCATCTGGCGGCGCTGCGCGCGATCCCGAACCACAATGTCTTCCGTCCGGCCGACGCCACCGAAGCCACCGAGTGCTGGCAGCTGGCGCTGGAATCGACCAAGACCCCGTCGACGCTGGCGCTCACCCGCCAGAACCTGCCGGCGGTGCGTACGGAATATGTCGAGGAAAACCTCTGCGCCTACGGCGCCTACGAGCTGGCAACGGCCGACGGCGAAGCTGCCGTGACCATCTTCGCCAGCGGCTCGGAAGTCGAGATCGCGCTCGCCGCCCGCGCCCAGCTGCAGGCACACGGCCACCCGACCCGCGTCGTCTCGGTGCCGTGCTTCGAGCTGTTCGAGAAGCAGAGCGACACCTACAAGGCTGCCCTCATCGGCAATGCCCCGGTCAAGATTGCCATTGAAGCGGCGATCCGCATGGGTTGGGACCGCTTCATCGGCCTCGATGGCATTTTCATCGGCATGCACGGTTTTGGCGCCAGCGGCACCATCGAGCAGCTCTACCCGCACTTCGGCATCACCGCCGAGGCCACGGTGAAGGCCGCTGAAGCACGCCTGTCGAACTGATTTTTTGCCCCCAGGGAGAAGCTGATATGACTGTCAGAGTAGCCATCAACGGATTTGGCCGCATCGGCCGCAACATTCTGCGCGCCATCTACGAATCCGGCCGCACCGACATCCAGGTCGTCGCCATCAACGACCTCGGCCCGGTCGAGACCAATGCCCACCTGCTGCGCTATGACAGCGTGCACGGCCGCTTCCCGCATGAGGTGAAGGTCGACGGCGACACGATCAACATCGGCGGCGGCGCCATCAAGGTCACTGCGATCAAGGATCCGGCCCAGCTGCCGTGGAAGGATCTGAACGTCGACATCGCGCTCGAGTGCACCGGCATCTTCACGTCGAAGGACAAGGCTTCGGCGCATCTCGCCGCCGGCGCCAAGCGCGTCATCGTCTCGGCCCCGGCCGACGGTGCCGACCTGACGGTGGTCTATGGCGTCAACCACGACCAGATCTCCAAGGACCACATCGTCATTTCCAACGCGTCCTGCACCACCAACTGCCTGGCGCCGGTGGCCATGGTGCTCAACAATGCCTTCGGCATTGAGAAGGGCTTCATGACGACGATCCACGCCTATACGGGCGACCAGCCGACGCTGGACACCATGCACAAGGATCTCTACCGCGCCCGCGCCGCGGCGATGTCGATGATCCCGACCTCGACCGGTGCGGCCAAGGCCGTCGGCCTGGTGCTGCCGGAGCTCAAGGGCAAGCTGGACGGCGTGTCGATCCGCGTGCCGACCCCGAACGTCTCGGTCATCGACTTCAAGTTCGTGTCGAAGAAGCCGGTTACGGTGGAAGAGGTCAACGCAGCCCTCGTCGCCGCTGCAGACGGTCCGCTCAAGGGCATCCTCGCCTACACCAAGGAGCCGCTGGTGTCGGTCGACCTGAACCACAACCCGGCCTCGTCGACCTTCGCGCTCGACCAGACCAAGGTCATCGACGGCAACCTCGTGCGCGTCATGTCCTGGTACGACAACGAGTGGGGCTTCTCCAACCGCATGGCCGACACGGCCGTTGCCATGGCCAAGACCTTCGCCTGAGACGATAGTCTCGCATTGCGCATTCCGGACGCCCGGCCTCACGGCCGGGCGTTTGCGTTACAGTCACCAAAAAATGCACTTGGCATAATCTCTTTCGGCCAAGTCGCTTGCACATGGCCATGTCTTCGCCGCACTCTGTGAGGAAGTCGAACCACATGGAGCATGGGGAAGCAGACTACCGATGGATCAGGCCATTTATCTCGCGACACTGGTCGGTACGGCACTGGTGCTTGCGGCAGCGTTTTCGAGCCTGATAGCCTTCCGCTTCGGCGCGCCACTGCTGCTTCTCTTCCTGGCCATCGGGCTTGCTACCGGCCAGGACGGCCTCGGCATCCAGTTCGACAATGCGCCGGTCGCCTATTTCGTCGGCTCGTTGGCGCTGGCGGTCATCCTGTTCGATTCGGGGTTCGGAACGCCCGTCAACGTGCTGCGCCAGGCCGGCCTGCCGGCGCTGACGCTGGCGACCGTAGGCGTCGCCATCACTGCCGTCGTGTTCGGCGTGGCGGCGCACTACCTGACCCATTTCTCCTGGCTCGAATCCTTCCTGCTGGGCGCGACCGTCGCCTCCACCGACGCGGCGGCGGTGTTCTTCCTGCTGCGCGCCGGAAACATCAATCTGCGCGAACGCGTGCGCTCGACGCTGGAAATCGAATCGGGCTCCAACGACCCGATCGCCATCTTCCTGACGCTGACGCTGGTCGAGATCATCGCAATCGGCGTCAATCCCGAAGCCCAGCTGTTGTTCACCGATCTCGTCGTCGGCTTCTTCGTCACCATGGGCCTGGGTGCTGCCGTGGGCATGCTTGGCGGCTTTGCCATCGCGCGGCTGGTCGACTGGCTGAACCTCGACCGCGGCCTGACGCCGATCTTCGTGCTGACGCTGTCGCTGCTGGTCTTCGCGGCCGCCGGCGCCATCGGCGGCTCGGGCTTCCTGGCGGTCTATCTCGCCGGCATGGTCGCCGGCAATTCCGACATCAGGGGTGCTGCGGCGCTGAAGCGCTTCCAGGGCGGCATGTCGTGGCTGGCGCAGATCATCATGTTCCTGGTGCTCGGTCTGTTTGCCACGCCCTCGCAGTTTCCGGGACTGCTGCTCGGCGCCATCACGCTCGGCCTGTTCCTGATCTTCATCGCCCGCCCGCTGGCCGTGTGGCTGTGCCTAAAACCGTTTCGCCTTCCGAGCGCCGAAGTCGCCTTCATCTCGTGGGTGGGCTTGCGCGGCGCGGTGTCGATCCTTCTGGCCATCACCCCGCTGCTGGCCGGGCTGGAGCATGGCCGCCTCATCTTCAACACCGCCTTCATCATCGTGCTCGTCTCGCTCTTCGTGCAGGGCTGGACGGTCGGCCCGCTTGCCCGCCGCCTCGGCCTGATCGTGCCGCACCGCGCCGGCCCGATCGAGAAGGTCGAGCTCGAGCTGCCGGGCTCGGCGCACCACGAACTGCTCAGCTACCGCGTCGTGCCGGGCAGCCCGGTGCTGCGCGGCGAGCGCCTGCCGCGCTGGGCGCGCCCCTCACTGGTGGTGCGCAATGGCGGTTCGATGAAGTTCCCCGACTTCGGCAAGCTGATGGCCGGCGACCGCGTCTACATCTTCGTCCACGACCGCTATCCGGCGCTGCTCGACCGCCTGTTCACCAGCCGCGTCGACGTCGATCCGGAGGATGCCGAATTCTTCGGCGCCTTCGCCGTCGATCCCGACCGTCCGGCCTCGGATCTCGAAGCGGCTTACGAGCCGGGCCTCACCGAGGCAGAGCAGAAGATGACCATCGGCGAGCTCTTCCTGTCGCGTTTCGGCGGCCATGTCGAATATGCCGACCGCCTCAATCTCGGACCCATCGAGCTCATCGTCCGCGACATGGACGAGAAGGGCAAGATCACGGCAATCGGCCTGTCCTTCGAGCCCACCCAGCCGCAGCCGCTGGTGCCGGAGAACCTGCGCGAACGCCTGCGCGCGCTGTTCGGCCGCGGCGACGGCACGATGAGCAGCCGCGTCAGCGACGAGGCTTGAACCCAGTCAGCGCCAGCGCCGCAGCCGCTTGCTGCGCGACTTGGCTCAAAGCGGTTCTTGCTTCCACCACGCACCGCGATAAGGTTCGCGCGACTCAAATCTAGGAGAGGATTTTGCCCATGGCCGGTTTCAAGACGCTCGACGACCTGGGAGAGGTCAAAGGCAAACGCGTTCTCGTACGCGTCGACCTCAACGTGCCGGTCGCCGACGGCAAGGTGACCGATGCCACCCGCATCGAGCGCGTTGCGCCGACCATCCTCGAACTGTCGGGCAAAGGCGCCAAGGTGGTCCTGCTCGCCCATTTCGGCCGCCCCAAGGAAGGGCCGGAGGCGAAATATTCGCTGCAGCAGATCGCCGCCGCCACCGCCGAGGTTTTAGGCCGTCCGGTCGGCTTCGCCGCCGACTGCATCGGCGACAGCGCGTCTGCGGCAATCGCCGCGATGCAGGATGGCGATATCCTGCTTGCGGAAAACACCCGCTTCCACAAGGGCGAGGAAAAGAACGAAGGCGAATTCACCAAGGCGCTGGCCGCCAATGGCGACATCTTCGTCAATGACGCCTTCTCGGCCGCGCACCGCGCGCACGCCTCGACCGAGGGCCTTGCGCGCCTGCTGCCCGCCCATGCCGGCCGCACCATGCAGGCCGAGCTCGAGGCGCTGGAAAAGGGCCTCGGCAACCCGGTGCGCCCGGTGGTGGCGATCGTCGGCGGCGCCAAGGTCTCGTCCAAGATCGACCTGCTGATGAACCTCGTGAAGAAGGTCGACGCGCTGGTCATCGGCGGCGGCATGGCCAACACCTTCCTCGCCGCGCGCGGCACCGATGTCGGCAAGTCGCTATGCGAGCACGACCTTGCCCAGACCGCCAAGCAGATCATGATCGAGGCGGCAGGCGCCGGCTGCGCCATCATCCTGCCCTCCGACGCCGTGGTGGCGCGTGAGTTCAAGGCAGATGCGCCGAACGAGGTGGTTGGCATCGAGGCCGTGCCGGCCGACGCCATGATCCTCGACGTCGGCCCCAAGACGGTCGAGACCATCAACCAGTGGATCGACCGCGCCACGACGCTGGTGTGGAACGGCCCGCTCGGCGCCTTCGAGATCTCGCCCTTCGACCGCGCGACGGTCGCTGCGGCCAGGCATGCCGCAGCCCGCACCAAGGACGGCAAGCTGGTGTCGGTGGCCGGCGGCGGCGACACGGTGGCCGCGCTCAACCATGCGGGCGTGGCCGACGACTTCACCTATGTCTCGACGGCCGGCGGCGCCTTCCTCGAATGGATGGAAGGCAAGGCGCTGCCGGGCGTCGAAGTTCTCAAGAAATGAGCTTTTGACCTCTTGTTTCGCCCCTTTCGAGGGGCGAAACTTTTTGTCGGACTAGTTGATCGTCTTTCAATCGATTCAAGCATTTGCACGGCATTCCGTTGCGTAGATACTTCTGTTATGCGCCCCTCGAACACCTAAGGAGGATTTGCATGAGCGAACGTCTGGAAGACATTGCCGCCGCGATGGTGGCCGACGGCAAGGGCATTCTGGCTGCCGATGAGAGCAGCGGCACGATCAAGAAGCGTTTTGACGTGATCGGCGTCGAATCCACGGCCGACAGCCGCCGCGACTATCGCGAGCTGCTGTTCCGCTCGGCCGATGCGATGAAGAACTATATCTCCGGCGTCATCCTCTATGACGAGACGATCCGCCAGAAGGCAGCCGACGGCACGCCGCTGGTCGATCTGATCAAGGCCTCCGGCTCCATCCCCGGCATCAAGGTCGACGCCGGCGCCAAGGCCCTGACGGGCTTCCCGGGCGACACCATCACCGAAGGCCTCGACGGCCTGCGCGAGCGCCTGGCCGAGTACTACAAGCTCGGCGCGCGCTTCGCCAAATGGCGCGCGGTGATCGACATCGATACCGCCAAGGGCGTTCCCTCGCGCTACTCGATCGACGCCAACACCCAGGCGCTGGCCCGCTATGCGGCGCTCTGCCAGGAAGCCGGCATCGTGCCGATCGTCGAGCCGGAAGTGCTGATGGACGGCGCCCACGACATCGACACCTGCTACGACGTCACCCGCGCCACGCTGGTCAAGCTCTATGACGCGCTCTACGACGCGCGTGTGAAGCTGGAAGGCTCGATCCTGAAGCCCAACATGGTGATTGCCGGCAAGAAGTCGGGCCAGAAGAACAGCCCAGAGGAAGTCGCCGAAAAGACGCTGCGCCTGTTCCGCGAGACGGTGCCGGTCGCCGTGCCGGGCATCGCCTTCCTGTCGGGCGGCCAGTCGGACGAGGAGGCAACCGCCAACCTCAACGCGATCAACGCCTCCGGCCCGCTTCCGTGGAAGCTGACCTTCTCCTATGGCCGCGCGCTGCAGGCAGCACCTCAGAAGGCATGGTCGGGCAAGGCCGAGAACGTTCCGGCCGCGCAGGCCGCATTTACCCATCGCGCCCACATGAACAGCCTTGCCGCCCGCGGCAAGTGGCAGGACGCGCTGGAAAAGGCGGCGTAAGCCGAGCCCATCGAACTACGGAGAAGCCCCGCCTCGCGCGGGGCTTTTTCTTTGGGCGGTAGGAGTGAAGCGGCCCTACGCGACGAGCGTCTCGGATTGGTGGTTGGCTACCGCTGGCTGGCTTGAGCAGGTAGCCAGGTCTCCCTATATTTTTGAAGTGGTCTGCGCAGCGGAACGACGATGCGTGGAGACTGATCATGGTAGCCATCAATCTTGGCGCCGCTACACTGTCCGAACAGGAACACGGCCGGCAGCTTCGGCGTGCCGTGGTAGCGAGCACGATCGGCACCGCGATCGAATGGTATGATTTCTTCCTTTACAGCACGGTGACCGGCCTCGTCTTCGCGCGGTTGTTTTTCCCGCACTCGGACCCGCTCGTCGGTACTCTTGAGGCATTTGCCATCTATGCGGTTGGCTTTTTCGCTCGACCGATCGGCGCAGCGATCTTCGGCCACTATGGCGACCGCATCGGCCGCAAATCGACGCTCATCGCGACGCTTTTGACGATGGGGATTGCGACGTTCCTCGTTGGCCTCGTCCCGGCTTACGCAAGCATCGGCATTTGGGGTGCAATCATCCTGACGGCGCTGCGCTTCATTCAGGGCATCGGGGTGGGCGGCGAGTGGGGCGGTTCGGTGCTGCTGTCGATGGAGTGGGCGCGGACTTTCGGCCATCGCGGTTTCATCGCGTCCTGGCCGCAGTTTGGCGTGCCGTGCGGCCTCTTCCTCGCCAATCTCGCGGTCCTCGTGTTCAGTTGGCTATCGGGCGATCAGTTCCTGACATGGGGCTGGCGCATTCCGTTTCTCCTGAGCTTCCTGCTCGTCGCTCTCGGGCTCTGGATCAGGCTTGGTATCATGGAGACGCCCATCTTCAGCAAGATCGTCGCTGAAAACAAAGTCGAGCGTGCACCGATGCTGCAGGTCGTGCGTCGCTATCCAAAAGAAATTCTGCTCTGCGCGCTCGTGCGCATGGCGGAGCAAGCGCCTTTCTACATCTTCACGGCTTTCATCTTCGCCTATGGCGTCGGGACGCTGAAGGTATCGCGCGACTTTCTTCTTGTTGCCGTGCTCGCGGCGTCGATCGTTTCCTTCGTTTCGATCCCGTTGTTCGGTCACATCTCCGATTTGATCGGACGCAAGCGCATGTACATGATCGGCGCGGCGGCTACCGGCGTCTACGGCTTCATCTATTTCGGGCTGCTGAACACGGGCTCCGCGGCGCTGATTTTCCTCGCCATCGTGATCTCGCTGATACCCCACGACATGATGTACGGACCGCAAGCGGCGCTGATCGCGGAATCCTTCACCGGTCGGCTGCGCTACAGCGGCGCGTCGCTCGGCTATCAGCTCTCGTCCGTGATCGCCGGCGGCCCGGCCCCTCTCATCGCTGCCTGGCTGTTCAGCACCTATGGAACGGCCTACGCAGTCGCGTTCTACATTCTGGCCTGCTCGGTACTCAGCTTGATCGCGGCAGCGCTGATGACGGACTACACCGGGAGAGATATCGAGAGCGAATACGAATAGGGCAAGGTCTCAGGGTGGCTAGGCAACAGTCAGCTTTTGTGCATGGCGGGCGGGGAAGAGGATTTCTGATAGTTGGTCACGGCGACAAGCCGTTCTTCGCCGGGCCGCGGCGCCCAGTCGAGGGCGTGATCAGGTTGACATTCGTTTCGGCATAGCAGGGGAAAAGCCCCGCCTCGCGGGGCTTTTTCTTTTTCGGGACCGGGCTATAAATCCCCCATGTCCCGCCTTCTGCCGCTCCTGACTTGGCTCGCCTTTCCCGCCTATGTCTGGCAGGGGCTCGGCGTGCGCCGCCGCACCGAGCGCATGGTGCCGGCGCGCGGGCCGGTGCTGCATGCCGTCGACGGCGAGGAGCCGCCGCTCTCGCTTCTGGTGCTGGGCGATTCTTCCGCCGCTTCGGTCGGCATCGCCCATTCGCAGGAGGGGCTGGCCGCGCAGCTGGCGCTCATCATCTCGGAGCGCACGGGCCGGGCCGTGCACTGGCGCGCGGCGGGCTTCAACTCGGCCACGGCGGGCGAGCTGCGCGACCATGTGTTGCCCAACCTCTCCGCCGACCGCTGGACGCATATCGTGCTTTCCATCGGCTCGAACGACACCAAGAACTTTCACACGCTGCGTCGCTTCAAGAAGGAATTCGGCGGCCTGCTCTATGCGCTGCGCGCCAAATGGCCGGAGGCGCGCGTGGTGTGGTCGCCGGTGGTGGAGTTCACCCGCGTGCCGGCGCTGCCGCCGCTGCTTGGAAAGATTTTGGAAATCCGCGCGAGCGCGCTGAATGCGCTCGGCACCCGGCTGTGTCACGAGCGCGGCGCAGTGCCCGCCACGCGCCTGCCCATCGTCGACCCGGAAGCCGGCTTCTCGACCGACGGTTTTCACGCTTCGGCCGCCGGCTACCGCGCCTGGGCCGAGCATTTGACGGACCTCGTTCTCGCGGCAGACTGAGCTTCCCCCGACCTCCGTCGTCCTCAGGGACAAAAAGCCAAAAAAAATCGCGCCGGCCGAAGCCGACGCGATTGGTATTCCGTGGACCCGCGCGTGAAAAGAATCAGGCGGCGGGCTGGGCCTCTATGGTGCGCAGGGCCTGGGCCCGGCGCTTGGCGGCGGCCTTGACCGCGTCCTGCACCTTTTCGAAGGCGCGGACCTCGATCTGGCGGACGCGCTCGCGGCTGATGTCGAACTCGCTCGACAACTCCTCGAGCGTCATCGGCTCGTCGGCGAGGCGGCGTGCCTCGAAGATGCGGCGCTCGCGGTCGTTCAGGACCGACATGGCGTCGGCCAGCATGGCGCGCCGGTTTTCCAGCTCGTCCTGCTCGATCAGCGTCTCTTCCTGGCTTTCGTGGTCGTCGACCAGCCAGTCCTGCCATTCGCCGGATTCGCCTTCGGTGGCGCGGATCGGCGCGTTCAGCGAAGCGTCGCCCGACAGGCGGCGGTTCATCGAAACGACCTCTTCCTCGCTCACGTTCAGCCGCGTGGCGATCTCCGTGATCTGCTCGGGCTTCAGGTCGCCTTCGTCGAGCGCCTGGATCTTGCCCTTCACCTTGCGCAGGTTGAAGAACAGGCGCTTCTGGTTGGCGGTGGTGCCCATCTTAACCAGGCTCCACGAACGCAGGATGTATTCCTGGATCGATGCCTTGATCCACCACATGGCGTAGGTCGCCAGGCGGAAGCCGCGTTCGGGCTCGAATTTCTTCACGGCCTGCATGAGGCCGACATTGCCCTCGGAGATGACTTCCCCGATCGGCAGGCCATAGCCGCGATAGCCCATGGCAATCTTGGCCACGAGTCTGAGATGGCTGGTGACTAGCTTGTGGGCTGCGCCAGTGTCCTCATGCTCCTGGTACCGCTTGGCGAGCATGTACTCTTCCTGCGGCTGGAGCATGGGAAAACGGCGGATTTCTTCCAGATAGCGGCTGAGGCCGCCTTCCCCGGAAACGATGCTAGGTAGTGACTGGGCCATGTTAGCGCCCTCCCTCTTTAAGGATTTGCCCCCTGATTCAGGCAGGCATATGACGCCGGGGCTTCGCGCTCTCCGGTGTCAAACGTGTTTATATAGGAACAAAGCGAGAAAAGCACCCACATTGTTCAACACGAAACAGTGTGTCACGCCAAAGTGAACAAACGTGGTCAAGTTTTCACAACTTGCGGAAACCCTCGACAATTCCGGCCATATCCGAAGGCATGGGTGCCTCGAACCTCATCAACATATGGGTATCGGGATGGCGAAATGCCAGTAGCCGGGCGTGCAAGGCCTGGCGGGACAGGCCCTGTACCATCGCCTTGAGCTCTTCGGGCAGGCGGTTGGCCTTGGTGCGGAAGGCGGTGCCGTAGTCAGGATCGCCGACAACCGGATGGCCGATATGGGCCATGTGGACGCGGATCTGGTGCGTGCGGCCGGTTTCCAGCCGGCATTCGACCAATGCTGCCTCGGCGGCCTGCTTCTGGCCTTCGCCATAGCGCTCCAGCACGGTGTAGTGGGTGACGGCGTGGCGGGCGTCGTCGCGGGTTTCGGGCACCACGGCGCGGCGCACGCGGTCGGCGGCGCGGCCGAGCGGGGCGTCGATCGTGCCGGTCAGGCGGGACGGGATGTTCCACACCAGCGCCACATAGGCGCGCTCGAGGTCACCGTCGCGGCCATGGTCGGCAAAGGCTTCCGACAGCGCCTTGTGCGCCTTGTCGGTCTTGGCGATCACCATGACGCCCGACGTGTCCTTGTCGAGGCGATGCACGATGCCCGGCCGCTTCACGCCGCCGATGCCCGACAGGCTGTCGCTGCAGTGGTGGATCAGCGCGTTGACCAGCGTGCCGGTCCAGTTGCCGGCGCCGGGATGCACGACCAGCCCGGCCGGCTTGTTGATGACGATGAGCTGGTCGTCCTCATAGAGGATGTCGAGCGGAATATCTTCGCCGAGCGGCTCGGCGGGCTCCGGCTCGGGCATCTCGACGGCCACGCGGTCGCCATCGGCCAGCTTGCGCTTGGCCTCGGTGACGGCTGTGCCATTCACCGCCACCGCGCCCTGGCGGATCAGCCCCTGGACGCGGTTGCGCGAGAAGTCGGGCCCCAGTGCGCCGGCCAGCCATTGGTCGAGCCGCGTGCCTGCGGCGTCAGCGCCGGCGCTGAACTCTTTCATTACGCCGTCGGCTTCGCTATCAGGGTCGTTCATTTTAGCTTCAACAATCCGGAACCGTTTGGACAATGGCATCGCCGCATCTGAATGACGAAGACGAAAAGCCGCTCGACCCGTCGGTCGAGAAGGTCCGCCGCAAGCTGGTGCGGTTCATCGCCATCAATCTGGGCCTGCTGTTCATCGCCCTTATGGCGGTGCTGGCCGCGATTGTCTACAAAACCGGCAAGACCGAGGCGCCGGCCATAACCAATGGCGGCGTGCCTTCGCCTTCCGAGCAGGCCTTCATGTCGGGCGACATCGCTTTGCCGACGGGGGCGAAGGTCATTTCGCAGTCGCTGTCGGGCAACCGCATCTCGATCGAGGCCGAGCTTGCCGATGGCAGCCGCGCCATCTTCCTCTACGACTTCGCCGAGCGCCGCATGGTCGGCCGTTTTGCGGTGACGCAGCAGTGAGCGCGCCGGCCCGCAAGGTCGCGACCGTCTCGCTGGTCGTGCGCGACTATGGCGAGGCAATCGCCTGGTACGTCGAAAAGCTCGGCTTCGAGCTTTTCGAGGACGTCGACCTCGGCGGCGGCAAGCGCTGGGTGACGGTCGGCCCCGCCGGCGGCAACGGCGCGCGACTGCTTCTGGCCGAGGCCAAGAACGAGGCCGAGTTTTCGCGCGTCGGCGACCAGACGGGCGGCCGCGTCTTCCTGTTCCTGGAAACCGACGACTTTTCCCGTGATCATGCGGCGATGCTGGCAGCGGGCGTCGAGTTTCGCGAGGCCCCGCGCCACGAGGCCTATGGCTCGGTGGCCGTATTCGCCGATCTTTGCGGCAATCTGTGGGATCTGATCCAGCCGCGCCGCCAGGCCTGACAAGGGCCTTTTGCCGGAGTCTTCGCATTGCCTGTGAATTGGCTGAAGAATCCCGGTTGCGTTTTCCGAAAGCCTCGCCTATATGGCGCAAGTCTTACACGCGCCCATCGTCTAGCGGTCAGGACGGCGCCCTCTCACGGCGCAAACAGGGGTTCGATTCCCCTTGGGCGTACCAAGACTTTTTCCCTCTCGGATCAATCGATAGAACGCGTTTTGCGCTCCATTCGACGCGCTTAACCCCATATGCCGGCCCATGCCATCCAGCTTGGACAGTTGGCCAGCAGGGTTTCGATAGCGACTGATTCGCGACCGGCTCACAGCGTCCGGTGCATCACCAGCGCATCGACATAGCCGCGAGAAGGATGGAGAAACACGTTTGGCAGGCGGCCGACGATCTCAAAGCCCATTGACTGCCATAGACGCACCGCGCGGTCGTTGCTGCTGATCACGAAGTTGAACTGCATGGCCTTGAAGCCGCGCTCGCGGGCCCGCTCAAGCGAGTGTTCGCACATGCGGCGCGCGACACCCCGGCCCGTTGCGGCCGGGTCGGTGATGTAGCCGCAATTTGCCACGTGGCTTCCGCCGCCGGCCTGGTTGCGGCGCAGGCAGTAGGTGCCGAGGATGCGGCCACCCTCTTCGGCGACGAAGGTTTCGTTGCCTGGGGCTAGCCAGTAGGCCAGGGCATCGGCCTCGCTCATGTCGCGGTTGAGCGCATAGGTCTCGCCGGCCCTGATGGTGGGGCCGATGATCGACCAGATGGCGGCTCTGTCGTCCGGTGTGGCGGGTCTGATCAGCATGTGTCCTCCAACGAAAGGCTAGGAGGATATAGTCGCGCGGCGCGAGGCGGATCAATCCGGCGTCGGCGGAAAGCCGAGATTTTGATCGCGGACATTGCGCGCGGCTGCTTTCTGGAAAAATCCGGTGGCCATGGTTACATCAGCTTGCGTTGGATTTGAGAAATGAGGGAGCCGTCATGGCAAAGTCGAAGGCCGTCGTCGAAACCGAACACGCAAGCCGCTACCTGCAGCAGCTGTGCAAGCACTGGAGCCACAAATTCGCGGTGGAGTTTTCGCCGACCGAGGGGCGGATCGATCTCGGCGAGGGGCGGGTGGTCGACCTCCGGGCGAATGACGCATCCCTGACCGTCGAGGTCGAGGCGCCCGAACTGCCGCGCATGGAGCAGGTGGTCGTCGATCACATCGTGCGCTTTGCGTTCCGTGAAGATCTCGTCTTCGACTGGAAGCCGGTGCAATAACGGGTCCAATGCAGCATTCCGGGAAGACGAATCGTCTCCCGGAATAGATGAAATTCTCTAGATATATTGATGATGACCTAAGCATCGACCTTTGGCTTACCGCCATTGGTGGATGCGGACCGCTTTTATTGCCGACTACCACAACGGCTCTGATTGTTGGACTTTGAGGCTCTGGCTTCTGACAGGCAATAGCCAGCAAGAGGCTCGGTGCCGCCCAAGCCCCCCCAACGACGGCGCGCCGAGCCTCGGGCCTGAGCCCGGGAGGGCAAGATGGACGACAAGGCCGACGTGGTGGATGAACTGCTCGTGCTGGCGAAGGATCCCGCCCCGTTCAGCCAGGATGAGCTCGCGGAAATAGCCCTGGTCGCCGCCACCGAAATCATGAAGCTGCGCGGATACCAGGCCGGATCGGTCCGGTCCGCCAGGCGGCGATCGGCCGGCAGCGGCGGACATGGCATCTCCCTGCCACGGGCCGTTTGACGTCAGTGGCTTGCCGTATCGACCACGCGCGCGGTGCGGATGAAGAGCGCGCGGACCTTCTCCCAGAAATTGCCACCCAGCACGAAAATGCCGGTTATGAATATGAGATCGCCGAGGAGCTGATACGCCCACTGGTTGGGCCGCCAGCCGGGCCAGAAATAGTCGATATACGGCTCGAGCAAGGACCAGGTGAGCGGCACCCAGAACATGGCCAGCCCGATGGCATGACGGACGGGCCCGATCGGTCCGACCGTCCCCAGGCGCGGAATATGGCTGGCGACGGCATTCTTCAGCTGCTGGAAGCCGGCCTTGCCGACCAGGGCGATGATCAGGATCAGCAGCAGCTTGTTTATGATGAAGACGGCGCCGGTGACGGCCGCCAAAGTGGCCGCCGGCACTCCCAGGGTGGCGAGAAGGGGAATTGCCAGCACAAGCGCGATTGCCAGCACGAGCAAGGCCACGCCGCATTTGAAGCGCCAGCCGCTGCCTGTCTCGTCCCCGATAGACGGGGTGTGCTGCATGCCTGCCATCGCTCCCATCCTGCGCGGCGAGGATCGATGCCGAAAATATACCGCTGCCGGGGCGATTTGACAGGAGCGCGCGGAAACATCGGCTTGGAAGCTGCCGCCTGTGTCTGCTTTGCAAGCGGCGCGATTTCTTTTTCTTGGCTCGGTTCCGGCTCTCGCAAAAAAGTCCCGATCGGTTGATTGATCCTCACATGCGGTGCCGCCGAATCGCCCGACGGGGACATGATGCCGACGGACCACCGAAGCAGACCGTCACGAGCGCCTCGTGACGGCTAACCGGAGGGAAGTTTCATGTTTTCGTTCGTGCGCAATGCGACGCTGTCGGCGTTATTGTGCCTTGGCGGGGTGACAGGCGCCCTGCAGCCGGCCGCGGCCCAGTCGGTGCAGTTCGAGATCGGCCCGTCCGGCAGCCGGGTCGTCGTCGGGCCGGATTGCTCCCGGGATCGCCGTGATCCGCGCTGCAGCCGCGACTGGCGTAGCAATGACGACGAATATGACGGCGGCTACCGCGGGGACTATCGCGGCGATCGCCGCGACCGCTATGGGCGCGACTGTTCGCCCGAGCAGGCCCTTAACAAGGCCGACCGCATGGGGCTGCGGCGCGCGCGCATCGAGACGGTCGGCCGTCGCTTCGTGGAAGTCAGCGGCCGCTCCGGCGGGCGCTGGGTGAGCGTGACCTTCGAGCGTGAGCGCGGCTGCCCGATCCTGCGCCGCTGACGGCGCAAGGATCCTCGAGAGCCGGTTTTCCATGGTTTCGCCGTCGCCGATGCGTGGCGGCGAAACAACACTTCGAACTTTATTTGCCGTTATCCGCAAAAGTTCTAACGGCTACGCCAACTTAGTGGCTAGATTGCCCCAAACGCCAAGAGTCCGGTGTAAACCACCGGATGCGCCTGTCGTTTCAGGAGTGAGGGGTAGTTTCATGATGGTCGATCGGGTCAGTCCCGTGCTTGCCGCGCTGGCTTGCTGTGGCCTGCTGGCGGCCAGTGGCTGTACGCGCACACCGGACGGTTCGATCGAATTCAGCCCTACCTACGTGCCGGGGACGCCGCATTGGTTCAAGCGCCAGTCGGCGACTGTCGTAGTCACGCCGGCAGCCTTCCCCGAACAGCCCCCGGCTCCTGCGCCGATCCCTGCTCCCTACAAGGCGGCCGCCAAGCCGCACAAGCCCACCAAGAAGGCGGCGCCGGCAGCCAAGCCGGCCACCCAGGCCGCGCCCAATCCGACACCGGATCCCGCTTCGATGGACTGCCATAACGTCACCGAGGCCGGCGGCCGGGTGAGATACGTCTGCAAATAGCCTCAAGTCGGAAAGATCAGGGGCCGGAGCAAGCCGGGTTGCTAGAGATCCGGCAGTTGCTGTCGCGTCCGAATTTATCTGCATAGTGCACCAGGCCGGCGAGCGTGCCGGCAAAGGCCACTGACAGCAGGAAGACTATTCCCATACGGGTAAGCGGCATATGCGTGAACTCCGATCCGACACCCCCGCCGGCTTTTCCGTTCCGCCTGTTGCATTCACTAAAACTTTATTCGGATTACCAAAGGCTTAATCGCCTCGGCCGCGGTGCGCAGAAATGCCGGCGCTGGCCGAATTTGGGCAAAAAGAAAGCCGCCTCTTGCGAGGCGGCTGTTGAGTAAGGGCACGGCGGGCGTAGAGGGGGATGTCGCCCGGCGCAGCCATAAAACACGCGGGCAAAAGAAAGGTTCCGAAAAAAATAGAAATTTTTCTTGGATCGTTTTTCGGAGGTTTTTGGGTGGCCGCGGAAGAGTTGCCACTGGGGCCGCTGTTCCTGCCTGCTACCATGCAAATTCTGCCGGGTGCGGCGGCTCGTCTCATTTGGGGGTGACGCTGTGTTCACACCCTTGGCAGAGGTTGTGGAGGAACTTCGGTTTCATTTGCCGGTTGCAGCACCCAAATAACAGCTGCAACTAATGGACTGCGACACGCGCATGGCACGCTGAGAACGCTGCGCCGTTCGATCGCAGCGGTGGACGCCGATCACATGCTGCACGATCTCGGCGCGCTGCTGGCAGTGGCAGAGCAAGAGGCGCTGAGCCGCCTGCGCGAAGCCGGGGGCTGATATAGGCTGTTATTCGGCGGCGAACTGCTCGTCGGCCAGATCGTCCGGAAGATTGGGATCGCCAGGCGCGGTCTCGCAGTCGAGATCGGGGAAGGCCACGACCCGGTTGCCGCGAAAATCCGTCCGTACCACCAGAAGCCCGCGCTCCTCGAAATAGGTGAGCACGCGCCGCGCCCGCCGCGCGGAGTGGGTGCCATAGGCGCGCGCCAGCGCCGCATCCGAGGGGCAGGGGGCGCCTGTGACAGCGGCCTGCGCGACGATGAGGAACACGCCCTGCACGTCCTCTGGCACGGTGGCTGAAAGCTCCAGCGCCTGCTGCCAGGTATCGCTGGAAGCGGTGTTGTTGTCGACGCCGGCACGCGCCACGGCAAGCCTGCGGCGGAATGCGGGCAGCGACAGGGGATCGCCCGGCACGCGGCGGATGCGGCAGCGGACGAGAAAATCCTGATAGAGGATGGCGTCGGAGCGGAAGGACGAATCCGCATCCTCCAGTATCTCCTTCAGCACCAGCTCGATGCGTTCCTCGCGGTCGGCCTCGTCGATGATGGCGAAGACCGGCTCGGCTGGCGCCTCAGGCGCGGGCTTGGGCTGCGAAAGCTGCGCGAGAATGTCGGCCGTGGGCGTCGGCGGAGGCGGCGTGGGCGTGCGCTTGACCATCGGGCGCCGTTCCTCCGGGCCAGGCGTGAAGATCAGATCGCTGGCGTCTTCGGGTGCGGTCTCGGGCAGCGGCATCAGCTTGGGGCTGGTTGAGCGCGCGGCGGTCTCGACCGAGCCGATGGTGACCTGTAGCGGCCGGCGCGCGATGGAGGGACCGAGCGCCACGAAATGGCCGCGGCCGAGATCGCGGAACATTTCCGCCTGGCGCTTTTCCATGCCGAGCAGGTCGGCCGCGCGGGCCATGTCGATGTCGAGGAAGGTGCGACCCATCAGGAAGTTCGACGCCTCGGCGGCGACGTTCTTGGCGAGCTTTGCCAGGCGCTGCGTGGCGATGACGCCGGCCAGGCCGCGCTTGCGGCCGCGGCACATCAGATTGGTCATGGCAGCCAGCGACAGGCGGCGAGCGTCGTCGGCGACTTCGCCGGCTGCGGCGGGCGCGAAGAGCTGCGCCTCGTCGACCACCACCAGAACCGGATACCAGTAGTCGCGCTCGGCATCGAACAGGCCGCCCAGAAAGGCGGCGGCGGCGCGCATCTGCTGGTCGACGTCGAGGCCCTCGAGGTTGAGCACGACCGAAACGCGGTGCTGGCGGATACGTGCGGCGATGCGGGTGAGCTCGGCTTCCGTGCGCGCGGCATCGACCACGACATGGCCGAACTTGTCGGCCAGCGAGACGAAGTCGCCCTCGGGATCGATGATGCATTGCTGCACCCAGGGCGCGCTCTGTTCGAGCAGGCGGCGCAGGAGGTGGGATTTGCCCGAGCCCGAATTGCCCTGCACGAGCAGGCGGGTCGCCAGCAATTCCTCGAGGTCGAGCATTGCAGCGGTTCCGTTGGGTCCCGAACCTATGTCAATGCCTACCTTCATTGCGCCTCCTCGACGCATCGGACGAGTTTTCTGGTTTTCGACGGTTCGCCCGCGGGGCGTGCGTGGTGAAGCGCGAGAGACTCACCTGAAGCCCTGCAAGCGCAGGCCTTCTTTAACATTCTGGCAGGGCGGTTGCGCAAGCCCGCGGCTGAAACCCACAGGTGAAAGGTCGCGCAGCGCTCAAGCGCTGCGCCGATACCCTTCGCTGGCGGTGAGCAGGCTGCGCGTGTAGTCCTGGTTCACCTTGCGCGCGGCAAGGTCGGCCGACGACAGCAGCTCTACCTCGCGCCCGTGCTGCATCACCATCAGCCGGTCGCACATATGGGTGACGACGGCGAGGTCATGGCTGACCATGACGAAGGTGAGCTTGCGGGCGGCGCGCACCTGTTCGAGCAGATTCAGCACCTCGGCCTGCACCGAGGCGTCGAGCGCCGAGGTCGGCTCGTCGAGGAGCAGGATGGACGGTTCGAGGATCAGTGCCCGGGCGATTGCCACGCGCTGGCGCTGGCCGCCGGACAGCTGGTGCGAATAGCGGAAGCGGAAGCTGGAGCCGAGGCCTACTTCGTCCAGTGCGCGCACGATGCGCCTTTCGGTGTCGTCGAAACCGTGGATATCGAGCGGCTCTAGGAGCAGCCGGTCGACCGTCTGGCGCGGGTGCAGCGACCCATAGGGGTCCTGGAACACCATCTGCACCTGGCGATAGAAGGCCTTGTCGCGCTTGGCGCCCAGCGGCTTGCCGTTCACCTCGACCTTGCCGCCGGTGACGGGCGCGAGGCCGGCCACCGCGCGCAGCAGCGTCGATTTGCCGGAACCGGATTCGCCGACCAGGCCGAAGGATTCGCCGGGCTTCACCTCCAGGCTGACGTCCTTCAACGCAACGAATTCGTCGAAGGCGACGCGGAGCTTGTCGATCGAAAGAGCCGAGGTCATAGCGCCCACTCCGGTTTGCGGTCGAGCACCGGCAGCGGGTGCCGGTCGGCGCCGATCTTGGGCATGCAGTTGAGCAGGCCGCGCGTATAGGGATGTTCGGCTTCGGTGAGCCGCGAGGCGGGCAGTTCCTCGACGATGCGGCCGGCATACATGACGATGACGCGGTCGCAGAAGGACGAGACCAGCCTGAGATCGTGCGAGACGAAGATCAGGCCCATGCCGCGCTCGGCCACCAGCCGGTTGAGGATGCCCAGCACTTCGAGCTGCACAGTGACGTCGAGAGCCGAGGTCGGCTCGTCGGCGATCAGCAGTTCGGGGCCTGCCACCAGCATCATGGCGATCATGGCGCGCTGGCCCATGCCGCCCGACACTTCATGCGGGTAGAGGTTGAAGACGCGCTCGGGATCGCGGATCTGCACCGCGGCCAGCATTTCCAGCGCGCGACGGCGCGCCTCGGCGCCGCCCACCGGCTCGTGCGCACGCAGCGCCTCGACGATCTGGCGGCCGATGGTCATCACCGGGTTCAGCGAATATTTCGGGTCCTGCAAGATCATGGCGATGCGCTTGCCGCGCATGGCGCGCCGCTCGGCGGTCGATACCTTCAGGAGATCGATGCCGTTGAAGTCGAGCTTCTTGGCGGTGATCTGGGCGTGCTCCGCCGTCAGGCCCATGATGGCGCGGCCGGTCTGTGACTTGCCGGAGCCGGATTCGCCGACGATACCCAACCGCTCCTTGCCGAGCGAGAAGGAGACGCCGCGCACGGCCTGAACCAGGCCGGTGCGGGTGGGGAAGGAGACGCGAAGGTCTTCTACTTGGAGAAGCGTGCTCATTGGCTGTTCCCCCGCGGATCAAGCGCATCGCGCAGGCCGTCGCCCAGAAGGTTGAAGCCGAGGCTGACGACGAGGATGGCGACGCCGGGCATGGCGGCCACCCACCACTGGTCGAGGATGAAGAGACGGCCCGAGGCGATCATGGCGCCCCATTCGGGCAGCGGCGGCTGCGCGCCGAGGCCGAGGAAGCCGAGGCCGGCGGCGGTCAGGATGATGCCCGCCATGTCGAGCGTGACGCGCACGATGAGCGACGAGATGCAGAGCGGCATGATGTGACGCAGCACGATGCGCCAGGGCGAGGCGCCCATCAGACGCACGGCCGAGATGTAGTCGGAATTGCGGACCGTCAGCGTCTCGGCACGCGCGATGCGGGCATAGGGCGGCCAGGAAGTGATGGCGATGGCGATGATGGCGTTGCCGATGCCAGGCCCGAGAGCCGCGACAAAGGCGAGCGCCAGCACCAGCTTGGGGAAGGCGAGGAAGATGTCGGTGATGCGCATCAGGACCGCATCCACCCAGCCGCCGGCATAGCCGGCCACGGTGCCGACGAGCAGCCCGATGGGCGCGGCGATGATCGCGACCAGCGCAACCACCTGCAAGGTGAGCCGCGAGCCGTAGATCAGGCGCGAAAGGATATCGCGGCCCTGGCCGTCGGTCCCCAGCCAGTGCTCGGCGCTCGGCGGCAGCAGGCGCGCCTTGGCCAGGTCGCCGATATAGGGCGAGTAGGGCGCGAGAAGCGGCGCGAAGGCCGCGACGAAGATCAGCGCCAGGATGATCAGCATGCCGATGACGGCCAGCTTGTTGGCCGTGAATCGGCGCCAGGTGACATAGGCGCGGCCGAGCCGGGCCTGCGTGCGAGACTGCGGCCTGTCGGTCAGCAGCCATTCGCGGCGGGACATTGCAAGTTCGCTCATCGTGCGCGCGTCCTTGGGTCGAGCATGCGGTAGAGCACGTCGGAAAGAAGATTGATGGCGATGAAGACCGAACCGATCACGATCGTGCCGCCGAGCACCGCGTTCATGTCGGCGTTCTGCAGCGAGTTGGTGATGTAGAGGCCAAGACCCGGCCAGGCGAAGACGGATTCGGTCAGCACCGAGCCCTCGAGCAGGCCGGCATAGGACAGCGCAATCACCGTGATCAGCGGCACGGCGGCATTGCGCAGCGCGTGGCCCCAGATGATGCGCCGTTCGGACAGGCCCTTGGCGCGCGCGGCGACGATGTATTCCTGATGCAGCTCGTTCAGCATGAAGGAGCGCGTCATGCGGCTGATATAGGCCAGCGAGAAATAGCCGAGCAGGGCTGCGGGCAGGATGATGTGGGCGAAGATGTCCCGGAACGCCGCCCAGTCGCGATTGAGGATCGCGTCGAGCAGGTAGAAGCCGGTGATCGGGGTGAAGGTGTATTCGAACACCACGTCGATGCGGCCGGGACCCGCGGTCCAGCCGAGCCGGGCGTAGAACACCAGAAGCCCGAGCAGCCCGAGCCAGAAGATCGGCACCGAATAGCCGACGAGCCCGATGACACGCACGACCTGGTCGGCAAGGCTGCCGCGCCTGACGGCGGCGAGCACGCCGAGCGGAATGCCGAAGGCGACGCCGATGATGGTGCCGACGGTGGCGAGCTCCATGGTGGCGGGGAAGACGCGACGGATGTCGGTCATCACAGGATTGGTGGTCAGCACCGAGGTGCCGAAATCGCCCGACAGCACGCCTTTCACATAGATAAAGAACTGCTGGTAGTAGGGCAGGTTGAGGCCCATCTCCTCCCGCACGCGGTCCATCACATGGGCGGGGGCGCGGTCGCCGACGATGGCCAGAACCGGGTCGATCGGCACGACGCGGCCGATGAAGAAGGTGACCGCCAGGAGGCCGAGATAAGTGGTTACCACGATCACCAGGAAGCTGGCGACCGAGGCGGCGATGGCATAGGCGCGCCGTTTGGCGCGCCCTGCCGTCTGTTGCGTTTCCGTGCTGCTCAACGGACTGGACCCTTCCGGGTCATTCCTTGGTCACGGGAGCGAGGAAGTTCGAGTCGAAGTTCGGCCCGAGCTTGTAGTTCTTGACGTTGCCGCGCACGCCGGCGACCTCGGTCTGCTGGAACAGCATCACGAAGGGGCTGTTGTCGAGCGCTTCCTGCTGCAGCTTCTGGTACATCTCGGCGCGCTTGGCGCTGTCGCGTTCCAGAAGGGCAGCCTTGGTCTGCTCGGTCAGCTGCGGAATGTCCCAGGCGTTGCGCCAGGCCAGCGTCTTGACCGTGCCGTCGTCGGCGTTGTTCGGGTTCGAGGTGAAGGTTTCCGCATTGGAGTTCGGATCCCAGTAGTCCATGCCCCACTGACCGATATACATGTCGTGGTTGCGGGCGCGGTACTTGGTCAGCGTCTGCTTGCCGTCGCCGGGGATGATCTCGATCTTCACGCCGGCCTCGCCAGCGGTCTGCTGGAAGGATTCGGCGATGCCGGTGACCGGCTGGCTGTTACGCACGTCGAAGGTTACCGAGAAGCCGTCCTTCAGGCCGGCCTTTTCCAGGAGTTCCTTGGCCTTGGCGACGTCGAACTTGTACGGGGAAGCCTCGAGAGCGCCGAGCACGCCCTTGGCCTGATAGGTCTGGCGGATCTCGCCGACGCCCTTGATGAGGGTCGAGCCGATCGCGTCATAGTCGACCAGATACTTGAACGCTTCGCGAACTTCGGGCTTCGAGAGGTTCGGGTTTTTCTGGTTGAGGCTGATGTAATAGACGGTGCCCTTGGGCGCGCTGGTGGTGGCCAGGTCGGCGTTCTTCGAAACCGCCTCAAGGTCACCCGGCTCGAGATTGCGGGCGATGTCGATGTCGCCGGCCTCGAGCATCAGGCGCTGGGTCGCGCTTTCCTTGACGTGGCGATAGATGACGCGGGCGAGCGCCGCCTTCTCGCCGTAGTAGTTGTCGTTGCGCTCCATCACGAGCACTTCGTTGGCGCGCCAGTCGCGGATCTTGAACGGGCCCGAGCCGGCATAGCCGGTCTTCATCCAGGCGTTGCCGAAATCGTTGTCGAACTTGTAGTCGTCGGACGGCGTGACCGGGGCCACGTGCTCCAGCACCAGCTTCTTGTCGACGACCGCGCCAACGGTGGCGGTGAGGCAGTTCAGCACAAAGCTCGGTGCGTAGGACTTGTCGACGGTGAAGACGAAGGTGTTCTCGTCGGCGGCCTTGGCCTTTTCGGTGACGTTGTCCTTGGTGAGGCCGAACTGGGTGAGGATGAAGGCCGGGCTCTTGTCGAGCTTGACGGCGCGCTCGAACGACCAGGCGACGTCCTCGGCGGTGATCGGGTTGCCGGAGGCGAACTTGAGGCCCGGCTTGAGCTTGAAGGTGTAGGTCAGGCCGTCGTCGGAAACGGTCCAGCTTTCGGCGACGCCGCCCTTGACCTTGGTGGTGTCGTCGATGTCGAGGCGCACCAGCATGTCATAGGCGTTGCCGAGGAATTCAGCGGGGCTGAGCTCGAAGGACTCGGCCGGGTCGAGGGTGATGGTGTCGTCGATGGCCCAGGCCTGCACCAGCGTGTCGGCCGGCGTGCCAGCCAAAGCCGGCGAGCCGGCATAGGCGATCATGGCAAGCGCCGCGCCCGCGAGCAGCGGACGGAAGCGCGCGTTCATTTTTCCCATAAACATGTCTCTGAATTCCCCCGTGTGTGACGAAGTGTTGTTGTCTGGAACCTGATCGATGCCGAGCCGCGTCGACATGGATCGGGTTCCACTCCTGGATGAATCACTTTCCTGCGGGAAAAAACAATCTCCCGCGGGAAGTGGTTCAAGCATTTTCGGTGTCGTGCCAGGCCGAGCGCAGCACGCGGAACCAGTTTTCGCGGCAGAGCTTGGCAAGCTCGGCGCCGCCATAGCCCGCCTTCTGCAGGGCGTCGACCAGGTTCTGGAGCCCGGCGGCGGTGCTGATCTCGCGCGGAATGAGCGCGCCATCGAAGTCCGAGCCGATGGCGACGCCATCGATGCCGAGCTTGTCGACGAGATAGTCGATGTGGCGCACCATGTCCGAAAGCGGCGTGTCGGCGTTCTCGCGGCCGTCGGCGCGCAGCATGGTGACGGCGAAGTTGAGGCCGACCAGGCCCTTGCTCTCGCGGATCGCGTCAAGCTGCTTGTCGGTGAGGTTGCGGGCCACAGGAACCAGCGCATGCGGGTTGGAGTGGCTGGCGACCAGCGGCTGGTCGGAAAGCTCGGCGACGTCCCAAAAACCCTTTTCGGTGATGTGCGACAGGTCGATGAGGATGCCGAGGCGGTTGCACTCCTTGACCAGCTCGCGGCCGATGTCGGTGAGGCCGGGGCCGGTGTCGGGGCTCATCGGATAGGCGAACGGAACGCCGTGGCCGAAAATGTTGTTGCGGCTCCAGACCGGGCCGAGCGAGCGCAGGCCGGCGGCATGGAACACTTCAAGCGCGGTGAGGTCGGCGTCGATCGCCTCGCAGCCTTCCATGTGGAGCACGGCGGCGAATTTGTCGTCGGCGAGCGCGTTGTCGATGTCGGCCATGGTGCGGCACAGCCGCCAGCTGCCGGCGCGCTCAAGCCGCAGTGCGATCGCGGCCATTTCCATGGCGATGTCGAGCGAGGGCGCGCGTTCGAGCGGCTCCGAAAGCGGCGTCACATAGTGGCCGTCGGCATCGGGCTCCTTGAGCACCAGATCGCCCGAGGGGATGTAGATGGCGCAGAGGCCGCCGGCGAGCCCGCCCGCCTTGGCGCGCGGCAGGTCGATATGACCCTTGTCGGTTCCTTCGGTGAATTCGGCGACGGCATCGCCACCCTTCTTCTCGTTCTGCCACAGGCGCAGCAGGACGTCATTATGGCCGTCGAAAACAGCGTGCATCAAAAACCCCGGTCTGAGGACCGCCCAAGATTATCGCCCCGCCGTTTGCCGCATTCGCGGTCGGCGTATTTGAAAGGGGTGGCGGTCCTTTTCGGGGGCCGATCAATGCAGAAGGATCGGGCAAGATCAAGAGGCAAGAATCGCACAGTAACAATCTGCCGTAACGGAAGACACCCGGCAGGGCCGGGTGCCGTTGCGTCAGAAAATCAGGCGGCGCTTGCGTCCCAGACGACCGGGAACCAGTCTTCCCGCAGCTTCTGGCCGTGCTTCATGTCGTGGCCGGTATAGGGCGGCGAGGTGCGGCCGGGGCGCTCGACATAATGGGCGTCGTCGCCCACCCAGCGCAGCGACAGCACGCGGCGGCGGCTGGAGGCCGGGTTGCCGCGCGCGCCATGGGCGGTGCGGAAGTCGAACAGCACGGCATCGCCCGGCTCCATCTCCCATTCCAGCACCTTCATTGCCGGGTCGTTGTCCGGGTCGGGCACGGGGCGATAGTCGCCTTCGCCGGCATAGAAGTTGCTGTCGTCGAGCCAGCGAACCGGGAGCACCAGCTTGTCCCATTTGTGCGAGCCGGCGACGAGCCGCAACGTCGCCTCCTTCACCGGGTCGATCGGAATCCAGAAGCTGACGGTCTGGCTGCCGTCGACGAAATAGTAGGGGATGTCCTGGTGCCAGGGCGTCGGCTTTTGCGTGCCCGGCTCCTTGACCAGCACATGGTCGTGGAAGAACTGCGCGGTTTGCGACTGCATGACGCCTGCGGCAATCGCGGCTGCAGGCGATTCGCGCACCACCTGCACGAATTCGGGGATGCGCTCCCAGTTGCAGTAGTCGTCGAAGAAGCTGCCGACGCCGCCCGCAATATCGACGGCGGTGGCGCTTCTTTCGCGCATGTTGCGCTCGATGCCTTCGGCGATGACATCGACCCAGTCCTTGAAGGCGCCGCGGATGCAGACGGCGCCGTCGCGCTGGTAGTCGGCGATGATTTCGGGGCTGAGGGAATATGGGGCGGGCTTCATGGCTTTCTCCGCTTTGAAACTGCCTTGACTATCGCGCGCCTTCGTCATCGGTTAAAATAATAAGTATTGATGTCAAATATAGGCATTTCATATGAGTTACTCGCTGAGCCAGCTTCGCTATGCGGTGGCGGCGGCGCGCCATGAAAGCATCAGCGCAGCCGCTCGCGAGCTCAACGTCTCACAGCCCTCGGTCTCGGTGGCGATCAGCCAGATCGAGGAGCGGACGGGACAAAAACTGTTCGTGCGCCAGCGCGGCGCGGGTATTGCGCTGACGCCGTTCGGCCAGGCCTTCATGCTGAAGGCCAAGGTCGTGCTGGACGATGTCGACGATCTCGATGCCCTGGCGCGCGGCAAGGCGGCGGTGGGCGGCGATCTGGTGCTGGGCTGCTTCCAGGACCTGGCGCCGCATTTTGCGCCGGCACTCATCCGGCGCATGGCCGAGCTGCATCCGGGCGTGCGCATCAGCGTGAGCGAGGAGCGCTTCGAGACGCTGGAAAAGCGGCTCGGCGAGGCCGCGGTGGATATAGCGCTGACCTATGATCTCGGCCTGCCGATCAACGCGGCGCGCGTCCTCTTGAGCGAGCTGGCGCCGCATGCGCTGCTGGCAGCCAGCCATCCGCTGGCGCGGCTGGAACGGGTCAGCCTGGCCGAGTTGGCCCGGGAGCCGCTGATCGTGACCGACCAGCCCTACAGCTGGCAGCATATGCTGGACCTGTTCCGTGCCTTCGGTCACGCGCCAGCGGTGGCCGCCAAGACGCGATCCTTCGAGCTGCAGCGCAGCATGGTGGCGAACGGTTTCGGCGTGGCCATTTCCTATACGCGGCCGGCGGTCGACCGCAGCTATGACGGCCAGCGCCTCGTCTGTCGGCCGCTCAGCGAGCCGGTGCCGCTGCAACGCATCATCATTGCCCATGACGCGCGCCAACGGCTGTCGAAGGCGGCGACCGCCTTCATCGAGGTAGCGAAGGACTGGTTTTCAAAGCGCGAGCCGTTTTCGCCCGTTGAGGAAGCGAGCTGACGGCCGGCTATTCGTCATCGTCGCCGCCGTCGAGCGGCTTCCACGAATGCGGTTCGATCTTCCTTTGAGTATGGGAATCGACGAAGGCCCACCAGCCGATATCGTTGGCGTCGCTATCGCCGCCGAGCGCATGCAGCATTTCGGCCGAGCGGTACTGCGCGATGGATTCGTTCTCCTGCCCGTCGGCGTCGGTCCAGAAGACGCGGACCTTGCTGCCGTTCCTCGGCGCGGTGGCGATCGGCATGGCATTCGGCATGGACGGCTCTCCTTCCTGCCTGATGAATTATGGCCGATTTCGCCAACGGCAATGCGGTCCGCACGCTTCGGCGGCAAATCAATAAGGTTAGCCAATCGTTAAGGCTTGTGCGACAGAATTGCCACAACCGCCCGTCGTGGTGGTTCGGCCGCGACGTGGCGGGGTGGGGGAAACATGATGGATATGGCAGGCGTCGAAGGATCGCCCGCGCTTGGAGGAGCGCAGTCGGATCTGGCACGTGTGCTCGACGCCATGAATATGGGCGTCGTGCTTTTGGATGCCGAACTGCGGGCCGAGATCGTCAATAAGGAATTCTACCGCATCTGGAACGTGTCGCCGAAGGATGTCGGCGCGGGCTCGCCGTTCCTGGCGCTCTTGGAGATCAGCCGCTACGACGGCGTCTATACGGTCGCCGACGGAGAGTGGGAGGGCTACGCCGCCCACCGGATGGCTGAGATCCGGGCAGGCGATGTGGCGCCGCGCGAGTTCAAGCGCGCCGACGGCCGCACGCTGATCTATTCGGTGACGGCGCTTTCCGGTGGCCGGCGGCTCGTCAGTTATTACGACATCACCCAGATGAAGGACCGCGAGACGCAGCTGGGGGATGCGCTGAACAAGGCGCACCTTGCCGAGGTGGTCATCAACGGCATCAAGGACCCGATCTTCGTCAAGGATTCGGAGCTGCGCTTCGTCTTCGTCAACGAGGCCTTTTCGTCGCTGTTCCGCTGCCAGCCGCAGGAGATGTTGGGCCGGACCTATCGCGAATTCGTCGACACTACAGATGCCAAGCGCTACGAGGGGACCGAGCGGCAGGTTCTGGCGACCGGCGAGCTTTTCGAGGTCGAGCAGAGTTTTGCCCACAAGGGCAGGACGCGGACGCGCATCGTGCGCAAGACACGCATCAGCCCCGATGGCAAGCAGAACTATGTAGCCGGCTTCCTGTTCGACGTCACCGAGATCAAGACGCGCGAGAACGAGGCCGAGGAAGCGCGGCTGCGGCTGGCCAATGTGCTTGAATCGTTGCCGGCCGGCGTCATCATCTACGACCGCGAAGACCGCTTTGTGCTGGCCAACCGCATGCTGCAGGACGGCCTGCCCCTGATGCAGGACGCCTGGGTTCATGGCCGTCCGCTGCGCTATGCAATCGAGCTGGCGCACGATGCGGGCTATTTCCGGGACACCGGCGATACGGTTCTGGACGCGCTCTACGATACCGACCGCGAAGCCTGGATAACGGGCTACATGGGGCGCTACTACGCCCGGCATGTCGTCTCGGAGCGCCTCAATCCAGATGGCCGCTGGCTGAAAGCCTTCGACACACGCACAGAGGACGGCAACTATATCGGCGTGCGCGTCGATATCACCGAGCTGAAGACGCGCGAGAAGGCGCTGCGCGACAGCATGCGCCAGATCGAGCTCTACCGCCATGTGCTCGACGAGCTACCGGTGTCGGCCTACGTCAAGAACGCCGATCTCGCCTTCGAATTCGTCAACCAGCTGTGGTGCAGCTTCGGCGGCAAGACCAAGGAAGAGGCCATCGGCCGCACCGACCGCGACTTCTTCGGCGACGAGGGGCAGGGCTTTGCCGAGCGTGACCTGGAGGTGCTGCGCAGCGGCGAACTCAACGAGGTCGAGGAAACGCTGACGCATCCCGACGGCACCGTCCGCCATCTCATAGCCAAGAAAAGCCGGCTCATTTCCGGCGACGGTTCGGTGCATCTCATCGGCTCCAGCACCGACATTACCGAACTCAAGCAGCGCGAGACGGAACTGCAGGAAGCGCAGCGGCGCGCCGTGCTGGCCGACCGCGCCAAGTCCGAATTTTTGGCCAATATGAGCCACGAAATCCGCACGCCGATGAACGGCGTGCTCGGCATGGCCGAACTGCTGGCCAAGTCCGATCTCGACCCCAAGCAGCGCACATTTACCGACATCATCGTCAAGTCGGGCAATGCGCTGCTGACGATCATCAACGACATCCTCGACTTTTCCAAGATCGACGCGGGCCAGATGGTGCTCGACCCTGCGCCCTTCAACCTCGCCGAAGCGATCGAGGACGTCGCGACGCTGGTCTCGACGCGGGCCAAGGAAAAGGACCTCGAGCTCATCGTTCACGTCGCGCCGGGCCTCAACGATCTCTTCGTCGGCGATGTCGGCCGCATCCGCCAGATCATCACCAATCTGGTCGGCAATGCGGTGAAGTTCACCGATGCCGGCCATGTGCTGATCGATGTGACCGGCGAGACGGTGAATGGCGTCGCCAATCTGCACATTGCGGTCACCGACACCGGCATCGGCATACCGTCCGACAAGCTCGATCTTGTCTTCGACAAGTTCAGCCAGGTCGATTCCTCGTCCACGCGCCGGCACGAGGGCACAGGGCTCGGTCTTGCCATCACCTCGCGGCTCGTCGATCTGATGGGCGGCAAGATCGGCGTCGAAAGCACCGAGGGCAAGGGCTCGACCTTCTGGTTCACGCTTTCCCTGCCCAATGCCGGCCGGCCAGAAGGGCGCCGCACCACGCCGATCGACGTGACCGGTGCGCGCGTCCTCGTCGTCGACGACAATGCGGTGAACCGCGCGATCCTGCTGGAGCAGATGGCCTCCTGGGGCTTTGACGCCTGCGCCGCGCAGAGCGGACCCGAAGGCCTCAAGGTACTGCATGCGGCCGCTTCGATCGGCGTTGCGGTCGACTGCATCGTGCTCGACTTCCAGATGCCCGGCATGACCGGGGCGGAAATGGCGCGCATCGTACGCTCCACGCCGGCGATCGCCAGGACCCCGATCGTCATGCTGACCTCGGTCGATCAGTCGTTGGCTCAGATCAGCTACCGCGACCTCGCCATAGAGGCGCAGCTGATCAAGCCGGCGCGCTCATCGACTCTGCTCGAGGCGCTCGTCACCACCATCCAGCGCAACCGCGCGGCGGCCGCGCCGCAGCAGATAGCGGCAAAGCCGGACGTGACTATTGTGGCCACGCCGGCCCCGCAGCCTGCCGCCGCGCGACCACGCCGCCCGGCGATGCGGGCCGAAGGCCATGCGGTCGATATCCTCGTGGCCGAGGACAACGAGGTCAATCAGCTCGTCTTCACCCAGATCCTGGGCGAGACGGCCTACACCTTCGAGATCGTCGGCAACGGCCGCAAGGCAATCGCCGCCCATCGCGAGATGAACCCGCGCATGATCCTCATGGACGTCTCGATGCCCGAGATGAACGGGCTCGAGGCGACGGGCGCGATCCGCGAGCTGGAAGCTTCCGCCGGCCGTCATGTGCCGATCGTCGGCGTCACCGCGCATGCGCTGAAGGGCGATCGCGAACGCTGCCTGGAGGCGGGCATGGACGACTATCTCTCCAAGCCGATCAGCCCCAAGGCGCTGCTCGAAAAGCTGGAGCGCTGGATGGCTGAGGACGATGAAGAACGCGCCGCCGGCTGATGCCGAGACGAGCCTTGCCCTTTAGCCGGAGCCCGAGCGGGAAATAAGCTGTCAAAAACCGCTCTGCGAGGCCTGCCGGTTGGCGGCCTCGCCAAAGGCGAACACAAGCCTGTGATAAAAAGAATCCGGCCCGGAAAACAACCTGCGGGTGTGCACCTGTCCGGCTAAATGATTGATTCTTCCGCTCAAGTCGGAGCGTCTCGCGGCTGGACCGAATTCGATGTCGGAAGCCGTTACCTGGCTGACACCAAACTGTCATGTGACTGTTACAAACCGGCGGTAAGCCCCTCCCGACGCGAGAAAGCGTTGCAAGACCATTTCCGACAGGAGCCAGGTTCATGACCAGATTTTTCCTCACGGCGTCGGCCGCTGCGATCGCGCTTGCCGCGTCCGTAGGCTACGCCGCTGCCCGCGACCAGATCCAGGTCGCCGGTTCGTCCACCGTGCTGCCCTATGCGAAGATCGTTGCCGAGAACTTCGGTGAGACCTTCACCAACTTCAAGACCCCGGTGGTCGAGTCGGGCGGTTCGGGCGCTGGCATCAAGGAATTCTGCAAGGGCGTGGGCGAGAACACCATCGACATCGCCAACTCCTCGCGCAAGATCAAGGACGACGAAGTGAAGTCCTGCGCCGACGCCGGCGTCAAGGACATCCAGGAAGTCAGGATCGGCTATGACGGCATCGTCTTCGCCACCGACATCAATGGTCCGGATTGGGCGCTGACCCCTGCCGACGTCTACAAGGCCCTGGCCGCCCAGATCGTCGTCGACGGCAAGCTGGTCGCCAACCCGAACACCAAGTGGAACCAGGTCAACCCGAACCTGCCCGATTGGGACATCGCCGCCTACATCCCGGGCGAGAAGCACGGCACCCGTGAAGTCTTCGAAGAGAAGCTGCTCGCGGCCGGCTGCAAGTCGACCGGCGCGCTCGACGCCATCAAGGCCGCCGGCCAGGACGACAAGGCTGCCGCCAAGACCTGCATCGCGGTCCGCAAGGACGGCAAGGCCATCGACATCGACGGCGACTACACCGAGACCCTGGCTCGCATCGATGCCAACAAGACCGGCGTCGGCGTGTTCGGCCTCTCCTTCTACGAAAACAACGCCGACAAGCTGAAGGTCGCCACCGTCTCCGACGTCAAGCCGTCGACCGAGACCATCGCCAAGGGCGAGTATCCGGTGTCGCGTCCGCTGTTCTTCTACGTCAAGAAGGCTCACCTCGGCGTCGTTCCGGGCCTGAAGGAATATGTCGACTTCTTCCTGAACGACCAGATGATCGGTCCGGACAGCCCGCTGGCCGAGTATGGTTTGGTTGCTGCCCCGGAGAGCGAGCGCAAGGAACAGCGCGAAGCTTTCGACGCTGGCAAGACCATGTAATGATGCTTACGGCTTCGGGGTGCGCGATCCGGCGTGCCCCGAAGTTTTGCCTTTCAGCCGGGAGCAACCCATGTCCTTGATGCTCGTGTTCGCAGCTGTACTCGCCATTGGCGCGGTCGCCTTCTTCGTAGGCCGCCAGCGCGCGCTCGTGCAGGACGACGGCAAGGTCAAGCCGCATTCCCGCGCTCACTATCACGGCTGGTGGGCTTTCCTGCTCGCCACCATGCCGGCCCTCCTGCTGCTGATCGTCTGGGGCGTGGGCTCCAACGTCTATCTGCAGGAGCATATCAAGTCGCAGCTGCCCATGCAGACTGCCGACAGCCCGATTGCCAGCGAGAAGCTTGCCGCGAGCCTGACGACGAGCCTTGCCAACGGCCTGCGCCGGCTCGATCCGCAGACGGCTGCCAATCCGCCGGCCAGCTTTGCCGAACTGCAGCCGCAGCTCGCCGCGCGCGGCGTGGCGCTGGCGCCGGACACGCAGGACTACATGATCCCGATCGCGGTCGACGCCAACCGCATGCAGGACAGGCTGAGCCTTATCGGCGCCATCCTGATCCTGGCGGTCTCGATCGGCGGCGCAACGCTTGGCGTCTCGCATGTTCAGGTTCGGGCGCGTGCGCGCAACAATGTCGAGAAGCTGGTGCTGTGGGGGCTGCTTGGCGCCTCGACCATCGCCATCCTGACCACCATCGGCATCATCCTGTCGCTGCTGTTCCAGACCATCAATTTCTTCGAGCGCGTGCCGCTCACCAACTTCTTCTTCGGCACGGTGTGGGATCCGCGCTTCGCCGCCGCCGGCTCGGGCGGCTCGGAAGGCCAGTTCGGCCTCATCCCGCTGCTCGCCGGTACGCTCTACATCGCCCTCGTCGCCATGCTGGTGGCGGTGCCGGTCGGCCTGATGTCGGCCGTCTACATGGCCGAATATGCCTCGCCGCGGGTGCGCGCGGTGGTGAAGCCGGCTCTCGAACTGCTCGCCGGCATCCCGACCATCGTCTACGGTATCTTCGCACTGGTGACGCTCGGGCCTTTCCTGCGCGACCTCAGCGCAGCCCTTGCCGGCGGCACCGGCTTCATCCAGGCTCAGAGCGTTTTCACCGCTGGCCTTGTGATGGGCGTGATGCTGATCCCGGTGGTCTCCTCGCTCTCCGACGACATCATAACCGCCGTGCCGCGCGCCATGCGCGACGGCTCGCTGGGGCTGGGCGCAACGCGCTCCGAAACCATCAAGCGGGTCATCCTGCCCGCCGCGCTGCCGGGCATCGTCGGCGCCATCCTGCTCACCGCCTCGCGCGCCATCGGCGAGACCATGATCGTGGTGCTGGCCGCGGGCGTCGCCGCCAACCTGACAGCCAACCCGTTCGAGGCGATGACCACCATCACCGTCAAGATCGTCAACCAACTGACCGGCGACCTCGAGTTCAACTCGCCGCAGACGCTGGTCGCCTTCGCGCTCGGCATCACCCTGTTTGCACTCACGCTGGTGATGAACATCTTCGCGCTCTACATCGTGCGCAAGTATCGGGAACAGTACGAATGACCGACATCCCCCTGAACGGCATTGCCAATGGAACGGTCGCCCGGCCGCGGCGCGACATCGGTCTGAAGCGCCGCTACGCCGCCGAACGCCGCTTCCGCATCTACGGCGTCCTGGCGATTTCGGTAGGCATCGTGTTCCTCGCCGTCATGCTCGTCACGATCATCGGCAAGGGCTACACCGCCTTCTGGCAGACGACGGCGACGCTGCCGATCACCTTCGACGCAAATGTCATCGACCCGGAAAACAAGCGGGCGACTGATCCCAATGTGCTGATCACGGCCAACTATCCCAAGCTGGCCGAGAACGCGCTGATGGCCAAGCTCGGCATCAATCCGGACGACAAGGTCGCGGCGCGCAAGCTCAAGGGCTTCCTGTCCGACGGGGCGCGGGCGCAGCTGCGCACGATGGTGACCGACGATCCCTCCATCATCGGCACGACCCGCAATGTCGAGATCCTCGTTGCCGCCAACATCGATTCCGCCTTCAAGGGCCAGATCGATCTGTCGGTCGACGAAAGCCGCCGCAAGGTGTCCGACCAGCAGGTCACCTGGATGAAGCAGCTCGCCGCCGAGGGCTCGCTGGCCGAGCATTTCAACAAGGGCCTGTTCACCTTCGGCGCCTCCAGCCGGCCTGAGACCTCGGGCATGGGCGTGGCCATCATCGGCTCGTTCTACATGATGGTCATCGTGTTGCTGCTGGCGCTGCCCATCGGCGTCGCCGCCTCGATCTATCTCGAGGAGTTCGCCAAGAAGAGCCGGCTAACCGACCTCATCGAGGTCAACATCAACAACCTCGCCGCCGTGCCGTCCATCGTCTTCGGTCTGCTCGGCCTGTCGGTGTTCATCAACTTCCTCGGCCTGCCGCGTTCGGCGGCGCTGGTCGGCGGCCTGGTGCTGACGCTGATGACGCTGCCCACCATCATCATCGCCACGCGCGCAGCCCTTGCCGCCGTGCCGCCGTCGATCCGCTCGGCAGCGCTGGGTCTCGGCGCCTCCAAGATGCAGATGGTGTTCCAGCACATCCTGCCGCTGGCGGCGCCTGGCATCCTCACCGGCACCATCATCGGCCTGGCGCGCGCGCTGGGCGAGACGGCGCCCCTGCTGCTGATCGGCATGGTCGCCTTCGTTGCCGACCGTCCGGCGACGCCGCTGGAGCCGTCGACCGCACTGCCGGTGCAAATCTATATGTGGGCCAATGAGGCCGAGCGCGCCTTCGTCGAGCGCATGTCGGGTGCCATCATCATCCTGCTCATCTTCCTGATGGCGATGAACATCACGGCGATCGTGCTCCGCCGCCGGTTCGAACGGCGCTGGTAGGGAGATCTGTATTATGAACATCATGACCGAAACGGCACTCGAAAGCGCGGTGAACGACAAGATGAACGGTACGCCCAACGAAACGATCAAGATGCGCGGGCGCAAGGTCTGCGTCTTCTATGGCGAGAAGCAGGCCCTGTTCGACGTCGACCTCGACGTGCGTGAAAACCAGGTGACGGCGCTGATCGGCCCCTCGGGCTGTGGCAAGTCCACCTTCCTGCGCTGCCTCAACCGCATGAACGACACCATCGACAGCGCCCGTGTGGCCGGCAAGATCACCCTCGACGACGAGGATATCTACGACCCCAAGATCGACGTGGTTGAGCTGCGCGCCCGCGTCGGCATGGTGTTCCAGAAGCCGAACCCTTTCCCCAAGTCGATCTTCGAGAACGTCGCCTACGGCCCGCGCATCCATGGCCTCGCCCGCAAGAAAGGCGACCTCGACGAGATCGTCGAGACCAGCCTGAAGAAGGCCGGCCTGTTCAACGAGGTGAAGGACCGCCTGCATGAGCCCGGTACCGGTCTTTCCGGCGGCCAGCAGCAGCGCCTCTGCATCGCGCGCGCCATCGCGGTGTCGCCTGAGGTGATCCTGATGGACGAGCCGTGCTCGGCCCTCGACCCGATCGCCACCGCGCGCGTCGAGGAACTGATCGACGAGCTGCGCCAGAACTACACCATCGTCATCGTCACCCACTCGATGCAGCAGGCGGCGCGCGTTTCGCAGCGCACGGCGATGTTCCACATGGGCTATCTGGTCGAGGAAGGTGAGACCGACAAGATGTTCACCAATCCCGATGACCGGCGCACCCAGGACTACATCACCGGCCGCTTCGGCTGACGCGGCGCGGATTTTGCAGACGCCGATTACGAGGACAGATAATGGGCAAACACACCGTTACCTCATTCGACGATGAGCTCGGGCATATCGACCGGCTCATCCGGGACATGGGCGATCTTGCAGCCTCCATGGTGACAGCCTCGATCCAGGCGCTGGTCAGTTCCGACGCGGCACTCGGCCAGCGCGTGATCTCGGACGACGCGGTGATGGATGCGCGCCAGCGCGAGCTGGACGACCGCGCCATCACGCTGATCGCCAAGCGCCAGCCGATGGCGCAGGACCTGCGCGCCGTGGTCGGCGCCATCCGCATGGCGGGCGACCTCGAACGCATTGGCGACCTTGCCAAGAACATCGCCAAGCGCGTCAGCGCTGTCGGCCAGAGCTCGACGCCGCGCAACCTTGCCCACAGCATCGAGACGATGTCGGCGATGGTGCTCGACCAGCTGAACGCCGTCGTCGACAAATATGTCGCCCGCGAGTCCGACGCGATGCAGGACCTGCGCGCCGCCGACGAGAAGATCGACGTGAAGTACACCGCCGTCTTCCGCGAGCTCCTGACCTACATGATGGAGGACCCTCGCAACATCACGGCCTGCACGCATCTCCTGTTCTGCGCCAAGAACCTGGAGCGCATCGGCGACCACGTCACCAATATTGCCGAAAACGCCTATTACGTGATGACCGGACAGCAGCTTCCGCCCAACCGGCCGAAGCTTGACGAAACTTCGCTGGCTAGCCCGGCCGCCTAGGACTACTAACCTAATGATTGCACCAAAAGTCATGGTCGTGGAGGACGAGGAGCCGCTAGGCGTCCTGCTCCGCTACAATCTCGAATCCGAAGGCTATCAGGTCGAGGTCGTCACGCGTGGCGACGAGGCCGAAATCAGGCTTCAGGAGAACGTGCCGGACCTTCTGGTCCTCGACTGGATGCTGCCGGCGATCTCCGGCATCGAGCTTTGCCGCCGTCTGCGCATGCGGCCCGAAACCGAGCGCCTGCCAATCATCATGCTGACGGCGCGCGGCGAGGAAAGCGATCGCGTGCGCGGCCTGTCGACCGGCGCCGACGACTATCTGGTCAAGCCGTTCTCGACGCCGGAATTCATCGCGCGGGTGAAGGCGCTGTTGCGCCGGGCCAAGCCCGAAGTGCTGTCCAGCGTGCTGAAGGTCGGCGACATCGTGCTCGACCGCGAGGCGCACCGCGTCTATCGCCGCAAGAATGAGATCAAGCTCGGGCCCACCGAGTTCCGGCTGCTCGAGTTCATGATGCGTCACCCCGGCCGCGTGTTCTCGCGCAGCCAGCTGCTCGACAACGTCTGGGGCGAGACGATCTATATCGACGAGCGCACGGTGGACGTGCATGTCGGGCGCCTGCGCAAGGCCGTGAACCACGGCCGCATGCCCGACGTTATCCGCACCATCCGCGGTTCCGGCTACGCGATCCGCGAGGACTGAGGCGCGGAGCTTTCCGCAGCCGCGAGGCCGGCTGCGAACAGTTCTTCGTCGACGAAGGTCAGAGCGCGCATGGTGCAGCCTTCGCGGATCAGCGGCCGCTCGTTCGGCTCGGTGTCGAAGGAAATCGCCTTGTTGTGCTGGCCGCCGGCGGTCTTGTCGATCGCCTCGCGAAGCGGGGGCTCGATGAGGTCGAAGGCGGCAGCACCAATGCCGACCATCGCGACCGGGGCCGGGTCGATCAGCGCAAACAGGCTGCCGAGGCCGAAGCCGATCGCCTCTCCGGCCACGCGAAACGCCTCGCGCTCGGGGCCGTCGGAGGCGCGTGCCCGGTCGGCCAGGTCGCGGATTTCAGCGTCGGAAATGTCGGACAGCGGGGCCTCGTCCTCGCTCCTTAGCCCGGCATTGCGCCAGATGGCGTAGTTGCCGGCATAGGCCTCGACGCAGCCGCGGCGACCGCAGCGGCACAGCGCGCCATCGGGCCGGTGGATCATGTGGCCGAACTCGCCGCCGGAGGATTGGGTGCCGGTGAACAACTCGCCCTTCAGCATCATGCCCATGCCGATGCCGTGCGACAGCAGGATGGCGATGAAGTCGTTGCGGTAGCGTTCCGGCCTACGCCATCTCAGTGCCACCGCGATCATGTTGCAGTCGTTCTCGACGGTGACGGGAATGCCCGTCGCAGCTTCCAGCCGGTCGCCGAACTCGATGTCGGCATGCGGCGTAATCGGCGACCACAGGAGCATGCGCGAGGCGGAATCGGTGATGCCCTGCACCGCCATGCCGATGCGCAGCACCCTTCGGCCGGCGGCGCGGCGCTGCTCCACCTGCCGGCGCACGATTGCCGCGCAAAGGCCGATCAGGTCTTCGCGCGACATGGTCAGCGTGTCGATCTTGCGCTCTTCCTCCGAGACCAGCTGGCCCGAATAATCGACCACGGCGACGGACAGGAAATTCAGCGACAGCACCACCGTGACGATCTCGGCCGCATCGGCGGCAAGGCCGAGCGCCACCTGCGGGCGGCCGCGCTTCGAGGTCGCCGCCTCCGTTCCCTTGGTTTCGACGAGAATGCCTTCGGCGATGAGATCGGCGGAGATGGCCGAGATGGTCGAATGGCTGAGGCCGGTCGAGCCGGCGATTTCAGTGCGCGAAGGCTGGCCGGCGCGGCGCACGGCGGCGATCACCATGGCCCGGTTGCGCTTCCTGAGATCGTCGTGACGGATCGCGACGGACATGTGCGGTCTTCCTCCCGGCCCTGTCCGCTTCTGGAACCTGCGGCGCGAATTTTGCTTCTCTGGGCTTGAACGTTGCCGACATTCCAGTTTGCAGGCCCTGCGTCAACGGCCTGTCGAAGCATATTGACAGAACTCCGGGCATGCGTCATTCTTTTTTTCGAGGCTCGAAAAAAAGAGCTTCAGGGAGGCTTATGCCAACGTCATAGCGCTCCTGAGGGGGTGCAGGGAGGAAATCATGAAGAAGTTTGCAACCGCCATGCTGGCGGGTGTTGCGCTGTCCATGTCGCTGGCGGCTGTCGCCGAGGCGAAGGACAAGGTCGTCGGCGTTTCCTGGTCGAACTTCCAGGAAGAGCGCTGGAAGACCGACGAAGCCGCCATCAAGGCAGCACTCGAGGCGGCGGGCGACAAGTACATTTCGGCGGACGCGCAGTCGTCGGCCGCCAAGCAGCTGACCGACGTCGAAAGCCTGATCTCGCAGGGCGCCAACGCGCTGATCATCCTGGCGCAGGATTCCAGCGCCATCGGACCGGCTGTCGAAAAAGCTGTGGCCGAGGGCATTCCGGTCGTCGGCTATGACCGCCTGATCGAGAACAAGGACGCCTTCTACCTGACCTTCGACAACAAGGAAGTCGGCCGCCTGCAGGCCAAGTCGGTATTCGAGGCCAAGCCCGAAGGCAACTACGTCTTCATCAAGGGCAACGGCGCCGACCCGAACGCGGACTTCCTGTTCGCCGGCCAAATGGAAGTGCTGAAGGAAGCCATCGATGGCGGCAAGATCAAGAATGTCGGCGAGGCCTACACCGATGGCTGGCTGCCGGCGAACGCCCAGAAGAACATGGAGCAGTTCCTGACCGCCAACGACAACAAGGTCGATGCGGTGGTTGCCTCCAATGACGGCACCGCCGGCGGTGCGATCGCAGCCCTCGACGCGCAGGGCCTGGCCGGCTCGGTGCCGGTGTCGGGCCAGGACGGCGACCATGCCGCGCTCAACCGCATCGCGCTCGGCACGCAGACCGTGTCGGTGTGGAAGGATGCGCGCGAACTCGGCAAGGCCGCGGCAGAAATCGCCTCGCAGCTCGCCGACGGCAAGAAGATGGACGAGATCCCGAACGCCATGAAGTGGTCGGACGGCCCCAACAAGGTGGAGATGACCTCGGTCTTCCTCAAGCCCGTCGCCGTCACCAAGGACAACCTCAAGCTCGTCATCGACGCCGGCTGGGTTTCCAAGGACGTGGTCTGCCAGGGCGTGAAGGCAGGCTCGACGCCGGCTTGCGACTGATCTGGGTCAGGCTCGCCACCGTCCCGCCGGACGAGGGGCGATGCCGACACAGGAACGACGCCGCGGTTTGACGAAAACCGCGGCGTTTTATTAGGGTTGATTGCCGGCAGGAAATGTTGACGGCCGCCGGTGGGAGGATGTCATGACGCAAGTGACAACAGGCGAGCCGCCGGCTCAGGGGGCTCAGGAATTTGCCGATCGCGCGCGGGCGTCGGACACCGGCGCCATTGGCCGGTTCCTGAAAGCCACGGAACTCGACACGCGCATGCTGGGCATGATCGGCGCGCTGCTGGTCATCTGGATCGGCTTTCAGTTCATCTCGAGCCTGCGCCTGGGCGTCAGTCCGTTCGAGCTGGACAGCCGCACCTTCCTGACCGCGCGCAATCTGTGGAACCTGTCGGTGCAGTCGTCATCGGTCGCCGTCATGGCAACCGGCATGGTGCTGGTGATCGTCACCCGCAACATCGACCTGTCGGTCGGCTCGATCCTGGGCGTCAGCGGCATGATCATGGGCGTCACCCAGGCCTTCATCCTGCCGCACTATGCCGGCTATTCGCTGGGCGATCCGTCGATCTGGATCATCGCGCTCGGGGCCGGCCTCCTCGTCGGCCTGACGATCGGCGCGCTGCACGGCTTCCTCATCGCCTATCTCGGTATTCCGGCCTTCATCGTCACGCTGGGCGGCCTGCTGGTCTGGCGCGGTGCTGCCTGGTGGGTCACCAGCGGCCAGACGGTGGCGCCGATGGACGCCACCTTCCGCCTCATGGGCGGCGGGCCGGAAGGCGCGATCGGCGCGACCTGGAGCTGGGTGATCGGTCTCGTCGCCTGCGCCGCGGTCGTGCTGATGCTGGTGTCGAACCGCAACCAGCGGCGGCGCTTCCGCTTTCCGCAGCGCCCTGTCTGGGCCGAGGTATTCATAGGTTCGGTGACCTGCCTTCTCATCCTCGCTGCCGTCCTGGTCGCCAACTCCTATCCCTGGCCGGCCGGCACGGTGAAGAAATATGCCGAGGCCAACAACATCGCCATTCCGGATGGCGGGCTGTTCATTTCCCATGGCATCGCCATCCCCGTGCTGATGGCGATTGCGGCCGGCATCATCATGACCTTCATCACCACGCGCACGCGCTTCGGCCGCTACGTCTTCGCCATCGGCGGCAATCCGGAAGCCGCGGAACTGGCCGGCATCAACACCCGCTGGGTGACGATGATGATCTTCATGGTCATGGGTTTCCTGGCGGCGATTAGCGCGGCGATCTCGACGGCGCGCCTGAATGCGGCGACCAATGCGCAGGGCACGCTGGACGAGCTTTTGGTCATCGCCGCGGCCGTCATCGGCGGCACCTCGCTGTCGGGCGGCGTGGGCACCGTGGCCGGCGCCATGCTGGGTGCTGTGCTGATGCAGTCGCTGCAATCGGGCATGGTGCTGCTGAATGTCGACACGCCGCTGCAGAACATCGTCGTCGGCATCGTGCTGGTCCTGGCCGTGTGGCTGGACACGCTCTACCGCCGCCGCGTGCATTGAGGGGGAAGATGATGGACCAGATACGCACCCCGCTCGTCGAGCTTCGCAACATCTCCATCGCCTTCGGCGGTATCCGCGCCGTGGACGACGCCTCGGTCGACCTGCATGCGGGCGAGGTCGTGGCCCTGCTCGGTCACAACGGCGCCGGCAAGTCGACGCTGATCAAGATCCTGTCGGGCGCCTATAAGCGCGATGCCGGCGCCATCCTCGTCAATGGCGAGGAGGCGACGATCGGCAATCCCCGTGACGCCAAGCGATATGGCATCGAGACGATCTACCAGACGCTGGCTCTGGCCGACAATGTCGACGCCGCCGCCAATCTGTTCCTCGGCCGCGAGCTCAGGACAGACTGGGGCACGCTGGACGACGTCGCCATGGAAGCCGAGGCGCGCAAGGTGATGGGCCGCCTCAACCCGCGCTTCCAGCGTTTCAAGGAGCCGGTCAGCAAGCTGTCGGGCGGCCAGCGCCAGTCGGTGGCGATCGCCCGCGCCATCCTGTTCAATGCACGCATCCTGATCATGGACGAGCCGACGGCAGCACTTGGGCCGCAGGAGACGGCGCAGGTCGGCGAACTGGTCAAACAGCTGAAGGCGGATGGCATTGGCATCTTCCTGATCAGCCACGACATCCACGACGTCTTCGAGCTTGCCGACCGGGTCTGCGTGATGAAGAACGGGCAGGTGGTCGGCACGGCGCGGACGGAAGACGTAACCAAGGACGAGGTGCTCGGCATGATCATCCTGGGCAAATGTCCGCCCGGCGCGATACCGGGGCCAGGCGCGATGAACATGGCCGCATAAGTCGGATTGTCACGATGGTTGAGGCCCTACCTCCTCAATCAGCCCGGCAGTCCATTGCAATCGTTCAACTACCCTTTAAAAAGTGTAGGATATGAGCGATGGAAGTGCCCGCCCGTTGAAGAAGTTCTTTTCCGTTGCCGCGTTCCTGGCTGTGGCCCTTGCCAGTCTTGGGCTGGCGAGCTTTGCCTATGTCGCCTCGCAAGAAGCTGCGCGCTTCAAGTTCGAAGCCACCGTCGACGATGCGATGAACCGCATCGAGGGCCGGCTCGACCTGCAGCTTTCGCTGCTGCGCTCGACCCAGGCGCTGTTCCAGGCGCGCGACGGCTCCATGTCCCGCGCCGAGTTCAGCGCCTTCTACGACGCGCTCGACGTCAAGGACAATTTCAAGGGCCTGCGGGGCATCGGCTATCTCGGCTTCGGCACGACCGGCGAAGAGGCGGAACTCGAAAACCGCATCCAGCACATCCACGGCGTGGACCGCGCCGTTCATCCGCCTTCGACGCAGGACTGGCGAACGCCGGTGCTGCTCTATGAGCCGATGGACGATAGCGATCTCACCGGCATCGGCTTCGACATGTTCACCGACCCGGCGCGGCGTTCGGCCATCGAGATGGCGGTCCACAGCGGCCAGCCGCGAGCCACCGGTCGCATCCTTTTGGGGGAGGAGAGCCCGGAGATCCAGCGTGTGCCGGGGTTCCTGGTCTTCGCCAGCGTGACCGACAACTCGCCGAAGGCCAATACCGATCCCAAACCGGATGTCGTCGGACTGGTGTTCGTGGCCTTCCGCACCGGTGACCTGTTCCAGGCGGCGCTCGGCGCGGCTCCGGCCTTGCCGGTCAGCGCCGAAGTGTTCGACGGGGCGGCCAGCGACGAGCACCTGTTCTACCGTTCGCCCGTCACGCCATCCTCGGCCTATGGCGACGATTTCCGGGTGACGCGCACGATCATCCTGGCCGGCCGGCCCTGGACGCTGCGCTTCCGGCCGACCGTCGGCTTCTCCGAGCCGTCTTCGCCGACCATCCCCGTGCTGCTCGGCCTGTTCGGACTGCTGCTGGCAGGCGCGGTGGCTCTGGTAGCCCGCTATCAGGAGCGCGCCTACGAAGCCGTCTCGCAGCTTCACGAGACGACCGAAAAGAGCCTGCTCGAAAAGGATCTGATGCTTCAGGAAATGAAGCATCGCATCAAGAATTCCATCACCCGCGTGCTGGCGATGGCGCGCCAGACGGCGGCCCACGCGCCCGACCTCAACGAGTTCTCCAAATCCTTCGCCGCGCGGCTTCAGGCGATGGCCGCCTCGCAGGACATGCTCACGCGTTCGCGCTGGCAGAAGGCCGATCTTCGCGAACTGCTGGAGATCGAGCTAGGACAGGTCTTCGGCAAGGAACTGCCCGAGGACATGCTGACCGGCCCGATGGTGCTTCTGGACGAGACCATGACCCAGGCTCTGGGGCTGACCTTCCACGAACTGGCGACCAATGCGCTGAAATATGGCGAAGTCAGCGAATCCATGGGTGCCCTCAAGGTCAGCTGGACGGTGACAGGGCAGGGCAAGGACCGGCGCCTCGCGCTTACCTGGAAGGAAAGCAGCAGCAAGCCGATCGAGCCGCCTACCCGCATCGGCTTCGGCACCAAGCTGATCGACATGAACATCCAGCGCGAGCTCTACGGCACGATCAACCGCGAGTACGGTTCGGATGGGCTGGTGGTGCTGATCGAGGTCCCGCTGACGCCGCCCAACAAGAAACAGGCTGCTTAGCTAGTGCAGCCTTGCACGGGCTCGGCCATCACTTGGCCTGCAGACTTGCCTGCTGCGGAGGTGGCGTGGCGGCGGTCACCACCGGGTCGGGAAAATCGACGGAAGCGACGAGTTTGCCGTCGGACGTGATGTCCCAGTTCAGCTCGGCGTCGTCCTCTTCCATCGCCGGGTCGACGAAGACGCATGTGCCGAAAACCCGCACCCGCTCGCCCTGCGCGTCGTTCAGAGCGAATGGAAGGGCAGTATTGCACTCCTCGCTGGTTTCATAGACCGTGACCGGCGCGGGCAGCTCGCTGCATTGTTTCAGGTCGCCCGAACAGCCGATGATCAGAAGCAGTGCAGCAATGTGTTCCATCGGGGATTCCTCTCGCGAGGAAAACGAATCACCCGGCAAGCAGTTCCCACGATTCTTGATGGAGGCAAGAACTATTTTTCCAGATGGGAGAACTACTCGGAGGAAGCTGGAATTATTCGATCTCGAAGCTGTCGCCGGGGATCACCAGCTCGTAGCGCAGCGTGTCGTTGTCGAAGCTGATGCTGGCCGTGCCGTTGAGCGAGGTCGGAACCACGCGCTCCAGCGCAACGCTGCCGAAGCGCTTTTCGTTCGGCGTACGGACGGCGTGGCCGATGGCTTCGGTCCAGGTCAGCGACAGGGCCGCCGGGCCGTCGCCCTCCTGGATCAGCTTGGCTGAGACGGTGATGAAGCCGCCGTCTCGCGCCAGCGCGCCATAGTTGACCGAATTGACGGCCAGCTCGTGCAATGCAAGCCCGATATGGATGGTGGCGTTGGGATTGAGGTAGGGGTTTTCGCCCTCGAACACGACCGCCCGCCTGGCGTCGCTGCTATAGCGCCCGACCTGGCTCACCACCAGCTCGCGCAGGTCGGCGCCGCGCCAGTTGGACGAGGTGACCAGATCCTGCGACGAGGCCAGCGATTGCAGCCGGCCGCGGAAGCGCGACAGGAAGGTGTCGATCGAGCCGGAATAGCGGCCGGTCTGCGTGGCGATGCTCTGGACGATCGCCAAGAGGTTCTTCGACCGGTGGCTGAGCTCGCGCAGCAGCGCCTTCAGCGTCTGCTCGCGGCGCTTCTTCTCGGTGACGTCGATGGCGGTGGTGATGATGCCGCGCGACGACTCTTCGGTATCCCTGTCGGCATCGATCCAGACGTCGAACCAGCGCACGCCGTCATTGTGCGGGAGATGGATTTCGAGGCTCTCCGGCTGGCCGGTGTCGAACACCGCCATCTTGGCGGCGCGCAGCTGCTCGGCCTGCTCGTGCGGCAGGAAATCGCTGTCGGTCTTGCCGATGATGTCGCCTGCCGCCCAGGCGGTGGGCAGGTTCTGCGACCACAATACGCGCAGGTCGCGATCCTGGTAGACTACCGAGATGCCGGTGTTGCGCAGGGCGTGGATGAGGCTGCGGCCGATGTCGGGTGTGCCGCCGCCACGCGTGGCCAAGACGGCGCTTGAGCCGCCCTTATCGTGTTCGTGCCCGCCAGCTGTCGTTGTCATCGTTCAACTTTTATCCCCACGCGCAGGTTGAACGATTCAATCTGTGATGGGTTCCCGCTAGATACCCTGCATCTTCATGCGGCGTCCGCCGCTGGTAGTCCGCCGCGCCCCAAAAGGCTGGTCCGGCGGTCGCCCAGAAGCCGACTCAGGACGGCTTCCGGCATTATGTCACCTTTTGCGAATTTACACGTCACTGCGCCCGGCGAACGAGGCCGGCGATCAGCGAAATCACGAGGAACGCCAGGAATATGAAAAACAAAATCTGTGCGATGCCGGCCGAAGTGCCGGCAATGCCGCCAAAGCCGAGGGCGCCGGCGATGATGGCGACTACGAGAAATACCAAAGCCCAATAAAGCATTTATTCTTCTCCCTATTTCGTTGCTGGGAAACGTTGAAGCGGAGCTTTTGTTCCGGAAGCCCGCCTGGTCAAAGAAAAAGGCCGCCGCGGGCGACGACCTCTCCTGTATGCGCCGGGCTGATCCCGTCAGGCGGCGGCCCTGGCCTGCCTGTCGAAGAAAAGCGCCTGACTGATGAGTGCCTTGACCATTTCCGGGTTGAACGGCTTGGTCACCAGGAAGGCCGGCTCGGGCCGCTCGCCGGTGAGCAGGCGTTCCGGAAAGGCGGTGATGAAGATGACCGGCACCGAGGACGAAGAGAGGATCTCGTTGACGGCGTCGATGCCGGAGCTGCCGTCGGCAAGCTGGATGTCGGCCAGGATCATCTTCGGCCGGGTGCGGCCGAACATGGCGATTGCCTCGGTGTGGGTGCGGGCGGTGCCGACGACGCGGTGGCCCAGGCTCTCGACCATCTCCTCGATGTCCATGGCGATCAGCGGCTCGTCCTCGATGATGAGGATGTCGGTAGCGACCTGACGCGAGATCTCGTTGCTGGCCTGCGAGAGTAGGTCAAGGAACTCTTCTTCGGTGACGCCGAGGATCTCGGCCGCCTCCGCATTGCTGAAGCCTTCCACCGTCACCAGCAGGAAGGCCTGGCGCGGCACTGGCGACAGTGCCGTCAGATTGGCCGCGGCGCGCTGCTCCCAGGGTGACTCCGCCTCTTCCTGCGGCACGCGGATGGCGACCGAGGTGAAGAGCTTGGCAAAGACCTTGTAGAGCGCGATGCGTTCGCTGGAGGCTTCGGGGAAAATGCTGACATCAGCAATGATCGCCTCGAGCACGGCCGCCACCAGCGCGTCACCGCTTTGTTGCGATCCGGAGACCGCGCGTGAAAAACGCCGCAGGTAGGGCAGATGAGGGGCGATTGTTGCGGATAGACTCATGGTAGGATGCTTCCCTCGCATGGCGACTTGGAATTGATAGTTTGAAACACCAACTCCTTCAACGCGGCGCAGCTGAAAAAGTTCCTCACGAAAATGGAACCAATTCCTTGTTGCTGCGTTTAAGGGCAAATTGGGCGACGTGGGGGTGGTTTTCGTTTGCCTAGATTCAGGCTTTGCGAGCCGCCCAAACGGGTAAAACAGGACGACATTGCATAATGACCAGACAACACGCCGGCGTCGAACCCGCAGCTTCACGCCGTCAGGGGGCAAGCGATCCCCTAGGCCCGAATTCAGAAATTGGCCGCAAACTTAAGCAATATTATGACGAGTTGCTGTCCGACGAGGTGCCGGACAGGTTCAGCCAGTTGCTGTCGCAACTGGAGCAGGCTGAGCCTCTTCAGAAGAAGGAGGGTTGATCTGCATGGCTGTTTCTAGCGCGTTCAAGAACGACTTGCTCGCAGCCATCCCCAATCTGCGCGCCTTCGCCGTGTCCTTGACGCAGAATGCCGACAAGGCGGACGACCTCGTCCAGGAAACGCTGGTCAAGGCCTGGGACAAGCATGAGAGTTTCCAGATGGGAACCAACCTCAAGGCCTGGCTTTTCACCATTCTGCGCAACGAGTTCTACTCGCAGATGCGCAAGCGCGGCCGCGAGGTGCAGGACAGCGACGGCGTGATGACCGAGCGCCTGGCCGTGCATCCCAGCCAGCACGGCCTGCTCGATCTCGAGGATTTCCGCGGCGCTCTGGAACAACTGCCGCAGGACCAGCGCGAGGCGATCATCCTCATCGGCGCGTCGGGTTTCTCCTATGAGGAGGCGGCCGAGATCTGCGGCTGCGCCGTCGGCACGATCAAGAGCCGCGTCAGCCGCGCACGCAACAGGCTTCAGGAGATTCTCAAGATTTCAGGCGAGTCCGAATATGGCCCCGACGCGATATCAGCGCAGGTGACCGGATCAAACGCGGCCTGAGCCGCGTAGGCGGCTGATGGCAGCGGCCAGTGCCTCGATGAGATCCCCGCCCGAATAAGGCTTGTCGACGACCGGGATGCCGGGGAAGGTCTGAAACACCTCATCCATGTCGGTATAGCCGGACGCGAAGATGAAGGGCAGGCGCTGTGCGCGAATGCGGCGCGCGAAGCCGAGGGTCGAAGTACCGCTCACCATGACGTCGAGGATCGCCGCGTCGAAATTCTCCGCGACCTTGTCCTGCTCGATCTCGTCCAAATCCTTGACGGTCACGACCTCCCTGGCGCCATTGTCGCGGCAAAGCTGCTCGACATCCATGGCGATCAGGAACTCGTCTTCAAGTAGCAGGATTCGCATGCCGGCGAGTAGATCGGACACTCAAATCACCTGTTTTGGATTGTGCGCCGACCATGGCGACAAACGCCGGACCTGTCATTTAAAAAAGACACATATACTTAATATCGTTGCGGAACTTCGGCTAAAATCGAGCGTTGGGCACCCAGGAATCTTCGCAAAGGGGGCCGCTTGGCAAAGCCGCAGGAGCCGATATCGACCGTGCGCAAGCACGATTGCGCAAAGTGCCCCTTGCGGCCATTGCCGATCTTCCGTGCCTTCGAACAGCAGGAACTGGCCTTCGTCACCAGGTTCAAGAAGGGTGAGCTGGCCGTCGACAAGGGCGCCACCGTGCTGGTCGAAGGAAGCCACTCCGCCCATCTCTACACGGTGCTGTCGGGCTGGGGCTTTCGCTTCAAGCTGATGCCGGACGGCCGCCGCCAGATTCTCAACTATGTCATGCCGGGAGACCTCATCGGCCTGCAGGGCAGCCTGATGGGCGAGATGCAGCATTCGGTCGAGTCGCTGTCGCCCATGTTGCTGTGCGTGTTCGAGCGCGACCAGCTCGAGGAGCTTTATCGCAACCACCCCGGCCTCGCCTATGACATCACCTGGCTCGCCGCGCGCGAGGAGCAGATGCTGGACGAAAACCTGCTCAGCGTCGGCCGCCGTTCGGCGCTTGAGCGCGCCGCCTATCTCATGGCCTTCATCGGCAGCAGGGCACAGGCCGTCGGCCTGATCGGGCGCCGTTCGCTGGAAGTCCCCATCACCCAGCAGCATGTCGCCGACACGCTCGGCCTCTCGCTCGTCCATACCAACAAGACCATCCGCAAGCTGTCGAACCGCAAGCTCATCGCCTGGCACGATGGGGGCTGCACCATCCTCGACATGGAAGGACTGATGGTGTTGGCGCGCTGGGAGGGACTGGGACAGAGGGTGCGGCCGCTGGTGTAGATGAAGCGCTCCGCGTGCCTGCGCGCAAAGCCGGCAGGGGTCGGCTTTCGGAACCTCGCCGAATATGAAACGTTTGCAGGTCAACGAAATTTGAGGAGTTGAATCATGGCTGCAGCAACAGGCAAATCCAGCAAGACCGGCAACGACGGCGGCGCCAGCCCTGATCTCGATGCCGATATCCGCCAGTTGCGGGCCGACATCGCCAAGCTGACGGAGCAGCTCAACGTCACCGGCGAACACTCCTATCGCACGGCGCGCCGCGCCGCCAAGGAAGGCGTGGAACAGCTGAAGGTCCAGAGCGAAGCGGCGATGGAAGGGTTGCGCAGCAATGCCAAGGACCTCGAAGAACAGATCCTGACCGCCGTCCGTGAAAAGCCCGTCACGTCGCTCGCCATCGCCGCCGGTATCGGCTTCCTCTTTGCCATGATGTCACGCCGTTGAGTCGCGCCGGGGGGACGAACATGCTGGCCTCATTGCTCGCAAGCTTCGCTTCGGGGGAAGCGATGGTCGCGGCGCGCCATGCGCGCCAGACGGCGATCGTCTATCTGCTGGCCGCCGCCGCCGCCCTGTGCGGCATCGGCTTCCTGATCGGGGCCGGCTATATCTGGACGGCGCGGCGCTACGGGCCGTTGGAAGCCTCGCTGGGTTTCGGCATCGGCTTTCTGGTTCTGGCTGGCATCATCCTCATTATCTACAAGCTGGCGGTGAACCGCCGCCGTGAGCGCGAGATCCGTCAGCGTAACAAGGAGATGGCCAACATCGCCATAGCCGCCGGTCTCAGCGCGGTGCCGACCTTGCTGAGCAGCAAGGCGGGGCTAGGCGCAATCGTTGCGCCGGCCCTTGCCGCGGTCGCCTATGGCATCTATCGCGAGAACAGGGCCAAGCCCGACGTGTCGGGTGAGGAGGGCGGCGAGGGCTGACGGCAGCGTTGCGCTGCCGTTTCCTTTCGATCAGTTCGGAAAATCCACCAGCGGCATCGAGATTTCCGCGCGTACGCCCTCGGGCAGGTACTCGTGGTTGACCTCGCTGGCGAGGATTTTTGACAGGCTGCGGCGGATCAGGATGGAGCCGAAGCCGTGGCGATGCGGCGGCACGACCCGCGGCCCGCCGCTCTCGACCCAAGTCAGCACCAGCCGCCGGGCGCGGCGGTTGCCGTCGACCCGCCAGCTCAGGTCGACGATGCCGTCCGGACTGGACAGCGAGCCGTGCTGGAGCGCGTTGCCGCCGAGCTCGTGCAGGATGAGGCCAAGGCCCAGCGCCTGGTCGGGCGAAAGCAGCAGATGCTCGCCATTGACCCGGATGCGCGGGTTCTCGGCGTCGTCGAAAGGCAGCACTTCGAGCTTGATCAGCTCGCATAGCGCGATGCCGCGCCATTCGTGATCGGACAGCAGCCCATGCGCCAGGCCGAGCGCGCGCAGCCTGGCGGTGAAAGCCACGAGGAACTCGGCTGGTTCCTGCGCGTGGCGTACGCTTTGCGTGGCAAGTGCCTGCACCGTCGCCAGCGTGTTCTTGACGCGGTGATTGAGCTCGCGCAGCAGCAGGCGCTGGCGCTCCTCGGCCGCCTTGCGCTCGCTGATGTCGAAATTGACGCCGAAGACGAGCAGCGGATTGCCCTCCTCGTCATGCTCGATGACGCGTCCGCGCGCGGCCAGCCAGCGCGTCGGATGCACGCCGGCGACGCGGTATTCGCCGATATATTCCTCGTCGGTGGCGAGTGCGGCGCGAAAATCCGCCTCTGCTTTCTTCACGTCGCGGCGGTCTATGGCGCGGAAGATCCGGCGGGCCGACAGGCGGGTCGTCGGCGGCAGGTCCAGAAGCTCGGGAAACAACGTGTCGCACTCGATCGTGTCGGTGCGCAGGTCCCAGGCCCAGCTCGCCAGCGATGCCGCCTCGACGGCGACGACGCGGCGCTTTTCCTCGCGCGCCAGGGCAACCCGGGCCGCCAGTCCGGCGCGATTGTCTTCCTTGATCTTGAACAGGCTGGCGGCCAGCGCCGCAAGCGAGTGAAGCTGGTCGATGCGGCCTTCGTCGGGCGTCGGGCGCGGCCTGGTGTCGATGACGCTCAGCGTGCCGATCGGCTCGCCCGACACGATGATCGGCGCGCCGGCATAGAAGCGGACGTTGAGGCTGCCGGTGACCAGCGGATTGTCGGCAAAGCGCGGATCGGCTGCCGCATCCGGCACCACGAACACCTTGTCGCCGGCGGCGATGGTATGGGCGCAAAACGAAACGCTGATAGGAAGCTCTTCGCCGCCGATGCCCAGGCAGGACTTGAACCACTGGCGGTCGGAATCGATCAGGCTGACGAAGGCGATCGGCGCTTCCATCACCGACGCGGCAAGCGTGGTCAGCCTATCGAAATCGACGTCGGACGTCGCGTCGGCCAGTTGAAGATCGCGCAGAACGGCGATCCGCTGATCGTCGTTCACAGCGCGCAGGACGTCAGCCGGCAAGCCTTGGCCCTCTTTCAATTTGCGCTGCACTTTTCCCCCAATCGCTTCCCCGCACCACTTCTAAGTTTCTGCACAGATCCTCAAAAGTCTACCCAGTTAACAGGGTAATTTAGTTTGGGTTAATATGTCTGCATTGTCAGCAGAATGTTTCCGCGTCTCATGTGGAAATCGACATCGGCCAATGCAAAGCTGGCCGACAGCGCGCGCCCGGCGGCCCGCCCGAGCCAGCGGGATCCATCCCAGAGCATGCGACGCTGCAATCATGCGTAGCCGCATCCATGATCGACTTTGACAGGCCGAATGCGAGCTTGCGTTTCAGTGCCATCATGAGCTTGGCATCCACTCGTCGGAGTTTCGGCAGCAGCCGGAAATCATCCCGGTGTTTGCCGTGCCCGGAACGCCCTCGCCACGGCTGATCACCGCTGCAGAATGCATCCGTTGGTCTCCATTTCTCCTGGAAGGCAGCACGCCGTCCTCGCCTGCCAGAGCGAATCTTCGCCGGCCAACGTGCCGGCCGGGGAAAGGTTCCCAAAAGCCTATACAAATTTTCCAGACGAAGTCTGACGATTCCAGGGCCGATAAAATTCGGAACAACGAGGTTTTGGTGACGTTGTCGACACGTGAATGCTACGCCGCAACCACCTCCCAGCAACAGCAAAACCGCAGCGTGGCAGTGCGAAAAGTTCACGAATGAGGAGAATATCATGTTCCGCAACCTCTTGGCTACGACCGCCATCGCAACCCTGCTGACGACCGCCGCCCAGGCGCAGAACACGACAGCACCGGCCCCCGCGAGCCCCGCTCCGATGAGCCAGGACAACAATCCTTCCGGCGCGCCCGCCATGCGCGCCGACGGTCACCTGGCCAGCAATCTGATCGGCGAAACCGTCTATAACAGCACCGGCGACGATGCCCAGAACATCGGCAAGGTCAAAGACCTGGTGATTTCGCCGAACGGCATGGTGGAATCGCTGGTCGTCGGTGTCGGCGGCTTCCTTGGCCTTGGCGAGAAGAATGTCGCCGTCAACTATGGTGACGCCGACCAGGCCGAGCAGAACGGCAAGCGCTGGCTGGTGGTCAATGCCAGCAAGGACCAGCTGAAGGCGCTGCCCGACTTCGACCGCCGCGCCTATGACGTGGCTCCGGTCAGTGCCGCCGATACGAGCGCGCCGGTAACGAATAACCTGGCTCAGGCGCCGACGAATGGCGGCGGCGCGATGGCGCCGGCTCATAACAAGACGGCCATGGCGCCGACCCAACCCGACACCATGACCACGGCTTCGATCGACAAGTCGCTGCTGACGCGGGTGCCGGTGGGCGAGATCCGCTCCGCAGAGCTGACCGGCACCACCGTCTACGGCTCCGAGGACGCCAATGTCGGCAAGATCGGCGACGTGGTGTTGTCCGGCGACGGCAAGGTCGATGCGGTGATCATCGACGTCGGCGGCTTCCTCGGCATCGGGTCGAAGGAAGTTGCCGTCGGCATGGATAACCTTGCCTTCATGGTCGACAAGGGCGGCAAGAAATATCTCTACACCAACTTCACCAAGGATCAGCTCAAGTCCCAGCCGGCCTATGACAAGAGCACCTATTCCGAAAAGCGCGACCAGCAGCGCATGATCGAGCAGCAGTAACGGTGCATTCCGTAATGGCGAAGGACCCGCGCCGGCGACGGCGCGGGTCTTTTCGGGTCAGGGCCTGTAGGCGAGGGGACCTTCGGCCGTCAGTTCGGTGAGCGCCAGCGACTGGTCGAGATGGCGCGAACGCCAGGCAAGCAGCCGCTCGGCAAATTCGAGCCGCACGGCGGTGAAGGCCGGGTCGTAGGCGAGGTTGCGCAGTTCGGCGGGGTCTTCCTGAAGATCGAACAGCAGCGGCGGCAGCCCGCCACCGAAATGGACATATTTGAAGCGCTCGCCGCGGATGACCGAGAGATTGCAGTCGCGCGGGCCGATATCGAAATGCTGTTCGGCGGTGCCCTTCGAGACGGAGCGGAAATCGAATTCCCAATGCGCCGCGTCGCGCCAGTTCTTCGGCGTCTCTCCCTCGATGAGGGGTTTTAGCGAGTCTCCGTCGAGATGGACGGGCACGTTTTCGTCCAGCAAGTCGAGAAGCGTCGGCATGACGTCGACGGCTTCGGTGAAACGCTCGACCTGGGTGCCGGCGGCCGCTTGGCGCGCCGGATCGCGGACGATCAGCGGGATATGATAGCTTTGATCATAGAAGCCGCCTTTGCCGAGCATGAAATGGTCGCCCATCATCTCGGCATGGTCGGAGGTCAGCACGATGATCGTGTCCTCCCATGCGCCGGCGGCCTTGAGTGCGGCCCAGATTCGGCCGAGCTGCGCGTCCATTTCCAAGATCATGCCGTAATAGAGCGCGCGGATCTGCCGGAAGTTTTTGTCGCCCCAGTCGCGCACCTTGCCCTCGGTGCCGGGAATGAACTTCGAGCGTTTTTGATGCTCATATTCGTAGGCGAGGTAGGGGTGCGTCGCCGCTTCCTCCTCCCAGCCCTTGGCCTGTCGGAAGGCCGGCCCGTCTGCCGGATCGTACATCGTGTTGTATGGCTCGGGCACGATGAAGGGCGGGTGCGGGCTGATGAAGGAAAGATGCGCGAACCAGCTTTGCGCCTTTTCCTGCTCGCCCAGCCAGCGGATGAACTCGCCGGCGATGAATGCCGTCGGCGTCTCGTCCTTGGAATAGGCCGGCGGGGCGTTGGTCACGTCGTCTCCGACAATGCCGTCGGCAGGGCGATGGATGTCCGGGCTGCCGGCGCTGGCATCGATGCCGCGCCCTGCCAGCCAGGAGAGCCATGGCTTCTGGTGCTCGGGCAGCAGCTGGCGCACGGAAAAGCCCGGCAGCACCCCTTCATAGCTGCGCAGGAAGGGATCGTTCGCGGCCAGCGTCCTCGGATCGGGCGAGACGTCGGTGTAGCCGAACAGCGTCGGGTCGTAGCCGAGGCGGCGGGCAGCGAGCGCGATATTGTCGTGGCGGGCGTCGAGCGGCGTGCCGTTTCGGCAGACGCGGTTGTTCATCTGGTAGAGGCCCGTATAGAGGCAGGCGCGCGCCGGTGAGCACGGGGCAGCGCCGGCGTAGTGGCGCCGGAACAGCACGCCCTCGGCGGCCAGCGCATCGGCGTTCGGCGTCTTCACCACGCCATGCCCGGCGGCAGACAGGCATTCGCCGCGCCACTGGTCGCAGGTGATCAGAAGAATGTTCGGACGATTGCCTTTGCGTGCCACGCGCGGTTCCCCCTCATGCGTCCAGAACATGGAGCCGAATTTTCGGCATGGCGCAAGTCGGGCGGCTCTCAATAATGGTGAACGACAGATGTGCGATCGTTCACATATCGTATACAGTCCATTCTGCTATCGGCGTCTTCCCAGCGAGCCGTTTTGACCGACATATGGGGGCAGAAAGCAGCAAGCGCTGCACGGCGAACACGGGAGAAAAAACATGCTGGATCAGATCAAAGGCCTGCATCACGTCACTTCGATGGCCAAGGATGCGCGGCAGAACAACGACTTCTTCACCCACAAGCTCGGCCTGCGCCGGGTCAAGAAAACCGTCAATTTCGACGCGCCCGACGTCTATCACCTTTACTATGCCGACGAGGTGGGCACGCCCGGAACGGTGATGACCTATTTCCCCTTCCCGAACATCGGCAAGGGCCGCCACGGCACCGGCGAAGTCGGCAAGACGATCTTCTCCGTGCCCGAAGGGACGCTGGGCTATTGGGAAAAGCACTTTGCTGAGCAGGGCGTGACCGGCCTGAAGCGCGAGACGCTGTTTGGGGAAAACCGTCTCGACTTCGACGGGCCCGATGGCGACAGCTTCGCGCTGGTCGAGGTCAGGGACGACAAGCGGCTGCCATGGCTTAAGGGCGGCGTTCCGGGCGAAGATGCGATCCACGGCTTCCATTCCGTGTCGCTGCGCCTGAAGGACGGCGGCGCGACCGAGGAGTTGCTGAAGTTCATGGGCTATGAGGCGGTGGACAGCGCGGGCAACGTCAAGCGGTTCGCCGTGAAGGACGGCAATGGCGCCGACTTCGTCGACATCGAGACCCTGTCGGGCGTTTCCTATGGCGACCTCGGCGCCGGTTCGGTGCACCACGTCGCCTTCGCGGTGGAGAACCGCGCCAAGCAGCTCGAGGTGCGCAAGGCGCTGATGGACACGGGCTATCAGGTGACGCCGGTGATCGATCGCGACTACTTCTGGGCGATCTACTTCCGCACCCCCGGCGGCGTGCTGTTCGAGGTGGCGACCAACGAGCCCGGCTTCGACCGCGACGAGGACACCGCCCATCTTGGCGAGGCTCTGAAGCTGCCGAGCCAGCATGCGCATCTGCGGCCCTGGCTCGAAAAGAACCTGCAGCCGCTCGGCAACTGACGAGCCCCGGCCGGTGGCGAATTTCGCCGCCGGCCATTCGAATCGATCAGGCAAGGAGGCCACAATGTCCAAGGACAGCTACATTTTCACTGAGTTGCCCGGCAAGAAGAACGGTCCGGAGCTCTTCCTCTTCCACGGCACCGGCGGCAATGAAAACCAGATGCTCGGGCTTGCGCTGGATCTGTTGCCGGGCGTGGCGGCGATCTCGCCGCGCGGCGACGTTTCCGAATATGGCGCGGCGCGCTTCTTCCGCCGCACCGGCGAAGGCGTCTACGACATGGCCGACCTCGCCGCGCGAACGGCCAAGATGGCGAATTTCGTCAAGGCGCATGTCGCGGACGCAAAACCATCGTCGGTGATCGGCATCGGCTTTTCCAACGGGGCCAACATCCTCGCCTCGCTGCTCTTTGCCGAGCCGGATCTATTTGACGCCGCGATCCTGATGCATCCGTTGATCCCGTTCGAGCCCGAGGTGAAGGGCAGCCTTGCGGGAAAGCGCATCCTGATCACCGCCGGGCGCCGCGATCCGATCTGTCCGCCGGAACTGACCACGCGGCTCGACAGCTATTTGCGTGCGAACGGCGCCAGTGTCACACTGGAGTGGCATGAAGGCGGACACGAGATGCGACAGAACGAGCTTGTTGCGGCAAGGGATTTCCTTGCCCCCTACAAGCTCGAAAAGGCAGGCCAGGAGGTGCGGACGTGATTGAGAATTTGGCTGAAATCGAACTCGAGCAAAACGGTTCCAAGGGGCGCTACGTGCTGCGCGGCCCGGACGGCGCCGAGGCGGAGATGACTTTTACCCGCGTCGGCGAGCACCGGATCATCATCGATCATACCGAGGTGCCGGATGTGTTTCGCGGGCAGGGCGCCGGGTTGAGGCTGGTGACGCGGGCGGTCGAGGATGCCCGCGTGTCGGGCAAGAAGATCATCCCGCTCTGTCCCTTCGCCAATGCGCAATTCCGCCGGCACCCCGAATGGGCGGACGTGCTGGAGGGGTGATTTGTCCTCAAGGCGCGAGGCGCGGCGTTATCGCTGCGCCTCCATTCTTCTCAACCATTCCAGGCCAACGCCACGGTCGCGGATGATCGGCAACGGGTCTGTCGAATCAAGCCGCGAGCAGATGCGGTAGACCTCCAGCGTCTCGGCATCCATGTCGCCGCGCTTGTGGAACCACATCGCCGCCGCATAGCGCGTGCGGCCCGACCATTCTTCGCCGAGCGGCGTATTTACGAGCCGCCACTGTTCGGCGAATTCGGCATCCGCCTCGGTCATGTTCAGAACTCCGCCGGCGGGCTCGCGGTGCGGCGGTCGAGCTTTATGAAGGGCCTCTGCACCACCTTTGCCCGCTTCATCAACCGTTCGTATTTCAGCTCGCGCATGGCATAGATCTCGACCCAGAGGTCGTCCGTGATTGAATCGCCATAGGGTCGCTCCAGGCTCGCCAGCGCGATGTTGCGCTTGGCCATGGGCGACCAGATCGCCGCGCTCACCAGCCCGACTTCCTTCTTCTTGCGATGATAGACGATGGCGTGCTCGGCGGGAATGTTGCCCTCGATCTCCAATCCCACCAGAACATGCCGCAGCCTGCCCTTGGCGCGGGCCTCGGCGATGGCGCGGCGGCCGTTGAAATGGCCCTTTTCCAGATCGACCATGAAACCCAGCCCGATCTCGTCGGGCATGCGCACGCGGTCGGCCCGGATGGCGTGTTCGGCGGTGACGAAATCGGCATTGGCAACGATCAGCCCGGCCTCCAGCCGAGCGCGGTTCAGCGCGGTGTAGCCGATGGCGCGGATGCCCCGCAGTTCGCCCGCCTGCCAGAGGCGGTCCCACAGGCTGAGCGCCAGACGCGTTTCGACGAACAGCTCGTAGCCGAGATCGCCGGTAAAGCCGGTGCGCGAGATGGTGACGCTGCCGTCTTCATGCGCAAACTCGGCAAGATCGAAGACTTTTAGCCGCTCCACGCCCTCGAAACCGGCTTCGCGCAGAATGGCGAAGGAAGTCGGGCCTTGCAGGGCGAGTGCGGCAACCACCTCGGTTTCTTCCGTGACGGTGACGTCGAAGCCGATGGCGCTGTCGAGCAGCCAGGGCAGATGCCGCTCCTGGCAACAGAGCCGGAAACGGTTCGGCGCGAGGCGGAACAGCGTGCCGTCGTCGAGCACAAAACCTTCGTCGTCGCACCAGGCGGTGTAGTGGACGCGGCCGGTTTTCAGCTTGGTCACATCGCGGAGCGTGAGGCGGTTGAGAAAACTCTCGGCGTCCGGCCCCTCGATCCGGTATTTCGTCATGGGCGAGATGTCGAACAGCGCCGCCTGGCTGCGAATGGCGAAATATTCCAGCTCCTCGTCCCACAGCGAGGCAGGCGCGCGATAACCGCCCCAGTCGTACCAGTCATTGGTTTTCATAGCCGCGTCGATGCGCGGCTGGAACGGCGTGTCGAGTCGCAGCGTGCGGAAGTGGAGCTGGGCGGGGGAGTGGAGAGGCTGGACGATTGCCTGCTCAGTCACGGGTTTCACGGCCGTCTTTGGCATGCTCAGCCCCTCATCTCGATGATGCGGCGTGCCGCGTTGAGGCCCGGCACGCCGGAAACGCCGCCGCCGGGATGCGAGCCGGCGCCGCACAGGAAAAGCCCCTCCACCGGCGTGTCGTAGCCGGCCGCACCGAAGGCCGGGCGCGACATCATCATCTGGTCGGCCTGCAATTCGCCATGGTGCCAGTGGCCGCCGGGCATGCGGTAGCGCGCTTCGAGGTCGGCGGGTGTCAGAAGTTCGGCATGGCGCACCAGTCTGCCGATGCCCGGCGCGTAAAGCTCGAGCCGGGCCATGATGGCGGCCAGGAATTTCGGCTTGCCCGCCTCCCAGCCTTCCTTCAGCGCATAGGGCGCATATTGCACCACGGCCGAAAGCACGCAGGCGCCGTCCGGCGCGAGCGTCGGGTCGGACAGGCTCGGCAGGGTGATTTCCATCACCGGCTCCGGAGAAAACTCGCCATACTTTGCGGGATTGAAGGCGCGTTCGACATGATCGGACGAGGGCGCGATCACGAGGCGGCCGCGATGGCCGGCGGCATCGACGCCCGAAAACTCCGGTGGCCGGTCAAGCGCCAGATGCAGCTTTGCCGCATCGCCCTTCATGCGGATGTTTTTTATGCGCCGGACGAAGCCGGTGTCGATCTCACGTGTGCCGACGAGGTCCAAAAAAGTGCTGTGCGGGTTGATGGCCGACACGACCGTGCGTGCGCGGATCTCCTCGCCGCTGTCGAGAGCCACGCCAGCGGCGCGGCCCTTTTCGGCCAATATTCTTGCCACAGGCGCGTCGGCGCGGATGCTGACGCCGGCAGCCTTTGCCGCGCGCAGGATCGCAGCGACCACCGCGCCCATGCCGCCTGCGGGCAGCGCCTGCGCGCCGGGCTGGCGGCCGAACTCGCCGGCGAGACGATAATAGAGGCCGAGCAACGAGGTGGGCGAGCGGGGCCCGAGATGGCTGCCGAGCGTAGCGTCGAAAGCCAGCAGTCCCTTCAGCCGGTCGTCGTCCAGATGTTCGTCGGCGACGTCCGAAACATTCATCAGCAGCATGCGGAGAAAATCGCGCATGTCCTCCTTGCCGAGCCGGCGCAGCGACAGGCCGGTCATGGCGAAGGCCGAGGTTTCCATCAGCGACATGTTGCCGAGTTCGGGCGGGCGGCGCGCGAGAAGCGGCTTCAGGATGCCCGCATAGCGCAGGAGCTGCGCCCGCAATTCCTGCCACGCCGCCGCTTCCGACGCCGAGGCGCCGGAGAGGCTTTCGCCATAGGCGCCATGAAGCGTGAGCGGCTTGTCGTCGCGCGAGAGCGCAACGCTCGGCGCGATCGGGCCGAGGGCGAGGCCGTGGCGCTCCAGCTCCAGCGTCTTCACCACTTCCGGGTGCAGCCGGTTCAGCAAGTGTGCGGGCGCGGCGCGAAAGCCAGGCGCGAACTCCTCGGTGCGGGCCGCGCCGCCGATCTCGCTTGCGGCCTCCAGCACCAGGACCTTGCGGCCGCTCTTGGCCAGCGTTGCTGCGGCGGTGAGGCCGTTGTGGCCGCCGCCGATGACGATTGCATCAAATGACGTCATGGGCCGGGCTCATATGCTTGGTGGGCTGCGAGAGGTCGCGCAGGATTTCGTTTGCGGCGTTGCGGCCGGGCGCACCCATCACGCCACCGCCGGGGTGGGTGGAGGAGCCGCAGATGTAGAGCCCGTCGATGGGCGAGCGGTATTGCGCGTAGCCGGGCACCGGGCGGTTGAACAGCAGCTGGTCGAAGGTCAGCTCGCCCTGAAAGATGTTACCCTCGGTGAGGCCGACTTCGGCTTCCAGCTCGCGCGGCGTGCGCACTTCCATGTGCACGATGCGGTCACGGAACCCCGGCGAATAGTTGGCGATCTGCGAGATCACCGTTTCGGCGAAGGCATCGCGGTCGGCGTCGGTCCAGTCGCGGCCTTCCACCTTGGGCGGGCAATATTGCACGAAGCAGCTCATGAAATGCTTGCCCGGCGGGGCCATGGTCGGGTCGAGCATGGTGGGCATCATCATGTCGAGGAAGGGATCGGCCGACCAGCGCCCGGCCTTCCAGTCGTCGTAGCCGCGTTCCATGCGCTCGACCGAGTCGGTGAAGTGCATGTCGCCGCGATAGCAGGGCGAATCCTTGGGCAGAGCGGGGAATTCGGGCATCGAATCCAGCGCGATGTTCACCTTGCCCGACGAGCCGCGCATCTTGAAGTTTTTGACACGGCGCAGGAACGTGTCGGGCAGTTCCTTTTCCTCGACGAGCTTTAGGAAAGTGCGCTTGACGTCGGCATTGGAGACCACGAGCTTGCCAAAAATCTCTTCGCCGCCGGCCAGCACCAGCCCGCGCGCCTTGCCGTTCTTCACCAGCACCTGCTCCACTTCCGCGCTCGCGCGGATGGTGCCGCCGGACGCGCGAAAACTGTCGGCCAGTGCCTTGGTGACCGCGCCCATGCCGCCGCGTGCATAGCCCCAGGCGCCGACCGAGCCGTCCACCTCGCCCATATAGTGGTGCAGCAGCACATAGGCCGTGCCGGGCGACATGGGGCCGAGCGCGGTGCCGATGATGCCCGACAGCGCGAAATTGGCCTTGATGACGTCGGTCTCGAAATGCTCGTCGAGGAAGTCGGAGATCGACATGGTCCAGAAGCGCAGCGTGTCGGCCATTTCGGCCGCGCCCAGCCCGGCAAATTTCTTGCCGAGATAGATCAGTTCGCCGATGTCGCGGGGGCGAAAGCTGGTCGGGTCGGGGGCGGTCCGCATCAGAAGCGGCTGGATAAAGCGGCACTGGCGCGTCACGTCACGGGCGTAGCGGTCGTAAGCCTCGGCGTCGCGGGCGGAGAAGCGCGCGAATTCGCGGCGGTGGGCGTGGTGGTCGCGATAGTTGGCGAGATAGTCGCCATCGCGGGTGAACACCGCGCCGCCCTCATAGGAGATGACCTGCAGGCCGAAGCGCGGCAGTTCCAGGTCGCGCATGATCTCGGGCCGGAACAGCGAGCAGACATAGGAGCAGTTGGAGTAGAGGAAGCCGGGCGTGAGCGAGCGGCTGGTGGCGGCGCCGCCGATCCAGTCGTTCTTTTCCACCACGAGCACGTCGAGCCCGGCACGCTGCAGATAGCAGGCATTGACGAGCCCGTTGTGCCCGGCGCCGATGACGATGGCGTCCCAAGTCTTCATTCCGGTTCCCGCTCTTGTTCTTTGTTTTTTGGAAATCTGGCACGGGGAAGCGGGTCCTGTCCAGAGATTCTGAATGAATGTTCAACAAATGGAGGGTTGCGTTTTGCGGCAGGCGGAGTAGGCTTCGGTAAAATTTCGACGTTGGGCATTTCCGCTGGGAGGGGTGGAACAATGATCGAAAGGGTCGAGGCAGAGCCGGAATATGACGACACCGCCATCCGCTTCCTGGAAGCGCTGTGGGGCGAGGGCTATCTGTCGCCCGGCGGGCCGGAGGAGGTGGATCGCGTGGTTGCCGGGCTTTCGTTAGCCGGCAAGCGCATCCTCGACGTCGGCTGCGGGGCGGGCGGCATCGCGCTGCATCTGGTGGAGAAGCACGGCGCGGCGCATGTGACCGGCTTCGACATCGAGGCTCCGGTGCTGGCGGTGGCGCGCAAGCGTGCCGAACAGCGCGGCCTTTCGGCGCGTACGGAATTCGTGCAGGCGCCGCCCGGCCCATTGCCTTTTGCCGATGCTTCCTTCGACGTTGTCTTCTCCAAGGACGCGCTGCTGCATGTGCCAGACAAGCAGGCACTGTTTTCGGAGATCTTCCGGGTGCTGAAGCCCGGCGGTGTGTTTGCCGCCTCGAACTGGATGATCGGCCATGACGGCGAGCCGTCGCCCGAGATGAGGGCCTATGTGGCGGCGGAAGGCCTGAGCTTTGCCATGCGTTCGCCCGCCCACTACCGCAAGGCGATGGAGGCGGCGGGCTTTCGCGACATCGCCGTCACCGACCGCAATCCCTGGTATGGCGAAGTCGCGCGCGGCGAGCTGGAGCGGCTGAAGGGGCCGCTTTACGCCTCAGTCGCGGGCGCCGTCGGAGCCGACTATGTCGACAAGAACATCAGAACCTGGGAGGCGATGCAGAAGGTTCTTGACAGCGGGGAACACCGCCCCACTCATCTGCGCGGATGGAAGCCGGACGAGGGTCGTTGACGGCGATGTGGAGCATGGCGGCAGGAATGAAGACGACGCAGCGGGCCGAAAAGGCACCGGACAAGGGTGACGTGGAGAGGCGCAGCCGCAAGGCCTCGAAGGAAACCCGGCAACTGCAGCTCATCGAAGCCACCATCGATTCCCTCGCCAAGCGCGGCTATGCCGATACCACCATGGCCGACGTGGCTGACGGCGCGGGTCTGTCGCGCGGCATCGTCAACTTCCATTTCGAAAGCAAGGAAAAGCTGCTCGTCGCCACGCTGCAGCATATGTACGACGAATATTCGGCGCATTGGCGCAACGCGCTGCAGAAGGCCGGCGAGCATCCGGCGCGGCGGCTGCATGCGCTGGTGGCGGCGGATTTCGACCGCTCGATCTGCAACAAGCGCAAGCTCGCCGCCTGGTGCGCCTTCTGGGGCGAGGCCAAGTCGCGCCCGACCTACCAGGCGCTGAGCGGCTCGCGCGACCAGGACTACCAGCAGACCATCGTCGGCCTGTGCGAACAGCTGAAAAAGGACGCCGGCTATGCCTATGACGCCGAGGCCACGGCAGTGGGCCTCAGCGCCATGCTGGAAGGCCTGTGGCTGCGCCTGATGATGGGCGCCGAGAACATGACGCGCGAAAGCGCCTATCGCGCGGCGGTCGAATATCTGGCTTCGGTCTTTCCCAAGCACTTCTCGCGGGAGGGCGAGACGGGGGAGAAGATCGCGTGAAAACATAACAACCGAAGGATGGGAACGATGACGGTGATGAAACGGGTTTCGATGGCGCTGGCACTTGCCAGTGCGCTGACGCTTCCGATGATGGGGAGCGCTGGCGCAGCCGACAAGGATCTGACGATCTTCGACTGGGCCGGCTACGAGGAACCGTCGTTCCATCCCGGCTATGTCGCAAAACACGGCGACTCGCCCACCTTCACCTTCTTCGGCGACGAGGACGAGGCCTTCGAGAAGACGCGTTCCGGCTTCAAGGCCGATATTGGCCACCCCTGCTCGCAGAGCGTTCTCAAGTGGCGCGAAGCGGGGCTGCTGCAGCCGCTCGATCCTTCCAAGATCGCCGGCTGGAAGGACCTCAATCCCGGCATCATGGCCATGAAGAACCTCGCCACCGACGAGAACGGCACGGTCTGGTTCATGCCCTGGGACTGGGGCAACACCGCCGTCACCTTCAACACCGAGAAGGTGGACGAGAAGGACATCCAGTCGCTCAAGGCCTTTGCCGATCCGAAATTCCAGGGTCGCATCTCCATCGGCGACAATGTCGATGACGCCTATGCGCTGGCGAGCCTCGCCATCGGCCTGCGCGACTGGACGAAGATGACCGACGAGCAGTTCAAGCAGGCCTCCGACTTCCTGCGCCAGGTGCACAAGAACGTCCGCCTCTACTGGACCGACAACACCGAGATCGTGCAGGCCATGAATGGCGGCGAGGTCGATCTCGCCTGGGCCTGGAACGACGCCGCCACCCAGCTCGCCATCAATGGCGCGCCGGTGAAGATGAAGCGCGACACCGATGAAGGCATCTCCACCTGGGTGTGCGGCTATGTCCGTTACAAGGATGCGCCGGGTTCCGAGGAAAAGGCCTACGACTATCTGAACGCGGTCAACGATCCGGCCGTCGCCGACTACATGGTGCGCGAGTGGGGCTACGGGCAGGCCAACGCCAAGGGCATGGCTGCCGTCGATCCCAAGGTGCTGGAGGAAAAGGGCTATGCGAATGTCGACCAGTTCCTCGACAAGACCTTGTTCCAGCAGCCGCTGCCCAATGAACTCAAGCAGAAGATGATCGCCGAGTTCGAGAAGATCAAAGCCGGCTACTGACGTTACTCAGTTCCGTCCGGAGCATGTCTTTCCAGTTGACGCGCGCGTCAGGAGAGCATTCTCTGGACGGCATTCATCAGCGGGGGTCGCTCAGCCATGCAGCCAGTAAGTCGCCGCCTTGCCTTCCTTGCCACCGTCACTGCCATTCTTGCCGCGCCATTGCCGGCTCTAGCCGCGGGCGGCTCGCCCATCGTCTTCGAGTGGTCGGGTTATGAGGACCCGGCGCTCCACCCGGCCTACAACGCCAAATATGCCGAGCCGCCGGAATTCGCCTTCTTCGGCGACGAGGACGAAGCCTTCGAGAAGATGCGGGCCGGCTTCAAGGCCGATGTCGCGCATCCCTGCGCGCAGAATGTGGTGAAGTGGCGCGAGGCGGGGCTGCTGCAGCCGCTCGATCCCGCCAGGATAGCCGGCTGGAAGGACATCAACCCTGGCATCATGGCGATGAAGAACCTTGCCACCGATGACGCCGGCAACGCCTGGTTCATGCCCTTCGACTGGGGCAATACGGCCCTCATCTATCGCACCGACAAGGTGACGCCCGAAGAGGCGAAGTCGCTGAAGATTTTCGCCGATCCGAAATACAAGGGGCGGGTGACTATCGGCGACAATGTCGACGACGCCTATGCGCTGGCGGCCCTAGTCATCGGCCTGCGCGACTGGACGAAGATGACCGACGAGCAGTTCAAGCAGGCGTCGGACTTCCTGCGCGAAGTGCACAAGAACGTCCGCCTCTATTGGACCGACAGCACCGACATCAACCAGGCCTTCGGCAATGGCGAGATCGATCTGGCCTGGGCCTGGAACGAGACCGTCACCTCGCTGAAGAAGGAGGGCATTCCGCTTGAGATGAACCGCGACACCGAGGAGGGGCTTTCCACCTGGGTGTGCGGCTATGTGCTGCTGAAGGATGCGCCCGACAGCATCGACCGCGCCTATGACTTCCTTAGCGCCCGCAACGCGCCCGAGGTGTCGGACTATATGGTCACGACCTTCGGCTACGGCCACGCCAATGCCAAGGGCATGGGGGCGATCGACCCGGCGGTACTGACCGAGAAAGGCTATGCGAATGTCGACCAGTTCCTCGACAAGACGCTGTTCCAGTCGCCGCTGCCCAATGAGCTGAAGCAGAAGATGATCGCCGAGTTCGAGAAGATAAAGGCTGGCTATTGAGCATTGAGCGCTGCGATGCCGTCGTCGTCGGGGCCGGTTTTACCGGCCTTTCGGCGGCGCAGGAGCTTTTGCGCGCCGGCCGCAGCTTTGTCCTGCTCGAGGCGCGCGACCGGGTGGGTGGGCGCGTGGAAGCCCGGCCCAATGGCCTCGGCGAGGCGGTGGACACCGGCGGCCAGTTCCTCTGCGAGGATATGCCGGAGCTGATGGCGCTCATAAAGGCGCGCGGCAAGACGCTGGTAAAAACCCATGTAGAGGGCGATTTCATCACCCAGCCGCCCTTGCCGCGCGACGGCGCCGAGCAGACCTATCTCGGCGCCATGGCGATCCGCGAGCGGATGAATGGCATCGAGCCGGACGATCCGGACATCGCCGGCCTGACCGTCGCCGCATGGCTCGAGCGGCAGGGCGACCCGGCGGAGGCCAAGGCCGGTTTCCGCTCGATGATCGAGGGGCTTTGGTGCCAGGCGCTGGAGAGGATTCCGCTGTGGCACCTGATCGACAATGACCGCCGCATCATCAACGAGCAGTCGGAGCTGCAATACTTTTTGGCCGAGACCATGCAGTCGCTGGCCGACGATCTGGCGCGCGATCTCGGCGGCCGGCTGCGTCTCGGCACGGTCGTGACGGGCATCGAACATCGACGGGATGGCGTGCGGGTTCTGGCGGGCGACCGCGTCTTTGAAGCCCGCTCGGTGCTGGTCGCGGTGCCGCCGATGATGGCGTCGAAGCTGGCCTTCTCGCCGCCGCTGTCGGCTCGCCTGTCGCGGGCGCTCGGTGTCTGGCACAGTGGTGCGGTGATCAAAATTCTGGTCCGCTACGCCCACGCCTTCTGGCGCGACAGGGGCCTGAGCGGCATGGTCATGTGGCGAAGCCTGCCCGGCCTCTTCGCCTGCGACGTCAGCAAGGACGAAAGTCACCCGGCATTGGTCGTTTTCATTGGTGGACCGCTGGCGTTGCGTTGGAACGGGCTCGACGGTGCGGCGTTACGCGCCGAAGTCATGTCGCGGCTGGTGGCGGCGCTTGGCCCAGAGGCGGGAGAGGCGGTCGACTTCTGCTATCGGAACTGGATCGACGACGCCTGGAGCGGCGGCGCCTATAGCGACCTGATCCTCGACGTAAACGCCACGGATGCGGAGGACGTGCTTCTGGCCGGCGCTCCGCCGGTTCATCTCGCGTCGTCGGAACTGTCGCCGTCATTCCCCGGCTATATCGAGGGCGCGATCGTGGCAGGGCGGATCGGGGCGCGGAAGGTGCTGGCTGAACTGGAAGAACAACCCTGACAGGGGCTTTCAAGTCATCAGGTGCGTCCTTCGAGGCTCGCCCCTTTTGGCTCGCACCTCAGAATGAGGGAGGTATACGCCAACAGCCCTCATCCTGAGGTGTGAGCGAAGCGAGCCTCGAAGGACGCACTTATTCAATCGCCGGTCAGGCGCCGGTTCTGCCCTGGATCAGCTCGATGCGATTACCGAAAGGGTCGCTGACAAAGCAGCGCTCGGTGTCGGCAAGCGCATGGTCCGGCGTGACCGGAATTCCGACCGCTTCAAGCTTCCTCGTCAGGGCGGGAAGGTCGTCGGTCACCAGGGCCGGATGCGCCTTGCGGGCCGGTACGAAATCCTGCTCGACGCCGAGATGGATTTTGACGATGCTGAGTTCGAACCAGCAGCCGCCGCGCGCGGCCAGCACCGGCGGCTTGGGCACTTCCGGGATGTCGAGCAGGCCCTCATAGAAACGCCGCGCTTCTTCTTCGCGGCCCTCCGGCATGGCGAGTTGGACATGGTCGATGGCGGTAATCGTCATGCGGATGTCGCCCTATCGCGGAGGCCAATTCAATCTGCCAGCGCCACCAGTGCGTCGGGATCATAGGCGAGGCGGATGGGAGCGCCGACCGGAATGTCGTCGGCGCCGAAATCGTTGGTCTCGGTCACCGAAAGCGGCTTTTCCAGCCCCGGTATTTCCACGATCAGATGGGTGATCTCGCCGAAATAGTGACGCTCGATGACCCGGCCGGCCACCTCGAATTTCGAGCTCGCGTCGTCCCACAGCACGCGCAGCCGTTCGGGTCGGATGCCAAGCGTGGCGCCGCCGCCATTGCGGACAAAAGCCTTGGGCTTCTCGGTCTTGACGCGGCCGAAGCCCAGCGTGTCGACGACCAGCGAGGAGCCGTTTTCCTCCACGATCTCGGCCTTGACGAAATTCATGCCGCCTAGGAAGTCGGCCACCTGGCGGTTGACCGGACGCTGGTAGATTTCCTTGGGCGAGGCAACCTGCGCGATGCGTCCGCCGAACATCACGGCGATGCGGTCGGACATGGCGAGCGCTTCGTACTGGTCGTGCGTGACGAGGATAAAAGTGATGCCCACCGCCTGCTGCAGCCGGCGCAGCTCGACCTGCATCTGCTCGCGCAGCTTCTTGTCCAGCGCCGAAAGCGGTTCGTCCAGCAGCAGCACTTTTGGCCGCATCACGAGCGCACGGGCCAGCGCCACGCGCTGCCGCTGGCCGCCGGAAAGCTCGTGCGCGCCGCGTTTTCCGAGGCCCGTCAGCGACACCTGCGCCAGCGCCTCCTCGACGCGGCGCTTTTCTTCCGCAGCACCAAGCCTCAGGCGCCTGAGTCCATAGGCGACGTTCTGCTCCACATTGAGGTGCGGGAAGATGGCGTAGCTCTGGAACACCATGTTGGTCGGACGACGGTTCGCCGGAATGCCCGCCATGGGCTGGCCATCGACGGCGATGGTGCCGCTGGTCGGGTTGTCGAAGCCGGCAATCATCCTCAGCAGCGTGGTCTTGCCGCAGCCGGAGGGCCCAAGCAGCGAGAAGAACTCGCCCTCGCGGATGACCAGCGAGGCGTCGTCCAGCGCCTTGAAGGCGCCATAGCTGCGCGTGACGTGCGAAATCTCGATCATCGTGCGGTCGTTTTGCGAGCGTTCGGGCATCGGTCTCTCAGGCAAAGGCGCCTCCGGCGTTCTGGGTGCGTCGCGCGGCGCGGCGGCGCAAAAGTTCGGCGACGGTGAGAAGCAGGAACGAGCCGACCAGCAGCAGCGTGCCGAGGGCCAGTACGCCGGGCAGCTTGGAGGCGAAGCGCAGCTGGCCCCAGATGTAGATCGGCAGCGTCGGCTCCGTGCCGGTGAGGAAGAAGGCGATGATGAATTCGTCGAGCGAGATGGTGAAGCAGACGAGCAGGCTGGAAATGATGGCCGGCGCCACCATGGGCAGCGTCACCCGCCTAAACGTGCCGAAAGCAGTTTCGCCGAGATCGGCGGAGGCTTCCTCCAGGCTGCGGTCGAACCCCTCGAAGCCGGAGGTCAGCACGCTGAGCGAATAGGGGATGCACACCAGCACATGGCCGAACACCACCGTGACCAGCGACAGCTCCAGCCCCAGCTGCAGCATCACCAGGAGCATCGAAACGGCCAGGATGATCTCCGGCAGCACCAGCGGCGCCATGATCAGGCCGTTGATGGCGCGCCGGCCCGGAAAGCGATAGCGCGTGATGGCGCGCGCCGCGCAGATGCCGAGGATGGTGGAGAGCAACGCGGCCGCGATGCCCACCATCAGGCTGTTGCGGGTCGCGTCGATCAGCGCCGGCGTGTTGGGTAGATCGCGGTACCATTGCAGGGTCAGCTCGGCGAGCGGGAATTTCGGCGAGGGCGAGGTGTTGACCGAGAAGATCGGCAGGAACACGACGGGCAGATAGAGGAAGACGACATAGAGAAGGGCGTAGGCCGGCAGCCAGCGCGACAGGATGTTGCGGATTGCGGTCATCGCGCCATCCTTGCCGCCGAGCGGATGATGAGCACCGTGGATGCCGCCATCGCCGTCACCACCAGCATCGTCGTCACAGAAAGGGCCGCGCCAAGCGGCCAGTTGGCCCCCTTGCCGAACTGGGCCTGGATGGCGTTGGCGATCATCACCCCATCCTTGCCGCCGACCAGCTTGGGCGTGACGAAGTCGCCCACCGTCGGGATCATGACGATGAGGATGGCTGAGACGATGCCCGGCACCGAGAGCGGCAGGGTGATGCGCAGGAAGCGGCGCAGTGGCCCGTCACCGAGATCGGTCGCGGCCTCGATCAGCGAGCGGTCGATCTTTTCCAGCGACACGAAGATCGGCAGGATGGCGAAGGCCGCCCAGGCATGCGTCAGCGTGATGACCACGGCGCTGGTGTTGTAGAGCAACGCAGTCGACGGCTCGCTGATGATGCCGAGCCCCATCAGGCCCGAATTCAGCACGCCGTTGTAGCCGAGGATCACCTTCCACGACATCACGCGCAGCAGGTAGCTCGTCCAGAAGGGGATGGTGATGAGGAACAGCCACAGCCCCTTGTGCCGCCCGCCATGGAACGAAATGTAGAAGGCGATCGGGTAGGCCAGCACCACCGTGAAGAAGCTGACCAGCAGCGAAATCCACAGGGAGCGCCGCAGCAGGTCGAGATAGATCGGCTCGGTCACCGCGATGCGGTAGTTTTCCAGCGTAAAGGTGCGGTCGATGGTGAGGTAGTTCTGCGTCCAGAAGCTGTGCGCGACCACGACCAGGATCGGCACCACCAGAAGCACCAGCGCATAGATGAAGGTGGGGCTGATCAGGGCGAAGCCTTGTGCGGCTTCCGATTGCAGAAGGGAGGTTCGTTGACGCCTCCCGAGACTGAGAGGCTGTGACCCTTCCGCGGCGGCCGTCATTGGTGCGGCTCGCGCAAATATGCAGGTTCGAACGCGTTCTGCATGCCCATCCCATTAACTTTGCCGGCGTCACGGTTCCCGTCGCGCGCCAGCTTTTCATCATCTTGAACTCATCCGCGGATTGAAATCAAGCGCTATTTCTGTGATATTGATTGAACGGACATTCAATATGATGTCCAATGTCGCTGCGTCCCGGTTGCATGGGCGACTTGGGGCGGCGCGCTTCGGAAAGGGGAGAAAATGGCTGCGGCACAGGACATGATGACGGCGACGGTCGGCGAGGCGCTGAGCGGCGAAGAGGCGGTGGAACTCGCCAAGCGCCATCTGGTGCAGCCATGGCCGACAGCCGGCGAGATCGGCGCCGAAGCGCGCAGCCTGATCGGCGAGGGCGAGGGCATCTACATCACCGACGGCTCAGGCAAGAAGCTGATCGACGGGCCGGCGGGCATGTGGTGCACCAATGTCGGCCACCGCCGCGAGGAACTGGCCCGGGTCATGTACGACCAGGCCATGCAGCTCTCCTACAACACGCCCTGGTACACGATGAACGAGGCCTCCGCCGTGCTCGCCGAGCGCATCGCGGGCCACGCGCCAGGCGATCTCAGCCACGTGTTCTTCACCACCGGCGGCTCGTCGGCGGTGGAAAGCGCGCTGCGCTTCATGCAGTTCTACAACAATGTGCGCGGCCGGACGGAGAAGAAGCTGATCCTGTCGCGCGGCGGCGCCTATCACGGCTCGACCTATCTGTCGGCCTCGCTAAACGGCCGCCCGCGCGACCGCGACTGGATGGATGGCGCCGACGACCTGGTGGTAAAGCTGTCGTCGCCCGACCCGTTCCGCCGGCCGGCGGGCATGAGCATCGCGGCCTTCACCGACAGCCTGGTGGCCGAGTTCGAGGAAACGGTGAAGCGCATCGGCGCCGACAAGATTGGCGCCTTCGTGGGCGAGCCGGTGCAGGCCTCTGGCGGCGTCATCGTGCCGCCGGAAAACTATCTGCCGCGCATCCGCAAAATCTGCCGTGACAACGACATTCTCTACGTCTCCGACGAGGTCGTCACGGCCTTCGGCCGGCTCGGCCATGTCTTCGCGTCCGAGGACGTGTTCGGCATCGACCCCGACATCATCACCTTCGCCAAGGGCGTGACCTCCGGCTATTTCCCGCTCGGCGGCATGATCGTGTCGGAGCGCCTGCTGCAGGAGCTGCGCCGCTCCAACCACCCCTCGGCCATGTATGCCCATGGGCTGACCTATTCGAGCCATCCGGTTGGCTGCGCGGTGGCGCTGAAGAATCTCGACCTGCTCGAGGGCGGCATTCTTGCCCATGCGCGGGCCGTGGCGCCTTATTTTCAGGCGCAGCTGAAGACGTTGGAAGAACTACCGCTGGTGGGCGAGGTGCGTGGGGTCGGCCTCATGGCCTGCGTGGAATGCGTGGCCGACCGCGACAGCAAGAACCCGCTGGAACTCGACCGCAATGTCGGCATGCGCATCGACGCGCATTGCCACGAGCTCGGCCTTCTGGTGCGGCCGCTGATCAATATGTGCGTGATGTCGCCGCCGCTGACGATCACCAAAGAGCAGATCGACGACATGGTGGGCATTTTGCGCGAGGGCATTTCGCGCACGATGGAAGATCTCAGGAAAGAGGGTGTTTGGAAGGGGTGAGGGGGCAACAGCTGCAACACGTGAGGTGTTGCCTTACATTTCTTCCATAGCAAGGAAGAAGCGGGGCGCTTCCGGGTGGCGACCCCGACGCCGGCATTCAGTTGCCCGGATGTCTTTCAGGAGGCGAGCGTCGCATCCGGCCGGAAGAATTTTTGCCGTGCCATCAGGCAGTCATCGCCGCCTGGCATGCAGGCGCGACAGACGTCCGGGCGGATTTCATAGATCGCGCATGAGGTCGATTTGCCCACCACGCCGACAAGCGCCGCGCAGCGCGCGCCATGGCACAGCATGCCGCTTTCATCGCCGGCGACATATTGGGCGGGGATCCGGTCGAGTTGAGCCTCGTCTTCGGTGGAAAACCGTGGCCACTCCGACGAGCAGGAGCAACAGGCGCCGCAGGACTTGCAGTCGAAGTCTTCACCGGGAATTGGTACGATCATGTGAACTTCAAAGCCGGTCGGCTTCCTGTAGGCGGGGTTGTCAAGACGACGCTATCTCGACTTCCGCTTTCGCTTCGGCGCCTTGGGGATGGAGTTGAAAAGGTCGGTTGCGATCGTCGCTGGCGTTTCGCCCAGGTCGTTCGGAGCGGCGGCCTCGCGATCATTGCTGCGCTTGTCAGGCGCCTTGGCAGTGATGGTCGCTGCGCCCTTCTCCTGATCCTTTGCGACAAATCTGATGGCCATTGAGTTTTTCTCCGTGTCAGCTGGCCCGGCTGCGAAGCCTGCCGATCAACGCCGAAACAGCGGTGATGTTCATTTCTTCAGAAGACCAGTTCCTGGCCTCCTCGACATGTCTGGGGGCGAGTTCGCGATGTGTGCTGCCACTATAGGCAGCATCCGGATGGACGGATTGCTGGCCGGATTTGGGGTCTTCGGTAATGTATTCGATCAGGTAGTTCGGACATTCGGCTCGTCCAAGCACGCCAATGCGCACCTGCGCATCGCCATGGGCGCGGCGGCAGCGCTCCAGCTTTTCAAGGATGCGCCGGACGTATTCGATGGGATGATCGAGGTTCTCCACCACATCGGCGATGGTGGCGTCCGCGGGCGTTTTCACCAGAACTGCACGTCTTGCCATCAGTTCTTGGCCGTCGATTTGGAAGTGCGGGGGGCTGTTCCTGCACGCATCTCTTCTGCTTCCTTCTGCAGGCGCATTTCTTTCAATCGCGCAGTCTTCGCGTCGCGTTCTCTGGCAATCGCCTCACTCTCTTCGACAATGCGGTTGCGGGCGAGGGACTGCGTCTGCGTCTTGCCGAAGTTGAGTTCGGCCCGTTCGCGTGCGCTTTGAGGATCTCGAGCCATCATCTATCTCCTTGTTCAGCAAGCCATCCAAACAAAAAAGGCCAGGCACTCGCCTGACCCTTCCTTGTCATCCGTTCAGCCACTGGTGCCAGTACATCTGTGGTCACCGGCCGAATGGATGATAATCACGCGGCCTGAAGCTTGTCGGCCGACATCTTGCCCGACTTGTTGTCGCGGACCATCTCGTAGCTGAGCTTCTGGCCTTCGGCGATAGTGCGCAGGCCGGCGCGCTCGACGGCGGAGATGTGGACAAAAACGTCCTGGCCGCCATTGTCAGGCTGGATGAAGCCGAAGCCCTTGGTGGCGTTGAACCATTTAACTGTGCCGGTGTTCATGACGAACCCTTTCTGTAGCATATGAAGTTACCCCCGCGCGTTTGCACGGCGGCAGTCGGGTCGATTTTTGAAGGGAGGTTCGTCGAGGAGGCGCCAATAGCGCGCAGAACAAATCAGACAAGCAAACATCGATAGTACCTTCATACGCCATCGTTGAATGCATGTCAACTTTTGGTTTTGGGCTTCCTTCTTCATCGCCGACTGGTTGTCCGGAAGGGGGGGCGCCGGCGCCCCGGCCGCCAGAACCGCTCGAAAGGCAACGCCCAAAAAAGTTGCGTTGTGCAGCACACCGCCTTACTTAGTCCCCAACCAAGGAAGGATCCGGATTGCCCCGACCACCGAATTACAGTCAAGAACGCAAAGAACGCGACCGCGCAAAGGCCAGCAAGAAGGCCGAGAAACTCGCCGCCAAGGCAGCGGCCAGAGAGCGACAATCGGTCGACACCAAAAGCGAGACAGAGCCTACGGCGTTATCGGACGATTAGTCGTTTGATCGCTAAACCTTCTCGTCAAAAAAGATGCCGGCCTCACGGGCCGCCGCTACAAAGGCGCGTCGGGCGCCGATTACTGGTTTATTCCCCAGATTGACGTCCGAGCACGCTTGGAGAGCCGCTCGGTGCTTGTCACTTCGCTTGCCAGGCCATCGGTTAAGAAGAAAGTCGGAAGCCTCGCGAGCAGTGCGAAGCGTGAGAAGCGTGCCAGTTGCATCGGCCCTGACGGTGATGGGGTTCTCAAATCTGTTGTTTTCCATGGCTGCTCATACAGCAGACAGCGGCTAAGGGCTAGGACGGAACCTATGCTGCTTCCTTTCGCCACCAGACATGCCCGTAAGGCAACTCTATTGCTGCGGTGGCTGATGCGTGGTCTGCGGTGGGCGAATGTCCGCTTTCAGGAGATGTTCAATCCAGCTTGTTTGACCGAGATGGGGCGCAAAGCGGTCGGTCGCGTCGGCTGACCCAATGTCCGCTTACATCACGCGGGCACCGAAAGCCGTCCGTCCGTTCCCCACCCAATCCAGACGTTCGCCCTGCCTGTTCGTCTCGTTAGCTTTGAGTGGAAGGCGGGCCCTCTCGTCTTGTCAATGCGTCCACATGAAGAAAGCGTTGGCGCCGTTTTCTAGAACAGGATTTCACCGAATAAGATCGGCCACTCTGGCCCCCAGAGCCTGGACAAGATCGTCCGGGCGCATGCGGATCTGCAGGCCCCTCTGGCCGCCATTGAGGAAGATTTCGTCCTCCAGCGTGGCCATTTCTTCTATCGCAGTCGGCACCGGCTTGCGCTGGCCGAAGGGGCTGATGCCGCCGACCTTGTAGCCGGTCAGCCGCTCGGCGTCGGCCGGCTTCATCATGTTGGCCGACTTGCCGTCGAAGGCGGCGGCGACCTTCTTCATGTTGACCTCCTGGTCGGAGGGGACCACCACGCAGGCCGGCTTGCCGTCGACCTCGACCATCAGTGTTTTCAATACGATCGAAGCCGGAACCCCCATCGCCTCGGCGGCCTGCAGGCCCACGCGCTCGGCATTGGCGTCATATTCGTAGGTAGCCACCGCAAAGGGCGTACCGGCTTTGCTCAGCGCGAGCGTGGCGGGCGTGGTCTTGGACATGGCCCTTCTGTAGCAGAGCCGGCGCGGTGGGCAAGATGGGTTGGGAAATGGAGCCCAAAGCGGCGTTTCGCCATAGACACAACGGCTCGATTCAAGCCGCGGCTGTCGCAAAGCCGATGCGAATCCGCAAGTCAGCAAAGTCAGCAAGAGTGTATGTTTGTCACGGTCGAGGCCTTACATAGCGCTGTTCCAGAACTTCGTTGCCCCATTGCGCGCCGGGGCGCTCTTCCGCCAGTGCGAAGCCCCTCGTTTCATAGAGATGACGCGCGGCGTGCAGGCCCGAGAAGGTCCAAAGATGCGTTTCGGCAAAGCCCTTCGCGTCGGCAAACGCCAGTGCTGCGCTGAGCAGCCTCTTGCCGCTTCCTGACCCCCGCAAGGCGTCATCGACAATGAACCATCGCAAATGTGCGACGCCCGGCCCCATGTCTTCCCCGTCGATGGCGACGGAACCGAGGATTTCGTTTCCTCCCATTGCTGCCCAGATTTCATTGGTCGGATTCCCGAGACGGTCGCAGAACTCGGCTAGGCCCGCCGCCACGACGGATTCGAAACGCTGGCCGAAACCTGACGTCCGGGCATAGTAGAGCGCGTGCATCTCCGTAATGCGCGCGATAAGGCCAGGGCGGTATCCGCTGATGACCTCGACGTCTTCGGGCGCGGCGCGGGCACTTGTCGGGGTAAAGCCGCAGTCCGTCAAGAACGGTGCGATCCTGGCCGGGTTTCAGCCGTGCAAGTGCGTCGGACACCTGAGCGCGGGCGAAGGCGTGGATCGCCGCAACACGGTTCCTGCCGGAAACGGTCAGGGACAGTATCTTGACGCGTCCATCCTCTTCCCCGGCTTGTTCCTCCACGTCGCCCGAGTCCACCAACTTGCGCAACATGCGGCTGACGCTCGACTTTTCGAGATGGAGACTCGCACCGAGATCGCGCGCGGTAACGCCACCATCTTCAATTTCGATCAGGGCGTGGACGGCAGAGGGCGGAAGATCGGTTCCGGCAAAGTCTGCTCCCATGAAACCCAACTCGCGAACGAGTTGACGGGAGGTGGCCCGGATGGAGTCGATGGAGCGTTGCGAAGGGTTGGAAGACATAAAGCGAACTGGATTTATAAAGTTGTACTATACAACTATATCGTTCGCCCGCCCCAGTCAAATGGACATGCCCCGGACATTGATCGCGCCGTCCTCATAGCGGCCGTCCAGAGGTCGAGTTCTCGACGCCGCTCCTGGGCATGTCCCGACCTTGCCACTATTGAGCAAGGTCGGAAATCCCTAGGCCCGCGCCCGCATCGCCTCATTGATGCCGGCCATATCCGTCTCCTCCGGCGCCGTCTCCAGGTTCAGCACCGGAAGTTGTGCGCGCATATGGTCGTGGTGGGTGCGGACGCCATATTCGAGGTCGGAGAGGTAGAAGCCGGCGAAGGCTTCCGACAGCATGGATTCGTTCGACCAGATCGAAAGCTGCACGTCCTCGGCCTGGGTGTCGCGGTCGATCCGCATGGACAAATAGCGCGCGGCGGCCTGCTCGCGGCTTTCGTCGCGATAGTGGTAGATGGAGCCACGCAGCAGCGTCTCGCCGGTCGACAGCGGGAACTCCTGGTAGAACTGCGTCGTTTCCGGCGTCACCGCGATCACCGCATTGGGGAACATGCCGTAATAGATCCAGGCCTTCTTCAGCCGCTCGGGCAGGTGCGTCGGCTCGGGCGCGACATTGACGTAGCGGCCCACGCTCCAGCGGCGGCCGGCATGCGGATTGTAGGTGGCGAATGAGCGCGACACGCCGTTGACGAAGGGCTCGTCGTAATAGCTCGCGCCATAGAGGTCCTGCAGTGCCGGGTGGGCCATGGCGACATGGTAGCCTTCATTGTCGACGTCGCGCACCGACTTCCAGTTGACCGGGCTGGTCTGCGTCCAGACGCCGTTCGCCGGCACCATCTCGGCGATGCCGTAGTGCGACAGCTCTTCCTCGAAGGGCTTTAGCAGCTCGGCGACCGAAGGCTGCGGGCCCTTGCGGAAGCGGATGAAGATCAGCCCCATCCAGATCTCGAGGTCGAGCGGCGCCAGGCCGAACTCGTTCTTGTCGAGCTCGGGAAAGGATTTTGGGCGCGCTGCACCGCGCAGCGTACCGTCGAGATTGTAGACCCAGCCGTGGAACGGGCACACAATCGCGTTCTTGCAGCTGCCGCGCTCGTCGGCGACGACACGGCTGCCACGATGGCGGCAGATGTTGTGGAAGCCACGCACCACGCCATCCTTGCCGCGCACCACAAGCGCGCGCTCGCCCACCACGTCCATGGTGAGGTAGTCGCCGGCCTCCGGCAAATCGGAAACATGGCCGATGATCTGCCAGTGATTGCGGAAGAGATGCTCCTTCTCCAGCTCCAGCAGGGCCGGGCTGTGATAGGCCCAGCCGGGCAGGCCGCGGCGGTCCCAGTCGGTCGGAACCCTGATGTCGCGAATATGCGGATTCATGGTAGCACCCCTGTTTCTTATTGAATTATCATTCAATATAAGCACATTTATCGTTTAAATGCAATGCTTTATGGATTTTGCGAATTTTCCGGCTTGGGTGTGTGCCGAAAACGATGCCGCGTTCCGGGGCAAAAACCGCGATTTTTCCGGGCGTTAATCGAGGGCGCGCGGCATAAAAAAACGCCGGCTGGAAGCCGGCGCAGAGGGGAGTGTTTTGTCGTTGGATGCGGCGTCGAGGCCGGTCTTATTTGGCGGTTTCGGCCTTGATCTTGCCGACCTCGTCGGCGCCCATTTCGCCCACGGTGGTCACCGCGCCGTCCTTGATCTGCCACAGGCGGAACGGACCGGTGATGTCGCCGTACTGGTCGAAGCTGACGGGGCCGATGACGCCTTCATACTTGATCGGCTTGCCTTCCTTGATCAGCTTCAGCGCCTTGGCGAATTCTTCCTTGCCGGCGTGGATCGGCTCGCCGCCCTCGGCAACCACCTGCGGGATCGCAGCCTTGATCGCCGCAGCCTCCGGCTTGCCGGCCTTGGCGATGGCCAGCGCCACGATGGCGCCGGCGTCATAGGAGCGGTCGGCGGCCGGTGCGTCGGCCTTGATGCCGCCGGAGAAGGCTTCGAAATTGCCGTTGAAATATTCGGTCGAGGCCGTCGGGCTGGTGCCCGAGGAGGTGCCGTAGGCGTCGTTGAGATACTGCGCGCCGACGCTTTCGATGAATTCGGCAGAGTTCATGCCGTCATTGAGCAGGAATTTTTGCGCGCCGCCGCCCGAGATCCAGGCGCGGGCGATCGTTGCGCCGTCGACCGGATAGCTGACGAGGTAGAGCGCTTCGGGATCGCCCTGCATGGCAGCACTTGCCTCGGAGGAGTAGTTGGCCTGCTTCTCGTTGTAGGGCGTGACCGAGGTGATGGTGCCGCCGAGCTTTTCATAGGCCGCCTTGAACTCGCGCACCATGTTCACGCCAAAATCGTTGTTGACGTGGACGATGGCGATCTTCTTCAGGCCCTGGTCGAGCGCGTATTTCGCCGCCGCCGTGCCCTGCAGCGCGTCCGAGGTGATGGTGCGGAAGAACACGCCGTTGGTCTTGCCCTCGCGGCCGAGCTCGGTGAGCGTCGGCGACGAGGAAGCGGGCGAGACTTGCACCACGCCGGCCGGTGCGGTGACCGAGGTGAGGATCGGGATCGACACCGAGGAGATGATGCCGCCGATGACGACCGGCACCTTCTTGATGTTGACGAGCTGGGTGGCCTGGTCGACCGCGACATTGCCTTGGCTCTGGCTGTCGCGGGTGTCGGTCACCAGCTTGCAGCCATCGACGCCGCCGGCCTCGTTGACGTCGCGAAACGCCATTTCGACAGCCTTGGCGCCAGCCTGGCCGTATTCGCCGGCGGGGCCGGTCAGTTCCATCACGAGACCCACGGTGATGTCGCAGTCGGCGGCCAGCGCCGGCAGTGCCGAGGCGCCGAGCGCCGTCAGCAGGGTGGTGGCGAGAAGTATTTTGCGCATTTCAGTTCCCCTTGGTTGTGGCCGCCGGTTTTTCGTCCGGCTGCCGTTCTTGTTTCGATTTCAGGCTGTCTGTCGAAGGCGCTGCGCTCATGCCGCGCCCTTGTTGAGATTGTATTTCATGATCGAGCCGTGGCGGCCGTGGCGGTCGCGCTCCAGCGTGTAGACGTCGCCTTCGAGCTCGTTCGCCTGGGCAAGCACGGCCGCGATTGCCGCATTGTCCTCGGCGGTCAGCTGAAGATCGGAGATCGCCAGGTTGGAGGGCAGGTGCGAGCGGTTGCGCGCGCCGACGATGACGCCGGCGACGCCCGGCCGCTTGAGCATGGCCGCACTTGCCACGGTGGCGATGTCGGTGCCGTGCCGGTCGGCGATGCCGCGCAGCGTCTTCAGCAGCGTCTGGAACAGCTCCCAGCCGCCGAAATCGTCGATGATCAGCTTGTACTTGACCAGCGAGCGGTTCTCGAGGGCGTCGGTCGGCTCGCTGACGCCGAGCCACTGGTCGCTGAGGAAGCCGCCGGCGACCGTGCCGTAGCAGAGGAAGGAAACGCCGTGTTCGGCCGCTGCTGCCGCCATGCGCTTGGCGGGGCGGTTGTCGAGCAGCGAATACTGCACCTGCATCGACACCAGCGGCACGCCCGCAGTGGCGATGTCGACCAGATGATCAGTGTCGAAATTGGTGCCGCCGATGTTGCAGATCTTGCCGGCCTGGCGCAGCTCTGCGAGCCACTGCGCCGTTTCCAGCCAGAGCGGCGCGTCATAGTCCCACCAGTGGAACTGGACGAGGTCGAGGCGCTCGAGGTTCAGCCGGCGCAGCGACTGGTCGATGACGCCTTCGACATAGGATTTGGTGATGCGCGGCAGCACTTCGAGGTCGGGCACGAATTTGGTGTGCACCTTGATCCTGTCCAGCGCCTCTTGCCCCCGCAGGTCGCGGTAGTGCAGGCGGAAGCGGCCGATAAGCTCTTCCACGCCGGTATAGATGTCGGCGCAGTCGAAGGTGGTGATGCCGGCATCGGCAAAGGCCACCATGTCGGACACCGGGTCCTCGCTCACCAGCGCGCCGTGGCCGCTGGCCATCTGCCAGCCGCCGCGGATGACGCGCGAGATTTCGTAGTCCGGTGTCAGTCTGGTTCTTTGCATGCTTGTCTCAATCGTCCTGAAGCGGCACTGCCGTGGTGGCGGCGTGGCTGAAGCGGCGCAGGCCGGTGCGGGTGATGCGGAAGCGGGAGCTGCAGTTCGGGTCCGGGCAGGCCACTTCCGCGTCGGTGGTCATCCAGTCGTTCTTGTGGGTCGGCCGCTGCTTGGCCGGCAAAAGCGGCAGCAGCGACGCCAGCGAATAGATGGAAAAAGCCTGGCCGGGCGGCAGGTGCAGCATCTCGCCGCGCAGCTCGAAATAGTCGCCCACATTGGCGCCGCAGTAGATGGCGCCGCCTTCGGGCGCGACCACTTCCACGCGCAGATCGTAGAGCTCGAAGGAATCGTCCGTGGCGTCAGCCATTCTGCGAGGCCTTTTCTGCGGCTTCTTCGGCATCGAGCCGGCCGCGAATGAGATTGAAGGAGCGGGTGATGTCGTCGGTCAGTGCCTTGACGGAGCCTGCGGTATCGCGGCGTTCGAGCGCGTCGATCAGCGCCCAGTGATGATGGGTTGCCGAAATGTCGCGGAACTCGTCATGGATGTGGGCGGCGGCGCGCACATAGGGGCCGGACTGCAGCCACAGGCTTTCCACGATCGGGATCAATACGGCCGAGCCGGCGGCGCGGTAGATGTAGAAATGGAAGGCGTGGTTCAGCTCGGAAGTGGCCTGCGCCTTGTCGATCTCGTCGTCGTGGCTGCGGAAGGCTTCCTCGCAGGCCACGGTGAGCTCCTTCAGCCGGACGAAATCGTTGTCCATGAGGTTCGGCACGGCCAGCGCCGTGATCTGGCCTTCGATCAGGCAGCGGGCGCGGGCGAGGTCTTCCAGCCGCTCGCGGTTGATCAAGGGGACACGCACGGAACGGTTGGGCAGCGCCTCAAGCGCCTGCTCCGACACCAGCCGGCCGAGCGCCTCGCGCACGGGCATGGTGCTGGTCTGCAGCGTGGCGGCAAGGTCGAGGATGCGCAGCATCTCGCCGGCATCGAACATGCCGTAGATCAGCGAACGGCGAAGCTCGGCATAGACGCGGTCCTGCAGCGTTTCGCGGCCAACGGGGGAAAGCGCGCCGCGGCTGCTCATGGCAACAGCTCCCGGCCAGGCGAGTCGCCCTGCGTGCGTTGCTGATGTCTCCGATCGGGCATGAGGACCGCCATTCGAAACTCGGATGCCGCTTGCTGCGACGGCAAATTTTTAGTTGCAATCGGATTGGATGTAAAGTTTGATCAAACATCATCGATCAGAATTTGGTGTCAGAAGCCGGATGCCGACCACTGCCCCCACACATAACGGTCCGAAGGACACTGAGGCACAGCCGCTTATCGAGGCACGCCATCTGGTGCGGAAGTTTGGCGGGGTGCGCGCCGTCGACGGCATGTCGATCACCCTGCGGCGCGGCGAGATGGCCGGGCTGATCGGACCGAACGGCGCCGGCAAGACCACGCTGTTCAATCTTCTGGCCGGAAGCCTCAAGCCCAGTTCCGGCTCCATCCGCATAGCCGGTCAGGAAGTGGCGCAGGAAGGACCGGAGCGGCGCATCGCTCGCGGCGTCGGCCGCACCTTCCAGATCCCGCGGCCCTTTGCCGAGATGACGGTGCTGGAAAACGTGCTGACCGGCGGGCAGGGGCAGGCCGGCGAGCACATCTGGAAGAACTTTTTGCAGCCCGGCCGTGTGGCGGCGCAGGAGCGGGCGGCGGTGGAGAAGGCGCGGTCGCTGCTCGACTTCGTCAGGCTCTCGGGGCTGGAGAGCGAGCCAGCGCGGGTGCTTTCCGGCGGCCAGCGCAAGCTTTTGGAACTCGCGCGCATCCTGATGGCCGATCCCGAGGCGATCCTGCTCGACGAGCCGGCCGCCGGCGTCAATCCGAGCCTTCTCGAACTCATCATCGACCGGGTGCTCGAGCTCAACGCGCAGGGCAAGTCGATCCTGCTCATCGAGCACAATATGGAAATGGTGGCGCGGCTGTGCGGGCGCGTCGTCGTCATGGCCGCCGGCAAATATCTGACGGAAGGCGCGCCGGACGTGGTGGCGCGCGATCCCGCCGTCATCGAAGCCTATCTCGGCGGGGTCGCGGCATGAGCGGACAAGTTGTTGCCCTTTCCACGCGCGCGCTAGTCGCCGGCTACGAGCGCGACCTGCCCATCGTGCGCGGCGTCGATCTCGACGTGAAGCAGGGCGAACTGGTGGTGGTGCTGGGCCCGAACGGGGCCGGCAAGTCGACCTTCGTCAAGGCGATTGCCGGGCTGGTGCCGATCCATTCGGGCACGACAGCGCTGGGCAGCCTCGATATCACCGCTGTGCCGGCGCACGAGAAGATCAGGCACGGCCTGGCCTTCGTGCCGCAGACCGAGAATATTTTCGGCACGATGTCGATCAACGACAATTTGCTGCTGGCCGCCAATATCCTGCCCAAGGAGAAGCGCGCCCGCCGCATCGCCGACCTCTACGCCATGTTCCCCGACCTTGCCGCGCGGCCTTCGCTGCGCGCCGGCCAGCTTTCGGGCGGCCAGCGGCAGATGCTGGCGGTGGCACGCGCGTTGATCGTCGAGCCGTCTGTGCTGATCCTCGACGAGCCCTCGGCGGGCCTGTCGCCGAAGATCGTGTCGGAGGTGTTCGCCCGGCTGAAGCAGATCAACGAAACGGGCGTCACCATCGTGCTGGTGGAGCAGAATGTGAAGGCAGCGCTTGCCATTGCCGACCGCGCCGTCATCCTCGTCGAAGGGCGGCTGCGCCATGAAGGCCCGGCCGCGACGCTTGGCGACGACCCGATCGTTGCCGAGCTTTATCTCGGCGCACGCCGCGAACCGAAGACGGTGACGCCATGAACCCGCAGGCACTCATGGACGGGCTGATCACCGGCTCGATGATCGGGCTCGGCGCCATCGGCGTCACGCTCACCTATTCGATCCTGCGCTTTGCCAATTTCGCCCATGGCGAGTTCATCTCCTGGGGCGCCTATTTCGCGCTCGCCGTCAGCAGCGCGCTGGGCTACCTGTCCGGCGGCTTGCTGACGCCGATCGGCCCGTTCTCCTTCGGCTGGTCGCTGCCGATCTCGGCGGTGGTGGCAGTTGCGCTCACCGGCGGGCTGGCGCTGCTGGTGGATGCGCTGCTGTTCGGCCGGCTGCGGGCGCAGCGCGGCACGGTCATCATCATGGTGATGGCGAGCTTTGGCGCTGCGCTGACGCTGCGCAGCCTGCTCGAATTCATCTTCACCTCGAAGCCGGCCTACTACAGCAAGGCGCTGCAGATCGCGCTGCCGCTCGGCGGCGGCCTGCGCGCCACGCCCGACCAGATGCTGTCGCTGGCCTTGGCCGTGGTGCTGGTGGTGGCGGTGCATCTCCTGCTCACGCGCACCGCCATCGGCCGCTCCATGCGCGCGGTCAGCGAAAACCAGCAGCTTTCCGGCGTCGTCGGCATCGACGTGCGCAAGGTGGTGCGTACGGTCTGGGTGCTCGGCGCGGGGCTGGCATGCGTTGCCGGTGTCATGGCCGGCCTGTTGGTGCAGATCCGCCCCTATATGGGCTTCGACCTTCTCTTGCCGCTGTTTGCCGCCGCGATCCTGGGCGGCATCGGCAGCGTGCCGGGCGCGATGCTGGCCGGCTTGATCGTTGGCCTCGCGGAGGCGCTTGCGGTGCAGTTCGTCGGCGCCGAATGGCGCGCGGCGGTTGCCTTCGTCATTCTCGTGCTGGTGCTTTTGGTGCGGCCGCAGGGCCTGTTCGGGAGGCCCGAATGAGCGTCGAACTGATCGGCTACGGCTGCTTCTTCCTGACCATGGCGTTGACCTACGCCATCATGTGCCTGGGCCTCAATGTGCAGTGGGGGCAGACCGGCCTGTTCAATGTCGGCATCGCCGGCTTCGTTGCCATCGGCGCCTATGTCTCGGCGCTCTTGACCACGCCCGACACCGCCAACCGGTTCGGCGGCTTCGACATGCCGATCCTCGTCGGCTGGCTGGGCGGGGCGCTTGCGGCGGCGGCGATCGCGTTTCTCATCGGCGCGCTGACGATCAGGCTCAGGTCCGACTATCTCGCCATCGCCACCTTCGGCGTTGCGGTGACGGTGCAGCTTTGCGCGCTCAATCTCGAGCGGATCACCGGCGGTCCCTTCGGCATCGGCTTCATCCCGCGGCCCTTCGCCAGCCTTGCGGGCGATCCGCTGCTGTTTTCGCTGTTCAATCTCGGCGTGCTCATCGTGGTGATTACGCTGCTCTACCTCGCGCTGGAACGGCTGGTGCGCAGCCCCTGGGGACGCGTGCTGCGCGCTATCCGCGAGGACGAAACCGCAGCCCTTGCGCTCGGCAAGAGCGCGGTGAAATTCCGCCTGCAGGCCTTTGCCATCGGCGGGGGCATCATGGGGCTGGCGGGCGCGGTGCAGGCGCATTTCATCGGCTTCATCGCGCCCGAAAACTACCTGCCGATGCTGACCTTCCAGGTCTGGGCTATGCTGATCGTCGGCGGCTCGGGCAACAATCGCGGCGCCATTTTGGGTGCTGTGCTGGTGTGGGGCCTGTGGGCGGCCTCGGCCGGCGCGGTGGCAGGGCTCTTCCCGCCCGGTCAGCAGGCGCGCGCGGCCTCGCTGCAGATCGTCATGATCGGCGTTGCGCTCTGCGCCATCCTGCTCCTGCGCCCGCGCGGCATCCTCGGTGAGGAGAAGGTGGTGTCGCGCCATCTTGGCAAGCTTTCCTCCGCTTTGCGTAACGATGCGAAGCCGGCAACTCCCAAGCAATGAACGGTACCTTCCATGCAGAGAACTCCTAACCGCATCGAACTCGGCGGATTGAACATCAGCCGCCTGGTCTGCGGGCTGTGGCAGGTGGCCGACCTCGAGAAGGACGGCACGACGCTCGACCCGGATAAGGCGGCCGATGCGTTGGAAGCCTATGCCAAGGCGGGTTTCGACACATTCGACATGGCCGACCATTACGGCAGCGCCGAGATCATCACCGGGCGGCTGCTGGCCCGCCACGGCAGGCAAGAAAAGCGCCCGCTGGCCTTCACCAAATGGTGCCCCGAGCCGGGGCCGATGACCGCCGAGATCGTCCGCAAGGGCGTGCAGGAGCGGCTCGACCGGCTCGGCGTCGACAAGGTCGACCTGCTCCAGTTCCACTGGTGGACCTTCGAGCATCCGGCCTGGCTCGACGCGCTGCACGAAATGGCGCGGCTGAAGGAGGAGGGGCTGATCGGCGCCATCGGCGTCACCAATTTCGATGCCGCGCATCTGGCCGTGGCGTTGGCCGACGGCGTGCCGCTCGCCACCAACCAAGTCTCGTTCTCGCTGGTCGACCGTCGCGCCGCTGGTGCGCTTTCCGAGCTGTGCGCCCGCACCGGGACAAAGCTGTTTGCCTATGGCACGCTGTGCGGCGGCTTCCTGTCGGACAAGTGGCTGGGCAAGCCGGAACCGACCGAGATCCCCGACTGGAGCCGCTCGAAATACAAGCGCTTCATCGACACCGCCGGCGGCTGGGAGCCGTTCCAGGGCATTTTGGCCGCCGCCGCCGAGATCGGCCGGAAGCATGGGGTTTCGATTTCCAATGTCGCGTCGCGCTGGGTGCTGGAGCACGAGGCGGTGGCGGCGACCATCATCGGTGCGCGCATCAGCGAGAACGAGCACCGCGCCGACAATCTCAACGTCTTCAGCTTTGCGCTCGACGCTGAGGACAAGGCCCGGCTGGAAGAGGCGTTTGCGGCCACGAAGCCGATCCCGGGAGACTGCGGCGACGAATACCGCAAGCCGCCCTATCTCACTGCCTCGGGTGACCTCAGCCACCATTTGGACGCCATCCCGTCTGTCTACAAGGCCGAGCCGGCGGCCGGCCGGCCCGACCGGCTGCGCGTCTCTTCCGGCAGCATCTGGGAGCCGATCGCCGGCTTCAGCCGCGCGGTGCGGGTGAAGGACGTGATCCGCGTTTCCGGCACCACCGCCACGCATGGCACCGACCGCTGCGTGGCGCCGGGCGATGCCGGCGCGCAGACCACCTACATCCTCGACAAGATCGCCGCCGCCATCACAGCACTTGGCGGCCGCATCGAGGACGTGACGCGCACCCGCATCTACATCCGCGACGCCGCCAAGTGGGAGCCAGTGTCGCGCGCGCATGGCCGCGTGTTTGGCGAGGTGCTGCCCGCCAACACGCTGATCGAGGCGGGCGACCTGATCGGCGACTACGAGGTGGAAATCGAGGCCGAGGCGATCGTCTGAACCTCTTCGTGAGCAAAGCGCCGGCTGACGAAGCGTGAGCCGGCGAGCCCGAAGCGCCACGGATGCTCGACCGCGCGGCTGATGCCGATGCGGCGGCCCGCCACGATGCCGACCTTGCCGTTGCGCGGCGACAGCGTGATCTCCGGCCCGTCGAGCGGCAGCCCGTCATGCGAGCGGTCGATTGCCATCGCCTGGCAGAGTTTTCCGGGACCGGAGCATAGCTGCCTGATGTCGGAGAGCCCGCGCCGCGCCTGCATCGTCTCGATGCCGGTGGTGGGCTCCAGCGCGCGGATCAGCACAGCGCTGCCCGGCTCGCAGACGAAATTCAGGCACCAGTGGATGCCGTAGGAGCGGTACACATAGGCGTGGCCTGCCGGTCCGAACATGGCGGCGTTGCGCTCGGTGGGCCCGCGAAAGGCGTGCGAAGCCGGATCGTCGCGGCGATAGGCCTCGGTCTCGACGATGATGCCGCCGACGCCATGGGCGCGGATTTCGACGCCGATCAGGTCCGGCGCGACGGCCACAGAGTCTCGTTCGAAAAACCCTCTGTCCATTTCGGCGCAATCTCCCGCGCGGCGTTTCGCTCGAGCATCTTATGCGCGGCGCGACCGCGATCCGCAACTGCAGGTTCCGTCCAGCTTGCCGCTGGGGAAGAGGGGACATAGCTTTGACAAATTTCAGTTGCGGAGTTGACGCAACGCAACTTGGAAAGTGGAAATGCAATCCAGTACCTATGCCCCTGTCCAGAAGGCCCTTCATTGGTTGATCTTCCTTCTGGTCATCGGTCTCTACGGCCTCACCTATGGCGAAGACTTCTTTCCGCGCGGCGATCCCGGCCGGGCGACCATCTGGTGGCTGCACATTTCGTTCGGTGTTTTGCTCGCCGCGCTGGTCGTGCTGCGTGTGGCGACGCGGCTCTCGCTCGGTGCGCCAAAACTGCCCGCGGCGATGAATGCGATGGAACAAAAGCTCGCGCATGCGGCGCACCTGCTGCTCTACGCGCTGCTGGTGATCATTCCCGTGCTCGGCATATTCCTCACCTGGTTCCGGGGCGATGCCTTGACTTTTTTCGGGCTGTTCACGATCCCATCGCCGGTCACCCCCGACAGAGACACCGCCGGTATCATCCGCGAGGCGCACTCGCTTTGCGCCAACCTCATCCTGATCGTGGTGGGGCTGCATGCGGTGGCGGCACTGTGGCACCATTTCATCCGCAAGGACGACGTTTTGCGGCGGATGCTGCCGGGAACCTAAGCCCCGTTTCTGTCGTTTGAGGATGGCCCTGGAACGGCGATACACATTGCCGTGAGGGACTAGCGCCGGGTGCGTTTCAGGTTTTAACTGACGCCTCGCGTGACGCTCACGCACAAGACCGACGGCCGACCATGGCTGCCGCAGACAACCGCTGGGAGACAAGCCCATGGTTGCATTCACCATCAACGGACAGCATCAGGAGCTCGACATCGAGCCGGAAACCCCGCTTTTGTGGGTGATCCGCGACGAGCTCGGCCTCACCGGCACGAAATTTGGCTGCGGCATAGCCCAATGCGGCGCCTGCACGGTGCATGTCGACGGTCAGGCGGTGCGTTCCTGCTCGCTGCAGGTCGGCGACGCCGACGGCAAGACCATCACCACAATCGAGGGGCTTTCGCCCGACGGCACCCATCCGGTGCAGCAGGCGTGGCTCGCCGAGGACGTGCCGCAATGCGGCTATTGCCAGTCCGGCCAGATCATGGCCGCCGTGGCCTTCCTCAACGAGCATCCCGATCCGAGCGATGCCGATATCAATGACGAGCTGACCAATATCTGCCGCTGCGGTACCTATGCGCGCATCCGCGCCGCGATCCACCGCGCCGCAGCGATCGCGAAAGATGCGGGAGGCACGCCATGACCACCATGGACGCATCAAAAGCGGGCGCCATGAGCCGCCGTCAATTCCTGGTGGTTTCGCTGAGCGCTGCCGGTGGGCTTGCCATCGGGCTCTCGCTGCCCGATCTCGCCGAGGCCGAGCCGATCCTGCCCGAGCCATGGAGCGAGGCGACCGGCGACGAGATCAATGCCTGGATCCTGATCGAACCGGACGACACCGTGGTCATCCGCGTCGCGCAGTCGGAAATGGGCGAGGGCGTCTTCACCGCGCTGCCGATGATCGTTGCCGAGGAACTCGCCTGCGATTGGGAAAAGGTCAGGCCCGAATATGCTTCGGCCAACCGCAACCTGCGCGAAAACAATGTCTACGGCCGCATGCTGACTGGCGGCTCGAGCGCGGTGCGCCGTTCCCGCGAGTTCCTGCAGCAGGCCGGCGCCAGCGCGCGCGAGCGGCTGATCCATGCGGCGGCCGAGCGCTGGGGCGTGCCGGCCGATGCCTGCACGGCAAAGGACAGCGTGGTTACCCATGCCGAAAGCGGCCGCAGCCTGCGCTATGGCGAACTTGCCGCCGACGCCGCCAAGGTGAAGCTGGCGAGCGAGCCGGCGATCAAGACGGCCGACCAGTACACGCTGATCGGGCAGCCGAAGGCCCGTCTGGACACGCCGCCGAAGCTGAACGGCACTGCCCAGTTCGGCATCGATACCCGCCTGCCGGACATGCTCTACGCCGCCGTCGTGACCTGCCCGGTGTTCGGCGGTTCGCTCAAATCCTACGACGCCAAGGCGATCGAGGGGCGGCGCGGGGTCAAGTCAGTGGTTCCCATTCCAGGCGGCGTCGCGGTGGTTGCCGACCGCTTCTGGCGCGCCAAGGAAGCGGTGGCGGCGTTGCCGGTGACCTGGGACGAAGGGCCGGCAGCCAGTACCGACAGTGCCCAGTTTGCCGAAGCCTATCGCACCGCGCTGAACGGGCCGGCGGCGATTGCGCGGAAGCAGGGCGACGTGATGAAGGCGCTGGCCGATGGCAAGCGCGTCGAGGCGCTCTACGAGGTGCCGCATCTGGCGCATGCGCCGATGGAGCCGCTGAACTGCACGGCCCATGTGCAGCCCGACCGCGTCGATGTGTGGATCGGCACGCAATATCCCGAGGCCGCTCTGGACCTGGCAGCCAAGGCCGCGGGCGTGGCGCCCGAAAAGGTCGAGCTGCACAATTGCTTCCTCGGCGGCGGCTTCGGCCGGCGCGCGGTGAATGACGAGCTGACCCAGGCGGTTCTGGTTTCCAAGGCCGTCGGCAAGCCAGTGAAGCTGGTGTGGACCCGCGAGGAAGACATGCGCCACGACCGCTACCGTCCGCAGGCGGCGATCCGCTTCGAGGCGGCGCTGGGGCCGGACGGCACGCCGAAGGGCCTTCGCGTACGCACGGCGGTCGGCTCCATTGAGCGCTCGCTCGGCTGGGGCAGTGCGGACAAGGGCGTCGAGCCCTCGGCGGTCGAAGGCCTAGCCAACCAGCCATACGAAATGGGCGCCATCGAAGTCGACTGCGTGCTGAAGAACACCCATGTGCCGGTGATGTTCTGGCGCTCGGTCGGCAGCTCGCAGAACGCCTTCGCCATGGAAGGTTTTGTCGACGAGTTGGCCTATGCCGCAGGTCAGGACCCCTATCAGTTCCGGCGCAAGCTCCTGGCCGGCAAGGACGATTTCCTGCGTGTGCTCGATACGATCGCCGAAAAGAGCGACTGGGGTAAGCCGATGCCGGCCGGCAAGGGGCGCGGCATCGCCATCCACGAATCCTTCGGCACCATCGTCGGCGAGGTGGTCGAGGTGGCGGTGAGCCCGAAGGGCGAAGTGCGCGTCGAGCGCGTGGTGGCGGCGGTCGATTGCGGCCATGTCGTCAATCCGCGCACGGTTGAGATGCAGATCGAAAGCGGCGTGGTCTATGGCCTCTCGGCGGCACTGTTCGGCGAGATCACCATCGACAAGGGCGCCGTGGTCCAGGGCAATTTCGATGATTATCAGGTCGTGCGCCTGGCCGACATGCCGTGGATCGAAACCCATCTTGCGCTGAGCGGCGGCTCGAAATGGGGCGGCATCGGCGAGCCCGGCACGCCGCCGATCGCGCCGGCTGTCTGCAACGCCATCTTCGCTGCCACGGGCAAGCGGATCCGCCGCCTGCCGATAAAGGACTTCGATCTGTCGGGCGAACGCAGCTGAATTCGCCCGCCGGCGAAGACAACTGAAACTGCATTACCGAGAACCGAGCGGGGCCGGCGAGCCGCCGCCTTGGGCATGGTCGGATGCGAGTGGAATTGCCCTGCGAAGCAGGCGGCATTTTACCGTCGTTCCTGGAACGCCGGAACACGTCTGAACGTTGAATGCCGCCTATCGCTGAAAGCAATGGAGATCACGATGCTTAGGACAGCAATTGTTGGCTTGACCGCCCTCATGATCACTGCGCCTACGGTAGCCCATTCGCAGACCCAGGCTCCTGCTGCCGGAGAAGAAACCGGGCAGGCCGGACAGTCGGTCGACTGGAAGGCGATCACCGATGCGAGGATCGAAATCCTCAAGGGCGCCCTGCAGCTGACGCCGGATCAGGAAAAGCTGTGGCCGGCGGTCGAGTCGGCCATCAGGGCGCGGGCCGAAGCCCGGCGCGAACGCATCGAAAACCTGCAAAAGATGCGTGAAGATCGGCCCGATTTCTTCCAGATCCTGCGCAATCGCGCCGAAAACATGACGGCGCGGGCTAACGGGCTGAAGCAACTCGCCGATGCCTGGGAGCCGCTCTACAAGACCCTCGACGACAAGCAGAAAGCGCGCCTGCGCGTGATGGCGATGTATGCCGCCCATGAAATCCACGGCGCCATCCACGAGCGCCGCATGCAGTGGGAGGACGAAGGCGACGACGACGGCGGCGGCGAGGAATAGCTAGGTCGGTCCGCCGGATAGCATGCCGGTTTCCCGCCAGGCATGATCCCCTTTCAGCCAACAAACCCGCCTCGGTCCATCCGCGGCGGGTATTTTTTTGCGGGAGCGGCAAGGCGATGCCTGAGTGCGTGATGACGGACGAGGCAGCGTCGAAAATCGTCGGCTGGGCCGGGCTCTGCACATCGGGTTGGGGATTTAGAAATAAAAGGCCCCGGCTTTCGCCGGGGCCCAAAAGTCTTGCGTCGCGCAGATCAGAATTTGTAGTTGATGCCGAACTTGACGCTGTGGAAGTTGACCTTCCGGTCGACGCTACCTTCGAAAATCCGTGCCTTGCCGAGATCGGTATAGGCATATTCGGTCTTGAGGCTGACGTGATCGGTGACGGCATATTCGACGCCAGCGCCGACGGTCCAGCCGGCCTTGGTCTTCGATTCACTGAAGCCCATGCCGAATGGATCTTCGATGTATGTCTTGGTGTGGCCATAGGCGAGACCGCCGGTTGCGTAGACCAGCAGGCGATCGGTTGCCAGCACGCCGGCGCGTGCGCGCACGGTGCCGTACCAGTCGATCTTGGTGCCGATTGTAGCCCCACCCATATCCATTTCGCCCTTGATGCCGGCGCCCTGGAAATCAGCCTCGGCACCCACGACCCACTGGTCGATCTGATAGTTGTAACCAGCCTGAATGCCCCCAAGGAAACCATTAGACGTGACGCTGAAGAGGGTACCGTGACCCGCAGGGTCCATATACTTGACCTTGCCGCCGCCGAAGCCAACGTTCAGGCCGACATAAGCACCTGTCCAGCTAAACACCGGGATGACTTCCTGTGCGGACACGATATCCGCGGCGAAGGCGCCGGTCGACAGAACGGTTGAAAATGCCGCCAGGACAGCGATGCGTTTCGAAAACATCGGATTCCTCAAAGCAGTCAAGAATGATGGCTGACTGCTAGTGGATGGGCCCTAAAAAGTCTGTTGCAATACCGCAACATCGCAAACAAGTTTTCCCGAAACATTTCAATGAGATATATCTAATGTTGGGTGTTTATTTGACTGCCGCGGGCAGAGCCATGGCGTCGACTCAAAAGGCCGCGCGCAGTCATGTTGATTTCACGGAATGATGGTGATCCCGACAGGAATCGAACCTGTGACCTACAGATTAGGAATCTGCCGCTCTATCCTACTGAGCTACGGGACCAACCGAGACGACACATAGCCGCTTCGGCGCGTTTCGCCAACGGCTTTCGGACATTTTTCCAATAACCCAGCCGAGGCAAGTTTCGAATAACCAGCCCAAGGCAAGGCAATTTGAGGTGGCCGCCGCGTTGGTGGCGGCCACCTGGTTTCTCCCGGCTTTCCGGTGCCGGTGGCCTCAGGCGGCCAGTGTGGTCTCGGCGAGTTTCACCCAATAGCTCACGCCATGCGGGATGACCTCGTCATTGAAGTCATAGGCCGGGTGGTGGAGGTTTGCCGTGTTGCCGTTGCCGATGAAGATGAAGGCGCCCGGGCGGGCTTCCAGCATGTAGGAAAAGTCCTCGCCGCCCATCAGCGGCTGGATCTCGCGATGCACCTGCGCTTCGCCGGCGATTGCGGCGGCGACATCGCCGGCCACCACTGTCTGCTCGGCGTGATTGAAGGTCACCGGATAGTTGGAATCGTAGTCGACATGCACGCTTGCGCCATGGGCGGCGGCGATGCCGTCGCAGATGGCCTTGATGCGTTCGCCGGCGGTGGCGGCCACTTCCTTCTTTAGCGTGCGCACCGTGCCGGCAAGCTCCACCTCTTCGGGGATGACGTTGTAGGCGTCGCCGCCGTGGAACTTGGTCACCGTCACCACCACCGATTCGAGCGGATCGATAGTGCGCGAGGCGATCGTCTGCATCGCCGAGACGATCTGGCTGCCGATGACGATCGGGTCGATGGCCCGGTGCGGCATGGCGGCATGGCCGCCTTTGCCCTTGATCGTGATGGTGAACTCGGCGGTTGCCGCCATGATCGGGCCCGGGCGGATGGCGAACTGGCCGACGGGCAGGCCAGGCATGTTGTGCATGCCGTAGACCTGGGCGATGCCGAAGCGATCCATCATGCCGTCCTCGACCATGGCAAGGCCGCCGGCGCCGCCCTCCTCGGCAGGCTGGAAGATCACCGCCACCGAGCCGGCGAAATTGCGCGTTTCGGCAAGGTATTTGGCAGCGCCCAAGAGCATGGCGGTGTGGCCGTCATGGCCGCAGGCATGCATCTTGCCGGGGGTCTGCGAAGCGTAGGGCTTGCCGCTCGCCTCGGTGATGGGGAGCGCGTCCATGTCGGCGCGCAGGCCGATCGTGGCGCCCGCGCCGAGATTGCCGCGGATGATCCCCACCACGCCGGTCCGGCCGATGCCGCCCGCCACCTCGTCGCAGCCGAAGGATTTCAGCTTCTCGGCCACGAAAGCGGCCGTCTCGTAGACGTCGTAATTCAGCTCGGGGTTCTGGTGCAGCGTGCGGCGCCAGCCGGCGACTTCGTCCTGCAACTCGGCAGCTCGGTTCAGAATCGGCATGATGAAATACTTTCGCTGTTCGTGGGTTTTGTCCCGTTTGCTCGCAATCGTGATCGTACACGCTTTGCCATTTTGACGTCACATAGGCTAAATAGCACCGCGAGGTGCGGCCGGGACACGAGGGCCAGATCCCGCACTATTTGAGACTTGACTCGATCCGAAAATCTTAAGGACCCCGAGGCGGCCACGGCAAGAGGCGAAATCGGAATTCAACATGCGGCATCTCTTTTTTTCAAAAGGACTTTTCCTCGGCCTCGCGGCGCTTTCAGGGCTCGCCAGTGGCCCGGCAGCGGCCAATCCGTCGATCCTGTTCGATGTGCGTACCGGCCAGGTGCTCGAACATGAGGACGCCTTCAAGCGTTGGCATCCCGCTTCGCTGACCAAGATCATGACGGCCTATGTGGCCTTCCGCGCCGTCAAGGCAGGGGAAGTGTCGCTGCAGTCGCCGATCAAGATGACCAAGATTTCGGCCGCCGAGCCGCCGAGCAAGATGGGCTTCAAGCCCGGCTCGGTGATGACGCTCGACAACGCGCTGAAGATGATGCTCGGCAAGTCGGCCAATGACATCGCCGCCGCCGTGGGCGAGAACATCGGCGGCACCATCCCCGCCTTCGCCGATCGCATGAACGCCGAGGCCCAGCGCCTGGGCATGACCGGCAGCCATTTCACCAATCCCAATGGCCTGCATGATCCGGAAAACTACACCACCGCGCGCGATCTCGCGCTGCTGGTGCGGGCGATCCGCACCGAATTCCCGCAATATGCCTCGTATTTTTCCATCGAGGGGATCACAACCAACGGCAAGAACCGCATTCACGGCTACAACCCGCTGCTCGGCCGTTTTGCCGGCGCCGATGGCATGAAGACCGGTTTCGTCTGCGCTTCCGGCTACAATCTGATCGGCAGCGCAACGCGCGAGGGTCGCACGCTGGCCGCCGTCGTGCTGGGCGAGCGCACGCCGTGGGGCCGCGCCGACCATGCGGCAGACCTGCTGGGCCAGGGTTTTTCGACCTCTACGGCCGGCAGCGTGACGCTCTCGAGCCTCCAGCCCTATGGCGAGGGGCAGACCACGCCCACCGACATGCGCGACATCGTCTGCAGCAAGGAGGGCGCCTCGGAGCGGTCCGACGGGCTCGACGCGAAGGGCAGGCCGAAGTTCAAGTCGCCCTACATGGTTGATCTGAAGCGCGAGCTGCAGTTCGTCCGCGTCGGTCTCGGCGGCGCGACCGGTCCCGTGCCGGCGGCTTTTGCCGCAATAGACGCCAAGAACAACAAGGCCGACGTGCCGATCCCGACCTGGCGCCCGGACAAGCCGGCGCCGGGCGTGCCGGTTTCCGCGCAGGGCGACGCCACGCAGCAGTAATAGTCATGCAAAACCTTTATCCGATACCCGTCTCGGTGCTGACCGGCTTTCTCGGCGCCGGCAAGACCACGCTGCTTAACCGGCTGCTGAAGGACCCGGCGCTCGCCGACACGGCCGTCATCATCAACGAGTTCGGCGATGTCGCCATCGACCACCTGCTGGTCGAGCAGGCATCGGACGGCATCATCGAGCTTTCCGATGGCTGCCTTTGCTGCACGGTGCGCGGCGAACTGGTCGACACTCTGGCCGACCTGATCGACCGGCTGCAGACGGGCCGCATCGCAAAGCTCAAGCGCGTCATCATCGAGACCACCGGCCTTGCCGATCCGGCGCCGGTGCTCCAGTCGATCATGGGGCATCCGGCGCTGGTGCAGGCGTTCCGGCTCGACGGCGTCGTCACGCTTGTGGACGCCGTCAACGGCAGGGCCACACTCGACGCCCATGTCGAGGCGGTGAAGCAGGCGGCGGTGGCGGATCGGCTGGTGATAACCAAGGCCGACCTCTTGGGCGATCCTGCCGAGCTTGCGGAACTCAAGGCGCGGCTTGGCCGGATCAATCCTTCGGCACCGATCCTGGACGTCAACGAGACGGGCGCGGCCGCGCTGTTCGAATGCGGGCTGTACAATCCCGAGACTAAGACGGCCGACGTTCGCCGCTGGCTAGGCGAGGAGGCGGCGCATGCCGACCACCATCACCACCATCACCACCATGACGGCCACAACCATCACGATCACGACCACGATCACGCGCATCATCATCACCATGATGCGCGCGTGCGCTCGTTCAGCCTGGTGCATGAGGGGCCGGTGCCATTCGGCGCCATCGAGATGTTCCTCGATCTGCTGCGCTCGACGCATGGCGAGCGGCTCTTGCGCATGAAAGGGGTCATTGAGCTCGCCGAGGACCCGAGTCGGCCGCTGGTCGTTCACGGCGTGCAGAAGATCCTGCATCCGCCAGCGCGACTGCCCTTCTGGCCGGATGCGCGGCGCGGCACGCGGCTCGTCCTGATCACGATGGACATGCCGGAAGATTATGTGCGGCGGCTGTTCGCGGCCATCACCAACCAGCCGGCAATCGATACGCCGGACCGCGCGGCGGTGGAGGATAATCCGCTGGCGATTGCAGGCATGCCTCGGTAGGGCGAGGCCCGCTCAGCCGTTCAGTCCATAATTGAAGGTATCAGGCGCCGCGTTCTACGAGGAAGCGGTGGCCGCCGGGCTGCGACTGCGTTTCCACCAGCCGGTGGCCGTTCTCCATGCAGAAGGCGGGAATGTCGATCACCGCCAGCGGGTCGGTGGTCTCCAGCCACAGCAGGCTGCCGGGCGCCATGCCGGCAAGGCGCTTGCGCGCCTTCAGCACGGGCAGGGGGCAGTTCAGTCCCTTGAGGTCGTAGACATCCGCTTCGCCTGTCAAAGCTTCCTGCCTCAGCTGCCGAACAGGCTGGCCATGCGCCTGCGAACGCCGCCCAGCAGGCCCGGCTTTTCCGCTGGCTCCTGGTCGGCCGGCACGACGGCAATCTGGTTGGCATCAGGTGCTGCGACCGGCGCGGGGCCGGCTTTGGCCAGTGCGGCAGCCGCATTCTTCTCGGCCTTGGCCAGCGCGATCGCGGCGGCCTTTTCCTCGGCTGCGCGCTTTTTCTCCTCGGCGAGCCTCTTCTTCTCGGCCTGTGCGGCCTCGAGTGCGGCCATGCGCCGGCCGGCCGGGGAGTCGATGCGGCCCATGTGCGTCGTCACCTTGACGCTGCCATCCGCCTGGAGCGACGGCGGATCGATCGGCACGCGTTCGCCGCGCGCCCGCTGCTTGGTCCAATCCGAGACGATGTTGGCTTCCTTGATGCCGGCGATCGTGGGCTTGGGTTCGGGGATCGAGCTGTTGACGGCACTGGCAAAGGCCTTTTCGTAGGTGGCCTGGTAGCTCTGATAGGCCGTCTTCAGCGCGTCGGGCAGCGCCGAGGGCGGGCAAGCGCCGGTTGGCGAGAAGGCGGCGCCGTTCTCGGGAACCTGGTTGAAGACATAGTGCTTCTCGCAGACATCGACCTTCGGCGGCACCTTCGTGATCTCGAACTGATCGTAGCCTTCCTTCAGCATCTTCCAGAACTCGTAGTTCGGGTCGTTGCGATAGCGCGCCATGTTGGCGGCCGTCATGTGGAAGGGGAAGGCCTGCACCTGGAATTCGGTCTGGCCGCCGGAAAAGGCGTCGCGGCCGAAGGCATAGATCTGCTCGATCTGCGCGTCGGTCATCGAGTAGCAGCCCGACGACGAGCAGGCGCCGTGCACCATTAGGTTCGAGCCGGTGCGGCCATTGGCCCGGTCATAGGCGTTGGGGTAGCCGATGTTGAAGGCGAGATAATATTGCGAGTTCGGCTTCATCTGCCCCGGGCGCACCGTGTAGAAGCCCTCGGGCGCCTGGCGGTCGCCCTCGATGTATTTCGGTCCGAGCTTGCCCGACCATTTGCAGATGTCGTAGCTGGCGATGATGTCGTAGCGCCCGTTGGATTTCTGCTTCCAGATCTCCAGCTTGCCTTCTTCCTTGAAGATGCGCGCCATCACCGGCGAACTGCGCGGCATGTCCTTGGCCTTCATCTCGGCCAGGACTTTTGGCGGAATATGGAGCTCGCCCCTGGGCGTCAAACCCTCGAAGGTGGACTGCACATCGTTGTTGCAGCCGGCCATGGCGAGGGCCGCTATCAGCAAACCGGAACGGGCTATACTGGCAATTCTCGGCATCAAAATATCGTCTTCGTTTCCGTCGATTCCGGCGGGAACTGCAATCCCCCTGCCGGCCTTGGTCGGCGCGGACGGTAAACCGTTAACCTTGCGAATTGATTACTGCAAGGCCTACGATTCTAGCGTCTGGGTTGTGTTTGACGAAAAACTGGCGGCAAATTTGTGACAAAGGCCGTCAAGTGGCCGCATTTGCGCCGTCTTGCGCCATGCCGCAGCGCCCTTTAGGCGCGCGGCATGGCTTTGTGACGATGTGTCAGAGGCTGCGGCCCATGGCCAGGTACTTTTCGCGGCGCTGCTCGCGGAAATCGATCGGGTTGGCGGTGAATTCGCCGAGGGTCCTGGCGATGAGGTCGCCGGTGGACTTGATGACTGCTTCGGGCGCGCGGTGCGCGCCGCCCAGCGGCTCGGGGATGATGCCGTCGATGATCTTCAGCGCCAGAAGGTCCTGCGCGGTGATCTTCATGTTGGTGGCCGCATCCTTCGAACGCGTGGTGTCGCGCCACAGGATCGAGGCCGCGCCTTCCGGCGAGATCACCGAATAGATCGCATGTTCGAGCATGAAGACGCGGTTGGCTGTGGCGATCGCGATCGCGCCGCCCGAGCCGCCTTCGCCGATCACCACCGAGATCGACGGCACCTTCAGCGCCAGGCTGGTGGAGGTGGAGCGGGCAATCGCTTCCGCCTGGCCGCGCTCTTCGGCGCCGACGCCGGGATAGGCGCCTGCGGTGTCGACCAGCGTCACCAGCGGGATCGAGAACCGGTCGGCCAGTTCCATGATGCGCACCGCCTTGCGGTAGCCCTCGGGGCGCGGCGAGCCGAAATTGTGCTCGAGCCGGCTCTTGGTGTCGGAACCTTTTTCCTGGCCGATTACGGCGATGGGCTGGCCCTGGAATCGGGCGAAACCGCCGACGATGGCCTTGTCCTCGCCGAAGGCGCGGTCGCCGGCCAGCGGCGTGAAATCGGTGAACAGCGCGGTGACGTAGTCGAGGCAGTGGGGGCGATCGGGATGGCGCGCCACCTGCACCTTCTGCCACGGCGTCAGCGCCTTGTAGGCGTCGCGCAGTGCATCGCGCGAGCGCTTTTCCAGGCGCGCGATCTCGTCGCCCACATCGACGGCCTCGCCATTCTCGGCGAGCTTCTTCAGCTCAAGGATCTTGCCTTCGAGATCCGCGACAGGTTTTTCGAAATCGAGGTAGTTGTACATGCGTGAACTTTGACCGATACGCCTGAAGAAAAAGACGGCCGACGCCTCGAAAGAGCAGGGTCGGCGTCGCGAAACTTGCCTTCACATAACCTCAGCGCCCGCCATCGGCAAGCGGATGATGGTCATTGACCAGCCGCACGAGCCGCTCTTCGAGCACATGAGTGTAGATTTGCGTGGTGGAAATGTCTGAATGGCCGAGCAGCTGCTGCACCGCGCGCAGGTCCGCGCCATTCTGCAAAAGATGGCTGGCAAAGGCGTGACGCAGCACGTGCGGCGATATCTTGGCGGATGAAATGCCTGCCCGTGCGGCGAGCCCCTTCAGTTCGCGGGCGAAGACCTGGCGCGGCAGGTAGCCGCTCTCGGACGCGGCGGGAAACAGGAACGGGCTTTCGGCCAGCGCCGGCACCTTGTTGCGCTCGGCAAGCCAGCAGCGCATCGCTTCGCGCGCCTTGCCCGACAGCGGCACCATGCGCTCCTTGTTGCCCTTGCCGCGCACGATGAAGAAGCGCTCGTCGCGCAGCGCTACCGTCAGCGGCAGGCTGACCAGCTCCGAAACGCGCAAGCCCGTCGCATAGAGCACCTCGACCAGCGCATGCATGCGCAGAGCCGCGATGCGCGGGGCGTCGCCCAGCGCAGGGTCGGACGCTTCCGCCGCCGCACGGTCGAGCAAACGGCCGGTCTCGGCCTCGCTCATCGTCTTGGGCAGGGCGCGGTCCTTCTTCGGGCTGTCCAGGACGCCGGTGGGATCGTCGGGCCGCAGACCTTCCGCATAGAGAAACTTGTAGAACTGGCGCAGGGCCGAGAGCCGGCGCGCCTGCGAGGTGGCGGCGAAGCCGCGCGCGGCGATGTCGCCCAGATAGGCGCGGATGGCGGCGGAATCCGCGTTCGCCAGGTCACCTATGTGTTCGGCCGCGTCCTCAAGGTCGCGACGATAGGAGGCCAGCGTGTTGTCGGCCGCGCCTCGTTCGGCGCTCATCATTTCAAGGAACGCCTCGATACGCGCGCTGCTTTTCATTTACTTCTTCGGATTGACCTTGTCGGCCGGGATGCGGATGGTGATTTCGCCGCGCTTGGGCTGAACGAAAGTGACGAGCGCGAACATCGCGCCATAGGCAAGGCCTGCCAAAATGCCGAGCGTTACAAGAAACCGGAATAAGGTCGGCATGCGCTCCGTCCCGTCGCTGGTTCAAGGTCTGGTTATGTGTCAGTCATGATGTCATTTCAAGGGCGAACAGTTGAAGGTGGTCCAAGGGCGTAGAGCCCGGGCGGTGTGAGCGAGCGCTTCAGCGCCTAACCCTTGACGCGACACACGTTTTCATGTCGAAACGCTGGCATGACGAGCGAGACGCCTCACAACCCGACCGACACTATGGCGGAGCTGCTGAAGCGGCTCGGCACCCGCTCCATCGTGTTCGTCGGTCTGATGGGCGCCGGCAAGACCGTGATCGGCCGCCGGGTGGCGACGATGCTCGACCTGCCCTTTGTCGACAGCGATCACGAGATCGAAACCGTGTCGCGCATGACCATCCCGGATCTTTTCCAGCGCTATGGCGAGCCGGAGTTCCGTGCGCTCGAGCAGCGCGTCATCCAGCGCGTGCTGGAAGGGGGGCCGCAGGTGTTGTCGACCGGCGGCGGGGCCTTCATGAATGCCCAGACGCGCGAAGCCGTGGCCGCGCATGGCGTTTCGGTATGGCTCAAGGCGGATATCGACACGCTGATGGAACGCGTGGGCAGGAAGCCGACCCGGCCGCTCTTGCAGAACGCCGATCCGCGCAGCGTTATGGAGCGGCTGATGGCGGAGCGTTACCCGGTCTATGAGACGGCCGACGTGACTGTGCTGACCCGGGAAGAGCGCAAGGAGGTCATCGCCGACGAGGTGGTGGCTGCGCTCGACGAATATTTGTACGGACAGGGCGAAGAGCCCCGGGAGAATGCAGTATGACGAGCAATGGTACGGTCAAGGTCGAGGTGGGTCTTGGTGACCGGGCCTATGACATCCTGATCGGCTCGGGGCTCGTCGGGCGTGCCGGGGAAGAAATCGCCGCCCGCCTGCCGGGCATTCGTGTGGCGATCGTTACCGACGAGAATGTCGCGCGCGCCCATCTCGACCCGCTGACGGCCTCGCTCGACAAGGCCGGCATTTCGTCGACCGCAATCGTGTTGCCGGCCGGCGAAAAGACCAAGAGCTTTGCCCATCTGCAGGAAGTGGTGGACGGCGTTTTGGCCGCGCGGCTCGAGCGCCGCGATGCGGTCATTGCGCTCGGCGGCGGCGTCATCGGCGACCTTACCGGCTTTGCCTCGGGCATCGTGCGGCGCGGCATGAATTTCGTGCAGATCCCGACCTCGCTTCTGGCGCAGGTCGACTCCTCGGTCGGCGGCAAGACTGGCATCAACAGCACGCACGGCAAGAACCTCGTCGGCGTCTTCCATCAGCCGCGGCTGGTGCTGGCCGACACCGATGTGCTGGACACGCTGCCCGCCCGCGAGTTCCGCGCCGGCTATGCCGAGGTCGCCAAATACGGCCTGATCGACCGGCCGGATTTCTTCGCCTGGCTGGAGAAGAACTGGCAGGAGGTCTTTTCGGGCGGCCCGGCGCGCACCGAGGCCATCGCCCAGTCCTGCCGCGCCAAGGCCGATGTCGTGGCGCGCGACGAATTCGAGACGGGCGATCGCGCGCTGCTCAATCTCGGCCATACCTTCGGGCATGCGCTCGAGGCGGCAACCGCCTATGACGGCACGCGCCTGGTGCATGGCGAGGGCGTCGCCATCGGCATGGCGTTGGCGCATCGCTTCTCGGCGCGCATGAACCTTGCCTCGCCCGACGATGCCGCCCGCGTGGAAGCGCATCTCAAGGCCGTGGGCCTGCCATGGCGCATGGCCGACATTCCCGGCGAATTGCCGGACGCCGAGCGGCTTCTGGCGTATATTGCGCAGGACAAGAAGGTGTCGCGCGGCGCGCTGACCTTCATCCTCACCCGCGGCATCGGCAAGTCCTTCATCGCCAAGGACGTGCCGGCCTCCGAGGTGCTGGCCTTCCTGAAGGAGAACCATCCCGGATGACCATGGAGATTTGGATCACGATCGGGATCATTGTGGTGCTTCTGGTCCTGTCCTTTCTCTTCTCCGGGACCGAAACCAGCATGACCGGCGCCTCTCGCGCACGCCTGCACTCGCTTGAGCAGGCCGGCAACGAGCGCGCGAGCCTTGTTCAGTGGCTGATCGAGCGCAAGGACCGGCTGGTCGGCGCGCTGCTCATCGGCAACAACCTCGTCAACATCCTGGCTTCGGCACTGGCGACCAGCCTGCTTCTGGAACTGTTCGGCGCGAGCGGCGTCGCCTACGCAACCGTCGTGATGACGGTGGTGCTGGTGATTTTCTCCGAGATCCTGCCGAAAAGCTGGGCGCTGGCACGACCCGAGCAGTTCGCGTTGAGGGTCGCGCCGTTCGCACGGCTTGCGGTCGCCGTCTTCGGTCCGCTCTCGGCTGCCGCCAACTGGATCGTGCGCATCCTGCTTTCGCTGTTCGGCGTCAGCCTGTCGCGGGACGAGCCGCTGCTGTCGCCGCATGAGGAACTGCGGGGAACGGTGGCCGTGCTGCATCGCGAGGGCGGCATGGTCAAGCAGGACCGCGACCGCATGGGCGGCTTGCTCGATCTGCACGAGCTCGAAGTGTCCGACGTGATGGTCCACCGCACCAACATGCGCTCGGTCAATATCGATAACCCGCCCGAGGCGGTGGTGCATGAGATCCTGCAGAGCCCGCACACGCGCATGCCGCTGTGGCGCGGCGCCAGCGACAACATCGTCGGCGTGCTGCACGCAAAGGATCTCTTGCGGGCGCTCGAGGAAGTCGGCAACGACTTCACCAAGGTCGACGTGATGAAGATCGCCTCCAAGCCCTGGTTCGTGCCCGACACCACATCGCTTCAGGAACAGCTCAACGCCTTCCTGCGCCGCAAGGCACATTTCGCCCTCGTCGTCGACGAATATGGCGAACTGGAAGGGCTGGTGACGCTGGAGGACATCATAGAGGAGATCGTGGGCGAGATCGCCGACGAGCACGATGTCGACGTCCAGGGCGTTCGCCAGGAGTCGGACGGCTCCATCGTCGTCGATGGCTCGGTGCCGATCCGCGACCTCAACCGCGCGCTCGACTGGAACCTGCCCGATGAGGAGGCGACCACGATTGCAGGCCTCGTCATCCACGAGACGCAGTCGATCCCCGAGGAGCGGCAGGCTTTTACCTTTCATGGAAAGCGCTTCATCGTCATGAAGCGCGAGAGGAACCGCATCACCCGCATCCGCATCAGGCCGGCGCTCGAAGCGCAGGACAAGGCCGAGCGGTAAAGGCCGATGGCTTGAAATGACCATGGTCATTGATCGTGGTCATTTTGAAGCCTATCTTCTGTTTGAGCAGGAGACCGACCATGACGGAGCATGTGTCGAAATCGAAATTCAAGGCCAAGGCGCTTGAATATTTTCGCCAGGTCGAGGCGAGCGGTGAGCCGATTGTGATTACCGAGCACGGCAAGCCAACCTTGGAAATTCGACCTTACGCAGAGACTAAACGAACGCCTCTCGAAATGTTGAGGGGCAGCGTGTTGCGCTACGACGATCCGTTCGAGCCTGTTGGCGTCGAGGACTGGGAAGCGCTCAAGTGATCGTCCTCGATACCCACGCTCTCATCTGGTGGGTCAACAAGGACGATACCCGACTTTCATCGGTTGCAGCCGACGCAATCGACCAGGCATTGGCCGGTGATGGTGTGGTCGCCTCGTCAATTTCAGCTTGGGAACTTGCGATGCTTGTGTCCAAAGGAAAGCTGGACTTGAGCATCGATGTTCTAACATGGCTCAGCGTTGCCTCTGAGATCGATGGCTTCAGCTTCGTACCGGTCGACAATGTCATTGCCGTCAAAAGTCAGACGCTCCCCGGAGATTTTCATCCTGATCCGGCCGATCGCATCATCGTCGCACTCGCGCGCGAACTCGGGGCCGAACTGGTCACGGCCGATAGGAAGATCATCGGATATCCGCACGTCGCGACGATCTGGTAGTCAGCAACGATCTCGGAGCATCTTGCAGCCAGGCGGAATCGCTTGGGGTCGCACAAATGCGGCGGCGCCGCCCTAGCGCCGCGTCTTTTCGCCGGGGGCGGCGGGTTCGAGCGCCAGCGCATGCACGCCGGCCTTCAGTTCGTCGGCCAGCAGCGCGTTGATCGAACGGTGGCGGTCGATGCGGCTCATGCCCTCGAAGGCGCTGGAGACGATGCGTACGCGAAAATGCGTCTCACCGGTACCGTCATACATCACGTGATGGCCAGAATCTTCGTGATGATGCCCGGCGTGCAGGTGGCTTTCATTGATGACCTCCAACTGCTCCGGCGCATAGGCCGTCTGCAGCTTGGTTTCCATCGAGGCTTTCATGGACATCGTCGTCTCCTTTGCCCACATATGGGGTGTTCACTCGAAAAAGCTGCCGATCTGCCGGTCATTCGATCACTCTTTCCCGATTCATTGGGTTAGAGGGACGATGTTCGAAATGTCAATTCTTGTTTCGAGGGGGCAACTTCCCCTAAATGGGCTGAAATGAAACCCTATCCGAAATATTTCGAGAAGATCCGCGTACGCCCGGACCCGGAGGCCGAGGCCAAGTCGAGCGCGCCGATCTGCCAGTGGGACGGCTGCCACGAGGCCGGCACCCACCGCGCGCCCGTGGGGCGCATGCGGGAGGGCGAGTATTTCCGCTTCTGCTTCGAGCACGTGCGCGAATACAACAAGGGCTTCAACTATTTCTCCGGCCTCGCCGACACCGAGATCGCGCGCTTCCAGAAGGAAGCGCTGACCGGCCACCGCCCGACCTGGACCATGGGCACGAACGCCGATGTGCGGTCCTCGCCGGAGATGGCGCAGCACCGTTCGGGGCGCGCCGGCTACTACCGGAATATCCGCGACCCGTTCAACATGTTCGGCACCAATCACGGTGCCCCGCGCGAGCGCAAGGCCAAGCCCCTTGAGGCCAAGGCGCTGGAAACGCTTGGCCTTACCACAAAGGCGACTGGCGCAGACATCAAGGCGCGCTATAAGGAACTCGTGAAACGCCATCATCCGGACGCGAATGGTGGAGACAGGGGTTCGGAGGATAGATTCCGCGATGTGCTGCAAGCATATCGCGTGCTCAAGCAAGCCGGCTTGTGTTGAGCGACAGGTTTGAATGAGCATTCCGCTACGGCTTTCGTCCGAAAGGAAAAGGCTCTAAGACCACTCCCGAACAAGGCTAGATTGACGGTGGAGGATATGCCTCCGCCTGTGGAGATGTGATGAACAAGGTCGACCGCGACATTGCAAACCTGCCCGATACGACCGTGTCGGTGAAAGAAAAGTTCGGCTTCGAATCGAAGATGGTTGTGCCTGCCTATTCGGTGGCCACCGAGCACGTACCGGACATCGACCCGGACTACCTGTTCGATCAGGCGACCACCATGGCCATCCTTGCGGGCTTTGCCTACAACCGCCGCGTGATGGTTTCGGGCTATCACGGTACCGGCAAGTCGACCCACATCGAACAGGTCGCCGCGCGTCTCAACTGGCCTTGCGTGCGCGTCAACCTCGACAGCCATGTCAGCCGTATCGACCTCGTCGGCAAGGACGCGATCGTGGTCAAGGAAGGCCTCCAGATCACCGAGTTCAAGGACGGCATCTTGCCCTGGGCCTATCAGCACAATGTCGCGCTGGTGTTCGACGAATACGACGCCGGCCGTCCGGACGTGATGTTCGTCATCCAGCGCGTGCTGGAATCCTCGGGCCGCCTGACCCTGCTCGACCAGAGCCGCGTCATCCGCCCGCATCCGGCCTTCCGCCTGTTTGCCACCGCCAACACGGTGGGCCTAGGCGACACCACCGGCCTCTATCACGGCACGCAGCAGATCAACCAGGCGCAGATGGACCGCTGGTCGATCGTGACCACGCTGAACTACCTGCCGCACGACAACGAAGTGGCGATCGTGCTGGCCAAGTCGAAGCATTATCGCAACGACAAGGGCCGCGAGATCGTCAACAAGATGGTGCGCGTGGCCGACATGACCCGCTCGGCCTTCATCAATGGCGACCTGTCGACCGTGATGAGCCCGCGTACGGTCATCACCTGGTCGGAAAATGCCGAGATCTTCGACAATGTCGGCATGGCCTTCCGCCTGACCTTCCTCAACAAGTGCGACGAGCTCGAGCGCCCGATCGTGGCCGAGTTCTATCAGCGCGCTTTCGGCGAGGACCTGCCGGAATCCTCGGCCAACGTCGTGCTGGGGTAAAGCGCAGTGGCGGGTCAGGGCGACAACACACGCGGCAAGGCGCGCGCTGGCGGCGATACGGACGCGTTCAAGCGTTCGATCACCGTCTGCATGCGCGCCATTTCGGGCGACAATCAGTTCGAGGTGGCCTTCGCAAAGGATCGCCCTGCGCTGGCCGGCAGCCGCGCCCGCCTGCCCGAACTGCCCAAGAAGGCATCCAAGGCCGACATCGCGATTACCCGCGGCCTTGGCGATTCCATGGCGCTCAGGCGCGCCTGCCACGACAACCGCATTCACGCAAAGCTGGCCCCCGAAGGCAAGCAGGCACGCGCGGTGTTCGACGCCGTCGAGCAGGCCCGCGTCGAGGCGATCGGCAGCCGGGCGCTGACCGGGGTAGGCGACAACATCGCCCAGATGCTCGAGGACAAATACCACAAGGCCAATCTTGCCGACGTGCGCGAGCAGGCCGATGCTCCGCTCGAGGAAGCGCTCGCGCTGATGGTTCGCGAGAAGCTGACCGGCCGCCCGGTGCCCAAGAGCGGCGAGAAGCTGGTCTCGCTCTGGCGCGACTGGATCGAGGAAAAGGCCGGACCTGAGTTCAACGATCTCGCTTCCAAGCTCGGCGACCAGCAGGCCTTCGCCCGCGTCGTCCGCGACATGCTCGCCTCGATGAACATGGCCGAGGAACTCGGCGACGAGGAGCAGACTGAGGAAAGCGAAGACGAGAGCGAGGACCAGCCCGAGGGCGGCGAGCAGAACGAGGAAGGCGGCGAGGACGATTCCGGCGCCGACCAGTCGCAGCCGCAGGAATCCGAGGCCTCTGCCGAAGAAGACCAGACCGGCGAGATGGAGGCATCCGACGCCACGTCCGAGGAAATGGCGGACGAGGAGGATGCCGACGCCGAGACGCCGGGCGAAGCCCGCCGCAAGGACGATCCCTTCGCCAATCTGCCGCGCGAGATCGACTACAAGGTCTACACCACCGCTTTTGACGAGACGGTGGGCGCCGAAGACCTCTGCGAGGAAGAGGAGCTCGACCGGCTCCGCGCCTTCCTCGACAAGCAGCTCGCCAATCTGCAGGGCGTGGTCGGCCGTCTGGCCAACCGCCTGCAGCGCCGCCTGATGGCGCAGCAGAACCGCTCCTGGGACTTCGATCTTGAAGAAGGCTATCTCGACACCGCCCGCCTGATGCGCGTGGTGATCGACCCGATGCAGCCGCTTTCCTTCAAGCAGGAGCGCGACACGAAATTCCGCGACACGGTGGTTACGCTGGTGCTCGACAATTCGGGCTCGATGCGCGGCCGGCCGATCACGGTTGCCGCAACCTGCGCCGACATTCTGGCCCGCACGCTGGAGCGCTGCGGCGTTTCGGTCGAGATCCTCGGTTTCACGACCCGCGCCTGGAAGGGCGGGCAGGCGCGCGAGAAGTGGCTGAAGGACGGCAAACCGGCCAACCCCGGCCGCCTCAACGACCTGCGCCACATCATCTACAAGAGCGCCGACACGCCCTGGCGGCGCGCGCGGCGCAATCTTGGCCTGATGATGCGCGAGGGGCTGCTGAAGGAGAATATCGACGGCGAGGCGCTTTTGTGGGCGCATCAGCGTCTGATCGCCCGGCCCGAGCAGCGCAAGATCCTGATGATGATCTCGGACGGCGCGCCGGTCGACGATTCGACCCTGTCGGTCAATCCGGGCAACTATCTGGAGCGCCACCTGCGCGCGGTCATCGAGCTGATCGAGACGCGCTCGCCGGTCGAGCTTCTGGCCATCGGCATCGGCCATGACGTGACGCGCTACTACCGTCGCGCGGTCACCATCGTCGACGCCGAGGAGCTGGCCGGCGCCATGACCGAGCAGCTTGCCTCGTTGTTCGCCGAGGAGACGGCACGCGACACGCGCCGCGGCGGCCTGCGGCGGGCTTCATGAAGCTAGTTGGGCTGGCGACGGAAGACAGCCCTCTCTCACTATTGGCCAAGGCGGGGGCGCTCGCACGCCCCCTGCTTTGTGCGGCGATGCTCGCATTGCCGATGGCCGCCGCCCTGCGAACTCCTGCATATGCCGACCCGGCGCCCGTCGAGCGCATGGATGTCTCGACGCGGCAGATCACCCGCTTCGAGATCGGCCGCGACCGTACGCAGTTTGGCCCGCTGGAATTTGTCGGCGGGTTCGAGATGACGGCGTCGTCGCGCCATTTCGGTGGCTTTTCGGCCATGCGCTTCCTGACGCCGGGCAAGGATTTCGTCGGCGTGGCCGATACCGGCTTCTGGTTCTTCGGCAAGGTCACGCGTGACGCCGAGCAGCGGCCGACCGGCATGGCCGACTTCCGTATGGTGCAGATGGTCGACGAGACCGGCAAGCCGATCGAAGAAAAATGGCGCGTCGATGCGGAAAGCCTCGCCTTGAGAGGCAAAGTCGCCACGGTCGGATTTGAGCGCAACCATCGCGTCGCCGAGTTCCATATCGATCCCAACGACATGCGGGCGCCGTTCAGGCAGCTCGATTTCCTGGTGCCGAAAAACGAATTGCGGCTCAATCGCAGTTTCGAGACGCTCGCCTATGCGCCGGAAGCCGGCGCGCTCAAGGGAGCGCTGGTGGTCGTCACCGAACGTAGTCTCGACAAGCAGGGCAATGTCTTTGCTGCGGTGCTCTCCGGACCTCGAAAGGGAGTCTTCACCGTGGTGCGCAGCGACGGCTTCGACATCACCGATGGCGCCTTCCTGCCCAATGGCGACCTGCTCCTGCTGGAGCGCAGCTTCACCATCATGCAGGGCGTCAGGATGCGGCTGCGCCGCCTGCCTGCCGACAGCATCGGCAAGGACAAGGTGGCGGACGGTCCGGTGTTGATGAAGGCCGACATGCGCTACCAGATCGACAATATGGAAGCGCTGGATGTGTGGCGCCGCGCAGACGGCGCGCTGATCGTTTCGCTGATGTCCGATGACAATCAGTCATTCCTGCAGCGCAGCCTCTATCTCGAATTCCGGCTCCAGGGCGAATAATCCGCCCCTCGGCGCAACCCCTCGGATCAACTGTTCCATTTGCCGCATCGTCTGCCGGTTGTCGGCGTCGGATGGCGGCATATGTTCTGCTTTTTGGAACCGGTTCCTTAGTTCGTATTAACGAATTCACTGTTTCGAGCCGGCACGCTTCAATCGGCGGCATTATTTCCAGGCCGGCTTTCGCCCTGGAGGCAAGAGGAATTGCCATGTCTGATGCGATCGACATAGCCGAGACCGACGACAAGTTCATAGGGGTTGGCGGCCTCAGCATCTTCTTCCGATCCTGGCGCCCGGAGGGCAGGCCCCGCGGCGTAGTTGTGATCGTCCACGGCTTCAATGCCCACAGCGACTATTACCAGTGGGTGGCCCGCCAACTCGTTGCGCATGGGCTGGCCGTCTATGCGCTCGATCTGAGGGGGAGGGGACATTCGGATGGCGAGCGCTACTATGTGGAAAGCTTCGCCGACTATGTCAGCGATGTCTCCAGCATGATCTATATCGCCAAGTCGCGTGAGCGCGGCTTGCCGGCTTTCCTGCTCGGCCACAGCGCCGGCGGGGTCGTCTCGTGCATCTATGCGATCGAGAACCAGTCCGAGCTGGCGGGGCTGATCTGCGAGAGCTTTGCCCATCAGGTGCCGGCGCCGGACTTCGCGCTGGCCGTGCTCAAGGGGCTCAGCCATGTCGCGCCGCACGCGCATGTGCTGGCGCTGAAAAACGAGGATTTTTCGCGCGATCGAGCGGTGGTGAAGGCGATGAACGCCGACCCGCTCACCGTTCACGAATCGCAGCCGACCAAGACGGTGGCCGAAATGGTGCGCGCCGACGAAAGGCTGAAGAAGGAGTTTTCGCTGATCACCCTGCCGCTGCTCATCCTGCACGGCACGGCCGACAAGGCCACCAAGCCGCGCGGCAGCAAGCTGTTCTTCGACACGGCCGGCTCGTCCGACAAGACGCTGAAGCTCTATGAGGGCCACTACCACGACCTGCTCAACGATGTCGGCAAGGAGCAGGTGATGCAGGACATTGTCGACTGGATCGACGCGCGCCTTCCGGCCAAATGACAAAAAAGGCCCGGACGCCTGAAGGCATCCGGGCCTTTTGATGCGCGGTCTTCAGCAGAAGCCGCTATGTGCTTACGCAGCCAGCGTGGAGCCGACGGCCTGAGCGTAGTTGCGGCCGAAGCGGTTGGCGAGGAAGGCTTCGAGCGCGATGTCTTCCTGGCGGACAAAGCCCTTCTGCGGCAGGGCGCCATTGGCCAGCATATCGAGCACGGCGCAGATGCCGGAAGCCGTGGTGATCTGGATGGCGCTGCGCACCATTTCGCCGACGCGGCGGCTGTAGATCTTGTTGGCGTAGGTTTCCTGAAGCAGCCGGCCATTCTTGCGGCCCGAGACGGTGACGAAGATCACCACCACGTCCTGCAGCGTCGCCGGAAGGGCGTTTTCAAAAATGTCCTTGAGCACTTCGCGGCGATGGCGCAAGCCGAGATCGTTCAGAAGCGCCTTCATCAGCGCCACGTGGCCGGGATAGCGGATGGTGCGGTAGTTGAGCGTACGCACCTTGCCCTTCAGCGTCTCGCAGAGCGTGCCGAGACCGCCCGAGGTGTTGAAGGCCTCATATGTCACGCCGTCGAGCGAGAATTCCTCGCGTTCCTCCAGCGCCGGCACTTCGGTCAGCTCGCCGTTCACGATGGCTTCGCACGGCTCGATATACTCGTTGATGACGCCGTCCGTGCTCCAGGTGAGGTTGTAGTTCAGCGCATTGGAGGGGTACTGCGGCAGGGCGCCGACGCGCATGCGCAGGCTGTCCAGCGTGTCGAAGTTCTTGGCCAGATCGCTGGCGACGATGGAGATGAAGCCCGGCGCCAGGCCGCACTGGGGGATGAAGGTGGAGGAGGCGCTGGCGGCCAGTTCCTTCACGCGGCGGGTGCTGGCGACGTCCTCGGTGAGGTCGAGGTAGTGCACGCCGGTCTTTGCGGCCGCCTCCGCGATCTTGGTGGTGAGGTGGAAGGGAGCCGCGCTCAGCACGGCGAACTTGCCGGCAAGAACGCTTTCCAACACGCCGTCCTGGCCGATGTCGAGCTGGCGCGTGGCGATATTGCCACCAACTTCCAGCGCGTCGAGCTGGGCCTGCGAGCGGTCGACCACGGTGACGCGATAGTCGCCCGTGTCGGCCAGCATATCTGCAATGGTTGCACCGATTTTTCCGGCGCCGACGATGACGATCTCTTTCATGGCAATGCCCCTCGAAAAGTAAAAATCTGATTTTGTTTTAGGGGCGCGGCACGTCGGATGACAGTATCGCTTTGTACAAAACATCGATACAATCTAGACAGTTCGCCGAACAGATTGAGCATTATGACGACCGAAGCCGACCGTGCCCTCATTGCCCTGCTGCGCGAGAATGCCCGCGCCTCCACCGCCGAGCTGGCGCGCAGGCTCGGCGTGTCGCGCACCACGGTTCAAAGCCGGCTGGAGCGGCTGGAAAAGAGCGGGGTAATCGACGGCTACAGCGTGAAACTGTCGCCCGATTACGAGAAAAACCTCGTCCGGGCGCACATTCTGGTCACCGCGCTACCTAAGCTGGCGGCTCCCGTCGAGGCGGTGCTGCGGCGCATTCCGGAGGTGCGCACCCTGCATTCGGTGAGCGGCAATTTCGACATGATCATCATCGTGGAGGCGCCCTCGGTGCGCGATCTCGATGCGCTGATCGATCGGATCGGGGCGCTCGAGGGCGTCGAGCGCACGCTGTCTTCGATCATCCTGTCGACGCGAATCGACCGCTAGCTAAGTTTTGGGCCGACCGATTCGGGGGTGGCTTAAGGCTTGGTGGCCAGCCAGATAACGTGCCTTGCGCCGCGCTTGCGGCCGGCACGAACATTTTCTTCCTCGACCGCAAAGCCTGACTGGCGGAGTCTGCTCGTGAACGACCGGTCCGGCCCCGAGGACCATACGGCCAGCACGCCACCGGGCCGCAAGGCTGCGCGGGCAGTGTTCAGTCCGGTTAGGCTGTAGAGGGCGTCATTGGCCGGGCGCGTCAGGCCGTCGGGCCCGTTGTCCACGTCGAGCAGGATGGCGTCGTAGCCGGCATTTGCGGATTTGATCAGCAGTCCGACATCCGATTCCCGCACGGTAACGCGCGGATCGTCGAGGCAGCCATCGAACACTTCCGCCATCGGGCCGCGCCCCCAGGCAACGACCGAGGGTACTAGTTCCGCGACGGTGACGCGGGCGTCCGGGCCAAGTTCGGAAAGGGCGGCGCGCAGGGTAAAACCCATGCCCAGCCCACCGATCAGGATGTGCGGTGCGCGGCGGTCGCCAATCTTCTGGCAGGACAGTCTTGCCAGCGCCTCCTCGGAGCCGCTGAGCCGGCTGTTCATCAGCTCGTTGGTGCCGAGCATGATGGAGAATTCCGTGCCGCGTTGCTTCAGGCGAAGCTCGCCGCCACCCGGCGCCATTGCGGAATCAAGCTGGACCCAGGGCAGCATCGGCTATGCGGCCACCACCGGCTGGCTCCAGCGCGCTGCGATGAGCCGGTAGGGAATCAGCGCGAAGACCGCGATCAGCAGCTTCATCGACAGGTCGCCCAGCGCCCAGGACTGCCAGCGCGCGGCTTCCGTCTGTAGCACGCCGAATAGCGGCGCGTTCTCCAGCGCGAAGGGTTCGTTGGGCCCGATGAAGGCAAAGGCCGGGGCGAAGGCGATGGAGAAGAAGATGATGGTGTCGATGAACGAGCCGACCAGCGAGCCGAACACGGGCGCGCGCCACCAGCTCTGCCGGCGCAGCCAGTTGAACACGGTGATGTCGAGCAGTTGGCCGAACAGGAAGGCGGTGCCCGAAGCGGTGGCGATGCGCGCCAGCCGGTCGATCGGCGTGCCGATCTCGATCAGCCCGTAACGGAACAGCAGCGGCGGCACGATGATCGAGCAGATCACGGCGGTCATGAAGCCGATGAACACAACGCGGCGTGCCATATGCGGGCCGTAACGCCGGTTGGCGAGATCGGTCACGAGGAAAGCTGCGGGATAGCTGAAGGCGCCCCAGGTCAGGATGTCGGCAAGCTGCAGGGAGCCGACCTGTCCTTGCACGGGAAACTGCACAAGGATGTTCGATGCCACGACGACAACCGCCATGGCGACCACAAAGGGCAAATAACGCGTAGAAGAATTCATTTTTTTAACCTGGGTGATGGAACCAGTGGAGCGCGACTTCTGCCAAAGTGGCCGGTCGCGCTCGCTGCCAGGCGGTCGTCCCCCGCCGGAAAGAATCAGGCGGTCTGTTCGGCCAGCTTCTTGGCGACCTGCTTCTTCAGCAGGCGGGCGCGCTGCGACAGCTCGGCGACATCGGCCTTGGCCAGGAAGGCGTCGAGGCCACCGCGATGCTCGACCGAACGCAGGGCGTTGGCCGAAATGCGCAGGCGCACGTTCTGGTTCAGCGCTTCGGAGATCAGCGTCACGTTGACGAGATTCGGCAGGAAGCGACGCCGGGTCTTGTTGTTGGCGTGGCTGACATTGTTGCCGGTCATAACGGCCTTGCCGGTCAATTCACAAGCGCGAGACATTTTCACTACCTTCGTTCTAAACGGGCCAATGCGACTGCGGCGCACCAACAAAGTGCATGGCGCGCAGTCTGGTCAAGCGGCCGCATGGAAAAGTTGGCTGTCCATAGTGGGAATCAACCGACCCGTCAAGGCTCGGGCTTCATCACGAGACGGGTATTCGGGAAGTTACCCTCGGCAATCGCCGTGCAGAGGGCGTGCCATTCGCAGCCGACGCAAGCCTGGCGGATGCCGCCGGTACGGAAAGCCGCACGCATTTCGGTCAGTTTTCCGGCGTCGAGCACGATGTGCTCGCCGGGTGAAATCGGCTGACCAAGCAGCGATTCCACGGCTTTCGCAGCACTTTCGTCACGCTCGATCACGCTCTGGCCGAAGCAGTGTTCTTCTCTGTCGGCCAGCAGCGGTGTGCAGATGTCGTCCGGCCCGGCGACGAGAAGCATGTCTTCCCCAGTGCCGAGCCGTTCGACGATCTTGTCATAGTTGGCCGTAAACGCGCCGCTATAGCCCTTGCCGACATAGGTCAGCATGCAGAGCAGGTGATGGGCGCGAATACGGACGGTCATGGGCCGATGCCTAGCGCTTGCCGGCGCGGCGGGTCGCCTCGACGCTCGCCGTGGCCAGTGCCGACTTGACGATAGCGCCGAGGATGAAGGGCGTCACGCCATAGGTCATGGCATCGCCGGCACCGATCAGCGCGGCCAGCCAGGCGCCGCCCATAACCAGGATGAAGGCGTTGCCGAGAAGCATGGCGGCGAAGCTGCGCAGGAGCTTGCCGTTGCCGGTCCAGCCGCGCTCGGCGAGCCAACCGACCATGGCGGCCGCGATCGGGAAGGCGAACAGATAGCCCGCCGTCGGGCCGGCAAAATAAGCCAGGCCGCCGGCGCCACCTGCCAGCACCGGTAGGCCGACGACGGCCTCACCCAGCCAGGCAAGCACGGTGATCGCGCCGAGGCGCCAGCCATAGAGCGCGCCGATCAGCGTAACCGCAAAGGTCTGCATGGTCATCGGCACCGGAACCATCGGCACCTCGACCCAGGACGAGGCGGCCAGAAACAGCGTGCCCAGAGCCACGACGGCGGCGCGCAGAGCAAGCGGCCTGTCGGCCAGGCGAAGCGGCACGAATGCCCTGCCGGCGGTCGCGGCGGAGATTGGATTGTTCATGCAAGAGTCTCCAGATTTCATGGTCCCTGGATGGTGCCGGCTTTCGGCTACCGTACATCGCAAGGGGGGTGAGCTATCCCATAGTCTGATGGTGCAGCGCAATAAGGGTACTGTAAACCCCGCCGGCTCGCGCGCGCCAGGGGACTGGCAAGGCGCCTGTACTGGCCCATATATCTGCCGGATTCATGCGTTTGATGACTTTTGAAGGGACTTTTGCGCGTCCGACCGGATGCGCCAGGCATAGAGGGCGCCACCCATGGCGAGCATTTTTCCGACGGCTTCGACGGCAGCTGCCGTCCTTCTCACGTCGCTGTTTGCGGATACGGCTTCCGCCGCATCGTTCCGCAGCGAATACGTCGTCTCCTATCTTGGTCTCACCATCGCGCGTTCCAAGTTCGACAGCACGTTTAACGGCGACAGCTTCTCCGTCAGCGGCAGCATGTCGAGCGCGGGCATCGCGCAGATATTCGACGACACCAAGGGCACGGTTAAGGCCACCGGGCGTTTCGCCGGGAACGATCCGCGGCCGGAAGACTTCGTGACCAACTACACGTCCGGCAAAAAGAAGAAGAAAACCGAGATCGGCTTTTCGGGCGCCAGCGTCAGCAAGGTGGTCAACATTCCACCGCTCGACAAGCATGGGGACGACTGGGTCCCGGTGAGCGACGGCGATCTGCGGGCGGTGACCGACCCGCTTTCGGCAACGCTGATCCGCGCCGACAAGCCCGAGAATGTCTGCGGCCGCACGGTCAAGATGTTCGATGGCGAGATGCGGGCCAACCTGGTGCTGAGCTATGTGTCGACCGGGCCGATATCCATCCCGGGATATGAGGGCGATTCGATTGTCTGCAGCGCGCGCTTCGTGCCGGTGGCCGGCTACAAGAAGAACCACAAGTCGATCGAATATCTGAAAAACCGTGCCCAGATCGCCATCTCGTTTGCGCCTGTCGGCTCAACCGGGGTATATGCGCCTATCTACGCCACGGTAGGCACGCAGATCGGCACCATAACAATCCGGGCGAGGAAGTTCGAAGCGCTGAATTAGGGGCAGGCTAGAAGCCCCGATCGGGGGGAATATGGGTCGTGCCACGCTTATCGGCTTCTCGGCCGTCGCCATGTGGGCGCTTCTGGCGCTGCTGACCGACGCGTCGGGCCAGGTTCCGCCCTTCCTGCTCTCGGCCATCACCTTCACAATCGGCACATGCGTGGGCCTGGTTGCGCGGCTGTTCATGAAGCAGCCCGCAGTGCAGCCGAAAATCCCGGCGCAGGTCTGGGTCATCGGCATTGCCGGCCTGTTCGGCTACCACTTTTTCTACTTCACTGCGCTGCGCAACGCGCCGGCGGTGGAGGCAAGCCTGATCGCCTATCTATGGCCGCTGCTGATCGTGCTCGGCTCGGCGCTGATGCCGGGCGAGCGGCTGCGCTGGAATCACATCGCCGGCGCGCTTCTGGGGCTGGCCGGCACTTTCCTCATCGTCACCAAGGGTGGTGGGCTCGCCTTCGACAGCCGCTACACCTTTGGCTACGCCATGGCCGGCGTCTGCGCCTTCGTATGGTCGAGCTACTCGCTCCTGTCGCGCCGCTTCCCGGCGGTGCCGACGACCATCGTGACCTGGTTCTGCGCGGCCACCGCCATCCTGTCGCTCCTGTGCCATTTGATGCTGGAAGAAACCGTGCTGCCGGCCAATGCCGGCCAGTGGCTGGCGGTGCTCGGCCTTGGGCTGATGCCCGTGGGCGCCGCTTTCTATGCGTGGGACCATGGCGTCAAGCGCGGCAACATCCAGGTGCTGGGTGCGGCGAGCTATGCCGCGCCGCTGCTTTCCACACTGGTGCTGATCCTCGCGGGCTTCGCCGAGCCGACGCCCAGCATCATTGCCGCCTGCGTACTGATCACCGGCGGCGCGGTGCTGGCCGCCAAATCCATGCTGTTCGGCAAGAGCCGGCCGGCGGGAGCGGAAGCATGATGCCCTTCGCCGGCGGTCTCGAAGCGACGGCCAACGGCATGCTGCTGTTTTCGGTGGCCTCGGCCTGCGTGTATTTCTTCCTGCTCGACACGCCGGTGTCGCTCAGGCGCACGGTGGTGAAGACCATCCCCGTCGCGCTCCTGGCGGCGCTGGTGGTGATGGCTCGCGGGCCGTTGCTGCTGGCCGGGGCGCTGGCGCTCAGCGCGCTCGGCGATGCCGTCCTGTCGCGCGAACATGAGAAGGCGTTCCTCGGCGGGCTTGCCAGCTTCCTGTTGGCGCATCTGCTCTATGTCGCGCTGTTCGCACATTCGGGCGGCGGGCTGGGAGTGCTCCTGACGTCGCCCCGGCTCATCATCGGCATTATCATCGTAATCTTCGCGCTTCTGATGCTGGCGGCGCTGTGGCCGCGTGTTGAAGCTGCGCTCAGGCTGCCGATTGCCGTCTATGTCGCGGCTATCCTGGCCATGGGGCTGGCCGCACTCACGCTGCCCGACTGGCGGATCATCGTGGGCGCTTTGCTGTTCATCGCCTCCGACGCCTTGCTGGCGACGGAGAAATTTCTGCTTGTCGCGGGCTCGACGCAGCGGTTCTGGATGCGCCACGCGGTGTGGGCGCTCTACTACGCGGCACAGGCGCTGATCACGCTGGGTTTCTTGATGGCGGCCTAACGGCCTCAGTCCTTGGCGCTCGGCTCCCAGCCTTCCTCCGCCATTTCGAATTGCGAGAACTCGAATCCCGGCGCAACCGTGCAGCCCACCAGCGTCCAGTCGCCGAGGCTTTTCGCCGTCTGCCAATAGCCCGCCGGCACGATGTGCTGCGGCCGCTCGCCGGCAAAAAGGTCCGGCCCCAGCCGGTGGCGGGTCACGCCGCGCCCTTCCTCATGCATGGTGATCTCGATCGGCGCGCCGGCATAATAGTGCCAGATCTCGGCGGCGTCCTTGACCCGGTGCCAGGCCGACACGTCGCCCGCCTCGAGCAGGAAGTAGATCGCCGTCGAGTGGCCGCGCGGGTTGTGGGCGGTGGCGTCGCGAAAGGTCTGCACATACCAGCCGCCCTCGGGATGCCGCTGCATGCCGAGCTTTTGGATGATCGATGCCGCGTTCATCTCGCCCGTCATCAGAATATGTCCTTGCGCTTGCGGATTTCGGCGAACACCGCCTCGTCGGGTGCATTCTCCATGCGCAGGTTGCGGCGGATCGCCGGGTCGTGCCAGCGCAGGAAGGGGTTGGTGGCCATCTCCTCGCCGATCGTGCTGGGCAGCGTCGGCTTGCCGTCGGCACGAAGCCGGTCCACCTTGGCCGCACGCTCTTTTAGCGCTGAATTGGTCGGGTCGACGGTCAGCGCAAAGCGCGCATTGGCCTGGGTGTATTCGTGACCGCAATAGACCGCGGTTTCAGGCGGCAGGGCGGCAAGTTTCTTCAGCGATTCGAGCATGACCGCTGCCGGGCGCTCGAACAGGCGCCCGCACCCGAGCGAAAAGAGCGTATCGCCGGTAAAGGCCAGGTTCTGGGTGGGAATGTAGTAGGAGATATGCCCGGCGGTGTGGCCCGGCGTCTCGATCACGTAGACGAGGTGGTTGCCGAAGGGGATGGCCGCACCTTCCTCCACCGCCTCGTCTATGCCGGGTATCTTCGAGGCCTCCGCCTTGGGGCCTACGATCTTGAGGTCGAAACGCTTCTTCAGCGGCTGGTTGGCCTCGACGTGGTCGCCATGGTGATGGGTGTTGAGGATCATCGTCGGCGCCCAGCCGGTGCGCTGGACGGCCGCCAGGATCGGCGCCTCTTCCGGCGCGTCGATCAGTATGGTCTCGCCGCTTTCGGTATCGTGCAGGAGCACGCCGAAATTGTCGCTGCGGCACATGAACTGTTCGATCTCGATCGTCATCGGTGGTCTCCTTGTCGCGGGGGACGATAGGGCGGCAGGTGCCCTCTGTCATCCCCGGCCGGGCCGTATTGCCGGGCGAACTTCCTCCTCAATCAGGGAAAGTTTCCATCCGTTCGGCAAAGGTGTGGAAGCCGGCGCGCTGGTAGACCGATTTTGCCTTCGGATGGTCCCAGGTGTCGGTGTGAAGCCAAACGCGGCTCGGCCCATGCGACCAGATTTCGCGCAGTGCTCGATCCAGGAGCCATGGACCGAGTTTTTGTCCTTGAACCTCGGGGCTCAGCCCGAAATGGACGAGCTCCACTTCTCGTCGGCCGACGCCTTCGAATTCGCAAAGACCGACGGCCCGGCCATCGAGCCGCAGGACATAGACATGTGTGGCGCAATCGCCGAGGAAGTCGCGAAGCTGGTCGGAAGGCATTCGCAATCGGTGGTCCCAGTTCAGCGGCGCGCCGACAGCGCGATACAGTGCAAGATAGTCCTCAGGCGTCAGCGTCTCTCGCCCGATGCTGGCCGCGGCGGCGGGCACGGAAAGCGCCGCGCCTTCCGGCGGATGGGTCATTTCCATGTAAGTGACGAGAAGGTCGACCATGCTTGCTCGCGAACTGGAACTTTACCGTTCTCGTAAAACACGACGGCAGACTTGCTGCAACGGACGGCTTTGGGGAGCGCCTTGTTGTGCTGCGACCGCAACGCCGCTACCGTCGTAGGCATGAATTCGGACATCGTCGACCTGCATTCCTTCTACGGCACGCCGCTGGGCCACGCGGTCGAAGAGGCGATCGGCATGGCGCTTGCCGCGATCTGGCAGAAAATACCCAGCGAGCGGCTGGTGGGGCTGGGCTATGCGCTGCCCTGGCTCGACCGCTTCGGCGCCGACACCGAACGGGTCTTTGCCTTCATGCCGGCGACGCAAGGGGCGGTGGGCTGGCCGCCGGCACGGCCTTCGGCCACGGCGCTGGTGTTCGACGAGGAACTGCCGCTGCCCGACGCCTCGATCGACCGGATGCTGCTGGTCCATTCGCTGGAGCATGCCGAAAATCCGCGCGAGACGCTCAAGGAAATCTGGCGCGTGCTGTCGCCGGCGGGCCGCGTCGTCATCGTGGTGCCCAATCGACGCGGCGTCTGGGCGCGCTTCGAGCACACGCCTTTCGGCACCGGCCGACCGTTTTCCCGCAGCCAGCTCAACGAATTGCTGCGCGACGCCAATTTCACGCCGGCGGCGTGGTCGGAGGCGCTTTTGTTCCCGCCGTCGCACACGCGGACGGTGATGCGGCTGCACAACATATTGGAACGCAGCGGCCGGCGCTTCTGGCCGATCTTCTCAGGCGTCATCGTAGTAGAGGCGCAAAAACGCCTCTATCAGGGCCTGCCTGTGGCGCAGCGCGCTTCCCGCCGGGTCTTCGTGCCGGTGCTGTCGCCGCAGGGCGCGGGCCAGCACGCGCGGGAACGGCGAGGACCTCGCTAGGCGTCACGCCGGCTGTGCGGCGCGGCGGCGCAGCGTCTCGCTCGGTTCGATCAGCAGCGAGAGCGCGGCGGCGGCAATCGCGGTCATGCCGGCAATCTGGAAGGCGAGAACGTAGTCGCCCTGCATTTCGCGCAGCGCGCCGCCGAAGAAGGCGGCCGTGGCGGCGCCCACCTGATGGCCGGCCACGACCCAGCCGAACACCAGCGGTCCCGAGCGGTCGCCGAAGGCTTCGTTCGAGAGTCTGAGGGTCGGCGGCACGGTGGCGATCCAGTCGAGCCCGTAGAGCACGGCGAAGATGGTCAGGCTGACGCCCGAAAAGCCGGAATAGGGCAGATAGACCAGCGAAAGACCGCGTATGCCGTAATAGACGCCGAGCAGCTTTCGCGGATCGAAGCGGTCGGTCAGCCAGCCCGAAAGCGTCGTGCCGATGAGGTCGAAAATGCCCATCAGCGCCAGAAGGCTGGCGGCGCGCACCTCGGGAATGCCCATGTCGCCGCAGAAGGCGATGAGATGGGTGCCGACGAGCCCGTTGGTGGTGAAGCCGCAGATGAAGAAAGTGGCGAAGAGATACCAGAACACGCGGGTCTTGGCGGCCTGGGCGAGCGTGCCGAAGGTTATGGTCAGGAAGTTGCCGCTGGCTGCGAGCGAGGGCTGCTCGATCTCACCCGGCTCGGCGCCATAGCGCGTGATGCCGATGGAGGACGGTCGCTCGGGCACGAAAAGATAGACCAGCGGCACGAGTGCTGCGGTGGCGACCGAAACCGCGATGACGACCGGCTGCCAGCCGCCAGACTGTGCCAAAGCCGCGAGGAAGGGCAAAAACACCAGCATGCCGGTGGCGCTGGAGGCCGACATCAGGCCCATCATCAGGCCGCGATTGGTCTTGAACCAGCGGTTGACGATCGTTGCGCCGAGCACGCTGGCTACCGCGCCCGAGCCGATGCCGGAAAAGACGCCCCAGGTGAGCACCAGCTGCCAGGACTGGGTCATCAGCAGGCTGGAGGCGGTCGAAACGGACATGAGCGCCAGCGAAGCCAGCACCGTGCGGCGCAGGCCGACCCGCTCCATCAGCGCGGCGGCGAAGGGACCGGCCAGGCCATAAAGGAAGATGCCGACCGCGGCGGCCACCGAAATGGTATCGCGACGCCAGCCGAAGGCCTCCTCCAGCGGCAGCATCAGCACGCTGGGCGTCGAACGCAGCCCGGCAGCGATCAGTAGCGACAGAAATATGACCCCGACGACCACGAAAGCGTAGCGCTGGCCAAAGGGACGATTTTGAACTATGTTCATGTTACTGACCGGTACGTTGCGGATTGCCTATGTACGTACCGGTCAGTAACAAAGTCAAGAGAGCACATGCATGGCGACCAAGACGAGCACCACACAGCTGACAGAAACTGCCAAGCCGGGCGAGGCGGGGCAGCATCAGCCGCGCGCGGCCGAACGCATACTGGGCGTGGCGCGCAACCTGTTTTACCGTGAGGGCATTCGCGCCATCGGCGTCGACGAGATCGTGCGGCAGGCGGGTGTCACCAAGCCGAGCCTCTATCGCAGCTTTTCCTCGAAGGACGAACTCGCCGCCACCTATCTGCGTAACTACGAGGTGGAGTTCTGGGAGCGTTTCGACCAGGCGGTGTCGGCGCATCCCGGCGATCCGCGCAGCCAGATCCGCGCCTTCCTGACCCGGGTCGGTCACCGTGCGGTGCAGACCGATTACCGCGGCTGCGGCATGACCAATGCGGCGATCGAATATCCCGAGCATGGCCATCCGGCGCGCCAGGTGGGCGAGGAAAACAAGCGCGAGCTGCGCCGGCGCCTGCGCGCCATGGCCGCTGAAATGGGTGCGGAAGACGCCGACACGCTGGGCGACGGCCTGCTTCTTCTGCTCGAAGGCGCCTATGTTTCCGGCCAGCTGTTCGGCCCCGGCGGCCCCGCCGCTTCGGTGGCTGAAAATGCCGATAGACTGATTTCGGCAAGCCTGAAGGCGCGCTGACCCGCGCGCCCGGCGTCCGGCGGGATTACTCCGATCCTATGAGCCGTTTCGGCTCCCGTTCGGGCAGCATCTCGTCGGTCATCTGAGCCACGCTGACGGATGCCCCGTCGGTCTGCTCTACCTCACGCAGCCATTCGCGCCAGATCGCAACCAGCAGCGCCATCAGCACCGGGCCGATGAACAGGCCCAGGAAGCCCATGGTCTTCACGCCGCCGATCAGGCCGAAGAAGGTGGGCAGGAAGGGCAGCTTGATCGGTCCGCCGACCAGCTTGGGCCGCAGCGTCTTGTCGACGATGAAGAGTTCGATCGAGCCCCAGGCAAGCAGGGCAATGCCGGCGATGGGCGTGCCGCGTGCCACCAGATAGGCCGAGACCAGCGTGAAAGACAGCGGTGCGCCGCCGGGGATCAGCGCCATGACGCCGGTCAGCACGCCGAGCGTGACCGGGGAGGGAACGCCGGCGATCCAGTAGGCGATGCCCAGCACCACGCCTTCGCCGATGGCGATCAGCGTCATGCCGGTCACGGTGGAACTGATGGTCGCCGGCACCACGCCGGAAATCCGCTCCCAGCGCGTTGGCAGGATGCGCTCGCCGAGCCTGCCGACCTGCTTGGCGAAGCTTTCGCCGTCGCGATAGACGAAGAACAGCGCAATCAGCATGAACAGCAGCGTCAGCAGCAGGTTGAAGGCGCCGCCGCCGGCCGCCAATACGCCGCGATAGATGCTGCCGATATTGGCGCCGCTGACGATCTGGATGAGTTCGCCGATGGCGCCGGGGTGGCCGATATAGCGCGTCCACTGCTCATCCGCCCACTCGCCGATGATGGGCAGGGCGGTCATCCATTCGGGCGTCGGCGCGCCGTTGCGGTTGGTCTCGACCGCCCAGCTGAACCATTCGCGCACTTCGTTGACCGTATAGATGCCCGCCAGCACGATCGGCACCACCAGGAAGGCGACGATGAACAGGATCGCCAGCGTGGCGGCAACGGTGCGGTTGCCCGAAACCGCGTCGAGCAGCCGGCGGTAGAGCGGCCAGCTGGCAAAGGCGATGACGAGCGCGGCCAGCACCGGCACCAGGAAGCCGTTGAAGAAATAGATGCCGGCGGCAACGATGAGAACAAGCAGCCAGCGCGCCGCCGTGAGCGGAGGGATGAGCGGGATGCGGGCAGGCGTGGAGAGCCCGAGCAGGCGGGGTTCGCGTTTGGCGGTCCCGGATTCCATTTCGCTCAACAGAAGGTTCTCCTTGGCATAGGCGCGTGCACTCTTCACTACCCTTTTGCGCGAGATGCACCAAGGCCTTTCGCGCAGATATAGGTATTCGCCGGGTCGGGCAAAATGCATAGCCCGGCCACGGTGCGATTTAGCGACTATAGCTGCGGAAAGGCGCTGCTTTGTGACATTGTGTGCGACCTGCTGGCGCGGGCCCTCGCGCGCCAGTCATGTCGTGCGCCTAGCCCTTATGAGGCTTATGCCATGTCGGGCTGAGGGAGCTGTCCGACGTCTTCCAGGTCGTAGGGCGTGGTCTGGTAGACCTGGTTGATCCAGTTGCCGAAAAGCAGATGCGCGTGCGAGCGCCAGCGGTTGAGCGGGCGGCGGGCCGGATCGTCGTCCGGGTAATAACCATGCGGCACTTCGATCGACACGCCGGCGGCCACGTCGCGGTCGTATTCCTCCTTCAGCGAGGTGGAATCGTATTCGATGTGGTTGAACATGTAGAGCCGGTTGCCGGTTGCCTCGGCCACCAGGCAGGGGCCGGTGACGTCCGACTCCATCAGCAGGTCGAGGCCTGAGCCGGACGGGATGTCGGCGCTGCGCACCTCCGTCCAGCGTGAGACCGGAATGGCGAAGTCGTCCGAAAAGCCCGCGAGATAGGGCGAGGCGGGGGCGTTGTTTCGATGCCGGAAAACGCCGAAGGCCTTCTTGTCGAGCGTGTATTTCGGAACGCGGTGGAAGTGCCAGGCGGCGGCCATGGCTCCCCAGCAGATGAAGTTGGAGGAATGGACGTTGGTGGTCGTCCAATCGAGGATGCTTTTCAGCTCGTCCCAATAGGTGACGTCCTCGAAGGGCAAGAGCTCAACGGGCGCCCCGGTGACGATGAAACCGTCGAACTTGCGTTCCTTCACCTCCTCCCAGGTCTGGTAGAAGGAGATGAGGTGCTCTTCGGGCGTATTCTTGGCCTTGTGGTTGCCGATGCGCACCAGCGTCAGTTCGACCTGAAGCGGCGAGGCGCCGATCAGCCGCGCAAACTGCGTCTCGGTGCGGATCTTGTTCGGCATCAGGTTCAGGAGCCCGATCTGCAGCGGACGGATGTCCTGGCGCAGCGCCGTCCGTTCGTCCATGACGGATACGCCCTCGCGTACGAGCACCTCGCGGGCGGGGAGCTGATCGGGAATCTTGATCGGCATCACACAAGCTCCAAAACAAAAAAACCGGCGGCGAAAAATCGCGACCGGTCCGAACGAATTTATCGTCTTCGGTCCCTTTAGCGACTTATTTAACGTGGCTGCAAGCCGACCGGCCAAATCACCACGGAACGTAGAAGTCTTTTACGGCTGCGCTCGGGCGACGTCAACGGCAAAGCTTTTCCTCGACAATCCGCGCCCCGGCTTGTATTTCCGCTGCATCCATTCACACCTCAGAAAGCCGGATACTTTCAGCCATGACGAACGCCAATGACGTGAGCCGCCCGCAGCCCAAACCCGGCATCATGGACATTGCGGCCTATGTGCCCGGCAAGAGCAGCGCGCCGGCCGGCGTCGACAAGGTTCACAAGCTTTCGTCGAACGAAAATCCGCTCGGCGCTTCGCCGGCGGCTATCGAGGCGGTGCGCGATGCCGCCACGCGGATGGAGTTCTATCCGGATGGTTCGGCGACCAAGCTGCGCGAGGCGATCGGCGAGGTTTACGGCCTGAACCCGGCCAATATCATCTGCTCGAACGGCTCGGACGAGATCATCGGCCTTCTGGCGCAGACCTATCTGCGGCCGGGCGACGAAGGCGTCTTCACAGAGCACGGTTTCCTGGTCTACCGCATCTACATCCAGGCTGCCGGCGCGGTGCCAGTGGTGGCCAAGGAAAGCAACGAGACGGCCGATGTCGACGCCATTCTCGCGGCAGTGACTGACAAGACCAAGATCGTCTTCTTGGCCAATCCGAACAATCCGACCGGCACCTACATCCCTTACGAGGAAGTGCGCCGTCTGCATGCCGCGCTGCCCAAGCACGTGCTTCTGGTGCTCGATGCGGCCTATGCCGAATATGTGCGCCGCAACGACTATGAGTCCGGCATCGAGCTCGTCTCGACGTCGCAGAACGTGGTCATGACCCGCACCTTCTCCAAGATCCACGGTCTTGGCGGCGCGCGCATCGGCTGGGCCTATGCGCCGACGCATATCGTCGACGCGCTCAACCGCGTGCGCGGACCGTTCAACGTCAATGCCATGGCCATCGAGGCCGGCGTGGCCGCCATGCGCGACCGCGCCCATGTCGAGCACACCGTGGAACATAACGACAAGTGGCTGCCCTGGCTTGCGGCACATCTGACGCAACTTGGCCTGAGGGTTACCCCCAGCGTCGGCAATTTCATCCTCATTCACTTCCCGGACGAGGGGAAGCACTCGGCGGCATCGGCCGACGACTATCTGAGCGCTCGCGGTTATATTCTGCGGCGCGTTGCAGGCTACGGTTTTCCCAACGCGCTGCGGATGACAGTCGGAACCGAAGAAGCCAATCGCGGCGTAGTCGCCGCACTCACCGAGTTTTTGAAAAGTTAGAAAATGTCCGCTCCATTGTTCGAGAAGATCGCCCTCGTCGGCATCGGCCTGATCGGGTCGTCGCTGGCGCGCGTCATCCGTCGTGAAGGCCTCACAAGCCATATCGCCATCGCCACCCGCAGCCCCGAAACGCTGAAGCGTGCCGAGGAACTGGGTCTCGGCGATTCCTACTCCACCGGCGCCGCCGAGGCGGTGAAGGACGCCGACCTCGTCATCGTCTCGGTGCCGGTCGGCTCGTCCGGCGCGGTTGCCGAGGAGATCGCGCCGGCGCTGAAGCCGGGCGCCATCCTCACCGATGTCGGCTCCACAAAGGGCTCCGTCATCGCCCAGATGAAGCCGCATCTCCCCGAAGGTGTGCACTTCATTCCCGGCCACCCGCTGGCAGGCACGGAAAAGTCCGGCCCCGACGCCGGCTTTGCCGAGCTGTTCGAAAACCGCTGGTGCATCCTGACGCCGCTGCCAGGCACTGACCCGGAGGCGCAGGAGAAGCTGTCGGAATTCTGGCGCCGCTGCGGCTCCAACATCGACACGATGGACCCCGAGCACCACGACATGGTGCTGGCCATCGTCTCGCACCTGCCGCACATCATCGCCTACAACATCGTCGGCACCGCCGACGATCTGGCGACGGTGACCAAGTCCGAGGTGATCAAGTATTCGGCCTCGGGTTTCCGCGACTTCACCCGCATCGCCGCATCCGATCCGACGATGTGGCGCGACGTGTGCCTGCACAACAAGGACGCGATCCTGGAGATGCTGGCGCGGTTCTCGGAAGACCTGGCTTCGCTGCAGCGCGCCATACGCTGGGGAGACGGCGAAAAGCTGTTCGATCTCTTCACGCGCACCCGCGCCATCCGCCGCTCGATCATCGAGGCGGGCCAGGAGATCGACGCACCGGACTTCGGCCGCCAGGTCGTGGCGCATCCGGAGAAGCTGGCGAAGGGCTGACGCTTCTGGCGTTATCGTTAGTCACGACGCGGGGTTGGCCCCGCGTCGTCGTTTCCCGTCGCGCTATTGCAGCGGCGGAACCTGGCCGAGCTTGATGAAGGCAAGCGAGATCTTGCCCTTGACGATCTTGAGCGGCAGCGAAGGCGACGGCCCGAGTATCGACAGGCCCATGAAGCCTTGCTGGATTTCCCGGCTCTTTTCGGGCAGCACGCCGCCCAGCACCGTCGCCAGTCCCTGCGGGTCGCGGACCGTCACGCGAAGATCGGCATCGAGCAGCCCGTCCTGATCGACGGAGAACGGCCCGGTCACCGAAATCCCGGTCTTCTCGCTGGTGGACAGGTCCAGGTTGCGAATGGTGCCGGACTGGCCGCGCAGGCTCTGTATCCGGTTGCCGACCAGCTCCACGCCATTGTTGATGGTGAAGTCGGTGTCGCCGGACAACAGCGGCAGGGTTCGCCCCTGCACCAGCGAGGAGTCGAGCAACAGGTTGGAGAATGTGCCGGCGAGGTCGATATTGGCGCCGTCAGGGCGCATGTGCCCCTCGAAGGTGTCGACGGTCGCCAGCGACTTGCCCGAGACGGTCGATGCCTTCAGCTGGTGGCCTTCCACCGAAACCCGCTCCGGCAACGGCCGGGCCAGCCGCACGCTGGCGCGCAGATTATCCCAGTCCAGCGCGAACGGCTCGGTTCGCGGCGTGTCTATGCGAGCCGGGCCGTCCAGTTCGGCGATCAGATGGGCGGGATCGTAGACCTGGCCGACCGACCGGAAACTGCCAGCCGAGACGCTGAAGCCCTGCTTGGCGTCATCGAAGGCAACGCGGTCGCAGAACAGGCCGAGGCGGAACGGAAAGCCGCGCGCCACCGGATTGGTGCATTCGGCCACGACGCCGTCACGGTTCAGCTCCGCAAGGCTGGTCTTGGCCTTGGCCTCGAGCTTGTCGGCCAGGTAGAACCAGCCCAGCGTGTAGCCGCCGCACAGGATGACGACAACGAACGCCAGCCACATGACACGGCGACCGTAATTTGGCTTGCTGCCCACTTCTACCGACATCGTTGCGTCGATCCTTTGGTCTGGGGCGGTCTTTTCCGTTCCGGAGGACGGCGGAGCAAAAAACCGGTTTCCCCTTTTGGCGATGATACTTTACCCATGGCCCGAAGCAGCACTGCGCGCTGCATACGGAGTTGTCTTGGCGATATGGGCGATTTTTGGGTTTTTGGCTATGGCTCGCTGATCTGGCGCCCAGGTTTTGCGCATGTTGAAACCAGGCGTGCGCATTTGCATGGCTATCGGCGTTCGCTTTGCGTGCGCTCCTATGTGCATCGCGGCACGCGCGAGCGCCCCGGCCTCGTACTGGGGCTCGATCGCGGCGGCTCCTGCGTCGGTCTGGCGTTCCGCGTGCCGGGCGACCTGCGCGAGGAGGTGGTCGGCTATCTGCGCGAGCGCGAACTGGTCACCAACGTCTATCTCGAGCGGACCCATATGGTGCGGCTCGATGCGGGTGGCAAGGTCGAGGCGCTTTGTTATGTGGTCGACCGCAAGCACGAGCAATATGCCGGCGGCCTCCACGAAGCCGAGGCGGCCCGCATCGTCGCCAGCGCGGTGGGGCAGTCCGGGCGCAACGAGGAATATGTCATGAACACGCTCCGGCACCTCGAAGCGCTTGGCATCCGCGACCATTGGCTGGAGCGGGTGGCGGGGCAGCTCGACGCGAGCTGAGCAAACGTTCGCGATCTTTTGACGGGAAATCCACTGGTTCGGGTTTGAACGGTCGCGGGACGCGGCCTAGCTTGTCCATGAGGCCGTTTGCACGGCCCGAAAATCATGGAGAGCTGATCTTGCAGAAACGACGTCTTGGACGCACCGACCTCGAAATCGCGCCGCTGGTGCTCGGCGGCAATGTCTTCGGCTGGACCGCAGACGAAAAGACCTCATTCGACCTGCTCGATCATGCCTTTGCCGCTGGGCTCAACACGATCGATACGGCCGACGTCTATTCGCGCTGGGCGCCGGGCAATAGCGGCGGCGAATCCGAAACGATCATCGGCAGATGGATGAAGAGCCGCGGCAACCGCGACAAGGTGGTCGTCATCACCAAGGTCGGCTCCGACATGGGGCAGGGCAAGCGCGACCTCTCCGCCGGCTACATCGCCCGCGCAGTCGAAGCATCGCTGAAGCGGCTGCAGACGGACGTGATCGACCTCTATTTCTCGCACTGGGCCGATGATGCGACGCCCTATGAGGAGACGCTTGGCGCCTATCAAAAGCTGATCGCGGAAGGAAAGGTCCGCAACATCGGCGCCTCCAACCTCGATGCCGATCGGCTGGGTGCGGCCTTGAAGGTGGCGAAGGACAAGAACCTGCCGCGCTATGACGTGCTGCAGCCGGAATACAATCTCTACGACCGGTCGGGCTTCGACGGTCCGCTGCGCGACCTCTGCATGGCAGAAGACATCGGCGTCATCACCTATTTCAGCCTGGCAAGCGGCTTCCTGTCCGGCAAGTACCGCAGCGAGGCGGACCTTTCCAAAAGCGCGCGCGGCGAAGACGCGAAAAAATACCTCGATGCGCGCGGCACGCGCATCCTGGCAGCCCTAGATGCGGTCTCGGCGCGACACTCCGCCAAGCCGGCGGAAGTAGCTCTCGCTTGGGTAATGGCGCGAAAGGGCGTCACCGCGCCGATTGCCAGCGCCACCTCGCTGCCGCAGACCGACAGCCTGATCCGCTCGGCCGAACTGAAGCTCGACGCCGCAGACATTGCCGAACTGGACGCGGCGAGCGCTTAACTACCGGTCGAATTGAAAAAGCCCGCCCCGATCGGTTCGGGGCGGGCTTTTCTTCAGGCGGTTACGCCCAGTTCCTTCAAGCGCTCCACCGCGGTTGGCGGCAGCGGCGGGCGGTCGGTGCTGGTCGCCTCGATCAGCAGCTGGTCGCAGGCGGCTTCGGTTTCGGCGATCAGGCGCTGCATGAACTCTTCCTTGCCCAATCCCGGCGGGATCGGCGGCAGGAAGCGGGCGTGGATGGTGCCCGGATAGCGCAGGAACTTGCGGCGCGGCCAGTAGAGCCCGGCGACATGCGCCACCGGCACCACCGGCAAGTTGAGCTGCGAATAGAGCTCCACGATACCCCATTTGTAGGCCGGCTCGGCCCCTGGCGGGCGGCGCGTGCCTTCGGGGTAGATGATCAGCTGGCGGCTGTTGCGGTCAAGCTCGGCCTTGGTTGCGGCCACCGCAGCCTTCAGCGCCTTGGAGCGGCTGCCGCGATCCACGGGGATCATCCGCATCTTGGCGATGTACCAGCCGAAGAAGGGTATCCAGGTCAGCTCGCGCTTGAGGATGTACAGCGCATCCGGGATGTAGGGCAGGAAGGCGATCGTGTCCCAGAACGACTGGTGCTTGGGCGCGATGATGTAGGAGCCCTCCGGCAGGTTCTCCTGCCCGGTGACCACGCTTTTGGTGCCGGCGATCTTTTCCTGCAGCCACAGGCTGGAGCGCGCCCAGAACTTCGGTACCAGCCAGGCGCGCTCGCGCGACACCAGGAAGTAATAGGGCGTCCAGAAGATCATCTGGAGGATGAGATTGGCGTAGAAGACGACATTGAACGCCAAGGAGCGGAGTTGGACCATGGTCAAGCCTGAAGAAGATGTCAGGGCTGGTTACACCAAGAGCGGCGAAAGGAAAACCGGGGCAGGGGGGAATAGAGCCGATCTCTCAATTGTTCTTGGAGATCGTCGTGGTGGTGGCGTCGACCAGCGCCACGCCGTCGGGCGTCGAGCGCAGCGGCACAACGGCGCGGGCAAGCGCACCGAGATACTTGGTATATTCGGTGAACAACACCCGCAGTGCGGCCCGGTTCGTCATCCAGCTGCCGCCGTCGAGTCGGCTGTTGACGACCGGATAGGGCGTCATTTCGACCTTTTCGATGAAGCGCCGCATCTCCAGCAGGCTGCGCGGCATGTGATAGTTGTTGGTGACGAGGATGATGCTGGAATAGTCGTGGCTTTCGACCCACTTAGCGCTCTCCTCGGCATTGCCGATGGTGTCGAGCGCGGCGTGGTCGATGTCGACGCAGCAGTTGAAAAGCGCGTTGTCGCTGCCCGTCGCCCGTTGCAGCGAGCGGCGGCTGGCGGCCGGGTTCACGCCGCTGATCAGCAGGCGCTTGCCCTTGCCGGATTTGAGCAGGTTGACTGCGGCGTCGATGCGCGCCTGGCCGCCGGTCAGCACGATGATGGCATCGGCAGCGGGGGGATTCTCCGGCGTGGTCAGCCGGCTGATATAATCTGCGAACATGCCGAAGCCGACGGCAAAGGCCACGCCCACGCCGACCAGCCCGTAGGCGGACACGCGCAAGTACGCGACAAGTCGCGTCGAACGTGACCTAGCCGTTGGCATCTCGTCCCTCATGCCGCCGCCGGCGTCCTCCAAATCAATGCGCGTCATTATATCACGGAATTTTCCGAATGGCGGCCACGCGCAGCCGGCCGCCGCACATTGCGTTACAACCCGTCGTGCTTCGTGACAGGCGGGAGGTCGTTTGATCCTAGAGCGAGATGACGTTCTCTTGAATCGCCATCTCGCTCTAAGGATTTGTTTTTGGAGCATGATCTTGTCCGAAAAGTCTGCAACTTTTCGGGATCATGCTCTAGAGCCCGTCGTGGTGACTGACGTCTATGTCCTTGAGATAGGTCATCACGGTCACATGCGAAGTGGCGGCCGTAAGTACGCCGATCAGCACGATGACGAGGGCAGCACCCACATATCCCGTAACCCCGATGGCGAAGTTGCCGAACAGGGCGGTCGCCTGGTCGGCTTGGGGCGTTGCGAGATTGCGCGACGACCACCACCAGAACAGCACGAAGACGGCCATGGCGGCCGCGCCGCCGGCCACCGCGCCCTTCATGCCGATGAGCAGGAAATGCCGTCGGAATTCGCGAGCGATGAACATCGCCTCGGCGCCCACATAGTGCAGCACCTCGATGATGTGGCCATTGCCGGCCATGGCGCCGCGCGTGGCGAACACCACCGTCAGTACGGTGGCCGACAGCATCAGCACCAGTACGGCCAGGCCCAGCGTCACCGTGGTGCGGGCCATGGCGACCAGGCGGTCCACCCAGGTGCGATGGTCGTCCAGCGACACGCCCGGCACTTCCGGTTGCAGAAGCGCGCGCATGCCGGCGAAGTCCGGCGGGTTGTCCTCGTCGATGGTGACGATGACCAGCCGCGGCACCGGCAGCTCGTCAATGTTGAGGCCCGAGCCGAGCCAGGGCTCGAGCAGGCGGGAAGTCGCCTCGCGGTCGACGATCTTGACGCCGCGCACCCCGGTAAACTGGCCGGCGATGCTCGCCGCCTTCTCCAGCGAGGCTTCCATGTCGACGCCCTCGACGGGCTTGATCTGGATCGTCGCTTCGCGTGCGATCTGGTTTTCCCACACCGAGGCCGTGTCGCGCACCAGCGTGACCGCGCCGAGCGTGAGGCAGGACAGGAAGGTCATGATAGCGATGACGAAGACCAGCGCGCGCCCGGCAATGCTTTGCGGCGGGACGATCGGCGTCGTATTCCGCCGCGCACGGGCGGTCGGCGCCGGCTCGGCGGCGCGTGGAGCTTCGTAAACGTCTTCGCCGTCGAGCTCAGTCATAGATGTCGAGCCTCCCATTGGCGAGGATCATGCGCCGGGCGTCGACCTGGTCCATCAGGGCGAGATCGTGGGTGGCGATCACGACCGCTGTCCCCAGCCGGTTGAGCTCGAGGAAAAGCCTGAGCAGGCGTCGCGCCAGAGGCGGATCGACATTGCCGGTGGGCTCGTCGGCCAGGAGCATCTCGGGCTGTTCGATCAGGGCGCGGGCAATCGCCGCACGCTGCTTCTCGCCGCCCGACAGGACCGGCGGCAGAACATGCATGCGCTCGCCCAGGCCTACCCATTTCAGAAGCTCGGTGACGTCGCTGCGATAGCTCGCTTCCTCGCGCCCGCGCACGCGAAGCGGCAGCGCCACGTTCTCATAGGTCGTCATGTGGTCGAGCAGGCGGAAATCCTGGAACACCACGCCGATGCGGCGGCGCATCAAAGGCAGTTCCTGCCGGGAGATGCGCGAGCGGTCCTTGCCGAAGACGGTGATCAGCCCGCGCGTCGGCTTGAGCGACAGGAACAGCAGGCGCAGCAGCGTGGTCTTGCCCGCGCCAGACGGGCCGCTGAGGAACTGGAAGGAGCGCTCGGGGATATCGAGGGAGATGTCGCGGAGAATTTCCGGACCCATCCCATATCGCAGGCCGACGTTCTCGAAGCGAATCAATTGCGGAAACCTTGGGTGTTCGGGGGCGCCTGGCGGCCGGAACGACCTTCGGGCCGTATGTTTAACGGTCGGTTAATTCTCACTGCAAAAGCGGGCCTGATTCGCATCTGGTGGCGAAGCATTAACCAATTCCGTTTACCTCCGGAATCAGGGTCGGTTCGAAAGGATAACCCATCCACTATGGCAGACGGTCGCACCGCACGCCCGGTTTCCGGCGAGATCATGACGGACGCCTCCGTCATGGGTGCTGCGTCGCGTCCTGTTGTCGATACGGACATCGTCGACGCCGACTTCGAGATCGTCGCCTCGCCTGAGCCGCGCCAGCCTGCACCTGAGCCCCAGCCGAAAGTGTTCATGCCCAATGGCGCCTCGACGACCGGCATGGAGATGCTGCAGCGCAAAGCCGGGGAGCGTCGCACCTTCCAACCATTTGCCAGGCGCGGCGGGCCGGCCTTCTGGACGGTCGGCGGCGGTTTGGTCATTGCCGCCTTCTGGATATCGGGCGGGCATACGCTGCTCAGCCAGTTGCAGCTTCCCGGCTCCGCCGAGGCAGCGCCTTTCTTCACCATTGCCGGGGTGAAATCGCGCGTCGAAACGGCCGGCGGCGGGCAGATTTTGTTCGTCGACGGGGAGGCAACGAATGGCGGCGACCTCGCGGGCATGCTGCCGGAGCTGGAAATTCACGTGACCGGAGAGGATGGCCGCGCTACCTTTTACAAGCTGGGGACATCGCAGACGCCCTTGGCGCCCGGTGGAAGATTTGCCTTTTCGTCTCGCCTTGCGGTGCCTAAGAACGGCGTAAAGACCGTCACGGTCGCCTTTGGAGAGTAAGATTATGCCGGTTGTTCGCGGCAAGGATATCGAAGTTCTGTTCAGCGCCTCGGCTATTGCCCGGCGCAATCTCGAGCTGGCCAAGGAGATCGCAGGGCGCGATTACACCGACCTTCTGGTGATTTCCGTCCTGAAAGGCTCGTTCATTTTCGCCGCCGACCTCATCCGTGCCATGCACGATGTCGGCCTGTCGCCGGAAGTCGAGTTCATCTTCATCTCCAGCTATGGCTCCGGCACCACCAGTGGCGAGGTCCGCGTGCTGCGCGACATCGACAACGAGGTGAAGGGCCGCGACGTGCTTCTGATCGACGACATTCTGGAGTCGGGCAAGACGCTGTCCTACACGCGCGAGCTGATGCTTTCGCGCGGCGCCAAGAGCTGCTCGATCGCCGTGCTGCTCGACAAGCGCATGCGCCGCCAGACCACGCTCAACGCCGATTATGTCGGCTTCGACTGCCCCGATTCCTTCGTCGTCGGCTATGGCATGGACGTAGCTCACGCCTTCCGCGAGCTGCCCTTCGTCGGCGTCGTCAAGGGCGAAGCCTGAGCCCTTAGCGGGGCTGTCAGCTATGAAAGCCCCTTCGGCCTGAACACCTGGAGCGCCTTCGGCCGGATGCGGAAATGCGCCGGCGTGGTGGTGCACAATTCGCCGTCCGTATTGACCGGCCGGGGCTTGCTGGTGCGGATCGTCACCTCTGTGGTCCGGAAGGCGCGCACATCGTCCCAGCGGCCCTGTGTGCCCCTCCTGAGGCTCGGCAGCAGCGCCAGAAGCCGCCACCAATGGTCGACTTCGAGGCTGTAGAAGTCGAGCGTGCCGTCATCGGCGGTGGCGCTCTCCTCCACCGTCATGCCGCCGCCATAGTGGCGGCCGTTGCCGACCGAAACCTGCATCGTCCTGATCTTCTCGGTCGTGCCGTCATGGTCGAGATGGGCGCTGAACAGCTGCGAGCGGGCGAGCAGCCGCGCGGCGATGATGGCGTAGCCCAGCTTGCCCCAGCGCTTCTTGGCCTCCTGCGTGAGATCCGCGGCAAGCTCGGCGCTGAAACCTATGCTGGCGACGTTGAAGAACAGGTGGCCGTTGACCTCGCCGAGATCGATGGGCGCGAGCGAACCGGCAGCGATCACCTCGGCGGCCTTGGTCGGATCGGGCGGGATGCCAACCGTGCGGGCAAAGTCGTTGGCGGTGCCGAGCGGTAGTACGCCGAGGGGCAGGCCGGCATCGACCAGGCCGGGCGCTGCCGCATTCAGCGTGCCGTCGCCGCCGCCGAGCACGATGAGGTCGAAGCCGTTTGCTCTGCGCCGGACGAGTTCGGCGAGCGTTTCATTCTCGGCGGCCTTCTCTTCGGTGACGGCCAGCCCGCCGTTTTCCAGCACGCTGACGGCTGACGCGATTGAACCCGTGCCGCGGCGGGCCTTGGGATTGACGATCAGCAGCGCACGTTTAGGAGGCTTGGAATTCGGCAATGGCGGCCCTTCATTTGGTGAAAACCGGTCGGTTTCCCGCCAGATAGGGTCGCACTAGCCGCAAATAAAGGGCGGCATCTTGGCCTGGGCCGCCCTTGTGGCCGCGTCAGGCAGGCACTTTCTGGCTCGGCCTTGCGTTGAGGGCGAATATGCCGGCGCCGATAATCAGCACGCCGCCGAGGACGGTCGAGGCGTGCGGGACCTCCGCGAAGAAGAGAAAACCCCACAGCGGCGCCCACAGGATGCCGGTGTACTCGAATGTCGCCACGATATTGGCCGGGGCGAGCCGATAGGCCTGCGACAGCAGGGTCATGCCGGCTGCGGCGATGACGCCGCAGGATGCCATCATCACGAAGTCGCCGGTGGTCGGCCACTCCCAGCCGCGGGTCAGGAAACGCAGGCTTGGATGGGTGATGTGGCCGACATCGACGACCATGAAGACGAGGGCGGTGACGATCGCGCCGAGCAGATAGACGCCGTTCTGGTAGAAACTCATGACGGTCGAGGATTCGGTCGCGCCGAGCTTGCGTGCCGTCATCTGCGCAAAGCCGTAGAGGCCGGCCGACAGCAGCGACAGAAGCGCTGCCCATTCGAACATGCCGCCGCCTGGCCGCAGCATGACCAGCACGCCGACGAGGCCGACCGACACGGTCGCGAAGCTTTGCCAGCTCACGCGCTCGCCGAGATAGGGGCCCGACAGCACCATGATGAAGAGCGGTGCCATGAAGTAGAGCGCCACCGCATCGGCCAGCGGAAGCGCGGCCAGCGCCAGGTAATAGGCGGTGTAGGAGGCAAACAGGGTCAGGGCCCTGAGGCTGAGCAGGCCGAAGTTGCGCGAGACGAGCGCGGCCAGGCCGACATCCCGGTGCACGAGGAGAAGCATGATGGGTAGCGCCACGACGCAGCGAATCGCCATTACTTCCATCACCGGATAGCGGTCCGACACCGCCTTGATCAGCGGGTCCTGCGTGGAAAACACCAGCACGCCGAGGCAGAGACATGCGATGCCGGCGACGATACGGTTCTGCATTCCAGATAGGCCCTGACTATGCCCGCTGCGGCAGGCATTGAACAAAAAGAACCCGCGGCCCAGAGGACAGCGGGTGAGTGAGGACTTTTTGCCCGGAACGGCTCCTGCGCATGGCGATGCCGTCGATTGCATTTCGGTCTCGCGTACAGGTATGGCCGGTCGATTGACATGTTTCAAACGAATTGGAATGATGCCAGCTATCAGATTTCCTTATGGCGGCGACATGACAATTCACCTCGACAGCGACCTGCTGCGTACTTTCGTGGCTGTGGCCGAGGCGGGCAATTTCACCAAGGCCGCGGAGCAGGTCAGCCGCACGCAATCAGCCGTGTCGATGCAGATCAAGCGGCTCGAGGACATGGTCGGGGACGCATTGTTCGATCGCGGTTCGCGCGGGGTCTCGCTCACCCGCCGGGGGCAGGAGCTGATCATCAATGCCCGCCGCATCGTCTCGCTGATCGAGGAGACGGCCGCTTCGCTCAAGGCCAAGCCGCTGGACGGGCCGGTTCGCATCGGCATCCCCGAGGAGTACAGCTACTCGATCCTGTCGCGCGCGCTGGGCATGTTCTCGAAGCAACATCCGAAGGTGGAGATCACCGTCAGATATGCCCATTCCGCCTCGCAGATCGAAGCGCTGGAGGCCGGCGAGCTCGACCTTGCCGTGGTGTTCGAATGGGAGGACTTTTCCGACGGCGAGGTTTTGATGCGCGACCCGACCGTGTGGGTGACGTCGAACCTTCATTGCCAGCATGAGGAACAGCCGCTGCCGGTTGCGCTCTACAATCGCGACGGCTGGTGCAAGGACTTTGCGCTGAAGTCGCTCGAGGTTCGCGGCCATCCCTATCGTGTCGCCTATACCAGCGACACCACGGGCGGGCTGAAACTTGCCGTGGCCTCGGGGCTGGCGATCGCGCCGGTGTCGCGCTCCAACATTCCGCCCGATTGCCGCGAGCTGACCGCCGCCGAAGGCTTTGGCGACATCGATGCCTCCAACGTGGTGCTGCACCGCGCGCCGGGAGCCACCAGCGAGGCGATCAAAGGCATGGCGGATGCGATCCGCGAGGCGTTTTATTCGCGGCTGGTGGTGACGGTTTCGTAGCTCGGAACTTGAAGATGCCGACAGGCTCCTGACAGTCGTCCTCAGGAGTGCGCTGTTACTGTCGCTTTTGTCGCATCACCTGCTCGGGCTGGTCGCAGGCCCTCAGCGCATTTCGAGCAGGCGTTCCAGATACTGCTTCTCGAGTTCGGGGCTCAGCGCATTGCCGAGCCGCTTGCGGATGGCGTCGAGAATCTGGCGGGCGCGCTGCACGTCGATCTGGTCCGGCACCTTGACGGTGTTGCCGAAATCCGGGCCGGTGGTGCCGCGCGGACGGCCGAGCGGATCGCGGTCGGCGCCCTGCTGACGGCCGTTCGGCCCGGTGCCCTGCTCGCCTTCCATCGCCTGCTGCATCTGCTTCATCATGTCCTGGGCGCCGCGGCGCAGGGCCTCCAGCGCGCGGCCTTGCTGGCCGACGGCGCGGTTGCCTTCGCCCTCGCCGAGCGCTTCCTTGGCCTGGCCCATGGCGTCGCCCGCGTCGCCGAACCCCTTGCCAGGCTCGATGCCGAGGTCCTTGAGGCCTTTCATCAGCCCCTCAAGATCCTTCTGCAGCTTGCCCTGGCCTTCCTGCAGCTGTTTCAGCGCATCGCTGAATTCCTCGGGCGTCATCTGATGGCCGTTCTGGCCCTGCTGCCCCTTGCCTTGATCGCCGCCGCGTTCGGCTTCCCTGTCGCGGTTGTCCTGCATGCCCTGCTGCCAGTCGCCGAACTCGTCATCCTGTTGCTGGCCGTGCTGCTTCTGGTCGAGGCGGAACGTCTCGTTCATCATCTCCTGCTGGCGGCGCATGATCTCGCCGAGCTTGTTCATCTGCTGATGCATCTCGCTCTGCTCGCCGCCCTGGCCCGGCTGCTGCTGGCGATTGGCCTGCAGGTTGTTCATCATGTCCTGCAGCTGCGACAGCATCTGCTCGGCCAGATCGCGATTGCCCGACTTCGCCAGGTTTTCGATCTGGTCCATCATGCGTTCGAGGTCGCTCTGCCGCAGTTCCTGCGCGTCGCGCGGCATCTGCTGCTGGGCGAGGTTCGGGTCGCGCTTGGCGCGCTCCGCAAACTCCTTGATGAAGTCGTTCATCGCTTGCCGCAGCTCTTTCATGAGCTTGTCGATCTCTTGGTCGCTGGCGCCGTTCTTCAGCGCCTGCTTGAGCGCCTCCTGCGCCTGGCGCAGGCGCTTCTCGGCGTTCGACAGCGCGCCGTCCTCGATCGCCAGCGCCATCTCCCAGAAATAGTCGGCAACGGCGCGCAGCTGGTCGTCGCTCTGCGCCAGCTTGAGCTGGGAGCGGCCGGCCATGAGGCCGAGATAGTTGGCCATGCTCGTAATCGTGTCCTCGGGCCGCAGCGTGATGGCGTCGAGGAGGTCGAGCACATAGGGCTTGCGGTGGGTGTCGAGCGACAGGATGCGCCGGTGTTCGACGACCGCCCGGGCGAACGGATTGCTGAATGGCCGTTCGGGCAGGACGAAGGTCTTGGTCTCGCTCGTCGCTTCCAGCCCGGCGTCGTTGGTGACCTTCAGCGTCAGCCGCACCTTGCTGCCGGCCCAGACGTGATCGGTCAGATCGCGCGACATCCTGACCTTGCCGTCTCCGCCACGGGGCGGCAGGGCGAGCGGAAGCTCGGGGGCCTTGTAGAGCGGGTACGCCTTCGGGCTCTGCGGGTCGGCCAGCTCGAACTCGGCCTTGGCGGAAGCGGCGCCATACTGGTCGAGGATCTGGTAGTTCAGCTCCAGCGCACCATTGGCGGCCTGCTTCGGATCGTCGAGGAAACGGATTGTCGGCGGCGTGTTGGGCGTAACCGAGAAGGTCCAGCTGCGCAGTTCCCGCCCGCTCGAACCGAGCGCCAGCACGCCGTTGGTTTCAAGCTTGCCGGCAAACTGGCGCACCGTGGCCTGTGCATCCGACTGTGCGGACGCTTGCGAGGCCTTTTCAGAATCCTTGATAGCGATCTCATGCGCGGTGCCGTCCGCATCGGTGAAGGAAAGCGTCTCGTCGCCCGAACCGCCGGTGACGCGCAGCTGCACCTCGCTGCCCTGCGGCACGGTGAGGGGCGCGGTCTCGTGATTGTTGGCGTCGGCGGTCAGGAACAGCGGCGCCTTGCCGGTATAGGTGGGCGGCGTGACCCAGGCGTCGATGCGCGGCGGAACTGTCTCGAAGCCCAGGCCTGGCCGGAAGGCGTCGCCGATGCGGCCTCCGAACGTTCCCTGCGAAAAGGCGAAGGCGACGACCAGCAACAGGGCTGCGGCGGCGCGCAGGGCCCACGGGTCGCGCTCGGGCACGCGCGTGCGCGGCAGGTCGCTGTCGATATGGGTGAGCTTTTCGGCCATGCGGCGCTGGTGCTCGCGCCACAGCGCCTGCGAGAACGCGCTTTGCTCGCCGCTCGGCCGGTCGGTCTGAACCAGTACCGGCGTGTGCGGCAATTTGCTGGCCGCTTCGATGCGGCGGTCGACTTCCGGGCGCGTCGGCTGGCAGTAGAAGCGCAGAGGATAGAGCGAGGCGAGGGCGGCGAGGGCAAAGAGGCCGAGCAGGCCGAACCGCGCCATTTCAGGCAAGATACGGAAGACGCCGAGCCAGGAGAGGCTGACGAACAGGCTGATCGTGACGAGAAGCGGCAGCAAGAGAGGCCAGCCGCGCTCCACCATCATGGCGACGAGCGTCACCAGCCTGGCACGACCAAGGCGCCGGGCAACCCCTTTGTCAGCGACTCTGTTCGGCGTTTCCGTCATCGGCCCTTTCCGGGCGCGCGATGGCGCGACCTCGTCATAGAAAGCATAGCAGCAAACGCGGCAAAGACGAGGCGAGGCAAGAAATCGTGATTGCTGCGGCCGACCGGCTCACAGCCAGTCGGGCAGCGAATCGAGGCCGATCAGCTCCTCATAGGTCTGGCGCGGACGGATGACATGGAAGCTGTCGCCATTGACCAGAACCTCCGGCACAAGGAGCCGGGTGTTGTAGGTTCCCGACTGCACAGCGCCATAGGCGCCAGCGGTGCCGACGGCGATCAGATCGCCTGGCTTCATGCGCGGCAGGTCGCGGTCCTGGCCGAGGAAATCGCCGGTCTCGCAGACCGGGCCGACGATGTCGGCCATCATGCGCGGCGCATCTGCCGGGGGCTGCACCACCGGCCTGATGTCGTGGAAGGCGTCGTAGAGCGTCGGGCGGATCAGGTCGTTCATCGCCGCATCGACGATCAGGAAGTTCTTGGCGTCGCCTTCCTTCACATAGATGACTTCCGACACCAGGATGCCGGCATTGCCGACGATCAGCCGGCCGGGCTCGAACATCACCTTGAGGCCGAGCTTGGCGACATGCTTCTTCACGATCGCCGCATAGGCGTCCGGCAGGGGAGGCGGCGAATTGTCGGTGCGGTAGGGAATGCCGAGGCCGCCGCCGAGATCGACATGGTCGATGGCGTGGCCGTCGGCCTGCAGCGTGCCGACCAACTCGACCAGCAGGGCAAAGGCGTCGTCGAAGGGCTGCAACTCGGTGATCTGGCTGCCGATATGCATGTCGATGCCGGTGATGCGGATGCCGGGCAGCGCGGCCGCGCGGGCATAGACGGCGCGAGCGCGCTGCCACGGTATGCCGAACTTGTTCTCGGCCTTGCCGGTGGAGATCTTCTTGTGCGTCTTGGCGTCGACGTCCGGGTTGATGCGCAGCGACACCGGCGCCTTCTTGCCGGCCGCCACGGCGCGGGCCGACAGAAGCTCCAGCTCGGGCTCGGACTCGACGTTGAAGCAGAGGATATCGTTCTCGAGCGCCAGGTCCATCTCGCGCGCGGTCTTGCCGACACCCGAGAACAGGATCTTGGAGCCCGGAATGCCCGCGGCCAGCGCCCGGCGCAGCTCGCCTTCCGACACCACGTCGGCGCCGGCGCCGAGCTTGGCCAGCGTCTTCAGCACCGCCTGGTTGGAATTTGCCTTGAGCGCATAGCAGACCAGCGTATCGAGGTCGCCGAAGGCCTGACGGAACACGTTGAAGTGGCGGGTCAGCGTGGCGGTGGAATAGCAATAGAAGGGGGTGCCGACGGCTGCTGCGATCTCGGGCAGAGGCACGTCCTCGGCATGCAGCACGCCGTTACGGTATTCGAAATGGTTCACTGGCGGGGTTCCGGTAGATGTGTGTTCGCGAAAGCGACGCTCAGATCAGGCCATCGAGGATGAAGGGCTTGTCGGCGACCGGTGGCGCGGGCTCCGGCGGCACCGGCTGATTGGCTTTCTCGGCTTCCTTGCGCGCCTGCACGGCCGCCTCGTAGGGCGTATCCAGGCCGGTCTTGCGCCCGCAGGCCGAGGCCGCGGCAACCACCGCCAGAAGGACGAGCGTGGTGAAGAGTCTGCTGCCGGTCATCCGTGTCATCCGTGCGAGAAAATCCGTTGCATGCTTCTAGCGAAATTTTCGCGCCTTTGCACCCCCGGCAGACCCAAGTTCGTGTGATTGGCGCGCCGCGTGGGAGCAGCGCGCCTTGGTCCGTTACGCCTTGGCGATGCGCTTCTTCCAGTAGCGGATCTGGCGGCGCACTTCTGCCGGTGCCGTGCCACCGAAGGATGTGCGGCTCTTCACCGAGTTCTGCACCGACAGGACCGAGAAGATGTCGGCCGTGATGCCGGAGTGGATCGACTGCAGGTCCTCGAGCGCGAGCTTCTCCAGCCCGACCTTCTTGCTCTCGGCAAGTGCTACGGCGCGGCCGGTGACGTGGTGCGCCTCGCGGAAGGGCAGGCCCAGCGTCCGCACCAGCCAGTCGGCCAGGTCGGTAGCGGTCGAATAGCCCGAGCCGGCGGCCTTCTTCATCGCCGCGTCGTTGATGGTCATGTCGCCGACCATGCCGGTCATGGCTGCAAGCATCAGGTCGAGCGTCTCGGCCGCGTCGAACACGGCTTCCTTGTCTTCCTGCATGTCCTTGGAATAGGCGAGCGGCAGGCCCTTCATCACCATCAAAAGGCCGATCAGATGGCCGTTGACGCGGCCGGTCTTGGCGCGCACCAGCTCGGCTGCGTCGGGGTTCTTCTTCTGCGGCATGATCGAGGAGCCGGTCGAGAAGCTGTCGGACAGCCGCACGAAACCGAACTGCGGCGTCGACCAGATGACGATCTCTTCCGCCAAGCGCGACAGATGCGTGGCGCAGATGGCGGCAATCGACAGAAACTCCAGCGCAAAATCGCGGTCGGAAACGCTGTCCAGCGAATTGCGGGTCGGCTCGCGGAAGCCGAGCGCCTTGGCGGTGCGGAAGCGGTCGATCGGGAAGCCTGTGCCGGCCAGCGCTGCCGCGCCCAGCGGGCTTTCGTCCATGCGCTCGATGGCGTTGCGCACGCGCGACAGGTCGCGGCCGAACATTTCCACATAGGCCATGCAGTGGTGGCCGAAGGTCACCGGCTGCGCCGTCTGCATGTGGGTGAAGCCGGGCATGACGGTGGCGGCATGTTCCTCGGCGCGGGTGAGGAACACCTCGATCAGGCCCTTCAGGGCAACGGCGACGCGGTGAAACTCGTCCTTCACCCAGAGGCGGAAATCGACAGCCACCTGGTCGTTGCGCGAGCGGGCGGTGTGCAGGCGGCCGGCGGCGGGGCCGATGAGTTCGGCAAGCCTTGCCTCGACATTCATGTGGATGTCTTCGAGCCGGGTCGAGAATTCGAACTTGCCGTCCTCGATCTCTTTCAAAATCGTGTTCAGGCCGTGAGCGATTTTTTCTTGATCTTGTTCGGTAATAATGCCCGTTTCGGCCAGCATCTGCGAATGAGCGATGGAGCCGCGGATATCCTGCGCGTAAAGCTTCTTGTCGAAGTCGATCGAGGCATTGATGGCCTCCATGATCGCAGCCGGGCCCGAGGCAAAACGTCCGCCCCACATCTGGTTGCTGGCCTTCTTGTCGCTCATCGTGGTAACCGGGCTCCGGAGATTGAAGTGAATGGCTGACGGAAAAAAACTTATGCCGACTGCGCGTCTTCTGGTCATCGCAGCCGTTGCTGGCGCGCTTGCCGGTGCGATCGCGGTATATGTCAGCAACACCCTGTCTGGCAACAATGCGCCGAGCGTGGCCCAGCAAGTGGTGGCCGATGCGCCCGTCCTGGCGGCAAATAGCGCCGACAACGCCGCCTGCGCGGCAAAGGCCGACAAGGCCAAGGCCATCGGGGCGGCGGCCACCGGCCAGGTCGCGGCGATGATGCCTGCCGATCCGCCGCAGTCGGTCAAGAACCTCGCCTTCACCTCGCCGGACGGCAAGCCGATGACGCTGGGCGACCATGCCGGCAAGACGCTGCTGGTCAATCTGTGGGCCACATGGTGCGCGCCCTGCCGCGCCGAGATGCCGGCGCTGAATACGCTGGAGAAGGAAAAGGGCAGCGACAAGTTCGAGGTCGTCGCGATCAATGTCGACACCGGCGACAATGAAAAGCCGAAGAAGTTTCTTTCGGAGATCAACGTCGACAAGCTGTCGCTCTACCGCGACAACACGCTCGACCTGTTCAACGACCTGAAGACGCGCGGCCTGGCGCTCGGCCTGCCGGTGACGCTTCTGGTCGACGGCGAGGGCTGCCTGCTTGCGCATATGAACGGCCCCGCCGAGTGGGCCAGCCCCGACGCCACGCGCCTGGTCGACGCGGCAATCGGCAAATAATCAAGCAGACTCCTCAAGCGCTTTCCCCGCGCTAAATCCAGGTCATGGGGGACGGTCATCACCCTAGCGGGAGACTTGCCCATGACCGACCTGAACCTCACCACTCTCGAATCCGGCAAGACAGTCATCAGCGCGGCGGCCATCGAAGCGCTTTCTGCCGGATGCGGCGACCGCCTGCTGCGCGAGCACGACGGCGCCTATGACGAGGCTCGCACCATCTGGAACGCCATGGTGGACCGCAAGCCGGGCCTCATCGTCCGCTGTGCCAACGCAACTGATGTCATCAATGCGGTGCAATTTGCACGCGGCAATAGTCTGCTCGTCGCCATACGCGGCGGCGGCCACAACATTGCCGGAAGCGCCGTATGCGACGGCGGCCTGATGATCGACCTCTCGCAGATGAGATCGGTGAAGGTCGATGCCTCAGCGCAGACGGCCCTGGTAGGACCCGGCGCGACGCTGGCCGATGTAGATCGCGAAACGCAGGCCTTCGGACTTGCGGTGCCGACCGGCATCAACTCCACCACCGGCATTGCCGGACTGACTCTGGGCGGCGGCTTCGGCTGGCTTACCCGGAAATACGGCCTGACATGCGACAGCCTGCTGTCGGCGGAGGTTGTTACCGCCACGGGCGATTTGATCCGCGCAAGCGAAACCGAAAACCCCGACCTGTTCTGGGCGCTGCGCGGCGGCGGCGGCAATTTCGGCATCGTTACGGAATTCGAATTCCGGCTGCACAAGGTCGGCCCGGAGGTGCTTTCGGGCCTCGTCGTGCATCCATTTGCCGATGCCAGGAACGTCTTGCGCGAATATCGCGAGGCGCTTGCCGCTTCGCCCGAGGAATATTCCTGCTGGGCCGTGATGCGCCAGGCGCCGCCGCTGCCTTTCCTGCCCGCCGAGTGGCATGGCAAGGAAATACTGGTGCTGGCCATGTGCTATTGCGGCTCGATCGAGGAGGGCGAGAAGGCCGCGGCGCGGATGCGGGCGATCGGAAAGCCCATCGCCGATGTCGTCGGCCCGAATCCCTTCGTCGGCTGGCAACAGGCGTTCGATCCGCTACTGGCACCGGGTGCGCGGAACTACTGGAAGAGTCACGACTTCGCCGAGCTTTCGGATGCCGCAATCGACCTGCTGCTAGGCGCCGTCCGCGAACTGCCGGGACCCGAATGCGAGATCTTCATCGGCTATGTCGGCGGCGCTGCCAGCCGCGTTCCCGCCGGTGCGACCGCATTCCCGCAGCGCCTGCCGCATTTCGTCATGAATGTGCATGCGCGCTGGCGCGATCCGGCGATGGACAAGACGTGCATCGACTGGGCGCGACGCCTTTTCGAAGACGCCAAGCCGCTCGCCATCGGCACGGCCTACATCAACTTCATGCCGGCGGATGAGGTGGATCGCGTCGAAGCGGCCTATGGCGCCAATTACAAGCGTCTCGCGGAAATCAAGCAGCGCTACGATCCGCAGAACCTGTTCCGGATCAATCACAATGTGCGGCCGAAAGCCGGGCAACAAGCTGCCGAATAGGGAAGGGGAACGAGGCTGCGGCTTGCTTATCCGGCGAGCCGCAGCCGAAAAAAGTTAGCGCGTCGGAACCGGGTGCTCGCCGCGATAGTCGTAGAAGCCGCGGCCGGTCTTGCGGCCGAGCCAGCCGGCCTCGACATATTTTACCAGCAGCGGGCAGGGGCGATACTTGGAGTCCGACAGGCCGTCATGCAGCACCTGCATGATCGACAGGCAGGTGTCGAGGCCGATGAAGTCGGCCAGTTGCAGCGGGCCCATCGGATGATTGGCGCCGAGCCGCATGGCGGTGTCGATGGCTTCCACCGAGCCGACGCCCTCATAGAGTGTGTAGATCGCCTCGTTGATCATCGGCAGCAGGATGCGGTTGACGATGAAGGCGGGGAAATCTTCCGAGACGGTGGTGGTCTTGTCGAGACGGTGGACGAACTCCTTGGCCGCCTCGAAGGTGCCGTCCTCGGTGGCGATGCCGCGCACCAGTTCCACCAGCTTCATAACCGGCACGGGGTTCATGAAGTGGATGCCGATGAAGCGCTCGGGGCGGTCGGTCTGCGCGGCCAGCCGCGTGATCGAGATCGAGGAGGTGTTGGTGGCGAGGATGGCCGTCGGGTTCAGCACCGGGCAGAGCTGCGCATAGATCTTGCGCTTGACCGTCTCGTCCTCGGTGGCTGCCTCGATGACGAGGTCGGCGGCAGCGAGGTCGGCGATCTGGTGAGCGGGCTGGATACGCGAAAGCGCCTTCTGGCGCTCATCCTCGGCGAGCTTGCCGCCGCTCACCTGGCGGGCCATGTTGCCGCTGATGGTGGCGATGCCCTTCTCGATCCGATCGCTGGAAATGTCGTACATCAACACCTTGTAACCGGCGAGCGCCGAGACATGGGCGATGCCGCCGCCCATCTGGCCTGCGCCGATAATACCGATCGTTTCGATAGTTTTGCTCATTACACAGATCCCGTCACAGGCCTTTTCGGCCATTTTTGTGCAGTGCAAACTAAATGGCCGGGGTAGTTTCGTCTACCCCGGCCATCGTATTTTAATATGCTTGTCGGACTGGCGTCAAAGCGCCTTTTCGAGTTCCGGCAGGATGGTGAAGAGGTCGCCCACGAGGCCGTAATCGGCCACCTGGAAGATCGGCGCTTCCTCGTCCTTGTTGATGGCGACGATGACCTTCGAGTCCTTCATGCCGGCGAGATGCTGGATTGCACCGGAGATGCCGACGGCGATGTAGAGCTCGGGGGCAACCACCTTGCCGGTCTGGCCGACCTGCCAGTCGTTCGGCGCGTAGCCGGCATCGACCGCGGCGCGCGACGCGCCGACCGCGGCGCCGAGCTTGTCGGCCACCGGCAGGATCACTTCCTGGAACTTCTCGGCCGAGCCGAGCGCGCGGCCGCCCGAGATGATGATGCGGGCCGAGGTCAGCTCCGGACGATCGCTCTCCGACAGCTTGTTCTCGATGAACGAGGACAGGCCCGGATTGGCGGCGGCGGAAGCCGTCTCGACCGGTGCCGAACCGGTTGCCTCGGCGGCCTGGAAGCCGGCCGTGCGCACGGTGATGACCTTCTTGGCCTCGCCCGACTGCACCGTCTGGATGGCGTTGCCGGCATAGATCGGACGCTTGAAGGTGTCGGACGACACCACTTCGATGATCTCGGAGATCTGCGAGACGTCGAGCAGCGCGGCGATGCGCGGCGCGACGTTCTTGCCCGAGGCGGTAGCCGGAGCGACGATGGTGTCGTAGCTGCCGGCCAGCGCGACGACGGTCGCCGCGAGCGGCTCGGCCAGACGCTCGGCGAGCTCGTCGGCTTCGACCAAGAGCACCTTGCGCACGCCCTTCAGCTTGGCGGCGGCGTCGGCAGCGCCCTTGGCGCCCTTGCCGGCGACCAGCACGTCGACGTCGGAACCGATCTTCAGCGCGGCCGACAGCGCCTTGGCGGTCTGGTCGGAAACGCTTGCGTTGTCGTGTTCGGCGATGAGGAGAATTGCCATTCTTTTATCCCTTATTTCATCAGGGTGCCCGATTTGAGGTCAGGCCACAGCGAAAATGGTGGCGTCCGAGAACCGGAGCGGAGCGTACTTCAGTACGTGAGCACCGGAAGCGGAGGACGGCGCCATTTGCAGCCCGGCCTCACCTCAAATCCTTAGAGCACGCCGGCTTCGTTACGCAGCTTGTCGACCAGCTCGGCCACCGAGCCGACCTTGACGCCCGCCTTGCGGCCGCCCGGCTCCTCGGTCTTCAAGACCTTGAGGCGCGGGGTGACGTCGGCGCCGAAGTCGGCCGGGGTCTTTTCGTCGAGCGGCTTCTTCTTGGCCTTCATGATGTTCGGCAGCGAAGCATAGCGCGGCTGGTTGAGGCGCAGGTCGGTGGTGACGATCGCCGGCAGCTTGACCGAAATCGTCTGCAGACCGCCGTCGACTTCGCGCGTGATCTTGGCGCCGTCGCCTTCGATCTCGATCTTGGAGGCGAAGGTGCCCTGGGCCCAGCCGAGCAGCGCAGCCAGCATCTGGCCGGTCTGGTTGGCGTCGTCGTCGATGGCCTGCTTGCCGAGGATGACTAGGCCGGGCTGTTCAGCCTCGACCACGCCCTTCAGCACCTTGGCGACGCCGAGCGGCTCGACCGTCTCGTCGGTCTTGACCAGGATGGCGCGGTCGGCACCCATGGCGAGCGCCGTGCGCAGCGTTTCCTGCGCCTGGGCGGGGCCAATCGACACGACCACGATCTCATCGGCCTTGCCGGCTTCCTTGAGGCGGATCGCCTCTTCCACCGCGATCTCGTCGAACGGGTTCATCGACATCTTCACGTTGGCCAGCTCGACGCCCGAACCATCCGACTTCACGCGGATCTTCACGTTGTAGTCGACAACCCGCTTGACCGGGACGAGAACTTTCATGTGCTTCTCACCTCTCTGATGAAACTTTGGAGCGCTCTCTAGCAGAGAAGGGCCCCGTCCATTTGCCGAATGACGACATATTGGACGACAAAACGGAAATCCAGATGCGTTGCCGGTTGCGACAGGCTTTCGCACGCCCGCGGACCGTAGTTAGCGCGGAAATCCACGTCAATATCCGGCTTGCTCCCAAATCGGTTGAAAGGGCCTACCTGCGCGGACCCCAGGGCGAGGGGCCGTCATCGGCCGCAGGTGCGGGCTCCGCCGGGGCGGATTCGGCCGGTTGCGCAGCCGGCTCCTCCTGTTCGAACAGCGGCACGTCGCGGCTGCGCAGGACCAGGACCAGCAGAGCGCCTGCAACGATGCCGCCGGCATGGCAGGCCCAGGAAATCTGGTCGGTTTCGCCGAACAACAGCATGAACAGCTGGAACAGGATCCAGAGGCCGAGCGCCATGTAAGCCGGGATGTGCAAAGGGATGCGGCCGAAAGCCAGGATCCACACTTTCACGCGCGGGTAGAGGATGAGATAGGCGGTGACGATGCCGGCGATGGCACCCGAAGCGCCGATCAGCGGCTGCTGCGAATCCGGCATGAGAAGGCCATGCGCCAGCGCGCCGGCGATCGCGCAGAGCAGGTAGAAGAGCAGGTAGCGCCAGTAGCCGAGCGCGTCCTCGACATTGTCGCCGAACACCCACAGGAACAGCATGTTGCCGCCCAGATGCCAGATGTCGTTGTGCAGGAAGGCGTAGGTCACATAGGTGAGCAGGCTTGGAATGAGCACCAGCTCGGCCGGCAGGGTGGCCCTGTCGAAAGCCACCGAGGGGACGTAGCCGAGGCCCAGTGCCCGCGCCTGCATCGTGTATTCGTCCGACGACGAGGTCAGGAAGAAGATGATGACGTTGGCGGCGATCAGCCCGATCGTCACATATTGATGCTTGATGTGCCGCAGGTGGTTGGAGTCATAGAGCGGAATGAACATCGGTTCGTGTTCCGCCCTCCCAGCGGGTGCTACCTATTCTTGCCGGGGACCCATAGCACATCGGCCTTTCCATTGTCATTGACGACACGGGCGGCGACGAAGAGGAAATCCGAGACGCGGTTGATGTACTTGATCCCGTCGCGGTTGACGTGCTCGGCCGGGTCCTGCGCCAGCGCCACCATCATGCGCTCGGCGCGCCGTGCCACGGTGCGGGCGAGGTGCAGCGCCGCCGCCGCCGGCGAGCCGCCGGGCAGCACGAAGGAGCGCAGCGGCTGGAGATTTGCGTTCAGCTCGTCGATCTCGGCCTCGATGCGCACGGTCTGCTCGGGAATGATGCGCAACGGCTCATAGCCGAGCGGCTTGCCGGTGTCCGGCGTGGCGAGGTCGGCGCCCAGGTCGAACAGGTCGTTCTGGATGCGCGCCAGCATGGCGTCGATCTCGGGATAGGCGCTTTCGGTATGCAGCCGCGCCAGGCCGATGCAGGCATTGGCTTCGTCGACCGTGCCGAAGGCCTCGATGCGCATGTCCGACTTCAGGCGCCGGTCGCCGGTGCCGAGACCGGTGGTGCCGTCGTCGCCGGTGCGGGTATAGATCTTGTTGAGCTTGACCATGCGCCTCCTCCCTTGCGTGTCGCAGATTGGATCAGCGGCCGTGGAAATAAAGGGCAAGCAGGATCAGCACCAGCGCAATGAACTGCAGCAATACGCGCATCTGCATCAGCTTGTTGGAGGTGTTGCCGGAACCGCCGCGCATCATGTTCACGAGGCCGCGCAGCAGTACGACAACCACGGCGAACATGACGATGATGGCGAAGATGTTGAAGACGGTCGACATGAGGTATCCAGCTTCGTTGCGATCTGATCGTGAAATGCTCTAACCCGAACCGCGCTTTGGCGATAGGAGGGCGTGGCGCAAAACCGCAGGGAAGGCGCCGCTGGCGCGATTGCGCAACCACTGGTTACGCATGGGCATTGTCTTCACGGGTTGCCATTTGCGGCGAACCCTTCCCATATTCCGGCCGGAGTCGGACCAAGGAAAACAAGCGGATGCCAGCCTGGTGAGGAATATCGTCGCGATAAAGCGGGTGCTATTTGATATGCTCGGCCACTTCAACAATGACGATGGCTGGGCGATGGCCAGTCATCTGGCGTTGTCGGCCCTCTTGGCGCTGTTTCCCTTCCTCATCTTTGCCACCACGCTGGCGGGCTTTCTCGGTGCCAAGGCGTTTGCCGACACCGCCGTCCATCTGGTGTTCGACACATGGCCCGAGCAGATCGCCGAACCGATCGCGAGGCAGGTGGTGGAAGTGCTTACCGTGCAGCGCGGCGACCTTTTGACCTATGGCGGTCTCCTGGCCGGCTACTTCGCCTCCAATGGCATCGAGGCGGTGCGCGCTTCGCTCAACCGCGCCTATCGCGTCACCGAAACGCGCGGCATCATCTATCGCCGCCTGCAGAGCCTGCTGTTCGTGCTGATCGCGACGATCGGCTTCATGGTGATCAGCGTGTTCCTGGTCTTTGCGCCGCTGCTTGCGCGGTTACTCGAAGCGAAGGTCGCCTGGATCGGCCCCTATATGGGCACCATCACGCTGTGGCGCTTCATCATCGCCTCGGCGGTGATCGTGCTCGGCCTGATTGCGGTGCATATCTGGCTGCCGGACGGCAAGCGAAAATTCGTCACCATCCTGCCGGGCATCGTCTTCACCTTGATCGGCTGGCTGGTCGGCTCGACGGCTTTCGCCACCTATATCGACCATTTCTCGTCCTATGTGACGACCTATGCCGGTCTCGCCTCGATCATGATCGCGCTGGTGTTCCTGTACATCATCTCGGCGATTTTCATCCTCGGCGGCGAGCTCAACGCCGCAATCTCCCGCTATCGCGACGCGCGGGCCCGTGTCGGGACCTGAGCCGTGGCAAGGCCGACGCCGAAAGTAGCCACCAGCAGGCCGGCGACCTGGACGGGCGACAGATGTTCGCCGAACAGCGCCCAGGCCATGATCGCGGTGACGCCCGGCACCAGGTAGAACAGCGAAGACACCTTCGACATCTCGCCGTCGCGGATCATCACCATCAACAGGAAGATGGCGCCGATCGAAAGAATCAGCACCAGCCAGGCCATGGCGAAGATTAGCTCGCCGTTGATCGTCACGGTCCGCGTCTCGAATGCGAAGGAGGCGACCAGCATCAGCGCTCCGCCACCGAGATACTGGCAGAGCGTGCCGGTGACGAGGTCGCCGCCGGAGCCGAAGCGTTTTTGCCAGATCGTGCCGGCGGTCATGCCACCCATGGCGACGACCGCCGCCGCCAGCGTTTGCCAGGTGACGCCGCCGCCGACATTGCCCAACTGCGGCGACAGCACGATGACCACGCCAGCGAACCCTGCTGCAAGGCCCGCCCAATGGCGGGGCTGCACCTCTTCGCCCAGCACCCGCCCGGCAACGAGCGCGGTGACCAGCGGCTGCAAGCCCGCGATCAGCGCCGCGATGCCGGCCGGCAGACCCTGATGGATCGCCCAGAAGACGCCGCCGAGATAGACGCCGTGCATGAGCGCGCCGGCAATCGTCGCATGCAGCGCCGCGCGGCCGCCGGCCCACCGTGCGCCGATCAGAACGGCGAGAAGACTGAGGACCAGGAAGGCGAGAACGAAGCGCGCGGCCAGGAAGGTAAACGGCTCGGCCCACGGCATGGCGTAGCGCGCGCCGATGAAGCCGGTGGACCACAGCAGCACGAAGGCGGCGGGAATGAACCTCTTGAGGCCTGACATGCTGCTTGATCCTAATTGGCAACAGGACCGGAAACTCGGTCCGCATATCCGGTCCCTCTAATGCCGATCATTTTGGCAAGCAAAGCGAAACGATTGATCCATATATTCACGATCGTTGAATTGAGGGTGACGGGACGCACGTTGTCGAAGCTTCGGAAGGAGCAGGCATGCTGTGGAAGCTCGATCCGGCCTGGTTGATGATGGCAGTGGCGGTGGTCGCGGTCATCGCCTTTTTCTTCGGCTCCGCGCTGAACGCCATCATGCGCGACGACGGCTTCGGTCCGTTCGGCAACATGGTCATCTTCACTGCCGGCTTCTTCGTCGCGATCCTGGCCGTCAACTCCTATGGCATCGCTTTCGGCAGCCTGACGCTCGCAACCGCGACGGGACTCGGCGGCGCCTTCATCTTGATCGCGACGCTTGCCTTGGTGAAGGCTGGCCTCTCGCGGCTCTGACGCTTTTCTCAAAGGCCGATCATTTGCCTGATTTCCGCCGGCGAAACCCCTTGTTCGCGCAAGGCGGCAAGCCCACTGTCGCCAAGGCTTTTCGACAGCTTGCGCCCGTCCGGACCCAGGACCAGCCGATGGTGGAAATAGTTCGGCTCCGGCAGGCCCAGCAGGTTCTGCAAGAGCCGCTGGATGGAGGTGGCGAAGTAGAGATCGCGGCCGCGCACGACATGGGTGATGTCCTGCAGCGCATCGTCGGCCACCACCGACAGGTGATAGCTGGTCGGGATCTCGCGCCGGGCAATGACCACGTCACCCCAATCCTGCGGCCGTGCCTCGACCTCCTGTGTCTCGGCAAGCGTCTCGCCGGTGAACTCGCGCCATGACAGCGGGGCGGGCAGCCGGGCGAGCGCTGCTTCGGTGTCGAGCCGCCAGGCAAAGGGCTCGCCATCGGCGATGCGGCGGCGACGCTTTGCCTTCGACAGCTCCTTGTCGGCGCCCGGGTAGAGCGGCGCGCCGTCCGGGTCGCGGGGCCAGCGCAGGCCCTTGGTCTCGGCCTCGGCGATATGGGCGCGAATCTCGCCACGGCTCATGAAGGCCGGATAGACCAGCTCAGCGTCGATCAGCCTTCGCAGCAGCGTTTCATATTCGCCGAAATGCTCCGACTGCCGCCGCACCGGCTCCTCCCAGCGAATGCCCAACCAGCCGAGATCCCGCAGTATGGCGGCCTCGAATTCCGGCGTGCAACGGGTGACGTCTATGTCCTCGATGCGCAAAAGCAGGCGACCGCCGACCGCTTCGGCCAGGCGGTCGTTGAGCAGTGCCGAATAGGCATGGCCCAGATGCAGCTCGCCATTGGGGCTCGGCGCAAAGCGGAAGACCGGCTTGGCAGGAGCGTTCATCTGCAATGCCTATATCGGGTTGAACGGATCACGAACCGATTGCTACTTTGCCGGCTGAACCAGGACAAGACGCATGCGCCGCATCAAATCGCTCGACGACATTTCCGAGGGGCTCGACGAACTCTGCGTGATCGACCCGCGCCTGAGCGACGTGCGTGCGCTGGCAGGTGAGGTGCCGCTGCGCCTTTCCGAGCCGGGCTTCGTCAGCCTGGCCTCGATCATCGTCTCGCAGCAGGTGTCGCGCGCCAGCGCCGACGCCATCTTCGGCCGGCTGATCAAGCTGGTCGATCCTCTGACGCCGCAGGCGCTGCTCGACGCGGGCGAGACGGTGTTTCGCGAAGCAGGCCTGTCGCGGCCAAAGATCCGCACGCTGCTTGCCGTATCGCAGGCCGTGCAGGACGGGCTCGATCTCCATCACCTGTGCCAGCTCGATGCGACCCATGCCATCGGCCACATGACGGCGGTGCCGGGTATCGGTCCCTGGACAGCCGAGGTCTATCTTCTCTTCGCCGCCGGTCATCCCGACATTTTTCCCGCACGCGACGTCGCGTTGCAGACGGCGGTGGGCCAGGCGCTCGGCGTCGACCCGCGCCCGGGCGAAAAGGCGCTGATCCGGCTTGCCGAATCATGGGCGCCCTGGAGAGGGGTCGCGGCCCGCCTTTTCTGGTCATATTATCGTGAAACGCGGGGCCGGGACGCCGCTCCACCTTCCCAAATGCCTAAAAAAGCCTGAAATTGGCACTACCGGGGCGGTATTCATGGCAGTGAAACCGCTTCACATCCCTGTCATGTCGGGCTTACAGTATTCGCACCGATAGGTTCGGATGGACAAGGAGGTAAGTCAGTGACGGTCGCCGTAAATCCGGATGGCCTCCCAGCACTGGTGCTGAACGCGGATTACCGCCCGCTCAGCTACTACCCCTTGTCGCTCTGGTCTTGGCAGGATGCCATCAAGGCGGTGTTCCTGGACCGGGTCAACATCGTCGCCGAATACGACCACGCGGTCTCCTCGCCATCCTTCTCGATGCGCCTGCCCAGCGTCGTCAGCCTGAAGAGCTACGTCAAGCCGTCGCGCTACCCGGCCTTCACTCGCTTCAACGTTTTCCTGCGCGATCGCTTTCAATGCCAGTATTGCGGCACGCCGGAAGACCTGACCTTCGACCATGTGATCCCGCGTCACCGCGGCGGGGCCACTACCTGGGAAAATGTCGTTGCCGCCTGCTCGCCATGCAACCTGAAGAAGGGCGGCATGATGCCGGCGCAGGCGAAGATGTGGCCCAAGCAGACGCCGTACCAGCCGACCGTGCACGACCTGCACAATAATGGCCGGCTGTTCCCGCCGAACTACCTGCATGAAAGCTGGCTCGACTATCTCTACTGGGATGTCGAACTGGAGCCGTAAGGCTTTTGTCGCCTGCCTACGTGATCACACGAACGGCAAGCTTTCTCGTTCTCCAATCCAGCAATCCGGAGCGATGTCGACGCGAAGTCTTCGCGCCGACGTAACCTGTCTCAGGCTTTGCCGACCGCGCCGCGGAAGGCGATGATCGTCAGGATCAGGCTGGCGATGGCATTCCACCCGGCAAGCGACAGGCCGAGGATGCGAAGGGCCGCCTTCTCGCAGGAAGGGGGCATGACCGTGTTGAGCGAATCGAGCACGCCGCCGGTGCCGCCCGTGACTGGTGCGACTGCGGTGCAGTCGGTCGGGCCGGGCCACCAGCCCCATTCGACGCCGGAGTGATAGACGCCCATGCCGAGGCCGTAGAGCATCAGAAGGCCACCGATCAGAAGCAGGCCGCGCGTTATCGCTGCCGGCCAGTTCAGACCGGACGAAATGGCGGCCACCGCCATCAGCGGCATGCCGACATAGTAGGGCGTGCGCTGCTCGAGGCACAGCTTGCAGGGGATGTAGCCGCCGACATGCTCGAAGCCGAGCGCGCCGCCGACCACCGCCGCCATGGCGATGAGGAGCATGAGCGCGGTGATGGTCTGGACGCTGCTGGTCGGCTGGGTGAGGCTGGACATGGGTCTCTATCCGTTGTGGCCTGGGTTGATCCTGTGTCCGGTCAGAGAGCGTATTTGACCGCGAGGTACAGCACGATGAGGGCGCCGGCGCCGGCACCCGCGATCAGGCCGAGCCGCTCTTCGATGAAGCCGCGGATCGGCTCGCCATAGGTGCGCAGCAGCCAGGCCAGCAGGAAGAAGCGGGCGCCGCGCGCGACGATGGCCGAGACGATGAACAGGCCGAGATTGACGTGCATGACCCCGGCAAGGATCGTGACGACCTTGATCGGCGGCAAATGCGCCGCGCCGGACGTGACCAGCATCAACAGGATGAAGCCGATGCCGGACGAGGTTCTGAGCGCCTCGAACTCGTCGAACTTGCCATAGAATTCCAGCACCGGCTTGGCGATGGTTTCGTAGGCGTAATAACCAATGTACCAGCCGGCGATGCCGCCCAAAACCGAGGCGACCGTGGCGATCACGGCGTAGCGGTAGGAGCGCTCGGGACGTGACAGTGCCATCGGCACAAAGAGCACGTCGGCCGGAATCAGGAAGACCGAGCTTTCCACGAAAGCGATGAAGGCGAGCCACCATTCGGCGGACTTGCGTGCGGCCAGCGACAGGGTCCAGTCGTAGAGTCTGCGAAGCATCGGAGGTTCCGTTGGTGGGCTGACCCTGTCTAGAAAGATTTCCGTGGCTTCACAATGGCGGAAGCTTCACGAAATCGACAGGGGGGCAGTTGACGACGATGGGGCGGACCGTATAGTCCGCAGCCATCTGCGCCGTGCGGGTGTGGTGGAATTGGTAGACGCGCCGGACTCAAAATCCGGTTCCGAAAGGAGTGTCGGTTCGACCCCGACCACCCGCACCACTTTTCCCAAAAATTGATATGTGGCGACGGCGACGTCGCTGGCCGCCTGCGATCAACCGACGACCGGTTGTCGGGTGCGGCGCAATGCCTTCATCGCCGTGTCGTCAAGGTTGAGGTGCCCGCGTATGAGATCCGGCGGGGTCAGCGCCATCCACTGATTGAGCGAGATATCGGTGCAGAAGCGGCTGTTGAACACGTTGATGACGTGGACCGGGTCGGTACCGATATTCTCGATATAGTGGCCGAGCGTGCGCGGCACGAAGCCCACATCGCCCGCCCGATAGTCGAAGGTTCGCGCCTTGGAGGTGGCATCGAAGACAGTCATGCGCGCCTCGCCCTGGAGATAGTACTGCCACTCGTCGGCGTCCGGATGCCAATGCATCTCGCGCATACCGCCGGGCTCGATCTCAATGATCAGCGCCGACAATGTCGTCATCGGAAAGGTCCGCGCATCGACGGTCTTGACCGAACCGCCCGGGTAGCGCGCCGGCTCCACATCTGAGGCATGGAAGGTGTAGGGGATCGCAGGAGGGCTGTCGGGCAGTTGCTTGCGCACGACGTCGAGCGGCTGGGGCACCGGTTGCCGGAATATGTACTTCTCGGATTTGGGGATGTTGGCGAAGTGCTCGACGGCTATGCCGAAATTCTTGGCGAGCACGCTTGGCGGCGTATGCGCCAGATATTCGGTGATCAGCAGCGTCTCGTTCTCCGAGAAATTGCCGTCGTCGAAGACCAGAAGAAACTCGGTGCCTTCGTCCAGGCCCTGGATCGAATGAGGAATCCCGGCCGGCACCAGCCACATATCGCCCGGCTTAAGATCGTCTACCGTGATGCTGTCGGCGGTATCGACCACAGTAAGCCGCACATTGCCCTGCAGGATATAGGCCCACTCGGCTTCCTTGTGCCAATGGAGCTCGCGCACCACGCCGGGCCCGAGCCGCATGTTGACGCCTGCCATCGACTTGGCGATGGGAAACTCCCTCACCGTCACTTCCCTAGCCCATCCGCCATCTTCCAGGCGGTTATGCGCCATGGCGAAGGGAAACTTCATATTGGGCAGCGAGCCGTTGTCGGTCTCCGGCGGGATCAGTACGTCCGGATTCTGCAGATCCATTTGAACGTTGCGGGGGCCAACGTCGGTGGCGCCGCGATTGTCGTAAATGGGTTGGATGGGCGTTTTGTCGGTCATGACGGCCTCCGAGGCTAACGCGATGACCATATAGGTCACCCGCGCCGTTCGGCACGACACGCCAAACCCGGAGCGCCGCAGACAATCAATAATAGCGCGGTATGGGGCCGTTCTGTGGGGTCTGGTTCGGCAGGTCGATCATGATCTCGTCGATATAGCACCAGCCCCAGCCTTCAGGCGGGTCGTAGCCTTCGATGATCGGATGACCGGTTGCGTGAAAATGCGCCGTGGCATGCCTGCCGGGCGAGTCGTCGCAGCAGCCGACATGACCGCATTCCCTGCACAGGCGCAGATGCACCCACATCTGGCCGATGGCAAGGCACTCCTCACAGCCGAGCGTTTTAGGCTCGACCGTCCGGATCAGGCGCGAATGACTACAGGATTGCGGCATGACGGCTCCTCCAGCAGCTCGGCTGGAGGGATCATACGACAGTATGCATCGTTGTGCGATAGCGCGCGCCGGCGCCAGGGGATCGCGCGGCGGGCCTAGAACAGCTCGAGCTCGCCGTCGTTGGTGGCTTCGTGCGGGGTGTGTCCGGCGAGGCGGGTGGCGAGGTCGGCGAGCGTGATGGCGGCGAGGGCTTGGTGGGCGTCGAGCTGCCAGTCGGGCGGGGCGGTCTCGGCGATGGCGGCGAGGAAGCCGGCAA
>NZ_PXYL01000009.1 GCF_003012705.1 Pseudaminobacter soli (ex Li et al. 2025)
GAGCTTCTCCAGAAAAGGCTGTAAAAATGCAGAAAGCTCCGTATCCCAATCTGTCATATGCACCCCCAACAAAGAGAGCACAAATCATCTCAAACCAGACTTGCCCGAATCTGCCAAAGTAGTGCTAAGGAAGCCAGATCAAGCATCGCTGCTACCCAAGGAGAAAATCAAACCCGAAGCAATCCTGCAGGTACAGAATTGGACCGGCAACGGTAGGCGCGATGGACAGGGACGAAACCTCCGCGAACATTGCCTTGGCTTTGTCTTTTGCCTTTTGAACATAGGCAGCTATAGAAAAGGAATCCTCGTCATTCCATTCCTCGACCTTGCGGTATGCTTCATGAGGGTCGTTGGTTATAAGATGCGCTAGGTCGGCATCCTCCAACAAGCCCTCCACTTTATAGGTATTTGAAGACATCGCGGCAAACGGCCTCGCGGCAAGCATCGCCATGCACATGGCATGGAATCGACCTGCGACAACACCTCTGGAAGAGGCGATTTTGGCGAGGATTTCAGAAGTCGACTGCGGCTTTCTCAGTTCACGTTCCATGCGCATGTGTCCAAGCATTTTCGGCTTGAAAAGTGATTTTCTGAGCGGCCTGAATAACGGGTTCTTTCTCAGTTCGGGCGGACCGGCGCGGTCGAGCCGACCTGCATCGGTGTATACGCATTCGGGCAACGACGAATTGTCTGCGAATGGATTGGCTGGTTCGGAGCCGTCGAGATGAAGGAAGCTGACGTCACTTCTCGCAACAGCAACCCTTTTGATCCGGGAAAAACTGTCGCCGTTTGCGTTGTCAGTTGTGATGATCGTCGAGCTTTTCGGCAGCTTGATTAGCTCGCTCATAGCCTCGCTGGACAATGTGAGGTCAGGGACCACCTCTGCTCTTAATCCGACATCACGCATTGCTTTCGCGCTTCGGGACTCTCGCGCGTATATTCTGTCAAAAGCCTGGCAGTCAGACGCGATCTTCGAATCGTTCCGCTGGTACACAGTGTTCATAAGAACGCTCGGGACGCCTGCACCCTGACAAAACGGTCCGACCTCAGCAAGTGCATGAGCGGAATGGGTGGAGTCGTGCAAGGTGCCTTCACCATTGACAATTACCAGGTCCGCGCTTCGCATCAGATCCAGTAGGCCGTCATGCTTTCTCCAATCGGTATGTACGGACGCCGTAGCCGCGATCCTGATACCGACCGATGCGGCGAGTGAAGTGATTTGGCTGACGACAATGCGACATCCCAAATGGGCTTTTGTCGAGGTGTCGTTTATCAAAACAGCGTTTTTCAGGTTCGTCTTCCCGCAATTGCAGCGCTCGACGCGATAAGTAACCTTATTGCCACCGGCCTACAACGTAGAAAGAGCCAGCCGCCTTCAGGTGAGGCGAAAGGTGCTGACTGGTTCCAAACTGGAACCGGTCCCGGCGCAGTGTCGACGTAGCCTTTCAGTCGAAGTCAATATTTCGGGTGATGAATGGTGCGAGAGGCGCTAAGAGTGCGCGCATAATCATGCGACCCTCAAACCGAAGCAGTGACCAGATGGCGGAGCTTACAGAATATCATCAGGATGGGAGGACGAAGAAGACGACCTACTCGTTCTTCCGTGGTGAAAATGCCAATTTTCACCCGACAGACGAAAGCTTAACGCGTTCTGGATTTGTCCGGGATTACGTCGTCAAGAATTTGGCGCCCAAAGAGCCGACGATCAGCAAGTCATCGCGCATTGTGGCTTTCGGCTCCTGCTTTGCCATCAACATCCAGCGATATCTTGCAGAGCGCGGCTACAACTTGCTGACCCATGGGAGAAAGGACACTTACGTCAGCTCCATGGGCGATGGCATCGTCAATACCTTCGCCATCAGACAGCAGTTCGAATGGGCTTGGCTCGGTCGCGTCCCGGAAGTGGAATTGTGGCATGGATACCGCGCAGAGGTCTTCGGTTACGATGAAAAGATCCGCCAGGCCACCCGAGATGTTTTCGACAACTGCGACGTATTCATAATTACTCTAGGCCTTTCAGAGGTTTGGTTCGACGAGCCCACCGGTTCCGTATTTTGGCGTGCTGTCCCGCAGGAATTCTACGATCCAGCACGACATAAATTCCGTGTCAGCAGTGTCGCCGAAAACCTGGAAAACCTCACTGAAATCCACAAACTGATCAGGGAGCACCGACCCGACGCCCAAATCGTTTTCACCCTCTCGCCAGTACCATTGACAGCAACTTTCCGCGATAAGAGCTGCATCATTGCCAACTCGGCCTCGAAGGCGATTCTGCGTGCTGCGCTTGATGAGTTCATGCGCGGACCGACGCTAAACGATGATAAGGTCTTCTACTTTCCTTCCTATGAGATCGTGAACAGCTGCTTCATTAATCCTATGATGGAAGACAGAAAACATCCGCATGATCATGTCATCGAACTCAATATGAAAGTGTTCGAACGCTACTTCTGCAAATCTGGACTGACGGACGCCGATGTCGACCGAGCTTTTGGGAGGGCAGCGCTTCTAGATTATACAGTTGCCCGAGACGGTCATCTCGCCGTGCCAAGAAAGAAGGCGCCCAAAGCCGGCGGCAATGTGCCGAGGCCGGTTATTCTGGGCGAAAGTAGATATTCAAGGTTACTTCGTGCACTTCGCAGGCCATGGTCAAGGCTGCGCCAGGCCTAGATCGGCTCCGGAACGATAAGGTTCGGACGTTGATCGGGAGACCGCCCGGTGCGGGTTGACTGTGGCGGTTGCGTCCTGAACCGGCGCGCCACCACTTCGAAGACGATGTCCGAGATCCACATCGCGCAGGTGCCGATCAGGAAGGCGGATGCAAGAACGGCCTGGGCATCCTCGCCTGGTAACGGCCAGCCCACCGCCTTCAGATAATGAACTGTTGGCAGCGTGAGATAAGCCGCCGCCAGCGCACCGCAGATCGGCGACAGGATCATCTCCCGCACCTTGAGCTTCTTGCGCGACAGCGCACGCAGGACGCCGCCGGAGAGGCCGGCGACGACAACCGAGCCGTTGATGCCCAGCGCCTCCATGATTTGCGTGAGCGTCATTTGCGGCACCCCGGCTGGCTGTTGCAGGTTCGATTGTGGGCGGCGACCTGACGCGCGAAAGGCTGGTCGTTCTGGATGATGAACTGCCGCGTTACCGGCGACGGCGTCAGCAGCTCGAAGCCAGCGCCGTCATTCGCAGGTGTCTGGCTGCACCCAGCGGCCATCAAGCTTGCGGCAAAGGCCAGCGGCATCAAGGCGTTTGATTTCCGCATTGGTCTTGCTCCTTTCGCGGATGAGGTCGATCGATCTGGTGAGGGTTGCGGAGCGCTCCGAAACTGCGCCCGCGCGATAGGCCTGCCAATGGCTGAATGTCAGAAAAAATATGCTATTTTTCTGACATATGAAAACGACCAATGCTTCTGTTCCGGATCGGATTATGTGGCGCGCCCGCTCCGGCGGGCGCGGCGGCGTCTTCACGCCCAGTGATTTCCTCGACGTGGCCGGTCGAGCCGCCGTCGATCAGGCCCTGTCCCGGTTGGCCAAGACCGGAAAGCTCCGCCGGCTCGCACGCGGGCTGTACGATTTCCCGAAGGTGCATCCGAAGCTCGGACTTCTTTCCCCGGCGCCGGATGACGTCGCGCAGGCGCTCGCGCGTGCGCAGACCGTGAACTTTCACTACCCGACGGCTCTGCCGGCGGGCGTGTATGCGGGCATGGCCTACATCACGCCGCGCGTAAAGCTCGAGCTCGGTGCGCGCGGAGATCCCTGGCCGACCGAAGCCAAGATCATCCGAGCTTACGCCGCGGACGAATCCCTGGCTATTTCGAAGAGCCCGACACCATCGTCACCGTGCTGGCGGCCCAGCGCACCTTCTGGGAGGCGCATCGCCCGGCGGCTTCGGCGACGCCGCAGTATTTCTCGCGGCACTATTACGATCTCGCCATGTTGCTCGACACCGACGAGGGGCAAGCGGCCGCTGTTGATTTCGAACTGCTTGAGACGGTGGCCAAACACAAGGCGGTCTTCTTCAGGTCGGGCTGGGCGAGCTACGACACGGCTCGTCAGGGAACGTTGCGGCTGATGCCCAACGAGGTCCGGATGAAGGATCTGCGCGCCGACCGTCGGGCGATGGCGCCTATGATGTTCGATGTAGCTCCGCCGCTGTTCGATGACATCCTTCGTCGTATCGACATTGATCCGGGAAGCCGGGCTCGCTGCACCTGATCGCTTCCACGGCGATGTGGTTGAGGCGATGGGCAAAGCTTTTCCGACTTCGTGGAGTCTTGGTCGGTACTGTAGCGTTCCAGACATACGCGAGGTACTCGGGGTAAGGCTGCCGAGTGCGCCACTTCAGACCGGAGATGCCGATTTTGCCCAGCACTGTTCGGTGGCATCGCTCGCTGATGGCAGTTTGCCTCCGATACTCTACATTCTCAGAGACGTGGATTCGACTTTCGGGAAATCCCTCATCGATCGAACCCGACGAAAGTAACCCATTGAGAATGCCTCGGCGTTGGTGCGTTGATCTGTTAACCGGCGGACAACATTTTGCACGCCGGAACACACTCGGCATCAATGAGCGCTTCGACCTTCTTCGCAAATACTGACGAGGTTCTCAGAGTTCCGGCATATCTCGCGGAGCCGTGGCAAGCAGCTCCACCGTCTCCACCAGCTCCGCCTTGCGCACCTCGAGCCGATCCATCTCCGCCTGCATGCTGGCCTAGAACGTGCCGCCTTGATCGCTTCGATCATCGCCAGGATCTGGTTATCGACCTTCGCCAACTCGGTGCGCCAGGCATTCACTTGACCGCATGCTCTGGAACAGTGTTCGCGGGCTCATCAACGCCGGCCCGCCAATGCTCTATTTCCGGTTCGGTGCCGATGGCATCGAGATCAAACCGGAGTTTCTCATCCCGCGGCAGAACGATAACCGGCAAGAAATGGGAGGTCACGTCGCATTGGCGGCATGAGATCAGGCACGCACTTCCTCGTCGAGAAGAACGCGGGCCTCCTGCGCGGCTGCTATGAATGCCTTTCTAGCGACGCTAGGAGGCTTCTTGCCCTTGATGACCTCAAGACAGGCTCTCATGGCTTCCTGTCTTTTTTTGTCGCAGGTAGATGGCCAGGCGCGCAGCAGAATTTTCGCGGCGTCTTCCGTGCCGAGCACGATGCGGTCCCGATCAATTCGACCGATCTGAACGCGCACTGGTTTGTGAAAAAGCTTCATCCCCATGAACGGTACTCCGTACCTAGCCATGCCCACGGTCAGAATGGGTCGCCCCCGAGTTGCGGACAAGTCTTCCCCGCACTTCAGTCCACAGGAATCACCTCTCATCTGGAGTAATTGCCACTGGCGACTATCGAGTGCTTGCAGAGGCCGAGGAAGCCGCAGGGTATATGCTGTGCGCTGCATATTCCCCCGATATCCTCTCGTCTTTTCGCATCTAGCTTGTCACGCAGGCCTAGTCATTGAAATTGGCCTACAATTTCGTTCCACCTGCTCGTGTCGAATGCTGGTAGAATTAGCGGCTCGACATGCCCATCGCGTCTCGCAGTTAAGACGTACTGCATCATGGCCTCGTTATTTGGCATCTCGAACACTTGTACGAAGTCGTAAGCTCCCATGACGGCGTAGAATGCGAGGGAACGGCCTCCCACCGCTGCGACGCGGGCCTCGCTGATCTCGCGCCGCTTCGGACTGTCGGCCAATTCCAGAAGCCCCTTCTCGGTGAGCTTCATGAGGGAGACGTACTTTTGATGGCCCATGGTGGCTGACTTTCCTGTCATGGCTTTTACAGTTCCGATAGCGCCTTGAGCACTGCTGAAGAATCGGAGAGCGTGCCGAAGATGCCGTTTTCGACGGTCACCATGTGCAAGGCAGCCTCATGAGCGTATTGGTCGCCGCTCGCACAAGCATCCGCGATCGTCAAACACTGGAAATTTCGGTCGCAAGCCTCACGCAGCGTCGTGTGGACGCAAACGTCTGTCGTGCATCCGGCAAACAGGAGATGCGTGACGTCCTGCGCATGAAGGATGTGTTCGAGGTCGGTATAGGTGAATGCGCCGTTGCACGTCTTGTCGACGATGATGTCCTCCGAGCGGACGTCGATCTCGGGAACGATCTCGAATCCAGGACTCCCACGCACCAGAACGTCGGTGCCATCCATACCGGATCGCTTGCGACGCCATCTTTCGTAGGGCGTCATGTCCGCCAAGTCGGCGCGATAACCCTGCCTGGTGTGGATCACTCGGATGCCAGCAGCGCGGCAGGCTGAGATCAACTTCGACACCGTCGGCAAGATCGCCCGCAGGGGTGACGGATCGTAGCCCTGCTTGGCGAAGTAGCCATCCACCGAGAGGAAATCGTGCTGCATGTCGATGACGATCAGTGCCGTCGCAGCGGGGTCAAGGTTTCCGTCGTAGGGAAAGTCAAATGGTTTGGCTTTAATCATCTTGTTCGTCCTTTCCGCTTGGTCGTAACATTCAACTTTGGGCGGAAAAATCGATTTGTTTTGCGCTCGATTGTTTCATAGATTTGAACGATCACAGACGGGACGCGCATGGCTCGCACATTGACGTTTCTTCACTACCTCCCGGCCTTCGAAGCGGTGGCGCGTTTGAAAAGCGTGCGAAGAGCGGCGGAAGAACTCAATCTAAGTCCGGGTGCCATCTCGTTCCAGATGAAGAAGCTAGCCGAAGCGACAGGCATCACCCTCTTCGAAAAAGTCGGCAGGAACGTCGCACTCACGGCGGCAGGATCGGACTTCGCGCAGGCGGTTCTGGCGTCACTAGGTCACCTTGAATCCGCGGCACATACCGCAAGGGCTTGGGATAGCTCTCGAAGGCCGATGTCGTTGACTGTGTCCGTTCCTACTGCCCTCGGCATTGCCTGGTTGAGCAGCACGATTGTTGAATTTGCGGAGGCTAACAACATCCCCAACCTTACGATCAAACAAGCCATCACCGCCGATCAGGTCACGTGGGAAGCCACTGACCTCGCGATCGTCTATGACAATCCTCCTTTCGCCGGGCTTCATTGGCGCTCGCTTAGCGAAGTCCGCCTGAACACGGTCTGTTCGCCCATGCTGTTTCCGCGGTTGGACCTGCAGCACCGCGAACGGAAACTAAACGGGATTACCTTGTTTCACGAGGATGAAGGCGAGGAATGGGCAAGATGGGCGATCGCCGCCCGTGTCAGCCTCGAGGGCAGCGGTCGTGTACGGGTCGATTCGGTGGCGCAAGCCGTCGCGTCCGCCGTACAAGGCAAAGGACTCGCCCTGGTTTCCGATGTGTTGACACGCAGCTACCTCGCCGAGGGGCGCTTGATCCAGCCGTTTTCGACGTCCATCAATGCGGGCCGAGGATATTACATCTTGTGCCAGGGGAGCCGCGCCAAGGAACCGCTCATAGAGGCTCTGAGCGACCGAATTATCGACTATCTCCGCCGCAACCCGACATGACTGACGGAATTCGCCCAGCCCAATCGAGATGCGAACAAGGCGGGCCTGGGAAACTCAACGTGCAACGTCGTCCCTATGCGGAGAGGACGCCACCGAGGCTTCGGCGATGAGCCAGTCTATGAAGTAACTTACGTCCGGACGTTCGCGTTTCGACTCTGCGCACAGGCAGTAATAATTATGAATGGCCGGGACGGCGAGCGGAAGCGGTTGGACGAGTCTGCCTTCATCGAGGTCCCGCGCAGAGATGATTTCGTCACTCAAGGCGACACCATATCCATCCCGAGCCGCCTGAAGGACGATACCGAAATCATCGAAATACACGTCCGAAAATCCCATATAGGCCCCTCCAGCGGCAGTGTAGTATCTGCGCCATTGGGACCCGTCGTCCTCATGCAGCAGCCGATGATTGGCCAAATCGCTCAACTGTCGGATCGCGTTCGGACCGCGCAGTAGCTGGGGGCTGCAGACAGGGGTCATTTGGACTCCGTGCAGCAAGCGCCACCAGAAGCCCGACCAGGGCGGAACACCGTAGACCACCGCGACATCAACCTTGCGCCAGTCCACGGCGCTGAACTGTCCCGCGGTCACGACATTCAGAGTGAAGTTCCTGTTGTCCCCCATGAACTGGAACAGACGGGTGGCAAGCCACGCCACGCCATGAACCTGGGGCATTGAGATCGTCAAAACACTCTTGCTGATGTCAGCGGATTTTTGGTTGGCGACCTCGCGGATGCCCACGGTGAGCGCGTCCATAGCCTTGCGAACTGAGCGTTGGAGAACCGAGCCGTATTCGGTCAAGACCAGCTGACGGCCGCGCTTTTCGAACAGTTCGACGCCCAACGCGAGTTGAAGGGAGCGAATCTGCTGGCTGACCGCGCCCGGCGTGACATGCAGTTCCGCCGCGGCCGCTCCCACGTGACCCAGCCTGGCCACGCTTTCGAAGACCCGGAGAGCATTGAGAGGTGGCAATTGCATGGTCTTCCCCCAGTCGCCTGTACCTAACGATCGCGAGGCCAAGATCGTTTAGTTTAATTGCGGATTTTTGCTTAAATCTTTTAGCTTGTTTGCACAGTTTCACCCTGTACCAATGACCCACACGTGACAAGGGCGACAAATAAAGGGAACACACGAATGAACAACCAACCACGCAAGTTGGCCGGGCTTCTTTGCGGAACCGTCATCGCATTGGCGCTAGGCAGCCAGGCTTCCGCAGCCGCGTCGGACAAGCCCGAGTTTGCCTCCGGCGGAACGCTGAAAGTTTGCACCGCGGGGGACTTTCCGCCGATGCAGTACTACAAGAACCCCGGAGACGCGGAACTCATTGGCTTCGAAGTCGATGTGGTCAATGCGATAGCCAAGCAGTGGGGAGCGAAAGCAGAATTCGTCGTTGGAGACTTCAAGGGGCTTCTGCCGTCACTCGACTCCCAGCGCTGCGACCTTGTCGCGAGCGGCATTATGATCACGCCGGCACGCCTCGAGAAGTACGACGGTGTTCCGTATTTCGGTTCCCATGTCGTGCTGCTCGTACCTTCGACAGACGAAGAGACCAAAACGCCCGAAGACATGAGCGGCAAGCTTATGGCGATCGAAGCCGGAACCACCTACGAAAAGACTGTGGCCGACCTCAATGCCACGCTCGCGTCTGCCGGAAAGGACCCAGTCGACATGCAGACATATCCGTCTGCATCCGGAGTAATCGAACAGATTCTCGTTGGCCGGGCGGCTTCCACCATAACGCAGGATACAACCGCCGCGTTTCGCATGATGCAAATGCCCGACAGGCTCAAGATCGCCTACACATATGATGAAAGCGAGACCTATGGCATCTACATGCGGAAGAATCCTGAAGACCGCAGAATGGCGAAGGAAGCCATTGAAGCCCTCCAGCAAAGCGGCGAGATGAAGGCCCTGCTCGCGAAGTGGAGCCTCCCGGCCACGTCCACTGACGTCGCGCACGACTGACGGAAGCGGGACGGATGTTCGACTTCAATCTGTTCACCACCGCAATTTTCGGCTGGCCCCTTGCGAAAGGGGCCTTGCTCACCTTGGTGCTTTCGGTGTCGGTGATGGCGGTCTCTCTGGTCGTCGCGACATTCTTTGGACTCGCGGCCGGGTCCGGGAAGAAGCCTATGCGCTGGCTGATCGGCTCCTATGTGTGGCTGTTTCGGGGCGCACCGGCACTGCTGATCCTGCTTTTCGTGTGGAACGGGCTTCCCCAACTCTCCCCCGTTTTTAGAGCGACGTGGTTTACGCCCTTTGTTGCTGCGTTCCTGGCGCTTATGCTCATCCAGGTTGCTTACTTGACGGAGATTCTGCGCAGCGCGTTCGCGGCGGTCGGCAAGGGCCAGCGCGAGGGGGCGGCCGCCTTGGGGCTTCACCGCTGGCACACATTCATATTGATCACGCTTCCCCAGGCTCTGAGAATCGCCGTGCCATCGCTGGTCAACGAATTCATCTCGCTGCTGAAGGCAACATCGCTCGCCACCGTCATTTCGCTAAAGGAACTGATGACTGTCACCCAGTTCGCCATCGCGACGAGCTTCCGGTTCCTCGAATGGTATGGAGCCGCGCTGGTCTACTACATGCTCATGGTTTCGGTTCTGACATTCGCGCAGTCCCGGATCGAGGCCGTGCTCTCACGCGGCCATCGCTGATCGTCAGCATCTCACTTCATCCTTGGAAAGAATATCAGGATGTTTCACGAACGGTCCTCGGCCGATGCTGCCGACATCATGCCTGAAATGCCGGCCATTCGGCTCGTCAACGTCAACAAATGGTACGGCACCTTTCAGGTGCTGCACGACGTATCCCTCACAGTCGAGCGAGGCTCGCGGGTCGTCATATGCGGCCCATCCGGATCGGGCAAGTCGACGCTGATCCGGTGCATCAACCGCCTTGAGACACACCAGCGAGGCGACATCATTGTCAACAGGGTTGAGCTTACCGACCAGCTCAGCAAGATCGACCGGGTCCGCAGCGAAGTTGGAATGGTATTTCAGCACTTCAACCTCTTTCCGCACCTCACCGTGCTCGATAACTGCACCCTGGCACAGCGTTGGGTGCGCAAGCGCTCCCGGAAGGAAGCCGACGAGATTGCGATGGCATTCCTGGAGCGGGTCCGGATTCCCGAAAAGGCCCAACGCTACCCCGGCGAGCTGTCCGGCGGGCAGCAGCAGCGGGTCGCCATCGCCCGGGCCCTATGCATGAACCCAAGCATCATGCTGTTCGACGAACCGACATCGGCGCTCGATCCGGAGATGGTGAAGGAAGTCCTGGACACGATGGTCAGCCTTGCCGAGGACGGAATGACGATGGTCTGCGTCACCCACGAGATGGGATTCGCGCGCCAGGTCGCAAACGAGGTGGTTTTCATGGATGGCGGAAAGGTCATCGAGAGAAACACGCCCGAGGCTATCTTCTCCGCACCGTCAAAGGAGCGGACGAAACGCTTTCTCAGCAATCTCCTTCATTGAACGGGCATCGCATGAGCGCGCAGCATAGTTGGTTCGAGACCGAGCCGTATCCTGGCGGGATCAACCGCATTTGGGAACCGCACGTGCATTCGTTTTTCCGGGCCAACCTCTATCACGTTGTCGGACGGGACGCCGATCTCGTCATCGATTTCGGCATGGGGCTGAGATCGTTGCGCCAGTTCCTGGGGCTGAAGGATGACCGACCCGTGATCGCGGTGGCGACGCACGTGCATGTTGATCATGTCGGCTCGTTTCATGAGTTCCATTGCCGGCTGGGGCATTCCGCGGAGGCGCCCGCGTTCTCGACAATGTCAGACACGAGCACATTGGCTGATCTCTTCCGAACGCAACCCGATGGCGTGTCACGGGCTCCAGATCCGGAATGGACACCCGACCGCTACCGGATCACGCCTGCGCCCCTTTCCGACATCTTGGACGAAGGTGCGCAGGTCGATCTCGGTGACAGAAGCTATCGTGTGCTGCATCTGCCGGGGCACTCGTCGGGCTCCATCGGGCTGCTGGATGAATTGAACGGCGTTCTGTTCAGCGGGGATGCCATTTACGACGGGACGCTGGTGGATGATCTACCGGGCTGCGACAAGAGCGAGTATCGCAAGACGATGGAGAGACTTTGCGATTTGGATGTCTCCGTCGCGTTTGGTGGACACGGGGTTCCGATGGCGCGCAAGCGCATGCAATCGATCGCGGAGAACTACTTGGATTTGTGCTCCTGAAAGAAGCCTGGCTTGGCGCTTGATGATGCCGCCGAATGGTTACGAGAGAGTCGGTGTTGTCATACCAGAACATTTGTCAGGGGTCGGCGCCGATTCTTGCCCTCGTCACTCAGGCTCGCACTCATGGAAACGATGCAGACCGCAGACAGATAGGCGGCAACAACGCTTACCTAGTTGTTGCGGCAGTCTGCTCAGTTCCAGTTTCCATTTCAGTTTCAGAATGTGAGAGCGCAGACCGCCGGCAAATGTCATCCATTTGAGCGGATGCTTTGTCATGCCTATTCAGAATCCACGGCCGTGGGCCTACAGCCTACCAGTGGCGTTCATGCTTCTGGAGCGCATCCGGCGCGGTGAACTGCCAACGGACTTGCAGGCGGGGGATGCCCCGATCCTCGACCGCTGGATCCTTGGCCATCGCCCGGTTCCATGCCTGGCTGGGCTTTCGACAGCCATCCCAGGCTCGCTGGCGTAAACCTGTCGATCGCAACGTCGGACCTGTGGCTGATGTCGGAAGACCGGACGTTCGATTGGGTCAGCGTGTGCTGGCAGGCTCTTCAACGGCGAGGCCGCTCGCCTTCCACTCCGGATAGCCGTCCTCGAGCCGCATGGCCTTGAAGCCCTTGGCGCGTAGGGCGGCGACAGCTTCGAAAGCGAATACGCAATACGGCCCGCGGCAGTAGGCTACGATTTCGGTGTCGGGCGACAGTTCGTTCAACCTGCTTTCCAGTTCGGCCAGCGGGATATTGAGCGCTCCCGGCAGATGGCCAAGCGCGAACTCATCTTCCGGACGAACGTCGAGCACAGTCACAAGCCCGTCGGCAATTCGGCTGACCAAATCTTCGCGGGAGACGGCCTCCAGCGAATCCCGCTTATGGAAGTAATCGCTCATGACGCGATTGACCTCGGCGACGTTTCGTTCGCCGACCCGGCCAAGTGATTTGACGAGCGTGACGACTTCTGTGCCGCCCGCAAGGCTGTAGAGCACATTCTTGCCGGCCCGCTCCGTTTCGACGAGCCGCGTGCGGCGCAGAATCTGAAGATGCCGCGAGGTGTTGGCGAAGGTCATGCCCGTCCGTGCGGTCAGGTCTTCCACCGATCGCCGTCCCTGCGCCAGATGCTCCAGTAGCTCCAGTCTCTTCGCATGACCGAGCGCCTGCGCAATCTCGGCTAGGCTCTCGAAAATCGCTTGTTTCGGTCTTGGGCTTGACAAGCTTGCCTCCAAATATGATCATTCAGCAGAACGATTGAATGAAGTTATCATCAACGACTACGGGGCGCAAGACAATGATCCTCAGACAGTTCCTGCATGCCGAGCATCAGGCGTTTCGCATCGACTGCGAGGCGGATTGCGTCGGCCTCCCGCCGGCGCTGGCGGAGGCCGGGAAACTGCGCGCCGACTATTCCGGTCGTGCCGACAGGGTGGGCTAACCGATGGCGATCGAAGCGGCTTCGAAGCCGGCATCCGTCGTCAAGCTCGGGTTGAAGGAGAACTGGCGGCAGTTCTCATTGCTCATGCTCATCAATGCCTTCGTGGGGGGCATGGTGGGCATCGAGCGCACCGTGGTTCCGCTGATTGGCTCGGAAGAGTTTCACATCGAGTCCACGACGCTGATCACCTCCTTCATCATCAGTTTCGGCGTGGTGAAGGCGTTCGCCAACCTGGTTTCAGGCCAGCTCGCCGATAGCTGGGGACGCAAGCGCGTGCTGGTGACCGGCTGGCTGATCGGCCTCCCGGTCCCGTTCATGATCATTGCCGCGCCCAATTGGGAATGGGTCATCGCGGCGAACGTTCTGCTGGGCCTGAGCCAAGGTTTTGCCTGGTCGATGACGGTCATCATGAAGGTCGATCTGGTCGGGCCCAAGGGTCGGGGGCTGGCCGTCGGCCTCAACGAATTTGCGGGCTACTTCGCGGTTGGCTTGACTGCCTTCCTGACTGGCTATCTCGCCAGCCGCTACGGCTTGCGCCCCGCGCCGATCTATCTCGGCGTCTTCTACGCCATCGCCGGCACGATCCTCTCCACTTTGATTGTGCGCGACACGCGCCATCACGTCCGGGTAGAGGCTAGTGGGGCCAAGGAGGCATCGCCGCTGACGTTCCGCGAGGTGTTCATGCTGACCTCGTTCAGGAACCGCAACCTCTTTGCGGCGTCGCAGGCTGGCCTTATCAACAATCTCAACGACGGTATGAGCTGGGGCATCTTTCCCCTGTTCTTCACCACATTCGGCCTTGGCGTCGAACGGATCGGCATTCTGAAGGCGGTCTATCCGATCGTGTGGGGCGTTGGCCAGGTCGTAACCGGCCCGCTGAGCGATCGGTGGGGACGCAAGGGCCTGATCGTCGCCGGCATGTGGGTCCAGGCGGCCGGCCTTCTCCTAACCGCGCTGACCGGTCGGTTCGAGTGGTGGATGTTCGCCAGCGTCCTGCTCGGCCTGGGAACCGCGATGGTCTATCCGAGCCTGATCGCGGCAGTCTCGGACGCTTCGCATCCGACATGGCGAGCCCGCTCCTTGAGCGTCTACCGGTTCTGGCGCGACCTCGGCTACGCCATTGGCGCGCTCTCCGCAGGCCTGATCGCCGACCGCTTCGGATTCAGCGCTGCGATCATCACGATCGCGGTCGTCACCTTCCTGTCCGGTACAATCGTCGCCTTCGTCATGCGTGAGTGAACGGCGAGGGTCGCCGGGTCGTGCGACGACGTTTGTCAGGTTCGGCCCAACCCAGTTTCCAAGCTCCACGTCGGAAGGTGGATCGGTATTTTCGGCGACATGCCGACGGTTTGCCTCGAGGCCGAGAACGCATCAGTAAAAGTGCCTGTTTGGGTTTGTAGCGCTCAGCTAATCGTTTGATGCTGCATCTAGTGCTTGACTCATTTGATTCATAAGGAAGCTTTATATCGTCATTTCTTGAATAAATTTTCGAAATGGCCTCGGCGATCTTAGTCTGAGCTGCATCAATCCCGGCTCAAGGAGGAGTAGCCCAATGGCGGATGATGTACTCAACGCAATGACCGATGACATGTTGCACGTCATGAAGTGGCACAACGGCGAGAAGGATTTTTCGCCGTTCTCGGATGCCGAGATGGCGCGTCGCCAGAACGATGTGCGCGGCTGGATGGCCAAGAACAATGTCGATGCAGCGCTGTTCACGTCCTATCACTGCATCAACTACTATTCCGGCTGGCTGTACTGCTATTTCGGCCGCAAGTACGGCATGGTCATCGATCACGACAAGGCGACCACCATCTCCGCCGGCATCGACGGCGGCCAGCCATGGCGCCGCAGCTTCGGCGACAACGTCACCTACACCGACTGGCGACGCGACAACTTCTACCGCGCCGTCCGCCAGTTCACAGCGGGCGCCAGGCGCATCGGCATTGAGTTCGACCATGTCTCGCTCGACTTCCGCCGCCAGCTTGAGGAAGCGCTGCCTGGCGTCGAGTTCGTAGACATCGGCCAACCCTCGATGTGGATGCGAACCATCAAGTCGGCCGAGGAACACAAGCTGATCAGGGAAGGCGCGCGCGTCTGCGACGTAGGTGGCGCGGCCTGCGCGGCGGCGGTCAAGGCCGGCGTTGCCGAGCACGAGGTTGCGATCGCCACCACCAATGCCATGATCCGCGAGATCGCCAAGTCGTTCCCCTTCGTGGAACTCATGGACACCTGGACCTGGTTCCAATCGGGCATCAACACCGACGGTGCGCACAACCCGGTCACCAACCGTATCGTGCAATCGGGCGATATCCTGTCGCTCAACACTTTCCCGATGATCTTCGGCTACTACACCGCGCTCGAACGCACCCTGTTCTGCGATCACGTCGACGATGCCAGCCTTGACATCTGGGAGAAGAACGTCGCCGTCCACCGTCGCGGTCTGGAACTGATCAAGCCGGGCGCGCGCTGCAAGGACATCGCGATGGAGCTCAACGAGATGTACCGCGAGTGGGACCTGCTGAAATATCGTTCGTTCGGCTACGGCCATTCCTTCGGGGTGCTATGCCACTATTACGGCCGCGAGGCCGGCGTGGAATTGCGCGAGGATATCGACACTGTGCTGGAGCCCGGTATGGTGGTGTCGATGGAGCCGATGGTCATGCTGCCCGAAGGCATGCCTGGCGCCGGCGGTTACCGTGAGCACGACATCCTGATCGTCAAGGAAGACGATGCCGAGAACATCACCGGCTTCCCCTTCGGTCCCGAGCACAACATCATCCGGAACTGACGGGATCGGGGGCTATTGTGGGTTTTCATATTCCCCATGACTGGCCAAGGAGAACGGCGGGTCGGCAAGGCCGGTCCGCAGGATACTTTCGGCATCTGGCCGCATGGCTCGTCCATCCGGTCATTGATTGGGCGCGACGCCTCGGCGATCGGCACCTCATCAGTGGTGCTTGGGATGGGCAGCAGCAGCCTGCGGAGGAGCCGGGGCGCAAATCCCGCGGACTGGTTCCGCCCCACCGCTCCTTTTGATCGCTACCGAAACAGAAAAGAGCCGCGGCGTCGCCGCGGCTTTCCGCGTTTCTGAGAGAAGGTTAGGTCAGCGCGGGAACTCTGCTTCCAGGGCGTTCACGATGCCATCGACGCATACTTGCAGCAGTAACTTACCTTTCTCGGCCGAAGCTTCCTTCGGCGAGGACAGGGTACCGCTTACGGGCGTCCATTCGGGCCTCGGCGGGTACACGTCGTAGGGTGGGAAACTCGCTGGCGCATGATCGATCGCGCGCTCGAGGCGCACCTGCTCGGGATGAAGCGCCAGCATCAGTGAGGTTTCGAGTACGCCGCCATGTTCGATATCCCAGCCAGGGAACCCGTTGGGATAGAGCCGGGCGATCGTCGCCTTGTCCACGAAGTCCCAGTAGGAAAGGACGACGATCTTCATATCCTCGATGCCGCTCCATCTAAGTTCGCGCAGGGCCAGGTCGATGCCCTCGATGATGAACCAGGAATTCTCGAAATGGCCGTTGACCAGGCTGATGCGGCGTACGCCGTGGCGGGCGAACTCCTTGATGACGTCGCGCAGCGTCGCGACCAGCGTTGCGCCGTCAAGGCTGGTAGTGCCGGGCAAATGGTTGCCGCCCCCCGATTTCTGGTGCGACTTGTAACCATAGGTGAAGGGCGGGGCGACCAGCGCGCCGATGCGGCTGGCGATGCGCCGCGCGAATTCGACTGGCAGAAGCACGTCGACATTCATCGGCATGTGGTGGCCGTGCTGCTCCATCGAGCCGATGGGCAGCAGGATCGGCGTGACGCCATCCCGCACCCTGGCGTCATAGTCGGGCCAGGAAAGCTCGGCGGCGAAAACGGATTGCTCAGGCATGGACTTCTCCCATTTTGTCTCGAAGTCCATGATTGGGACCATTGCCAAGATATGAGAAATTTATAATCGTCATCCTCGCATGAGGAATCGAAATCCATGCGTAACATAGTCAATTTCCAGACTGACCTGCTGCGCACCTTCGTGTCGGTGATCGACCTAGGTGCCTTTACCAAGGCCGGCGAATTGTTGGGGCGCACCCAGCCGGCAATTTCGCTGCAGATACGCCGGCTTGAGGAGCTGGTTGGGGCGCCCGTCATCAAGCAGGTCGGGCGCTCGCTGATGTTGACCGGCGAGGGTGAGATGCTTCTGAGTTATGCGCGTGAGATCCTGCGGCTCAACGACGAAGCAGCCTCCTATTTCAACCGGGCCAAGATTTCTGGGGTGCTGCGCGTTGGTCTACCCAACGACTATGCGGTGGCTTTCCTACAGGGCGTGATCACCGAATATACGCGCCAGCATTCTGAAATATCGCTGGAGATCTATTGCGGCTGGAGCGCGGAGATCCTCGACCGCCTGCGTGCCGACGAGCTCGATCTTGCGATTGCCATGGTCAACAGTGAGCGGGCGCAATATCTCTCCCGCTCATGGATCGAGCGTCCGATCTGGGCCGCCGCGGAAAGCGCGCGTTTCGATCCCTCGTCGAGCGTTCCGCTCGCCGCACACCCGGAAGGGTGTGCCTACCGCGCGCGCATGATCCAGGCCCTCGACGTCGCACAGATGCGCTGGCGTGTTGCCTATACCGGACCCGGCATTGCCGGACTGCAGAACGCGGTGGTCAACGGTCTTGGGGTCAGCGCACTGACCCGCTACACCATGCTGCCGGGCATGCGTGCGCTGGACGAGGCCGATGGTTTCCCGCCGCTGGCCGAAATCCGCGTCGGCCTGTTCTACAAGCATCCGCGCCTTTCGGACGCGGGGATACGCCTTGTGAACCACATCATCGCCCGGCTGGACGAGGCCGGCGTTTCCGGTGATCCAGTGCGCAGCCATGCGGAGCTCGACCGCCAGTAAGTATCGCCAATAAGCAATGTAAATGCGAAAATTATGATAATTAATTTTCCAAATGCATATGCCGTGCATACCCTTGCGGAAACAAAACCAAAAAGGGGAATGCGATGGCTATCAAGGGAGTATTGTCGGGGCCTCGTACCCGGCGTGAAATTCTAAAAGGCGCGAGCGTCATCGGCGGCGGAATGCTGGCGATGCCATATCTTGGCCGGCTAGCCTTCGCCGAGCGTGTTGAGCTCAACATGCTGGCCTGGTACGGGCATGCTGAGCCGGATGTGGTCGCTGAGTTCGAGGCCGAGAACAACGTCAAGTTCAAGCCGAAATACTATACCGGCGGTGACAACATGCTGGGCCTGATCGCCCAGTCGCCTCCCGGAACCTTCGATCTCATCCTGTCCGATGCCGAATATGTGCAGCAGCTTAACGCTGCTGGCTATATCGAGGAACTCGATCCCAGGGACTACAATTTCGACGATTATTTCCCCGAGTTCCAGCACTTTCCCGGCCACTGGAAGGACGGCAAACTCTACTCGGTGCTCACACGCTTCGGTTTCCTCGGGGTCGCATACAACACCGATGCGATCACTGAAAAGGAAGCCTCGACCTACAATGTTTATTGGGCAGACAAGCTGAAGGGCAAGGTCGGACATTTCGACTGGCACTTGCCTAACCTGGGTCAGATGAGCCTGCTGAACGGCAACGCCTCGCCCTACGACATTGACGACGCGGCCTGGAAGGCAGTGCAGGAAAAGACGAAGTCGCTGCGCCCGCAGATCGGCGGCTTCTTCGACTATGGTGGCACCTTCTCGTCGTTGCAAAACGGACAGATGCTGGCCATGGCCGGCATAGGCGATTGGATCACCGGTACGCTGGAACGCAACGGCGCCAAGGTGCGCAGCGTCATTCCAGAGGAGGGCGGATTGCAGTTCACCGAATCCTTCTCCATCGGCAAGGGCACGCAGAAGGGGGAACTGGCCAAGAAGTGGATCCAGTATATCACCTCGCCCAAGGGGCAGGTGAAGTCGGCCAACATGGTGGCTTATCCGTGTCTTATCCCGAACAAGAAGGGCTGGGACCTGCTGGCCAAGGAAACTCCCGAAGAGGCCAAGCGCCAGGGCATGCTGCTCAACCAGAGCAATGTAATGGACCTCATTCGCAACGGCCGCATCAAATATCGCCAGTTGCCGGTGCAGCAGAGCCTTGAGGACTGGAACGACTTCTGGTCCGAATACAAGGGCTCGTAATCGACGGACCTTCCGGGTTCGCTGTTGACGGCAGCCGGGGCAGGGGCGGGGGGGCGCCTGCCCCGTTCCGGCAATCTCTGCGCGGCGACTGGTCGAGCAGTCGAGCCTCCAGCCTGGAATGGAAGCGATGCGGAAATCGATCACACTCTATGGACTGACCTTTTCCCTGCCTATGCTGATCTGGCAGATGATGTTCTTTCTCGCACCGCTAGTGTTCCTGATCGCACTCAGCTTCTGGACGGTGAAGAATTTCCGCATGCAGCCGGATTTCGACACCATCAACTGGGTCAGAATGCTTGGCCGCAGCGTCTTCTGGGATGCTTACCTGCGCACCTTTGGGCTGGCGACCGTCGCCGCAATCATCACCAGCGCACTGGCATTTCCCTGCGCCTATGCCATCGCCTTCAAGCTTTCGGACACGGCGCGGCGCTGGGCCATCTTCCTGATGGTCATTCCCTTTTTCACCAGCTATCTCGTGCGGGTCTATTCCTGGCAAATCTTTCTCTCCGACCACGGTATCATAAATGCCCTATTCGCGCGGGTGGGGCTCGGGCCGTTTGGCATGCTCAATTCCGTCTTCGGCACGATGGTCGGCTATCTGACGCTGAGCTTGCCGCTAGTGGTGCTGTTGCAGCTCTTCAGCCTGATCTTCGTCGACAGGACTCTTATCGAAGCAGCGCACAATCTGCGCTGCGGCCGGCTTCGCACCGTCTTCGAGGTTGTCATTCCGGCTGCTCGGGTGGGGCTGGTGATCGCGGCGCTGTTCTGTTTCATCCTCACCTTCGGCGATTTCGTTAGCCCCCTCTACCTCGGGGGCGGCGATCCGCCCACGCTATCGATCCTGATCACCGATACAACCAAGTCCGGCCAGCAATGGCCGCGGGCGGCGGTGATCGCGCTCGCCATGATCGCAACGCTGCTCGCGGTTGCCTTCGCTGCGGTGAGTTACGCCTATAAGGAGCGCGGCAGATGAATGACTTCAATAGCAACCGGCTGATCGACTGGGCGCTGAAGCTCTATGTGCTGCTGGGCTTTGCCTTCATCTTCGCGCCGATCGCGGCAAGCTTCATCTTCTCGTTCAACGTAGACCGTTTTCCTTCGCTGCCACTCGGAGGCTTCTCCACGATGTGGTATGAGGCGGTGATCAACGATCCGCTGGTATGGGAGGGGCTGCGCAACACGCTGATCGTGGGCGTCGTCGTGTCGGTGCTGGCGACAGCCATTGGCTTCGGCGCGGCCTATACAGACCTTCGCTACAAGTTCTTCGGCAAGACCTTCTATCTGGCGCTGGCTCTGCTGTCACCGACCATCCCCGTGGTGATCCTCGGCTTGGCGATGCTCGCCTTCCTGTCGAACATCAACCTGTCGGGTGGCATCCATTCGATCATCATCGCCCATGTGGTGATGTGCGCACCCTTTGCCATGGCGATCGTGCGGCTGAGGCTCTCGCAGATGGACCCCGCGCTTGAGGCGGCGGCGTGGAACCTCGGCGCGTCGGAATGGAAGGCGATGCGCCATGTCATCTTCCCCTTCTGCAAGCCGGCTATCTTTGCGGCGCTTTTCATCACCATGGCCGTGTCCTTCGATGAGTTCGCCGTGGCGTGGTTCGTCTCGGGTCTCAACGAGACCTTGCCCGTCAAGGTGCTCGGTTTCTTGCAGGGCCAGGTCAGTCCTCGGATCAATGTCATCGGCACGTTCGTCTTCGTCACCTCGATGACGCTGGTGGTGCTTGCTCAGATCCTGCTCATGAAACGCAGTGCCGCGCCCAAGGCGGAGGCAATACCAGCCGGAGTAACACAGTCATGACCGACCAGCCCCTCGTCGTATTCGACGGCGTCGTCAAACGGTTCGGGAATTTTGTCGCCGTCGAAAAGATAGACTTTGAAATCCGCAAGGGCGAGTTCCTGGCCATCATGGGTTCGAGCGGCTGCGGCAAGACCACGACGCTGCGCATGCTGGCCGGGCTCGAGGCGCCGACCGAGGGCGACATCCTCCTTGCCGGCAAACGCATCAACGATCTGCCTACGTGGAAGCGCGACACGCCCATGGTATGGCAGAGCCTTGCGCTTTTTCCATTTCTCACCGTGCGAGAAAATGTCGAGTTCAGCCTGCGCATGCGCGGCGTGGCCAGAGCCGAGCGTCGCGAGCGCGTCGACAAGTGGCTGGAGCGCATGCAGATCACCGAGTTCGCCGATCGCAATGTCGCGCATCTTTCAGGTGGCCAGCGCCAGCGTGTGGCGCTCGCCCGTTCTTTGGTGACGGAGCCGGAGATACTGCTGCTCGACGAGCCGTTATCGGCGCTGGACGCGCATCTGAAGGTGCGCATGCAAACGGTGCTTTCAAATCTGCAGCGTGAACTCGGCATCACCTTCGTCTATGTCACGCACAGCCAATCCGAGGCGTTCTCGATGGCCGACCGCGTCGTCATCATGAGCCGCGGGCGCATCGAGCAGATCGGCAATCCGCAGGAGATCTACCGCGCGCCGCGCACCAAGTTCGTCGCCGAGTTCCTCGGCTCGTCCAACATCTTCGCTGGCAGCGTGTCCTACGCCAACGGCCAGTCGGTGAAGATCGCCACCCCGGCCGGCGAGTTCATTGTTGCGTCCAATGATGCAAGGCCCCTTGCTAAAGGCGACAAAGCGACCTTCGTGGTGTCGGGCGACCGCATGCATCTCAGCAAGCAGCCGCCGGCTGATGGTTACAACGCCATGCAGGCATCGGTGGTCGGTGAGGAGTTCGTCGGGGCGACCGCGGTGATCCATCTAGAAGGCGCGGAACGCATCGAGATCAAGGCACAGAAGAGCCACGAGGAGCTTGAGAGGCTGAATCTGGAGCCAGGCGCCAAGGTCTGGGTATCGTGGCGTCCCGAGGCGACGCACATCCTGCCCGGCGAATAGCAAGATCTTCCTGAATCGGCGCTAGCTGCTCAGGCCGCCTTGCGGAATACCGCCGGCGTGATGCCGCGCCGCTCGCGAAAGGCCAGGATGAAATGTGAGGAGTCGCAAAAGCCCGTCGATGTCGCGATCTCGGTCACCGACTGATCAGTGTGGCGCAGCAAGAACTCGGCATATTCCAGCCGCATGATCTTGTAGGCGAGCGTCGGCGCCATGCCGACATTCGCCTGGAAATGCCGCTCGAGCTGGCGCCGGCTTGCGCCCAGGCGGCGTGCTATCTCGGCCGCCGACAGCGGCGCATCTATGTTCTGTTGCATCAGCAGCAGCGCCTTTTTCACCAGCGCGTCGTCCGTCGTCAGGTCGAGCGGAATGCCCGGCTGAGGCTTCTCGGCTCTCAGTGCATCGTCGATAATCATGATGTGCAGGCTCTTGCGTGCCTGCGCCCGGCCGACATGTTTCTCCACCAGATGCGCGGCCAGATGCGCCGAGCTTGCGCCGCCCGAGCACGTCAGCCGGTCGCGGTCGACGACGAATATCTGATCGGAGACAGGCTTCAGTCCGTCAAACTGTTCCAGAAAGTCGGCATGGTGGAACCAGCTGACGCAGCAGCGATAGCCGTCCATCAGGCCCGCGCGGTGCAGTATGAATGCGCCGGTACAGACACCGACCAGCGGCACCTTCGCCGCTGCCGCGCGCTGCAAGTAGCGCGCATATTCGGGGCTTAGATTGGGGATCTCGTCGATCAGTCCGCCGACCACGACGATATAGTCGTATTTGCGGGGATCGCCGAGCCACTCGTTTGGCTGCACCAGCACGCCGCAGCTCGACGGCATCGGGTTCATCGTATCCGACAGCACCGTCCACTCGCACAGGATTGGCCGGCTGCGGTCGCCCTCGTCTGCGGCGAGCCGCAGCACGTCGACGAAATTGGCGAAGGCGCACAGCGTGAAACGGCGTGCGAGGATGAAGCCCACCGACAAGCGCGGGGCAAGGCTAGCGCGCCTCTGCTGCTGACCGGACCCGACACTGCGTTCCATGGAGCCTCCCGCGACCTTGTCGCAGGGATAACATTATGATGACGCAACTGTTCTGTCCAACATCGAGACGTTTCTCAATACTCGGACCAGGTTGAACTCCGAGGTGTGCCATGGCCCGTTTCTCGTTTTCGTCGCTGCTGACAAATGCCCTGACCGGCAACAAGAACTGGCAGCCGCAATGGCCTGATGCCGAGCCCAAGGCTGAATATGACGTCATTATCGTCGGGGCAGGCGGTCATGGGCTTGGCGCCGCATACTACCTTGCCAAGGAACATGGCATCACCAACGTGGCCGTCATCGAGAAGGGCTGGCTAGGCGGCGGCAACACCGGCCGCAACACCACCATCATTCGCTCCAATTATCTCTACAATGAAAGCGCGATGCTCTACGAGCACGCAGTGAAGCTGTGGGAGGGCTTGAGCCAGGAGCTGAACTACAACGTCATGTTCTCCCAGCGCGGCGTCATGATGCTGGCCCACAATGTACACGACGTGCAGGGTTTCAAGCGCCACATCCATTCCAATCGGCTGAACGGCATCGACAATGAGTGGCTGACGCCCGAGCAGGCCAAGGAGTATTGCCCGCCGCTAAACATCGCCGCCAATGCCCGCTATCCGGTCATGGGGGCTGCGCTGCAGCGGCGCGGCGGCGTTGCCCGTCACGACGCGGTGGCCTGGGGCTATGCGCGCGGTGCTGCCGCGCGCGGCGTTGACATCATCCAGAATTGCCCGGTAACGGCCATTCGCCGCGGCCCGAACGGCAGCGTGGTTGGCGTCGAGACGGCCAAGGGTTTTATCCGGGCCAAAAAAGTTGCCGTCTCAGCCGCCGGCAGCACATCGGTGGTGATGGACACGGCTGGCGTGCGTCTACCGCTGGAAAGCTTCCCGTTGCAGGCCCTGGTGTCGGAGCCGGTCAAGCCGATCTTCCCCTGCGTGGTCATGTCCAACACCGTGCATGCCTATATCTCGCAGTCCGACAAGGGCGAGCTGGTGATCGGCTCGGGCACCGACCAGTACGTTTCCTACAGCCAGCGCGGCGGGCTGCCGCTGATCGAGCACACGGTTTCGGCGATCTGCGAGGTGTTCCCGATCTTCACCCGCATGCGCATGCTGCGCAAATGGGGCGGCATCGTCGACGTCACGCCCGACCGCTCGCCCATTCTCGGCAAAACGCCGGTGCCGGGCCTCTATCTCAATTGCGGCTGGGGAACCGGCGGCTTCAAGGCGACGCCGGGCTCGGCCCACGTGTTCGCCCACACCATCGCGCGCGACGAGCCGCACTGGATCAATGCGCCGTTCACGCTCGAGCGCTTCACGACCGGCCGGCTGATCGATGAGGCCGCGGCCGCGGCCGTAGCGCACTGAGGGAGGTTCCGCAATGCTTGTGATCCGTTGCCCCTACTGCGAGGCCGAGCGGCCCGAGGTCGAGTTCGCCTATGGCGGCGAGGCCCATATCGCAAGGCCCGCCGACCCGTCCACTTTGACCGACGAACAGTGGAAGGACCATTTGTTCATCCGTACCAATGCGCGCGGCACGCATTTCGAGCGCTGGCGCCATGTGCACGGTTGCGGCCGCTTCTTCAACGCCGTCCGCGACACCGTGAGCGACAAGTTCGTGACCACATACAAGGCGGGCCTGCCGCGCCCGACCGAAGCCGAGCTCGAGGGAATGCGCAAATGAACGCCTATCGCATCAAGGGGAAGGGCAGGGTAGATCAGCGCAAGCCCGTGCGCTTCAGCTTCAACGGCACGGCCTATACCGGCTACGAGGGCGACACGCTCGCCTCCGCACTGCTGGCTAATGGCGTCCACCTGGTGGGGCGCTCGTTCAAGTACCACCGCCCGCGCGGCATCCTCTCGGCTGGATCCGAGGAGCCGAACGCGCTCGTCGGCACCGACCGCGGCAACGGCCGCTTCGAGCCGAACACGCGAGCCACGGTGCTGGAGGTCTTCGAGGGGCTCAACACCACCAGCCAGAACCACTGGCCTTCGCTGAAGCGCGACGTGGGCGCGATCAACGACGCGCTCTACATGCTGTTTTCGGCCGGCTTCTACTACAAGACCTTCATGTGGCCGAAGTCGTTCTGGAACAAAGTCTACGAGCCGTTCATCCGTGGTGCTGCCGGCCTCGGCAAGTCGCCGACGGTGCCTGATCCGGACACCTATGCCAGCCGTTTCGCGCATTGCGACGTGCTCGTCGTCGGCGCGGGGCCTGCCGGTCTTGCGGCCGCGCTCGAAGCCGGCCGCAGCGGTGCCAAGGTCATGCTCTGTGACGAGCAGGCCGAACTCGGCGGCTCGCTGCTGTCGGAAACGAATGCCCGTATCGATGGCGCGTCCGGCTGGGACTGGCTGAAGGCTGCCGCAGCCGAGCTCGCGGCGCTGCCGAACGTCACCGTGCTGACCCGCGCCACGGCGATCGGCTACTATCACCAGAACCTTCTCGGCCTCTGCCAGCGTCTCACCGATCATCTTGCCAGCCCGCCTGAGGGCGCGCCGCGCGAGCGCCTGTGGAAGGTGCGTGCAAAGCAGGTGGTGCTGGCCCAGGGCGCAATCGAAAAGCCGCTGGTGTTCGACGGCAATGATCGCCCGGGCGTCATGCTCGCCGGTGCCGCGCGCAGCTATCTTAACCGCTACGGCGTCAAGGTAGGCAACCGTCCGGTCGTGGTGACTTCGCACGACAGTGCCTGGCTCGCTGCATACGATCTTGCCGAGGCAGGCGCCAAGGTGGCGGCCATCGTGGATGTCAGGCCCGAAGTGGCCGGCCATCTGAAGCAGCGCGCCGCAGCTCTCGGCATCGAGATGCTGACGGGCTGGACGGCTACTGGCACCAGCGGCCGCCTGCGCGTCGCTTCGGTGCGCGTCAATCCGATCAGCCGCAACGGCGTGTTCGGCCCGGCCCGCACGATTGCCTGCGATGCTCTCCTGATGAGCGGCGGCTGGACGCCGAGCGTGCATCTGTTCTCGCACACCAAGGGCAAGCTCGACTGGAACGAGGAAGGTCAGATGTTCCTGCCCGGCGAGCGCACGGAGGAAAGCCGCTGCGCCGGCGCCGGCAATGGCAGCTTCGGCCTTGCAGCGGCTCTCGCGGAAGGTGCCGAGGCGGGCGCGGACGCAGCTGTTGATGCCGGCTTCAAGGCGAAGGCCGCGACCTACAAAGTCGATGGCGAGGTGCCCCTGATGGGCGTCAGTAGCCGCGAGCTAACGACCGACCGCAATGCGTCCAAGGCCAAGGCTTTCGTCGATTTCCAGAACGATGTCACCGCCAAGGACATCCGCCTTGCCGTGCGCGAGGGCTTCAAGTCCATTGAACACATCAAGCGCTACACCACCAATGGCATGGCGACCGACCAGGGTAAGACCTCGAACATCAATGGTCTCGTAATAGCTTCCGACGCGGTAAGGCGACCCGCACCCGCTGTGGGCCTCACCACCTTCCGCCCGCCTTATACGCCGACCACCTTTGGTGCCTTTGCCGGCTACAATCGCAGCGAGCTGTTCGAGGTGACGCGCAAGACGCCGATCGATGTTTGGGCTGAGGAAAACGGCGCCGTGTTTGAGCCAGTGTCGCTGTGGCGGCGCGCCTGGTATTTCCCCAAACCCGGCGAGGACATGCATGCCGCCGTGACGCGCGAATGCAAGACGGTGCGCGAGACGCTCGGCATGTTCGACGCCTCGACGTTGGGCAAGATCGAGATCGTCGGGCCGGATGCTGCCGAGTTCCTCAACCGCATGTACACAAACGCGTGGTCGAAGCTTGGCGTGGGCCGCTGCCGCTACGGCGTACTGCTCGGCGAGGACGGCTTCATCCGCGACGACGGCGTGATCGGTCGCATCACCAGTGACCGCTTCCACGTAACCACCACCACCGGTGGGGCCGCGCGCGTGCTGGCGATGATGGAAGACTATCTCCAGACCGAGTGGCCGGACCTGAAGGTGTGGCTCACCTCCATCACTGAGCAGTGGGCGGTGATTGCCCTGCAGGGGCCGAATGCGCGCAAGCTGTTCGAGCCGCTGGTCGAGGGCATCGACCTGTCGGAAGAAGGCTTCCCGCATATGTCGGTGGCCGAAGGGCGCATTTACGGCGTGCCGACCCGGCTGTTCCGCATGAGCTTCACCGGCGAGCGCGGCTATGAGATCAACGTGCCGGCGCGCTATGGCCGCGCGGTCTGGGAAAAGCTCTTCGAGGCTGGCCAGCAGTTCGGCATCACGCCCTACGGCACCGAAACCATGCATGTGCTGCGCGCCGAGAAGGGCTACATCATCGTCGGCCAGGACACCGACGGCACGCTGACGCCGGAAGATGCCGGCCTTGGCTGGGCCATCGGCAAGTCCAAGCCCGACTTCGTCGGCAAGCGTTCGCTGAGCCGGCCGGACATGCTGAAAGCCGACCGCAAGCAGCTTGTGGGCCTGCTGACGTCCGATCCCAACACGGTGCTGGAGGCGGGCGCACAGATCGTGCTCGATCCCAACCAGACGCTGCCGATGAAGATGGTGGGGCACGTCACGTCTTCCTACTGGAGCGGAACGCTCGGCCGCTCGATCGCGCTTGCCGTCGTCGAGGGGGGCAGAGCACGCGAAGGCGCGACCATCCATGTGCCCATGCCGGGCCGCACGCATACCGCAAGGATCGTCGGCACGGTGTTCTACGATCCCGAAAATAAGCGTCTCAGCGCATAGGAGGCCGCCATGCTGCACGAATTTCATTCGCCGGTGGGCCGCGAGATCGCCGTCGGCAAGGCGATCCCGCTTCGCATCCGTACCGTCGACGACTGCGCCCGCTTCAGCTTGAGGTTCGATCCGGCCCGGCTCGCCGAGGCCTCGAAAGCCTTCGGCCTGGCCTTGCCGGCAAAAATCGGGGATGTCGCTGCTTCCAGCGGTCGGCTCGCCGTGCAACTCGGGCCCGACGAGTGGCACCTGCTCGCGCCGTTGGCCGAGCAGGGGGGCGTGGAGCGCGCTTTCGCCGAACTCTATTCGGCAACCCCGCATAGCCTCGTTGATGTCTCCCACCGCGAGGTGGGCATCGAAGTAGAGGGCACGGCGGCGCTGCTTGCGCTGCGCTCGGCGATTGCCTTCGACATCGAGGCGATGCCCGCCGGCATGGGCTGTCGCACCATTTTCGACAAGGCGCAAATCGTGCTGGTGCGCGAGACCGAAGAGCGCTTCCGGATCGAGGTCTGGCGCTCGTTCGCCGATCACGTCTGGGGCATTCTGCAGGCCACCAGCCGCGAAATCGAACTCGACATCTGATCGCATTCCCGGGAGGTAACCATGCCGCACATCAGCCCGATCGCGTCGTTGGGTGACGCGGCGATCGCCGCCGCCATCAGCCGCGAGCTTGATCGCCAGAAGAACCAGATCGAACTGATCGCCTCGGAAAATATCGCCTCTGCCGACGTGCTCGCGGCCCAGGGCTCGGTGCTCACCAACAAATATGCCGAGGGTTATCCCGGCAGGCGCTATTATGGCGGTTGCGAGTTCGTCGACGAGGTCGAGACCATCGCCATCGAGCGTGCCAAGCTGGTGTTCGGTGCGGCTTACGCCAATGTCCAGCCGCATTCGGGCGCGCAGGCCAACCAGGCCGTGTTTCTGGCGCTGCTCCAGCCCGGCGACCGGGTGATGGGCATGTCGCTCGCCCATGGCGGCCACCTCACCCACGGCTCGCCGGTCACCATGTCGGGCAAGTGGTTCGACATTGTTAGCTACGAGGTTCGCCAGTCCGACCAGCAGATCGACTATGACGTGCTGCGCACCCGGGCGCTGGAGACGCGGCCCAAGCTGATCGTTGCCGGTGCCTCTGCCTATCCGCGCGCGATCGACTTTGCCGCCTTCCGCCGCATCGCCGATGAGGTAGGGGCATATCTGATGATTGACATGGCCCACTATGCGGGCCTGGTCGCGGCCGGGCTTTATCCCGATCCGCTACCGCATGCCCATGTGGTGACCACCACCACGCACAAGACCCTGCGCGGTCCGCGCGGCGGCATGATCCTGACCAATGACGAGGCGCTGGCCAAGAAGATCAATTCGGCGGTGTTCCCGGGCAATCAGGGCGGGCCGCTGATGCATGTCATCGCCGCCAAGGGGATTGCCTTCGGCGAGGCGCTGCGGCCGGAGTTCCGCGACTATGCCACAAGGGTGGTCAACAACGCCAAGGCGCTGTGCGACACGCTGGTCGCCGGCGGGCTCGACATCGTGTCGGGCGGCACCGACTGCCACATGGTGCTGGTCGATCTGCGCCCCAAGGGCGTGAAGGGCCGCGACGCCGAGCAGGCGCTGGAGCGCGCCGGGCTGACCTGTAACAAGAACGCCATTCCCTTCGACCCGGAAAAGCCGGCGGTCACGTCGGGCGTTCGGCTCGGTACCTCGGCCGGCACGACACGCGGCTTCGGCGAGGACGAGTTCAGGCGCGTCGGCGAGCTGATCCTCAAGGTGATCGATGCGCTCGCCGCCGCCGGGCCGGAAGGCGATGCCGCGGTCGAGCAGGATGTGCTGGCCGAGGTCAGGGACCTCTGCAATCGCTTCCCTATCTACCGCTAGCCGTTTCCTGAGAAGCCCATGCCTCAATCCGGCGCGCGTGCGCGCGCTGGATGTTCCCTTGCGAATTCATGAGGCGGGCTTTTGCCATTCTAGCCTCCTGGGCAGCTCTCGTATCGATGCATCACCGGATGAATCCGAGGCTCAGGACTGCTCGGGACCAGTACCGCTTCCTCGTTTGGTCTTCGACTTACGTGGATCCGTGACTTTGGCAACCGGAAGGCGCCAGCCATACTTGATCGCCATGACGCGCAGCGAGAAGCACAGGATTAGTGCCACGGCCGCTACTGGAACAACCGGCAAGCGTAGCGTGTGCCCGAAGACCACGACCGCGGCGGCGGCCAGTGCGGCAACCGCGTAAAGTTCTGCGCGCAACACGATCGGAATCTCAGCCAGCAGCACATCGCGGGCCATGCCGCCGCCAATGCCGGTAACCATACCCAGCATTACTGCCATAACCGGATTCAGGCCGTAGGCGAGCGCCTTGGATGCGCCTGCGACAGCGAACAGCGCGAGGCCTGCCGCGTCGAACAGCAGGACCGAGTGTGACATTCGCTCGATCAAGGGCGAACAGTAGAAAGTGATGACGCCGGCAAAGAGCGACACGCCGAGATAACGCCAATCGCTGACCGAAGCAGGTGGGATTGCACCAATCAGCACGTCGCGCGCGATGCCGCCTGCGGTTGCCGCCGCAAAAGACAGCACCAGGACGCCGAACAAGTCCAGCTTGCGCTTGGTTCCGGCCAACGCACCGCTCAGCGCAAAGACGAAGGTTCCGGACAGGTCAAGCACAAGCGGAAGCTTCTCCATGATGCGTCTCTCCAGTCTCGGACACAGAGACAAACGCGCCTTGGAGTGAGCCTCGCCGAAAGGCCTACGCAGCCAGCCAGGCGCGGGTCGCGACGACCAGCGTCTCGACGCCAGTTTGCAACGTGGGATGGAGGACGGGCGCGAATTTGGGACTGTGGTTCACCGGAAGCTCGTTGAGCCGGTTTTCCGCTTTCGCCTTGGCGTAGACCTTCGGATCGGTGCCGCCCACAAACCAGAACACCGAAGGAACATGCCATTCGGACCCGAACGATCCGAAATCCTCGCTGGCCGGCGCGGGTCCGGTTTCACGGACGCGGTCGGCTCCGAAATGAACGCGGAACGCATCCGCCACCCGCTTGCTTGCGGCTTGATCGTTGACGTTGAGGGGATAGCTGTCGAGTCGCGTGATCTCGGGTGGACGGGGCGCGCCGGAGGCTTGCGCTTCGGCGTTGACGATCCGTTCAATTGCGGCCAGGACGCGGGCGCGGACGCCGGCGTCGAATGTCCGGACATTGAGCTTGATGATGGCCTCGTCGGGGATGACATTCTCCTTGGTGCCTGCCTGCAAGACGCCGACCGTCACGACGGCGGCTTCGGCCGCGGCCACCTCTCGCGACACCACGGTTTGAAGGCGCATGACCGTGGCCGCCGCCATCACCACGGGATCGATGCTCGCCTGCGGCATCGAGCCATGCGCGCCGCGCCCGAAGAGCCGGATCTGCAGGCTGTCCGCTGCCGAAGTGATCGGGCCAGCGCGCCCGGCAACTGTGCCTGATGGTCCCACCATGACGTGCTGGCCGAGGATCACGTCGGGCTTTGGAAAGCGGGTAAACAGACCATCACCTATCATGGCCTGTGAGCCTTCCGCTGTTTCTTCCGCGGGCTGGAAGACCGCCATCACTGTGCCGTGCCAGGACGAGCGCGCGTCAGCGAGCAGCTTGGTTGCACCGGCGAGCCAGGTCACGTGCATATCGTGACCGCACATGTGTCCGACGGGAACCTTCTGGCCGTCTCGATCGGTGGCCATCGCCTTGCTGGCGTAGTCAAGGCCGGTCGCTTCCTGGATCGGTAATGCATCCATGTCGGCGCGCAGCATGACGGTAGGGCCGTCGCCGTTGCGAAGCAGGCCGACGACGCCGGTGTTGCCGATGCCCGTCGTGACTTCGTAACCGGCCGCACGAAGGCGGTCAGCCGCAAGACCTGCCGTGCGAGTCTCCTGCATCGACAGTTCCGGATGCGAATGAATATCTTTGTAGAGCGCGGCCAGATCGGGAAGCAGCCCGTCAAGATTGCGCAATGCCGGCTCGGAAGCGTTTGCTTCGTTCGTAACCATGGATGGCTCCATCGCACGCCAGGCAAAGGAGCGTCGTACCGTTCTTCTATGAAGACAAGTCACGTTGACTTGAAATCAAATCTGGCTCCGCGAGCGCCGCTATCGGCTGAATTTTGGTTCTTTTGCTATTTTCCCCTGAATAGCGACGAAGGTGTCCATATCGGCGACAACATGGCCGCCACCAATGCGGCCTTACGCAGCTTGGAGGAAAAGGTCGAAGGCATTCCGGCAATAAAGCTCAAGGACTGGACTGCTCAGTCGGGGCCGAACCCAGACGAGGTCGGCGCGCCGTCGTCGTATTGGGAGAGCCATTCGACGACGGTTTGGCGATAGCGAGTGAGGCCCTTGTATTCGGCCAGCTCGTTCGGCAGGTCGCGCAACACGCGGTGGAAGCGGCGCGCCCATTTCGGTGAAGTCACGAGCTCGTCCATTTTGATCAGGTAGCAACGGATCGGGAAAACGAGCGCGTTGGAGCGCGGCAGCCGCCAGAACGTTTGCAACTCGACGCGAAGATGCACCTTCTGGCCGACGTTTTCCGGCGTCACCGTTGTCCGGTCAACACCCCATTTATGGTAGTTCTCTGGGCTGGTGTCGAGGCGCGGGTTGATCGTCATGGTCCAGTTGAAGCGTCGCGCAGGCTGGCCCTGCTGGATGTTGGTGAGGAACTTGAGCGCACGGTTGAAGATGCCCATGTCGTGCGCCAATGGCACCGGCGCGTGCCACTCGAAGAAATTCATGCCGATGTCGAAGTCGAGCGACCAGTCGGCCTGGGTGGTCACGATGCCGGCGTCCATCCACAGGTTGCCATCGCGCTGGTCGAGGACACAGAAATCGCCCTGGCTTTGGCGCGTGATGTACGCCATCGGCCCGTAGGGCAAAGTGGAGACGTCGCCGAAGGTGAAGCGGTCGTCGATGCCGAGTGGACGGTTGATCCAATGCCAGTTGTCGCCGTCGCGGGTAAGCGAGAAATGCTCCGGATAGCTCTCGGCCTTCTGGGTCATGAGCAGTTCGAGCAGGTCCCAGCCCGCCAGGGTCATATGAGGGAGCGACTGGCAGCGTAGTGGGTCTTCGGCAAGAACCAAGGCCCTGTCCTCCATCTCAGAGATATAGTGCTCGTCGACGTCGATCAGGTGCTCGAAGACCGTGTTTTTGGGGCCGGGCGTATGCGGCTCGATATTGACCGCATACATGTAGCTGTCCTCATGAAAGGGGAAGGGAAACCGCCTGATCTGTTCCGGACTGTTCCTAAAGCTGAAATCGTCCCGAAACGTTTCCTTTCTGAAATTGATTCCCATGATCTCCTCCCTACCGTGGACCGGGGTCATTCCGATGGAACGGCAATGTGGGCGCGATCTTCGGTCTGACGCGAACCGTGCAGAAGAACGCACTCACCTGCCAAGCTGATGCCTATCGCTCCAGAACGAGCGATTTGCCCTCGAAGCGCGAAACACAGGGCATTATCTTGCGGCCGGACTGATGCTCTTCCTCCGAGAGCCAGTGGTCGTTGTGCAGGAAATTGCCGTCATAGGAAATGACTTTGGTCTCGCATTGTCCGCAGACGCCGCCGCGGCACAGATAGGGCGGATCGATGCCGGCGGCCTCTATCGCCTCGAGCAGACTCTGCTGTTCGCTGACACGGATCTGCTTGCCGCTGATAGCGAGCGTGACATCGAAGGGCTTTCCGGGCTGTGGGGCCGCGAAATGCTCGAAATGCACCGTGTCGTCGGGCCAGCCAGCCTCGGCGGCCGTGCGACGCACCCACTCAATCATGCCGGCAGGACCGCAGATATAGAGATGTGTGCCGAGCGGCTGCGAGGCGAGTAGTTGTTCAAGCGGCAGTCTCTCGCCCTGATCGTCGCGGTAGAGGTGGATACGCCGGCCATAGCGGCCCTTTAGCACGTCGGCATAGGTGGCCAGCGTTTCTGTGCGGCACGTGTAGTGGAGCTCGAAGTTGCCAGCGTCGCCGGCCAGCTGCGAGGTCTGCGCCATGAAGGGCGTGATGCCGATGCCGCCGGCGATCATCAAATGTTTCCTGGCCCGGAGGTCCAATGAAAACAAGTTGACCGGACTGCTGATGACCATGCGCATGCCAGGATTGACCCGCTGGTGCATGAACAGCGAGCCGCCGCGGCCGGTGTCATCGCGGCGGACGCTGATGGTGTAGTCGCGCGTATCCAACGGCGAACTCATCAGCGAATAGGGGTTCAGGCGGGTGCGGTCGTCGTCGCGCATTTCGACGACGACATGGGCCCCGCCGGAAAAAGTCGGCAGAAGCTGGCCGTCCGTGCGCTGGAAATGGAAACGCTTGACCAGTTCGTTGACCGGGACGACGTCGGTGACAATTACGTCGATCTTCCTTGTTCCGGCGCTCAACGGAAAATCTCCTCTGCCTGAGGGCTTTCGGTCGGGTCTTCCGCGTTGATGCAGACGCCCTGGAAGGCGGCCAGCCGGCGCGAATAGTGGTCCCGTACCAGCAGAAGAAGACCGCAATGCGAGCAGGTTACCGGCTGCGTGGTCACGTTTTCGGTGATGCCTTTGCAGTGGACGCACTGGACCCGACGCGCCAGAGAGCCGCGATGCTCGGTCTGGATCGATGAGGGGTCGAAGCCAGCTTCCATTGCAGCCTGCATTGCCTGGCCGATCAGCCCTTCGCTGCCGGCCAGATAGATGCGAAGGCCCATATGCGCCGTCGCAAGGGTCTGCCGCAGCCTTGGTAGGGCGGCGGCGATCGTGGGGCCTTGATAGAAACGTGCCGGCTGCAGCGATTTCACCGCTTCGACATAGTTCGTTCCAGTGTCATCCGGAACGAACATGATGTGGGCATCGGCGAAGAACCCTTCAGGTGTGGCCTTCGCCATGTCGAGGATTGCCGCCGCGCCTTCGGCGTCGGCGACGAAGAGGTGGTTGCGACCGGGCTGCGGCGACAGGGTTCCGTAGACCGGCCGGCTGAGGATGGTCTTGGCCGTCATGCCCGCTTCAACCCTTCGCGGTGCGCTTCAGCTTCTTCGGATCGTCGAAGGGCAATGTGTGGGCGATAGCCTTGATCTTGCCGTTCTGGTTGTGGATTTCGAGCGGCGTGCCCTGCACCGCGCAATCGACATCAAGTCGGGCAATGCCCATCGATTTCTTGACCAGCGGCGAATACATCGCACAAGTGACCACGCCCACCTTCTTGCCGTCGCGATAGACCGGCGCGCCTTCGTCGGCCGGCTGCACGCCTTCCAACAGCACCCCGAAGATCTTGAAGCGCTCTTTGCCTCTCAGTCGGTAGTGTTCCTCGGCACCGCGGAAGCCGGTCTTGCCGGGGCTGACAGTGAAGTCGAGGCCGAGTTCCCACAGCGTGTCGCCGGGGCCTTCGTTCTCAAACGGGTATTTCTGCGAGTTATCGTAGGGGTAGAACAGCAGGTAGCTTTCCACGCGCAGCATATCGAGCGTTGTGAAGCGCGTGGGGATGATGCCGATGTTCGCGCCATCCTCAAGGATCGCGTCCCAGACGGCGGGCGCATCCTGGCCGCGGCAGAATATCTCGTAACCGCGCTCGCCGGTGTAGCCGGTGCGCGAGATCATCACCGGGAAGCCGAACAGACGCGTCTGCATGTGATGGAAGTAGTTGAGGTCGCGGATGCCCGGCACATGCTTGGCCAGGAAGTCGACGGCCACCGGTCCCTGCAACGACAAGTCGTGCAGATTGTCGTCGAAGCGGATCGAGACATCGCGGCCCATGGCGGCGCGGGTCAGTTCCTCGTGGCCGGTGCCCGAACCGTGCACCACCATCCAGGAGTTCGGGCCCATCCGATAAAGGATGCAGTCGTCGGTGAACTTGCCGGCATCGTTGAGCATGCAGGCATAGGCCGATTTGCCCGGATAGATTTTCTCGACGTCGCGCGTGGTGGCTAGGTCGATGATGTGGGAGGCATGGGGGCCGTTGATGTGGACCTTCTTCAGTCCGGAAACGTCCATCAGGCCGGCCTTTGTGCGGATTGCGACGTATTCTTCGTTCGCGTCCTTGTCATAGGTCCAAGCGGTGCCCATGCCGCTCCAATCTTCCAGCTTGGAACCGAGGGCGCGATGGCGATCCGCCAAAGTCGAGAATCTCCAGGATACCGTCATCTACTCCATCCTCCCATTTCAAAAATGTTCTTTCTCGTTTCACCTGGAGGGCAAAACGCCGCGAAGTGGATCGGTAGTGATACTGACGCAAAATTCCAAACGCGCAATACTGTAATGCAAAAAATATTATTGTTAGGCAAAATCAATGCGGCCTAAGGATTTCAAAAGGATAGGGTCGGCAGAGGGAACACGGATAAAGCGCGGGACACGAGCGAGGGCTCCAAGTGCCATAGACGAATGAAGGCCGACGTGAGCCGGCCTTCATCTTGTAGCGACCTACAAATGTCAGATCACGAAGAACCAGTTGGCGACAAGGACGACAGTTAGGCCTGCTGCTAGTGTCAGGTAAGGCAGCATGCCGGCTTTGCGGTTCTTAAGGTCTTCCTGCCTGATACCAAGGTCGTCCAGCATGTTCTCCGGGAATTTGCCACGGTCCTGGATGTAGTGGCGATAGCAGAACACCGGGATGATCAGCGAAGCGGCGATGAGGCCGGCCCAAAGCGCCCATGGGTTCCACACCTTGGCGCCGGCTCCCATGAACATGGCGTTGACGTAGGAAAGCATGCCGCCGATAGCGATCAAAAAAGTCGGCGCCTTCCACGGTCGGTGGATATGGCCGTTGTCGATTCGGTGGATCCAACCCGAATTGAGGTTCAGGAAGTTGAAGATGATGTAGCCGCAGTTCGACACCGCCAGGATGAAGAAATAGCTGGTGGCATCGGCGGCGGCGATCGCCAGCAGGAACAGGTTAAAGACTAAATCGGTCCACATCGCAGAAGTCGGTGCGCCATGACCGTTCACATGGGCGAGATAACGCGGCAACCAGCCGTCGACGCCGCCCTGGTAGAGGGTGCGCGACGAACCGGCCATTGCGGTCATGATCGCCAGCATCAGCGCGCAGATCATCAGCATCATCATGATGGCGGTGATGAAGCCGGAGCCACCCACCATGCGTGCCATCGCCTCGCCCACGCCGGAGCCGTCAACAATCGGGTCGGCAAGCATGCCGTTGATGCCGAGCACACCCTGGAAGGTGAATGGTACCAGCGTATAGAGGAGCAGGCACAACAGGCCCGAATAGAGGATCGCCCGCACCGTGTCGCGGCCGGGGTTGCGGAATTCGCTGGTGAAGCAGATCGACGTCTCGAAAGCGTAGGCCGACCAGGCGGCGATGAACAGGCCGCCGAACACCAGAGTCCAGCCGGAGATGTTCCAGCTGCCCGGCTCTGCCGCATAGGCCTCGGCCAGAGGCACGAAGGGCGTGTAGTTGTCCCAGTTGATCTGGCCGGTGATGATAGGCACGATGCCCACGATGAGCATCGGCACAATGACTATCAGGCCGACATACTTCTGCACATTGGCGGTGCCGAGAATGCCGCGATGCTGGATCGAGAAGGTTACCAGCATCAGGACGACGCCGATCCAGAACACTGAGTTGAGCGAGAAGCTGACCGGTCCGAGCGTGCCGCTGTAGAGTGTCCATTCACGGATGGCTGGCGTGGCCGCCGCAGTAAGCGCCGCGACGGCATCGGCTGCCGTCTTGCCTGCATGGGCCGGGTCTGCCAGCCAGGCGACGACTTCAGGCGAAGCGTCGGAGAAGCCGGGGATCGGTACAAGGGCGTTGAGAATGTAGGCCGCCGCGATGGAGCAGCCGAGCGACAGAACCGGTGTCCAGGCTAGCCAGTTGCACCAGACCGACAGCGGCGCGATGAACTTCGAGTAGCGCAGCCAAGCGGTGGCACCATAGACCGAGGCACCGCCCGACTTGCTGGGGAAGAGACCGGCGATCTCTGCATAGGTAAAGGACTGGATCAGGCCGAGCGTGACGGAGGTCATCCAGATCACGAAGGCTAGCGTGCCGGTGGTTCCGGCGATGCCGCCGATCGAAAATAGAACAAGAGCGGGCACGCCGCTGGCAACCCAAAAGGCGCCGCGCCAGTCGATGGTGCGGTGCAATTGTCCTTCGGATGCGGGCGCTATCCCGCTGACTGTAGAACTCATCTCGGAAGTTCCCCCATTTTTCGATTAATGTGTCCCCTGTGACCGTGCCGTTGCTGTCGGTTGCCCGCTTTGCGAAGGTCGAAGCCGTCTTTTCCACACAGTCTTATTTTATTCCCGGCAGTAAAGAATGGCACAGAGTGCCGTTGCGTCAAGCTCTTTATTGATTGCGAGTTGCGGACTCGTTCTCTGGAGAAGACGGCGGCTATGTTGCCGCCGAAGAGACCAAGCTGCGCTAGTAGGCTCTGCGGTCTCAAAGGTTGGACACTGCAGACCGCTAGTTTAGCCGATCAGGAGCGTCGAAGCGCAAGCGCTTCGGCAATCATCTCGAGGAGGAAGATGCTAACGGGCGCGGCACCAGACGCGTCGCTTCAATCCGCTGGCGAGTGGCATAGCCAAGCAGCGTTTTCACCCGGCGCATAAAGTCAGGCAGGACCGAGCGATTCGGGGTTGCGGGGGAGGAACCAAGTTGTCCTAAACCACTAGGAGCCGCCTTGCCCAAACAACCGAGGACGACTTGCCGATCACGAGCGTTATTCGAGGGCAAAGCCGGCCCTGCCATTTATACCAGCACGTCAGGAACGTGGTCGTGTCTTCTGTGGATCGTAATGGGCGAAGGGCACAACGCGGGCGGGCAGCCGCTTCTGTTGCCCATCGAGCTTGCCGATCTCCACTTCGGTGCCAATGTCGGCATGGGTGACGTCGAGTCGCGCAAGTGCGATGTTCTTGCCGAGCACCGGCGAGCGCATCGATGAGGTGATCTCGCCGATCTGGGCGCGGCCGACATGCACGCAGTCGCCATGGCCGACGGCGACGTTGGCATCGATATCGAGCCCGACCAGCTTGCACGATGGATGCTCCTTCCGCCGGATCAGGGCGTCGCGGCCGATGAAGTCGTCGGTCTTTGTCTTCAGTGGCACGGTGAAACCGATGCCGGCCTCGAATGGGTCGGTCTGGTCGGAGAAATCATAGCCGGCAAAAATAAGTCCCGCCTCGATGCGCACCATGTCCAGCGCCTGCAGGCCCATCGGTTTCAGGCCATGCGGCTGGCCAGCTGCCCAAACGGCATCGAACACCTTCTCGGCATCGCGCGGATGACACCAGATCTCGTAGCCGAGCTCGCCAGTGTAGCCGGTGCGCGATATTACGACCGGCGCGCCCTGCGCGTCACCAATGCGCGCGACCGCAAAACGGAACCATTCAAGCTCTGCGATGGAGGGTTGGGCCGGCGAGGTCCAGATGACTTCCTTGAGGATGTCGCGGCTCCTTGGCCCCTGCACTGCGATGTTGTGCATCTGGTCGGTCGACGAGCGCACCAGTACCTTCAGGTCGAGCTTTTCGGCGACCTCGCGCAGCCAGATGCCGCTGTAGTCATCCCCCCCAACCCAGCGGAAATTGTCCTTGCCCAGGCGCAGCAGCGTGCCGTCGTCGATCATGCCGCCGTGCTCGTAGCACATCGCGGTGTAGACGACCTGGCCGACGCCGAGCTTCTTGATGTCGCGGGTCAGTGTGTATTGCAGCAGCGCCTCTGAATCCGGACCGGTGATTTCGAACTTGCGAAGCGGCGACAGGTCCATGACCACCGCTTTCTCGCGGCAGGCCCAGTATTCTTCGAGCAGGCCGTCCTTGGCGAAGGAGTTGGCCAGCCAGTAGCCGCGATATTCGACGAAGTCGCGGGTGTGCTTGGCGAAGCTGGAATGAAAGGCGGTTTCGCGGGTCATCTTGGGCTCGGCATCCGGGGTCGTTCGTGTGGCAATGGCGCGGGAGAATTTCTGCTCGCCTGAATAGGTCCTTACGTGGATGTCGGTAGGGTTCCAGCCATTGGCCGGCGAAGTGTCGTCGGGGCAGGCTGACGAGACACAGACAATGTCGGTCAGGGCGCGTAGCAGCACGTAATCGCCGGGCCGCGTCCATGGTTCGTCGGAAAACATCACGCCATGGGCGTCAATGCCGGTGTTGAAGAAGAAGTTGATCGCCATCCAACCGGCTCGCGGGTTGACGCCCGTGTCGGCAAGCGCGTTGTTGAAATTCTCCGAGCAGTTGATGTGACCGGGATATCCGATGTCGTCGTAGTATTTGGCCGCGCAGGCAAGCGCGAATGCGTCGTGGCGGCCGCAAGTGTCCTGCACCACCTCGACAAGTGGCTCGAAATCCTGGTCGTAGTACTTCGAGTGCAGGCCAGGCATTGGATAGCTCGTACCCATCAACGTGCGGGTTGTGGTCACGTCGAGCGGGTGGTCCTTGCCCTTGTCGAGCTTGCGCGCCGAAAAGCACTGGAAGTCGGTGCATTGGCGGCCGTCGACGTCGATGATCTGGATAAAGTCGCCGGCCTTGACGAAATAGGAGCGGGCGGTCGCCGATTTCACGCGCAGGTCCAGCACCGGATCGGCAAGCGGTTCCGGCAGCTCGGACTTGCTTGTCGGCCGAATGCGAGCGCGCTGCACGAGCACTAGCAGCGGCGTGGCGGTATCGTGGCTGTCGACCGCCATCGGCCCGCCGGGCGCGGCCACTACCAGGCTGCCCTCGCGGCCGACGGTGAAGGTTTCCTCCGTCCCCGGTATGTTGGAGCTGCCGAATAGGCGCACGGCCTCGACCTTGGCCAGGTCGATCTTGCGTCGCTCCAGCCCCTTGCGAAAGGCACAGAGGCTTTCATTATCCTGTAAAAGCAATGCCTTGAGGCCGGCGGCATCGGCATTGGCCTTGGTGCCGAGGATGCTGGCGTCGGACTTGCCGGCGGTATCGATCGCAACAAGCTCGCAGGCCTGGCCGCCTTCAATATCACGGATGGTTACAGTGTCACCCGCTTCGATATTGATGAAGATGGCGCCGGCGCCAGGCACCTGATAGCGTTCCATCCCCTCCGGCAAAACCAACAGTCCGGGAGTCCGAATGACGCTCGGACGAGGAGGGCCCCCGACGACGGTAGGGTAGGCGGCATCCAGCATCACGACCTCCCGATCGGATTTTCTTGCCTGTAAAGAAAGTTCAATTTCAAGAATACCTACCAATCACGTGGAGGCAAGCCCTGCAATTTCGAACCTACCAAGCGACCAGCACAGGCGCGACGGTGGGCGAAAGTCGGAATGACGTTTTGTCGCATAGGTTGTTGACAGCATCGCTGAACCAAATAATCTCCTGCGAGTGAAATTTATTTCGCAAAAGAAAAGTTCTAGAGGGGATTGGATGAAGATGCGGGTAGCAGTCATCGGCGCCGGACCATCGGGCCTCGCCCAACTTAGGGCTTTCCAGTCAGCCGCAAGCAAAGGAGCCCAAATTCCCGAGGTCGTCTGTTTCGAAAAGCAGGCCGACTGGGGAGGCCTCTGGAACTATACTTGGCGTACAGGCACTGACGAGCATGGTGATCCCGTCCACGGCAGCATGTATCGCTACCTCTGGTCCAACGGGCCAAAGGAATGCCTTGAATTCGCCGACTACACCTTTGAAGAGCATTTCGGCCGGCCGATCGCTTCTTATCCGCCGCGCGCGGTGCTGTGGGATTACATCAAGGGCCGTGTCGAAAAAGCCGACGTGCGCAAATGGGTGCGCTTCAACACCCCCGTCCGCATGGTGACCTATTCCGACGCCACCGGCAAATTCACGGTCACCGTTCACGACCGGACAGAGGACGTCGTCTATTCCGAAGAATTCGATTATGTCGTCGTCGCCTCGGGTCATTTCTCGACGCCGAATGTGCCGCATTTCGAGGGCATCGATAGATTCGCCGGCCGCGTGCTGCATTCGCACGACTTCAGGGATGCGCTGGAGTTCAAGGACAAGGACATCCTGCTCATCGGGCGCAGCTACTCGGCCGAAGACATCGGCTCCCAGTGCTACAAGTACGGCGCCAAATCGATCACCAACAGCTATCGCAGCCGGCCGATGGGCTTCAACTGGCCCGACAATTGGGAAGAGGTGCCGCTGCTGATGCGGGTCGAGCACAAGACCTGCCACTTCAAGGACGGCACCTCCAAGGAGGTCGATGCCATCATCATGTGCACCGGCTACCTGCACCATTTCCCGTTCCTGAGCGAGGATCTGCGGCTCAAGACAGACAATCGGCTTTGGCCGCTCAGCCTCTACAAGGGCGTCGTCTGGGAGAACAATCCGAAGCTGTTCTACATCGGCATGCAGGACCAGTTCTACACCTTCAACATGTTCGACGCGCAGGCCTGGTTCGCCCGCGACGTCATGCTTGGCCGCGTCACGCTGCCGTCGAAGGACGAGATGATGGCCGACAGCCAGAGATGGCGCGATCGCGAGGAACAGTTGCAGGATGCCGGGCAGATGATCTGGTTCCAGGGCGACTACACCCAGGAGTTGATCGACGCGACCGACTATCCCGACTTCGACATCGAGGCGGTGAACCAGACCTTCATGGAATGGGAGCACCACAAGGCCGAAGACATCATGGGCTTCCGCAACAACGGCTACAAGTCGCTTATGACCGGAACCATGGCGCCGAAACATCATACGCCCTGGCTGGAGGCACTGGACGACTCGCTGGAAGCCTATCTGGCCGAGCAGTGAGCATCCGCCGGCGGCGTCGTGAGCCGTCGCCGGCATCATCCTCGACGCAAGGATGACAGGCGCCATGGGAGGGCCGATCGTTGTCTGATGCACCCATACTGGAAGTCCGTAACCTAACCAGGAAATTCGGCGGCCTGACCGCCGTCAATAACCTGTCCTTTGCGGTTCGCCGCAACAGCATCCACGGTCTGATCGGCCCGAACGGCGCCGGCAAGACCACGACCTTCAGCCTGATTAGCGGCTATTACAGTCCCACCAGCGGCCAGATCCTCTATGACGGCAAGGACGTGTCGGGCTTGAAGACCAGCCGCCTTGCGCAGCGCGGGCTCATCCGCACATTCCAGGGCACGACGCTGTTCCAAGAGTTCAGCGTCATGGACAATGTTCGCGTCGGCTGTCACCGCAGCGCGCGGGCTGGCTTCGTCTCGCGCATCATCGGCTCGGACGCGCCCGTCGAACGCGCTGCAGACCGCAAGGCCCGCGAAATCCTGGACCTGTTCGATCTCGGCGCTCTGGCGGACGAGCCGACTTCGAGCCTTCCGCACGGCCATCAGCGCGCGCTGGGCATGGCCGTTGCGCTCGCCGCCGACCCGGTGGTGATCCTGCTCGACGAGCCATTCACCGGCATGAACCCGGAGGAGACGCGCCGTATGATGGAGCACGTGCGCCGCGTTCGCGACGAACGTGACATCACCATCATGCTGGTCGAGCACGACATGCAGGCGGTAATGGGCCTGTGCGACCGCATTACGGTGATGAATTTCGGCCAGTTACTGACCGAAGGCGCGCCGGAGGAAGTGCGCACCGATCCGCGCGTCATCGAGGCTTATCTGGGGCGTGCAGAAGATGCTGCTTGAAGTCCGCGATCTCCACGTCCACTACCAGAAGGTCGCTGCCCTGAAGGGCATCAGCCTGCAGGTTCCGTCAGGGGGCATCGTCACCATTATCGGCGCCAACGGCGCGGGCAAGAGCACCACGCTGCGCGCCATCTCCGGGCTGGTCCGTCCCTCGAAGGGCGAGATCCATTTCGACGGCCAGCGCATCGACAATCTGCCGCCCGAGCAGATCGTGGGGCGTGGCATCGCCCACGTGCCTGAAGGTCGGCGCGTCTTTCCAGACCTCAGCGTCGAGGAGAACCTGCGCATCGGCGCCTTCCTGCGCGCGGACAAGGACGGGATCGAGAGTGACCTCGAAGATGTGTTCCGTCGTTTCCCGCGTCTGAAGGAGCGCCGTACCCAAAGGGCGCGCACGCTGTCGGGCGGCGAGCAGCAGATGGTGGCGATCGGGCGGGCGCTGATGTCAGGGCCGAAGTTGCTGCTTCTCGATGAGCCGTCAATGGGCCTTTCGCCGGTGGTGGTGCAAGAGATTGCCCGCATCGTTGCTGATATCGCCGACACTGGTGTGCCGGTGATACTGGTGGAAGGAAATCGGCACCGTCGCCTTGGAGGGCAGGGCCGCCGACCTGCGCACCAATGACCATGTCAGGAGGGCCTATCTTGGCGCCTGAGACGTGGAGCTTCCGGGACCTCATTGCAGCGGGATGGAGTGAGGCGGACCTCGAATGGGAAAGCCTGACCTCGACGGCGGTTTCCGACCTTGCGGCCGGGCGCACGGGCGAGGCATTCGATGGTTTTGCTAGGGCGTTGCGGCTGGCCCGGACCGAGCTCGCCAACGATGATCCGAGGCTCGCCACCAGCCTCTGCAATCACGCGGCTGCGCTGGACGCGGCGGGCGAGGGCGCCATGACGAGGCAGATCCGTGCTTCGGCCGCCCGGGCGTGGGCGGGATGTGAGCGCTGGATCGCAACGATGACGGCGCCGCGCACTGCACGGTCGTCGCTTTTTCATTTGCGCATGGAGCGCCTGCATCGGCCGGCCTACGAGGAGCGCTGGCGGGTCAAGGGACGCGAGTTGCTTGCGGCGGTGCAGACCGAGATTGGCGGGCTGGGAAGGCTCGTCCTGGTCGGCCCGGCCAAAGCAGAGGAGCGGGCGCAGCGCTGGAAACGGGAACGGCCGGCTGGCCTCGGTGATCCGAGGAAGCTGCTCGGCGCGGTGATATTGCTGGCGGCAAGGGAAGGAGTGCACGCAGTCGCCGTCGGAGATGATGCTGTAGATGCAGCGGCGACGCCGCAGCCACAGGAATAATGGGAAGTCTTTTTCTGCCGGCATTTCTGGTCGGCTATAGATGACCAAAAGGAGCGCGCAGCAGTCGATCTGTGCTTCTCCATCACGAAGAAAAGTATCGGCACCGGGAACAGGCTGCGGAGCAGTATCCCTCCGACAGCACAACGAAAATTCGAGCGGAGGAACCTCGATGACTTCTGCATCCAAGATTTCGCTTAACAGAAGAACCCTTCTTTGCGGCGCGGCAAGCGCTGCACTCATGCCGGTTGTCGGCTTTCCGCGCGCCAGCTTCGCGCAGGAGGACGTGGTCAAGATCGGCTTCCTGGCGCCCCTGACCGGGCCTGTGGCCGCCTGGGGTAAGCCCGGTCTTGATGGCTGCAAGATCTGGGCCGACTGGATGAACGAGGCGGGCGGGATCGAGATCGGTGGCAAGCCGCACAGGATCGAATTCGCCTCCTATGACGACGAAGACGATGCCGGCAAGGCGCGCGCCGGCGCCACCCAGCTGATCCGCGAAAGCGACGTCAAGTTCATCATGATGCTGGGCGGCAATTCCTGGCCGGGCGTCGAAGAGATCGCAGCGCGGCAGGGCATGCTGGTCTCGACGCTGCTGCCGAGCGACCTGACCCCCAACACCGAGACGCTGATCGCGCCTTGCGAGGTGCATCCGATCTACAACGTCACCGGCGTCGACTGGCTGGCGGCCAATCGGCCGGAGCTGAAGACCGCCGTGATCTGCGCGCAGGACGACGCCCTCGGCAAGCCTTCTGTAGCTACCTACCTGGCCGCCTTCGAGGCTGCCGGCATCGAGGTGCTCGGCGACCCGTTGTTCTTCGACCCCGCCACCACCGACTTCGCGCCGGTGATGACCCAGCTTCTGGCCAAGAACCCGGATATTCTGTGCCTCGACACCTGCTACGCCGACTATGTGCATCCGCTGTGTGAACAGGCGTTCCAGCAGGGTTACAAAGGGCAGATCATTTCCTGCACGCTGGATTTCTACCAGCGCATCGTCGAGCGTACCTCGAAGGAGTTCATGGAAGGCGTGATCTTCCAGTTTCCGGACTTCGATGACAAAGCGCTCAACGATCCGCGCATCAACTTCAGGAAGCCGAACGATTTCTACGCCGAATATGTCAAGCGCTACGGCGCGACGGAATGGTCGGCGGTGTCGTGGGAATATTCCTCGATCATGGACCTTTGGGCGGATGCCGCGCAGCGCGCCGGCAGCGTCGAGCCGGCCGATGTGTTGAAGGCCATGAAGGAGGGCGGCAAGGGCAAGCATGCATTTGGCGAGGCGCGCTGGTGGGGCAAGGACCTGTTCGGCCTCGACAACGCGCTTGTGGGCGACTGGCCGGTGGTGGTGATCCGCGATGGCAAGGCCACCATCGCCGAATTCCGCTCCATTCCCGACTGGTGGGACAAGCATGGACCGCTGCTGATCAAGCACATGACCGATCTTGGCCAGATGTGGAGCCAGCGCACCTGACACGGCCAGGCGGCCCCCGGGCCGCCTCTTTCCTCGCTGGGGCGAGGTGTTCATGACGCGACCAACCGGGAACTGCCGATGTCGGACTTTCTTCTGCAAACAGCCTTCAATGCCTCCTATGCCGCTAGCTACATGGCCCTCATTGCCGTGGGGCTGGTGCTGATCTTCGGTGTCATGGGGGTGATCAACTTTGCCCATGGCGAGCTCTATATGGCCGGCGCCTATGCGGTGGTTTTCTTCTACGCCGGGCTGGGCCTGCCCTTCATCGTGGCAGTGGCAATCGGCCTCGTCTTCGTCGGCTGTCTCGGCATGCTGATGGAACTGGCGCTATTCCGGCCCTTGCGAACCAATCCGCTCGGCGGCCTCATTGCGTCCATCGGATTCCTTCTGATGCTGCAGACCGTGGCCGTGCTGGGCTTCGGCCTGCGCAACCAGAATGTTCCGCCGGTCTCGCAAGGGCGCATCACCGTTGGCGGAGCCTTCCTGACCTATGAGCGCCTCTATGTCATCCTGGCGACGGTGGGGCTGCTGCTGGCGCTATGGTTGTTCCTGCGCAAGAGCAAGTTCGGCTGGGCGCTGCGCGCCTGCGCGCAGGACCGCGAAGCGGCCTCCCTGCAGGGCATCTCGATCAACCAGACGGCGCGCTATGCTATGTTTATCGGAGCCGGCCTTGCAGGCGTCGCCGGTGCGCTGACCGCACCGCTGGTCGCGCCGACGCCCTACATGGGGCACACGGTGATCGTGACCGCCTTCATCATTATCATCGTGGGCGGCATCGGCAGCCTGGAGGGGGCAGTACTAGCCGCGATCATCTACGCCTTCGTCCATACCTTCGTGACGACCTTCTTCGACGGCGTCATCGCAAACATCGTCGGCCTGCTGCTGATGCTGGCTGTCCTCGTCGTCAAGCCGCAAGGCCTGTTTGGAGTGCGCGAACGTGCATGAACGAAACACGATCAGCGGGGCCGGTTGGATCGGCATCCTCGCTCTGGCGGTGGTGCTGCTTGCGGTGCCGCATCTTGTCAGCTTTTCCCAGCAGGAACTGCTGGTCTTCCTCACCATCAACGTGTTGCTGGTTGTCAGCTATCGCCTGCTGACGCTCACCGGCGAGTGGTCGCTCGCCCATGTGGTGATGATGGGCGTCGGCGCCTATGGCAGTGCGCTCTACAGCAAGCTGTTCGGCTTCCCGGTGCCGCTGGCCATGCTCGCTGGCGCGGTTACGGCAGGGTTGATCGCCACCGTGCTCAGTTTTCCGCTGTTTCGCATGAAGGGCTTCTACTTCCTCATAGGCTCGTTCGCCGCCGGCGAGGTGATCCGCCTGATCTGGAAGCGCTTTACCGATCCTTTCGGCGGGCCCAAGGGGATCCAGCGCATTCCCGGCTTTCCCGAGATCGATCTCGGCTTCCTGCGCGTCGATTTCTACCAGCCTGAGAACTATTACTACTTCGTCCTGGCGGTGGTGCTGGTGTCTCTGTGGGTACTCTACCGCATCGAGAGATCGCGTATCGGCCTCACCTTCCACGCCATCCACTGGCAGGACAAGCTGTCGGAATCGGTTGGCATCGACACGTTCGGCCATCGCATGCTGGCCTTCGTCGTTGCCTCGTTCTTTGCCGGCGTTGCCGGCGCGCTCTATGCGCACTATCTCAGCACGGTCAATCCGAACCAGTTCAACGTCGATACGATGGTCTATGTGCTCATCTGGACCATCGTTGGGGGCACCAGTCGCTGGTACGGTCCCATACTTGGCGTCATCGCGCTGACCATCATCGACGAGGTTATCCTGCGCGGCATCGGCGCGGACCAGTGGCGGCCGCTGCTCTACGGGGCGATCCTCATCTGTGCCATCCTATTCCTGCCCAACGGGCTGGAAAGCTTGGTCATCAGGGCGGGCGAAGCCCTGCGCGGCCGCTCCGCTTCGGCCGTTACCGGGGCGGCGGGGGCTGAGCAAGAGTGATACCAAACCCGCTGCTCATAGTCCTTAAGCACTTGGTCAGTGAGCCTTGGCTAGATGCGCAGGTGAGTGGCCGTTTGAAGCGCAAGCCGCCTATCAGCCGTCGGCGGCAGGGAAGCTGCGTGGAAATACCTGACGCAAGAGGGCCATGGCCGTCTTGTGCAACGCGTCGGAACGGATGGCGTCGGGGTTGAAAGTATCCCAATACCAGGCACCCTGCACCAGGTAGTTGAGACCCTCGGCCAATGTTTCTATGTCGACACCCTCATAACCGCCTTCTCGGGCTACTTCTGCAAGGAAATCGCGCGTCTGCGCCAGGTATTCGCGATCGCTGGGCAGACTGATCATTCGATCCAGTTGCACTGTTTGACGGTCGCTGCTGAATAGCACCCAGACAGCAACCCAGTCGGGGTGCTGTCGCCTGAAATGCCGCGCGCAATCAATGGCAGCAACGATACGCTCCGGCGCCGTCAACCCGGGCAGAAGCACTGTCTCCTGCCAGAGCCGCGCAAATTGATCGTTGAGATACTCAAGCACTGCACGAAAGAGCTTTTCCTTAGTGCCGAAGTGGAACACGACGAGGGCGTTGGACGATCCGATGTGGTCGGCGATACGCTGCATGGTGACGCTAGCTATCCCTTCCTCGGCGATCAGTCGAATGGTCGTGTCGATAATTCGTTGCGCGCTGGCCTGACCGCGCAGGTGGCGACGATCCGTCTTGCCGGCTTTGGTCATAGGCACGGAAGCGGCGACCGACTTCTCCTGTTTCGGTTTGGTGATCGAGGTTTTCGCCGTTTTCAATGCGCTGCTCCCAGGCTGCCGGCGGTCCGGCAGCCTTTGGCTCTTATTGACCGATGGGCGGCGACGGTCAACGGCCTGCTGCCGTTGACCGTTTCGACTACAGGCTTGGGCGGTTCGCCGCGTCCTGGTACCAGGAGCCCTGCGCGGTCTCGAAGGCAAGTCCTGCGCGGAATACATCCGCGTCGCAATAGGTGCGCCCGACGATTTGGATGCCGGTCGGGACGCCGTTGCTAGCGCGCCCCGAGGGTACCGAAAGCACGGGGCAGCGGCTCATCATGTTGAAGGGTGTCGTCATCGCCCAGCCGAGCATGGGGTTGACCTGTTTGCCGTTGATTTCGACCGAACCGACGGAATGGTCGAAGTCGGCCGGCACGGCAGGCAGGGCATTGGTCGGGCAGACCAAGATGTCATAGCGCTCAAGGATAGGGCCTAGCGTCAGATACATGTCGTCAACGACCTCAAGGCTTGCGACAAAATCCGATGCCTTCGACTTGCGGCCCCGCTCAGCCATCTGCCGGGCGTAAGTGGTCATCTTGTCGCCGTGCTCCTTCAAGAGACCTGACAGATACCCGCCGAAAATGTGGTCCAGATAAGCCAGGCCCGCCTCAAGGACGTGAGGCTTCCACCCCAGATCGACCTCTTCCACGGTGGCGCCGAGCGAACGGAAAACGTCCAGCGCCGCAAGCGTGTTCTTCTGTACTTCAGGATCAACCTCGAAGAATCCGAGATCCATGGAAAAGGCGATCTTCCAGCCTTTGATCGGCTTGTATTCGAGTGGCAGGCGCAACTTGGGCCGGAGGGTCGCAATATCGTGTGGGCTCGGGCCGGACATCACGTTCTGGAGCAAGATCGCGTCCGTGACTGTGCGCGCCATCGGGCCCGTGTGGCAGAAAAAGTCCAGGTTGAACGGCGCATCGTCGGGATTGCGGCCATAGGGCGGCTTATAGCCGACCACGCCGCAGGCCGCCGCCGGAATGCGGATCGACCCGCCAATGTCGGATCCGGTCGCGAGGGACGATGTTCCCGATCCCAGCGAGGCTCCTGCTCCGCCCGATGACCCGCCGGGCGTGAATTCAGGGTTCCATGGGTTGCGCGTTATGCCCCAAAGACGAGACCAGGTGGTTCCAGCGCAGCAAAACTCCGGAGTGGCGGTCCGAGCATGAATGATGCCCCCGGCTGCCATGATGCGTGCGTTCATCGTCGAGGTCCTCTCGGCGATATGGTCCTTATAGATTAGTGAACCCACCGAGGTCGGCTTGCCCTTGATCTCGCTTTCGTCCTTGATACCCACGGGCAGTCCTTCAAGGGCGCCGGTCCTGGCGCCCCTGGCATACTTTGCTTCGGCCCGTCGCGCCCGCTCCATGGCTTCGTCAAAATGGGTATAGGTCAGCGCGTTGACCGGCACCTTCACCGTCTCAGCACGACTGATTGTCGCTTCCATAAGCTCCACCGGCGAAAGCTGACGATTTCGGAAACGGCGCAGCGCCTCGTGTGCGGGCATATAACAGAGTTCAAGATCACTCATTGATTGCTCCGAACTGGAAAAAGGGAGATCGGTCCGACTTATCCGCCTCCGACGTCTCTGGGGGCTGACGCCGGAGACGTGCGGAAAGGCGACCGGATAGCCAGGGCTACTTGAGGACTTCGGTCCAGATTTTCGTATACATTTCATTCACTTCCGGCGGACAAGCCGGCGTGAACCTGCCCTTGTCGAGGAACTCGGCCGGGACAACGATTTCCGGTGCGTTCTTCATCTCTTCGGGCATGAACTTCTCGGAGCCGGCTATGCCGTTGGCATAGCGCGCATAGGCCGAGATAAGCGCCGCGTTCTCCGGGTCCATGACGAAGTTTTGAAAGAGCTTCGCGTTCTCGACGTTTGGAGCCGTCTTCAGCACCGCGACATTGTCCATCCAGATCGGATAGCCCTCTTTCGGATAGCCATAGACGAAATGCGGATTCTCCAAGCGCACGCGCATCGATGCACCGCCCCAGTTGACGCCTGCGTCAAAGTCGCCGGCGGTGTATTTTTCGAGGCTGGGGTAATCCAGGGATAGCCACTTGGGTCTGGCTGCAACCAGCCGGTCACGGACCTTGCGTAGAATATTCTTGTCGCTGGTGCAGGCGTCGGTACCGCCTTCGTAGTAGATGGCCAGCGTCAGGATATCGCCCATCTCGGGCAACACACTTAACTTGCCCTGAAGCTCAGCAGGCGGGTCGAGGAATATCGCCGAGGTGTTGGGATCGCCGGAATAGACCGACGTGTTCACCAGCATGCCGGTTGTTCCCCATTGCCACGGCACTGTGTAGTGGCGACCGGGATCGAAATCGACATTGACCCAACGCGGGTCAACATTCTTGAAGTTCTCCATCTGATCGGGGCGGGTTTCCAACAGAAGCCCCTCATCAATCCAGATCTTCACGAAGGTCGAAGTCGGCACGACGATATCGAAATCGTTGCCACCCTGGCGGGTCTTGGCGAGCGCGGTATCGTTGGAATCGAAGTCCGTGATCGTTACCTTGACGTTGTATTTCTCCTCGAATTTCTTGATCAGTTCGGGGCTCGTGTAGTTCCCCCAGTTGAAGATGTTGAGAACACCTTCGGCGTTGGCAGTCCCAATATGCAAGAGCGCGAAGATCGATGCAGCAGCAGTAACAAGCGATCGCATGGGAAACTCCGGTTGGTTGAGGCGGGTCAGTCTTTCTTGCGGCTGAGGAAGAAGAAGAGGGTGACGACGGCGATGGAGAGCGCCAGAAACATCGTCGAAATGGCGTTCATCTCGGGCGTTACGGTCCGCCGCAATTGGCCGAGCATGTAGGTGGGCAACGTTTCCTGCCCAGCTGATTTGATGAATTCGGTGATCACCACATCGTCGAGCGAGACGACGAAAGCCAGCATGAAACCGGCGAGGATCGCGGGCCACAGAAGTGGGAAGGTCACGCGACGGAACACCATCCATGGAGTGGCGTAGAGGTCGGCGGCGGCGCGTTCGAGGGAAAGATCCATCGTCTCCAACCGCGCGCGGATCGGCAGGAAGGCAAAGGGAATGCAGAAAGCAATGTGAGCGGCGATCAGGTAGCCAATCCCAGTGTAACCGGTCCAGACCTTGATCCGCGAAAAGACCACAAGCAGCGCCACAGCGGTGACGATCTCGGGCACCATGAGCGGCTGGTTGATGAAGGCGACCTTGAAGGCCAGCCCGCGGTAGGACGCGGTGCGGGTAGTAGCGAGTGCCGCCATGGTGGCGGCAACAGTGGCGACGAGCGCTGCGATCGGGGCGACCGTCAGCGACCTGATCGTCGCTTCGATGACACGATCATTGTTCCAGGCCGTCGCGAACCATCGCAGCGATACCCCCTCGAGCGCACCGACTGTCGTTCCAGCGTTGAAGGCGAAAACAACCATCGTCGCGATCGGAAGATAGAGCAGGGCAAAGCAGAGGAGCGCAATTGACGTAAATCCGCGTTGCCGCCTGACCGAATAGCGCCTAGCCATGATGCCCACTCCCGGATTTCGACGCCGCGCGCACATAGACAAGGAGGGCCAGCATGACGCCGCCGGTCAGGGTTATGGAAAGTGCCGACCCTAGCGGCCAGTTGCGGCCTTGACCGAACTGGAGCTCGATCAGGTTGCCGAGCATCAGGCTCCTTCCTCCGCCCAGCAGCCGTGGCGTCACATAGGCTCCAAGTGACGGTATGAAGACCAGGATCGACCCGGCGATGATGCCCGGCCGCACCATCGGGATGATGATACGCCGCAACACCTTGAAGTTGCTGGCGTAAAGATCTGCCGCCGCCTCGGCGAACCGGAAATCGAATCTCTCGAGGCTCGCGTAGAGCGGCAGGACCATCAGCGGCAGATAGACATAGGCCATGCCCAGGAGGATGCCGAGGTCCGTGAACATGATCTGAAGCGGCCGCTTTATCGCGCCCAGCCAGAGCAGCGCGCTGTTCAGCACGCCTTCATTGCGGAACACTTCCTGTATCGCGAAGGTGCGGATCAAGAGGTTAGTCCAGAATGGGAGGGTGATCATGAACAACCAGAAATCCCGCCACCGCCGGTCGCACGTGGCGATGAAATAGGCGACGGGAAAGCCCAGGAGCAGTGTCACGAGCGTGGTGATCACCGACAGTTTTACTGAACGCCACAGGATGGTCAGATGCGCGTCGGCGAGTTTTAAGGTGTCATCGAAGACGTCGCGCTCGAAGATGACACTGAACCAGCCATCAAGCGAGAATTGCCAGTATTTCACGTCACCGTAGTCGCCCTTGACCATGAAGGAGTAGAGCACGACCACGACAAGCGGCCCGATCGCTGCAAGCAGCACGATCGCCAGGGCTGGAGCGGCAAGCCACCAGCGGTTTCGGACATCCGCGCGCGCGGCGGCAGTGGCGATCTCGGCAGCGTTCGCCATGGTCAGTTCCTCAGAATCTGGGCTGCGGCCAGATCGAAAGCCACGCCGACCGTCGCGCCGGCCACAAGGGCCGCGTCCTGCAGCGGACTGTTCTGGCGGCGCACCACGAACCGGTCGCCATGGGCAAGTCGTACGTGCAGATGGGTGTCTGTGCCGAAGTAGACGATGCTTTCGAGCGTTCCACTCAGAGGCGATGGCCGTCCGTCGGCGTGGACCTCTGCATGCTCGGGACGGACAATGATCGTCACCTTGCCCTGCTGCGGCGCGGTGTCCGGTAGCCGCGCCAAAATATCAGCGCCCGACGCCAGCCTGACCTGTGCCCGATCCTTGGTGGCAACTATGATCTCGCCGCTCAGAAAATTTGCTTCGCCTATGAAGTCGGCGACGAACCGGTCGCCGGGGCAATCGTAGATCTCGCGTGGGTTACCCACTTGCAGGACACGACCGCCAGAAAGAACCGCGATGCGGTCCGACATGGTCAGCGCCTCTTCTTGGTCGTGGGTGACGAAAATGAAGGTAATGCCGGTTTCGAGTTGAAGGCGCTTCAGCTCGATCTGCATTTCCTTTCGCAACTTATAGTCCAGAGCGCTAAGCGGTTCGTCCAGAAGCAGCACCTTGGGCGTTGGAGCAAGGGCGCGGGCCAGTGCCACGCGCTGCTGCTGGCCGCCGGAAAGCTCAGTAGTCCTCCGGTGCCTGAGGCCCTCCATCCGCACAAGGCGCAGCATCTCGTCCACACGTGCCGCGATCTCCGCCTTCGGCCTGCCTAGCATCTCCAGACCGAAACCGATGTTCTGGCTGGCGGTCATGTGCGGGAACAGCGCATAGTTCTGGAACACGGTGTTGATAGGCCGCTGATAGGGCGGCAGCGTCGCAATATCCTTGCCGTGCAGTTGGATCGTGCCGGCCGTTGGATATTCGAAGCCGGCGATCAGCCGCAGAAGCGTGGTCTTGCCACAGCCCGACGGACCGAGAAGCGTGAAGAACTCATTTTTGCGGATCGATAAGGAGACGCCGTCCAGGGCCTTGAAAGCGTCCCCGAATAGCTTGGTGACATCACAGATTTCGATTGCGGACTTTTCTTCTGGCAAAGCGCATGTCCCCCTGCTGAGCCACTGCCACCGGATGATCGGGGCTGATGTCCTGTTAGGGTCAACATAAAAATAGACTGACTGTTTAGTCAATTAGTTTTTGGATCTTTGATGCAACCATTTTGCCAAAGCATTTCAGTCTATGACGGGTCGGAACATCTTACGTGGTGCAGCGCAAACCGGTTTGTCGCAATCTCGCACAGTATGCACTTGAAGCCCCCTGGGTTTGGCGTCAGGTGGCCACCGCTGCGTTGACGCCCTGGAAGTATTGAGCTGGCGTTGAATGAGTCGTGCCTGTCGCCCCGTGATCAGCACGAAGCGACAGACCCAGCGCTACCAGCTTTATTGGAACATGTCGGACATTGAACGGCCAACGATGCGGCTGGAGGCAATGAATGTAGTAGCATCAGCTTATAGTTCTCAGTATGACAGGGATACTCCGTTGACTAAACCGGCCACCGAGCCGGCGAGGAAGCGGATAGGTGACCTGTCGATCAACATGCCGAGGGAGTGACTTTGGCTCAGAGGCAAAAACAGATCGCATCCCGGGAGAGCGAGGAGCGGAAACTCCGCTATCAGCTTGTCTACGACTGGATCCTCGATTTCATCGCCACGAATGGTCTAACCGGCGGCGACAAGCTACCCAGTACGACGGAACTGGCCCAGTTGACGGGCGTCAGCCTGATCTCTGTGCGCCACGCGTTGGATAAGCTGGAACATGCCGGAAAGATCCATCGCCATCAGGGAATTGGCACCTTCGTCGCCCGAGACCGAATCGTCAGCGAGCCCAGTCGGGCCGGCCGTCTCCTCGAGACGCTATCGCCCTCGGGCGGCGGACCCGACCTTGCGACAGAGGTGCTCCAGATCAACATCGGATTGCCGAGCCCGGAGATCGCCAAGGCGCTGTCGATAGAGCTGGGTCAGCCAGTCTGGGAGATCATTCGGCGCCGCAGCTTGCGGACGGCACCTGCGATCCTTGAGCAGGCAGTACTGCCACTCAGCCTGGTGCCCGCAATCGACGAGAAGGAGTTGGAAGCGGGCGACTCGCTGTATGGGTTGCTTGCTGACCGCTACGGGCTTCGAGACGACTATGTAGAGCAGTCATTGGAAGTCGACAGGCCGACGACAACGGAGCGCGAAGCACTCGATCTCGGTTCGCGCGACCAGGTTGTGCGTATAAGAGGCGTTTCCTTCACTGGCGATGGCAAGGCTTTCGATTGCTATCAGCAAACCTACAAGGCCTCGGATTTCGTGTTCTACATGTCTGGCTCGGGAAGCCGGCGCTTGCTGCAACCCACCGACATGAAACAGTGGGTGGTGCTGCCATTGCACGGCGGCAAACGGCCCACACCGCCGGCCGGGAAGAAAGCGGCCGGTCGCTCAGGCCGCTGAATCGCCGAAGCCAGACCGGTCAGGGTCCGGATGGGGAATGCTGGCAAGCAGCGCCCGCGTATAGGGGGCTCGCGGAGAACGGACGACCGTGGCGGCATCCCCTTCTTCCACGATCCGGCCCTGATGCATGACCGCAACGCGGTCGGCATAGTTCGCCGCTGTCGAAAGATCGTGTGTGATCATCAAGATACCCATTCTGGAATCGGCGCGCAGTTCGTTCAGGAGTTCGAGCACTCCGGCACGCACCGATACATCCAGCATGGAAACCGGCTCGTCGGCCAGAAGCAGCTCCGGCTTGAGCACGATGGCAGCGGCAATCGCCACACGCTGCCGCTGGCCCCCGGAAAGCTCATGCGGAAACCGGCCGAGATAGCGCTGCACCGGCGTCAATCCGACCCGGTCGAGCGCGGCGCTGACCAGGGTCTCGCGTTCTTTCGCCGTGGCGCCGATGCCGTGGACGCGTAGCGGTTCCTCGACTGTGGAGCGCACACGATAGCGCAGGTCGAGAGACTCGTAAGGGTCTTGGTAGATCATCTGGACTTGGCGACGCAGTGGTCGCCATTGCCGGCTGGTAAGAGACGTGACGTCACGGCCGTTGATCTGGATGGAGCCGCCACGTGGCCTTATCATACCAAGAACGGCCTGCAGGGTAGTTGTCTTGCCGCTACCGGACTGACCGACGAGTGCGACCATCTCGCCACGCTTGACGCGTAGCGAAACGTCATCGACAGCGACGGGGGCCTCTGCAGGACGCCCGCGTACCATGTCGCCGAAGGTGCGGCTGCGCAGGTAAGACACACTGAGGCCACGCACGTCGAGCAGCGGCGCGTTTTGGGGCACTTCGCTTGGAGGCGTGGAGACGCGCCGCGGGGCTTGTGCCGCGGCGAAGACATCTGGCGTCGCGTCGAAGAGCTTGCGCGTGTATTCGTGCTTCGGGCGATGATAGAGGTCTGCGACCCGCCCCTGTTCAATCACCTCGCCTTTCAGCATCACCGCCGCCCGATGGCAGGATTGGGCAACGACGGCCAGGTCGTGGGTGACAAGGATGAGCGCGAGGTTCAGTTCCTTGCTGAGCCGCACCAGGAGCTTCATCACCTGGTCCTGCACCATAACATCCAATGCCGTCGTCGGCTCGTCGGCCAGAAGCACCTTCGGTTCACACGCGAGCGCCATGGCGATCATGGCGCGCTGGCGCATGCCACCAGAGAACTGATGCGGGAAGCGCGAGGCGTGATCGGCAGGAATGCCAACCAATTCTAGCAGTTCCCCGATGCGGCGCGACATGGCGACACCGCGCGCAACGCCATGCACCTGCATGGCCTCGGCGATCTGCCAGCCAATAGTCTTTACTGGATTGAAGGCGCTCATCGCGCCCTGGAACACCATGGCGATGTCCTTCCAGCGGTGTGGGGCGACGCTCAGCTCACCATCGCGTAGGATGTCTTTTCGATCGAGAATGATCCGGCCCGACACCTCGGCGTTGCTCGTCAGCAGTCCCATGGCGGCGAGAATGGTGGTCGTCTTGCCGGAACCAGATTCACCCACCAGCCCCAAACGTTCTCCGGGGGCGAGTTCCAGATTGACGTTCTTCACGACATGAAATTCGGCGCGTCGCACACCCACATCGGTGCCGAACCATATGTTCAAATCCTGGATTGCCAAGGCGCTGTTCAAGCTGGGGCTCCTTCATACAGCATCCGGTCCCCTTCCGACGAGCGGGCGCAATTTCCAGCCGTGCAAAGAGAGATACGAGACTTTGAGCCGCGGGTTCAGCCCGTCCTCGATCGAGCGCCCCAACATGTAGCAACCCATGATCAGGACGGCGACGGCGACGCCGGCCGGCACGATGGCCCACCAGGCGCCGCTGCTGACGGCCGCACGGTCGAATGCGTGCTCCATGATTGTACCCCAGGTGATCGCCGTGGGATCCGAAAGGCCGAGGAACGCGAGCGCCGTCTCGTTGAAGATTGCGACTGTGATGGCAAGCACCGTGTTGGCGACCAGGAGCGGCCCGACCTGCGGGATGATGTGACGGACGATGATATGTAAATGGCTGGCACCCAATGCCTCGACGCGCTTCACATAGACCCGCTCGCGTAGGCTCTTGACCTGGGCGCGGATGAGCCGGGCGGTACTCGTCCACATCAGGACGCCGATAACGACGATGACATGCGACAGGCTGGGACCCCAAACCGCCGCGATCACGATCATCAGCACGATCTGAGGTATGACCAGGAAATAGTCGGTGACTCGCATGAGCACGACATCCAACCAGCCGCCGAAATAGCCTGACAAGACGCCGACCGTCGCGCCAATGCCGATGGCGATCAGGGTCGCGGTCGCGCCAACGATCATCGAAATGCGCCCGCCGCGCAGCACCAAGCTGAACACGTCGATGCCGCCATCATCACAGCCGAACCAATGCTGCCAGGACGGCGGCTCGAATACGGCGCAGGTGGCTTCATGGATAGTGTAGGGCTCGATGAGCGGTGCGATGAGAGCCAGCACGGTGAAGAAGCTGACGATGGCGAGGCCCGCAAGGGCGGCTGGCTGATGCACCACATCCCTCAACATCGGCCAGAAGCCGAAGCGCACCACGAGTTCTGGGGAGGGCGTCCCAGGCGTGGAGAGGGTCATGTCGCTATCCGGGGATCGAGCTTGTGGTAGATCAGGTCGGCGAAGAGGTTGAAGGTGATCACCACGACGGTGATGGCCAGAAAGCCCCCTTGCAGCATTGGGTAGTCGCGCTTGAGCACGGCGGTATAGAGCGCGCGACCGATGCCGGGCCATGAAAAAATCACCTCGATCAGGATTGAGCCGGTGACGATGGCGCCGAGCGACATCGCCACCATGGTGACGATGGGCAGCATGGCATTGCGAAGCGCGTGCGCGCGGATCAGCCTACCGCGCGGCACGCCCTTGGCTTTAGCCGTCAGAATGTAATCCTCCCCCAAGGTTTCCAGCATCGCCGAGCGTACGATGAGCGCGTTCTCCGCATAGAGTGTCAGCGCCAGCGTGGTTACCGGCAGGATCATGTGCTTGAGCATGTCAAGGAAGGCGTCCCAGCGTGAGCCGCCGATGGCGAAGGGGTCGTTCATGCCGGCAGCCGGCAGGATTCCCGCGAATGCTATCAGGAGCATCATCCCGAGGAACTGCGTGGGAAAGGCATAGAACAATACAGCGATGTTGGTGCTGAGATGATCGATTGCGCTGCCGCGTCTCACAGCGGAAACCACGCCCGCCGCGATGCCGATCACCAGTGCCAGAATAGTTCCGAGCGCCACCATGGGGATGGTGTTGGCGAACGCCTCGATCAGGTTGTCGAAGACGGGTTGGCGATTCATGTAAGATACGCCGAGGTTACCGTGCAGTGTCTGCCCGAGGTAGAGCAGGTATTGCTCCCACAGCGGCTTATCCAGCCCGAACTGTGCGATCAGGGCCTGTTTCAGGGCGGGCGAGGCGTTCGGCACGCGCGATATCTGGCTGACCGGGCCGCCCGGAAGGACGCGAAAGAGAACGAAATTCAGCGTCAGGGCGACAAAAACCGTGACGACGGCAAAACCAACACGCTTCCATACATAGCCTGAGCCTTGCAATGTCTGCGCTCCTCCCAGCGTCTTGACATGAACTCATCATACTCAGTAGCCTGAATATCAGGCAAGTACCCATTCCTGGAAATCTTGCATCTCGGGAGATGCCCATGAACAATCCTCACCAGAGTTGGAACATTCGCATCCTAACAATCGCCGCGACGATGATCACCGCGGCGACCTTTCAGGTCTCGTCCGCGCCCGTTGCCTCAGCGGCCGAGATCCTGCGCATCGGCACCACGCAGCCCATCGACTCCCTCAATCCGTTCGTTTCGGATTCTGACTACAGTTCCGTCATGTACCAGTATGTCTATCCCCATCTGACGGAATACGATGCCAAGCTTGAGATCGTGTCGTCCTTCGCAACAAAATGGGAAACCTCCGCCGACGGCAAGACTTGGACCTTTCATACTGTCCCAGGGGCAAGCTGGTCAGACGGCGAGCCGCTGGGGGCAAAGGATGCCGCCTTTACCTTCAATATGATCCGCAAGTTTGAGGGCGGTGCCACCGGTAAGCTGGCCGGCTGGATCGCCCACATGACGGACGCCAAGGCCACTGATGAGAATACGTTGGTACTCACCTATGAGCTGCCGGTCGCGAACGTGCTGACGCAACTGCAAGCCCTGCCCATCCTGCCACAACATGTCTGGGAGCCGCTGACGGAGGGCAATGGTGAGCAGATCTCGACCTTTCCCAACGCCGCCCCGGTGGTCTCGGGCGGCCCCTTCACGCTGACCCGGCACGACAACGAGCAGATCGCTCTGTTTGCGCGCAATCCGAACTGGTGGGGCGAGAAGAAGCCAATCATCGACGGTTTCGGTCTTCAGTTCTTTGCCAATGACGATGCCATGATCACGGCGCTGGTCACCGACAAGCTCGACATGATCGGGGAGCAGACGCCACCAACCGCCGTTGAGACCCTGAAAAAGGCCGGCATGACGGTATCCAGCGGACCGGGTGTCGGACTGAAGACGCTGATCATCAATACCAGCCCCGACAAGCCCAAGAACCGGGAACTACTCGACCCACAAGTGCGCGAGGCGCTGGAATACGCCATCGACCGTGAGACGATCGACAACATCGTCTGGCTTGGCTTCTCCACGCCGGGCTCGACCATCGTAGCGCCTGCAACCGGCTTCCACGACGAAGCTATCAAGCCGCTGCCTTACGACACTGACAAGGCCAACGAGATCCTGGACGGCAAAGGTTTCAAGAAGGACAGCAATGGCATCCGCCTGGTGGATGACAGGCGCATGTCCTACGAGGTGATCTTCCCCACCGAGGAGAATGGCACCGGCGACCGCGCCTTCCAGATCATCCAAGCTGGCTTCAAGAAGATCGGCGTAGAGGTCACCCAGCGCAAGATGGACCCAGGTGCTGCCACCGAGGCTATCCAGGCGCCCGACATCAAGTATCTCGACTTCGATTTCGCCATGTGGAATTGGGTGCCCCCGTTGGAACCGGATTTCGTGCTGAGCATCGTGACCTGTGCGGCGCGCGGCGGCAATAGCGACAGCGGCTATTGCAACGCCGATTATGACAAGATGTATGCCAGGCAGGGCACCCTGCTCGACAAGAACGAGCGGCGCGCCGAAATCTCGGCGATGCAGAAGCATATTTTCGAGGCACGCCCCTATATCGTGCTCAACTATCCCAATGTCATTGAGGCCCACAGCCCGAAATGGGACGGCTTCGTGCTTTCGCCGCTGGTCGGTTCGGTAAACAATCTCTCGACCGAAACACTCATGAACGTCCACAAGGTGCAGTAGGCATGATCGAGGTGCGGCTGAGCGGCGACCGCTCCATCCTGGCGAATGCGGATATCCTGGTGATGCCCGCATTCGCCGAGGCGAGCGGGCCACAACTCGCCGACGTCGGGTTACTTGAGAAAGCGGGGCAGGGAGAGCGGTTCGCGTCGGCCCTGCGGCGCGATGCAGTGTTTCAAGCCCGCCCCAGCCAGCTTTCGGCACTCCTGGTGCCCGCGGAAAATGGGCCGGCCGTGCTGGCGGCAGGTCTTGGGCCGCGTGAAACTTTCAGTGCAAACACTTTGCGTGACGCATTGATGGCTGCTGCGATTTTCTTGAAAGGCCGAGGCCGGTGTGTCGTCGTCTTGGATGGGCTCGGGCTCGATATTGCCTCGGCGATGCGGGCGGCCACCGAAGCATGCCTGCTCGGTGGCCACGGCGGTCAGGCGGACGAAAGCACGATCGTCGACCTGCTGACCATCGACGCGCCGGGGGCAGAACGTGGCTTCGCGATTGGCAAGGCAGTTGGTAAGGCCGCCAACTGGGTGCGCGAACTGGTCGAAACGCCGGGAAACAAACTCGTACCTGAGGACCTGGCGGAGGTGGTCGCCACGCGAGCGCGGCAGCTGGGCATCGGCGTGGATATATGGGGTGAGGCGGAGCTCGCCAAGCGTGGCTTTGGGGCGACGCGAGCGGTCGGCTACGGCAGCGTGAACAAGCCGCTCGTTCTGTGCCTCAATCCCAACCGACCAAAGGCGCGACTAGGGCTGGCAGGCAAAGGTATTACCTTCGATTCAGGTGGCATCAACCTGAAGCGCAATCCGCAGGAAATCGTCTGGATGAAGGCCGACATGGCCGCGGCCGCAGCCGTGGCAGGCGCCATTTTCGCCGCAGTGGAGCTTGGTTTCGATCCGGACGTGACGGCGATCTTGCCGCTTGCCGAGAATATGCCGGGCAGCCATGCCTTGCGCCCCGGCGACGTGGTAACCCATCCCGACGGGCGGCGGACCGAGATCACGGATACCGATAGCGAGGGCCGTCTGGTGCTGGCTGATGCGGTGGCCTATCTCGCCCGTAGCGGCGTCGGCGCGATCGTCGACGTGGGCACGCTTACGGACGGCGGAGGCGTCGGGCCACTACTGTGGGGATGCTGGACCACCTCCAACACGCTGGCGGAAGAATTGATCGCGGCGGGCGAGACTGCTGGCGAGCCGGGTTGGCGCCTGCCGCTGCGGCCGGAATACGAGCGGCTGATCGAATCGAAGGTCGCCGACATCGCCAACGCGGCGCTGGCGGTGCCCGACAGCGGTCAGCTGGCCGCAACCTACTTGCGAACCTTTGCCGGCAAAACGCCATGGGTTCATATCGACAACGGATCGACTGCCTACCTTGATCAGGGCTTTGCGCCCTGGCCAGTGGGTGCCACCGGCTCGCCGACAAGGGCATTGCTGCAATTCTTGCTCAGCCGTGCGCAGGTAGAAAAATGATTTCTCCCGAGGACGTGGCGCAGCGGCTGCGTGCACTGGCAAGGGAATTCACTCAGCATTGGCCGATCCCTGGGGGCATCATCGTCGCCGTCTCGCGCGGAGCAACCTTGTTCGAGGTGCCCTTCGGGCTCGCCAATATCGATGCTGCCCTTCCGGTCAACCGCGAGCACCTGTTCGCCATAGGCTCCATCAGCAAGGCTTTTGTCGGCCTGATGATCCTGCAATTGGCGGAAGAAGGGAGGCTCGATCTCGACAGCCCTGTGACCACCTACCTGCCGTGGTTCCGCATCGGCTCGCACTATCCGATGTTCACGCTGCGGCATCTGCTCAATCACTCTGCAGGGCTGCCGGCGGGCACCGACGCACTGCCGGATGAACTCGGCCAGGGCTGGTGGCTGCGGGAGCTTTCGACCGGCTTTCCGCCCGGCGCAACCTTCCACTACTCCAATATCGGCTACATCTTGCTCGGTCTGGTCGTGTCGGCGGTAACCGGCAGACCCGTGACGGAGGTGTGCAAGGCGCGCCTGCTTGAACCGCTCGGGATGACCTCAAGCGCTCCCTGCATTTCCAATCGCGACCGCCACCGCTTCGCCATAGGCTATGCGCCCGCCAGCGACGATCGACCTTGGGTCCCGGGCGATGAACTGGCTCCGGCGACATGGTTCGAAACCAACACATCCGACGGTAATATTGCTGCAAATGGACCCGACATAGGCCGGTTCCTGCGTATGTTGCTGGGTGCGGGCCGATTGGAAGGGAAGGCTGTCGTCAGCGAGGCGGCTTTCCGACAATTGATCAGCCTTCTGGGGCCTGGTGGAGAGCCGATCGTTGAATTCCTGGGCGATGCCGGTACTGAGGAGAGCATCTACGGCCTCGGTATCAATGTCGAAAACATACGTGGTAGCCGCTGCCTCACCCACGGTGGCGGCATGGTGGGTTATGCCACCTTCATTCTGGCGGATACGGCCCACGACATCGGCATCGCCGTGCTGACCAATGCGAACGGCGACTGTCCGGGAGCGCAGGTGATCGCCCGTATCGCGCATGCGTGGCTTGCCGGCAGCGAGATGAACGTCCCTTCGATTCAGCTAGATCTGAACGCAACCGATCGCACGGCCTTCGATCCGGCGATGCTCGGGACCTTTTCGAGTTACGGGCCGGACAAGGAACTGGTGGCCGTCACCCTCGCAACCGACAAAGACGGTAAGGTCCTGCTTTCAGGCAACGGCAGGTCGGGCCGCGTGTTCAAAAGCTGGTCCGCGCGCTATGCGACGGACCATCCCGACTTCAGGATATTCCATCTGACGTTCGATCCGACAGGGGGCAGCGGAGCGACCTGGAGCTACGGTCCCCTCGAACTGAGCCGCGGACCAGCCACGTTGCCAAAGGGCACCCAGGCATCGCTCGCTTGCGTCGGCCACTATCGCTCGCATTCGCCTTGGTTCACCAATTTCCGAATCGTGCAGCGTGGCGAGCGCCTGTTTCTGATTGCGCCGGGCGGCGTAGAGGCACCAGGCGAAGATCTGGAGCTGATTGAGCAGGAGCCAGGCACATTCCGGGTCGGCGCCGAGATTTACGCGCCCGAGCGTCTGATACCTGGGCCAATGGTCGACGGTAAGGTGGTGTCGGTGACGCGGGACGGCAATCGGTATTCGCGGACCTTTACCGACTAGACTTTGGCCCAAAGGGTTCGGGCCCCGCAAGGTCGGTGCAGGCGAGAGCAGCTGTTGAGGCAGGCTTCCGGCCTATTCTGATCCCGGACTTACATTGACACGGCATCATACTCAGTATAATAAGTATGCGAAGTTGTTCCTCAGGGAGAGAACGCATGCCTGCCTACAAGACGCCTTCGCGCACGCATCGCAGCCGGGATTGCTTCGCGCGTTCCAGTGACGTCATTCCGAGCGGCGTTAACAGCACCGCGCGGGCTGTTTGGTCGGGCTGGGATCCATATCCGCTGTTTGTTGATCGCGGTACCGGATCGCGTCTTTTCGATATCGATGGCAATGAATATATCGACTATCTGCTTGGGCTCGGGCCGATGATCCTCGGTCACAGGCCGCAGAAGGTCACGCAGGCCGTGGTGGATTTCATACAGAACCGCGGCACTGTTTTTGCCATGCCGGCTGCCGATGAGATCGCCCTTTCGGAAAAGATCGTCGCAGCCGTGCCAGCAATCGAGCAGGTGCGTCTTTGCAACACGGGCACGGAAGCGGTCTTATATGCCGTGCGTTTGGCGCGTGCGTTTACCGGTCGAAAGAAACTGATCCGTTTCGAAGGCATGTATCATGGCTTCTCCGATGGCGTTTACTGGAGCAAGCACCCGACACTCGAAACGGCTGGGCCTGACAAGACGCCGAAAGCGGTCCCGCAGGGACCTGGTATGCCTGCCGGCCTAGATGGTTCACTGATCATCCTGCCGTGGAACGACGTCGAAGCCCTGCGCGACGCGATCGCTAGGGAAGGGCACAACATAGCAGCCGTCATCACCGAGGCAGTTATGTGCAATACCGGCTGTATTTTGCCTGAGCCAGGCTATCTAGAAGCGATGCGCGAGCTCACGGCCAAAGCTGGCATCATCCTGATCTGCGATGAGGTCATCACCGGTTTCCGTCTTAGCCTAGCGGGTGCTCAAGGATACTACGGCTTGGAACCCGATCTTTCCACCTTTGCCAAAGGCCTTGGTGGCGGCTTCCCGGTCGCGGCGCTCGGTGGGCGCAAGAACATCATGGCACTCGTGGCCGACGGCACGGTCTCCATGGCTGGCACCTACAGCGCCAATGGAATCGCTGTGGCGGCAGCCAACGCTACGCTTGACCATCTTGTCACACCCGGCATCTACGATACGCTTTACGAGCGATGCCAAAAACTCGTCGACGGGTTGTCCAAGGTCATCGCAGATAATCAAATGCCTGCATATGTTACGGCGGTCGGGCCGGTCATGCAGCTATGGTTCGCCGACAAGCCGATCCGTCACTATCGCGACGCTGCCCGCCATGCCCGCCACGATGTGTTCCGGACGTGGTGGGAAGAGATGCTCGATCGCGGCGTCCTTTTCCACCCGGGGGCGTTTGAGAACCTTTTCGTCTCCTTCGCCCATACGGATGACGACATTGCCCAAACCGTCGCCATCGCTGGCGAGGCCATGCGTGCGGTGAAGGCGAAACATTAAGCTTCCTGTGAGCCGTCTTTTCGTGCAGACAAGAGGCCTGCGAAGCCTTCAGTGCTTGTTTCCTGTTCAGGCGCCTCGATGAAGAATGATAACGTCATCCTCGGCATCGATCTCGGCACCTCGGCCGTCAAATGCGTGGCTATGTCGACCTCAGGCGGTATCGTCGCCACGACCGAGGCTGCATTCCCCTTAACCAGGGATCTGCCGGGGCAAGCGGAGCAGAACCCTGCCGACTGGCTGACGGCCTTGGAATTGGCGGTGACCCGGCTCGGCAGGGACGTAACCATGAACGCCGTGGCCATCGGATTGACCGGTCAGTTGCCGACCCTCGTCTGCCTGGAAGGCGCCAAGCCTTTGCCTTCCGCGATTACTTGGATGGACAGCCGCGCCGATGCGTGGGCATCGAGCTTCCTCGACGACTCCAAACGGCAGATGATGTATGACCGCACGGGTATGCCCATCGACGGTCGATATCTCGCACCGATGTTCCGCTACCACCGGGAAACTTTCGACAACGGCGTCGGGACGATCCTGTCGGCGAAGGATTTCCTACATTTCGCGCTGACGGGCGAGTTGGCAACGGACCCCTCGACCGCGGCTGGCTATGGGCTCTATGACCTCGATGGGGCGAACTGGTCGCAGGAGCTGTGTGCCGTTTGGGGCATCTCCTCTTCCCTATTGCCTACTGTTCGGCCATCCGCTTCGGCTAGCGGCCTTAGGGAGGCGGTTGCCGCTCGACTCGGCCTGCCTTCGGGATTGCCGGTGACCGTCGGCTGCGCCGACTCTGTCGCTAGCGCCTACGCCATGGCCGGTCTGGACAGCGGGACGGTGTGCATCACCAGCGGCTCCAGTACCATCATCATGGACAGCTTGCCTAAGCCGCTCCGGGATTCGCAACGGCGCTATCTGCTGACCCCGCATATCGCGGACGGCGTCTTCGGCCGGGAAATGGATCTTCTTTCGACCGGCACCAGCTATCGCTGGCTAAATGACCTTCTCGGCTGGGAAAACGGACGGATTGATATCGCGGCCGCGCGCTCGCAAGCGGGTGCCAACGGCTTGCTGTTCTCACCTTATCTCGCCGGTGGCGAACAGGGCGCCTTGTGGAATCCGAATCTGCGCGGCGTGCTGCATGGCCTGACCGTTCAGCATTCCTCCGATGACATCGCCCGTGCCTATCTGGAAGGCGTGCAATTCGAAATCCGGCGCTGCGTAGACATTCTGGCAGAGGACTCGAAGATCGAGCGTGTTGTCCTTGCCGGGCACGCCGCCTCGCATTCGGCGACAATGCAGATGCTCGCCGACATCCTCGGCCGTCCCGTTGCGGCCTATCATCACCGGTCGCCGGCTGCGATCGGCGCCGCGCTGCTCGCCGCTCCATCGGCCGCGCACTCAAAACAAATGCCAACGGATAAGGCTGTTGCCGTGCCGTCCCAACTCCGTGCTGACTACGAGAAGATCTACCGCCGCTACTGTGCGATGTTCCCTGCGATTGCCGAGGCTGCTGACTGACCATGATGAAACTTGATGTGACTTGGGCGACCGATCGCGCCGCAATGGCGGAGCTTGCCGCTGCCTACGTCTGTGCGTCGCTCGGTGACGGCCTGACGACAAGCCTCGCCCTCCCGACCGGGGACACACCGATCGGCATGTACGAGTGTCTGGCAGAACGCCGTCGCCGTGGCGAGGTCAGTTTCCGCAATGCGAAGCTGTTCAACCTCGATGAGTACGCCGGCATGTCACCCGAGAATCCGCGCAGCTATCATGCCTTCATGCGACGGCACTTCATCGATCACATCGACGTGCCCTCGCAACAGGTCCGTCTCCTGCGCGGGGATGCCCCCGACGCCGCTGAGGAATGCCGCGCCTACGATCGCGCGATCGCTGCGGCCGGAGGGATCGACCTCGCGATATTGGGGCTCGGCGCCAATGGGCACATCGCCTTTAACGAGCCGGGCGTGCCGTGGGATCTCGACACCCATGTCGTGGAACTCGACCGGCGTACGCGGCAGGCGCATCGGCCGAATTTTCCAGACGAAGCTAGCGTGCCTCGCATCGGTGTGACCATGGGCATCAGGACATTGAAGGCGGCCAAGAAGGTGCTGCTGCTATGCGCTGGCGAGGGCAAGCGCGAGGCGATGGCTGCCTTGTTAGCGGGCCGCGAAGACCACGCTTGGCCGGTCACGAGCCTGCTTGGCCACAAGGGCTTGTCGATATTGGCAGAAGAGGCGTTGAAACCGTGCTGAGGCGGCGCATGTCGCTTGGGCAACGACATTGTGTCGAGTGACGCAGATTGGGCGAAGTGGGAGCCAAAACAATGACTTGGAGTGGTGTCTTTCCTGCCGTGACGACCAAGATGGACGCATCCGGTGCCATCGATCTCGATGCCACGCAGGCTAGCCTCGATCGGCTTATTGAAAATGGCGTGTCTGGTGTCATCGTGCTGCCAATGCTGGGCGAAAACGCGTCGCTGACACAGGCGGAACGGGACACTGTGGTGCGAGCTGCCAAGGAAGTGGTTGCCGGGCGCGTACCACTTCTGTCAGGGCTGGCGGAGCTATCGACTGACGATGCGATCGCCGCCGCACGCAACTACCAAAAGTTGGGGGCTGAAGGGTTGATGGCCTTCCCCAGTCTCGCCTATCGCACCGACCGGCGCGAGACGGCCGCCTGGTACAAGTCCATCGCTGAGGCGAGCGGCCTACCGGTTATGATCTACAACAACCCACTTGCTTATAAGGTCGATGTTGATGTCGAGACATTAAAGATGTTGGAGGATGTCCCCGGCATCGTGGCGATCAAGGAGGAGACCGGTGATGTCCGGCGAGTCACTGATCTCTTCAATGCGTTTGGCGGGCGCTTTGATATCTTCTGTGGAGTTGATGATCTCATATTGGAGAGCCTGGCCCTGGGAGCCTTCGGCTGGGTCTCAGGCATGACCAATGCATGGCCGGCCGAATGTGTGAAACTTTTTGAGATGGCCAGAAACGGCGATTTCACTTCGGCGCTACCACTCTACCGTCTTTTGACGCCCGCCTTCCATCTCGACACCGACGTCAAGCTAGTTCAGTACATAAAGCTCGCTGAGCATTTAGTGTACGGCGCCCCAGAACACGTCCGTGCCCCACGCCTGCCGGTTATCGGCGAAGAACTTGCACGGGCAGAAGCCATCATACGCAAGACAATCATGGACCTTGGCAAGTTCGCTGATCAATCCGCGGCTATGGTTGGTCAGGCCACAATCCAATCTTGAACGAGCCCCGCATCGGCGAGAGGCATGGACGAGGGCGTGATTGGCTGAGGCCGACGGGTGCCTCAGCATGGAGCCTTCCTTTTAAAAGGGCGGCACTCTCTGCCGGACGCGCCCGGCTTCGTCAGCCGTTCAGCACGTCTTTCACCGCTTTGGCCGGGACGAAGGTCAGCTTCTTCGCCGCCGGGATCTTGATCGTCGCGCCTGTTGCGGGATTGCGGCCTTCGCGCTCGGGCGTCTCCTTGACCTTGAACTTGCCGAATCCGGCGATGTTCGTCTCCGAGCCGCTCTTCGCAGCTTGTGCGATCTGCTTGAACACGCTGTCAACGATAGACTTCGCCTGCGCCTTGGTAAGGTTCTGTTCGCCTGCGATCTTGTCCGCAATCTCGGCTGCTGTAGTCATGGAAAGAAATTCTCCTGCTTCGAGGGTTACTACTTCCCGTATGACAATGAATATGTGGCAATGATAGGCTAGAAGCGACGGTCCCGTCGTGCATCCACCGAAAACCACAGCAATCATCGAGAAGTCGCTGCATTTGCCGCTTTGCCCGCGCCCGTTACACCAGCCGCAATCGCGACATCCTCAGCGGCGCTTCGCGCGTTCGAGCCGCACTGACGCCAAAACCGCGTCCTCGTCGCTATCAAACGTCTCCATCATCGACTTCCCGTGCGTGCCGATCTGTCTCCCAACTGCGGACGACTGACGCGCCGCCGAACAGTGCCGGCTGAATCGCAAGAGCATTGAACGGGGCATGTTCCGTGACAGATCGATAGGACGCAGATCAGTAGGGCCTGCCTTCTCGTTCTTCATGGGTGGATTCTCGCTTGCTGTAGAAGCGGTGTCCAACGACTTCCTCGAATCGGTCATCACCGACCGATTCTTGGTGATGGATCAGTCGAGCACCTGTGCCGATGCTCGACTTGTTTCCAGGTCTGTCTTCGGGCTTATTCTTCAACAGCTGTCCGTTCCGTTGCCGCGATCTCGTGGCCGCTGCCTCGACGACAGGCGGCCACCTGCTTCGCGCAATCCAACCCTATCCCAGCCAGGTATTCTCGAAGTGCTGTTCGTAAGCTTGGTGCATCTCGTATCCTCTGACGCGGGGCTGCATGTGACAGAACAGCTTTCGCCAGTAGGGCTGCACAATAACGCCGGACTTTTGCAATATGTCCTGCAGATCCGTCATCAGTTGCCGCCTCTTGTCGGAGTCCGCAATCGCGTTGGCCTTCTTCAGCTTCTCGTCAAACACCGGATCGGAGAAAGCGGTTTCGTTCCAGGCGCTTCCGGTCTGATAGGCGAGCGCCAGGGTCTGAATGCCAAGCGGACGGGCATTCCAATTGGTGACCGCGAACGGATAGTCGGTCCAGCTGTTCCAGAATGTGGCTTCCGGATAAACGGTGCGCTTCACCTTGAAGCCGGCCGCTCGCAATTGTTGTCCGATCGCATCAGCGCTTTCCTTGCGATAATCGGCTTCAACCGAAATCAACTCGAACTCGTGATCCGCGGCACCCGCTTCATGGAGAAGCGCGATCGCGGCCTTCGGATCGGGCGTGACCGGTTGCAAGACGGCATAGTCCGGATGCATAGGGCCGACATGGTGGTTCTCCGCAACCGTCCCGAAACCATCCGCGCCTAGCTTGAGAATGACTTCATTGTCGACGGCAAGCTGGACTGCGTTGCGAACGCGCTGGTCATCGTATGGGGGCTTCCTGACATTCATTCGGGCCACGATCGTGGTGGCGGTGACTTTCTCGGATCGTTTGAGGCCCATACCATCCATCGCCGCAACCACCGCTGTCTGTGTCTGGCCGTTCAAATCCACCTCATCGGCCTCGAATGCGGCCATCGTTGCCTGGGAATCGATGCCGTAGTCGACCCAGTCGATACCATCGAGCCACACTTCGCCGCCCCACCAGGAGCCATCAGGACGTCGTCTGACAGCAGCGCGGGACCCGACTTCAAGGTCCGTCAGTTCGAAAGGCCCCGTTCCGACCGGCTGATCTGAAAGCTGTTTTCCATTCTTATCGAAATCACGGTGAACGATCAGCGCTGGATAGTCGGTCATAGCTGGAATGATCGTAATGTCCGGCCTACCAAGGTTGAGGCGTACCGTGTGGTCGTCCACGATCTCAATCGCTCCCTTTCTGGAGCGGCCGCTATCTGCGTCGATGAGAGCACCCATTCGTCCGGCCATGGAGTTACCGGGAACATCCTTCTCACACCACCGGGCAATGTTGAAAGTAACATCCTCAGCGGTGAAATCATCGCCATTGGACCACTTCACACCCTTGCGGACGTTAAGGACATACTGGGTGGCATCGTCGCTGACCTGCCAGCCTTCCAGGAGCATCGGCCGGAAGGTAAAATCTTGGTTCCAGCGCACCAGCGGCTCGATGAACTGCATGGCGACGTTGCCCATCTGGGAAACGCTGAACTTCCTGGGGTCATCGAGCGCCATGACTTGCATGCTGACGCGCAAGATGCCGCCGCGCTTCGGAGTTTCCTCAGCGAGCGCGGGAACCGGCACTGAAAGCCCGAGAAACGAATATGCGCCTGCCGCACTGGCGCCGAATACGCTCGCCAGCGCAAGAAACTCCCTTCTGTTCACGCGGCCGTCACGGGCGTCCGTCTTCAATCGAGTTAATATCGGATGTTCAGCCATTCCATTCTCCTCCCATTTTTGGAAACTTCTCTGTCTGAAAAATCATAGGCGCGGGGGCGGAAATGAACCTCTTCACAGCCATGCGGGTCTTTGAACGCGTCGCCACTCTCGGGGGGCTTTCGGCGGCAGGAAGGGAGCTTGGTATGTCGTCCACTGCGGTCAGCCGCCACCTCAAGGAACTTGAGGACGAGCTGGGCGCGCGCCTTGTCAACCGCACGACCCGCAAGCTCAATCTCACCGAGGTCGGTCGGAATTATTTCGAGCGAGCCAAGGTGTTGCTGGACGAGATTGATGAATTGCAGGACACGGCACGGGGGCTGCATAGCCACACTCGCGGCTTGGTCAAGGTATCCTGCTCGAACGTACTGGGACACACGCGCATCACCACGTTGATCCCGAAATTCCTGCGCGAGAACCCTTTCGTCTCTGTCGAGTTCAATCTCACCTCGCGCTATGTGGTCGGTGTCGTCGAAGAAGGTTATGACGTTGCCATCCGCTTCGGCGATCAGAGCGATTCGGTACTTATCGCTCGCCGCCTCGGGCAAGTCAGGAATTACGTCTGCGCCACGCCGAGCTATTTCGAGCGGCACGGCCGGCCGGCGCACCCGGCCGAACTCGCGGGCCACGAATGCGTTCTCAGCAACTATGCCAAGAGTATCGGTACTTGGCCCTTCCAGGGACACGACGGTCCGTTCTCTGTGCCTGTCAGGAGCCGCGTGTCGACCAATAGCGTTGAGGCAGCATACCAGATGACGCTCGCCGGCTTCGGTATCGGCAATCTCCCCAGTCTGCTGGTGGATGATGCATTGCGCACGGGCAGGCTCGAGGCGGTATTGCAAGAATACCGCCCCGTCTCCAGTCCAATCTACGCGCTCTATCCGCATCGCACCTATGTGCCCGCCAAGGTGCGCGCCTTTGTGGACTTCCTCATTCGCGAACTGTCCTCCGACTTGATCTGAGACGGATAGCTGTCCCCAACTCAGTTCCACCAGACCGTGGTGTCGTATTCCGGACCCGGATTGGTCAGCAGGCGATCATCCTTGCAAAGCATCGGCGTGTCGCCGAGTGGCGTCGAAACTCCATTGCGAAACGCCCACTCACCACGCTCGGTGGCGTCCGCTTTGACGTAGCTGGAAAGCAGGAATGCCCGGTCGTAGTCTGACTTGTTGGGAGAGGAGCCGTGCACGGTAAGCAGACCCCAGACGGCGAGATCCCCCGGCTCCAATTCGAGATCGACGATCGTTGATGGATCGACACCGACCTTGCGCAGTTCATCTTCTGCTGTCAGTCCCTTCATCAGCATGCCATCATGCGTATCGTCGGACAGCCCCAGATATCCCAGCTTGTGACTTCCGGGCACCACCTGAAGGCAGCCGTTCTGTTTGGTGGCGCGATCGACTGCGAGCCCGGTTGTCACCGTCGACATGGCCACCTTCTCCAGATCGTCGCCCTGACGGAACCGTATGTCTTGATGGAAGCGATAGCCGGTAACGTTGACGCCGGGCGGTTTCCAATGGAGTTGCTGAGCGATCTGTCGGATGTCGGGTCCGATCAGTCCCTGCAGCAGACGGTAGTAGTCGTCATTGCGGCGGAGCTTCTCAAAGTAGTCATTGACCCAGGAGAACCAGTAGGCCTGCAGCACGTAGCGCTTGTCGAAATGACTTTCGGGAAGCACCTGGAAACTGAGGTTTCCATTGCGATAGGTCGCGTGATGCTTGAGGCCTTCGTCGTAGACGGCCTGAGTTTCGCGCTGAAGCCGCTCCAGCTTGGTGCGGTCGATGAATTCGCGAATAACGGTATAGCCTTCCTCGCGATACTGCTCGTTCGCCTCTTTGGCCTGACGCTCTGTAATCACTTGCTTCCTCCGGTTCTACCGTTGGAAGAAAGCTACAGCGGATCACCCAGCGCAATGAATGTGCTGATGACGGGAACGACCTTCCCGTTTTCCGGGAAAATCACAGCCTACACGCTTTGGATGATCTGGGAGGGCGATGCCACCCCCGCTGGCTCGCCAACGACTTTAATGCGAAACGCCGAGATGGGTAGATTGTCGCCCAAACCATCAAGCTCAGTAACTCACCGATAGTCTAATCAGACATCGCCAAAGCGGCGACAATGTCGGGGTCAACCCGGTCTCTATCATCGACCCTGTTGATGCCCATTTCGCGGCTGTTGATCTCCCACAAAGCCCAGCCGAAGCCAGCCGCCTGCGCCAGATGCGTCACGTCGGATAACCAGCGTTTGCGATAGAGGTCGTCGGCTCCGGTGAATCCGGCGGCGCGCCGCGTCACACCGCATTCGCCCACGATAATTCGGTGTCGCGCAACGCCACTGCGGTCTGCCCATGCCTCGACTTCAGCAAAGTCGCTCACGATACGTTCGCGGTTCCAAGCGTCGGACAGGAAGCCTTCTAGGATATTCTGAGTATGATTCCGCGTGGCTACCCTGCCGATTGGGTCGAGCGCGGTATCCGCTGCGATGCGCGCTTCTATTGCCGCTTCGATTTCTTTCGCCGGAACAGCATCATACGGATAAGGGAGGTCGACGACATAGGGCGAGGCGGGAGCGTCGACGGTTCCAAAGTCGATCCCCTGATGGGTGAAGCTGATCGGCATGTAATAGTGAAACGAGAACAGCGTGTTGCTGTCGGTGAAGGGTGACGGGTCGAGGTCCCTGAGTCCGCTTATGCCGCCATAACTCGCGCCCGTCAGCAAGAGCGGCAAATCGGCCGCTGCGCGCCGCGCCGCGTCATGCAGGACGAGTTGAGCCGCGCCCCAGACCTTGACCTGCGTGCGGTGGCTTGCCTCGCGAATGACCGGCTCATTCATGAGTTCCAGCGCCACATATCCTGACTGGACACCAGCTAGCAAAGTGGCCAGCCGGCCGATCATCGCGGTGTAGTCAGCGAACAGGGGCCCTTCTAGATCGTCAAGGATCGACGGTGCCGAATAAGCCGGTACCTGCTCCACCGGGTGACAATCCACGATGACGGCGAGCCCGAGATCGTGAAACAGGCGGATATTGCCGATGAGCTTCTGTTCCAGTGCTTCCCTATCTGCGCCCTGCAACTGCATGAACGGACCGACATCCAGAGTGAGGCGGATGAAATCGAACCCGGAGCGGGCGAAATCCCGCATCAACGCAGCAGGGTAGGCATTCCGCGGCGTCTCGAATGGGCGCGGCAAGTAACGTCCTGGATCGCCGTCCTGGAGTGCGCCCCAGTTCATCATCGAGTGTATGGCGCCGCCAAGGCGGAAGGCGGGGGCGGGTCTAGCAGCGGCGCCTGCGCGGGCGGGCAGCGCGGCAAGCGCTGCAGCAGAGGAACAAAGGAATTGACGGCGTGTCAGCGGCATTGGCGAAAGGGGTCCGTGTCGGATGCAATCAAATCCATAGCCGGATGGCCAACCTGTCGAAAGCTCAGAGTTAGACCAGGTGCTGCGGCGCGACGGTAATACAGGCGTTCAATTGCTAAGCTCGACTTTTTGGTGCCGCCGAACGCGACCGCTGCCCGCGCTTATAGGCGGCGTTCCGCGGCCGATGCGGGACAGGACGTCGTCAGTCCGATCCGGCCGCGTGACGGGCAAGCCTGCGGTTCTCTCTCTAACCACCAGAGCCAGGATCAGAACCGTCGGAATGGTGAGCATGGTGGTCTTGCCGCTGATGCCGACCGTTGTCGAGATAATCAGGAAGACGAAGGCCAAAGGCAGGATGGCGCCTCGCCCGCCGATACGCAGCATGTCGACGAACCAGCCTGCGATGCCGAACCACAGCACCGCCGACATCACGATGCCGTAGCGCACGAGATGGCCGACCCAGGAATTTTCGATACCTTCGGTCAAGCCGTTCCATCGCACATTTGTATCGAGGCCGAGTTTGGTCTGTCCGACCAGCAACTCGCGAAAGCTGAAGTCGCGGAGCAGGTTGAACAACTGAATGCGGGTCTGAGCGCTGCCCTTGTCATGCATGAAGCGATCGAGGAAGTTATCGAACAGCCCCATCTGGAACATCGCCGTCACCGCAACAATGCCGAGCGGGGCAAGCACCAGAAGCGTCAGCAGCATCCGGATAGGGACAGTCCCGCCACGTAGGAAGCCCAACACCTTCAAGCCTATGACCGCCGCCGCCATTGCAAAGACAACCGCGAAAGAGGTCCGCGAGCCGATGAACGGCATGGTCACCATGCAAAGCAGTACGATCGGTAGCCGCCAACGTTCGCTCAGCCCCCGCACATCGTGAACAGTCATCAGGATCACGGCATAGACACCGGTGATGAGGGCTCCGATCAGCGGATGACCGAAGAGCGCCGTAGCCCGATATTCCCACGTCTGTTCGCGGCCGCCAAGAACGAAGGGGAACAGGCGCCAGCCGGACAATCCTTCGGCGATTGCCAAAAAACAGTTGAGCACCATGATGATGTGCACCGCACGGGCGATCGTCAGCCGCGTGCGCTCGCCGGCATCCGCAAACAGCAGAAAGATCAGGGCTGCACCCATCAGAGTATCGATGAGGAAGGAAGCGGGCTGATCGCCCTTGTAGCGGGAGATGAACACCCAAAGCAGGATGCAGGCGGCAAGCAGAAAGACCGAACCCATCGACCGAAATAGCAGATCAATCAGATAGCCGATTGGATTGCGGTTGGCGACCACGGCAAATCCAAGCGCCAATGAGAACAGGTAAGTGGCCGGATGAATCTTGGAAAGGATCGAGCCTCCGAGGGAATTGTAGGGGAGACCGAAGAATTCCAGAGCAAAGTCGGACAAAGACAGCAGCGCCACCACGCCAATCAGAAACAACAGATCGACAATGCCGCGACCTGTCCCGTGCGGCAGGCTCGAGATGCTGGCTGTCGCCGGCCCGTCGTCAATGTTCCATCTCGCCGCCATCGTCACTCCACACATGCAAGCCAGCGCCTTGGCCCAGGCTAGCCCGTCAAGCTTTCCAATGGATGAAGCGCCCGGTAATTGCCGACTCACACATGACTGCAGATCACCAGCGCAGCTCCACTGGCAGAAACGATAGAGCCGTGTGTCGTTGATGACGTCTGCCCGGTCAGGCAGGCCGCGGCAGTGACGCGGAGGGAGTCCGGCCGATCGCAAAGCGGGTGAAGCCGATATAGATCAGCGTCTGCAGGCCCCAGGCGATAGCGCGCGCAATGACCATGCCGTAGGCGCCGTGATCCTGCAGAAACCAGGTACCCACAATGAAGGTCGCCGCCCAACCGGCGGTGATCGAAAGCCCGGTCCACATATAGCCCGAGGAGACCGGCACCTGCCCGAGCGGCAGGGCACCCGCGATCATCGCCGAGGCGAACACAACGACCATGAAGATCGGCCAATGCTGCGCGGGATCGAGCTTGAACAGCACGAGGAACCAGTTGCCGAACAGCATCATCACCGTCACGAAGCCCAAGGCTATGACGAGATTGGTGCCGATGCCCATGCCAAGCACGTTGAGTACGCGCCGGCGGTTGTGCTCACCAAATCCGGTCGACAGCATCGGAATTGTCACCTGCACCACGATCTGCGGTGCGAACAGAAGCAGGGTCTCGAGCTGCATGGCGATGAAGTACAGGCCTACCTGCTGAAGGCCGTCGGGCTTGCCGACCACGATTGTCGTGCAAATCCAGTTCACTGGCTCAAACAGTATGCTCGCCAGCAGCGCGGGTATGGCGTAGCGTGTGATCATCGGCCACTGTGACAGCGCCCCGCGAAACGCGATCGGGATACCGCGAGTCTTCAACGCGCGGAGCATGGCCGGGGCGGTGATCAGGCTGCCCGCGAGGTAGGCGCAGCCCAGCGCGGTGAAGCTGCCGGTGAGGCCATGAAAATAGAGCCCGATCGGCACCGACGCGATCATCAGGCCTCCCATGACCATGTTGAGCCGCGCGATGGTCTTGAATTGCTGCAGGCCATTGAGAATGGCGACCTGGACGTTGTTCAGCGCGCTGACGACAACGATCGGCGAGATAACCCTGAGATAGAAGGCAAGTTCCGGCTGTCTCAGAAGCCGTTCGGCGATCGCGTCGGAGAAATGGAAGATTGCTAGGCCGATAAGGACGCTGGCGCCTGCCACCAAAAGCAGAGCCATGCCGGCCAGGCGCCCCGCCGTGCCCGGATCGGTCGTGGCGTATGCGGCAATGTTGCGCGTGGCCATGAGGTTGACGCCGGTGGAAGCGAGAAAGGTGGCCGACACCAGAGTGCTGTAGGTGACGCCGAACCTGCCGACGGATTCGATGCCGAACCAGTGCGAAATCAGGATGGTCGTGATCATCGGCGTTAGCCGGACAGCCACGGTGCCGAGGATCGACCAGATCAGCCCGAGACTGAAGACTCGTAGGTCTGCCGATTGGGAGATCAATGTCCTGAGGGACCGCATCAATTCTCGCTCCTGCCGGGGTCGTTCCTAGCTGAGTTGTTAGCAGGAATGTGTGAGTGGTCGATTACCGGTATTTTGTCCATTGCACAGGCTAACAGGATTGGCCGAAGCGAGATGGTTGTGTGGTAGGCGGCATCTGTCTCCTCCACCACCATTAAACGGGCCTTAGCAATTGCCCGTTACTCTGCGAGAGAGGCAGAAGGCGGTGACGGTTTTCCCCATGAGTGCGATCGATGTTCTGGTGCCCGCCAATGCGGTGTGCCACCTGCATGCCGTCGTGGCTGATCGTCTACGGGAAAACGGTCACGATGTTGCGCTGGTAGGTGTCGATACGCCCGCAATTTCACCAGCACTGAAGAATATCCTCTGTTTCGAGCGCACGGTGCTTCGTGTTCGGTTGAACAGTCTGCTCGAGACTCTGCCGGCGCCGGTCTTGTCGCCGGCCCGGCCGGATGCTGCATTGCGCGTGGATCTGACCGGTGGCGGTCAGCAATTTGTGTCGCCCGTCTTGGCTCCTAGCTTCAATGGCTGTCCATCGCTTTCCAAGGCGGCCAGGCTGCTGATGCTCGGCCAATTGCCTGATGTCGATATCGTGCTCGATGGCGCTAAGCCTGTTGCCCATGCCGCGCCCATGGTCGATAGCCGCATATCGATCGTTCGCGGGATCGAAGACGTTTTGGCGCGGATGGTCACCTTGCTGGTGGATACGGCCCATCGTTACCTGAACGGCGAACCCGGTGGTCGAGTGTCTGTCGGACCGCCCTCGGAGGGCGACTGTCCGACGAGTTGCCAAATGATTGGTGCCTATGTGTTCTCGGTGGTGCCGCGTCAGGTTGCCGGCGCGGCCAAGAGGCTTGCTTACAACCTGCATCGCTGGAATGTCAGCTATCGATTCCATAGGGGCAAGAGGGTGGCCGATACCGGACTTCTAGCAGGCGAGCCCTGGATTACCCTGCCTGACGACGGCAATCGCTTCTACGCTGATCCCTTCCCGTTCGAGTGGCAGGGACGGCGCTTTATCTTCGTAGAGGATTTTCTCCACGGCGGTGATAAGGCGGTGATCTCGGTGGCCGAAGTGTTCGGCGACGGCTCAGCTACGGTACCGCGTTGCGTTCTGGAAGAGCCCTATCACCTGTCCTATCCGCAGGTGTTCAGCCACGACGGCGAGATCTGGATGCTGCCGGAGGGCGGAGCGGGCGGCAATCTGGTTCTCTACCGTGCGGAAGCCTTCCCGGACCGGTGGGAAAGGCATGAAGTTCTGATTTCTGAATGGGAGTTGTATGACGCCACCGTGCTGGAGCATAGCGACCGGCTGTGGTTGTTCGCTACCCAGCGCGACGGCTATGGCAGCGCCTCCGATACACTTGTCGTGTTCCATGCCAAGTCGCTGCAAGGTCCGTGGTTGCCGCATCCAGCTAATCCGGTAAGGATCAACCGGGCTGCGGCCAGGCCCGGGGGACGCTTCGTGCGCGTGGGCGATCGCATCGTGCTACCCTTGCAGGATGGCACGGGCGAATATGGTGGTGCGCTCGGTCTTGCCGATCTCGTCGAACTAGATGAGACGAAGGTGCGGCTGACCATTCCGGTACCGATCCTGTCGCCGGACAAGTCGACCTATTCTAAGGTTCATACCCTCAACAGTTCAGAGCACCTCGAGGTGATCGACTGCATCTCCCCTGTGTTACGCGGCGGTCTGCGTAGAGCCCGACGATGATGTTCCGTGCGCCTTGTCGAGGCAAACTCTCGTGTGGAAGCAACCCGTTTGCCGCCTTGACAAAATTCGGGCGATGAGTGCCTCGATCGCTCCTCATCTGAGAGAGCAGAAACCAACTGAGCCGTTGCACTCGGCACCGGTTTCAGGAAGCTTGAAATAATGACCTCGCCGCTGAATTCAATTTCCAGCCCAGCAGCACAGCCTTTGTCGCGCGCTCAAACTGCCGCTCCTTTCGAAGTAGAGACGGTCGCCACGCCGTCAGATATAGAGACTGAATGGCGCCACCTCGAAGCAATCGGGTACGGCACCATCTTCCAGCGTTATGACTGGGTGGACGCCTACGTTCGACACGTTTTGGAGCACGAGAAGGCCTGGCCTGCGATCGTGCTGGGCAAGCTACATAGTCGCCCAGCCTTCATACTGCCGCTCGCGATTTCGAAGGTCGGACCCGCGCGCATGGCAAGATGGATCGGCGGCAATCATTCCGGCTACAATTTCGGCCTCTGGAGTCCTGAGGCGGTGGCGGTTATGTCTTCCATGAAGCGCGTCGAGATCGAAAAGATGCTTGCACGCGCGCTGGGCGATGCCGATTGCGCAGTGCTCGTGAGGATGCCGAAAATCCACGACGGCGTGGTCCAGCCACTTGCCAGCTTGACCAGTAGCCCGTCGCCCACGGAAGGCTACGCGTTCGACCTCGCTGGCGGGTTCGAGGCGGTGCTGGAAAGAACCGACGGCGCTGGGCGAAGGCGTGGGGTTCGCACCAAGGAACGCCGTTTGGCCAAGGTGGGTACCCTGCAATATGGGAAGTCGCAGGACCTTGCGCAGGCCAAGGCTGCGCTCGATTTCTTCTTCGAGCAAAAAGCGCTGAGGCTTGCCGAGCAAGGCAAACCCAACAGCTTTGCCGAGCCGGGAGTGCTGGATTTCTTCCGTGACCTGCTTGAACGCTCCCAGACCATGGACGAACCGCTGCTGGAAATGACGGAGCTTTCCGTCGACGGCAAGATACGGGCTGCACGCGCCGCGGGGATCCATCGCGGCCGCCTAAACGGATATTTCATGACCTTTGCCAAAGATGAGCTCGTCTCGCACAGTCCGGGCCACGTGCTTCTGTTCAGGCATATCGAGGAGTGTTGCGAGCGTGGCATAACCACCTATGATCTCGGAGTCGGTTACGAGGAGTACAAGACGCATTGGTGCGACATCATCCAAGAACTGGATGACGCGTACGCGGCTTTCACGCCGCTCGGCTCGGCCATGATCGCAACGATCCGGCTTGGCCAGGCGGTGAAGGCGCGCATGCGACAAAACAAGTTCTTGTGGCAACATTTGAAAGCAGCGCGAGCATATCTATTGCGCCGTTCTACCGAGTGAGGTTTCGATGAAGGGCTTGGCCACAAAGGCATCCGAAACGAATTCGGACCAGATGCCGTCCCAAAAAATGCTGGCCGGCGTCCGCATGCTGTTCGTCGCTCCCGACGATTACCCGGCCTTCCGCGTCGACCTCGTTGAGCTGTTCTCCAATCATCTCGTCGGCCGTGGGCTGGAGATCGACTGGAGCCTGCGCCCATTCGAAGACGGCCCGGCGCGGGTCGATGAACGTGGTGCCGAGCGGTTCTACGTCGCGCGCCGCCAAACGAGCGGGAAATTCGGCTCGCTGCGCTACAGAATGGCGGAGAATTGGCTGCGGCTGAAGCTGGCATGGCGGGCGGCTCGAGGCGACTACGATCTGATCCAGGTGCGTGACCAGCCGCTGTGGGCGATAACATATGGGCTTGCAGGAAAGGTCTCCGGAACGCCGTGCGTATTCTGGATGAGCTATCCCGTGCTTGAGGGGCGGCTGCGCGACGCCTTGGAAAATCTGATTCCGATGAGCTGGCCTGCCCGGCTGGTGCGCATCGCCTATGCGATTACGGGCAACTTCCTGTTCCACAGAGTGGCGCTGCCGCTCAGCAGTCATGTCATCGTGCAGTCGAAGCGGATGCGCGAGCGCGTCGGCTTTCGCGGCATACCGATGGAGAAGATGACCCCGATCCCGATGGGGGTCTCGACCGAGCGCTACAACGCGGCCTCGATCCGACCCGTGGACGACCCCCGGGTGGCCGGGAAGAAGTGCATGGCCTATTTGTGCGCCAATGTTCTGAGCATCTTGACCAACCTGACTTTCGATGCGCTGGCCGAGCTTGTCGCCGACGGTTACGATGCGGTCCTTGTGCTCATCGGCTCGGTGCCCGACTTCGAGCGGGACAAGCTTAACGCACGGTTGGAGGAGCTTGGTCTTTCCGATCGCGTGATCTTCACCGGGCGCCTGCCATTGGCAGAGGCGCTAGGCTGGGTGAAGCGGGCGGATGTGTGTCTTTCGCCCTTCATGATGGACCCAGCTCAGCAGGTCGCGACGCCGACCAAGCTGGTCGAATATCTTGCCATGGGTCGTCCCGTGGTTGGCACTGTGCATTACGACCAGAACGAGGTGATCCACGACAGCGGCACCGGCTTCGTCACCGCATATTCGGGCAAGGCCATGGCGGAGGGCGTGGCGCGCTTGTTCGACGATCCGGCAAAGGCCGAAGCCATGGGCGCCAAGGGACCCGCATGGGTCAAAGCCAACCGTGACTATGCCCGCCTCGCCGACGAGGTGGAGCGGGTCTATACGGACCTACTGGGTAAGCAGCGGGCCTCTAAACTCGACAGCGAACTTGCCCGGGCGACCAGCTGACGGGCGCCGAAAGCATCGTCGGGAAAGCGAGCGGCCACCGACGCGTACGGATAGGCAAAAATTTTTCGTGTGGTTTGAGCAATTCAATGACTTGATTGCACATTGTTATGATGGAAGGCTGCTCCCTGACGCAGCGTGAGTTCAGGGAGGGGACTGCTGAATGTCAGCAGGACAGTTTTTGCAGGCCGATACGATTCTGCATAATGGCGTAATCTGGTGCGGCTACGAGGAGGGCGTCGTCGAGGCGCTGGCGATCTGGCAAGGCAAGGTGCTTGCCGCCGGACCGAAGGATGAAATCCTTAGACTTCAGGGCAGGGACACCCGCCTGATCGATCTTAACGGCAGGTTCGCCACGCCTGGCCTAAATGATGCGCATTTGCATCTTATCTCTGTCGGCCTCACGCTTGGCTGGCTCGACGCCACGCCGCAGAGGGCGCCGACGCTGGACAGCCTGCTGCAGCAGATCAAGGAGCAGGCGGCCTCGGTTCCGCCCGGCACCTGGATCCTCGCGCGCGGCTATGACCAGACCAAACTCGACGTCGGCCGCCACCCACACAAGTCGGAACTGGACGCGGCCGCGCCCGACCATCCGGTCATGCTGGTGCGCACCTGCGGCCATGTCTCGATCTTCAACGCGCGGGCTTTCGAGCTCGCCGGCGTGGACGAAAGCACGCCGGTGCCGGAAGGCGGGCTGATCGAGCAGAAGAACGGCGTGTTGACCGGCATGGTCGCCGAAAACGCGCAAGGATTGGTCCGCAAGGCGATCCCGCAGCCCACCACCGAGCAGATGATCGACGCCATCGAGGCGGCCGGCAGCATGCTCCTATCCTATGGCATCACGAGCGTCATGGATGCGGCGGTGGGGCATGTCGGCGGCTTCGACGAGATCAGGGCCTACAATCTCGCAAAGCTGAACGACCGGCTGCCGGTGCGCACATGGCTGGTGCTGCTGGGCGATCCCGGTACGTCGATCGTGCCGCAATGCTACGAGGCGGGGCTGGTGTCCGGCGTCGGCGACGACATGCTCAACGTTGGCGCGGTTAAGATCTTCCTCGACGGTTCGGCTGGCGGCCGCACTGCCTGGATGAGCAAGCCCTATCTCGGTGACGATGGCACTACCGGCGTGCAGATCCTTACCGACGAGCATCTGGACGAGCTTGTCATGGATGCACATGCCAAGGGTTACCAGCTTGCCTGCCATGCCATCGGCGACGCGGCGATCGGCCAGCTCATCACGGCCTATGAGAAGGCGCTGGCCGCGATGCCCGATCCCGACCGCCGCCATCGCATCGAGCATTGCGGCTTCTCCACAGACGAGCAGCACAGGCGCATGCAGAAGGCGGGCATCTACCCCTGTCCGCAACAGGTTTTCATCTACGATTTCGGTGATGCCTATGTCTCGGTGCTGGGCGAGGAACGCGCACTGTCGAGCTATCCACTCAAGACCTGGAAGGACCTCGGCTTCAAGCCGGCCACGGGCAGCGATTCGCCCGTCTGCCACCCCAACCCGTTCCCCAACATCTACAGCATGGTGACGCGCGAAACCTGGAGAGGCACATTGATGGACGCGCGCGAGCGCGTTTCCATCGAGGAGGCTTTGCAAGCCTATACCGAATACGGCGCCTTCTCGCAGAAGCTGGAGCATGTGAAGGGCAGGCTGGTGCCCGGGCAGATGGCCGACATTGCCGTGTTCTCGCGCAACATGCTGATGGCCAAGCCGGAAGAGATATTGAACGATACGCAGTGCGTGATGACGCTGCGCGGCGGCGAGGTGGTTTTCGAAAGACAATAGCGACAGGGCCGAAAGGGCCGCACGGATTGCTGCGCATCGAAGGGAGCACGATGCGCCGCATGGGAAGAGAGGATCGCGTCGGCATCAGCCGGGGCGTGGAGAAAACGAAGGAGGGAACATGCTAAAGAAACTGGCAATCATCTCGACGCTCGCGGCATCGCTGCTTGCAGGTGCCGCATCCTTTGCGTCGGCGGAGGAACCGCATCCGGGCGGCGTCATCAATTTCGTCGCGCCCTATGGCTCGAGCTTCTCGTCGCTGGACATTCATGCCTCCGCGCAGGTTCAGGACGAGTTCTGGACCAAGGCCATTCATCGCTCGCTCTATGATTGGGACGCCAACGACAACAAGCCGGTGCTGGGACTGGCGACCGACGTTTCGGTGTCGGACGACAAGCTGACCTACACCTACAAGCTGCGTCAGGATGCCTATTTCCATGACGGCAAGCAGATGACCGCTGACGACATCATCTACAGCTACACCCGCATTATGGATCCGGGTAAGGCCTATCCGGCGGCGCAGTATATCAGCAACATCAAGGGAGCGACCGAATACAACCAAGGCAAGGCCAAGGAGATTTCTGGCCTCAAGAAGATCGACGATTTCACGCTGGCGATCACCCTGACCGATCCGATCGATCCGGGCTACCAGCTGATGACCAACTACACCGCCATCTATCCGGCCGGCGCGGCGGACAAGCCGGATTTCTTCACCCATCCGGTTGGCCTCGGGCCCTACAAATTCTCCGAATATGTACCGGGTTCGCGTCTCACGGTGGTGAAAAACGACAAGTATTACGACAAGGGCAAGCCCTACGCCGACAAGATCAACATCATGATCATGGGCGACGCCTCGGCGCGAGACGTGGCCTTCCGCAACAAGGAAGTCGACGTTTCGGTGCTCGGGCCAGCGCAATATGTCGCCTACAAGTCCGATCCGGAACTGGCGAAGAACATCATTGAGGTGGCGGAAGTCTATACGCGCCATGTCGGCTTCAACCCCGACTTCAAGCCATTCCAGGACAAGCGGGTGCGCCAGGCGATCAACTATGCGATCGATTCCGACCTGATCATTAAGCGGCTCGCCAAGGACAAGGCCTATCGCGCCTCCGGCTGGCTGCCGGTCTCGTCGCCGGCCTATGACAAGGATTCAAAACCCTATCCCTACGACCCGGAAAAGGCCAAGGCGCAGCTGGCCGAGGCCGGCTATCCGAACGGCTTCGAGTTCGAGCTGACGGCCACCCAGAATGAGAGCTGGGGCCTGACCATCGTGGAGGCCATCATCCCGATGCTCGACAAAGTCGGCATCAAGGTGAAGGCCAAGCCGGTGGAAAGTTCGGTTCTGTCCGAAGCCGTGCCGGGTGGTGATTTCCAGGCCTATATGTGGTCGTCTGAAAGCGGCCCGGATTCGCTCACGGCGCTGCGCTGCTTCTATTCCAAGACGCCGCAGTCTTCCTGCAACTACACGAAGTTCAACAATCCGGACTACGACAAGCTGATCGAGGCGGCCCGGCAGGCTAAGACCGACGACGAGAAGAACGAACTGCTGCGCAAGGCCAACAACCTGCTGCAGGAAGAAGCGCCGGTCTGGTTCTTCAACTACAACAAGGCGGTCATGGCCTATCAGCCCTGGCTGCATGGCGTGCAGCCCAACTCCATGGAGATGGCGATCCAGTCCTATGAGAAGCTCTGGGTCGATGAAACTGCACCGGCCCGGTAAGCGCGGCTGAACTGGCGGCCGGCAACATCGTTTGCCGGCTTTCGCCACCTCGCGCGACCGTGCTGTTGCAAGCGCGGCCGATAAGGGCGCCGCGCCTTCGGCGTCCATGAAACCCCGATCTGGCGGGCATTGGATTTTTCGGGTCGCCGGAGGATCCGCCGCCGCATCGCAGGTGGAGGAGAATAGTACCGGTGCTACGCTTTGTTCTGCGTCGCCTTCTGCAGATGATCCCGACCATCGTCGCGGTGTCGCTGTTGATATTCGTTATTTTCAGCGTCGTGCCCGGCAGCATCGCCTCCAGCATGTTCGCTGACGGCCGTGGCGCCAACGATCCCAAGCTGGTCGAAAGGATAAAACAGGAGTTCGGCCTCGACCGGCCCGTCTATGTGCGCTTCGGCGACTATATGTGGCAGCTCGCTCATTTCGACCTCGGCACCTCCTTCCGCACCCGGCAGCCGGTAGCGGATATGATCGGCGAACGGTTGTGGCCAACGCTCAAGCTCGCCTTTGCCGCCATGTGCGTGGCCATTGTTATCGGTTTGCCGCTCGGCTTCATCGCCGCGCTCAAGCCCGGAAGCATCCTCGATAGCCTCACCATGGTGGGGGCGATCTCGGGCCTGTCGCTACCGCAATTCTGGCTTGGCCTGCTTGTTATGTATCTGTTCGCTCTCACGCTCGGTTGGCTTCCAAGCTTCGGCTATGGCGACGGCGGCTTGCGCAACATCATCCTGCCGGCGCTGACATTGGGAGTGGCGCCGCTGGCGCTGCTGGCGCGTACCACGCGGGCGGCCGTTCTGGAGGTGATGAACGCCGACTTCATCCGTACCGCCCGCTCCAAAGGCATGAACAGCTTCCTGCTGGTGAAATGGCATGTGATGCGCAATGCCCTTGTGCTGGTCATCACTACGCTCGGCCTACAGTTCGGCTCCATGATGGGGCAGGCGGTGGTGGTGGAGAAGATGTTCTCCTGGCCCGGCCTTGGCTCGCTGCTGATCGACAGCGTGAGCCTGCGCGACATACCGGTGGTGCAGGGCAGTATCCTCGTTCTGGTGCTCTGCTTCCTTCTCGTCAACACGCTGGTCGATGTCCTCTACGCGGTCATCGATCCGCGCATCAGTCACGGGTGAGCGCGATGGGGCTGAGACTCAACCTCGTCATCGGCGGCGTTCTGTGCGTCCTCATCATCGCCGCTGCGGTGCTGGCGCCTTGGCTGGCGCATTACAACCCGATCATGGACGCAGACCTGATGAATGCGGAGCTGCCGCCTGACGGGCAATTCTGGTTCGGCACCGACTCGCAAGGCCGCGACGTCTTCAGCCGCATTCTCTATGGCGCGCAGGTTTCGCTCACGGTCGGCATCGGATCGCAGCTCATCAACACCATCATAGGCCTGATCTTCGGCATTTCGGCCGGCTATTTCGGCGGCTGGTGGGATGATCTCGTCAGCGGCCTGACCAACCTGATGCTATCCATCCCCTCGCTGATTTTCGCGCTGGCTATCATGGCGGTTCTCGGTCCGGGCCTGCCCAGCCTGCTCATTGCACTCGGCCTTACCAACTGGTCATGGACCTGCCGGATCGCCCGCAGCTCCACGCTGTCACTGAAGAGCCAGGGCTATGTTCAGGCGGCCAAGACGCTGGGCTATGGCGACGCCCGCATCATGGCGACCCAGATCCTGCCCAATATGATCGGCCCGGTGCTGGTCATCGCCACGCTCGGCATGGGCGATGCCATCCTCTCTGAGGCCGCACTTTCCTATCTCGGCCTCGGCATCCGCCCGCCGCAGCCGAGCTGGGGCAACATGCTGACCGATGCGCGCGAGCTCATCGTGATCGCGCCGTGGGCGGCGATCTTCCCCGGCGTTGCCATCTTCCTTACCGTGCTCGGGCTCAATCTCTTCGGCGACGGCCTGCGCGATTGGCTGGACCCCCATATGAGGACGCGCCGGGCATGAGCGAAGCACTTCTCGACGTCAAGGACCTCCGCATCGACATCGTCGCCGGCGGTACGTCGCACAATGCGGTGGAGAATGTTTCCTTCGCGATCGGCAGGGGTGAGACCTTCGGGCTGGTCGGCGAATCCGGCTGCGGCAAGAGCATCACCGCGCTTGCCATGATCGGCCTGCTCAAACCGCCGCTGATCACTTCGGGCGGTTCGATCCGCTTCAAGGGTCAGAACCTGCTCGAGCTTTCTGCGCGCGAGATGCGTAAGCTGCGCGGCAACCGCATCGCCATGATCTTCCAGGAACCGATGACCGCGCTCAATCCGCTCTCGCCGGTCGGGCGGCAAATCGCGGAAATGTTCGTGCTGCATCAGGGCGCGACCTGGCATGAGGCCGAGAAGAAGGCCGTCGAGGCGCTGGCGAGTGTGCAGGTGCCGGCGCCCGACCAGCGGGTGAAGAACTATCCGCACCAGATGTCAGGTGGCATGCGCCAGCGCGTGATGATCGCCATCGCGCTCGCCTGCAACCCCGACCTGCTGATCGCCGACGAGCCGACCACCGCGCTCGACGTGACAGTGCAGGCCGAGATCCTGAAGCTCATGCAGGAGCTTTGCGACGCGCGCGGCACGGCCGTGCTGATGATCAGCCACGATCTTGGGGTGATCGCCAAGATGTGCCGGCGCGTCGGTATCATGTATGCCGGGCATATGGCCGAGGAGCGGCCGGTGTCGGATGTGTTCCGAACGCCTGCGCATCCCTACACAAAGGGGTTGCTGAGTTCGCTGCCCAGGCTCGGCTCACGCGGCAGCCATGGCCGCAAGCGCCTGCAGGAAATCGAGGGCGTGGTGCCGTCCATCGCCGATTTTCCCGCGGGCTGCCGTTTTGAGCCGCGCTGCGACCGGGCGTCCGCCATATGCGTAAAGCAGAAGCCGGTGGAGGTCGATCTCGGCAATGATGGTTTCGTGAGGTGCTTCCACCATGAATGATTGCCCGGAGCCGCTGCTGCGGGTCGAAGACCTGAGCGTCCATTTTCCCGTGCAGGGCGGCGTCTTCAGCCGCTCGCGCAGGCTGCTTCGCGCCGTAAACAATGTCAGCCTCAGCCTAAACAAGGGCGAGTGCCTGTCTGTGGTGGGCGAGTCCGGCTGCGGCAAGTCCACATTGGCGCTCTCCATAGTCGGGCTGCAGGCGCCGACATCCGGCGCGATCTATTTCGAGGGCAAGCCAATCACGGGTACGGTGCAGCCGTCACGCATGGGGCGCGCCCAGATGGCGCAGATCGTCTTCCAAGACCCCTATGCCTCGCTCAATCCGCGCCAGACGGTGTTCACATCGCTGGCCGCGCCGCTGCGGCTGCACGGCATCGAGGCGGGCGAGGTGGAAGGGCGCGTGGAAGAGATGATGCGGCTGGTGGGCCTGAAGCCCGACCAGGCCAAGCGCTTTCCGCACGAGTTCTCCGGTGGCCAGCGCCAGCGCATCGGCATTGCGCGTGCGCTGGTGCTCAATCCGAGGGTTGTGGTGCTCGACGAGCCGGTCTCGGCGCTCGATGTGTCTATCCGCGCGCAGATTATCAACCTGCTGTTGGAGCTGAAGGAGCGGCTGGAGCTCTCCTATATCATGATCAGCCACGACCTTAGCGTCGTCGAGCATATGAGTGACCGTGTTGCGGTGATGTATTTCGGACAGATCGTCGAGACGGGCCCATGGAACAGCATCTTCGACAATCCGACGCATCCCTATACGCGGCGGCTGATCGGCGCGATCCCCGACCCGTTCGCCGAGCTCGCCGGTACGAGCCTGGTGGACGAGGCGAGCGCACCACCACCACCGGCCGGCTTCGACTTTTATCCGAAGGAATTCGGCAAGCACGATGTCTATAGCCTGCCGCCGCCCTCGCAACTTGTCGCGATAGATGTCGACCACCACGTGCGACTGGTGCCCGCCCATTGAGGAGACGGACGGTCTCTCTGCGGCTGCGCCGAGGTGGCCAGTGAGATGTTCCTACCTGCCTTGACCCGCCAATGGCTCCTTCCGGTCTTCTTGCGAATTAGACTATTTTGACGAGCTTACTGGGTATTAGCGGATCGGCTTTCACGATGGTCTGCAAAATATAAGTTACAATTTCTGTCAAAACGCCGGCACAGGTGACACGCTCTTTGTGGAAATCGGAGACCGCAAATGAGCATCCACCAGACCATCGAAGCGTTGCCCGTTCTGGACTTTTCCAATTACGGACGCGACCCGGAGTCGGATCGTGAATTGCTTCAAAACCTCGCCCATGCGGCGCGGGAAGTGGGCTTTTTCTATCTGACGGGCCATGGCGTACACCAGTTGCTCATAGACGAGGCGCTGTCTCTTTCGCGCCGCTTCTTCGCTTTGCCGGAAGCCGACAAGCTCGAGATCGAAATGGTCAACTCGCCGCATTTTCGCGGCTACAACCGCGTCGGACAGGAGCTAACCAAAGGCGCGCGCGACTGGCGCGAACAAGTCGATATCGGCTCCGAGGCGCCTGCGCTGCCGCGCGATCCGTCTTTGCCCGCCTGGACGCGCCTGCAAGGGCCCAATCAATGGCCGAGCGCGCTGCCGGAGCTGAAGCCGGTGCTGCTGCGTTGGCAGGCCGAGCTCACCAATCTTGCCACGCGTCTCTTGCAGGCTTTTGCGCGTATTCTGGAGCAGGACGAGAACGTCTTCGAGCCGATCTATGCCGGCACGCCGAACCATCTCATCAAGATCATTCGTTATCCGGGCCGAGACGCCACAGAGAGCGAGCAGGGCGTTGGTGCGCACAAGGACAGCGGCTTCCTGACCCTGCTTTTGCAAGAAAAGCAGAAGGGGCTGGAGGTCGAGACCGAGGACGGCCACTGGATCGAGGCCGAGCCCAAGGCCGGCACCTTCGTCGTCAATATCGGCGAATTGCTGGAAATGGCGACGGATGGCTACCTCAAGGCCACCGTGCACCGCGTTGTCACGCCACCCGCCAGCGCGGACCGTCTCTCACTGGCGTTTTTCCTCGGCGCGCCGTTCGATGCTGAAATCCCGCTGCTGGAGTTGGCGCCGCATCTCAAGGCGCAGGCCGGGGGCGTCACCCGTGACCCACAGAACCCGCTTTTCCGCACTTCCGGCCAGAATGCGCTGAAGAGCCGGCTGCGCTCGCATCCCGATGTGGCCCAGCGCCATCACGCCGATCTGCTGGCTGCCCAACCGCAAGCCTCCTCCGCCGCCTGAACCCAAGCCTGATCGAAGGGATAATTGCCATGACGTTCGAAAATCTCTCGGCCGAAACACTCGCTTTGCATGGCGGCCACTGGCGCGCCGACCCGACCACGGGTGCGGTGGCCGTACCGATCTATCAGACCACTTCGTACCAGTTCCAGGATACGGGCCATGCCGACCGCCTGTTCGCGCTCGACGAGGTCGGCCACATCTACACCCGCGTCTCGAACCCGACGCAGGAGGCGCTTGAAACGCGGATTACGGCCATCGAAGGCGGGGCCGCGACGCTGGCGTTGTCCTCGGGGCAGGCTGCATCGGCTTATTCAATACTGAACCTTGCCGGGGCGGGGGACAATATTGTCTCCTCTACCGATCTCTACGGTGGCACCTGGGCGCTGTTCGCAGCCTCGCTGAAGCACTTTGGCGTGGAGGTGCGCTTCGTCGATCCGTCGGATCCCGAGAACTTCCGCCGCGCCACCGACGCGCGCACCCGCGCTTATTACGGAGAGTCGCTGCCGAACCCGAAGCTGCAGGTGTTTCCGATCAAGGAGGTTGCCGATATCGGCCGTTCGCTTGGCGTGCCGCTGATCGTCGACAACACCGCCGCGCCGCTGCTGATCAAGCCCCTGGAACACGGGGCGGCTGTGGTGGTCTATTCGGCCACGAAATATATCGGCGGCCACGGCACCTCGATCGGCGGGCTCATCATCGACGGCGGCAACTTCCCCTGGGAGAAACATCCCGAGAGGTTTCCAACGCTCAACCAGCCCGATCCGAGCTATCATGGAAAGGTCTGGGTGGAGGCGGCAAAGCCTCTCGGGCCGGTAGCCTATGTGCTGCGGGTGCGCACCGTGCTGCTGCGCGACGTGGGCGCCGCGATCAGCCCCTTCAACTCCTTCCAACTCCTGCAGGGGCTTGAAACGCTGCCGCTTCGTATTCGGCAGCATAGCGAAAACGCCATCAAGGTCGCCGAGTTTTTGCGCGACCACCCGAAGGTGAAGAACGTCATCTTCCCTCGCTACCAGACCGGCGAGGACAAGCGCCGCGCCCACGCCTATTTCCGCGAAGGCAGCTATGGCGCGCTGGTCGGCTTTGAGTTGAAGAATGGGCGAGAGGCGGGACGCTCCTTCATCGATGCGCTGAAGCTCTTCTACCACGTTGCCAATATCGGCGACGCGCGTTCGCTGGCGATCCACCCGTCTACTACAACCCATTCGCAGCTTTCGCGGGAAGACCAGCTCGCGACTGGCGTGACGCCCGGCTATGTGCGGCTGTCGATCGGCATCGAGCATCCCGACGACATCATCCGCGACCTCAAACAGGCGCTCGATGCGGCCGGCGGACAGGTGCTTAAGGCCGCCTGACTGCGAAACCAGGTGCACAGCCGCGGTCTCCCCAGCCGCTGCCAGCAATGGAGGATATGTGATGAGCAGACTGGTGCCGGTGCTTGATCTCAGCCTTATCGAAAAGGGCGGAGCGGAGCGAAAAGCATTCCTGACGGATCTGCGGTCAGCCGCACGCGATGTCGGTTTCTTATATCTTGCTGGGCACGGCATTTCCGCCGAGCGGATCGGCGGCGTGCTGGCCAGCGCGCGCGAGTTTTTCGCCCTGCCGGAGCCCGACAAGCTGGCGATCGAGATGATCAACTCATCCCAATTTCGCGGCTATACGCGTACCGGTGGCGAGTTGACGCGCGGCAAGGCCGACAGGCGCGAGCAACTCGACATCGGCGTCGAGCGCGAGCCAGTGGACCAGCGGCCCGGCCTTCCGGCCTGGACACGGTTGCACGGCCCCAACCAGTGGCCGGCTGCGCTGCCCAGCCTCAAGCCGGCGCTGCTTTCCTGGCAGGCGGCGGTGACCAATGTTGCGATCCGGCTGCTCAAGGCTTTTGCCCTGTCGCTGGAACAGCCCGAAGACGCCTTCGATCCCATCTATGCCGGCCAGCCCAACCACCGCATGAAGATCGCGCGCTATCCGGGCCGCGATCGGACCGGCGGCGAACAGGGTGTTGGCGCTCACAAGGACGGCGGTTTCCTGACCCTGTTGCTGCAGGACGAGCACAGGGGTTTGCAGGTGGAATATGACGGCGAATGGGTGGACGTGGACCCGATTCCCGGCACGCTGGTGGTCAATATCGGCGAGCTCCTGGAACTCGCGTCGAACGGGTATTTGCGCGCCACAGTGCACCGTGTCGTGACGCCGCCCGCCGGCGTGCAACGCCTGTCGGTGCCGTTCTTCTTCGGTGCACGGCTGGATGCGACCGTCCCGCTGCTTGAGCTTCCACCGCATCTGGCCGAGGAGGCGAGGGGTCCCGCGAGCGATCCCGAAAACCCGCTGTTTCGTGATGTCGGCTTCAACGTGCTGAAGAGCCGCCTGCGCTCGCATCCCGATGTCGCGCGCCGGCACTATGCGGATCTTCTTGAAACCGGATTTTCTTCGGCCGCGTATTACGTGATCTAAGTTGTATGCAGAGTCTTCCGCACTTAAGCGTGCGGAAGATTTTATGCATTTCGAATAAGCAAAATTATAAATAGTAATATACTTTAGGACCCCAAACAAATTTGAACTTTATTTCCTTATTATTCTTCTGGCCTGGCGCTACCGTCCAGTTGGGTCGGCGAAAGGGGGCGCTGAGCGATCGTTTCGAAACGGCCCGCAACGGAACCAGGAGAAACATCGATGACATTCATTCCGCAGCTCGGCGCTGGCTGGAGCACGGCGCTCGCCGCTTCGCTGGTCGTGGCAGGCAGCATATTCTCGACCACCAGCTTTGCCGGCCCCACGCTCGACAAGATCAAGGAGCGCGGCGCCATCAAGGTAGGCGTCGGCACCACGCCGGGCTTCTTCGCGCCCGATGACAACGGCCGCTGGCAGGGTTTTTTCATCGACTATGGTCGCGCGCTGGCGATCACCGTCTTTGGCGATCCGGAAAAGGTGGAGTTCACCAATTCATCGCCGCAGCAGCGCCTGCCCGCGCTTCAGGCCGGTGAGTTCGACGTCCTGCTCTCTGGCGTCACCGTCACCATCAGCCGCGCCTTCCAGCTCGGCTTCCATTTCGGCCCGACCGTCTTCTATGACGGGCAGGGCATTCTGGTGCGCAAGGATCTGGGCGTGAATAGTGCGGCCGAACTCGACGGCGCCACCATCGGCGTGCAGAGCGGCACCACGGGTGAGCTGAACATCGCCGACTTCTTCCGCAAGGCCGGCAAGAAGTTCACGCCGGTCACGATCGAGGAGACCGGCGAGTTCATCAATGCGCTGGAAACCAACCGCGTCGACGCGATCACCCAGGACAGCTCCGACCTCGTCGGCAAGCGCACGCAGCTCAAGAAGCCGGACGACTATGTCATTCTGCCCGAGCGCCTGTCCAAGGAGCCACTGGCGCCGGCGATCGCGGGCGGCGATGACCGATGGCTGGAAATCGTCAATTGGACCGTCAACGCCACGATCCAGGCCGAGGAATGGGGCATCACCAGCAAGAATGTCGACGAGTTCCTCAAGTCGGAGGACCCGGCGATCCAGCGCTTCCTCGGTGTCGATCCCTCGCTGGCGCAGTCCATCGGGCTCGATCCGAAATGGGCCTACACCATCATCAAGGCTGTCGGTAATTACGGCGAGATTTTCGACCGGCACCTGAAGCCGCTCGGATGGGATCGTGGCTATAACAGGCTGTGGACCGACGGCGGCCTGCTTTATTCGCCGCCGTTCCGCTGAGCCGCACATGAGCGTCGAGGCAAAGCACCAGCCGGGCCTGACAAGGCCCGGCATCGTCCGAAGGACCGCGGCTTGGTGGGGCGCCTGGCCGGTTGCGCAAATGCTTGTCGTTGCTGCCGTGATCGCGCTCGTCTACCTGCTCGGCGCCAATGCATCGGCCACCATGCAGCGGTTGGGCATTACGCCCGGCTTTGGCTTCCTGAGCCACAGCGCCAATTTCGAAATCGGCGAGTCGGTCATCGCGTTCAAGGCGGGCGATCCTTACGTGCGCGCGATCCTGGCCGGCCTCCTCAACACCGTGAAGGTGGCTGCGTTCGGCTGCGTGCTTGCCACCATTCTCGGAGTGGCGCTCGGGATTGCCGGCCTCTCAGGAAATGTCCTGCTGGCGACGCTTGTGCGCTGGTATGTAGAGATCGTTCGCAACACGCCGCTGCTACTGCAGCTGTTCTTCTGGATCGCGCTGGCTAAAGCTCTGCCGCCGCCACGACAGGCGCTGTCGGCCCTCGATGCGCTGTTTCTCAGCAATCGCGGCGTCTATGTCCCGGCCATCATGGCCGAGAATTTTACGCCGCAGACATTCTGGCTGCTCGGCTTGATCGCGGTCTCCTACGGCTTATTCCTCTTCGCCGCGTGCCGCCGCAGCAGGCTCGGCATGCGGCGGGGATTACTTGCGACGCTGGTGCTACTGATCGCTACCGGGTTTGCACTGCCGGCCACCGGCGCCTCGATCGGCTTGGAGCTGCCGGTCCTTTCCGGCTTCAACATTCGAGGCGGTCACAATCTCACACCCGAGTTTGCGGCACTGCTGGCTGGCCTGACGGTGAAATTCTCTGCAGCGATCGCCGAGATCGTGCGCGCCGGCATCCAGTCGGTCGATCGCGGCCAGTGGGAAGCCGCGCGAGTACTGGGGCTGCACAACGGCCAGATCATGCGCCTGGTCGTGCTTCCGCAGGCGTTGCGCGTCATCACGCCGCTGACGACGTCCAGCTATCTCGATCTCACCAAGGATTCGAGTCTCGCGGTCGCGATCGGCTATCCGGACCTCGTCAGCATCATCAACACCACCGCCAATACGACCGGCCAGTCATTTGAGGCGCTGGCCATCCTGATCGGCGTTTATCTCGCGCTCAACCTGTCGGTCTCGTTCCTGATGAATGTTTACAACCGGCGCGTGGCGCTGAAGGGAGTGCATGTCCGATGAGCGTGGCCGAGTCTGCTTCCCTCCCTTCGTGGCGCATTTCCCTCCGGTTGAAGCCGTTGTGGAACGGGCTGTTCGGCACGCCGCTCAACACGGTTCTGACAATCCTCACGCTTGCGTTTCTCGCTTGGCTGTTGCCGCCGCTGGCACGCTGGCTGGTCATCGACGCAACCTGGAGCGGCACGGCGCAGGATTGCACAGCCAACTCTGGCGCATGCTGGACATTCGTCGGCGCGAAGCTTCGCTTCATCGTCTTTGCTTTTTATCCGCCGGAGCTGCAATGGCGGCCACTACTGGTGATGGTGCTGCTCGTCTCGCTGCTCACGGGAACCGCGTTGCCGCGCTTCTGGCGGCGCGCAACGCTGGTCGCCTGGCCTATCGTGATCGGTCTTTGCTGGCTGCTGATGTCGGGCGCCGGCTTGTTGCCGGCCGTCTCGTCCAATCAGTGGGGTGGTCTGCCGATCACGCTGCTGGTCTGGACATTCTGCTTCGGCCTTGCCGTCCCGCTCGCGGTCCTGATCGCGCTTGCGCGGCGCTCCCGCATGGGCGGCTTGCGTACGCTCGCCGTCCTCTTCATCGAACTGATGCGCGGCATCCCGATGGTCGCGATCCTCTATGTCGCGATGCTGCTTCTCCCCATGGCCGTGCCCGGCGGCCAGCATATCGACAAGACGATGCGGGCAATCATCATGATCACCCTCTTCTGGTCCGCCTATGTCGCGGAGGTCGTGCGCGCCGGCCTGCAGGCCATTCCCCCCGGGCAGGAGGAAGCGGCTGCCGCGCTGGGCCTTGGCTATTGGCGCACCATGCAACTCGTCATCCTGCCGCAGGCGCTAAGACAGGTCATTCCCGGCATGGTCAATCTTGCCATCGGTTTTCTGCTTGCCACGTCTCTGCTGGCGGTCATCGGGATCTTCGACCTGCTCAACGCCGCACGTGCTTCCGCGACAGATCCGAAGTGGCTTGGCTTTTACGACGAGACCTATCTGGTGGCGGCCGTGATCTATTTTGTCCTTTGCTTCGGCGGCTCGCGCTACAGCCGCTGGCTGGAGAGATATTTGCGCCCGGCTAGGCGGTAGCGATCTGCCCCCCGCGATGCCTTCATCGCCCGCAATCGAAGTGCGGTGCCGGCGTCTCAGGCGCCCGGCTACCCGAGGCGCCCGAGAATTCCGTCAGCTGACGATTGCCTTCGGTTCGAGGAAGGCTTCGAGGCCGAAGGGGCCGAATTCGCGGCCGATGCCGGAATGCTTGAAGCCTCCGAAGGGAGACTGTGGGTCCGCAGGGGCTTCGTTGATGATCACGCGTCCGGTCTCAAGCTGCCGGGCAACACGGCGCATGTGGTCGGCGTCGGTGCCGAGGACGTAGGACTGCAAGCCATAGTCGGTGTCGTTGGCAATGGCGATGGCTTCGTCTTCGTCGCGATAGGAGAGGATGCTGAGGACCGGGCCAAAGATTTCTTCGCGCGCGATCCGCATGTCGTTGGTGACGCCCGTGAATACGGTGGGGCGAACAAACCAGCCGCGGTTCAGGCCTTCGGGGCGGCCTTCGCCGCCTACCAGAAGAGTCGCGCCTTCTTCCTGTCCCAGGCTGATATAGGACTGCACGCGCTCCCATTGTCTGGCGCTGACCATCGGGCCAATGTCCGAGGTTGGGTCGCTGGATGGGCCTGTCTTGAGATTGGCGACCGCTTCGACGAGACGCGAAGTGACTTCCGCGTGCCTGCGTTCGGACACCAGAAGCCGTGTCCCGGCGATGCATGCCTGCCCGCTGTTGCGGAAGGCTGAGGCGAGGACATGTGAGATGGCTCGGTCGAGGTCGGCATCGTCGAGAAGAATCTGTGGCCCCTTGCCGCCCAGCTCCAGCGTTACGCGCTTGAAGGTTTCGGCAGCGGTACGCATGATCGTCCGTCCGGTCGCGGTGGAACCGGTGAAGGTGATCTTGGCGATATCCGGGTTCCGGCTCAGCTCCGCGCCGACGACGTGGCCATAGCCGTTGACAACGTTGAGAACACCGCGCGGCAAGCCTGCCTCGTGCAAGGCCTCGAGCAGCGTCTGGGTCTGGATGGCGCTCATTTCGGACGGCTTGATCACAATGGTCGTGCCGGCCGCTATGGCGGTGGCAAGCTTGGTGCAGATGAAGCCGATATTGCTGTTCCAGGGCGTGATGGCGGCGGCGACACCGACCGGCTCCATGACCACTTCGGCATTGCCGATGCGGCGGGTGAAGGCATAATTCGCCACCGTTTTGGCCGCCAGATCGAACACCAGCGAAGCATGGGGCACTGAAAAGGCGAGGAATGATTGCGGCGCGCCGTACTCGGTGGCCATGGCGGAATTTAGGGCATCGGCTTTGGCGACGACGGCGTCGCGCAAGGCATGCAGCATGGCGATGCGCTCGGCGGGCGTGGTGCGGCGCATCGCGGGGAAAGCGCGCTTTGCGGCCGCGATTGCCGCGCGTGCATCCTCGGCATCGCCGAGGCGGACCTCGCCGATCTTTTCCTCGGTGGCGGGATTGAAAAGGTCGAAACGCTCGGCGCCGTGAGGGGTGACGAAGGCACCATCGACGTAGATCTGCTCAATGATTTTCATCGTTCGATCTCCTGTTGTGACGGTGGGGGATATGCACCCCGACGATCGCTAGGATAAGATCATCAATTTCCAACAGGTTGATAAGGAAAATTGCGCAATGAAGGCCAGCCTGTCCGAACTTGAGGCGGTGACGACCATAGCGCGGCTCGGTGGCTTTCGTGCCGCGGCTCGCGAACTGGGCGTTTCGTCCTCAGCGCTCAGCCATGCAGTGTCGGCGCTGGAGGCGCGGCTGGACGTGCGTCTGTTTAATCGGACGACGCGATCGGTGGCCCTGACGGCGGCGGGCGAGGCCTTCGTGGCCGAGATCATGCCCGCGCTGGCTGCCATCGACAGCGCGGTCGAGCGGGCGACGGATTCGCAGGCGCGGCCGACGGGTACGCTACGGCTCAACACGTCACCGGGTGCAGCGCGGATGGTGCTACGGCCGCTGCTTCTGGAATATCTGCGACGGTATCCGCAGATGGCGATGGAGGTGGTGACCGACAACGCGCTGGTGGACATCGTCGCGCAGGGTTTCGACGCCGGCTTTCGGCTGGCCGAGGCGGTGCCGCCGGACATGATCGCGGTTCCGATCGTGCGCCAGGCACGCATGATCGTTGTAGGCTCGCCGGACTATTTGCGGGGCAGGGCGGTGCCGTTGCGTCCCGCTGATCTTATGGAGCATCAGTGTATCCGCGCGCGCATGGCGAGCGGCCGGATTTACCGCTGGGAGTTCTTGCGTCACGGAGAAAGCATGGAGATCGACGTGCCCGGGCCGCTCACCTTGGACGAGAGCGGCCTGATACTGGAGGCCGCACTTTGCGGGGTCGGACTGGCATACCTGTCGGACTATGCGGTCCGCGAGGATGTGGTGGCCGGGCGCTTGGTGCAGGTATTGGACGATTGGACGCCGCCATATGACGGTTTGTGCCTCTACTTTTCCGGCAGGCGCCATGTGCCGGCGAAACTGCGGGCGCTGATCGACCTGGTTAGGGAACTGCGCTCGGCGAACGACGGTCAGGAAATGATGCTGTGAAGTCTGAGTGACGGCGAGCCTTGCGGATGTTCAGAAGCTTGGCGGGCTGATGGCCCACATTATGATCGCCTCCCGCGAGCCGGGATTGCGATAACGATGCGGCTCGCCTGAGGAATAGGAGCAACTGTCGCCTTCGTAGAGATGGAAATGGCGGTCGCCGACCCACATTTCGAGCTCGCCCGATACGACGAATCCGACGCCGTCGCCGTCATGCGTATAGCTTTCGGCGCTCTCCGTACCTGGCGGCAGACGGGTGTAGATCATCTCCAACTGCAGGCTCATCTTCGGGGTCACAAGTTCGTCGATGATGCCATGGTCATACTGGATTTTCAGGCGGTTGCCGCGTCGCACGACATAGCCGTGCTCATCCTGCGGCACGGGCGATGCCCCGGCGAAGAACCATTGCACAGTCACGCCAAGGCTCTTCGCGATGTTTACCAAGGCCGGAATGGAGGGATAGGCGAGGTTGCGCTCGATCTGGCTTATATAGCCGATGGAGAGGTTGCAGGCCTCCGCCAGTTGGGCAAGCGTCAGCTTCCGTCGTTTGCGCAGGCCGCGAATCCGCCCGCCGAGAACCAGATCCTCGCCAGCGGCGTCGGTTTCCAGTTCCGATCCCAGTTGGTCCTCAGCGGACATGGTCACTTTCAATATCGCTCCGGGCTTGAGGGCCGGTCTTCGCGGTGCCGCCCGTTCTTGTTGCTGATCGAGGATCGCTTCGCAAGATACGAGGCGGGAAAAACCACCCTGTCACGGCGCCTGGCCAAGACTCTCCCAGAAATTCAAAATTAGCAACGAATTTTGTGGTGGGTAAAAAAAATAGCTCGCATTTTTACCAGAGAGAAAATATTGAGGACTCGCTTTGCTGATTTTGGGTAGGGAGGAAGCCAGATGACCAGCGTTGTGCATTTCAAAAAATCCGATCGCGCTTTCGAGACCTATGGTGACGACCCGAAGCGGGCAACCATCTCGCGCCTGGTCGGCCCCGAGCTCAGCAAGACCATGGGTGCCGGCATTGCGCGCTTCGACGACTGCTCCATCGCCTGGACCGTGCTCTATGACGAGCTGATCGTCACGCTCGAAGGCAAGTTCCAGCTGCGTGTCGGCGAGCAGGTTTTCGATACCGTGCCAGGTGATGTGCTGTGGGTGCCGAAAGGAACCGCACTAGCCTATGAGGGCGAAGGCGCGACTGTCTTCTACGCGCTCGATCCCGTCGACTGGCGGACGCGTGAGATCAAGGCCTGAAGGCTTTTGAACCGCAGACCAACAGGCGCTTGCTGACATCCATGACGACCACCGCGTTCCCAAACCTGTTCCAGCCACTGCAGATCCGTGGCGTACGGCTGAAGAACCGTATCATGTCCACCGGACATGATACGACGCTGCCGACCGATGGCTTGGTCAACGAGACGCTGATCGCCTATCACGAGGCGCGGGCGCGCGGTGGCGTCGGCCTCATCGTCAGCCAGGTGGCGGGTGTCCACGAGACGGCGCGCTACACCTCGCACATGCTGATGGCCACGGATGACGATTGCATAGAAGGCTATCGCAAACTGGCCGACACCTGCCATGCACATGGCTGCGTGGTGTTCTCGCAGCTCTTCCACCCGGGCCGGGAGATCATGGAAGGCGGCGACGGTTTGCTGACGGTAGCCTATGCGCCTTCCGTGTCCCCGAACGAGCGCTTTCGCGTCATGCCGCGCCAGCTCGACAAGCGGATGATCGACGAGATCGTCGCCGGCTATGGCGAGGCGGCGCGGCGTATGCACCAGGCTGGACTGGATGGCGTGGAGTTCGTGGCAAGCCACGGCTATCTGCCGGCCCAGTTCTTCAATCCGCGCGTCAATCGCCGGACCGACGACTATGGCGGCTCGCTGGAAAACCGGCTGCGTTTTGCGGTCGAAGCGCTGGCGGCGATGCGGGCGGCGACGTCGGAAGATTTCGTGATCGGCATGCGCATCAGCGGCAGTGAGCGCGACGAACATGGCTTGACCCTGGATGAGGCGCTGGAGAGCTGCCGTCAGCTCGAGCCGCTCCTCGACTATGTGAACATCACGGCCGGAACGTCGGCATCGAACGGCGGCGCGGTGCACATCGTGCCGCCCATGGCCTATCGCAACGCCTATCTGTCGAGCGATGCAGCCCTGTTCCGCAGCGCGCTAAATGTTCCGGTCTTCGTCGCCGGACGCATCAATCAGCCGCATGAAGCCGAGACTGTGTTGGCGGAGGGGGCAGCCGATGTCTGCGGCATGACGCGGGCTCTGATATGCGATCCTGAGATGCCTGCCAAGGCAGAGGAGGGGCGGACTGACGACATCCGCGCTTGCATCGCCTGTAATCAGGCCTGCATCGGGCATTTCCATCGTGGCGTCCCGATCTCCTGCATCCAGCATCCGGAGACGGGCCGCGAGCTGAAGTTCGGCACGCTGACACTTGCCGCGCGGCCCAAGAATGTGATGGTGGTCGGCGGCGGGCCGGCCGGCATGAAGGCTGCCGCTATCGCCGCAGCCAGAGGCCATCAGGTCACGCTCTACGAAGCGTCCACTCAGCTCGGCGGCCAGGCGCAGCTGGCGCAGCAACTGCCGCGCCGCGCCGAATTTGGCGGGATCATCACGAATCTGTCGCGCGAACTCGAACTGGCGCAGGTCCGCGTGGTGAAGGGCGTGCGCGTCGACCAGGCGCTCGTCGAGGCCGAGAAACCGGATGCCGTGGTTCTCGCGACCGGCGCCAAGCCGTATCTTCCGGAAATAACCGACGACCGCAGCGTCCAGATCGTCGATGCCTGGCAGCTACTGAGAAAGCAGGTGAAGACCGGCAGTCGCGTGGTCGTTGCCGACTGGCGTTGCGACTGGATCGGACCCGGCATTGCCGAGATGCTCGTCAACGACGGCTGCAGCGTCGAACTCGCGGTGAACGGAACGCACCCCGGCGAACTGCTCCCGCTTTACGTCCGCGACAACATCGCCGCGGAACTGCACAAGAGTGGGATCGGCATCACGCCTTATGCGCGCCTTTATGGCTGCGACGGCGGCACGGTCTACATGCAGCACTCGGTCAGCGAACAGCCGATCCTCTTCGAGAACGTCGATACGCTGGTGCTCTGCCTCGGTCACGAGCCGGTGGACGAACTGAGCGCCATTCTGATGGACCAGGTGCCGGAGGTTCACATCATCGGGGACAGCTTGGCCCCGCGGACCGCAGAGGAGGCGGTTTACGAAGGATTGAAAGTCGGGGCGGCGCTGTAGCCGGGTCAGAGGGCCTTTGCCATCGATGGCCGATGCCTGCCACTGCCGCACCGGTGGCGCGGACGCGTATGGACGCAACCGTGCGCATCTTGGCTTTCGCCTTCACAGTCTTGATTCTCGCCTATATCGCGATCCCGGTTCTGGTTACGCCTGCAATGTCGTTCAGCGACGCCGCTGCGGTGCGTTTTCCGATCAAGGCCTGCTCAGCCGTGTTCGTCAGCCTCTCGCTGATCATGGCGTGGTACATCAGGCAATTGCGCAAGACGTGAAATCACCCGGCCCGGCTAGCCCCGCATCAGGGGCTTCGCCGATTTTGCCCGCATCGATCACACAACGCGCTCGGCAACCGGACGCGTATGGGCTAGCAGGTATGGGCGCGTCTCTGGCTGGACGTGGTCCATGAGAACCGCGCAAACCTCGGCATGGTAGGCGTCGAGGAACGTGATCTCGTCCGGGCTCAGTTCTTCGAGCCTCGCCATTTCGAGATCGATCGGCGCCAGCGTCAGGCTGGAAAAGCGGCAGAAGCCGGGCCCGTGTGCCACCACTTCCACCTGGTTCTCGATGCGGATGCCGTATCCTCCGGCCTCATAGTAGCCAGGCTCGATGGTCATGACGTTGCCCGGCTCAAGTCCGTGGAGGTTCGGCTTCTTGCCGAAGCGATGCGGGTATTCGTGGATCAGCAGATTGTGGCCAACGCTGTGCCCCGTACCGTGGTCGTAGTCGAGCCCGATGTCCCACAGGGCGCGTCGTGCGAAGGCATCAAGCTGGTGCCCTTGCGTGCCGGTAGGGAAGCGAGCCATCGACAAGGACAAAAAGCCCTTGAGCACGGCGGTATAGGCGTCGCGCATTTCGGCATTGGCGGTCCCAAACATCACTGTGCGCGTCGCGTCCGTCGTACCGTTCGCGTATTGCCCGCCGGAATCGATGAGATAGGGGCTTTCCGCGCCGATCGCCGTATTGGTCTCGGGTCGCGCATTGTAATGGCACATGGCGGCATTGGCGCCGGTCGCCGAAATCGCGCGGAAACTAGGCTCCAGAAAGCCCGGCCGCTCGGTGCGGAAAGCAATGAGCATCTCCTCTGCCTCCAGTTCCGTCAGGGGCAGGTTTCGCGCACGCCGCACACGCCACTCGCTGTCAAGCCACGCGAGGAAATTGGTCAGCGCGATTCCGTCCTCGACATGGCAGGCACGATATCCGGCCAGCTCGGCGGCATTCTTAGCCGCTTTGGCAAGCGTGATTGGGCTGGTTCGTGCTGCGAGCCTGCCGCCCGACACGTCGATACCGTTGCGCACTGCAAAGGGGGTGAAGTCGGGATCGATCTGGACAGTGCGGCTCGTCGAAGCCTGAGCCACACGGTCCAGAAAATGCTCCGGCTCAGCCAGCTCGACATCGGCAAGCTCGAAGTCGGCGAGATCGTTGCCCAGCTTGCGCCGGTCCACGAACCATTCAACCCGCCCATCGGGGTCGAGCATCAGGAAGGAGTGCGGGACCGGGTTCATTGCCACATCCGAGCCGCGCACATTGAGCAGCCAGGCAATATTGTCCGGCAGCGTTTCCACCAGCATATCCGCGCCTGCGGTGCGCAATTTCTCGGAGATACGAGCCCGCTTGCTCGCCGAGGTTTCGCCGGCTACGGAAACCGGCATGGCACGGATCCTGCCGACTGGCTTTTCGGGGCGATCGGTCCAGACGGCATCGAACGGGTCGTCGGTGATGGCAATGAGTTCACCGCCGCCAGCCGCACAACCTAGCGCAAGCGCGTCGTAGATACCGCCCGCCACCCGCATGGCATCGATGCCGATGCGCCAGCCCGACCCTGCATTGCCCCTCAGCCAGAGATCCAGCGGGTCGTCGTGAAGATGATGCACGGCGAACTGTGCGAGATCGACCTCCTGCCGGACCTGCACCTGATATCGACCGTCCACGAAGATCAGCGCCCTCTCGCGCAGGACCAGAGCCATGCCGGCCGAGCCGGTAAAGCCGCTGATATATTCCAGGCAATTGTCATGCGGGGCTGTAACTTCGCTCTGATGCGCATCCGTGCGCGGAACGATTAGCCCGTCCAGCCCTTGTTCATCCAGCCAACTGCGCAGCCGCGCGAGATTGCCGGCGCAATCATTTCTCGTCAATTCATGCCCCCGGTGTCTAGCGGTCGGCGGCCAGCGTGCCGCCCTTCTCCATCACCATGGCGGCAAGACGCTCGAAGACGGCGCCCGACTGGCGGATGCCGTCATGCTCGAATTCGTTGGTGATCCAGAAATCGAGATTGCCGATAGCGCGCGCCGTCTGAAGCGACAGTTCGGCATCCACATACATGTCGTCATGATAGATCGCCGCCGCGACCGGGATTTCGTTCGCAGCGAGACGATCGGCCTGGTAGAGGCGGCTATAGCTCGGGCGTTGGGCGAGGGCTTCGGCAGCGGCCTTGAAGGGTCGCAGCGACGAGATTTCGTCGAACATCCACGGATAGATCATCTCGCCCGTGAACAGCAGCGGTCGCGCATCGGATGCGAATTCGGGGAACTGCCCACGCAGCCGCTCGGCAGACCATGCGGTCGCCCCCTCGCCTTCGCCATAGATGGCTTCGTGAATGGCCGCGAATAGCGGATTGCTGTGGTACGAGGTGAGGGCCATGACGCTCGACAGGAAATGATCCGACAGGCGGTCTTGGCCCGATCCGGCGAACGCCTCGTCGATCAGCCAGTGGATATTCTCGAAGCCGGGCGCCATGCCGAGATCGAGGCCGACGGACTGCAGGCGTCGGACCGTCAGGCGGTCGCCGTCAGGTAGGCGCACGTCGTTCGAGGCGATGAAATCGGCCAGGGCGCCGACCCGTGCGACATCGTCCGGATAGCGCTTGTAGTAGCCGGCATTCTTTGCCCGCACGCGCGGATAGGTGCGGCGATAGACTTCGTCCGCCAAAGGAGCCAGACTTGGAATGCCGCCCGCGACGTAGCAAGCCGACAGACCCTCCGGCGAGCGGCTCAGATAGGTCAGCGTCAGGAAGCCGCCATAGCTCTGGCCCAGCGTCTGCCAGCGCACACCCGCGAAGGCTGTTTTGCGCAGATGCTCCAGGTCGGCGACGATCGAATCCGCCCGGAAGCAGGCCAGATAGTCCGCCCCCGCCTCGGCGTTCGCAAAGCCGGCCATGGTTGCTGCATCGACCGGCGTCGAGCGGCCGGTGCCGCGCTGGTCCGGCAATATCACGCGGTGGGTCTTCAGCGCGGCCTGCAGCCAAGCTGGTCCGCCACGTGTTGGCCGGGGAGACTTGCCGCCCGGCCCGCCCTGCAGGAAGCACAACAACGGCAGGTCTTCGTCCTTGCGCGCGGGATCGACTACCTCGCGGGCGAATATCTCTATGGTGGGGCCAGACGGGTTTGCCCAATCGAGCGGGACGGCCAGCACGTGGTCGCGCATGTGCATTCCGGGGATCGTATATTGCGAGATGATCATGGGTTTCCTTCAGCGAACGCGCGGATCGAGCAGCACATAGAAAAGATCGACGATGATATTGGCGGCGACAATGAACAGGCCACCCAGCAACACGACGCCGATGATGATCGGGCGGTCCTGATTGGTCACCGCCTGAACGGCCAGCGCACCGACACCCTGCAGGCCGTAGACCTGCTCGATGACGATCACACCGCCGAGCATGAGCGCTATATCGGCGCCAAGTTGCGTGACAAGTGGTGTCAACGCCGCGCGCATCCCATGCTTCCATACGACGCGCTGTTCGCTCAAGCCCTTGGCGCGTGCCGTGCGGATGTAGTCTTCGCCCATCACGTCGAGCATCTGGCCGCGCGTCAGCCGCGCATAGACTGCCGCCATGGTGAGCGCCAGCGTGCTCCAGGGCAAGAGGAGATGCCAAGCCCACAGCGCCGGGTTGCTGGTCAGAGCCTTGTATCCACCCGGTGGAAACAAGGTCAGGCCGGCCTGTTTGGGCAGGAAATAGAGGAGATATAGCGACATCATGCCAAGCACGAAGGTCGGGAAACTCAGGCCGGTCAGGATAAATGCCTGTCCTATGCGGTCGCGGAAACTGCCTGGATGCCGCGCCGACATGATGCCGATCGGCACGCCGATCGCCAGCCACAGAAGCGCCGCTCCCGCAACCAGCGAGAGCGTCGCGGGAATGCGGCGGGCGATGATCTGCGCCACCGGCTGCTGATTGCGATAGGAAAAGCCGAGATCGCCCGTGAGGGCACGGCTGAGGAACGTGCCGTATTGAGCAATGACGGGACGGTCCACGCCCAGATTCTTGCGGACCATCGCAAGTTGGGCCTCCGTCGCCTTGTCACCCGCAATCATGCGTGCGGGATCGCCCGGCGCGACGAAGAACAGGAAGAACACGAAAGCCGACAGCACCAACAGAACGCCAGCGCCGAATGCGATGCGGCGGGCAAGGAAGCGGATCATGATTTTGACGCTCCCTTGGGCTTGCGCTTGAGGTGGCGCGCGGTGCGTGCGCTCTTCGGATCGAGGGCGTCACGCAGCCCGTCACCCAGGATATTGAAGGCGAGCGTGGTCAGGAGCAGGGCGGTGCCCGGTACGAACACCATCCACCAGGCGACGAGATAGAGGGAGTTGGAGGAGGCATCGGCCAGCATGCCGCCCCAACTAGGCGTCGGCGGCACGATGCCCATGCCGAGAAAGGACAGGGTCGCCTCGAAGACAATGGAGTTCGGGATCTGCATGGTCGTGTAGACGATAATCGGCACCGTCAGGTTGGGCAGGATGTCGACCACCATGATCGACAGCGGCCCAGCGCCCAGCGAGCGGCTGGCATGGACGAAGTCCTGCCGGCTGAGCGAGATCACCTGGCCGCGAATGACGCGCGCCATCGGTGCCCAACTGAAGAAGACGATCACCGCCACGCTCAGCATGAGGCTCGGACCGAACGCCGACACCAGCGCCAGAGCACACAAGAGGAAGGGTACGCTCATGACAAGGTCCGTCAGGCGGCTGAGGGCCATGTCGACCATGCCGCCAAAATAGCCGGCCGTGACGCCTACAACGACGGCGATCATCGAGGCCAGGATGGAGGCAAATACACCCACGAGCAGCGATACCCGCGCGCCATAGGCGAGGCGTACCAGGACGTCACGGCCGAGTTGGTCTGTCCCTAGCCAGAAATCAGCGCCCGGGCCGACCGGGATGCCACTGGGCGACAGGCCGGTGTCCCGGAATTGCTCTATAGGCGAATGGCCGGTGATGGCCGCGATCCAGGGGGCGATGATCGCAAGCAGGATGATGCAGAGGATTACACCAAGCGCGATCATGCTCGCATGATCGCGCCGGAGCCGGCGGAGTGTCAGTTCCAGCGAGCCGCGCTGGACAACCTCGGTACCTTGGGAAAAGTCGTTTTCCGCAATGTCGCTCATGACGCCACCTGCCGTGTTTCTGCCAGAACCCGGTCCTTTCCGCCGGTCGGCGCAGGCGGGGCTTTGGAAGCAGCCAGCAGCGTGCGCGTATAAGGGTGCTGCGGGTCGGCGAACAGGCGCTCGGCGGTCGCAAGCTCGACGATCTTGCCGCCCTGCATCACGGCGATGCGGTCGCAGATATGACGGACCACGGAAAGATCATGCGAGATGAAGAGGTAGGTCAGCCCAAGTTCGCGCTGCAGGCGTCGCAGCAGGTTGAGCACCTGCGCCTGGATCGACACGTCGAGCGCCGAGACCGGCTCGTCGCAGATGATGAGCGCCGGATTGAGAGCCAGCGCGCGGGCAATGCCGATGCGCTGCCGCTGTCCGCCGGAGAACTCGGACGGAAAGCGATTGTAGTGTTCGGGGTTGAGGCCGACGATCTCCATCAGATGCCGCACCTTCGCCTTGCGTTCCTCCCCAGAGGCTATCCCGTGTAAGCGGAACGGATCGCCGATGATCGAGCCGACACGGCGACGCGGATTGAGCGATCCGAACGGATCCTGGAACACGACCTGGATCTGCCGCCGCATCTCCCGCCATTGCGAGGCGTCGAGTGCGCCCATGTCGCGGCCCAGCACTTTGACCGTGCCAGCTGTTGCCGGCGTCAGCCCGGCGATTACGCGCGCAAGCGTAGACTTGCCGCAGCCGCTCTCTCCCACCAACCCAACGGTCTCGCCCTTACCAATGGTAAGGTCGACACCCTTGAGCACATCGAGCGTGCGCTTCTGCCCAAAGAAGCTGCCGACCTGATAGGTCAGGTGCACGTTCTCGACCGTTGCTACCGGCTCGATTTGGCCCGCGTGATGAGTAGCTTTCGCTCGGGGTGGGACTGGCGCCGTTGTGCCGGCGCCTTTCTCCAGCCAGCACAGGGATTCGACGCCATCGCTATAGACGCGCAGCGGCGGGGGCTGGGTGGCGCAATGTGGAAGTGCCTCGGTGCAACGCGGCGCAAACACGCATCCCACCGGCGTCGCTAGCAGGCTGGGTGGACGTCCCTTGATCGGCGCAAGCTCCGAGCCGGGCTTGTAGCTTGCCGGTGTCGAGCGCAGCAGGCCGGCCGTGTAGGGATGGGCCGGAGCGCGAAACACATTCGCCGCTTTTCCGCATTCCAGCCTATGCCCCGCATACAGGACCATCACGTCGTCGGCGACGCTCGACAACAGGCCCAGATCGTGAGTGATGAGGATAACGGTGGTTCCGAAGTCGCGGCGCATGTCGTCGAGCAAGGCCACGATCTGAGCCTGCACTGTCACGTCCAGCGCCGTGGTCGGCTCGTCCGCGATGATGAGCGCAGGCTTCAAGATGAGCGCCATGGCAATCATCACGCGCTGGCGCATGCCACCGGAGAACTGATGCGGATAGTCGTCGTATCGGTCGGCCGGGGAGGGAATGCCGACCCTGCCCAGCATGTCGATCACTCTGGCCCGAGCTTCTTCGGGGGAGATCCTTTCATGCGCGTGAAGCACCTCGGCTATCTGGGAGCCTATCGTGTAATACGGATGCAGGCTGGACAGCGGGTCCTGAAAAATCATGCCGATGCGGCCGCCGCGCAGCTTGCGCATTTCGGACGCAGGCAGGCCGATCAGGTTGCGACCTTCGAACCGGACCTCGCCGCGGATGTCGGCATTGGGCAACAGGCCCATCATCGCCTGGGTCATGACGCTCTTGCCCGATCCGGATTCGCCGGCAATGCCGAACAGCGAACCCGGCCGGATCGAGAACGACACGTTGCGGACGGCGTGGACGACGCCGTCCTCGGTCGGGATATCGACCGTGAGATTCCTGGCTTCCAGGACTACCAAGACAAACCTCGCTGTCCGCAACTCGTTGTGATTCAGGCGTCGCGAAATACCGCGATGCGCAAATGGCTAGGGCGCCGCGAAATCGCGGCGCCCTGGTCGCTCAACCGTCTCAGCGCTCGAGCCAGATGTTGGTCCAGTCTCCCTCGACGCCAAGCGCGTAAGGCAGGTAGTTCTTCACTGCCTCGCCACGATAGCGCGGGTTCTTGTTGGCAATCAGCGGAACCACCGGAGCATCCGCCATCACCATTTCGTCGACTTGCGCCCATAACTTTCCGGTTTCCTCGGGCGTGGTGGCATTGATCGCCTGGGCGGCAATCTCGTTCGCCTTCGGATTGTTGTAATCGGTGTAGTTGTAGGTCTGATGGGCGCCGTCGAAGGTGAACTGCGGCTGGAACACCGAGCGTGCGGCGCCGCCAACCCAGTCCGGCGTCCAGCCCACCGGCGCGATATCCCAGGTGCCTTCCTTGGTAGTGACCGGGTTCGTCATGAACTTGGAATAGTAGTCGGCTGCCGTCACAGGGGTGAGTTCCAGCTTGATGCCGGCGCGCGCCATGCTTGCCTGGATGGTGGCGGCAGTTGCGACTTCCAGGTCCTTGTTGCGGTAGGGCATCTTCAGTGTGATGCCGTCCGGGAACCCTGCTTCGGCGAGTAGAGCTTTGGCCTTTTCAGGATCGCCCTTCGAATCCGGTGACGGGTAGAGGTCGAACTTGTGGTGGCCCAGGACGCCGATGCCGAAGATGCCGGTGGCGGGTTCCGCAACCGTCGAGCCGCCCCACTGCTGCACGATAGCGGCCTTGTCGACGGCGTATTCGAGCGCTTGCCGAACCCGCGGATCCTTCAGCGCGCCGTTATTATTGCCGGACACGGTGTTGATGAACAGGAAATTGGTGTTGCCCGCCGACATCGCGGTCAGCTTCTCGTCGCCGGCGGCGGCAAGCGTCGCAAGGATCGCTGTAGGGACATTGATGTCATATGCGAGATCGGCGTCGCTCGACTGGAGCTGCTGCATGATGGCATCCGCCTGGAGGCCCATGGTGATCTCGATTTCGTCCACATAGGCCTTGCGCAGCGGATCGCTCTCCGCCTTCCAGGCAGGATTGCGCACCAGCTTGAGGCTGGTATCCGGCGTATAGTCGCCGATCGTATAGGGACCGCTGCCGATGTAGTGGTTGCGGTATTCCGGGCTATCCGGAACATAGTCGAGCACCTCTATCGGCGCCGGCGCAGGCATGGGCAGCGACAGCATATAGATGAAATCGCCGGCCCGCTCCTTGAGCTTGATGACCACGGTCTGGTCGTCCGGGGTCTCTATACCGGTCACGTCGTTTTCTTCGACGTATTTCTTCATCGCCTCAGCGGTCGGCTCGACCTTCGCAAAACCGTCGCAGAATTCGGCAAGGCCAGAGATGAGGGCGGTGAAGTAGGTGAGGGTCGAAGCCTGCATGTGCGGGTTGCACAGCCGCTTGAAGCCACGCTCGACGTCTGCAGAGGTAATCTGGCGTGCGCCGGACGGCGCATCCCACATCGCGCCCTGGCGCAGCTTGAACGTATAGGTCAGGCCGTCGTCGGTGGGCTGGGGTACTTCAGTCGCCAGATCGCCGACAGGCTTGATCGCGACGTCCGGATCGTTCGAAGCCTCATAGCTGATCAGTTGCCGGGAAATGGCACGCATCAGATTGTTCGTCGGAACCATGCCTGCGAGCGCCGGATCCATATGATCCGGTTCGCCCGTGGCTAGAATGCGCAGTGTGCCACCCGTCTGCGGCTCCTGCGCTTGGACCTCTCCGATTTGAAGGGCGCCGATCATGGCAGCCGTCGTCAGAAGAGACATTAGACCTTTGTGAATGCGCATAAGCTCCCTCCCATTGAGCACCAGCATCTAGCGCGAGATACATTGCGCAAAAATTGAACCATTGCAAAAGAAATTGAAGTGAAATAGTGAAATTTTTGCAGGCGCTGAAATGTGGCAACCCGGAGCCGCTTGCGATACACGGTTCGTGCATTGCGGCTCATCGAAGCCTTGGGCTACCGAGCCCAAGCTTGGGTTGAAAGGCGGCATAGCGCAATTGGTTTCGAAGTGTCTTCAAGGTCGAAGGCGGTGAACAAAGACATGACCGACAGCGTATCAGGCGAGTCTCTCGGCAAGAAGATCCGGAAACGGCGGCGTGCCATGGACATGACATTGCAGCAGTTGTCGGAGCGTGTAGGTCTGTCGATCAGCTTCCTGTCCCAGATCGAACGCGGGATATCGACTCCGTCCTTGGGGTCTCTCTGCAACATCGCAGAGACGCTGGGCACAAGCGTCGACGCCTTTGTGAAGGCGCCGCAACAATCCGGCGCGGTTTCGCGCCAGGGCGAGAGGCAGTCATTCAGCCTGGGCGACGCCAGGCGAACATACGAACTGCTAGGAAGAAGCTTCCCCGGAGCAAAGCTGCACCCGACCTTGGTGCGGCGTCCTCCCGGCCACGTGTCTGAGCTGATGCACAACGAGGGTGAGGATTTCGTCTATATTCTCGAAGGAAGTGTGCTGCTTGAGGTGGATGGCGAGCGTCACATCCTGAACAAGGGCGACTCGATGCATTTCCAATCGCATCTTCCCCATCGCTCCACGACGTTAGGCAACGAGACCACGCTGGAGCTCTGGGTACGAACCCAGCCGCTCTTCCCGTGACGAGCCCATAAGGGCCACGACTATCAAAGCATTGCGTCGTGGCCGCTGGCTCGGCGGAGCAGTATGAGAATGGCAAACGGAACGAGCGTGGTCAGAACGATGGTGACGAACGCCATACCCATGCCGAGCCCGACCGAACCCTGCTCGAACTGCCTCCAGATGAAGCTCGCCACCGTATGCGTTCCTACCGGCGCCACCAGAAGCGAGGCGACCAGCTCGCGCGATGCGACCGCAAAGACAAGCAGCATGGAGGCGACAAGGCTTGGTGCGATGAGCGGTAGCAGGATGCGCCTGAAGACTACCATTCTCGACGCGCCGAAGACGCGGGCCGCCGCTTCCAGGTTGTCGCCGATCTGATGGAGCGCTGCGGTGGTGTAACGCACCGGCTGCGGCAGCAGGATACAGCAATAGGCGAGCAGCAGAATAAGCGAGGTGTTGTAGGGCGAAACCGGCAGCCAGGGCTGGTTCCAGGCTAGCACCAGCCCGATGGCAACGACGATGCCCGGCAATGCATTGGGAATGATGGTTAGCGTGTCGAGCAGGAAACGACCGCGCGACTTTGTCTTGACGACGACATAGGAGGCAATCGCACCGAGCAGTCCTGCGACGATTGCCGTGGCAACGCCGAGAGAAAGCGAAAGCGTCAGTGCCTTGAGCGCGCCTGCACCGTCTTCGTAGATGCGGCTGAAATTCGCGAGCGTCAGGTTGTCGAGCACAAGCCCGCCGGAAATGGTCCGCGACAGCGCGGTCGCGAGAATGGCAAACAGCGGCGCGCCGGCGGCAAGGAAAGCAATCAGCGCGAAGAACATGAGCACCGGGACTGCAAGTGGCCCGAGTGGGCGCTTGTTGAAGGCCTGCGGCTTGCCGCCGGTCGTCTGGAAGTTGCGTGCTGATAGAACACGCCGCTGTACAAGGAAGGCACTAAAAGAGAGCAGCACCAATGTGAGCGCCATGATTGACGCGCCAGGCAGATCGATGGGCCAGTCGGAGACGCGCAACTCGATCTGGGTCACCAGCACTTCGAAGCCAGCGTGACGGCCGAGTGCTGCGGGCGTGCCGTATTCCTCGATAGCCATTGCAAAGATCAACAGCAGACTTGCGGCAAGGCCCGGGATGGATAGCGGCAGGGTTATACGCCAGAAGGCTCGCCAGGGCGAAGCGCCAAAGACGCGGCCGACATCGGAGTAGCGCCCACCGACCGCCTCCAGCGTGCGCGAGACGCCGAAATAGATCACCGGAAAGCAATTGAGCGCCATGACAAAAGCCATACCACCCAGCGAGAACAGGAAGGGCGCGAGATTGAATCCGGCGAGTTGCTGAAGGTAGCCGTTCGGCTGCAGCGTCATTATCCAGCCCAGCGTGGCGATGTAGGGCGGGATCATGAAGGGAACGAGCATCAGGGCATCCCAGACCTTTGCACCGGGCACTTTGAACAGCCCGCGAAACGCAGCCAGCGGCACGCCGATCAGCGCGGAGATGGCGGCGACTGCAACGCCCAGTCCCACCGTGTTCAGCGCCATGCGTGGCAGGAGGGGATCGGACAACGTCTTGCCGAGATTGGAGAAAGGCGCGGCGAGCGAGCCGCGCCCCAGTTCCGGAAAGATGGCCTGCAGGACGATGAAGGTGAAAGGTACTCCGACGACGAGCAGAAGCCCAATGGCCGCGATCCAGAGCGCTGCGGAATGGCCGTCGTCGCCAGAGAGCCCCTTCTTCGCAGCGGAATGCGCCTCCAATGGGCTGGCGGAAACCGAGGCCCCGTTCATCGTCTGCATGGCCAGTGCCTACTTGGCGAAGATCGCGTTGAACTTGCCCAGCGTTTCCTCGCGCTTGGAGTAAACAGCGTCGGTGTCAATCTTGAGTATGTTGAGGTCGCCGATAAGCGGGCGGTCAGCCTTGACGTCAGTGCGGGCCGGCATCAGTGCGGTTGCCGCAACCTTGGCCTGGCCTTCGTCGGAGAGAACGTAGTCGACGAACTGCTTGGCGTCGTCCTGCTGCTTCGACCAGTTGAGGATCATGACCGGGCGCGGTGCGATCACGGTGCCGGATGCCGGGAAGATCACGTCGATTGACTCGCCCTTCTTCATGCCGGCGAGCGAGATATAGTCCACCGCTCCGAACACGGCGGCCTTGGCGCCTTGTAGCACCGGATTGAGCGCCTCGGCATTCGCGCCGGCTACGACTGCGCCATTGTCCTTCAGATCCTCGAACAGCTTCCAGCCGCTCTGAGCTTCCAGCGCAGCAGTGAGCTCGAATGCCGAGCCTGATTGCGCCGGATCGGGAATATTCACCAGATCCTTGTATTCTGGCTTGGCCAGGTCGGACCATTCGGCCGGCTTCGGCGTGCCGCTCTTCGGGTTCCAGGCAATGGCAAGCGCCGAGACACCCTGCGCAACTGCGGTGTCGGTCTTGAGGAAGTCAGGCACGTTGACGGCGTTGGGGCTGGTGTAGGGCACGAGCCAGCCCCGCTTCGCGAAGTCGGTGGCTGTGTCCCACGAAGCGGAGATCAGCACGTCCACGACCGGATTGGCGGCCTCGGCCTCGATGCGGGCCATCACCTTGCCTGTGGTCGCTTGAAAGACGTTGACCTTCACGCCCGTCTTGGCGGTGAAGCCAGCCGCGAGGTCGTCGATGAGGCTGGCTGGACCGGCGGTGTAGACGGTGATGTCGGCCATGGCGGTCGAGGAAGACACAGCAAGGCCGAAAGCGGCCGCTGCGGCGAATAGGGAAATGCGCATCAAATTTGTTCCTTTCCAAATTAATTCGCCGGGAACCAGCGAAGTCCTGCGGGCTCGATCGAGAGCCCAACCCTGTCGCCGACTGTTCGGCGAAGTTCACTGACAGTCTCGACCTCCACGCGCTCTGCGCCGTCGCCAAGCGCAACGGAGAGAGCGTAGAAGTCGCCACGAAAGAGCGCGCGCACCACCTGTCCGCTCGCTTGTGCCCTATCATCCGGGCACACGCGCAGCGCTTTGCGGCCGAGCATCACGCGTGCGCGGTTTGCATCGGCTGGACCTTCCGAGCCCATGGCCAGGCGGATGCCGGTGCCGGCCAGCGCCCAGTCGCCACCCTGTCGCTCGGCCTCCACCACCGTTCCAAGCTTCAGGAATTCCGCGACCGCTGCGTTGGCGGGGGCCTCAACGAGTGATTGCGGATCGCTGAGTTGGATGATCCGACCACGCTGCATGACCGCAACCTCGTCGGCGATGGTGAAGGCCTCGCCCTGATCGTGGGTGACGTAGACGGCGCTCATGGACAGATCGGAGAGAAGCTGGGCGAGATCGACTGCCAGCGACTCGCGCAACTCGCGGTCGAGATTGGAAAGCGGCTCATCGAAAAGAACCAGCTTGGGCTCGCCGACGATGGCGCGCGCAATGGCCACACGCTGCTGTTGGCCGCCGGAAAGATCGCCGGGGATGCGCGCGGCAAGGTCGGTCAAGCCAACGCGGTCAAGCGCCATCTTAACCCTGCGGTCGATCTCGGTGCGACCAATACCAGCCATCTCGAGCGGGAAGGCAACATTACCCGCGACGCTCATATGCGGCCAAAGCGCGTAGTCCTGGAAGACCATACCGAGCCTGCGACGCTCCGGCGGCACAAAGCTCCCGGTCGCGGCGTCGGCCATCTGCCGGCCGTCGATGGACACCGATCCCCTGGTCGGGAAGAGCAGGCCCGCCAACAAGCGCAGCAGCGTGGTCTTGCCGCAACCCGAGGGCCCCAGAAGCGCAAGTGTACGTCCTCGCGCCAGATCGAGAGTCACGCCACGCAGGATGGGCGTCTCGCCGTAGGAAAGTGCGAGATCGCGCAACTGTATAGCGGGCTTCTCTGTAGAGCTCTCAGCAGTGCTCAATGATTCCTTGCCTCATCAATTCGGGCAAGGCCTATCGGTTCTGAATGACAGTTTTGCGAAGCTTTCTGGAAAGCCTTGCGGCGGAATCGAGCCAACCGACGCGGCTTCGCCAAACTGCCACAAAAGCATGCGAAATGGCGCGCTGCATCTTGCGCTGGATTTCCGCATGCGACCTTTTCTTCCATCCAAGACGGAGCCTCTCATCACCTGCCGGCAGCTACGGGCGTGAGAGATAAGCATTCGAGAAATTTCGCGTCGCTTCGGTGCGATCCAGGCGTTGGACGGCATTTCGCTCGACTTTCCGGCTGGCTCCTTCACCGCATTGCTCGGCCCTTCCGGTTGCGGCAAGTCTACGCTGCTCCGGCTTATCGCCGGCTTCGAGGCGCCCGATGCCGGCAGCATCCGCTTCGGCAGCAAGACCGTCGCCGATCCCCTGCGGCAAGTGCCGCCGGAAAAGCGCGGGGTCGGCATGGTCTTCCAGTCCTATGCGTTGTGGCCCCACATGGATGTCGCCGGCAACGTCTCCTATCCCTTGAAAACGCGCGGCCTGGATCGGGCGAGCATCGAGGCAAGGGTAGGTGAGGTGCTCGCCATGGTCGGGCTGGAGGGATTCGGCTCACGTCGGGTGGATGAGCTGTCGGGCGGACAGCGGCAGCGTGTGGCACTTGCCCGCTGCATTGTTGCCGATTCAGGCATCATCCTGTTCGACGAGCCTCTCGCCAATCTCGATATTCATCTGCGCGCAACGATGCTGGATGCGTTCCGCCACATCCACCGTGCCACCGGCGCTACCATTGTCTATGTGACCCACGACCAAGGCGAGGCGCTGGCGCTGGCCGACCGCATTGCCGTGCTCGACCGCGGACGACTTTTGCAGGTGGGATCGCCCACCGAGATCTATCGCGCACCGGTCCATGTCAACGTGGCCGGCTTTGTCGGGCGCGGCGCGATCGTCAGCGCACAGGTTTTGGGCCACCGTGACGGCATGGCAGAGGTTGAGGTAACGGGGCTTAGGATCGCGGCGCGTACGGCCGACACCAAGTCAGGGCCGGCTCGCATCCTGCTGAGGCCTGAAGCGCTGGCGCTTTCCCATGCCGGGCTTCGGGCCGTGGTCAAGTCATCGACCTATCGCGGACCGGTGCACGAGCTGCGGCTTTCTTTGGAGACAGGCGAGGAAATCCTACTCGACGATCCGCAGGCGCGTGGGATTGGCGAGCACGTCCATGTCGCCATCTCGGACGCCTGGGTCGTCCCCGGCTGATTCATTTTTCGGAAAAAGCGTGGCGCGTCGCCGACGCGCCTTCAGCGCCACGGGAGTACGCCGGTAGGTAGTCGCGACGAGAGTCGGTCCAGCACCACCAGGATGAGAACCACCGCCAGGATAGTGATGACGGCGATTGCGGCGGCATGTGTGGCGAGCCCGGCTTCCTCCAGGCTGAAGAGCACTACCCCCAGCGTCTCGTTTCCGCCCGACCACAGCAGCGCGGAGACGGTGAGTTCGTTGAAGGCGCCCATGAAAACAAGCAGCGCGCCGGCCACCGCGGCAGGAATGGCAAGTGGGGCCGAGATGGTCCACATGCGCCTTCGTGTGCCAGCACCGCAGGCTGCCGCTGCCTCATCCAGTTCGCGTGGGATCTGCCGCACCGCCGTCGCCACAGGCTTGGCGGCGAATACGGCAAAGCGCATGAGATAGGCGATGAGGATGATCCAGGCCGTCGCGTAGAGGCTGCCGATGAGCGGCAGCGGCCGCAGGAAGAGCAGGATGCAGGCGATGGCCAGCACGATGCCGGGAACGGCATAAGGGAGTTCGAGGGCGCTCTGCAGCCAGCGCCCGCTGCGTTCGCCTACTCGCTCCATCGCAAGCGCGAACGGTATCGCACCCAGCGCCAGGAAGATCGCGGCGGCGGCCGAGAGCAGGGTGGAGTTGCGGAAGGCGCGTATCGTGGCGGCCTGCCGGGTCAGCACCTCGCCGAAGTTGGAGAAGGTTAGCGTATCAAGCGTCAGCCGCACCCCGAAGGACGGCACCAGAGCGGTCGTAAGCAAAGCGAGAGCCGGCACGACAAGCAGCAGCACGATGGCACTCCAGGCGAGCGTGGCGAGGGGCCAACGCCAGCGACCAAGCGGAAAGCGGGCCAGGATGCCGCCCGAATAGCGAGCAGAATGGCCGCTCGCGAAAGCCTGCACTGCGATGCCGAACAGCGCCAGTATCCCGATAAGAACGGAAAGGCCTGCCATCTGGGGGAGGACGTTTGGCCCAAAACTCGCCATCTGGCGGTAGATCAGCGTCGGCAGCGTCAGGTAGTTGACCTGAAGGCCGAGCAGGGCCGGAATGCCGAAATTGCCAATGCCGGAAACGAATGCGAGCGCGGCCGCGCCGATCAGATAAGGGCGCATCAGCGGCAGGACGATGGTCGCGAGAACTCGCAACGGGCCCGAGCCCGCTGCCCGGGCGGCCTCAACGAAGTCACGCGGAATACGCGCCAGTCCGACCCTCAAGGTGACAAAAAGGATAGGCGCGTGCTGGACGCCATAAAGAAGAATAATGCCCTCGCGGCCGATGATCGGATTGGGCGTTCCGGGCGGTGGGGCGATGCCCAACGCGTTCAGCAGCGCGCTCGACGGGCCAAACAGATGCAGCCATGAGAGTGCCGTCACCTGTGGGGCAATCATCATGGGGAGAAGCAGCAGGAAGCCGATGGCCCGGCGGCCGGGCAGGTCGGTCATGGTAACCGCAACGGAGATGGGCGCGCCGATGGCGATCGCCAGCACCGCGCCGAAAAAAGCGGTGTCGAGCGTGTGCCAGGTCGCCTTCAGCGCCGCCGGTGTCGTCAGCCTTTGCAAGAAGGCGGTGACGTCGAGCTCGCCGCCCGGCGCCAGCGCCGCCAGTAGCAGCCGGCCCATAGGTAGAAGGCTGAGCAGGCAAACCGCTGCAAGCACGGTCGCCCAGGCGCCAAAGGCGCCGAGCCTGAACCGGACCGGTATCATGCTGCCGAGCGCAGGACGCCCGGCGGCAGAGATTGTTGTCGAAGCTTCCAAAGGAGGCCGGCCTTACTGGCCCATCACTTCGGTGAACTTCTCCTTGTTCGCCGTGTCGTTGGCAAGCGCTGCGGCTGCATCGTAGCCGAGCATCTTGATCTGCGAGCGGTCGGGATAGCCGGCCGGCAGGTCGATGCCATTTCGAGCCGGGATGTAGCCCTGCGAGGCAGCGAGCTTCTGGCCTTCTTCGGAAAGGACGAAATCGACGAAGGCTTTGGCGGCATCGACGTTCTTGGCCGTAGAAAGGATGGCAACCGGCTCGGTGACAGCCGACACGCCCTCCGTTGGGAACACGAACTCTACGGGCGCGCCCTTGGCCTTCTCGCGGATCGGCATGTAGTCGACGATCATGCCGAAGAGCTTGTCGCCGCCGGCCACCGCCTTGAGCACGTCGCCATTGCCGCCGGCAGCCTGTGCGCCGTTCTTGGCCAGATCGCCGTAGAAGTCCCAGCCATTGGCGAGGTTGCCGGTGAGCGTGACGGTGTGGATCATGGCCGCGCCCGAGGTCAGCGGGCTCGGCATTGTGACGAGGTTCTTGGCTTCAGGCTTCGTCAGGTCCTGCCAGCTCGCCGGCACAAAGGGCGCCTTGGTGTTGTAGACGATGCCGGTGGTGATCAGCTTGGTGGAGAAGTAGGTCTTGTCCTTGTCCATCAGCCCCGCGTCGAAGGCGGAAAGGTCGGCTTCGGCATAGGGCAGCAGGCGGCCCTCGGCCTTCAGGCCCTCCATCGTCACGACGTCGGCGATCAGCAGCAGGTCAGGCTGCGGTTGGCCGGCCTCGATCTCGGCGCGTAGCTTGGAGAGAATCTTGGGCGTGCCGTCGCGCACCCATTCCACAGTAACGCCCGGATTCTTGGCCATGAAGGCGTCCACGGTCTGCTGGGCGTCCGTGTTGGGCTGGCTGGTGTAGAGCACGAGCTTGCCCTCGGCAGCGGAAGCCTGGGCGATACTCGCGGCAACGAGAAGAGCGGAAAGCAAGATGCGCATGATCGGTCTCTTTGATGCGGAGGCAGACGATGGCAACCATGGCAACCCCCGGCAGGTTGGTCGAACCCCCTCCTAGCCGTTCCGCTTGACGGTGGCGTGACAGGCCGGCGTGAGCCGGAAGCTCATGACCCGGGCAATTCAACGTGCGCGACGAGATGATCATGTTGCACTCGCCTCGCATCAGTCGTGCGACCTAGCGCGTCGTGTAAGTTTCCGCTGGATAGCCGGCTGTCTCGAGCGCGCGACTGACAGCTCCGCCATCCGCCTTCGTTTCAATGGTGACCGTCTGCGCCTTGAGGTCGATGTCGACGTGCGCCTCGGCATCGACGCTCTGCACAGCCTTGGTGACAACCCCGGCGCAGTGGCCACAGGTCATGTCCGGAACTTTCAACGTAATCATTTCAAACTCCTGTTCGGCAATTGCCGTTGCCGTCATGTGCGGCTTCCCGTGGCTGGAAGGTCAAGCGACTTTCTCTGCACATGAGAGATTTTCCGCTTGTTCTGGTCCGGTGCACAACTTGGAGTCCATTTAATCACGTTATTTCAATATCTTACCGCGCGACCTCAGAAAAGTGCCGACACTCTCTTGACCTTCCTGGCACTGGAACCTTTAGACCTCTATCCAATCGAATACGAAGGTCGGGTCTCATGAACACTCATTCGAATCCTGGTGCAGCCATCATTGGGCAACGATTCCCGATCGCGGGGATGAGCTGCGCATCGTGTGTGCGCCGGGTCGAGAAGTCGATCGCCAATGTGACGGGTGTCTCGTCCGCAACGGTCAATCTTGCGACGGAAAGCGCGGAGGTCGTCTTCAGCGGCCAGGCGAATCCGGTGGCGGTCGTCACGGCCATCAAGGACACCGGCTACGACGTTCCCGTCGAGAGCACGGAAATTGAGATCGAGGGCATGACCTGTGCTTCCTGCGTTCGTCGTGTCGAACTGGCGATCGCCGCTGTCCCGGGCGTGCTGAAGGCCTCTGTCAATCTCGCCACGGAGCGCGCAACGATCGAGAGCCTGTCCGGCACGACGCCGCGCGCAGCCATCGACGCCGCGATTCGTAAGGCCGGCTACGAACCGCGCCACGCAGAGGTGGCGGGCGTCGCCGCCGGCGCCGACAGCCGTGAGGAGGTCCGTAGCCGCGAATTGTCCCAGCTCAAGCGCGACCTCGGCATCGCAGCGACGCTGACCTTGCCGATTTTCGTGCTCGAGATGGGCTCGCATCTCTTTCCGGCATTGCATCACTGGCTGTTGATGAATGTCAGTCAGCAAGCGCTCTACATAGCCTTCTTCGTGCTGGCGACGATCGTCCAGTTCGGCCCCGGTCTGCGCTTCTACAGGAAGGGCGTGCCTGCGCTTCTGCGGCTGGCGCCCGACATGAACTCGCTGGTCGTCCTCGGCTCGACTGCAGCCTGGGCTTATTCAGTGATCGCCACTTTCGCGCCATGGGTCCTACCTGCCGGGACGGTAAACGTCTACTTCGAGGCATCCGCCGTGATTGTCACGCTGATCCTGCTCGGCCGCTCCCTCGAAGCCAAGGCCAAGGGCCGTACCAGCGAGGCAATCAAGCGGCTGATGGGCCTGCAAGCCAAGTCGGCCCGGGTCGAGCGCAACGGCGAGTTCGTTGACGTTGCCCTTGAGGAGGTTGCTGTCGGCGACGTAATCCAGGTGCGCCCCGGCGACAAGATGCCGGTCGACGGCATCGTGCTTTCCGGCTCGTCTTTCGTCGACGAGTCCATGATCTCCGGCGAGCCGATTCCTGTCAGCAAGGGCGAAGGCGCCGAAGTCATCGGTGGCACGATCAACAAGACGGGTAGCTTCACCTATCGCGCCATCAAGGTCGGAGCTGACACGCTGCTGGCGCAGATCATCCGCATGGTCGAGACAGCCCAGGGCTCGAAGCTGCCGATCCAGGCGCTGGTTGACAAGGTCACCGCCTGGTTCGTGCCTGCCGTCATGGCCGCTGCCTTGATGACCTTCCTGGCGTGGCTGTCCTTTGGCCCCGAACCCGCTGTCACCTTTGCGCTCGTCAATGCTGTCGCCGTGCTGATCATTGCCTGCCCCTGTGCCATGGGGCTCGCAACGCCGACCTCGATCATGGTCGGCACGGGGCGGGCCGCCGAACTCGGCGTGCTCTTCCGCAATGGCGAGGCGCTGCAGTCGCTCAAATCCACCGAAGTCGTCGCGCTCGACAAGACCGGCACGCTCACCGCGGGCAAGCCGGTGATGACCGACCTTGAGGTCGCCAAGGGCTTTCAGCGCGCCGAGGTGCTGGCGTTGGTCGCCGCAGTCGAGGCCCAGTCCGAACACCCGGTGGCCACTGCAATCGTCACGGCGGCCAAGGAGGAAGGCCTCGTTTTGGGTGCGGTTGACGCCTTCGATGCGGTTCCGGGCTTCGGCGTCTACGCCGCAGTCGGCGGCCGTTGCGTGGCAATCGGGGCTGACCGCTACATGTCAAGGCTCGGCATCGACGTCGAGCCGTCTGTCGAAATTGCAGCCCGCATGGGCCAGAAGGGCAAGACGCCGCTCTATGCCGCCATCGACGGCATGCTGGCAGCGGTGATTGCTGTCTCCGACCCGGTCAAGCCAACGACGCCTCAGGCTATCCGCGCACTGCACGAGATGGGGCTGAAGGTTGCGATGATCACGGGCGACAACCGTCGTACGGCGGAAGCCATCGCTACCCAACTGGGCATTGACGAGGTTGTGGCCGAGGTCCTGCCTGATGGAAAGGTGGAGGCGATCAAGCGCCTGAGAGCCGGCGGCCGTGCCGTGACCTTCGTCGGCGACGGGATCAACGACGCGCCCGCTCTTGCCGAAGCCGATGTCGGCGTGGCTATCGGCACCGGTACCGACGTTGCCATCGAAAGCGCCGACGTGGTGCTGATGTCGGGTGACCTGCTTGGCGTGACAAATGCGATCGCGCTCTCCAAGGCGACCATCGGCAACATCCGCCAGAACCTGTTCTGGGCCTTCGCCTATAATGCGAGCCTCATTCCGGTGGCGGCCGGCGCGCTCTACCCGGTCAGCGGCACGCTCCTCTCTCCGATGCTGGCGGCTGGCGCGATGGCGATGTCGAGCGTATTCGTGCTCGGCAACGCCATGCGGCTCAAGCGCTTCCAGCCACCAACCCGGGTTACCGTCGGCGGGGCTTCCTCGCTTAATCCCGCCGAATATCCGGCTCCAACGGTCGGTTGAATAGGAACACCAGAGCAAAGCGACAGTGCGGCTGTTTGACCTCCGCGAGCGCGGACACCCAATATTGGTTGAGGCAGCACCTTTCGGTTACAAGACGCCGACGCAACGCCACTCCGGGCGCGCGCGGAGCGGTACTGTCCGATATGCGGTCCGCCGCAGCCATAGGCTTCCGGTTTGTGCTGCCCCTGCTTCTGCTGCTGTTCGTCTTGCTGGGGCCAGTGGCTTTCGCCCAACCGGCAAGCCATGACCATCATGCGCAAGCGACCAAAGTGATGTCGCACCACGCCAAGGCCGGTACCACCTGCTGCGGCGGGCATTCCCAGGATCAAACGGCTAAAGGCTGTCTTATCCAATGCCTGAGTTCCTGCAGTCACTGCGCGCCGCTGCCCCTGGCAGCAGCCTTCCCGGACATGACGGTGACGTCGCCTCTGCCTTCCAAAGATGACCCCTTGCGCGGCGCGATAGCCGCGCCCCATCCCAGGCCGCCATCCATCTCCTGAACTGACGCAGAGCCCCGCTCAAACCGGCTTGCTCTCTGTGTGCCGGACATCATTCAGATTGGAGATAGACTATGAAAACCCTTTCGCGCCGCGACTTCCTCGCGGCTTCCGCCGCTGCGTTTTCGGCCGCCGCGGTTCCATCGCTGCTGCTTCCGGCGCGCCCGGCCCGGGCCGATGGCCAGAAGGTCATCACCGCAGGCAGGCGCGTCATTGAGGTCAAGGGCCGCGCCGCCACCGTCTTCGGCCTCACCCAGGCCGATGGCAGCCACGGCCTCGTCATGAGTGCGGGCGAGAATTTTCGCGTCCGGCTGGAAAACCGCATCGGCGAGCCGACGGTCATCCACTGGCACGGGCTCACTCCGCCCTGGCAGCAGGACGGCGTTGCAGGCATTTCGCAGGAGCTTGTCCCGGATGGGGGCAGTCACGACTATGACTTCCCGGTCGAGCGTCCGGGCACCTTCTGGATGCACTCGCATATGGGTCTGCAGGAGCAGCGCATGCTCGCAGCGCCGCTGATCGTGCGTGAACCGGCCGAAGCCAGTGCCGACATTCAGGAAATCGTGGTGCTGTTCCACGACTTCACCTTCCGCAACCCGGCCGAGATTCTGGCCGAACTGATGGGCGGTGGACATGACATGCAGGCGATGGAGATGTCGGCCTCCGGACATGCAGGCCACGACATGTCCGGTATGTCGATGGGCGGCATGGCTCATCTGCAGGACGTGCAGTATGACGCTCTGCTTGCCAACGACCGGACGCTCGACGACCCGGAAGTTTTTGCGGTCGAGCCCGGCGGCCGCGTGCGCCTGCGTCTAATCAATGGGGCAGCCAGCACGAACATGTGGATCGACCTCGGGGAGTTGTCAGGCAAATTGATCGCCGTTGACGGCATGCCGGTCGAACCGGTCCGTAGTTCGCGTTTCGAGTTCGGCGTCGCCCAGCGTCTCGACATTCTGCTTGAACTGCCGAAGGACGCATCGGCGTGGCCTATTTTCGCCGTGCAGGAGAGGGGGCGCATGAGGACTGGCATCGTGCTCGCGCCCAAGGGCGCGGTTGTTGGCAAGATCGCTGAGATGGCAGAGGAGGACTTTCCTGCCGTCGGGGTCGGGCTCGAGGAGAAGCTGCTTGCGGCAAAGCCGCTGGCCGAGAGGCCGGCGACGCGTCGGCACACCATGATGCTCGGCGAAGCGGCAGGGTACGTCTGGACGCTCGACGGAGCGGTGCACGGTGCAGACAAGCCCCTTGCGGTGAAGCGCGGCGACCGTTTTGAGCTAACCTTCATGAACCACACCACCATGTCGCACCCCATGCACTTGCACGGGCATCACTTCCAGGTGGTGGCAATCAACGGCCGCCGTATCGCCGGAGCAATGCGCGACACGGTGCTCGTTCCTGCTAGCATGAGCATGGTGACGATCGCCTTCGACGCCGACAATTTCGGCAAGTGGCCGCTTCACTGCCACCACCTCTACCACATGGTCGGCGGCATGATGACGTCGATGGCCTACGAGGCCTGATCAGAGCGCCCCGGCTACGGCCGCCGATCGTCGGGGCGCGGCTTTCCCGCTGTAGAGCGAGGTCGATCTAATTCAACTCGGAGGATGGTCGGCTAAATGGTGAAGCCTTCTTCGGCGGCCAACGGAATCTAGAAATCCTGCGTCCGCCAAGGGACGACGACCAGCCAGATCATCCATGCCAGGCTCAGCGTCCAGGCCAGTACGATTGCGACCGACTGGATTGGCGAGAAGCCCTCGGAGCCGGCCACCCAGCCCTGCAACAGATAGGCAAGGCCGGAGAGCCCCATCAGGTAGGCTATCGTTCGCGGAACACAAACTGTCCTCGCCATCGAGGTCGCGAACAGCAGCAAAGTGAGGCCCAGCATGAAGTCCTGGTAGCTCCTCATCCCCCACTCGACCCATCGTATTGCTTCGGCGCTGGCGAAGCGCGTCGCCTTTTCAGCGTCAGGGGCGCTTGCCCACGCGTTTACGGCCTGCTTGAGAGCCACTCCGTCGACCGCCTGGAGCACGCCGTATAGCGCCAGCGTCGCCACCGCTGCAGCGGCGCTGCATCGGCCCAGCAGCCTCGACGCTTCAGTCTGAACATCCAGGGCCAAAGACAGGACGAGCAGCCCTGCGAGCAGGATCGCCATGCTCGCGAACTGGCCGACATGTACGGCCGCCCAGATCCCGTTGCCAGCATACTCGGCGAATATGGCGTGATGATCGTTTGCATTACCACTGGCGTGAAACTGGGTGACCACGATGTAGAGAATCTGTCCTACAAGCAGCATGCAGGCCGAAAGGCGCATCGACTTGCGCGGGCTGAATGCTTCGTTGCTCACGATGATGCTCCTTTCAACGAGTCCGCTTGATGCGAAGGTCGCGGCGGCAGAGACCGAAATCCTCGAGCTGGATCTCGCTGAGACTGGCAAGTTCAAGGGTGGTCTGACGGCGGCGACGATACAGGACTAATCTATCGATCAGACGGGTAATGAACATTTGGGGGCTCCGTTTTTGATGGAGCGGACCTATGCGCTAACTCAGTCGTTGACTTGAACGTAGGGGCTGCAGGAGGAGGCAGATGACCTTCGCTAGTCGTGGCGGCGCTGCGGGTCATCGGCTGAATCTCAACGACTCCAATCGTCGCGAGATTCATGCCATATCAGTCACATGGAGATTGTGGGGATTGGCAGGTTCATCTTCTGGGCGGGGGGCAGCCTTTGGATCGGGCAGGCCTTTCGGCCGAGCGAGCTCCATTCCCACCATGCCATCCAGGTCAGTATTGGCCTGTCCGACCGCGTGCAGTTTAGAACGAGCGATACGGCGCCTTGGGAAGCCTACAGAGCTGCTGTCATTCCGCCGGACGTGACTCACACATTTCAAGCGCCGGGAGGGATGGTGGCGCAACTATTCTGCGACCCGGAGTCCACCTTGGGCCGCAGCCTTATGGCCCGCTTCGGACGCGATAACATCGTGGGTGTCCCGCTGGAAGAGATTGCATCGCACGCCAAAACTCTCCGCACGGCGTTTGACAGCGGGAATGCCGACGAAGAACTCGAGGACGCTGCACTCAATGCCCTTTACGCTCTTTCCGGAGGCGTTCCGGCAAGGCTGGTCGATCAGCGGATCATTCGCGCCACCGACTTCATTGCCGCAAGGCTGGCAGAACCGCTAACCCTCCAAACAGTGGCGCACCACGTTAAGCTCTCTCCAGGACGGTTCAGGCACCTGTTCGTCGAGGAAACAGGTATCTCGTTTCGAGCCTATCTTCTGTGGACACGGCTCAATCGGGCACTCGAGCTCGGGTTCGGCGGAACGTCGTGGACTGATGCGGCTCATGCAACCAGCTTTGCAGATTCCGCACATCTGAGCCGTACGACACGACGGACCTACGGCCTGGCGCCAAGTTCGTTGCGGCAGGACGCGCCGTCGGCATCGCGCCAGATGACGGCATAGCCCCTTCATTCAAGTCTGCCTCAGACAGCAGGTCTATCGAGCCCGCGCCAACGCAACTCGAGGAATATCGCCATGTCTGCCAAGTTCTCTCGGCGCCGCCTGCTGTGGGCCGCGCCGCTCGCCATTCTTGCCGTCGCCACTGCCGGCTTCGCCGCCCGGATGATGGAGCCGCCGCCCTCCGACCTCGATCTGTCGCTGAGAAAGACGACCGACCACGGTTTATATGTCGCGTCACTTGCGGCCGATCAGTCCCCAATTCCTGTTGGGGCGATCCATAGCTGGACGGTCAAGGTGACGAGCACCGACGGGAAGCCGGCCGCCAACGTCGCCATCACCATCGACGGCGGCATGCCGCAGCACGGCCATGGCCTGCCGACAAAACCCGAGGTCACGCGCGACCTCGGCGCAGGCCGCCACCGGATCGAAGGCATGAAGTTCAACATGGCCGGATGGTGGACGCTGACCGTCTCGATCAACGGTCCCAAGGGTGCCGACAAGGCCACCTTCAACCTGGTGCTCTGACCATGCGCCGGCACCTGCTCCTGGTTCTCGCCGGACTTGCCTGCGCCGCCGTGGTGCTGGGCGCCGGTTCGGTCATGCGCAAACCCGACTGGTCGGCGGACGAGCTCAAGCGCATCCAGTCGTTGTCGCTTGCAAATCTGCCTGCGCTGCGCCCCGACCCGTCCAACCGTGTTGCGGACGATCCCGCCGCCGCAGCCTTGGGCAAGGCGCTGTTCTTCGATACGCGGCTCAGCGCCAATGGCGCCATCGCCTGCGCCTCGTGCCATCAGCCCGACCGGCAGTTCCAGGATGACCTGCCGGTCGGGCACGGCATGGCGGATGGCACGCGGCGCACGATGCCGATCGCCGGCACCGCCTATTTCCCGTTCCTGTTCTGGGACGGGCGCAAGGACAGCCAATGGTCGCAGGCGCTGGGACCGCTCGAAAATCCGGTCGAGCATGGTGCCGACCGGACGATGGTCGTTCGGCTGATCGCCCGCGCCTACAAGGCCGAGTACGAAGGCATCTTTGGCCCGCTGCCGCGCCTCGACGGCCTGCCGGAACATGCGCTGCCCGACGGCCCCGCCGCGTCCGCAGCAGCCTGGGGCAGGCTGAGTTCGCGGCAGCAGCAAGGGCTCAACCTCGCCTATGCCAACATCGGCAAGGCGATCGCCGCCTTCGAGCGCACGATTGCGCCGCAGCCGACGCGCTTCGACGCCTATGCTTCCGCGCTGGCGGCCGGCCACCAGAAGCAGGCCGACGGCCTGTTCGGCGACAAGGAGCGCGCGGGCCTCAAGCTGTTCATCGGCCAGGGCAACTGCGTGAGCTGTCACAACGGCCCGCTGTTCACCGACAACGCCTTCCACAATGTCGGCCTGCCGGGCGGCGATGCCGCCCATGACAGCGGCCGCAGCACCTCGGTTGCCGCACTGCAAGCGGATCCGTTCAACTGCCTTGGCGCGTACAGCGATGCCGAGCCATCGGCCTGCACGGAGCTCAAGTTCATGGCGACGGCGAGTCCCGACCTGGTCGGCGCCTTCCGCTCGCCTTCATTGCGAGGGGTTGCGCTGCGCGCCCCGTTCACCCATGCCGGCCAGTTCGCAACGCTCCATGATTTGCTGGCTCACTACAACAAGGCGCCAAAGGCCGGTTTTGGCAGCAGCGAGCTCAAACCGCTGGAGCTGTCGGAGCAGCAGTTGGACGACCTCGAGGCGTTTGTTCGGACCCTTAACCCCGAAGCCTCTCAGCCGGGAGGAGAGTGAGCGATGATCGAGATTCTCGCCTTGCGCGACCATCTCTCGCTCGGACGACGAAGCCTGACCGAGATTGCAACTGCGCTGTGGCAACATCGAAGCGGCACTGAATTCGTGAAGTGCCAGTCAAGTTTGCGCTGCATCAAAGTTCTCGATGCGCGGGCGTCCTACAGAAAGGCCGACGGCTGGAGCCGTCATGCAAGGACAAAGGAAAAGACGATGAAACGTTCAATTGCAATTGCGACCGCCTTCGTAGCCATCCTCCTGACCGGCGCCGCCCAGGCCGCCGATCATCAGGTCCAGATGCTGAACAAAGGCGAGAAGGGAACCATGGTGTTCCAGCCCGATTTCATCGTCGCGGCACCCGGCGACACCGTTACCTTCGTGCCAACGGACAAGTCCCATGATGCCGAGACCATCAAGGACATGATCCCCGATGGGGCAGCGCCTTTCAAGGGCAAGATGAGTGAACAGATCACAGTCACGCTCGACAAGGAAGGCGTCTACGGCGTCAAATGCACGCCACACTACGGCATGGGGATGGTGGCCCTGATTGTGGTGGGCAAAGCTACCAATCTCGAGCAGGCAAAGGCGGTCAAGCAGACCGGCAAGGCCAAGAAGGTGCTCGAGGACCTTCTAGCGCAGGTGCCCGCGGGAAACTGAGCCTTGGCGGCTCCGCCGAACAGATCGCCAGAATTGGCCGGGTAGACAGGCTCTGCCCGGCCTTCGCTTTTTGAAAGGGGGCATCATCGCCATTGCTCCGCGCGCTTCACCCGCCCGCTGGGCTCACGCTTCTTGCCTAAGCGTTCTGGCCAGCGCGGCCTCTCTGATATAGCCGGCCTTGAAAAGGTCGAGCGCCTTGAGGGCGAGGCGTTCTGCCTGAGCTCCCCGCCGCGGCAGCCTTCGCTGGCAGCGGACACGTTCGAAGGCGCGCCTTACGATGTTCAGATGTTCGGGGGTGAGAACCTTGTGATGGCGAGCCATTTCGCTTCCTCCACAATCGGGGTGAAAGCGTTCTGGTCTGCTCCAGCCCCTGAATAGACCACGGCACGCTCTTTTCGCCCGCTGGCAATGCACTTTCGCCCGTATCGCAAGACGCAGGATGGCTGCTGCAAAAAAAAGTGCCCGTCGGCTTGAAAGGCGGCGGGCTAGCAATTGCCATTGATGAGCGATGGAAACGGTTGATCTCCGCAGAGGTTCCAGGGGCACTTAAAAAAGTGCAAGTCCGCGAAGTTCTGAACGCACCGTGTCGATAGGGGGCATCTCGCCTAGGAGAGCATCGTAGCCCCATGGCGCTCCTTTCCCGGGAACACGGGCTAAGTCACATTGGAATTCAGCGGTAGTGCTGCCAGCAGCGTCCATTCCATTGGCCCAGTGCAAAGCCATCTTGACTCTGCGTCATTTGGAATTTGATATATCAAACGTCAGATTTCAAATTTCGAAGACATTTCGGGAATACCGCGCGCATGACTATCCACCAGAACTCGAACCATCCCCTGATCGGACGGCTGGCCGACCCGACCCTGCTTCGCCAGCAGGCTTTCATCGATGGCAGGTGGGTCGACGCGAACAGCGGGGCGACCATGGCGGTGACCGATCCGGCTACCGGCGCGCTTCTGGGCACCATCCCTGACATGGGTGGGGAGGAAACGCAGGGGGCGATCCGCGTGGCAGATAAGGCCCGCAAGCCATGGGCCGCATTGGCTGCTCGCGAACGCGCTGCAATCATGCGTCGCTGGTTCGAGCTCATCACCGACAATGTCGAGGACCTCGCTCGCATCATGACCGCCGAGCAGGGCAAGCCGCTCGCCGAAAGCCGAGGCGAAATCCGCTATTCGGCCTCGTTCGTCGAGTGGTATTCCGAGGAAGCCAAGCGGGTCTATGGCGACCTGATCCCGGCGCCCAAGGCGCAGTCGCGTATCATGGTGATGAAGCAGGCGGTCGGCGTGGTGGCGGCTGTCACGCCCTGGAACTTCCCGAGCGCCATGGTCACCCGCAAATGCGCACCGGCGCTGGCCGCCGGTTGCTCGGTGGTAGTCAAGCCGTCCGAATTCACGCCCTTCTCGGCGCTGGCTCTGGCCGAACTGGCAAGCCGCGCAGGCATTCCGGCCGGCATTCTCAATATCGTCACAGGCGATGCCCGGGCGATCGGCAGCGAGATGACTGCCAACCCGACCGTACGCAAGCTGAGCTTCACCGGATCGACCCGCGTGGGCAAGCTGCTCATGGAGCAGTCGGGAGCCACCGTGAAGAAGGTTTCGATGGAGCTCGGCGGCAACGCGCCCTTCATCGTCTTCGCCGACGCTGATCTAGACGTTGCCGTGCAGGGCGTGATGGCCTCCAAGTTCCGCAATACCGGCCAGACCTGCATCTGCGCCAACCGCATCTATGTCGAGGATTCTGTCCACGACGCCTTCGTCGAGCGTTTCAAGAAGGCAGTCGAAGCGCTGAAGGTCGGCAACGGCTTCGAAGACGGTGTCGAGCAGGGGCCGCTGATCAACCAGGCCGCGCTCGCCAAGGTCGAAGGTCATGTGGCCGACGCGCTTGCCAAGGGCGCCAAGCTGGCCACCGGCGGCAGGCCGCACAAACTGGGCAGCACGTTCTACGTGCCGACGATCCTCACCGACGTCAACGACACGATGCTGTTTACCCAGGAAGAGACCTTCGGCCCCGTGGCTCCAGTCTTCCGCTTCCATGACGAGGATGCGGTGGTCGCGGCGGCTAACGACACGTCGGCCGGTCTCGCCGCCTATGTCTACACCCGAGATCTCGACCGCATGTGGCGCGTTTCCGAGGCGCTGGAGACCGGCATGGTTGGCGTCAACGAAGGCCTCATCTCCAACGAAGTCGCGCCCTTCGGCGGCATCAAGGAATCCGGTGTCGGCCGCGAAGGCTCGCGCTACGGCATCGAGGAGTTCCTGAACCTGAAATATGTCTGCCTGACGCAGAACCCGCGCTAGGCGAGCGGGAGCTTCTGGCGGCACCAAGGCACGTGTGCCGCCAAGGGGAAGTTTTGTTCAAACACACAAGAGAGGGAATGCAATGAAACTCACCGGGAGGATACAGGGCCGCGCCCTGGGCTGCCTGACCGCACTGGCAATGGTTGGCGCGCTGTTTGCGCCACTCGAGGCCCAGGCTGGCAAAGTCCTCGACACCATCAAGCAGAAAGGCAACCTGACCTGCGGCGTTGGCCAGGCCGTACCTGGCTTTTCCGCCCCCGCAACGAATGGCGAACTCGCCGGCATCGACGTCGATTTCTGCAAGGCAATGGCCTCCGCGATCCTCGGTGACTCGAACAAGGTGACCTATCGGCAGACCTCCTATTCGGAGCGTTTCGTGCTGCTTGCCTCGGGCGAGATCGACGTTCTTGCGCACGACACTACGACCACGCTCAACCGCGAAGGCGCCCAGAAGGCTCGCTTCACCTCGCCGAACTATTTTGACGGCTACACCTTCATGGTGCCCAAGTCGCTCGGCGTCGAAAGCCCGGACCAGCTCGCGGATGCAACCGTCTGCATCCTGCAGGGCTCGACCTTTGAGGTGAACACCGAGAACTTCTTCAAGTCGCGTGGGATGAAATATACCCCGCTCGTGCTTGGCACCTGGGAACAGCTCGACGCGGCCTTCTTCGGCGGTCGCTGCGATGCCTTCGGCGGCAACTACGGCAATCTCGCCGGTTCGCGTGTGGCCCATGGCAATGTAGACGATTACATCATCTTCCCGAACTTCCTGACCCTCGAGCCCTATGCGCCTTCGGTCTATGGCGACGATCAGGACCTGTTCCTCGTCGCACGTTGGGTGATGTTCGCGATGGTCGAGGCCGAGCGCCTGAACATCACGCAGGCCAATGTGAAGGACCTGGCCGCGTCCTCGACGGATCCGGAAGTCCAGCAGCTGCTCGGCGCCAAGCCCGGCAATGGCAAGGACCTTGGCCTGTCGGAAGACTGGGTGGTCAACATGGTCTCGGCTGTCGGTAATTATGGCGAGAGCTTCGAACGCAACCTCGGCAAGGGCTCCCCGCTAAAGCTTGACCGCGGTCTGAACGACCTGTGGACCAAGGGCGGCCTCATGTATGCGGCTCCGCTGAGATGATCAGCCGGGAACGTCTCCAAGGTGTGACGTTTGTGGTGGCAGCCATCGCCGTCTTGGCGTGGCTGTCACACAACTTCTCCGCCAATCTGGTTGCCAAGGGAATTACCATCGACTTCGGCTTCCTCAAGGAGGCGACGTCGTTCCCCATTGGTGAGTCACTGATCTCATACAGCTCCGGCGACACCTATCTGCGCGCATTGACCGCCGGGTTGCTCAACACGATCCGGCTGGCAATCGCCGGCATCGCGCTGGCGACCGTCTTCGGCGTAGTCGTCGGCCTGACCGCGCGCATCGGCCACCCGCTGCTGACGCGTGTGGCGAAAGTCTATGTCGAGTTCACGCGCAACGTGCCGCTGCTGCTCATCCTGGTGGTTTGTGCGACCGTCGTCCGCGCGCTGCCGGGACCGCGCCAGGCCTGGACGCCATTGGATGGCGTGATGCTCTCCAGCCGTGGGCTCTACTTGCCGCTGCCGCTGATCGAGAACGGCATGGCGCTGCTCATTGCGGTGGTTCTTCTGATCGCCGCCGCATGGGCGACCATGCGGCTGTCGCTGCGCGGCAAGAACGAAACCGGCGTGTTCCCACGTACTGGAAAGCTCGCTTTGTCCGGCTGCGGTGTAATTCTCGTTGGCCTCTGCGCCTGGAGCGTCAGCACGATGACGCTCGATCGGCCTGCACTTGTCGGATTCAACTTTCGCGGTGGCTGGAGCGTGACGCCCGAATATCTGGCGATGCTGTTCGGTCTTGCCTTCTACACCTCCGGCTTCATCGCCGAGATCGTGCGCGGCAGCCTTGCGGCTTTGCCGAAGGGGCAGTCGGAAGCTGCCTCATCGCTCGGCCTTGGCTCATTCCTGACCCTGTGGCTGGTACTGGCCCCGCAGGCGCTGCGGCTAATGCTGCCGCCACTCGCCAACCAGTATTTGAACCTGATCAAGAACACGACGCTGGCCGTGCTGATCGGCTATCCCGATCTCGTCTCGGTCGGCAACACGGCGCTCAACCAGACGGGCCGGGCCATCGAAACGGTCACGATCTACCTGCTGATCTATCTGTCGCTGAGCCTTGTGACCTCGGTCCTCATTCGGCAGCTGGAAAAGCGTGCGCAACTGGTGAAGCTATGAGCGAAATTGCCATCACCCCGGTCCAGCGAACCTATCCGTCGCTGAAGACCCGCATGAGCCCTTATTTCAAGCCGTGGCCGCATGCGATCATCACCGTTCTGGGTGTGCTGCTGATAGGCTACGCGCTGGTGAGCCTGTTCGGCTGGGCGGTGCTCAATGCCACCTTCGGCCATGCGACGCCCGACGCATGCCGCGCGGCCGGCGGAGCATGCTGGGCGATGCTGACCGAGCGCTACAACATCGTCCTGTTCGGCAGCTATCCTGCAGGAGAATACTGGCGGCCTGCGCTCGCTATCGTCCTGGTGCTTGGGGTGCTGATCGCCAGCGGCTTCCGCCAGCTGTGGAAGCCGGCACTGGCTATCGCCTGGGTGGTGGTGATGGTCCTCAGCCTTGTCCTGATGGGCGGCGGTGTCCTCGGCCTCGAGCCGGTCTCCACCAGCCGCTGGGGCGGCCTGCCGCTCACCGTCGGCCTTTCCGCCTTCGGCATCGTGCTCGCATTGCCGCTGTCGGTGGGACTCGCGCTCGGTCGGCGTTCGAAGATCATGGTGGTGAAGCGTTCCTGCGACGCTTATGTCGAGATCGTGCGTGGCCTGCCACTGCTCGCGGTGCTGTTCGTCGCTTCGACCATGTTGCCGCTGCTGTTGCCCGGCGGCAATATGATCGACACCATTCTGCGCGCCCAGATCGCCCTCATCCTGTTCCAGGCGGCCTATCTGGCCGAAGCGATACGTTCGGGCCTCGATGCGGTGCCCAAGGGCCAGGCCGAGGCCGCTCACGCCCTTGGCTTGCCCGATCGGCTGGTTTCGCGTCTCGTTGTGCTTCCGCAGGCCTTCCGCATTGCATTGCCGGCTATCATCAATACCTTCATCGAATCGATCAAGGACACGACGCTCATCAGCATCATTGGCCTGATCGACGTGCTGGGTGGGGCACGCGGGGCAATAGCGGACGGTACCTGGATGGGCTTCTATCGCGAAGCTTATCTTGCAGTCGGTATCGCGTTCTTCGCGTTCTGCTATATCCTGTCACTGCACTCTCGCCGGCTCGAGCAGGAATTCGCTAATGAGCGCAGGTAACCGGTCTATGTCTTCTGCAGGAATGCCCGATGCTTGATGAACGCAAGCAAGTCTATAAGTCTCTCGTTCAGGACACGCTGAACGAGCAGATTTACAGACAACTCAAGGAAAAACTCATCACCGGCGAGTTCAGGCCGGGCGACCGGCTCGTGCTACGTCAGCTGTCAGCCACGCTGGGAACCAGCCCGGTGCCGGTGCGCGACGCGCTGCAGAAGCTCGAAAGCATCGGCGCCCTAAGGTTGGAGCGCACCTTCTATGTGCCCAACCTTACGCCTGAGGAGCTTGCGGAAATCCGCGACATTCGCGTCGCCCTGGAAGGGCTTTCGGCGGAACGTGCCGCTCAGCATTCGACGCCGGAGAGCATGGGACCGTTGACCGCGCACTTCAACGCGCTTGCCAAGGCAGCCAACAACAACGACGCCAGCATGTTCTTGCGTGCTAACGCTCGGTTTCACCTTGAAATCGCAAGGATGGCCAATTCGCCCATTCTTTACGACATGATCGAGCCGCTATGGCTGCGCATGGGGCCATCAGTCCGAATGGCCAAGGCACAACCGGGTCGGCTCAAGGAGGCAATCCCGCCGCACGAAGATGCCCTGCACGCCATCGCGGCACATGACGGCGCGGGCGCGCGGGCCGCGGTTTTGCAAGACATCGTCGGTTGCTTCGGAATATTGGCCCACACCGATGATGATCCGGGATGATTTCCTGACCACCTGAGACGCCAAAGAGCGATCCATAAACCCCTACCCATCGCCCGATGCAAGTCGGGCGACAGTCCGAACGCGCGACCGGCGCAAGCGCCGGCATGCATCCGAACATCCACCGACAACGAGGTAGCTTCATGTCCAGACCAAATTCCACCGCTGCGCGCGACATCGCCCACCAGCTCCACCCCTATACCAACGCGGTTCGTCACGCCGAGATCGGCCCGATCGTCATGGATCGCGGCGAGGGCATTTATGTGTTTGACGATCAGGGCAATCGCTACATCGAGGGTCTGGCCGGCCTGTGGAGCGTCGCAGTCGGCTTCGGCGAGAAGCGCCTTGTCGAGGCAGCGCGCAAGCAGCTCGACAAGCTTCCCTACTACCACACCTTCGCGCACAAGTCGCACCTGCCGTCGATCGAACTGGCCGAGAAGCTGGCCGAAATGACGCCGGAAGGCCTGTCGCACGTCTTCTTCACCAATTCGGGTTCGGAAGCCAACGACACCGTCATCAAGCTGGTCTGGTACTACAACAACGCGCTCGGCCGTCCGAAAAAGAAGAAATTCCTCGCCCGCACGCAGGGCTATCACGGCGTCACCGTGGCGGCCGCGAGCCTCACCGGCCTGCCTAACAATCATCGCGATTTCGACCTGCCGGCGATCCCGGTTCGTCACCTCACATGCCCGCATTTCTATCGCTTCGGCAATCCGGGTGAGACCGAGGCCCAGTTCGTCGAGCGGCTCGCCGCCGAACTCGAAGCAGTCATCCAGGAAGAGGGTGCCGACACGATTGCGGCCTTCATCGGCGAGCCGCTGATGTCGGCGGGCGGCGTCATCCCGGCACCTGAAGGCTATTGGCAGAAGGTGCAGGAAATCTGCCGCCGCTATGACATTTTGGTGGTGGCCGATGAAGTCATCACCGGCTTCGGCCGCCTGGGCACGACCTTCGGTTCGGAGCACTACGGCATCAAGCCGGACCTGATGGTACTGTCCAAGCAGATCACTTCATCCTACCAGCCGCTCGCGGCCATCATGATCTCCGATGACATCTTCAAGGCCGTCGCCGACAACAGCGGCAAGATAGGCACCTTCGGTCACGGCTACACCGCAACCGGTCATCCGGTGGCGACCGCCGTTGCGTTGGAAAACCTCGCGATCATCGAAGAGCGCAAGCTGGTCGAGAACGCGACAGCCATGGGCAAGGTGTTGCAGGCGCGGTTGGCCAAGCTCGCCTCGCATCCGCTAGTCGGCGAGGTGCGCGGCGTCGGCCTCATCGCCGGTGTCGAGCTCGTCGCGGACAAGGCCACCAAGGCGCGCTTCGCCGAACACGGCAAGGTCGGCGCCTATGTCTTCGCCAGGGCCCATCACCATGGTCTGATCGTCCGCAACATCATGGACACGCTGGCGTTCTGCCCGCCGCTCATCATCACTGAGAGCCAGATCGAGGAGATGGCGCAGGCCTTCGAGCGCACGTTGGACGATGCCGCCGAGTGGATCGCCGCCGGCCAGCCGGCCTACTGACGACAAAAGAACCGGTGCGGCGCCCGCCGCCGCACCGGGTTTTAAGGGCCGCAAGGCCGGGAGAGTTTCCAAGGAGGTTGGAATGGCGGCGGAAAACACGGTTCGCGCGGACGACCTGGCGGTCGACGCCGGCAAGATGCACATCTCGGACACCGACGTGGCGGTCGATATCGTCGGCATGCACAAATGGTATGGCGAGTTCCATGTGCTGAAGGACATCAACCTCCGGGTGATGCGCGGCGAGCGCATCGTCGTCTGCGGCCCGTCCGGCTCGGGCAAGTCGACCATGATCCGCTGCATCAACCGGCTGGAGGAGCACCAGAAGGGCAAGATCATCGTCGACGGCAAGGAGCTGAGCAACGATCTGAAGAAGATCGACGAGGTGCGCCGCGAGGTCGGCATGGTGTTCCAGCACTTCAACCTGTTCCCGCATCTGACGATTTTGGAGAACTGCACGCTGGCGCCGATCTGGGTGCGCAAGATGCCCAAGAAGCAGGCCGAGGAGATCGCCATGCATTTCCTCAAGCGGGTGAAGATCCCCGAGCAGGCCAACAAGTACCCCGGCCAGCTGTCGGGCGGCCAGCAGCAGCGCGTGGCGATCGCACGCTCGCTGTGCATGAACCCGCGCATCATGCTGTTCGACGAGCCGACCTCGGCGCTCGACCCGGAGATGATCAAGGAGGTGCTGGAGACCATGGTGGGGCTGGCCGAAGAGGGCATGACCATGCTGTGCGTGACGCACGAGATGGGCTTTGCGCGCAAGGTCGCCAACCGGGTGATCTTCATGGACCAGGGCCAGATCGTCGAGCAGAACACGCCGGCCGAGTTCTTCGACCATCCGCAGCACGAGCGGACCAAGCTGTTCCTCAGCCAGATCCTGCACTAGGCGAGACGAAAATGAGCGAGAAATCCATGAAAGTAGCGGTTATCCCCGGCGACGGTATCGGCAAGGAAGTCGTGCCTGAGGGCCTGCGCGTGCTCGAGGCGGCGGCTTCGAAGTTCAAGATCGACATTCGCTTCGACAGCTTCGATTTCGCCTCCTGCGACTATTATCTGAAGCACGGGGCGATGTTGCCGGAGGACTGGAAGGCGCAGATCGGCGGGCACGACGCCATCTTCTTCGGCGCCGTTGGCTGGCCGGATACGGTGCCGGACCACATCTCGCTTTGGGGCTCGCTTTTGCAGTTCCGCCGCGAGTTCGACCAATATGTGAACTTGCGGCCCGTGCGGCTCATGCCGGGCGTTCCCGCGCCGTTGGCAGGGCGCAAGCCCGGCGACATTGATTTCTACATCGTGCGCGAGAACACGGAAGGCGAATACTCCTCCATTGGCGGCCGCATGTTCCCCGGCACGGAGCGCGAAGTGGTTATCCAGGAAACGGTGATGAGCCGCATCGGCGTCGACCGTATCCTGCGCTATGCCTTCGAACTGGCCAAGCGGCGAGACGCCAAACACCTGACCTCGGCGACCAAGTCGAATGGCATTTCCATCACCATGCCTTATTGGGACGAGCGCGTGGAGGAGATGGCCAAAAGCTATCCCGAAGTGCGCTGGGACAAGTACCACATCGACATTCTCGCTGCGCAGTTCGTGCTCAACCCGAACCGCTTCGACGTGGTGGTGGCCTCCAATTTGTTCGGAGACATCCTTTCCGACCTCGGCCCGGCCTGCACGGGTACGATCGGCATCGCCCCGTCCGCCAACATCAATCCTGAGGGAAAATTCCCGTCGCTGTTCGAGCCGGTGCATGGCTCTGCCCCCGACATTGCCGGCAAGGGCATCGCCAATCCGGTCGGGCAGATCTGGACCGGCGCCATGATGCTCGAGCATCTCGGCCATCGCGAGGCCGCCGCCGCCATCGTCAAAGCAATCGAGGACGTTCTCGCAAACGAGGCTCTGCGCACGCGTGACCTGGGCGGCAAGGCCGACACTGCTACCTGCGGTCAGGCCATTGCCGACGCTGTGGCCGCCTGACGATCAGAGGGGGATTTGCTCAGACACCGTCACGCCGAGCGCCAGCGCTTCGACATCGATGAGAGGATTCGACGGTGGTCCAGTAACAACCAGTGATTTAATCAGCCATAGCGATTGCACAGACGGAGCCGTCCGATTAGTCGCTCGCAATGACCGCATCCGGTCAATGCTTCGCAGCGAAAGGACGGAAATCTTGGATCAGGCAACGAAAACGACCGGTAAAGGTCGACGAGTAGCTCTTTGGGCTACGGCTGCAGTCATTGCGATCGCTGCGGCTGGCGTCACAATCAATAAGTTCAGTCTCGAACGGAGCATCAGCCAACACATTGCCAAACACGGCGGAAACGCCGGATCCGTTCAAGTCGATTTTCTGGGACGCGTCCATCTGCGCGACGTGACGCTTCCATTCAGAAGCGGATCGAGCGTGCAGATCACAGCGATCGACGGGCGTCCAAAGATCCTGTTTCTGAACGGAAATCTGGACATCACCGGCCTCACCGCCGAGATCGCAGGGGGCAAGATCTCGATCCCGCATGCGGCAATTGAAGAAGCCAATTTCGATCGGCAGAGCTTGGCCGAAATGTTTGGCCCTAGCGAACTTACTCTAGCCAAGCGCATCGAACGCTTCTCAGCAAAGCGCATCTCGGCGCCTGAGATCACCGTTTCCCATGCGATGGCCGGAAATAAGCAGAAGATCGCCTACACGAACGTGGCATTCGACGATATCGCTCGCGGGCATGTCGCGCAGTATTCCTCCGGCGGAGCGGTTCTGGAATTTGACCTGAACAGTCCCGCACCGGACGGGCAGACCAAGAAGCAAAATGTCAGCGGTACGATCGGCGCGATTTCCGGCAAGGACTTTGAAGCCGCCTACGTCGCTCGGCTCTACACGGAGAAAGCGGGCGAGGCGGACAATCAGACAAGAAACGTCTACGGTCCGTTCTCGATCACGGATCTTGCCTGGACCGTTGATGAAGGCACCTTCAAATACGCTGAAATCCGCAGTGGCGGTTTCAGCGTGCGCATGCCCGCCGAGCCGCTACTGGAAACCCTCGAAAAGCTGCAGGCCTCTCCCGATCCGGACACCTTGACGCCGGCCGAGCGTGGTGCCCTGTTCGCCAAGTTTATCTCGCTAGTCGACGTGATCGACAAAGGCGACATCGAGATGAACGGTCTCAAAGTCAGTGGCCCGTCGAAGGACAAGTCCCAGACGATCCATTTCGACGTCGATCGCATGACGCTTCAGTTCGACAACAGCAAGCTCGACGCCAGCATCAATGGCGTTTCGATGGGAGAGGGCGACGATTACGTCAAGCTCGGCGAGGCAAGCGTTTCCGGTTTTTCCTGGGGCCCGACCCTGGAGGGGCTGAAGAAATTCGTGGCCTTGAACGAAGACCAGATGGCCGCATTCCCTTATGCGACGTTGCTGCCTGAATTCGGTACGATACGCATCGCCAATCTCGATGTCGATCTTCCGCACTCCGACGCGGAAGCTGTCGATTCTCTCAACCCGCTAGGTTCGGAGGAGACCAGCGAAGCAAACGATTCCTCTGAAATCGAGGCAGAGGACGAAGCAAACGACGAAGCCTACGCGGCTTCGCCGGACACACCCGGCATTGAGGAAAATGCCGAAAGCGAGGCAAGTTCATCGGCTGAGGAGCAGGCGGAAGCGCCTGGCCAGGAGCGTATCAGGCTTTCTCTCAAGAACTACGAGATGGCGCTCAACAAGCTCTACAATGGCATTCCGACAGACATTCGCATCGTTTACGACGATCTCAGCCTGCCGGTGCCCGAGAACACCAATGACGAAGCTTATAAGCAACTGCGCAAGCTTGGGTACGACAAACTGACCCTGTCTTCGAGAATCGAGGGGGCTTGGGACGAAGCAAGCCAGAATTTCGTCGTGAAGGACGTGTCGATTGGTGGCCCGGACATGGGCACGATCTCGATTTCGGGCGTCATTGGAGGCGTCACCAAAGACTTCTTCTCCGGTGATGTCACGAGAGCGCAGGTGGCGACGCTGGGTCTCAAGGCGCGCGAGGTCAACCTCAAGGTCGAGGAGAAGGGTCTAATCGGGAAGAGCCTCGCGCTCTATGCCGCAGAAAGTGGCATGACAGTCGACGAGGTTCGCACCTCCCTGGCGCTGATCGCTGGTGCCGTGCTGCAGGAAGCGGCTGCCAACCAGCCCAAGCTGCAGCAAGCGGTGACAGCGCTATCGAGCTTCCTGGCAAAGCCGAACATTCTGACGATGTCAGTGAAGGCGAAATCTGAGGCGGGCATCGGAGTGGTCGAAATTGCCACCGCATCGCAAGACCCGCTAAGCCTGCTGGAAAAGGTCGATATCGAAGCGAAGACCGAATAGGCGGTCCTGCGATCGTTCCAGGCGTGGCGCCAGCTTTAAATCGCTGGCGCCAGCTCAAATCTCCGCCATTGAGCAGTGTCTCGTTCGGCGGATGCTCGCCGGCCTAGTGGCCGGCGATGCCGCTACAGGACGACGACCTTCGCCCCTTTGCGCACCCGTTCGTAGAGATCGATGACGTCGTTGTTCAGCATGCGGATGCAGCCGGCGGAGACGGCCTTGCCGATGCTGTCCGGCTGGTTGGTGCCGTGGATGCGGTAGTAAGTGTCCTGGCCGTCCTTGAAGAGATAGATGGCTCGGGCGCCGAGCGGGTTGCCGGGACCGCCCTCGACTCCGTTCTCATGCTTTTTGTAACGCTCCGGCGCGCGGGCGATCATGCTGTCGGTCGGCCGCCAGCGCGGCCACTCCTGCTTATAGGCGACGTCGGCCGTGCCGCTGAAGCCGCGCCCCGCGGCGCCCACGCCTACGCCGTAGCGCAGCGCCTTGCCGTTGGCCTGGACCAGGTAGAGGAAGCGGTTCTTCGGATCGACCACAATGGTGCCCGGGACGTTTTCGGTGGGATAGTCGACGAGTTGGCGCTGGTACTTCTGCGGGATAGCCGCCAGGTCTTCAACTGGCACCGTGAAGCGCTCGTTCTTTCGCTGGCCATAGCGTGGCGGCGTGGCCGAAGCGGATGCCTCCTCGGCGGCTACCGCAGGCTGCGCCTCCGGTGTTGCCGCCGCTTGAGGGGCCAGAAGCGCCACATTGGAAGCGTTGGTGGTACAGGCGCCAAGCCCCATGCACGCCAGCAGCGCCAACGCCTTGAGCACGCCTCGTGCCTGGCCGTCCGTTTCGTCGATCATTCGTATGTCCTTCGAGTTACTTATTGCCGCGCGCCCGCGCGTCGGAAATCACTTGTTTGAAGCCGGCTTCGTCCAGCGCCGAAGCGACGAGGAAGGGGCCGATGAGGAAAACAGGGGTGCCGGCAAGGCCGAGCGCGTCGGCCTGTGCGCCGTGGCGACGCATGAGCTCGGTGATGTCGCCCTCTTTGGCCTTCATGTCGCGCTCGAGCCGCGCCATGTCCACGCCAGCGGCTGCGACCGCCTTGCGCATCCTGTCCTCGGAGACCTTGCCGCCCGGAATGGACATCAGCGCATGGTGGGCTTCGTGGTATTTGCTCTGGTAATGGGCGGCCAGCGCCAGCCGCGCGCCGTAGATTGAGGCTGTACTGAGGATCGGCCAATCCTTGTAGACGAGGCGGACCTTGCCGTCGGCGCGCACGACCTTGTCGAGCGGCGCGACCGTCCGTTTGCAGTAGGGGCAGTTGTAGTCGAAGAAATAGACGATGGTGACGTCGCCCTTGGCATTGCCCGCCTTGGGGTCCGCGGGATCGTTAAGTATCATCTCAGTCGAGAGGCCATCGTCCTTGGCGTATGCTTGTGGAACGAATCCCACTGCTGCGAGCGAGGCCAACATGGCCAGCGCGGAACGGCGGGGAATCCGCACGGCGCCATTGGTTTCGACAGGGCCGGTTTTTGCAATCACGGGCAGGATCCGGGGAGGGGTGGTGGACATGGGAGCGGCCTCGATTTCTGGAATCTGGGCCGAGATGGTTTGGCCCACCTTAAGGCAGGCTTAAGAGCAAAAGGAAAGCCGCGTGCGCGGAAAGAAACGATGTGTTGCAGCGGCCGCACAGATGCCGTTGCGGCGCCTTGTGCGCGCTTTCTTAAGTTTGCCTTAAGGCACCGGCATCAGGAGAGCAGCGGTGCCATCGCGCCGACCTGAGGGCGCTGCGAGCGAAGGTGAACCGATGCATTCCATGCGAACCAGACTGTTTGTGATTTTGATCCTGACCACGGGGCTGGTGTGGCTCTCTGCTGTGGTGTGGATATTCTTCAGCACCGGCTCGCAACTGGAACGCGTGCTGGATGCCAGGCTGATGGAAGCTACGCGTATGGTCAATTCGATGGTGACGCGGCGCGCCCTCGGCACCGGCGAAGGCGCGGCGGTGCCGCCAATCCCGACCGAATCGCATTCAGCCTACAACCGCCAGCTTTCATGCCAGATCTGGTCGCTCGAAGGGTCGCTGCTCAGCCAGTCCGAGGACGCGCCGAAAGCGAGGCTGTCGGAACGGCAGCCAGGTTTTTCCAACACGGTCATCAATGGCGAGACGTGGCGTGTCTATACGGTCGATAACCCGGAAGCGGGTGTGGTGGTGATGGTCGGCGACCGGGTCTATTTCCGTGACCATCTGGTGAACAATGTCATTGCCGGCGTTCTGCTTCCAGCGCTTCTCATCCTGCCGGTGCTGGCTGGGCTGATCTGGCTGAGCGTCGGGCGCGGGCTGATGCCGCTCCGGGGTATCGCGAAAGAACTGTCGATGCGGCAAGCTTCCGATCTCAGCCCTATCGAAGACGTAGGCACGGCAAGCGAACTGCGGCCGGTGCTCAAGGCGATCAACGTGCTATTCCAGCGTGTCTCGCAGGCACGCGACCGCGAGCGCGACTTCACCGCTTTTGCTGCGCACGAGCTCCGGACGCCCATGTCCGGCCTGAAGACGCAGGCGCAGATTGCGCTGGCCAGCGACGATCCCGCGATCCGGGAAAATGCGCTTGCCCAGATCGTCGTCGGCGTTGATCGGACCGGCCGTCTGGTGCGGCAATTGCTGGACATTGCCTCGCTCGATTCCGGCGCAGAGCTCCCAACCGAGGAGCGCTTCAATGCTGGCGGACTGCTAAAGACTATCGCTGGCGAGCTCATTTCTCTTACGGGCGGGGTGGCCGAAGTTGCTGTCGATGCCGACCTCTCGGCGCTCGAACTTAGCATGTCACCGGAGCTATTCAGGCTCGCCGCGCGCAACCTGATGGAGAATGCGTTGCATCATTCGCCCCAGGGCGGGCGTGTATCCTGCCGGCTCGCCGATAACGAGGCCGGTGTCACGATCTGGATCGAGGACGAAGGCCCGGGCATCCCGGAAGAGGAACTGGCGCGGGTGACGGAACGCTTCTTCAGGGGGCGCTTCAGGTCAGCGGTCGGCAGCGGCCTCGGGCTCAGTATCGTCGAGATGGCGCTAGACCATGGCGGTGCACGCCTTGAGATGCGCAACCGGCCAGAAGGCGGGCTCGCTGCCGGCGTGGTCATTGCCGACGACAGGGTTGCATGGCAAGCCTCGGCCGCCTGAAGGGCAGCGGCGGTTACTCGTGCAGCTCTGCGATGCCGTCCAACACAGCCTCGCGGGAGATCTCGCCCATATGGATGGAGCGAAGCCTTCCATCCGCTCCCACAAACAGCGTGGCCGGTAGGCCGGGCGTCGTGTAGTGGCGCGAGAAGCGACCCAACCCGTCGAGCAGAACCGGGCCGAGGGCGAGGCCTTCGGCTTCGATGTAGGATCTGACCGTCGCCTCTTCCTCGCCCTGATTCACGAACAGGAAGAAGGCTTTGTCATTGGCGGCAGCGATATCGGCCATCATCGGCATTTCACGCCGGCAGGGCGGACACCATGATGCCCAGAGATTGACCACCATCGGCTTGCCGGTCAGCGACGCCGGCGCGACTGCGCTCCCATCAAGGGCGTGGTAAGTTCCGGAAGGCAGCGGTGTGGGCGGCACGCCCGCCGTGAGCTGGATGACGAGCATGGCGGTGAAGGCGGCGGCTGCCACGGGTACCGACGTCCAGATCAGCAAGCGTGGTTGCCGGCGCAGGTAGATGAGCGTGATCGCCAGAGCGGCAGCGATGCCGGCGGGGATCAGGAAGCCGCCTTGCCAAACAGCCAGCGCCCGCATCGGTTCGGCACCAAAGCTGTCGAAATGCCTGACGACATGGCCGAGCCTGGCACCGATGAGGAAGGCCAGCCCGGCCCTCCAAGACCAACCGGAAAAGCGGGGATCGACGTTGCGGGCCAGAAGCTCGGCGCTGGCAAGGAAGGTGCCGATGGCAAGCACGGCCGCAAAACGGTCCGGAGAGAACATCAGAGGGCCGATGGAAAAAGCATTCATGATCTTCGTCTATCTCGTTAGCCGCATTTGTGCGACGCCAAGCGAACCCGCTTGGCTGCAAAATGCTCTAGCGGCTCGCCTGCGCCGCGGAGGCGACGAGCGAATCGACGCTTACCTCGCCGACAAGACGCGTATGGTCGGCCTCGGTGGCATCGGAGGCAAAGAAGATCATCGTCGGCGGCCCGACAACGGCAAGTTCCCTCATCAGGCTCCGGTTCGCATCATCGAACCGCGACAGGTCGACCTTGACGCGCCGGAAGCCGGAAAGGCTGTCCGCCACTTCCGGCGCCGGCAACACGTCGCGCTCGATGGCGGCGCAGGTCACGCACCAGTCGGCGGTGAAGTAGACCAGCGCCGGTTTGCTATCGCCAGAGGCGGCGGCAATAGCACCGTGCAGTTCGGCAGAGGACGAGACGCTCGCAAAGTCGAGCGCAGGGCTGCCGGCGGCGGGCGCCTGAGACAAGGTGAGGCGCGCCAGCGGATGCAACGGATCGTTGCCGCCGGAGGCCGCGCCGATACCGAGGATCAGCGCATAGAGAGCCAGCGCCATGCCGGCGCCTTTGCGCAGCTTGCGCCCGGCCGTGGCATCGCTGCCCAGCGCATCGAAGGCGCCGACGAATACGGAGGCTGTCATCGCCAATGCCGCCCACAGCGCGAGCGTCGCCGGTGGCGGCAGCAGTCGCGCAGCCATCCACACCGCCATGCCGAGCAGCACGAAGCCGAAGACATATTTGACATACTCCATCCAGCCGCCGGTTTTCGGCAGAGCGCGGCTGCCGATCGTGCCAAAGGCGATGAGTGGAATGCCCTGGCCGAAGCCGAGACCGAACAGGGCTGCTGCGCCGAGCCAGGCGTCGCCGGTCTGGGCGATGTAGAGCAATGCGGCTGCCAGTGGAGCGGTGACGCAGGGGCCGATGATAAGCGCCGAGGTGAATCCAACGGCGGCTGCGCCGGCTATTGATCCGCGCCTTCCGCCCTGACCGCCGGCTATGCGGTTGACCCAGGCCGACGGAAGCTGGATTTCGAACAGGCCAAACATGGAGAGGGCGAGGATGAAGAAGATTACCGCCACCGTGCCCACTGCGTAGGGCGACTGTAGGGCGATCTGCAGGTTTTGGCCGGACCATGCGGCGGCGATGCCCAGCAGCCCGAAGGCGGTAGCCATGGCCAGGACATAGGCGAGCGACAGGACAAAGCCCCGGCGCGGGGTCAGCATCTCGCCGGAGCGTGCCAGTGTCGCGCCGAGGATCGGGAACATGGGCAGCACGCAAGGCGTGAAGGCAAGCAGCAGCCCGAAGACCAGGAAGCTCGCCACCACCCAGAGCGACCCGCCGTCGGCTAGTAGCGAGGCCACCATTCCACCGGAAGCCGCGTCTTGCGACAGGCGAAGATCGGACGCGCCCACACCCTCATCTGCGGGCGTTTCCGGCGCGGCGCCGAGTCCGGCGGCAACCGGCTTAATTTCCAGGGTAGCTATCTTTACCGAGCGCGTCTCGGGCGGATAGCAGATCGAATCCTTCTTGCAACCCTGATAGGTCAGCAGGATTTCGGCGGGGGCTCCCTTCGGCAGATGCGCCGATGCCGAGTCGTAGTAGACTTCCGATGCGCCGAAGCTCGGATCGTCTTCCTTGGTTCCTTCGCCAGTCTCCAGCTTCAGCGTCGCCCCACCGGCGGCATCTTTCGCCTCGATGTGATCGCGATAGAGGTAATACCCATCCGCAATCGCCCATTCGAAGGTCACGTCGCCATCGGCCGCACGGACGGCTGTCAGCCTGAATGCTTCGTCCGGTTGCAACGGCTTGGGCTGCTGGGCAGCGGCCGAAACGATGCCTCCGAGGAGGATGAAGAACGCGGCAAGGAATCTGGTCATCTCTCGAACCTGTTGGAAGAGCGGCGCCGATCGTGGCCGGGCGCGACCCCGCCGACCTCGTCTCCCAAGCTTAAGCCAGGCTTAAGGCCTCAAGATTCGGTGCCGAGCCGATAGCCGAGACCCCGCACGGTCTCGATCAGGCCCGGCCCCAGCTTGGCGCGCAGATGGTGGACGTGAACCTCGACGGCGTTGCTCTCCACCTCCTCCTGCCAGCCATAGAGCTTGTCTTCCAGCTGTGCCTTGGAGAAGATCGAGCCTGGATGGCTCATCAGCACCTGCAGCGTGGCAAATTCGCGCCGGGACAGGCGTATTGGCCTACCGGCCCGCTCCACCAACTGGCTGGCAGGAACCAGCCTGATGTCGTTCCATTGCAGTTCGGCGTTTGAGCGGCCGTTGGAGCGACGGGTAAGGGCACGCATCCGCGCCGCGACCTCGTCGAGATCGAAAGGCTTGCCCAGATAGTCGTCGGCACCACTGTCAAGGCCGGCGATGCGGTCGGCGACGCGATCTCGGGCGGTGAGCAGCAGCACCGGCGTCTCGTCGCGTGCCGCCCGCAGGGATTTCAGCACGTCGAGCCCGGAGCCATCGGGCAGCATCAGATCGAGCACGACGGCATCGAAGCTGTTTGCCGCCAGTGCTGCCAACGCACTTTCGCAAGTGGCGACCGCATCGGTAGTGAAGCCGGCAAGCGAGAGACCAACCTTCAGCCCGTCCCGCAGGATATCGTCATCCTCGACGATCAGTATTCGCATGACCCATTTTCCGTTTCGACCGTGCGCGCTTTGTAGTTCCTCCTTAAGGCGGGCTTAAGAGGCAATTGCATGTTCGTCGTTGCAAGGGAGGGCAGACTTGCTTGAGATTGCCGGCCTTGTTAAACGGCAATATGCCGCATATATCTACGGCAAGTTGCCATTCAAGGAGGCTGTCATGTCGATCGCCATTGTGGAAGAGGTCGCGCGAAAGCTCGGCGGTCAGAGCGTGCTCGGCAGGATCGTGCGTTCGCAAGCCGATCTCGCTCTAGCCGTTCGCAACAGGCTTCCGCTGTCCGCCCTGCGTGGTCTCAGTCAGGCCGGAATGACCGAGCAGGAAATCGAGAGGTTCGTGATTCCGCAGCGGACACGCCGCCATCGCGCCGACAAGCAGCAACCGCTGACGGTCGATGAATCGGATCGTGCCGTTCGCCTCTTGCGCGTCCAGTCCTTGGCGGAGCAGACCTTTGGTGATCAGGAAAAGGCCAATCGCTGGCTACGTCGTTCTCTTACTGAACTCGGCGGCGAGACCCCGCTCGTCGTTGCCCAAACAGAGGCTGGGGCGCGCGTGATTGAGACAATCCTAGGCAAGATCGCCTGGGGCGCTGCCGCCTGATGTTGCTGTGGCGCCTGTCGGGTAAGCAGCATGCGCAGGCGCTCGACGGTGGCTATGGGCTGCATTTCGATGGCCGCTGGAACACTGTCGGCCATGCCGTAACCTATTGCGCCACTTCTCCTGCCCTTTGCGTCCTCGAAAAGCTCGTCCATATCGAGGACCCAGCGCTGCTGCCGGAGCTTGTCATGGTCTGCTATGAGGTGCCCGACGGCGTGCCTGTGCAGGATGTCCGTTTGACCGATCTGCCGGCCGACTGGCGCCGAAACGAGGCCTGGAGCCAGGAGAGGGGCGACGCCTGGCATGAGGGACGCTCGACATTGTTGTTGCGCGTCCCGTCAGCCATCGTGCCTATTGGCGGTTCTCCAGATCTGAACGTGCTGATCAACCAAGGCCATGCCGCCGCAGCGAATGTTCGCATCATTGATCAGGAACCCTTCTCGCTCGACCCGCGATTGTTTTGAGGGGACAGGATCCTGCGTTTCGCCCGAAGCAGACCAGCAATGGGACGCCAGGTCATCGAATAGCTGGCCAGCGTCCCGTGCGGTTCACGAAAAAGCCAAATTACTTCCAGATCGGGTTCGACCAGGCGCTGCGGCCGGTATCATCGATTGCGATGACGCGCAGCCAGGGGCTCTTTTCCAGCGGAGCCAGCGAGACGGCGGTGCGGGTCATCGATATGCCGCTGCTGTGGCTCATCAGATAGCCCTGCCCCGCGACCAGCACGCGCGATGCCGGCGAGCAGCGAACCTCGACGCGATCCTCGGTCACATCGATATCGTCGATGCGCGGACCCTGGGTCGAGTAGAAGTGACCGTTCTTCAGCGCTTCCAGAATGTGCTCGGGGCTGTTGGTCTCGGCCTTCAATTCGATCCAGCCGCCGCCGAAATCGGCTGCCTTGAAGTGCGCGTCGTCGCAGGCATAGGTGGTCAGGCGGTAACCCTTGTCGAGCAGGCCGTCGAGCAGATAGGCGCCATGGCCCTTGTCATGCATGACCTGGCAGCCATGGTTGTAGATCTCCACCGAATGGGCGGCGTCAACGAGCGTCTCGGCGTCCGCCAGCGACAGGCTGTACCAGCCTGGGTGGGCGATGCCGACGAATGCGCCGGCGGCCTTGGCGCGACGAGCAAGTGCGGGGCCGTCCTCGTCCGGGGAAGTCGGCGCGAAATCGAGCGGCAAGCCGACTGCGACGAGGTGCCAGATATCGCTCACCTCTGTGCGCGGCGCGTGAACCTCGGCGCCGAGGAGCATGGTGAAATTCTCGTCGCTGAATGCGCGCGTGTCGGTGATCGGAAAGTCAAACTGCTTCAGGAAGTGATCGGTGATCGACAGGAAGTCGTAGCCCGAGTTGCGATAGGCCTTGATCACGTCCTCGACTGAAAGCGCTCCGTCTGAGCGGGTCGTGTGGGTGTGGATGTTGCCGCGCAGGAAGCGACCGGGCAGGGAGAAAGGAGCGACGCTGCTCATGGTGATGTCCTTTATGTGCAGGGTGGAATCTAGGCGCTGACGACCGCCGAAACACCGGTAACCAGCCAGGGAAGGGCGGCGAGCTGGTAATGATCCGTCATGATGCGATCGGCGCCGAGTGACAGCAGACGTTGGTCGTGGCCCGGCAATATGTGGCCGCCGCCGCAGAAACCGATGACGCGCATGCCCGCGGCCCGGGCCGCGGTGACGCCGGTCACGCTGTCCTCGATGACGAGGCACCTTTCGGGGGGAACGCCGCCCATGGTCTTGGCGGCGTAGAGGAAGAGGTCGGGTGCGGGTTTGCCGCGCGCAACATCGTCGGCGCTGAACACGCGTCCCTCGACCAGTGGCGCAAGCCCGGTCGCGGCAAAGGTACAACGAAGACGCTCACGGCCGCTGTTGGACGCGACGCAGTAAGGCTGATCGAGGCCACGCAGCAGTTCTGCGATGCCTGCGATGGGCTTCAGTTGTGTGTTGAACGCGTGATCTAGCCGCTCGGCAAGGCGGGCCTCGAAATCGACCGGCAAAGGAACGCCGTGGATCGTCTCAAGCTTGCGCCGTGCCGCCATTGCATCGAGACCGACCAGCGAGGAGATAGTATCCTCGACCGACATCGTTAGCCCGATGGCATCGAGCGTCTGGCAGGTAACCTGCGCGGCGAGGATTTCGCTGTCGACGAGAACGCCGTCGCAATCAAAAATTACAAGATCTATCAAAGCTTTAACCTGATGAAGAGCCGCGCGTGGTTTCACGCGCGGCGGATTTCTAGTGGTGAGGGAAATTACTTCGGGAGAAGCGCGTTGGTTTCCTCGGTGATCTTGGCGAGACCGTCCTCAGGCGTAACGTCGCCGCTCATCACCTGGCCGATGATGTCGCGCTGCATGCGCCAGATTTTTACGCCATTGGTGCCCGGATAGCCGCCCCAGGGAGCCGCGCGGGAGATCTGCTTGATGCTGGTGTACCAGTTCGGGTTCTCTTCATAGAACTTGCCGAGATATTGGGGCGCGAGAGCCGCCTTGTTGGTCGGCATATAGCCCGAGCCGAGAACGGCGATCGTCTGGCCTTCGGCGCTGGTCGCGAATTTGATGTATTCCCAGGCCGCGTCCTGCTTTGCCTTGTCCTTGGCCAGGATCATCATGCCGTTGCCGCCGGTTGGCACGACGCCCTTTTCAAGGTTCGCAACCGGATAGGTCGACGACATGAGCTGGAAGCGGTTGCCGATCAGGTCAGAGAAGCCGCGCGCGCTGTTCGGCGAGGCAAAGATGATGCCGAGCTTGCCGGCGGCGAACTGCTGGCGCGACTGCTCATAGTCGCGCAGAACCATCTTGCCGTCGGTGACGAAGCTGCGAGCCAGCTTCAGGGCATTGAGGCCGGAGCCACCGTCGAAGGCAACCGTCTTGTTGTCTTCCTTCATGATCTGCTCGCCCTGCTGGAGGATGAGCGAGCGCCACAGCCAGTCGTCCGGCCAGGCATGGATGTCATAGGCAAAGCCATCGACATCGCCGCCGAGCTCCTTGATCTTGGCGCCCAGCGCGATCATGTCCGCCCAGTTGGTCGGGAAGTGTTCGGGATCGCCGCCGGCCTGCTTGACGAGATCGGCGTTGTAGAAAACGATCGGCGTGGAGGCATTGAAGCCGATGCCGTACTGCTTGCCGTCAACCTTGCCGAGATTGAGGATCGACGGCTCGTAGTTGGTGTTGACCCAGGCTTCGCCTTCCTTGGCCATGTAGTCGTCCAGCGCGATGACCTGGCCGCGCTTTTCGAGCTGATGCACGACTTCCGGCAGCAGGTGATAGCCGGAGTGATAAACATCGGGGAGATTGTTGGTGATGGCCTCGCGCAGCAGCGCCTGATGCTGCTCGTCATAGCTCGGCAGCGCGTTGCGGAACTTGATGACGATGTCGGGATGCTTCTCCATGAAGGCAGCGGCGACCTTCTCATGGAAGACGTTGTGAGCCGGCATGAAGTGCTCGACTTCGATGGTGATCGGGTCCGCGTAAGCAGCGGACGCGCCGAGCATGGTGGCGCCGACCAGAGCGGCCTGCATGAGGGATTTCATCATTTTCTCCTTGAGAGTTGGATGAGCTATGGGGTGGTTACCGGGATCCGATGGAGGATGTTCGGATCCCATTCTTTCGGCCGCAGCCGCTGCCATGGGCCGAACCATTCGGCTCACGGCGAAAGCGAAGTTTCACTTCACGCCGGTCATGGTGACGCCTTGGACGAAGTGACGCTGGGCAAACAGGAAAAGGATCGTCAGCGGCGCGGTCAGCAAGGTCGCAGCGGCCATCAGTGCGCCGAAGCTGGAGCCGAGATCCGTATCGCTGAAATACATCATGCCGAGCGGCGGCGGTGCGAGCTCGGGGCTGGTGACGACTATCAGCGGCCAGTAAAGGTCGTTCCAGTGCGCGGTGATGGAGAACACCGCAAAGGCTGCAATGGCCGGGCTGGCGCTCGGGACGACGACCCGCCAGAGGATTTCCATCTCGCCCATGCCGTCCAATCGCGCAGCATGGATGATGTCGTCAGGGAACGAACGAAACACCTGGCGGAACAGGAAGATTGCGAAGACCGACAGGAAGAACGGCAGCATCAGCGAAAAGTAGCTGTCGAGCGTCCCGGTAAACGCAAGACCCATGTAGAGTGGCAGAGCCGGCACCTGGACGGGAACGCAAAGGGCAAAGAGCACGAGTGCGAAGAGCAGGTTGCGCCCGCGAAACTCGTATTTCGCCAGGGCATAGGCGCAAGGGATCGCCGTCAGCAGCTGCACCGCGAGAATGCCGGAGCAGATGATCGCGCCATTGGCCATGAAGCGCAGCAGCGGCGCTTTGGCGAAGGCCTCGCGAAAATTGTCGAAACCGACAAAGGTCTGCGGCAGCCAGTGGAACGTTGCCGAAAACACCTCCTGCGATGGACGAAACGCGGTCAGTACCATCCAGTAGAACGGAAACAGCATTGCGAAGGCGCAGGCCAGCAGGAAGGCATGCATTGCGATCTGGCCGGGCGTCAGGCCCATTCGCATGAAGAAGGAACCGGGGCGCGACATCAGTAGTGAACCTTCCGTTCCAGCACCTTGGCCTGAACCAGGGACAAAAGCAGGATGATGCCCAGGAAAACGACGGTGATGGCCGAGGCGAGGCCGATACGCATGTATTGGAAGCCCTCAAGATAGTTGACGTAGAGCAGCACGTCGCTGGCGCCCTGGGGGCCGCCGCGGGTCAGCACCGCAACGGTGTCGAACACCTTGAAAGCCGTGATCGAGGTGGTGATGATCACGAACATCGTGGTCGGCCCGAGCATGGGCAGCGTCACGGTGAAGAAGCGCTCGATCGGATTGTCGATGCCGTCGACGGCAGAAGCTTCGTAGAGCTCCTGCGGGATTGCGGTAAGGCCGGCAGTGAACAGCACCATGTTGAAACCAGCGAGCGACCAGACACCGATGATGGCAAGTGCTGGCATTACCAGCGACGGATCACCGAAGAACTCCATGCCGGGCAGGCCGATGGCAGTGAGTAGGTGATTGACCGGACCGATCTTGCCGTGAAGCAGGTATTTCCACACGGTCGCCATGGCGATCAGGGTCGAGGTCACCGGCAGGAAGAAGGCAATTTGGTAGAACCTGCGGCCTCGTTTCAGCCCGTTGACCATGACCGCGAGAACAAGCCCGATGATGACCGATGCCGGAACGACCAAAGCGACGTAGTAGGCCGTGTTGAGCAGCGATCGCCAGAAGGTCTTGTCTCCCCAGAGCGAGACATAATTGTCGAAACCGACGAAGGAAAAGTCGAGCGCTCCGAGCTCGTAGTCGGTGAAGCTCATGGCGATCATCACGACGATCGGCAGCAGCATGGTGCCGACAAGCAGGATGATCGATGGTGTGGCGAACCAATATGCGATCGATGGCGCAATCTCGGCGCCGAGCCGGCGCCGGGGAGTGCGGCCGATCGGGTGAGACGACAGAACCATGGTCATGATCAGACGCCCACCAGCTTGCGGCCTGAGGAGTAGGTGAGCGGCTCCGATGCAGTTGCGCCATGAATGGCCGGCAGCCGCTTGCCATCCGCATCGAACAGGAGGGCCGCTGTTGCGCGTGCGCCAATGGTGAAGTTTTCCTCCAGCCGGCCGCTCATCTGCAGCGCTTCGAGTTCCGCCGCCGAAACGCGAAGTGTCATATTCTTCCTGTCGCTACCGTCGTTGCGCACATGGAGCAGCACGTCATGGCCGAGCCGCTCGACACGCTGCAGCCGACCGTCGATGACAATGTCCGACGAGCCGTCGTCAATGGTCAGAATTTCCGGGCGCAAACCGACCGTCAACTGGCCGACTGCCTCCGTGCGAAGGGCCGTTGCGCGCCCTGCGATAGAGATACGTCCTTGCGGGTCGGCTCGGCCCTGGAGGAGATTGATTTCCGGGCTACCGATGAAGCGAGCAACGCGAACATCTGCCGGGTTGGTGTAGATTTCATCCGGCGTTGCGACCTGCACGATTTCGCCATCCATCATCAAGGCCACACGGGTCGACATGGTCATGGCTTCGACCTGATCGTGCGTGACGTAGATGAAGGTTGCGCCCAGACGCTGGTGTAGTTCGGAGAGTTCGCCGCGCATGTGGACGCGCAAGCGGGCATCGAGATTGGAAAGCGGCTCGTCCATCAGGAAGACGCGCGGCTGGCGCACCATGGCGCGGGCAAGCGCCACGCGCTGGCGCTGACCTCCCGACAGCTGGGCCGGGCGTCGGTCGAGCAGCGCCTCGATCTCCACTTGCGCCGCCACCTGCTTCACCGCCTCGGCAATCTCTGCGCGGGCGGCAGCCTGGCCCGGGGCAAATTTGCCGACAAGTGGCCAGCGCGCGAAGCTGCTCAAACGCCGGACTTTGAGCGGCGTGGCGATATTCTCGCGAACGCTCATATGCGGATAGAGCGCATAGCTCTGGAAAACCATCGAGACGTCGCGCGCCTTGGGCAGCAGATGGTCGACAGGCGCTCCATCGATGCTGATCGTGCCGCCATCCTGCGGGATGAGGCCGGCGATAATGCGCAGAAGAGTGGATTTTCCGCAGCCGGAAGGGCCGACAAGGGTCAGGAATTCACCGGCCGCGACATCCACGGAAACGCCCTTCAGCGTCTTCGTCGCGCCGAAATTCTTTTCGATCGAGGAAATGGATACGGTCGCCGTCATGCTCTGTCCCACTGATTTCGGGAGGACCATGGCGGAGTTTTATTTCATCTGGATGACAGTCGTGGATTAAAACTCCATATCGATATGCGCTACTTAGCCGGCATCATTCGGCAGCGATCGCACCGGCCAGCGCTTCCACAAGCAAAATCTTGGCTGGGACCGCAGTCATTTCCCCGGCTATGGGCGGTGGATCGACGGCAACAGCAAGCAGCACGGCATCCGCATTTTGGGTAAGCGGACTATTCGCTCGGCCGGTGATTGCCAGGGTAAAGGCCCCAGCTGCCCGAGCGCCGCTCAGGAAGCGCACCGTGTCCGGGGTCAGTCCCATCTCCGAAATGCCGATAGCCACGCAAGACGAGTCGAACCTCGTGATCACCTCGTGGGCGAGCGTGGCGTCCTGGAATGCCTGGGCGATTAGGCCGACGCGCATGAGTCGGTATGCGACCATCTCAGCCACGATGCCCGAGATTCCGGCGCCGAAGATATCGATGCGCCGGCTGTTTTTGAGTTGGATCGCCAGTCGAAGCAGCAATTCTGGATCGAGGTTTTGGGCGGTGCCGTTGATCGCGTTGCCAAGTCGGTCCGCCAGAGGCGTCAGGCCACCGACATTGGAAACCCGCTTGAGGCGGGAGGTTCGCTGACTTGCGAGTTCGGCGGTCAGGGCGATCTTGAGGTCGCGATAGCCGGCATAGCCGAGATGCTTGCAGAAGCGCACTACGCTGGCTTCGCCGCTTTGCGCCAGCACCGCAAGTTCTGCAAGAGAGGAGCGGACAACCCTTTCCGGATTGTCGAGAATGTACTTTCCGATGCGCGAAAGCGCTTCCGGCATTCCATCGATCTCTTTCCGCATCCGCGGAAGGCTGGGAGCGCCGAATGTTTCACGACTGCTTTCTGAAAGCACTTTGAGTGGCATTGAAGCTTTCTTGGTGGCGGTTCTGCAATGAGAGCTACGCCAAGCGTGGAGCCTTCGAGGCTAAATGTCCAGAATATGCAGCGGGATTTCTGGCCCTTTCCGATGTGGCCGCAGATTGCCGTTCGCAGCTGTTCTCCACGCCCAATCCTCGATTGGCAGAGTCATGCGAGAGACGGAGCGCTGGCGGCCCAACTTTCCGCGATAGCGACAACAGCCGCGTTGATCGGACCGCTGGGAATTTGGGGGATGATCGAGGCGTCGACGACGAAGACATTCTCCAGCCCCTTTACTCGCAGGGAGGGGTCGACCACGGCATTATCGTCGCCGCCCATGCGGCAGGTGCCGCAAGGGTGATGGTGCGTCGAGGCGGCGCGGGCGATGAAATCGTCCAGCGCCGCGTCGGTGTGAGCGGCGGGCCCTGGCTGTATCTCGACGTCTCGCCACTCCGCCAGTGCGGAATGATGACCGACTTCGCGTGCGATCTTCAGCGCCGTGCGGAAGGTGAGGCGGTCATATTCGGTTTCGAGATAATGCGGATCGATGATCGGCGTGTCGCTGCGGGTTGGCCCGCCCGGCAGGATACGGCCCCGGCTCGTCGGGTGCGTGACACCGCAGAGGATGGTGTAGGCCGAGCCATAGGCTGGGGCTTCAAGCCCTTCGGCGGCTGAAGGGGCGACGACGCAACCCAGCACTATATCCGGGCTGCCGTAAGCACGAGTAACGTCCTTGCTGTGCAGGTACATCAGCGATTCCGAGTGTTGCAGGCGCGAGGGCGGCACCGGTTTCTTCGAGCGGTAGACATTGCCGAGGGCGAGCAGATGGTCCTGCAGATTGGCGCCTACTTCGCGGCTTTCGATGTGACAGTGAATGCCGGCCGAACGCAGCGCTTCAGGATCGCCGATGCCGGAGCGCATAAGGATCAGCGGAGAGGAGATGGCGCCGGCGCAGAGCACCACGCGATCGGCCGAGACCCGCTCTGCTATTCTATCAACAACGGCAAGCACTCCCGCTGCACGTGTGCCGTTGAACTCGATGCGCTCGATCTCGTACCCGTTGAGCAAGGTGAGGTTCCGGCGTGCCAGCACCTCAGGCGTAAGATAGGCGTCGGCAACACTCAGGCGGCGTCCATCGCGGATGTTGAGCGAATTGGGCGTGGTGCCGTTAAGCGGGCTGGTATTGTGGTCACTGATCTTGGGTGCGCCGAGCGCATTGCCGGCGGCCATATAGGCGCGGGCTATCGGGCTGACTGCTTCCTCGGGCAAGATGACGTCGAGCGGGCCGGTGTTGCCACGCGAGGCTGCGGGGAAAGCAGCAAAAGCCTCGCTGCGCTTGAAATAGGGGAGAAGCCCTTCGTAGGACCAGCGCGCGCCGCCCGCCTTTTCCCATGGCACAAAATCGTCCGGATGGCCGCGAACATAGGCCATGGCGTGCAGACAGCTGGAGCCGCCCACTACTTTGCCGCGTGGCCATTCATGGACGCGGTTGGCGGTAAACGGCTGCGGCGTTGTCCTATAGGCCCAGTCGTAGTCGCGCCCCTGTATCTGAGTCCACTTCAGCGGGTCGGCGATATCGGGGTCAGCGGGCATATGGCCCGCCTCGATCAGGCCGACCCGGCAGGTCGCGTCCTCGCTTAGTCTGCTTGCGATCGCCGAGCCGGCCGAACCGGCGCCAACGACCAGCACATCGAAGTGCCGGGTCATGTTCCCCTCCCAGTAGAACTATGAACGATGTTTGGTGAGACCTGTGTCAGGCGGCGGCGATGCCCGCGTTGCCGCGCTCCATGATCCGCTTCTGCACGGCCAGCAGATGGTTTCGCATGGCGGCCTCTGCCGCGTCCGGATCGCGCCTGGCGATGGCGTCGGCGATCAGCCGATGCTCGCTGTCGCGCTGGCCGATGCGCTTGGGGCAGGTGGCTGGTTCGGTGTGCGCGACCTGCACACGGGCGTCGACGCCGACCTGGCGCAGCATCTTGTAGAATTCACCCGCCAGATGGTTTCGCGCCGCGCTGGCGATCGCCATGTGGAAGGTAAGGTCCACCTCTCCTGAGCGGGTGTGATCCTGCGTGGACGCGGCATCGGCGATGCGTGCGATCTCGAAGGGCGAGGCGCGCAGCGAGGCCAGCCGTGCCAGGCTGGGCTCCAGGATGAGGCGCAGCTCGATCACCTCGAGCGGATTGGTCAGCCGGATAAGCTCCTCGCCATATCGGGGCAGAGCAGCGACAGCGCGCTTGGAGCGCGCCGGCTCCAGGTCGCCCACCCGGCGCAGCGCTTCGAGCGCCTTGCGCAGCTGGTGGCGCTTCACGTTCAACTGCTCGGCCAGGTCCCGTTCCGAGGGGAGCTTGCCTTCTTCCTGCTGTATCCGACGAACTGCCGCGACGATCTCGTCCAGCTCGGACGGCGCGACCTCAGGCTCATATTCCGTCAATATCCAGTCTCCTCAAACTACTGCGCGCCGGGAGCCGGCGATGGGGCTCTGGTAATAAGGTAACGCGCTCTATGCAGGAACTATAGCGGAGCGTCAACCAATCTAACCATATCGACTTTGGTTGACAACCATAACTCGACAATGGTTGAGTGTCGGTTGATATGAAACGCGTCGCGATACGCGGCGAAGAAAATCCAATCCGGGGAATTGAGCATGCAAGTGGGGGAAACCTATGACTATGTCGTGGTGGGCGCGGGATCGGCTGGCTGTGTGCTGGCCAACCGCCTGACAGAAGATCCGTCGGTTTCCGTTCTGCTTTTGGAGGCGGGCGACTGGGACCGTGACCCGATGATCCACATCCCTCTCGGTTGGGGCAAGATTCTCACCGAGCGCCGGCACGACTGGATGTATTTCTGCGAGCCGGAGGACAATGTCGGCGGCCGCAAGGTGGAGTGCGCACGCGGCAAGGTCATCGGCGGATCGTCTTCCACGAACGCGATGGCCTATGTGCGCGGAAACAAGGGCGACTACGACCGCTGGGCCGCGAACGGGTTGACGGACTGGTCCTTCGAAAAGGTGCTGCCCTACTTCAAGAAGCAGGAGAACTGGGAGGGTGGCGCAAGCGCCCAGCGCGGCGCCGGAGGACCGGTCAATACGCAGCGCTGCCGCTATAAGGACGACCTGATCGAGGCCTTCGCCACGGCCAGTCGGAATGCGGGATATCCGCAGACCGACGACTACAACGGTGCCGAGCAGGAGGGCTTCAGCCGACTGCAGATGACGATCCGCAACGGCCGCCGCTGCTCCACGGCATCGGCCTATCTGCGCCCGGCCATGGGCCGGCGCAACCTCACGGTTCTTACGAGGGCCATGGCCACCCGGATATTGCTCGAAAATGGCCGCGCGACTGGCATCGCTTATACGCGCGACGGGCAGGCGCGAACGGCGTTGGCAAAGCGCGAAGTGCTGCTGGCGGGCGGGGTGATCAACAGCCCGCAACTGCTTATGTTGTCTGGCATCGGCGGCCGCGAGGAGCTTGCCGGGCTGGGCATCGAGGCCAAGGTCGACAGGCCGCAAGTCGGCAAGAACCTGCAGGACCACGTCTCGGTGATAGTGATGTACCGGCGGCGCAAGCCTGGGCCATTCCATCGTATGATGCGGGCAGACAGGATCGGTCTCGATTTCCTCAAAACCTATCTCACCGGCAGCGGCTTTTCCGGCGATGTGCCGGGTGGTGTGGTTGCCTTCCTGAAGAGTGACGAGACGCGTCCGCTGCCCGACGTGCAGCTTCTGTTCACCGCCGCGCCGCTTGCCGCCTGGCCCTATATGCCGCCCTTCAAGGCGCCGTTCCCAGATGGCTTTGCCACGCGCATCGTGGCGGTGCAGCCCGAGAGCCGGGGCAGCGTGAAACTGGCTTCTAACGATCCTTCGGCAGCGCCTCTGATCTACCAGAACTTCCTGTCCTCGCCGCGCGATTGGGAATCGCTTCGCGCCGGCTTCCGTGTGGCGCGCGACCTTGCCGCGCAGCCGTCGATGAAGCCGTTCATAGCGGCAGAATTCTTCCCGGGTCCGTCGTGTCAGCGCGACGACGAGATCGACGAGCACATCCGCAAGACCTCGATCACGGTTCACCATCCGGCGGGAACATGCCGGATGGGCGTTGACAGCGATTCGGTTGTCGATCCGGAGCTGAGGGTGCGCGGCGTCCAGGGCCTGCGCGTGGTCGACGCCGCCGTAATGCCGGATCTCGTATGCGGCAACATCAACGCCGCGGTCATCATGATCGCCGAAAAGGCATCGGACCTGATCCGGCAGCGCGTGACGCAGGAAATCGCAGCCTGAGAAATGCTGGTTTCAACCAAAATTCTATTTGGTTGAAAGACCTAAATGGTATGGTTGAATAAATGGCGCGGCGGCACAAGCTGTCGCTGGCGCATCTTGATTTGCCAGAAAATCTCGTGATGTCAACATATTACGCCGATTTATGAAACATGGACCTCATGCTTTCGTCCGCTTTCATTGGGGCTTGACAGCCTCAACCAAAAACTGCCAGTTTCACAAGAACAAAGATTGTCGAGCAAAACCATCCTCATTATGGTTGAGATGGTTAAACGATGAGACTACCGAAGGAGGGGTGCCCGACATGACCGCCGACGCCAAGAGCGACACCAGAACCAATAAGCAGGAGGCTCTGAAGGGCCTCTATGACGACCTCTACGCCAAGAACATGTTCCCGTTCTGGGCGACCAGCGAGGGTGTCGACCACGACGAGATCAAGCAGCTCATGGCCACGTCGAAGGCTATTCCCTTCGTCTGGTCCTACAAGGATATCGAGCCGCTGCTGCAGCGGGCGGCCGAGCTGGTGACGATGGACGACAGCGAGCGCCGCTCGCTGATCCTGGTCAACCCGGGTCTCGCGCCCAAGCGCGCCTCGGTCAGCACCATGTACACGGCCTATCGCCTCAACGACCCTGACGAGATCATGCCGCCGCACAAGCACTCGCCGAGCGCCATCCGTTTTGGCCTGACCGGCAAGGGAAATTTCACGGGCGTTGAGGGCGAAGACATCGTATTCGGCCCCGGCGACATGGTGCTGACGCCGAACGACGCCTGGCACAACCACGGCACCGTGGGCGGCGAGCAGGCGGTCAATCTTTCGGTGCTCGACCTGCCGCTGGTCGAGACGCTCCACGCCGTTCACTTCGATCACAAATACACCGAGATGGAGAACGGCAAGGAAGTCGAGAAGAAAGTCCAGACGGCGCGCTATCCGTCCGACTATTCGCAGCGCATCTATGGCGAGGGTGGCCTGATGCCGCGTTTCGTCGACCACAAGCGCGGCGGTGGTCTGTCTTCGCCCATGTATGTCTATCGCTGGGAGAAGATGGAAGCTGTTCTCGACGCCCATAAGGATTGGGACGGCGACCCGCATGAGGGCATCGTGGTCGACTATGTCGATCCGACCACCGGCGGACCGGTGTTCAGGACCATCAACTTTTACGTTCAGATGCTGCGTCCGGGCGAGAAGACGCTGCCGCAGCGCGAGACCGCCAGCCTTCTGCTCGCTCCGTTCCGCGGTTCCGGCTACTCGATCATCGACGGCAAGCGCTACGACTGGAACCAGTTCGATACGCTGGCCGTGCCCGGCGGCTGCTGGGTCGAACATGTGAACGGCTCCGCGACCGAGCCGGTGATCTTCTTCGGCGCGACCGACGCGCCGACCCAGAAGGCACTGCTTCTCTATAAGCGCTGGGGCCGCAACCAGGCTGGCGACCTGCTCCGCCTCGCCTGAGACCTCCTTCATCGTGACGCGCCGCGGGTTGCGGCGCATCCGCATCCAAGCAACGCACTAGCAAGAAGGCGTACGCATTTGGTTTCCGCGTTCAATACCAAGCATATCGGCCACATCGACTGCCCGGGCGGAGGCCAGGTCTGGGTCGACGGCAACATTCTTTACATCGGCCATATGCGCCCGCCGAGCGGCACCACGCTCGTCGACATTTCAGACCCGCGGAACCCGAGGAAGATCACCACCATCGATGTGCCGGTGGGCTGGCACTCGCACAAGGTGCGCGCCAAGGACGGGTTGATGATCATCAATCACGAGCGCTTCGGTAGCGAAGGCCCGGCCGATTTCGGCGGTGGCCTGGCGATCTACGACACCAGCAAGCCGGACCAGCCGAAGCTCATCTCCAAGTGGCTCACTGGCGGCAAAGGCGTCCATCGCTACGACTATGACGGCCGCTATGCCTATATCTCGCCGACCGCTGAAGGCTATGTCGGCAATATCGTCATGATCCTCGACCTGATCGATCCGGTGAACCCGGTCGAGGTCGGGCGCTGGTGGATTCCGGGTCAGTGGACAGCCGGTGGTGAGGAATATCCGTGGCACGATTATGTCACGCCGCGCTGCCACCATCCGCTGCGCATGGGCAACCGGCTTTACGTCAGCTACTGGCATCATGGTCTGTTCATTCTGGACATTTCGGACATGAGCAAGCCGACGCTTATCAGTCACGTGAACTCCAGTCCCGCCTTCCCGCATCCGACGCACACCTGCCTGCCCATCCCGCAGCCGCTCAAGGGGCGCAACATCATGGTGGTGGCCGACGAAGACGTGGCCAAGCTGCATCCGCATGCGCCCGCCTTCACCTGGATCTACGACATCACCGACGAAACCAATCCGCTGCCGATCTCGACCTTCCAGGTGCCGGGCATCGATCCCGACGGCGCGCCGCAGCCGCCGATGACCGGCTGCCACCAACCGTCGGAACGCTTCAAGGGCAGCATCATTCCTTTTGCCTGGTTCGCGCAAGGCCTGCGCCTTGTCGACATCGCCGACCCGTTCGCGCCAAAGGAAGTGGGGCACTTCCTTCCCGACGCGCCGGCCGGCGCGGACCGGGCCTCTTCAAACGACGTCACCATCGACGATCGCGGCATCCTTTATCTGATCGACCGCATCCGTGGCGTGGACATCATCGAAACGAGCGTTTTCTAGGAGTTCGGGCATGGGCGACAGCACGAGGAAATCCGACACCCACTATGCCATCGGCAAGAAGAACCCGAACCTGCCGTTCCATCCGGCGGTTCGCGCCGGCGACTACATCTTCGTCTCCGGCCAGGTGCCGAAGGACGAGAACAACAACATGATCAGCGGCACCATCGAGGAAGAGACGCTGGCGACGCTGAAGACCATCGAGCGCGTGATCGCGCATGAGGGGGCCACGCTGTCCGACGTCGTGCGCATCACCACCTATCTCGAAGATGTGCGCGACTTCGGCCGCTACAACAAGGCATTCCTGGAAGGCATCGGCGATGCCGTGCTCGCGCGCACCACGGTCGAGGCACGCGCCGTCATCAACACCAAGATCGAGATGGACGCCATTGTCTACAAACCGCTGGCTCCCAAGGCCTGAGCGGAAGAGAAATCGAGGAGACCCCACATGTACCAGCTGCTAGGCCGCCAGACTTCCGGCAATGTCCAGAAAGTCATCTTCATGCTCGAGGAACTGGGCGCGCGCTACAAGCGCGAGGATTACGGCCGCCAGTTCGAGAACACCCAGACCGCCGAATACAAGGCACTGAACCCGACCTCGAAGGTTCCGACCTTGGTCGACGGCAAGACGGTGGTGTGGGAATCCAACACGATCCTGCGCTATCTAGCGGCCTTCGGCGGGGAGCACCTGACAGGTGCGACCCCGGCCGAAAAGACCGAGGTGGAACGCTGGATGGATTTCCTGCTGGCCGCGGTCAATCCCGGCTATCTCGCCGCCTTCAAGGGCTCGAAGCTGACGCTGGAGGAGCAGACGGCCGAGTACAAGGAACAGGTCCGCGATCTGGTTGCCCAGCTCAAGATCATCAATGCCCATCTCGAAGGCAGGGAGTTCCTTGCGCTCGGCAAGCTGACGATTGCCGACATCGCTTGCGCACCGATCCTCAAGCGCTGCGTCGACTTCAAGATCGAACGTCCCGCGCTGCCGAACCTGGAACGCTGGGCAGCGGCAATGGCCGAGCGCCCGGCCTTCAAGGTGGCCACCGGCGTGGCACAGTCGACCAGGGCAGCCTGATGATCAAGCGTGTCGCCCTCATCGGTCTCGGCACCATGGGACCCGGCATCGCCGCGCGGCTTTCGCGTGGCGGGCTGGACGTCGCCGCCTATGATGTGTCGCAGGCGGCGATCGACCGTGCGCGCAGCATGCTCGAAATCGCCGGCGGCGCCCTCGATCGTCTGGGCATCGAGGCTCCGACTGGCGGCGCCGGCACAGTGAGCTTCGTCGCCAGCATTGCGGAAGCCGTGGAGGGCGCTGATCTGGTGATCGAGAACGTGCCCGAAAACATCGACATCAAGGCCGAGACCTATCGCGCCGTCGACGCGCTGATCGGGCCGTCTGTGATCGTGGCATCCGACACGTCGGGCATACCGATCACCAAGCTTCAGGCGCATATCTCGCATCCCGAACGCTTCGTCGGCATGCACTGGTCGAACCCGCCGCACATCATCCCGATGATCGAGGTGATTGGCGGCGAAAAGACCGCGCCGGAAACCGTCGCGACCATTCGCGACCTCATCCGCTCGCTTGGCCTGCTGCCGGTGGTGGTGAAGAAGGACGTGCCCGGTTTCGTCGAAAACCGCGTGCTCTACGCGCTACTGCGCGAGGCAGTGGATCTTGTCGAACGCGGCGTGATCGAGCCCGAGGATCTCGACACCTGCGTCTCCTGGGGCATCGGCTACAAGATTGCGGTGGTCGGTCCCATGGCTCTGCTCGATATGGCGGGCCTCGACATCTACAAGTCCGTGTCCTCCTTCCTCAATGCCGACCTGGCGGACCGCAAGGACATCTCGCCACTGGTGCTGGATAGGACCGGGGATGGCAAGCTCGGCCTCAAATCGGGCGAGGGCATGTTTGCCTACACACTAGAACAAATCACGGCATTGCAAGGCGAAAGGGCCAGGAAACTGGTGGCCATCCGCCGGATTCTCGAAAATCGGGAGTAGGCGATGCAGTCGGCTGTGGGGGAGAGACAGGGCCGCATGACACACAAATGGGAGGCTTTGCAGCTGGCGCGATCGAGCGGCAGGCTGCTGCACACCGTGCTGGGCATCGTGCTCCTGTTCGTGGTGGGCGTGAACGTCGTGAACGCCTCGGGCCGCTACCTGTTCGGCTTTTCCATGACCGGCACCGACGAACTGATGGTCTACACCCTGATCTGGGTGGTGATGGCCGGCGCGATCCTGTCGCTGGCCGAGCGGGACCACATCAGCATCAACCTCGTACCCTCTTATGCGAAGGGGCGTTTCAAGCATTTGCTGCATGTCGTGCATGATGCTGCTGCAGTGCTTGCCTGCGCCTATGCGACCTACGCCTCCGACCTCTTCGTCGGCAAGATCAGCCGGCTCGGCACCAAGAGCATGGGCCTTGGCGTGCCGATGTCGGTGCCGCATGCTGCGCTGCTTGTCGGCTTTGCCGGCCTGACGTTGGTCGGCGCGATCATGCTCGTTCGCGACGTGAGCGCGCTGCTGCGTAACGACCCGCATGAGGGCCCGGCAGCATGACCGCTTCGCTCGCTGTTCTCCCCGTCGTTCTTCTTGCGCTCGGCACACCGGTTTTCCTGGTCTTCCTGGCGGCGGTTGCGGTCACCTTCTTCTTCGTCCTGCCCACGCCGCCGGTGGCGCTGCATCAGGTTTTGTTCGGAGGCATGGACAATTATGCGCTGCTTGCCATTCCGTTCTTCGTCTTTGCCGGCGAGCTGATGGGCACGAGCGGCATCGCCTCAAGGCTGATCGCCTGGGTTTTGGCACTGGTCGGGCGGTTGCCCGGCAGCCTGGCCGTTTCGACAGTCGGCGCCTCGACCGTGCTCGGCGCCATTTCCGGATCCAGCGTTGCGGCGGTGGCTGCGCTCGGCAAGACGCTTTACCCGAAGCTCGAGAGCGCAGGCTACGGCAAGGAACGGTCAGCGGGCCTGCTGGCCTCCAGTGGCGCGATCGATATCGTCATACCGCCCAGCATCGCCATGATCCTCTACGGTTTGTCGGCGGAGCAATCCATTCCTCGGCTGTTCATGGCGGGCATCCTTCCGGGCCTGCTGATGGCGCTGATGATGTGCGCCTTCGTCATCGTCATGGCCATCGTGCTGAAGATTCCGGTGGTCGGCCGCTTCGACCCGGCGCTCGCCTGGGCGGCCACCAAGAACGCCGTCGCCGCGCTGCTAATGCCGGTCTTCGTGCTCGGCGGTATCTATAACGGCCTTTTCTCGCCGACTGAGGCCGGCGGCTTTGCCTGCCTATATGCGATCGTCATTGCGCGCTTCGTCTACCGCACCATGAGCTGGGGCGACATCGTGCGGGCGGCCGGCAATTCGGCGATGCTGTCAGCGCAGATACTCGTGATCGTGGCCACGGCTGGCGTCGTCACCTGGGTGCTGACCACGCAGGGCGTGCCACAGGCGATCGTCGCCTCGATCCAGTCGCTGGACATGAATTCGGTGACGTTCCTGCTCGCAGTCAATGTCGTGCTGTTGGTCATCGGCTGCTTCCTCGACCCGACTTCGGCGATCCTGGTGTTTGCGCCGCTGCTCGTGCCGATCGCGATTTCGCTCGGGATCGACCCAATCCATTTCGGCATCGTCATGACGGTCAATCTGGCGATCGGCATGTTCACTCCGCCCTTCGGCCTCAACATCTTCGTTGCCCAGTCCGTCACGGGCCTGCCGGCGCATTCGCTCTATCGCGGCGTGCTGCCTTACGTGGCCGTGCAGATCACCGCGCTGCTCATCATCACCTATGTGCCGGCGCTGTCCCTGGCGCTCGGTCAAACGCTTTAGAAAGAAGGGGAACGTGATGCTGTCTTCAATCCTCAAAGCCGCGGCATTCGGCACTGCGCTTGCCCTGTTACCGCTGGCCATCGCCGCCAAGCCGGCTGCCGCACAGGCGACCATGAAGCTTGCGTCCGCGACCATCAACGATGTCCAGCACGAATGGCAGAAGGTGTTTGCCGATGAGCTCAACAAACGTGTCGGCGATGCGGTGAAGACCGAGATCTATCCGGCAAGCCAGCTCGGCGCCATTCCGCGCATGTCCGAAGGCGTGCTGCTCGGCACCATAGAGGCGTTCACCACTCCGACCTCCTTCATGACCAATGTCGATCCGCGCTTCCAAGCCTTTGATGTGCCTGGCTTGTTCAAGACGCCACAGGATGTCGACAACGCTATCCACGATCCGGAATACCGGGCGCATCTGGAGGAGATGTTCCTCGACAAGGGGCTGCGCGTGATCGGCGCGATCTACAACAGCCCGACGGTCGTCTTCACCATGAAGCCGGTGACGACTCTCGATGGGCTCAAGGGGTTGAAGATCCGCACTTTCGCCTCGCCGATGCAGATCAAACCGATGGAGTTGATAGGCGCCACCCCGCTGCCGCTGGCACTGACCGAAGTGATCCCACAGCTCGAATCCGGCGGGCTCGATGGCATGCTGGTCGGCATGCCGATCCTGACCGCGTTCAAATACTACGACATCGGCAAGAACATCACCGACCTGCGCTTTGCCGAGATCGTTTCGGTTACGGTGGTCAATGAGGATTGGTTCCAGTCGCAGAGCGAGGATGTGCGCAAGGCCATCATCGAAGCGGGTCGGGCGGCCGAAACCTCGGTGTTCAAATGGGGCGTCGATAACGTCCAGAAGACCTACCAGGTCTGGGCCGACAATGGCGGCGTGGTCAACAAGCTGTCCCCGGAAGAGCAAGCGAAGATGGAAGACGAATTCCACAAGCTCGCCGACACGCTTGTCGCCTCGGACCCGGCCGTGAAGGCCGAGTACGAAAGGCTGAAGGCGCTCGTGGCATCGAAGGCGGCGCAGTGATGAGCGCCGATCTCGCTCACCGGCAGACCAGGCGGTTCCCGCTCTCCACGCAGCTCAGCGAGCGCTTGGCGGCGGGCAGCACTTCGGCGTGCCGGTCGAGCGAAACCAGCGCGCGCGTCGCATATTCTCGCCCCTTGATGCCGCACCACAGGCGCTCGACGGGCAGGTTCTCGCGCTTGTCGTTGAGCGCGGCATATGTGCCGGTCTTGGGATCGAACCAAAGTTCGATGCCGATCGCAGCGCCGGGGGCTGCCTTGGCCAGTTCCAGCGAATACCAGTGGGCGATGTCGGCATGGCAGGCAATCGCCTCGCTGCCGGCGTTGGTCACCGTCAGTGTCAACGGCGAAAGGCCGTCAGTACCTCTGCGAACAGTGACGTGGTGCAGTTCGACCGCCGCGGCGCTTGCCGTGAAGCCCAGGAGTGCCGCGATAACAACTCGTGTGAACAAAGCGATTGGTCCCTATCTGAAAGTCTGAAATTATACTAACAGGCTTTCAAGTAATAACAACAATATCTTGGAAGTTAGATAATAGAAACGGAGGGTAACATGTTGAATAAACTGAAATACAGCGTGAGCGCGTTACTTCTGAGCAGCTTCATGCTCAGCGGTGCCTATGCCGCCGATGTCAAATCCATCGCCATCCTGACGCCGGAAGAAGGCACCGACTATGGCTGGAACCAGCAAGGCGTGGAAGCGGCCAAGGCTGCGGCCAAGGCAACGGGCGTGGAAGTAATCCTGGCACAAGGCCTCGGCTATGGCGACGTTCGCCCGACGCTGCGCGAACTGGCCGAGGAGGGCGCAAGCCTGCTCATCGCCCATGCCAGCGGCTACAACACCTCGGCGCCTGAAATCGCCAAGGAACTCAACGTTCCGGTCGCGATCGTCGACACGCCTGACGCACTCACCAAGGGCCTGATCGCTGACTATACGCTGAGCGGTCACGAAGGCGCCTACCTGGCCGGCCGCCTCGCGGCCAAGATGACCCGCACCAAGGCTGTCGGCATTGTCGTGTCGGGTGAGCCGCCGTCCTGGAACTCGCAGTCGGCTGCATTCGCCGAAGGCGTGAAGGCCGAGAACCCGGAAGTGAAGATCACTTATGCAGTGATTGGACCCGCCGCCTACAGCGACGCCGCTGGCGGCAAGCGCGTGACCGAGAGTGTCATCGCCTCGGGCGCCGACATCATCTTCGGCCAGGGCAATGGCTCCAGCTTCGGCATGCTTCAGGCGGTCGAGACGACCAAGGCAACCGACGGCGGCAAGGTCTATTTCATCGACGTGATCGGCAACAAGTCGCCCATCGACAAGGGCTTCCTGCTGTCGTCGGTGGTCTGGGACATCACGCCGGTCTACACCGCGATGATCAACGACCTGAAGGCTGACACCTTCGGCACCAAGAGCTATGCCATCGGCGTCAAGGACGACTCCGTCAAGCTGCTGAAGACCCCTGCGATCCCGGACAATGTCTGGTCCGAGGTGCAAGCTGTTCGCGATGACATCGTCTCAGGCAAGATCAAGGTCGAACCTATCTTCGAGGCGACCGCCGTGCGCAAGCTAATGACGAATGTGGCTGAATAGCCGGTCAGGTTCGTGGAGGGGCGAGCATTTCGCCCCTCCGATCTATCATTGCGGTCGGTAGGCGGCTCATGACCAGTTCTTCTTTATCTGCGGCAAACGGAAAGCCGGACATCGTCACGCTTGAGCGCGTGACCAAGCGCTTTCCGGGCATCGTCGCGAACAACAGCGTAGACCTGTCGATCCGCGCGGGCGAGGTGCATGTGCTGCTGGGCGAGAATGGCGCCGGCAAATCCACGCTCATCGGCATGCTGTCGGGGCTGCAGCAGCCGAGCGAAGGTCGCATCCTCGTGGACGGCGTGCCCACGGCTATTGCCTCGCCGCGCCATGCGCTGGCGCTTGGCATCGGCACGGTGTTCCAGCATATGATGCTTGTACCGACGTTGACCGTGGCCGAAAACTTGCTGGTCGGCGGTCCGTGGTGGCAGCGGCCCAAGGCCGAGGAGCTTGAGGCACGCGTCGCCGAAATCAGCCGCACGCTGGGCATCGGCGTCAATCTCCATGCAAAAGTTTCAGAACTGTCGCTCGGCGAGCAGCAGCAGGTCGAGATCCTGCGCGCGCTGCTACGCAACAGCCGCTTGCTGATCCTCGACGAATCCACCTCCATGCTGACGCCGAAAGGCATCGACGACCTTGGCGCGCTGATGCGCCGGCTGGTCGAACAGGGGCTGGCAATCGTCTTCATCACCCACAAGCTCAAGGAAGCCGCCGGCTTCGGCGATCGCATCTCGGTGCTGAAACTCGGCCGCAAGGTGGGTGAGATCACGCCCGAGCGGCTTCGTGCCTTGAGCGAGGACGAAATCATTGCCCAGATCGTGGAGCTGATGTTCGGCAAGAAGGAAAGCGATCCGGAAGAACAGGCGCGGGTCGCGCGTGCCTTCTCCGCCGAGACGACGCCGCTCTTGCAGGTACGCGACCTTGCCGTGCCCGCCACTGCGACCGCGCCGGGCCTCGCATCCATTTCATTCGACATCCGACCGGGCGAATTGCTCGGCATTGCCGGCATCGACGGCAACGGCCAGAAGCAGCTTGCCGAGGCGCTGGCAGGGCAATTGGAGACCAGTGGCGGTTCGGTGCGGCTGGCGGGCGAAAACCTCGACGGGCTGGGCGTCGGCTCGCGGCGCGAGAAAGGTCTGCGCTACCTCACCGACGATCGGCTGGGCGAGGGGACGGTCGGCACGTTTCCGGTGTCGATCAATTTCTTCCTGAAGCAGATTGGCACGTCGCCCTTCTGGCGTAAGGGTGTCGAACAACGGCAGGAGATCGACCGCCGTGCGGGCGAGCTGGTGCGCGAATACGACGTCCGCACGCCTAGCATCAAGACGCCGATCGGCCGGCTTTCCGGCGGAAACATCCAGAAGATCCTGATCGCGCGCGAGCTCGCCGAGGGCGTAAAGGCGGTGATCTTCAACAAACCGACCTATGGGCTCGACCTTGCCAACACGCTGGCCACGCGCCAGCGCGTGCGCGACGTTGCGGCGAGCGGCATGGCGGTGCTGTTGATTTCCACCGACCTCGAGGAATTGCTGAGCATGTGCGACCGCATCGCCGTCATGTCGGGCGGCGCGCTGGTCGGCACGGTCGAGAACTCCGGCGACGCCCGCACCAAGGTCGGCCGCCTAATGATTGGACTTGCCGCATGAGCGTCGAAACTACACAAACCAGCTCGACCGCGCTTGAACCAGCAATTCCCGAAACCGGCAAGGGCGATCTGCTGCGTCGTCTGGTGATGACGCTGGGCCCGATCCTGGCAGCCCTGGTGATTGCCGGCTGCATCCTGCTGGCGGTCGGCGTCGATCCGCTCGCCTATTATGGCTTCGTCATCGAGCGCGGCCTGCTGTCGCCGCTTGGTGTGCAGCAGACGCTGACGCGCATGGCGCCGCTCCTGTTTCTTGCCGCAGGGCTCATCGTCGCCTTCCGGGCCGGCATGTGGAATCTGGGCGGCGACGGCCAGTTCCTGCTCGGTGCGGTCAGCGCCGCCGCAGCTGGCCCTTTCCTTGTGCAGTTCCTGCCGACCTGGCTGGCGCTGGTTTGCGCCTTCCTGCTGGCAACGGCAGTGGCGATGTTATGGTCACTCCTGCCGGCGCTGCTGCGCGCCTATCAAGGCGTCAACGAGATCATCACCACGCTGATGATGACCTTCCTTGGCACATCGCTCGCCAATGTGCTGGTCAAGCTCGCGTTCCTCGATCCGTCGACGACGGTTCCGCAGACGCGCACTCTGCCGGTGGAGGACCGCCTGCCTCGTTTGTTCGACACCACGATCTCCAGCGGCCTGTTGCTTGGTCTCGTTGCGATCATTGCCGTGCATCTGGTGATGACGCGCACGGCTTTCGGCCTCAAGTTGCAGGTGGTGGGCGCCAATCCGCGTGCGGCGGTGCATTCGGGCCTTGGCGTGCCCACGCTCACCATCGCCGTTTTTGCGATTTCGGCCGGACTGGCGGGCCTTGCCGGCGCCGTCGACATTCTAGGGGTGCAGGGCAATGTCCGCGCCGACTGGAATCCGGCTTACGGCATGGCGGTCATTCCAATGGTTTTTCTGGCGCGCATGAACGGCTTTGCGGCAATCGGCTTCGTGTTCTTGCTCTCGATCCTGTCGATCGGCGGCGAAAGCGCCGCCCGTCGCCTCGGCGTGCCCCACCACTTCACACTCGTGCTCGTCTCCATCGTGCTGATCACGCTGGCGATCGCCGAATATATCGACCATCACTTCATCAAGACGCGGAGGGTCTGACCCATGACCGGGCTTTTCGACGAAGTCTTTCTCGCCGCCCTCCTGTTCGGAGCCGTCACGGCCGCTGTGCCGTTGCTGCTGGCCGGGTTGGGCGAACAGATGTCGGAGAAGGCCGGCGTGCTTAATATCGGCATCGAAGGCATGATGATCCTCGGCGCCTATCTTGGCTTTCTCGGCGCCTATTATTCGGGTTCGCTGTGGCTCGGCTTTCTCGCCGGCGCGCTTGGCGGAATGGCGGTGGCCGCGGTGATGGCGCTGCTTTGCGTGCGCCTCGGCCTCAACCAGATTGTCATCGGCATCGCTTTGACGCTCGGGCTCGAGGGGCTGACCGCGCTGTTGCACCACTTCCAGTTCTCGCGCAGCTATCCGCGTCTCCCGGCTGCCGACAAGACGGCGATTCCGCTGCTGGCCGACATCCCGGTGCTGGGGCCGGCATTGTTCCAGCATCATTTGGTCGTCTACTTCGCCGTCGCCCTGGTATTCGTGATGATCTACATCTACCGCCGCACACAGCTGGGCCTGAATCTTCAGGCCGCCGGCGACAAGCCGGCCGCGCTGGACGTTGCCGGCATCGACGTCATCCGCACCCGCACCATCGCGGTGCTGACCACCGGCGCTCTCGCAGGCCTCGGCGGCGCCTATCTCGCCAATGTCGGCGCGGGCATCTTTATTCCGTTCATCACCAATGGCGCCGGCTTCCTTGGCATCGTGCTGGCGATGCTGGCGCGGGGCCGGCCCCTCTGGGTGTTGTTCGGCGCGCTGCTATTCGGTGTCTGTCTTTCGCTCACCACGGCCATGCAGGTGGCCGGCATCAACATGCCGACCGACATCATCCAGATGCTGCCGTTCCTGGCAGTGATGATCATGCTGGTCCTGTTCGGCCGCAAGGCAAGCCTGCCGGCGGCGCTCGGCATGCCTTACGAACGTGGCGCGCGATGATGCCAGGACAACAAACAACCGGGACGCGGCTGAGCCGCAGGGGAAAATAGGAGGTAACTATGTCCGACACGAAGGTTTATCTGCTCGACGGCGGCTCGCTGGTGCTCGACGGCTATCATGTTTACTGGAATCGCGGGCCGGGCGGCGAGGTGCGCTTTCCCGTCTACTCGATCCTGGTCGAGCATGCCGAAGGCCGGTTCCTGATCGACACCGGCTTCGACTATGACCACGTAATGAAGGTCCTGCCCTTCGAAAAGCCGATCCAGAGCAAGGACCAGACCATTCCGGGGGCGCTGGCGCTGCTCGGGCTGGAACCCAAGGACATCGACGTGGTGGTGAACTCGCACTTCCACTTCGATCATTGCGGCGGCAACAAATATTTTCCGCATGCCAAGAAGATCTGCCACAAGAGCGAGGTGCCGCAGGCCTGCAATCCGCAGCCTTTCGAGCATCTGGGCTATTCGGATCTCAGCTTTTCGCTTGAGGCCGCCGAGGCGCGCGGTGCGACCGAACAGATTATGGAAGGCACCACGCGGGCGAACTCCACCTTCGAGGGCATCGATGGCGATGTCGAACTCGCCAAGGGCGTAAAGCTCATCTCGACCCCGGGCCACTCCATAGGCCACTACAGCCTCATGGTGAATTTCGGCAAGCGCAAGCCGATCCTGTTCACCATCGATGCAGCCTATACGCAAAAGAGCCTCGAAACGCTTTGCCAGGCCGCCTTCCATATCGATCCCGTTGCGGGCGTGGAGTCCATGCACCGCGTCAGGAAGCTCGCCGAAGATAACGATGCCGAGCTGATGTACTCGCACGACATGGAAAACTTCAAAACCTACCAGACCGGCACGCGGTTCTACGGCTGACGTGCGGGCATTTGGAGACCAGCTATGAGATATAAAGACAATGCCGATCCGGTGATCACGCTTACCTCGGGACCGGTCAACGCCTACGCGGACGTGCTGCGGGGGCTTGGGCGCACCGTGCTCTACGATTACGATCCGGCGTTCCAGCTGTTTTACGAAAACGTCGTCACCAAGGCGCAGAAGGCGATGCGCCTTTCCACGCGCCCGGTGCTGCTGCAGGGCGAGCCGGTGATGGGACTGGAGGCCGCGGCCGCCTCGCTGATTTCCAGCGAGGATGTTGTCCTCAACCTCGCCTCCGGCGTCTATGGCAAGGGCTTCGGCTACTGGGCCAAGCGCTATTCGCCGAACCTGCTTGAGATCGAGACGCCCTACAACGAGGCTATCGATCCGCAGGCGGTTGCCGAGATGCTGAGGAAGCATCCCGAGATCACAGTCGTTGCCGTTTGCCATCACGATACGCCGTCGGGCACGATCAACCCGATCGACGAGATCGGCGCGATCGTAGCCGCGCACGACGCCTACCTCATTGTCGATGCGGTGTCGTCCTTCGGCGGCATGAAGACCCACCCGGAAGACTGCAAGGCCGATCTTTACATCACCGGCCCGAACAAGTGCCTCGGTGCGCCTCCCGGACTGACCATGATGGGCGTGAGCGATCGCGCCTGGGCCAAGATGAAGGCAAACCCGGCTGCACCGCGCGCCTCGGTGCTGAGCATTCTCGATTGGGAAAATGCCTGGTCGCACAAGCAGCCGTTCCCGTTCACGCCTTCGGTTGCGGAAATCAACGGCCTGGACGTGGCGCTGGACCTCTATCTCAACGAAGGCCCCGAAGCGGTATGGGCCCGTCATGCACTGACGGCGAAGGCGACGCGTGCGGGAGCACAGGCCATGGGGCTGTCGATCTGGGCTGCGAGCGAGAAGATCGCTTCGCCGACCACCACCGCCATCCGAACGCCCGATGGCGTAGACGAGCCGGCGCTGCGCCAGGCAGTACGCGAACGCTATGGCGTCGTTTTCTCGTCGGGACGCGGCGAGACGCTCGGCAGGCTGACCCGCATCGGTCATATGGGCCCGACAGCACAGCCGATCTATGCGGTTGCGGCGCTGACCGCGCTGGGCGGCACATTGAACGCGATGGGCCAGAAGCTGGCCGTCGGCAGAGGCATCGATGCCGTGCTTGCGGTCATCGATGCTGACGATTGACTTCAACAACAGAAATTGAGGGGAGATTGGTCATGAGCGACCGGCTCGCAGGAAAGACGGCTCTGGTTACCGGAGCGGCACAGGGTATCGGCAAGGCAATCGCCAAGCGGCTGGCAGCCGACGGCGCCACCGTCATCATCGGCGACATCAATGCGGAAGGCGCCAAGGCGGCTGCCGCTTCCATCGGCGGCAAGGCGCAGGCCTTCGCGCTAGATGTTTCGGATCCGGCTTCGGTGAAGGCGCTGTTCTCGGAACTTGAAAAGACCGGCGGCGTCGACATCCTGGTCAACAATGCCAGCATCGTGCCCTTCGTGGCATGGGACGACGTCGATCTTGACCATTGGCGCAAGATCATAGACGTCAACCTGACGGGCACCTTCCTCGTCACCCGTTCGGCGACCGACCAGATGCGCGCGGCAAACAAGCCGGGTCGCGTCATCAGCATCTCGTCCAACACCTTCTTTGCCGGCACGCCGAACATGGCGGCCTATGTGGCGGCCAAGGGCGGCGTGATCGGCTTCACCCGCGCGCTGGCAACCGAGCTCGGCAAGCACAACATCACGGCCAATGCGGTGACGCCCGGCCTGATCGAAAGCGACGGCGTCAAGGCCAGCCCGCACAATGAGGCGTTCGGCTTCGTCGAGATGCTCCAGGCCATGCCCGGCAAAGGCCAGCCCGAGCACATTGCCGACGTGGTGGCGTTCCTGGCTTCCGACGATGCGCGCTGGATAACCGGCCAAACGCTCAACGTCGATGCCGGCATGATCCGGCACTGAAGATCCAATCCGGCGCGCCAATGGTCGCAGCGCTCCGGCGCCCAGGCGGTCGGCGCGTCGGGTTACCCCCCAGTAGCCCGCGTGACCGGCCTGGGTGTTGCCTGGCCGGGAATTGTTGCAATGACGGCAGCACCCGCCTACGCCTTTGTCGTCCCTGGCTGTCGCGCACAATTTCTGAAGGACTGTAGTTTTGGAACAAGCACTTGATCCGTCGATGCTCGACGGCCAGACAATCGTTGCTCTGATCGCGGGCTTTGCCGCCACCGGCGTCATTTCCGGCATCCTTGCCGGCCTGCTCGGCGTCGGCGGCGGCATCGTCATCGTGCCGGTGCTGTTCTGGGTGCTGACCCTGTTCCATTTCCCGGCCGCGATCACCAGCCATCTGGCCGTCGCCACCTCGCTGGCGATCATCATCCCCACCTCGATTTCGTCGATGCGCGCCCACGCCAGGCGCGACAATGTCGATCGGGCACTACTGAGCCTCTGGGGGCCGGCGGTGTTTGTCGGCGCGCTGATCGGCGGCATCATGTCGAAATTTATCCCCGGCGGGGGATTGCGGCTTGTGTTCGGCGTGGTCGGCCTTCTGGTGGCCGTCAACCTGTCGATCCCCAAGCATCTGGTGATTTCCAATCACCTGCCGAAGAGCGCCTGGGTCAATCGCGCCATCGCGACCGTTATCGGCTTCATCTCCGCACTGATGGGCATCGGCGGCGGCACGCTTTCGGTGCCGACGCTGGCGAGCTTCTCCTTCCCGGTCCATCGAGCGGTCGGCACCTCGTCGGCGCTCGGTCTGCTCATCGCCATTCCGGGGGTGGCCGGCTTCATCTGGGCGGGTCTTGGCGTTGCGGACCGGCCGCCGCTCAGCCTCGGCTTCGTCAGCCTGCCGGCGGTACTGATCATCGCGCCGATCAGCTATCTGGTCGCGCCATGGGGCGCGCACCTCGCGCATGTGTTGAATGCACGCTATCTCAAACTCGCTTTCGCTTTCTTTCTCGCAATCACCGCCGCCAGGATGCTGGTCTCTTAGAACGAGATGACTTTTCCTTGAATCGTCATCTCGCTCTAAGCTTTTGTTCTAGAAGCATGATCTTGTCCGAAAAGTCTGCAACTTTTCGGGATCATGCTCTAGGCGTCTCGATTGAGCACCGGCACATCAAGCGCCGGTCAACAGTTTCGCAACTGACGGGAGATATTCTGCAGCTGCTTGAATGCTTCGTATCGCTCGGAGTGGACTCCCGCTAGGGGACCTTCCACCGGCCTGTAGATACGAGCGGTGCCGGACAGGCTCGTCATCGCCTGGCGAACATCGGCGAACGCACTGGCGGCCACGGCACCCAGGATGGCGGACCCGAGCAAGACCGGCTCGTCTGAAACAGGAGCGATGACCGGCTTGCCGCTGGCGTCGGCAAGGATCTGGCGGACGAAATCATGCTGACCGGCACCGCCGCTGATGACGATCTGCTCCACATGCGCACCGGCCGTAGCCTGGGTGTCGATGATCTGCTTCAGGCCATAGCCAATGCCGCAGATGCCCGCGACATAGAGGGCCACGAGGCTGTCGAGATCGCGCTCCATCCCAAGGCCCGCGATCACGGCTCGGGCGTGAGGGTCGGCGAAGGGGGCGCGATTGCCGAGAAATTCCGGCACGACATGCATACCAGTTGCCAGACGCACCGCCTCGGATGCCGTACCCTTCTTTTCCGCCGCAAGGTTGGCGAGCATTACCGGCAAGGCCACGCCCTTCGACTCCGCTTGAGTTGCCGCTTCCAGAGCCGCCGGGTGGAAACGGAGAAGCTGGTCTATGGCCGCACCGGCAGCACTCTGACCGCCTTCGTTGAGCCACATGCCCGGCACCATGGCCGAGTAATAGGGCCCCCAGACACCGGGGACGAAAACCGGTTCTGCCGTGGAGGTCATCGTGCAGGAAGAGGTGCCGAAGACGTAGGCGAGATTTCGTTCGGGCCGCCCGCCGATGCCGACGGTTCCGATGCCACCCGCATGGGCGTCGATCATGCCAGCGGCGACCGCCGTGCCGGGATTGAGGCCCATTGCCTGTGCGGCCTCTTCCGTCAGCCCTCGGCCCAGCGGCGTGCCGGGCTCGACGATGAGGGTGCCGATCCGTGAAAAGCCCTCGTCAGCGAGTTGATCGAGGCCGATCTTGCGGAAGTAGGTCGGATCCCAGCGCTGCTCATGAGCAAGATAGGTCCATTTGCAGGTAACCGTGCAGGTCGAGCGGGCGAGGTCGCCTGTCGCTCGCCAGGTGAGGAAGTCGGCAAGGTCGAAGAACTGCCAGGCGGCATCGAAGATCTGCGAGCGATTTTCCTTCAGCCACAGGATCTTCGGCGTCTCCATCTCGGGCGAGATGCGTCCGCCGACGTAGCGCAGCACGTCATGTCCGAGCTCATTGATGCGCTCGGCCTGCTGAACGGCGCGGTGGTCCATCCAGACTATGATGTCGCGGTTTGGGTCCTCGGAGGGGCCGACCGGGAGCGGCCTGCCGCCATCACCCAGCACCACAAGCGAGCAGGTGGCATCGAAGCCGAGACCAACCACGGAGGCGGGCTCAATGCCGGCGGATGCCACGACCTCGCGCACGATGGCGCATACGGCCTGCCAGATCTCGGTGCTGGACTGCTCGACCATGGCGCCCGGCTCGCGGAACAGCGAGATGTCCCGCTTGGCAGTCGAGAGCATACGGCCGCCAAGGTCGAACAGGCCAGCGCGCGCACTTCCTGTCCCGACGTCGACGCCGATGACGTAAGCTGCGCTCTCCGGCGCTGACGTGCCAGACATATTGCTCATGGGCCCAACTCTCAAAAAGGTCTTCAGCTATCTAAGGGGGAACGCGCCCCTTTAATCGGCCTCAGAGATCGACGCTGTTCGGCAGGATCACGAGGTCGCGGATCGTCACGTTGCGGGGCCGCGAGAGCATGAACAGCACCGCCTCGGCCACCTCCTTCGGCTGCATCAGGCTGCCATTGGCGAGCGCCTCTTCCATCTTGGCCTTGGGCCAATCGTCCAGCAGGGCCGTGACCACCGGCCCCGGCAGAACCGCGCCAACGCGCACGCCATATTGTGCGACCTGCCGGCGTGTCGAATGCACAAAGGCCTGAACGGCAAACTTGGAGGCCGTGTAGATCGGTTCCCAGACGACCGGTACGACACCGGCGATCGAGCTGGTGAAGAGGATGTCACCCGACTTCTGCGCGATCATATGCGGCAGGACCGCATGGACGGAGCGGAACGCGGCGTTGATGTTGAGATTCAGCATCCGGTCCCAGGCATCCGGATCGCCTTCCGCCACCGGTCCCCCGATATAGGCGCCGGCGTTGGCATGGAAGATATCGAGCCGACCAGCCACTTCCAGGATGCGCGGCAGCATGCCGGAGACCTCTTCGGGCGCGAGAAGGTCGACGACCAGCGGCTTGGCGCGATCGCCAAGCTCTGCGCATAGGACTTCAAGCCTGTCCTTGGCGCGGTCGATCAACACCACGGTCGCGCCTTCAGCGAGAAGCGTACGCGCGCATTCCAGCCCGATGCCCGAAGCCGCACCGGTGATCGCTGCGACCTTGCCTTTCATGAGTTCTGCCATGGCGAATTCCTATCGAGTATTGTCAGGCGCGGCCGTGGCTGACGCGAGACCGGCGGGCGAGCGAGTCGACGATGACGGCGATCGCAAGAACCGCGCCCGTGATCATGTAGCGCAAGGACGAGCTGAGATTGAGAAGTGTAAGACCGTTGGAAATCGCCTGGATGACGATGATGCCCAACAGCGCGGAATAGGCGCTGCCCCGGCCACCGAAGAGGCTGGTTCCGCCGATGACGGCTGCCGCGATCGCGTTCAGGTTGACGTCACCGGTGCCCGCCTGCTGGCTCGACGAAGCCAGACGGGATGCGGCAAGAATGCCGCCAAGGGCCCCGAGCGTGGAACAGAGCATGAAGCCGCTCAGATAGATTCGCCGGACATTAATGCCGGAGCGGCGCGCGGCCTCGCGATTCCCGCCGACGGCGAACATGGAGCGCCCCCACTTGGTCTGGGTGAGCGCATAGTTGAGGATGACGACCAGCGCGACGAACAGGCCGAACATCCACGGCACGCCACGGCCGAGATTGAGGTAATAGACCGCGAATTCGAGCGCGGCCGTCAGCACGACGGCCTTCACCACCAAAGCACCCAGCGGCTGGGACGATAGGTTGACGGACCGGCGGCGCCGGCGATTGTTGAGGCCGACCGCAATCATGACCAGTCCAGGCAAGAAGGCCAGGGTGTGCGAGACCCAGTGCGGCATGACCATGACCTGGCCAAAGCGGACCAACGGCGAGGCGTAAGGCAGGTTGATGCTGCCGGTCGGCCCCAGGATGTAAAGCTGCAAGCCCAGCAGCGCGAGCAGGCCGGCAAGAGTGGCCACGAAGCTCGGCATTCCGAGCCGGTTGTAGAGAACCGCATAAAGCGCACCGACGGCCGCGCCGACCAGCAACGCCACAAAGATGGCACCGGCAACCGGCCAGCCTGAATTGACCCACAGCACGCCAATGATCGCGGAAGCGAGACCGCTCATCGAGCCGACGGAGAGATCGATTTCTCCAAGCAGCAGCACACAGACGATGCCGAGCGAGATGACCCCGACGGTCGCGCAGTCGAACAGCAGGTTCACCAGGTTGTTCGGCGCGAGGAAGACCGGATTGAGGATGCTGAAGACCGTCGAAATCACGACCAGACCGACAGCGACGGGCAACATGCCCAGATCACCGGACCGGATGCGGTCGATGAAGCCGCGCACCATGTCGAGAATGCCCTCGTCATGCTTGACGCGTTCGTCACTGCGGTCGAGGGCCTTGGCCTGGTTCGCCGCGTCCTTGGAAATTTGCTGGGTCATGCGGTTGTTCCGCCTACACTGGTGCTCTGGACCACCTTGCGCTCGTGACGGCGCGATACGGCGTTTTCCGTGGCGCCGGTGATGGCCGTGACAAGCTCGTGGTTGGAGGCGTCGGGGGTGAAGACCCCGTTGTTGCGACCGAGCCGCAAGACCACGATGCGGTCGGCAACGGCGCGGACATCCTCCATGTTGTGACTGATGATAATGACGCCGAGCCCGCGGTCGCGGACGCGCTCGATCAGGTTCAATACTTCCGCCGTCTGCGCAACGCCGAGTGCGGCAGTCGGCTCGTCGAGCATGATGATCTTGGGATCGAGCAGCAACGACCGGGCGATCGCGACCGTCTGACGCTGGCCGCCGGACAGCGAAGCGATCGGCTGACGTACCGAGGGGATGCGCGCGGCAAGCTCCTTCAGCAAGGTCCAGGCCCGTACTTCCATCGCCACCTCATCGAGGTTCCAGGGCGACAGCTCATGGCCCAGAAAGAGATTGGCGACGACGTCGAGATTTTCGCAAAGCGCGAGATCTTGGAAGACTGTGGCGATGCCGAGTTCGAGCGCCCGGCTCGGACCGTCGAGCGTAACCTGCTGGCCGCAGAATTCGATGCTCCCAGACGAGGCCTGGTGCACGCCCGCCAGGATCTTGATCAGCGTCGACTTGCCGGCGCCATTGTCACCCACCAGGGCTACGACCTCACCTGCGTGAACCTCGAGGTCGATGTCGGTCAACGCCGACACAGCTCCGAAATTCTTGGAAACCTGGCTCAGCCGCAAAATGGGGCTGCCCCTTTCCGGCATTGCGCTGACTTCTCGCACCATGGCTGAACTCTTTTGGACTCTGGGGTGTGTCCGGCCGGACCAAGCCCGGCCGGACACTCTTGGGAGGATATTACTGGGTAATGCCGAGTTTCTTGCAACCCTCGGCATATTCGCCGGTGCAGACTTCCTCGGCCTTCTGGATGCCCTTGTCGAAGATCTCCGCCTTGATGTTCTCAGCAGTCACGACTGCCGGGACGAAGAGTTCGGACGGCGTGTTGTAGAGGGTCGTCTTCGGCTCAGGCGTCTCACCCTTGGCCAGCTGTACGGCAACCTTGGCCGCGGCCGCGGCGACGATCTCGGACGGCTTGGAGATCGTGTTGTACTGGTCGCCCGAGATGATCAGCTGCAGCGCGGCGATCGTGGCGTCATTGCCCGTGACCGGCGGAACCGGCTTCACGCCTGCTGCCTTGAAGGCTGCGATGGCGCCACCTGCCGTGCCGTCGTTTGCTGCGACCACGCCTTTGATCTCTGCGCCGAAGCGAGTGACCTGGCCGGCGGCCCATTCCTGTGCCTTTGGCGGCGCCCATTCCGGCGTGTCGAATTCTGCGAGCGTCTTGTAGCCCGAGTCCTTCAGGCCGCGATGGATGCCGTCACGGATGAGGCCGGCTGCAGCATCGGTCGGAGAACCGTTGATCTCCAGCACGCCAGAACCTTCCGCGACGCCGCTTGCCTTCAGATGGTCGACCAGCGACTTGGCGATTGCATAGCCGATGCCCTGGTTGTCGAAGGAGACGTAGAAGTCGGCGGCCTTGTCCGGGATCGGGCGGTCATAGGCGATGACCTTCACGTCCTGGGAATGGGCGATCTCGACGAGTCCTGCGGCAGCCGAGGAATCGACCGGATCAAGCACGATGACCTTGGCGCCCTGAGCGATCACCGAATTGAACTGCTGCTGCTGCAAGGCAGCGTCGGCATTCGCGTTCTGGTAGATCACGGTGCAGCCCGAGCAGAGCTTCTCCATCTCTGCCTTGAAGCCCGGATAGTCGTGCTCCTCGTAGCGCGTCGACGCCTGGTCAGGCATCAGGAACGCGATCGTCGCCGACTCCTGAGCATAGGCCGAGCCCGCGAACATGGCGGCGGCGGCCGTGGTTGCCATCAACATAGTGCGAAAAATCATTTGTCTCCTCCTTGAGTGACCAATAACCCGTGTCGAGAGATCCGGTTTCATGCCCAAGGCCTCGTTGCCCCTTTTTCTTGAGCAAAGCGCGCAAATCACCATCCGACATCGACACGTGCCGACCCGGCCATGATCGTGGATTCTACCCGGACGCCTCCCCGGTCGACCCTACACAGCCAACCAACTTCATCGATTAAGCAAGGCAGCTCAATCGATGTAGCAAAAATTGCCACCTCCAGTTATTAATGTCAAGCTAGTGTCCGAAGGGGAGACAAGCGTTCGTGAATCGAGACAGGCAGACCAAGAAGACGACCATTTACGACCTGGCCGCGCTCGCCGGCACGTCAGCGAGTGCGGTTAGCGCGGTTTTGAGCGGCAACTGGAAGAAGCGCAGGATAAGTAGCCAGTTAGCCGACAAAATCACGCGACTTGCGGAAGAGCAGGGCTATGCCGTCAACATGCAAGCGAGCCTTCTCAGGCGGGAGAAGTCGAAGATCATCGGCATGATCGTTCCCAAATACGACAACCGCTATTTCGGCTCGATCGTCGAGACTTTCGAAAACATGGCGCGAGAGCGCGGGCTGTTTCCTATCATCACCTGCACGCGCCGAGATCCCGCGCTGGAGATCGAGGCGGCCCGAACCATGCTTTCCTATCAGGTCGAATGGCTGATCGCGACCGGCGCCACGGATCCCGACCGGATCACCGATATTTGCGCCGCCTCCGGCGTCAAAAGCCTCAACCTTGATCTGCCGGGATCGCGGGCACCTTCGGTGATCTCCGACAATTTCGCCGGCGCAAAGGAGTTGACCCGGCGTATTCTGGCTAATTCAGAGCGCAGGCTGGGCCAAGCCTCACCGCTCCTGTTCATCGGCGGGCGCGGCAGCGACCACAACACCGCCGAACGTGTTCGCGGCTTCCGCACCGCGCATGCGGAAGTGGGCGTGGCGGTCGATGAAAGCCATATTCTGGCCTGCGGCTATGCGCCGGAGAAGGCCGAGAATGCGCTGGATGCGTTGGCAAGCCGGGAGAAGCACCTACCCCAGGGCATGTTTGTCAACTCGACGATATCGCTCGAAGGGGTGATGCGCTGGATCAGGCGATCGGGCCATTATGATGGGCGGCCACCGGTCATGGGGTGTTTCGATTGGGACCCCTTCGCCGCGCTCCTCGGCGACAACATCGAAATGGTCCGCCAAGATGTCCCGGGCATGCTCAATGCCATCTTCGATATAATCGACCAAGGTTTGAGCCAGACGTCGCTCATCGAGATTCCGCCTGTCTTCATGGGTTCATGACAGACGCTCGATGACGTCAGCGACCCGGCTTCTGTGAGACCAAGGCCAAAAACCGGGCCGTTTCTTTGATACGGATGCCTATCGAGACTCGACCGGTTGAATCGTTCTCACTGGTCGATCGCCACCAACAACCCTCTACGAAGACAAAACAGACCGGCGGAAGATTGCCGCCGGTCCATTCGGCCGTCCAACAAGTTGGCTCGATTATTCGCCGAGCCATTCCTTCACCCGGTCCGGGTGGTCGGCGATGTATTTGTCCACCGCCTTGTCATAGGAGGTCTCCTGCGCATCGAACATAGCCACCTCAAGTTCGGGGATCGGTAGCTTCATGCGCGATAGAAGCTCCGCGGCCTTGGGGTTGTCCTGCTTGAACCCCTTGCGCGCGAGGATGTCTACATGCTCGGCCTTGCCGAGCGCACCCTTCGGGTCATCGATGTAACGGAGCTTGTATTTACCAAACATCCAATGCGGGCTCCAGGCCGTGGCGACGAACCATTTTTCGGAGCGCATGTCCCGGTCCACGGTGGTCAGCATGCCGGCCTCGCTGGAGATCTGCAGCTTGTAGTCGACGCCATAGTCCTTGATGGCCTGCTGGGAAAGCCGCGTCAGGCCGGCGCCCGGATCGATGCCCTGAATGGTGCCGCCGAGCTTCTCCTTCACATTGTCCTTGTTAAGGTCTTCGATGGAACTGATCTCGCTTTCGGGAACGTATTGCGGTACGACCCAGCCGAGTTTTGCGCCGTCATAGATGGTGCCGAGCGTATCAACCTTGGACTCCACACGCTTATGGTAGTCGGCGTGGGTTTCCGGCAGCCAAGCCATCATCATGGCGTCGAGGTCGCCGCGACTGACGCCCTGATAGAGCGGAGCGACATCGGTTTGCACCAGTTCCACCTTCTGCCCCAGCTTGTCTTCAATGAGTTTCGCAGCGAGCTTGGTGACGAATTCGGCGTCGGACCACGCAGCCCAGCCAAGCTTCACAGGCTTGTTGTCCTGCGCCAACGCGGTGGTGGCCATGCCACCTACCAGGAGCGCGGCCAAGCCAATGCGTCTCAGTGTTGTGAACATATCTTCTCCTTCTTGTTTTCGGGAGTTCAAGCGGCGGCTGACCGCCGCTCGTCATCAGCCGGAACGCGGACAGACGAACCCGTCTGATTGCGTCCGCTGGCTTTTCGGAAGGCAAGGAAACTCAGGAAGCCCGAACTACCCTTGCCGAAGCTCTGGGTGATGCGGTCGAGAATTACGGCCAGGATGACGACCGCTAGGCCGCCTTCGAAACCGGCGCCTACGTCTAGACGCTGGATTCCGGTCAGCACGGAGTTGCCGAGGCCGCCCGCGCCGATCATCGAGGAGATCACGACCATCGACAGAGAAAGCATGATAGTCTGGTTCACGCCGGCCATGATGGAGGGCATCGCGTTCGGCAGTTGCACCTTGAGCAGGAGTTGTGAGGGCGTACAGCCGAAAGCCAAACCCGCCTCGATGAACTCGGAATGCACCTGCCGGATACCGAGATTGGTCAGGCGCACCACGGGCGGCATGGCGAAGATGACCGTGGCGATTGTGCCTGGCACTGCTCCAAGGCCGAAGAACATCGCAGCCGGGATTAAATAGACGAAGGCCGGCATCGTCTGCATCAGGTCGAGCAATGGCCTCAGGAGGCTCGCCACCCGGTCCGAACGCGCCATTGCGATGCCAGCTGGAATGCCAATTACGACCGCGATGATCGTGGCCGAAAGCACCAGCGACAGCGTCTCCATCGTGCCCTGCCAAAGGCCCATATGGTCGATGAGGGCAAGCGACAGCAGCGCGAAGATGGCGAACTTCCAGCCCACGCGCCAGAGCGACAGGGCTGCCAGTATGGCAATGCCGGCAACGGGCGGGGTGCTGACCAGCAGGCTCTGGATGCCGCCGGTGACGAAGCCGATCGCCGCCGCGATCGCGTCCAGCGCGGGCGTGAAGTTGTCGAGAATGTAATTGACGGCGACGTCGGCGCCGTGGCCGACACTGAATTTGAAATCCATGTTTCTTCCCTTCGGTTCGGCTCAACCGGCGCGGTAGAGCGTTTCCAGAAGCGACGACTTGCTGATCGAGCCGACATAGCGGCCCTGGTCATCGACAACGGGAACGGGCCAGCGGCTCTCGGCCACCCGACCCAACACGTTCGACACGGATTCGCCCGCAGCTATGGGCTCGACGTCCTCCACGAAGGCGTTGCGATAGGGCTCCGCCACTTTGGCTTTGACCTTCTCGATCAGAGCATCTTGGCTGATCATGCCGTGATACTTCCGGTCTCGGCCGACGACGATTGCCACGTCGCGGCCCGAATGCTCCATCTGCTCCAACGTAGCCGCCACAGAGACGCCCTGCCGGTCGATGATGGTGAGCTGCGAATTGCGCGCGATGTCGCCGGCCTTGAAGACCTGGGAGACATCGACATTGCGGAAGAAGGAACGCACATAGTCGTTGGCGGGCTTCGACACGATCTCGTCCGGGGTGCCGACCTGCACGACCTTGCCGTGTTGCATGATGCAGATGCGGTCGCCAATGCGCATCGCCTCGTCGAGGTCGTGGCTGACGAAGATGATCGTGCGGCTGTTTTCGCCCTGCAGGCGCATCAGTTCGTCCTGCATCTCTGCGCGGATGAGCGGATCGAGTGCAGAGAAGGCCTCATCCATAAGCAAAATGGTCGGCTCGCTGGCCAGTGCCCGTGCCAGACCCACGCGCTGCTTCATGCCGCCCGAAAGCTCGTCCGGCCTGCTCTGCGCATAGGCCTTGAGGCCCACCGCATCGAGCGCCGCAAGCGCCTTTCCGGTGCGCTCGGCCTCACCCACGCCCGCGACCTCAAGCCCGAAGGCTGCATTGTTGAGGACATTGCGATTGGGAAGGAGCGCGAACGACTGGAACACCATGCTCATGTCGCGCCGGCGCAACTCGATCAACTCGCGCTTCGACATGTTGGTGATGTCGCGACCGTCGATTTCGATGGAGCCCGAGGTCGGCTCGATCAGGCGATTGAGAAGGCGGAGCAAGGTCGACTTGCCAGAACCGGACAGGCCCATGATGACGAAAGTCTCGCCGTCCATGATGTCGAAGCTTGCGTCGTCGACACCAATTGTACAACCGGTGGACGCGTGTATCTCCGATTTGCTCCTGCCTGCATGCGCCATTTCCAGCGCATGTCCTGAATTGTGTCCGAAAACCTTGTAAACGTTACTCAGGCTTACCTTGGAAATTTTCGAGGCATTCGACTTCAAGTTCTCAATATGATTTGGCATAATAAAAGAATAACACCTGCCATTATCGGCAGATAAAATCTCCTTTTCTGTGATTTACACAATGACATCCGTTTATGGAGTCATGACCAGTTGCCGAAAGCGCTGATAATAGGAATCGATATTCGGCTTCGCAAAGCTTTATATAGATGGCAATACGACGTCTGTCCACCCACAGGTTGCCTGCAATGCAACTGTGGGTGGCATACCCCCGGTACCGGGTAATCCATGACCGCCCAAGACGGAGCCGAACTCGTGACGTCAAAATGCGGTGTTCATGGGTTTTTCGAGGGCATTTTTGCCCGTCCGCTGCGTTGCAAGAGGAGTTGTAACGAAGCGAGAAATTGTGCGTTTTCGGAACGATTAGGTGAGCCTTGCTGGAACTCTTGACGCTGCCAAACCCACATTTCTGCTCGACTTCGACTTCCAGCGGGCAGGGGGCGACAATCTCCGCTCTAAACCAAAGTAGCCGTTCCCGGGATGCCGGCTCGTGTTACGTTGGGCCAGCGGATAGCTCAAGCACGATCAGGGGCGTGCTTTGCGTCCCGGAAGCGCCAACGTGAAAACACGGGTGCCTTCCATCGTAGCCAGCGTTTGCCATAAGGGAGGTTACGAATGATCAAGTCCTGTCTTGCCTCAGCAGTTCTCCTTGCGGCGATGGCCGCTCCAGCTTCCGCCGCCGGAATATCGGACGGCAAGATCAAGATCGGCATCTTGAATGACCAGTCCGGGGTCTACGCCGATTTCGGCGGCAAGTGGTCCGTCGAGGCCGCCAAGATGGCGGTCGAGGATTTCGGTGGAAAGGTGCAGGGCGCGCCGATCGAGGTGATTAACGCCGACCACCAGAACAAGCCCGACATCGCATCCAATATCGCACGCCAGTGGTATGACACCGAGCAGGTAGACGCGATCATGGAGTTGACGACCTCCTCCGTGGCGCTGGCGGTGCAGGATATCTCCAAGGAAAAGAAGAAGATCGACATCGTCGTCGGCGCGGCGACCACCGATCTTACAGGCAAGCAATGCTCGCCCTACGGGTTCCACTGGGCCTATGACACGCATTCGCAAGCTGTCGGGACCGGCGGTGCTCTGGTCGAGCAAGGTGGCGACAGCTGGTACTTCATCACTGTCGACTACGCCTTCGGCTATTCGCTGGAAGAACAGACCGCCAAATATGTGAAAGCTCATGGCGGCAAGGTGCTTGGCGAAGTGCGCTATCCGCTTGGCGCGACCGACTACTCGTCCTTCCTGCTGCAAGCCCAATCGTCGGGCGCCAAGATCATCGGCCTTGCCAATGCCGGCCTCGACACGTCCAACTCGATCAAGCAGGCTGCCGAATTCGGCATCGTCCAGGGCGGCCAGCGACTGGCGGCGCTGCTGTTCACATTGTCCGAAGTGCATGGGCTCGGCCTGAAGGCTGCACAAGGCGTGGTGCTCACCGAGGGTTACTACTGGGACCGTGATGACAAGAGCCGCGAGTTCGCCGACCGGTTCTTCAAGCGCACAGGCCGCATGCCCAACATGATCCAGGCCGGCACCTATTCCGCCGTGTTGCAATATCTCAAGGCGGTCGACAAGGCTGGCACGGATGATGCCGAGGCGGTGGCCAAGGAACTCCACGACATGCCGGTCAACGACGTCTTCACCAGCAATGGCAAGGTGCAGGCCGACGGTTCGATGGTGCACGACATGTATCTCTACCAGGTCAAAAAGCCGGAGGAGAGCAAAAGGGACTGGGACTACTACACTTATCTGGCGACCATCCCTGGCGACCAGGCGTTCCTGAAAGCCGAGGAAAGTGGCTGCCCGCTCGTCTCCAAGTGAGCGACGGAGCCACCGTGGCTGACGTGCCAGACATGGACTCGATCGACCTTCGGGTGGTGCTTTCTGCCCGCGGGCTGCGGCGTGACTTTGGCGGCTTCGTCGCCGTCAATGATGTCGACCTCGATGTTCATCACGCACGCATTCATGCCTTGATCGGCCCCAACGGGGCCGGCAAGACCACCGTCTTCAATCTGCTGACCAAGTTCCTGGAGCCGACCAGCGGCCGGATCGAACTGCTTGGTCACGACATCACCCGTATGCCGCCGGCGGCGGTGGCGCGGATGGGGCTGGCGCGTTCCTTCCAGATCTCGGCGATCTTCCCGCATCTCACGGTGCTGGACAATGTGCGCGTCGCGCTGCAGCGCCCGGGCGGGCTCAGCACTCAGTTTTGGCGGCCACTCTCGGCACTCGACCGGCTGACGCCGCGCGCCGACGAACTGCTGGATGCAGTCGGGCTCACCGACGTTCGTAACAAGCTTGCCGTTGATCTCTCCTACGGCCGCAAGCGTGTGCTTGAGATCGCCACCACGCTGGCGCTCGACCCAAAGGTGCTGCTGCTGGACGAGCCGATGGCCGGCATGGGGCACGAAGACGTCGGCACGATCTCTGACCTCATTCGTTCGGTTGCCAGGGGCCGCGCGGTGCTGATGGTGGAGCACAACCTCTCGGTGGTGGCCGACCTGTCGGACTGGATCACTGTGATGCAGCGCGGCAAGGTGCTCGCAACCGGCGACTATCCGACCGTCGCCGCCGACGAGCGGGTCAAGGTCGCCTATATGGGCATGGAGGAAGGCTGATGGCGGGCGCGGCGCCGTTGCTCAGCGTGCGTGGCCTGAACGCCTGGTACGGCGAAAGCCACGCGCTGCACGGGGTCGATATCGACGTCCATCGCGGCGAGACGGTTACGCTGCTCGGCCGCAACGGCGTCGGTAAGACCACAACGCTGCGCGCCATCATGGGGCTGATCCGCAAACGTACAGGCGAGATCGCTTTCGACGGGCAGGACCTGATGCGGTTGCCGCTGCACCGCACGGCATATGCCGGCATAGGCTTCGTCCCGGAGGAGCGCGGCATCTTCGCCTCGCTCACAGTCGACGAGAATCTTAACCTGCCGCCGGTCGTGGCCAAGGGAGGCATGAGCACCGAGGAGATCTTCGGGCTGTTCCCGAACCTTAAGGAACGACGCAACAGCCAGGGAATAAAACTCTCCGGCGGTGAGCAGCAGATGCTGGCGATTGCGCGCATGCTGCGCACCGGCGTCACCATGCTTCTGCTTGATGAGCCCACGGAAGGACTGGCGCCTGTAATCGTGCAACACATCGGCGAGCTTCTGATGACACTGAAGGCGCGTGGCATGACCGTCCTGCTAGTCGAGCAGAATTTCCGTTTTGCCAGCCGGGTCGCTGACCGTTTTTATCTGATGGAGCACGGCAAGGTGGTGAGCGGCTTCCCGGTCGGGGAGTTGTCGGCACATATGGACGAACTACACGACGTTCTGGGGGTTTGAGGCCGGATGACAACGATCTTCGGCATTCCCATCCAAGCTTTCCTCGGGCAATTGCTGCTCGGTCTCATCAACGGCTCGTTCTACGCCATGCTGAGCCTTGGCCTTGCCGTCATCTTCGGCATGCTGCGCATCATTAACTTCGCCCACGGTGCGCAATATATGCTGGGCGCCTTCGTCGGTTATCTTTTGCTCGTAAATCTTGGCATCGGCTACTGGCCGGCGCTGATCCTCGTGCCGCTGGCCGTTGGACTGTTCGGCATGATGGTCGAGCGGCTGGGGCTGTCCCGGCTCTACGGTATCGATCCGCTCTATGGCTTGCTGTTCACCTTCGGGCTAGCCCAGGCCGTAGAAGGAATATTCCGCTATTATTACGGCGTGTCGGGAAACCCCTATTCGGTGCCGCCGCTGCTGGCGGGCGGCACCAATCTCGGCTTCATGTTTCTGCCCAACTATCGCGGCTGGGTGGTGGTGGCCTCCCTGATCGTCTGCCTCGGCACATGGCTGCTGATCGAAAAGACGCGGCTGGGCTCCTACCTGCGCGCGGCAACCGAGAACCCGCGCCTGGTGCAGGCCTTCGGCGTAAACGTGCCACTACTGCTCACCTTGACCTATGGGTTAGGGTCGGCTCTGGCCGGCCTGGCTGGCATACTGGCCGCCCCGATCTATCAGGTAAGCCCGCTAATGGGGTCGGACATCATCATCGTCGTCTTCGCAGTGGTCGTGGTGGGCGGCCTGGGCTCGATCCTCGGCGCCATCGTCACCGGCTATATGTTGGGCCTTGCCGAGGGGCTGACCAAGGTTTTCTATCCTGAAGCCTCCAACATAGTGATCTTTGTCATCATGGCCATCGTGCTCCTGCTGCGGCCGGCCGGTCTGTTCGGAAGGGATGCCTGACATGGCCGAGACCACCTTGCGCAACGGCCGAGCTAGAAGCTCTTCGCGGCTGGAGCAGGGGCTGGTCGTGCTCGGCATCCTTGCGCTGCTTGCTGCACCCTTTTTCGTCTATCCGATCCTGCTGATGAAGATGCTGTGCTTTGCGCTGTTCGCCTGCGCCTTCAATCTTCTGCTCGGTTATACCGGCCTGCTCTCATTCGGCCACGCCACCTTTTTCGGCGGCGCCGCCTATTTTTGCGCCCATGCGGTGAAGGTGTGGGGCTGGCCGCCTGAAGCCGGCATCCTGCTCGGCGTCGTTGGCGCGGCAGGGCTCGGTCTCGTGATGGGCTTCTTCGCCATCCGCCGGCAGGGCATCTATTTCGCCATGATCACGCTGGCGCTGGCGCAGATGTTCTACTTCTTTTGCGTGCAAGCGCCATTCACCCATGGCGAGGACGGCATCCAAGGCGTGCCGCGCGGCTTCCTGTTCAGCCTGCTCGACCTCAACCAGCCGCTCAACATCTACTATTTCGTGCTGGCTGTGTTCCTTGCTGGCGTGTTCGCCATATGGCGCATCGTCAATTCGCCCTTCGGCATGATCCTGCGCTCCATCCGTGAGAATGAGAACCGCGCCGTGTCGCTCGGCTATTCGGTGGCTAACTACAAGCTCGCCGCGTTCGTGATGTCGGCGGCGCTGTCTGGCCTTGCGGGGGCGGTCAAGGCGATCGTGTTCCAGTTTGCGACGCTGACCGATGTGACGTGGCAGATGTCGGGCGAGGTCATCCTGATGACGCTCCTCGGCGGCATCGGCACCATGGTTGGTCCGATCGTCGGCGCTGGACTGGTGGTGGGGCTGGAGAATGCGCTGGCCACTTCCGGCTTCCCGGTCATGATCGCCACCGGCGTCATCTTCATGGCCTGTGTGCTGCTGTTCCGGCGGGGCATTGTCGGCGAAATCCAGGCCCGCTGGAATGCCCGACGCGAAAGCAGGTCAGGAAACAAGGCGCATGGCTGACCTTCGGCGTTGGATACACCGGCCACTGGGCTGGGGTGTCCAAAACGCTATCCCTTGACTGCCGAACTGACGATCGAATCCACGAAGAAGCGCTGCAGGAAAACGAACAAGACGAGCGGCGGCAGCACCGCGAGCGTCGCGCCGGCCATGACCAGTCCGGTATTAATGGCGCCGCGATTGTAGCTGAGCAGCCGGCTGAGGCTTATGACGATCGGATAGGCATTCGCATTGCCCTGCAGCACGGTGAGTGGCCAAAGATAGCTGTTCCAGTGGTAGACGAAGGCAAAAAGCGCCAGTGCCGCGATCGCCGGCGCGACGCTTGGCGCCACGATCTTGAACAGGATCAGCAGTTCCGATGCCCCGTCGACCCGTGCCGCATCGATAAGATCGTCCGGAACGCCGGAGATGAACTGCCGCATGAGGAATATGCCGAAGGCATTGGCAAGGTTGGGCAGGATGACACCCGCCAGGCTGGCGTTGAGCCCAATGGAGCCGATGACCCGATAGAGCGGAATGAGGGTCACGATGGGCGGCAGGAACATGGTCCCGATCAGCACCGAGAACACCAGGGTGCGCCCGCGAAAGCGGTATTTGGCGAACGCGTAGCCAGCCATCATGCTGGTCACGAGAATGCCGGCTGTGGTGATCGAAGCGATCAGCAGCGAGTTCCACATGGAGCGGCTGACATTGATGACGCCGGAGACCTTTTCGTAGGCTTCGAGACTGGGCGTGCGGGGGATCCACACCGGCGGTATCTGCATGCTTTCGGCTGGCGTCTTGAGGCTGGAAAGGACCATCCAGATAAGGGGAAAGGCGGACGCCACAGCGACCAGCAGCATCAGCGTGCCGACCAGCGCCTTGTGTCCCATTAGGCCTCGGCGCGAAAGGCGACCGCCCAGATTGCTCATTCGCTGTCCCTTCGGTTCATGAAGGCGAACAGCGCGCACACGACCATGATGAGTGCGAGCATCAGCATCACCGCCATTGCCGAGCCAAGCCCGCCCTGCGCCCGTTCGATGCCGACGCGGCGGATATGGAAGGTGAGCACATTGGTGGAACCCACCGGCCCGCCTTGGGTGATCAGCGCGACCGGCTCGAACACCTGCACGGCATTGATGATGGCGATGACCGCGCTGAACAGCAGAGTTCGCCGCAATAAGGGTAGCGTGATGAAACGAAACTGCTCGGTGCGACTGGCGCCGTCGAGCGTTGCCGCCTCGTAGAGGCTGCCGGGAATTTGGGTCAGCCCGGCGATCGCAAGCACGGTGAAATAGCCGACCTGCTGCCACACGTTGAGAAACACGATCGAAATCAGCGCCGAACGCGGGGAGGATAGCCAGGGCTGGGGGCCAACGCCGGCTAGGCTGAACATCTGGTTGATCGGCCCTTCCGTCGGCGCATAGAGTTTCGACCACACCAGGGCGACGGCAATCATCGGCACCATATAGGTGGAAAACAGCACGGTTCTCAGCGCCGTGCCGCCGCCAACATCCCGCTGGTAGACCAGCAGTCCGAACAGCACGGAAAGCGGCAGGATCAGGACTACCGACAGCCCTGTGTAGATCGCGGTGTTGACGAGCGCACCCTTGAAATCGCGACCAATGGAAGTCGGGCCGAATATCTCGCGGAAATTATCGATGCCGATGAAGCGCACGCTGGAAAACGGAGTCTGCGTTGACCAGTCCTGGAACGAGAGCCAGACAGTCAGCAGCATCGGGATCACAACGAAGACGCCGATCAGCGTTACGGCGGGCGCAAGCATGATGCCCGCCGAAGCGCGATAGCTGCTTGTCATCGATTAGGTTCCAAGGTGCCTCTCAGGAACCAGCGGCCCGCCCTATTTGGCGGCCCGTTCCAGAATGGAGGTTGCGTCGGTCTGCGCGTTCGCTTGCGCATCCTGGGCCGACGCCTGCCCGTATTGCAGGGCTTCCAGCGTCTGCTGCAGCGACTCGCTGAATTCCTGACCACCCAGCACCACGGGGAACGGCTTAGCGTCTGCCAGCACGCTGACATAGCCTGAGAGGAATTCGGATCCGAGCTTGTCCTTGTGCGCCTCAATGTCCGAGCTGCGCGAGGGCAGGATGCCCATCGACATCAGAATGTCCGACATCGCCGAGGCGCCGTTCTTGCCCGACTGCGGACTGTTCAGCCAGGCGAGGAAATCCCAAGCCGCCTTCTGCTCGGCCTCGCCGGCTTTGGCATTGACCACCGTCATCCAGGAATAGGAGATCGAGTGAGGCTTGTCGCCGCTCGGCCCGACCGGGATCGGCGCAGTTGCGATATTGGAGAACTTGTATCCCATGCCGCTCTTCAGCGCGCTTTCCCACCAGTTGGCCATGATGATCATGCCGGTCTTGCCGGAGACGAAGTTGTCTAGGAAGGGGCCCGTGGTGTTGGCGTCGGCGGTTGCCATGGATGGATCGCTGACGCCGTCCTTGATCAGTTCCTCATAGAGCTGGAAGGTCTCGCCGGCCTGCTTGCTGTTCAGCGTCGGCTTGCCGTCCTTGACCAAATCGCCGCCATTGGAAACCAGCAGCGAGGAGAAGGGGTGCACCACACCGGCAGCCCATGAATTGATCATGCCGAAGCCCTGCTGGCCGGCATCCTTCTTGGTGAGCTTCTTCGCCGCTTCCCTGAGCTCGTCCCAAGTCTTGGGCGGAGCCTCGATGCCGGCTTCCTTGAACAGATCCTTGTTGTAGTTCAGCGCATAGACGTCGATCTCGTTGGGGATGCCATAGAGCGTGCCACCAACCGAGGCGGCGCTGACTACACCGGCCGGCCAGGCCTGCTTGACGTCCGAAGCCACCGCCTCCGGTGCGGGAGCGACAAGCTTGTCGCGCGCCAATTCAGGCAGCCAGAGGTCATAGATGCCGCCGATCGTGGGCCCGTCGGAGCTGCCGCCCTGCGAGCGCAGTGTGGTGAGCAGATCGCCGAAGGGAACGGCGCGCACGGTCACCGCCACATCGGGATGGTCTTTCGAATAATCCTTCGCCGCCGCCTCCAGAAGAGCGACCGTCTCCGGCGACCAGTGCGTCAGGTATGAAATATTGATTGTCTCGGCCCAGGCCGAGACGGGCAAGATCGCGAGCCCTGCAGCAAGCGCGATTTTCGAAGTCCACGCCAAAGTCATCCCGTCCTCCCTCGGATATACTGTGGTTAGGCATAACGTTATGACGACTTTAGATCTGGTTGCAAGCGATAACTTTGCGGAGCCGGAGCGACGGCCGGCGGCAAGTACCTGAAGCAATGTCGCCTTTCCGATTTCAGTAGTGAAAACAGCGCTATGAAGAAAGAGGACTTTCTATCGGCGGACACAGCCTCTGCAAATCTGCTTGCAGATGCACCAGAGTCATTATAATGACTTTGTCATGCAAACGGTTTCGACCATCCGCCGCCTAGGGTTTTGACCAGCCATGTCGCTGATCCGCACACTCGCCATCGACCTCGGCGGCACAAACATGCGCGCAGCCCTTCACGATGGCGACGCTTCAAGGCTTGAGCCCATCGCGCGCGACGGCGCGCCTGCAAGCCTCGAAGAGTTTGTGACCCGTCTCCGCGGGCTCCGCGCCGAAATTGGCGGTGTCGAGGCGCTGGGCATCGCGGTTCCCGGACTTGTCGAAGGCACACGCTGCCGCTGGATACCCAACTTGCCTTATCTGGATGGGTGGGATCTGCAGGCGCTGTTTCCCGGCTTGCGTGTTGCCGTCGGCAATGATGCGCAGATCGCGATGATGGCCGAGGCATGCGAAGGCGCCGCGAGTGGGCTTTCCGATGCCCTTCTGCTGGCGATCGGTACCGGAATAGGCTCGGCGGTTCTCGCCGGCGGCCGTATCATCTCCGGCAGCCAGGGCGGCGCCTGCTCGTTCGGCTGGGCCTGTGCCGATCCGGAAGATGCCGGCGAAGATCGCAGTGGCTGGCTGGAGCGCAACGCATCCGGCCGCGCGCTGGATGGGATCGCCCGTGACCTCGGTTTGGTCGACGGCCGCGCCCTGATCGACGCGGCCCGGACGGGCAAAGCGAAAGCGATCGCGGCGCTCGACAAGCCGATGCGACGGCTTGGTGCCGCACTGGCCGGCGCGGTGGGCCTGCTCGATCCGCAGGTCATCCTTATTTCCGGTGGCATTGCAGAGGCGCTGGATGTGGTCGGTCCCGCATTGCTCGATGCGCTGAGAAGGCAATTGCCGCCGCATCTGCGCGGCATCGAAATCAGGCCTGGCGCCTTCGGCTCCCGGGCTGGCCTGGTTGGGGCTGCGCTGGCCGGCGCTGCCGGACCTGACTGGAGGCACATAAGATGACGGCCGCGAGCTTTCAGCAGCCGGATCGGCGACGCCCGGAACCGCTCTGGTTCCAGGTCGAGGAAGCGATCCGCGCCATCATCAAGAGCGGCGAATGGAGCACCGGAGACCAGATACCGGCGGAGGACCGGCTGTGCGCGCTGTTCGGCGTCAGTCGCATCACGCTTCGTCACGCGCTGCGCAATCTGGAGGATCACGGCCTGCTGCGGCGTGAACACGGGCGCGGCACCTTCGTGCGCTCGACCACGCTTGTCGCAGGTACGCGCGAGTTGACGAGCTTTACGCAGGAGATGCGCAACATCGGTGTTTCGGTGGGGTCGCGCATTCTCGACTGCAGCCTGACGAAAGCCGATGCTGCCACCGCGGCGGCGCTGCAAATCGAGGAAGGCGATCCGGTCGTGCGCATCCGACGCCTGCGGCTCGGCAATGACGAACCCATCGGCATTCAGACGGCGCAGCTTTCAGGCGCGCGGGTGCCGGGCTTTCTCGACTCAGGCCTTCTACAGGGCTCGCTCTACGAAGCGCTGGAGCGGCTTTACGGCATCGTTCCGCTTGAGGCCCAGGAAAGCTATCGCGTCGGCACCGTGCCGGAAGCAGACGCGGAATTGCTTGACCTTGCCGCAGGCACCCCGGCCTTCATCGTCGAGCGCATCACGACCGACGAGCGCGGGCCGTTTGAATATACGGTCTCGACCATGCGCGGCGATCGCTACGAGATCCGCTCGACGCTGCGCGCAGGCCGCGTTCCATCCAACCCCCGAAGCTGACAGCAAGCCAGGAGCATCTCGCGTGTCCGATTTCTACATACCTCGCCTCGTCACCCTCATCGAGAAGGCATCGAAAGCCAATGCCGAAGCCTTCGAGCAGGTCGCCAGCCGCTTTGCGGATACACTTCAGAACGGCGGTCTGATCCATTTGTTCGGCTCCGGCCATTCGGTTCTGCCCTGCCAGGAAGTGTTTCCTCGCTACGGCTCCTATGTCGGCTTCAATCCGCTCACCGATCCTCGGGTCATGTGGCACAACGTGCTGGGTGCCGGTGGCGTACGCGAGTTGCTGTGGCTCGAGCGGACCGAGAAATATGCGGACAAGTTCCTCGACCACCAGCCGCTCAACGAGGGCGACTCGATCATCATCTTCGGTCATAGCGGCCGCAATGCCTCAGGCATCGACACGGCCCTTTACGCGAAGAAACGCGGGCTTTTCGTGGTCGCCGTGACCAGCACCAACAATCTCGACAAGCCGGCCACCCACTCCTCGGGCAAGCGCCTGGCCGATGCAGCCGACCTCGTCATCGACACCTGTTCACCGATCGAGGACGCGATCGTGCCGATCGAAGGCTGGAGCCGGCCGGTTTCGGGTTCTTCGACGGTCCTGGCCATGATCATGGCGCATGAACTGATCGCCCGCACCGCCGACGCCCTGTCGAAGCGCGGCATTGAGCTGCCTGTCTTCGCCTCGCCGACCATCGCCGGTGTGACGCTGCACGACACGGACATGATCTACGGCGCCTACCGCGAGCGCATGCTAGAGGCGCAGAAGAAGCACCTGCCCGCCTTTCAAGCGACCATGCGCGGCGAGTGACGATCAGGGCTGGCGCCGCGTCCGCTGCGCCAGCTCGCAATTCATAGGAAAATCCGTTTAATTTATATAATTATGCGAAATTGCCATATAGATAAGGCTAGTGTTGTCTGTCGCTCAGCACGGGGGTGATGTCGCCGCCTCCAGATCACGCTAGCGAGGGACAGATGACGCAATACCCGGTTATTCAGCTCTACATCGACGGGACATGGAGGCAGACGGCTGAAAGCCTGCCGGTCATCAATCCAGCCGATGAAACGACTATCGGGAAAACACCCATTGCGACCCGTGCCGACCTGGACGACGCACTTGCGGCGGCTGAGCGGGGCTTCAAACTGTGGAGCGCGACCTCGCCGGCCGATCGTGCGGCAGTCATCATGCGGGCTGCGGCAATCATGCGCGAGCGGCAGGACGAGATCGCTCGCGCGATCACGCTCGAGCACGGCAAGCCGTTCGAGCAGGCGCGGCTGGAGGTCATACGAGGCTGCGAATTTTTCGAATGGGACGCAGGGGAGGGCCTGCGCACCTATGGCCGCGTGATCCCAAGCAAGCCGGGCATTCGCTACGTCGTCGTCCATCAGCCGATCGGCACGGTCGCGGCCTTCTCTCCCTGGAACTTCCCGCTGAGCCAGCCATGCCGCAAGGTCGCAGGCGCCCTGGCTGCCGGCTGCTCGATCATCTTGAAGGCGGCCGAGGAGACTCCGGCGGGAGCCGTCCACATTGCCCGCGCACTTCATGACGCGGGTTTGCCTGCCGGCGTTATGAACCTCGTCTTCGGCATCCCTTCCGAGATTTCGGAATATCTCATCCCGCACCAGCAGACGCGCCTGGTCGCCTTTACCGGCTCGACCGCCGTGGGCAAGCATCTCACGGAAATCGCCGCGCGACACATGAAGCCGGTGCTGATGGAACTCGGTGGACACGCGCCGGTGATCGTCTGCGAAGATGCCAACCCGGTCGCGTCCGGCAGGCTTTCGGCCGTGCGCAAGGCACGCAATGCCGGGCAGGTCTGCACTTCGCCAACGCGCTTCTTTGTCCACGAGTCCATCTACAAGCCCTTTACCGATGCCTTCGTCGAAAGGGCCAAGGCCGTCATCGTCGGCAATGGATTCGATCCGGCCACCGAGATGGGGCCGTTGGCCAACCATCGCCGCATCGAGGCGCTGGAAACGCTTGTCGCCGATGCACGGCAGAAGGGCGCGCGCGTGCTGACCGGCGGCGAGCGCATCCAAAATCGCGGCTACTTCTTCCCGGTGACGGTTCTGGCCGACGTGCCCGACGACGCGCGCGCCATGCGCGAGGAGCCGTTCGGACCGCTCGCGCTCATCAATCCGGTCTCATCGCTGGACGAGGCGATCGAAAAGGCAAATTCGCTGCCTTTCGGCCTGGCCGCATATGCGTTCACCGATTCAGCCTTCAACGTCGACCAGCTCGTTCAACGCGTTGAAGCCGGCAATCTCTCGATCAACACGCTGGAAGCGTCCGTCCCGGAAACGCCATTCGGCGGCGTTAAGGAAAGCGGCTATGGACGTGAAGGCGGTGCGGAAGGGCTGTCGCACTACACGGTGGTCAAGAACGTGTCGCACCAGATGCGCTATAGCTAAGCATTAGAAGCTATCGCGCTGACGAAGGAACGCTCAGGCCACAAGTGAATTCCCGTTGAGCTCAGCGGCCCGCCTTGGTCTCCAGGGCGGGCTTTATGCGTCTTGAGATCGGCGGCTGGAAGTTTTCTATGCGGTGATGCACAACTGGCCAAGTATTGTCTTGGGGGAAGTCGCCTTGGGGAAGTTTGGCCTGCGTTATCATCTGGCTGCGTTTCTGACGTTATTTCCGCTGGTTGGCCAGTCTGCGCCGTTGACGCCCAACGAAGGCGCAATTTCTTTTATCGGCACACTAACCGATGGCGACGGCAAGCCGGGCAGCTTCGCGATCGAAGCGGAGCTCAAGGACGGAGATTTCATCGGTCGAGGCCGCATCGTCACGAGCGACCATACGGTAAGGGGCGACATCACCCAGGGCTTCCTCGAGAACGGTCGCTGTTCGATCCGCATCGAGTCCGGACGAGCCCACGGCGACATCAGCGGCAAGTGCGACAGCGATAAAATCGACGGGCAGTTTGAAACCTTCTACCCTGGGAGTGGCTCGAAGCTGGGTGCTGTCAGCGGGATGGTGCGAACGACAGCCGAACCGGCGGCTGACGAAGACGTCCCGTTGCCGACAGTAAAGCTTACGTGCGTCTTTCAAGACCGCAAGGTCAGCTTCAAATGGGGCGAGCCGATCCAGTACAGCTTGGCCTTCAGCAACTTGGGCAGCCTGACGCTCACCCCTGAGGGTCTTTACAAGGCTGGCACCAGCACCGAGGGCCAGTTCGTCCGCATCGGGGACAAGATCAGGCTCGTCAGTGGTACCTGGTCGGGGGCGATCGGTAGCATCGAGCGCGATCGCTCGGGCGAGCCGGCGGTGATTTTCTACATCGAGAAGAATCGCGGGCCCGATGGTACCCATCTCGTCGACCCCTACACTACACACTGCACTCAGGCGCGATGAGCCTCGACAGGTTCGGCGGAACGAGCTTCTTCGTTCAAAGTTGAGATTGCAATGCGCGTTCATCGGCAGCGGAAAGCTGGCCGCGCTCGTGGCTGAACTCCGGTCTGGTTCATGAAGCGCCATGCCTACGAAATACTCGCCCAGGGTTAGCCTGACAGCCCCCACGTAAGCTACGCAACAATGTCCTTGTTTATGGGCAGCCTTATGACGAGTGGCCAGTTTGCCTGCTGCAACGCACAATAAAAACGTTTTTATTTTTCTTGAAATCGTTTTTAATCATGGGCAACTTGCTAACCGTGGAGGATGAAGAAGCAGGTATGGCCGAAGAGAAACCCGCAGGTAGCCGGCTTACGCCAACGATTAAGACGCTAGCGGCGCGTACCGGCTATTCGATCGGCACGATCTCGAAGGCACTACGCGGTTCACCGGTCGTTACCCCGTCGACCCGAGAGGCAATTTTCGCTGCCGCGCGGGAGCTGGGCTACCAAGCGAACGCGCGCGGCATGGCGTTACGGACCGGCAGGACCTACCAGGCGGCAGTGCTGATGCCTATTACTTCGGCCGCCGGATATGAATGGGATGGGGTCGAATACACTCAGATCCTCAGTGGCATCAGCCAGGCACTGGAAGGCAGTGACTACCAGCTTGCGGTACATGGCTACCGCAAATTCGATGATGCCTGTGCCATCGCCCGCCGCATTGTCGACCAGAGGCTTGCCGATGGGCTGATTTTCTCGGGCGTTCTCTCCGACGATGCCCGCATCACGATGCTGGTGGAGGCGGATTTTCCTTTCGTCTCACTCGGTCGCTGCCGTAAACCTTTCGTCTACGCTCATGTTGATATCGACAACGAGTGGGCGGCTTATGCTGCCACGGCGCGGCTGATAGCTGGCGGTCACCGGCGTGTTGCGCTCATTAATGCTGGGCCACGCTATTCCTATGCGTTGGATAGGATCGACGGCTTCTCCCGTGCTTTTCGCGAAGCGGGGCTCACCCCGTCACTCGATCTGGTTCGGGGCGGTGACTTGTCAACGCGTTTCGGTCGCGAAAGCACGCTGGCCCTTGTCAATCAGCCCGCTCCGCCGACAGCACTTGTATGCGTGAACGAATCCACGACGCTGGGAGCAATGTCCGCACTGGTCAGTCTCGGCCTCGCCGTCGGCGTGGACATTGACGTTGTCGCCTATGACGACATCAATGTCAGTGCCTATTTCAGCCCGCCCGTCACCACCTTCTACCAGCCCATCGAGGTGCTCGGCCGCAGGTTGGGCGAGTTCCTGCTCCGGCGCATGGCGGGAGAAAAACCCGCGCAGCTTGTCGAAATTTTCCGTCCGGAGTTGATCGGACGACAGCCGGACAATCTCGGCGGTCGCCTAATCGGCCCTGATTAGCAACTGATCTAGAAAGGGAGGAAAGTGCATGAAGAAGATCATATTCGGCCTCGCGCTGGCGCTGCTTGCGGCTAGTCAGGCACACGCTGCCGACCTCGACGGGAAAATGTTAAGGGTGGGGTCCGACACCACATCGCCGCCGATGGAGAGTGTGGATACGGCGACAGGCCAAATCGTCGGCTTCGACGTCGATGTGGTCAACGCCATCTGCGCCAAGATCAATTGCAACGCTGAGTTCGTCACTACTGGGTGGGACGGCATCTTCGCCGCGCTGAACCAGGGCAATTTCGATCTCGTCGCCTCCGGTGTCTCGATCACAGTCGAGCGCAAGAAGGCAATGGATTTCTCCGAACCTTACATCATCAATAGCCAAGCCATCCTGACACGTGTCGAGGATGAGGGCCTCACCCCCGACGATTTCAAGTCCAAGGGGAAAAAGTTATCCGCGCAAGCCAACACCACTGACGCGCAGGTCGCAGAAAGCATCGTCGGCAAGGACAACGTCATCGCCTATGATAGCTTCAGCGCCTCCGTCATCGCGCTCAAGAACAAGGACGTCGACGGCGTCGTTATCAATGGTGCCAACGCTGCCGCATACGAGAAGGAGTTTGCCGGCGAGCTGGTAGTGCCGATCCGCGACCTGCAGTCCGATCCGCTCGGCCTGGTCTTTCGCACGGGCGACGAGAATGTCGTCGCGTTCAACGAGGGCCTTAAGGCGATCAAGGCGGACGGCACCCTCGACGCCCTGATCAACAAGTACTGGAGTGTCAAGTAAGCCAGGGTTGGTCGATAGTCCCGGCGCGCCGCTGCGCCGGGACTGCTCATGGGAGACGCGGATACAAATGCAGTTCCTTATGCGCCTGCGGCCCAGCAATCTCATTATTGCCGCCGCCTTGCCGTTCATTGTTTATCTCTTCGGCTCTTCAGCTGACTATAGTCGCTCGCTACGTGCAATCCTCGGTGTCGAGCACGGATCCTCGGCAGCTTTCCTAGGTTTCCTGGCGCTGGCAGTTGCTTTCGCCACAGGTCTTGGAACAGTGCTGTTCACGCGCGTTTCAATGCCTCGGTGGCGTCTAGCGACGGCCTGCGTTGTGCTGAACCTGGTCGCCGCGGTGCTTGTTGCGATGACCGATCTGGTCCGCCCTTATGCATCTTCGATCGTCGCAAACGCAGTCGATCCCTTCACTTCAAAACTAATCGTCCAGGGCGTGACGCCGCGGCAATTGATGAGCGATGCTGAGGCCATGGTGCATGGCTACACGGCAGCGCTTGCATGGACCTATCTGGCTCTGACGATCATTGCCTCTGCGTTGCTCTTCCTAGGCGGTCTTCATGGCAAGGCCGGTCCGGCCCGTGGCATCAGCCGCATGATGCTGATCGTATTCAACGGCCTAGGCCTCGCCATCATTCTCTTCATCGCCCCGATGGCCTTTGCCGCAGGCGTGGCCACGACCGTTCGCGCAGCGGTCGCAGCCTATATCCTAGCGGCGCTGTTGGGCCTCGTCTGGGTCGGGCTGCTCAAGCTTCAGTACAGTGCCCGAGCTGAGCTCACTTTTGTTGCACTGCCCGCGCTACTGGCCTGCGCAGCGGCATGGTTCCTGTTTCAGCCGCGCGAAGGCTATGCGCTAGTAGGTGCCTTCGGCGGCAAGGTTGCGGTGGTCTCCGGCACGCCATCAGGGATGATCGGCGCGGTACGCTTCGGCCAATTCCCCGGCGCTCCGGAAGACGAGTTGCCCCTGCGCACATTCAAGGGATCGGCCGAGGCGATCCAAGCGCTAGCAACGAAGGCCGACGTAAGTGCAGCACTTCTGCCTGCGACGTCAGTGCCTGCTGACTTGCCGGTGCAATGGCACACCGAGGCGCTCAACGATCGAGACAAGGCGGCCGGCATCACGCTGGCTGTAATGGCTATCGTGCTCGGTCTGCTGACCTTCGGCGGACATATCCATCGCAGGCACCCGCTCTCCATAGGCTCGGAGTTCATCATCGACACGATCCGTGGCATTCCGATGCTGGTGATTGTGCTATATGTCGGCCTGCCCCTTGCCGGCGCGATGAAGGACGCCACCCAAGGCATTTTCGATCCGCCAAACCTGGCGCGCGGCATCGCCGCTATGGCACTCGCCTATTCCGCATATCTGGCCGAAATCTTCCGCTCCGGCATCAACGCCATTCCGCGCGGACAGATCGAAGCGGCGCGCAGCCTTGGCCTTAACGGTTGGAAGACCGCCCGCCTCGTCGTGCTGCCGCAGGCCTTCCGTATCATCATTCCGCCGCTCGGCAACGAGCTGATCGCCATCCTCAAGGACACCTCCCTTTTATCGATTCTGTCGATCCGCGACGTCACGCAGCGAATGCGGGAGTTTCAATCGGCGAGCTTTCTGCCTTTTGCGCCCTACAACTCCGCTGCCATCTTTTACATCCTGCTCACGTTGGCCGCAGCCAGCCTCGTCAATAGCTTCGAGAGAAAATATGACATCAAGCACAGATAGCAGACAGATCCTCGAAGCCCGCGCGGCCTCGCTCGTATTTCCGCGCCATTTCGTGTTCGGCGCCGCCACCGCGGCCTACCAGACGGAAGGCGCGCCGGACGCCGACGGCAAGGGCGAGAGCATTTGGGACCGCTTCTGCAGGCGGCCGGATGCAATCGTCGATGGCTCCAGTGGCGACATTGCCTGTGACAGCTATTATCGCTGGAAAGATGATATCGCCGTGCTCGGCGCGCTAGGGCTCGGCGCTTACCGCTTCTCGTTCGCCTGGACGCGACTTTTGCCAACAGGCCGCGGCGCGCCCAACACCAAGGGCATTGCATTCTACGACCGGCTGATCGATGATTTGCTGGAAGCCGGGATCGAGCCCTATGCCACGCTTTATCACTGGGATCTTCCGCAGACGCTGCAGGATGCCGGCGGCTGGTATAATCGTGACACGGCAGATGCGCTCGCCGAATATGCTGCTCTGGCTGCCCGCAGCTTCGGCGATCGCGTCAAGAAGTGGACGACGCTCAACGAGCCCTGGACCTTTTGCTGGTCGGGCCATGCCACGGGCGAGGATGCGCCGGGCCTCAGCGATGGCGCGAAGGGGGGTATCGTAGCCAGTCACCATGCACTGCTTGGACACGGCAAGGCGGTGCCAGCCATCCGTGCTGAGGTGGCGAACGCTTCCGTCGGTATCGTCCTCGACCTCAACGTGGCTGAGCCGGCCAGTGATGACCAGCGAGACGCTGCCGCTGCGCAGCGTTTCGACGGTGCGCAGAACCGATGGTACCTGGATGCTGTTTTCAAGGGGGCCTATCCGCAGGACATGCTGGAACTCTATGGCGGCTTGTTGCCGTCAATCCACGCTGAAGACAACGCGTTGATCGCCGCCCCGATCGATTATCTCGGAGTCAATATCTACCGCCGTTCCGTCATCGCGGCAGGAGATGAACTTGCACCAATCAGCTACCGTCGGGTGCAGCCGGAGGGGAGCTATTCCGCAGTCGGGTACGAAATCTGGCCGCGCAGCATGTACGACGTATTGGGCTATGTGAATGACCACTACGCTCCGAAGGAGATCTATATCTCTGAGAACGGCGTCGCCACCCGACCCGAGCAAATCGGTGCCGACGGCCATGTCTGGGACGAACTGAGGGCAGCTTATTACGTCGACCATCTTGAGCAGGTGACGAAAGCAGCAGCCGACGGTGTGCCGGTGCGTGGCTACTTCGCCTGGACGCTGATGGACAATTTCGAATGGGCCTACGGTTACACCACGCCATTCGGAATCACCCATGTTGATTTTCAAACCCAGCGGCGCACCGTCAAATATTCGGGCAAGGTCTACGCCATGATTGCCGCCAGGAGAGCGTAGCGACTTCCGGGAGCTCCACGCTTGGTCAATGACGGGAGGGTCGCGGGAACAGTGCTGATCACTGGCGCGGGTCGCGGCCTAGGCCGCGAGTTGGCGAGACAATATCTGCAACTCGGCTGGCATGTGATTGCCTGCAGCCGAACGCAACCGTCGGATGGCAACGAGGAGGGCATGGAAATTCAGCCGCTTGACGTCGCCGATCCTGCCTCGATTTCTGACCTGGGGGCGCGGCTGGCCGGCCGGCCTCTGGACGTTCTCATCAACAATGCCGGCGTTCGCAGCCGTGTCGCTGGTCTGGATCGTTTCGAACCTGACGAATTCCTGGATGTGCTGGCAACCAACACCCTTGGCCCTGTGCTCATGGCCCGGGCAGTGCGCGCTAATCTTCGCCTGGGCCGTAACCGCGTTGTCGCCAATATTGGAAGCCGTGCCGGCTCGATGGCGGAGGGACTGCTGGACGACGATGACGATGACTACGCCTACCGTTGCTCCAAGGCGGCGCTCAACATGGCTACGGTCCAGCTTGCGCACGACCTGGAGACGGACAGCATCACGGTGCTGTCACTCCACCCAGGTTGGGTAAGGACCGACATGGGTGGCGAGGAGGCCATATTGCCGATCGAGGACAGCGCACGGGCCTTACGGGCAATCATTGCTGCCGCAAAGCCGGAATGCAGCGGTTCGTTCCGTGCATTCGATGGTCGGCAGGTTGCGTGGTAAGGACTGGGCCAGGTGTGGATCTGGACGAGGCCGGCGCCACAAGCATCCCGCCGGCCGGCCCCGAGGGAAACGCTATTCGGCCGCCAGCGCCGTCACTTCGCGCCGGAACGGCAAGGCATCGCCGATATCCGGCTCGTCGAGTTCGCGGGCGAAGCGGTGGCCGGCATAGGTTGCCCAGGCGATCGGGCCGGGGGCTTCGGCATCGCCGATTACCTTGATCGAACGGATGCCATTGTCCGCCCATTCGTCGCTGCGCGCCTTGAGGTCCTGCCAGATGCCGTCGTTCTGCTGCCGCGAGGCCGCCAGCACCACCGCATCGGCGGCGATGTCGTGCTCCGCGCCGGTATAGACGCAAGCCGTGGCGACGCCACCCGCCGCGATGCGCGTGACGGCGCGGTTAAGCACGATCTCTACGCCGAGTTCGGCTAGCCTACGGTGGATGGCGCCTTGTTCCAGCGTGTTGCGCGTCCAGTCCGACACATAGGCCGAGGGCGTTACCAGCGTGACCTTGGCGCCCTGCCTCGCCATCAGTTCGGCCAGCACACCGCCCATATAGTAGTGGTCATCGTCGAATAGCACGACGTTGCCACCTGGTACGGTTCCGTCCATCAGGTCGTCGGGCGTATAGACGGGCATCGCGGCGTCCATCGGCATCGGCACGACATGGGCGCGCGCCACGCCGTCGCGACGCCAGGTCGAGCCTGTGGCGATCGCCACGTTCTGGAAGCCGAAGGCCAGGATGTCGTCAGCCGAAAGCCGGCTATCGAAATAGATCTCGACGTTCTGCATCTGACCAAGCTGGTATTGGCGGTAGTCGCGCACGCGGCCCCAGGCGTAAAGGCCCGGAAGACGGCATTCGCGCGCCACGCGCCCGCCAAGTTCGGTGCCGGCTTCGGCAAGCGCCACCTGATAGCCGCGCAGCCCCAACGCACGCGCCGCCTCCAGCCCGGCGGGGCCAGCGCCGACGACCAGTACGCTCTCGCTCGCGCCCTTCGCCTGCATCCGCTCGGGGTGCCAACCCTTGCGCCATTCCTCCATGAAGGTCGGGTTCTGCGTGCAGCGCGAGATCGACATGGTCATGTCGCCGGTGATGCAGATGTTGCAGCCGATGCACTCGCGGATGTCCTCGATGCGGCCTTCTTCGACCTTCTTCGGCAGGAAGGGATCGGCAATGGAAGGGCGGGCGCAGCCGATGAAATCGAGCGTGCCCGACTTGATCATCCTGACCATCACGTCGGGGGAGGTGAAGCGGCCGACTCCCACCACCGGCTTGGAAGTGAGCTTCCTGATGCCGGCGACGAGGCTTTCCTGCGCAGCTTCCTCCTTGAAGCGCGACGGACCGGAGCAGTCCTCCCAGGCGCCGTGGGCGAGGTCCCACAGGTCCGGCAGATCGGCATGCATCTCGATCATGTCGCGCACTTCGGAATTGGCGAAGCCCAGTGCGCCGATCATTTCGTCCAGCGAGATGCGCAGCGTCAGTCCGCAGGTGTCGCCGATGGCGTCGCGCCCTTCCTCGATCAGTTCGCGCATCAGGCGCGAGCGGTTCTCCAGCGAGCCGCCATACTCGTCGGTGCGCTGATTGGTGGCGGTGGACAGGAAATGCTGGATGATGCCGAAGCCGTGCGCACCGTAGAGGCAAACGAGGTCGAAGCCTGCCTGCTTGGCGCGCTTGAAGGCGTTGCGGTGCCAGCGGCGCAGATCGCGTATGTCCTGCTTGTCCATGGCGCGCGCCTGCACAGGATCGTTGGTGAAGGTGCGGATCGGCAGGGCCGTCGGCCCGCGCGGCACCTCGCGCGTGTAGAGGTTGGGGCCGTTGATGCCCGAATAGGCGAGCTGGATGCCGGCCAGCGCGCCGTGTGAGCGCATGGCATCGGCCATCTTTGCCAGCGCTGGGATATCGGCGTCTTCCCAAAGCCTGAGTTCGATGAAGGGGGTGATCTCCGAGGTGTGGTGCATCTCGGTCTGTTCGGTGAAGATGACACCCCAGCCGCCTTCCGACTTCATGCGGCGCATCTCGGCAGCCGCCGACGGATCGCGATAGCCGCCGCCGTTGCAATGTGGCACCTGGTAGAAGCGGTTCTTGGCCGTGACCGGACCGATCTTCATCGGCTCGAACAGAACATCGTAGCGTGGATCGCGCATCGAACTCCCCTTGCTGCGGGCCGACGGCGGACGCGCCGGCGGGCCGCATCGCCTGTAGGCAATACTCCTTTCGGTACTCATAAGAGGACGGCGGCGTCGGAAAACTAGAGTTTTCTTCTGCACCGCTTAGGCACCGCCTAATCAGCCGAGGGCAAGGGGCTTCGGTCCAGCCGAAGCGGGGCTGAAGCAAATGCGTCTTCAAGGCGGCCTTCCGTTAGTGCTAGGTCGAGGAAAACCAACAGGCAGCACCGTCATGGACAGCATCCGCATCCTCGAAAAGCTGATCGCCTTTCCGACCGTCAGCCGGGATTCCAATCTCGACCTCATCGGCCACGTGGCCGAATTGCTGGAGGCGAAAGGCGTTTCCAGCCAGTTCATCCATAGCCCGGACGGTCACAAGGCCAATCTCTTCGCCACCATAGGACCTGCCGGCAAGCCTGGCGTCATGCTGTCCGGCCATACCGATGTCGTGCCTGTGGACGGCCAGGACTGGACCGTGCCGCCTTTCGAAATGACCGAGCGCGACGGCAAGCTTTTCGGGCGCGGCGCTGCCGACATGAAGGGTTTTGTGGCTTCCGCCGTCGTGACCTGTCTGAAAGCCTCCGACATGCGCCTCAAAACGCCGCTGCATCTGGCGCTCTCTTACGACGAGGAAGTCGGTTGCCTGGGCGTGCGCAGCCTGGTGGAGATGTTGTCCGCCGGCCCGAGCAGGCCGCTGCTGTGCATCGTTGGCGAGCCGACCTCCATGCAGGTCGCCACCGGCCACAAAGGCAAGGTCGCGGCACGGGCGACTTGCCACGGCCGCGAAGGCCATTCGGCGCTTGCGCCGCTGGCGCTGAACGCGCTCCATCTCGGCTGCGATTTCGTCGGCGCACTGCGGCACGAGCAGGCTCGCCTCGCCCGCGAGGGCGCGCGTGATGGCGACTACGACATCCCCTACACCACCGTTCATGCGGGAAAGATGAATGGCGGCGTTGCGCTCAACATCGTTCCCAACCTCTGCCACGTGGATTTCGAAATCCGCAATGTCGCGGCCGACGATCCCCAGATCATCCTTGGACGCCTGCGTGGCGAGGCGGCTCGCATCGTCGCGGAAGCCGCGGCAATCGCGCCCGAAGCCGCCATCGACATCCAAGTGACCAATACCTATCCCGGTCTCGACACGCCCGTTAGCTCCGAGGCTGTAGCATTCGTGAAGTCGTTGACCGGCGCGAACGGCACCATGAAAGTGGCATACGGCACGGAGGGCGGATTGTTCAGCCGCGACCTCGGCACGCCGACTATTGTGTGCGGCCCCGGCTCCATGGCGCAGGGGCACAAGCCGGATGAGTTCGTCAGCATCGAGCAGATGCGCCGCTGCGACGCGATGCTGGGCAAGCTGCTGGAGCGGCTGGCGACGGAACGCCTGCAGCCAACCGGTTGATTTGACTCAACCTACCACGCGCTCCGTGCCGAACACGCCCTGTTCACCGACGAAGCGGCGGCAATGGCTGATGAAGGCCTGCACGGTCTGGGTGCGATGCTCGGCATTGGGCATTGCCACGCCCATGGTGAGCGGTCTCAGTTCGCCATCCATCGGCACGAACACTAGGGGCTTGCCGTCCGGGGCGAGCGTGTTGAGGGGCCGCATGTTGGCGATACCATAGCCGAAGCCGTTCGCCACCATCGAGCGCATGACCGCAATGTCGCCCGTGCGCTCGGCTATGTTGGGGCGCAGCCCCTTCTGCTGGAAAGCCGACAGGAAATATTCGCGGCTGAATGGCAGGTCGAGCAGTACCATCGGCTGGTCTACGAGTTCCTCGGGGGAAATGGACATTCTCGCGGCAAGCGCGTGCCCCGCCGGCAGCATGACATAGGCCGGAAGCTGCATCAGCGGCTCGAAGGCCATGTCCTGCGAGAGCTCGAGATCGTAGGTCAGTGCCACGTCGATTTCGCCGCGCTGCAGAAGCTCCAGCAACTGGCCCTGGTTGCGCTCGAACTGGCGCACGCGAACCTCAGGATAGGTATCCTCGAACTTGCGGCGCAGCGCCGGTAACAAGATCTGGGCGAAGGTCAGCAGGCAGCCGACAGCCAGCGGGCCTCGAACCTTCTCGGCAATGTCGCCGGCAATGTCGTGCAGAGCGTCAGCATCCGCGAGCAGCCGCGCGGCCTCCTTCAGGAACACGCGGCCGCCGGCGGTCAGCGATAGGCCATGCGAATGCTTGCGCACAAAAAGCTGCACGCCGAATTCCGCTTCGAGCTGGGCGATTGAGGCCGAGATCGACGGCGGCGAGACGTTCACCTGTTCCGCCGCCTTGGCAATCGAGCCAGCTTCGCCGACGGCGACGAAATACTCTAGTTGTCTGAGCGTAAAGCGAAGTGGCATGGCTGGCTATGTTGCCGGTTTCTCTGCCACGATCAAGTTGCTGTGGCCGCCCTTCAATACTTGATCCACGTGGTCTTGAGCGCGGTATATTTGTCTAACGAATGCAGCGAGAGATCGCGGCCAAAGCCGGACTGCTTGAAGCCGCCGAACGGCGTCATCGGGCTCAGCGCGTCCACCGTGTTGACCGAGACCGTGCCGGCGTGGAGCCGCTCGGCGATACGGTGCGCGCGCGACAGGCTGTCTGTCCACAGCGACGCAGCCAGGCCGTAGACGCTGTCGTTGGCGATGCTGATGGCCTCTTCCTCGTCGTCGAAAGCGATGACCGAGAGCACCGGTCCGAAGATCTCGTCGCGGGCAATAATGTCGCTCGGCGACACTTCATCGAAGATCGTCGGCTGGATGAAACTGCCGCGGCCATTGACGGTGACCTGCTCGCCGCCGGTAACCAGGCGCGCCGTCTTCTTGCCGGCCTCTACGAAGCGCATGACGTTTGCCGCGTGGCGGGCGTCCACCATGGCGCCCATCTTCGAGGCCGGATCGAGCGGATCCCCCGGCTGCGTGGCAGCGGCGCGCTGGACAAGCTTCTCCACCATCGCATCCTTGACGCTGCGCTGCACGAGCAGGCGCGAATTGGCGGAGCAAACCTCGCCTTGGTTGAAGAAGATGCCGAAGGCCGCCATGTCGGCTGCCGCATCGAGATTGCCGCAATCGGCGAAGACGAGGTTCGGGCTCTTGCCGCCGGTTTCCAGCCACACCTGCTTCATGTTGGACTGGCCGGAATATTGCAGGAACAGCTTGCCGACCGCCGTCGAACCGGTGAAGGCGAGGCAGTCCACTTCCATGTGTCGGCCGAGCGCCTGGCCGGCGGTTTCACCCAGGCCGGGCACGACATTGAGTACGCCCGCAGGCAGGCCCGCCTCCATTGCCAGTTCGGCAAGCCTGAGCGCCGAGAATGGCGACTGCTCGGCTGGCTTCAGCACGACGGAATTGCCTGCCGCCAGGGCAGGCGCACACTTCCACGTCGCCATGTCGAGCGGGAAGTTCCACGGCACTACAGCGCCGATGACGCCGAGCGGCTCGCGCCGCACCAGCACCAGATCGCCACTGCCCGTTGGCGCCACCTCGTCATAGACCTTGTCGATGGCCTCCGCGTACCACTGGAAGATGGCGGCCGAGCCCGGCACATCTATGGTGGCCGCGTCTTTGACCAGCTTGCCCATGTCGAGCGATTCCAGCAGCGCCAGCTCGTGCAGGTTCTCGCGCAGCAATTGCGCGAGGCGCAGCAGCACCTCCTTGCGGTGCGCCGGCTTGGCGCGCGACCAGGCGCCTGACTGGAAAGCGCGCCGCGCCGAGGATACTGCGAGGTCGATATCCTCCTCGCCGCAGGACGCCACTTCCGCCAGCGTTTCGCCAGTGGCGGGATTGACGCTTGCGAAGGTGCGGCCGGAGCGTGCGGCAACGAACTTGCCGTCGATGAAGGCCTTGTCGCGGAAGCGGATGGCGGACGCCTTGCCGATCCAGTCCTTGTGGCTGAGTTCGCTCATGGGGGCCTCCTGCTTGTCGGCTGTCTATTCGTCGCCCGGCACGCCGTAACTCGGCGCGTCGGAGGGGTTGATGGCGCGGGTCACATAGGCGTCGAGCTGGGGTTTGTAGATGTCCCACAGCTTCGCCAGCTCTTCGATCGGGCAGGCGTCCGACCAGTCGCAGCGCAAGTCCGCCACCGGCCAGGACACCTCACGCACCAGCTTCATGCCGGCCGAGTGTACCGGCCCGGCCTCGCCACCTGCTTTCAGCGCGGCGCGCATAGCGGCGATGATGCGGTCACCAAGATGACCTTCCGAAACCAGAAAAGCATCCACCATCGTTTGCGGCACGCCGTCATTGGCAAGCAGGTTGCCGCCGCAGGCGACATCTGGCGCTCGCGCCTCTGCCCAGATGCCGAGCGCCCGCGGCCCCGAATGAACGGCGCTGATGCCTGCGGAATCCACCGCCAGAACCTGCCGGTACTCGCTGTAAGCGCTGGTGCGTTTCAGGATGGCTACTGCCTCGGCAGCGGAGGCGCCGCGCGCCATCAGTTCCAGTCCGCGCGGCCCAAGGGTCGGATCGGTGATGTTCTGGCTGGCCACTGCGCCGACGCCTGCCTGCGCGTAGGCGCAGCGGGCGGCCACCGCCGGCGAGGAAGAGGAAACCGCCACACCGAACATGCCGGTGCGGCTGCAGCGCGCGACGATGGAGAAGGTCATGGCGTGCTCGTCCCTCGGCTCAGTCCGGGATGACGGCAGTGCCGTCGATCTCGACCAGCCAGTCAGGGCGGGCCAGCGCCGTCACGACCAGCCCGGTTGAAACCGGATGCACGCCTTTGATGTATTCGCCCATGGTCCGGTAGACCGCTTCGCGGTGGCGCACGTCGGTGATGTAGACCACCACCTTCACCAGGTGCTCCATCTTGCCGCCGCACTCCTCGATGAGCTGCTTGATGTTCTGCATGACCTTGTGGGTCTGCTCGACCGGATCACGGCTGTCGATGTTCTTGGCGGTGTCGAGGTCCTGCGGGCACTGGCCGCGCAGGAAGACCATGGTGCCGCGCGCTACCACTGCCTGACAAAGGTCGTTGTCGAGCTTCTGCTCGGGATAGGTGTCTTTCGTGTTGAACTTGCGAATTCGGTTATGCGCCACCTTGGTCTCCATCAAATCGGGCTCGAGGTCAGGACATCCGTCGCGCGTCGTTCGGTTCGCGCGAAAATCCTGGGCCTCAGCCCGCATTTCTCGGTCAAATATTCACAGCGCGGACAGGCTCTAAAGAACAGTCTTTCTCATCCCTGCTAAGGATGCTCCTAATAAGGGGAGGGGAGCCCGAAGGGACCGGCTTTGGCTGCCGTGCGACCGCCAAACCTATGCCACTTCGGTCTCGCTTTTTGCGGCCGCGTGATACACGAGGTACTTGCGTTGCGTGGAAATGCGATCAGCCAGATGCTTGGCGTCGTGCCAGACGCCCCAAATGAAGCTGGACCCCCTGCGCGATTGCCATGGCAGCCCGAGGAAATAGATCCCCGGCTCGACCGACACGCCACGTTGATGCTTCGGCCTGCCTTTCTCGTCGAACGCATCAACCTTTAACCAGCTGTAGTCGACCGTATAACCCGTGGCCCAGATGATCGAGGTGATCCCGGCTTCCGCCAGGTTCAGTGCGAGTATCGGATTGGCCACGCACTCCGGATCCGGATCGAGCTTGCGGGCTTCGGGCTCTTCGGGAAGGTCGATGCCGTTGCGCGCGACATAGGCGTCGGCCTCGTCCAGCAGCGACATCAGGTTTGCATCGCCGCGTGCGATGTTCTGACCGAGATCGGCGGCGAAGGTCATGACGCCGTCTGTGTAGGCTTCCGTTCGGCCGACAAGTGTCATCCCTTGCGCGGCTAGACGCCGGAAGTCGATCGTCTCCCCCCCACGGGCGCCGCTCACCGCAATCGTGACATGCTCCGTGCCGGGCCCGGGCGTTTCGGCATCCCATTTGCCGAGAACCCCGAGCCACCAGCAGAAGTCCCGCCCGCGATAGGCGCGGGGAGGGCGGTCGTGCGGACCGACCGAAAGGTAGACGCGTTTTCCCGCACGCACGAGTTCGTCCGCGATCTGCACTCCCGAGGACCCCGCACCGACCACTAGCACCGCTCCCCCAGGCAACTGGTCTGGATTGCGGTAGGCGCTGGAATGGATCTGTAAAAGTCCTGCGTCTTCCGGCACGAGCTTCGGGAAGATGGAGTGTTGGAAGGGGCCGGTGGCGGCGACCACGTTGCTGGCTTCGATCACCCCATGCGAGGTTTCGACATGGAAGCCGGGCCGGCCGACGTTCTTCCGTACCTCTTTCACCTCCACGCCGCAGCGGATTGGGGCAGCAATCATTTCCGCATAGGCGACGAAATAGTCCGCGACCTTTTCCTTGCCGACGAAGGCGTCGGGATAAGCGCCGGGAAACTCCATCCCCGGGAACCGGTCATGCCAGGCGGGGCCATTGGCAACCAGGGAGTCCCACCTTTCGGAACGCCAGCGTTCGGCAATGCGATGCCGCTCAAGAACAAGATGAGGCACGCCGCACTTGCTCAGGTGCTCGCTCATGGCCACCCCCGCCTGGCCAGCACCGACAATAAGCGTATCTACTTTTTCAACTGACATCCCAGCGTCCCTTCTTGGCCCTCCGAGAATTCCTACGGATGCGGCGGAGGTCTGGTCGTCGGTTTACTGGAGGGGCTGGAATGCGAAAATTACGATTTCATGTTGCAGTGGTTAGCCTGTCCCTAAATGCCGGGAGGGGTCGGCTCGGGTAATGAATCTCCGATGTAACGGATAGCAATTTCCGAATTTCGCGGGTGCGCGGCCGGCAAATATAGTCTCGGCTGGCATCACGCGGCAGCGCGGGACGCCAGCCAGCCGCTTCCCATTCGAGATCATCTTCATGGATATGAACTGCTCGCTCCAACAGAAGAAGGCGGTGGAGATCAAAGGCGTCTCCAAGGCTTTCGGCACTTACCAGGCGCTGAAGCCCGTCACCTTCGACATTTACGAGAACGAGTTCTTCACGCTGCTGGGACCTTCCGGCTGCGGCAAGACCACGCTGCTTAGGATGATAGCCGGCTTCGAGCAGCCCAGTACGGGGGAGATCTCTCTGCGCGGCTCGAATATACAAGGCCAGCCGCCTCACAGGCGGCGCGTCAACACCGTATTCCAGAGCTATGCACTGTTCCCGCACATGACGCTGGAGCAGAACGTCGCCTTCGGACTGGAGAACCTTGGCTGGGCGAAGGACAAGCGCGAGGCGCGCGTGGCCGACATGCTGCGCCTGGTTCACATGGACAAGTTGGCCGCCCGCAAGCCGCAGCAACTTTCGGGCGGCCAGCGGCAGCGCATCGCGCTCGCCCGGGCGCTGGCACCGGAGCCGGAAGTTCTGCTGCTGGACGAGCCGCTGTCGGCGCTCGACCTGAAGCTGAGGCAGGCCATGCGCGACGAACTGCGCACCTTGCAGCGTCAGACCGGCATCACCTTCGTTTTCGTCACCCACGACCAGGAGGAAGCGCTCGATATGTCGGATCGCATCTGCGTGCTGGGCGATGGCGAGATCCAGCAACTGGGGACGCCGGCCGACGTCTACGAGGAGCCCTCGAACCGTTTCGTCGCCGACTTCATCGGCGAGACCAATTTCCTCGATGCCGAGGTGATCTCGGTGGATAGCGAGCGCGCCACCGTGTCGATCCCGTTCGGCATGACGCTGAGCGTGCCGCACAAGGGGGCCGTTGCCGGCGGCAAGGCCGTGATGTCGATCCGCCCCGAAAAGATCAATCTGCCTTCGCAGGACGGACAGATCTCCGTCGACGGCACCATAGTCAGCGCGAATTATCTCGGCGGATATACCCACTACGTGGTGGAGACGGGCGGCACACAGCTGCGCGTGTCGAAGCGCAACAGCGTCAGCCGCGACCGCATGCTAGAGATTGGACGCCCGATCACGGTGAGCTTCGCGGCGGAGTCCCCAAGGGTACTGGGCGCATGAAGCCGCGCCCGAAATCGCCGGGCTGGAACGTGCTGGGCCTGCTGCCGGCTCAGCTCATCATGCTTCTGACCCTCATCATCCCGGTCGGGATTATCGTCTTGGTGTCGTTTTCCACACGCGGACCCTATGGCGGCTTCGACTTCGTGTTCACGACTGCCCCCTACAAGCAAATCCTGTTCAACGAAGGATGGACCGGCGAACTCGAATTCAATCCGCAATATCTGATCGTAGTAGGCCGCACGCTCGTCCTGTCGCTGGTGACGACCGCCATCTGCACGGTGCTGAGCTTCCCGGTCGCCTATTTCATCTCATTGCAAAGAGCGTCGGTTAAGATGATGCTGATCTATCTCGTCACCCTGCCCTTTTGGGTGTCGATGATCGTACGGGTATATTCCTGGATCATCATCCTCGGCAATGACGGCGTTATCGCCAAGGCGTTGCGCGCGCTGGGGCTCGTCGACAACATGGGGAGCCTGCTGTTCACCGATACGGCGATGCTGGTCGGCCTGGTCTACAGCTATATCCCGTTGATGATCCTGCCGGTCTTCGCCTCCATTGAGAAGCTCGACTCGGCGCTCGTCGAGGCCTCGCACGACCTCTATGGCAGCCGGCTCACCACGCTGCGCCGCGTGATCCTGCCGCTCTGCAAACCAGGCATGATGGCCGGCGCGATCCTCGTCTTCGTGCCTTGTCTTGGCGCAGTCCTCGAGCCGACGCTGCTCGGCGGCGGCAAGACGATGATGATGGGCAATCTGATCCAGCTGCAATTCGGTGCCGCGCGTAACTGGCCGCTTGGTGCAGCCATTTCGATCGTGCTGATGTCGGCCGTACTGATCTTCCTGATGTGGAGGGGGCTTCAGGCAGTGCGCAGGGAAGGCCGGGAGGGCGACGTATGAGTGACGCCAATGTCAGACGTTATCCGGGCTTTAACCTGTTCAGCCTGCTCTTCTTCGTCTACCTCTACCTGCCGATTGCGGTGGTGATCTTCTATTCCTTCAATGCCAACCGCATCGTGGCAAACTGGGGCGGTTTCTCGCTTCACTGGTACACAACGGCGCTGTCGAACACCGCGCTGATGGATGCAGTCAAGACATCGCTTCTGGTCGCCTCCATTGCGACGATGGTTTCTACGGTCGTCGCGCTGATGGCAGCCCTGGTTCTGGTCCGGGGCAGGGAAGTGCGCTTCCGCCGCGTGTCCGAAACGGTCGTCAACTTGCCGCTGCTGCTGCCGGAGATCGTGGTGGCGGTGGCAGTGCTGATCCTGTTCTCACAGCTTGGGCTTACCAACGGGCTCCTGAAACTGACGATTGCGCACACCACATTCTGCATTCCCTTCGCCTTCCTGCCGATCCGCGCTCGCCTGCAGGGTATGGATGCGGACCTTGAGGAGGCGGCGCGCGACCTCTACGCGTCGAGTTGGGTCGCCTTCCGGCGTGTCACGCTGCCGCTCATCCTGCCCGGCGTGTTTGCTGGTGCGATGCTCGCCTTCGTCATTTCCATGGACGACTTCATCACCAGCAGCCTGCTCAATTCGGGAGGCGCCACCACCCTGCCGGTCTACATTTTTTCGCTCATCAAGCAGGGCGTGTCGCCGCAGCTCAACGCCATCTCGACATTGATCATGATCGTATCGGTGGCGCTGGCAACCGTGGCTTTCTTGCTTCAGCGCAGGCAGTAGAAGAGAACGAAGTCTTTCCTAAGCAACGCGTCGGGCAAATCAAATTTATCGTCCCCGCCCGTTTGCTATCGTTCTTCTACAAAAGAACCTCAGAGGGAAAAACATGTCTATACGCACCCGCATCGCGGCGCTTGCCGCGGCTAGCGCCATGGGCCTTCTCGCTACCGTCTCCGCGCACGCCGAAGGCACGCTATCGATCTATGCCTGGGCCGACTCCATCTCGCCCGACATGGTGGCCAAGTTCGAGAAGGAAACCGGCATCAAAGTCACGGTGGACGCCTTCTCTTCCAACGAGGACTTGCTGACCAAGCTTCAGGCGGGATCGTCGGGCTACGACATCGTCACGCCCTCACAGCATTTCGTGAAGATCATGGTCGATAGCGGCCTGCTGGAGGATATCGGCGCTTCCTCGATGCCCGCCTTCCAGCAGATCCTGCCCGAATGGCAGAAGCAGTGGTGGGACCCCACCGGCAACTATTCGGTGCCGCTCGCCTTCGGAAACGCCGGCTTCACCGTAAACCGCGACCTCTACAACGGGCCGGTGGATAGCTGGAAAGTCTATTTCGAGCCGTCCGCAGAGCTGAAGGGCAAGATCGCCAGCCTGGCACAGCCCGACGAAGTCATCCCCGCCGCCGAGAACTACCTAGGCATTCCCTATTGCAGCGAGGACCCGAAGGAGATGAAGCGGGTGCTCGACCTGCTGCAAGCACAGAAGCCGTTCGTGGCCGCCTATTCCAGTGACAACATCGAAAACCGCGTCGGCAGCGGCGAAGTCGCAATGCACTTCTGGTGGGACGGCAACACCATGCGGCTGCGCCGCAACGACAAGGCGAATGTCGAATATGCCATGCCCAAGGAAGGGCTGGTGGGTTGGCTGGACTCCTATGTCGTACCGAAGGGTGCGGCAAATCTCGAGAACGCCCAAAAATTCATCAACTTCATGACCCAGTTGGACAACGCCACCGAGCAGTACAACTATTACGGTCACTCTTCGCCGGTGAAGGTCGACCACGACAAGGCGCTTTACAACAAGGAAAACGCACCAGAGCTGTTCCCGACCGTTCCCGTCAAGATGGGGCAGGCCTGCTCTCCGGCGGCGCAGGAACTCGTCACCAAAGTCTGGACGCAACTTCTTCAGTAGACCGGGCGGCTGGCGGGCCGGAGCGGTGTTCCCGCTTCCCGGTCCGCTCGAGGGGAACGGCGGCATCGATCATGACCGAAACCTATGACTACTTCGTCGTCGGCTCTGGCTCGGCGGGCTGTTTGCTCACGTATCGGCATGTGTTGCTGATGGCTCGGCGGCGGAGCTAGGTCACCGATCCTATGCCGGACACGGGCAGGGCGCATTTCAAGCAGCATGGTCATCCAACTGAACGTCTGTTCCGCATGGCGGATCATCGCTTCGCGCCGCCGTTCGGCGATCTTCTCAGCCGAGCAACCGCGCCGGATCCGCTCGATCACTGCTGCCTCCAACTGCGGAAGCCGAACAAGCTTGCGACAGCGCCGGCGCTGAGCCGCTACCGGCGGTGTCTTATTCGCCCGGCCGGAATGCCTTGCAGCCATCCTCGAAAACGTCGAAGAACCGATGGCAGACGTCCAAGCGGGTCGATTCCTCTCCGTCGTCCATCATCTGGTCTATCCGCCAATAGATGGGCTCTGCCTCGCCCGTGTCGAATTCGGCGCGGGCCTCGCAGTAGCGCGAAGCGGAAATGTAGGTCGTTGCGGTCGCATATTGGTTCGCAGAGGCCGGCGGCGCTACCAGCACGTCCGCCACGGGGGCGAGTCCGACGAGGCGACGCCCCGAGGCCATCTGTTCGACGTTCCCGAGGTGCCCGAGGATCTGCTCGCGCATCACCTCGTCCATGCAGGCCGGTGGTTCGGCGGCGAACGCATTCGTGGCGAAGGCAGTGGTTGCTAAGAGCATCAGCACCCGGACGCTTCGGAATGTGGAGGGGAAGAGATTTCCCGCGCTTTGCGGCTTGGGACGGCTTTCCGCAACCTGTTTGAGCTTTGTCCTATCCATGTCTGTTCCCTCCAAAGCTACTGACCTTCGTGGCACCGCCTCGCGCCATCCTATCCCTTCCAGCGAAATCTGGCTCAACCGCTCGGTTGAGGCACGCAGGCGGCCGTCGGTGCACAATCCCGTCGATGGTCGTTCGCAGCCCTTTTACCAGTTGAGGACGGGTTTTGGAATCAGGTCAGCAGCGGCAGCCTTGTTGTGGCCTTCGCCGCTCTCGTCGCCATTCTGCTAGCAATATGGAAAGGATAGGGCGGAAAGCCTCGAACCCGGGAATGTCCGGTGGGCTGGACGGCACCCTCGACGGCTCCGCGATCAAGGTTACGGTTAGTGAGTTTGTGAGTTCTCGGCGAAGCGCGACTTTGCAGCGATGAAAGTTAGCGGTCGAGACGGTCAATCCGAAGCTGTCGGCGGACTTCTACCTCTGCACGAACATTCACACCAAACCGTTTGTGGTGACGAATAAATACCAGTTCGAATGCGTCACCCAGGGCGATTTCCTCATTGAAGGAAACACCGTCTTCGGCGGCGCGCTGGTCGAGGCACAGAACGACTACAAGAAGGTGATGGAGAAGGCTCCGACTGAGCGCATCCAGAAGCCTTAGGACTTCTGTTCTTGCGCCTTCTTTTGGTTTTTCATCATCAGGACGTAGATGATTGACCAAGGGAAGGCGACAAGGAAGAGGATTGCTTTCAAATCTCCTGTCAGAAAATTACCAGGAGCAACAGTGGCGCGCGGATGGGCGCGACGGGCATCCCGATATGCTCGAATTCGAGCGCGTCTTTTTGAAGCGACTTCAAAAACTTAGGGTGCCGATGTTCACGCACTGCTTCTGGCGCGGCCAAGCCGACCAGACCGCAAGGTTTGTGGACGGGAAGTCCAAGGCCAAGTGGGGGCAAAACCCTCACAACTTTGGCTGCGCAATCGATGTGATCCACGCCCGTAAGGCGTGGGCGCTCACGCGTGAGCAGTGGGCGCTACTAGGTCACATCGGCAAAGAGGTCTCGGTGCAAATCAGCGTCCCGGTTGTCTGGGGCGGGGACTGGTCATTTTACGATCCAGCCCATTGGGAACTCAAGAACTGGCGCGAGCTCAACTGGACGCGCGCCGAAACACTTGAAGAAACCTTCAATTGAAAGGGCCGGGGCGCTGACGAAAGGAAGCGCTCCCACGGCCCGCTCTGCACTCCCTTGTCCCAATGTGCATTTAGTGACAGCAACCAAAGGACGCCGAAGATGTTCCGTTCACCCAACAAGCTCGATGATGGAACTTTGGTTGGCTGTCGCGAATGCTGGCAATGCGCGAACGTAAGGTCGACGACTGGGTCGGTCGTTGCATTGCCGAAAGTAAAACAGCATCCGCCACGCACTCGATAACGCTGACCTATAGGCGCGACGAGGCGGGCAACGAAGATCACCTTCGGGCGGCGCTGTTGACGTATTCAGATGTTCAAAAGTACTTCAAGCGGCTTCGCTTTGATGGCTATCGCTGCCGCTATTTCGCCGTTGGCGAATATGGTTCAACCAAGGGCAGGGCGCATTGGCATCTGATTATGTTTAGCTCTCGGAAGATCGACGAGCGATGCCGACCGAGCTTCTCGGCGATCACCTCGACACTGACACCGGCCTGGCGCCAGCGGGCGATCTTGCGCCGCTCATCCAGATCGATCTGCGAGTAGGTGCGTTTCATCTGTGGTTCCTTGCGTGCGATAAGCCATTGGTATCGCTGCAAAGTCGCACTTCAAGATAGAACCCACCCGGCTACATTTTAATGTGGCGGCCATGTTGAAATGTCCGCCAGTGAGCAAAATAGAAATGTCACTTTGACCCGCCACACGGCACAACGACCAGCCCCGATCTGACCGGCTGGTCCGGGTTGCAAGGCAGATCGGGGCGGGT
>NZ_PXYL01000010.1 GCF_003012705.1 Pseudaminobacter soli (ex Li et al. 2025)
ACCGACGAACAGATCCATGGGCATGGCTCCTTGACCAGTTAAGCTTGAGGAGCCTGCCCGCAGATTGAAATCCTGTCACCCCCGCAGCGGGAGCGCCACGGGAGCCCCAATCATCCGATCTTTTTTTATTGCGGCTCGAACCTTGCTCAGCTCGAGACCGATTCCCACCCGTAGAGCCAGTCGAGGTCGGCGGCGAGTTTTTCGGGCGGCATGGTTTTCAGCACGAGATTGCGGGCCAGCGCCACCGGCCCCCAGGCCTGCCAGGCGAAATGGTTGAAGGCGCCGCGCCGGGCGACTTTTTCGACGCGCGGGCGGCGAGCCCTTTCCCAGGCTGAGAGCGCCGTGGCGAGGTCGGCCGTACCGGCGCCGAGGAAGGTGGCAAGCGTATCGGCGTCCTCGATGGCCATGGCAGCACCCTGCGCGGCAAACGGCGTCATCGCATGTGCTGCGTCGCCGATCAGCGCAACGCCAGGCGCGGTCCAGACAGAGGGCTGACGCACGGTGTGGATCGGCCAGGCCGTCCACGGGCCGGCGTTGCGGGCCAGGCCTGACAGAAGGGGCGCCGTGTGGCGCATGGCGCGTTCCAGAGGGGCAGTGTTTGTCTTGTCGGACCAGCCTTCGGCGATGCGCTGGCCGGGCGTGAAGGCGACAAGATTGAAGGCCGCGCCGCCGCGCACCGGATAGGCGATGAGATGGAAGCCGGAATGCAGGAAGGCGCTCACGTTCTCGCGCGCGCCGATCCGCGCCAGACCGCGACCGATTGCGCTCTCCGCATCGATCACGGTGCGCCAGGCGATCTCGCCGGAGAAACTGCTTTGGCGGCCCGCGCCGATGAGCCCGCGTGTGGCCGACCACACGCCATCCGCGCCGATCAACAGCAGGCCCGCAGCGCGTTCGGCAGTACCCGAACGGTCGAAGGTGACGGTGACGCCCTGGTCTTGATGCGCGATGCCGGTCAGTGCGGCGCCGGTCGTGAGCCTGATGGACGACTGGCGGCCGACGGCTTCGAGAAGTGCTGATTGCAGGTCGGCGCGATGGGCAACCAGATAGGGCGCATGCCAGCGCCGCATTGCGGTGTCGCCGAGGGGAACGCGCGCCAGTTCCAAAAGCGTCCGCGCGTCGCGCAGGATCACGCCATGCGGCCGTACAGCTTTCGGCAACAAAAATTCCAGAACGCCGAGGCGATCGAGGATGCGGGTGGCGTTGGGCGAAAGCTGCAGGCCGGCGCCGACTTCCTCGAGCTTTTCCGAGCGCTCGTAGATGTCGACGGAAAAGCCCTGTCGCGCAAAGGCCAGTGCCGCGGTCAGGCCGGCAATGCCGGCACCGGCGATTATGACCCGCCCGGACCGCGAAGCGTCCATCGTGCCGATCGTCGGATCAGGCCGCCTGGATCACGTAGAGGCAGTTTTCCGGGCGCGTTTCGGTGGGCTTCAGTGAACCGTTGAAACGGAAAAGCGTTGAGCAGTACGGGCACACCTTTTCGGAATCCGCGCCCATGTCGAGGAACACGTGCGGATGATCGAAGGGCGGGGTGGCGCCCACGCACATGAATTCCTTAACGCCGATCTCGATGACCGCGTAACCCGCGTCATTCTGGAAATGGGGAATGGAACCGCCGGCCATGGCTATCTCCTGTCGCTTGCATGCCGCTCATAGCAGGCGTTTGTAACATCGCCAATCGCTTTGCAAGCCATGCGAAATCAAACTGTCGCAAAAGGCTGTCAGGAGATAAGCTAAGCCGAACAAGCGGCGCTGCGTCGCAAAGGACAGAGAGGGACATGAACGAGTTAAGGCCGGTCCAGACCGAATTTACCACCGTGACCACTGCCGAGGGCGAAGGCACCGCCGGCAATCCCGACCGCTTTGTGAACCGTGAATTCTCCTGGCTGCAATTCAACCGGCGCGTCCTCGAGGAATCGCAGAACCCGCGCCACCCGCTTCTGGAGCGCGTGCGCTTCCTGTCGATCTCGGCGGCCAATCTCGACGAGTTCTTCATGGTGCGCGTGGCCGGTCTCGCCGGGCAGGTGCGCCAGGGCATCGCCATCCGCACTCCTGACGGGCGCACGCCCGAGCAGCAGCTCGAGCAGATTCTCGTCGAGGTCGAGCGGCTACAGGAAGACCAGCAGAAAAGCCTGTCTGAGCTTGCCGTTCTCCTGAAAAAGGAAGGTATCGAAAGCGTTACCGGCGATGCGCTGAACAGGGATGAGAAGGCCTGGCTCGAATCCCATTTCATGGAGCAGATCTTCCCGGTTCTGACTCCGTTGTCGATCGACCCGGCCCATCCGTTCCCGTTCATCCCGAATCTGGGCTTCTCCATGGCCCTGCAGTTGCGCCACCTCAAGGACAGCGAGGAGATGACCGCGCTGCTGCGCCTGCCGGTGGCGCTCAAGCGCTATGTCCGGCTGCCCGACCGCAAAACCATGGTGCGCTTCATCCCGCTCGAAGAAGTGGTGAACATCTTCATAGGAACGCTGTTCCCCGGCTATGAGGTCAAGGGATCCGGCACGTTCCGCATCATCCGCGATAGCGATATCGAGGTCGAGGAAGAGGCGGAAGATCTCGTCCGGCTGTTCGAGACCGCGCTGAAGCGCCGCAGGCGCGGGCAGGTGATCCGCATCGAGTTCGACAGCCAGATACCGGACGAGCTGCGCGAGTTCGTCGCGACCGAGCTGGGCGTTTCTCCCTCGCGCATCAGCGTGCTGACGGGGCCACTGGCGCTCAGCCAGATTTCCGAGATCGTTTCGCTGCCGCGGGACGACCTGAAGTTTCCGCCCTTCAATCCGCGCTTCCCCGAGCGCGTGCGCGACCATGGCGGCGACTGCTTCGCTGCCATTCGCGAGAAGGACTTTATTGTCCATCACCCCTACGAATCCTTCGACGTGGTGGTGCAGTTCCTGCGCCAGGCGGCGGCGGATCCGGAGGTGGTGGCGATCAAGCAGACGCTCTACCGCACCTCGAACGATAGCCCCATCGTGCGCGCGCTGGTCGATGCCGCCGAGATGGGCAAGTCGGTGACAGCACTCGTCGAGCTCAAGGCGCGTTTCGACGAGGAGGCCAACATCCGCTGGGCGCGCGACCTCGAGCGCGCCGGCGTGCAGGTGGTGTTCGGCTTCATCGAGCTGAAGACGCACGCCAAGATGTCGCTGGTGGTGCGCCGCGAGGACGGAAAGCTACGCAATTACGTGCACTTGGGCACCGGCAATTACCATCCGCAGACCGCGCGCATCTATACCGATCTGTCCTTCTTCACGACCGATCCGTACATTGCTCGCGACGTGGCGCAGATCTTCAACTTCATCACCGGCTATGCCGAGCCGACCGATGAGATGTTGCTGGCGATGTCGCCCTTCACGCTCCGCAGCCGCATCCTCAAGCACATTTCCGAAGAGATCGAGCACGCCCGAAACGGGCGACCGGCGCAGATCTGGATGAAGATGAACGCGCTGGTCGATCCGATCATCATCGATTCTCTCTATGAGGCGAGTCACGCTGGGGTTGAGATCGATCTGGTCGTGCGCGGCATCTGCTGCCTCAGGCCGCAGGTGCCCGGCCTGTCGGAGAACATTCGCGTCAAGTCGATCGTCGGCCGCTTCCTCGAGCACAGCCGCATCTACTGCTTCGGCAACGGCCACGGCCTGCCTTCGGACGACGCGATCGTCTATATCGGCTCGGCCGACCTGATGCCGCGCAACCTCGACCGACGGGTCGAAGTCATGGTGCCGATCACCAATCCGACCGTGCATGAGCAGGTGCTTGGCCAGATCATGCTCGGAAACATTGTGGACAACCAGCAAAGTTTCGAAGTATTGGCAGACGGAACCTCCCGGCGCGTGGTGCCGGACGAGGGCGAAGAACCGTTCAACGCGCAGGAATACTTTATGACCAATCCTAGCTTGTCCGGACGGGGAGACGCGCTCAAGTCGCATGCGCCCAAGCGTATCGAACAGTTCAAGCGCCGCAGAAAATCCGTTACATCTGAGGTCTGATGATCGCACGATCCCAGGGCCGGCTTCAGGATCGCCGGCCAATCTCCGTCATAGACATCGGCTCGAACTCGATTCGCCTCGTCGTCTATGAGGGCATAGCACGTTCGCCGACGGTGCTGTTCAACGAGAAGATGCTGGCGGGACTTGGCCGCGGCATCGTCTCGACGGGCAAGCTCGACCCGGAGGCGGTCACGCGCGCCATCGAGGAGTTCCGCCGTTTCCGCGCCCTGTCGGACCAGGCCGGCGCGGGAGACCTTTACGTCATCGCCACCGCGGCAGCGCGCGAAGCCGAGAACGGCATCGATTTCATCCATCGTGCCGAAAAGATCCTCGGCACCGAAATCCGCGTGCTGAGCGGACGCGAGGAAGCATATTACTCGGCGCTGGGCGTCATATCCGGCTTCCATCCGGCCGACGGCATCGCGGGCGACCTTGGCGGCGGCAGCCTGGAGCTGATCGACGTGGCGGGCGAGACGATTGGTGACGGCATCACGCTGCCGCTCGGCGGTTTGCGCCTGCAGGACATGGCCAAGAATTCGCCCGTCGCGGCGGCCAAGATCGCGCGCGACGAGCTGGCGCGGGCCAAGCTGCTGAAAGGCGGGCAGGGCAGGGTGTTTTACGCTGTAGGCGGCACGTGGCGAAACCTCGCGCGCCTGCACATGAACACGACGAACTACCCGCTCAGCGTCATGCACCACTACGAGATGGGCATCGAGAGCTCCCTGCCGTTCCTGCGGCAGGTCGCCAAGGGCGAGATCGACAAGATCAAGGGCATCGAGGGCGTGTCCAAGGTTCGCCGCTCGCTGCTGCCCTATGGTGCGGCGGTCATGCTCGAAATCATCGCCGCGATGAAGCCTTCCAAGATCGTGGTGTCGGCGCTCGGCGTGCGCGAAGGCTTTCTCTATTCGCTGCTGTCGCCGCGCGAGCAGAAGCTCGACCCGCTCATCTCGGCGGCCGAGGAACTGGCGGTGCTGCGCGCCCGCTCGGTCACCCACGCGCATGAGTTGGTGCGCTGGACCGGGCAGACCTTTGCCACCTTCGGCATCGACGAGACCGAGGACGAAGCGCGCTACCGCCACGCGGCCTGCCTGCTGGCTGACATCGGCTGGCGCGCGCATCCGGAATATCGGGGCACCCAGTCGCTCAACATCATCGCGCACGCTTCGTTCATCGGCGTCGACCATCCCGGCCGCCTCTATCTGGCGCTGGCCAATCTCTATCGGCACGAGGGCATCTCAAACGACAGCGGCGCTGCCGAACTACGGACGCTGGCGACGCCGCGCTATTTGGAGCGCTCCCGGCTCCTGGGCGCGATGTTCCGTGTCGTCTATCTCTTGTCGGCCGCGATGCCGGGCGTCATTCCGAAGCTGCGCTGGGAAAGCCGCGACAACGACACGCTGGCGCTGGTCATCCCGACCGAGTGCGGCAATCTGATTGGCGAGCGCCCGGCAGGACGGCTGGCGCAGCTGGGCAAGCTTGCCGGCCGCAAGCTGGTAATGGAAGTCGAAGGCGAGCCGCCCTTCACCGCTTTCAAGTAATCTTTGCTACGAACCCAAACGAAAAAGGCCCGGACGAACCGGGCCTTTTTGTTGTCTGCGACAGAGCGTGCGGTCAGGCGCGGCGGCCGTCGACCGAATAGGCGCCCGGGCCGAAAGCGGCCAGGACCAGCAGGCCACCGGCCATCGCCAGGTTCTTCTGGAAGTTGATGAGTTGCATCATGTCCGCCCAGTTCGTGTGAGCCACGAGCGCTGCGGCGACGCTGAAGATGGCCAGAAGAATAGCGGCGATGCGGGTCTGGAAGCCGATCAGAACGGCGAGGCCGCCGAAGAACTCGACGAGACCGACGACTACGGCGGTGACGGTCGGCATGGGCAGGCCGTAGCCGGCGAAGTACTGTGCCGTTCCGGCAATGCCGGTCAGCTTGCCGAAGCCGGCGAGGATAAAGATGATCGACAGCAGAATGCGGCCGAGAAGTACGAGAGCGCTATTGGGCATGTTTCTTCCCCTGAGACGATGTTCGATGACGCGGAGGTAACGCGGAACTGGTTTCAAGACGAGATCGAAACTTCCGAACGCATTGTATACCGATTCACACCCAATCGACACTCCGCGTGCACAAAGAGCCATTCACCCTTCCTCGGAGGGTGAATGGCTCTTGAGTGTCGATCGATTATCGTCGGGGAGGGGCCGCCCGGTCAGCCCGGGTGCGTCATGTCCTCGGGGCGCACCAGGCGGTCGAAGTCCGCTTCGCTGACATAACCGCCGCCAACGGCCTCCTCACGAAGGGTGGTGCCGTTCTTGTGCGCCGTCTTGGCGATCTTGGCAGCGTTGTCGTAGCCGATGGTGGGCGCAAGCGCGGTGACCAGCATCAGCGAACGCTCGAGGGCTGCCTTGATGTTGTCCTCGCGGGCCTCGATGCCGACGACGCAATTGTCGGTGAACGAGATCGCCGCATCGGTCATAAGCTGCACCGACTGCAGGAAGTTGTAGGCCATCAGCGGGTTGTAGACGTTGAGCTCGAAATGGCCCTGGCTGCCGGCGAAGGTCAGCGCTGCGTTGTTGCCGAACACCTGCACGCAGACCTGCGTCAGGGCTTCGGACTGCGTCGGGTTGACCTTGCCCGGCATGATCGACGAGCCCGGCTCGTTTTCCGGCAGCGCAAGTTCACCGAGGCCCGAGCGCGGACCCGAGCCGAGGAAGCGGATGTCGTTGGCGATCTTGAACAACGCCGCGGCGGCGGCGTTGATGGCGCCATGCGAAAACACCATCGAGTCATGTGCGGCCAGCGCCTCGAACTTGTTCGGGGCGGTGACGAAGGGAATGCCGGTGATGGCGGCGATGCGATCGGCCACCTTCTCGGCAAAACCGATCGGCGCGTTGAGGCCCGTGCCGACGGCGGTGCCGCCCTGCGCCAGCTCGCACAGGCCCGGCAGCGTCAGCTCGATGCGCTTGATGGAGGAGGCGACCTGCGCGGCATAGCCGGAGAACTCCTGGCCCAGCGTCAGCGGGGTCGCGTCCTGCGTGTGCGTGCGGCCGATCTTGACGATGTGGGCGAACTGCTTGGCCTTTGTATCGAGCGCGGCATGCAGGTGCTTCAGCGCCGGCAAGAGGTCGTGGACGATACGCTCCGCGCAGGCGATGTGCATGGCCGTCGGATAGGTGTCGTTCGACGACTGGCTCATATTGACGTGGTCGTTCGGGTGGACCGGCTTCTTGGAGCCCATGGTGCCACCGAGCAGTTCGATCGCCCGGTTGGAGATCACCTCGTTGGCGTTCATGTTGGACTGGGTGCCCGAGCCGGTCTGCCACACGACCAGCGGAAAATGGTCGTTGAGCTTGCCGTCGATGACTTCCTGCGCGGCCTGGATGACAGCCTCGCCGACCTTCGGGTCGAGCCGGCCGAGCTCCATATTGGCTTCGGCAGCCGCGCGCTTGACGATGCCCAGCGCGCGTACGATTGCCAGCGGCTGCTTTTCCCAGCCGATCTTGAAGTTGCCCAGCGAACGCTGCGCCTGGGCGCCCCAGTAGCGGTCGGTTTCAACCTCGATGGGGCCGAACGTATCGGTTTCGGTTCTGGTTGGTTTGACGCTCACGGACCATCTCCCGGAAAATGTGCAATGTCGGCAATGGCCTACCGCTTTGCACAATGAGCTTCAAGCGAAGATTGGCCACGGCGCCGATGCAAATCGGTTCAAAGAGACCGACAGGTTTCAGGGCAGCAGCGAGCGGGCGGTCGGCGCCAGCCGCAGCCGTTCGGACGGGCGCGCGAAGTAGCGCTCCAGCACCGGCAGGACGCCGTGCATCCAGACCGGGTCGGCGGCAAGCGCTGCATCGTGGTTGGCCATTGCCATGGCGTCGGTAAAGGCCTGGAAGACCACAAACACGTTTTCGCCGGCGCGTACCGGCAGGCGGGGATAGGTGTTTTCGGCATGTTCACTGACGAAGGCGGCGAGCAATTCGCCGTCGTGACGGGCAAGCCGCTGCCTTGCCTCCTCGGCGAAAGTGGCGGCGAAGTCGACTTCGGTTCCGGGCAGGAGATGGAAGATGGTGGCTGCGACGACCGAGTAGGATGCCTTTCTGCCTGCGGAATCGCGCGCGGCGCCCGAAAGGTCGAAGGCGCTGTCGGGCCAAGCCGGCGTAAGCAGCAGCACGTCGTCGGAATCGATCATCGTTTCATTGGCCGCATCGCGATATGCGGTCCAGACCAGGCCGCTATAGAAGGCGCTGAGGGCGGCGTGGCGCGCCTCCATGTCTTCGAAACCGCGCAGCCAGACGAAACGGTCGGGCCAGTCGAGGTCACGGAACTGGCCGATGACCGTCATGCCGGTCTCTTCCTGCGGCTCGACCAGATGCGTGTCGAATATGCGGATTAGATCCTCGCGGCGGCCGGACTTCAGCGTGTACTGCCGAAGTTCGACGACCGGCGAAAACAAACGGGAACCGCCCACCACATGCGTCGTCCTGTTACCCTCGCTCATCATTCCTCCAAAACAGGGTGACTGTCCTGTTTGGATAACAGACCGGTTGCCCGGTTTTGTCAATCTGCTAATGTCAGCATGGATTTGGAGGGTATCGTGACGTCGATGGAAAGAGCGCGGCGCAGGCGCACGAACGATCCTGAAGGATTGCGCCAGAAGGTGCTGGACGCCGCCGAGCACGCCTTTCAGGTGCGCGGTTATCATGCGACCAGCCTTGGAGATCTCATGCAGGCCGCCGGCGTGACCGGCGGGGCGCTGCATCATCATTTCCCGACCAAGAAGGCGATCGGCCTTGCCGTCATCAACGAGCGTGTTGCACAGGCGGTGGAGGAAACCTGGATCGGGCCGGTGGTCAGCGCTGCTTCGGCGCGCGAAGGTGTTTCGGGGGTGTTTGCGGCAGTTGCCGGCGAACTGGAACGCCAAGGTTTTGTGCGCGGGTGCCCGCTGAACAACCTGGCACACGAATTGTCGCTGGCCGACCCTGAGTTTCGCGCGGCGCTGGCCCGCATTTTTGCCGACTGGCAAGCCGCCATCGCTTCAAAGGTGCGGACCGACCAGGGCGAGGGGCGTGAGGACCACCGCACCGATCCGGACCGCTATGCCGCCATGGCCGTCGCAACCTATTCAGGCGCCATGTCGATGGCGAAGGCGTCGCAGGACACAGCCGTCTTGCGGCTGTGCGCTGAGGCCATGCTTTAGGCGGGCCTGGATCACTCCGACAGCGGTTTTATCGCAGCGTAGCCGACCGTTGTTTCCTGGGCCGTACCTTCGTCGTAGCGCTTGGCCAGCACAGCCTGGAGGTCGGGAGCGTAGAGGGCGGTCCAGGCGTCGAGTTCTTCGCCGTCGCTCTTCTTCTTGACCAGCTTGACCGCGAGGACGTCGTAGCTGCAACGGCCCAAGCTGAACTTCTCCTTGCCGGTGACCTTCAGTTCCAGAACCACTGGCTCGGCCGTCTCTTCTCCCGGCAGAAGCTCGACAAAATCCAGCTTGCGCTGTGCCCCGGCTTTCAGTGGGAAGATCCCGCGCATGTCGGAATAGGGCAGTATCGCGAATTGGCCCGTCTTGCTGGTCCGGAACAGTTCGATCAGGCCGCCCAGGAAAAATTGCGTCTGCGGCGGGCCGGAGTCGAAGGAATTCGAAACCTGCATGACCATGTCGTCATCGGAGTTCTTGTACACGCTGCGGATGCCGGGACGCTCGAGCACGAAACCATCGTCGGCGGTGGCGGCTCCGGGGCATTCGGATGCCTGCGCCGCGCCTGTCAGGACTGCGGCGGCAAGCAATGCTGCGAGAACATTAGACAAGATTTTCCCCCTCGAAGTCCCATCTTGAAATCATCGATTGAAATCACCGAAGGCGGGGGATTGCAATGTCGCGCAAATGACCTTTGGGGTCGCGCATTCGATCAAACAAAAAGGGCGCCCGAAGGCGCCCTTTCCGTATTTGGAGCCGAGTGGCTGGATTAGAAATCCATGCCGCCCATGCCACCCATGCCGCCGCCCGGCATAGCCGGCATCGGGGAGTCCTTCTTCGGAGCTTCGGCGATCATGGCCTCGGTGGTGACCAGCAGGCCAGCAACCGAAGCGGCGTCCTGCAGAGCCGTGCGAACGACCTTGACCGGGTCGACGATACCGAAGGCGATCATGTCGCCGTACTCGCCGGTCTGGGCGTTGTAGCCGAAGGTAGCCGTCTTGTTCTCGAGGATCTTGCCGGCAACGATCGAAGCTTCGGCGCCAGCGTTCGCGGCGATCTGGCGGGCCGGAGCCTGCAGAGCGCGACGGACGATGTTGATGCCGGCAGCCTGGTCGGAGTTCTCGCCTTCCACCTTGATGGCGAGCGAGGAGCGCAGCAGCGCAACGCCGCCGCCCGGAACGATGCCTTCTTCAACGGCCGCGCGGGTCGCGTTGAGGGCGTCGTCGACGCGGTCCTTACGTTCCTTGACCTCGATCTCGGTCGCACCGCCGACGCGGATCACGGCAACGCCGCCGGCCAGCTTGGCCAGACGTTCCTGCAGCTTCTCCTTGTCGTAGTCCGAAGTGGTCTCTTCGATCTGCTGCTTGATCTGGGCAACGCGGCCCTGGATCTCGGCCTTCTTGCCGGCGCCGTCGACGATGGTGGTGTTCTCCTTGGAGATCGACACCTTCTTGGCACGGCCAAGCATGTTGAGCGTGACGTTCTCGAGCTTGATGCCGAGGTCTTCGGAGATGACCTGGCCACCGGTCAGGATGGCGATGTCTTCCAGCATGGCCTTGCGGCGATCGCCGAAGCCCGGAGCCTTGACGGCAGCAATCTTCAGGCCGCCACGCAGCTTGTTGACGACGAGCGTAGCCAGGGCCTCGCCTTCGACGTCCTCGGAGATGATGACGAGCGGCTTGGAGGTCTGCACGACGGCTTCGAGAACCGGCAGCATGGCCTGGAGGTTGGAGAGCTTCTTCTCGTGGAGGAGAATGTAGGCATCTTCCAGCTCGGCAACCATCTTGTCCGGGTTGGTGACGAAGTACGGCGACAGGTAGCCGCGGTCGAACTGCATGCCTTCGACGACTTCCAGCTCGGTCTCGGCGGTCTTGGCTTCTTCAACCGTGATGACGCCTTCGTTGCCGACCTTCTGCATCGCCTCGGCGATCATCGAGCCGATTTCCTTCTCGCCGTTGGCCGAGATGGTGCCGACCTGGGCGACTTCTTCCGAGGTCTTGATCTTCTTCGAGGACTTGACGAGGTGGGCGACGACTTCGCCGACCGCCAGGTCGATGCCGCGCTTCAGGTCCATCGGGTTCATGCCGGCGGCAACCGCCTTGTGGCCTTCCTGAACGATGGCCTGGGCCAGAACGGTCGCGGTGGTGGTGCCGTCACCGGCGATGTCGTTGGTCTTCGAAGCGACTTCGCGGACCATCTGCGCGCCCATGTTCTCGAACTTGTCTTCCAGTTCGATTTCCTTGGCGACGGTGACGCCGTCCTTGGTGATGCGCGGAGCGCCGAAGGACTTGTCGATGACGACATTGCGGCCCTTCGGGCCGAGCGTCACCTTCACCGCGTCGGCGAGGATGTTGACGCCGCGCAGCATGCGCTCGCGGGCATCACGGGAGAACTTTACGTCTTTAGCAGCCATTTCTAAGCTCCTGGAATGGGCACGGGGCCCGGAATTTCAATGGATGGGTAGGGAGGCCGAATTAGCCGATGATGCCCATGATGTCGGATTCCTTCATGATCAGAAGGTCTTCGCCACCGAGCTTGACTTCCGTGCCCGACCACTTGCCGAACAGGACGCGATCGCCGACCTTGACATCCAGCGGGACGAGCTTGCCGGCTTCGTCGCGTGCGCCGGAACCGACTGCGATGATCTCGCCTTCCTGCGGCTTTTCCTTGGCGGTGTCGGGGATGATGATGCCGCCGGCGGTCTTCTCTTCGGACTCGACCCGGCGAACGACCACGCGGTCATGAAGCGGGCGGAACTTCGACTTTGCCATTTTGGTTATCCTTGGTGCGGATGTTGAAAAAGATTCCTCCGTCCGGGTCACCGGACCTCAGTTAGCACTCGCTTGGGAGGAGTGCTAACGCCACGGTGAAATAAGCGTGAGCCCCGAGCGAGTCAAGGAGCGGAACGTGTGTTTGGGACTTCATCCACCATCCGGCGGTTGCCGCGTATCGAGGTTTGCGGCATAAGGCATGCAGCTCAGATGTACGTGGGTCTTGTATTAAGGCAGTTCATCCGGCCTGGGCTCTGACCGCGCGAGCATTGCTCGCGCGCGGAGCTGGGATATTGCGATGTTAACCATATCTGAAGAATTCGAGGGCGAGCGCCCGTTTTCCGATTCCGACTCATCCGCCCTCCCGGCGGCCCTCCGGTTTGCGTCCCGGCCGAGCCGCGTGTCGAAGGCGACCGGCGAGGGGCGGCGATGGGGCAAGTACATCCACTGGTCGCGCAAGGACGTGGCCGAGCTGAAAAGGCTCGCGGAAGAAGACATGCCCACCCCGGCCATAGCGCGCCGCTTCAACCGGTCGGCACGCGCCGTCCGTTCACGCGCCGCGCGCGAAGGCATTAGTCTCGCGGGGCGTTGGAGTGGCGAGGACTAGGGCGTTTCCATCTAACTCTGGCCGCTCTAGGGTGCATATTCATGCACGACATACAAATGGGCTGCAGGACGCACTATGACTGAGACTGAAATGAATCCCAAGGTTGATGCCTATTTGGGAAGAGCGCAAAAGTGGCGCGAAGAATTTGAGAAATTGAGATCGATAATTCTCGATTGCGGCCTGACGGAAGAGCTGAAATGGGGCAATCCGTGCTACGCATTCCAGAAAGCCAATATCGTTCTGATCCACGGGTTCAAGGAATACTGCGCGCTTCTGTTTTTCAAGGGCGCCTTGATGCAGGATGCCAATGGCATTCTGATCCAGCAGACAGAGAATGTGCAGGCTGCACGCCAGGCCCGGTTCACTAGCGTTGACGAAATAGTCGAGATGGAACCCGTCTTGAAGGCTTATATCCGCGAAGCCATCGAGGTGGAAAAGGCCGGCTTGAAAGTCGAGCTTAAAAGGACTGCCGAATTCGCGGTCCCTGAAGAATTTCAGATCAAAATAGATGAAATGCCTGATTTGAAGGCTGCCTTCAGTGCACTGACTCCGGGGCGGCAAAGAGCATACATCCTTCATTTCTCTGCGCCCAAGCAATCCAAGACCCGGGTGGCGAGGGTTGAAAAATGCGCGGAGAAAATTCTCGAGGGCAAAGGACTGGACGACTAGGTCGTCGCGACCATTAGCGGTCTCTGAAAATATAGCGAAGTAGACGGGATTGGCGGGAAGCATAGCTGCTCTTTGGGCGGCTACGCTTGGCTCGCTTTATGAAATTTCTGGCGTCATCGGACCCGCCGGTTGTTTCGAGTTCCTTGGCGATGGCGCCGATCTTTTGCCGTATCACAAAAAGTTGAGAGACCTGTCGGTCGCTTGAGTGATAAGCACGCTTATAATATATGCCGCTCATGAAATTGGACGGTACGGAAAGACTGGGCTTCCTCATTCACGATGCAGCGCGTCTGATGCGCAAGCGTTTCGAGACGCTTGCCAGCGGTCACGGCCTGTCGTCGGCGCAATGGCGCCTGCTCGTCAGGGTAGTGAAGGACGAAGGCGTCACCCAGGCGCGTCTGGCCGAAGTGCTCGAAGTCGAGCCGATCAGCGTGTCGCGGCTGGTCGACCGGATGGAAGAGGGTGGCTGGATCGAACGCCGGCAGGACCCGAGCGATCGCCGCGTGCGCCTGATCTTCCCGACCGACAAGAGCCGCCAGGCCTTTGAAGCGATCAGGGGCTTTGCTGGCGAGGTTTTTGAACAGGCCTTGACAGGACTGTCGCCGGAGGAGCGGCAGACGGTCCTTCGCGGCCTCATGACGATTGTTGATAATCTGTCGGACGGCGAGGCGCCGTGCCAGCAACAGACAATGGATAAAGGTGCAGCAGCATGAATGCCGTGTCGAAAGTCAAGGACGAGGTGACGGAGGTCGAGGCAGACAAGCTTTCGCCTCCGGTTTCTGTTGCACCGCAGGTGCAGCCGGCCCCCGCGCCGGTGCGCAAGCGCAAGGTAGGCCGCACGGTGCTGATGCTGGCGGTGCCTTTGGTGCTGGTGGTCGGCGGCGGCTATGTGTGGGTGACCGGCGGCCGCTACCAGGAAACCGAAAACGCCAATCTGCGACAGGCCAAGGTGTCGATCGCCTCGCAGGAGGCAGGTCGCGTCATCAGCGTGAACGTCGCCGACAACGAGATGGTCAAGGCGGGGGACGTTCTTTTCGTGGTCGATCCCGAGCCATACCGGATCGCGCTGGCGCAGGCCGACGCGGCGCTTGCAGCTGCGCGCCTCAATGTCGAGCAGCTTCGTGCCGCTCATAGTCAGGCGCTGGCGCAGGAGCGCGTGACCTCCAACGACGTCACCTATTACCAGCAGCAATTTGACCGCGCGTCCGAACTGGTGAAGCGGGGCATCAACTCCGAGTCGTCGCTCGATCAGGCAAGACGCGACCTGACCAAGGGACAGGATGAGCACGCTGCGGCCCAGCAGGCGGTGGCAAGCGCGCTCGCTGCCCTCGGCGGCAATGCCGACATCGAGACCGACAGGCATCCTGCGGTTCTGGCGGCGATCGCAACCCGCGACAATGCCGCCTACGCCTTGGACAAGACCACCGTTCGCGCCCCGGCCGACGGCATGGTTGCCCAGGCATCTTCCTTCAAGATCGGCCAGTTCGTCGGCGTCGGCTCGCCCCTGTTCAGCCTGGTGGAAACCGGCGACATCTGGGTGGATGCGAATTTCAAGGAAACCCAGCTCACCAACATGAAGCTGGGCCAGAAGGCTGAGATCACGCTGGACACCTACCCGGACCGTCCGTTCACCGCGACTGTCGAAGCCATCGGCGCGGGCACCGGGGCTGAGTTCTCGCTGCTGCCGGCGCAGAACGCTACCGGTAACTGGGTGAAGGTCACGCAGCGCATCCCCGTGCGGCTGAAGGTCGATACCAGCGGTCTCGACGTGGCACTGCGCACCGGCATGAGTGCCGCGGTGTCGGTCGACACGGGCGTCAGCCGCGGTCTTCCGGGCCTGTTTTCGAGCGCGGTCGCGGGCGCCAACGTAAAGTAAAAGTCATTTTCACACGGACGCCCGCGGATGCGGGCGGTCGTCCATACAGGTCTGCCTTCAAATGAGCCCGACAACTCACGCCGACGTCCCGCATCGCGGGCTGATCACGTTGTCGATCATGCTTGCGACGGTGATGCAGGTGCTCGACACCACGATCGCCAATGTCGCGCTGCCGTCGATGACCGGCGATCTCGGCGCCTCGGCCGACACGATCAACTGGGTGCTGACGTCCTACATCGTGGCTGCCGCCATCATGACGCCGTTGACGGGCTGGCTTTCCGATCACTTTGGCCGCAAGCAACTGTTCCTCATGTCGGTTGTCGGCTTCACCGTTTCGTCCATGCTCTGCGGCATTGCGTGGAGCCTGGAAACGATGGTGCTTTTCCGGCTGCTGCAGGGCGTTTTCGGCGCGGCGATCGTGCCGCTGTCGCAGACCTTCCTGCTCGACATCAACCCCAAGGAGCGCCACGGCCAAGCCATGGCGCTGTGGGGTGCCGGCATCATGGTTGGCCCGATCATCGGCCCCACGCTCGGCGGCTGGCTGACCGACAGCTTCAACTGGCGTTGGGTGTTCTTCATCAACCTGCCGGTCGGCATCATCGCCTTCCTCGGCTGTGCGGCCTATCTGCCGGCTGTCGCCAAGCGGTTGCGCGGCTTCGATTTCTTCGGCTTCGCCATGCTGTCGCTCGGCGTTGGCGCGCTTCAGCTGATGCTCGACCGTGGCGCTGAGGTCGACTGGTTCTCGGCCGCCGAAATCTGGATCGAACTCGGTCTTTCGATCATCGGTTTCTGGGTGTTCATCATCCATCTGGCGACCGGCAAGGACACCTTCATCGACGCCAAGATATTCACCGACCGCAATTTCGCGACCGGCCTGGTGTTCATCTTCATCGTCGGCGTCATCCTGCTGGCCAGCATGGCGCTGTTGCCGCCGATGCTGTCGAACATCTTTGGCTACCCGACAGTCACGACGGGCCTCGTGATGGCTCCGCGCGGCGTTGGCACGATGATTTCGATGATCCTCGTCGGCCGGCTGGTGCGCATGGTCGACCCGCGACTGCTGGTCGTCACGGGGTTGTTGCTGGTGGCGCAGTCGCTTCACACAATGTCTGGCTTCACGCCGCAGATGGACGACTGGCTGATCATCGAATCCGGCGTGATCCAGGGCCTGGGTCTGGGTTTGGTGTTCGTGCCGCTGTCGACGGTTGCCTTCGCGACACTCGACCCGCGTTTCCGCACGGATGCGACGGCGCTGTTCAGCCTGGTGCGCAACATCGGCTCGTCGATCGGCATTTCGGTGGTGTCGGTGCTGCTGACGCGTAATGTATCGATCAATCATTCCGAGTTGATCGGCAATATCACGCCGTACAATCCCAACCTGCTCAAGCTGTCTCCCGGGGCAGCCGCCGGCGATCCGGCCGCGCTGGCGCAGATCGACGGGTTGGTGAACCAGCAGTCGGCGATGATTTCCTATATCGACGACTTCAAGCTGATGATGATCGTGACGCTCTGCGCGATTCCGCTGGCTCTGATGCTGCGCAGGCCCAAGATGGCTGCTGCGGGAGGCGCCGCGGCGCCCGCCGCGCACATGGACTGATACCGGATCGGACCGCTTCGGCGGCCCGCTTTCTCGCCCGTCGTTGACCTCTAGACGTGGCGAGACATGCGCACCTTCTTCCTGACCGGAGAGGGTGCGCTTCTTTTTAGCGCTGGGCCTCGGTCGCCATGCGCAGGGCAAGACCGACCAGAACCGTTCCCATCAGCCAGCGCTGCACCACCATCCAGAACGGCCGGCCGGCCAGGAATGTGGCAATCGATCCGGCCATGACGGCGATTATGGCGTTGACGGTCAGGCTGATGGTCACTTGCGTGACGCCAAGCACCAGAAGCTGGGTAAAGACGCTGCCGATCTTCGGGTCGATGAACTGCGGCAGAAGCGACAAATAGAGCACCGCGACCTTTGGATTGAGTAGGTTGGTCATCAGCCCCATCATGAAGAGCTTTCTGGGGCGATCCTTCGGCAGCTGGCGGACCTGGAAAGGTGAGTGTCCGCCGGGCTTCAGCGCCTGCCATGCGAGGTAAAGAAGATACATCGCGCCCGCAAAGCGCAGCGCGTCATAGGCATAAGGTACGGCCAGGACCAGGGCGGTGATCCCGAAAGCGGCGAACAATATGTAGAACACGAAGCCAAGGGCCACGCCCCCCAGCGAGATCAGCCCGGCCACTGGTCCCTGCGAAAGCGAGCGCGAGATCAGGTAGATCATGTTCGGCCCGGGCGTGAGCACCATGCCAAGCGCGATGAGGGCGAAAGTTGCTAGCGTGGAAAGCGAAGGCATGGGTGCACCCGGCTGGCTGTTGCGCATTGCATGCTGCCGCAGTGCGGACTGCCGTGCCGTCCGGTGCGGCGCTTCGGGCGGGTGGCGTGCACTATCCTTGCCGAACTCGCGTTTTTCAAGGCGCTGCCGGACCAAACTGTTGCGCCAGCGCTTTGGGTGGAGGTTGCCGCTTTGCTGATGCCGCCGGGCGCTTGCCGCCAGATCGGGATTGGCCTGACCGAAAGGTGGTGACACGAACAAGCGCTTCGGTTAATTCCGGTGCCGCCTGGGCACTTGCCCACGCCAATCCCAAGACTGCGGACACAGTGAGGAAATGCCATGACGGGGTCGCCCGAAATAATCGGATCGCTGGACGCCGTTACGGACCGCTATGCCGCGATCCTGTGCGACGTTTGGGGCGTGGTCCACAATGGCGTCGACGCCTTTCCCGAGGCCGGCGAGGCCCTGCGCCGTGCGCGTGAAAAAGGCTTGGCGGTGGTGCTGATCACCAATTCGCCGCGTCCGCGCGAGGGCGTGGAAGCGCAACTGGCCGCAATCGGCGTGCCGGATGATGCCTGGGACCGGGTCGTCACCTCCGGCGATGTGACGCGTGACCTGATCCGCACCGCGCCGCGAAAAATCTTCCACATCGGCGCCGAGCGCGATTTGCCGATTTATGACGGCATCGACTGCGAGCTGGTCGAGGAGTTCGAAGCCGACGCGGTCGTCTGCACCGGGCTGGTCGACGACGAGGTCGAGACGCCGGAAGACTATGCCGAGTTGCTGCAGCGGCTGCGCTCGCGCAACCTGCCCTTCATCTGCGCCAATCCCGACATCATGGTCGAGCGCGGCGAAAGACTGATCTGGTGCGCCGGCGCGCTGGCGCGGGAGTACGGCCTATTGGGCGGCCGCACGCTGATTGCCGGCAAGCCGCATCGGCCGATCTATGTCGCCGCACTCAAGGCCGCTTCCGAACTGCTCGGCCGCGAGGTGTCGGCATCCGAAGCGCTCGGCATCGGCGACGGCATGCTGACCGACATCAAGGGCGCGGCCGACAATGGCCTCGACGTGCTCTACGTCTCCGGCGGCATCCATGCCGCCGACTATGGCGACCCGCTCGCGCCGGACCCCAGGCGCCTGTCCGAGTTTCTCGAAAAGCATGGCCATCGCCCGCTAGCGGTCATCCCGCGGCTTCGGTAGAAAAACGCATGAACAAGTCCTTCCAGCGCATTCCCGGTACGCGAAAACTTCCTGAATCGCTGCGCGGCGGCGTCGTCGCGATCGGCAATTTCGACGGCGTGCATCGCGGTCATCAGGCGGTGCTGGGCCGGGCGCTGGACGAAGCGGCGCGGCGAGGTGTGCCGGCGCTGGTGCTGACGTTCGACCCGCATCCGCGCACCGTGTTCCGCCCGGACGTGCCGCTGTTTCAGCTGACGCCGGCGCCGATGAAGGCGCGGATTTTGGCGGATCTCGGCTTCGCCGCCGTGGTCGAGCAGCCGTTTAACCGCGAATTCGCCTCGCTCGACGCGGAGAGTTTCGTCACCGGGATCCTCGACACCAATCTCGGCATCAGCCACGCGGTGACCGGTTTTGATTTCCATTTCGGCAAGAACCGCCAAGGCGGCCCGGCCTTCCTGATGGAAGCGGGCGAGCGTCATGGCTTTGGCGTGACGCTGGTCGATGCCTTCCGCGACGAGGGGGCCGAGATCGTCTCCTCGAGCCGTATCCGCGAGCTTCTCTGCGAAGGGGAGGTGGCGCAGGCCGCCGGTCTGCTCGGCTATCGCTACACGGTCGAGGCGGAGGTGACACGTGGCAAGCAGCTTGGCCGCACGCTCGGCTTTCCTACCGCCAACATGGCGCTGCCGGAAAGCTGCGGCCTTAAGCATGGCATCTATGCGGTACGCTTTCGCCGCGCCGACGGCACGCTGCATGACGGCGTGGCGAGCTTCGGCCGTCGCCCGACGGTGGACACCGACGGGGCGCCGCTGCTCGAGACCTTCCTGTTCGACTTTGCCGGCGACCTTTATGGCGAAACCTGCCAGGTGTCGTTGTTCGGCTATCTGCGCGGCGAAGTGAAGTTCGACGGACTCGATCCTCTCGTCGTGCAGATGAAGCGCGACGAACAGGAGGCGCGAGCCTTGCTTGCCGGTGTCAGGCCCCTGTCGGAGCTAGACGGTGCTCTTGCTTTCTAGCGCAGGCGCGTTTTTCAACGCGATGCCGAAGGCGATGTAGGCCCAGCCCTGGAAGACCAAGTCGACCGCCAGGAACACGCCGAGCACCCACAGGCTGTTGGTCGGCCAGCGGAAGGCGATGATCAGGCCGACCAGGATCGAAATGATGCCGGCCGCAACCACCCAGCCCCAACCCGATACCGAGCGATCCGAGAAGGCAACCCACAGGCGCAAGATGCCTGCGGCAATCAGGCTGACTGCGAGCAGGAAGGTCAGCGCCACCGAAGCCAGGAGCGGATTCCAGAAGGCCAGGAAACCGGCGATGGCATAGAGCAGGCCGCTCAGGAACCACCAGAAGAAGCTGCCCCAGGTCTTAACGCCGAAGGAGTGGATGATCTCGACGATGCCGCCGATCAGCATCAGGATGCCGATGACATAGACCGAGGCGATGGTGGCGAGGAACAGATTGCCGAATGCGATGCCGCCGAAGATGAGGAACAATATTCCTAGAACTACGAACCAGCCCCATTTGGTTCGTGTTTCGGAAAGTGCTTTCTTGAAGTCGTCGGGCATGTCGGAATTCAAGGTCATGGTCGCCACCTCCAATGGTGATGATGAAGAAGTCCCGGCAAAACGCCTGCTGATAAGGTAGCGCGCCCGTCCAACCCGTCCAGACACCTAAATGGTTGGCCTGTTTGACAAAGATCGACGGTGTTTCTTCGGATTTAAGTCAAATTTTACCAAATATGCCCCACTGCTCCGAGCACGAGCGGTTGTGTTTCGAGTACGCGCGGGGAGTAATGGTGTTTTGGAATAGAATGTCGGCAGCCCTGTCGGTGGCTGTCGTCCTTGGTTTTTCGAGCGGCTCCGCTGCCGCCGACAGCTGGTTCAGCGGCGACTGGTATCTGCAGGTGGGCGCAGCAGGATTCCGTGCCCCCAAGTTCGAAGGCGCGAAAGGCCACATTTTCAGCGCTTCTCCGCTGATCTCGCTGGGTAGGGCGGGGTCGCAGGTGCGCTTCACCTCGCGCAACGACAACATGTCTTTCTCGCTGCTCGACGTCGGCACGTTGCGCGCCGGCCCGGTGGGCAAGATCGTGTGGGGCCGCAGCAGCGGCGACGCGGAGCTGAAGGGGCTCGACTCGGTCAAGTGGGGTGCCGAGGCCGGCGTCTTCGCCGAAGTCTACCCCACCGACTGGCTGCGCATCCGTGGCGAGGTGCGGCGAGGCTTCCGCTCACATAGCGGCGTGGTGACCGACGTGTTTGTCGATGCCTTCCAGGATGTGACCCCGACCGTGCGCATTTCAGGCGGCCCGAGGCTTCAGGTCGGTTCGGCCAAGTATCTCGATGCCTATTATGGCGTGACGCCCGCGGAATCGGCCCGCTCGGGCCTGCGGCCGTACAAGTCCGATACCAGCCTGAGTGCAGTCGGCGTCGGCGGCGAGATAAAATGGCGAACCACCGATGCGATCACCACCAGCGCGTTCGGCGAATATCGGCGGCTGATGGGATCGGCCAGGGATTCGAGCCTGGTGCGTCAGCGCGGTTCGGCAAACCAGCTGATGCTTGGCGTTTCGGCCACCTATCGCTTCGATTTCACCATGTAGCGAAGGCAACTCGCCATTATGTGCTTTATTCTCAGGCCGGGCTCCATTAAAAGCGCGGCCATGAGATGTCTCGCGCCCGTCTTCGCGATCGCTATACGAATTACGGGCCCGGCCTTCCGGGTGGCCTGACGCTGCCCGAAAGTCCGGGATGTTTGCCTGCGCGCCCCTGGCGCTTCCCCGATAAGACAGTTGAACGCCCGCTGCGGCTTCGCCGGGCAATCCGATGGCAAGACAATGACTGACACGTCCGAAAAGCTCGATTACTCCAAAACCCTTTATCTGCCGCAGACCGAATTTCCGATGCGCGCCGGCTTGCCCGAGAAGGAACCGGTGACGGTCGCCCGCTGGCAGAAGATGGACCTTTACAAGCGCCTGCGCGAAAGTGCGGCCGGCCGCGAAAAGTTCGTGCTGCATGACGGCCCGCCCTATGCCAACGGCAACATCCATATCGGCCACGCGCTGAACAAGGTGCTGAAGGATGTCATCACCCGCTCGTTCCAGATGCGCGGCCGCGACTCGAACTATGTGCCGGGCTGGGACTGCCACGGCCTGCCGATCGAGTGGAAGATCGAGGAAAAGTATCGCGCCGCCGGCAAGAACAAGGACGAGGTACCGGTCAACGAGTTCCGCCAGGAATGCCGCGACTTTGCCGCGCACTGGATCGGCGTGCAGACCGAGGAGTTCCTGCGGCTCGGCGTCGTCGGCGATTTCAAGAACCCGTACACGACCATGGCCTTCCACGCCGAGGCGCGGATCGCCGGTGAGCTTTTGAAGTTCGCCAAGTCCGGCCAGCTTTATCGCGGCTCCAAGCCGGTGATGTGGTCGGTGGTCGAGCGCACGGCGCTGGCCGAGGCCGAGGTCGAGTACCAGGACTACGAGTCCGACACGATCTGGGTGAAGTTCCCGGTCGAGAAGGGCGTGCCTGCGCTGGAAGGCACGCATGTCGTCATCTGGACGACCACGCCCTGGACCATCCCCGGCAACCGTGCCGTCGCCTATTCGGCGCGCGTCAGCTATGGACTCTACGAAGTCACGGCAGCCGAAAACGACTTTGGGCCGCAGCCGGGCGAAAAGCTGATCTTCGCCGACGCGCTGGCGGAAGAGGCCTCGGCCAAGGCCAAGGTGAAGTTGAATCTGCTTCGTAGCGTTTCGGCCGAAGAGCTTGGAAGCCTGACGCTTTCCCACCCGCTCGAGAGCTTGGGCGGCGGCTACGAATTCCCGGTGCCGATGCTCCCAGGTGAGCACGTCACCGACGATGCCGGTACCGGCTTCGTGCACACCGCGCCCGGCCATGGCCGCGAGGACTTCGATGCCTGGATGGATGCCGTCAAGGATCTGGAAAAGTATGGTATCGACACACGCATCCCCTTCACAGTCGATGATGCCGGCTACTTCACCAAGGACGCGCCGGGCTTCGGTCCGGACCGCGAGGGTGGAGCGGCACGCGTTATCGACGACCATGGCAAGAAGGGCGACGCCAACAAGGCGGTGATCGACGAGCTCATCAAGCGCAACATGCTGTTTGCGCGCGGCCGGCTGAAGCACAGCTACCCGCATAGCTGGCGCTCGAAGAAGCCGGTCATCTTCCGCAACACGCCGCAGTGGTTCGTCTATATGGACAAGGAGCTGGGCGACGCCACCACGCTGCGCAGCCGCGCGCTGAAGGCTATCGACGACACCCGCTTCGTGCCGGCAGCCGGCCAGACGCGCCTGCGCTCGATGATCGAGGAGCGGCCGGACTGGGTGCTGTCGCGCCAGCGCGCCTGGGGCGTGCCGATCGCCATCTTCGCCGATGCCGACGGCAATGTGCTTGTCGATGAAGAGGTCAATGCCCGCATCCTCGACGCCTTCGAGAAGGAAGGTGCGGACGCCTGGTTCGCCGAAGGCGCGCGCGAGCGCTTCCTCGGCTCTCGTGCGAACGAGGACTGGACGCAGGTGATGGACATCCTTGACGTCTGGTTCGATTCGGGCTCGACGCACACCTTCACGCTGGAGGACCGCCCGGACCTGAAATGGCCGGCCGACGTCTATCTGGAAGGCTCCGACCAGCATCGCGGCTGGTTCCATTCCTCGCTGCTGGAAAGCTGCGGCACGCGCGGCCGCGCGCCCTACAACGCCGTCGTCACCCATGGCTTCACCATGGACGAAGAGGGCCGCAAGATGTCGAAGTCGCTCGGTAACACTGTGGTGCCGCAGGACGTCATCAAGCAGTCGGGCGCCGACATCCTGCGCCTGTGGGTAGTGACGACCGACTATTGGGAAGACCAGCGCCTCGGCAAGAACGTGCTGCAGACCAATATCGACGCCTACCGCAAGCTCAGGAACACCATCCGCTGGATGCTCGGCACGCTCGCCCATGACGAAGGCGACGTGGTGCCGGTGGCCGAGATGCCGGAGCTGGAGCGGCTGATGCTGCACCGGCTGGCCGAGCTCGATGAAATCGTGCGCACCGGCTACGACGCCTTCGAGTTCAAGCGCATCACGCGCGCGCTGCTCGACTTCATGGTGGTGGAGCTGTCGGCCTTCTACTTCGACATCCGCAAGGACGCGCTTTACTGCGACGCACCCTCGAGCATCCGCCGCAAGGCGGCCGTGCAGGTGGTTCGCCATCTGTTCGACCATCTGGTGACGTGGCTGGCGCCGATGCTGCCCTTCACCACCGAAGAAGCCTGGCTGGAACGCTACCCGTCCGCCGAATCGGTGCATCTGGAGCAGTTCCGCGACGTGCCGGCCGACTGGAAGAACGAGGCGCTGGCCGAGAAGTGGCGCAAGATCCGCCAGGTGCGAAGCGTAGTCACCGGTGCACTCGAACTCGAGCGGGCCAAGAAGGTCATCGGCTCGTCGCTCGAAGCCGTGCCGGTCGTCTACATCGCCGATGCGTCGCTCGAAGCGGCAATCGCCGATGTCGACATGGCCGAGATCAGCATCACCAGCGATCTGGTCGTCTCGCACGATGCCCCGCCGGCGGACGCTTTCTCGCTGCGTGAGGTGCCGGGCGTTGCCGTAGTGGTCGAGAAGGCCGAGGAGAGGGGCCTGCGCAAATGCGCGCGTTCCTGGCGCTACACCGACGATGTCGGCTCCGATGCCGAGTTCGCCGATGTGTCTGCCCGCGACGCGGCGGCGCTCCACGAGCTGGAGGCCCTGGGGCGGCTTTGATGCAACACCCTTGGGGGCACGGCTGCGCGGTCGTTGCCCTTCGGGGGCGCTTGGGTTAAAAGCCCGGAACCCGGCTGACAAATTGTCGCCGGATTCCCGTCAGATGACGGAGCGGGGATTACCGGACGTTAGTCCGGTGTCATTCGGCGAGAGCGAGAGGCGGTTTGCAGTGAAATTTTCTGGCATGACTGAAAAGACGCGCGCGCGGGTCGCTCTGCTGGCTCTCGTAGCTTCCGGCCTCTCGGTGTCGGGATGCGTGAGCTCGCCCACCTATGGCACGGACAAGACCTCGACCGAGCAGCTCGTCGGCGACGTCAGCGGCATTCTTTCAGTGGCGCCGAAGCGGCACGAGAGCATCGACTACAAGCCGCGCCCGGATTTGGTGAAGCCCAAGGCGGGTGAGAAGCCGAACCTGCCGGCGCCGCAGCAGAGCATCGTCACGGCCGACAACACCGTCTGGCCGGAATCGCCCGAGCAACGCCGCGCCCGCCTGCGCGCCGAGGCGACCGCCAACCGCGACAAGCCGGGTTGGACGCCGGGCATTCAGGGCGATACGGAGGCGCCGTCCTCGGCTGACCCCCAGTCGGCCAACGGCTCGCAGCGTGCCTTTGAATCGGGCATTCTCAAGCCCGGCAACGAAAAGGCACAGCGCGAGGCCTTCAACAAGCGCCTGGCCGAGAGCAAGCAGGGCAACGCGTCGACGCGCAAATATCTGAGCGAGCCGCCGCTGGACTATCGTCAGCCTTCCGCGAACGCCCCGGTCGGTGACGTCGGCGAGGACGAGTATAAGAAGGAACGCCGTCTGAAAGCCGCTGCAGGCAAAAGCAGCTGGCGCAGCATCTGGCCCTGGTAAAGAGGGCCGGTCGGGTTTCCGTTGCTGCGAGCGTCAGGGCTCGCGGCGCGCCTGAAAAAACTCCTTGAGCAGCTTGGCGGCGTCGCTTTCCGCGATGCCTGGATAGATATCCGGCGTATGATGGCAGGTGGGCGAGGCGAAAAACCTGACGCCGTTGACCACCGCTCCGCCTTTTTCATCCGCTGCCCCGTAATAGAGACGACGGATGCGCGCGAATGAAATTGCGCCGGCGCACATTGTGCAGGGTTCGAGCGTGACGTAGAGATCGAGATCGGTCAGCCGCTCCGCCGATAGCTTCTGCGAGGCTTCGCGGATGGCCAGCATTTCGGCATGGGCGGTAGGGTCGTTGAGTTCGCGCGTGCGGTTTCCGGCGCTTGCGACGACGGTATTCTCGCTGGCCAGGACTGCGCCGACCGGCACTTCGCCGCGTGCTGCAGCCGCTTCGGCCTCGGCAAGCGCCAGCGCCATGAAATCCGGTCGTTTCAAGCCGTTATTCTCCTCGCAAGTGTGAAGTGTTCCTGTTATCTACCGCCCCGGAAAGGCAAATGCCACATGGATGACGATCGAAAGAAATTTCCGCGCAAGGGCGGATCGAAACCGGGTGGGCCGCGCGGACGCGATGGCGCGCCGCACAAAGGCGGAAAACCGGGATTTTCAAGCAAGCCGCGCGCCGAGGGAGCAAAACCCTTCGTGAAGCGCGATCGCGATGGCGAACGGCCCTTTGCCAAGCGGCGCGACGATGCCATCGGCAGCGAACGCCCCAAGCGCGAATTCCGCCGTGACGACCGGCCGCGCGAGGACGGCGAAGGCGGTTTCCGCAAGCCGCGCGCCGAAGGGGCAAAACCCTTCGTGAAGCGCGATCGCGATGGCGAACGGCCCTTTGCCAAGCGGCGCGACGATGCCGTCGGCAGCGATCGCCCCAAGCGCGAATTCCGCCGTGACGACCGGCCGCGCGAGGACGGTGAAGGCGGTTTCCGCAAGCCGCGCGCCGAAGGGGCAAAACCCTTCGTGAAGCGCGATCGCGATGGCGAACGGCCCTTTGCCAAGCGGCGCGACGATGCCCATGGCAGCGACCGCCCCAAGCGCGAATTCCGCCGCGACGACCGTCCCCGCGAGGACGGCGAAGGCGGTTTCCGCAGGCCGCGAGCTGAAGGAGAAAGACCCTTCGAGAAGCGTGGTCCGCGTCCGGGCCGGGCCGAACGTGCGGAAGCACGCGGCGAGGAATTTTCGCGCGAGAATCGCAATGAAGAGTTCCGTGGCGAACGGCCCGCACGCCAGTTCGACCGTCCGCGCTCCCCGCGTGAAGGCGGCTTCGAAGGTCGCCCGCGTCCCACAGGCGACAGGCCCAGGGGGCCGCGGCCAGCAGGCGCGGAGCGCAAGCCATTTGTTCGCGCGCACACCGAAGAGGAAGCGCCGGGCGAACGCATCGCCAAGCGGCTGGCGCGCGTGGGCATCGCCTCGCGCCGTGACGCCGAGGAACTGATCGCAGCCGGGCGCGTGCGCGTCAACGGCCAGGTGCTGACCTCGCCGGCCTTCAACGTGATGCCGCAGGACCACATCGAACTCGACGGCGAGGTCATTCCGCCGGTCGAGCGGACGCGCCTGTTCCTGTTCCATAAGCCGGGCGGCCTGGTGACGACGAACCGGGATCCGGAAGGCCGCAAGACCATCTTCGACGTCCTGCCGACTGATCTGCCCCGGCTGGTGACCATCGGTCGTCTCGACATCAACACCGAGGGCCTGCTGCTGCTGACCAATGACGGCGGCCTGGCACGTGTGCTTGAACTGCCGGCCACGGGCTGGCTGCGCCGCTACCGCGTGCGCGTTCATGGCAAGGTCGACGAGAAGCAGCTGGCCGGGCTGAAGGACGGCATCGCCGTCGATGGCGTGTTCTACGGCGCCGTCGAGGCTTCGCTGGACCGCGAGCAGGGCGCCAATGCTTGGCTGACCATCGGCCTGCGCGAGGGCAAGAACCGCGAGGTGAAGAACATCCTCGGCGCGCTCGGCCTCGATGTGACGCGCCTGATCCGCATCTCCTATGGACCGTTCCAGCTCGGCGAACTGCCGGAAGGTCACGTTCAGGAGCTGAGCGGACGCATGCTGCGCGATCAGCTCGGCGAGCGACTGATCGAGGAATCCGGCGCCAATTTCGACGCCGACATCATCAAGCCCTTCTCCAACAAGCCGGTCCGTCGTGAATTCGAAAAGCCGTCCGAGGCTGGCGCACCTGCCAGGGGGCCACGCGCGCCGCGTCCTCTCGACATCGGCGAGGGTGGGCTGATCAAGCGCAACCGCAAGCGCGACGACGATCGTCATCGCGAAGACATGCGCGACCGCCTGCAGACGAAACCGGATCGCGGCTTCAAGGCCGATCGCGGCGACAAGCACGAGCGCAGCTTCAAGTCCGACCGCGGTGACCGGCCGGAACGCGGAGCAAAATTCCCGCGCGGCGAAAAGCCGGGTGATGATCGTGCAAGCCGGCCGTTTGAAACGCCGGGCGTGCGCAAGGCCAATGTGTGGATGGCGCCGGGCGCTCGTCCGATCGGCAAGGGCAGGGCTGCTGCCGAAAAGGCGGAAGTAGAGGCCCGTAAGTCGGCCAAGCATCACGGCAAGCCTTTCTTCGATAAGGCAGGCGGCGGCAAGTCGGGTTTCGGCAAGCCGCGCCGTGAGGGCGACGAGGGCAGGGGATCGCGAGGCGGCGACCGTCCGTCGGGTCCGCGGAGGGGCAAGGGCGATGCGGATCGTCGGCGGTGAGTTTCGCGGCCGGCCGCTGGCCACGCCGCGCAGCAATTCCATCCGGCCGACCACCGATCGCACCCGCGAGGCGCTGTTCAATGTGCTTGCGCACCGCTACGCCGACCGGCTGGAAGGTGCGCGGGTGCTCGACCTCTTTGCCGGCACCGGCGCGCTAGGGCTCGAAGCCATATCGCGCGGTGCAGCCTTCTGCATGTTCGTGGAGGAATCGACAGAAGGGCGCGGATTGATCCGCACCAATGTCGAGGCCTTCGGCCTCACCGGCCGCACCAAGATCTTCCGGCGCGACGCGGCCGGCCTTGGCCCGGCCGGAACGGTCCAGCCCTTCGGCCTGGTTTTCGCCGACCCGCCCTATGGCAAGGGGCTTGGCGAAGCCGCGCTCCGCTCGGCCCTGAGTGGCGGCTGGCTGGAGCCGAACGCGCTCTGCGTGGTGGAGGAAACAGCTTCCGTCTCCTTCGAACCCGGGCCCGATTTCGCCGTCGTCGACGAGCGCAGTTACGGCGATACAATCATTCGATTGATTGAGCGAAACTAGGCTTCGCAACAACTCTGATTAGGTTCTGGACAGGTTCGCTGCGTCGTTTGGCGCAGCTTTTTTGCGTCCGCAGGTCCACTTTTCTGGGCCTTGGTCCAGTTTTGGCCTCTTTTCATTTGCCAGATGACGCTGTGTCAACTTTTGGGAATGCTGTGCCGATATCTATATATTGGGGCAAGCAGACTCGGGGACCCCAAAAACAACCAGAAGCCAAGGAGCCATTGATGACTTTTGACATAGAGCGGGCCGCGCGGCGTCGTCGCGCCTGGTCCGCCTCGCTCGCATTGCTGCTAAGCACAGCAGCAGTGCCCGCACTGGCGGACACCGCGCAAAACAAACAGGGCGTCGCCGATTTCACGCTCGGCAACGGCATGGAAGTCGTCGTCATTCCCGACCATCGCGCTCCCATTGTGACGCACATGGTCTGGTACAAAATAGGTAGCGCCGACGAACCGCCCGGCAAGTCCGGCATCGCGCACTTTTTTGAACACCTGATGTTCAAGGGCACCACCAATCACAAGGCAGGCGAATTCGGCGCCAAGATCGCCGAGATCGGCGGCAGCGAAAACGCCTTCACATCCTATGACTACACCGCCTTCTACCAGACGGTGTCGCCCGATGCGCTCCCGACGATGATGGACTACGAGTCCGATCGCATGCGCAACCTGATCCTCACCGACGATGTGATCGGGCCGGAGCGCGAGGTCATTCTCGAAGAGCGGCGTTCGCGGATCGAGGGGAGCCCCGAAGCGCTGCTTGGCGAGCAAATCCAGGCCACCCTCTACGAAAACCATCCCTACCGCATCCCGGTCATCGGCTGGATGCACGAGATGGAGCAGCTGAACCGCCCGGAGGCGATCGAGTTCTACAATCGCTACTACGCGCCCAACAACGCGGTCCTGGTAGTGTCCGGCGACGTCGAGCCTGAAAAGGTTCGCGAAATGGCCGAAAAGACCTACGGCAAGGTTGCACGCGGGCCGGATCTGCCGCCGCGCGTTCGCCCCACCGAGCCGAAGAAGCCCAGTATGCGCACCGTCACCATGTCGGATGAGCGCGTGACCGTGCCCGGCTATTCCAAGTCCTGGGTGGTTCCCTCGTACCACACCTCCAAGAACGGCGAGGCAGAGGCACTCGACCTTCTGTCCGAGATCCTTGGCGGTGGTCAGCGCAGCCGGCTTTACCAGCAGCTCATCGTGAAAGATGGGACTGCGAACGATGCCGGCGCCTCCTACGACGGTGCTTCGCTCGATGACACCGGCTTCATGGTCTACGGCTCGCCGCGCGACGCCGAAGGGCTGGAAGGCCTGGAAACCGGCATCGATGCCCAGATCGACCGCATCGTGAAGGACGGGGTGAGCGACGAGGAACTGCAGAAGGCCAAGAACCGCTATATGCGCAGCATGGAATTCGCTCGCGATAAGCCCTCCGCCATGGCCAACCTCTACGGCGCCGCGCTGGCTACGGGCAGCACGGTGAAGGATATGCAGACGTGGCCCGATCGGATCCGCGCCGTCACTGCCGCCCAGGTGCAGGCAGTCGCAGCCAAGTATCTGAACCCCGACCTCGCGGTCGTCGGCTATCTGCTGCCGAAGAAGGGCAGCGGCGAACCGGATACGGCCGAAGCGCCTTCCGAGGGCCCAGTGCCGGCCAGAGCAGAGCCCGGTAGCGAGTCTCCGGCCCACGTGCCGGCGACCGGCGGCCCCGTCAACTGAATCGGAAAAGTCCAATGACAATGAATTTCAACTTGCGCGCCCGGACGGCGGCGACCGTCACGGCTGTGGCGACCTCGCTGCTGCTGTTCGCGCTCCCGGCGCGAGCCGAAATGAAGATCCAAGAGGTGAAGTCGTCGAGCGGCGTCACCGCATGGCTGGTCGAGGACTACTCGGCGCCTATCATCTCCATCCGCTTCTCGTTCGAGGGCGGCACCACCCAGGACCCGGACGGCAAGGACGGTCTCACCAACCTGATGACCGGCCTGTTCGACGAGGGCGCCGGAAAGCTCGACAGCGAGGCTTTCCAGTCGCGCCTCGACGATGTGGGCGCCGAGATGCAGTTCAGCGCCGGCCGCGACTCGCTCTCCGGTTCGATGCGCACGCTTGCGGACCAGAAGGCAGATGCGTTCGAGCTGCTGCGCATGGCGATCAACGAGCCGCGTTTCGACCAGGAGCCGCTTGAGCGCATTCGCGCTCAGATGGTTTCGGGCATCCTTGCCGCCGCGCACGATCCGGAAGCGGCTGCCCAGGTGAAGTGGGTGGATGCGCTCTATGGCAATCACCCCTATGCCCGGCACAGCGAGGGCACCGAGGAGTCGCTTGCAACGATCAAGGGCGACGATCTGCGTGCCCTGCACAAGGCGATCTTCGCCCGTGAGAAGCTGAAGGTGGCGGTCGTCGGTGCGATCGACCCCGCGACCCTGAAGGCCGATCTCGACAAGCTGTTCGGCAGCCTGCCGGAGAAGCCGACGCTGAAGCAGGTTCCGGACGTGCAGGCCAAGCTCGGCCAGGAGCTTCGCGTCGACTATCCGTTGCCGCAGACGAGCATCACCTTCGCCTATCCCGGTGTTTCGCGTGAGGACCCGCACTTCTTCGGCGCAGTGCTGATGAACCATATCCTCGGCGGCGGCACCTTCAGTTCGCGCCTGTTCGACGAGGTGCGTGAAAAGCGTGGTCTGACCTACGGCATCTCGTCGTCGCTGATGAACCAGGCCCATTCCAGCGGGCTGGTGATCAGCACCTCGACGCGCGTCGACAAGGCTGGCGAGACGCTTGACGTCATCCACGACGTGGTCGACAAGATGGCCAAGAACGGTCCTGACGAGGCAGAACTGGCTGCAGCGAAGAAGTATCTGGTCGGCTCCTATGCGATCAACAACCTCGACTCGTCGACCGCGATCGCAAGCACGCTCGTGGATCTGCAGGTCCAGAACCTGGGCATCGACTACATGCAGCGCCGCGCCGATCTGATCAACGCGGTGACCGTGGACGACGTCAAGGCTGCTGCGCGCAAGCTCCTGAGCGTCAAGCCGTCGGTTCTCATCGTCGGTGCGCCGACGGCCACCGCGGCCAGCGTGAGGACAAACGGTTGAGCCCGACCTTCGCCGTCGCCTTTGGCGGCGGAGGCGCCCGCGGCCTGGCGCACATTCATGTCATCGAGGCTCTGGACGAGCTCGGCATTCGGCCTGTGTCGATTGCTGGCTCGTCCATCGGCGCGATCATGGGGGCGGGGATGGCTTCCGGCATGACCGGCAAGGATATCCACGACTATGCGCGCTCCATTCTCGGGCGGCGATCCGAAGTCGCTGCCCGCGTCTGGCAGGCGCGGCCCGGGACGTTCTCGGAGATGATCGAGGTCGGCTTCCGGGTCAGCCAGTTCAGCATCGAGCGCATATTGAGGGCTTTCCTGCCGCCGCAAATACCGGCCACGTTCGAGGAACTGAAGATTCCGCTGCGCGTGGCCGCGACCGATTTTTACGGCCACAAGCTGGCCGTCCTCCGCGAGGGCGACCTGAACTCGGCGCTGGCCGCCTCGGCGGCCATCCCAGCCGTGTTCAGCCCCGTCAAGCGCGATGGCCGGCTGCTCATCGACGGCGGCATCTACAATCCCGTGCCGTTCGACCTGGTCGACGGAGACGCCGATATCGTGATTGCCATCGATGTGGTCGGCGCGCCGACCAATGGCAGGCGCAAGAAGCCCAACTCCATCGACCTGATGTTCGGTGCCACCCAGCTGATGATGCAGTCCATCACCGCCTGCAAGCTGCAGCACACCCGGCCCGACATCCTGCTGCGTCCGCCGGTTTCCCGTTTCCGGATGCTCGATTTTCTGAAGGTCGATGCGGTAATGGGCGAGACCGTCGCCATCAAGGATCAGTTGAAGCGTTCGGTCGACGCCGCATTGAAGGCACGCGAAGAGCAAGTTTGCGCGTGAGCCAGGCGCTCGCGCGTCACCTACCCCTCATAGCGGCCCGCGGCGTCACGATCGCGCTCGTATCGCCTGGTTAGCGGAAACGGCGGCAACCAGGACTCACGACGGATGGTCCAGAGTTCGTAGCTTGGCCTCAGTTGGTCAGGAGCATCCAGGGATCCCAGGTTCACTTCGATTTCGTCTGCGGTACTTGAGAAAACGGGCGAGCCGCAGCGGGGACAGAAGAACCGCCCGGCGTAGTCGCGTGTCTCGCCAGTGATCTTCACTGCATCCTGAGGGAATATCGCGGAAGCGTGAAAAAGCGCCCCATGATGCTTGCGGCAGTCGAGACAGTGACAGAGGCCGACCCGGTATGGGCGTCCCGAAGCCACAAGTCGCACGTTGCCGCACAGGCAGCCGCCGGTGAACTGGTCCATGTTGCGCCTCCTCCATACTCAAGCGGTCGGAATCGCTACAACGAACAGCACTGTCGATGCAATTTCCCGCTACAGGCGGGAAATGTCGCTCTTCAGTAGAAGAAAAAACTAGGGCAGCGTTGCCGCCTTTCCTGTCGAGAAGGGCGACTGGGCCGAAGGCGGCGGTGCGGGCACTGGCTCGGCATCGGCCTCGGCTGCTTCGCTCGCCAGCACGCGCACGACGCGGAAGCAGACCAGCACCGACACCACGCCGAATACCACCGCACCCAAACCCCAGCCGGCGAGGACGCCCTTGGCGCCGTAGAAATGGGCGCCGGCCCAGACGAATGGAATGACGCCCAGCGTCGAACGACCCCAGTTGAAGACCGTGGAATAGGTCGGGTAGCCGAGATTGTTGAAGGCCGCACTCGACACGAAGATCGCGCCATTGAACAGGAAGCTGCCGGCCGCAAATACGCAGAAGAACACGATAAGTTCGCGCGACAGACCTTGTGCGCGGAAAATGTCGGCGATCGGGTGGGCGAAGATCGCCAACAACGCCCATACCGCAAGCACATAGACCACGGTGAGGACAAGGCTGTCGCGCATGATCGTCAGCAGACGCTCATATTTGCGCGCGCCGAAATTCTGCCCGAGGATCGGGCCGACCGCACCCGACAGCGCGAAGATGACACCAAAGGCAACCGGCACGATGCGGCCGATGATGGCCCAGCCGGCCACCGCCTGGTCGCCGAAGGCGGCGATTTCAGCCGTGACATAGGCGTTGCCGACCGGCGTTGCGACCTGCGTCAGCACTGCCGGCAGGCCGATTGCGAAGAAGGGGCGGACCGCCTGTTTAAGCCGCTGCCGGTCCGGCATGTGGATCAGGCGGTGGACGACATTCGCGCCGTAGATGCCTATGGCCAGCATGACGAACCGCGACAGCACGGTGGAGATCGCCGCGCCTTCGAGCCCGAGACCAAAGCCGAAGATGAACAGCGGATCGAAGACGGCCGCAGCCAGGCCGCTGGCGAGGGTCACATACATGGCCCGCTTGGCGTCGCCCGTTCCACGCAATATGCCCGTGGTGCACATGCCGAGCGCCATTATCGGTGTCGAGAACAGGACGATCTGCAGAAAGCGGGTGGACAGTTCCAGCGTCTTGCCGGTGGCGCCGAGCATCACGTTGAGGTCACGCAGGAACGGCCACACCGCCAGGCTGATCAGCAAGGTGCTGACGCCCATGAAGACCATCGCGGCGCCGCCCATCTGGGCTGCCTCCTCGCGGCTGCCCCTGCCGAGCGCCCGCGAAACCAGGGCGCCGCAGGCGATGGTGAAGCCGATGGCGATGGACAGCGTGAAGAACAGCAGCGTCGAGGCGAAGCCGACCGCTGCAGTCAGCTCCTCGATGCCGAGCAGTGAGATGTAGAACAGGTTGAGCCCATCGACGATGAAGATCGAGATGAGGCCGATTGAGCCGGTCGCCGTCATCACCAGAACATGCCGCATGGTCGAGCCGGTGACGAATTTCGCCATATGGCCGGGATGTTTCTGGCTCATGGACTGTCTTTCAGAAATGTAAGGCTAGGAGGATTTAGTGCGCGAACACCTGTTCGAGCGACCTGAACCCCTTGAATTCGAGCGCGTTGCCGGATGGGTCGCGGATGAACAGGGTCGCCTGTTCGCCGGGCTCGCCGACAAAGCGGATCATCGGCCGCTCCAGCCAGTCGACGTCGTCGCGTGCTTCAAGCCGGTCGGCCAGGGCCTGCCAGTCGTCCATCAGAAGCACGACGCCGAAATGCGGGATCGGCACCAGCTTGCCGCCCACCTGGCCGTCATTGGCGGCCGCGGCGGCGTCGGGCCTCAGATGCGCCGACATCTGGTGGCCGAATAGGTCGAAATCCACCCAGGTTTCGGACGAGCGCCCGATCGCGCAGCCGAGCACGTCGCGGTAGAAAGCACGGGTCTTTTCCAGGTCGCGAACGGGAAAGGCGAGATGAAAAGGTGTCATGTCGTCGGCTCTCCTTGGGGTGGCTGGACTGATGATCGCGCATCCTGGCGCGATTGTGGCCACGATTTTGCGCCACGATGCTATGATGAGTCTTTCCGCCTAACCCATTGCACAAGCGGGGTCGGAACAATAGATGGTTCAGGTGGCGGCCGTGCCGAACGGAGCGAACCACGCAACCATTCCTGGGAAAATCCGCATGAATGACACTTCCGAAGCCGCAAGAGATGCCGCCAAGCTGACCGACCGCGTTGCCGCGCTCGTCGAGGCGGCGAAGAAGGCAGGCGCCGACGCCGCCGACGCCGTGGCCGTGCGCGGCCGTTCGACCAGCGTTTCGGTGCGGCTCGGCAAGGTGGAAGGCACCGAGTCTTCCGAAAGCGAGGACGTGTCGCTGCGTGTCTTCGTCGGCCAGCGGGTCGCCAGCGTTTCGGCGACGGCCGCGTCCGACCCGGCAGCTCTTGCCGAACGTGCTGTCGCCATGGCGAAGGTTTCGCCGGAGGACCCCTATCAGGGGCTGGCGGATGCTGCGCTTTTGGCAAAAACCATCCGCGACCTCGACCTGATGGACGATACGGTCGTCTCGGCCGAGCGGCTGAAGGCGGATGCGCTGGCAGCCGAAGAGGTTGCGCTCGCGGTCGCCGGCGTTACCAATTCCGGCGGCAGTGGTGCCAGCGCGGGCATGGGCGGGCTGGTGCTCGCCACCTCGCACGGCTTTGTCGGCCAGTATGCCGGAACGCGTTTTTCGATCTCGACCAGCGTGATTGCCGGCGAGGGCACCGGCATGGAGCGCGACTACGACTTTTCCTCGCGCCTGCATTTCGCCGATCTGGATTCGCCTGAATCCATTGGCCGCAATGCCGGCGAGCGGGCCGTGCGCCGGCTCAATCCGCGCAAGGCCAAGACCGGGCCGGTCAATGTGGTGTTCGATCCACGCGTCGCGCGCGGCATCGCAGGTCATCTGGCCGGCGCCATCAACGGCGCTTCGGTCGCGCGCAAGACCAGCTTCCTGCGCGACATGATGGGCAGGCAGGTGGCGGCCGCCGGCATCACCGTCATCGACGAACCGCTGCGCGTGCGCGGGCCTGCATCGCGCCCCTTCGACGGCGAAGGCATCGAGGGCGAGAAGCTCATCATGGTCGACAAGGGCATGCTGAACCACTGGTTCCTGTCGGTTTCGGCGGCCAAGGAACTCGGCTTGAAAACCAACGGCCGCGGCGTTCGCAGCGGCTCCTCGGTGACGCCGAGCTCGACCAACCTTTCGATCGAACCGGGCGATCTCGCGCCGGAAGACCTGATCCGCTCGCTCAAGACCGGCTTCTATGTCACGGAAGTCTTCGGCCAGGGCGTCAATATGGTGACCGGCGAATACAGCCGCGGCGCTTCGGGTTTCTGGATCGAGAATGGCGAGCTTGCCTATCCGGTGTCGGAGGTGACGATCGCCTCCAACCTCAAGGACATGTTCCTCAACATGACGCCTGCCAACGACCTCGACCGCAATTTTGGCACGGCCGCCCCTACCTTGCTTATCGAAGGGATGACGCTTGCCGGCAGCTGAGACATCCGGCATGGCGGACCACGCAGAGGATCTGGCGCTGTTGCTTGACGCCGCGCGCAAGGCGGGCGCTATCGCCATGCGCTATTTCAGGCAGAACCCTGAAGTCTGGATGAAGAGCGGCCAGTCGCCGGTCAGCGAGGCCGACTATGCGGTCGACACATTTTTGCGCGAGACGCTGACGGCGGCGCGGCCCTGCTATGGCTGGCTGTCGGAGGAAACCGCCGACAGCGCGGCCCGGCTCTCGGCGCGCCGCACCTTCGTGGTCGACCCCATCGACGGCACGCGCGGCTTCCTCGACGGCTCCGACAGCTGGTGCGTGAGCCTTGCGGTGGTGGAAGACGGCCGCTCCATAGCCGGAGTCCTCGATTGCCCCGCGCGGGGCGAGGTCTTCGAGGCGACGCCCGGCCAGGGCGCTCGCAAGAACGGCATCGCAATTGGCGTTCGCAGGCCCGGAGTGGAACTCGACATGGGCGGGCCGAAGCCTTTCTTCGACGCTCTGCCGGAGGAATGGCGCGAGCGCATCCGGCGCGTGCCGCACATTCCCTCGCTGGCCTATCGCCTGGCGCTGATCGCCGAGGGCAGGCTGGATGCGACTTTCGTCAAGCCCAATGCCCATGACTGGGACATCGCCGCCGCCGATCTGATCCTGCGGGAAGCCGGCGGCCTCATTGTCGACGCAAACGGCACGCCTCCTTCCTATGGCGGTGCCGTCACGGCACATGGAGCGCTTGTGGCAGGCAGCGGTGACCTCCTTGCCGCCATCACCGGGGTGATTGCCGCCGCGGAACGCTGAAAGCTGCGGAAAAGGTTTCAAAACGAGCGTTTTTGCTCTAGGTAGTGGCAACTTTGCCAACACGATTCAGGAATTCCCATGACCGAGGAAGACGGAAAAAAACAGCTGTTGCACCTGGTGTTCGGCGGCGAGCTGAAGTCGCTCGGCTCGACCGAATTCCGCGACCTCGATGCGCTCGACATCGTCGGCATCTTCCCTGACTACAAGTCGGCCGAAGCCGCCTGGAAGTCGAAGGCTCAGGAAAGCGTCGACAACGCGCATATGCGATATTTCGTGGTCCATCTGCACCGGTTGCTCGATCCGGAGACCAATAAGGCGTCCGGTCAGAACTGATGGACAATAAGACAGTGGCGCCGCCGGTCGCCCGCGCGGTGGCCCGGAAGGGGCGTAGCAGCGGCGTCATGAAGAATTTTTGGCGCAAGATTCGCCGGCCTTTGGCGCAGTCTCGCTTCGCCAAGGGCACGATTGCGAGCTTCCTGGCTTATGCGCTGCGCTTCGTGCGTTTCACCAATATTCTGTCCAAGGACTCGTCCGACCTTACGGTGGCCTATCAGGAGCTGTCGCCTGCCATCATTGCGCTGTGGCATGGTCAGCACCTGCTTGCGCCCTGCCTTCTGCCGAGGGGCGAGAAGATGCTCGCCATGGTGTCGCGCAGCGCCGATGCGGAGCTGAACGCGCTGGCGCTCGAAAAGCTCGGCTTCGAGGCCGTGCGCGGCTCGGGCGGGCGTGAGGATACGCGGCACATGGAAAAGGGTGGCGCGCGTGCCCTCATCACGCTGAAGAGGGCGCTCGACGACGGCAAGAACGTTGCGATGATCGCCGACATTCCGCACGGCACGCCGCGTGAAGCCGGGCTCGGCATCATCACCCTGGCGCGTCTGTCCGGCCGGCCCGTGGTGCCGCTGGCAGTGACCACCAGCCGGCGAAAGGTGCTGGAGCGCACCTGGGACAAGACCACCATCAGCCTGCCTTTCGGCCGCTGCGCCGCCATGCTGGGCGAGCCGGTATTCGTGCCGGCCGACGCCGACAACGACCTCATGGAGTACAAGCGCCAGGAGCTCACGGCCTCGCTGAACCGCGCAACCGAGAAGGCCTACCGTGTCGCCGATGGTGGTCGCGCATGAGCGAACGTTGGGCGCGGGCAGTTCTTTCGACCTATAGTTTTGCGGGGACGCTTGCCTATCCGGTGATCGGTACCTACGTCGCCTGGCGTTCCCACAAGGGCAAGGAAGACCCTGCGCGCCGCCGCGAACGCTATGGCCGCGCCGGCTTTGCGCGCCCGGAAGGGCCGTTGATCTGGCTCCACGCCGCAAGCGTCGGCGAGACGCTCGCGGTTGGGCCGCTGATCGAATGCATCCTCGACTACGGCATCAACATCGTGCTGACGACCGGCACCGTGACTTCGGCCAAAGTGGCCGAGGAGCGCTTCGGTCAACGCATCATCCACCAGTATGTGCCGCTAGATCTCAAGCCCGCGGTCAGCCGTTTCCTCGATCACTGGCAGCCGGACCTCGCCATCATCGCCGAATCCGAGATCTGGCCGATGACGATCATGGAACTCGGCAAGCGCCGCGTGCCGCAGGTGCTGGTCAATGGCCGCCTGTCGGATCGCTCGTTCCAGTCATGGAAGAAGCGCGCGTTCCTGGCCGAGGCGCTTTTCGAGAACCTCGCGCATGTCGTGGCGCAGTCTGAGCTCGACGGCGAACGCTTCGCCGCCCTCGGCGCCCGGCCGGTGACCGTGTCCGGCAACCTCAAGGTCGACACGCCACCGCCGCCCGCCGATGAGCGCGAGCTTTACATGCTGCAGCGGCAGATAGGGTGGCGCCCGACCTGGGCGGCCGTTTCGACCCATGAGGGCGAGGAGACGATCGCGGCGGAAGTGCATATGCGGGTGCGCGGGCGTCACCCCGGCCTGCTGACGATCATCGTGCCGCGCCACCCCGAGCGCGCTACCGCCTTGGTCGAAGAGTTTGGGGCGCAGGGCCTCAATGTTGCCCGGCGCAGCACCGGCGACCGGATCACGGCCGACACCGACATCCTGCTCGGCGACACGATCGGCGAGATGGGCCTCTATCTTCGCCTGACCGAGATCGCCTTCGTCGGCCGCTCGCTGGTCGGGGAGGGCGGACAAAACCCGCTGGAGCCCGCCATGTTGCAGACGGCGGTGCTGGCCGGGCGCAACGTGCAGAATTTCCGCGACAGCTACCAGAGGCTGATCGATCGCGGCGGCGCCAAGCTGGTGCGCGACGGCGACATGCTGGCCGGCGCGGTGAACTTCTTGCTCCTCAACGAGGTGGTCCGTCGCAAGATGATCGCCGCTGGCATGGTGGCCGTGGAAGACATGCGCGGCGCCCTGGCCATAACGCTCAAGGCGCTCGACCCGTTCATCCAGCCCCTGATCGTCAAGTCGCGCCTCAAAGGGGTGCAGTAGGCATGGCAAGCGAGGCGCCTCCATTCTGGTGGAAAAAGCCGGATTGGCGCGCCTATATGCTGTCGCCGTTTTCCGCTCTCTACGGGCTGGTGGCCGGCCGCCTCATGGTGACGGCCAAGCGCGAACGGTTCGACCTGCCGGTTCTGTGCGTCGGCAATTTCACGGTGGGCGGCTCGGGCAAGACGCCCGTTGCCATCGCGCTTGCCGATGAGGCCAAGCGCATGGGGCTTTCGCCCGGTTTCCTGTCGCGCGGCCATGGCGGCAGCTTCGGCCAGCCGCACATCGTCGATACCCATCACGACAGCGCCAAATATGTCGGCGACGAGCCGCTGCTGCTTGCCGAGCACGCGCCCGTGGCGGTCACGCCGAGCCGCGCCGCCGGCGCCAAGCTGCTGGTGGAGCAGGGCTGCGATTTCCTGATCATGGATGACGGCTTCCAGAGCGCGCATATCCATATCGACTATGCGCTGCTGGTGGTGGATGCGCGCTACGGCATCGGCAACGGCCACGTCATTCCCGGCGGGCCGCTCCGCGCGCCGCTGGTCTCACAGCTGCGTTTTGCCGATGCGGTACTGAAGATCGGCGACGGCACGGCCGCCGATGCCATCGTGCGCAAGGCCTCGCGCGCCGGCAAGGCCGTCTACGAGGCCGTGGCACGGCCCCGGAACGAGCTGACTTTTGCCGGACGACGCTTCCTGGCCTTTGCCGGTATCGGCCATCCGGAGAAATTCTACGACACGCTGCGGCGTGCCGGCGGCGTCGTAGAGATGACGCGGTCCTTCGGCGACCATCACGTCTATGAGGAAGACGAGCTCAACGAGCTCTTGGCCGCAGCGAAAGCCGGCGGACTGGAACTGGTGACGACCGCTAAGGATGCCGTGCGCCTGCGCAATGGCGCTCCGCAGGCTTTCCTCGATCGACTGGAGGTTCTGGAGATCGATGCGGCGTTCGAGCTGAACCACGCGCCGCGACTGATCATCCAGGAGACGCTGGAAATCTGGCGACGCCGACGCGCGAGCTAGTGACCTGGCGGTCGCTTATTTCGAGGCGCGCCGCACCCGCAATTCGGGGTTGGCTTCGAGTTCGCGCTGCAGCGAGACGCTGGCGTTTAGATAGGGCTCCTGGCGCGCGACGCTCCAGTATTTCAGCTCATCGAGAGGAATCGACTCACCAGTGACGACGCAGCGCACGAATGCTCCCGGGCTGGTGACCTGGAAGTCGCCGTCGAGATAGCGGATGCGGGCTTCCCGGGCGCCGGGACCCTCGAAACGGTTCATCATGGTCGTGCTCAATGCCTGTGTTGCAGGATTGTTCCGCCACAAATCGCCTTCAAGGTCAAGTGAAAGGCTTATCGACTACGCCCGGCTTATTGCCGCAATGGGCCGCGCGCGCATGTTCGAGGAAGATATCGGCGCAGGCTGCCCAGCTGTAACGCAGCGCTTTGGCACGCGCCGCCTCGCGGGAAATGCCGACGGCTTCGAGCGCGGCCCTCTGCAGGTCCTCCAACAGCGCGCCGCCTTCTCCATCGCCGAGCACGTCGATGGGGCCGGTGACGGGATAGGCGGCCACCGGCAGGCCGCTCGCCAGCGCTTCCAGAAGCACGATGCCGAACGTGTCAGTGCGGCTCGCGAAGACGAAGACGTCGGCGCTGGCATAGATGTCGGCGAGTTCCTCGCCGGTCTTGGCGCCGACGAAGGTGACATCCGGATAGGCAGCTCGCAGCCTTTCCAGATCGGGGCCGTCGCCGACCACAAGCTTGCTGCCGGGCAGATCGAGATCGAGAAAGGCGGGCAGGTTCTTTTCCACCGCAACGCGGCCGACCGACAGGAAGATCGGGCGCGGCAGGTCGAGCACCTGCTGCCGGTCCGGCCGGTAGTGCTTCGTGTCGACGCCGCGCGTCCATGGCTTCACATGCAGGAAGCCGCGTTCGGCAAGTTCGGCTGCCAGCGAGGGTGTCGCCACCAGCGTGCCGCCGCCGGCATTGTGGAAGCGTCGCAGCCAGGCATAGCTCCAGCGCTCGGGAACCGGAGCGCGGGCGCTGAGATATTCCGGGAAACGGGTATGGTAGCTGGTGGTGAAGGCAAGGCCGTTCCGCAGGCAGAAGCGCCGCGCAAGCATGCCCAGCGGACCTTCGGTCGCGATGTGGATGTGGTCGGGCCGCGCCCGGCGAATGCGCCTTGCGATGTGCCACGGCGTGACCAGCGCCAGCCGGATGTCGGCATAGGAGGGCAGTGGAATGCTGCGAAAACCCTGCGGCGTGAGCATCTCGACCACGCAGCCCTTGGCCTCCAGTTCTTCCGACAGCCGCTCCAGAGTGCGCACCACGCCATTGATCTGCGGGTGCCAGGCGTCGGTGACGATCAGGATTCGCTGAGAAGCCGGCTCACATGCCGTCTCACCAGGTCCGGAAGGGTGGTTGGCCGACTCTCCGGCCGTTTCGCTCTGCATGCGCGGCTTTCATCACGTTTCAATGACAGCCGCGTGACGGTGGTGAACCGCCCTAGCGCCGGCCGAACAGGCGCTCGATGTCGGCGAGCTTGAGCTCGATATAGGTCGGGCGGCCATGGTTGCAGGTGCCCGAGCCGGGCGTGGCCTCCATCTGCCGCAAGAGCGCGTTCATCTCCTCCGGCAGGAGCCGCCGGCCTGAGCGCACCGAGCCATGGCAGGCCATGGTGGCGGCGATCTTGTCGAGCCGTGCCTTCAGCGTCTCGGTCGTGTCGTTGTCGGCGATTTCGTCGGCAAGGTCGCGCACGAGCTGCGTCACGTCTGTTTCGCCGAGCATCGCAGGCGTCTCGCGCACGGCGATCGCGCCGGGGCCGAAGCGCTCGATGCCGAGGCCGAACTGGCGCAGCGTCTCGGCATGCATGGCAAGGCGGGTGGCGTCGTCTTCGGGCAGGTCGACGATCTCGGGCAAAAGCAGCATCTGCGCGGGCAGGGGGCGCGAATGGATCGCATTCTTCAGCGCCTCATAGACCAGCCGCTCATGGGCGGCGTGCTGGTCGACGATGACGAGCGAATCCGCCGTCTGGGCGACGATGTAGTTCTCGTGCACCTGCGCGCGTGCGGCGCCGAGTTGCATTTGCAGCAGCGCCTCGGAGATTTCCACCTGACCGGCCCGGGCATCGACGCTGGCAATCGAGGGGCCGGTGTCGAAGCTTGCCTGAACGGCTTCCGCAAAACCCGCTCCCGTCGGCTCCAGCGGGCGGTGTGGCGAGCGCGCGGCGTCGAAGCCGGCGCTGCTCGCGGCCCGGAAGCCGGGATTGAAGCTCCGGTGCCCATTGGCCGGGCCGGGATGGCCATAGCTGGCCGCACCCGGGCGGAAGGCGCCCATCATGGCCGAAGCGCCGGATGTGGCCGAGCGCAGCCCGGCCTTGGCGAGCGCCTCGCGGATGGCGCCGACGATCAGCCCGCGCACCAGCCCGGGATCGCGGAAGCGCACATCGGCCTTTGCCGGATGCACGTTGACGTCCACCGTCGCCGGATCGAGCGTCAGGAACAGGACGGTCACCGCATGCCGGTCGCGCGGCAAGACGTCGGCATAGGCGCCGCGAATGGCCGAGGCGATCAGCTTGTCGCGCACTGGTCGGCCGTTGACATAGGCATATTGCTGCAGCGCGTTGGCGCGCGAATAGGACGGGATCGAGACGTGGCCGCTGAGCTGCACGCCCTCGCGCACGGCGTCAATCGCAATGGAGTTTTGCGGGAATTCCTTACCCATCACCTGGGCGACGCGGGCCAGCCGGCCTTCCGGCGTATCGTCGGTGGCCGGCAATTCCATGGTCGTGCGATCCGGGCCGGACAGCGTGAAGCGAACCGCTGGGAAGGCGATGGCTATGCGTTTGACGACGTCGCCGATGGCTGTCGCCTCCGCGCGCTCGCCCTTCATGAATTTCAGCCGCGCCGGCGTGGCGAAGAACAGGTCGCGCACCTCCACCGAGGTGCCGCGGTTGGCCGCCGCCGGCCGCACCGAGGAGACGCTGCCGCCGTCGATGGAGATTTCGGCCGCTGAATCCGCGTTTGCCGTGCGCGAGCGGATGGTGAGCCGCGAGACCGAGCCGATCGAAGGCAGCGCCTCGCCACGGAACCCCAGCGAGCGGATGTCGTGGATGTCGTCGGTCAGCTTCGATGTGCAGTGACGCGAGATGGCCAGTTCCAGTTCGGGCTGCGGAATGCCCGAGCCGTCGTCGCTGACGCGGATGAGGTTCAGGCCGCCACCGGCTGTGGCGACCTCCACGCGGCCAGCGCCTGCGTCGAGTGCATTCTCGACCAGTTCCTTGACCACGCTTGCCGGACGCTCGATGACCTCGCCGGCAGCGATCTGGTTGATCATCGTTTCGGGTAACTGACGGATCGGCATGGCGCCATATTACCCGGATTCGAGGCCGGCGGAAAAGCCATTCGACAATTTGCGATCCGCGACCCTGCCTAACGTCAGACCAGTCGCGCGATCGCCATGCAGATGATGGTGACCACAAGCAGCCCCGCGGCGATGCGTTCGCCCTTCGCCATTCGTGCGCGCACCGATGCCTGCTCGCTTTGGCTTGCGCCGGCAAGTTTGCGGCGCGCCGATCCGACGAAAGCGCCCTGCACGCCCGCCGCGGCGACAGCCGCAAGTGCGCCGATTGCGAGCACCTGCTCCATTGGGCCGAAATTCGGGCCATGGAAAAAGTGCCACAAGAGCAGGCCGGTGAGCATCGCCACGACAGCGGCGCCCATCTGCGAGGCGAAGAACTTTTCGGCCTGGATTTCCGGAGCGCGCGCCAGCGTGATCGTGCTGCCGGCCCAGTAGACGCCGGTGATGACGTGAAGGGCGACGGTGACGATGTAGACATACTGCATGCTATTCTCCCTTGCAGCTTCCTGGCCTAGAGCGTTAGAAATCTAATTATTCGATGTCAATCTATTTTGTGCTATTGTCCGTCCATGACGCCACCTTTCCACCCGCCCATAGGCCTCTCGCTCAACCGCACCGCGCGCCTCGTCGGCCGCGCCTTCGACGATGAGCTCGGTCGTGCCGGCGGCAGCCTGCCAGTGTGGCTGACGCTGCTGACCGTCAAGATGCGCAAGAGCGCCAGCCAACGCGAATTGGCGGCCGCGATCGGCATCCAGGGCGCGACGCTGACCCATCATTTGAATGGGCTGGAACAGGCCGGACTTCTGGTGCGCCGCCGCGATCCGGCCAACCGGCGAACGCATCAGGTGGAGCTGACGCCTGCCGGCGAGGAAAAGTTCCTGCGATTGCGGGACGCCGCCATCGCCTTCGACAAGCGCCTGCGCGACGGTTTTGACGAACAGGAGATTGAGATGCTCGACCGGGCGCTGGCCCGCCTTCGCGGCAATGTAGGGGAGGAAGAGTGATGCCGGACTATCGGCTGATCGACGGCACCGGCACGCATGTCGATGCGGCGGCTCAAATCTGGGCCGAGGCAACGGCCAAACGCGATGGCGACGCGGATGTGGCGCCGCTCGAACTCGCGCGCCCGATCATTCAGCGTGTCTTAGAAGGCTCGCCACATGCTTTTCTGCTGATCGTGCTCGCAGGCGAGACGGCTGCCGCATTCGCCGCCATCGCGCCTTGGGGCGAGGTGGAAGACCGTGAAGCGGAAATCCATTATCTCGGCGTCGCGCCGGCTTTTTGGGGACATGGGGCGGGTGGTTTCCTGCTGGAGGGCGCCGCACGGGAGATGCAGCTGCGCGGCTTTGTGCGGGCAAGACTTTCCGTCTACGCCGACAATCCGGCCGCGCTGCGGCTCTATGAGGGCGCGGGCTGGCGGGTGCATGGCGAGGGTAAGATCCACCCGCATTCCGGCAGGCTGGAGCGGGAATATCGGCTGACCCTCTAAGCTTCAGGCCATAGCTCGTTCCAGCACGGAAAAGACGCGTGTGTCGAGCGATTGCGCCACGTTGAAGCGCAGGAAGCCCTTAGCCGATTGCGACAGGCTGAAGGCGTTGCCGGGGGCCAGCACGACGTTTTCGGCCAATGCGCGGCGCGCGATTGTGGCGGCATCCATGCCGTCGGGCAGGCTGCACCACAGGAACATGCCGGCGCGGGGCTCGATCCATGGCTCGAGGCCGAGCTTCTTAAGGCGCGGGCCAACCTCGCTCATGGCGCGGGCCAGCCGCTCGCGCAAGGCTTCGACATGCTTGCGGTAGCTGCCGTCCTTCAAGAGGGCATGCACCAGTTCGGCCGAAAAATGCCCGCCGCCGAAGGAGGTGGCGAGCTTGAGGTCGATCAGCCCTTCGACCCAGTCCGGCCGCGCGGCGATGAAGCCACAGCGCACCGCCGCCGACAGCGTCTTGGAGAAGCTGCCGATGTGGATCACGCGCTCGAGCCCGTCGAAGGCGGCAAGGCGCGGTGCCGGCTCGGGCTCGAGATCGGCGAAGATATCGTCCTCGATGATGGTCAGGCCATGCTGTTCGGCAAGCTTCAGCAGACGGTGTGCCGTCACTGGCGACAGAGTCGCGCCGGTCGGATTGTGCAGGCCGGAATTGGTGATGTAGAGGCGCGGCCGATGCTCTGTGAGCGCCTGGGCGAAGGCTTCGAGGTCAGGCCCCGTCGGCGTGCAGGGCACGCCGATCACCCTGGCGCGATGTGCCCGCAGCATCGCGTGGAAGTTGAAGTAGCAGGGATCGTCGACCAGGACTGTGTCGCCCGGCTCGAGCAGGAAGCGGCAGAGCAGGTCGATTGCCTGGGACCCCGATTCCGTGAGCATGATCTGGCGCGGCTCGGCCTCGATGCCGTGCTCGGCCATGCGGCGCGACAGCAGTTGGCGCATGGGGCTCAGCCCGAGCGGCGGGCCGTAGTCGGTGAGGTCGACCATCTCCGAACGCGCCAACGTGCGCAGCGCCCGGCGGATCGCCTCGTCGGGCATCCACTCACGCGGCAGCCAGCCGCAGCCGGGCTTGAGCATGGCGTCGCCCGCTTCGAGCGACTGCCGCGACACCCACAGCGGATCAACCTCGCGGTCGAGGCGCGGCCCGATCTCGGCCAGCGAAAGCGGCGGCAGATGGCCAGCAACATAGAAGCCCGAACCGCGCCGCGAGCGGATCAGCCCTTCGGCGGCAAGCCGGTCGTAGGCTTCCACCACCGTCGATTTCGAGACCTGCATCGCATCCGCAAAGCCACGGATGGATGGCAGTTTCGCTCCCGGCGCCAGCGTGCGGGCGGCTATGCGCTGGCGGACCGCCTGCATAACTTGCTCGACCAGAGTCCCGGCGTCGTCCTCGATGCGTTGCTGCAGCGTCATCCGTACTGGTTCCGTGAGCGATACAGTTCGCCAAAACTGTACCGCACTGTCTCTGGCCGCGCCAGACGAGAAGATCGATACCGCGTCCAAACAGGAGCGTGGCATGGACAAGTCGGCGAGCGGTTGGATCAACGGGTTTCTGGGCGTGCTGATCTTCAGCGGCTCGCTGCCGGCCACCCGTGTGGCGGTAGCAGATTTCGATCCGGTTTTCCTGACCGTCGCGCGCGCAACGATCGCCGCGCTGCTGGCGCTCGGCCTTCTGGTGGCTTTCCGCGAAAAGCGGCCGTCGCGCGACGATCTGGTGTCGCTCATCGTGGTGGCGCTCGGCGTGGTCGTCGGCTTTCCGCTGCTGACGGCGCTGGCGCTTCAATATGTCACCTCGGCGCATTCCATCGTCTTCATCGGTCTTCTGCCGCTGGCGACCGCGATCTTCGGCGTGCTGCGCGGCGGCGAGCGGCCGAAACCGGTTTTCTGGCTGTTTTCCGGCCTGGGCAGCGCGCTCGTGGCCGGCTATGCACTGACCCAGGGCATTGCCGCTTCGCCGGTCGGCGACCTGCTGATGCTGGCGGCGGTCGTGGTCTGTGGCCTGGGTTACGCCGAAGGAGCAAAACTGTCGCGCAAGCTCGGCGGCTGGCAGGTGATTTCCTGGGCGCTCGTCGTCTCGCTGCCGGCGATGGGAGCGCTGATGCTCTACACCATGCCTGCCTCGTTCGCCGGCATCGGCCGCGATGCGTGGATCGGGCTCGCCTATGTCTCGCTGTTCAGCATGCTGATCGGCTTCGTCTTCTGGTATCGTGGGCTGGCGCTCGGAGGCATTGCGGGGGTAGGGCAGCTGCAGCTGCTGCAGCCCTTCTTCGGCCTGCTGCTGGCGGCGACCTTGCTGCACGAAACAGTCGGCTGGTCGATGCTCGCCGTCACCGCCGCCGTGGTGCTGTGCGTGGCAGGCGCCAAGCGCTTCGCCTCATAGGTCGACCGCTTCGCTTTCAGCTAGGGGACGGTCCTGCCCGGCGCGCTTGGCGCTGTAGGTGACGAGCCAGTCGCGCGCCTCATGGTCGGGCATGGGGAAGGCGACGGAATAGCCCTGAACCTGGTCGCAGCCGATGGCGAGCAGCGTGTCCAGCTCGTTTTGCGTTTCGGCGCCCTCGGCCACGACTGCGATACCCAACCTGTTCGCGAGGTCGGTGATGGCACGCACGATCTGTGCGTTGTGGCCGCCAGCGTCGATGTTCTGCACGAAGCGGCGATCGATCTTCACGCGGTCGATATCGTTTGGGCTGACATGGGTGAGCGAGGCATAGCCTGTGCCGAAATCGTCGAGCTCGAGATGAATGCCAGCTGCGCGGATGTTGCGCAGCTTAGCTGCAATGCCGCTCTTTTCGTCGTCGAGAATGACCGACTCCACGATCTCGAGCGAGATTTTCTCGATCGGCAATCCTTCCCGTTCGAGCGTATGGAACAGGAACTGTTCGAAATCAGCCTCCCGCAGTTCCGTGCCGGAGGCATTCACGGCAAGCCGGCCGAACTCGATGCCGGCACGGTGCCACGCCGCGGCTTCCCTGATCGCCTTGCTGATGACGATGCGCCCTATGGCTGCCATCAGGCCGCACTTTTCGGCAACGGGGATGAACTCGCCCGGCGAGACCATGCCGCGCTCCGGATGCCGCCAGCGCACAAGCGCCTCCACGCCCACTGTGCGGCCGCTGCTCAGTGATATCTGCGGCTGGAAATAGACGCTGAAGGCCTCGTTGGCGATGGCGACCTTGATGTCGTTTTCGAGCTGCTTGCGGTGTTCGAGTTCGTTGCGCAAATCCTCGCAGAAGAAGGCAAAGCCCGAATTGCCCGCCTTCTTCGCCGAATAGAGGGCGAGGTCGGCATGCACCAGCAGGTCTTCGGCGTTGTCCGCATCGTGCGGATAGATGGCGATGCCGGCACTGGCACCCGGAACGATGGTTGCCCCGTGGTGGACGATCGGCTGGCTGAGGCGCTCGAGAATACGCCTTACCACGGCGTCGACATCGTCGATGCTACCGGCGCCGCTGAGCACGATGACGAATTCGTCGCCGCCAAGCCTCACGCAAAGGTCCGAGGCGCGGCAGGCGTTGCGCATGCGCTGGGCCGAACTGATCAGTACGCGGTCGCCGGCGGCGTGGCCGAGCGTGTCGTTGATCTGCTTGAAGCGATCGAGATCGAGCTGGACGACGGCCAAATGCTCGTTTCGGCGCCTGGCGTTGGCGATCAGGCTTTCGAAGTGGTCCATCAGGAAAGCGCGGTTGTGCAGACCCGTAAGCCCGTCATGCGCCGCGATGAAGGCCATCGAGTTGCGGGCTTCGACCAGTTCATGCGTGCGGCGCAGGATCATCTTCGACATCGGGCGGAAGATGAACAGCGCAACCAGCAGCACCGCGCCGATGATGGCGTAGAACAGCAGGCGATGCCGGTCGAGAAGCTCCGTCACCCGGCGGTTTGCCTGGGCGCTCAGCCTTTCGCCGAGCGCCGAATAGCCCGCCAGTGCGGCGTTCGCCAGAGACTCGTCGATGCGAATCCGGTCGCTGCCTCCCTTGTAGCCGTGGATGGAGTTGCCGATGCCCAGTTGCGACTCGAAGGCGGCAATGAAGCGCCAGCCGCCGGCGGCCAACCCGGTCGAGAAATAGTCAAGATGGAATGGATCGCCGTAAAGCACGTTTTCCAGCGTCGTCGGATCGAAACGCTGCAGAAGGTTGGAATCGTTTCCTACCTGTTTCAGCAGCTCATCGTAGTTGTGTTCGAACCTGGTATTCACGCGGCGCAGTTCGGCGACGAGGGGAGGTTGCTGGTCGCGCGGCACCGAAATGACGGTCCTGGCGAGCGACACCAGCTTCTGCGACAGCATCTTCTGCTTGGTGATGACATCGAGCAGGTTCTGGTCGCGCTGCTGGGCGGTGTTGATCTGCTGCAGCAGCAGGAACGAGGAGAGCGCCATCACAACGATGATGGCAAAAGCGGCCCAATAGGCGCTTTTGATGAGCAGCAAGAGTTTATCCGAACCGGAATCGGCCTCTTGTGACATGTTTTGTCCGTCCCCCTTGGACATGGTTTTCCCACGATGAAGAATGCCGACCAAACAGTTAACGTGTGCCCAACGAACTGCCCTGGAAGAGCTCAAAAGCCGGGTTTCGACCGAAAAATCGGGGTTTTGCGTTAGTTTTCGTCGGAAATTCTGGCTTGGCCGATTTCAAGTGCTAAAAGCCTTTTGCCCTGAGCCACGATCCGCGCTAGAGTGATATTTCAAGCTTCAAACAAATCTGGAAAACGTCATGAACATCGAAAACAAGGCGAGCGCCGTCGCCAGCTTCGTCTGGGATGATCCCTTCCTGCTCGACGGTCAGCTGACCGAGGACGAGCGCCTGATCCGCGACGCGGCCGCCGCGTTTGCCGCCGACAAGCTGGCGCCGCGCATCGAGGAGGCCTATCTCGACGAGAAGACCGATCCGGCGATTTTCCGCGAGATGGGCGAGGCGGGCCTGCTCGGCGTCACCGTGCCGGAAGAGTATGGCGGGCTTGGCGCCAACTACGTCACCTACGGCCTGATCGCGCGCGAGGTCGAGCGCGTCGATTCCGGCTACCGCTCGATGATGAGCGTGCAGTCGTCGCTGGTCATGTACCCGATCTACGCCTATGGCTCGGAGGAACAGCGGAAAAAATACTTGCCCAAGCTGGCCTCGGGCGAGTGGATCGGCTGCTTTGGCCTGACCGAGCCGGATGCCGGCTCCGACCCGGCCGGCATGAAGACGCGCGCCGAAAAGACCGCCAACGGCTACAAGATCTCCGGCGCCAAGATGTGGATCTCGAACGCGCCGATCGCCGACGTCTTCGTCGTCTGGGCCAAGCTCAAGGCCGAGGACGGCAAGGACGTCATCCGCGGCTTTGTCCTCGACAAGGGCATGAAGGGGCTGTCGGCGCCGAAGATCGCCGGCAAGCTCAGCCTGCGCGCCTCGATCACCGGCGAGATCGTCATGGACGGCGTCGAGGTCGGCGAGGACGCGCTGCTGCCCAACGTGTCGGGCCTGAAGGGCCCGTTTGGCTGCTTGAACCGCGCCCGCTACGGCATCTCCTGGGGCGTGCTGGGCGCGGCCGAGGATTGCTGGCACCGCGCCCGCCAGTACGGCCTCGACCGCAAGCAGTTCGGCAAGCCGCTTGCCGCGACGCAGCTCTACCAGAAGAAGCTCGCCGACATGCAGACCGAGATCGCGCTCGGCCTGCAGGGCTCGTTGCGCGTCGGCCGGCTGATGGACGAGCACAAGATGGCGCCGGAGATGATCTCTCTCGTCAAGCGCAACAACTGCGGCAAGGCGCTCGACATCGCCCGCCAGGCGCGCGACATGCATGGCGGCAACGGCATCCAGATCGGCTACCACGTCATGCGCCACGCGCAGAACCTGGAGACGGTCAACACCTATGAGGGCACGCACGACGTGCACGCGCTGATCCTCGGCCGCGCCCAGACCGGCATCCAGGCGTTCTTCTGAGCATTAGCTTCTAAATGGGCCGCCGGTGCGCAGTGTCGCGCCGGCGGCTTTTCTTTGGTCGGGCCGATTAGAGCTTGCAGTTGAACAGCGGCTCGCCGAGAGCCTCGGCCTTCACCTTAACACCCAGGCCCGGACCGGACGGCGGCGTCATCTCGCCATCGGCAATCGCAAATTCCGCATCGGCGTTCGAAACTGTCACCCAGTTGTGGAAGTCGACCGTGTGTTGCCTCAGCCCTTCCGGAGTGGAGAGCATTAGGCCGGAGTAGGCCGCCGTGTCGATCTCGGCGCCACCGGTGTCCTCGATGGTGATCTTCAGATTTTTCGCGATGGCAATGTCCCGCAAAAACTTGGCCCTGGTCAGCCCTCCGACGCGTGCAAGCTTGATGGTGATCCCGTCGGCCAGCCCGTCCGCAATCGCCCGCAACAGCACATCTGCGCTGTCGATCGTCTCGTCGAGCACCAGCGGCCGGTCGCAGGCGCGGCGAATGGCAAGGTTTTCCTCATAGCTCGCGCAGGGCTGCTCGAGCGTGTAGTCGAGATTGCGCGTCGCCGTCAGGAAACGGCGCGTCTCGGCCGTGCCCCAGCTTGCATTGGCATCGCAGAACAGAACTGTGTCGGCCGGCACGGCCGCGCGCACTGCTTCAAGGCGAGCGATATCCTCGTTGACGTCAAGCCCGACTTTCACTTGCAGCCGGCGATAGCCTTCGGCGATGTATTTTTTTGCGCGCGCGGCCATCGCGTCCGGCGCCTGTTGGGCGATCGACCGGTAGAGCGCAAGGCTTTTGCCTTCCGCGCCGCCGGTCATACTGGCAAGGGAAAGTCCATTGCGATGGCCCGCGAGATCCCAAAGCGCCATGTCGATGGCGCATTTGGCATAAGGATGTCCCTTCAACAGCAGGTCCATGCGCCGATTGAGCGCCTCGATGCCGGAGGCGTCGCAGCCCAGAAGTTGTGGAGCAAGCTCGCGCATCGCGGCTCGGGCGCCTTCGGCAAAAGCCGGATCGTAGAAGCTGCCGAGAGGCGCCATCTCGCCATAGCCGCGCACACCATCGCGTGTCGTGATCTCCACGATGGTGGAGTCAAAACCCTCGGCGCTGCGCCCACCTGAACAGCGATAGGTGCCGTCGCGAAACGGCTGCCACTGGCGATAGAGGCTTATGCTGGCAATTGTCATTCGGCGGGCTCCGATGCGAGGTTTCGGCCACTTTCGAGCGGCCGCCCACGGTAACCTGCCTTGCAATCGTCTACGCCAAAGGAAGCGGCAGCCGGGCGCGTCGCTTTTATGACAGCTGCGCGCCCGGCTTCTGGTCGTTTATTTCGTCGTCGACTGGAACTTGCTCATCAGATAGGGGCCCGAAAGCACTGGCTGGTATTTTGGCTCTTCGCCAGGTGCCAGGCACTGCTCGAGGCAGACGATCTCGGCATCCCAGTTGGGCTGGTGGAAGAAGGCCAGCGACTGACGACGGTCCATGCCGCCATCTTCCGGCGAGGGGTTGACCACGCGGTGCATAGTCGACACCCAGCGATCGTTCGTCCACAGCGCCATCAGGTCGCCGATATTGATGACGAAGGCGCCGGGCACCGGCGGCACCGGCGTCCAGTTGCCGTCTGGCGTAATGAGCTCCAGGCCCTTCGAGCCTTCCTGCGGCAGCAGAATGGTCAGGCTGCCATAGTCGGTGTGAGCGCCGGCGCGCAGCTGGCCGGGCTTCGGCGGCACGGTCTGTTCGGGATAGTTGAGTGCGCGGAGCGCGCTGATCGGGGCGTCGATGAAGCGCTCGAAATAATCCTCCGGCAGCTTCAGCGCGACCGCAAACAGCCGCATGATGCGCGCCGCCAGATCCTCGAGCGAGGTGTAGTAGGCCTTCCAGGCGTCGACAAAACCTTCCGGCGCCTCGGGCCAGATCGTCGGTGCGTAACAGAAGGCCAACGCGTCCTTGTCGGTCATGCCGTTGGGCGTGCGCTGCGGGCCGCCGTTGAAGCTTTCCTTGAGGTCCGGCGGGCTGTCGACATCGCGCGACTTGGCCAGCGCCTCGAGCTCGGGCCCGAGATAGCCGTAAGGATAGCCCTTATAGGGCGCCTTGGATTTCTGCTTCTGCTCGGGGGGCAGGTCGAAGAAGTCGTGCGCCTTGCCCCACACCGCGTCGATCACCGCCTGCGACACGCCGTGATTGGTGATGGCAAGAAAGCCGGTGGACCGGCAGATCGCGTCGACCTCGGCGCCCAGCCGGTCACGTTCGGCCGCGTTCGCCTTCTCGAAATTCCCGAGGTCGAATACTGGAAACTGTCCACCAACCATTGCATGCTCCGCGTGGTATTGAAATCGCGGCGATCCTATCGACGCCTTGCCACGCGATCCAGTCGTCCGCGACGAATACCCACGGATGATCGACGCCGCCGGGTCGTATTTCCTGTAGCTTTTCGGAAGGCATGCGGCCACAGTCGGCCAACTTCAAACGGGACAAGACGGCGATGAGCGCAACATTCCTTTCCCATCTCGAAGCGGAGATTTCCGGGCTGAAATCCGCCGGGCTCTACAAATCCGAGCGTGTCATCAACTCGCCCCAGTCGGCGAAAATCGAGGTTGGCGGCCAAGAACTGCTGAATTTCTGCGCCAACAATTACCTCGGCCTGGCTGACAACATGGCGTTGCGCGACGCCGCCAAGGCCGCGCTCGACCGCTACGGCTACGGCATGGCCTCGGTGCGCTTCATCTGCGGTACGCAGGAAGAACACAAGGAACTGGAAGGCAAGCTTTCTTCCTTCCTCGGAATGGAGGACACGATCCTCTATTCATCTTGCTTCGACGCCAATGCGGGCCTGTTCGAGACGCTGCTTTCCGAGGAAGACGCCATCATCTCGGATGCGCTGAACCATGCCTCGATCATCGACGGGGTGCGGCTCTCCAAGGCAAAGCGCTTCCGCTACGCCAACAACGACATGGCCGATCTCGAGGCACGGCTGAAGGAAGCGCAGGATTGCCGCTTCCGCCTGATCGCCACCGACGGCGTCTTTTCGATGGACGGCATCATCGCGAACCTGCCGGGCATCTGTGACCTCGCCGAGAAATACGACGCGATGGTGATGGTGGATGACAGCCACGCCGTGGGCTTCGTTGGCAAGCATGGGCGCGGCACGCCCGAATATTGCGGCGTCGAGGGTAGGGTGGACATCCTCACCGGCACGCTCGGCAAGGCGCTGGGCGGGGCATCCGGCGGCTACACCTCGGGCAAGCGGCAGATGGTGGACTGGCTGCGCCAGCGCTCGCGGCCCTATCTGTTCTCCAACACGCTGGCGCCGTCGATTGCGGGCGCTTCGCTGAAGGTGCTGGAACTGATCGAGGGCGGACAGGGGCTGCGCGAAAAGCTCTATGCCAATGCCGCGCAGTTCCGGGCCGGCATGTCTAAGCTCGGCTTCACGCTCGCCGGGGCAGACCATCCGATCATCCCGGTGATGCTGGGCGACGCGACCCTTGCCCAGGAGATGGCGCAAAAGCTGCTCGACCACGGCATTTATGTCATCGGCTTCTCGTTCCCGGTCGTGCCGAAAGGGCATGCGCGCATCCGCACGCAGATGTCGGCCGCGCATTCGGCCGAGGACATCGACCGGGCGGTTGCGGCTTTTGGCTCGGTCGGGCGGGAGCTCGGCGTCATTAAATGACCGCTAGTCCGATACTACATTGAAGGTCTTCGGAAGAGAGATTCCGGATCAACGGTTTCAAGGAACAAGATCATGTCGAACATGATGCGCGCGCTGGTGAAGGCCAAGGCAGAACCGGGCATCTGGATGGAAGAAGTGCCGGTGCCGGAGATCGGCCCGAACGACGTACTGATCAAGGTGCGCAAGTCGGCAATCTGCGGCACCGACGTGCATATCTACAACTGGGACCAATGGGCGCAGAAGACTGTGCCGGTGCCCTTGGTGACCGGCCATGAATTCGTCGGCGAGGTGGCCGATTTCGGTGCCGGCGTGAAGGACTATAAGGTTGGCCAGCGCGTGTCCGGCGAAGGCCACATCGTCTGCGGCCATTGCCGCAACTGCCGTGCCGGGCGCGGGCATCTGTGCCGCAACACGCTGGGCGTCGGCGTCAACCGGCCGGGCTCCTTCGCCGAATATGTTGTGCTGCCGCAGCAAAATGTGGTGCCGATCCCCGACGACGTTCCCGACGAGATCGCGGCGATCTTCGACCCGCTCGGCAATGCCGTGCACACCGCGCTCTCCTTCGACCTGGTCGGCGAAGACGTGCTGGTGACCGGCGCCGGCCCCATCGGCATCATGGGCGCGCTGGTGGCGCAGTGCGTGGGCGCGCGAAAAGTCGTCATCACCGACATCAACCCGGCGCGGCTGGAACTGGCCCGCAAGCTCGGCGTGCATCACGTCGTCGATGCATCCAAGGAAACGCTGCGCGACGTCATGCGCGAGGAGGGGATGACTGAAGGGTTCGACGTCGGCCTCGAAATGTCGGGCTCGGCGGTCGCCTTCCGCGACATGATCGACACGATGAACAATGGCGGCAAGATCGCCATTTTGGGTATCGCGCCGACCGGCTTCGAGATCGACTGGAACAAGGTCATTTTCAAGATGCTGCACCTCAAGGGCATCTACGGTCGCGAGATGTTCGAGACCTGGTACAAGATGATCGCCCTTGTGCAGGGGCCGCTGGATGTGTCCGGCCTGATCACCCACCGCATAGGCATCGACGACTTCCAGCAGGGATTCGATGCGATGCGCAGCGGTAGTTCCGGCAAGGTGGTGATGGACTGGTGAGCTAGGCTTCACCGTAGGTCCGAACTAATCCTCTGACAGTTCGACGGTTAGGACGGATTGCAGCGACTGCAATCCGTTCAGCAATGCCTCGCGTTCCTTCGCGCCGAGCTTGCCGAGCAATTCCTTCTCGAACGACTTCGCCAGCGGCACCATCTCGCGATAGGCTGCAAGGCCTGCCTTGGTCAGCGAGAGGTGCTCGGTGCGCCGGTCGGCGGGATCGGGCTTGCGCGTCAGCCACTTGCGCTCCTCTAGCGCGGAAACCGCGCGCGATACCTTGGTTTTGTGCATCGCCGAATGCACGCCGATGGCCGTGGCGGTCATCGAGCCATATTGCCCGAGCGTGGCGAAGGTTCGCCATTCCGGCCGCGTCAGGCCATGGCGGTCCCGATAGGTCTTGGCGAACTCCCGGCTGACGGATTCCGCAAGCCTGTTCAGCCGATAGGGCAGGAACTCTTCGAGGGGGAGGGTGTCGTCGCTCGCCATTGCGCTATCTCGAATCTCAAGATCGGCGTTTGCCTTCATCCGCCAGGATGTCCCCAAATAGGCGCCGCCTGTGGCCGTCCGGTGGCGAAAGCGATGCCATTGATAGTTACATTTTCAACGGTTACGAATGTAACGAACAGGTGTCAATCATGGGAGGATGCCATGGCCCTTTCCTATATGCCCGGCTTCGGCAACGATTTTGAGACAGAAAGCCTCCCCGGCGCGCTGCCCCAGGGGCGCAACTCGCCGCAGCGGCCGGCCTACGGCCTCTATGCCGAGCAGCTTTCCGGCTCCCCATTCACAGCTCCGCGCGGTGCTAACGAGCGCTCTTGGCTCTACCGCATCCGGCCGAGCGTGAAGCATACGGGCCGGTTCAGGCCGGTGGACTATCCGCTCTGGAAGACCGCGCCCAATGTCGGTAACCACGAACTGGCGCTCGGCCAGTACCGCTGGAACCCCATTTCCGTTCCGAAGGATTCCACCGACTTCCTGGCTGGCGTCCGCACCATGACCACGGGCGGCGACGCGCTCGGTCAGAGCGGCATGGCCGCACACCTCTATGTCGCCAATGACGACATGACCGACGACCACTTCTTCAACGCCGATGGCGAGTTGCTGGTGGTGCCGCAGGTTGGCGGCGTGCGCTTCGTCACCGAAATGGGCATCATCGAGGTCAAGCCGGGCGAGATCTGCATCCTGCCGCGCGGCCTGGTCTTCAAGGTCGAGATGATCGACGGCCCGGTGCGCGGCTATATCTGCGAGAATTACGGCGCCAAGTTCACGCTGCCGCATCGCGGGCCGATCGGCGCGAACTGCCTGGCAAATCCGCGCGACTTCAAGACGCCGGTCGCCTGGTTCGAGGAGAAGGAGGCGCCGTGCCGGCTGATCGTGAAATGGTGCGGCAAGTTCTATGCCACCGAACTCGACCATTCGCCGCTCGACGTGGTGGCCTGGCACGGCAACTACGCGCCCTACAAATATGATCTTTCGACATTTTCGCCGGTCGGCGCGATCCTGTTCGACCATCCCGATCCGTCGATCTTCACCGTGCTGACCGCACCCTCCGGCGAGGAAGGCACGGCCAATGTCGACTTCGTCATCTTCCCGCCGCGCTGGCTGGTGGCCGAAGACACGTTCCGTCCGCCCTGGTACCACCGCAACATCATGAGCGAGTTCATGGGGCTGGTCCAGGGCCAGTATGATGCGAAGGAAGAGGGGTTCGTGCCGGGCGGCGTCAGCCTGCACAATATGATGCTGGCGCACGGGCCGGATGCCTCGGGCTTCGACAAGGCATCGCATGTCGAGCTTCAGCCGGTGAAGCTCGATCACACCCTGGCCTTCATGTTCGAGACGCGCTTTCCCCAGATGCTGACCCGCTACGCCGCCGAGCTGGACACGCTGCAGGACAACTACATCGACTGCTGGAAGGGCTTGAAGAAGCGTTTCAACGGCACGCCGGAAGGTGATTGGAGTTGAGCGCGGCGCAGTCTAAGCTCCAACAAGAAACACACAGAGGGGAAGGACGCCTATGAAACTGGCCACGCTCAAGAACGGCACGCGCGACGGAAAGCTCGTTGTGGTGTCGCGAGATTTGACGCGCTTTACCGATGCGTCGTTCCTCGTGCCGACGCTGCAGGCCGCTCTCGACGACTGGCGGCGCATCTTGCCGCATCTGGCGGCTCTGGCCGAGTCGCTGGAGCATGGCGCCGTGCCCTCCCAGCGCTTTCACGAGCATGACGCGCATTCGCCGCTGCCGCGCGCCTATCAGTGGGCGGATGGCTCGGCCTACGTCAACCATGTGGAACTGGTGCGCAAGGCGCGCGGCGCCACCATGCCGGAAAGCTTCTGGACCGATCCGCTGATGTACCAGGGCGGTTCGGATTCGTTCCTCGGGCCGCGCGACTCGATTCCGCTCGCCGACGAGAACTATGGCGCCGACATGGAAGCGGAGGTCGCGGTCATCGTCGACGACGTGCCGATGGACGCGAGCGTTGACGAAGCGCGCGCCGCCATTCGCCTTGTCATGCTGGTCAACGATGTCTCGCTGCGCGGCCTGATCCCGGCTGAACTGGCAAAGGGGTTTGGCTTCTTCCAGTCAAAGCCCTCGTCCGCCTTCTCGCCGGTGGCGGTGACGCCGGACGAGCTTGGCGATGCCTGGGACGGCGGCAAGGTCAGCCTGCCGCTTTTGGTCGATCTCAACGGCAAGCCCTTCGGCCGCGCCAATGCCGGCATCGACATGACCTTCGATTTCCCGCAGCTGATCGCCCATGCCGCCAAGACGCGCCCGCTGGTGGCCGGCACCATCATCGGCTCCGGCACGGTGTCCAACAAGCTCGACGGCGGCCCGGGCAAGCCGGTGGGCGAGGGCGGGGTAGGTTATTCCTGCATCGCGGAGTTGCGCACCATCGAGACCATCGAAAGCGGCGCGCCGAAGACGCCGTTCCTGCATTTCGGCGACACGGTGCGCATCGAGATGAAGGACAAGACCGGTCATCACTCCATCTTCGGCGCGATCGAGCAGACCGTCGAAAAACATGGGAGCTGAGGGGGCCAAATTCTGATAGTTCTCCGGCACTCGGAGGAACGGCAGATGGACTTGCTAACTCACAACCGCCAGATGGCGCGCAACAATCGCTGGTCTAACGACCGGCTCTATCGCGCCATTCTGGCGCTCCAGCCCGGCGAGTTCGAAGCTGAGCGCGTGAGCTTCTTCCCCTCGATCAGCGAAACGCTGAATCACATCCTCGAAGTGGACCTGTTCTATTTCGACATACTCGTCGAAGGCGGCGAGGGGCGCGCGCTGTTCGAACGCTTTGTTCCTTATGACGACCCGGCAAAGCTTGCCGCCGCGCAAGCCGAGATGGACGGCAAGCTAGTCGACTTCTGTGATGGACTTGAGCTTGCCGACCTGGAGCGCCGCGTCCCGACAGATCGTGGCGAGGCGGGCATCGTCCCCGAAAGGATCGGTGACCTTCTGGCACATCTCTTCCTGCACCAGATTCACCATCGTGGCCAGGTGCACGCGATGCTAGCAGGCACTACGGTCAAGCCGCCGCCGCTCGACGAGTTTTTCCTCGACTACGACCTGCGCTTCAGGAAGGACGAGGTTGAGCGGCTGGGCCTCTGACGACCGGAAAGGCCGGATCGACGGTTGCCGATCCGGCTGCCTGAGGCAGCTTACTCCGCCGCCTGGATCTTGATCACGCCGCGGCGGATCTGGTCTTCCTCGATGGATTCGAAGAGCGCGCGGAAGTTGCCTTCGCCGAACCCTTCGTCGCCCTTGCGCTGGATGAACTCGAAGAAAATCGGGCCGATCACGGTTTTTGAGAAGATCTGCAGCAGGATCTTGGTCATCCCGCCATTCACCACGCCTTCGCCGTCGATCAGGATGCCGTGCTTCTTCATGCGCTCGATCGGTTCGTCGTGGCCGTGCACGCGCTTGTGCGACATCTCGTAATAGGTGTCCGGCGGGCCGGGCATGAATTTTAAGCCGTTGCCGGCCAGTCTGTCGGTGGCGTCGTAGATCGCGTCCGTGCCGACGGCGATGTGCTGGATGCCTTCGCCATTGTACTTGCGCAGATATTCGGCGATCTGGCTGGTGTCGTCCTTCGACTCATTCAGCGGGATGCGGATCTTGCCGCAGGGCGAGGTGATAGCGCGGCTGACCAGCCCGGTGATGCGGCCGTCGATGTCGAAATAGTGGATCTGGGTGAAGCCGAACAGGTCGCGGTAAAAGTCCCACCACTTGTCCATGTTGCCGCGATAGACATTGTGGGTGAGGTGGTCGAGGTAATAGAAGCCGACGCCTTCCGGCTTGGGGTCGCGCTCGCCGAGCCATTCGAACTCGGCGTCATAGGCCGAGCCCTTGTCGCCATACTTGTCGACGAAATAGATCAGCGAGCCGCCGATGCCGACGATGGCCGGAACGTCCAGCGTCTTGTCGGCGCCGTCATAGGGCGTGGCGCCTTTGGCCACGGCATGGTCGAAGGCGTGCTTGGCATCGACCACGCGCCAGGCCATGGAAGACGCGCAAGGGCCGTGCTGTTCCACGAACTTCATGCCGTGTGAGCCGGGTTCGGCGTTCAGCACATAGTTGATATCGCCCTGGCGCCAGATCGTGATGTTTTTGGTCCGGTGCTTGGCAACCGGCACATAACCCATGCGCGAAAACAGTTCGGAGAGCTTTTCCGGCTCGGTGTGGGCGAATTCAACGAACTCGAAGCCGTCTGTGCCGGCGGGATTGGCCGCGCTGATGGTGGCGGGCGGCGCGTCGTGAGGGAAGGGTCCCATAGTCTCCTCCTGCGGCTGGAAGCCGCGATTTCCTATTAGTGCATATGATACTCCCGGCGGCATGCATTGTGCTTGCATTCGAAACCTCGAAGTGCTCAAAATGCGCATGACTCGTGCATGTAGAGATTAAATGCCATGGATGGTGCGCGCCTCGATCAATTTGACCGCAAGATACTGTCATTGCTGCAGGCTGACGGCAGGCTTACCAACAACGACCTGTCGGAGCGCGTGAATCTCTCGCCGTCGCAATGTTCGCGGCGGCGCCAGAGGCTGGAGGACGACGGTTTTATCAAGGGCTATCGCGCGGTGCTCGACCGCGACCGTCTGGGCTTTCCGCTGGTCAACGTCATCTCGGTGACGCTGGCGACGCATAATCGCGACAATGCGCAGCGCTTTGCCGATCTGGTCGCCAAGCTGCCCGAGGTGCAGGAGGCGCACGCGCTGACCGGCGAGATGGACTATATTTTGAAGGTGGTGACGCCGGACCTGAAATCGCTGGCCGACTTCGTCAACGGCGTGCTCCTGCCGCACGAAGCCGTGCAGCATGTGAAGACCGCGATCGTACTGCAGACGCTTAAGGAAACATCGGCCCTGCCGCTTTGAGCAGCAGGGCCGGGAAGGCTGAAGGGCTTTAGCCTTTGACCTGCTGGGCGGCCATGAACAGGTTGGTCGAGCGCGCGCCGGAGCGGCAATAGGCAAAGACCGGGCCGTCGAGCTCATCCAGCGCATTGGCCATGGCCTGCGCGTCTTCAATCGTGACAGGCTGGCCGCTGAGCATCGGCACGTGGCGGAAACCGAGGCCGGCCGCTTCCGCGGCGGCGCGAATTTCCGAGGCCGAAGGCTGGCCGGGCTGCTCATCGTCCGGGCGGTTGCAGATGACGCTCTTGAAGCCAGCCGCCTTGATGGTGGCGATGTCTTCGACGGTGATCTGTCCCGAGACCGAATAGTCGTCGGAGATCTGGCGATATTCCATGGTGCTCCTCACAAGCGCTCAGAGCATGATCCCGAAAAGTTGCAGACTTTTCGGAAAAGATCATGCTTCAAAAACAAAATCCCAGAGCGGGATGACGACTCAACGGGAAGACTTCTCGCTCTGGTCGTTAGCGGCAAAGATAGTGCTAGCCGCCGGGTTTCGCGAGGCATGACTTTGCCTCGCGATGGGATTTCCGTCTTTTCAGGCCGCGTCTGCCAGCTTGCCGGTTTCGGCGGCCTTGCGCAGCAGTTCGGCCGGCTTGAAGATCTCCTTGCCGGTGCGGGCATACCAATAGTCCAGCCGCTCGACGATTTTGCCAAAACCTTCGAGGCTAGCCCAGAACATCGGACCGCCCTTGCCGATCGGGAAGCCGTAGCCGTTGACCCAGACGATATCGATGTCGGAAGCGCGCGCGGCGATGCCTTCCTCGAGGATCTTCGCGCCTTCGTTGATGAGCGGATAGAAGGTGCGCTCGACGATCTCCTGGGACGAGATCTCGCGGCGCTCGATGCCGAGTTCCTTGGCCTTTTCCTCGATCAGGGCAGCGACCTCCGGATCGGGGGTCGGTGTGCGCGAGCCGCTTTCATAGAGATACATGCCGCGACCGGTCTTCTGGCCGAACCGGCCCTGTTCGCAGAGCGTATCGGCGATGATCGCCTTCTTGCCCTGGGCCTTGCGATTGCGCCAGCCGATGTCGAGGCCGGCAAGGTCCCACATCTGGAACGGGCCCATCGGCCAGCCGAAGTCGGTGAACACCTTGTCGACCTGGTCGGGCGTCGCGCCTTCGAGCAGCAGGGGCTCGGTTTCCGCGCCGCGGGCGCCCAGCATGCGGTTGCCGACAAAGCCGTGGCAAACGCCGACGACGACCGGCACCTTGCCGATCTTCTTGCCCACTGCCAGTGCGGTCGCCAGCACGTCCGGCGCGGTCTTGGCGCCGCGGACGATTTCCAGCAGCTTCATGACATTGGCAGGCGAGAAGAAGTGCAGGCCCAGGAAATCCTGCGGCCGGCTGGTCGAGGCGGCGATTTCGTTGACGTCGAGATAGGAGGTGTTGGTGGCGAGGATCGCGCCGGGCTTCGCCACCGCTTCGATCTTGCCGAACACTTCCTTCTTCACCGACATTTCTTCGAACACGGCCTCGATGATGAGGTCGCAATCGGCGAGGTCGGCATAGTCCGTGGTGGGGGTGAAGGCGGCCATGCGCTTGGCCTTGGCTTCCTCAGTCAGCGAACCGCGCGAGACCGAAATCGCATAGTTCTTGTCGATCATGCCGAGGCCGCGGTCGAGCGCCTCGCGGCTCATCTCCAGGATGGTGACCGGGATGCCGCCATTGACGAAGGCCATGGCGATGCCGCCGCCCATGGTGCCGGCGCCGATGATGCCGACGCGGGCAATCTCGCGCGGCTTCACGTCCTTGCCCACGCCCGGCACCTTGGCCGCTTCGCGTTCTGCGAAAAACAGATGGCGCTGGGCCTTCGACTGGTCGCCGGCAACCAGCTTGGCGAAGATTTCGCGCTCCTTGGCCTGCGCCTCGTCGAAGGGCAAAGTGAGCGCATTGCGCACGGATTCGGCGCAGGCGACCGGGGCTTCGAGCCCGCGCGCCTTCTTGGCCAGTTCTGCCGCGCGCGCGTCGAAAGCGGCGAGATCGGCATTTTCGATCAGGTTGTTGCGGTCGCGCACGGCAACCGGCGGCGTGCCGGACTTCGCCTGCTCGCGCGCGAAGGCAACGGCCTTGGCGACGAGATCGCCTTCGTCAATCGCGTCCACTAGACCACTGGCGAGCGCATCCTTGGCGCTGATCGGCGTGCCGGAGACGATCATGTCGAGCGCCTTGATCGGCCCGACGAGGCGCGGCAGGCGCACCGTGCCGCCGCCGCCGGGCAGGATGCCGAGCTTGACCTCAGGCAGGCCGAGCTTCGCGCTGGCCTCGGCCACGCGGAAATGGCAGCCCAGCGCTAGTTCCAGGCCGCCGCCGAGCGCAGTGCCGTGGATGGCGGCTACCGCCGGCTTGCCGAGCGTTTCGAGCGCGGCAATCAGGTCGCGCAGCTCCGGCTGCTGCATCGGCTTGCCGAATTCGGTGATGTCGGCGCCGGCAACAAAAGTGCGGCCCGCGCACGCCAGCACGATGCCAGCAACAGAGGCATCGTCGCGCAACGCATTTAGGGCGGCCATCAAGGGCTCGCGTACGTGAAAACTCATCGCGTTCACGGGCGGATTGTCGATGGTCACGATGGCGATCTCGCCGTCGCGTGCGATGGTCACGGCCTCGGTCATGCGAAAAACTCCCTGTTGGCGCCTCGGCGCCGATACTGGCTGCGTCGGGAGAGGGCAGGCGCAAAGATGCCCGGCCTCCCTTCAGGACATGCGCCTGAGTATGTGAAGAGGGGAGGCCGGGTCAACCGCCTTGGGAGCCTTGGCTTGGGACAAGTGGTTCAGGCGGGTTGCGCCCAGCTCGGGAACGGGTCGGGCAGATCCTGCCAGCGCTGAGGCACGAAATCCGTTTCTTCAACCAGGCAGGCGTCCAGCTCCGCGCGGATACGCACCTCGTTCATGGGATGCGCGCCGATGAAGACGATTTCCTGCCGCCTGTCGCCCCAGACGGGATCGAGATAGGGCTTCATCGCGGCATGCCATTCGGGATGGTCGGGCCACCGCTCTTTCGGTACTGAGGCCCACCACAGCCCGCGCTTTTCCGTGCGCACCAGCGCCCCCGCCTGGCTGATCTCGCCGACATGATGCGGCCGCGTCGCCAGCCAGAAGAAGCCCTTGGCGCGCACCACGCCCGGCCATGACCGGTTGATGAAGGCCTGGAGTTTTGCCGGATCGAAAGGCCTGCGCTCGCGATAGACAAAGGAGCGGATACCGTATTCCTCCGTCTCGGGCACGTGGCTGCCGAAGCCGTACAGCTCCTTGTACCAGAGCGGATGTTCCTGCGCGCGCTCGAAGTCGAAGCGGCCGGTATCGAGCACCCTGTCGAGCGGAACCCGGCCGAACTCCGCCTCGACGATCTCGGCGTCAGGGTTCAGGGCGCGCACGATGCGCTGGGCCGTGTTGCGCTCGCCGGGGCGGGCTGCGTCGATCTTGTTGAGAACCACGACGTCGGCGAATTCGATCTGCTCCACCAGAAGATCGACCAGCGCCCGCTCGTCTCCGTCTCCCGCCGTCTCGCCGCGGTCGCGCAGGAAGTCGCTGGAAGAGTAGTTTCGCAGTAGATTGGCGGCATCGACGACCGTCACCATCGTGTCGAGGTGCGCGACATCGGAGAGGCTCTCGCCCTTCTCATCGCGGAACTCGAAGGTGGCGGCGACCGGCAACGGCTCGGAAATGCCGGTGGATTCGATCAGCAGATAGTCGAACCGGCCTTCCTCGGCGAGGCGGCGAACCTCCTGCAGCAGGTCGTCGCGCAACGTGCAGCAGATGCAGCCATTGGTCATCTCCACCAGCTGCTCGTCCGTTCGTGACAGGTTTGCGCCGCCGTCACGAACCAGCGCGGCGTCGATATTCACCTCGCTCATATCGTTGACGATGACGGCCACGCGGCGGCCTTCGCGATTGTTGAGCACGTGATTGAGGAGCGTCGTCTTGCCGGCGCCCAGAAAACCGGAAAGCACCGTGACGGGAAGGCGTTTTTGCAGGGGCATGGGATGTTCCTTGAAAGGGAAGGCTGGCCCGGCACGTTCGCCGGGCCGTTCGCGTTCAGTGCGCTTCGCCAGAGCCGCCGACAGCGACGATGTTGAAGGGCTTGCCTTCGATGGCGATGTCGCGGGTTTTCTTGAAGCTGAATAATGTAATAACATTACATATGCGGTTCCGAAAAAGGCGGGAGCGCATCCCGCCTTCAGGGGGCATCATACCTAATGCTTTTGGTGACCGGAAAGCCTCTTTACGTCAGTAGGTTAGCAAGGCTTCCGGATTCATTTCCTCCACTCAGCTGCCGACGATCGCGCCTTTGATCGTCGCGACGTTGTGGTGCATCATGTCGATATAGGTCGAGGCGGGGCCGTCGGCGGGCGAGAGCGCATCCGAATAGAGTGTGCCGCCGACCTTCAGCCCGGTCTCGGATGCGATCTGCTCTATCAGCCGGGCATTGGTGATGTTCTCGACGAACACCGCGGAGGCCTTGTCTTCCTTCACCTGCTTGATCAGCGCGGCGACATCGGCCGCCGAAGCTTCGGCTTCGGTCGAAATGCCTTCCGGCGCGAGGAAGGTGAGGCCGTATTCATGCTCGAAATAGCCAAAGGCGTCGTGCGAGGTGATGATGATGCGCTTGTCTTCGGGGATGGAGGCGATGGTGGCCTTCACGTCCTCTTCGGTTTCCGTCAGCTTCTGCGTATAGGCATCGGCATTGGTCTTGTAGGTGTCGCAGCCCTCGGCATCCGCGGCGCAGAAGGCGTCTGCGATGTTCTTCACATAAATCTTGGCATTGGCGATGGACTGGAAGGCGTGCGGGTCGATGTCGCCGTGGTGATGGTCCGCGTGGGCACCATCGGCTTCGCCTTCCTCGAACTCTTCCTTCATCTTGATCGGCTCGACACCCTTGGTGAGCTCGACGATCGAGGCCTTGGTGGCGCTAGCCTCGACCAGGCGCTGCAGAAAGCCTTCGAAATGCAGGCCGTTGACCAGCACCACATCGGCCTTGGCCATCGCCATCGCGTCGGCCGGCTTGGGCTCATAGACGTGGGCGTCGCCGTCCGGGCCAACGAGCGTGGTCACCTCGATGCGGTCCCCGCCGACATTCTTTGCAAAATCCTCGATGATGGAGAAGCTGGCCACCACCTTCAGCGGCCCGGCGAACGCCGATGCCAAGCCGAAGGGAGTTAATGTTATAACGCTCACAAGGGCGGCGAGCCGAAGGGACTTGAGCATTGGGAGGTCTCCTGTAGTTGGATCAGGCGGTTCTGTGGCGGTGGCGGCGCAGGCGCGTGTTGAACACGCCACGCGTGCCGAACACGGTCGAGACGAAATAGACCACACCCGCAGAGAGGATGATGGCCGGCCCGGAGGGCAGGGAGGCATGATAGGACATCAGCAGCCCGGCGATGCAGGAGCCGAAGCCGATGAGGATGGCAAGCGCGCACATCGGCTCGACGCGTGCCGTCCAGAAGCGGGCGGCAGCGGCCGGCAGCATCATCAGGCCGACGGACAACAGCGTGCCGAGCGCCTGGAAGCCGCCGACGAGATTGAGCACGACCAGCCCCAGGAAGATGAAATGCACCGGCGTGCCGAGCCGGCTCACCGAACGCAGGAACAACGGATCGAGGCATTCGGCGACGATCGCGCGCCAGAAGATGCCGAGCGTCACAAGCGTGATGATCGAGATGGCCGCAATCAGCGCCAGGGCGTCGTTGTTGAGGGCGAGCACGGTGCCGAACAGAACATGCATAAGATCGACGCTTGATCCGCGCATTGAAACCATCAGCACGCCGAGCGCCAGCGAGATCAGGTAGAAGGCGGCCATGGAGGCGTCTTCCTTCTGTACGGTGAAGCGCGAGACGGCGCCGGCGCCCATGGCAACGATGACGCCGGCGATCAATCCGCCGATGGTCATCGGCACGATCTGCAGGCCGAAGAACAGGAAGCCGACGGCGGCGCCGGGCAGGATGGCGTGTGCCATCGCGTCCCCCGTCAGGCTCATGCGGCGCAGCATCAGGAAAACGCCCACCGGGCAGGCGCCCAGCGACAGCATCAGCGAGCCCGCAAGCGCGCGCTGCATGAAACCGTATTCGACGAAGGGGGCGATCAGGAAATCATACATGGCGCGAACTCACGCTGCCCGGGGGCCGGACTCATGGTCCGGGCGTTCGTGAACTTCGCCATGTTCGTGATGGTGATGGCCAGCATGGTCGTGCGGTTGGGCGTGCGAATGGCCATTCAGGTGCTCGTGCCCATGGTCGGGCTCGCACCAGGGCGCATCCTCGTGCCAGGCCTCGTCGAAGCGGCGCGCGCGAAGAAGGTTCTCCGCCCGCAAGGTTTCCTTCGTTTCGCCCCAGGCGACGGGGCGGCGTGCCATGAGCAGCGTTTCGGGAAAGTGCTCGCGCACGAGTTCAAGGTCGTGCGCCACCACCATCACCGTGCGCCTCTCTCCGTGCCAGCGCTTGATGAGCTGTATCAGGTCGCCGATTGTCTTGGCGTCGACCGCATTGAACGGCTCGTCGAGCAGGATCAGTTCTGCATCCTGCACCAGCACGCGGGCAAACAGCGCCCGCTGCAACTGTCCGCCCGAAAGCGTATCGATCGGGCGGCCTTCAAAACCTTCGAGGCCGACCGCCATGAGCGCCTTGGCCATCTCTTCGCGATCTTCCTTGGTGGTGCGTCCGAGCAGCCCGCGACGGGGCCAAAGTCCCAGCGAGACCAGATCGATGACGCGGGCCGGGAAGGAGCGGTCGAGTTCGGATTGCTGCGGCAGGTAGGCGACGCGGGCATTCCTGGTGTTCAGGCAGCTGCCGGCCATCGGCTTCAGCACCCCGACGATACCCTTCATCAGGGTGGACTTGCCCGAACCGTTGGCGCCGACCACCGCCGTCAGCGAGCCGGTTTTCACCGAGCCGTTGAGGTGATGGACCGCCGGGTGGCTGTTGTAGCCAAGCGTCAGGTCGCGAAATGTCAGGCAGGCTTCGGTCATCACGGCATTCATGCTGCTGGAGATCTCCGAACTGGATATGTGATGTTATTACATTAGTCAACCGTATGGAGAAGGGTGGCGATTTTGAGGCAGGCCTGTCCGTTACCCATATTGGATGGGGAGATGTGGGGGATTCGCGCGGGGCCGCCCTTGCCCGGTTGTGTGCGTAAATCTAAAGAAGGCTCGGCAAAGACCAACAGGAAGGAAGCGAGCCATGACCATTCGCCGCATCGATGTCGGCCCCCGCATGAGCGACATCGTCATCCACAACAACACGATCTATCTGGCCGGCCAGGTCGGCGCCCCGGGCGCCAGCGTCACCGAGCAGACCAAGGCCGTGCTTGCCTCGATCGACGAACTGCTCGCCAAGTCCGGCTCGGACAAGACCAAGATCCTCCAGGCGATCATCTGGCTCGCCGACATGAACACCTTCGGCGAAATGAACGCCGTTTGGGACGGTTGGGTCGCGCAGGGCCACACGCCGGCTCGCGCCACTGGCGAAGCCAAGCTGGCCACGCCGGACTACAAGGTCGAGATCATCATCACGGCCGCGCTCTAAGCGCCGCAGCCGCGTCTTTGACGACTTGCCATGCCGCCGCATCGCCGGCGGCATGGCTTTATCCGGGCGACGGATGAACCGACTTTTCCTTGAACTCGGGTGCAAAGGCGGCCTGTCCGAAAGGCGTATGCAGGTTTCGGGATTTTATACTGTTCACTTACGGTGAATGTGTTCGAACATGGGCTGTCAAACACGAAAAAGCCTGAATTCGGTACCTTTTGTTTTCGCATTGATTCAAAAGAATTTTTGACAGGGAAATGTCCGACACATTTCCACCTTTCTCCTAGCACAGGGGAAAAAGCAGGCCGGCTGGCGTTTCATGCAACCAATCGCCATCCGAACTGTTCTGGCCGTACAATGGCTGTGCCTATGGCACGGCCCGATTGCTGTTGAGCGGATTTGATATTCATGAATGTGCAGACTGACCCCGCCTCGCTGGAAAAGACAGCCGCCAGTGTCCCTCTGTCCGTCGAGCAGCCCATCCGCTCGAACTTCTTGCCTGAAGATCGCCTGACTGCATTAGGTGCCGCCCTCGCGGGCAGGGAGGTCGATCAGCTCTATGGGCTCGAGGCCTTCGATTTCCAGGCGCGCATTCGCGAGAACGCCGAGAAGATCCTCGAAGTCTACCGCTCCACCAACACCGCGCAGGCCCGCGGCGAGCCGATCACGCCGGCCGCCCAGTGGTTGCTCGACAACAATTACCTGGTCGAAGAGACGATCTATCAGGTCAAGCGCGACCTGCCGCGCCGCTTCTATAACGAGTTGCCCACCATCCAGTTGGCCAACGGCGTGGTTGTGCCGCGCACGCTGGCGCTGGCCTGGGTTTATGTCGCCCATTCCGACAGCACCGTCTCCGCCGACATGTTCAAGGCCCTGATCGACGGCTATCAGAGCGTCGAGCCGCTGCGCATCGGCGAATTGTGGGCGCTGCCGTCGCTGCTCCGCTTCGTGCTGATCGAAAATCTGCGCCGGCTTGCCCTGCGCGTGAACCGCACCCATGAAATGCGCCGGATCGCCAACGATGTGGCCGACCGGGTGCTGGCGGCCGGCGACGGCGAGGCGCGCCGCACGATCCTGACACACTATGCGGACCATGCGCGCGACACGACCTTCGCGACGCAGTTGCTCTATCGTCTGAGGGACGGTTCGCAAAATGCCGGCCAGGCGCTGCAGTGGTTGGAAAACCAGCTCGAGAAGTCTGGCTCGGACTCCGAAGAGATCATCCGTACGGAACATCAGACGCTGTCGAGCGGTAACGTCACCACCGGCAACATCATTCGCGGCCTGCGCCTGCTCAACGACGTCGACTGGACCCTGTGGTTCGAGTCCGTCAGCCCCGTCGACGAGCTGCTGCGCCAGCGGACCAACTTCGCCGAGCTCGATTTCCAGTCGCGCGACCAGTACCGCACGGCCATCGAAAATCTGGCCCGCCGCTCCAAGCGTTCTGAATACGAGGTCGCCGAACGGGCGATCGAGATGATGGAAGAGGAAGCCGGGCAGGGCGGTCGATACAACGACATCGGCTTCTACCTCATCGGTCCCAAGCGGCCCGAATTCGAGCGCACCATCGGCTATCGCCCGGCCTTCAGGCTGGCTTTCAAACGCGCCTTCAAGCGCACCGGCTGGCTCGGCATTGCCGTTCCGGTCTTCGCGCTGACGGTGCTGCTGCTGGCGCTGACCGGTTACGCCCTTGCTGGCATCGGCCTCACGGGTCCGGCGATCGCGCTGATGCTGGTGCTGTTTTCGGTGCCTGCGAGCGAAGGCGCCATGGCCTTCTTCAACACCATCGTCATGCTGTTCCTCAAGCCGACGCGGCTGGTGGGCTATGACTACAAGGATGGCGTGCCGGCCGAGGCACGCACGCTCGTCGTTGTGCCGTCCCTGATCGGCTCGCGCGACGATGTCGAGGAGAACATCCGCCAGCTCGAGGTGCACCACCTCGCCAACATGCATGGCGAGATCTACTACGCTCTGCTGTCGGACTGGCCCGACAGCTCGGCCGAGCAGACCCCGGGCGACATGGAAATCCTCAACCATGCGCGCGAGGAAATCGCCAAGCTCAACAGGCGCTACCCGGTCGAAGGCGCGCCGCTGTTCCATCTCCTGCACCGCCGCCGGCTCTACAATCCATCGCAGAAGTGCTGGATGGGCTGGGAGCGCAAGCGCGGCAAGCTGCATGAGCTGAACCTGCTGCTGCGCGGCGATGCCGACACGACCTTCCTGCCGCCGGATGCACCGCTGCCGGAAAACGTCGTCCATGTGATGACGCTCGACGCCGATACCAGGATGACCCGCGATGCGGTCAAGCGCCTGGTCGGCAAGATGTGCCACCCGCTCAACCGTCCCGAGTTCGATGCCGCGCATCACCGGGTAACCGCCGGCTACGCTATCCTGCAGCCGCGCGTCACGGCCTCGCTGACCACGGGTGACGACGCCTCGTTCTTCCAGCGCGTCTTCTCGTCCAATCGCGGGCTGGACCCGTATGTCTTTGCCGTGTCGGATCTCTACCAGGACGTCTATGGCGAAGGCACCTTCACCGGTAAGGGCCTTTATCACGTCGACGCCATGGAAGCGGCGCTGAAGGGGCGTCTCCCCGAAAACGCCGTTCTCAGCCACGACCTTCTCGAAGGTGCGCTGGCGGGCTCCGCGCTGGTCACCGATGTCGAGGTGGTCGAAGACTATCCGACCCGCTACTCGGTCGACGCTTCGCGCCATCATCGCTGGGCGCGCGGCGACTGGCAGCTTCTGGGCTTCATCTTCGATCCGAAGTCCGGCGTGCCGGCACTGTCGCGCTGGAAGATGATCGATAATCTCCGCCGCTCGCTGACGCCGATCTTCTGGGTGATGGCCGCGATTGCCGGCTGGACGCTGCTGCCCTTTACGCAGGCCGCGCAGTGGCAGGCGCTGCTGATCCTCGTCCTGTTCATGGCGCCCACTTTCGACATCGTCGACTCGATCCTGCCCAAGACGCGCGACGCCACGCCGCGCGGCCATTTCAGCGCCTTGTTCCGCGACATAGCCTTCGGTACGGCGATGGTGGCGCTGCGCATCGTGCTGATGGCGCATCTGGCCTGGATGATGGGCGACGCCATCGTGCGCACGCTCTATCGCCTGTTCGTGAGCCGGCAGAACCTGCTCGAATGGCGCACCGCCTCGCAGGCGCACAAGACCGGCGGCAACGACCTCTACTCTTATTATCGCATGATGCGCGGGGCAGTGATCATCGCCATCGCCGGCCTTGCCATTCCTGTGGCGGCCGACTCGACCGGCGCCTTCGTTGCCTTCTTCTTCGCGATTTTCTGGGCCGGCTCGCCCGCCTTTGCCTGGCTGATCAGCCGCTCTGCGGAAACCGAGGACCGGCTCCGCATTTCGCACCATGACGTCCAGCGGCTTCGCACCGTCGCGCGGCGGACTTGGGCCTTCTTCGAAAAGTTCGTCACCCCGGCCGAGAATTACCTGCCGCCGGACAATTTCCAGGAGACGCCGCAGCCGGTGCTCGCCCACCGCACCTCGCCGACCAATATCGGCGTCTATCTTCTGTCCATTGTTTCCGCGCGCGACTTCGGCTGGATCAGCCTGGCCGAGGCTGCCGATCGGATCGATCAGACGATGGGCACGATCGAGCGGATGCAGCGCTATCGCGGCCATCTCTACAACTGGTACGAGACCACCAATCTGCGCCCGCTTTCGCCGCTCTATGTGTCGGCGGTCGACAGCGGCAACCTTGCCGGCCATCTGATCGCGGTCGCGGCGGCTTGCGCCGAATGGGCCGAAGCGCCGTCGGTGCACTTGCAGGGCGATTTCGACGGCCTGCTCGACGCGGTGGAGATCCTCAGCGAGAGCCTCGATGATCTGCCCGACGACCGGCGTCAGCTTAGGCCGCTGCGCCAGCGCCTGCGCGACCGCATCGACGGCATGAGCCGCGCTGTCGAGACCATCAAGGAACAGCCCGAGATGGCGTCGATCCGCACCATCAATCTGGCGGTGCTGTCGGGCGAAATCCGCAAGTTGGCGAGCGCGATCCACACCGAGGTCGGAACTTCGCGCAGCGAGGTACTGACCGAATGGGCCGCCAAGCTCGAGGCGGCCTGCGAGGCGCATGTCCACGACGCCCACAGCGACGAGAAGTCGATCGAGGCGCTTCGTGCGAAGCTGAAGAACCTTCAGGAAAGGACGCGTCGCTTCGCCTTCGAGATGGATTTCTCGTTCCTGCTGCGGCGCGAGCGCAAGCTGCTCTCCATCGGCTATCGCGTCGAGGAACACCAGCTCGATGAGAGCTGCTACGACCTTCTGGCTTCTGAGGCCCGCCTGACCAGCCTGTTTGCGGTCGCCAAGGGTGACATCTCTACCGAGCATTGGTTCCGCCTTGGCCGTCCGATCGTCGAGATCGGCTTCAAGGGCGCGCTGATGTCCTGGTCGGGCTCGATGTTCGAGTATCTGATGCCGCCGCTGGTGATGAAGGAGCCGCAGGGCGGCCTGCTCAACCAGACCAGCCAGCTGATCATTCGCCGGCAGATCCAGTATGGCCGTTCGAAGGGTATTCCGTGGGGCATCTCGGAAGCGGCCTACAATGCTCGTGACCGCGAGATGACCTACCAGTACACCAATTTCGGCGTGCCGGGGTTGGGCCTGAAGCGCGGCCTGGCACAGAACACCGTCATCGCGCCCTATGCGACCGTGCTCGCCGCCCAGTTCATGCCGCATGAGGCGGTGCAGAACCTGGCGCGCCTGCGCCGGATCGGCGCGCTCGGGCGCTATGGCTTCCATGACGCCGTGGATTTCACGCCCCAGCGCGTGCCGGACGGCGCGAACCATGCGGTCGTCTACAATTACATGGCCCACCATCAAGGCATGTCGATTGCGGCCGTCGCTAATGCTATATTCGAAGGCCGCATGCGCGACCGCTTCCACAGCGATCCGGTTATCGAGGCTGCCGAGCTTCTGTTGCAGGAGAAGGCGCCCCGCGACATCCCGGTCGCCACGGTCCGCACCGAGGCCGACGAGCGAGGTAAGCTGGAGGTGGTTGAAGAGAGCCCCGACACCCGCCTGATCGTGCAGCCGGCGCGCGCGCTGCGTGCGACCAACTTGCTGTCGAACGGCCGTTACTCGGTGATGGTCACGGCCGCCGGCTCCGGCTACAGCCGCTGGAACGATCTCTCCGTCACCAGATGGCAGTCCGACCCCACCGAGGATCGCTACGGCAGCTACCTGTTCCTGCGCGATAGCGAGACCGGCGACTGGTGGTCCGCCACCACAGAACCCAAGCGCGCGGTCTCCGAACACGCCCAGACGCTGTTCGGCGACGACAAGGCAAGCTTCGTCAAGACCGTCGGCACGCTGCGTTCAGAGGTCGAGTGCATCGTGGTTTCGGAAGGAAATGGCGAGGCGCGGCGCATCACGATTGCCAATGACGGCATCGCCGACCGGCATATCGAGATAACGTCCTACGCCGAACTGGTTCTGGCTCCGGAAATGGCCGATGCCGCCCATCCGGCGTTCTCGAAGATGTTCGTCGAGACGGAGATTGCCAGCAGCAACAGCGCGATTTTCGCCACACGGCGCAAGCGCTCCGCGAGCGAGCCGGACGTCGTCATGGCCCATTTCATGACCGATGCCTCGGGAATTTCGCGTGACACGGAAGCCGAAACCGACCGTCGCGCCTTCCTTGGCCGCGGGCGCACCATCGCCAATCCCGCCGCCTTCGATCCGGGCGCGCGGCTGGGCGGCAATGCGGGCTTCGTGCTCGATCCGATCGTTGCGCTGCGCTGCCGCGTGCGCGTGCCGGCCAACAAGAAGGTGACGCTCACCTTCTGGACGGTCGTGGGTGCCAACCGCGAAGAGGTCCAGGAGGCCATGTCGCGGCTCGACCATCCCGAAAGCTACCCGCGCCAGGCGATGCTGGCCTGGACCCGTTCGCAGGTGCAGACCCGTCACTTCGGGCTCAGCCTTGCGGATGCGGCCAACGTCCAGAAGCTGGCGCGCTATCTGCTCTATCCGGATCAGTATCTGCGCGTGCCGGCCGAGACGGTCGCTACCGGTCTCGGGAAACAGTCGGCCCTGTGGCCGATGGCGATCTCGGGCGACTTTCCGATCTTCGCCGTCAGGATCAGCGACGTTGCCGATCTGGAGATCGTCGCCCAGGCGCTGCGCTTCCAGGAATATATGCGGGCGAGGGGGCTGCTGACCGACCTCGTCATCGTCAACGAGCAGGCTTCGTCCTACGTACAGGACCTTCAGCAGGCGATCGAGTCGTTGGCGGAAAACAGCCGCCTGCGCGGCAAGGAACTAGGACCGCGCCAGCACATCTTCGCCGTTCGTCGCGACCTGATGGACGAGACGTCCTACAAGACTCTTCTGGCCGCGGCACGGGTTGCGCTGCACACGCGCAACGGCACCATCTTCGACCAGATCGAACGCGCCGAAGCCAGCGCCCTGCAGGCACGCGATGCACTGATCGCGTCGGAGACGCTGAGTGCGGGCGAAATGTTGGACGCGGTGGGCGCAAGCACTCCGGCCTATCCGACTGCAAGCGCTGCATCCATCCGCCCGGCAAGCGGCGATGGTCTCGACAATTGGAACGGCTTCGGCGGTTTCGACCGCAACGGCCGCGACTATGTCGTGCGCCTGACCGGCTATCGCACGACGCCACATCCCTGGATCAACGTCGTCGCCAATTCGGGCTTCGGCTTCCACACCTCGGCCGAGGGCGCGTCGTTCACCTGGAGCCGCAACAGCCGCGACTTCCAGCTGACGCCGTGGACCAACGATCCGGTCACGAACCGGCCGGGCGAGGCGATCTACATCTACGATCATGCCGAGGGACAGGCGTTCTCGCCGTTTGCGGCGGTGCTGCGCGATCCTGCGATCACCTACGAGGCCCGCCACGGCCAGGGTGTCAGCACCTTCACGGCAACTAAGGGCAAGCTGTCGACGGAGATCACACAGCTGGTCGACCCCGTCGATTCGGTGAAGCTCTCGCGGCTGCGTATCCGCAATTCGGGCTCCATGCCGGCGCGGCTGCGCATCTACGCCTATGCCGAATGGGTGTTGGGCAACAACCGCTCCAAATCCGCTCCAACCATCGTGCCGTCGCGGGACCTCCTGACCGGAGCGCTGCTGGCCAGAAACGCCTACAGCCTCGACTATGGTGACCGTGTTGCCTTCCTGGCGAGCGACGGTGACGCGCAATCGGTGACCGCCGATCGCAACGAGTTCATCGGTAGGGGCGGGACGGCCGAATATCCGCATGTGGTACTGCGCGGCTTTGACCTGTCGGGCAAGATCGAAGCCGGCCTGGATCCCTGCGCGGCGATCGCGCGCGACATCGAGGTGCCGGCGGGCGGCGAAGCGACCATGCTCTTCCTGCTCGGCGACGCCGGATCGCAGGAGGAGGCAAGCGAGCTCGTGGTTAGCCACCGCAAGCGCGACTTTGACGAGCGCCTCACCGAAAACGAGCGCAACTGGCGGGGCTTCCTCGACACGCTGCAGGTGGAGACGCCGGACGCGTCGTTCGACGCTTTGGTCAACAACTGGCTGCCATATCAGGCCCTTGCCTGCCGCATCCGGGCACGCTCGGCCTTCTACCAGGCGAGCGGCGCATTCGGCTTCCGCGACCAGTTGCAGGACACGCTTGCGCTGCTGATGCACGATCCGAAGCTGGCGCGTGATCAGATCGTCAATGCCGCGCATCGGCAGTTCCCCGAGGGCGACGTCCAGCACTGGTGGCTGCCGCGCACCGGGGCCGGCGTGCGCACCACCATCTCGGACGATGTCGTCTGGCTGGCCTTCGGTACGGCGTATTACGTGAAGGTGACCGGCGATACCTCGATCCTTGATGAGATGATCCCCTTCATCGACGGCGAGGAGCTCAAGGAGGGCGAGCACGACGCCTTCTACGTACCTGAAATATCGAAGAAATCCGTCACATTGTACGAGCACTGCGTGCGCGCGCTGGACCTCGCCATTGCCCGCACCGGCGCCACCGGCCTGCCGCTGATGCTTGGCGGCGACTGGAACGACGGCATGAACCGGGTCGGCGAAAACGGGCGCGGCGAGAGCGTCTGGCTCGGCTGGTTCCTCCTGAAGACGCTTGGCGACTTCGGGCAGCTGGCTCGCACGCGCGGCGAGGTCAAGCGCGCCGACAAGTGGGACAAGCATGCCCGCAAGCTCAAGCAGGCGCTCGAGAACGCGGCCTGGGACGGCTCATGGTATCGCCGCGGCTCCTATGACGACGGGGCGTTGCTCGGCTCGCGTGATTCCGACGAGTGCAACATCGACTCGATCGCGCAGTCGTGGAGCGTGCTGTCCGGCGACGGAGATCCGGCGCGTTCGAAGACGGCGATGGATTCGGCGATCGACATGCTGGTCGACCAGGATCTGCGGATCATCAAGCTGTTCACACCGCCTTTCGCGAACACAACTGAAGATCCCGGCTACATAAAAAGTTACCCGCCAGGCGTTCGTGAAAATGGCGGACAGTACACCCATGCCTCCACCTGGTTTGTCATTGCCCTGGCGGAAATGCGGCGGGCCGATGACGCCTACCGTTGCTTCAGCATGCTCAACCCGGTCAATCATTCGCTCGACGAAGAGGCGGCCGAGCACTATCGCGTCGAGCCCTATGTCGTTGTCGCGGATATCTATTCCGAGGGCGACAAGGCCGGCCGTGGCGGCTGGACCTGGTACACGGGCTCGGCCGGCTGGCTGTATCGCGCAGGCGTGGAGGCCATTCTCGGCATCCGCCGTGAGGGACAGCAGCTGTTCGTTGACCCTGTCCTGCCGGCGTCCTGGCCGGGCTACAAGGCCACGCTCAAGCTCGACGGCGCGATCTACCGCATCGATGTCGTGCGCGAGAAGGGGGCGAAGAAGGTCAGCCTGGAGGTCGATGGCAAGCGTTCGACGAGCCCCTGTTTCGAGCTCAAAACCAAGGGCGAGGTCGAGGTGACGGTCCGGATTCCGGGGTAGCTTCCAAGAATATTTTCAAGACTGGCGGCCGGGCGCTCCGGCCGCCATTATTTTGCCGTAAGGGTGCCATTTTTCTTTATATCTCAACCCGTTACGCGATCACGGCAGATTACGGGGCGTTTCTCGATGTTGTTTCGAAAAACCGGAACCAAGTCTGTATGTGAGCATTGTCTTGCGGTGCGGCAGGCAATGCTTATTTCGGCTATGACGTGCTGCACGGCCTAAGTTCTCACGAGGTGAGTTTCGTGTCATTGCTGCAGGTGTACTTTCGAGCGCTACGGTATCTAGCCGCCGAAAAGAAACGCGTCTTCTTGATCTGTTCGGCTAACATCGTTTTGGCGATGGTTGCCATCGCAGAACCGGTTTTGTTCGGTCGCGTCATCGACTCCATCTCCGAGAAAACTGAACTTCTGCCGACGCTGGCCCTGTGGGCCGGACTCGGCGCCTTCAACATCGTCGCTTTTGTCCTCGTCGCCCGCGGCGCCGACCGCTTGGCGCATGCCCGCCGCGCGGCGGTGCTGTGCGAATCCTTCGAGCAGGTCATCACCATGCCGCTGTCGTGGCATCAGGAGCGCGGCACCTCCAACGCGCTGCACACCCTGCTGCGCGCGGTCGAGGCCCTGTTCACGCTCTGGCTGGAATTCATGCGGCAGCACCTGACCACGGCCGTTGCCCTGGTGCTGCTGGTCCCGACCGCGATCTCGCTCGATGGGCGCATGTCGCTGGTGCTTCTGGCGCTGGGCGTGTTCTACCTCGTCGTCAGCCGCATCGTCATGCACAAGACCAAGGACGGTCAGGCCAAGGTGGAATGCCACTACCAGGAGGTGTTTTCCCACGTCACCGATTCGGTCAACAACGTCTCGGTGCTGCAGAGCTACAACCGCATCGGTTATGAGACGCAGAAGCTGCGCAGCCATGTGCGCGACCTGATCAGCGCCCAGTATCCGGTGCTCGACTGGTGGGCGCTTGCCAGTGCGCTGCATCGCCTGTCGTCGACCGTCTCCATGATGATCGTGCTGATGATCGGCGCCTTGCTGGTGTCGCGCGGCGAACTGCGCATCGGTGATGTCGTCGCCTTCACCGGCTTCGCCTCATTGCTGATCAGCCGACTCGACCAGATTTCGAACTTCGCCAACCAGATCTTCGATTCGCGTGCCAAGCTCGAGGCCTTCTACAAGCTCGAGGACTCGGTCGCCGTCCGCCAGGAGCCGGCGGGCCTGCGCGAGTTGGAGAACGTCACCGGCCATGTCCGCTTCGAGAATGTCGGCTTCGAGTTCTCGAATTCCGGCCAGGGCGTGCACGAAGCCTCCTTCGAGATTCCCGCCGGCCAGACCGTGGCCATCGTCGGCCCGACAGGTGCGGGCAAGACCACGATCATCAACCTGCTTCAGGGCGTCTACACGCCGCAGGGTGGCCGCATACTCATCGACGGCGTCGATACGCGCACCGTCACCAAGAAGTCGCTGCGCCAGTCGATCGCCACCGTGTTCCAGGATGCCGGTCTGTTCAATCGCTCGATCGAGGACAACATCCGCATCGGCCGCGAGAATGCCAGCTATGCCGAGGTGCACGCCGCTGCCCAGGCGGCAGCCGCCCAGGACTTCATCCTCAACAAGAGCGAAGGCTACGACACCAAGGTCGGCGAGCGCGGCGGACAGCTCTCTGGCGGCGAGCGCCAGCGCATCGCCATCGCCCGCGCCATCTTGAAGGACGCTCCGATCCTTGTGCTCGACGAAGCGACGAGCGCGCTCGACGTCGAGACCGAAACGCGGGTGAAGGACGCGATCGACGCGGTTCGCCGGGATCGCACCACCTTCATCATCGCCCATCGCCTGACCACCGTCCGCGACGCCGACCTGGTTATCTTCATGGATCACGGCCGCATCGTCGAGATGGGCGGCTTTGCCGAACTGTCGGCAACCAATGGCCGCTTCGCCTCGCTGCTGCGCGCCGGCGGCCTGCTGACCGACGAGGATGTGCGCAGCCTCAGCCACGTGTCGGCGCAGCCTGAAGCTGCCTGACGACGAACGGGAGGCCGCCTGCGGCGACCTCCCACGTTGCAGTGGCGCGCCGCTCAGGGTAGATAGCCCGCTATGAGTGAAACAAGCGCGCGGCCCGGCCGCTGGATCGATCTGGCTAACCCCACACGCTTCATTGCGCTGGCCGACCGGCTGCTGCCGTGGCTGGCCGGGATTTCGCTGCTTCTGCTCGCCGCCGGTCTCTATATGTCCTTCGCAGCGCCCGAGGATTACCAGCAGGGCAGCACCGTCCGCATCATGTACATCCACGTGCCTTTCGCCTGGATTTCCATGATGTGCTATTCGCTGATGGCGCTATCTTCGCTCGGCACGCTGGTCTGGCGTCATCCGCTGGCCGATGTTTCGCTGAAGGCTGCGGCGCCCATCGGCGCCACCTTTACCGCGCTGGCGCTGGTCACCGGTTCCATCTGGGGCAAGCCGATGTGGGGCACCTGGTGGGTGTGGGACGCGCGGTTGACGTCGGTCTTCGTGCTGTTCCTGATGTATCTCGGCATCATCGCGCTGACGCGCGCGCTCGATGACCCGGCACGCTCGGCCCGTGCTGCAGCCGTCATCACGCTGGTCGGCTTCATCAACATCCCGATCATAAAATTCTCGGTCAATTGGTGGAACACGCTGCACCAGCCGGCCTCGGTGTTCCGCATGGGTGGGCCGACCATCGACCCGAGCATGCTGTGGCCGCTGTTGGTGATGGCCGCCGGCTTCACCTTCCTGTTCTTCGCGCTGCATCTTATGGCGATGCGCACCGAGATCATGCGCCGCCGCGTGATGGCCATGCGCTATGTCGCGGCACGCCGTGCCGACCGCAAAGCCGATTGAAAACAGGGAATTGGATTGCGGCCTTGAATCTAGGCCGCAACGATTTTCTCGCGATTCTCAGAACGCCTTGAAGGTCAGCGTGGTCAGCGAGCGCACGATGCCCGGCACATTGGCCACGTTCTCGTTGATGAACTTGCCTATGTCGACGTCGTCGTCGATGTAGATCTTCATCAGGAGGTCGTAGTCGCCGCTGGTCGAATAGAGTTCGGATGCAACCTCCCGCTCATAGAGCTGGTCGGCGACGGCATAGGTCTGGCCGGGCACGCATTGCAGTTGGACGAATACGGTTTTCATTGTGCTCTCCTGACACGAGATTCGACCGCCGCTTGAGGCTTTCGATCCAACATCTCGTCTAGACTCGATAATCCGGTCGGCCGCAGCGAGATCCATGCCGGCCAATCGCAGCGGCGCCGTGTTCCCGCTGTCTTACACGCCGAGCAAAGTCCGCACCAGCCTGTGATCGGGGTCGGCAAGACCTTCGATCACGTCGAAATGGTGCCGGTCGGCTTCCTCCACGCTCGAAACCTCGACCTTGAAGCTGCTCCAGAGGTTTGCGAGCAGGCCATTCTGGCGCAGGAATTCGGGCCGCTCATTGGCGCCCACCCAGCAGGTGATGTCCATGCCGTCGAGCGGTTCGAGCAGTGCGGCGCTTTCGGCGCGCGCTTCTGCCAGGTCCAACCGCAGCGTCTCGTTCATGCTGGTGTTGAGCAGGGGGCGCAGGTCATGCAGGCCGGAGATCGACACGGTCTTGCGAAGGCGCGCGGCAACGTCGCGATCGAGCGGCGAGGTTGCCGTGTTCATGCGGCTGACCAGGTGGCCGCCCGCCGAGTGCCCTGCAATGTGCAGCGGGCCTTCGACTTCACGGGCAGCGGCATTGATGGCCGCGCCGATCTGGCGGGTGATGTCGGAGATGCGTGCTTCCGGCGTCAGCACATAGGAGGGCATTGCAACGGCATAGCCATGCGCAAGCGGGCCGGCGGCCAGGTGTGACCATGCCGACTTGTCGAAGGCCATCCAGTAGCCGCCATGCACGAACACCGCGAGACCCTTGGCTTCGGTCTTAGGCAGGAAAAGGTCGTAGCGGTTGCGCGGATGCGAGCCGTAGGCGATGTCCTCACGCAGACGTCCAGCCGCACGCATCTCGTCGCGAAAGGCTGCAGCGGCTGCCTGCCACTTTGCCGGGTAGTCGTCTCCGCCTGGAATATATGCCGAATTCGAATAGGCATCGTCCCAGTTCGTGATCTTGTTGCCCGACATGGTTCCCCTCCCGTTTCGGTATCGCCGATGGCTTTGCGCCTTATCGGTCATCGCCGCGTCACTGCGCAAGGGCCAGCGCGGCCGCAGCACATGCATAAGCCCCGGCAGATTTGACGACAGGGGAATTAATTTCAAGCTTGAAATTTCATGCTTGAAATTATCGCGGGTCGGTGCCATCTTTTTCCCATCAGAAGGAGTTGCGCCGATGAAGATCGCCTGTCTTGGAGGAGGGCCGGCCGGCCTGTACTTCGCAATCAGCATGAAGCTGCGCGACCCGTCGGCGGAGATCGTCGTGATCGAGCGCAACAAGCCGGACGACACGTTCGGCTGGGGTGTCGTGCTCTCCGACGAAACGCTGACCAATCTTGCGGCCAACGACCCGGTAAGCGCCGCGGCCATTCGCTCGCATTTCGCCTATTGGGACGATATCGCCGTCCACTTCAAGGACACCAAGACGGTGTCGAGCGGTCACGGCTTCTGCGGCATCGGCCGCAAGCAGCTTCTCCTCTTGCTGCAAGCGCGTGCGAAAGAGCTTGGCATCGAAATTCGCTTCGAGACCAACGTCGAGAGCGTTGCCGACTATGCCGAACAGTACGATCTGGTCGTCGCCTCAGACGGCCTGAATTCGCGGGCACGTACCGAATTCGCCGACAAGTTCGAACCGGATATCGACGTGCGCGCCTGCAAGTTCGTCTGGCTCGGCACGCATCAGAAATTCGACGACGCCTTCACCTTCATCTTCGAAGAGACCGAGCACGGCTGGGTCTGGGCGCACGCCTACCAGTTCGACAATGACACGGCGACCTTCATCGTCGAGTGCAGCACCGAGACCTGGGAAAAATTCGGCTTCGGTGAGATGAGCCAGCAGGAGAGCATCGAGGTCTGCCAGCGCATCTTCGCCAAGCATCTCGGCGGCCACGCGCTGATGACCAATGCCAACCACATTCGCGGCTCGGCCTGGCTGAATTTTCCGCGCGTGCTGTGCAAGCGCTGGTCCTACAAGAACGTAGCACTTCTGGGCGACGCGGCGGCGACTGCGCATTTCTCGATCGGTTCGGGCACCAAGCTGGCGCTTGAGAGCGCTGTCGCGCTTGCCGAATATGTCCACACCGAAAAGTCGCTCGATACCGCCTTCGCCCGCTACGAGGACGAGCGCCGCGTGCAGGTGCTGCGCCTGCAATCGGCCGCGCGCAACTCGCTGGAGTGGTTCGAGGAGGTCGAGCGCTATTTCCATCTCGACCCGGTGCAGTTCAACTATTCGCTGCTGACCCGTTCGCAGCGCATCAGCCACGAAAACCTGCGCCTGCGCGACAAGGCTTGGCTGGAGGGCGCCGAAGGCTGGTTCCAGGAAAATGCAGGCGCGCCGCAGGGAACGCACCGTGCGCCGATGTTCGCGCCGTTCAGGCTGCGCGGCATGGAACTGAAGAACCGCATCGTCGTTTCGCCGATGGCGCAGTACAAGGCCGTCGACGGCACGCCGACCGACTGGCACCTCGTCCACTATGGCGAGCGCGCCAAGGGCGGGGCGGGGCTTCTCTATATCGAGATGACCTGCGTGAGTGCCGAAGGCCGCATCACACCTGGCTGCCCCGGTTTCTATACGCCCGAGCATGAAGTGGCCTGGAAGCGCATCGTCGACTTTGTCCATACAGAAACGGAAGCCAAGATCTGCGCGCAAATCGGGCATGCCGGCCGCAAGGCTTCGACCTGCGTGGGCTGGGAAGGCACCGATAAGCCGCTGAAGGACGGCAACTGGCCGCTGCTTTCGGTTTCCGACCTGCCGTGGTCGGCAGAGAACCAGACGCCGAAGGCGATGACCCGCGCCGACATGGATCTGGTGCGCGACCAGTTCGTGTCCGCCGCACAGATGGCGGACCGCTGCGGCTTCGACATGCTCGAAATCCACGCCGCGCACGGCTATCTGCTGTCGTCCTTCATCACCCCGGTCACCAACAACCGCACCGACGAATATGGCGGCTCGCTGGAAAACCGCATGCGCTATCCGCTGGAGATCTTCCATGCCATCCGCGCAGTCTGGCCGGAAGGCAAGCCGATCTCGGTTCGTATCTCGGCCAATGACTGGGTGGGTCCGGAAGGCGTGACGCCGCAGGAAGCAGTCGAGATCGCGCGCATCTTCCAGGAAGCCGGCGTCGATATCTGCGACGTCTCGGCCGGCCAGACCACCAAGGCCGCGCGCCCTGTCTATGGCCGCATGTTCCAAACGCCGTTCTCCGACCGCATCCGCAACGAGACCGGCATGGCGACCATGGCCGTCGGCAACATCTACGAGCCGGACCACGTCAACTCGATCCTGCTCGCCGGCCGCGCCGACCTCGTCTGCCTCGCGCGTCCGCACCTGACCGATCCCTACTGGACGCTGCGAGCAGCTGCGACGCTGGGTGACACCGCCGAGGCATGGCCTGACCCATATCGGCCCGGCGGCGACCAGCTGCGCCGCCTCGCCGAACGTGCCGCCGAAATGGCCGCACAGGATCGCGCGGTATGAGCGACATTGCCGGAAAGCGCGCACTGGTTACCGGCGGCGGCTCGGGCATGGGCGCTGCAATCGCCCGCGCGCTGGCCGATGCCGGCGCGACGGTCGTCGTTTCCGGCAGGCGCATGGAAGCCCTGCAGGAAGTGGCGCAAGGCGCGAAAAATATCATCGGCATGACCGCCGATGTGACCGACGAAGCCTCGCTGAAAACGCTGTTCGAGAAGATCGCCGCTGAAGTCGGCGATCTGGATATCGTCATCGCCAATGCGGGCGCTGCCGAAAGCGCTCCCTATCATCGCACCGGGCTCGACCTCTGGCAGCGGATGATGGACGTCAACCTCACCAGCGTCTTCCTCACCTTCCAGCAGGCGCTGGCAAGCGGCATGATGAAGCGCGGCGAGGGCCGGCTGGTGGCGGTGGCTTCCACCGCGGGCCTCAAGGGCTATGCCTATGTCTCGGCTTACGCGGCCGCCAAGCATGGCGTGATCGGGTTGACGCGCTCGCTGGCGCTTGAACTGGCTGGGACAAGCATTACGGTGAACGCCGTCTGTCCCGGATTCACGCTGACGCCCATGCTCGAGCGCTCTATCGAAAACATCATGCAGAAGACCGGCAAGAGCCGGCAGGACGCCGAGGCCGCACTGACCAAGACCAATCCTCAGGGCCGCTTCGTGCTGCCGGAGGAGGTGGCGCAGGCGGTGATGTATCTCTGCGGGCCGCATTCGGCTTCGATGACCGGACAGGCACTGTCTGTTTCGGGGGGAGAAGTATGAGCGTTGCACAGCCTGACCAGCTTCCGCATTCCGACCGCCAGCGTGTGCGGGTCTGGCTGCGGCTGCTGAAGGTCACCAAGATCGTTGAATCCGTCGTGCGCGAAAACCTTCGCGCCGAATTCGACACCACGTTGCCGCGCTTCGACGTGATGGCGGCGCTCTACCGCTTCCAGGACGGGCTCAAGATGAGCGAGCTTTCGGCAGCGCTGCGCGTGTCCAACGGCAATGTCACCGGCATCATCGAGCGGCTGGTGACCGACGGCATGGTGCTGCGGGTGCCGGTGGAGGGCGACAAGCGCGCCACCCTAGTGCGTCTTACAAAAAAGGGGCACGACGAATTCTCGAAAATGGCGGAAGCGCATGCCCGCTGGGTCAATGAGGTCCTGGCCGATCTCACGCCCGAAGAATGCGAGCAGGTGATCGGCATTCTCGATGTCGTCGGCCGCTCGCACAAACACACTGCTGAGGTAAGTGATCATGACTGATATGGCGGGTTACGTCGCAAAGCATTTCCGCTGGCGTGTGGAGGACGGCATCGCCGTCGTCACGCTCGACCGGCCCGAGCGCAAGAACCCGCTGACCTTCGACAGCTATGCCGAGCTGCGCGACGTTTTCCGCGCGCTCGTCTATGCCGATGACATCAAGGCCGTGGTGTTCGGCTCCAATGGTGGCAATTTCTGCTCGGGCGGCGATGTGCACGACATCATCGGCCCGCTGCTCGACCTGGACATGAAGGGCCTGCTGCGCTTCACCCGCATGACAGGCGATCTGGTGAAAGCCATGATCAACTGCGGCAAGCCGGTGATCGCGGCGGTCGACGGCGTCTGCGTCGGCGCCGGCGCCATCGTCGCCATGGCCTCCGACATCCGCATCGCCACGCCCGAGGCCAAGACCGCGTTCCTGTTCACCCGCGTCGGCCTTGCCGGCTGTGACATGGGCGCTTGCGCGATCCTGCCCCGCATCATCGGCCAGGGCAGGGCCTCCGAGCTACTCTACACCGGCCGCACGATGAGCGCGGATGAAGGCGAACGCTGGGGCTTCTACAACCGCTTGGTCGATGCCGCGTCGCTGGATGCCGAGGCGATCGCACTGGCCCGCCGTCTCGCCGACGGCCCGAACTTCGGTCACATGATGACCAAGACCATGCTCAATCAGGAATGGTCGATGTCCATCGACCAGGCCATCGAGGCCGAAGCGCAGGCGCAGGCCATCTGCATGCAGACGCAGGATTTCAAGCGCGCCTACGACGCCTTCGTCGCGCGCGAAAAGCCGGCTTTCAAGGGCGACTGACATGGCAGACCGCAGCTTCCTGAACTGGCCCTTCTTCGAGGAGCGCCACCGTATGCTCGCCGATGCGCTCGACCGCTGGGCCGCCGCCAATCTGGCCGATATCGACCACAGCGACGTGGACGCCGCATGCCGCGAGCTCGTGGCCAAGTTGGGCGAGGGCGGCTGGCTGACCCATTCGGCCGTCGATCCAGACGTGGCGGTCAGCAGGCTCGACGTTCGCAGCCTCTGCATCATCCGCGAGACACTGGCGCGCCATGACGGCCTTGCCGACTTTTCCTTTGCCATGCAGGGCCTCGGCACCGGCGCAATCTCGCTGTTTGGCCGGGTGGACCAGAAGCGCGAGTGGCTGAGCCGCACGCGGGCGGGCGCCGCCCTTTCGGCCTTCGCGCTGAGCGAGCCGAAATCCGGCTCGGACGTCGCCAATCTCGACCTTGCTGCACGCGAGGATGGCGACTTCTACGTGCTCGACGGCGAGAAGACCTGGATTTCCAACGGCGGCATTGCCGACATGTACACCGTCTTTGCCCGCACAGGCGAAGCGCCCGGCGCCAAGGGCATTTCGGCCTTCATCGTGCCGGCCGAAACGCCCGGCCTGTCGATCGCCGAGCGGCTGGAGGTGATCGCCCCGCATCCGCTGGCAAGGCTGTCGTTCCAGAACTGCCGTGTGCCGAAGTCGGCCATGCTCGGCAAGCCGGGCGAAGGTTTCAAGATCGCCATGTCGGTGCTCGACGTGTTCCGCTCGACGGTCGCCGCCGCCGCGCTCGGCTTTGCCCGCCGCGCACTGGACGAGGCCGTTGCCCGCTCGACGTCGCGAGAGCTGTTTGGCGCGCCGCTGTCGGACCTGCAGATGGTGCAGGGACACATTGCCGACATGGCGCTCGACATCGATGCATCGGCGCTTCTGGTTTATCGCGCCGCCTGGCTGAAGGACTCCGGCGCACCGCGCGTCAGCCGCGAAGCTGCCATGGCAAAGCTCTATGCCACCGACCGCGCCCAGAGCGTGATCGACAAGGCGGTCCAAATCCATGGCGGCGACGGCGTGCGCAAGGGGAGCGTCGTCGAAAGCCTCTATCGGGAGATCCGGGCGCTGCGTATCTACGAGGGCGCGTCCGACGTACAGAAAGTCATAATAGCCAGGCAGACACTGGCGGGAGGATAACAAAATGCTGGGACCATCGGCGCATACCGACACCTTTACACGTGACAACCTGCCGCCGATGGAGGAGTGGCCCGACCTGCTGCTCGACGGCTTCGATTATCCCGAAACCCTCAACGTCGGCGTCGAATTCACCGACGCTATGGTCGCCAAGGGCTTTGGCGACAACATCGCGCTGATCGGCAATGGCCGCCGCCGTACCTACAAGGAACTGACCGACTGGTCGAACCGCATCGCGCATGCGCTGGTCGAGAACTATGGCGTCAAGCCCGGCAACCGGGTGCTGATCCGCTCGGCCAACAATCCGGCCATGGTCGCCTGCTGGCTGGCGGCCACCAAGGCGGGTGCCGTGGTGGTCAATACCATGCCGATGCTGCGCGCCGGTGAGTTGGGCAAGATCGTCGACAAGGCTGAAATCGAGTTCGCGCTCTGCGACACGCGCATCCTCGACGAGCTCGTTGCCTGCGCCAAGACCTCGAAATTCCTCAAGAAGGTGATCGGCTTCGACGGCACCGCCAACCACGATGCCGAGCTCGACCGCATCGCGCTCGACAAGCCGGTGAAGTTCAACGCGGTGCCCACCAGCCGCGACGATGTCGCGCTGCTAGGCTTCACCTCCGGCACCACGGGTGAGCCCAAGGCGACGATGCATTTCCATCGCGACCTGCTCATCATCGCCGATGCCTATGGCAAGGAAGTGCTTTCGGTCACGCCGGAGGACATTTTCGTTGGCTCACCGCCGCTCGCATTCACCTTCGGCCTCGGCGGCCTCGCCATCTTCCCGCTGCGATTCGGCGCGGCAGCGACGCTGCTTGAGCAGGCGACCCCGCCGAAGATGATCGAGATCATCGAAACCTATAAGGCGACCATCAGCTTCACGGCGCCGACTGCCTATCGCGTCATGCTGGCGGCGATGGACAATGGGGCCGATCTCAGCTCGCTGCGTGTTGCCGTCTCGGCCGGCGAGACACTGCCCGCGCCGGTCTACAATGCCTGGATGGAAAAGACCGGCAAGCCGATGCTGGACGGTATCGGCGCCACCGAGATGCTGCACATCTTCATCACCAACCGTCTGGGCGATTCCGCACCGGGCTCTACCGGCAAGCCGGTGGGCGGCTATGAGGCCAGGATCGTCGACGAGGATATGAAAGAGAAGCCGCGCGGTGAGGTGGGCCGGCTGGCGGTGCGCGGTCCGACCGGCTGCCGCTATCTCGCCGACAAGCGGCAGAAGGCCTATGTCCGCGACGGCTGGAACCTGACGGGCGACGCTTTCTACCAGGATGAGGACGGCTATTTCCATTTTGCCGCCCGCTCCGACGACATGATCATCTCGGCCGGCTACAACATTGCCGGGCCGGAGGTGGAAGCGGCGCTCTTGAGCCACGCCTTTGTTTCGGAATGCGCTGTCATCGGCGCGCCCGATGAGGAGCGCGGCCAGATCGTGCAGGCACATGTCGTGCTGGCCAAGGACGTGCCGGCAGACGCCGCTACGACCAAGGCACTGCAGGACTATGTCAAGCAGGTGATCGCGCCCTACAAGTACCCGCGCTCGATCAAGTTCATCGAGGCGTTGCCGAAGACGGCAACGGGCAAGATCCAGCGCTTCGTCCTGAAAAACGCGGCGCAATAGCTGCTGTCCGCAGGGATAGTTGCCTGAAGGGCGATCGACTGCTTCGCGGACGATCGCCCCAATTATTTCGACGCCGGCATATTCTGGTCGAGATAGGTGAAGTCGAAGCCTGTGATCTCGGCCAGTGCCTCCCGGTCGAGGAAGGTGACCACGCCTTCGCGAAAAACCAAAAGGTTCGCTTCGCGCAGTTGCCGCAGGACCCGGTTCAGGTGAATGGCGGTCAGGCCGAGCGCGTCGGCCAGGATACTCTGCGAAAGGGGGCAACTGTAGCTGTCGGCGGTTCCGCGGCCGATGAGCTTCATGCGCACGCCAAGCTCGAGCAGAAAGTGTGCCGTTCGGGTCAGGGCATCGCGTCGGCCGATGCTGACAAGGTGCTCCACCACCATGGCGCCGTCGCGCGAGGCTGCCCATAGCAAAGCCAGCGCCAGGCGCGGTGTGCCGTGGAAGATTTCCCAGAGCCGCTCGGTATTGATCCGGCTAACTTCTATATCCGTCAGCGCGACGAAGCTCTGATCGGAGGTTCGGAGCAGCAGGCTGCGCACGCCAAGAAAATCGCCGGGGATCTGGACGTCGATGATCTGCCGCGCCCCATCGTGCAGCCGCTTGTACGAATAGGCCCAGCCTTCGCGGAGAACATAGGCAGCGTGGCGGTGCTGGCCTTCGTAGACGATTTCCTTGCCGGCGCTGACCAGGGTGCGCGGACCCTGAAGCTTTTCCAATGCGGCGGCATCCTCCGGTTTCAGCTGCATGAATGCTGAAAGTTTCCGGGACAGTGCATCTACCTGCGAAGGCATCAGCTTCATTGGTTTGGCATCATCCTGTCTGTCAGATCGTTCGATTAGGACCGAGTCAGCAGAAGTGTCTGCGCGCTTAACTTTGGAGTTACCCCAGCATATCTGTCTGCTTGCCTATCAAGATTTGTATATGCCGGGAAATATATCCAACTATTATCAATGCCACTAAGACTTATATAAATCATATATATGATCTATACAATTGTTGGTAAAATTGAGGCAAATTAAATATTAGTGATAAAGAATAGATCGTGGTGTGTAATGTCCGCCTTTGTCAGCGGGCATTGTCAGCGGTCGCTTCTCCCCGGTTAGGGGAATTCGAGCAACGGTGTAGGTTCTGTGTCGTCTTCGGGCGCACTTTCATCAAGGCCGAACCCGCGTCGCCTAGCGGCTGCCTCTTGGGCCAGGGATGAAAAGCTTGGGCCAGCAGGCGCGCTGAAGTTGTGTCCGGATGTAGTGCTTTTTATTTAGGATGGCGCCCGTCCCGATTTCTGGATCGGGTAGAAAATATATCCTTGAATGGTTCTGAGTTTAATTTGGCCGCATTGGCTCTGGTTTAGAAAAAGATACACGAAAAATAGTATAGATAAAATTTCTGTTACAAGTAATTCGCCTGTGGTTTTTCGAGTGAGTTCAATTTGAGCGATCTAGATATCGATATTTACTCTCAGAAAGATAGTAAACAAACCATTAACATGGATCAGTATCGTCGCCACCAATATGTGTATATTCGGCATATGGATGAGGCATACCCTCGGAGTTGAATGACGTTATACGTTCGGACAAGTCCGAAACGATTTGGATCATCCAGAACTAAGTTTTTCGCTCGTTTTGTTTAGTATTGAGTCAAGCGTGGGAAGTGCATCTCCGGTGTCGTATTTGAATGACACATCCACAGATGCACGAGTGGGGTGAAAACATGATAAGTTCAGCAGCTACAAATGGCGGTCATTTGTCCGTCAACGGAAGCTATAAGTCGATAAACTTGTCGCCTACCGTTGTGGATGGATTGACCGCGTCGAAAATAGCGACGGCTTCCAATGACACTGATGCTCCCGATGGTGTGGAACAGTCTGCTCGCTCGCTTGTAATCATCGACAATCGCGCTCTCGATCGAGAGTGCTTCGCGCGCAGCATCGCCCTCCATAAGGAGGAGATGGAAGTACTGGCGTTCGGGTCCATCGAAGAGTGGAGGCGAAAGGAGGCGGAGTATCCGCCTTTGGCGGCAATCCTGCTCAATGTTGGCGGGCGCAGGATCTCCGAGCCGGATGTGGCGCGCGAGATCGCCAAGCTGGCGTCAGAGTTCGCAACGACACCGGTGATCGTTCTGGCCGACACCGATGAGTTGTCCCAGATCCTAAAGGCGCTGGAATACGGTGCGCGGGGCTATATCCCGTCATCTGTCGGCATCGACGTGTGTGTCGAGGCGATCAGCCTGGCAATGGCCGGGGGCACCTTCGTCCCCGCCAGCAGCGTGCTGGCCGTAAGGCAGACGCTGGCATCCGGCGGCGAAAGCACGCCACCCATGGGCGGCATGTTCACGCTGCGCCAGGCGGAGGTGGTGGAGGCCCTGCGGCGCGGGAAAGCCAACAAGATCATCGCCTATGAGCTCAATTTGCGGGAGAGTACCGTGAAGGTGCACATCCGCAATATCATGAAGAAGCTCAAGGCGACGAACCGAACAGAGGTCGCCTACAAGATCAATGACCTCTTCCCGGGGGACTTTCCTTCACCCGTCGTCGGTAAGTCGGGCAGCTGGCTCAGATAGGCCTGATCCGCCGTCTTGATGATCACCTTGCCTGCCAGAACTGGCAAGGAACCACAGTATTGTGCAAGGCGCGGGCCCGAAAACCATGCGCGGTTTCGGGCCCGTGTCAATTCGCGGGCGAGGGGGCGCAGCTCTGTCCCAGCCACCGTGAACCGGGCGGACCAAATTCCCTTCCATGACGCGCGCCTGCTCGACTCCACCCTGCGCTGAAGCGATTTTGCCGCGGCAATCCCGTCGGGAGGGGTAGCGGGTACCGCTTTTGAGCTGCTTGGAAAGCACTCGCTGCCATGAGCAGATGAGCAAGCGATCGAGTTCTGACGCAGGGCGCGCCCAGGTTGGCAGATGCAGTTTTCCATTATCGGACTGATCGTATGTTTTGCAGTCCTGACCGCCGGCTTCCTGGCCCGCGGTGCGCTGATCGTCAGCCTGATTGCTTCCTTGGCGTTCGGCGCGACGGCGGTGGTGGCGATCTCCTCACTGGGCGGTTCCTCGCCGCTGATCTACACCTATTTCGCTATCCTGCTGATCGTCTCGGTCGCAGCGAGAAGACTGATCTGGCGCGAAATCGGCACGGTCTTTGGCCAGGTGAGGCCGCTTTGGGTGCTTTGCTGCCTGATGGTCTATGCGGTGGTCGGGTGCTGGCTTCTGCCACGTCTATTTGCCGGCCAAACAACTGTTTTCGTTCAATCGCAGTTGAGGCAGGGTGTCGTTGAATCGGCCTTGGAACCGGTTTCGGCCAACATATCGCAGACGGCCTATTTTGTCCTTGGCGGCCTGGTCACAATCGCGCTTTGTGTCCTGCTTCTGCATTCGGACCGCATGGACCAGATAAGACGCGGGTTCCTCTTTTTATGCGTGCTGCACGCGTCGATGGGGATGCTCGATCTGTTGGGCAAGATCGCCGGAGCCGGCGATGTGTTGCAGCCGATCCGCACCGCCAGCTACGCGATGCTCACCAATGTCGGCCAATCGGGTTTCTTTCGAATTGCCGGAGCCTATTCGGAAGCGTCGGCCTTCGCTGGCGCATCCCTGGGCTGCCTGGGTTTCGCATACACCTATTGGCGAAGGACGGATTGGGCGCCGGCCAAGTGGCTTACCCTTGTCTTGCTCGCGCTGATCCTCCTCTCCACCTCCAGCACCGCTTATGGCGGCTTGACGATACTTGTAGTTCCGGTTGCCATTTCGCTGCTGATTGCCGTGTTGAGCAACCGGGTGAAGAAAAGCGACTTGCAGATCGTCGCTGCCCTTGTGGTTGTGTTGTTGGTGGTTCTGGCGGTCACGCTCTACAACCATCGCTTCTTTGAACCTTTTGCGCGCCTTTTGGATTCGGTGGTCTTCGACAAGGCCGCCTCGAGTTCGGGGCAGGAGCGCACCTATTGGAACATGAAGAGCCTGCAGGCCTTAACTGATACGCAAGGGCTCGGCATAGGCTTCGGCAGTTCGCGCGCGTCCAGTTGGCCCATCGCCGTCTTGTCACAACTGGGGTTCCTTGGAACAGCGATGGTGGCAGCGTTGCTCTTCGTCGTGCTCCGCGGCTTGCACGGGGTGAGGGCTTGGGTTGACCCCGAGACGGATGCAGTCGTGTCGAGCGTTCAGGCCTGTGCGCTGGCTGGAATTGTTGGCGGGTCTCTGGCCAGCGGAACCGCCGACCCGGGTATGATCTTCTTCATCGCCCTTGCGGTCATATCGGCGACCAGGGCCCGCGCGCGCCGGAGCGCAAGGGCGATCGAAGGTGATTACCTTCCAGCGCCGCCGATGCCCGCCACGGCCCAAAGGACATAGTTCTCTATCGAAAGGATGTCCGGCCCCGGCCAGCTTCGATCAGGCCGAGGGACAGATCTTGGGCTGCAAGGGGCCATGGTCTTACCTCGGCTGACCAAGCGCCTGGATAAACATCCTACCTCATTTGGCTGCGTTTACCTCGCGCTTCCCCGGACTAAGCTTACATGGGTGCCTTGCCGATGAGGTTGCACTGCGCATTCGCGCTTGAAAGTGCGGCTGCGACCGCCGCCGGCTGACACGGGCCCCACGGGAGGGACTGCGGCCGCCTCCGGTATTCGAATTTGGATCTGTCGATGGACCGTCGTCTGCCCACCTCTTGGCAAAGCGCATTCGACCGAGGCGCGAAACCCGAGGGCGATTTCGTTGGCCTCGCTGATATTGCTTTGTTCCTTAGGCAATATCTCCGCACAATTCTGGGTTTCATCCTGTGCGCCCTGTTTCTTGGGTGGTTCTATATAGCCACAACCGATCCGGTCTACACGGCCCAGACGCAGTTGCTCATCGAACCGAAGATGCCGCAATTGCTTCAGCAGCAGGCCGAACTGAACCTCACGCTCGACACGGCTCAGATCGAGAGCCAGATCGCCGTCATGCAGTCCGAGAAGATCGCAACGATGGTGATCAACCAGTTGAAGCTGAAGGATGACCCGGTCTTCAACAGGTCGCAGAATCTTGGCCTCCTGGAGCGCGTGAAAAAGCTTGCCGAGCGATGGGGGCTGAGCCGCTTCCCACATGCGGATGACTTGAAGAGTCTGTCGGATTTCCAGCGCGATCGGATGACGATGGGGGCCTATACTGCGGGGCTTGATGTGCGCCGAGTCGGCGTGTCCTATGCGATTGCCATCTCCTTCCGTGCGCTCGATCCCGAGACTGCGGCAAATGTCGCCAATGCGACGGCCGATGCTTTCGTGCGCGAACAGTTGGAAATGAAGTTCACCTCCGCTCGCGAGGGAGGCAACTGGCTCGAGCAGCGATTGAACGAATTGCGGACGCAGATGAACGCCGCCACAAAAATCGAACAGGAGTTCCGGGCCAAACACGACTATGGCGTCGGCGATGAGAGTTCCAATGGCTCAGGCGGCGAGGCCAGCACGAATGCTCCTACACTGGAGGAGCTCGAGGTGACCGCGAATACCTACCGCAAGATGTATGAGAGCTTTCTGCAGGCCTATACCAACTCGGTCAGCCAGCAGTCGTATCCGGTGGCGGATGCGCGCGTGATCACCAAGGCAACACGGCCGCTCGTGGCCAGCGACCCGCGGCGCAAGCTTGTCTATGCATTTGCGGGCTTGGGCGGCTTGATGTTGGGACTGGGAGTTGCCTTTTTGCGCCTTACGCTGGATCGAAGCATCCGTTCCCCCCAGCAACTACGCGAGGATTTTGGCCTGGAGTGCATAGGCGAGTTGCCGCCGATTCCGGCCAGAGGTGCCAAGCTCGACGCGATCACCACGCTGCCGGCGTCGAAATACAGCGTCGGTCTCAGGCGGGTCAAAACCGCCATCGATCTGCACGATCCCGGGCGCCCCCTGAAATGCATCGGGGTCGCGTCGTCCTTGCCCTCCGATGGGAAGAGCTCCTTCGCGAGCAATCTTGCAATGCTGCACTCCATGTGCGGCGACCGTGTCCTCGTCATCGATACCGATATATTCCATTCGGTCTTGAGCCAGGGGCTGCTTGGCGCTGTCGATCCGGATCAGGCGGCAGGCTGGTCGATCTTTGACAACATTGCACAGAGCAGCAATGGAAGGGTTCACATTCTGTCCAGCTCGGTCGTCGACGCGAAAAACCTGCTCACGCCGCGGAACCTGCGCGCCGTTCTGCCCGAATTGCAGGGCTACGACATGATCATCGTCGATCTGCCGCCATTGACCGTCGGCGCCGACAGGCTTGCCATCGCCACCTGTCTTGACGGCGTTCTGCTGGTCTCGGAGTGGGGAGCGACGCCTTCCGATCTGTTCGGCGAACTGGTCCGGACGATGCATGCCAGCAAGACGCTGGTAATCGGCGCGGTTATGACCAATGTGCGTTCCGCGCGGGCCAAGAACGGCTCCAGGCGACGCCAGACTGCTCGCTGAAGCACCCATCCGCAATCTGCTGATCGCGACGCCTCCGAGCGCCTTTCAGGTCAGCTGGCGATCAAAGCGAAATCCATCCTCCCGGAACCTCGACGACGCCACGCGTCGGCTACATCCTCCGTGTCGCATGCTGGGTGAGTGGCTAATACCTTTGGCTCAGAGGGTAGGTAGTGGCAGATTTCAATACAACCTTTGCGGCTGTTGCGCCCGCGCGGCCGACGCTGGAAGCTAGAGCCAGTTAGCGAGTGGATGTGACGCCCATGTCAGTAAACGTTGTTGGCAAATCATCTCGCCGCCGCTCCTTCCTTCACGATCGCAGCCAGCGGTTGGGAAGGGGGCTCGGCTCGCAGCGGCAGGTCACGGACGCCGCGGGCACCGGCGGTGAGATGTCTAGTCAGCTGCCCGCTTCCGAGGCTGGGCTCGCCCCGAACCCGGATGCAGTCGCGCGGACGACTGCCGGATCACCGCCTGCGCCCATCGGGGGAAAGCTGAAGAGGGCGGCTGACATCGCAATCGCCCTCTGCGCCCTGGCAATCGCCTCGCCGATCATGGTTATCGTCGCGCTGATCTTGAAGCTGAGTGACGGGGGTGCGGCAATATTCTCTCACAGTCGCATCGGCTTCGGCGGCGCTTCTTTCAGGTGCTACAAGTTCCGAACGATGGTCGCCAATTCGGACGCAGTGCTGACCCAGCACCTTGCATCGAACCCCGAGGCTGCCAAGGAATGGAAGGAGCACAGGAAGCTCAAGAGTGACCCGCGCATCACTCCCTTTGGCATGTTGCTGCGTAAATCGAGCATCGACGAGCTGCCGCAACTGTTCAATGTTCTGAAGGGCGAGATGAGCTGTGTGGGCCCGCGTCCCATCGTGGCCGAAGAGCTTCCCCGCTATGGTCCGAATGCCGCCGACTATCTCTCCGCGAGGCCCGGCCTTACGGGGCTCTGGCAGGTGACCGGCCGAAGCCGAACCGACTATCCCAGCCGCGTTGCGCTCGACAGCAAATATGTGAACAACTGGTCGCTGTGGGCAGACGCCGTCATCCTGGTCCGCACGATCTTTGCCGTGATGCGGTTCGACGAAGCCTCGTGATCGAGTTATCTGCGGAGGCTACCGCGCCGACGCCACCGATCGCCGGCGATCAGCCCGGCCAGATAGGTACACTGCAGCACCAACAGCGGAAACAGGATCCTCGGCAGCATCGGTCCTTCAAGCAGGAACCCGGCTGCAACGGCCGTCGCGACAGAAGCGGCAAGAAGTGCCGGGACGCGGAATTTGAGCCCCAGCAGGAAGCCAACTGCGGCAACCGTAACAAGGCTCCATAGCACGCGTGTCATCTCCCCAGTGATTTGTCTTGTCGCGCCGTTCTGCATCGAAACAGCCCTTGGTTGGAGTGAAATCTGGCTGGACTGCTTTTGCAAGCGTTACTCAATCGACTGTGAGAGATTTTCTGGTCGCGTTGAGTTCGGACGCGTCGTGCGAGAAGAGCATGCTCTATGAACTGGCCAAGATCTGCCCAGAAACTGGCCAGGAAACTCGGCCGCCAAGATCGCTACGGAGATTGCGGTGCGGCCGCCCCGATCACTGTGTCTGCGTTGACGTGGTTGTTGCTTCGGCTCTCCTCGCCGGCAGTTCTGAGCTGCTGTCGCTCAATATGGCGAGAGAGTCCTCTTCGATCGTCGAAAGCGGGATCTTGATCTTGAGCGTGTCGCTCGGCTGCAAAGCCGTGGTCTCGGTGGCCGCGATTTCCGATGCCGTTCCGTCCTGCATCGGGCGAACGACCGTATAGATCGGCTGAGCCTCGTCGCCGCGCGATTGCGCGAGCAGGCGCGGTGTCGTCACCTCGGAATCGTGCAGCATCTGCACGGCGGTCTGGGCCTTGCGCGAGATCTCATTCATCTGCGCCTGCGTTTCGCGCAAGGTCTCCGAAACCTCCGTCGCATACTTGTTCTTCACCTCCAGTGCGGAGATATCGGCGCGGCTGATCTCCTGGCGGGCACGAAAGACCGCTGTTTCCGCGGCCAGCCGGTCGCTGCGGATCTGGGCCAGCGTCCGCTCCAGCGACATTTCGCGGGGCGCAGCCGTGAGGCCCTTGCTGACGAGTGAGGACACGCCGGTCAGTTCCTTCTCGACCAGCTCTATCTGCTTGTCATAGAGGGTGAGTTGCTCTTCCAGAGCCTGGAGTTCCTTGGCCAGAAAGTCCTTCAGATCGCCAAGGGCCTGTATCTGCGTCTTCATTCCGTCCTGGCGTGCCTTGAAGATCAGGCGCTCCTGTTCCATCGCCATGGTCGCAGCGCTGTCCTGAGTGCGCTTTGTCAGCTGCTCGGGAAAGGCGATCTCGTCGGCACTGTTCAACTCGGCTTCGAGCCGCGCCTTGCGCGCCATGAGGTTGATGCCGGCGAGCGTCAGCAGGCTGAGGTCGCCCCTGCCGGAGATGACCTCGCGCGCCAATCTGCCTGTGCCGTCTTCCCTGGTCCTGAGGCCACCGGCTATGCTGAGAGCCTGAAGGACGGTCAGGCCAGGACGGTAGGGAAACTCGCCGGCGTTCTTGACGTCGCCGAAAACGTAGAACGGCCTGAACTGCACCACTTCGACCGCGACATTCGGCGGCCGGCCGAGCCCCATATGCGTCATGAGCATGTTGCCGATCGCCGTGCCGAGCGCGCCGGGCGTCGAGCCGGCCGCATCGATCTCGCCGACGAAAGGCAGCGACAGGGTGCCGTCGGCGCCGACCGTGAACTGGTCGTTCAGGGCGGTCCATTCGAAGATGGTGTCCTTCGATGCCCGCCATTCGTATATTTTCAGCCGCACCTTGTCCTGCGGACCCAGCAGGTATTCCGCGGCCATGGCCCCGTGCAGCGCTGGCGCGCTGGCAACCAGCGACAGGGTCAGAGCGGCAAGTGTATTGCGGAATCGTCGGGCTTTTGCCGAATCCGACGCAGACATGTTGGAGGGTTGCTGAGTGCTCACGCGAAGCTCCTAGATTTCCAGAATGTACTCGGGCTGAATGCGCCCAATCACCAGATGGGACATGGCAAGAAGGTTGCCCCGCAGTCTGCCGCGGCGGTCTATGTAGGGCTCGGGCCGCATGCTGCGGACGATGTTGGCAGCGATGTTCCGTAGCATCAGGGGAAGCGCGAAACTCGCCGGAACCGATCCCTTCCTGATCAGGTAGACGGGGTTGACGACCTGCGAATAGCCGAAGCGGACGCCGCTGAGGCGTCCTGACTTGATGCCGAGATGAATGCCGACGATCGAGGAAACCCCGACCACGCGGCCTACCTTCCTGAGCTGGCTGGTGAAGTCGATGTCCTCCTGCCAGCCATAGAGCACCAGGCGTTCGTCGAAGCGGAGCGTGCCGATGCTGGCCTCTCTGATCGACATGTTGCAGCCATAGGCGCCGACATGGTTGGCAATGCGGGTCACGGCACCCCGATCGGCCTTGGCCCTGTCGAGAGCGCCCATCGCATCCTCCCAGGTGACGCCGGCATTGCGGGCCCCGTCCAGGATCACGTGACCCATGACCACCACCCAGTCGTCATGGGTCGCGAACGAGGCTTCGACACGCTCGAGATAGTCGTCCGCAGGCACGAAGTCGTCGTCGAAGAAGGTGACGATGTCGAACTGCCCGGCCACATGTTCGAGCACGTTGTTGCGTTGGGCGGTCAGCCCCTTTTTCCCGAATATCACGCGCACTGGAAACCGGGCGCTTTGGACAGAGCCGACATGGCTTGCGTCGGGGGCGGCGATGACGACCTGGTCCGGCAGCCGCGACTGACGCTCGAGATGGGCAAGCAAACGGGTGAGTTGCTCGCTACGGCCAAGCGTCGGTATCGCCACCACAAGTCTCATGCGCAATCCCATGCAACGGTCCAATGCCGTTGCGCCGCCGCATCGGACAGACCGGTTCTGCTAAGCCTAGTCGCGGGGCCGGAGGATCACAGCCTGTACAAAAGGGTCGGATGTTTCCGCCAATACTTCCAAGGAAGTATGTCGTGGGTTCGATCGTGTGCTCGACGCCTTGAGGCGGGTCGGGCAGGCACCCGTTTGGTCAGCTTGTAGGGGATCAGCCGCAAATCGACATTGGCATGGACGAGGAATTCGAGAAACGCCTATGCGACACACCAGTCCGGCCCAACTGGAAACTGCGGACCGCTATCTCTCAACGCCGTCTTCTCCCGCAAGCGTGGCCGGTATCGACCGCAACAGCCGGATCGCCGTGGTTCACGACTGGTGTCCGGACTTCAGGGGCGGCGAGCGTGTCCTGGCGCGAATCTGCAGCCAGCTCCCGAACGCGGAGGTGTTCACGCTGTTCGACTTCCTGCCCGAGGCCGTGAAGCACCAATATTTTTACGACGTGGAATTCCATGCCTCTGCAGCCAACAGGCTACCCATGGTCAGGAGGTACTACCGTGCCCTGTTTTTCCTTTGCCCGTTCCTGATCGAGCAATTCGACGTCACCGGCTATGATGCGGTTATCAGCTCTTCGGCGGCGTTTTCACGAGGCGTCATCACCCGACCCGATCAGCCGCATCTGTGCTATGTGCACAGCCCCGCCCGCTACGCCTGGGACGAGCAATTCTCCTATCTAGAACAGGGAAAACTGGGCTTTGGGCTCAAAGGCACGCTTTTCCGCTATATGCTCCATCGCCTGCGGGAATGGGACACCAGAACCGCGCATGGGCCCGATTTGATGCTGGCCAATTCCAGCTATGTGCGAACACGCATCAAGCGCATCTATGGCCGTGACTCGAGAGTAGTGTTTCCGCCGGTATCGCTCGGCGAGCTCGACTATGTCGAGGATAAGGACGACTATTATGTATCGGCGTCTTTCCTGGCGCCCTACAAGCGAACAGATCTCGTCATCCAGGCCTTCAACGAAATGCCCTCCCGGCGGCTGGTTGTGGTCGGGGAGGGGCAACAGTCGGCCAGGCTGCGCGCGCTGGCTGGGCCGAATGTCACTTTTGCCGGCTTTCTTGCGCGCAAGGATTATGTGCGGACGATCGCCCAAGCCAAGGCCATGGTCTTTGCCGGCTGCGAGGACTTCGGCATCGCGCTTGCGGAGGCCCAGGCCTGCGGCACCCCGCTGATCGCATTCGGCCGTGGCGGCGCTGCCGATATCGTCAGGCGGCTTGGGGCTACGGAGAAACCTACGGGCGTGCTGTTCGACAGGCAGACTGTTGCAAGCCTCAGGGACGCCATTGACCGCTTTGAGGAAAACAGCGGCGAGATAACGCCCGAGTCCTGCTGGCACAACAGCCTGCGTTTCTCGGAGGAGCGTTTCGACCGCGAGTTCGGGGATGCGCTGGGCAGTGTGCGGTCGCCTTATGCCGAAACGGCGTGATCGGAACCGCTGAGGTGCCGGCTCAGTTCTGCCACCGGCAGGCCTGCGGCCTTCCACATCGCGTGCAGATAAACTTCCGCCGAGCGTTTCCAACGATAGTGGGAAGACCGTGCGAGCCCGCGTTCAACCATGTCGCGCCGCATCGTCGGAGACGACTTTAGGGCCATGAAGCGGTCGAGCCATTCGGCTGCATTGTCCGGCGAGGCATAGAGCGCGGCGTCGCCGCAGATCTCGGGCAGGCTGGCGCGATCGGACACCACCACCGGGCATCCCAGCGCCATGGCCTCCAATGGCGGCAGTCCGAAACCCTCGGTGAACGACGGGAAGGCAAGGCACATCGAATCCCGCAGCAGAGCGGCAAGTTCGGCATCTGAAAGTCGGCCGAGCCAGAACACATTGGCTGCGCTCTCAAAGGCGGCTTGCTTGAAGACGCGTGGATCGGAGACGCCTACGATGGCAATCTTGAAGCCTTCGGCGCGGAGCATGCCAGCCATATCGATGATCAGTCGGGCGTTCTTGTGAGGCGCGGCGCTGCCCAAAAGCACGATCGTGGTGGGGCCGGCCGCCAGCCGTGTCGCATCGGAGTGCTTTGGCCGCCATTCTAGCGCGTGCTCATGCCCGTTGGGTGCAATGAGGATATTGTCGCGTTGGCAAATATTATGCCTGACGAGCTCGCCCGCCGAATAATGGGAAACCGTCGCGACGAGCTCGGCCCTGTGGGCAATGGCGGGAATCAGGCCGCGATAAAGCGCGCGGAATGCCGGCGAATAGCTTTTTGGGTAGTTGCGCGTGTTGGTGTCGTGGATGCAGACGATCTGCCTGTTCGCCAGTACAGGGCCAGTATTGCACAGGCTGAGCAGCCCCCTGCCATGGAGATTGGCCGGCAGCACGAGTTGCTCCCACAAATGTCCCCTCAACGGCCCCACGGTGCGCATAGAAATGACCGACAAGGGCAGATCGAGCACCGCGTCGGGTGGCACCAGAAGTTCCAGGTTGAGGCTGCGGCCGATCTCCGAATGGTTTGCGAGTAGCCGGTCCAACTCGGTCACTATCTGCCGGGCGTAGCGCTGAACGCCCGTCAGATTCTGCGCAAGGAAGCGGCCATTGATGGCCCAGTATTGTCGCATGGAACTCTCACGGGTCGAGCGGATGACACGGTCGACACTCTGGACCGGGCATTTTCAGTCGTCATTTCGTCCAATGGGACATCACTGTTGGGGCGCATCGATAGTTTGTCATCGCGCCTTCTCCCTATGGGGTGCCAAGGCTTAGGCGCATACCTCCATCGTCGGAAAGTCGGTTCGGGCTTCGCGGTGCTAGGCTGGGATCTTCTGAGGGCGGCATCGCGCCGCCGATCCAAGAGGTGCCGCGACCGATGGGCAAAGCCGAGGCTCCCAGACCGCAGGATGTTCCGGGCATGGCGGACAACGTCATCCCTTTTTCGCGGGCACCTAGCGCCACAACGGGTAACGGGAGAACCGACGCAACTGGCCACAGCGTCCGAAAGCGACGCTGGACGATCAACGGAGATTTCGTTGCCCTGAACCCGACAGGTGTGGCGCGCTACGCGCGTGAGGTGACGCTTGCGCTTGACACCCTGATCGCCGAGGGACACCCGCTGGCTCGCGACCTCAGCCTCGATATGGTGACGCCCAGGCCGGCGCAGCTGCCGCTACGCGCCATAGCCGTGCGCGTGGTTCCCGAATATTCGAAGCCGCGCCTGCCGCAATTCTGGGTTCAGGCGCAATTGCCGAGACACGTTCCCGGTGGACTGCTCAGCTTCTGCAATCTCGCTCCTGTCGCCGTAAGTCGGCACATCGTCTGCATCCATGACCTGCACACCAGGCTGATGCCGGACAGCTATGGCCGGCTTTTCCGCTGGGCGCACCGGCTGATCCTGCCGCTATTGGGACGTCGCGCCGCGCGCATTGCGACTGTTTCGCAACTGTCGCGTCAGCATCTCGTGTCGTACGGGATCGCCACGGCCGACAAGATCACCGTGACCTACAACGGCAGCGATCATGCGGCGAAATGGAAGGCGGGTCGGTCAAAGCTGTGGCCCGAGCGCCCCTATGTCCTCTGCCTTGGGCGCCCGCAGAAATACAAGAACATTGAACTTCTGGTTCGGCTCGCGCCGCTCCTGCATTCTATGGGGCTGGATTTGTGGATGGCCGGAGACGTGGACGAAACTACGGTTTCGTCGATCGTCTCGCCTGTGCCGCACAATCTCCGGCTTCTCGGCCGGGTCAGCGATGACGACTTCAAGAAGGCGCTGGAGGGTGCGCTGTGCTTCCTCTTCCCCTCCCGTATTGAGGGATTTGGCCTTCCGGCAGTCGAGGCGATGGCCAGCGGCTGCCCAGTCGTTGCTTCGACGTCGCCTTGCCTGCCGGAAGTGTGCGGTCAAGCCGCGCTTTATGCCGACCCGGACGATCTTGACGCCTGGGCCGATGCCGTCGGTTCCCTGCGTTTCAATTCGAAGGTGCGGCAAATGTTCGTCGAAGCCGGCCTGAAACAAGCCAGCCGGTACGGCTGGCGCGGCATCGCCGAGACCTATCTGCAACTGACGGCAGAGGTGGATGCCGAGGCAGCGGGATGAAACGGCGAGACGAGGGGCATCGGGTTACAGGAGTTTCTGGACGTGAGCGTTGATGTCATCATCCCGTGCTACAACTACGCACACTTCCTTGAGCAGTGCGTCGGCGGCGTGCTGTCGCAGGCGGTCGACGGTCTCAGGATCATCATCATCGACAATGCATCGACCGATGACAGCGTCGCGGTCGCCAAACGTCTCGCCGAACGTGATAGCCGCATCGAGGTCATCTGCCATGAAAAGAACCTCGGTCCGCATGCCTCCTTCAATGAAGGTATCGACCGGGCCTCAGCCGACTATCTCATGATCCTCTGCGCCGATGATTTGCTGGCCGAAGGCGCGCTCGAGCCGGCCATCAAGGCAATGGAACAGACCCCCGAAGCAAGTTTCGCCATCGGTGCCTATGCGGAAATCCGTCCGCTTGAAGAAGCTGGCAGCGCGATCGCGGAAAGCTCTTGGCATATGAGCGACGGACTGGGCTTCATCAGGCGATGTTGCTCATCACTCGATCCCGTTGCGGCTCACGCGATCCTCGTTCGTAGGTCGGTCCAGATGCGGGCGGGGTACTATAACCCGAGGTTGGCTCTCTGCGACGATTTCGAGCTGGCGCTTCGGCTGGCGCAGATCGGGCACGTTATCGAGCTGTCCGCGCCGCTTGCAGTTCGTCGGATCCAGAGCGGGAGCATCTCGGAACCGGCATGGAACGATAGACTGCGCCTTCTCCAGGAACGCCAGGCGGCGCTGGACTCATTCTTCGCCAGTGGTCGAAAAGGGTTTCCGGATGCGGACAAGATCCATCGGGTAGGGCTCCAGCGCATTGCCGAGGCGGCGTTCTGGTCCGCCGTTTCTCACTTGGCGCGAGGCAAATCAAGAATTGCGCTCAAGCTGTTCAGATATGGATATTCGCTGCGACCGGCGACGATGCTGCTACCCCCGCTCGCCTATCTGGTTCGAACAAACGGCACCACAAAACGCGTCAAGGCGGTGATGCTGGAGGCGTTCGGCCGACGCAACGGTGCTTCGTAGTGTGCAGCGCAAAGTCATAGGTTGAGCGTATTGCTTCTCGACAACTCCCTATCGATCGTGAACCGGACCGGCGCCTACTATCTCGCCAGGGACATCTGCCGCGAGTTCGTTCCGGCTCATGCCGATGTCAGATACTGGCGGTTGGGGAGGCATGCTCCCGAGGGCTTGTTCCGCAAGCTCATGGCGCGGCTGATGATGCTGGAAATCGGCCTGCTGGGGAACAGCGAGCGGTGCCTGATCGACAGCAATGCGGACGTCGGCGGCTTTCGTGTCTTTCTCGATCCCCTCTATGTCCTGCGGTCCCGGCTGACGGACAGGGACATCGTGCTGTGTCACGACGTGGGACCTTTGACGCATAGCGAGCTTTACGACCCGCGGACGGTCGAGAACTATCGTCTCGCCTACGGCAAGATCGCGCGCGCGAAACCGGGCATGGTCTTTGTGAGCGACTGGTCGCGAGCGCGTTTCGGCTCGATTTTTGGTGCGAACTTCCGGCATCAGATCACGATACCGCTCTATATGCGGACGGAATTGTTCAACGGTTCTGACGAGGCCGTGGCCGCGCTCAAGGGGCGACGGTTTTTCCTCACTGTGGGGGCGCTCGAAACCCGCAAGAACCAAGTCGCTGCCTTGAAGGCATTTCGCGACGGCCATTTCTGGGAGCAGGGCGTTGCCTATGTGCTCTGCGGCGCAAGGGGTGCCGGCCATGAGGAGATCTCGACCTTGGCGGCAAACGAGCCGGGCGTGTTCATGCTGAACTACGTGCCAGACGCGCAACTGCGCTGGCTCTACGAGCATGCGGAGGCGTTCATCCTGCCCAGCCTCCTGGAAGGCTTTGGCATGCCTGCCCTAGAGGCAGCCTATATGGGATTGCTGCCGATCGTTTCGGCAGACAGTGCGCTGGTCGAAGCGGTTGGTGGCGTCTGCATGGAGGTGTCCCCGCACGACCACCGGTCGATTGCCGATGCGATGCATCGTGCTCTGACGCGAGGCGAAGCCGAGAAGATGCAGATGAGCTTGGCGCTTCGCCAGATGGCCGCCGGCGCGACGAAGGAAAAATTTCTCGGGCAGTGGCGGAATCTTCTCCTATCCGAACAAGTCGCCTGAAACAGCCGCGACGCTATTCGGCGGGCTGCGCTGGGGCCGGCCTAATCGTCCGGCGAATGGCCGAGAAAGCCTGGCCAAGCTCTTGCAGAAGCGGATGGCGTGTTGCCCGCAGGGCGAACAGCCAGCCGGCAGCTGCGAAGATGCCCGAAACGATGATCTGCAGGATGGCAGGCGCGGAGCCTAGGTCTGACAAGACCAGCACCAAAGCCGGACAGGCGGCGCTCGCTACCGCAACCAGGGCACTTCGTTGCACTGCCGCAAAAAGCTCCTGCCACTGCAGGCCGAGACGGCGGCGCAAGAATGTCAGTGACAGGCAAGCCTGGAGCGGAGCGACCACCAGCATGCTCCAGGCCGCCGCGTGCAAGCCGCCGACAGCGATGGCGACCAGCAGGATCAGCAAGGAGGCCGGATAAGCGATGAGTGCCCTGATGCACACGTCTCTTATCGCGCCCAAGGAAACCATCACCGGGTAGCTGATTTCGGCAGAGAAGGTGAATAGCGACGCGATGGCGATGATCCGTACCAACGGAACCGAGCCCTGCCACTGGCTTCCAAGCACCAGCCCAACCACCGGATCCGCAAGGAGGGCAATGGCCAGCAATGCCGGCCATTGCAGGGCCGTGATCATCTCCAGTGCGTTCAGGTAAGGCTTCTTGAGATCCTGTCCGTCCCGAACCGATGCCGAGAAGATCGGCAGGATAGCCGGCATTGCGCCGTTCAGCACGAGCCGATCGGGAATCTGGCAAATCATCATGCTGCGGCTGAACAGCGCCGCCGCGTGCGGCGACAGAATGTTTCCGAGCAGCAGGTAGGGCGCCATTTCGTAAATCTTGAACAGAAAGGCGGTCACTCCGTTATAGCTGCCAAACTCGACCATGCGTCTCCAATGCCGGAGCGTCGGCATGAAGATGGAAATGCGCGAATATATCGCGATCGCCAGAAGGGCCGTGAAGCAGGCATTGGCCAGACCGGCGCCGGCAAAACTCATATAGCTGAAGCCATGTCGGGCAAGGATGACCGTGACGACTGACGTCACAATCGCTCCACCTATGTTGATGATCGCCACCTTGCCAAAGGCCATTTCACGACGCAGCAGCGTGACGATCAGCGTCGGGAATACTTCGATCAGCATGCAGATCGAGATGATGCGCAGGTAAGGCGCCAAGCCGGCAGGGCCGAAAGCTGAGGCCAAGGGGTGGGCAAAGACTGCAAGCGCGCCGGCGATTATGAGGGAAAAGGCAAGCATGACCGTGAAGGCACTCTGTATGTCTTCCCGATCAAGTTCACGATGCTGGATGAGGTAAGAGGTGCTGGCGAATTCGCGAGCCGACGATGCAAAGCCGACGATCGCCATCCCTACCACCGAGATGCCGATTTCCGCAGGCGTCAGGATGCGCGAAACCACCGCGACCGTGAGGAAATTGCAGATAAGCGCGACGTAGCGATCGCTCGTGCTGAGCAAGAGTACGCGTCTGATGCCCGACATCCACCATGATCCCATGCGCAGCCAGGTCGAAAAATGCGTTCTGGCCGGTCGTGGATTGTTTTCGGAAAGCTGCTGCGCGTCATGCCGGCTATAAGGTGGGTGGCTACCGCCATAAGGTGTAATCGTCCCCCACCGTCCCCAATAAGGGTGCATTGCGGCCCAAGCACCGGCGGCTAGACTTTCTGTCCTGGCAAAAAGAGGAATGCGTTTCTTGATGTTCAGGCAATTGACACTGGCAATAGGTGCCCTTCTGGCACTGTCCACCACCGCCTCAGCCGAGCTGTTGTGGGGGGTGAATGGCCATCCGTTCAACGCCTATCCCGGGGTCAGCATCGAGCGCCAGCTCGACTATGTGAAGGACCTTGGAATGAAGTCCTATAGGGTCAACATCTCCGGCCCGAGCTCCATCGACGTTCTGGCGGCCCTGGTGCGGGAAGGAAAGAAGCGCGGCGTCGAGATTCTTCCCGTCATCACGCCCGGCCTGGATCTGGACAAGGAAGACGTCGACGCGCTGTACGAGAAGGCTCGAAAGCTGGCCTTCATGCTGGGGAGCCGTTTCAAGGGACAAATCGGCGTCTGGGAACTCGGCAACGAGCTGGAGAACTACGCGATCATCCAGCCCTGCGAGACGCGAGATGATGGCACACAATATTCATGCGAATGGGGACCTGCAGGCGGCGATAGTCCGCTGGATTACTTCGGCCCGCGGTGGAAAAAGGCCAGCGCCGTACTCAAGGGGCTGTCGGTAGGCATGAAGCAAGCCGATCCGGCAGCGCGCAGGGCAATGGGCACTGCCGGCTGGGGCCACACCGGGGCATTCGAGCGGATGCAGCAGGACGGCATCGAGTGGGACATCTCCGTCTGGCACATGTATGGCCAGAACCCCGAATGGGCTTTCAAGGAAATCGCCCGCTACGGCCACCCGATCTGGGTCACCGAATTCAACAACCCCTATGGAAGCCAGCACGGAGAAGAGGGGCAGGTCGAGGGTCTGACCGAGGCCATGAAGCAACTGCGCGAGTTTCAGGCCAAGTACAATGTAGAGGCAGCCCATATCTACGAGCTCATGGACGAGACATATTGGGTCCCGGATTTCGAGGCCTATATGGGGCTCGTTCGCTTGACCGGCAGCAAGGCCAAGGGCTGGGCGCCGGGGGAACCAAAGCCCGCCTATTTTGCCGTGAGGAATCTGATACGCGGCAAGCTGCTACCAGCTTTCCCTCATCGAGACTGTGATCTCAGTGCGACGAGCACCGAAGAGTCGCTTGCCAACCGGCAGGCTGGTTTTGCCTACTGCCTGGTACTCGGGCGTCAGGGCTCGAGGGAAGAGATCGCGCGGCGCGCAAGCGAGATCGAGCGCGGAGAGCATACATTCGACGGGCTGCTCATCACGATGCTTCGCTCCAAGGAGTTCAGCCTGGCTTCATCCGATTTCGCGATGACCGATCGCGACTATGTCGATTTCCTGTTCCGCTGGCTGCTCGACCGCCCGGCGGATGGCCAGGGCCTGGACAGCTACGCACGTCAACTGCGAGACGGGTCGATGACGCGTGCCAATGTGGCGGGCGGCATCGTCAGCTCCTCGGAATTCGCAGGAAAATATGCGGCGATCTTGGACATGCAAGCCGCGGACTCCGTTCCGCCCGGCTGATCGAGGATGGGCATGATGTTTGCCGGGTTGGCGCAAATCCTCCGCCGCCTTTCGCGCGCCAGGGGCATATTGCTCACGGCCTGCATTCTATTGATCGGAGCATTCTCAGCAGGCGCTTGCGGGACGGCTTCGGATCACAGCCAGGCCGCTTTTCCGCTTCAGGTCCAGCCGGACAAGCGCTACCTGCTCGATGCGGCCGGCCGCCCGTTCTTCATCAATGGCGACGCGGGCTGGTCGCTGGTTACGCAGCTCACCAGGGAAGATGCGGAGATCTATCTCCAAAACCGCAAGTCGCTTGGCTTCAATACTTTACTCGTCAATCTGCTCGAGCATCGCTTTGCCGATAGGGCTCCCGCCAACATTTATCGCGACAAGCCTTTCAAGATCGACGGTGATTTCGCGACGCCAAACGAAGCCTATTTCGCCCATGCCGACTGGGTACTGCGCCGTGCCTGCGAGCTTGGATTCCTCGTGCTTTTGGCACCGTCCTATACCGGCCACGACGGAGGTAACGAGGGCTGGTACCAGGAGATGGTGCGGAGCGGGAAACAGAAGCTGCTGGCCTATGGCCGTTTCGTGGGAAAGCGATATGCCGGCCTCGACAACATATTGTGGGTCGAGGGGGGAGACTACAATCCGCCGGAGAAGGATCTGGTACGCGCCGTTGCCCAGGGCATCAGCGAAACCGATCCCGGCGCGCTGCATACCGCTCACAATGCGCCCGAAACTGCCGCGCTGGATTATTGGCGTGGCGAGCCCTGGCTGAAGGTCAATAACGTCTACACCTACGATCCGGTGTGGAAGGCCGCGACGGATCAGTATCTGCGCGGCGGCAACCTGCCATTCTTCCTGATCGAGAGTGCTTACGAGAACGAGCACGATACCTACCAACAACGCGTGCGCATGCAGGCCTATCAGGCGGTGTTGTCCGGAGCCTCCGGTCATGTATTCGGCAACAATCCGATCTGGCATTTCGACGGCCCCGGTCTTTACCAGACGCCCGTGACCTGGAAGGAAGCGCTGGATGGCCCGGGCAGCCAGAGCATGTCGCAGCTGGGAGCCTTCATATCGTCGGTGAAGTGGTGGCTTCTCGAACCTGATGTCGACGGTAAACTGCTGATTGCCGGGCAAGGCGGAGAGGAGGCGCATGTCTCCGCCGCGCGCGCCAAGGATGGTTCGTTCGCCGTTGTCTATCTGCCGACCAGCGAGGACGTGACGCTCGATCTTGGCCAACTCGCCGGCCAACATATCGCGGCACGCTGGCGCGACCCGACAAACGGAAAGATGTCTGCAGCGGAGGGCTCGCCCTTTGTTGCTGGACCGCAGACTTTCAGGCCACCGAGACGAACCGAGGGCGGCTCCGACTGGATCCTCGAACTGACCGCGGAGGAGGAGCAAAGCCAGTGAGCACGAACAACAATCTTGCGCCAACGTTGGCGCGTGACGAGGTTCTGTCGGACCCCGCTTCAAGCCCTCGCTCTGAAGTTGCCGCGCGACAGGCAAGAACAGCCCCCGGTCGCATTGCGCTGTTCGGGCTTTTTGGTGCAGGAAACCTCGGCAATGACGGGTCGCTGGAGACCATGCTCGGGTTCTTGAGACGCACGCGCCCGGATGCCCGGCTGTTCTGCGTGTGCGACCAGCCCGAGGTCGTTTCCAGATCGCTGAATATCGACGCCGTTCCGATCCGCCCGCTTGGTCCTCCAAGCCGGAGCAAGCTCCGGCGAATCCTGAGCAAGCTGGGCGACTTCGGTTGCGCGTGGCGCCACATCCGCAAGGCCGACCTGATGATCATCCCGGGAACCGGCATTCTCGACGATTTCGGCGAGCGGCCGCAGGCCATGCCACTTAAAATCCTAACTTGGTGCCTCGCCGCCCGTCTTGTCGGCACGAAGATAGCTTTCGTCTGCATCGGGGCAGGGCCTATCAGGCATCGTCTCAATCGCTGGCTGATGCTAGGAGCGGCCGGCCTTGCGCACTACCGGTCCTACAGAGACGAGATGTCCAGGAATTTCATGGAGAGCGTCGGCTTCGACACGACCAACGACCAAGTCTACCCTGACATTGTTTTCAAACTGCCGGTGCCGGCTGTTTCGTCTCCTGCCTCCACTCCCAACCCCGGCCGCCTGACTGTTGGCGTTGGCGTGATGAGCTACCGGGGGTGGTATGGCTACGCCGAAGGCGCCGAGCAGATATTCAGCCGTTACATCGATAAGCTGTCGGAGTTCGTGATCTATCTGCTTGATGGCGGCTATGGCGTTCGTCTGCTCACTGGCGAGTTGGGTGACAGCACAGCGTTGGATGCGCTGCTCGCTGGTGTCCGAGCTGCCCGGCCGCAGGCCGCCGAAAACATCATTGCCGAGCCGTCTTACTCGCTCAATGACCTGATGGAACAGATGTCGCAAACGGACATCGTCGTTGCGACCCGCTTCCACAACATCGTCTGCGCGCTGAAGATGGGCAAGCCGACGATTTCGCTCGGCTATGCGAGGAAGAACGACGTGCTCATGGCAGAGATGGGCCTGGGCGACTACTGCCAGCACGTCGAACACTTTAGCGTGCAGACGCTGGTCGAGCACTTCAACGCGCTAGTCGAGAACCGCGATACCCTCGCGCAGAATGTCCGACAGCGAGTTGCCGATTACGATCGGCAGCTCAGCCGTCAGGAAGAATTCCTTCTCTCGCAGTATCTCTAGGCGGGCCCTCCACGGGGGTCGAACCCCGCCAATCAGATCAGACGCGCCTTTCGCATGAAGAAGGCTTCCGCGTAAAACTCCGGCGCCCGGCACTCCATGCCGCGCAGGCGCGCCAGCCCCTCGAAGGTTGCGCGATCGAACCAGTCCTTCGAGCGCTGCGTGCCGAAGTGCTCGTGCAGCAGGGAGATCTTGCGGTCCATGACCTTTGCCGTCAGCGGCACGTACACATTGGGCCGGCCGAGGTCGCCATCCCATTTGGGGATCTCATATTCCAGCACCAGATGGTCGCGAAACAGGTTCCAGGTCAGTTGGTTGATCTCGCGGTGATCCTGATGCGCGTCGTTGCGCGCATGGGTCAACACAAGGTCGGGCCGAACTCGGCTCCTGATTTCGATCAGCCACTTCTTGATCGCCCGGCTCTGGTCGGGAAAGTAGCTGTCCTCGAAATCGCCGAGGTCTATCTGATAATACTCGGCGCCGCGCAAAAATGCTTCGGCCGATGCCTGCGCCTCAGTGGCGCGCTGTCCGGCGGCGCTCAGGACACACCAGTGAACATCGAGGCGTACGCCGTTTGCGATGAGGTTGATGATGGTGCCGCCGGCGCCGATCTCGATATCATCAGAGTGCGCGCCAAGGCACAGGACCGACAGCTGTTCGCCGCTGCGCGCGAGGCCAAGGCTTCTCATGAAGCGGCCGTGACGACGTTGCGTCGTGCGCGCTCGGCCCGCATCGCAGCGTTCCAGGGCATGTCGCCATGCTCGACCATGTCCTCGAGCGACTGCCAGTCGCGCAGCGTATCCATGGACCGCCAGAAGCCGTCATGCTTGTAGGCCATCAGCTTGTTGTCGGCGATCAGGCGGCTGAACGGCTCGAGCACCAGTTCCTCGCCTTCCCGCATGTAGTCGAATATCTCCGGCCGGAAGATGAAGTAGCCGCCGTTGATCCATATCTCCGACGTATCCGTGGTCCGGAACGCGCGCACGCGGCCATCCTCGCCGATGTCCGCGAGATGATAGGTGAGGGGCGCGCGCACGGCCAGGAAACAGCCATACATGCCGCTACCCTCGAACTTGGCGATCATGTCGGTGAGGTCGACATCCGTCAGGCCGTCGGAATAGTTGGCCAGGAACATTTTTTCGCCCATGACCTGGTGACGGGCCGCCCACAGGCGTTCGCCGATATTGCGCCAGATGCCGGTGTCGAGAAGCGTCACCCGCCAGTCCTTCACCGCTGCATCGAGAAGCCGGACGTCCCTGCCTCCGTCGGAAACCACGCAGTCGGCGAAGGTCTGCGGGCGCGAATTGAGGAAGAAATCCTTGATGACATTGGCCTTGTAGCCAAGGCAGAGCACGAAGTCGTCGTGGCCGTAGTCGCTGTACCACTGCATGACATGGCGCAGGATGGGCTGTTGGCCGAGCGGGATCATCGGCTTCGGGACGCTTTCGGAATAATCGCGGATACGGGTGCCGCGCCCACCACAGAACAGGACGACTTTCATCTTCAAAGCTCCGCAGGATCGATAATCATGGCGAAGGGGATGGGCACGACGAACTTCGCGCCCCAGGCCGCCACGTGGGACATCTGCCGGATGATCTCGTCCTTGAGGTTCCAAGGCAGGATCAGGATGTAGTCGGGCTTGGCCTCGTCGATCGCCGGAACCGGAAGTATCGGGATGTGCATTCCAGGCGTGAACCGGCCGTGCTTGTAGGGATTTCGATCGACGGTGAAATCGAGGAAATCGGTGCCGATGGCACAGTAGTTGAGCAGCGTGTTGCCCTTGCCCGGCGCGCCGTAGCCGCAGATGCGCTTGCCCTCGCGCTTGGCCGCAATCAGGAAGGCCAGCAGGTCGCGCTTGGCCGCCTGCGCCTTGTCGCCGAACGAAGTGTAGGTTGCAATGTCGGCCAGTCCATGGGCCCGCTCGCGGGCGAGGAGGTCGATGACATTGAACGAAACCGGCCGTTCGTCATCTTCATGCGCAAGATAGACGCGCAAGGAGCCGCCATGGGTGGGCAGTTCCTCGACGTCGATGAACTTGAGGCCATGGCGGCGGGCCATGATGTCTATCGTCACCGCCGAGAAGTAGGAAAAATGCTCGTGATAGATCGTGTCGAACTGATTTTCGGCGATCAGTCTCTCGACATGAGGAAACTCGAGCGTGACCGTGCCGCCCCGCTTGAGCAGGATCTTCATGCCGGCGACGAAGTCGTTGAGGTCCGGCACCTGCGCCAGCACATTGTTTCCGATGATCAGATCAGCGCCAATACCTTCCGCGAGCAGTGTCCATGCAAGCTGCGTCCCAAAGAAATCGACGCGCGTAGGAACGCCTTTTTCGATCGCTGCGCGCGCCACGTTGGCGGCCGGCTCGATGCCGAGCACCGGAACGCCCATGGGCAGGAAGTGCTGCAGCAGATAGCCGTCATTGCTGGCAAGCTCGACGGCGAGACTTTTCGCGCCAAGCCCGAGCCGATCGGTAATGGATTCACAGTATCGCTTGGCGTGGGCGACCCAGCTGGTCGAGAACGAGGAGAAATAGGCGTATTCGGTAAATATCGCCTCAGGGCTCACATATTCCTTCAACTGCACGAGGAAGCATCTGTCGCAGACCAGAACCTTCAGCGGAAAGTATGCCTCCATCTGGTCGACTTCTTCCGCCCGCAAGAAGCTCTCGCAAGGAGGCGACATGCCGAGGTCCACGAATGTGTGGCGAAGACGTGAGCCGCAAAGCCGGCACGTTGCTACCGGAAGCCCTTCCGCAGCCGTAGAGCCTTTCGCAATTTCCTTCGTCTGGAAATTCATCTCTCTTCAACCCCCAACGGCGCTCCGACACGACGCCCGCATCGCCTTGCCGGCACGCGGACTACGTCGCGAGCAATGTTGTCCTGCCCGTTGAAGGATAGGGGAGCGCTTCAGCGTTCTCGATTTGCCCTTACGATGCTTGCGGTCATCCGAACGTGCATCGGGGTTCTAAAGGCCAATGTCCAAAAGGCTATGCGCCGTGCTGCGATGGTGCTGCATCATCCTGAATGGGTAGGAGCGGGCGAGGACCATCCGGCATTGAGCTAAGTCTTGACATTCCGTCGGTCGACTTCCGCGATGCATGCGCGCGGCAAACAATCGCGAGTGGTGCTGGCTGAAGCGGGTGGCAGCGTGCGATTCTTCGAGACGAAGCTGAGTGGTGCGTGGCTGATCGAGCCCGAGCCCATTGTCGATGAGCGGGGCAGCTTCATGCGCACTTTCTGCGCCCGTGAGTTGGGCGAAAGGGGCTTGGAAACCCGCTTCGTGCAGAACAGCCAATCCGAGAATTCGTTCAAGGGCACGCTTCGCGGCATGCATTTCCAACTGGCGCCTCATGCCGAGGTCAAACTTGTCTCTTGTATCCGTGGTGCAATCTACGACGTCATCATCGACCTGCGGCCTTCGTCCCCGTCGCGCTACAAATGGGCGGGCTTCGAGCTCACGTCGCAGAACCGCCGTCAGCTCTATATCCCGGCAGGATTCGCGCATGGGTTCCAGACCCTCACGGACGATACAGGGGTGTCGTATCTGATTTCGGAGTTCTATGCGAGGCAGGCCTCTGTCGGCGTCAGATTTGACGATCCGGCTTTCGGGATCGATTGGCCGATGGCGCCCACTGCGATGTCCGACAAGGACCGCAACTGGCCGCTCCTGCAGGATTTTGTCCACGCCTAGCGGGCATCAGCCAACAGGCCGTGAAGGCGCAACAATTCGGCGGCTGCCGCCAATTCCTTGAACCCAAGGCCCGAACGCTCTGCCATGTCCAGCAGCGAATGCCGGCCGTCCGCCAGGTTCAGAACCCAGAGCAGGCTCATCGCACTGAGGCCGGTCGATCTGTCGCCGCCCAGCGCCGCATAGAGACCGCGCCGGCCAAGCTGCGGCTCGCCCTTTTGGCAAAGACTGACCGGTGTCCAGTCGCCCTCGACGATGTCGATCACTTCCGTGACGATGCGATAGGACTCCGCCAGATGCTCCGGGCGGATAAAGTCGAGATTGTCGGCGGAGGTGTGATATTCGGGGAAGGTGCCGAAGGCGCTGCGCTGGAATAGCCCAACCGGAAGGTTGAAGCCGGGCGAGCAGAACTGCCGTTCGTCATAGCCGTAAGGCGAAAAGTCCAGAAGCGTCGCGGGCTTTGGACATCGCGAAAGCACATGCGCCATCGCGCGATCGATGAATGCATTGTCGCGCCGGCTGCGCTTGTAGGTTGGCCCGCCGCCATCGCCGACGCAGGAAACGACCAAGCCGTGGTCTATGCGCTCAGTCACGTCCTCGTTGCGCGACAGCCAGGCGAGCGAGCCGATCGTGCCTGGCGCGAACAAAAAGCGATAGCTGTAGCGCGTCTTTCGCGATTTCAGGCTGGCCGCCAGACAGGCAAGCATTGCCAGCCCCGAGCAATTGTCATTGGCGAGCGAGGGGTGGCAGACATGGGCCGAAAGAAGGAATTCGCGGTCCGTCTCGCCACGATGCAAGTACTCGCCATAGGTGAGAGAGCCGTCCTTGAACTCCGCGTCGATCTCGACCTGATAGTCTCCCTCGGGGAGTTCCGCGAGGCGATTGTGCGCCATGCAGAAGCCCCAGTTTTCGCTGTAGTAGGAGGTCCGATAAGGGATCAGATCCGGCTGCTCGGGCAGGGTGTGGATGTGGCGTTTCAGTTCATCCAGCCGGACGGTGCCGCGAAACGGGGCGCTGTAGTTCAGCACATGCAGATTGTGGTCGTCGAAGTCGATGACCTTTTCGCCCGCCGCATTTCGAACCGTCGCGCTTCGGATCATCCATTCCCTCGGGGTGGTCCAGTCGAAAGCAGGCGTGCCGGTCGCCACCTCATGTCGTTCGAGCGGTATGGTCTCGGAGAGTATCTCAAGCGTTTCGCGCACGCCGTCGCCGGTGATGCTCCGGCAGATCGGGTAGAGACGCGCAGCCAGTTCATAGATCCTCCGCCCCATCTCATCGTTGGACGGGGCAGGATCGATGATGGAGGCCGGCTGATCCATGAAAAACTCGTCAGATCAGCTGGCCGCCGCACTGAGGTCGGCCTGCTGCGTCGGCTGTACACGCATCCGGCCGTCTATCAGCCCGTTGCCCATGAGATATTTGATGTGTCCGATGCGCTGGAACCGCGGACCTTCGAACTCTGCAAGCGTTAGGTTCGAGCCGGTATAGGCGGCGTAGAGCTGCTCGGCACCAGCGCGGGCATCCCATTGCGGCCTGAAGCCGGGCAGCACGCGCGCGATCTTTTCGAAACTCACGCTATAGGAGCGAGTGTCGGGGCCGGCATCCGCCGCATATTCCAGCCGGCATCCCGGAACCACGTCGGCGACGATCGCCGCTATATCGCGGATCCGGTAGTTGTGGCTGGTCTGGCCGACATTGAAGGCCTCGTTGTGAACCAGTTCGCGTGGTGCTTCGAGACCGGCAATGAAGGCGCGGGAAATGTCCTCGATATGGACGATCGGCCGCCACGGGCTGCCGTCCGATTTCAGCAGGATCACGCCCTCGGTGACCGCCCAGGCGACCAGATTGTTGAGCACGATGTCGAAGCGCTGTCGAGGCGACAGTCCATAGGCCGTTGCCGGCCGGAAATAGGTCGGCGAGAAGCTGTCGTCGGCGAGTACGGAGATGTCCCGCTCCGACATGACCTTGGACCAGCCATAAGGCGTCACCGGCTTCAGTTCGCCGGTCTCGTCGATCATGCCATCGCCCGCCTGTCCATAGTTGCTGCACGACGAGGCGTAAAGAAAGCGGCTTACGCCGGCAGCCTTGGCGGCAACGGCGAATTTGACACTCGCACGATGATTGATGTCGTAGGTGAGGTCAGGATCGAGATTGCCGAGGGGATCGTTCGACAACGCTGCAAGGTGGATGACCGCATCGAAGCCTTCGAGGTCGGCGGGCTCGACGTCGCGAACATCCTTGCGGATGGAAGGCACGTCAGCCAGGGTTCCGCCGGGCGCGAAGGTACAACGCCGGTAGAGGTCGCTGTCGTAGCCGGTCACCTGATGGCCCGCACGAAGCAGCATCGGCACCATGACCGAACCAATGTACCCTTGATGACCCGTCACAAGAACCTTCATTGCAAAATCCCTTCGCTAAACTGACAACTGTAGCGGTGTTTAAGGCTAGTGCCTGGAGACGGCGCGGACGATGAAGACTATCGGTAACGTCAGTTCTTCCTTTGACGGCGCTCTGTCGTGCCCATGCCTCTTTGGTGGTAAGGCCCGTGCCCCTCGTGTGACGGGGCGCCCTAGGATGCCTTTGCCGGCAGGAACGCCTCGCCGGGCGTTTCGGCAGGCGGTTCGGCGCTAGCCGGGTTCTCCGACTTCTTGTTGAAACGCCGGTACACGACCTGCGACGGCCGGCCTACCAAGTGCCTTTCGACACCGTCATCCAGGGCGCGCGCATATACGGCCAGCGCCCCGTCGATGGCCTCGATGGTCGCGGCAATGGCCGCGTCGTCATGCGTGTAACTGACGACCAGAGACGGCATCAGAACACCGCGCGCGATTGTCTCCTGCAGGAATAGCGAGCGGTGGGCCTGCGATGGCTTGCGGTTCTGGTCGAGCGCGGCATAGGCAAGGCAGGATGGGCGGCCCACGATCTTGAAATAGTCTTCCACCCCGTGTCGCCTCACGGCTTCCTCGACGCCGTCTTTCAGCTTGCGGCCTTGCCGGTAGAGATGCTCGATCACGGGCTCGTTCTGGAATATCCGCATTGAGGCGATTGCCGCGGCAAGCGCGTGCGTTTCGGCTCCGTGCGTCGTCGAGAGCAGGAAGACACGTGGGCGATCCGTGTGGTCGAGCCCTCCAAGGCGCATATATTGGCGCTTGCCGGCAAGGGCGGAGACAGAAAAGCCGTTCGCCATGGCCTTGCCGAAGCAGGACAGGTCCGGTTCGATGCCGTATTCGGCCTGCGCGCCGCCGGCATTCCAGCGAAACCCGGTGATCATCTCGTCGAGGATCATCAGCGCGCCGTTCTCGCGGCAAAGGCGCTGTACCTCATGCAGAAAGCCGTCCCTCGGCTCGTCGGCGCGGGCGGCCTCGAGGATCACGGCCGCGACCTTTCCGCGGTTTTTTGCAAACATCTCCCTGACGCTCGCAATGTCGTTGTAGCGGAAGGTCACCGTCAGCTTGCTCACCACTTCGGGCACGCCCGCGTTCATTTCCGTCGTGCCGATGAACCAGTCGTCGACCGAAAAGAAGGGATGGTCGGCGCAGCAGGCAACCACATCGCGACCGGTATAGGCCCGTGCAAGCTTTACCGCGCCGGACGTGGCGTCGGAGCCGTCCTTACAGAACTTGACCATTTCCGCGGTCGGGATGAGGGAGAGAAAGGTTTCTGCGGCTTCGACCTCGATGCTGGCCGGCCGGGTGAAGTTGCAGCCGTCGTGAAGCTCGCGTTCAACCGCCTGCACAACCTTCGGATAGGCGTGGCCCAGGCCGACGGCACGGTTGCCCATCCCATATTCGATATAGCGGTTTCCATCGACGTCCCAGACATGGCAACCCAAACCGCGAGCAATGAAGCCGGGCGCGAGAAGCGGGTACTGGTCGTCACCCTTTGCATAGGTGTGGCTGCCACCCGGTATCAACCTGTGCGCGCGCTCCCGCAGTCGGGCTGACTTCTCGTAGCGACGAGATTGTTCGGACATTGGCCATCCCCAACGAAGCGGTTGTCAGGCCATCAGCTTACATGGCCGCCCGCCGGCGGAATGTTCCCCAAACGATGTCCGGGCATCATCCAATCCGGGTAGGCCGGCCGGACCGGATACATCCATTTGCGCGCGTTCTGTTGTCTGCGGGCGGGGAGTATCGTCTGCAGACGGACTTAGCGATCCGGCCTGTCACTGAAATTCTGTGGGGCTTCGGCTTACGATGATTTGGGCTTCTGCCTGCGGTGTCGCCGCATTCACGGCTGTCACTGCATTTGCTCTTTCGCGCCGAAGGAGCTCTTCGTCAGCATCCGCAGGATCGGAAGCTGAGCCGGTCGAAGCCAGTCCCTGGCGTCCGGGACTGGTCGGCGACGTTTGGAGCGTCATCCCGTCCAGACTCAAGGGGGAGTATCGTTCCCAACATGCGGCGTCCACCGCATCGGCCGAACGGAAATTCTGGGGGAACATTCAACTGCTGCGGCTGATCGCGGCCTACGGCATCGTCTATGTTCATCTCGAGCCGGCTTTCTCGGTAATCCCTGCCGGAAAAGACTTGATTGATATTCTGCGGTTCGGAACGGACCTGTTCCTTGTGGTAGCTGGCTTTTTGACCGCCCAAGTCCTTGGCCGGTCCGGCAAGCCCGGATTAGTCTATCTGCGGGATCGGGCCATTCGGATATTGCCGCTCTATTTCCTCTTCACCATTCTCGCCTTCTTGGTGAAGAACTATGCCACCGGCGACGAGCCACACACGATGCGAGAGCTTGTGATGTCGCTAGCCTTCGTCCCTTACGGTCCATATCCGATCCTGCATCCGACCTGGACCTTGATCGTGATCGTTGAATTCAATGTCATTACAGCCGCGTTTCAACTCGCGAGCGTCCGGCAAGGCGTGTACCTGGCCGCGGCTTTCGTAGCCGCGCTTGCGCTGATGGGGATGCTGTTCAACCCCACCAATCGTGCACTTCACGCATACACCGATCCGATCCTGGTCGATTTCGTCTTCGGTGTTTTGATCTACAAATTTGTCACGAGCCGAGCCACAGCGGCTTTGCCGAAGCAGCCCCTGTTACTGACCGCGATTGCGATAATCGCCATCTGCACAGCGGCGGTGATATTGCGGCCCTATCTTTGGCCGTCCGTGCCACGCCTGCTCGCCTTGGGAGCTCCTGCGTCTGGGATCCTGCTCGGCGCAGTGACGCTTGAGCAAATCGGATTGGCTTTGAATTTCGAGCTCGTGAACTTTCTCGCAAAGTGCACTTATTCGATCTACCTCTGCCACCAATTCGTGAACGGTGTCTCCGAAGAAATTCTGTCATCCCATCAGGGAACGATCTACGTGCCGACAGCAATTCTTGTTGCGACGCCTTTCGTGGTTACATGCATTGCCATCGTTATATTCGTCTTCATTGAGGCGCCGACTACGCGGTATCTGTCGCGCGCGCTCCGTTCCTGATTTCGACGTCGAGTTGCCTTCTCGAGACCGGTCAATCCCAAACAGCGTCAGCCCACTTTGCAGTTGCCGCGCGCAAGGGTTTGAAATCGCTCACCCTAGTCCTTCCGGATGACCATGGATGTAAGTTGCTTCGCCGGCTTCACCCCGCCGGGGGCCACGTCTCAGCCGTATTGGGTTGTCGTGATTGGCGCACCTTCGCGCTATGGTTCACATGCCGAAACCTATCCCGGCACAGTAGAAACTGCGTAAGGGTGTATTGCGTTGGCTACTATCAGTGCAGAGGGCGAAACCGGCATCAGATGGGCCGGGCGGGCGGGCAGGGTGTCGGAACCTCGGCGGGTTGTCCTGTTCATCGCGAGGCTCGGTACGGTTTCGGAAAGCCTTGTCTATGCGCTTGAGCATGAATTCCCGTGGGTGCTCGTGGAGCAGGTCGAAAGCGTCGAGGAAGCCTGCACCAGCTTCGAGCATTCGGTATCCCTCATCCTGGTCGACGCGGCGCTGCTGAAGGCGGCCGAAGCCAGGGCGGCCGATCTTTCTCTCCTTCATCCGCAGGCCCTGACGGCCGTCATCGAGATCGATGATCGCAATCCCGCGTTTTCTGTCTCCGACATTTTTGGCTCACGCCTTGTGCGCGGCGTGCTGCCGATGAACCTCCGGCTGGACGTCTGGCTGTCAGTGGTTCGGCTCATGCTGCGTGGCGGAGAGTATTTTCCGGCAGGTCTCATCCATTCATATGCGAAGAAACTCACCGACGAGGCGGCCGGACCTCCGGGGCAGGAAGTGCGAGGTCGCACGCATATGGGCGACCTCACCGCTCGCGAGGTTCAGATCCTGGAAATGGTCTCGCGCGGGCTGCAGAACAAGAGCATCGCTGCGGCGTTCCAGCTCTCCGAGCACACAGTCAAGATCCATCTCCACAACATCATCAGCAAGCTAGGCGCCCACAATCGCACCGAGGCAGCGGCTCGCTTTCGCGACCTGCAGACGAACGGCCTTTGATATCTTGCGCCACTCGTCCCGGCATGAATGCCGCAGAGTCGTTTCCATGCCGCAGCGGTATGAACGTGCCGTCGAAACGCCTATGTCGACAGCGGCTTAAATCTGGAATGGATTTCCAAAAATTCCTCTGAATCGAATTTTCTATCTCCTCGGCTTTGCGCCGGGCCCGCTGTATGTTGGGGCAAATGAGCGGCCCGACGGTTGGGACAACACCGGGCAAAGCTCACGTCGTCTCAAGGCAAGCGGGCGCGTCCTATGCCGTGGGTCGACGGGGTGGGGGATGGTTTCCTGATCGAAAATCGTCTGCTTTCCCTGTAGCAACGAACATCTGTGTCAGGAGCAGTTTGAATGATTGGTGCAACGGCCCTGTTGGGCAAATATTCGGGCCGGTACGGCGTGCGCGCCCTTGCGGTCACGGCCGCCTTTGCCGGCTTCCTGTCGGCGAGCTCCGCCCTTCAGGCGGCAGAGAATTATGATGTCGACGCGTCGATCAAGATCGGCTCGCTCTACGAGCCGCAGAATCTCGACAACATTGCTGGCGCTGGCCAGGGCATCAACGAGGCGTTCAACAGCAACGTCTATGAGGGGCTGTTCCGCCTGACCGACGCAGGCTCGGTCGAAAAAGTGCTCGCCAGCGACTACAAGGTCAGCGACGACGGCCTGACCTACACCTTCACGCTGCAGCCGAACGTCAAGTTCCACTCCGGCGATCCGCTGACTGCCAAGGACGTGAAGTTCAGCATCGAGCGCGTCGTCGGCCCCGATTCCAAGAGCTCGCGCAAGAAGAGCCTCGAGCCCATCACCTCGATCGAGACGCCGGACGACAACACCGTCGTCGTCAAGCTATCCTCGCGCTCTATCTCGCTGCCCTACAATCTGAGCTACGTCTGGATCGTCAACGACGCCGCCAAGGACCTGACGTCGGGCGAAGACGGCACCGGCCCCTACAAGCTGGAAGACTGGCGCCGCGGCTCGACGCTGTCGCTCAAGCGCTCCGACAGCTATTGGGGCGAAAAGCCGACCAATGGCGAGGTGGTGTTCAACTACTTCACCGACGCGACCGCGCTCAACAACGCCCTGCTGACCGGCGCGGTGGACGTCATCACCGGCGTTCAGAGCCCGGATTCGCTCGCCCAGTTCAAGGACAACGCCGAATTCACGGTCAGCGAAGGCAAGTCCACCACCAAGGAACTGTTCGCCTTCAACGATCGCGTCGAGCCCTTCAACGACGTCAAGGTGCGCAAGGCGATTGCCCGCGCCATCGACAAGAAGAAGCTCCTCAACTCGATCTGGGGCGAGTACGGCACGTTGATCGGCTCCTTCGTGCCGCCGACAGACCCGTGGTATGTCGATCTGAACGGCGTCGATCCGTATGACGTGGATAGCGCCAAGGCGCTGCTCGCCGAGGCCGGCCACGCAGACGGCTTCACGTTTACGCTCGACACGCCTAACTACGATCCGCATCCGATCGTTGCCCAGTTCATCAAGAGCGAGCTGGCCAAGGTCGGCATTACCGTCAACATCAACGTGATCACGGCCAACGAGTGGTACACGAAGATTTACAAGGCGCACGATTTCCAGGCGACGCTGCAGGAGCACGTCAACCATCGCGACATCGTGTTCTACGGCAATCCCGACTTCTACTGGGGCTACAACAACCCCAAGGTCGTGGACCTGATCAAGTCGGCCGAAACCAGCACGACGACGGACGAGCAGACCGCCAAGCTGACCGAGGCCAACCGCACCATCGCCGAAGATGCGGCCAGCAGCTGGCTTTATCTCTATCCGCAGATCGTGATATCGAAGGCCAACGTCAGCGGCTATCCGGTCAACGGTCTGAACTCGCAGTTCTTCGCCTACGGCATCAAGAAGAGCGCGGACTGAGCCTGAAAAGCTGACACCGACGCCTTATTAGGGGCGTCGACCTGTGCTGTATCGAACATCGTGCGGAAGCCCTTCCGCACGATGTTTCTGTTGGGGACGAAAGGGAGCCGTCATTTTTTCCTACGTCGTTCGGCGGCTCGCCATACTGGTCCTGTCGCTCTTCATTGCATCGCTAGTCCTTTTCGTGCTGCTCCGGCTGCTTCCCGGCGACCCGGCCAACACGCTGCTGTCGGTCGGCGCCGACCCGCAGCAAATCGAGGCCGCGCGCGAGCAGCTCGGCTCGAACCTGCCGCTGGGCGAACAGTTCGTGCGCTTTGTCGGCAGTCTCGCCAGCTTCGACCTCGGTAACTCCTTCATCAGCCGCGCGCCTGTGGCGGATGAGATCGTCGCGCGCCTGACGGTCACGCTGCCGCTGACCTTGCTGGCTTTCACCCTTGCCATCGTCATCGCCGTGCCGTTTGGCATCGTCTCGGCGGTGAAGGCCGATCGCTGGTATGGCGCGGCCATTTCGACCGTCTCGCAGCTCGGTATCGCCATTCCGGTCTTCTGGGTCGGCATCCTGCTGGTCACGGCCTTTGCCGTGAACATTCGCGTCTTCCCGTCAGGAGGCTTTCCATCGCGCGGTTGGCATGCGCCGGCCGAAGCGCTGCGCGCCCTGACACTTCCGGTGCTGACGCTCGCCATCGTCATGTCCGCCTCGCTGCTGCGCTATGTGCGCACGGCTACGCTGGACGTGCTGGGCAGCGATTATCTGCGCACCGCGCGTGCGCTCGGTTCCACCTTCACGGAAGCGCTCGTCCGGCATGGCATCCGCAACGGCGCCGTGCCCGTCATTTCCATTCTCGGCATCGAGTTGGCGTCAGCCTTCCTCGGCGCGGTCGTGGTCGAGCGGGTCTTCACGTTGCCGGGCCTGGGCTCGATGCTGCTGCTGGGCATCCAGCAGCGCGACTATCCCAATGTGCAGGGCGTGCTCTTCGTCTCAACGCTTCTGGTGCTCCTGGTCGGCTTCACGGCCGACCTCGCCCAGCGTTTGATCGACCCGAGACTGCGCGACAAGGCAGGAGCTGCGTCATGAGCGCTGCCGACGAACTTACGCCAGCAGTGGTTACGGCCGCCCGCAAGCCGCGCTGGTCGCCGACGTTCACCATCGGCCTGATCCTGGTCGGCATCCATGTCGCCATCGCCTTGCTCACGCTGTTCTGGACGCCTTACGATCCGACCAGCACGACCGGCGGCCGGCTCGAGCCACCATCATTCATCCATTGGGCAGGCACCGACCGGCTGGGGCGGGATTTCTTCACTCAGATCATGATCGGATCGCGCATCGCGCTCATCGTCGGGGCCGGCGCGGTCGCCATCGGCGCGGCCATCGGCGTCACCATCGGCCTGCTCGCGGCCTTCGCCACGCGCTTTCTGGACGACGCGCTGGCCGCCACGCTGGATATCCTCATCGCGTTTCCGACGCTGCTGCTCGCTATGCTGGTGGTGGCGGCTAGCGAAGGCGCCAGCCTGTGGTCGGCCATCCTGGCGCTCGGCATTGCCATGTCGGCAATCGTGGCTCGGCTGACGCGCATCCTTGCCAAGCGGGTGCTGCAGAACGACTACATTACCGCCTCGCGAACCTCCGGCACCTCGTGGCCGGGCGTAGTGGTCCGGCATGTGCTGCCCAACATCTGGCCCACGCTCAGCGTCAATTTCGCGCTGCAATTCGGTATCGCTGTCATTGCCGAATCCTCGCTGTCCTATCTCGGCCTCGGCGCACCGCCGCCCAATGCCTCCTGGGGTCGCCTGCTGCAGGAAGCACAGGGCACGGTCTACACTGCCCCCATTGGGGCCATCGCGCCGGGCATTGCGCTGGTGACGCTGGTGATCGGCATCAACCTTCTGGCGGACGGTTTGCGCGACATCGGCGACCCGACGCGGAGGATCTCGCGATGACGCCGCTCCTTTCCGTCGATGGGCTCACGCTGAAGACCGGCGACAAGACGCTGGTCTCCGACCTGTCATTCTCCCTCGGCGCAGGCGAGCGCATGGGGCTGATCGGCGAATCCGGCTCGGGCAAGTCGCTGACCGCCATGGCGGTGACGGGCCTTTTGCCCAAGTCCATCGTCCCCGCCGGCTCGATCCTGCTCGACGGCCAGCAGGTGGTCGGCACGCTCGAACGTACGCTGAATGGCCTGCGCGGCTCGTCGGTTGCCGTGGTGTTTCAGGAACCGCTGACCGCGCTCGACCCTTTGATGAAGATTGGCACGCAGGTTGCGGGGCCGCTGGGGCGGCGTCTGGCCCGCGAAGGCAAGTCGCCCCCGCGCCGGGAAGTCGACCGCGAGGTGCTGCAATTCCTGGACCATGTCGCGCTGCCGCAGCCGGAGCGGATCGCGAATTCCTACCCGCACGAGATTTCAGGCGGCCAGCGCCAGCGCGTGGCGATTGCCATGGCGCTCGCCTGCAAGCCGAAGCTGCTGATTGCCGACGAGCCGACGACCGCGCTCGACGTGACCACGCAGGCGGAAATCCTGAAACTGCTCGACAGCCTGGTGCGCGAGCTTGGCATGGCGCTTTTGTTCATCAGCCACGACCTGCCGGTGGTTGCCACCGTGGTGGATCGCGTGACGGTGCTGCGCAATGGCCGCGCGGTGGAAGAGGGGCCCGTGAAGGCTGTCTTCGACCAGCCGCGCCACGACTATACGAAGACCCTCGTCGAGGCGGCACGCTCCTTCGACAACGCACTTGAGGGAACGGCATGACCCTGCTCGATGTGCGCGATGTGACCTTCGGCTACGGCCGACAGCGCCAGGTGCTTCACGGCGTTTCCTTTGCGGTGAAGAAGGGCGTGAGCGTCGGCCTTGTCGGCGAGTCTGGCTCGGGCAAGACGACGATTCTACGCCTGCTTCTGGGGCTGACCAAGCCGACCGGCGGAACGATCAATTTTGGCGGCTCCGTCCTCGACCCGTCCAGCCGCGGCTTCATGCGCGACTATCGCCGCTCGGTGCAGGCAGTCTTCCAGGACCCGTATTCCTCGCTCGACCCGCGCCAGAAGGTGCGGGACATCATCTCCGAGCCGCTGCAGTCGCTGCGCATTCCGGGCGCGCATGGCGAAGCGGTGGCCGCGGCGCTCGATGCGGTTGGCCTGCCGGCGGATGCCATCAACCGCTATCCGCACGAATTCTCCGGCGGCCAGCGCCAGCGCATCGCCATTGCCCGCGCCATCGTTGCCCGGCCGCAACTCGTGCTGGCTGACGAGGCGGTCAGCGCGCTCGACCTTTCGACGCGCATCCGCATCGTCGACCTGTTCAAGCGCCTGTCGGAAAACATGACGCTGGTGTTCGTCTCGCACGACCTGGGCGTGGTCGCTTCGCTCTGCGAGGAGATCATCATCCTGGAACGCGGTCATATAGTGGAAAGCGGCAACACTCGCGAGATATTGGACGCCCCGCAGCATCCTTACACGCAAAAGCTGCTGCAAAGCGTTCCCCGGATGCCTAGATAGGGCGCGGGAAAATTTCGAGACCAAAGGCAAGCAGTATGACGACGACCGACTACATCCGCAGCATCGAAGACTGGCGCGCCAAGCGGCTGGCCCATCTCAAGGCCGACGACGGCTGGCTCAACATCATCGGCCGCTGGTGGCTGGAGCCGGGCTCGGTGACGGTCGGCTCGGCCGAGGACAATGACATCGTGCTTTCGGCCGGTCCCGCCCATGTCGGGACGCTGACGCAAGGCTCGGACGGCGGCGTCGCCTTCTCGCCGGCGGACGGTTCGCAGCCCATCCTGCTGAAGCTCGACAAGAAACACCCGCCGCGCTTCACCGCTGGCCAGCTGCTGCTCGAAGTGACGACGCTGAACGGCCAGAACGCGTTGCGTGTGCGCGACACGCAGTCCACTGCGCCCGGCGAATTCGCCGGCATCGAGTCTTTTCCGACGGATCCGAGCTGGCGCATCGTTGCCGACTGGATCCCGCTGGAAAAGCCGATCGAGATGACGGTCGACACGGTGCTGGGCATTCCGACCGATGTGACGATCACTCACAAGGCCGCCTTCACGCGCGATGGCGTGCGCTATGAATTGCTGCCGACCCACGGTACGCCGCAGATGCCGCAATTCGTGCTGCGGGACCAGACCGCGCGCGACAAGACCTATCCGGCCTCGCGCTTCCTCTTTGGCGAGGACATCACGGCCGACACCATCGTGTTGGACTTCAACAAGGCGATCAATCCGCCCTGCGCCTTCAGCGTCCATGCCGTGTGCCCGTTGCCGCCGGCCGAGAATGTGCTGCCGATCCGCATTGAAGCCGGCGAACTCAAGATGCACGACTGAGGTGCCGTCTAGCACCTGCTGACGGCTCTAAGAACAAAACGGCGTAACCGGAAACCCGGTTACGCCGTTTTTGCAATCAGGCGATGCCGCCCGTGACCGTGTAGGCGCCGGCGCTGCGTCCGTCCTTGAGGCGGATGACCGCAGTCACGATCGAACCGTATGAACCGCGCCACACGCTGTGAAAACCCCTGTGCGTTTCGGCAGGAACGAGAACGCGGCCGCTGAAGCGAGTGCCTGCTCGCTGCATATAGAGGGGTTCGCCATTGATGTGGACCTTCAGCTCACACTCGGCGTCGTTTGCACGTTCCACATCGAGCGTGACAATTACCTCGTCGTGCTCGCCCTGCTGTCGCGTCTCGACGTGAAGCGTGACCTTGGGCAACTCTGCCTCGGTGCTTTCAGCCCGCTCGCGCGGGACAAAAACATCGTCCGCAAGTTCCGGTGTCCTAGGCGGGCTGGTGCGGCGCGAGCCGGAGCGTTCGAAATCCCCGGCCAGGCGCAGAAGCAGCGTGTCGTCATAGGCCTTGCCGGCGAATGTGAGGCCGACCGGCATGCCGATATCCGCCATGGTTCCCATTGGCACGGTGACAGTCGGAATACCCAGGTGCCGCGGCACCAGATTTCCGTTCGAAACCCAGGTCCCGTTGCGCCAGGCAAGCCGCGCGGAAGCCTCGTTCACGTCGGCGTCGGCCGGGCCGACATCGGCTGCGGCGGGGAACACCACGGCGTCCAGGCCCTCGGCATCCAGCCAGTCCTCGAAGTCGATCCGGCGTGTTTCCTCCAGACCCTTAAGGCCGCGCTCGATGTGCGGGATGCTTTCTAGATCGGCGACACCTTGCCGAGCCCGCTTCACATAGTCAGCGAGGTCGATATCGTCGCCATAGCGGTCGGGCAGGGCGCCTGGCGGCTGCGGAAAGATCTTTGCGCCGTCAACCGATGCCAGATCCGGAATGGCGGGGTCGCCATTGGCGCGCAAGAAATCGTCCCACGACCAGATGCTGAGGTCCCAGATTTCCCGCTCGGCAAATTCTGCGGGAACCAGACCGCGATCCACCATGGATTTTGCACCGGGCCGGTCGCGCTCGTAGTTTGAGACCACCGGAAAATCGACTGCCACCACCGCCGCGCCAAGCCGTCGCAGGTCGGCCGCCGCCTGTTCCCACAGCGCGAGCACCGAAGCGCGCGTCTCGATCGGCGCATTGGCGCCGGTGTCGCGACCGATATACATGCGCGGCACGCCGATCTTTTTGCCGGCCAATGATCCTTCGAGTGCGAGTTCGGTATAGCGGGGCGGGCGCAGGGCCGAACTTGGCGGAATGGAGACCCATGGCTGGACGCGCCAGAAGTCGCCGCGCGTCGTGTGGTCGTCCGCGACGATCACGTCGAGCAGTTCGAGCAGGTCGCCGACGCTTCGCGTATGCGGCACGACCACATCCATGGTCGGCACCAGCGGCCAGTTGCCCCGAACCGAAATCACGCCACGCGACGGCGTATAGGCCACCAGCGCATTGTTCGAGGCCGGCGCGCGGCCCGACGACCAGGTTTCCTCGCCAAGCCCGAAAGCGCCGAAGCTTGCCGCCGTCGCCGTGCCTGAACCATTGGATGAGCCGGATCCGAAGGCTGCCGTGAGGTAGTTGGCATTGTAGGGGCTTTCGGCACGGCCATAGACGCCGCGCTGCATGCCGCCATTGGCCACGGGCGGCATGTTGGTGCGCCCGATCAGGACCGCGCCGCCAGCGCGCAGCCTTTCGATGGTGAAGGCGTCTTCATTGGCAATGAGATCCTCGAAGGCGGGCGAGCCGGAGGCTACGGTCAGGCCGGCGACCTTGTAGCTGTCCTTGGCCGTATAGGGGATGCCGTCGAGCGGCCCGAGCGTTTTGCCATTCCTGCGGCGCCGGTCGGAGGCAGCGGCCTCCTCGAAAATAGTCGGGTTGAGGACCGGAACCGCGTTCAAGGCAATGCCGTGCCGGTCGTAATAGCCGATGCGCCTGAAATAGGCCGCGACCAACTCCACGCTGGTGACAGTGCCGGCATCGAGCGCCCGGCGCAGTTGCGGGATGGTGGCTTCCACGATGTGGAGATTGTCTTCAGTCATCGGTCGGTCCTGTGGAGATTGGCACGGTTTGATAAATTGTGATCACGATATTGATAATCGTTCGTTAGGGTCTGGGTCAAAACTTTTGCATTTGTTGACATTGTGTCGAGCCAAAAATATAGATCGTGATCATGATTTACCGGAGGGGGCATAGATTGAATCAGCAAAACCCAGCTTTGGCGGAGATCGAAGCCCGCGCCGCCGCCATGTTGTCCGTCGAAGCTCGCATATATACCGAGCGGCGTCCAAAGGCTTTGGCATCCACGCAGGCAGGCAATGGCTTCTTCGACGGAGTGCCGATGCATTGGATGCTCGATTGGCCGATGCCATTCCCGATGATCGTCGACAGGGCCAGCGGGGTTAGGCTCACCGATGTCGACGGCAATGAAGTGGTCGACCTTTGCCTCGGCGACACCGGCGCGATGTTCGGCCACGGCCCGGCGCCGATCCTGCGCGCCCTCGAAGGCGTAGCCCATCGTGGCCTGACGACCATGCTGCCTTCGGCCGATGCAAACGTCGTGGCGTCACTGCTTGTCGAACGCTTCGGCCTGCCGCGCTGGCAGATCGCGGCCACAGCGAGCGACGCCAACCGCTTCGCCATCCGCGCCGCACGTGCCGTCACCGGCCGGCGCAAGATTCTGGTCTTCGACGGCTGCTATCATGGTTCGGTGGACGAAACGCTGGTCGATCTGGTCGACGGCAAGACGCTTTCTCGCGCGAGCCTGCTGGGGCAGGCGGTCGATCTTGGCGAGAACACCATCTCGATTCCGTTCAACGACGAGGAGGCGCTGCGCGCGGCACTCGCCTCCGGCGAGGTGGCCTGCGTGTTGGCCGAGCCGGTGATGACCAACTGCGGCATGATCCTGCCTGAGGAAGGCTTTCACGACGTCCTGCGCCGCCTGACCCGCGAGGCCGGCACACTGCTGCTGCTCGACGAAACCCACACGATTTCCTCGGGGCTCGGCGGCTACACGGCAGTGCATGGTCTGGAACCTGACATCCTGGTCATGGGCAAGCCGATCGGCGGTGGCATTCCCGTCAGCATATGGGGCATGACGTTCGACGTCGCCGCTCTGCTCGACAAGGCAAGGAAGGCGCGCGAAACGTCGGGCCATTCGGGCATCGGCACCACGCTTTCCGGAAGCGCGCTGCAGCTGGCCTGTCTGCGCGCAAGCCTTGAACAGATCGTGACCGCCGAGACCTATGCCCGCATGGGCCGCCAGGCAGACGTGATTGACGAAGGCCTGCGCGCGGCCATTGCCGATTGTGGCCTGCCTTGGACGGTGACGCGCGTCGGCGCGCGTCTGGAGGTGGTCTTTACCGATACACCGGTGCGCAATGCCGTGGAAGCCCGCGCTGCCGCTTCGTCGACCATCGAATCGGCACTGCATCTGGCCTTGCTCAACCGCGGCTTCCTCGTCACGCCGTTCCACAACATGATCCTCGTCGCGCCTCCGCTGGAAGAGCACGAGGCGCAAGGGCTGGTCCGCGCCTATCGCGACGTGCTTGGCGAACTCGCCGCGACCAAGGCGGCTGCTTAAGGTCGTGAACGCACCCGCCGTGCTTGCGCTGTGGCGGGCATTTTGCAATTGACGCAACGACGGCGCCATGGCGTCGTCGTTGCGAAAACAGTCTGTTGGAGGAGTGGACCCAATGTCGCGCAAAACGGTGATGATTGCAGGTGGCGCGGGCGGCATGGGCATCGCAACCGCGCTGCGCTTTGCGGCCGACGGCAACCGCGTCGTGGTCGCGGACCTCGCGGGCCCAAGGCTCGACGAGGCAAAGGAGCGGATCGAGGCAGCAGGCGGCGAGGCGCTGTGCCTTGCCTTCGACATCCGCTCCGTTGCGGCATGCAAGGAGGCAGTCGCTTCGGCTGCGGAGTGGGGCGGCGGCATCGACGTGCTGGTCAATGCCGCGGGCGTCTGGCTCGAAGGACCGTCCGCGGAGGTCAGTGAGCAGGACTGGGACCGCGTGCTCGACGTCAACCTCAAGGGCGCGTTCTTCCTGATCGCTGCCGCCACGCCGCACTTGATCGCCTCGCGCGGGGTGATCGTGAACATTTCGTCGGACGCCGGCCTGGTGGGTAACAACGGCGCGGCGGTCTATTGCGCCTCCAAGGGCGGGCTTGTCCTGCTGACCAAGGCGCTCGCGCTGGAGCTCGCGCCGCATGGCGTGCGGGTCAATGCCGTGTGCCCCGCCGATGTCGCGACGCCGATGATCGAGTACCAGGCCACGACCTATGGCGGCGGCGATCCGGATGGCTACAAGCGCAAGCTTCTGTCGCACTATCCACAGGGCGATACGGCCCGTTTCATCAAGGTCGAGGAGATCGCTGGGCTGATCCACTTCCTCTGCCAGCCGGGCGCTGCGCCAATCACGGGCACGGCGCTGCCGATCGATTTCGGCGTGACAGCAGGTTATTGAGCCGGCGAGGGAGGACCATCCATGCAAGCGAAATCCAGAACCGCACTCGTCACTGGCGCCGGCGCCCCTGATGGCATCGGCATCGCGATCGCCCGTGCACTAGACAAGGCGGGACTGTCGGTCGCCATCACGTCGTCCTCCAATCGCATCTTCGAGCGGGCAGAAGAACTCCGGGCCGAAGGCATCGAGGTCAAGGCAGCTGCTGCCGACTTGACCGACGCCGCGCAGGTCGAGCGCCTGCACGCGGAAATCGGCGACGTCGACATCCTCGTCAACAATGCAGGGATGGGAACCGCCGCGCAGCCGGCCGTCCAGAAACTATTCATGGAGTTGACCGAGAGCGATTGGAACAGAGGGATCGACGTCAGCCTGAAGACGGCATTTCTGGTCACGCGCGCCTTCCTGCCGAAAATGGTCGAGAACGGCCACGGCCGCGTGGTCAACATCGCATCGGTCACCGGGCCTTATGTGTCCAACGAGGGCGAGTCGGCCTATTCCGCCGCGAAGGCCGGAATGGTGGGCCTGACCCATGCGCTTGCGCTGGAAATCGCGCGCCATGGCATCACCGTGAATGCTGTCGCGCCGGGTTGGGTCGAAACCGGTGCCTCGACGCGGGAGGAACGGGAAGCCGCGCGCCGCACGCCTCCGGGCCGGGCGGGTTCGCCGGACGAGATCGCCGCCGCCGTGGTCTTCCTCGCCTCCGACGGGGCGAGCTACGTCAACGGCTCGGTTCTGGTGGTGGATGGCGGCAACATCCTGCAGGAGCGCAAGGGCTAGGCCGAGCCGCCGCAAACGCTCAAGCTTGGTCTTGCAAGGTTTTGCGCAGTAGGTAGACGCTGTCGAGGATGTCGGCGTGGATTGCCAGCTTCAGGGCCTCCGCATCCTTGCGGCGGATCGCGTCGATGGCGATACTGTGCTTGTCGATGACGTTCGTGGCTTCTACGAGGTTGTAGACCGTCCGCATGAAGGGCCCGAACTGGACCCAGATGCTTTCGAGCAGCGGCACCAGCACCTCGGATCCTCCGGCCCGGTAAAGCTCGAAGTGGAAGCGGTAGTTGGTCAGCATGTAGGCATCGGCGCTGCCGGACCTGTAGCTCTCGTTCATCTCGGTGTCGAAAGCGATCATCCGTTCGAGCCGGGCGGCGTCCACATAAGGCAGCGCGCGCGCCGCGCAGATCGGTTCGAGCGCCACCCGCGCCTGCATCAGTTCTTCGAAACGCGACACCGTGAGCCGGGGCACGCAAACGCGTCGATTCTGCTGGATCTCAAGTGCGTTCTCGGCCGCAAGCCGCCGGATGGCTTCGCGCGCCGGCATCATGCCGACACCCAGCATCTCGCTGATACTGCGCAGGCTGATGGCTTCGCCGGGCGAGAAGCGGCCGGTTATCAGGTTCTCGCGTAGGGTCTGGTAGACCTGCTGGTGAACCGGCGCGAAAGCGGGATCGACGGCATCACTGGCCTGCTGCACATCCACCTCTGACGCCCCTTTCGTTTCCAGCCCTGCAGACCGTGAAAAGCCTGTTCAGACAAATCCCTGACCGGTCGCCGACTGCCGGGCCGAAGTATAAGCCTCCGCGGCAATCGGACAAGCTCGGTTCCCGGGCCCGAAGCGGGGAGGGCTGCTCTTGCGAATTGGCAGAATCCGCCTGTTTGCCCGCGTGGCCGATAGGGCAGGGGGCGGCGGAACCGCCCCCGCCGCCGGTCAGTCCATGTCGTCCTTCTCCGGTGCGCCGGCATGGTCGCGCCGACCCAGCAGTATTTCGCGTTTTCCCACATGGTTGGGAGCCCCGACGATGCCTTCCTTCTCCATCCGCTCGACCAGCGAGGCGGCGCGGTTGTAGCCGATACCAAGGCGGCGCTGGATGTAGGAGGTCGAGCACTTCTTGTCGCGAAGAACCACCTTCACCGCCTCGTCATAGATCGAGTCCGCATCCTCGGCGGCTACCGCGCCCTTGTCGAAGACAGGTGCCTGTTCGGCTTCGGGCTCTTCCTCGTCCTCGTCGGCCGTGACCGTCTCGAGATATTCGGGGCGGCCCTGAGCCTTCAGATGCGCCACGACATGCTCGACCTCGGCGTCGGAAACGAACGGGCCGTGGACGCGGGCGATGCGACCGCCGCCGGCCATGTGCAGCATGTCGCCTTGGCCCAGAAGCTGTTCGGCACCCTGTTCGCCCAAAATGGTGCGGCTGTCGATCTTCGACGTCACCTGGAAGGAGATGCGGGTGGGGAAGTTCGCTTTGATCGTGCCGGTGATGACGTCGACCGAAGGCCGCTGCGTGGCCATGATCAGGTGGATACCTGCCGCGCGCGCCATCTGCGCCAGACGCTGGATGGCACCTTCGATCTCCTTGCCGGCCACCATCATCAGGTCGGCCATCTCGTCGACGATGACGACGATGTAAGGCATCGGCGCCAGGTCGATTTCTTGCTCCTCGAACAGCGGCGCGCCGGTGCCTTTCTCGAAGCCGGTCTGCACCTGCATGGTGACGGTCTCGCCGTTCTCGCGGGCGGCCGCGGCGCGCTGGTTGTAGCCGTCGATGTTGCGCACGCCGAGCCGCGCCATCTTGCGATAGCGGTCCTCCATCTCGCGCACGGCCCATTTAAGCGCCGTGACGGCCTTCTTCGGGTCGGTGACGACGGGCGTCAGCAGATGCGGGATGCCGTCATAGACGGAGAGTTCCAGCATCTTCGGATCGACCATGATCAAGCGGCACTCTTCCGGCTTCAGCCGGTAGAGCAGCGACAGGATCATCGTGTTGATGGCGACCGACTTGCCCGAGCCGGTGGTGCCGGCGACCAAGAGGTGCGGCATCTTCGCAAGCTCGGCGATGACCGGTTCGCCGCCGATGGTTTTGCCAAGGCAGAGCGCCAGCTTGCAGCCGGTTTCGCGGAAGTCCGCGGATTCGATCAGCTCGCGGAAATAGACCGTCTCGCGCGTCTCGTTCGGCAGTTCGATGCCGATGACGTTGCGGCCCGGAACCACCGCGACGCGCGCGGAAATGGCCGACATGGAACGCGCAATGTCGTCGGCAAGGCCGATCACGCGGGAGGATTTTACGCCAGGGGCCGGCTCGAACTCATAGAGCGTGACGACAGGGCCGGGACGCACATGGATGATCTCGCCGCGCACGCCAAAGTCTTCGAGCACGCTTTCCAGCAGGTCGGCATTCTGTTCCAGCCGCTCCTGCGACATGTAAAAGCCCTGTCCAGCCGGCGGCTCCTGCAGGAGGTCTTCGGAGGGCAGTTGATAGCCATCGACCGCGCCGGGCAGCGTCGCGCCGCCGAGCGGCGGCAGCGTCGTGCGTGCGGTCGGAACCGGCATGGTGATTTCCACCTTCCTGACCGTTTCGGAGGCGGCTTGGCTCTCCGCAGCCGGGATCGGCGCGGCCTCTGCCACGGGGAGAGCTACGATCTCCACGGGTGCAGTCGCAGCAGCTTCCACGCGCGGAACCACTACCGTTTCCACCGCCGGGGCCGTGACAACTTCGGCTGTCGAGACCGTGACGGCTTCGGATGCGGAGGTTGCGGTGACTTCCTTGGCCGGCGCGGTGGCAATCTCTTCCACAGGGGCTGCGACCGCGGGAGCGGCGGAGGCAATGATGGCAGCCGGCGTCAGCTGCGCCGGTTCGGTTGCGCGGGCTTCGGGCACTTCCCCACTGGCTTCGGCAGCAACTGTCGAGGCCGCGACCTCCGGCAGGGCAGGGGCGACCTGCGTGCCGGGATGGCATTCGATGACGCGATAGAGCGCTGTGATCTCGTTCGTCGCCGAGCGGAATTGCTGCTGGCTCCAGGCTACGGAACCGCCCACACCGGTTGGCGCGACGAGCGTCGGCCCGTCCATGGCCTCCGGCGACACGAATTCGAAGAAGGCGTGGTCGGAAAGGAAGGACCAGCGTGTGTCTTCGGCTCTTGCCGTTTCGGCCGGCGCGACTTCGGGCTCGGGAGCAGGTTCCTGGGGCAACGGCTGCGGTGCCGCGGTCACCGCCGTGGCGACCCGCGGAAGCACCTGTGCCATTTCGACGACGCGGTGCAGCGAAGGGGTTTTGCCGGTCGGCGTTGCCGCTACTCCAGGCCTGACGGTGCCAACTGCCGGCTGAGCGACTTGCGCGGCGGGCTGATGGCTTACCGTCGATGCTGAAGGCACGGGGGCGCTGGGCGATGGCGTCGGCGCGATTGGAGCAGGCTGCGTCATCGGCTGGCGCGAGGGAGTATTCATGGCATTCGTCTGTGGTTGCACGGTCTCGGCTTCGCCCTGAGGCGAGCGACGCTTCATCAGTTCGTGTTCGGGAGTGCGGGTGAAGCGGACATTTGGAGCCAGGAAGAAGTGATCCTGCATCGTGGAATGAACAAAATAGCTTTCAGCCGCGACAGCCTTCTTCTGAGGCGCCTGGCGCGGGGCGAACTGCGGATTGCGGCCGTTCGCTGCTGCGTGCGGCACGCCGTTCGGCGCATTGCGCCTGTCTTCAAAGTGATTTGCTTCGCCCTCATCGTGCGAAGCCAAGGGCGAAAGGTAGGTTCGATGGAGGGTCATGGATCCTGTACTCAAGATTCGCCGAGGAGACGTCCGTTGAGCAATAGGAAGCGAGTGGTTAATAGATCCTTCCAGCGGGGCCGTTTCGGTCGTCGCAGCGAAGCTCGACGTGTCGTGCCGGACACATTTTCCGAGGCGGGAACAGCCGAAAATGGTGGCTGACGTCATCCGCGCTTTCGTAAGCTGGCGGCCGGGAATCGACAAAGGAATTGCGCATGAGTGTGCTTGCCGAAGAAGCCAGCTGGCCGCGGGAAATTATCGATCGCGATTACAGCGCGCGCGTCGGTGACGCCCGAGGTCTTCGAGGCCGAGATGCGCAACTACCGCAGCCGTTCCGATGAGATGCGCGGCCTCGCCACGCATCTCGACGTCGTCTATGACCCCGAGAGCGGGCAGACGATCGACATTTACGGCACCGGCTCGGAGCCGCGGCCCGTCTTCGTGTTCATCCATGGTGGCTATTGGCGAATGCTCTCGAAGCACGACTCCGCTTTCATGGCCGGCATGCTCGCCAGCCACGGCATCGCCACGGCGGTGGTGGACTACAGGCTGGCGCCCGAAGTCACCCTGGAAGAGATCGTGCGCGAGGTGCGTGCGGCCGTGAGCTTCCTCTGGAAGAACGGGCGCGCTTACGGGATCGATCCGGACCGGATTTATGTCGGCGGAAGTTCTGCCGGCGGCCATCTGACCGGCGCAGTGCTGGCGGGCGGCTGGCACGACGCGTTCGGTGTGCCGGAAGACATCGTCAAGGGCGCCATGCCGATCAGCGGTCTGTTCCACCTCGCCCCGATTGCAAAATCCTTCGTGCAAGACTGGATCAGGCTGGATGACGGTATGGTCGAGCGGCTGAGCCCCGCGGCCAATATCCCGCGCGTCGGCTGCCCCATCGTGGTCGCCTATGCCGACGCCGAGCCTGCCGGCTTCAAGCGGCAGTCGACGGAATATGACCGCCTGTGGCGCGCGGCTGGTTTTCCTTCTCAGCTGGTCGAGATCGCAGGGCGCAACCATTTCGACGTGCTGCTCGACCTTGCTTCGGAAGACAGCGAACTGTCGCAGCTGCTGGTTCGGCTGATAAAAGGCTGACGTGTCGCTTCAGCTGGTCTCGCGCGGCGTGAGTTGCTGCGCGTAGCGCCGCACGATGGTGGCGAAAGCCGAGACTGCCGGTGAGACCGAGCGGCCGGTGGCGTGGATCAGCGAGACCTCGCGGGAAATATTGGGGTCGGTCAGCAGCTTGCCGACCACCTTTCTGTAGCGCGCGGCAGCCAGCGCATAGGTGGGTAGAACCGCGACGCCAAGGCCCGCCTCGACCAATGCGATGGCAGTGGTGACCTGGGTCACCTCGTAGGCGGGTTTCAGCGCGATCTCTGCCGCTTCGAAGCCGACCTCGACCAATAGCCGGATGCCGCTGTCGCGGGTGAGCGTGATCAGCGGCTGGTCTTCCAGCTCTCGCCAGGGGACCGAGATCGCGTCGTTGAACGGGCTGCGGTGGTCGCAGAACAGCATCAGGCTGTCGCGCACCAGTGGCACGCGCTCTATGCCCTCTTCCGCGGGCGAGAAGGTGCCCAGGCCGCAATCGGCCTTGCCGCTGCGCACGCTCTCGATGATCTGTTCCGTGCCGACGTCGGCGATTTGCACCGTTATGCCAGGATAGCGCTCCTGAAACTCTGCGATGGCCTGCGGCAGCACGACGGCCGCCAGAAGAGGCGGGGCGGCAATGCGCAGCCTTCCGCGCCGCCTCTCCGCCAATTCGTGCACGCTTTCCACGGCATGCTCCAGCTCCTCCAGCGCCTTGGCGGCCGAGTTGCGAAATTCGCGCCCGGCATCGGTCAGTTCGACGCGCCGTGTGGTGCGGTCGAACAGCCGCACGGCGAGTTCCGCTTCGAGGTCCTTGATTGCCTGGGAGAGCGCGGGTTGGGCGATGTTGAGCCGCTGCGCAGCGCGCGAGAAGTTGCCGAGCTCGGCAACGGCGAGGAAGCTTTCGATCTGCTTGATGGTGATTTTCACGGGTGACTCGAGACTTATCGCGTTTTCCTATCAATTAATACATTGAATGGCGATTGCCATATAGATGGCCAGCGTGTTTTCTGCTTCCATTAGGGTCGCTGGTGCGGCCACGGAGGAATTCTTGGAGGCAACGGGTGCGATCGGCGGCGCCGCCAATGGCTGGATGAGACGCAATTCCTTCAGCCGCAAGGACCGTCGTCTCGTGATCAGCCGCGGCACCTGCGTCGACGACCATATGCCCGAAGGCCGCCTGCATCTCGAATTCGCGCGCAGCCAGATCCGCCTCGGCCAGGTTCCCGGTGTCGATTGCGGCGCGAGGCCGCCGCTCGGCAATCTTCAAATGCCTCTCACCAGTGAGAAAATCTGGCTCGCCTTGCAAGGCTCGGCGGGCAGCGACAATCAGGTGGACGATTGATGAAATACACGAAGAAAGACGCCAAGGCCCATTCGCGGGCGACCATGAAGGGCATTTGGGCCGCGGCGCTCACGCCCTTTACGCCTGATCTCGCGATCGACGAAGACGGCGTTCGCCGCAACTTCGACCACTGGATCGAAGACCTCAAGATCGACGGCTTCTTCGTCGCCGGCAAGCAGGGCGAGTTCTTCTCGATGTCGGTCGAGGAGCGCAAGCGCAGCTTCGAGCTGGCTGTCGAGGCCTGTGCTGGCCGCGCCCAGACGATCATGTCCTGCTCGGACCAGAACATGGATGTGGTAATCGACCTGGCGAAGCACGCCCAGAAGGTCGGCGCCGACTACATCGTCGTGCATGCGCCGATCTTGCACTTCTTCAAGCGGCAGGACGAAACGCTGCTGAACTACTACCGCGCGATCGCCGAGAAGGTCGATATCGGCATCGCGCTCTGGAGCCATCCCGACAGCGGCTATCTGATGAGCCCCGAGCTCTGCAACCAGCTGGCCGATATCGAGAACGTCGTTGCCATCAAGTACAGCGTGCCGCGTCCGATGTATTCGGAGCTGACGCGCCTCGCCGGCGACCGCATCCTGGTCAGCACGGCTTCCGAGGAAGAGTGGCTGGACAATATCCTCGAGCTCGACTGGCAGCTCTATCTGTGCTCGTCGCCGCCCTATCTGATCCAGAGCAAGCACGACACCCGCATGCGCGAATACACCGATCTCGCATTCGCCGGTAAGGCCGACGAAGCGCGCCGCGTTCGCGACAGCCTCGATCCGGTGCGCGCGGCGCTCAAGGATACCCGGCCTGCGGAGAAGCCGCATTCCCACCAGAAATACTGGCAGGAGTTGCTCGGGCAGGTTGGCGGCGCGGTGCGTCCGCCGATGCTGGAGCTGACCGAGGAGGAGAAGCGCGCCACCCGCGTCGCTTTCGAAAACTGCGGCCTGAAGGTCGGCCGGAACTGACCCTGGCGGCGGCGTCCACGCGGCGCCGCCCAATTTCACGGAGGAGAAACATGAGCAGACGCCTTTCCGCCTTCAGCTTCTCGAAATGGATCGACGAGCACGCCCATCTGTTAAAGCCGCCGGTCGGCAACCAGCAGATCTGGGAAGACGCGGACATGATGGTCACAGTGGTCGGCGGCCCGAACAAGCGCACCGACTATCATGACGACCCGGTCGAAGAATTCTTTTACCAGCTCAAGGGCAACATGATGCTCAAGGTGGTGGACAACGGCAACTTCTACGACGTGCCGATCCGCGAGGGCGAGATTTTCCTCCTGCCGCCCCATGTTCGTCATTCGCCGCAGCGCCCGCAGGAGGGCTCCATCGGTCTCGTCGTCGAGCCGAAGCGCCAGCCCGACCAGATCGACGCTTTCGAATGGTACTGCTTCGAGTGCAACGAACTGGTGCACCGCATCGAGGTTTCCCTGAAGAGCATCGTGCGCGATCTGCCGCCGCTCTATCAGGCCTTCTATGCCGACGATAATGCGCGCACCTGCCCGAAATGCGGCACGATCCATCCCGGCAAGACCCCGCCCGAAGGCTGGGTGAAGCTCTAGGCTTCCCAGAATTGTTGAAGGTGTCCGCCGAAATTCGGCGGGCCGGCTTACCCAGGAATCTTAAGGCATGAAACTGAAGTCTTCTCTGCTGGCCTTTGCGGCCGCCTCGCTGTTTGCCACAAGCGCGCTGGCGCAGGATCCGGTCAAGATCGGCATGATCACGACCCTGTCCGGCCCTGCCGGCTATCTCGGACAGGATGTGCGCGACGGCTTCCAGCTCGCTATCGACATGGAGGGCGGCAAGCTCGGCGGCGTGCCGGTGAACGTTCTGGTAGAGGACGACGGGCTGAAGCCGGGCAACGGCCGCCAGATCGCGGAAAAATTCCTCAACGACGAAGGCGTGAAGCTCTTCACCGGCATCGTCTTCTCCAACGTCGCGGGCGCGACCGTGCCTGAGATCGTGGACGCAGATGCGATCTTCGTCAGCCCCAATGCCGGGCCGTCCGAATTCGCCGGCAAAGGCTGCAACCCGAATTATTTCGTCCTGTCCTGGCTGACCGACACCATGCAGGGCAGCGCCGGCGAGAACGCGACCGACCTCGGCTACAAGAAGGCCTTCGTGCTGGCGCCGAACTACCAGGCCGGCAAGGACGCGATCGCCGGCTTCAAGCGCTACTTCAAGGGCGAGATCGCCGGCGAGCTCTACACGCGCCTCGACCAGACGGATTTCGCGGCCGAGATGGCGCAGATCAAGGCCGCCAATCCCGACGTGGTGTTCCAGTTCCAGCCCGGCGGCCTCGGCATCGCTTTCCTGCGCCAGTACCAGCAGTCGGGCCTGCTCGGCGCCATTCCTATGGTGATTGCCGAGCCGTCGATGGACCACGCGATCCTGAAGGCCGTGGGCGATGCCGCCGAAGGGCTGAACGTCTCGGGCGCCTGGAACACCGATCTCGACAACGACACCAATCGCGAATTCGTGGCCAAGTTCCAGGAGACCTACAAGCGCACGCCGACCATGTATGCGGCACAGGGCTATGACACGGCGCTCGCCATCGCCTCGGTGCTCAAGCAGACCGAGGGCAAGGTCGAGGACGTCGAAGCCTTCCGCACCGCAATGCTGAAGACCGAATTCAAGACCACGCGCGGCAGCTTCAGCTTCGGCAAGAACCAGCACCCGGTGCAGGACTGGTATGCCATGCAGGTGGTGAAGGGTGACGATGGCCAGCTGACGCTGAAGACCCGCAAGAAGCTCCTGTCGGCACATGGCGATCCGTTCGCCGGCGATTGCGATCTCTGAGGCGCGGCGATGAAGGTCGTCCGGCGGCACATTCCCGAGCTCGACGTCGAACTGGAGCGGCTTGAAGCCGGTCCAGTGACGGTCACCTGCATTCCCGACATGGCGAATGTCGCCTGGCCGGCCAAGGCCATCTTCCCTGGACTTTCGCGCAGCGACCTGGAGAGTGCCGCGAAGCGCTCTCCGGCTGGCACCGTCGATCCCGAGGGAGAGACGGTGGGGCTGAGCTTCAACTGCTACGTGATCCAGACCCCGGACTATGTCGCCCTCATCGACGGCGGCATCGGCAACGACAAGGAGCGGCCGGACCGGCCGGCCTGGCATCGTCGTCAAACCAGATTCCTCGACATTCTCGCGGCGATCGGCGTGTCGCCCGAGGATGTCGGGATCGTCATCAACACGCATCTGCACGCCGACCATGTCGGCTGGAACACGAGGCGGGAAGGCGAGGTCTGGCGGCCGACCTTCCCCAATGCCCGCTACGTCGTGTCCGCGGACGAACTCACTCACTGGACCGCTCTCCATGAGGCCGATCCGGAAGGACAGACGCTGCACGGTGCCTTCGCAGATAGCGTGTTGCCCATTATCGAAAGCGTTGGTTTCGAAACGGTGGCCCCGGATGCGGAGGTTGCCACGGGCCTGCGCCTGCAGCCGGCTCCGGGCCATTCGCCCGGCATGGTGGTCGTCTCGCTCGCAACCGGTGAGGGGGAGGTGCTGTTCCTGGCCGATGCGGTCCATCACCAGCTTCAGCTCGGTGACGACAGCATCGTCTGCAAATTCTGCGAAGATCCTGAACAGGCGCGTAAAACGCGGCTGGGCCTGCTTGCCAATGCCGCTGCGGGAAATACAGTGCTGGCACCCTATCACTTCCCCGCTCCGGTCTTTGGTCGGCTCAAGGCGGAGGGGGCTTCATTCCGGTTCCATCCGCTCGATTTCGCGGAGGCCGGCGAGCCGGCAAACTAAAAATGCGCGCTGACAGGCGTCGCTTAGAGGAGGAGTGACCTATGATTTTGAAGAAAGCACTGCTTGCTATTTCGGTTTCGGCCTTTGCCGTGCTGCCGGCTCTCGCACAGGATGCGGTGAAGATCGGCATGATCACGACGCTGACCGGCCCGGCCGGCTATCTCGGCCAGGACGTGCGCGACGGCTTCAAGCTGGCCATGGAAGACGGCAAGTTGGGCGGCGTGCCGGTGGACCTCCTTGTCGAGGATGACGGCCTCAAGCCCGGGCAGGGCAAGCAGATCGCCGAACGCTTCCTCAACGAGGACAAGATCAAGCTGTTCACCGGTATCGTGTTCTCCAACGTTGCCGGCGCAACGGTGCCGGACATCGTGGACAGTGGCGCCTTCTACGTCAGCCCCAATGCCGGACCGTCGAACCTCGCCGGCAAGGAGTGCAACGAGAACTACTTCGTCGTCTCCTGGCAGAACGACAGCCTGCACGAGAGCGCCGGCCAGCTGGCCACCAATCTCGGCTACAAGAAGGCCTTCATACTGGCGCCGAACTATCAGGCAGGCAAGGACGCGCTCGCGGGCTTCAAACGCTACTTCAAGGGCGAGATCGCGGGCGAGATCTACACGCGTCTCGATCAGACCGATTTCGCCGCCGAGCTCGCACAGGTCCGCGCCGCCAAGCCGGACGTGGTGTTCCAGTTCCACCCCGGCGGCCTCGGCATCACCTTCCTGCGCCAATATGAGCAGGCGGGACTGATGAAGGAAATCCCGATGGTCGTGGCCGAGCCGTCGATGGACGGCGTGACGCTTGCCGCCGTGGGCGATGCGGCGCTCGGCCTCAACCTGACCAGCCACTGGAATTCGGACTTCGACAATGCGGCGAACAAGAAGTTCATGGACGCCTGGAACAAGGCCTACAACCGCCCGGTCACCTACTATGCCGCCCAGGCATACGACACCGCTCTTGCCTATGCTTCGGCCCTGAAGGCCACCGACGGCAATATCGACGACGCCGACGCTTTCCGCGCGGCGCTGCGCAAGGCCGATTTCGAATCCGTCCGCGGCAAGTTCTCCTTCGGCCCCAACCAGCACCCGGTGCAGGATTGGTACGCGCTCAAGGTCGAAAAGGGTCCGGAAGGCAAGCCGATCATCAAGACGGTTGGCGAGGTCTTCAAGGACCACGGCGACGCCTACGCAGCCGAATGCAAGATGTAAGCCGGCTTGTGCCGATCGGGGGAGGCGGCGGCAGCTTCGCCGCTTCCCCCATCATTTCCACTTTCTCGAAGTAATCCCGAATGACGCTCTTTCTCGAACAATTGCTGAATGGCGTGCAGTTCGGCGTGATGCTGTTCCTGCTCGCGGCCGGCCTGACGCTGATCTTCGGCATCATGGGCGTCATCAACCTGGCGCACGGCTCGATCTACATGATCGGCGCCTATGCGGGCACCTGGGTAGCGGCCGAAACCGGCTCGTTCTGGCTCGGCATTCCCGCCGGCCTTGCGGCGGCTGCCTTTGCGGGCGTGGTGATCGAATTCCTCGTGGTGCGAAGGCTCTATGGACGCGACCATCTGGACCAGGTGTTGGCGACCTTCGGCCTGATCCTGATCTTCAACCAGGCGATCACCATGCTGTTCGGGCGTCAGCCGCTGTTCGTCTCCATGCCGGCGCTTCTGGATGGCTCGGTCGAGCTGCTGCCCGGCCTGTTCTACCCGGTCTATCGCCTTGCCATCATCGTCGTCGGCCTGCTCGTGGCGCTTGGGCTCTACCTGCTGATCAACAAAACGCGTGTCGGCATGCTGGTGCGGGCCGGTTCGACCAATCGCGAGATGGTGCGGGCGCTCGGCGTCGACGTGCGGCTGCTCTATACGCTGGTCTTCGGGCTTGGCGCGCTGCTTGCCGGCCTGGCGGGCTTCATGGCGGGGCCGATCCTCGCGGTGCAGGTCGGCATGGGCGAGCAGATCCTCATCACGACCTTCGTGGTGGTGGTGATCGGCGGCGTCGGCTCGATCCGCGGCGCGTTCTTTGCCAGCCTTATCCTCGGCATCGTAGACACCAGCCTGCGCGCCTATCTGCCTGGACTCTTACGCCAGATCATGGTGGGGCCGGAGGCAGATGCGCTGGGCGCAGGCATCTCCTCCATGGGCATCTATCTTCTGATGGCGATCGTGCTTCTGATCCGGCCGAAAGGCCTCTTCATCCGAAATTCGTAAGTTAGGCTGGTTGGCCATATGGAAAAATCACTCAAGCGACCCGCGCTGCTTGCAGCCTTGCTGATCGCGCTGATCGCACTGCCGACCGTCGCGGATGCCGCAGGCTTTGCGGCGCTCACCTCGCTGGCAACGCGTGTGCTCATCTACGGCATCGCCGCGGCGAGCCTCAATTTCGTGCTCGGCTATGGCGGCATGGTCAGCTTCGGCCATGCCGCGTTCTTTGGCATCGGCGGCTACACGGTGGGTATTCTCTACCAGCATTATTCGCTCGGCGAACCGCTGTTCGGCTTCATCCCCGGCACCAATCAGATGCTGATAACCCTGCCTGTCGCCGTCGTGCTGAGCGGCATCATGGCGGCAATCATCGGCGCTCTTTCGCTGCGCACCGGCGGCGTACAGTTCATCATGATCACGCTGGCCTTCGCCCAGATGCTGTTCTTCCTGTTCGTCTCGCTGAAGACCTATGGCGGCGACGACGGCCTCATCATCCGCCGCGCCAATGAGCTCCCCTGGCTCAACATGCGCGACAAGCACACGGTCTACTATGTCTGCCTGGCCATCGCGGTGCTGTTCTTCGCCGTCCTGTGGCGCCTCGTCAATTCGCGCTTCGGCAACGTCATCGTCGGCCTGCGCCAGAGCGAAAAGCGCATGGCGGCGATCGGCCTGCCAGCCTATCGCTACAAGCTGGTGGCCTTCATCATCTCGGGCATGGGCTGCGGCCTTGCCGGTGCGCTGATGGCCAACTTCCTGCGCTTTGCCAGCCCCGACATGATGCACTGGACCAAATCGGGCGAGCTGATGATCATGGTCATCCTAGGCGGCGTCGGCACCTTGTTCGGTCCGCTGATCGGTGCCGCCGTGTTCATCGTGCTCGAATCCGTCCTCGCGTCCTGGACGGAGAACTGGCAGCTCGGCCTCGGCCTCATCCTGCTGTTCGTGGTGCTCTACACGCAAGGTGGCGTTCAGGCGCTGGGTGCGCGGCTTGTCGGGAGGAGCGCATGAGCACGCCGATCCTCAACGTCCGTGGCCTGGTCAAGCGCTTCGGCGGCTTGCTGGCCACCGACCATGTCGACCTGACCGTCAAGCCCGGCGAGATCCACGCGCTGATCGGCCCCAATGGCGCCGGCAAGACCACGCTGATCTCGCAGCTGATGGGCGAGCTCAAGCCGAACGAAGGCACCATCGAACTCGCCGGCAAGCCGGTCGATGATCTCTCGACGGCCAAGCGCGTCTCGCTCGGATTGGCGCGCACGTTCCAGATCACTTGCCTGCTGCCCGACTACACGGTGCTCGACAATGTCGCCATCGCCGTCCAGGTGCGGCAGGGCCACAGCTTCCGCTTCTGGGGGAATGCGCGAAGCGAAGCCGCACTGCGCGAAGAGGCGCGCAAATATCTCCACACGGTGGGGATGGAGCGGCGTGCGGATGAGCTGGTCGCCAACCTATCGCATGGCGAGCAGAAGCAGCTTGAACTCGCCGTCGCGCTGGCGACCGAGCCCAAGCTTTTGCTTCTCGACGAGCCGATGGCCGGACTTGGCCACGCCGAGAGCCAGCAGATGATCGGCATCCTGCGCAACCTGAAGAAACAGGTCAGCATGCTACTGGTCGAGCACGACATGGACGCGGTCTTCGCGCTTGCCGACCGCATCTCGGTGCTGGTCTACGGCCGCATCATCGCCACCGGCTCGGTCGAAGAAATCAGGGACAATCCGGAGGTCCGCACGGCCTATCTGGGCGAAGGAGAGGAAGTGTGCTGAGCGTCGCCAAGCTGCAATCGGCCTACGGGCCGAGCCAGGTTCTGTTCGATGTCGCGTTGGAGATCGGCGAAGGCGAGGTGGTGACGCTGCTCGGCCGCAACGGCATGGGCAAGACCACCACCGTCAAATCGATCATGGGGCTGCTCAAGCCGCTGTCCGGAGAGATCCGTTTTACCGGTCGCGAGGTGCGCGGCGCAACGCCCGAAACGGTGGCGCGTCTTGGTGTCGGGCTTGTGCCAGAAGGGCGCCAGACATTCGCGACGCTGACCGTGCGCGAGAACCTGGTGGCCACCGCGTCCAACCGTCTCGGCCGCAAGGATCCATGGACGCTTGAGCGCGTCTACAAGCTGTTCCCGCGACTGCGCGAGCGCGCCAGCCAGGCGGCCGGCACGCTGTCCGGCGGCGAGCAGCAGATGCTGGTCGTCGGCCGCGCGCTGATGACCAACCCGAAGCTGCTCATCCTCGACGAGGCGACCGAAGGCCTTGCCCCGGTCATCCGCGCCGAAATCTGGAGCTGCATCGAGGCGCTGAAGGCGGAAGGCCAGTCCATCCTTCTGATCGACAAAAACCTCCACGTGCTGAAGCGACTGGCCGACCGTCACTACATCCTCGAAAAGGGGCGCACAGTCTGGTCCGGAACTAGCAACGACCTGACGCACAACGCCGAACTGGTGCAGCGCTATGTCGGCATCTGACAAGGCCGCATCGGCGCGGCCGTTGCGCGTCTGCTTCGTCGGCTGGGGTGCGATCGCGCGGCGCGTCGGCGAGATCCTCGCCGACAGGCAACTGTCCGGCGTCGAGATCGCGGCCGTGGCGGTACGCGAGGCGGGGCGCGACCGCGCCGATCTGCCCGCGACAGCGAGGCTCATCGCCGGTCCCGAAGAACTCGCCGGCCTCGACATCGACATGGTCGTCGAAGCGGCCGGCCGGCCGGCTGTGGCTCTCTGGGGCGAGGCGGCGCTGCGTTATGCAAGGAGCTTCGTCGTCTCGTCGACGAGCGCCTTTTGCGACGATGCGCTGCTCGACAGCCTTCTTGCCACGGCGCGCGAAACCGGCAGTCGCATCATTGTGCCTTCGGGCGCACTTGGCGATCTCGGCGCGCTTGCAGCAGCCTCGATGCTGCCGATAGACGAGGTGGTGCACACCATCGTCAAGCCGCCGCGTGCCTGGCAAGGCACCAAGGCGGAGGAGGTCATTGACCTCGACACGCTTGCCGAGCGCTCGGAATTCTTCGTGGGTTCCGCGCGCGAGGCGGCCGACCGCTTCCCGCAAAATGCCAATGTCGCCGTGATCTCGGCGCTGTCGGGCATCGGCCTCGACCTCACCCGCGTCGTGCTGGTGGCAGACCCTGCCGCGACGCGCAACGGCCATCGCGTCCAGGCGTCCGGCGCCTTCGGCCGGCTGGACATGATGCTCGAGAACGAAGCGCTCAAGACCAATCCCAAATCATCCGAAATGACCGCCCTCAGCCTGGTGCGGCTCATCGAAAACAGCGTCGCGCCACTGGTGCGCTAACCGGGTGTTGTCCGGTCAGTACCGACCGCGTCGGGTTGACGCCCGCGTGGCAGAAATATCCCGGCACACGCAATCATTGTATTGCGGCCCTCGTTGTCTCCCACCGCGATGCCGGCTAGAGCTTGCCTACGCGAGGTAAGCTCGTACTTGGGGGAACGATGAAAATTATCCAAACTGGCCTGATCGCCATGGCAATCGCGGCAGGGCTTACGGGCGGTGCGTCGGCTTATGTCGAGGGAGACGATTACACTGCCGTCAGCTCCACGGCCGAGAGCGTGACTGGCGACATCCAGTTCGACGATTTCAGCATCACCTTCGCGAACGGCAAGACCCTGGAATTCGCAGAGCTCATTGCCGACCATTTCATCGTCGGTGGCAAAACGGTTCCGGCCTCGGTCTACAGCGTCAGCAAGCCCGCCGATCCGGTGCTCGAAAACGGCAATCGCCTCTGCGGCTCGGGCAAGGTTTCCTATGTCGCGGCCTGGAATACGGGCGACGATCTGACCGCGCTTGCCGTCTTCACCGGTGACGAGGCGCCGGCCAGCGACGAGGAGATGTGCGCGTCCTACACCTACGAGAACCGCTAGGCGGGTTTCCTGATGCGACCGGGCGAGGGGGCTTGGCACCAGCTGTTCGTCACCTAGCTTGACTTGAATCAAAGTCGTTTTGGCGTCGCCGGCTATGTTTGGCCGGAAACAAAGCAAGGAGACGACATGTCCAACACCCCTCACACTCTCGGCGAGGAATTCCCCGGCAAGCTGGAGGTCATCCACGCCCTGAAGGCCAAGGACAGCCATTTCGCTCGCGTCCTCGAAGAGTATGACGAGGTGAACGACCAGATCCACAAGGCGGAGACCAACATCGAGCCGATGGGCGAGACGGCGGAGACTGAATTGCGCAAACGTCGTCTGGCGCTGAAGGACGAAATCGCCAAGGCAATCGCAACGGCGTAGCCGCCTGTGTGATGGTCACCAAAGGTTCTGTCGCGGTCGCAATGGCCGCGACGGGGCGCAATTTCTGGGGCTTGGTCTTTTTCAGATAGGTCTCGTGGACCTCTTCCGCCATGCCGCGCGGCGAGCGGCTGATGGTGGCATATTCATAACCGTCGAGATTGGCGAGCGATGCCCCACCCGCCGGATGCAGTGTGCCGAAGCCGCTGCACGGAATAAGCACGATCCTCGTCTCGTTGGCGATGCGGAAGCTCCAGCACGAAACGTGATGGAACACCGATTCCCATGCGTCGTTGACGCCCGTCAGTCCGTGGGAGGTATGACCATGAGACATGTCCTTCTCAAAAGCGCAATTGCATTGGCTCTGGGCTTGGTGCCCGGACAGGTTTTCGCCCAAACAGAAATGATGAAGAAGAAGCCGCCTGAACAGTCCGAAGGCCAGCAAGGCGGACAAAACGGCACCGAAAAGGGCCAGGCACCCGAGGGTGGCCAGAACATGCAGAACGGTGGCGGAAATGGCGAAGAAACTCCGATGAAGTCGGAGAGGCCCGAGAAAAATCAGCCGGGGATGCAACAGGAAGAGCAGAACGAGCAAGGTGGCGCACAGGGTAAGCCCGGCAAAAAGCCGATGGAGGAGCAAGGCGCTGGGACCAAAGAGAAGCATGGCGAGAAGCGCCAGGTGAACGATGAGCAGCGCACGGAGCTTAGGCGCGTCTTCCGCGAGAACCACGTCAAGGCGGCCCCCAATGTCGACTTTTCCGTCGGTGTCGGCGCGCGGGTGCCACGAGAAATCCACCTCTACCGGCTGCCGCCGCGCATCGTGGAAATCATCCCGGACTACGAAGGTTTCATGTATTTCGAATTGGCGGATGGGCGGATCGCGATCGTCGACCCGAACACGTTGGAGATCGTGCTGATCATTGCCTAGTGGCTACCGTCGCTTGGAGCGGCAAGCTCATTCCTTCTTCCAGCGACTCCTGCCGTTCCGACTGAAAGAGCGCTCGTTACCGACTTTCCGTCGATCGCGACTTGGGAGGCGCGCCGAGCGCTCCCGGAGACTGGCGCGGCATGCGGTCCCCAGCTAGGAAGAAGACCACCTCCCTGTCTTGCCACAGTTGAGCAGCCCAGCAGGGGAGGGGAGGCGAGCCGCAGAGCCGCGCTCGGGTGAGATTGGCGGGGGATCGATTTGCCTTCTAGCTTAGCCGTCCGAAGAGAGCGCAAAGGCGGCGTTCTCTAACCCCTTGGGATTATGTTCGGATGCGTCACTCTGCGTCATGCTGACATCACAAGAATGCGAACGACTCCGCACCGAAGGCTTTTTGCCGACGGCCGGCCCTAACGCATCGGATCAAAACCGTTCGGAGTGGAACAATGAATGAAACCGTGAAGCTGGACCGGGCGCTTGGCCTTTGGTCCGTTGTGCTGTTTGGCCTTGCCTACATGACGCCGATGATCGTCTTCGGCACGTTCGGCGCGTTGGCCACCGCCAGCCAGGGCACCACTGCCATGGCCTATCTGATCGCCTCGGCGGCGATCCTCCTCACCGCAATCAGCTACGGCGTCATGGCGCGGGTCTATCCGGTCGCCGGCTCGTCCTACACCTACGCCCGCAAGTCGATCAGCCCGAGCGTTGGTTTTCTCGTCGGCTGGGCGGTGTTGCTCGACTATTTCTTCCTGCCGATGGTGATCTGGCTCATCGGCGCGGCCTATCTCACCTCGGCCTTCCCGGAGATCCCGGCATGGATCTGGATCGTGGCCTATATTGCCCTGACGTCGATGGTGAACGTCATTGGCATCGTCTTCGCCAACCGGGTGAACTTCATCCTCATGCTGGTGCAGTTCGCCATGCTCGCCGCCTTCGTGCTGCTTGCGGCCCGTTATGTCGTTGCCGCGAATGGAGCCGGAGGCCTTGCTTCGGTCCAACCCTTCTTCAAGGCCGGCGTGCCATTCTCGGCCTCCGTCGCAGGCGCGGCCATCGCCGCCTACTCCTTCCTCGGCTTTGACGCGGTCTCGACCCTTACCGAGGAAACCCGCGACGCAAGGCGCACGATGCCCAAGGCGATCCTGATGACGGCGCTGGCCGGCGGCTTCATCTTCGTGCTGGCTGGCTATGTGACGCAGCTCGCCCATCCCGGTTTCGAGTTTGCTTCGGTGGACGCGGCCGCAACCGAAATCGCCAAGGCTGTCGGCGGCGATCTCTTCGTCACCCTGTTCCTGGCAACGCTGGTAGTTGCGCAATTCACCTCCGGCCTTGCGGCACAGGCCAGCGTCGGTCGGCTGCTCTATGCCATGGGCCGCGACAACGTGCTGCCTTCCGGCTTTTTCGGCCGCCTGCATCCGACGTTGCACACGCCGGTCTTCAATCTCATGCTGGTCGGCATCGTTGGCCTGCTCGCGCTGACGATGGATGTCACCACCTCGACCTCCTTCATCAATTTCGGCGCCTTCCTTGCCTTCACGGCCGTCAATGTTTCCGTGATCGTGCTCTACCTCAAGGGCGAGCAGCAGGTCCGGCCGCTCGGTGTCCTCGTCGGCCTGATAATCCCGGCGGTGGCTGCGGTCTGCGATGTGCTTCTGCTGCTCAATCTGGACAGCAACGCCAAGCTGCTCGGCTTGGTCTGGCTCGTGATCGGCATCGTCTATCTGGGCTACCTGACGCAGTTCTTCCGCGTCGCTCCGCCGGAGATGGACTTCGCCGAGTGATAAAGCCGAGCCGGAAGGCCCGCGCTCCTCAAGCCAGGAACAGCCGGAAGAGTTCGGCCTGGCTTGAGATGTTCAGCTTCGAGTAGATCTGCCGGCGGTGCACCTTGACTGTGTTGGGCGAGAGCGAAAGCAGCGCGGCAAGCGAGATGTTGGAATGGCCTTTGAGGATCAGCGTAACGATCTCGAGTTCCCGGCGCGTCAGCAGCGGGTGCTCGATACGCTTCGATGGTCTCGTCGTCGCGGCAGCGAGCGCAAGGCTGGGAAGATGAAACCAGTGCCGTTCTCCAAGGGCGCACACCACGGGGGCTGCCGCGCGCAGGCGCTGCAGCTCCTCGTCGGCGAACAGGTCCGCCGCGCCGGTTCGCGACAGCGACAGCACCGCGCAAAAATCGTCTTCGAGCTTCATCACGAAGCCGATCTCGTCGACGATCTGCGTGGTGACGTAATGCAGCCGGTAGTATTCGGTCTGCCGAAAGTCGTCCGGCGCGAGTTCCCGCATTACGATCATGCGCTGGCTGTCGTCGCCGCGGACGGCGTCATAGAACGGATCCAGCACGAAGGTGCCGCCAAGATAGCGGTCGACGATGATGGAGCGTTCGACCACGATCTTCTCGTTGTAGAGATCGAAGGCATGGCCGTCGGGCGAGTAGACGAAGCCGTTCATCATCTGGAACGGCGCCAGCAGACCGAGCGCAGAGGCAAGCGCGTCGGGAAAGCCGCGCGAGCCGATCCGGCCGGTCACGGTGCCGAGGGCAGCGTTCCATGCTTCGAAGCTCGGGGGCCTGGTTTGCGATCGGGACATCGTGAAGCGTGCGCGCTGTTTTTCCTGCGGTTCGGACACATTCAGCAGGCGCGGCCGTGCAGCGCAAGCCCATATCCGATGTTAGCCGGCTTCACGGCCCGCAGAGCAGCCTTCTTTAAGGAGACGACGCATTGAACCATCCGCTTGATCTGCCGACGGCCGAGATCGCCACCGGGATCCGGGCTGGCGCCTTCAGCGCCGAAACCGTCGTGGCTGAATCGATCCGTCGCGCCAAGGCTATAGCTCCTGCACTCAACCCGTTCGTACTTATCCGCGAGGAAAAGGCTCTGGAGGCCGCCCGGGCTGTCGACAGGGCGATTGTGCGAGGCGAGGCGAGGGGGGCACTGCTTGGAGTTCCTTTCACCGCCAAGGATCTGACGCCGACCGAGGGCGATCTGACCACGCTCGGTTCCTGGACCCGGCCCAACTGGGTGCCGACGGAAAGCGCGCTCTGCATCCGCCGCCTCCAAGAGGCCGGCGCCATCCTGGTCGCCAAGACCACGACGCCAGAATTCGCCTATTCCAGCATGACGACAAGTCCGCGGTGGGGCGTGACTCGTAATCCCTGGAACCGCGAGCGTACCAGCGGCGGCTCGTCCGGAGGCTCGGCCGTTGCGGTGGCGACGGGAGTCGTGCCCTTCGCGGAGGGAACGGATATGGGCGGCTCGGTGCGTATCCCAGCGGCCTTCTGCGGCGTCGTCGGCCTGAAGCCTAGCCTTGGTCGCATTCCGATGACCATCTTGCCCAGCGTCTTCGACAATATCTCCCACTTCGGCCCGTTGGCGCGCCGCGTCGGCGACGCCGTAGCCTTCATGACCGCGGCTGCAGGCCCCAGCGACGAGGATATTTCGTCCCTGCCCATCGGCTTCAACGCCGAAGACGCCGCAGCAAAGGACCTGAGGGGGCGACGTTTCGCCCTGTCGATCGACCTTGGTTATTACGCCGTCGAGCCGCAGGTGGAGACCGTGGTTCGCCAAGCCGCCGAAGCCTTGCGTCGTGCCGGCGCGGTGGTGGAGGAGGTGTCGCTGCCCTGGACGCGAGCCGTCAACGATGAATGGTTCGACCTCTGGTGCGTGTTCATGTCGGCCTTCTTCGGTCACGAGGTCGAACGTTACCGCGACAGGATGGACCCGGCAGTCGTCGCGATGATCGAGCGCGGCCAAAACGTGGGGGCGACGGCCTATAAGCAGGTAGAGGTTCTGCGTACGGCCATGTGGCGTGACCTTGCAACCCTGTTCGAGCGTTACGAGGCGCTTCTTTGCCCGACTTGCGCCGTGACTGCGCCGCTGGTCACCGAGACGGACGACGACTATGTCGCGACGTTGCCCGACGGCCGCTACAAGGGGCTGGACGTGACTTGCCCCTTCAACATGGTGCCGCAGCTTCCGGCCCTGTCGCTGCCGGTCGGGTTGGCCGAGGATGGCATGCCAGTCGGCTTGCAGATCGTCGGGCGCCGCTTTGCCGACGAGCAGGTGCTTTCCATCGCCGCCGCGATGGAGGCCATGATGCCGCCGGTTCAACTGCCGCGAGCTCGCCAGAAATTGCCGGACGATCAAGCCGCCGAGATCTGACGCAACTGCCGCTCAACTGTCGAGAATAGTTGAGACAAGCGCCGCGACCTTCGCATCCAGTGCCTCCGCGGCGGTGCGCAGGGCTGAATTCTCTCGATCCATTGCGATCAGTGACGATGGCTGGACGTAGGACAGCGTCGTGCCGCCATCCGGGGTGTCCAGCACCAGCATTTCTACAGGAACGAACAATCCGGCCGAGATGTCTTCTCGGATCATCGTAATGGCAATCAACGGATTGCCATAGATCAGCCGGATCGCGTGCCGCCGGATGCCGAAGCGCGCGATCCAACCGCCGTGATCGATCTCCGAAAAGAGCATGAAACCGCTTTTGCCGACAAACCGCGCCTCGATCTCCCTGGCGTAGGCTTGCTCGTCAGGCGTTTCCACCGCCAGGCGCGCCAGAGTAGGTATGTCCGCGTGGCCGACCTGGGCGTGGAACCGCCTGAGGACTTCATCGAACGGCAGGTCGGCCTGGTATACGAGCTTGGTTCCGGTGAAGGTCTTGGCTTCCGTCAGCGCAGACATTTTGACCGCCTTTTGACCAAGTTATCCCTGACGCGCGGTGCAACTTACCCTTGTCGTTTCAACTCATTGGGGTCGATCGGCATCTTGCGCAGGCGCTTGCCGGTTGCCGCAAAGATTGCGTTTGCAACCGCCGGCACGATTGCCGATGTGCCGCACTCGCCCATGCCGCCCGGCGATTCCGTGTTCTGGACGATATGCACCTCGATCGCGGGCACCTGGTTCATCCGGAGCATCTGGTAAGTGTCGAAGTTGGCCTGTTCGACGCGGCCGTTCGCAAGGGTGATCTTGCCGTAGAGCGCCGCCGTGATGCCGAAGTTGATCGCGCTCTGGATCTGCGCCCGGACGGTGTCGGGGTTGACGACGGTGCCGCAGTCGACGGCACAGACGACCCGCCGGACGCGCACCATGCCGTCGTCGGCAACTTCGACTTCGGCGACATGCGCCATATAGGTCGCGAAGACGAACTGGAGGGAGGCGCCACGGCCGGTCCGTTCCGGCAGCTTCTGGCCCCAGCCGGCCTTTTCGGCGGCGAGGGCGAGAACAGCCTTGCCTCGCGGCTCGCGATCGAGCAGGGCCAGCCGATAGGCGACCGGATCCTGCTTTGCCGCCGCTGCCAATTCGTCCATGAAGCTTTCGGTCACGAACACATTGTGCGATGGCCCCACACTCCGCCAGAAGGCCGTAGGAATGCCCGGCGGCTCCTTCTGGACATATTCGACGTGAACGTTCGGCAGGGCATAGAGCAGATCGATGGCGCCCTCGGTCGTGTCGGCATCTAGCCCGTTCTTGAACAGGGGCGGCGCCCAGCGAGCGGCTACCGAGGAACCGGCGAAACGATGGTTCCAGGCAACCGGCGCTCCTTTGTCATCGAGCCCTGCGGACAGCCGATCGTACCAATAGGGCCGGTACATGTCGTGTTGGATGTCTTCTTCACGGGTCCAGACGACCTTCACGGGGCCGTCGACGTGCTTGGCGATCTCGACGGCGCGAATGATGCCGTCGACCTCCAGCCGCCGGCCAAATCCGCCGCCGATCAGATGATTGTGGACCACGACCTTGTCGAGCGGCAGGCCGGCGGTCTTCGCTGCCGCCGCCTGGACACGCGCCAGGGCCTGGTTGCCGACCCACACCTCGCAGCCGTCCTTCTGAACATGCACAGTGCAGTTCATCGGCTCCATCGCGGCGTGCGCCAAGAACGGAAGCTGGTATTCCGCCTCGACCTTCGTGGCGGCGCCCGCCAAGGCCTTGTCGACGTCGCCGATGTTCTGAGCCACGGCGCCGGGACTGCGCGTCGCTTCTTCAAGTTCGCCGACGATCGTCTGCATGTCGACCGCGGCGTGCGGACCATCGTCCCATTGGATTGCCAGGGCCGCCAGGCCTTTCTTTGCCGCTCCCATGTGATCGGCAACGACGGCCACGGCGTCGTCGAGTTGCACGATCTGGCGGACGCCGTTCACCGCCTTGGCAGCCGTATCGTCGACGCTTTTGACCTTGCCGCCGAAGACCGGCGACTGCGCCAGGGTCGCGATCTTCACGCCCGGCGGCCGGGCGTCGATGCCATAGATGGCCGTCCCGTTGACCTTTGCCGGGGCGTCCAGGCGCTTGGCCGGCGTGCCGATCAGCGTGAACTGGTCCGGCCGCTTGAGCTCGACATGGTCGGGGACGGGAATGTGCGCCGCATCGGCGACCAGCTCGCCATAGGGGATGCGCCTGCCCGTCTCCTCATGCAGCACTTCGCCGTTTTTCGCGCTGCATGAGGCAGGAGCGACGTTCCAGCGCTGCGCCGCCGCCGCGATCAGCATGATCCTCGCGGTCGCCCCCGCTTGGCGAAGCGGCTGCCAGGCCGCGCGGATGGCGCTCGAGTTGCCGGTCGCCTGGATGCCGCCCAGCGCAGGATTGCCGTAGAGCTTTTCGTTCGGCGGTGCGTGCTCCAGCCGCACCTTCGGCAGGTCCACTTCCAACTCTTCGGCGATCAGCATGGGGATCGAGGTGTAGGTGCCCTGGCCCATCTCGACATAGGGCATGACCAGGACAACTTGCCCGTCGCTGCCGATGCGAATGAAGGCGTTCGGCGCGAATTCTTTGGCGTCGGCGGCAAAAGCGTCATCCTTGGCAAGCCCCAGTCGCAGGCTGAGCAGCAGGCCCCCGCCGACGGCGGCGCCGACTTGCAGGAACTTGCGACGTGAGACGTGCCCCGCTGAGATGCGACCGTGCGGGGTTGCTGTTTCGGAAGTGAAGTGATCGATGGTCATGACCGGCCCCTTGTCAGCTCGATTGCGCGGCCTGCTTGATGGCTTCGCGGATGCGCAGATAGGTCCCGCAGCGGCAGATATTGCCGGACATGGCTTCGTCGATGTCGGCATCGGTGGGGTGCGGGTTGTCTTTCAGGAGCGCCGCAGCCGACATGATCTGGCCCGACTGGCAGTAGCCGCACTGGACGACCTCGTGGTCGAGCCACGCCTTCTGGATCTTCGCGCCGGCCGGCGTTGCGCCGATTGCCTCTATTGTCGTGATCTCGGAGGATCCGACGCTGTCGAGGGGAGTGATGCACGATCGGGTAGCAACGCCGTCGATATGCACGGTGCACGCGCCACATAGCGCCATGCCGCAGCCGAATTTCGTGCCCGTCATGCCCAGGATATCACGCAGAACCCAGAGCAGAGGCGTGTCGCCGTCGGCGTCAATGGTATGTTTTTGCCCGTTGATGCTTATCGTGGTCGCCATGGTCGGCTCCCTTCGGTTCGTCATCCCCCGGTTAGGATCCGTGGAACAAACTTAGGGCGTCGGAGCGAGCGGTAAATGTCGCGAAGGCTGCTTTTCCGGTGCAAACACGCCGTACTAATCGAAAGAATCACCGCGAAGCAATCATGGCTTCTGGCCAAAATCTCGGCGTTTTCGCCCCAAAATGGTCGCAAGCGCGTCCTGAAACGGTCCCATGCGCCTGATGAATTCCAGCTGGACCCTCTAAGACAATCAAAAAGTGGGACGCGCAGGGGATGCGCGATCTGGGATATGCGAGCTCTTTGTGTTGCACTCATTGCCATCCTGCTGGCCTCAAGCTTGGCCCAGGCCGCGGCGCCGATCCAACATAGCAAGGAGGGCGTGCTCGTATGGATGAACACCTACGATCCCAACCGCGATCTTGCCCGCGCCCCGTCAGTCATGAAGATCGCGAGCGACGTCGGTGCGCTGAGCGATCCGGAAGGATCTGGCATGTATGTCGGCTTCATGGCCGGGATGATCGGCTCCAAGCCGGATAAGGCCGACAGCACCATCAAGAAGCTGCTTGTGCTGCGCCCGATCGACCATTGGGCGATCGTGCGCGCCATTGCCTATTCCGGCCATCCCGACTGGCGCGGGCTTATGGCCCGCTACGAGCCGAAGATGCCGACCCGCAAATTGATGGTGGAGCGCTATCTCGATGGCAAGCTGCCGACCCCGGACACCCCGGTGGAAGAGGTGAAGACCACATGGAAGGATCGCGCCAATCCGACCAAATGGTTCGCCAAGAAGGACACGGATGAGAAGCAGATCCCGCTCGACGAGCGTCCCGAGACGCTCGACATGTATTGGGGGTATTACTACGCCTCACGCAGCCCCCAGCCGCTCGAGCGCATGATCAAGATGCTGCCCTGGGCGGAAGAGCGCGACAGCGTCGAGAAGCTGACCATCGGCAGCATGGCGAAGTACACGATAGCGATGAACGCCTCGCGCGACACCAAGCTGCTCGGCCAGCTCAAGACGCTGCAGTCGCAGCAGACCGACAAGCAGACGACAAAGCAGCTCTCGGAGGCGATCGAAGCGGCGGAGACAGCCGAAGTCTCGCCTCTGCGGAAGATCGCGCTCGGCCGGCTTGAGGATCTCAAGCGCATGGGGCCTGGCTCCAAGCGCGATACCGTGTGGTGGGGCAAGCTGGGGCAGGGCGTGATCTCGCTCGGATGCGTCGCCGCCGCGGCCACCGGCCAGGCCGCTCTTGGCCTTCCCTGCGTGCTGGGCGGCGCCGCCTCGTCGGCGGCGTTGTATTACTGGGGCACGCCGCAATAACTGGGGCACGGCGCTCCCCTCGGCTTCTGTGTCTGTGCGGGAGGGGGGACGCCGACGACTATCCGTCGAACAGATTCGCCAACCTTTTCGCTCGTCGTCTCGTTGAGGCGGCGAGCTTCCTTTTGTGTTTCAGGCTGACGACTGGTCGGTCGTTATAAGCTCGCGGCGATCGATAGTTCTGGCGGGTAGCTAGCCGGCCTGAGTACCCGCGAGTTTCACCCGAAGCTGCTCGAAATCCTGAACGAACCAGATGGAGTTACCCTTGTTCGTTTCGCGCACGAAGTCTCGAAGCGCGCGGCTTCGGTCGAGGGCCTCTGTGAGGTCTCCTACGATCGCGCATCTTAGGCGGTAGTTCACAAACTTCTGGAAGGCCTCGCCCGCGACGCCCGTACTCAGTGTCAGGAAGTCGGGCCCGAGCCGCTCTGAGGGAATCGCGAGCAGATCGGCATTGTGCGACCACGCCGCACTCAAGAAGGTGTTGGCATCGGCGGAGCTTTGAAGAAGCTCACCTTCTTCAGCGCATCTCAGGATGCGTGTGTTTCCAATTTCAACAAGCTGATCCATAGGACCTCTCTATCGGAGGATGCCGGCTGCTTCGCCATATCCAGCTTCTATCCAGCAGGAACAGCGCCGTCGCCTCTCCGCAAACATCCAGCGCCGCTGTGACTAGGATGGCAAGCTATTTGAAAAGCGCCCTTGAGCGCTTATATAGCTGATTTTATTAATGAAAGTGGTTGGCTGGGGAACCTGGATTCGAACCAGGACTAACGGAGTCAGAGTCCGCTGGTCTACCGTTAACCTATTCCCCAGCAGCGGTGCTCATCCGAGACACCTGCGCCGCGAAGCAGCGTTGGCTGCCGTGTGCGGGGTGCGTTGTAGCCATCGCCGGAAAATAGTCAAGGGTCCAATGTGTTTCAATTCACGTTTGATCCGCGACTTTTTCAGCTCCGGCGCGAAAACTCCGTTTTCTCGAAAATCAGGACCACGAACAACGCCAGGATCAGCGGGATGATCAGGTAGAAGAATCGGAACACCAGGAGCGCGGCGAGAACGGCGGCCGGGTCCATGTCCGACAGGCCGGCCAGGAAGACGACTTCCAGCACGCCCAGGCCGCCCGGCGCGTGCGAGATCAGCGCCACCGAGAACGAGACGACGAACACGCCGAGCACGATGAAATAGCCGGGATTTCCTGTGGCCGGCAGCGCGAAATAGATGATCGCTGCCGCCGCCATCAGCTCGATCGGCCCGATGATCAATTGCCGGGCCACGATCGACAGGCGAGGGTAGAAGATCTGCAGGCTGCCAAGCTGCAACGGCTTCAGCCTCAGCCAGCTGCCGAAGATGTAGAGGCCGATCAACACGAGAATCACGATGCCTGTGGTGCGCGAGGCCGAGATCGGCAGCACGTCGACGAATCGCTCCAGCACCTGCGGTTCCGCCAACAGCAGAATCGCACTGAGCAGCAGGGCGCCGAGCACGAAGGTGAAGGAACACAACGCCACCAGAATGCCCACTTCCTGGCCGGTCAGGCCGCGAGTCGCATAGGCGCGATAGCGGATGACGGCGCCTGACAGCACCGAGCCGCCGATATTGTGCGACAGCGCATAGGTGGTGAAGGAGCACAGCGTGATGAAAAGGAAGGACACCTTCTTGCCGAGGTGGCTGAGCGCGATGTGATCGTAGCCGGCCAGCGCCGCATAGGCGACAATGGAGCTCATTCCCGCCAGGACCCATCGGTGGATGGGGATGGCGGTGAGGCCGTCGCCGACGTCCTCCAGCGAAATGCCGCGCAACTCGTGATAGAGCAGCCAGACCGAGAAGCCGACTGCGCTAAGTCCAATCACAGGCCAGATATAGCTCTTCAATTTCATCTTGTTGCGGCCATGCCTGCGAGGTCTCCTTCGTAACGTCAGGGGAAGGCGGAGCCGGGGCCGGTCCGCATGCGTGGTGCTGCTCAAGAAATGCCCGATGAAAGCCTGCTGTTCAACTGGGAAGGGAGGCTTGGAGACGCCGCGGGCTAAATTTCGCTGCCGGGCTTGGTGATCGGACGTTGCGCTGCTATCTTCGGCGCAACTCGAAAAATTGTAGCGTGTGCAGCGTCCGTCAAGGTTCGCGCGGCGCAAGAAGGACACATAAGGTGGAAGACCCCGAACCCGGTGCGAGGGCGCCGGAAGCGGGTGCGTCCAGGGGAGACCGGCTGCCGCGTGGCGGCTCGGCGAACCGTCCGGCGAATCCCAGGAAAAGGGCGCCGGGCCATCGATCCGCCGAGCGGCAATCGAAGGCAGATGCACCTCAGCAAGTGCCGAAGGGCAAGAAGCGGCGTAAGCGCAAGCGCGGCCGGAAGGTTTTTGCACGCGACGGTGCGGCGCCGCAGGCCGGTCAGGCACCGGCTACGGGGCGGGCCGCGCAGGCTCCGGCTGCCCGCCGTACTGCTTCAGAAATCGTAAATGGTGGCTCGTCGCCTCTGATCAGGCGACCGGACGCATCGCGCCGCAACGACGCCGGCGAATCGCCCATTTTCGCAGCGCTCGATCTCGGCACCAACAATTGCCGCCTGTTGATGGCGGTGCCGGGACGGCCCGGCCAGTTCCGGGTGGTCGACGCATTCTCGCGCATCGTCCGTCTCGGCGAGGGCTTGAGCAGCAGTGGACGGCTTTCGCGTCCGGCGATGGACCGGGCAGTCGAAGCCCTGAAGATATGCGGCGACAAGCTGCGCAACCGTTCCGTCAAGCGCGCCCGGCTTATTGCCACGGAGGCCTGCCGCTCGGCCGAGAACGGGGCCGAATTCCTCGATCGTGTCGAGGCCGAGGCAGGCCTGAAGCTGGAAATCATCGACCGCCAGACCGAAGCCCGGCTGGCGGTTTCGGGTTGCGGCTCGCTGATCGATCGCGACACCAACGGTGTTGTGCTGTTCGACATCGGCGGCGGCTCGTCGGAGATCGCCCTGATCGATCTGTCCGGCAAGAGGTCGCCACGCCTGGCCAATCACATCGTGTCGTGGACATCGCTGCCGGTCGGCGTGGTCTCGCTGGCCGAACGCTTCGGCGGGCGTCACGTCACCCCGGACATCTTTTCGGCCATGGTCGACGATGTCGCCGGGCTGATCGCCGGGTTCCAGGAGCGCGACCGAATCAACCATCTGATGGACGGCGCGCGTTTTCATCTGCTCGGCACGTCGGGCACTGTGACGACGCTTGCAGGTGTTCATCTCGGCCTGGAGCGCTATGATCGGCGCCGGGTGGATGGCCTGTGGATGGACAACGCCTCGGTCGACGGCATGATCGAAAAGCTGCTCGGCTGGGATTTCCACGCGCGCGTCGCCAATGCCTGCATCGGCGCCGATCGCGCCGACCTGGTTCTGGCCGGCTGCGCCATCCTTGAAGCCATCCGCCGGGTCTGGCCCTCGGAGCGGCTGCGCGTGGCGGATCGCGGCCTGCGCGAAGGCATATTGAGTGAATTGATGGCTGACGACGGCGTTTGGCGCCGCAACTGGCGAAACGGACCACGCCAATGACGAAGAAACCCGAAAAGCCGGCTGCCGGCACCCGCGTTCTGAAAACGCGAATCAAGAAGAAGAGCGGCCTGAAGGAATCGTCGCGCCGCTGGCTCGAGCGCCACATGAACGACCCTTATGTGCAGCGTTCGAAGGCCGACGGCTATCGCTCGCGCGCGGCCTACAAGCTGATCGAGATCGACGACCGTCACCATCTGCTGAAGCCGGGCCTGAAGGTGATCGACCTTGGCGCAGCACCAGGCGGCTGGTGCCAGGTGGCGGCGGCCCGCACGAAGTCGAAGCCGGAAAACCCGCATGTCGTGGGCATCGACTATCTCGGTATGGATGCCGTGCCGGGCACGGTGGTGCTGGAGATGGATTTCCTGGACGACGACGCGCCCGCACGGTTGATCGAGACGTTGGGCGGTGAGCCGGATCTGGTGCTGTCGGATATGGCGGCGCCCACCACCGGCCATCGCCGCACCGACCATCTGCGCACCATGCATCTGTGCGAGGTGGCAGCGGAGTTTGCGATTTCCGTGCTGAAGCCGGGCGGCCACTTCCTCGCCAAGACCTTCCAGGGCGGCACCGAGGGCGAACTGCTGACGCGGCTCAAGCAGAATTTCCGCTCCGTGCAGCACGTCAAGCCGCCGGCATCGCGCGACGAATCGGCCGAACTCTATCTACTTGCCAAGGACTTCAAGGGCTGACGCGCCAGCTTAGCTGGTCGAATCAAGGCCGGTCAGTCGGGCCGGCGCGACGTAAGCGGGGCGGTCTGCGAACTGCCTGATGCGGGCTCGATTTCGCGCGCCCCGCGACCGCTGTGGCCCGAAACCGCACTGCCCGCATCGGCCGGCAAGCGGATGAAGAAGAATGCTGCCGTTGCAGAAATCGCCGCGACCAGGAAGAAGGCGGAGTGGAAATCGCTCAGCGTGAGCGGGCCGCCATGAAGTTTCGTGGAGACTTCCAGGATGCCACCGGCCACGGCAACGCCGAGCGCGATGCTGATCTGCTGGAACACGGCGGTGATGGGCGTTGCCTTGCTGGTATCCGCCTCCGAGACCTCGGCATAGGCCAGCGCGTTGACGCCGGTGAAGAACATCGAGCGGATGAAGCCGCCGATCAGCAGGATGGCGAGCATCGTGGGATAGGACGTCTCTGGCGTAAAGAAGCCGTAGATCGCAATCGTTGCGCCCGAAATCACTGAGCCGAGGATCAGCACGCGGCGGAAGCCTGCCACCCTGAACACCCAGGCGGTGACCAGCTTCATCCCGATGGCGCCCATTGCCGAGACGAAGGTGATCATGCCCGACTGGAAAGGCGTCAGGCCGAAGCCGATCTGCAGCATCAGGGGCAACAGGAAGGGCACGGCGCCAATGCCGATGCGAAACAGGCTGCCGCCGACCACCGCGGAGCGGAACACCTGGTTCCTGAACAGCCGAAGCGCCAGCAGCGGGTGCGGCGCCACCTTGGCGTGGCGCAGATAGATGAGGCCCGCCAGCAGGCCGATGACCAGCGTGGCGATGCCGACGCTCGGGGGCAGGGCAGGCAGGCTGACCACCGACAAGCCGAACACCACGCCGGAGGCCGCAATGCCGCTCAGGATGAAGCCCGGCACGTCGAGCGGCGGAACCCCGATCGAATCGGTCTCGGGCAGGAAGCGGGTCGCCAGCCACATGCCGATGATGCCGATGGGCACGTTGATCAGAAAAATCCAGTGCCAGGTGAAATAGGTGGTGATGAAGCCGCCGACCGGCGGACCCACAAGCGGTCCGACAAGCGCGGGCACTGTCAGCCACGACATTGCGGCGACCAGTTCGTTCTTCGGCGTCGAGCGGACCAGAACCAGCCTGCCCACTGGCGTCATCATGGCCCCGCCCATGCCCTGCAGGAAGCGGGAGACGACGAAGGCCGGCAGCGAATTGGAAATCGCGCAGGCCACCGAGCCGACGACGAAGACGGCGATGGCGGCGCGGAACACGTTCTTGGCGCCGAAACGGTCGGCCATCCAGCCGCTGATCGGAATGAAGACCGCCAGCGAAACCAGATAGGCCGTCAGCGCCAGCTTCAATGCGATGGGACTCGTGCCGATATCCGTCGCGATCGCCGGCAGCGACGTCGCGATCACCGTCGAATCCATGTTTTCCATGAAAAGGGCGACCGCGAGAATGAGCGGAATGGTGCGATTCACGAAACTGTCCCGGAATATATCGCCGGACGGCGCGAACGCGTCGACCCGGTGCAATTAACAACACGAGCAGGCCGGATATGTCGTCGGTTTTTGGCCGAAGCAAGAAGATTGCGGTTGGGCCAGGGGCCTGCGGCCGTCACTTCTGTGTGAGAAGAACCGGGGCTACGCAGTACCAAGCGCCCCTCGACGCCAAAGCTACGATGGACGTGGTGAACAAATCCTTAGCGCGCGCCCGACCTTCTTTGCGGAAACATGACGACCTCGCCTTTAGGGGCCGTATGCTCTGCCGTGAGCACCGCTTCCACCAACAGCTCGACGGCTTCATTGAGCTGTCGGCTGGCGGCGTCGCGGCCCTGCAGATGTTGTTGCGCTTTTTCCAGCAATTGCCGCGCGGTGGCAAAGTCCGACCTCAATGTGAGCCTCCATTCGCCCCCCGTTGCCGAAATTGGCTCAAGGCACTTGCGAAAGGATCAAGGAAATAGGTCGAATTTTACCAATCGCGGCTGACGTCGGGGCAGTTACTGACTTATTCACCGCCAGCCTTACTGGCCAATCCGGACAATGCAGTTCTTCGCCATGATTTCCTGGTTGATGGCGAGGATTTCGCCCTTCACCTCGGCGATCTTCGCCTCGCGCTCGCTCGGCGAGTTGATCATCGACTGCGTCAGGCCGGTGAACGCACTGCTGATCAGGTCGGCGCGGAATCGTTCGCTCTGGGCGTCGATCAGAAGATCGCGGATCTGCATGCGCCGATCACGTTCGGTAATCAGCATAGGGCAATCGAGGTTCTTGAAGCGCGCGTCGTTCACCGTCTTGGCCTCGATCGCATCCGGCGGCGTTGCGCAGCCGGCGAGGGCCGCGGCGGCGGCGAGCACAACAAAACTCCAACTCGTCATCTGCATGCCTGCGGCCTTGCCTTGCCCATGTGGCGATAATTTGCGTGTTTGTCGAACCGATATGAGCAAGACGTCGCCGTGTCTGCCGGCCCGCTTGGTGCCATGACCGCGGACCGCTTACAACCTATTGATTTGACACATATGCGAGCGGAGACCAGCGTTTTTGCGGGTGCTGGCTTCCGCACGACGCCAGCTTGTCAATGGGAGGTTCGAATATGCGTTTCCTGACAGGCGCTTTCGCAATTGCCATTGGGCTCGGGCTCGCCGCTCCGGCAAGCGCGACGATCAACTACAACGCCAGCAAGTCCAACACCGCGAATCTCAAATGTCATGCTGGGCGCTCGCACATGGCCGTCAAAGGATGTGGCGTTCCGCAACACAGCACCGGGATGGCTACCGGCCGACGCATGTACAAGCCCATCCAGTGATTCGACCGATTCGCTCGAACCAGATTCGGCCGCCCCTTTCGACCGACTGAAACCGAACGTCGTTTTGCCTAGTCTTTGTGTGGAAGGAACAATGCGCTCATTGTGCTTGCCGGCGACTAGCCTGATGGCGCGCCGAGGCGAAGAGCGAAAATTCAGAAGATTGTTATCTGAGGTTGTCGACGAAGCTAGCTGGATAAGTGGCTCCCCGGGCCGGATTCGAACCAGCGACCAACCGGTTAACAGCCGGTTGCTCTACCACTGAGCTACCGGGGAACAGCGGCTCGTCAGAACGAGGCTGCGTATAGCAAACCCTTTTCGGCTTTGCAAAGAGCGAATGTGATTTTTTTGCTGAATAATTTGCGGCTACCTCGAAAAGGCGATGGGACCCCTTCATATGTAAGGCTCTTGGCGGTTGTGCAGGCGGGCCGTTTTTCCACAGGGGAGGGGTAGGGCGCGTCATATGGCCGAAAAGGAAACGCCTGCCGAAGCAACCCAACGCCGCACGATCTCGATTCTAGGTCGCGAGATTCGTTTGCCGGAATCACGAAACAAGCGCATCGCGCTGGGCGTCGGGCTGACAATTCTCGGCCTGCTCGGTTTTCTGCCGATTCTTGGCTTCTGGATGATTCCAGTCGGGCTGCTGCTGCTTTCCTACGAGTTCGCATCGATTCGTCGCTATCGTCGCCGCGGAATCGTACGTTGGAAGCGGTGGCGCAAAGGACGTGACGAGGAGGAGCGAAGCGGCGATTCGCAGTCAAAATGATTCCGGGCCGAATCGGATTGCTGCAGAATCGCCTCGCAACATCTGGATTCCATTAGGGAATTGTAATGGGCACGTTCAGTTTGCGTTCATCCTAAGCCGCCTAGGTTCCTTGTGTTGAATAGATAAGGAGCCTCCCATGAAGCGCATTGCCCTTGCCCTTGTAGCCATGTCAGTCCTCGCAGCCCCGATTGCCGCGCAGGCGCAGCCCGGCTACGGCAACCAGGTCGAGTACCGCCACGGCCACAAGAATCAGCATCACAAGCCGGCCCCCAAGCCACACTGGGCCAAGGGTAAGCGCTTGCCCGACTGGAAGCGCCAGCATGTCGTTCGCGACTATCACCGCTACGGCCTCCAGCGTCCCGCTCGCGGGCAGGAATGGGTTCGGGTCGATAACAGCTATATTCTCGTGAATATGGCGTCAGGGATCATTGCCGGCATTTTCGCTGGCCGCTGATCCGGCGGTCGAGAGTGCTGAAGAGGGCGGCTGAAGAGCCGCCCCGTCCATTTACTATAAGGGCAAAACGTTCGCCCAAAGATCGATCCTCGGTGGGGTGCCGCTACGTAATTGGCGTGACAATCATCACAAATGGTGCGGGGAAAGTTACACGAACGACGTCTTGACAGCTTGACGCAAAAAATCTGGCAACCTATTGAACCCCCGTAGAACGCCGGCAGCGGCGAGGCCTCGTGGCGGAGTGGTTACGCAGAGGACTGCAAATCCTTGCACCCCGGTTCGATTCCGGGCGAGGCCTCCAATCTGCCGCATCTGGTCCTAAAATGGACCGACTGTTCTACCCGGTAAGAAATGCGCAGTGCTGGCGCCGAGACGGGTTGTTTTGGGTATGAATACTGACTTTTCCGAACAGCGCGTGAAAATGGTTGATGGCCAGGTCCGTACCACCGACGTGACGGATCCGGGCGTGCTCGAAGCCATGCTTACGGTGCCGCGCGAAGCATTCGTTCCCGTCAAGCGTCAGGCGCTCGCCTATATCGACGAGCACATCGAAATTGCGCCGGCTGAGGCCGGCAAGCCTGCGCGCTACCTCATGCAGGCGTCGCCCTTTGCCAAGCTCGTGCAGCTTGCCGATGTGCGCCCGACCGATTTCGTGCTCGATATCGGTTGCGGCACCGGCTATTCGGCTGCGGTCCTGTCCAGGCTGGCAAGCTCAGTCGTTGCGCTGGAAAGCGATGCAGGGCTCGCCGACGCTGCCACCTCGACCCTTTCGAGCCTCGGCTATGACAATGTCGCAGTGGTGCAGGGGCCTTTGCAGGCCGGCTACGCGGCCGAAGCTCCCTATGATGTGATTTTCCTCGACGGATCGGTTGAAGAACTGCCTAAGTCGTTGTTTGATCAGCTCAAGGAAGGCGGCCGACTCGTCGCCGTCGAGGGGCAGGGCAATGCAGGCGTTGCACGTCTCTTTTTAAAGACTACTGGTGTTGTCACCGGCCGCAGGGCATTTAATGCGGCAATTAGGCCACTGCCGGGATTTGAACGCGCTGGCGCTTTCGAATTCTAAGCAGGAAAGTCTTGCGGCTGTCCTGCTGCCGTGGTGGCCTTATGGTGAACCATTGCTGAATACTCGTGCCTGAGTCGGGTTTGGGGGTCAGCAGGGGGCATTCAAGGATCGATCGAGGTGGGCGTTTGTCTGCTCGGCCGTTTTTGCTCCCACTGAAACGGATGAGGGACAAGTCGTGTTGTTTTTGCGCAAAGGCATTCTAGCTGCCGTCTTTTTCTCTGCCACCGCGCTCTCCACGGTGCCGAGCTTCGCTGAGACCATCACCGGAGCCATGGCGAAGGCCTATCAGTACAATTCGTCATTGAATTCAGGCCGGGCCGGCGTGCGGGTGACCGACGAGGGCGTGGCGATCGCCAAGTCCGGCTATCGCCCAACCATTCTCGGCGTCGGCAATATCAACTATACCTCGACGCTAAACGCACGGCAGACCAGCGCTAGCTTCGGCGTGCAGATCAACCAGACGCTGTTCGACGGTTTCCAGACCAAGAACAACGTCGCGGGCGCCAGGTCGCAGGTCTACGCAGCCGACGAAAATCTGCGCAACACCGAGATGAACACCCTGTTCAACGCAGTCAGCGCCTATATGGACGTGATCCGCGACAGGCAGATCGCCATTCTGACCGAGCGCAATCTCGAGTTCCTCGATGAGCAGGTGCGTGCTTCCCAATCGCGACTGGATGTCGGCGAAGGCACCCGCACCGATGTCGCTCAGGCGGAATCCGCTCGTTCGACGGCCATCTCCCAGCTGGCGGCCGCACGTTCCCAGGCTGAGATCAGTGAGGCCACCTATTTCCAGGTCGTCGGCGAGAAGGCTGGCAAGCTGAGCCCGGCGGCACCGATCTCGAAGATGCTGCCGAAGAGCCTGGAACAGTCCTATGGGCTGGCCGCCAACCAGCATCCGGCAATCCTTTCGACGCAGCATTTGGTCGATGCAGCCGGATTCGCGGTGAAGTCGTCGGAAGGCGCAAAGCTGCCCCAGTTGACGGGATCGGCATCCGCGTCACGCAATTTCTTCGAAAGTAGCGGTATTCAGGCCGATGGGTTGCCGGGTGTCAGCCGAAACACGTACAACAACGCGAGCGTCGGCGCCACGCTGACCATCCCGATCTATCAGGCTGGTCGTGACGATGCAGTCATACGCCAGAACAAGGAATCGCTCGGGCAGGCTCGCATCGAGGTCGACGTCATTCGCGATCAGGTGCATCAGGCCGTAGCCGCCGCATGGGCATCCTACGCTTCCGCAAAGCAGGGCGTTGTTTCCAACCGCACGGCCGTCTCCGCCGCTCAGCTCGCGTTGAACGGCGTCGTCGAAGAACGCAATGTCGGCCAGCGCACCACGCTCGACGTGCTCATCCAGCAGAGCAATGTCATCAGTGCCCAGATCAGCCTCGCCACTTCCGAGGCGCAGCTCGTGGTTGCCAGCTATGGCATCTTGCAGGCGACGGGCCAGCTCTATGCGGGCCGGCTGGGCCTGAATGTCGCCGAGTACAAGCCGGAAGAGCACTACAACGCCGTCAAGGACAAGTGGTTCGGCTTGCGTACGCCGGATGGCCGCTGACATTGCTTAGTCGGCCAATGCCGAATCGGATCAAGGAGGCGCCGGCAACGGCGCCTCCTTTTTCATTCACGAAATGGTTTCTAATCTGTTGAAATCGCAAGCGCCCCGACTTTGGGGATTCTCGGCGTCCAATCTGCGCGTTACGCTAAAGCATTGATTCGAACCCCTTCGGGCGATGCCGAAGCGGTCGCTGATTTGGGGCACAGGGCGGCGGACGTGACTATGGCACAGGCAAACAGCGTGCAGCGCGAACCTTCGATGGAAGAGATCCTGGCTTCCATCCGCAGGATCATCGAAGACAGCGATGGCATCCGCAAAGGCCCTGAAGACATGACGGGCCGGGTCGATGTCCGCGACGAGCCATTGGACAATGCCGTCATCGAGGTAGACGCCTTCCGGGCTGAGCTGCGGGCCGCGCGTGCGCCGGAAGTCGAACCCAGCCCGACGCTTGCCGACGTGCAGGCCAGAATCGCCGCCGAGGAGGCAATTGCACCTCAAAGCCTTTCGGCGGCTTTCGAGCCGGAGATGCCTATCGTGCAGGACGAGCCTGTCGAGGCGCCGGCGCCCGTCGTGGCGGAGTGGAATGTCGCCGCCGAACCTTTGTCGGAACCGGAAGCGAGCTTCGATACTGAGTTCGAAGCTGCGTTCCAGGAGCTTCCGGTTGAGCAGACGGTGGAAGAAAAGGCCTCACTGCCCGAATCCATTGCGGTAGCGCCGCGTGAAATCGGAAAGTCGACCATCATTTCCGAGCACACTGGCCGCCAGGTTGCCGCCGCTTTCGGTGAACTGTCCGAGGCATTTGCCGCCCGCAGCCGTAAGACCTTCGACGAAATGGCTGAGCAGATGCTGCGGCCGATGCTGCAGGACTGGCTGGACAACAATTTGCCGACGCTGGTCGAACGGCTGGTCCGCGAAGAGATCGAGCGGGTCGCACGCAGCGGCTGAATAGCCATCCAGGCAACGCATGTTAGATACGCATAGAACCCGGCCTCGCGCCGGGTTTTTCGTGCGTCGCGGACACAGCCGCACGCGATCGGAAGCGCGGTATGTGAATGAATTTGCCACATCGCCGGTTCTAACCCGTTGAGAATATTGGCTTTGAAAGAAAATCGCTGCTCTTTCATCCCCCATCTTTTCGCCTCGCAGATAATTGGCGCCATCGGCCTCACCGGGAACACGGGTCATGAACCGGATGAGCGTGGAGGGCGACGATGTCCGGGCTGGTGGTGCTACGGTCGCACTGCTGGGTGATGAACCCCCAAGTCCGGGCCCAGGGTGTGGCTGGCCGCGCGAATGCGGAGGCGAACAAACCCAGGCAAGAGCATCGAACGGGCGGTCGAAGGGCCGCAGATATTACTTAGATGAGCGTGTCTGGCGACCGCCCGTCTTCCCAGTTCCCTCATCCTGAGCCTGTCGAAGGAAAGGGAGCGCTCTTTGAAATGGCCAGACGGGAAACCGGGCGTGGCGATGATGACGTGCGCGACTTTGCACCCCCAGGCAACCAACAGCGGCCGCTGCTGTTGACTCGACAAAAGCGTTCCGATTTACACCGGGTGACCAATTCCGCACGAACGGATCGATTTCCCATGCTTGAGAAGACTTACGACGCAAAGACCGTCGAACCCAAGATTGCCCTTACCTGGGAGGAGGCCAATGCCTTTCGGGCCGGCGCGGGCTCGCAGCCGGGCGCTGAGGCCTTCTCGATCGTAATTCCGCCGCCGAATGTTACCGGCTCGCTCCACATGGGCCATGCGCTCAACAACACGCTGCAGGACATTCTTGTTCGCTTCGAGCGCATGCGCGGCAAGAACGTGCTCTGGCAGCCCGGCATGGACCATGCTGGCATCGCGACCCAGATGGTGGTCGAGCGCCGGCTCATGGAAAAGCAGATCCATCGCCGCGATCTCACCCGCGAGGAATTCGTGGAGAAGGTCTGGGAGTGGAAGGACGAGTCCGGCGGTGCGATCTTCAACCAGCTGAAGCGCCTCGGCGCCTCCTGCGACTGGTCGCGTGAGCGCTTCACCATGGACGAGGGCCTGTCCAAGGCCGTGCTCGAGGTCTTCGTCACGCTCTACAAGCAAGGCCTGATCTACAAGGACAAGCGCCTTGTGAACTGGGACCCGAAGCTTCTGACCGCCATTTCGGACCTGGAGGTTGAGCAACTGGAGGTCAACGGCAATCTCTGGCACTTCCGCTATCCGATCGAGGGCATCGTCTTCGATCCGGAAGATCCCGCGACCTACATCACCGTCGCCACCACCCGGCCGGAGACGATGCTGGGCGACACGGGCGTGGCCGTCCATCCGGAAGATGAGCGCTACAAGCATCTCATTGGCAAGAACGTCATCCTGCCCATCGTCGGCCGCAGGATTCCCATCGTCCCCGACGAATATTCCGATCCTGAGAAGGGCACCGGAGCGGTCAAGATCACGCCCGCGCACGACTTCAACGACTTCGAGGTCGGCAAGCGCCACAAGCTGCGCGCGATCAACATCATGACCACTGAGGCGACCATAAGCCTCAAGGATAACGAGGACTTCCTTGAAGGCCTTGAAGTCACGCCGGCCCGCCAGGAGCTGTGGAACCAGCTGAATGGCATGGACCGCTTCGAGGCGCGCAAGCTGATCGTGAAGATCATGGAAGAGGGCGGCCTCCTTGCTGCGATCGAGCCGCACCGCCACACCGTGCCGCACGGCGATCGCGGCGGTGTGCCGATCGAGCCGTTCCTGACCGACCAGTGGTACGTCAACGCAGCCGAACTGGCCAAGCCGGCCATCGCTTCGGTGCGCGAGGGCCGCACCAACTTCGTGCCGAAGAACTGGGAAAAGACCTATTTCGAGTGGATGGAGAACATCCAGCCCTGGACGATTTCGCGCCAGCTCTGGTGGGGGCACCAGATCCCGGCATGGTATGGCCCGGACGGCCACATCTTTGTTGAAAAGAGCGAAGAGGAGGCGCTGGACGCCGCCGTCGAATATTATCTGGCGCTTGAGGGGCCCTGGAAGGCCTGGGTCGAGGACAAGCTCGAGAACTTCAAGCCGGACGAGATTCTGACCCGCGACGAGGACGTGCTCGACACCTGGTTCTCGTCGGCGCTGTGGCCTTTCTCCACGCTGGGCTGGCCCGACAAGACGCCCGAACTCGAAACCTACTACCAGACCGACGTCCTGGTGACTGGCTTCGACATCATCTTCTTCTGGGTTGCCCGCATGATGATGATGGGCCTGCATTTCATGCATGAGGAGCCGTTCCACACGGTCTACGTGCATGCGCTGGTCCGCGACAAGAACGGCGCCAAGATGTCGAAGTCCAAGGGCAACGTCATCGACCCGCTGGAGTTGATCGACGAATACGGTGCCGATGCGCTGCGTTTCACGTTGTCGATCATGGCGGCACAGGGCCGCGACGTGAAGCTCGACCCGGCCCGCGTTGCCGGCTATCGCAACTTTGGCACCAAGCTGTGGAATGCGACGCGCTTTGCCGAGATGAACGGCGTTGCGCGCAATGACGAGTTCTGGCTGCAGGATGCCAAGCTCACCGTCAATCGCTGGATCCTCACCGAGCTTGCGCGCGCCACGCGCGAGATCACCGACGGCATCACCTCCTACCGCTTCAACGAGGCGTCGGGTGCGGCCTACAAGTTCGTCTGGAACCTGTTCTGCGACTGGTATCTCGAGCTTCTGAAGCCGGTCTTCATGGGCGAGGACGAAGAGGCCAAGGTCGAGAGCCGCGCGGTCGCGGCTTTCGTGCTCGACGAGATCTACAAGCTCCTCCATCCCTTCATGCCCTTCATGACCGAGGAGCTTTGGGCGCATACGGCCGGCGAAGGGCAGGAGCGCACGTCGCTTCTGTGCCTTGCCACGTGGCCGGAGCCGTCATTCGACGATCCGGAGGCGGCTGCCGAGATCAATTGGCTGGTCGACCTCGTGTCCGGCATCCGTTCGGTTCGTTCGGAAATGAACGTGCCGCCGTCCGCCATGGCGCCGCTGGTCGTGGTTGGTGCCAACGAACTGACAAAGGCAAGGCTTGAGCGCCACGATTCGGCGATCAAACGGCTGTCTCGTGTCGAGGAAATCAGCCTTGCGAACGCGGCGCCGAAGGGCTCCGCGCAGATCGTGATCGGCGAGGCGACTGCCTGCCTGCCGCTCGGCAGCCTCATCGACCTGACGGCCGAAGCTGCGCGTCTGCAGAAGGAACTGGCCAAGGTGACCGAGGAGGTCGCGCGCATCCATAAGAAGCTCTCGAACGAGAAGTTCGTTGCCAATGCCGCGCCCGAAGTCGTGGCCGGCGAGCGCGAAAAACTGGTCGAGTTCCAGGAGACGCAGGAGAAGCTGAACCACGCGCTCGCGCGGGTTCGCGAGGCTGGGTGAGACGCTCGGCGACGCCTGATTCCAGATGCCGCCGAGGGCGGCATCTGCCTCTGAAATGGGCGTGACCTTACGTCAGGCCAGTCGTTCAGAGGCAAATTCCGCCGTATTGTTGCCATAATGTAACAAGGGGCCCGAAGCCCGGCTAAAATGCCGGATTTCGGGCCTTTTTCGTCTCGGGTCGCGAAAAAATCCGGCCATTTTTGTTCAAATTCGGGCGAATTTGGGTGTTTTGACCGGGGCTGGAAAACGGCTCTGCGCCCGTCGGGCCGGGCCCGAGTTGCCTTATCCCAAAAAGGTAGTTGCACCCACCGAAAGAAGTAGTTCTAGCTTCAACTACGTACTTTGTATGGGGGAGGGAAACTTCATGAATGCAGCGCTTTTGAGGACGGTCTTCGGTGCCGGCTGCCTATCGCTCGCAATCGTCGGCTCGGCCAGCGCTGGCGGCTTTGCACGTGGCACGGCGGACACAGACATTCTTTTCGAGGATGGCAATTTCGCCATGCGCGCGGGCGTCACCTATGTGAGCCCGAGGCGGAAGTACAGCTCATTCGACGCGGCGCCGGGGCTTGTGGGGACGAGCTATACCGACGACTACGTCATCCCGTCGGCAGCGGTCAAAATCAACCTTACCAACGATTTCCGCTGCGCCGGTACGCTGGTGGACAACAATGGCGGCTCCGCCTCCTATGCCGTCCCGAAGCCGAGTGGCAAGCTGGCAGAAGATTTTGACACGAATGAAAAGGCGCTGACCTGCGGTATGAGGTTCCAGGCAGGGCCGGGATACATGTGGGTGCTCGGCGGCGGGTTCGTGGAGGATTTCAACTATAGCCGCGTCAATGAGTACGCTATTGGCCCCATCACACTTCCTCATGCAAATCTTCAGCTGCAAGGGCAGCAGTATGGCTATCGCCTGGGGTTGGCCTACGAGATTCCTGAAATCGCCCTGCGCGGTCAGGTTCTGTATCGGTCGGGAACGAGCTACGGTGCTGGCGGCCGGTTGACGATACCAACGGCGGCCGTGGATGGCGCCGAGGCCAAGTATTACGAGGCGCTGTATCTAAAGGCTGTTGCGGAGAACAACGGTGCGAATCAAGCCCTCTACGGTGGGCTCGCAATGCAAAAGAAACAGGATGCTATCGCTGCCGCTGCCGCAGGCACCATGACCGACTTTGATGCGACCGGAACGGGCAATCTTCCGCAAACTGTCGAGGTCAAGCTGCAAAGCGGTATTGCACCTGGTTGGCTCGCATTCGGTTCTGTGAAATGGGCAGATTGGAGTGTCCAGAAAGAGCTTCTGGTCGAGACGGCAAATCCTCTGATCGGTAGCGCCGATATATACAATTGGAAGGACGGCTGGACTGTCACTGGCGGTATTGGCCACGCCTTCAATGAAAACGTTTCGGGCGCGCTCAGCTTGACATGGGATCGCGGCGTCGCGACCGGTTGGGATCTTTCGAGCGATACTTATACGCTCGCGGCGGGCGGTGTGTTGAAGGATAAGTTCGGTGGCGAACTGCGCGCCGGCGTAGGTGTTTCCTATCTGACCAGTGCTAGGGAAACTCAATATCTTAATGCGGACGTCCCTGGTAACCCGCACAGCGGATTCAACAGTGCCGTCGACGCCGGCTGGGCCTTCGCGGTCAACCTTGGTTACAAGGTCGCCTGGTAACCGATTTGAAATGCTGATTGCAAAAGCCGGGCGCTGCCCGGCTTTTTTGCGCGTGGCGCAGCCGGTTTGTTAACGCGCGGGGCGCAGCATGGCCCCACGTCTTCCCGAGCGCGGATGTCTGCCTGTCGAAGATCGCCTGCAAGTTTGTGGTGTTTCGGCAACAGTCCCTGCGGAAGGAATGCGCTACAACGAATACGGGTAAATTCGCCGCGTTCCCGCCATAAACCCGGAGCACCCCCAAAGGGTCTTCGGACAGACCTAAAGACCGAGACGAGAGCAACGGCTTTTCGCCAACAGGAAAGAGATGGACGCCAAGGTGACAAGGAAAGCGAAACGTCGCGACGGAGCCGCAAGAGCGGCAACGCTGCTGCTTCGCCTCCGCCTCTATGCCATCCCCCATTTGGCTGAGGAACTCTTCGCCGGGTCAGGGCGTTGGAGGGCTCGGCGAACTGGTCGGCGCTTCGGCGCGGCCTGGAAACATGCACTAACCGCCGGGTCCGCTCGGCATTGGGCCGTCGCGCATTTTGGCGGCACGAAAGAAATACACTGCTATGCAGATATTTGACGTCGTGAGAACAACCCTGCTGTCGGCCGTCGTTGCCGCAGCCACCTTCGGCAGCGCCGGAGGGGCGATGGCGTTCGACGACAAGGTTTTCGACGACAATGGCGCAGTGAAGCCCAAGTCCAGCCCATGGGCCGTGTTCCAGTTCGGCTTCTCGGCCTACAAGAACGGCCACAAGGACCAGGCCGTGGAGGCCTATCGTTACGCCGCGGAGAACGGCCAGCTTGGCGCCACGTGGAAGCTTGCGCGCATGTATGCGGAAGGCGATGGCGTCGACCGCAACGATTTCGAGGCCTTCAAGTTCTATAGCGAGATCGTCGAGCAGGACGTTGAGCCCGGCAGCCCGGAAGAGAGCTACATCTCCGACGCGCTCTTCGCGCTCGGCAACTATCTGAAGAAGGGCATACCCGACAGCCCGATCAAGGCGAACAAGGTCGCCGCGCAGGAATATTACATGCGTGCCGCCGCCAACTACCGCAACCCGGATGCCCAGTTTGAAATGGGCAAGATGTTCCTCAAGGGGGACGGCGGCGTGAAGGCGAGTGTTCGCCAGGCTGGCCGCTGGTTCCAGCTTGCGGCCGAGAAGGGCCACGCCGGTGCGCAGGCCACGCTTGGCAATCTCCTGTTCCAGTCGGGCAAGGTCGTGCGCGGCTTGGCCATGATGACGGCCGCGCTTGAGCGCGCCGCCCCTGACGACCAGCCCTGGATTCGCAGCATGCAGGAAGAGGCCTTTGCGCTCGCCGGCGAAGCCGATCGCCGCACTGCCATCGCGCTTGCCGAAGATATCCTGACCAAGGGCGCCGCCCAGTAAGTAGGTAGCGGATCACAGCTGACGTGGCCACGCAGCAGGCCACGCGACCAAAATAATCCTACAAAACAGACTTTTAGCGCCGAATCCGGATTCTTTTTTGTAAGAACCGCGTCAAGCCTGGATCGGCTCGAGCACCAGCTCTGCGACAACCGGGACGTGATCCGAGGGTTTTTCCCAAGCTCTTACGTGCTTTTCAATCGATGCCGATGAGAACCGGTTGGTAGCTTCCGGTGACATCAGCAGGAAATCGATTCGGATGCCGTTGTTCTTCTGCCAGGCGCCGGCCTGGTAGTCCCAGAAGGTATAGATGTCCGGCGCGTCGGTGACGGCGCGGATAGCATCGGTGAAGCCGAGGTTCAGCAGGCGGCGGAAGCCACGCCGGCTTTCGGGCTGGAACAGCGCATCGCCGAGCCACGCATCGGGATTCCGCGCGTCGATCGGTTCGGGGATGACGTTGTAGTCGCCTGCGAGGATCAGCGGTTCCTCCAGAACGAGGCGCTCCTTCGCCCACTTTTCCAGCCGCGCCATCCACGACAGCTTGTAGGGGAATTTTTCGGTGTCGATCGGGTTGCCGTTGGGCAGGTAGAGCGAGACCACCCGCAATACGCCCTTGTCGGTCGAGAACACGCCCTCGATGAAGCGCGCCTGCTCGTCGCCGTCATCCCCGGGCAGGCCGCGATGGACCTCGTCGAATCGGATCTTAGACAGGATGGCGACGCCGTTGAAGCCTTTCTGGCCGTGCGTTTCCACATGGTAGCCGAGGGCCTCGATCTCGGCGCGCGGAAACTGGTCGTCGACCGACTTGATCTCCTGCAGGCAGACGATGTCGGGCGTGCTGTCCTTCAGCCAGACCAGCAGGTTGCCGAGGCGTGCCTTGACGCCATTGATGTTCCAGGTGACGATTTTCATGAAAACCGAGCGACTATTTCAAAGAATTGCTTGATAGTGGAATCCGGTAGGCGAGTCGATCCTGCAATATCCTTAGAGGGAAGGAAACCCGGTCGAAGAACCGGGTGGCAGAAGAATGGGAGCCTAAGCCATGCCTTCAACCACGCATCCCGTGGACGAGGTGCTTCCTGCACCCCGTCTTGCTGCGCTTGGCATCCAGCACGTGCTGGTCATGTATGCCGGCGCCATAGCAGTCCCGCTTATCGTCGGTCGCGCATTGAAACTGGAGCCGGAACAAGTCGCGTTCCTGATTTCGGCCGACCTCTTCGTTTGCGGCATCGTCACCATCATCCAGTCGCTGGGCGCCACGCAATGGTTCGGCATAAAGCTGCCGGTCATGATGGGCGTGACCTTCGCGGCCGTCGGGCCGATGGTGGCCATGGCCAATGCCAATCCGGGCCATGACGGCGCGCGGATGATATTCGGCGCCATCATCGGGGCAGGCTTCGTGGCCATGCTGATCGCGCCGCTGATGGGGCGCCTGCTGCGCTTTTTCCCGCCGGTCGTCACCGGCAGCATCATTCTGGTGATCGGCGTTTCGCTGATGAAAGTCGGCGTGAGCTGGATTTTCGGCAATCCCGTGGGGCCGACCGCGCCTCGCCTGGTTGCGCCCGAACATGCCGAGTGGCTGAAGACTGTCAGCGCGCTCGCCGGCGTCGAAGGCTCCGGCGTGCCGGCGCTGCCCGACAAGCTGTCATTGGCGGCAACCGCACCCAATGTCGCCTATGCGCCGCTGTCGCATGTCGCGATCTCGGCCATCGTGCTTGTTTCCATCCTGTTCATCGCCAGGTTCGGCAGGGGCTTTGTGTCCAATATCGCGGTGCTGCTTGGCATCGTCATCGGTGCGGTCATCACCGGCGCGCTTGGGATGATGCATTTCGACAAGGTCGGCAATGCCGGCTGGTTCGCCCTTGTTACGCCGCTGCATTTCGGAATGCCGATCTTCGACCCGATCCTGATCGCGACCATGTCACTGGTGATGGTCGTGGTGCTGATCGAGTCGACCGGCATGTTCCTCGCGCTTGGCGAAATGACCGGCAAGCGGCTCACGCAGCCCATGCTTTCGGCGGGCCTGCGCACGGACGGCCTTGGCACCATCATCGGCGGCCTGTTCAACACGTTTCCCTACACGAGCTTCTCGCAGAATGTCGGGCTGGTGGGCGTGACAGGCGTGCGCAGCCGCTTCGTCTGCGTTGCGGGCGGCGTGATCCTGATCGTGTTCGGCTTGATCCCCAAGATGGGAGCTCTGGTCGAGGCGCTGCCTACATTCGTTCTGGGCGGGGCAGGGCTGGTGATGTTCGGCATGGTCGCGGCGACGGGAGTGCGCATCCTGTCGGCGGTCGACTTCAAATCGAGCCGCAACAATCTTTTCATCGTTGCCGTCTCGCTCGGATTGGGCATGATCCCGTTGATCGCGCCCGATTTCGAGATGTGGATGCCGAATGTCATCCACCCGCTGATCGAGTCCGGCATCCTGCTCGCGTCGATCTCGGCCGTGCTGCTCAACTGGTATTTCAACGGCGCGGTCGGCGAAGCAGGCGATCTGCGCGATGCGGCGATGTCGACCGAAGCCTGAGCAGAAAACACTGATCAAGAAAAAAGGCCGCGTCTGCGGCCTTTTGTTTGTCTGCGTGGCGATTTTGTCCGGTTCAGATGGAAAAGCTGGTGCCACAACCGCAGGAGGCGACCGCGTTCGGGTTCCGGATCTGGAAGGACTGGCCCATCAAATCGTCGACGAAGTCGATGACCGATCCGCCCATGTAAACCAGGGAAAGGTCGTCAACAAGCACGATCGCGCCGTCCTTTTCGATCGCGACATCGTCGTCGTTGCGGTCGGAAACGAGATCGAACTTGTAGGAAAAGCCCGAGCAGCCGCCGCCTTCGACGGATATGCGCAGTGCGATCTTGCCGGGCTCTGCGGCAACGATTTTTGCGATCCGCTTTGCCGCGGAATCGGAAAGTTCTACATTCTTCATGATGGTCTTGGCGTCAGCGCCCATCGGCGTCACCTTGCTTTCGCGTTGTCACCATAGGTATGAAGCGCAACAGGGCAAGTCAACAGCGGTGGCACCGGACATGGCGAACGAGCTTGGCGATATCGGCTTCGGCTACCGGCCGCGCGCGCCCTATGCCTGCGATCCGGCGCGTTCGCGCGGGCGGCTTTTCGCAGAAGTCGAGAGTCCTACCCGAACGCCCTTCCAGCGCGATCGCGACCGTATCATTCACTCGACCGCCTTCCGCAGGCTCAAGCATAAGACGCAGGTGTTCATCGCCCACGAGGGCGATCATTATCGTACGCGGCTGACCCATACGATAGAAGTCGCCCAGATCGCACGGGCCCTGGCGCGCGCGCTGCGCTGCGACGAAGATCTCGCGGAGGCGGTAGCGCTGGTGCACGATTTCGGCCATACGCCGTTCGGCCATACCGGCGAGGACGCGCTGAACGAAAAGATGGAGGCCTGGGGCGGCTTCGACCACAACGCGCAATCGCTGCGCATCGTCACGCGACTCGAGCGCCGCTATGCCGAGTTCGACGGCCTCAACCTGAGCTGGGAAACCCTTGAAGGTCTGGTCAAGCACAACGGTCCGCTGACCGATGCTGCCGGCAACGGCTTAAAGGGCGCGGTTCCGCAGGCGATTCTCGACTACAGCCAGATCTACGATCTCGAGCTCGACAAGTTCGCCAGCCTCGAGGCGCAGTGCGCGGCAATCGCCGACGACATTGCCTACAACACCCATGACATTGACGACGGCCTGCGCGCCGGCCTTCTGACGCTCGAGATGCTTGAGGACGCAGCTCTGCCGGAATCGATCCTCAAGGCGGTGCGCGAGAGCTATCCTTCGCTCGACGAGCCCCGCATCTGCCATGAGCTGATGCGCCGGCAGATCACGATCCTGGTCGAGGATGTCATCCGCACCGCAACAGTGCGGCTGGCGGCATTGAAGCCGGAAAGTGTCGCCGACATCCATGACGCCAAGGCGGCCATCGCCACATTTTCGGACGAGATGATTCCCGTCGAAAAGCAGCTCAAGGCGTTCCTTTACAAGAATATCTATCGCCACGAAGAGGTGATGCGGGTGCGACGTGGCGCCGACCAGATTGTGCGCGAGCTCTTTGACGCCTATTTTGCAGATCCGCGCGCCATGCCGGAAGGCTGGCGCGAAGGCCTCGATAGGGCCGAAGACCGCATCAAGGCGCGCCATGTCGCCGATTTCCTGGCGGGCATGACCGACACCTACGCGATCAAGGAACACCGTCGTTTGTTTGACCGAACGCCGGATTTGAGTTAGGCGAAACCGTTTCCCAGCTTACGAAGCTGAATTTTTCCAGAGCAGGCACCATGAACATCTTCGCCGATTTCAACGAGCGGATCATCAAGGTCGTTGAAGGCCTCGACCTGAAGGACAAGGACGGCGGCGTCGTCGACCTCACGCGCATCGCCGTCGAGCCGCCGCGAGATGCCTCCCATGGCGACCTGGCGACCAATGCCGCGATGGTGCTGGCCAAGCCCACCGGGCAGAACCCGCGCGCTCTCGCAGAGAAGATCGCCGAGGCGCTGCGGCAGGATAAGGACGTTGCCGCCGTCGATGTTGCCGGCCCCGGCTTCGTCAATCTGCGGCTCACCGATGGCTTCTGGCAGTCGCATCTGCAGGGCGTGCTCAAGCTGGGCGCCGACTACGGCCGCTCCAAGGCCGGCAAGGGCACCAAGGTCAATGTCGAGTATGTCTCGGCCAACCCGACCGGGCCCATGCATGTCGGCCACTGCCGCGGTGCGGTGGTAGGCGACACGCTCGCCAACCTGCTGGGCTTTGCCGGCTACGACGTGACCAAGGAATATTACATCAACGACGCCGGCGCGCAGATCGACGTGCTGGCGCGCTCGGCCATGCTGCGCTACCGCGAGGCGCTGGGCGAGGACATTGGCGAGATTCCGCCTGGCCTTTACCCGGGCGATTATCTGGTGCCGGTCGGCCAGGCGCTGGTCAAGGAGTTCGGCGATGGCCTGCTGCGCAAGCCTGAGGCCGAGGCAATCGCCATCATCAAGGAGCGGACCATCGAGGCCATGATGGTCATGATCCGTGAGGATCTGGCACTGCTCAACGTCCATCACGAAGTGTTCTTCTCCGAGCGCACGCTGCACGCCAACGACGCGGCCGCGATCCGTTCGGCGATCACCGACCTGACGCTCAAGGGCCACGTCTACAAGGGCAAGCTGCCGCCGCCGAAGGGCCAGAAGCCGGAAGATTGGGAAGATCGCGAGCAGACGCTGTTCCGCTCCACCGATGTCGGTGACGACATCGACCGGCCGCTGGTCAAGTCGGATGGCAGCTTCACCTATTTCGCCGCCGACGTTGCCTATCTCAAGGACAAGCTGCAGCGCGGCTTCAACGAGACGATCTTCATCCTGGGCGCCGACCACGGCGGCTACGTCAAGCGCATGGAAGCGCTGGCGAAGGCCGTTTCCGGCGGCTCGATGAAGCTGACGGTTCTGCTGTGCCAACTCGTCAAGCTCTACCGCGCCGGCGAGCCGGTGCGCATGTCCAAGCGTTCGGGCGATTTCATCACGCTGCGCGACGTGGTCGAGGAAGTTGGCCGCGACCCGATCCGCTTCATGATGCTCTACCGCAAGAACGATGCGCCGCTCGATTTCGACTTCGCCAAGGTTACCGAGCAGTCGAAGGACAATCCGGTGTTCTACGTGCAGTATGCTTCGGCACGTTGCCACTCGGTGTTCCGGCAGGCTGCCGAACAACTGGGCGAGGCGACCTTCGATCGCGCATCGCTTGCCGCAAATGCCGCACTTCTCACCGATGAGAGCGAGATCGGCCTGATCCGGAAGCTGGCAGAATATCCGCGTCTGATCGAGTCGGCTGCGCAGGCGCAGGAGCCGCATAGACTGGCGTTTTACCTGTATGACCTAGCGTCGACCTTCCACGGACACTGGAATCGTGGCACGGACAACCAGGACTTACGTTTTGTTAAGGTTAACGACCGAGAATTGACGCATGCCAGACTTGGGCTGGTGCAGGCTGTATCCGACGTCTTGACGTCTGGCCTGGCGTTGATCGGAGCGGAAGCGCCCGCCGAGATGCGCTAGGCCGCTGGGGAAACCTGTCAACTTTTGCCCACATTGCGCTGGTAAGGCCCAACCTTACGCGACGTACAACACGTCCGAATAGTGCGAGTTTCGGGAAAGAGTATGGCAGACAAAACCCAGCTGAGAGTTGCCGATCGGGAAGGTTTGTCGAACGATGATCCGTTCGCTGAACTTACCCGCATCATGGGATTTGATCCGCGCGAACCTGCCCGTCAGCCTGAACAGTCGTCGGCCGATAATATTCTTGGCGACGACTTCGGCATCGACCTCGAAAAGGAGTTGATGGGCGAGTTCGGCGATTTCGCTGAGCAGGGCGGGGAGGTTGTGGCCTACACCCCTGCCGAGCAGCGTCATGCTGCTTCTCAGGCGGCGGAGCCTGGTTACGAAGAGGCAGCCTACGAGGCCGAAACTGCCTACCAGCCTGCGTATCAGTCGGAGGCTGCCTACCAGCCGGCTTACGAGGCGGAACCTGCGCACGGGTCCGTCTACGAAGCTGAAACTGCGTATCAGCCTGCCTACGAAGCCGAACCCACTTACGAACCGGCCTCCGAAGCCGGTACCGCGTACGGATCTGCCTATGAGGCGGAAACTGCGCACGAATCTGCCTACGAAGCTGAAACTGCCTATCAACCTGCCTACAAAGCCGACGCCACATACGAACCCGCCTCCGAGGCTGGCACGGCATATGAGGCTACCTACCAGGCCGAGCCAGCGTACCAGCCCGCCTATGAGGCTGAAGCCTCTCACCAGCCTGCCTATGAGCCGGAATACGAGCAGGCGCCTCAGTACGAGCCCGCTGCCTACGCCGTAGAAGAGCCCATCGCTGACGCGTTCGATCAGGCCCTGGCCTCGTCGCAGGAAGACGAGTTCGCCATTAACGGCGATTGGCAGCCTGCCGAGGAAGTGGAGCAAGTTGCTGCGTACCAGGCGGACGAAGCTGTTCCGGCCTACGAGCCCGTTGCCTATGCCGAGCCCGTCGCCGCGCAGCACGCTCACCCGAATTACGCGGCCGAAGAAGATTTCGCCGCCGACTTCGATGCCGCGCTGGCTGAAGTCGACATGGATTTCACCGCTGCGCCTCTGGCGTCCGCCGGTGGCCCGACCTTCGAGCCCGAGCTTGATCTGGATGCTGAGCTTGAGCACCGGCTGCAGCAGGAAAGCGCACCCGAGCCCTTCGCCGAGCCTGAGGTGGCCGGCCCGAGCCTCGAGGACGAACTGAATGCCCTGCTCGGCAATATGTCGCCATCACATGCGGTGGCAGACGAGCCGGTTGCCTTCGCTGCGCCTGTCGTCGACGACTACGAGCCCGTCGCCCATTACGAGCCTGCTGCTCATTACGAGCCGGAGCTCGAGGCTGTCGATGTGGCTCCTGTCGCGTACCAAGACGAAACGCCGGCCTATCAGGAGGACGTAGCGGCGGTTGATCAGTTCGATCTCGATCTCGATCTCGCCGACGAAGATTTCCTGACCGAAACACCGGCCGCTCCGGTCGCTCGTTACGAGCCGGAGTTCGAGGCCGCCGATGCGGCCCCCGTCGCGTCGTACCAAGACGAAACTCCAGCCTATCAGGAGGACGTCGCGGCGACTGACGAATTCGATCTCGGTCTTTCCGACGAAGATTTTCTGGCCGAAGCACCGACCGCTCCTTCTATGGAGGCTTCCTATGCTGCGGGCCGTAGCGACTATGCCTATTCTCGCGGCAATTTCCGCGTGCAGTCGGCGGAAGATTATTATTCCGCTCCGGTAGCGGCCTATGAGGCGCCCGTTGAAGCCGAAGAACCGGCAGTCGAACCTGTCGCATATGCGCCCGAACCGGAATTCGTGCCGGCCGCAGAGGCCGAAGTCGAGCCCGACTTCGATCTGAGCTTCGACGATGATGATTTCGATGCGGCCTTCGCCAAATCCATCGAGGAGCCGGCTTCCTATGCCGACGAGACCGATGGCGCGGAACAGCCGAAGGCGGAAGCCGCTGAAGAAGACGATCCATACACTGAGCTCGCAGCCCTGACGCAGTCCTTTGCGTCGGCGCCCCCCGCAGCCCCCTCCTGGAACCCAGATGCCGCGCCAGCCGCGGAGCAATCGAACTCGCAGTATGAGCAGATGAGCTACGACCGAACCCAGCATTCGACTTCGGGTTTTGACGACTATCCCGATATCGAGACCGTGGATGTGCCAGAACAGGCTGTTGCCCTGGCCGACGACCTCGATCTGCCTGAACTGACCTTCGAAGAGGATGTGCCGACGGTTGCCGCATATGATGACATCGATGCGGAATTTGCGAGCCTTCTCAATGATATGAATGCGCCTGAGCCGGCCGCTCCGGAGCCTGCGAAGCCGGCTGCGCCGGTGGATGACTTTGCCGCGGATTTCGAGCGCGAATTCCAGCTCGAAGACCCAACCTATCAGTCCGGCAGCTACGCCTATCCGGCGGCGGCCGCCGCTGGTGCGGTTGCAACTGCCGCCGCCTTCGGCGCCGCTGCCCCGCGCTCGGCCTATGCCCAGCCCGTCAGCACGGCCTCGGCCGCAGGCGACATGTTCGGCTCTGCGGCGCACGGCCAGCAGCAGCCCGGCTTCGAATACGACCCCGATCTCGATGACGAGATGAGCCTGCCCGCCTATGGCGAAGCGGAAGAGGCTCGCCGTCCGCAGCGTCGCGGCATGCTGATCGCCGCGATCATCGGCGGCGTGGTGGTCCTCGGCGGTGTCGGCGCCTTTGCCCTGTCGCGTGGCGGCGTGGGTTCGGGCGCGCCGGCCATCATCAAGGCGGATGACGGTCCGGTGAAGGTGCGTCCGGAGAATCCGGGTGGCACCGCGGTCCCGAACCAGGACAACAAGGTCTACGAGACAGTCGCGCGTACGCCCTCCAGTGAGCCTACCCAGCAGAAGCTCGTGACGACAGCCGAGACGCCGGTCGACATGACTGCCCAGGAAGCTCCGCTCGACGACGAAGAGACCATTGTCGGCAGCGATGAGACGATGCCGATGGGCAAGTCGGAAGACCGGATACAGCAGGCGATCCAGGACGACACCGCTCCAGCGCAGAATACTGAAGTGGCCGCAGTTGCGCCGCGCAAGGTCCGTACGATGGTCGTCAGGGCTGACGGCACGCTGGTGCCCCGCGAAGATCCGGCTCCTGCTCTTGCGCCCGCTGTTGCAACCAATCCGGCACCGGCTGCTGCAACTCCTGCAGCCGCACCTGCGGAACCGGTTCCGGCTGAGGCCGCCGCGCCCAAGCCGGCTTCGAAGCCGCAGCCTTCGGCTACGCCGGCCTCGGTGGCGGTTGCTCCGACGCGCCCGTCCGATCAGCCCGTCGACGTCGTCGGCGAGGTAAAGCCGGATAAGGTCGCGGCGCTGAACGCCAATGCCGGCGCAGCGGGCGAATGGGCGATGCAGATTGCTTCCCAGCCGAGCGAGGCCGCCGCACAGTCGTCCTACCAGGACCTGCTGCGCAAGTATGGCAACGTGCTGAACGGTCACCCGGCCAACGTCGTCAAGGCTGAGATTGCCGGCAAGGGAACGTTCTGGCGCGTCCGCGTGCCCGCACCGACCCGCAACGATGCCATCGCGCTGTGCGAAAGCTACAAGGCAGCGGGCGGCAGCTGCTTCGTCTCGAAGTAAGGGCTAGCCCTGGCCGAGGCATTGAGATCGAAGACCGGCGCAACCCGCCGGTCTTTGCATTTGAACCGTCGACAAACGCTGGCTTGGCTCGAAAGTGGGCGGATTCCCACGGCTGTTAGGTTGATCTAGTCTGGAAACCATGACCGAATCAAAATCGATGATTCTCGGCTGCGCCGGGAAAACGCTCACCCAGGACGAAATCCGCTTCTATGGCGATGAGCGTCCCTGGGGTTTTATCCTGTTTGCCCGCAATGTCGGCGAGCCGGAGCAGATCCGCGATCTCGTGGCCGCAATGCGCGACAGCGTCGGGCGGCCGGATGCGCCGGTGTTCATCGACCAGGAGGGCGGACGCGTGCAGCGGCTGCGCCCGCCGCTTGCGCCCAACTATCCGGCCGGAGCCGCCATTGGCGAGCTCTATAAGCGTGATCGGGAGGCGGGGCTGCGAGCGGCTTGGCTGCTTTCGCGTCTGCACGCCTTCGATCTGTCGGGCTTGGACATCACGGCCGACTGTTTGCCGGTGCTCGACGTTCCGATCGAAGGCGCAAGCGACGTCATCGGCAGTCGCGCCTATGGCAAGAACCCGGAGACCGTTACCGCGCTTGGCAAGGCCGCTGCCGAAGGCCTGCTGGCCGGCGGCGTTCTGCCCGTAATGAAACATGTTCCCGGCCATGGCCGCGCATTCTCGGACAGCCATCTGGAGCTGCCGACCGTCCATACGCCGATCGAGGAATTGCGCGCCCATGATTTCGCCCCGTTCAAGGCGCTTAATCATCTGCCGGCCGCGATGACGGCGCATGTGGTCTATGCAGCGATCGACCCGAATGGTCCGGCAACCACATCGGCCAAGGTGATCAAGGATATCGTGCGTGGCGAGATCGGCTTTGACGGTCTTCTGATCAGCGATGATACCTCGATGAAGGCACTTTCTGGGGATTTCCCCTCGAAAGCGGCTTCGATCCTTGCGGCGGGATGCGATCTCGTCCTTCACTGCAATGGCGTGATGGAAGAAATGGCGGGCATCGCATCGCGCACGACTGCGCTCGAAGGCAAATCGCTGGAGCGCGCCGAACGCGCCCTGACATACATAAACCAGCGTGACGCAGCCGACGAGGCGGCGGTTCGCGCAGAGTTCGCAACCTATTTCGAGGCCGCAGCATAGGAGCGCCGGCCTCAGGGAGAAGGCACAAAGTTGGCGGAAGCCTCTGACAGCCGGGCCCCCAAGGCCGCACCGATGGACCGCCTTTGGGCGGACAACGACGAGTCTCGCGGCGTTAGCGAGCCGGCGCTGCTCATCGATATTGCCGGCTTCGAAGGTCCGCTCGACCTGCTCCTGCACCTCGCGCGCAACCAGAAGGTCGATCTTTCGCGGATCTCGATCCTGGCGCTGGCCGAGCAGTATCTGACCTTCGTTGACAGCGCGCGGGCCGTGCGGCTCGAACTGGCCGCCGACTATCTCGTCATGGCGGCCTGGCTCGCCTTCCTGAAATCCAAGCTTCTCATTCCCAAGCAGGCTGACGACGAGGGCGAGAGCGGCGAAGAACTGGCCGCCGTGCTGCAATTCCGTCTCAAGCGGCTGGAAGCGATGCGTGACGCTGCTGCCCGGCTGGTCAATCGCAACCGGCTTGGCCGCGATGTCTTCGCTCGCGGCATGCCCGAACTGGTGGTGGTGGAGAAGCGCAACGAATATTCTGCCTCGCTCTACGATTTGCTCACGGCATACGCGATCCAGCGGCAAAGGCGCGCGATCACCAATGTGCGCATTGCCCAACGCGGCGTGTGGTCCCTCAAGCAGGCGCGCGACATCCTCACCCGCCTGGTCGGCGAGTTCAAGGAGTGGACCGCGCTCGACCAGTTCCTGATCTCCTATCTCACGACGCCGGAAGAGCGGGCGACGGCAATTGCCAGCTCGTTCGCGGCGACGCTTGAGCTGGTGCGTGAGGGGCATCTTGAAGTCAGGCAGCAGGATGCGTTTTCGCCGCTCTACCTGCGCAGCCGCACACCCGCCGAAAAACTTCCCGAAGGTGCGTCATGAGCGAAAACAGCGCCGACGCAAACGTCATTCCCTTCATGATCGACGACGAAGCCGGCGAGGATGCGGGCGAGGGCAGTTCCGCCGCGCGCCTCTCCTTCAACGAGGCCGCACGCATGGCCGAGGCGCTTGTGTTTGCGAGTGCGGAGCCGGTCAGCGAGCGGGCACTTGCCGCCCGCCTTCCGGAGGGCGTGGACGTGCGCGCCACGATGCTGGAGCTCCAGCAGATCTATTCGAGCCGTGGCGTCAATCTCGTGCGCGTCGCCGATTCCTGGGCGTTCCGCACCGCCGGTGACCTTGCCTTCCTGATGAGCCGCGATGCGGTGCAGCAGAAGAAGCTGTCGCGTGCGGCCATGGAGGTCCTGGCCATCATCGCCTACCACCAGCCGGTGACCCGCGCGGAGATCGAGGAAATCCGCGGCGTGGAAACCTCGAAAGGCACGTTGGACACGCTTCTGGAAACCGATTGGGTCCGTATGCGCGGCAGGCGACGCACGCCCGGCCGGCCCGTCACCTATGGCACGACCGACAAGTTCCTCGATCATTTTGCGCTGGAGGAAATCCGCGATCTGCCCGGCATGGAGGAACTCAAGGGGGCAGGGCTCCTGTCGGCGCGTATGCCCTCGAACTTCGCAATCCCTCTGCCGCCGTCCGATCTCGACCTGCTGACCGACGACGAAGATCCGTTGACCGATGTCGATCTCGAGGAACTTGGGCTGTTGACACCTCGTGCGCTGGATGATTGAGCAGTGCCAAGCGCGCCAGGGGCTGTGTTTACGTGAAGACTGAGACTGCGCAGACGGCAAATCGTGTGAGTGCGGGCGTTACATTCGCCGCACGCCTCGCTTTCGAAAATATCTGCCATTCCTTTGAAACCGGGGCGGAGACCCTTCGCGACGTTTCGCTGACGGCAGAACCGGGCGAGGTACTGTGCCTGCTCGGGCCTTCGGGTTCCGGCAAGACCACGCTTTTGCGCATCGCCGCCGGCATCGAGGCGCAGACGAGTGGGCGCGTGCTGCTCAACGAGCGCGAAATTGCTGGTCCCAATGTGTTCCTGCCGCCGGAAAAGCGCTCGATCGGGCTGGTTTTCCAGGATTTCGCGCTGTTTCCGCATCTGACCATTCTGGACAATGTACGCTTCGGCCTGACCGCGCTGTCGGCGGAGGAAGCGCGTAGCGAGGCGATGATCGCGCTGTCGCGCGTCGGCCTCGCCCACTATGCGGGGTCCTATCCGCATGTCCTGTCGGGCGGCGAGCAGCAGCGTGTGGCGCTGGCGAGAGCGCTTGCGCCCCGACCTGCCGTTCTCCTGATGGACGAACCGTTTTCGGGCCTTGATTCCCGGTTGAAGGACAATGTGCGCGCCGAAACGCTGGCCATACTGCGCGAAAGCCGTGCGACGGCCATTGTCGTCACCCATGATGCGGAAGAGGCCATGCGCATGGCCGACCGCATCGCTCTTCTGAAGGGCGGCAAGCTGGTGCAGACCGGAAGTGCCGAAGAGCTCTATCTCAGGCCGGCGAATCTTTTCGTCGCAGGCTTCTTCTCCGAACTGAATGTCTTCGAAGGGCGCGTGCGCGATCAATTCGTCGATACGCCAGTCGGCAAGGTGGCCGCGCCCGGCATTCAGGACGGTTTGGCGGCCAGCGTCGCGGTGCGGCTGACCGGGTTTGACGTCAACGAAACGGCCGGAGAGGTGCAGGCGCGGATTCTGTCGCGTCGCTTCCTCGGTGTCGTGGAATTGCTCGAACTTGCCGTTCCGGGCGCCGAGGTTCCGGTGCGTGCGCGTATACGCTGCGGCGCATTGTCAGCAAAAGCACGTGACATCTGGCTTTCCTTGCGCAAGTCTGACGTACTTCTGTTTGAAACACAGCGTGAAAACGCATAGATCAATCCCCAGGAAATCGTACGAGAGAGAGTTACCATGGGTTCCTTTTCGATTTGGCACTGGCTCATCGTGCTGGTAGTCGTGCTGCTGCTGTTCGGCCGCGGCAAGATACCGGAGCTGATGGGCGACATGGCCAAGGGCATCAAGAGCTTCAAGAAGGGCATGTCCGACGAGGATGACGACGAGAACGTCAAGAACGTCGACGCCCGCACTGTGGAGCATCGTGCCGACGAAACCGTCCAGACGAAGGAAAAGACCAGCAAGAGCTGAGGTGCTTTCCGCTAGTCGGGTTGGGTAAACATGTTTGATATCGGCTGGAGCGAATTGCTCGTGATCGCGATCGTCATGATCGTGGTTGTCGGGCCCAAGGACTTGCCGCGCATGCTGCGCACGTTCGGCAAGACGACTGCGAAACTGCGGGCCATGGCCGGCGATTTCCAGAGGCAGTTCAACGAGGCGCTCAAGGAGGCGGAGCTTGACGACGTCAAGCGGTCCATCGACGACCTGCGCAGCTTGAACCCGACTGAGCAGATCAAAAAGCAGCTCAACCCCTTCGAGCAGGCGGCTGCCGACGTTCGCTCCGGGCTTGATTCTATCAAGCCGGCGTCATCTCCGGCTCCGGCACCCGCAACTGATGCGGCACAGCCAGCGGAACCCCTGAAAGGGGGCGCCACGGCAATGCCCGGCGTCGCCGGACCGGAGGCGACGGCCGCCTCGCCGGTAAATCCGGAACCCGTTCAGGTCGCGGCAGCTTCGGCCCAGCCGGAGCCTGCGCCTGCAAGGACAAGCAAGGCAAAGGCGGCGCCCAAGGCAGCTGCCAAAGCGTCGGCGACTAAGCCTGCCTCTTCCAAGGCCGCCGAAACCAAGAAGGTTGCCAAGGCTCCGGCTGCAAAGCCCGCAGCCGAGGCTGCCGCAAAGCCCGTGGCCAAGGCTGCGGCAAAGCCCGCGACCAAGATCGCCGCGCCGAAATCCACGAAGAGTGCGGCAGCCGCCGAAAAGGCTAAGCCCGTCACCAAGAAAACATCAGCTGGAAGCGCCAAGTGAGCGAACGGGACGACGAAATCGAAAAATCATCGGCGCCGCTGATCGAACATCTGATCGAACTGCGGAAGCGACTCATCTGGTGTCTTGGAGGGTTCTTCGTGGCCTTCCTCGCCTGCTTCTTCGTTGCCAAGCATTTGTTCAACCTGCTGGTCGTCCCCTTCAAGTGGGCGACGGCCTGGGCCGGGCTCGACCCGCACAAGGTCGAGCTGATCTATACCGCGCCGCAGGAGTTCTTCTTCACGCAGATCAAGCTGGCCATGTTCGGCGGTATCGTCATCGCCTTTCCGCTGATTGCCGCGCAGATCTATAAATTCGTCGCGCCCGGCCTTTATCGCAACGAGCGTCGCGCATTCCTGCCGTTCCTGATCGCTTCGCCCGTCCTGTTCCTGATGGGCGCATCGCTGGTCTACTTCTTCTTCACCCCGATGGTGATGTGGTTCTTCTTGACGATGCAGCAGGCGGGAACTGACAGTCAGGTCCAGATTTCGCTGCTGCCGAAGGTTTCGGAATATCTCAGCCTCATCATGACGCTGATCATCTCCTTCGGTCTTGTGTTCCAGCTTCCAGTGGTCACCACGCTGATGGCGCGTGTGGGCCTTGTTTCGGCCGATGCGCTTGCCAGCAAGCGCAAATGGGCGATCGTTCTTGCCTTCGTCGTTGCTGCTGTGCTGACGCCGCCGGATCCGGTGAGCCAGATCGGCCTTGCCCTTCCCACTATCCTTCTTTACGAGGTTTCCATCTGGACCGCCCGGATGATCGAACGGAGTCGCGAACAGGAACGCGTGGCGCGTGAGAAAAAGGAAGCCGCCGAAGCAGTGAGCGAGAAAGCTTCGCTGCAAGGTTCAGGCGACGGTAACGCCCCAAGCTGAGCGCCTTTCGATCCGCCGTCGCGGTCGTGATCTAACTCATTACTGCGACGGACCTTGTCATGCTTGATATCAAATGGATTCGCGAGAACCCCAAAGCCCTCGTTGATGCGTTGGTGAAGCGCGGCCAGTCGTCTGACGCCGCGCAGGCGACGGTCGAGGATCTGCTGCTTAAGGACGAGATGCGCCGCGCGCATCTTGGCGAGCTGCAGGTCAAGCAGGAGCGTCGCAATGCCGCCTCCCGCGAAATCGGCAACGCCATGCGCAATGGCGATTCCACCTTGGCCGATCAGCTCAAGACCGAAGTCGCCGACATCAAGACCTTCATTCAGAATGGCGAGGCGCGCGAGCGCGACCTGGACAAGGCGCTGAACGATGCGCTGGCGGTCGTGCCGAACGTGCCGCTGGACGACGTTCCGGTGGGCGCCGACGAGCACGACAATGTCGAGCTGCGCAAGGTCGGGCAGATCGCGCCGCGCCCGAATTGGGTGAAGGAGCACTTCGAGATCGGCGAAGCGCTCGGCCTGATGGATTTCGAACGGGCCGCAAAGCTCTCCGGCAGCCGCTTTACGATCCTCAAGGGCCAGCTTGCGCGGCTCGAGCGCGCGCTCGGCCAGTTCATGATCGACCTGCACACCACCGAGCACGGCTACACCGAAGTGCAGCCGCCGCTTCTGGTGCGCGATGAGGTGCTGTTCGGCACCAACCAGCTGCCCAAATTCGAGGAAGATCTGTTCTTCACCCCGCACGGCGATAGCCGGCTCGGGCTAATCCCCACCGCCGAGGTGCCGCTGACCAACCTGGTGCGCGAGGAAATCCTCAACCAGGAAAAGCTACCGCTGCGCATGACGGCGTTGACGCCGTGCTTCCGTTCCGAAGCGGGTTCGGCCGGACGCGACACGCGCGGCATGCTGCGCCAGCACCAGTTCTACAAGGTCGAGCTGGTGTCGATCACCGATGCCGAAAGCTCGATTGCCGAGCATGATCGCATGACGCAATGCGCGGAAGAGGTGTTGAAGCGTCTTGAGCTGCCGTTCCGCACCGTGGTTCTATGCACGGGCGACATGGGCTTTGGCGCGCGCAAGACCCACGACATCGAGGTTTGGCTGCCCGGCCAGAACACCTATCGCGAAATCTCGTCCTGCTCGGTCTGCGGCGACTTCCAGGCCCGCCGCATGGATGCGCGCTATCGCGTGAAGGAAGAGAAGGCGACCCGCTTCGTGCACACGCTGAACGGCTCCGGTACTGCCGTCGGCCGCGCGCTGATTGCGGTGCTCGAAAATTACCAGAACGAGGATGGCAGCGTAACCATTCCTGAAGTTCTGCGTCCTTACATGGGCGGTGCGACGAAGATCGAGGCGAACCGGTCCTGATGCGTATCCTTCTGACCAACGACGACGGCATTCATGCCGAGGGCCTTGCTTGTCTTGAGCGCATTGCCCGCACGATCTCGGACGACGTCTGGGTTGTTGCGCCGGAAACCGACCAGTCGGGCTTCGCGCACTCGCTCTCGATTTCGGAACCGCTGCGCCTGCGCAAGATCGACGACCGGCACTATGCGGTCCGCGGCACGCCCACCGATTGCGTCATCATGGGCGTGCGCAAGGTCATGCCCGAGCCGCCGGATCTCATCCTGTCCGGCGTCAACTCCGGTTCGAACCTCGCCGACGACGTGACCTATTCGGGCACTGTGGCCGGCGCGATGGAAGGAACGCTGCTAGGCATCCGTTCGATCGCCTTGAGCCAGGCCTACAATGTCGTGGAGCAGACCCGCATCGTGCCTTGGGAGACGGTGGAAAGCCTGGCGCCGGCTTTGCTGCACAAGCTTCTGAAGATCGACCTGCCTGCGGGCGTCTTCCTCAACGTGAATTTTCCGAACTGCCCGCCGGAGGAAGTGGAAGGTCCTGCGATCACCAGCCAGGGCAAGCTGGTTCACAGCCTGTGGCTGGACGAGCGCGCCGATGGCCGTGGGTTCCCTTACTACTGGCTGCGTTTCGGCCGCGAAGCGCCGGAATTGAAGGAAGGCACGGACCTTCATGCGGTGAGAAGCAAGCGCGTCTCCGTTACGCCGCTGAAGCTTGATCTCACCGCCTACGAAATTCGGGATCAGCTGACGAAGGCGCTGGAATGAATCTTTCCAATGATGACCGCGAGGGTTTCGCTGCTTTTCTCTTGAGATTGCGCGGACGCGGCATCGTCCCGAAAGACATGATCACGGCATTCGAGGCGACGCCGCGACGGGCCTTCATTCCTTCGCAATGGCAAAACATTGCATGGTCGGATCGCATGATCCCGATTGAGTGCGGCGAGACCATGGAAGGCGCCGATCTGCAGGCGTCGGTCATCGCCGCTCTTGGCATCGAGCCGACCAGCCGCGTTCTGGAGATCGGAACCGGCTCCGGCTACACGGCGGCGGTCATGTCTCGGCTTGCGGCGCGCGTCGTGACGGTCGATCGCTATAAGACATTGACCGAGCAGGCCAAGCAGCGCTTCGAAGCGCTTGGCATCACCAATGCCTTCGTGCGCCAGACGGACGGTTCCAACGGCCTGCCGGGCGAGGGGCCATTCGACCGTATCGTGGTCTGGGCCTCCTTCAATAGCCTGCCGCGCCCGTTCGTGGATCAGTTGTCCAGCGGCGGCACCATGGTCGCGCCGATCGGACCCGACGAGGGCGAGCAACTCATGTCCAAGCTCAACAAGCTCGGCAGCCGCTTCGAGCGCGAAGACATCGGCGTTGTGCGCTTCCAGCCCATCGCCCAGGGCGTCGCTGCCGCCATTTGACCCGCCGGATGGCGGTCCCCCAACGTCGCGATACGAATCGTTACCGCAGGCCTTCGGCGTCTTAACCGACCAGTAACATTAACGCGCTTTAATCATGGCCAGTTTCGGTTGTGGTTACGCGGGTTATTGCGATGCGGTTCAGTATTTTAGCCAAGAACGAACGCATTTTGGTGCGCGGCGCGGCCGTTTTCCTGCTCGCCGGCATGGCAGCCGGCTGCAGTTCCGGCGTTGCGCGATTCGGTGGCGGCGGTATCGACGACATCTTCACGGCGTCGACGCCAAATCAGCGCCAGATCATCAGGCAGAATCAGCCTTATCCGGGCGACACGCAGGTGGCTCCGATCGCCAGCGCAGAGACCATGCCGGTGACGCGCGGCACGCTGACGCCGGTGTCGTCCCAGCCGCTTCCGCCTCCGGTCTCGCCAGGGCAGCCCGCGCCGGTGGCCTCGAATACGATCCAGCCGGCACCGGTCGTGAGCCATGTCGACCAGACGGTTGCCGGAACCGTCAAGCCGCTCGCTCCCGCCCATGATACGAAGATGGCGGAGGCCAAACCCTTGGCCGGTGCGAAGGGCAATCCGTCGACCAACAAGGTTTCCGGTCTCGGGGCTCCGGAAGGCACTCTTGGCGTGCTGCCGCACGGTGAAAGCGCCCAGCCGGCAAGCTCTGCCAACAACAATGCCAAGGCAGCGGTCGCGGCCGGCACCTACAAGGTGCAGCAAGGCGATACGCTCACCAAGATCGCCAAGAGGAACGGTGTCACCCCCGAGGCCCTGAAGGCTGCCAACGGCATGAACGACGGCACCGTTCGTCTCGGCCAGACGCTGCGCATCCCTGCGGCCGGTGCTCCGGCTGCCCCGACCACCGTGGCGGCTGCCGCGCCGGTCCGGGACCCGGTCGTGACGAGTTCTGCCCCCGCCAAGTCTGAAAACAACGACGCTTCGAAGATGGCTTCCTACACGCCGCCGAAGAAGAGCGACAAGGTCATCGAGCAGGCTGAGGAGGTTGCCGCGATTGCCCCGGATTCGACCGGCATCGGCAAGATGCGCTGGCCGGTGCGCGGCCGCGTCATCTCCGCCTATGGCAAGGGTGGTGGAAAGGCCAATGACGGCATCGACATCCAGGTGCCGGAAGGAACCTCGGTCAAGGCTGCCGAGAACGGCGTCGTCATCTACGCTGGCGATGGGCTGAAGGAGTTCGGCAACACCGTTCTGGTGCGCCACGAGAACGGCCTGGTCACCGTCTATGGCCATGCCAGCGAGCTGAAGGTGAGCCGCGGCGAAAAGGTCAAGCGCGGTCAAGAGCTCGCCCTGTCGGGCATGAGCGGCAGCACCGACTCGCCGAGGCTGCATTTCGAGGTGCGCAAGAACTCCACCCCGGTCAATCCGTCCACCTATCTCGAATAGGGACGAGAAGACGCACGGCGACTTGGCGATCCAGAATCGAAAAAACCCGCCCGATGGGCGGGTTTTCTGTTTGACGCAGAAGGCGTTGCGGATCAGTCCTTGAGCGGCTGGCACAAGCGTCCCGCCAGGTCCTGGATGAACTGCCATGCGACGCGACCAGACCGGGCGCCGCGCGTCGTCGCCCATTCCAGCGCATCCGCGCGCAATGCATCGGGCTCGATCTTAAGCTCGTGATAGCGGACATAGCCGTCGATCATATCCAGATATTCGTCCTGCGAGCATTTGTGGAAGCCGAGCCACAGGCCGAATCTGTCGGACAGCGACACCTTTTCCTCGATTGCCTCGGAGGGGTTGATCGCGGTCGAACGCTCGTTGTCGATCATGTCGCGCGGCAGGAGGTGCCGCCGGTTCGAGGTTGCGTAGAAGATCACGTTGTTCGGCCGCCCCTCGACACCGCCTTCCAGTGCCGCCTTCAGCGACTTGTAGGAGGTATCGTCGTGGTCGAAGGACAGGTCGTCGCAGAACAGGATGAAGCGGAAAGGCGCCGTCTTCAGGATCCCCATCAGCTTCGGCAGCGTGTCGATGTCCTCACGATGGATCTCGATCAGCTTCAGCGGCGTCTCGTCCTGGCGCGCGGCGTTGATCGCGGCATGGGTGGACTTGACCAGCGACGACTTACCCATGCCGCGTGCGCCCCAAAGGAGTACATTGTTGGCCGGGAGGCCGGCGGCAAAGCGTTCGGTGTTGTCGACCAGGATGTCGCGCACCCGGTCCACGCCGCGGATCAGGCCGATATCGACGCGATTGACGCGATGGACAGGCTCCAGAAAGCCGGGATTGGCGGCCCAGACGAAACAATCGGCCGCGTTGAGATTCGATTGGGGCACAGGATCTGGAGCCAGCCGGCCGACGGCCTCGATCAGGCGGTCGAGTTTCTGGGTCAGAACTTCGAGGGTATTTTCAGTCATTTCCGCGTTCCGCAATCAGATGAACACTTGTTCGGAGCGACATGTGGTTAGATTGAATCAGCCGCGCTCGTAACAAGATAGTTAGCGCACGAATCCGCAGCCGCTCGTGCAGATGAACTTGCCCGTTTCAGTGCAGGAACCTGCTGAAAACCAGCGCTGGTCGCTGATTCAATCTAACCACATGGCCCCGAAGGCTGTAACATGCGCACTGAGCCTGGGAAAGCGGTTGTCCGGACTGCCTGCGCGGTTGCAAAGGTAGCTCCAACCACTATATTCCGCGCAACTTTCGCAAAGGGGCTCGCGGCGAGCTCTCCCACTATTTTCAGGAGTTTATGATGTTCGTGACACCGGCATACGCCCAAGGCACTACCGGCGCCAGCCCCGACATGTTGATCAGCGTTCTGCCGTTTGTCCTGATCTTCGTCATCATGTACTTCCTGATCATCCGTCCGCAGCGCCAGCAGCTCAAGAAGCGCGGTGAATTGCTTGCTGCGATTCGTCGGGGCGACACGGTCGTCACCGGCGGCGGGCTCATCGGCAAGGTTACCAAGGTGGTCGACGACAACGAACTCGAAGTCGATCTCGGCAACGGCCTCAAGGTGACTGCGCTCCGTTCCACGATCGCAGATGTTCGTGTTAAAGGTGAACCGGTCGCCAACCAGAACGCGAAGAAGTAGCGCGCCTTCCGGCGCGGGTTTTTCGCAGGCCGCCTGAACCGACGGGACACGATGCTATATTTCTCGCGCTGGAAAACTCTTTCGATTTGGTTCGTCATTGCGTTGGGGCTGCTGTTTGCAGCCCCAAATCTGTTTTCGCGCTCGACGCTCGATGCCCTGCCGGACTGGCTGCCCAAGCGGGCGCTGACGCTCGGTCTCGATCTTCAGGGCGGCTCGCATGTCGTCCTTGCGATCGATCGCGACGATCTGGTCAATGAGACACTGGCCGCCGCACGCGACCAGATCCGCACCGCCCTTCGCGATGCCGGGATCGGCTATACCGGCCTTTCCACGAGCGGCAGGGTGGTCGAGCTTCGCATTCGCGAGGCCAACGAGGTCGACAGGGCCAAGGAATCTCTAGCCTCTCTCACCCAGCCCGTGCAGACGGGCCTGTTCGGCTTCAAGTCCGTGACGGAAATGAGCCTTGGCGAGCCCGAACCGGGCCTGCTGCGCTATACGCTCACCGACGCGGGTCTCGACTACCGCATGAGACTTGCTCAGGAACGTTCGGTCGAGGTCATTGGGCGGCGCATCGAAGAGTTCGGCACGGCGGGGCCGATTATCCAGCGCCAGGGCAAGGACCGCGTTTCGGTGCAGGTTCCAGGCCTGCAGGACCCGCAGCGCCTGAAGGATATCCTCGGTCAGACCGCCAAACTCAGCTTCCGGATGGTCGACCAGAGCGCTCCGGTGCAACAAGCTGTGGCAGGCCACCCGCCATTGGGTTCGTCTGTCGTCTATTCCTACGATGATCCGCCGGTTCCTTACCTGATCGAAGACCGTGTCATCGTCTCCGGCCAGAACCTGGTCGATGCCAAGGCGACTATCAACGAGCAGACGAAGGAGCCGACCGTCTCCTTCACGCTCGATCAGGCGGGGGCTGAGAGCTTCGGCAAGGCTACCAAGGAAAATGTCGGGCGCCTGTTTGCCATCGTTCTCGACAATCAGGTGCTTTCGACGCCGCAAATCCGCGAGCCGATCCTGACCGGCACCGGAAACATTGCCGGAAATTTCACGGAGCAAAGCGCCAGCGATCTCGCAATGCTGCTGCGCGCTGGCGCGCTGCCGGCAAACCTGACCATAGTCGAGGAGCGCTCGGTCGGGCCGAGCCTGGGAGCCGACTCCATCGCAGCTGGCGAGTTTGCCGCCGTGATCGGCGGCATTCTGGTCCTGGCATTCATGATTGCGGCCTATGGCAGCCTCGGCATCATTGCCGATCTGGCGCTCGCGGCGAATGTCGTGCTCATCATCGCCATTCTTTCGGCGTTTGGCGCCACGCTGACCATGCCCGGCATCGCCGGTATCATCCTGACCATCGGTATGGCCGTGGACTCAAACGTGCTCATCTATGAGCGCGTCAGGGAAGAGCGCCGTGAGGGCAAGTCGCTCGTGCAGGCGCTCGACGCCGGATTCTCGCGCGCTGCGGCTGCCGTCATCGATGCCAATGTCACGACGTTCATCGCCGTGCTCATTCTGTTCTTCCTTGGCTCCGGCCCGGTGCGCGGCTTTGCGGTTACCGTTGCCATTGGCATCGTCACGACCATCTTCACCGCCTTCACGCTGACGCGTTGGCTCGTGTCGGCCTGGTTGCGTGCAGCAAAGCCGAGGGAGATTTCCCGCGGCTTGATCCGGCTGGTGCCGGAGCGCTCGGCGGTGCCGTTCATGAATATGCGTAAATATGCCTTCGCCCTGTCTGCCGTCGTGTCGGTCGGGGCAGCCGTCATGTTCATGACCAAGGACCTGAACTACGGCGTCGACTTCGTCGGCGGCTCGCTGATCGAGATAAAGGCCAAGGACGCGGAAGCCGATCCGGCCGATGTGCGTGCCCGGCTGAGCGAACTCAATGTCGGCGAGGTCCAGGTCCAGGAATTCGGCTCCAAGCGGGATCTCCTGATCAAGCTCGCCTCGCAGGGCGGCGGCGACAATGCCGAGCAGTCCGCGGTCGAGAAGGCCCGCATGGAACTCGAAGACGACTATGATTTCCGCCGCGTGGAGGTCGTCGGGCCGACAGTTTCCAACGAACTCGCCAAGGCTGGAACCTGGGCGGTGTTGGCGGCGCTGGCGGCGATGCTGGTCTACATCTGGTTTCGCTTCGAGTGGCACTTCGCCCTGGGTGCAGTGGTTTCGACGCTGCACGACGTGATCGCGATGGCGGGCCTATTTGTCGTGGCGGGTATCGAGTTCAATCTCGCGAGCATCGCGGCAATTCTCGTAACCGTCGGCTATTCGATCAACGACACGATCGTGGTCTACGACCGCATTCGCGAGAACCTGCGCAAGCACCGCAAGATGCCGATGCGCGAGCTGATCGATCTTTCGCTCAACCAGACCCTTTCGCGCACCGTGCTGACCGGCGTGACGACGCTTCTGGCGCTGGGCGCGCTCTATATCTTCGGCGGCGAGGTCATCAGTTCCTTCACCTTCGCCATGATCTTCGGTGTGCTCTTCGGCACCTATTCGTCGATCTTTGTGGCTGGCCCGCTGTTGATTTTGTTCAAGCTGCGACCCGATATGTTCGATAATGACGACACGGCTCGGGCCTCGACGGTCGCGCAACCCGCAAAGCTTTGATTCATGGCAGGCATTGTTATCCGAGAAGCGCATTTCCCCGGTCGGGCTCCGATCGAGGCCTATGGCAATGGTGGATTCCGCTTCGCCGACATGTCGCACCGCGGCTCGCTCTTGTGCCTGCCGTCGGGAATCTATGGCTGGGAGCCGGCGAGCCCGCCAGCGCTTTCGGTAGATGATTTCGCGCGCGTTCTGGCTGAGGCGGCGGAAATCCAGATCCTGCTCGTCGGCACGGGCACCGATCTGCGTCCGCTGCCAGCTGCCCTGCGCACAGCACTTCGCGAGGTCCACATCTCGGCCGACCCGATGTCGACCGGCGCTGCAGTGCGCACCTACAACGTGCTTTTGGCCGAAGACCGGGCGGTTGCCGCCGCATTGATTGCCGTCGATTGACATGGAAGAACACACCAAGATCGTGATGGAGGCGGTGCGGACCGCCGACCGCGACCGCTATCTCAGTGCGCTTTATGCGCCGGAAGACAAGCGGCCGGCTTTGTTTGCGCTCTACGCCTTCAACGCGGAGATCGCCGGGGTACGCGACCGCATCCGCGAGGCGTTGCCGGGCGAGGTGCGCCTGCAATGGTGGCGAGACGTTCTTGCCGCCGGCAACATGCAGGCTGCCGCCGGCCATCCGGTGGCGGAAGCGCTGATTGGGGCGATCGACACCTACGGCTTGCCGGTAGAGGCGCTACAGAACTATCTCGATGCGCGGATTTTCGATCTCTATGACGACCCCATGCCGTCGCGAAATGACCTCGAAGGCTATTGCGGCGAGACGGCGGGGGCCATCATTCAGTTGGCCGCAATGATCCTCGAGCCGGAGGCGGCGCCGAGCTTTGCAAACCTTGCCGGACACGCCGGCTGTGCTCAGGCCATGACTGGTCTTCTGCGCCTGCTGCCACACCACCGCGCACGCGGCCAATGCTTCGTGCCGAGGGACATTCTTTCCGCAGTGGGCTCGTCGCCGGAAGAGTTTGTCTCGGGCGACGGCGGGGCAGGGATGTCCGGGGCGCTGGCTGCTATGATCGCGCTTGCCGCCGAGCATCTTGCCGCCTTCGAACGCGGCGCGCGGGAACTGCCTGCCAGCCTGCGTCCGGCCTTCTTGCCCGTGGCTCTGACGGGGGCCTATCTCGCACGGTTGCGCAAGATGGGAAGGGAGGCTGCAACCGTTCCAGCTGAAATCGCCGCCTGGCGCCGGCACGCGATCTTGTTTCGCCACGCGGCGCGCGGTTGGAAGTCGAATCACATTTGACGTAAACGTCAACTATGTTACTCCTCTTGCATTGCCGTCTCCGTGAGGGGAGCGCGGCCCTTGGGAGGGGAAATTCGGCTCATGAGCCTGCCGGTCCTTGTCGCCATTGTGGTGGTCGGGATAGCTCTGTGCGTTGCCGCCGTACATTTCACCGGCGGCAGCAAGCAGGCGACGCTTGCCGCCGAGGATGATGCCATCCGCCGCTTCGCCGAGGATTTTCCGGACGAAACGATTTTCACGGTTCGACTGACCGAGGATCGGCGAACGGCATTTCTGGTCCTAGATGGCGATCGAACGGGCATTGTCCGGGCCATCGGCGACCGGTTCCTCACGCGCATCGTCACGCCGCCAGACATCGCTTCGATAGAGTTCGGACGGCCCGCCATGCTGTCGATCCGCTTCAAGGATTTCACCTGGGGCGGGGGCCAGTTTGCGTTCGGCGCAAGCCATGATGCCGGCGCGGTGCTCCAGGCGCTTGGCGGCGGCGCATTTTCCGGGGAGGGGCGTAAAAATGGAAAGCTATGATTTTCCGCAAGTAACGCAACTCGCCATTCCCTTCTTTGTCCTGGCGATCCTGATCGAACTTTGGCTCGTCCGCACAGGGCGGGCCAAGGGTTCGTTCGAAACGCGCGACACGCTGACGAGCCTGATGATGGGCACCGGAAATGTCGTTGCCGGCCTGTTGCTCGGCTTCGTCTCCTACGCTGCGTTGCTGTGGGTGTGGCAGTTCCGCTTCTTCGACCTTGGCCTGTCGCCTTGGGTTTTCGTCGCGGCCTTCCTGCTCGATGATCTGCGCTACTACTGGTACCACCGTATCGCCCACCGCGTGCGCTGGGTGTGGGCCGAGCACGTGAACCATCATTCGAGCCAGCACTACAATCTCTCCACCGCGCTGCGTCAGAGCTGGACGGGGCTGTTCACCGGCATGTTCGTGCTGCAGGCGCCCCTGGTGCTGCTCGGCTTCCACCCCGCGGTGATCGCTTTCGTCTACGGCTTCAACCTGGTCTGGCAGTTCTGGATCCACACCGAGACGATCGGCCGGATGTGGGGTTGGTTCGAGTTCATCTTCAACACCCCCTCGCATCACCGGGTACACCACGCCACCAATGCGCGTTATCTCGATGCGAACTATGCGGGCACGCTAATCATCTGGGACCGCATGTTCGGCACCTTCGTGGAGGAAGTGCCCGAGGACCAGCCGCGCTATGGCATTGTCAGGAACATCGGCACCTTCAATCCGCTGAAGGTCGCCTTCCACGAGTGGATCGGCATGTTCCGCGACGCCTTCGCGCCGGGACTGACGATTCGCCAGCGTGTCGGCTATCTGTTCCAGCCGCCTGGCTGGAGCCACGACGGATCGCGCAAGACCTCCGAGGACCTCAAGGCCGACTACGTGCGCCGCAACCCCGTCGAGGCGGGTAAGCCGGGGCTTACGGGTTAAAATTCGCACCGCTCGTCGGACCCAACCTCTGCTCAGTTGCCAACATCGAAGATGGTTCTCCGAAGCGGCCATTCTAGGCTGCACCGGGGAGCATTGAACGCGTTCCGTTGGAACCGGCCAGCCCATCCTACGTTTGGGAGAATTCGCTGGAACGGCGGCAGTCTCGACACAGTCGAATGACGCCCCTCGTTGCAGAGCCTTCCTAACTGAACATCTGAATTGGCCTCGAGAAGCCTGACAGGTCGCACATCATGACGTCAGAAGCAGTTCACACCAATCAAAGGAGACGACAATGGCCAAACCAAGTATCGTTTTCGCGCATGGCTTGTGGGCCGACGGCTCTTGCTTCAGCAAATTGATCCCAACGTTGCAGGCAGAGGGCCACGAAGTGATGGCATCCCAGCATGGCCTCGACTCGCTCGCGACCGACGTCGCCGCCGTGAAGGCTTGCCTGGGCCGGGTCAGCAGCCCGGTAATCCTGGTCGGGCACTCCTATGGCGGCACGCTCATCACGCATGCCGGGACTGATCCGCGCGTTGCCGGGCTCGTCTATATCGCTGCCCTGGCCCCGGACGACGACGAGACCTCGCAGAGCCAGCAGGCAAAATTCCCGACGACCGATGTGTTCGCGCATATCGAGGTGACAGACGGACGCATTTGGCTAAAGCCCAGCGGGGTCACTTATTTCGCGGGCGACCTGCCTGAGGCGGAGCAGAAGCTCGTCTATGCGACGCAGGGCGTGCCAGTGCCGGACCTGTTCAACCAGAAGGCCGAAGGCACGGCATGGAAGACAAAGCCGAGCTGGTTCATCGTGGCCGCCAACGACCATACCGTCCATCCCGATCTGGAACGCTCGGCAGCGAAGCGAATGGGAGCCACCACGTTCGAAGCCGAGAGCAGCCATGTTCCGATGCTTTCCAAGCCCGGTTTCGTCCTTGACGTGATCCGCAAGGCCGCAAGCGCGGTTCAGAAGAGCTAGCCGCAACTGCCGATTGGGTTCTGAATGGACATGGGAGAGACCGTGGCGATGCGGTCTCTCTATCTCCGCAAACGCATGTCCACTGCGTCTTTCCAGCATCCGATTGACCGGACGACATACGAAACATATATGGTTCGTATGTTTTTTAGCTTTGAGAGACGTTCATGGGCATCGTGAAAATCGACGAGGATCTGCATGAGGAAGCCCGTCGGGCCAGCACCGTGATGTGCCGGTCCATAAATGCGCAAGCCGAGTTCTGGATGAAGATCGGCATGCTGGCTGAAGCCAATCCAACCCTGTCCTTCAACGATATCGTGAAGATGCAGTTCGCGGCGGCGCATGTGCGTGTCGCGGATTTGGCGGACGCCTGACATGGTCAAGACCCGGGATGAACTGGCGCTGATGCGCGTATCGGGCAAGCTGCTGGCGTCCGTCTTCGAGATGCTGGACGGGCAGGACCTCGCCGGCATGTCGACGCTGCAGGTCAACGATCTGGTCGACCGCTTCATCACCAGGGACCTCGCCGCCCGTCCGGCCAGCAAGGGGCAATATGGCTTCAAATATGTCCTGAACTGCTCGATCAATCATGTCGTTTGCCACGGCGTGCCCGGCCCGGACGAGATCATCCGTGACGGCGACATCGTCAACTTCGACATTACGCTCGAAAAAAACGGCTTCATCGCCGATTCGAGCAAGACCTACCTGGTCGGCAATGCCCCGAGCGCCGCGAGGCGGCTCGTGCGGGTCGCCCAGGAGGCGATGTGGAAAGGCATCAGGCAGGTCCGGCCCGGAGCCCATCTGGGCGACATCGGCTACGCGATCGAACGCCATGCCAAACGGAACGGCTATTCGATTGTGCGGGAATATTGTGGGCATGGCATCGGCCGCGAGATGCACGAGGAACCGCAGGTGCTCAATTTCGGACGGCCAGGAACGGGCTTGAAGCTGCGCGAGGGCATGGTCTTCACCATCGAGCCGATGGTCAACCAGGGCACCCGCAGGGTCTCGACCGAGAGCGACGGCTGGACGGTAGTGACCAACGACCGAAAACTCTCCGCCCAATTCGAGCATACGGTTGCCGTCACCGGGACTGGTGTCGAAGTCTTGACCCTGCGCCGCGACGAGACGCCAATGCTGGAAAGCAGATTGTCCGCCCATTAAAAAAGATCGGATGATTGGGGCTCCCGTGGCGCTCCCGCTGCGGGGGTGACAGGATTTCAATCTGCGGGCAGGCTCCTCAAGCTTAACTGGTCAAGGAGCCATGCCCATGGATCTGTTCGTCGGT
>NZ_PXYL01000011.1 GCF_003012705.1 Pseudaminobacter soli (ex Li et al. 2025)
TCATGTCCTCCATCGGCACCACCTGGGCATAGCCGCCGCCGGCGGCACCGCCCTTGACGCCGAAGTTCGGCCCGAGCGAGGCCTCGCGGATGCAGATCACCGCCTTCTTGCCGATGCGGTTCAAGCCGTCGCCGAGGCCGACCGTGGTGGTGGTCTTGCCCTCGCCGGCCGGGGTCGGGTTGATGGCGGTGACCAGGATCAGCTTGCCGTCCTTGCGCCCCTGCACCGACTGGATGAACTCGGCCGAGATCTTGGCCTTGTCGTGGCCGTAGGGCAAAAGATGCTCCGAGGCGATGCCGATCTTGTCGCCGATCGCCTGGATCGGCTGCTTCTTCGCGCCGCGCGCGATTTCGATGTCGCTCTTGAATTCCGGCATTGGTCGAATGTTCCTCGGTTCGTTTGACAATGCTTCTTTGGCGCCGTTCTAGCCGACGCATTTCCGTCGGCATAGAAGCCCGAGAGGGCTCATCTTCGCCGTCTCAAAACAGCCGCGCAATACACGGATTGCGACAGGGGGGAAGGACGCGGCAGTAGGGGAGTAGGGTAATAGGGCAGTAGGGGAATAGCACCTCGCCAGGCCGAAGGCCCAGCTTTTCCCTACTGCCTTACTGCCTCATTCTCTTATTGCCCTATCTCGACAGCGAGTTGCTGATCTCGACCAGGTTCGAGCGCACGCGCAGGATATAGAAGCCCATGGTGATAAGGTGCGAGGGCATGATCCAGCCCGCTTCCGCGCCGTTGGAGATGATGAAGGGCTGGATGTTCAGCGCCGAGCGGGTCTGCTCTTCCATCTGCTTCCACAGGCTGTCGAGATTGCGCGTGCGCAGCACGTCCTCGAAGTCGGCATGCGTGGCCTTGAGCAGGCCGTAATAGCCGTAGAGCTGGCCATAGGCGAACCAGAAGCGGTCGTCGGCGCGCGGGTCGAGCCAGCCATTGCTGTTGTTTTCGGCGCGGTCCTTCAGGATGGCCGAGGTGCCGCCGATGTCGTTGGCGATGCGATCGATGAACTGGATGAGGTTGTCGGCGCGCGCGTCGAAGACGGCGCCGCATTTCTCCAGCCGCGTGTTGAAGGTGCGCAGGCTCTTGATTGCCGCGCGATAATAGCTGGGCGTCGGCGTCTTGGGGCCGAAGGGCCGCAGGCCAAAATACCAGGTGTATTCGTCGAACTGCATGTTGCCGCGCGCCGACTGCAGGTCCGAATCGACCTGGCTGGTGCCGCGCAGGCGGCCGAGATTGTCGGCAAGCTCGGTGGTGGTGCGGCGCACCGCCTGGTTTATGCCGCGCTGGAACGAGGCCTTGTTGTCCAGGAAGGGCGTGTCGTCCCAGGACAGGCCGAAGAAGCCGAGCTTGTAGAGAAGCATCGACGAGATCCAGGCGTTCTGGTTGACGTTGAAATCGGTGAGATCGGCGGCGACGTCGGCTATGGCGGAGCGGCCGCAGCTCTTGGCAGCGGCGGCGGTGTCGGTCGTCGTACTTGTGCTGCTTGCATCGCCGACCTGTTCGCCGGCGCTGACATTGCGCTTCTCGAAGCCGTAGGCGTCGGCATAGTCGGGATTGAAGTTCGTCCAGACCTGCGTGGTCCAGACGAAATAGCCGTAAAGCGCGACAAAGCCGACGACGCAGACGCCGACCACTGCCTGCACGATCCAGTTGGCGCGCAGATAACAATGCCAGAGCCACCTGAAGGGCCAGGCGATCCCCCGCCCGATCGCACGGAAAATCCGGATCAAGAAATTCACGACCGGCTCGAGCATGTGGTCTGCTTCCCTCTCTGGCGCGATCCCGCCGACCGTCGGGCAGGAGCCGCATCGCGCAATTGCTGGCCCCCGGCGGTCGCGGGATGCCTCCCGGCGCCGGATGCGCCCCTCCCAGATATGTGGTTTTGGCAGGCTCTACAACATGGCGAGATACTTGCCGCGATAACTTCAGCGATGCATCGCAGTCATCTGTGAACGACAAATTTGTCGCCCAAAGAAAACTTCGCGGCGCGTGCTGCCCAGTGTAGAAGCTTGAAACCATTCCAAAATGGTGTTTGGCTAAAACATGAATGGCCTAAGCCACACGCCAGTCGCAGCAAATTCACAATGGGAGAGACGCATGTCGCGTATGAAAACATTCGCCATATCGCTTGGTATGGCGGCAATCCTCTATTCGGGCACCGCGCTCGCCGGTGACCCTGAAAGCTGCAAGACCGTTCGCCTGTCCGACGTCGGCTGGACCGACATCCAGGCAACCACCGGCATCGCCTCGGTATTGCTCACCTCGATGGGCTACGAGCCGCAGGTGATCCAGCTCTCGGTGCCGGTGACCTACGCCTCGCTGAAGAACAAGGATCTCGACGTCTTCCTCGGCAACTGGATGCCGTCGATGACCAACGACATCAAGGACTATGCCGCCGAAGGCTCGGTCGAGACCATCAGCGAGAACCTGTCGGGCGCGGGCTACGGCCTGGTGGTGCCGAACTATGTCGCGGATGCCGGCGTCAAGACGCTGACCGACCTCGGCAAGTTCAAGGACAAGTTCAACGGCAAGATCTACGGCATCGAGGCCGGCAATGACGGCAACCGCATCATCCTCGACATGATCAAGAACCCGGCCGACAATCTGGACGGCTTCGAGCTGGTCGAATCCTCCGAGGCCGGCATGCTGACCCAGGCCGAGCAGTCGATGAAAAACAACGACTGGATCGTGTTCCTCGGCTGGACGCCGCATCCGGTGATGGGTGCCATGAAGATCACCTATCTCGACGGCATGGGCGATTCCGGCTTCGGCGCCGCCACCGTGCACACCAATGTGCGCAAGGGCTACACGACCGAGTGCCCCAATGTCGGCAAATTCATCGCGAACCTGAAGTTCAACCTCGATATGGAAGGCGCGATCATGGACAAGATCCTGAAGGGCGGCGACGCCAACGCCGCCGCCACCGAATGGCTGAAGGCCAATCCGGACGCGGTGAAGCCGTGGCTCGAAGGCGTGACCACCTTCGACGGCGGCGACGCAGCTGCTGCGGTCAAGACCGCGATCGGCGGCTGACATAGAACGAACTCGCTTTCCCCTCGCTTCGGCGAGGGGAGGGTGTTGCGGTGACGCCGACGCCGCCCCGCGTCGGCGTCGTCTTGGGGGGATGGCCCTGACGGGTCGGGAGAGGGGCAGCCGCTGTTTTTCGGCAGCAGAAGGGACAAGATGGATCCGGTTTCGCAATTTCTGGCCAGCTACAAGATACCGATCGGCGCCTGGGGCAAGGCGTTCTTCACGTTTCTGACCGACAATTTCGACGCCTTCTTCCGCGGTCTCTCGAATAGTCTCAACTTCATCCTCAACGGGCTCGTCGACACGTTCCTGTTGATGCCGCCGGTTCTGCTGGTGGCCTTGATCGCGCTGCTCGCCTGGTATCTGCAGCGCTCCAAGACGCTGGCGCTGGGCGTTGCAATCGGCCTGCTCTTCATCATCAATCAGGGGTTGTGGAAGCAGACCGTGCAGACGCTGGTTCTGGTGGTGGCCGCTTCCGCCGCCTCCATGCTGATCGGCGTGCCGCTCGGCATCTGGGCCGCACACAAGCCCAAGGTCTACCGGGTGATGCTGCCCGTGCTCGACCTCATGCAGACGCTGCCGACCTTCGTCTATCTCATTCCGGTGCTCACCCTGTTCGGCCTCGGCAATGCGCCGGGCCTGATCGTCACCATCATCTTCGTCATCCCGACGGCGGTGCGCCTGACCCATCTCGGCGTCGTCTCGGTGCCAAAGGCGATCGTCGAGGCCGGCGAGGCCTTCGGTGCCACCAAACGCCAGCTTTTGTGGAAGGTGGAACTGCCGGCCGCATTGCCCACCATCATGGCGGGGCTGACCCAGTGCATCATGCTGTCGCTGTCGATGGTGGTGTTTGCCGCCCTTATCGGCGCCGGCGGGCTGGGCACCGAAATCAACCGCGCGCTCGGCTCGCGCAAGATCGACCTCGGGCTTGAGGCCGGCCTGGCGATCGTCGTGCTCGCCATCGTGCTCGACCGCATGACCCGCATCGGCGTCGGAGGCAAGAAATGAACGTCGCCGTAGATTTCAAGAATGTCGACATCGTCTTCGGCCCGGACACGGCCGATGCGCTGGCCATGGTCGACAATGGCGCGACGCGCGCGGAAATCCTGGAAAAGACTGGCAATGTGCTGGGCTGTGCGGGCGCCAACCTCACCGTCAACGAGGGCGAGATCTCCGTCCTCATGGGCCTTTCGGGCTCGGGCAAGTCGACGCTGCTGCGCGCCGTGAACCGGCTGAACGTGGTGTCGCGCGGCCAGGTTCTGGTCAAAGACGGCGACCGTATAGTCGACGTGGTGACCTGCGACGACGCAACGCTGCGCCGCCTGCGCCAGAAGAACGTCGCCATGGTGTTCCAGCAGTTCGGCCTCCTGCCGTGGCGCACGGTGGAGGAAAATGTCGGCCTTGGGCTTGAGCTTGCCGGCGTGCCGGAAGCCGAACGCAAGGAGCGCGTGAAAAAACAGCTTGCGCTGGTCGGCCTCTCGCAATGGGCGAAGAAGTATGCGCACGAGTTGTCGGGCGGAATGCAGCAGCGCGTCGGACTTGCGCGCGCCTTCGCCACCGAAGCGCCCATCCTGCTCATGGACGAGCCGTTTTCGGCGCTCGACCCGCTGATCCGCACCAAGCTGCAGGACGAGCTTCTGCAACTGCAGAAGACGCTGAAGAAGACCATCATCTTCGTCAGCCATGATCTTGAGGAAGCGCTGAAAATCGGCAACACGATCACCATCATGGAGGGTGGGCGCATCGTCCAAAGCGGAGCGCCCGAGGACATCGTGCTGCGCCCCGCCAACGACTATGTCCGCGACTTCATCGCCAATGTGAATCCGCTTTCGGTGCTGACGGCCTGGAACGTGATGCGCGACCGGCGCGATCTCGAAAGGGCCGGCGAGGACGGCTGGCTGTGGCTGGACCGCCGCCAGACGACGCGCTTCAAGATCGACAGCGATGGGCTGGTGGCCGCGGCAGAGCGCAACGGACAGCCGGCGATCTGGGCGTCATGCGACGAGGTGGAGGGGCTTTCGGCCGACGGCTCGCACGTCTTCTGGGCGCGGCCGGGGACGTCGCTGAAGACGGTGATGCTGGCCATGCACCGCTCGCAGACCGCGCCCGTGGCACTGTTCGACGAGCAATCGCGCTTCGTCGGCGCCATCGGCATCCGGGACGTGCTGTCGGCGGTGCTGCGGAAGTAGCGCGGCGGCTTGCCGATCTTGCGGAGAGTGAGGCGCAGGACGTGATAGATGCCTGATCTGCTTTTCACGGGGCCCGACGACGCCCGGCTGACCTTGATGCTCGCCCACGGCGCGGGCGCGCCGATGGATTCGGGCTGGATGAATGCGATGGCCGAAAGGCTGGCGGGCCATGGCATACGCGTCGCCCGCTTCGAGTTCGGCTATATGGCCGCGCGGCGCTCGGGCCAGCGCAAGCCGCCGCCGCGCGCCGAAACCCTGCTTGGCGAATATCTCGATGCGGTCGATGCGCTGGGGCCGACCCAAAACCTGTTCATCGGCGGCAAGTCCCTGGGTGGACGCGTGGCGAGCATGGTGGCCGACGAGCTTTTTGCGCAAGGCAAGATCGCGGGGCTCGTCTGCCTCGGCTATCCGTTCCACCCGCCGGCCAAGCCGCAGCAACTTCGCACCGCGCATCTAAAGCATCTCGCCGTGCCGGCACTGATCTGCCAAGGCACGCGCGACCCATTTGGCACGCGCGACGAGGTTTTATCCTACGAGCTTTCGCCGCAGATCAACATCGAGTGGCTCGAAGACGGAGACCACGATTTCAAGCCGCGCAAGCCTCTGACGCTGGACGGCAATCTCGATGCCGCAGCCGCCGCTGTTGCCGGCTGGATGCGGGAAATCGTGGCCGAATAGGCTGTAAAACGTTGCCGAAATGGAACGCGCCTACCGAAATCGGTAACGCTGGCCGAGGCTTCTGCGGGCGAAGGCGCGGAGATACTTGCCAGAAGGCGTTATCGAAGGCAGAATCAACCTCTGACTGCAATGCGGCGCGTACGCGAGGGGCGACATGGCATTTGCACTGCGCAGGGGTACACGGTCGATAGCGCTTTCGCTACTGGCTGCGACAGCATTGGCATCCGGCCCTGCATTCTCCGACGGCTTTACCATTTCAGGACCAACGACCGGCCCGCAGGTCATGGATCATGACGGCGACATTGGAACGGTCACATCGGGGGGCTCCATCTCCCTGTCGGTTTCTGGCCGCGGTGCAGTGGAGATGCTCGAAGCCAACCAGAAGCTGACCAATGACGGCTCGCTGGCCGCGGCAGGAATAGGATCACTCGGCATAGCCAGCGGCGGCCAAGGAGCGATCATCGTAAACAATGGCTTGCTGCGCGCGGACAGTGGTGTGTTCGGTGGTATCTTTGCGCTCGGCGATAGAACCCGGATCACCAACAGCGGTATGGTAGAGGTCGGTGGGACCAATGTCTTTGGCATCGATATCAAAGGGGAGAATTCAAGCGTTTCCAACAGCGGAACGATCCGAGCTGTGGGAAACGGTTCCCTAGGCATCGTGGCTGCCGGAAGTGGTGGCCAAGTAAAGAACAGTGGAAAAATCGGCACGACGGGTGAGGGGAGTACGGGCATCATCGTTGGTGATCCCGATCCCTCGATAGTCATCTCAGGTGTGACGGTTTTGAATGATGGCTCGATCCACACCTCAGGGCAGGCTAGCTTTGGCGTGGCCGCCCATGCTGACCGGGTCTCCATTACAAACCATGGCGCAATCGATAGCAGCGGGCAGGCGGCGGGCGGGATTGTCGTCTGGGGTAACGATGCGAGTATATCAAATAGCGGCTCGATCAGGGTCTCGGGCGCGACCTCCGTGGGTATCGGCGTTGGCCTCGGCAACAACGCAGCTATTCGTAATAGTGGTTCGGTGATTGTCGACGGCGCCACTTCTGTGGCCATCGAGGTCGGGAGTAACAACGCCGTTGTCTCAAATTCCGGCACGATCTTTAACAACGGCGATGCCGCAATCCTTTTCGCAGGCAACAACGCCACGCTGAACCTGCTTGCCGGCACGCGCATCCAAGGGGCAATTGTCTTCCAAGGTGCTGACAACACCGCCACCTTCGGCTCGGGTCTCAATGCGATGATGACGTTCTCCGGAACCGGCGTCCCAACGATCATCCGCACCGATGGGCTCCCCTTCGTCGTCAGCGGCAACACGGTTGCCGTTCTCGACACCGCCGGCTTCGGCACAGCCGGCAGCGTGGTGGCCGACCTGACGGGCAATATCGCCGGCGCCATTGAGGATCGTCTGACCCAGGTACGGCGCGAAAGGATCGTCGGCGCCGCACTCGGCCTGCGCGGTGGCCATGGCATTGGCGCAGGCGAGGAGGGGACGGCTGTGACCGGCATCGGGCCGGCATTCTGGGCGACCGCGATCGGCGGTTATCGCAAGCAGAACGGCTCGGGTATCGACTTCCACACCTCGCTCGGTGGCGTGGTCGTGGGCGCGGACACCGACATCAACGAATTCTGGCGCGGCGGCGTCTTCCTCGGCGGGGCAGGCGGTTCGTCTCACGTCGACGGCTCCGACCAGGACATCGACAACAGCAGCTTCTTCGGAGGCGGCTATCTCGGCTATACGGCCGGGCTGAATTTCGCCGACCTGTCGCTTTCGGTCGGTTCGTTCCGCCAGGACAGCGACCGCCGCATCGCCAACAACATGGTCGATGGCGGGCTGGAGACGGCGCATGCGAGGTCCAACGGCACCTATGTCAGTCCGGCGTTGACCGTGGGCACGCATGTGATCTGGAACGACACGATGTTCGTGCCGACCCTCAGGCTGCGCTATGCCGGTCTGTTCCTCGACGGCTATTCGGAGACGGGCGGGGGAGATGCGCTGAGGGTGGATTCGCGAGACGTGCATGTGTTCGAGGCGCGCGGCCAGATCGCGCTGCCGCTCGCGCCGCATGTGACCGAGAACGGCATCTGGGCAACCACGCTCCGCGCCGGAATCGACGGCATCGCGCAAAGCCGCGGCAACGTTTCGGCGACACTTTTGGGGCAGGATATCGAGTTTACGCCGGCGGGCCATAGAAGCGCCGTGCGCGGTTTTGCCGGCGCCGACTTCAATTTCATCACCGACAGCCGGTTGCAGTGGCAGGCGACGGTCGAGGCGGGTTACGGCAGCGACAGCGCGTTCATTGCGACGGGCCGCGCGGGGCTGAGCATTCCGTTCTGAGTGAACGGATGATGTTGAGCCATCGTTGATGGGGCGAATCCTCCCTCTCCGTCCGCTTCGCGGCCACCTCTCCCCCGCTTTGCGGGGGCGAGGAACCGGCACTCTCGAAGGTCACCGCGTCTCAGGACTTGGGTTCCTCGCCCCCATGAAATGGGGGAGAGGTGGCTCGGGCATAGCCCGAGACGGAGGGGGGCTCAGCGCCTTGTTCGGGTAGGTCCTTCGAGGCTCGCCGTTTGAGCTCCCGGGGCGCGCTACGCTATCGCCCTTCGCGGTACCACATGGCGCCGAGCGCCATCAGAAGAAGGCCGAGGCCGAAGAAGCCGCCGAAGAGCGGCACGCGGCTGACCGATTTCAGCACGCTGTCATTGGTGGTCCTGAGCCCGATCCAGTCGCGGCCCGCCGCGTCGGAATTGCCACGTACGGGCACGATGCTGGGCACATTGACGCCGGAGGAGGCGGCGAGGCGGCGCACGCTGCCGCCGGTCTTCTCGGCATAAGGTTTTAGGACCGTCTCGGTCGAAACCATGTCGCCGAACTCGGGCGCGTTGATGGGGCCGATATGGGCAAGCGTGCTCAGATTGCCGTTGGCGACCTGGTAGAGGCCGATCTCCTTGGTGACCGCGCTGCCGGAGAAGATGCCGGGCTCGGTCTGCGTCAGCGGCACGGTCATGGGCTTGCCGGATGGCGTGATGACCTTGGCGCTGCCGGGATTGTCGCTCATCGTCTGGCGGCGGATCTCGAGCGTCATGCCGCGGCCGTTCGCGGTGAGCCGTTCTTCCTCGAGCTCGGGCTCCTTCATAAGCCAGTGCGCGATGCGGCGGTAGAGCGAGACATGCGGGCCGCCGCCTTCGAAGCCGCGCGCCCAGAGCCAGCCCTGGTCGGACAGGAACATGCCGACGCGGCCTTCGCCCTTGCGGTCGAGCACCAGGAGCGGCCGGTCGTCGGGGCCCTTCATGACTACTTCGCCTTCGGGGTGATCGACGCCGATGATGCGGAACCAGCGGCTCCAGTTCGGCGGCTCGCTGGTCGAGCCTTCCAGCCCGCGCGTGACCGGATGGCGTTTGCCGAGATCGGTGAGGCGCGGATAAAAGCTTTTCTCAACCACTTCGCCGGTGGGCATGGCGGGCAGCGCCGGCAAAAGCGGCGTGCGCGCGATGGACTGCTGGCCGGCATATTCCGGGCCGGCGGCGATGAGCAGCGCGCCGCCCTTTTCGACATATTCGGTGATGTAGTCGTAATAGAGGATCGGCAGCACGTCGCGGTGCTGGTAGCGGTCGAAGATGATGAGGTCGAACTCGTTGATCTTGTCCACGAACAGCTCGCGCGTCGGGAAGGCGATGAGCGACAGTTCGTTGATCGGCGTGCCGTCCTGCTTCTCGGGTGGGCGCAGAATGGTGAAGTGCACCAGATCAACCGAGGCGTCGGATTTCAGCAGGTTGCGCCAGGTGCGCTCGCCGGCATGCGGCTCGCCGGAAACCAGAAGCACGCGCAGGTTCTCGCGAATGCCGTCGACCAGCGCGACGGAGCGGTTGTTGATGTCGGTGATCTCGCCATCCTCGTGGTCGACGGCGACTTCGATGATGTTGCGGCCGGCATTGGGCACGGTGATGCGCAGCGGCATTTCCTGGCCGATGATGGCGCGTTCGACCGAGACTTGTTTGCCGTTGATCGAGACGCGTACATCGACCGAGCCGGTCTCGCCGCCCGAGGTGATGACGCGGTAGCTCATCTCCAGCGGCTTGCCGACGATGCCAAAGCGCGGCGCCTTCTCAAAGCGGATGCGGCGGTCCTTCTCGCCTTCCTCGCCGGTGATCAGCGCATGCAGCGGGGCGTGGAAGGTCGGCGCGCCGTTCGGCACGTCATGCACCTGCCCGTCTGTGATCATGATCGCGCCGCCGATGCGCGAGGGCGGCACGTCGCGGAAAGCGCCGTCCAGCGCCGAGAACAGGCGCGTTTCGGTGCGTTCGTCGGCGGCGTCGGCCTTGCCGGCTTCCACCACGCGCACCTCGAACTGCTTGAGATGCGCCAGCTTTTCCTGCAGCGAAGCCAGCGCCTCGTTGGTCTGTGCAGTGCGGTCGCCGATGTCCTGGCTGGGGCTACGGTCGACGACCAGCGCCACCACGCTCTGCATGGGCTCGCGGTTCTCGTCGAGCAGCACCGGGTTGAAGAGCGCGACTGCCAGCGCAACCAGCGCGACCAGCCGGAGCAGGCCGCCGCGCCGGCGGAACAGAAGGCCGGCCAGCGCAAGCAATGCCAGCGGCACGAGGATGAGGGCCAGCAGCGGCAGGCCGAGCAGCGGTTCGAAGGAGAGCGACCAGCTGTTCATGCTACTGCCCCAACCTTTCGAGCAGGGCGGGCACGTGCACCTGGTCGGATTTGTAGTTGCCGGTCAGCATGTACATGACGATGTTGACGCCGGCACGATAGGCAAGCAGGCGCTGCTGCGGGTCGGACGGCACGGTGGGGAACATCGGGTTGCCGCTTGCGTCGACGGCCCAGGCGCCGGCGAAGTCGTTGGCGGTGATCATGATCGGGGTCACGCCATCGCCGGTGCGCACCGGGCGATGCTCGACATTGTTGGCCTCCAGCGAAGCCTCGACCCAGAGCGGGCTGCCGTTGAAGCGGCCGGGAAACTCCGGAAGGATGTAGAAGGATTTCGTCAGCACGTGGTCGGCCGGCACTGGCTCCAGCGGCGGCACGTTGAGATTGGCCAGGATGTCGCGCAGCCGCCCTGTCGCCGGGCTGGCCGAATCCCCGCCGATGCCGTTGGCATACTGGTCGCGCGTGTCGAACAGAACCGTGCCGCCTTGCTGCATATAGGCGTCGATGCGGGCGATGGCTTCCTGCGAGGGCATGGGCGCCTTGGGATCGATCGGCCAATAGATGATCGGGTAGAAGGCGAGCTCGTCGTGCGCGATGTCCACGCCGGCCGGATCGCCCGGCTCGAGCGCGGTCTTGTCGATGAGGAAGCGGGTCAGGCCTTCGAGGCCGGCGCGGCTGATGTCGTCGACCGAGGAGTTGCCGGTGATCACATAGGCGAGCCGGGTCTTCGACACGGCCTGGATGGCGGCTTCGTCGCCCGGCTTGGAATCGTCGGCGTGCGCAGCATGCGGCGCGAGGGCGAAGAACAACGCGCCCGCGGCCAGCAGCACGGCGGCGGCGCCTGCACCGCGCGCGGCGGCGCGGCTGCGGCGACCGGCGAACATGCCGCCCAGCCAGAACACGGCCAGCGTGTCGAGCAGCATGAGGACCAGCGCGGCAGCCACGAGCGGCCCCTTGAGGTCGCGGGATTCGTCGAAGGCATAGCGCATCTCGGTCACGGGCGCCGCGATCTCTGGGCGCGCCAGCGGGGCGAGCGTTGCGTCTGCGGGGAGCAGATTGTGCGCCACCACGCCTTCCTCGCTGCCGTAGAGGCCGGGCGGGTTTTCGATGGTCACTGGCACCGGGCCGCGCCCGACCGTCAGCGGCCGCGCCTCGGCGGGCGGCGGCACCAGAGTGCCGTTGGCATCGATCATGCGATAGGGCGCCAGCGAGGCCACCTGGCCTTCGCCATTGGCGGCGACGTTGCCCTGGTTGCGCGACATCTGCACGAGACGGCGCAGCATTTCGACGAAGCTGCCGGAGATCGGCAAGTTGGACCATGTCGCCTGCGGCGCGGTGTGGAAAAGCACCAGCGTGCCTTTCTCGCGCTTTGCGCCGGTAACCAGCGGCGTGCCGTCGGCGAGGTTGGCCCAGGTGCGGTCGACGATGTCGGCCGAGGGCTCGGCCAGCACCTGGCGGCTGACGGTGACCTCCGAAGGCGGGGCGAGATCGGAGAACGGGCCGGTCTTGGGGAATTCGGTGACCGGCTGCGGCTCGGTCCAGGACAGCGCGCCGCCCAGCGAGCGCTCGCCGGTGCGCAGGCGGACGGGCAGCAGCTCGTCGTCATTGCCGGCGGCGGCGAGGCGCGAGCCTGCAAAGCGCACCAGCATGCCGCCATTGTTCACCCACTCCACCAGCTTCTGGTGGGCGGGCTCGGGAATGTTGCCGATATCGGCCATGACGATCATGGCCGGTTTCTGCTCCAGAAGCTGCGGGATGGCATCGGCGAGATCGCGGCTCTGCGGCTCGACCAGGTCGGCGAAAGGCTGCAGCGCCCGGCGGATATAATAGAGCGGCGAAAGCAGCGGCTGCGCCTGGTCGGCCTCGGATTGCGAGATCAGCCCGACGCGGCGGCGCTTGGCGCTTTCGTCCAGCACCCGCACGGCGCCGGCGTGGTTTTCGCCGTCGATCGATATGGCGGCAAAATCGTTGCGCAGCTCGAAGGGAACCTTCATCAGCCCCGCGCCCTTGGTCTCGCCCATGCCGAAGGTGATGGTCGCGTCGGCAATGCGGCGGCCTTTGTCGTCGAAGGCGCCGGCGCTGATCTGGCGCGGCGCGGCGTCACTCGACGGGCGGACGGCGGTGAGCGCAAAGCCGTCGATCTGGTTTTCGGTGCTGGTCAGGCCAACGGTCGCAAGACGATCGGGAACCGCCCAGATCACGCTCGACGGACCCTTGCCGAGAAGCGTCTTGAAGGCGGCGTCGTCGCCCGGCGCGGCAAGGCCGTCGGCCAGCACGGCAAGGCTTGCGCCGGGCATGGTGTCGAGGGCTGCGGCGACGCGGGCATAGACGCCAGGCCGGTCGGTCGGGATCGGGCGCGGATGGGTGGCGCGCAGCTTGTCGCGGGCAGCCTCGGGCGAGAAAGGACCGATGTCGGCATTCGGCTTCTCGGCGGTGAAGGCCAGCAGGATCGGCACGCCGCCAGCCGCGGCATCGTCGATCAGCCGCTCGGCAGTCGCAACGCGGCGGTCCCATTCGGGCGAGGCAGCCCAGCCATTGTCCATGACCAGTGCCAGCGCGCTGCCGGCGGTCGGCAGCTTTTCGCGCGGGTTGAAGATGGGTTCGGCCAGCGCCATCACGACGAGCGCGGCCATCAGCAGCCTGAGCAGCGTCAGCCACCACGGGCTTTGCCGCGGCGTTTCCTCGCGCTTCAGCACGCGAGCCAAAATCTTCAGCGGCGGAAAGATCTCCGTCTGCGGCTTGGGCGGGGTGAGCCGCAGCAGCCACCAGATGACCGGCAGCGCCAGAAGGCCCCACAGGATCGCGGGGAAGCCGAACGAGAGCGGCAGCCAGCTCATGCGCGCACTCCCGTGGCGTAGCTGCTGTCAGCGCTCATGGCCATGTGCACCTGCACCAGCGCCTCGGAGGCGAGGCGGTCGGTGTGGTTGACGGTGTAGCTCCAGCCAAGCCGCTTGCACCAGGCGGCAAGCTCCTCGCGGCGGGCGGTGTAGAGGCGGCGATAGTCCTCGCTCAGCTGCTCGGCGCGGCCGGCGGTGATCTTGTCGCCGGTTTCAGGGTCGCTGAACTCGGTGCGCCCGGAATAGGGAAAGGTTTCTTCGGCCGGATCGGCGACCTCGATCAGATGCGCACGAGCGCCACGCCGCGCGAGCACATCGAGCCAAGCCATTGTTTCCTCGACGGGATCGAGAAAGTCACTGGCAATGACGATGTCGGAAAAACGGCGCACGGCGCTGAGATCGGGCCGGTGCGGCAGCACGCCCGCATGGGAAAGGTGGGTGGCCAGCCGCTCGGCGCCGTTGCGGGCGGTGAAGGGATCGGTGAGGCCCGGCCAGGCGATGCGCTCGCCGCCGCGCGACAAAAGCTCCGCCAGCGCCAGGATCAGCACCAGCGCGCGCGACTCCTTGGAAACATTCGCGCCCCTCGACTTGTAGAGCATGGAGGCGGACGGGTCGGCCCACAGCCAGACGGTGTGGGCGGCCTCCCATTCGCGGTCGCGCACATAGATATGGTCGTCGCGGGCAGAGCGGCGCCAGTCTATGCTGGCCATCGTCTCGCCTTCGACATAGGGGCGGAACTGCCAGAAATTCTCGCCGATGCCGCGCTTGCGGCGGCCGTGCCAGCCGCTGATGACGGTGTTGACCACGCGGCGCGCCTCGATCAGCAGGTCGGGCACCAGAAAGGCACGCTGCCTTGCGCGGGCAAGGGCGTCCTTGGTGCCGACCGGGGGCGACGCCTCGCCGATACGTGCCATCAGATTCCCTTCACCAGCCGCGCCACCACGTCGCGCACGCTCATGCCTTCGGCGCGGGCGGCGAAGGTGAGCGCCATGCGGTGCTGCAGAACCGGCTCGGCCAATGCCTTGATGTCGTCGATCGATGGCGCCAGCCGGCCGTCATAGAGCGCGCGAGCGCGGGCGCAGAGCGTCAGCGCCTGGCTGGCGCGTGGGCCGGGACCCCAGGCGACATGCTTGTCGGTGTCGGCATTGCCCTGGCCGGGACGGGCCGAGCGCACCAGCGACAGGATCGCCTCGACCACGGTTTCAGGCACCGGCATGCGGCGGATGAGCCGCTGGATCTCCTGCAGACGCTCGGGCGTCAGCACATTCGCGGCCTTGGCCTCCCCGACGCCGGTGGTTTCGAGCAGGATGCGGCGCTCGGCCTCGATGTCCGGGTAGAGGATGTCGATCTGCATCAGGAAGCGGTCGAGCTGGGCTTCGGGCAGCGGGTAGGTGCCTTCCTGCTCCAGCGGGTTCTGGGTGGCCAGAACGTGGAAGGGGGCGGGCAGGTCATGGCGGGCACCGGCGACGGTGACGTGATACTCCTGCATCGACTGCAGAAGCGCCGACTGCGTGCGGGGGCTTGCGCGGTTGATCTCGTCGGCCATCAGCAACTGGGCGAAGATGGGACCGGGGATGAAGCGGAAGGAGCGCCTGCCGTTCTCGTCCTGCTCCATCACTTCGGAGCCGAGGATGTCTGAAGGCATCAGGTCGGGGGTGAACTGGACGCGGCGCGAATCCATGCCGAGCACGATGCCCAGGGTCTCGACCAGCTTGGTCTTGGCAAGGCCCGGAACGCCGACCAGAAGCGCGTGACCGCCGGCCAGAAGCGCCACCAGCGTGCGCTCGATGACGCTCTCCTGGCCGTAAATGACCCTGCCGATGCCGTCGCGAACCCGGGCAATGTCGCCAAGTGCCTTCTCGGCATCCGCGATCATTTCCTTCTCGCCGATCGAGGGGTCCTTGATCACTACGCTCATACCGCTTCGATCCTCGCTTCTGGGCGAATATGTAGCCATTTCTGGCTGTTACGATTCGCTCTTTTGCAGTCCAATCAAGTGAACTTAAATCACTGCACTAGGCTGACAAGCGCAACAACAGTGACTATTTCGTGACGATGACCCATGACAGCCAAGATCATCAAGAGAGCCTGACGGCGGCGGGCGACGCCGCCGGGCTGCAAGCACTTATTTCGCGCGCCGCCCGCGCGGGGCAAGGCCTGCCGCCGGTGGAACGCTGGAATCCGGACTTCTGCGGCGACCTCGACATGGAGATCCGGCAGGACGGAACCTGGTTCTATCTCGGCACCCCGATCGGCCGCATGCCGCTGGTGCAGCTCTTCTCCACGGTGCTGCGCAAGGACGCCGACGGCAAGACCTATCTGGTGACGCCGGTGGAGAAGGTGGGCATCCGCGTGGTGGATGCGCCTTTCGTGGCCGTCGAGATGACGGTGACGGGCTCGGGCGACGAGCAGGTGATTACCTTCCGCACCAATGTGGGCGATGTTGTGGAGGCCGGCCCGGAGCAGCCGATGCGCTTCGTGGACGAAGACGAGACAGGCGGCCTGAAACCCTATGTGCTGGTGCGTGGCCGGCTGGAAGCGCTGGTAGCGCGGCCGGTGATGTATGAGCTGGTCGAATATGGCGAGGAGGTCGAGATCGACGGCGAGCAGATGTTTGCCGTGCGCTCGAAGGGGGCTGTGTTTCCGATAATGCCGCTGGAGAAGCTGCAGCGGTTGAGTGCCTGATCCATGAACGAGTTCGCCATACCGCCATTTTCAGCGAACGATTTTCGCGAGCGCGTGGTGCGCCTGCATCCGGAAGATGCCAGGCACGACTATGGCGACCATTATTTCAATCCCGGCTTCGGCGATCTGATCAAGCGGGACAATCTGCGCGCGGCGGCCGTGCTGATCCCGGTGGTGGACCATGGCAAGGAGGCGAGCGTCATCCTGACCAAGCGGGCCGAGAAGCTGCGCAGCCATTCCGGCCAGGTGGCGTTTCCGGGCGGGCGCATCGACGCCACCGATCCGACGCCGGAATTTGCCGCGCTGCGCGAGGCGCAGGAGGAAATCGGGCTCGATGCCGGCCATATCGAGGTCATCGGCCGCATGCCGGACTATGTGTCGGGCAGCGGCTATCGGATCGCGCCGGTGCTGAGCATCGTGCAGCCGGGCTTTCACCTGACGCTCAACGCGCATGAGGTGGATGTGGCTTTCGAGGTGCCGTTGCGCTTCCTGATGGACCCGGCCAATCATCACCAGAACAGCCGGGTTTGGGACGACCGCAGATGGGTCTATTACGACATGCCCTATGGCGGCCAGCGCATCTGGGGCGTTACGGCCGGCATCATCCGGACCCTCTATGAAAGGTTTTATGCATGAGCGGCAGCGCAACGATCGCCGGCAAGGCGGACTGGCTTGACGATGCGCCGCTGCAGGCGCTGCTCGCGGCGCTGAATGCGGATGGCGAGCAGGCGCGCATCGCGGGCGGTGCGGTGCGCAACGCGCTTCTAGGTCAGCCGGTTTCCGACGTCGACATTGCGACCACGACCAATCCCGACGAGACCATGCGGCGTGCCAAGGCGGCCGGATTCAAGGCCATTCCGACCGGGGCCGAACACGGCACCATCACGGTGGTTGCGGGCGGCCGGCCGTTCGAGGTGACGACGCTGCGTGCCGACATCGAAACAGACGGGCGCCGCGCCAAGGTGCATTTCGGCCGTGACTGGAAGGCTGACGCCGAGCGGCGCGATTTCACCATCAACGCGCTTTACGCCGAGGCGGACGGACGGGTGGTCGACCTGGTCGGCGGGCTTGCGGACCTGGAGAGCCGCACACTGCGCTTCATCGGCGAAGCGGAAGCGCGCATCCGCGAGGACTATCTGCGCATCCTGCGTTTCTTCCGCTTCTTTGCCTGGTATGGCGCCGGGCGGCCCGATGCCGAGGGGCTGAAGGCCTGCGCGCGGCTGAAGGATGGCCTCGACCGGCTGTCGGCAGAGCGGGTGTGGAGCGAGCTCAAGAAACTGCTTTCCGCGCCAGACCCTTCGCGGGCGCTTCTGTGGATGCGGCAGGCGGGCGTGCTGACGCGCATCCTGCCCGAGAGCGAGAAGTGGGGCATCGATGCCATCCACGCACTGGTGGCCACTGAAGCCGGGCTGGGCTGGACCGCCGATCCGTTGCTGCGGCTGGAGGGCATCGTGCCGCCGGATGCGGTGCGCATGGCCGCAATGGCCGAGCGGCTGCGGATGTCGCGTGCCGAGGCCGAGCGGCTGGCGCAATGGGCGCTCTCGGACACGCCGGCGCCGACGCTGACCGAAGGCGCTTTTGCAAAAATGCTTTATCGCGGCGATCCGGGCGGCATCGCCGACCGGTCGAAGCTGGCTTTGGCGGCTGCCCGGGGCAAGGCGGCGCAAGACGACAAGGCGATGATGGAAGCGGGCGGCTATTCGCGCCTGCTCGGCTTTGCTGCGAAATGGCAGAGGCCTGAGTTTCCGGTCAACGGCAAGGACCTTGCGGAGCTCGGCGTCGGCAAGGGACCGAAGGTGGGCGAGATGCTGCGCGGGCTGGAGAATGCGTGGATCGATTCAGGTTTTGCGCTCGAACGCGGCGCGCTTCTCGAACGCGCCGCCGATAGCCTCAAGACGGTTGATTGAGACGGGGCGCCGCTTGGCTGTCAGGCGGCGTCGCGAACCTTTTCGATCCGTGAGCGGATCGCCTCGATCATCGTTTCACGAATGATCGTCTCGCCATGGGTTTCGCGCATGTGCTCGACCGCGCGGCGGATGATTTCCGCCTCTTCCTGATGGCGGGTGTGCCAGTCGCAGCCGGGGACGAGTGAGCCGCATTGAAACTCTTTCATGGCTTTTCTCCCTTTGTTTTCATTGCATAATCTGCCTGTTTCGTCCCATTTCCCTGATCGTTGAGATCGAGCGGGACGTTTGGTGGGCTTCTTAGGCATTGCCCAAGGATTGCCCTCCCGAGACGTGTCGTCAACTGCTTCTGATCGTTGTGGCCGCTTCGCAACCGCCAGTCGAGCGTTGCACTGGATCATGATAGCATGCCGCCTGCCAGCACATTTCCTGGAGGGAACGATGCGTGCTTTGATGATTGCCGTCACATTGCTTTTGATCCCAGGCTCCGCAAACGCCGCCAGCAACAAGCTGCAGTTCTGGAACCTGACCGCAAACACCGTCACGGAATTTTACCTGGCGCCGGCGGGAACCGAGAAGTGGGGCACGAACCAGACGAAAAACGATCCCGACGGCTCGGTCGACCACGATGAGAGGCTGATCATCCGCGACACGCCGGCCGGCACTTACGATGCCAAGCTCACGGACAAGACTGGTCGCACCTGTATCGTGAAGAATGTGGAGGTCAAGGAGAAGGGCGTGTTCTCGATCGAGGAGAAGCAACTGACCGGCTGCACGAAGTGACGGGCGCAGGCACGCAGGATGGTGAATAGTCGCCCGTAACGATCGTCCCGAGCGAGAGGGGAAGTTTAGAGCCAACCGGTCAACTGACCTAAAGCCGCGGCGGAACGAAAGGCTTGGCCATGGGGCCAAAACCTTGCTCTGTTCGCCGACGCAGTCCTCGACGGCCATCGTCAGTTCAAGGACACGGCACTCGCACGCGCCAGCCATTCGCCGACGACCTTGACGTCTTCGTCGCCGAGGCCGTGGTCGGCCTTGATGGTGCTCACGTCGAGGCGTGCGCCGTGATCGCGGAGCATGGCTTCGAGCGCCGGCGCGAGAGGCGCGTAGGTTTGGTCGGAAGCTCCGGCCACCACGAGGAAGCGCGTGCCCGACAGGCTGACCTCGGGCACCTTGTCCAGCACGGACATTGGCCGCAGCAGGATGGCGCGCTCGACCAGGCCCGGATGCAGCACCGAAAGTGCCGCCAGCAGATTGGCCCCGTTCGAATAGCCCAGGAAAGTGGTGTGATCGAGATCGAGCTTCTTCACCTTCACCAAGCCGGCGAGGAAATTGGCGAATGCGTTGGCTTCGCCGCGTATGTCGTTCTGGTCGAACTGGGTCGGCGTGATGCGCTTGTACCAGCGCTTCTTGCCGTCCTGCACGACGCGGCCGCGCACGCCCATCAGCACCGCGCGCGGTGCAACGCGCGAGGCGAGCGACATCAGCGTGGTCTCGTCGCCGCCCGAGCCGTGCAGCAGCACCAGCGTTTCGGCCGAAGGATTTTCCGGCCGCTTGACGAGTACGGTGAAATCCTTGGCGTGGATGACAGAACTGGCGCCGACCTCGGCGGGGAGGGCGGTTGCCGGAGCCTGCGGTGCGGGGATCGCATTCGCCGTACCGGGCTGGGTGGGGGCGGCCGCTTTCGCATCGGCCGAAAGATCCGGGCAACCAGGGACGCTTGGGGTTGCCGCGACCAGCTTTTCCTTGTTCGTGCTCGAAGCAGCCATCCGTGCCTGCGATCCGTTGCGTTCGCAGTCAGATAGGTCGCGCGCGCTGGCCACGCCAGCCACGCCCAGGGCCAGCAGAAGGGAGAGGGTGCCGATAAACGTTTTCTTTGCCATGCCTGGACACTGTCAGCGAAAAGTTAACCAACATTCTAGGGTGCGTTTGGCCGCCGGAAACGGGCAGCCAACGGCCGGCGGTTCGCCGAGCCGAGAAAACCGACTATCTGCCGTTCAAAGCAAGCCGATGACAGCGGGCTGACGAAACGGCATGTTTCCATCACAATGTGTTTCAATCCGTCATCGGGCAAAAGGAGATGCCCGATGACATTGCGCTAAGCTGCGCTTCTCCGCTCCATGCGCCTGCGCATTTCCTGCGGGTCATCGATGATCAGGTCAATCAGCGTGTTGGCAACGGCATCTGGCTGGGTCCTGCGCTGCTCCCAGTTCTGCAAGGTGGCGAGGGGGATGCCAAGCAGCTTTGCAAAGTCGCTCTGGCTCATCAGCAATGCCGCGCGGGCTGCCTTCAGCTTCGCGGCGGCGTCGGGAGCGCGCGAGTTGCTTTCATCCCATTCGGGATTTTCAGCAAAATCAGGCTCTTCGACCATATTTCTCGACCTCTCTGTCGTTCGCCTTGGTTGCGAATGACTTCCGCGCCGAGCGCTAGCGAAAAGCCTCGCTCGATCCGGGTCTTTTCATCTTTCGCCGGATCGAACGTTATCTTCATCCGCAACCCGATGACTTTTTCGGATTGTACGCTTTCAGCGTATGGTGGACAAGGAGTTTATGCGTTTTCGCATATGCCCCTTACGGCCACTTCACCGCCGGCGGCATGCTCGACAGGATCGAGTTGACGTTGCCGCCGGTCTTCAGGCCGAAGATGGTGCCGCGGTCGTGGAGCAGGTTGAACTCGACATAGCGGCCGCGCCGGACGAGCTGCTCCTCGCGGTCGGCGTCGGACCAGGCGTTGTTGAAGTTGCGGCGTACCAGATGCGGATAGACGACGAGGAAGGAGCGGCCGACATCCTGCGTGAAGCGGAAATCGGCATCCCAGCCGCCCTTTTCCTCGGGCGAGTGCAGCCAGTCGTAGAAGATGCCGCCGATGCCGCGCGCCTCGTTGCGGTGCGGAAGATAAAAATACTCGTCGCACCAGGCCTTGTACTTGGCATAGTCGGCGATGGCCGGGTGCTTGCCGCAGGTGAATTCCATCGTCTTGTGGAAGGCCACCGTATCAGGGTCTTCCTGCGTCCGGCGCCTATTCAGCACCGGGGTGAGATCGGCGCCGCCGCCGAACCACTGGCGCGAGGTCACCACCATGCGCGTGTTCATGTGGACGGCCGGAACGTTGGGGTTCCAGGGATGCGCGATGAGCGAAATGCCGCTTGCCCAGAAGCGCGGGTCTTCCTCAGCGCCGGGCATCTGCTTGCGGAACTCGGGCGAGAACTCGCCATAGACGGTGGAGGTGTGTACGCCGACCTTCTCGAAGACGCGGCCATGCATCATCGACATGATGCCGCCGCCGCCTTTGCCTTCGTCGCGCTGCCAGGGCGTGCGCTCGAAACGGCCCGCCGCGCGGTCGGCTTGCTGCCCGGTCACCTCGTCCTCGAGCTGTTCGAAGGCGGCGCAGATCCGGTCGCGCAGTTCCTCGAACCAGAGACGAGCCTTTTCCTTCTTGTCCTCGATGTCGGCCGGCAAGCCGACGGGGATTTCGGGACGTTCCATACCTACTCCACTGGTTCCGATGATGCCTGCCCTCCATCCGGACGGCCGCACGCACAAATGACTCGTCTTTTCTTGCCGTGATCCCTAATCTCTTGGTGATCTGGGTCAAGGAGTTCCTCGTGCGTACCCCGACGAGACCGCCGCTGGATGGCCTGAAGAAGAGACTCGACGAAAGCCGGGCGGCGCGTGCCCGCATGCCGCGCGACGGTTTCCTGCGCGAAACCTACGTGCTGCCGCGATCCGATGCGCGCGCCAAGGCGAAGGAGTGGTTCGACCGCTGGCCGAAGCAGGCCTACTGGACGAGCATCGAGAGCTGGTTCGAACGCCCCGGCGACGTCATCGAATTCACCATCCGACGCCTGCCTACGTCCGACTAGGCGACGTCGCCTTTCCTGCTGCTTCGACCAGCAAGCGCCTGGGGCCTGGGCCTTCGGCGGCGAGCCGGTCATGCGCGTTGTGCAGCGGGCAGCGCTCCAGCGACATGCAACCGCAGCCGATACAGCCGGTCAGCCCGTCGCGCAGCTTCTGCATCTGCAGAATGCGCCGGTCGAGATCTGCCGCCCAGCTTTCCGACAGCATTCGCCAGTCCTCGCGCGTCGGCGTACGGCCGTCCGGCAGTGAGGCGAAGGCGGCCGCGATGTCGGCAAGCGACAGGCCGAGTTCCTGCGCGACGCGGATGACGGCGACGCGGCGCAGCACGTCGCGGCCATAGCGCCGCTGGTTGCCGGCGGTGCGGTGGCTGCGGATCAGGCCCTTGGTCTCATAGAAATGCAGCGCCGAAACCGCAACGCCGCTGCGGCTTGCCACTTCGCCGACCGTGAATTCCCTGACCATGGCGGATTCCTGCTTGACCTCAAGTTAAGTTGAGGTTGTAGCAAGGCATCCTTCGATACGCAAACCGAAGGATGCGGACATGTTCATGAGACTGGCAATGGCGGGATGGCTGACGCTGCGTGGACGGCGCGTCGGGCGGTTTGCGATGATTGCGGGTGTGATCGACCTGTCAGCCGAGCTGCCGCATCGCCTCGCTGGCGGCGATCGCCGCGCTGAGGGCAAGGTTCAGGCTGCGGCCGCCGCCGCGCATGGGAATGAGAAGCCGCGCGTCGGCGCGGTCGTGCACATGGTCGGGTACGCCCGCAGACTCGCGGCCAAACAGTATTACGTCGCCATCCGCATAGCGGAATTCGGTGTAGGGCAGGGCGGCCTTGGTGGTGAACAGGACGAGCCTGCGGCCTTCGGATATCCGCCAGGCGTCGAAGGTCGCGAAATCGACATGGCGCTTAAGGGCGGCCATTTCGAGATAGTCCATCCCGGCCCGGCGCAGGTTGCGGTCGGAGAGATCGAAGCCGGCCGGCTCGATGATGTCGACGGCAAGGCCGAAACAGGCGGCCATGCGCAATATGGTGCCCGTATTGCCGGCGATGTCGGGCTGGTAGAGCGCGATGCGGATGCCTTGGGTCAATATTCGTCTCCGCTAATCTGTTGCTCCATAGCAACGATTGCCGTGTTGTGGCGGGAAATTTTCCCGCCGGCATGGCTTTTCGGGCCGTTTGGGTCTATAGAGCGCGCATTGTCAACTCGAACCGAGGGAGGAAAGCATGGCTGTACGTATGTTTTGGCTCCACCGAGGCCGTAAGGCCTGACGGCGGTTTCGGTTCGACGCTTTATACTTTGACATTTCCAAACAGCATCGTCTCGATTTCCGCCGGAACATTTTCTCCGTTCCCGAAGGAATTCTGCGATGTTTTATCCGTTTGCCAAGGGGCCCGATGCCCCGTCCGAACTGCCTTCCTATCTGGGTCGCCGTGCTGCCGGTGGCTTGAGCCGCAGCGAGTGCAAGCTGACCGCCTGGGCGCTGGCCATGGGTGCGCGCGTGCCGCTAGAACACCCATATGAAGGGCGTCGGCGCCGTGGCAGCCTGCCCGATATCGACCCTTGGGACGCCGGTCCCGTTCCGGGCCATCGCTCGCCGCTCCGGCGCCTGATCGGGTGGCTTGGCGAGATCGTCCGTCGCGCCGCGCCTTCTGAAGCTCCCGTCACGACCATGTCAGGAGCGATGTGCGAGAGGGTCGGCGCGGCCGCCGGGATATCCTACATTGGCGAGGCCGACTCTGCTGCTAAGGGCAGAGCCGGCGAGGCCGGTGAAATTGCGACCGAAGATGCATGCGAGCGCCCGCTGAAGCGCGCCGCATGACATGCATGACATGATTGAAGAGAATGAAGATGTTTCGCTGGTTTGAACAAAGACTGGATCCGTTTCCCGCGGACAAACCCATCGAGCCGCCGCGGACGCTGATCGCGTTCTGCTGGCATTTCACGAAGCCTGCATGGCCCTTCGTGCTGATCGCGGCCATCACCATGGCGCTGATCGCCATCATGGAAGTGTGGATGTTCGGCTTCCTCGGCCACATAGTGGACTGGCTGTCGGCCCAGAACCGGGACACGTTCCTTGACACGGAATGGTGGAAGCTTGCGGGCATGGCGCTGGTCGTCGGCGTCGCCTTGCCGCTGACGGTCTCGCTGTCCTCGTTCAACACCTACCAGACGCTGTTCGGCAACTATCCCATGCGCATCCGCTGGCAGGTGCATCGCTATCTGCTGAACCAGTCGATGACCTTCTATCAGGACGAGTTTGCCGGCCGCATCGCCACCAAGCTGATGCAGACGGCGCTCGCCGTGCGCGAGACGGTCATCAAGTTCGTCGAGGTGCTGAACTACGTGATCGTCTACTTCCTGGGCATGCTGGTCATCGTCGGTTCGGCCGACTGGCGGCTGGCGGCGCCGCTGCTGGTCTGGCTGGCCTGCTATCTCGTCGCGCTCAGGTTCTTCGTGCCGCGGCTCGGCAAGGTAGGCGCCGCGCAGGCCGATGCGCGCTCGCTGATGACCGGGCGCATCGTCGACAGCTACACCAACATCCAGACGGTGAAGCTGTTTTCGCACGCCCAGCGGGAGGCCGCCTATGCGCGCGAGGGTATGAGCGACTTCATGCAGACCGCCTATGCGCAGGGGCGGCTGGTCACGCAGTTCTACATGGTCGTCTACGGGCTCAACTCCTTGCTGCTGCTCACGGTCGGCGCGCTTTCGATCGGCCTGTGGCTGGACGAGATCGTGACGATCGGCGCCGTCGCCGTGGTGATCGGCCTTGTGCTGCGTCTCTGGGGCATGTCGCAGTGGATCATGTGGGAGGTCTCCGGCCTGTTCGAGAACATCGGCACGGTGCAAGATGGCATCACGTCCATTTCTCTGCCGCGGATGGTCGAGGACAAGCCTGATGCGCCGGAGCTTTCGGTTCGCGAGGGCGAGATCGAGTTCGACCGCATCGGCTTCCATTACGGCAAGGGCAAGGGGATCATCGAGAACCTGTCGCTGACCATCAAGCCTGGCGAGAAGGTCGGCCTGGTGGGCCGGTCAGGTGCGGGCAAGTCGACGCTGGTCAACCTGCTGCTCCGCTTCTACGACCTCGAGAGCGGGCGCATCACCATCGATGGACAGGAAATTTCCGGGGTGACGCAGGATTCGCTGCGTGCTCAGATCGGCATGGTCACGCAGGATACCTCGCTGCTGCACCGCTCGGTAAAGGAGAACATCCTCTATGGCCGTCCCGATGCCGGCGACGCGGCGATGCTGGAAGCGGCGCGCGGCGCCTCGGCGAGCGAGTTCATCGCAACGCTGGCCGACGCCAAGGGCCGCAAGGGCTATGAGGCGCATGTCGGCGAGCGCGGTGTGAAGCTTTCCGGCGGCCAGCGGCAGCGTATCGCGATCGCGCGCGTCATGCTGAAGGACGCCCCGATCCTGATCCTGGACGAGGCCACCTCGGCGCTCGACTCGGAGGTCGAGGCGGCGATCCAGGAAAACCTCTACCGGCTGATGGAGGGCAAGACGGTGATCGCGATCGCGCACCGGCTGTCCACCATTGCCGCGATGGACCGGCTCATCGTCATGGACAAGGGCCGGATCGTCGAGGAGGGGTCGCACGAGGAACTTGTCGCGCGCGGCGGACTTTACGCTCAGTTGTGGATGCGCCAGTCCGGCGGCTTCCTGCCGCACGAGGTGGAGGCCACGCCGGTCGAAAAGGAAATCGCCGCCGAATGAGAATGCGTGCCGTCTACGAGGTGTTCGAAAGATGGGTGAACCCGTTCCGGGAGCCTGCCAATCTTCAACCTCCTTCGACGGTCTGGGGCTTCCTCTGGCACTATGTCGGCCAGGCAAGGCTCGCATTCTTCGCCATGCTGGTGATCGGCGGCATCTCGCCGCTGGTCGAAGCGGGCCTGTTCTACTTCGTCGGCCGCATCGTCGATATTCTCGATGGTGCGGCCGGCGAGCGCAGCTGGTCGAGCCTGTGGCATGCGGCCGGCCCCGAGCTTTTGTTCATGCTCGCGGTGGTGCTGGTCGTCCGCACCGCCGTCGTCGGTCTCTCGGCGCTGGTGGACGAGCAGACGATCACGCCGGGCTTCTACAATCTGGTGCGCTGGCAGGCGCATCGGCACGTCTCGCGCCAGTCCTACGCCTTCTTCCAGAACGATTTTGCCGGCCGCATCGCCACCAAGGTGTGGCAGGCGGGGCAGGCGACCGGCGACCTGATGGAAAGCTTCATCGAGGTCGTCTGGTTCATGATCGTCTATACGGTCACCACGCTGGCGCTTGTCGCGGGTCTCGACCTGCGGCTTGCGGCGCTGGTGGTGATCTGGATCGTCGCTTTCGGCTTCCTCGCCTGGCGCTACCTGCCGTCTATCCGCCGCCACGCCGAGGCGACCGCCGAAGCCGGGTCGATGATCAACGGGCGCATCGTCGACTCCTATTCCAACATCCAGACGCTCAAGCTGTTCGCGGCCGATGGCGACGACCGCTACATCCGCGGCGGCTTCAACATCTACCTCAACGCGCTGCGGCCCTTCACGAGACGGCTGACCGGCGTGCGCATGGCGCTGACGGCGCTGTCGGGCGTGATGATCAGCGCGATTGCCTTGTTCTCCATCAATCTCTGGGTGGAGGGGGCGATCACGGTGGGCGCGGTTGCCTTCACGCTCAGCCTTGTGCTGCGGCTCAACATGCTGCTCGGCCGGCTGATGATGCAGCTTAACGGCATTTTGCGGAACCTCGGCGTGCTGGAAAACTCCAAGGCGCTGATTTCGCAACCGCTCGGGCTGGTGGACCGGCCGGGCGCGACTGACCTGGTGGTGACCGGTGGCGAGATCCGCGCCGAACGTGTCACCTTCCATTATGGCAAGGGTTTTGGGGTGCTGAATGGCATCGACCTGGTCGTCAGGCCCGGCGAGAAGGTCGGGCTGGTCGGCCCTTCAGGCGCGGGCAAGACGACCTTCGTCAACCTGCTGCTCAGGCTCTACGACATCGAGAGTGGCCGCATCCTGATCGACGGCCAGAACATATCGACGGTCACGCAGGATTCCCTGCGCGCCAATATCGGCGTCGTCAGCCAGGACACCGCGCTGTTCCACCGCTCGCTGCGCGACAACATCAAGCTCGGCAAGCCGGATGCGACGGAGGAAGAGGTGATCGCGGCGGCGAAGAAGGCCGAGGCGCATGAGTTCATCCAGGCGCTGCGCGACAATCGCGGGCGCGAGGGCTACGACGCCTATGTCGGCGAGCGCGGCGTAAAGCTGTCCGGCGGCCAGCGGCAGCGCATCGCCATAGCGCGTGTATTCCTCAAGGACGCGCCTATATTGGTGCTCGACGAGGCGACATCCGCGCTCGATTCGGACGTCGAGGCGGCCATCCAGGAAAACCTCGGCGCGCTGATGCAGGACAAGACGGTCATCGCCATCGCCCACCGCCTGTCGACCATTGCGGCGCTCGACCGGCTGGTGGTGCTGGATGGCGGGCGCATCGTCGAGCAGGGCACGCATGACCAGCTGGTCGCGCTCAACGGGCTCTATGCGCGGCTGTGGAAGCGGCAGTCTGGCGGCTTCCTGTTCAACGAGGAAGCGACAGCGCCGGCGTGATGAAGGAGAATGGCTTGCTGGAGAGGATGTGGCAGAAGGTCGAAGGCTGGGTCGATCCGTTTCAGGACACCGAGCGCGAGGTTCTGCCGAGCAGCGCCTGGCGCTTCATCCTCTATTTCGCCATGCAGGCGAAGGGACCGTTCCTGCTTCTGCTCGTCGTCGGCGGATTGGCCGGCGCGGTCGATGCCGCGCTCTACTGGTCGATCGGCTGGCTGATCGACCTGCTCGATTCCTCTTCGCCGCAAAACCTGATCGCCGATCACTGGCCGCAGCTTGCAGCGCTTCTGGCGCTGCTTCTGGTGGTGCGCACGGCGGTGATGATCGCCTCGGCGGTGGCCGAGCAGCAGGTCATCGTGCCGGGATTCTTCTCGCTGGTGCGCTGGCAGGCGTTCCGGCGCGTGATCGAGCAGCCCTACGGCTTCTACCAGAACGACTTTGCCGGGCGCATCGCCACCAAGATCATGCAGGGCGGTGAGTCCGTCGGCGACTTCATCGTCAACGTGCTGCAGACCATGTGGTCGTTCCTGACCTTCGTGGTCCTGGCCACCACGATCTTGATGGCGCTCGATCCATGGATGGGCGTGGTGGTGGTGCTGTGGTTCGTCGGTTATGTGATGATCATCCGCTTCCTGCTGCCGGAGATGCGCCAGGCCGGCCGCGCGGCCGCTGACCAGCGTTCGATCTTCAACGGCCGGATGGTCGATGCCTTTACCAACATCATTGCCGTGAAACTCTATGACAGCGGCAGTCGCGAGCATGCGTTCGTGCGCGAGGGGATGGTTGGGCTCTACGACGCCGTGATCCGGCTGACGCGGGCGATCACCACGGTGCGCGCAGCGGTGGCCTTCACCAACGGCCTGATGATGGCGGCGATCGCCGCGCTCTGCATCCAGAAGTGGACCGGTGGCGGCATCACTTCGGGTGCCATCGCCTCCGCGCTCGGGCTGGTCTTCCGGCTCAACCAGATGTCGGGCTGGATGATGTTCAACATCAACGGCCTGATCCGTTCCTACTCCACGATCCAGGACGCCACCGGCACGCTTTCGGTTCCACCGGCGATTCGTGACGCGGCGGATGCAGCGGTGATGCCGCGCGCCAAGGGCGATATCCGCTTCGAGAAGGTCTCGTTCCACTACGGTGCTGACAGCGGTATCATCGAGGACCTGAACTTGCACATCCGGCCCGGCGAGCGCGTGGCGCTGATCGGCCCTTCGGGTGCGGGCAAGACCACCATCGTCAACCTGTTGCTGCGTCTGTTCGATGTCGAGAAAGGGCGGATACTGGTCGACGGCCACGACGTGCGCGAGGTGACGCAAGCCTCGCTGCGCGCTCAGTTCGGCGTGGTCAGCCAGGAGGCGATGCTTATGCATCGCTCGATCCGCGACAATATCGGCTATGGCCGCGAGGGCGCTACCCAGGCCGAGATCGAGGATGCGGCCGAGCGCGCGGCGGCGCATGATTTCATCCTTGGCGTTTCCGATCCGAAGGACCGCCAGGGCTACGATGCCCATGTCGGCGAGCGGGGCGTAAAACTGTCGGGCGGCCAGCGGCAGCGCGTGGCGATCGCGCGCATGATGCTGAAGGATGCGCCGATCCTGATCCTCGACGAGGCGACATCGGCGCTCGATTCGGAGGTCGAGGCGGCGATCCAGGAGAATCTCTATCGCATGATGGAGGGCAAGACGGTGATCGCGATCGCTCACCGACTTTCCACCATCGCCGCGCTCGACCGGCTGATCGTCATCGACGGCGGCAGGATCGTCGAGGAAGGCTCGCATGAGGAACTGATCGCACGCGACGGCCTCTATGCGCAGCTCTGGAAGCGTCAGTCCGGCGGTTTCCTCGCCGAGCGGCTGGCGGCGGAATAGGAGGGCGCAATGGCTCTCAGGCCTCCCAGCCAGCGTGTCCCCGGCAAGCAGACCGGGGTGGATGTGCTTGGGCACGAACTTGCCGAGGAAATGGCGATCTCGCTCGGCAGGGCAGGGCGGCGAGCTGAACAGGCGCTGGTGCGCCTGCGCGAGCACCAGGGCACGGCCGAGGAGCGGGTCGTCCTCCTCAAGGCGGCGGCCGAATCGGTGCACGCCTATTTCATCCAGCGCGAGCTTTGCGGCATGCGCCGGCACGACGAGGTGATCCGCCACTACGGCATCCCGCGCGAGGTTCTGGTGCGGCTGGGAGCAAAGTAAGCTCAAGCCCTCATTTTGCCGCTTTCAAGTGGCTGTGCCTAACCCGCGACAATCTGCCCTGTCCCCGTGTTGCCGTCTGGACAAGCGTGTTCTTCACGCATAAACCGATCCCGAATGCCGGAGGATTGCGTCAGCCTGTTCCGCTATGCGGGCCGGGCTTTCGACAAATTGAGCGGGGGCTCTGCCGCCGGCGAGGGTAAGGCGAAAGGATCATACTCCCGTGAGCGCAAACGATACGATCGACCCAACCCGTCGTGACTTTCTCTACGTGGCGACCGGCACGGCCGGTGTCGTGGCCGCGGCGGCTGTCGCCTGGCCCTTCGTCGATCAGATGCGCCCCGATGCATCGACGCTCGCAGCGTCGTCCATCGAGGTAGACGTCTCGTCGCTGACGCCGGGCATGTCTCTGACGGTCAAATGGCGGGGCAAGCCGGTTTTCATCCGCAACCGCACGCCGGAAGAAGTGAAGGCCGCGCAGGAGGTTGCGCTGGACCAGCTTAAGGATCCGGTGGCCCGCAACGCTAACCTTCCCAGCGATGCGCAGGCGACCGACGCCGACCGCTCGGCTGGCAAGGACAAGGAAAATTGGCTCGTCATGGTTGGCGTCTGCACCCATCTGGGTTGCGTGCCGCTTGGCCATCAGGGCGATTTCGGTGGCTGGTTCTGCCCGTGCCACGGTTCGCATTACGATACGGCCGGCCGTATCCGCAAAGGCCCGGCGCCGCAGAACATGGCTGTGCCGGTATTCTCGTTTATTTCCGACACCACCATCCGGATCGGCTGAGGGGACTTAATTCCATGAGCGGTGGACACTCTACCTATTCGCCCAAGACGGGCCTCGGACGCTGGATGGATGCGCGCATGCCCTTGCCGCGCCTCGTCCACGATTCCTTCGTTTCCTATCCTGTGCCGCGTAACCTGAACTACGCTTATACGTTCGGCGGCATTCTCTCGCTGATGCTGGCTGCGCAGATCCTCACGGGTATCGTGCTGGCCATGCACTACGCCAACGACACCTCGCTGGCCTTCCAGTCGGTCGAGAAGATCATGCGCGACGTGAATTCGGGCTGGCTCCTGCGCTACCTGCATTCCAACGGCGCCTCGATGTTCTTCATCGCCGTCTACGTGCACATCATGCGCGGTCTCTACTACGGTTCCTACAAGGCTCCGCGCGAGCTGCTGTGGATCCTGGGCTGCATCATCTATCTTCTGATGATGGCCACGGGCTTCATGGGCTACGTGCTGCCGTGGGGCCAGATGAGCTTCTGGGGCGCGACCGTCATCACCGGCTTCTTCACCGCCATTCCCGTGGTTGGTGACTGGATTCAGCAGCTGCTGCTGGGCGGCTTCTCGGTCGACAATCCGACGCTGAACCGCTTCTTTGCGCTGCACTACCTGCTGCCGTTCATGATCGCCGGCGTCGTGGTGCTGCACGTCTGGGCGCTGCATGTTGTCGGCCAGACCAACCCGACCGGCATCGAAGTGAAGTCGAAGACCGACGTTGTCGCCTTCACGCCCTATGCGACCATCAAGGACGCGTTCGGCATGATCGTGTTCGGCCTCGTGTTCGCCTACTTCGTCTTCTACATCCCGAACTACCTTGGTCACCCGGACAACTACATCCAGGCCAACTCGCTGAAGACCCCGGCCCACATCGTGCCCGAATGGTACTACCTGCCGTTCTACGCGATCCTGCGCGCCATCACCTTCAACATCGGCCCGATCGACTCCAAGCTCGGCGGCGTGCTGGCCATGTTCGGCTCGATCGCGGTGCTGTTCTTCGTGCCGTGGCTCGACACCTCGAAGGTCCGTTCGGCGGCCTATCGTCCCTGGTACAAGCTCTTCTTCTGGCTCTTCGTCGTCAACGCCATCTTCCTGGGCTGGCTCGGCTCGCGTCCGGCGGAAGGCACCTATGTGGCGCTGGCCCAGATGTCGACCCTGTACTACTTCGCGTTCTTCCTCATTATCATGCCGGTGCTCGGCCTGATCGAGACCCCGCGGCGCCTGCCGAACTCGATCACCGAAGCCGTGCTCGAGAAGAACAAGGGCGGTGCTCCGGTTCACCCCACGGGTGCTACCGCATCCCCGGAAACCAAAGGCTAAGCGAGAATCTTGAGAGGGATATCCGCATGAAGAAGATTCTCAACGGATTGGCTGCTTTCGGTCTGGTGATGGCCGGCACGTTCGGTGCCGCCCTCGCCGCCGAGGAAGGCCACAACGCAGCTGAGCCGACCCACTTCCCGATCCTCCACCCGGCGCAGGAAAAGTGGACCTTCGCCGGCCCGTTCGGAACCTATGACCGGGCCCAGCTCCAGCGCGGCCTCAAGGTCTACAAGGAAGTCTGCTCGGCCTGTCACTCGATGAACCTGGTTGCGTTCCGCACGCTGCAGGATCTCGGTTACTCCGAAGCCCAGGTGAAGGCCTTCGCCGCCGAGTACGAGGTCCAGGACGGCCCGAACGCGGAAGGCGAGATGTTCACCCGCAAGGCCACGCCGAACGACCACTTCCCGTCGCCGTTCGCGAACGATGCCGCCGCGGCTGCCGCCAACAACGGCGCGGTCCCGCCGGACATGTCGCTGCTGGCCAAGGCCCGCTCGGTGGAGCGCGGCTTCCCGACCTTCATCTTCGACATCTTCACCCAGTATGCCGAAGGTGGTCCGGACTACATCCACGCCCTGCTGAACGGCTACGACCAGCAGCCGCCGGCAGGCATGGAGATCGCCGAGGGCACGCACTACAACCCGTACTTCATCAACGGCAAGTCGCTTGCCATGGCCAAGCCGATCTCGGACGGCCAGGTGACCTACGACGACGGTGCGCCGCAGACGGTCGACCAGTATTCGCGCGACGTCGCTGCCTTCCTGATGTGGGCTGCTGAGCCCCACCTGGAAATTCGCAAGCAGACCGGCTTCCGCGTCATGGTGTTCATGCTGCTCTTCGCGGGCCTGATCTACCTGACCAAGCGCAAGGTGTGGGCGAACGTCGCTCACTAACCCGGATAACCCGCTACGGCGGAATTGTGAAAAGGGCGCTGCGGCGCCCTTTTCTTTTGATGCCCATGGCGGCAAAACTAGCTGGTAACGGGAACCAAGCCCATGAAGTCCAACCTCGACGAAATGCTGATCTCCTCGATCCGGAACATTCCGGATTACCCGAAACCGGGCGTGATGTTCCGTGACATCACCACGCTGCTGGGCGATGCGCGCGCCTTCCGCCGCGCCATCGACGAGCTCGTGCACCCTTACGCCGGCACCAAGGTCGAGAAGATCGCCGGCATCGAGGCGCGCGGCTTCATCCTCGGTGGCGCTATCGCGCACCAGCTGTCGGCCGGCTTCGTGCCGATCCGCAAGAAGGGCAAGCTGCCGCACGACACGGTGCGCATCGCCTACAGCCTCGAATACGGGCTGGACGAAATGGAGATGCACAAGGATGCCGTCGTTCCCGGCGAGAAGGTGATCCTCGTCGACGACCTGATCGCGACTGGCGGCACCGCCGAGGCGGCGGCCAAGCTGCTGCGCCAGATGGGCGCCGATATCGTCGCGGCATGCTTCGTGATTGATCTGCCGGACCTCGGCGGGCGCAAGAAGCTCGAGGCGCTGGACGTGCCTGTGCGCACGCTAATCGCCTTCGAAGGGCACTGAGACCAACGGATCTGGAAGCCGCGCGTGCGGCTTCCTTGCCCTCGGTTGAGGGCAACGCGACTTGCAACTGCTTTCGACCGAGGGCCGCAGCCAGATCGCCTAGCCCGCTTTCACCAGAACAGCGCTGTCAAATTCCAACAATTTGTCGCCGGTTGAGTCGTATGCCTCGCCGCGCAAGGTCAGGATCCGCCAGCCGGGGCGGCTGGCGATCGGGCGATGGTCGAGGCCCGTGCGCGTGAAGGTCACGGTCTCGCCGGCATAGAGCGGCTTCAGCCACTTCAGGTTCTTGAAGCCCGGGGAGGGGCCATATTCGGGCGCCGGGTCCGGGCCGGACCAGCCCTTGTCGCCCACCTCGTACAGCTGGGCGAGGTTGTAGCGCATCCAGGTAGCCATGGTGTGCCAGCCCGACGCACAGAGCCGGCCGAATACCGTACCTTCGGCCAGTTTCTCGTCGATGTGGAATGGCTGCGGATCGTATTTCCGCGCGAACGCCTTGATCGCTTCCGGCGTAAAAGTGTGCGAGCCGAGCGTGATGGTGACGCCGATGTCGAAGAACTCGTCGAGCGTCATGCCACAGCCTCGCGTGTCAGGAACATGCCGGTGTTTTCCAGTTCGAAGACGTTCTCGTTCTTCTGGTTGAAGAGTTCGTGGCGGAAGGTGACGAAACCGAGCTCGGGCCGGGACTTTGACAGGCGCCTGCCGACCACCGTGCTGCGGCCGCTCAACGTGTCGCCGGCAAGCACCGGTTTCTTCCAACGGGCATATTCGATCCCTGGAGCCCCCTGGGACGTCGAGTCGAGCAGGAAGGCGTCGCACATCATCCGCATGAACATCGAGCATGTGTGCCAGCCTGAGGCCGAAAGGCCGCCTAGTATGGACGCCTTGCCGGCTTCTTCGTCGAGATGCATGGGCTGGGCGTCGAACTCGCTGGCGAATTCGATGATTTCGGCCGCCGTCACCTGCTTGGGGCCGAGATCGATCGAGACCCCATCGGCGAGGTCTTCATAGGCCCATTTCTTGTCCGTCATCGGCGGAATCCTGTTCAGCTTTGAACTTCCACTCTGGCCGCTATGGCGCTCGCGAGCAAGCGCAAGGGCGGCGCCAGAGGCGTCTTCCGGTTGTTACAGCCAGCCGCGCCGCTTGAAATAGACGTAAGGCAGCACCGCCGACAGCACCATCAGGAACAGCGCGAAGGGATAGCCGAGCGCCCACTTCAGCTCCGGCATGATCTCGAAGTTCATGCCATAGATGGAGGCGACGACAGTGGGCGGCAGGAAGATGACCGCCGCGACCGAGAAGATCTTGATGATGGCGCTCTGCTCGATATTGACCATGCCGAGCGTGGCGTCGAGCAGGAAGACGATCTTGTTGGACAGGAACGAGGCGTGGTCCGTCAGCGAGGCGACGTCGCGCGACAGGGTCTTGGTGCGCGCGCGAAGATCCTTGCTCTTGCCCTGCATCATGACGTTGCCGAGAAAACCGCTGAGGCGCTGAAGGGTCATGAGGCTTTCGCGGATGTTGGACGTCAGTTCTTCCTTGCGGCCGATGCTCTGGAACACCTTGCGGAAATCGCGGTCGCGCTTGGAAGGGCTATCTTCGCTCGGCGTGAAGATGCTGCGTGAGATGCCGTCGATGTCGTGGCCGATCCGCTCCAGAACGTCGGCGAGACGGTCGACGACAGCTTCGAGCAGGCTGACGAGGATCGTATCGCCTCTTGTGCAGCCCATGGCGGCCTTTTCGGCCCGCAAGGGGAAGGTCAGGAAGGCGCGCGGTTCGTGGTAGCGCACCGTGATCAGCCTGTTGCCGGAGAGCACGAAGGTCACCGGCGACATCACCGGGTTCTCTTCCTCGGTCTGCGAGGGCAGGGTGGCGGTCATGAAGATGGCGCCGTCCTCGGTATAGAGGCGCGAGGAGATCTCGATCTCTTCCATCTCCTCGCGGGTGGGGACGCCGACGCCGAGCCAGCGCTCGACTTCCGTCTCCTCGTCCTTGGTCGGACTGAGGAGATCGGCCCAGACAACGCTGTCCCTATGCTCTTCCAGGCCGTTCACCGAACGCAGCCGGTCGCCATCGACCACATATGTCCTGATCATCATCGCTCTCCGTGATCGAGGAGGGGATGCGTCGGTCGTCGACGCGGAAAACTGACAGTTCAGCCGCGCTTAGCGGCTGAGATTCGACCCGTCAAGAATGGCCGGCGGACATGACGGTGTGATGTTCGTCCATACCCTTTAGGTGTTGAACTTGAACATCATCACGTCGCCGTCCTGAACGACATATTCCTTGCCTTCGTCGCGCGCCTTGCCTGCCTCCTTGGCAGCGACTTCGCCGCCCAGCGTGACGAAGTCGCTGTAGGCGATGGTCTGGGCACGGATGAAGCCGCGCTCGAAGTCGGTGTGGATGACGCCGGCAGCCTGCGGAGCCTTGGTGCCCTTCTGGATGGTCCAGGCGCGCGTTTCCTTGGGGCCCGCGGTGAAATAGGTGATGAGGTGCAAAAGGTCGTAGCCGGCGCGGATGAGCTTATCCAGGCCAGGCTCGTCGAGGCCGAGATCGGCAAGGAACTCCTGCGCTTCCTCGTCGGGAAGCTGGGCGACTTCCGCCTCGATCGCGGCCGAGATGATGACGGTGCCTGCGCCTTGCGCGGCAGCCATCTTTTCCACGGCAGCGGTATGCTCGTTGCCGGTCGCAGCCTGGCTTTCGGCGACGTTGCAGACGTAGAGCACCGGATGCGAGGTCAAGAGATTCAGGCTTTGCAGGATGACGAGGTCCTCGTGCGCGATGCCCTTGAGCAGCATGCGCACCGGCTTGCCGTCCTGAAGCAGCGCCAGCGCCTGTTCCATCATCGGCAGGACGGTCGTCGCTTCCTTGTCCTTGCCGGCGGCGCGCTTGCGGATCTGCACGATGCGGCGCTCGAGGCTTTCGAGGTCGGCGAGCATCAGTTCGGTTTCGACGGTCTCGGCGTCGGCCACGGGGTCGATGCGGCCCTCGACATGGGTGATGTCGTCATCCTCGAAGCAGCGCAGCACGTGCACGATGGCGTCGACCTCGCGGATATTGGCGAGGAACTGGTTGCCCAGGCCTTCGCCCTTGGAGGCGCCGCGCACCAGGCCGGCGATGTCGACGAAGGAGATGCGGGTCGGAATGATCTCCTTGGACTTGGCGGCCTCGGCGATCTTTTTCAGGCGCGGGTCTGGCACCGCGACCTCGCCGGTGTTCGGCTCGATGGTGCAGAACGGATAGTTGGCGGCCTGCGCTGCCGCAGTGCGCGTCAGCGCGTTGAAGAGCGTGGACTTGCCGACATTGGGCAGCCCGACGATGCCGCATTTGAAACCCATGGTGATCTAGCCTTATCGAGATACGAAAACTTGCTCAGGGCTATGGGCGAAAGGGTCGATGATCGTCAAGCCCTTCAGCGCCGCACCCGGTATTGCGCGTGGATAGCCCCGTTCGCGAGCGGCTTGGCAAAGACGAGATCGAGCCAGCGATCCGGCTGCTTGCCGCCGAATGCTGTGATGCCGCTGCCCAACACAATCGGGATGATGCCGATCTCGACCGTGTCGAGCAGGCCAGCGTCGAGAAACTGGCGCGCAAGATCGCCGCCGCCGAACATCCATATCCTGCCTTTGGCACCACGGTCGCGAAGATTGGCAATCAGTTCGGCCGGCGTACCGGACATCGCCTCCGTGTTGGCAGGAAGATCATACGGCGCATGCGAGGTGGCGACCAGGCAGGGATAGTCGCCATAAGCCCATTCCGATTGACGCCGGACGACATCGTAGGTCCCACGGCCCATGACGATGCCGGTCACCGACGCCATGAAGGCGTCGAAGTCGAATTCATTGTCGGCTGGAAAGTCGTTGAGCCAGTCGAAGCTGCCGCCCTCGCGGGCGATGAAGCCGTCGAGGCTTACCGCGAAGTTGTAGATCACGTCGTCCTTGCCAATCGTCGCCATACGACTCACTCCCTCTGAATGGCGGCCTAGCTAGCACGGAAGCTGTGGCAACAGTGTCAGGAGCCTTTGCGATGGGAGTTGCCTGCTGGCGCAAGGCAAACCTTGCGCCAGAGGCTCACTCCTTATGGAACAGCTTCTTCAGCATGGCGGCCATGGGGCCGGTCTCTGGCGCCTTGACGGACGGCGCCTGCGGGCGCGCCTGGCGGATGTGGCTCTGAGCCTTGGCGGGCTTTTGCTTGGGGGGCGGGGTGTCGTCCTCGCCGGTCGGCTGCAGCTTGTCGCGCAGCGACAGCGTCACGCGGTTCATGAAGCCGCTGTCGTCGCCCTTGGCGATCAGGTCGGAATTGTCGGCGATGGCATCGAGCAGCACTTCGAGCCACTCGCGGTCTGCCTTGGCGAAGTCGCCCAGCACATGGTTGTGCACCATTTCCTTGGCGCCCGGATGGCCGATGCCGATGCGCACGCGGCGATAGTTCTGGCCGCAATGCTGGTCGATCGAGCGAATGCCGTTGTGGCCGCCCGAGCCGCCGCCCACCTTCACGCGCACCTTGCCGGCGGCAAGATCGAGCTCGTCGTAGAAGACGGTGAGGTCGGAGGGGGAGAGCTTATAGAAGCGCAGCGCTTCGCCGACGGACTGGCCGGATAGGTTCATGAAGGTCTGCGGTTTCAGCAGGATGACCTTTTCGCCGCCGATCTTGCCTTCGGCGACCAGGCCCTGGAACTTCTTCGACCAGGGCGAAAAATCATGGCGGCGGGCAATAGCCTCCGCCGCCATGAAACCGATATTGTGCCGGTTGTCGGCATATTTCGGGCCTGGATTGCCAAGACCTGCGAATAGCAGCATCGACTGGGTCCTCCAGGCGTCGAGGATTATTCCTCGGAAGCGGCTTCTTCCGCTTCGCCCTCGGCAGCAGCCGCGCCTTCCTCGCTCTTGAGGCCGGCAGGTGCAGCGACGGTGGCGATGGTGAAGTCGCGATCGGTGATGACCGGCTTCGCGCCCTTCGGCAGCTTCACGGACGAGATGTGGATCGAGTCGTTGATCTCGAGGCCGGTGAGGTCGATCTCGATGAACTCCGGAATCGCGTTGGCCGCGCAGTGGAGCTCGATCTCGTGACGCACGATGTTGAGCACGCCGCCGCGCTTGATGCCGGGCGACTTCTCTTCATTGATGAAGTGCACGGGCACGTTGACGTTGACCTCGGTGTTCTTGCCGACGCGCAGGAAGTCCACATGCATCGGGAAGTCGCGGACCGGATCCAGCTGGTAGTCCTTGGGCAGGACCTGGATCTTCTTGCCGTCGACGTCGATGGTCGCGACGGTGGTCATGAAGCCGCCGCCATGAATCTTGTAGAAGATTTCCTTGTAGGACACGGTGATCGCGAGCGGGGGCTGCTTATCACCATAGATAACTGCAGGTATCTTGCCGTTGCGGCGAAGTTCCCGGGCGGACCCCTTACCAACCCGTTCGCGTGCCTCGGCCTTGAGCTCGTAAGTTTCGCTCATGGCATTTCCTTTCTGGTTTATTGGAGCGCTTGAGAGAGGCAGGGCCCCGCCTCAAACGTTGAAAGCGGCCGTGGCCGCCCTCGTCCGCGTTGCCTCCAAGGGTGTCTACGCGGGTGGCGGCTCTATAGCGGAAGGCAGCCGCCAGCGCAAGGTTTTGCGCCGGATTGCGTCGCTCAGGCCTGGTTTCCCTTGGAGAATTTCTTCTTCGGCTTCTTGTAGGGTGCCTCTCCCGCCGGCTTCGTACCTTTGGGCTTGTGCTTCGGCTTGAACTTGCCCTTCTTTTCGCTGTTCCAGCCGGTTCCGGTCGTCTCGCGCGCGGGCTTTTCACGCGGCTGGCCGTCCAGCTTCTGGATGGTCACGCCCTTTTCGCCGGTGCCGTCTTCCTTCACCGCGGCCCAGAAGGCGTCCGCCTTGTCGCCGGCGATCTCGAAATGGCTGTCGGTGTCGTTGATCTTGATCGAGCCGACCGCGCGCTTGGTGATGTGGCCGGCCTTGCAGATCATCGGCAAGAGCCAGCGCGGCTCGGCGCGGTGCTTGCGGCCGACGGTGACGCGGAACCAGACGCCATTGTCGAAATCGCTGCGATCGCGGGGCGGGGCATCGTCGCGATTCCGCTCACGCGGCGCGCGCTCGGCAAACACCGGCGCTTCCATCAGCTCTTCCGGCGCTGGGCGCGCGGCAAGCTGCAGCCGGAGATAGGCGGCTGCGATGTTTTCGGCGCCGTGTGCATCCATCAGTTCGCGCACGAAGGCGATCTCGTCCTCGTTGGGCGCGACCGTCAGTGCCGGATCGTCGAGGATGCGCTCGCGATTGTGGCGCTCGATGTCGCTCGCGGTCGGGGCAGGTACGGTCGTGGCGGTCAGCTTGGCAAGCTTCAGCACGCGGCTGGCCGCGCCGCGCCTGTGCAGCGGAACGATCAGCGTGCAGATGCCCTTGCGGCCAGCGCGGCCGGTGCGGCCGCTGCGGTGCAGCAGCGTGTCGGGATTGGTCGGCAGGTCGGCATGGATGACGAGGCCGAGATTAGGCAAGTCGATGCCGCGCGCGGCAACGTCGGTGGCAACGCAGACGCGGGCGCGGCCGTCGCGCATGGCCTGCAGCGCATTGGTGCGCTCGGCCTGGCTGAGTTCGCCCGACAGCGACACCACAGCAAAGCCGCGATTGGACAGGCGGCTGGTGAGATGCTTCACCGCTTCACGCGTGTGGCAGAAGATGATGGTGTTCTGCTGGTCGAAGAACAGCAGCGTGTTTATGATTGCGTTCTCGCGGTCGGCCGGCGCGACCAGGATCTGCTGGTACTCGATGTCAGCGTGCTGGTCGCTTTCGCCCTGCACGGTGATGCGTCGCGCGTCGCGCTGGAAGCGCTTTGCCAGCTGTGCGATCTGGTTGGGCACGGTAGCCGAGAACAGCAGCGTGCGGCGCTCTGCCGGGGCTGCGGCGAGGATGAATTCGAGATCGTCGCGAAAACCGAGGTCGAGCATCTCGTCGGCCTCGTCGAGCACGACGGCGCGCAGTTCCGAAATGTCGAGTGAGCCGCGCGTGATGTGGTCGCGCAGGCGGCCAGGCGTGCCGACCACGATATGGGCGCCGTCGGCGAGCGCGCGGCGCTCGCTGCGCATGTCCATGCCGCCGACGCAGGAGCCGATGCGCGCGCCGGTTTCGCGATAAAGCCATTCGAGCTCGCGCCGCACCTGCATGGCAAGCTCGCGGGTGGGCGCGACGATCAGGGCGAGCGGCAGGCCGGGCGCGCCGAAGCGATCGCGGCCCTCGAGCAGGGTCGGGGCAATGGCGATGCCAAAGGCCACCGTCTTGCCGGAGCCGGTCTGCGCGGACACCAGCAGGTCGGCGTCGCGCGCCTCGGGTTGCAGCATGGCGCTCTGGACGGGCGTCAGCGTTTCATATCCGCGCGATGCGAGAGCGGCCGCCAGGGCGGGCGCCATCAGGGCGAAGTCGGTCATCAATCAGGCTTTCTTGGTCTGCGCGGCGGCGATTGTTTCGGTCGGCGACAGGCCGCGCGGTTCGATTCGTGCCTTTCCCCTAAAGCTTCGCGAGCAAAGCGGCAAGCGGCGATGCGACAATGAGCCGAAATGGCGCAAGCGCGTTGAATGCGACAACGGCCAAGAATATGCTGCGATGCGATAGGCAAGCAACTGTATTCGCCCAAGCCTGTGACTTGGCGACCATCCGAGAGGCCGCCATGCAGGAAAAGCCTTCTTTCAGCGAAACGGTCCGGGTCTTCGGCAAGATCGGGCTTTTGTCCTTCGGTGGGCCAGCCGGGCAGATCGCGCTCATGCACCGCGTGCTGGTGGAGGAGAAGCGCTGGCTCGACGAGGCGCGCTTCCTGCATGCGCTGAACTACTGCATGCTCCTGCCGGGACCTGAGGCGACACAGCTGGCAACCTATGTCGGCTGGCTGCTGCATGGCGTGCGTGGCGGGCTGGTTGCCGGCATCCTGTTCGTGCTGCCGGGGGCGCTGGTCATCACGCTGCTGTCGGCCATCTATCTGGCGCTGGGCAATGTGCCGCTGGTGCAGGGACTGCTTTTCGGGCTGAAGGCAGCCGTTCTGGCCGTGGTTCTGGAAGCGCTGATCAAGATTTCGAGGCGGGCGCTGAAGAGCGGCTTGATGGTCGCCGTCGCGGTCGTGGCCTTCGTCGGCATCGCCTTCCTGAAAATTCCGTTCCCGGTCATCATCGCCGCCGCAGCGCTTTTGGGCGGAACGATGCATCTTGGCGACCGCTCCTCGGTGGCGCTCGCGGCGAAAGGCGAAGAACCCTTATCCGCCGATGCCATGCCCGAATGGACGCATCCAAGCTGGCGACGTTTCTGGAGCACCTTGATCGTCTGGCTGGGCATCTGGTTCCTGCCGCTGGCCGTGCTCTATGCGCCGCCGGGCGATATGCGTGTCTTCGCGGCCGAAGCCTGGTTCTTCTCGAAGATGGCGGTCGTCACCTTCGGCGGGGCCTATGCGGTGCTGTCCTATGTCGCCCAGCAGGCGGTAGAGGTCTATGGCTGGCTGAAGCCCGACGAAATGCTGGCCGGCCTCGGTCTTGCCGAGACGACGCCGGGGCCGCTTATCCTGGTGCTGGTGTTCGTGGGCTTTCTGGGCGGTGCGCGCCATGCGGGGCTGGACCCAATGCTCGGCGGGCTGCTGGGCGCGGCGGTGACGCTGTGGTTCACCTTCGTGCCGTGCTTTCTTTGGATATTCGTCGGCGCGCCATTCGTCGAAAAGGTGCGCAATGTAAGCTGGTTGGCCGGGGCGCTGGCAGCGGTGACGGCGGCTGTCGTGGGCGTCATCGCCAATCTGGCGGTGTGGTTTTCGCTGCACGTGCTGTTCGGCCAGCTCGGCGAACGGCAACTGGGGCCCATTGTCCTGCCCGTACCGGATTTTTCAGGCTTCGACTGGGCTGCGGGCGCGATTGCAGCAGCTGCCGCAATCGCGCTCATCGGGTTTCGCGCCAACATGATTGCCGTGCTTTTCGCGGCGGCGCTGGCGGGAATGTTTTGGACTTTGGTCTAGTCGAACAGGCTCGAGACGGACTCTTCCGAGGCCGTGCGCGAGATCGCCTCGCCGATCAGGTCGCCGATCGAGATGACGCGGATGTTGTGCGCCGATTCCACCGTCGAGGTCGGCTGGATCGAGTCGGTGATGACCAGTTCCTGCAGCTTGGAGCCGGTGATGCGCGCAACCGCGCCGCCCGAAAGCACGCCGTGGGTGATGTAGGCCGTGACGCTGGTGGCGCCGTTGGCCAGAAGCGCGTCGGCCGCGTTGCACAGCGTGCCGCCGGAATCGACGATGTCGTCGATCAGCAGGCAGTCCTTGCCGCGCACGTCGCCGATGACGTTCATGACTTCCGACTCACCCGGGCGCTCGCGGCGCTTGTCGACGATGGCGAGCTGGGCATCGAGGCGCTTGGCCAGCGCGCGGGCGCGCACCACGCCGCCGACGTCCGGCGAAACGACCATGACGTTGTTGAGCTGCTTGTACTTGGCCTTCACGTCACGGGCCATGACCGGCACGGCAAACAGGTTGTCGGTCGGGATGTCGAAGAAGCCCTGGATCTGGCCGGCGTGAAGATCGAGCGTCAGCACGCGGTCGGCACCGGCACGGGCGATCATGTTGGCGACCAGCTTGGCCGAGATCGGCGTGCGGCCCTGCGCACGGCGATCCTGCCGTGCATAGCCGAAATAGGGGATGACCGCCGTGACGCGCCGCGCCGAGGAGCGCATGAAGGCGTCGATCATGATGAGCAGTTCCATCAGGTGATCGTTGGTCGGGAAGGAAGTTGACTGGAGGATGAAGACGTCCTCGCCGCGCACGTTTTCCTGGATCTCGACGAAGATTTCCTGGTCTGCGAAGCGCCTGACACTGGCTTTGCCAAGCGGGATGTTGAGATAGCGAGCGACGGCTTCAGCCAGCGCCCGGTTGGAATTGCCTGCGAAGAGTTTCATGAACCGATCCTGGCGGAGCTTTCAGTGGAGAATTTAGCGGGCTTTTACCGGGCTGAGCCGCTATTGCAAGCGGAGTCATGGCTTTTTGACCGTTTTCAAAGCTCGATGTGGCGGTGAGACCCCGGCTTAGCCGGTTTGTCCCGACAACCATAACGCGAGCTGGTCGATGGTTGCATCGGCGATCGACTGCATGGCGCTGGGCGGAACCGAGCTCCATCCGTCGCCGCCCGAAATCTGAACTTTCTGCTGGCCGTTGATGCGATGCAGGCGCGTGCCGGCCGGATCGTAGACGTCCCATACATAGACGACCGTGGTTTCCTTGCCCTCGGTCAGCGCCGAGAAATAGCCTTTCAGCACATGGGTCGCGGTCTGGTCAGAAGAGCCGGCAAGGCGGATGCCGCGTTCGCGCGCCTTGGTCGCCAAGCGCTCGGTGAGGGGCGTGGCGGCCTCGACGCTGGCGCCCACGATCGGCGCCACCTGGACGCGAATATTGGCAGAGATCGGCTTGCCGAGGGCAGCCGTGTCGGTGGTGCTCGTGGTGGCTGACGACGTCGCGGGCTGAGGCCCGGCGGTGGCGCTGCCGGATTGCTGGGCGGCGATGGCCGAGGGTTCCAGCACGTCCTGCGTGCTGGTGCAGGCCGACAGGGCGGCAGCGGCAAGCAACGCCATGGTGCTGACCGGCAGTCGCCTCATCGTCATGACATCAACCGCAACCCGCACCGATTCCACCTCTCTCTGCCAAAGCGGATTCACTTCACGATGACGTCACGATCAAGTCGAGATCGTGGCGCGAAAGTGGCCGAGGCTGCGTTTCGGTGGTGAGGTAGGTCCGGCCCAGCGTCATCGCAGTTTCGGTCTCGGAATCCATGATGATCATATGCGCGAAAAGCGTCATGTCGGGCGCGATGGGCTCGGGATTTCCCTGAAAGAACATCGGCATGTCCATCCAGGACGGCGCAAAGCGCGCGCCGAGCGAATAGCCGCAGGCATTTAGCCGGTGCTTGGTCAGGCCGTGCGCCTCCATGGTGCGGGCGTGGGCGTCGAACACGTCGCCAAATGTGTTGCCGGGCGTCATCGCCTTTTCGACCGCAAGCAGTGCGTCGCGAGCGGCCTCGAACAGTTCCTGATGCCGACGCGAGGCCTTGCCTGTCAGCACGGTGCGCATCATCGCGGCGTGATAGTGGTTGTAGACGCCGGCCCATTCCAGCGTGAGCTGGTCGTTCTTGTTGAGCTTGCGACGGCCGGACTTGTAGCGGCAGAGAAGCGCGTCGGTGCCGGAGCCGATGATGAAATCATTCGCCGGATAGTCGCCGCCGCCCTCGAAGATCGCGCCCTGCATGGCAGCCAGGATCAAGCCTTCGTCGGTGCCCTGCTTGATCAGCGGCAGGGCGGCGTCGAGCGCCGCATCGGCAAGCTCGGCAGCCTTTTCCACCTTCTTGATCTCGGCCGGGCTCTTGAACAGGCGTAGCCGCGAAACGATGCCGGACGCGTCGGCGATCTGGCCAAAAGTCGACAACAGCTCGTCGACGCGGCGGCCGTTATAGGCGGTGAGGCCGTGGGTATCGTATTCGACGCCGATGCGGGCGCCGAGCAGGTCGAGGTCATTCAGCAGGTTGCGCAGGTCGAGCGCGGGGTTGGAGCCTTCGCGGTCAGTCCACAGAACGATGTTCTCGATGATCGAGGTCTGGCGTGCCTGGCGCAGATCGGCCGAACGCGTCAGCAGCGTCATGGAGCCATCGACCTTCACCACAAGGCACTGGAAGAAGCAGAAGCCGAAAGTGTCGTAACCGGTCAGCCAGTACATGCTTTCCTGCGCAAACAGCAGGATCGCATCCAGCTTCTTCTCGGCCATTTCGATGATCAGGCGGTCACGACGTGCGTCGAATTCGGAGCGTTCGAAATGCAGCGCCATCAATTCCCCTCCAGAACGATTGCTGATATCTGCCGGCCGTAGTCCGCCTCCTTGCGGTGGGTGGACCGGCGGTAGGAATAAAACAGATCTTCCTCCGCATAGGTGCAGCGATCGAGGCACTCGGCATCGACGCCGAACTTGCGAAGGCGATCGACAGTGTATCGGTTGAGGTCGAACATCGCGTGGCCGGCACTTTCTGACGGCGCGAAGTAGCGGGCATTGTCCGCATCCGCGGCCACGAAGCGCTCGACGAATTCCGGGCCGACCTCGTAATTCTTTGGGCCGATCGAAGGGCCGAGCACGGCAACGATGCGCTCGCGACGCGCGCCCAGGCTTTCCATCGTGCTGACGGTGTTTTCCAGAACGCCGCCGAAGGCGCCTTTCCAGCCGGCATGCGCCGCGCCGATGACGCGCGCTTCCGGGTCGGCGAACAGGACAGGACCGCAATCGGCGGTCGAGGCGCCGATGGCGATGCCGGGCCGGTCGGTGACGATGGCGTCGCCCTTGGGGCGCGGGCCGTTGAAAGGTTCGCGCGCGACGATAACGTCCGGCGAATGGATCTGGTAGGCGGTCAGAAGCGAATCGGCTTCCACGCCCATCCAGTCGGCGACGAGGCGGCGGTTTTCACGCACGAGCGTCGGGTCGTCGTCCGAGCCTGCGCCGATGTTGAGGCCGCGATATATGCCTTCGGAAACGCCACCCACGCGGGTGAAGTAGCCGTGCCGAATGCCGTTGGACTGAGCTTCGCCGAGGCGGGCGGAGCGAATTGGATTGAGCGTCGATCGGTCTGCCATGGCCCGCCTTGTTCTTTGCGAAGACGGTTCCGTCAAGGCGAAAATCACTCACGCCGCCCGTGCATTCGCTCGCGAGCATGGGACAGTGAGGCAGCGGATCGGCCGAGTCAATCCGCGTTTGCGAAGGGCGGCACGCGGATTTCCGGCGGTGTGACGGCGAGTACCTTGAACAGGTTTCCCATCGCATCGGGGCCGGCCAGGCGCTCGACTTCGCTGTGGATTTTCTCGCGGCCGACGGCGTCAGCATTGGCGCCGAGCCGGCCGGCGCGCTCGAGAAGCCCCATGCCCAGCAGGAAGTCGCCCTGAGTGGCGAGGTGCGCTGCAAGGCCGTGAGAACGCGCGGCTGTCGCGAGCGCCTGGAAGTCGACATGCGAGGTGATGTCGGCAAGGCCGGGGCTCGCCAGCACGTCCTCGTAGCGGTGTTTTCGCAGCGCCTGCAGCGTGTCGCCGACGCTCGGCGTGAAATAGCCGTAGTCGATGAACAGGCCTGCTCCGCCGGACGCGGTGATGCGAGCCGCGATGGTCTCCATGAGCGCGCTGCGAGCGGGCGCGATTTCCACGATTGCGCCTTCGGGCGCCTGGTGGGCATCGGGTGGCAGCAGGGACGGATCGAGCGAGCCGGCGCCGGCGACGAATTGCAGGTTGCCGGCATCGTCGACGGCCACGGCGCGTTCACGCCAAACGCCGCCGGCACGGACGAACTGGCGGGTCGGAATGGCGTCGAACAGCTCATTGCCGACGATGAACAGCGGCAGCTGCGGCAGCGTGTCGATGGTAGGGTGCCACTCGATGTCGGTGGCGAAGTCGCCGAGCGTTGCCCTTTGCACTTCGGCAAGCCGCGGGCTGGTCTCGATCAGGGCAAGCCTGGCCTGGCTCACGAAAGCCGGGTCGAGCCTCGACAGCGTGCGCAGCATATCCTTCATCAGGGTGCCGCGGCCGGGGCCGATCTCCGCCAGCACGAAGGGCGACGGGCGGCCAGCCGCATCCCATGCCGTGCGCAGCCAGATGGCGACCAGCTCGCCGAACATCTGGCTGATCTCGGGTGCGGTAGTGAAATCGCCGGCGACGCCGAAGGGCTCGCGCGTGGTGTAGTAGCCCTGTTTGGGGTCGAACAGGCAAAGCGCCATGTATTCGGCCACCGAAATGGGGCCGCTGGCGGCGACGAGATCTGCGATGCGCTGCTTGAGGTCGGTCATGCCGTACCGGGGGCTATTGCCGCGGGCTTTGCGGTGGCCATTGCCCAGATGCCGAGCAACACCATCGGTATGGACAGCACCATGCCCATGGTGAGCCAGCCGCCGTAGAGGTAGCCGAGCTGCACGTCGGGCTCGCGGAAATATTCAGCGAATATGCGCGAGCAGCCATAGCCGGCCACGAAGGCGCCGGAGACGAAGCCAGGCCGCTTCAGCTTGAAGAAGACGTGGGTGAGGATGCGCAGCACGCAAAACAACACCAGGCCCTCAAGCGCAGCCTCATAGAGCTGGCTTGGGTGACGGGTGAACGGGCCGCCATTGGGGAACTCGATCCCCCAGGGCAGGTCGGTCGGCCGCCCCCAGAGCTCGGAGTTGATGAAATTGGTGAGCCGGACCAGGCCGAGCCCGACGGGCACGCCGGCGGCGATGACGTCGAACATGGTCCAGATCGGAATGCCGCGCGAGCGAGCAAACAGGATCATCGCAATCGTGGTGCCTAGGAAGCCGCCATGGAACGACATGCCGCCCTGCCAGACGGCGAAGATGTCGAGCGGGTTCTGCATGTAGCGGGCGAAATCATAGAACAGCACATAGCCGATGCGCCCGCCGAGCACGACGCCGACCGCCGCCCAGACCAGGAAGTCGTCGAGGTCTTCCGGCTTCATTGGCAGCTTGCCGTCGGTCCAGAGCTTCGGGTTGGTCACGAGCCTGCGGCCGTACCACCAGGCGAACAGGATGCCTACGATATAGGCCACGCCGTACCAGTGAATCGCCAGCGGCCCGATATGGACGATGACCGGGTCGATGTTGGGGAAGGGCAGGGCAGCCAGCGGCAGGGCGAGATAGTTGCTCAAGAAAGTCTCCCGGTCGGACGAACGGCTTGGCGCGGACCATGCGGCAGGCTTTTGGCATGGTCAAGGCAAGGGTAACAAAGGGCGTCTTTCGATCCGAGGTCAACCTTCGGGGAAGAGAAGCCCATCATAGTCCATTGCGCCGTGGAGGATGTGGATGATCTGAACCGCATCGTTTTCTACGCGGTAGAAGATCAGATAATTGCCATGGACCCGGCGGCGGATGCCGCTCGTCCTGTAGCGTTGGAGCAGAGGAAAGCGTTTCGGCATGTCGGACAGGCCAAGACACCTTTCTCTCAACTCGCGAACGAGTCCCAATGCGCGGGCAGGGCTTTCCAAAGCCACATAGTCGCCGATCGCCTCGAGTTCCATCTCAGCCGCATCGGTGAAGATGACGCGCATCATTCGCCGGTTTGAGCCTTGTACTTGGCCTCAAGTCGCGCAAACACTTCGTCGGCGGGTTTCACGCGTCCCGCTTCGGCGTCGGCAAGGCCGCGCGCTATGGCCGCATCGAGGGCGGCAAGCCTCATCTCCCGTTCCTGGATGATGCGTACGCCTTCGCGCAGCACTTCGCTCTTGGAGTTGTAGCGGCCGCTTTTCACGAGCTGGTTGACGAACTCCTCAAGCGGCGCGCCAAGGTCGGCACTGATGGCCATGGCTGGCTCCTTTCATCGCAGCGATGAACTTAATAACTGTTATTAACCACGGCAAGCGCCGAAAGTGTGGCGGCAGGGCCGCCTCATGGCCAACAGTCTTGCATTCGGCCCGCCACGGCACTACGTCGGAATGGCAAAAACGAGGTGCTGCCATGTCGAACGGACCGAACCGCATTCTGGATGAATTTGCCAAGCTGGTGACGGATGCCGCGGGCGCCGCGCAGGGCGTTCGGCGCGAGGTCGAGACCGCCTTCAAGGGCCAGGCCGAGCGCATCCTCAATTCGATGGATGTGGTCCAGCGCGAAGAGTTCGAAGCGCTGCGCGAGATGACGCTCAAGGTGCGGGCCGAGAACGAAAGACTGGTGGCGCGAGTGGCTGAACTTGAAGCCAAGCTCGCAAATTCCTCGGACGAAGTGTCCGAAACGGGCGCAAAGCGCGCCGCAAAGTCTTCATCCAAAAAATAATTCCTTAACCTTATCCACATAGGGCCGTTACAAAAAAGCGCTTTCGGCTGAATCGCTTATCCGGCTTGCATAAAATTCTGAGTCAGCCAGTTTCCACACCCTATTAGCCTCTTCCGTAAAAAGGGGCTGGTAACGCGACTCTGCATCAATACACTGAATTTGTTGCATGATTCGAAACCGAGTCATGCGCCGGGCGGTGGGGGTCCGGTTCTAGTGTTCCTGTGTGCTGATCTTTCCTGCCGACCAAACTTCTAGAGATAGTGTGTTCGCGTGTGCCCGTCCCGCGGAGCCTTCAGTTGTGCTCCGAGAACGTCAGGAAGCATTTTATGGAACTTGTCGAACTGGAATTTGCACGCGAAATCCACCCGGTGGATGTGATCGAACAGGTCGCTCACAATAACGAATGGTCGTTCGAGCGTACCGGCGATGACGAGATTGCCATCTCCGTCACCGGCACCTGGACGGACTACCACGTCTCCTTCTCGTGGATGGAAGACTTCGAGGCGCTGCATCTGGCCTGCGCCTTCGACATCAAGGTCCCCGAGTCGCGCGCCGTCGAGATCATGCGGCTGCTCTCGCTGATCAACGAACAGATGCTGTTCGGCCATTTCGATCTCTGGGAGCAGGAAGGGGCGATCATGTTCCGCCAGTCGCTGCTGCTCGCCGGCGGGGTCGAGCCGACCAGCCAGCAGGTCGAAGTGCTGCTGTCCTCGGCGCTCGAAGCCTGCGAATGCTATTTCCAGGCCTTCCAGTTCGTGGTCTGGTCGGGTACTTCTGCCAGGGATGCTCTCGCGAGCGTCCTGTTCGAGACCCGCGGCAACGCCTGAGACTTTTTGGAAATGACTGCGCATAGCGAGCGAAAGCCCGAGATAACCTTCGCCGATTTCGACCGCGTCGATATTCGCGCTGGCACGATCGTGGAAGCTGAACCGTTTCCCGAGGCGCGCAAGCCGGCGTTCAAGCTCAAGATCGATTTCGGCCCCGAGATCGGCGTGAAGAGATCGTCGGCGCAGATCACCAAGCACTATACGATCGATACGCTGATCGGTCGGCAGGTGTTTGCGGTGATCAATTTCCCGCCGCGCCAGATCGGCAAGTTCATGTCGGAAGTGCTGACGATGGGCTTCCCGGACGAGAATGGAGATGTCGTTCTCGGCGCCATCGAGCGGCGCGTGCCGGACGGCGGCCGGTTGTATTAGCGCCATCGCCGGCTGACCAACCGGTCCGCAAACCCAATAGCTGGCAGCCTTGAGTGTGCCCGCCATCTTGGCGGCGCGCTCAATCCTGGTTGTATTCACACTTCCTCAAGTGCCGCCGCGCTACCCATCAGGCTCCGGTCGGGGGACTGGATGGGCAATGGTATCCGGGCAGGCCTTAGTCTGCCCTTTGCTGTCGGGGGCAGTAATTGAGCAACAGTTTTACCAAGACGACATCCGTGTCGTGGTTCGAGCGCATCAAGCAATCGGTGATCGGTGCGCTGATAGGCATCCTGCTGGTGATCGGCGCGGTGGTCCTTCTGTTCTGGAACGAGGGGCGCGCGGTCACCACGGCCCGCTCGCTGGCCGAAGGCGCCGGGGCGGTGGTGACGGTTTCCAGCGAGTCGATCAGCGCGGCCAATGACGGCAAGCTGGTCCATACCAGCGGCACGGTGACGACGGACGAGACGCCGGAGGATGAAGAGTTCGGCGTCGAAGCCAGGGGCATAAGGCTCGTGCGCACGGTCGAAATGTACCAGTGGCACGAGAGCACCAGCCAGGAGAGCAAGAAGAATATCGGCGGCGGCGAAGACACCGTCACGCACTATACCTATTCGACCGACTGGTCCGAGAATGCCATCGATTCTTCGAAGTTCGAGTATCAGCAAGACCACGACAATCCGTCGATGGACATCGTGTCGGCCACGTCGCAGGTGTCGGAGGCCCAGCTTGGCGCCTTTGCGCTCGGCGAAGCCGTGCTGGACCAGGTTGGCGGAGAAGAGCCGCTGAAGCTCTCGTCGGCTCAGCAGGGCGCGATCGAGGCGGCCTACACCGGCCCAGCCAAGCTCTCGCTGACCGATGGCGGCATTTACCTTGGCAACGATCCGAAAAAGCCGGCCGTGGGCGATTATCGCGTCCGCTACAAGCTGGTGCCGCTCGGCGACATCAGCGTGGTCGCCAAGCAATACGGCAACAGTTTCGAAGGCTACCAGACCAAGGCGGGCGACGAGTTGTTGCTGGTGGAGCGCGGCAAGGTCTCGGCCGAGAAGATGTTCGCGAATGCGGTCAGCGAGAACAACATTCTGAGCTGGATTCTTCGTGCCGTCGGGCTGGTCGTCCTGATGGTCGGCTTTGCCATGATCATGGAGCCGATCGGCGTGATCGCCGACGTCATCCCGTTCCTGGGCGACATCGCGCGGCTGGGAACCGGGCTTGCGGCCTTTCTGTTCACCATCATCGTCGGCACGGTGACGATCGCGATCGCCTGGTTCTACTACCGTCCGCTGCTGGCGCTCGGGGTCGTCGTGGTGGGTGTCGCCCTGACGGTTGCGTTGATGCGCTTCTTCAAGGGGCGCAAGCAGCCTGCAGCGGCGCCTGCATAAGCCATCTTAGCGAAGCCGGGTGCCGGTCAGGCCGGCACCCGGATGATGGCGCGGAGGCCGCCGAGCGGGCTTTGCTCCAGCATGATGTCGCCGCCGTGGCTGCGCGCGATGTCGCGGGCGATGGCAAGGCCGAGCCCGGTGCCGCTGGCGTCGAGGTTGCGGGCCTCGTCGAGCCGCACGAAGGGCTTGAACACTTCCTCGCGCTTTTCCTCGGGAATGCCCGGGCCGTTGTCGTCGACGATCACGGTGAGCGAGCCGCGCGTGTGGGTGGCCGTGACACGCACCTCCTCGGCATAGCGGAAGGCATTGCCGACCACGTTGGAAAGCAGGCGCGTGAAGGCAGTCGGCCGCACATGGATGATGCGGTCGCCGGCAAGCGAGGTCGACAGGCTGCGCTGGCGCAGCTTGGCCTCCTCACTGAGTTTTTCGAAGAAGGCTTCGAGATCGAACCGGCCCGGATCCTCCGCGGCCTCGCCGCGCGCGAATTCGAGATAGCCTTCCAGCATCGACTGCATGTCGTCGATATCCTGGTTCAGCGCTTTGAGGTCGGGCTTCTTGCCGGAGAGGGCAAGCGTTAGCCGGAAGCGCGTGAGGATGGTGCGCAGGTCGTGGCTGACGCCGGTCAACATCGCCGTGCGCTGGTCGATCTGGCGTTCGATGCGCTCGCGCATCTGGATGAAGGCGAAGCCGGCGCGCCGCACCTCCTCAGCGCCGCGCGGACGGAAATCGCGCGGCATGGGGCGCCCCTTGCCGAAGCTTTCTGCCGCCTCGGCGAGCTGTAGGATCGGCCGGATCTGGTTGCGCAGGAAGGGAATGGCGATGACCAGCAGCACCAATGAGGTGCCGACCATCCAGATCAGGAAGATATGCGTGTTGGAGGCATAGGCCTGGCTGCGGCGCACGAAGACGCGCAGCACCTTGTCCTTGAGCTGGACGCGCACCTCCACGATGTTGGAGTTGCCCACCGTGTCGATCCAGAACGGCCGGTTGATCTGCTTGGTGATCTCCGACGAAAGCGTCTGGTCGAGCAGCGAGAAGAAGGGTTTCGGGCCCGGCGGTGGCAGCGGGTCGGGCGGCAGGATATCGACCTTCAGCGCCAGCCGATCCTGCGCGATGCGGATGACGTTGGCGTAGTCGTCGTCATGCGGGAAGGTCTCGATCATGTCGATGATGGCGGAGATGTCGCGGGTCACCGCCTGAGACAGGCGCAACGTCACCGTCTGCCAGTGGCGCTCCATGAACACGAAGGCCACCACAGACTGCAGCAGGATCATCGGCGTAATGATGATGATGAGCGAGCGCGGATAGAGGCGCTTGGGCATATAGAGCGAGATCAGCCGCCAGAATCGATGCCAGGTGCGGCGCGCGGAAATGGCAGCGCGGCGCGCGCGGGCGGCGAAGCTGTCGTCTTCGGGGCTGTTCAATTCCGTCGTTGCCATCTGCGCTTCCATCGCCCGGCGGCCTTTCAACCGGTGGGCGGCTACTCGGAGATACACTCTATGCCACATGCGGGGCAGGGCAGGGCACAAGAACATGAAAAGCCGCCCGGCGTGCAGCGCACGCCCGCAGCCTCATTTCTTCGCGCCCGTTTTGCAAGCACGTTGCTCCGGCCTCGCATCCGAGCAAGGGTGAAAGGCTCTATATAGGCCGGACACCGGAACCTCCAAGCCGCAGATGCGCGCATTTCTCCGTCGGTCGAAACGCGTCTCCAGGCGGTTGAGCTATTCGATGCTCAGCCTGTAGCCGATGCCGCGGACCGTCTGCAGCCAGACCGGATTGGACGGGTCGCGCTCGATCTTGCGGCGGAGCCGGTTGATCTGCACGTCGATGGTGCGTTCGCCAACCTCGGAATCGCCGCCGACCAGTTCGTGGCGCGGAATGGTTTCGCCGGCGCGCTCCGCGAAGATCGCCAGGATCTCCTGTTCGCGGTCGGTCAGCTTCAGCGGCTCGCCGGCCTTCTTCAGTTCGCGGCGCGCGATCTGGAAGGTGTAGGGGCCGAACACCAGCTGCTCGACCTTGGGCGTGGCCACCGGGCCGCCGCGGCGCAGGATGTTGTTGATGCGCAGGATGAGTTCGCGCGGGTCGAAGGGTTTTGGCAGGTAATCGTCGGCACCGGCTTCGAGCCCGGCGATACGGCTGTCGGTTTCCGACAGCGCCGTCAGCATCAGGATCGGCACCTGCTTTTCGGTACGCAGGGATTTCGTCAGGTCGACGCCGTTTTCGCCGGGCATCATGACGTCGAGGATGAGAAGGTCGAAATCGAGGCCGGCCAGCTTGCGCCGGGCTTCGGCGGCATTGCCGGCAACGGTGATGCGAAAACCGTTCTCGCTCAGATACTGCTTAAGAAGATTTCGGATACGGGTATCGTCGTCGACAACCAGCAGGTGCGGAGCGTCATCGTCCGGCACAGTCGGATTGTCGGAAATATCATTCGTTTCCATGCTCTTTTCCTGACGCGTTTCCGGGCAGCTTGTCAATCTGCGCCCTCAATTCGGGATTGACCATCGCTTTCAGAAACCGTTCGATCCCCTCACGTTCGGTCGCGGAAGAACTCCCCAATGCAGCACGGATGCGGCGTGACTGTGGCCGCGCCAGGGCCAGGGCCAGCGAGCGACCCTTTTCGGTGGGATAGAGCTCGCGCTGGCGCCGGTCAAACTCGCCCTGCACCTGGGTGATGTGGCCGGTGTCGATCAGCTGCTTGAGCACACGCGCAAGGCTCTGCTTGGTGATCTGCAGCACGTCCAGCAATTCGGCTACCGTCAGGCCCGGCATGCGGTTGACGAAGTGAAGCACCCGGTGATGGGCGCGGCCGAAGCCGTATTCGGCCAGGATCTGGTCCGGATCGGAGGTGAAATCGCGATAGGCGAAGAAGAGAAGTTCGATGATGGACAGGTCGACGCCGTCTTCGCCGGTGATGGCGGTCTTGATTGGGGTGGCGTTGGTGCCGGTGCGATCCGTCATGGCGTTCCTTGCAGGGCTCTCAAAAATTTATGTCAGCCTTGTTGACATATTTAGGGACGATGGTAATTTTTGCCAAGCTTTCGGGGTCAAATGCGAACGAAATGGCAAGCCTGGGCGGTGTTCCTTGGAATATCGTGCAATCTGCCTTGTTGCCCATAATGGCCCCCGCTTCAAGCTACCAGCCGCCCTGGAGCAACGGCCATTGCTCTAGCGACTGGCCTATTTCCAACAGTGAAACTTGCGCGGGCAGGACCCGCTGGAGGTTGTTATGGCATCAGTTCCCTTCGATCAGCTTGATGGCTTCATCTGGATGAATGGCGAGTTCGTCAATTGGGCCGAGGCCAAGATTCACGTACTTACCCACGGTCTGCACTATGCGAGCGCGGTGTTCGAGGGCGAGCGCGCCTATGGCGGCGAGATCTTCAAGCTGACGGAGCACAGCGAGCGCTTGCATGAATCGGCGCGCATCATGGGCTTCAGCATTCCCTATTCGGTGGCCGAGATTGACGACGCCTGCCGCAAGCTTCTGAAAATGCAGGGTTTCCGCGATGCTTATGTGCGGCCGATCGCCTGGCGCGGCAGCGACTCGCTCGGCGTTTCGGCGCCGAACAACCGCATCAACTGCGCCATCGCGATCTGGCAGTGGCCAAGCTATTTCAGCCCGGAGCAGAAGCTGAAGGGCATCCGGCTCGACCTTGCCGAATATCGCCGCCCCGATCCGCGCACCGCGCCCTCGCATGCCAAGGCCTCGGGCCTTTACATGATCTGTACCATCTCCAAGCATGCGGCCGAGGCCAAGGGCTATTCCGACGCCATGATGCTCGACTGGCGCGGGCAGGTGGCGGAAGCCACCGGCGCCAACATCTTCTTCGCCAAGGAAGGCAGGCTGCATACGCCGAAGGCTGACTGCTTCCTGAACGGCATCACGCGCAAGACGGTGATCGAGCTGGCGCGGGCGCGCGGCATCGAAGTGGCCGAGCGCGCCATCATGCCGGAGGAACTGGATAGCTTCGAGGAGTGCTTCCTGACCGGCAGCGCGGCCGAGGTGACGCCGGTGGCCGAGATCGGGCCGCATCGTTTCCAGCCCGGCGCAATGTGCAAGTCGATGCTCGAGGATTATGCGGCTGCCGTGCAGCCCAAGCACGCGGTTGCTGCCGAGTAAAATAACCTTCTCTGCAAAACAGATGAGCCTGAAGCGGGCGGCTAGAAGCCGCCCGTTTCTATTTGAAACTCAACTATTTGACTTTCATGAAATTAGGCGTCTCATGCTGATATCGGCTCTCGCGAGTCGTCTTACTGTTGGAGGGATAGTAATATGGAAACGCTTCTCCCTATCATCATTCAACTTGTAACCGGCGCCATTGGTGGTCTCGGCGTCGGAGCCGCGCTCAAGCAGGCGGCGATGAGTGCGGCTGTCAAGATTATCTCGGGTGCGATCGGCGGCGTGGCCGGCGGTCAGATACTCACCCGCCTTCTCAGTGATCCGAATGTCGCAAGCGCCATGTCGGGTGCTCTCGGCGACGGCATCGGCGGCCTTGTCGGCGGTGGTGTGCTGACGGCAATCGTCGGCGCGGTCATGGGTACGATGAAAAAAAGCGCATGAGCAACTGAGCTGCTTCAATGTGGATTTCGACAATGGGCGGCTTCGGCCGCCCATTTTCGTTGGCCACAGCGTTTACCGCACCTCGCATGGACCTTGCGGGCAATCGTGCCTAAATGTGCCCAGAACAACCGAAAGGAACATCATGGGCCAGCTCAATGCAGGGATCGTGCCGGTCACGCCCTTCCAGCAGAATTGCACGATCCTGTTCGACGCCGACGACAAGATCGGCGTGGTGGTCGATCCGGGCGGCGATGTCGAGCACATCCTTGCCGCCATCGAGGCCAATGGCATCAAGGTCACCGCCATCTGGCTGACGCACGGCCATCTCGATCATGCCGGCGGCGCCATGCAACTGAAGGAAGCGCTGGGCGTCGACATTATCGGCCCCCATGAGGACGACCGCGTGCTGCTCGACAACATCGAGAACTCGGCGCAGCGTTTCGGCCTGCCGGCAGGGACGCTGCGCAACTGCGTGCCCGACCGCTTCCTGACCGAGGGCGAGGTGGTGTCCTTCGGCGACCACAAGTTCGAGGTGCTGCACTGCCCGGGCCACGCGCCGGGCCATGTCGTCTACTACAATCGCGATGCCAAATTCGCTCATGTCGGCGATGTGCTGTTCCAGGGCTCGATCGGCCGCACCGACCTGCCGGGCGGCGACCACGCGGCGCTGATCCGCTCGATCAAGGAAAAGCTCCTGCCGCTGGGCGACGACATCGGCTTCATCTGCGGCCACGGGCCGGGCGGCCGTTTCGGCGACGAACGCCGCAGCAATCCGTTTTTGGTGTAGGCCGGACTTACACCGGCTCCCGCACCTGCGCGATGCGGCGATAGATGAACTCGGTGCCCTTGTCCGTCTTCGCGGCGGCCTGGGCGTCTGCCACCAGCATGCCCATGCGTGCATGGATGGGTGACTTGATGCAGGCCGGGTCGGTGGCGGCGGCATCGCCGGCGATCGCCATGGCCTGGCAACGGCAACCGCCCCAGTCGATCTCGCGCCTGTCGCAGCTGCGGCAGGGTTCCTGCATCCAGTCGGTGCCGCGGAAGGCATTGAAGCCGGGCGAGTCGGTCCAGATCTCGCGCAGTGTGCGCTCGCCGAAACGCTCGAAGGTGAGCGTGCGGATGGTCTGCGCGGCGTGGCAGGGCAGGACCGTGCCGTCGGGCGCGACCATGAAGGCGTCGCGCGCCCAGCCGCCCATGCAGGGTTTCGGGTAGGTCGCGAAATAGTCGGGCGTGACGAAATCGATGTTCATGATGCCGCGCAGCCGCTCCTGCGCCGCCGCCACGATCTCCATCTGCTTTTCGACGGCCTCGCGGCTCGGCATCAGCGCGTCGCGATTGACCAGCGCCCAGCCGGAATATTGCACATTGGCGATCTCGAGCCGCTCTGCGCCGAGCGAGAGCGCAAGCTCGATGAACTCCGGCACTTCCTCGATATTGTGGCGATGGATAGGCGCGTTGATGGTCAGCGGCAGGCCGGCGGCGCGCACGCGCCGGGCCGTGTCCAGTTTCTGCTCATAAGCCGAGTGCATATGGCTGATGAGCGCGGTGGTGGCGGGGCGGGCGCCCTGGATGCTGAGCTGCACATGGTCGAGTCCCGCTTCGGCCAGCGCGCGGATGCGGTCTTCGGTGATATTGACGCCGGCGGTGATGAGATTGGAGTAGACGCCGCGCATGGCGAGGCCGTCGACCAGCTCTTCCAGGTCGCGGCGCACGGTCGGCTCGCCGCCCGAAAGATGCACCTGCAGCACGCCGAGATCGGCCGCCTGACGGAACAGCTGCGCCCAGGTCTGCGTGTCCAGCTCGCGGTTTCCCTTCAGAAGCTCTACCGGATTTGAACAATAGGGGCACTGCAGCGGGCAGCGATGCGTCAGCTCGGCCAGCATGCCGATTGGCGGGAAGAGGGTGGCTTCGCTCATGTTTTCACCAGCAGCTTGTCGGTCCACTCCTGGAGGAAGGCGGTGACGTCGGCGGCGACGTCTTCCTCGGCGGCATCATATTCCAGCGCCAGCGCCGATATGATGCCGGCAACCGTGGTCTGCCCGTCGCAATGGCGCAGGATGTCGAGGCTGACTTCGTTCGGCCAGAACACCTTTTCGGGCGAGAGCACCGCCCAGGCCTGTCGTACCGGATCGTACTGGATGCGGACATGGCCTGGCAGCGACGGGGTTGCGTCGGGCGATATGATACTCCTTTCGCGCAGCGCGATCATCACCTTGCCTCCGGCTGGAAGGCGCCCGGCGGTATGTGGCCGGGCTCGCCATAGGCGTGCATCAGCGCATCGAGCATGGCCCACAGCACGTCGCATTTGAAGACCAGCGCATCGATGGCGGCCTGCTGGCGCTCGGGCGTGTCGGCGTGGCTCAGCACATAGGCCAGCGCGAAATTGGAGTCGCGCGAAGCCTGCTCCGGGCGCTTCTCGAAATAGGCCAGCGTGTCCCTGGTCACGTAGTCGTATTTGGCGAGGATCGCCGGTACACGCTCGCCGATGATGACCGGCGAAAAGAGCTCGGTCAGGGAGGAGGCGACGGCCTCGAGCAGAGAACGGCTGGCGCAGAAGGACAGATAGGCGCCGACGGCAAAGCGCGTGGCCGGAAGCGCGAAGCGCTCGCCCTTGACCATTTCGGCGTGGAGGCCGAGCCCGGTGGCGAGCTTAAGCCATTTGGCGATGCCGCCGTTCCAGCCGTCGTCGCCATCATGATCCTCGACACGCTTGCGCCACTCGGCGCGGAAGGCGGGGTCTTCAGCGCGGGCGATGATGGTGGCATCCTTGCGCGGGATCACGGCTTGATAGCAGTAGCGGTTGAGCGCCCAGGCCTGCATCTGCCCCTTGGTCAAGGCGCCGGCCGTCATCTGGTGATGGAAGGGGTGGCGGTTGTGGTAGCGCTCGGCGCCGACCTGGCGCAACACTTCTTCGAGCTGTGCTGACGTCAGGCCCCCCTTGGCCGCCTCGTGAAAGTCGGTCACAGCTCGATCTCCATCCCGTCATGGCCGATCTCCCAACCTGCGGCGCGGACCGTCTCGTGTTCTGCCGAGCTTTCGTCGAGCACCGGGTTGGTGTTGTTGATATGCACAAAGATGCGGCGGCCAATCGGCACGTCGGCGAGTTGACTGATCGAACCGTCGCGCCCCGACATGGCAAGGTGGCCCATGCGCTGACCGGTCTTGGGGCCGACGCGGGCAAGCACCATCTCGTTGTCCGTGTAGAGCGTGCCGTCGAAGAACAGGCAGTCGGCGCCAGCCAGGCGCTCGCGCAGGCCGGGATCAATGCGCGCGCATCCGGGAATGTAGAAGGCAACCCCGCTGTCGTCGTCCCCGGCGATGCGCACGGCGATCGTGTCGCCGCTGTCGGAGCTGAAGTTCTCGTCGGGCCGCGTCGCGTTCTCAAGATAGAGCGCGACCTTACCCGGAACCGAAAACGGCAGGATGCGAATGCCGATCTGGCGGTCTTCGGCGTCAGTCAGCTCGATCTCCTCGCCTTCCGTAAGCTGCCGCCGCGGCACAATGGCGGGGTCGAGCACGTTGAAGATGGAATTTGCCTGCAAGGTGGAGAGCACGCGCTCGGTGGCATAGATCGCGAAGGGCTGGCGCTCGCGCAGGCTGAGCAGGCCCGCAATATGATCGACATCGGCATTGGTCAGTACCACGGCGCGGATCGGGGTGTTGCGCGGGCCATCTTCGGGCTGCGGCTGCAGTTCGGGCGTGTTGGCAATCTGCTGGCGGATGTCGGGGGATGCATTGAAGAGCACCCAGCCTTGGCCATCGGCCGACACTGCAAGGCTGGACTGCGTGCGCGGCCAGACGCCTATGGTCCCCGCGCGCGCTGCACGGCTCAGGTAGTAATTGCAGTTCCACTGCGGGAAACCGCCGCCCGCCGCCGACCCGACGATTTTCACGCGCATCGCAAAATCCGTTGCAAGGGTTTTCGAGCCCACAACCTCCGTGTGCTGCGGAAGCAGCCCAAAATCGATCGAAATGGCGCGGCAAGCGCTTCGGGCGCGTGCTCACTGGCTGACAAGCACGCGCCTCCCGCGGCTTACTTCTTGGGAGTGATCTCAGCCGGCAGATACCGCGATATCTCCATGCCCGCGGCGACCTGGCACATGCTTGGCTTGGTCCAGTTCTTCTTCATGATCTTCTCCTCTTGGCCGGCCTCCGGGGAAAGCCGGGTCTCACCTGTCAGCCATTGCGGTGGCACCGTTTGCAATGGCTCGTCCATCGCCAAATGGACAAATGAAAGGGACCGTCATGAAACAACAATTAAAACAAAGGCTTGGTCGCCTATGAAAAGCCGACCCTTCGAAAACCCGTGTCATGGAGCGAATAGCGGTCGCTTTTCCTCGAGCGGTAGGCCAGCCTTCTCCCAGCCGTCTGCGCCGAGAGGATACCAGAGGACCGATGTGTAGCCCCACCCGAGGGCGCGCCTGGCCGCGTTCCACGACATCCAGCAATCGGTCATGCAGTAAAAAAGTATGGTGCGCGACCGGTCATTGCCAGTGTATTTGATCAAAGAATCTTGAAAAAAATCCTCCTGTTTCTGGTTGAGCTCTCCGTAGCCGACATTGGCGAGCCAGATGCTGCCGGGGATGTCCTTCCTAATCTTGTCGCGCCAGATAGTGCCGGCGGGAAGGTTAGGGGGCTTGGGCGTGCCCGGCATGACATCGAGGAACACCGCCTTCTTGTCGCGCCACAGCGCCTCGGCCTCATCCGTCGTCACCACGCGCGCACCCTGCAACGTGTCCGGTGTCGGCGCGCGATAGTCGTCCATGCGATAGCCGGAGGGCTCCGGCGCGCCGCCGGCGAAGGCTGTGACCTCAGTCGAACCGAGAATGCCCGCGACGAGCAGCACCATCATCTCCTTTCGCTTCATCGTCTCTCCGGCATGTTGTTCCAAACCCGACCGGCTGCCTGCCGGCCGTCTTCCAACTCCTGTTGCTATTGCGTGATCAGATTGTCCTGCTCGTCGAGCAGGGGCACGTTGTATTCCAGCAGCAGCTTGTTGATGTCGCCCTGGTTTTCCTGGATGAACTTATTCAGTGTGCGCTTCCACTCCTGGTCGGAGGGGCGAACGCCCATGGTGATGCGATAGGTCATGCGTGAGCCGGTCTTCTCCTTGACCAGCGGCACCACGGCGAGATCGGCATTGGCCTTGTGGGCGTAGTAGCCGGCCATCGGCCCCCAGATGATCGCAACGTCAATGGCGCCGTCGAGCAGGTCCTTGACCATCACCTCGCCCATGGAGGGGGAGATGCGGGAGTCGATCATCAGCGGATAGGCTTTGGCGGTCTTCAGCAGCTTGGCCTCGGCCATGTTGGCGGCCGGCGGCGTGCCGCCGACGACGCCGATCTTCTTGCCGACCAGCTTCGGATCCTCGATCGTCTCGACACCGTCGAGGCCGCCGCCCTTCTTATAGACCAGCGCGTAGGTCGATCGGTAATAGGGGTTGGTGTTCTGCACCAGGTCGTCACCCTGGGCGAAACCCATGATGACGTCGCAGCGATTGGCGCCGAGCGTGTTGCGTACGAAGCCGGTGACCATCGGATACCAGGTGTAACGCACCGATTTGCGCCCGAGCTTGGTAGCCACCATCTCGGCCAGCTTGTTCTCGAAACCCTCGCCGGTCTGGTTGCTGAACGGGAGGTTCGAGGGATCGGCGCAGACGCGCAGCACGTCGGGATCGACCAACTCGCCGGCCGCGCCTAGCCCGGCACCTTGGGACAGCGCCGAAGCGGGCAGGGCGACGGTCAGCGCAAGGGTCGCCAGGACGTTGAGGAGCTTTCCATGTATGTGGTTCGTCATCACGTCCCACCCATGCACTGGTTTTCGTAATCCTTGGCCGCCTGGGACTTCTGCTCGTGCTTCTCAGGACGGCCACGCGGCAGGTCGCCGACGGCCCGGGCGCGCAGATAGACGTAAATGTCATCCATGTAGCAGTAGACGTTCTTGTTATCGCCGAACGCGGGCATGACCTTCTCATTGCCGGCGCTCAGGTTCTTGCGGCCCTCGGCGACGATCGACAGGAAGGTCGGATAATCCATGGTCTTCAGGGAATCGGCCAGGGCGGGCGCATAGGTCGAGCCAACGCCGTCAGGCCCGTGGCAAACATAGCAATCGGAGTTGAAGCGGCGAAAGCCGCTGAACGTGTACCAGTCGACGGTTCCGTCGGGCTGGATCTTGAAGGTGGGGTTTCCGTCTGCGTCGAGATACTTGCCGTCTTGCTGGGAAACGGCCTTGGCCTTTTCCGCGTCGTCGGCCAGCGCGGCGCTCGCCACCGGCAGGAAGGAGATAGCCATGGCCGAGAGTATAATGCGAACAAACATTCAGGACCTCATGTCTTGACGCGCCGCAACCAAAACGGCCTCGAGACGGAACGATTGCGACTTGGCTTGGGGTTTGAACTGCAACAACGAGGGCCCGGAGCGGATCGACGATGCGTTCCGGGCCCCCGCTCTTTCATCTTGCGTCCCGAAGGACGACATTGACTGCGTCTTCCAAGCCGATCAGTCCGGCAGACCAAACACGGTCAGCTGACCGCCGAGCGTCGTGTAGTCGGCAAGACCCGCATAGCCACCAACCGCGCCGAGGCCGGCTGTGCCGACGCTCTCGGATTCGTTGCCCTGCTTGCGACCCTGGTCGACCGCGCCATGCCATGCGGCGGCATTTTTCGGCTGCAGCAGGCCGCCGGCCAGCCCGATGCCGGCCCAACCGCCGACGCCGGAGTAAACGGCGATGTACTGCTTGCCCTTATGCTCGAAGGTGGTGATGTTGCCGATGATGCCGGACGGCGTCTTGAACTTGTAGAGTTCCTTGCCGTTCTTATCGACAGCCTTCAGGTAGCCTTCGAGCGTGCCGTAGAAGACCACGTCGCCGGCAGTTGCCAGAGCACCCGACCACACCGAGAACAGCTCGGGCTTCGACCAGACGATCTTGCCCTTGGCTGCATCCCAGGCGATGAAGGCACCCATGTCGTTGCCACCCGGTGCGGGATACATCGACACGGTGGCGCCCACGAAGGGCTGGCCGGCGGTGTAGCTCACGCGATAGGGCTCATAGTCCATGCAGACATGGTTGGTCGGCACGAAGAACAGGCCATCCTTCGGCGAGTAGGCTGCCGGCTGCTGGTCCTTGGTACCAAGGGCCGCCGGGCAGATGCCGGTCGTGTTGGTGTCTTCGCCATTCTGCTGGGTCGAGTATTTGGCCACGACCTGCGGGCGTCCATACTGGTCGCTCTTGGGGTCCATGTTGACCTCGGTCGCCCAGTTCACGGCCGGATCGTACTTCTTCGCAACCAGAAGCGAGCCGTCCTTGCGGTCGAGCGTATAGGCGAAGCCGTTACGGTCGAAGTGCACCAGAACGTCGTGCTTCTTGCCGTTGACCTCCATGTTGTCGACGAGGATCATCTCGTTGACGCCGTCATAGTCCCACTCGTCGTGAGGGGTCATCTGATAGACCCACTTGGCCACGCCGGTGTCGGCATCGCGGGCGAAGATGGTCATCGACCAGCGATTGTCGCCGGGCCGTTGCACGGGGTTCCAGGTCGAGGGGTTGCCACTGCCGTAGTAGATGAGGTTCAGCTTCGGATCATAGGAGAACCATCCCCAGGTTCCGCCGCCGCCGGTCTTCCACTGCTCGCCTTCCCAGGTTTTCAGGCTGGAGTCCGGCCCAACCGGCTTGCCGAGCTGCGTGGTCTTTTCGTCGACCAGCGTATCGGAGTCGGGTCCCATCGAATAGGCGCGCCAGGCCAGCGAACCATCCTTCAGATTGTAGGCGGTCACATGGCTGCGGACGCCGAATTCGCCGCCGGAGATGCCGACGATCACCTTGTCCTTCACGACCATGGGTGCGTTGGTTCCGGATTCGCCCTTGGCGCCGCTGGTCGATTCACCGTTCTTGGCCTGCCAGGCGACCTGGCCGGTCTTGGCGTCGAGCGCGGTAATGGTGGTGTCGGCCTGGTTCAGGATGATCTTGCCATCACCATAGGCCACGCCGCGGTTGACCGTGTCGCAGCACATGATGGGAATGACGTTCGGGTCCTGCTTGGGCTCGTACTTCCAAAGTATCTTGCCGTCATGGTTGAGATCGAGCGCGTAGACGATGTTCGGGAACGGGGTCGTCACATACATCACGTCGCCGATGATCAACGGTCCGCCTTCATGACCGCGCAGCACGCCGGTCGAGAACATCCACTTGGGCTGGAGGTTCTTCACATTTTCGGCGGTGATCTGTTTCAGCTTCGAATATCGGGTATTGGCATAGTCGCCCGTGGGCATTGCCCAGTTGGACGGGTTAGCAGCAAGCTTTTCCAAGTCATCATTCGCCCACGCTCCGTAAACCGATGCGCCGGTGAGCAGCGCTACGGCCAGTGGAAGGCAGGCGGCTTTCTTGAGTACACGCATTGCAATCCTCCCGGGGTTCACATCAGGATTGAGCCGTTTCGCCCACACGGGCATCAAGCTATCCATATAGCGGGGAAGTATTTCCGGCAGCGTGTCACGACCTAAGCCAGATGAGCAGAGGGCACCGTTACCGCCCACCTCACTCGGCCTACGAAAGACTGTCGCCGCTCCCTAATGACGGTGACGCCCTTGAAGCCGGAAACATCGAAAGGCTATGTCATTACCCTAGGCAAGGCAAGCATAAAGGGTCCATTACTTGTTGCGGTGCAGTATAAAACTCGTTGCAATGCAGCATATCATCGATATGCGATATGGTATGTAATTTTCGGTGCTTTCTAAGCTTTATGAAACTTAGATAGATCGATTTTTGCTTTCATATCTATTTATGCAGATATGGCGCATAATTTATTTTTGAGATATATTAGTATTATTTGGCTTTATCTCATGGATTGTTGAGTTTCCTTACGAGCTATTTTCGAAAACTGAAGCAAGCAGCAGTTCCGTGATTTTTATCGTCGCGCGAATTGTGGCGAGAACAAGCGCGAGTTGGGACTGAAACGCGCTCCTGAGGCGCCTTCGCGACCACCAGCGTGCATCCTCCTTTGGTCCTATATGACAGGTTGAAATGGCCGGCGGCGAACGGCCAACTGGACAATCTTGGCTTGCAGCGCCACGCTTGCCGAAGTGGCTGACTTTTGCCCTGGAGTGCCATCGGAGGAGCTGAAGATGTTTTCGAGACTGCCGATTGTCCTGGCCGCCGGTTTGCTCGTTGCGAGCGGCTGTCCATCACGCGCCGCGAACGACTATCCAACCTCGGCCCGGGCCGATTACGTGATCGGCTGCATGGGCTCCAATGGCCAAACGCATGAGATGCTGGAGCGGTGCTCCTGCTCCATCGACGTCATCGCCTCGATCGTCTCCTATGACGATTACGTAACGGCCGAAACCTTCAGGCGCATGTCGCAGACCACAGGCCCCAACACCAGCCTGTTCAAGGAAAGCGCGCCCGCCAAGGCAGCGGCCGCCGAACTGCGCAGGGCCCAGGCGGAGGCGGATGTCCGCTGCTTCTGAGATTTGTAGCCCGTGAGACCTACAGCTTGGCGGTTTCGAGCGGCCACTGATCCTGGAACTTGTTGCCGTCGGTGTCGGTGGCCTCGACCCTTATCGGGTTCTTGCCATCAGGATGGTAGTTGAAGCGGAAATTCGGGTCCTCGGAGATCGAAATCCCGCTTTCCATGCTGAAGATCTTCCGGTCGCCCTGCATCACCGACAATTCGTGGATGAAGTGCGGCGGGATGAAAAGCTGCGTCTGCGGGTCGCGCTGCAGGCCGGAATTGTTGGGATGCCGGATCATCAGCTGCAACTCAGGCGACCGGCCGTCGATCGAGTCCTTCGCCGCGAACTGGCGCAGCTTCATCTGGCCCATGGTGGCCTTGGCCTCGTCCTGGTTCTTCACCGCCGGCGCAGAGCACCCGCCCGAAGCCTTGACGAAGGTTTCCGTCATATAGAGCTGACCGTCCTGCGTCTCCGCGATTGCCCGCACGAAGGAATAATCGTTGACGCGAACGCGGGTCGAAAAATGGGTCACGCCCGAATTGTCGCCGAACTTGAAGGTCGCCGCCACGGGCGAGGGGTTCACGTCGATGATGAGCGTGATGGCCTTGACCCCATTTGGAGCCTTGGCCGGATCGATGCGGATATCGACGGGCACGAGTGCCGCATCCTGCGCCCGCCTGGGCGCCTCGATGCTGATCAGCCCTTCGTTGTCCTTGATCGGCCGGTTGGCGAAGACATCGGTCTTGAGACTGTTCCAGGTCTCGTTGGAGGGAGCGTCGGCGGTCTCGGCGCGGGTGAGAGAGGCGAACCCGCCTATCGCGGCAACTGCTAGGAGCAGCGCCGCCGCCGTATTGCGAAGCGTGGTGCGCCGAACGATGTGGGATGAATCTGACATGTGTGCCTCCTCCACCGGAATGTCACAGGTGGTGCCCAGGCTGCCTCGGATGATAGTCCCGTGGCCTTGCCTTGGCAAACTTCCCGTTGCTTTGCGCCTCATTCCCATTCGAGTTCCGCATAGCCCGCCGTAGCGTTGCGCCCGTTGAATTCGTCGAAGAGCGACCAGCCGTCACGCGCGCTTTGCCCGGCCGTCTTCACTGCCTCGCTGAGCGGCACGCCGGCAGCGATCGACTTCCTCAGATCGGCGGCCAGCAGCTCGAAATAGTGCTGTTCCGGCTGCAGCGCGTCGGGCCAGCCAGCCGAGGCGGGGCCGTGGCCCGGCACCACGCGCGCGGCATCGACCGCCGCCAGCTCGCTCATCTGCCGCATCCACCCCAGCAGCGAGCCGTCGAGCGTCGGAAGATGACTCATGAAGACGAGGTCGCCGGCAAACAGCGTTCGCGTGGCCTTATCGAAGACCGTCAGGTCGTTGTCGGTATGGGCGGGCTTCCACGCGCGCAATTCGAGGCTGCGGCCGCCGAGGTCGAGTTCCAGCCGGTCGTCCACCAGCACTGTCGGCGGTATGATCTCGATGCCTTTCATCAGCTCGTCGCCGAGCTGCTCGCGATAGCTTTGCAGATAATAGCTGCCACGCGCCTCCAGCGCGCGCGGCAGGTTGTGGTGGCCAACGATGGTTGCGCCGGCCTCCCGGAACACCGCGTTGCCGAAGATGTGGTCCGGATGCATGTGGGTGTTGATCAGGTAGCGGATCGGCTTGGCGGTGATCCAGCGCACGGCGGCAAGGAACTCTTGTCCCTCCTTGATGCTGCCGCCGCTGTCGATCAGGGCAACGGCATCGTTGCCGACGATAAGGCCGAGATTGCAGATGGCGCCCTGATTGGCAGGCGCCATCAGCTCATAGACGCCGGCGAAGGCATATATGCCGTCGGCGATTTCGCCCAGAGAGAAGTCGCGTGCGGCGGCTGACGCCCGCATCCAGTATCCGCCGCAGCAGGGCAGCATCGCGGCCGTGACGCCAATGCAGGCGAAGCCTTGAATGACATGCCGTCTGCCGAGCAGGATCGTCATGGATAGCCCATCTCCGCTTGCATGACGCCCGGGAATTTCTGGCGGAAGGAGCGCGCGAGATCGCTCATCACTTGCGGATTGCGGCTCTCACGCGGAATGCGGATGTCGAAATAGCCCAGTACATGGGCCGGGCGGGCGGAAAGCAGGATGATGCGGTCGGACAGCATCAGCGCTTCGCGGACGTTGTGGGTGACCATCAGCGCTGTGGTGGGGCGGGCCGACCAGACCGAAAGTACGAGGTAGCGCAGCCGCTCGGCCGTCTGATCGTCGAGCGAGACGAAGGGCTCGTCGAGGAACAGCACGGTAGGCTCGACGGCAAAGGCACGGGCCAGCGCCACGCGGCGGGCAAGGCCGAGCGAAAGTTCCGACGGGTAGAGCTCGCGCATCTGCGACAGGCCGAGGCTGTCGAACAGCCGGGTGAGATCGGTGTGCCGCATGGCTTTCGGCAGTGCCAGCCGCACATTCTGCTCGACGGTGCGCCAGGGCAGCAGCGTCGGTTCCTGGAACACGGCGGCGATGCGGCCGTCGTCGCTTGCCGGCATCTGGAACGAACCCGAAAAATCGGTGTCGAGCCCCAGGAGGATGCGCAGCGTCGTCGTCTTGCCGCAGCCGGATGGCCCGACCAGACAGGCGAATTCGCCCTGCCGCACCTCGAAGGCCAGGTTCTTCAACGCCGTCACCGAGACGCCCTCCGACGAGCGGAAGGTCTTTTCGGCGATGTCCACTCTAAGCGGCGCGGCGGCGCCAACGGGTTGCATATCGTTCAAAGGGCTGCACCAGAAGGAGTTCGATGAAAAGCATGATCGCCACGAAGGCCAGCGTGTAGGCGAGGATCGCGGCGACGTCGAAAAGCTGGAAATAGAGATGGATCTGGAAACCGACGCCGTTGGAGCGGCCGAGCAGCTCGACCACCAGCACGATCTTCCATATGAGCGCGATGCCGGTGCGGGCCGAGGCGGCGAAGTAGGGCTGCAACTGCGGCAGCAGGATGTGCCGCAGCCGGTCGAAGGCGCTGAAGCGGTAGACCTTGGCCATTTCGGCATAGCGCGGATCGAGCGCGCGGGCGCCCTCGCGCATCGTTACCACGACATTGGGGATCTTGTTGACCGCGACCGCGCCGATGGCCGCCACCTCGTTCAGCCCGAACCAGATATAGGCGAGCACGATGATGACCAGCGCCGGGATGTTGAGGAACAGGACGACCCAGGGATTGAAGAACTGGTCGGCGCGATTGTAGATGCCAAGCAGGATGCCGATCACCGAACCGATCACCATCGCCACCACGAAGGCGGCAAAGACACGGGCAAGCGTGATGGCAAGATTGTAGGGCAGCTCCCCGTTGAGCGTGTCCTGGACCAGCACCACCCAGACCTGGTCCGGGTGCGGGAAGGCGCGGCTTGGCCAGAGCGAAGCGGCGACGCTCCACAGCAGATAAAGCCCGGCGAGCGAAACGATGACGGTAAGCGCCGGCGCGATCGAGGAAAATGAGCGCCGACGGGGCTGTGCCTCGGTCAATGGTTCGATATCGCGGGCCCGGTCGTGGTGCTCGAGGTTCATGTCGCGGGCCCCGGCCAGAAGGTGCCTGGCGCCATTTCCTTGGCGCTGCCGACCAGTTTTTCGCCGCCGATTTCGGCGAGCACGCGATAGAGCCTTGCTGCGTCCGCCTGCTCCTCGGCGATCGGCCGGTTCGGAATGCCCTCGCGGTAGCGGTCGCGGAGTTTTTCCAGCTCCGCGCCCTCGGCCCTGATCAGCGGCGCAAGGCGCAGCCATTCCTCGTCGGAGGTGGCCAGAAGCGTCTTGGCGGCGGCCGATGCCTTGACGAAGCCGGCGATGGCCCGCGGGTTTTCACGCGCCCATTTGTCGTGGAAGACGTAGCCGATCGCGGCGACCGGACCCGTCGCGCCGAGCGCCTTGGCGGCATCGCTCGCGCCGACGAGCCGGCGGAAGCCGTTGGCCTCGAGCCGGGCGCAGAAGTGCCAGTAGTTCAGAACCGCATCGAGCTCGCCCTGCACGGCCTTTTCGGACATCAGCGGGGGCGCGCCGAAGACGATTTCGTTGCGGGCCGGCAGGTCGATGTCGTGGTCGCGGCGGAACATCGCCTGCAGCAGCAGCCAGCTCTTGTCGAGCGGGCCGCCGGCGACGCCGATCTTCCTGTCGACCAGATCGGTGGCTGCCCGAATGGGCGAGCCATCCTTGACCATGATCGCGCCGACCGCCGTCGAATAGGGCACCAGCGTCACGTCATCGCCCGAGGAACGCTGGCGCGAGACCCAGAGCCAATCGGCCACGATGAGATCGATGTTTCCGGCGAGCATCGCGACATTGGTGGCGTCTTCGCCGGCGAAGTTTACGACTTCGAGGTCAATGCCGTTTTGGGCATCGAGGCCATGATGCTTGATCGTATCCAGCTCCCAGCTGACCGTGCCGAATTTCAGGACGCCGACCCGAACCTTGCCGGACGCGGCCGCGAGGGCACGCGCCGCAGGCATCGTTGCAACCGTCAGGCCCATCAGGCGGATCAGATTGCGTCGCGAAATCACCATGACATCTCCTCCCCGGGATGGGTGGCCGCAACGGCGGCGATCAGATCGACTTCTCCTTTTTCGGGAATGCACATGTCCAACGCACCACCGTGAATATGGGGTGCTCTCCCACCCATTTCGCGATCTCGGGTTCAGCCAGGAACATGCATTGGTTCAGGGTGCCGAGGCTTTCGAAATAGAGATGCTCGTCCCGACAATGGGTGGGGTTGGCGGTCAGGCAGACCGTCAGGATCAGATCGACCAAGTTCATATCAGCACCATTTGCCGCTATCCGGCTTCAACAAAACCGAAGCCGGTTCGGCTGTCCCGTGCCGGCGCCCGATCAAGCGATTGATATGTTTCCCCAAGGTGCCGTTGGGGAAATGCTGAAGGCAGGCTACGCGCTCACTGAAATCGCGTCAACAAGGCCCGGGGAGCGGGCCGCGAGGCATTGGCAGCCCGCCTGGGCGGTTCACCGACCGCACCTTGGTACGATTGACTTCCGCCACGCCGGGTCTAGCTTTCGGAGCGCGGCGCCGTCTCCGAAAGGAGGCGTCGAACGTCCGCTCTACCCGCTCGACAATTGCGTGCCGGCGGGTAAAGAAACGGCATTCGAATTCGTCCAGGGCACCCCTGACGGTCACAAAGGAAACGCCATGCGCTCTATCGCTTTTTTGCTAGCCATTTCCGCCACCAGTTTGCTGGTCTCCCACGCCCAAGCCCAGGATGCCGCCGCCGGCGAGAAGGTCTTCACCAAGTGCAAGGCCTGCCACGTTGCCGACCAGGATCAGAACAGGGTCGGCCCCTCGCTTATGAACGTCATCGGCCGCACCGCGGGAACCCATCCGAACTACCAGTATTCGGCAGCCATGAAAGAGGCGGGTCAGAAGGGGCTTGTTTGGAGCAACGAGACCCTGTCGCAATATCTGAAGGATCCCAAGGCGATGGTGAAAGGCACGAAGATGGCCTTTGCCGGCCTGAAGGATGACAAGGATATCGCCGACGTCATCGCCTATCTGGATCAGTTCTCCAAAAAATAAGCAGAAACAATAATTTGCGATGACGGGCTCCCGGATTGATTCCGGGAGTTCGAGCCTTTTGCGAAGGCGTTACGCCGCCCGGCGCAATGCCTGAAGAGCGGCCGGCAGGTCCAACAAGCTGTCGCAGACGAGGTCTGCACCCAACTCCTCCACCGGCACCTGCGTGTAACCGCCGCGGATCAGCACTGCGGGCAGGCCGGCGGCGCGCGCCGAGCCGACGTCGGCCTTGCTGTCGCCCACCATGATGGCATCGGCGGGATCGACTCTCAGCTTTTCGAGAGCCAGGAGCAGCAGATCCGGCGCCGGCTTCTTGTGGGTCACCGCATCGCCGCCGACGATCGCCCCGAGCATGTCGACAAGGCCGAAATGCAGCAGCACCTCGCGTGCGGCCCGCTGCGGCTTGTTGGTCGCGACCGCCATGGCAACGCCCATCAAATGGAACTGCGCCAGCGCTTCGCGAGCGCCGGGCATCAGCCGGCTGCGGTCGGTGAGATGGCGCAGATAGATCGGGGTCATCTCCTGAACGACGTCCTCAAGCTCCTTGCCCACCAAAGGTGTGCCTGATGCGGCAAAGGCGCGCTCGACCAGTTTCGGCATGCCGTCGCCGACCATGGTGGTGACTTTTTCGACGCTGAAGGGAGGCAGATGGTGCGTTGCCAGAAGTTCGTTGACGGCGGCGGTGATGTCCGGCGCGGAATCGATCAGGGTGCCGTCGAGGTCGAACAGGATGGCCTTCGGGAAGAACAGGGGATTTGCGCCGTCCAGTTTCATGCAGCATCCTTCCATTTGATCGAGCAGCCGATTGAAGCGATCTGGTCGCGCGGACCCTCGCCGGTGCGGGCAACCTGCTTCATCGCCTCGAAGAGGTCGCGGCGCAGGTCCGGCGAGCCCGTCTCCTTGCGAGAGGCATCCAGGCGTCCGCGATATTGCAGCTTCATGTCCTTGTCGAGACCGAAGAAGTCGGGCGTGCAGGCCGCGCCATAGGCGCGTGCGACGGACTGATCTTCGTCATAGAGATAGGGAAAGCCGAAGCGGTGGGCGGCGGCGAACAGCTTCATGTTCTCGAAGGAATCTTCGGGATAGGCCGCTGCGTCGTTGGAATTGATGGCCACGAAGCCGATGCCTTCGGCCTTCAGGTCCTCGGCGTCGCGCACGATGCGCGAGATGACCGCCCTCACGTATGGGCAGTGGTTGCAGATGAAGGCGACGACCAGGCCGTTAGGACCGGCCTGACCGAAAATGGAATGCTGCTTGCCATCCACGCCCGGAAGGGTGGCGTCGACGGCCGGCCAGCCGAAATCGCAAACGGGTGGAATGGCTGCCATGGCGTTTCCCCTTTTGGGCGGCTTCAGGCCGCCTTGCGCATTGCACCGTCGCCCGCAGCCCTGATCGCGGCGATATTCTTGGCGTAGGCGTCCGCGCAACCGCCCTTGAACACGGCCGAGCCGGCCACCAGCACATTGGCGCCGGCGGCCGTGACTAGCGGCGCGGTTTCGGGTGTCACACCACCGTCGATTTCGATGTCGATCGGCCGGTTGCCGATCATGGCTTTCACCCGCTTCACCTTCTCCACCACCGCCGGGATGAAGGCCTGGCCGCCGAAGCCGGGGTTGACCGTCATCAACAGTACCAGGTCGAGCCGGTCGAGCACATATTCGATGGCGCTTTCCGGCGTCGACGGGTTGAGCGCGACGCCGGCCTTCTTGCCGAGGTTCCTGATCGCCTGCAGCGAGCGGTCGAGATGCGGGCCGGCCTCGGCATGGACGGTGATGATGTCGCAGCCGGCATCGGCGAAGGCAGCCAGATAGGGATCGGCGGGCGCGATCATCAGGTGGCAGTCGAACACCTTGTCGGTGCGATTGCGGATCGCCTTGATGACCTGGGGGCCGAAGGTGATGTTAGGGACGAAATGCCCGTCCATGACGTCGAGATGGATCCAGTCGGCGCCGGCGGCTGCCACTGCCTCGACCTCGTCGCCAAGGCGGGAGAAATCGGCCGACAGGACTGAAGGAGAGATCAGCGTTTTTGCGCTCATGGGTGGGCAGCCTCGCTCCTGGTCTTGATGCCGAACACCCGGCTTGCGGTGATGTCCTCAGCCGAGATAGTCGACAGGGCGGTCGCGTCAAGCGGCCCTTTGGAGGTTTCGAACAGGCGGTTGGCCTGCCTCAGCCGCGCCCGGTCGAGCGCGTTGCGGATCGAGCGCGCATTGGCAAAATGCGGCTGCTCGCGGCGTCGCGCAATGTATTGCGTGAGCGCCGCCGTGGCCGGCTGGTCGAGGTGGTAGTTCTGGTGGTCGAGCATCTTCCTTGCGATCTCGAGAAGCTCCTCGTCCGTATAGTCGGGGAAATCGATGTGGTGCGCAATGCGCGAACGGAAGCCGGGGTTGCTTTCGAAAAAGCGCTCCATGCGCTGCGAATAGCCTGCGAGGATGACGACAAGGTCATCGCGCTGGTTTTCCATCACCTGAAGCAGAATCTCGATCGCCTCCTGGCCGTAGTCGCGCTCATTTTCCGGGCGATAGAGGTAGTAGGCCTCGTCGATGAACAGCACGCCGCCCATCGCCTTCTTCAGGATCTCCTTGGTCTTCGGCGCAGTGTGGCCGATGTACTGCCCCACGAGATCGTCGCGGGTGACCGAGACGAGGTGGCCCTTGCGGATATAGCCGAGGCGGTGGAGCAGGTCGGCCATGCGCAGCGCCACCGTCGTCTTGCCGGTGCCGGGATTGCCGGTGAAGCTCATATGCAGCGTCGGCGTCTCATGGGCTAGGCCCATGCGCTTGCGCGCCCGCTCCACCAGCAGCAGCGCGGCGGTTTCGCGGATGCGCTTCTTGACGGGGGCGAGGCCGATCAGGTCGCGGTCGAGCTCGGCAAGCACGTCCTTGACGCCCGAGCTTTCGAACTCCTCGCGCAGGTCGATCGCCGAGGGGATTTCCGGGGCAGAGGTTTCGGGTTCGGCGGTTGCGGACATTAGATTTCTCGGTCTGTAGGGAGCAACGGTGCTGCTTTGTCCCCTCTCCCGGTTGGGAGTGGGGACGAAGCAAACCGGGTGGGGGGATCAGCCGTATCTGCTGCCGGCCGGGCGATCCGCCGCGTAGGGCTTCGTTGTGTAGCGGATCCTGCGGCCGGCCGTTTCCTGCCGTTCGAGGCGGAAGCCGGGCTCGTCGGCCGGGCGGTTGACGATGAAGGACAGCTTTACCGACTCCCAGCCATGGCTGGCGTCGAAGGCGACGACGCGGATGTAGCGGTCGCCATAGACCTTGCGGCAATCCTTCAGCTCCATGATCAGGGCGGCAGCATCCGGATTGTCGAACATCGGATGGCCCCACATGTCCCAATAGGTGTTGCGGGGGTGCGGGTCGTCGGTGAATTCGAGGCTGACCGCCCAGCCATTGTCGATGCAGTACTGCACCTGCGCGTGGATCTGGTCGTCGGTGAGGTCGGGCAGGAACGAAAAGGCTCCCTGGGTGATGCGCATGCTCTGGTCTCCTTATTCGGCCGCCGTGGCCACCGGCACGAAGTCCGGCGAGTCGGTCGAGGCGTAGTTGAAGGTCACGTCCTTCCAGGTTTCGAGCGCCTGCTTGAGGGGCAGGCAGGTCTTGGCCGCGTCCTGCAGGATCTGCGGCCCCTCGCGCACGATGTCGCGGCCTTCGTTGCGGGCGAGGATCATGCATTCGAGCGCGACGCGGTTGGCGGTGGCGCCCGCCGCGATGCCCATCGGATGGCCGATGGTGCCGCCGCCGAACTGCAGCACGACATCCTCGCCGAGCAGGTTGATGAGCTGGTGCATCTGGCCGGCATGGATGCCGCCCGAAGCCACCGGCATCAGCTTATTGAGCGAGGCCCAATCCTGGTCGAAGAAGATGCCGTTCTCCAGCCGCATGGGATTAAAATCCTCGCGGCAGACGTCGTAGTAGCCCTTCGTCGTCGCTGGATCGCCTTCCAGCTTACCCACCACCGTGCCGGCATGGATGTGGTCGACGCCGGCGAGCCGCATCCATTTGGCGATGACGCGGAAGGAGACACCATGGTTCTTCTGCCGCGTATAGGTCGAGTGGCCGGCGCGGTGCAGGTGCAGGATCATGTCGTTCCTGCGCGCCCACTTGGACATGGACTGGATGGCCGTGTAGCCAATGACCAGATCGATCATGACGATGTTGGAGCCGAGTTCCTTGGCGAAGTCGGCGCGCTCGTACATGTCCTCCATGGTGGCGGCGGTGACGTTGAGATAGGTGCCCTTGATCTCGCCGGTCTCGGACTGCGCCTTGTTCACGGCCTCCATGCACCACAGGAAACGGTCGCGCCAATGCATGAAGGGCTGCGAGTTGATGTTCTCGTCGTCCTTGGTGAAGTCGAGCCCGCCCTTCAGCGCCTCATAGACCACGCGGCCGTAGTTGCGGCCCGACAGGCCGAGCTTGGGCTTCACCGTGGCGCCGAGGAGCGGGCGGCCGAACTTGTCGAGGCGCTCGCGCTCGACCACGATGCCCGTGGCCGGGCCCTGGAAGGTCTTCACATAGGCTACCGGCAGGCGCATGTCCTCGAGTCGCAGGGCCTTGAGCGGCTTGAAGCCGAAGACGTTGCCGATGATCGACGCCGTGAGGTTGGCGATCGAACCGGGCTCGAACAGGTCGAGATCATAGGCGATGTAGGCAAAATACTGGCCCGGGGTGTTGGGAACGGGGTCGACCCGGTAGGCCTTGGCGCGATACTTTTCCGAAGCCGTCAGCCGGTCGGTCCAGACCACGGTCCAGGTCGCCGTCGAGCTTTCGCCTGCCACGGCCGCCGCTGCCTCCACCGGATCGACGCCGTCCTGCGGCGTGATGCGGAAGAGGGCGATGACATCGGTGTCCTTCGGCTCGTAGTCGGGCTCCCAATAGCCCATCTTCTTGTATTGCATGACACCGGATCTGTAGCGCTCCGCTCCAGTTACGGTTTCGGACTTTTCGGCCATGGCTGGGTCCTTTCTTGATTTCGGTTCGGGCGGCCGGTCAGGCGGCCTTTGCAGCGGCGATGTGCGGGTCGAGCTTGCCGGCGGCGTAACGCCTGGCCATCTCGTCCATGGAGACGACCCTGATCTTCGAAGCGTTGCCGGCAGCGCCGAAGCGTTCGAGCCGGTCGCGGCAGAGGTCACGCATGGCGTCCATCGCCGGTTTCAGGAATTTACGCGGGTCGAATTCGCTGGGATGCTCCATGGCGATGCGGCGGAACTGGCCGGTCATGGCCATGCGGCAGTCGGTGTCGATGTTGACCTTGCGCACGCCGTGGCGGATGCCGCGCTCGATTTCTTCCACCGGCACGCCGTAGGTCTGGGGCATCTCGCCGCCATATTTGTTGATGACGTCCTGCAACTCCTGCGGCACCGAGGACGAGCCGTGCATGACCAGATGCGTGTTGGGCAGCTTGCGGTGGATCTCCTCGATCACCCGCATGGCAAGGATTTCGCCGTCGGGCTTGCGGGTGAATTTGTAGGCGCCGTGCGAGGTGCCGCAGGCAATCGCCAGCGCGTCGACCTTGGTGCGGGCGACGAAATCGACGGCCTGGTTCGGATCGGTCAAAAGCTGGTCGTGCGACAGCGCGCCTTCCGCGCCGTGGCCGTCCTCGGCCTCGCCCTTGCCGCTCTCCAGGGAGCCAAGCACGCCGAGCTCGCCTTCCACCGAGGCGCCAACCCAATGGGCCATGCGGGCCACGTGCTCGGTAATGGTGACGTTGTATTCGTAGCTTGCCGGCGTCTTGGCGTCCGCTTCAAGCGAGCCGTCCATCATCACCGAGGTGAAGCCGTGGCGGATGGCGGTGAGGCAAGTGGCTTCGCTGTTGCCGTGATCCTGGTGCATGCAGACCGGGATTTCGGGATAGATCTCGGCCAGCGCGTCGATCATCTTGGCCAGCATGATGTCATTGGCGTAGGAGCGGGCGCCGCGTGAGGCCTGGATGATCACCGGCGCATCACAGGCCTTGGCCGCCTCCATGATGGCGAGGCCCTGTTCCATGTTGTTGATGTTGAATGCCGGCACGCCGTAGCCATGTTCGGCGGCGTGGTCGAGCAATTGCCTCAGCGTGATGCGCGCCATCCCTGGCTCCTTTCAGTCGATGAGTTCGAGGGCCGCAGCTGCGACCGCCTCGGGCGTGATGTTGAAGTGGCGGTAGAGGTCGGCGGCCGGGGCGCTGGCGCCGAAGCCGGTCATGCCCACGAAGGCGCCGTTCTCGCCGATCCAGCGGTCCCAGCCGTGGCGGGCGGCGGCTTCGACGGCCACGCGCGGGGCGTCGCCGAGGATAGACCTGCGGTAGGCCGCGTCCTGAGCCTCGAACAGTTCCCAGCAGGGCATGGAGACCACTGCTGCCTCGACGCCGTGATCGGCCTTCAGCTTTTCGGCGGCGGCGACTGCGATCTCCACCTCCGATCCGGTGGCGATCAGCGTCACTGCGCGCGGGCCTTCCGTGTCGCGGAGGATGTAGGCGCCGCGCGCCGACAGGTTTTCGGGCGTGTACGACTGGCGCAGCATCGGCAGGTTCTGGCGAGACAGCACCAGTACGCTCGGCCGGTCCGTCGTCTTCAGTGCCAGTTCCCAGCACTCGGCCGTCTCGATGATGTCGGCGGGACGCAGCACGTTCAGATGCGGTGTGGCGCGCAGCATGGCCAGGTGCTCGATCGGCTGGTGGGTCGGGCCGTCTTCGCCGAGGCCGATGGAGTCGTGCGTCATGACATAGATGACGCGCTGGCCCATCACCGCCGACAGACGGATGGCACCGCGCGCATAGTCGGTGAAGCACAGGAATGTGCCGCCATAGGGCACGAAGCCGCCATGGAGCGCGATGCCATTCATGACCGCCGCCATGCCGTGCTCGCGGACGCCGAAGTGCACATAGTCGCCCGAATAGTCGCCGGCGACGAGGCGGTTCATGCCCTTGGTGATGGTCAGGTTCGAATGGGTGAGATCGGCCGAGCCGCCGACCATGAGGTCGGTTGCGCCGTTGATGGCCTCGAGCGCCAGCTCGGAAGCCTTGCGGGTCGCGACCTTGGTGGCCTTCTCGACATGCTCCTTACGTAGCGCGTCCAGCGCGTCGAACACAGCGGCGGGTATTTCGCTGGCGATCGCGGTCTCGAAGGCTTCGCGGCGGGGCGAGGCCGCAAGACGCGCCTCCCATTCGCGGCGCGCGGCTGCGCCGCGCTTGGCCGTCGCGCGCCATGCCGCCAGAATCTCGTCGGGCACAACGAAGGGCGGCCAGGGCCAGCCGATGTTTTCGCGCGTGGCTGCGACTTCGGCTTCGCCAAGCGCCGCGCCATGGGTCTTTTCGGAGCCCTGAAGGTGCGGCGCGCCCTTGCCGATAATGGTGCGGCAGGCGATCAGCGAGGGGCGGTCGGAGCCGCGCGCGTGCTCGATTGCTGCGGCAACGGCCCCCATGTCATGGCCGTCGACTTCCTGCACGTCCCAGCCTGCAGCCCTGAAACGGGCCGGCTGGTTCGTCGAGGTGGCTAAGGAGGTCGGGCCGTCGATGGAGATCGAGTTGTTGTCCCAGAACACGATCAGGCGGTCGAGCTTCAGGTGACCGGCAAGGTCGATGATCTCGTGGCTTATGCCTTCCATCAGGCAGCCGTCGCCGGCAATCACATAGGTGTAGTGGTCGACGAGGTCCTTGCCGAAGCGGGCAGCCAGCATGTGCTCGGCCAGCGCCATGCCGACGGCATTCGCGATACCCTGGCCGAGCGGGCCGGTGGTGGTCTCAATGCCGGGGGCATGGCCATACTCAGGATGACCAGCGGTGCGGCTGCCGAGTTGGCGGAAATTCTTCAGCTGGTCGATCGTCATGTCGGGATAGCCCGTCAGGTAGAGCAGCGAATAGAGCAGCATGGAGCCGTGCCCGGCCGAGAGCACGAAGCGGTCACGGTCCGGCCAGTGGGGGGCCGACGGATCGAAATTGACGAAGCGGCCGAACAGAACGGTCGCGACATCGGCCATGCCCATCGGCATGCCGGGGTGGCCGGAATTGGCCTTCTGCACGGCGTCCATGGCAAGTGCCCGTATGGCGTTGGCCATTTCCTGTTCGGTGACGGTTGCGGTGCCCGACTTCAAGGCGGTCTGGCTGTTCATGGCGTTCTCCTCACGACACGCGCTTCTTTCGCTCTATGAGTTGCAAAATGAGCGGGGTCAGGATGAGTTGCATGGCGAGGTCGAGCTTGTTGCCCGGCACCACGATGGAATTCGCCCGCGACATGAAGCTGTTCTGGATCATCGACAGCAGATAGGGGAAGTCGATGCCGCGCGGCCGCGCAAAGCGGATGACCAGCATCGACTCGTCCGGCGTCGGTATCCAGCGGGCGATGAAGGGGTTCGACGTGTCGACGATCGGCACGCGCTGGAAGTTGATGTCGGTCTGCGTGAACTGTGGGGTGATGTAGCGCACATAATCCGGCATGCGGCGCAGGATCACGTCCATGACCGCTTCCGTGGAATAGCCGCGCGTGGACCGGTCGCGATGGATTTTCTGGATCCATTCGAGGTTGATGACCGGAACGACGCCGATCTTGAGGTCGGCGTAGCGGGCGACATTCACCTGTTCGGTGGCGACGCAGCCATGCAGGCCTTCGTAGAACAGAAGGTCGCTGGGCGGAAACTCGCGCCAATCGGTGAAGGTGCCCGGCTCCTGGCCGTAAAGCTTGGCCTCCTCGTCGTCGTGAACGTAGGTGCGGGTGCGGCCGGAGCCCCGGCGGCCATATTCCTCGAAGACGGATTCGAGGATCTCGAGTTCGTTGGCCTCGATGTTGAAATGGGTGAAGTTGGGATTGCCCTTCCTCTCCTCCTCGGCGACCTTCTGCTTCATCGCCGCGCGATCGAAGCGGTGGAAAGCGTCGCCTTCGATAAAGGCCGCCTCAATCCTTTCGCGCCGAAAAATCTGCTCGAAAACCCGCTTCACGGAAGTGGTTCCTGCGCCTGACGAACCGGTGATCGAGATGATCGGGTGCTTTGCCGACATGATTTGCTATCTCCCGATCACGCGCGGAACAGGCCGCGATTGCCGAACAGGGGCGATCTCTCGCCGATGCTGCTGGGATCGGTGTGATAGCGAGCGATCCGCGCCACCTCGCGGGAAGAGCCGAACACCAACGGCACGCGCTGGTGCAGGCTTTGCGGCGGGATCTCCAGAATGCGGTCGATGGTGTCGGTTGCGGCACCGCCGGCCTGTTCGATGAGGTAAGCGATCGGGTTGGCTTCATAGACGAGGCGCAGCCGGCCGTTCGTGTAACCACGGCGCTGATCGCCGGGATAGAGGAACACGCCGCCGCGCATCAGGATGCGGTAGCAGTCGGCCACCAGCGAGGCGATCCAGCGCATGTTGAAGTCGCGTTCGCGCGGGCCCTCGCTGCCCTTCAGGCAATCGTCGACATAGAGCCGCACGGCTTCGTCCCAATGGCGATAGTTGGCGGCGTTGATCGCGAATTCATGTGCGCGGGCCGGCACGATCCGGCTTTCATAGGCCTGCACGAAGGTGCCGAGCCTCGTGGACTGCACGAAGACATGGGTGCCGCTGCCGAGCGTCAGCACCAGGGCCAGTTGCGGCCCATAGATGAAGAAGCCGGCGGCGAGCTGGTTCGTTCCTGCCTGCAAAAAAGGGGCGGCCGGATTTTGGTCCGGCGCGCCAGTTGCCGGGAGGAGCGAGAAAATCGTTCCGATCGACACGTTGGTGTCGATATTGGAGGAGCCGTCGAGTGGATCGACGGCGATGGCGAGCTCGGCGTCCGTGTCGAGCAGCACGGGCAGCTCCAGCTCTTCGGAGGCGTAGAGGCCGACGGGCGCGCGCCGCATCGCGTCGAGCAGGATGTCGTCGGCGAAGATGTCGAGATCCTTCTGCACGTCGCCATCGGTGTTGGCGCCGCGCAGGCCGGCGAAGGCCTTGCCTAGCGCGCCCTGGTTGATAGTGCCGCGGATCTTGGTCGCGGCCTGCGCAAGTTCGTGGACCGTCGCGGCGATGGCGGCGCGGCGCGCATTGCCGCTGCCCACATATGAGTTCAGAACCGCATCGAGTGTCGCCGCCGTCATCTTTGTCCTCCTCGGCCCGATCTTGCGACGACCGGGCTACGCAGCGATGAGGACAAAGCCGTATGGATAAGTAAATTTTAATAACTTTACTTTCCCAGTAAAAATAATTTAGCTATTCCATGCGCAACCTGACCCTCAGACAATTCCGCGCCGTCCAGGCCATCATTGCACACGGCAAAATCGTCAATGCTGCCAAGGTGTTGGGGCTCTCGGCTCCAGCGGTGACGATCCAACTCCGGCAGGTGGAGGAGGAGCTTGGCATCGAGCTGTTCGACCGCACGGTCGATGGCATGCGTCCGACTGCCGCAGGTTTGGCATTCGTCGACACTGCTCAGGCGATCGAGGAGCGGCTGCGGCTGCTGGAGGACCAGATCGACGCCATCAAGGGAGTGCGTGCCGGCAGCCTGACACTGGGAGTGGTCTCGACCGCGAAATATTTCGCGCCGCAACTGATGGCCGCCTTCATGAAGGAGCATCCCGATATCGAGATGCGGCTGAAAATCGGCAACCGCGCCGAGACCATCGCCAATCTGAAGAACCACGATGTCGATATCGCCGTTATGGGGCGACCGGCGCGCGACGTGCCGGTGCGGGCCTCGGCCTTCGGCGATCACCCGCTGGTGATCATTGCCTCGCCCGATCACCCGCTGGCCAAGAAGCGCGACATCTCCAAGGAGCGCATCGCGCGCGAGAATTTTCTGATCCGCGAGCCCGGCTCGGGCACGCGCATTTCACTTGAGATCTTCCTGAGCGAAATTCCGGGCCGGCTGGACGATCTCGGCCTGGAGATGGATTCCAACGAGACGATCAAGCAGGCGGTGATGGCCGGGCTCGGCATCGCCTTCATCTCCGCCCACACCATCGCCTTCGAGGTCGAGGCGCGCCGCCTGGTGATCCTCGATGTGGCAGGCATGCCGATCCGCCGGCAGTGGTTCGCTGTGATGCGCGCCGACCGGGCGATCTCGCCGGCCATGGCGACGTTCCACGATTTCCTGATGCGCAAGGGCGCGATGTATCTGCCTTTGTTCGGCAGGCTCTACCCGGCGGCTCCGGAACGGGTGACTGGGGCCTGAGTGGCTATTTCTTCTTCTCCGCCAGCGTGTCCCCGATCGTCTTGGAGAGTTGGTAGAGGCGCTGTTCGATCAGCGTCGGCACTTCGCACACATAGGTAAGGGATTTCACACGTTCCTCGAAGATGCGCGTGCCCATGGCAAGGTGGTCGGTGCGCTCGATTATCTCCTTCGGGTCTCCCTTGTTGTCCTCCAGCGTATCCAGATCGGAAGATTCCTTACGCAAATCCGCGGCCATTTCGATCTGCCTGTGGGCATAGCGGGCGATGCCCTCCATCACATGCGAGCGCTCGGCATCCATGTGCTCGAAAAGGCCCTGTTCCAGCATGGTCATCTTCGGCAGCAATTGGTCCGGCGGCAGCGCGCCGGCGAAATCCTTGATCTGCTGTTGTGCATCGGCCAGCGGCAGGCGACGCGCGGCGAGGTCATCGACGCGCCGGGCAATGTCGGGGTCGTCCGCCCATTTCTTCGCGGCCTCGGGCAGCTCCGGCCCATTCCAGACCTGGGCGAGCGAGAGTTCGGGCACCTTGCGCTGCATGCAGGGCCAGTCCGGATCGACCTTGCCGGCTGCGAAGGTCGGATGCGCTGTCGCGAGCGCCAGAAGGACCCCGGCAAGATGGCAGATCGGCCGCGTTGGTTTCATTAGGCGTTTCCTCCCGTATCCTGTTTGCGGTTCATCAGGCCGCGCGAAGGGTCGTAGGCGATGATGGCGCCCGCCAGGAACAGCAGGGTGCAGCCGACGACGACGGCAAGCGACAGCCAGTCGACCTGTTCGTAGAGCGCGAAGCGGATCAGCTCGACCGCATAGGTGAACGGGTTGAACTGGCAGATCTTGTAGAGGATCGGGCTCGACTGTTGCACGCGCCACAGCGGGTAGAGCGCCGGCGAGGCGAAATACATCGGGAAGATCACGAAGTTCATCACGCCGGAAAAGTTCTCGAGCTGCTTGATCACCGACGACAGGAACATGCCGAGTGCGCAGAGCATCAGACCCGCGAGGAACAGCGCCGGCAGTACGAACAGGTAGCCGAGCGGGGGCATCTTGATGCCGAAGAAGTAGGCCACGAACAGGAACACATAGACTTGCGCGATCGACACGGTGACGCCGGCGATGAGCTTGGAGACGAGCAGATACCAGCGCGGGAAGGGGCTGACGAGCAGTGTGCGCATATTGCCCATCTCGCGGTCGTAGACCATCGACAGCGAGGACTGCATGCCGGAAAAGAGCAGGATCATGCCGCAAAGGCCCGGGGTGATGTAGACCTCGTAGAGCACATAGGTCTTGTAGGGCGGGATGATCGACACGCCGAGCACTTGGCGGAAGCCGGCGGCGAAGATCAGCAGCCACACCAGCGGCCGGACCAGCGAGGAAATAAAACGCTCGCGCTGGTTCACGAAGCGCAGGCCCTCGCGAACCATGACGCCCTTGAGGCAGGTGAGGTACTGCCGCAGGCCGAAGGCCGGTGCGTTCACCGCAACGACATCGCTTTGCGCCTTTTGCGAGGGCAGGGTGCTCATGGCTCGATGTCCGTGATCTGCCGGCTGTCGAGGCCGCTGAGGCGCGAGAAGGCATCGCGGAGCGTCTTCGTTCCGGTCGATTTCACCACATCCGTGACCTTGCCAGCGGCAACGAGGCGTCCCTCGCGCAGCACCACGACCTGGTCGCCGTCCTCCACTTCGTCGATGAGGTGGGTGGCCCACAGCACCCCGATGCCTTCGGTCGCCACCAGTTTGCGAATGGTGGCGAGGATGCCGGCGCGCGACTGGATGTCGAGGCCGACCGTCGCTTCGTCGAGGAGCAGCAGCGGCGGCTCATGCAGAAGCGCGCGGGCGATCTCGATGCGCCGCATCTGGCCGCCGGAAAGGCTGCGCGCCTTGTCGTGCAGGCGGTCGCCCATGTCCATCTGCTTGAGCAGCGTGTCGATGCGCTGGCGCGCCTGCCGGGCGCCTATGCCATGCAGCGAGGCGTGGTAGGACAGGTTCTGATAGACGCTGAGGTCGAGGTCGAGCGTACGCGCCTGAAAGACGATGCCAAGGCGCCTCAAGGCTTCGCCGGAAGCGCGCGCCACGTCGTTGCCGAAAATGCGGATCGTGCCGTTGCGGGTGCTGTAGAGACGGCTGATCAGCGAGAAGAGCGTCGTCTTGCCGGCCCCGTTCAGGCCGAGAAGCACCGTGAAGCTGGCCGGCGCGATTGCGAAGGACACGTCCGAAAGCGCGCGCTTCGAGCCGTAGGAATAGCTGACCGCGGCGACCTCGAGGGCCGCCACGCCGCCATTGCCGTCGGTCTTCACATGCTGCAAGTCGGATCGCTCCTTCTGTGTCGAGCTTAGAGCCTGCGCCGGCCGGTCTCCATTGGCCTATTTGACGGTAATGGTGCCCTTCATGCCCTTTTCGGCAAGGTCCGGCACAGACCAGGTGTAGGTGCCCGGCCGTATCGTGTTGAACTGCACCAGGATGGTGCCGGGGGAGTCGAATTCCAGCCAGGCGGGCGCGCCGTTCATGTGCACCTCGAGATCGTTGATGACGATCTGGTTGACCCAGGTGTCGCGGAACAGGTCGGTGTGGAACTTGTATTCGAAAGCAGCACCCGACGTGATCTTCCAGCGGTAGCCCTGTCCCGCCTGCAGCGTGAAATCCTTCTGGTTCACGTCATAGGTACCGTCCTTGGTTCCCAGGATCAGTTCCGGTACGTTCTGGCTGGAGCGTGTGAGCTTGGGCTGATCGTCGTCGTCATCCGCATCCTGGGCGAAGCTGTGCAAAGGCAGCAATGTAGCGCCCATCAGGACTGCGAAGGCGATTGCCCGATATTTCCTCATGTCTTCTCCTCCTTGGTTGCCTGCAAAATGACTATTTCGGCGATACCACCACGCCCCAGGGCAGGGCGCCCACGGTGACCGACTCGATCGGCTCGTCGGTGGCCACGTCGATGAAAGTGACGTCGTTGGAAATGCCGTTGGTGCTGATGATCGTCTTCTGGTCGGGCGTGAAGGCAAGGTGCCAGACGCGCTGGCCGACCAGTATGTACTTCTCCACCTGATAGGTCTGGGTGTTGATCACGGCCACACGGTTGGCGGGGCCGAGTGCCACATAGGCCTTCTTGCCGTCTGCGGTGATGTTCACGCCCACGGGCTGGATCGCTTCCGAGCGCAGCCCCGGTACGTCGAAGGTGATCTTGTGCGTCACCTGCCGCGTGGCGTTGTCGATGACCGAGACCGTGCCGCCGACCTCCGCACTGACCCAGACTTCCGAGCCGTCCGGCTTGAACTCGGCGTAGCGCGGCCGGGTATCGACCAGCACATTGTCGGTAATCTGGTGGGTCGAGGTGTCGATGAAGTGGGCCATGCTCGTCGTTTCCGACGTGTTGACCAACGTCTTGCCGTCAGGGCTGATACCCATGCCTTCCGGCTCGACGCCGACGGGAATCTCGCTCACCACCTTCTTCGTGGCGAGATCGATGACGGTGACGAGGTTGTCGTTCTCGTTGGCGACATAGAGAACCTTGCCATCGGGCGCGAGCACGAAAAGTTCCGGATCAGGCCCGGAGGGCAGGGTGCCGACCACCTGCATGTCGGCCGTATCGATCACCTGGATCGTGTCGTCGTCGCTGGCGCAGAGATAGATGAACTTGCCGTCGGGCGAGATGGTGATACCGCGCGGGCGTTGCCCGACATCCACCGTCTTGACCACCTTCATCGTCGTCGAGTCGAGGACGGTGATGCTGTTTCCCTTCTCGTTGGACACATAGACCATGTAGGCCGATGCCGGCGTGGCCATGAACCCGACAGCAAGGCTCGCGACCAAAAGTGCCAGTTGTCTGCGCATCCGGTACTCCTCCCGGTTGGTATTCGTTCCGCTGCTATTTCTTAAAGACGCACTTGGTTTCGGGCTGGTCGACGCCGAGCGTGTCGAGCTCGGAAACCTGGTGCAGAAAACCTTCCTGCGGCGATGTCGAGACGACCGACTTGGCATCGCCCAGGAAGATCGGCTGGCGTAACTGCAGGTTCCATGGGCGGAAGGTGAGCTTCTGGCCTTTGAAGGCGGCGATCGAGAATTTGTCGCTGTGGAGATAGTCGTCGATCCTGGCCGGATCGCCGCTGTTGCTGCGCGTGGCGGCCTCGCCGATCGATCGCACGGCGGTCCAGGCATTCATGTCCTTGGACAGCATGTGCCGGCCAGCACTTTTGTCGAAGCGGCTTTGCAACTGCGAGCCGCCCCATTGCTCGCTGGCGGGATGCCAGGAGGAGGCCATCAGACCGGCGGAGCCGGCCACCACGCGCGGCAGCCAGGTGCGATAGGGCACATAGGTGCCGAACACCTCGCTTTCGTCGGCGACCAGGAGCACGTCGTGGTCGGGCAGGTCCTGCGTGAAGACGGGCATCTGCTGCTGGATCTGGATAACGCCGGTGTCTGTCCGCCGGGAGGTGCCGGTGTCCTTGAATTCCTTCTCGGCCAGTATCTGGCCGCCGAACCGTGTTGCCGCACGCCGCAGGGCGTCGGCAAACAAATGGTCGTCGTCATGCGAACCGTAAACCAGCACCCAGCGTGGCCATTGCTTCCAGATCAGGTACTGCGCCAGAGCATCGGCCAGCATGCTGCGCGTAGGCGCGATGTGGAAGACATTCGGCCGACATTCCTCCTCGCGGAGGATGTCGTCAGGGGCGCTGATGTTGAAAATCACGACGCCCTTGTCGCGTGCGAGGTCGGCGATCGACAGCAACTGCTTGGCCGAAAGGTCGGCGACTATGTACCGGTCGCCCTTGGCGACCAGATCGTTGAAGGCGGGTACGGCATCGGCGTCGGGCTTGATGTCGACGGTATCGAGGGTGAACTTCTGCTTGAGGAAGGCACCGGTGGTGTTGTTGTCGGCGATGCCCAGCTTGGCGCCGGCAATGCCTATGTCAGGCGGTGGAATATCGAGGACCGACAGGGCCAGTTGCGGCGCGTAGGCACGCAGATAGCCGATCTTGATGTCGGCCGCCTGCTGCTGGGGTTTTGCAGGCTGCGCCTGCGGAGAGGTTTCTTGAGCAAAGGCCGGCAAAACATTGACGGCCGTCAAAAAAAGAACGATGAGAATCCACGGAGAGTTCGGCACCACACTCTTCATAATGACTCACCCATCTTCTGCCGACCAAGGTCGGTAGGAAAGTATCGCCAAATTTCGGTGCCGCGATGAACTTAACCCAGACCTCCATATTGTCAAAGGCTTCCGGCCGGAATCTTATCCGCCGGGACGATTTTCATGTCGCTTTTCCTCATGTTTGGGGGCGGATCGAGCGGACCGTGCAAAGGCGGTTCCCGATAAATCGCGGCGGTGGCTTTGCTTTGCCCATTGCCGCCAGCTCTGCTGGTGCCGGAAACGTGGACAAGGGCGGGCCGCCGCTTCCGACGCGAATGATTGCGCGCGGGGAATGCGCTATATCGAGATAGGCAAAGCGGTGTAATTCAATGACCATGACCGCCTTGCCGCAACATACCGGCCTCGTGCCTGAAGGACTGATGAAATGACGAAAATGCTGGCGAGCGTGAACGGTGGCGAGGAGGCGGAGATCGCGCTTTCCGGCGGCGCCGATATCATCGACCTCAAGGACCCGACTGCCGGCGCACTGGGCGCGGTGGCCACTGATGTCATCCGCCAGACAGTCAAGGTGGTGGCGGGACGCCAGCCGGTCAGCGCCGTCGCCGGCGATCTGCCGATGCAGCCCGATGTCATTTTGGCCAAGGCGCAAGAAATTGCGGCCACCGGTGTCGACTATGTCAAGGTCGGCTTCTTCCCCTCGGACGATGCCGCCGCCTGCGCCGATGCGCTGGCGCCGCTTGCGGGCAAGACAAAACTGATCGGCGTTCTGTTCGCGGATCTGGAGCCGGATCTCGGCCTGCTGCCGGTTCTGGCGCGTCGCGGTTTCCATGGCGCCATGCTCGATACGGCCAAGAAGGACGGCCGCCGCCTGCTCAATCATATTCCGCCTGAGCACCTGCCGTCCTTTGTCGAGCGCTGCCGTTCGCATGGGCTGGCGGTTGGGCTCGCCGGTTCGCTGGAAGCGCCCGACATTCCGCGCCTTTTGCCGCTTGCGCCGGACTTCCTCGGTTTCCGCGGTGCGTTGTGCGATCAGTCGCGGCGCACCAACCGGATCGAACTGGAGGCGGTGCGGCAGATCCGTGAGCTGATCCCCGCCGAGCAGCCTGTGGGCAGGGCTGCCAGCGTCGACTATCGGCTGCTGGCAGCGCGCGGTTATTCGCCGGGAGCGGCCGACCCGGCGCTCGGCACCGACAAGATATTCGTGCGCGATTTCGTGCTGCCGGTGCAGATCGGCGCCTACAGCTTCGAGCACGGGCATACGCAGAAGGTGCGCTTCGATGTGGTGGCCGATGTGCTGCGTGTGACCCATGCGCCGGAAGACATGCGCCATGTCTTCTCCTACGACATCATCATGGACGGCATCCGCACGATCATTGCGCGCGGCCATGTGCAGCTCAGCGAAGCACTGGCCGAGCAGGTGGCGGCACTCGTGCTGGAAGACCCGCGGGTGATGCAGGTGAAGGTGAGGGTGGAAAAGCTTGAACTCGGGCCCGGCGGCGTCGGCGTCGAGATCGAGCGCAAGCGCGCGAGCGAGCAGGCGCATGTCCTTCGCCCGCATGGCACGGCATCTGCGGAAACTCTGTTTCCCGGGCGCGGCCAGAAAGGCTCGTCTTCATGACGCCCATTGTCGTCAAGCTTGGCGGCAGCATGGCCTACCATGCCGAAATGCGTAAATGGGTTTCCGTTCTGGCGGCGTCGGGCCGGCCTCTGGTCATCGTGCCGGGTGGCGGGCCCTTTGCCAACCGGGTGCGCGAGGCGCAGCGCGAAATGGGCTTTTCCAATAAGGCGGCCCACTTCATGGCGATCCTGGCCATGGATCAGATGGGGTTGGCGGTCGTCGAGATGAACGAGCGCCTGACGCCGGTGCGTTCTCTCGAGGAGATCGAAAGCGCCCTGGAAGACAAGAAACTGCCGGTGTGGCTGCCATACCGGCAGTGCAGCACGGCGTCCGATATTCCGCAGTCGTGGGACATGACGTCGGATTCGCTCGCCGCCTGGCTTGCCGGGCGCCTTGGCGCCGAGGCACTGCTTCTGATCAAGCAGACGGAAGCCTTCGAGGAAGTTGACGACATTGAAACACTGGTCGTGGCAGAGATCATCGATCCTCTGCTGCCGGTCATGCTGGGGGAGGCAGCACTCTATCTCGCCGGTCCTGTCTGGCTGGAAGCGGCTGGCGAGTGCTTTGCCGCAGGCCAGGTGCCGGGCAAGAGATTTTCCGCGCGGGCGGCGTCGCAGAGGGGAGCGGCATAGAATGGCAAAACTGCATACGCCGCGCTGGGCCTGGGTGCTGACCGGCTCCGGCCATTTTTTCACGGAGAGCTTTGCCCTTATCCATCAGCTCGAACATTGCGATATCTTCGTTACGAAGGCCGCCGAGGAAGTGCTGCGCATGTACAAGCTGAAGCTCGATTTTCCGAAGACGATGCGGGTAATCCACGACAAGACGGCGAGCTCCATCCCCGTCGGCGGCTTTTATCACGGCGTCTACCACACGGTGGTGATCGCGCCGGCCACCTCGAACACGGTGGCCAAATGCGTGCTCGGCATTTCCGACACCATCGCCACTAACGTCTACGCGCAGGCGGGCAAGTGCCGCGTGCCGTCGATCGTCTTTGCCTGCGACACCGCGCCGGAACTGGAGACCATGGCGCCGCATGGCATGGTGAAGGTCTATCCACGCCCAATCGATCTCGAGCACACCGAGCGGCTGAAGGGGTTCCATTACACCACGGTGGTGGAATCGCTCGCCGATCTGGAGGCTGCGGTGGCCGCGCGCCGGGCCGAACTGGAAAGCCATGGCTGAGCGACTTGTCTTCCTCACCGGACACCTTGCCCGGGTGCGCCTGGAAAAGGTTCTGTCCGGCCTGGGCGAGACGGAATTTGCCTGGGAGATCATCGATATCGGGGTGAAGGTAGCGGCGCTGATGACCGAAGAGATCGTCAAGCGCCGGTTGAAGCTGCCGGAGGGGGCGGATCGCGTCATCCTACCCGGCCGCTATCGCGGCGAGCTTGACCGACTGACGCGGCATTTTAACGTGCCCTTCGTACGTGGCCCCGACGAGGTGGCCGACCTACCAGGCTTTCTCGGCCGCGCCGGCCAGTCGCCGGACCTTTCGCGGCACGACATGCGCATCTTCGCCGAAATCGTTGATGCGCCGATGCTTCCAATTGCCGGGCTGCTGGCGCGGGCGCGGGTTCTGGCGGACGCTGGCGCTGACGTGATCGACCTTGGCTGCCTGCCGGAAACGCCGTTCCCGCTGCTTGGCGAGGCTGTGCGCGCGCTGAAGACCGAGGGTCTCGCCGTCAGCGTCGACTCGGCCAGCGCCGAGGAACTGCGGATCGGCGCAGAAGCCGGCGCGGACTTTCTGCTCAGCCTCAATGAGGAGACGCTGCCGCTCGCGTTCGATTATCCGGCCGTGCCGGTGCTGATCCCGTCCATTCCGGGCGATCTGGACTCACTTGGCCGCGCGATCGAGATGGCTGAGCGCAAGGGCATAAAGTTCATCGCCGACCCGGTGCTCGACCCGATCCATTTTGGCTTTGCCGCATCGCTCGGCCGCTTCATCGAGGCGCGGCGGCGCTGGCCGCATGTCGAACTTCTAATGGGCACCGGCAACCTCACTGAACTGACGGACGCCGACAGCTCCGGCGTCACCGCCATGCTGGCCGGGCTGTGCTCGGAGCTTGGCGTACGCAATGTGCTGACGGTGCATGTCAGCCCGCACACGGTGCGCACGGTGGAGGAACACGACATCGCCCGGCGCGTCATGTTCGCCGCGCGCGCCGACGGGGCGCTGCCGCGCGACTATCACCCGGGTCTGCTGCAGGTGCACGACCGCAAGCCCTATGCGTCGAGCCTCGAAGACATCGCGGCCCTTGCCGCCGATGTGCGCGACGCCAATTTCCGCATCATGACTGCCGAAGACGGCGTCCACATTTTCAACAGCAAGGGCCACGCGGTGGCGTCGGATGCGTTTGCGCTGTTTCCGGGGCTTGGTGTTGAAAATGATGGCGCGCATGCCTTCTATCTCGGCGCGGAGCTGATGAAGGCCGAAATCGCTTGGCGGCTTGGCAAGCGCTATGCGCAGGACGAGCCGCTGGCATGGGGCGTGGCGGCGCCCGAACCCGAAGCCGACCGCACGCGGCTGGCCGAAGCCGGCCACACGCTGCGAGCGAAGGGCAGAAAGGAGGGAGAGTGATGCCCTATATCCGCGAAACGATCCTCACCACGGTGGACAAAAACGGCAATGTGCACATCGCTCCGCTGGGCATCATCGCCGAGGAGGACGGCTGGATCATCGCTCCGTTCCGCCCCTCGGCCACGCTCGACAATCTGGCGGAAGTGCCCTTCGCCATCGCCAACTATACCGACGACACCCGCATCTTCGCCGGCTGCCTGACCGGCCGCAAGGACTGGCCGACCGCGCCGGTGGCAAATTGCCCGGTGCCGAGGCTGGAAGCGGCGCTGGCGCATTCGGTGCTGGAGGTGGTGCATGTCGATGACGACGGCGTGCGCCCGCGCCATTTCTGCCGGGTGGTGGCCGAGGAAACGCACGCGCCCTTCACTGGCTTCAACCGCGCCAAGGCGGCGGTGTTGGAACTGGCCATTCTCGTCAGCCGGCTCGGCATGTTGCCGCGCGAGAAGATCGAGGCCGAGATCACCTATCTCACCATCGCCATCGAAAAAACCGCCGGCCCTGACGAAAGAGAAGCCTGGGGTTGGCTGATGGAGAAGGTGACCGATCACTTCGCGGCGCAGGACACGAGGGGGCGGGATGTGCATGCGCGGCCTGAGGGGCCACTTCCTCCCGAGAGCTGATGTTTTGAGTCCGGTGGCGACTCCAAGCTCTTGGCAAATCTGATCTTTCGGATCAGCGGCCCTCAGGCCAAATCCTGTGCCAAAAGCGCCAATGCCGCTGCCGGGGCGGCGCTGCTTGCCTCGCTGCGAGCCTCGTCGATTGCGGCGATGAGGTCGGCGAAATCGATGAAAGGCCGCTCCATGCGCTCGGCCAGCTGCCTGACCTGCCAGCGGCCGATACCCGCGCCGACGATCGGCGCATCGCGATCCCCCGCCAGCTTCGATGCCACGCGGAAAGCCGCGTCGTGCACGGTGCGTAGCTGCTGCTCGCTGAACCAGGAAGCGATGTCGCGCCATTCCGGCAAGGCGAGGTCGGAGGCGTCGCGGCCGACCATGCGCGCCATACGCACGAAGGAGGCCTCGACCGTCTTGGCCTGGCCGTCGGCGGCTGGTTGCTTGTCGTCGTTTTCGTCGAGCACGCCAAGGATGCGGTGCACATCGGCCATCGAGGCGAAGTATTCGTTCATCAGCGGTGACAACGCACCCCGGACGGGTGCTGCGCTTGCGATGCCGATCAGCGCGCTGCGGGTGAAGCCGGTATAGACGAGCTCGGCGGTGGCAAGGCGTCCGGCATCGTTGTAGCCGTCACTTTCGATCACGCCATTGCGCGTGACAATAATATCGGTCGTGGTCGAGCCCATGTCGACGAACAGGGCGGTGCCGAGCTGTCTTGCAATGAACGCCGCGCTCGCATGCCAGTTGGCCGAGGCAATGTCGGCAGCCAGTGCCGTTGCCCGCTCGGGCGCAACGAAGCCGGAGCGGCCAGCATAAATCAGCGACTTGCCCGGAAAATGCTGGGCGATGATGTCGAGCAGCGAAGCGATGCCCGCCTCGCGCGAGGGGAATATGTCGGACAACTCGCCCGTCATGGTGAAGACGTTGAGGCGGCTGCCGGCAAACAGCGGGGCGGCTTGTCGCGCGGCGTAGGTCAGCCGGTCGAGGCCGAGCCAGATGGGCGTTGCCAGCGTCAGCGCCTCGACGATGCGGCCGTCCTCCGCGCGGGCGATCTTCAGATGCGCACCGCCAATGTCGCAGCCGACTATGATGTTCTTTTCTTTGCTCACGCTTCACGCTTTCATAGGGCCGAACCGAGGGTTGCAGATGCGTATCATTCCCGTGCTCGATCTGAAAGGCGGCCAGGTGGTCAGGGCCGAACAGGGCCGGCGCGACCGCTACAAGCCGATCGTCACGCCGCTCAGCGCAAGCGCCGATATCGTGGCTGTGGCCGAGGGCTTGCGCGGCGTTCACCCCTTCTCGACCTTCTACATCGCTGATCTCGATGCGATCGAAGGCCGGGTGCCGAACGCGGAAGCGCTGGGGCGCCTGACTGCGGCGATCCCCGGCACGCTGGAACTTTGGGTCGACGCCGGCCTCGCTGATGTGGTCGATTTTGCAGCTGCGCTCCCGACGCCTGCTTTATGCCCGGTGCTCGGCTCGGAATCGCAGAAGGATGCGGGCGTGCTACGGCAATTTCACGAGCATCCTAATCTCATCCTCTCGCTCGATTTTTTTGCCGACGGTTTTCGTGGTCCAAGCGAACTTCTCCACGACACCGACCTCTGGCCGAACCGCGTGATCGTGATGACGCTGGCCAAAGTCGGCGCCGCCGCCGGTCCCGATTTCTCGCGGCTGCGCGAGATCAAGGCCAGGTCCGGGGAGCGCGAGGTGATTGCCGCCGGCGGCGTGCGCCATGAAGCGGATCTGCGCGAACTCGCGGCGCTTGGCATCTCGGCCGCGCTTGTGGCGACATCGCTGCATGATGGGACGTTGACCGGGGCGCAGATCGCTAAGCTGGCGACGGCTTGAACATCGCTCCCATCAGTACACGCGCAAGGACAGGATCGGCGCACACCCATCCGGCCCACCCGCGCGCCTCGCGGGCAGACGCATTTGGCCGACCACCTCCGAAGAGCTCGCCGGGAACTCTCCGGATGTCGGCGTCAGAACCCCAGCATCTTCATCAACCGGCGCCACAGACCATCCGGCTCGGCAGAGGGTTTTACCTGGGCGGGGCTGTCTCTTGTCTATGAAGCTCCGAAGGGGTGCTTGACCGAATCGCGCTGCGCGGTCGCCTCGGCCGCCGTTGGCGTGCCTGCGATGGCGCGCTGGATGGCCTCCTTCACAGCCTGATAGTTGAACTGCTGAATCTTGGCGTCGTCGCTGGCTTCCCAGTGAATGAACACGCCCACGCAGATGAAGACGTCGTCGGCTTCCTCGGCAGGAATGATGCCTTCGGCGACGCTGTCCTGCACTGCCTTCGCCACGGCGAACTGGGCGGGGCCGAACATCTGCAGCGCCTGCTTGGCGCCCTTGATCGTGACCTTGTTGAAGAGGACGGTATTGGGTTTGCAGGGAAGGTTGGGCGTAAGCACCGCCAGCAGCGTGGTGAAGCCTTCCTTGTTGTTGGTCAGCGCGTGACAGAACGCCGTTTCGACCGGGCTGCCTCTCGGGCCGATGAGCAAATCGACGTGGGCCACCTCGTTGCCGTCGCCGACAAGCGATTCGCCGACCATCACTTTATTGATCTTTGCCATGCCAATTCTCCTCCAAGACACAATTGTGGTGCCCATAGATGCCGCTTTCGAGCGGGCGTCCAATGGACAGCTATCCTTGTTGGCAGCGTCCGGAAACCCCGGACCGGTTGGCTAGATAGCCGCGAAAGCACTGCTTCCGCTGCGGAAATTCAAGCATCAACCCAGCGCCCGCGCAAGGCGCACTCCCAGATTGTGGACTAAAAGACAAGCCACCGTTAAGTCGGCCGAGGTACCCGGGTTTATACCTTGTGCCTTCAACCGCGCGTCGAAGTCCATCAGCACCACCACACGCTGCTCGTCGTTTTGCGCGAGGGCGAATTCGGCGCGAACGGAACGCGCCTCGTCGCGCACTTGCTCCGCCTCTTCGAGATCGAACTTGCGCTGCACATGGCTGTCGGGAAAGGCGGTCAGAAACTCCAGATAGGCATGCACGGCAGGCCACATGCCGGTTTCGCCCCGTTCGATTGCGGCTTCCAGCGCGGGAAGCCCGAGGTCGAAAATGTCGGCAAAGCCGGTGACATATTGCCGGGCGATGCGGTCGCGGTCTGCCGCTTCTCCCATCGCCTCCAGCAGGCCCACGGTGGGCGCTTCGCGGACGTCATGCTCGGATGCCGAGCCAAGGCCGCCCGGCGAGGCACGCACGATGGCTTCGAAGACGGCTGCGGTGTCGTCGAGATCGATTTTCTGAAGCACCCGGTTCAGATTCTCGCACAAGTTCGCGCCATCCATGGCCGCTGCCGCTGCAAGCGGTCCGCAAAGCAGGATGATGCCGAGATTGGTGTTGGTGTCGACGGCGGCGCGCGTGGCGCGAACGGCTTCGAGAATGCGCCGGCCGAGCGGCAGCGACGGGTCCGTCAGCGGCGCGGCGGAAACTTTTGCGCTGGTGAGGAACTCCTGCACCGTCATGCGGTGGCCGTCAGCAAACAGGTGAACATTGCCGGGCTTCAGCGCCTCGACCTCCTGCCGGCAGGCGTCCTCATAGGCTGCCCGGATGGTTTCTCTGCTCGCCATGGTCAAGACACCGCGCTTGCAGGGAGGGGCATGGCCGGTTTCTCGGCGCGGGCATCGAGGAAACCGAGCAGGGCTTCGGCAATGGCGTCGGCGATGTCGATCTCCACCACGGACTGGAGGCCCGACCAGGCGGGCATGCTGTTGACCTCAAGGACGAAGGGCCGGCCATCGGCGTCGGGCAGGATGTCCACGCCGGCAAAATCGGCGCCCACTGCTTTGGCAGCGGCCAGCGCCAGCCTTTCCAGCTCGCTGTCGTGCGAGACAAGCCCTTCGGGCGTAGCGCCGCGGTTAATGTTGGTGATCCAGTCGTCGCCACGCCGCGCCATCATAGCCAGCACTTTGCCGGCGCAGACGAAGACGCGGTAGTCGCGGAAGGGCGGGCCGGCGCGCTTTATGTAGCGCTGAAGGTAATAGACGCCATTGATCTCTTCCTCGGCCGGCAGATCCTCGACGCCGTTGATGAGCCTGATGCCGCGCCCCTGCGCGCCAAAGAGCGGTTTCAGCACTAGCGGGCCAGCCTCGCGTGCCACGACGGCCTCCGCCGCCTCCCGGCCTTCCACCGCGAAAGTGGCTGGGGTGGGCAGCCCGGCCAGCTGAAGAACAAAAGTGGTCATCGACTTGTCGACGCAGCGTTCTATGGCTTGCGCCGAGTTCCACACCGGTACGCCGAGTGCCCGAAGCGCGTGCAGCACGCCGAGCCTGCGGGTGATGGCTTCGAACGATCCGGCCGCGACCGAGCGCACCAGCACCGCCTCGGGCAGGTCGCCGCCGTCAAAGCCCGGTATGGCAAGACCGGACGGGCTGCCGGTGTCGAAGCCGATTTCCGAGAGGGCGGCGGTGATCGTGTCGCAGCCGCGCCTTTGGAGCGCCGCCGCAAGCCCCCTCGAGCGGTTGCCGACGATATCGTTGACGACCAGGACCTTCACGCGCAGCCCTTTTTTTCAACCAAGACATCTCTCCAGCATGACGAGGTCGCGCCGCCCGGCGCGGAACGTGTCGCCGGTATCGATTGCCGTAACGAGGATCTCGGCCGGGCTGAACAGCAGCGGATCGATGGCGTAGAAATCGCCCTTGAAGTGCTTGAATATCTCGGCGAACGGGCGACCGTGGTCGCGCGAGGTGCCGCTGGGGATTTTTTCAGCCAGTTCGCGCGCGTCCTCGGCCGAGCCGCGCACGAAAAGCTGCGCCACGCCGCCATAGATGATCGCGTCGTTGGTGCGGCCCATCGCGGTCAGGAAATCCGGATGCGGAGCAGGCACGGGCGCGGTGGCCGCACCGTCGACGATATTGTCGAGCGGGAACTTCAAGTCGTTGGCCTTGTGCAGTACGACTTCCAGAACGCGGCTGACGATCTGCACCGCGCCGGCGAGGCTCTGCGTCGGCGCGTAGATGAAGGTGAGGTTTTCAGGTGCGATGCCGGTTGCCTTCGATACCCTTTCCACCACGGCCGGCGGCGGCGGGTTTGCCGTTTCCAGAATGACGGCCGTCCTGTCGGCTTTCTCGCGATAAGTCAGCGTCTGAAACAGCGGCTCGACGCAGGCCAGCGCGCGTACCGGGCCCGAGCCCATGGCGAAATAGTCGCCGCTCGACAGGTTCCAGCCGGCATATTGCGCGGCAAGGCAGGCGATCACTGGCTGCGATGAACGCACCTCGACATTGAGCGGATATCTTTCGGCCGTGGCGCTCATGACGAGCGAGACGGTGCCAAGCCCGCCCATGGCAGCTTCGGCCATGCGCAGGCCGGCTTCGATGCTGCCGAGCGTTTTTGCGCCGGCGTCGATCAATCGTTCGCCGAGCGGGCCGGTGGAAACCGACACGCGCAGGCGTTCGGCGTCGTCGACCATGCTCTGGGCGATGCGAGCGGCATTTTCGTTGAGGAAGGCTGAACCTTCTTTCATGGCTGGGCACCTCCTGCCCATTGGCGTTGCAGTTCCCGTGCGCGGGCATTCAATGCCTGCCGGGTGGCGCGGATGTTGGCGCCGCGCGCAAAGATGGTGCAGACCGGATCGCCCGCCTGAAGTGCTGTGCCGGCCGATTGCCGGTCGGCGGCCCAGTCGGGCCAGTCGATCTCGGGAAAACACTCCAGCGGCCGGTCGGTATAGGCGATCACCGAAGCCATGCAATCGGAAAAGGCCGGCAGCCGGAACGGATGCCCGCGCGAGGCGCAAAGATGAGCCTCGATCAGCGGCGCCTCTTCAGTGTCGAAGATGTCGAGCGTGGCGCCGGGCCGCGGGTTGATTTCGAGCAGGTGATAGCCCTGCGCATTGCGGATCAGGTCGGCGCTGCACAGGCCGACGAGATTGCAGCGGCGGGTCAATGCCGAGAGCCAGCCGCCAATCATCTCGGCATCCCTGCGGTCGAAGCGGCTGAGCCGCACCGCGCCGCCATAGCGATAGGGCGCGTTGGCTGCGGGCGATGCGAATTGCCGGCTGAAGCCGACGATGCGCGCCTCCCCGCCATCGCCGATGAACAGGACTGAGACGCTTCTGCCCTCGACAAAGCGCTGGAAGTAACGGCCGGGCGCGGCGGCATCGCCATTGGCGCGGCTGATATGCGTGCCGCCGGCGCCGCCGTCGCGCTTCACCAGCCAGTTTTGCGGATCGCCCGGCCGTTCACGCCGGATTTCCGGGTGGGGGACACCGAGTTCCGTGCAATCTGCGGCGAAGCGCTCGGGATCCTTGATGCGGCGGATTGCGTCGCCGCGGCATCCGGCCAGCGGAAAGTGCCGGGCAAGCGTGTCGATGAGTTCGGGCCGGCGCTCGAAGCCAGAGCCGCAGACTAGTGCCAGCGGTTCCTCGCCTATGGAAAGCTCGCTCAGCGTGCCGACGATGCGATCCGGGTCGATGCCGTTGTGCAGGTCGCCGGGAAGTATCGCCGTGCGTTCGGCCAGCGCACGCGTGTCGTCGTCGCAAAAGAAGTCGGCGACAAGCGCGCGATAGCCGGCGTGGCGCGCGGCGGCCGCCAGCGCGCGGCCGGAAATCGCCGCGATCAGAACGGCCTTCGAGTTACTTTGCGATCTCGCGCGCAAGGGAAAATGCGTCCTGGAAATCGAGTGCCACCGGCTTTTCGGCGCCGATCATCTTCTGGAACAGCCCGAATTCGGTCTTGTACTTCACATTGCCGATGGCGAGCGGACCGATACCGACAGCCTTTGTCGCTTCGATCGGGTCGCCATTGGCGTTGACCGCCAGCCCCTCGATGCCGGCGGGCGGCACCGCATTGACGTCGGCAACGATCAGCAGATCCTGCGCCTGCGAAAGCTGGTCGCGCGACAAAACCTGGACGCCGGCCTTGGCGGCGGAAAGAACCACCTGGCTGGCGTGGACCGCTGCCTTTTTCTTGTCGTCGGTCGATCCGTCGACGGGCCAGGCATCGACATCGAAGCGGCGCTTGATGTCGGCGGCAATCTTGGTCACGCGCTCGACGCCGTCATAGCCGACAAGCGTCACCTCCGCGCCTTCCTTGGCCGCGATGACGGCCGTGCAGTAGCCCACCACGCCGGTTGCGCCGAACACGGCGATGCGCGTGCCGTCGAGCGTGCGCTCGAACTTGCTGCGCAGCAGCTTTTCCGTCTTGGCGACCATGGCGGCGGCAGTGGTGAAGGAGCCGGCCGGATCGGCGAAGACCGAGACCTTGAAGGGCGGCAGCATTGCCTTCCTGGCGGCGGCGAACATGTCGAGCGCGAGCGCCGCATCCTTGCCGGCGATGAAGATGCCCGTATTGATGCCGGCGTCGGGCGGCCGCGAGAAGATCGCGTCCTGGACTAGGCCGGTGATCTCGGCAAGGCCGACCTCCTCATAGGGCACAACCACGTCGTAACCGGCGTCGACCGCCATGTTGACGTCGAAGGGGCTCATGTGCCGAAGCGGCGTGAGCATATGCAGGATGTGTTTGCGGGCCATGATCTTTTGTTCCCTGGCTTTAATGCTATGCCTGCGAAACGGTCAGGAGCCGACGAGGTCCAGCGCGGTCACGCCGATCTCGGCGCCCGAATTTCGGCCGCGCACAATCCGGACCTCGACGCCCTGCGGCATGGCGCCGGCGGCGCGCACGATGCTTTCGGCCTCCTTTGCCGGAACGAAGGCAAAGCCGGTCGGCCCCCATGAGCTCTGTCCGATGCCCACGGCGCCGGCAGCCGCGAGGCGATGCGCGATCGCTTCCACGCGCTTGCTGGTGAAGACGCCGCCTTGTGCCGGCGCGAAATAGGCGCCGATCGTTGCCTGGATCGCGGCGATGGCCGCGCCGAATGCCGGCAGGTCGTGTTCGACCAGCGCCGGCATCACACCCATCAGCACATGGCGGCAGATTTCGCCGGCACTCGTCGCGCGGAAGGGCGGCAGGTCGCGAAACGCGTCGATTTCGTCGGTCCCATGAATGCCGTTCTGGCTGTTGTCCAGGATCAGGATCACGCGCCAATCATCGGGGAAGGGCAGGCGGGCGATCACCGGGGGCTGACGGCCGCTGTCGTCCTTGCCGGCGTCGATGATGACGCCGCCGCTTTCGAAACTGGCGATGCCTATGCCCGAACGCTCGCCCCGCCCGAGCAGGATGGCGTCGGCGGCGGTGTCGAGCGGCAGCTTGTGCAGGGTGCGCAGCGCGGCGGCGATCGCGATTGCGATCTGCGTGCCGGAACCCAGTCCCGCGTGAGGCGGTATCGCACGCTCCACCACCAGCCGGTGCGCGGCGCGGATTCCGAGATGGCGGGACAGGTGTTGAAGATGTTCTTCAGCGCGGGCGGCGTCCGGGCCCTCGGCGCTGTTTTCAAGGGCGCGCGACAGCGTCACCACCGTTTCCGGCTCGCTCAGCGGCAGGCCGATGCTGCCGAAACGGCGCGCGGCATCGCCGCTCAGGTCGAGAAACCCGAGATGCAGCCTTGCCGGCACTTTTATGGTCACGGAATTAGACATCTGCCCCCTTGTGGGTGCATCATACATGCATCACAGAAGTTTAGGTGCCCGCACTCATGATAGCGGCTTTCGCCTTCGGAGCAAGCGGGACGAAAGGTTACAAAGGCATTTCCGGACAGGCCGGGCCTTTGGGACCTTGGGGGCGGTGGAGGCGACCATGAACGATGAAAAGCAGGCTGCTGCAAAGGAACGCGTCTATTCCGAGGCTGAGATCGTCGAGCGGCTCCAGAAGGAACTGCCGAAGTGGTACTACGAGAATGGGTGGATCAGGCGCAAATACAAGACCCATAGCTGGAAATCCACGCTGATGGTGATCAATACGATCGGTCATCTGGCCGAAGCCGCCTGGCATCACCCCGACCTTGCGGCCTCCTATGCCTGGGTCGAGGTGAAGCTGACGAACCACGCGGCCAAGGGCGTCACCGACAAGGATTTCGAGCTCGCAAAGAAGATCGAGTCTGTGGTGCATTGGCAGCCGGCCAAGGAAGGCGGCGCGCTCGAAGGCACCCCGGGCACCGACCAGCGCTTCGCCTACATCAAATACGATTGACGCGGGCGCACGGTCCTTCGATAGTCTGAATCGGGCGGGGTTTCCGCCCGAAGCAGTTTCGTCTACAGTCAAACCGGGCACCAGAAAGTTTGCGAGAGCATGACGGTTGCATGGATCGGCGACCGGGGCGTGCCTTTGGCTGATGCGGCAAAACACGCCGCCGAGCTTCTGGTAACCAGTCTCTGTCCCGTCCTCAGTCTCGATACGGATGTGCACGGCACGCGCGCCGCGATCGCGCTTGCGCGCCGCGTCGGCGCTGCCTACGACCAACTCGACGGCGAGGCAGTGGCGCGAGAGACCGCGCAATATACCGACAAGGGCGGCATGTTCATCGCGCCGGGCGAGGTGCGGCGGCGCGCCGATGTCGTCGTGATCGCGGGCGAACTGCCGGCGGTCCACTACGACCTGATCGCCGAACTTGCGAACACCGCGCCCGACCTCGACGGGGGAACGGGCAAGCGGCAATTTTTCCTGATCGGGACGGACACGCCGGCCCCCGGCAACGTCAAGGCTATGCGACTTTCCTGCGACGGCGGGGTCGAAGCGACGCTGGCGGCGCTGCGGGCGCGATTGGCCGGACGCAAGACCGCGCGGGAAGTTACTCATTTCAACGGCTTTGCCAAAGCCCTGGCCGAGGCGCGTTTTCCGGTCTTCACCTTCTGCGGCCAGTCCCTGGGGCTGCTCGGGCTCGAGATGGTGCAGGGACTGATCTCCGACATCAACCGCAAGCAGCGCGCCTCGGCGCTGCATTTGGCGGCAAGCGACAATGGATGGGGCAGCACGCAGGCGTCCGCCTGGACGAGCGGCTTTCCGTTGCGCACGGGCCTCGCACGCGGCTACGCTGAGTTCGACCCCTGGCGCTTCGACGTTGCGCGAATGATCGCCGACGGCGAGGCTGACTTGCACCTGATGGTGGCCTGTGATGCAGCGCAGGTGCCTGCCCTTAAGGGGCTCTCCCTGATCGCGCTCGCCAAGACCGACAAGCCTGTCGCGGGCGCGGTCGTCACCATCGCCATCGGAGAGCCGGGCGTTGACCACGACGCCGTGGTTTATTCCAGCCGCGTCGGCACGCTGGCGGCCATCGAAGCGAAAGCGCCAAGCGAACTGCCATCGGCGGCGGCCGTGCTACGCCAGATCACTGAGCACTTGCCGCATGAAGAGGCGCTGCCATGTTGACCAGGATCGCCGGCGGCGAAATCGTCGATCCCGTCAATGGCCGCGTCGGCAAGGGCGATCTCTGGATCGAGGACGAGACGATCGTCGCGGCACCCTCCGGCCGGCAGCCCGACGTAACTCTCGATGCCGCCGGCTGTATCGTGATGGCCGGCGCCATCGACATCCACTCCCATATCGGCGGCGGCAATGTGAACACGGCGCGGCTGCTGCTGCCCGAGCAGCACAAGGCGCATGCGCCACGCCCGGCCGGCACGCCACTTTCCAACGTCGGCTGGACGACGTTCGACACCGGCCGTCTCTATGCGCAGATGGGGTTCACCACGGTGGTCGAGCCTGCCATGTCGCCGGGGGCTGCGCTGCACACCCATCTCGAGCTTGCCGACATTCCGATCATCGACAAGGCGACGCTGGCGATCCTCGGCAACGACGATTTTCTGCTCTCGATGGTCCGCGACAAGGCCTCGCCGGTCATGATCGAGGACTATGTCGCCTGGACCGTGGCGTCGAGCCGCGCCCTTGGCGTGAAAGTCATCAACGCGGGGGCCGCTGCAGCCTTCAAGGACAATGTACGCAGCTTCTCCTTCGACGACGTCGTGCCGTTCTATGGCACAAGCTCGCGCAGCATCGTCAAGACGCTGCAGGCCGCGGTCGGGGCGCTCGGCATTCCGCATCCGCTGCATGTCCACTGCAATAATCTCGGCATTCCCGGCGCGCCGGACACGGCCGCCGAGACCATGGCTGCGGCGGAAGGCCTGCCGCTGCATCTGGCGCATCTGCAGTTCTATGGCTACGGCGCCGAGGGCAAGCGCGGCTTCTCCTCCGAGGCCGCGCGGCTTGCCGCACTGGTCAATTCGACGCCGGAGATCACCATCGATGTCGGGCAGGTGATGTTCGGCCAGACGGTGACCATTTCGTCCGACGTACTGCGGCAGTTTTCGGCGCGGGGCACCGCCAATCCAAGAAAATCGGTCATCTACGACGGCGATGCCGATGGCGGCGGTATCGTGCCGCACAACTATCGCGACGACTATTACGGCTCGCTGCAATGGGCGATCGGGCTGGAGCTGTTCCTGCTGATCGAGGACCCGTGGCGGGTGTTCTTCACCACCGACCATCCCAACGGCGCGCCTTTCACGACCTATCCTGAAATCTTCGAACTGCTGATGAGCCGCGAGGCGCGTGCGAAGGCGATGGAGGGGCTGTCGAAGCGGGCGCTAGGGCTTTCGACGCTGCCTGATCTGACCCGCGAATACACTTTTGAGGAAATCGCGATCATGACGCGGGCCGCGCCCGCCAAGCTGCTCGGCCTCAAGGATCGCGGGCACCTGGGGGCAGGGGCGCTGGCCGATGTCGCGGTCTATCGCAAGGGCAACGACATTGCGCAGATGTTCCGCTCGGCCGCCTTGGTGCTGAAGAACGGCGAGTTGGTAGTCGAGGACGGCATCGCCAAAAACTATCGCTGGGGCAAGACGCTGCGGCTGAAGCCGACGCCGGACAAGGCAATGGTGAAGCGGCTGGAGGCCTACCACCAGGAGCGCTACGGCCTGTCGCTGAACTGGTTCGACTTCCCCGATTCAGCCATCCCGCGCGAGCAACCTTTCGGCGAGGTGTCATGCAACGCTTGACGGTCAACGGCGTCGCCATCGACGACACTTTTGCCGAGGCCTTCGGCATGCGCGCCACCGCCATCATCATCACCGCGCCTAACCGCAAATGGGCGCGGCAGGCGGCAATCACCATGACCGGCTTTGCCACCTCGGTGATCGGCTGCGGCTGCGAGGCGGCGATCGACGTGGAACTGCCGGCTTCGCAGACGCCGGATGGGCGGCCGGGCTGCCGGGTGATGATCTTCGCCGTCAGCACCGACGAATTGCAGAAGCAGCTGCAGAACCGGCTCGGCCAATGCGTGCTGACCTCGCCGGGCAGCGCCTGCTTCGCCGGGCTGAAGGGCACGGCCGATCTCAAGCTGGGTGCTGCGCTGCGCTATTTCGGCGATGGCTGGCAGGTGTCCAAAAAGTTCGGCGGCAAGCATTTCTGGCGCGTGCCGGTGATGGATGGCGAGTTTTTCTGCGAGGCCACCACGGGGCTTACCAAAGAGGCCGTCGGCGGCGGCAATCTGCTCTTCATCGCCTCGTCCAGCGCCAAGGCGCTTGCCGCGGCGGAGGCCGCGGTCGAGGCGATCGAGAATGTGCCGGGCGCGATCATGCCGTTTCCGGGCGGAGTGGTGCGCTCGGGCTCCAAGATCGGCGGCAAATACAAGGGCATGATCGCCTCGGCCAACGACGCCTTCGCGCCAACGCTGCGCGGCGTGGTGAAGAGCGAACTCGGTCCCGACGACAATGCCGTTCTGGAAATCGTCATCGATGGCGAGACGAGCGATGCGGTGGCGGCGGCCATGAAGGCCGGCATCGGCGCGGTCACGGCGCTTGGCCCCGAAAAGGGCGCGTCGCGCATCAGCGCCGGCAATTATGGCGGCAAGCTCGGCAAGTTCCACTACCATCTGAAGGATTTGCTGCCGTGAAGCCGCTCACCTTCACCTTGCGTGAGACGCCGCCGGAACGGCTCGACCTGTCTCCGCTGACGCCGCAGGCGCTGGCGGGTCTGTCGGCCAAGGAAATTGGGCAAATAAGGCTCGGCATGTCGAAGCGCGGGCTGACGGTCGGCGATCTGTTCCGGGTCTCTGGCAGCGACGCGAAGAACGTTGTTTTCGAGGGCGGCAGCTCCCGTTTCGACGGTATGGGCACCGGGATGACCGAAGGCAGCATCCGCGTTGCCGGCGATGTCGGCGCGCAGGCGGGCCGAAAAATGCGCGGCGGGCAGCTTCTGGTCGAGGGAAGCGCTGGACCGCATGCCGGCTCCTGCATGCGCGGCGGCCGGCTCGAAATTCTTGGCGACGCCGGCGACCATCTCGGCGGACCGTTGGCGGGCGAGCTCGCCGGCATGAATGGCGGGGTGCTCATCGTGCGCGGCAGCGCCGGCGCCTATGCGGCCGACCGGATGCGGCGCGGCGTGGCGGCCGTGCTGAAAGGCTGCGGCGACTACGCCGGCGCGCGGATGATCGCCGGCACGCTCGTTGTCACAGGCGGGGTGGGGCGCCTGCCGGGCTATCTGATGCGGCGCGGCTCGATCCTGCTCGACCGCATGCCGGAGGAGCTATCGCCAAGTTTCGTCGAATGCGGCGCGCCCGACAGCGTCTTTGCCGCCGTCTTCGATCGCTACCTGGTGGCGGAGGGGATACTCAGGCGTTCCCTGTTGGGTGCCGCGCCGGGCAAGTTCGGCGGCGACAATGCCGTCGCCGGGACGGGGGAGATTTTGTTCCGGCGATAAGGCAACGGCTTCGGTGGAAGCCTCAATGCTCGTGTTCGCAAAGCTCGTGATTAGCGAGCGCGCGGATGACGTAGCAATCCTTCACCTGGTCGCCATGGCAGTGGGTGGCGATGCGCTCCAGTTCGCTTTCCAGCCGCTTCAGCTTCTCGATCTTGGCGCGCACCGCCTGCAACTGCTCGCTCGCAATGCGGTCGGCGTCGGCGCAGGGGCGTTCGGGATGGGCGCTGAGGTCGATCAACTTGCGGATGGCCTCGATGGTCAGGCCAAGGTCACGGGCATGACGGATGAAGGACAGGCGGTCCTGTTCCTCGCGCGTATAGCGGCGCTGGTTGCCTTCCGAACGCTCGGCGGCGTCCATAAGCCCCATCTGCTCGTAATAGCGGATGGTCGGGATTTTCACGCCTGTCTGCCGCGACAGCTCGCCGATGGTCAGCATCTTTGACTCCCTGAAAAGCTCCAGTCTCTAGAGATATGAGGTTGGCAGGCGGTTGCGTCAAGAAGGAGGTCGCTTCCGTACGCCGCCAAAGCCCCTGCGGAAAAATAATCAAAAAAGGCTCTTGTAGCTCTAGTTGCTAGAGGTGTTACGCCGGTCTGGTACGAACAGGAGCAAGCCATGTCCGTCCGGAAAGACGCCGAAATCATCAAGCTCGATGCCGCCTGCTGCGGCCACGACCATGCCGAGAAGTCGGCAAGGGCGCAGCCTGAGCACGATCACGAGGCGCACGGGCACAAGCATGACCACGATCATTCGCACAAACATGGCCACGCCTGCTGCGGCCACGATCATTCTCATGACCACGATGCACTGAATGCCGATATCACCGCAGCGCCGGTGGTTTCGGGGCGAAGCTTCCGGGTGTTCGGATTGGACTGCGCAGAGGAAGTGGCGACGCTCAAGTCGGCCGTCGGGCCGGTGGTCGGCGGCGCCGCGCACCTGGCTTTCGACGTTTTGAACGGCCGCATGACCGTTCTCGCCAGCGCGGGATCGATCCAGAGCGGTACGATCATGTCGGCCATTGCCGCCACCGGCATGCGGGCCGAGCCATGGCAGGAAGGCGCACCGCCGGCCAAGGATTCGCGGCTGGCCGAGCAAAAACTGTTCACCGCGCTGAGCGGCCTGTTCCTGATTGCCGGCTTTGTCATCCATGTCATGACCTCGCCGGGGCAATCCTTCCTCGAGATCATGGGTTTTCACCACCCGGAGGGCACGCCGCTCGCCGAGCAGGTGGCGCTGATCCTATCGGTGATCACTGGCGCGCGCTTCGTCGCGATCAAGGCCTGGTATGCGCTCAAGCGGATGTCGCCGGACATGAACCTGCTGATGATGGTGGCCGTGGCCGGCGCGCTGATCATCGGCGAATGGTTCGAGGCGGCCACCGTCGCCTTCCTGTTTGCCCTGTCGCTGATGCTGGAAAGCTGGAGCGTCGGCCGCGCGCGCAATGCCGTGTCCGCCTTGCTGGATCTGGCGCCGCCGCTGGTGCGGGTGAAGGATGCGAATGGCGAGCGCGAGGTGAAGGCGGCCGATGTGCCAGTCGGCGCCCGTTTCATCGTGCGCGGCGGAGACCGCATCGCGCTCGATGGCCGTATCGTTTCGGGCGCCAGCGCCGTCAACCAGGCACCGATCACCGGCGAGAGCATCCCTGTCAGCAAGGAGCCGGGCGACGAGGTGTTTGCCGGCACCATCAATGGCGAGGGGCTGCTGGAAGTCGAGTCGACCAAGCCGGCGACGGACACGGCACTCGCGCGCATCATCCGCATGGTTTCCGATGCGCATAGCCGCCGCGCGGCGGTGGAACAGTGGGTCGAGCGTTTTGCGCGCGTCTACACGCCTGCAGTGATGGTGCTGTCGCTGCTGGTGTTCGTCGTGCCGCCGTTGCTGTTCGGCGGCGAATGGCGGGCATGGTTCTACAATGCGCTGGTGCTGCTGGTCATTGCCTGTCCCTGTGCGCTGGTCATTTCCACGCCGGTGTCGATCGTCGCCGCGCTCGCCTCGGCCGCGCGCAATGGCGTGCTCATCAAGGGCGGCACCTTCATCGAGCTGCCCTCGAAGCTGAAGGCGCTGGCCATGGACAAGACCGGCACGCTGACCAAGGGCGAGCCGCAGGTGACGCATGTCATCCCGCTTTCGGGCCACGATGAGAAGGAATTGCTGCAACGCGCAGGGGCGCTCGAGGCGCGCAGCTCGCATCCGCTGGCAGACGCCATCATGCGCTACATGAAGGAGAAGGGCGTCGCGCCGATTGCGGCGGAAGACGTAAAACTGCTGCCCGGTCAGGGCGTGCAGGGCGTCTTCAACGGCAAGACCTATTGGCTGGGCTCCTGGCGCTATGCAGTCGCACGCGGGCAGGCAACCGATGCCGTCGCCGCGCGCATCGCTGAGTTGGAACAGGCCGGCGCAACCACGGTCGTCATCGGCAATGACGAGCACCTCTGCGGCATCGTCGCGCTGGCCGACACCATTCGGCCGGAGGCCAAGGCGATCCTGTCTGCGCTGCATGCCGAGGGTATCAAGGAAGTGGTGATGCTGACCGGCGACAACCGCACGGCCGCCGAAAGCGTGGCGCGGCAGGTTGGCATCGACACGGTCAGGGCCGAGCTTCTGCCCGAGCAGAAGGTGGCGGCCATCGACGAGCTGACCAAGCGCCATCCGATGGTTGCTATGATCGGCGACGGCGTTAACGACGCGCCAGCCATGGCCCGCGCCAATTTCGGCATCGCCATGGGGGCGATCGGCTCCGATGCGGCCATCGAGACGGCGGATATTGCGCTGATGACCGACGATCTCTCCAAGGTGCCGTGGCTGGTGCGCCATTCGCGCCGCGCCATGGGCGTCATCCGGCAGAACATCGTCTTCGCGCTCGGCGTCAAGGCGCTGTTCGTGGCGCTGACGGCCTTCGGCATCGCCACCATGTGGGGCGCGATAGCTGCGGATGTCGGCGCCTCGTTGCTGGTCGTCGGCAACGCCTTGCGCTTGCTGAGCGGCAAAACGCAAGGCGCCTGAGGGCAAGACTTCGTTAAGCATATGTGCCAACAATTGTCGCAGAACATGATTTGACGCCCGCAGTTCCGCCACAGATGGATGGCAGGGGATTCTCGGGTGAGGGCTTTCGGGGACGATCTGGATTTGAATCTGCTGCGTAGACTTGCTGTTCCTTTGGCTGCTCTGGCGCTTTCGACGGCGCTGGCTGGCTGCGTGACGAGTGTGCTCGATCCCAATGTGAAGGCGAGCCAGCCCATACCGGCCCAGCTGGTGAGCCAGATGATGGCCCGGCAAATGAAGCCGTCGGACCCGATCCTCGTGCGCATCTTCAAGGAAGAGAGCGAGCTGGAGATCTGGAAACGGACCGCCAGCGGCCGCTACGCTTTGCTGAAAGCCTATCCGATGTGCCGCTGGTCGGGCCAGCTCGGGCCCAAGAAGCGCAATGGCGACCGTCAGGCGCCCGAGGGCTTTTACCAGGTCACTGCCAAGATGCTGAATCCTGCATCGCAATATTACCTGTCCTTTGACATCGGCTTCCCGAACAAGCTGGAAAACGCGCTCGGATACACTGGAGAGTCGCTGATGGTGCACGGCGCCTGCTCGTCCTCGGGCTGCTATGCGATGACCGACGACGGCGTTTCGGAAATCTATGCTGTGGTGCGCGAGGCGCTTCGGGGCGGGCAGACCTCGTTCCAGGTGCAGGCCTTCCCGTTTCGCATGACGCCGCAGAACATGGCGCGGCATCGCGACGACCCGAACATGAAGTTCTGGAAGAACCTCAAGGAAGGCTACGACATTCTCGAGGTGAAGCGCCGGCCGCCCGTCGTTTCGGCTTGCGGCGGGCACTATGTGTTCGACGCGCAGTTCGCCAATGGCGAGCCGGAAAACCCGCTTGCCGCCTGTCCGCCGATGACGAATGCACCCGATCCGGAATTGGTCGCCAAGCGCGATGCCGATACCCGCGCCATGGAAGCGGCGGCAAACGGCACGCTGATCTCGGCGCATGCCTATTCGGACGGCGGCATGCATCCGAGCTTCCGGACCATGCTCGAGAAGAACGGCGCCAAGGAACTGGCAAAGAAGACGTCGCGCACCCGCGTGCCGATCAGCCGGCCCGACGCGGTCCTGCTCGCCGATCAGGCCGACCAGCAGAACTGACGTTCTTCAATCGGGTGGCTGTCCCAAAGGGCCGATCACATGCCATGGCTCATGGAATGGGCCTGCTCTTCGTCCTCTGGACGTGCCCGAAATGCGACCTAAACTTTTAAGGGTAACTGTCGGCATTTCAGGCATGTATTCCGTGTGCGAAGAGGGCAGTTCATGTTCACTCGCCGTTCGTTCATGCTGGGGCTGGTGACCGCTGTGGCGGTGCCCCGGGCCGCATTGGCAGCCAACACCCACCACAGACATTACTCCATCAACCCGAGGTTCTCGCCGCAACAGGTCGCCTATTCGCGCGAATATGCGCCGGGCACCGTGGTGATCGATCCGCGGCAGAGGTTCCTCTTCCTGGTCATCCGCCCCAGCATTGCACGCCGCTATGGGGTGGGAGTCGGCAGGGCTGGGCTCGAATGGTCCGGCCGTGCCGTGATCGGCCGCAAGGAACAGTGGCCGCATTGGCGGCCGACCGACGACATGATCGAGCGCAATCCGCGCAAATACGCCAGATATGCTGACGGCGTGGACGGTGGGCCGCACAACCCGCTCGGCGCGCGCGCTCTCTATCTTTACAGCAGCGAAGGCGAGGACACGCTCTATCGCATCCATGGCACCAACGAGCCGTGGACGATCGGCCACGCGGTGTCAAACGGCTGCATCCGCATGCTCAATGAGCATGTCGTGGATCTCTATGACCGCGTAAGGATTGGAACGCCGGTCGTCGTTCTCTGAAATCGCCTCTGGACGATCTGATTTTGTGGCCGCTCGCATGGCGGGCGGCCACCTTGGCGTTTGAGTTGAGGCTTTGCGAGAGGTGAGGCGAGAACGCCCTTTCGATGGGTCCCTCGATCATATGGTCGAGGGACCCATGCGCCGGTCAACGGCCGCAGAAATGCGGCTGACCAGTGGAGTCGATGAAGTACCCGGTATTGGCATTGAAGGTGTGATAGCGGTTCTGGCAGTAGTTGAACCATTCGGGCGACCAGGGCTGCAGTGCCGTCGTCACGTAGCCGGGGCCGTAGAGCGGCATGGTTGCCGCTGCTCCCGGAGCGTACAGCGGTGCAGTGCCGACATAGGCGCCGGAGGGCGGATACAACGGCTGCGTGGCGGTGTAGCCGGGGAACAGACCCCACCAGTTGGCATTTGCCGGTGGAGCGGATGCGGTCAGTGTGGTCGCAGCCAAAACTGCGGCGAGAGCGGTGGTCTTGAGAGGACTAATCATCACAATCTCCTTCTCGCAGACCCGCATCGGATGGCGGGTAAAGCATTAATGCTATGGGGAAAGAGATAAGGGGGTAGGGTCGGTCGGCAAGGAACTCGACTGACTTCGCGCCCAATTGTGAACGAGCGCGCAAACTTCTTGGTTGCTGCGGTTCCCCGCGCCTTGCGGGGAACCGTTGTTTGATTGTCCGGGGGTCAACGGCCGCAGAAATGTGGCTGGCCAGTGGAGTCGATGAAGTAGCCGGTACGGGGATTGAACGTGCGATAGCGGTTCTGGCAGTAATTCATCCATTCAGGCGACCACGCCACCAGCGCCGTCGTCACATAGCCGGGGCCGTAGAGCGGCATGGCTGCCACCGCACCCGGAGCGTACAGCGGTGCCGTGCCGACATAGGCGCCGGAGGGCGGGTATAAAGGCTGCACGCCGGCATAGGCGGGGGACGCGCCCCACCAGTTGTTGTGCCAGTTGGCCGCCCCTAGCAGCAAGGCGCCCGCGGCGACGCCTCCTACGATCCACCATGCTGCCGCAGGATTTGCTTCTGCCCGTGGGACAGATGCGGTCAGTGTGGTCGCAGCCAAAGCTGCGGCGAGAACAGTGGTCTTGAGAGGACTAATCATCACAATCTCCTTCTCGCAAACCCGCATTGAACGGCGGGTAAAGCTCTAATGCTATGGGGAAAGAGATAAGGGGGCAGTGTCGGACGGCAAGGAATTCAACCGGCTTTGGGCTCAATTGTGAACGACTACGCAAACGTTGCCGCTTGTTGTTTGCGATGGCTCCCCGCGTCTTGCGGGGAACCGTCGTTCAATTGTCCGGAGTCAACCGTGGCAGAAATGCCGCCGGCCATCCGCACCGATAAAGGTGCCGGTGCCGGGATCAAATGTCCGGTAGCGGCTCTCGCAGTAGGAGAGCCAACCAGCCGACCGGGGCTGGCTCGGCACGGTCGCGGCAGTGGCAGGAGCGTATAGCGGCGCCGTGCCGACATAGGTCACGCCATATGTGGGCGGCGTGCCTGCGTAAGCGGGAGCATAGAGGGGCTGGGTGCCGGAATATGCCGGTGCTGCGTAAGCTCCATGCCAGCGGGGATAGCTTAGCGCGCCGACCAGTAATGCGCCTGCCGCGACGCCGCCAACGATGGCCCAAGCCACGGCCGGGTTGGCGTTCGCCGTTTGCGCGGAGGTCAATGTGGTCGCGGCAACGGCCGCGGCGAGAACAGTGGTCTTGAGAGGACTCATCATCACAATCTCCTTCTCGCAAACCCGCTTATATTAGCGAGTCAAGATGTAAGGAGACAGGTAAGCAAGCTGGAGCGGACTGCAAGGAAATCGGCGTCCGCGGGGCGAATTGTGAATGGGCCTAAAACAACCTCCCGTTCATGGTCCCCCGCGCCTTGCGGGGAACCATGACAGACTGATCGTCGTCAAATCCGCGTTTGCTCGCGGAACTCACCTGCAGAAATGCAGCTGGCCGTCATGGCCGCCAAAGGTGCCTGTGCTCGCGTTGAACGTGCGATAGCGGTCATGACAATAGCGGTACCATTCCGCCGACCATGGCTGGGGTCCCATCGCTGGCCCGGGGGCGGTGATCCCATAGACGTGGGATGGAGCAGTGATCCCATAGGCAGGGGCCGGGGCCGGGGCAGGGGCTGGAGCGACAGGCGCCGGCGCGACCGGGGCCGGAGCGGCCATTCCGTAAGCATAGCCCGGCGCAGTCATTCCATAGGCCCAGGCCGGTGCGGTGATCCCATAGTTCGCCGCAACGTCGCCCGGGTTCACCGCCAGGCTGCCGTTCGGGAGCCTGTAGAGATCGTAGGAAGGGTAGACAGTAGTGAATTCATCGGCATTTGCCGACTGCGCGCAGACCAGCGAAGTCGCACATATGGCTGCGGCAAGGGCGGCGGTCTTGAGAGGGCTAATCATGACAATCTCCTTCTCGCAAACCCGCTTTGGGTGTGGGGGTAAGCTATAAGGAGAGACATAAGGGAGGGGCTTTGGACTACAAGGAATGCGGTACCCCTACCCGGAAAAGTGAACAGCGGTGCCGGTGTTTTTCCGCACCTCGGCCTACGGCAATTCCCCACACTTTGTCAGGGAATTGCCGGTGTTCATGGGCCTCAGGCGGGATTAGCTGGCGGTGCAGAAGTGCTGCAGGCCGTCATTGCCGGTAAAGGTGCCCGAACGCGAGTTGAACGAGCGGTAGCGGTTTTCGCAGTAGCGATACCATGCCGGCGACCAGGGCTCGAGAGAACCGCCGCGGACGTAGACCGGGGCAGGGCGCCGGACATAGCGATAGCTCGGCTCCTCATAGACGTAGTCCGGCTCGTAATAGGGATCGGCCGGCTCATAGTAGCGTGGCTCCGAGGCCGCATTTGCGGCACCTACGGCAAGGGCGCCGACCGCCAGTCCGAGAACGCCGGCCGCAACGATGTCGCCGGTGCGGTCGCGATGGCCGTAGTGACGCCAGCGCTCGCCGGCATTCGCGGCTGGCAGCGACGCCAGCGTGGTCGCAGCCACGGCGATGCCGAGAACGGTGGTCTTGAGAAAGCGGTTCATGATGGTCTCCTTCGCGTACCCGCCACTTCGGTTTAGATGCGGCCCAAGCGTTCGTCAGAGACATAATGTGCTCAGCCTGAACGCAGGCTGAACGGCTTCTTGCGGCTCAAATCGAGGCAGAGAAAGGCGGGAAGGAGGCGGAAAAAAGAATTCCGCTACCGCCTTCGACCGTCAGGTCGGGCGGCAAAATCGCCCCACGATCTGCAAACGCCGGCGCGGCTTTGCGTCGGGAGCTGCCGCCCATGTCGGGCGTATGGAAAATTGCGACAGGCGGCCTTCTGGCCGCCCATCGCAAAGGCTGTGAGCCAGATTAGCCCACCGTCAGATTAACTGCCTTGGGTCCCTTACCGCGCTTGTCCGGCTCGGTTTCGAAGGTCACTTTCTGCCCGTCTTCCAGTCCGGGTAGGCCAGAGGCCTGCACGGCCGAGATGTGAACGAAAACATCCTTGGCGCCATCATCCGGCGTAATGAAGCCGAAGCCTTTGGCATGGTTGAAGAATTTAACGGTGCCGGTCTGCGGCATGGGTAACTCCTTGTATTCCCCTCATAGTTCCATCACGGGCGGGATTCACCCGCTCCGGCTCGGTCGTTCACTTGGGGGGAGAAGAAATAGTTGTCGCGCCGGGGCATTGCCCTCTTGTTCGCGATGCAGCCAGGATACCTCGTGGTTCTCCTGGGGCAGGCCATTCCATTCTCCGGGCCCGCAAAACCCGAAGACTAAGTTTCTCCATATTTTGGCGGCAGGGGCAAGTAAAAGTTTTCGTGGAAGCCAAGCCGGCGAAGAAACCTGTCGGCAAAATTCTGCCTTTCGTAGCAGGAGGGCGGTTTCCAGCACTATCTTTCCTGCCTAACGATCCGACGAAAGCAAAAGGCGCAGCAAACGAATGCTACGCCCTTTGCATGATGTCGGTTCAGTCTCCCGGAACGTCACATAAACTTTTGTATGTCACGCCGGGCGAGAGGCACGCCTTTGTCAGGCGACGCGCAGGTTCACCGCCTTGGGGCCCTTGCCCATGCGGTCAGGCTCGACGTCGAAGGTGACCTTCTGGCCATCGACGAGGGTGCGTATGCCCGAGGCCTCGACAGCCGAGATGTGGACGAACACATCCTTGGCGCCGCCGTCGGGCGTGATGAAGCCGAAGCCTTTGGTGGCATTGAAAAACTTTACGGTTCCGCTCTGGGACACTGGGGAGAACTCCTTCACCCGTTCGTTGGTAGACCCTTGCCGTCCGTCTGGCGCCGGAGGGAAGGGGGCGTAGCTATTTGGCGGCCGTGCATTCGCGCACGGTTGGGCCTCCCGCCAAAAAAAGAGGCCGTCAGAGATTCACGGTGTCGGGGAAAGGGTTCGCACAAGACGTCCAATCTCCGGGCCAGTAAATGCCCGAACACCAAATCTATCGCACGGAAATGTGAAGTTTGCAAGTCGAGGTTGAGTTATAATTCTGACATCATTTTACAAAGCGCAATGGAATCAGCCGCCTATGCCGGAATAGAGCAGTTGCATTCGATCACGAAATCGAGAGGATGATTTGTTGGCTGAAAATCATCTTTCTGATGGGGCGGTTACCAAGTCGATGAACTTCGGATCGCTTGTGTTTCTCGCCATGCCATGGTCGCGTGCCTTCGCCATCTCTGGCCTGACCTGTTTCTGCGTGAGGCATTAGCAGTCAGGCAATGTAAGGCAGGGCACGGACTTTCTTTGCTTTTACTTGAGGGTATCGCTCTTCTTTTTGAGAGGCTGTGACTTTCCCGATTTTGCCACGGCCATATTGTGACATTTTTGTGAAAGGTCTATGTCAGTTCCGGAATCGGGTGTGGTCTGGAGATGCGACCTTGCGCGCCTCTCGGGCCGATCGTTCGGGGGGCACCGTGATCAGAAATCAGCGCATCGTTCTATTTCTTTTCCTGATGTCGTTTTTCTATCCGCTGAGAATGATCTTCAATTTCCATGGGCGACAGAGAATTATTTATATTCTATCGGCGCTTTTCGCGGCTTTTGTTTTTAAATTCTACGACAGCAAGGACTCCAAGAAGAAGTCGCTGTTTCTCTGGAGTTTGATCCCGGTCATATTCCTCGCGGTTTACGTTTTTGTCTTTGCTGTTTTCGGTGCTTTCGATTTCGGTGCGGTCGTCTACCATCTGCAATCCGGCATGAACGGCGGACATCCCGATATTCGCGGCGCAAAGGTATTCTATGTCGCGCTCTCTCTTGTCGGTTTCCTGCTGTCGCTGCTCTATCTCAGGCGTCATGACCCGCGGTTCCACTATGTGGATATCAGCCTCGCCTTGGCCTTCGTTGCAGCGAATCCCATAGTCTGGACAGCCGCCGATTTCTATCTGAGCCCACCCGATCCGACGCTGACCAATTTCTATACCGCTCCGCCGAAGCAATTGCCCGAAGGCGTGAAGAAGAAAAACATCATCATCATCTATGCGGAGAGCGAGGAGCGGACGTTTGCCGACATCAATCACGGCGCCGAGACATTTGCGGAAATGTCCGAAGTCGCAGCGTCCGGCATCGAAGTTCAGGGCATACGCCAGCTCGCGAACACCGGCTGGACGATGGCTGGCTTCGTGTCGTCGCAGTGCGGTGTCCCGCTTCAGCCGCGCGGCCTGTTTAGCGAGAATAACTTCGCGCACCAGGCCAGCTTCTTCGCCCCTATCGATTGCTTAAGCGACGTGCTGAATGCGAACGGGTATCACACCGAGTTCATGAACGGCGGTGACAGCCATTTCGCGGGGATAGCGACTTTCGTTGACGGCCACAAATTCGCTTTCCGAAGCGGAGTTGAAGATTACCGGGCAATCGCGGGCGATTACCTCAATGTATGGGGGCTCTACGACGACACTCTGTTCGAGCAGGCGGAGAAGCGTATCGAACTTCTAGGAAAGCAGGACAAGCCTTTCGCCTTCTCGATGGCCACCATCGGCGGCCATGCACCTAATGGCCATGTGTCGAGGACCTGCCGACAGAAGCTTGAGCAGGGCGAGTTGAGCGAGATGCAATTCGCCATCAAATGCACCGGCTATCTTATCAAGACGTTCCTGGCTGTTCTGAAGCAGAAGGGGCTGCTGGAAAACACCATCGTCGCCATACAAAGCGATCATCTCATCATGGAGAATGAGCACTCTGGCGAGTTGAACGCCAAGAGGCGCATGAACTATTTCAGCATTTCCGGCGATGGCATCGAACCTGCAGTGATCAAGCGCGAGGCTGCCATGTTCGACGTTTTCCCGACGCTGTTGCAAGTGCTGGGAATGGAGCTGCCCGGCGGTCGCGCGGGGCTTGGCGTTTCCCTGTTCGCCAAGGAGCCCAATCTTGTCGAGACCTATGGACAAGACAGGCTTGACGGGATGCTCCGCCGCGACTGGATGCTGAGCCGCAAATTGTGGGGCGACGCTAGCTCGTAAAGGAGAAGAACGCCGCGACCGGCTCCGGCGGAAATATGGCAGCCGGCGCGGCGTGCGGGACGTCAGTCTTCGAGCACGAAGGTGACTTTCAGGTGGACGCGGTAATGGGTGATCTTGCCGCCGGCGATCTTGATCTGCTGATCCTTCACCCAGGCGCTGGTGATGTTCTTCAATGTCTTGCTGGCGCGTTCCACGCCCATTCTCACGGCGTCGTCGAAACTCTTGTCGGAGGTGGCGGTGATTTCCGTGACCTTGGCGACAGACATGGCTTCCTCCTGTTGTCTGGACGGCCGGCCCCGCCGCTGATCCGGCGTCTAAGGCCCGAAAATGCGGGCTGCGGGGCGGTGCGCAGGAGGAACTAGGGCGCGGGCACGCCTTGTCATGGGGACGGCACCGTGCGCGCCGGAATGCCTGATCGCCGAAGGGAAAAACCCGCGCAGCGCGCGGGTTTGTTGGTCAGTGTCCCGGCTTGCCGGTCTTGCCCGGACGTCGCGCCTTGGCGCGCTCGTCGGCCGGATCCTCATAGGAGCCAGCGCCGATCTTGGCCCGCTTGATCGGCTTGACGCTCTCGACCGGTTTTTCGGTGCGGCGCACGGTCATCTCGTCGAGGCTGTTCTTGCGGAACAGCGATTTTCCGCTGTCATGGTCGTCAGGCAGTCCGTAGTCGGCGCCGTGCGCCTCCTCTGCCGTCTGCTTCTTGAACAACGAGCGCGAAACGGCGCCGGCCGGTTTCGCCATATCGGTCCCAGGCCCCATGTCATCGATATGCGGCTTCTGGAACAGCGACTTGCCGAGCGGCTTTGCGCCGTCGGCGCCCATTTCGTCCAGATGCGGCTTGCGGAACAGAGACGAGTCGCCCTTGTCGTCGGTGGTGCGATGCTTCGCGATGCCCTTGTTGTGTTTGCCTTTTTCGCGGCCGGAGACCGGGCTTTCCATGTCGGCATATTTCGCCAGCGGGTCGTCGGAGACCGCGAGCTCCATCTCGCGCAGACGCTTGATCTCGTCACGGATGCGTGCGGCCTTTTCGAAATCGAGATCGGCGGCGGCGTTGCGCATCTGCTTGTCCAGCGCTTCAAGATGCGTCTTGAGATTGTTGCCGACCAAGGCGCCGGCATCGTCGGTGAACTGCGAGATGTCGGCGCGGACGTGATCCTGCTCGTAGACGGACTCCAGAATGTCCGAGATGCGCGACTTTACGCTTTCGGGTGTGATCCCGTTGGCCTCATTCCACGCCACCTGCTTTTCGCGGCGGCGAGTCGTCTCGGCCATGGCGCGTTCCATGGATCCGGTGATGTTGTCGGCGTAGAGGATGACTTTGCCGTCGACGTTTCTTGCCGCGCGCCCAATCGTCTGGATGAGGGAGGTTTCGGAACGCAGGAAACCTTCCTTGTCGGCGTCGAGGATGGCGACGAAGCCGCATTCGGGGATGTCGAGGCCCTCGCGCAGCAGGTTGATGCCGACCAGCACATCGAAGGCGCCGAGGCGCAGGTCGCGAAGGATCTCGATGCGCTCCAGCGTGTCGATGTCCGAGTGCATGTAGCGCACGCGAATGCCGTTCTCGTGCAGATATTCGGTCAGGTCCTCGGCCATGCGCTTGGTCAGCACCGTGACCAAAGTACGGTAGCCGGCCTGCGTGGTGGCGCGGATTTCGCCCAGCACATCGTCGACCTGGCTCTTGGCCGGACGCACCTCGACAGGAGGGTCGATGAGGCCCGTCGGGCGGATGACCTGCTCGGCGAAGACACCGCCGGCCTCCTCCATCTCCCAGCCGCCGGGGGTTGCCGAGACGGCCACCGTGAGCGGACGCATGGCATCCCATTCCTCGAAACGCAGAGGCCGGTTGTCCATGCACGAGGGAAGACGAAAGCCGTATTCGGCCAGCGTCGCCTTGCGGCGGAAGTCGCCGCGATACATGCCGCCGATCTGCGGCACGGTTACGTGGCTTTCGTCGATGAAGACCAGTGCGTTGTCCGGAATATATTCGAACAGGGTCGGCGGCGGATCGCCGGGGCGGCGGCCGGTTAGATAGCGCGAATAGTTTTCGATGCCGGAGCAGGAGCCTGTCGCTTCCAGCATTTCGAGGTCGAAGCGCGTGCGCTGCTCCAGTCGCTGCGCTTCAAGCAGGCGCCCGGCCTTTTCAAGCTCGACAAGGCGGTGCTGCAATTCCTCCTTGATCGACTTGATCGCCTGGTTGAGCGTCGGACGCGGCGTCACATAGTGCGAGTTTGCGTAGATCTTCACGCTCTTCAGGTCGCCGGTCTTTTGGCCTGTCAGCGGGTCGAATTCGGTGATCTGCTCGATCTCGTCGCCGAACATGGAGACGCGCCAGGCCGAATCCTCAAGGTGGGCCGGGAAGATTTCGATGGTGTCGCCACGCACGCGGAACGAGCCTCGCACGAAGTTGATGTTCTGGCGCTTGTATTGCTGGGCGACGAGGTCGGCGAGCAACTGACGCTGGTCGAGCCGGTCGCCGACCTGCATCTGGAAGGTCATCGCAGTGTAGGTCTCGACCGAGCCGATACCGTAGATGCAGGACACGGAGGCGACGATGATGACGTCGTCGCGCTCCAGCAGCGAGCGGGTGGCCGAGTGGCGCATGCGGTCGATCTGCTCGTTGATCGTCGATTCCTTCTCGATGAAGGTATCGGTGCGCGGCACATAGGCTTCCGGCTGGTAGTAGTCGTAGTAGGAGACGAAATACTCTACCGCGTTGTCGGGGAAGAATTTCTTGAACTCCGCATAGAGCTGGGCGGCCAGGGTCTTGTTCGGCGCCAGGATCAGGGCCGGGCGCTGCGTTTCCTCAATCACCTTGGCCATGGTGAAGGTTTTTCCCGAGCCGGTGACGCCGAGCAGCACTTGCGTGCGCTCATGTTCAGAGACACCTGAAACGAGATCCTTGATGGCGGTCGGCTGATCGCCGGCCGGCTCGAAATCCGAAACCATCTTGATGGCCACGCCGCCTTCGGACTTTTCCGGCCGTTCGGGCCGGTGCGGAACCCAAAGCTCGCCGTTCTTGTGCAGCGGGTTGCCACTCTCGATCAATGCGGAAAGTGCCGCGACGGTTGCGGTGACGCCCGCAGGGGCGAGCGTCTCGGCCTCCTCCAGGCTGATGTCGAGGCCGGCGACTGGATTGAGGCCGGCGGCGGCGCGCTCCTTGGCCGTGGCGGCGCCGCCCATCGAGGTGCCGCGCCCAGATCTGGTCGGGGCAGCAGAGCGCTCGGGGATTTTCTTGGCTGGCTTGGGCTTTGCCTTCTCGGCCTCCCGCGAAATCTCTTCGGCCCAGTCCGAGATTGAGCCGCCTAGCGGCGTGCCCGACAGTTCAGCCTGCGGAGCCTCGGAAAAGCCCTTGCGCTCCAGCGGCTCGGCCGCGTCGAGGAAGTCGGTCAGCGCACTGCGCCGCACGCCCTTTGCCGGTCGGTCATCGCGAGCCGCAGCTTGGCGCGGCGTTTTCTTTTCGGGGGATTTGGCCATGCGCTGGAATATGGTAGGAGTCCGGAAAAATGAAAAGGGCAGGTTGGGCAAAAGACGTTCTGCCACCTCGGCTCCTGACATGGCGGTGTCAGTGGTGCCGGATGGCTTCGGGCCCGCACCTAGCGCTTGTCATCCGGTCTACCGAAATAAGCTCTCCGTTTCCTTCCATGTAACGCTTGGCCGTTGGCCTTTCAGTATTGGTGCGCAAGCCGATGAAGATCGCTCATCTCATAAGCCACACGGGTCTGAACGGCGTGGCGACCAGCACCAAGACGCTGATCGATCAGCAGATCCTGGCCGGGCACGAAGTGATGCTGGTCTATCCGCGCAAGTCCTGGATCGGAAAGCAGAGCTTCGCTGGCCCGATCAAGATGCTGGAAAGCAGCTTCAAGACACTGCCTGCCGATCTTAGGGAAACCGGCTATCCGATCCTCGACTGGCGGCGAACGCTCATTCACACGCATGGCAGCCGCGCCAACAAGTTCGGAATGATCTATGCGATCGTCGATGGCGTTCCGACCGTCATGACGGCACATGCCCGCCAGTTTCAGATACCGTGGCGGTTTGCCCATGCCGTGGTGGGGCTGTCGCAGCAGACCGCCGACTACTACACGAGGCGGCTGTTGGTTTCCCCCCGTCGCATGCATATCGTGCCGAACATGTTTGATGCCGGTGCCCTGTCGCCCGTGTCCGACCAAGCGCGCAGCAACGCGCGTCGGGAGTTGGGCATACGCGACGAGGCATTCCTGCTCGGCAGCGTGGGTATGGTCGGCAAGCGCAAGCGTCAGATCGACATGGTGCGCATTCTCGGCAAGCTGGTCGCCGCGGGGATCGACGCGGAACTGCTGCTGATCGGTGGATTGGAAGACGAGCAAATGCCGGGCTGGGAGGAGGCGATTGCCGATCCGGCCCTGCGCGGAAGAATACACCTGCCGGGACAAAGATCGGACGCGGTCGCCTTGGTTCCGGCGATGGACGTCTTTCTTTGTACCTCCGTGCGCGAGGAGGCGCCGATCGCGCCCCTGGAGGCGATGGCGCAGGCCATCCCGGTGATTTCGACCGATGTCGGCAACATGGCCGACCTCCTGCCGAAGGACCGCATCTTTGCAATCGGCGACATCGATGGCCTGGCCGGCGCGGCCGAGTTGCTCGCGCGAAATCCGGAATTGCGGGCAAGCGACGGATCGGTCGACCGCAGCACCGTGACCGGCAAGCTGGCTCCCGGGATCATCCTGCCGCAGATCGAGGATATTTACCGCGCCGCCATCAAGCAGGCCGGCCCGCGTGGCTACAAGAACCTCAAGCAACTGGCCGCAAAGTCCTGACAGCCCGCGGCCCCTGTTTGGCTGATGGGAGACGGTTCAGCCATAGCGCAGCTTCAACCCGAGGATCGTTGCGATGAACAGGAAGGTCACCACGTTGGCCATGATGATCGGCCAGGAGCCCAGGAACAGGCCGTAGATCGCCCATAGCAGCACCCCGGCGGCCAGGGTGCCGGTCGTGCCCCAAGAAATATCGCTGGTCTGCTTGTCACGCAGGATCTTCACAATCTGCGGTAGCCAGGCAAACGTCGTTATCACGGCCGCGATCGTGCCGATCAGTTCTATGAAGGGATGCACGGAAGCGACTTTCAAGGCTGGTGAGGAGCTGGGCAATGCATGCCAGAAAGCTCGATTCGTGTGAAGTCGCGATGTTGCTAGGCAATTTTGCCGAGGCTTTCAGCCATGGGAGGCGAAAGCGAAATGTGGAAACGCAACTCACGCGTTCCAGCGTGATCGGTTCCCGCAGAGATTGCGGCGCCTGGGTGGCTGTAACACGGCAGGGTGCCTTTCCGCCCAAACCGGTGATTTCTCCGGGATGCGCTTGAAACATTTCTCCGAGAGGCGCGGCGCGAAGCAGCCGGGCGTGCTTGCAGGCTGCCAAATGTGGCGCAAATAAGCCTATGTTTTCGTTGATAAAATTCATTCTTTGTGATTTGCCGGACGTGGCCTATCGACCCTATCTCCAGGGCGTCCGGCGGGCTTGTTGTCTTCCCCGCGGCGAGCAAACGCCGGGCGCTGAACATAACGGAGTACTTGTCATGAAGAAGATTCTCGTTACCGCCGCTGCTTCGCTGGCTTTCATGGGCGCTGCCTATGCAGGAACCTTGGAAGGCGTGGTGAAGTCGGTAGATCCCGCGACGAAGACGATCACCCTCGAAGACGGTACCGCTGTTGTCGCTGACGACGCCGTGACGCCCGAGGCCCTCGGCGTGCTGACTGCGGGCGCCAAGGTGAAGGTGACCGTCGACGACAGCACCACCAAGGCCACTGCCGTGGAAGTTGCGAAGTAAAGATCGCAATCCCCGATATCGGCTCCAGTATCAGGCCGGCCCGCTTTGCGGGTCGGTCTTTTCGTCCGTGCGCCTGAAAGCAGAACCTTGTTCTCGAATTTACCTCGACGACGGCAACCGTTTTGCGGGTCACGCGTTAGCCAGCCACTCGCTCAGCGCCTGCACGCCGGCCCACGGCGCATTTGCAGCGCCAGGATTTAGGAGAAGCCTCATGAAAACCGTCCTTGGAACTGCCCTCATGTCCATGTTGCTCATTTCGTCGGCGATGGCTGGTGAGATGCAAGGCAAGATCAAGTCGATCGACATGAAGAAGCACATGATCACGATGGAAGACGGCATGTCCGTCATGACCCGGCCCGAAGTTAAGCTCGACCATTTCAAGCCCGGCGAGCACGTGAAGATGATGATCGACAAAGACAAGATGGCGACAGCGGTCGAAAGCATGAAGTAGCCTTTCGGCACTGATTTCCAAGGGCCGGTCCAGTGTGACCGGCCTTTCATATGGGCACCGGTCGCCGCGCGACCGGTAATTTCCGCAGTGCCGCAGGCCGTGCTGCAAGGCTGTCAATTCACTTTTGCGGCTGCAAAGCTGGCGGTGCCATGGCTCGGATGGTAAAATAACAGCTGAGCTGAACCGACTTGCCTAGAAACGCCGACCATGGCGGTTCAATGCAGTCCATGAACGCCAGGGTCTGTCGCTCTCCTGCACGTGGAGGATGAATATGGCCACGAATCTCATCTCGCATATCATGCAATTCCTGACGCCGGACACGATGAGCCGCATCGGGACACTCGTCGGTCTCGACGGGAACGTGACCGAGCAAGCCACTTCGGCTATCGTTCCTGCGCTTCTTGGCGGCTTTGCCAAGATCGCCACGACGCCCGATGGGGCACGCAAGCTCTACGACACGGTTGCAAGACAACCCACCGGAACGTTCGACAATCTGACCCAAATGCTCGCTGGCTCGGACCGCAAGACGCTGGTGGAAAACGGGCTCAACACGGTTTCGTCGCTGCTCGGCGGTTCGGCCACGCAGACGTTGGCTGGCGCCGTTTCGAAATTTGCCGGCACGAACCAGAGCGCGGCCTCGTCGCTGATGGGCGTTCTGGCGCCGGTAGTGACCGGTGCGCTGGCAAAGGAAACGGTTGCGCGGGGGCTCGACGTTTCCGGGCTCGCGCAACTGCTCAAATCGCAGTCGAGCCACATCCAGGCCGCGCTTCCTCCTGGCTTTACCGACATACTGAAAGGCGCAGGCTTGCTCGGTGACATAGCGGCCCCGCCGCCACCGCGTGCCGCAGCGACGACAGCGACGAGTCCGACGGTGGACATCCAGGCCCAGCGGGCGGCTGCAGCGCAACAAGCGCCCTCTTCATCGGCCAACTGGCTGTGGGTCATCCCTGCCATCCTGATTGCGGGTGGTGCATGGTGGTGGTTTGGCGAGAGGAACCAGCCGGCAGGACCTCAGGTCGCCCAGCAGCAGCCCACAACCGAGCCGCACCAAGGCGTTGATCCTGGAATGACCGCGGGAATTCCGGGAGGCGATTTGAAGACGCGCGCCACGCAGGCCCTGGCCGCGCTAAACGCCGTACCCGGCGGCTCCGACATCGCCAAACAGACTGCCACGGCGCTCGATACCGTGAAGACTTCGCTGAGTCAGGTATCGGATGCGGCGAGCGCTCAGACCGCAGTGCCCAAGCTGCAGGAGGCTGATGCCGAACTTGGCAAGGTCAACGGTCTGGCCGCGCAGTTGCCCGCCACGGGGCGCACCGCCCTTGCCACGCTGATCTCGGCCAACCTGCCGACGATCAATGCCGAGCTCGACAAGGTGCTGGCGCTTCCCGGCGTCGAGCCGATCCTCAAGCAGCCGGTCGACACTCTGCGGAGCAACCTCGAAACTTTGTCCAAGGCTCCGGCCTGACGTTCATTTCGGTTTGCTCGGCCTGACCGCCGGGCAAACCGACGCTTTCGGTTTGGTTGTCGCAAGGACTGTTGTCTAAACGTGACCTGCAGATTGCGAATAGCCGGCCAAGACATTGGACCGGCCACGTTGGGTTGCATCTTTTCTTTCGTGCCGGTATTGAACTTGGCGTCAACTCATTCAAGAAGGAGGGCTGCGCGTGAATACGTTATTCCGGCACGACCGCCAGCGCGGCCCCGTTCATGCCCTGCGGATGCGTCTGCAGGGCTGATCAGAGACCGTCTTTTCAGACAAATCTTCCTGGTCTGCCCTGAGTGGTAGCGTGCCGCCGAGCCTGCTGGCTCGGCGAAACGCAAATCAATCAGAAATCAACCGAGCCATGACGGCCTGCGCCCAAGGAACAAGAGCAGGTCGAAGCAGCCCGAACCGCGAGTGGTTCCGCTGCCAAAACGCTCGGCAAGACCAGAGAACGACCATGGCTTTGATCAATGCCCGCAATCTCGGCATCACCCTCGGTGCGCCGCTCTTTTCGAACCTAAATTTTGCTGTCGAAGCAGGCGACCGCCTCGGCCTCATCGCCGCCAACGGTCGTGGAAAATCCACGCTGCTGAGATGCATTGCCGGCAGCCTTGAGCCGACCGCCGGCGAGATCACCCGCTCCCGCGGCCTGCGTGTCGGCCATGTCGAGCAGGATGTTCCGGCAGGCCTGTTGGCTACGCCATTTTACGACGCCGTCCATCAGGCGCTTCCGGCCGAACAGGCCGAAACGGAGGCCTGGCGCGTCGATGTCGTGCTGGCTTCGCTCGACGTGCCGCAGGATTTCTATCGGCGCCCGCTCGGCAAGCTGAGCGGCGGCTGGCAGCGCCTGGCGTTGCTCGCGCGCGTCTGGGTCACGGAGCCCGACGTACTGCTGCTCGACGAGCCGACCAACCATCTCGACCTTGCCCGCATCAGCCAGCTCGAGGAATGGCTGACCGCATTGCCGCGCGACGTGCCGGTTGTGATGTCGAGCCACGACCGCGCCTTTCTCGACGCCACGACGAACCGAACGTTGTTTCTGAGGCCCGAGCAGTCGCAGGGCTTTTCGTTGCCCTATAGCCGGGCGCGGGAAGCGTTGGACGAAATCGATGCCGCGGACGAGCGCAAGTTTCAGCGCGACATGAAGACCGCGCAGCAACTGCGCCGCCAGGCGGCCAAGCTCAACAATATCGGCATCAACTCCGGCAGCGATCTTCTGGTTGTGAAGACCAAGCAGTTGAAGCAGCGGGCGGAGCGGCTGGAAGACGCCGCGCGCCCGGCGCATCAGGAGCGATCCGCCGGTGCGATAAAACTCACCAATCGCGGCACGCATGCCAAGGTGCTGGTGACGTTGGACGATGCGGCGGTCGAGACGCCGGACGGGACGCTACTGTTCAAGACCGGCAAGCGCTGGATCTGCCAGGGCGACCGCATCGTCCTGCTTGGCCGCAACGGCGCCGGCAAGTCGCGACTCGTGAGTTTGATCCGAAAGGCCATCACCGAGGCCGGTTCGGTTCCCGATACACTCAGGGCGACGCCCTCGGTGGTGCTGGGCTATGCCGACCAGGCGCTGGCTGATCTTCGCGACGACGATACGCCGCTGGCCATGATCGGCCGGCGCTTCGACATCGGCGACCAACGCGCGCGATCATTGCTGGCCGGGGCAGGGGTGAATGTCGACATGCAGGACCGGCCGATCGGCAGGCTCTCCGGCGGGCAGCGGGCCCGGCTCGGCATGCTCGCGCTGCGCCTTGCCAACCCAAATTTCTATCTCCTCGACGAGCCGACCAACCATCTCGATATCGATGGGCAGGAGACGCTGGAGACGGAGTTGCTGGAACGCGAGGCGAGTTGCCTCTTGGTGTCGCACGACCGCAGCTTCGTTCGCGCGGTGGGCAATCGCTTCTGGCTGATCGACAAGCGACGTCTGGTCGAAGTGGATGGGCCGGAAGAGTTCTTCGTGTCGGTTGCCGCAATGCGAGAGTAGATGAGAAAATGATTCCGGATCGGCGGCCAAGCCGCTGATCCGGAATCGGATTTTTGCCCTATGGGAACAGCGGCTCCTGAGTCATCTGCAGGTGCAACTCCGTGCCGGTCCAGGGATGCGCTTGGCACACCGCTTCGTCCAGCTCGACGCCGAGGCCGGGTTCCTTCGACGGGATGACGTTGCCGTCCTGCCATTCGATCTTCTTCTTGAGCAGCTTTTCGTGGAAGCCGTCCCACTGCTTCAGAGACTCGAGGATGAGGAAGTTGGGCAGGGTCGTCGCAAGCTGGATGTTGGCGGCGCCTACGATCGGCCCGCAATAGCAATGCGGCGCGATCTGGATGTGGTAGGCCTCGGCCATGGCCGCGATCTTCTTGGTTTCGTGAATGCCGCCAGAACGGCCGAGATCCGGCTGCAGGATGGTGGCGGCGCGGTTTTCGATGACGCGGGCGAATTCGAACTTGGTCGTCAGCCGCTCGCCTGTCGCGATGGGGATCGACGTGCCGCGCGCAACCTGCGCCATCACTTCCGGCATGTCCGGTGGCACTGGTTCCTCGAACCACAGCGGATCGTAGGGTTCGATGGCCTTGGCCATGCGCAGCGCGCCCGATGCCGTGAACTGGCCATGCGTGCCGAACAGAATGTCAGCGCGGTCGCCGACCGCCTCACGGATCGCCTTCAGCATGCGTGCCGACAGGTCGATGTCGATAAGGCGTGGCTGGTGGCCGTCGAAGGCGGTGTAGGGGCCGGCGGGGTCGAGCTTCACCCCGTTGAAACCCTGCTCGACATAGGCGAGCGCGCATTCGGCGGCGAGGTCCGGATCGTTGTAGACGTTCTTGTCGGGATTGTCGGCCTCGGCCGGTACGGCGCTGCCGGTGGTGGGATAGAGATAGGTGTATGAGCGCAGCGCCTCGTGTACCTGGCCGCCGAGCAGCTTGTAGACTGGCTTGTTCGCTTCCTTGCCGATGATGTCCCAGCAGGCAATTTCCAGCGCCGAAAAACAGCCCATGACGGAAATGTCCGGGCGCTGCGAGAAGCCGGAGGAATAGGCGCGGCGGAAGAAGGTTTCGATGTCGTGCGGATCACGCCCGACCAGGTAGCGCTCGGCGAGGTCCTCGATCATGCGGGCGGTGACATGCGGACCGAATGTGGCGTTATAGGCCTCGCCATAGCCGACCACGTTGCTGTCGGTCGTGAGCTTGACGAAGATAAAATAGCGCCCGCCGATGCCCGGCGGCGGATTGCCCACGACGAAGGTTTTTACGTCGGTGATTTTCATGGGTGGTCCTCCAAAATCATCTCCGCGCCCTTCCAGCCGGTCATGATGGAAGCTGCGTTGGTGTTGCCGCTAATGTTGTCGGGGAAGATCGAGGCGTCGACGATGCGCAAGCCCGCCAGGCCGTGCACCTTGAGGCGCGGATCGACCACGGACTGCGAAGCGTCCGGTCCCATGCGGCAGGTGGAGACGGGGTGATAGACCGTGCCGCTGCGCTTGCGGAAATCGGCGATCAGCTCGTCGTCGCCCACGCATTTCGGGCCGGGCAACACCTCTTCCGTAATGACCTCGCTCATTGCCGGCATCGACGCGATCTTGCGCACGAATTTTACGGCCGCCAGCATTTCGGCGACGTCTGTCTCGGTGGAATAGCCGTTGGGCACGATCTTCGGATAGTCGAGCGCATTGCGCGAGCGGATCATGATCGAGCCGCGGCTCGACGGCCGGCAGTTCGATAGGCCGATGGAGAAGCCCGGCCATGGATCGGGCGTCAGGATGGGGCGCTCGCCGGGCTTGGGCAGAACGGTCGAGAATGCCTGGAAATAGAGCTGCATGTTAGGGCGCGTCTGGCCCGCATCGGTGCGGAAGAAGCCGCCGCCCTGGTTCATGCTCATCGACAGTGGCCCGGTGCGCAGAAGCAGATATTGCATGCCGACCAGCATCTTGCCCCACCAGGGGCGCAGGGTCTGGTTCAGCGTCGGCAGGCGGCCCTTATAGGTGTAGTTGATGCCGAGGTGGTCCTGCAGATTGGCGCCGACATGGGCGTTGGCGTGTACCACCGGAATGCCGAGGTTTTTCAAGAGATCGGCCGGGCCGACGCCGGAAAGCTGCAGGAGCTGCGGCGTGTTGACCGAGCCGCCGCACAGCACTACCTCGCGACCGGCGCGCGCAGTGATCGTGCGGCCATGCTTCAGATATTCGATACCGACCGCGCGGGTGCCCTCGAACAGGATTCTTGTTGCCAGCGCGTTGGTGACGACGCGGATATTGGCGCGCTTCATCGCCGGGCGTAGGAAGGCGCGGGCGGCGGACCAGCGGCGGCCGCTCTTGGTGTTGATCTGATAAACGCCGACGCCCTCCTGGGCAGCGCCGTTAAAATCCTGATTGAGGGCGAGGCCTGCCTGCTGCCCGGCCTTCAGGAAGCGGTGGGTGAGGGGATGCACGCGGCTGCGATTGTCGGTCACGTGGATCGGGCCGCCGCGCCCGCGCCATTCGTCGGTACCGGCCTCGTTGTCCTCGATCGCCTTGAAGATTGGCAGGAGGTCGTCAAAACCCCAGCCGGTGTTGCCGGCCGCTGCCCAGCCATCAAAGTCCTCGCGCTGGCCGCGGATCCAGACCATGGCGTTGATCGAGCTCGAGCCGCCGAGCAGTTTTCCACGCGGCCAGTGGTCGGCATTGCCGGCAAGACCTGGGTCGGGTTCGGTCTTGTAGTTCCAGTTTACCGCCGGGTCGAAGAAGGTCTTGCCGTAGCCCAGCGGCATCTGCACGAAGAAGCGACGGTCGGTGCCACCTGCCTCCAGTACCAGCACCGAGAAGCGCCCGCTGGCCGACAGTTTTTCCGCAACCACAGAGCCTGCGGAGCCGGAGCCGACGACAATGAAATCATAGTCTTGCATGGGAAACGAAAGACCGTCCGCGAACTGGCTGAAGTATCGATTCAAGCCTAGACCCCGTTCCACCGCCTCGGCCTATGGGCGACCGGCATGGCCTGTGAAAAAAGCGACGGGCGAAAATGTCACTCGTGCCCAAAACTTGCCCAACGCGGCTGCAACTGCCATCCATGCAGGAGATGTTTTCGGAGATTCCAGATGCCCCATTTCGCAGACGGCAAGCCGACGGGCGAGCTTACCTTGCGCACGCTGGCGATGCCGGCCGATGCCAACGCCGCCGGTGACATCTTTGGCGGCTGGGTGATGGCGCAGATGGACCTTGCCTGCGGCATCCGCGCCGCCGAACGCGCCAAGGGCCGCGTCGTGACGGCGGCGGTGAAGGAAATGTCCTTCGCCAAGCCGATGAAGATCGGCGACACGCTGTGCATCTACACCCATGTCACGCGCGTGGGCCGCACCTCGATGACGCTGAAAGTCGAAGCCTGGGCGCAGCGCTATCTCACCGACCTGATGGAACGGGTGACCGACGCGGATTTCGTCATGGTGGCGCTGGACGGCGAGGGCAAGCCGAAGCCTGTACCGGTGGAATGAAGCTTTTAGGACCGACTAAGCCTTCGCATTCGCCAGATCGAATTTCATCCGCGCCTCGGTCACGCGCGCGGTGTTCTTGCGCGCCCATTCGCCCAGCGCGGTGACCGGCACCAGAAGCTCGTGACCAAGGTCGGTGAGTTCGTAGTCGACCCGTGGGGGGATGGTGGGGAAGACCGTGCGCGTGACGAAGCCGTCGCGCTCCAATCCGCGTAGCGTCGTGGTCAGCATCTTCTGCGAGATGCCGCCGATGATGTGGCGCAACTCGTTGAAGCGCATGGGGCCGTCACCCAGCCGGCTGACGACAAGCACGGTCCATTTGTCGCCCACGCGCTGCAGGATATCGCTGACGGCCCGGCAGTCCTCGGTGTTGTGCAGGTGCCTAGGTTTCAAAAAAGTGCCTCCTTGTGCGGCGTTTTCTAGGTCACTTATATAGTCTCGGTATCCATTGGTTACCAGATTTCAAAAGGAGACAAATACGATGTCCAAGCCCAAAATCGGCGTAGTCGTCGGCTCCACGCGAGCGACGCGTTTCGCCGACAAGCCCGTCGAATGGTTCGTCAGTCTGGCCAAGGCGCGCGGCGATGTCGAGGTCGAAGTGATCGACCTGCGCGACTATCCGCTGCCCTTCTTCGATGAGGCCGTTTCTCCGGCATGGGGCCCTTCGCAGAGCCAGGTCGCGCGCAAGTTCCAGGAGAAGGTCGCTTCGCTCGACGGCTTCGTCTTCACCGCCGCCGAATACAATCACGGCCCGACCGCCGTGCTGAAGAACGCGCTCGACTACGCCTACAACGAATGGAACAAGAAGCCGGCCGGCTTCATCGGCTATGGCGGCGTCGGTGGTGCGCGCGCCGTGGAGCAGCTGCGCATGCATGCGGTCGAGTTGCAGATGGCGCCGACCAAGACGGCGGTTCACATCGTGTGGGGCGATTTCCTTGCCATCAGGGAGGGCAAGAAGATCGAGGAATTCGAACACATCAACCAGGCCGGCAAGGCGCTGCTGGACGAAACCGTCTGGTGGGCCAAGGCGCTCAAAGCCGCTCGCGAGGCCGATGCGGCCGCAGCCGCAACGAAGGCTGCCTGAGCAGCCAGGACATTTCCTCCCAGGGACGGGCAGGGCGGCAGCGATGCCGCCCTGTGCTTTATCCGGGACAGGTCAGATTCTGATTCATGTCGTGACGGCAAGACCTTGAAGCGGCTTGCTTAACGGCGTCACGCATTCGGCAACTTGGCGGCCAAAATCTTGTCGATGCGGCGGTTGTCGAGATCGACGACTTCGAAGCGCCAGCCCTGCGCGTCGACGCTTTCGCCCGTCGCGGGCAGGTGGTGCATATGCGCCAGCACGTAGCCGGCGACGGTTTCGTAGTCGCGGTTCTCCGGCAGGTCGATGTCGAGCAGGTCAGCCATCTCGTCGGCCGGCATGTAGCCCGCCAGGAGCCACGAGCCGTCCTCGCGCTGCACGGGGGCAAAATCGCTTTCGTCGATGTCGGCGCGGAACACGCCGGTGATCGCCTCGAGGATGTCGGCCGGCGTGACGATGCCTTCGAAATGGCCGTATTCGTCATGCACCAGCGCCATCGGTATGTCGGATTCCTTCAACGTGGCGAGCACGTCGAGCGCGTCCGCCTGGTCGTGGACGATCGGGGCGGGGCGTACGTGCTTGGCTGCATCGAAGCCACGGCCCAGCAGGATGGTGGCGAGGATCTCGCGCGTCTGCACCACGCCCACCATCGCGTCGATGCTGCCTTCGCCGGCCGGCAGGCGGGAATGATGCGTCTCGATCAGAAGCTTGCGGATCGATGCCTCATCGGCATGCAGGTTTAACCAGTCGATCTCGGGGCGCGGCGTCATCACCGCGCGCACGGCGCGGTCGCCCAGGCGCATGACGCCCGCGATCATGCGGCGCTCGTCGGATTCGATCGTGCCATGATGCTCCGCCTCGGCGACAAGCATCTTGATCTCCTCGTCGGTGACCTTTTCTTCGCTCTCGCCGCGCTGGCCAAGAAGCCACAGCACGCTGCGGCCGGAGATATCGAGCAGCCAAACCAGCGGCGCGCCGGCCATGGCGAGCACGTTCATTATCGGCGCCACGCGTGCGGCGATCTGCTCCGGATTGCGCAGGGCAATCTGCTTGGGAACCAGCTCGCCGACGATGAGCGAGGCATAGGTGATGACAGCCACGACCAGGCCCACGCCAAGCGCGTTGGCAACGCCGCTCGACATGCCGTTGTCCATGAGCATCTGGCTGAGACGCTGGCCCAGCGTGGCGCCCGAAAAGGCGCCCGATAGGATGCCGACCAGCGTGATGCCGAATTGTACGGTGGAGAGGAAGCGGCCGGGATTGGAGCCGAGTTCCAGAGCGCGACCTGCGCCTCTGACGTCGCGGTCGATCATCGCCTTGAGCCGGGCTGGCCTGGCCGAGACGATTGCAAGTTCAGACATGGCCAGGAGGCCGTTGACACAGATGAGGACGACGACGATAGCAAGTTCGACGTATAACATCGCCGCTCCATAGCATTGCCGCAGGGTCATCGAAAATAGGCCGGGCCGATTTTTGTTGCGTGGGAGCGTGATGACGCACTTGTTGTCACCTTGGCGCAGTATGAAACCCGGCCAACAGCCAAGCGGGGCGTGAAGTTATCCGGTTGCGCCTGCCGTATTTTTCACGTTATGAGTGCGCCCTATTTTCATCAGCTCCGGTTTTTGACTTTGCCCACATAACCGCCGGTCTCCGCAGTTCTACCCGATAGCAGCAGTAATGCAGTCGCGTTGCTGAACCATTTATTCTGCGTTCTTCGAGGTGGCGGTTGAGACTGGTATGGCAGGCTGGACTGCTGCCGGGCATTGCTCGCTCCGGCGTTCGCTCCTCAATCGCCCTCGAATTTCCTGTCACATCGCGCCTCCGTGCGAGGCTTCTCAGCGCCGTCTTGACGAACTTCCCAGCGAGGAAGGCAAGCCGGCATGTCCAGCACTCTCCATGTCCAATGGATCGTTACTTCACTCATCGCACCGCGTCCGTGGCTCACCTGTGGCCGATGCGGCGGCATCAAACCCTTTCAGAGCAGCGGCAAAGCAAGACTGAATGCCAATGGCAAACGGCTCGACGCCTGGCTCATCTACAAATGCAGCGACTGCGAAAACACCTGGAACCGGCCGCTGTTCGAGCGCCGCAATGTCCGGGATATCGATCCTCTGCTGCTCGAGGCGCTCCAGGCCAATGACCATCGCCGGATCGAGGTGTTTGCCTTCGATATCGACGGCCTGCGGCGCAGTGCCGGACGCATAGAAGAGTTCGGCGAAGCAAGAGTGGCCAAGCAAGTGCTGACTGGAGATCCGGCGTCGTTCGACGGCATTCGGATCGATTTGCGCGTTCCCTTGCCATGCTGCCTGCGACTGGACCGGCTGCTGGCTGCCGAACTCGGTGTGTCGCGCACGAAGATCCATGACCTTCATGATGCGGGCGTGCTCAAGCTGTCACCGAAAGGCGAACGCACGCTCCGACGGCCTGTTCGTGAAGGGATGTTTTTCGAACTGGATGCTTCTTCGGTCGGCGAACAAGTGCTCGCTCAGGCGGTGACAGGTTCAGCAACAGGCTGACGACCGCGTCGCCTGTCGTCGGTTACCGGCAGGCGACGTAGCCGTTCTTGCGCGGCTTGATGTCGAAGTGGAAATGGTTGCGATGGTCGTAGTTGTAGCCGGGGCCGAGCACGGTGGTGAAATAGTCGCAGCCATCGGCCCGCACCGTGTTGAGAAAGCCCTTTTCGCGGAAGGCGAACCAGCCGGGCTTGCGCACGTCGATGTCCTTGCCGCTGGTCAGCTCGATGCGCATGACGTCGAGCGCGTTGCCCCTGGAATGCTCTGACGGGACAGTGGTCCGCGCGATGCGGCGGCAGGAATAGCTCGAACCCTGGTGGATGGTCCGGACACCCGACCAGTAGCGCCAGCGGGCGGCCGGCACCAGCTCGCTGCGGGTCCAGCGCGAGAAGGTCGCCGCCATGCGGCAGCTGAGCGTCGCGGCCGGCTTCATCTGCACGCTGCCTATGGCCGAGACGAGAACCGGATAGTCGATGCGGCAGGCGCCGCCATCGTTGATCGGCGCCAGGTTGCGGAAAGTCACGCCGAGACGTTTCAGGTCATTACGGCAGGCGACCTCATCTGCCGGCATCGCGGCGCCAGGCGACATCGGCGTGTTCATGCGCGGATAGGCGACCATCGTCGGGTTCGAGGGGACCAGCGTCTGCAAGCCTGTCGGCCTCACCGCAGCGGGCGGAATGACTGCGGCGACCTGCGTCTGGGGCTCGGCCTGCTCGAGCGAAGGCTTGCTGGCTTGGGCCGGGCCCTCGGTTTCGTAGTCCTCGTACGAACCGCCCACCGATGTCGGCGGCTCCATGGGAGCAAGCGCTGCCCCCATCGGGGCAGGGGCAGGTTCGTTGGCGGTGTATGCCGGTACCGGCTGCATGACCCTTGGCGGAACGGCCGATGTCTGCAGGCCCACGTCGACCTCCGGGCGCAACACGCCCTCGGTGCTGCACGAGGTGACGATCGCGGCAATCAATGCTGCGGCGCCGATTGCGGAGGCGCGAGCGATGCCAAATCGCCGTGCCCCTGCTCGCGCGGCATGAAGTTTTTGGGCCATTCGCGGCTTCCTATCCTGAAGTCGGCAGGATAGGTCGCGAGGGTAAAGGAATGGTCAGCGCCGGGGTTTACGCCTGTGGCGCGAATGCGGCTTTTCTATTCGCAGAATGTGCCGCCATGCCTGCGCGGTTCGAGGTCGAAATGCAGATGCCGGGCATGGTCGGCATCGCTGCCTGGCCCGAGAACGGTCTTGAACGGACCGCAAGCGGCCTTGCGGATATCGGCGAGGAATTTTGCGGCCTTCTCGTCCGGGGCGGTTTCGACGTCTATCTCGGTGCCTTTCGAAAGGCTGAAATGACCGATGTCGAGCGCATTGCCGAAGGCATGTTCGGATAGCTTGGCGGCGCCGTTGCGCGGGCGGCAGGCATAGGCGGAGACCTGAGATACCGATTTGAGCTCTTCGCCATAGGTGTTCCTCGCTGCCGGGGCGATGATGTTTTCCGCAAAGCGCGCTGCTGCCTCGGCCAGGCTGCAGTTCATCAGCGCGTCCGGTTCGAGCTCGATGCCTTTGCCGAGCGTCTTCACGGAGATCGGATAGGGCAGGGCGCAACCGGAGGTGCTGCTTTCGGGCGGGCGTTCCTCAAAGCGGACACCGAGTGCATTCAGTCTTGCCCGGCAGGCGGCTTCGTCCGCCGGCATGATGGCCGAGCGTGGTGCGTTTGAACGCGGGTCCGGTGGCTCGACCTTGTCGGTATCCTGGGATTTGCCAGTGGGCGGCGCTCGTGCCGGAGCTTTCTCGGGCAAAGGTGCCCTGTCGGGAGTCGCAGGGTCTTCGCCATTTGGCGTAGCAGCCTCACCTGTCTTGCCGCCCTCGGCGTCCGGGCGCGGTTCGGGCACGGGCGTGCCGCCGAGCCTTGCGGGTGGAATATTTCCCGCGGGCGGCGAAAAGACCTTCGGCACTGGAACCTTCTGCGGCAGTGCCATCGACTGGGCCTTTGCGGAATTTACGCAAAGCAGCGCCATGGCCAGCGCGGGCAGAAGTGTCGCGAAAATTCCGTGCGAAAACTTCTTCATCGGCACAGCAACGGTGACATCGCTGTACCGGTTGCCGCATGCCGATCACGAATGGTGTCGCGCTGTCACGCGCCGATGGCTTCGAGCCCTTCTTCGAGCCAGTCGCCCAGCATGGGCAAGCCGAGCAGATATTTGGCGGTGCGGTTGTTGCCGCGCCGGCGCGCTTCGGTCACCGCCTCTTGCCATTCCGAGGCCTCGTAGTCGCCGCGGCCGACCCAGACCAGCGCGACGAGTTCGGCCGCCTCGTCGACATTCAGGTCGTCGATGAGCTCGCGCAGTTCCTCTTCGGTGAGGTTTTCAGACTCTTCCTCGGCAAGTCCGTCATGGGCATGGCTTTCGTGCGCCTCGCCGTCGATCGCAACCTCGTGTTCGGCGCCATCGAAATAGTCGTCGTTCACGGCCGCGCTGATCGCCTTCGCCTTTTCGATGAAGAGGCGAACGGTGTCGGGACCGATAGTCAGATCCCATTCCCTGTCGGACTTTGACTCCACAGGCGTCGTCCTTGCCCCGCTTTGCGGATGATAGCCCATTTGCGGACAACGTCACGCGCGATGTTGGACAAGATGGGTCAGATGGCGCCGCGAGGGCGGTTGACACGGAGAAATGATTTCCTGAAATGGTACTTCTCCCCCAACAAATGGCTTCCCCCCATGTCCTTCCTGTTGTCGCCCAAGATCGCGCCGGTCCTGATGCTGGTCGCCTCGAACGTCTTCATGACGTTTGCCTGGTACGGTCATCTCAAATTCAAGAGCGCGCCGCTCTACATGGCGGTCATCGTGAGCTGGATGATTGCCTTCCTTGAATACTGGCTCGCGGTTCCGGCCAATCGCATCGGCAGCCAGGCCTATTCGGCGGCCGAGCTGAAGACCATTCAGGAAGTCGTCACGCTGACGGTCTTTGCGGTGTTCTCGGTGTTCTACCTCAAGGAAGCGCTGACCTGGAACCATGCGCTCGGCTTTGCGCTGATCGCAGGCGGCGCGGCCCTGATCTTCAGGGCCTGACGCTTTTCTTGTAACGGGTCAGGCCGTTTCCGAGGCGCGGTCCCTGACCAGCAATGCCGGCAGCACCTCGACGGCAAGGATCGCCGCGAAGATCAGGCTGCAGCCGAGGAAACCGCTAGGGGGCAGCCGCTCGCCCAGGATCAACGCGCCGAACAGGGCGGCAAACAGCGCTTCGGACGACAGGAAGATCGCCGCCTGCGCCGCGCTGGTGTAGCGCTGGCCGATCACCTGTAGGGTGAAGGCGATGCCGCCGGAGAAGATGCCGGCATAGGCGATTTCGGGCGCAGCGATGCGGATCGCGCTCCAGTCGATCGGCTCGTGAATAAACGCGATGGCCAGTCCAGTGACGGCGCAGATCGCAAATTGCGTCACCGCCAACGTGATCGGCCGGCCGGTGCCGGATGCAGCCCGCGCGATGAAGATGACCTGCATGGCGCAGAAACCACCCGCCAGGACGGTCAGCCAGTCGCCCACGGTGAGCCGGTCGATTGCGCCGCCCGAAAGGAACCAGATGCCGGCAAAGGCGGTCAGCGCCGCGGGCCAGACGATCGGGTGCGGCCAATTGCGGAAGAGGACGACCGCAAACAGCGGCGTCATCACCACGTAGAGGCCGGTGAGGAAGCCCGAATTGGTGACCGTGGTGTAGAGCAGGCCGACCTGCTGGAAGACGATCGCGCCCAGCATCATCAGCCCGACCCAGAGAAAGGCGAGCCAGTTGCGCATGGTCAGCTTTTGCCTGGCGCGGCGTCCCTCCCGTATCGCAAAAGGCAGCACTGCCAGCGTCGCCAGCGTGAAGCGCAGGCCGATGAACACGAAAGGCCCGATCGAGCCCATGGCGGACGATTGGGCGACAAAGCCCATGCCCCACATGGCACCGGCAAGCAATAGAAGCAGATTGGCCTGGATACGGGTCATTTCTGATGTTCGGCTGGCTGGAGAAGATTGGGCGCTTGTCATAGCATCGCGGCTTGTGGCGACAAGGGGCCACGGGTGGCATCAGGATAGCCACACGGCATTGAGGGAAAATTTTCGCATGCGTTTGCTTCTGGTCACGGCGTTGCTGTGCGTTTGCGGGGTGTCGGCAGCTTCAGCCGGCTCCTACAAGCAGATCAAGGATTTCGAGGTTTCCTGTTCGGTGGCTTTGGCCTGCCGGATCCAGACGCCGGCGAAGTCGCCCGCGCATCCGGCTGTCAGCGCCTTCACGCTTTCGCGCAAGGCCGGGCCTGATGCGCCGCTGGAAGTGCTGGTGGCCGCGCCCGAAGCTCTGGCTGGCGGCAGCGACATCGGGTTCGTCGCCGATGGCAAGGAGGTGCTTAAGCTTCCGCTCGCCAAGGCCAGTCGCAACGAAGAAACCGGCGAATACGGCTTTCCGGGCGACCCAGAGACGATGAAGCTGCTCGATGCGCTGCGCAATGCAAGCAAGCTGGAGATCGCCTACAAATCGGGCGCAGGCGAAGGGCGCTCCACTTTCTCGCTTGCGGGGCTGGTCGGTGCGCTGATCTTCACCGACGAGGCGCAGGGGCGGCTGAAGGCCAAGGATGCGCTGCAGGTGAAGGGCGAGGGCACCAGTCCGACGATCGACGTGCGCGAGATCTCGTCTATCGCCGACGTTCCGGAGGCGATCCGCGGACGCTTCAAGGATACCGGCAGTTGCAGCTTCTACGATGAAGGCCAATTCGGTTATGGCGGGTTTGACGCTGCCGTGGGGAATGATCTCCGCCTGCTGGTGCTGCCTTGCGGTGATGCCGGTGCCTATAACCAACCTTTCGCGGTCTTTGTCGACCGGGGCAGCGAGATTGATCAGCTTGCTCTGCCTGACATGTCCGACGAGGGGCCGACGACCGTCTGGCAAGCCTGGAATATCGATTGGGACCAGTCGGCGCGGGTTATGACAGCCTTCTTCAAGGGGCGCGGCCTTGGTGACTGCGGCAGCTGGAATAAGTGGAAGCTCCGCACCGAGGGTGACGGCCCGGCCTTCGTGCTTCTGGAAGCACGCGCCAAGGGCGAGTGCGATGGCGAATATGGCGGCGGGCCGGAAAAATGGCCGGCGCTCTGGCCGCTGCACGCCAAATAGGCGCTCTGCTTTATGAAGTTTTTGGTGCGTCGGGAAGAGTCGAGGGCTCGGCGGCGTTAGCGCGTCATACGAAGTTTTTTTGAGGAGGACTTTCCGATGCGCATACGCCTCGCCGCTCAGGCTGCCTGCCTGATGCTTGCTCTTCCGCTCACCGGTGCTGTCGCGTTCGCTGCCGAAGATGGTGGGCCGGGAACCGGCAGCAGCGGTCCAACCGTCTCCCAGTGCAAGAAGGGCGAGGCGTGGGACAAGAAGCGCAGCAAATGCGTCGCCGCCAAGAAGCAGAGCATGCTCGACGATGACAGCATCTACGCCGCCGGGCGGGACCTGGCCATGGTTGGCCGCTATGGCGAGGCGATCGAGGTCCTCAGCCTTGCCGCCAACAAATCCGATCCGCGTATCCTGAATTATCTCGGCTATTCGCACCGCAAGCAGGGGCGAGTGCTGGTCGGCCTTGGCTATTACGAGGAAGCATTGCGCATCGATCCCAACTACACGTTGGTGCGGGAATATCTCGGCGAAGCGCATCTCCAACTCGGCGACGTGATGGCCGCGCGTCGGCAGCTGGCTGAGATCGAAATGCGTTGTGGCAAGGGCTGCGAGGAATATGCCGACCTCTCGGCACAGATAGATGCCTTCGTCAAAACGAAGGGCTGAGACGCGGACAACCTCCCGAAAGCGGAAGCTCAGCGCGCGCGCCGTCGAAGCGGGCGCGCGCAGTTCGCTATTTCGCGCGCGACAGGCGGATGATCTGGCCGTCCTCTTCGTCGGTCAGCAGCCACACCGAGCCGTCGGGCGCCTCCCGCACATCGCGGATGCGGCCGAAGGCGCCCTTGAACATGCGCTCCTCGCCGGTGATCTTGCCTTGCGCGTCGCGGGTCAGGCGGGCAATGAGCTCGAATTTCAGCGCCCCCACCAGAAGATCATTCTTCCATTCGGGGAACATGCTGCCCTCATAGATAGCAAGCCCGGATGGCGCGATGGAAGGGTCCCAGTAATATAGAGGCTGCTCGTAGCCGGGGGCGGCCGTGCCGATGCCGATCTTGGCGCCGGAATAGTCGCGGCCATAGGTGATGATCGGCCAGCCATAATTCTTGCCGGCTTCGGGCCGGTTGACCTCGTCGCCGCCCATAGGGCCGTGCTCCGTCGTGATCAGCCCCTTGGTGAGCGGATCATAGGCGGCGCCCTGAATATTGCGGTGCCCCTTGGACCATAGGGCCGGCAGGCCCTTCTTGCCGTCTGCATATGGATTGTCCGGGGGGATCGAGCCGTCGGGCTCGACGCGCAGCACAGCGCCGGCGCTGTCGTGCTTGTCCTGCGCCCGCATGCCTTCGCCACGGTCGCCGGTGGTGATGAACAATGTGCCGTCCGGCGCGAACACCAGCCGCGAGCCGAACTGGAGCGGCGAAGAGGTCTTTTTCTTCATCGAATAGATGATCTTCACGTCCTCCAACCGTGCGTTCTCGCCTTCACGCACCAGTTTTCCGCGAGCGGCGGCAGTACCTGAGCCACCCTTGCCGGGCTCGGCGAAGGTGAAGAAGACCAGCTGATCGGACGCAAAATTCAGTGACGCGACAACGTCGAGCAGGCCACCTTGCCCGTGCACGGCGATTTTCGGCAGGCCCGCGATCGGCTTGGACAGCTTGCCGTCCGAAAAGATGCGCATGCGTCCAGGGCGCTCCGTGACGATGACGTCGCCGCTGGGCAAAAAGGCGAGCCCCCATGGATGTTCGAGCCCGCTGGCCAGAATGTCAGCCTGGACTTTGACCTCTTTCGTGTCGAAAACGCGCGGCGCCGCAGCGGCTGCGACGAGGCCGGTGCAGAGAAGCAGAAGCGCAAAAACCCAGGCAAACGACTTTGTCGGGCGCATAAGGTCGGACATAAGCGACGTGAGACGAGAAGCAAGGCCTTTCGCCCATTGCCGCAGACCCCTCCGCTGTGTGGATTTTATGCCGCATTCTTTTTTGACGTGAAAAATCCGGGAAGATTGCTATATTGCGCAGAGTTGAATCTGACGGTTCCCGCGGTCGAGGCTGCTGGACCGTTTTCTTTTTGTGCCTGCCCGCGTCTTTTCAGAAGGAATTTGGACGGGGGGCGTTTTGAGGAAAGGCAGACCATCATGAACAAGGTCCCCATGACCGCCGCCGGATTCGAAACGCTGAAGGAAGAGCTGCGGTGGCGTCAGCAGGATGAGCGCCCGCGCATCATCGAGGCGATTTCCGAGGCGCGTGCCCATGGCGACCTTTCCGAAAATGCCGAGTACCATGCCGCCAAGGAGGCGCAGAGCCTGAATGAAGGCCGCGTCCATGAGCTCGAGGACCTGATCGCACGCGCCGAGGTGATCGACATCTCCAAGCTGTCGGGCGACAAGATCAAGTTCGGCGCCACCGTCAAGCTCGTCGACGAGGAGACCGAAGAGGAAAAGGTCTACCAGATCGTCGGTGACCAGGAAGCGGACGTGAAGTCGGGCCGCATCTCGATCTCCTCGCCCATCGCCCGCGCCCTGATCGGCAAGGAAGTCGGCGAGACGATCGAAGTCAACGCGCCCGGTGGCCCGCGCGGCTACGAAGTGGTCGAGGTCCAGTTCATTTGAGACAGCAGGCAATGGCAGACCGCGACGGGATCGCGACGCACCGCGCCGCAACCGCGCGTTCGGCCGCGCCCGTCATGGCGCAGGTCGAAGTGATCGCGCCGCACATCAAGCGACGTCTTTCGGGCGTTACCAGCACAGTCATCCAGCTCGTGCCGATCCAGGCTCGGAGCCTTGGCATCACGACTATCGGCCCGGGATTGCCTGACCATCTGCCAAAGATGCGCTGGTGGCAGGTGTTTTCGCTGCTTAAGCGCCCGCGCTCCGGCCGCAAGCGCATCTGGCACGCCAGGCGCAATATCGAGATGCTGGCCGGCCTGGTGCTGAAGTCGATCTTCCGAGCCCCGCTTTCGCTGGTCTTCACCTCTGCCGGGCAGCGCGACCACACGCGCTGGACGAAATTCCTGATCCGCCGGATGGATGCGGTGATTGCCACCAGCAGCAAGGCAGCCGCCTATCTTAAGGTGCCCAGCACCGTGGTTATGCACGGCGTCGACACCGACAGGTTCACGCCGCCCAAGGACAAGGCCGCGGCGCTGAAGGCGCTCGGCCTCGATCCGACGCAAAACTATGTCGGCTGCTTCGGCCGTGTCCGCCACCAGAAGGGTGTCGACCTCTTCGTCGAGGCCATGGTCGAGCTTCTGCCGAGCCGGCCAGGTTGGTCGGCGGTGATATCCGGACGCACGACCGTGCAGCATGCCGAGTTCGAACAGAAGCTGAAGGATCAAGCCGCCGCAGCAGGTCTTGCCGACCGCATCCTGTTCGTCGGCGAGGTTCCGGACATCACGCCCTGGTTTGGGGCGATGTCGCTCTACATCGCGCCGCAGCGCTGGGAGGGTTTCGGCCTCACCCCGCTCGAGGCCATGTCGAGCGGCGTGCCGGTCGTGGCAACCGATGTCGGCGCCTTTTCCGAACTGGTCGTCGAAGGCGTGACGGGCAATGTCGTTGCCCGCGAGGACCTTCCAGCAATAGTCGCATGTGCTGGCCGCTTCATGGACGATGATGCGGCGCGGCAGGTAGCGGCAGAGGCCGCTCTTGCCCATGCGCGCGCCAACTTTCCACTGCGGCGCGAGGCCGATGGCATTCGCCAGGTCTATGACAAGGTTTGGGCCGGGCGGGGCGCGTAACGCGCTTTCGCCGGCTCTACAAGCGAATGGAAGAGCCGATGACCAGAGCCGAAGCCTTCGTCATTCATGTCAAGCGTGCGGTCAAGCGCCGCCCGCAGGTCGACGAACTGGTTACGAAGCTGCCGCTTGCCACGACGATCATCGACGCCGTGGACGGCGAAACGCTCGATGACAGCACGATCGACGCGCACTACAAGCACAAGCTGCATCGCCCTCATTATCCCTTCGAGCTGCGCCGCAACGAGATCGCCTGCTTCCTGTCGCATCGGCTGACTTGGCAGACCATCCTCGATCGCGGCCTCGATGCCGGCCTGATCGTCGAAGACGATGTCCAGCCGCTGGACGATATGTTCCCGCAGATGCTGAAACTGGCGCTTGAGACGGTGCAGCCAGGAGATTTCATCCGCTTTCCCTATCGCGCCTATACAGACAAGGGCGAGCGCGTGGCTGGCGACGAACAGACCATGCTGGTGCAGCCGAAGCTCGTCGGGCTCGGCATGCAGATGCAGCTTGTGGGTCGCGAGGCGGCTGCCGAGCTTTTGAAGGTGACGGAGGTTTTCGATCGCCCGGTCGATACGACCATTCAGATGCGCTGGCTGACCCAAATGCGCATTCTGGCGACCAGGCCCGTCGCGATCCGCGAGATCAACATGCAACTGGGCGGTTCGGTCGTCCAGTATCGCGCGCCGCGCCCGAAGAGCGAGGTTTTTGCCCGCGAGATCAAGCGCGCGCTTTACCGGATTTCGGTACGCGCGCTGTCGATGGCGCGGGCATAGGCTAGACTTTCCTTATTCGGCTGGCGCGTTGTCGAGGCCGAGCCGCCAGAGCTTGGCTTCGGTCATGAACACATAGCCGGCGACCGACACCGCAAGGACGAAGCCAGGCGTACGGCACAGGAAAAAGCGCTGCATGAAATAGAGCTTGCAAAACTGCGCCAGCGGTTTGAACGCGATCTTGAATACGTTCGAGGTCTTGCCGCGCTGGTGGCTTTGGATGGCCTTCAGCCGCGAATAGCCATTCAGCTTGCTGAAGTCCTCCTGCAGCGACAGGTTGCGATAGTGCAGAAGCCGGCCACGTTTGAGCTGTCGAACTTCGCCTTCCACGATTAGCGATTCATGGACGAGCAAGGTGAGGTCGTAGCGCGCGCCTTTGCGGACGAGGCGGCAGTGGTACTTTGAATGCACGCTGTCCGGCGGATAGCCGTAGCCGGGAAGAAAGTCCGGCCGCCGCATCGAATAGGCGGCCACCTCGGACCGTTCGAGATCGAGCGCCAGAAGCTCTGCGCGCAGGTCGTCATCCAGTCGCTCGTCGGAGTCGATGTTGAGGCACCAGGTCGAACTACACTGGTCGAGTGCAAATTGCTTTTGCCGCGAGAAGCCCGGCCAGTCATTATGGATCAGCCGGATCGGCAGGCCGCGAAGCCGATACTCCTCGATCAATTCCAGGGTGCCGTCCGTTGATCCGGAATCGACGATCACGATCTCCTGGCAGATATCCAGACTTTCAAGGCAGGCGCCAAGGGTCGATGCCTCGTTCTTGCAGATGATGAAGGCAGAGATCGGCACGGTTTTGCGCATCATGCTTTCTGTCCAAAAATCGCGGAGAATTGGATCTCCCCCAGGAAACGACTTTACGCGGCTTTACAGAAGCCGGCGAGGGTGGTCTAGGTCGCATTTCGAATGACGCAGCCAAAACCGGGCACGGTATGAAGGTCTATTTCATCAATCTGGATCGTTCTCCCGAACGACTCGAATGGTTCCTGAAGCAGACGGAAGGCATGGACCTCAACCTCGTCAGGGTGCCGGCGGTGGATGCGAGGGAGCTTCCCGAGGTGGAATTGAACCGGCTGCGCGCCTTGTCCTCGGGACGCAATTCGTTATCCGCGGCCGAACTCGGCTGCTTCCTCAGCCATCGCAAGGCGTGGGAGATGGTCGTCGCCGACAATGCGCCCTGGGCCTTCATTGCCGAGGACGATATCCACTTTTCATGTGATGCAGGAGGCTTTCTGCGCTCGCACGACTGGATTCCGGTCGGTGCGGATATCGTCAAAGGTGAAGCCACACTCAAGCGGGTCGAGATGGGCCATAAGGTGGAAGCGACGCCGTTTGGCCACGAGTTGCGCCGACTGATTTCCTATCACTTCTGTGCGGGAGGCTATTTTCTTACGCCTTGGACGGCACGGCGCTTGCTTGCTGTGACGGAGCAGCATTGCGAGCCGGTCGATGAGATCATTTTCTCGCCGAAATATGGAATTCTTGGCGAACTCCATGCGCTGCAACTGATGCCTGCGATCTGCATGCAGGACAATTTCGTTTCCGGTTCGTCACCCAACGAAAAGATGGTGAGCACCCTGGAAACTGACCGGGTGCATTTCCATCGTTTCGATCCGACGAGCGCGAGGTTGCGCGGCTGGCGAAAAATCCCGCGTGAACTGGGACGCATTGGCCGTCAGGTGGCGGTCTCCTTGCGGAGATCGGCTCTTTTGGCGACAAAGCATATAATTTTCAAGACGGTCCCGTTCCATCCGAACTGACGTCAAGATGGCATAGGTCGCCCGTCGTCCGCTGACTTAGTCGAGCGATGCCTTCTGAGAAACGTGCGCGAACAGGTGTCCGCGCACGCTGAAGCAAATCAGATCGGCTTGAAATCAGGGTCGATCTTCAAGGCCTCCCGGCGCCAAAGGTCGCCGTAGTCGACATCCTGCCAATCCTTGAACCAGGGGCCGCCGCGGGTGTAGTGCACGGCTTTGGGCAAGCCGTTGGCCGGCTTCTCGTTCCAGCCTTCGAGCCAGTTCCACTCGGTGGGGATACCGCCGATTTCGTCGTCGGCCGCCCACTGCATGCGGTGCAGGTAGGCACCGTTTTCGCTGTTCGCGGCTTCCGCCGTCAGTTTCCGCGTCGAGGGGTGCGCGCAGTTGAAGAACATGAAGGAGGACCAATTCTTGCGCGGATAGCTGGTCTGCACCTTGCCGTCCATCTTCAATCCGTCCTTAGGCTGGTAGTCGTGCTTGACGCACATGACTGCCTTCGTCGGATCCTGATAGTTCCGCAATTCGGCCAGATCACCGAAGAAGAGGAAGTCGCAATCGCAAAATAGCGCCCAACCTTCGAAGCCAGCGAGCAGCGGCGTGAAGAAGCGCGAATAGGTGAATTCGGTCGACGCCAGCGGATCGATCTCGCGGGAATAAAGGCCCTTCGCTACAAGGTCCTCCAGCTTGATCGGCTGAATATCCAGGGGGATCGACGCGTTCCGCAAGGCAGTGCTCTTGGCGACGTCATAGGCGATGGGCTCGCGGGAGTCCCAGCCGATGAAAACCCTCAGCTCGTCACTCATGTCAGAATCCTATCCTCTTGTTGCGAAGGGTCTAAACGCAAAACGGCTTCAGGGAAACCCTCGTCGGCCCCTTCATCAATGAGGATGATGCGCCCTTCCTGCACCCGCTCCGCGATCCAGCGGCGTTCGTCGGCCCAGGCGTGGCTTTTCCATCCCTGCCATGTGAAGCCGCAGACTTCGACGCGCCACTCCTTCGCCGGATGACGCTCGAGCGCGTGCCAAATTCCGAAGTAACCCGTGCTTGGAAACAGCACGCGCATTTTGTCGGCGGGCAGGCCTAGCGCCCGGCAGCCCCGTTCATAGAACTGCGGAGGCATGATCCGCACTTCCTTGTCTGCGCCGCCAAAGGTCATGATCGAGGGCAGAGTCCAGTCGCGGCGCTTGCCTTTAAGGCGCGATGACAGCCGCAGCTTCTCGAAATAGCGCTCGATGATGAGCGGGTGATACGGAAATATGATCTCCTTTGCCGCCCGGAATATGGGCGACGTCAATAGACCCACATCGCCGAGGCGGCGTTGCATCGGATTGCCGGAATTGGCCATGAATAGCCAATCGGTCTTGGTCCCGCTCAAGCCAATTCCGGCTTTCGGCTCGTTGAAGCGGATCACAAAGTCGGCACTGTCGACATGCTCGGAAAAGTCACGCGAAAGCGGACCATTGCCGACAACTACCATTCGCTTTCTAGAATCGGTCGTCCCCACCGAATTCCCCCTTGAATTCCTCCTTACGGAAAGTTGTCGATTGCCACCAATCCCTCGTCCTTCACCTGGCGGATGGTCAGCGCGGTGCGCACCGTGTCCACATTTGGTGCAGAGGCGAGGTCCTCGATGACGAAGTTCTGGAAGCTGGTCAGGTCGCTCGCGACGCAATGCAGCATGAAGTCGGAATCGCCCGACACCATCCATGCCTGCCGCACGATCGGCCAGAGCCGCGTGCGGTCGGCGAAGGCTTTCAGCTCCGCCTCGGCGTGATGATGAAGCCCCACGAGGCAGAAGGCGACTACGTCCATGCCGAGCGCGGGCGCATTGAGCTGCGCGCGGTAGCCGCGGATGATGCCAGTGTCTTCCAGCCGCTTCACCCGCCGAAGGCAGGGAGGCGCGGAGATGCCGACACGCCGCGAGAGTTCGACATTGGTCATGCGCCCTTCGTTCTGCAGCTCGTGCAGAATCTTCCAGTCAATCGCATCGAGATCGGCCTTGAGCGGCATGATTGTCTTTCTGGTTCGAGTGGCGCAAGAATCTGTCGCGATGGCGTAATTAAACTATAGAGCCGTCTGCGTCAGGCCGGTTAGAAGATTTTTTGGGGGTGTGGCACGCGCGCCATGCGCTGCGGCATATATCCACAACCTAAAGCTTTCCGGGGACTGCTGTTTTCGCTGCCTTGCTGGTGCCGCATGCAGCACCTAGATTAGCGCGACATATCGATTTCGCATCGCTTGCGCCGTCCCAAGTTCACGAAGGCTCTTTCATGACGACCAAACACGCGCCCGTTCTCATCATCGGTTCCGGTCCGGCCGGCTACACCGCGGCCATCTATGCGGCGCGCGCCATGCTGAAGCCTGTGCTCGTCGCGGGGCTTGAGCAAGGTGGCCAGTTGATGATCACCACCGATGTCGAGAACTATCCCGGCTTCGCCGACCCGATCCAGGGACCGTGGCTGATGGGTGAGATGCTCAAGCAGGCCGAGCATGTCGGCACCGAGGTCATCAACGACGTCATCACCGAGGTTAATATCGACGTGCGGCCTTTCAGGCTGAAGGGCGATTCCGGCACCGAATACAGCTGCGATGCGCTGATCATCGCCACCGGCGCCAAGGCCAAGTGGCTCGGCATTCCGAGCGAGCAGACTTTTATGGGCTTCGGCGTGTCTGCCTGCGCCACCTGCGACGGCTTCTTCTATCGCGGCAAGGATGTCGCGGTGGTCGGCGGTGGCAATTCGGCGGTGGAAGAGGCGCTCTACCTCTCCAACCTCGCGCGCAGCGTCACCGTCATTCATCGCCGCAGCGAGTTCCGCGCCGAGCGCATCCTGCGCGAGCGGCTGGCGCAGAAGGAGAACATCAACGTCATATGGGACACAGTGGTTGATGAGATCTGCGGCCAGCCCGGCAAGACGCCACTGCCGCCGTCGGTCAACGGCCTCAAGCTGCGGAACGTTGTCACCGGCGCCGAGACGCAGCTGCCGGTCGACGGCGTGTTTGTGGCGATCGGCCATGCGCCGGCGGTGGAGCTGTTCGTCGGCAAGCTGAAGCAGAAGCCGAACGGCTATCTATGGACTGCGCCCGACTCGACCCGCACCGACGTGCCCGGCGTGTTTGCCGCCGGTGATGTCACCGACGACATCTATCGCCAGGCGGTGACGGCGGCCGGTCTCGGCTGCATGGCGGCGCTGGAAGCGGAAAAATATCTGGCCGGCGTCGAAGTGCATCGCGAAGCGGCCGAATAAAAACAACAACAAGCTGGCGCGGCGGCTGGCGTAACGAGGGGAACATGGCACTCGACTGGGACAAGCTACGCGTGTTTCACGCCGCAGCGGAAGCGGGATCGTTTACGCACGCGGCCGAGACCTTGCGCCTGTCGCAATCGGCGATCTCGCGCCAGGTGAGCGCGCTGGAGCATGATGTCGGCGTGCCGCTGTTCCATCGCCATGCGCGCGGGCTGGTGCTGACCGAGCAGGGCGAGATGCTGTTCCGCACGGCGCACGACGTGCTGATGAAGCTCGAGTCGATCAAGACGCGGCTGAGCGAAACCAAGGACCGGCCCTCCGGCGTATTGCGCGTCACCACCACGGTGGGCCTCGGCGCCGGCTGGCTGACCGAACGCGTGCAGGAGTTCCTCGAGCTCTATCCGGAGATCAATCTCCAGCTCATCCTCGCCAACGAGGAGCTGGACCTCACGATGCGCCAGGCCGACTGCGCATTGCGCCTACGCCAGCCACAACAGCCGGACCTGATCCAGCGCCGGCTGTTCACCGTGCATTTCCATCTCTACGCCTCGCCGTCCTATCTGAACAAGCACGGCAAGCCGTCGAGCATCAGCGATCTGAAGAACCATCGCATCGTCACCTTCGGCTTGCCGGTGCCGGCGCATCTGAGCGAGCTAAACTGGCTCGAGACGGTGGGCGATTTCGAGAACGGCCAGCGCATCGCCAATCTGCAGATCAACGACATCCTGTCGATCAAGCGCGCGGTCCAGACCGGTGCGGGCATCGCCATGCTGCCTGATTACGTGGTGAGCAAGGATTCGGGGCTCGTGCAGATTCTGGACGAAACCGAGGTGCCGTCCTTCGACACCTATTTCTGCTACCCCGATGCGATGAAGAACCAGGCGAAGTTGCAGGTGTTCCGCGACTTCGTCATCGCCAAGGCGCGCAACTGGTCCTACTGAGCGACGTTTCAGGCGTCAGTGTTCGCCGCAGCGCGCAGGCTGCGCCGCCGGCGGTTATCCGGCCTGCGCTTGTCCTTTTCTTAAGCAAATCTCGGTATCTCGGCTTGCTGCCTGTTTTCGCGCCAACGCCGAAGCGGCTGCGATCACGATTCTGCGAAGATGAGGCGCGTGTCCCAGGCCCTCTGTGGCATTTTTTTGAAAGGCCCGGTGAATACCGGGCGGAAATGCCCGCTGGACCTATTTGATAGGCCAGAATTTGGACCACAGCCTGCGTCATTTTGCATGGGAGCCTTGCAAGGAATTTGCTTGTTTCTTGGGCAGGGCTAGCCCATATAACAGCCATCTCCTGGGCGCGTTCCTCCTCCCATTAGCGCCCTAGAGTGTTCCCCTCTGGAGGTTTAGCCTTAATCGGCACTTCCAATCAAACTCAGCCGGGTCATTTTGATCCGGCTTTTTTTGTGCCTGAACGCCATTGCCGCGTCGTGCCTTCCGGTAGTTCTCTTCCAAAATTCGTGGGTGCCAGATGAAGTATCTGGGCAGCCCAAACGCGAGGGGCGGCAGCCGTGCATCGGCTCGTCTTTCGGATCGATATCCGCTGCGAAATGCCGACGTAACGGTCACATGTAACCTTTTGTAACGTGGGCCGCGGGGGGATGCTTTGATACGCAAAGCAAGGACGCGGCGTTGGACCGCTGGAAGATGGGGGCATCGGCCAGCGGACCGGGCTCAGGCAGTCGCCGCGTCCGACCGAAGTTGCGGTTGGCACGGCAATGCTCGGTAAAAGCGAATGCGGCGGACCTGACGTGCTTATTCCTCCCCCCATCAAGGGTAGCACGGTCCGCAAAAGGACGGTGTCCGGTCCCTGCCGGACACCGTCTTTTCGTTCCGGGCCTCTCTAGGTCCGCGTCAGTGCGACTTCCTCATGCCGCCTTGCCATTGGCATTCATCGCATCGTCGGCGAGGCGTCCGGTCAGTTCTGCCATGTGGTCGAAACTGGCGCGATAGTTGGCGACCCCCGCCGTTGCCGAGCGCAACTCGATGATAAGATTGCCGATTTCGGCCTGGGGCATAGTTGCCTCGACCACATCCCAGCCCGGCCAGCCGGGCCGCGGATTGTAGCCCAGGATCTGGCCGCGGCGTTGCGGAACGATGCCGGTGATACGCGCGGTGGCATCCGACGGGGTGAAGATCTCGACCTTCATGATCGGCTCCAGAAGCACCGGCGAACATGCGCTCATGCCTTCCTTCATCGCTAGCTTTGCCGCCATCTGGAAGGCCATGTCGGAGGAGTCCACCGAATGGTACGAGCCGTCCGACAGGTTCACCGCGATGTCGACGACCGGGAAACCGAGCGGACCGGATTTCAGGAAATCGCGCACGCCCGTCTCGACTGACTGGATATAGGTCTTCGGCACCACGCCGCCGGTGATCGTGTCGCTGAATTCGAAGCCGGCGCCGCGGGGCAGGGGCTTTATGTCGAGCACCACGTCGCCGAACTGGCCATGCCCGCCCGACTGCTTCTTGTGGCGGCCGCGCTGCTGGATGCTCTTGCGGATGGTCTCGCGGTAGGGGACCGCCGGCGGGCGCGCCTCCACCGCGATCTGGTTCTTGCCCTCGAGGCGTTCGACCGTCACGCGCAGATGCATCTCGCCATGGCCCGAAACAACGGTTTCGCTCGAGTCCTGCTGGTGGCGCACCGCGAGCGACGGGTCTTCCTCGGATAGCCGTTGGATGGCGGCCGACATCCGCACATCGTCCTTGCGCTCCTTCGGTCGCACAGAGAAGGCAAAGACCGGCTGCAGCGGCTCGAAGGCGGCGAGCGGTGCCATGCCTCCCTTGGCGGAAGTCAGCGTCTGGCCGGTGCGCACATCATCCAGCTTGCCGAGCGCGACGGTGTCGCCGGCCGTGGCCGAGGAAAGCTTGGTCTGGTCCTTGCCGAACAGTCGGTAGAGGCCCGACACCTTGGCGCTGGCGCCACCGGGGAGGAACAGTTCGGCGCCGTCGGCAACCGTGCCAGAGAGGATGCGACCGACCGACAGCTTGCCGCCATGGGCGGTGTAGATCGTCTTCATCACCTGCACGACCGTCTGCCCGTTGTTCGGAGCGCCGAGCCGTTTCCTCGTTGCCTCGATGTCGGGGGCGTCGTGGCGGATGGTCTTCAAAAGCCGCAGCACGCCATTGCCCTTCTCGGCCGAACCGATCAGCACAGGCGTGATCGCGCCCCCGCGAAGATCGGCGGAGAGGTCGTCGAAGACGGCGTCGCGCGGAGGCTCGGTCTCTTCGAGCAACTGCTCCATCAACTGGTCATCGTGATCGGCGAGCGTTTCCAGCATGGAAAAGCGCGCTTCAAGCTCGCGCGCCTTCTCGTCGCCTGGGATTTCGGCGATCTCGCTTTCGGCATGCTCGCGGTAGATGTAGGCGCGCTCCAGCGCCAGGTCGATCGAGCCGACAATGGCGCCGCCCTTGCGCATGGGTATCTGGCGCAGCAAAAGCGGGGTGCTGCTCGTCGGCTGCAGCAGTTTCAGCGTCTCACGTACGCCGGCCTCGGTCTTTTCGATCTTGTTGAGGAACAGCACTCGCGGCACGCCGAAATCGTCCAGCTTGCGCATGATCAGCTGCAGGGCGGGGATCTTCTTCTCGTCGGCCTCGGCCACGACGACTGCCAGATCGCAGGCCGCCAGCACCGGCTCGGTTTCGAAGGCGAATTCGATCGAGCCGGGGCAATCGACGAAGGTGATGCTTTCGCCCATGAACTCGGTGGTGACGAAGGTAGCTTCCACGCTCATGGCGTGCGCCCGCGCCTCGGACGAGTAGTCGGACACGGTGTTTCCGGAAGCTATCGGGTTCTGGCGTGGTATGGCGCCCGTGCGGGCGAGAATGGCTTCAAGAAGGGTACTCTTGCCGCTTGCAAAGGGACCGACGATGGCGATGCATTTCGGTCCCGTGCGTCTTCCTCCTGCGCGATTTCCCATTGAGACGACCTCCTCCTTCTGATGCGTGAACACCGAGGCGGCGGCCGGCCCCCTCCGGCCGTCGCGAGGCAGAACCGGTTCGTCCTGCCGTAGCGGCATCGTCACACGGGTGGAAGCGCAGGGCAAGCAGAATGAGCACGTGTTTGAGACGATGCGGCGGGTGCTCCGGGGTGCTGGAACGGTCCTGTGCGTTCGTGCCGTTTGCGGCATCCGATGTCGCATGCGGCTCCGTGAGGTTGCCGTTGCGGCAGCCAATATCGCCAATGACGGGAACAACGACGACAACAGTCGACCCCATCAAGGAGGAGAAACCAAGCATGTCCAATGAACTCGAATTTTTGAGCCGCGAAGTCGTGCGCGGACGCCTGTCGCGGCGCGACTTTCTCGGCCGCGCCGCAGCGCTTGGCGTGACCGCGGCGTTCGCCAACACGCTGATCGGCGGCGCCGCGCGCGCTGCAGGCCCGGTCAAGGGCGGCGTGCTCAAGGCCGGCATGGTGGGCGGCGAGTCCACCAACAGCCTCGATCCAGGCAGCTGGGCGAGCCAGGTGCCTTACACGCTCGGCCGCTGCTGGGGCGAGCAACTGCTGGAAGTCTCGCCGACCGGCCAGATCGAGCCGCGCATTGCCGAGGAATATGACGCGTCGGCCGACGCCAAGACCTGGACTTTCAAGATCCGCAAGGGTGTGACGTTCCACAACGGCAAGGAGCTGACGCCGGCCGACGTGGTGGCGACGCTGGAGCGCCATGCGGACGAGAATTCCAAATCCGCGGCGCTGCCCTTCGTCAGCGGCTTCGAGAGCGTCAAGGTCGATGGCGGCAATGTCGTCATTGTGCTGAAGGAGGCCAATGCCGACCTGCCTTACGTCGTCGGCGACTATCACCTGATGATCCAGCCGAACGGCGGCAAGGACGATCCGACTGCCGGCATCGGCACCGGCCCCTACAAGGTCGTCGCCAACGAACCGGGCGTGCGCCATGTCGGCGAGCGCTTCAAGGACTATTGGGCGCCTGAGGCACGCGGTCATGCCGACCAGATCGAGATCGTGGTGATCAACGACTCCACCGCGCGCATGTCGGCTCTGCAGGGCGGGCAGGTGCACATGATCAACCGCATCGAGCCGAAGATCATCGAGATGCTCAAGCGCGTGCCGGGCGTGCAGATCCGCAACGTGCCGGGCAAGGGACACTACGTCTTCATCGCCCATTGCAACACCGCGCCCTTCGACAACAACGACCTCAGGCTGGCGCTGAAATACGCCGTCGACCGCGAGGAAATGGTGCAGAAGATCCTTGGCGGCTACGGCTCGGTCGGCAACGACATGCCGGTGACCGCCGCCTATGCGCTGTTTTCGGACGACATCGAGCAGCGCAAATACGATCCCGACAAGGCGAAATTCCACTTCAAGAAGTCGGGCCATGACGGGCCGGTGCTGCTGCGCACTTCGGACGTGGCGTTCCCCGGCGCGGTCGATGCCGCCCAGCTCTACCAGCAGCAGGCGGCCAAGGCCGGCATCAACATCGAGGTGAAGCGCGAGCCCGGCGACGGCTACTGGTCGGAAGTGTGGAACAAGCAGCCCTTCTCCATGTCCTACTGGACCGGTAGGCCGACGCAGGACCAGGTCTATTCGATCGCCTATCTGTCGAAGGCCGAGTGGAACGACACCCGCTTCTTCCGCGAGGACTTCGACAAGCTGATCTTCACTGCACGCGCCGAACTCGACCAGACAAAGCGCAAGGAGATCTATCGCCAGGCGGGCGTGATGCTGCGCGACGAGGGCGGCGTGATCATCCCGATGTTCAACAACTACGTCGACGCCACCAGCGAAAAGGTCGGCGGCTGGGTCGACGATCCGAATGGCGAACTGATGGGCAGCCACGCGCTGACCAAGTGCTGGCTCGAGGCCTGACCATTTTGGGCCGGCGGCATAGGTCGCCGGTTTCTTTTCATGGCGTTAAATAAAAAAAACCCGGCGGAAACGCCGGGTTTTTCGTGTCAGGGAAAAAACTGTCGGATCAGGACAGGGAGGCCGTGAAGCGCTGGATGCGTGTGCAGGCTTCCTCAAGCAGCGTTTCCGACGTCGCGTAGGAAATGCGGAAGTTCGGGCCAAGGCCGAAGGCCGAGCCGAACACCACAGCCACGCCCTCGGCTTCGAGCAGCTCTGAGCAGAAGGTCTCGTCGCCGTCGATCACCTTGCCGGACGGGGCCTTCTTGCCGATCAGATCCGCGCAGGACGGGTAGACGTAGAACGCGCCTTCAGGCGAGGGGCAGGAGATGCCGCGCGCCTGGTTGAGCATCGACACCACGAGGTCGCGGCGTGCCTGGAAGATCGCCTTGTTCTTGGCAATGAAGTCCTGCGGGCCGTTCAGTGCCTCGACCGAAGCCCACTGGGCGATGGTGCAGGCACCCGAGGTCTGCTGGCCCTGGATCATGTCCATGGCCTTGATCAGCTCGATGGGGCCTGCGGCGTAGCCAATGCGCCAGCCGGTCATGGCATAGGCCTTCGACACGCCGTTCATGGTGAGCGTGCGGCTGTAGAGCTGCGGCTCGACCTCGGCGATGGTCTTGAAGACGAAATCGCCATAGGTCAGGTGCTCGTACATGTCGTCGGTCAGCACCCACACCTGCGGATGCTTGAGCAGCACGTCAGCGATCTCGCGCAGCTCGGCCTCGGTGTAGGCCGCGCCCGAGGGGTTGGACGGCGAGTTCAGCACCAGCCACTTGGTGCGCGGGGTGATCGCCTTCTCGAGCGCAGCCCCGGTCACCTTGAAGCCGTTTGCGGCCGTGGTCGCGGCGAAGGTAGGGGTGCCGCCGCACAGCAGCACCATCTCCGGATAGCTCACCCAGTAGGGGGTCGGAATGACGACCTCGTCGCCGGGGTTCAGCGTCGCCATGAAGGCGTTGAACAGGATCTGCTTGCCGCCGGTGCCGACGATGGTCTGCTCGGGCTTGTAGTCGAGATTGTTCTCGCGCTTGAACTTCTTGGCGATTGCCTCGCGCAGCGGAGCAATGCCCGAAACCGGCGGATACTTGGTCTCGCCGCGGCGGATCGCTTCGATCGCCGCATTCTTGATATTATCCGGGGTATCGAAATCCGGCTCGCCTGCGCCCAGGCCGATCACGTCACGGCCTTTCGCTTTCAGCTCGCGGGCTTTCTGGGTGACAGCGATCGTGGCAGAAGGCTTCACGCGGGAAAGGGCGTCGGCAAGAAAGGCCATGACTTTTCATCTCCGTTTCATGGGCGGCCTGGGATTTGGCCGCGCATGTCATGTCGGATTGCGGGCCAATTCGCAAGGGTTGCGTGGGCAACGGTTCGGATATTTCGCGCAAGCCTACGCCTCATCAACGCCCGCGCAAGCCACGCATGCGTTAACGTGCAATAAAACCTTCACATGGCATTCTTGTTCGTCAATCCGGAGCAAACAGTATCGTGTCGCGCAATGTCGGACCCGGCCAGATCGTCAGACGGGACGACGGAACCTCCACGGCCACTTGGGGTGCGTTCGTGTTGGAGACGGCGTTTCAGCCGATCTTTGCCTTCCAGCCCGATGGCAAGCCCCGGATCGTTGCCTATGAAGGATTGATCCGCCCGTCCCTGGGCGGCGAGCGGATCTCGCCGGGCATATTCTTCAATGCCATCGTTGCGGCGGAGCGGCTGGCGGTCGAGACGCTGACGCGTACGCTGCATCTGTTCAACGCTGCTTCGTGCCTCTCCCAGGAAACGACGATCTTCGTCAATTTCGACCCCTCGCTTTTCACCGAGCGGTCGGTGTCCGACAGTGCGCTGCAGGACATGCGCCAGGTGATGCACGAGGCCGGCATCGATCCGCGACGCGTCGTATGCGAAGTGACTGAGCAGAAGGCCGCCTCGCTGGCAACGCTGCGCGCTTTCGTCGACGCGCTGCGGGCCAATGGCTTGAGGATCGCCATCGACGACTACGGAACGGAAGAATCCGACATCAAACGCGTCAAGGCGCTGCGCCCGGACATCGTCAAGTTCGACGCGCAGTGGATCGGGCGGATGATGGCGAGCGGTGCCGGCTTTGCAATGCTGACCGCCATGGTCGAAAAATTCGCCGAGCAGGGCATCATGACCGTGTTCGAAGGTATCGAGGAAGGCTGGCAGCTCGAGCTTGCCGAAAAGTCAGGTGCCGCCATGGTGCAGGGTTTTGTCCTGGCACGACCTGAGATCGTCTCTCCGAGTTTTGGTCGCGGCGTGGCACAGGTCGGCCATGCTTCGATGCCGGCGCGCGAAACCGCGCCGCGCCAGCACCGCCAATCCGGGCGGAAGAGCTCGTCATGAAATCGATCGGGGCGCTCAGCGAATCGCTTGTCGTAGACGAGTTCGACATAGCTTGCGGCGTCTTCGGGTCCTTTCGACTCAAGAGTTTTTACCAGCCGATCTTTTCGCGAGCCGGCGGCGCGCTTCTCCTGACGGGCCTGCAGGGCATGTCGGTGCCGTGCCTGCTTGGGCAGCCGGTCGCGACAGACGCATTCAGATCGGAGTGCACGCCCGAGGTCCAAGGGTTCGTCTCGGCGCTGGGTCTTGCGGTCCAGCTGCACAACTATGGGCATACCGGCATTGCCGGGCTCGACCTCCATGTCGACTGCGATCCTTGCGGCGGGACATCAGTGCTGTCGTTGCTCTCCGAGCGATATGCGGTGGGTTGTGAAGACGTCGTGCTCGGTCCTGAAAAGCTGGTCTGCGAGGTTTCTTCCTCTGCCCAAGCGGGCGACGATTTCTGGGACGGTATCGAGGAACTGCGCTGGAAGGGCGTGCGGCTTGCCGGTTCATTTGGCGCGGATCGCACACTGCCGGCCGAGGCCAAGGCCGATGTGGTGCGGATCGAAAGCGCCTGGTTCCGCAAGATCTGCAACGAGCCGACCGCGCGGCTCCTGGGGCCGATGATATCGGTGATGCGCAGCCATGGCGCGAAGGTTTTGATCGGCGGCATCGAAACGGCGCATCGGCTGCGCATTGCGCTGGAGGCCGGGGCCGATCATTTCCAGGGCGATTTTCTCGCCGAGCCGGTGGCAGCCGGCTGCGCCTTCGACGAGGCGCCGCTCTCGATAGCCGCCTTGCTCGGCGTCGGACAGAACGTGGTTTCGTTTCGGCGCTGAACCATCACTTGCCGTGGAGGGTCGGCCAAAACAAATCGTTGGATCACGCAGGCCGCGGGCGTTATGCCTTTTCAGCTTCATTTGACGGGGGCCCGCATGATCAAGATCTACGGCATGACCGGTAGCGGCAACTGCTACAAGCCGCGACTTCTCTTGGCCAAACTCGGCCAGCCATTCGAGCATATCGAAGTGAGTTCCCAGAACGGGGGCACGCGATCGGCCGAGTATCTGGCCAAGAATCCGAACGGCATGGTGCCCCTCATGGAGCTGCCGGACGGGCGGCTGCTCGCCGAGTCCAATGCGATGCTGCTGCATCTGGCCGAATGGACGCGGCTGCTGCCGGCTGACAGCTATGAGCGAGCGCTTGCCTATCAGTGGTTGTTCTTCGAGCAGTACAGCCACGAGCCCTACATCGCCGTCCGTCGTGCGCTGACGATTTTCCCCGAGCGCGCCAAGGACGCGACGCCGGAAAGGCTGGCGTCAACACTGGAGCGGGGCAACAAGGCGTTGGGCGTGATGGAAAAACACCTCGCGGCAAACGCCTTCTTCGCAGGCAATGCGATGAGCGTCGCCGACATCGCGCTCTATGCCTACACCCACGTGGCGGGCGACGGAGGTTTCAATCTTTCGGCCTACCCGGCAGTGTCGGCGTGGCTGGACCGCGTGCGCAACGATCCCGGCCACGTGCCGATCGATTGGCTGCCATAACGCTGCCTGCGGCATAGTTGCCGGCGGCGAAGGCGCAATGAAATCCAGACAGCAAAAAGGCGGGGTATACCCCGCCTTCCGTGCCCCAAAGGGCTGATCTGGAGTTCGTCGGCCGGGTTCGGCGGCAATCTGCCGCGTCGAGCTCCCGCCCTTGACTTCCGGCGCGCTTCACGCGCGGCCGCCAGTACATCCGTGACTTGCCGCGCGCTTCGACCCGAGGGTCGGGCGCGCCTTAAAATCAGCCGGCCTTGGAGAGAGATCCAGCAGCCGAACGGCCGGTGCGGCGATCCTGCTCGATCTCGAAATTGACCTTCTGGCCTTCGGCCAGGGTGGACATGCCAGCGCGTTCAACAGCGGAGATGTGGACGAAAATGTCCGCGCCGCCTGCGTCAGGCTGGATGAATCCGAAACCTTTGGTTGCGTTGAACCACTTAACGGTGCCGGTTGCCATACTAGTATTCTTCCTTCGTTCGCTGGGTAGTTTGACTGGATACCGATGCCGAAATCCAGTCGTTGTATCGAGATTTAGGAGATAGACATCAGCAAACGCGAAAAAATCTTCGCGAGAGTACCGAGCAATCGGCCGAAATATCAACGGTCCCGATATAGGAGGTCGTTCGGCTGAGCACAAGAGGGACGCTGGCGCAACAGTTCGTCGTTTTGTAAGGAGGGTCTCCATCTTGCCATTCTTCCGGCCATTTCTCGCCATACCGCGGGCAGGTCGGGTGGGTACTGCCCCGACTCTTCATGGAGATAGTGGTGAAACGTCTGTTGCTCGCTCTTTGCCTGTCGCTGGTGGCCTATCAGGCGCAGGCGATTTCCCGTTACGATTCAACGAACATGAGCTGCGGACAGGTGCAGTCGGCCATCGATCGGGAAGGGGCTGTGATCCTGCGCTATCGCTCGCCGCGTGACCCCTCGGCGCAGCGTCACGACCGCTATGTGCGCGACCGCCAGTACTGCAAGAGCAACGAGCGCGCCGAAACCACCCTGGTGCCGACCGCCGATCGCAAGGCCTGCCCGGTGCGCGAATGCCGCACGGTCGAGACCGAACGCCGCCCCAAGCTGCCGCGCAAGCCTAAGATCTAGAACCCGAACGAACCCTGCGCGGGCGGCGGCGGGCCGACGCGCACGCCCTCGAGCTCGAGCAGCTTCTCCTTCGTCAATGAGCCGCCGGGCGCCGAGAAGCCGCCGATCTTGCCGCCGGCGGCAACGATGCGATGGCAGGGCACCACGATAGGCACCGGGTTGCGGCCGAGCGCCTGGCCGGTCTCGCGCGCCAAGCCGGCATGGCCGGCCCGGTTCGCCAGCTCGCCATAGGTGGTCGTCTCGCCGAAACCGAGATGCCGCGCGGCATCATAGATGGCGAGGCGGAAATCGTCGGCATTGCCCAGATCGACCGCGACGCTGGAAAAATCGATCGTCTCGCCCGCCGCATAGCGCCGCAGCAGGGCAACCGTCTCGGCAATTTTCGCCGGAAGCTCTTCGTCGCGCCGCTCGACCGGCTCTCCACGTTCGGAGCCGGGCAGCGTGGCCAGCAGCCGTCGTTCGGTAGCAGCGCGGTCGCGCTCGGGCAGTTGCAGACGGGTCAGGCCGCGCTCGCTCCAGGCGATGCCGATCCAGCCCAGCGGCGTTTCGAAGAGATGATAGGGAAGGGGAGAAGACATCTGTCGCTATCCGGTCCGAGGGGCGTTTATATCACGGTTAATCGACGTGTACAAATAGAGAACAAACACTTTCCTTACGGATTGAAACAGGTGTTGATCGGTAGCGTTATTGCAATCTTAACCCGTCGTGTTGCCCAGAGGGGGCGGCTCATGTAATTGATTTGACTGTGGGGACGGGTATTTTTTGACAATTGCAGTGAGAGCGGGCTTGCCCAAATTGCGAATTTTCATGGCTGTCGGCGTTGCGCTGTCTGCGGCGTGCCTGTCGGCCTGCACCTCCACCGGCAATGGCACGGCGCCCGATCTTGCGCTGAACACCGCCCCTGTCGACGAACAGAGCGCCGATTTTCCGCTGCCCGAAACGGTTGCCGTGCTGCCCAGCTCCTATGCGCCGGTCGAAGGCGCGCCGGTGCCGCTGGTGGCCGACGCGACTGGCGCGCTGCCCGAGGGCCAGCTGCCGCCGCCGACGCGGCCGGGCGATCCCATGCTGACCACGCCGCAAAAGGCGGGCACGCAGGTCGCCTCGCTGGAGCCCATGATGCCGGCCAGCGCCTATGCCACCGCCGATACCGGTCCAGCCGCCCCGGCCGAGATCGAGCCGCTGATCCAGAAATACGCCGCCATCTACGAAGTGCCGGCGGATCTGGTGCGCCGCGTGGTCAAGCGCGAGAGCACCTTCAACCCCTCGGCCTACAATCGCGGCCACTGGGGTCTCATGCAGATCAAGCATTCCACCGCGCGCGGCATGGGCTATGACGGCCCGGCGCGCGGCCTGCTGGATGCCGAGACCAACCTCAAATACTCGGTGAAATATCTGCGCGGCGCCTTCCTGGTGGCCAAGGGCGACCCCGAGCGCGCCGACCGGCTCTATCAGCGCGGCTATTATTACGACGCCAAGCGCATGGGCCTTCTGGGCGCCGCCGGCCTCAGCAGCGATCGCCACCGCATGCGCAGCCCCGGCGAGGAGCAGCAGACGGCAGCCATACCGGTTGCGGCGACGGTCGAATTCCCGCCGACGTCGGAGGTCATCCCGGCCTCGATGAAGGGCCAGTTCCCGCCGGCTCCGGCTGCACCCGGCCCGGACGACCTGCCGGTGATCACGCCGACCACGGCGCCGGTGCCGACCGCAGCCCCGGAAAAGCCCGTAGCCGCGGGCGCCGCCTGATCCGGTTCGCGCCCATTTCGCAGCATCCGCTTCCTCAGGGGAGCGGCGATGCTTGAGGCGGGCGCTCCACCCGAGGACCAGGTGATAAGGCTGCGCCGCGATCTCGGCGGCGCATTGCAGTCGCCCGTCTGGCCCGCCGGTTTTGTCTCGCGCACACTTTTGTCCTTGGCCGATGCGGTCTGCCTGCATGCGCTGCTGACGGAAGTTTTTTCGGAGCGCCGGGACGAGGCCTTCGATGCCTGGTGGCAAAAGCTCTCGACCGACGAGGAATTCGACCCCGCGCTGTGCTTTCTGGTGTTCGACGCCGAAGGCAGGCTTGCGGCAGCCGCGCAATGCTGGACCAGCGCCTATCTGAAAGACCTTGCCGTGCGACCCGACGCGCGCCGGCTGGGGCTGGGCGAGGCGCTGCTGTGGCAGGTCTTTTGGGCCTTCCACGCGCGCGGCGCGGCCCATGTCGACCTCAAAACCCACACGCTCGAAAACCGCAACGCCGTAAGGCTCTATGAAAGGCTCGGCATGCGCCGCGTGCCGCTGGAGGGGTAGCGCCCCAACGCCAACCTCCCTCATTCTGAGGTGCGAGCCCGCAGGGCGAGCCTCGAAGAACGCAGCTATTCATCGCCACGCCCGACGGAGGCGCCTTCAGATGTCAGGCGCATTGCCGATCACCTTCTTTAGCTCGATTGCCCAGGCGCGGCCCTCATCGCCGCCCCAAAGAAGCCAGGCGACATAGCCGGCCGAGGGATTTTCCTCGTTGCCGAAATTTTTCGCGCGCTTGTCGACCTCGTGGCGGGCGAAGAAGCTCACCATGCGGCGGATGGTGGAGGGCTGCAATGCGCGCCGCGCGACCAGCTCCTGCGCGCGGCCCACCCCGATCTCGGTTCCGCCCCGCCCGAATTTGGCGCGCAGGGCAAGCCCCTTGGCGGCGTTGTCGGCGACGATCTGCGGCGGGACGAGAGAGATTTCGTGGGGTTCCATGCGGTGTTCTCCTGTCGCAGCCACTGTAGCCCTGTTCGCATCCCAGACATAAGCCGCCATAGCCGCGAAGGTTTGTTGCGCCAGCCTCCCGCATTCAGATCGGGGCGGCGCCTGCCGGCCCTCCGCTATGGCTCCGGACGTTCGTCATTCGAAACAGCCAAATCATTGGCTTTTCGTGCGCTCCGCGCACCACTCCTCACCCTCACCATGAGGGCTGCCGTTGGCGCCGACATCCCTCATTCTGAGGTGCCGCGCCAACCTCCCTCATTCTGAGGTGCTCGCCCGCAGGGCGAGTCTCGAAGAACGCACCTATTCATTGCCACGCCCGGTTTTCACCGTCTGGCTCTTTTGAAGAACTGGGAAGACGGGCGGTCGGGAAACGCGCTCGTTTAAGTAAATCTGCGGTCTCCGCGACCGCCCGTTCGATGCTCTTGCCTGGGTTTGTTCGCCTCCGCATTCGCGCGGCCAGCCACACCCTGGGCCCGGACTTGGGGATTCATCATCCAGCAGCGCCACCGTTAACGCCACCAGCCCGGACATCGTCGCCCTCCACGCTCATCCGGTTCATGACCCGTGTTCCCGGTGAGGCCGATGCGAGTGATTATGCGGGAGGTGCTGAACAGGAGGATGAAAAAGTTACGTGTGTGCTTGTTTCGGCGGAAGATTCAATTGGTTATGTCGAATGCACGGTGAGTTTCATCCCCCTTTTTCGCATTGTCGATGAGCGGAGATTTGATCAGCATGATGCGGCTTCGGTCGATCAATATGGATTTGTGTGCCATCGTGTTTTGTCAGATGCCAACCGCAAGGGAATATGGCTCGCTAAGTTGCGTCGCTTGATTTGCGCAACGTTAGTATGGGGGGGATTTCATCATCTGGATAACCATCCAGCCATTCCCTGTAGTAGTCAGGACTAGGAACAAGCCTATCTATTATCTCGTGCCGCCACTTCGTGGCTGCTGGGCGAGTTAACTTTTGTGCCTTGCGCGAGATCAATAGGAGGTCATTATTCTTCTTTTGAAGATCAAAATCTAAAATTAAGGCAAAAAATATTACATCGTCGCAATACGAACTTATGGCGTCAACGACGTTTTTATAGCGTTCATCATGTCCCTTTGGGGTGGGTAGTGCAAGATAGATTGCGATCTTCTCTGGTTCCGACAAGCTGGAATGTCTTATTTCTTCAATTAACGAATTTCTTAATTCAACCGCTTCGCGTAGAAGTTCGATTGATTGAAGAACCGTTGCCGCAGCTGCGGCCGCTCTTCCAGATAGTTGAACCTTCTCGAAGAATAGTGTTTCGGCTTGATTCAATGGAAATCGAGGAAGCGGAAGGGTCCTAAGGTCCATCCTCAAATGGACAATGTTGGCCCCGCCAATATTGCTGCCTGAGCGTAGGTCTTGCTCATACTTTTCCTTTAACTCAACGCCATGCTGTTTTTTGAATATTAGGGCAGCGTTAAGAATGGTGTAACCAAAGATCTGCGACGAGCTAATTAGATTGGACGTCGCTCGTATTTCGCTGACTTCTTGGGCGCGAAGTATTAGCTTCTGCGCGCCCCAGGCTCCGAAATAAGCCGCGAACGCACTTGAGATTGCAACGCCAATGAGATTCATAGCGTTGGCCACTGTAAGTAGCGAATTCAGAGCTTCTACAATAACGCCCACTTGTTACCTTCAAAAATACTTCTGCAGCGCCCGGACCTCCAGGCTGCCAGCTTTCAGCGCGGCCATGGTATCGGCCACCGGCTCCGTGCCGACCAACGGTAATCTCTAACCCATATTTGCGCTTGTCATTCAAGTAATTTGGGCCTCAAATCCACGCTATTCAGAGGGAGGGGTGGGAAATTGACTAAGCTTCCGAAGAAGTTCGTTGAGCGCATTGCGCCGGGTCTAAAAAAATATTAGCGAATAGCGTTGGGGCAGCAGAAGGCAGACGTTGCAGAGGCGGATACAGTCACGCTGGTCAAGGACATACTTGCGGATGTTTTTGGCTATGACAAATATGATGAGCTGACGTCTGAACATCAGATCAAGGGGACTTACTGCGACCTGGCCATCAAAATTGGTGGGCACCTCCGGTTGCTTATCGAGGTCAAGTCTGCCGGCAGCGTGCTGGCGGACAGCCATCTAAGGCAAGTGATAGATTACGGCGCTCATCAGGGAATACATTGGGTAATCCTTACCAATGCGATCGAGTGGCGTCTGGTGCGACTCTACGTGGCCAATCAAATCAGCCACGAAGAGGTCTGCCGGGTGGCGTTCACTGAATTGAACGCAAGGAACGAGGATCACCTCGAGCAGATGTTCCTATTTGCCAAAGAGGGCTTGGCAATAGATGCGATGGACGTATTCCACCAGCAGGCGCAGCTCTTCAACAAATACACGGTGTCGGCGATCGTTCGATCGGAGCCGGTAATTTCAGTCCTACGAAGGGAAATTCGCAGGCTGTTCCCGGACATCAAAGTTGCAAACGAGAACCTTGTGGCGCTCGTCGAGAACGAAGTGCTCAAGCGGGAAACGATGGAAGGCGACAAGGCCAAAGAAGCTGCTTCGCGCATCAGGAAGGCGACGAATAAGCTCGCAAAGGCCAAGGCCGCGAAACTCACCGTGGCTGAAGCAGCCGAGTAGACCGCTCGGAAGAGACGAGGGCGCACAACGGCGCCCTCGTTCATAAACTCATTGAGCGTTACGCCTCAGACAAAATACTCCTGCAGCGGCCGGACCTCGAGGCTGCCCGCCTTCAGCGCGGCGATGGCTTCGGCCACTGCTTCCATGCCGGAGAGCGTGGTGTAGTACGGCACCTTCTGCATCAGGGTTGCGCGGCGCAGCGACTTTGAGTCCGACACCGCCTTCTGGCCGTCGGTCGTGTTGAACACGATCTGCACCTGGCGGTTGCGGATGGCGTCTTCGATATGCGGGCGGCCTTCCAGCACCTTGTTGATCTTTTCGGCTTCGATGCCGTTTTCGGCGAGGAAGCGCTGGGTGCCGCTGGTGGCCAGCACCTTGAAGCCCAGGCCGGCCAGGCGTTTTACGGGCCCCAAAATGCCCTTCTTGTCGGCATCGCGCACCGAGACGAACAGCGTGCCCGAGCGCGGCAGGTCGACGCCCGCGCCGAGCTGGGCCTTGGCGAAGGCCAGCGCATAGTCGCGGTCGAGGCCCATGACCTCGCCGGTGGAGCGCATTTCGGGTCCGAGCAGGATGTCGACGCCCGGGAAGCGCGCAAACGGGAACACCGCTTCCTTGACCGCGATGTGTCCGGGCGTGCGTGCGTCGGGCTTTTCGCCGTAATTGGCGAAGGCGCCGTCCAGCGTCTCGCCGGCCATGATGCGGGCGGCGACCTTGGCAATCGGCTTGCCAACGGTCTTGGCGACGAAGGGCACGGTGCGGCTGGCGCGCGGGTTCACTTCCAGCACATAGATGGTGCCGTCCTTGATGGCGTATTGCACGTTCATCAGGCCGCCGACCTTGAGCGCCTTGGCAAGGGCCGCCGTCTGGCGCTCCAGCTCCTCGACGATCTCGTCGGATAGCGTGTGGACGGGCAGGGAACAGGCGGAGTCGCCCGAATGGATGCCGGCCTCCTCGATGTGCTCCATGATGCCGGAGACGAAGGTTTCCTTGCCGTCGCACAGGCAGTCCACGTCCACCTCGATGGCGTCGGTGAGGTAGGTGTCGAACAGAAGCGGGTTTTTTCCCAGCAGCGTGTTGATCTGGCCGGTCTTGTCGTTGGGGTATTTCTGCTTGATGTCCTCGGGCACCAGGCCGGGCACGGTGTCGAGCAGGTAGCTCTGCAGCATGCTCTCGTCATGGATGATCTGCATGGCGCGGCCGCCCAGCACGTAGGACGGGCGCACCACCAGCGGGAAGCCGAGCTCGCCGGCCACCGTGCGCGCCTGCTCGACCGAGTAGGCGATGCCGTTCTTGGGCTGGGTGAGGTCGAGCTTCTGCAAGAGCTTCTGGAAGCGGTCGCGGTCTTCGGCGAGGTCGATCGCGTCGGGCGAGGTGCCGAGGATCGGGATGCCGTTCTTCTCCAGCGCTTCGGCGAGCTTCAGCGGGGTCTGGCCGCCGAACTGCACGATGACGCCGACGAGCTCGCCGCGGCTCTGCTCCATCTTCAGGATCTCGATCACGTCTTCCGCCGTCAGCGGCTCGAAATAGAGCCGGTCGGAGGTGTCGTAGTCGGTCGAGACCGTCTCCGGGTTGCAGTTGATCATGATGGATTCGTAGCCGGCCTCGGCGAGCGCAAAGCAGGCATGGCAGCAGCAATAGTCGAACTCGATGCCCTGGCCGATGCGGTTGGGGCCGCCGCCGAGGATCACCACCTTCTTGCGGTCGGAGACCTCGGCCTCGTTGGCGAGCTGGCCGGCAAACGGCACCTCATAGGTGGAGTACATATAGGCGGTGGGGGAGGCGAACTCGGCAGCGCAGGTGTCGATGCGCTTGTAGACCGGGTGGACGCCGAGCGAATTGCGCAGCTGGGCGACTTCCTTGGCCTTCTTGCCGGTCAGCGAGGCAAGGCGGGCGTCCGAAAAGCCCATGGCCTTCAGCGTGCGCAGGTTGGTCGCGTCTTCCGGCAGGCCGTGCTCGCGGACGCGCTCTTCCATGGCGATGATGCCGGCGATCTGCTCGAGGAACCACGGGTCGATCTTGCACATGGCGTGCACGTCTTCGAGCGAGGTGCCCATGCGGATGGCTTGCGCCACCATGCGCAGGCGGTCGGGCGTGGGCGTGCCGAGCGCGGCGCGGACGGCGTTCTTGTCGTCGCCATGGCCGATGCCGGGGATCTCGATCTCGTCGAGGCCGGTGAGGCCGGTTTCGAGGCCGCGCAGCGCCTTCTGCAGCGATTCCTGGAAGGTGCGGCCGATGGCCATGACCTCGCCCACCGACTTCATGGCGGTGGTCAGCGTCGGCTCGGCGCCCGGGAACTTTTCGAAGGCAAAGCGCGGGATCTTTGTCACGACGTAGTCGATGGACGGCTCGAAGGAGGCTGGCGTCGCGCCGCCGGTGATGTCGTTCTCCAGCTCGTCCAGCGTATAGCCGACGGCGAGCTTTGCCGCGATCTTGGCGATCGGGAAGCCGGTTGCCTTGGAGGCGAGTGCGGAGGAGCGCGACACGCGCGGGTTCATCTCGATGACGACGAGGCGGCCATTGTCGGGATTGACGGCGAACTGGACGTTCGAGCCGCCGGTCTCGACGCCGATCTCGCGCAGCACCGCGATCGAGGCGTTGCGCATCATCTGGTATTCCTTGTCGGTCAAGGTCAGCGCTGGCGCGACGGTGATGGAGTCGCCGGTGTGCACGCCCATCGGGTCGATGTTCTCGATGGAACAGACGATGATGCAGTTGTCCGCCTTGTCGCGGACGACCTCCATCTCGTACTCCTTCCAGCCGAGCACGCTTTCCTCGATGAGCACTTCGGTGGTCGGCGAGGCGTCGAGGCCCGACTGCACGATCTCGAAGAATTCCTGGCGGTTGAAGGCGATGCCGCCGCCAGTGCCGCCCATGGTGAAGGACGGGCGGATGATGGCGGGCAGGCCGACATGGTCGAGCGCCTGGACGGCAATCGCCATGCCATGGTTGATATAGCGCTGCTTGCGGTCGCCTTCGCCGAGGTTCCAGCTCGTTTCGAGCGCGTCGAGCTCGGTGTCGGAGGCGCCCGAGGCCTTCAGCGCGGCGCGCTCGGCCTCATGCTTCTTGCGGTCGGCGTCCTTGACGTCGGTGGCGTTGGCCAGCATCGACTTGGGCGTCTCAAGCCCGATCTTGGCCATGGCCTCGCGGAACAAAGCGCGGTCCTCGGCCTTGTCGATGGCGTGCGCATCGGCGCCGATCATCTCGACATTGTAGCGCTCGAGCACGCCCATGCGGCGCAGCGACAGCGCCGTGTTGAGCGCGGTCTGACCGCCCATGGTGGGCAGAAGCGCATCCGGGCGCTCCTTGGCGATGATCTTTGCCACCACTTCCGGCGTGATCGGCTCGATATAGGTGGCGTCGGCCAGCTCCGGGTCGGTCATGATCGTGGCCGGGTTGGAGTTGACCAGGATCACGCGAAAACCTTCTTCTCGGAGCGCCTTGCAGGCCTGGGTGCCGGAGTAGTCGAATTCGCAGGCCTGGCCGATGACGATGGGACCGGCGCCGATGATCAGGATGGACTTGATGTCGGTGCGTTTTGGCATGGTCGGGTCCGTTCGTCGTTGGCTCTGCGCAAAAACCCCGGCGCGGGAACGCCCGGCCGGTGGGGTGCAGAGTCTGTTGTCAGGCTAAGGGCGCCTTATAGGCAAATGCCGGCACGCTTGTAACCCCAAATATGCGTAAATCTTTGCGACTTTTCGGCATGGCAGCCATGCGGGAGGGGCGAAGGGCCTCGGATCGTAGCTCTGCTTCGGCCGTCTGGCGATAGCAACGGGTATGTCCAGTGCTGGTCCGGAGCGGCAGTTCGTTTGCGAGCGGCCAAATTTAGCGCCGATTACTCTCAGCCGGCCGTCCTTGGTTGGCGACTGGCAGTGTGGGTGGATTCCGGCCCTTCCGCTTTGTGGCTACACTCAGCGAATCTCGGTGCCCCTCGTGTGCCGAAACGCAGGTTCTATTGTAGGCCGAGGAAACCAACGAATGTCGAACGAGAACCGCACCAAGATCATTCACGGGAGGACGGCGGAATCGGCGGCCATGGTGGCAAACGTCAAACGGGCGATGGCGATCACTGCCAGACTTAACCGTTTGACGTTCGACGATGCAGACGAAATCCGGGCCCTGTTCAGCGAACTCATCGGTAAAAAGGTAGATGAGAGTTTCCTGCTGATCCCGCCATTCTATACGAACGGCGGGGACGAAATCCGCGTCGGGCATAATGTCTTCGTAAATCAGAATTGCACTTTCTATGATCTCGGAGGGCTCGACATCGCGGACGACGTGATGATCGGGCCGAACGTGAGCATCATCACGACAGGTCATCCCCTTGAACCTTCGCAGCGCCGCGCCGTCACAATCGGAAAGCCCATCGTGATTGAGAAAAACGTCTGGATCGCAACCGGGGCAACGATTGTCGGCGGGGTGACAGTGGGGGAAAACTCGGTCGTGGCCGCGGGTTCGGTAGTCACCAAGGACGTTCCCCCGAATACTCTTGTCGGAGGAAATCCGGCGCGGGTCATTCGTTCGGTTGGCAACGACTGAAGGAGCAACCGAAAGAGGTCGCAACCGGCCGGAATCTCGTGCCGCTTCGGTACCGGAAGCTGCCTACGACCCATAGCTGACTATAACTGTCAGCATGCCGCCCCATACTGAATTGCATCAAGGGACATCGATGATAAGTGTTCGGCACAGTTGCACTGAGGATTGAATATGCGTCAGGACCCGTTATTCGAGCGGCTTTGGGACGGCAGCGCCCAGATGGAAGAATGGACCGCCGCAGTTTCGCACGGTGCCATCACCCATGTCGCCGAGAACATCATTACGGTTCACACGACTTACTTCTGCGGCAGCGTGACGGCCATACGCACCTCCGAAGGGCTGGTTTTGATCGATACCGCGAAGCCGGAGACCGCCAGGCCGACCCTCGACGTCGTGCGCTCCTGGGACAACAGCCCGATCCACACCGTTATTTTCACCCACGGTCATGTCGACCACACGAGCGGTATCACAGTCATCGACGAGGAGGCCGATGCGAGAGGGGTTGCGCGCCCACGGATCATCGCCCACCGCAACGTGAAACGGCGGATGGATCGGTATGAGGCATCGCACGGCTTCAACAGCATCGTGCAGGGCCAGCAGTTCAATATGCCCGGCTACATCTACCCAATCGGCCAGCGGCGCCCCGATGAGGTCTATGACGACACCTTGTCCCTTTCCATCGGCGGAGAGCGGATCGATCTCTTCCATGGTCGCGGGGAAACGGATGACGCCACCTTCGTCTGGCTACCCGAACGGCGCGTTCTGGCGAGCGGCGATTTCGTGATCTGGGTGTTCCCCAACGCCGGCAATCCCCGCAAGGTTCAGCGCTACGCGGCGGAATGGGCTGTCGCGCTCCGGCAGATGGAGCAACTCAAGCCCGCAATCCTTATTCCCGGCCATGGTCCGGTCGTTTTTGGTGAGGAGCGGGCACTGCAGATGTTGCGGGATGGTGCCGAAGCGCTCGAGCATCTTGTTCGCGAAACACTCGCGCTGATGAACAAGGGTGCTGCGCTCGACGATGTTCTGCAATCGGTGAAGGTACCGCCCGAAATTCTCGCGAAACCCTACCTGCTCCCGAAATATGATGACCCGGAATTCCTGGTCCGGAGCATCTATCACTTCTACGCCGGCTGGTTCGATGGCAACCCGGCGCATCTCAAGCCTGCTTCGGCAACCGATCTCGCTTTGGAAGTGGCTGGCCTCGCCGGCGGCGCGAGAAAACTGGCCGAACGAGCAGCCGCCTTGTCCGAGGCTGGGCAATCGCGGCTTGCCGTACAGATCATCGAATTGGCCAGTGCGGCTGCCCCCGACGACAAGAGCATTCAAGCCACCCGTGCCGCGGTTCTGCGGACGTGCATTGACGGCGAGAGCTCACTGATGGGCAAGGCCTTCCTTGCCGTCTACGAACGCGAAGCGAGGCAGCGAGCTAAAGGTTGAGCGTCGTCTGGTCGCAACCGGCCGGAATCTCGTGCGGGAGCCCCGTCTTGCCTCGCTCTCTCGAATCTGAAAGCCTGTGCTTGTCTAAAACAGGTTAGGTTGGTGCGGTTGGCCCAACCCCCGCCAGTGCGGGTCCTTCCGTTACTTTGGTAGCGGCCCAAGACCTTCACGCCTCGCAATCCCGCGAGGCGAATGGAAAGGGCTTGGTTATGCAGCAGCAGATTTCAGTTGTCACACTCGGTGTCCGCGACCTCGAGCGCTCCATGCGCTTCTATGTCGGGGGATTTGGATGGATGCCCATATTCCAGAACGACGAGATCGTTTTCTACCAGATGAACGGTTTTGTCCTTGGCACCTTCAAGCTCGGATCGCTTGAGCAGGACATGGGACGATCGGGACTGAGGTCGCCGGGAGCCTTTTCGCTCGCTCACAACGTTGCCGAGCGTGAGGACGTTCAAACGGTGATGCGTCGGCTGGTAGAGGCGGGGGGAAGCTTGGTGCGGGAGGCCGATGCTCCACCGCATGGGGGATTTCGCGGCTATGTCGCCGACCCGGACGATCATGCCTGGGAAATCGCCTGGAACCCTGCATGGGCAATCGACGAGAACGGCCTTGTTACCTTCGGCCTTTGACGGCAGTCGGCCTTTCCTCTCCCCCCCGACGCAGTGGGGGAGAGGTGCCGCGCCATGAACCAAAGGGCCAAGTGACGAGGTGGAGAGCAACAAATATCCGAAGGGAATGCGGGGCGTGAAGTTGGCTTAGGCCGACTTCAGCTTTCGCTCCATCTCCGCCAGTCCGCGGCGCCGCTCCAGTTCCGCCTCGCTCGGATTTTCCAACCCGAAATCGCCGGTCTCGACCTCGCCGGCGCGCTCGTAGGCCGCGACGACGACCCCCTTGGGCGTGACCAGGCTATTGGTCAGCTTGAGCGCGGCCGGCATGGTGCCATTGCCGAACAGCTTTTTGCCCTTGCCGAGCACGATCGGCATGACGATGAGCTGGAAGCGGTCGATCAGGTCATGCTCCAGCAATTGCTGGATCAGCTGACTGGAGCCCTGGATGAGAAGCTGCGGCCCGTCTTCCTGCTTGAGTTTGCGCAAGGCCGCCGGCACGTCGATGCCCAGCCACTTGGTGTTCTGCCAGGTGAGGCTATCGGGATCATGGGTGGCGACATATTTGGTCACGCCGTCGAAGAGCGGGCCGGTCGGGTCGTCCTTCACATAGGGCCAGTGCGCGGCGAAAATGTCGTAGGTGCGCCGGCCCAGAAGCAGGTCGAAGGGCGTTTCGAACAGCTTGCCCATGACGCCGCCCAACGCATCGTCGAAATGGGGCGCGACCCAGCCCGCGAGCTGGAAGCCGCCGGTGGGATCCTCCTGCGGGCCTCCCGGCGCCTGCATGACGCCGTCGAGGCTGACGAATACCGCGGCATTGATGGTTCGCATGATGTCTCTCCGTTTGGACCGGCCCTCTTAGCGGTCCGGCGATGACCCGAGGACGCGCGGCGCGGCGGCATCCCGACATTCACCAATGCAATTGTTTCGCCCGGTGCGGACGTCAGTCTTCCAGCACGACCGCCGCCAGCGGCAGGTCTGCCGCCGAGGCGATGATCGAATCGAGCAGCCCGGGGAACAGCTTGTCGAGGTCTTCGCGGCGCAGGGAGATCAGCCGGCTGGTGCCTACGGTTTCCGTGCGCACCACGCCCGCTTCGCGCAGCTTGGCGAGGTGGTAGCTGATGTTGGTCTTGGAGCCGAGATCCCAGAACTGGCCGCAGCGCATGGGCGTGGCCTCGTCGCGGGCGAGCTGGGCGATGATCGCCAGCCGTGTCGGATCCCCCAGCGCGCCCAAAACATTGGCGAGCGTGATCTGTTCGGTGGTGGGGTGCGGCAGGCTCATGGCGCGAAGGTAGACACAATCATGACGGGGTTCAATGCGGCGCCCGCTCTCCTGACACGAGGCTGACAGGAGAGCGGAGCGATAATCCCAGAGCCAGATTGACAGAACTGGGAGACAAGTTCAATAGTTCAATAACCTTTGAACTAAGGAGAGTCCCTTGGACAAGCGACTTATATGGCTCGCGGTAGGCTCGTTCACCATGAGCACGGTCGGTTTTGTGTTCTCGAGCCTGCTGCCGTCGATCGCGGCGGATACGCACACGACCGTGCCCATGGCGGGCTATCTCATCACCGTGTTCTCGCTGTCCTACGCCATCGGCGCGCCGGTGCTGTCGGCGCTGGCCGGGACGGCGGACCGCCGGCGCGTGCTGACGGTCGCGATGCTCATCTTCCTGGCCGGCAATGTGGTTGCAGCCACCAGCGTGTCGTTTACGACCTTGCTGCTCGCCCAGATACTGATGGGCATGGCGAGCGGGCTCTTTGCCGCCACTGCGCAGGCCACCGCCGTTTCGCTGGCCGGACCCGAGCATCGGGCGCTTGCGATTTCGGTGGTCGTGGGCGGCACCACCTTCGCTGTGGCGCTCGGCGCGCCGTTGGGGGCGCTGATTGCCACTGTGTGGGGCTGGCGGGGCACTTTCGGCACGGTCGCGCTTCTGGCGCTGGCCTGCGCGACGGTGCTGTGGCTGCGCCTGCCGCGCGGGCTTCGGGGAACGAAGCTGACCCTGCGCGAACGCTTCAGCATCATCGGCCATGCCGGTATTGCTCCGTCGCTGGCGGTCACGTTCCTCTATCTCGCCGGCGGCTTCATCATCATCTCCTATCTCGCGCCGCTGGCGATCGAGGGGGCGGGGCTGACGAAGCTTGCCCTGCCGGGGCTGCTGCTGGCCTTCGGCGTCGGCGCGGTGATCGGCAATCTCTCCAGCGGCTACCTGGCCGACCGGCTCGGGGCGACACGCATGGTGGTGGCTTCGCTGCTGGCAACCTCGGTCATGGTGCTTTCGATCGCGCTTGGGCTGCATTTTCTGCCGCGTGAGCTCTGCGGTCCGCTGCTGATCGGCATCATGCTGCCTTGGGGCATCATCGGCTGGGCATTTCCGCCGGCGCAGGCAAGCCGCATCGTCGGCTATGCGCCTGAGGTGGCGCATCTAACCCTCTCGCTCAATGCATCGGCCATGTATCTCGGCATTGCCAGTGGCACCGCGATCGGCGGCCGGGTTCTGGAAAACGCGGCGCCGGCAGACCTCGGCTTCGTCGCTGCCCTGTTTCCTCTCGCGGCGCTCGCGGTGCTCTTCGCCAGCCTGCGCTCGCAGCGCAGACTTGCGGCAGAGATGCCGGCGGAATAGCGGCTTAGCCGAGCACGAAATCGTAGATCAGCTTGAGGTTCAATACCGCAATCACGATGCCGATGAACATGGCGAAAACGGTGAGCCAGCGCGGCGCCACCAGCGGGCCCATCTTGGCCTTGCTGGCGGTGAAGATGACCAGCGGAAACACCGCAAAGGAAAGCTGAAGGCTGAGCACCACCTGACTGAGGATCAGGAGCTTGGCGGTGCCGCCTTCACCATACCAGATGGTGACGGCGGCGGCCGGCACGATGGCGAGCGCCCGGGTGATGAGCCGGCGCAGCCAGGGCGCCAGCTTGATCTGGACAAAACCTTCCATGACGATCTGGCCGGCAAGCGTCGCCGTGACGCTGGAATTGATGCCGCAGCAGATCAGCGCGATGCCGAACAGCATCGGCGCCACTGAAACGCCCAGCAGCGGCGCAAGCAGGGCATGGGCTTCGGCGATGTCCTCGACATTGGTCTGGCCGACCTTGTGGAAGGTGGCGGCGGCGAGGATCAGGATCGAGGCGTTGATGACCAGCGCGAAGGTCAGCGCGATGGCCGAATCCCAGGAGGCGAACCGCAGTGCCTCGCGCTTGTGCTCGATGGTTTCGCCATAGGCGCGGGTCTGCACGATGCCCGAATGCAGGTAGAGATTGTGCGGCATGACCGTCGCGCCGAGAATGCCGAGCGCGAGATAGAGCATGTTCGGGTTGGTCACGATCTCGGTGGTGGGGGCAAAGCCGCGGATCACGCCGCTCCAGTCGGGGTCGGCCATGGCGATCTGGATGGCGAAGCACGCCGCAATCACCGCAAGCAACGCGATGATCAGCGCCTCGACCCAGCGGAAGCCGAGCTTTTGCAGGTAGAGGATCAAAAACACGTCGAGCGCGGTGATGAGCACGCCGAGTTCCAGCGGGATGCCGAAGATGAGGTTGAGGCCAATGGCCGTGCCGATGACCTCGGCAATGTCGGTGGCGACGATGGCGATCTCGGCCATGATCCAGAGGCCGTAGGAGACCTGCTTGCCATAGGCGTCGCGGCAGGCCTGGGCGAGGTCGCGGCCCGAGCCGATGGCAAGCCGGGCGCAGAGCGCCTGCAGCACCACCGCCATGATGTTGGAGATCAGCGCCACGATGAGCAGCGAGTAGCCGAATTTCGAGCCGCCGGCGAGCGAGGTGGCCCAGTTGCCGGGGTCCATGTAGCCGACGGCGACGAGATAGCCGGGGCCGATAAAAGCGGCGGCCCGACGCCAGGTCGGGCCGGTGGTTCTGACTGCGATGGAACGATGTACGTCTGAAAGTGAGGCTTCACCCCGGGGCTGGCGCCACCCTCCTTCAGCGGTTTCGGTGGCGGTGCGGCTGGATAAGTCCATGCTTTGTCTGGCCCGGTTCTGGCATAAATTCGCAATTGCAAATCAGTGGCAGTTAAAGTTGGGCGAGATCAAGGAGAGGCAAGGCGGGGAGGGCGATATTTTTTGGGCCAGGCGCTGCGGCTTGGCGCGGGCGTCAGGCCAGCGGCACAAAAAAGCTGGGCTGTTCCAGCCTCAGCGTTTCCGCGCCAGCATCTGGATCGGTGCGACGGTGCCGGCGGAAAGTGCTGCCATGAGGTTGCCCACCCGCACCGGGGCAGCGGCGCCCATCACCGTGTGCAGGCCGAGCGGCGGCGGGCCGTTCCTGGCCACGTCCTCGCGCATCTGGCGGTTGAGCTCGAGTACCATCTCGCGGCGGTTCCTTTCGGCTTCGATGGCAAAGCCGGCATCCTCGAGCAATTGCCGGTAGGCGTCGGGCGTTTCGACGAAACTGGTCGCGGGCGTTTCCGCCCAGGGCATGGGGTAGGGCAGCTCGCCGTCGCCCATAACCATGACGTCGTAGACGGCGAAGATGCCGTCCTGCCCGAGAACGCGATGGATCTCGCGCATGGCGCCCGCCTTGTCGTCGATGTTCATGCCGACATGGATGAGCGTTGCGCGCTCGAAAGCCCCGTCCGCGAAGGGGAGGGAAAGCGCGCTTGCCCGAACGAACGAAACGCGGTCGGCAAGCCCGCAGCGCGCCGTCAGGGCGGTGGCAACCGCCACGAACTCCTCGGTGAGATCGACGCCGATGACGTTTACGCCGTGTTGCTCGGCGAAATAGCGGGCCGGGCCGCCAATGCCCGAGCCGATATCCAACAGCCGCATGCCCGGTGAAAGGGCCAGGTCGTTCGCCAGTTCGGCCGTCGCCGCCCGCCAGCCGAGATGAAATTCGTCGGCGGCGGAAAGGTCCGATGGCTGGAGCCTGTCGATGTCCTTACCGGCGTTGCGCAGCGCGTCCAGTATGGTGCGTTCAAGCGCGCCACGGCTGTAATGCCGGGCGACGTCCTCTTCGGTGGTCATGGCCAACCCTCGTCTGAAGCTTGTCCGGAAGCGCGAAGCCTATCCCGTTTTCAATACCGCTGAAAGCGGCACCGACGCGAAGCGCGCCGATCCGGCGCTGGCGAATTCCGGGAAAAACTCTGTGACTTGCTGCAACCGTTGGACTAGATTCCGACTTGATGTTGCGGCAGTGGCAGCGACCCCGCCCGGATCTGAAACGAGAATAAGGTTCGCATCATGCTCTGGAGAGGCCGGCGGCAAAGCGACAATGTCGAGGACGATCGGGACCAGGGCGGCTACGGCGGCGGAGTGGGCCCGGGCGGCGGCTTTCGCATCCCGGTAGGCGGGGCATCCGGTGGGCTTTCGCTGTCGGGCATCATCATCATCGTCGTGATATATTTCGTGCTGAAGGCCATCGGCATCGATCCGATGATGGTTCTCGACGGCGGCGAAGGGCCGGGGCCGGGCAGCACCCAGATCAGCCGCAACGCGCCGCAATCCAATGACGAGATGAAGCAGTTCGTCGCCACCGTGCTGGCCGAGACGGAAGACACCTGGAGCGGCATCTTCCAGGCCAACGGCCTGAAATATGAGGACCCGAAGCTGGTGCTGTTCACCGGGCAGACGCGCTCGGGCTGCGGCTTTGCCTCGGCGGCGTCCGGGCCGTTCTATTGCCCGGAAGATCGCAAGGTCTATCTCGACCTTTCCTTCTACAACCAGCTCGATCGCCAATTCGGCGCTTCCGGCGACTTCGCGCAGGCCTATGTGCTGGCGCATGAGGTCGGCCACCATGTGCAGAACCTGCTGGGCATCCTGCCCAAGGTAAACCGCATGCGGCAGTCGATGAGCGAGGAACAGTCCAACGCCATGTCGGTGCGCGTCGAGCTGCAGGCCGACTGCTTCGCCGGCATCTGGGGCCACTATACGGGGCAGAAGGGACTGCTGGAAAAGGGCGACCTCGAAGAGGCGCTGAACGCCGCCAAGCAGATAGGCGACGACACGCTGCAGCGGCGTTCGCAGGGCTATGTCGTGCCGGAAACCTTCAACCACGGCACCTCGGCGCAGCGCATGAAATGGTTCAAGCGCGGCTTTGACAGCGGCAAGGTGGCGGACTGCGACACGTTTAACAACCAGCCCTGAGAAGCCAGGCCGGCAGACGGCTGCGTCGGTTCGACGAGCCGTAGACAGATGGGGAAGCGTCAGGATTTTCCGGCGTCGCGCCCGCGCTTGGCGCGGGCATGCCATTCATGGTCGATCGAGCCTTCGGCGGCCTTGTGGAAATATTGCGAGCAGACCAGCCAGCCCTTGAGCGGCCGCAAAAGCAGCATGCAGGAGCCGATCGTTAGGGGCAGGGTGGTGATGATATGCACCCAAATCGGCGGCTCGTAAGTGAGCTGCAGCCACAGCGCAAAGCCCAGCGCCGGCACCGCTACGATGGTCATCGCGAAGAAAGCAGGGCCGTCCGCCGGGTCGGCAAAGGAATAGTCGAGTCCGCAGACCTCGCAGCTAGGCGCGAGGCTCAGAAAACCCCGGAACAGATGGCCCTGCTGGCAGCGTGGACAGCGGCCGAGAATGCCGGTGAGCATCGGGTTTTCGGTAGGCGTATAGTTGGATGGCTCCATGGCGCGTCCCTGTCTTCCTCCGGGAAGATATAGGGCTGCGAGAAAGGGACCCCAAACGACCAATGGGAAAGCCGCCCGAGGGCGGCTTTCAAACTGTTGCCGTGGCGAGATCAGGTCGCCTTCGCTCTAGCGCTCGGCTAGCGCCGGCTCCCCCTTGCGCTCGCGGATGAGGTTGACGAAGCGGCGGAACAGGTAGTGCGAGTCCTGGGGGCCGGGCGAGGCTTCGGGGTGGTGCTGCACCGAGAACACCGGCTTGCCGGTGAGCGCGATGCCGCAGTTGGAGCCGTCGAACAGCGAAACGTGTGTCTCCTCGACCCCTTCCGGCAGCGACTTCGAGTCGACCGCAAAACCGTGGTTCATCGATACGATCTCGACCTTGCCGGTGGTGTGGTCCTTGACCGGATGGTTGGCGCCGTGATGGCCCTGGTGCATCTTCTCGGTCTTGCCGCCGACGGCCAGCGCCAGCATCTGGTGGCCGAGGCAGATGCCGAAGATCGGCAGTTCGGTCTTGAGCAGATCCTGGATGACCGGCACGGAATATTCGCCGGTGGCGGCCGGGTCGCCGGGGCCGTTGGAGAGGAAGATGCCGTCCGGCTTCATGGCCAGGATGTCCTCGGCCTTGGTCTTGGCCGGAACGATGGTGACCTTGGCGCCGAGGCCTGCCAGCAGGCGCAGGATGTTGCGCTTCACGCCATAGTCGACAGCGACCACATGCATGGTCGGCTCGCTCTGTTCGCCATAGCCTTCGTTCCAGACCCAGGGCGTTTCGCTCCAGACCGACGACTGGCCCGAAGTGACTTCCTTGGCGAGGTCTAGGCCGACGAGGCCCGACCAGGCGGCTGCCTGGCGCTTCAGGTCCTCGATATCGAACTTGCCGTCGGGCGCATGCGCGATGACCGCGTTAGGCGCGCCCTTCTGGCGGATCAGCGCGGTAAGCGCGCGGGTGTCGATGCCGGCGATGGCGACGACGCCGCGCCGCTTCAGCCACTCGTCAAGGTCGCCCGAGGCGCGGTAGTTCGACGGATTGGTGATGTCGGCCTTGAAGACCGCGCCGACGGCGCCGGCGCGCGCGGCCGGGGTCAGGTCCTCGATGTCCTCGTCATTGGTGCCGATATTGCCGATATGCGGGAAGGTGAAGGTGACGATCTGGCCGGCATAGGATGGGTCGGTGAGGATTTCCTCATAGCCGGTGAGCGCGGTGTTGAAGCAGACTTCGGCAACCGCGCTGCCGGTGGCGCCGAGGCCTCGGCCCTCGATAACCGTCCCGTCGGCCAGAACCAGTACTGCGGTCGGCACTTCGGTTGCCCAGGGGGCGGTGTTCGTGGCCATGTCGGCTACTCCATATCCTGTTGTTGCAGCAGGCTTCGTCAGCGGGTGGCCGGGTTGCGGCTCGAGGGATCAAGCGCGTAGCACAAAACACGGGGTGCAGCGGCCTCCCGCAAAACCCCCGTGCATACCCGATAACAAGTCCATGCAAGGCGCGGACAATAGGGGAAGGTCGGCGAAGGGTCAATGTTCGCGCCGGCCGCTGCCGGCAAATATTTTGCAGCGCAATATCATGTGCAACCCGAACGCCCGGTGGGGGTTTGCCTTCCATGCCCCGGCGCTCTAGACGGGTGCCTCCCCCAAGGAATCGGGGAGGCGAAATACAGTTTGCCGCTGGCAGTAAAAGCCCATTCCCGCCATGCGGGTCATGGGCTATTGTCCTTGCGGTTCCAAGGAGTTGCCGACATGCGCGAGACCATTGCCCAGGCCCTCAAAGACGCGCTCAAGGCGCAGGACAAGCTTCGCATCTCGACGCTCAGGCTGGTCAATGCCGCCATCCAGGATCGCGACATCTCCAACCGCGGCGTGGGCAAGGACCCGGTCAGCGACGAGGATATCCTGCAGATTCTCGCCAAGATGGTGAAGCAGCGCGAGGAGTCGGCCAAGGCTTTCGAGGACGGCAAGCGGCCCGAACTGGCCGAGAAGGAGCGCGCGGAAATCGAGGTCATCCGCGGCTTCCTGCCCAAGCAGATGGACGAGGCGGCGGTGAAGCAGGCCGTGGCCGACGCGATCGCCGAAACCGGCGCCGAGGGCCTGCGCGACATGGGCCGCGTCATGGCCGTGCTCAAGGAGCGCTTCACCGGCCAGATGGATTTCGGCAAGGCCGGCGCGCTGGTGAAGGCCTCGCTGCAGTAGGCCGCCCGCGCGGGCGGCTCCCCCATCCCTAGTAACACATCCCCTGCGTGAAGTGATGTCGATCCGACTTGTAAAGCCTGCGGTTGAGCACCTGCCGTCCTATCTGGACGCGCTACGGCGCGGCTGGTCGCCGGACAATGTGCGGCCGGAAGTCACCGCCCGCGAGCATCTTGCGGCGATCGACGCCGATCCGGTCGCTTTCGTCGAGAGCCAGGACGATCCCGAGGCCAAGGGCCCGCCCATTACGCTGCCGGACGGCACGCAGGTGCCGCGCCTGCCGGGCTATCGCCGCTTCATCTGGGATGGCGAGGTGGCCGGCTCGATCGGCTTCCGCTGGCAGGAGGGCACGTCGACGCTGCCGTCGCATGTGCTTGGCCATATCGGCTATGCCGTGGTGCCGTGGAAGCGTGGCCGTGGCTATGCCACCCAGGCGCTGGCGCTGATGCTGGAAGAGGCGCGGGCGAGGGGGCTCGCCTATGTCGAGATCACCGCGCAGCCCGACAACCTCGTTTCGCAGAAGGTGATCCTCGCCAATGGCGGCGTGCTGGTGGAGCGCTTCATGGAAGATCCGGCCTATGGGGCAGTCGAAAGCCTGCGCTTCCGCATCGATCTTTGAATAACGTGGGATAAGGCTCAGCTCGCCTTCAGGCGCGACTTGTGCAGCAGCCCCTGTCCTTCCAGCACCGGATAGACCATCGAGGTCAGCAGCGAATTGATCTGCTTGAGGTCGCGGATGGTATCGAGGTGGATCGTGCTGGTCTCCATGCTCTTGGCAGCCCCTTCGCGCAGGCGCTCGAAATGGCTGGTGCTGGTGGCTTTTTCGAAATCGCGCAACCGGTCTTTCTCGATCACCAGCTGACGTGCGGAATCGGGATCGCGCGAGATCAGCACGTTGAATGCCAGGCGCGCATTGGCCAAGACCGTGGCGTGGAAGGCGGCCAGCTCGCTCCAGCCTTCGGGCGTGAACTCCAGCTTGCGCTGCGCCTTCTTCTGCACATGCACCAGCATGTTGCGCACGATGATGTCGCCGACCTGCTCGAGCTTGACGCAGGCGCCCAGCAATTCCTGGTAGCGTAGCGCCTCGTCCTCGGTCATCTGCTGGATGGTCGCCTTGGCGAGGTAGAGTTTTATCGCGGCGGTCTTGGCGTCGACACGGTCGTCGAGCGCGGCCAGCGCCTTCATCTTCGCCTGGTCGGCATGCTCGTAGAGCTCGAAGATGGTCGTCAGCATGATCTCGACGATTTCGCAGACGCGCACCACCTCACGCGTGGCGTTGGCCAGCGCCTGGCTGGGGGTGCCGAGGTCGGCTTCGTTGAGCGCGCTGAGCTCGACCATTTCCAGCGGCTCCGCCGGCTTGGGCGGGGTGTTGAGCGCAACCAGCGCCTGCGAGGCACGGTAGACCAGCCGCGAGAAGGGGAGGCCGGCCAGAAGCACGACGACGTTGAAGAGGATGTGCGCGTTGATGATCTGGTCGGGCACCGTCGAGCCGAGCAGGGCGGGCGAGGGCTTGAAGGTCAAAAACGCCGTCAGCATCACCAGCGAGCCGAGCCCGCGCATCAGAAGATTGCCGATCGGCACCACGCGCACTTCCGGCGGCGCGTTGCGGGTGAGCAACGGCGCGATGATCGAGCTGCCGAGATTGACGCCCAGCACCAGCACAATGCCGAGTTCGGACGGGATCAGCCCGCGCCCCGCGAGTTGGACGATGAGCAGCACGCCCGCGATGCTGGAATGGAACAGCCAGGTGACCAGTGCCGCCAGCAGATAGGCCGTGACCGGATCGCCGGAGAAATAGTTGATGATCACCGGCATGAGGCTGCTGTCGCGCAGCGGCTCGGAGGCCTGGCCGATCAGCTCGAGCGAGAGCAGCATCAGGCCGATGCCGACGAGGATGCGGCCGAACTGGCGCCAGGCGCGCCGTTCGGTCGTCATGAAGATACCGGTGCCGGCGGCGATCAAGATTGGCACCAGGAGTGACAGGTCGAAGGACAGCACCTTCACCACCAGCGCCGAGCCGATCTCGGCGCCGCGCACGGCGAGCTGACCCGCCATGCCGCTGACGATGCCGGCGCCCGCAAAGGAGCCGACCAGCAGCGTGACCGCAGTCGAACTCTGGAGCGCGACGGCCAGCGCCGTGCCCAGGATGATCGCCATCAGCGGATTCTGCATGGTGGAGCGCAGTTTCTGGCGCAGCACGTCGCCATAGGCGCGCTCGACGCCGGTGCGCACCATGCGCGTGGCATAGAGCAGCAGCGCCACCGCGCCGGCCAGATTGAGCAGGACGACCGAGCCACTCACGACGGCAGCCTCCGCAGGCATGCGGTCATCGAGATCGGCCAGTGGCTTCCAAAAGCGGTCATGTCGCGAATCGAGATCATCTTGCGCTCCCGCAACAGGTTAGCCGGATAATATTTTTCGTCCACCGTCCTGGGCTGTTTCACGCCGACGTGAAGTGTCGGAAATGGAGCGTAACGGCACCCTGCGCCTGTGAAAAACGGGCATTTCTCGCGTCGGGAGTCGTATCGCGCGACGGTCGTGGTTATATGGGGTCGAAAGTGAGCCTGTTCCATGCGCTTCCAGCCTTCCTTCCTCGACGAGATACGCGACCGCGTGCCGATTTCGGCCGTGATCGGTACGCGCGTCACCTGGGACCGCCGGAAGACCAATGCGCCGCGTGGTGATTTCTGGGCCTGCTGCCCGTTCCATGGCGAAAAGTCGCCGAGCTTTCACTGCGAGGACCGCAAGGGGCGCTACCATTGCTTCGGTTGCGGCGTTTCGGGCGATCATTTCAAGTTTTTGACCGAACTCGATGGGCTGAGCTTTCCCGAAGCGGTGGAGCGCATCGCCGACATGGCGGGCGTGCCGATGCCGGCGCGCGACGTGGTGGAGGAGCGCCGCGAGCGCGAGCGCGCTTCGCTGCATGACGTCATGGAAATGGCGACGAAGTTCTTTCAGGGCCGGCTGCAGGCGGCCGATGGCGCCAAGGCACGCGCCTATCTGCGCGATCGCGGGCTCAGTTCGGTCACGCAGCAGAAATTCCGCCTCGGCTACGCGCCCGACAGCCGCAATGCGCTGAAGGAGTTCTTGGCCTCCAAGGGGATCGAAAAGGCACAGATCGAGGCCTGCGGACTGGTGGTGTTCGGGTCCGACATCCCCGTCTCCTACGACCGTTTTCGCGACCGCGTGATGTTTCCGATCGAGGATGCGCGCGGCAAGGTGATCGCCTTCGGCGGGCGCGCGCTGTCGCCGGACGTTTCGGCCAAGTATCTGAATTCGCCCGACACCGAGCTCTTCCACAAGGGCAATGTGCTCTACAATTTCGCTCGCGCCCGCAAGGGCATGGGCCGCGAGGGCACGGTGATCGCGGTCGAAGGCTATATGGACGTGATCGCGCTGGCACAGGCGGGCTTCGACAATGTCGTGGCGCCACTCGGCACGGCGCTGACCGAAAACCAGCTTGAGCTTCTGTGGCGCATGTCGGGCGAACCGGTGCTGTGCTTCGACGGCGACAAGGCAGGCCTCAAGGCCGCATGGCGCGCGGCCGACCTGGTGCTGCCGATGGTACAGGCAGGGCACACGGCGCGCTTTGCGCTGCTGCCGGAGGGCAAGGACCCCGACGACCTCGTCAAGTCGGAGGGGCCGGACGCCTTCAAGGCGGTGCTGGGCGAGGCACGGCCGCTGGCGGATCTGCTCTGGATGCGCGAGACCTCCGGCGGGGTGTTCGACACGCCCGAGCGCCGGGCGGAACTCGAAAAGACGTTGCGCGAGCTCACCAATCGCATCAAGGACGAGAGCGTCCGCTACCACTACGCGCAGGAGATGCGTGACCGGGTGCTGAATTTCTTCGGCTCGCAACGGGGGCGGGCGCAGCAGAAGCAGGGCGGTGGCGGTGGCAAGCGCTTCGGCGAGCAGCGCGGCAGCGGTCGGCCCAGCGTCGCGGCGGGGCGGCTGGCCGTTTCGGAGAGCCTGGCGCGTTCGGCGATGGTGAAGCGGGCGAGCGGCACCATGCCGTTGCGCGAGGCGGCAATCATGGTCACGCTGGTCAACCACCCGATGCTGGTCGACGAGCATTTCGAGCATGTCGAGCGCCTCGATCTGGCCGATCCGGACCTGCGCCTGCTTCACAGCGGGCTCATCGATGCGGTCGCACATGATGCCGAGGAGCGCCATGCAGTGGTTGCGCATATCGAGCAGGCGGGGCTCGGCGAGATCTGGCAGCGGGCGACCGCACTGGTGCGCAAGGCGCGCATCTGGCCGGCGCTTGAGGATGCGGCCCTCGAAGACGCACGCGACGCCTTCGGTCAGGCGCTGCACTTGCACCGGAGCGCCCGAACTCTACATAAGGAGCTGAAAGTAGCGGAATCTGCATTGGCGACCGATCCAACCGACGAGAACTATCGTCATCTGGTTGAAATCCAGGCTCAGTTTCGCGACGTGCAGGCAACCGAAGCGCTGATTGAAGGCTTCGGCATATCATCAGGACGGTCTGATCGCGGCTGAAGACGAAAAGGCCAGCGCGAGCGGAAGACCCGGGTCCGGTGGCGTATGATTCGCAATTGATTCGCTTTTTTAAGGCGAATCATGCGACAGGCGCTTGACCTTCGGTCTGAATGGCGGAATCAGAACGATTCGAGTTGTTAACCGCGGCGCGGCCCGCACCCGAAATGGCAGGATGGGAAGCTGATCTGGACGCCCGGCGCAAGCCGCCCCAGATATTAGGGTTAATCAAGACGTAACTCACGCACTGCTAACGGCTACGAGGGGCTGCATGGCAGTGCAGGTGATTTGTACCCGGCTCGGGACGGAAGTTCCATATAGCCGGTCGCTTGGAGAAAGCAAAAGAATGGCGATAAAGGAAAAGGAAGAGGTCGAGAACGAACGCGAAGGCGCCACCGACGGCCCTCTGCTCGACCTTTCCGATGATGCTGTCAAGAAGATGATCAAGGCCGCCAAGAAGCGCGGCTACGTCACCATGGACGAGTTGAACTCGGTTCTGCCCTCGGAGGAAGTCACTTCCGAGCAGATCGAGGACACGATGGCCATGCTCTCGGACATGGGCATCAATGTCGTCGAGGATGACGAGGCCGGCGAAGAGGCCGAAGGCGAGAACGCCGGCGACGCCGAGGACGATGCCAACGAGCTGGCCGAGCAGACCGGCACCGCGGTTGCGACCGTCACCAAGAAGGAGCCGACGGATCGCACCGACGACCCGGTGCGCATGTATCTGCGCGAGATGGGCTCGGTGGAGCTTCTGTCGCGCGAAGGCGAAATCGCCATCGCCAAGCGCATCGAAGCCGGTCGCGAGACCATGATCGCGGGTCTGTGCGAAAGCCCGCTGACCTTCCAGGCCATCATCATCTGGCGCGACGAACTCAACGAATCCAAGATCCTGCTGCGCGAGATCATCGACCTGGAAGCCACCTATGCCGGCCCCGAGGGCAAGCAGGCGCCGATACTCGACCGCGAGGAACTCGAGCGGCCGAAGACGCCCGAGGACAGCAAGCCGCGCCGCGCTCCGCGCAGCGATGAGGACGACATCACCAATGTCGGCGGCGAGAGCCGCCCGGAAGAGGAAGAAGAGGACGAGGACGAGACCAACCTGTCGCTGGCGGCCATGGAAGCCGAGCTGCGCCCGCAGGTCATGGAAACGCTCGACGTCATCGCCGACACCTACAAGAAGCTGCGCAAGCTGCAGGACCAGCAGGTGGAGAGCCGCCTTGCCCACGCCGACACGCTGTCGCCCAGCCAGGACCGCCGCCTGAAGGAGCTGAAGGACCAGCTCATCAAGGCCGTGAAGTCGCTGTCGCTCAACAACGCCCGCATCGAGGCGCTGGTCGAGCAGCTCTACGACATCAACAAGCGCCTGGTGCAGAACGAGGGCAAGCTGCTTCGCCTGGCCGAAAGCTATGGCGTGCGCCGCGACGATTTCCTGAAGGAATACCAGGGCTCCGAGCTCGATCCCAACTGGACCACGCGGATCGCCACCCTCTCCAGCCGCGGCTGGAAGGAGTTCTCCGCCAATGAGAAGACTGCGATCCAGAACATTCGCGCCGAGATCCAGAACCTCGCCACCGAAACGGCGATCTCGATCCTGGAATTCCGCAAGATTGTGAACCAGGTGCAGAAGGGCGAGCGCGAGGCGGCCATCGCCAAGAAGGAAATGGTCGAGGCAAACCTGCGCCTCGTCATCTCCATCGCCAAGAAGTACACGAACCGCGGCCTGCAGTTCCTGGACCTCATCCAGGAAGGCAACATCGGCCTGATGAAGGCGGTCGACAAGTTCGAGTACCGTCGCGGCTACAAGTTCTCGACCTACGCCACCTGGTGGATCCGGCAGGCGATCACCCGTTCGATCGCCGACCAGGCCCGCACCATCCGCATCCCGGTGCACATGATCGAGACGATCAACAAGATCGTCCGCACCTCGCGCCAGATGCTGCACGAGATCGGCCGCGAGCCGACGCCGGAGGAACTGGCCGAGAAGCTGGCCATGCCGCTGGAGAAAGTGCGCAAGGTGCTGAAGATCGCCAAGGAGCCGATCTCGCTCGAAACGCCGGTGGGCGACGAGGAGGATTCGCACCTCGGCGACTTCATCGAGGACAAGATGGCGATCCTGCCGATCGACGCGGCTATCCAGGCCAATCTGCGCGAGACCACCACGCGCGTTCTGGCCTCGCTGACCCCGCGCGAGGAGCGCGTGCTGCGCATGCGCTTCGGCATCGGCATGAACACCGACCACACGCTCGAAGAGGTTGGACAGCAGTTCTCGGTCACCCGTGAGCGCATCCGTCAGATCGAGGCCAAGGCGCTGCGAAAGCTCAAGCATCCGAGCCGCTCGCGCAAGCTGAGAAGCTTCCTCGATAGCTGAGAAAACGAAAAGCCCAGGTGTCGCACCTGGGCTTTTTTTCTGGCCGACGTAAGCGGACGACGGCATTGATAGTGGAGCGAAGCGATGTCTATCGGTACGCGCACCACACTTTGCGCCGCGTTCCTGGCCCTGGCTTTCACCGCCGGGTGCTACCCCAGACCGAAGGCGGTGGTGTGGCTGGCCAATGAAGCGACCGCCTATTGCGCGGCAATCGGCGGGCAACCCGACAGCCGGGCGGACAGCAAGGGCCATCAGTTCGGCTTTTGCCGCCTCCAGGACGACCGCATCTGCGAGATGTGGACGTTGTTTCAACGCGGCAAATGCGTGGTGCCCCGCAGCGCCAAGGGCTGGGAACTGTTCCCGTATTGAGATCAGCGTGGCCTGAGCCGAGCGCTTTGCCTCCTGCAGCACTCGGCCGCGAAACGCTCCTTATGCTTGCCGGTTTTCGTCCCAACTCCATATCCCCCTTCGGGGTGAAACGGGGGCTTTCATACCGGCGCCGACGCTGGGTTTGGTTGCGTTGCGGCACCGGAAACGGGAGGTGTATCGTGACCACTTACATCATGCTTGTGAACTGGACAGAGCAGGGCATCAAGAATGTTCGCGAGTCGCCGAAGCGGCTCGATGCGGTGAAGAAGCAGCTCCAGGATATGGGCGGCAGCTTCAAGGCCTTCTACATGACGATGGGCAAATACGACATGGTGCTGGTCTGCGAGGCGCCCGACGATGCTGTGGCGGCGCGACTTGCGCTGCAGATCGGCATGGCCGGCAATGTCCGCACGCATACCATGAAGGCGTTCCCTGAGGCCGCTTACCGGGAGATTGTCTCGTCGCTCGGCTAGAGCATTTTGCAGCCAAGCGGAATGCTTGGCGTCGCACAAATGCCGCTAAAACAACGAGATGGAGCGGACCAGGGTATCCGTGAGGATCGCTGCCGCGATGAACTCTGCGTGACAGGCGTGATCATCCGCTGGATGGCCGCGCCAGCCGCCTCGACGCCGTCCGGCGAGAGCGCTAGTTTACGTGCTGAATCGAGAACGAGGTGCACATGTCCTTCCTGAAACGACTTTTCGGCGGCGGCAGCGAAGCCAGCAAGACATCGGAAACCGCGGTCAAGGAGATCGAGCACAACGGTTTTCGCATCCGCGCCACGCCGTACAAGGAAGGCGGCCAGTTCCAGACCTGCGGCATCATCTCCAAGGAGATCGATGGCACGATGAAGGAGCATCGCTTCATCCGCGCAGACCGTTTCGCCTCGCTCGACGATGCGGTGGACGTGTCCTTCAAGAAGGGCAAGCAACTCATCGACGAGCAGGGCGAGACGCTCTTCATCTGAGCCGCCGCCCTGAATATCTTGCAGCCTAGCGGAAACGCTTGGGGCCGCATGATTGTGGCCAGAAGAATGGCTGGATGCCGCTATGTGCCGATGGCGGCATTGGGGATGGACAGGCTGTCCTTGTTGATGAGCACGATCGGGGCGTTGGCGCCGTCGATCGTGACGAACAGCAGGCGGACGTGCCATTCCCCGCCGGTGCGGACAGCCTGGGTCGTAACGGTGCCGCTGCCCTTGTCGCCCTGAACCGGGATTTCCATCTGGGCCGCACCCGTGCCGCCCATCTGGACGTTGATCGCGCCGGTGATCCAGAATTTGCTCGAAATGTTGTCGCCGAGGGCTTCGCGCACCTGCGGATCGGCCCGCACGGTTTCCATGCTGGCGCGATAGGCGTCGCTGTTGCGCATCGAGATGGGAACCGAGACGACCATACCGGCAAAGAGCGCGATGACCGCGCCCCAGATGAGCACGCCCACGATGGCCCAATGGCGCTGCGTGCGTCGGAAATGCTCTTCGTCGCGCCAGTAGCGATTGCGCCAGGCCCAGCGGCTGCCGCGTGCGCCCAGCACGATCATCATGACGATGTTGACCATCGGGATCAGCGCCAGAAGCGCGATGAAGGTGCTGTTGCCGATGCCCCAGATCCAGTTGAGCAGAAAGGCGCCCCAGTTCCAGCGATCGAGATGGGGCGGGATTTCCGCAGGCTCGTTCAGCGCTTCACGCGACATCTTGTTCTCCGATCGCTGATCAGGGTCAGCGCAGGTAATCAAACCACCATGGCATCCTGTTGCAAGTTCTTCGTGAAGACCCCGCGAAAACTGAGCTGTTGAAATTGTGGCAGACAGGCTGGGATTGGCGTTTCTGGTACTTGAAACCAGCTCCGACCTAAAGGAGGTTCGCCGCGACGATTTCGGAGGGGAAGAATGTCGATTGGGATGAGTGTTTCGAATGGGTGGAGCGCGCTTGCGCGGGCCGGGCTGGCGATAGCCCTTCTGGCGCCGGCGCTTGCCGCCTGCACCACGACCGAGGAAGCCAACAAGGCGATCAAGTCGCGCTTCATCGGCCAGCCGAGCGACGTGTTCTTCTCGCAATACGGCGCGCCGCTCAGCGAATTTCCGCTCAATAATGGCGGCAAGGTCTATCGCTGGCGCGGCGGCGAGACGATGCGGACGCTGCCGGCCGAATACACCACCATCGGCACCGCCGATCCGATGGCCGGCAAGTCCACGACCAAGACCACCACGACGGTGATGCAGCCCAACAGCTCGACCACCGTCACCGAAACGCGCACGACGACGTCGGGCGTGACCTTCGGCGGCATGCCGCAGCAGGTGATGGTGAAGCCGGCGCGCGTGGAAGCACTGTTCTGCGAGGCGCAGATCTCCGCCGATGCCGGCGGCATCATCACCAATATCGAGGCGACCCGCGACACCGACGGCGAAGGGTTCAGCCTGTCGCGCTGCGCCGAAGTGTTCGGCGTGAAGAAATAGGCAGCCGCCGCCGGCCGGTTTCCCGGCCAGCGCACGCAGCCTCAGATGGCCTTGCGCTTAGATGCGGTCGGCTCGGAGTTCTCGTCGCCGGTTTCGTCCTCCAGCGTGCAGACGCGATTGCGGCCGAGGTTCTTGGCCCGGTAGAGCTGGCGGTCGGCCTGCTCCACCAGTGCCGCCCAGCTTTCGATGCCGGGCCCCCAGAGCGCGACGCCAAAACTTGCGGTGATGCGAAGGTCCGCATGATCGGGGCTGACGACCATCGCGGCCAGCGCCAGCCGCAGCTTCTCGGCAAGCTGGCGGCCGCCGTCTGCCGAGGCCGAGCGCACCAGAACGACGAACTCCTCGCCGCCGAAGCGGGCGACGACGTCGATGCTGCGCACTTCCTTGCGCAGCGTTTCGCCCACGCGCTGAAGCACCAGATCGCCGACGCCGTGGCCGTGGGTGTCGTTGATCGCCTTGAAGTGGTCGATGTCCATGAGCAGGAACGCCACAGGCTCACGTGTCCGGGCGGCCTCGGCAATCGCCTGCGCGCCGATGCCGTCGATGGCACGGCGGTTCAGCAGGCCGGTCAGGCTGTCGGTTTCCGAGAGCATTTTCAGCCGCGCTGTCAGGCGGTCGCGCTCGCTTTCGAGGGCGGTGCGCTTGCGCTGACTCTCGCGCAGCACCTGCAGACCCTCGAACATGTCGCGGATCTCGCGGCTGAAGCTGCGCGGCAGCGGTGGCTCGGCGAGGTCGCCATGGGCGATCTGGATGATCTGGTCCTTGGCCGACAGCAGCGGCTGGAACAGGAAGCGCCGCATGGCCGCGCTGATGACGACCAGCAGCGTTGTCACCAGCAGCGTCAGCGCTGCCGAGGAACCGAGCAAAAGGGCGTCGTTGTCGCGCGAGACGGTGATGCGCGCGGCCAGCCGCTCGATGATGAGGTCGCGCAGATGCTCGACCGGCAGCATCCCCGGCACGTAATTGGTGGTGAACTCGCCGGTGGTCATGGTCGCCGGCTCCTTGATCGCCTTGAGCGCCACGCTCCAGGCATAGGGCAGGGCGGTGTCGAAATAAGCCTGGTCCACGTCGCGCAGCATTTCGGAGACGGCGGGGTCGGCCAGATAGGCCGAGCCATAGCCGGCGATCAGCTCGCGCAGGACCTCGATGCGGCCGGCGGTGTTGGCCAGCATGAGGCTGAGCTCGGTATCGGCTCCGCTCGTGGCCGTGAGCATCATGACGACATAGGAGCCGAAGCGGCCGGCCTGTTCGCGCAGGCGGCCGCAATTGTTGGCCATGACGATCTCGGTGCTGACCTGCGGATAGACGGAGACGATGGTCTGGCCCAGCCGGTCGGCCACGTCGGTGGCGGCATCGGCGGCGCGGAACATGCTGTTGATGGCCCCTGCAAGCTGCTTGCCCTGACGGTCGGTCATGGCGGTAGCCACTACCGCGTCGACGGCCTTGCGGCCTTCTGCGAGCTCCTCGCGCAGGTGGGCGACCGCCTCCTGATCCTTCTCGAAGCGCGAGCTGTCCTTGGCATAGGCCGCTTCCAGGGCGGCGATCGCCTGATCGGTATGGGCGCGGCGATTGGTAAGCTGCCGGTAGAATTCGGGCGTCATTTGCGGATTTGCGCCCATCAGGCTGTTTGCGGGGCCGCGCTCGGCCGAAACGGAGTTGGCCGCCAGCAGGGCCAGGCGGAAACGATCGAACTCTTCCAGGCCCTGGCTGTAGCGCCTGTAATCCTTCAAGCTGACGAAGAACAGCATGCCGCCCAGCACGAGGCAGCCGGCCACGGCCACCCATCCGGCCAGCAAGTAAAGATGTTGCAGGCGAAAGTTCCCCATAAGCATTCCCTAAAATACCCCCTGACCCATCACTGCTGGGGAAACATTGGGAATTGGTGAATTCGGGAGGTGGCGGCCCGGACTTGGTAAAGACTTTGTATGGATTTTCCATGCGGGCAGCGTCGCGGCTCGCAACGGCGGCCAAACGGGTTGCGATATCGCGTGCGAAGGCCGGTGCGCCCCCGAAAGGTCCAATTCTTGATCCCTGCTGCGGTCCTGGCGAAGAATGCTGCAGGAGGTGATCATGCGCCCGTTTGGAACCCCGCTTGCTTGTGCGGTTGCCGTTGTCTGTGCGATGGCTTTCATGTCGGGCTGTGCGGTCGGCGGCGGGGTGTTTGTTCGGCACCCGCATTGCCAACGGGACGGCCACCACGAAGATCAAGGCCGGGTCGGTGGCCGTTCAGGGATCGGGCGTTTCGGTTGGGACGACCGATACGGAAATCACCGCCGACTGAGCAGGTCGGCGCAAGGAGGAAGAACGATGTCGTCGTTGAAGAACAAAACGCTTTTCATCTCCGGGGGATCGCGCGGGATCGGGCTGGCGATTGCGCTGCGCGCGGCGCGCGACGGCGCCAATGTGACCATCGCGGCCAAGACGGCCGAGCCGCACCCAAAACTGCCGGGCACGATCTACACCGCGGCCGAGGAGATCGAGAAGGCGGGCGGCAAGGCATTGCCCGTGCTCTGCGACATCCGCGAGGAGACGCAGGTTGCCGAGGCTGTGGCAAAGACCGTCGAAAAGTTTGGCGGCATCGACATCTGCATCAACAATGCCAGCGCCATCCAGCTGTCCGGCACGCTGGAAACCGACATGAAGCGCTATGACCTGATGCACCAGATCAATACGCGCGGCACCTTCCTCGTTTCCAAAATGTGCATTCCGCACCTGAAGTTGGCGGAAAACCCTCACATCCTGAATCTGGCGCCGCCGCTCGATATGGACCCCAAATGGTTCAAGAACCACGTCGCCTACACCATGGCCAAGTTCGGCATGTCGATGTGCACGCTCGGCATGAGCGCGGAATTCGCCAAGGCGGGCATCGCGGTGAACTCGCTGTGGCCGCTGACGGCGATCGACACGGCGGCGGTGCGCAACCTGCTGGGCGGCGAGACCGTGGCGGCGATGAGCCGTTCGCCCGAGATCATGGCCGATGCGGCGCATGCGATCCTGACCCGTCCGTCGCGCGAGACGACGGGCAATTTCTTCATCGACGAGCTGGTGTTGCGCGAGGCTGGCGTGACGGATTTCTCGAAATACGCGCCCGGCGGCAAGGGCGCGCTGGCCGGCGACTTCTTCGTGCCGGACGAGATCTTTGCCCAGACCGACACCAAGGTGACCGGATTCCTGTGACAAAAGAGGCCGGCATTGCTGCCGGCCTGATTCAACAAAGGCGGCTATCCGCCTGAATTTTCTGGAATGCGTCGGCGCCGCTTTGGCTCCGACCAGCGTGGCTCACAGCCCGGGGCCTTCTTCGGCCGCTTCCTTCTTGCCGAGCTTGGTGAGCCCGGTGAGGCGGTCGATATAGGCCAAAATCAGCGCCGAAACGACGAAGGCCAGATGCATCAGCGTCAGCCACATCAGCTGTTCGCTGGTGTAGCTGGCGTGATTGAGGAACACCTGCAGCAGGTGGATCGAGGAGATCGCCACGATGGTGGAGGCGACCTTGATCTTCAGCGAGCCGACATCGATCGTGCCCAGCCAATGCACCTCGCCATCATGGTTGTCGAAGCGGCTGACGAAGTTCTCGTAGCCGGAGATGATGACCATCACCACCAGGCTCGCCACCAGCGCGGCGTCGATCAGCCCCAAAATCTTCAGGATGGTGTCGGTGTCCTCCATCACCATGACCTTGGTGACGAATTCGAACAGTTTCTTGCCGAAGGACAGCGCGTAGATGGCGAGCGCGACGGCAAGGCCCAGATAGAAGGCGACCAGCAGCCAGCGCGAGGCCAAGATGATTGATTCGATGGCGTGTTCGAGACGTTTCATAGAACCTTTCCGGAAGAACGAGGGGGCTGTTTTTTTTCGTGGAGGGCGTGCCTGGTTGCAAGGAAAAATCGCAATGCCGGCCGCCATTGCCGGGCAATAAAAAACCCGACCGGGGAGGGTTCCGGTCGGGTTTTCGCCTATCCCCCGGCTAAGGGGGATGGGGCAGGGAACTATTTACCGGCTCAGATGAGAAAATGAATCCGGCAAGTCAATGACAGGTTCCCGACCTCGCGAAACCGTGATCGAAAGGTTTGATCGATCACGATTTCGTTAGGCGGTTACTTCAGTTACCGGCTGGCAACCGGGGCCACCAGCGGCGTGATTCGACGGATCACGACGCGGCGGTTCTGGCGTTCGGGTGCCTGGGTCTTCACCTTCAGGAACTGCTTGCCATAGCCCTGGGTCGCCAGGTTTTCCGGCGGAATGCCGAAGACATTGGTGAGCGCGGCAGCCACCGATTCGGCCCGCTTGTCCGACAGCGCCAGATTGGCGAGTTCGGAGCCGACGGCATCCGTGTGGCCTTCGATCAGGAACGTCTCGGCAGGGTTCTGCTCGAGAATGCGTTCCATGGCCTTGGCCACGCCTTCGAGGTGAGAGATCTCGTTCTCGGCGACGGCAGCCGAGCCAAACTCGAAGTTGATCGTGTCGAGGTCGATTCGGCGCGTCTTGTCGCGGATGCGGGCCGAGCGCTTCACCTCGTCGATCGAGTAGAGGCGTTCCACGCGCTCCACCGGCGGCTGCTCGAGGAAGTCGTAGTACATATCCGGATTGCGCACGCGCTCCGGGGTCAGCACATAGTCGTCCTCGGGGATCTCGAGCCGCAGGGGCGGCAGGTCGTCACCCGGATCGCGCCAGTCGCGGACGCGGTCGTAGTCGCTTTCGTCGACATAGGAGAGCACGTATTCGCGGCCGTCGGGCATGATGCGCGAACGGCGAACGACGTCGCCATAGGAGTTGCGGATGGTGACCACCCGTGTGCCATCGCCGCGTTCGATGGTCTCGCGGTTGCGGCCACGCGGCAGGTCCTCATAGTAGACGTCGCGGGCGCCATGCCGCATGCGCGGACGCTCATTGCTCTCGACCATCACCTGGTTGTTGAGCTGAATGATCACGCGGTCGCCGAACTCCTTGAGGATCTCGGTGCCCTTCGGGCGCTCCTGGCGACGCAGGTCGACCGGCCGTTCCTTGACGCGCTTGCCCTGCTCGGAGGTCACCGGAACGATCTTGTCCGGCTGCATTTCCTGCTGGGCCGACCGGTCGTCGGTGGGCGGCGGGCCGGCTTCTTCCGCAGGCTTCGGACGGCGGTTGCCGCCCTGCTGCTGGCCGCGCTTGCCCTGGTCCTGGGCGCCCTGTTCCTGGCCCTCGGCCGGACCGGCCTTCTGGCTGTCGGGCGCCGGCAGCACCTTCTGGCTGTCCGGTGCGGGCAAAGCATTGCCCTCGCCGGTGGCTTCACCCTGGGCGGGCTGCTGGCCGGGAACCGGCGCTTCCTTGCCCGGATTGACCGGCTTGCCATGGCCTTCGGCCTCGGCCGGGACCTGTGCGGGCTCGCCGGGCGTCACCGCCTCGCCGGGGGTGGCGGGCTGCTCGGTGCCGGGGGCCTGCTTGTCGCCCTTCTTGCGCGGCTTGTCCGGCTTGGCGCCGGCGGGCTGCTCGGCAGGTGCCGTCTCGCCCGGAGCCGCTTCGGTCGGCACGGGCTTTTCGCCCGGCGTAGGTGCGGCCTCGCCGGTCGGTGCCGACTGTTCGGTGCCGGGGACCTGCTTGTCGCCCTTCTTGCGCGGCTTTTCCGGCGTGGCTTCGGCGGGCTGCTGGGCAGGCGCCGACTCGCTCGGGGTCACTTCGGTGGCAGCAGGCTTCTTGCCAGGGGCAGGGGCGGCTTCGCCGGCCGGAGTCGGCTGCTCGGCGGCCGGTGCTGCCTTGCCGTCCTTCTTGTGCTTCTTGGGCGAGGCATCGGCAGGCTGTTCGGCCTGGCCGGGGGCTACTTCGCCGTTGAAGGCCGGCTGCTCGGCGGTCGGTGCGGCCTGGCTATCCTTCTTGTGCTTCTTCGGCGAGGCCTCGGCAGGCTGCTCGGCCTGGCCGGGCGCGGCTTCGCCGTTGAAGGCCGGCTGTTCGGCGGCTGGAGCGGCCTTGCTGTCCTTCTTGTGCTTCTTCGGCGAGGCTTCGGCAGGCTGCTCGGCCTGACTGGGTGTGACTTCGCCACCGAAGGCCGGCTGTTCAGCGGCCGGAGCCTCCTTGCCCTTCTTGCGCGGCTTTACCGGCGCTTCGGCCGGAGCTTCCGGCGCCGGGGCAAATTCCTGCGTGGGTTGCTCGGCGGTGTGTTTCTTCTTCCTTGGAGCCTCGGCGGGCGCCTCGGACTGCGCGGGAGCAAATTCCTGGGATGCTGCGGGCTGCTGCTCCGCCGGCTGCCTGCGCTCCTTCTTGCGGGGCTGCATCGGCTCTTCGGCGGGTGCGCGCTCCATCGGGGCGGCTTCAGCGCCTGGCTGCGCGCCTTCCTGCGCCTGGCGATGCTTCTTGCGCGGCTGTGCTTCTTCCGAAGCGCCACCGCCGCCGGCCTCGGGAGCGGGTTGCGCCTGATCGGCCTGCCGATGCTTCTTCCGCGGCTGCTGTTCCTCGGACGGCTGCTGCTCCTGCGGCTGCCCTTCTTCCGCCTGGGCGAGCAGAACCGGTGCCTGCGTGTTGGCAGCGAGCGGCGCCCGGGGAGAATCGAAGCCGCCGATGGCCGGCACTGGCGCGGCCGCGAGCGGCGTATAGGCCATCAGCAGGCTAAGGGCTGTCCCCGCCAATATCTTGGGTTGGCGTTTCATATGCTGAACTCTCCTGTAATGCATAAGGTCCCGTCAGTGTCGGAAGATAAGACACGCAATTTTGTTCCACGAGAGCCCCAATAACGGCAGTAGTTGGGCGATTGATAGGCAATTAACATCAAGTCGTTTTCTGGCTCGCCCGTACGGAGGAACTGGGCGTCCAACGCCCATGGCGCTTGATTTTACCGCGCGCGCGGGCCACATGCGGGCTATGAGCGAACCCTTCTGGAAAACCACTGCACTCGAGGCGATGACGCCTGCCCAATGGGAATCGCTTTGCGACGGGTGCGGCAAGTGCTGCATGTCCAAGCTGGAAGACGAGGACACCGGCGACATCTACTGGACGAGCGTGGGCTGCCGGCTGTTCGATGAGGAGACCTGCCGCTGCGCCGACTATCACAACCGGCTTGCCCGCGTGCCCGACTGCGTGGGGCTGACGCCGCAGAACGTGCGCACCATCTCCTGGCTGCCGGCGACCTGCGCCTACCGCCTGGTTGCCGAAGGGCATGATCTCTACTGGTGGCACCCGCTGATTTCCGGCAGCGCCGAGACGGTTCACGAGGCGGGCATTTCGATGCGTGGCCGCGTCACCGCGTCGGAAAGCGATATGGCCGAGCCGGAGGATTACTTCGAGCACATGCTGGCCGAAGAGCCCTGATCGGGCATCGGCAACGGTTACCGTTGCGTGATGCGCTGCCAGCCGCACACGCAGTATTACGAATTGTTTTCAATGATTTACCGGATGAACCGAAGATGAACGGGCAGTTCCGGAATCATTCAGCCGCAATGCCGCATTGTCTCCACATCGCTTCGGCAGGAACCGCCGAACGGGGCCAGCCCAAGAGGAGACATTTATGATCAATATTCTCAAGACCGCCGCTCTTTCCGCCTTCATCGGCCTTGGCGCATTGTCCGCCATGCCGGCCGCGCATGCCGACGGCATCTATCTCAACCTCGGCAATGGTGACGATGTACGCGGCGGCATGTATGTCGGCGACAACGACCGCTGGCACCGTCCCGACCGTTGGGAGCGCCCCGACCGCCGGGATCGCTGGGAACGCGCCTGCTCGCCCGACCGCGCACTCGACAAGGCCGACCGCATGGGCATCCACCGAGCCCGCGTCGTCGACATGGGCCGCCGCACCATCTCGGTCGCCGGCCGCAAGTGGGGCGACCGCGTGGTGGTGACCTTCGGCCGCGAGCCGCACTGCCCGATCCTGCGCTGACCCGATGAAGCGTTGAATTGAAAAAGCCCCGGAGGAGCGATCCTCCGGGGCTTTTCCTTTGGAGCGCGCGAACGTCCCAGAATCAACGGGCTGACAGCGCCTTTCCTGGTCGGGCAGGTGCCGAATATGTCTTCAACGCTCGGGCTTTGTGCTGCTGGCGTTGGCGGTTTTGCACAAAACGTTACCGATTTTGCAGCCCGGGCAACTTTTTATGACTGCCCCACCGAAGCAGGTGAACATCGGAACTCGCCTTGATATCGGGGAGCCGGGACATGCGCCCGTCACTCAAATGGCGAGGTAGCCGGCGCATTGCCCTGTATCCGGTTCTTACTCTCGTCGACGCCTGTTACCTGCTTTGGGGATTTCAATGTTTTCGAAACGCATCGCCGTCCTGGCGGCATTTTCAACCCTTCTGTCGACCGGCGCCTTCGCCGCGGATGTCGTGTCGACCGAGCCTGCTATCCCGGTGTTCAGCTGGACGGGTGCCTATGTCGGCCTGAATGTTGGCTTTGGCGGCGGTGATGCCAAGCATCCGTATCACCTTGACGCCTTCCGCGGCGAGATTCAGGCAGACGGCTCAATCGACGCGACCACCCGAGGTTTTCTCGGCGGCGTCCAGGCTGGGTACAACCACCAGATCGACCAGTGGGTCCTAGGTGTCGAGGCTGATTTTCAGGGTGCCAATATCGAGGGCGAAGCCTTTGATGACGAAATTCGTGAGGGGGTTCGCACCAAGCTTGACTGGTATGGAACGCTACGCGCTCGCGCCGGTGTGCTGGCAACAGATCGCTTCCTCGTCTACGGAACGGGCGGTGCTGCCTATGGCCACATCAAGACCGTCGACGACGGCGAAAGCTTCTCGAAAACCAAATCGGGCTGGACGATTGGCGCTGGCGCGGAATTCGCCGTCACCAACAACGTGACCTTCAAGGCTGAGTACGCCTATACCGATCTTGGAAAGACCAATCTTATCCAAGTAGAAGGTGTAAATCTTAATTACAATCAAGACCAGAAGGTCAACTTCCACAGCGTCAAGTTCGGCATCAACTACAAGTTCTGAGCTGCACTACCTAGTGCCCCTGGCCCCGGCGAAAGCCGGGGCTTCTCTTTTGGGGCGGGAACTGTCAAGCGCAAGAAAGTACCCCGGATAGCAAGCTCCAGGCTCTAACGATGAGCACAAAGGATCGTGTCAGCAATTCAGGTGCTGCCGCGTGGTGCTTGTGAG
>NZ_PXYL01000012.1 GCF_003012705.1 Pseudaminobacter soli (ex Li et al. 2025)
TCTCGACGCAGATGACCGGGTACCCCGCTGCCGCAAGCCCACTGTAGAGCCATTGCGACAACGGGCCGGCCTCGAGGCCGACCCGCTTGAAATGCCCGCCGATGGAATGGAGCAGAGCGCCGATTGCATCCGGCTCGGTCTCGACCTTGCCCTCCTTGAGGATCTGACCGGTAGCGTCCATGACGCAGACGCTGGTGGTGCGAACGGACACATCGAGACCGACGAACAGATCCATGGGCAGGGCTCCTTGACCAGTTAAGCTTGAGGAGCCTGCCCGCAGATTGAAATCCTGTCACCCCCGCAGCGGGAGCGCCACGGGAGCCCCAATCATCCGATCTTTTCTTTACAGCCCGTGGGACATCAGTGGCTGCAGATCCCGTTCCGCGGCGTCCTCATAGTACCGAGCGCCACCGTTCCAGCGTTTCTCGGCGTGCTAGCGGCCCAGGCAAATCTGGCCACGTGCGCCGAAGAAACAAATGCCGCCGGTACGTTTGGGGCCGCCGCGAACGCGGTCCAAAAACCGTGAATTGACCCAGCCGTCGCGCGTGCGCCGAGACTGAACGTGACACCAGCGGCGCGAGGAGGCACATCGAGTGACATCCACTCGCTCCCCGGCGCGCAGGCGACCTACGACGCGGTGCTGGGGACCGGGTCCTGAGCGGACATCGACATTCCCGGTGACGACGGCTCGGGCCGCCTCCGCCGGCAGCACCGGCACGACTATCGTTGTCGCTGCAAGAGCAGCCAGGATTGCCATTTGCTTCACATTCATGGCTAGCCTCCTATGGCCTGACATGGAGCCTCAATTCGCAGAGGCGGCACACGGTCACGTCCATGTTTGACCCGGAAACATAGGCCGGGATGGATTGAAAGCGAGCCGCCGCCGTTACTCCACATCCGGCATCGGCCGAGGCGCGGTACTTTGTCCTCGGCTCGTCATGCGGACCTCCCGAACTGTCCCCACCGGGTCCTGACTGTCAGGCGCGCCGCGGCCGAAGAGATGCGCCGCCGAGCGCCAGGCATGATGCGCGATCCGGCCGAGCCGTCGGGCGGCGTCGACCCTGGCGAAGGCATCCGCGGCGGTCAGCTTTCCCGGCGCGACGGAAGCAAGGGTCGCGGCGCGATGGTCCTGCTCCAGTCCGTCGAGTTCCCTCGCTGCGCCCTCCGCCTCGGCGAGCGCTGCGGCGACATCGGACGAAACGCTCCAATCGATGGATGCGGCCCGGGCGCTGAGCCCGGATTCCGAAGTGATCGAGCTACCAATCGCCTGTGCCGCGCGCATGGCCCGTGTGCACAGCTCGGCGGCGCGACGGTCATGCAGAGCTCCGTCCAGCTGTCCTGCGAACTCGCCATTCGTTACGACTTCCACCAGGCGCAAAGCGTGATCGAGCGCGTGCAGCGTGCTCGTCATGCGGAGTAGTTCGGCCTCGGTCTCGGGCGGCTCCTTCAATTCGGACAGGAAATCCCGCACCTCCTCGAGCGTGGCCGCGGCTGCCGCAGTGTCCCGCGCCGCAGGTCCGGGCCCACCCGAAAGCGCCGCGGACACCGAAGCGGTCGTGGTCGTCAGCACATCCGCCACGACACGCCGGGCGGTCTCGACCGCGATCACCGGACTGGCGAGTGCGCTTGGATCGAGCGCGCGCTGAAGCGCCGTCTGCTTGGAGGGCACGAGCCGCTCCACGGTACGTGTGAACCACTGCGTCGCCGGAAGAAGCACCGCGACCCCTACGACGTTATAGGCCGTGTGATAGGCGGCAAGCAGCGTCATCCCGTCGACCGACTCGGCCAGGACCTTCATCAGCGCCGTGGTGAATGGAAAGGCGACGATTGCGATCAGCGCCGCTATGAGCTTGAACAGCACATAGGCAAGCGCAAGGCGCTTGGCGGTCGCGCTGGCACCGATGGCTGCCAAAGCCGAGCTGGTCGCCGTGCCGATATTCTGGCCGATGATCAGTGCCGTGCCTTGCTCCAGGCTCACTGCTCCGGCGTAGAAAGCCGAAAGGGTGACGGCGATGGCGGCCGTCGAGGACTGCATCACCGCAGTCATCGCCAGGCCGACGACGATCAGGGTCATGAGGCCGACCGACCCTGCGATCCAGCCAACCCCGGGCGGGCCCAGCACGGCGGGCAGGTCAGACGGATGCAGGCTCTGGGCGAGGCCGCCCATGCCCTGCTGGAGCGTCGCCAACCCGTAGAGCACCAGCGCGAAGCCCGCGAGCGCGCCACCCGCCGCCGCGATCCGCCTGCCCCCCAGCAATTTGGCCAGCGCGCCAACGAAGATGATCGGCAGCGCATAGGTCGAAAGCGAGACGCGCAGGCCGATCAGCGCCACGAGCCAGCCGGTGCCCGTCGTGCCGACATTGGCGCCGAACACGAGGCCGAGCCCCTGGGGAAAGGTGAGAAGCCCGGCGCTTACCAGGCCGATTGTCGTCATCGTCACCGCGCTCGACGACTGCACAAGCAGCGTGACGACCGCCCCCCAGAAGGCGCCCGAGAGCGGCGTGGCCGCCGCCTTGGCGAGAACGGTGCGCAGGGCCGATCCCGCCAGCGCCTTCAGGCCGTCGGTCATGACGGTCATGCCGAGCAGGAACAGCCCGACGCCGCCGAGAATGGCGATTGCCGTCGACATGCACGTCTCCTCCCGCCTAGGCTTCCGGGGCTTGAGCTCTTTGGAGACATAGCGCCAAGCGAAGCTATGCCGATAGCCTTCGCTGTGGCTGCGGTCGAATTCTGGCGCCGAGGCGGTTTCAGCCCGTGCGTTCAAAGACTCCTGTCCATAAGCTGTTTCTTTATGAGGGAAGTCTGGTCCGACTTGACCGAGATCAAATGAGCGGCCTTCGAAACGGCTTATCCGCCCGGCACGCACACGGAGCCTCACATTGGACGACTTTGACTTTCGCGCCCCCTCAACGGAGCAAACCGACACGCAGCCCGGGAGGTACAGCTGTGTGGAAAACGACCGGGCTTGCTACAGTATGGGACGCGGACCTCGGCGCCGCTGCCACCCTGGACAGCAGGCAGCTCACGAACATCCCAGTTCAGCGCGCTGAAGTCGCCTGCTCCGTCCTGAACAGGATCTTTGCGATGGGGAACACGCCCCTGGTCCGCTGCTCCAAAGGCTGCGACCACGCCACGCGCTGCAGCATGCGGCCTGCGCTCAAGACCATCAACCATGGATGAAAGCCATAGCGCTTTTGAGGTTCACCTCATCGCACAGTCTATCGAACACTGTTGCTGGCATATTGCGCGCCTGCGGCGCCGCCAGTCTGACTGTCACTGATCTCCAGCACAAGCTTGCGGCGAAGCGCCATTGCGTATTCTTCGGGCTTGCTTGGCGCGACCACGAAGGCTCCCGCCCCGGTGATGACGTTGTGTTCCAGATATCCCGGCAGGTCATCGGTAATTCCGGGCTCGTCTCGCGAAACCGCAATGCCGTTGACGATGTAGCCGACCTCGAATGCCCGCGCCCGGCTGTCGCTGACCGAAAGCCCGTCATTGTTGGTGCCGTTCGTCGAAACGTCGATGACCTTGCGTCCCGCATGGCCGGGGTATCTGCCGAGCAGCAATCTGCCGGCATCGATGGCGAATGACAGAGAGGTTCTGCCGCCTCCCCTTCGCTCGATGCCGTCGCTTCCGCGTTCAAGGATGCGGCCCGCGGCATTGCTGGCATCCTCGGCACCGCACAGCCGGGTCCAGGGAAGGATGACGTCCAGCTTTCCGACGCTCGACCACTCGACATAGGAGATCGCGACGCATCCGATCGCACCGCTTGCAATGGCCTTGGCGACCTCCGCGGATCGCAGCGCCTCGACATGACCGTTGAGCTGCAGCTGCGCGGTGCCGGGGCCGATGGAGGAGGATTTGTCGACGGCGAAGATGACCGCTGTGTCCACCGCATCGTCCTCGACGGCAAATGCTACGTCTGGCGACAGCGTCATTGAGTGCAGGGCTACAAATGCGGCGGCAAGAGAGCCGCAGAAGGCTCCCCTTTTTCGAACCGGCGATCTCCACTCGGCTGGAAATATGCCCGAGGCTGCGAGGCGTGCGCACGCTCCGATTGCCGGGGCCGAGTTGGCCATATGCATGCGAGCGTCTCCGGTTCGGATGATTGGCTTTGGCTTCCGGGATGGATCGCATCCGGTCATCGCCCGTCGAAATCGCGCGGCGGCCGGCCCTTTTCATGCGGGTCCCAGCTGGAAGCCGACCGCATCAGCATCAGTAGCCTGACCGCATCGTGAAGCAGTTCGGAGCTCTCTCTCAGCCAAATGCGTAGCATCTGCGCTCTCTCGCCTCGTCTGTCTTCCCAATGTTGACAGAACAGTAATTGCCGGCAGGAGACGCAAAACTCACTCCGCCGAACGCGTTACGGACATGCTCTTCCGGTGTCCGTATTCGCTAGCGGGAGATTGTTGTGCCAATATTTGGTCTTGATAAAATAATGCCGTTCCCGGAAGAAATTAGCCTATTGAAATAGTGGCTTCAGGCAGGAATCTATTTGTCTTTCTTCTTTCGGCGGGGTGGAGAGGAATGCGGGCGAAGCGCTTTCACGATCTGGTATTCGATGCCGACATGCTGTCTGCGCGGCGGGACGACGGCACAGAGCTGCGTTTCACCCGGCACGAGCGGGCCCTGTTGCTCAATTTTGCCGGCCATCCGGGAAAGTTGCTCAGCCGCGCCTGGCTTATGGGCATGCTGGCCAGGGACGGCTCGGAAACGAGCGAGCGGAATATCGATTTTCTCGTCAATCGCCTGCGGACCCGGCTGAGTGACAATGCGCGCAAGCCGCGCTTCATCGCGACGCAGTATGGCGAAGGATATATCTGGATCGCGGAGCCGGCGGCCGATACGCCTGCCGCCGCTTTTCTCGTCATCGGGCCGGTCTACGGGCTGGATGCGGCTGCTTCCCCGCTTGCGGCGCATGTACTGGCCGCGCTGGATCGGGCGTTACGGAAGTCCATGGGACCGGACAGACCGGTCGTTTCCGAACCCGGCTGGAACCGCGAACTCAGCCCCGACAATGTCGACTACAGCATGGATGTCAGCCTCCATCTCGAGGGCGACACCCTCCATGCGGCTTTTGTCCTGCGGCAGGTCTCCACGCGCCAGGTGATCAGCGCCATTCGCGTAAACATCGGCGACGCCGAAGTCTCGCAGATGGCAAAGCATGTCGCGGAGCAGGTCAGGAAAGCCATCTGGGCGCATCTGGCGATCCCGGACAGTGCGGACGCCACTCCGGTCGACACGCCCTTGCATCTGCGCATCCATGACGCGGCCATTGTGCTGGCGCGGTCGCTCGAAAGCTGGCGCGAAAACGAGATGCAGCTCGCTGCAGCGCGCGCGGAACGTCCCGACGACCCGACGCTCGCCATCATGTGGGGCATGACGCTCTACGCAAAGCTGGTGATGCAGATGCAGCGGGAGAAGCTGCCGGTCTCGGCCTGGAGAGCCATCGAGGACGAAATAGAGGAGCTGGCCTTCGCCAGTTTGCCGAAGGTGCAGAGCAACCCGCTTCTGGTGCTCGGCGTTGCAAAGCTCCTCATGTTCATCGGCCGCGGGCATCTGGACCTGGCCGCGAGCCTTGCCGACGAGGCGTTCGCTAAAAGCACGGCCTTCGCCGCCGCCTTTGCCGTCCAGGGGCAAATCCGCATGTTCAAAGGGGCGATCGACCAATCGCTCATGCTGCTCGACAAGGGGATCGAGCTGTCGGAGCGCGGCAGCGAGTTCCACATCTACCTGTTGGTGCTGAAATGCACCGCGTTGCTTGCCGCCGACGATCGCCCGGCCCTGGATCGGGTCTGCACCGAGCTTTACGCGTTGCCAGCCCTATCATTTGGGACGGCTGGCCGGCCTCGCGCATGAACAGCACGGTTCCCTGCCACAGGAACTGCACGAGCGCTGACAGCGAAAGCGTAAGCACGGCTATGGACAGAAAAATTCCCGGCACCGAGGCTTCGTAGGCCTCAGTCTTCGACACCCCCGTCTGATCCATGGCTTCCCCCTCCCGGACCTTATGTTTCCCCTTTAAGCCGACTTCCGAATGTCTCCCTGAACCAAGTGTCCGGAGACGCGTATTCTCCGTTTCACGAACGATATCAAACAACCAAGTGGCGGCGGTGTAAACGGCGGCCGGCCCTAAGCCGATAGGTGCAGCGGGCGGCCCGTGACCCACATTGCGACGTGACAGATCGGCTAGCGCATTTGACGCTTGCAGACCTTGGTCGATTGGTTCAACGGGAAGCTATCGAGCCAGCGCCGAAGTGTCGGCGCTTCGCACTCCACAAGGCAGCCGCATGGATATCGAAGTCACCGAAACCCCTTCGCCTGAGGATCTGGCCATCGTCGGCGACAATCTGGCCGCCTTCAACGCAAGCGATGTGGGACCGGCCGACAGGCGGCCGCTTGCCGTATTGGTGCGGGACGATGACGGCACTGTCGTTGCCGGCATTTCGGGCTACACGGCCTGGGGCTGGCTCTATGTGCAGTGGCTTTGGGTGCATGAGAGCCTGCGCGGCCAGAACATGGCCTCGCGCATGCTGCAGGCAGCGGAAGATGAGGCGACCGCGCGCGGCTGCCATGGCGCCTATATCGACACCTTCAGCCCCGTAGCGCTAAAGGTCTATCAGCGCCAAGGCTACAAGCCCTTCGGCACCCTGCCGGATTTTCCGAAGGGCCGCACGCGGACCTTTTTGGCGAAAAGCTTGTAGGCCGGCAATCAGCCGGCAATACGCCCACCGGTCATCGGCTGTGGCACGCCGGTCGTGCTGGGGAAGCTGATCGGCAGGCCGCGCAGCGCGCGCACCGCCAGAAACGCAAAGCACTCTGCCTCCACCGCATCGCCGCGCCAGCCGATCTTGTCGGCCGAGATGGCCTCGACGCCGGCACGTGCGCCAAGCATTGCCATCAGTGTCGGGTTGCGGCGGCCGCCGCCCGAGACGTAGAGCGTCTTTGGGCGCTGCGGCAGAAGGTCGAGTGCCTTGCCGACGCATGAGGCGCTGAAGGCCGTCAGCAGCGCGGCGCCGTCCGCATCGCTCAGACCATCGGCCATAGCGGCGGTGAAGTCAAAGCGGTCGAGCGACTTCGGGTAAGGCGCAGAGAGGTAGGGGTGCTCGAGGAGCTTTGCCAGCCTTGCCTCGTCCACCTTGCCCGTAGCGGCGAGCGCGCCGTCCCGGTCCATTTCGCCCAGTCCGCGCGCCTTGATGAAATCGTTGATCGGCGCATTGGCCGGCCCGGTGTCGAAGGCGACCAAATCGCCCTTGCCGTCCCACCAGGTAATATTGCCGACGCCGCCGAGATTGAGGATCGCGCTGTCGCCGCGCGCGCCGGCCGTGCCCAGGAGCGCCGCGTGATAGGCGGCCGCGAGCGGCGCGCCCTGCCCTCCGGCGCGGACGTCGGCGGTGCGGAAATCGTAGACCACCTTTGTGCCGAGGATCGAATGCATCAACTCGCCGTCGCCGAGCTGACGCGTATCGCCCGCACGGCCCTTCTGCGGGCCGCGATGCAGCACCGTCTGGCCGTGGAAGCCGACGACACCGATGTCGTCCATCGTCATGCCGGCCTCTTCCACCACCTGCTTAACCGCCACCGATTGCGCGCGGGTCAGGGCCTCTTCAGCCTCGGCGAAGATCGCCGGTTCCGGCCCCTCGAAATTCCACGCGCGTGCGGCAGCCTGCGCCTCTTCCAGCATGGGGCGGACGAAGGCTTCGTAGGGAACGAGCGCGTAAGGACCAAAAGTCTCGATGCGCTCGCCATCGGTCTTCAGCAGAGCGACGTCGATGTTTCCGTCGAGCACGGTTCCGGTCATCAGCCCGACCGACCAGATGGGTTCCATGGTTACGCTCCGTTGATGAGGTTGCCGACCTGGCGGCGAAGGTCTTGAATGCCGCTGTCGAAATGCCGGGTCGGGTGGATGCGGTTGGTGAGCAGCGTCCAGGCGAGCCCCGCGTCGAAGTCGATCCAGAGGGCCGTGCCAGTAAAGCCGGTGTGGCCGATGGTGCCGGGGCTGCAGCCGTCGCCGCCGAACCAGCCGGCGCGCGCGTGTTCCCAGCCATGGGTGTGCTTGTCCGACAGCGGGGTGCGCATCAGCGCAATGACATTCTCCGAAGCGCCGCTGCCATCGAGCAGCCCTTGCGCGAAGTCCAGCACCGAGCCGGCCGTGCCGAAGAGACCGGCATGGGCAGCGCCCTGGAGCGCGGAACAGTTGTCGTCATGAACCTCGCCGCACAGCACCCGGTGGCGCCAGGTACAGTCCTCCGTCGCGGCCGACTGCGCGGGATCGGCCGAAAACGCGAAGCCCGGCCCGGCGTCCATGTCGCGGATCGATTTGCCCGACAGGCGCTCCATGGCGAGCCCGAGCAGGATGAAGTTGATGTCGGAATAGACCGGCTCGCTTAGCCTGCGCCATTCGCGCTGCAGCACGAAGGCGCGCAGCAGTTGCGGGTCGCGGCCATAGGTGTAGATCGGTTCGACCGCAGGAAACGGCGTCTGATGGCCGAGGCATTGCCGGAAGGTCACCTGACGTTCCCAGGCGTTGGCATCATATTGCCGAAGGTCGGGCAGCAGCGTGGTCAGCGGCGCGTCGAGGTCTATTGCGCCGGCCTCGGCCAGCGCCAGAATGCGCGGCGTGGTGAAGATGACCTTTGTCAGCGAGGCGAGGTCGAACCAGGTGTCCTCCCGCATCGGCCGCTCGGACGGAATGCGCTGTGCGAGACCAACGGCTTTCGTCAGCCGGTGTCCCTCGCGGTCGACAATGCCCAGCACGCCGCCCGGAATGCGACCCGTCTCGATCGCCTTCTGCGACGGGGCGAAGGCGCGGTCGAAGCGGTGCTGGAGATCGTCGGTGGCCATGTCCTGCATCTACTCCATCAGGCTTCGGCGCGCACCTTGTGATCGTCGCCGCGTTCCAGCCATCTGGCGGCGGGCGGCTCGAAACCTATCGGTCGCACCAGCGAGGGAACCTGCCGCGTGTCCAGTTCGAAACGCTGATTGCGCCGTTCGATGGTCGGAACGGCGGAAATGAGCTTCTTCGTATAGGGATGCTGCGGGTTGGAAAGTACCGACTTCGCATCGCCGATCTCGACGATCTGGCCGGCGAACATCACGGCGACGCGGTGGGCGATACGTTCCACCACCGCCATGTCGTGCGAGATGAAGAGATAGGCAAGGCCGTATTCGCGCTGCAGATCGACCAGCAGTTCGAGAACGCGCGCCTGCACGGAAACGTCGAGCGCCGAGACGGCCTCGTCGAGCACCACCACCGAAGGGTTCAGCATCAGCGCGCGGGCAATGCACAGGCGCTGGCGCTGACCGCCGGAGAACTGGTGCGGATAGCGCGACAGGCTGTCTTCGGGCAGGCCGACCTGCTTTAGCAGCTTCCTCATCCGCACAAGAACGGTCGCGTCCACGCGCTGGCCTGCGGCGATGACGGGCTCGGCCAGTATCTGTTCGACATTCAGGCGCGGGTTGAGCGAGGCATAAGGGTTCTGGAACACCATCTGCACCGGCAGGCGGCTCTGCCCCGGCGAGGCGGTGCGCTCGTCGACGGCGAAGGCTCCGCGCGTGGGCGACACCAGGCCGAGCACAGCGCGCGCGGTGGTCGATTTGCCCGAGCCGCTTTCGCCGACGATGGCCAGCGTCTCGCCGGGCAACAGGTCGAAGCCGACGCCATCCACGGCATGGACTGCACCGAATGGACGGCTGAGCCAGCCGCGCTTGAGCGGGAAGCGCACCACGAGGTCATCCACTGCCAGCGCCGGCTTGGCAGGCGCTTCGCCGGCGCGCTTTGCGTCTGCGCGCACCGCCTCGCCGGCGGAAAAGTGCGGCACGGCGTGCAGCAGATGGCGCGTGTAGGAATGCTGCGGATCGTCAAGGATCTGGCCGAGTTTCCCCTGCTCCACCGCGCGCCCGTCCTGCATCACCATCACGCGGTCGGCGATGCCGGCGACGAGGCCGATGTCATGGCTGATGAAGATCATCGACATGCCGGTCTCGCGCCGAAGCTCGCTGAGCAGCGCCATGATCTGCGCCTGCACGGTGACGTCGAGCGCGGTGGTCGGCTCGTCGGCGATCAGCAGGCGCGGATTGCAGGCCAGCGCCATGGCGATCATCACACGCTGCAGCATGCCGCCGGAAAGCTGGTCGGGCGTGGCCGACAGGCGGCGCTCGGCGTCGGGAATGCGCACGCGCTCCAGCGCTTCGCGCGCGGCCGCCTTCGCCTGCTTGCCGGTAAGGCCTCGATGCAGGCGGAACGCCTCCTCGATCTGGGCGCCGATGGTGAGCACCGGGTTGAGCGAGGTCATCGGCTCCTGGAAGATCACGCCGATCTCGGCGCCGCGGATCTTCGTCAGTTCCTGCGCGCTTGCGGTGGTAATGTCGGCGACGCTGCCATCGGCGCGGAGCAGTTCGATCGATCCGCTGGCGATGCGGCCGCCGGCATAGTCGATCAGCCGGTTGGTGGAGAGCGCGGTGACGGACTTGCCCGAACCGCTTTCGCCGACGATGGCCAGCACTTCGCCCACGCCGAGGTCGAAGCTGACGCCATGCACGACCTCTTTCGCGTTCGGCGCGCGGCCGAAGCTGACACGCAGGTCGCGGACGGAGAGGATCGGCTTCATGTCACGCCCCCCATTTTCACGCCCTTCTCGTCTTGGGATCGAGGATATCGCGCAGCGCATCGCCCAAGAGGTTGAAGCCGAGGATGGACAGCATGATCGCCAGCGCCGGGAAGGCCAGCAGCCAGGGTGCCTGCTCCATCAGGTTGCGGCTGTCGCTGAGCATCAGGCCAAGCGAGGCGGCGGGCGGCTGCGTGCCGAGGCCGAGGAAGCTGAGGCCCGCCTCCGTCAAGAGCGCCCAGGCGAGCGCCAGCGTGACCTGCACGGTGAGCGGCGCGACGAGATTGAGCAGCAGGTGCCGGGTCAGGATGTAGGTGCGGCTGGAGCCGAAGGTGCGCGCAGCATCGACGAAATCGCGCGTCTTCAGCGAAAGCGCGGGGCCGCGCACGACGCGAGTGAAGATCGGCGTGTAGACGATGCCGATGGCCGCGACGCTGGTCCAGGTGCCGGGGCCGACGATGGTGACAACCAGCAGAGCGAGCAGGATGGCGGGGAAAGCCAGCAGCACATCCATCAGCCGCATCAGCACCGTGTCCCAGCGCTTGCCGTACCAGGCGGCGGTGAGGCCGAGCACGGTGCCGACAATGGTGGCCGACGCGACGGAGAAGAACGCCACGGTGAAGGATTGACCCACGCCCTGCATCAGCCGGCTAAGCACATCGCGGCCGAACAGGTCGGTGCCCATCCAGTAGGAGGCGGACGGCCCATGCAGTCGGTCGATGCGGTACTGCATCAACGGGTCGTGCGGGGTGAGGCCGAACGCACCGCAGAGCGCGATGACGAGATAGACGAGCACGATCGCGCCGCCGATGCGGCCGCTCGGATGCGCGAAGATCGATTTCAGGATGCGCATCACCTGCCCTCCAGGCGGATGCGCGGATCGAGCACGGCATAGGCCAGATCGACCAGGAGATTGACGATCATGAAGTTGAAGGCGATGAACAGCACAGCCCCCTGCACCAGCGCATAGTCGCGCTGCAGGATCGCCTCCAGCACCATGCGCCCGAGGCCGGGCAGCGCGAAGATCTGCTCGACGATCACGGCGCCGCCCAGCAGGTAGCCGAACTCGATGCCGCTCAGCGTCACCACCGGCACCAGCGCGTTGGGCAATGCGTGGCGCCAGATCACCTTGCGCTCGGGAACGCCCTTGGCGCGCGCCGTGCGCACATAATCGTCGCTCAACACATCCAGCATCGCCGAGCGCGACACGCGCGTGACGGAGGCCGCGAAGGCGCAGCCGAGCGTGAAGGCCGGCAGGATCATCTGGCTGAGGTTCTGCAGCGGGTCCTGCCAGAGCGGGGTAAAGGCCCCCATGGTTGGCAGCACGCCGAAACCGACCGAGAGGAGGTAGATGAGGATAAGGCCGACCACGAAGCTCGGCGTCGACTGGCCGATCATCGCGACAATTCGGACGCCGAGATCGGCCGGCCGCTCATTGCGCGTGGCGGCATAGACGCCGGCCGGAACGCCGATGGCCAGCGCAATCAGCATGGAAAGCAGCGCAAGTTCCAGCGTCAGCGGAAAGCGCTCGAGGATGACGGTCAGCACCGGCTTGCCATAGGTGACGGATATGCCGAGATCGCCGCTGAACAGGCCGGTGAACCAGCGCCAGTACTGCACGATCCACGGCTGGTCGATGCCGAAATAGGTGGCGAGCGACTGGCGCTGCTGCGGCGTGAGAAGCCCCGCTTCGGTGCCCAGCATGGCGGTGATGGAATCGCCGGGAACCAAGCGGATGGCGACGAAGACGACGACCGACACGCCGATCAGCACAAGTGGGAAAGCCGCCAGGCGCCGTATCAGGTAGTTCACGGATCGTGCCTTTTCGTCGGAATGAGCAATGTACCAGCCGGAATTGGCGCCTCACCCTTCCCAAAAGGGAAACGGCAAGGCGCCTGCCCGTCCGGCCTTACTGCTGAAGCGTAACCTTGCCGAGGCTGTAGAGCGAGCCGGTCGGCATCGGCACGAAGCCCTGCACATTCTTCTGCTGCGCGGTGTAGCCGTAAGAAGTGTAGAGCCAGACCCAGGGCGACTTCTCGGCGAGCTGCTTTTCGAAGTCGGCGAAGATGACTTTGCGCTTATCCGGGTCGGTTTCGGCCCGGCCCTGCTGCAGCAGGGTATCGAGCGTGTCGTCGGCGAAGTTGGAGACCTGCTGCAGGTTGCCGTTCTTCGTCCAGTAGCGGTTGTACATAGTGTACGGATCGGGGCGGCCGCCATTCAGCGCAACGGCCATATCGAAGTCGCCCTTCAGCCAGGTGTCGACATAGACATTGAGCTCCATCATCTTGATGTCGAGCTTCACGCCGATCTCGGCAAGCTGCGACTGCAGCACCTGCGCTTCGGAGGCGGCTGTGGGCGGCTCGCCGGTGGCGGCGATGACCGTGGCGGTGAAGCCGTCCGCAAAGCCGGCGTCGGCCATCAGCTTCTTGGCCTTTTCGACATCGCGCTTGTAGCAGAACAGCGAGTCCGGATCTGACGCATAGACCGGCATGGTGAGCGGCCCGGTCACCTTGCCTTCGCCGAGCGAGGCGGTGTCGAGCACGGCCTGGCGATCGACGGCGCAGGAAATGGCCTGGCGCACGGCAAGCTCGTTCATCGGCTTGCGCGCCGGGTTGAGCTGCAGCACGTGATAGGCGAGCACCGGCGCGCGGTTGAGCTGCAGCTTGGCCTCATTGGGCACCAGCGTTGCAATGAGCGGGTCGTTGAGCAGCGCGAAATCGACCTGGCCGGTGCGCATGGCCGCAAGGATCGCGCTCTCGTCCGGCAACACGCTGATCTCGATGCCCTCGACGCCGGTCGGCCCGCCGGCCCAGTCCTTGTTGGCGACCAGCACTTCCTTGGAGTTCGGGTCCCAGCGCTCAAGCTTGAACGGGCCGGAGCCGACCGCCTTGGTGCCGATGGTGCCGGCGGCGATCTCGCTTGCCGGGACGATCGACGAGTTGGTGTCGGTCATGGCCGTCAGGATCGGTGCGTCGGGCTGCTTCAGCTTGAAGACGACGGTGCCGGCATCGGGAGCCTCGATGCCCTCGATGGAGAGGTAGTTCGCACGGTTGGCCGCGCCGGTCTGCTCATCGAGAATGCGCTCGAAGGATGCCTTCACGTCGGCCGAGGTCACCGCGTCGCCGTTCTGGAATTTAGCCTTCGGATCGAGCTTGAAGGTCAGTTCCTTGCCGTCGGCGGAGAACTCCCAGCTCTGCGCGATGCCGGGCACGATCTTGAGATCGGCATCGAGGCGCACGAGCGGCTCATAGATCAGCTCGAGCAGGCGCAGCGAGGAGAACGCCGTCTGCTTGTGCGGGTCGAGGCCGGTCGCATCCTGCGCCCAGGCCATGCGCAGCGTCGCTGCATCCGCCTGCGTTACGAGCGCCGAAACGCCGAGCATCGCGGCGGTGGTGAGGCCCAAAAGGCCCCTGAACTTGCTGGTCATTCTACCCTCCCCTTTTTCGTTCTCATTCAAAGAAGCCGAAGATTGAAAGCCGGCTCACGCGGAGGCCTTGCCTTGTTGAATTGCTTTTCGCAGGAAGCCCCCGGCATCTTCCAGCACAAAGCGGGCCTCAGTCGGGTTCATCCCCGTCATAATGGTGAGTATCGCGAGCTTCACGTCGTTGTTGGTCTGCGCAAGCGCATCCTGCGCCTCTTCCAGCGTGCACTCGGTCGCCTGCATGATGATGCGGGCCGCGCGCGCCACCAGCTTCTTGTTGGACGTTTTCACATCCACCATCAGATTCTGGTAGGTCTTGCCGACCCGCACCATGCCGGCAGTGGTCAGCATGTTCAGTACCAGCTTCTCGGCGGTGCCAGCCTTCATGCGCGTTGAACCGGTGAGGACTTCCGGGCCGACGACCGGGGAAATGGCGATGTCGGCAATGGCGGCGATGGCCGAATCCGGATTGCAGGAGAGTGCGACAGCGGTCGCGCCGATCTTCTTGGCATAGTTCAGGCCGCCGATGACGTAAGGCGTGCGCCCGCTGGCGGCGATGCCCACCACAACATCCTTTTCGGTGAGGCCGATCTCGGCCAGGGCCTGGGCACCCTCGGCCTCATTGTCCTCCGCGCCTTCGGCAGCATTCATCAGCGCATCGTAGCCGCCCGCGATCAGGCCGACGACCATGGTAGCGGGAACGCTGAAGGTCGGCGGGCATTCCGAGGCATCGAGCACACCGAGGCGACCGCTGGTGCCGGCGCCCATATAGATCAGCCTGCCGCCCTGCTGGAAGGCGGCGGCGATGCGGTCGACGGCGGCGGCGATCTCGGGGATGACCTTCTCGACGGCCTCGGCGACGCTCTTGTCCTCGTCGTTGATCCGGTGCAGGACCTCGGTCGTCGGCAAAAGATCCAGATCCATTGTGCGCGGATTGCGCCCTTCGGAAACCAGCTGCTCCAGTTCGGAAATCAACGCCTGCTCGGACACGTCGCCACTCATGCTTGTCAAAGACGAACCGCACCGGCCGCAATGATAGCGCATCGGTAAGATCCGGTTAAGGATTTAGAATGCAATATTCCTTTCTGTCAATCAGACTTGGAATTTAATATTCCAATTATGATTAGGCCAACGCTTCCCGGGCAAGACGTCGGGCAAGGATGATCGCGCCAGAGACGGCGTCTCCATCGGCCGGCTTCAGCCGCCGGCGCACATCCGGTGCCAGCCAGGGCTCCAGCGGGCTTGCAAGACCGCCCAGCAGGGTCACGCGCGGCGCGCCCTTGTCGAACAGCGTGCGCACCAGCGTGTCGATCTGCTCTGCGGCCGACTGCACGATGTGGCGGCCGGCGGCATCGCCCTGGTCGGCGTGGCGCATGACAGCCGGCGCGAGCGCCGCATAATCGGTGGCCGTCGCGCGATCCATCCAGGCCACCGCCTCCATCGGATCGTCGTGGAAGCGAAGCATGATCTCGGTGAGAAGCGCCGAGCGGTCTTGCCGGCCGTCATGAGCGCGCAGCGCAAGCTGCACTGCCTTCAGGCCGAGATCGGCGCCGCTGCCTTCGTCCGAAATCGGAAAGCCGTAGCCGCCGACGCGGAGGTCGCGCCCGTCGACAAAACCCAGACCGATCGAGCCGGTGCCGGCAATCACGATCGCGCCGTCGCGCCCCGAATGCGCGCCCAGGCAAGCGCCCATGCCATCGCTGGTGAATGCGATGCCGCGAAACGGATGCCCGATGGCCTGCAGCGCTTCCAGCGCGCCCTTGCGGCCGATGCCGGCCAGCCCCACGCCCGCAAAAGTGCGCGCCAGCTCGGCAGGTCCGAAGCCTGCCTCCTCGGCGGCTGCACCATAGGCGCGGGCGATGGACGCCCAGGCGACATCGATGCCGAGCCGGGTCGTCGCCGGGCCGGACAGGCCCTGGCCCAGCACATTGCCGGCCTCGTCCTCGATGCGGGCGCGGCAGCCGGTGCCGCCGCCGTCGACGCCGAGATAGAAGTTTGGGCCGGACGCGGCGGTCATCAGCGTATCCGTTCGATATTCGCGCCGCACATGCCGAGCTTGCGGTCGAGGCTCTCATAGCCGCGATCGAGGTGGTAGACGCGGTTGACGACGCTTTCGCCCTCGGCCACCAGCGCCGCCAGCACCAGCGAAACGGAGGCGCGCAAATCCGTCGCCATCACTTGCGCGCCGCGCAAGGGGGTGCCACCGCGCACCAGCGCCGAGGTTCCCTGCAGGGTTATGTTGGCGCCGAGCCGCATCAGTTCCGGCACATGCATGAAGCGGTTTTCGAACACCGTCTCGCGCAGCAGCGAGGCCCCGGGCGCGCAGCACATCAGCGCCATGAACTGCGCCTGTAGGTCAGTCGGGAAGCCGGGATAAGGCTCGGTCGTGATGTCGACCGACCTGAGCGGCCCGTCGCGCGAGACGATCAGGCCACGATCGCCCGGCCACACCGAGACGCCCGTCGCCTCCAGCACCTGTACCATCGAGGCCATGTGCTCCAGCCGCGCATGGGTGAGTTCGAGCTGCCCGCCGGTGATCGCCGCGGCAATCGCATAAGTGCCCGCCTCGATGCGGTCGGGAATGGTGTGATGCGTCGCGGCGCGCCACGAGGTGCCGCCCTGAACCAGAATACGGTGTGTGCCGGCGCCCTCGATATTCGCGCCCATGGCACTGAGGCAGGCGGCAAGGTCGGCCACCTCCGGCTCGCGCGCGGCATTGACGATCTCGGTCTCGCCGCGCGCGGCGGTAGCGGCCATCATCGCCGTCTCGGTGGCTCCGACGGAGGGCGAGCCCAGCACGATGCGCGCGCCGGCCAGCCCATTCGGCGCCGATGCGACGATCGAGCCGCCTTCTATACCGATCTCCGCTCCCAGCAGGCTAAGCGCCTTGATGTGCAGGTCCACGGGCCGCGCGCCGATGGCGCAACCGCCCGGCAGCGACACCTGCGCCTGGCCGAAGCGCGCCAGCAGCGGCCCAAGCACCAGCACCGTGGCGCGCATCTTGCGCACCGTGTCGTAGCTGGTCTCGCCGGAGACTGCAGCACTCGCGTCGATGCTGACGGCATGGGCCGAGCGGCTGACGCGCGCGCCATGCTGCTCGATCACGCCCAGCATGTTTTCCACGTCGCTGACGGCGGGAAGATTGGTCAGTTCGAGCGGTTCGGGGCTCAGCAGCGAGGCTGCGATCTGCGGCAACGCCGCGTTCTTCGCGCCCGAAATGGCGACAGCGCCCTGCAGCCTCTGCCCGCCGACAATCCGCAGTTTGTCCATGTTCCACGATCCGTTCAGCGGCCGGAGCGGGCCGCGCCGTGGGGAGAGTTGATCCGGATATTCTTCTCTGTCAACCTCAGTTGGAATAATCTATTCCTGCGCAAATTAGAGCACGACCGGGGAACGGGGAATGTCGGTTCTCAAGAAGATACACGCCACGCTGGACACCATGGCGCCGGCCGACCGGCAGATCGGCCAGTTCATCGTCGACAATCCCGACGAGATGCTACGCCTTTCCTCGGCAGCTCTCGCCGAGCAAACCGGCCGCAGCCAGTCGAGCGTCGTCAAATTCTCGCAGAAGCTGGGCTATCCCGGCTACCAGCAGCTCAAGCTCGCCGTCAGCGAGGCCAAGGCCCAGCAATGGCAGGCGCCAGAAGGCATGGTGCATGGCAGCATCGAGCGCGGCGACGCCTATCTGACCGTGATGCAGAAGCTGATCGCCAGCAAGCTCGCCTCCATGCAGCAGACCATGTCGGTGAACAGCGAGCAGACCATCGGCAAGGTGCTCGAACTGCTCGACAAGGCCGAGCGCATTCACCTCGCCGGCGTCAGTGCCTCGGCGCTGGTGGCGCGCGATTTCTCGATCAAGCTGATGAAGCTCGGCCGCAACGTGCTGCAGGACAATGACAGCCATGTGCAGCTTGCCAACGCGTCATCGCTAGGGCCGAAGGACGTGATGTTCGCGCTCTCGCATTCGGGCACGAGCATCGAGACGCTACGGATCGCCGAACTTGCCAAGGCACGGGGAGCCAAGGTGGTGGTGGTCACCTCGCTCAAGGACAACCCGCTGGGCGCGATCGCCGATGTCGTGCTCCATTCGGTCGGCGACGACGACGGCGTGCGTTCTTCGTCGATCACCGTCCGCGACGCGCAGCTTGCCCTGACGGACCTGCTGTTCATTCTCTTGGTGCAGCGCCAGCCCAACGCCAATGAGCACATCCACGACAGCGAAACAGCGGTGAGCGCGCTCAAGGTTGACTGGTGACATTGGCACGCGCTGGGTGGCCGCCCAGCGCGCGCTTCGTTGCGGAGAAGATCACTCTCCGTAAGGCACCCAGATGTTCTTCACCTGGGTTGCGCGGCGCAGGAATTCCCGGCCCTGGCCATCGCTTGACGTCCAGTCGCGCGAACCGCCGATCCAGACCGGCTTGAGATTTCCTGCGGATGCGGCCTCGATGGTGGCCGCGTCGGTGGTCGAGCCGAAGTCCCAAAGTGCTGCGACTTCGTCGTGCTCGGCCAGCGTCTTGGCAAGGCTTGCCGTCTCGCCGGTGACGATGCTGACCACGCCAGCCGGCACGTCGCTGGTATCGAGCAGCTGGTAGAAATCGGTCGCCGCAAGCGGGTAGCGGGCCGACGGAACGGCGACCACGCGGTTGCCGACGGCGAGCGCCGGCATCAGCAGCGAGACGAAACCGAGCAGCGGCGTCTCGTCCGGGCAGACGATGCCCATGATGCCGAAGGGCTCGTTCATTGCCAGCGTCACATGCCGCGACTTGGTGGCGTGCACCGCGCCGTCATATTTGTCGGCAAAGCCGGCGTAGAAGAAGGCCCGGCGGATCGTCGTTGCCACCTCCTCTGCCGCATCCTTCGCGGACGCGCCCGTCATCGCGCGCAACCGCGCCTCGAATTCGGCCGCGCGGGCCGAGAGGTTCTCGGCGATGTAATAGAGGATCTGCGCCCGGTTGTGGCCGGTCGCAGCGCCCCAGCTTCCCGCCTTGGCCGCTGCCTCGACGGCGTTGCGGATGTCCTTGCGGTTGCCGAGGCCGGCGAGGCCGACCGTCTTGCCAGACGGGTTCGTCACGGCATAGCTGTAGCCGGAATCCGGCCGTGCCTGCTTGCCGCCGATATAGAGCTTGGCCGTGCGGTCGATGGGCTCGGCGGAAGCAGCGATTGCGGTAGGCGACGGTGCTGCATTGAGCTGCGGCTTGCCGGTCTTTGCGCTCTTAGCCGGCTTGCCATGGCCCGGCACCAGATATTCGTAGAGCCCTTCAAGCCCGCCCTCGCGCCCGAAACCGCTTTCGCGATAGCCGCCGAAGCCGGCCGCCGCATCGAAGAGATTGGTGGCGTTGATCCACACCACGCCGGCCTTTACCCGCGCGGCGAGATCGAGGCTGCGGTTGATGTTCTCCGACCAGATCGAGGCGGCCAGGCCGAAGCGCGTGTTGTTGGCCAGCGCCACCGCCTCGTCCGGCGTGCGGAAGGTCATGGCGACCAACACCGGCCCAAAAATCTCGACGGTCGCAACCGTGGATGCCGGCTCCACGCCGGTCATCAGTGTCGGCGGGAAGAAGCAGCCCTTGGCCGGCATCGGGATCGAGGGCTGGAAAACCTCCGCGCCCTCCTGCCTGCCCTTGGCGACAAGCGCGCCGATGCGCTCGAGCTGTTCGGTCGAGACGACCGCGCCGATGTCGGTGGACTTGTCGAGCGGATCGCCGACCCGCAGCGTCGCCATGCGGGCCCGCAGCTTGGCGTAGCACTTTTCCGCGATCCCCTCCTGCACCAGCAGGCGCGAACCCGCGCAGCAGACCTCGCCCTGGTTGAACCAGATGGCGTCCACCAGTCCCTCGACGGCACTGTCGAGATCGGCGTCCTCGAAGACGATGAAGGGCGACTTGCCGCCGAGCTCCAGCGACAGCTTCTTGCCCGAGCCGGCCGTCGTGCGGCGGATGATGCGGCCGACCTCGGTCGAGCCGGTGAAGGCGACCTTGGCGACGCCCGGATGGCCGACCAGCGCGGCACCCGTCTCGCCCTCGCCGGTGACGATGTTGACCACGCCGTCCGGCAGGCCGGCTTCCCGGCAGATCTCGGCAAAGGCAAGTGCCGTCAGTGGCGTCTGCTCGGCCGGCTTCAGCACCACCGTGTTGCCGGCGGCGAGCGCCGGCGCGATCTTCCAGGCCAGCATCAGCAGCGGAAAATTCCAGGGGATGACCTGGCCGCACACGCCGACCGGCTGGTAGCCGGGAAGCTCGCTTTCGATCAGCTCGGCCCAGCCGGCATGGTGATAAAAGTGGCGGGCGACCAGCGGGATATCTATGTCGCGGCTTTCGCGGATCGGCTTGCCATTGTCCATCGATTCCAGAACGGCCAGGAAGCGCTCGCGCTTCTGGATATGGCGGGCCAGCGCATAAAGATGCCGCGCCCGCTCGTGGCCGGCAAGTTTCGACCAGCTCTTGAAGGCACGCGTCGCAGCAGTCACGGCGCGGTCGACGTCGTCGGCCGTGCCACGTGCCACGCGGGCAAGTTTCGCGCCATTGGCCGGGCTGGTCACCTCGAAGCTTGCGCCTGCCGACGGATCGGTGAACTTGCCGTCGATGAAGTGGCCGAAGCCCCCTTCATGCTGCCCGAGCCAGGCGATGACGTGCTCGTTGCTTTCGGGCGACGGACCATATTCCATGGTTTGCAGGATATCCTTGATGAGGGCCATGGGTGTCTCTTTCAGGCGAGCGGGTGCCGGTAGGCGGCGGAATAGCGGCCGGTAACGAAGTGTTCGAGCTGGCGCTCGATGTCGCCCAGAAGCGAACTTGCACCGATGCGGAACAGGTCGGGCTCCAGCCAGCGCCGGCCGAGCTCCTCCTTCATCAGGAACAGCCAGTTCATCGCGTCCTTGGCGGTCTTGAGGCCGCCGGCCGGCTTGAAGCCGATCTTGAAGCCGGTCTCCTCGCCATAGTCGCGGAGCGCCCGCAGCATGACGAGGCTGACCGGCAGCGTGGCGTTGACGTCTTCCTTGCCGGTCGAGGTCTTGATGAAGTCGGCGCCGGCCTGCATTGCCACCATCGAGGCCTTGTAGACATTGCGCAGCGTCTTCAGGTCGCCGGTGGCCAGGATCGCCTTCAGATGCGCCGCCCCGCAGGCCTCGCGCATCGCCGCGACCTCGTCATAGAGCGCCTGCCAGTCCTGGCTGAAGACGAGTTGTCGGTTGATGACGATGTCGATCTCATGCGCGCCCTGATCCACCGCATAGCGAATTTCGGCAAGCCGCTGCGGCAGCGGGGTCAAACCTGCCGGAAAGCCCGTTGCGACCGAGGCCACCGGAATGCCGGAGCCGGCCAGTGCCTTGACCGCGGCGGGCACCATGGCCGGGTAGACGCAGACCGCGCCCACCTTGGGCGGCGCGTCCGTCAGCCCCAGGCCCTCGACAAGTTCGTCGCTCAGCGGGCGCATCGCCTTGGCGCACAGCCGTTGCACGCGGCCGGGCGTGTCGTCGCCGGCAAGCGTGGTCAGGTCGATGCAGGTCAGCGCCTTCACCAGCCACGCCGCCTGATATTCCTTCTTCACCGAGCGGCGGGTGGGAAGCGTCGCGGCACGCCGCTCCACCGCGCTCAGATTGACCTGAACCGCCTCGAAAGCCTCGGTCCGAAGCGGGATTCCGTCATTGCGCTGAAAGTTTTCCATACGCTGCGTCGATTGATCCACGGATAGTGCCCGTCCTGTGATTTCGGCTTGCAGCCCGCGCTGGCGGCCCGGCAGTCGATTTGTTAGAATTCAATCATTATGTTTGGATCGTTTCATATTGACGTGTAAACTGTCAAGGTGCGCTGCACCGGAGGACGCATGAGCAGGACGGGATACAGGGACGAGCGGCTGGAAGCGCTGGGCGCGATGCTGGAGCGCGAGGGCGTTTTGCGGCTGCGCGACGCCGCCGTGCGGCTCGGTGTCTCGGAAATGACGGTTCGCCGCGACATCACCGAAGCGCGCGACCGCTTCACCTGCCTTGGCGGCCACATCGTCGGCGCGCTCGACGGGCTGGCGGGCAGCGACTACGTGCTGGACCAGGAAAAGGACAGCCATGCCGCGGCCAAGGCAGCCGCCTGCGCGCGAGCCGTGAAGCTGATCGAGGAAGACGACACGATCTTCATCGATTGCGGCACCACGACGCCGCATCTGGCCGCACGCATTCCCGAAGACATGCGGCTGACGGCGATCTGCTATTCGATGAACGTCGCCGAGATCCTGTGCCACCGCAAGAACATCCGGCTGATCGTGCTGGGGGGCCTGTATCATCCAGCCGCCGCCTCGTTCTCGGGCGAGGAAGGGCTGGAGACGCTGAAGCGCCTCAACCTCAACAAGGCCTTCATCTCGGCCGGCGGCGTGCATGAGACGCGCGGCGTGACCTGCTCTCATTTCCACGAGGTGCCGATCAAGCAGACGGCCATCGAGCGCGCGCTCGAATGCCATCTCGTGGTCGATGCCAGCAAGTTCGGCAAGGTGCGGCCGGCGCATTTCGCCGAGATCGGCGCCTTCACCTCGATCATCTCGGACCAGCCGCAACCCGTTTAGGCCGCTGCCCGCCTCGAAAATTGTCTCGCCTTGCGCCGACAATACGGGCAAGCTTGCCGCGCAGGTTGCATGAGACACGGATGCGAGGGCAAGCCCATGTCCGAGACGCCGCAAGGACATCATGTCGTGATCGTGGGCGCCGGCTTCGGCGGCCTTGAGGCCATCCGGCGCCTAAAAGGCTCGGGCGCGCGCATAACCGTCATCGACCGCCGCAACCACCATTTGTTCCAGCCCCTGCTCTACCAGGTCGCGACCGCCACGCTGGCGACCTCCGAGATAGCCTGGCCGATCCGCCACCTGTTTGCCAACCGGCCGGACGTCACCACGATCCTGGGCGAGGTCGTCGGCGTCGATCCCGACAGGCACGTGGTGAAACTCGAGGACGGCAGCGAGATTTCCTACGACACGCTGGTGCTCGCCACCGGCGCCCGCCACGCCTATTTCGGCCATGACGAGTGGGAAGAAGTCGCCCCGGGGCTCAAATCGCTCGAGGATGCGGTGAAGCTCAGGCGGCGCATATTGCTCGCCTTCGAATGGGCCGAACGGGAGACCGATCCGGCGCGGCGCGAGGCGCTGCTCACCTTCGTCATCATCGGCGGCGGCCCGACCGGCGTCGAAATGGCCGGCACAATCGCCGAGCTGGCGCATGTCACGCTGAAGGACGACTACCGGCGGATCGATCCGCGCAAGGCGCGCATCGTCCTTATCGAAGCCGGCCCGCGCCTGCTGCCCGCCTTCCCCGAGGATCTCTCGGACTATGCCGCAAAAGCGCTGCGCTCGCTCGGCGTCGAGGTGATGCTCGGAGAGGCGGTCAGCTCCTGTGACTTGAAGGGCGTCGTCTATGACGGCAAGCACCTGGCTGCCGCGACGCTCGTCTGGGCAGCCGGCGTTGCGGCATCCCCCGCCGCGCAGTGGGTTGGCGCGCCGGCCGACCGCGCCGGCCGCGTCATCGTCGAGCAGGACCTCACCGTGCCCGGCCATCCGGATATCTTCGTCATCGGCGACACCGCACTCTCCAAGGCGCCCGACGGCAGCCCGGTGCCGGGCATTGCCCCTGCGGCCAAGCAGCAGGGCACTCATGTCGCCGACACCATCCGCGCCCGGCTCAAGGGCGACACCAAGCCGCGTCCGTTCCGCTACAAGCATGCCGGCAACCTCGCCACCATCGGAAAGAGGCTGGCCGTCATCGATTTCGGCTGGACCAAGCTGCGCGGCGCGCTCGCCTGGTGGATATGGGGCATCGCCCACATCTTCTTCCTCATCGGCGTGCGCAACCGGCTGAGCGTGGCGCTCAACTGGCTCTGGATTCACACCACTGGCCAGCGCAGCGCACTGCTGATCACACAGGGCCGCTCGGCGACGAGCTCAAAGGCCAAGCGAAGCCGCGCCGACAACGCGCCGTGACAGGGCCGCGCGCAGCCAGGCTTCCACCGCTTCCAATTCCGCCGGCAGCACGACGAAGAGCGGATCGGCGAAATCCGCCCATGCCTGGCGGAACATCGGCGAGACGGATGTGAGGATCGGCACTTCCGCTTCCATCGCCGCGACGAAGGCAGGAACCAGCCCCTCATTGCCCATTTCGAGCTTGCCGAACTTGCTGAGCACCACGAGGTCGCAGCCTGCCGCAATGTCGCGCCTGACGGCCTCGCTGGCAGCGGCAGCGCCCGAGCCTTCCAGCTGGCAGGCCATGGAGCCCGCGCCGAGGTCCTGGAAGATCGGATAGCAGTTGCCGTCGACGATGCTGCGCAGCCGGCCGCCATCGCTGCGCTTCCAATCCGTGAGCTCGTGGCCTTCCTCGATCATGCCGGCAATGCGCAAGGTCGGTCGCCAGCGCCCGACGAGCGCATCGAACATCTGCTGGATGACGGCGCTCAATGCACCCTGCACCACGGCGATCGGCTTTTCGGTCGGCTCCATGGCGACCCTCCTGGCGGTTCCGCACCCGCCTTGACGAAGCGTCGGCAGGAGATCGCGGCCTCAAATCTCTAGCGCTTCGGGCGAAGCGGTTGAAGAGTTCTCCGATTTCGATCCATGGCCCCGGGAAAACCTGCGACATCGTGTCCCTGCGTCAAGCAGCAGGACGCGGCCGGTTGACAATCTTTACCCGGTTCTGGACCATACCCATTGTCGCAAAGGGCGGCGGAGTATGCAAAACCTGCCCGATGCGAGCCCCATGTGGCGCTTCAGCCGGGACGAGATGCCGGGCCCAGCCTGAAAGTTCGAGTCACCAACTGTGATAACAGCGCAGCATGGCGTGCCGCGAACATTTGTGGCAAAAGCATGGCGCGTTTCGACGCAATCTTTCAATTCCTACCTCAACAAGGGAAAATGATGTCCGAAGACAGTCTTCTCGATAATGCTCTGGTCCGCCTCGACGAGGCCGCCGCACACCTGAACATCGACGCCGATGTCATCGAGAAACTGAAATTCCCGCGAGAAACCACCAAAGTTCGTCTGATGATCCGCATGGACGACGGATCACGAAAATCGTTCCTGGCATGGCGATGCCGATATGACGACACGCGCGGGCCCACCAAGGGCGGCATTCGCTATCATCCCGATGCGACGATCGACGAGGTCGAGACGCTGGCCTTCTGGATGACCTTCAAATGCGCCGTGATGAACCTGCCCTATGGCGGTGGCAAGGGCGCCGTGCAGGTCGATCCGCGCAAGCTTTCCAAGGCCGAGCTGGAGCGCCTGTCGCGCTCCTATATCCAGGCTTTCGCCCGCATCATCGGCCCCGACCGCGACATCCCGGCGCCGGACGTCTACACCAACTCCATGATCATGGGCTGGATGGCCGATGAATATGCGCAGATCGTCGGCCAGGCCGAGCCTGCGGTGATCACCGGCAAGCCGATCGCACTCGGCGGCTCGCTGGGACGCGGCGACGCCACGGCGCGCGGCGGCTACTACCTCGTGCGGCACCTCGCCAAGGACCTGGGCCTGGCCGCCAGCATGCGCGTGGCCGTGCAGGGTTTTGGCAATGCCGGCCAGCACATCGCCCGCCTGCTCGCCTCCGACGGCCACAAGATCGTTGCGGTTTCGGACTCCGAAGGCGCGGTCTACGCGCCCGGCGGCCTCAACCTCGACGCGCTGTTCACGGCCAAGGATGAAGGCCACTCGGTGGTTTCGACCGTCGGCCAGCACGGCCACGAGGCGCTTTCGGCCAACGACCTCGTCGGCGTCGACTGCGAACTCCTGGTTCCGGCAGCACTCGAGAACATGATCCACGAAGGCAATGCGGCTTCGGTGAAGGCCAAGCTGGTGCTCGAGCTCGCCAACGGCCCGGTGACCCCGGAAGCAGACGAGATCCTGGCCCAGAACGGCGTGATCGTGCTGCCCGACATCCTGGCCAATGCCGGCGGCGTGACCGTGTCCTACTTCGAGTGGGTGCAGAACCGCCAGGGCTACTACTGGACCGTCGAGGAGATCCACGTTCGCCTGCGCACCATTATGGAGCGCGAGGGCCAGTCGATCTGGGACATTTCCCGCTCGAAGGACGTCACCATGCGCACGGCGGCTTATGTGCATGCACTGAGCCGTCTCGCCGAGGCCATCGAGGCCCACGGTACGCAGAACTTCTTCATCAGCTGATCTGTATTTTGCAAACAAGTCTCTCCCCGTCTCGCGACGGGGAGAAACACTGCGCTCACGCCCGCGCCGCCTCGGCGCTTTCCTTGATCAACCTGTCCAGATGCATGCGGATATGCGCGGCTTCCGCCGGCGTGTTGGCCAGCGCAATGGCGTGGTCGAAGGCGCAGCGCGCATCGGCCGTGCGCCCAAGCTGCATGAGCAGATAGCCCTTCAGCCCGAAGAAATAAAAATAGCCCGACAGGCGGTCTTCCAGCGGCTCGACCATGGCGAGCGCCGCTTCCGGTCCGCGCACCTTGGCAACCGCCACGGCACGATTCAGCGTCACCACCGGCGACGGCTCCTGCCGCTCCAGCATGGCATAGAGCAGCTCGATCTCGGCCCAGTCCGTGTCTTCCGGCTTCGCCGCACGCGCATGGAGAGCGGCAATCGCCGCCTGTATGAGATAGGGCCCTGGCTGGCGATGGCGCATCGCCTTGTCGATCAGCGCCAGCCCCTCGGCGATCATGGCGCGGTTCCACAGGGATCGGTCCTGATCCTCAAGCAGGATGATCGAACCGTCGGCGTCAAACCGAGCAGCGGTGCGTGAATGCTGCAGCAGAAGCAGCGCCGTCAGGCCCATGATTTCCGGCTCGGTCGGGAAAAGCCTGAGCAGCAGACGCGCGAGCCGGATCGCCTCGTCGCAAAGCGGCGCGCGGCGGTCCGCCTCCTCCACACCGGCCGAGTAGCCCTCGTTGAAGATCAGGTAGATCATGGCCGCGACTGCCGCCAGCCGCTCGGAACGCTCCACCGCACCCGGCGCCTCGTAAGGCACATCGGCGCGCGCGATGCGCGCCTTGGCCCGCGTGATGCGCTGTTCCATTGCCGCCTCGCTGACGAGGAAAGCGCGCGCGATCTGTCTGACGCTGAGGCCCGAGACGATGCGCAGCGCCAGCGCCACCTGCTGCGTGGCCGGCAGATCGGGGTGGCAGCAGATGAACATCAGCCGCAAGATGTCGTCGCGATAGTCGGCGCCGTCCAGCCGCTCGACCATCGGCGTCTCGACATCCTCGAGATCCGATACCGTCTCTTCGGGCGGCATCGGCGCCTGCTTGGCCCGCCGCCGCACCGCGTCGATACCGGTGTTGCGGCCGACGAAGATCAGCCAGGCCGCCGGATCGCGCGGCGGGCCGTTCACCGGCCAGTTCTTCAGCGCCCGCAGGCACGCCTCCTGGAACGCTTCCTCCGCCGCGTCGAGATCGCGGAAATAGCGGAGAAGCGCGCCGACGACCTGCGGCCGGGCGGCCGTCAGTGCGTCGTCTATCCAGGAGGGGTCGGCGGTCATTCGGTCAATGCTCCGGGTCTGAAGATGCTGACGGGCCGGATTTCATAGGCGCCCGGGCCGCGATTTGCGGCCTGCAATTCCTTGGCGATGTCCAGCACCTCGTCGAGCGTTTCGCAGTCGACGACATAGAAACCGAGGAACTGCTCCTTGGTTTCGGCGAAGGGTCCGTCGATCACCAGCGGCCCATCGCGGCCCTTGCGCAGCGTGGTGGCGGCGGTGGTAGGCAGAAGTCGCACGACCGGCCCAAGCTTGCCGGCCTCGGCGATCTTCTCCTGCACCGCGCCCAGCCGGGCCATCACCTCGTCGTCCTCCTGCTTGGTCCAGGAACCGACCACGTCTTCGGAATTGTAGCAAAGGATTGCGTAGAGCACCGTGTCCTCCGTCTGAATGAATGACGAATGAGTAACGCAATTGCCGACAGGGCGCAGGACAAATCTTCAACCAACAAAAACGCCGGCGGGATTGCTCCGGCCGGCGTCGATCCTTTGTCTCACGCCATGCAGCGGCTATTTGCGCTTCATCGCCTCCAGCAGCGCTGCGCCAAAGGCGCCTTGCGAGGCACCGCCGCCCTTCTGCTGCGGGGCCGATTTGAATGACTTGCCGCCACCGCCGCGCTGCTGTGAGCGATCGTCACGCGAGCCGCCGCTTGGGCGGGCGCCCGCGCCGTCGTCGTGCTTGCGCATGGTCAGGCTGATGCGCTTGCGCTTGATGTCGACCTCGACGACGCGAACCTTGACCACGTCGCCCGCCTTCACCACCTCATGCGCATCCTTCACGAAACGGTCGGCCAGCTGCGACAAGTGCACGAGCCCGTCCTGATGCACGCCGATGTCGACGAAGGCGCCGAAGGCAGCGACGTTAGTCACCGTGCCCTCCAGCATCATGCCGGGCTTCAGGTCCTTGATATCGTCGATGCCGTCGGCAAAGGTCGCGGTCTTGAATTCCGGGCGCGGGTCGCGGCCGGGCTTTTCCAGCTCGGCGATGATGTCGCGCACGGTCGGGAGGCCGAAGCGCTCATCCACGAAAGCGCGCGGATCGACCGCCTTAAGCGCTGCGCTGTCGCCCATCAGCGAGCGCAGGTCGCGGCCGCAGGCGGCGACAATCTTCTTGGCCACGCCATAGGCTTCCGGGTGCACGGCCGAGGCGTCCAGCGGCTCGGCGCCGTTCGGAATGCGCAGGAAGCCCGCGCATTGCTCGAAGGTGCGCTGGCCGAGGCGGCTAACCTTCAAAAGGTCCTTGCGGCTGGCGAACGGGCCATTGGCGTTGCGATGCGCCACCACGGCTTCGGCCAGCGATGCGCCAAGGCCGGACACGCGCGCCAAAAGCGCCGCTGACGCCGTGTTTAGGTCCACGCCCACCGCGTTCACCGCATCCTCCACCACTGCATCGAGCGAGCGGGCGAGGCGGTACTGATCGACATCGTGCTGATACTGACCGACGCCGATCGACTTCGGCTCGATCTTCACCAGTTCGGCCAGCGGATCCTGCAGGCGTCGTCCGATCGACACCGCACCACGCAGCGACACGTCGAGATTGGGGAACTCGGCCGCCGCCGTCTCCGACGCCGAATAGACCGAGGCGCCTGCCTCGCTGACGATGACCTTCAGCGGCTTGGGCGCGGGCATGGCGGCCAGCATGTCGGCCACGAGCTTTTCAGTCTCGCGGCTTGCCGTGCCGTTACCGATGGCGACCAGCTCGACCTTGTGCTTGCGGATAAGGCTCGCCAGCTCGGCCTGCGCGCCGCGCACGTCGTTCTTCGGCGGAAAGGGATAGACGGTTGCGGTGTCGAGCAGCTTGCCGGTCTGGTCGACCACGGCAACCTTGACGCCGGTGCGGATGCCCGGATCGAGACCCATGGTGGCGCGCGAGCCGGCAGGCGCGGCCAGCAACAGGTCCTTCAGATTGCGGGCAAAGACGCGGATCGCCTCTTCCTCGGATTTTTCGCGCAGCTCGCGCATCAGGTCGAGCGAGAGCGACAGCGAAAGCTTTACGCGCCAGGTCCAACCGGCTACTTCCGCCAGCCACTGGTCGCCTGCGCCCTGCCGGCCGATGGCGTAGGCCTCGGCGATCATGCGCTCCACCGGCTTCACCGGCGAAGTGTCATCGGCATCGACTTCGATGTCGAGCGACAGCACTTCCTCGTTGCGGCCGCGCAGCATGGCCAGCGCGCGGTGGCTCGGCACATTGGCCCAGCGTTCGGTGTGGTCGAAATAGTCGGAGAATTTCGCGCCGGCGTCCTGCTTGCCGTCCACCACCTTGGCGCGCAGGAAGGCGCGCTCCTTCATGTGGTTGCGCAGGCGGCCGACGAGGTCGGCGTTTTCGGCGAATTGCTCGGAGATGATGTCGCGCGCGCCGTCCAGCGCCGTCTTCACGTCCGGCACGTCGTCGGTGATGTAGGTTTGAGCCAGTTCGGCCGGCACCGCTGCTCGATCGGCCAGGATCGCCTCGGCCAGCGGCCCCAGCCCGCGCTCGCGGGCGATCTCGGCGCGGGTGCGACGCTTTGGCTTGTAGGGCAGATAAAGGTCTTCCAGCTCGGCCTTGGTGGTGACGACTGCGATGGCCGCCTCCAGCTCGTCGGTCAGCTTGCCCTGGCTGCGGATCGATTCGAGAATCGTCGTCCGGCGCGCATCCATCTCGCGCACATAGATCAGCCGCTCGGCCAGATTGCGCAGCTGCGTGTCGTCGAGGCCGCCGGTGACTTCCTTGCGGTAGCGGGCGATGAAGGGAACGGTCGCGCCCTCGTCCAAAAGCCCGATGGCCGCTGCGGCCTGGTCGGGTCTGGCGTTGATGTCGGGCGCGATGAGCGCGGCAATGCGTTGAATGTCTGCGGCCATGTCGTTTCCAGTGTCGGTAGGCGGCGACCATAGGTCCGATCGCGCCACCATGCCAATCGCCGAAGATGGCGGCGAAAACTGGGTCCACAGGAAAGCCATCCACAGCTTTGAGGCCAGGTTTGCCGGGCCGGACCTGCGCCGCGATCGCTCCAACGCCATCCTCTTGAGTTCAGCGCGAGCAGACCTCGGCTCAATTGTCGCTGGCAGCGACGATTCAATCTGGCCGCGAAAGGTTCTATAGTTCGCAGCAACCAGTCGAGGAACAATCGAGGAGGCCGCCATGCATAGCGACCGTTTTCTTCTAGGCGCAGGCGGGCTCGCCGGCGCGGCCGGCGTGGTGGTGGCAGCCTTGGCCACGCACGCGGGCGGCGCGCATATGCAAACCGCCTCGAACTTCCTGCTGATGACAGCGCCCGCACTTCTGGCCATCGGCCTCATGGCGACCACCAGGCTGCTGCGCTTTTCCGGATTCGTGCTGCTGGCCGGTCTGATTCTGTTCGCCGGCGACCTTCTGGCCCGCGACTATCTGGGCGACCGGCTGTTTCCCTATGCCGCGCCGATCGGCGGGACGCTGCTGATCCTGGGCTGGCTGCTGGTCTTCATCTCGGCCTTCCTGCGGCCGCAACGCGGCTGAACCTAGCGCGCCAACCTACCGGAATCGCGTGAGCAGAAGCACCAGTTCGGCCTGGCGGGTCGTGTCGGTCTTGCGGAAGATGGCCTTCAGGCGGCTTCGGGCCGTCTCATAGGTGATGCCTTCCTCGACAGCGGCGTTGCGCAGCGAATTACCTGCGGCGAGCCTCGTCGCCAACCGGGCTTCCGCGCTTGTCAGCCCAAAGGCTTCGCAGAGGGGTTCCTCGCAGGTCGCGAGCGCGTCCGGCGCCTCGATGACCAGTATGGCGACCGGTGCTCCCCAAGAAAGGGAACCGGCGTCCACGATCGAGATTCCGTGCGCAACAAGAGTCGTTCCGTCCTTGCATGTGAGCCTGGCGACCGCCGGCGGCGCGTCGTCGCAAAACGGCTGGGATGCGGTGGTCAGCGCCGACAGCACGGCCTGGAAGGCTAGGTCTTCTTCCCGCCTGGCAGCACGCATTCTGCCGTCGACGACGACGATTGCATCGTAGATCAGCTTCTGGAACTGCGGCGTCGGCGAGAGCATCCCTCCGGTCGGGCCGATGAGACAAAGCGCCAGCCCGGCCGTGCTGAGCACCCGGGCACCCTCGTTCTGGTTTGCCAGCGATGTGGTGAGCAGCCTCCCGTAAGATTGTCGGAAGTTCCGCGCCAAATGAACCATTTCGTCCCCTTGCGCCGCCGCCACGGCGCCCCCTGCCAGAATCGCGGGCACACGTCCCATCGACGCTTCATCATGCCCAATATAGGAACAGAAAAACTCACCCGTGCGGGTGAGATGCGGCACGCATTGCCGAAATGCGGCATATCCTTCGCCGAGGTTGTCAAATCGGCGACGGCAAAGCTATCCTCGCTCTTGCCGGCCCTGGTTGGAGCCTACCGGCGAGGGGGATTGCGAAGGCGGCAGCAGACCCATAACTGGATTTTCGTCGGCTTACCTGCCGCAGCCGGCCGAACATGGTGCGCCGCGTGGACCGAACGAGCGTCAACGACGACGAACTGATCGACCTGATCTACGCCTCGCTACTCGGCGAAGCGTCGTGGCAGCAGTTTCTCGACCGGCTGAGCGAGGGGCTGCCGGACGGCGCCTCCACGCTGTTTTTCCATGACGCCCACAAGAATGTCGGCGGCATATCGTTGAGCACCGGCTTCAGCGAAGAGGCGCTGGCCGACTATGGCGCCCACTATGCCAGCGTCAATCCAATGATGAAGGGGGCAACCACCCGGCCGCTCGGGCTCGGCGTGCTGGCCGAGCAAATGTATGCCCGCGACAAGCTCGTGAAGTCGGAATACTACGGCGACTTCATGCGCGCGAACGGCCTGGAGAGCGCGGTTGGCGTCACCATTTACCGCGAGAACGGCTGCTCCTTTGTGCTCAGCACACTGACCAGCAGTGCCGATCTCGAGATTAATCGCCCCGCAGCCGACCGTCTGTCGCGGCTTGCGCCGCATCTGCAGCGCGCCTTCCGGCACTATCGCGCCGGGCCTTTCCAAAAGGCGGTGACCGAGATCGGCGGCTCGCTGTTCGACGCCATCGACGTCGGGCTGGTCCTCGTAGGAAGCGGCATGCAGGTTAAGACGGCGTCGGCCACCGGCGAACGCATGCTGGCAGACGGCACCGCAATCGGCACCTCGCCGCTCGGCGCGCTGACGCTCCGTTCCTCGGAAGCGACATCGCTATTGCGCACGATGCTAGAGACGGGCTTCGAAGGCCAGACAGTGCAGAGCCTGTTCATCGGCCCGTTCAAGCTCACCTTCATCCTTGTGCAGAAGGACCGCATCTCGACCTATTTCGAGGGACCGACGGCGATCGTGCTGGTCGAGCCGCCCCATGCCGGCAGCCGGGCGGTGGATTTCGAGCACCTGGCCCGCGCCTACAAGCTGACGGCCGCGGAAATGCGCGCGATGACCGGCATCGTGCTTGGACGCTCCATCGACGAGATCGCCGCCGATGCGGGCCTCTCGCGCGAGACGATCCGCACCCAGCTCAAGAATGTCTACGGCAAGACCGGCGCGACCGGGCAAGCCGATCTGGTCCGCCTCGCCGCGCGTGCGAGCAACATTTCGTCCATGCGCCAGTGAGCGATGCCGCCTTCCCTATCATTGGGGACGCGGACTCATCCTCCAACTTGATCCGATGCTACAGCGTCGCGATTGTCTTCAGCGCGCCGTCGAGCATGGTGCCCTTCTCGTCCTTTAGCGCGGCTTCGCGCAGGCGGCGAAGCCAGTCGGCGGCGTCCGGGCGTCCCTCGAGCAGCGGCAGGCCGGAAAGCACGCGGTCGAATTTCGACTGCGCGCGCACATGGGTGTCGCTGTAGCCCTTTATCAGGCGGCGGCAGTTGATGATCTCCACCGCCAGCGCATAGTCGCTGGCCACGCGATCCAGCGCCTGCTTGTACCAGCGCTCCAGATGCTCGGCCTCGACCTTGTGGCGCAAGAGCTTGCGCCGCCAGCGCCGCAATCCGCCGATGAACCAGAGCGCCGCAAAGCCGGCAAAGCTGTCGGTGCGAACGCGCCGGCCATGATTGATGCGGCGGTCGAGCCAGCCGGCCAGCTTCGGCCGGCTCTCGATATAGCTGCCCAGCGCCGCCGGCATGGTGCCGCAGAATTCCTCGATGCGCGGGTGGAAATATTCGGTCACCTGCAGGATGTTGCCGTCCTTGACGCCGACCTCCTTGCGCACGCGCCGGTCGCGGGTCGAGCGCGTCTTCAGGTCGGCCACGCGGATCATGTCGTCGTAGCACATGGCGTTGGCGACGTGCTTGGCTGCCGCGATCGAGAGCGCGTATTCGCGCCCCACATCATCCAGCTTCAGCGCCTGGTCGACGCGGTCGAGATATTCCGCGCCATAGGCAAGGTCCTGATAGTCGACCACCTTCTGCAGGCCACGCCCGGCCATGTCGCGCACAGCCTCGGGATAGGCATCGACACGCGCTCGCAGCGCCTGCCAGCCCATTATCAATCTATCGGGACCCGTCACGCCGTGGGAAGAAATCTTCACCGACTGGGCCGGAGCGGCGTCGGGCTGGATGCCCTCCTCGACAAGGCGGCGCGTGCGCTCATAAGCGCCGGCAAAGGCCGCAAGGCTCGCCTTCACGCCGCGGCCGGAAGCGCGGATCGTCTCCTCATAGGTTTCGCGCGGGAACGGCAGCGCACCGGAGCCCGCCAGCGCACCGAAGAGGCTCGACGAGATCACCGAGCCGGCATCGACGGCAACCTTTTCCATATCGAAGGCGACAAGCCGCTTCGACGCCTGTTCGGCCGCCGCGCGCACCTTTTCCGACGAGGCGCGGCCGTCGCCCGGCTCGATCTTCTCCGACACCGCAGCAATGCGGTGCGAGGAGGCGATCAGTGTCGTCCGGTCGGGCGTCACGAAACCGCGCATGACGGCTCGGCCGGCTTCCATCAACTCGGCGGCGATCAGGATGTCGACGTCGCCCTGCGCCGGCGACAGCGCGAAGATCGGTCGGCGGCCGGTGTCGCGGCACATCTCGACATAATAGATCGTAGCACCCGTGCGCTGGGCGACGCCGGCAACCGAGGTCGACTGCGCCAGATAGCCGTTGCGTTCGGCGACGTCGGTGATCCAGTCGGTGAGCACGCCGCCACCCTGCCCGCCAACGGCGAGCGCGGCCAGCTTGATGATGCCGCCATCGGCGGCGAGCTTCGGGGTCTTCGGAGCCAGAACTGTCATGTCACGCATCCGCAAAAGTCAGGCGGCGGCTTTCGCGACGCCGCTGCATGAAACCGATGAGCTTGCGGCGCATCTTTTCCAGAAACTGGTCCCACTTGCCGGGATTGTGCACCACGTCGGCGCGATAGAAGGAGGGGCACAGCACCGCCGCATCAGCCACCTCGCCGCAATTGCCGCAGCCCACGCAGGTCTGATCGATATGCGCGACGGGATCGTCGCGCAGCGGATCGTCCAGCGACTTCACCGACAGCGACGGGCAACCGGACAGCCTCATGCAGGCGTGATCGCCGGTGCAGATGTCCTCGTCTACGCCGAATTTCGGCTTCACCACCCGCTCGCCGCCTTTGATGGCATTGGCGACCAGCGGCTTTTCGCGGCGCTGGCGGTTGAGCATGCATTCCGACGAGGCGACGATGACTTTTGGTCCGCTCTCCTCGGTCGTCAGCGCCTCGCGCAGCGTGTCGCGCATCTTGCCCACGTCATAGGTGCGCTCGAGGTGGCGCACCCATTTCACGCCCATGCCCTTCACCGCCTCGGTGATGGGATGTTTCGTGGACTTGGTCTTGTTGCTGGCGCGCGAGGACAGAATATCCTGCCCGCCGGTGGCTGCGGAGTAGTAATTGTCGACGATGACGATGACGCCGTCGTTCTTGTTGAACACCGCATTGCCGATCGAGGAGGTCAGGCCGTTGTGCCAGAAGCCGCCGTCGCCGACGAAGGACATCGAGCGGCGCTTTGCGTCCGGCGAGTTGAAGGCCGAGGCGGATGCCGGCCCGAGGCCATAGCCCATCGTCGTCGCGCCCAGTTCGAAGGGCGGCATGATCGAGAACAGATGGCAGCCGATGTCGGAGGCGATGTGGTGCTGCCCCAGTTCTTGCTCCACCAGCTTGGTCGCTGCAAAGATCGGGCGCTCCGGGCAACCGGTGCAGAAGCCTGGCGGACGGCCCGGCACGATGGCCGCGAGGTTGGACACTTCGTTGCCGTCGTCCTGCTTGTTGGGCGCGCGGATCTGCACAGGCAGCATTTGCGGGGCGGTCTCGCGCAGGAAGGCCGTCAGGCCGTCCAGCATCACCTGGCCGGTATATTCGCCGGCAACCGGCAGATATTCCTTGCCGACGACGCGCGTGTCGCGGCCGGCCTTGTGCAGCATGTTGCCAAAAGCCTGCTCGATGTAGTTCGGCTGGCCTTCCTCCACCACGAGCACGGCATCCTTGCCCTCGCAGAAGCTCAAAAACTCGTCGTCGATCAGCGGGTAGACGGCGTTGAGCACATAGATCGGCACTTCCGTTTCGCCGTAGATGTCGGCGAGGCCGATGCGCTCCAGCGCGCGCATGACCGAATTGTACATGCCGCCCTGGCAGACGATGCCGACCCTGGCCATGTCGGGACCGAAGAACTCGTTGATCTTGCGCGAGCGGATGAAGTCGACCGCCGCCGGCCAGCGCTTGGCGACCTTCTCCTTCTCATGGATGAAGGAGGCGGGCGGCAGAACGATGCGGGCGGTGTCGCGGCGCGGATTTTCGAGCGCGTCGGCCACGGTCATGGCCGGGCGCTTGTTGTCCTTGGCGGTGAAGCTGCCATGCACATGGCAGCAGCGAATCCGCACCTGCAGCATGACCGGCGTGTTCGAGGCCTCCGACAGTTCGAAGCCATCCTCGACCGCCTTGACGATGCAAGGCAGGTTCGGGCGCGGGTCGAGCAGCCACACCTGGCTCTTCATGGCAAAGGCATGGCTGCGCTCCTGCATGATGGAGGAGCCTTCGCCATAGTCCTCGCCGACGATGATCAGCGCACCGCCGGTGACGCCGCCCGAAGCGAGATTCGCCAGCGCATCGGAAGCGACATTGGTGCCGACGGTGGACTTGAAGGTGGCCGCACCGCGGATCGGATAGTGCACAGAGGCCGCCAGCATGGCGGTGGCGGTGGCTTCCGAGGCGCTCGCCTCGAAATGCACGCCGAGTTCGCCCAGAATGTCTTGCGCATCGGCCAGCACGTCCATCAGGTGGCTGATCGGCGCGCCCTGATAGCCGCCGACATAGCCGACGCCGCATTGCAGCAGCGCCTTGGTGATGGCCAGAATGCCTTCGCCGGAAAATTCTTCGCCGGCGCTTAGGCGCAGTTTTTCGACTTCCTTCACAAAGGACCGTTCAGCCATTGGAAGCCTCCTTCACATCGAATGCGGCGCCTGCGGCGTACGCATGGGTAATTCAATTCAGATGTCGTGCTTGCGGATGTTGCGCAGCATCTTCTGCAGGGTGGCAACGAAGGCGGCATATTCGCCGTCGTCGATATCCGCGAACATCGCCTCGAACGCATCGTGCATGGCCGGCCAGGCGCGGTTGAACTCGGCCCTGCCCTCGTCGGTCAGGAAGATCTTGCGCACCCGGCTGTCGTCGTCGCAGGCCTCGCGCCGCACCAGCCCCTGCGCCTCCAGCGCGTCGAGCGTGCGGCTCATGGTCGACTGCTCGATGACGCTGTAGACCGACAGGTCATTGATGGTGACGCCGTCGGCCACCGACAGCACGGCAAGCGCCCGCACCTGCGGCACGGTCAGCCCCTGCTTGCGCAGGTCGTCGCGCAGCGTGGCGTTGTAGCGCCCCATGATGCGGTTCATCAGGTAGGGCGCGAACTGCTGCAGCCCTATCTCGCCCAAGGTCGAGATGCGCTGCCGCTTTTCCGAGCCGGTCTGGTCCATCACATTCTCCCTGCGGGCGCGTGGCTAGAGACCACCGCCCTGCCCGGACGGGAAAGGCGCGCTCGCGCGCGCCATGCCCTGTCAGGAAGGGTGCGGCCTGCCGCACCCTTTGCCCGACACATTAGGCCGTCGGCACGAGCGCCAGCGCGCGGATCGGGCTGCCGGTGCCGCTCTTGATCTTGAGCGGGGCGGCAATGAGGATAGCACCCTTGGGCGGCAGGCGGTCGAGGTTGCACAGGCTGGCGAGGCCGTAGCGGTTGGCCTTGTGCATCAGATTGTGCGCCGGGAACGGCGGGTTCATGCCGCCGGCCTGGCCGGCGTCGGTGCCGATGGCTTCCGTGCCCCAGCCGATCGCGCCGGTCGAGATGATGTATTCGATCGCCTCGGCCGTCGGTCCAGGCGTGTGCGGGCCGGTCTCGTCGGCATTCAGGAAGTCGGCTTCCGAGCCATTGCGTTTGTACCAGTCGGTGCGCATCACCACCCACTCGCCGGCCTTGATGGCGCCGTGCTTGGCTTCCCAGGCCTTGATGTGGTCGACGGTGAGCAGGAAGTCGTGGTTCTCGGCCGCTTCCTTCGAGCAGTCGATGACATTGACCGGAGCGACGAAGTTCTTGACCGGAATGGTGTCGGTCGCGCCGTCGGCATAGTCCTTGCCGGTGATCCAGTGCTTGGGCGCATCGAAATGCGTGCCCGAGTGCTCGCCGACCTTCAGCCAGTTCCAGGCCCAGAACGGACCGTTCTTGTCATAGGCGGAGATCTCGTGGATCTCGATCTTCGGCGTATCGACCGCCAGTTCCGGCGGCAGCTTCAGAAGCGGCGTATCGGGGCCGAGCACGCCAGCCAGGTCCACAACCTCGACGCCCCCAGACAGGAGCAGTTCGGCCATCTGGCCGAGCACTTCGTTCGTCTTCATGAAAGGTTTCCTCTACCCTTGTCCGCAAACGGCTCGTCGCGGCCTCCTCCGCGTATCATTAGGAGGAAATCTATGCATTTGCAATTATCTCTCATCAACAGGCGCGAACAGCCAGAAGCGCCTTTGCAGCCGCCATCCCTTTTGTGCACTGCAACAAGACGAGAGGCGCGACCAAAGCCATGGCCGCGCCCTGCCAATAAATATGCAGATGAATATAAAAGTTATGCGGCGCTCAGCAACCCGGCGACGATGGCTAGGTTGCGGCCGCGGTTCTTGGCCTCGTAGAGGCGGCGGTCGGCGGCGCGCATGAGCTCGGAAACCGTGGCGCCGAGCGCGCAGACCGTGCCGCCGATGCTGACGGTCAGCGGAACCTGCTGTTCGCCAGCCGGCTGGAAGCACACCTTTTCCACCTCGCCCCGAATGCGTTCCGCCACAACTGCAGCCTCCGCCTCGGTCGCGCCGATCAGGAAGGCGCCGAACTCCTCGCCGCCGATGCGGCCCAGAATGTCGCCGCTGCGCACGCCGCGCGAAATCGCGGCAGCTATCTCGAGAAGCGCGTCGTCGCCGGTCAGGTGACCGAAATTGTCGTTGATCTTCTTGAAGTGGTCGGCATCGATGATGAGCAGCGCGCCCCGGTCGCTGCGCCGGCGCGAGCCGTCGAGCGCGGCGAAGAAGCTTTCCCGATTCAGCATGCCGGTCATGTCGTCACGCGAGGCCTTTTCGGCGAGCGCGCGGTGGGTGGCGGCAAGCTGGGCATGCGCACGCGCCAGCTCACGATGGGCCTGTTTCAGGCGATCGCTTTGCCAGAAGGTGTAGGCACTCGCCGGGAAGGCGGTGGCCAGCGGGCAGACGATGCACATCAACCAGGCGTTGCCGTCGACGGTGCCGCCCATCATCGGCACGACGGTCACCGCAACCAGCAGGGAGCCGGCGACAGCGAGGATGGAAACGAGCAAGGCTCTCAGGAATATGCTTGTCATCGTTCCCCCTTTTTGGCCGCCTGAATGGCAGACAGTGCAGAACGTCCCCTTTCATGCATGGGTAAATATTGAGCGAACGCGGACCCGCAAAATGCGCGGATTTTTTTGCTTTGCTGTGGACACAAAAGCCCGGTTCCGTGCCATAAGGGCGGCATGACTGAAACTCCCGATCCCGCCCGCTTCGCCCGCATCACCGACTGGGTGTTCGACCTCGACAACACGCTCTATCCGCACCACACCAATCTGTTCTCGCAGATCGATGTGCGGATGACAGCCTATGTGTCGGATCTTCTGCAACTGTCGCGCGAGGATGCGCGCAAGCTGCAGAAGGAGCTCTACCACGAATACGGCACGACACTGGCCGGACTGATCGCGCGCCACAAGATCGATTCGGACGACTTCCTCAACAAGGTCCACGACATCGACTATTCCTGGCTGTCGCCGGACCCGGCGCTCGGCGAGGCGATCAAGGCGCTGCCGGGACGCAAATTCATCTTCACCAATGGCGATCGCGGCCATGCCGAACGCGCAGCGCGCCAGCTCGGCATCCTCGATCACTTTGACGATATCTTCGACATCGTCGCCGCCGGGCTGGTGCCCAAGCCGGCGCAGGAGACCTATGACAAGTTCCTGGCGCTGCATCGTGTCGCTGGCCCGAACGCGGTGATGTTCGAGGATCTGGCTCGCAACCTGATCGTGCCCAAGACGCTCGGCATGCAGACCGTGCTGGTCGTGCCGCACAATTTCGAGCCGACCTTCTCGGAGATCTGGGAACGCGACCCGGCCTACGATTCGTCGGTCGACTTCGTCACCGACGACCTCGCCGCCTTCCTGCGCAACATAGCGCCTGCAGCATAGCTTATTGGTGCGTCCTTCGATGCTCGCTTCGCTCGCACCTCAGGATGAGGGAGGTTTGCGCAAAGCTCTCGAAGAGAAAGACCGAAGGCGCCGATGCTCACTACCACGGGGCGCGAGGAGGCAGGGTTGGGAGGCTTGCGCAAACCTCCCTCATCCTGAGGTGCTCGCCCAAAGGGCGAGCCTCGAAGGACGCACCAAAATCCCAGCCTACAGCTTGTAGAAGCGGCTGATGATCTCCCAGGCTTCGTCGGCGGTGTCGACGAAGTCGATGATGTCCTGGTCGCCGGGGCTGATCGTGCCCTGCTCGGCCAGATAGTCGAGATCGATCGCGCGCTGCCAGAATTCCTTGCCGAACAGAATGACCGGCACCCGCTCCATGCGGCCGGTCTGGATCAGCGTCAGCGTCTCGAACAACTCGTCCATCGTGCCGAAACCGCCCGGGAACACCGCCACCGCCTTGGCGCGCATGACGAAATGCATCTTGCGCACGGCGAAATAGTGGAAGTTGAAGCACAGGTCAGGGGTTATGTAGGCGTTCGGCGCCTGTTCGTGCGGCAGCACGATGTTGAGGCCGATCGAGGGCGCGCCGACATCGGCCGCACCGCGGTTGCCCGCCTCCATGACGCCGGGGCCGCCGCCGGTGACGACGACGAATTCGCGATAGTAGGACGCGGCCGAATGTAGCGAGCAGAGCTGCGCGAACTTGCGCGCCTCCTCGTAATATTTGCTGTTCTTCTCGAGATTGCGCTTCTGCGTCTCGTCCTTTGCCGCCCAGGCCTCGCCGCCCGGCTCGGGAATGCGGGCGCCGCCGAACAGGATCACCGTCGAGCGGATGCCGCGCTCGTTCAGGATCATTTCGGGCTTGAGCAATTCGAGCTGCAGCCGCACCGCGCGCAATTCGCGCCGCGTCATGAAATCTTCGTCGTCCCAGGCCAGCCGAAAGGTCGAAGAGCGCGTCTGCGGCGTATCTGGAACGGCTTTGGCTCGCGCCAGGTCCTCACCCGAATGCGGCAGCGGCGTCCAACCGGACTTTTCCATGGGATTCATGATTTGCTTGTCCAATTTCATCCTCAAAGCGTCCTTCCACGACGCAGTCGCGATTGACCCCTTCTATGCCCTGACATAGGGTCCCGGCGATCCTTAAAACAGTGCACGGCGCGTGCCTTAACAGCACATGTAACGGAGCTTTTTCATGACCAAACCCGATCTGGCGTCCCTGGAAGCCACCATCGAGAAGGCGTTCGAGGAGCGCGACGCGATCAACACCTCGACGCGCGGCGAAGTGCGCGAGGCGATCGAGGCCTCTCTCGACCTGCTCGATCGCGGCTCCGTGCGCGTCGCCGAACGCCAGGGCGACGGCAACTGGAAGGTCAACCAGTGGCTGAAGAAGGCCGTGCTGCTGTCGTTCCGCATCAACCCGATGGAGATCGTCAAGAACGGTCCGGGTGATGCCGTGTGGTGGGACAAGGTCCCGTCGAAGTTCTCCGGCTGGAGCGCGCTCGACTTCGAGAAGGCCGGCTTCCGTGCCGTGCCCAACTGCATCGTGCGCCGCTCGGCCTATGTCGCGCCGGGCGCAGTCCTGATGCCGTCCTTCGTCAATCTCGGCGCCTATGTCGGCGAAGGCACCATGGTCGACACCTGGGCCACCGTCGGCTCCTGCGCCCAGATCGGCAAGAACGTGCACCTGTCGGGCGGCGTCGGCATCGGCGGCGTGCTCGAGCCGCTGCAGGCCGGCCCGACCATCATCGAGGACAATTGCTTCATCGGCGCCCGCTCCGAGGTGGTCGAGGGCTGCATCGTGCGCGAGGGCTCGGTGCTGGGCATGGGCGTCTTCATCGGCAAGTCGACCAAGATCGTCGACCGCGCCACCGGCGAGATCTTCTACGGCGAAGTGCCGTCGAACTCGGTCGTCGTGGCTGGCACCCTGCCGGGCAAGCCGCTGCCGAATGGCGAACCCGGTCCGAACCTCTACTGCGCCGTGATCGTCAAGCGCGTGGACGCCCAGACCCGCTCCAAGACCTCGATCAACGAGCTCTTGAGAGATTGATCTTTCGCAGAATCCAAAGCACCTTCCCGGGGGGCGCAGGCTGTGCGCCCCATATACGAGGGAGGGGTGACTGACATGGATTGGAAATATCTTCTCACCGGCTGGGACGGGCGCATCAACCGCGCCAAGTTCTGGGCCGGCATCGCTGCTCTGATCGTCATTGCAATCGTTGCGAACCTGCTCGACGTCGTCCTTGGCCTGCATCTCGGCGACCATGACGTCGGCGTCATCGGCATCGTCGTTTCGCTGGTGTCCATCTATTTCGCGCTTGCGCTCTACGCCAAGCGTTGGCATGACCGGGACAAGTCGGGCTGGTGGAGCCTGATCGGGCTTGTGCCCCTCATCGGCGCCGTGTGGATCCTGGTGGAGCTAGGTATTCTCCAGGGGACCAGTGGCGCCAACCAATACGGACCGGATCCTCTTGCCTGAAAAAGACGAACTCATCTGGCTGTTCTTCCGCTTCAACGGCCGGCTCGGCCGCGCGGCTTTCGTGCTGACTGCCATGTTCTGGGTGGTGGTGGTGTCGTTCCCCCTCTACCAGTTCATGCGGGTTTCGCCCGACAGCACGGCCGCGCAGGCCTGGTCGGCCGTGTTCGGCATGACCTTCATCGTCTTCCTTTGGGTGCATGTCGCCTCGGCGGTCAAGCGCCTGCACGACATGGGCAAGCCCGGCATCATGGCGGTGGCGCTGTTCGTACCGGTGGTGTCGATCGTCGCCTTCATCGCGCTGTGCCTGTTCCCGGGCGACGCCGGACGCAACCGCTACGGCCAATTCACCAATTCGGCGCGATAACCCGCCGGCTCGTCGGTGGCGGCTCAGCCCTCACCGTCGAGCTTATCGATAAGCCCACCCAGTTCGCCCAGGTTTTCGATGCGGCGGAAGCGCGGCGCGCCGGTCGGCTCGTCGACATGTTCCAGCACCCAGGTCAGGTCGTGGGGAATGTAGACGCCCCAGCTGCCGGCCTCGATGGCCGGCACCACGTCGGATTTCAATGAATTGCCCACCATCATGCTGCGCCCCGGCCCGTCGCCGTAGCGGGTGAAGATGCGCTGGTAGGTTGCCGCCGTCTTGTCGCTGACGATCTCCACCGCGTCGAACAGCTCGCCCAGGCCCGATTGCGCCAGCTTGCGCTCCTGGTCGAACAGGTCGCCCTTGGTGATCAGCACCAGCCGAAAATTGCCGGCCAGCAACTCCAGCGTCTCACGCACGTGCGGCAGCGTCTCAACCGGATGGCTCAGCATGTCACGGCCGGCATCGAGGATTTCGCGAATCACTTTCGGCGGCACCTTGCCGCCGCTGATCTCCAGCGCCGTCTCGATCATCGAAAGGGTGAACCCCTTGATGCCGAAGCCGTAGAGCGCAAGGTTGCGCCTTTCAGCCTCCAGAAGCCGCGCCTCGATGTCGTGGCCCTCGGCATGCTCGGCCAGAAGCAAGGCGAACTGCTTCTCCGTCCGCCGAAAGAACAGCTCGTTCTGCCACAGCGTGTCGTCGGCATCGAAACCGATGGTGGACAGAGAAGGACGAGCTGACGGCATGCTTCAAAAACTCCTGATTGTTGCGCGCTATGTTAGGGCGCAAGACATGAGCCGTCCAATGCATCGATCTGCGGATGGTGCCCTTCAGCGGCCGATCCCGTCCAGAACCTGCTCGGGCGAAAGTTGCGGGGAGCCGGCCTCGGCGGCTTCCGCCGTTTCGACCAGCGCCATGATGCGCGCGGTGAGCGGCGCGGGCGTTCCCGTTTCCTGCGCCAGCTGCATGATCTTGCCCTGGAACTCATCGATTTCCGTCGGCCGGCCGCGCTCCAGATCATCCCACATCGAGGCGCGCGCTTCGGGATCGACCATCAGCATCCGCCTCGCCACCAGCCGGAACAGCCAGTCGGGCAAGCGCAGGATCTTGGGTAGCAGCGCAGGGCGCAAGCCGCCGATCCGGCCCGGCTTGATCGAGGCTGCCTTCAGCACCGCCAGCGCCTCGTCGATCTGGCGGGCCAGAATCAACCGCCAGCGGCGATCGGCAAGCTCGGTTGCCAGCGGCAGGCCCGACAGCGCCACCAACGCATTGTTGAGATTGAACAAAAGCTTGCCCCACAGCACCGCCCGCATGTCGGCATGCGTCCGGACCGCGAAGCCGTCGACATCGAGAAGTTCGGCAAGGCCCGGCACGACATTTTCGATCAGCGCCGCCCCCTCGGTGGCGCGATGGACATGCACGGGCTTGCCATTGTTTTTCTGGACGACGTTGAAGGCGACCATGCCGGCCAGCACCCAGCGACTGCCCAGTTGGGCCGTCAACCTGCCGACATTATCGACGCCGTTCTGTAGGCTCACGACGACCGCATCGGACCGCGCATGTGCCGCGATCAGTTCGGCCATCTCCTCCGTCGCGCCGCTCTTGACGGTGACCAGCACCACGTTTGCGTCGGTAAGCGCCTCAGCCGGATCGGTGGTCCCATGAACCACCCCGGCATCCAGCAGGCGATTGCGGCCATCGAGATCGCTGACGCGCAGGCCGCCGGCGCGGAGCTTCGCCTCGATGTTGGGCCGGCAGAGGAACCGCACCTTGCGGCCCGCCAGCGCCAGGCAGCCGCCGGCATAGCAGCCGATGCTGCCGGCGCCCGCAATGACGATCTGGCTGTCTTTATCGACCATTGAAAATCTCTTTTCCCGCAAGACTATACGGCACGAAAACCATGAAGCCGGCAAGTACCCGGCAGCCCTCACGTCGCACGTGACAGGACCGGCACTTTCGACTATCCCTCACGCATGATGCTGCCCAAAGACCCTTCCGAAAACCTCGCCGCCCTGATCCGTTGCCCCTCCGTGACGCCTGCCGAAGGCGGCGCGCTGACCACGCTCGAAGCCATGCTGAAGCCGCTGGGCTTCACGGTCGAGCTGCCGGTGTTTTCCGAGGACGGCACGCCCGACATCCATAACCTTTATGCCCGGCTCTCCGGCAATGGCCCGCATCTGATGTTTGCCGGACACACCGACGTGGTGCCGGTGGGCGACGAGGCAGCCTGGAAGCACCCGCCCTTTTCGGCAACCATCGACAATGGCGAGATGTATGGCCGCGGCGCCGTCGACATGAAGGGCGGCATCGCCTGCTTCGTCGCGGCCCTCGCCCGCCACATTGAACAGCACGGCAAGCCGAAGGGTTCCATCTCCCTGCTGATCACCGGCGATGAGGAAGGCCCAGCCATCAACGGCACCACCAAGCTGCTCGACTGGGCCGCCGGCAAAGGCGAGAAGTGGGATGCTTCGATCGTCGGCGAGCCGACCAACCCCGACGTGCTCGGCGACATGATCAAGATCGGCCGGCGCGGCTCGCTCTCCGGCACCATCACCGTCAATGGCCGCCAGGGCCACGCCGCCTATCCGCATTTGGCAGACAACCCGGTGCGCGGCCTGCTGACGCTGGTCGACGCGCTGCTGGTGCCCGATTTCGACGAAGGCACGAAGGATTTCCAGCCGACCAATCTCGAAGTGACCACGATCGACGTCGGCAATCCGGCCACCAACGTCATTCCGGCCAAGGCCACCGCCAGCTTCAACATCCGCTTCAACGACACATGGGACGCCGAGACCGTCCAGGCCGAGATCCACAACCGGCTCGACGTCGCAGCCAAGCGCAAGAAATACCGCAAGGCCCGCAAGGAGCCGATCGATTTCGAGCTCACCTGGCGCGACCGGCCGAGCCACGTCTTCCTCACCCGCGACGAGAAGCTGATCGAGACGCTGAGCGGCTCGGTCGAGGCCGTCACCGGCCGCAAGCCGGCGCTGTCGACCTCGGGCGGCACGTCCGACGCGCGCTTCATCAAGGATCACTGCCCGGTCGTCGAATTCGGCCTCGTCGGCAAGACCATGCACATGGTCGACGAACGCGTCGCAGTTGCCGATCTCGAAACACTGACCGATATCTACGGCCGATTCATACAGGACTGGTTCGAACGAGGCTGACAATGCCGCCCGCCGACGACATCCAGCGATTTATGGTCGGCGCCTGGCGGCTGATGACCGGCAAGCGCGACGGGCTTTCGCTGCTCGACATTTCGGCGGACGGATTCTGGAATTCGTTCTTCGCCATCATCATCGCCCTGCCGCCGCTGATCGTCGACTGGGTCGCCACGGCCAACGAACTCAGCGACGATCCCGCCGCCACCGCCAGCCGCTTCTCCTACCTCCTGCGGCTCGCCGTGATCGAAATGGGCGTCTGGATCCTGCCGCTGATCGCGCTGGCGCTCGCAGCCCCCCTTGCCGGCATCCGCGACCGCTTCGTGCAATATGTCGTCGCCTTCAACTGGGGCTCGGCCATCCTCGCCTGGCTGGTGCTGCCGGCGGCCTTGCTCAAGCTGCTGCTCACCTCCAACTCGGCACTTTTCCTGACGGTGTCGTTCGGCCTGTTCGCGCTTTCGATGGTGCTGACCTGGCGGCTCACGAACGTCGTCATCGCGCGCGGCCCGGCCATGGGCAGCGCAGTCTTCGCGGCCATGTTCGCCGCGTCGGTCATCGTGCTCGTGGTGCTGCAGTCCGCGCTCGGGATCTACGTGCCGAGGTAATCGACCTTGGTCAGGTACAGGCCCTGCGGCGGCGCGACCGTGCCGCAGGCAGCCCTGTCCTTCGCCTCCAGCGCCTTCCTCACATCGTCGGGCGTCCAGGCGCCCTCGCCCACCCGCTTGATCGTGCCGACCATCGAACGCACTTGGTTGTGCAGGAAGGACCGCGCGGCGGCGTGGATCTCGATCGCCTCGCCCACACGCACCACGTCGAAGCGGTCGAGCGTGCGCACCGGGCTTGCCGCCTGGCATTGCTGCGAACGGAAAGTGGTGAAGTCGTGCCGGCCAACCAGCACCTGCGCGGCCTCCTGCATGGCATCCGCATCAAGCCGTTTCTGCACCAGCCAGACGCGATTGGCATCCAGCGCCGCCGGCGCGCGGCGGTTGAGGATGCGGTAGAGATATTGCCGGCCGGTAGCCGAGAAGCGAGCGTCGAAATCGTCCGGCACAGTGCAAGCGGCAATGATCGCCACCGCCTCGCCCGCCATCTGCAGATGCGCATTCAACGCATCGCGCACCGTGTCGTCCCGCCAGATCTTTTCGAGATCGACATGGCCGACCTGCCCGGTGGCGTGCACGCCGGCATCCGTGCGGCCGGCGCCGCGCAGCGTCACCTCCTGCCCGGAAAAGCCCTTAATGGCCTGTTCGATGGCTCCTTGAACCGTAGCCGGGCCGTCCTGGCGCTGCCAGCCGGCATAGGCGGTTCCGTCATATTCGATGTCGAGGCGATAACGCGGCACTGATCACCAACCTGCGAAGGCGCGGGGATGGGCGAGTTGCCCGCTGTCCGGGGCCTCGCCCCAATAAAGTGCCTGCATGGCGTCGCCCTGATAGTCGCTCTTGAATTTTTCCGCGCCTGCGCGCGCATAGCCGAAGCGGCCGTAATAGTCGGGATCGCCCACCACCACCGACAGCTTTTCGCCGCGCGCCTGAAGCAACTCATGCCCGCGTTGAACGAGCGCGCTGCCCACGCCCTGCCCCTGATAGTCAGGATCGACCGCCAACGGCGCCAGCGAAACTGCGTTGAAGGGCGTGCCGTCCGGATCGACCAGCAGCCGCGAGAACAGCACATGGCCGACGATGCGGCCATCCTTCTCGGCAACCAGTTCCAGAAGCTGCTCGCCGTCGGCCACCACGCGCTCTACCAGATCGGCCTCATGCCTGCGCCCGAAGGCGCGCTCCTCGACGTTGAAAATTGCCTTGCGATCCTCGGGTGTTACCTGCCTTACGGTTACCGTGCTCATGACAGTGTTCCTCCCTTGTCGAGCTTGGCCCCGCGCAAAAACTCCTCCGCCGAAATGATTTTACCGCCGGCGCGCTGCACTTCCAGCAGGCGCACCGCACCCTCGCCACAGGCAACCGTGAGATTTCCGTCTAGAATCGTCCCCGGCGCGCCGCCCCCCTGCGCAAACGTCGAGCGCAGCACCTTGAGCCGCTCGGCCTTTCCGCCGATCGTCACCTCGCACCAGGCGCCCGGAAACGGCGACAGGCCGCGAATATGATTGTGCACTTCCGATCCCGGCTTTGCCCAGTCGATGCGGGTTTCGGCCTTGTCGATCTTCCTGGCATATACCACGCCGTCCTCGGGCTGCGCCGTCAAAGGCAGGTTGCCCTGCTCGAGCTTTTCCAGCGCCTCGACCATCAGGCCCGCGCCTTCCTGCATGAGCAGGTCGTGCAGTTCGCCTGCCGTCATGTCCGGGCCGATCTCAACCTCCGCGGTGAGTGCAACAGGACCTGTGTCGAGCCCGACATCCATCTTCATGACCATCATGCCGGTTTCGCCATCGCCCGCCATGATGGCGCGCTGGATGGGTGCTGCGCCGCGCCAGCGCGGCAGGAGCGAAGCGTGGCCGTTGTAGCAGCCCAGCCGCGTGCCTTCGAGGATGGCCTTGGGCAGGAGCAGCCCATAGGCCACCACCACGGCGACATCGGCGCCGAGCGCACGAAACGCTTCCTGCTCTGCCTCACCCTTCAGCGACAGCGGCGAGCGCACCTCGATGCCCAGCCTTTCGGCCTCGCGCTGCACCGGCGACGGCGTCAGCTCCAGCCCGCGGCGGCCGGCCGGGCGCGGCGGCTGGGTATAGACGCAGACCACCTCATGCCCGGCGGCCGCGATTGCGGCCAGCGTCGGCACGGAAAAATCCGGCGTACCCATGAAGATGACGCGAAGCGGCATTTCTTGTCCCATTCAGGCTGCTTGGCGGCGCGTGATGCGGCGCCGGCTACTCAACCCGCTTCAAACGGGTTTACGAGCTTCAGGTCAAGTCCGTCGAAGTCGCGGACATTTCGCGTGGCCAAAGTGGCGTCGTTCACGAGGCAGATCGCGGCGATCATGGCGTCGGGAAGACTGACCGGCCGACTGCGCCTCTCCCTCATAGCTCTCAGCTTACCTGCAATTGAAGGCGCGCCGCCGTCAAATTCAAGAATCCGGTTGCGAAATTGGGTATGCACGAGCTGATCGAGCACGCGAATGAAGCGGTCGGAACCGGTCCGGAGCCGGTATCTTTCGGCACCATAGGTTTGTTCCATCACCACAGGACCGCAGAGATAAAGTTCCAGCAGATTCTGATTCTGGAACCAGCCGAGTACGGCAGGAGAAGGTGAAGGCTTACTGGCTTCCGAAACGACGTTCGTATCCAGCACGATCATTCGAAGTCCTCGACCGGCCGACCGAAATCTCGCTTCCGCTCGGCTTCGATTTCTTCCATTATCTTGGAAAACTCATCATCGACGGCACCTTCGGCGACAAACACCGAGCGCAACGCATCCCACGCCGATTGCCCGGAGCCCGGCTTAACGTCCTCCTCCGCGACCATCCCCTTATGCAGCAGTTCGATGGCCTTGGCGGACAAGCTCTTGCCGTCCTCCTGGGCTGCGCGGGCAATTTCCCGTTTCAGCGGTTCTGGAATTCCACGGATCAGCATGTCGCCCATGACGACCTCCGTCTGATATCAGCGATATCATAGTGGCCGCAGGCGCAGAACTCAACGATCTGGGTGTCACCCCACCATGCGGCTCGGCGGACGGTCCTTGGCGAGCTTCTTGAACTTGCGCATCACCATGTCGCGCTTGAGCTTGGAGATGTGGTCGATGAACAGCACGCCGTTGAGGTGGTCGATCTCGTGCTGCAGGCAGGTGGCCAGGAGGCCCTCGGCCGTGATCTCCTGCTGCTTGCCCTCGCGATCGAGGAACCTTCCGCGCACCGTGGCCGGACGCTCGACCTCGGCGTAATAGTCCGGGATCGACAGGCAGCCTTCCTCATAGGTCGAGCGCTCGTCGGAGCTGTGCACGATCTCGGGGTTGATCACCACCAGCGGTGCCGGCGTTTCGCCTTCCTTGGCAAGGTCGATCACCAGCAGGCGCAGCGGAATGCCGATCTGGATGGCGGCGAGCCCGATGCCCGGCGCGTCATACATGGTTTCCAGCATGTCGTCGGCCAGCTTGCGCAGGTCGGCGTCCACGCGCTCCACCGACTTGGAAAGCTGGCGCAGGACAGGATCGGGAAGGATGATCAGCGGCTTTATCGTCATGCGCCTCACCTAAAACTTAGCAGGAATGGCGTCAACTGCTCGCACCGCAAATGTTCTTGTTTTGATCTTTTCTATACTGCCGAATCGCGTATCTTGCGCTCATGAGCGATCTGCCCGCACTTCTTTCGCAACCTGCCCTCCGGCTCGGCGCCAGCACGCTGACGCTCGGCGAGATGCTGCTGGCTTTCGGGCTGGCCTTGCTCGCACTCGTGGCGATGCTCACCATCGCGCTGTGGCGCTCTTCCCGGTCGCGGATGCTTGCAGCCGAAGAAGCCGAGATGCGCATGGACACGATCCTGCGCACGCAGGCCGAAATGCATGGCCGCATGGGCGCGATGGCCGAAGTGTTCGGCGCGCGGCAGGCCGAACTCACCCAGTCGCTCAGCCAGCGACTCGACACCATGACCGGCCGCCTCGGCCAGACCATGAGCGAGCAGACGAAATCGACCCACGAAAGCCTGGCCAAACTGCAGGAGCGGCTTGCCGTCATCGACACGGCGCAGAACAACATCCAGTCGCTGGCCGGCCAGGTGGTGCAGTTGCAGGCGATCCTCTCCAACAAGCAGACGCGCGGCGCCTTCGGCCAGTCGCGCATGGAGGCGATCGTCGCCGACGGCCTGCCGCATGGCGCCTATGAGTTCCAGGCGACATTGTCGAACGGCAACCGGCCGGACTGCCTGGTGCGGATGCCCAATGGCGCGCCGTCGCTGGTCATCGACGCCAAGTTTCCGCTGGAGGCCTGGAACGCCATCCGCGCCGCCGAAGGCCCCGAGGCCCAAAAACTCGCCGCCCAGGCGTTCCGCCGCGATGTCGAGATCCACATCCGCGATATATCCGAAAAATATCTGATCAGCGGCGAGACGCAGGACACGGCCTTCATGTTCGTGCCCTCCGAATCGGTGTTCAGCGAGATCCACGAGAATTTCGAGGCGCTGGTGCATCGGGCGCACAAGGCGCGCGTGGTCATCGTCTCGCCCTCGCTGCTGATGCTGTCGATCCAGGTGATCCAGGCGATCCTGAAGGACGCGCGCATGCGCGAGCAGGCGCATCTGATCCAGGGCGAGGTGATACGGCTGATGGAGGACGTGTCGCGCCTCGACGAACGCGTGCGCCGGCTGCAGGGCCATTTCGGCCAGACCGCCAAGGATATCGACGACATCCTGATTTCCACCGGCAAGATCACCCGCCGCGGCGCCAAGATCGAGACGCTGGAACTCGGCGACGAGACCGCCGCTGGCGGCGAGCAGGCAAATGCGCCCGCCAGCAATGAGCCCGCGCGGCGCATGGCCGATTCCAAGACCGGGCAGCTGCGGTTGATGGTGATGGACGGCGACGAAGGTTGAGCGCTGCGGCCGGATCGGAACGCTCCGAAGGCCGGGAGTGTAGCTCCGGCAAGACCATCGAACCCAGGCCGGCTGAACTGCGGCTTCGCATGCAGTTAATCTCGCCCCTTGCCCTCGAGGCGATCCCTTGGTTCACTGGCTCCATTGTTCATTGGAGGAGCTGACCATGGCCAAAGGTCAATTGCGCAGCAACAAGGAACCCCGGAAGCCCAAGAAAGACGCGAAGAAGCATGCCGCCGAACCGGCGTTCAAGGCGCCACCGGTCCAGGCGATCAAATCAAAGGACAAGAAATAGCTGCCCGCCCGCATCGCCCCCGGCGTTGCCGCCGGGTCGCGATGCGCAGGATCAAGAAGCTGCAGTTTTGAGGCCGGGCCGCGCGTCAGCGCGGCGGCAGAGGCATACGGCCGTTGCGCGCCTTGCGAGCGGCATAGCGGGCGTCGCGCTTGGCTTTGCGCGCTGCCTCGTCGGCAAGCTCGAATGAGAGGCGTTCTTGTTCCTCAGCTTCGAAGCGTGCCCGCTCGGCTGCGGCGGCCTCTTCGGCCAGCCTGCGTGCTTCAGCCTCGGCGGCTTGGCGCGCGGCCTTTTCGGCGGCCTCACGAGCCTGCTTTTCCCGCTTCAGGCGCGCCTTTTCCGCCTCGCGCACAGCACGGGCTTCGAGGATTGCCTGGCGCTCGGCCTTGCGGGCCTGCACTGCCGGATCGTCTTCCGCCGGCCGTGCCTTGTACCTTTCGAGGAGAGCCAGCTTTGCTGCGTTGGCGGCGTTGCGCCGCTCGTGGAAGTCCTTTTCCCTATAGATTGCCAATTTTCGCCTTCAAGTTTCTTATAATTGCGAGCCGTCTACATACGCGGCAGAGCCCAGAGTTCAAGCCCGAATTCAGCATTCCAGCCATGCGAACGACGGTTGTTGCCTCTGGGAAACGGTTTTTTTGCGCGCCAACGCGATTTTGAAGTCGGCATGTCGTGCCACTGGTTTCGGCGCCCGCGCATAGCTACCTCTTGGTGACGCATTAGGCAAAGCGGTTTCGAGGTTTGCCATGGAAATCGGCCTTTACACTTTCGCGGATGTGAGCCCCGAGCCGGGGCCCGACGCGGTCACGCCCTTTCAGCGCCTGCGCAGCCTGATGGAAGAGATCGAGCTTGCCGACCAGGTCGGGCTCGACGTGTTCGGCCTGGGCGAGCATCACCGGCCGGACTATGCCGCCTCGGCGCCTGCCGTGGCGCTGGCCGCCGCCGCCGAGCATACCAAGCGCATAAAGCTCACCAGCGCGGTCACGGTGCTGTCGTCGGACGATCCGGTGCGCGTCTTCCAGCAGTTCTCGACCCTCGACCTGATTTCGGGCGGCCGCGCGGAGATCATGGCCGGGCGCGGCTCGTTCATCGAATCCTTCCCGCTGTTCGGCTACCGGCTCGAGGATTACGACCAGCTGTTCGAGGAAAAGCTGGAGCTGCTGCTTGCGCTGCGCGACAGCGAGCGTGTGACATGGGCGGGCGAGATGCGGCCGGCCATCAACGACCGTGGCGTCTATCCCCGCCCATATCAGGAAAGGCTGCCGATCTGGATCGCGGTGGGCGGCACGCCGACATCGGTGACGCGGGCCGGCGCACTCGGCCTGCCGCTGGCGCTGGCCATCATCGGCGGCGAGCCGGCGCGCTTTGCGCCGCTGTTCGAGCTGTACCGCGAGGCCGCGCGCCGTTCCGGCCACGATGCGGCCAAGCTCGCCACCAGCCTCAACGTGCACGGCTTCGTTGGTGAGACGACTGAAAAGGCCGCCGATGATTTCTACGCCCCGCAGGCGGAGGTGATGGACCGCATCGGCCGCGAACGCGGCTGGGGCCCGACCAGCCGGGCGCATTTCGACCAGGCCCGCAGCCCGCGCGGCGCGCTGTTCGTCGGCAACCCCGAACAGGTGGCCGAAAAGATCGTCAACATGCACAGGCTGTTCCGCAACGATCGTTTCCTGTTGCAGATGGCCATCGGCACCTTGCCGCATGCCAAGATTATGAAGGCCATCGAGCTCTTCGGCACCAAGGTCGCGCCACTCGTTCGCCGTGAGGTCGAGACCATGGAGCCGTCACTGGCCGCCAGCTGACGGAACCTTACCATTCCTGCCGCATTCTGGCCCCGAAGGGACACTCGCTTCGCAGACCGTGCGAGGCGTTCCAAGGGGGATCGCACATGGCCAATGGGCCGGCCGAACCTGCCGCACCGGATGCGGCGCAGACAGCATCGGATATCAGGCTCATCCGCTCGCTTCTGATTGGCATTTTCACGCTGCTGGTGATCTATGCGCTCTATTTCGCGCGTGACTTCTTTTTGCCGGTGGTGCTGGCCTGCCTGCTGACACTGATGCTGACGCCGATCGTGCGCTTCCTGCGCCGGCGCGGTATTCCCGAGCCCGTGTCGGCGACCATCCTGGTCATCATTGCGGTGATCATCGTCGGCACCGCCGGCTATCTGCTCAGCGGTCCGGTCGTCAAGCTCGTCAATGACGCTCCGGCGATCGGCAACCAGCTCACAGAGCGATTGGCCAAGCTGCGCCAACCCTTCGAACGGATGATAAATATCTCGCACCAGGTCGAGCAGGTGGCCCAAACCGCACAGGAGCCAGGCGTGCAGCGCGTGGTGATCGCGCAGCCGGGCATCCTCTCGCAGGCGGCCACGAACCTTCTCTCGGTGGGCGCCACGCCGGCCATCACCTTCGTGCTGTCGCTGTTCTTGCTCGCCTCGGGCCCGCTGCTCTACCAGAAGATCGTGCAGTCCTTCGCTCGGCTCAGCGAGAAGAAGCGCGCGATGCACATCGTCTACGACATCGAGCGCGAAATCTCGCACTACCTGCTCACGATCACGCTGATCAATATCGGGCTGGGCATCGTCATCGGGCTTGCCATGTGGGCCATCGGCATGCCCACGCCCTTCGTCTGGGGCGCGACCGCGGCGCTGCTCAACTTCCTGCCCTATATCGGCGCGGCGATGAACATCGCGCTGGTGACGGTGATTGCCATCGTGTCGTTCGACAGCCTGTCCTATGCGATGCTCGCGCCTCTGGTGGTGGTCTGCTGCAACATCATGGAGGGTCAATTCGTCTCGCCGCTGATCGTCGGGCGGCGGCTGGAAATCAATGCGGTTTCGATCTTCGTCGCCGTCGCCTTCTGGTCGTGGCTGTGGGGCTTGATCGGCGCGCTGATCGCGGTGCCGCTTCTGGTGGTCATCAAGGTGTTCTGCGATCACTTCGACGGCCTGCGCCATGTCGGCAACTTCCTCGCCGCCGAACAGACGATCGAGAACGGCAGCGAACAGGAGGAAGAGCGCGTGCCGGCCAAGTAGGGCACGACGACCGAACGGTCGGACCAGCGACGAGCGCTGCCTTTGCGAAAGCGATAGCGGTTCCTATATCCGGGCCTCATGCCTTCCGGAGAGACCGCCATGACCCCGCTTTCCGTTCTCGACCTGTCGCCGATCACCGAAGGCAGCACCGCCTCGCAGTCGCTTGCCAACACGCTCGACCTTGCCCGCAACGCCGAGCGCCTCGGCTACCGGCGCTACTGGCTGGCCGAGCACCACAACATGCCGGGCATCGCCAGCGCCGCCACTTCGGTGGTCATCGCCCATGTCGCGGCCGGAACGAACACCATCCGCGTCGGCGCCGGCGGCATCATGCTGCCCAACCATGCGCCGCTGGTGATCGCCGAGCAGTTCGGCACCCTTGCCGCGCTCCATCCCGGCCGCATCGATCTCGGCCTCGGCCGCGCGCCCGGCACCGACATGCTGACCGCGCGCGCCCTGCGCCGCAACCTCGACGCCGGGGTCGACAGTTTCCCGCAGGACGTGGTCGAGCTGATGAACTATTTCGCGCCCGCCGAGCCGGGCCAGCGCCTGCGCGCCGTGCCCGGCGAAGGCCAGGACGTGGAGGTGTGGGTGCTCGGCTCCAGCCTCTACGGCGCCCAGCTCGCCGCCATACTCGGCCTGCCCTACGCCTTCGCCTCGCATTTCGCGCCGGCCGAAATGGAGAATGCGATCGCGCTCTATCGCCAGCGTTTCCAGCCATCCGAGCGGCTCGACAAGCCTCATGTGATGCTGGGCCTGAATGTGTTCGCGGCGGAGACCGATGCCGAGGCAAAGCTCCTCTTCAGCTCGCTCCAACAGGCCTTCGTCAACCTGCGCACCGGCCATCCCGGCCCGCTGCCCTCCCCGGTCGAGAACTACGACCGGGATCTCGACCCGACCGCCCGCTCCATGCTGGCCCAAGCGCTGTCCTGTGCGGTGGTCGGCTCGCCCGAGACGGTGCGACGAGGCCTGGAAGCCTTCATCGCGCGCACCGGCGCTGACGAGCTAATGGTCACGGCGCAGATCTTCGACCACAAGGCACGGGTGCGCTCCTTCGAGATCCTCGCTGACGTTCACCGCGAGCTTTCGAAGGCGGCCTAGAGCATGATCCCGAAAAGTTGCGGACTTTTCGGACAAGATCATGCTCCAGAACAAAACCTTAGAGCGAGATGGCGATTCAACGAAAATTCGTCTCGCTCTAAACTGCCCGCCGGCTATTGCAGGATGATAGGGTCGGTGCCCTGACCTGCAGGGTTGGAGCCACGGCATGGTGCGAAGGAATCGGGCAGAACGTCGTAGACCTTGGTCTTGACGTTCATCATGCCGAGAATCGTGTCGAACATGTTGTCGTGCGAGAAGCTGTCGCCGATCTTGCTTCGCACGCATGACAGGTCGAGCCCGATGGTCTTGGCGAAATCCTCCGAGAACCAGACGATGAAGGGAATGTGCTTTTGCATGTCCGGCGCCAGGAAATAGGGCGCATCATGCAGGTACAGCTTGTTTTCGCCGAGCGACTCGCCATGGTCGGACATGTAGTACATGGCCGAGGCGAACTCGTCGTCGTGCTCCTTGAGCACATCGATGATCGAAGCCAGGATGTGGTCGGTGTAGAGGATGGAGTTGTCGTAGGCGTTCACCAGCTCGTCCATTGAGCATTCCGTCACCTCCGCTCTATGGCAGGCCGGCCGGAAACGTTCGAACTCCTCAGGATAGCGCTGATAGTATGCCGGACCGCGGCTGCCCATGGTGTGGAGCACCAGCACGGCGCTGTCCTGCAAGTCGTTCAGCCGCGCGCGCAGCTTGTCGACCAGCACCTGGTCGAAGCACTTGCCCGCGTTGCAGAGGTCCGGATCGGTCGTTTCGTCCTCACTGAGCTCAATGGTCGGAATGCGGTCGGCCACGTTTTGCGAGCCGGTGTTGTTGTCCCACCATTCCACCGTCAGCCCGGCGTGCTTCAGGACGTCGACAAGGTTTTCCCAGCCGAGCGCCTCCCGCCTCGTAAAATCCTCGCGGTCGAGATGCGAGAACATGCAGAGCACCGAAACGGTGATCGACGTGCCGCAGCTCGTCACATTGGTAAAGGCGATGACGTTACGCGCGGCGAGCTTGGGGTTGGTGTCGCGCTCATAGCCGTTGAGGGTAAAATTCTGCGCCCGCGCCGAGTCGCCCACGACCAGCACCGTCAGCATCTTCTTCCTGGCGCCGGCGACGCGCGGCCCGATGCGGGCGTCCTGGCCATAGGGCCTGGCGACGATGGTGGCGTAGCGGAACTGCCGCAGCCCGTAGTCCACCGTGCTGACCAGCGCCGTGGCCGGGTTGAGATAGGCCATCGTCACATCCTGGTTGCGTTCCCAGAACGGCCCGTAGGTGCCAAGGTTGGCGACGATCACCAGCCCCGCCAAGGCCAACAGACCGAAGCCGATCACGCTGTTGATCCTGACCGTTTGCCCGAACGGCCGACGGATTGGCCGCACCCAGGCAATCAGCAGGCTGGGAACGACGCCGTAGAGCAGCATATGCAGCAGGAAGGGCTTGCTGATCAGATGCGCAGAATCCTGCCCCGTCATTTGCGGCAGGCTCTCGATCATGTCGCGGTCGATGACCGTGCCGAACGTGTCGGTGAAATAGGATATGCCGGCGGCGACCAGCACCACCGCGATGAACACCGGCTTGATCACATAGGGCGCTGAAAAGATGAGCAGAAAGACGGCGTATAGGATGAGCAATACGCCACCGAGCAGGACCAGATGGACCGGATCGCCCGCGAACTGCCCCGACAGCTTGCTCCAGAAGGTGTGGTTGCAAAGGAACAGCACGTAGGCCGCAACCAGAAGCGTCAGCGTTTTGCTTCCGATGGCAGGACGGCGGAAGTTCATGGTCGCTCGCTCGGTTCGGGCCGCATTCGGAGTCAGGCCAACGCAATTGTGACAGTGTTATGGCAAATGCCGCGCCACTTCCGCCACAACCGTAATTGGCGACCGTCTACGCCCTTCGCGCTACCTCGTCCGAGTTATTTCATCCCGAGTCATTTCATCGCCTCGACCAGCCCCTTGTCCGGGAAACAGGTGGCGGCACGGCCGTTCCTGGCCTGCCAGTCGCCGATCGAGCGGCGCGTCTTGAAGCCAGGCAGGCCGTCGGCGCTGCCGACGTCGTAGCCTGCCTTCTCAAGCCCGCGCTGCATGGCGGCGATGTCGGAGCGATAAAGCTCGTCCACCTTGCCCCACTCGCCGACGAACGGCTTGTCGCCATTGGCGATGCGGTCGGCGCCATGGGCGATGAACAGCGCGTAGAGGTCGCTCTGATTATACTCCTTGAGCACGTAAAAGTTAGGCGTGACGATGAAGGCCGGACCGTTGCGGCCGGCCGGCATCAGCAGGAAGCCTTGCTCGCGCATCTCGCTCGCCGGGAACGGCTTGCCGCCCACGCGCTTGATGCCCATCGCCGCCCAGTCAGCAATCTTCTTGCCCTTGTCCGGCCCTTCGAGCGCGCAGGATACGCTTGCCGGCACGGTGACTTCAAAACCCCAGTCGCGGCCCTTCACCCAGCCGTAATGGACGAGATAGTTGGCGATGGAAGCCAGCGTATCCGGCGTCGAGTTCCAGATGTCGGGATGGCCGTTGCCGTCGAAATCGATGGCATGCTGGAGATATTTGGACGGCATGAATTGCGGCTGGCCGAGCGCGCCGGCCCAGGACGACTTCATCGACTTCACATCCGCCTGCCCCCGCTCGACGATCTCAAGTGCTGCCAGCACCTCGGTGCGGAACATCTCCTTGCGGGTGGACATGAAGGCCTTGGTGCCCAGCACCTCGAAGGCATTGTAGGGGATTTTCACCGTGCCGAAGCCCGATTCCCGACCCCAGATCGCCAGCAGCACCGGGCTCGGCACGCCAAAGCGCTTTTCGATCGCCGAAAGCGTCTTGGCGTTCTGGGTGGCGCGGGCACGCGCGCCGGCGGTGACGGTGGCGAGCGGCGCGAAATAATTGCCCGGCGAGCCGAATTCGGCCTGATGCTGCTTCTGCGGCGTCGTCGGCTTGGTGCCCGGCATTACGAGATCCGGCAGCTTCAGATTGGGCTTTATCCCGGCGAAGGCGGCGTCGAAGGTTTTTTGCGAGATGCCGCGCTGCTTCGCCTCGGGCCAGAGGTCGTTCTGCAGCCAGGCGCGGAACTGATCGTCGATCTCAGCGGCGGCGGCCGGGCGGGCCACAAGCTGGAATGCTGCGAGCACAAGGCACAGGATCAGCGGCAGACCGAGTAGCATGCGCGCCAGACCGGACGAGGCAGAGGAAAGAACCACGGTTTCAGGCTTCATCTTCCCCCCTTGTCAACAAAATGCGTCAGAAAGCGGTCCGCGATCTCAGCGCCGCCGCAAGCGTTCCCTCGTCCAGATAGTCGAGCTCGCCACCAACCGGCACGCCATGCGCCAGCCGCGTCACCTTCACCTCGAAGCCGCCGAGCTGGTCGGTCAGGTAATGCGCCGTGGTCTGCCCCTCGACGGTGGCGTTGACGGCGATGATGACTTCCTTGATCGCGCCTTCGGAAACGCGCTGCACCAGCTGCTTGATGTTGAGCTGGTCGGGGCCGATGCCGTCGAGCGGCGAGAGCGTGCCGCCGAGCACGTGGTAGAGCGCATTCATGGCCCCGGCGCGTTCCAGCGCCCAGAGATCGGCCACCTCCTCCACCACGATCACCGTCGTCGGATCGCGGCGCGGATCGGTGCAGACCGTGCAGGGATCGACCGTGTCGACATTGCCGCAAGTGGAGCAGACGCGCACCTTCTCCGCCGCCTCCCCCATGGCCGAGGCCAGCGGCTCCATCAGCTGCTCCTTCTTCTTGATCAGGTGCAGTGCGGCGCGGCGCGCCGAGCGCGGCCCCAGCCCCGGCACCTTGGCGAGGAGCTGGATCAGGCGTTCGATTTCGGGGCCGGCGATTCTCTTGGACATGCCTATTATTTAGCGCAGACAGCGACAAAGCCGCACGAATTTTCGTGCGGCTTTGTCAGCAGAGATGGGATTTGAGACGGGCTATCCAGCCAGAAAACCATATCGGCGGGCGGCCCTGACGGAATTTGCGCCCCGACTTAGAACGGCAGCTTCATGCCGGGCGGGATCGGCAGGCCGGCGGTCAGCGCCTTGGTCTTTTCCTGCATCGTGACTTCGACCTTGGCCTTGGCGTCGTTGTGCGCGGCGATGATCAGGTCCTCGAGGATCTCGCCCTCGTCCTCCTTGAGCAGGGACGGGTCGATCTTCAGCGCCTTCATCTCGAACTTGCCGGAAATGGTCACCTGCACCAGCCCGCCGCCGGCCTGGCCGGTCGCCTCAATCGTGGCGATCTCTTCCTGCATGGCCTGGAACTTGGCCTGCATTTCCTTCGCCTTGCCCATCAGGCCGAGAAGATCCTTCATGATCGGTAGTCCTTGTGTTGGTCAGTTCTCGTCGTCGTCTTCGACCGGCGGCTCGGCCGGCATGTCGGCATCGCCCTCGGCGGCCTCCGGCGCATCGGGGATGCGAATGTCGATGATCTTGGCGCCCGGAAACTTGGCGAGGATGGCCGCCACCGTCGGGTCCGCCTTGGCATCGAGCAGAGCGTTCTCGCGCCGCTCGTTTTCCTTTTCGGCGATCGTCTGGCCGCCCGCCTCGCGCGACAACGCCACCATCCAGTGGCGGCCGGTCCAGGCCTTCAACTTCACCGTCAGGTCGTTGAGCAGCGTCTTGGGCGCCTCGTCGGTCAGGTTCACGTCCAGCCGGCCCGGCTCGACCCTGACCAGCCGCACGCAGCGCTTGACCAGCACCTTCAGCGCCATATCGCGGTGGGCATCGGCGAGGTTGACGAGATCGGCAAGCGACTTGATCGGCACGGCAGCCGGTTCCTCGACCGCCGGCGGCGCATAGGCGACGGGCGCAGGCTCGTTCGCCACCAGGCGCATGGTCTGGCCGCCGCCATTGGTCGTCTGAATCACCGTCTGCGAGACGGCGCTGGCGCCATTGCCGGGACCGCCGGATGACATCGGCGAGCCCGACGGGCGCGGCGCGGCACCGTTGGACAACGGCACGCCGTCGCCCAGCGACTTCAGCGCCTCGTCCAGCGTCGGCAGGTCGGCGGCATGCGCGAGACGGATCAGCACCATCTCGGCTGCACTGATCGGCCGGTTGGACTGCTGCACCTCGGGAATGCCCTTGAGCAACATCTGCCAGGCGCGCGACAAAACGCGAATCGACAGATTCTGCGAGAACTCCAGCCCGCGCACGCGCTCATCCTCGCTCAGCGAGGCGTCCTCGGCGGCCGAGGGCACGAAGCGCATGCGGGTGACCAGATGATTGAACTCGGCAAGGTCGGTCAGCACTGCCACTGGGTCGGCGCCGACGTCATAGAGCGCGCGCAAGCCCATCAGAGCAGACGCAGCATCGCCCTTCATCACATGCTCGAACAGGTCGACGATTCGCGCCCGGTCGGCCAGGCCCAGCATGGCGCGCACCGCTTCGGCGGTGACGCTGCCGGCGCCATGGGCGATCGCCTGGTCGAAGATCGACAGCGAATCGCGCGCCGAGCCTTCGGCGGCCCGCGCGATCATGGCGAGCGCAGTGTCCTCGACATCGATGCCTTCCTGGCCTGCGATGTTGCGCAGGTGGCCGACCAGCATGCCGGCGTCGATGCGGCGCAGGTCGAAGCGCTGGCAGCGCGACAGAACCGTGATCGGAACCTTCCGAATCTCGGTGGTGGCGAAGATGAACTTCACATGCGGCGGCGGTTCTTCCAGCGTCTTCAGCAGGCCGTTGAAGGCCTGCGTGGAGAGCATGTGCACCTCGTCGATGATGTAGACCTTGTAGCGCGCCGAAACGGGCGCGTAGCGCACCTGCTCGATGATGTCGCGGATATCGTCGATGCCGGTGTGCGAGGCGGCGTCCATCTCGATCACGTCGGGATGGCGGCCTTCCATGATCGCCTGGCAGTGCTCGCCGGGAATGGTGAGATCGACGGACGGCTGGTTGATCTCCGCCGTCTTGTAGTTGAGCGCGCGCGCCAGGATGCGGGCGGTGGTGGTCTTGCCCACGCCGCGTACGCCCGTCAGCATCCAGGCCTGCGCGATGCGGCCGGAGGAGAACGCGTTGGTCAGCGTCCGCACCATCGGCTCCTGGCCGATCAGCGCGTTGAAATCGGTGGGGCGGTATTTGCGCGCTAGCACGCGGTAGGCGCCGGCGGCCTTCGTCTGCTGGTCGTTTCCGGCGTCGCTCATCCGCTCTTCAGGTGCTCCATGGGCCGCTTCGGGAGATCGGCCGATCCTGCAGTGTCTCCGCACAGCCAATGGCCGTCAATCTGCGGTGAGCCGGGCGGACAATCGGCGAAGAGGTGGGAGGCTGGAACAGTGACCCGTTCCGGGGCTCGTTAGGGCTGCTTCCTTCCGGACCTGACCCGGTTGGCGAGTGGATCGTCCACCACCAACCTCCCGACCCCCATATCGGCAATTGTGCAATCAAATGCAAGAGCCATGAGCAGAGCAATGAATTAGAACCGAAACAATCATTCTCCCGCATGATTCGCTTGCAGGCCGCCGGTCCGCACTCTAGCTTTTCATTAAAAGAAGAAGGGAAACGCCGATGGTGCCTGGCCTCAAGGCCGGATTCGAGCTCGACGCCAAGCTGGAGGCCGACAGCGAGCCTCTGATGTGGCTCGGTCTCTGCGAATTGCGGATCATGAACGACAAGCGCTGGCCATGGCTGCTTCTGGTGCCGCAGCGGCCGGGTGTGGAGGAAATCCACGACATGACGCCCCTCGACCAGGCGATGCTGACCTTCGAATGCAACACGGTGGCGCAGGCGCTGAAGCATGCGACCGGCTGCACCAAGATCAACACCGGCGCGCTGGGCAACATCGTGCGCCAGCTGCACGTCCACGTCATCGCCCGCAACGAGGGCGATCCGGGCTGGCCTGGTCCGGTCTGGGGTCACGGCATGCGCGAGCCCTATGCGCGGCCCGACCTGCACGGCTTCTGCGAAAAACTCCGCTCTGCGCTGCGATAGCCCCATGCTCGATTCAGCCGATCTTCGGACGACGTTTCGCCTGTTCGGTGCGCCTGAGCGCGAAGCCAGCCAGTTCGTCGGCTTCGCCGGCAACAGCATCGACCGCCAGGCCGAGAATCGCGACGACCGCTCCATCGGCAAGGCGCTGGCGAATCCGAATGCGCGCCTTCTGCTGATGCGCGACGGGCGGCTGCACATGAAGCTCGCCGACGGGGCTTTTGACGCCTATTTCAGCCTCACCGAAGCCGACACGCTCGGCGCGCGCCTGGACCAGATAGTGCTTCTCGGCTTTACCGAATCGGGGCCGGTGCTGGCAGCACCTGCCGGGCTGGCGGCCGAACGGCTGCCCGAAACGATCAAGGCCATCGACTACCGCTCGATCTATGTGCAGGGCCTCATCGATCCGGCAGCACTCGGCGCCATGGCGCAGGGCGCCTCGCTGCTTGCCTGGCACGCTTCGCACCGCTTCTGTGGCCGCTGCGGCCACAACACCGAAAGCCGGCTCGGCGGCTACAAGCGCGTCTGCCTCAACTGCAATGCCGAGCATTTTCCGCGCACCGACCCGGTGGCGATCATGCTGACGGTCACGCCCTACAAATGCCTGCTCGGCCGCGGGCGGCATTTTGCGCCCGGCATGTATTCGGCGCTGGCCGGCTTCATCGAGCCCGGCGAGACCATCGAGGCGGCGGTGCGGCGCGAAACCTTCGAGGAGGCCGGCATCCGGCTCGGCCGCGTCATCTATCACGCCAGCCAGCCCTGGCCCTTCCCGCACACGCTGATGATCGGCTGCTTCGGCGAGGCGCTGACCGAAGAGATCCATGCCGATTTCAACGAGCTGGAAGACTGCCGCTGGTTCCTGCCGGACGAGGTGCGCGCCATGCTGGCCGGCACCCACCCCGACGGACTTGGCGTGCCGCCTCCCGGCGCCATCGCCCACCATCTGATCCGGGAATGGGCCGATACGGCCTGATTGCCTGACCAAAGTCAGATATCTCTTGCCAGTCGCGTATTACCTGACTAAAGTCAGGTAATGGACAACTCGCGCATCACCCAGATCCGCAGTTTCAACCGCGCCGTCACCCGCAGGATCGGCGCGCTGGAGGAAAGCTATCTCAGTCGCGGCCGCCCGCTCGGTGAGGCGCGGCTGTTGTTCGAGATCGGTCCGGAAGGTGCTGCGCTCGGCGCGCTCCGTTCAAAACTCGGGCTCGATTCGGGCTATCTCAGCCGCATCCTGCGCTCACTAGAGGCACAGGGGCTCGTCTCGGTCGACAAGCTCGACGGTGACGCTCGCAGCCGCTACGCCACGCTGACCGACAAGGGCCGCGTGGAACACGCCGCCTATGACGCCCTGTCGGACGAACTGGCAAATTCCATTCTCGAACCGCTTTCGGAAACCGGGCGCGACCGGCTCGTCGCCGCGATGGCGGATGTCGAGCGCCTGCTGGGGGCGGCCTCGATCACGCTCGATGAGGAACCAGCGGACAGCGCGGAAGCGCGGCAATGCCTGGCGCGCTACTTCGATGAGCTCGCGCAGCGTTTCGAGGAAGGTTTCGACCAAGGCAAGGGAAACACGACCACCGAGGACGAGTTCATCCCGCCTCGCGGCACGTTCGTGATCGCGCGGCTCGACGGAATCCCCGTCGGTTGCGCGGCCCTGCGCATGATGGATGCCACGACCGCCGAGATAAAGCGCATGTGGGTCTCGCCGTCCGCGCGCGGGCTCGGCGTCGCCAGCCGCATGCTGCGCAGGCTCGAAGCCATCGCCCGCGATTTCGGCGCCGAAACGGTATGCCTCGACACCAACCGCGCGCTCAAGGAGGCGCAGTCGCTCTACCGCCGCGAGGGCTACACCGAAATCGAGCGCTTCAACGACAATCCCTACGCCGACCACTGGTTCTCGAAGCGCCTGTAGGCGCTTCGATCAGGTCTGAGAGAGGCCCGGCAGGGCCATCTGCCTTCAGGCGTCGGCGTCCTGCGTGGCGCGGAACTCGTTGGCCGGGTAGACGCCGAGGATGCGCACTTCGCGCGAGAAAAAGCGCAGCTCTTCGAGCGCGTTCTTTACGCTCTGGTCGTCCGGATGGCCTTCGACATCGGCATAAAACTGCGTCGCGGTGAAGGCGCCGAGCTGGTAGCTCTCCAGCTTGGTCATGTTCACGCCGTTGGTGGCAAAGCCGCCCATGGCCTTGTAGAGCGCTGCCGGCACGTTCCGCACGCGGAAGACGAAGGTGGTGACCATCGGCACGCCCTGCTGGCGCTCGGCCCACTGCTTGGTCTTGGACAGCACCACGAAACGGGTGACGTTGTTGTCGGTGTCCTCGACATTCTCTTCCAGCATGTCGAGCCCGTAGAGATCGGCCGCAAGCCGCGGCGCAAGGGCGGCCATAGAGCGATTCTGCGTCTCGGACACCAGCTTGGCGGCGCCCGCCGTGTCGCCCGCCACCACCGGCTTCCAGCCGTTCTTGCGGATATATTTGCGGCACTGGCCCAGCGCGTGGATGTGGCTGTGCACCGTCTTGATCTCCGAGCGCTGCACGCCCGGCAGCACCATCAGCTGGAAATGGATCGGCAGGAAATACTCTCCGACGATGTGCAGCTTCGATTCGGGCAGCAGGTGATGGATGTCGGCGACGCGGCCGGCGATCGTGTTCTCGATCGGGATCATGGCGAGATCGGCCTTGCCGGTCTCCACCGCATTGAACGCATCCTCAAAGGTCGGGCACGGCAACGGCTCCATGGTCGGATAGACGTTGCGGCAGGCGGTGTCGGAGTTCGCACCCGGCTCGCCCTGGAAGGAAATGCGGTTGGTCTTCTCAGCCATGATCAGGCCCTGTCTTGCTTGGAAAGAATTTCGCGGGCGCGCTCCAGATCCTCCGCCGTGTCGACGCCGAGCGGCACGGTCGCGACGATTTCGGCGTCGATGCGCATGCCCGCTTCAAGGGCGCGCAGCTGCTCCAGCTTTTCGCGCTTTTCGAGCGGCGAGGGCTTGAGCTTGACGAAGCGCTCAAGTGCGGCGCGGCGATAGGCGTAGAGCCCGATGTGATGGAACAGCGGCCCCTCGCCCCACGGCGCGGTGGCGCGGGTAAAGTAAAGCGCGCGCAGCCGGCTTTCCGAGCGCGGCGAGCCGACGATCTTCACCACGTTGGGATTGGTCTTTTCTTCCTCGCGCGCGATCTCGACGCCGAGAGTTGCGATATCGACAGCCGGGTCCTCGAAGGGCCTAAGCGCCGCCGCGATGGTTTCGGGATCGATGGTCGGCAGGTCGCCCTGCACATTGATGATGGTTTCGACGTCGCCTTTCGGGTCGAGCGCGGTCAGCGCCTCGAAGATGCGGTCCGAACCCGATTCGTGGTCGGCCCGCGTCATCACCGCCTCATGGCCATGGGCGCGCACCGCCTCGGCAATCTCGGCTGCGTCGGTGGCCACCACCACGCGGCCGAGCCCGCTCTTCTGCGCGCGGTCGGCGACATGCACGATCATGGGACGGCCGCAAATGTCGGCCAGCGGCTTGCCTGGCAGACGCGTGGCGCGCAGGCGCGCGGGAATCAGGATGAGCTGCGACATGGGAGTTTCACAAGGTCCGAAAAAAGCAACGGTGGAAAGTGGCAAAACGTCTCACTGGGTGCGTCCTTATAGGTGTTGCAACGGGCGAGCAAAAGACCTAGTTTCCGCCGAATTCTGCCGGCCCCCGGTCGGCAAAGGGATAATGCTATCGGCCGTGCGGGAAGAGGGTTTCCAAAACCGGCCGATCAAGGAGCCAGGGGCGAATGGACTCATTCGAATTTAACAAGATTCTCGGCGGACTGTTGGGCACCGTCTTCGTGCTCTACTCCATTTCGCTGATTTCTGACGGCATCTTCGCTTCGCCGGCTCCGGAAAAGCCGGGTTTCACGATCGCTGCGGCGGAAGCCGAAGCGCCGGCCGCCGGCGGCGCCCCTGCCGAGCAGGCCAAGCCGATCGCCGAGCTGCTCGCGCATGCCGATGCGAAGGCTGGCGAAGGCGTCTTCAAGAAGTGCCAGGCTTGCCATTCCGGCGAAAAGGGCGGCCCGAACAAGGTCGGTCCGGATCTGTGGGACGTTGTCGACCGTCCGGTCGCCGAGCATGAAGGCTTCTCCTATTCGGCCGGCATGAAGGAATTCTCGCAGAACGGTGGCACCCACTGGACCTTCGACAACCTCAACCACTTCCTCACCTCGCCCAAGGGCTTCGTGAAGGGTACGGCGATGGGCTTCGCCGGCATCAAGAACGACGAGGAACGCGCCAACCTGATCGCCTATCTGCGCACGCTGTCGGATAGCCCGAAGCCGCTGCCTGAGGCAGGTGCTGCTCCCGCGGCCCCGGCAGAAGGCGCGGCTGCTCCGGCCGCTCCCGCCGAGGGCAACGCCCAGCCGGCGCCGGCGCAGTAACGAAATAATTCATCGTATGACCATGAAAAAGCCGGGTTCAGCCCGGCTTTTTTATTAGGATTTCCGCTAGGGCTGGCGGATAGTCGCGACCGGGCGGGTTTCCGAACCCGCATCGGGCGTTAGATTGGGCAACAAATCGGACAACAAATTGCGAGGTCGAAGATGCGTGCAGGGCTGACGCAAATGATCGGCAAACTCGGCCTTGTGCCGGCCATCCTTGCGGCAAGTCTGTTCACTGCGTCGGCCGACGAATGGCGCACCTCGTCCACGCTCGGCGCCGAATCGAAATACGGCAAGGATTTCAAGCAGTACGACTACGTCAATCCGAACGCGCCCAAGGGCGGCACGCTGAATTCGGTCGCCACCGGCACCTATGACAGCTTCAATCCCTATATCGTGCAGGGCGCGCCGGCTGCGGGTTTTGGCGAATTCGGCGGCGGCCTGCTCTACGAGACGCTGATGGAACAGTCGCTCGACGAGCCGAGCGTCAGCCATCCTATGATCGCGGAGGCCTTCAAGTTTCCCGACGACTTCTCCTCGGCGACTTATCGCCTCGACCCGCGCGCCAAATGGCATGACGGCACGCCGATCACCGTCGACGACGTCATCTGGTCGTTCAACACGCTGAAGGCCAACAGCCCGCGCTACAACCGCTACTACGCCAATGTCACCGAGGCGGTGGCCGTGGGCGACCGCGAAGTCGAGTTCCGCTTCGACCAGAAGGGTAACCGCGAACTGCCCAAGATCATGGGCGACCTCGTCGTGCTGCCCAAGCACTGGTGGGAAGGCACCGACAAGAACGGCAAGAAGCGCGACATCACCCGGCCCACGCTGGAGGCCCCGCTGGGCTCGGGCGCCTACAGAATCGAGAGCTTCAGGCCGGGTTCGGAAATCATCTGGGCGCGCGTGCCCGACCACTGGTCGGCCAATCTCGGCGTCAATGTCGGCCGCAACAATTTCGACCGCAGGCGCTACACCTATATCACGGACGACAACGCCGCCTGGCAGGCCTTCACCAAGGGCGGATACCAGGACATACGGCCGGAAAACAGCTCGCGGCGCTGGATGACGGAGTACAACTTCCCCGCCATCAAGGCCGGCGACGTGCTGAAGAAGGAATTCCCCAGCACCGCCAGCACCTTCATGCAGGGCTTTGCGCTCAATTTGCGCCGGCCGCAGTTCCAGGACCGTCGCGTGCGCGAGGCGCTGACGCTGGCCTTCGACTTCGAATCGATGAACCGCACGGTGTTCTTCGGACAGAACACCCGCACCAGCAGCTTCTTCGTGGGAAGCGATCTCGCATCAAGCGGGCTGCCCAAGGGCAAGGAACTCGAGATCCTCGAGGCCTACAAGGACAAGCTGCCGCCGGAACTGTTCACGCAGGAATTCAAGTTGCCGGTCTACGACAACCCGCAATCCGAACGGCAATATCTGCGCCAGGCGGTCGGCCTGTTTGCCGAAGCCGGCTGGAAGATCGCCAACGGCAAGATGGTCAACGACAAGGGCGAGCAGTTCAAGATCGAGTTCCTCGGCAGCGGCCCGACCGACGAAGTGATCACCTCTTCCTTCATCAACACGCTGCGCAAGATCGGCATCGATGCCTCGCTGCGGGTCATCGACACCGCGCAGTACATCAACCGGCTCAACAATTTCGACTTCGACGCGGCGACCACGATCCTCAACCAGTCCAACTCGCCCGGCAATGAGCAGCGGGACTTCTGGAGCTCCAAGGCCGCCGACACGCCCGGCTCGCGCAACCTGATGGGCATCAAGAGCCCGGTCGTCGACGCGCTGGTCGACCGCATCATCTACGCCACCGACCGCGACGACCTGGTGGCCGCCACCCACGCGCTCGACCGCGTGCTGTTGTGGAACTACTACGTCATCCCGCAGTGGCACCGCGGCAAGCAGTGGATCGCCTACTGGAACAAGTTCGGCATGCCCGAGAAGCAGCCGGCATACATCGGCGCCGATACCGACTCCTGGTGGATCGATCCCGAGAAGGAAAAGGCTCTGGCCGCGAAGTACAGAGGCAGCGATTGATGGGCGGCCCCCTGCTCTCCCGCCGCGACTTCCTCGCGCTAGGCTCGGCCGCGGCGCTGCTGCCGGGTGTCGCCTTCGCCGCCGCGCCGACCGGCACGAAACTGCACGGCCTTTCGGCCTTCGGCGACCTGAAATATCCGGCCGATTTCAAGCAGTTCGACTACGTCAATGCCGATGCGCCGAAGGGCGGGACCTTCATCTTCTCGCCGCCCAACTGGGTCTTCAACCAGAGCCCGCTGACCTTCAACACGCTGAACACTTTCGTGGCCAAGGGCGATGCCCCGCCGCGCATGGAAATGTGCTTCGACACGCTGATGGCGAGTGCGCTAGACGAGCCCGACGCGCTCTACGGCTTGGTTGCCGAAGGCGTGACCATCTCGGACGACCGCAACACTTTCGAGTTCTCGCTAAGATCGGAAGCCCGCTTCCACGACGGCACGCCGCTGACGGCGGAGGACGTCGCCCATTCCTTCCAGCTCTACAAGCAGGACGGCCACCCGGACCTGCTCTTGCCGCTCAGCCAGATGATCGAGGCGGTGGCGGTCGACGCGCATACCTTCCGCCTGAGCTTTTCGGGCAAGCAGTCGCCCCGCACCATCCTCAACGTCGCGGGCTTCCCCATCGCGTCGAAGGCCTATTTCGAGGCCAACCCCTTCACCAGCGTTGGCATGAAGGCGCCGCTCGGCTCCGGCCCCTACAGAGTGGGCCGCATCGTGGCGGGCCAGACCATCGAATATGACCGGGTCGAGGACTATTGGGCGCGCGACCTGCCGGTCAATCGCGGCCTCTACAATTTCGACCGCATCCGCATCGAGTTCTACCGCGACCGGCAGGCCGGCTTCGAGGCCTTCAAGAAGGGCAACGTGCTTTTCCGGCAGGAGTTTACCGCCCGCGTCTGGGTGACCGGCTACGACTTTCCCGCGCTCAAGGAAGGCAAGGTCGTCAAGCGCGAGTTCCCCGCCGAACGGCGCCCCTCGATGCAGGCCACCGCGATCAACCAGCGGCGCGAGCGTTTTCGCGACCCGCGCGTGCGCAGGGCGATGGCGCTCTGCTTCGATTTCGAATGGACGAAGCGCAACATCTTCTACAATTCCTACGAGCGCTCGCAGTCCTGTTTCGAACGCTCGGATTATCGCGCCGAAGGCAAGCCCTCGCCCGAGGAACTGGCGCTGCTCGAACCGCTGCGCGGCAAGATCCCCGACGAAGCCTTCGGCGAAGCCATCATCCAGCCCGTCTCCGACGGTTCGGGCCGGGACCGCAAGCTGCTCGGCGCGGCGGCAAAGCTGCTGGCCGAGGCCGGCTGGAAGCGCAACGGCCAGTTCGTCCAGAACGCCAAGGGCGAGCCGCTCACCGTGGAACTGCTCGTCGATGACGACGACTGGATCCGCATACACTCACCCTGGACGGAGAACATGAAGGCCATCGGCATCGACGCCTCGATCCGCGTGGTCGACTCGGCGCAGTACACGGCCCGCCAGGTCGATTTCGACTTCGACCTCATCTCCATGGCGCTGTCCTTCACGGCCACGCCGAGCCGGGACGACATCGAAAACCTGTTCCATTCGCGCGCGGCCACGCTGCCGGGCTCGAGGAACTTCCCGGGCACCGCCGATCCGGCCATCGATGCGCTGGTGGAAGCCGCCGGAAAGGCGCAGAGCCGGCAGGAGCTGACCATCGCGCTCAGGGCGCTGGATCGGGTCTTGCGCGCGCGTCTCGACTGGATTCCAAACTGGTATCTTCCGAATCACCGGGCGGCGTTCTGGGATATGTTCGGCTACAAGGAACCCAAACCCGACTTCGGCTTTCCGGTCGAAGCCATGTGGTGGTTCGACAAGGACAAGGCGACGGCTATTGGCAAGGCGTAGATTTGTAGCTTCGGGAAGGGACAGCGCTCTACGCTGCCCCCCTCTGCCCTTCCGGGCATCTCCCCCACAAGGGGGGAGATCGGCCTTCATCAAAGCTTTCGCCACTCTTGAACGTTGCGGAGAAAGTGCCGACGCCGCAACCGCTAATCTCCCCACTTGTGGGGGAGATGGCCGGCAGGCCAGAGGGGGGCGCGAAAGAGCACGGCCTGCCCTGTCATTAATGAGGCTTGTCTGATGGGCGCCTATATCCTGCGCCGCATTCTCCTGATGATCCCGACCCTGTTCGGCGTCATGGCGATTTCCTTTGCCGTCGTGCAGTTCGCGCCGGGCGGACCGGTAGAGCAGGTCATCTCCAAGCTGACCGGCCAGGGCGGCGACTCGACCGAGCGCATTTCCGGCGGCGGTGGCGAAGGCGGCATGACCAATTTCGATGCGGCCGCCATCTCGTCTTCGAAATACCGCGGGGCGCAGGGGCTCGACCCCGAGTTCATCGCCAAGCTCGAAAAGCAGTTCGGCTTCGACAAGCCGCCGCTCGAGCGCTTCTTCATGATGCTTTGGAACTATGCCCGCTTCGACTTCGGCAAGAGCTACTTCCGCGACATCAGCGTGCTCGACCTGATCCTCGAGAAGATGCCGGTGTCGATCTCGATCGGCCTGTGGGTAACGCTGCTGTCCTACCTGATCTCGATTCCGCTCGGCATCCGCAAGGCTGTGAAGGACGGTTCCTCCTTCGACACCTGGACAAGTGCTGTCGTCATCATCGGCTACGCCATCCCCGGCTTCCTGTTTGCCATCCTCTTGATGGTGCTGTTTGCCGGCGGCTCGTTCTTCGACTGGTTCCCGCTGCGCGGCCTCACCTCCGACAATTGGCATGAGTTGTCGTGGCCGGCCCGCATCCTCGACTATTTCTGGCACATCACGCTGCCGCTGGCGGCGCTGGTGCTGTCGGCCTTCGCCACCACCACGCTTTTGACCAAGAACTCCTTCCTGGACGAGATCCGCAAGCAATATGTGGTCACCGCCCGCGCCAAGGGCCTGTCGGAGCGGCGAGTGCTCTACGGCCATGTCTTCCGCAACGCGATGCTGATCGTGATTGCCGGCTTCCCCGGCGCCTTCATTTCGGCCTTCTTCACCGGCTCGCTGCTGATCGAGAACATCTTCTCGCTCGATGGGCTGGGGCTGCTCGGCTACAAATCCATCCTCGACCGCGACTATCCGGTGGTGTTCGCCAATCTCTACATCTTCTCGCTGATCGGCCTGTTCGTCAGCCTGCTCTCCGACCTCATGTACACATGGGTCGATCCCCGCATCGACTTCGAGCGGAGGGACGTGTGATGGCAACCGTCGAAGCAGTCACCCGCCAAGCGCCCCGCCCCCGGCTGTCGCCGCTCAATCAGCGGCGTTGGGCCAGCTTCAAGGCCAACCGTCGTGGCTACTGGTCGCTCTGGATCTTTTTGGTCCTGTTCGTGCTGTCGCTAGGGGCCGAGTTCATCGCCAACGACCGGCCGCTGATCGCCTCCTACAAGGGCGAGATCCTGCTTCCGGTTCTGATCGACTATCCGGAAGAGAAATTCGGCGGCTTCTATGCCGTCACCGACTACCGCGACCCGGTGATCAGCGACGAGATCAAGGCCCATGGCTGGCTGATCTGGCCGCCGATCCGCTACAGCTATCGCACCGTCAACAACGAGATTCCCGAGGCAGCACCCGCAAAGCCCTCCTGGCTCTATTCCAAGGAGGTGCGCTGCCAGCGCTATCCGCAGGGCGTCAACGACCCCGGCTGCACCGTCGGTAACTGGAACTGGCTCGGCACAGACGACCAGGCCCGCGACGTGCTGGCGCGCGTCATCTACGGCTTCCGCATCTCGGTGCTGTTCGGCCTGATCCTCACCGCGGGCTCAGCGCTGGTCGGCGTCAGCGCCGGCGCCGTCCAGGGCTATTTCGGCGGCTGGACCGACCTTCTCTTCCAGCGCTTCATCGAGATCTGGTCGGCGATTCCCGTGCTCTATCTGCTGCTGATCATCTCGGCCATTCTGCCGCCGGGCTTCTTCATCCTGCTCGGCATCATGCTCCTGTTCTCCTGGGTGGCCTTCGTCGGCGTGGTCCGCGCCGAGTTTTTGCGCGCACGCAACTTCGAGTATGTGAATGCGGCCCGCGCGCTCGGCGTGCCCAACCGCACCATCATGCTGCGCCACCTGTTGCCCAACGCCATGGTGGCGACGCTGACCTTCCTGCCCTTCATCCTGAACGGCTCGATCTCGACGCTGACCTCGCTCGACTTCCTGGGCTTCGGCCTGCCGCCCGGCTCGCCCTCGCTCGGCGAACTCCTGAAGCAAGGCCAGCGCAACCTGAACGCCCCCTGGCTCGGCTTCTCCGGCTTCCTGGTGATCTCGATCATGCTGTCGCTGCTGATCTTCATCGGCGAGGCCACCCGCGACGCCTTCGACCCGAGGAAGACGTTCCGATGAACGGCCTAGGATGGTATAATTCTGTCGGATTTCTACCATGGAGACCGGCATGGGCATGAACATCAAGAACGAGCGGGTCGAGAGGCTGGCACGGGACCTCGCCCGGGAAACCGGCGAGACCCTGACCACGGCCATCGAGCGCGCGCTGGAAGACAGGCTGGAGAGGCTCGCACGCCACAAGGAACGCGAGTGGCGATATCAGCGGATCAGGGAGATCGTCTCGAGCCTTCCACCGACACCGCCCGGCATGACGAGCGATCATTCCGATCTCTATGACGACGATGGGCTTCCGGCATGATTGTCGACGCTTCCGCCCTGCTGGCCATTGTCCTCGGAGAAGAGGACGGCGACTCATATAGCCGCGCGATCGCCGATGAGCTCGACGATATCTTCATCTCGCCGATCAATTTCGTGGAGGCCGCGATAAAGGCGGACAAGAAAGGCCCCGAGACCGGCGAGGCGCTTGACGAAATCATGAGGGTAGGAGCGATAAAACTCGCGCAGATCACACGCACCCAGGCCCAGATTGCCCGCGAAGCCTATCGCAAATTCGGCAAGGGCAATCATGAAGCGCGCCTAAACCTCGGAGACTGCTTCGCCTACGCGCTTGCCAAGGCGCGAAGCGAAAAGCTCCTCTTCAAAGGCGACGACTTCCGCAGGACCGATATCGAGGCTGCCCTTTGAGTACGCTGCTTTCCGTTCGCGATCTCTCGGTTGCCTTCTCCAACGGCGGCAGGACGCAGGCGTCCGTCGATCGCATCTCCTTCGACATCGGCCGGGGCGAGACGGTGGCGCTCGTCGGCGAGTCGGGCTCGGGCAAGTCGGTGTCGGCCCTGTCGGTGCTGAAACTCCTGCCCTACCCGGCGGCTAGCCACCCGTCGGGCGAAATCCAGTTCCACGGCAAAAACCTGCTCGCGCTGAGCGAAAAGGAACTGCGCCAGGTGCGCGGCGGCAAGATCTCCATGATCTTCCAGGAGCCGATGACCTCGCTCAACCCGCTGCACACGATCTCGCAGCAGATCGTCGAGATGCTGCGCCTGCACCAACCGATCAGCCTGAAGGAAGCGCAGGCACGTACGCTGCAGCTGCTCACCGATGTCGGCATCCGCGAGCCGGAAAAGCGGCTCGACGCCTATCCGCACCAGCTTTCCGGCGGCCAGCGCCAGCGCGTGATGATCGCCATGGCGATCGCCAACAAGCCCGAACTGCTCATCGCCGACGAGCCGACGACCGCGCTCGACGTCACCGTGCAGGCGCAGATTCTCCAGCTGCTGGACGAGCTCAAGCAGCGCAGCGGCATGTCGATGCTGTTCATCACCCACGATCTCGGCATCGTGCGGCGCATCGCCGACCGCGTCTGCGTCATGACCAAGGGCAAGATCGTCGAGGCCGGCCCGACCGAGGCGATATTCTCAAACCCGCAGCACGAATACACCCGCCACCTGCTCGCCGCCGAGCCCAAGGGCAAGCCGCCGGTAGCCAATGAGGGCGCCAAGGCCGTGATGTCCGGCAAGGACGTCAAGGTGTGGTTCCCCATCAAGCAGGGCTTCTTCCGCAAGGTTGTCGACCACGTGAAGGCCGTCGACGGCATCGACCTCACCGTGCGCGCCGGCCAGACGCTCGGCGTGGTGGGCGAATCGGGCTCGGGCAAGACCACGCTTGGCCTTGCGCTCGCGCGCATGATCTCCTCCACCGGCCAGATCCAGTTCGACGGTCGCGACATCAACAAGCTGACCTTCAACGAGATGCGGCCGCTGCGCAGCGACCTGCAGATCGTGTTCCAGGATCCGTTCGGTTCCCTTAGCCCCCGCATGTCGGTGGCCGAGATCATCGAGGAAGGGCTGAAGATCCACGAGCCAAAGCTCTCGGAGGTCGAGCGCGACACCCAGGTGGTCGAGGTGCTGAACGAGGTGGGGCTCGATCCGTCGACACGCTTCCGCTACCCGCACGAATTCTCCGGCGGCCAGCGCCAGCGCGTCGCGATCGCCCGCGCCATGGTGCTGAAACCTCGCTTCGTCATGCTCGACGAGCCCACATCGGCGCTCGACATGAGCGTGCAGGCGCAGGTCGTCGACCTGCTGCGCGGGCTACAGGCCAAGCACGACCTCGCCTATCTTTTCATCAGCCACGATCTCAAGGTGGTGCGGGCGCTGGCCAATGACGTCATCGTCATGCGCAACGGCAGGATCGTCGAGGCAGGTCCCTCGCGGCAGATTTTCGAAAGGCCGCAGACCGACTATACGCGTGCATTGATATCAGCCGCGTTCAGGATCGAAACGGCGCCGGCCGGAGTCGTGAGCGAGTAAAAAGCAGAACATTGGGAATGAAGAGGGACGTTCACATGGACAAGGGCCGTATCTTGCTGTCGGTCACCGGGTTCAACCCGCAGCACTGGTACGAGCTGCTCTCGGAGCAGCGCGAAGTCGTTTTGAAGCCGGACAGTGCGACCGACCCCACGATCACCTATGCCGTGGTCTGGAAGCAGCCGCCGAACATCCTCGCCAAGCTGCCCAACCTGCGCGCCATCTTCTCGATCGGCGCCGGCGTCGACCATCTCTTCAACGATCCGGGCCTGCCGGATGTGCCAATCGTGCGCGTGGTGGCCGAAAACCTCACCCGCCACATGACCGAATATGTCGTCTGGCGCGTGCTCGACCATCACCGCCAGGGCGCGCTCTACCGCGCCCAGCAGCAGAACAAGCTCTGGCAGGAGCCGTCGCAGCGGCCCGCCGAGGACATTGCCGTCGGCATCATGGGCCTCGGCCAGCTCGGTCGGGCCGCCGCCGAAGCGCTGCTAGGGCTCGGCTTCCGGGTCAATGGCTGGGGCCGCACCGACCGGCCGATGGAAGGCGTGACGACCTATCATGGCGACGAAGGGCTCGTTCCCTTCCTCAACGCCACCGATATTCTGGTGGTGCTGCTGCCGCATACGCCCGCAACCGAAGGCATCATCAACTACGACCTCCTGCGCCATCTGCGGCGCCGCAACGGGCTCGACGGCGCGGTGCTGATCAACGCCGGCCGCGGCAAGCTGCAGAAGGACGCCGACATCCTGCGCGCGCTTGACGACGGCACGCTGAAGGAGGCGAGCCTCGACGTGTTCGAGGTCGAGCCGCTGCCCAAGACGAGCCCGATGTGGTCGCATCCGAAGGTGTTCGTGACCCCGCATGCGGCCGCCAGCTCCGACCCCGAGCACCTCGCTCCGCCGATGCTCAAGCAGATGGACGCCTTCGAACGCGGCGAGAAGCTGGAATACGTCGTCAACCGCGCAGCCGGTTACTGAGGCAGCATCCCGTTACAGCACTTTGGTCCCTCGCTCCCGCCTTGCGGGTGGCGGGGGATTTGCGCAACGCGGCCAGTATCTAGTGCCTTTTCAATGCCGAAATTTGCTTCGCCACCGCCTGCCTATTCGGCAGATTCTCTCGTTCGCATGGAGCTGTTCACGAAAGGTGTCGCCTCTGGCGCGCGGGAGCTTCTGGACACGCATCTCGCCTTGCCGCAGGAGGTTCACTACGTCGCGGACCTGCAACGATGGATCCTGAGCCAAGTGACAATCGCCCTGCACTTCGAGCATCGGCTCGATCCGGCTTGCCCGCCTATCTCACCCAGCAACTTGCTCCGCGCAATCAAGGACACGAAGGTCGCAAGCCGCAATACGGTCCATACCTTCCTGATGGAAATGAAGCGCTACCGGTTCATCACTCCCTTGGCGAGCGAAGACCTACGCCTGCAGGCTGCTCAAGCCACAGAGATGAGCGAACTGCTTATCCGGCGCTATTTCGACATTCACCTGCGGGCTCTCGACACAATCGACAACGGCCAGCGCTACGCGTTGTCCTGTCGGCATCCGGATATCCTGCAGTGGGCACAACCCCGCTTCGCACGTCTTCTTCTGGCATTGCGAGACTGGTATCGACCTCCGCAAACCATTGCCAAATTCGATCGCTCTGCCTCCGGCAGCAGCATCCTGCACGAACTGGTCATCGGCGTACCGCCGCTATCCGCGGAGATGACGTCACCCATCTGGATCGGAAAGGTATCGCCGAACGCGTTCTCGCAGAAATACCGCATATCCAGAACACATGCGGCGCGCCTGTTCGGGATAGCGCGGGAAGCCGGCCTCATCGGCTGGGCCAACCGCAGCAACAGGGGCGAATGCTGGATCTCGCCCCAACTCGTTCGAGACTATCGTTACTGGCAGGCGGTCAAACTCGCGGCGGTTTCACAGGCCTTCCACGAGGCTTGCATCGCGATGAACGACGCCAGAGTTGGCAACCCGAAGCAAACCGAGCCAGGGGTTGCGGTGGGGAGCGGTTGAGCAGCCCCCCGCCCCAAGATCATTCGTGGATCGTATAGGATCCCAGTTCGCAGAGATTCTGCGTGTCCGTGGTGGTATCCAGACTGGAACCTTCCTCGAACTCGAACTTCATGTCATAGCTGCAGACGGACCGACCATCGGCGATGGTGATCTCGATGCTCTCACCGGGGTTGAGCACGTCCCGGCCGAACACATCGTCTTCCCACTCGTTGACACCAACGGGAGAAGTGTAGAATCGCGTGAGAACGGACGAAGTACCGTTCTTGAGCGAAAACACCAAGTCCTCGGCCTTCGCTGGCACGGACGCGGCCAACACGATCGCCGACGCCGCAAGGGCGAAGCGGAATTTCTTCATGATTTCATCCTGTTAGAAACTGGCGAGAGCTCTCCGGAAGACTTCGTACACGAGCGCCATCTTCATTTGAAGATCGCTGCCGTTCCATCTTTGGGACGAATTTTGCTTGGCGCGGGGGGCAGGATCCATCTTCGTCATCCTCGGGCTTGACGCGAGGATCCATGCCGGTCGGCCGAAATTGCCGCGGCGGCGCAGACAGAGCCGCCCGCAATTCGTCACGTCATTGGAGGACGAATTGCAGAGCCGTTTAAAGGTAACCAATTGAAATTATTCGCGCCGAAAGAAAATCGCAACGTCTTTCATCCCCCATCTTTCCGCCTCCCGCATAATGTCCGCATCGGCCTCACCGGGAACACGGGTCATGAACCGGATGAGCGTGGAGGGCGACGATGTCCAGGCTGGTGGCGTGACGGTAACGCTGCTGGGTGATGAACCCCCAAGTCCGGGCCCAGGGTGTGGCTGGCCGCGCGAATACGGAGGCGAACAAACCCAGGCAAGCGCATCGAACGGGCGGTCGAAGGGCCGCAAGATTTACCAAAACGAGCGTGTCCGACGACCGCCCGTCTTCCTAGGTTCTTTGACAACAGCCAGACGCGAAAGCGGGCGTGGCAATGAATAGGTGTGCTTAGGTGCGTTCTTCGAGGCTCGCCCTCCGGGCGAGCACCTCAGAATGAGCGAGGTTGGCGCCAGAGATAGCCCTCAACTCAGGAGAGGGAGGTGGCGCAGCAGTAGCCCTCATGGTGAGGTGCGAGCCCGCAGGGCGAGCCTCGAACCACGAGGGCGGGATGAAGGGCGCGGACTTGCCCTCCGCTATGACTCCGGGCGTTCGTCGTTCGAAAAGCCAAATCGTTGGATTTTCGTGGCCTGCGGCGACCACTCCTCCCCCCTCAAGGGGGAGGGAGAGCAGCGCTACAGCCGCCGGAACACCGACGGGGCGCCGTATTGCGAGCGGATGCGCTCGATCGCGTCCTTCAGCGGCTCGCGGGTGACCATCATGGTGTTGCCGCTGGCGTGAATGATGTTTTCCGCATCGACCATGATAGCGACATGGCCCGACCAGAAGACGAGGTCGCCGCGCTGCAGGCCGGAATAATCCGCGCCCGTCGCCACGGGCTCGCCAATGGTCGCTGCCTGCATGTCGGAATCACGCAGTACCTTGCGCCCGGCCATCAGCAGGGAAAGCTGCGCAAGGCCCGAGCAGTCGATGCCGAAGCCGGAAACGCCGCCCCAAAGATAGGGCGTGTTGATGAGCTTCTCGGCCACCGCCACGAAATCGTCGGCTGCATGATCCAGCGGCGCGAGATGCGCTGCGATGACGGCCTCGCCGGAAGGCAGCAGCGCATAGCGCGTGCCGCGCGTTTCGGCATGGCCGACCACGGTGACGAGCGAGCCCATGGACAGCTCGCCCGCGCGGGCAAAGCGCAGGTCGGCGCCCGGGTAGACAAAACTGCGCGGCGCGATCACCCGGTGTGTCGGCGCGTGTTCGCGCGGGCCGATATCGGCTTCCGCGACATAGCCGACATAGCCGTCGCGCTCGGACTGCATCCACACCCAGCCCGGCGTCTCGTCGAAGACGAGCACGTCGTCGCCATGGATAAGCTGGGTGTCGATGCCGGAATCGGCGCGCGGCTCCTTCTTGACGTCGGCCACCGAAGCGGTGATCCGCGCCGGGCGGCCAGTGACAAAACGTTCGGCGGAAACTTGGCCCTTCAGGCGGGCATCGGCGAGGTCTGCACGGAAGGCATGCAGGCGGCGGTCGTGGGCAGTCAAATCGGCAACTCCATTGCTTTGGCGATGATAGCATCCCCAAATCGTTCGACATAGAGCGCGCCTGCCACGGTGCGCTTGATGAGCACGTTGCGCTTGTCGAGCTCGTCGCGGTGGCGCGAAACCAGCTTCAGCGCGCCCATAGTGTCGAGCGCGCGCGTGATCACCGGCTTGGTGACGTCGAGTTTTGCGGCGAGCCCCCGCACCGTGTGCGGCGGCGGATCGAGATAGATGGTGAGCAAGATCGCCATCTGCCGGACCGTCAGGTCGTGGGCATCGTCGCGCACTTCGGCCAGGGAAACCTGCTGCCAAAGTCGCAAAGCCTGGCTCGGACGCAAATGGACTGCCATGCGCCCGAGAATGCGCTGAAAACGTTTCGGTTCCGTTTCAGTACAGGCAATGCGTGGTCATCCGAAGCGGGCCGCGATCACCCGCTCCAGCGCGCGGATGGCCTGGGCCTCGCCGCCGACCGGGCCGTAGGGGCGGTCATTGGGGTTCCAGGCGAAGATGTCGAAATGCGCCCAGCTCTTCGCCTTCTCGACGAAACGCTGCAGGAACAGCGCAGCCGTGATCGAGCCGGCGAAGCTGTCGGTGGTGACGTTGTTGATGTCGGCCACCTTGGACGAAAGCTTGGCGTCATAGGGCTTCCACAGCGGCATGCGCCAGATCGGGTCCTCGACCTCGACCGCCGCCGTTGCGAGCTCGGCGGCCAGTGCGTCGTCGCCGGTGTAGAAGGGCGGCAGGTCCGGGCCCAGCGCGACGCGGGCGGCACCCGTCAGGGTCGCCATGTCGATGAGCAGTTCAGGCGCTTCCTCGTCGGCTAGCGCCAGTGCATCGGCAAGGATCAGTCGGCCTTCGGCATCGGTGTTGCCGATCTCGACGGTCAGCCCCTTGCGGCTCGGCAGCACGTCGCCGGGGCGGAAGGCGTTGCCTGCGATGGAGTTCTCCACCGCCGGGATCAGCACGCGCAGGCGCACCGGCAGATCAGCCGCCATGATCATCGAGGCCAGGCCGAGCACATTTGCCGCGCCGCCCATGTCCTTCTTCATGAGCAGCATGCCGCTGGCCGGCTTGATGTCGAGGCCGCCGGTGTCGAAGCAGACGCCCTTGCCCACCAGCGTGACCTTGGGCGCGTCCTTCTTGCCCCAGACCATGTCGATGAGGCGCGGAGCGGTGGCCGAGGCGCGACCGACGGCGTGGATCATCGGGAAGTTGCGTTTTAGGAGCTCGTCGCCCTCGGTCACCTCGACCTTGGCCTTGTGCTGCTTGGCAAGCCGGCGAACCGCCGCTTCCAGAACGTCGGGGCCCATGTCGTTGGTGGGCGTGTTGACCAGGTCGCGCACCATGAAGACGGCGTTGGCGACGCGTTCGATCTCGGCGCGGTCGGCGCCCGTGGGCAGCGAAAGGCGCAGGTCCTTGCCGGGTTTCTTGCCATAACGTGTGAAGACATAGCCGCCGAGCACGAGGCTCAGAGCGGCGAGCGCGGGATTGGCCGGCGTCTCGGCAAAATGCCAGTCGCCCTCCGGCAGGCTGCGGGCCAATGCGCCGAGGGCGAGTGAGCCGTTCCCCTCCCCGCCATTGCCGAGTCCGAACAGCGCGCCGGATACGGCACCGTCCGAACCGGGCAGCACCAACGTGCGGCCGGCCTCGCCCGAAAAGCCGTTCTGCTGCGCCCAGGCCAATGCCGAAAGATCGAGCCCGGCTCCATCCAGCCCGCCCTTGGCTACCGGATGGATCGGGCGGGACTGTTTCGGCTTCTTGTCGGTAAGGGCGAGTGGCATGCAAGGGTTCCTTGGCTGATCGGGCAAAGATTTACGGCGCGGGCGCATTCGCCCGACGCCGCCGGCATAGTCGCCTTTTCTACCCTTGAGGCGCGCCTATGCAAAGCAGCCAGCGCGCCGGAATGAGGGGCTCAAGCGCCTCGCGCCGCCTGAATGGCCTTTTCGAGCGCCCCCTCGCTCTGGAAGCCGCCATAGACCTTGCCACCAACGATGAATGAGGGCGTGCCGCGCAGTCCATAGGAGCGCGCCTGGGCGATGTTGCGGTTAAGGATGCGCCCGATGTGGTCCGAGCGCTTCTGGACGGTGGCCTGGAGAGCCGCCGGATCAAGGCCCGCATTGGCCAGGGCGCTGTCGATGCTGCTGTCCTGAAGCCGCGACCTGGTGCTCATCAGCGCCCGCATGGCCTGCTTGTACTGACCGCTTTCCTTGGCGGCGAGCACCATGCTCGCGGCCCGAACCGAAGCCGGACCGAAGACCGGCCAGTCCTTCATGACCAGACGCACATTTCCATCCCGCTCCACCACCTTCATGATGTCCGGATAGCTCCACTTGCAGTAGATGCATTGATAGTCGAAGAACTCGACGATGGTGACATTGCCCTTGGGATTGCCAAGAGCGGGGATTTCGGGATCGGACAGAGCTCCCTTGGAAACCTGGCTCGCGAGCGCCAGCCCTTCGGAAAGCATGAGGCCTGCGGCGCCGACGACGGAGCCAACAAGCATTTGGCGTCTGTTGATCATTTCAGACTTCTCCTTGTTATGACTGCTTGACGTCAAGCGCGACATCCCGGGCGCTCTTGATCGACGCCTATGCCGGGCAATTATGTTCTGGTTGAGAGAAGGAAGTGGCGCGAAAGCGGCAGCGCTTCGGCACAACGATGACCGCGCAAGAAAGAGGTGCCGAGAGGGCCGCGCCGGACAGCTTCGTTAACTTGTCGTTAGGGTTAACGGAATATTTCTCCATCAGGAAAGCTGGCCGACGGGCCGGCAGGATGGAGATCAGGGGCCGATGCTGTTCACTCACGCAACCAGGGCGACGGGAAAGCGGATGACGGCAGCGGCGCTTCTGCTGGCACTGGCGGTAGGCGTCGCCGGCTGCGCCACCACCGACAAGATGTCGACCGGCTCGATTTCGCGCGTGTCGAACAAGCCGCTGGAAAGCATGTCGTCCAGCGAACTGGCAAGCGCCGCCAACTCGCTCGGCATGGCCTATGCCCGAACCCCCACCGACAAGTCCGTCGCCCTGCGCTACGCAAGCGTGCTGCAGATGAACGGTCAGTCCGATCAGTCGCTGGCGGTGATGCGCAAGCTGGCCATCGGCCTGCCCAAGGACCGCGAAGTGCTGGCCGCTTATGGCAAGGCACTCGCCGCGGACGGCCAGTTGGAACCGGCGCTTGATGCTGTACGCCGCGCCCAGACACCGGAATATCCCGACTGGCGCCTGGCTTCGGCCGAAGGCGCGATCCTCGACCAGCTCGGCAAGGCGCAAGAGGCGCGGCAGCTTTATCGCAAGGCGCTGGACATCAAGCCGAACGAACCATCGATCCTGTCGAATCTCGGCATGTCCTACGTACTCGAAGGCGACCTCCGAGCGGCCGAAACCTATATGCGGCAGGCGGCCGCCGCCCCCGGCGCCGACAGCCGCGTACGGCAGAATCTGGCCCTGGTGGTCGGCCTTCAGGGCCGTTTCGACGAAGCCGAGCAGATTGCCCGGGCGGAGCTTTCGCCCGATCAGGCCCAGGCCAACGTCGCCTACCTGCGCGGCATGCTTTCCCAGCAGAACGCCTGGAGCCAGCTGAAGGGCCAGGACAAGAAGGTGGCCTCGAACACCAACTAGGCGTTTCAGGCCGAAAAACGAACAACAGCAAAAAGCCGCGTGATCCCATCACGCGGCTTTTTTTGCCGTTTGTAACTTTGGGCTGGCGACGTTTCGCGGGTTAGCCTCCCCCGAAAATCCCGTTCTGGCTGACCTGGATGCCGGCCGGGCCGAGAATGACGCCGAATAGGACCGGCAGGAAGAACAGGATCATCGGGACGGTGAGCTTCGGCGGCAGCGCGGCGGCCTTCTTCTCGGCGGCATTCATGCGCATTTCGCGGCTTTCATTGGACAGAACGCGCAGGGCATGCGCGATCGGCGTACCGTAGCGCTCGGCCTGGATCAGCGCCTGCGACACCGCCTTTACCGATTCCAGCCCGGTACGCGTGGACAGATTTTCATAGGCCTGCCGGCGCTCCTGCAGATAGGAAAGCTCGGCATTGGTCAGGATCAGCTCTTCGGCGAGTTCCACCGACTGGGTGCCGATTTCGTCGGCGACCCGGCGCACCGCCGCCTCGATCGACATGCCCGACTCCACGCAGATCAGCATCAGGTCGAGCGCATCCGGCCAGGCCTGCTGGATCGATTGCTTGCGCTTGGAGGCGCGGTTGTTGACGTAGAGAACCGGCAAATAAAAGCCGGCATATGCCGCAAAAAAGCAGACGCATATCTTCATGACGGGCGGCTGCTCAGGCAGGCCGCCCAGGACAAGGATATAGACGCCGGCCAGAGCGAAGCCGACGATAGGCAGCACCAGACGGAAGAACAGGAACTTGGTCAGCGGGTTCTGACCGCGAAAGCCGGCCACCTTGAGCTTGTTCAGCGTGCCCTCGTCGACGAGTGCGCGCCTGAGATCCAGACGCTCGACGATGCTGTGCATGCCGGCCGACTTCTCTTCGCGCAGGCCTTTTCGCCGCCGATCCGCCTCGGCAGCGAGCCGCGCGCGCTGCTTGGCGCGCAACTCCTCGCGTTCCAGCGCCACCGCCTTCATCCGCGATTTGAGCGTATTGCCGCCCAGCGCCGGCAGTGCGGTGAAGATCGTAGCGAAGACAGCAATGCCCACGAGCAAGGCGATCAGGAACGAGGGGTCCATGACGGCCTTCACGACTTGGTCGGTCATGTCACTAAACCTCGAAGTTGATCATCTGGCGCATGACGAAGATGCCGATCGACATCCAGACGGCGGAAACGCCGAGAATGAGATGGCCCGTGCTCGTCGTGAAGAGCGGCATGATATAGGTGGGGCTGGAGATATAGACGAGGAGGGCGACAATGAAGGGCAACGCCCCGATGATCGCCGCCGACGCCTTGGCTTCCATGGAGAGAGCCTGGACCTTGGCCTTCATCTTCTTGCGGTCGCGCAGCACCCGCGAGAGATTGCCTAAGGCCTCCGACAGGTTGCCGCCCGCCTGGCTTTGGATCTGGATGACGATCCCGAAGAAATTCGCCTCGGGACAAGGCATGGTTTCTCCCATCCTCATGGCTGCTTCCGGGATCGAAAGGCCAAGCTGCTGGGCTTCGACGATGCGACGGAATTCGGTCCGCACCGGCTCGGGCGCTTCATTGGCAATCAGCCTCACGCCATCGTTCAGCGGCAGGCCCGACTTCACTGCACGAACGATGATGTCGAGCGCGTTGGGAAATTCGTTAAGGAATGCCTTTACGCGGCGCGCGCGCTTGAAGGAGACGAACCAGCGCGGCAGGCCAATGGTGCCGGCCACCAATGCGCCCGGCAGGATCAACAGCGGCGCGCCGGCCAGGAACACCAGGAAGGTGACGACCAGGCCGCAGATCACCGAATACATGTAGAAGCGCTCGACCGACACCTGCATGCCCGCCTGCCGGATCTGTATCCGCAATGGCGGCTTCTTGGTGACCCGATCCTTTGCCTTCTGCTTTTCGTCGTGATCCTTCAGCGTGTCCTGGATGGATTTGCGGCGCTTGCTGATTTCATTGGCCCGCTCGCGCGCGGCCTTCACTACCGAGCGATCGGTCTCCGCAGCCTTCACGGCCTGAAGGCGGCGATCCGCCTTCTTCTCGTTTTCGAGGGACTTGAACAGGAAGGCATAGGCCACCGCCCCGGCGCTCAAGCCGGCCAGAGCGATGAAAGCCAATATTGTCAGGTCGATACCGAACATCTTACCCGGTCTCTCACTCCGCCCGCTTTTCCATGGCCTCCAGCGCGGCGGCCAGGCGCTGCTCCTCGCCGAAATAGCGTGCACGATCCCAGAAATTCGGGCGCCCGATCCCGGTCGAGACATGCTCGCCGACCAATCGCCCGGAAGCGTCCTCGCCCTTGATGTTGTAGAGAACGAGGTCCTGCGTGATGATGACGTCGCCTTCCATGCCGATCACCTCGGTGATGTGGGTGATGCGGCGCGAGCCGTCGCGCAGGCGCGCGGCCTGGATGATGACATCCACCGAGCCGACGATGATCTCGCGCACCGTGCGCTGCGGCAGCGAATAGCCGCCCATGGCGATCATGGATTCCACGCGGTTCAGACACTCGCGTGGGCTGTTCGAGTGGATGGTGCCCATCGAGCCGTCGTGACCGGTATTCATGGCCTGCAGGAGGTCGAAGACCTCTGGTCCGCGCACCTCGCCGACGATGATGCGTTCGGGACGCATGCGCAGACAGTTCTTGACCAGATCGCGCATGGTCACCTCGCCCTCGCCTTCGAGGTTGGGCGGACGGGTTTCGAGACGCACCACGTGCGGCTGCTGCAGCTGGAGTTCGGCCGAGTCTTCGCAGGTGATGACGCGCTCATCGCGGTCGACATAGTTGGTCAGGCAGTTGAGCAATGTGGTCTTGCCCGAGCCGGTACCGCCGGAAATGATGACGTTGCAGCGGACCCGACCGATGATCTTCAGCACCTCCGCGCCCTCGGGCGAAATCGCGCCGAAGCGGACGAGCTGATCGAGCGTCAGCTTGTCCTTCTTGAACTTTCGGATGGTGAGTGCGGTGCCGTCAATCGCTAGCGGTGGGGCGATGACGTTGACGCGGCTGCCGTCTGGCAGGCGCGCGTCGCAGATCGGCGAGGATTCGTCGACGCGGCGGCCGACCTGGCTGACAATGCGCTGGCAAATGTTCAGCAGCTGCTGGTTGTCGCGGAATCGGATGCCTGTCTGCTCGACCTTGCCGTTGACTTCGATGAAGACCTGCTTGGCGCCGTTGACCATGATGTCGGCGATGTCGTCTCGGGCGAGCAGCGGCTCGAGCGGACCATAGCCAAGCACATCGTTGCAGATGTCCTCGAGCAGCTCTTCCTGCTCGGAAATCGACATCGCGAAGTTCTTGATCGCGATAATGTCGTTGACGATGTCGCGGATTTCCTCGCGCGCGCTCTCGGGATCGAGCTTTGCGAGTTGCGACAGGTCGATCGTGTCGATCAGCGCGGAGAAGACCTGGGACTTGGTGTCGTAGTAGGTTTCGCTGCGCTCGCGCTGCACCGCCGGCTTGCGCGGCTCCGGCGCCAGCGACGGGGCCTCCACTGCCCGACGAGGAGTGGAAGCCTCCGCCGCGATACGTGTTTCTACAACGGGCTGAACCGTCGCTGCCGGAGCGGGCGCGCGGAATTCGGGCTGCGCCCTGCTTCCGTCACCGGTACCTCTTCGACCAAACATGTTCGACTACCCGTCCTTTAGACCCGCGATCACTTCTTCAGCTTCAGCCTGTCGAGCAGACTACCGAAACCAGCCTTCTTCTTGCTCTTGAGCTCGCTGCGGCCAGTCAGCACGTGCGAGATCTCGTTGATGGTCTGCACGATCGGATTCTTGGCGTCCATCTCGCCCAGCATGCGGCCGTTGTTGGACGCATTGCCGAACAGCTGCGGCTCGAAGGGAATCACAGCCATCGGCGTCACCCCAAGCGGCTCGGCGAAATCCGCGGCCGAAATCTCCGGTCGCTTGGGCACGCCGACCTGGTTGAGGATCAACCTGGGCGGCGCATCGTTCGGGCGCAGCTTCGCAAGCATGTCGATGAGATTCTTGGTGTTGCGCAGGTTGGCCAATTCCGGCGTGGCGGTGATGACGACCTCGTCCGCCTTCATCAGAGTGTTCTTCGACCAGCCGCTCCAGATATGCGGAACGTCGAGCACCAGAAGCGGAGCGCTGCGCTGCGCGGTATCGATGAGCTGCGTGAAGGCTTCCGAGTCGAAATCATAGACGCGGTCCAGCGTCGACGGGGCTGCCAGCAGCGACAGGCGCTCAGCGCACTGGGCAAGAAGCCGGTCGAGGTACACTTCATCGACGCGCTCGGGCGAAAACACGGCTTCGGCGATGCCCTGCGCCGGATCCTGGTCGAAATTGATATTCGCGGTGCCGAAGGCAAGATCGAGATCGGCAACCATCACCTCCGAGCTGAACAGCGTCGACATGCTCCAGGCGACGTTATGGGCAATGGTCGAGGAGCCCACGCCGCCCTTGGCGCCAATGAAGGCAATCGAGCGGCCGATCGGCTCGGCATCCGGGTCGACGAAGATGGAGGAAATGACGCTGACGACGTCCACCATCGAGATCGGCGCCACGACATATTCCGAGATGCCGGAACGGATGAGTTCACGATAGAGGCCGACATCATTGTAATGGCCGATGATCACCACCTTGGTGCTGGGATCGCAGACCTCGGAGAGCTCGCGCAGCGACTCGAGCAGCGCCTTGGGTTCGCTGCGCGATTCCAGGATGATGAGATTGGGGGTCGGCGCCGAGTGATAGAACTCGATCGCGGTGGGCACGCCTCCCATATGCACCTTGAGATGCACCTTGGCCATGCGGCGATCCTCGCCGGCACGCTCGATGGGGCCTGCGACACCGTCGGTTTCGCAAAAGGCCTGGATCGAGATGCGCGGAACGGGCCGCAACGCGCCCATGGCAGCCACATCCTGCGGCGTCGGGGCGTTTTCCAGATCGGGGTCGTATGCCAGGTTTTCCATGTTTACCGACCCTGTGCGGTATATTCGACTTCGCGCTGCGGCACGGGACTGTAGAATGGCACCTTGCGGTAGCCGTCTATGACCGCCTCACGCCGCTGGGCATCGATCTCGGACGGCTGACGCGGACCGAGAAGATCTGCGGGATTGGCAACCTGGGCCGCTAGATTGTTCTGATAGGAACAGCCGAAATTGCTGTAGTGCTTGTTCTGTGTGGTGTCCCCCAGGTCCTCCGGCCACCGACCGCACCGGTCGGTATAGGCCCGCATCTTGGGGTAGCTCACGCGTATCGGCGCGGGCACGTTCACGACCGGCGGCTGGTAGGGCGCAATGATGATCCTGCCAGCCGGAACACCGCTCGCCCTTGCGAGAGCGGCGAATTCGCGGCCCGCCTCTGCCGCGGCAATCGAATTCGGGGCGCCGGCGGGAATGAGGATGGTGAGTGGCGGGACAGCGCTGCGATCGTAGTCCGCAAGGAAGCCCTTCAGCGCCACGCGCTGGATCTGGGTCATGCCGCGGTCGCTGATCGCGACGGGCAGATCGATCACCTGCTCCCTCTCGCCGATGACAATCGGATGATTGGTCCGATAGTCGTCCGGGATCGCGCCGACGGTGATGCTGTCGTGTTGCGCACAGCCTGCGAGCAGAGCGACCGCCAGGGCTGCGGCTACGGGCGATACGACTTTGAAGCCAAACCTTGCCTGAGACATGTCAGGTTCCTCGATCACTTGTAGATGTAGCCGACGACACCGTGATACCGGCCGTTCGGCAGGTTGGTCTGCATCGTCCCGTAGACGCGATTGATCCTGCCGAGGAACATTCCGGCCCCGTCGCTCGCGGCATTGAAATTGTCGTCCGGCTTCGCCAGTTCGTTGCGGGCGACAGGCTTTGCCAGATAGGGCGTGATGATCACGACCAGCTCGGTTTCGTTGCGGACGAAATCGCGGCTGCGGAAGAGCGTGCCCAGCACAGGGATCTTGGCGAGACCCGGCAGGCCGTTCATCACCTGCCTGACGTCGTCGCGGACAAGGCCGGCGATCATCATCGAGCCGCCCGACGGCAGTTCCACGGTCGTGTCGGCCAGGCGCTTGCGGATGGAGATGATGTTGGTGCCCAGGAAGCCGGTCCTGTTCTTGTTGCCAACCAAACCCTCGAGCTGAGCCGAGCCTTCATTGGTCGGTTCCGAAACCGAGGTGCGCACCTTCAGGCTGATGCGGCCGGGGGACAGGACCACCGGTTGAAATTCGAGGCCGATGCCATATTCGACCCTATCGAGCTGGTAGGTCGTCTCGCCGGTCTTGTTTTCGTCCGAGACCGTGTTCGAACGCCCGGTGACGAGATTGAATTCGCCACCGACCTTGAACGTCGCCTTTTCACCGGAAACGGCGGTCAACGTCGGCTCGGCAAGCGTCTTCATGACGCCGGCCTGTTCCATGGCATTGATATAGGCGTTCAGCGTCGAGGAATTGATGGTCAGTCCCGACGCCGAAAGCGGCTTGCCCAAGCCAAACGAGTTTTCGACGATGCCGCCCCAAGTGATGCCGTCCGAATTGCCCGCCGCGAACATATTGACGCCGAGCTGCTTCATGACGTTGCGGCTGACTTCGGCGACCGTGACCTTCAGGGTCACCTGGTCTTCGCCGATGATCTGCAGCAGGTTGACGATCTTGCTGACGCGCCGCTCAAAATCGGGATTGTTGATGTCGACACCGCCATTAGCGGAGCCGCCCGCCGCGGTCTGCGAATATTGGCCCGTCGTTGCCTCGCCGCCGCTGACGAAGACATTGGCCAGGTCGACAGCGCGCTTGGCGTCGAGCGGCGTCTCCACCGTTCCATTCAGGACGACGTTGTCGTTGATCAGCTCAACCTTGACGTTGGAGGTGGGGATGAAGCGCTTGATATAGTCTTCCAGCCCCGCGACGTCGCGCTCGACGGCGAGGTCGAGGCTGACGATCTGCTCGCCGTTCGGCCCGAAGACAAAAATGTTGGTCTGCCCGACCGACTTGCCGAACAGATAAATGCGCCGGGCCGTGCGCGTGACTGCATCCGCAACCGCCGGATTGGCGACTAGAATGTCGTAGGCGTCGGCCGGCAGGTCGATGACGATCGACTTGTTGAGGCCGAGCTTGATGCGCTGGCCGCCACTCGTCGAAGAGCCGATATGGGCCGTACCGGCCTCCGCCCCAGCGACGAAGCTGGCATTCGGGCCGGCTCCGGCAAAGAGCATGGCTACGCTGGTCGCGAAGACGGTAACCATCCTGGCGAGGCTGCGGCCGGCGGCCACTCCGGTAACCGGCTTTCTCATGCTCAGCCTCATTTCTTCGCCCCCACTTCCGTCACCTCGCCCGACTTGATCAGGCGCACGATGCCGCGCCGCCCGTTGCCGGAGACGAGGTAATCGGCCTCGTCCGTTGCATTTTCCTGCGCATCGGCGACCGAACGGAGGGAAAGCGACAAACGGTCGGCCATCTGCTGCGCAACGGTGATGATTTCCGCCTGTTGCGGCGTCAGTTCGAGCGTCGCCGTTTCGCCGACCTTGACGCGGCGCCCCTCTTCATCCTCCTGGATGGCCTGGTCGATGGCCAGAACCTTGATGTTCTTGAGGACGGTATCGGTGATGTAATCGCTGCTGGCGACTTCGCTGTTGACGCGCCGCGTCATGATCACGTCGACGTAGTCGTTCGGCAGGATGAAGCCGCCGGCCGAGGTGTCGGCCGCGATGCGCGTTGCGATGGCACGTTTGCCGCTCGGCAGGATGGAGGACATGAAGCTTTGCCCGTCGCCAACGAGCTTGGAACGGCGCAATGGTTCGCCGGAATACATCGCGACGCGGGCGATCGACGTCTTCACCTTGTCGAGCGCATCCGGCTCGGCCGAGCGCGTTATGAAATTGGCGTTGACCGCATCGGACGGCCATGACTGCCAGCCGATATGGCCATCCACGGAAGCGCCCATGGGCACATCGCCGGTTAGAACCAGAACGTCGGAAAGCCGAATTGCCGGCTCCTGGGGGCCGGCCAGGGCAACAGTCTCCGGCGCGCCGGTCGCCATGTTCTTGGCGACGTAACCCGCGCCGCCAGCCGCAGCAACAGCCACGCTCAGAATAATCAAACGGGATGCTGCCATTTGCCTGAACCTCGCCTTCGCAACCCTTTCAGCCGAGGCAGACAATGCAGACCCAATCGTCAACTTATGGTTAACGAAGCCCTTACGGTCGTGATTAATTTAGAGTTTAGATTTGACGGCGGCGCAGCCTTGCGTCTTTGGGCGTAAAACGTGCCCACGCCTCAAAATTTTTCCGAGAGCAAGGGAAATGGCTGACCGAGATCAATCAACGCTTTGCCAGCAAAGCTGCATAGTAAATCCAAGCAACTCTTAGTCGCTATTTCGCTGCGAGCTGCTCGATTGCCCAGACCATAAGCGGTGATTCCGGATAGGCGATCAGCCCGCCAATACCGAGCGCGATCCCGTAGGGAACGCCGACAGTCTTGTCGGCAAAATTGCGCAAGAACATGTTCCTGCCGGTAAACATGGCGATAGCTGAACCGCGGTAGCTCAGTATGCCGAGGGTCAAGACGCCACCGAGGAAAGCCGAGACCACCAGATATTCGAGCAGATGAGTACCGAAACCCATCCAAACTGCGGTCGCCGCCAGGAGCTTCGCATCGCCCCCGCCCATGCCTCCCAGGGCAAATAGTATGAACGTAACGGCAAGCACCACTGCGCCACCGGCGAAGTGCAGCCCATAAGCGGACCAATCCATGCCCGTCAAAGGCGCCACGACCGCGAAGGTGCCGAGTAGCAACAGGGAAACCCGGTTTGCGATCGTCATGGACAGCAAATCGGATATCGCTGCGAAAAGCATGCAGAACGGAAAGACCACAAAGATCAGCGCAACAAGCATGGCGTCACGAATGTCCGGATGTTGAAGACCTGAAGTATGGAAGCCTCGTGTTAAGGATTGATGAGTCCGCCTCAATGTGCGGCTGGCCTTCAGTTGAACTTCCACATCCCAGAAACGAAAAAGGGGCCGCCGAAAGCGACCCCTTTTTCATTTCGGCCCACGCCTGAACAGGCGCGGCCATCGATGTCAGACCATTACGATGGGGTGGTCAGCTTGCTCGCGATGGCATTGAATTGGTCATTCAGCTTGTTGCCGAGAGTCGTCGCGCCGGTGATGATGGCAAGCGCGATGAGGGCGGCGATCAGACCGTATTCAATGGCAGTCGCACCGGACTCATCCTTCGCGAAACGCGAGAAGATATTGGCCATTTCAGAACTCCTTGTTCTAGGTACCAACGAGATCGTCGGCGATCGATTTCCGACTATTAGCTCGGGGTGACCATCTTGTTGGCGATGGCGTTGAACTGAGAGTTCAACTTGTTGCCGAGAGCGGTCGCGCCGGTGATGATGGCAAGCGCGATGAGGGCGGCGATCAGACCGTATTCGATAGCGGTCGCGCCGGATTCGTCTTTCACAAAACGTGCGAAGATATTGGCCATTTCAGAGCTCCTTGCTCCACGTGTTAACAGCACTTCCGTCAATCTTCTGGTGCATTGATCGGATGGCTCCAACCTAGTGAACAGCTCTTTCGATCGGCTTAACGAACAGCCTTACCAAAAGCTTTCTACTTGCAGCCAAAACTTGTGGTTAACCGGGCGGTAAAAGTGCTCGGCAAAATCGAACTTTCCGAAGCTCGGATTTCTTCTTCTTTTTGTACCCTATGGCGCAGACCGCGCTTAACGCTTGGTTCACCAATGATGTTCATAGTCCGTTTAAGACCTATTCCGGGCGGAGCGCCGCATGACCAGGCTGAATTTCTCCACTTGCCTTGCCACGCTAGCGGCCGGCCTTGCCGCGGCTGCAGTTCCTGCGTCCCCCGCCATCGCCGGAGCTGGAATAGACGTGGTGATGAACCAGGCCAAGATCATCCGGCTGGCGCGCCCCGCCGATACCATCGTCGTCGGCAACCCGCTCATCGCCGACGCGACCGTGCAGGATGCCACGACCATTGTGCTGACCGGCAAAGGCTTCGGGGTGACCAACATCGTGGCACTCGACAAGGAAGGCTCCCCTATTGTCGACGAGCAAGTGACGGTCGCACGCGATTCCGCTTCTTCCGTCCGCATCTACAGGCGCGCCGAGGTGCAGACGATGTCCTGCACGCCCTATTGCGAAAGCTCCTACAAGAGCGAGGCTGAACGGGTATCCGAAGCCGAGATGAATACGAGCCGCTAATTATCAAAGCGCCTGGGCGCTGCGGCGACAGTTACCGGCCGGTAAATGCAGGCGGCAAAATTCTAGCGGCCCTCCAAACCGGACTTCAATGAGTTTGCGCTAATTTTGTCGCGAAACTCAGTTTGGTATCGGCAGGAAGCGGCCATGAGCATCGAGTTGAGCGCAAGAAAGTCTGGCAAACGCGCACGGCGAGGCCTGCTTGGCCTTTTCCTACGTGACGCGAGCGGCGCCACGGCGATCGAATTCGCGATGCTCGCCATCCCCTTCACGATGCTCGTCTTTGCGATACTGGAGAGTTGCGTCTCCTATACGGCACAACAGGTAGTGTCCGGAGCCGCAGACGACGTCGCCCGGCAGTTCCGCACAGGCCAGCTCAAGCCCGATGCCAACAATCAAGCCGTTGTGGCTGCGAAGGTTCGTGAGATGATCTGCGGCCGCCTGGAGGTGATGGTTGCAAAGGGTTGCCCGAATCTCTTCATTGATCTGCGGCAGTTCGCAACCTTCGCCGATGCGCTCAATATCAAGACCAAGCTGACGGGGACTGGGTCCGATCGCGACCTCGACACCTCCGATTTTGGCATCAACCCGGGCCTTGCGAAGACCAGGAACATGTTGCGGGTCTACTACAAGTGGCCGGTGATTACAGATTTCATGCGGGCATCCATGTCGAACATCAAGGGCGGCAAGATCCTACTGGCCGCAACCGCGATCTGGCAGAACGAGCCGTTCGAGAACTGACGCGTTTCGCCGGGTTAAAGTCAGGGATAGGGCAAATGTCGTTGGTGCGGGGGCGCATATGACACGAATGGATTTGACGAGATTTTGGCGCGCCTTGTCGCGGCTGCGGGCAGACCGTCGCGGAATCGGGGCAGTAGAGTTCGCGCTGATCGCGCCGCTGTTGCTATGCTTTTATTTCGTCAGCATGGAGCTGTCGCTTGGCCTGGAGGCCAGCAAGAAAGTCAGCCGCATCGGCAGCATGGTCGCCGATCTCGTGACCCAGCAGCCAGGAAAGATCGCCAAGGCCGATCTCGAAGCCATCATGCAGCTCGGCCAGGCTGTTATCCAGCCCTACAATCGCTCGATCCCGACGATCGTCGTGACGGGAATCCAGATTACCAATGACGCCACCCCCAAGGTGCAGGTTGCCTGGTCGAGACAGATCGTGAAGGGGGTCTACAGCATGCCATTTGCTGTCAACTCGACTACCTCCGTACCCGACCAGCTCAAGATCAAGGGCACCTTCCTTGTCCGCGTCACGAGCACCCTCGACTACAAGCCGCTCATCACCTGGTCCCCATCGCAAAAGAAGACGCTAGGCCTGACCTCGGCCTTTGACAGTATCTCGATGGGCGGAACGTACTATCTGCGCCCGCGCATGAGCGCTGACATAAGCTGCGACGGCTGCTGATACGGCATATCGCGACCGCATCGGAAGATCGGTCGCGCTCGCTTCCGAATTGCCAACGACCGCCGCGCAGCCTATCTGTGAGGCACTGTCCCGGCAAAGGTGAGCCCAGTTTCCGATGGCGCGTGCATTCCTGTTCGTTCTCGACTCCTTCGGCATCGGTGGCGCGTCGGATGCAGACCGCTTCGGTGACGCCGGCGCAAACACTTTCGCCCATATCGCGCAAGCTTGCGCCACGGGTGCCGCGGACCGCGAGGGGCTGCGAAAGGGCCCGCTGAACGTACCCAACATGCTCTCGGTCGGCCTTGGGCGGGCGTCAGCAACTGCGACCGGATTTTCGCTCGGCGAGGACCAAGCCGCCCTGCCCTCCTCCTTCCACGGCGCTGCCGAAGAGGTGTCGAGCGGAAAGGACACGCCGTCTGGCCATTGGGAGATCACCGCCGTGCCGGTGCCCTTCGACTGGGGCTATTTTCCGCAGACAGTCCCGACGTTTCCATCCGGATTGACCGCCGAGATCGTCGCAGAAGCGAAGCTGCCCGGAATTCTCGGCGACTGCCATGCCTCGGGCACCGAGATCATCGAGAGATATGGCGGGGAGCATATCCGGACCGGCAAGCCGATCTGCTACACGTCGGCGGATTCTGTTTACCAGATCGCCGCCCACGAGACCCATTTCGGCCTCGAACGCCTCTACGAGCTCTGCCGCATCGTGCGCAGGCTGGTCGATCCGCTGAACATCGGGCGGGTCATCGCGCGGCCTTTCGTTGGCGAGAGCCCGGCGGATTTCGAACGAACCGCCAACCGCCGCGACTTCGCCGTCCCGCCCCCCGAGCCGACCCTGCTTGACCGCCTCACCGCGCGTGGGAGCAAGGTCATCGGCATGGGCAAGATCGGCGACATCTTCGCTCATCAAGGCGTTTCGGAAGTGCGCAAGGCAGCCGGCAACATGGCGCTTTTCGATGCGACCCTTCAGGCTATGGACGATGCACGCGACGGCGACTTGGTATTTGCCAATTTCGTCGACTTCGACACGCTCTACGGCCATCGCCGGGACATTGCCGGCTATGCCGCCGCACTTGAAGCCTTCGACAAACGGCTGCCGGAGGCAGTTTCGAAACTGAAACCCGGCGACCTGCTCCTGCTGACCGCCGACCATGGCTGCGACCCGACCTGGACGGGAAGCGACCACACGCGCGAGCGCGTGCCGGTCGTCGGCATCGCACCGGGCCTGCAGGGCGGCGATATCGGCCTGCGCAAGACCTTCGCCGACATCGGCGAGACGGTGGCCGAACATCTTGGCCTGGCGCGCGGGCGCCACGGCACCTCTTTCTATCCGGCGATCGCCAAAAATGCCTGAGTTGCCCGAAGTCGAAACCGTGCGGCGCGGCTTGCAGCCGGCAATGGAAGGCGCGCGCATCATGCGCGTGGAGACGCGCCGGCCGGATTTGCGTTTCCCGTTTCCCGAGCGCTTTGCGGAACGGCTCGAAGGGCGCCGGATCATTTCGCTCGGTCGGCGGGCGAAATACCTGACAGCACATATCGAGGACGCGCCGGTTCTGATCTGCCATCTCGGCATGTCGGGCTCCTTCCGGGTCGAAACAGACGATCAGGCGCAATCGCCCGGCGACTTCCATCACGAACGACCGAAGGCAGCCGCGCACGACCACGTGGTCTTCCATCTCGAACCGCCGAAAGGCGAGCCGACGCGCATTGTTTTCAACGATCCGCGCCGTTTCGGCTTCATGCTTTTCGCGGAGAATGGCGCCGAGCATCCGATGTTGACCGGGCTCGGCGTCGAGCCGACCGGTAATGCGCTCGACGGCAAGCTGCTTGCCGAACTCTTCCGCGACCGCCGCAGCCCCCTCAAGGCCGCGCTGCTGGACCAGCGTCTGATTGCCGGGCTCGGCAACATCTACGTGTCGGAGGCGCTGTGGCGCGCCGGCCTGTCGCCGCTCAGGATTGCCGGCACGATAGCCAAGCCGGGCAAGAAGGCCGCGGAGGCAAGCGAGCGCCTGGCATCAAGCATCCGTTCTGTCATTGCCGACGCCATAGAAGCGGGCGGCTCGTCGCTGCGCGACTATGTGCATGCGGACGGCTCGCTCGGCTATTTCCAGCATTCCTTCTCGGTCTACGACCGCGAAGGCCAACCCTGCCGCACGCCCGGCTGCAAAGGCCATGTCGAGCGCATCGTGCAGAGCGGCAGGTCGACTTTCTACTGCCCGCGCTGCCAGCGCTAGACTAACCGGAACGTGGGCCGCCAATGGCCCAGCGAGAGGAGACCTTCCTGATGGCTTATGAAACGATCATCGTCGAAACCCACGGCAAGGTTGGCATCATCACGCTGAACCGGCCAAAGGCGCTCAACGCGCTCAACTCCGAGGTTCTGAAGGAGCTGCTGGCCGCCAGCCAGGCCTTCGATGCCGATCCGGAGATCGGCGCGATCGTTCTCACTGGCTCGGAAAAAGCCTTCGCCGCAGGCGCCGACATCAAGGAGATGCAGTCCAAGACCTATGTGGACATGTATCTGGAAGACTTTTTCTCCGGCTGGGAAGCGTTTACGCGCGTGCGCAAGCCGGTGATCGGGGCGGTCGCGGGCTATGCGCTCGGCGGCGGCTGCGAGCTCGCCATGATGTGCGACTTCATCATTGCCGCGGACACGGCCAAGTTCGGCCAGCCCGAGATCACGCTCGGCGTCATGCCGGGCATGGGCGGCTCGCAGCGCCTGACCCGCTTTGTCGGAAAGTCCAAGGCCATGGACATGTGCCTGACTGGACGGATGATGGACGCGGCAGAGGCCGAACGCAGCGGCCTGGTGTCGCGCGTGGTGCCCGCGGGCGAGTTGCTCGACGAGGCCCTGAAGGCGGCCGCCAAGATCGCAAGCCTCTCGCTGCCAGCGGTCATCATGACCAAGGAGGCGGTAAACCGCTCCTACGAGACGACGCTTTCGGAAGGGCTTCGTTTCGAGCGACGCGTGTTTCATTCCATGTTCGCGCTCGAAGACCAGAAGGAAGGAATGGCCGCGTTTTCGGAGAAGCGTGCCCCCAACTTCAAGAACCGCTGAGCGCACCGGCAATGGTCTCAGCAAATGCGGCGGAAACGGCGTTGACGCGCGCGAAAGACTGAACTATAAGCCCCAACAACCGAGGCGGCCTCTGGCTGCCCATTTATTTTTGCGTCCTGAAGCTTATCTCGGGCGCCATCACTGAAACGCAAAGAGAGGCATCATGGCCAATACATCCTCGGCCAAAAAGGCAACGCGCAAGATCGCCAGCCGCACTGCGGTTAACAAGAACCGTCGCTCGCGCGTCCGCACCTATGTGCGCAAGGTCGAAGAAGCCCTGGCCGCAGGCGACAAGTCGGCTGCTGAAGCCGCCCTCCTGGCTGCTCAGCCCGAACTGATGCGCGCCGCCACCAAGGGCGTCCTGCACAAGAACACGGCTTCCCGCAAGGTTTCGCGCCTTACCCTGCGCGTTAAGGCCCTGTCTGCCTAATTCTTAAGATATTTAGTATCCGACTACAGAAAACCCGGCCCAAAAGGCCGGGTTTTTCGTTTGCCGAAGAAAATGCGAAAAAGAGCGGAAGTAGCTCCGCAAGGGAATATCTTCCTGAAGCTTTGATTATTTGCCGGCGCATTCACGCCTGACGGAATCTACAACCGCTGCGCGCAGGGCAGGGCGGACATATCTCATCCGTAAAAGCCCTTATTTTTCATTGGCTTGCAAAACGTTATCCACAGCCTGTTCATTTCACTGACCAGGGCCAGCAACCGGGTAGCTGTCAAGATTTTTTTTTAAAAAGATTTTCTCAGCCGCACCCGTTTTCGCATTGGATCGGAAAGGGGTTGAATCGAAACACTTTTGTCGATTCCCGCGGTCTTGCGAAAGGCGGAGTCAATAGCTAGGGCGGCCGGATTCATTAAAAAAGGGTTGTGCGTGGCCTTGCCCTGTCCACAGCGTTTTTTGTAGTGTCTTTTCATTGAGAGGGACGGGCCTACGGCCTCAAGACCTAGCCAGAAAATAATGGGGTGTTGGACGCGGACATAATCCGCGTGCTGGCGTGGTTTTGCCTTTTCGATGAATAGGGCGCGTGGGTAAAGCGAACTTGTAAAAGGAGAGTAGGCTCTGGCGCGTGCCGCCGGATGAGTTGGTTCGCCGCAGTCTTGTGGCGACCCCGCAGCTGTTTGCTTGCGGACTGGAATTAGCAGTGTCGGTTGCCGCAAGCGGCGGTAACCGCGTTTGAGAGTAGAAGGGCTGCCACGAGGCGGATGCAAGATTATGCAGCCGACGCAGCCCGGTGCAGGTACGGACGACGAGGATTGCTACAATGCATAATGGCATCGACAAGGAAGCAAAGTCAGACTTCCTTTTTCCAGTGAACCTCATCGAGGGGAATGAGATGACGGGCTCCAGCGGCGCGGAGAAGACATTCGACCGGGTCAAGGCACAGCTGAAGGCACGTCTCGGCAGCGAGGTGTATTCGAGCTGGTTTGGCCGCATGAAGCTTGCGGAAGCTTCCAAGGGCCTGGTGAGGATTTCGGTTCCCACGGCGTTTCTGCGCTCGTGGATCAACAGCCATTATCTTGAGCTGATCTCGGAGATTTGGAAGGCAGAGGACTCGGAAGTCCTCAAGGTCGACATCGTGGTGCGCACGGCAACCCGGCTTGCCGCTCCTACCGAAGATGTCGAGAAGGTGCAGCAGCGCCGCAAGGCGACGCGGCAGACCCACACGACCCTTTCGACCGGGACGACCGCCAACACGACCCTGGAGCGCGCAGCACCCTCGCTGCAGAGCGCCCCGAGCGGCGATTTCCGTCAGAACGTCCTCGGCTCGCCGCTGGACGCGCGCTACACGTTCCAATCCTTCGTCGAGGGCCCGTCCAACCGGGTAGCCTTCGCCGCAGCTCGCGCCGTGGCGGAATCGGCCCAAAGCGCAGTGCGCTTCAACCCGCTCTTCATCCACGCGACGGTCGGTCTTGGAAAGACTCACCTTCTGCAGGCTATCGCCGCCGAGTCGCTGAAGCAGAACCCGCATTCGCGCGTCGTGTATCTGACGGCCGAGTATTTCATGTGGCGCTTTGCGACCGCCATTCGCGACAACAACGCGCTGTCGCTCAAGGAACAGCTGCGCGACATCGACCTCCTGATCATCGACGACATGCAGTTCCTGCAGGGCAAGTCGATCCAGCACGAGTTCTGCCACCTCATCAACATGCTGCTGGACAGCGCTAAGCAGGTGGTGGTTGCCGCCGACCGGCCGCCGTCCGAGCTGGAATCGCTTGAGCCGCGCGTGCGTTCGCGCCTCAATGGCGGCGTGGCGCTGGAAATGCAGACGCCGGACTTCGGCATGCGGCTCAGCATGCTGAAGACGCGCTTGGAAACCGCCAAGGTCGAGGATCCGGCCCTGGCTATCAACGAGGAGATTCTCTCCCACGTCGCCCGCACCGTGACCGGCAGCGGCCGCGAGTTGGAAGGCGCGTTCAACCAGCTCGTGTTCCGCCAGTCCTTCGAGCCGCAGCTCAACATCGAGCGCATCGACGAGATTCTCGGCCACATCTACCGCTCCGGCGAGCCGAAGCGCGTCCGCATCGAGGACATCCAGCGCATCGTGGCGCGACACTACAACGTGTCGAAGACCGAGCTCCTGTCCAACCGGCGCACGCGCACCATCGTCAAGCCGCGGCAGATCGCCATGTATCTCGCCAAGGTGATGACCCCGCGCTCGCTGCCCGAGATCGGGCGCCGTTTCGGCGGCCGCGACCACACCACGGTGCTGCATGCCGTGCGCAAGATCGAAGACCTCTCCGGCGCCGACAACACGCTGGCACAGGAACTGGAATTGCTGCGCCGGCTGATCACCGACCAGGCCTGAGCGGCCTGACGGAGATAGCGGGGCACGCGACCGGCGGTCGCGGCGAGGTTATCCCCAAAATGCCCGCGGGTTTGCCCTTGAAAGGCACCGCGGGCTTGCCTTTTCCCGCCTTTTCCTGTCAGTTTGGCTTAATTCCAACGATGGTTGGACCTTGTGCGGGGGCCGAGCCCGGTACCCCGCTACTTCTGTCAAGCGAGCTTGTTTCGTCATGCGTGTTATCCTGGAACGCTCAAACCTTCTGAAGTCCCTGAACCACGTTCATCGCGTGGTGGAGCGGCGCAACACGATCCCGATCCTGTCGAACGTGCTTTTGCATGCCGACGGCGCAAGCCTCGAAATGAAAGCCACCGACCTCGACCTTGAGGTGAATGAAGCGACTGCCGCGAATGTGGAACAGGCCGGCGCCACGACGGTGCCCGCGCATCTGCTCTACGACATCGTGCGCAAGTTGCCGGACGGCGCCGAAGTGATGCTGAAGACCGACGAGGACGGCAACGCCATGTCGGTGATTTCCGGGCGCTCGAGCTTCCGCCTGCAGTGCCTGCCGCAGTCGGACTTCCCGGAACTCTCGGCCGGCCAGTTCACGCACAACTTCCGGCTCGAGTCCGCCGCCGTGAAGACGCTGATCGAAAAGACCCAGTTCGCCATCTCCACCGAGGAGACGCGCTACTATCTCAACGGCATCTTCCTGCACACGCTGGAAGTGGGCGGCAAGCTGAAGCTGCGCTCTGTCGCGACCGACGGCCATCGCCTCGCCCGCGCCGAAATGGATGCGCCGGCTGGCTCCGAGGGCATGCCGGGCATCATCATTCCGCGCAAGACCGTGAGCGAGCTGCAGAAGCTGGTCGACGATCCCGACGTTCCAGTCACCACCGAACTGTCGGACACCAAGATCCGCTTCACCATCGGCAGCGTGGTGCTCACCTCCAAGCTGATCGACGGCACCTTCCCGGATTATCAGCGCGTCATTCCGACCGGAAACGACAAGCAGCTGATCATCGACCGCGAGAGCTTTGCGCGCGCCGTCGATCGCGTCTCGACGATCTCGTCCGAGCGCGGCCGCGCGGTGAAGCTGTCGATCTCCGACGGCCAGGTGACGCTTGCCGTCAACAACCCCGATTCGGGCAGCGCCACCGAAGAGATCGCGGCCGACTATTCGTCCGACCCGATCGAGATCGGCTTCAACGCAAAATACCTGCTCGATGTCGCCGCCCAGCTTTCCGGCAGCGAGGCCAAGTTCATGCTGGCGGATGCCGGCTCGCCTACGCTGATCCACGACACGGCCGATGAGCACGCGCTTTATGTGCTCATGCCGATGCGCGTCTAGGCTGACGGCATTTCGAACAGGTCGATGGGCGGTAGGCGGACGTGACGTCGACTTACATCAGTAGGCTTACGCTTACGAATTTCCGCAATTATTCGGCGCTTTCGCTGGATCTGAAGCCCGGCGCCGTCGTCTTCACCGGCGAAAACGGCGCCGGCAAGACCAATCTCCTGGAGGCCATTTCCTTCCTGACGCCGGGGCGCGGCCTGAGGCGCGCGCCCTATGGCGACGTCGCACGTGAAGACAGCGTCGGCGGCTTCACCGTCCATGCCCTAGTCGAAGGCGAGTTCGGCGATGCCGAGATCGGGACCGGAACCTCGGGCACGGATGTGCCGGGCGAATCGGGACGGCGGGTGCGCATCAACGGCGCCAACGCTAAGTCCGCCGACGACATGCTGGAATGGCTGCGCGTGCTCTGGCTGACGCCGGCGATGGACACGCTTTTCACCGGGTCGGCGGGGGACCGCCGCCGCTTCCTCGACCGACTCGTACTGGCGATCGACCCCAGCCATGGCCAGCGCGCGCTCGACTATGAAAAGGCAATGCGCGGCCGCAATCGCCTGCTCGCCGAAGAATCGCGCGACCGCCAATGGTTCGAGGCGATCGAGACGCAGATGGCCGAGACCGGCGTGGCGATTGCCGCCGCGCGAGTCGAAATGGTGCGGCTGCTTGCGGCGATGATCGAGAAGCTGCCGGCCTCCGGCCCCTTCCCACAGGCCGATATCGCGCTTTCCGGCACGCTCGAAAGCCAGATCAGCCAGCGGCCTGCCGTGGAGATCGAGGAATCCTTCCGCCGTGCGCTGGCCGAAGGCCGGGATCGCGACCGCGCCGCCGGCCGCACATTGGACGGGCCGCATCGCAGCGACCTCATCGTGACCCATCGGCCGAAGGCCATGCCGGCCGAACTGTGCTCCACCGGCGAGCAGAAGGCGCTGCTGGTAGGCATCATCGTTTCGCATGCGCGGCTCTGCGGCGAGATGTCGGGCACGGTGCCGATCCTGCTGCTCGACGAGATCGCGGCTCATCTCGACGCCGGCCGCCGCGCCGCCCTTTTTGCCATCCTGGATGAGCTCGGCTGCCAGGCCTTCATGACCGGCACCGAGCCGGTGCTGTTTTCCAGCCTGCACGGCAAGGCATTGTTCCTTACCGTCGATCATGGATCGGTTCGCCCCACCGAAGACGCCTGACAAGACCGGGCCGCGCCGATATGATCGGCCCATGAATATCAACCAGCCCCCCTCCCCGCTCACGCCTGAAGAACTGGAGCGCTATGCGCGTCACATCGTGCTGCCGGAAATCGGCGGTGCAGGCCAGCAGAAGCTGAAGCGCGCGCGGGTGCTGGTCATCGGAGCCGGCGGGCTCGGCGCGCCCGTGCTGCAATATCTGGCAGCGGCAGGCGTCGGCACATTGGGCATCGTCGACGACGACACTGTTTCGCTGTCCAACCTGCAGCGCCAGGTGATTCATGACACCGATGCGGTGGGCATCTCAAAGCTCGAGAGCGCGAAGGCCGCGCTGCTGCGGATCAATCCTCATGTCAGCGTCGAACTGCACGATTTCCGGCTGACCGCCGAGAACGCCGAAGCGCTGGTGACGCAATATGACCTCGTGGTCGACGGCTCCGACAATTTTGCCACCCGCTACGCCGTAGCCGACGCCTGCGAGGCAGTGAAGCGGCCGCTGGTGCATGCCGCCGTCGGCCGTTTTGACGGCTCCATCACCGTGCTGAAACCGTTCGAGATCAGCGCCGACGGCGTGCAGAACCCAAGCTATCGCGACCTCTTCCCCGAGGCACCGCCGGCCGGCCTGGTGCCCTCCTGCGCGGAAGCTGGCATCGTCGGCGCGCTGACCGGTGTGATCGGCACTCTGCAGGCGATGGAGGCAATCAAGCTGATCACTGGCATCGGTGAGCCGCTGGTGGGGCGCCTGCTGCTTTACGACGCGCTGGCGGCCCGCTTTGATACGGTGCGCTATCGGAGGCGAGCTTGACGGTCGCGCCGGACCAGGTTGGCGTCGCCAGGCTGCCGGCGGAGTTCAATCGCTGGAACGAACTTTTGGGGCTGATCCTCGACGCCTTCGCCTATATGGACGGCGTCATCGACCCACCCTCCTCCGCTCATCGGCTGACGCCGGAGAATCTTGCTGCCAAGGCAGGCACGGAGACCGTCTTTCTGGCCACTGTCGGCAAGGCGTTGGTGGGCTGCGTTTTCGTCGCCGAGAGCCACGACCACTTTTATGTCGGCAAGCTCGCGGTAGCACCGACAGCGCAAGGAGCCGGCGTTGGCAAACGCCTGCTCGGCGCCGTCGAACAGTTTGCTCGTGAGAGTGGCAAGCCGATTCTCGAACTGCAAACACGCATCGAGCTGATCGACAACCAAAAGGCGTTCGGCAGAATGGGCTTTGTCGAAACGGCGCGCACCGTCCATGAGGGCTTCGACCGCCCGACCTCGATCACGATGCGGAGGGTGCTCGGCTGAACGCAAAGTGAGCCGGCAAATGTCGGTGGCAACTGCCACAAAAGCCAAGAGCGGCCAGGCCGAAGCCTGCCGCCCATAAGGCTCACCTTACGATGTCCTGTTACCTTCAGTTGCTGCCGTAGAGAATACGCGAGCTCGCGCCGAGACGATTGACGGGCGTGCCGATAGCGGCGCTCGAGGTAAAATCGTTCGACGGCGCGTTCACAACGACCGAAGCCTTGGCAGCATCGCCGTAGCGGGCGGAGGTATCGGGGGCAGTCGTGGCAATGACGCCGCTGTTTACCTGGTTAACGACCGGGGCCGCATCGCCATAGCGGTTGTTTGCATAAGCCGTGCTCGAGGCAAGCAGGACGGCGGCAAGGGCAACAAAGGTCTTGTTCATTTCAACTCTCCTAAAATCTCATTTCGGAACCGTAGGGCGTCTGCCGTGTCGTTCCGATGCATCGTAGATATGTGAACGAGATTCAGCACAGTAGGGTCGTTTTGGTGAACGATGCGTCGAACAACGATCGCTCACATCTTGGTGCTCTGGGCACAGGCCATGAGCAACGCGCCGTGATCGCGGCGCGCCCCAATGCCGTGCGGAATCAGGCAAAGCCTATTCGGCGGGGCGCCAGTCTGGCGCCCGCTTGTCGGCACAAAACTTTGATTTAGCCGGCTTAATAGTCGCTCAGAAGCGAAGCGGCAGCACGCGATCCGGCGGACGATGCCCGTCAATGAAGGTGCGGATGTTGATGATGACCTTCTCGCCCATATCGATGCGGCCTTCGATGGTGGCCGAGCCCATATGCGGCAGGATGACAACCTTGCCCTTGGCGGCGAGCTTGACCAGCTTGGGATTGACGGCCGGCTCATGCTCGAAGACGTCAAGCCCGGCGCCGGCGATCTTGCCTTCCTGGAGCAGCTTGACCAGCGCATCCTCGTCGATGATGTCGCCGCGCGCCGTGTTGACCAGATAGGCCGAGGGCTGCATCAGCGCGAGCCGGCGCGCCGAAAGCAGATGGAAGGTCGCCGGCGTCGACGGGCAATTGACCGAGATGATGTCCATGCGGGCCAGCATCTGGTCGAGGCTTTCCCAATAGGTCGCTTCCAGCTCGTCCTCGACGCTGCGCAGCACGCGGTTGCGGTTGTGATAGTGGATAGACAGGCCGAACGCCTTGGCGCGGCGCGCCACCGCGGTGCCGATGCGCCCCATGCCGACGATGCCGAGGCGCTTACCCCAGATGCGGCGACCGAGCATCCATGTCGGCGACCAGCCGGCCCATTTGCCGCCGCTTTCCAGCAGGGTGGCGCCTTCGGCCAGGCGGCGCGGCACCGCCAGCATCAGCGCCATGGTCATGTCGGCGGTGTCTTCGGTGAGGACGTTCGGCGTGTTGGTGACGGTGATTCCACGCTTGGCGGCCGCTGCGACGTCAATCTTGTCGACGCCGTTGCCGAAATTGGCGATCAGCTTGAGATTGTCACCGGCCTGCTCGATCAGCGCGGCGTCGATTCGGTCGGTCACGGTCGGCACCAGCACGTCCGCTTCCTTCACTGCGGCCACCAGCTCCGGCTGGCTCATCGGCCTGTCCTCGAGATTGAGACGCGCGTCGAACAGTTCCCGCATGCGGGTCTCGACCTGATCGGGAAGCTTGCGCGTAATCACCACGAGAGGCTTCTTTTTGCCGGCCATTGTGTCCTCGAATCCGGATCCCGTTGAGACCTCTTTAACCAAGACGCGCGAAACTGGAAACCTGCCTTGGCGCAACTGCCTGTGTAACAAGCGGTGCTGCCGAAGACAAAGAAAAAGGGGGCGTGCACCGCGGGCCGCGGTCACGCTTCATATACAAGGAAATGAAGGTGTCTGGTTTCGTGTCGCTTCGCATTGCGGCAGTCGCTGCGGTGACTGGCCTCGCATTCTTGTCGGCAAGCGCCTCGGTCACGATCGGCGCGCCCGCTCCCAACCAGGAAGTCACGCTGGGCCCGAGCGGCCTGCCGCTTCCGCGATTCGTCAGCCTCAAATCCGGCAAGGTGAACTCCCGCATCGGACCGGGCCTGAACTACCCGGTCGACTGGCTCTATCTCAAGCCCGGCCTGCCGATGGAGATCATCCAGGAATATGACAACTGGCGCCGGGTGCGCGACGCCGATGGCGCGGAAGGCTGGGTCAACCAGACGCTGCTGTCGGGCAAGCGCACCGCAATCGCGGCCCCATGGCAGCGCGGCAAGGACGCCAAGCTCAATCTCCTAGCCAAACCGGACGCGGAAGCGCGCACCGTCGCGATTCTCGACCCCGGCGTCGTCGGCAAGATCAAGGCTTGCAACGGCGACTGGTGCGAGATGACCTTCGACGGCGTGACCGGCTGGATCAAGCAGACGATGCTGTGGGGCGCCTATCCGGGCGAACTGGTGAAGGACTAACGCATAGCCCCAAAATCGGAATCGATTTTTGGAAAGGATTATGCGTAGATTCAAAGTGTTACAGCGTCCTTTGCCCGCCCGATCGGGCGCGCGGCGCTGTAAGCCTCAGGCTCTCCGCCCGATGCGGCCCAGCGTCGTATCCTGAAAACCGGTCGCGTATTTGAGCCCGTAGCCGAGGCTACGGTCGATGGCGATATGGGCAAGCCAGATCGCCGCGACCTGCAAGGCGAGCGCGTGGCCGGTATAAGCGCCGCCAGCCAGAAGCAGCAGCGGCCAGAACATGACATGGAGCATGTTGTAGGTGAACGCGCCTACGCGCGGGCCTGCAAGATAGCCGAGCATCGAAAGATCGGGCGCCAGAATCAGCAGAACGAACAACAGCCATCCGCCACCGGCAAACACGTAAAAGACGATCGCCCCGAGGAAGACGGCCAACCATTCAAGCCTGACGATGAGATCGACTGGCCGCATGGGCCGTTCAGGGCACCCGCTTGGGACGCAGCCTCACCACGATATCGACATTGGCGATCTCGAGGCCTTCCGGCGGCTCCGGCAGGTTGAGAACCTTGACCGAACCGGGGTCGATGTCGAACACCTTGTTCTCGCCTTCGATGAAGAAGTGATGGTGATCGGAGGTGTTGGTGTCGAAATAGGTCTTCGACCCTTCCACCGCGAGAATGCGCAGCAGCCCCGCCTCGGTGAACTGGTGGAGCGAATTGTAGACGGTGGCCAGCGATACCGGCACACCGGCCGACACCGCTTCCTCGTGCAGCTCTTCCGCCGAGAGATGACGGTCGCCCTTCGCGAACAGCAGACTTGCGAGCGCGACGCGTTGACGCGTCGGGCGCAAGCCCGCCTCGCGCACGCGCCTCTCAATTGCCATCTCATTGGGGACGGTCAATTCCATCAGTCCGCCGGTTCCGTTTCTATATCGGAAGGTTTTCGCACCCAGAGCAAAATTGGTCAAAAACCAAGTTTCCCCTGACATATATTCCGTCAAAGGGATGCGATCAATAGGCGCACATTGACCCAGGCAGACCGGCAGGCTAATCGCAAAGTGCGGTTTCCGTGCGGAAACAGACTGTGTTACTGAACGAAGCGGCGCGGATGGCGCCCGGAAGCCAGACGGGGAAGGAATTCATGGCGGTTTCGAAATCCAGCTACGAGTATGAGGAATTGCTTGCCTGCGCCCGCGGCGAACTGTTCGGCCCCGGCAATGCGCAACTTCCCTACCCGCCGATGCTGATGTTCAACCGGATCACAGAGATCAGCGAGACCGGTGGCGAGTTCGGCAAGGGCTTCGTGCGCGCCGAGCTCGAGATCAGCCGCGACCTCTGGTTCTTCCCCTGCCATTTCATCAACGATCCGGTCATGCCCGGTTGCCTCGGCCTCGATGCTCTGTGGCAGCTTTCCGGCTTCTTCCTCGGCTGGCTCGGCGAGCCCGGCAAGGGCCGCGCGCTGTCGACCGGCGAAGTCAAGTTCACCGGCATGGTCACCCCTGCCAACAAGAAGGTCGAGTACGGCGTCGACTTCAAGCGCGTGATGCGCGGACGCCTGGTGCTCGGCATCGGCGACGGCTGGCTAAAGGCCGACGGCGAAACCATCTACAAGGCCACTGACCTGCGCGTCGGCCTGTTCAAGGAAGCAGCAGCGGCCTGATTCAGGCCACGCAGCACGAAGGAGCACACATGAGACGTGTCGTTGTCACGGGCCTCGGTATCGTATCGTCCATCGGAAACAATGCCGATGAGGTTACCGCATCGCTGCGGGACGCCAAATCGGGCATCAGCTTCTCGGAATCCTTTGCCGAGCACGGCTTCCGCTGCCAGGTGTGGGGCGCGCCCACGCTGGACCCGACCGAGCTTGTCGACCGCCGCGCCATGCGGTTCCTCTCCAAGGGCGGCGCCTGGAACCATGTCGCGATGGACCAGGCTATCGCCGATGCCGGCCTCGAGCAGGGCGACATCACCAATGAGCGCACCGGCATCGTGATGGGTTCGGGCGGTCCGTCGACCCGCACCATCGTCGAGGCGGCCGAGACGACGCTGAAGAACAACAGCCCCAAGCGCATCGGACCGTTCGCGGTGCCGAAGGCGATGTCGTCCACCGCTTCGGCCACGCTCGCCACCTGGTTCAAGATCCACGGCGTCAACTACTCGATCTCGTCGGCCTGCTCGACCTCGGCGCACTGCATCGGCAACGCCTATGAGCTGATCCAGTGGGGCAAGCAGGACATGGTCTTTGCCGGCGGCCACGAGGATCTCGACTGGACGATGTCGGACCTCTTCGACGCCATGGGCGCGATGTCCTCCAAGTACAACGATCGTGCTCCGGTCGCCTCGCGCGCCTATGACGTCAACCGCGACGGTTTCGTCATCGCCGGCGGCGCGGGTGTGCTGGTTCTGGAAGAGCTGGAGCATGCCAAGGCGCGCGGCGCCAAGATCTACGCCGAAGTGGTCGGCTATGGCGCGACCTCGGACGGCTACGACATGGTCGCGCCCTCGGGCGAAGGCGCCATCCGCTGCATGAAGCAGGCGCTTTCGACCGTCTCGCAGCCGGTCGACTACATCAACACGCACGGCACCTCGACGCCCGTCGGCGATTCGAAGGAGATGGGTGCGATCCGCGAAGTGTTCGGCGACAAGATGCCGAACATCACCTCGACCAAGTCGCTGACCGGCCATTCGCTGGGCGCTGCCGGCGTGCAGGAATCGATCTATTCGATCCTGATGATGCAGGGCGGCTTCATCGGCGAGAGCGCTCACATCGAGGAGCTCGACCCCGAATTCGAAGGCATGCCGATAGTGCGCAAGCGCATCGACAACGCCAAGATCGACACGGTTCTCTCGAACTCCTTCGGGTTCGGCGGCACCAACGCCACGCTGGTGTTCCAGCGCTACAACGGCTGAGGATATACTTCCAATGGAAGGTTTGATGAAAGGCAAGCGCGGCCTCGTCATGGGCGTCGCCAACGACCATTCTATTGCCTGGGGCATTGCCAAGCAGCTTCACGCGCACGGGGCCGAAATGGCCTTCACCTATCAGGGCGAGGCTTTCGGCCGTCGCGTCAAGCCGCTTGCCGACCAGGTCAACGCTTCGCTGATCCTGCCCTGCGACGTGGAAGACAGCGCGTCTGTCACCTCGGTGTTCGAGACGCTGGGCAACGAATGGGGCGGTCTGGACTTCGTCGTCCACGCCATCGGCTTCTCGGACAAGAACGAGCTTAAGGGCCTCTACGCCAACACCACACGCGAAAACTTCATCCGCACGATGGTGATCTCCTGCTACTCCTTCACGGAAGTCGCGCGCAACGCGGCAGGCCTGATGAAGGATGGCGGCTCGATGCTGACGCTGACCTATGCGGGGTCCACCCGCGTCATGCCGAACTACAACGTCATGGGCGTTGCCAAGGCGGGCCTGGAAGCCAGCGTCCGCTATCTGGCCGACGACTACGGCCCGCGCGGCATCCGCGTCAACGCGATCTCGGCCGGCCCGGTACGCACGCTGGCTGGCGCGGGCATCTCCGATGCGCGCTTCATGTTCTCCTACCAGCAGCGCAATTCGCCGCTGCGCCGTACCGTGACCCTCGACGAAGTCGGCGGCTCGGCGCTTTACCTGCTTTCGGACCTGTCCTCGGGCGTGACCGGCGAGATCCACTATGTGGATTCCGGCTACCACATCGTCTCGATGCCCACGCTGGACGAGTTGAAGCAGACCGGCCACGAATAAGCGGGCACGCCTCGCTCGAACGCAAAACGGCCGGGTCAGCTCGGCCGTTTTCATTTTAGGGCAAGCGCCTCAACGGCGCGCGACCAGCACCTTGAACAGGTTGTTGCGCACCACTTCCTGCTGCTGGCCGAAAACCTGCGACAGCGTCTTCTCGTAGGGCAGCTGGCGATTGGCCACCATCACAAGACGCCCGCCCGACTTGAGCGCCGCCGCGGCCGCCTTGATCATCCCCTGCCCGATATCCGGCTCAGCAGCGCGGCGCTGGTGGAATGGCGGGTTCATGAAGATGAAATCGTAGCGGCGCGAAACCGGCTCGCCCAGAAGATCGTGCCAGAAGAAGTTCTTCTGCATCGAACCGGTCGTCGCCAGGTTGCGCTTTGCCGCTTCGAGTGACGAAAAATCCGCCTCGTAGAGATCGAGCGTGAACAGTTTTGGGAAGCGCTGGGCCAGTTCGGCTGCGATAAAACCCCAGCCGGCGCAGAAATCGGCGACTGCGCCGAACACCTTGTCGGGCAGGTTCTCCACCAGGAGCCGCGAACCCGCATCGATCTCGTCGGCCGAGAACATGCCGGGCGCGGTGACGAAACGCCCATCGAGCAGCCGCTCGCCATTACCCACACGCAGTTGCTCCACGATGCCCGCCACTTCCGCGGGTCGTCGCAGCCAGAAGGCGATGCCGTGATGTTTGGGCAATTGGTCTACGATCGGGACAAGCTCGCCCATGCGCTTGCGCAGGCTGGCTATGCCATCGACCTTGCTGCCCGCTATCAGTATCAGACCACCCTCACCCACACGCGCGAGCGCCTCGGCGATCAAAAGCTCATTGGCGCCCCTGTGGCGACCGCAGAGCACCAGAGCGGCATCGAAGCCTTCTCCTTCCGGCAAAGGCGTCACGCGGCTGCCTGTGGCCTCCAGGGGCCTGTGCCAGGGCCGAAATCCCTGGACGAGCGACAGCTCGGCCTCAAAGCCTTCAGGCAGGCGAAAGCCCGGCTCCGCGCCGAGAAACAGCACGCGCGCGCCGTTACCTGGCGGCGGCAGTGCCTCGGCCTCGAATGGATGGAACAGGGTTTTTAGCGCGTCGCGGGTCATGTGCTGCTGATAGAACAATTCCGGGAGGATGCCAGCCCCTTCCCGCGTCTTCCGCAGCCTGTTAAGGGCAAACCCCTTGCACTGTTCGGCGGCAACACTTAGTCATGCCCGCTGATACACCCCAAAAGGAGCAACGCATCGAATGTGATTTCAACCTGACCGCAACGCGAATCCGCTTTGTCATCAGGGAAATCATTACGCATGCCTGCTTCAATAGCTTTATCCAATCTCCGCCTTTCCACGCCTGACGGTCGCGCCCTTCTCTCCGGCATAGACCTCGCTTTCGGCCCCGGACGAACGGGTCTCATCGGCCGCAATGGCGTCGGCAAAAGCACACTCGTCGCTCTAATTGCCGGGACGCTGGCGCCCTCATCCGGCTCGATTTCCGTCAGCGGCAGGCTCGGCATTTTCAAACAATCGGTACAGGTGGGCCCGGAAGAGACCATCACGGATCTTTTCGGCGTCAGCGATGCGCTTGCGCTGTTGCAGCGGGCCTATGAAGGCAACGCGACGCTGGAGGAGTTGGCAGACGTCGACTGGCAGCTCGAAGCCCGCATGGAAGCGGCGCTGGCGAAGATTGGGCTCGATGTCGGTCCCCAAACGCCGCTGCACAAGCTGTCCGGCGGCCAGCGCACGCGCGCTGGGCTCGCGGCTCTGCACTTCTCGGAAGCCGATTTCCTCTTGATGGACGAGCCCACCAACAATCTCGACCGGGGCGGCCGGCTCACGCTCTACGACATGCTGGCGAACTGGCGTCGGGGTGCTCTCGTCGTCAGCCATGACCGCGAGCTTCTCGAACTCATGGACGAGATTGTCGAACTCACCTCGCTTGGCGCCACCCGCTACGGCGGCAACTGGAGCGTTTATCGCGAGCGCAAGGCACTGGAGCTGGCCTCAGTGCAGCATGATCTCGATCACGCCGAGAAGCAGGCGTCAGAGGTTGCCCGCGCCACACAAGTCGCACAGGAACGTAAGGCGCGCAGGGACGGCAATGGCCGCAGACAGGCCCTGAAGGGCGGCGCCCCGCGCATCGTGCTTGGCGGGCTGAAGTCACGAAGCGAAAACAGTGGCGGTGCCCAGGTCCGTCTGGCCAGCGACCGCCAGTCGCAAGCCCTCGAAGCCGTCGCCACGGCAAGGGGCCGCATCGAGGTGCTGCAGCCCATGGCCGTGACATTGCCACCAACCGGGCTTTCGCCGAGCAAGACCGTGCTGATGCTGGATAGCGTCAGCGCCGGCTACGCGCCGGACCGTCCCGTATTCACTAACCTGTCGCTCAGCGTGACCGGCCCGGAACGCGTTGCCGTCACCGGGCCGAATGGCTCCGGCAAGACGACGCTGCTCGAGCTTATCGCTGGCCGCCTGCGTCCCTTCTCCGGAAGCGTCCAGGTCACGACCGAGTTTGCGATGCTCGACCAGCGTGTAAGCATGCTCGATCCTCTGGCATCGATCCGCGACAATTTCCGCCGGATCAATCCGCTGGACGACGAGAATGCCTGCCGCGCTGCCCTTGCGCGTTTCAAGTTCCGAGCTGATGCGGCACTGCAGATGGTCTCGGAATTGAGCGGCGGGGAATTGCTGCGCGCAGGGATGGGCTGTGCGCTTGGCGGCACCGCACCGCCGCCCCTGCTGGTTCTCGACGAGCCGACCAATCACCTCGATCTGGAAGCGATCGAGGCAATCGAGGCGGGCTTACGCGCCTATGACGGCGCGCTCATCGTCGTCAGTCACGACGAGGCATTTTTGACCGCACTCGACATCTCGCGCAGGATTGAACTGCCGTCCGGCGAGGGTCGCTTCTTCCGCTAGCGCGTCTTCGGCAGCCAGTCGCGGCTCCAAAACGAAAACGGGCGCCGTAAGGCGCCCGCTTGTTTATCTTGGAACGGCAGCCTGGATCAGGCGGCGGTTTCCTCGTCCTCGGACTTCTTTTCCTTGACGATTTCCTTGCCGGTCTCCTGGTCGACGACCTTCATCGACAGGCGAACCTTGCCGCGCTCGTCGAAGCCCATGAGCTTGACGTAGACCTTCTGGCCTTCCTTGACGACGTCCGAGGTCTTGGCGACGCGCTCGTTGGAGAGCTGCGAGATGTGGACCAGACCGTCCTTCGGGCCGAAGAAGTTCACGAAAGCGCCGAAGTCAGCGGTCTTGACGACCGTGCCTTCGTAAATCTCGCCCACTTCCGGCTCGGCAACGATGGTGTGGATCCACTTGCGAGCCGCCTCGATCTCCTTAGCGTTCGACGAAGCGATCTTGACCGTGCCGTCGTCCTCGATGTTGATCTTGGCGCCGGTCTTTTCGACGATCTCGCGGATCACCTTGCCGCCCGAGCCGATGACGTCGCGGATCTTGTCGGTCGGGATGTGCATGACCTCGATGCGCGGCGCGAACTCGCCGAGTTCCTTGCGGCCCTCGGAAAGCGCCTTGGACATCTCGCCGAGGATATGGGTACGACCATCCTTGGCCTGGCCGAGAGCGATCTGCATGATCTCCTCGGTGATGCCGCTGATCTTGATGTCCATCTGCAGGGCGGTGATGCCGTGGGTGGTGCCGGCCACCTTGAAGTCCATGTCGCCGAGGTGGTCTTCGTCACCCAGGATGTCGGACAGAACCGCGAAGCGGTCGCCTTCCTTGATCAGGCCCATGGCGATGCCGGCAACCGGCTTGGCCAGCGGCACGCCGGCGTCCATCAGGGCCAGCGAGGTGCCGCAGACGGTAGCCATCGAGGACGAACCGTTGGACTCGGTGATCTCCGACACCGCGCGCAGCGTGTAGGGGAACTGTTCCGGGCTCGGCAGCATCGGGTGGATGGCGCGCCAGGCGAGCTTGCCGTGGCCGATTTCGCGACGGCCGGGCGAGCCCATGCGGCCAGTCTCACCGACCGAGAAGGGCGGGAAGTTGTAGTGAAGGAGGAAGGTCTCCTTGTACATGCCGGTCAGCGCGTCGACATACTGCTCGTCCTCGCCGGTGCCGAGCGTGGCGACGACGATCGCCTGCGTCTCACCGCGGGTGAACAGGGCCGAGCCGTGGGTGCGCGGCAGGATGCCGACTTCCGACACGATGGCGCGCACGGTCTTGAGGTCGCGGCCGTCGATGCGGCTGCCCGTGTCGAGGATGTTCCAGCGCACGATCTTGGCCTGGAGTTCCTTGAACACACCGGCGACCTGCTCGGCCGACCACTTGGGAGCCTCATCGCCTTCAGCGGCGAAAGCTGCCTTGACCTTGGCCTTGGCCGCGTCGACGGCGGCATAGCGCTGCTGCTTGTCGACGATCTTGTAGGCCTCGCGCAGATCGGCTTCCGCGACGGCCAGCATTTCCTTCTCGAGTTCCGAGAGGTCTTCCGTGATGTGCTCGCGCGGCTCCTTGGCGGCCAGCTCTGCCAGCTTGATGATCGCGTCGATCACCGGCTGGAAGCCCTTGTGGCCGAACATGACGGCGCCGAGCATGACCTCTTCCGAAAGCTCCTGGGCTTCCGACTCGACCATCAGCACGGCTTCGCCGGTGCCGGCAACGACGAGGTCGAGCTTCGATTCCGGCATCTCGTCGAGATGCGGGTTCAGCACGTATTCGCCATTGATGTAGCCGACGCGCGCGCCGCCGATCGGGCCCATGAAGGGCACGCCGGAAAGCGTCAGCGCTGCCGAGGCGGCAACCATCGACACGATGTCCGGATTGTTCTCCAGATCGTGCTGCATGACGGTGATGATGACCTGCGTGTCGTTCTTGTAGCCATCGGCGAAGAGCGGACGGATCGGGCGGTCGATCAGGCGCGAGACGAGCGTCTCGTTCTCGCTCGGACGACCTTCACGCTTGAAGTAGCCGCCCGGGATCTTGCCGGCAGCATAGGTCTTTTCCTGATAGTTGACGGTCAGCGGGAAGAAGTCCTGGCCCGGCTTCGGCTCCTTGGCCGAAACGACGGTGGCCAGAACGACGGTCTCGCCATAGGTGGCCATGACGGCGCCGTCAGCCTGACGTGCGATCTTGCCGGTTTCGAGGATAAGCGGGCGACCCGCCCACTCGATTTCCACTTTGTGATGATTGAACATGTCCTGTCCTTCAAATGCGGGAAGTCAGCGCACTTTCGCGCGCGCTTCCCTGGCTTGTTTTGGACGAGCCACGGGCAAGACAACGGGAGGTCTGGACTTGAAGCGTCAGGGCGACGCGCCAGGCATCCTGCAATCCTGCCCCATGACCTGTCCCATGAGGCGGTTTCGACCGGCCCTTTGCCTGGTCGAACCGTTGGCGTCCGATTTGCCGTCCTTTGGCATCTGGACGCTCGCGAACCCGATACTGCTGCCGGGTCCGAATGGCAGACCGGCGGACCTTTGTGGGATCCGCCGGTCAGAGCTTTAGCGACGCAGGCCGAGCTTCTCGATCAGCGTCTGGTAGCGGGCCCCATCCTTGCGCTTGAGGTAATCAAGCAGGCTGCGGCGCTGCGAAACCAGAGCCAGAAGACCACGACGGGAGTGATTGTCCTTCTTGTGGTCCTTGAAGTGCTCGGTCAGGTTCTTGATGCGCTCCGAGAGAACCGCAACCTGGACCTCGGGCGAACCGGTGTCGCCCGCAACGGTGGCGAACTCTGCAATCAGTTGCTTCTTGCGTTCGGCAGTAATCGACATCGTGTTTTTCCCTTTCGATCTGGAGGAAACGAGATGCCCACAGCCGGGATGTCGTCCAGCAGGGGCCGATGCACATCGCGCCACTTTGGCACAATGCTGCGGCGCATATAGTCCAAAACACGCGGAAAGGCCAGAGCTAATGTAAACTGGCCGAATCGGCGCCTTAGACGCTGAACACCCGACGCGGCTTGAACATGCCCGCTTCGATCGCACCGATCGCCAGGAGCTTGCCGCGCGCGGTCACGCAGGCATCGTCAGCCTCCACCGGCGCGTCGCGCCCGCGTATGATGACCGGGTTGCCGAGCCTGACCTTGGTTGCCGCATCGTCGCTCAGCGCGACCTGCGGCAAACATTCGAGCGCAGCACCCGTATCGAGCAGATAATCGTCAAGCGCGCCGAAATTGAGTTCCTCGCCGGAAGTCCTGGCCTCGGCAGTGGGCGCCGCAGCTTCTAGTTCCTGCAACGTGACGAAATCTTCCTCGGTGAAGGGGTCGACCTCCACACGGCGGAGCGCCGCGATATGGCCGAAGCAGCCGAGGTCACGGCCCATGTCGCGGGCCAGCGAGCGTACGTAGGTGCCCTTGCCGCACTCGATCTCGAAAACCGTGTGCCCTTCCGGGGTGCTTTCGAGAATGTCGAGGCGGCCGATCTCGATCTCGCGCGCGGGAATCTCGACGGTCTCGCCTTCGCGAGCCAGGTCATAGGCGCGCTCGCCGGCGATCTTGATGGCGGAAAACTGCGGCGGCGTCTGCATGATCACGCCGGTGTAATTCGGCAGCAGCGCGCGGACTTCCGCCTCGGTCGGACGCTTGTCGGAAGTCTTGGTGACCGGACCTTCCAGGTCGTCGGTCGAACGCTCTTCGCCCCAGGCGACGGTGAACTGGTAGATCTTGGCGCCGTCCATCACATAGGGCACGGTCTTGGTGGCCTCGCCCAGCGCGATCGGCAGCATGCCGGACGCAAGCGGGTCCAGCGTGCCGGCATGGCCAGCCTTCTCGGCCTGGAAAAGCCACTTGATCTTGGAGACGGCCTCGGTCGAGCCCATGCCCACCGGTTTGTCGAAAACGACCCAGCCCGAAACCGGCCGACCCTTCTTCTTGCCTCGGCGACCCATTGTTATTCTTGCTCCTTGTCGTCGTCGGCATTCAAATCCCGCTGCACTTCCGGGGATTTGAGCAGTTCGTTGATCTTGGTGAAGTTGTCGAAGCTCGTATCGAGCCTGAAACGGAACTCGGGCATGTATTTCATCTGCCTGAGTGCTCCCGAAACGCGGCCGCGGATGAAGCGCGCATGACGGTTCAGCGCATCGACGACCGCCTTATCGTCCGGCGCGCCGAGCGGCGAGACGAAAGCGGTCGCGATTTTCAGGTCCGGCGACATGCGCACCTCGGAGATCGAGATCACGGTCGTCTCGATCAGATCGTCGCGGACTTCGCCGCGCTGCAGGGTCTGGGACAAAGCGTGGCGCACCTGCTCGCCAACGCGCAGCTGGCGCTGGGAAGGCCCGGAAGAGATAGAACGTGACATATTGGGTGCAATCCTGATTGGAGCGCGGGGTCAAACCGCAAGCACAAAAGCCATCCGTACGGCAGCGCAACGCGCCACCGTACGGCATGTCTAACCAGCTAGACGCGGACGGCTATCAGAGCCTCCGGGTCACCATCTCGACGCGGAAGCACTCGATGATGTCGCCCTGGCGGATGTCTTCGTAGTTGGCGAAGGCCATACCGCATTCCTGGCCGACCGGCACTTCGGACACTTCGTCCTTGAAGCGCTTCAGCGTCTTCAGCGTGCCTTCGTGGATGACGACGTTGTCGCGGATCAGGCGTACGCCCGCACCACGCTCCACCTTGCCTTCCGTGACGCGGCAGCCAGCGACCTTGCCGATCTTGGTGATGTTGAACACCTCGAGGATCTCGGCATTGCCGATGAAGGTCTCGCGACGCTCCGGCGACAGCAATCCCGACATCGCATCCTTGATGTCATCCACAAGGCTGTAGATGATGCTGTAGTAGCGGATGTCGATGCCAGCAGCCTCGGCGGCCTGACGTGCTTGCGGGTTGGCACGCACGTTGAAGCCTATGATCACGGCGCCCGAGGTCTCGGCGAGCGAGACGTCGCTCTCGGTGATGCCACCGGCACCAGCATGCACGATACGCGCACGCACCTCGTCGGTGCCGAGCTTGTCGAGTGCGGCCACGATCGCTTCCACCGAGCCCTGCACGTCGGCCTTGATGACCAGCGGGAACTCCTTCAGGCCGCTGGACTGCAGCTGCGACATCATATGCTCCAGCGAGCCGCGCTGGCCGGCATGCCGTGCGGCAGCCTTGTCGCGCGCCTTGCGCTGGCGGTATTCGGTGATCTCGCGGGCCTTGGCCTCGTTGTCGACCACGGCAAAGCGATCGCCTGCCTGCGGCGTGCCCTGGAGACCCAGGATTTCCACCGGCGTCGAAGGCAGCGCCTCCTTGATGTGATCGCCGCGATCGGTGACCAGTGCGCGCACCCGGCCCCATTCGTTGCCGGCCACGACGATGTCGCCGACCAGCAGGGTTCCGGTCTGCACCAGCACGGTGGCGACCGAGCCGCGCCCCTTGTCGAGCTTGGCCTCGATGATCACGCCTTCGGCCGTGCGGTTCGCATTGGCCTTGAGGTCGAGCACTTCGGCCTGCAGCAGGATCGCCTCGAGCAACTTGTCGAGATTGGTGCCCTTGGTCGCCGAAACCTCGACGTCCAGAACTTCACCGCCCATCGATTCGACGAACACCTCATGCTGCAGAAGCTGGGTACGCACCTTCTGCGGGTCGGCGGACGGCTTGTCGATCTTGTTGATCGCCACGATGATTGGAACACCGGCCGCCTTGGCGTGGCTGATGGATTCGATCGTCTGCGGCATCACGCTGTCGTCGGCCGCAACCACGAGGATCGCGATATCGGTTGCCTGTGCACCACGGGCACGCATCGCCGTGAAGGCGGCGTGGCCGGGGGTGTCGATGAAGGTGATCTTCTGGCCGTTCTTTTCGACCTGATAGGCACCGATGTGCTGGGTGATGCCGCCGGCTTCGCCCGACACCACATTCGCATTGCGGATGGCGTCCAGCAGCGAGGTCTTGCCGTGGTCGACGTGGCCCATAATGGTAACGACCGGCGAACGCGTCTCCATGTCCTCCGGACGATCCGGGATGTCGAACAGGCCTTCCTCGATGTCGGAATCCGCGACACGGCGGACCGTGTGGCCGAATTCGGCGGCCACCAATTCGGCCGTGTCGGCGTCGATGACATCACCTGGCTTCAGGATCTGGCCCTGCTTCATGAAGAACTTGACGACGTCCACGGCACGTTCGGCCATACGGCCCGCCAGTTCCTGGACCGTGATGGTCTCAGGCAGGACGACTTCGCGCGAAATCTTCTCGCGCGGCTCCTGATGCATGGCGCGCTTGAACTTCTCCTGCCGGCGACGCATGGCCGACAGCGAACGCGCACGGGCGGAATCACCATCGTCCGAGGTTGCGGTGTTGAGCGTCAGCTTGCCGCGGCGGCGATCGTCTTCGCCCTTGGTCTTCGTCGGGCGCGCGACCTCGGGGGCAACGACACGCTTGGCCGGGGCGCTGGCAGCGCCGGCACCAATGCCACGCGGCGAGGGAGCACTCTTGCTCTTCACCTCGGGCTCGCGTTCATCAGCGATCTCGATCTGTTGCGGCGCACGGCGGCGGGCTTCGTCCTCGGCGCGGCGGCGGGCTTCGGCCTCGGCCTGAATGCGTGCTTCTTCCTCGGCCTGACGACGGGCCGATTCCTCACGCTCGCGGCGGCGGCGCTCATCCTCTTCCTGGCGGCGCTTGGCATCCTCGGCGGCGCGGGCGCGGTCTTCGGCCTCGCGAGCAACCGCGTCCTCAAGCGCACGACGACGTGCTTCCATCTCGCTCGACGACAGTTCGTTCAGCACCATGCCCGAACGTTCGTTCGAGGAAGTGGGCCTGGGAGCGGACCTGGGAGCGGGGGAAGGAGCGGGCCTCGGCGCAGGGCGCGGAACCTCGCGTGCCACGGGCGCAGGAGCCGGCTGCGGCTTCGGGGCATGCACCACCGGCGCGGCCGCGACAGGCTCCGGCTTCTCGCCGGGAATGGTGAACTTGCGCTTCTTGGTCTCGACGACGACCGACTTGGTGCGTCCGTGCGAGAAGTTCTGACGCACCGTGCCCTGCTCAACGCCGGGACGCTTCAACGTCAAGGTCTTCTTCGTGTTGACGCTCAAAGTGTTGTCGTCACCCGATTTCGTATCGCTCATTCCATATCCTCTGCGGCGTCATCTTCGTCAGCAATTGCCGCAAACATTGCCCGGTCTTCCGAGGATCCGCCCCGGTATCGGTCAAGCGCAACCATGCGCTTCTGAACCGCTCTTCCCGCGTCGTCAGCGAGAACGGCTGCATGTATCACATTTGTGGCCCCCAATGCCAAACTCAAATCGGCTTCCGAAAAAAGTTTGTAAGCATAGGTCTCGGGCCCACCAGCATATGCTGTGGCCCGTCGCGCCTGAGTAATCTTGCGCAGGCCATCTTCCGCCGCCTCTTCAGCATGAAGAACGAGAAGCGCACGGCCGCTGCGGACGGTACTTTCCACCTTTGTAGCGCCGAGTGCAACGGCGCCGGCCTTTCGAGCAAGGCCCAAGGCGCCAAGCGCCGACTTTGCAAGGAGGCTGTCGACCATCGCGCCGAGGTCCGGCGGCAAGATGACATCCTTCTTAAAAACGCGGGCAAAGAGATTTTTGCCCGCGGCCTTGTCTACATGTAGGCGATCAGCGGTGACCCAGCAACCTCGACCGGGAAGCTTTCTCTTCAGATCGGGAACGACCACGCCATCTGGCGCGACGACGAAACGGATGAGTTCATCCGGCTCGGCGGTCTTGCGCGTGACGATGCAGGTGCGATCGTTCATCTCGTCCAAGGTCATATCCGGGTTGATGCGCGGCCACCTCACTCACCGGTGGCTTCGGCTTCGCCTTCTTCGGCGACAGCCTCTTCCTCGGTGATCCAGCCGGCCTTGAGACGCGCGGCCATGACCATCTGCTCGGCATCGGCGCGGGTAACGCCGAAGCTCGCCAGAACGCCCGGATAGAACTTGGTTTCGCCGTCCTTGCGCTCCTTCCAGCCGACGAGGTCGTCGACCGCATAACCGGCGAAGTCCTCGACCGTCTTCACGCCGTCCTCGCCGAGTGCCACCAGCATGGCGGTGGTGATGCCCGGAATTTCGCGCAGCTCGTCGGCAACGCCCAGCTCGTTGCGCTTGGCGTCATGCTCGGCCTCGATACGGTCGAGATATTCGCGGGCGCGCTGCTGGATTTCAGAGGCGGTGTCCTCGTCAAAGCCGTCGATCGACGAAATCTCGTCGGAGTCGACATAGGCGACTTCCTCGACGCTGGTAAAACCTTCCGAAGCCAGCACCTGACCGACCATCTCGTCGACGTTGAGGGCTTCCATGAAGAGCGTTGAGCGCTCGACGAATTCCTTCTGGCGACGCTCGGACTCTTCCTGCTCGGTCAGGATGTCGATGTCCCAACCGGTGAGCTGCGAGGCCAGGCGCACGTTCTGACCGCGGCGACCGATGGCCAGCGACAGCTGATCATCCGGCACCACGACTTCGATGCGCTCGGCGTCTTCGTCGAGAACGACCTTGGCGACTTCCGCCGGCTGCAAAGCGTTGACGATGAAGGACGCGGCCGAAGGCGACCACGGAATGATGTCGATCTTTTCGCCCTGGAGCTCGCCAACGACGGCCTGGACGCGCGAACCGCGCATACCGACGCAAGCGCCGACGGGATCGATCGACGAGTCACGGCTGATAACGGCGATCTTGGCGCGCGAGCCCGGATCGCGGGCCACCGACTTGATCTCGATGATGCCGTCGTAGATTTCCGGCACTTCCATGGTGAACAACTTCGCCATGAACTGCGGATGCGTACGCGACAGGAAGATCTGCGGGCCGCGCTGTTCGCGGCGCACGTCGTAGACATAGGCGCGGACGCGGTCGCCGTACTTGTAGCTTTCGCGGGGGATCAGCTCGTCGCGACGGATGATCGCCTCACCACGGCCGAGGTCGACGATGACGTTGCCATATTCGACGCGCTTGACCGTGCCGTTGACGATCTCGCCAATGCGATCCTTGTATTCGTCGTACTGACGATCACGCTCGGCCTCGCGCACCTTCTGCACGATGACCTGCTTGGCCGACTGGGCGGCGATGCGGCCGAAATCCATCGGCGGCAGCTGTTCGGCGATGAAGTCGCCGAGTTGGGCATCGGGATTGCGCTCGCGCGCCGAGGAAAGCGCGATCTGCGTCGCGTAGTCCTCGACGGTCTCCACGACTTCCATCAGCCGCTGCAGCTTCATCTCACCGGTCTGAGGATTGATGTCGGCGCGGATATTGGTTTCCTGGCCGTAGCGCGAGCGTGCGGCCTTCTGGATCGCATCGGCCATCGCAGCGATGACGATCTGCTTGTCGATCGACTTTTCACGCGCGACCGCATCGGCGATCTGCAGCAGTTCAAGTCTGTTCGCACTGACTACCATCTTGGTCTCCCTGAACAACGCCGGCTGGCCGGCCGTTCAATCACTCTTCGGTTTCGGTTTCGTCTTCCGCGCTGTCTTCGTCGACTTCTTCGCCGCGGCGTTTCTTGGCTTCCTTGCGCGCCTTGTTGTCCTTGCTCAGCGCATCGCGGATCAGATCGTCGGTCAAGATCAGCCTTGCGTCGGCGATCGTCTCAAACGGAATCCGCACCGTCGGCTCCTCGCCATAGGCAGGCTGGTCGCGCTCGATCACCACGCTTTCCTCGTCCGCTTCGCCGATCCGGCCGCGGAAGCGCTTGCGATCAGCAACAAGGATGGAGGTCTCGAGCTTCACCAGATGGCCGGCCCAGGTCGTGAAATCGACCTTGCGCACCAGCGGGCGATCAATGCCGGGCGACGAGACTTCCAGATGGTAGGCCTTCTCGATCGGGTCATCGACATCGAGAACAGGCGAAACCGCGCGGCTCACCTCTTCGCAGTCCTCGACGGTCATCGTGCCGTCCTCGCGCTCGACCATGATCTGCAGCGTCAGGCCGTTCTGGCCCGAGAGGCGCACGCGAACCAGCCGGAAGCCGGTGGCGCGCAGCACAGGCGCGATGATCGCCGCCACGCGTGCGTCTACGCCGCTCTCGCGGATGATACGGTCGTCGCCTTCGATATTGCCAGTCTCTGCCGTCATTCTGCTTCCAGGGCTGAAGCCGGTAACAAAAAAGAGCGGGACCGGATGGACCCACTCTCCGTCATACCGACCAAGAATTTGAAACTTACATAGCCCAAGGTCCGGCCGTTTTCAAGCCCGCGACGGCACCGCCAACAAGGGAAATCCACCAATGTGCGGGCCGCATGGCTGCCCTGCGCGGCACGCTCTGGCGCTTTCGGCCGGCATCAGCTATTTATGCTGCAGTGCAACATCAAAAGGAAATTATCATGTTTACCCGCCAGCGTAACTCCAAGCTGGGCGAACTCTTCATGCTTCTCGGCAACGCGATCGCCGCAGCCTCGGCAGTATCGCACGGTCGCCAGACCTATGCCGGCAACCTGCACCGTCTCGGCCTCGACGCCGAGGAATTCCGCAGGATTAACCGCTTCTAATCGCGAAAATACCCGTCCGGGTTCAATCCTCGTCGGCGAACCGCGCCAGCTCTGCGCCCGTACGATGAGGCGCATGACTGCGACAGCTGCAATGAACAGCCGCCCAGCCGCAGACTGCGCATTCGTCGGCGTAGCGAAAGACGCTAAGCCGGAACCTTCAGGAAGGTCAGATAGGCCGAACGGCGCCCTTCCCTGACGGCCTTTGCCTCGTAGCGCGTGCGGATCCAGCCCTCATAGGGGGTATGCCAGTCGGCAGCGCTGTCAGCTTGCCATTCGAACGCCTGATGGGCGCGGCAATGCTGCAACGTCCAGTTCACATAAGTGTCGATGTCGGAGGCAAAGCGGAATTTCGCTCCCTTCGCCATCACACGGGCGAAGCGATCAAGATTGGCCCTGCCGACGAAGCGACGCTTCCAGTGCCGCTTCTTCGGCCAAGGATCCGGATAGAGCAGGTCGATGCCGGAAATGGTGCCTTCTGGCAGCCAGTCCAGCACCCGCACCGCATCGTCATCGTAGACCCGCAGGTTGGGCAGCGGCTTTTCCGCCATCGTCGTCATCAGGCGCGCCATGCCGTTGACGAACGGCTCGACGCCGATGAAGCCCGTACCAGGGTGCTGCGAAGCCATGTGATAAAGGTGCTCGCCGCCGCCGAAGCCGATCTCCAGACGGACATCTGCAACGGGAGCGGAGAAGAGGGTGCGAACATCCGCCGGCGCGGGCTCGGACAGGTCAAGCCCGTATTTGGCAAGCCCCGCATCGAGCGCCGACGCCTGGTAAGGCCGGATGGTCTTGCCATGGCGCCGCCCGAAAAAAGCTTCGCTCGAGCGGCTGGGCCGTGTTTCAGCATTCATGACAAGAAGTCCGGTAGTTGCGGCGGCCTGAGAACTCAGGCCGCCAATGCGTCTTCGGCCGCCACAGCGTCCTTGATGGCCTTGATCAGGTCGGTCTTCTCCCAGGAGAAGGAACCGTCGCGGCCCGGCTTGCGGCCGAAATGGCCGTAGGCGGTGGTCTTGGCGTAGATCGGCTTGTTGAGATCGAGATGACGACGAATGCCCGAGGGCGACAGATCCATCACCTCGCGCAGAGCCTTCTCGAGAACCGCCTCGTCAACCCTTCCAGTGCCGTGCAGATCGACATAGACCGACAGCGGCTGCGCAACGCCGATGGCGTAGGACAGCTGGATTGTGCAGCGGTCGGCGAGCCGGGCGGCGACCACGTTCTTGGCCAGATAGCGCGCTGCATAGGCGGCCGAACGGTCAACCTTGGTGGTGTCCTTGCCAGAGAAGGCGCCGCCGCCATGCGGGGCCGCGCCGCCATAGGTGTCGACGATGATCTTGCGGCCGGTGAGGCCCGCGTCGCCATCAGGACCGCCGATTACGAACTTGCCGGTGGGGTTGATGTACCAGTTGCAGTTTTCGGCGATCTTCAGCTCGCCCAGTGCCTCGCGGATATAGGGCTCGACAACGCTGCGAACCTTCTTCGAATCCCAGCTCGGGTCGAGATGCTGGGTCGAAAGCACGATCTGCGTGACTTCGAACGGCTTGCCGTCGACATAGCGAACGGTCACCTGGCTCTTGGCGTCGGGGCCAAGCTTGCCGACATCGCCCTTGCCTTCGCGGCGTGCGGCCGAGAGCAGCTCCAGGATCTTGTGGCTGTAATAGATCGGCGCCGGCATCAGGTCCGGGGTCTCGCGGCAGGCATAGCCGAACATGATGCCCTGGTCGCCGGCACCTTCGGCGTTGGCGTCAGCGGCCTTGTCAACGCCCTGGGCGATATCGGCCGACTGGGCGTGCAGCAAAACGTCGACCTTGGCGTGCTTCCAGTGGAAGCCGTCCTGCTCGTAGCCGATGGCGCGGATCGCGCGGCGGGCGGCGGAGCGGAACTTGGATGGGTTGATGATCGGATGGCCCTTGGCGTCATGCAGCGGCTTGCCATCCTTGTCGGATTTCAGCAGCGTCGCCGGCACGCGAACTTCGCCGGCGATCACGACACGATTGGTGGTGGCGAGCGTTTCGCATGCAACGCGCACGTCCCACGGATTCATTCCAGCCTTCTTGGCCTCACGATAGACCAGGTCAACGATCTCGTCGGAAATTCGGTCGCAGACCTTGTCGGGATGGCCTTCGGATACGGATTCACTGGTGAAGAGATAGTTTTGCCGCGTCACGGGTGTCCCCTCTTGAAAGAACGAGCGGCAGGATGCCGCATTTGGCCAGACACCGTTAGCGAACCCGCGCGGAGCCAGTCAAGCTCGGTTTTTTCGTGGATCAAGCCCTTCGTGGAATTGGCGACCTGAAATCGGCGACCTTGCGCCGGTCGCCGCGGGTCAGTCGTCGTCCGCGGCAAGTGCCTTGACGAGCTCGATGATCTTGCGACGAACCTTGACATCAGAGATCTTGAAGAACGCACGGTTGAGTTGAAGGCCTTCTGGGCTGGTGACGAAATCCAGGCCAAAACCGGAGGAAGATTCTTCGGCGAAACCTTTGCCAGACGCCCCATCCTGGCTCGGGAAGTCCTCGAAAAAGAAGGAAACCGGCACGCCAAGGGTCGAAGAAATGGCCTGAAGTCGACTTGCGCCGACGCGGTTCGTGCCCTTCTCATACTTCTGTATCTGCTGAAAGGTTATTCCAAGCTGTTCGCCGAGATTTTCCTGGCTCATTCCAAGCATATTTCGACGTAGTCTTATCCGGCTTCCGACATAAACGTCCGTCGGATTGGGCTTCTTCTTATTTTCCTTTTCGTTCATGTCTTCCTCGCCGCGCTCCGGCTTTTTCTGCTTTCTTTTCCATCCGGCGGCGAGAACGCCCACATCCCCCGTCTCGCCAAGATCGCCTTTTTAGGGCGGCGTACTATGATTCTCTAATATATAAAGTGTCAATTCAGGCGCTGACGTTGTCCAAACCCCATTCCAACCCCAAGAGCGCCGACAAAAAACAGGATGACCAAACCGTTAAAGCGATTGCCGCCCAATAGCGTCGCGTCGTGACCGCCAATCGGAACAGTGGCATCGATGGTGCCGCGGGTGTTCACCGACAGGGCATCAACAATACGACCTCGCTGATCCACCACCCCGGAAATCCCTGTATTGGCTGCGCGCACCAGCGGCAGCCCTGTTTCCACGGCGCGGATCTGCGCCTGACGGAAATGTTGATAGGGGCCCGGCGTGTCGCCAAACCACGCATCATTTGTAACATTTACAATAATATCAGTTGACGCAACGTCAACTGCTACCAGATCGGGAAAAATGATTTCATAGCAGATGAAGGGTAGTGTCCTGACGCCGCCAGGCAGCGAGATCGCGTGCCGCTCATTCCCCGGCGCCAGATTCATCGGCCCGGCGACCAACTGCTCCAGCCCGAAGCGTCCGAGCAGATCGGCAAAAGGAATGTACTCGCCGAATGGAACGAGGTGGACCTTGTCGACCGCATCGACGATTTCGCCGGCATCGTTGATGGCGACGACCGAATTGTAATAGCGGGCCTCGCCCTTACCCGAAATGCCGGCCTCTCCGCGCATTGCGCCGGCAATCAGCATCTGTCCGCGATCCAGGAGATCGCCCAGCGCGACGAGAGCGTCGGGACGTTCGGTGAAATAGAACGGCACCGATGTCTCGGGCCAGAGGATGAGCTCCGGCTTGGCGCCGCCGCTTTCGGGCGGCTGCCCGGACAGGTCCAGCATCGTGCGGAAGATGCGGTCGCGCACGCCGGCATCCCATTTCTCGCTCAGATCGATGTTCGGCTGGACGATGCGGACCGCAACGCTGCGCCCGTCTGCTTTCACGGGAACCGAAAGCCGCCAATATCCGAAGCCGACATGCGCAGCGACCAGCAGCACGGCAAGCGCCAGGCCCGCCTTGAGGTGGCGCTGCCCGGCCAAGAGTGCGGGCATCGCAAATACAAACACGGCCAGCGCGTTCATACCGACCAGGCCGATCACCGATACGCTCTGCATCAGGAGCGGCACCGGCATCACCGCATAGCCGATCGCATTCCACGGAAAGCCGGTGAAGAGGAACATCCGCAGCCATTCGGCGAGCCCGAAGCCGAAGGCCAGGGCGAAGATACGGCCGATACCGTTACTCCAGGCCAGGCGGGCGACCAGACAGGCAAACCCGTAGAAGAACGCGAGAAGGGCTGGAATTCCCATGACGGCCAGCGGCAGCGCCCAGCCGAAGCTGTCAGCCTCGACCAGCACCGCCCCGCCGATCCACCACAGACCCGCAAGGAAATAGCCGAAGCCGAACCACCAACCGGTGGCAAATGACGGCAGCATGCGCCGGAGAGGTCCCGCAGAGGCGGGAGCGGCGGCACCGTCGAGCAGCCAGACAAGAACCGGAAACGAAACGAAGCAGGCGGCGAAGAAGTCGTATGGCGCCTGCGCGAAAGTGGCCAGCGCGCCGGCCAGGAATGCCGTGAGTGCCCGCCGCCAACCCCACAGCAAAATTATCCGCCCTGCTAGGCGCTCCATGCGCGACCCCTCATCGCGAGAATCACGCAAAAGATTTAGCAGCAACAGGCCATCGTTCCAAACGTTGTCGGCACTCAGGCCTGCTCAGTACGAGGCAAGCGGCGGCGTCGCTCGCCCTTCTGGCTATGCACGATCCGCACGCGCTTGACGCGGCGCGGATCGGCGTCGAGCACATGGAATTCGAAGCCGGGGATCGCCTGGACGACTTCGCCACGGGTCGGCACGCGGCCGAGCGCGTTGAAGATCATGCCGCCGATCGTGTCGACATATTCGCTATGCTCGCCGGGCGTGAACTCCTCGCCGATCATCTTGGCAACATCATCGATCTCGGCCTTGGCGTCGACCACATAGATGCCCTCGGCCGTCTGGGTAATCAGCGGCTCTTCGTCGTCATGTTCGTCTTCGATGTCGCCGACGACCATCTCGACGATGTCTTCCAGAGACACCAACCCGTCGGTGCCGCCATATTCGTCGATGACCAGCGCCATCTGCGTACGCGAGGCCTGCATGCGCGCCATCAGGTCCGATGCCAGCATCGAAGGCGGAACGAAAAGCACGGTGCGGATCAGATTGAGCTCGCCCAGCGTGCGTGCGAGATCGACATTGGCAAAGTCCAGCACGGCGCCGGTAGGCGGCTTCTTCGTCTGCCGGCCCTTCTTTGTGCGGGCCAATTTGGTGATATGGGCCAGCACGTCGCGGATGTGCACCATGCCGCGCGGGTCGTCGAGCGTTTCGGAATAGACCGGCATGCGCGAATGGCCCGACTGCTCGAAGAGCACCATCAGATCGCCCAGTGTCGTCGTGATTTCCACCGCCTCGATATCGGCGCGGGGTACCATCACATCCTCGACGCGCACTTCGCGCAGCCGCAGGATGTTGTTGAGCATCGCCCGCTCGCCGGGCGAAAACCCTTCCGCTTCGGTGCTTTCTGCCAGCGCGTCCGTCAGGTCATCGCGCAGGCTGGATCCGTTTCGGTGCTTGAAGAGGCCGGCCAGGCGTCCGAACAGCGAGGGGCGGTCATGGGAGTGATCGCTTGCTGCACTGCTCGGCTTCGTACTGGGACTAGGTCCCTCTTCGGCGCTTTCAGGCCCGTTGGGCGCGCCCCCGACGTCCGATCTGGCGGCGGCGGTATCTGGGTTTTCGTTCATCGTCGTCCGGTTGGTTGATCTTGTCTGTTACGCGTAAGGATCGGGGATGGCAAGTCTAGCCAGCGCCCGGCGCTCCAGGCCCTCCATCTCCTCCGCTTCTGCGTCAGTTTCGTGATCATAGCCCATGAGATGCAAGAAGCCATGGATCACCAGATGAGTAATATGATGTGCGCGCGGCTTGCCTTCCAGTGCCGCTTCGCGATCGACCGTCTCTGCCGCAAGAATTATGTCGCCCATCATCGGCGGCAATGGCTGGCCGGGCTTGGTCGGAAAAGCCGGGAAAGACAGCACGTTGGTCGGCTTGTCCTTGCCGCGCCACTCGGCATTCAACATTTGGATGTGGGCATCATCCGAAAAGACGAGGCTTAGCTCGGTGCCTGTGGGGACGGCGGCGCCGGTCTCCGCGACGGCGGCGGCGACGGCAATCCTCGCCAGCGCCTCGAGCTCTTCTTCCGAAGGCCAGCTACCAGCCTCGACCATCAGGTCGATTTCAACGGGAAGCGCTGCCGCGTTCGGCTCTACAGAATTTTGCATGGAGTGCTTTCGGCCAATCAGCGTTCGGATGCGCCCAGGCCGCGCTCGATCTTGCCGTCGCGCTCATAGGCACGCACGATCTCGGCGACCAGCGGGTGCCGGACCACGTCGGTGTCGTTGAAGCGCACCGTCACCACGCCCGATACATTGTCGAGGATGCGCAGAGCTTCCACCAACCCCGAGCGGGTGTTCGGCGGCAGGTCGATCTGGCTGGGATCGCCGGTGACGATCATGCGCGAGTTCTCGCCCAGGCGGGTCAGGAACATCTTCATCTGCATCGACGTGGTGTTCTGCGCCTCGTCGAGGATGACGGCGGCGTGCGACAGCGTACGGCCGCGCATGAAGGCCAGTGGCGCGATCTCGATGACCTCGGCTGCGATCGCGCGCTCGACCTTGTCGGCCGGCATCATGTCGTAGAGCGCGTCATAGAGCGGACGCAGATAGGGATCGACCTTTTCCTTCATGTCGCCGGGCAGGAAGCCCAGCCGCTCGCCGGCCTCGACAGCCGGACGTGACAGGATGATGCGCTCGACCATGCCGCGCTCCAGCAGCATGGCGGCATGCGCCACCGCCAGATAGGTCTTGCCGGTACCGGCCGGGCCGATGCCGAACACAAGCTCGGCCCGCTCCAGCGCGCGCATATAGGCGTCCTGGTTCAGCGAGCGGGCGTAGATGGTGCGCTTGCGCGTGGAGATCTGCGCCGCCGCCACCTTGCCCTTGCGCTCCAGCGTCGGCAAGGTGAGCTGATCGTCAGCGGCCATGGCCATGCGAATGGCGCCATCGACATCGGACTGGCTGATCTCGACGCCCTTCTGCAGGATGCCGTAGAGATTATCGAGCGCGCGGCGCGCCTGCTCGGCTGCGACCGGGTCGCCCTTGATAGTCAGCCGATTGCCACGTGAATTGATGTCGACACCGAGCTTCTGCTCGACCCGCGCCAGGTTCTCGTCGAACTGGCCATAGAGCGCACTGGCAAGCTTGTTGTTGTCGAAGGTCAGAACGATATGCGCCATGTCCGATGCCCCGGAGGGCACATTCTTCGCGTCGGCGTTCAACCGTATCTCCTCATCTGGGTGCCCTCAGGCCCGCTCGGCGAACAGGCTGGCGTGGCCCGTGCTCGTGATTCGCGCAGTAACAATCTCACCGATTTTGCCGGCATTTTCATCAAGAATAACCGGCAGCAGCCAGGGCGACCGGCCGACGATCTGCTTCGGCTGACGGCCCGGCTTCTCGATCAGCGTCTCGACGGTCTTGCCCACCAGCCCTTCGATGAAAGTGGTCTGCTGCTCGTTCAAGAGTGCCTGGAGGCGCTGCAAGCGCTCGTCCTTCACCTCTTCGGCGACGTGGTCCTTCATCTCCGTACCGGGCGTTCCGGGACGCGACGAATATTTGAATGAGAAGGCCTGCGCGTAGTTGACTTCACGCACGAGCTCCAACGTCGCTTCGAAATCCTCATCGGTCTCGCCCGGGAAGCCGACGATGAAGTCGCCCGACATCGCAATGTCCGGCCGCGCCGCCCGAATGCGCTCAATCAGGCGCAGATAGTCGGCCGCCGTGTGCTTGCGGTTCATCGCCTTCAGGATGCGATCCGAACCCGCCTGCACCGGCAGGTGCAGGTAAGGCATCAGCGAAGGCAGGTCGCGATGGGCGGCGATCAGTTCGTCGTCCATGTCGCGCGGATGGCTGGTGGTGTAGCGGAGCCGCGCAATGCCGGGGATTTCGGCAAGCCGGACCAGCAGCCGGCCAAGGCCCCATTCGTTGCCGTCCGGGCCCTCGCCGTGCCAGGCGTTCACGTTCTGGCCAAGCAGCGTCACCTCGCGCACGCCGGCAGCCGCCAGGCGCTCGGCTTCGGCGACGATCTGGGCCACGGGGCGCGAAACCTCCGAGCCGCGCGTGTAAGGCACCACGCAGAAGGTGCAGAACTTGTCACAACCTTCCTGCACCGTCAGGAAGGCGGTCACGCCACGGCTGATGATCTCGGCGCGCCTGGGCTCCGGCAGATGGTCGAATTTGTCTTCCAGCGCGTATTCGGTCTCGACGACCTTTTCGCCGCCGCGCACCTTCTTCAGCGCCTCGGGCAGGCGGTGGTAGGTCTGCGGGCCGATCACCAGATCGACCGCCGGCGCGCGCCGGATGATCTCGCGGCCTTCCGCCTGCGCCACGCAGCCGGCGACGCCGATGACCATTTCGCTGCCATTCCTGGCGCGCTCGGCCTTCAGCTCGCGGATGCGGCCGATCTCGGAATAGACCTTTTCGGCGGCCTTCTCACGGATATGGCAGGTGTTTAGCAGCACAAGGTCGGCGTCCTCCATGGTCGAGGTCGCGACATAGCCGTCGGCGGCCAGCGCATCGGACATGCGCTGCGAGTCGTAGACGTTCATCTGGCAGCCGTAGGTTTTCACGAAAACCTTCTTGGCCGCTCCTGCCGCCCCTTTGAGGGTCTCGGCGCCGTCCTGTGAAATCTGCTCCAGTTCCATGGGCCGGCTTCTAACGCTTTTCGATGGCAAAAAACAGACGTTTCTTGGCGGGCCTTTCTCGGCACGCTTTGTGACGAATTAGCGCTTGGGGTCGCGCAGCGCCTGGTTCATCATGCTGCGCACGCTGTCCTCGACCTTCCGCGCAGTCTCCTTGCGGCTGGTGCCTTCCGAAAATTCCAGCGGCTCACCGAAATGAACTTCCACGTCGATGGCGCCTTCGGCCAGCAGATCCTTGACATGCGGCACCAGGTCCTGGTCGCCCACCCAGGCCGCGATCGCCCTGTGCTGGCGCCCCATGGGCAGGCCCTGCAGGCGCGTATAGCTGATGGCGACCGGCTGGATGAAGACCTTGTCGGCACCGCCCTCGTCGATGGCCAGCTTAGCCGCGCCGAAGAGCGTGCTCTTGAACGGCAGCAATATGTTGCCGTCGCCGGTCGTTCCCTCGGCAAACAGCACCACGGCATCGCCCGAAGCCAGGCGGCTGGCGATTTCGCTGGCCTGCTCGCCCGATTTGCGCTTGCGGTCACGCTCCACGAAAATGCTGCCCTGCAGGCGCGTCAGCCCACCGATGAGCGGCCACTTCGCCATTTCCGACTTGGCGATGAAGGCGACGTCGTTGAACGAGGCAAGCACCATGACGTCGGTCCACGAAACGTGGTTGGCTGCGATCAGGAGTGGGCGGTTCTTTGCCATCGCTCCGGTCACATGGATACGGAAGCCGAGCGCGCGCAGGATCAGCGCGTTGCACCAGCGCCGTATGCGCCGTGGCTTATAGAGCCCGGTTTTGACGCCGAGATAGGCGAATGGCACCAGCAGGGCCAACCCGACCGCGACGCAGAGAAGCGCCAGACCTATCCGCAGCTTCGCAAACATTCGCCGTGCCGTTCCTCCAACCGCCAAATTCGCTAGCGGAGGTCGCGGCGCATGACAAGCGCGCCATTGGCGCCGCTGCCGGGGGCACGGTAGTAGTCGGCCCGCTTGCCGACCTCGCGGAAGCCGAGCCGGCGGTAAAGCGCGATCGCCGCTGCATTGGTCTCGTCGACTTCGAGGAACAGCGCCTCGGCGCGCTGCGCATGAAGCTCGCGCAGCACAGCATCCATCAGCTTCCAGCCGAGCCCCTGCCGCCGGTAGGCGCGGGCCACCGCAATCGTCAGGATTTCGCCTTCGCCGGCGACGAGCCGCGCCAGCACGAAGCCAACAGGCGCTTCATTGCCGCGTCCGACCTCGCGCGCGGCGTAGCCAAACACGGTGTTTTGGGCCAAAAGGTCGGCGAACTCGCCGCCCGTCCATGGCCGCACGAAATCCTCGCGATGCAGCAGGGAGACGGCATCGCTGTCCTTCGCCGCCAGCGGCTCCAGCACAAAATCGCGCTGGCGCGAGGTGATGAAGGGAATGCGCATTCAACCGCTCCTCGGCAGGACGAAGCCGGCCTGCGGCTTGGCGTCCGGCTCACGCAGGTAAAGGGGTTTTGGCCGTTCGCCGGGCTGTTTGCCGGCGGCCAGCTTTGCATAGACGCCGATATCGGCCGTCGGGCCGACAGGCCCGATGACGGTGTCCTGCCCCGGCAGGGTGGCGGCGATCATTTCCGCAGCCGTGCCAGCGAGGGCGGCGACATATTCGGTCGCCAGCGAGGTCGCCCGCGCAAGGTCGATCACGGCTGGCTCGAAGAGCGTGGCGCCGACATCGTCATAGACCGCGGCCTGCAGTTCGCCGCGCCCGCCATCGAGGGCAGCCAGCACGGTGCGTGGCCCGTGGAGCGCACGCGCCTCGGCGGCGAGCGCTTCCAGGGTCGTGACACCGATGGCCGGGATGCCAAGCGCGAGCGCAAGGCCGCGGGTGGCAGAGACCCCGACGCGCACGCCGGTGAAAGAACCGGGCCCGACCGAGACGGCGACCGCTCCGAGATCGGCAAAGGCGAGCTCGCCCGCCTTCATCGCTGCTTCGACCACGCCCATCAGATGCTCGGCATGGCCCTTGCCGAGGTCGAGCACCTCGCGGCCAAGCTCTTTGCCCGCGTCCGCGTCGTAGACGCAGGCTGCGCAAAGCCGGGCTGAGCAATCGATGGCGAGGAGCTTCATGAGCGGCTTGCCTGGCGACCCTTACTTGGCCGCCCGGTCGCGCGCCTTCAGCTCCAGCCGGCGCCGGTGTAGAACCGGCTCGGTGTAGCCATTGGGCTGTTCGCGACCCTTGAAGACGAGATCGCAGGCCGCCTGGAAGGCGATGGAATTGTCGAAGTCGGGCGCCATCGGCCGATAGAGCGGATCGTCCGCATTCTGCCGGTCGACCACAGCCGCCATGCGCTTCATCGTTTCCATGACCTGGTCGTGCGTGACCACGCCGTGGTGCAGCCAGTTGGCGAGGTGCTGGGAGGAGATGCGCAACGTGGCGCGGTCTTCCATCAGGCCGACATCGTTGATGTCCGGCACCTTGGAGCAGCCGACGCCCTGGTCGATCCAGCGCACGACATAGCCCAAAATGCCCTGGGCGTTGTTGTCGATCTCGTGCTGGATTTCCTCCGGCGTCCAGTTCGGACGCACCGCGACCGGCACCGACAGAATGTCGTCGAGTTTTGCACGCGGGCGAGTCTTCAGACGCTCCTGCAACGCGTGCACATCGACCTTGTGATAGTGCGTGGCGTGCAGCGTGGCGGCCGTCGGCGACGGTACCCAGGCGGTGTTTGCGCCGGCCTGCGGATGGGCGATCTTCTGCTCCAGCATCGCCGCCATCAGGTCCGGCATGGCCCACATGCCCTTGCCGATCTGGGCGCGGCCGGAAAGGCCGCATTCCAGGCCGATATCGACATTCTGCGCCTCATAGGCGGAAATCCAGGCCGACTGCTTCATGTCGCCCTTGCGGATCATCGGCCCGGCTTCCATGGAGGTGTGGATCTCGTCGCCGGTGCGATCGAGGAAGCCGGTGTTGATGAACACCACCCGCTCCTTGGCGGCGCGGATGCTCTCCTTGAGGTTGATGGTGGTGCGCCGCTCCTCGTCCATGATGCCCATCTTGAGCGTGTTCTTCGTCATGCCGAGCAACTTCTCGACGCGATCGAACAGCTCAACGGCAAACGCCGCCTCTTCGGGCCCGTGCATCTTCGGCTTGACCACATAGACCGAGCCAGTGCGCGAATTTTTCCGCGCGCCGTTCGGGCCGACATCGTGCAGGGCGATGAGGCCGGTGACGGCGGCATCCATGATGCCTTCGGGCACCTCATTGCCATCACGGTCGAGGATGGCTGGATTGGTCATCAGGTGGCCGACATTGCGCACCAGCATCAGCGAGCGGCCGGGCAGCATGACCTTGCCGCCATCCGGCGCGGTGTATTCGCGGTCGGCGCTCAGCTTGCGGGTGACGCTCTTGCCGCCCTTCTCGAAGGTCTCGGCAAGGTCGCCCTTCATCAAGCCAAGCCAGTTGCGATAGGCAACCACCTTGTCCTCGGCGTCCACCGCGGCGACCGAATCCTCGCAGTCCTGGATCGTGGTCAGCGCCGCTTCGAGCACGAGGTCGGCGATGCCGGCCGGATCGGTCTTGCCGATGGTGTGGTTGCGGTCGACGACGATCTCGACATGAAGGCCGTTCTTTTTGAGCAGCACGGCCGACGGCGCCGCCGCCTCGCCGCGATAGCCGACGAACTGCGCCGGATCGGCCAGACCGGTCGAGCCCACGACCAGCTTGCCGTCCTTGATCGAAAGGGCGCCGGCATTGGCCCAGGAGCCGTCCTTCAGAGGCGCGGAGGTATCGAGGAAATTGCGCCCCCAGGCGATAACCTTCTCGCCGCGCTTGGGGTTGTAGCCCTTGCCCTTCTCGGCGCCGTCAGCGTCCGAAATGGCGTCAGTGCCGTAGAGCGCGTCATAGAGCGAACCCCAGCGGGCATTGGCGGCATTGAGCGCATAGCGGGCGTTCATGACCGGCACGACGAGCTGCGGGCCGGCAACCACGGCGATCTCGGGATCGACGTTTTCGGTGGCGACCTTGAACTCCGGGCCTTCCTCGACGAGGTAGCCGATTTCCTTCAGGAAGGCGCGATAGGCGGCCATGTCCGCCGGCGCGCCATTGGCGCGATGCCAGGCATCGATCTTTTCCTGCATGGCGTCGCGCTTGGCCAGGAGCTCGCGGTTGCGGGGCGCAAGATCGTGCACGATGGCCGAAAGCCCGGCCCAGAAGGCGGCGGCCTCGACACCCGTGCCCGGCAGTGCCTCCTGCACCACGAAATCATGAAGCTCACGGGCAATACGCAGACCCGACGCTTCGATCATATCGCTCATAGTCTTTCTCCTGACACCCAATGCGGACGGACGATTTCGCGGCCTTTGATCACGTTGGGGTTGCAGGGTCAATTCACCCTAAGCCGTAGAACCCGGCAAACCTCGAAAAGCTGCTTTGCATCATAACATCGGCAGCGGGAAACGTGGATAAGTCGTGGGTTCACGCAGCGATCCGCGGCCGGCCGGTGGCGACCGCCAGAATGTGCGCCTCGATGAACATGCGCTGGCCGTCCACCATCGACGCACGCACATCATGCGTGACCTCGATCTCGGCGGCGTCGGTGCCGGCATCCAGCGCGCGCTGGGCCGCGATCTTGCGGATCTCGGCGTCGGCGACGCGGATGGCCTCTTCCTCGTTCAGGAAATCGCGCACGTCGTCGCCCGAGGCGACGCGGAACAGCCCCTCCTTTGGCTGGCTGACGCGCGCCTCGGCCGAGATGCGCACCTGACCGACCACGGCGCCCAGCGCATTGGCGACATCCGTATCCTGCGGCACCACGCACTCATTGCCGACGAAGCCCGGCAGGCCGGCGTAATGCAGCGGCGCGGAGGCGCCGAGGCCGATGACCGGGCGGTCGAGCGCAACCGTGAAGCGGGCGATGCCTTCATGACCGTCGACCGCACGCTGGACCAGCGCATGCGCGACGGTTGCCGCACCGTCCAGCCCGTCCTCGGCGAAGGCGGTTTCGAGAATCACCTCGGCCGAATTGCGCGTGACGGCGAGCAGCACGCGCTCCGCAATTGCTTCGGGCGTATCGGCAATCGCCTGCCCACGACCGTCGCGCTTGCGGGCGAAGAGCTCGGCGCCGAGGCGGGCGGCCTTGGCATCCCAGTTCGACTGGCGGCCCAGCGTGTGGGCGGCGTCGGACGGCGTGAAGCCGACGACATGCACCAGCCCGCGCCCCACCAGCCGGTTCAGCGTGGCGTTCTGCGCGGTCGAAGTGAGCAGCCGGTCGAGCGGCAGCGGCACGGGGCCGATGGCTTCGTAGAGCTTGGCTTCCGGCGCGGTGAGGCCGGCGGCGAGGCGCTCCGGCACGCCGGTTCGGACGGCGAAGCGGCCGTCCATGCGGCCGGGGTTGGGCGCACGCAGCTGGCGCTCCAGCTCGGCGGTGACCGCCTCGCCATGCACCATGCCGGCGAGCGCCAACGGCACGACGCGGCGCGGCCCGAGCGTGATGCGCGGGGCAAGCCCGCCATCTTCCAGTGCGACCTCCGAATCCCCGCCGAGGCCGAAGGTGCGCATGGCCACCGCCTCGACCATGGTGCGAAAGCCGCCGACGGTGGCGCCTTCGGGGTCGAGCCGGGGGCGGCCATTGTCGAGCACGGCGACGTCGGTGGTGGTCCCGCCGATGTCCGACACGACCGCGTTGTCGAGGCCGGTCATGTGGCGGGCGCCGACGAGGCTGGCGGCGGGGCCGGACAGAATCGTCTCGATCGGACGCTGGCGGGCGAAGGCGGCCGAGACCAGCGCGCCATCGCCGCGCACCACCATCAGCGGCGCCTTGATCCCCCGCGCGCCCAAAAACCCTTCGGTGGCGGCGACCAGCCGGTCGATCATCGAGATCAGCCGCGCATTGAGCAGCGTGGTCAGCGCCCGGCGCGGGCCGCCGAGTTTTGCGGACAGCTCATGGCTGGCGGTGACGGGCAGGCCGGTCTTTTCGCGGATGAGATCGCGGGCGGCGATTTCGTGGGCCGGGTTGCGGGTGGCGAAATAGGCGCAGACGGCAAAGCCCGACACCGTTTTCTCCAGCTCTGGCAGCGCGGCCTCGAGCTCGGCCAGTTCCAGCGGCTTGGCGTTGCCATGCACGTCATGGCCGCCGCCGCAAAACACCACCGGGTCGGTGCCGAGCGCGGTCTTCAGCCCGTCGCGGGCGAGATCGGCTTCCGAGAAGCCGATCATGACCAGCGCCACGCGCCCGCCCTGCCCTTCGACCAGAGCGTTGGTGGCGAGCGTAGTCGACATCGACACCAGCTTTATGCCGGCCGGGTCGGCCTTGGCCTCGGCCAGCACCGCATCGACCGCGCCCGAAATGCCGACCGCCAGATCGTGCCGCGTCGTCAGCGATTTCGCCTTGGCGGTGACGCCCGCGCTCTCCGACCACAGCACCGCGTCGGTATAAGTGCCGCCGGTATCGATGCCGAGAAACAGCGGGGACGACGGCAAGGGCATTTCGGTCATGTCGCGGGCAATCCGGAGCGGTTGTACTCGCCCCTGCCCTTAGCCCACAAAGCTTCGCCACGGAAGCACCGCAAGGTTGAGCCAGCGCCGGCCAGCCGCTGTCGCCACCACGCCCGGCTTTCGCCGTCTGGTCATTGTCCCTCGACAAGCTCGGGATGAATTCGGGAAGCGGGGCGCAGGGCCATGCCTTCCTATGGTAATTTTTGGCACGGCTTACCGCGCCCCGCCGGTGAGCTTGCCCCGCTCAGTCGCCTCCACATTCGCGTGGCCAGCCGCCGCAAAGGCCCGGACTTGGGGGTTCATCACCCAGCAGCGCCACCGTTAGCGCCACCAGCCCGGACACCGACGCTTCCACCTGATACCCGGTGCGCACCAGGCTTCCCGCGGAAGCGGATTTGGCCTTCAGGATAAGGGGCGGCGGTGGTGTGGGGGATGAAGTTTTTTGCGGCGCAGGCGCGGGTGGTGGTTATCCCCCCGACGAAACACCGGAATTTCAATGGCCTGGCCGCGCATGCGCGCGGCAGACGCGGATGCGACATGACAAAAGACCGGAATTTTCGTCCCCCTGTTTTGTCGTCATAAGGCATCGCTCCTGACAGCAAGTTGTCAGGAGCTGTCAGTTATGCTCGAGCATCAATCAAGGGAGGGACGGATGCGCGACCAAGGATTTGCCGATTTCGATTTCCTGATCGGGGAATGGCACATCACCAACGAATGCCTCAACGAGCGGCTGACCGGCTGCGCCGAATGGCACAGTTTTCCGGCCACCGCGCGGGTGGAAAAGGTGATGGATGGCGGCGGCAATCTCGACCAGATGTTCGTGCCCGCGCGCGGTTTCACCGGCATGACACTGCGCCTCTACAACCCCGAAACAAGATTTTGGTCGATCTACTGGTCCGACACCAAATCGCACCGGCTGTTTCCGCCGACGGTGGGAAAATTCGAAAACGGTCGCGGCGAGTTCTTTGGCGACGATGTCGAGGGCGGAAAGCCGGTGCGCGTGCGGTTTTTGTGGACGGCGGGAGAAAACCCGCGCTGGGAACAGGCGTTTTCCACGGATGGCGGGGGGAGTTGGGAGGTGAACTGGGTGATGAAGTTTGAGAGGGACCGCGCGAAGATCTGAAGGCAAACGATGCGCTGCCGGAACTCGCGAGCCGAAAGAAAAGATAGCTGGAGCCACCCTCGTGGTTCGAGGCTCCGTTCCGCTTCGCTCCACTCCCGCACCGCACCATGAGGGTGGGGGCGTGCCGCCTCGCTCATTGTTGAACGGGCGTGCCACGGCGTTGAAGGGGCGTGCACGGCGCTCAATCTTGAAGTGGGGTTGCGCCAACTTCCCTCATCCTGAGGAGGCGGCTAAAGCCGCCGTCTCGAAGGACGCACCCATCGTGAGGGTTGGCGCGTGCCCCCTGCCGTGAAGATTGCGCAAGCGTTGAAGGTTAGCGAAGGGGCGCTTCAGTAGCCCTCATGGTGAGGTGCCCGGCCCGCACGACGCAGGGTGTTTTCCTAAGCTCAGTAAGGCCGGGCCTCGAACCACGAGGGCGCCAGGCGCCGGTTTTCTCGCTTGCTCAAAGACCTCCGACAGGCTCATCCTTCGACGGGCTCAGGATGAGGGGGAGGCAGTGCATGGAAGTCACCGTCTACATTCTGCGCTGCTCTGATGGTTCCTATTACACAGGCCTGACCAAGCAGGAGGTCGAAGCACGGGTGTGGGAGCACAATGAGGGCATCTACGACGGATACACCTCCAAGCGGCGGCCGGTGGAGCTGGTGTTCACCGAAACCTACGACCGGATCATCGATGCGATTGCGCGGGAGCGGCAGATCAAGGGCTGGTCGCGTGTCAAGAAGGAAGCGCTGGTTGCGCTGGCCTATGAGAGACTGCCGGAACTGGCGAGCAGGAAGAGGAGATAGCTGGAGCCACCCTCGTGGTTCGAGGCTCCGTTCCGCTTCGCTCCACTGCGCACCTCACCATGAGGGTGGGGGCGTGCGTCGGCGTGCCATGAAGATTGCGCGAACGTTAAAGGTTAGCGCCGGTTGCGCTGGCCTATGAGCTGCTACTGGAATTGGCCAGCAGGAAGAAAAAGATAGCTGGAGCCACCCCCGTGGTTCGAGGCTCCGTTCCGCTTCGCTCCACTGCGCACCTCACCATGAGGGTGGGGACGTGCCGCCACGCTCATTGTTGAAGGCGCATGCCGCGGCGTTGAAGGGGCGTGCCGAGCGCTCAATCTTGAGGGTGGGGTTGCGCCAACTTCCTTCATCCTGAGGAGGCGGCGAAAGCCACCGTCTCGAAGGACGCACCCATCGTGAGGGTGGGGGCGCGCCCGCCTGCCATGACGATTGCGCAAACGTTGAAGGTTAGCGCAGCGGCGTTGCAGTAGCCCTCATGGTGAGGTGCCCGGCCCGCAGAGCGCCAATTATAGTTCCGCGAGCCCGGCAAGGCCGGGCCTCGAACCACGAGGGCGCTGGGCTCTTAGTTATCGCCCATCTTGAGCGCCTGAATAAACGCTTCCTGCGGGATATCCACCTTGCCGAACTGGCGCATGCGCTTCTTGCCTTCCTTCTGCTTTTCCAGAAGTTTTCGCTTACGCGAAACGTCACCACCGTAACATTTGGCAGTGACGTCCTTGCGCAGCGCCGAGATGGTTTCGCGCGCGACGATGCGGCCGCCGATGGCCGCCTGGATCGGGATCTTGAACATGTGCTGCGGGATCAGCTCTTTCAGCTTCTCGCACATGACGCGGCCGCGCTTTTCGGCCGCCGAGCGGTGCACCAGCATGGAGAGCGCGTCCACCGGCTCGTCATTGACCAGGATCGACATCTTCACCAGGTCGCCTTCGCGATAGTCGGTGAGGTGGTAGTCGAAGCTGGCATAGCCCTTTGAGATCGACTTGAGCCGGTCATAGAAATCGAAGACGACTTCGTTGAGCGGCAGGTCGTAGACCAGCATGGCGCGCTTGCCGACATAGGACAGGTCGACCTGGAGGCCGCGCCTGTCCTGGCAAAGCTTCAGGATGCTGCCGAGATAGTCGTCAGGCGTGAGGATGGTGGCGCGGATCCACGGCTCCTCGATGTGGGCGATCTTGACCACGTCGGGCATGTCGGCCGGGTTGTGCAGCTCCTTCACCGTGCCGTCGTTCATGACCATACGGTAGACGACCGACGGGGCGGTGGCGATGAGGTCGAGGTTGAACTCGCGCTCCAGCCGCTCCTGGATGATTTCGAGGTGAAGCAGGCCCAGGAAGCCGCAGCGGAAGCCGAAGCCAAGCGCGGCGGACGTTTCCATCTCGAAGGAGAAGCTCGCGTCGTTGAGGCGCAGCTTGCCCATGGCAGCGCGCAGGTCTTCGAAGTCGGCGGCATCGACCGGGAACAGGCCGCAGAACACAACCGGCTGCGCCGGCTTGAAGCCCGGCAGCGCGTGATCGGTGGGGCGGCGGTCCTCGGTGATGGTGTCGCCGACGCGGGTGTCGGCCACTTCCTTGATCGAGGCGGTGATGAAGCCGAACTCGCCGGGGCCGATCTCGTCGGCCTGGATCATCTTGGGCGTGAAGAAGCCGGTGCGCTCGACCGGATATTTTGCGCCGGTGCCCATCATGCGGATGGTCTGGCCCTTCTTCAGCACGCCGTCGATGACGCGCACCAGAACGATGACGCCGAGATAGGCGTCGTACCAGCTGTCGACCAGCATGGCCTTGAGCGGCTTGGACGCATCGCCCTCGCGCGGGGGCGGCAGCTGGCCGACGATCGCCTCCAGCACGTCCTCGATGCCGATGCCGGTCTTGGCCGAGATCATCACGGCCTGGCTGGCGTCGATGCCGATGACTTCCTCGACCTGCTCCTTGATGCGCTCGGGCTCGGCGGCCGGCAGGTCGATCTTGTTCAGCACCACGACGATCTCGTGGTTGTTGTCGATGGCCTGGTAGACGTTGGCCAGCGTCTGCGCCTCGACGCCCTGCGAGGCGTCGACCACCAGCAGCGAACCTTCGCAGGCAGCGAGGCTACGCGACACCTCATAGGCGAAGTCGACGTGGCCGGGCGTGTCGATGAGGTTGAGGACGTAGTCCTCGCCGTTCTTGGCCTTGTAGTTGAGGCGCACGGTCTGCGCCTTGATGGTGATGCCGCGCTCGCGCTCGATGTCCATATTGTCGAGCACCTGCTCCTTGCCCGCCATTTCGCGCGCGTCTAGGCCGCCGGTCATCTGGATGAGCCGGTCGGCGAGCGTGGATTTGCCATGGTCGATATGGGCGACGATGGAGAAATTGCGGATGTGATCGAGCGGTGTGGTCATGGCCGCGCATTTAGCAGGGGGCAAGCAAAAGGCAAAGGAGATTCATGCCGAAAGGCGCGCGCAAAAAGGCTTTCCGCCGCTGATGGCGCGGCGTCTTGCTCGCCGCCCGCCACCGGCCTCCTTCAAATGCAGGATGCGCGCACCGGCCATTGTGCGAAAAATCCTCGTTCGTGGCGTCGCAAAACAGCGCGGCGATCATCCCCGAGCGAGGCTGGAATGCGCGGCAACTGCATGTGGTCGGGTTGTTTGGGAAAAAACGGGTCCGGCGTTTGCCGCGGCCTTGCGAAGCGCGGCGGCCGGCCATGACGACGCAGCGGGAACCCCTGTCCGTTCTGCAGCTCGGTCTGGCGCTGGGCCTTGCGTCGATGCTCTCGGTCGGCCCGAACAATCTGATGATGCTGAGGGCGGCGATCGGCCGGACGCGGCCGGTGATGGTGGCCGCGACGGTCTGGGCCAGCTACAACACACTGGCCGCGGTCGGGGTCTGGCTCGGCGCGGAAATCAGCGAGCAGAGCGCGTGGCTGACCGCGGTGCTTCCCTGGCTCGGCGTCGTGGCGCTGCTCTATTTCGCGACGGCATCGCTGCGCAAGGCGCTGTCGCGGGCGGTGCCGGCCGACCATCCCGCGGAGAGCGCACGCATCGCCGCTTCGCTGCGGACGGTATGGCTTAATCCGCTGACCTACCTGGAGCGGCTGATCATGCCGAGCGTATTCGCCGCCGATCTCGAAGATCCGACGCTGCGCCTGCTGTTCTTCTTCGGCCTTGCTGGCGCATCCACGATGAACTGCTTCAGCTATGCGCTCGGCGGGCGGCTGCTCGCCGGGGTCATCCGCAGCCCGCGGGGCCTGCGCATATTCGACTGCGCCGCCGGCCTGCTCCTGATCTGTCTCGCCGGTGCGGGTGCGCTGACGCTTCTTGGCCGCAACTAATCGTAGGTGAGTTCCGACGCCTTTCCGCCGAACACACGGTAGGCGTAGAGCGAGTAGCCGAGGATCACCGGCAGCACGATGAGCGTGCCGACGAGGATGATGGCGAGGCTTTCGGTGGCCGCGGCGGCCTGCCAGATGGTCAGCTTTTCGGGCACGACATAGGGGTAGAACGACCAGGCGAGGCCGGCGAAACCGAGCACGAAGATGGCCGCGAGCGTCAGGAACGGCAGCATGGAGTGGCGGTCGCCTTCCTTGGGCAGATGAAAAGTCTGCCACCACAGCCAGATGAACAGGATGGCCGACAAGATCGGCAGCGGCGCCAGGTAGAGGATCTCGGGATAGACGAACCAGCGCTCGAAGATGCGCGGGGAGGCAAGCGGGGTGGCGAGCGAGACGGCCACCATGCCGAGCGCGGTGAGCACCAGCGTGGCGCGCAGCCAGCGCACCGCCTTGTGCTGCAGTTCGCCCTCGGTCTTGTAGATCAGCCAGGCCGCGCCCATGGCCGCGTAGGAAGCGGCCAGGCACAGCGCCACCAGCACGCCGAAGGCCATGGCGGCAAGGCTGGTGTCGAGCCCCAGAACGTAGATGCCGAGCATGTAGCCCTGCGCCAGCGAGGCGAGGAGGGAGCCCACGAAGAAGGCGCGGTTCCAGCGATGCTTGCGGTGCACCGGCACCTTGGCGCGGAAATCGAAGGCGACGCCACGCAGGATGAGCCCGAACAGCAGGACGAAGACCGGCAGATAGAGCGCAGTGAGGATGACGCCATGCGCGAAGGGAAAGGCCACCAGAAGAAGCCCGACGGCGAGCACCAGCCAGGTTTCGTTGGCGTCCCAGAACGGGCCGATGGCCGAGACCATCGTGTCCTTCTCGTGGTCGGAGGCGACGCCGAACAGGATGCCGACGCCAAGGTCGAAACCGTCGAGCACGACGTAGATGACGATCGCCACGCCCATGAGGCAGGCGAAGATGAATGGCAGGATGGTGGACCAATCCAGGTTCGACATGGCTTTACTCCGTGTCGTGCGCGGGTTGCGACAGCGGCCGGTTGAGCACGCCCGGCAGTGGCGACTCATCGCCCTCCTTGGCCGCCCTCAGCGAGATGTGCACCAGCGTGCCGAGATAGGCGATGATCAGCACGATGTAGAGCAGCGTGTAGAGGGTCAGCGTCAGCGCGACGTGCTCGGCGGGAACCGGGCCGACGGCTTCGGCCGTGCGCAACACGCCGGTGACCAGCCAGGGCTGGCGGCCGACCTCGGTGGTGTACCAGCCGGCAAGCGTTGCAAGCCAGCCCGACAGCGTCATGGGCACAAGGATCATGGCGAGCGGCCTGGAGATCACGCCGCGCCGCCGCAGCTGCCATGCGGCGAACCACGATACGATCAGCATGATGATGGCGGTGCCCACCATGATGCGGAACGCCCAGAAGACGGGCGCGACCGGCGGATGGTTGTCGCCAAATTCGTTGAGGCCCTGCACGACGCCATTGGCGCTGTGCCGCAGGATGAGGCTCGCGCCGTTCGGAATGCTGATCTCGTACTTGTTCTGCCGCGTTTGCTCATCGGGAAGGGCGAACAGGATAAGCGGCACGTTGGCCCGCGTATCCCAATTGGCCTCCATGGCCGCCACTTTCTGCGGCTGGTATTCCAGCGTGTTGAGGCCGTGCTGGTCGCCGGCGAAGATCTGCAGCGGGATCAGTATGGCGGCCATGTAGACGCCGGTGCGCAGCGCCTTCCACATCGCGTCCGAGCGGTCGCCCGCCAGAAAACGCAGTGCCGAGAATCCGGCGATGAAGAAGGCAACCGTCAGCCCCGATGCCAGGAGCATGTGCACGAGCCGATAGACGAAGGACGGGTTGAAGACGATGTCCCACCAGCTGGTGGCATGGGCAACGCCGTCGCGCATCTCAAAACCGATCGGCGTCTGCATCCAGGAGTTCAGCGCCAGGATCCAGAAGGCCGACAAGGTGGTACCGAACGCGACCAGCACGGTGGCGGCGGTGTGCACCTTGTTGGACACCCGGCGAAAGCCGAACAGCATGATGCCGAGGAACACCGCCTCGAGGAAGAAGGCGGTCAGCACCTCATAGGCCAGAAGCGGACCAGCAATGTTGCCGACGCGCTGCATGAAGATCGGCCAGTTGGTGCCGAACTGGAAGCTCATGGTGATGCCGGTGACGATGCCCAGGGCAAAGGAGAGCGCGAACACCTTCACCCAAGTGAAGTAGGCACGCATCCAGGCGGGATCGGAAGTGCTGTTGTAGCGCAGCTTGAAGAAGAGAAGGACCCAACCGAGGGCGATGGTGAGCGAAGGAAACAGAATGTGGAACGAAATATTTGCAGCGAATTGAATTCGCGACAACATCACCGGATCCATTAGGATTCTCCCGATCTGTTTCGCGAGAAAAGATAGGGCGAATATTGCTTCCGGTCAAAAGCAACCGCGCAAGAATAGAGGGCGGCCGAAGCCCCTATATCGCAACCAATCCAGCCGCCTATGCGGCGTGAACCTCGACGGTGACGTGAGAAAGCCGGGACAGGCCGGCAAGCCGTGCCTTGTAGCTTTCCGGCTCTTCGGGCAGCGCCGAGACGATGGAGACGATGAGCCCGATGTGACCCGGCCCAAGCCGCCACAGATGCAGGTCCGCGACGCGGTCGCCATCGCGTTCGAGAAGCCGGCGCACATCGGCAGCGAGCGCATCGTCGGCGCGGGCGTCAAGCAGCACGGCGCCGGAAGAGCGCAGCAGGCTCCAGGACCAGCTGGCGATGACGAAGGCGCCGATGATGCCCACCACCGCGTCCATCCAGATCCATCCGTAGAGCCAGCCGGCGAGCAGGCCCAAGATGGCAAGCACGGAGGTCATGGCGTCGGCCAGCACATGCAGATAGGCCGAACGCAGGTTGTGGTCGTCATGGGCGTGATGGTGGTGATGGCCGTGGTGCGTGTGATGATCGCGATGGTCGTGCACCTGACCGTGGTCGCCACCGCCCGACAGCAGCCAGGCGCTGACCAGATTGACGCCAAGGCCGAGCACGGCGACCGCAATGGCGTCGTTGAAGCGGATGGGCACGGGCTCGACGAGCCGCATTGCCGATTCGTAGCCGATCATCACCGCGATGACTGCCAGAACGATGGCGCTGGTGTAGCCGGCAAGCTCGCCGACCTTGCCGGTGCCGAAGGTAAAGCGGTCGTCCCGCGCATGACGACGCGCATAGGCATAGGCCGCTGCCGCGATGGCCAGCGCGCCGGCATGGGTGGACATGTGAAACCCATCGGCCAGCAGCGCCATGGAGCCGAACAGCAGGCCGGCGACGATCTCACCCACCATCATGGCGAATGTCAGCGCGATGACCATGTAGGTGCGCCGCGCGTTGCGGTCGTGATGCTCGCCGAGGAAGACGTGGTCGTGGGTGTATCGTTCGACAGGCAGCGTGTTCATGACCGGCCTCTCAAAGATATTTGGTGGCGCGCCTGACGCCCTCGTGGTTCGAGGCCCGGCCTTCATGGCTTGAGCAACAGGCTCGACGCAGTGTGGGCCGGGCACCTCACCATGAGGGCTACTGATGCGCCGCTGCGCTAACCTTCTGCGCATGAGGCGTGGAAATCAATGTATGGGTCAAACCGCCTTGCACAGGCGCAAGAGCGCCATGACCTCGAGCGGGGTGGCACGCTTGAAGGCGATGTAGGTGGGCTCTTCCTCGCCGTGGAAGCGGCGCTTGAAGGCTGCCTGGCCCTGCAGGTTGAAGATGCGCCGGTTGATGTGGCCGGAATTGTAAGCGCGGGAAAACATCGAGCGCCAGAAATGGCTTTCGTCAAAGCCGCTCTCGCGGATGTCGGCCAGCGGCGACAGGCCGAGCGTGACCAGGCCCCGCCCCTCCTTGCGGAATCGGTCGACGGCGAATTTCGTCAGCCCGATCTCGGCATGCGGGGTGGTTTCGGCGAATTTGCGCTTGAAGGCGGTCGTGTAGCCGACCACCTCGCCGCCGCTGAAGATCGGGTCGAAATCGAGCAGCGCCACCGCTCGCCCCTCGGGATCGACCAGCACGAAACGGCGCATGGCCTCGCCGAGGCTGGTGCGGAACGGCCGGTTGAGAAAGCGCATTTCCCAGCGCTTGACGACGCGTTCGGCGCGCCAGCTGTCCGACAGGCGCTTGACGTGCTCGTGGGAGGCGACGCTGCCATCGTCCTCGACGATGGAAAAACCATGCTTGAAGAGCCAACGCTCGGAATAGCGCACGGTTTCGTTGCGCGTGCCGGAGAAATCATGCGCGGGCAAAGGCAGGCGGGTGTCGATGCCGGCGCGGTTGATGCGGTAGCCGAGCCCGGCAAGCACGCGCGCGGTCTCTTCGCCGATCTGGACGAACCAGGGGGTTCGCGCCGCCTCGATGAAACGGCGCAGATAGGCGGGCCTTTCGGCCGGCGCCGCGACCGGATCGCCCAGCACGAAATGCTGGCCCATCTTGGTGGCGAAGGCGATGTAGCCGTCGGCATCGCCGAAATAGTGAAGATCGTCCTGGATCGCGGTGGAATAGGCGAGCGAGAAATCGCCATGGCGCCGCACCAGCCGCAGCCGGTCCTCGAATGCCAGCTCCATGCGCGGCACAGTGGCGGCGCGCCAATCGAACAAGGCGTCGAAACTCTTGCGCAAGAACCGCATGCTTTCGTCAAGTCCCCGAGGCCGCGGCGAGAAGAAGATGCCCTCGTATCTTCATTGGCCGGCAAAGGCACTCTTGCTCAAAATCTTCGGCTGCGCCACAAAGATCGCACCAGCGCGCCGTGTCCATGGCAGAAAATCCAGCGAGAGTCACATGTCTTCAACTGATGTCGAACGGGTGATCGTGATCGGCGCGGGGCCGGCCGGCATGGCAACGTCGCATGCGCTGGGCAAGGCCGGGGTGGCTTCGGTGATCCTCGAAAAGGAGGAGCATATCGGCGGGCCGTGGCGGCGGCGGCACAAGAACCTGACGCTCAACACCCATCGCGACCTCTCGGCCATGCCCGGCCTGACCTTTCCGAAGGGAACGCCGGCATTCCCCCATCGCGATCAGCTGGTCGAGCATCTCACCGCCTTCGGCAAGCACCACAGGCTGCCGATCGAATATGGCGTCACGGTCGACGGAATTTCGCGTGAGGACGGGTTTTGGGCGGTGCGGGCGAACGGTGAACGGCGTCTGGCGCGCGACGTGGTGGTGGCGACCGGCCGCGACAAGCACCCCTATACGCCGGAGTGGAAGGGCGCGAGCGCGTTCGGCGGCCGGCTGATCCACGCCGCCGAATTCAGCGAGGCGGCCAATTTTGCCGGCAAGTCCGTTCTGGTGATCGGCGCGGGCAATTCGGGCTTCGACATGCTCAACCATCTCATCCGCGCCAAGACCGGGCAGCTGTGGCTTGCGGCGCGCAACGGGCCCTCGATCCTGCCCAAGCGCATCGCCAAGGTGGCGGTGCACAAGCTGTCGCCGCTCACCAACGCGCTGCCGAACTGGCTGGCGGACGCCGTGGTGGGGACGACGCAGCGGCTGATGTGGGGCGACATGACCCGCTACGGCCTGCCCAAGGCGCCGGGCGGCGGGGTGAGCCGCCTGCGCTCAGACTACACCGCGATCGCCGCCGACGACGGCGCCATGAACGCCATCAAGGCCGGGCGCATCAAGGTGGTGCCGACGGTGCGCGAGTTCCTGCCCGACGGAAACATCGTGCTCGACGACGGGCGGACGATTCGGCCCGACGTGACGATCGCAGCCACCGGCTACCGCACCGGGCTCGAGGGGCTGGTGGGCGAATTCGGCGTGCTGGACGAGCGCGGCTTTCCGCTGGTCAACGGCGCCAGCCACCCTAACGCGCCGGGCCTATGGTTCCTCGGCATGCGGCCCAGCATCCGCGGCTGCTTCTACGCCTCGGTCCAGCAGGCTGGCCAGATCGCCAAGGCGATCTCGCACAGCCGCCGGAGATAGGCCACTTAGAGCGAGGCGCTTTTGAAGCGCTGTCTCACTCTAAGCTTTTGTTCTTGAAGCATGATCTTGCCCGAAAAGTCTGCAACTTTTCGGGATCATGCTCTACACCGAGCGCGTGATGCCGCCGTCGACGCGAATGTTCTGGCCGGTGATGTAGCTCGACCTGTCGCTGGCGAGGAAGGCGATCACTTCCGACACTTCCTCGACGCGGCCGTAACGGCCCATGGGGATCCGTTCGCGGCGTTCGCCGGTTTCCGGCAGGCTGTCGATGAAGCCGGGCAGCACGTTGTTCATGCGCACATTGTCGGGCGCATATTTGTCGGCGAAGAGCTTCGTGAAAGCGGCGAGCCCGGCGCGGAACACACCCGAGGTCGGGAACAGCGCCTCGGGCTCGAAGGCGGCATAGGTCGAGATGTTGACGATGGAGCCCGACTTCTGCGCCTGCATGACCGGCGTGACCAGCCGCGCGGTGCGCACGGCGTTGAGCAGATAGGTCTCCATGCCGAGCTGCCAGTCCTCGTCGCTGATTTCCAGGATCGGCGCGCGCGGACCGTGGCCGGCGCTGTTGACCACCGCATCGATGCGACCCCACTTCGCAACCGTCGCGTCGACGAGGCGCTTGAGATCGTCATTGGAGCGGTTGGAGCCGGTGACGCCGATGCCGCCAAGCTTCTTGGCCAGCGCCTCGCCCTTGCCCGACGAGGACAGGATGGCGACCTTGAACCCATCCTCGGCAAGCTTGCGGGCGGCATCCGCCCCCATGCCGCTGCCGCCTGCGGTGATGATGGCCGTCTTCAGTTCCGACATTTTTTGCACTCCCCTTTCGCGGCCGCGCACAGCGCGGGCCGAATTCTTATCGGCAAAGAGGTATCTATCTGGGCGCTGCCGGGCAAGATGCTGGACCAGCACCCGGACTACCGTGGCAAACGGCGGGAGCGGCTGCATCTTGACGCGACGCGGCTGCTTTGCCAGACATCGCGTGTACGGGCCGGAGTTTTGAGCTGGGTGCCGACGTGGCCGCCTGCGCCATGCCCGTGGAGACAGAGTTGACCCTATCCGGCTTTCTGCAGCTCGCCGCCTCGACGGTGATCTTCCTTCTCGCGGCCACCGTCGCGAAATCCTGGGCGCTGGCGCCCGGCCTGCCGAAACTGGCGCTGACGCTGGTGCTCTATTCGGCCGGCAATCTGGTGATGCTGCGCCTGGTGCGCGAATTCGGCATGGCCTCGGCCTTCAGCCTGTCGGCGGTCATCCAGCTGGTGGCGATCAACGTGATCGCGCTGGCTTTCTTCGGCGAGCGGTTGAGCGCGGTGCAAAGCAGTGGCGTCGTGCTTGCCATTCTGGCCGTGGGGCTCATCACGCTCGGACCGCAGGCCGGCGGCCAGTAACCCCCATCCCAGCATGTGACAGCGGCCGCGCACCATAATTGCGCGGCCTGATGTTCGAGGCGACTTGCCTCCCTATGTAAGTCCTGCATTTCTGCGGGCGACGAACCATCGGGAGTCTTCATGAGCACAGCGCGGTCGGGTCTTTTCGGCAAGGTTGAGTTCACCGTCCTGTTGGCCGCGCTGATCGTGGCTGGCGGTTTGTGGGGATTCGTCGAGCTGATGGAACTGGCGCGGGATTCCGCCCCGCATGGCTTCGACACCGAAATCCTGCTGGCCTTGCGCACGCCGGGCGACCTTGCCACGCCGATCGGGCCACACTGGCTGAAGGAAGCGATGCGCGACCTGACGAGCCTCGGCAGCGCCGCGGTGCTGATCTACATCACCGCAGCCGTGATCATCTATCTCCTGGTGGCGCGCAAGACGCTTGCCGCCTTCTTCGTGCTGGTGGCCATTGCCGGCGGCCAGGCGCTGAACAGCCTGCTGAAACTGGGCATCGACCGCCCTCGCCCCGAGGTGGTGCCGCACCTGGCTCACGTCAGCACGCTGAGCTTCCCGAGCGGCCATGCCATGATGTCGGCGGTGACCTATCTGACGCTCGGCGCGCTCTTGGCGCAGACCGTGCCCGACCGGGCGACCAAGATCTACGTGCTTTCGGTGGCTGTGCTGACCACCTTCATCGTCGGCGTGAGCCGGCTCTATCTCGGCGTCCACTGGCCGTCCGACGTGCTGGCCGGTTGGTGCGCGGGGGCCGCCTGGGCGATGCTGTTCTGGCTGGTGGCGCGCTGGGCACGGCGGACGCAAGCCGCCTCGCTGAAGCCGATGTAAGGCCCCTCGCCTCCTCTGAAAATACCCGCCCGAAGCCTCGCCGCATTGATCAATGCACTGCTTGACAGCCGCTGCTCGCCGAGGCATATTTAACCAATAGGTTAAATACGAAACCATCGGTCCGGAACCCGTTCCTGCCGGCAGAGTTTCTGCCGCAATGAAGGACGGGTCCCTGGCCGCACACAACGTCAAACACCCGAAATGGCATTTCCACTCGCAGGAAGGAAAAGGACCATGGAACCGCATAAAGTCGTATCGCAGCAGGAATGGATGGAGGCCCAGAAGGCGCATCTGGCCAAGGAAAAAGAATATACGCGCCACCGCGACCGGCTGAGCGCCGAACGGCAGGCGCTGCCCTGGACGCGCGTGGAAAAGGACTATGTGTTCGACGCGCCGCAGTGCAAGAAGACGCTCGAGGAACTGTTCGACGGGCGCAGCCAACTGGTGGTCATCCACTTCATGCTTGGGCCGGACTGGGAGGCGGGCTGCGTCGGCTGCTCCTTCGGCGCCGACCATATCGACGGCGCCAACCAGCACCTGAAGCACCATGACGTGACGCTGGTGGCCGTCTCGCGCGCGCCGCTTCCCAAGATCGAGGCCTACAAGAAGCGCATGGGCTGGAAGTTCGACTGGGTGTCGTCCTTCGGCAGCGACTTCAACTACGATTTCGGCGTGTCGTTCAACAAGGAAGACATCAAGAACGGCAAGGCGATCTACAACTACAAGCCGCTCGACTTCGAGATGGACGAATTGCCCGGCATGACGGTGTTCTACAAGGACGAAGACGGCAACATCTTTCGCACCTTCTCGCAATATGCGCGGGGCGACGAGGAGAGGCTGGGCGCCTATGTGTTCCTCGACCGCACGCCCAAGGGCCGCGACGAAAAGAGCGCCATGGACTGGGTGAAGCGCCACGACGAATATCCCGATGAGGACAAGAACATCGCCGCGATGCTGACGTCGTCCTGCTGCGGGTGAGCGCTTTTCAGCGAGGATGTTCCTTCAAAACGGGCCGGCAAGAGACCGGCCCGTTTGTCTTGTCGCGATCAGCCCCAGATCAGCAGCGAGACGAGGCCGACGGTGCCGACGATGAGCCGCCACCAGGCGAACAGCCCAAAACCGTGGCGCGAGACATAGTCGAGCAGATGCCGCACGACGAAGACGCCGGCGATGAAGGCGGCGACGAAGCCAACGCCGATGATCGGCAGGTCGGCCGCTGACAGAACGTCGCGGTTCTTGATCAGGTCGAGCGTGAAGGCGCCGGCCATGGTGGGCATGGCTAGGAAGAACGAAAACTCCGCCGCCGAGCGCTTGTCGGCGCCCATCAGGAGCGCACCGACGATGGTCGCGCCCGAGCGCGAGGTGCCGGGGATCATGGCCAGGCACTGGAAGAAGCCGATGCCCAGATAGACCGGCAGCGGATAATCCGTCACGTTGCGGTATTTCGGCGTCAGCGCCAGCCTGTCGACGCCGAGCAGCACGACGCCGCCGACAATCAGCATGACGCAGATCAGCATTGGCGATTCGAACAGCACGGTCTTGATGAAATCATGCGCCAGGAAGCCGATGACCGCAGCCGGCAGGAAGGCCAGCAGGATGCCGAACACGAAGCGCCGCGCGCCGGGGTCGCTGGGCAGGCTGGTCGCGATCTTCCACAGCCGCCCGAAATAGACCGACAGGATGGCCAGGATGGCGCCGAGCTGGATCAGCACCTCAAACGCCTTGCCGGTGGATTCGAAGCCCAGGAAATGGCCGGCCAGCAGCAGATGGCCGGTCGACGACACGGGGATGAACTCTGTGAAGCCCTCGAGCAGACCAAGCAGCAGGGCTTCGACGATGGTTTGATGTTCCATGAATGTCTCGACGATGCGGTGAATGGAGGGCTTGCTTGTCAGGGCGCCGAACTGTCCCTATACGGATGCGCCTTGACCGCCCGGTGAATCGGGCAGAGATAGAACTACCGGCGCGGCCGAAGAATGACCAGCGCAGTTTTTGCCACGGAACCATGCTGACGCTTTTCCATCACCCCATGTTCGCCTCCTGCCGCTTCGTTCGCCTCGCCTTCGGCGAGTATGGTGAGGAGCTGGCGCTGATCGAGGAGAAGCCGTGGGCGCGGCGCAGGGAATTCCTGGCGCTCAACGCGGCCGGCACGCTGCCGGTGCTGCTGGCCGAGGGCGACGTGCCGATCATCGGCGCCGGCGTGATTGCCGAATATCTCGACGAGACGCGCGGCGTGCTGAAGCGCGAGCGGCGTCTGTTTGCCGAGGACCCGATGGAGCGCGCCGAGATTCGCCGGCTGGTGGACTGGTATCTGGTCAAGACCGACAGCGAGGTGACCAAGCATCTGGTGCGCGAGCGCGTGCTGAAGCCGCTGATGCCCAACGAGGTGGGCGGCGGCTCGCCGGATTCGGGCGCCATCCGCGCCGCCCGCGCCAATATCCGCCAGCACATGAAATACACCAACTGGCTGGCCGGCACCCGCCACTGGCTGGCCGGCCCGCGCATCACCTACGCCGATCTCGCGGCCGCCGCCGGCATCTCGGTGCTCGACTATCTGGGCGAGATCGACTGGAGCGACAACAGCGCCGCCCGCGACTGGTACACGCGGGTGAAGTCGCGCCCCTCCTTCCGCCCGCTGCTCGGCGACCGCGTGCGCGGCATTTCGCCGGTATCCCACTATGCGGACCTCGATTTCTGATAGACCCGAAAGGGGCAAGCCCGGCGAGGGCGACCGCCTGCGGCAGATGATCGACCGCGAGGCGGCCCGCGCCGGCTTCGACGCGATTGCCGTCACCACGCCCGATTCAATCCCTCAGGCGCCCGCCCTGCTGGCCGAGTTCCTCGACGCCGGTTTCCATGGCTCGATGGGCTGGATGGCCGAAACGCTTGAGCGCCGGGCCGCTCCCAAAGCGCTTTGGGGCGACGTTCGCTCCATCATCGTGCTGGCGATGAACTATGGTCCCGGCGAGGACCCGCGCGCCTTGCAGGCGATGCCCGAGCGCGGCGCTATCTCCGTCTATGCCCGCAACCGCGACTATCACGACGTCATCAAGGGGCGGCTGAAGGAACTGGCCGGCAAGATCGTGGCCCGCGCCGGCGGCGATGTAAAAGTGTTCGTCGACACGGCGCCGGTGATGGAAAAGCCGCTGGCAGAAGCCGCCGGCATCGGCTGGCAGGGCAAGCACACGAACCTCGTCAGCCGGCAATTCGGCTCCTGGCTGTTCTTGGGCACCATATTCACCACGGCCGAGATCGCGCCCGACGGGCGGGAGGTCGACCATTGCGGTTCGTGCCGCGCCTGTCTCGACGCCTGCCCGACCCACGCCTTTCCCGCGCCCTACAAGCTCGATGCGCGGCGCTGCATCTCCTACCTCACCATCGAGAACAAGGGGCCGATCCCGCACGAATTCCGTGCGGCGATGGGCAACCGCATCTATGGCTGCGACGACTGCCTCGCCGCCTGCCCGTGGAACAAATTTGCCCGCGCCGCCTCCGAGATGAAGCTCGCCGCCCGCGACGACCTTCTTGCGCCGAGGCTGGCGGATTTTCTTAGCCTGGACGATGCCGCCTTCCGCGCCTTCTTCTCCGGCTCGCCGGTGAAGCGCATCGGCCGCGACCGCTTTGTCCGCAACGCGCTGATCGCCGCAGGCAATTCGAATGATCGCGGGCTGATTCCTGCCTGCGAGAGCCTTTTGTCCGATCCCTCGCCGCTGGTGCGCGGGGCGGCGGTGTGGGCACTTTCGTGCCTGATGGAGCCGGCGGATTTCACGGCGCTTGCAGCGGCGCGGCAAAACGGCGAAGACGACGCCGAGGTGCGCGAGGAGTGGGCTTTGGCAAGTGGCCGGGCGCAAGCGATCGGGGAACAGGCATGACCGTGCAAAAGATGTTCATCTTCGGGGCCGGCTATTCCGGCAAGGCGACTGCCCAGGCAAAGCCCGACAACGCCCATGTTGCCGGCACCACGCGCTCGCCCGAAAAATTCGAGGCGCTGCGGCAGGCAGGGATAAAACCCTTCGTTTTCGACGGGACGCTGACCGATGAGCTGGCCGCCGAGCTTGCCGAGACCACCCATCTGCTGATCTCGATTGCGCCCGACGAAGCCGGCGATCCCGTACTGAACGCCGCGCGCGAAAAAGTCCTGCACGGCATGCCGAAGCTTCAATGGATCGGCTATCTCTCGACCGTCGGTGTCTATGGCGACCATGGCGGCGCCTGGGTGGACGAGACGGGCGAATGCCGGCCGGTGTCGCGCCGCTCCGTCATGCGGCTTAAGGCGGAAAACGAATGGCTGGCGCTAGGCGCCGAGAGCGGCCTACCGGTGGCTGTGCTGCGGCTTTCGGGCATCTACGGGCCCGGCCGCAACGCGCTCGTCAACCTCACCAATGGCACCGCCAAGCGGCTGATTAAGCCAGACCAGGTGTTCAACCGCATTCATGGCGAGGACATTGCCGGCGCCGCATGGCACCTCGCGCAGCAGAACATGGGTGGCGTGTTCAACGTGACCGACGACATGCCCTCGCCGCCCCAGGACGTGGTGACTTATGCCGCCGGGCTGATGGGTGCGACACCGCCGCCCGAAATTCCCTTCGAAACCGCCCAACTTTCGCCAATGGCCCGGTCTTTCTATGGCGAGAACAAGCGCGTCTCCAACGCGGCGATCAAGGCAACGGGCTTCCGGTTCCGCTATCCGGACTATCAAACGGGCTTCGACGCGATGTGGGAGACGGGCAACTGGAACGAAGGCGAGCCGCGCAGCCCAATGAAGCGCGGATGACCGAATAAGGTGCTCGTGACGAAGGCTGAACCATCGTTTACGCTTCGCTAAGCAAGTCATCTCAAGCTTGTCGGCAAGGGGCCGGATTGGATGAAAATGCGTAATACTTCTGTCTTCCAGGCGGCAATCCGTCTTGCCGCGATGGCCGTGGCCGTGTTCGCCCTTTCGGGGCTGGAGACGACGGGCGCCCGCGCCGACGAGCTGGCAAAGGACCTGTTCGGCGCCCAGAAACTGCCGGCGGCGACCGCCCCGCATTCCTACGGCTTCTATTCCAAGGGCTGCTTCGCGGGCGGTGTGGCGATCGCCACCGACGGGCCGACCTGGCAGGCGATGCGTCTGTCTCGCAACCGGCGCTGGGGTCACCCGACCATGATCCGGCTGATCGAAAAGCTGTCGCATGATGCGGTGGCCGACGGCTGGCCGGGCCTTTTGGTCGGCGACATTTCGCAGCCGCGCGGCGGGCCGATGCTGACCGGCCATGCCTCGCACCAGATCGGCCTCGACGCCGACATCTGGTTCACGCCGATGCCCGACCACCGGCTGACGCCGACCGAGCGCGAGAACATGAGCGCGACCTCGCTGGTGAACGACAAGACCCATCTGGTCATCGACCGGTTGTGGACCCCGGCGCATGAGCGGCTCCTGAAGCGCGCCGCGAGCTACCCGGAAGTCGAGCGCATCCTGGTCAATCCGGGCATCAAGAAGAAGCTCTGCGACACGGTGACGGGCGACCGCAGCTGGCTGCGCAAGATCCGCCCCTTCTGGGGCCACGACTACCACTTCCACGTCCGTATCGGCTGCCAGCCGGGCTCGGTGGGCTGCAAGACGCAGGAATCGACGCCGCCCGGCGATGGCTGCGACAAGTCGCTGGCCTGGTGGTTCACCGAGGAGCCGTGGCGCCCCAGCAAGAACCCGGACGCCCCCAAGGCGCGCGACGTGATGACCATGGCGAAACTGCCCAAGGAGTGCCGCGCGGTGCTCAACGCGCCCTCGCCCCAGTCCGAGGCCGCAGTGACCATGGGCGATACCGGCGGCAGCGCGGTGGCGACCACGAAGCCGGATGCCAAGCCGACCGTCGATGTCGGCGCGCCGCCGGTACCAGCGAACGCCTTTGCGCCGACGCCGATCAAGCGCCCGCCTTTGCCCCTGCCCAAGCCTTCGCGCTGACGGCGGCGAGGTTGGCGGCCGCAAGCAAAGAGCCGCAGCCGGCGGGTAAATCGACGTACGACGCGACGAAGGCCCCTTTCGTCGCGCCGCATCCTTGGCTATAGGTTTCAACCGATTTAGCTAACGGGCATCGGCTTCCAAGTGGCATCTCCTCTCCGGCTGGCGCTGATTGCGCATGACGAAAAGAAGGACGACATGGTCGCCTTCGCCCGGGCGCATGCCGACTTCCTGGCCGGCTGCGATCTCGTGGCCACCGGCACGACCGGCCAGCGCATCGTCGACGCCTGCCCGGAGCTCAAGGTGCGGCGGCTCAAGAGCGGCCCGCTGGGCGGCGACCAGCAGATCGGCGCCCTGATTGCCGAAAGCGCGATCGACGCGCTCATTTTCTTCGTTGATCCGCTGACGCCGATGCCGCATGACGTGGATGTGAAGGCGCTAATGCGGCTGGCGATCGTTTACGATATACCGCTGGCGCTGAACCACGCGACCGCCGAGCTGCTGATCGGCAAGTTGCGCCAGCCGTGAATTTGGGGATTTTGACCAGAATGTCTTCTGCCCGCGACGAGGATTCCATCCTGCAATTTCCGATCCTGATCGGCGACATCGGCGGCACCAATGCCCGCTTCGCCATCATCGTCGACGCCAATTCCGAGCCGGGCGAGACGCGCGTCGTGCAGACCGCGAACTACGCCTCGATCGACGACGCCATCCAGCAGGCGGTGCTGGACCACACTTCGCTGAGGCCGCGTTCGGCGGTGCTTGCGGTGGCGGGCCCGGTCGACAGCGACGAGATCGCGCTGACCAACTGCCCCTGGGTGGTGCGGCCGAAGGCGATGTTCGAGACGCTCGGCCTTTCCGACATCGTCGTGCTCAACGACTTCGAGGCGCAGGCGCTTGCCGTGGCGGCGCTCGGCGAGGAGCACATGGAAAAGATCGGCCCCGGCGAGCCGGAGCCGAATGCCGGGCGCGTGGTGCTGGGCCCCGGAACCGGGCTGGGCGTCGCCGGCCTGATCCACGCCTGCCATAAATGGATACCGGTGCCGGGCGAAGGCGGACACATGGACATCGGTCCGCGCACGGAGCGCGACCGCGAGATCTTCCCGCATCTCGAACCGATCGAGGGCCGCATTTCGGGCGAGCAGATTCTTTGCGGGCGCGGACTGGTTAATTCCTACCGGGCGATCGCGATTGCCGACGGCAAGGAAGCCCGCTTCACGACGCCGGCGGAGATCACCGCCGCCGCACTCGACAAATCCGATCCGATGGCCGTTGAGGCGCTGGACTTTTTCGTCACCTGCCTCGGCCGCACCGCGGGCGACCTGGCGCTGGTGTTCATGAGCCGCGGCGGCGTCTATCTCACCGGCGGCATCGCGCAGAAGATCGTGCCGGCGCTGAAGACGGGCAATTTCCGCGAGGCCTTCGAAGACAAGGCGCCGCATCGCGAGCTGCTGCGCAGCATGCCGGTTTACGTCATCACCCACCCGCTGGCGGCGCTGAACGGCCTTGCGGCCTATGCCCGCATACCCTCGCGTTTCGGCGTCGAAACCACCGGCCGGCGCTGGCGGGCATAGGTCGCCACGCGGGAGGTGATGCGCGACATCGTCGCCACAACGGCGATGATTCGCATTCCGGCCATAGGCAAGCCGGCGCGATGACGCTATTAGGATCGCCGAACGAACCGCGTGGCGGGCGCGGCAGCGCAATCTTTGACGGACGATCCTGAATTTGAGCTCTAAGAAGAACAGCGGGACCAAACCCGATAGCGGCGAAATCATTGCCGTGATCAAGCGCGTGCTGGCGGAGAACGGCCGCGAATATGTGTGGTCCTACATCATCGCGGGCGCCTGCATGGTGGCCGTCGCGATGACCACTGCCTTCCCGGCATGGGTCATGAGCAGCGTGATCGACGATATCTTCTATCGTCAGCGCGCCGACCTGATCACGCTGATCTGCGTGGGCATCCTGGTGGCATTCACCGTCCGCGGCGTTGCCGGCTACTGGCAGGCGGTGATCCTGGCCAAGGTCGGCAACAATCTCGTCGCCCGCTACCAGCGCCGCATGTTCGACCATCTGATGAAGCTCGATGTCGGCTTTTTCTCCCAGCAGCGGTCCGGCCACCTTGCCGCGCAGATCAACCAGAATATCGGCGGCATACGCGACCTCTTGTCGATGACGCTGACGGCGGTGGCACGCGATTTCGTCTCGCTGATCTCGCTCGTGGCGGTCATGTTCTGGCAGAACCCGCTGCTGTCCGCATGCGCCTTCCTCATCGGCCCGCCGCTGGTGATCTCGGTCAACTACCTGATGCGGCGGCTGCGCTCGATCACCCGGCAGGCGGTGGAAATCAATTCGCGGCTGATCGGCTCGATGCAGGAGGCCACGCAGGGCATCACCGTGGTGAAGGCCTTCACCATGGAAGAGCAGCTGTCGCAGCGCATGATCAAGATGATCGATCACGCCGAGGAACGGTCGAACAAGATCGCCAGGGTTTCGGAGCGGATGACGCCCATTGCGGAAGTGCTGGCGGGCTTTGCCGTTTCGGGCGTGATCGCCTATGCCGGCTATCGCACCGCAGCCGGCGGCCAGCCGCCCGGTACGATCATTGCGTTCATCACCGCGCTGCTTTTGGCCTACGATCCGGTGCGCCGGCTGGCCAAGCTGCAGGTCGGGCTCGAGCGCTCGCTGGTCAATGCGCGCATGATCTATGAAGTCCTCGACCTGACCCCGCAGCAGGGCGACGCGCCTGACGCCAAGGAAATCAAGGTCGGCAAGGGCGAAGTGCGCTTCGAGAACGTCTCCTTCGCCTATGGCGAGGACCTGCCGGTGCTGACCGAGGTGAGCTTCGTGGCCGAGGCCGGCAAGACCACCGCCATCGTCGGCGCTTCCGGCGCCGGCAAGACGACGCTGACGGCACTGCTCGAACGTTTCTACGATCTCGACGGCGGCAGCATCATCGTCGACGGGCAAGACATCTCCAGGGTGACCAAGCGCTCGCTGCGCGGCTCCATCGCCTATGTCTCGCAGCAGCCCTACCTGTTCGAAGGAACGATTGCCGACAACATCCGCTACGGCCGCGAGGACGCGACGGACGACGAGATCCGCTTTGCGGCGACGCAAGCCGCCGCAGACGAATTCATCCGCCAGCAGCCCAACGGCTACGACACGGCGGTGGGCGAAAACGGCGTGACGCTTTCGGGCGGCCAGCGCCAGCGCATCTCGATCGCACGCGCCATCGTGCGCAACGCGCCGATCCTGCTGCTGGACGAGGCCACCTCCGCGCTCGACAACGAATCCGAGGCGCGCGTGCAGGAGGCGCTGACGACGGTGATGAAGGGGCGCACCACGATCGTGATCGCGCACCGGCTGTCGACGGTGATCAATGCCGACCGCATCGTCGTGATGGAAGCCGGCCGGGTGATCGAGCAGGGCACGCATGAGGAGCTGCTGGCCAACCCGCAGGGCACCTATGCGCGCTTTTACCGCCTGCAGAACAAGAAGGGTCTCGACCTGGTCGACGACACCGAGCAGGATGAGCTGTCGAGCCTGAAAGCCGAGGGAGAGAACGCATGAACGACATGGGTCTCGTGGTTGTCGGGGCCGCCGGCCGGATGGGACAGACGCTGATCCGCACCATCCATGCCATGCCCGGCGTGCGCCTGGCCGGCGCGGTCGAGCGGGCCGGCTCGGCTCATGTCGGTCACGATGCCGGAGAACTCGCCGGCCTCGGCAAGCTCGGCGTTGCGATCACCGACGACCCGCTGCCCGCCTTCGCCAAGGCCGACGGCGTGCTCGATTTCACAGCACCCGCCGCGACCACGGAATTTGCCGGCTACGCCGCGCAGGCGCGCATCGTCCATGTCATCGGCACCACCGGCTGCTCGGCCGGCGACGAAGCCAAGATCGCGGCGGCCGCCCGCCACGCGACGATCGTCAAGTCCGGCAATATGAGCCTGGGCGTCAACCTACTTGCGGTGCTGGTGGAGCAGGCGGCGCAGGCGCTGGGGCCGGAAGACTTCGACATCGAGATCCTCGAAATGCACCACCGCCACAAGGTCGACGCGCCTTCGGGCACCGCACTCTTGCTGGGCGAAGCAGCCGCCACGGGACGCGGCATTAGCCTTGGCGAGCACAGCGCCAGGGCGCGCGACGGCCACACCGGCGTGCGGGAGGACGGCGCCATCGGCTTCGCCTCTCTGCGGGGCGGCTCGGTGGTTGGCGACCATTCGGTGATCCTCGCCGGCACCGGCGAGCGCATCACGCTTTCGCACCAGGCCGAAGACCGCGCCATCTTCGCGCGCGGCGCGGTGAAGGCGGCGCTCTGGGCCCGCGGCCGCAAGCCGGGGCTCTATTCCATGCGGGACGTGCTCGGCCTTTCGCGAGCCGGGTGACTCGCATCTTATCCATCCCAAGGGAGCAAGACATGACCGGAACCCTCGTGCTCGTCCGCCACGGCCAGAGCGAATGGAACATGAAGAACCTGTTCACCGGCTGGCGTGACGTCGACCTCAGCGCGCAGGGCGAGGCGGAAGCCAAGGCTGCCGGCGCACGGCTCGCCGCACGCGGCCTGAAATTCGACATCGCCTTCACCTCGGCGCTGAAGCGCGCGCAGAAGACCTGCCAATACATTCTCGACGCCACCGGCCAGAGCGACCTCAAGACGATCCGCGACCAGGCACTCAACGAGCGCGACTATGGCGACCTTAACGGCCTCAACAAGGACGATGCGCGCGCCAAGTGGGGCGAGGAGCAGGTGCATGTCTGGCGCCGTTCCTACGACACCCCCCCGCCCGGCGGCGAGAGCCTGAAGGACACCGGCGCGCGCGTGTGGCCCTACTACATGCACGACATGCAGCCGCATGTGCTGCGCGGCGGGACCGTGCTGGTGGCCGCGCACGGCAATTCGCTGCGCGCGCTGATCATGGCGCTGGAGGGCATTTCGGGCGAGGAGATCGTCAAGCTCGAACTCGCGACCGGCGTTCCGATCATCTACCGCCTGAACGCCGATTCGACGGTAGCGTCGAAGGAGATCCTCGTCGCCGAGCCGGCGTAAGCCGCTGCCATAAAGCGAATCTCGAAGCCCGGCCCTCGCGCCGGGCTTCTCTTTTGGGGCGGGAACTGTCAAGCGCAAGAAAGTACCCCGGATAGCAAGCTCCAGGCTCTAACGATGAGCACAAAGGATCGTGTCAGCAATTCAGGTGCTGCCGCGTGGTGCTTGTG
>NZ_PXYL01000013.1 GCF_003012705.1 Pseudaminobacter soli (ex Li et al. 2025)
AAGCACCACGCGGCAGCACCTGAATTGCTGACACGATCCTTTGTGCTCATCGTTAGAGCCTGGAGCTTGCTATCCGGGGTACTTTCTTGCGCTTGACAGTTCCCGCCCCAAAAGAGAAGCCCGCCGCCTCGAGCTGGTGACGGGCGCTCCCTGGCGTCGAAGGAGAAGGAGTAGGACGCCAGAACCGTAGCTGGAACCCAACCAAACTCGTAATGACCTTTGATGTTCCATTGGTCGGAAAAGAAAGTCCGTCGTCCTGAGTGAGACGGCCACAGGTGCGATGCGCAACGCTTCGGAGTCAAAGCGCACAGCGTCCAACGCAGCGTCAGAAATATCGTCCCGCCTGACCGTTGGTTGAAACGGCGAAACAAAAACGCCCGTCCCGGAGACCGGGGCGGGCTGTTTTCGGCCAATTCTGACGCAGTTAGGAGAGTGGTCGATTGCGCCGAGGTTACTTGCCGCCTTCCTCTGCGATCCAATCTCCGGTCTCGTGCAAGGTAGCCACGCGCCGGGATTCGGCCTGCGCCCTTATGGCCGGCTCAACTGCCGGCCACAATTTTTCTGCTCGGGCGTCAGTTAGTTGCAACGCTGCCTTCACCAGCCCGACCCCCAGCCGACGAGCGGCCGGCCAAAGCCAAAGAAGCCACCGCCCCAGTTGTTGCCCCAGCCGGTACCGATTCCGTACGAGCGCCATCCGTTTCCCCAACCGGAGTAGTTGCCGCCGCCCATGCCGTAGAAGCCACCGCCGCCACCAAAGCTGTGGATGGCACCGCTGCCACCAAAGCCGCGGAAGCCGCCGGGCCAGTAGCTGCCGCGCCAGCCTACGCCAGGCCAGCCGCCGCGCCAGTAGGCACCACGCCAGCCGACGGGACGCCAGCCGATACCGTGCCAGCCGCCGCGCCAGTAGGCGCCACGCCAGCCGACGGGACGCCAGCCCATACCATGCCAGCCACCGCGCCAGTAGGCGCCACGCCAGCCGACGGGACGCCAGCCCATACCATGCCAGCCGCCGCGCCAGTAGGCGCCACGCCAGCCGACGGGACGCCAGCCCATACCATGCCAGCCGCCGCGCCAGTACGCGCCGCGCCAGCCGACGGGACGCCAGCCCATACCATGCCAGCCCCCGCGCCAGTAGGCGCCACGCCAGCCGACGGGACGCCAGCCGACACCGCGCCAACCACCGATACCGTATCGACCGCCGCGCCAGTACGCGCCGCGCCAGCCACCGCGCCAGTAGGCGCCGCGCCAGCCGACGGGACGCCAGCCGACACCGCGCCAACCACCGATACCGTATCGACCGCCACGCCAGTACGCGCCGCGCCAGCCACCGATACCGTGCCAGCCGCCACGCCAGTAGTTACCGCGCCAGCCGACACCGCCGATGCCATACCGGCCGCCGCCACGCAGGTAGTGGGCACGATCGCCGCCATCACGGATAAGCTGAACGCGACCGCCAAAATCACCGGGCTTTCCCAACAGAACGGCCGACTGCAGGCCACCCTGGTCGCAACTTGCAGCGGTGCAAGCCAGATTCCAGATGGTGCCATCGGTCGTCGGTTGCTCTGGAAGCGTACGCGCCTCGTCGCCCGCAGCGACTTTCGGCGCAATGTTTGGATTGAAGGCTGGAGTGGCCATTGCTGGCGCTGAAAATCCCGACAGCGCGCCAATGGTCAGCATCCCCAAACATGCAAGTGTTGAGAGATAGCGTCTCATTGTCCTTCTCCAACGGAAAACCGTCCGCTCGGCCAAGGCCTACGATGATCGTGGGGAAGATGGGTTACGCGATAACCGTGAGGGCCGGCCCCAAATCGGACGTCCCAAGCGAACGCATCGCGAACGGAATAGTTCCCCGGAACTGGACGCTCCTGAGGCGCTTTCATGAGCGTGCCGCCCGCCACGGCGACCGAGGCGTTCAGGTGGGCGAGGCTCATTCTCAAGTGAACCTTAGCTTCGACAGAACTGGCGGTCATGTCAGGGGAAACAGCAGGTCCGTCGCGAATAAGACTCGCCTTCGCCGATGATGTCTGCCTTTGGGCAACGGCAAAACTTGCCCCTATGACCGACATGGGGCGCGTTGCGGACTGGCCGTTCAGGGGCCGATGGCGGACCGTCTGGTTTCGGACCGGCCCCATGTCGAGGCGGGCTAAGTCGCGGTGGCCCGCGACCCGGCGTCCATGAGCTTTACGCGTTCCTGACGACGGTTCCGAACGCGGTGGTCGCGCCGACAACGCCCCTCCCCGACGAAAGGCTGACTGTTGTCAGTGATACTGCCAAGCCGGAACTTGCCCAGGCAACGCTCTTCTAGCCGATGGCAAGTCTCATCTGCGCAATAGCAGTCGTGAATTCCCCGACATGCGCGCCAACCGCTCTCAGGCTTATGCTCTCCGTCCACTAGTCGAAGGAGAGAAGCATGAGCACGACACGGAACGTTTGGCTCGGGCTACCGGCGTCGGCTGCCATCGCGACCATGTCGGTTTTGCCCGCATCGGCGCAACAGATCAACGGCACACCGGGCTCACCTGGCGCGACGACGACCATCGATGGAAGGTATCTGCCGCCGCCGCCGCCGAAGTTCGGCGGCGAGATCGGCCTCCAGGCCAGCCAGTCGAAGCCGTATTGGCCGGCCCGCGTGGTGCCGCCGCAGGGCGCGCCCAACGTGCTGCTGATCATGACCGACGACCAGGGCTATGGCGTTTCGGGGACGTTTGGCGGCGTCATCCCGACACCTGCGATGGACCGCATTGCGCAGATGGGGCTGCGCTACACCCAGTTTCACTCCACGGCGCTATGCTCGCCGACCCGGGCGGCGCTGATCACCGGCCGCAATCACCACTCGGTGGGCTTCGGCATCATTTCGGAGCAATCGACCGGCTATCCGGGCTACGACAGCGTCATCGGACCGGAGAGCGCCACCATCGGCACCATCCTGAAGCAGAACGGCTACGCCACCTCCTGGTTCGGCAAGAACCACAACACGCCGAGCTATCAGTACGGCGTGGCGGGACCGTTCGATCAATGGCCCATCGGCATGGGCTTCGACTACTTCTACGGCTTCATGGGCGGCGAGACCGACCAGTGGACGCCGTACCTGTTCCGGAACACCACCCAGGTTTTTCCCTGGATCGGCAAGCCCGGCTACAATCTGACCACGGACCTTGCGGACGACGCGATCGCCCACCTGCGACAGCTCAATGCCGCCGCTCCCGATCAGCCGTTCTTCCTCTATTACGTGCCCGGCGGCACCCATTCGCCGCATCAGCCAACCCAGGAATGGATCGACAAGTTCAAGGGCAAGTTCGACATGGGCTGGAATGCCCTGCGCGAACAGATTTTCGCCAATCAGAAGCGGCTCGGCGTCATCCCCCCGGGCACGCAGCTCACGCCCTGGCCGGACGACCTGCAAAAGTGGGACAGCTTGACGGCCGACGAAAAGAAGCTGTTCGCGCGGCAAGCGGAGGTGTTCGCCGCCTATGCGGCATACACCGACCATGAGATCGGCCGCGTGATCCAGGAAGTCGAGGACGAAGGCAAGCTCGACAACACGCTGATCATCTATATCAGCGGTGACAACGGCACGAGCGCGGAAGGCACCACGGTCGGGACGCCGAACCAGTATACGGCCTACAACGGCATCTTGGACCTTCCGATCGCCGAGCAGTTGAAGGCCTATGACGCCTGGGGTTCGGCCGCCACGTACCCGCATATGGCGGTAGCCTGGTCTTGGGCCTTCGACACGCCGTTCAAATGGACGAAACAGGTCGCGTCGCACTTCGGCGGCACCCGCCAGGGCATGGCCATCGCCTGGCCGAACCGGATCAAGGATGCCGGCGGCATCCGCACCCAGTTCCACCACATGATCGATATCGTGCCGACCATTCTTGAGGTGACCGGCATTCCCGCGCCGGTAATGGTCAACGGCATCGGGCAGAAGCCGATCGAAGGGGTGAGCATGGCGTACACCTTCGACAAGGCGAACGCCAACGCGCCGTCAACGCGAACGACGCAGTATTTCGAGATGTTTGCCAACCGCGCCATCTATCACGACGGGTGGATCGCGGCGACCACGCCACCTGCGCCGCCGTGGCTCTTAGGCACAGCCAAGCTGCCCGAGGACGTGATCAACGGCTACAAGTGGGAACTCTACAACATTGCGGAGGATTACTCGGAGAACAACGACCTCGCGGCCACCATGCCGGACAAGCTGCGCGAGCTGCAGGAGCTGTTCATGGTGGAGGCGGCGAAGTACAACGTGTTTCCGCTCGATAACTCGGTCCTTTCGCGCGTCATCACACCAAGGCCAAGCGCGACTGCAGGTCGAAACACCTTCACCTACTCGGGCGAGTTGTCAGGCCTGCCCGAGAGCGATGCGCCCAGCATCCTGAACAGGTCCTATACGATCACCGCCGAGATCGACATTCCAGCAAGTGCCAACGGCACCACTGGGCGCGCGGCTTCGCAGGGCAGCAGCGAAGGGATGCTCGTCACGCAAGGGGGACGCTTCGGCGGCTATGGCCTGTATCTGCTCAAGGGCAAGCCGGTATTCCTTTACAATTTCGTCGGCCTCGATCGCTACCGCTGGGAAGGCCCTGACGCGCTCACGCCGGGCAAGCACACCATCGTGTTCGACTTCAAATATGATGGGCCCGGCTTCGGTAAGGGCGGCACGGGCGTCCTGAAGGTGGACGACAAGGAGGTCGCCAGACGAGACATCCCGCACACCATTCCCTTCATCATTGCCCTCGAGGAGACCTTCGACGTGGGTGTCGACACCCGTACCCCGGTCGACGACAATGACTATCAGGTCCCATTCCGCTTCACCGGCAAGCTCGACAAGCTCACCGTGCAGGTCTGGCCGGTGCAGCTAACTGGCGAGGATCATCAGGCCATGCAGCGCGCCCGCGCCGGCGCAGATAACTGACGTCTCAGCGATCCCGCGGGCCTCCTTTCCCGGAAGCCCGCCGGAGCTCGGCCGGCGAAATCTGTCGAAGCTCAAACGAACGCAAAAAGAAGCCCGCCGCCTCGGGTGAGACGGCGGCTAGTGCTTGGCGGAGAGATGGCCTGAACCGCAAGACGCGGCCGACCTTATCGGACGCGCTTAATATCGCGGATGGTTTCCAGGATAGCAGGCTCCGTAATGGAGGTGCAGTGGCGATGCGGACACACCCAACGCAAAGAAGCCGCTGCCGTTAGCGCAGACCCGCCGAGAGGACGAGCATAAAGATGTCCGCTTCCGCCCCAACTCGCCGGCAATGTGAAGCGGTCGCGGCAGCTTTCTAATATTGCGCCGACGGTATCTTGTGTGAATGGGATGCCGCCCCTGTCATAGCGCTACCCCCCAACAATGGTGCTCGGGCGATCTCCAACTCAATTCGGCGGTGATGCGGACGTCGCTAAGCGCCGTCGCCAATCCAGAGCCCCGCCGAGTGCGATTCACCCGCCTGCCCGCTCACCCCGGTTCGCCGGGCACTTCGCGTTGCAACGCTATGACAGGAGGCGCTCAGCCGACGACCAGAAGGTTCTCCTTCTCATCGCGTTCGCGGCCTCCGATGGCGGCCGCCACTGCCGCGATGAAGGCACCGATGAACAGCGACAGCGCCCCGATGAGCGCAGTCGTCAGGCCGGCTTTGCGGGCGGTGTCGGCGGCTTCCTTTGCCTTGGCCTTTGCGTCATCGATCCGCTTTAGCACCGCGTTCACCCGCGCCTCGGCATCGGCCTGGGACAGCCCGGTGCGCGCGCTGACAAGCTGCGCCAGGTAGGTGCGATCATCGGCCGACACTTCGCCGGATGCGGCGCTCGACAGCAGGATGCGTGTCGCTTCATCGGTGGCCGCGGCCGCACCTTCCGGCCCCTGTGTGCTCGCCGCAGCCGGATTGGCGGGACGGAACAGCGCATCGACGAAATAGCCGGTCACGTCGCTGCCCTGCGCGCTCGCCTGCCCCTTGCCGGCGGCGCCGGCGCTGGCGCCAAGTGCCGCGCCCGAGACGACGGTCGAAGTAGCCTGGACGCCGCCGCCGATCACCGAGGTCAGTGCCGATCCCAGAAGGCCAACCAGCAAAAGCGTGGCGAGCGCCCAGGCGAGGAAGCCGTGCGCGGTGTCCCGGAAATAGACCTCATCGTCATGGACATTGACCCATTTGGTGCGCAGGCGCCCGGTCAGGTAGCCGCCGAGCGCGGCCGACAGCCATTGCACGACAATGAGCCAGACTGCCGCCGAGACGGCGAGTGTGGTTGCCGATGCGCCCTGCGACGACCATGGCGATACGATGCTGAGGCCCAGCCCCGAACCAAGCAGCATGAGGATCAAGGTGGCGGCGCCTGCCGTCAGTGCACCGGCAACGATCGGCCCCCAGGCGACAGCAGAAGCGGACGACTCCTGTAAGCCCGCCACCGGCGGGATCACCTCAACGGTAGAAACACTTGGCGGCATCACGGCCTCCTATCGCACGAATAGCAGGATGAGGATGATGATCGGAATCGGAATACCGAGAAGCCAAAGAAGAATGCCGCGACCCATGACGAACTCCTCCATGTGACGAGGGCCAAGCGGCCCGGTAGAGGTAACTGCACGAAACAGTAAACGTTCCTACAGATGGCGTTCCGTCGTTCGATCTGTGCGCCTGGGACCACTTGGCCTTGCCTGAAGATGGCACAGCTCTGGATTCTGTGGCTTTGGTGACGGTCGCGGCCATCACGAAGCGGCACACAAACACAATCAAGGCCGTCAGCTGGGAATATCCAATACACGTCAGCACCAACGCCTCCGCCTGCAGAAATTCTGCGACGGTCAGAACATGGATCAGCGAGACCATGGGAATCAGCGTACGGAGGCGTGAGGGCAATCGATCGGGATCAGAGCGTTTGTTGGGGCGCCGCACCGCCGTTACCACAATGGTGCGAGTGTGGGTTTCAACAGTCGGTTCCCACGACCAGCGCCAAAGCGCATCGGTCGCGGGAACCCTCCCTGGGAGGAACCTGGGGGCGTGGTTCTCCACAAGGTCCCACTTCACCGCCACAGCGCCGCCACGCGATCAACTGCCGTCCCGAAGCCATGGTGCGAAATCGAGAACGGTTCGACCGCCGCGCCGCCATCTACGGTCGCCTTGTTTTTCAGCGCCGCACCTGTCCACAACGCCATATGCGTTGCCGCTTCGAAGCTGACATTGACGAGGCGCGTGCCGTCCCGGATTTGTCCGATCGCACAGTCACGAAGTTGACAATTGAGCTGATTGTGTCTCTGGCCGATCTTGTGCCTAGCGCCCATCTCGGCAGCAGGAGCACTTCATGCCACGCGTGTTCGACTTCAGAGGTGAAGCTGCTTCCGAGGTCGCGTCGAAGTGTCCAAAGCAGCGTCTCACTGATCGGCTGATAGTGGGCATCGACCATGCGGCAAACTTTGCGTGAGCATGCCAAAGCACGAACCGATGGGCGCAACGCGCCGAATTGCGGAAGAAGGCCCACCACTAGTTTCCGTGTCGGCATAAGCCTCTTCGCCTGCGGCTCCAGATCAATCGCAAGAAAACGATAGACCTCCGGATAGGTATCAAGCAGTCGCGTCGCAAACATCACGTCGACATGCTCGGAAATGGGCTCATGCCTACTGAGGCTCTTCTCAATAAACGTAAACGTGCAATGGTTCGTCGCCACTTCCACAATACGATGCTTCTTCGATATGCCTTCCCCACGCGTTGCAGCCTTTGGCACAGAAGTGACGTTGCTGGAATTTCGATGCCGTTGATCATCAGTTGCTGCCCATAGGCTTTTTCCCGGAGGGGGTGCCGTCAGGGTTCATGCCGTAACGGCGATAGAGCGCTTGTTCGTCCCGTGCCAACTGCGCGTCCATGCGCGCGTCAGCACTCCTCGCCAGCGCATTTCGCGCGGCGAGCGCAACGGGCGCTTTGACAAAGCTGGAGATACCCGTCGGGTCAGCACTCGCCGCGATGCTTGTGGCGCCTTGAGCGGCGCCAAACGCAGCGGCTTCGGCATCTAGCTGCCGCTCCAGGGCTCTCGTTTCGCCTGAGAAATTTGCCCCCTGGAAGCTGGATTGCGAACCCTGGCATCCAGCCATCCCGACTGTCGCAAGTAATACAGCAGCAAAACGAATAGGGTAGTTCTTCATATCTATGCACAAATTGCGCCCTCAAAGCGTTTGATAGACTAATTAATAACAGGCGACTCTGAACTCGCCTTGGCTCCGCAGGGCCATGCCCTGCATCGGCCCCATCGCACGTGCCGCGAGGGCGCCGCCTGGCCCCGCCAAACTGACGGCCGCCATGGCGGTGTTCGCCGCCATATTGGCTGCCTGAACGCTCCGAGAATGTGCCTGGATCTGATCGACGCAGGATTGTGCGGAGGCATATGCCCTGGCACGTTCCCGATCTTCAGGTTTTGCATCGGGACGGCTGGCCGCCAATTCCGCGGCCGCCTGGCGACCGGCCATGTCCGCACGGAGCGCGCTCATCCGAGCATCGCCAGCGCTGCAACCGGCCACAAGCAGGCAAAACGCGCCCGCAAAGAAGTATCTTATGCTCATGCTGGATGCCCCTTTTAGGGCACGGGGTCGATCGTCCGGGGCTGCGGCGTCCTGCACGCAAAAAGCCCGCGGTAGGACCACCGCGCACCAATCACCTCGGCAACTTGGACGAATGAGACCGCACCTTCCGGATCGCAGATGCGTAGATAGCAACGATCAGGCCACCCACGACGGTGATGTGCTCCATCACCACATGGAATTCCATGGTTTTCAGAGGCTCTTCCATGGCCCAGAAATTGTGAGCGATCGGGATCGTCAGAGTGGTGAAGACGGCCAAGGCTCCCGCTCCGAACCACGCCCATCGATCAAGGATGACGAGCAAGGAACCGGCGAGAAGGGTAATCACCGTCGCAAAGTAGAAAAGCACTTCCGGCACCAACCCGAAATGCCGCATTTCCGCCAGGCCCGCATCAGAGTCGAATAGTTTCGCCAGTCCGCTGGACCAAAACATGAAGGTCAGCACGGTTCGCCCCAGATAGCCGAACCATGACATGCTCATGGAAGCCTCGATGGCGGCTGCAATGATGCGCGCGGGTGTGGACCGGGAAGCTCCATATCCGTCGTTTTTGGTGGTTTCAAAGCTCATAATATTTCCGTCCTTATTTGGAAAAAGGGACGATGCCGACCTGCGGTCGACAACGTGTTATCGTATGCACTAAGCTCAGTACTTGGCGCTGAAGCTGGCCTTGAACGACTGGTCGATCGTACCCAAGCCGAACTGGCCGTCATAGGTGACGCCAAGCACGGTGTTCGGCGTCAGCGCGAAATCGAGACCAGCCTCCACGACAGCGGCGTCACGCGCGACCGGCACTCCGGCGATGGTGAAGGCGTTGCCGCTACCTGCGAAGCGCATGGTCGACGTCGGCGTCACATCGTCGAAGGCGTGACGCCAGCCGAGCGTGCCTCTGGCGGTGACCGAAGCACCGTTGAGTTCGAAGCTCGTCGAGGCACGCAAGCCGAGCGTGGTGAAGGTCGTATCGGTGTTGGCAGAGGCGCTGGTCAGAGCTGCCGCGCCACCCGTCTCGCGGAAGCCGTCAGTATGCAGGTTCACATAGGCAAGGTTGGCGAAGGGCTCGAAGCGGGCAGCGCCCATGCTGAAGCCATAGGCCAGTTCGCCAAAGACCTGCGCCGTGCCGGCGTTATAGTCGCCCTTGAGACTGTCCGAGAAACCAGGGAAGGCCACATTCCGCGAGGTCGAGATATCGTGCCACGTATAGGCCGAACCCGTGCGGAAGGCGAGATCACCCCAAGCCGTGCCGCCATAGAGGCCGACATAGTAACTATCGTTCGACCCCAAGGAATGGCGATCCTTCGCATCGAAACTGGTGTGGCTGTAGCCGGCCACCGCGCCGAAGCGCCAGGTGTCGAACACCGGCGCGTCCGCACCGACAAAGAAGCCCCCGGTAGAGCGGTTGAGGCGGGCGGCATTGCCGTCACCATTCGTATGCCCCCAGGATCCGAAGCCCTGGCTCCAGAGCGCAAAGCGATCGGTATTGGCTGCAACCGGCTGCGGCGCACTGTTTTCATAAGTGACGGCTGTGCCCGACGCGCCCACGCCGTCGAAGGCCGCACGAAGGCGGTCGTTCACCGCGCTGCGAACGAAACGGCTGTCCTCGATCATCGCCGACTTGGCCGAGGCATGGATCTCGCCCGAGAGCTGGTCGAAGGCGCCGCGCGCCTGAGAGGCCGAAAGGTTGAGCACGGCGTCATAGACCGCATTGCCAGCCCCGAGGCTCTCCACGCCGCCGCCGGTGGCAATCTGGTTCCGCGTAAGGCCAACATTCTCGAACGTGGTGCCGTTGCGGGTCATCGTCAAATAGACGTTGTTGTCGTCATAGCTGAGCGAGGGATCGAGGAAGGCGAGGTTCGAGGTGACACCTTCTTCGAAGGTGCCGGTGACACCACCATCCGCGGACAGGATCATGTATTGCGTGGAGGCTGCATAGTTGCCCTTTCCCGCCAGCACGCGAACGGAGCCACCGTTGAGCGCAGCCGAACCCGTGGCAACGATCCTGTCGGAATCGCCAGCCGCATTCACCTCGGCCTCGTATACCGATCCGCCGTTGAATGTTATGTCGCCCGCCACGTTGAGTGTCCCGATCGAACTACCCGGCGCGATCGTGCCGTTGACAATCGTGCGGCCGACCGTGCCTGTACCGGTGAGGCGGCCGTTGTCCAGCACATCGAGCGAACCACCAAGCTGACCGTTGACGGCAAGCGTGCCTTCACCGAGCGAGGTATGGCCGCTGTATCCAGCGCTGTCGCCCGAGAGCGTCAGCTTCCCCGACCCAGCCTTCAAGAAATAGCCCGAACCGGTGAGCGAGCCTGCAAAGGCGGTGTCGTTGCCCTGATTGAGCGAGAGAGTCGCCGTGTCGAGCGCTACCGTACCGCCTGCGCCGGATAGCGACGACATGCTAAGATCGAAATTATTGAGATCGAGCGTACCGTCGTTCACGACATAGGCCGTGTCGGCGAAGAAAGCGCCGTCAGTCCCGGCCCGCAATCTCCCGCCGTCAACGATTGTCCCGCCAGTATAGCTGTTGGTGGCCGTCAGTGTGAGCTCGCCGTCTAGAACGTGCACGGCACCCGTGCCTGAGATAGCGCCGTCGAAGCTGGTTTCGTCGGAGCGATTGAATGCTAGGACCCCGTTGTTGACCACGTCACCAACGATCGATCCTGACGTCCCGCCGCTGCCGATCTGAAGGGTGCCCTGGCGGATTTCCGTGCCGCCCCAATAGGCGTTCTCGCCATCGAGGATAAGCCTCCCCAGATCGGTTTTGGTCAGTCGCCCGCCCCCGTCCAACCTATTGGAGATGGTCGCGACATAGTCCGCACCGGCAGCACTCCCGTCGCCAACACGGATGATCGCCTCACCTTCGACAATGGTGAGCATGTCACCATAAAGCTTGTAGCCGCTAGTCGCGAACTGCATGCCGGTCGCCTGCACCTGCCCGGTTCCCGTATAGACCTCCACATTGCCGGCCTTGCCGCCAAACACCACGAAGCCGGGACGCGGGTTCATCGCCCCGTTCTCAGCCCCCTTGGCATCGGTGAAGGCGCGACCACCTGTCCGCCATTGGCCATCGCCACCGTCAACTTTGCCGTTGTCCCAATTCGCCTTGTCGTCGCCGTCCCAGAACAGCAGTGGGCCGTGTTCTTCGCCTGCCGCGACCAGATTCACGCGTCCTTCCATGGCGGTCTGAATGCTCAGATCGCCCCTGTCATAGCCGTCAGGCACTGGGCGTATCGATGCCGCCAGATCCGTGAGCTTGCCGCCATAGTTGAACAGACTATAGATCCCGGGACCGAAGCCACCTGCGTCCTCTACGTCGACCGTCCCGTTGAGCGTCAGATCTCCGGTCACATTGAAAGGCGCCTGATCCGAGCCTGCCTCCAGGCGCACGAAGACGTGGGACTCCGCACCCAATGAGAGCGAGGCCATCGTGAACGGCTGGTTCTGGGAGCCTTCGGGCGTGCCACCTGTCATGATGACGTCGCCAATCCGGCCGGACCCGCCGAATACACCATCGGTGACGACGGTGTTCATATTCCGATAGTCGTCGTTGATAAACGTTCTTCCGTCGCGGAGATACAACGAACCACCGTATCCGCTGTTGTCGCCTCCGAGCGTGAAGGCGCCCGTTCCTGTCTTCATGATCGAGGAACCTGCCGAACCGGTGATCTTGCCCACGAATTCCGTGTTGCGGTCTAGACCGCCGGTTTCGAGGTTGTAATCCCCAAGATCCAGCGCAGCGATGCGGAGGAGATTTCCGCTGCTGGACAGGAGAAGCCTGCCGTCGCCACTGATCGTTCCTACGAATCTCGTTTCGTAGGCCGACCCGATCCCTCCCTCACCATTGATGACCAGGTCGTTGGCTAGCGTGCCGACGCCGCCCATAGTCCATAACTTAGCGCCATTGGTAATCTCGACCGATCCGGTTCCCAGAGAAGACGCTCTGCCCAAAATGACCGCCCCGTCCGCGATCGTGGTCCCTCCTGAATAGGTGTTCGCGCCATTCAGGGACAGAGTGCCGCCTCCGGTTTTGGTCACATGATAGTCGCCGCTGATGATGCCGTTCTGTTGAGCAGATGACGGAGCGGCGACGTTCAACTCAGTGTCCACCGTCATAGCGACTGGCGTCGTCGCGTTCTGGCCGTCGGTATAGGTGGTCGTCTCTGCCCGGGCAGACGCGGCCAGTGCGAGCACGGTGAGCGAGGCACCGGCGAGAAGTGACTGTACGCGCCGAAGGCGCGAGATGTTCGTTGCCCTCACCTCAAATAAATCGAAAGGTCTACCCTGCAATTCCATGCTCCTTGCTTTGCCGGCTGCAGACAAAGCTCCGCCAGCGACGGACGCGGGGGCGTCCGAAGAATAAAAACAATTGTTTCGTGTGGTGCCCCGCTCCTGTCACAGGCGCGAATGCACACTCGCGGGGACCTGCCGTAGGCGGCCGCTAAGACGACTTCGCTCGAGCTATAGCGGTGCCGCTTGTCAGGGCGAAGAGCCAGTTAGTTTCAATTTGCGTGCTAATTTCTGAGCTGGAGCGCCCCGGATTGTCGCAAGGAAAACGCAGATCGGAACTCGACCGCACCCTCCCCTGATTACTCGCGCGCGCTCTGATCACTTGCGTAAAAGACTTAAGCGACCGAAAAGTACATCAATTTGTTGCGACACCCAGAATATAGACTATAGGCTACATCGTTTCGCTACGATTGGACTCGGCCATATGAAGAATGATGATGGAGAAAACACTCCCGAACGAGCATTTGATGACGTGCTCTTGATTGAAGATCGCGCTCAAGTCGAGCTCGACCAGGCGCAGCGCGCGCTGCTTGCATCAGATGTTTCTTGGCTTGAATACCGAGCGGAATTCCGCCGTCAAATGATCAAAGGTGGCTTCCTCAAGCACCCTTGGCGCAGCATATTCGAAGCCGACATGATCTTCACTTTGATCGGCCACAAATGGCTGGAGGGAGAAGTACTGACGGTGAAGCAGGTCGCGACTTATTTCGATGCGTTCACCAGTGAAGTCACCATTACACGGCACATCGACGACATGGTGGCTTCAGGCACGCTTGTCCGTACACCAGATCCCAAGGATCGTCGCCGTCTGCTTCTGATGCCAACCCAGAGATTGTTCGAGATCGGCCAGATCTTCTTGCAGGCGCGCAAGGAAATCGCTCAAAAGCATGGCTTCGTGTATGCCCCGTCACAAGCTGGCACCGAGGAACAATAGCCGTCAAATTGCAATCGATCCAATTTGATCCAGGATGCGATCGTCAATAGCAGTGACCCTATCCACAAAGGAGAACGGTCATGCTTAAGATTCTCATGATATATGGCGCAGCGCTCGCAATTTCGCTGTCAACATCGAGCGCGATGGCAGTTGCGTGTCATGAGTAACGTCGACCAGGGGTTCGACATCCTTGTGCAGCATAGCCGGCATCCATCGCTATGTCCGTGACGCTTTGGGCGTCCATGTAGGCCAGCCGGTGCGAAGCGCGCTTCATACTGGCAAGCTGGACATAGCGATGCACGGACAACCCGAAGGTCGCCGTGAACTGCCGGTGGAAATGAAACTTCGAGAAGGCTGCAACACCGCTCAGCGCATCCAGGTCAAGCTCACCGTCAAGATTCCGATCGATATGATCGAGCACCCGTTGCATCCGGACATGATAGTTCTGAAGCGCCGCCTTCATCGTCCCTCCTCCGTGGCAGCACCAGTCAAGCGCGCGCAGACATGACGCGCTCGACCGATCTTGCGGTTTTGTCACGGGTCGCGGAACATCGCCAAGGACCGTTTACGGGCACGCCCAATTTATGGATGAACGGCGAAAAGGGGGCGTGCAGACTGGTGGCTTTCATATCGTGCCGAACTCTGATTCAAGCTCAAAACAGAGCAATTTACGCCTTCGCCACGGCCCGAAGCGCATTCGCCAGCCTCCCGACCGCCATTTCGATCTCGGCCGGGGTGTAGGCGGCAATGCCCATCAGGAATCCCGCTTTGCCGTCGCCGGTGGCATGCAGCGCCGATAAGCCAAGAAGCTCGATCCCGGCACGTCGTGCGGCGTCAATGGCAACGCCGCGGGAGCCATCCACAGAGGACATTCGGCAAACGACCCTTCCAAGACATTCTATTTCATCTTCTGTTCGGAAGTGCTTCGGGAGGGCGACTTTGATCAAGCATCCGTGAGACTCTTTTGGGCGATTTCGTTTGCAAATCTGCACGCAATGCGATGTGTGGGCGTCAAGAAGATGGTCGGCGGTTCAATTCGAGCACACTCCCCGACCGCTAAGGGACAGCGGGTCCGGAAGAAACACCCGGATGGCGGATTGGTCGGGCTCGGAATTTCGCCTTTGATGAGTGGTATTTTACGCCGACGCTCGATCATCGGGTCCGCCTCCGGCACGGAGGCAAGAAGCATCTGCGTGTAGGGATGGCTGGGTCGGCCATAAACTTCGTCCGAACCACCACCTTCCACGATCTTGCCGAGATACATCACATAGACCCTTGTCGCCGCCTGCCGAACAAGAGCCAAGTCATGTGCGATGAACAGACATGCGACGCCGAGCTGGTCCCGCAAATCAAGAAACAGGTTCATTACCTGGGCACGGATCGAGAGGTCCAGCGCGCTGACCGGCTCGTCACAGATCAGCACGCGCGGTTCGACGGCCAGCGAACGGGCAATGGCAACGCGCTGTCGCTGGCCGCCCGAAAGCTCGCGTGTGAAGCGGTCCCGAACGGCCGAGGCAAGGCCGACCTGATCGAGAAGCTGCCCGATCCTTGCAGACCGCTCGGCCTTTGACGCAACACCGACGATAATGAGAGCCTCATCGATCGCCTCGCCGACGGTCTGGCGATCGTTGAGCGACGCATAGGGGTCCTGGAACACATATTGGACCGCCCGCCTGGCAGCGCGTAGGCGATTTCCGCTCAGGCTGCCCAGATCGACACCGTCGAAGATCACCCGCCCGGATTCCGGCTTTTCCAACCCGACGATCGATCTGCCGAGGGTCGATTTCCCGCAACCGGATTCGCCCACGAGGCCGACGATCTCGCCGGAATGAAGAACGATCGAAACATCGTTCACGGCTCTGACCGTCTTGCCGCGCCCAACGCCGGGGAAGCTGGTCACCAGATGCTCGACTTCGAGAACTGCTTTCATTTCTGGCTCCTGCGGTTCAGGCGTTCAAAACGGGACAGGCGGCCATAACGGCCGGGTCTGCGGTCGTCCTCAGCGGAGGACGTTGGGCGCCGCAGCCTTCGACGGAGTGCCTGCAGCGCGGCGTGAATGCGCACCCCTTGATCGGAGCTCCGAGGATCGGCGGCAGCCCAGATAGGCCGCGGAACCGCGAACCGATGGCGTCGTCGCGCCGTGGAATGGCATCGATAAGGCCCATCGTGTAGGGGTGCCTTGGCGCGACCAGCACCTTTTCCGTCGGCCCCACCTCGGCCTGCCGCCCGGCATACATGACCAGCACGCGGTCCGCGGCTCCTGCGACCACGCCCATGTCGTGCGTGATCAGCACCATGGCCATGTCCATCCGAGCCTGGATCTCCTTAAGCAGCCGCAGGATCTGCGCCTGCACCGTCACGTCCAGCGCGGTGGTTGGCTCGTCCGCAACCAGGAGCTTCGGCTCAGCGGCGATCGAGATCGCGATCATCACGCGCTGCCGCAGGCCGCCCGAGAGCTCGTGCGGATATTGCTTCAGCCGGGCGTTTGGATCGGACATGCCGACCATCTTGATCAGGTCGAGCGCCCGCGCCTCCGCCGCGCGAGGAGTGATGCCGAGATGGAGCTCCGCGACCTCGGCGATCTGGTGCCCTATCCGGCGGGCGGGATTGAGCGCGCTCATCGGGTCTTGGAAGATAAAGCCGATGGACTTTCCGCGCAGGCTGCGCAAGGTCTCCTCGTTTGCGCCTACCAGTTCGGTGCCTTCGAACAGCACCGAGCCGGAGACGTCCGCCTTGACGCCGACAGGCATGAGGCCGAGCGGCGCGAAACAGGTGACGGTCTTGCCGCTGCCGCTTTCGCCGACGATCGCCAGCGTCTCGCCGCGTCGCAACTGATAGCTGATGCTATCGACGGGCCTGACGGCCGTGTGAGCGGTCAGGAGATCTATCGTCAGATCCTTGACGATCAGGATCGGTTCGGCAGTCATGAGCGCGTCTCCGTTGCCCAGCTTGCGGTGATCCGGCGCCGTGCGGCGACAAGGCGCGCGCCCAGAGGTTTCGGTACACGGTTCAGGGCGACAGCCTCGCCGAGGATGTTGAAGCCGACGACGGCGAGCGTGAGCGTAAGGCCCGGGAGGATCACTTGCCGGGGGTCGGCCTCGAGATAGGGAAGAGCATCGACGAGCATTTGCCCCCACTCCGGCGTTGGCGGCTGGATGCCCAGCCCGAGAAAGCTCAGCGTCGCGATTGCAAGGGCCACGGCCCCGGCGTCCGCCGTCGCATAGACCAGCACGGCACCCAGCGTCGCCGGAAACAGATGCACGAAATAGATGCGCAACGGGCTTGCGCCGAGCACCCTGAGAGCTTCCATGTGCGGCTTGTTCATGACGTTGACCGCAACCGCGCGGCTAATTCTGGCGCTGCTCGGCCACCAGGCGAGCGCCAGCGCGAGGATCATGTTCCAGTAGCTGACCCCGAAGATGCCGATGACAGCGAGCGAGACGATGAGACTGGGGATGGCCTGGCCGACGTCGACAACGCGCATCAGCACCTCGTCCGTCCAGCCGCGCCGATAGCCTGCTATCGTTCCGATCACGATGCCGATGGAATGCGCGCAGAGAAGGACCAGACAGACACCAACCAGCGAAGTGCGTGCCGCCGCTATCAGCCGGCTGAGCGTGTCGCGCCCGAGGTGGTCGGCGCCCAGCCAATGGGCCAAGCTCGGCCCTTCCCCGGCCATGAGCAGATTCTGGGCATTGGGATCGTAAGGCGTGATGTAGGGTGCGAAGAGCCCGAGGAGAATGAATGCACCGATCGTGAACACCGCGGCTCTGGGCAATGCTGCGACGGCTTTCGCAAATGCCTTGATGGACTGCATGTTCAGCTCCTTTGGCGCCGCAGGCGGGGATCGGTCAGCGTGATGCCAATATCGACCACGACATTCAGGATGACGAAGAAGGTGATGAAGACGAGCAGGCAAGCCTGGACGACCATGAAATCGCGGAACCTGACGCCGGCAAGGAACAGGTCGCCCAGTCCCTGCCAGGCGAAGAGCGGCTCTACGACCACGGCACCAACGACCATCGTGCCGATCTGCGTTCCGAGCGCATTGAGATAGGTCGGCGCAATGTTCGGCAACGCGTCGCGAAACAAGATGCGCGTCTGCGAAAGGCCCTTGCTGCGGGCGGTCAGCACGTAGGGCTTGGCCATCGCATCCTCGAAGCCGACCCTGACGACGCGGCTAAGCACGGCCGCGGGCAGGAAGCCGAGCGTCAGCCAGGGCAGCACCCAGCTTGCCGGCCCCGAAAAGCCGAAGGTGGGCAGGAGGTGCCAGTTCACCGAGAAGGCGTAGACCAGCAGCGCACCGACGAAAAAGGAAGGCGTTGAAGCCCCGAGAAGAGCGATGCCACGCATGATGTAGTCCGGCATCCTGTGGGCCCAGAGCGCGCCGATGAAGCCGACCAACAGGCTGAGGACGAAGGCGACCACGGCACCGCCTGCCACGAGCGTAGCGGTGACCGAAAGCCTGCTGCGCAGCGCGGCGCCAACGTCTTCGCCCGTCTTGTAGGAGATGCCCAGGTTGCCCTTCAGTGCTCCCTGGAGCCAGAAGCCATAGCGTTCGAGCAGGGGCTTGTTCAGCCCCAGCTCTTCTTCCACCTTGGCGATATCTTCCTTGGTGGCGGTCGGCGTTCGAAGTTCGGCGATCAGGATTGCCACATTGCCCGGGGCGGAAACCACAAGCGTGAAGCAGAGGACGGACGCCAAGAACAAGAGCAGCACTGCGTTGCGCGCCCTTTTTGCAATGAAGACGAGCACGCTGGTATCCTACTCCGACAGGGTGATGTTCTTGTAGGGCATGTCGTATTCCGTCGCAGGACCGTCGAAGCCCTTCACACGGCTCGAATGCGCCCAAATACCCGGAACATACAACAGTGGCGCGATCGCGTCGTTGTCATGCAGCCAGTCGTAGACCTTCTGGAGGGCAGCCTGCATCTCGCTCTCGGGCGCCGACATGGCGGCCGTGACGAGCGGATCGAGGTTTTCCGGATCTATGAACAGCTTGCCGTCCACGCCATTGTCGTAGGTGGACAGGAACAGGCCGACCACGGTGCCGAACGGCTCGTAGGGCGCGCCGAAGGTCTGGAAGAACGCCAGGTCGAACTTGCGCTCCGGGATGTCGCTGTGGCGTGAGGCGTGGTCGACGGACCGGATAGCCAGGGCGATGCCAAGTTCCTGCAGCTCGGATTGCATCACTTCGGCAACCGAACGTGAGCCGGGAACCTGCTCCTCGCTGACCACGATTTCGATGGCCAGGTCCTTGCCATCCTTCTGGCGAACGGGGCTTCCCACCCACCCTGCCTTTTCCAGCAGCGACTTTGCCGACTCCACGTTCCGCTGCGGAACCTCGTAGCGCTTGCCCGAGAGCGGTACGACTTCGGAGAACAGGTTGCCCGTCGGCTCGGCCAGCCCGCGATAGAGCACCTTCGAGATGGCATCTCGGTCGATGCCCAGATTGATTGCCTTGCGGACGAGCGGGTCCTTCAGTGCGGCCACCCGGTCGGGATTGAAGGCCATCACCATGGTCGTGGTGCCGGGCTCGACGACCACGTCCACGCCAGCAGCCTTGAGGCTCTGGGCTTCTGTCGCCGTAAGAGGCGACACGAATGCACCGCCGATCAGATCGACGTCGCCAGCACGCAGCGCCGCCACTCTGCCACGGGAGTCCGGGAGGACTTTTACTTCCAGGTTTTTGTAAGTGGGCTTATCGCCCCAGTAGCCGTCATAGCGTTCGAAGCCGCTGCCCTCGTTGCTGGCGCTCAACTGACGCCAGGGACCGGTGCCGATCGGCTCCTTGTAGGCGCCGTCGGACCCCACCGATTGGGGGCTCAGGAAGCGAACGGGACGCACATAGGCAAGTTCCTGCAGGAGGCCGAGAACCGGCTCCTTGAAGCGGATATTGATGTGACGATCGTCGACGATCTCCGTGCCATCGAACAGCCGGGACGAATTCATCCAGTTGTTCGCTTCGAGTCCGATCCAGCGCTTCAGGTTCCAATCGACCGCCTTGGCGTCGAAGGGCGCGCCGTCGTGGAAGGTAACACCCTGCCGCAAGGTGAGCTTGAGACGCTTTCCGCCGTCCTCGACGACCCACTCGGTTGCAAGGCCCGGCTCGATCTTGCCGTGATGGCCATATCTGACCAGCGGCTCGAACAGCAGGTCCTGCACGCCCCATAGACCGGTGTATTTGTGCGGGTTCAGGTCACCGGCTGGCTTGGCGATGGCGATCCGCAGCGTCTCTTTCAGTTCGGCGGCTGATACGATCGATGGGATGAATGATGAGGCCGCCGATACTGCCAGAAACTTCGATACGCCGGATAGAAACAAGCGCCGGTCAATCGGCATGAATTCCTTGATGTTGGTCATTCTCATTCCCCTTTTTATTTGTGGTTTGACTTGCCGAATGTACCCTCGAGGCGGAACGATCCAGATCGATCCGCTCTTCGATCGTAGCCAGGAGGCGCCGAAGGTCGGCCATAAGGTCTTCCTCGGCCTCGAGCCCGATACTCATGCGAAGAACCAGATCGTCACCCTCCCAGGTGGTCGCAGATCGGTTCGCCTTTACCGGCATCGGGGCCACGAGGCTTCGCGTTCCGCCCCAGGATGCGCCGATGGCGAAGGTTTTCAGCGTGTCGAGGGCTGCGGAAATGTGGGCGACTGCCTTGGGCACGAGGACGACGCTGAAGACGCCGCTTGCTCCGGCGAAGTCCCGCCTCCAGATATCGTGGCCGACCGAGCTCGGAAGAGCCGGATAAAGCACGCGTTCCACGAGCGGATGCTGTTCAAGCCAGGCGATCGCCGCCATCGCACCCTGATGCGCATGCTTCATCCTTACGCCCAGCGTTTCCATGCCCCGCAGAACAAGAGACGCATCGTCAGGGGAGACTCCGATGCCGAGACGCCCCATCGTGGAACGAATGGTCTGATAATGGGTCTCGGCCGCGACCGTGATGGAACCCATCAGGACATCCGAATGCCCAGAAATATACTTCGTCAGCGCTTCCGTGACGATGTCTGCCCCGTGAAGCAAAGGCTTGAAGTTCAGCGGCGTCGCCCAGGTGTTGTCGCATCCGACCAGCGCACCGTGCCGGTGTGCGATCTCGGCGATCCGGGGAAGATCCTGTACCTCCATGGTCGTCGAGCCCGGCGACTCGCACCAAACGATCTTCGTCCTCGCGTCGATCTGGCGTTCGACCTCATCCGGCGACGTCGGATCGTAGTAGGCAGCGCTAATGCCAAACCTCGGAAGATCGTTGTTGGCAAAGTCGCGCACCGGTGGATAGGCCGCGTCTGCGATCAGGATCCTGTCGCCCTCCTTCAGCAGGGAAAGGATCGCGATCGCGTTCGCCGCCTGGCCGGACGAGACGAGAAGCGTGCGATAGCCTTGCTCGAGTTCGGTGATCTTGCGCTCCAGCGTCCGCGTCGTCGGCGTGCCGTAAAGGCCGTAGGAATAGCCGTCAGGCCCCCGCTGGCCTCTGTTCGCATAGGATGCGGCATCTGCGAACACTATCGTCGAGGCGCGGTAGACGGCCCTACCCAAGGCGTCGAAACCGTCCGTCTTCACATTGGGCGTGATCACGCACCGGGTCTGGTCATCCATCGTCAAAATCCCCTCGACTTGCAGCCCGAACAGACCACGTCTAAATCTATTCAGTCCAATACTAAGATCGAGGCTCACTATTCCATGAGGTTATAGTATGTCGATGAATCTACGGCAGATCGAGGTCTTTCACGCTGTCATGAAGACAGGCACGGCGTCGCGAGCGGCAGAGATCCTGCGGATATCGCAGCCCGCCGTTAGCAAGGCGATCCAAGAACTCGAGCGTGGCATCGGTTTCCCGCTTTTTCATCGCATCAAGGGTCGGATGTCGCCCACAGCAGAAGGCAATCTTTTCTTCCGCGAGGTGGAGGCCTCATTCTCGGGGCTGGTCCATCTCAAAGGCGCTGCGGCGCGGATCAGGGATTTCGGGTCCGGCGAAATCCGGATCGCCAGCCTGTCAGCACTCAGTACGAATGTCGTGCCGAAGGCGTTGAAGGGCTTTCAATCGCGGCATCCGGATGTGGCCGTCACCTTCCAGGCGCGGCTTTCCTCGGAAGTGAAGGAACTGGTCGCATCTGGACAATTCGATGTAGGACTTGCCGCCGACGAGATCGATCTTGCTGGCGTGGACGCCCGCACTTTCCAGAACTACAGGGTGGAGATCGCAATACCCAAAGGACACGCGCTGGCCGCCAGGGAAGTTATCCAACCGGTCGATCTAGACGGCCAATCGTTCATCGCGCTGGCGCCGGAAGACACCACACGACGCCAGGCGGAAGCGATTTTTGCCGACCATGGAATCCGGCCCAAGATCGTTCTGGAGACGCCCTATTCGACCACCATCTGCGCGATGGTAGACGCCGGATTGGGGTGCGGCATGGTCAATCCGCTCACCGCTTTGCCCTACCTGAACGGCAACGTCGTGCTTAGGCCATTCGAACCGGAGATATATTTCCGAACCCTGTTGTTGCTGCCCCCAAACCGCCATCCACCGAAGATCGTCAACGAGTTTGTGGTGCAGCTTTTGGCAGTTCGTCAGTCTATCCACTCCAGCCCGACTTGACGCAGTTCCGCACATCGCAGCTATGCCACCTTTGACCTGATGCCAAATACGCTCCCCCAGGGTTTGCCAGTGGCTAGCCTGTTGGACAAGAGCTGGTCCAAGCCGCGGACGCTTGGTGCTATGGAAACAAGAGCCGCTTGACCAAGTTGCTCTGCCTTGCAGGCGTGTCGGCACAGATCTCGGCAAGTGGAGGGCAGAGATGCGGCCTTCCCTACCTCGATCGCACTTGAAGTTTGTGCGCCATTTGCGGTCCCAGTCCCGCACCTCGATTGGGTAGACGGGAGCCTCGGAGGGAGGTGAGAGTGACCGCCGTTTAGATACCGCGCGACCAATAGTGTCAGGTCGCACGTCCAGGACGTTACCTTGACTTGCACTGGCATTAAAACAAACCTGAAAGAATAATTTATCGGATCGGTGACGTTCTGCACGCTAGGATCCGCGTCTAACGAATCGGAGGAACTCCCCATGTCTTCTCCAATGCGAGCAAACGTTGCGAAAACCACTCTTACGCGCGCATCCGTCGTTCTAGGCTGTACTACGGCCCTCATGCTTCTGCCGCTCCTGACCGGAAGCACCGGCTTCTCCTTCGATGGCTTTTCCCATCAGGCCTATGCCAAGGGCGAAGGCGGAGGAAAGGGCGGCGGCAAGGGGGGCGGCAACGCTGGAAATAACGGCGCCGGCAAAGGTGGCGGTCAAGGAGCCGGACGTGGCGCCGCGAAAGCTGGCGAGCACGGCAACGCGAAGGGCCTGGGTGACCTTTCCGGTGGTGGCGCCGGTGCTTCGCAGGGCAAGGCCAAAGGCGCGGCGAAGTCGCAAATGGCAGCGGTGTCGGCCAAGGACACTGGTCGCAAGCCCGGCAAGGCCTCATCTGCCAAGGTGAAGGAGAAAAACCTGCACGCCAAGCTCGGTGGCCTCAATTCCCTGAAGCGGAACTTCAACGCCTTCCTCAACGCGAAAGATCCGAAATTCGCGGCGATCCGATCCTATGTGATGGCATCTGCCAATTATGACCTGACGGAGGCCGAACTCGCGAAGGCCACTGCGGCGCTGGCCGCTGCGGATGCGAAATTCGCTGCGTCGGTCGGCGCGATCCAGCCGCATGACGACTTCTCCTACACCCCGGATCTGACGACCGCAGATCTGGAGGCTCGCCTTGGTGATCTCAAGGCGATCGATCCCTCCACGCTGGACGCTGGTGCGGCTGCAGCAGTCGCAGCGGAAATCGGTGCCCTCAACTCCGTCCTTGATAGCGCTGCAGCCGTCAGCGAGGCGAAAAAACAAGTCGCCGATCTCGAGGCCAAGCAAGCAGAGCAGAAGGAGGCCATCACGGACGAGGCGCTCACGGCGGCACTGCAGTCAGGCACGAATCCGAACCGGGTGGTCGATCAAGAGATGGTGGACTGGGCAAAGAATGTGCTGGGCGTAGGAGAAGCCTACGGCAAAATCGACCAAGTCCGCGAGGCGCTCCAAACGCAGACTGTTGAGCTCGCCGAACCGACCAACGACGCCGACTAACATCGACAAGGGGTGGCAGGCGGCATTCTCACGGCCTCGGTTTTCATCGGGCAGTTCTGCTCTCCTTTGCTCAGCACGCCGGCAGTTTCAGGCTTTGGCTATGACGGGCTGTTCTTTGGCCCAGTCGTGGTCCTAACCATTATGGACACCGCAGCGCTGAGCGGCACTGTCATGCGCTCGCGTTAGGCATTTCGAGACGCCCTATTCGACCAAACGCGTCATTGGTGTTAGCTCCAGAGGATTACTGGTCAGCGGTCCGCATTCTTTGTGTAATAGGGCCGTGGCCAGTCGATCAGGCGGCGCAGCCTGTCACGGACATGCAAGCGGCAATTGAGAAGGTGAAACTCTGGTCGCTCTAGTCCGGCGCCTACGCCCGCCGTCGCCCACATTCCTTAAAGGGCTACCTGCATTCCTCAATCGCTTCCTCTTGGCTCTGTCGCGTATCATCGATGGTCGGTGGTCTCCCCAACGCGGGCTGCTGACTGGTCTTCTTACCGAGCTTTGATGCCACGTGATGATGTCTGGCTCTGGCACAACCACGATCTCCAGCTTGATCGCGGCAGTAACTTTTTCCAGGAAGCGGAAAAGCTGATCTCTGCGGCCAACATGAAGGCGCGATGCTGACCGGCAGTTTTGGGGCCGAAATCTGCCGGTCCGCTTTCAAAACAGATTTGGCTTAAGCGGACATTCGGCAACCGACCTCAAGTAAGCCATTCGCCGTTGAACCTGCGAAATCCAGAACCAGTCATTCACCGACGCGCAACAATGGCGGTTTCGCGCACCGTGTCGGTCGCCGGACCCATCTCCGTCGTTCACCCAAAGCCGTCGCTGTAGCTCGGAAACTGCAGGCGAAGGCGCCACCGTAAATCTAGCTGGCGGATTCTTGTATTCGAGCGTCCAGTGGGGCGAGCATCCTGTAGCCATCGAAATATCGGCCGCCATGGCGTTCGAGTTCAGCGTCGGCCAACCCGAGCAATGCTTCACTGTCGCCACGTGTGGCAGCCGCGAAGGCCTGCGTAATAGCCGCGCCCAGGTGGGCGTCGAACTGCCGTAGCAGCCGGGGGCCCCATTTGCCGCGCCCAGTCCATTGCCCGCGTCCAATCAAAATGAAATCAATGAGCAGCGGATAAAGCAAAGCGGCGATCGCGGCGATCTCGTCGCCGGGGCGATCCCCGCGGAGATCGTCGGCCAGGTCGCTTAGCAAATAGCGCATGGTATCATATGCTGGTCCGGCGAGCGGCCTCGGTCCCTCGGCCAGGGCGCGTCGGGCCCCAGTCTGGATCGCCAGAGCTGTCTTGAGGCTGGGGCCCACTATCGCTCCTGTCGCAACCATGCTCAGCATGGTCGGGCACCCGCCTTCCACATCCTTCTCCATGTAGTAGGCTAGCGTCTGCGAATCATGGACGAATGCCTCGACCGGGAATCCGTCGAGTATGAAGGACTCGCGCCACGCCCGCTCCAGTTTCGGGAACACGACAACAAGGTCGATGTCGGAAAAGCTGGTCCCTTGCCCGCGCAAAATGGAACCGGTGGCGAAGAGGTATCTGGCGCCAATGAATCGAGTTTCGAGGCACTTTCGCGCGACCTCCATGGCCGCGGCGTGCTGCAGTTCTTGATCGTCCATGCTGTTGTCCTTCGCTTTGTACGCGGCGGGCCAGCGGGCAGGCCTTAAGCCTTTCGGGGTTCGGCTCCTCCTCCGAAGAACTTTGCGTGACCGGAAGCCCCGCCCGTCTCTCCTGCTTGTCAGGCTGCTGACGAACTCGACAGGCAGGCTTGCCACAGTGCAACTAGAGATGAAAATCACCGGACGATTCCGGTTGGTAGATCACCCTTTCGATCAGGATACGTCGCGTACGATCTGTAACCCTCCAGTCGATGGCATCGCCTTCCTGATAGCCCAGGATCGCGGCGCCGACGTCGGAGAGGACCGATAGTTTACCAGAGCGTTCGTCGGCGTCTTGCGGGTAGACAAGAGCCACTTCCTTTTGTTCATCGTCAAGTTGCAGCACGACCCTGGAATTCATTGTCACGACATCGCGCGCGACGTGCTGAGGATCAACGACAATGGCTCTCTCGATCTCGTGTTCAAGCTCGACAATTGCCGCCCCTTGCTCGAACTCAATCAGGCTCTGGAGTCGTGCTTTGTCGATCTCCGTGACGTAGATATCGGCAGATTTTGCCATGGCGCCTTCGCGCAGGAGTTGGAGATACCGGCCAGCGGTCATGGACAGGGAATTGAGCGTTGATGTTTCGAGTTTGAGAAGAAAACCGCAGCGTTCAAAACCCTTTAGCGAGCGCGTATTGTTCGGGTGAATTTTGGCGATGACGCTCTCGGCTCGCATATCGAGGAAGGCGAGCTTCAAACCTTCGCGGATTGTGCTGGCGCCAAGTCCGCGCCCCCAGTTGTCATGGTCCCCGACGACCAAGACTATTTCACACTCAGCGCCTGTCTTGACCAGGCGGACGAAACCGACCGGGATATCGTTTCGGTCGTAAGCCATAAAGAAGCGGCCGCCCTGATTGAACAGATGTGTCAGGATCGGCATCTGAGCTCGGTCGACGGCCTGTGCGATGAATCGAGACACACTGCGGGAATCGCTCAGGTAGCGAGTGACGCGTTCATCTTCTAACCAGTCCATCAGGATCAGTGCGTGTGTCCGAGTGATTTCTGGACGCAACGAAACAAAAGGCTTGTTCATCTTCGCTACCTTGGTCGCAAGAATGAAAGCCTGTCACGGTCGCTGCCGTGCTGGTTCTTTCGGATCGACGTTGAAAATTAGAAGGCCGATCTAGCAAAGTTCCAGCGGTGAAGGCCAGCGGAGAAGCGCTCCCGTATGCGTGAGGGCGTGCCGCAGTCAAAGTTGGGCGGCCCCCTGAGAGGGTTCCTGAACGGGACGGGCAGGAAACCACCCCCAAACAGCCCTACCCCGGTACCAGACCATTCGGTTTCAGTCCGCCCTCGCGATAAGCTGCCGTTCGGCAACCGACCGCATAACGGTCACTGCTGTCTGGTACCGAACGTCCTCATAAGCCGTCACTCACACTACTCGTCAAGACGGGCCAGCAGTTCAGAAACCGCCCGTTCGTAGTTTCCATACTCCGGATCGATGTCTGCCTGCGGCGCGCTGCCGCTCGTCCCGTCTATCGCCACGGCAAGCGCCGCGCCGTGAGTATAGTCCACCAGAATATGGACCCATACCAGAGCCCGCGAAGGCGAAAGGCCAAGGTCACACAAGAGGTTCGCGAGGTTATCGGTGATCCGTCTTGCGTGTTGAGGGAACAAAGCCGGCCGGTTGAAAATGGCAAGGGTCAAACCCGGATGGCGTACCACCTTCGACCGATATGCCCGCAACAGGCCTTCTATGCGAGATCGAACAGTTCCATCTATAGGCGAAGTAACATCCGCATAGACGGTGTCCGCCAATGCTCGGATCAAGCCGTCACGATTGTGGAAGTGGTGATAGATCGTCATCGGACTGACGTTCGCACGCACGGCTACTGCGCGCATGGTGACACTTTCAAACCCCTCACTGTCCAGCAGAGCCAGCGCCTCCGAAAGGATCTTTGCCGGCGAGACGCTTTCGGTATCGGCGCGCGGCCTGCCTCGGCTTCGCTTGGTCATTGCGCTATAGTGTAGGTCGATTGCACCAGCCCGGATGGAAACGGGCGGGTGCTCACATGATTGAGACGAATGTCGCGCGTGAGCGGGCCGAACAAGGGACGGCCGCTGCCGAGCAGTATAGGAACACGCGTGACGACCAGATCGCTGATCAATCCTTCCAAAAGGAAGGATTGAATGACACGTCCCCCATCGACATAGACACGACGGCATCCCTCCGCTTCGAGCATCGCCATGGCTTGCTGTGGCGACTTTTCCGTGAAACGGACCTTACCGGCAAGATCAGCGGGAACCGACTGGTGCGCCAGGGTGGCTGAAAGGACGAGCACCGGGCGACTATAGAACCACGGTTTCACGTCGCGCATCGCTTCGAAGGTGCCTCGGCCCATTATTATGGCGTCGATGCCCTTTATGAAATCATTGTAGCCGTGGTCCTCGCCTGAAGCGTCATGCTCAAGCAACCATTCAATGTCGCCGTCATCGCGAGCGATGAACCCGTCCAGGCTGGTTGCAATAAATATATGGCCGGAAATCATCTCGCGCCTCCCAAAATTCTACGACGTATAATTATTGATTGGTGCGAGCTGTCAATACCCAGTCATGAGCGGGATGCTTGAGAGTTTTAGAACAGCGCCCACAGCCAATCGTCGCAAGATGTGGGCCGGTCGACACGAACGCCAGCATTCGCAAGCTTGCAGTCCGATAGCTTCGGTTCCGTATTCCACCCAGTTGAGCCACATGGCACTCGGACAATTGGGGGCCGGATGCGGACTGTCCGCTTCAGTTGATTAGCGGGCGAAGCGGGCATTCGCGCGGCCAACTTTTTGATGTAACCAGACGCCCGCGACACCGCTCACAAGCCTTCGGACCAGAGCTTGATCGAGCTGCTTTCGCGCAAGCTGGGCACGCGCGATCTTCCAGAGTATGCAGAACTCACCCCGATCCCGGTCGAAGAAGGGGAGAAGACTTATGCGCTGAACCTTGAGATTGCAGCTACGGAAAGCATTTGGGCTAACCGCTAAGTCCTCAACTTGCTGGGTCCCACGCCCGGACCTCCGCCGGCATCGGATTCCATCGCAATTGTAAGGCTGGCTCTACAACGACAACGCTTCGCGGATTGCCCTGACCGCCGCAAGCGAGGTGCGGGTGCGCGTTGTGCTCACGAATTCAGGCCAGCTCGAGAGAATAACGGCGGCGAAGTCCGCCTCCGGGTCGATATAGATCAGCTGCCCGAAGACACCGCGAGCCATATAGGCGCGGCGCTTGCTGTCCTCGACCCAGAACTGGTTGTGATAGGCCCCCTCCGGCAGGACCTCGTGATAGACCCCGCCAAAGAGTTCCGGCAGGGCGCCGGTTCGCGTTTCCTTGATCCAGGCGGCCGGAACGATGCGCCGGCCGTTGATCTCGCCGCCGCCCAGATGCAGCAGGGCGAAGCGGGCATAGTCGCGCAACGTCGCGTTGAAGCCGCCGTCGCCGAGCGCATAGCCCGCCGGATCGACGGTGAAATAGGCATCTTCTTCCGCCCCCATCGGTGCCCACAATTCGCGGCTCACCAGTTCCGCGAGCGGCGTTGCGGCGGCGCGCTGCAGGACAAAGGAAAGGACGTCGGTCTCGATCGAGCGATAGCGGAAAGACGAACCGTGCGTGCACTCGACTTCCTTCAGCGACAGGATGAGCTCCCAGACATTCGAAGGCCAGCTCGAATTCCGCCGCTCCTTCCATCCGCAAGCGGCGTCCATCTGCGCCATATGCGAGTCGAGCGCGGTGTAGGTCTCGTCGAAGACGACGCCGCTGGTCATGTCCAGCACATGCTGTACCGTCGCGCCGCGATAGGCGGTTGCCTTGAGTTCCGGCAGGTACTGGGTGATGGGCGCGGCCGGGTCGACGAGGCCGCGACCGATCAGAATGCCGGCGACCGTGCCGACCACCGACTTCGCCACCGACTGTGACAGATGCGGCGTGCGCGGCGTCATGCCGTTCAGATAGCGCTCGGCGATTACCTTGCCGCGATGGAGCAGCAGCATGCCATCGGCATAGCTGGTCTCGAGGAAGCCGCCGATAGTGTCGCGTTGGCCGTCCAGCTCGAACCCGACCGCGTCGATGTCCTGCAAGTTTTCTGGCAGCGGGCTCGCCGGCCCCTGGCCGCGCCAGACCTGGCTCGTCGGCACCAGGTCCCGCACATGCTGGAAGGTCCAGCGGTTCCACGGCGCGCGGTCCCAGTCCTGCCGGGGGATGATCACTGCTCCCGGCTTGGTCGGGTCGCGGAACGGGGGAATGCAGGTCATCGTTTGATGTCTTTCGCTTTGTTTCATTCTGAGGCAGCCAACGGCTCAGTCCTTCCGGCGCAGATAGCTGCCACCCACGAACTCGCCGAACAGGCTGCCCATGTCGCTCATCATCGCGAAGTTTCGCTTGGCCTTCGGCCCGAGCTTGGTCGCCACCGCATCGATCATCAGGTTGAGAACGGCGCTCAGGCTGGCCGTTGAATCCCAGAACGTCTTTACATGCGTGTGCGCCTCGAACACGAAACGCGTATAGGCAAAGGCCCAATGGCTGAACTTGTCGGTGACGATGACGAGCGGCATTTCCATCGCCTTCAGCTTTTCGGCCAGCTTTATGCCGCGAGCAGCATAAGCAGCGGTGTCGACCATCACCACGAGACTCTGCTTCGGATCGGCGGTTATGATCTCACCGAAAGTGCCCGTCGCATTGTCAACGAAGATGACGTTCGGCCTGGCCCACAGCAGCCGGCTGGCAAAATCCATCGCAAGGCCCTTGGATGCCTGAAAGCCGACGACGTAGACGGTACGCGCCTTGGCCAGTGCGCATGCGGCTTCGTCCCATATTTCGGTCGTGGTCAGCGCGTAGGCTTTGACGATGGCGTCCAGTTCGAGGCGCAGGCTTTCCTGCAGCACCTGCTGCCGGCCGTCGCGCATCTGGAAACGCGCCATGTAGTCATCGATGTCGCTGTCCTTCTCGGCAACCGTGACGCGCAGCCGGTTCTTGAGGTCGCGCAGGTTCTCGAAGCCGAGGCCGCGAACGAAGCGCGAAACAGTCATCTCGCTGACGCCGACCGCCTGCGCGATGCTGGAGCCAGTCTCGAAAGGCAGCGTCTGAATATTGTCGAGCATGTAGGCGGCCAAGCTCTGCTCAGACGGCGAGAATTCGGACATGCGCGCGCGAAGCATCGCCTCGAGGTCGATCTTCTCCTCGTTGGCGTTTGCCTCCTTGGCACCCTTGCCGTTCCGCGCTTTAGCCACGATATCCGCTCCTAGAAGTTGCCGGCATGCACGACCGGCTGGCCCTGCCCCCAAATGCCCGGGCCGCTTCCCAACTCTTCTTCCAGTTGCCGCGCAACCGCAAGCAGCAGATCTTCCCGCCCGAAGCGGGCCACGAGCTGGATGCCGATCGGCAGACCAGCCTGGCTGCGCCCAAGGGGAAGTGAAATGGCCGGCTGCCCAGTGGCGTTGAACAGCGCAGTGAAAGTCTCCTTCGGCGCCAGATCGTCGAACACGCCGTCCGCGTCGATCCCGGCGCGGTTGGGATCGAAGGTGCCGATCGGCTCTGGCACGATGGTGGCGGTCGGCGTCAGCAGCAGATCGTAGCCGGCCAGGAAACGGCCGACCTGGCGCGTCAACTGATCGTAGACCGCAAGAGCATCGATAAGTTGTGCTGCGCTGAGGCCTAGTCCCCATCGGTAGAGCCCAACCACGGTCGCGCCCAGCGTGTCCTCAAGGTTGCGGTCCATCTGCTTCGCCATCGCCGGCATGTCGGCGGCGGCGTCGGCCGCCCAGATGATCTTCTGTGCCTCGAGGAAGGCGGCATAGCCGAAGCTCGGAGACGCTTCCTCCACGTGGTGGCCTAAGGAGGCGAGCCGCTCGGCCGCGGATCTGGCTGCGGCCGCGACCTCAGGGTCGATCGGCGTGCCGGACCAGGATTGCGTGCAGAGCGCAATGCACAGCTCCTTCGGCGCCCTTTGCATGGCCTCCAGATAGGTGCCTTCGGGCGGCGCAATCTCGTACCCGTCGCCGGCATCGGGGCCATGGCAGAGGTCGAGGAGCGCCGCCGTGTCGCGCACAGAGCGGGTCAACATGAAAGCCGTCGAAAGCCCCAGCAGCGGCGCGTTGGAATTCGGCGCGCCGGTCACGCGGCCGCGCGACGGCTTCAGGCCGATCAGGCCACAGAACGAAGCCGGATTGCGGATCGAGCCGCCGCCGTCGCTGCCCTGCGCGAAAGGAACGATCCCGGCCGCGACTGCCGCTGCTGCGCCGCCGCTCGATCCGGCAACGCCGCGTGCCGGATCCCAGGGGTTGCGGGTCGCGCCATAGAGAGGCGACTCTGTGGTGGCGGGCACGCCGAACTCGGAACTCGTCGTGCGGCCGACATTGACCAATCCGCCTTCGCGCAGCCGCTTCCAATAGACGGCGTCGACGCTTGCACGGAAGCCCTGGGCAAGCCGACTGCCGAACTCGGCCGGGCGCCCCGCCTCGATCGGGAAGTCCTTGGTCAGGGTTGGAATGCCATGGAAAGGCCCGTCTGAAGCGGTCTCCGGCAGGGCCTTTAGTGCATCGGGGTAGAGTTCGATGACGGCGTTGAGCGTCGGATTCATCGCCTCAACGGCCTGCTCGACGCAAAAACCGAGTTCCCTTGGTGTGACCTCTCCTTTGGCTAGCAGCTGGGCGAGGCCAGTTCCGTCAAAAGTGACATATTCATCGAGTCGCATTGTTCTAAACCGGTAAAAAGACGGGAGCGGGGTTCACAGGCCCCAGTTGGGCCAGCGATCTCACGAGTTCCTGCGTGTACGGATCTTGCGGAGCGGAAAGCACCTGCCGGGCCGAGCCATTCTCAACGATACGGCCGCCCTTAAAGACGTAGACACGCTGGCAGATGCCGCTGACGACGGAGAGATCGTGGGAAATATAAAGCAGCGTGAGCGCTCGTTCCCGTTGCAGCCGAAGCAGCAGTTCGAGGATCTGCGCCTGGGTTGTGACGTCAAGCGCCGAGGTGATCTCGTCGGCGATCAGTAATTGCGGCTTGAGCGCCAGTGCCCGCGCAAGGCCGACGCGCTGGCACTGCCCGCCGGAAAGCTGGCGCGGCATGCGGTCGCCAAGGGCGCGCGGCAACTCGACCATCTCCAGCAGTTCGTTGGCCTGCATCTGTGCTGTCCTGCGGTCGGCAAGCCCATGCCGCCAGATCGGCTCAGCCACGGCTTCGGCGATCGTCATGCGCGGGTTGAGCGAATCATAGGGGTTCTGGAACACCATCTGCACGCGCCGGCGGAAACCCGTGAGCGCGTCGCCGCCCAGGGCATGGACATCCTGCCCGTCGAGGCGGATCGCACCTTCGCTCGGCCTGTTCTGGCGAATGATCGCGCGGGCCAGCGTGCTCTTGCCCGATCCGCTTTCGCCTACGATCCCGACCGTCTCGCCGGCGGCAATCTGCAGGTCGATACCATCGAGAGCAAGAAATGACTCGCCGTTGCTCGCAAGGCCGCCGATCAGGTCGCGACGAACGGGGAAGGATACCGACAGCTTTTCTACGCTGAGGAGCGGAGCGGCCTGCTCCGGCTCCGTTTTCGTGCCGGGATAGGTTTTGCGGCTCGGCTGGGAATCGATCAGCAGCCTCGTATAGGGATGCTGCGGCCGGTTGATGACATCGTCGATCGGCCCCTGTTCCACCACCTCGCCATGGCGCATTACCACTACGCGCGAACAGATGTCGGCGACAACACCGAGATCGTGCGAGATGAGGATGATCGCGAGACCCCGCTCACGGTTGAGGTCCTTGAGCAGCCCGAGGATGCGGGCCTGAACGGTGACGTCGAGAGCGGTGGTCGGCTCGTCGGCGATCAGCAGCTTCGGCCCACAGCCGATCGCTGCAGCAATCATGGCGCGCTGCTTCATGCCGCCGGAGAATTCGTGTGGGTAGGAACGGGCGCGCTTTTCCGGTTCGCGGATGCCGACATCGTCGAGAAGCTGGATCGCCCGGCGCATTCCCTCGCGCCGGCCAATACCTAGATGCCGGACCATCGGTGCGGCGATCTGCTTGCCGATGCGTCGTAGCGGATCAAGATGCGAGGCTGGGTTCTGGAAGATCATGCCTATGTCGCGGCCGCGAATGGCGCACCAGTCAGCTTCACCGAGCGTCAGCAGGTCACGCCCCTCCAGCGTCACCCGACCGCTGGCCCGCGCTGCGCCGGGCAACAAGCCCATTGCGGCGCGGCAGGTGACGGATTTGCCCGAGCCGCTTTCGCCGACGATGCCCAGTATCTCTCCCGGCTGCAGGTGGAACGACACGGCTTTAACGGCGTCGAACTCGCCAAGGCCGACGGTAAGGTTTTCGACCTCGAGCAATGGCCGCGTCACGTCTTCTGTCCTGCTCATGCCGTGGCCTGCCTGCGCTGCATCTGTCCAAGCCCGTCGCCCAGGAAGGCGAAGCCGAGGCCGAGCGAAATCGCCGCCAGGCCCGGAAACAGGCAGATCCACCAGGCCTGCTGCACGAAGGCCTGCCCGTCAGCGATCATGACGCCCCATTCGGCGAGCGGCGGCTGCGCACCCATGCCGAGGAAGCCGAAGCTCGCACCGGCCAGCATCACCAGCACTGCGTCGCTCACCGCATAGGCGATGATGGGCCCGATGGCGTTGGGCAGGACGTGGCGGGTCAGGATCGCGACGGGCGGATAGCCGAGACACTTGGCCGCCTGGATATATTCGCTCTCGCGGATCGTCAGTACCTCCGCCCGCACCAGCCGTGCATAACTGACCCAGCCGACGAGCGTGAGCGCGATGATGAAATTGACCAGCCCGGGGCCAAGCACGCCCACGATCGCCAGTACCAGCACGAAGAAGGGAAAGGCGACGGTCAGATCGTAGACGCGCATGAACAGGCTGTCGACCACGCCGCCGAAATAGCCGCTGAGCAGGCCGATCGTCGTTCCGATCAGAAGCGGCGGCAAGACACCGATCACGCACAGGAACAGATCGACCCGGCTCGCGAACAGGACGCGCGAGAAGATGTCGCGGCCGACCTGATCTGTTCCGAACCAGTGTTCCGCGCTCGGCGGCGAAAGCATGTTCATGATGTCGATCGCGTCCGGCTCGTGGGGCGCGATCAACGGACCCGTCAGCGCAAGGAACAGCCATCCACCAAGGATGGCCATCGCCACCATCATCGAGAGTGTCATCCCTCTGACGGGCGGAGCGGCTTCGGGCAGTGTCGAGGCATTGGCCATTTCCGGTCTCCTCAAAGCCGGACGCGCGGGTCGATAAAGGCGGTGAGAAGGTCGACGGCGAGCGTGACCAGAACGGTCGACATTGCAAAGACCAGCGTAAGACCCTGCACGACATAGTAGTCGCGCCCCAGCAGCGCGCCGATCATGAGCGTGCCCAGGCCGGGAACGGCATAGATGGTCTCGACGATGATGGCGCCGCCGATCATGAAGGCCACCATGACGCCGAGCAGGTTGAGCGTGGGCAGCACGGCGTTGGGCAGGATGGTACGCCAGAAAATCTCCCGTTCGCTCGCCCCTTGTGCGCGCGCCGCAGTCACGAAATCCGCTGTGGTCTTTTCAATCAGGGCTGCTCGCAGGCTCTGCGTCAGCACCGGCACTAGCCAGATGGCCGTGGAAAGCGCCGGCAGGAAGAGGTGATGGAGGTGCTCGGAAATCCCGACACCGTAGCCCGACACCGGGAACCAGCCGAGGCTGACGCCGAACAAGCGCGACATCATGATGCCCAACCAGAAGACCGGGATCGTCAAGCCGGCGATCCCGATGAGGCGGATGACCTGGTCGGCGGTGCCGCCGGGCTTGCGCGCGCTCATGATGGCAAGCGCGACCGTCGGCGGCACGGCGAGGCACACGACATAGACGGTCAGGAACAGGGTCGGCCACATGAATTGCTGGATGAGTTGGCTGACCGGCCGCTGGAAGCGCAGCGACTGGCCGATGTCACCGGCAAAGAGGTTCATGAGGTAGGTGAGAAACTGCCGCCAGAGCGGCAGGTCCAGCCCGTATTGAGAGCGGATCACCGCTATGGTCTCGGCGCTTGCCCGATCGCCGGCGAGAAGCCGCGCCGGATCGCCAGGTGCCATGTGCAACAACAGGAACGTCACGATGCTGATCCCGAGCAGCACCCCGGCGAGCTGTATCAGGCGCCGCGCAATGAGTTGCAAAAGGGCCAATCCGGTTCTCCGTTTCCAGCAGAGGCGACGCGCTTTCGATTGAAAGCGCGTCGCTCGTCTTGGCTCACTTCGCGATGGAGGTGTCTTCCAGCGTCCACTGGAGGGAAGGCGTGAGCTTGATACCCTCGAGACGCTTCGAATAGGCCACTGCGTTCGGCGCGTAGTAGAGCGGAATCTGCGCGACCTCCTCGGTGGTGATTTTCTGGATCTCCTTGTAGATCTCCGCACGCTTGGCTGTGTCGGTCTCGGTCGTACCCTGCTCGACCAGCTCGTCCACCTTCGGGTTCTCATAGAAGGTGTTGTAGGAGTTCGAGCCGCAGGACCCGCACACTGCCCAGCGAACCGCCAGGTCGGGATCCGGCGTCTCGTTATACCACCAGTTGGCCGCCGCATCGTAGTCGCCCTTGCCGGTGGAGTCCCACCAGGCGCCGCCGTCGACATTGACGATCACCGGCTTCAGCCCGATTGCCTGCCACTGCGCCTGGAGCAGCAGCGCCATCTGCTGCTCAGTCGCCGCGGCTGTGGCGAGGATCTTCACCTCATGGCCAACCATGCCGGACTCGGCCAGCAGTTCCTTCGCCTTGGCTGGATCGTAGGGAATGCCCGGATATTCGTTGTCGTGGAAATCGATGCTGCCAGGCAAGGTCGTGTTGGCAGGCTCGGCGTAGCCGCGGGTGACGGCCTTGGCCAATGCCTTGTTGTCGATGGCATAGGCGGCCGCCTGGCGCGCCTTCAGGTTCGAGAAGGGCTCGCGCTTGTGGTTGAGCAGGGTCATGTAGATGGTGGTCGAAGGCTCGAGCCGCATGTCGATGTTCTCGACAGTCTTCAGATCGTCGATCTGCGCCCATGGCACGTAACGCATCACGTCGACCTCGCCGGCCTTGAGCATGGCGACACGGGTTTCTGGCGAAGCGATCTCGATGAATTCGACATTGGCGTCCGACTTCGGATAGCCCTTGCGCCAGTAGTGCGGATTGGGCTCCAGCACGAGCTTTTCGTTCGGCTTCCATTCCTTGACCGCATAGGGACCGGAGGTCACCGGCGCGGTGGAGAACGCCTTTTCCTCACCCTGTTTCTCGACATCGGCTTTGGACACGATGCCCATATTCCAGATTTCCAGATTGCCGAGGAAGGGTGCGAATGCCGATTTTAGTTTCACCACGACGGTCTTCGGATCGGCCGCAGTCACGGACTCCACCGCGCCCAGCGGTGCCGGATAGGCCGACTTCTTGTCGCTGCGGATGCGCTCAAGGCTGAAGGCCACGTCATTGGCGGTGACGGGCGAGCCATCGGAGAACTGCGCGTCGCGCAGGTGGAAGGTGTAGGTCAGGCCGTCGGCCGAAATGTCCCAGCTTTCGGCGAGCGCCGGTCCCAAAGCGCCGGATTCGGGGTCACGCCGCAGCAGGCGCGAATAGAGCTGGCCATAAGTCTCGATATTGCCGGCGGCTGCCGAGCGCATCGGATCGAGCGTGGTGGTCTGGTAGGGTGAAACGATGCGGATGACATCGGCCGCCAGAGCCGGCACCGCCGAGCCCAGGCCTATCGCCAGGAGGGCTACGCCACGCATCGCCGCGCCCGACGCCCGCGCGCGGGAACTGCTCCAAAAATTCATCTTGTCCTCCTCCGGAACTGTTCGTTGGGGTCCGTCAGGACCCTTGAGAAGGTTATGTGATATTAATCACATAGGTCAAGTCACATGTGGTATTTTTAACATTGGGAGTCGAATGGCGGCTATGTGGCAGGTTCATCCGATACTGGCACGCCATCTCCATCACGGTGCCAACCTATGTCTCTTCGAGTGCGCTATATTTCCAAATTATTGAAAATATGTGGTTTTCAGCTGTTGAGCCGAAGACGGGGACCAACCAACTCGAGTGCCAAACCCTCGCGCGTCACCAGCAGTGGTGTCGCGATGGCGTTACGGAAATGCAAAAACCTCACGGCGGAGGGCATCCCTTCCGAAGGCTGGCAGCCGTCATCGTTGCGATAGCAAAGGCATAAGCGCGGGGGTTCACGAAGCAGAAGGATTTCCGCTTGGTCAGCTGGTTCGATAACTATCTTCGTTGGAGCCTGCCGCAGGCGCTACCTCTTTCAGCAGACTTTCGACCCAGACCGGTGCGGTCTTTCGGAGCTCGTCGGGTAGTCCGCTCCTATCAAAGTCGATCGCGATCAACTTGTGTACTTGGCGCTCGTACAATCGCATGATCTGGCGGTGGATGTCGCCACACATGAGCATAGCCACCATCCCGCAAAGATGAACAAATGGACGACGCGTGCGAAGAAAGCCACGACCAAGAGTAACCGCAAAACGCCCGCCACCCTTGAAGCGGACCCACAAGATGACGGGCGCTTTGACCGCAGGCGTGACGCCGCGTGCGAGTAGCCATAGCGTACAGAGACCAAACTTTCCGTGATGGCTGAAGTTCCCATGCCCGTTGTCCCCTAATGAGGGGAAGACACTGAGAAAGGCGCTCCGAGCGGGGAAACGGAGCGCCGCCACCCTCGCTCAAGGCGATATGCACGGCCGACGCGGGCCATAAAGGGGTTGGAATGAGTTATCGGAAGCTCGATAGGACTGATAGTGAGCGGCGCACCAGGCGACATGCGCATGGGACAATTCGGAAAGATAGTATGCAGGGTGATAGGCGCCGTAGTAGCCGGCCGCGCCGATCAGCAGCCATTCCGGTAGAGTGTGGAATGCCTGGCCGGCCGCGTCGATCGTCGGGACGATGTCCGGAATGGAGCCGGGAACGTCCCCGGCGAGCGCTGGCGCGCCGACGAGCGCTCCAAAGCTCAGCAACCCGGAACCTGCGAGTAATGATAGATAGCGTCTCATTGTTATCTCCGCTGTGTTGGAGCGAGCGCTAGTGCTTCCTTGATCGCAACCTGCATGGGCGACAGCTGGTATCTATCGCCAACTGGGCACGCAGTCATGTCAGGGGAAACGGAAGCCCTGAAACGCAAAAGCCCGCCCCGGAGACCGAGCGGGCGTAAGTTGAATAAACTTCAGGATTTGAACGTGTGAGCAAAGGTGTCGGCGAAAGGCTGGAAGAGATACTCGAGTAACGCGCGCTCCCCCGTCACGATCGACACATCGACCGGCATGCCGGGATAAAGCTTCACGTACATAGGCATGGGTTCTTGGCCAGCTTAGTGAGCTAGCTCTTACGGAGCGCGTTCGCAGTCACCGCGACCAGCGAGCCGGGTCCGAAGCCGAAGAGGCGGAACCCGTCTCGCCGCGACAGAGACTGCGATTGCAGAGCATACTCGGTAGATGAATGCGCTACACGGCGCATGCTTCCGTTATGAACATACGAGAGATTCTTGCGTCAAACCTTCGAGCGCTGCGGCATGAAAGGGGGCTTTCCCAAGAGGAGGTTGCTCATCGCGCCAACATCCATCGCACCTATGTGAGCTCACTGGAGCGCTGCCAATACAGCGCGACTATTGATATGGTAGATAGTCTTGCAAGGATCCTCGGAGTGGAAGCCGCTGAGCTTCTCAAGGCCAAGACCGGCAAAAAACCGAGCTAGAGGTTTAGAAAACCAACGCCACCCGAGATCTCGATATCCGCACCGAGCTCCGCGGAACGCTGTCGAAAGCGATGCAAGATCCTGTCGGCGTTCGCTTCGCCAACAAGCTCAGGGACAAGCCGTCGCTCCAGGATGTTGCTTTTCGACGCTTCGCTGCCGCCGATGACAACCGGATGGAAAGTCATTCCGACTATGTTGCCGTCCACGCCGAAAGAGCATAGCCCGATCACGCTCTCCCACACTTCCGGTGCCGTCCACAGGGATTTCTCGGATCTCACGTGGAATATGAAATTACCCAGGCTGTAGAGGATCGGCCTACGGCGATAGATTTCGACAGGTTGGAGAACTGGAGCTCCGTGGCTGACGAACATCGCTGCGCCCGCGTCGATGCACTGTTTCGCAACAGCGCTTACCCACTCGGGAACCCGATACCAGTCTGAAGCCCAGTGGTGGTGGTGCAAGTAAGCGACCACTAGGCAACCTTCCTCTGCCGCAGACGCGATCGCAGCGAGATTTCGTGACATATCGCGTTCATCGATTTTGACGTTTCGGCCGAATTTGGCGGATCGTCTGAAGATTGCGCGGGCGATGCCGATTTCGGCTTCGAGTTCGATGTGAGGAGGATCGTCGGGCTGGCTGTCATTCGTCAGGTCCATCGCCGTGTAGCCAACCTTGTCGCGAACCGTGCGCAGCCGTTCGAAGGCGTCGTCGTCGACTTCGATAACCTGGGTCAGCCTAAGCCGGTTCACGCCGGGCCGCTCGGGGCGGCTGTCTGTGGCGTCGGCGGCGTACATGAAATCCGGCCCCGGCCCTCCATCCATGGCCACGAGTGCCACCTTCCTGCCGCCAAACGAACCTATTCCGGCGGAAGCCGCCTCGGCGTGGTTGCGTCCGACGCCGGCATGAAGAAAACCGCGCTTTTCCACCTCTTCCAGCGTCGAAAGGACACCGGACGGGCCCAAGTCGAATGCATGGTTGTTTGATAGCGAAACCGCCTGGAATCCAAGAGCCTGGAGTGCGTCGAGAACAACCGGTTCGCTGCTTCCGAAAAATGAACCCTTGAGCGGCCATCCACCATGATTGCCGAGGATCGTGCCTTCGAAATTGGTGAACGAAAGATCGGCCTTTCGAAGCACCTCCTGCACGCCTCGAAATCCGGGGGTTCCGACGTCGCGAATATCGTGTTTGATGAGCGATTGCCCGGTTACGGCCAGCGTGAACGTATTTGACATGAATTGCCTTTCTGGGCCGCGAACGGCCGCCGTCTCAAATGTGAATGAAACTGCACGCGTTGCCAGGGAGGCCAATGTCCCTCCCCGGAACTCGCAGCGGTCAGCGTGTGAACCGCCGTGGACGCGCATCGATGAGACTTCGCGTGTACGGGTTCTGCGAATGTGAAAAGATGAACTCCGCTGGTCCCGCGTCTTCGACCCTGCCCTCCTTGAAGATGTAGATCGAACTGCAAAGCTCCTGCACGAGGGCGAGATCGTGCGAGATGAAGAGCATCGATACGCCCTGCTCGACCACGCTCTCCTTCAAAAGCTTGACGATCTCAGCCTGCACGGACACGTCCAAAGCGGACGTGGGTTCGTCAGCAACGATGATCTGCGGGCTGGCGAGAAGTGCACGGGCGATGCATATCCGCTGTTTCTGCCCACCGGAGAGTTGATGCGGATACCGGGTCAGTAGACTCCGTGGTAGCCCGAGACGATCCATCATCACAGCCACGTTCGGCTTTTCATCCCCCGGCTGGCGGCTGCCAAACCGGACACTTTCCTGCAGCGTCTCGCCGACCGACATTCGGGGATTCAAGGACACCGCCGGGTCCTGGAAGATCATCTGAACCTGGCCCAGCAAGCCGCTTCGCCGCCCAGGCAGTGAAATGTCGAACGACGTGCCGTCGATCTCAAGCTTTCCCTCGCCGGCAGTTTCCAAGCCAGCGATAATTCGCCCGATCGTGCTCTTGCCGCTGCCGCTTTCGCCGACGATCCCCGTAATTGCGCCGCGGCCCAATCGAACCGAAACGTCCCGCAGCGCAGACTTCCGCGCATTCTTGCGAAACCATCGAAGCCCCTGCCCCGCAAAGGTTTTCGTGATGTCCTGTGCGAGGAGGATCGGCGCCGTTGCGTCCGATTCAATCATTTCATCGCGTGAAGGGCGGCCGTCGGAGTTCTCGGCGGCCTCCTTTCGATCCTCGGAAGCAGAGATTCGCAGCCGCGGCACCGCCGCGAGAAGGCTGCGCGTGTACTCCTCGCGAGGTGTATCCAGAATCGCCGATGTGACGTCCTGTTCCACGACCTCCCCGTGCTTCATGACGACCACCCTATCGGCGATCTCGGAGATTACCCCCATGTCGTGTGTGACAAGGATGACCGACACCTGGGTTTCGTTCACAAGCTGGCGAAGGAGGCGAAGGATTTGCTTCTGAACTGTCGCGTCGAGAGCCGAGGTCGGTTCATCCGCGACGATAATGTCCGGCGTCCCTGCAAGTGCAATCGCGATCACGACACGCTGGCGCTGGCCGCCGGAGAATTGATGAGGGTAGCTGTGATATCTTTCACGGGGCTCCGGAATGCCTACGCGCCTCAGTAGTTCAACACCGCGCGTACGAGCATCCTGTCTCGAAACATTTTCGTTGGTGGCCAGGATCGTCTCTTCGAGTTGAGCGCCGACGGTCATCAGCGGATCGAGCGAGGCGGTATGATCCTGGAAGATGGCGGATATCCTGCGCCCCCTGATGGCGTCCCATTGCCGCTCGTCCATGCCGTCGAGTGCTTTTCCGTCGAAGAGGATCGCGCCGGCGGTCCGTTCGAAACCTGGTGGGAGCAAGCCGAGGATCGCATTGCCGAGCGTGGACTTACCGGCTCCGGATTCACCGATAAGTCCAAGGATTTCACCACGCTGAAGGTTCAGACTCACATCGCGCAGAATTGTCGTCGACCCAGCCATCGCTCTATGCTTCAGGGTGAGATTGTTGACCACCAGCAGGGGTTCTTGGCAGATGTCCTCTCTCATATTGAGCGGCTCCTCGGATCCAGGCGGCGTCGGATGTCTTCGCCGACGAAATTGATGCTTGCGATGAGACCGAACAGGGCGAGGCCGGGGAACAGGCTGATCCAGTATTGGCCGGTCAACAGATACTGGAAGCCGTTCGCGACGGCAGATCCAAGCGAGGGCTTGTCGATCGGAACGCCCAGGCCCAGGAATGACAAGGTTGCTTCGAGCGCCACAGCGTGCCCCAGTTCGATCGGGATAAGGGTGATTGCCGGGGCGATGCTGTTCGGAAGCAGGTGCCGAAAAATGATCCGACTGATGGGCAGCCGCAACAAACGCGCTGCATCCAGGTACGGTTTGTTGATCTCACTTAGCGCGACACCGCGCGCGATCCTGGCGTAGGTTGCCCACTGTACGATGATGAGTGCCAGAATGATGCGATCGATCCCCGGCCCGAGTGTGACGATCGCGATAAGTGCCACCAGGATTGTTGGCAAACTAAGCTGGAGGTCGACGACGCGCATGATAACGACATCGACCCACTTGCCGAAGTACGCTGCACTGACGCCTGCTGTAAGGCCAACCAGGGCACCGATAGCGGTGCTGGTAATGGAGACGACGAGACTGATGCGCAGACCATAGAGGATGGTGCTCGCTATGTCCCGCCCGAGACCGTCCGTCCCCAGCAAGTACATGAAACCGCCAGTTCCAACTGTCCCGGGAGGCGATGAAGCTTCCCATCCGTAGATCTGCAACGGATCATAAGGATTTTGCAGCGCGATGAGCGGCGCCACAATCGCCAGAAGCATGTAGGCACCGAGCAGGAATTTGGGCAGGCTGGGGCCATGTCCCATGGGACGCTTCCACAGCGCAAGGATTGTTTCGGCCTTCATGGGATTCCCTTTCATGCGGAGCGGCGCACGCGCGGGTCGAGCAGGGCGTAGAAGAGATCGACAAGCGCGTTCAGGCCGACGAAGGCGACGGAGACGAATGTCAAAGTCGCCATGACAACGGGTCGGTCGAGGAGCTGGATGGAGTCGATCAGCAGTTTGCCTACACCCGGCCATGCGAAGATTGTTTCCACCACAACCGCGAAGGCGAGCATTCCTCCGAACTGCATGCCGACAATCGTCACGATGGGAACGCTGATGTTCGGCAGCGTGTGCCTGAACAAAATCCGTCGGGATGAAAGGCCCTTCGCTCGGCAGAACCGGGTGAAATCCTGGCTCTCCACCTCGATCGTTCCCGACCGTGCAAGCCGTGCAATGAGCGCAATGTTCGGAATGGCAAGCGCCAATGCAGGAAGCGTAAGCTGTCTTAGGCCATCCAGCGTCAGGAAACTCCAATCCTGGCCGAGCAGCGAGACCGTCGGTCCGCGACCGCCCGATGGAAACCAGCCCGTCATGATCGCGCCAAGCAGGATGAGCATCATACTTAGCCAGAATGAGGGGATGCTCAGCGCAAACACGCTCGCCTTGAGGATCGCGCTATCCGCTGGCTTGCCCTGCCGGCGGCCGGCAAGCAGCCCTAGCAAAGTTCCGGCAGGAGCCGCTATCAACATGGCGATCGAGGCAAGCTCGAGTGTCGCGGGAAGCTTGCTCATCACCAGGCGAAAGGCCGGCAGGTGATAGATATACGATGTCCCGAAGTTTCCGGTGACGACGTTGCCGATGAAGAGGACGTATTGTCGCCAGAGCGGCTGGTCCAATCCGAGAGCGATGGTTGCCTTGCGAATGTCTTCTGCAGTGGCGGTTTCGATATTGACGATGTTGTAGACGGGGTTTCCCACGCTATGGATGCCGACAAACCCGATCAGCGACATGACAAGGAGGAGAAGGAAGGCTTGTGAAAGCCTTCCCGTGACAGTGCTCATCATGGACATGGCTCTCACTCTTCAGACGGAACGGCCTGCATGGCGGTTGTCCATCCGCGCGGGTGCACCGCGTAGGAGCCAACCTTGTGCCCATGCCCGACGATCAGGTGGAAGTGATAAAGCGGGAGGATGGGATAGTCGGCCATGACGAATTCGGTTGCGCGGGCGAGCGCCTCGTTCCGCTCCGGACCTTCCTCGAGCGTCCTTGCCTTCGCCAGCATCTCGTCGAATGCCTGGTTCTGGTACTTGCCGTAATTCAACGACCCAGTCCCCAGTTCGGCGTTCGGAGAAGCGAGAACCGCGTCGAGGCAAAGCGTCACTGCCTCGCCTGAGCAGCCGCCGTACCAGACCGGATAGTCGCCATTCGACCGTTGCGTCGCAAAAACCGAGAACGGCGCGACGACAGGCTGAACGCTCACACCGATCCGGGCCCAGTTTTGCGCGATAGCCTGTAAGGACTCGCTGTCGCCCGGGTATCGTCCTGCCGGGCCGGCAAGCACGACATTGAAGCCGTCCGGAAAACCTGCCTCTGCCAAAAGCGATTTTGCCCCGTTGTAGTCCGGCGGCTCCACTTTGAGGGTCGCCGATGTTCCCGACAAGCCAGCCGGAAAGAGCTGGGCTGCCGCTGTCCCATACCCGAGCAGGATTTTCTCGGCGAGGAACGCACGGTCCGTCGCCATCGTCAGGGCCTGACGTACACGCTTGTCACGAAAGGGATTTTGTATCGGGTTGCCGGATTTGCCGGTCACGCCCGGCGGCTCGTCCCGGCCAATATCGAACTGCAGAAAGTTCGACCGGGCGGCACTGATGCTTTCGACGCTCAATCCGCGTTGCTCGAGCCCCTCGACGTCGCGCGCCGGGATGTAGTCCGCGACATCGACATCACCCGTCGTCAGAGCAGCGACGCGTGCAGCGGGGCTTTCGATGATCCGGAAAGTCACGTCCGACCAGGCAGGTGCTCCTCCCCAATACGCGTCATTCCGCACCAGCTTGAGGACTTCACCCGATTGCCAACTCTGGAACTTGTACGGCCCGGTTCCGATGGGTTGCGCTCCCGAATTGAGCTCTTCAGTGGTCGCAAAGCCGTCCGTCTTATGCGGCATGATGAAGATGGACGTGAGCGAAAGCGGGAGCGTCGGGGCTTCGCCGTTTGTTTCAATGACGACAGTCAACGGATCAGGCGCCGTGATCGACTTGATTGCCTGTGTGTATGACTGGAACCCCCCGCTCGGCGGCTTCAGAAAATCCCGGATGCGCTCGATCGAGTAAATAACGTCCTGTGCCGTGAAGGGTGAGCCGTCGTGAAAATGGACGCCTTCCCGCAGCTTGAACTCCCACTGCGTTTCGGACAGCCGCTTCCATGAAATCGCAAGACCCGGCTGAGGATTCAGGCGTTCGTCCTGATTCACGAGGCGCTCGTAGATGTGGGAGAGCAGTGAGGTGTTCTCGTTTAGGTCCGCATAGTGCGGATCGAGCGTCATCAACTTGTACGACGTCCCGATACGCAGTTCTTCCGCGAAGGCGGCCGCACCCAGCGGTCCGGCTGAAATCACCGTTGCGAGAGCCGCGGCGAGCAAGGTCGAGCGGAATTGATGCAGTGATGGCATTGCGATGTTCCCTCCTTGGCTTTTGCAGCGGACCGGTCGCGATGAAGAGACTCTTCATCGCGCACGTTTCCGTTCCCGCGAAACGATACATTTTCGTTCCGAAGGTTGGGTGCGCTGCGTTTTGTAGAGTTTACTCTGCAGTGGAATACTCTACAGAGCGCAATAAGTTCGAGGATGAAAAGCCTTGAAAATTTTGCCAGGAATCTCAGGAGGTTGAGGAACGAGCGAAAGCTCTCCCAGGAAGAGCTTGGCTTCCAGGTCGGCATGCACCGAACCTCGATCAACAACCTGGAGTCTCGCAGACACTCGCCCAGCTTGAAAAACATGGCGAGGATTGCAGAGGCGCTCGGCGTGAAAGTCGATGACCTTATCCAGGATCCCGAGTAACGGACCTGCTTGCTCCGCTCATGCCCAGCAGATCGATAAGCACCGAGCGGACCTGCGGCCAGGGGAAGTCGTCGGTGTCGGGTTCAGGCGCGCCTTGCTTTATTATGGAGTGCAGCTTCGCCGCCGCAGCCGTCACCGTGCCGGCCGGCGTGGCCCACAATTCTTCCACCAGGCCGACTTCGAGATCGGAGGCGATGGCCTCGGCCTCCTTGGCGCGGCTGAAGCCGATGACCTCGTCGCCTGCGTTCCACGTTCGGCGGCGGGCCGCCAGTTCCTCCCTGGCGCGTGCGCGCGCCTCGGCACATTCGTCACCCGCCAGCCAGGCTTCGATCTCGTCCTCCGTATGGGCGATGATCGGGTTTTTTCGGTCAGGGAGGCGCAGCGCTACCTGGGGGCTCTCGATCGTTCGAAGCAACTCGGTTTCGAGCCGCTGCTGCACACGGCACAGCCGGCCGAACTCACGATGGGCGTCCAGCCAGACGCTCCATTTGGTGAGCGTATGGTCGACATCGTCGGCATCAGCGCTTTCCTGCTCTGCGACCTTTGCCTGCAAGAAGCTCTCGGCGACTGCAAGCAGGTTTCTAGGCGTGACTGGAAGAAGGTTTCTAGGCGTGATCGCAGGCAAAGTTCTGCTATTCTCAGAATCAGCCATGATCCGAGCTCCTGACAGCTTGGTTGTGGTTAGGCCGGACGGCGTGCTCCAACACGTCATCCGGCCGAATTCAGTTAGTGAACCTACAATATCAGCCAAAGCCAGGCAACTAAAAACGCTACAGTGTTGCGAAATGAATGCAATTCAATGCAAGTTGGCGCGTACAGCGCTCGATTGGGGTGTACGCGATCTTGCAAGGGCTGCCGACGTCTCGACGCACACGATTAGTCGCCTTGAAAGAGGCGAGGAACTCCGAGAAGGCACGCTTCAGCGCATCAGACAGGTGCTGGAGGAAGCTGGGATAGAATTCATCCCCGAGAACGGTGGCGGTGTCGGCGTTCGGTTCAAGAAGGCCACATAGCAATGTGCGCTGGGCCGTGATTTCAGGTCCTTGTGCCCTGCGGGTAAAGTCTCAGTATCGAGGGAACGAAACGTTGGCGCACAGAGATGAGGGCAGGTGGCGCGGGATCGGTCGCCCAGCGACTGATATTCGTCGAGAAGATTCTTCAGCTTCGGCCAGGTACCCGTAGCTGAACTGGATAGAGCGCTGCCCTCCGAAGTGACCGCAATGGAGCGGACTTGACAGTCCGGGATGCTCAGAACCGCTGGGAACCCGAGATTGGAATAGTGCTTTTGGGCCGCCCTCGGCACTATCCCGCCACTCCCATAAGCAGTTCGACGATGGCTTGGTCTGCACCCAGCCATCGCCGTGACACTAGGATCTACGAACGTGCCTGCTTCTTCTTTCGCCATGGCGCGTTGGCTTGCCAGTCGCCAGCCATGATGCAGCCGTAAGGCTGCACCTCGTCCACGATTTCTGCCAGGTCGTAGCTCTCGATTTGGCGGCGCACCGCAGACGCATTCTTATAGGCGCTGGGCAGTTCCGAAATATCGGCCACGCCGTAGAAGAAACGCGCATCGATGCCCTTCGTCTCCTCGGCAAAGATGTCGGCGTCGCTGCGGCCCGCCTGCATGCGGCGATGCTGGGTGCGCGAAAAGTTGCGTCCAGCGCCATGCGGCGAGAACCCCAGACCATTCGGCGCATTCCTGCCTCGCACGATAAGCACTGGTTCGGCCATGTTGAGCGGTATCAAGGTCAGATCCGTCGCATCGCCGGCCCAGTTGTCGAAGGCCGGAGTCGCTCCCTTGCCGTGATAAAACAGGCCGTCCGAGCGCCGGAAGACGAAGTTGTGCTCATTCCAGAAGCGGTCCGCGACCTTCGCCGAAAGCCGCTCGGCCGCAAGATCGTGGATCAGCGCATGATTGGCCTTCGTCCAGTCGCGGATAATCTGCAACGCATCCCAATAGTCTTCGCCTTCCTGCGTGTCGGCAGGAATCCAGGCGTTCTGCGGCAGCGTCTCGGGCGAGAGCAGCTTGCGATGGGTTTCCGCGATCTTCATGCCCTTTGCATAGAGACGAGCGCCCGGCGCACGCGAGCCGTGATGCGTCACCAGCGCCGTCTCGCCGCTCGACTTGATGGTGCCGACATAGGCGAAGTGGTTGCCGTCGCCCTGTGTGCCGAAATGTTCGATCGCGGCACTCATCATGTCGCGCAGAAACGGATTGGCGTCGATGCGCTCGACAACCCCCAGCGGCGGCCGAATCTGGTGCCCGCGCGGGCGCCCGCCAGGGCCGAAATGAGTGACCGCCTGCACTGCGTCGAGCAGCGCAGCCGGCGCCACGCCGGGAAATGTCGAGATCGCCATGGAGCAGCAGATGTCAGCCGAATGCATGCCGGGATGGATCGCCTCGGAAACAGCGACCCCGCCGACAGGTATCGTGCCGATGGGCCCGGCCGGACACGCGTCCGGCATAACCGCGCCCGCACGAACGACAGGCGTGCGCAGCAACTCGCGCATCGAGTGTGTCACGGCCTCGACGTTGGCCATTTCCTCGGGCGTCTCGGCTTCGATGTTCATGTGAAAGGGAACAGCGTCCGACGCATGTAGCGTTCGTGCTGGAGGCGGCGCGAAACCTCGCGCAGTCTCCAGCGCTTGTTCAAAAGAACCGCCACGTTCCAAAACGGCGTTCGCAGCCGACAGTGCCTTGCCGAACCACTTCCCCTGCGCCATTCCGGCGTCGATCAAATCCTGCCCGCTCAAAACCTCAACCATCATATCCATCCATCAAAATTGTTCGAAAGAACCGAAAGACGGCAAGAAACGGGAGACAATCTTTTCCGCCACTTCGCAACTCGCGAAGGAAGGACATGAACCTTCACGCCTTTCGGCCACCCGCTATCGCGGGCTGCGTCTACCTGTAGTCCCACCTGCATCCGTCATTCAGCCAGGAAAGGCGACAAGAATCTGCAAGACTATCGGCAGATCCGTAGATCCGCCGGGCGGATTCGAACCGCCAATACCGATGTAATCCTGCATGCATTCGCCTTACCCGATGCTCAGGGCGACAAGAATTTGCGAGACAATGCTGAGCTACTTCCGGCTACCGCCGGAAGGGATGGATTGAACACCCGACCGCCTGTCACTTCCGTGACAGGCGCTCTATCCCTGTAGTCCCGCGCGCATTCGCCCGCCGGTCTGGCGACAAGAAGCGGCAAGACACCTTATACCTGCGCCACTCCGCTCTCTCTGGAACGAAGGAGTGATTTGAACACCCGACCTCCCGCCTTGCGGCGGGCGCGCTACCTGTAGTCCTGCCTGCATTCGCCAGTCGTTTCATACCCGCGGCGACTAGAGTGAACGAAACCGGAATGCCCCGCCCATGCCAGAGAGCGCCTGCGAGGTGAGGAGTCGAACCTCACGGACATTCCAAATATGTGCTGTAGTTCCGTCCGGCATTCGCCGCGCTTTCTTGCTTCCTTTCCTGGCCTCGGTCATTCCGAATTGGTCATGACGACAAGATTGATGAAACGTTGCCCCTTTGCAGGGGCCCTGCTCTACCTTGCTGAGCTACGGGTTCGTAGATGGTGGAGGGGAGGGAACCGAGATCGAACCTTCTCTCCACAAACCCAAAGCATCGCCACTCCACGCTGGGCCAACCCTGTGGGGTCTGGGCGGGGCGGGTCCAGCGTCGGTGCCTCTCAGTTCAACCGGATACGAGTCCCTGCTCCCTCATTCGTCCGAGAACATTAATGGCATGCTTGGACTGGAGTTCGCTTGGCAGCTGGCGCGGCATCGAGGCACAGACCCCAAGGATCTGCTGATCCTTGGGGGTGAGTTTTCGGTCCGCAACACCCCGGGCCAAGATTTCCCGCCAGAATTCGGGTCCGCGATTCACGACTTCGGATTGGGCAGAAATACCGTCAATCTCCCGCTTCTTGTTCCTTTCATCGCGCTCGCTGGTACGCGCAATCTCCTTCAGAACCAGGCAGCCATCGAATTCGGCGCCATAGTCTAGCTTTCGTCCCTTCAGGCCATTCCAGCAAGCCTGCTGTTTGGCCCATTCCGACATGTTGCGCACGCCAGAAGGAGGATGGGTGATCACGAAATGAGCCTCGGCCGCGGCAAGAAGCAGCGCGCGCTGCAGGGCGTCGGGAACCGCCTGTCGCCGCCAGATTGTGTCGAGGTCTAGCACCTGCTTTTCACCGTTAGCATCGTGGAATACCTTTGCCATTGCGTAGGTGACGATGTTCGCGCGGTAGCCACCCTCATACCAGGGCTGCTTCGGAACCTCTGCCTCGAGCTTGCGGAAGATGACGGCCCTGGCGATCAGCCGACGGTACCAGAGCTCGTCATACTCCGTGTCGCTTTTCGACCACGTTTCGCCTATTTCCTTCGCGAATTCGGCGAAGTTCTTCTGCGCGCCCCGTGAGACGATGTGAGGCCGCCCGGTGGCTGAGTGAGCGAACTTGGCTAGATCAGTCTTGCTAAAAAGCTGCGCCTTTGGAAACTCCAGATCGAATTTTTTCTGCTGGGCAGCTGTCAGTCGGCCGCGCGCGTTGATGAACTGCCCGCGGGACCGCTCGTAGAACCACTTGCTGTCGTGGCGTTCCCCCTCGCGCGCAGTGAAGATGACATCCCGCGAGAATTGCTCGATCCGGATATGGAACGGGTGGTTCGAGAAGAAGTCGGCCGCATTCACCTTGTTCTGGGTGTTGGCGTATTCCGAGATCTTCGGCACGATGTCTTCAGATCGTTCGGGGGGCACAACCGTCAACTTCATCTGAACGAAGACCTGCGGAAGCTGCTCCTTCGCAGATTTCAACCCGGCATGGATCGATCCCGTTGTCTGTGCGCCGTTCACGATCTGTAAGTTGCTGATTGACGAGATCGCGAACCCTTTGTCGGTCCGGACACAGCTCACGTCGTCGGCCGTGGCCGACAGCCCGTTGTTGTAGGGGAAGAACAGCTCAGGCTCGTCCCTGATGGTCTTCTGGATCCCTTTGTTCGTCTTGGCCCTTGCCTGTAGGAAGGAGCGGACATTGGCCTCTAAGAGGCGCGCGCCCCACCGGTCGTAGATTGCGGCCAGCTGCTCGCCCGGCACGATCAGCAGATAACTTTCAAGCGCTGCGCCGGTCTGCGAGGCCTTTAGCGCTGGAAGCGGGGCGCCGAAGTCGCTCGCGAAGTCGATCACCAAGTCCTCGCGCGCCTGACCGGATCTGTCGAACCGCTCGAACCGGGCCAGATCCCAAACGGACCAAGTGACCGGCACATCCTCGAGTTCCGCCAGCTTCACGGCGTCATCGCGGCCGATGTATCGGCGGTTCGAGACGAGGATCAGCTTGACCTTGGTGACCTGTGACCAAGTTGTGATGATCAGGTCGGAGATCTGGAAAGCGGGATTTGCCTCATTCAGCGCATCGCGGAACGCCTCGTTCCGGGCCTTCTTCAGAAAGCGGATCAATGGGTTGAGGATAGGTGCAACGTCGCCCTTGCCGAAGGTCTGAACACCGTCGCTGTCGACAAAGTCGCAGACGATCAGGCCAAGAACCCCCTCGCTGTCGCGCGGGTCGCCTGCATATCCGTCGATCCTAAGCTTTTGGGCACCTTCGCCGCTCTGGTAGTACGCCCGGTCGGCCACCTCGAGCTCGCCCGCCTCAGTCAGCCGTTCGGTCATCCGGTCGAAGAAGGCCTCGACCATCAGGATGCCACTTGCGTCAGCCTCGCGGCCGATATCGGCCATCAGGTTCTGGTGGTATTCCTCAAGTTCCTTCATTGCTGGTCCTCATCCACAAGTCCCGATCGCACGTCGTCCCAGTCCGTCCGGAAAGGTGCGCAGGCAGACAGCGCTAGGGCATACGTCACGCCTGACACACCGAGCGGAACAGGGGTGGCGATCCGGGGAAAGCCCTCTGTGATGGTGTGGAAATCAGGGGGGGAGGCGATCCAGCGCCACGTCGAATAGTCGTGCAGCGCGTCGTATCCTGCGTCGGCAAGGTGCAGATCCCAATACATGATGGCGGACGGCTCCGTCCGCTCAAGCAAATCGGTGACCTCGACCACGTGCTCGGTCAACGTTCTGCCATGGGGCGGCTGAACCTTGTCGACCGCGAGGATCGCCAGCCAAAGGCGACGATCGGGCACATCGGCCAACTGGAACTCGTTGCTGATCTTCACAAAGGGTTGGGATGCCCCGCGCCGCGCCTTGACCTCGATGCAATCGGCCTTGAGCTCGAAATCTTTCGGAGCCCCGGACGGGCCGGTCCAGGCCGTGAGGGCAGATTTCGCGCCGATGTTGGCCATCAGTAGTTTCAGAACCTCGATCTCACCGATCAGGCCCTTCTGCGCCTCCTCCGACAGGGCTTCGGGCTTTCCGCCTCTCAGCAGATAGTGCCAGCGGAAGGTGCGCCCGATGGCCCTTTCCAGCGCCTCGGGCTCGGTTTCGGCGAGCTCGCCCGCCGCAATCACGTCTCGACACAGGGTTTCGAACAATTCAAGCTGCCCGTTGTCGGTGAGCCGAATGTAGAGAATCGGGCCGCCTGGCAGCGTTTGGAACCGTATTTCGAGGTTTCTCAGCTTCGGCAGATCGGGCGCCGGGCTCGGCAGGTCGGTCAGTTGCAACACCAACGCGACATCTGCGCGCGGCATCACAGCCCAGAACCAGTTCCACTTTGCCGACGCAGAAACGCGCCGAGTGTCGACCTTTCCTGCCTCGAGGCCCGACCATGGCGTGTCATTCGGTATCACCGAGCGCCTCCTCCTCGATTTCCTCCTCGCCGAACATCTCGCGTATGCGGATCGTGTTGACCACATACTCGACGGTACCGCCCTGAACTTCCGACGGCGGGAAGCAGATGCTCCAAGCCAGAACCAAGCCCGGCAGCTTCCCCCTCAATGCGTTGTCGGCAACGTCGGGTGCCACGAAGCGAAGGATGATCAGCGGACGGCGCCCTGGTACTTCGCAGAAGATCCGCGGCGGAAGAGTTTTCGGGGCTTCTTTCCCCTGGCGGTCGCACTCCTCTCGGAAGGCTTTGGTCGCGGCATCTATCTGTTCCGCAGTCAGGCCGACGCGCTCGTCACCGGGCGATCCAACTCGTCTGCTGGTTCCGCTGATGGCAAGGACGCCCTGGCGCAGATCGTCCTCGCCGACCGCCCTGCCGAATGCCTTCATTACCACCCCTGTAAGGCCATCCTCGATTGCCTCTGCCTTCTGTGCGCTAGCAAACAGGACGTCCCATTCCTTCAGCTCGTTGTCGGCGCGGGCGTCGATATAGTCGCTCATGAGACGCGGATCGGTAAGGGGATCGGCGGCATCGGCGCGGAACACCCGAAGGAAATCACGCACCAGATCGACGTTGACTGACCTATAAAGGGTGCCCCTTGACGGTTGATTTGCGGCAAGTCCGCTCGCCTTGACCGCCGCTGCAAGCGCCTGCCCAGCCTTCCTGTTGCGATCGAGCTGTTCTCGGTCCGTGCGGATGCGCGTCGTCTCAACCAATTTGCCTGCGAGCCCGACCTTAACGGGGAACTCCCTGCCGGTCCCCATCTTGTTTCGGGCGGTCACGATCAGTGATTCAGGATGGCTGCGCACGGCGAGACCGAACTGCTCAGGAGTGGCCTTTGCCAGTTCCATGCGCTTCAGTTGCGCCTGGAGGTCGTCCATCGCCTCATGGATGTGGGCATACCAGCCCACACCGTCGGCAGGAATCCACACGCGGCACAGATCTTCGTAACCGGGACGATAGCCGAACCAGCGCCCCATCTGCATAAGTGTGTCGTACATCATGGAGTTCCGGAGGAAGTAGCTGACAGTCAATCCTTCCAGCGTCAGCCCTCGTGAAAGGGAGAAGCCGCCGACGGCGATCACCGTCACGCCGTGTTCGCCTCCGTGGTCGTAGTCGAGAGCCTGGGACCTCTTTGACGCATTGACCTCGACCACGCGGGCGGCAACCAGAACCTCGTGCAGTCTTGCCTGTACCTCCGGCCAGTCGGCGCCGTCGGCTACGGCATATTCTTGCTCCCAGATCATGTGCAGCGCAGCGATCTCGGGATTGCGCAAGGCAGCTCTGCCCTTGCCCGCATCGACAGCAACGGCGTCCCGGATGCGGCTGACAACGTCGGAAATCCGGGACCGCATCCGCCCTTGGACATCCGTAAAGCGCGAGGCATTGACCAGCATCGAGGCATGGGCGGCCTGCTGGCCTCGCGCGTTGCGTATCGCGCGGGCGACGATGAAGGCGCGCACCGCTCGCACTAAGCTGCCCGGCAGCACATCGACCGGATGGTCGATCTTGTGCTTCATCGGCAGAATATCCTCGTTGTCGTCGATCAGCCTGACGTGCCGGTCTCGAGCGTCGAGGAACACCTTCTGTGCGCCGAAGTAATTCGATGGCGCATCCAGCCCAATGATGAAGTGGCGCGGGAACAGATCCTGCTTCAGTGCCTCGTCATCCGTATCGGGGTCGATGAAGATGTTGGCGAAGGGCGTTGCGGTGTAACCGACATAGCAACTGCGGTGGAACAGCGAGAGCAGTTCGCGGATCTGGCTGTTGATTCGAGTGACCTCGTCGCGAGCATATGCGGTGTTGATCGATGCGTTGTCTGCCTCGTCGTCGATCAGCAGCATCGGCTGGCTGACCATCTGCGTTCCTTGGTGGACAGAGTGCTCCTTCAGCCACTCCAGCAGGTTCTTCAGTGTGCTGGAATTCTTCTTGAGCACCAGGACCACTGGCACATTGTACTGCCCGATCTGGCTTGTATTCGTCGTGGCCGTCGCCTTGTTGAAATCGCGCAGCGTGTTCGTCAGCGAGACCGGGAACTCGCGCTGGTCAAACTGGCCGACGCCGATGATTTTCTGCCGCTGCGCCTTGTTGGCATGGGCCAGCCGCCCTGTGTCGCGGCCGATGAAACCTTCGTCGATCCGCACCTGGGTCTGGTTGCGCAAGTTGTTGTGGATGCCCGCAATCACCACGATCAGGCGATAGCCCGCGTCAGCTGCCTTGCAGATGAGGCCGGTGTAGTTCTGAGTCTTGCCGCTCTGGACATGGCCGACGACCATGCCCCGGCGGTTCCACCGGCTGTTGTTGCGTGGATCGCCGAGACGATCCAAGACCCGATCCGTCACCTCATCCGTGGCGTCGATCACCGATTTGGGCAGGCCCTTCAGGTTCAAAAGCCTGCGATAGCGGCTCCAATAGAAGTCCCCGACCTCGCCATTGATTCGGGCGTCATGCAACCATGGTCGAAAGTCCTCGGCATCGACGACCGCGCCGAGGCCCATGCTGATGCCATACTTCTCCTCGATCAGGCGAGCGAGTTCTTCAGCCTCGTCATCCTCAACCTTCCCGGCAAACATTGGCGTACCGCGAAGCTGTTCAATGATGTCCCGGATCGACTGGGCCGTGTGGGGCCCTGTCTGTGACGCCATGAACATCGACGTCATGCCTTCAAGGCTACTCAGCAGGGGCTCCACTCTTTTTCCTTTGTCTCGATGGTTGCCGCGATGATGCGCTGGGTGTCTTCCCACGCCGAACGGAAGGGATCGACGTCCTTCATCAGCGACAAGATTACCTTCATGTCCTTCCCGGCCTCCGAGAGGACAGAAAGGGTCGCCCGAACAGCTTGGGCCAACGTATCCTCATCCACCCGGTCGGGCACGATCTCCTCAGCCGCGCCCGCCATGTCTGCGTGCACGGTTTCAATCGGAAGCGATGCCCCAACTAGCGCAATGCAGTTGAAGAAGCCGCGCCGAAGGTCCGATGGCAGGTTTTCGGCGAAGGCGGCGAAAGCGGGGTGCTCGATATTCGGTCGGTATCTGATCTGTCCATCGGCCTGGATACGATGCCACATCGGTAGTCGTTCGTGGTCAACCAACTTCTGCCCGCGCTTGTTAAAAGTCCGCTTGGACCCCGCCTGAATCCTCTCGATCACCTTCTTCAGGCGGTCGCGGACGATGGGAGGCAACTGCGCGGAGGACTTCTTGACGTCGATCTTCCAGTCGGCATCCATGCTGTTGGGGATATCGATCCTGACGCGCGACAGTTTGGTGAGCTCGGATTGACGGCACAGGCCGAACCAGGTTCCGTAGAGAATCAGGCGCTTGCCGCGGTACAGATAAAACCCTTGGGACTTCAGATGGCCTTCGGGGCCGCCTATGTCCTCCCAATCCATCTTGCTCATCTGCTTATAATGCGGAAGCGTGAAGCTCTGGATATCGACATCACCAGGGATGAGGTTCAGTCGTTCCTCCGGATCCGCAATGGTTGCGGGGCTCTTCCTGGCGAAGGGATCCAGTGGCCGCAGGATTCGGCCGTTCAGCAGAATGCGGAGTGGCTTAGCTTCTTCCATGAATCGATGAAACACGAGGCGCAAGTGCCTTTCGGTTTCAGCAATCCTCTGGTTGATGACTTCGGCGCGCTTGGCAGCATTGCGGGAAAAGCCGCCGGTCAGTCGATCCAACTTCTGCCAGAGAACGAGCGTGCCGGTTGTGCCCAAGTGACCAACTGCCGGGATCCCGGAGGCGTCATCAGGCAATTGCACCGCCCATTCATTCCGTTCCGCAACGTCATCAAGATCCCAGATGGCCGCACACGTCTGACCTGCCTTTCTGGAAACAACTGTCAATCGTCGGCATTGCGAGAAGCTCGCGCTTTTCAGGCCGAGACCGAAACGCCCAAGATCAGGCGCGCTACGGGTTACCAGCGGGTTTTGGCTCCCGGGGCGCATGGCGGCGACAAGTTCATCTTCCGTCATGCCTTCACCATTATCGACGATCGCAATGTATGGTTCGTCAGAATAAGTCTCGGTGATGATCTGGATTCGGCCGGCGCCAGCCGTAACGGAATTGTCGATGATGTCAGAAATTGCGGTTTCGAGCGAATACCCGATGTCCCGAAGTCCCTCAATCAATGCCGACGCATGCGGGGTTGCATCAGCCCGCCTTGAAACACTTACTTCCTTCATGCAGCCCTTGCCTAACCCATTTGATCTACTCTTGCGCGAAAGGGATGGCGTTACAAGGCGCACAACAAGCCAAACAGTACACTCAAGCGGGGTGGGTGCCAGCTTTTGTCACGGATGCGTGGATCAGGGCCGCAATCTGCCGTGCAAGGAACGGTGGTACGGCGTTTCCGACCTGAACGTACTGCTGTGTCCGGTTCCCGAGGAACAGGTAGTCGTCGGGGAAGGTCTGCAGCCGTGCGGCCTCGCGCACGGTCAGGCTGCGGCACTGCATCGGATCGGGATGTATGAAGTAATGTCCGTCCTTGGAGATGTGACTCGTGACCGTGGTTGAGGCTTGGTCGGCCAGCTGGACTCGAAAGCGATCATTGAAGACGCCACTGTGCCAGTTGCGATGATTCGGGCTGAGCGCGAGCGGAAAATCGGCGGCCTTCGGGCTGTACCCGCGGACCTCTCCGAACGCGGCGGCGAAGAGATAACGCCCGAGATCGGAAGTCATGTGTCCGCGCGTCTCATGCTGGGCGATGGCGCGCAATGCCGGCCGCTCAAGCCATTGCAGCAGTTCGTCGTTCGAACTGCCATAGCCTTCCGGCAGACACGACGCCGCGCGAAGGCTCGCTGTTCCGTCTTCCAGTCGCTTGGCAACGGACGCGAACGCATCCCCAAGCGAGCCGTCGTCCTTCCCCTTGTAGATGCCAACCAGCTGTTTGGCCGCTTCGACAACCTCGCGCCGCCACGCCAATGCATCATCTCGACCGGAGCTGATACCGCTACGGAGAGCGGGCATCGTCCCGATGGCATCGCTGACCACCCGCGCCCTGCCGGAAACGGCGACCTGGGCGCCGGTGGCATTGCCTGCGAGGTCGGAGCGGATACCGACGATGATTACCCTGTGGCGACGCTGCGGGACTCCGAATTCTTCGGCGCGCACGATGAAATCAGGCGGCTGGGCCGCCTCTTGCAGGCTGGCCTTTCCATCCTCCACCCGGATCGCCCGAAGCTCGTAATGGTGACCATGGCCCGTGCCGAGCGAGGACAGGTCCTCCATCAGCATTTCGAAGACAAGTCGGCTCTCGATGGTGGAGGACAGCATGCCTTTGACGTTTTCCATGACGAAGGCGGCCGGTCGAAGCCTGTCGAGCACCCGGATGTACTCGCGGAAAAGGTAGTGCCGCTCATCCTCTTCGGGAACATAGCCGACCTTGCCCTTGGCCCGGGCGCGGCCCACGAGGGAATAGGCCTGACAGGGCGGACCACCGATCAGGATCGTGTCGTGGTAACTGTCTCGCAGCTTCACGATGGCGCCATCGATCGCGGTCGCAGCCGCCTCGGTGCCGAGCTCGAGCGCACGAGCTTCGTCGATGGCAAGCCGCCACGCTTCGGCGTCGACAGTTGACCAATCCGGCTCGGGGACAAGCCCTGCATGGAAATCGATGAACTGGTTGGGTAAGGTGTCGTGACGCACCCGGTATTCGCGCAGGAACGCACGCAGCGTGAGGGTGCGATGGGCCGATGCCTCCTTCTCGACCGAGATGCCGATCCGGAACGGCACATGCCCGTCCTCGACGAGCGAGGCGAAGCCCTCGCCAAGTCCGCCCGGACCAGCAAACAGATCGACAATGCCGAAAGTAGCAGGCAAATCAGGCTCCTGACGAAATCCATTCAGCTGGTGTATACCAAGTTTCAGGACGAAAACCAGGGCGCGCGTGACCGATATCGTGGACCAGCAGACCCGTTCCCGGATGATGGCGGGAATAGGGGGAAAGAATACGAAGCCCGAACTGGCACTTCGGCGGGAACTGCATGCGCGCGGCTTTCGCTTCCGGCTACATTCCAAAAAGGTTCACGGGCGGCCGGACCTTGTGCTTCCAAAGCATCGCGCCGTCGTCTTCGTACATGGCTGCTTCTGGCATCGCCATGAGGGCTGTCGCTACACCAGCACCCCATCTACACGCCCGGAGTTCTGGCGGGCGAAGTTCGAGGCGAACGTTGCTCGGGACAGCGTCGTTCGCACGACGCTTCTGAAAGGCGGATGGCGCGTAGCGACGGTGTGGGAATGTGCACTCAGGAAACCGGAGCAGGTCGAAACGAGTGCCCTCCTTCTGGCCGACTGGCTCGTCAGCAGTTCTGCCGAGCTTGAGATCGGGAGTACAGTTGACGAAGCCCAAGGTGAGTAGCGCGAGCTTGGGGGGCCGTGTCCCAGAAGGTGGACCCGACAACATAGGCTCAGGCCGCTCTCGTGGTTAGCTTTCATCAGGACATGACGCCGAGGACACGGCATTCTTGCTCTTAATTCTCGGCAAAGTGCTCCTCAATTTCCGCCTACATTCAGTCCACATTCCATACCGGCAGCGCGCAAAGCGTGTTCACAAGCCGCATCTGTTCAACCGTCTCGCATTTGGCCTCGTGCAGCCGCGGTGCACCGAAGACCACTGCAAGCCCCTTTGCTCGCGAGACCGCCACGTTAATACGGTTGAGCGAGAACAGGAATTCCATGCCCCGCGAGGTTTCCTCGGTCGAGGAGGCGGTCATCGACACGAGGCAGATGGGCGCTTCCTGTCCCTGGAATTTGTCCACGGTGCCGACGCGGATCGCTTCGGGGAGCGCCTCACGGAGCGCGTTTACCTGCGCGTTGTAGGGGGCGACGACGATGATATCGCTCTCCTGAATTGGACGGGTGCTGCCCTCCTTGTCGGTCCACCGGCCCGCCAGCAAATCGCCGCAGACCGTGCGGATAGCCTCCACTTCTTCTGCCGCCACCTGCGCATTGCTTTCGTGTGGCACCGGCACCCAGAAGGCCCCGGCCTCGGGGAACCTTGTGCCGCGGACGACCTGGCGCGCGGTGTCGGGATGGCTAATCAGCCGCCCCTCATAGACCTGATCCGAGATGAAGCGGCAGACCTCGGGGTGCATGCGCCGTGAGACGGGCAGGAAGATGCCACGGTCCGGCGGCACTGTGGCGTGGTCGCCCAGCATCCAGTCGAGGCAGGAGAGGTTTGCTGGGTCCGGGTGCGCACCCTGTATGACCTGCGGCAACTGGCGTGGGTCGCCCACCAGCACGATGTTGCGCGCGGCCCGACCCATCGCCGCCATGTTGGCGAGACCCACCTGGCCTGCCTCGTCCACGAAGAGCCAGTCGAAGGCCTGTACGTTCTCGTCACGGGTGAAGAACCACGCGGTGGCGCCGACCACATGCATGCCGTCCGCGGCCTCGTCATTGCTGGTGGTGCGGCGGACGGGGCAATCCTCGGGATAGCCGTCATCCTCGCCCGAGGTCTTGTGGACCAGGTCCAGCGTCAGGTCGGGATCGTCATCCTCAAGCGCGCTCAGGCAGCCCATCAGCACGTTGCGGATGGCCTCATGGCTGTTCGAGGTGACACCCACGCGCGCGCCCTTCCGCACCAGCGACAGGATCGCCCGCGCGGTGACGTAGGTCTTGCCGGTGCCTGGCGGCCCCTGGATCGGCAGCACCGTTTCATCCATGGCGCCCACAGCGTCAATGGTGCCTGCGACCGGATCGGCGACGGGCCCCAGAGGACCGGCGGTCAGGCGGGGCGCTGAACGGGACAGAAGGTCATCGACGGCCCGATAGACGCGTGGGCCGCATTGGTCGGCAATCACGTCGCGCAGTGCTACGGCGATCACGTCGGTCTTCAGCGGCCAGTCGGGGTGCAATGTCAGCCGGTCGGCCAGCAGGTAGTCCTTGCCTGGCCCGGCCTTGACAGTGATCTGCCGCGCTCTGCGGTCCATCTCCTCGATGCTGACCGTCACCGGCGGACCATCAAAGACCGGCACCGTAGCCTTCTTGCCGCCCCGAAGCTTGGTCTCCTGCGAGGGAAAGCGGTAGCTGCGCGCGAAGGATCGCTTGACAGGTTCCACCGGGCCGATCGCTTCCAGCCCCGCCAGCGCGTCAAGGTCGTCGATCAGGTCGTCCTCGTCCTTGGATACCGAGTCGAACACCGCCCATTGAGCGGGCTTGGCCTCGCGCCTGTGGAATAGGCCAAGGTTGAACAGCATCGCCTGCCCGTCCTCGGGCAGACTCGACGCAGCGAGGCTGGCGCGCAGCGCTTGCGTCCCGGCATCCTCCTCGACCTCCTTCTCGCCGGCATCCTGGCCGGGCTGCGGCCAGGCGCCTGCGGGCCGGATGCTCACTAGCCAGTCGCGCAATTCTTCGGTCGAGATGCAATCGATGCGGTTGTAATCCTCGATCTCGTCCAGGATGTGCTGGTCGCCCGTCTCGCGCCATTGTTCATAGGCGACAACAGACCCACCCGCGGTCTTCACCTCCCCGTCGCGCTTGCGGCCATAGAAGGCCTCCATCGACTTGATGGAATAGTTCGGTTCGGACCCGATCAGCCCGCCACGGACCACGGCGAACAGATCGACAAAGCGCCGCTCGCGCAGCAGGCGGTCAAGGAAGGCCTCGCCGATCCCGTATTTCGTGGTCAGCCGCCGCAGCGCTGTGATCTCATAGGCGGCGTAGTGGTAGATTCGTGCGTCCTGATAGGCTGCGAGCCGCGTACGGAAGAACTCCAACAGATCAATGAGCGCACGCGCCTCGGCCGCATGGTCGTGCGCCCAGAAGGCCCGGAAATGCCCGTCGCACCATATGCCGTGCAGGTATTCGAGGCCGCCCTCGTAATGCGGGTCGCCCTCGATGTCGTAGAAGATGTCGCCCGGCTGCGGCGCGGGCAGGAGGTCAAAGCCCTTGCCCGGTTCCGGGTCGCGGAGTTCGAAGGCGGGCGCCCCGGTCTTGCGGGCGTGCTGCAGCCGGGCTTGCGTCACCAGCCGAAGGCGGGTGCCTTCGGCCATGCCCCGCACGGGTCGGTCAAGGTCCGCCAGCGCCACCATTGTCGTGATCCCGGCGGCTTCCAGCTTCTTCACCTGACCCCGACTGATGTTCGCGACGTTGAACAGGCTGTCCTCGGCCTGCCAGATGCTGTCGCAATGCGCCGCCCAACGGCACAGCCCGCAATCGGCGCAGGGGATGGGGCGCGTCGGCTGCGGGTCGGCCACGAACTGCTCCAGCCGCGCCCGCGCCGCCCGGGCGTAGTGCGCGTAGTCTGCCAGCCGCAGCGTCGCGCGTTCGCCAGTGCCAAGTTCGACATGCGCATATTCCGGGGCCACGCCCTGAATATCGGTCAGCAAGTCGGAATAGAGCACGAGCTGCAGCACATGCTTCGGGTGCGGGCGGCGCTTGAGCTTGGTGTCGGCAACCTCGTAGCTGAAATTCCCAAGTGCCGATGGGCGGTCAACCCGTTCCAGAAAATCCGACCAACCGCCCCAGTTGCCCGAAAGAAACGCTCCCTGAAACACCACCTCTGGACCGGTCGCCAGCGCCGCGCGGGTCGTCTCGGCATTGGTCGCCAGATCGCCGCGCGCGATCTCGACCACTCCGCGGCCCGCCGCATTCAGCCGTGCCAGATGGGCGGCCTCATGGGCGTCCCCCTGTTTCTGCAAGAGCGCCGCATCCTCGCTGTCCTCGCCCGGCTCGGGGCCTTCGCCTCGAAGATGCGCCAGATCGAGCGTGGTCGCACGGGGACAGCCCATGAACCGCATCAGATCCGATGCCGAAAAAAGAATATCTCCGCCAATATCCCGCATGCTTGCGCCCAATTGATCCAAACGCAACCCGCACGGGACACGCCTCGACTGGTTGCATGTTCATCAATAGCTTATAAGGGTGTCAATACTTGACATATATTGGCGTTGCCGACCGACGGTTTGACGACAAGCGAAAAAATGGGGGCGGAATTGCCCCCATTTGAATTCGCTATTGGCAAGATGAGCTGTTGGATAGCGGCGCGCCTCTAGGCTCGCTTGCCCGCAAGAGTTGCCACATCAGGCACGGACAAGACTAAGGCTCCTTGGCGCTACAAGCGATGCCCTCTTACCCTTACCGACCATCCGCAGCGAAAAACCTTGCAACACAAGCTCTGCTGCCTCGTCCAAGGTTTTCACATAGACAGCGTTCTTGGCGTGATGCTTCTGTGCCCCGAATTTCGGATCACCCAAGCAGTAGCCTTTCGCGGTCAGCTCGGGTTCTTCGATTGCGCCATCGCGCGGCGCAATCCTTTCGATCCTGATAACCTTCCCCGTCATTTCACCCCCTGATATTTGCGACGCCAAGGCTCGTAGCCCGAACGAGGCCTCCTTGATGCGATCAGACGCGACGGCCGCTTATCTCGATGCGAATCGCCTCGACAGGTCGCAAAAGCCTCAATAGCCTGAAAGGGTGTCAAACCCTGTCACATAGTGCATCAAGGGGCCCGCATGTCCTTTTCGAAGGCGCAGGATCTAATCCGCCTAGCAAGACTGGCCGCCACCCGGCGCGGCGGGATCAGCCTCGAGGAAATCTGCGATGAATTCGGGACCGCCCACCGGACGGCGCAGCGCATGACCGATGCGCTGGAGACGAGCTTCGCCAATGTCGAGGCCGTGGACGGACCTGACCGCAAACGTCGGTGGTGGCTTACCGATCCTCTGCTCGATCGTCTCCAGCACCGTCAGGAGACGGCGGTAGAGGCATTGGACATTGCTGCACGCGCAGCGCAGGCTGACGGGCGACTGCGCCATCTGCGAGCGTTGAACGACCTGCGCGACGGCCTGCTCGCGCGCCTGGTGCCCAAGGACGCACTTCGGACAGAGGCCGATGCAGAGGCTGTCCTGACGGCGATGGGCCAGGTCACACGCCCCGGCCCAAAGGTAAACCTGCAGCCCGCTGTCCTGGATGCCATCATCGAATCTCTGCGGGGCCCCTTCCGGCTGCGGGTTCGCTACGGCAGCCCGGATGCAGCAGAGCGCATCCTGGAACCGCATGGCGTGCTGATGGGGCACCGCACCTATCTGGTCGCCCGTCAGCCTGCGCGCAGTGACACGATTCTGAATTTCCGGATGGACCGCATCTATGCAGCCGAAACAATTGACCAGAGCTTTGCCTTCGCGTCCGGGTTTTCGCTGGAGGATTATGCGGCACAGGCCTTTGGCGTCTGGCAGGATCCGGCACAATATGGCGAGGTGATCTGGCGCTTCGCGCCCGAAGCCGCCGCTCGTGCCGCCGAGTTCCGCTTTCACCCGACACAGGTTGTGTTACCCCAAGACGACGGAAGCCTGATCGTTCGGTTTCACGCGGCAGGCTGGCTGGAGATGGCTTGGCACCTTTATCAATGGGGCGACAAGGTCGAGGTGTTGGCGCCAAACGGTTTGCGCGCGCTGGTCGAAGGGCACCGCCGGGCCGATTTCGATGCGCTGCCGTGACGTATTCTTGAGAGGGAGGGGGAGTCGGTGAAGGATGTTCTCAGCTTCAGTGCCTTGAAGGAGAAGCAGCGGGCGATCCGTGTAGGTTTTCCCCAAACCATGGGCCTGCGCGCGCACCGGGCAATCAGTTGGATCGGTCGGGCCGAAGCTTGTGACGAGGATGATGACGCCCGTTTCATCTTTCTATGGATCGCGTTCAACGCGGCCTATGCCGACGAGCGCGAGTTTCAGGCCTTTCCACAGGGCGAGCGGGCAGCCTTCCTTGATTTCTTCGGCCGCTTAGTCGCACTGGACAAGGACCGGCGCATCTACAGGGCGATCTGGCAGCGGTTTTCGGGGCCGCTTCGGCTCCTAATGGAAAACCGCTATGTCTTTAATCCGTTCTGGCAGCACCACAATGGGATCGATGGGTTCGAGGACTGGGAGGATCGTTTCAAGACCTCGGCGCGCGCCTTCGCCCAAGCATTTCAGGGCGGTGACACCGCGCGGGTGTTGAGCTTCGTCTTCGACCGGCTCTATGTGCTTCGGAACCAGCTGGTCCATGGCGGATCAACCTGGAACAGCGGCGTGAACCGGGCGCAGGTGCGCGATGGCGCGTCCATCCTCGGTTTCCTGATGCCGGTGTTTGTCGATCTGATGATGGATCATCCGACCAACGACTGGGGCAAGCCATTTTACCCCGTGATCGAATAGGAGTGGATCACGGATGAGCTTTCGCGATGGCCTGCGCCAAGCTCATCATCGCGCAAATCTGGTCGAGAGCCTTGGCCGCGATTTCTTCTTGCTTCTCGAACGGAAGTAGCGGGTCCATGACTTCAACTGCCATGCGGACATGAAGCTCGCCGCCATGTTGAACAGTCCATGCAGCCTCCGGTAAATTTCCCTGCAAGTGACGCTCAGCGACCGGAGTCCAGGCCCTTTCGAAGATCAAACTGACCTCACCCCGAAAGAAGGCGTGCTTGAATCTGATGCCACCCGGTAGCCCTGCTGCCTTAAGATAGTATTCGCGGTCTCTGCCCTCCTGGCGCGAAGCTTGCAATTGCGGATACCTCGTCTTCACAAAGTCGCGATAGGCCTTCTTGAGAGGCGCGATGACCGAATCGTAAGCGTGATTGGCTCGATTGTCGGCCTCGCGCGCTCGAGTCTGACGCGAGGCCGCAGCGATGAGAATCGCGTGCCGCCACTCCCAGCCGGGATACGCTGCACTTTCCAAGCTCTGGGCTATTTCTTCGAGAGAAACGCGGTGATCCCAGCGCTGGTCCTTGGGCACGCCGGCGAGATACCCTCCCGGTGCACAAAGAACCGTTGTGTAACGATCGACGGCACGCTCCTCGCAAAGGATATTGCCCCTTAGATGATAACGCTCGCATTGATCAGGCTGCATCGGAGCGCCAATCTTGTCTTCGATCATTACGGCGATACTTTCGTTCCCGAAGCGGATAATCACCAGCACATCCGTTTCGCCATACTCCCGGTAGACGCTGTGGCGCGCTGTTTCGACGGTGGCACCCGACAAATCTAGACGCCCAGTCAGCCACTTGGCGAAAGCCCGAGACACATGCAGTTGCTCAATCAGGAGCAAGTCGATGTCGCGCTCCTGCACAGAGAAGGGGAGGATTGGGTTGTAGCGAGAAAGTATCGGATTCATTATGCCCTCAACTAGTCCATGCTCTCAGCAGATTTGAGAGATCCGACACGGTTTGCGCGGTCGGCATTGACGTCACGCGCCAGCGCACGACCAAGTGCATGGCAAATTCGCGTGCCGGAGGCCAGGCATACAGCAGCGGGATAATCTGAACTCTTAGGCGGCTGCGAATGCGCCTTCTATGAAAGGACGAGCTCGATCCGCGTCTTCGACGTTCGTGATCTTGATACGCAGTTTCAGATGTCGCCAGCCATGGCTTTCGGGGATTGCCTGCGCAAAGTGGTCAGGATTGGGTACACCCGACTCGACCAAATGAAGGACGATAGCACTACGCTGGACCTTCACCTCAAGGAATGTCCTTCCGCCTGGAAGCTTGTATGCTACTCGGTTGCCGGGAGTGCAGGTTTCGCCATTGGCCAAGCGTTCATCAAGGCGCAGTATGGTTTTGCGGAGATCGTGAAAGATCTTGCGTCGGGGTTCATCAGTGTAAGCAGCATGATCATCAAAAGTGACGGACGTTTTTCTTTTCCGCACCAGTGTGTGCACGTGTCGTTCAATTGAACTTACTTCGATGCTGTCGAGCAATGAGGCCCGATCAGGAATGGTCAAGTCTTCCTGAAGCTCATTTTCTTCAGGCGCCGAAATCCGTCCCACTTCTGCGGCTACGTCGCTGACGATGCGAATGGCGTCCTTCAGCGGGAGCTCAAAGAACTCCCGGTTTGTTGAGATGCGATGTGCGCTCAAAAGTTGGTGAATAAGACGCTCCGCGTGATGGCAATCAACAACTCGTTCTTCGTACAGGACCTCGAATTGCCCCAGGACACCTGTGCCTGACGATATTTCGCGCGCCCGCCACTCAGGCTTCTTGGTGGTTCTTCCGATCTTGAATTGATTAGCTCGGTATGTCGGGTTGAACAAGATGTAGATGTAGCCCTGGGTCATCGCTGATACCCCTCAAGTCGATTTCGTGCCCAATTATCTCACAACATTTCCAATCAGCGATTGATGCGTACAGATGCCATTGTTTCTGACCAGAAAACCTTAGCGTAACGATCGAACGGATTTAGCGACCGTCTACGTTGATGACGCTTTTCTCATGCGTCGTGGCGCCGGCGAACGGTAGAACTCGAACTTCTTCGCGGCGCCGGCTGTACGGGCGAACATGTTTTGCGGGGCAGGCCGCTGCTGCGTATCGAAACTGCCAACGAAGTCGGCCATTCGATCGATCTCTTCGCGTGCAATCTCGACCACGTGGCGGGTGTTGATCCATCCCCCGGGTGCATCTGGAGCCCTGCATACATTACCGCACGATCCAGCGGCTTTCGAAGGCTCGGCTGACCTGCCACGCAGATACTTGCTCCGAGGACTTATCGCAGGTGGTGGCAATGGGGTCCCGCAGCATGTTGAACTCATCGTCGATGAGGTAACCGACCGCGAAACAGTGCTGAGCATACTCCCCGCGAAGCGCATTTTTGGATTTCGCAACAATCTCCACGAACACGGCCTCGGCGCGTCGCCCGTGCCAGTCTGCGGTTCCGTAGTCCAGCAATGTCCCGTCATAATCGTCCACTTCCCAGCCACCCTGCAGGCGCTCCTGCTTCCATTGGGCTATGCTGGGGAACAGCGTGGCAAAGTCACCACTGATCTCTTTGCTTCGAATATATGCATCGCCCAGGTTAGACAGGCGATTGAACGCAGCCTTGGCTTCTTGCGAGTAGCGCGCGCGCAAGTCGACTTCAGCCTTTGCACGTACAGTTTCCGCATCCGCTGCCTGCTTTGCGGCGAGTGTCCGTTGCGCTTCCTGTTCCTGCTGTTTGGCGGCAATTTCGCGCTGTTGGGCTGTGTCGGCATCTGTAAGGGCGGTCTGGGCGGCAGCTACGACTTGCGTATCCATCCAGACGGGCAACATCGTGTAAGAAATTTGGGCCTTGCCAAGGCCTTGCAGGAGTTGCTGTAGATCGGCCGCCTCGGCATAGACCACACCGCAATCCTGCTTCTGAATGCCGACGAAGGCTCTTTCCAGCGACATGACGGAAGTGGCCCCTTCCCTTGGAAGGTACTTTGTCAGCGCTGTGTTGTTGGAGTCGAAGAGGTATCGATGCAGAGGAAGCGTTTCCTCCTCCACCGCCAGGCATATGCCATTAGCGTCGTTGTCCAACTGCACGAAGCCGTATCCTGTCCTCAGACCGGCAATAACCTCCTTTCTGATGGTCTCCGCGGTTTGTGTGTCCCGCTCTGACTCCTTTCCCACGTCTGCCCAAGCGATCGATTCGAGCAGCTTCAGGTCCTGCTTTTCGAACGCTTCGACCAGTGCTGACGCTTCGATAATATCGCTCTGCAGGAACCGACCGCGCTCAAGGACGATGACATCTTGACTCACCATGGCAGTAGCGCCGCAATTCGGTGCCAAATTGAAGGTCTCAGCACCAATTCGCCGAAGTGCCTGCACGACACGGATTTCGCCGTCGGGCGAGGCCGGAGCACCGCCCTGCCAGCAATAGTTTGCGACCGCGCCATCGAACGCAACCTTGCCGACCAGATTGAGGATGAGATGCGGAGCTTTTGGACTGAAATTGCCCAAGAGCAGAATGTCCTTAGGCGCGCCCTCCAGCAGTAGCCGATTCTCGTCAGTGAGTGCGAGGCCGTTGCCGGCCTGCTGGACACCGCTGGGCTTCTTCTCATCGCTTGCGGGAACGAAGGCGGCCAGCGTCTCGGAAAGGCCCAGCCGCTCAAGGGCCGACTTGGCCTCCTTTTGGCTGTTCAGGATCCTCGAATCCTGGCCCGAGACCCGCGCGTCGGTCAAAGTGGACTTCAGGGCGAGCAACTCCGCCACATTGTCGTCGAGGAGGTTGCTCGCAACATACTGCTCGACGAAGGCTTCCATCCGGCGAATCTCGGCTTCGGCGGTGGCCCGGGCGTTCGTTTTTGCAACGGCCTCGGAGAGACGCTTCTCTTCCAGGAACTTCTGAAAATCCGCCTCTGCACCCAAGAGTTCGTCCAGATGCGTCAATGCTTGCTCGATCGGGCGGAAGTCCGTCGCCTCCTGCTGCTTCTTCAGCGCAACGAATGCCTTGGCAACCTCGAGTGGCTGTGTGAGCTCACGCTTGGCTTCCATGAAGGCCGTCAGGTTCTCGACCAGGGTTGCAACGCGCGCTCGTGCAGTCTCCAAGGCAAGGCGATTGCGCTCCGACTCTGCGGCTACGCGTTTGGCCTCCGCCTCCTCTGTGGCAACGGAATTGAGGGCGGCGACCACTCTATCCGCTGCGGTATCGGTCTGCTTACAGCTTACCTCCGCGTCGGACCACGCGGAACGGAGCACATCCATGCCGCAACCATGTCGCTTGATCGCCGCGTCGACGAGAGCAAGTTCCTGCAGGAATGTACCGGCGCTAGGCGCTCCTTCAGTGCTGGCCACTTCCGTTCCGGGATTGCCCGCGGCCAGTTCGGCCCTATGCGTCTGGAGCCGACGGCCGATCGTGTCGAACGCAGCGGCCACGTCAGGGCCACGTGCGCCCAGCGAAATGGCAAGCAGACATGAATCCAGTCCCGCAATCATATCGCCGCTGTGGTTGGTGCAGGCTTCGCCTGCCTCTTCAGCGGCTGCGACGGCGCGCTGATGTGCTTCAAACGCGGCGCGATCGGGTAGTCCCGACTTCACGAACTCGCGGTATTCATCGCGCTCGGCAAAGCCGGCTGCTCTGGCAGCGGCGAATTCGGTTGGCTCGGGGAAGCCGCCCCGCGCCGCGGCCCGGAACTCGTCCGGATTTTCGAAATTGGAACTCTGAAAAGCGGCATAGGATGCGGCTGTGTCAAAGCCCACCCGATGCGCCGCAGCCATTTCGGACGCATTGGTGAACCCACCCGCCTCTGCATCAAGAAACTCCTGCCTCGACTGGAATCCGCCTCGCACGGCGCGGTTCATCTCATCGCGACTGCGAAAACCGAGCTCCGCAATATGTTCGAGTTCTTCGACATCGGTGTCAGTAAGAGACAACGATGTTATGCCAAAAGCCGCGGCGAACGCCATCTCTGCCGCCCGCGTGCCTGGCCCGCGATCGCCGTCAATCTTGGAATTGTAGAAGCCGAGCGAGTTCAGAGCCGCCTGCATGCGTTTTGTAAGCGCAATCTCGCGTTCCCTTTCGGCGTCCTTGCGGGCCTGCTCTTCTGCCCGCAGCCGCTTTTGCTCCAGCGCCCTTTGGCTCTCTTCATGGCGACGCTGCCGCTCAAATTCCTGACGCCGCATATCGTTCTCGATAACGCGACCCATCAGGTCGAAGATGCCGTTGATGTTCTGAGACAGCGCCGGGCTAGTTGTCGCAACACAAAGGCTAAGAGCCACGACACCAACGCGGGTCGCGGAAAAATCCGACCACGATTTCACAATTAGGTCCCCCACCCAAATCTTATTGGCCCCAGCTTACAAGCCAAGCTTAAGATCGCAATACTTCCAGGTGGATGTTCAGGGAAATTGATAAGCGCCGGCTCATCGAGTCACTACATTCTGCCTTGCCTGCGTTGACAAGGTCGCCGTTTCTAAACTTCAGCTTCGCCATCTGCTCACTCGATGCAACGCAGTCGACACGGCATGCACTGCTGTCATTCCCGCGAGAAGGGCAGCTGTCTCGCCTTCCGACTTAGGTGCGGCAGGCACGGAATCTTTGATGGTCGCTCTGATTTCGTCGCGCAGTGCTTCAAATCAAGGTCCGTCGCCATTCTCTCGCGCCAACTCCCTGACGATGATCGTTGCCGATTGGTAGAGGCACATCGTCCAAGGCATTCGCGGCAACGCGGCCGCATGGGTATTCAAAGCCCTCGGCATCCTCGCAGTATTACGAGTTCTCTGGCGCATCGATGCCGTTGAAGCAGATGCGCTGGCCGGCAATCTCGATCGTGTCGCCATCAATCACGGACGCTCGGCCTTCGATGGGTTCAGCGGCAGCGCGCGGCCAAAGTGAGCGCAGGCTCTCGACGAAGCGGCTAATGCCAGCACCACCATGGCTGATTTGCTGGACGGCGAACACTCCAAGGACGATCGCCAGGGGAGCAACATGCCGGCGCACCGCATGCGGAAGCCTGCGCCGTCGTCTGCTGCCGTTGTAGAGTTGGAAATCCCGACGCCTGCGCATAGACCGCAATCAACATGGAAGCTGGCGACGGCAATACCGTCTTCAGCTTCGTCCCCTCTCAGGAGGCTGGCGAATGGGGCCGCTTCCAGCGATCATTTCCAGGAACTGGCGACGGCTGTTGATCGTCGCGCCACCAAAAGCCTAATTTCGTATCCAGCCAAATTGGCTCGCCGCCCCCGCGCAGCGCATCGATCGCAGTCCTTATCGGCTTGTCTTCCGCCGCGACGACTTTGCAAATTTGAACGACGCTGATCGGCCCCCGAGCCTTTACAGCTTCCAGGACCTTAGCCCTTAGCCCTGCCGTCTCAGCCATTACCGCACCCCACTCGCTTGTCTGAAGATGATGCTACCGATCCGCATTTAGTGCAACTCTCGCGGGTAGGTGGCCAGTTTGGCGCCGTGGAAATGAGGCCCGGTGGACGCTCGAAGGGGGATAGGGCGGCGCCGGTGCCTTTAGCTGTCAAGCCGGACAGCAGCCGATGCTATCGTCGCAAACACGGATTTGTTTGCCATCAGTGCGCTCGTGTTCTTGCCGGCGCTCTTGCCTGCCGGCATCGTACGAGCGCCGTCATCAATCTTAACCAGTTAGAGCGACTGCAATGGTCTCCATCAACAGAAGCTCACACCTGCCGTTAGGGTAAGCGGGTATTGCCGGAATTCCTCGATATCTCCGGTTGATCGGAGCTCCTCCCCTTGCCTCGCTCAGAACCGGCGGGGACAGTGGGTTGGCGCCCGAATGGTTCGTGATTGCCGAAAGGGCGAGGCAAAAGGCTCCCCAACGACCCTGACCCTGAGCATGTCATGAAATGCAAATAAGAGCCCGCCGCCTCGGGTGAGACGACGGGCTGACATGCTTCAACAGAGACCTGGCCGAGCAGTGGTGTTGCCTTTCTGCGTCAACCCAATTCCAACTGGCACCTGGTCCGGCGAGCTCCGTTGACAATCCGGCCAAGATCGCAAAAGGCTTTCACCGCTCAGATGTACGTGGACCTCATCCGGATGAGGTAGTTCATCCGGCCTGGGCCTGGACGCGGGTGGCGACATCCGTGGCGGGCTCATATTGTCAGATCTCGGCGTTAGCTTTTTGCGGCGCAGGCCCTTTTCCAGTTGATCACTAGCAGGCAACAAAGAGGGGCCATTGATGAAATCGATCCTATTAGCCGGATTGGCTGTTTTTACTCTGACAGGGAGCGCCGTTGCTGCCGACGTGGTCGTACAAGAGCCGGTCGCCGCATACAACTGGTCGGGCTTCTATGTTGGTGCGCAAGTTGGATATGCTTGGGGCAAGTCTCCCTTTAGAAACCGTTCAGACGATTACGTCGAGGGAACGGATTTCGACCCCCGTGGCTTCTTTGGCGGCGTGTACGGTGGCTACAACCAGCAGCTGAGCAACAACATTGTTCTTGGCGTTGATGCTGATATCAACGCTGCCGATATTAAGCGCAATGGCGGCGATTATTACGATTACACTGACGGCTCGGTATATGACTACGTTTCACCCTCATCGAAGATGAATTGGAACGGTGCGGTGCGCGCGCGAGTTGGATATGCTTATGATCGCGTCCTGCCCTACATCGCCGGCGGCGTTTCGTTCGGAGAACTCAAGTTCGACCTCATCCACAAAAACTACGGTGACGTCAAATTTTCCGAGAAGGCCACGATGACCGGCTGGAACATCGGCGCCGGCATCGAATACGCGGCAACGGATAACGTGATCCTGCGGGCGGAATACCGCTACACTGATTTCGGCAGCAAGACCTTCCACGGCCTGTGGTTCGAAGACGAGGGCAGGATCAAGCTGCGGACAAACGACATCCGCATTGGCGTCGCCTACAAGTTCTGATCTGCACTCCCGCAGTGACTTTTGGCCCCGGCTCTGCCCGGGGCTTTTTTCTGCCCGCCGGATAAAAGACCCGATATCGACGAGCCGACGACGCTGCTTCTGTCAGCCAATACCCAGACAGGTCTGCTGATCGAGCTTTGCGTTGGTAGCCTCGGGTAGCCTCGGCGGTTTTGCACAAAACGTTACCAATTTTGCAGCTGTGGCAACTTTTGATGGTCGCCCCGGCGAGACGCGTGAACATCGAAGCTCAGCTTGATATCTGGTGTGGTGCTTCAGAAAAGACGACCAGTCCATGCTGGTGAACTGGGAGCCTTGGTCGGAATGGATGAGCACCCTGGACGTCGGCTTTCTCCTCCACACCGCCATGAGCAAAGCCTGCAACACGACGTCTGTGGTCTGGCGGCTCTGCATGGACCAGCCGACGACCCGGCGAGAGAACAGATCGATCACGACCGCCAGATAGGCAAAGCCTTCCATGGTCCGGATGTAGGTGATGTCGGTCACCCACGCCCTGTCCGGGGCTTCGACATCGAACTGCCGGGCCAGCGTGTTGTCGACGACCACCGATGGCTTGCCGCCATGGGAGCCGGGCCGACGCTTGTAGCCGATCTGGGCCTTGATGCCGGCAAGCCTTGCAAGGCGAGCAACACGGTTTGGGCAACTCATCTCGCCCTGCTCCAGAAGGTCATCGTGCAGCTTGCGGTAGCCGTAGACCCTGCCGCTGTCCTTCCACGCCGTCTCGATGAGTTCGGTCTGGCGCGCGCCTTCCCGGGCGCGTTTGCTCAACGGGCTCTTCAGCCACGCATAGAAGCCGCTGGGTTGGATGCGCAGGCAACGACACATCGCCCGCACCGAAAACAGCGGGCGATGCTCGGCAACAAACGCGTATCTCACTTTGCATCCTTGGCGAAATACGCGGTGGCTCTTTTTAAGATGTCGCGCTCCTCGGTGACGCGCGCCAGCTCCGTCTTCAGCCGCCGGATCTCGGCAGCCTGATCCGCGTCGCCCGAGCCTGAAGGCCTCGAGAGCTTCTTCTTCCACGCATAGAGCGAATGCTGGCTCACGCCCAGACGCTGCGAAACCTCCGCTACCGGATAGCCCCGCTCGGTGATCTGAGCCACAGCATCACGTTTGAAATCATCACTGAAATTGCCGGTCCCCATCATGGCCTCCTTGCCTCAAAATTAGGGAAGAAGGCGTTCACAAATCTAGGGGCTATTCAAGCTCCCTCTATGGGAACCACCTTCCCTCGCTGGAGAGAAAGGGCGCAGTCATACGCCCGAAGAATGGCTGGACGGCTCCGATCAAGCAAGCTGGCTTAGATCGCGAAAGGTACATGAAATTCGATCTCAATCTCCTCTGAGACTGGGCCGCGAACGATACACCTCATGGCTCGTCACTTGGCGCCGCGGGAAAGGCTCTCATAACGAACTGGTGGCGAATGTGGCCATTTACCACCAGTTGCGTTCTAATTCCTCACTAAAACACTCAGGTTCGAGAGGGCTGTGCACGAAGGTGTTACAGATATTGCAGGATTGTCGAAGGCTCTATCGGCCCGCCACCATTTCCGCCATGCAGCGGATCAGGAAATAGCCCACCGTCGCGCCGGCATCCTGCAAGCCGACGGTCTTTTCCTGGAATGCGGCCGCCTTGCCGTGCTGGGCGAGCATGGACTTGGTGGCTTCCAGCGCCTGCTCCGCGACCGCCGCCGTTGCATTCAGCGCCACGGACAGGGAAGCACCGGCGGAAGCCTGCGCCTCGAGCGTCGCCGCAATCGGGTCGAGCACGTCGAGCAGGGTCTTGTCGCCGAGCTTTGCCTTGCCGCGTTCGGCGACACCATCGCGATAGGCGCGCCAGAAGGCGGCCACTTCGGCCGTGCCGAGCGTGTCCTTGCCCTCGACGGCCTTGCTCGCCCTGAGAAAGCCGGTGGCCGTCAGCGTGCCCATGGTGGACGGCGCAGTACGCGCCATGGTTGCCCCGGCGGTGCGCAGCAGCTTGGCCATGCCAGCCGCCTCGCCTTCCGCGTCGAGCGCCTCCGCCGCAGCGGCGAAGGACTTGCTCATGGTGATGCCGAGGTCGCTGTCGCCGACCTTGCCGTCGAGCGCGATGAGGAACTCGCGCTGTTCGGCAAAGAGTTCCTTCCAGCTCTTGAAGAGGTCGATCAGGCCGGCTGTGTTCAATGTCTGCATGGCCATGCCATCACCCCGCGACATGCTGGAAGAACGGCGTGTTGGCCGGGGCGGCGATGAGGCGGTCGAGTTCCTCATCGAGGTGCAGGATCGAGATCGAGGCGCCGGCCATTTCCATCGAGGTGGCGAACTCGCCGACCCAAACATATTTCGCGGTCACGCCGCGGCCTTCCAGAAGCTGCGAGACGCGGCGGAAGAGGATATAGAGTTCTTCCAGCGGCGTGCCACCAAGGCCGTTCATCAGCACGGCAACGTTGTCGCCCTGCTTGTAGTCCGTTTCCGCAAAGATGCGGTCCATCATCTCGTCGACGACGGCATCGGCTGGCGCGAGTTTCTTGCGGCTAATGCCGGGCTCGCCATGAATGCCCATGCCGATTTCCATTTCGTCCTCGCCGATGGAGAAGGTGGCATGGCCGATTTCCGGAACGACGCAGCTCGAAAGGGCAACGCCCATGGTGCGCGTGCGCAGGCGCGCCTTGTCGGCAAGCCGTGTCACCTCATCGAGGGAAAGACCTTCGGCAGCGGCCGCACCGGCGGCCTTGTAGATGAAGAAGATACCGGCGACGCCGCGGCGCTTGTGCTCTTCGCCGACGACCGACGAGGCAACGTCGTCATTGCCGACGACCTGCTTGACAGCGATGCCATCGAGATCGGCAAGCTCGGCCGCCATGTCGAAGTTGATAATGTCGCCGGAATAGTTGCCGTAGATGTAAAGGACGCCGGCGCCCTGATCGATGTGCTTGGTCACCTGGTACATCTGCTCGGCGCTGGGCGACTGGAAGACGCCGCCGACAGCCGCGCCATCAAGCATTCCGTCGCCGACGAAGCCGAGGAAGGTCGGCAGGTGGCCGGAGCCGCCGCCGGTCGCGATGCCGACCTTGCCGGGCTTGGTCCTGGCCGTGACGAGGCAGCGCAGGTCGTCTGCCGTATAGGTGACAGCGGGATGTGCCTTGTAGATGCCTTCCAGCATCTCGTCGACGAAGTTGACGGAATCGTTCAGGAACTTCTTCATGGGTTTCCTCGGGATGTGGGGTTATTTCTTGCGCTGGCGCGTGACGAAGAAGGCGGCGGCCAGCAGGATGAAGCTGCCGACGACGAGCCGCTGCCAGGTGCTGGGAATGCCTACCAGGACGAGCACGCTGTTGAGCACGACGATCAAAAGCACGCCCAGAAGGGTGCCGAGGACCGTGCCCGTTCCGCCGGTGATGCGCGCGCCGCCGAGCACGACGGCGGCGATGACGCTGATCTCGGTGCCCACCAGATCGAAGGGGTTTGCCTGTCGGTTGGCGCAGACATGGATGATGCCGGCAAGGCCCGCCAGCGCGCCCGCATAGCCAAACAGGAAGACGTGCACGGTGCGCAGGCTGTAGCCGAGGCGGCTCGCAATGTCGGCATTGCCGCCGACCGCGAAGATGGCGCGGCCCATCAGGGTGCGGTTGAGGATCCACCAGGTCACGAACGCCGCGACCGGCAAGACGAGGAAGTAGAACGGCAGCGTGATAAGCGCGCCATTTGCGGACTCGAACTGGACGAGCGGCATGCGGCCGAAGGCGCCCATCTGCGGCGGCAGCGACATGATCCAGACCGTGCCGATGAAGGACAGCAGGAAGCCGCGGAACAGATACTGGGTGCCGATGGTGACGATCAGCGACGGCACCTTCAGGTGATGGACGAGCAGGCCGTTGATTATGCCGAGCAGCGCGCCGCCAAGCGTCGCCATGAGTATGATGACGACTATCGGCAGGCCTGGCAGATAGCTCTGAACCAGCACGGTCATCGAATACATGGCGAACGCTGCGATCGCGGTGAACGAGACGTCGATGCCGCCGGCCGCCAGGATGACGAAGACGCCAAGCGCAAACAGGCCCATGACGACGCTGGCGCGGCCGATGTCGATGAGGGTCGAGGGCTGCAGGAAGGCGGGGTTGGCGATGGCAACGATCACGCAGATCGCCACCAGCAGCGCGAAAGTGATGCTCTCCGGGCGCCGGCGCACGAGTTCACCGAGGCTGAAGGGAGCACGCGCCGGGGCGGCGGCGCCGTGAAGGTCTTCGGTACGTGAAGCACTCATTGCGCGCTCTCCGTCGCGGTCGTCAGCATTGCCTTGTAAAGCTCGTCCTCGGTCGCCCGCCCGGCGTCCATTTCGGCAACCACACGGCCGTTGTTCATGACGAGAATGCGATCTGCGTTCTGCAGGAGCTCGGGCAGGTCGTCGCTGACGATGACCAGGCCCATGCCCGCTTCGGCAAGCGCTTGGATGACCCGATAGATCGTGTCCTTGGAGCCGACGTCGACGCCGACGGTGGGTCCGTGCAGCACCAGGAGCTTGGGCGCGATGCTCAGCCAGCGGCCGATCAGCACGCGCTGCTGGTTACCGCCCGAAAGCGCTCCAACCGGCAGGTTGAGGTCTTTTGTGTTCAGCCGCATCTCCTCTGAGAGACGGGCTGCGATCTTGCGCCCCTCCTCCCGGTCAACGACGCCGAGCGAATTGGCAAGGCGCGAGACTATGAGCGCGATCTCGTTCTCGAAGATCGACTTGTCGAGGAAAAGGCCCTCGGCAAGCCGGTCCTCCGGCACGTAACCGATGCCGCGCGCGATCGCCTCGGCGGGGGAGCGCATGGAAACGGTCTTGCCGTCGAGTGTCACCACGCCGCCGGTCGCCGGCGCGACGCCGGCCAGGGCCATTGCGAGTTCGTTGCGGCCGGAATCGGCAAGGCCGGTAATGCCGAGGATTTCGCCCTTCTTCAGGGAGAAGCTCATCTCGCGCACGCCCTCGGCGACGAGGCGGTCGACCTTGAGGAGCTCGGCGTCGGACGGCTTGCCCGTGCGATAGCGCTGCGCGTCGATGGAGCGGCCGGTCATCAGTTCGGCGAGTTCCTTCTTGCTGTAGGTCTCGATCGGGCCCTGGGCCACGCACTGGCCGTCGCGGAACACCACCGCATACCCGCCTATGCGGTAGCATTCATCCAGCTTGTGCGTGACGAAAAGCACCGCGACGTTTTCGGAGCGCAGCCGCTCCACCACGCGGATGAGGTTGTCCACCTCGCGGCGCGTCAGCGACGTGGTCGGCTCGTCCATGATGACGAGCTTGGCGCGGGTCGCGATCGCCCGTGCAATGGCGACGAGCTGCCTGGAAGCGAGCGGCAGGTCGGAAACTATGGTGTTGAGAAAGGCGCGGTCGGTCGGCAGGCCCGCGGCGGCAAGCGCCCTTTCGGCCGTCTCCTTCAGTCGCTTGCGGTCGAAGAGGAGCGCGAGGCGGCCACCTGCGTTCACCAGCTGCTCGCTCAGTGCGACATTTTCGGCGACCGTGAGGTTGGGCAGCAGCGACAGGTCCTGGTAGACAGTCTCGATGCCGGCGGCGAGCGACTGGATCGGCGTCAGCGACGAGAAGGTCTCGCCGTCGAGCACGATCTCGCCCGAGGTCGGCGCATGGGCGCCCGACATGATCTTGATGACGGTGCTTTTGCCGCAGCCATTCTCGCCGAGCAGATGGTAGGCCTCGCCCGGCTGGAGCGTCAGGTCGATGCCGCGCAGGGCATGGACGCCGCCGAACCATTTCTGGATGTTCCTGAGTTCAAGGAGCGACGCCGATTGCTTCGCGCTATGTGCTTGTGCCGCCACGGAAATTGTCCTCATGCTGACCGGCGAGTTGCCACGCCGGACGGTTCCGGCCGGAAGGTTAAGCTTCCGGCCGGCTGACGGTTTGACGGATTAGAACAGGTGTTCCTTATAGGTCGCCTTGTCGGCGAGAACCATGCCGTTGCCGAGGATGAGCAGGCCCTTGCCGGGACCCTGCTTGACCGAGACCTTGTTGTAGCCCTCGACGCCGAGGTCCATGCCGTCGGTCACTTCCTTCTTCTCCAGCAGAAGCTTGGCGACGGCGTTCATCGCCATGCCGGCCTTCTGCGGATCCCAGAAGCCGATTGCCGTGATCGCGCCGGACTCGAGCAGGTCGGCCGACGGGTTCGGCAGGCCGGTGCCGACCAAGCACACCTTGCCGCTCAGGCCCGCTTCGTCGATGGCGCGGCCGACGCCGAGAACGTCGTTGCCGGCGGAGGTCTGGAAGCCCTTGAGGTCGGGGTGCTTGCGCAGGATTTCCTTGGCCTTTTCATAGGTGCCGTTGGCGTCGTCGAAGGATTCGTTGTTCGGATCTACGAGCTCCATGCCGGCATACTTCTTGGCATTCTCCTCGGCAGCGCCGACCCACTGCATGTGCGTGCGGCTGCCGAGCGAGCCGACGAACGTCGTCCACTTGCCTTCCTTGCCCATGCACTCGGCCAGACGCTCGTTCAGCGCCGCGCCGTAGTCGGAGTTGTCGAAGGCTTCGACGTCCGCATTGGTGTTAATCTGGTTGTCGGCCTCATGGGTGACGACGACGATGCCACGGTCCATGGCGCGCTTGAACGTGCCTTCCAGGACAGCCGGATCCATCGGCACGACGGCAAGCGCGTTGACGCCCTTGGCGACGAGGTCGTTGACAATCTGCAACTGCTGGGCCGAGTCGGCGGTCGCCGGGCCGCTCTGGCTCGCAACGACGTCCGGGTGGGCTTCCTGATAGGCGACGACGCCGGTGTTCATGCGGTCAAACCACGGAATACCGCTTATCTTGACCACGGTGGCGATCACAGGCTTCTCCTGTGCCACCAGCGCACCCATCGTACCTGCGAGCGCGACAGCTGCAACCGTGGTTCCAGCCAATAGCTTTTTCGAAAACGACTTCATGTTTACCTCCACGAATTTCCCTCCAGTTTCACTTCGGCGCTTGAGGGACAGGCACCGAAGGGGTTTGCAAATGGCGCCCCGGGAGCAGGAAGCCGGCGATGTCGTAGCGGCCGACGGCCAGGAAGGTGAGCAACAGCAGGCCCCAGGCAAAATCGCGCACGAAATTGGAAAGGCCGCCGAAATTGAGCAGACTGGACATCAGCTGGAGCGCGATGGCGCTGAGCACGACGCAAATGACGCGGCCGTATCCACCTTCCGGCTTCACCCCTGCCATGACGGCGATCAGGATGGCGATCAGCAGATAGGAACTGCCGTAATCGAACTTCACATTGACGTTGCGCGCCGCGATGATGACGCCGGCAAGGCCTGAAAGCGTGCCGGAGAGGGCGTAGGTAGCGATCAGCACCCAGTTCCTCGGAAAGCCTGCATAGACGGCCGCCTTGGGATTGGTTCCGATCAGCATCAGCCAAAGGCCGTAGGGCGTGAACTTCAGGACCGCGGCCACGACCGCCGCGACGACCATGAAGACAAGGAAGCTGAACGGGACCTCGAACAGCATGTCGTTGCCGAGGCTGGAAAGGAGCTCCGGGCTGCCGACTGTGACCGCCTTTCCGCCCGAGACGACGACGGCAAGCCCCATGAAAGCCATCTGCGTGCCGAGCGTGCAGAGGATCGGCGTGATGTTAAGCCGCGAAATGAGAAGGCCGTTGATCAGCCCGCCAGTAAAGCCGGTGAGGATCGCGCCCGCGATGAAGACGAGGCTGAAGGCCGTGCCGCTGTCGGTTGCCGACAGGAAGGACGAGACGATCACCGCCGAGAGAACGCCCGAAAGGTTCGCAAGAGCGATACCCGACAGGTCGATGCCGCCATTGCCGGCGCACATCGCCAGCATGACGCCGATCGCCAGAAGGCCGATTTCCGGCACCTGGCTCGCCATGGACTGAAGATTGAAAATGGACAGAAACGAGCCGCCGGAGATCAGGGCGCCCGCAACAAGCAATACGCCGTTTATGACGACCAGCATCGCCAGCTGCCCGCCGGTTTTACGCATTACCCCCTCCGACGTTTAGTAAACAATCGCACGATTCACTAAAACGCTAGCAAAGGATTTTTAGGCTGGCAAGCCCTGCCTGTGCGACACATCGGTTGCGAAAGGCGCAGAATTGCCTTACGTCTCGCAGGCGTCGTCTAAATCGTTTAGTAAATTTATTCGCAGTCGCAGCACAAAAGGCGCCTTACCTCCGCATGAAAAATCCGGGAAAACCGACCATCAGGGACATCGCTGAGGCGGCGGGCGTATCGCCCGCGACGGTTTCGCTCGTATTGAACGGCAAAGGAGAAATTTCCGGTGTGACGCGAGCGCGCGTGCTGGAAGCCGTGGCAAGTTTGAACTACGTGCCGCGCGCGACGCGCAACAGCACGGAACCCGGCGAAACACTGCGCTTCCTCAAGATCGCGAAGCATGGCCACACGGTCAATCGCGACCACAGCGTGTTCATCTCCGACTATATCGACGGCATGTCGGCCGAGGCGACGCGACGCAACTACACGCTCGAAGTTGTAAGCTTCGAGGGGCAGCTGATCAGTTCCGTGGCCGAGTCCCTTGCAGGCGCTCCCATTTCCGGCGTCATCGCACTCGGCACGGAGTTGACTGAAGCCGATATCCGGTTGATCCAGGGCCTCGGCCTCCCGACCGTCTTCATCGATACGTTCTACGACGTCCTCGACGCCAATTTCGTCGACATGAATAACGAGGATGCCGTCTACAAGGTGCTGTCCCACTTCCAGAAACAGGGTTTCCGGCGCATCGGGCTCGTCGCCTCCCATGTCGAGACAACGAACTTCCGTCTGCGCCGCGACGCCTTCTTCAAAAACATGGCGCGCCTCGGCCTGTCGGTAAACCAAGCCGACATCCTCTCGGTGGAATCGACCTATGATGGTGCGTATCTCGACACGCGTGAGCTGCTGACCAACGGCCTCGATCTTGCGGAATGCTATTTCTGCACGAATGACATCATCGCCTACGGCTTCATCCGTGCACTGCGCGAGCACGGCATCGCCATACCGGACGACGTCTCGATAATCGGCTTCGACAATCTCCCCCAGAGCGCGACGATGGAGCCGCGCCTGACGACGATCGACGTGTCGAAGCGCAAGATCGGTTATCTCGCCGTCACCATCCTCAACGACCTGATCGGTGCAGCCGAGCCGCAGCCGCCGGTCAAGATTCTCGTCGGCGCCGATCTGGTGCTGCGCGCCAGCCATGAACGCGGCGCCGCAAAGACGGCGCGCGACCGCCCGCCACGCACGATGCAGCAACCGGCAGAGTAATCCCGCAGGAGCAAGACCATGGAGTACAGGACACTCGGCCGCACCGGCCTGAAGGTTTCGGCCATAGCCATGGGCACCTTCTCCTTCGGCGGCGTTGGCGCCTTTTCGCGGGTCGCCACCCAGGGCGTTGCGGAGGCGCGCCGTCTGATCGATTGCTGCATCGACGGTGGCGTCAATCTCTTCGACACCGCCAACATGTACTCGCTTGGCCGTTCGGAGGAGATTCTCGGCGAAGCGCTGGGCGAGAAGCGCAACAAGGTGCTGATCTCCTCAAAGGCTCGCATGCGCATCGGTGATGGGCCGAACGATGAGGGCACGTCGCGTTACCACCTCATCCGCGAATGCGAAAACAGCCTCAAGCGGCTCAAGACTGACCATATCGACATCTACTTCATGCACGAATGGGACGGGGTGACGCCGGTCGAGGAGATGCTGTCGGCACTCGATACGCTGCGCCAGCAGGGCAAGATCCGCTATATCGGCTGCTCCAACTATTCGGGCTGGCACATCATGAAGGCGCTGGGCGTGGCGGAGGCGAAGAACCTGCCGCGCTTCGTCACCCAGCAGATCCACTACACGCTGGAAGCGCGCGAAGCGGAGTACGAGCTTCTGCCGATTTCCGTAGATCAGGGCCTTGGCGTGATGGTCTGGAGCCCGCTCGCCGCCGGCCTGCTGTCAGGTGCCTTCGGCCGCGACAAGACGCCGGCCAATTCCCGCCAGGCCGCCGGCTGGAGCGAACCGCCGATCCGCGACCAAGAGCGCCTGTGGACGATCGTCGATGCACTTGAGCTCATCGCCAAAGCTCGCGACGTCACCGTGGCGCAGGTGTCGCTTGCCTGGACCCTGTCACGCCCTGCGATCGCGAGCCTCGTGGTTGGCGGCCTCAACGCAGACCAATTCCGCGACAATATCGGAGCCGTCGACCTGAAACTCACCGAAGACGAACTGGACACGCTGAACAGGGTCAGTCGCCCGCCCTACCTCTACCCCTATTGGCACCAGCACAATTTCGCCAGCGACCGTTTCGGCCCCGGGGACCGGGCTCTGCACGACAGCTACGCTGAACTCGGCACGATTTAAGTCTTTGATGCCGGCACCATAAGTGTTTGATCCCGTTATCGGAAGGCGCGCCAGAGAAGAAGCGTTCGCCGCAACAGTCCCCCAATGCCGGAGCTCAACTAGACTGACTTCCGGAACGAATTGGTATTCGGCCCCTTTCAAAGCAGGTCGGCCTGCTTGCGCATCGCGGTTGGACGTGGCGATGTTGCTGCCGTTGCCTGCATTCCGCGCCTATATCAACACCTGGACCGCCAGCGGGTCGTCCCCTTTGGTGTGCCCATCTCGGCCACGCTGCTGGTGACCATTGCGCTGCAGCTTTATGGCCTGGCCGCCAAGTTCATTATCATGTAGCGCTTCGAGAGCCGGCCTAGCGCTGGACCTCCGCTGAAACGCGGGTCATCGCAATAAGCCGTTTCAAGAACTCCGCGCGATCGGGGAGGCTAAGTGGCGGTAAGCCGATCGCCTCGTTGAAGTAGAGCCCATCGACTGCAAGCCTGATGACTTCGGCGTGCAGATAATCCAATCCGTCGTCTCTCAATCGATCGGACCACTTCGTGCTTTCGACGGCATAGTCGGCCAGAAGGTCTGGATCGGTGGCAATTCCAGCGATCATCGCAGCCGCTATGTCATCGGCCCGCTCGGCAGGAAAACTGGTGGTGATGTAGGCGCGCAGATAGGAACCTGGCGTCGGGTCGCTCGCAATCATTGCCGTGGTCTTTTCCTCGAATGAATCGAGGCCGGCCGTGATCATTGCGCGGATCAAGGCATCCTTCGAGGCAAAATAGTGCAGCAGCCCGCCCTTGCTGATGCCCGCGGCCTTGGCGACGTCGGCCAGCGTCATGCGCGCGGCGCCCTGCTCCATGACGATCCGCGTTGCCGCATTGACGATCGTCGTCCTGATCTCGTCGCCGCTCTTTCTTCTTTTGCGTACCGGCTTTTCGGCCATCATTGATTCATAAGACTCCGCCTCTATCCGACCCTTCCCCGAAAAACCCAGGATTGCAACAATTTTTCCGACCGACCGGACGGTTTTTGTTATGGACCGGCTGGACGGTTTGGAATATAGGTCACCGCGAACTGGGCAGAAGTCATAGGAGGAGAATGACATGCGCCGTGTCCGATCGATCTACCTGGCCGCAGGCTTGAGCGTCACCGCATTGCTCAGCTGGCCTTGTGCGGCCGCCCTGTCGGCTCCCCTGGGCGACAGTTCCGAGCCGATCAAGATCGCGCTTAATGAATGGACCGGACAGAACATCACTGCTCGCGTCGCAGGACAGCTTCTGGAAAAGCTCGGCTACCGGGTCCAATACGTGACCGCCGGCAGTTTCCCCCAATGGATCGGGATGCAAGACGGCTCGCTCGACATGACGCCGGAACTGTGGACAAACAATCTCGGCGACATCTATCCGAAGCTTCTGGCGGAAAAGAAGGTCGAGCCGGTGGGCGACCTCGGGCTCAACGCCCGTGACGGCTGGGCCTACACCGACGCGACCCTTGCCATCTGCCCCGGCCTGCCCGATTGGAAGGCGCTGCTGGAGCCGTCTTGCGCTGCAGCCCTGGCAACGGCCGAGACGCTGCCGAATGGCCGTCTTGTCGACTACCCGGCCGATTGGGGAACCGCCTCCGCCAATGAGATCGAGGATTTCAAGCTGCCGCTCACTGCCGTGCCGGCCGGGTCGGAGGGAGCCTTGGTGGCAGAGTTGCAGTCTGCCATCGCTGCCGAGAAGCCGCTCCTTCTACGCTTCTGGGCACCGCACTGGCTGCTTGCGCAGGCAAAACTCAACTGGGTTGAGATGCCTCCTTGTGATCCAAACGATGGCGCGCGCTGCGTTCTGCCTTCGCCCGTCATCAAGGTCGTCCGCGCGGGCTTCGGCGACAAATGGCCGGCCGCCTACTCCTTCATGAAGCAATACCAGCTGAGCGCGGAAGATCAGCAGGTGATGATGATGGAGATCGACCAGAACCACAGGGAAATCGGCAGCGTCGTCAGCCGGTGGGTGGCCGACAATGCTGCGAAATGGAACCCCTGGATCGAAGACGCGAAGAAATAAGCCCTCTTCAATTGTCGATCTGTGACGGGAAATTCCGATGAGTTCAGCGCCCTCGCTCGCTTCGCCGCGGCAAGTTAAACTCGCCTGCCGAGATTTATGGAAACTCTATGGGGCGCGTCCCCGGGATGCGATGGCCGCGGCCATGCCCCTTGTCGAGGACAAGGATCGACTGCGGTCCGAACTCGCGGGGAGCGGACACGTCGCGGCAGTTGCCGGTGCCAGCCTGGAGGTGCACGAGGCGGAAATATTCGTGCTCATGGGGCTGTCCGGCTCCGGGAAATCGACGCTGCTGCGATGCCTTACACGGCTCATAGAGCCGACCAGCGGCAAGGTGTTGCTGGACGGCGAGGATCTGCTTGCCGCAAGCCGCCACCGCATGGTCGAGCTTCGCCGCCACGCCATGGGCATGGTGTTTCAGAACTTCGGTCTGCTGCCGCACCTCACCGTACTCGACAATGTCGCGTTTCCGCTTCGCGTGCAGGGCATTGAGGCGAGCAAGCGTTACGCCCGAGCGCGGGAGATGATCGAGCTTGTGGGCTTGCGAGGACTGGAGGGGCACTTTCCGAGCCAGCTCTCGGGCGGCCAGCAGCAGCGCGTGGGCATTGCCAGATCCCTGGCCGTCGGACCGCAGATCTGGTTCCTGGATGAGCCGTTTTCGGCGCTCGATCCGCTGATCCGCAGGCAGATGCAGGACGAGTTCATCCGCCTGCAGAAAATGCTGCGCAAGACCATCGTTTTCGTCACGCACGATGTCCAGGAGGCCTTCAGGCTGGCCGATCGCATCGCAATCATGCGGCATGGGTCGATCGTCCAGATGGGAACGCCGGCTGAGATCGCGCTCGCGCCCGCCAATGCCTATATCGCCGAATTCCTGCGAGACATTCCCACCTTGAGGGTCATCAAGGCGGCCGACGTTATGAGGCCACTGGCGGCGGACACGTCGCCGGCTCACGTCGTTTCAGGCTCCGCAGTGCTTGAGGAAATCGTGCCGCTTGTCCTGAACGGTACCCCCTTGGTCGGCGTGCAGGACGAAGCCGGGGCGATCGTCGGCCAGGTCACCGCGGCGGAAATCGCCGAACTTGCCAGGCAAGGCCGGGACTAGGCGGTCATGAAGTCTCACATCGCGAACTTGTTTTCGCCAGCGGCCATTCGCGCGCTTGCCGTTCCCGGCGCGATCCTTCTTTGCGTCGTGGCGGGCGCCAAGTGGAACTGGATTGCACAGTTTCCGGACGACTGGACACTGCCTGTCGCGGCCGGGATCAACGTGATCCTGAACTCGATCATTCCCAACATCCTGCCGCTAACGTCCACGGTCAGCCATGCGCTCGGCACGATGCTCGGCTCACTGGTCGCCACCCTGCAATTCCTGCCATGGCCCGCGGTAGTGCTCGCCGTCATGCTGATCGGGTTCAAGGCCGGCGGGCTACGCCTTCTCGCGCTTTGCCTTTGCGCGCTGTCCTATATCGTCCTTGCCGGCTTCTGGCGCCAAAGCATGGCGACCCTCTCGCTCGTGATCCTTGCGGTGCCGATCTCGGTGCTGGGCGGCTTCCTGCTGGGCCTCGGTGCCTTCCTGCTGCCATGGGTCCGACGCCCAATCGAACTGCTGTTCGACTTTATGCAGACCTTCCCGGCCTTCGCCTATCTGATCCCGCTGCTCCTGCTGTTCGGTTTCGGGCCCATTGCAGGCCTGGTTGCCACCGCCATCTATGCCATACCGCCGATGGCGCGCTGCATGCTGAGCGGCCTCACCCAGGTTCCGCGAGAACTCGTTGAGGTCGGAGACATGACCGGGTGCACCCCATTGCAGCGTCTGCTCTGGGTCGAATTGCCGAGCGCGAAGCCGATGATGATGATCGGCATCAACCAGACGACGATGGCCGCACTCAGCATGGTCATCACCGCCTCGATCATCGGCGGCTTCGATGACATCGGCTGGGCGGTCCTCAGCGGGCTTCGTCAGGCCGACTTGGGCAAGAGCTTGCTCTCCGGTCTCGTGATCGTGCTGATTTCGATCATCACGGATCGGATTACCGCGGGAATTTTCGCAGGGCGACGCGCACAGAACGGTTGGCATATGCGCTGGGGAACGGCCCCGGTTCTGCTTGCCGCTGCAGCCATTCTCGGCATGGGCGCGCTTTCGCGGTGGGCCGCCCCGGATCTCGTGCAAGGCCTGAACGAGACAAGGGGTGTGATCGACCTCAGCGTAGTCAACAGCGCCGTGCTCGGTTTCGTCGGCCGTTACGGCCACATACTGGACGCGCTCAAGAGCGGCATCCTCTATTATCTCGTGCTGCCTTTGCGGCTTGGGCTTTCAGGCGCGGTGCTTCCCACCACCTGGGGCTTTGCGATGACACCGCCGGTCACGGCCTTCTATGCCGCCGTGGCGTTGCTTCTCGCAATCCGCCAATGGGCGAAAGGCAACCCGGGCGGCGCGGCCGGCACGCTGTCCCTGGCAATCTTGCTCTTCATTGGCCTGGTCGGGTTCCCATGGCCCGCAGCAATCCTGCTCGTGATGTGGTGTGCGTTGCGTGTTTCTGGGCCGAAATTCGCGTTCTTTGCCGGTGCGAGCCTTGGGTTCGCGCTGTTGAGCGGACTCTGGATACCGTTCGTGAAGTCGCTCTATCTCGTCGGCGTTTCGGTCGCGCTCTGCGCGCTGGTCGGCGGCCTTCTGGGCATGCTCGCGGCACACAACAGCTGGCTTTCCGCCGGCCTGCGGCCGATCAACGACGCCCTCCAGACCATGCCGCAGTTCGTCTTTCTGATTCCGGCGCTGATGTTCTTCAAGGTTGGCGAGTTCGCAGGTCTGATCGCCATATCGCTTTATGCGATCGTGCCGGCCATCCGCTACACCGAAGCCGGCTTGAGGGCCGTTCCAGCAACCATTCTCGAAACGGCAAGGCAACTCGGCTGTACGCCGGCGCAGAGCAACCTGCTCGTACAAGTTCCGCTGGCGCGTCCGGCGCTGCTTCTGGGTCTCAACCAGACCGTGATGGCCGCGATCACCATGCTGCCGATCGCAGCCACCGTCGGCACAGCCGAGCTTGGCCAGCAGATCTATATCTCGCTTGGCAAGGCCGATGCGGGCCTGGGCATCACCGCCGGTATCGTCTTCTGCCTCACCGCCATCAATCTCGACCGCATGCTGCGCGCCGCCGCCGAGCGCTGCGCAACGCCTGACCAAGACAAATGAAGGAAAGCAAAGTGCATTTATCCGAATGCGACCGACTGGCATTGCTGACGCCGCGCAAGGGCAAGCTTCGAGTGGTGATCGATACCGATACCTATAATGAAATCGACGACCAGTTCGCGCTCGTGCACGCGCTTTTGTCGCCGGAGCGAATGGAGGTCGAGGCGATCTATGCCGCCCCCTTCATGAACGAAACCTGCTCCGATCCCGGTCGGGGCATGGAACTAAGCTACCAGGAAATCCTCGCGCTTCTCGAGCGCCTCGGCATTCCGCATCAGGGTCTCGTTCATCGTGGCGCCACGAACTATGTCGGGCCTGACAAGATCGCCGTGAAGGCACCCGCCATCGACGATCTCGTCGCGCGAGCGCGCAAGGGTTCGCCGGCTAACCCGCTCTATGTCATCGCCATCGGCGCCATCAGCAATGTCGCGTCGGCGCTGCTGGCGGCGCCCGACATCATCGATCGCATCGTGGTCGTCTGGCTGGGCGGGCATGCGATCGACTGGCAGCATCAGGTGGAATTCAACCTCCAGCAGGATGTGGGCGGGACCCAGGTTCTCTTCGATTGCGGAGTGCCTCTGGTGCTGGTTCCTTGCGAGGGCGTCACGTCCATCCTCCATAGCACGGTGCCGGAGATCGAACGCTATGTCGAACCGTTCGGGGAAATCGGTAAGTTTCTTGCCATGCGCTTTAAGGGCTACGCCGACGACCACATTGGCTGGGCGAAGGAAATATGGGACATGGGTGCCGTGGGCTGGGCGCTGGATCCCGACTGGGCGCCCAGCGTACCGATGCCGACACCTGTGCTGACCAATGAGATGCGCTATAGCACCGACCGTTCGCGCCATTTGATGCGCTATGTCGGATCGATAAACCGCAATTCCATCATGCAGGATTTCATCAGGAAGCTGGCGGCACACAGCAAGGACGCGCCTTCTTCCAATAGCCGACAAGGCCGTTAGCCAACTCGCAAGAGAAGAGAAAAAGCGCTCGGCAGTCACTGACTACGAAAACACGAACTGCGCCAAGAGTCCTCCTATTGGTTGGAACACTGCCGCTCCCGAGCGGCAGTGTCGTCGAGCCGGATGCCATTCTGCTGTCATCCGGGGAGAAGGCAGGCCGCGTTCAGACCAGGCCTGGCGAACTACTTCGTTGCCGAGCTCAACGCCGCTTCGTTTTGATCGGCGCGTCTGTAGGCTTAGCAATCGGTGGGTGGTTGGACAGGCGGATCAGACGATGCGACGATTTCTTTTCGAAGGCCGGTATGGCGCTCCGTGAAGCCTAGGCCCTTGCTTCCACCAGCCGGCCGCTAGTCTTCTGTCAGCAGCATTTCTGGTGTGAGCCAAAACGGCGGGAGACAGAGCGGCGCCGACGAAAGCGGCAAGACGCTCTCGGCAATATCGACGCCAATCTCGTTGCGCATGAATGCACGTCGCGCCTGCACGCGAGCATGGACCGCCGGGTGCCGACTGCTCAATTCTTCGCGTAATGCGGTGTCGGCAAACGCGATGCTGTCGATGCAAACCAGCGCCGAACCTTCCGGCAGCGGCGCCGGGCTAATGTCGACCTGATAATGCGCCCCGGATGGGATGGCCTCGTCGGAACCCTTTCTAATCGGCGTATGCGGCCGGTATGGCCGGCTGTTCCAGCGGCAGGCCGAAATCGGGAACCGTTACGGGACGAAGGGCAATGGGCATTTCTTGTCCAGCGGGTTGAACAGGCCGGGTCGACCCGTCAGTTGCGATTTGGAGAAGTCTGGAGGCGGGAAGGACATCGATAGCGGACAGCGCGATCCTGCAGCCCAACAGCTGTCCGGGCATCACCGCGGCCGTATCGGGATGCAAGGCCGCAACGATCTGCTCACCAGTCGGCAAGCCGAGCGCAATGCGCTCCAGCGCGCCGACAAAGGACACATCGTACACCGTCGCCTTGAAGCCGACTTCGCCAAGCGAAGCGACGCCGATGCGGATATCTTCCGGGCGGGCTGCGCATGTGGCCGTACCTTGGCTGAATTCAACCGGTTGCCCCAGGAACTGCGCATGGCCGTCCACCGGGCCTATCTGCGGATCACGGACGATCGCGCCCAGATCGATCAGTTGCGGGAACAATGGGATGGACCAGCGACGCCGGCGACGTTCCGAATGGGCATCCATCGGACCGACGCAGAGAAGGCCGCTATCGGCCACCAGCTGCTCGACAAGAAGGCCGAGCTACCGCGTGGCCACTTCGGCGCCTGGCTTAAGGAGCAGGGTGTTCCGAGGCAGTTTGCGAGCGAGGCAATGAGGCTGGCGAGAAGCGACGCCAGCCTCGTTTGAGGCGGTGACCGTGAACGCTGGTTGGCACCCTTACTGAACCAGCGCCAAGTATCGGCCTGCAGTCATCGTTCGCCCGCCAAGCTGCGCCTTGCAATCGGACTGGATGGCCGAGCTTCCGGTCATCTCGATGGTGTCACCGACCAGGCGAAGGCAGTCGGAAGAACCGGAGGCGGAGTTTCCGGCAAAGAAGATGTGGGCGTTCGGTGCGTAGACGAAGCCACTAAGCTTGGATGCCGCGCCACCGTTGATCTTCAGTTCCTGAGTATTGTCCCGTCCCTGAAAGATGGTGATGCCTGCATAAGGTCCCGAGGTCGGAGGGGATAGGTTTACCGTTTCGTTTGCGTTGATGGTCAAGTTCGAGCCATCCAGCAGGAAGATGGTCACGAAGAAAGATACCTAATTCGGTTCTCTGCTGCCCCGGCTTCTGCCGGGGCTTTTTTTGTTAGCCCTCACAGCGCCATCCATCTAGCGGCAAAAGGCGAAATGGCAACGCAGAACCGGTTCGTTCTTGAGAAGTTCAATAACATTCCATCACCTGCGCCAGGGCAACTTCGTCGCTGTGTAGACCGACACGAACTGAAAGAATTGCTTGAAACGGAGTTCGAGGTGCAAGAGATCTTTTCGGTGTCGCCAAGGGTCAATCGCGGCGTGATGCGACTAGTCAACTCCCATAAGCTGAATTGGCTAATTCGCACCCTAATGGGCAACACGGTTGATAGGCTTAAGGAACGGATGGGACTGGGCTGGACGCTCATGGCATTGGCGCGCAAGCGGACGACTGCCTGACGATTCCTCGCTCGCGGTACCCAACAACCGGGATTGTCGGTCGGCTTCGGCATCGAGACTTAGATGCGCTGGAAGAAGAAATGCCGCCGCCTCGGGTGAGACGACGGGCATGTCGCCTGGGCAATGAATGCCGCGGTACACCGTGGCAACGCCCAAGCAAAGGAATCTTGCGCTTTTCGAATCGCCCCAACTCAAGCGCAGGCCCAGAACCGCGTTTCCACTTGCCTCTCACTCGCCACTGCTTGCGCGATCAGGGAAACAATATGGCAAGAACACGCATCGGCTTCGACACGGGTTCTTGGGAAGATCGACCAGCAACGCTGTGACCGATCGCCTATCAGACGCGACGGGCCTCCTCGCGCTTTGGCAGCTTCCAATTCGGTCGCGGGAAATGGCAGGTGTAGCCGTTGGGATAGCGCTCGAGATAGTCCTGATGCTCCGGCTCGGCTTCCCAGAAATCGCTCGCCGGTGTCACCTCGGTGACAACCTTGCCTGGCCACAGTCCCGAGGCATCGACGTCGGCAATCGTCTCTTCCGCGACGCGCTTCTGCTCGTCGTTCAGATAGAAGATTGCCGAGCGGTAACTCGTGCCAACATCATTGCCTTGGCGATTGCGCGTCGTCGGATCGTGAATCTGGAAAAAAAGCTCCAGGAGGTCGCGGTAGCTGGTCCTGGTCGGATCGAATACGATCTCGATTGCCTCGGCATGGCCATCATGGTTGCGATAGGTGGCATTGCGCACGCGCCCGCCGGTGTAGCCGACGCGGGTCGAGATCACACCAGGATAGCGCCGGATCAGGTCCTGCATTCCCCAGAAGCAGCCACCGGCAAGCACTGCGCGTTCACTTGCGACATTCATGACAATCTCCTCGAGTTCTAGGTTTCCCCGATAATATAGGCGCCCTGGCGACATACAGCACGTGGTGAGCGACGTCGGGACTGGCCAGGTGATCTCTCCTCCGCCCGATCAGTCCACCTGCCAGCGGCAGGTAGGCGCGTGGTAATGGCGGCGGTGGGCTATCCGCTCTCGGCCAGGCTCTTGTGGCTCTCTCCTCGTCGGTGTGGAAGAGCTGCGGATCGAACTGGGTGGCGAACGCCTTGATCTGCGCCTCGTCGATCGTGTGGGTCGCGCTCTTGAAGCGCTGTCCGACATGAAGGTCGTCGAGACAGAGACCATCAGTCGGTGCGGGGTTGCTCATTGCTGCCTCTTTGATCCATCTCGTTTCGACACAGGCCACGGTCCGGCTGATCAATGGGCGCTTGCGCCTCCACCACCGACCTGGATCTTCTTGGTAAAGAGCAGCGCAATGGCGGCGAGCGCAAGCACTGTGCCGATCACGGCGAATGTGTCGCTGAAGCCCAGGACCAGCGCCTGGCGACGGACGCTCGCGCCGATCGCGGCAATCGCCTTGTGCTGCGCGACGGCAGGGTCGGTCACGCCGTGGTCCATGAAGTACTGCGTGAACTGGCCGATCCTGTCGCGTACCTCATCCCGATAGACCGTGACGGACTGGCCGATGATGTTCGAATGGAACTGCTCGCGCTTGGTCAACACTGTCGCCAGCGTGGCCGTGCCCACCGCGCCGCCGAGATTGCGCAGCATGTTCGTCAGGCCGGAAGCCGCGCCTGCCTCGCTGGACGCAATGCCGGCCGTCGTGATGACAGTGATCGAGGTCAGCACCAATGCCTGACCGACGGCGCGCACTTTATGGGTTCACGGCCTGGCCGTCGAGAGCGATAACAATGCGCATGGCTCAGTATCCCTTGCGTGGGTTCGAGCTGGCGGGACGCGGTGTTGTGTCTCTTCGCGTTCTGCGTGAATATTGGCGGAGCCCACTCACGAGGCTTTGTCGCCGAGGCTCCAATGCAAATCGCTCAGTTTTTCTACCTTCCGGTCGCGCCCGTATTCTTCTTCGTGCTCGTTGCGGTTTGTTTCCTTGTATTGGCTTTTTGCCTGATAAGGCGCGCTTACCTGCAACTGGGCCTGACCCCGGCCCAAGCCATGTTTTTGCTGATCGGTTCCTTGATCGGAAGCTTCATCAACATTCCCGTCACGGTGATTTCGACGAATTCCGTCATGGCGGATCAAATGGTCGAGTTCTTCGGCATGCGCTACCCAATCCCGCCAGCAACCGACTGGGGCGGCACCGTTCTTGCGATAAATGTGGGCGGAGCGATCATTCCGGTGGTCATGTCGGTGTTCCTACTCATTCGATGGCAGCTCTGGTCGGCAGGGCTGTTGGCGACGGCCGTGGTGGCTGCGATCTGTTACTGGTTCTCGTCCGCCATTCCGGGGATGGGGATAGCCGTACCGGTATTCATCCCGGCGATAGTAGCGACCGTTTTGGCCCTGCTGCTGTCACGCCAGAGCGCCGCACCGCTTGCTTACATCGCCGGGTCGCTGGGCGCGTTGATCGGGGGGGATTTGCTGAATTATGGGAAGCTCGCCGATCTCGGTGCTCCCATCTTATCGCTCGGTGGAGCGGGAACCTTCGATGCCGTTTTCCTGACAGGTGTCATTGCGGTACTGATCACCGGCATATCATCGCGGGGGGAGGGCACAAAGCCAACAACCTCCTGATCATCGCAGCTATCGGCGCGAAGCCGTCAGGCACTGCGGCCACGGCTCAATGAAAATTCCGACTTTTCACCTTGAGCCGATCGATATGCAGGTCGGGTATGAAGATGTCCCGCGCTGGCGCGACCGCTTGCGGCCGCTCGCGGGGATCGGGCGCGCCATTGCCGCGCGCGAATTCGTCGCCGCGCCCATGCGGCAGCGGAAACTGAGCATCCCGCTCGCCGAGCCGGCCGAGGTCTTCCGACAGGTCGAACAGCCGCTGGGCGACGAGATGAACGACATCGCCTTCCCGCTGGATCTTGCCGTTGATCGCCAACAACGCGCTCGACAGCACGAGCCGACGCTGCCGTTCGAACAGCTTTGGCCAGACGACCGCGTTGACGATGCCGGTTTCGTCCTCAAGCGTCATGAACATCACCCCCTTCGCCGATCCCGGCCGTTGGCGAACGAGGACAAGGCCGCCCGTCATCAGCCAGCGACCATCGCGTGCGGCCATTGCCTCGGCGCAGGTGACGACGCGCCGTCGCTGCAGGTCCTGGCGCAGGAACGCGACCGGATGTTGGCGTAGTGTCAGGCCGACATGGGCGTAGTCTTCGACGACCTCATGCCCGGCCCGCATCGACGGCAAGGCAACTTCCGGCTCCTGCACTTCCGCGACCTGGCGGGCTTCGCGTGCGGCAGCGGCCGCCCAAAGCGCCAGCGGCTCGTCGCGCAGCGCCTTGATCGCCCACAGCGCGTCGCGACGCTGAAGCCTCAGCGCCGGGCAAAACGCGTCGGCCTCGGCGAGCTTCACCAGCGCCGCCGTCGGCACCCCGGACCGCCGCCAGAGATCGTCGGCCGAGGCAAACGGCTCGTCGGCGCGGGCCGCGACGATCCGGGCGGCGTCCGCGGTGGCGAGCCCCTTCACCAGCCGCATACCGAGGCGGACCGCCTTCATGCCGCCCTCGCCCGCATCCTCGAGCGTGCAGTCCCAACGTGAGGCGTTCACGCAGACCGGCCGCACCTCGACACCATGCTGACAGGCATCGCGCACGATCTGCGCCGGCGCATAGAAGCCCATCGGCTGCGAGTTCAGGAGTGCGGCGCAGAAGGCGTCCGGGTGATGGCACTTCACCCAGTTGGAGGCGTAAGCGATGAGGGCGAAGCTGGCGGCGTGGCTTTCCGGAAAGCCGTAAGAGCCGAAGCCCTCGAGCTGGCTGAAGGTGCGCTCGGCGAACTCTACCGAATAGCCGTTCTTGACCATGCCGGAGACGAGCTTGTCCTTGAACTTCGAGACTCCGCCGGTGAACTTAAAGGTCGCCATGGATTTGCGGAGCTGGTCGGCCTCGCCGCCGGTGAAACCGGCGCAGACCATCGCCACCTTCATGGCGCTCTCCTGGAACAGCGGGATGCCGAGGGTCTTCGACAACACCGCCTCCAGTTCCGGCGTCGGGTAGTTGACGGGCTCCTTTCCTTCCCGCCGTCGAAGATAGGGATGCACCATGTCGCCCTGGATCGGGCCGGGCCGGACGATGGCAACCTGGATGACGAGGTCGTAGAAGGTGCGCGGCTTCAGGCGTGGCAGCATCGACATCTGCGCGCGGCTTTCGATCTGGAAGGTGCCGAGCGTATCGGCCTTGCGGATCATCGCGTAGGTCTTAGGGTCTTCTGCCGGAATGGAAGCAAGGTCGCGAACATCGCCCTTGTGCTCGGCCATCAGCGCGAAGGCCTTCGACATGCAGGTGAGCATGCCAAGCGCCAGCACGTCGACCTTCATGAACTTCAAAGCCTCGATGTCATCCTTGTCCCATTCGATGACCTGGCGGTCGTCCATACGCGCCGGCTCGATCGGCACGAGATCGTCGAGCCGGTCATGGGTGAGGACGAAGCCGCCCGGGTGCTGGCCGAGATGGCGCGGCGCGCCCATGAGCTGCTGCGCCAGCTCCAGCGTCAGCTTCAGCCGATAGTCGGCGACATTGAGGTTGTTCTCCTGGAGCTGGCGTTCGGACACCGCTTCCGACCAGCCCCACACCCCCGAGACCAACTGCCCGATCATGTCCTCCGGCAGGCCGAGCGCCTTGCCGACGTCGCGCAGCGCGCCCTTGGCGCGGTAGCGGGTCACTGTCGAACAGAGCGCGGCCTTGCTCCGGCCGTAGGTGTCATAAATCCACTGAATAACCTCCTCGCGGCGCTCGTGTTCGAAATCGACGTCGATATCCGGCGGCTCGTCGCGTTCCCGGGAGACGAAACGCTCGAACAACAGGTCGTTCGTCTCCGGATCGATGGAGGTCACGCCCAGGCAGTAGCAGACGGCCGAGTTTGCGGCCGAGCCCCTGCCCTGACACAGGATGCCCCTCGACCGTGCAAACCGCACGATCGAATAGACCGTCAGGAAATAGGGCGCGTAGTTCATGACGCGGATCAGTTCCAGCTCATGCAGCAAGGCCTTTCGCACCTTCTCCGGCACACCCTCGGGATAGCGGCCAGCGGCGCCCTCCCAGGTGAACTTGACCAGCGACTGCTGCGCATCGAGGCCCGGCACGATCGCCTCTTCTGGATACTGGTATTGCAGCTCGGCGAGATCGAAGCTGCACCGCTCGATGATCTCGCGCGTGCGGGCAAGCGCTTCGGGATAGTCGGCGAAGAGCCGCTGCATCTCCTCTGGCGCCTTCAGGTAGCGGTCGGCGTGGCGCTCGCGGTCGAAACCGACATCGTCCATGGTGGTGCGGGTACGGATGCAGGTCACGACATCCTGAAGCTGCCGCCGGCCGGGTTCATGGAACAGCACATCGTTGGTGACGATCGTTCTGACTTTGAACCGGGCGGCCAGGCTGGCGATGCCGTGCAGGCGCAGGCGATCGTTCGGCCGCCGGCGCAGGCATAGGCTGACATAGGCGCGGTCGCCGAACAGCTCGGCCAGCTTGCGAAGCTGCACGCCACACGCCTCGTCGGCCTCATCGGGCACGAGCACTCCGATCATCCCGGCGGCGTGTTCGGCAAGGTCCGCGAATTCGAGCAGGCAATTGCCCTTGCCGCCACGGGCCTTGCCAAGGGACAGCAGCCGGGTCAGGCGCGCATAGGCCGAGCGGTCCATGGGGTAGACGAGGATCGACATGCCGTCCGTCAGATCGAGGCGGCAACCGACCACCAGCCGCACGTCGGTGGCCTTGGCCGCCTCCCAGGCGCGCACGATACCGGCGAGGCTATTGCGGTCAACAACGCCGAGCGTGTCGATGCCGAGCGCGGCCGCGGTGGCGAACAGCTCGTCGGCGCTCGACGCGCCGCGCAGAAAGGAGAAGTGCGTCGTGATCTGCAGCTCGGCATAGCGCATCATCCGAACACCCCATGCAGGAACCAGAGATGTGAGCCGGTTTCCGGGTCGACCCCATCGCCGGCGCGGTAGACCCAGTAACGCTCGCCTAGCTCGTCCTCGACGACGAAATAGTCCCGCACCGCCTGAAATTCGCGCGGGCGCAGCCACCATTCGCCAAAGATGCGTTCCGGCCCGTCGGCGCGCATGACCTTGCGTCGCTTGCCGCGCCAGGTGAAGACCGCAGGCGGTTGATCCGGAAGCAGCGCAATGACCTCGATGCGCTCGGGGTTGGCGAGGAGGCGCGACGGCCGCGGCCACTTGGCGGCCCAGGCCTGCCCGATGTCCGGCGCCGCGGCTGAGATGCGTCGGACCGACCGTTCCGGCACATCGGAGGCGACGGGTGCGACCCGGAAGAGCCGATGGCCGCGATTGCCAAGAATATCGACGAGCGGTGTGATGTCGGCGACGGCTTCCTCGATCAGCGAGGACGCGACCTGCCTCTCCGCCAGCGGCTCGGTCAAGATGGCGACGACGGCCAGCTTCTCGATGCCGAAGCCCGGCGCGATGCTCTCGATGCGGTCGCAGAGCAGTTTCGACAGGCGCGCCGGATCGCGGACCGGCTTGGCGAGGCCGGCGCGCAGATGCTGGCGCGTGTTGTCGACGCGATGGATGATGAGGTCGCAACGCAGCGCGCCGAGGCCTTCTTGCGCGAGCCGGGCGGCGAGCTGCTCGACCAGCCGGTGGACGTATCTGGCGATGGTTTCCGGCGCACCGATGGGCTCGGCGAAGTTCTTCGAAACCTCCACAAGGTCCGGGGTTCGGATCGGCTCGATCGGCTCGGCGACCCGGCCGAACATCTGGTCGAGGCGGCGGGCCGGTTCCGGACCGAACCGCAGCGCCAGCGGCGCGCGTGGCATGGCCGCGAGCTGGCCGACCGTGTCGATGCCGAGCACCCGCAGACCCTGGATGGTCTCCGCAGCAAGCCGCAGGGCGACGATGGGCAGATCGATGACCGCCTTGGTAACGTCGCCCCCGGGCACGATGGTTGTCTCCGCTGCCCGTAGCCGGGCGAGCGCATGCGCCGCGCCCCAGGTGTCAGCGATGGCCGCCCGCGCCGTCAGACCGTGGCTGCGCATCCGATTGACGAGACCGGACAGGAGAAGCTCCTCGCCGCCGTGAAGGTGGTCTGCCCCGTCGGTGTCCATGACCAGACCGTCGACGCCGTCCACCGCAACGACAGGGCTGTAGTGGCGCAGCGTCCAAAGCGCCAACCGCCACAGCGCCGACGCGTCGTCGGTCGGCCCCGCGTCGATAACCAGGAGATCAGCGACCATGGCCTGCGCCTTGCTGGCAGGCATGCCCACTCTCAGACCCAGCTTGAGCGCAGTCGGGTCCGCAGCGGATATCCAGCGCTTCGAGCCACTGCGGGCGATCACCACCAGAGGCTTGTCAGCCGGCAAGGCGTCGCAAGTGCGCCGCCTGATCCGGTCGACCGCCAGAAACGGGAAGTAGACAGACACGACCCTTGGCATCGGGGGCTCCAATTTCGAACTCGGCGCACTCGCCCGCCTTGACGCGCATCAGTTCCGCCAGCCACCGGGCCCTCCCGACGCCCGCCACCGGCAACCGTTCCGACGGCAGGGTGCTGATGCGCCACCGCGTCGCCGAGGCCGTCGGCTGTCCATAGTCCGACGCCTCGCTCTGTCGGCGCCACCGTCGCAGCACGATGCCCATGCTGCCGCTCTTCTCCGCCGCCAACTGCAGGCGCCGCGACGCGTTCATCGGCAGACGGACCAGTTCGCCGACCACCGCCGAGAGGCCGCCGAACGACAGCCCCGCCTCCATCGCCGACAGAACCTCTTCCTCCTTGTCACTCTCGCACCAGACGACACGGTCGGGATGAAGTCCCGCCTGCGAGATCGCCGGAAAGAACAGGTCGGGGCGGGTCATGCACCAGAGCACCTTGCCCCGCGTCCGGGCGGCGATGCCGGCCACGAACAGCGCGGCTGCCGCGCCGTCGACCGTCCCGCCCCCGCCGCCGGCGATCTCGTGCAACGCGCCAAAGGCGAGCCCGCCGCCCGGCAACGCACGGTCCATCTCCGGAACCGCAAACGGCAGCACGGATTGGGTGCGAGCCGCGCCGCCTTCGAGCTGACCGATGCGCGCTCGAAGCTCGGCAAGCACAGGATTAAGGGCAGGCTTCGACACGACAGAAATGGCACTCCCTTCTCGGGTTTCCAGCGGCTCTTCAAGCTGATATGTTCCTTTTTTGTTCCTGGCGTGTCGACGAGTCAATCCACCCCAAAGGGCGTTTCCGACCATGAAGTCGCCTTTGACCGGCCCCGCGACGGGATTCTGCAAGGCCGATCAACGGGATGGGAGAAGAGAACAGGACAGGAATTTTTTCTTAGGATTTTTTCGCAGCACCGGGGAAAAGGAATTCTACCGCTTCCACAAGCCTTCGGACCAGAGCTTCCCCTTCATGATCGAGCTGTTTTCCTGCAAGCCCGGCACGCTCGACTGGCCTGCCCCTATGAGGTGGTCCGGAGCCTGCGCTTCTGCCGATCAGTGATGTCGCCCCGGCTTGACTGAGATCAGTCTCCGAGGTTCGCTTCACGAAGCCGAAGAACTCTCGAGAAGACCGGTCATCGCGTCGGAGACCTGCGCCAAGGGACTCTCCTTTGAGTGGACGAATGAGAGATTCGTTAGTGGGGCTTCAGGATTGGCGCGCGGATTTCGTTTGTATCGATCATGGCGATTCGCACACACCGCAGGATGATGGCGAATTCATCGCCTCCCAGACGCGCCACGGTGGGTTCGCGGCTGTACGCTATTGCGGGTCAGGCCCTAGCCATTGGCTATGTCACCGCTCTTTGATATCCGCCAAGTCTGCATCCGGGCGCTGTCGGGCTTCTTCCAGCGATTCCGCCTCTGTGCGGATGCTGTCTTTTCGTTTCAAAAGCGCATGCGCTTCTTCCAGATAGGGGCCTACGACGGACTCTATTTCCTTGCCGGAAATGGTGTCGCCATTGCCGGCACGCCAACCCCTTCCCGCTCGCCGCAGGCGGGCCAGCAGACCGTGGCGGCGGATATACTCGCAGTAGTCCTGGTATTTCGGATCGGCAGCAAGCTCGATCTCCTCGTGGCGCGCGCGCAGATAGTAGACGCCGCTTGCCAGTGCCATCAGGAGACTGGCTCGAACCGCCTCAAGCGGACTGCCGATGACGGCAAACGGCACATACATCAGCCACCAGCTTATGTTTTTGAAGAAATAAGCCGGGTGTTTCATTAGCGCGTAGGGGCCAGTCGTGATGATGCCGCGCTTGCTCAGATTCGCGAAGCGAAGGCCGAATGAGATGTTGGCTCCGACATAGATCGTGCAGGTAATTGCGATGAGCGTCATCCAGACGAGGCCAGCCAAGCCGTCGACCGCCATCACCGAGTCCCAGTAGCGGACCTGGTAGAAGCCTGTGCCGGTAAAAAAGACAGTGTTGTAGGGCGCATAGCACACACAGGTTACGAGCCACGACGTGGGTCGCCGATAGACGTCCCGGATGTGGGTGTCGAGCAGTCGTGAGGCAATGAGATAGCCGATGCTGCTGAAAATGGAATCGAGCAGCCACAGTTTATCGAGATAGTAGTAGAGCATCCGGTGGGCGGATTGGCTCGCCTCGGCGAAGCCGATCGCTTCCGAGTTCAAGTAGAGTTCCGAGATCGAGCCGAGCAGGAATGGCAGGAAAAAGGCCCGCAGCCCCGTCGCCAGGACATGAATGCGGGCCAGATGGGCATCGTGCGGACGTCCCAGCAGCCATTGCCCGAAATGCCAGGCCTCGTCGTGGGGATCGACCTGGAGCCGGTCGACGAGCGCGACATAGACCGGCGTCAGCACCGCCGCTGCCGTGGCGAGCCCAATTGCGAGGGTCAGCATGTAGCCGCTGCGATACGGGGCATATTCCTTGAGCAGCCAGTAGACGAGGGCGATGCCGGCCCAGACTACATAGAATGACAGGACCTTGATGGCGACGCGCGACAGCGTTGTTTCGCCTCGGCAAAAGCGGCTGAAATCGAGACCGGTGCTCGCCCGCCGATGGACCCGAACGACGGCGACGTCTACGACGATCATCGCGAGCGCCGGGACGCCGACAAACAGCGCCAAGGTGTAGAGGGGCGAGATCGCCCAAGGCCCGCACAGCCACCATGTAAAGGCGACCGCAAGCAGCCCCGCGCCGACCGTGACCGGCGAACTGTCGCTCGCGGGACGCGCGACGGCCCGCTCGCTCGGTGCGGATACACCGAGTGTGGATTGCAGCATACCCATGACGCTCTCTCAGGAACAGGACGCCTTATCGACGAGATCGACCGGCGCGGACGCCTCCGAGGACCAGCGTCCCCATATGACCCGCTCTCCGAACTTTTCGGCGCCACATATGTTCGGGGACCGGGAAAGGGAGTTTGTCAGCACAGAAGCAAAGAGAAGCAGAAGGCTGAGGAAGCCAACCAGCAGAACGGCCTGTCGCCTTGCGTTAGTGCGCACCGGTCGCCCTCGCGCCAACGCCGTGGAGGAAATTGATCGCATTAGCTCTCTCACATTCCGATTTGGAAGAAAGCGCCCAGACGTTTCTGGCGGCTCGAAAGCATGAGCGTGACGGCGCTACACCGTTTCGGTGTAGCGCCACTCCACCTTATTTGCCGTTGGCGTTGCCGTTGGCGTTGCCGTTGGCGTTGCCGTTGGCGTTGCCGTTGGCATTGCCGTTGGCGTTGCCGTTGGCATTGCCGTTGGCATTGCCGTTGGCGTTGCCGTTGGCATTGCCGTTGGCGTTGCCGTTGGCGTTGCCGTTGGCATTGCCGTTGGCGTTGCCGTTGGCATTGCCGTTGGCGTTGCCGTTGGCATTGCCGTTGGCATTGCCGTTGGCGTTGCCGTTGGCGTTGCCGTTGGCGTTGCCGTTGGCATTGCCGTTGGCGTTGCCGTTGGCGTTGCCGTTGGCGTTGCCGTTGGCGTTGCCGTTGGCGTTGCCGTTGGCGTTGCCGTTGGCGTTGCCGTTGGCGTTGCCGTTGGCGTTGCCGTTGGCGTTGCCGTTGGCATTGCCGTTGGCATTGCCGTTGGCATTGCCGTTGGCATTGCCGTTGGCATTGCCGTTGGCGTTGCCGTTGGCGTTGCCGTTGGCATTGCCGTTGGCGTTGCCGTTGGCATTGCCGTTGGCGTTGCCGTTGGCGTTGCCGTTGGCATTGCCGTTGGCGTTGCGATTTGCGTTGCCGTTGTTGCTGTGATCGCCACCGCCTGAAGACGGGTTAGCAGCGACAGTAGTCGACGCTGTCGCATTGCAGATGGTATCTGCGTTTGGAAACTGCTGTTGGAAACGCGCGAGTGCTTGTGCGGAACCGGAATCAAGGATTGAAGCGCACAGACTTGCAAGCTGTTCCTGGCTCGGCTCACCCGGCTTTACCGTATTCGCTAAAGCATGGATCGGCACGATCACCGTCGCGCCATACATTATCGCAGCCGCAAACGCTCCCATTCCGGCAGTCAAGCCGATTTTGGACATAATATACCCCTATCAATCTGAGCTGCGCGGAGATTACTCCTCGCCGCAGCCTATAGAATGTACCCACACACCTTCTCGTTAACACCTTATTAACCGGAAAGTCTACTGGTATTGTCGCAAGCGCTGCCCAGATATTGCAGTAACCTTAATGGCGTTCTTTCTGAGAACATATGGTAAGGTGTCGGGCCGGAGATGGGTAAAATTGGACCGACATTTGATAATGCGCGTTAAGTATATATCGCGCGCTACTTGTCGAAATGGCATATCTGATCAATTGGATTTTCTCATTTATCGATAAGTTAATTAACTCACATGAGTATTTCGCCCAATAACTCAAGTTGTTTGGGGGAATTATGATACGTGTTATTGTAGCGGTTTTGCTGGTCGCTATCGGATGTTGCTCAGCAATCTCTGAGCCTCTTACAAGTACGCTCAGGAGCAACATCATTTCGCGTGCGTTAAAAAATGAAATCGTAGTTAAGAACGACAGCGGTGGCTATGTTGTTGCTTACGCAATGACAGTTGAACGACTTGCCCGTAGCGATAAGCGAGTGCGCGTTGCAGGCCGCTGTGATTCAGCTTGCACGATGTATTTGGGGTTGCCGCGCGCCAAACTCTGTGTGCAGCCCGGCGCCTACTTTCGGTTTCACAGGCCATCCGCGGGGTCTCCGGAAACTGTCGCGGCAGCCACGCATTTTCTGATGCGCAAGTACCCTTCCTGGGTAAGGCAGTGGATTGCCACCAATGGCGGGCTGACCGGAACATTGAAGACGATGGACTTCGAATACGCTAGTCGCTTCCTGCCGGTGTGCCAGAGCATGGTTTGAACGCCTCGAGCATACGCTCAAGGGGCGTGATCGAGCGGCCTGTCGCCGGGAAGAAGACGAAAAAGTCGGGTGTTTCGCAGTCTTTGATGGAAATGGCGCATCCGACAGGATTCGAACCTGTGGCCTCCACCTCCAGATGGATGTTCTCCCGTTGAAGCTGCCGTAGAATTTCGCGACCCGCGAAATGGTGGGGGCGGCCGCCAGGCCGCAGCACAAAACATTGATCAACGCTCTGGCGAACTGAACGCGGTCCCTTGCTACGCTTCTGCATCGGGGATTCCACAGCAGCGCAACCTCTCCTTGTCGGTGAACGCCACCTGTGGTTTCCTTCGAGTGTATTTCACGAAAGGCGGCTGACGACAGATGAAGAAGCGAGAGACGATCTACACGGGTCTTCTTGCCTTTGTCGCGGCCGGAATTCTGATCGATAGGTACTTTTGGGGACTGAATCCCCCGCCGCTATCCTTGAACGATCTCATCCAGATCGTCGGCATCGTCTGCCTGATAGCTTGGTGGCAGATAGAGGACGCTGAGGCGCATGGCTTCTCGCGAAGCAGAGCGGCTAGCCTCGCAACCGCCCTGTTACCTCCGCTCGGATTGGCAATATACCTGTTTCAAGCTCGTCGTTGGACTTGGGCCATTACCGGCTTTGTCGCCTTTTGGGCTGGAGTTACCCTTGTAGCCGTCGTGGCCGATTACCTCGGGCTGACGCTATTTGCTAATGGTTGAACTCTGCAGTTCGGAAACCCCGCGTCAGGGCTTTAATCCGAAACCATCGCTGGCCGAACAGTTCGATACCTTCGCCGCGTGATTGACCTCGCATGAGGTCCTCTTTGCGGTCTCATTCAGTCGTTGCGACAGAGCCAGGAGACAGTGGACAACTTTACAGCTTGGACTGCGCATCCGTACACCATTGGCCTGCCCCAAAACGCAGAATCTCGATTGAACCGACCTTAAGGCATCGCTGTTCAACGAAACGCGTGATAGGAGGCAAATAACTCCCGGATGAAAGGTCTTCCGGTGATGGCTATCGATAATCGCTCCCCGCGCCTTGCTGTACTGATTGACGCAGACAACGCGTCCGCGAAGATCATCGACGGTCTTTTCGATGAGATCGCGAAGATTGGTGAGGCCAGCGTCCGGCGCATTTATGGCGATTTCGCCAGCTCGAGATCGAAAGCGTGGATCGATGTCATGGCACGGCACGCAATCATCCCGCAGCAACAGTTCGCCTAGGCCAGGACTCCAGAAGTCCGCACGTCGGATGATTCCCAAAAGGCGATCCGACTTACCCTCAGTGCAGGATGCCCTATATCGCTTCTAGGCGGCAGCGACGATCGATTTCCCGAAGGAGCCAAATGTCATGAAGCGGCCCCAACCCACCTTGCCGTTTGCCCCCGCGGTCGGCTTCACCCGGAACCGGGAGACGGCCCCGGCCTACTGGATACTCGACCTCCTCTGGCTTGTGCTGGTCGACGGCCACGAGACCGGCGGGGCGTTCAGCGTCATGGAGCAGTGGATGCGGCAAGGCTCCGGACCGCCCGTGCCCCACATCCACCCGATCGATGAGTGGTTCTACGTGATGGAAGGGGAGATGACCCTCGAGTTGGGCGACCAGACGATCATCGGACGCGCCGGCGATTCCTTGTGGATTCCGCGCGGCACGGTGCACCGATTCAAGGTAACGAGCCCATTATGCCGGGCGCTCAACGGCTATACGCCGGCAGGCTTCGAGCAAGTGATCATCGGCCTCGCCAAGCCGGCGGAGCGGCGCGAGTTGCCGCCGCCAATGGACCCGCCGGATCAGATTACGATAGACAAGGTCTTCAACAACTACTGGTGCGCGGAGGCCCGGGACGGCTGGGCGCTGTCCCGCCTGGGAATACGATGAGTGCCAGGTTGCGTCAGCGGCCTCGGTGGTCCTAGACGCGGCCCTATCGGCGGATGGATGGCATCGTAGAAGGATCAGGCGGCTGTACGGCTGCCTAGGCCGGCGCGCATGGGGCAATGATCGCGCCGGCCACTCCATCCTACGCTGGCGCTCGGTTCCGCTTCGGCGTCAGTATGGCGGAGCCGTTCCTATGGAGGTGAATCGCAACCTCCAGAATTTCTTCCAGGCTGCGGTTGCCCATCGAGTAAAGCGACATGATCCTTGCTGCGACCTCATTCCGCTCGTCTGCGTTGACGATATGCAACGCTTTGACCGCGCGCTGGACCAGGTCGTCGAGTTTGTCCAGTTCCTCGGGGTAGTGAGGTCCACCTTGTTCAGGGTGGCGGGAGAGATACTTGCGCATGACCACGCTCCTCAACGCGACACCAGATACGCCGATCGAGATGCAATATCTTTGTGATCCCTGCTGGCGCTGTGGCCATTCGAAACGTTCAATCTATCGCTCCCGCAAGCGGGCACATTCTTCTTCTGGTCCGGGCTGCTTTCGGCGGCCTCCTATCCCGTTGCCGCCTGGCTTTCGCAACGTATAGGGCTCATCAATACTATGGTGTTCACGCACATCCCATCCGCTGGCATCACGTGAGTGCCACGCAGTCTCGCTGCTGCGATCAGCCCCACCTTGGCAGGGCTGCTATTTGGGGCGTCACTTCGAGCGTGACCGCTCCTTGTCCTCGGCGCCAAAATCACTTGCTGGTCCTAGCTCAGTTTCGTCGCATCAAGCCGGCCGAAGATCAGAGCCAGGTTAGGAAAATAAAGCTCGCCCCGGAGACCGAGGCGGGCTGGATACTGCTAGCGGTGGCAGCGGCAGTGGCTGAACCAGCCCATAATCTTCATGGTCGGTTCATCACCACGCAAAGGACGAAACCGGGAAGCCCAACGATCAGCCACTCAAGGCGCTTTTCCGCAGCCTGCATGCATGTCATCCTGATTTGCCACCAGGAGGATCAAGCAAATGATGTTCGACTGGAACGACTATCGCAAACAGGTTGGGACGAGGATCGCCGAGATCGGAAGAATTAGCCCCGAGACAATCCGTGGCTATCGAGCGCTCGGTGATGCAGGCTCCAAGACCGGCTTACTCGACCCGAAGATTCGTGAATTGATCTCGCTCGCGGTCGCAGTCACACGACAGTGCGATGGGTGCATCGCTGTCCACACGGACGCGGCCATAAAGCATGGCGCCACACGCGAAGAGATCGCCGAAGCGCTCGGTGTGGCTGTTGCAGTGAATGCCGGTGCGGCGCTTATTTATTCGGCACGTGTGATGGACGCCTATTCAGCCCATCAAGTCGAGCCATAGCAAGACCTGCGTGCAAATTCGCTCTGCCTCAGTCGGTCTGAATTTCCCGGCAACCACCGCAAACTCGGCATCTGTAAGCCACATCAGGTGCCGATCAGGAAGGCCGAACCGAGAACGGCTTGCGCGTCCTCACCAGGCAGTAATGGACGGTCGGGCTGGTTTATGGTGGTTTAGCGATTAGATGGCCGGTTGAGACTCGAAGCCTTTGGGCGCGGGAGCGTGAATGGCTCCGGGTCTCTTGTTGCCGCTAAAGGTTATGCTTGCCTGAAGGCGGTGACGCACCCAACGATGCCTAGGGTAAACTGGCTTGTCCATTCGCCCAAGGTCGGTGCTCCTACTGGCTCATTAACGTTCGACTTTCCCGCCGTGAGACGTGATTGCTCAAGGGAGCGGCATTGCAGCAGCGTCAGACACTCAGCGCCGGCAGGTCCTCTGGCGCCACTGCTTGCGCCGGGAGGGTAGGCTCCCTTATCTATCGGTTCACGTAACAACCCGAGTATATCCGTGACCATACCCCGTACCGTTGGCCCGCTCCCCCAGGACCCTCGCCAGGAGTTCGCGTTCTTGAGGGACCACCTCATAGGGGCAGGCCACCTCGATGCACTGACGTAAACTGACCCTGAGCGGTCTCTCACCAGCTTCGCACGTCTCCCAAAGCTGTCGTTCGCCCGAACAAATGTAACACCGGCCTCGAAATCAGGATGTCATGCACGTGCGCTGCCATTTAGCTCTATCGTTCAAAATCTCCGTGACGTGATTAAATATTTGTAAATTGTATAAATTGTAGATTTCGCAGGTCACTCTATTTCAGGGAGGCTTGCAATGCTTACACGCAAAATACTTGACGTCGCATTTCCTATCACCGTCACGGTTGTTATTGCTGCAGAACGCCTTGCAATGCTGTTGCTGGGAACGTTTCCCGACAGCCCAGAATTGTGGCAAGTGTGGCTAGCTCTCCACCAAGCGTCTAGAAATTTCTGGGTTATGATCGATCATCTTGTGGCGGTTTCCGTCTTTTGGGAAATTGCGGCCGTTGGAGCTGCAACCCTCGCCATCTGGAAACTCCTTTCGGCAGCCAGACCCGTGGCGGTCCGATTTCTCGCAAATCACGCCGCCCTGGTCGCGTTCGGCGCGATGGTGCTTGCCGGCCAGCAATCGATGGTCGCTAGCGTCTTCGATCGCGTTCCGGTGCTTGAGGGCTTCCGCCTGCCTGTCGCAATCGAGACGAACGGCGTGACGGCCATGGTGCTGATCATGGGTCTCTGCGCTTGCTGCCATTGCCATTTCTTGTTCCTCAGTGCGGCCAGGCAACGGGCGCGCGACACGAGATTGGCATTGCTGGCGATCGAACGGGATCTCTGATCAGATCCCGAACCCCGGCCTCTACTTCACCTTGCGATAGTAGACCTTGCCGTCGGGGGTTTCGAGCCGTTGATAGGCCGAACTCGGTGCCGGCACGGACTGCTGCTGGGGAGATGGCGTAGCCGTCGGCTCGACAGCCACCTGGAACTCCGGCGTGGTTTTTTCGAGCGGCGCGGTATCGTCCGACGCATCATCGGCTGGCGGAAGCAAGCTTGTTTCCATTTTGCCCAGCGGGCTGAAGCGCTCCAACTTGTCGAAGTGCTCATTGATTTCGCTGAACCGGCCCTGCAGGCTGCGGTCGAGGTCCTCGAAGCGGGTCTGCAGGCCGACATTCACCTTGTCCATTTTTGCGATGATCCGCGCCTCGAATTCGGACAGCCCCTGCAGACGCTCCTCTGCCGTGCGCAGTTCCGCAATGCCGCGAAAGAAATAGACCGCGGCGGCGAGATTGATGCCGGTCATCACCGCAGCTGCCGCGCAAACACATGTGACCAGCCGAGCAGTAGTGATCTTGCGATCGAACACCGAGTCTGCGCTGGCGGCGGGACGTGCCTCAGGATCAATGATCGTGGTCATTCGACAATCACCTTTGTGCCGACTGGAACGCGCCGGAAGAGGTCGACCACATCAGTATTGGTCAGCCTGAAACAGCCGGAGGTGCCGTCAAAGCCGACGCCTTTTGGATCATTCGTTCCATGGATCCGGTAAAGCGTGTCTCGGCCACCGTCATAGAGATAGAGCGCACGCGCACCCAAAGGGTTGTAGGGGCCGGCCGGGACGAACTCGGGAAGGTCATGCTGGCGACCGCGCATTTCAGCCGGCGGGCGCCATTCCGGCCACTCCTTCTTGTCTCCCACGCGCACCGTTCCCGTCCAGGCAAACCCTTCGCGACCGACACTGATGCGGTAGCGCAGGGCCTGATCTGGGGCGACGACGAGATAGAGAGCCTTCTCGTTCTTGCGGATGACGATCGTGCCGACGGATTCGCCGGATTGAAAAGCCACCGAGTTGCGCAAGCTCGGGCCCATCGCCGGCAGCGGCGGGCGATTCTTTCGGCTCTCGCCCTGGGCTTCAAGGACCGTCGTGGACAGAACAAGAAGCCCTCCAAGGGAAGCTCCCAGCAACGCCCCCGTGGCACCTCGCCTAGCTTGCATTGCCGTCGAGCCTGTCGCGAAGCAATGCCTTGACGTCCTTGTTAAAGCGGGCGCGAGCGTCCACTTCGGTGGGCAGGATGGCGCGATTGAGAGATTCCGTCAGCAGCGTCTGGTCGAAGCTGATCGACCTGATGTTGGAGACCTTGAACACCTTCTCCAAATCCTTGCGGGAAAAATGATTGCCGAACCATTTGCGGTGCTGCTTGTTGGCAACCAGCGTGATGCTGGCGGCGTTACCACGCAATTCGCGAATCCTTCCGTAGAGACGTTTGGCCTGGCGCAAAGCTGCCAGATTGAGTTCGAAGACGATGAAGACCTCGTCGCTGGTCGAAAGCACCGGGCTTTGCCAGGCCGTTTCGAGGTTGGGCAGGTCGATGACAATGTCGCTGAATCGGTAAGCTGCCAGATCAAGCAGCTTGAACACGAATTCGCTTCCACGCGGCTCGAACGGCAGTTGCGGCCGCTCGAAGGAATAGATCGTCAAACCGTGCGGTCGCGAAAGCTTGATGACATCCATCAGTTCGACATCCAGCCGATCGGGTTGCGCGACGATGCCACCGAGGTCGAACTGGTTGAACAGGTTGAGATAGGCCCCGCAATTGGCGCTTTGGAAATCTAGGTCAACGAGGCAGGTGGAGGCTGCACGATCCGGCGACTTTGCCGCCAGATACTCTGCGGCGGCCAAGGCAAGCGTTGTCGCGCCAGTACCGCCGCTTGCCCCGATGAAGGTGATAATTCGGCTCTTGTTCGCCTGGTTTCCGCTATCGTGGAAGGTCACGGCATTGAGCAGTTCCTTACCGTCGAGCGGCCTATGTAGCCAATCCGAAGCGTTAAGGCGGATGAGATTGCGCATCTGGTCGGGTCGCAGTTCGCCGGAGATGGCGATCAGCGGTACCTGCGACCACGCCGCCCGCGCCTCCATCAGTCCTGGGCTATCCAGGATTTCGCCCTGGGCGAGGTCAAGGATGATGATGTTTGGGCGCCCCCCTGCCGCAGCCCCCTTCAGGAACGCGTCGGGCTCCGCGATCTGGACATCATAGATTGCCAAAGCCTCGAGCCGGGCGGCTGTTTCATGCCTCAGGTTCTGATCGCTGGAATACACGGCAATCTGCTTCCGGCGGGTCGGCAGAACCGTGGAATCGATCGCGTTCATTATGTTGGTGCTCCGCTTTTCAGGTCTTCACCGGTTACCGTGCTCGACATGGAGGACATGGTGATATTGGCGAAGTTCATCAGCCCCTGAAGGAAGAAGAAGTGGAAGGTGACGTTGCGCAGGCTCACCGTGATGGTCGGCACGGGGACCGTGACGCCTTGAACATTGCCGCGCCCTTGGAAGCCCAGCCCGGTGGCCTCATACCGCACCACCACGTTCTCACGCTTCAGGAAGGGGTAGAAGTGGCACATGCCGGGGCGCTGGCTTCCGGTGGGGGCTGGGCAGGCATCGTTGTTGGTTACAGCTGTGTCGCCGCGGAAGATTCGACTGAACCCGTTCGCATCGGCAGCTCCACTGGTGCACGAAAGCGCGCCCGCGACATATCCGCATTCGAAGGAATAGGCGCCGGCTCGGACGGGCGCACCCGGGGTGTCCGTTGGTGCAGCGGTTGCGAGCCCCTTCGCCACCGGGTCGGAAATAGAGGCGAGGCGCGCTCCGACTTGCACAGCCTTGTTGGCGGAATTCCATTGATAGAGCGCATTGCCGAAGTCGACGAAGCCGAGCGTCAGCACAAGAAGCAGCGTCATCACGATGGCCGCTTCCACCATCGTTGCGCCGTCCTGCGATTTGGCGAAGCGCTTGAACATGGTCAGAACCTGATCAGCCGCTCTTCATGGGTGCCGCCCAACGTGATCGGACCAATGTTGATGACCGAAAGCATCCCGAGGTCGCGATAGACCTTGCTGTTGGTGACCCTAACGATACAGACCTGCGCTGTGACGGAGCGATACTTCGTGACGCCAGCAACGATCGCGTCATGGCATCCCAACGGACTGGCGATCTCTACCGTTACGTCATTCTTGGACCATCCGGCGACCCTGGGCTGGCTCGCTGGTGTTGGATCACCAGTTACGCCGTATACGGCGATGTTCTTTGCGATGTTGGCACAATTGATCGCGGGCAGGTTGTAGTCCGTATACATCTGGCTGTTGCAGCGCGCTGCGAAGCGCGCCGCGTCGTTCAACCCCGCCTGCATCAATAGCTTCTGATGCAGCATGTTGCCGAACTCGAACACGCCCGCCGATAGGATGATCATCAGCGGCGCCACGAGCGCCATTTCGACCAGCGCCGTGCCTCGCTTGTCGCGGTTGAAGCAGCCTGCGATATGCCTGAGCGCACCAAACATGGCCATCACCGGTACAGTTGCGCTTCGTCGCGCAGGAAGTTGTCGAGCGTGCCGCGCCCGCCCTTGCCGGTGATGTCGACAAGCTCGACATAGATGTCCTTGCCATCCTTGATCGGTTCGGTGACGAAGAAGCTGCCGAAGGCGCGGACAGGCAGGCCCGTGGAGCGGCCGCTGAACTTGACGCCGGAGGCCTGGAGCGCTTTGCAGTCGAGGATGGCGCCGTAGAGGATCCGCCTGTCCACCTTGGTCACCGGCGTGCCACAAGCCGGGATTCCGGTCTCGCCGCCCACGGCCGCATCCTGATAGATGTTCTTGTCTATCTCGTAGCGGTACATCTCGTAGCGGGTTGCCCCAATCAGTTCCGTGGGAAGCACACCGCGCTTGGGGTGGTTGACCGTCCAGTAGCGTGAACTGTTCCAGTCCCCTGCACCCATACGCCCGCCCATCATCATGCAATTGCCGGAAATATGGCAGCTGTCGCGTTCCAAGCCGACGCCCTTGTTGACGTCAGTCTCGTACTGAACCTTGTTGTCCTTGACGCATTTGTTGCCGTTCTTGGCGCCTTTTCGGACGTTGACCGCCGGACCGTAGTCAGCTCCGGTATAGCCTGTGTTGATGCCGAAACGCGTATTCAACCCATTCTTGACCGGCCCGGCATTCTGGCCTGGTTCGGTGTCGACGCCGTTTCGCGAATAGCAGGCCAGCGGCTTGGAACTCGCCAGCATGTTTTCCAAGGCGTTGGCGCCATTGCCATCGGGCGCAGTGAGGAAGGCGAAGTTGCCGGGCGCGTAAGAGCCGTCGCCGCGCAGTATGATCTGACGCCGCCGATATTCTCTTGTCTGTGCCGCCTGTTCGAGCGTCACCCCGCCGGTGATGCTCGTGTCCTCATAGGGATTGCACATGAACACCGGCGTGTAGTCGCACACGCTGGATCTGAAGCCGGCCACAGCCTGAGCGCCGACACTGAAACTGTTGCTTGCGGCGCTTCCGGTCAGGAAGGAAGCGGGGAAAATACTGCGAAATGAGGTAGGAGTGACCGTCACCTCGATGAACTGCGTCTCTGCCTCTCCTTGGGACCAGTCTGCATTCGCCAAGTAGGTGTTGCCAATCGCAGTGCTGTCACTTGCTGGCAGTGTCTTCAGGAAGCGCCACGAGATGTTGCCGGCCCGATTCTGGTTTGCCGTTCCGCCTGGCTCGCCTGCTTTCAGCGTCGGCGCTGGCTCGTTGGCGGTGGAAAAATACATCTGGTTCTCTACCAGTGTTGCCATGGCCCGCTCGGCCCGGGCCCAGGAACCGGACGATCTATCCAGCTCCGCCGCCGCGGCGAGCGCAAAGGCGTCGGCCGCCTTTTGCAGGTCGTTGTGCAGGGTATTGGCCCGGCTCATGTCGATGACGAGCAGCGAAAAGCCGATGATGACCGGCAGCATAATTGCCACCAGGATCAGCGCTATCCCTCTTTGATCTTGCCAAAACGCTCGAAGTGTCTGCAGCATGACGACAGCTCTTTCCTAAACCTGACGCCCCTCGCGCCTCGTCCGCGCGCGCCTTTCGCAGCCTCTATTTCCTTATGAGCCCCCCGCTCCCGCGTCCCCATTGGCCCCGGCGTCCGCCGCCGGTGCCGCCGCCAGCGGCCGCGGGGGGCCAAGCAGAACAGCCTCGACCTTCCTGCCGCTGGTCGTGAAATGGTTGTCGCGCGCGGCCGGGTTGAACGGGTCGGCTGTGTGAAGAAGCATGTTGTATTTCTGCGCATCGCCGGCGGCGAGTGTTACCGTGTCGTAATGGTTCAGATAATCCGCGCAGCCGGAAAGCAATGCGGCGGCCGCGGCCACGATGATTAGTGCGCTATTTCTTGACATAGACAAGCTGATCCTTGGATTTGAGGTCGAGCATGTGGCCGTACGGGCCAACTACGCCTTGTCCGGTTTCATAGGTACGGATCATGTTCTTGCTGACTTCAAGCTCGCCCAGCAGGAAGTATTCGGGATCGTTGGTCGGGCGGGTCTTGTCGAGCGGCGTGGCCACTTGCTGTCCCGGCGTCGCCGGCCTCACAAGGCGCGGCGTGACGATGATCACAAGATCAGTTTCGTTCTTGATGTAGCTCGACGAACGAAACAGGGCGCCGATGATCGGCAGCTGGCCGATCCACGGCACCTGGCTCTGCAGCTTGCGATTGGTCGATTGCAGCAGGCCGGCGATCGCAAAGCTCTGGCCGTCGCGCAGCTCGACCACCGTCGAGGCCCTGCGCGTGCTGAAGCCGGGAATTTCGAGGCCATTGGCATTGATGGAAGTCGTCGGATCGACCTCGCTGACCTCCGGGTTGAGGCGCAGATTGATCTTGCCATTGTCCAGAACGATCGGAATGAAGCGCAGCTTGACGCCGAATTCCTTGAACTGGATGGTGGTCTGGATGCCGTTGCTGTTGGTCTCTCCTGCCACAGGGATCGGCACTTCGCCGCCGGCGAGGAAGCTGGCCTCTTCTCCCGAAAGCGTGGTCAGGTTTGGCTCGGCAAGCCGGCGCGCGAGGCGCTTGTCCTCGAGCGCCCTGACCATGACATCGACATTGATGCCGGAATCGATCACGCGGGCGATGAGGGATGCAAATGGCACATTGCCGGTGGCGAACGGGGCGAGAACCTCCGCAGGACCGGAAGCGAAACCGCTCACCGACTTCGGGTTGTCCGCGTCCTTTGCTCGAATTGATACGCCCAGCTCCCGCCCGGCATTGCGCGACACTTCCAGCACGCGCACCTCCAGATTGACCTGCTGGCTGTCCTCGACCTCGATCGAGTTGATAATCGCCTCCGGCCCATATTGCTGGGCGACCTTGAGGATTTCCGCAAGTTGGGCGCCATCCTTGACCCGGCCGCCAAGCCGCACTCGGCCGTTGACCGAGCCGATGGTCACCCGCGACCGCGGCGCCACCTGCCTGATGGCCGCGGACAGGTCGTCGAGATCGACGCCCACCTCGATCTCGATGACGCCGAGCGACTGCCGCTTGTCCGAGAACAGATTGATCGAGGTGGTGCCAGGAGCCTTGCCGATGACGTAGAGCGTCCGGTCGGTCATCGGCTGAGCGTCAGCGATCTTGCTGTCGGCGACGACCATGTCGCCCAGGTTCTGATTCACCTGGATCGTCACCGACCGTGAGACCGGCAGGAAGATGCGGTGAACGCCCGGGCTGGAGACGTCTATGCGCCGGTCGGCCGCAGCGGCCGGGTGCATCGAGAGCACGGGCAACGCAGCCAGGCTCAAGAGCGCAACCAGATATCTCAGGCCAAATCGCAACATAATGTGTCAGTCCCCCCGCGGCCTTGCGGCCCTGCCTCAATTCACGAACCGGCTTTGCGGTTCTTGCCCCTCAGTTCACTCGCGGCACGTCGTAGGTCACACGCTCCACGCCCCTGATAACGCCCACCGTCGCAAAGGAAGGCGGCTCGGGCTGCAGGTAACGGACAACCTCCTTGACCACCTCCTGCGTTTGAGGAGGCGCGGGCGGCGGCGCCTGCTTGGCTTTGCTGAGCTCGTCGAGACGGCTGTCGACCCTCTCCACGGCCTTGAGCAGGCCATCGAATTGCTGGTCATTGCGCTGTCGGTCCGCATCCTGCGACGCCTGCCGAGCCGCAACGGTTGCGGGCGTTTCGCCCGTGAGATCGGCCAGCGTCACGCGGTCAGTGTTCTCACCCTGGCTCGCAGCGACCTGGCGCAGCGCGAGTGACAGCTGGCCCGCGCCTGCGGCCAGCGTCAGCTTCTGCGCGTCCTTGGTGGAAACTTCCAGCGTCACGGCCTTGACCACGGTTGGGCTTTCGGTGGTCTCGTCAGCCACCTGGTCGACTGCGAGCACCTTGATGCTTTGCAGGAGCACGTCGACAAAACTCTGCTCGCCGCCCTCGGCGGAGCGGACGGTGCGGGTGAGAAGCACGTCGACGCGATCGCCCGGGAAGACGAAGCCTGCAACACCGAGCACGTCGTTGACGCGGATGGAGACGGCCTTCATGCCCTCGGCCAGCACGGCTGAGAGCGTGGCGCGCTGGCCCGGCCCGGTGATCTTGCTGGCGAGAATGGGTTCGTTGACGCCGATCGCCTGCAGCGCCTGGCGTCCGCCTTCCTTGGTGAGCACCTCTTCGGCGGTCTTGAAGGCTCCGGCCGGAATGGCGCCCGCGGGCCAGGCTATCTGGCGCAGCTTCTCGGCGGTGACCGGGTCGCCGAATTTCAGCGGCATCGCGGCGACGACAATGGTCGCCTGCGGATCTGTGTCGGCACGCGCCATCTGGTTGCGCTGGCCGGTAAGCCACATGTTGATGAGCACGACGGCGAGCACGCCGAAGACGCAGGCTAGTATGATCATGATGATCGAGTTCGCACGCATAGTCCCCCGCTCTCACTCTCCTGTACCACTGCGGCTATTGGTGCCGACAATGGACCAAGGTCCGGGCATAAGGCCCGGACCTTGAGTTGCCTTTATTAGGGTTTGCAGGCGGTGCCGCTAGCGCCAGCGCCCTTGCCATCCAATGTGCCGCAAAGAGTGGTAAACTGGTCGCTAGTCCACTTGCCGATTGCAATGATGGACAGAATCGACGCGGCGGCGACGATGCCAAGAAGGATCGAATATTCAACCATGGCAGCGCCGTCTTCATCGTCGCGGAACTGCCGGGCCATTGTCATGAACTGCTTCATTTCAAATACCCCCTGTCAAGACAAAACGACGAGCCGAATGAGGATGTAATCAATACTCCGCCATCCCCCGTCGCTCATAATGTTGTTCGACGTTATTTCGTCTGTCAAACCCATTTAACGCATCGTTAACCACTCGATACATGTAAATTAAGATATACGTCCCACTCGACTTGTCAGTAACTTGATGATTCGAAAAGGGATTTACGCATATTAACCATTTGTTAAGAAGATAGATTTGCCGAAGATAGTGGAGCGCACATCCGAAAGATGTAGATAACCCAATATATGCTGGGTTCCTTCGACATTCCGCGATCTATCGAGTTTTTCGAAGGCACCAAAGCGGCTATTGGAAAAGTCTTGGCCGCAATAATTGTATTTGCAACTTTGGTCGCCGAGTGACTCGTCTTTACTATAATTACGAGTAAATCACAGAAGCGATAGTTGCACGCTTGCACACGCGATGGTTACCAAATAGTTTGCACGTGGTTGTGGGATGCGAGGCCAGCCATCGAATCGGAATACGGTTCAGGGCATGCGACTCGCGATGATCGGGAATGGCCGGCGCAAGTTACCAATGGCGATGCTGGCATAGCCTCATCAGGCATTGCATCCTGCAAACCAGATGCCGCCGCGAGCCACCCATGGCGCGGGGCAAAGGGGGGAGTGGGGCATGACTTTGCTTGGCCGCTTTACCAACAATCCCAATCGGAAGGCCGAGGTCCTTCCGGAGCCCTCCCCTGCGCCCCTGGTCTCGTCGCCCACCAATGAGCCGGGCGACACTTCGCAGGCCGACGAAATGCTCGCGCTCAAGGTGGACATTCACCGCCACCTGATCGAGCGCTTCAACCTCGCGGCGTTGGATACGGCATCCAAGGAAGACATTCTGCGAGAAATTCTTCCGCTGGTGCGCGAATTCGTCAGGGCGCGCAACGTGCCGCTCAATGCGCGCGAGCTGGACCAGCTTACCAGCGAGACCGCCGACGAGATGCTCGGGCTGGGGCCCATTGAGCCGCTGCTCAAGGATGATTCCATCGCCGACATCATGATCAACACGCACAGGCGCGTGTTCGTCGAAAGACGCGGCGTAATCGAGGAAACGCAGATCCGCTTCCGCGACGAGGCGCATCTGATGCGGGTGATCAACAAGATCGTCTCGGCGATCGGCCGCCGCGTCGATGAGTCCTATCCGATGGTGGATGCCCGCCTCGAGGACGGATCGCGCGTTAATGTGGCCGTGCGGCCGATTACGGTGGACGGCCCGCTTGTGTCCATCCGCAAATTCTCTCGGCGCCCATATTCGTTGGAACGCCTTGTCGACTTCAACTCCATCCGGCCGCCGATGATCGAGCTTCTTAAGATCGCCGTGCAGTCGCGCAAGTCGATACTCGTGTCGGGCGGCACGGGCAGCGGCAAGACCACGCTGCTGAACGCCCTGTCGAGCTACATTTCCCATCGCGAGCGCCTCCTCACCATCGAGGACGCAGCCGAACTGCAACTGCAGCAGCCGCATGTCGGCCGGTTGGAAACCCGGCCGCCGAACGTCGAAGGCAAGGGCGAGGTGCGCCAGCGCGACCTGGTCAAGAATGCGCTGCGCATGCGCCCGGACCGCATCATCGTCGGCGAGGTGCGCGGCGAAGAGGCCTTCGACATGCTGCAGGCGATGAATACCGGTCACGAAGGCTCGATGACTACTATCCATGCCAACACGCCGCGCGACGCGCTTTCCAGGCTGGAGCAGATGATCGGCATGGCTGGCATGCCGATGAGCAGCGAATCCATCCGCGCACAGATCGCCTCGGCAATCGACATCATCGTGCAGACCCAGCGCCTGGCCGACGGCGGTCGGCGGGTGATCTCTATCTCCGAGATCACCGGCATGGAAGGCAACGTGATCCAGCTGCAGGAGATCTATCATTACGTTCGCCGCGACGTGGCCGAGGACGGCAGGATAATCGGCGACTTCCGCGCAACGGGCGTGCGCCCGCGTTTCGCCCAGGAGGCGGCGACCCTGGGGCACCACTTCGCCAAGGACGCATTCAATCCGCAGGTGCCTCTCTAGATGCTGACCGGTCAGACGCTCCTCTACGGAATTTATGTGCTGGCGGCAGCTGCGGTGATCCTGCTGGTCGAGTCCTTCTACTTGTCCTATGCCGCGCGGCGGCAGGCGGCGGGGGCAGTGAACCGACGGCTGAAACGTCTGGCCGAGGATGCCCCGGCCGAACAGACGCTCCGCGGGCTTCTGCGCGAACGCGGGCTGAGCGACACTGGCGATTTCCTGTTCGGCATCATCGCACTCAATCGCCTCTACACGCAGTCGGGCATCACCGGCAGCCCCGTGGCATTCGCCGCCATGTTCGTCGCGGCGGGGCTGGTTCTGGCTCTGGTGCTGGTCGTGTTCGCCTTTTCGCCGGTGCTGGCGCTGCTGGTCTTCCTGCTGGTCGGCTTCGTCCTGCCGCTTCTGGTACTCCGTCGAGCCCGCAACAAGCGCATCGCCAAATTTGCCAGGCAATTGCCCGATGCGCTCGACATGATCGTCCGCTCGTTGCGGGCCGGTCATCCGACCACGGTGGCGATAGGCCTGGTGGCGCGCGAGATGCCGGATCCCATCGGCACGGAATTCGGCATCGTTTCCGACGAGATTACCTTCGGCCTCAGCCTCGAGCAGGCGGTGAAGAGGCTTTCCCAACGGGTGGGTTTCGAGGGATTGAACCTGCTCTCCGTGTCGCTGTCCATCCAGGCGAAGACCGGCGGCAATCTGACCGAGATCCTGTCGAACCTTTCGGCCGTGCTGCGCGAACGCCAGAAACTGCGCTTGAAGATCCGGGCCCTGTCTGCCGAGGGCCGCGTCTCAGCCTGGATCATCTCGCTCTTTCCGGTCGCGATGTTCCTCATTCTGCAGCTGATCGCGCCAAGCTATTACGGCCAGGTCTGGGGTAACCCGCTGATTACGCCAGTCTTCGTCATCTTTGGGGGGTGGGCGCTCCTCGGCGACTTCATCATGTATCGCATGGTCAATTTCGAGATCTGAGGGCTGGATATGAACATTCCCTCCAGCCTCCAGGATTTGGATCTTCTGATCTCGCTCGCGGTATTCACCGCCGCAGCTTCGCTTTTCCTGTTTGCGGCGCTACTGTTTCGGCCGGTCCTTCAGACGAGGCGCATGCTGGCCCAGGGCTTGCTGGCCGATTCCCCCGTCGATCGGCGTTCGCTGACAGCGCAGGAACAACTGGCCAAGCTTGCCGCACAGCGCCCGGTGGATGCCTATTTCAAGGCGCTCGAAAAGGAACGCGGGCAGCCCGATGCGCTGGAGATCAAGCTGTTTCGGGCAGGCTTCTACCAAAAAAGCGCACCCTTCATTTACTTGCTGTGCCGGATCGGTGGCGTGGTCATAGGGTTTGTGGTCGCGTATCTCGGTCTGTCGCACATCTTGCCGAAGCAGCTTCCCGGCTTCATCGCCTTTGCCGGCGGAGGCCTTTTCGGGCTCGCCTGCCTCGTCATTCCCAGCATCGCCCTCGACCGCTTCGAGCGGGCGCAGCAGCGGCTTTATCGCGTCGGTTTTCCCGACTTCATGGACATGATGATCACCTGCGCCGATGCGGGTATGAGCCTGGAAGCGGCTGTCGAGCGCGTGAGCGGCGAACTTGCGGGCACGCACAAATGGCTGGGCGTCCAGCTGTCGATCATGAACCTCCAGCTGCGGGCGGGAAAGCCATTGCGCGAGGCCTTGCGCGATCTGTCGGATCGGATCGGGCTCGACGAGGCCCGGTCGCTGGCCGTGCTGTTTCGCCAGTCCGAGGAGTTGGGCACCAGCCTGACTGAAGCTCTGCGCGTCTACAGCGGCGAGATGCGCAGCCAGCGAATCCTGCGCGCCGAGGACCGTGCGAATTCACTGCCGGTGAAGATGATGATCCCGCTCGGGCTGTGCATCTTCCCGGTGGTGCTGATGGTCATCATGCTGCCGGTCATCATCCGAATGAAGGGCGTTTTCTTCTGATCGGATCGGGCTAAAGCGAGAGCAAAAATTGCACCAAAAGGTGCCGGGGGGACAAGGAATGACAAGGCCAATCCACATTGCCATCGCCGCGTGCCTCATGGGGGTGATGCTTGCCGGCTGCAAGACGGTAGACGACGGCATTGTTCGCACCAACGAGCCGACGCCTCCAGAACTCACGGCTTTCGGCGACACCTTCAAGGGGCTGAAAACAGTTTCAGACGTCGAATTCTACGCTTCCGATGAGGCGGTGGCCCAAGCTACGAACCAGTTTCGGCAGGGCAATTACGGAAATTCCGGCGCGTACTTTTACAAAGCCGTTCTTCTGGCGCCCAATGACGGGGTCGCATGGCTGGGCCTTGCCGCATCCTGTGATCGTATCCGCCGCTTCGACCTGGCGGACAAGGCCTATCGCCACGCCTTCCAGCAGCTCGGCCCAACTCCGGAATATTTGAACAACTACGGCTATTCCAACCTGCTGCGCGGTGACCTCCAGGCGGCCCGGAACAATTTCCTGCGCGCCTACGAACTGGTGCCCAACGACCCCACGGTAAACAATAACCTGCAGCTGCTCTCGTCGAGCGTTCACAACATCGAGCGCTGACATGCTGATGGCCGTGTCGATCCTGATGAAGCTCATCGCGACGCCGCTGCTGCTTAAGATCGGCTGGAAGGATTTTGCCACCCAGAAGATCGCGAACAGCGATGTCCTGCTCTTGCTCGCTCTCGGCTTGGCATCGCTGTTTCTCGCGGCCCTGGCCGAGAATTTCTGGTGGAACCTTGGCCTGAGTGCGATCGCGGGCGCCCTGCTTTTCCTGCTGCTGTTTCCGTTTTGGCTGCTCAGGAAGATCGGCGCCGGCGACGTCAAGCTGTTGGCCGTGGCGCCGTTGGTCTCGGGTGGGGCCGATCTGCTTATCTTTGCCATCGCGCTGCTGGTCTTCGCACTGATCACCGTGACCATCGTGCGCAATCCGATGTTGCTGCCCTCTCCCGCATTCCGCGCCTATATCAAGCACCTGGACCACCAGCGCGTAGTTCCCTTCGGCGTGCCCATCTCCGCCGCGCTGCTCGTGACGATTGCGCTGCAGGTTTATGGCCTAGCCTCCAGGCTCATCTTGACGTAGCGCCTCGCTGGCGCGGCGTGCTGTTGATCGGGGTTGTCGGATGACCGGCGCTGAACTCATGGCCGCGATTGGCTTTGGCCTGACCATAGCCGGTGCGGTCTTCGGTGCCTTCTGGCGCATGTGGGGCTGATCAAAGAGGCCGGCGACAAGGGCGAGAAGGCGCAGCGCGATCTGGCCGCGCATAAGTTGCATGTGGCCGAAAATTACATCACGAAACAGGGTATGCGCGAGACTACCGAGCAGCTCATGGAGGCCATTAGCGGTGTGAAAGCCGCCGTGGATGGCGCGTTGACAGGGTGGTCAAGAACCGAGGGAAACCGGCGGGCCGCGCTCGGACCTGACTACAGCGGCCGTGACGCCCGATCGCCTGATGTTGAGGCGCAGCGCGACCTGGCCGTCAGCGTAGAAACCTGCCCGAGTTGGGCAGGTTTCTACTCGCCCGAGACGCCGACTCTGGCTTTTAACACGATGAAATCTCCACAAAAGGGAGAGGTCCTCATGCCAACTGGCGACTACCGAAACGTTTGCAACACAGCCAGGCCTGCTCGTCACCCTACGCGGCAAGACCGGCTGGCGCGAGGTCGAGATCGGCCGCGGCTCTTCCGATGCCACCTGCCCGGTCGTGGCCCTCGAGACCTGGCTGACGTTTGCACGCGTCGCGCACGGGCCGCTGTTCCGACGCGTCGCCGGCCGGGGCAAGTTCGTCGGACCTGATCGGCTCAACGATCAGGAGGTCGCGCGGCTGGTCAAGAAGGCCGCGCTGGCCGCCGGCGTGCGCGGTAATTTGCCAGAGGGCGAGCGCGCGCAGAAATTCGCCGGCCATTCCTTGCGCGCCGGCTTGGCCTCCCCGGCCGAGGTCGACGAGCGCCATGTGCAAAAGCAACTCGGCCACGCGAGCGCCGAAATGACCCGCAAATATCGGCGCCGCCGCGACCGCTTTCGCGTCAATCTCACCAAAGCGGCGGGCCTTTGAATTTCCATGGCCGGCCTTAGCGCCAGGACAGCTGATCTTTCGGCAACCGGCCGCTTGGATCGATGACTGTCACGCGATGCGGTTGGTCGGCTCCCCATTTCCAAAGAACGAGGTTGTTGTCCGCCGCTTCCGCGCCTGGCGCGAAGCTGGGTACCAGAATGCCGGCCATGTCTTGAGCGACCAACCGGTCATGGATCGACCAGGAACGCGGACGCTCGCCCTCTGCCAGATCGAACATCCATGCACACTCCATCTCGTCCATCGAGATCTTGGCTTCCGCCCTTCCCTCTTCCGTCGTGAGATCGACGATGTCCTCGCAATCGACTTCGTAGGAACACAGGACACAAGGATCCATGCGATGCGCCAATCCCTGAGTAACCTCTTTGATTGCCGTCATGATGCTCAGTCCCAAGTACAATGCCGGGATACCCTTAGGATTGAAACGAGCACCTCTTATCGCGGCGCCGTCACCGGATATCGGCTTGAACGACCATTTCGGATCATGGGCACGATAGCAGGTGCCGACAAACCTCAAGCGAAGCCCCCGAGGGCCATGTGATCAAGGTAGTCTCGCACGGCGGCAGCCTTGCCGTCCTTCACAAGCGCCTCGGCAGTGCGATCGCCAAAGGCCGGCAAAGGTTGAGCCCGATACCAGGCCATCGCCTGCTCCTTGCCACCGGCCCAGACGGCTATCCGGCTGATGATCTCGAGCATCTCGCGAAGGCGGCTCTGCGTCTTGGCGGCACGACTGCGTTCTGAACGATACAACGCCTCTCGGGCCAACCCGGCGGTTTCGGCCACCTGGCTTTTCGACATGCCAAACCCCGTCGCCACCCGATCAATGGCTATCTTGCCGGCCTGATCCATATAGGACAAGACAAGCGGCTCTTTGGATGCCGGCAGCTTCAGCGCGTGGGCCATTTGCGTTCACCTGTCATATTCATCGACGTGCTTTCTGTGCAAAATATATGGCGAGCTGCTTCGCATCACAATCCCTTGTCGCGTCCCGCGTTTCAGCAGCCCGACCCGGTTCGGGCGTCATCCCACCATCCTCACTGAGCTGCCGGCAGCCTTCAACGCCGCCAGCAACATAGGCCCGACCGAAAATTCGCCTGCCCTGGCCTTATCCGTGAGAACGCGCAGATAGCCGCCGGCGGAGTTGATATGCCGCGCTCTCTGCAAGATGCAGGAAATCACTATCGCCGTTGTTTCCTGCCCCATAACTTCCAGCGCATCCGCATAGGCCGAAGGGCTGATCCCGACCCGCCGGCTTGAAAGTTTCCGCCCACCAACCACCTATGACGGTGGAGCGCCTGCAGGTGTCGGACGAGGCGCTTTGCTTTGCCACCTTTCCTTCGACTTGCAGTGCAACACGACCAGTGCCTCCTGCCTGTACCACGATCTGGGCGGTGGCGGCAGCTTGGGCATATGTCCCGGTGTAATTGATCGGCAGGCGGGATGCCTCAGACCGGGAAACAGAAAGGGAATTGCCTCGATGACAACCCGCCTCCTGCCCGGCGATCGGGCTCCCGGTCTGAGGCTCTCGCGTCTCTTCAATCAACGGCAGCCGCTCTTTGAGGTCACATTCAACCGCCTGAGTGCGGTAGTTCTCTGGAATGCTGGCTGCGCGGGCTGCCTTCCCGCTGTTGGCGAGATTGCCGAGTTGGGGGCTGTCCAGAACGTGCCTTGCTACGGTGTTGCTGTGATGGTCCGGGATATCGAACGGACGGCAGCTGCCGCAGAAATGGGCAGCCAGAAAGCGATAATGGCTCTTGAAGAACGGCCTTCGGCTGTATCCGGGCTAGCCCGTGGTTGGGTTACGCGCCATTGGCTGGAAGCAAGCGGGCAGCCCGGCTTGCCTGCGGCATTTCTCATTGACGGACGTGGCGTCATCGCCTGGATGGGCGATCCCGCCGAAATCCGAGACGTGCTCCCTGCCTTGGCGAACGGCACATGGGACATAGAGGCGGCCCGCGAACGGTGGCGGGCGGCGGTCAGCGACGACGAAATCGCGCAGCTGCGCATAGTCCGGGACGTTACAGACGCGTTGGTGGGTGGACAGGTCACGACTGCAAGGGAACTGATCGCTGGCGCCGAACGACAGACGCCATCAATCATTTCAGATCCGCAATTTAACGTGCTCAAGTTGCAGGTCTTGGCGGCCTTGCCGGACTGTGAGGCGGGAGCCGTTTCGCACTACGTCGTTGCGGCTACCAGGTTTCCGGAGGACGAGCGATTCCAGTCGAGCCTCGCAGCCATCATCGTCGCGAACTTTCATAAGAATACGACCGCGTTACGGACGGTGATCGACCATTTGAGCGTCTTTGACGCAAGGTCCGCTGATGGTGCTGATAGTCCGCCCGATGGGTCAATGCAGGTTTGGCGTTGGCTCTTCCTGGCAGAGGCACAAGCGCTGGCCGGATTGAATGAAGATGCCAGCGTGCAGCTAAAGCAAATAGCTACGCTCTTGCACTCCGACGATTTGCCGGAGCGGGCTCGGAGAAGGGTCGCGTCGGAGATAGCGCGCATCACTGGAAGGATGGAACCTCTAACGCAACGGCCCCGGGAGCCGTATGAAGCTTAAAACCCGGCCCAATTCGTGGGGCCGTGCTTTTGTCATTCACGCCGCCGCTGGTCGGCCATGACGGTTAAATGAAAAAGGCCGGGAGCCTCCCGACCTTATGCTGACGCTTAAACGTCAGCTGAGTGCATCCGTGGTCAAAGACCAACAGCGCAATTGCGTCAGGCCGTCTGCAGGTTTTCAGCTGCGCTTTTTGCCGCTGCGGCGATCCTGCACGATATCGAAAGTCACCTTCTGGCCTTCGACAAGAGCGCGCAGGCCAGAGCGCTCGACTGCGGAGACGTGTACAAACACGTCCGGCTGCCCATTACCCAGCTCGATAAAGCCAAAGCCTTTGTTGGTGTTGAAGAACTTTACTGTTCCTGTGGCCATGTGTTTTCCTGTCAGATCGGAGTTCAATGTCGCCCTGGCCGAGTGCCGAACGGCGAGTTGTCGAAATTGAGAAGGAAGATCGTCAGGGCGCGAAAGCGCAAAAACAACGTTCGTTAGCAGTTTCGATGCAAAACTATAGGTGCGAGCCTGGATGACGGCAAGCTGCCACGGACTTCGGTGGCCGACTTCCCTATTTCAAGAACCGATTTCCTCGTTCTGACTTGCGGTGCGATTGGAGTTATTTTCTTTCTTGCGTGAAATTAGCCATCTTCGCTTCCGGCATTAGCCGCCTCTGTCTCCCGGGGGGCTTTTTTGTCGCTTTAACCTCGGTTTACCTGACATGACCGCCTGTCCTGCCAAAGATAAACTGCAAGATGATGGTGTCTGTGCCACCTCGGGAGGTTCTCATGCGCATTCGTCCAATTGTGATGTTGGCCACGATCTATCTTGGCGCAGCGCCCGTGGCGCTGGCCGCAGATAAGCCCACCGATCCCCAGATCGCACACATCGCCTACACTGCAGGCGCGATCGACGTTGAAGCGGCGAAGCAAGCCCTGGCGAAATCCAAAAACAAGGAAGTTCGGGATTTTGCGCAAGATATGGTACGCGACCACGGAACCGTGAACACACAGGCGCTTGCACTGGTCAAAAAGCTCAACGTTACGCCCGAGGACAACGACACCAGCAAGGCATTGACCAAAGCGGCCACAGTCGAGCGCAACAAACTGGCCAAGCTGGACGGCGCGGCCTTTGACAAGGCGTATATCGATAACGAGGTTGCCTACCATAAGGAGGTCAACGCGGCGCTCAAAAAGGTCCTGATCCCCTCGGCCAGCAACGCCGAACTAAAAAGCCTCCTCGAAACCGGTCTGACGATCTTTAAGGGCCACGAACAGCATGCCGAGCAAGTGGCCGCCAAACTTCAGTAGGGAGGCAGCGATGGTGTCGAAAGGATATCTATTGGCCACCGCCGTGGTGGCGTTGATAGTGACCGATACCGCCCAGGCGGAAACCATTCAGGTGACGATTAAAAAACTGGCGTTCGCGCCGGCGGACATCCATGCCAAAGTCGGCGATACGGTAAAATGGGTCAATACGGACCCCATCGCTCATTCGGCAACGACCAAGGGCGGTTGGGATTTGACCATCCCACCGAACAAGACCGCCAGCGAGGTCATGAAGAAGGCAGGGGAATTCAACTACCACTGCCGCTTTCACCCAAACATGAAGGGCCATATTACCGTGGCCCCATAGCGAGCATCGCCCGCCGTGTTCGTCGTGGCGAGCTATTTTTTTGCGTCCGCCGGGAACCTTCTCGCAGATCGATTGTTTCGAAGCCATCAATGGCTAAAACTCTCGCCCGCTGCAGCAAATGCTCGGCGGGCTTCCTTTTGCGCACCAACGCGGCCGGAACTTTTGCGTTCTCGATGCGGTCTCTTACGAGGTCCGCGTAGGGCCAACCCTCACGATTATCGCGTAGAGGCCACCCCCCCACGATCATCGCAGGTCTTGAGTTCAACGGACGATTTCCTTTGGAGAAGAAGACAATGAGACGCTATCCCTCTTCGATCAGGACCTCATTGCGCACCTTGGCAATGTCGATTGCTACCAGGACTGCATCGGCGGGTGTAGAAGCTGATCTTCGATAGTTTGTCCAGGCCTTGGGCCACTTCCAAAACCCAAGCGCCGGCCGGCCAAGTTTTCCCGTAGCTGGCCGAATTGGTCTGAACCGCGCTTCGTCCTTTTATCAGCCCTAGGCCGGTTTAGCGTACTGTTCGGCGCTAAGCACTTCGACGCATTGGAACGGTACCTTGCCTTCAACCCAGGCGTCGTGGCCGGGCGGGATCGTGTAGGACATGCCTTCACTGAACGTCTTTTGCGTCCCGTCGTTCATTTTGACGGTGATTGTCCCGGACACGACATAGCCGACATGTGAGACCTGGCAGCTTTCGGTCTTGACCACCGGCTTCACGCATTCGGACCATCGCCAGCCCGGCTCCAGGTTTATCCGCGCGAGCGTGTAGCCAGGCAGTCGCACCACCTCGACGCGCGTCTTGGGGGGCGAGCGCACCTCGTCCGGCTTGTCATGCGATTTGGCTTCCAGTTTCGTGACGTTCATTGCAGCTTCGGCCATGGCATCCTCCCATTTTTTGAAGCGGAGCCTGACACTGCGATCGCCCTGGACCGCTGTCGGATTTATACACCACTTGATCAGTGTTGGCTAATGTAACGGGCACAGTCCGGCGTCGTTGGAGATAACTGACACAAGCTTGGCCGGACTTGAATCCATCTGATTGAGTAGCCTGAGCCATCCATTGGAGCAGACGGTCTCGCCAAGTCTCAAATTGACGACTTGGCCTTGGACTTCTTGCCCTTCGGTGGTGAGAGGCCCTCGACTTGCGCACGTCACCGAGGAGCGCGACATCTTAAAAAACCGCCCCGGGCCTCTGCCCGCCTGTGCGCGGTAGAAACCGCCCTGTGCTAATCTCGATCCGTGAGGGCAGCGGCCGTCAGCTTATTGGTGGGTTCGACCCCGTTAAAAAACGTGGCCCATGGGTTCATGCGCACTTGAGAGTGGTGACGCCGGCTGTCCGCGCGATCCCGATTAGGAAGATGAAGGACTGGCATAACCCACGCCCTCCAAGCAAAGCGGA
>NZ_PXYL01000014.1 GCF_003012705.1 Pseudaminobacter soli (ex Li et al. 2025)
CAAGCACCACGCGGCAGCACCTGAATTGCTGACACGATCCTTTGTGCTCATCGTTAGAGCCTGGAGCTTGCTATCCGGGGTACTTTCTTGCGCTTGACAGTTCCCGCCCCAAAAGAGAAGCCCGCCGAAGCGGGCTAGGTTGGAACGCTCTCAGGAGGGATGGGGCGTTCGGCAGCTCCCTCCGATGCCGAACGGCTCCCACGGATAGAACAATCCTGACAGGAGCCCCGGCAATCTCAAGTCAGGCAAAACCCGCTGGAGCGCCGGATCGTCTGGCACAAGGAGTTTGAGGCTTTGCGTGGAGTTTCAGGGGAAGCGCGAAGGGCTAGACCGGAAGATCCGGATCAAAAGGAGCCGCGCAGCTGACTGAAACCGCCCGCTAAGGCGTTCGTGTTCAGCGTCGCGGCCCCCTGCCATGCGTATCACAGCCATGCACATTTCTTGCCGGAGGCATCAATATTGATAGAAGTAAACCGAGAGGTCCTAGAAATAATCCAATTATAATCCAGTTGATTGTATTATATCCATTACTTGAAGCAATCACCAGCGTAACGCCAGTGGAAATTATCCAGAGCGCAAGGAAAACCATACTCACCTCCAAGCCCCCGTATAATCATCATTACTCTGAAACTTATGTCACACAAGTTTCCCCCACAGGACAAATATCAATATCGTGAACGACCCAGGCCATCGCCACGCATCATTGCCAATAACTTCGCGCTCCTTCTTTTGTTCCAAGAATTATCGACCCGCAGCCACAATGCGTGACCGCAGTCGACAATCCCGGAACTGCGAGACTATTTGCGGGGTGTTCCCGCCTCAGCTGTGGGCGAAAATGTCGTCCTCGTCCCAGCCCATCAGGTCGAGCTTCGCTCGCGACGGCAGGAAGCGGAAGCAGGCTTCCGCGACCTCGAGGCGATTTTCGCGCTTCAGCCTGCCCACCAGCACGTCGCGCAGGCGGTGCAGATAAAGCACGTCCGACGCGGCATATTCGAGCTGCTCGGGGCTCAAGGTCTCGGCGGCCCAGTCGGACGACTGCTGCACCTTCGAGATGCTGACGCCGAGAAGTTCGGAGCAGATGTCCTTCAGGCCATGACGATCCGTGTAGGTGCGCGTCAGCCGCGAGGCGATCTTGGTACAGAACACGGGCTCCGGCATGACGCCGAAGGCGTTGCAGAGCACCGCAAGGTCGAAGCGGCCGAAGTGGAACAGCTTGGTGATGTTTTTGTCGGCAAGCAGCGTGGCCAGGTTCGGCGCGGTCTTCTGCCCCTGCGCGATCTGGATGACGTCGGCCGTGCCGTCGCCGGGCGAGATCTGCACCACGCAGAGGCGGTCGCGATGCGGGTTGAGGCCGAGCGTCTCGGTGTCGATGGCAACCGCATCGACATTGTAGTGCGACAGATCCGGCAGGTCGTTCTTGTGGAAACGGATGGTCATATTGGCTCTTTCCAGATTCAGCGGGTCAGGGCGTCGAGGATGCGCGCCCAGGAGCGCTGGCCGCCACGGAACGAAGAGAGATCATACTTCTCGTTCGGCGAATGGATGCGGTCGTCGACCAGCGCAAAGCCCACCAGCAGCGATTCCATGCCTAGGAAGTTCTGGAAATCACCGACGATCGGGATAGAGCCGCCCATGGCGATCGTGACCGCCGGCTTGTCCCACTCGTCGGTCAGCGCCTGCTGCGCCCTGATGAGGAACGGCGAGTCGTAGGAGAGCTGGATGGCAGGCGAGCCGCCGTGCTCGTGGAACTCGACCGAGCAGTCGGCCGGAATGCGCGCGCGCACGAAGTCGCGGAAGGCGGCGCGGATCTTGTCCGGGTCCTGCTTGTGCACCAGCCGGAACGAGACCTTGGCGGAAGCCTTGGCCGCGATCACGGTCTTGAAGCCTTCGCCCGTGTAGCCGCCGGTGATGCCGTTGAATTCGGCCGTCGGCCGCGCCCAGGTCAGCTCCAGCACGGAGCGGCCCTTTTCGCCCGACGGGATCGAGAGACCGACTTCGCCGAGGAAGCTTTCGGTGGTCTCGCCCAGCGATTCCCACGACTTAAGCACCTGCGTGGGCGTCTCTTCGACGCCGTCATAGAAGCCGGGAATGGTCACCCGGCCGGTGTCGTCATGCATGTCGGCCAGCACCTTGGCCAGGATGCGGATCGGGTTGGCGGCAGCGCCGCCGAATTCGCCCGAATGCAGGTCGCGATTGGCGGCATGCACCACGATTTCCTCGCCGACGAGGCCACGCAGCCCCACGCAGATGGCCGGCGTGGTCCTGTCCCACATGCCGGTGTCGCAGACCATGGCGAAGTCGGCCTTCAGTTCTTCCGAATTCGCATCGAGGAAAGGCTTGAGCGATGGCGAGCCGGATTCCTCCTCGCCCTCGAACAGGATGCTCACCTTGCAGGGCAGCTTGCCGTGCACGGCCTTATAGGCGCGACAGGCTTCGACGAAGAGCATCAGCTGGCCCTTGTCGTCGGAAGAACCGCGGCCGGTGATGACCTTGCGGCCCGGGCTCAGTTCCTTGAGCTTGGGATCGAACGGATCGTCTTCCCAGAGATTGAGCGGATCGACCGGCTGCACGTCGTAGTGACCGTAGAACAGCACATGCGGTGCATCGGGCGACGGGCCTTCGTGATGGGCGACCACCATGGGGTGACCTGTCGTGTCGCGCACGCTTGCCTCGAAGCCGATCGACTTGAGATCCGCCACCAGCCACTCTGCCGCCTTGCGGCAGTCGGCGGCAAAAGCCGGGTCGGTGGAGATCGAGCGAATGCGGAGCAGCTCGTAGAGGCGCTCGAGGCTCTGGTTGAGATTGGCGTCGAGATGATCGAGAACGGGTGCGATGGCGAGCATGTTTCCTGGCCTTTCGATTCTTTGGCGCCAACCTAGAACTCTCGGGCACAAACGAAAAGCCCGACTGCACTAGGCCAGACGACAACGATTTCGACAGGGCAAAAAAATGCCGCCGTGGTGGAGGGGAACCACGGCGGCGCTTTAAAAAAGGGTGCGGCAGCCCGGAGAGGGGGGATTAGGCTGCCGCAACGTCCGGTCCAGGCGGGGGACGGGCCTTATTCCGGACTCGGCATAAGATTGCCGATGCGAGGTATTTGGAGCGGTGAACGTGGCAATTCAAGGGCACGCACATTACAACTTTGTAACATAGACGTGATCGGCAAAAACTGTCAGGGACCGGCAAGACGCAGGCCCTTTTCCGCGCTTTGCAATGGACAGTTTTCGCCCTCCACGGTAGGGCTTTGACCATGAAAAAAGGCGATCACCTCTTCCTCGTTGACGGCTCCGGCTACATCTTTCGGGCCTATCACGCGCTGCCCCCGCTGACGCGCAAATCCGACAGTCTTCCGGTCGGCGCGGTGTCCGGTTTCTGCAACATGCTGTGGAAGCTGATGAAGGACGCGCGCAACACCGATGTCGGCATCGTGCCGACGCATTTCGCGGTGATCTTCGACCATTCTTCGCGGAATTTCCGCCACGACCTCTATTCGGAATACAAGGCCAACCGTTCGGCGCCGCCGGAAGACCTGATCCCGCAGTTCGGGCTGATCCGCCAGGCGACCCGGGCCTTCGAAGTGCCCTGCATCGAGATGGAAGGTTTTGAGGCCGACGACCTGATCGCCACCTATGCGAGGATGGCGCGCGAGGCCGGCGGCGACACGACCATCATCTCGTCCGACAAGGACTTGATGCAGCTCGTCGGGCCATCGGTTGCGATGTACGACCCGATGAAGGATCGCCAGATCGGCATTCCGGAAGTGGTCGAGAAATGGGGCGTGCCGCCCGAGAAGATGATCGACCTGCAGGCGCTGACCGGCGACTCCGTCGACAACGTGCCCGGCGTGCCCGGCATCGGCCCCAAGACGGCAGCCCAGCTTCTGGAGCAGTTCGGCGACCTCGACACGCTGCTCGCCCGCGCCGGCGAGATCAAGCAGGACAAGCGCCGCCAGACGATCATCGACAATGCCGACAAGGCGCGCGTTTCGCGCGAGCTGGTGACGCTGAAAGCGGACGTGCCGGTGTCCGAAGGCCTCGACGACTTCCTGCTGCAGCCGCCGAACGGGCCAAAACTGATCTCCTTCCTGAAGGCGATGGAATTCTCGTCGCTCACCCGCCGCGTGGCCGAAACGACGGGCACCGAAGCAGCGGAGATCGAGCCGGCGACCGTCGTCGTGCAGCGGAAAGAAGAGGCGCACGGCCCGGACCTGGATATTGCTGCCCCTGCCCAGGCGTCCGCGCCGCAGACCGCCGCTGCCACGACGGCTGCAGAGACGCCACCCGCCACGGAAGCCGTTTCGGCCCGAGCCGGGGATGGGCTCTCGCCGGCCGCGCTTGCCGACACACGCGCGCATGCGGCCGTCGCCGAGAAGATCGACACCGACCGCTATGTCTGCATCCGCGACCTCAGGACGCTGGCCGACTGGGTGGCCGAGGCGACCGAGGCGGGCGTTGTCGCCTTCGACACGGAAACGACCTCGCTCGACCCGATGCTGGCCGAGCTTTGCGGCTTTTCGCTCGCCACGCGACCGGGCCGCGCCGCCTATGTGCCGCTGATCCACAAGAGCGGGCGCGGCGACCTGCTTGGCGGCGGCCTTGTCGAGAACCAGATCGCCGTCCGCGATGCGCTGGCGCTTCTCAAGCCGCTCCTGGAGGACCCTTCGGTCCTCAAGGTCGCGCAGAACATGAAGTACGACCTCGTCATCATGAACCGCTACGGCATCGACATCGTCTCCTACGACGACACGATGCTGATCTCCTATGTGCTCGACGCGGGCGCGAATGGCGGTCATGGCATGGATTCGCTTGCCGAGCGCTGGCTGGGTCACAAGACGATCGCCTACAAGGACGTTGCCGGCAACGGCAAGGCGGCGACCACTTTCGACTTCGTCGATATCGACAAGGCGACGCGCTACGCCGGCGAGGACGCCGACGTGACGCTCCGCCTCTGGCGCGTGCTGAAGCCGCGCCTGGCGGCAAAGGGCCTGGCGTCGGTCTATGAACGGCTGGAGCGGCCGCTGGTGCCGGTGCTGTCGCAGATGGAGCAGCGTGGCATTTCCGTCGACCGGCAGATCCTGAGCCGCCTTTCGGGCGAGCTTGCGCAGGGCGCCGCAGCCCTCGAGGACGAGATCTACCGGCTCGCAGGAGAGCGCTTCACCATCGGCTCGCCCAAGCAGCTGGGCGACATATTGTTCGGCAAGATGGGCCTGCCGGGCGGCTCCAAGACCAAAACCGGCCAGTGGTCGACCTCGGCGCAGGTGCTGGAAGACCTGGCAGCGTCGGGCCATGAATTACCGCGCAAAATCGTCGACTGGCGCCAGCTCACCAAGCTGAAATCGACCTATACGGACGCCCTGCCCGGCTACATCCACCCGGAGACCAAGCGGGTCCATACCAACTATGCAATGGCCGCCACCTCGACGGGTCGCCTGTCGTCGTCCGAGCCCAACCTGCAGAACATCCCAATCCGCACAACGGAAGGCCGCAGGATCCGCACCGCCTTCATCGCCGACAAGGGCCACAAGCTGGTGTCGGCCGACTACAGCCAGATCGAGCTGCGCGTGCTGGCCCATGTCGCCGACATTCCGCAGCTCAGGCAGGCCTTCGCCGACGGCATCGACATCCATGCCATGACGGCGTCGGAGATGTTCGGCGTGCCGGTCCAGGGCATGCCTTCCGAGGTGCGCCGACGCGCCAAGGCGATAAATTTCGGCATCATCTACGGCATCTCGGCCTTCGGCCTCGCCAACCAGCTTTCCATAGCCCGCGAAGAAGCCGGCGACTACATCAGGCGCTATTTCGAGCGCTTCCCCGGCATTCGCGACTATATGGATGGCACCAAGGCCTTCGCCCGCGAAAACGGCTATGTCGAAACCATCTTCGGGCGCCGCGCGCACTATCCGGAGATCCGCTCGTCCAACCCGCAGGTGCGCTCCTTCAACGAGCGCGCGGCCATCAACGCCCCGATCCAGGGTTCGGCCGCCGACATCATCCGCCGCGCCATGGTGCGGATGGAAAAGGCGCTGCCGGAAGCCGGGCTCAACGCCCGCATGCTCTTGCAAGTGCACGACGAACTGATCTTCGAAGTGCCCGACGCCGAAGTCGAGGCGACGCTGCCGGTCGTGCGCACGGTCATGGAGGGTGCGGCCATGCCCGCCGTGGCGCTGAAGGTGCCGCTGCAGGTCGAAGCCCGCGCCGCCGACAATTGGGACGAGGCGCATTGACGCCTCGCTCCTGCTGTCCCGCTTGAGCCAACCGTCCGTCAATGGCCCGGTGAATCGTCGTCCTCGTCCTCGCCTTCGAAACGCTGGTCATGGACGCGCCGCCAGTCGGCCACCTGGCGCATGAATTCGACGTCGTGCAGAAGGTCGGCAAGCCTGGCCTGCTGGCGCAGGGCAAGGCGCACCACGCCGCGCTCGAAGCGGCCGTCCGGCACGACGAAGCTTTCCGGCTTCTCGCTGTGCCTTAGGGCGGCAAGCACGGCGGTTTTCAGGCGCACGAATTCCGGCTGGCCATAGGCTGCGAGAAGATCCTGGAACTGGCGATGGAGGGCCGGATCGAAATCGGTGTCCTCACCCATCGGGCCGATCACCGGATTGCCAGGATGCAGCGAGGCAAGCGGCATCAGCCCCGCCGGGATCGGCGTGTTGGCCGAGTGCGTGCGCCCGGTCTTCAAAAGCTTGGGCAGGACATGGGTGTGCGGGCCGGCCGGCGAAACGCCACCCGTGTCGGGTCCGCCGATCTTCTGGAACACCTCGACGCGGCCGATATTGGTGAGCGCCACGCGGTGCGGATGGGCGGCCAATATCGCATGCATGGTGTCGTTGCCGGGCTCGAACAGCGAGCGGCCGAGATTGGCGCGCAGCACCGCAAGCAGCTTCGGGTCGCTGGTGCGGATGCAGAAATCGCATTGCGGCAGCGACAGGCCCATGTCGAACAGGATGCCGGTGCGGTCGATGCCGCGCACCGCGTCGTCGTCGGGGCCGAGTTCCGTCAGCACCGGCCGCGCGGCGCGGCGCGCCAGCGCGTCAGGCATGCACAGCGCCACCGCCTGGCTCCAGCGGTTCGGCCGCGGGCTCAAGGTCTCGTAGGCGACCGGAACGATCTGGTCGACCCGCTTGCGGTCGATATGAACCGCGCCGCGCCGGGTCGCGCGCGACAGCGTGTAGCCGTCGTCGATCACCGGCATTTCGTCGCGGTCCTGATGAAATTCGGCAATCGCGCCGAAGGTGCCCATGCTCCAGCCGGACTGCCAGAGGCGCAGATGGTCGCGAATGAGATCGTGCAAGGTGATCATGGTTTTCCTCGTATCGGCAGTTCGGGGACCGGCCTTCACCGCGCGGCCATGTCGAGCGGCACCACCAGCATGCCGCCTTCAGCTTCGGCGAGATGGGCTTCGACGCCATAGACCGAGCGCAGGCGCTCGCGCGTCAGCACCTCGCGCGGCGGGCCATCGGCGATGATAGAACCCCTGTCGAGCAGGACGAGCCGCGTGCACCAGCGCGCGGCGAGGCTGAGGTCGTGCAGCGAGGCGACCACGCCGCGCCCCTCCCCCGCAAGCTCGGCAAAGAGCCGCATCAAGGCGATCTGGTGGGACGGGTCGAGGCCGGCCGTCGGCTCGTCGGCCAGGAGCAGAGGCGCATCCTGCGCCAGCGCGCGTGCGATCAGCACCCGCGCCTTTTCGCCTCCAGAAAGCTCGGTTGCAGGTCGGCGACGGAATTCTTCAAGCTCCATGCGGCCCATCGCATTCTCGATGCGGGCGCGGTCGGCGCCATCGAGGCCGGCAAAGGCCGGGCGGTGCGGCGCGCGGCCGAGCGACACCACCATCTCCACTGAAACCGGCCAGCCGATCTCGCGCTCCTGCGGAAGATAGGCGATGCGGCGGGCCCGCTCGCGCGCCGTCATGGCGGCAGCATTTTGCCCGGCGATGGCGACTTCGCCGCGCGCTTCGACGAGGCCCAGCGCCGCGCGCAGCAGCGTCGACTTGCCCGCGCCATTGGGGCCGATGAGGCCCACGAACTCGCCCTCGCCGACGCTGAAGGAAACACCGTTCAGCACCGGCTTGCCCCCAGCGAGGCATGCAGCCCCTTTACCGAAAGCAGGGTCACAGCAGGTTCCTCCGCGTGCGGTAGACGAGCCAAAGGAAGAACGGCGCGCCGACGATCGCCGTCAGCACGCCGAGCTTGAGGTCCTTGCCCGGGGCGATGACACGCACGAGAATGTCGGCCGCCAGAAGCACGCAGGCACCGCCGAGCGCGCTTGCCGGCAGGAGCCGCGACGGGCGCGCGCCGACGAAAGGCCGCAACAGATGCGGCACGACGAGACCGACGAAACCGATGGCGCCGGCCACGGCGGTCGCCGCGCCGACCGAGGCGGCGGTGCCAAGCACGGCCAGAAGCTGCACGCGGCGCAGGTCGACGCCCATGCTGGCGGCGGCATCGCGGCCGAGCGTCAGCGTGTCGAGCGAGCGCCCCACGCTTGCCAGCATCGCCCAGCCGACGACCATGAAGGGCGCTGCGAGCCACACATGCGTCATGGAGCGGTCGGTCAGCGAACCCAGCATCCAGAACATGATTTCGAGCGCCGCGAAGGGATTGGGCGACAGGTTGAGCGCCAGCGAGGTCATGGCTGCCGCAAGGCTCGACAGAGCGACACCTGCCAGGATGATGGTGAGCGCGCCGCCGCGCATGCCGGCCATGGCCTGAACCACGATGACCGCGACCACCGCACCGGCAAGTGCCGCCAGGGGCAGACCGAGCGGAAAGACCAGCGAAAAGCCGGTATAGATGGCCAGCACCGCGCCCAGGGAAGCGGTGGCGCTGATGCCAAGCAGCGCCGGCTCGGCCAACGGGTTGCGCAGATAGCCCTGCAGCACAGCACCGGAAAGCCCGAGGGTCGCGCCTATCATCAGCCCCAAAATGGCGCGCGGCAGGCGGATTTCCTGCATGATCAACGCCAGCGGCCCGGCCTCCTTGCTATCGAAAAGGGCGGCGATGCTCTCGCCGAAACCGATCGCGGCGGGTCCAACCGTCAGCGACAGGACGAAGAGGATTATCGCTGCCGCGGCAAGCAGTCCCAGAAGCAGGCGGTAGCGTGCGGTTTCAATCATTGGGTTTTCCCCTCCTGCGTCCGCGCCGCATCCCGCATGATCCGCACGGCCTCGAGCGTGAACGGCGCGCCGCAGATGGTGTATTTGGAGGGCACATTGACTGCCTTGCGGCCCCCTGTCAGCGCCTTGAAGGCAGGGTGGACATAGCCCTGCTCGGCCAGCGCCGGCGCGGCATATTCACCCTCGCTGGTGACCACCAGATCGGGCTTCTCGAGCACCAGCAGTTCGAGCGGCAGCTGGCTCGTGCCCTGCATGCCCAGCTTGTCGGCAATGTTGACGAGGCCGGCCGCCTTCACCGTCTCGTCCACCAGCGTGCCGGCGCCGGAGGTGTAGTTGTTGGCGTAGTAGAGCGCGACGGTCTTGCCGGATGACGGCTGCGCGCGCAGCTCGGCAAGCTCGGCGTCCATCTGTGCGACCAGCTCGAAGGCTTTCTCCTGCCGGCCCAAAATCTCGCCCATGCGCATGATGTGCTCCCGAATGTCCGCGAAGGAGCTTGCCGGCGCAAACTCTTCCACGCGAAAGCCCAGCCGGCGCAACAGCGCCACCGTGGTACGGGTCGTGTAAGTGCCGGCAATCACCAGATCGGGCGACATGAGAAAAACTTCCTCGGCGAGGCCGTGGTTGACCGCATAGCGCCCCGCCTCGCCCGCCAGCACCGAGGCGGACGGGTCCGAGGCCAGATAGGACACCGAATAGAGCTGCCCCTCGCCCGCCAGCAGCATGGCAAGCTGGTCGGTGCAGACATTCATCGACACCACGCGATGCGGCGGCTCTGCCGCAATCGCAGGCACGGAGGCTGCCGGCGCAAAGACAAGTGCCGAGACAGCGGCGACCACGCGTGAAAGAACGCCCACCCTTTCCGCCTTGCTTTGCCTTGTTGCCGTTGCCTGTCGCATCGTTGTCTTTCTACGGAGGGGATGCCGCCAGAACCTAAAAAGTCCGGGTAAAGCTAAGACCAATTGTACGCCCCGGCGCCAGATAGTCGGTGACGGTGGAGTACTGTTCGTTGAAGGCGTTCTCGACGGAGAATTTCACCTGGGACTGTGCGTCGAGAGCATAAAGCGCGGTGAAGTCTACCGTCACATAATCTGGCAGCTCGATCGTATTGGCGGCATTGGCATAGCGGGCCGCGCCATAGAGCAGCTTGGCCGACAGGGCCAGTTGCTCGGTCGGGGTATAGCCCAGCTCGGCCGTTGCCTTGAAGCGGTCGCGATAGGGAATGTAGTTGCCGTTGTCCAGGTTGAGCGGCTGGCGGATATCGACGCTCACCTTGCCGCTCCATTCCTCGTTGAACTGTTGCCCCAGCACCGCTTCGAAGCCGGTGATGCGGGCACGCCCGACGTTGAACGGGACGTAGGTCGGCGGGTTGGAGGCGATCGCGTCGGTCAGCCAGGTCTGGTAGAAGGCGAGGTCCAGGCTGGTGCCCGAGGACGTCTGCCAGTTCAGGCCAACCTCGTAGGAACGCGACTTCTCCGGCTTGAGGTCGGGGTTGGAGTAGCCCGGATAGTAGAGGTCGTTGAAGGTTGGCGCACGGAAGCCGGTTGCATAGGACGAGCGCAGCACCAGATCGGGCCGCAGTTCGTAGCTGGCCCCGATATTGTAGGTGGTCGCGCCGCCGAACTGATCACTGTGATCGTAGCGGATGCCGCTGTCCACGCGCAGCGCCTCGTATTCCAGCGAATACTGGCTGAACACCGCCGCCAACGTGCGCGAGGCGACATCGTAATCGGTGGAATCGACATGTTCGCGATAGGCCTCGAAGCCTCCGGTCAGGATATGCGCCACGCTGCCGGTCTGAAAGCCTTTCTCGGTCGAGCCGAAAATGCCGTAACGCTGGGTGTCGAACCTGCCATTGCCAGGCACGCCTTTGCGGAAGCTCGTCGAGTAATCGAGACCCGAGTTCAACTCGACGGTCGAGGACAGTCGTCGGCATGCAGGATCTGCGCGCCGAGCTTGCCGGCAAAGGTGCTGGTGTCGACTTCGTTATCTTTGGGATAAATGTTGTCGTACTGGCTGCGGCCGCGCGCAAAGAGACCGTCCGTAAAAAGCCGGCCCCAGTCGAAGTCCTTGGAGACCGACAGGTTGGCCGAGCCTTGCAGGAAGCCGTCGTCACCCGGTTCGTGTCCCCAGGCCTGCGGCGTGGTGAAATCGTAGCCGCGGGTTCCGAGGATGCTGCCGCCAACCGAATAGTTGACGCCATTGGCACCGCCCTGGGTGCTGCCGGAAAGCGACCCGCCCCAGGGATAGGTGACGCCGGCAGTAACCGAGGCGCAATGGTCACGCCCTTCGCCGCAAGGGCCGCCCTGCTTGGTGATGATGTTGACGACGCCGCCCATGGCGTCCGCGCCGTACTGCGCCGAATGCGCGCCCTTGGCGATCTCGATGCGCTCGATGGCGCTCAGCGGAATGTTGAAGATCGAGGTAGTGCCGGACGTGGCCGAGCTTGCCCGCACGCCGTTGATGAGCACCAGTGTCTGCGTGGCCGACATGCCGCGCAGATAGACGTTGGAAGACGCCCCCTGCCCGCCATAGGACACGATGGAAACGCCGGTGTAGCGCTTCAGCAAGGACGGCAGATCCGGCGCGGCCGACTGCGCGATCTCCTGCTCGTCGACGACGGTGACCGAGGACGTCGAGCGCTCGAGCGTCGTTTCGCGCCGCAGCGGCGTGGTGACGATGATGCGGTCGAGCTTTATCGTCTCGTCGGATCCGCTCTCGACATCCTGCGCATTGGCATGCCCCGTAAATGCCAGCGCGAATGCGCCAACACAAATTGTCCATTTCTGCACGTCTGCCCCCAAAGGCTTCTGGCGGACGCAAAAGCGCCCGAAGGTTTGTCTCCAAACCGCAGGGGAAAGATCGATGGGCTGAGGAACGGACGCGTTCCACCCTCGGCCGTATCCGGCTGCGGCAACACTTTTTCAAATGTCACCGCCACGGACGACCGCGCCTGAACACACCCCGTATTCAAGCATGGGTGACCGGAACAGGCAGGTCTCCTGACTTCCGGGTCGTCGCTTGTCCTTCGCCTTCCCAATTGCGCGATGCGCTCTTAGTGGCTTGGTTGAAGGAAAGCTCGCCGGTTACAGTTGCGGGGGCAGTCTCGGCTTCGACCCGAAGGTCTCACCGTGTTCCCTTTTCATCCGCCGCGAAGCGGAACCAATTCCGAATCCACTGGTAACCACGCGGCGGCCCAACGTCAATCGCCCTGGTTGCAATCGAAACAGCCTGTGGAACGTTGACACGACCGCCACGCATGGCGGAAACCGTGCCCCTGCCCTGCATCTCGCGGAAGGACCCGATAAAAATGACCTCGCGCATCGAAACACCCGCCGTGCTCGTCGATCTCGATCTGGCGCGCCGCAATGTCGAGAAGTTCCAGGCCTATGCCGACCAGAACGGCCTTGCCGTGCGCCCGCACATCAAGACCCACAAGCTGCCGCAGATGGCCGAGATGCAGCTCGACGCCGGCGCCATCGGCATCACCTGCCAGAAAGTTTCGGAAGCCGAGGCGATGGTCGCGGCCAGCGACCGCATCACCGACGTTTTGATCACCTACAACATCATCGGCGAGGCCAAGATCGCGCGCCTGGCGGGGCTCAACGACAAGCTCAGGCTCAGCGTCGTCGCCGACAATGCCGTCGTCGTCGATGGGCTCTCGGCCTTCTTCGGCAAGCTGGAAAAGCTCCTGACGGTTTTGGTGGAGTGCAACACCGGCGCCAATCGCTGCGGCGTCTCGACGCCGGAGGAAGCAGCCGCGCTGGCGCAGCGGATCGCGGCGGCGCCCGGCCTCGTCTTCGGCGGGCTGATGACCTATCCGCCGGTAGGCGCGGCGGCGGCAGTGCAGGACTTCATGACCAAGGCGCGCGACCTCATCGAGGCGAGCGGCATCGCGGTGCCGGTCATCACGTCGGGCGGCACGCCCAGCATGATGGACGCGGCCGAGGCGCCCATCGTCACCGAATACCGGCCCGGCACCTACATCTACAACGACCGGTCGCTGGTGGAACGCGGCGCCTGCGGCTGGGAGGATTGCGCGCTGACGGTTCTGGCCACCGTGGTTTCGGTGCCCGCGCCCAACCGCGCCATCGTCGACGCCGGCACCAAGACGCTGACCTCCGACCTGTTCGGCCAGACCGGCTACGGCCACGTGCTGGGCCGCCCGGACATCGCCATCGACACGCTTTCGGAAGAGCACGGCCGCCTCGTCTCGCAAGGCGAGATCGGGCTGACGGTCGGCCAGCGCATCCGCATCGTGCCTAACCACGCCTGCGTCGTCGTCAATATGGTCGACGAGGTTCAGATCATCCGTGGGGAAGAGTTCGTCGAATCCTGGCCGGTGGTGGCGCGCGGCCGCATCACCTGAGGCGCGGAGAGCGGCGGCCTATGCCGCCAGCGCCGCGCATTTGGCGCAGGTGCCGCGAAATTCGATGACCGCCTTCTTGGCCGCAAAGCCGGTGGAGCCGACCCAGGCGTCGAGCTGCTTGCCGACCGCCTCGTCGGAAAATTCGGCGACTTGGCCGCATTTGTCGCAGATGGCGAAGGCGATCATGCGATGGCTGTGGTCGTGCGGTTCCGAGCAGGCGACAAAAGCGTTCATGCTCTCGAGGCGATGGACGAAGCCGGCATTCATCAGCCCGTCGAGCGCGCGGTAGACCTGCAAGGGCGCGCGAAAACCCTGATCGCGCAGCTGGTCGAGCAGCATATAGGCGCTGAGCGGCCCGCTGGACGCCTCGAGTTTCTCGAGCACGCGAAGCTGGTTTTTCGTCAGCGTATCCCTTGCCGCCATGATTTTGCTCTCGATCTCCTTGCCCGCCGCCGAAACTTGGCTCGAAACGGCAGGATTGTCACCTCCCGACTTCAAATAGCGATTGGCGGGCTAAATTGCCACCGTGGAGGGAATTTGGGCCGGAAACGGCCCCTCACGGGCGGCTGCACGCGCGCCGAATAAGGGGCGTCAGGGGGAGTGGGCCCTGCTACCTTACCCCGCCTTGGCCAATTCGGCTTCCACGGCCGCCGCGACGGCGAGCAGGCGATGATCGTGGCCGTTGCGGGCACACAGCATGAGCCCCGCCGGCAGCTCCATGCCGGGCATGGGCAGCGAAATGGCGGTGAGGTCGAACTGGTTGCCGACCTGCGGGTTGCGCAGCACGATGTCGTCCGTCCGGTCCTGCGCATCGAGGTCGTTTTCCACCGCAGCGATGAGCGGCGCGACGATCGGCGCAGTGGGCAGGGCGAGCACGTCGAGCGGCGCAAGGCGCTCGTCCATGGCGCGGGCAAGCGCGGTGCGGCGCTCGATCAGCTTGATATAGCCCCCGGCCGAGACGGTGGCCCGCCGCTTGAGCGTGCGCGTAACGCGCGGATCGACCCGCGCGCTCAGTGCGTCATCAGCCAGCCAGTCGGCATGTAGCGCGGCGGCCTCGATGCCGGCGATGGAGCCAGCGCTGGTGGCCTCGACCATCGCATTGACAAGGTCATCGATCGGATGATCGACGATATGCGCGCCGGCCGCTTCAAGCTGGCGCAGGCTGCGCTGGAAAGCGGCTTCGACTGCCGGCTCCATGCCTTCGAGCAGACGGCCATGCGGCAGGCCGACACGCAGGCCAGCGAGCGGCATCGCACGCAGCCCCGAAAATTCCTCGCCCGCCATGACGGCATCGGCCAGCGCGCAATCGGCCACGCTTTTGGCGAGCGGGCCGACGGAATCCAGCGTGAAGGAAAGTGGGAACACGCCTTCGCGCGGCACGCGGCGCGCCGTGGGCTTGAAGCCGACCACGCCGTTCAGCGCGGCGGGAACGCGGATCGAGCCGCCCGTATCCGATCCAATGCCGATCTCGCTGGTGCCCTCGCCGGCGGAAACGCCGGCGCCCGAGGACGAGCCGCCGGGGATGCGGGCCGGATCGGCCGCATTGCCGGGGATGCCGAAATTCGGGTTGGTGCCGACCGCAGTGAAGGCGAACTCGGTCATGGCCGTCTTGCCGACGATGACGGCGCCCGCCTGGCGCAGGCGGCGCACGATAACGGCGTCGCGCTCTGCCGGTGCGGCCGTGCGGCGGATCGCCGAGCCGGCCAGCGTGGTTTCGCCGGCAACGTCGAACAGGTCCTTGATCGAGACGATCCTGCCGTCCAGCGCGCCCAGCGAAACGCCGGCCTTGCGGCGGGCGTCGGCTGCGTCGGCCGCGGCGCGCGCGGCATCGGCGTAGACGGCGGTGAACACACGCTCCTCGCCTGCCCGGGCCGCCAGGCGCGCGAGAATGGCTTCCAGACGTTCGCGGCTTGACTGCATGGCTCTCCCCCAACTTGCTTCAAGGCGGCGCGATTGGGTAAAAGGATCGCTGCCTACCGTGAACGGACGCTATCCATCTATTCAATCACGATTTTTCGGGAGACCGGTTCCCACTTTTCGGTGAGCCGGTCAAGCACAGAGCGCGCAAGGGGAACAAGATGCAGAAAACGATCGAAACGATCCGCGGCAACGGCGACGGCGTGACCTATGAATTCCCGGTCTTGCGCATCGCCGGCTCCGCGCCCGATGCGCCGAAGGCCTATATCCAGGCGGCCCTGCACAGCGACGAACTGCCCGGCGTGGTGGCCATCGACGTGCTGATGCCGAAGCTGCGCAAGGCCGAGGCCGAGGGCCGCGTGCGCGGCGACCTCACCATCGTGCCGCGCGCCAACCCGGTGGGCCGCGCGCAGCAGTTCTTCGGCGCGGCGCAGGGACGCTATCACCTCGGCTCGCGCACCAATTTCAACCGCGACTTCCCGCGGCTCGACCGGCCCGATGCGAAGCTTTTGCCGGGTGACGACAAGCCCCTCAACGCCGACGACCGGCTGAAGGCGCGGCTGATCAAGCTGTCGCTCGGCCACGAGATCGTGCTCGACCTGCACTGCGACGACGAGGGCCTGCCTTACCTCTACATCCAGAGCGACCTGTGGCCGGCCATGGCCGACTGCGCGGCCTGCATGGGCGTGGACGCAGTGGTGCTGTGGAGCGACGAGTCGGGCGCATCCTTCGACGAAGCGTCGCTGCGCCCCTATCTGAAGCTGCCGGCCGAAGAGGCGAAGCTGGAGCGCCGCGTGGTGACCACCGTGGAATATCGCGGCATCCTCGACGTGGAGACGCGCTTTGCGGAAGCCGATGCCGAGGGCATCTACCGGCTTCTGGTCGCGCGCGGCGTCATCGAGGACAAGTCGGTCGAGACACCGAAGGCGTTCAAGGGCGAGATCGTGCCGATCGATTACATAGATATGATGCCTGCCCCGGCCGCCGGCGCGATCCTCTATGACGTCAAGCCCGGCGACCGCGTGAAGGCCGGCCAGCGGCTGGCGACGATCGTGTCGGCCCCCGGCGAGGAAGGCGGCCGCGTGGAAGTGCTCGCCCCGCAGGACGGCTTTATCCTCACCCGCCGCGCCACCCGCGCCACGCGCGCGGGCGACGACCTGGTCAAGCTGGCCGGTGTGGCGCGCAGCGCCGATGCCCGCTCCGGCGCACTGGAACAGTAAACGTCAAAGCCTGATTTCGGCCCGTTTCGCATAGGGAACGGGCCGTTCGCCCCTGTGCAACGTAACAAAACTGACATGTAACTGACACGGCGGTTTCATGTTGGTCCGTTAGCGGAGTCTTCCCAAGAGGCTGATACAGCCAAACAGGGAAGCCGCTATGCTCGAAATCCGCAATGTCTCGCGCCGCTTTGGCAAGAAGACCGCCGTCGACAGCGTCGCGCTCGAAATCGAACAGGGTCAGATGGTCGGTATCATCGGTCGCTCCGGCGCCGGTAAGTCTACCCTTCTGCGCATGATCAATCGCCTCATCGATCCTACCGATGGGGCGATTTTTTTTGACGGCAAGGAAGTGTCGGCCCATCGCGGCGGCACGCTGCGCCGCTGGCAGCGCGACTGCGCCATGGTGTTCCAGCAGTTCAACCTGGTCCCGCGCCTCGACGTGCTGACCAACGTCCTGCTGGGCCGCCTGAACCACCGCTCCACCGCGCTCAACCTGATGGGCATCTTCTCCCGCGAGGAGCGCGCGATGGCGCTTGGAGCCCTTGAGCGGCTGGACATCGCCCAGACCGCGCTGCAGCGCGCCGGCACCCTTTCGGGCGGCCAGCAGCAGCGCGTGGCGATCGCCCGCGCACTCATGCAGCAGCCCAAGCTGATCCTCGCCGACGAGCCCATCGCCTCGCTCGACCCGATGAACGCCAAGGTGGTGATGGACTCGCTGCGCGACATCAACCTGCGCGAAGGCATCACCGTCATCACCAACCTGCACACGCTCGACACTGCCCGCGCCTATTGCAACCGCATTATCGGCATGGCCGGCGGCAAGGTGGTGTTCGACGGCCCGCCGGAGGAGCTGACGCGCGAGGCCGTGCGCCTGGTCTACGGCGCCGACGCCAATGGCGAGGAAATCTCCGAGGCCATCACCTCCACCAGCATCCGCGCCGAGCGGCTGCCCAGAATAGAATCCGCCGGAAGCCTCGTGCCCGCCTTTGCCGGGCACTGAACGACCGTGATCGTCTCGCCCGCGTGAAGGGCAACTGCCAACCGCAACGACACTTCGACCCAACAGGAGTACACCATGTCGCTCAAGAAAGCCCTTCTGGGCGCGCTTGCCCTCGCCCTCTCGTGCGGCACCGCCGCCCGCGCCGAATCCCTGGAAACCTTCCGCGTCGGCATCCTCGGCGGCGAGAACGAGGCCGACAGCCTGCGCAACTACCAGTGCCTCGCCGACAAGCTGCCCGCCGCCATCGGCGTCAAGGAAGTGAAGCTGTTCCCGGCCACCGACTATGACGGCGTCATCCAGGGCCTGCTGGGCGGCACGCTCGACTACGCCGAGCTCGGCGCCTCGGGCTATGCCAAGATCTACCTGGCCAACGCCGATGCGGTCGAGCCGATCCTGACCACGGTGCAGACCGACGGCTCCAAGGGCTATTACTCGATCATGGTCGCCCGCAAGGACTCGGGCATCAAGACGCTGGCCGACATGAAGGGCAAGAAGCTCGGCTTCGCCGATCCGGATTCGACCTCGGGCTACCTGATCCCGGTCACCTCGCTGCCGAAGGACCTCAACAACGTCGCCGTGAAGGACTTCTTCGGCGAGACCGGCTTCGGCGGCGGCCATGAGAACCTCGTTCTCGCCGTCAAGGACGGCAAGTTCGACGCCGGCACCACCTTCGGCTCGGGCGTCGGCAACTTCGACGAGGGCTACACCTCGGGCAACCTGCACAAGATGGTCGCCAAGGGCATGATCGACATGAAGGACTTCGTCGAGCTCTGGAAGTCGCCGCTGATCCCGAACGGCCCGATCGTCATCCGCACCGCACTGGACACCGACCTCAAGGCCAAGTTCAAGCAGTTCATGGTCGACCTGCCGAAGACCGACCCGGCCTGCTTCTCGGCCATCCAGGGTGGCGACTTCACCAGCTACACCGAAGTGACGCCGGCCTTCTACCAGCCGATCATCGACGCCCGTAAGGCGCAGATCGGCGGCTAAGAGCCCTCGCATGACGATGGCCGGGTGCGAACAGCGCCCGGCCATTTCTATAATCGACTTTCCAAAGTGGAGACGGCATGAGCCAGACTGCCCACACCCTGTCCGCCGAGGGCCTCGCCATCGAGCGGCACTGGCATGAACTGGCGGCTCGGCGCCGTCTCTACACCGCCCTCATCGTCGGCGCGCTGGCGATCGCACTTGGCAGTTCGCTCTGGTTCGCCAACGAATCCAACGCCGGCAAATTCCTCGACCGGCTGCCCCATTTCTTCGATTTCGCCGGCGACATGCTGCCCCGCGACGGCTGGGAGATGTGGCGCGCGCTGTTCGACCTGCCCTCGCCCTATTTCGACGGCAGCCTAAAATACGATTACCCCGAGGGCCGCGTCTATCTGTTCGGCTCGGGCTTCTACGTCCCCGAATATTTCTACAAGATGCTGGAGACGCTGAACATCGCAGCGCTCTCCACGCTGATCGGCTTCATCTTCGGCTTCCTGCTCTGCTTCCTCGCCGCCAAGAACCTCGTGGCCAGCCGCCTGCTGCGCTTCGTGGTGCGGCGCTACATGGAAATCCTGCGCGCCTTCCCCGAAATCGTCATCGCCGGCTTCTTCGCGGCGGTGCTTTCGCTGGGCGCCATCCCGGCGATCTTCGCGGTCGGCATCCACACAATCGGCGCGCTGGGAAAACTGTTCTACGAAGTGGTCGAGAACGCCGACATGAAGGCCGAGGAAGGCCTGCGCGCCGTGGGCGCCAACTGGTTCGAGCGCGTGGGCTTCGCCATCGTGCCGCAGGTGATGCCCAATTTCATGTCCTATGCGCTGCTGCGCTTCGAGATCAATGTGCGCGCCTCCACCATCATCGGCGCGGTGGGCGGCGGCGGCATCGGCGAGGAGCTGCGCCTGTCGATCGGCCGCGGCCACGAGGCCAAGACGCTCGCCATCATCCTTCTGTTGTTCACCACCATCGTGGCAGTCGACCAGCTTTCCGCCTGGCTGCGCGCCAAGCTGGTGGGCGCGCAATCCTTCGACTTCGGACGCTGACCATGACGCTTCTTTCCGCCGCCCAATTGTCCGAGATCGAAAGCCGTTATCCGGACGTGTTCCACCAGCCGCTGCTGAAGCGCTCGCTGCCGCTGCTCATCGTGCTCGGCACGCTGCTCTACGTCGCCTATTGCTGGTGGTTCTTCGCGATCGGCACGGTGATCGCCGGCGGCCAGTGGGACCGCGCCGAGATCTATGCACGGCAGTGGTATTCCTATGACCTGCGGCCGACGATCCGCTTCTCGGGCGACGACGCAAAAGTCACCTGGCCGCGCTTTTCGCCGCTCGGCGACAACCCGAACCCAGACTGGCTGGTTCAGGACGGCCGCAAGGTGACCGTGGACTTCGGTTCGGCCGGCCGCATCGTGGCCGATGCCAAGCTGGTCGAGATAGAGCATCGCGGCGAGAAGCTGACGGTGGTTGTCGAACCCACGGGCGCCAAGCCGCAGGGCGAGTTGCCCGCCTGGGCAACGCTGCGCGAGGACGAGGTGAAGGCCGATTTCGGCTTCGCCGGCGAGGTGCGCATCATGCCCGAGCGCGTGTCGTTGAGCCGCCGCTTCCTCGGCTGGCCGAACTTCCTGTTCGACCCGCGTTCGCCCTTCTGGGGCAAGCCGCTGACCGAAGTGGCGGGCCTGATCGTGTCGGGCGATCGCATCAAGCCCGAAATGTCGAATGCGGCGCTCGCCTTCGACAACATCTGGAACAACTCGCAATGGCAGCATGGCGACGTCTGGACCAAGCTCTTGCAGACCATCGTGATGGCCTTCGTGGGCACGCTGTTCGCCTCCTTCGTGGCGCTGCCGCTGGCCTTCATCGCCGCGCGCAACATCACGCCGAGCTTCCTCGCCAACCAGGCGACAAAGCGCTTCTTCGACTTCCTGCGCTCGGTGGACATGCTGATCTGGGCGCTGTTCTTCACCCGCGCCTTCGGCCCCGGACCGCTGGCCGGCATCTCGGCGATCTTCTTCACCGACACCGGCACGCTCGGAAAGGTCTATTCCGAGACGCTGGAAAACATCGACGACAAGCAGCGCGAAGGCGTGCGCTCGGTGGGCGCCTCGCCGGTGGTGGTGCAGCGCTACGGCGTGGCGCCGCAGGTGCTGCCGGTGTTCCTCAGCCAGGCGCTCTATTTCTGGGAATCCAACACCCGCTCGGCCACCATCATCGGTGCCGTCGGCGCGGGCGGCATCGGCCTGAAGCTGTGGGAAGCCATGCGCACCAATTCGAACTGGTCCAACGTGGCCTACATGGTGCTCTTGATCCTGATCGTCGTGTTCATCTTCGACAACATCTCCAACGCGCTCCGGCGCCGGCTGATGGAAGGCAGCGCGGGGCGGTAGTTTTCCACGGCGCTGCACCGGGTTTTGTCCGGGTTGCTACGTGTGCGCATGATCTCCCCTCTCCGTCTCGCTGCGCTCGACACCTCTCCCCGCAAGCGGGGCGAGGAACCGGCACCCGCCAAGGTCGCGACATCATAGAACGTGGTTCCTCTCAGAACGTGGGTTCCTCGCCCCCATGAAATGGGGGAGAGGTGGTTTGCGAAGCAAACCGGAGAGGGGGCGAAGCTCGCCTTTGAAGAGAGAACTCGGCTCAGGCTGCTGCAGCGGTCCAGTCAAGCAAACGTGCTGGCGCGGGGGATGAATTCGGCTTCAATTCGCCGACCGGCTGCCGACAAGCCATTGAAATTGTTGCCCCAAAGAGAAAATCTCAGCTTCTTTTCTCCCCCACCTTTTCACCTCCCGCATAATCACGCGCATCGGCCTCACCGGGAACACGGGTCATGAACCGGATGAGCGTGGAGGGCGACGATGTCCGGGCTGGTGGTGCTACGGTCGCACTGCTGGGTGATGAACCCCCAAGTCCGGGCCCAGGGTGTGGCTGGCCGCGCGAATGCGGAGGCGAACAAACCCAGGCAAGAGCATCGAACGGGCGGTCGAAGGGCCGCAAGTTTTACCAAAACGAGCGTGTCCGACGACCGCCCGTCTTCCCAGTTCTTTGACAACAGCCAGACGGTGAAAACCGGGCGTGGCAATGAATAGGTGCGCTTAGGTGCGTTCTTCGAGACGGCGCTTCGCGCCTCCTCAGAATGAGGGACGCTGGCGCGACGATAGCCCTCATGGTGAGGGTGAGGAATGGTGCGCGGAGCGCACGAAAAGCCAACGATTTGGCTTTTCGAATGACGAACGCCCGGAGCCATAGCGGAGGGCCGAAGCCCGCAGGGCGAGCCTCGAACCATGAGGGCGGGGCGACAAATAAAACCCGGATAGCCGTCGCTCGCGCTTCGGCCATCCGGGTTAGACGCTTCAGCGGTCTTCCTTACCCGCCGTGCTTTTCCAAAAACGCCTCGGCCGAAAGCTCGCGGAAATCGTCGAGTGCTGTGCGCAGGCGGGCGTGGTCCCAGTCCCACCAGGCGAGCGCCTGGTAGCGGTCGGCGGTGCGGCGGTCGAAGCGCTCACGGATCGGCTTGGCCGACACGCCGGCTACGATGGTGTAAGGCGCGACGTCCTTGGTCACCACCGCGCCCGAACCGACAACGGCGCCATCGCCGATCGTGACGCCGGGCAGCACGGTGACGCCATGGCCAAGCCAGGTGTCGTGGCCGATGCGCACGGCGTTGGACCGCCGCCACTCGAAGAATTTCTCCTCGTGGCCGGCATCCTCCCAGTAGTCGGAGGCGCGGTAGGTGAAGTGGTGCAGCGTCGGCCGCCAGGTCGGATGGTTGGTGGCGTTGATGCGCACGGCCGCCGCGATGTTGGAGAACTTGCCGATCTCGGCGCACCAGACGCCGCAATCCTGCATGACGTAGGAATAGTCGCCGAGCGTGCTCTCGTGCACGCGGCTGCGGTCGGCGATCTCGGTGTAGCGGCCAAGCGTCGACTGGCTGACTTCCGCCGTCGGATGGACCAGCGGCTGTTCGGAGAGTTTTGTCCTCATGCGGCAATCCTCGCGGGCGCGAACTGGGTGACGTCGATGATGCGGTCGGCCACGGCCTCGCGCACGTCCTGGTCGTGGAAGATGCCGAGCAAGGCCACGCCCTGCTTCTTCTTCTCCGCGATCATGCCGACGACGACCTCACGATTGACGGCGTCGAGCGAGGCGGTCGGCTCGTCGAGCAGCAGGACGGGATGGCTGGTGATGAAGCCGCGCGCGATGTTGACGCGCTGCTGTTCACCGCCGGAGAAGGTCGCCGGCGGCAGCATCCACAGCCTTTCGGGCAGATTGAGGAGCGACAGCAGCTCGCGTGCCTTTTCGCGAGCCGGCTCCCTGCCCTCGCCCCGCGCCACCAGCGGCTCGGCGACCACGTCGAGCGCGGAGACGCGCGGCACGGTGCGCAGGAACTGGCTGACATAGCCGATGGTGTCGCGGCGGACGGCAAGCACCGTGCGCGGGCTTGCCGAGGCGAGATCGACCAGCTGGCCGCCGTGCTCGACGATGATCTGGCCGTAGTCGACCGAATAGTTCCCGTAGAGCATTTTCAGGACCGAGCTCTTGCCGGCGCCCGAGGGCCCGCCCAGCACGGCGCATTCGCCGGTGGCCAGCGAGAAGGAGACATCGGCCACCACCGGCAGCTTGATGCCGTCGCGCAGATGCATGGTGAAGCTCTTGGCGACTTCTGAAACGACGAGAGGAGTTGCCATGATCACACCTGGAGAATGGAGGAGACGAGAAGCTGGGTGTAGGGCGCGCGCGGATCGTCGAGCACGCGGTCGGTGAGACCGGTTTCGACAACGTAGCCGTCCTTCATCACCATCATGCGCTGGGAGAGCAGGCGCGCGACGGCGAGGTCGTGCGTGACGACGATGGCCGCGAGACCGAGGTCGGTGACGAGCCCGCGCAGGAGGTCGAGCAGGCGCGCCTGCACCGACACGTCGAGGCCGCCGGTCGGCTCGTCCATGAACACGAGGCGAGGACCCGTGACGAGGTTGCGCGCGATCTGCAGGCGCTGGCGCATGCCGCCCGAGAAGGAGCGCGGCTCGTCGTCGATGCGGTCCTTGCCGATCTCGACGCGGGAAAGCCAGTCGACCGCCGTGGAGCGGATGTTGCCGTAGTGGCGGTCGCCGATGGCCATCAGCCGCTCGCCGACATTGGCGCCGGCCGAGACGGTCATGCGCAGGCCGTCGGCCGGGTTCTGATGCACAAAACCCCAGTCGGTGCGCATGAGGAAGCGGCGCTCCGCCTCGCTCATGCGGTAGAGGTCGCGCCAGCTGCCATCGCGCATGCGATAGCTGACGCCACCGGAGCTCGGCGTCAGCCGGGTCGACAGGCAGTTGAGCAGCGTGGTCTTGCCCGAGCCGGATTCGCCGACCACGGCCAGAACCTCGCCCGGCCAGAGGTCGAAGGTGACATCCTCGCAGCCCAGCCGCGCGCCGTAATATTTGGACAGCGCGCTGACGCGCAGAAGCGGTTCGTCGGTCATTCGGCAGGCTCCATGGCTTCAGGGGCGAGATGGCCGCGATGGCCTTCCGCCTGGCGCTTTTCGCAGTGGTCGGTGTCGGAGCAGACGAACATGTGTCCGCCCTTGTCGTCGAGGATGACCTCGTCGAGATAGACGTTTTCGGCGCCGCACAGCGCGCAGGGCTGGTCGAAAGTTTGGATCTCGAAGGGATGATCCTCGAAGTCCAGGCTGACCACTTCCGTGAAGGGCGGAACGGCGTAGATGCGCTTTTCGCGGCCAGCGCCGAACAGCTGCAGCGCCGGCGACATGTGCATCTTGGGATTGTCGAATTTCGGCGTCGGCGACGGGTCCATCACATAGCGCCCCTCGACCTTGACCGGATAGGCATAGGTGGTGGCGATGCGGCCGTGCTTGGCGATATCCTCGTAAAGCTTCACATGCATGAGGCCGTATTCTTCCAGCGCATGCATCTTGCGCGTCTCGGTCTCGCGAGGCTCGAGGAAGCGCAGCGGCTCGGGGATCGGCACCTGGTAGACCAGCGTCTGCCCCGCCCGCAGCGGATATTCCGGAATGCGGTGGCGGGTCTGGATGATGGTGGCCTTGGCCGTTTCGGTGGTGACGGCGACATCGGCAACCTTCTTGAAGAAGGCGCGGATGGAGACGGCGTTGGTGGTGTCGTCGGCGCCCTGGTCGATGACCTTCAGCACGTCGTCCGGGCCGATGATGGAAGCGGTGATCTGCACGCCGCCGGTGCCCCAGCCATAGGGCATGGGCATTTCGCGGCTGGCGAACGGCACCTGGTAGCCGGGAATGGCGATGCCCTTGAGGATGGCGCGGCGGATCATCCGCTTGGTCTGCTCATCCAGATAGGCGAAGTTGTAGTCGGCTATGTTCATTGCGCGGGCTCCAGACCTTTCGCATACCGCGCCAGACGCTCGGTCAGCGTGCCGGTGTGCAATTCGAACAAATGGTTGTCGTCGTCGTAGAAGTAGGAGAGGCCCTCGATCATTCGGCCGCCTCGCGTTGCTGCTCGACATGGTCGGTGCGGCGGGCATCGTGCTCGGCGCGCATGCGGCGGATGAGGTCGAGCTCGGCCTGGAAGTCGACATAATGCGGCAGCTTCAGATGCTCGACGAAGCCGGTGGCCTGGACGTTGTCGGAATGCGAGATGACGAATTCCTCGTCCTGCGCAGGCGCGACGACATCCTCGCCGAATTCGCGGGCGCGGAGGGCACGGTCACAGAGCGACATCGACATGGCCTTGCGCTCGGACTGGCCGAAGACGAGCCCGTAGCCGCGCGTGAACTGCGGCGGCACCTTGGCCGAACCCTTGAACTGGGTGACCATCTGGCACTCGGTCACGCGGATGCGGCCGAGCGGTACGGCAAAGGGCAGTTCCGGCACGTCCAGCTCCAGCTCCACCTCGCCGATGCGGATCTCGCCGACGAACGGGTGGTTGCGGCCATAGCCGCGCTGCGTGGAATAGCCGAGCGCGAGCAGAAAACCTTCGTCGCCGCGGGCCAGTGCCTGCAGGCGCAGGTCGCGCTCGATGGGGAAGTCCAGCGGCTCGCGCGTCAGGTCGCCGGTGACGTGATCGAGCGGCATGTCGCCGTCGCCTTCGATCAGGCCCTCATGCGCCAGGATTTCCGAAACGCGCGGCATCCGCCCTTCCTCGACGTCGCGCTGCTCCGGCTCATCGACCGGCGAGCCGGCAGCGATCTCGGGATCGAGCAGGCGGTGCGTGTAGTCGAAGGTGGGCCCAAGCAGCTGGCCGCCCGGCAGGTCCTTATAGGTTGCGGAGACGCGACGCTCGACCAGCATGGCGCCGGTGTCAATGGCGTTGGTGTAGCCGAAGCGCGGCAACGTGGTGCGATAGGCGCGCACCAGGAAGACGGCTTCGATCAGGTCGCCGCGCGACTGGGCAATGGCGAGCGCGGCCAGCTCGCGGTCATAAAGCGAGCCTTCGGCCATGACGCGGTCGACGCCGAGCGCGAGCTGTTCCACGATCTGGTCGATGCGCAGCGCCGGCACCGAGCGGTCGCCGCGGCGGCGGTCGGCAAGCAGCTTGTGCGCGTTGGAAATGGCGGCATCGCCGCCTTTAACGGCCACATACATGGGTCAGGCCTCCTTGGTCTTGATGCGCGTGGTGCGCGGCAGGCAGGCCACCCCTTCGGGCGCAGCCAGGATGACGTCGACGCCGCGCGGGAAGCGGGCGCGGTTCTGCTTCCACTGCTCGACAAAGTGGCGCGGCAGAGAAACGGGCGCGAAGGCGAACGACGTTTCGATGCCGGGGCCTTCGAGGTGAAGCGTTTCGCCACCCGACAGGCTCGGCACCTGAAGGATCAGCGTGGTGGAGCGGTCGGGATATTCCTGCGTGCCCTGGGCGAAATTCTCGAGCGCAATCAGCTCGGCCGGGTCCGACACGATGGCGAAATGGGCATCCGCCGGCGTGTGGGCGAGCGGCGCACCGGTGTGGAAACCAAGCCAGTGCTTGGCAGCGGGCGATGCCTGCAGGGCCGGATCGAGCCAGAGCGGCGTGTCGGCGTCGCAAAGCGCCAGCGCAACGGCAGCCGCGACCGGCGAAAGCGGCGCGGGCGGAGCGGTGAGCTCGCCGCAGGGCTGGATGGTGCCGGGGCGCGCCATTGCGTCCATGACGGCGCGGAACATCGTCTGCGCGTCGAAGACCGGATTGGCGAAGCCGCCCTCGATTGCCTCAGTTTCCATCAGTCCTCTCCGCGTACCATGGTGAAGAAGTCGACCTTGGTCGCCGCCGTCTCGGCGCGGCGACGTTCATCGGCTTCGGCCTGCGCTGCCTGCAGCGGCGCTATGATCTTGGTTTCGATGTCGTTGCGGCGCGACGCGTCCTGCCAGAGCGCATCGGCTATGGCCGAAAGCAGCGCCTTTTCCTTGTCGCGGCCGAGCGCATAGGCATGGCCCACCGAGCCGCCTTCCACGCGCACGGTGGCGCGGGTGACGGTCGCCTCGCCGAAGTTGAAGGGCGCACCGCCACCGCCGATGCGCCCACGCACCGTGACGAGCCCGGTTTCGGGTCCGCGCAGCCGCTGCGCATCGCGCGGCAGGCCGGCTTCGTCCCACAGCGCCTTCAGCGTTTCGCCCGGCGCATCGGCAAGCGCGGCCATTGCCGCCTTGCGCGCCAGCGCCTCTTCTTTTTCGTGCCGCCTATCGGTCTTCATGGCCGCTCCATTGACTTCCGTAGATTTGTCTATTGCTCTATACAACCGAACAAATTATACTCCCTTTCTAATCGCTGTCCATGACGGCTGAATGACGGAGCTGAAAAAGATGGAACAGACCGGCGAAGACCTGATGGAACGCCGCAGCGGCGTGGCGCTGTGGCGACAGGTGGCGGACCGCATTCGGCTCGGCATCAGCAACGGAACGCTGGGAGAAGGCGGCAGGCTGCCGCCGGAAATCACGCTTTCGCAACAGTTCGGCGTGAACCGCCACACGGTGCGGGCGGCGATCTCGGCGCTAGTGCAGGAAGGCGTGCTGCGCGCCGAGCAAGGGCGCGGCACCTTCGTAGAGAGCCGCAAGCGGCTGGCCTATCCGATCACCACGCGCACGCGATTCTCAACCGGCCTCAAGGACCAGACGCGCGCGCGGCGCGTGAACTTGCTGAGGCATGTTGTGGAGCCAGCCCCCACACGCGTCGCCGAAGCCTTGCAGCTTGAACCCGGCGCACCGGTGCATCGGCTGGAGACGCTCAGCGAAGCCGACGGCCGTTGCGTCTCACGCGGCACGAGCTGGTTCGACGCCACCCGCTTTCCGGGCTTTGCGGATGTCTTTGTCGAGACGGGATCGATCACCGCATCCTTCGCCCGCTTCGGCGTGGACGACTATGTACGCCGTTCGACGCTGGTGTCGGCGCGGCATGCGGATGCCGAAGACCTCGACACCCTGAAGCTCTCGCCCGGCGCCATCGTTTTGGTGACGATCGCCATCAACGACGATCTCGACGGCCGGCCGATCCAGTTTTCCGAGACGCATTTCTCGGCCGACCTGGTGGAACTGACGATCGAGACCTAGGGTAGCCCCTCACACCGCTATCGAATGCCGCGCGCCATTCGTGCCGAAATAGGCGTCGAAGGCCGCCACCACCGAGCGTACGACCGGGCGACCGCGGCTGGTGACGACGAAGCGGTCGCCGCTCGAAGCGATCAGGCCGTCCTCGTCCTCCTCCATGAGCCTGTCGGCGATCTCGATCACCGGCGCGCCTTGCGCGCCGAAGCAGCGCGCGAACTCCGACTTGGAGAAGGAGAAATCGCACATCAGCCGTTCGATCACCCAGGCGCGCATGCGATCCTCCTCCGACAACGCAAAGCCCTTCGCCACGGCCAACCCAGTTTCGGACACCAGCCGCTGATATTCACTGGTCGCGGTGGTGTTCTGCACATAGCCCTGCGGCAGCTTGCCGATGGCCGAGCCGCCGAAGCCGATTAGCGTGTCGAGATCGTCGACCGTGTAGCCCTGGAAATTGCGGCGCAGCCGGCCCTCGCGATGCGCGATCGCCATGGTGTCGTCGGGCCGCGCGAAATGGTCGATGCCGATGGCCTGGTAGCCACAGGAAAGCAGGATTTCGGCCGCGCGGCTGGACTGCGAAAAACGCTCCAGCGCATCGGGAAGTGCTGCTTCGTCGATCATCGTCTGGTGCTTGCGCATCCACGGCACATGCGCATAGCCGAAGAGCGCGATGCGGTCGGGGTTGAGCAGCAGGGCCTGTTCCACCGTTGCCTCGACGCTCTCACGCGTCTGGTGCGGCAGGCCATAAAGCAGGTCGATATTGACCGACGAGACCCCACGCATGCGGGCTCCGTCCACCACCGCGCGCGTCTGGTCGAACGTCTGCTCGCGGTTGATCGCCTGCTGAACCTTCGGATCGAAATCCTGCACCCCGAGGCTCACGCGGGTCATGCCGATCTCGGCCAGCGCGTCGAAGCGCGCCTCGTCCATGTCGTTGGGGTCGATCTCGACGCTGATCTCGGCGTCCGGTCGGAACCTGAAGGCCGAGCGCAACACGTCGTTCAGCGCGCGCATGTCGTCCGGCGCAAGCATGGTGGGCGAGCCGCCGCCAAGATGCAGCGCTCCGACCTCGACACGACTGTCGACGGCGCCCGCGACCGTGGCGATCTCGCGGTAAAGATAGGTCAGATAGTCCGCGAGCGGCTGGTAGCGGCGCGTCTGCTTGGTGTTGCAGGCGCAGAACCAGCACAGGCGGTCGCAGAATGGAATGTGGGCATAGAGCGAAAGCGCCGTGCCCGGCGCGATGGCGCCGAGCCATTCGCGATAAGTGCCGGCATTGATGCCGGCATGGAAATGCGGCGCGGTCGGATAGCTGGTGTAACGCGGCACGGGCGCGGCGTGCTTGCGGATGAGATCTGTTTGCATGATGCGGTCTCCGGACTTGTCCGTCCCGCAATGCAATAAACCCCGCTCGGCCGGCGTCGTTGATCTCGATCAAAGAGCCGGCCTTATCGCTGGGATGGCTCAATAGTCCTTTTCGTAGAATACGCCGAGGCTCGAGTCGCCATCGGACCCCACCGCGCCCTTTGCCTTGAGGTCCTTGGTGATGTCGAGATTGACAGTGCCGCGCGTCGAGCCCTGCGCGCCCGCCTCGACGCCCAGATAGATGTTGTCGCGGATGTAGCGGCCGGCGCGCACCGCCGCATTGCCCTTGCTGTCGGTGATCACGTCGAGATCGTCGAGCCCCGTGGCGCTGCGCAGATTGCCCAGCAGCGAGGCGTTGGAGCCGCCGGCAAGCTCGGCTGCGGCGGCGGCAAGCTGTGCGATCTGGAAGGCCGACAGTTCGTTGAGGCCGCGATTGAAGATGAGGCGGGCGAGCACTTCGTCCTGCGGCAGTTCCGGCTGCGAGGAGAAGGTCACGCTGATGTCGTTGGCGCGCCCACTGACCGTGACGAAGACGGTGATGTCGGTGCCCTGCGAGCGCGCGACGAAGTTGAGGAACGGGTTGAGGTCGCCGACCAGCGTAACCGACCCCTCGTCGAAGGTGATGCGCTGGCTGAGGATGCTGAGCCGGCCGCGGATGAGCTGGAAGCCGCCCACTGGCTGGATGTCGGAGACCGGGCCGGTGAGCTTGACCTGACCGCCGAGCTCCGCGTCCAGCCCGCGTCCACGCACGAAAATGCGGGCGGGCGCGTTTACGTTGACGTCGAGCCGCATGACGCTGGGCCGGGCCGTCGGCGTCGGCGTGCCGTCATTGGCGCGGGCGCGTTTCAGCGTCTCGGCGACGGCTTGGGCAGGCTTGACATGCTTGACGTCGAGCGCGGCCGACCCGCCGGCGAAGCTGTCTGGTACGGTGATCTCGGCCCGGCTGACGCTGATGTTGCCCGAAAGAACCGGGTCGCGCGTGAGCGGGCCGGTGACGGCAAGACTGCCGCCCACCGTGGCCACCACCAGATTGCCGTCGGCATAACGGGCATCGTTGAGCGTGACGCTGATGTTTGCCGGGAAGCCGGCTGTGGCATCGAGCGAGACGCTGCCGCTGGCGCTGACCGAGCCGCCGGCGGCGAGATTGGCCGAGGTGTTGCGGAGGGTCACCTGGTCGCCGTCGATGGTGCCCATGACGGCGATGGAGCGCAGCCGCACATTGCTTTCCGGATCCACGAACTCGGCGCCCTGGGTGGAGAACATGCCCCGGATGGACGGTTTCTTCAGGCTACCGGTAATGGTGGCATTGGCCGAAAGCGTGCCGCTGGCCTGCGCGCCGCGCTCGGCCAGGAAGCGGTTGGCGAGCGCCAGCGGCGCCTCGCCGCGAACCGTCAGGTCCACGCCCTCGCCGGAAACCGGAACGCGGCCGCTGGCTGTGATCGACAGGCCCTGCGGACCGTTGGCGCTGGCCGACGACAGCGTCAGCACCTTGTCGGCGAAGTTGCCGGCGGCGGCGATTTCGAGGGGGGCTGCGCCGGCTTCTTCCAGGGCCGCGGCGCGGATGCCCGTGCCGCGCAGGTTGAACGTCGCCGCCGGATTGGCGAGCTGGCCGGAAACCTTGGCAGTACCGGAGATGTTGCCGCCGAGCCGCTGGCCGGGGGCGGCGGCATTGAGCACCGCGAGCGGGAAGGATTCGAGCCCGATATCGAGTGCCAGCGCGCCCTTGTCGAGTGGCACGGCCCCGTTTGCCGTGGCGCGCAGTCCGTCAGGGCTCGTCACCGCCGCCTTGATGTTCAGCCGGCTGGCGGTGGAATTGCCCTCGGCGTCCAGATTGATCGAGGCAAGCCCTGCCTCGCGCAGCGCCGCAGCGGCAATCGAATTGGCCTTGAGCGAGAAGCGCACGTCAGGGTTTTCGCGGGTGCCGCCGACATTGGCGGTTCCATTGACGGTGCCGCCCAGCGCCAGATCCGGGCGGATCGCGTTGACGATCGCCAGCGGCAGGTTTGCGATGGTGATCGCGATATCCAGCTTGTCGTCGACCTCGCCGCGCGCGCTGACGCGGCCGCCACCGACATCGAGCACGAGATTGTCGATGGAAATCCGCTGGCCGCGCATCTGCAGGGCGGCCGGTTCGGCGAGCTTCGCCGCCAGATTGCCCTGGGTCAGCTGCGCCTTCTGCAGGGCGAGCCTGTAGCCGCCCTCGACGGGCGACAGCGCGCCAGTGGCAGCGGCGACTGCGCCGTTGTCGAGCTTGGCAATGGCCTCGAAATTCGTCGTCTGGCCTTCCTGCCGCGCGGTGGCCTGGAGTGTCGAAATATCCACGCCGCCGGCTGCAACCTTGCTGGCATTCAGCGAGCCGTCGGCGATCGGCACGCCGAGCAAGTCGGCGATCGTTGCGTTGAGGTCGGCCTTGCCGACGCGAACGGTGTCGACCGTCAGCTTGCTGATGTCGGCGCGAACGGTTGCGTTCTGCTTGCCGTCCTGGTGGCTAAGCGCGATGTCGGCATTGACCGCGCCGGTCGCCTGCTTGAGCAGCAGCGCGGCGGCGGTGGAGACATCGGGTGCGGCGAGCGACAGCTTGCCGTCGAGCAGACCGTCCTTGTTCTGCGTCACGTCGCCGGTGAGACGCGCGCCGCCCGCAGTGAACTTCAGATCGCCAAGGCGCTTTTCATTGTCATTGAGCGCGACCGCCGATGCGAGATCGATCTTCACGCCGTCGAGGAAGGCATTGCCCGTGACATTGCCGTTGAGATCGCCCTTCTGCAGGGTGCCTTCGAAGCCCAGCACGGCATTGCGAAGCGTCTTGCCGACGAGCGTGCCTGTCGGAACTTCCGCGCCGAAGGTCAGCCCGATCCGTCCCTCGGTGCCGGATGCGCGGCCCTTGGCGGTGAGGCGGCCAGCGGCCTTGTCGGACACCAGCGCCAGATCGGACACCGAAAGGTCGAACCCGAAATCGGCAGCACCCGTGGCAAAGCGGCCGTCGGCCTTGGCCTCGACCTGATCGTTGAAGATGCGCAGCTGTCGCGCCTCGAGGCCGGTTTCGCCGCGCGCGACGCCGCCCGTGATGCGGGTCTGACCCTGCAGCAAATGGTCGGCGGCTGGTGTGCCGATGCCCAGCCCCTCGGCCGTGCCGTCGAGCGTCAGGTCGAAGCCGCCGGTCAGCGGTTTCACGTCGCCCTTGGCGACGAGATCGGCGCCGCCCGAAAGCTGTCGCCCGGCGAGACCAGAGAAAGGCGAGAGCGACTTCGCCTTGAGGCCGATGTCCCCCTTGAAGGCAAACTCGGAAATATCGCCCGTCAGCGACAGCGCAAAGCCGTTGGCGCCCACTTGCGCCTTGGCGAGCCTGACTGGCGAGCCGGCCGTCCACTCGCCGCCGATATCGAGCGTTATGCGGTCGCCCAGAGCCTTGCCCACATCGGCCTGCTTGGCGACGATGCCCGACACACCGCCGGTGACGGCGAAAGTCACATGACGCGCGGCCGGATTGGCGATGTTCTGCGCGAGGCCCGACAGCAGCACCTCGACCGACTTGGATGAGAAGGTCTGGGTGGCAAGGTCGTTGACGGTGAGCGCACCCGACCATTCGTCGCCCGGCTTGTCGCCAAAGCCGAGCTTCAGGCTGGCGCGCTGCACGGTGTTCTTGCCCGGCACAGGCAGCAGCACCGGCTTGCCGGCCGGATCGGCAATGTCGGCATCGAGCGTCAGGCGCTGGAGAAAGCCGTCGCTGGCCGTCTCAGCCGCGGCCTTGAGGGTGAGCGCAGCGCTCCGCAAATCGAGTTTTTCCAGCAGCACGCCACCGCCGTCGCGCACCAGTCCGGAGGTCTGGAGCTTCGTCTCGGCGCCGAAGAAATCGCGGAAGCGCGGCGACACCAGGAGGGCGATCGGCCCGTGGACGTCGGCATTGAAGCCGAAGCCGTCGGCCCGGCGGCGCACTTCGGTCGTGCCTGTCAGCGCACGCAGCCCGTCGGCATCGAGCGAAAGGTTGAGGTCGAGCTCGGAGAGCGGCCCCTTGCCCGCCAAGGCGAGCGCCATCGGCGGCCGGCCGTCGACATTGAGAAGGTTGGCAACGATACCGTTGGCCGGCTCGTCGAGCTTCAAGTCGAGGTCGAGCACCTGGGTGGAATTGGCATAGGCCGCTCTCAGCGCCAGCTTGCCTCCCGGCCCGTCGAGACGGTTGACGTTCAGCGTCGTGTCGAGCGAGCCGTCGGCGAGTTGCAGATTACCGGTGATCGCCACGTCGGCGGCGAGGCCGAAGACGGCCTCACCAAAAGTCATATGCGGCACGTCGAGCGCGCCAAGCGAAACGGAGACCGGCAGCTCAGGAATCTGGAAGCCGCCTGCCTCAGGCGCCGGCGCGCCTTGTGCCGGCAGGGGCTTGCGGATGACGTCGATGCGGTCGGCGGCCAGCCTGTCGACGACCAGCCGGCCCAGCAGCAGCGCCGAGCGCGTCCAGACGATGCGCGCATTGGTGATGCGCAGCCACACGCCCTCGCGATCGGCAATGGTGATCTCGCCAATGGTGGCGTCAGACGACAGCGCGCCCTGGATGTTGTTGAGGCGGATCTGGCGGTCGGGCGTCGAAAGTTGGTTCTCGACGAAACCGACGAAATAGGAGCGCTCGGCATCGGCCGCCTCCTGCGCAAGCGCCGACAGCGCGAAAGCCGGGAGCGCGCAGACGAAAAGGGCGATGGCCAGAAAGATTCGGGTCAAAACGCTTGTCCTATTCCGACATAGAAACCGAAGCTCGGATCGCCCGGGCCCCGATTGAGCGGTACGGCGGCATCGAGCCGGATGGGGCCGAGGCCGGTGATGTAGCGCAGGCCGCCACCGACGCCGACGCGCAGATGGTCCTTGAAGTTCGGGATTGAATCGCCGCCGACATAGCCGGCATCAACGAAGCCAACCACGCCGATGCTGTCAGTGGCGCGAACACGCAGTTCCGCCGAGCCTTCGATCAGCGAGCGCCCGCCGATGATGCGGCCATCGCCCACCGGAACGCCGATGTTGCGGTAGGCGTAGCCGCGCACCGAGCCGCCGCCACCGGCGAAGAACAGCTTGTCGGGAGCGATCTCGGCAGCCGACGGGCCGGCAATGCTGCCCACCTTGATGCGACCGGCCGCGACGACGCGCTTTTCGGCGCCGAAGCCGTAATAGGCGCGGCCCTCGGCCGTGGCGCGGAAGGTCGGGTTGCCGTAGTTGAACTCGTAGTAGGGCTCCAGTGTCGCCTCGGCGTAGTAGCCTTCCGTCGCGTCGGTCTTGTTGTCGCGGCTGTCGTAGACGATGCCGCCGAGCAAGCCGACGTCGATGAAGTTGCGCGTGCCGAAGACATCGTCCTTGAAGCGCGCCGCACTCGATTCGAGAAGGATCCGGCCGGACAGCTCGTCGCTGAAGATGCGGTTGAAGCCAGCCTGCACGGTCGCGCCGTTGCGGGTATAGGCGTCGAGCACCTCCCGCTCGCCGACGACCGAGGAGACGAAATCGGTGTCGGGCGTATAGACGCCGGGCCTGACGAAGGTCGCGCCGAGCCGGTAGGTCAGTTCGTCCGGCTTGAAGGTGTTCACCAGCCCGGACACCTTCCCCTCCACGCGCAGCCGCTCGGCATGGCCGAACAGGTTGCGGTGCAGCCAGTAGGCCTCGAGCCCCGCGCCGTCGAGCGTGGAATAGCTGCCGCCGACGCCGAAACGGCGCGGCAGGCGCTCCTGTACGATGAGGCTGACGGGCAGCGAGCCGTCCTTGCCGATCTCGTCGGCTTCCTGGAAGCGCATGGCGCGGAAGACTTCGAGCCGCGCCAGCCGCTTGCTGGCACGGGCAAGATCGTCGGGATCGTATTCCTTGCCCGGCTCGATGCCGGTCATCCAGGCCAGGAATTTCGGATCGATCCGCTCGGTGCCCTCTACATCGATCGGACCGTAATAGGCCTTGCGCCCCGGATCCATGGTCAGCGTCGCGTTGACGATGTCGCGGTCGTGCTCGGCGACGACGTTGCGCTCCGCCACTTTCGCCTTGGCAAAGCCCTGCTGGCGCCAGGCATCGACCGACAGCCGCTCGGCGGACAGGATAACGCCGGAGCGCGCCACCTCGCCCGGCCTGAAACCCTGGTCCTCGGGCAGCCTGATCTTGTCCTTGCGATCGATCAGCGGCGGGGCGCGGTTGATGATGCTGGTTTCGCCGAACAGGAAGATCGGGCCGGGATTGACCACCACCCGCACGGCCACCGGGTCGGGCAGCTCTGTGTCGGGCGGCAAGTCGGCTGCCTCGCGCCCGCCGACCAGGATGCTGATGCTGCCACCATAGCGGCCTTCGCTGTAGAGCGCGGCAAGCAGGCGCCGGTAGTCGCCGCGCGCCTTGGCCAAAAGGCCCGCAGCACCCGATGCCGGCTTTTCACGGTGCGCCCAAAGTCCGGAGGCGCCTTGCAGTTTCTTCTCGACATCCTCGTTGCCGCCGGAAACGGAGAAATCGACCGTGTAGTTCTGCGGCTCGCCGATGATGTCTTCGAACGAATCAGCCTTCTTGGCGCCCCAAAGATGGACGCCGAACAGGTCGAACGCCGCCGCCGGCGCGACCGGCGCGGCGCCCAGACTCAATCCGACAAGCAGGCAAAGCCCCCGCGTGCTGGCAGAAATGACTTTCACTCAAGCTCCTACACGCCGCCGAACAAGTTAAACGCACCTGTCAGCGCGCCTGATAAGCTCTCCGCCCCTTCCAAAGAAGGCCCCGATACTAGGTGTTTGTGGAGCTGGACAAAAGCCTCGTCGAGATCGCGGGCATTCCATTGATTACAATTTTCGGTCGGCATGTGACCAAAAATAGACGCTAAAGGTTGCAGGAAGGTTGCTGGATCGTAAATGGCGGCCGGCATGGCCGCCATCTGCGATTTCGTCAGTGGCCCGAGCTGAGCTTCAACCCTATGAGTCCCGCCACGATCAGGCACACGCTGACGATGCGGAACGGGGTCGCGGCCTCGCCGAAGGCTATGATGCCGACGATGAAGGCGCCGACCGCGCCGATGCCGGTCCAGATGGCATAGGCAGTGCCCAACGGCAGCGTGCGCATGGCAAGCGCCAAAAGCCACAGGCTGATCAGCATGGTGACAGCCGTGACGATGGAAGGCATCAGCCTGCTAAAGCCCTCCGACTGCTTCATGGTCGACGACCAGACGACTTCGAAGACACCGGCAAAGAAGAGATAAATCCAGGCCATTGCTTGTGTTGATCCTATACTTTCGCGCTGGCGTGGCAGCGCGGGTTTGAAATGCTGGACGAGCGGGAGGGGAATCGCGACTCGCCAAGTTGTAAGGCTGATTCACCATGGGCCGACGCACGATGTCGCGGGACCAGATCTGCCCGAAGGCAGGTCCAAGCCGTGTGGCGTGCTGCGGCGATGACTGGTGATTTCCGGGAAAGTGGAAGAGAACGAGTTCGCTCCATCACTTCGGATCTCCGAAACAATGGGGCCGTCCCCGTTGGTCTTGAAGCGCGGGCCGTCCCGCGCGAGCCCCATATAGTGAATTCCAGTACGGATGGCCAGACCTGAGCGTTCAGTCGAATTGACTGGCAATACCGGCATTTCCGTGCCATCTCGCGGCAATGTTTCCTAATTCTTCAGCTTTCACCTTCATCCCGCGGTGAAATTCCCGGCCCATGGCTGGGTGATCGTCACGCGCATAGACCTTCAGGCTCACAGCGCCCCCAATCCGGATCGCCATGAAACTGGATTTTCTGACCCTCTATCTGGTCATCCTGCTCAACTCGCTCACCCTGACCGTGGTGTGGGGCGCAATCACCGTCGTCTATCGCGGCTTCGATACCGCGCGCTACTGGCTGGCGGCCTGCATTTTGACCACCGTCGGCGGCGGCCTCTTGATGTTCCAGGGCGGCGGGCTTGATCTTTTCTTCGCATTCTTCGGCAATGCGCTGGTGATCTTCGGCTTCTGCGTGGTGCGGCTCGGTGTGCTGCATTTCCACGGAGAGCGAGCCGGGTGGGCGTTCAGCCTTGTCCTGACGGCACTTGCGGTCTGTGCGATGTTCGTCGTGCGCGACAGCCAGGTGGCGCGTAACGTGGTCTACGCGACGGCGCAGATCGTGCCGCTCAGCATGGCCGCCATCTATCTTCTACACCCCAAACGGCGAAGCCTGGGCGCCATGGTCGCAGTGGTGGCGATAGCGGTGGGCATTATCGGCCAGGGTGCGGAAGCGGTGATGAACTCGCTGCGGCTGCTCGGCGAGCTTTCCACGGAAGGCTATTACAAGGTCGGCGCGTTCTGCCTGCTCACCATCATCTTCGGCGCCACGGTATGGAACCTGGGCTTCCTGCTGATGGCGGTCGACAGACTTCAGGCCGAACTTGCGCAGCTCGCCAGCACCGACGAGCTGACCGGCCTGCCCAATCGGCGCAGCTTCATGGAAAGGCTGGCTGCGGAAATGCCGCGGGCCCGTCGCAGCCGTCGCGGCTTTTCCGTCCTGTTGCTCGACCTCGACAACTTCAAGTCGATCAATGATGGCCATGGCCACGCCGCCGGCGACCATTGCGTTCAGCATTTCGCTCGGCTGGCGGTGCGCCGGCTGCGCGGCCAGGATCTTTTGGCCCGTACCGGTGGTGACGAATTCTGCATCCTGCTGCCCGAAACCGGTCTGCAGCAGGCGGCTGTGATCGCGGAGGAGCTCGTGCGCCTTCTGGCGGCAAACGATGCCGACTGGCGGGGCCATTCCATTCCCGTCACCATCAGCGTCGGCGTGGCGGAATGGGCACCCGCTGCAGCCATGACGGTCGATGAGACGCTTGAGGCGGCTGACATCGCCCTCTACGAAGCCAAGCGCAACGGCCGCAATGGCTATGCGCTGGCCGGCTCCAAGGCGCCCGCCCCGGTGGAGCAGAAGGCAAAAGGCGCGGCCGCCGGCCACAGCATCATGCGGGCGTAAAGCTACATCCGGCGGATCGGCGCGCCGAGTTGGAGAAAATCGCGCTCACGGCAAGTGAGGATCAGCACCTGCTGGTTCTGCGCAGCCTTGCCGAGAACCAGATGCATGCGCTCCAGCCGCGCCTCGTCTGTGTTGACCAGCGCGTCGTCGAGCACGATGCAGGCCTCCTGCCCGGCCTCGCGCAATATGTCGGCCAGCGCAATGCGGGTGATGACGGCGATCTGCTCACGCGCGCCGACGCTCAAGGCCCCGAAAGGCTCGGCCACGCCGTTGCGCACCAACTGCTCGATTTCGAAAGTCTCGTCGTGCAGAACGATGTCACTGTCGGCCTGGATGAGCCGCAGATAGGGCGCCGAGCGCTCGCGCACTGGCGCCAGCCAGCGATCCTTGGTTTCGCGCTGGGCATCTGCCAGCGTCGTGTGGAGCAGTTTTGCTGCCTCCGCTTCCAACGCCACACTCTTGAGCTTGGCTTCGGCGGCGGTGATCTGGCCTTCGAGCAGGGCAAGCTGTTCGCCCAGACCATCCTTGCCCAGCGCGCGAAGTGCTGCCTCGATCTCGCGCTTTTCCACGTCGAGCCTGCGGATATCGGCCTCGATCTCGCGCTCCGATTGCTCGGCCTGTTTTAGGGCGATCTGCTTGGCTTCCGGATCGGCGCCGGCAAGTGCTGCCCGGGCGGCGTCGCGCGCCTCATTGGCCGCCTGAAATGCCTGCCGCTCACGCTCGACCTCTTCATCCAACAAACGATCGTCGGCGGTGGCGCGCGCGGATGCAAGCTCCTCGCGCAACCTGGCGCATCGGGTCTCGGCAACCGAGACGCGCTCGTCCAGCACCGCCAGTTCGCGCCTTGCCGCCTCGACCGCATTGCGGCGCTCGCGCAGCTCGACTTCCGCCCCGCGCAGTTGCGCTTCGATCTCGACGCTGGCGCGGCGGGCGGCTTCGATATCGGCCGGCTCGACGGCCTGCGCCTCGCCGCCCTCGGCGAGCAGCGCATTGCGGACCAGTTCCTGGCGCAGCGCCTCGATGCCGTTCGGCGCAAGGGCCGCGACGGTCGCGCCATGCGTCTTCACCTCGGCGCGGGCAGTGTCCTGCTGGCGCAGCGCCGCGCGCGCCGCGGCGATGTCGGCAAGGCCGAGCCGGCGCAACGCGCTTTCGAGCGCCTGTGCGGACTGGTCTGCCGCGCGTGCCAATTCCTCGGTGCCGCCACCGGGGTGGATGCCGATCTCGCCGAAACCTTCGAGCACAAGGGTGGTATCACGCGACAGCGACAGCTCCGCCCCGACGGGCTTGCCGCCGACCTGCGCGGCCTGCCCTGCCGAAGGATGAAGCGTGATGCGCACGCTGGCCGCTTCCAGCCGCATGCGCGCCTGCTCGACGCCGCGCTCAAGCTTTTCCAGCGCAGCGAGGTCCTCGGCCGTGAGCGTCGCGCCCTGAACAAGCGCCAGCGCCTTGCGGCGGGCTTCGTCCGCCTCCTCGGCAAGTTTCAGCTGGCCGGTCAAACGCGCGACGGCCTGCGCCGCCTGCCGGCGGGCAAGAGCCTGCTCCATGCCACGCAGCCGGGCCGTGGCGGCGCGTTCGGCCTCGACCATTTTGTCCAGGCGCGTTGCGGCTTGCGCCGCGACGGCGTCCAGCCGGGCCAGCGTGGCGGACGCTTCTTCGCGGGCCAGACGCGCCGATTCCGAAGCGCCGAGATCGGCCGCGAGATCGGCAATGAGTTTTTGTCGGGTCGCGTTACGCGCGACGCTCGCCTCGTGCCTCAGCTTCGCCCGCTCCGCCGAGCTCTCGGCGGCACGCAGCGCCTCCTCCAGGCCGGAGACGGCGGCGAAGGCCTCTCGCGCGGCGGCGGCGCGCTTGCGCAAAACCTCCAGCGTGTCGTCGCGCTGGTAGCGGGCAAGGATATTCTGGATGCCGGCAAGGCGATTGACGCGCTCGTCGTGCTCGGCCATCTGCCGGTTCATGTCGGCCAGTTGCTGGCGGTCGTCTTCGATCTTCCCGGCGAGCGACTTGAAGTCGCCGCGCGGGTTTCCACGCTTGTCCCAGAACTGGTCCCGGCGCGCCTCCGCCGCCGACAGAAGGGCGCGACCGCGCTCGCCGCCAGTCACCTGGCCGATCTCGCGCTCCAGAGCAGACGCCAGATGATTGCGCCCGGCGCCGATGCCAAGCTGCCGGTGCGACATGCCCTGCTCGACCCAGAGCAGGCCGAACACGCCGTGATGCTCCTGCGGCTTGGTGCCGCCCGAGCTCGACGGCGTGAAGCCGAACATTTCGGCGAGCTTGTCCTCCACGGCGTCGCCCGTGTAGCGCTCGCCATTGCCGGAAAGCTGCGCCTCCTGCCGCTGACAGAACGCCTTGCGAAGGTTCCAGATCGCGCCGTCGCGCTCGAACTCCAGCGCAACCTCGGGCCGGACCGACTGGTTGTAGGGTTGCATGGCAGCAGCCGCAGCACCGCCCACACGATGGCGCTCGAACAATGCGGCGCGCAGCGCGGCGAGCAGGGTTGATTTGCCGGCTTCATTATCGCCCACGATGACGTTCAGCCCATCGCCGAGATCGTCGATGACGACATGGCCGAGCTTGCGGAAATCCTTCACCTCGATGCGGCGCAGCTTCATCTCAGCGCCCGCCATTCATGTGGTCGACATACATCATGCGAAGCGCCACGCGTGCGGCCGCCGCTTGCGGATCGGCATTATTGGCCGCCTGGGCCTTCAGCCGCTCGACCGCCAGCCGCACGAAGCCGGAAGAATCCAGCGCATCGAGATCGTCGTCGGTCGGCTCCTCGAACAGGCCCGCATCATCGACATCGAGATGATGAAAACGGTTGCGCCATTTTTCCAACTCGATCCCGAGCTGGTAGCGCTCGGCAAGGCTGATGCCGCCCTTGAGCGTCAGCGAAACGACGCGGCGGGCAGCGTCCGCTTCGAGTTCCGCCAGAGCGTCGAGCCCGGCATTGCAGGTGCCGTCCAGCATCTCGGCCTCGACCTGATGCCACCGGTAATGGCTGACCGGCACGGCCTCGACACGCTCGGGCGCATCCGGGCCGTCGAGCTCCACGATATGCACGAAGCCGGAGCGGTTGGCGCGGTGGCGGTCGGTCTCCGGCGTGCCGGAATACCAGGTGCGCGGGGCGATTTGCAGCGACCCGTGCCAGTCGCCCAGCGCCAGATAAGCGAGGCCGGCGGTGGTGGCGCGGTTGTCGGGAATCTCGTTGCTCGCCTCGGCCGCTCCCGGCAGGCGGTTAGCCACACTGCCATGTGCAAGGCCGATGCGAATGGCGCCTTCGGCCGTCGCGGCTGTATCGAACCATTCCGTCTGGTCGAGCGATTCACGTCGGCGCGTCAGCGGCGCAGGCAGGATGACGGCGCGGCCGTCCCAGCCTTCGATAAGCTGCGGGCGGTCGGCGATGACGATGTTTTCTTCCGGCCCCATCTGGCGAAGCCGGCTCCAGACGCTGTGGGCGAGTGCCGCATCGTGATTGCCCGGGAGAAAAATCCAGCGGCCGGAAAAGGGCTTTAGCGCATCCAGCGTGCGCAGGATGGTGCGGTCCTGCACCTCGTTGCTGTCGAAGGCATCGCCGGCCACCAGCACGGCATCGACGTTGCGCGCGGCCGCAAGCCGGGCGACCTCGCCGATGGTGGCGATGCGCTGGCTGCGCAGTTCAGCGCCCGCATCCCCCGGTATGGAACCGAAGGGCTTGCCGATCTGCCAGTCCGCCGTGTGAAGAAACCGGAACGCCATGCCGCCTTGTCGTCTGTCCCCGCCCGTCGCCCGGCGCGACTGTTAAATTCGTGGTCTGTTAACCCTGATCCACATATCCGCGCTCGCGCCGGCCCGCGCAAGCCCGGCAACTGCGTTAAGCACCGGAAAGTCCCTTCACCCGGGGGCCTCTGGACCAACGGTCCCCACTGTGCACGTGGAAGCTTTGGGTGTTTGATCCATATCAAGGACGGATTGCGCCGGCCGAGCGATAGTGATTTCGACGATAGAAAGGACGCGGGAATGTACAAGCACATCCTCATTGCCACCGACGGTTCGGACCTGGCGCAGAAGGGCGTCGAACAGGGCCTTTCATTGGCGAAGTCGCTTGAAGCCAAGGTCGTGGCTCTGACGGTGACCGAGCCGTTTCCGGTCTACGGCATGGCCGGCAATTTTGCCTGGGTGGGCAGCCCCGCCGATATCGAGGGCTACAACCAGAGCAGCAAGGAATTCGCCCAGCGAGTGCTGGGTGCGGCAAAGGAAGCCGCCGACAAGATGGGCGTGCAGATCGAGATCATGCATGCCGACGACAGCACGCCGGCGGAAGCCATTCTCGCCACCTCGGAAAGCAAGGGATGCGACCTGGTCGTGATGGCCTCGCACGGCCGGCGCGGGCTGAACCGCATCCTGCTCGGCAGCCAGACGCTGGAAGTGGTAACGCACAGCAAGGTGCCGGTGCTGGTAGTCAAGTAAACAAGGAGCACGAGCGGCCGGGCGCTCAAAGACCCTCTCTCAACCGGCCGCCGTTCAGCGCCCCTCTCCCTTGCCCTAGGAGAGGGGCCTTTTTCTTTGGAGGTCTATGGCTCCATCCGCTTGGCGCGGCTACTCCGCGGCCTCGACGTGCCGGACCTTGCCGATGCGGGCGGCGCAATACTTGAATTCCGGGATCTTGCCGTAAGGATCGAGCATCGGGTTGGTCAGCTTGTTGGCCGGGCTTTCGTTGAAGCAGAACGGCATGAAGATGGTGCCGTCGGCAACCTCACGATCGGCCCGCAGGATAGCCTCGACGATGCCGCGCCGCGTCTCCACCGTGATCATGTCGCCGGGGGCGAGACCGTTGCGCGCAATCTCGTAAGGATTCATGGCGGCGATGCCATAGGGCTCGATGGCGTCGAGCACGCCCGCCCGGCGCGTCATGGCGCCGGTGTGCCAGTGCTCCAGGAGGCGCCCAGTGGTGAGCACCAGCGGATAGGCCTCGTCCGGCACCTCGTCGGGCGGCAGAAGGTCGGCCGGCACGATGCGGCCCCTGCCATCCGCCGTCGGGAAACCGGAGGAAAACACCACCTCGTTGCCGGGTTTGTCGTCGGCGTCGGCCGGATAGATGACCGAATCCTCACGCTCGATGCGGTCCCAGGAGATGTGGTTCAGCGAGGGCATGACGCTCGCCATCTCGGTGTAGACCTCCGAGACATCGCCATAGTGCCAATCGAGCCCGATGCGGCCGGCAAGATCGACGATGATCTCCCAGTCCTGCCGCGCCTCGCCGGGCATGTCGAGCGCCGCCCGGCCCATCTGCACCTGCCGATTGGTGTTGGTGTAGGTGCCGCGCTTCTCGGCATGGGCCGAGGCCGGCAGGATGACGTCGGCGTGCCAGGCCGTCTCGGTGAAGAAGATGTCCTGCACCACCAGATGCTCGAGCTTCGCCAGCGCGTTGCGCGCATGCATCTGGTCGGGGTCGGACATGGCGGGGTTTTCGCCCATGATGTACATGCCCCGGATCTCGCCGGCATGGATGGCATCGACAATCTCGACCACCGTCAGCCCCGTCTTCGGGTCGAGCGTCTGGCCCCAGAAATTCTCGTAGTGGCTGCGGATATCGACGTTCTCGACCGACTTGTAGTCGGGATAGTACATCGGGATCAGGCCTGCGTCGGACGCGCCCTGCACGTTGTTTTGGCCGCGCAGCGGGTGCAGCCCCGTTCCCGGCCGGCCGACTTGGCCGGTGATGAGCGACAGCGCGATCAGGCAGCGCGAATTGTCGGTGCCGTGGACATGCTGCGAAATCCCCATGCCCCAGAAGATGATCGAGTGCTCGGACTTGGCATAGGTGCGCGCCACCTCGCGCAGCAAGGCGGCCTCGATGCCGCAGACCGGCGCCATCGCCTCGGGCGAAAAATCCTTCACCTTGGCCTTCAGCGCCTCGAAGCCGGAGACATTGGCCTGGATGTACTGCTCGTCGTAGAGCTTTTCCTCGACGATGGCGTGGATGAGCGCGTTGAGCAGCGCCACGTCGCTGCCGGCGGTGAATTTCAGCGCATGGGTGGCGTGACGCATCAGGTCCTGGCCGCGCGGGTCGATGACGATCAGCTTCTTGCCGCGCTTGGCCGCCTGCTTGAAGAAAGTCGCCGCCACAGGGTGGTTCACAGTCGGCCGCGCGCCGATGACGAGGATGCAATCGGCCTTCATCGCATCGTTGAAGGGCGCCGAAACAGCGCCGGACCCCACGCCCTCCATCAGCGCCGCCACGGACGATGCGTGGCACAGCCGCGTGCAGTGGTCGACATTGTTGGTGCCAAAACCCTGCCGCACCAGCTTCTGGAACAGATAAGCTTCCTCGTTGGAGCCTTTGGCCGAGCCGAAGCCGGCCAGCGCCTTGCCGCCATGGGCGTCGAGGATGGATTTCAGCCCGCTCGCGGCGCGCGCAAGCGCTTCTTCCCACGTTGCCTCGCGGAACACGGTGAGCGGGTCGACGTTGCGCAGGTCGGCATCGGCGTGCTTCGGCGCGCCGTCGCGGCGGATCAGCGGCTTGGTCAGCCGCTCGGGCGACATCGCATAGTCGAAGCCGAAGCGGCCCTTGACGCAGAGCCGGTTCTGGTTGGCAAAGCCGTCACGACCATCGACCTGGACGATGCGATTGTCCTTCACCGCTACCCGCGTCTGGCAGCCGACGCCGCAGAACGGGCAGAGCGTGTCCACCACGCGATCGAAGGATTGCACCGCGCGGGTGCGGAATTCCTTGTCCATCAACGACTTTTCGTAGAGCGCCCCGGTCGGGCAGGCCTGCACGCATTCGCCGCAGGTCACGCAGGTGGAGTGCCCCATCGGGTCGTGCATGTCGAAGACGGGGATGGCGTGGTTGCTGCGCCCAGCCATGCCGATCACGTCATTGACCTGCACCTCGCGGCAGGCGCGCACGCAGGCATTGCAGGCGATGCAGGCATCGAGATTGACCGCAATCGCCGGATTGGAAATGTCGAACTCGGCAGCCTCACCGTCGAACTTGGAGGGGTAGCGGCGACTGCCCGAAATGCCCATGGACGCGGCCCACTGCCAGAAGGCGGACTGGTTGTCCGGCCCCTCTTCCGCCGGGCGCATGTTGCTCGCCAGAAGCTCGAACACCATTTTTCGCGCCATTTTCGCGCGCGCGGACTCGGTGCTCACCACCATGCCCTCGGCCGGCTTGCGGATGCAGGAGGCGGTGAGCACGCGCTCGCCCTCGACATCGACCATGCAGGCGCGGCAGTTGCCGTCGGGCCGGTAGCCGGGAAGGTCGACGTGGCACAGATGCGGGATCAGCGTACCCTCGCGCTTGGCCACGTCCCAGATGGTCTCGCCTTCGGCGGCGGTGACCGGCTTTCCGTCGAGCGTGAATTTGATCGTGCCAGCCATCACAGGTCGCCCCGGAAGTATTTCAGCAGGTGGTTGACCGGGTTGGGCGCCGCCTGACCGAGCCCGCAGATCGAAGCGTCGCGCATGACGCTTTCGAGATCGCGGACCGCCGCTTCGTCCAACGGCGCCTGCTTCTGCAGCAGCGCGACCATCTTGGCCGTGCCCTCGCGGCACGGCGTGCACTGGCCGCAGCTTTCGTGCTTGAAGAATTTTAGCAGATTGAGCGTGACGTCCTTGGCGCTGTCGGACTGCGAGAATACCACGATGGCATGCGAGCCGACGAAGGCGTCGAGCTTGGCGAGCTCTCCGCCGAAATCCAGCGGTATGTCGCCCATCGAAGCGGGTAGGATGCCGCCCGATGCGCCGCCCGGCAGATAAGCCTTGAACTCGTGGCCGTCGGCCATGCCGCCGCAATAGTCCTCGATCAGCTGGCGCGCGGTGACCCCAGCAGGTGCCATCTTCACGCCCGGCTCCTTCACCCGGCCGGAGACCGACCAGGAGCGAATGCCGGGATGACCGGGCAGCCCTTTGGCCGCGAACCATTCCGCGCCGTGTTCGACGATGTCACGCACCCACCACAGCGTCTCGATATTGTGGTTGAGGGTTGGCAGGCCGAACAGCCCCACCTCGGCAATGTAGGGCGGGCGGTTGCGCGGCAGGCCGCGCTTGCCCTCGATGCTTTCCAGCATCGCGCTTTCCTCGCCGCAGATATAGGCGCCGGCGCCGCGCCGTAGCTCGATCAAGCCCGAGATGATGATGCCGGCCTGAGCAAGTGCGGCGATCTCTGTGCGCAGGATTTCCAGCACCGCCGGATATTCATCGCGCATGTAGAAATAGATGCGCTCGGCCTCGACCGCGTGAGCGGCGATCAGGGCGCCTTCCAGCGTGCGGTGCGGGTCGCTTTCGAGATAGAAGCGGTCCTTGAAGGTGCCCGGCTCGCCCTCGTCGCCATTCACGGTCATCAGGCGCGGGCCCTTGAAGGAGCGCACAATGCTCCACTTCTTGCCGGCCGGGAACCCTGCCCCGCCGAGCCCGCGCAGACCGGCGGCCTGCATGGTTTCGATCAGCGCATCCGCGCCGATCTCGCCCGCGCGCACTTTTGCCAGCAGGCGGTAGCCGCCGGTGGCGCGATAGGCGTCGAGGCCGATATAGGTGGGGACCACAGTCTTGGTTTCGCCGTCGCGGGCCATCTGCATCAGGCCCTCGCTGGTGGCGTGGTCGACCTCGCGCTCCTCGATGCGCGCGGCGGGCGCAGCATCGCAGCGGCCCATGCAGGGCGCGCGCACCACGCGTACTTCCTTCGGGTCGACGCCGGCGGCGAGTTCCTTCAGCAGCGTCTCGCAGCCTGCTAACATGCAGCTGATGGAATCGCAGACGCGGATGGTCAGCGGCGCGGGCGGGGTCTCGCCTTCCTTGACGATGTCGAAATGGTCGTAGAACGAGGCGACCTCGTAGACCTCGGTCTGCGACAGCCGCATCTCCTCTGCCAGCGCCCGCAGATGTGCGGCCGACAGGCAGCCATAGTGGTCCTGGATCAGGTGCAGGAATTCGATCAGCAGGTCGCGGCGGCGAGGCCTGTCGATCAGCAGGTCGCGCACCTCGTGCAGCGCCTTGTCGTCGAGGCCTCGGCCCTTGGGGCCACGGTCGCGGCCGCCGCCTCGCCTGAATTTCGGGTCCTGGATGTTCACCTGCGCCGCCTCCCGCATTTCGCGTCGACGTTGGAGCAATGCCAGCCTGCAAGCACAATAGAGCAAGCCAATCAGCTGACGCTAGGTAAATCAACCCCCACCATTGACGACCCCGTTTGCCTTCTCGATCACGAAAACGATGCGGCCGTTCTGCCGTTCGGTTCCGACAAGAAGGTCGCCGGTTTCGGCAAGCAGGTTGGGAATGTCGATGGAAGCGAGCGGGTCGGTGCAGACGACCTCGATCCGCTCGCCCGAGGCGAGTCCACGAAGCGCCTTGCGGGTTTTCAACGCCGGCAAGGGACATTTTAGTCCGCTCAGATCAAGCTTCGTCGTCATGTCGCGGACACGATGACCTGGGGCCGGCGGATGGTCAATCGGAGCTACAGCAAGCTCGAATAGGGCAGGAAGCGGACGACGTCGCCCGGCTTAATGTCCGTGACCTCCTCGCCGAGCTCGACCAGCCCGTCAGTGTCGACCAGCGACGACAAAAGGCCGGCACCCTCGCGCGGGAATTTTTCCGCCTCATAGGTTCCGTCGGCGCCCTTGCGCAGGCTTGCGCGGACATATTCGCGCCGGCCGGGTTTCTTGCGGTAAGAGAACGCAGCACGCAGCGGCATTGCCAGCAGGGTTTCGGGGGTCGCCCCGGCCAGCGCCCGGATCGCAGGTCGCGCGATATGGGCAAAGGTGACAAAACTCGCCACCGGATTGCCTGGCAGGCCGATGAAGGCCGCGCCGCGGATGACGCCCATGGCGACCGGCCGGCCGGGTTTGACCGCGACGCGCCAGAACACCAGTGAGCCGACGCTTTCGACGCTCGCCTTTACATGGTCGGCCTCGCCGGTGGAGACGCCGCCCGAAGTGAGGATAAGGTCGTGCCCAGTCGCGGCCTCCGCCAGCACGCGGGCAATCGCTTCGCCCTCGTCGCGCAATATGCCGAGATCGGTGACGGCGCAGCCGAGCCTGGCCAGCATGGCCCGCAGCATGAAGCGGTTGGAATCGAAGAGCTGCGCGGGGCCGCGCGTCGCTCCTGGCGAAACGATCTCGTTGCCGGTGGAAAATACCGCAACCCGCACGCGCCGGCGAACGGAAACCTCGGTGAGGCCGAGGGCCGCGACCAGCGCCACATCCTGCGGACGCAGAATTTGCCCAGCGCGCAGCACCACGCTGCCGGCGGCAATATCCTCGCCGACGGGGCGCACATTGGCGCCGTGCTTCAGGCCCGCCGGCAGGATCACGTCGCCAGCCTCGTCGAGCCGAACATCCTCCTGCATGAACACCGTGTCGGCGCCCTCGGGCATGGGTGCACCGGTGAAGATGCGCACGGCGTGGCCGGGCTCGATCAGCGCGCCGGGCGACATGCCGGCCTGGACGCGGGCGGCGATGGGAAAGACCTTCTCGCCCTCGGCCGGCAGATCGGTGCCGTGCACGGCATAGCCGTCGACCGCCGAATTGGTAAAAGGCGGCAGCGGTAGAGGCGCGATAAGGTCTTCAGCCAGCACGCGTCCGTCGGCTTCCGACAGCGCCACCGTCTCGGTGTCGGCGACCGGCGTCAGCCGCGACGCGATCAGCGCCACCGCTTCGTCGACCGTCATCATCGGCCCGCCAAAGGCGAAGCAGTCGTCGGAAAGTTGCGCCATGGTTTTTCCCTCCGGTCTTCGCCGGGCGGGAAGGCCGGCCTGAGCTTGCCCTGAAAGGGAGGCCGCGAGCCCCCGCCCTTTCAAGATTGGCCTGGATTTGAACAGGCTATAGACTGGGGGTCAAGCTGGCGGCGTGCCAAGCCGCCTGTGGAGATCGCCATGGAGCTGACGCCACACAAGGCCGAACCGGCCGTGATCCTGCCCAACCCGGATGACCCGCGCCTGACCGAGCGCGTCACCGGTATCGACCATACGCGCACGATCATCGAGGTGAAGGTGCCGGTGGAGCGCGCGCTGACGCTCTATCTCAACGCGCAGGAGATCGTCACCATGATGACGATCAACGACTATCCGGAATATCTGGCGATCGGCTACCTGCTCAACCAGAACATGCTGAAGCCCGACGACGTGGTGACCGGCGTCGACTATGACGACGAGCTGCAGGTGGCCGTGGTGCGCACCGAACGCCACACCAATTATGAGCACAAGCTGAAAAAGCGCACGCTGACCTCGGGCTGCGCGCAGGGCACCGCCTTCGGCGACCTTATGGAGGCGCTGGAAGGGATCGATCTGCCGGACGCGGAACTGCGCACCTCCTGGCTCTACGAGATGACCAAGACGGTCAACACCACGCCTTCGCTCTATCTCGCGGCCGGCGCGATCCACGGCTGCGTGCTGTGCCAGCAGGGCCGGCCGATCTGCTACATGGAGGACGTCGGCCGCCACAATGCCGTCGACAAGCTCGCCGGCTGGATGTACCGCCACGGTGTCGACCCGGCCGACAAGATCCTCTACACCACCGGCCGGCTGACCTCGGAAATGACGATCAAGACCGTTCGCATGGGCATACCCATCCTCGTCTCGCGCTCCGGCTTCACCGCCTGGGGCGTCTCGCTCGCCCGGCAGGCGGGGCTGACGCTGGTGGGCCGCGCGCGCGGAAAACGCTTTGTCGCGGTCTCGGGCGAGGAGCGGATCGTATTCGACCAGGACCCCGCTTCCGTCGAGGAGGAAGCCTCTAGACATCACCGCAAGGGCGCGGAAGGCGATGACTGAAACGAAGACCGAAACGATCGGCGTGATCCTCGCCGGAGGGCTGGCGCGGCGCATGGGCGGCGGCGACAAGCCGATGCGCGCTATCGGCGGGCGTCCCATCCTCGACCACGTGATCGAGCGTTTTAAGCCGCAATGCGACGGGCTGATCCTCAACGCCAATGGCGATCCGGCGCGCTTTGCCGCCTTCGGCCTGCCCGTGGTGGCCGACAGCGTCGCCGATTTTCCGGGACCGCTCGCCGGCATACTCGCCGCACTCGACTGGACAGCACAAATGCGGCCCGGCGTTCAATGGGTGGCAAGCGTCGCCGGCGACTGCCCCTTCCTGCCCCGCGATCTGGTGGCGCGGCTGCACGACGCGCGGGCCGCTGAAGGCGCCATGCTGGCGGTGGCGGCGTCGGCCGGCCAGTCGCATCCGGTGATCGGCCTCTGGAATGTGGCGCTGCGCGAGGAACTGCGCCACGCGCTGGTCGTCGAAGACATCCGCAAGATCGACCGATGGACCGCGCGCTACCCGCTCGCCACCGTGTCCTGGCCGGTAGAGCCGGTGGATCCGTTCTTCAACGCCAACACGGTGGAGGATTTGGCCGAGGCGGAAAAGCTGGTGGCGCTGGCGGGGTAGTTCTTTACGCCGGCCGAAAACCCGCCTCTTCCAGCGCCTGCCGCACCTCGGGCGAGCGCAAAGAGGACAAGAACGCCTGCACCGCCGGCCGGTCGCGCCGCGCTGAAACCAGCGCGAAATCGTAGTGTTCTTCCGTCAGCGGGATGAAGCTGAGGCCGGCAGCTTCCGCCACTGGCGCGATGGTGACGCCCCAATCCGCCCTGCCCTGCAAGACAGCAGCCGCCACCGCATTGTGCGATTTCGGCTGGTTCCAATAGCCGTCCGGCCGCGTGCCGCCAAGCAGCGCGTCGATGAGGATGCGCGTGCCGGCGCCCTGGTTGCGGTTGACCATCAGGCAGGTGGGATCGGTAAGTGCGGCCATTACAGCGGCTTGCGCCGACAGGTCCTCGAAACGCTTATCGCCCTTGCGATGGACAAAACCCTGCATTCGCCGCCAGCCGGGCACCAGTTCGAGGTCGGGCAACAGGAAGGGCTCGTTGTAGCTTTTTGTCCGCTCGTCGAAGAGATGGATTGGCGCGAGGTCGCATTCGCCGCGCCGCGCGGCGGCCAGCCCGCCGAGGCTGCCTACCGACAACGAGCGCACCGAAAGCCCCTGCCGCACCAATGGCGCCAGCACGCGGTCGAGCCCGGTGCAATGGCTGCCTATGATGACGAGATCGGGCACATGGACCTGCGGCGTGAACAACGTCACCTCGACATGCGCCCCGGCCGGCAGGTGATCGGCCAGCGCCTCGATGCGGACAAAGCCGTCGGCCTGGGTGAACGAGGTGATAGCGCCCGAGCCCTTGCCGGTGGGATAGGCGACCAGTCCTTCCTGCCCCTCCACCAGCGAGACCATGACGAATTCGGTGCGGCCGAGTTCGGACGGCACCCGCAGCGGCACGGTGGCGGAAACAAGGGCGTCGGTGCGCGGCGGCAGGCCGGCCATGCGGCGCAGCACCGGCACGATCATGTCGTGGAAGGTGAACATGGCAGAGGTGGGGAATCCCGGCAGGATGACCACAGGCTTGCCGTCGCAGACGGCGAGGCACAGCGGCTTGCCGGGCTTCAGCGCCACGCCATGAGCGATGATGCCTGGCTTGCCGAGCCGCGCAATGATGCGGTGGGTGACATCGCCCGCGCCCTTGGAGGTGCCGCCCGACAGGATCAGCATGTCGTGCCCGGCCAGCGCTTCTCGCATAGCCGCTTCCAGTGTCGCCTCGTCATCCGGGAACGCGCTGAGGAACACCGGCTCGCCCCCGTTTTCGGCAACGGCCGCCGAAACGATGGGGCCGTTGGTGTCGTAGACCCCGGCAGGCGGCAGCGGCGCGCCGGGCTGGACGAGCTCGTCTCCAGTGGAGAGCACTGCCACCTTCGGCTTTCGTGTCACCGGCAGGACAGCGACGCCGCAGGCGGCCAGCATGCCGATCTCACGCGAGCCGATCAGGGTGCCGGCGCGCAGCAGCGTTTCGCCGCGGGCGATGTCGGAGCCGGCATAGGAGAGGAACTGGCCGGGGCTGGCCGCGCGCCGCACGGAAATGCCGTCGCCGGCCGGCTCGGTGTGTTCGACCATGACGACAGCATCGGCCCCGCGCGGAATAGGGCCGCCGGTGGAAATCGGCGTGGCCGTGCCCCTAAGAACTGGCAGGGTGGGTTCGGTGCCGCAGGCGATCTGTTCGTCATTAAGTGCCAACCGCACGGCGCGACCCTCGCCTGCCTCGGCAAGGTCGTCCGAGCGCACGGCAAAGCCGTCGACATTGGCGCGGTCGAATGGCGGCACATCGATGGGCGCGACGACGTCTTCCGCCAGCGCCATGCCAAGCGCATTGGCGAGCGGCCGGTGCTCGACCGGAACCGCGCGCGGGAACAGCGCCGCCTCGAAGCGCGCCAGCGCTTCCTCGCGTGAAAGGATCGCCAGGAACTGCTCCTGTTCGATGCCGGGCCTGGTCGGAGCGTTGTTCATTCTGTTCCCCCCTCGCGCAGCCTAAAGGCGGCAACTTCGGTGCCTGCGGCAAAACCCTCGCTGTCGGCGGGAACGGCCAGCCAGGCGTCGGCTTCCGCGATGAGATGCAGCGGCAGCACGCCGGTGGCGAGCGGCACCCAGGTCTCGTTTTCGCGCTTCAGCAGCACCGGTTCCGTGATGCCGACGATGGAGGCGATCTTGCGCGCCAGCGGCAGCTTCAGCTCCCGACGCGGCAGGCGGCCCGCCAGGCGGTCGAGCGCCGGCAGCGCGAGCGTTAGCCAGACGGCAAACGCTTGGTCCGGCGCGCCGGGCAGCGCGATCACCGGCACACGCCCGAGCCGACCGACCGCAGCGCTGCGCCCCGGCTCCAGCGCGATGCCATGCGCGGAAAGCACGCCGCGCTCGGCCAGGGCCATCGCCGTTTCGTCATAGTGCCCAAGCCCGGTGCCGCCGACGAGCAGGACGATATCAGCCGGCTCGGCATCGAGCGCGGCGGCTATGGAGACCGCGTCGCGGGCCACGGCTTCGATGCCGACCAGCCAGGCGCCGGCCGCACGCGCCAGCTCCGCGATCAGTTCGACCGTGACGGTGCCGCCGTCGCTGGCGGCGACATCGATGAGCCGCAAAGAGGAGCGCCGCACCGACAGGTGCTCGATGCCGGCGCGACGGGCGAGCAACAGATCGAAGGGGGAAATCAAGCTTCCGGCGGCGATGAGCGCCTGGCCGGCCAAAATATCCTGCCCGGCGCGGCGGACGCCCTGCCCCGGCACCGCGTCGGCAAGCACCAGCACCTGTTCCTCGGCCGCCTCGACCTGCCCGGGCTCGACGACGCAGTCGCAGCCCCGCGGCATGGGCTGGCCGGCCTCGACCCAGCGCGCCTCACCGGGCGGCACGGCCGGCGAATAGGACGAGGCGCCCACGAGATCGGCCGAGGCGAACGCCCAGCCGTCCATCACAGCCTCGTCGGTCGACGGCACCGGCTCGGCCAATGGCGGCATTTCGGCTGCAACGCAGCCCAGCGCTTCGGCGAGCGGCACATCGATGGGCGCAACCGCTTCCAACCCGTCGAGCAGCAGCGCACGTGCCGCTTCGACGCCGGTCAACGCAGGGCGTTGCGAAGACACGCTCATCATGGCCCATGATGATCCATGACCGGCGCGATTTGCAATGTTTCAAAACGCAGTGATGCCGTCGCGGTCGCCAATTCGCAGGAAGCGGCCACCTTTCCGGACCTGAACAAGGGGCTTCAAAAGCCCGTACAGAACTGTATGGTACGCCTCATGGAACCGGCGGGCGACGTTGGAATGTCGCCCGCCGGTCTTTGTTTCATGAGGGAGGAATTTCATGGGGCCTGTGGTCGATCCCGTTCCAACGCGCGATACCCGTCCCGGGGCGGCGGATGTCGTGATCGTCGGCGGCGGCATCATCGGCGTCAGCGCCGCGCTGTTTCTCGCGCGCAGCGGCGTGTCGGTGGTTCTGTGCGAAAAGGGCTACATCGCCGGCGAACAATCGAGCCGCAACTGGGGCTGGGTTCGCCGCATGGGACGAGACCCGCGCGAACTGCCGCTGATCGTCGAGGCCCTCAAGCTCTGGCCGCAGATGGAAGAGCTGGTCGGCGAGGATGTCGGCTTCCGCCGCACGGGAATCCTCTATCTGTGCGAGGACGACAGCGACATTCCGCACCATGAGGACTGGCTGAAACGCGCTGGCAATTATGCGCTGGACACCCGCCTGATCGAAGGCAAGGCGCTTTCGGCGCTGATGCCCGGGGCCACGCGCAGTTTTCGCGCCGCGCTCCATACCCCGAGCGACGGCCGTGCCGAACCGCAGAAGGCCGCTCCCGCCATCGCGCGGGCAGCACAGCGCGCCGGCGCCCGCATCCTCGCACCCTGTGCCGTGCGCTCGATCGAAACCGAAGGCGGACGCATCAGCGGCGTGGTAACGGAACAGGGCGTCATCCGGACCAGCACGGTCATCGTCGCCGGCGGCGCCTGGTCGAGCCGCCTGTGCGGCTCGCTCGGACTACGTCTGCCGCAGTTGACGGTACGCGCCTCCGTGATGCGCACGGGGCCAGTGGAAGGCGGCCCGGATGGCGCGGCCTGGGGCAAGGATTTTGCCTATCGCAAGAGGCTGGACGGCGGTTACACGCTCGCGGACGGCACGCTCAATTTCCACCACATCAGCCCCAACAGCTTCCGCTATTTCCGCGACTTCCTGCCTATGCTCTCGCAGGAATGGCGCATGGTGCGGCTGCGCGCCGGCCTGGATTTCTTCACCGGCCCCTTCGGCCTGTCGCCTTCGGTGGAGCCGGGCCAGAGCGTCTACGAGCGCCACAGGACACTCGACCCCGCGCCGGTAACCGCGCGACTGGACCTCGTGCGCAAGAAGATGGAAGAAATGTTCCCGGTTCTGAAAGGCGTGCCGATAGAGCAGCGCTGGGCCGGCTTCATCGACGCCACGCCGGACGCTGTGCCGGTGATTTCGCCGGTCAAGTCGCTGCCGGGGCTGGTGATCGCGACTGGCTTCTCCGGCCACGGCTTCGGCATCGGCCCCGCTGCCGGCCAGCTGGCGGCAAATCTGGCAACGGGCGATACGCCCATCGTCGATCCGACGCCCTTCCGCTACGAGCGCTTCATCGACGGCACGAAACCGAGGCCGACCACCGGCGTGTAGCGTGTGTCAACGACGCTAGGCGGCGTTCGGACGCCCGGCGCCGACCTGGCTGAGCAGCCAGTCCTGGAAAGCGACGGCGACCTTGTTGTTCTGCCGGCTTTCCGGAAAGACGACGAAGTAGCTGTTTTCGGTCGCCATGGGCAGGTCGAAAAGCGTCGTCAGCGCGCCGCTGCGGATTTCCTCCTCGATCAGGTAGGATGGAAGAAGGCCCACCCCCAGCCCGGAAAGAACGGCTGAGATAATCATTGAGAACTGGTCGAAGCGGTTGCCGCGATAGGCATTCTGGGCGGCAACGCCATTGGCTTCGAACCATTGCGCCCAGAGGCGCGGGCGCGTGGTGAGGTGGATAAGCGGCGCGTCGGCAAGATCTTCGGGGTTCCGCGCCGCCAGCTTCTCGATCGTCTTCCCGCTTGCCACTGGCAGGACCACTTCGCTGCACAGGAAGGTGGAACGCGCCCGCGCCCAGGTGGGCTGGCCATAATGGATCGCCAGATCGAAATCCTCCTCGTCGAAGTCGAACGGGGTCGAGCGGGATTCGATGGTCACGGACACATTCGGGTGGGTATCCAGAAATTTGGACAGGCGCGGCACCAGCCACCTGGTTCCGAATGTGGGCAGCGTGGCTACCCGCAGCGAGGCCTTTATATCGGCCGCAGCCACCGCGCCGATCATCAACTGCTCCGATTGATGCAGCAGACGCCGCACCTCGGGCAGCAGGCGCGCGCCAGCCGCCGACAGCACGACGCGCTGCCTGATCCTCTCGAACAGCAGCAGCCCGGTCTGGCGCTCCAGATCGGCAATCTGGCGGCTCACTGCGCTTTGCGTGAGATTCAGCTCCTCCGCCGCGCGCGTGAAATTGCCGTGCCTGGCGGCGCTTTCGAAGGCCTGCAGATTAACGAGAGCGGGAACCAGCGTTCGGCGCATGTTCATTCCATTTACGCATCAAGCCAGCATCCGATCTCATAAGACGAAGGCCAAGACAAGGCATATTAGTCACGCGAGAATTAAGTTTGCCGCTGTGAGAGAGTTGAGCGTCATGACTTCGCCCCACATTCCCGCCGACGAGATCCGCGCGGCCTTCTCCGCCGCCATGTCGGAGCTGTACCGGGCGGAAGTTCCCGCCTACGGTACGCTGATCGAACTGGTGCGCCAGGTGAACGATGAAACGCTCGCCGGGGACCCGGCCCTGCGCGAGCGGCTCGAGGACACCGACACGCTCGACCGTATCTCCGAAGAACGGCACGGCGCGATTCGCCTCGGCACGCCCGCCGAGCTTTCGATGATGCGCCGCGTCTTTGCGGTCATGGGCATGTATCCGGTCGGCTATTATGACCTGTCGACCGCGGGCGTTCCTGTCCATTCGACCGCCTTCCGTCCGGTCGGCGAGAAGGCGCTGAGCAAAAATCCGTTCCGCGTTTTCACCTCGCTTCTCCGGCTTGACCTGATCGCCGACGAGACCCTGCGCCGCGAGGCCGAGGAGATTTTGGGCAAGCGCCGGATATTCACGAACGAAGCGATCGCGCTGACGCAGAAGGCGGAACAGGAGGGCGGGCTCGACAAGGCGGACGCCGGCCGTTTCGTCGCCGAGGTGCTGGAGACCTTCCGCTGGCACGACAAGGCCAATGTCAGCCTCGAAATGTACCGCCGGCTCCACGATGCCCACCGGCTGGTCGCCGATGTTGTGTCCTTCAAGGGGCCGCATATCAACCATCTGACGCCCCGCACGCTCGATATCGACGCGGTCCAGGCGCGCATGCCCGAGCATGGGATCGCGCCCAAGGCGGTCGTCGAGGGTCCGCCGAGCCGCAAGTGCCCGATCCTGCTGCGTCAGACCTCGTTCAAAGCCTTGCAGGAAGCGGTGTCCTTCGCTGACGCAGACGGCAGCTGGAAGACCGGCTCCCACACCGCGCGCTTCGGCGAGATCGAGCAGCGCGGCATCGGTTTGACGCCGAAGGGCCGCGCCCTTTACGACGACCTGCTGAACCGCTCGCGCGCTGTCGTCCGCCCTGCGGCCGACGGCTCCAACGCCCACGAATATGAAGCAGCACTGGCCGAAGTCTTCCAGGCTTTCCCCGACAATTGGGACGATATCCGCGCCAATGGGCTGGGCTATTTTATCTACTCGCTGACCGAGAAGGGCCGGACCAGGCGGCTTCCGGATGCAGCGTTGTCGCTCGAAACCCTCATCGCCGAAGGCCTCATTCGCTTCGACCCGATCGTCTACGAGGACTTTTTGCCAGTCAGCGCCGCTGGCATTTTTCAGTCCAATCTTGGCGACGACGCGCAGCAGGAATTCAAGGCGAGCCCCAACCAGCTTCGCTTTGAAGCCGATCTCGGCGCGGCGGTGCTCAACGAGTTCGACCACTACGCGGCCATCGAACAGGGCTCGATCGAGGCCTGCCTCCGCGTGCTGACCGCCCAGGAAGCCGCGGAATAGGTTCTAGATGATCGACCGGGCGCACAGGGACGCGTTTCTGCACATCCTCGGCGACAAGGGGCTCGTCGAGGACGAGGGCGATGTTGCCGCCTATGAGACCGGCGCCCGCTACGACCGAGGCAAGGCGGCGTTGGTCCTGCGCCCACGCACCACGCAGGAGGTCTCGGCCGTCGTCGCCTACTGCGTCAGGAACGGCCTCGCGCTGGTGCCGCAGTCCGGCAACACCGGCCTCGTCTCCGGCTCGACGCCTGATGGCTCGGGCACGGAAATCGTACTCAGTCTCGACCGCGTGACGCAGGTCTTCGAACTCGATCTCGACAACCGCTCGCTGAAAGCCGGTGCCGGCCTTCGGCTTTCCGAAGTCAACCGGCGACTGGAGGAGCACGGTCTGTTCTTCCCGATCGATCTCGGCGCCGATCCATGCCTGGGCGGCATGGTGGCCACCAACACCGGCGGCTCGCGCTTCCTCCGCTACGGCGACGTTCGCCGCAACACGCTTGGCCTCACCGTCGTGCTGGGCGACGAGAACGGCACAGTGCTGGAGCTGTCCGCCGACCTGCGCAAGAACAACACTGGAGTCGATTGGAAGCAGCTTTTCATCGGCACGTCGGGTGCCTTCGGCATTGTCACCGAATGCGTCCTCAATCTTGAAAAAACGCCTCGCCAGGCCGCGACAGCGCTTCTTGTGCCCAAGAGCGCAGCGCACGTCATGCCGCTGCTGCGCGCCATGGAAGATCGGCTCGGCGTCTACCTCTCGGCCTTCGAGGGCATGTCCGGCAATGCCGTCGCCGCTGCACTCGACCACGTGCCGTCGCTGAGGAACCCGTTCCAGCGTGGTGTCGTGCCGCCCTACGTCATTCTTGCTGAGATCAGCCGGACCTGGGCCCCGCGTGAGGGCGAACAGGGGCTCGATGCAGTGCTGGAAAACGTGCTCGCCGAGATTTGGGAAAGCGAGGAGGCGCCGCTGGCCGATGCCTTCGTCGGCCCTGCCCATGAGACCTGGGCGCTGCGCCATGCGCTGTCGGAAGGCGTCAAGCATTCCGGCCGGCTGATCGCCTTCGACCTCTCCTTCCGGCGCGGGCAGATCATGGCGTTCTGCGAGCGAATGAAGACGGAAATGCCGAGCCTCTTCCCGGAAGTGACCATCTGCGACTTCGGCCATATCGGCGATGGCGGCGTGCATCTCAACCTCGTCGTGCCACGTGACAGCGCGGCCGCCTCCGACGCAGACTACGAGCGCCGGCTGCGCGACTGGGTCTTCCGCATCACCGTCGAGGATTTCGGCGGCAGCTTCAGCGCCGAGCATGCCATCGGCCGCAAGAACCAGGCCTATTACGACCTCTACACCAACCCCGAAATCAAGCGCCTTGCCCAAGGCCTCAAGGCGATAACCTCGCCCGGCCGCCTCGGCACCGCGCGCTTTGGATGAAAAAGGAGCCCGTCATGAACATTGCAGCGAAAGCGGTAAACGTCGTCGAGGAAGCCGCCGCGATCCTCAGCAAGCTCGGTGTCGCCGAGCAGCTCTACAAGGGCGGAGACATGCCCTCCTATTCGCCGGTCACCGGCCAGGAGATTGCAAGGCTGAAGACGGTTTCGGCCGCCGAGGCCGCCGCCAAGATCGAAGCCGCCGACAAGGCCTTCCGCGCCTGGCGCAACGTCCCTGCCCCCAAGCGCGGTGAGCTGATCCGCCTGCTGGGCGAGGAACTGCGCGCCGCCAAGGCCGATCTCGGCCGCCTTGTCTCGATCGAGGCCGGCAAGATCACCTCCGAGGGTCTCGGCGAGGTGCAGGAAATGATCGACATCTGCGACTTTGCCGTCGGTCTTTCGCGCCAGCTCTACGGCCTCACCATCGCCACCGAACGCCCTGGTCACCGCATGATGGAAACCTGGCATCCGCTTGGCGTCGTCGGCATCATCACCGCCTTCAACTTCCCGGTTGCCGTCTGGTCGTGGAATACCGCGCTGGCGCTTGTCTGCGGCAACGCCGTGGTCTGGAAACCTTCGGAAAAGACGCCGCTCACCGCCCTGGCCAGCCAGGCCATTCTCGAACGCGCCATCGCCCGCTTCGGCGAGGTGCCGGAAGGTCTCAGCCAGGTGCTGATCGGCGACCGTGCCATCGGCGAGGTTATGGTCGACAACCCGAAGGTGCCGCTGGTGTCGGCCACGGGCTCGACCCGCATGGGCCGCGAGGTCGGCCCGCGCCTTGCCAAGCGCTTCGCTCGCTCCATCCTGGAACTCGGCGGCAACAATGCCGGCATCGTCTGCCCGTCGGCCGATCTCGACATGGCGCTGCGCGCCGTGGCCTTCGGCGCCATGGGCACCGCTGGCCAGCGCTGCACGACGCTGCGCCGCCTCTTCGTCCATGAGAGCGTCTATGACACGCTCGTCCCGCGCCTGAAGAAGGCCTATGCCAGCGTGTCGGTCGGCAATCCGCTCGAGACCTCGGCGCTGGTCGGCCCGCTGATCGACAAGCCGGCCTTCGACAACATGCAAAAGGCGCTGACCGAGGCGAAGGCGCAGGGTGGCACCGTCACCGGCGGCGAGCGCGTGGAAGCCGGCCAGGCGACCGCCTACTACGTCAAGCCAGCGCTGGTCGAAATGCCGAAGCAGCAGGGGCCCGTGGTCGAAGAGACCTTCGCGCCGATCCTCTACGTAATGAAGTACACCGATTTCGACGCCGTGATTGCCGAGCACAATGCCGTCGGCGCCGGCCTCTCCTCCTCGATCTTCACGCTCGACATGCGTGAGGCCGAAACCTTCCTTTCGAGCGAGGGTTCGGATTGCGGCATCGCCAACGTCAATATCGGCACTTCGGGCGCCGAGATCGGCGGCGCGTTCGGCGGTGAGAAGGAAACCGGCGGCGGCCGTGAATCCGGCTCGGACGCCTGGAAGGCCTATATGCGCCGCGCCACCAACACCGTGAACTATTCGAAAGCCCTGCCGCTGGCACAGGGCGTTTCCTTCGACATCGAATAGGCGCTGCGATGACCGTGATGAACAAGATCGAAGGGGCCGGCTTTGCGCCGGCCTCGCGGATTTCCGCAATCGGTGTCTCCGAAATCCTGGCCATCGGCGCCAGGGCGCAAGCCATGAAGCGCGAAGGCAAGCCGGTCATCATCCTCGGCGCGGGCGAGCCGGATTTCGACACGCCCGACCATGTGAAGCAGGCGGCCTCGGACGCCATGCAGCGCGGCGAGACGAAATATACCGCACTCGACGGCACACCGGCGCTCAAGGCCGCCATCCGCGACAAGTTCCAGCGTGAGAACGGCCTGTCCTACGAGCTCGACGAGATCACCGTCGCCACCGGCGCCAAGCAGGTGCTGTTCAACGCGATGATGGCGACGCTCAATCCGGGCGACGAGGTCATCATTCCGACCCCGTACTGGACGTCCTATTCGGACATCGTCGAGATCGCCGAGGGCCGGCCGGTCCTCATCGCCTGCGACGCCGAGGCCGGCTTCCGCCTGACCGCCGAACAGCTCGAACAGGCGATCACGCCGAAGACGCGCTGGGTGATGCTGAACTCGCCGTCCAATCCCTCGGGTGCTGCCTACAGTGCCGAGCATTACCGCCCCTTGCTCGACGTCCTGCTCCGGCACCCGCATGTCTGGCTACTGGTCGACGACATGTATGAGCACATCGTCTATGACGGCTTCGACTTCGTCACGCCGGCAGCGCTCGAGCCCCGGCTCAAGGATCGCACGCTGACGGTGAACGGCGTGTCGAAAGCCTACGCCATGACCGGCTGGCGCATCGGCTATGCGGGCGGGCCGAAGGCGCTGATCAAGGCCATGGCCGTTGTGCAGAGCCAGTCCACCTCGTGCCCGTCCTCAGTCAGCCAGGCGGCGGCGGTGGCTGCCCTCAGCGGCCCGCAAGGCTTCATCGCCGAGCGGCGTGATAGCTTCAAGGCGCGGCGCGATCTGGTGGTGGCAGCCCTGAACGAGATCGACGGTATCGATTGCCGCGTTCCGGAAGGTGCCTTCTACACCTTCGCCAGCTGCGCCGGCATGATCGGGCGGATCACGCCGTCGGGCGAGCGGATCGCGAGCGATCGCGACTTCACGAACTATCTGCTGCGGGAGGCGCTTGTCGCCGTCGTGCCGGGAAGCGCGTTCGGCCTGTCGCCTTACTTCCGCATTTCCTACGCAACATCCCAGGCAGAGCTGCAGGAAGCGCTTTCGCGCATCGCTGCGGCCTGCGCCAAGCTTGGCGCCTAACAGAGACGGCGCCCGATATGAAACAATGTCGGGCGCCGCACCATCCGGGTACTATTCGAGCTTGAGGTCAAGGCTGCGTTCCTCGCCGATGCCGAGTTCGATGTCGGCCTGCCCCGCGCGGCCATCGGAGTCGCTTGCGACCACGCGCCATTTCCCGGCGGGCAAAATCGTCGACATGTCTTCGGACGAACCGACTTCATAGATCGCATCGGTAGCCGGCGTGTCGGTCGCATCGAGCGCAAAGACCGAATAGACGGTGTTGGCGGCTCGTTCGCCCGCGGCCGGTGTGGCGCTTGCCGTCAGCCGGGAGCCGCCCAAGTCAAAGTCGAGCGCCGTCTTGCTGCCCGGCGCCACCATGACCTCCTTTTCCACCGTCACCGTGCCGCTCTTGAGGCCAATGTGCCAACGCCCGGGCGGCAGGGGCGCGTTTGGAGCGGCCTGCTGGATCTCGATTGTCTTTGCCGGAGACAGCGCCTGGGCAGGCTCGAGGGTCCAGAACGCGTCGCGCCAATCGTCGATCGGCGGCGCCTGCGGCCCGAGCCGCGCGGAGAGCGCCAGTTCGCCACCGCCCACGACGACACGCGCCACCCGCTCCTCGGCGGCGCTGACCTCGGCGCTTGCCGGCACATCCGCCCCGGCAATCGACAGCGTCACCGGATATCGGCCTTCCGGCAGCACGAGCCGCGGGCGCGCCTGTCCTGAAATGGTCTGCGCCCTGTCGCCCTCGCCGATCCGCCAGGAGAGCATGGCCGCGTCGTCCAGTGTCTCGGCTTCGCCGTCGAAAGCGGCTTCCAGCACGACCGTGCCGAGCCTGAAATCGAGCGTTACCGCAGCCGGCGCACCCGGCACGACCGTCGCGAGCGCGGTTGCCTCGAGCCCCTTGAGCTTGGCGCCAATCTTGTAACGGCCGGGCGCCAGCAGAAGCGAGGGACGAGCAAGGCTTGGGATCTCGACTTTGCCCTGCCCTTCATCCGGCTCCAGGGTCCATTGGACGCCAGCTGCTTCAAGATCACCGAAGGGCGCGGCCGACTTGTTTGCAGCAAGCGCCAAATCGAGGCGGCCTGCCGGCACCTCGACTTCATAGGTTTTGCCTTCCTCACCGGTGACGATGACACTCGCCTTGCCTTGTGCGTTGGCAGCGCTGGCGACAACCTCATAGGTTCCGGCTGCGAGGTCGAGGGAAAGGGCACGGCTTTCGCCGGCAAAGACGGTCTCATGTTTGTCGTCCTTCACCTCCCAGCGCACGGGCGCGTCGACAATGGGCCCCAGCCCCTGCGCCACGGCGGCGAGACCGACGCGCACGATATGCGGCGGCTCGGGGACGGGAGCCGGTTCCGTAGGAGGCGCTGGCTGCGGCGCAGGTTCGGAAACGACCGGCGCGGCGGCGATCTCTTCCTTGATGGTGTCCAGCGATTGCGTCAGTTGCGACGCGCTGCCGACATCGAAGAACTTTCCGCCGCCATTTTCGGCGATGCAGGAAAGCTGCGTCGCTTCGCCCTTGGCAAGGCCGAAGCCGACGACATGGATTATGAGCGAGGGATTGGTTTTCCTGAGCTCGCTTGCCACCGCACAAGGGTCGGCATTGCATGTCTCTATGCCGTCGCTGACGAGGATGATGGAGCCGCCATTGGCGGGCAGCAGCTTTGCCGCCTGCGACAGGGATTGCGAAAGCGGCGTCTTGCCGCGCGCCCTGAGCGGCTTGAGCTTCTGCTGAACCTCGCTTGCCGAAACCGGCCCCATCTCCACGAGAGTTTCGATGTCGGCGCAATCCGACTTGCGCCGATGGCCATAGGCGATCAAGGCAAGCTCGCCCCCCGCCGGCCATTTCGCAAGCGTCTCGGTCACCACCCTCCTTGCCGCGTCGAGCTTGGTATCTCCATCCGGCTCCCGGGCCGCCATGCTGCCGGAGGCGTCGAGGATGATCACCGACGGGGCGGGCTGGTCGGCACGGGCGAATGCGCCCATGGCGAGCATGATCAGGAAGGCGAGAAGGCTGGACCTCATACTAGCATCCCGGGTTGCAGGCATCGACCGTCAGCGTGTAGGCGCCGGTCGTCCCTTGCGTGTTCTTCTTGCGCGTAAAGGCTTTCGATATCTTCATGGTCAGGCCGGCGCGCTCTACGTCGAAGGTGACGGGGCCGTCGTTCATGGCGCGCGTCATGATGAAATGCGCTCCCTTGTAAGGCAGAGCATAGTCGATGACCTCCGGCCACAGGCTCAGCACCGGCAGCATGATGTGGACGACCTTCACACGCAGATCGTCGAAATCGACCGCCGCCGGCTGAAGCTCCAGGCGCAAGGTCTTTTCGCGCAGTTCGGCCCGTACCGGCACGCGGAAGAAGGCCGGCGTCATGACGTATTGGGTTATCAAGCCGCCCTGGTCGATGATGGATTTGACCGGGTTGAAGTCGGGCGCGACCTGATTTTTGCTGACGCCGAGATTCTTTTCATAGATGGCCGGGAAGTCGTCCAGCACGAAGGGCTCAATGCGCAGGGTGCGGAATACCGTTCCCTGGGCGAGGCCGGGAAACAGCACCGGCACGGCATTGTCCCAGGACTTGATGCTCTTCGCATTGCCGACGAATTCGCCGGTAAGCGCAATCACGTCACCCTTAGCGTCCTTTGGATAGCGCAGGATGAGCTGGCCGGTGATGCCGATCGAATATTGCCACCAGATCCCGCTGGGGGCGCTGAATTCAGCCGACATCGTGCCCTCGATCGGCCCCTGGAAGGTCTGGCAGAGCGCCTCGAAAACTCGGTTTGCCAAGAAAGTGGAAATTGCGGTCGCCATCTTCTGGTGGGCCAGCAAACGTTCGAAGCCTTGGGGGGAGATCTTTATCCGGCCGCCCTCCAACTTGGGCTCGTAGGTCGTCACCCCCTTCCAACCGAGTTCGATGCTTTCCTTGAGCACCGTGTTCTGCTTGACCGCCGGGATCATTCCCACCAGCTTGGTCGGGATGTTCTCCTTTGCCCAGTCGCCGAGGAAATTTTCCGGCTCGATAATCAGGCCAAGATAGAAATCGACGAATTTCAGTCCGTTTATGATCACGTCGAGCTGGTCGCAGACGACATTGCCCTGCGTGATCTGCGCGATCGCCCGCCGCCCTTCGGCGCGCGCCTGCCGGGCGCCACGCAACCATTCCTTGATCTGGCGAGTTGCCGGGGCGATCGCAGGCCGAATGGCCGGCACCTCTTTGCGCAGCTTTTCCAGGTGACGATAGCCGACCGCCCATTGCGGCGCCTCGCCACAAGGCACGGCTTCCTTGCCGTCGTCGGCGAGTTCCTTCAGCCGCTGTGCCAATTCATCCTTGGCCGGCGATGGCGGCAGATCGCCGACGCGCTCCAGCAGCGCATCGGTCGCCTCGCAGATCACCTCGGTGAGCCCGGCCGCCTCTTCCTCGATCTCGTCTTGCGGTATGGCCTCGCACTGTTCCTCGGCCTCCAGTTCGGTGACGTCGAATTCGGCAGTCCCGCTATAGGCATTCTCCGCGTCGGCCGCTTCGACCTCATGCGTGCCCGTTACTTTCGGGGTGAACAGGACTTCGAAATTGCCGTCCCGGCCCACCTCGGCGCTGAGCACGCTTGGCTTTTCGCGCGTGAACATGGTGGTCGCCTTCGCCGGCGCGTCATCGTCCCCGCACTTGCTTTCCGGCTCCGGACCGTCCGGCTCGAACTCCTGCGGCGGCGTGACGGTGACCAGAAGCGACTTGCCCGCAAGATCGCGCGATGTGATGCCGCTGATCCTTACGGCCTTGCCGCGCACCGTGGCGACCTTTTCCCCGGGCACGGCGACGGCGCCAGCCGGCTTGTCGGCAATCTCGACGGCAAGATAGATCTGGACCTGCCTGCTGTCACCAGCATCCTGGGCAAGCGCCTGGAGCGCCGACAGCGCAAGAAAGAGCACCAGCCACAGAAGCCGCCTCATGGCGCGCTTCCCGGCGGCGCGAAGATGAACTGGTCATCTGAAAGTTCTGGGTCGACCACCGGCTCGATCAGGAATATGCGCTGGTCGATCATACCTGCCGGGCTGTTCACCTCCGCGTCGACCACCACCTTGCGAACCAGACCGCTGTCCTGATCGATCCACACCGTCGTCGGCCGCTTCTCCACCGTCACCACGCCAGTGACGCGCTGGTCGGCCACGATCTTGCGGCAGCGGCGGCCGGCAAGCTCGTCGTCGCCATTTTCGCGTGGCTCGATCAGGCCATAGGTCGGCCCCGGCAGTTTGGCCTGGGGAAAAAGATGCGGTGCGATCAGATTTGCCGAATCCTTCGTCGGCGATTGCGCGGTCAGGAAGGCGACGGCCCCCTTGCCGCCGTCATGCACGGTGTGGACGCCCGTCGCTTTCCACCAGCTTTGAAAGGCGCCTCCATCGCACCAGATGACCAACGCGTCGCCACCGGCGGCCGGATCAGCGTCGAATCGGAAGAAGAAGTTGCGCGGCGCCCTGAAGAGCGTGCGGAAGCTGTGGCGCTCCGTGACCAGCGGGTTGCCGGGCCATTGGTAGCGCACCTCCACCGTGCCCTGGTCGCTGTAGGACGCAAGTTTGCGATAGCGCGCGCTGACAGGGCCCATGACATCGTCCTCGGGCGCCTCGATTTCTTCCTGGCTCCGGGCCATCCGCACTCCGCTCAGCCACACCCCCAGGGCGAGAGGCAAGCCAAAGGTGAAACCGCGCCTGGACAATCCATTCTCCCGCGCGACCGCGTCGAGACGACTGGAGGCGGCGGTCCTGTGCGATGGAGGCATCACCCCCTCCCCTGCATTGGAATCAGCAGGCCGAGATCGGCCTGCCGGCAAAGGCTTGTCTTCTCGAAGAGGTGAGCAAAAGCGGGCGCCTGGCCGTCGCGAACAAGCGACGGCGCTTCAGCGATGCGCCTCACAGCCTGAAGATTTGTCCCCGAATGCACCACAGCCCGTCCCCGACCGCAGAAATCCAACTGGCGCGGCGAGCATATTGCAATCCGGCGGTTCTTGCCAGCCGGCGGCCGGCGCCCGGATCGACAGTGATTCTCGCGATTCGTGATTCGCCGATCCTTGGTCCGGCCGCTTTCGGGATAAGTGATTCATCGACGGGCCGCGGCCAAATCAGACGACGGGGCACAATTCGGATCTTGAGCTAGAGCCGGATGCTTCTCGAACGCAGCGCACCTGAAGGAAAAGCCAGGAATTCCGCGGATTGCGGGAAACGAAGCCACGCCGCGCGAACCCGCTGCAGCGCTGGACGGTTTTGGTAAACTAAAGAATTCTTGGGGAATTTGGTGGAGCCAAGCGGGATCGAACCGCTGACCTCTTGCATGCCATGCAAGCGCTCTCCCAGCTGAGCTATGGCCCCACAATCCGGCATAACCGGGTGCCGTTTCCGGCGGGAAGGTCGTTCTGGCGTTTCGTCCCGAACCGACCGTGAGGCGGCTTCTAGCGCCCCATTTTGAGAAGATCAAGCCTCTTTCTAGCTTTTTCTCAAACCAAAGCATCGGACTGAAAATTGGAAGCCGGTTTCCCGGAATTTCCGATGCTCTTCAAAGTGCCAGATCGCCCTGCACGCCCGAACGGACGCGGCGATGTGGTGCGCCGGCCATGCGGCGCACCAGCAAAACATCAGCTTTCGTCGTCGTCGCCGACGCCGATGATGCCCGAAACGTCGTCGTTGTCTTCTTCCTCGTCCTCGAGGAAGGTGTCATCATCATCGCCGAGGTCGACATCTTCGTCGTCATCGATGGAGATGATGTCCTCGTCGCCCTTGGTCTCGTCATCGGCATCCTCGAGCGAGACGATGTCCGCGCTCTCTTCTTCCGTGTCGATACCGCGTTCTTCGACCTCGTCCTCCTCCTCTTCGACAACCTTGCTACTAGTCGTCGTCTCGAAGAAGGAGAGCGGGTAGGACTTGCCCGTGTAGGGCGAAACGATCGGATCCTTGTTGAGGTCGTAGAATTTACGCCCCGTCTCGGGATCGATGCGCTTTGTGCCAAGCTCTGGTTTAGCCACCGTAGATCCTCGTTTGTAAAGGTTGGTCCCCTTAACCGCAGTTTAGGGCACTGTCAAAGCCAAAAAAACGCGATTTTTCGCGCTGCCGCAAGCCTTTGGAGCGCTCGCCCCCGCGGGGGGATGACCGCCGCCGCCACCCATGATAGGAGACCGCGCCAGCAACAGGAAAGCCAGCCTTTTCCGTTTTTGCCAAGAGGTTATCGTCATGTCGCACCAAGCCCTTCCCAAACCCGCGGTGGCGAACCGCTCGCCCGCGCTCTCCGGCAAGGTTCGCATGCCGGGCGACAAGTCGATCTCCCACCGCTCCTTTATGTTTGGCGGCCTGGCTTCGGGCGAGACGCGCATCACCGGCCTGTTGGAAGGCGAAGACGTGCTGCGCACTGGCGAAGCCATGAAGGCGATGGGCGCGAGAATCGAGAAAAACGGCGAAGAATGGATCATCCAGGGCACCGGAAATGGCTGCCTGCTCGAACCTAAGGCACCGCTCGATTTCGGCAATGCCGGCACTGGCTCCCGCCTGACCATGGGCCTCGTCGGCACCTACGATATGGAAACCACCTTCATCGGCGACGCCTCGCTTTCCGGCCGCCCGATGGGCCGCGTGCTGAACCCGCTTCGCGAAATGGGAGTGCAGGTGATCAATGCCGCGCCCGGCGACCGCATGCCGCTGACGCTGCGCGGACCCAAGGTCGCTGCGCCCATCAGCTACCGCGTGCCGATGGCATCGGCGCAGGTGAAGTCGGCCGTGCTGCTCGCCGGCCTCAACACCCCGGGCATCACCACCGTGATCGAGCCGGTGATGACGCGCGACCACACTGAAAAGATGCTACAGGGCTTTGGCGCCAATCTCGAGGTGGAAACCGACAAGGACGGCGTGCGCCACATCCGCATCGAAGGCCAGGGCAAGCTCTCCGGCCAGGTCATCGCGGTGCCGGGCGACCCCTCCTCCGCCGGCTTCCCACTGGTGGCGGCCCTCATCGTGCCGGGCTCGGACATCGTCATCGAAAACGTGCTGATGAACCCGACCCGAACCGGCCTCATCACCACGCTTATCGAAATGGGCGCGCAGATCGAGCTCATGAACCCGCGCAATGCCGGCGGCGAGGACGTGGCCGACCTGCGCGTGCGCTCATCCGAGCTCAAGGGCGTGACCGTGCCCGCCGAGCGTGCGCCGTCGATGATCGACGAATATCCGGTGCTGGCCGTGGCAGCCTCCTTCGCCGAGGGAGAGACCTTGATGCAGGGTCTCGAGGAGCTGCGCGTGAAGGAAAGCGACCGCCTCGCGGCCGTCGCGCGCGGGCTCGAAGCCAATGGTGTAGACTGCACCGAAGGCGAAGTAACGCTTGCCGTGCGCGGCAAGCCCGGCGGCAAGGGCCTTGGCGGCGGCACGGTGAAGACCCATCTCGATCATCGTATCGCGATGAGCTTCCTGGTCATGGGCCTGGCGGCCGAAAAGCCGGTCACCGTCGACGACCAGACCATGATCGCCACCAGCTTCCCGGAATTCATGGGGCTGATGACGGGCATGGGCGCGAAGATCGAAACCATGGACGCGGCAGCGTGAGCGGATTCGTCATAGCCATCGATGGCCCCGCGGGTGCGGGCAAGGGCACGCTTGCCCGCCGGCTGGCCGACTATTACCGCCTCAACCTTCTCGACACCGGCCTGACCTATCGGGCCGTGGCGCATATGCTGATCCTGAAAGGCTGGCCGCTCGACGACGAGGCGCATGCGCTGGAAGCGGCACGCCTGGTCGACCTCGGCCAGCTGGACCGCGCCGTGCTCTCGGCCCACGATGTGGGCGAAGCCGCATCCAAGGTGGCGGTCATCCCTGCGGTGCGGCGGGCGCTCGTGGAAAAGCAGCGTACCTTTGCGGCCACTGCGCCGGGCGCGGTGCTCGACGGGCGCGACATCGGCACCGTCGTCTGCCCCGATGCCGACGTTAAACTCTACCTCACCGCTTCGGCCGACGTGCGCGCACGGCGGCGGCTGAACGAGATCGAGGAAAAGGGCGGATATGCCGAGTTTTCCGAAATCCTGGCCGACATCCAGCGCCGCGACGAGCGCGATATGGGACGCGCCGATTCCCCGCTCAGGCCCGCCGAGGACGCGCACTTGCTCGACACGTCGGAAATGGATATAGAAGCCGCGTTTCTTGCGGCCAAGGCAATCGTTGACGATGCAATGGCCAAGAGAGGCACTGCCTGAGCACGAATTTCCGCACTGTTCCCTTGCCGGAACCTGCGGAGGTCTCCATATCGGGCACGAACCCGCCTGCCAGCATTCACTTGCGCCGGAAAAACCGCTTATAGCGGTACAGGGCTAGAAAAGCCCGGGAACGCCGGCAGGCCAACGCAACACGAACCCCAGGCGCCTGTCCCTCATGAGGGGCACTCCAGGAGATCATATGTCACAAGCTATTCCCACTCGCGACGATTTCGCGAGCATGCTCGAAGAATCCTTCTCGGATGGTCATTCGGGCGAAGGCCAGGTCGTTCGCGGCACCATCACCGCGATCGAGAAGGACATGGCCATCATCGACGTCGGCCTGAAGGTCGAAGGCCGCGTTCCGCTGAAGGAATTCGGCGCCAAGGCCAAGGACGGCACGCTGAAGATCGGCGACACCGTCGAGGTCTATGTCGAGCGCATCGAGAACGCCTTGGGCGAAGCCATGCTGTCGCGCGACAAGGCCCGCCGCGAAGAGAGCTGGGTCAAGCTCGAAGAGAAGTTCAACAAGGGTGAGCGCGTCGAAGGCGTCATCTTCAACCAGGTCAAGGGCGGCTTCACCGTCGATCTGGACGGCGCTGTTGCCTTCCTGCCGCGTTCGCAGGTCGACATCCGTCCGATCCGCGACGTCACCCCGCTCATGCACAACCCGCAGCCCTTCGAGATCCTCAAGATGGATCGCCGTCGCGGCAACATCGTTGTCTCGCGCCGCACCGTGCTCGAAGAGAGCCGCGCCGAGCAGCGTTCGGAAATCGTGCAGAACCTCGAAGAAGGCCAGGTGGTCGAAGGCGTGGTCAAGAACATCACCGACTACGGTGCGTTCGTTGACCTCGGCGGCATCGACGGCCTGCTGCACGTCACCGACATGGCATGGCGCCGCGTCAACCATCCGACCGAGATCCTCAACATCGGTCAGACGGTCAAGGTGCAGATCATCCGCATCAACCAGGAAACCCACCGCATCTCGCTCGGCATGAAGCAGCTCGAGAGCGATCCGTGGAGCGAGATCGGCACCAAGTTCCCGCTCGGCAAGAAGATCCGCGGCACGGTCACCAACATCACCGACTACGGCGCCTTCGTGGAGCTGGAGCCGGGCATCGAGGGCCTGATCCACGTTTCGGAAATGTCGTGGACGAAGAAGAACGTGCACCCCGGCAAGATCCTCTCGACCTCGCAGGAAGTCGACGTGGTCGTGCTCGAGGTCGATCCGGCCAAGCGCCGCATCTCGCTGGGTCTCAAGCAGACGCTGGAGAACCCGTGGGAAGCCTTCGCTCGCAACCATCCGGTTGGCAGCCAGGTCGAGGGCGAGGTCAAGAACAAGACCGAGTTCGGCCTGTTCATCGGCCTGGAAGGCGACGTGGACGGCATGGTGCACCTGTCCGACCTCGACTGGAACCGTCCGGGCGAGCAGGTCATCGAAGAGTACAACCGCGGCGACGTGGTCAAGGCTCAGGTGCTCGACGTCGACATCGACAAGGAGCGCATCTCGCTCGGCATCAAGCAGTTGTCGCGTGACGCCGTCGGCGAAGCCGCCTCGTCGGGTGAACTGCGCAAGAACGCCGTCGTCACCGCCGAAGTGACCGGTATCAAGGATGGTGGTCTCGAAGTGCGTCTCGTCGACCACGACATCGAAACCTTCATCAAGCGTTCGGACCTGTCGCGCGACCGTGACGAGCAGCGCCCCGAGCGCTTCACTGTCGGCCAGAAGGTCGATGCGCGCGTCATCGCCTTCGACAAGAAGACCCGCAAGCTGCAGGTCTCGATCAAGGCGCTGGAAATCGCCGAAGAGAAGGAAGCGGTTGCCCAGTACGGCTCGACCGACTCCGGCGCTTCGCTCGGCGACATCCTGGGCGCTGCCCTGAAGAACCGCGGCAGCAAGGAAGACTAATAGTCTTCTCGCTTGCCAGTGAACGGAAAACCCCGCCGGAGCGATCCGGCGGGGTTTTTGTTTGGGCCAACAGCCGAAAGGACGGAACGAAATTCCATCGCGGCTGACATTGCTCTAGGCTGACACGAATTCGACCGACTCACATGATCGACCATCGTGGCGATCTGACAGGGTGGCACGCCTAGGAAAATGACAGACCATTCCGTGACCGAGCGGGTGTCGCCCCTTTCTCCCTTCAAGCACAGCATCTTCCGCTCTGTGTGGACCGCGAGCCTTGCTTCGAATTTCGGCGGCCTGATCCAGAGCGTCGGCGCCGCCTGGATGATGACCTCGATCGCCAACTCGGTGGACATGGTGGCACTGGTGCAGGCCGCGACGACCCTGCCCATCATGATGTTCTCGCTGGCGTCGGGCGCCATCGCCGACAATTACAATCGCCGTCGGGTGATGCTGATCGCCCAGCTCTTCCTGCTGGCCGTATCGGTCGCGCTCGCCGTCACGGCCTATCTGGGCGCCATGACGCCCTGGCTGCTGCTGGGCTTCACCTTCCTGCTTGGCTGCGGCACGGCGCTCAACAACCCGTCCTGGCAGGCCTCGGTCGGGGACATGGTGCCGCGCTCGGATCTGCCGGCGGCGGTGGCGCTCAACAGCATGGGCTTCAACATGACGCGCAGCGTCGGCCCGGCGATCGGCGGCGCCATCGTGGCCGCGGCCGGTGCCGCCGCAGCCTTCGCCGTCAATGCGGTGAGCTACCTGCCGCTCATCTTCGTCCTGCTGCGCTGGAAGCCGCCCGTATCGGCACGTACCCTGCCGCGCGAACCCTTCGGCCTCGCGATGACGGCAGGGCTGCGCTATGTCGCCATGTCGCCCAACATCGAAAAGGTGCTCCTGCGTGCCTTCGTCTTCGGCTTCAGTGCCGTTTCGGTGCTCGCCCTTCTGCCGCTCGTGGCACGCGACATCGTGCGCGGCGGCCCGCTTCTATATGGCGTTCTCTTTGGCGCCTTCGGCATCGGCGCCGTTGGCGGCGCGCTGCTCAGCTCGCGGATGCGGAATGTGCTGACCAGTGAATGGAATGTGCGCCTGGGCTTCATCGGCTTTGCTGCCTGCGCCGCGATTGCCGGCCTGAGCACCTTGCCGTGGCTGACCTGCGTGGCGCTGCTGATCGGCGGCGCAAGCTGGGTCACGTCGCTCTCGCTGTTCAACATCACGGTGCAGATGTCGACGCCGCGCTGGGTGGTGGGGCGGTCGCTGTCGCTCTACCAGACCGCCACCTTCGGCGGCATGGCGCTGGGCAGCTGGATCTGGGGTATCGCGGCCGACGCCTATGGCGCCGGCGAGGCACTGCTGATGTCGGCGGTGGTGCTGGTCGCGGGTGCGGCGCTCGGCCTAAAATGGTTCACGCTGCCCGAGCAGACGACGCTCAATCTCGACCCGGCCAACCGCTTCAAGGAGCCGCATGTGGCGCTTGACCTCAAGCCGCGCAGCGGGCCGATCGCCATCATGATCGAATACATCATCCGCGAGGAGGACGTGCCGGCGTTCCTCGACGTGATGGCCGAGCGTCGACGCATTCGCCGTCGCGACGGTGCGCGGCAGTGGACATTATCGCGCGACCTCGAAAACCCGGAGCTGTGGATGGAGACCTACCACACGCCGACCTGGGTCGAATATGTGCGCCACAACCAGCGCATGACACAGGCCGACGCCGTGATCAGCGAACGCATCCGCAAGCTGCACAGCGGCGCCGAGCCGCCGCGCGTGCACCGCATGATCGAGCGGCCGACGGACTGGTCAGTGGCACTGGTGCCGCCCAAACCGATCATCGACCTGCATCATTGAAGGCGCGGGCGTACGCCCGCGCCAGCCGCCCTACTCCACCCCGATCTCGATGAGACAGGCCTTGCCCGTCTCGCGTGCCCGCTTCAGCGCGGCTGGGAGATCCGCGACAGCCTCCAGCCGTTCCGCCGCCATGCCATAGGCCTCGGCCAGCTTGCAGAAATCCGGGGGGGCGGGCGACACGCCGACCGGCTCGACGCCGACATCGCGCATCGAGGTTTCGATCTCGCGATAGCCGCGATTGTTCCAGACGACGAAGATGACCGGCGCCTCGGCGTCGAGTGCTGCGCCCAGTTCCGGCAGCGTGAACTGGAAACCGCCATCACCCGACAGGCAGACGACCGGCGCATCCGGCACAGCAAGTGCGGCGCCGATTGCCGCCGGCGGGCCAAAGCCCAGCGCGCCGAAGCCGGTGGCGGCGTTGAACCAGCCCGACGGGCGGTCGTGGTCGTAGTAGAGGTTGGCGGCGTAGATCGGCTGGGTGGAATCGCCAACGATGATCGAGCCCGGCAGCGTGTCGCGGATCATCTCGACCGCCTCGACCTGGCCGCGCATGACCGGCCCGATTTCCTGCAGCGACTGGCTGCGTGCCGTCTCGGCCCGCGGAGCCCCCCAGCCCTCCTCCGAGGCGTTGCGGCGCGACGAGGCCAGCAGTTCCGCCATCCCCGCCAGTGTCGAGCCGCAATCGGCGCGGATGCCGAGCGTGGCTGGATGCCGGCCGATCTGCTTGCCGTCGATGTCGATGCGGATGAGGTTTTGCGGCTTCACGAAGCCACCATCGCCATACATGTCGTAGTCGGTCGGGCCGAATTCGGTGCCGGCCGCGATCACCAGATCGGCTTCGGCAATCAGCGCCCGCACGGCTTTGAGGCTGGGGCTCGCCGGCACGCCGAGCGGATGCTTGTGCAACAGGCCGCGCGCATTGGCGGTCTCGACCACCGGCGCGTCGAGCAGTTCGGCCAATTGGCGCAAGGGCGCCTCGGCCATCTTGGCGCCGCCACCAGCAAGGATCAGCGGGCGGCGGGCAGCGCCCGCCAGCCGCGCGGCTTCCGCCAGGGTAGAGGCTTCGGCCTGGGGCAGCGTCGCCTCGACCGCGTGCGGAACGAGCCCGTCCGCCGGCTTGCCCATGACGTCGGTGGGGATCTCGATATGCACCGGCCCCGGGCGGACGGAGGCGAAGAGCGCGAAGGCGCGCGCCAGCACCTCGGGCAGTTCATGGCCGTGCTCGATGCGCTGCGAGAACAGCGCCACCTTCTCCATCATGCCGCGCTGATCGGGCAGTTCGTGCAGGAAGCCGAGCCCCTTGCCGAGTGTCGGCGAGGCGTTGACGCCTGAAATCACCAGCATGGGAATGGAATCGGCCCGCGCCTGCCCCATCGCGGTTATGGTGTTGGTGAGCCCCGGCCCGGTGATGACAAAGGCCACGCCCGGCTTGCCGGTGACACGCGCATAGCCGTCGGCCATGAAGCCTGCGCCCTGCTCGTGACGCGGCGTGACATGGCGGATCTTCGAGCGCGCCAGCCCGCGATAGAGCTCGACCGTATGCACACCCGGAATGCCGAACACGGTGTCGACCCCATGCGCCTCCAATAGCGAGATCAGCGCTTCTCCCACGGTGGTCATGTCTTTTCCTCCTCACGTAAATCCAGTTCAAGCAGCGCCTCGACAGTGGCGATGCCGATATCCGCCAGCTCTCCCGGCTCAAAGATGTCGCCGGCGAGGCAGCCCTCGATCCACAGCCCGTCGATGATGGCGTTGATGGCGATGGCGTGGCGGCGCAGCTGCGTCTTGCCTGCCGCGCGTCCTTCCGCCTCGAGCACTTCGGCCACCAGCGCCTCGACCTCGTCGCGAAAGTCGAGATAGCCCTCGCGGTGCGCGACCGACAGCGCAGGATCGGCATGGGCGCGGCCGATGAAGCCCGCCCAGAGCGAAAACACCCGCGTGTCCACCACCGGAGGCCCGAGATTGGCCGCAAGGAACGTGGCGAGCCGGCGGCGCGGACCGGCGCCTTCCATGGCGAGCGCTGCCTTGGCCTGCTCGGTCATCCGGCCGACGATTTCCGCATAGGCCGCCTGCAAGAGCTCTTCCTTGCCGGGAAAATAGTGCCGGATCAGCCCGGCGGTCACGCCGGCGCGCTGGGCAATGGCGCGCACGGTGGCGCCCGGCAGGCCTCGTTCGGCAACGCAATCCAGCGTTGCCTCGATCAGGTCCTGGCGCCGCCGCTCCTCGCCCTCGCGGCGAAATTTGCGGCGGGAATGCGCTGTCATTGCCGCAGGATCGGACGGGTCAGGCAGGTGGGCCCGCCTTCGCAAGCGATGCACAGCGCATCGGCCTCGAAGGTTTTCACCACGCAGCCGGCCGCTTCCATGGCGGCCTGCGTCTTGGGGAAGCCGGCCACCGCGATCACTTCGCGCGGCGCAGTCGGCAGCACGTTGAGGCTGAGGCCGTTGGAAGCATAAAACTCGTCGGCATCGCCATTGACCAGCGTGATGCCGCGGCCGCGCAGCATCTGGTAGAACGGCGCGGGCAGAAGCGGCGCATAGACCAGCGCAAGATCGTCGGCCAGCGGGCTGATCACCGACATCAGATGCAGGCACGCCTCCTCGCCCTGCCACAGCGGCAGGTCGAAGCCGTAGACCTGGATGCCATGGGGCCCGAGGATGTTGGCCAGCTGCTGGATCCCTTCCTGGTTGGTGCGCACGCCGCGGCCGATGGCCAGCGTGTGCTTGTCGACCCAGACGCAATCGCCGCCCTCGACCTGCCCCGCCCCCTCGACACGACCCAGGATCGGAATGCCGAGCCGCGCATAGGTTGCCTCGTGCAACGCCGGCTCGTCCTTGCGCAGCGCCTTGCCCATGGACAGGATCAGCGCGCCGTGATCGGTCATCAGCGACGGATCATGCGTGAAGACCGAATCCGAGAGCCCGTCCTCGCGGTCCTCGATCCATTCCACCTTTGCGCCGGAAGCAGCCACCATTTCGGCCAGCGCGGCGTGTTGGATAGCGGCCCTGGCCGGGTCGAAACCGGGCCCGTAATGCCAGGCGGCCCGATCGGCTCCGCGCATGGAATTCTTCGCCGATCGCATCAGGACACGCTTCAAAGGAGCGGCCATGGACTGGGAGCCGAAAGCGTTCACTGGTGCTTCCTCGTGCTGAAAAAAGTGAACAAAATTTCATATGACGCTACTTATACACTTGCATAACAACGCCGCAAGTGCCGTAATGCTCGGGATTGACGGGCCCGCGCAGACGGGTCCATGCTGATCTTGGGGAGGATCGCGCATCGCATGAAGAGTAGCCGAGTAAGCTTTCGACCGATTGGCGAGTGTCGCGCGGAGCGTTGCGCATGAGCGTCGAGGGTGCCGCGAACATAGCACCCGGCCAGGCGCCGAACGGCGCGGCCGAGGCCATCCACATCGAGAACCTGCATAAGAAATTCGGCGATCTGCACGTGCTGAAGGGCGTGTCGCTTTCGGCACGCGACGGCGACGTGGTGGCCATCATCGGCGGCAGCGGCTCGGGCAAGTCGACGCTGCTGCGCTGCATCAACTGCCTGGAAAATCCGACCAGCGGGCTCATTCGCGTCAATGGCGAGGAGATCCGGCTGAAGAAGGACGGTCACGGCCATAGCGTGCCAGCCGACCGCCGGCAGATCGAGCGCATCCGTTCGCGGCTCGGCATGGTGTTCCAGAGCTTCAACCTGTGGAGCCACATGACGCTTCTGGAAAACGTCATCGAGGTTCCGGTGCATGTGCTGGGCGTCAAGCGCGACGAGGCGATCGCAACGGCCGAAAAGCTTCTGGCCCGTGTGGGTCTGGCCGAGAAGCGCGATGTCTATCCGGCGTTCCTGTCAGGCGGCCAGCAGCAGCGCGCCGCGATTGCGCGGGCGCTCGCCATCCAGCCGCGCGTCATGCTGTTCGACGAGCCGACCTCCGCACTCGACCCCGAATTGGTCGGCGAGGTGCTGAAAGTGATCGGCGATCTGGCGCGTGAGGGGCGCACCATGATCCTGGTCACCCACGAAATGAAGTTCGCGCGCGAAGTCGCGAGCCACGTCATCTATCTCTACAACGGACAGGTCGAGGAGGAAGGGCCGCCGGAACAGATCTTCGGCGCTCCAAAATCCGAACGACTCAAACAATTCATCCGCAGCATCGGTTGATGCAAGCGGGGAAACCCCGGGAACACTCAACGATAAAATGGGAGTCTTACATATGATGAAGGGTCTGAAGATCGCCGCGGCAGCGCTGATGCTGGGCGTTGCGGGCATGGCGGCTGCGCATGCCGAGGAGATCAAGGTCGGCTTCTCGCCGGAAGCCTACCCGCCGTTCTACACCCAGGATGCCTCCGGCAAGTGGGGCGGCTGGGAAGTCGAGATCGCCAATGCCATCTGCGGCGAGGCGAAGCTTGACTGCGTGCTGACACCTATCCCGTGGGACGGCCTGATCCCCGCGCTCAAGACCAAGAAGATCGACGCGATCATGAATTCGATGTCGATCACCGAGGAGCGCAAGAAGGAGATCAACTTCTCAAGCAAGTACTACAACACGCCGACGGTCGTGATCGGCGCCAAGGACCAGAAGTTCGACGCCACGCCCGAAGGGCTCAAGGGCAAGGTGCTCGGCGTCCAGGTTTCCACCATCCACGCCGCCTACGCCAAGAAGCACTTCGGCGACACCGCAGCCGAGATCAAGGAGTACCAGACGCAGGACGAAGCCAATCAGGATCTCGCCGCCGGCCGCCTCGATGCCACCCAGGCTGACTCGATCGCGCTGGGCGACTTCCTGGCGTCGGACGCCGGCAAGGCCTGCTGCGACCTCAAGGGCGAAGTCGCGCCCGATGATGAAGTGCTTGGCCTCGGCGTCGGTGCCGGCGTGCGCAAGGAAGACACCGCGCTGCAGGAAAGGCTCAGCGCCGCCATCAAGGCCATTCGCGACAACGGCAAATATGCCGAGATCACCAAGAAGTACTTCGATTTCGACATCTACGGCGCTGCCAGCCAGGCCAACTGAGGCTTAGTCCCTTCGACCGGGCGGCTGGTGCCTAGCGCCGCCGCCCGGAATGCCGGCTGTACATCCGAGCAGGAGAACCAAGCTGTCTGACTTCCTTGCAGCCGTCTTCGGACACGGCACCCTCGGGCTATTGGCGCTCGAACCTCCCGGCCGGGGCTCGTTCCTGCTCCTTGGCTTGATGAACTCCATCATGATCGCCGTCGGCGCCACGATACTCGGGCTGACGATCGGCATCGCCGGCGCCTGCGGCAAGCTGTACGGCAACCCGGTGATCAAGGACCTCTGCGAGGTCTACACCACGCTGGTCCGCGCGGTTCCGGAACTGGTGCTGATCCTGCTCCTCTATTTCGCCGGCACCGACCTCATCAACCGGGTGCTTGCCGTCTGGGGCTATCCGCCGGCCGACATCAACGGCGTTGTGGCAGGCATATTTGTGCTTGGCGTCGTGCAGGGCGCATACTCGACCGAGGTGCTGCGCGGCGCGATCCTTGCCATCCCGCAGGGACAGATCGAGGCCGCGCGCGCCTTCGGCATGCCGCTGATGCTGATGCTGAAGCGCATAACTTTGCCGGCTATGCTGCCCTTCGCCATACCGGGGCTCGCCAATCTCTGGCTGATCGCAACCAAGGACACCGCGCTTCTGGCCATCGTCGGCTTCAACGAACTGACGCAGACCACACGCACTGCCGCAGGCGCGACCAAGGCCTATTTCACCTTCTTCATGGCCGCCGGCGCGCTCTATCTCGCGCTCACCCTGTTTTCCAACCTGATCCTCGGCCGCGTGGAGCGCTGGGCAAGACGCGGGCTGCCGTCCGTGGGGGGCGCGGCGTGATGTCTAGCGAATCCTCCGTCCTAACAGCCGCCCCACGGACTTCGGCCTGGCTGCAGCCGCACCGGATCGTGCTGATACTGATTGCCGCCGCGCTGGTGCTCGCTTCCGTCTTCTATATGCGCTGGGACTGGCTGCCGGGCTATCTGCCGATTGCCATCGGAGGCATCTGGCGTACGATCTGGCTACTGCTGGCAAGTGCGGGGCTCGGCATCATGCTGGCCATCCCGCTCGGCCTCGTCCAGGCCACCGGGCCAAAGATCCTCTCCGTGCCGGCCAAGACGTTCTGCACTATCATCCGCGGCACGCCGTTGCTGCTGCAGGTTTGGCTGCTCTATTACGGGCTGGGCTCGCTCTTCCCGCAATTCCCGTGGATCCGCGAATCCTTCATGTGGCCCTATCTCAGGCAGGCATGGCCCTATGGCCTGCTGGCCCTGACGCTCTCCTTCGCCGGCTATGAGGGCGAGGTGATGCGTGGCGCCTTTGCCGGCGTGGCGCGCGGACAGCTTGAAGCCGCGCGCGCCTTCGGCATGAGCCGCTGGAAGATTTTTCGCCGCATCTGGCTGCCGCAAGCGGTTCAGCGGGCTCTGCCGACGCTCGCTGGCGAAACCGTGCTGCAACTCAAGGCCACGCCGCTGGTGGCCACCATCACGGTGGTCGACGTCTATGCCGTCGCCTCGCGCGTGCGGCAGGAGACCTTTGTGGTCTACGAGCCGCTGCTGCTGCTTGCCTTGGTTTATCTCTGCATCACCGGCATCATCGTCTTCGCTTTTCGCAAGGTCGAAGGCAGGATACCGACGCGACTGGGGTGAGCATGAGCGAAACAGTGACACTGAGCCTCGAAGAAGCCCTGTTGCTTTGCCGGGAAGCGGCAATGCGCGCCGGCGCGGGCGAGGCAACCGCGGAGGCGCTTGCCCGGGCCTCGGTCGACGCCGAGCGCGATGGCCAGGCAACCGTCGGCATCGGCCACCTCATTGACTATCTCGAATCGCTGGAAGCCGGCCGTATCGACGGCACGGTCGAGCCCGAACTGTCGCGGCCGGCCGGCGCCATCATCCTGTCGGACGCCAAGGGCGGCTCGGCGCATCTGGGCTTCGATCGCGCCTTCGACGACCTTGCGCAGACCGCGCGGCAGTTCGGCGTTGCCGTCTTTTCGCAGAACAATGCCTTCACCTGCGGCTCGTTGGGCTATTTCGTCGGACGTCTCGCCGAGGCCGATCTGGTCGGCTTTGCCGCCACCAATGGCCCGGCGCTGCTGGCGGGTTCGGGCGCGACCAAGCCTGTCTATTGCACCAACCCGCTGGCATTTGCCGCGCCGGTCGAGGGCGGGGCGCCGCTGGTGATCGACCAGGCTTCCAGCGCCACGGCCTTCGTCAATGTCCGGAAGGCAGCGCAGGAGGGACGCGATATTCCCGAAGGCTGGGCGCTCGATGCCGAAGGCCGGCCCACCACCGACGCCAAGGCTGCCGTGAAGGGCGCCCTGCTCGCCTTTGGCGGCGTGCGCGGCGCCAATATCGCGCTGATGGTGGAGGTGCTGGCGGCGGGTATTTCGGGCGCCAACTGGTCGCTCGATGCGCCAGGCTTCACCAGCGGCTCGCAAAGCCCCGGCAGCGGCCTGTTCGTTCTGGCGCTGGACCCAAAACTGATCGACCCAGATTTTTCCACGCGACTTGCCGCGCAACTTGATCGTCTTTCCGGCACATACGGCGTTCACATACCGGGCCTGGCAAAGGCCGCCGCGCGCGAAAAGGCCGAGCGGAGCGGCATCGCTATCGACAAGGAAATCTACAAACGTATCGCCGGCTGGGGCCAATGATGGTCAATAATTAAGGAGCCCCGCCCGCTAGCGGGACTCCTGAAAGATTCGGAGCGCTTTCGCGTTTACGCTGCAACGCTCAAAGGGATCACCCGGGATCAGTGGTGGCGAGAAAGCCAGGTGTCGATGTCTTTTTCGGCCTGGTCGGCAGCCGTGCCATAGCGGGCCTGGATGCGGCCGGCGAGCTCCTTGCGCTTACCCTTGATGACGTCCAGATCATCATTGGTGAGCTTGCCCCACTGCTGCTGAACCTGACCCTTGAACTTTTCCCAATTGCCTTCCACCTGATTCCAGTTCATCTGAATCTCCTTGATTTGATTGAGATTTTTCGGCGGCGCCGCGCACCGTCCGGGCAGTCAACGGCTCTTGTCGGCTATGGTTCCCCTTAGAAAACATGAATATCATGTTCAACTTTATGTCAAAGCTTGTTGACTTGACGGTGACCGGCGGGCTCCCGCTTGTGCGTTGCAACAACAGGAGAGAGCCTTGACCGACGCCACCGCCCCTTCCAGCAAACGACTGATCGTTCCCGCCCTTGGCGGCCTCTATGCCTCGCTGCATGACGGGGTCGAGACGCTCCTGAGGGTCGTCGCTGGCCTTGCGCTGGTGACGCATGGCGCGACCAAGATCGTCGATCCGTTCGGGGCCACCGAGATGGTTGAAGGGCTGGGCTTTTATCCGGGCGTCTTCTGGTCGCCGCTGCTTTCGGCCACCGAGTTCTTCGGCGGCATTCTCGTGGCAATAGGCCTCCTCGCCCGGCCGGCAGCGTTTGCGGCAACCTTCGTGCTTCTGGTCACCGTGTGGTTCCACTGGGTCACCGTCGGCCAGGGTTATTCCGGCGCCGAAAAGTCGATCCTCTGGGCAGCAATCTTCCTTTTCTTCGCCGTTCGCGGCGGCAATCGGCATTCTGTCGACGCAAAGATCGGCAAGGAATTCTGACGCCTGGACCGAACCGCTACCCTGATGAGGATCAAAGGCCCGTCGGATGCGTCTGGCGGGCCTTTTCTTTTGGGAGATGCGGCACAAAGCCGGCGCGCTCGCCCTTTGCCTTTCCTGCGAAAATCATTATGAACGAGCCTGGATCGCCGTGCGTCCGTTCGGACGCACAAAGGACGATCCAGCACTTTGAATGAGCATCGGAATATTCCGAAAACCGGATCCCACTTTTCGGTCCGATGCTCTCGACAAGCTAGAAGGGCACGACCGGAGCCAGCCATGACCGAAATCCTCCAGATCCCCAAGCTCATCACCGTTTTCGGTGGGTCCGGGTTCATCGGCCGCCATGTCGTGCGCGCGCTGGCAACGCGCGGCTACCGCATTCGCGTCGGCTGCCGCCGGCCCGATCTTGCCGGCCATCTGCAGCCGCTCGGCGCCATGGGCCAGATCCAGCCCGTCCAGGCCAATGTCCGCGTCAGGTGGTCGATCGACCGTGCCGTAGAAGGCGCCGACCATGTGGTCAACCTCGTCGGCATCCTGGCCGAGGGCGGCCGCCAGCGCTTCCCCGCCGTGCATGATTTCGGCGCGCGCGCCGTGGCGGAAGCCGCACGCGCGATCGGCGCAGGCCTGACCCATCTCTCGGCACTGGGCGCCAACGAGCACTCCCAATCCTCCTATGCCCGCACCAAGGCGGCAGGCGAGCGCGCCGTGCGCGAAACGATCGCCGATGCGACGATCTTCCGCCCGTCCATCGTGTTCGGCCCGGAGGACCAATTCTTCAACCGCTTCGCCAACATGGCCCGCTACTCGCCTGTGCTGCCGCTGATCGGCGGCGGCGAGACGCGCTTCCAGCCGGTCTATGTCGGCGACGTCGCCGAGGCGATTGCGCGCGCGGTCGAGGGCAGCGTCGAACGCGGCACGACCTACGAACTGGGCGGCCCGAACGTTCTGACCTTCCGCCAGTGCATGGAAGAGATGCTGCAAGTGATCGAGCGCCGCCGCATGCTGGTGTCGGTGCCGTGGTGGGCGGCCGAACTGCAGGGCGCGGTGCTCGGCATGCTGCCGGGCAAGCTGCTGACCAGCGACCAGGTGACACTGCTGAAGTCCGACAATGTCGTGTCGGCCGAAGCCGAGCGCGAGGGGCGCACCTTCGACAGCATCGGCATCCAACCGCAGTCGACCGGCACGATCCTGCCGAGCTATCTGTGGCGCTACCGCGCCGCCGGCCAATTCTCGCGCAACAACGAGGCGTGAGACTTTTCCCCCGGGGCGCCATTCTGTCCCTCGGTGGTATGAAACATTTGAGCGGGCGCCTGACTTGGTCACGGCGCCCGTTTTTCATGAGCAGCGGGCATGCGTGGCGGCACGATCCTCATGCCCGCCGCGCACCCGCGCCTTTCCCTCAAAGAAGCCCGGCGTGGTCGCCCACGGCCAGATAGGCCGCCAGGCGATCCATGACCCCGCTCCAGCCTTCGACATGCGAGTCGCGGTCTTCGATCGTTTGGAACGGCGCCTGGTGGAACGTCAGCCTGGTCTTGCCGCCCTCGTCTGCGAAGGTCACGGACACCAGCGTGTCCATGCCGGGCTCGCCGTCCTCGCCCTCCCAGGCGAAGGTAAACACGATGCGCTCGGGCTCCACGATCTCGCGATAGGTGCCGACCATGGTGTGATCCACGCCCGCCGGTGAACGGATGGTCGAGCGATAGGCGCCGCCGGGCCGGAAATCCATCTTCACCGAAGGCGTGGTGAAATCTTTCGGCCCCCACCAGCGATAGAGATGCTCGGGGCTCGTCCAGACGCGGAACACCAGGCTGCGCGGTGCATCGAAAACCCGCGTGATGAGGAGTTCGTGCGTCTGCTCTTCCCGCGCATTAGCTGCTTGGGCCATTTCCTTCTCCTTTTTGAACTTCCTTCAGATACTCATCGAGCCGGTCGAAGCTGGCCTCCCAGAAGCGGCGATAGGTTTCGACCCAGCCGGCAATGTCGCGCAGCGGCGCGGCCTCCAGCTTACAGGGGCGCCACTGTGCCTCGCGGCCACGCGTGATGAGCCCGGCATTTTCCAGCACCTTCAGATGCTTGGAGACGGCCGGCAGACTCATATCGAATGGCTCGGCAAGTTCCGACACCGACGCCTCGCCGCGCGCCAGCCGCGCCAGAATCGCCCGGCGCGTGGGATCGGCGAGAGCCGCGAAGGTGGCACTGAGCCTGTCGGTCGACATGGAACTAAACCGTCTTGTTAATTAACTCATAGGTTAAATATAGAGCAAAGCCACGCGTGTCAACAAATGTCGACACGCATGGCCTCAAAAGCTCTGCGGGGCTCAGGGGGTCTTGTGGCGGCGGTTGACGCTGCCAGGACGGCCGGAGAGCGAAAGCTGCGTCTCCTGCTTCTGGCGCGTGGCCACAACCTTGCCCTTGGCGACCACGCACAGGCGCTCGGCGCGCAGGCGCAGCGCCTCGACCGGATTGCCGGCGTCGAGCACCACGAGGCTCGCCGTCTTGCCGACTTCGAGGCCGTAGTCGTGCAGACCCATGATCTCGGCATTGGTCCTGGTGACCATGTCAAAGCACTGGCGCATATCGGCGGGGCTGGTCATCTGCGCCACATGCAGGCCCATGAAGGCGACGTCGAGCATGTCGGCGGTGCCGAGCGGATACCACGGGTCGAGCACGCAATCCTGGCCGAAGCCGACCTTGATGCCGGCCTTCAGCATTTCGGGCACGCGCGTCATGCCGCGACGCTTGGGATAGGTGTCGTGGCGGCCCTGGATGACAATGTTGATGAGCGGGTTCGGGCAGGCCGAAACGCCCGCCTCGGCAATCAGCGGCAGGAGCTTGGAGACGTAATAGTTGTCCATGGAATGCATGGAGGTGAGGTGCGAGCCGTTGACGCGCCCCTGCAGGCCGAGGCGCTGCGTCTCATAGGCCAGTTGTTCGATGTGGCGCGAATTCGGATCGTCCGTCTCGTCGCAATGCATGTCGACCATCAGGCCGCGCTCCGCCGCGATCTCGCACAGCTCCGTCACCGAGCGGGTTCCGTCGGCCATTGTGCGCTCGAAATGCGGAATGCCGCCGACGATCTCAACGCCCATGTCGAGCGCGCGGATCGTGTTTTCGCGCGCGGTTGGCGAGCGATAAAAACCGTCCTGCGGGAAAGCGACGAGTTGCAGGTCGATGTAGGGCGCGACCTCCTTCTTGACTTCCAGCAGCGCTTCCACGGCGAGCAGCCGGTCGTCGCAGGTGTCGACATGGGTGCGGATGGCAAGCAGGCCCATCGAGACGGCCCAGTCGCAATAGGCGAGCGCGCGGCTCTTGACCGCCTCATGGGTGAGGAGCGGCTTCAGCTCGCCCCAGAGCGCGATGCCTTCGAGCAGCGTGCCCGAGGCATTGATGCGCGGGATGCCGTAGGAGAGCGTGGCATCCATGTGGAAATGCGGATCGACGAAAGGCTGCGAAACGAGATTGCCGGTGGCATCCACCACCTTGCCTGCCTCGGCTTCGAGCCGGGGCTCGATGGCCGCAATCTTGTCGCCCTTGATGCCGATGTCGGCGGTGTTGCCGTCCGGAAGAATTCCGCCACGGACAATCAGGTCAAAGCTCATCTCTCGCCTTTCTGGTAGGGGATCATCAGCGCCTTGGGATAGGTAGCGCGGCGCGCCACCAGGATCAGCGCCAGGATGGACAGCGCATAGGGCATCATCAGGAACACCTGATAGGGCACCACGCCACCGGAAATCTGCTGCAGGCGGATCTGATACGCATCGAAGGCGGCAAAAAGTATGGCGCCGAGCAGCGCCTTGCCCGGCCGCCACGAGCCGAACACCACCAGCGCGATGCAGATCCAGCCGCGGCCGTTGATCATCTCGAAGAAGAAGGAGTTGAAGGCCGACATGGTGAGGAACGCCCCGCCGACCGCCATCAGTGCGCTGCCGACCATGACCGCGCCCATGCGGAGGCCGGTGACGCTGATGCCCTGCGCCTCGACGGCCGAGGGGTTTTCACCCGCCGCGCGCACGGCAAGGCCGATCGGCGTGCGATAGAGCATCCAGGCAACCACGGCGACCGTCACAAAGGCCAAATAGGTGAGCGGCGTCTGTGTGAACAAGGCCTCGCCCAGCACCGGTATCTTCGACAGGCCGGGAATGGGCAGCGGCTGGAACGGCTCGATCTTGGGGGGCGTGGTGACCTGCGGCAGCGCCAGCCTGTAGGTGAAGTAGGTGAGGCTGGTGGCCAGCAGCGTGACGCCGATGCCCACCACATGCTGCGACAGGCCAAGCGGCACGGTGAGCGTGGCGTGCAGCAGGCCGAACATGGCCCCGGCGAGCGCCGCGACGGCCACGCCAGTCCACAGGTCGCCGCCGGAATAGACGGTGAACCAGCCGGCAAAGGCGCCGGCGGTCATGATGCCTTCGATGCCGAGATTGAGGACGCCCGCGCGCTCGCAGATCAGTTCGCCCATGGTGGCGAATATCAGCGGCGATGCGATGCGGATCGCAGCCACCCAGAAGGAGGCGGTGAAGAGGATTTCGAGGGCCTGCTCCATCACTTCCACCTCACCCGATAGCGCGTCAGCAAAATGGCCGTGACCATGGTCAGAAGCGCGGTCGCCACCATCACCTGCGCGATATAGCTCGGCACGCCTGCAGTGCGGCTCATGGCGTCGGCGCCAACGAAGATGCCTGCCACGAAGATGGCCGAGGCGATGACGCCGAGCGGATTGAGCATGGCCAGCATCGCCACCACGATGCCCGAATATCCGTAGCCCGGCGACAGATCGAGGGTCAGGTTGCCCTTCAGGCCCGACACTTCCGAGAAGCCGGCAAGGGCGGCGATGCCGCCAGACAGGATCGCCGTCTTGATCAGCACGCGGTTGACCGGGATGCCGGCGAAATTCGCGGCCTCCTTGTTGTTGCCCACAGCGCGCATCTCATACCCGAGGACCGTTTTCTTCATGATGACCCAACAGATCACCGCAGAGACGATGGCAATCACGAAGCCATAATGCAGGCGCTTGCCCTGGATGATGCGCGGCAGCTGTGCCTCCGCAATGACCTTGGATGACTGTGGCCAGCCGAGACCCGTCGGGTCCTTCAGCACGCCTTCCAAGAGCATCGAGACGAACAGCAGCACGATGAAATTGAGCAGCAGCGTGGTCACCACCTCGTCGACGCCGAAGCGGGTCTTGAGGATGGCGGGGCCAAGCAGCAGAAGCGCACCGGCCGCCATGGCCGCTATCATGATGATCGGGATCAGCAGGTAGGACGGCAACGGCAGCGCGCCGGTGCCGAGCACCACCGTCACCACCCCGCCGATATAGAGCTGCGCCTCGGCGCCGATGTTCCAGAGTTTTGCCCGGAAGGCGACGGCCACAGCAAGGCCGGTGAAGATGAGCGGCGTGGCGCGCGTCAGCGTTTCCAGAAGCGCGAATTGCGAGCCCGCCGCACCCTTGGCGACGAGATAGAACACGGAGAACGGCGAAGCGCCTGCCGCCAGTACCAGCAGCGAGGCAATCAGGAAGGTCACGATGATCGCGCCGACGGGATAAAGCAACGTGACCGCCAGCGAGGGCGCGGGTTTGGGTTCAAGCCGCATCGTTCACCTCGCCATGGCCGGCCATCAGTTCGCCGAGTTCGCGGATGCTTCGTTCGCCGCGCTTGGAGGGCGAGGAAAGCTGCCCCTTCGACATGACCAGGATACGGTCGGACAAGGCCAGTATTTCCTCCAGATCTTCCGAAATGAGCAGGATCGCCGCCCCCCTGTCGCGCGCTTCGAGCAGCCGGCGATGCACGAAGGCGACGGCGCCGACGTCGAGCCCGCGCGTAGGCTGGTTGGCGAGGATCACGGCCGGCTCGGAATCGAGCGCGCGGCCGAGAATGAGCTTTTGCATGTTGCCGCCGGAGAGCAGGCGGATGCGCGCCTCGGGCGACGGTGCTTTCACGTCGTAATCACGAATGATCTCTTCGGCAAAGGCACGCGCCGCCTTCCAGTCGAGGAAGCCATGGCGGCTGAAACGCGGCGTGGCGTAGCGCTCGGAGATGACGTTCTCGGTGATGCTCATGTCGCCGATGGTGCCGACCGCGTGGCGGTCCTCCGGGATGCGGCCGATGCCGCTGGCGAGCGCCGCGCGTGGCGACCAATTGCCGGCCGCGGACCCGCCGATGACCATCTCGCCGGACGCCGGCTGCAGAGTGCCGGAGATCAGGGAGGCAAGGGCCGACTGGCCGTTGCCGGAAACACCCGCCAGCCCTGTGATCTCGCCGGCGCGGAGCGCGAGCGAGAGGCCATCGAGGCGCGTGGTCGTGCCCTGCCTGGCGGTCGAGACGTTCTTCAGCTCGAACACGACCGGGCCGGTCCTCGGCGCGCTCACCGGCGGGCTCGATACTTCCTGCCCGACCATCAGTGCTGCCAACTCGGCACGATTGGTGGTGGCGGTCGTGCGCTCGCCGGCCAGCGTGCCTGAGCGCAGCACCAGCACGCAGTCGCTGACGGCCATGACCTCGTTCAGCTTGTGCGAGATGAAGATGATCGACAGACCCTGCGCCACCAGGAGCTTGAGCGTGCGGAACAGCGCGTCGGTCTCGGCCGGCGTCAGCACCGCCGTCGGCTCGTCGAGGATGAGGATTCGCGCGTCGCGATAGAGCGCCTTGAGGATTTCAACGCGCTGGCGCTCGCCTACCGAGAGAGTGGCGACAGTCGCGTCCGGATGTACGGTCAGGCCGAAGTCAGCCGAGAGCTTTTCGATGCGCCGCCGCGCGGCTGCCCGGTCGAGCCTGAGGCTCCACGGGCTCTGCGTGCCGAGCGCGATGTTCTCCAGCACGGTCATGTTTTCGGCGAGGGTAAAGTGCTGGTGCACCATGCCGATGCCGGCATCGAGCGCGGCGCGCGGGTCGCCCGGCGGCAGCGGCTTGCCGAAGGCTTCCACCGTGCCCTCGTCGGCCACGTAATGGCCGAACAGGATGTTCATGAGCGTGGTCTTGCCGGCGCCGTTCTCACCCAGCAGCGCGATGACCTCGCCGCGCCTCAGCGTAAACGAAATGGCATTGTTGGCGACCAGCGGACCGAACCGCTTGGTGATGCCATCGAGACGCAGGACGATATCCGCCTGGGCTGGAGCCCCTTGTTCGACACCGATCGACGCCGCCAAATCACCAATCCCCAGTTCTGCCGGGCATCAACCCCGCATCCTACCCGCCCTGCCCGCATCCGCGCGGACGCCTTCGCCGGCATGCGCCAGCGCCATCGAGGCGGAAGCCGCCTCGATCCATGCACTGCCATTCATGCCAGCTTGAGACCACCTTTTCGCCGCAAGTGGCGAAAAGGTAAAGCCGCATCATCAGGCTTTCGGCTCGGAATCGTCGATTTCAACAGTGAAGGAGCCGTCCTTGATGGCCTTTTCCTTCTCGGCGACCTTGGCCATGACCTCGGCCGGCACCTTGCCCTCGAAAGTGCCGAGCGGGGCGAGCGAGCAGCCGCCGTTCTTCATGAAGGAATAGACGCCATAGTCGGCGGCCTTGAAGGTTCCCGCCTTCACCTCGGCGATCGCCTTGTCCAGCGTCGGCTCGAAATGCCACAGCGCGGAAGCGACGACCGTTTCGGGATATTCGGACTGGGTGTCGATGACGTTGCCGACCGCCAGAACCTTGCGCTCCTTGGCAGCATCCGAGACGCCGAAGCGCTCGGCATAGAGCAGATCCGCGCCACCGTCGATCTGGGCGAAAGCGGTTTCCTTGGCCTTGGGCGGATCGAACCAGGAGCCGATGAAGGCGATCTGGAACTTGGTGTCGGGCGCGCTTTCCTTCACGCCGGCGATGAAGGCATTCATCAGCCGGTTGACCTCGGGGATCGGATAACCGCCGACCATGCCGATGTGGTTGGACTTGCTCATGGCGCCGGCGATGATGCCCGACAGGTAGGACGCGTCCTGGATGTAGTTGTCGAAAGGCGAGAAGTTCGGAATGGCCTCGTCCGGCTTGAAGCTCGAGCCCATCAGGAAGGCGACGTCCGGATAATCCTTGGCGACCGCGCGCGCGGCATCCTCGACGCCGAACACCTCGCCGAGGATCAGCTTGTGGCCGGCCTCGGCATATTCGCGCATCACGCGCTCATAGTCGTTGTTGGAGGTGTTTTCGGAGTAGACATATTCGATGTCGCCACGGTCCTTGGCGGCGTTGGCAGCCTTGTGGATGCGGCTGACCCACTGCTGCTCGACCGGAACGGTATAAACGGCGGCGACCTTGAGCGGCTCGGCAGCCAGAAGGCGGGCCGGCGAGCCGGCGATCGCTGCGAACGCGGCGCCCGCGCCTGCCGCCTTCAGCACTGTGCGACGGGAGACGCCGGCGAATTCCGTGGCATTCTTATTGTTGGGCATTATCATCCACCTCTGGCTTGTGAGCCCGGGCTCCGGGCCCGGTTTTTCAACTATCGGGGCAACGCTATTCGAATTTCCCAAACCGGGCAATCGGCGGGCAAATCCTTTCCACCGTCGGCGTTTAGCGCCATCGGACCAGCGACTCAATGCGGCACGTTTTCGTGCACCAGCACATCGGTCTCGCGCGCGGCGGCCACGAAGGCGCGCCTCGCCGCCATGGCAGGCTTGTGGCCATACATGACGTCGTAGCAGGCCTGCAGCGCCGCGCGGTGCTTGGGCGTTCTCTTCCCCGGCCAGTGGTGGAGAAGAAACTCCGAGGCGTCGTGCACCGTCCTCAGGGTCATCTGGTTTCCGGTGTCGCCAAGCTTCACAATCAGCGGAACATCAAAACGATCATCTTGCATATTTGCTCCTGCGCCGCATGACGGGAGGGGCTCAAGCCACCTGCCCGCACTCGATCCGCGCGGCAACGGTTCTTCCGGGCAATGCCGGTTTCGCGCGAAACGGCCGCCCCCGGCCGTTTGCGCCACTCCCCTCATCTGTCTCAAAAACAAAAATCCGCCGCTGGGCTGCATGCCACGACAGGGCGCCAGGGCGTCCCATCACGCGCTCATCCAGCGAATGGATGTCGGCCAGGCGTTTCGGGGAACGGCAATAAGGGCAAAGCGGTTCGGCGCCCTGCCCAGCCCCGGTATGTCGGCCGTCCGGTGCACCGTTTTCGGTGCTTAACCTTGCCCCAAATATGGGTCTTCCGTTCGCGGGCTGCCAGTGCGGCCGCCCGATGCCGATATGCATCCGGTTCGAATTCCGAACGTGGATGCGCTCCGAGTTCGCCGCCTAACGAAAACGGCGGAGAGAATCCCCGCCGTTCGCAACAGCTCAAAGAAAATGTCAGACCGTCGCCGGATCGAGCGGCGGCTCGTCCTTGTGGCGCGCGATCAGCGTCGCAAGGTCCGCATTGCGGAATGCGTTGCGCAGCCCATCGAACGACGGCAGGACAAAATAGGCGCGCTGGAACTTGTCGATCTCGTAGCCGGTACGCATCACCGTCTCGATGTCGAAGGGCACGCGGTGCGCATCCTTGCTTTCGACCGCGAACTGCAACTCGCTGTAGGACGACATCAAACCCGCGCCAAACGCCTTGAGCGGCTGGCCGGCTTCCTGGATGAGGCTGAATTCGGCAGTGTACCAGTAGAGCCGCGAGATCATGTCGTGGCCGCCAAGCTCAATAGCCCCACTGGCCCTTTCGCCGTACTGCTGCATGAAATCGGCGAAAGCCGGCTGGGTCAGCGCCGGAACATGGCCGAAGAAATCGTGGAACATGTCGGGCTCGACAATGTAGTCGAGCTCTTCCTTGGTGCGCAGCCAGTTGGTGACCGGGAAACGCCGGTTGGTCAGGTGCACGAAGAATGGTTCTGCCGGGATCAGGCCCGGCACCGCGACGAGTTCCCAGCCGGTCAGCTTGCGCAGCCTCTGGCTGACCTTGTCGAAATCCGGGATGCGTTCGAGCAGCCCCAGCGCTTCGACGCCCTCGAGATAGGAGCGATGCGCAAGGCGCTTCGTCAGCTTGGTCTGGCGGTCGCACAGGATGCGCCACACCTCCTGCTCGCTATCGCTGTAGTCGTAGTCTTGCTGAACGGTGAAATCGGCGCGGCAAACCGAATAGTTGCCACGCAAACCCTGGGCCGCGCATTCGCGGGCATAGGCTTCGACGCTGATATTCATGGCCATGTCCTCCACGCAAAACAGAATACCTTCTGATCCGGAGGGGTTTTTGCCTAATTCATCGCTACAGCCGCGAATTTGAGGTAAGTTCAGCATGAAAGCTGCATCGGGGAGAGAAAATGCCTCAGTTCGACGACTTTGAGATCAAGATACTCGATATCCTGCAGGGCGACGGCCGCAAACCGGTGTCGGAGCTGGCGCAGGAGATCGGCTTGTCGACCACGCCCTGCGCACGCCGCTTCGACGCCCTGCAGCAGGCCGGCGTGATAAATGGCTTCAGCGCCGTCATCAGCCGGCGTGCGGTGGGGCTGATGGTGGAGGTGTTCGTCCAGGTCCGGCTGACCAGCCACAGCGACGAGTCGCCGGAGCAGTTCATCACCGCCGTGCAGCGCATGGACGAGGTCTCGGCCTGCTGGACGATGACTGGCGAATACGACTTCCTGCTGCATGTGATGGTGCCGAGCGTGGACGATCTCAACTACTTCGTCATGCACCGGCTTATGCGTCTGCCGGGCGTGCGCGACGTGCACACCCAGCTCGTGCTTCAGAACATCAAGGGCCCGGGCCACGTGCCGCTGGGCCATTTGCGGAGGTAGCAACAGGGTGTGCCTATGGAGGCCGCTCTTCTCAGAATCCCATGATCGCCATGCGCACGAGCACGGCGGACACGCCAAGTGCCAACAGCCCGAAGCCGAGACCGATCGGCGAGCCCCAACCGTACCAGGCCATGGTGCGCTCGGCATATTCCCATTCCTCTTCGCGCGTCAGCGCCGGCTGCTGTTCGATCTGCATCTCTGGCTTCTTCATGGCCTTGCGTTTCAAAGGTGCTCGCCGCATATTCATAAAGTATGCGAAATATACGATGGATTGATATTTAGATGATCGAACTAAATTCGTCAAGCGCGGAGCGAGAGCAGCGGATGCATGCCATCACCGAGGCCGTGATGCGTTGGCAGGATGCAACGCAGGCCTTCGATGACGCGGTCGGCGAACGGGCGGGATTGAACGCGGCCGAGCGACGCGCGCTGGCCCTGCTTCAGGGTGGACCGCAGACGGCTGGCGCCCTTGCGACGGCAACGGCATTGACGCCGGCAGCCGTGACATCGCTGATCGACAGGCTGGAGGCGCGCGGCCTCGTCAGGCGCACGCGAAGCGCCGAAGACCGGCGCAAAGTAATGGTCGAAGCAGGAGAAGCGGCCAGGGACCTTGGCCTAAAATATTACGGCCCGATCGCACAGGCCGGATGGGAAATGCTCGACGGCTACAGCGACGCCGAGCTTGCGACCGTGGAGCGTTTCATCTCCGACGCGCTCGCCTTGCAGCAAAGGGAACTGGCGCGACTGACCGGCGAATAACGCCAGCGTCGCGCCGCGCTAGTTTCAGTTCAGGAGCCTACGGAACGATCAGCGTTCCGGCGCCGTGCTCGGTGAAGAGCTCGAGCAGCACCGAATGCGGGGTCTTGCCGTTGAGGATGACCACGCCTTCCACGCCGCGCTCGATGGCCTCGATGCAGGTCTCGACCTTGGGGATCATGCCGCCGGAGATGGTGCCGTCGGCAATGAGCTCCCGCGCCTGAGCCACAGTCAGCTCATCGATGAGATTCTTGTCCTTGTCCAGCACGCCCGGCACATCGGTGAGGAAGAGGAGGCGCGAGGCGTTCAACGCGCCGGCGATGGCGCCGGCGAAGGTGTCGGCATTGATGTTGTAGGTGTGGCCGTCGCGGCCGGGCGCCACCGGCGCGATCACCGGGATCACCTCCGAGCGCGCCAGAAGGTCGAGCAGCTTGCGGTCGACCTCGATCGGCTCGCCGACGAAACCCAGATCGAGCACGCGCTCGATATTGGAGTCGGGGTCCTTGATGGTCTTGTGCGCCTTCTGGGCGTAGACCATGTTGCCGTCCTTGCCGCACAGGCCGATCGCCCATTCGCCCTCGGCGTTGATGAGCGCGACGATCTCCTTGTTGATCGAGCCGGCCAGCACCATCTCGACAATCTCGACCGTCTTCTGGTCTGTGACACGCAGGCCGCCTTCGAACTTGGACTCGATGCCCATCTTGGTGAGCATGGCGCCGATCTGCGGGCCGCCGCCGTGGACGACGATGGGGTTGACGCCCGACTGCTTGAGCAGGGCGATGTCGCGGGCGAAAGCCTTGCCGAGCGTGTTGTCGCCCATGGCATGGCCGCCATATTTCACCACCACCGTCTTGTGTTCATAGCGCTGCATATAGGGCAGCGCAGCCGAAAGGAGGTTCGCCTGCTCCGCTGCCTTGGCCGCGATTTCCGTCGATGTCATGAGAGGAGTTCCCCGTCGGATGGAATCGGCGGTTACTTAGCGACAAAGGCGCCCTGGAGCAATCGGCAAGCACCGCGGATTGGCGGAAGTTTCAGGCTGTTGCGGGTTTGAAACTCAGGGCAAGGCCGTTCAGGCAATGGCGTTTGCCGGTCGGCGGCGGTCCGTCATCGAAGATATGTCCGAAATGGCCGCCGCAGCGATGGCAATGGACTTCGGTGCGGTTCATGAAGAAGGAGTGATCCTCCCGGGTGCCGATGGCATTGGGCAAGGATTGCCAGAAGCTCGGCCAGCCGGTGCCGGAGTCATATTTCGCGTCGGACGAATAGGCGGCCAGGTCGCAGCCGGCGCAGTGGTAGATGCCCTTGCGCGTCTCGTGGTCGAGCGGGCTGGAGCCCGCCCGCTCGGTTTCCTGCTTGCGCAAGATGGCGAACTGGTCGGGCGTCAGGATCTTGCGCCACTCGTCGTCGGTCTTGTGGACCTCGAACGTCTCGGCATGCGCCTCGTCGGGCTCGTCCACCCGCCACAGCATGGCATTGCAGACGGCAAATGTAGCAACGGCAGTGCCGCCGAGCAGAACGTGGCGACGATTCATCGTTATTTCTCCAGAATGCAAGTCTTACGCCGCGCGAATGCCGGAGGCCAATCAACTCGGTTTGAGGATCGTGTTCCCGCTCGACATTCATACCCCGCGATTAGACCTATTGCGCGAGGCGAAAAAGACCAGCCTCACGCGACAGAATAGGCCCGCATCTTCGCACCATGGACGACATTGGTTACGCTTTCCACCACCGACGGCCGTGCGGCGTTGCTAAGCGCATCGCTGCAGTCTAGGCTTTCCCGGTCGGCAATGTCTTGGAGGGGAAGATGTCGCTGGAATCCGTGCTTTGGGAGAACGACGCCACCGCGCTCGCCGGATTGGTCAAGAAGGGGGAGGTTTCGCCGGTCGAACTCATCGACGCGGCGATCGCGCGAGCCGAGCGCACCCAGCCCGAGATCAACGCCACCGCCGAGAAGCTTTACGACACCGCACGCGAGCGCGCAAAAACCGTCGACCGCTCGCTGCCGCTGGCCGGCGTGCCGACGGCGCTAAAGGATCTGGGCATCGCCATGAAGGGCGTGCCGACCCATGCGGGCAGCCGCCTGCCGGCCTTCGTGCCCGACTTCGACTCGGTGCAGACCAAGCGCCTGCTGACCGCCGGCCTCATTCCCATCGTCACCAGCACGACGCCCGAATACGGCCTCAGGCTGGTGACGGAATCGGCGGCCTTCGGCGTCACTCGCAATCCGTGGAACACCGGGCACGTCACAGGCGGTTCATCCGGCGGCGCGGCCGCTCTGGTCGCGACCGGCGTGGTGCCGGTGGCGCATGCCTCCGATGGCGGCGGCTCGATCCGGGTACCCGCCGCCTGCAATGGGCTTGTCGGCCTCAAGACCTCGCGCGGGCGCATACCGCTGACGCCGATGACTTCCGAAGCCTGGTACGGCTTCGTCGTGGACCACGCCGTCACCCGCTCGGTGCGCGACAGCGCGCTCCTGCTCGACCTGTGCCACGGCGCCGATGGGCTGGCGCCTTATGTGGCGCGCGCGCCGCGCGGCTCCTTCTCGGCAGCGGCGGCGCGCGATCCCGGTCGGCTGCGGCTCGCCGTCTATCGCAAATCGCCGCTCGGCCTCGAAATCTCGCCCGAGACGATGACCGCGCTGGACATCGCCGTGGCGCTGGCACGCGAAGGCGGCCACTCGGTCGAGGAGATCGACCTGCCGATTGGCCGCGACTTCATGGCCGACTTCGCCAGCACCGTCGCCTCGGCCGTGGCCGGCACCTTACGCGGCGAGGCAGCGCGCCTCGGCAAGCCGGTGACCGGCGAGGTCGAGCGCCCGACACGCCTTCTCGCCCGCTACGGCGAGATTTTGTCGGCCGGCGAAGTCTATGCCGGGCTCGAGCGGCTGCAGGCCGCCTCGCGCCGGCTGTTCGCGGAGACGGCGCAATACGACGCCGTGCTGATGCCGGTGATCTCGCGCCCGCCGCTCGAATGCGGGGCGATGGACCCGAAGGGATTGGACGCCTTCCTCGAAGACATGCTCGACAGAATGCGCCTGACCCGCCTGCTGCGGCTGAAGCCGCTGCTCGACAAGCTGCTGGACAACAGCCTGTGGTTCACCCACTGGCCGGCAATCCAGAACGTTTCCGGCCAGCCCTCGATCGCGCTGCCGGTGCATGTGACGGATGACGGGCTGCCGCTCGGCATTCAGGCGGCGGGACGGCCAGGCGATGAGGAGACGCTTCTGTCGCTCGCCGCGCAGTTGGAGCGGCTGTCGGGCTGGCTCACCCGTCGCGCGCCCTTGCAACGGCCCGAGCGCAGGGCTCGAGCCCACACAAAAGCTTAGAGCGGCGGTCATCCTGACGGATGCCCTGCTTCGCTCTTTCGCATTGTTTTAGCCGCATTTGTGCGACGCCAAGCGATTCCGCTTGGCTGCACAATGCTCAAGGCAGCTTCGCCGCCAGAAGATCGATCTTCTGCACGGTCGGCGTCTCGGCAAGCATCTCTTCGGCCTGGGAAAACAAAGCCTTGGCCACTTCGCCGGTGAGATGCGCGTCGCGCCCTTCCTCGTCGGGGAAGGCGTCGAAGATGCCGTAGGTCGAATGGCTCATCTTCATGGCGAACCAGGCAGTGGTCGCCGGCTCTCGCTGCACCAGCGCCAGGCCGTTCTTGAGAAAGGCCTCGACCTCGGCTTCCTTGCCCGGCTTGGCCTTCAATCTCACGTAAAGCGCCTTGCTGACCATCGCTGCCTCCTCAAGCATAACCCCAAAAATCGGAAGCGATCTTTGGGAAGGATCATGCGTGGATCTAAGTGCTGCAGCACCCTTGCGCTCCTCGTCGGGCGCGCGCTGCAGCAAGGATCGGCGATTCAGAAATATGGCTGCGGCAGGTGCGCGTCCATGCCCCGCCGAGGATAAATCGGACAGGGCCGGCTCAGGAAACCGGCGTCAGCCGCCGCTCACCGCGAGCGCGATGGCCTCGCGCAGTTCCTCCATGCCGTCGCCCTTTTCGGACGAGGTGGACAGCACGGCGGGAAAGGCCGCCGGGCGCTTGCGGATCTTTTGCGACGTCTCTTCGATCAGACGCGGCACGCCGGCGGCCTTGATCTTGTCGGTCTTGGTCAGCACGATCTGGTAGGAGCAGGCAGCCTTGTCGAGCAAGGTCAAAACCTCCTCGTCATTCTTTTTGATGCCGTGGCGCGCGTCGATCAGAACATAGACGCGCTTCAGCGTCACGCGGCCGCGCAGATAGTCGAACACCAGCTTGGTCCACGCATCCACCTGGTCCTTGGGCGCCTTGGCATAGCCATAGCCCGGCATGTCCACCAGTGCCATCGGCGGCAGGTCGCCGTCCTTGCCGGAATAGCCGTCGGGCACGAAGTAATTGAGCTCCTGGGTGCGGCCGGGCGTGTTGGAGGTGCGCGCCAGACCCTTCTGGCCGACCAGCGCATTGATGAGCGAGGACTTGCCGACATTGGAGCGGCCGGCGAAGGCGATCTCGGGCGGGCCTTCCGGCGGCAGGAACTTCATGGATGGCACGCCGCGGATGAAGATCCACGGGTTCGTGAAGAGGCTGCCGGCCAGCGGCGGTACGGTATTCGTCTCGGTCTGTTCAGTCACGCTGCTTGCTCCAGCCGGGCATTCTCGCGGCATCCAGTGGCATCGGCGTTGCGGACGGCCTTGTCAACCGCCCAGCAGGACCTGCGTCGCAACCGCGACCCAGCCGATGCATCCGGAATAGCCACCTCGGAATAAAAAGCCCCGGACGAGCCGGGGCCTTTCGAGGATTGGGATGCCCGCTATTCGGCGGGCTTGGGTTTCTTCTTGAAGATGCCCGTCAGATTGTCCCAGAGCTCGATCTTGGCGCCCTGGCGCTTCATGATGACGCTCTGCTGGATGATCGACAGCGTGTTGTTCCAGGCCCAGTAGATCACGAGGCCGGCAGGGAACGAACCCAGCATGAAGGTGAAGATCACCGGCATCCAGTTGAAGATCATCGCCTGCGTCGGATCCGGCGGGGTCGGGTTCATGCGCATCTGCAGGAACATGGTGACGCCCATGATGAGCGGCCACACGCCGATGTGCAGGAAGTCGGGTGCCGCGAAAGGCAGTAGGCCGAACAGGTTGAGCAGCGACGTCGGATCGGGCGCGGCCAAATCCTGGATCCAGCCGAAGAACGGCGCATGGCGCATCTCGATGGTGATGTAGAGCACCTTGTAGAGCGCGAAGAACACCGGGATCTGGATCAGCACCGGCCAGCAGCCCGCCAGCGGATTGATCTTCTCCGTCTTGTAGAGCTCCATCATGGCCTGCTGCTGCTTCATCTTGTCGTCCGCATATTTCTCACGGATTTCAAGCATGCGCGGCTGCACCATCTTCATCTTCGCCATCGACTTGTAGGACTTGTTGGCGAGCGGGAAGAAGATGGCCTTGACCAGAACGGTCGTGGCAAGGATGGCGAGGCCGAAATTGCCGAGCAACTTGTAGAGGTTGTCGATCAGCCAGAACATCGGCTTGGTGATGAAATAGAACCAGCCCCAGTCGATCAGCAGGTCGAACTGGCGGATGTTGAGGTCCTTTTCATAGGCGTTGATCTTGGCCACTTCCTTGGCGCCGGCGAACACCAGCGTCTCGACGGTGCCCGACTGGCCGGGCGCAATGGTCAGCGGGTCGGTCATGAAGTCCGACTGAAAGCGCGGGCGGCCATCGTCGAAATAGCTGAAGCGCGGCTGGAAGGACTGCTTGGACGAAGGCACCATGGCCACCGCCCAGTACTTGTCGGTGATGCCGAGCCAGCCGTCGTCGGACTTGCCCGGAACGACCTGCTTGTCCTTCTCGATCTGCGAGTACTTGACCTCGTGCAGGCCTTCCTTGCCGGTGACGCCGATCAGGCCCTCGAACAGCACATAGGTGCTGGCGACGAGCGGCTTGTCGAAGCGGATGACGCGGCCGTAGTTGGAGAGCGACACGGGGGCCGAGCCGCTGTTCGTCACCGTGTCGGTGACGGTGAACATGTAGTTGCTGTCGATGCCGATCGTCCGCTTGAACGTCAGGCCCTTGTCGTTGGTGTAGGTCAGCGTCACCGGGGTGGTGGGCGTCAGCACCGCATTCGGCTCGGCGGTCCAGACGGTGTCCGGACCCGGCACGCTGCCGGTCTCTGCATTTCCGACGAAGCCGATTTCGGCATAGTAGCCATTCGGCAGGACCGACGGGTTGAGCAGGTCGATGTTGGGCGAATTCTTGTCGACGGTGACGTGGTAGTCCTTCAGCAGGACGTCGTCGATGCGGGCGCCGGTGAGGTTGATGGAGCCGCCGATGCTCGGCGTATCGATCTTCACGCGCTGGGAAGCAGCAACCGCCTGTTCGCGGCTTTCGGGCACCGCGCCTGCGGTTCCGGTGTTGCTGCCGGGCACGCCGCCCTGCGGCGCGGCCGGCACTTCGCCCGTGGCGCCCTGGGTCTGCTTCTGCGCCTCGACGCGCTGCTGCTCGATGCGAGCGGTCTCGCGCTCCTTCTCGACGCGCGGGTTCATGTAGAACACCTGCCACAGCGTCAGGATCAGCACGGAAAGCGCGATCGTGATCAAGAAATTCCGGTTGTTTTCCATCGAAAACCCTTAACGCGTACCGCGAATTCGTCGTGAAAGCTCGGCGGCAAGCTGCTCAAACGGCACCGTCAGTACGTCTTCCCGCCCGACGATCACATAGTCCTTGCCAGGCGTCATGTCACCTGCGGCATGGACGCGAACCGCCTCCTTGAGGCGGCGGCGAATGCGGTTTCGGACAACCGCATTGCCAACTTTCTTGGTGACCGTGAAGCCGACGCGCGGAGCGTCGGACGTGCCACGGTCCAGAACTTCCATGAGGAAAAGCCGCCCGCGACGCTTTTCACCGCGGCGGACGGCCAGGAACTCAGCTCGCTTGCGAAGCCGCAGCGGAGACGGAAATTCGGTTTTGCCGGCAGCCGGCAATGGTCTCGTCTCTCGCTTTAAGCGGAAAGACGCTTGCGGCCACGATTGCGGCGGGCCGCAACGACGGCACGACCGCCCTTGGTGGCCATGCGCGCGCGGAAGCCGTGGCGGCGCTTACGGACGAGTTTGGATGGCTGATAAGTACGCTTCATTTGTTTTAATACCGCGGTGTGCGGCCCTTCTTAATTCTGTCACGTTGTAACAGGAGCTATGCCCGGCCTACTCAAGCGCAATAGAAATCGCGCCGGGAGGTCGGCCCGAGCGTGTGCGGCTTATAGAAAGAAGGGCCCGGCGAGTCAATCGGCGCATGAAAAGGCAAAAAACTCACGAACGGGTGAGGTTTTCTTTCCGATAGTTCAATAGGCGGTGAGACCTTCCCAGACGGCTTGCGCGCACCATAATTCCAATCCACCTGTCATAGCAGAAACAACGATGGAAACGATATGACCTCTTGCGGCCAGGACCCGGGCGAACCCATGATGGCAGCCGGGATGAGGGCTGGAGAGGCGATCGGGGCCGACATGACGGGAGAATTCGACACGGGCGGGCGCGCGGCCGGGCGCTGGCGTTATGCACCGCTCGTCGTCGTGCTGGTGGGTCTCGCCACCGGTTACGCGCTCGGCTGGCAGCACTATCTGACGCTCGACTATCTCGCCGAAAGCCGGCAGGTCCTCAAGGATTTCGCCGCCGACAACCCGGTCCTGGCGCCGCTGGGCTTCATGGCGATCTACACCGCCGCCGTCGCCTGTTCCTTTCCTGCAGCATCCATAATGACCGTGTTTGGCGGCTTCCTGTTCGGGTGGCTGCTGGGCGGCATCTATGCCATCGTCGCCGCAACGGTGGGCGCAACGATCATATTCATGGCGGCGCGGACGGTCTGTGGCAGCTTTCTCAGGCGGCGCGTCGGCGGGCTGGCATGCAAGCTCTCGGACGGCTTCGAGAAGAACGCCTTCGGCTATCTCCTCGTGCTGCGGCTCGCTCCGTTCGCCCCCTTCTTCATCGTCAACGTAGCCCCTGCCCTGTTCAACGTCAGGCTGCGCACCTATGTGGCGGCAACCTTTATCGGCATTATTCCCGGCGGCTTCGCCTATGCCTGGCTCGGCCAGGGCTGCGACAGCGTGCTGATGGCGGCGGAAACGGCCGGCCAGCAGGCCACGATCCGCGACCTCGTCACACCGCAGATTACCATCGCCTTCCTGGCGCTCGCGCTTGTCGCGGCGCTCGCCACCGTCGTAAAGAGAATGTGGGCTTCACGTATCTGATTTTGAGCTGATTTTTTTCCGCGCCTAACGCATAACCCCAAAAATCGGAATCGATTTTTGGAAAGGATTATGCGTAGATTCAAAGTGTTACAGCGTCCTTTGCTCGCCCAATAGGGCGAGCGGCGCTGTAGCCGGCGCAACGTCCCGTTTCAGAAGGCGAACGAATGACGACAACCCTGACCCCGGACATCTGCGTGATCGGTGCCGGGTCGGGCGGATTGTCGGTGGCTGCAGCAGCAGCGGCCTTCGGGGTGGATGTGGTGCTTGTCGAACGCGGCAAGATGGGCGGCGACTGCCTCAACTATGGCTGCGTACCTTCGAAAGCTCTGATCGCCGCCGCGCGCCACGCGCAGGCGATGCGCGACGGAACCCCGCTCGGCATCGGCGCGGTCGAACCTGAGATCGACTTCGAAGCGGTTCACCGCCATGTACACGAAGCAATCGCCGCAATAGCACCCAACGACTCGGCCGAGCGTTTCAACGCGCTTGGTGTTCATGTCATCAGGGCCGAGGGCCAATTCAGGGACCTGCAGACGCTCGTCGCCGGCGACATCGAAATCCAGGCGCGTTATTTCGTCCTCGCCACCGGCTCGTCACCTTTCGTGCCCCCTATCCCCGGCCTGGACAAGTCCGACTACCTGACCAACGAGACGATCTTCGACCTGACAGCCAGGCCGGAGCATCTGATCATCATCGGCGGCGGGGCAATCGGCATGGAGCTGGCACAGGCCTACAAGCGGCTCGGCTCCATGGTGACGGTGATCGAGATCGCCACAGCGCTCGGCAAAGAGGACCCCGAGCTTGCGGCAATCGTCCTCAAGCAGATTCGCGACGAGGGCGTCGTCATTCACGAACGAACCGAAATCACCCGCATCGTGCAGCACGGGCTTGGCTCCGTGCAGCTAAGCCTCAAATCAGGCGACGGCAGCGAGACCATCGAGGGTACGCATCTGCTGGTCGCGGCCGGCCGTGTGCCCAACCTCAGAGGGATGGGCCTCGACAAGGCCGGCGTTGTGCATGGCGAGTGGGGACTGCAGGTCGACAGCCGGCTGCGCACCAGCAACCGCCGCATCTATGCGGTGGGCGACGCTACCGGCTTGCAGCAATATACCCACGCCGCCAACTACCATGCCGGGCTGGTGGTCCGCTCCATCCTGTTCCGGCTGCCCGCGCGCGAAAGGCGCAACATCGTCCCGAGGGTCACGTTCACCGAACCGGAACTCGCCCATATCGGGCTGACCGAGGCGGAGGCGACCAAGGCTTACAAATCGATCCGCGTGGCGCGCTGGCCCTATGCCGAAAACGACCGGGCCCGGACCGAGCACCGCACCCACGGCCACATCAAGGTGATCGCCAGCCCCCGGGGACGCATCCTCGGCGTGTCCATAGTCGGCGCCCAGGCCGGTGAGCTGATCGGCGTCTGGGCGCTGGCGCTGTCCAAGAACCTGACCCTGCGCGACGTTGCCTCTTATGTCCCGCCCTACCCCACGCTTGGCGAAATTGGCAAACGCGCCGCGGTGGCCTACTTTACCCCCATGGCACGCAAGCCGCTGGTACGCCGGCTGGTGAACTTGCTGCGCAAATTCGATTGAACAGGGTTCTGGAGCGGCAGACTTTTCAGATGGGAGACAATGCCATCACCGATCCCGGCAGGGGGCAGGCACGCACGGTGCCGCTGGCGCGCGGTCTGTCGACCAAGCTGCTGGTGCTCACCGCTATCTTCGTGCTGCTGGCCGAAATCCTGATCTTCGCGCCATCGGTCGCCTATTTCCGGCTGCGCTGGCTGGAAGAGCGGCTGGGCACCGCCGCCGCCGTCTCGGTGCTTCTGGTCCAGAACAATTCCCCCGGCATTTCGCGCGAAGTGCAGGACGAGGTGCTGCGCTCGATGGGCGTCAAGGCGATTGCCATCCGCGACGGCGGCGAATCACGCATGCTTGTCGCGTCGGAAGTGCCGCCGCAGGTGGACGAGCACATCGACCTCGCCAATACCGGGCCGGTGCTGGCCATGCGCGAGGCGCTGGACACGCTGGTTTTCGGCGGCGATCGCATATTGCGCGTGTTCGGCCATGTCGGCGACAGCGAGAAGGAATTCGAGCTGATCATTTCCGACCACAAGCTGCGCAACGCGATGCTGACCTATTCGCGCAACGTAGCGCTCTTGTCGCTCTTGATCTCGCTGTTCACCGCGACGCTGGTCTTCTACGCCATCGACCGGATCATGATTCGCCCGATTCGCGACATGACGCGCTCTATGCTCACCTTCTCGCAGGCGCCGGACGATCCGGCCAGCATCATCGCGCCGGAACCGCGCGCCGACGAGATCGGCGTAGCCGAACGCGAGCTCTCCGACATGCAGCAACGCCTGCAGCGGACGCTGGGCGAGCAGAAGCACCTGGCCGACCTCGGGCTCGCGGTTTCCAAGATCAATCACGACATGCGCAACATACTGGCCTCCGCCCAGCTCATGTCAGACCGCCTGGGCATGGTGAAGGACCCCACCGTGCAGTCGCTGGTGCCCAAGCTGGTGCGCGCGCTGAACCGCGCGGTCTCCTATTCGGAGGGCGTGATCACCTATGGCCGCACGCAGGAAGCGCCTCCTTCGCGTCGCCGGCTTCGGCTGCGCCAGACGATCGAGGACGTGCAGGGCCTGCTCGGCATCGAGCCGGAAGGCGACATCGAATTCGAGAACCAGGTGGACCCCAATTTCGAGATCGACGCCGATTCGGAACAGCTGGTGCGCGTGCTCACCAATCTCTGCCGCAACTCGCTGCAAGCGATGGCCGGCGACAAGGAGGGCGCGATCGTCAAGCGGCTGACCATTTCGGCCGAGCGCAATGGCAGCGTCAGCCGCATCCTGGTTGCCGACACCGGCCCCGGCCTGCCGCAAAAGGCGCGCGAAAACCTGTTTTCCGCCTTCCGCGGCTCGGCCCGCAGCGGCGGCACGGGGTTGGGCCTGGCCATTGCCTACGAGCTCGTGCGCGCCCATGGGGGCACGCTGGAGCTTGTGGAAAGCGTGGGCGGGCGCACAGTGTTCTCGATCACCATCCCCGACCAGCCGGTCCGGCTCGACGAGGCTCGCAGCAGCCTGCGCCGCCCGGCATGACGATTCGCGCTACTCAACGGCTATCAAGGCGACCGCGATTCGCGGCCGCAGCTCACTTGTTCGGCTCACGAGACGAACCAGCCCCCTGCCATGGCCGGCGAGGTGGGCAAGATGACCCAGCGGATTCAAGGGGCTTTTGCGGACGCCTGTGGGCGAACAAAAAGTTTTTCGAGAGGCGCTTGCAATTCGTCGTTTCAGCCGTTAGGTAGCACATCAATCGCGGCCGGGACATCAGCCGGCCAGCGACGATCGCCTGATGGACGATCGGTTGCGCGCCCGTAGCTCAGCTGGATAGAGCACCAGACTACGAATCTGGGGGTCAGAGGTTCGAATCCTTTCGGGCGCGCCATATTTCCCAAGGGGTTGAGGCGAATGGCAAGTAATAGCCTAATCGCTGGGGGCACACCGGGGGCACAGATCACTGGCGCTTTAGCCGATCAACTTGCAATCCAGTTTCATTTTGATGATGAGGCGCGCATCCGCCTGCTAGAGCTCTGCCGCCCCTGCGAGGACTGGTTAGAGCAATACCGTGACGGTGCCATTGAGCTTGTATCAACGCCTGACGCTGCAATTGCCATGGCTCTCGAGGGTTGCGCGAACCGCTTTCTGCGCAATCGGGTAAAGCCGGCCGGCAAGGCTGATCAACGAAAATACCTTCAAGCGATCGAAGCGCACACGGAAGCGCTAATGCGGTTGCTGACGGGGTATCAGGAGATCGACGGCACAACTGCGGACCCCTTTCGCTTCCTGGAGAAGACTAGCAGAGCCCGTGGCGACAAACGAAGTCGGTTCGACCATTGGGCACGAGCGAACGAGTCTCTCCTGACGTTGCATCTGTTCGCGAAATTTAGGCTGCACAGCGGTCTCGACCCAGCGGCGGACGAGAAAGCGGAAGAAGGCGTGAAGCGGCGTACTGAATACCCGCGGTTCGTCTTGATTGCAGATCTCTTGGCCACCTTCTGTCGCATCACGGGGCAGGAAGCCACCGCCTACGCTAACAGGAACCGCCTTGGTGATCGACAGGTTAGCCCCGCTGTCGACTTTATAAGCGTGGCGCTGCCCCCCATATTGAAGGCCGCAAGACTCAAAGGCCCGCATATTCTCGACGATCAAGTGATCCGCAAGGAGATCGCTGAAGTGAAGCGCTTTTGGGAAGAAGGGCGAAGACCAGAGCTGGCTTATGCCTTTGCCGATTGGGGCAGCAAAAGAATAGGGTAAACTTTTTTCGCGATTTCGCGCAGCTTAAATTCCTACTTTATGTGACGTTGCCGCGCCATGATGCACACCATCGCAATAGATGGAGTGATTCATGCAGACCCGCATCCTCCCCATTGATGCAGTTCTTGACCGCACCGGCCTCAGCCGTCGAACCCTCTACGACGAGATTTCGGAAGGTCGGTTTCCCCGCCCCGTACAGCTTACCCGTCGCCGCGTCGGCTGGCCCGAGCGCGATGTTGATACATGGCTTAACGAGAAGATCGCCGCGCGCGACAGGGTGGCGGCATGACTGGCGCCGACCACCAGCACACCGCCGCAGTCGATCTCGCGGCCGAATGGTTGTCGACGACACGGCGAGACCAGATATCTGGCCCCCTCGTTCCGGCACTTCGCCAGCGCTTCGGCTTGAGCGCGCAGGAGGCCTGCCAAGCGATCGCCCAGGCCAATCTGCGGAGGGCTCGGGCTGGATGAGCGGAAAACGGAAGTGGCTATCCTGTTTCATGCCGCATCGGCTTGAGCTTCTAATTAGCCCCGCCTGGCGCGCGGCGCCTCGGCCGCTACGCAATGTTCTTGAGCGGCTCGAGATCGAGCACCTGCGTCATGGCGGTTTCAACAACGGTGAGCTCTACGTCTCGTATCTTCAGTTCGTTGAGTTCGGCGTATCGAAGCGCTCCATCAAGCCCACGCTTGAGCTAGGCCAGAAGCTTGGCCTTCTGGAGGTCATTCAGGAGGCCGAGAACCATCTGAACGATATTCGAGCCGCCAATGCCTATCGGCTCACCTACGTGCCGGCAAAGGGCAAATCCGGCCCAACCGATGAGTGGAAGGCTATCACCGAGGCGCGAGCGCAGGTTCTCCTTGAGGCCTACAGGACAGAAGACAAGGCGGCGGCATCCGCGACGAAGAAAAAGAGGGCAGCATGAAAACAGCTTCCCAGTTCCCTTTTCTGCATCCGACCGGTGTCCTTTTCCGCAATGAAGTAGGCCTTACCGGTTCCCTTTCCTGCAATCTCACTGGTTCCCTTTCTACTACTATCTCTAATATTACGGGGGATATGGGCCGATGAAACCAGACGACCTGCCCTTGTTTGCATGGCGTCCATCGGTCGGCGAAGTTGTCACCTTTCCCCTCGCAAGACAGGGCAAGAAGGTCAGCGAGACGGCCCGGAAGCTTCTCGAAAAGACCACCGAAAGGCATGCCGACTATTACCGCGGCCAAGTGACCGACGCGCTTGTGAAGAGGCTCCATCGGCTAGGCATTGCTGACCACGTCATTGATGAGCAAGTCGGCGCATTCTGGACTGCCGTCGAGTGGGAAATGGCGCGTCTCACCTATCGCGGCCAGCGGCCGGGTGGAGGCGCCGCTTGATGTCTGACCAGCTCGCCATTCTCAACGAGACGATTGCGAGTGCTCGGGCGCATCTCGTGCAGGTGGAGGTGCACGTCGCGCAGCTAGAGGCACAGCGCGCCGCGCTCGCTGGCCCTCCCTACACCCGGCCGTCGAGTGAAGCGGTCCAACCTCGAGAGGAAACCGACCTGATCGAGCTCCATATTGCGGCACAACGCTTTGGCATGGCCTCTGATACCCTGCGGTTCTGGTGCCGAACCTACAAAATCGGCGTGAAACGTGGCGGTCGGTGGTGGGTTTCAATCCGAAAGATGCAAGCCCGACTACGACCGTAGCCACTTCGCGTTTTTCGCGTTTTTCGCGTTTCGGCCCGTTTCGTCATCGCGTTTCGAACCGCAACTTCTGCTCATCTACTGAACAGGAGTTCACCATGTCCTTCGCCTCCGTCCTGAAGAAACTGCGCACCGGAAAATCCTCTGTTGCCGAGATCGAGGACGCCTTGGCCCGGATCAACATCGATGATCTGGAGGCCGCTGCGGAGAAGCTTGAGGAGGAACGGCGCCGCATCCTTCTCGACGGCACCGACAAGGAACTTGAGGCCATCGAGGCCCAGATCGTAACGGCGAACCGGGATGTTGAACGCGCCCTGGCGACAAGAGCCGAACTGGAAAAGCGGCTGCGCGAAGCTGCCGCCGCCGAAGCAGATAGCGAGAAACTCGCCCGATACCGTGCAGCCAAGAAGGCTGGCGAACTCGCCGCGTCCAGAGTCGCCGAGGAATATCCGCGACTCGCGGCCGGCATCCGAGATCTTATCCGCGCGCTGGCCGAGGCAACGGCTGCGGTGGAGCTCGCTAACAACGACCTGCCCACGGGGCAAGATCCGCTGCCCGATCCCGAGTTTGCAGCGCGTGGCCGGGGCGGTCTGCCCCGAAAGATCGTCAGCGAGCAAGAGGTGACGCGCTGGTACAATGCCAGCCAGGACAGCATCGCACCCGAGACGCTATGGTCGAAATTGGACCAGATGGACCATGACCGGACCGGCCGCGTTAACGATGTCGGCTTTGGGTGCGTCTACGAAAAGCGACGGTTCATCAAGCGGGAATACCTCGAGGCGGAAATGATGCGCCGGCCCGATCGCCTGGCCGCGATCAATCTGCCTGGCTTTGCTGCCGATGAGCCTCCGGTCTGGCGTGCCGTCGTGCCGTCCAACGATGTACGCACCATCCTGTCTCGCCTGTCCGCGGTGTCCCAGCACAACCCGGTTGCGCGCGAGGATCGTCGCGAGGTCCGCGTCGAGTTCGTCCCAGTGGAGGACGAGCCCGTTGATGCCCTTGTCGTGGGCGCCGAGGAGTCGGCGGTATGACGTTGGCAGCAGTATCGCCCACTCACACACAATCAGATTGCCGCCGGGGTATTGCTCCTAGTGCCTCACGGCAAAGCCGGCGGAGCAAGCGCCTTTGGCTTGAGGCGCCCGCCGGCGATCTTTCGGCCCGTCTTGGGTCCTTCCGAACCGAAAAACCAATGCGGGTGGGGCGGCAGCGCAAGGCGTCTCCAGCCACAGATTCAAAACCTCTATTTCCGTTTCCGTTTCGTAGGTGAAACCCATGGATATCAAGGGTTTGATGGTGACAGGAACGGAAATGGGGGTCGTGCTCGGGCTCACGGATCGTCGGGTCCGCTGCGGTCGGACGCTGCATCGGCGGCCGTCGATAGCGTCGTCGCTGATGTGGATCGGATTGCACCGGCAGCACAGCAGGCCGCCAGCGGCATCCAGACCGCATTGGGCAACATCGACGCCGGCAGCGCGACGCAGGCAGCCGACGCGATCCTGACCCCATTCCAGGACCTGCCCAGCAAGATCGACTCGATCCTCACCTCCATTAAGAGTGTGGCGCAGGGCGGGTTTTCCGCCTTGTCCGCGACGGTGCGCGAGTTGGGCGGTGAAATCACCAAGATGATCAACAGCATCATCGCCTCACTTCGCCAGGCGGCCGCTGAGGCATCCAAGCTGCGCGCTTCAGGGTCGTCGTCCTCGTCGTCGCGCTCCACCGGCCGCGGCTTCTCGCGAGGTGGCTATCTTGGGACAGGTCCGGGCACCTCGACCAGCGACAGCATTCCGGCTTGGCTGAGCCTGGGCGAGTTCGTCATTCAGGCTCAGGCGGTGCGGAAGTTCGGCGTTGATTTCTTCGCCAGTCTCAATCGCGGACTCCTGCCGGCAGTCAAAGGCTTCTCGAGCGGCGGCATCGTGGACGGGCTCCGCTCCCGCCTGTCGAGTTTCAATATCCCGCAGTTTGCCAATGGCGGTCTTGTCGAGCACGCGCTGGCGTCGGCCGGCGGTGGTGGCGGGATGAAGGAATTCGACCTGCACCTGCACATGCAGGGCGGCGTGCAGGTCTTCCGTGGCTTGATGAGCCCCGCCGAAACCGCCACGCAGATGCGCAAGGCGGTAGCCGCATCCGGGAACGTCTCTGCAGGCCGCAGGCCAGGGTGGTACAAATGACCGACGCGAACGAGCTCTTCGATCCCGCCACCATACCGGCGCACGGTCACCAGCATGCGGCCGATGTGCGGGCGAACCAAGCCGGTTTTCAGGAGGCGTTCGGCGACTTCAAGAAACATCACATCGTCAGCTTCCAGATCGGGCCGGCGCCCAAGGGGGAATGGATCGGCGTCCAGTTCTGGAAGGAAGACCGCGACGTCGTGAAGATCTCGATTCCGTTCACGCTGTGGCAGGCCTTCGGCAATGAGTACGTGCTGGCCATGATGTCAGCCGGAGAATTGATTCAGGTCGCTTACAGAGAGGCGGGTGGCAATGCGTGATCAGCACGCCGGAATGATCGTTGATCCCCAGGTGCAAGCCCTCTGTGACGAATTTTCGGTACGGATCATTTCGAAGTCGGCCTATCCTGAACCCGGCGAGACCAGGGCGGTGGCTACGATCGGCCGGCTTATACGCAACCATGGCGAAGAGCATGCTCGACTCGTGCTGACCGTCCTGATGGATTGCAAGGGAAACCACGCCCTTATCGACGAGATGGCCTTGAAAGCCGTCTCCACTATGGTCTTGGCGTGTCATGACATGATCGAGGAGGATGCATCGGCCTTTCTCGATCTGTTCGACAAGATTCCTTTTGGCGCTCTGATGATGCTGGCCAACGAACTACGTGGCATTGTGCATCAGGGCCACGCTCTGGCAGGCATGCTTTACCTCATGTCGCGACGCTCAGCGACATTGACGAGCCGGGAGGCTTCTCGGGGCATGCAGACCGCAGCGCGTGTCAGCGAGGCCGCCAAGGGGCGGGAAATGCCCTATCGGCGTCGGCTTCGCGAGGAGGAGAAGATCGCACTCGGCCGCGAGCTGATTGAGGTGAAGGCATCCCTCCCTCATGGCCACTTCGGGCCCTGGCTGAAGAAGCAGGGCGTTCCGATAAGCTCCGCGCACCAAGCGATGAGACTGGCGAAAGCCGCCTGACAGATGAGTTGGGCGGCCGGCAGCAAATGGCCCGGTGCGTGACCGGGCCACCATAGTGTCAAAAGAGACGCCGACTTACTTGGCGCGCGCAGCCATAGGCTTTCTGTCGACAACACCTGCGTTCTGATCTCGCCGAACCACGATCCAGCCGAAGAGCACCATTCCGGCCACGACAATCAAGGAGCCAATGCCGGCAATCGGATCGCCCGCCGGAGTTCCCGAGTGAACGAGGCCCACGCCTATCGTGAGCACGACGGTTCCAACTATCCAGATGGCTACCTGAATGACCGCGGTTCGGCCGCCGTCGATAGTTGGATGGAGATGATAGAACACCCCAAAAAGGAATAGCGAGACCCAGCCCAACAAGTTGAGATGCGCGTGCGCCGGCATCGTAGAGTGGTCCTGCGAGATCGCCATAGTTATCCCCCAGACCATCCCAACCAATGCCAACAATACCGCTACTGAAAAGCTTATCGATGATGCTTTCATATTACCCTCCCGTTCTCTTACGATTGCTAGCACGCGATGAATGAGATGGCGAGAGACGCAGACGATCGCCCTTTTGGAGCTAGCCTGGCGCTAGCACGTCTTTCCGATTACTTCCGCGACGGCATAACGGCCGGCGTGATGCCGTAGATCGCCAGCACGACCATCATGGCCATGCAAATCAGCAGCGCTATGCGGCGAGCGTCTTTCGCCAGTCGTAGCCATCGCCTCGCACAAATGGATATGCCGGCTCGCCCCAAGGCGTCGTTGCGCCCATCGGCTCCTTTGGACAATCATCAACTGTGCCCTCAGCACCAAGAGACCCGGAGCCAAGTCCCCCCGCAACGTCAACCGGTTCCGGGTCTCACCCAGTCAGCCCACGCCCCAAAGAAAAAGCCCCAGCTCTCGCCGGGGCCAAAAGTCACTGCGGGAGTGCAGATCAGAACTTGTAGGCGATGCCCAAACGGATGTCGTTGGTCCGCAGTTTGATCTTGCCGTCGTCCACGCCATAGAGGCCGTGGAAAGTCTTGCTGCCGAAGTCGCTGAAGCGATACTCTGCCCTGAGGATCAAATTGTCCGTGGCGGCATAGTCGACGCCAGCGCCGATGTTCCAGCCGGTCATAGTGGCTTTCTCGGAGAAGATGGTAGAGCCGTCGGATGGGTCGAGCAGGTCAAACTTGAGTTCTCCGAACGAGACGCCACCCGCAAGGTACGGCATGAAGCGATCCATCGCGTAGCCCACGCGTGCACGAACCGCGCCGTTCCACCTCATCTTTGCGTGCGCATTGTCCGAGTAGACATACCCGTCGGCGAAGTCGACGTAGTCCACACCATTGCGCTTGATGTTGGCGAAATTGATATCACCCTCGATGCCAAGGACAACGTTATTGCTCAGTTGCTGGCTGTAACCAGCATAAAAGCCACCCAGAAAACCACGCGGGTCGTAGTCGGCGCCTTCAACATAGTTTCCAGAGCGATTTCTGAAGGGAGCATCTCCCCAAGCATAGCCAGCTTGTGCGCCAACATAGATGCCAGACCAGTTATACACGGCAACAGGCTCTTGAACGACCACGTCGGCGGCCTGGGCGCCGGTAATGCCGGCAAAGAGAAGCGCCGAAGCGATAATGTAACTTTTCATGAATCATATCCCCTGAGAGGTCAGGAGGAGTAATACAATCGCCCGGAAGTACGCAATTGGTAGAGCTTGGAACTTTTACATTAGCAGAAAGTGTTGCAAATCTGATACTGCTTTCGATCTGGGGAATGCCGTTTTCTATTCGTTAAACCAATCGAAAGTCACGGTGATGAGTTTCTTGATAGATAGAATATGTTGAAATATGTCTCGGCTTATTTCTGTTCAATATTAATAGCTTACGCTATTTTGGCGATGTTTCTATCCGCTCAATGTAAGAACTGGGAGGATTTTACTCCTGGCAATAGGAGCCCCAGGGACTGCAGCTATATTTCGTATTTCGTACCGTCATTTATGCGGGGCGCAAAGTGAATGGCTGCGAGATTGTGTCCAACGTCTAGCGCGACCTGAACCTATCTCCCTTTGAGCAAGAACGCGCTGCCCGACTGTCGCAAAGAATCGGTCGCGAAACTCCTACAGGGCACCTTGCTCCGGTATGAGCTTCCCGTCTCTCATGACTTCTAGGCGAGAGCGAGCCTCGGCATTGCCCTGTGCAGCCGCCTTGCTGAACCAGCGGGCAGCCTCTTCGTAGTTCCTGCGATCGTAATACGCTGCGCCCAGATCTATCTGCGCAATTGCGTTGCCCTGATCTGCGGCCTTGCGCCACCAACTCATGGCGGCTTCGATATTTCTGGGAACGCCTTCACCGTAATAGTAGGTGAGGCCGAGATTCACTTGGGCGTCGGCATTGCCCTGATTCGCGGCCTTGAGCCACCACGAAACCGCGAAGGACATGCTCTTGGTAACGCCTCTGCCTTCCGAATAGATGAACCCAAGTTGATGTTGGGCTGCCGGAAGGCCCTGTTCCGCGGCCTCGCGGAACCACTTTACAGCCTCAACGTCGTTCGCTGGTACGCCCCTGCCGCGCGAGTACATCAGAGCCATGTTCAGCTGCGCGTTTCTTTGGCCTTGATTGGCGGCCTTGGCTGTCCACGCGAATGCCTGCGCATCGTCGTTCGGTACGCCTTTGCCCTCAGCGTAGTATGCGCCTAGACCATACTGTGCCTGCGCATTTCCGCTATCTGCGGCCTTACGCCACCATTCCACCGCCAAACGGTCATCGTGGGGCAGTCCCAGACCTTGGGCATACAAGGCGCCGAGCGCGCTCTGAGCCTCAATCTGCCCCGCCTCAGCGGCCTTACGAATCCATTGTGAGGCTGCTCCATAATCCTTTTGGACGTCCTGGCCGGAAAGATACAGCATGCCAAGGCGATAAGCTGCGTTTACATCCCCAGCTTCGGCGGCCATACGCCACCAGTATGCTGTCTTTATGCCGTTCCGGGCGACGCCTTGTCCTTGTGAATATAGAACTCCCAGACTGTACTGCGCATAAGCGTCGCCTGCGTCCGCCAACCCCTTCCACTGATTGAATGCCTCGACATAGTCTTGGGCCTCGTAAGCGGCGAACGCCTTTCGGTTCCTGATGTAGGCGCTACTTAGAGTCAGGTAAGCTGCACCGCTTATCAAAAGCGCTGCGAGAATAACCTTTGTCGGCCCAATGTCTCTGAGCAGCCTCATGCAAACAATCCCGATCGTCGATCCGCAGATATTCTGTATGTAGCAATAGATTCGACTCTGCCTCTTTCCACAACGGGTCCGTAGCGCTCAGTTGCCGCCCCTCCGCCCATCGGGCTGCATCTGACTGGATCCAGATCGAAAGAAGCCCGTCGTCTCTCTCGCTTTTTTTCATGTGCCGCCGGCTCCAGCATTGCCCCGGCCCAAAATTCGTCGAGCGGACTTTCCTGCTACGTGGTAGCTACGGTTTAGGTTTATCGCACCAGGAGACTCTGAATGAGGATCGTCGCTACAAGCATCATCGTTGGCGCTGTTTGCTCATTCTCATTCCAGGCCAATAGTCAATCGAGTGAAGCGATCGACAATCAGAGAAAAGTGGCGGAATGCACATCGTTAGATCCATCGTTGACCAAGGCGTACTGCGAGTGCGTAGTTCTCACCTCCGGCAAGATAACCGATAACGATCCGATACTTGATCTTACCCTAAGAACTGTGAAGAATAGTAAGAGCGAAGCAAAGATCATATACGACAATATGATTGAAAGCCCAATCTATAGTGAACACAATTTCGCGACGGCCAAGGAAAAGCGTGAGTATGTGCAGGGTCGGATAAGGCTATTTGCGGATAGGCTGAAAAGATCATGCCACTTATAGCCGGTCGTCTCGCCAGAACCGGCGAGCTTCTTTTTTCGTTTTGGGCGGTAAAGCCGATTTCGCTTGCTTAATGGCCCCATAGCCCCCATATGAGACCAGTCGACTACCAACCGGCCGGGAACGCTCTTCGAGATACGAGGTTGGGTTTCCCTGAGTGGTAGCTGTATTTGCTCTGATTGATGGTGCGCCGACCACGAATATACCGGCGGTTCACATGTCTCAGGATTGAAGGGGAAGCGGGCATCACGGCCCGCTTTTTTCATTTTCAGATCTATCTCAGGCGCGCTTCAATGCGCGGTCTTCGCCTTTGGCTTCTTGCCCTTCGGCGATGCTAGGCCTTCCACCTCTAGGCTCTTGCGCAGGATGCCAGCGAGATCCTTGACGCCCTCTATGCTTCCGATTGTGTCTTCAACTCGCTCTAGCGTAGCTTGGCCTGCGCGATGCCGTAGATCGCCAGCCAGAGCCACCGTTTCGATTCTAGATATCTTGCTCAGGAGCGGTCACGAAGACGCCTTACCAGCTTGTGTGGCCTGGCGGTCTGATCTTGTATACCGTAGCGCAGGTCAGGAGGTCGCCATATGAATAATGTGAAACAGCCAAGAAGCTTTTCGAGAGAGGCTCTTGCAGAGTTTGTGGCCGCGGAAGTTGAGCAGATTCTCGTCAGATACGATAAAGAGATGAACAAACCAGTAGTTATCACTGGTGGGCTTGTTGCTGGAGCCGTAGTTGCTGCCTTCGCCGGTCTCTCACATATGCAGCAAGAAGCATTGTCCAAGAACGGCCATCGCGTTTCTCGCGAACTAACCACGCTAATCGCCGGGCTTGCGACAGAGTTTTTTAGATCTGGCCAAGTATCTGATCGAACCGCAGAGGAAGAATCACAGAACCAGACGCCTGCTCCTGTTTCAATCAAAGTTGATGACTGGGCCGGCCAAGCTGCTGGCCCCACCCAACTCGAATTGGAATACGGGATATATCGTAAAACGCTTTACAGGCTACATAAGCGCAATGCGGTAATTGGACTGAAAACTGGAGGGCGGAAGCATGTGTATCCGCTAGCTCAGTTTATTGATGGGCGCCCTGTAGATGGACTCGTCGAAATAAACACCATACTGGCACCACCTCGCGTTGCATGGTTTTGGCTTACGCACCCATGCGATGCTCTTGGTGGCGTGGAGCCGCTCGAGTTGTTGAAACTTGATCGCATTGACGAGGTTGTGGTGGCGGCACGCGAATACGCGGAAGCTACAAAGATTGGTTCTCAATAAAGAAAAAACCCGGCGGTTGCCCGCCGGGTTTCTCAAATCGACCGATTAGCCGATTAGAACGAACGCTGGAAGCGCAGGATACCAGCCCACTCCGAAGCGATCTTGTCGTGCGTGATGTCGTCGTGAATCTTGAGGTAGTTGACTTCCGGCGTGATGACGAAGCCCGGAACCAGCTCGTAGGCGACGTTGGCAGCGACCGCGACGTCCTTGTTCTGCGACCAGGAAACCTGCAGGTTGCCCGAGGCCTTCGGGTTGAACTTGTAGGTGCCGCCGCCCCAGACAGCCCACTTGCCGCCCCACGGCTTGACCCAGTTGCGGGTCACAGGAACGTTGGTGCTCGGATCGAAGCCGTCCCGGTTCCTATCGCGCAGCGAACCACCACCGACCATCGCCCAGAGCGACAGTGCGTCGGTTGCGTTCCAGTCGACGCGGACCTTGCCGCCCCACTCCTGGTAGACCGCGTCGTAACCGACAACGCCCGAAATGCCACCCCAGGCCTGGGTCCAGGCAGCACCGGCGATCACGTGCGGAGCGTAGGAGTCGAGCGTCTCGTTGATGCTATCGCCTACATCGACGGTGCCGGTGAAGGGGTTGAAACCGGTGAAGCCGTAGGCGCCATCGTTGCCCTCTTCAAGAGAGATCGCAGCCGAGAAGCCGTTGCCACCGGTATAGGTGTAGGCAACCTGGTGCGTGTCATAGTTGGCGTAGGGGATCAGATCGTCGGCGATGACGCCACCGGCATAACCGGTCATCGTTGCGTAGAGCGAGTCGGTCTTACCGACGCGGAAGCCACCCAGTTCGATGAAGGCGTGGTTGATGCCCATGTCGTTGGTCGAAGCCAACGCGCCACCGATGTTCTGCGTTTGGGGAATGCCGTTGATCACGACGACATTGCCATTTGCATCTAGGACATCGCGGAAAAGGTTGTGACGCGGGTTGTTCCAGTCGAAGTTGATCTGCGTGTAGGCGCGCAGGGTGCCGAGTTCGGTTTCCGAACGGGCGTCCATCTGCAGGGCGTAGCGGGCGCGCAGACGGTAGCTGTCGCGGGTCCTGACGTCGATTAGCCCAACTTCGTCCTTGTTTTCGTGGTTCTTGATGAAGTCTTCACGATCGAGCAGGTCGAGACGGCCGCCGTAGGGGCCCTTGCCAACGCCCATTTCGAAGCGGACGTAGCCGCCGACCTTCAGGCAGGTCTCGGTGCCGGGGATGTAGTAGAAACCAGCGCCGTAGACGTCGCAGATGCGGACGTATTCAACCGGCTCGGGCTCGGCGACGACGACAGCGTCGGCCGCACGGGCGCCGGAAACTGCGACCAGTGCCGCAGCGGAGCCGAGAAGCAGGCTCTTGATGTTCATTTTCTGACCTCCAGTCAAAAGTTTAAAAAACGGGTCTGGGTTCTATTTGCTGAAGGACAGCGGGTTCCCTGCCCCATCCCCAATTTCGAAAAAGACACGATCGCTCGCCCCTTCCTCGAAAGTGACATTACCCAGGCCGCGGCCGTGTTCAATCGAGATCGCACGCCGGCTAGGCTTCATGGTATGCTAAACCATACCGCTGTGGCGGAAATGCCACGATTTGACCGCCGCAGGAAAGAAGTCATTAACTTCTGAGGTCGCATCCGTGGCGTTCTAGAGCATTTGAATACTACGAATCGCTCGGAATAACCTCAAGTCCCGTCGCGACTCCATCCGTTTGCCTGGCAAGGATTTGGCCACGGCGGTGTGCGTCATGTTCGATGGCATGACGAAGGGCATGTTCACCGGGAAGCGGCTGGATCAGATATTCGGCGACGTGGACATCGACTCGCTCATGCGCCGCATGAAGTGTGAGCGCTGCGGGGACCTTAGTAGCGATCTGGACGTAACCACGTTCGTTCCGACAGGGCGGGAAGCGGTTGGGTTGAAAATCCGCCGCTTGGTCAGGATCGAGTTCAAGCGCGTGCCGGTGTGGAAGGAACAGTAGGGCGGCCTCGGGCTTGCCAAATACAGGCCCGTTGTAAAGGGCCGGGCTGGGGCAGAATCAATTTCTCAAAAGTCGGAGACCGTTTGCATGTCATGGCGACATTATCTGTTTCCCGAGGAAGGTGAGCCACTCCGGATATCAAATCGTTTGGTCGATGACTTGGTGTTCGGAAAGGATGTGCTTCCTCAATACGCCGGCACGAAGCAACGCGTCCTCGCAGCAAGTTTAGAGCTCGATGATGGCAAACCAATCCGAATCCTCAGGACCGAGGGCTCAATCTGGGCCTTCGATGAGAATGGGAGCATCGAGAAGGGGCTGCACGACACTATGGCACTCGCCATGGACTCACTGCCAACGCCACCAGATAACGGCGATCGTGTCGTCCAATTTCGTACCCACACGACGAGGCGGAAGCTCGAAAAGGAGCACAATGCCGATATTGAGCGAGTGATCGCAGATATCTGGCCCAAGCGGAAAACTGATCGCCTGAAATCCGCGGTTGGCACGGCACAGCGGACGCCGCCACTAAGTTTTGATGCAACGAATGCGATTAATGAAATATCTCGGACATTCTGGACTATTTCAAACGCTATTGATCGGCTGAAAGAGCCAAGTCAAAAAGCGTTCGGCTTTGAGGCTCGTCAGCGTCCACAACGTGACCCCCAATACTCCGGTCTTTATCGCGCCATCGCAGACATGTCCGACTGGCAGCTTGAATTGCAGAGGCGCAGGCGCACGGGTAAAGGCGTTTGGTACGCGGTGGTCTGCGTCATCGTGTGGCTAGATGGTACCGGTGACACAGTCGAGCGCTACCATGAGCGATGTGGAAGTCGGGATGAGGCTGTGACCGCCGTCAGACGCTTGTTGGCTGAACACGCATCCAAGTTCGATGAAATCACAACCCTAGAGCCTGAGTTGCTGACCGATATGGAATGGGAGCAGCTAGGATATCCTGACTAGCCCTTCCGCAGTGCCAGGCTCATTCAAGCCCAAACTGAGCCTTCGCAATCAATCTGCCGTTTTGGAACATCGCATTCATGTTTCCGCCAAAGCCGCTGCCATCCCACATGTACATCACAGTAACGAACCCCGCCATTTCGCTCTGGCTTAGCTCGTCGCCTTTGCAACCGAGAACAAGCACCGCCTGGGTATAAGACATCCCAGTTCGCAAGGCTGAATATTGAGCCTTGGACACTCGACAATCAGATGCAAATGAAGGGGATGTGAACAGCAGGCATATGCCGAGCAGAAGCTTATTCATCGTAGCCTGCCCAAAACAGAGCGAAGACCCAGTAGCACGATGCCGGAAAAGAAAAGATTGAAGGCTATTCCAAGTTGGATATCACTTCGCGTAGCCGCCAAGGCCATTGCGCCCAATGCAAACGCAACCAGACCGGCGATTAATAAGAAGATCCTCATGATGTCCCCTCCCATATCCCTGCGATATGGGGGCGCAAAATGGCGCGCAGGTCAATCCTTCAGAAGGCGGGCGCCCGTACCATTTCCGTTGGTGATCTCGACCCGGTGCGCAGCATAGGCAGCGACAATCTTTGCCTTAGTTGTCTCGGTCGCCGTCCCTGTCGTCTCAAAACGATGCACAGTGGTGAAAGCGATCCCCGCTTTCTCTGCCAGATCCCTAACCGACCACCGCAAAATCGCGCGTGCTGCTCGGTTCGCTTCGGGTGTGAGCTCGGCCATGCTTTCTCCGTTTTGCATACAGGCGTAACTTTTCCGTTGACGTTGTTACACCCGTATGCAATGCATACAAGTGTTACTGATTTCTTGCAACGGGGAAATGTAATGCCGAACACCGCTGTTCTGGCTGCCGCCGAAGGCATGCCTCAGATCAACCGCCGCCGCCTCCTGCTCGGCCTTGCCGCAGCCTCGACCGCTGCCGCCACTGGCACCGTGGCTCTGGCAGCAGAAGCCGCGCCCGCAGAAAATCCCGAGCTGATCCGCTTGGGCGAAGAGCTTCCTGGCATCGTCGAAGAGTATCAAACCGCAACTACGGTTCGGCGTGCGATCATCAAGAAGTGGCTGCCGAAATGGCCTGTGGCCCCGGACGAACTGCTTGGCTCCTGGAGTGGGTTTGGAAGCCGCAACATAGAGCGTGACCTACTCGGCCGCGGCATCGATCGGGAGAACTCCTACGGCGAGAAAAGGTGTCGCGAGATCTACACCACTAAAGACCTGCAGCGGTCCTTGGAGTGGGCTGACCAGGGTGTTCGCCGCGCTCGCACGGACCGGACACGAGCCAATGCGATCGAAAAGCGCAATAAGGACGCGGCCTTGCTTGTCGTGGCAAAGCGGTATGAGGCGACCTGCCAAGCGATCCGTGACGCATCGGGTTATGAAGCAGCGAATGCCCGCCGGGAGGCAGTTACGAAGCGGCTGCTGACGCATGTAGAGAAGGTTCTGCTGGAGCAGGCTGTGACCATGGCCGGCGTCATCATTCAGGCGCAGGCACTCGTTGCGGCTGGCGGGATCAAGCCACTTTACAGGTGGAGCGCCGAGGCGACCAGCGAAGTGAACTGGAGCGAAAGACTCGCTGCATCGATCCTGCGCCAGGCAGAAGGGGGCGCATCATGACAATTCATCCTAGGATGCATGTCGCCCCCATCGACCAGATGGACGAAGGCATGGATATGCTGCGCACCTGTTGGGCGGCGCTCCAGGACATGTCTGTCCTCGATGATAAGATGGTCTTGTCCATTCGCTGCACGCTAGCGGTCGCCATCGAGACGCTTAAGCCAGTCCGCGAGACGGTGAACAAGGCGCATGGGGAGGGTCGGATATGAGCGACGCCACCCTCTTGCGGCTCGAGGCTAAGTTCAATGCGAACAGCGATCGAGAGGAACAGGCTGGCGACAGGATCGAAGAGCTCGAGGCCGAGTTCGACCGGCTCCGCAAGCGCATACGCAAGACAGATCAGAAGCTGGATCGCCGGACGCAGGAAGGGTCTCGCCTCTTTGACAAGATCATGAGCACCCGCGCCACTACGCTGGCCGGGTTGCTGGTGAAGGTGCGCGTGCGCGATCGCTGGGCCACCGACGACGAGCATACCGAGATCACGATTCTCAAAAGCCTCGTCGCGGATCTCAAAGCCATTGCAGGGGAACAGCCATGAGCATCAACCGCCGCCTATTCTTGCGCAACACCGTCGCCGCCGGTGCCGCTGTAGCCGTTTCCGCGCCTCCCGTGGCCGCTGCGTCGCAAGACCCTTGGGAGAAGGCCCGTCGCCTCGCCATCGAACTGTCGGACGCGCTGGCCGAGTGCGATGGTGGAACCTGCTATGCCCAGGTGCTACCCGCCGGAAGCAGCCAGGTGACGGCCATCTTCGGCAAACTCAGCGATCTGCCTTCAATGATGCCGCCACGGGAGCGTGCCGAGCACCTCCTCGAGCAGACCCGCTTGGCTCTGGAAGAGCACACCGGGGCAAAGTGGGACAACCACATTGATGTTGGTAGCGGCATTGCTCTGACGTCGCAGGTGGTCGCCTGACCCGAACTAGTCGGATCGATTCTAAGAGGATCGTGGCTTTGCATCGATGATGGAGGTCAGCAGTTCCGCCCAGGCGCTAAGCGCACGGCGCTTTTCGGCGAGATAATCATTCAGGTCATAGTGCTGACCGGTGACAGCTGCCGCTCCTCCTGTGTCGGCTGCATGAGCAAGGATTTGGGACACGATGAACCGGGAGAATCCAATTCTTTCGCTCGTGAGATTGGTAGCTCCAGTCCTACGAAGATCATGCGGGGTTGCGTCTGGGATTTCGATCACGCCGACCAGCCGATTCATCGCCCGAGAGAAGGCCCTACGATCGATATGCGCATCTTCCTCGGACCTGGGCGATGCGAAAACAAACTCGCTGCCATTTCCCTTAGTGATCTCGGCTGCCTCATCGAGCAACCCCAAGGCAAGATCGCTCAGCGGGACCAAATGCGCCCTCTTCCCCTTCATCCGTTCAGCGGGGATCAGCCAAGTCTTCGCCGCCCTGTCGATCTCCTCCCAGCGCATGCCCACGACTTCACCACCCCTTTGCAGCGTCACTGCTGCCATTCTGAGCGCGGTCCCCATAAGCTTCGACAGGGTAAGGTCGTCTATGTCATCCGGCTGCGCACAAGCGTTCCAGAACGCCAGAAGCTCCTCATCAGCCAGCACACGCCGGCGGGCCGTTGGCATGGCCACGGCGATATCGAGCGCGGGGTTGTGGTCAATTACTCCCTCACGCACAGCGAAGCTCATTAGCTGGCGAATGATGTTGCGGCAGTGCCGGCCGTTGGATTTGGCCTTCTTGGTCTGCTTAGCGCAAAAATCTCGGATCTCTGTCCTGGTGATATTGGCAACGGCGCTGTCTCCGAACTTCGGCTTGACCAGCTTATCGAAAACACGGCGCTCCTCCGAAATGGTCCCTGCCCTCTTTGGCTTGGCCGTAGGACCGCCGCGGTGCGTTCCTTTTGCTGCGGCATCGAAATATACGTCGGCAAGTCCGGACAGCGTGTGGAGCCTCTTACGCCGCTCCTCTGCCCGCGCAGCCTTCTCCGTCGCCACGGGATCGCTGCCGCTAGCCACCGAGCCTTTCGCCTTACGAGCTTCGTCCCGTGCCTTGGCTAGCCCCACAGCGGGGAACAGGCCAAGGCTCTTGCGCCGCTGCTCACCAGCTGCATTGCGATACCTCACCGACCACGTCCGAACGCCCTTCTCGGTAACGCGGAAGATCAGCCCGGATTCTACATCGTCGCGAAGTTCAAGCCGCTTACCCGGCTCTGGCATGACGGTCTTCAGGAGATCATTGGTCAGCTTCGGCAAGGTTCCCAGACTCACTTCTCGGGGGCACACCGGGGGCACAAAATTGTTGCGCCGCCCTGCATTGTCTTGCACAAAGTCGCACAACGTGCAAACTGCAAACGCCCTGTTTTCAAGATTTTAGGTGTCTGGCGGCATGTCCTCGCACAAACCCGCACAAAAATCTGACCAGACTACGAATCTGGGGGTCAGAGGTTCGAATCCTTTCGGGCGCGCCATTTCTTCCCAAGCGATCATGCCCAACGCCCTGGTAGCGAAGCTGCTGGGGCACGATCAGACGGCGCCGAGACATTCCATTTGCTGCCTCCAGCCTTTGCGTTGGCGAGTTTCTCTTCATCCGTACCCACCGGGGGCAAGCAGGGCATTCCGGACGTTACCCGGCAGCCCCACGACTGCGCAACAGCCGTCCGAGTTTCGTATAATCCAACAGGACGAGCAGAACATTCAGCAAAACGAGCATTCCGTTCAGAATTACCAGCAGCAGCAAGAGCAATATCGAAATCAGGATCGCCAGAATATGATGCCCCGGGGGTCGGAGACCCCAAACGTGGAAACTCCGTTTGGGCACTGACTACTCCCGTCAGCGGGCTTTCTCTCGTCGTCGGTGCTGCGCTGCTGGGCGAGTCGGCGCTGAAGATGCTCGGATGTTCCAGGCCGCCGCAGTGATGAGCCGAAGATATGCAGCAATTTCTGGCCCGGGGAAAGCTGGGGCTTTTTTCTTCGGGGCGTGCAACGCCTTATATCGGCAGCAGAATCGCCCCAGCCATGATCTTGGCGTGCGCGGCCATTGCCGCTTGTCGCGTTGCCCCTGCATCAATGAGCAGTGATGTCACGATCGACGCGATGTACCGGGCCTGGTCGAAGCGCCGAGCATTGCGTCGAAATATCGTTGCGATTTCTAACGGATCTGAGGGGAAATATATTGGCGCGGATAAGTATTCAAGAATCTCACCGGCCGCTTTACGATTTAACGGCTCGGACTTTTCGTTACCATTTCGAATAAAACACAAGGCACTTGCTGCGATCCGGCTTATGAAGCTTGCAAACAGGCTGCAGCTTTCGACGGAGCCAAAAGTCACCGCGTAGCGCAAATCAGAACTTGTAGTTTAGGCCGATACGCACGGCGTTGTCTTAATCCCTTGGCGCCTGTGATGCTCATTGCGAAGAGCGCGGCAGCGACAATGAACTTTTGCATGATTTTGACTTTCTCCTAATCCTTGTCGCGGGTTAGGACACAATCTCCGGATCAGGCAATCGCGCCCGTGTAAAGGCATGTAAAGGACCGCACGCAGCAGTGCCGTGGTCCACAGACGTGCGCCGTGGCTGTGCCCGCTGCCAGCCCGCCTCGGTCTCAGGGGGCGGGCTGTTTTGCGGGTGGAACTTTGATGTTCGCCATGCGTTCGCCTAAAGAACGTCCGACATAGGGCCAGCGCTCGCGATCATCGCATAGAGGCCCATCTCTCCCACGATCATCGCAGGCCGAGAGCTCCACGGACAATTTTTCCTTGGAGAAGACAATGAGACGCTATCTTTCAACACTTGCGTGCTCAGGACTGCTGAGCATTGGAGCACTTTACGGCACGGCCGCCTTTGCCGGGACCATTCCCGGCTCCGACATTTCCCGCGCGGTCGCCGCGACCACCGGCCTGCAACTCGTCCGCGGCGGTGGCGTCGAGCATGGCGGCGGCGGCGGTGGTGGTGGCTTCCACGGCGGCGGCGGTGGCGGTGGCGGCTTCCACGGCATGAACGGCTCCCACGGCATGGGCGGCTTCCGTGGCGAACGTCATTTCCACGGCCGTGGCTTTGACAACGGTGGCGACGGCGGCGCCTTCTATGGGTTCGGCGTTTATCCGTACACCTACTGCAACCCCTATTACGGGCCCTGCTATCCTGGGTACTATCCGGGATATTGAGCGCACCCGATGAGGTCAGCCGCTCCTTGTGGTTCAGGCCATTTTGCCACTCAGCATAGCCCGTCGCCTCACCCGAGGCGGCGGGCTTCTCTTTTGGGGCGGGAACTGTCAAGCGCAAGAAAGTACCCCGGATAGCAAGCTCCAGGCTCTAACGATGAGCACAAAGGATCGTGTCAGCAATTCAGGTGCTGCCGCGTGGT
>NZ_PXYL01000015.1 GCF_003012705.1 Pseudaminobacter soli (ex Li et al. 2025)
GAGCTTCTCCAGAAAAGGCTGTAAAAATGCAGAAAGCTCCGTATCCCAATCTGTCATATGCACCCCCAACAAAGAGAGCACAAATCATCTCAAACCAGACTTGCCCGAATCTGCCAAAGTAGTGCTAGGCGGCGTGGACAAATTTAAGCCAGTATCTTGCGGTGGCGAGATGCACCATGCCGAGGAAGCTATTGGCTAGTTGGTCGTATCGGGTGTCGATGGCGCGGTTGATCTTGAGATGGCCGTGCGCTGCTTGTGGAGCGCCCGGTCATGCTCGATCTTCACGCAGCGGTTTGATCGGCCGGGAATGACGGTGCAAGCAGAGCGTTCGGTGCCTGTTCGGGAGGTCGATCAGGGCATCATACGCCTTGCAATCTGCCGCCTCGCCGCCTGTCAGGAGGAAGGCGATTGGTCCCGAGGCCGTCAGCCAAGCAATGAAGTTTACTCGTGAACCCGCCCCGCGAGCGGCCAAGAGCGCGTCGATGTATCCCCCACGCCGCCTGGTGACACGACCAGGGCGGCCTCTTCTTTCACGCCCTCTTGATATTTGCGCATGAGAAAGCGCGCGGCCTGTCAGATCGAACTGATGAGCGGCCGACATCGAGGCGCATTGCAATCGTTTATTACGCGCAGAAGAAGCGAGCGCTCAGTTCTGCCGTACCGGCTGGCGAAGCACGGTCTTGAGCTTTCCCGGCGGCACCCTGCGCGGGTTGCTGAGATAGACCTCATGATGCCGACCGGCGAAGTCATAGCCGCCCGAAGGCATGATCTCCCCGTGCAAAACCGCGAGCAATGACCCTTCATCGTCGTAACTGCCGATGTGCAATGCCTGCAGGCAGAGGCCTTCCTCCAGGCTCTCGAGCCTCAGGCTGCCAGGAAGTGTGCCTAGCTTCTCGCGCGCCCTAGTCTTGGCCGCCAGGAATGTGTCGTCGTCCACATAGTCCGGGACCATGATCATCAGGGTCCAATCCCACTCCTCCTTACGTCGGGCTGTGAAGCTTTCATGGTCGAGAGCTGACCAGAGTCCCTCCAACGGCGTCACGACGAAGTCTTTCCCGCTTGCCTTGCAAGAGAACTTGATCGTGTACGCCATCGCGTACAGGCTTTCGACGGCCAGCTTATAGGCGGGGACCATGTTCGGGTCGCCGTAACCGTCGACCATGAGGTAGGAAACCCGCGGCACATTGATCGGTACGAAACGATTGAGGGGAGCGGTGAAGAGCTCCTTCCTAGTCTTTTTCAGATCCAACTTTTCCATCTGCTCCCCTCAGCATTTTATCAATTCTGTTGAGCGGCCAAATCCAGCCTGACCTTATCAGGGAAAGCAGCAGCATCATAGGAATGCAGGACGTAGATGGCGTTTAAGCCCAATGCATTTATCGGATGGGACCTGATAGACGGTAGCAGCGAGAACGGCGCGGTCGCCAACGATCGGCTAGGTCGCCTGGGCGCTTATCTGTCCATAGGATGGTTGCGGCGATTGGGGCGAAGTGAAGACCGCTCACCTGCAGCCTTGGACTTGATGTCCGCTATTGGCGCAACCTCGACCCGTAGCTTGCCGTGACTGGCGTCTGCCTTTGGGTAGTGGCAAAGGCGCCGTGAACGCCCGGCATCAGCGTGAAGCGGCCGTAGGACTTACCGGCGAGAATCCCGTGCGGGCCGATCCTTCAGAAACCATCGAACGGATCGCGGCGGCGTCTGGCTGCCCGCTGCATCGCCTGAGTCGACCCGCAAGTCAGCGGCGGTCCTGCCAACTACGGTCCTAACCGGTGCGGTCTTGCCTATAGTCAGTGCGAAGGTTCCAGACGGTCGGAAGCGCGCAATAGATGCGCCGCGACTTGCAATGTGGGACGAAGTCACCATATGATGCGTGATGATTGATGATTGATGCACACTTGGATGAAGATGCGCACAACGCTGACGATAGACGATGACGTCCTTACGGTGGCGAAGGCCATGGCGGACCAGCAGCATAAGAGCCTCGGCCAGGTGATTTCCGATCTGGCGCGCCGCTCGCTACGCCGGGGGCCGGTTCAAGGCGAGCGAAACGGCATACCGTTGTTGTCGCCGCGGCCCGACGCCCCTCCCGTTACGCTTGAAACCGTTAACGCCTTGCGCGACGAACTGCCGTGACCTTTTTGCTCGACGTCAACGTGCTGATCGCGCTGATTGATCCCGGCCATGTCGCGCACGACGATGCTCATGCCTGGTTCGGAGCGGTCGGCCATTCGTCCTGGGCAACCTGCCCAATGACCGAGAATGGGGTGCTTCGGATTGTCGGAAACCCAAAGTATCCCAATACGCCCGGCTCCCCCGCCGATGTCGCCACTATTGTCGCCAAGCTGCGCGGGCTGCCTGGACATGCGTTCTGGACGGACGACCTGAGCCTCGTTGGTTCGCCCGACATCGACCCAAGCCGGATCCTTACTTCTGCACAGGTGACGGATACCTACCTGCTTGCTTTGGCAGCTACCAATGGCGGTCAGCTCGCGACCTTCGATCGTAGACTTTCGCCCGCCGCCGTGAAGCGTGGTAAGTCAGCATTGCACTTGATTGTCGGAAGAGAAGATAGAAGTAGCTGAGCCAGCCTGCCTCGAGGGCGACATGGTTGCCCGCGCCCTCCTCGCCGGCCCCATTATCTTTACCAGCCCGCGTTGGCTGAGCCGCACTGCGCAGCGTCCGGCGCGAGGTGCTGGCCGCATTCCACAGTGACGCCATAACCGCCTGCGAACCGCATGAACTCGATCGTGCCGACGCCGCGGAATGGCGACAGTTCGGTCACGTCCACAGCCTGTTTTTGTCGCAGGGCCTTTCGTGGCCGACAAGCCAGCCATGGACCATCAGCGGCAGGTTCATCGCATCTGGCATCCTTCTCTTTGCAACCGATCGACCCTGCGAGGAGGCGCGCGCTCACAAGGGACCCTCGATGGTAGGCGTGGGATCACCCTTCCAGGTCATACGGTAGACGCCCCCCTGCCTCACCGACTGCACTGCCGCCGGTCTCAAGGCAACGAGGCAGGTGCCGCCTGCGCGTCGAACTGAAGGATAGATGATGCCGTTGAGACCAGCGGCGCGAGCTCTGTCGGCGAGCGCGTTACCGATAGGGTAAGCCTTGCCCTTGTCAGGATCGAGTGAGGGATGATCAGGCACCTGCCGAAGATCGAGAAATTCACCGGCGAGGCTACAGAACATTTCCGCATATTCGACTGTGGCGTTGTAGTCACCTGCGTCGGCGAGTGCATTTGTCAGGTGATACCCGACTTCTCGGAGGCATGTAGCAACATCGAGTGCCGCGTACCAAGCACCGCGATCTGCTCCACTGTATCGATTTGGCAGCTGCGGCTTGGCGTACGCAAAGGCAGCATTGATGAAGCGGGCGTGAGGAACGTCATAGACAAGCTCGTTGGCGGCCAGTCCCGAAATGCCGTGATCCTGTGCGATCAGGCGGGTACTGGTCGCTCCTTCGATCTCGGCTAAAACTCGGAGTTCGTCCTCATCGTCCACTAACGGGGTAAGCACAGCCGCGCGCAGGCGGGCGGTCGTCACCAAACGGACGGTCTTGGGAAATGCCTCAGTGACGATCGGAACTCCGTCGATCGACAATCAGAGGCCCCCACGGACTGCGTCGACATATCGACGCACCTCGAGCATCTGCGGAATTCCACCCTTCATCATCGATTCGATAGGGCTCATCCGTCCAAAGAGAGGTCCCTTGTTGTCGAGCTTGGGCCAGCGATCTGCCATGTCGTCGGCAAACAACAGGTGGAGTCCCTTATAGATGCCGACCATTGCGGAAATTCGGGTTAGCTGATCCTGGCTGAGGGACTTGTCTTTTCCCTCCTGCCTCAAGCGATCCCAGGTGCTTGTCGAAACATCGAGCAGTGCAGCGGCCTGTTGTCCCGTAAGCCCCCAGCGTTCGGCGAGACGCTTGTAAGCCTTGAGCGCGACCTTCGAGAGCCTAGCGCGATCGGATTCAGCTGAAAAATCCTGCCTGTCCGGCAAGGCGGGAATAGGCATCGCGGCTATCAGCATTCGCCTTCTCCATCATTTGATGGTCACTTTATACATCAAATGAGGATGAGCTGTCCAGGATGCAATACCGGGGCTGAGCGAACGGGTTCTAAGCAGCTTTTGTCCGACGAGACGCGAAAATGCTGCACACATGTCCGCACCCGACGAAGCTGCTCAGTAGGCTGAGCCAGACGACAACGGGCGTGTTGCGCGACCGGCCCGGTCGCGCCATGTCGCCGGAAATTACTGCCGGCCGAGCGCCTTCTCGGTCTTGGCGTCAAAGAGATAGAGGCTGCCGGGCGCGGCGCGGCAGGCAAGGCTGGAGCCGGTCGCCGGGATCAGCTTGGCCGGCGCGGTCGCGATGACCTGCGCGCCGGCGAAGTCGAGATGCACCAGTGTCTCCGGTCCGAGCGGCTCGACGGCCGTGACCGTGCCTTCGAGATGCAGGCCGTCAGCCATTTTGTCGGAACCCATCTGCGTGACGAGGTCGTGCGGGCGGATGCCGATCAGCATATCGCCATCGGCGGCGGGCACGACGCCCTCGCCGTTGCTGCGGCCCTTGAGCAGGTTCATCGACGGGCTGCCGATGAAGCGCGCGGTGAAGACATCCACGGGGCTTTCGTAAAGCTCGGTCGGCGTGCCGACCTGCAGGATATTGCCGTCGCGCATCACCACGATGCGGTCGGCCATGGTCATGGCCTCGACTTGGTCATGGGTGACGTAAACTGTCGTGGTCTTCAGCCGCTGGTGCAGGCGCTTGATCTCGATGCGCATCTGCGCGCGCAGCTGGGCGTCGAGGTTGGAAAGCGGCTCGTCGAACAGGAAGGCTGAGGGGTTGCGCACCATGGCGCGGCCGATGGCAACGCGCTGGCGCTGGCCGCCGGAAAGGGCCGCCGGCCGGCGCTCCAGATAGGCTTCCAGGCCGAGGATGCGCGCCACCTCGTCGATGCGGGCATTCTTCTCCGCCTTGGCGAGTTTCGAGGTGAAGAGACCGAAGCCGATGTTCTGGCGCACCGTCATATGCGGATAGATCGCATAGTTCTGGAACACCATGGCGATGTTGCGCTGCTTGGGCTCGCGCTCGTTCACCACGTCGCCGCCAATCTTCAGTGTGCCGCCGGAAATGTCCTCCAGACCCGCGATCATGCGCAGCGTTGTGGATTTTCCGCACCCGGACGGCCCCACGAAAACGACGAATTCGCCATCGGCGATTGCGAGGTCGATGCCGCGCACCGCCTCGACTTTGCCATAGCGCTTGACCAGTTTCTCAAGTTCGATGGTTGCCATCAGGACGCCTCTGCCAGGGCCTTGAATTTCTCATTGAGGTCGCGCGCGGCCGCCGCCTCGCGTGCGGCGTTGTCCTTTGCCGCTTTGTCGAAGGAGGATGCCTTGTCGCGATAGGCGACAAGTGCCTCGGCCATCGGCGCGGACGCGGGGCCGCCGAAGCGGTCGCGCACGGCAACGAAATGCGCCGGCGAGACGATCTCTTCGAAAGTGTCGCGACCGAAAGAGGGCTCGCGGCCCGTCGACTGCCTGAAGGCGGCGAGGAAGGGCTCGTAGCCGTCCTTCTCCAGCCCGCCGCCCGCGGCGACGACGGCCGTGGCGACGGTCGCGCCAATCTCATGCGCCTCGCGGAAGGAAAGGCCCTCGCGCCGCACCAGCGAATCCGCAAGCTCGGTGATGGTGATGCAGGAACGGCGGATGTTCTCCGCCACGCGCGCCTGGTCGATGCGGATCGCGGCGACGAAGGCGGCCAGAAGGTCGAGCACGCGGCCAGCGGCGGCGAAGGCCTCGTAGCCCATCGCCTGTGTCTCGCCCTCGCTGTCGTTCATGTCGGTGAAGGGCGTGTTGTGCATGACGCCAAGCACGGTACGGGCGCGACCCGTTGTCTGGCTGGCCAGCAGCCGCATGTGCTCGATGGGCACCGGATTGCGCTTCTGCGGCATGATCGAGGAGATCTGCACGAAGGCGTTCGGCACATAGATCTGGCCTACCTCGAAGGCAGTCCAGAACTGGAAGTCCTGAATGAGACGGCCGAGGTGCACGAACATCAGCTCGATGGCCGAGTAGGTCGAAGTGACGTAGTCCACCGCCGCGATGCAGCTATAGGAATTGCGCAGCGGCGCGTCGAAGCCGAGCAGATGCGCGACGCGCTGGCGGTCGATTGGGAATCCAGATGTGGTGATGGCGGCCGCTCCCATGGGCGACAGGTTTACGATCTCGCGCGCTTCTGCGAAGCGCGCGATGTCGCGGATCAGCACCTCGATCGCGGCGGAAAGATAGTGACCGAAAGTGGTGGGCTGCGCCGGCTGGCCGTGCGTGTAGGCCACCACCAGCGTCTCCTTCTCGCACTCGGCGGCGTCGATCAGGGCTGCGAGCAGATGCCGCGCCTTGGCCATCAGCCCGTCAATGCGATGCTTCAGGCCCAGCTTGAACAGCGTGTGGTCGATGTCGTTGCGCGAGCGCGCCGTGTGCAGGCGACCGGCCACATCGGGTCCGAGACGCGCTTTCAGTTCCTTCTCGATTAGGAAGAAATAGTCCTCGACTTCGCCGGTGTAGACCAGCGTGGAGGGGTCGACCTCGCGATCGATGGCTTCCAGCGCGGAGGCTATTGCCGCAGCCTGTTTGGCGTCGAGAATGCCGGTTTCGACCAGCATCACCAGATGCGCGCGGTCGATGCTGCGGAAGCCCTCGACATGATGGCTTTTCGCGCCGTCGAACAGTGGCCTGAGCACAGTTTCCTTGTAGACCGGATCGGGAAAGACGCTGCGGTCTGCGAGCCTTGGATTGGGTTCTGACATTTCCGGTTAGCCTTTGAGGCCCGCCAGCATGACGCCGCGGACGATATAGCGCTGGAGGACGATGAAGACGATGAGCGTCGGCAGGGTGGCGATGGCCGCGCCCGTCATGATCATCTCCCACTGAATGGACTGCTCCACGGCGAAGCTCGAGAGACCGACCGGCAGCGTGTAGAGTTCGCGGCTAGTGGTGACGATGAGCGGCCAGAAGAAGGCGGTCCAGTTGCCCAGGAAGGTGAAGATGGCGAGCGCTGACAGCGCCGGCGTGACCAGCGGCAGCGCCACCTTCCACCAGATCTGGAATTCGTTTAGGCCGTCGACGCGCGCGGCCTCGAGGAAGTCGTTGGGCACGCCCTCGAAGAACTGCTTCATCAGGAAGGTGCCGAAAGCCGTCATCATGCCGGGGAACATGATGCCCCAGTAGCTGTCCAACCAGCCGAGTTTGCTCGACATGAGATACCACGGGATGACCAGCATCTCGGTCGGGATCATCAGCGTTGAGAGAATGGCAAGGAAGATGAAGTAGCGCCCACGGAACTCGAACTTGGCCAGAGTGTAGCCAACGAGGCTGTCGAAGAACACGTTCGACGCCGTGACGGCGACCGCCACGATCATTGAATTCATGAACCAGCGTACGAAGCGCCCGTCGGCGAGGATGGTGATGTAGTTGTTGAGCGTGGGCGCGGCCGGGATGAGGCGCAAGTCGTAGACCTGGCCGGCCGTCTTCAGCGACGTCGAGAACATGAAGGCTAGCGGCGTGACCATGACGAGGCCGCCGATGAACAGCAGCGTCCAAGCCAGGATACGGCCGGGGCGGATATTGGCGTGCGAGAGCGCCGGCTCGCCGGATGTCTGCGCCACGGCGCTCATTTCTTTTCCCTCAGTATCCAAAGCTGCAGCATCGACACCACGAGCAGGATGGTGAACAGCACTACCGTCTGCGCCGCCGCATAGCCCATCGCGTAGGAGGAGAAGGCGGTCTGGTAGATCATCAACACCAGCGGCTTGGTCGAGCCCAGCGGCCCGCCGGGATCGTTGGTGGTCATGTTGTAGACTTGGTCGAAGATGCGCAGGAAGCCGATGGAAGAGAACACCACCAGGAACACGGTGGTGGGCTTCAACAGTGGCAACGTGATCTTGCGCAGGATCGCCCATTCGCCGAGGCCGTCAATGCGCGCGGCCTCGTAGAAGGTGTTGGGGATCGCCCGGAGGCCCGCCATGAAGATGATGATCTGGAAGCCGAGTCCGGCCCAGATCGCCGTGACCATGATGGACGGCAGTGCCTGGTCCACCGAGCGGATGAAGGGCTGTTGCGCGATGCCGAGCGTACCCAGCACATTGTTGATCACGCCGATTGGCGCGGGCTGGTAGAACCAGCGCCATACCCAGGCCATGGCCGCGGCCGTGGTCAGGTAGGGCAGGAAATAAAGCCCGCGGATCAGCCCGTGCAGGAACCGCACGCGATCGAGTTGATACGCGATGACGAAGGAAAGCAGCAGGCTCATCGGCGTGCCAATGACAAGATAGGCGAAGGTGTTCTTGAACACCTTCCAGAACTGCGGATCGGCGAACAGCTTCTTGTAGTTCGCAAAGCCGATGAACTGCGGCGGCTTGAGGAGGTCCCAGTTGGTGAGCGACAGCCAGAAGGCCTCGATCGTCGGATAGAAGCGGATCACCGAATAGAACAGGATCGGCAGGGCGAGGAAGCTCCACACCCATACCAGCCGTTTTGTCCGCATGGAGCGGCGGTCCCAAAAGGAACCGCCGGGGCGGCTCGCGGCCGCCCGCCCTTCAGCCGTCGTCACCGACATCGGCGCTCTGCCTTACGGCTTCGCGGCGTCGATGATGGTCTGCTCGGCCTCAGCCGCCTGAGCCAGCGAATCCTTCACCGACTGGCCTTCCAGCAGGATGCGGTTGGTCATGTCCATGGTGTTCTGGCGCTGGCCTTGTTCATCCACGAACATGGTGGTGTGGGCGTATTCCAGCCCCTTGAGGAACGGCCCGTAGATCGGGTCGGCCAGATTGGCATCAGTCATGGCGGCGGCGCGGCGCGCCGGCAGCTCGCCCACTTCCTTCAGCCAGATGTCCATCGCCTCGGGCGAGGAAATGTAGGCCAGGAACTTCTTGGCGGCTTCCAGCTTCTCGCCTTCGGTCTTGGCGCTGATGCCGTTGGCAAAATAGCTGGCATAGTTGGAGCGCACGCCCTCCGCATTGGCCGGCAGCTCGGTCACGCCCCATTCAAAGCCCTCGATGGACTTGAAGGCGCCAAGACGGAAGGTGCCGTCGATGGTCATGCCGGCCATGCCGGCGCGGAACGCGGCCTGGCCCTCATCCATGAAGCCGGCCTGGCCGATCTTCTTTTCCATCTGCAGGTCGGTGTAGAACTTGAGCGCCTTTTCGCCGGCCTCGTTGTTGTAGCTCACCTTGCGGTCGCCGTCGGTATAGGGCTCGCCGCCGAACTGGCGGATCAGCACTTCGCGCCACCACTGGTGGTCCTGGCCGCCCATGTCTAGCGTGGAACCAGCGACGACGAGATTGCCGCTGGCGTCATGCTTGGCGATCTTCTCGGCCGCGGCGACGAACTCGTCCAGGGTCTTGGGCGGGTTGTTTGGGTCGAGGCCGGCCTCGGCGAACAGCTTCTTGTTGTAGAACAGGGCGAGTGAGCGCACGGCGGTCGGCAGACCGTAATAGTCGTCGCCGCGCTTCATGGCGCTGACGATCGGGAAGAACTCGCTTTCGATCTTGTCGTGCGGGAAGGCGTCTGTCGGAAGCGGCTGCAGGATGCCGCCGGCCACGAACTTGTCGAGCCAGCCGTAGAAGAGCTGCATGACGTCCGGACCCTGACCGCCCATCTTCGCGGCGATCACGCGGGTCTGGTAATCGGCATAAGGGAAGGTCGTCTGCTTGACCGTGATGTCAGGATTGGCCTTCTCGAAGTTCTCGATCAGCTTGTCCATCGCCTTGACGCGGGTGTCGAACACATACTGCCAGTATTCGATCTCGACGGCCTGCGCCGCATTGAGCGCCAGGGCGCTGAATCCCGCCAGCAGACCGGCAAACAAAATCTTGCGCATATCAACCTCCAGCTCGCCTCACCGGGGTCCCCCGCGTGCCGGCATATCCATCCCCTCGGCCCGGCATGCCCCATGCAAAACCCGGCCATTCTCAGCCTGTCCGCCTGTGCGGACCATGCCCTCGCGGCTGGCGGCAAATGCCAGCACACATTCCGCTTACGGTTCCCTGCTGCACGCCTTTTGTCAATAAGATAATCTACTTGAATTAATCCGTTGTGGATGGCGTCGTTTCCGCGTTATCAATCTCGCGGAGCAGGGCAGGATGACCGGAACAGTGTTTCAATCCGGCGGCACGCATCAGATCACTCTGGGTAAAAACCCGGAGCGCACCCGCGATCACAATCGCCGCGTCGTTCTGGACGTTGTGCGCCAGCACGGCTCGCTTGGCCGCATGCAGATCGCGCGGCTCACCCAGCTTACTGCGCAGGCGATCGCCAACATCGTCGACGAACTCGTCGGCGAGAACTTGCTGATGGAAACAGGTCGCCTGCGCTCCGGCCGGGGCCAGCCACCTATCCAGTTCGCGGTGAATCCCGACGGCGCCATCACCATGGGCGTCGAGATCGCATCCGACCACATGGTCACGAGCGTGCTCGACCTTGCCGGGCATCCGTGCTCGCGGCGGATCACGGCCGTGCGGGACGCGAGCCCTGGGCAGGTCGTCGCGCATCTGCGAACGGAGATGGAGGCTGTAAGGTCCGCCTTCCCCGCGCCTCTGCTCGGCCTTGGTGTCGTCATGCCCGGTCCTTTCGAGATCGAGGGCATGACATCGGTCGGTCCCACAACCCTGCCCGGCTGGGCCGGTATCGACGTTGCAGCCTTCATTGGCGAGGCCTGCGGCGAGGCGGTGATCGTGGAGAACGACGCGACCGCCGCCGCCGTGGGCGAACGGCTGTTCGGCGCGGGACGCTCCATCTCCAGCTTCGCCATGATCTATTTCGGCGCCGGCGTCGGCATGGGCGTGATCCAGGACGGCGCGCCCTATCGCGGCGCCTTCGGCAATGCCGGCGAGATCGGCCATATCGTGGTCGTGCCGCACGGCAAGGTCTGCCCGTGCGGCCAGAAGGGCTGCTTGGAGCGCTATGCATCGCTACATGCGTTGCAGGAGCGGCTGACCGAAGCCGGTATGGAGCGCCGCGACTTTGCCGGCCTTGTGCGGCTACATGCCGAGCGCCACCCCATCCTGCTGGAATGGATTGAGGAGACCTCGACCCGGCTGGCCCCCATGATCGGCATGATCGAGAACATCATCGACCCGGAAACGATCGTGCTCGGCGGCACGTTGCCAGATGCCGTCATCGACGAGATCATCGCGCGCATGGGCCAGTTGCCCATCTCGGTCGCCAGCCGCCGCGCGCGCTCATTGCCGCGCGTGCTGCGCGGCCAGACCGGACAATATACAGCAGCACTAGGGGCTGCCGCGCTGCCGCTTTTCGAAATCACCACACCAAAACTGGAGACATCGGCCGCAGCACTTTCAGAGCTCGAAGGCTGAGGGGGGAGACCATGCTCACCGCACGCGAACGCATCGAACGGCAGAAGGCGAACCCGGCGCTGCTGCGGCTTCACCGCGCGCTGAGCCGGCTGCAATCCACCGTTACCATGATGAACACAGGCGCGCATCCCGACGACGAGCAGAGCGGGCTGCTCGCCTATCTGCGGCTGGGGCTGGGCATGCGCGTCATCGTCGCCTGCTCGACGCGCGGCGAAGGCGGACAGAACTCGCTCGGGCCCGAGCGCCTCGGCGCGCTCGGCATGCTGCGCACGCGCGAGATGGAGGAAGCGGCCCGCGCGCTCGACGTCGACGTGGTCTGGCTGGGCCACGGCCCGGACGACCCGGTGCACGATTTTGGCTTCTCCAAGGACGGCGACCGAACTTTCGACCGCTGGGGCGAACAACGCGTGGTGGAGCGGCTGGTGCGTGCCTATCGCAGCGAAAGGCCGGACATCGTCGTGCCGACCTTCCTCGACGTTCCCGGCCAGCATGGCCACCATCGCGCGATGACGCGTGCGGCCGAAAGCGCGATTCGGCTGGCGGCCGATCCGAATGCCTTTACCGAACATTTTGACGAAGGGCTCGCGCCCTGGCGAGTCGCAAAATATTATCTACCGGCATGGTCGGGTGGCGGCGACACCTATGACGACGAGGTTCCGCCGCCGGATACAACCGTGATGGTGGAAGCTTTGGAGCGCGACCCGGCGACCGGCGCGGAATATGACCGCATCGGCGAATGGTCGCGCTACTACCATGCCTCACAGGGCATGGGGCATTGGCGCGAAACCGCCAAGTCGCGCTGGCCGCTGCACCTGCTAATCGCGAACGGAAAAACGGGGCCGGAAGCGTCAGTCCTAGAAGATCTGCCCGCCACGCTGGGCGCGTTGGCAGCCTGCCACGAGCTTCCCGCGCCGGCGGCTGAGAACTTGACCGTTGCCGACGAAGCCATCGGCAAGGCCAATGCCGCCTTCCCGGCGCGGGACGCAATCATCAGCCATCTTCTCGAGGCTGCTCGCCACCTAAGCGAGGCGCGCGCCCAGGCATCGGCATCCTTTACCGCACTTCACGGCCACAGACTGGAGCGCAAGGCGAAGGAGATCGACGCGGCACTCGTGGAGGCCGCCGGCATTTTCGAGCGCGCGGTACTATCGCCGGCTACGCTTGCCCCTGGCGCGTCCGCGACGCTTACCGTCGATCTCGCGTATGACGGCGCACATCCCACGGTGCGCATCGAGCCCGCCCTGCCGCACGGCGTGGCGGCTGAGACAGTCACAAACACGGGCAGCAAACATAGCTTCACGATCACTGCTTCCGGCGACGCTCCCTATTCGTCGCTCTATCCCGCCGCATGGTGGGCTCTCGGCGGCAATGGCGGGTCGCATATCGCCCTGGAGGCGGATTTCGGAAACCACACCGCACATGCAGTTTTCGACCTCGAGGAACCTTTCGCCGTCCAGCCCGCGAATTCGATCTCCATGGAGCCCGAAGCGCTCATCGTGCCGATCGACGGCTCGTGCCGTGTCTGGCCCGTCAGCCCGCGCGTGAATGGTTCCGCCATCGCCGTTTCCCTCGTCACCGGTGGCGGCTGGACACTGGCCGGCAATCCGGAAAGCCCGCTGCTGCGCGCGCCGGAGGTTCCGGTGCCGGGCCTGACAAGCGTCACGCCTCATGTGGACGGCAGGGAGGCGTTCCGGCTCACGCCCATCGCTTATGCGCATGTCGGTCGCCTCACCTACCGCCAGCCTGAGGCGCTTCGCGTGCTGACGCTCGACCTGAAGCTGCCGCAAGGTGCACGTATCGGCTATGTCGGCGGCGGCGCCGACCGGGTGGGCATCTGGCTCTCCAGAATGGGGCTCGATGTCGCCGAGCTCGATGCTCAGGAACTCGGGGGCGACCTGTCTCAATACACTACGATCGTCGTCGGCATCTTCGCCTTCGGTCTGCGCAAGGATCTCGCGGCGGCCACGCAGAGGCTGCACACGTTCGTCGAGGATGGCGGCCATCTCATCACGCTCTACCACCGCCCGAGCGACGGCTGGAACCCGCTTGCGACGCCGCCCCGCCGTCTCGAGATCGGCACGCCCTCGCTGCGCTGGCGCGTAACCGATCGCGATGCGGAGGTCACCGTGCTGGAGCCGGACCACATGCTGCTTAACAGCCCCAACAAGATCAACGCAGAGGACTGGACCGGCTGGGACAAGGAGCGCGGCCTCTATTTCGCGTCGCGCTGGGATGAAGCCTATACGCCGCTATTGTCCATGCACGACGCCAACGAACAGCCCCTCACCGGCGCGCTGGTTTCGGCGACGATTGGCGCCGGCCGCCACACGCACACCAGCCTGGTGCTGCACCACCAGATGGACCGGTTGGTGCCGGGCGCGTTCCGGCTGATGGCCAATCTCGTCCAGCCTGCGTGATCGGGAAATGGCCGGGCAGACGGAACAGGCAACACGAAGGGCAAACCGCGAGGGGATCGCGTGGGTGCTGGCCGACATGGTCCTCGTGGCGGGCGGGATGACGTCGCTCGTCAAGGCGCAGGGCGTCGTCTATCCGGCGTTCCAACTCGTCTTCATCCGCGCGCTGATCGGCCTCCTGTTCATCCTGCCGCTGATCTGGCGGCACCGCGACCACATCCGCAACACGCGCCATCCCTGGCGCAACATATCGCGCATAAGCTGCAACGCGATCGCGCTGACCAGCCAGTTCCTGGCGTATACGCTGCTGCCGCTGGCGACAGTGAACGCGCTCAGCTTCTCGCGGCCGTTGGTGACGATGGCGATGGCCGCCACCTTCCTCGGCGAGAGAATAAGCCGGCTGCGCTGGATCGGCGCCGGTGTCGCTTTCTGCGGCGTGCTGGTCATGTTGGCGCCCGGCGGCGTCGAGTGGAACATCGGGCTGCTGGCGGTTGCCGGAACCATCATCTTCGGCTCGCTGGCGATCATCCAGACGCGCATGTTGCGCGAGGAGAACACCACCGTGATGATGGTGTTCTACACGGTGGGCCTCGTGGTCATCACCGCCATCCCCGCGATCTATACCTGGCATCCAGTGAAGACGGCCGACTGGGTTCCGCTGCTCGGCATCGGACTTTTGGCGCAGGCGGGGCAATATTGCTTCCTGCGCGCCTACCGGCTGGCCGATGCCAGCGTGCTGGCGCCCATTGGCTATCTGTCGATCATGGTGACGGCCTTGGCTGGCTACATCTTCTTCGACGAGGTCCCGGGCGGCCGCGTCATCTTCGGCGCGGCGATCGTCCTGGTTGCGCTCCAGACCGCGGCATTTTTGGACCGGCAGGCCGGCAAGAGACGGCTTGGGCGGGCGGATGAAATACAGCCGTGAGGCTGCAACTGCTCGGCAAGCTACGGCGCCGGATTATAGGCGTACCTCGCCTGTCGTTTGCGCAGCATTTGCATCATCTCGATGCCGGACAGAATATCGCGGCGCAGGCCCGATCATGAAGCGAATGATCTCAGCCCGGCTCCCGCCGGAGTTGCCTCCGTGGCACGGCGGCGGCGTTGCTGCCAGAATATCAGTGCAAACAGCACGAATGCCGGAATGGCAAACCAGTAGCGCGACGGACGGTCGGCAGGAACCATGATTTCCTCGATCTCGTCGCCGGGCTGCAGCCGCAGCTTGGCTGCCTGGCTGCCCAGCCGCACCACGCCGACCGACAAGCTGTCGCCTAGCGAAGTCACGCTCAGGCCCGCAGTCTGAAGACGCTCGGCAGCCGTATTGCCTTCGGCAAGATCCAGCCTGACCACCTTGTCTATGTCGTCGCCGTCAACGTTGACGGTCCTGACGCGCAGCCGCAAAGCCTCGCCTTTCGGCATTTCCTCGACGATACGGTTCAGTTCGGAGGCCGGTTCCTTGACATAGGGGGCGCTTACCATGTCGAGCCAGAAACCTGGCCTGAACAGGGTGAAACATATCAGCAGAAGCGCAACTGTTTCGAACCAGCGGTTGCGGACCAGAACCCAGTTCTGCGTGGCGCCGACGAAGGCAATCATCGCCAGAGACGCTGTCGCGATCACCAGGATGAAGTCCATCGGGCCCTGCAGGTCGATCATCAGCAGTCCGTTGTTGAAGATGAAGATAAAGGGCAGCAGAGCGGTCCGGATTTCATATTTGAAACCCTGGAAACCGGTCTTGACCGGATCGGCGCCCGAGATTGCCGCTGCCGCATAGGCGGCAAGCCCGACCGGTGGCGTCACGTCGGCCATCAATCCAAAATAGAAGACGAACAAATGGACGGCGACGAGAGGCACCGCCAGATCGTTCTGGGCCGCGAGGTCGACGATGATCGGCGCCATCAACGTGGCCACAACCACGTAGCTGGCAGTCGTCGGCATGCCCATTCCGAGGATCAGGCAGATGATCGCGGTGAAAACCAGCATGACAATGAAGCTGCCGCCCGAAATGAACTCGACAATCTCCGTCATCACCAGCCCGACGCCGGTCAGGAGAACGGTGCCAACGATGATGCCGGCTGTGGCGGTCGCAACGCCTACCGTGGTCATGTTGCGCGCAGCCGCCGAAAGGCCGTCAAAAAGCTCTTCGAAGCCTTGCCGGCAATGCGCCATCAGCCTGCGGTCATTGCGGAAGAATGCGGTGAGCGGACGCTGCGTGACCAACAGCGCCATGAGGGCCACCGAACCCCAGAAAGCGGAGAGCCCCGGCGACATCTCCTCGACCATCAGGCACCAGATGAGCAGCACGACCGGAAGCAGGAAATGCAGCCCCGTTCGTGCTGTCTCGCCGAAATGGGGAATTTCGAGAATGTCTCCCCGAAGGCGTTCAACCGGCAGGTCGGCGAACCTGGCCTTGTAGGCAATGAGCCCGACATAGGCTGCAGTCAGCCCCGCCGCGACGATCCATATGGCAGCGTCGCCGGACACCACCTTCACCCAGCCGATCCCGTAGTAGACGAGGCCGGCCAGAATGATGAAGCCGCAAATACCCATCAACGAGCGCAGGGCGGTTTGAAATGCCGGATGGATCGAGCGGGAGGGCAGGCCTTTGAGGCCCATTTTCATCGCCTCGATATCGACGATGTAGAACAGCGAACCATAGGTCAGAAGCGCCGGCAGGAAAGCATGCTTGACCACCTCCGAATAGGGAATTCCCACATATTCGGCTATGAGGAAGGCTGCGGCCCCCATGACCGGCGGCATGATCTGGCCATTGACGCCGGCAGCACACTCGATCGCGCCGGCCTTGACGGGGGAATAGCCCACCTTCTTCATCAGCGGGATAGTGAAGGTCCCCGTCGTGACCACATTGGCGATGGATGAACCCCAGATCATACCGGTCAGGCCAGATGCCACCACACCGGCCTTGGCCGGCCCGCCGCGATATTTGCCAAGCACCGAGAATGCCAACTGGATGAAATAGCTCCCGGCGCCGGCGCGCTCCAGCAGCGTGCCGAACAGCACGAACATGAAGACGACATTCGTCGATACCCCGAGCGCAACGCCGAACACGCCCTCTGAGGTCAACCACATTTGCGAAGACGCCCGCGAGAGCGTAGCGCCCTTATGCGCAAGCAGGCCGGGCATATGGGGCCCGACGAAAATGTAGACCAGCATCAGCAGCGCGATGATGGTGATCGCGGGGCCGACCGCCCGGCGCGCAGCCTCGAGAAGAACGAGCACGCCGATGATGGAAACCGTCAGGTCCATTCCCGTCGGCAGACCGGGACGCGCGGCGATGTCCTTGTAGAAGACGACCAGGTAGAGCGCGGACGCGGCTCCGGCTATGGCCAGAATCCAGTCCGCCACCGGCACGTGCGAACGCGGCGAACTGCGGAATGCCGGGAAGGTCAGCATCGCCAGAAAAAGCGCGAACGCCAGGTGCACCGAGCGGGCAATGCTGTCGCTTACCACACCGAATCCCAAGGCAAAGGGAATGGGAGAGGCGTACCAGAGCTGGAAGAGCGACCAGGCAAGCGCGACGACGAAGATGAGCCGGGCGGTCCCCTTGCCGGGCTTGCGCCCGCCCGTGTCCGCTTCCGCGACGATTTCGTTCAGCTTGTCGACGTCGATATGATCAGGCGCTCCAGCCTGCTGGCGCAGCTCTGCCATGGGTCCCCTCCCGGATTGTTTTTGTCATTGTCGGATGTTGGGGACGCCTATGAGAGGCGCCCCCGGAGGGCAGCCGGCTTACAGCCAGCCCATTTCCTTGTAGTAGCGCTCGGCACCCGGATGCAGCGGTGCCGAAAGGCCCGCCTGGACCATGTCCTTCGGGTCGAGATTGGCGAAGGCCGGATGCAGCTTCTTGAAGTCGTCGAAGTTCTCGAACACAGATTTGACAAGCTCGTAGACCACTTCATCCGGCGCATTGGCGCCGGTCACCACAGTCGCCCTCACGCCATAGGTCGTTACCGGATCAGGATTGTTGGCATACATGCCGCCGGGAATGGTCGCGACCGAGTAGTAAGGATGCGCCTTCACCAGCGCGTCGACGGCAGCGCCGGTCAGGCCAACAAGCTTGGCGCCGCAGGCGGTCGTCGGATCCTGGATCGCGGCCGAAGGATGGCCGACGCCGTAGAAGAAGCCATCGATCTTGTTGTCGCACAGCGCGCTTCCCTGCTCGTCCGCCTTCAGCTCGGCTGCCAGCGAGAAGTCCGAGAGGGTCCAGCTCATCTCCTTCAGCAGTTCCTCCATCGACGAACGCGTGCCGGAGCCGGGATTGCCGACATTGAAGCGCTTGCCCTTGAAGTCCTCGAAGTTGCTGACGCCCGCATCGCCGCGCGCCAGCACGGTGAACGGTTCCGGATGGACCGAGAAGACCGAGCGCAACTCCTTGAACGGCTTGCCGTCGAAATTGCCGCTTCCCTCCAGGGCCTGGTACTGGACATCGGATTGCGTCAGGCCGAAATCCAGGTCGCCGGTCTGGATGGCATTGACGTTGAACACCGACCCACCGGTCGACTCGGTCGAGCAGCGGATGCCGGTCTTCTGGCGATCCTTGTTCATGAGGCGGCAGATGGCACCACCGACAGCGTAGTAAACACCGGTCACGCCGCCGGTGCCGATAGTGATGAAGCGCTGCTCGGCCGCGAAAGACGGCATGGCCGTAAATGCGCAGACAGCAGCTGCGACAATCGATGTTACCGGTTTACGCATATTGACTACCTCCCTTTTGATGTTTGCTCCGGGTGTTGCCGGGGCATCATGGTTCCCCACGGCCCAATGGCCGAATTTCTTACCTGGTGGATGCGATGGCGGCGTCGACGGCTTCTCCCAGGCGGTCGACGATCGCATCCACATCCTGCTTGTTGACGATAAAGGGAGGCGCCAGCAGCACGTGGTCTCCCGCCCTGCCGTCGACAGTGCCTCCCATCGGATAGACCATCAGCCCGCGCGCCATCGCTTCCTTCTTGACTCGCGCATTGAGTTTCAGCGCCGGTTCGAACGGCGCCTTACTTGTCCGGTCACCGACGAACTCGAGCGCTCGAAATAGGCCGCGTCCCCGAATGTCACCTACATTGTGGTGATTGCCGAAGCGCTCGATTAGCCGGCTTTCAAAATAGTCGCCCATGTCCACGACGTTGCTGAGCAGGTTGTGGCGATGGATGACCTCCTGCACGGCCAGCCCCGCTGCCGCAGCCATGGGATGACCGGTGTAAGTGTGGCCGTGATGGAAGAAGCCGGAGCCTTGCGCGAAAGCATCGAAGATCCTGTCATGCAGGAGCACCGCGCCGATCGGCTGGTAACCGCCGCCGAGCCCTTTTGCGATGGTCATCAGGTCGGGAACCACCCCCTCCTGCTCGCAAGCATGCAGCGTGCCGGTGCGCCCCATCCCGCACATTACCTCGTCGAGGATCAGCAGCACGCCATATTTGTCGCAGATGGCGCGTATTCTCTTGAAGTAGTCGGCCACGGCCGGCACCGCGCCTGCAGTGGCGCCCACGACCGTTTCAGCCACAAACGCCATGACCTGGTCGGGGCCGAGCTCCAGTATCTTCTGTTCGAGTTGGTCGGCCGCGCGGGCGGCATAGGCTTCGTCGCTCTCGCCGGTCTCCTGGAAGCGGTAGGCGAAACAGGGGTCGATGTGGTGGGTCTCGACCAGCAGCGGCCTGAACTGCGCGCGCCGCCATTCATTGCCACCCGTCGCCAGCGCGCCCAGCGTGTTGCCATGATAGCTCTGACGGCGCGCGATGATGTGGCGCCGTTGCGGTTCGCCCTTCTCGACGAAATATTGCCGCGCCATCTTGAGCGCGGCCTCCACCGCTTCGGAGCCGCCAGTCAGGAAATAGACGTGGTTCAGGCCTTCGGGAGCATCGGCGACGAGGCGATCGGCAAGTTTCTCGGTGACCTCGGTGGTGAAGAACGAGGTGTGGGCATAGGCGAGCCGGTCGAGCTGTTCATGAAGCACTGCCAGCACTTCCGGATGACCGTGGCCGAGGCAGGAGACAGCGGCCCCGCCAGAGGCGTCGATATAGGTCTTGCCCTCGGCGTCGATGAGCTCGATCCCCTTGCCGCCGACGGCCACCGGCATCTTGGTATGAATCGTTCGATGCAGAATATGTGTCATGGCTGTCTCTTGATGGCGCGGGTGGTCAGATGCACATTGAAGGCGCCGAGTTGGTCATCGAAGCGCCGCAAGGCTTCGAGCGCCTCGTCGCCGCCATGGCCCGCGACCAGGGTGGCGAGGACCTCGGCCACCGCAAAGGCAGGCGCCATGGTGTGGAAGAAGGACGGGCTGTCGGTCGGGATGATGACGGCCGCCTCCGAGAGCTTGGCCAGCGGCGCGACCTCGCTATCGGTAATGGCGATGACCGGGATGCCACGCGAATGCGCGTACTCGGCGATTTCGATAGTGGCGCGCGTGTAGGGAAGCACGCTGACAACGAACAGCACATCCTGCTCTGTCGCCCGGCCTATCATGTCGGAGCCGGTCCCGCCGATCCCGTCGAGGATGGTGGACTTTTCGCCGATAAGGGAGAGGATGTAGTGAAAGTGCCAGGCCGCCGAGTGGCTCGAGCGCAAGCCGAGACAATAGACGCGGCGGGCCGACGCCAGCCGCTTTGCGGCAGCGACGATCCGGTTGAGCGGCGCCTCTTCCATCAATCCGGCAATCTGGCGGCTCATCGACGCAAGCACCTCGCCGGCGAGCGCATGATCGCCTTTCAGTTTCTGGGTCAGAGCCTGGGCACCGGCCTTGCCCGCAAAGCCGATATCGCCGGCGCGCAGCGCAGAGGCATATGCGTCCCGGATCGCGTCATAACCGTCCAGGCCCAGATTCTTGGCAAGGCGGGTCATCGTCGCCGGCTGGACGCCCGCCTGCCGGGCCTGTTCGCGCATCGATAGCAGTGCGACGTCGCGAGGCCGGTCGAGCACATAGCGGGCCGCGGCCTGGAGCTGGGCCGACATGCCGTCATAAGCCTCTACGATCTGTCCAGCGAGGGGACCGTGTTCCATTGCAATCCTCAGGGCGTCTCGGCTAAATGTATGCAACACATGTTTCATTTCATCAATAGATGATTCAAATGAATCCATACCGAAGGCTGGCTTGAATGAAGGCGAACCAAACGCAGCGAATCGCGATTGCCGTGGCGCCCAATGGCGGACGGCGGACGAAGGCCGATCACCCGGCTATTCCATTAACAGCCCCTGAGCTCGCAGAAACTGCTGCATCCTGCCTGGATGCCGGCGCAGCGATGATCCACGTCCATGTGCGGGACCGGAATGGCGGTCATCTGCTCGATGCGGGCGCTTATCGTGAGGCGATCGCTTCCATCCGGTCGAAAGTGGGGGATCGGCTTGTCATCCAGATCACCAGCGAGGCGCTCGGCATTTATTCCCCCCCCGAGCAGATAGCCGTCATTAAAGAAGTGAAACCGGAGGCCGTTTCCCTTGCCTTGAGGGAACTCATTCCCGATGCCACCAGCGAGGCTGAGTTCGCCAATCTTCTACTTTGGATGAGGATGGAAAATGTGTTTCCGCAAATCATCCTCTACGATCCCGCGGAGGCTGAGCGCCTGGCGGAGATGCAGCGCAGGGGGATAATCCCGTGGACAAATGTCCCGGTCCTGTTTGTGCTCGGGCGCTACACACAAGAGCAGACATCGGTGCCAGAGGATCTGTTGCCATTCCTCGCGCCTGACCGTCCAAGTTTTGCGCATTGGAGCGTTTGCGCCTTCGGTCGGCATGAAGCCGCCTGCGTGACGGCAGCCGCGCTTCTCGGTGGCCATATCCGCGTCGGGTTCGAAAACAACCTTTATCTGCCTGGCGGCGAAACAGCCGGAAGCAACGCCGATCTCGTCGCCGCCGTGGCGCAGACTCTTGGTAGCCTTGGCCGCGATTTCCAAGACGGACTAGGCCTGCGCGAGACGCTTATCGAGCTTCTGTTCTAAAGCATCTCACGAAGAGCCGGCTGAAAAGGGATAGAATGGACCGTGGGTAAGGTGCCGACTGCCCATGTAGGCTTTCCAACAGGTTGCCTTGATTATTCGCCGAGCCACTCCTTTGTGGACCGCATCGTTGGGCAAGATCGCTATAAGACCTCTGCCAAAACGAACCAGGGGAAAACGTGGAAGCCGTGGAAATCAGCAACCGTAGCGACCTCGCTCTGTGGATGCACCCGAGAGGGCATGTTGCTGCTGTGCCGACCCATTCCGCCAGCGTCCCTGTGGCATTTGCGTGGCTCGGCTATCGCGCAGCCCAGAATGGCCAAAAAAACAAGAGCACTTCGTAGCCGCCAGAAACGAACTCAAGACTGATTCTGATTGCGCGTTCGATCGAAGGGTGGATATGCGTTCCGTTTGTGGAAATGTACCGAATAGAAACAATACCAGTTTAATATCAGAAAAGAAATTGGTAAGGATTGTGCCCATGGAGGGCGTTTCCCATGACCGATCAGCCGATCCTCGACTTCCTCGGCAGCCAGCTTTCAGGTCAGAGCGACGAGCCGCTCTACCGACGGTTGGAACACGCCATGAAGCAGGCAGTCGCCTCCTCGCATATCAAACGCGGCGCCGTCATTCCCAGTGAGCGGGCGCTAAGCGAGGCGCTCGGCATCTCGCGCGTCACGGTCCGCAAGGCGATCGACGGCCTCGTATCGGACGGACTTCTCGACCGCCGCCAAGGCGCCAAGACGGTGGTTTCGTCACGCTTCGAAAAGTCGCTGGCGACCATGACAAGCTTCTCCGAGGACATGCGCTCACGCGGCCTGGAACCCGGTTGCGTTTGGATTTCGCGCGAAACTTCACGGCCTTCACCGGCCGAAATGATGGCTTTGGGCATCTCCGGCAGTGAGAAGGTAGTGCGACTAAGGCGCCTGCGCACGGCCGATGGCACGCCGATCGCCATCGAGATCGCGACCCTTCCGGCCCGCTTCGTGCCCGACCCGCAGGAGGTCAAGGAATCGCTCTACGAATATCTCGAAGCTACCGGTGCCTTGCCGGTGCGGGCGCTGCAGCGCATGCAGTCCAAGCCCGCGACCGAGGAAGAGCGTATGCTCCTCGCAACGACGGGGGACATCTCGCTTCTGGTCATGGAGCGCCGCTGCTTCCTCGCCGACGGCCAGATCGTCGAGTTCACCCAGACCAAATATCGCGGCGATGTCTACGACTTCGTCATCGAGTTGATGCGATAATACCAGTTCAAAGCCTGTTGCAATCTGGTCTTAGGTTGCTACCGTCAGGGCCTCACAGGAGATGCCCGGCGTGCCGCTTGATACCGAAACCCTGAAGAATGGCCTCATCGTGTCCTGCCAACCGGTGAAGGGCGGTGCGATGGACAATGCGGCGATGGTCGTCGGCTTCGCGCTGGCGGCAATCGACGGGGGCGCCGCTGGCTTGCGCATCGAATCGGCCGACTATGTTGCCGCCGCGCGTGCCGCCACCGACAAGCCGATCATCGGCCTGGTCAAGCGCGACCTCGACGACAGCCCGGTCCGCATCACGCCGTGGCTGGACGATGTCGACGCGCTCGCCGCCGCTGGTGCCGACATCATCGCCTATGACGCCACCCAGCGCACCCGCCCGGTGCCCACCAAGGCGCTCGTCGAACGCATCCATGCCCATGGTCGTGTCGCCATGGCAGACTGCTCGATCATTAAGGACGCCGAGCAGGCGCTGGCCGAGGGTGCCGAGATCGTCGGCTCGACGCTCGCCGGCTACACCGGCCCGGTCGAACCCACCGAGCCCGATCTCGAACTCATCTCGGCTATGCGCAAGCTCACGCCGCATGTCGTGGCCGAGGGCAATGTGCGCACGCCCGCCCTGGCCCAGGAAGCGCTTGCCGCGGGCGCGGCGATGGTCGTCGTCGGCTCGGCCATCACCCGGCCCGAGCATGTCACCCAGTGGTTCCGTGCCGCGCTTGACGAAACCATCGCCAGGGCGGGAGCCTGATTGGCATGGAACGCTCTAACACCATTCTCGCACTCGACATCGGCGGTACCAAGATGCTCGCCGCGCTGGTGGACGGGGATGCGGTTCTCGAAACCCAGAAGATGCCGACGCCGCGCAGTGGCGACCCCGAGCAATGGCTCGTTGCCCTGTTTGACGCAATTGCCCGCTGGAAGGGCCGCTACGATAAGGTCGGCGTCGCCGTCACCGGCATCATCGACGACGGCTGCTGGTCGCCGCTCAACCGCAAGACACTCGACATCCCGGACCGCTTTCCGCTGGTCAAGACGGTTGCTCGACTGTCGGGCTGCGATGCCGTGCTCGCCGCCAACGACGCCCAGGCCGCGGCTTGGGGTGAGTATTTCTTCGGCGCCGGCCAGGGCCAGGACCTGGTGTTCTTGACCATTTCCACCGGCATCGGCGGCGGCATCGTCGTCAACGGCCGCCTGCTCGGCGGGCTCGCCGGTCATTTCGGCCTGCTCCGCAGCCTCGACGAAGATGCGGGCGTGCTCGAGGACAACGTCTCTGGAAACTGGATCGCCGCGCAGGCCGCGCCCCACCAGCCCGGCGCAACCGCCCGCGACGTCTTCGCGACCGCCTCGGCCGGCCACGACTGGGCCAAAACCATCGTCGCAGCCTCGGTACGCCAGACAGCGCTCCTGTGCCGCAACATCAAGCTCATGCTCGACCCCGCACGCATGGTCATCGGCGGCGGCATCGGTCTCGCGCCGGGCTATCTCGAATCCGTCCGGCAGGCGCTGGGAAGCCTGCCGCCGCGGCTCACCCCGCAGCTTCACGCCGCCGCACTCGGAGAGAGCGCCGGCGTCGTGGGCGTTGCGGACCTCGCTAAACGCCTGAACTAACTTGGAGGGAGAACTGAAAATGATATTTGCCAAGATGAGGAAAGGCGGCCTGCTTGCCGTCGCAATCGCCAGCCTGCTGGCAGGCCCCGCATTCGCCAAGGTGACCGTGCTCGGCTGGCCCGGCGGCCCCGAGGAAACCGCCCTGCGCGCCGCCGCCGACGCCTACAACGCCAAGGCCGACGTGTCTGCGGAGAACAAGGTCGAGCTGCTGTTCTTCAACCGCGACGGCTTCTGGGACAAGCTGCAGGCCGACCTCGCCGCCGGCTCCAAGGCCTTCGACGCGAACCTGCTCGCCACCTACTCCATCGGCCGCTACGCGCCTTTCATGGAGCCGGTCGAACTGTCGGAAGAGGCCAAGGACGTCTATGGCGACTCGGTGCTCACCACGATGCAGTACGAGGGCAAGCAGTACGGCGTGCCGACGGACCTGTCGCTGCACTTCATGTACTACCGCAAGGATCTGATCGACGCGCTACTCAAGGACGATGCCGCCAAGGCCAAGTTCGCGGAGATCTCCGAGAAGCATCTTGGCAAGAAGCTCGAGCCGAAAAACCCGGACGAGTGGACCTGGGATGACTACGCCGCGACCGCGCTCTACTTCACGCAAGCCGTTAACCCGGACAGCCCGACCCGCTACGGCACCGTGCTGCAACTCAAGAACCTACTGTTCAACATGATGGTGTTCCAGTCGCTGCCGCGCGCCTATGGCGGCAACTGGATGGACGCCGACGGCAAGATCACGGTCAGCTCCGACGCCTACCGCAAAGGCCTCGAGACGTACAAGCTGCTCTACGATGCTGGCGCCACGCCGCGAGACTCGCTGTCCTACGAGTTCGCCGAGGCCAATGCCGCCTACGCTTCCGGCCAGGTCGCCGCGATGGTGCAGTGGAACGCCGCTGCCTCCGACCTGACCTCGAAAGAGAAGTCGCCGGCCGTCGCCGAGACCACTGCGACCATGGCGCCGCCTGGCGGTCCGGAAGGACGCTTCACCCACATCCACGGCCTCGGTTTCGGTCTCAACAAGAACGCCGAGAACAAGGAGGGCGCCAAGGCGTTCATCAAGTGGCTGTCGTCCAAGGAAGCCGCGCTGATCTACGCCAAGAACAGCGGGGCCCCTGCGTTGACGGCTGAAGTCGTCAAGGAAGTCGCCGCCGAGCGTCCCGACCTGGTCCAGCTCGGCGAGTTCGCTTCGAAGTATGGCTACGTCATGAATGGCGGCACCTCGGCCAAGGCACTATCGGTCTACGAGCTCCAGGCCAAGGAATTCACCGGCTACTGGTCGGGCCAGCAGTCGCTCGACGACACGCTGAAGAATACCGAGAAGGGCATGGCCGAACTGCTCAAGTAAGCAAGCCGGCCGATGGCGACGGCCCCGCCGCCATCGGCCCACCTCCTCACAGGTTCAGGACTCGGCACCTCTCCCACTTACGTGTTGCGGCGATGTTGGAGCGGTCTGTTCGCGCCAGCTATGCGCGTCAGAGGTGCCAAGTGCTGAGCGTGAGGAAGGGCGGGGCCGCGAGGCCTTCCCAGCTTCAGCCCAACCAGCCACTGTTGCTTCCATCGGGAAGCCAGCCTTAGATCGATTGATGACAACGCTGACGCAACGCGCCCCTTTTTCCGAATTCAAGCAGCTGGCGACGCCGCTGGTGCTATTCCTGTTGGTGTTTCTCGGCTTCCCGGCAATCGTCAACCTCGTCTATTCAGTCTCCGACGTCACCTTCGAGAATCTGCGGCATCCCCAGGTATCAGGCTTCGCCAACTTTGCCTCCGTCTGGAACGATGCCTCATTCTGGCAGGCGAGTTGGTTCTCGCTGCGCTTCGGCCTGCTCACCGCCCTCCTCGAATGCGCGCTCGGGCTGTTCCTGGCCATCTTCCTGTCGCCGCTCATCGAAAGGCGCAGCTGGCTGATGGCGATCCTGATGCTACCGCTGATGGTGGCGCCCGCACTTGTCGGCCTGATGTATCGCCTCGTCCTGCACGAGTTCGTCGGCCCGGTGCCCTACTATCTCTGGACCTGGTTCGGGGCCAGCTTCTCCTTCCTCGGCCCGGCTTCCGCCTTCTGGACGCTGATCGTGGTCGAGACTCTGCAGTGGACGCCATTCGCGCTGCTGCTGTTCTACATGGCCTATCAAGCGATCCCCAAGGAGATCGTCGAGGCCTCCGCCATGGACGGCGCCCGCTATCGCCACCGGCTTTGGTACATCGAGCTGCCGCTGATGGCGCCGACCATCGTCGTTGCCCTGCTCATCCGCTTCATCGACGGCTTCCGTGTCTTCGACAACGTCTATGTGCTAACCGGCAGCGGCCCGGGCGGCTCCACCGCCTCACTGTCGATCTATATCTACGAGGCCTTCTTCAAACAGGGTGCCATCGGAAAGGCGGTCGCGGCTTCCGTCATCCTGTTCGTGGTGTCCTTCGCCGTGCTCTACGGCCTCAACTATCTCGCCAACCGCCGCAAGGGAGCTATCAGATGATCACCGCGCTCCGCTGGCTCGTCTTCGGCGTCGCTGCCTTCGCGATGAACTTTCCGATTCTGGTGACGCTCGCCACCTCCTTCAAGAGCGCGCGCGAGCTGTCGACCAATCCCGGCCTCTGGGTCAATGCGCCGACGCTAGAAAACTACTCCGCCGTCTTCACCGTCTCTGACCGGCTGAACATCTTCCTCTACCTGTTCAACAGCATCGTCGTCGCCCTACTCGGCACCGGCCTGGCAGTGGCGCTCGCCCTGCCCGCGGCCTATTCAATTGCGCGCGGCAAAGTCGGCGAGCGCATGCTGCTGCCCTTCATCGTCAATCTGCGCGCTGTGCCGCTGATCATCTTCGCCATCCCTCTCTACATGATGTTCCAGTGGCTCGGCCTGCTCGACACCCGCCTCGGCCTTGGCCTGATCCTCACCATTGTCAATCTGCCGCTGGCGCTCGTCATCCTCGTCAACGCCATTCGCGACCTGCCCGGTGAGATCGATGAAGCCGCCCTGATGGACGGCGCCGGCCGCAAGCAGATCCTGATCAGCGTGATCGCCCCCGTGTGCCGGCCGGCCATCGTCACCAGCCTGATCTTCGGCTTCATCACCGCCTGGAACGAGTTTCTGTTCGGCCTAATGCTGACCACGTCCAAGGCGGTGCCGATCACCGTCGGCGCGTCCTTCTTCTTCGCTGCCAGCGGCGGCGGCGTGCAGTGGGGCGTTGCGTCCGCCGTGATGGTCGTCGGCGCGCTGCCGCCGGTTCTGCTCGGCCTCATCATGTATCGCCAGATCAGCGGCTCCATGACTGCCGGCGCGGTCAAAGGCTGAGCTTTCGGAGGAACCTATGGGTACGATTTCGCTGCGCAAGGCAGGCAAGCAATACGGCGCCACTAAGATCATCAGGGATCTCGACCTGGAGATCGCCGACGGCGAGTTCGTCGTCATCGTCGGCCCCTCCGGTTGCGGCAAGTCCACGCTGCTCCGCATGATCGCCGGGCTTGAGGAAACGACTTCTGGACAGATCCTCATCGACGGCAAGGACGTCACCAAGGCACCGCCGGTCGAGCGCCAGCTCGCCATGGTGTTCCAGTCCTACGCGCTCTATCCGCACATGACCGTGCGCCAGAACATGGGTTTCGGCCTCAAGCTCGCCAAACTGCCTTCCGGCGCAATCCGGGCCAAGGTCGACCAGGCGGCGGAGACACTGAAGCTCACGCACCTGCTCGACCGCTACCCTCGTCAGCTGTCGGGCGGTCAGCGCCAGCGCGTCGCCATAGGCCGCGCCATCGTGCGCCAGCCGGTCGCCTTCCTGTTCGATGAGCCGCTGTCCAACCTCGATGCAGCGCTCCGCGTGGACATGCGGCTCGAGATCGCAAAGCTGCACCGCTCGCTCGGCGCCACCACGATCTACGTCACCCACGACCAGGTCGAGGCGATGACACTGGCCGACCGCATCGTCGTGCTCAAGGAGGGCCGCGTCATGCAACACGGCAGCCCGCACGAGCTTTACGAGCGTCCCGCCAACCTGTTCGTCGCCCAGTTCATCGGCAGCCCCAAGATGAACGTTCTCGCCTGCAGTCCCACCGGCGACGGCAACCTCGACCTTTGCGGCCAGGGCACGCTCGCACTTGCCTTCTCCGGCGCACCGACCCAACTCGGCGCGCGCCCCGAGCACCTCACGCTCGTCGCGCCGGAAGCCGGCAACTGCCGCGGCACGGTCGAGGTTGCCGAATATCTCGGCGGCAACACCAACATCTTTGTCCGCAACGACAGGCTTGGGCTGATCAATGTCAGCGCACCGGCGGACATGACGGTTAGAATTGGCGAAACGGTCGGCATCGCGATAAATGTCAATCATGCATCGCTGTTCGACGCCGATGGCATGAGTACCGCCTAGTACCCCGGCTGATACTATGCTGGCGACCGAACGTTTTGCGTCCGGGGGATCGCGCACTTGCCTTCTGCGCGCGGTAGCCAGCGCCTGCGCAATAAACGGTCTGGCGCGCCGCGCGCTGGTGGAACGAATGCGGCCGGGCCGGTTGCGGAAGTCGTCCCCGGCGCTCATGGCCGAGACTCCGCACATCGCATCAAAGCCCGGAAATCGCAGAGAAACCGGCATCGCCGCGAGGTGCGCGGAAATCCTGGATCTCGCGCGAGGCCATAACCTATAGAAACAACACAATCGCCCGACGTCACACCTCGCGGCTTTCTATCTCGCCTTCCTAATCGGGCGTGTTTGGCGGAATCTTGCGTCATCGTCGTTCGCCCTTCGGCAACGAGAATGTGCTTTTTCGTACTCTGACCTACGCTGCCGGTGCTGGGGGTGAGTTCAGATGCGCCGTGCACTCTTCTGCGCTCCGCGGCGGAGTATTTTGGCAGCGTCTTGGCAGCGCTTGAACGATCGCGGTGCACCCGGTGGCAACGCGAACTGGACTGATTTCCGCAGAACGCAAGATAGTTGCGCAAAATGAAGATCGGATGATTGGGGCTCCCGTGGCGCTCCCGCTGCGGGGGTGACAGCAACTTCGGCCTCAAGGTTGGGGTGGTGTCCCGCCTCAAGTTCGAGCCGCGCATTCTTGAGCTGTTGGAGCGATCTCCTCATCTGCGACAGGTCATTGACCCTCTCCTGGAAGTTCGCCGGGTTCTGCGGGAACAGTATCAGCGCTTGCACAAGGCTATGGAGCGAATGGCGGAGGCCGACGACGTCTGCCAACTCCTCATGACCGCGCCGGGTGTCGGATCGATGGTGGCCTTGAGCTTTCGCGCTGGGGTCGATGAGCCGGGCCGGTTTGGGCGATCACGATCAGTCCCTGCTCACTTCGGTTTGACGCCGACGCGATATCAATCGGGAGAGATCGACCAGGAAAAGGGCATCTCGAAGTGTGGCGATCCGAGCATCCGCTGGGTGCTCGTCGAGGCGGCCGGCACCATCCTGCGGCTCTCGAAGAAGTCGTCCCCTCTCCGGGAATGGGGGCTGGAAATCGCCAAACGCCGAGGGATGACGAAAGCCGTTGTGGCGGGGCACGGCGGCTGGCCGTGATCCTGCATCGAATGTGGATGGACAACACGCCATACCGCTGGGAGGCCAAAGCGGCCTGAGTTTGGATTAGAATTCCGCGTGCCGCGCGGATAGAGGTCCCGTGCAGGGACGGGTGGGTAGGCAATCTCGAGGCGGGCTTGAACGCCAGGTTTCTGGTCAGTTCGCAAAAAAGATTGAGATGCCTCTCCGTCCGACCCGATCATGAAGCGGCCCGGTGCCGACTTCGGAGAGAAGCAAGACCCCTGGCGGGAGCTCACAAGCACCACGCGGCAGCACCTGAATTGCTGACACGATCCTTTGTGCTCATCGTTAGAGCCTGGAGCTTGCTATCCGGGGTACTTTCTTGCGCTTGACAGTTCCCGCCCCAAAAGAGAAGCCCGCCGCAGGCAAGACGGCGGGCAGCTACGATGCACTCGGGAGATTGATTGCAAGTGCAACCAGCCCAACGTGGCGGCAGTGCTGTTGTTCCGCATGAGCCACTGGTTCTCCGGGCAGGCTTGGTCACAGGGGCAGATGCCGCCGAAACTCCAGGCTGAATTGGCGTGTCCGATCAATATCCCTGATAGCAGGCGCCATAGGGGCCGTAGCCATAGGGGCCGCAGTAGTAGACGTCGCCGCCTCCCTGATTGAAGAAGTGCCGATTATGGTGGAAGCGGCCGTCATGGCGTTCACCGCGGAAGCCGTGGAAGCCACGGGAGCCTTCGTCGTGGAAGCCTCCCATGCCATGGAATCCACCCATGCCACCGAAGCTGTGACCGCCGCCCATGCCACCAAAGCCGTGTCCACCGCCACCAAAGCCGCTGCCGCCGTGACCGCCGCCGCCGCCAAAGCCGCCTCCGCCGCCACCACCGCCGTGGACAAACTGCAGGCCGCTGCCCACGCTGTCGGCGGACTGGCGGACCAGAACGGCTGGCTCAGATTTACCCTGGCAGGCAGCCGTGGCGCAGCGCGTATTCCACGTCTGGCCGTCTGTTGCGGGCATTGCGGAAGGTGAGTTGGAGATACTGTCGGCAAAGGCAGAAGTGCCGATGAGCGCTCCAATGCCCAGCAATCCCGAGCACGCGAGTGTTGAAAGATAGCGTTTCATTGTCTTCTCCAAGGGAAATTGTCCGTGGAGCCCAGTGCCCGGAATGATCGCAGGGGATTGACCTCGATGCGCTGATCGTCGGGGTTGGGCCTCTATCGGACCTCCTGGACAAACGCATCGCGAACAAGAAAATTCCCCGGGCCAGGATCACATGGAGGTGTAGTCCATTCCCCGGAGTGGCGGATGCCCTGTCGGCGGCGCCGACTCCGAGCCGCGCCGCTTCTTTGGGGACTTGTACAGCAAGCCCGCTGCCTGGGGTGAGACGACGGGCCTGTTTGACGCTTTGCGCCCGCGAGGGCCTTCAAAAACGAGCGCAACGGCGCAACGCGCTCGGGCCGGGCTGTTGTTCCGCCGACGGGCAAGAAGTCGAAATCCAATCGGCCGTCAGAAGTTGCCTCCCCGGCTCTAGTCACGTATGTCTACAACGCAGTCAGATATAGGCTGGCAGTCTGCCGCCTGGCCGGCGTGCATGGGGCACTTGTCGCGCCGGCCGCCCACTGCTGTGGGAGATGAATCGATCTACCGCTTCCAGCGGCCTTCGTACTTGAACTCTGGGGCAGCCTTGAGTTGGTCCTTGGTTGCGTCCATGGTCGCTGTCCACCGCTTGTCGTTCTCGTCGTAGGTGATCTTCACCGCCTCGGGGCTGACAACAACGTAATGCTCTCCCAATCCGAGGAAGCCGCCAACGGAGACAACATAGCCTGCAAGGGTGTTTTGGGAGAGGACCAGATCCTTGATCTCGCCAACCTCTTCATTTGCACCGTTTTTGATTTTCAGCTTAATGAGGTTGTAGCTGAGAACATCTGTCGGCTTTGCGACAACGAACGTGTGAGTGCTGGTGCTTTCAGCATTTTGCGCGTGAGCCGCGCAGATCAAAGGAACTGTCGTGGCGAATGCGATCACGAGCCTGCGCATGACCTTCGTCCTTTCTTCTTTTGTTTGCCAAATGCCAGCGTTAACCCGGACGTCCAATTGTTGTTCCAAATCGCCTAGGCGGCTACCGCTTGAAGGGTCGATTGTTCTCGCGTCCGGCAGCACGGCCGCGACCTTCACACAAGCTACTGAAAACTCGTCACGATCATCGCATCGAGGGACGTCCCATGTTGCCTTGAGGGACGAGGCGGCGCTGCATTTCACCGCCCGGAGCGCCTCTCGCAGGGCGGACATTTTTCCGACTGGCACGCGCGTCCATCGCGGCGACGCGAGCCTTCACGGAGTGTTGACCCTGATTTCACTGCGTGGCCGCAATAATCTGTGCCCGGCTGGCGTTCCTCTGTGAGGAACCCCACGCTCGCGGGGGGCGGCGTCGCGAGCATGGCCGGAGAGCTTTGCCATGCAAACTGCCTATATCAATCGTGTCGCGACAGCCGTGCCGCCCTACGACGTGCACGATGCCTTTCGCCGCTTCGCGCAGTCGATGCTTCTTGATGACCGGCGCAATTCGCTGCTGTTCCAACGCATGGCCGACAAGTCGGGAATCGAGCACCGCTACTCGTGTCTCGCGCCGAGCAATCTGCCGGAAGGCGACTGCGTCGATGCCGAAGGCTTTTACCCGCGCGGCGACTTTCCCGACACGGCAGCGCGAATGCAGAAGTTCGAGCAGTACGCGCCGCCGCTGGCGCAAGAGGCCGTCGACAGGTTGCAGCTCGGCGCCGAACGTGACCGCATCAGCCATCTCGTGGTGACTTGCTGTACCGGCTTTTCGGCGCCAGGCCTTGATCTCGAACTCGTCGAGCGCTGTGGACTTCCGAGCACCGTCGAACGCACGATTGTCGGCTTCATGGGCTGCTATGCGGCCATCAACGCGCTGAAGTTGGCGCATCACATCGTTCGCTCGGAAGCGTCCGCGCGAGTGCTTGTCGTCAACCTTGAGCTTTGCACCCTGCATCTGAAGGACACGACCGACCTTGAGCAAATGCTCTTGTTTCTGCTGTTCGGAGATGGCTGTGCTGCATGTGTCGTGAGCGCTGAGCCGGTCGGTATCGCCCTCGACGGCTTCCACGCGCTGCTGGTGCCCTCCACCCGCGAGTTGATCACCTGGAATATCCGGCAATCGGGTTTCGATATGACGCTGTCGGGACGCGTTCCCGGCGCAATCCACGATGGCTTGCAGGAACACGGCAGCGAAATTCTTGCTGGAGCATCCGCCGCATCGATCGATCTTTGGGCGGTGCATCCCGGCGGCCGCACCGTGCTCGACGCGGTTGAGCGCGCTTTCGAACTCGGATCGACGGCGCTGATGGCGTCGCGCGAGATCCTGAGACGCTACGGCAACATGTCGTCAGCGACCGTCATGTTTGTGATCGATCGGCTGCTGCGTTCAGGTGCGCGCGGTCGCACCGGTTGCGCGATGTCGTTCGGACCCGGACTGATCGCCGAAACCATGCTGTTCCACACGGCCTGATGCCATGAACATACCCGTCGCCGTGCAAGGAGCTCGACGCGACCTGTCGCAGCGCAGCGCCGAATCCGAATGGCTCGATCGCGCCGATCCAAGCCCCGAGGAAATGGCGGTGGTGATACGCGATATCGCCAGCTTCAACCGGGCGATGCTCGGGCACTGGCCGGTAATTGCCTGGTTGCGTCGCGCCGCCCGGGACGCGACGAAGGAAACGCCTCTGACCCTCCTCGATGTCGGCTGCGGCAACGGCGATCTGCTGCGGGCGATCCGGCGCTGGGCACGCAAACGCGGCCTGACGATCAGGCTGATCGGGCTTGATCGCAGCCCCGAGATCATTCGCATCGCCGAACTCGCGAGCGATGAGGCCGACGAGATCGACTATCGCGTGATGGACATCTTCGATTTCAAACCGCCCATTCCCATCGACTTCGTCGTCAGCAGCCTGCTCACCCACCATATGTCGGACGCCCAGATCGTGAAATTTCTGCGGTGGATGGAACTGACGACGCGCAAAGGCTGGCTGATCTACGATCTCCAACGCCATCCCGTGCCGTTCCATTTCATCGGTCTCGTGGGCAAGCTGACGCGGCTGCATCCGATTGCGATTGACGATGGCCTCATTTCCGTAACGCGTTCGCTGACGCGCAGCGAATGGCTTGCGCGCATGGACGAGGCCAACATCGCGCGCGACGGGGTCGATTTGCGGTGGTTCCTGTTCCGCTTCGCCATCGGACGGGTGCGATGAACCGGGCCGAGACCGTCACGATCGGTGGTGGGCCTGCGCGCCGAGCATGGCCGGGACAATTGCCGGTCGAACCCGGCTGATCCGCGCCGCCGACAGTCCCGACCGGGAAGGCATATGTCCGGGGTCGACCAGGGTCCTCCTCACGTCGACAGGAAAAGCGCGGCGTACTCACGACAGAGTGTCGAAGGCGATGACGATCATGCCTGCCGAACTGCCCTTCACAACTGCCAGGACATGGATCGGCTTCGGCCTGATGTGTCTTGGCATGTTCATGGCTATCCTCGACATCCAAGTCGTGGCGACCTCCCTGCCGGCAATCCAGAACGCTCTGGCAATTGATCCCGAGCTGATGAGCTGGATCCAAACCGCATATCTGATCGCCGAGATCATCGCGATTCCACTGACGGGCTGGCTGACGCGTACATTGTCGATGCGCTGGCTGTTCACCGCCGCCATCTTCCTTTTCACTGTGGCCTCCATCGGATGTGCCGCAAGCAACAGTTTCTCGACGCTGGTGTCGTTTCGCGTAATGCAGGGGTTTGCGGGTGGAACGCTGATCCCGGCAGTGTTCGCCGCGGTCTTCATCCTGTTCTCGCCGCGCGAGCAAGGAATTGCAACGACATTGGCCGGAATCATGGCCGTGCTTGCTCCCACGGTCGGCCCCGTCGTTGGCGGCTGGATCACGCAAACCTATTCCTGGCACTGGCTGTTTCTGATCAACGTCGCCCCGGGGCTGATTGCCTGCGTGTTCACGCCGTTCCTGTTGCCTCGGCAGAGAACGAATTTCGGCAATGGCAAGACATTGGATGGCTTGTCATTGATGCTAATGGCCCTTGCGCTGGCGAGTCTCATGATCGGCCTGAAGCAATCGCCCCACGATGGATGGCTTTCTTCGATCTGCATTGGCTTGTTTGCCCTTTGCGCCCTCAGCGGCGGTTTCTTTGTCTGGAGGACGTTGCGGGCCGTCCGTCCGATTGTGGAGCTGGCGCTATTCAGGGACCGCTCGTTTGCGATCGGATGCGTGCTGAGTTTCTGCCTGGGTATCTGCCTGTATGGCTCGGTGTACCTCATCCCGGTGTTTCTGGCATTCGTCCGGGGGCGCGATGCCTTGGAGATCGGCTTGACCATGTTGGTGACTGGCGCTGCCCAACTTGCGACCTCACCTGTCGCCGTGGCGCTGGAGCGACGTCTGGATCCACGATTACTGACCGCTTTTGGCTTTGGCTTGTTTGCGCTTGGATTGGGACTCAGCACGTTCGAGACGCACGACACCGACTTCAACGAGATGTTCTGGCCGCAGATCTTTCGCGGTGTGGCCATCATGTTTTGCCTGTTGCCGCCGACTCGCTTGGCGTTGGGAGCGCGGTTCGAGACGGACGTGCCCGGTGCCAGCGGGCTCTTCAATCTGATGCGGAACCTGGGTGGCGCGATTGGCATTGCGCTGATCGACACGGTTCTCTACGGCCGCACCGGCGTGCACGCCGACGCGCTTCAATCTCGCCTCTTGGCCGGAGATAAGGCCACCGCCGAGGCGATTGGCTTGGACCCGGAATTGTTGGCCAGCGGACTGTCCGGTCCCATAACGCCCAGCGCGGAATCCTATGTGCGGCCATTGATCGAAAAAGCCGCCTTCGTCTGGAGCGTCAATGACGCATGGGCGATGTTGGCAGCGTTCGCTTTGGTGGGCGTAGTGCTTGTGCCATTAGCCTGGAGCCGGGCATCAGCAGCGGCGATCAGCCTGGACTGATGGCCTCGGTCGACATGGACATGATCGAGCGCCTTCTTGCGGAAGTGCGCGGACTACACCCAGATCGTGATGTTACTAGGGAAACTACTGCTGCACGTTTTCTCGTTTATGATGTCGAGAAAAGCCAAACGGCTGAAGCGGAACTTCGCAAGAAGCTGACCGCACATCTTGATGAGTGGGAAACCACGGGCGCAGCCATCGCGCGATGCGATTTCGGAGGCGCTTGGCGCGGTGCGCAAAGTTTTCCCCGACCTGGATATTTCGGACGAGGATTTGATTGACGCCATTAGCAGCGAGGCCTCAGCGGCAGGCTTCGATGTAAATTATGATCTCCCAAAGCCGTCGAAAGCATCGAACAAGAGCGGCAACGTGGAAAAGCCACGGGACAGTGATGAGCCGGGCTACCGCGCGGATATCAACCCGAAGAACTACAACTGAGATGTAACGGCGCAAGAGCCTGGAAGTGGAAGGCCTTTCGCGGCCGAAGGGCAAGAAGCCAAAGGCGAAGTCGGCGTAAGATGACGTCGGAATATTCTGAGACCGGAATAGTGTGAAGACCTATCTGCGGGGATGACATGCTGGCGAAGCTGATCAGCCGAAGGTAAAGGCGAACACCTCTACACCCGGATCGAGAAACTCGATCTCGAATTCGCGATCGGCGATCGGGTTCGGCTGGCGGATCAGCTGGTACAGACGTTTCTCTCTCGCCGTGCCGGCGCCTTGTTGGTCAACATCTGTTCCGTGTGCCGTCCCCGGTGGGTTTCCGTCGATCAGCACCCGGAACCTGGCGGAGGTTCCCGGCACCGCCGGGCCCATCACAAGGTTAAGATCGCGGGCGTGAAAGCGGTAGACGATCTTTCCATTGGGCTTGTTCAACAGACCGGCATCCTTCGTCACCGTCCAGTCGCCGGATAGGCCCCAACCGTTCAGCGGCAGCTTCGCGGGCGGATCGTAGACGCGCGGCTTGTCCCTGACCATTTCATCGGGGAGGACGAAATTCTCGGCTTTCTCGTAGCCAACATAATTTTCCGGAGACATCAGGTTGCGCCAATCGGCAGCCACCTCCAGGCCCTTCGGATCTACCGACACCGGATAACGGTCGATCCCGGTGGCTCCCGCCTCGGTCAGCAGTTGCTGAATGACCATTTCGGACTGCTCGTATGAACCCTCACCGAAATAGTGATGCCTGAGGCGGCCCTGGGCATCGATGAAGTAAAGCGCCGGCCAGTACTGGTTGTCGAAGGCGCGCCATATGACGTGCTCGCTATCCACCGCGATTGGATAGTCGATCCGCATTTCCTTGACGGCGGCGCGGACATTGTCGACGTTCTTCTCGAAAGAGAATTCCGGTGCATGGACGCCAATGACCACCAGCCCCTTGTCCCTATATTTGTCGGCCCACGCGCGGACATAGGGCAGCGTCCGGCGCCAGTTGATGCAGGTGAAGGTCCAGAAATCGATCAGCACGACTTTCCCGCGCAGATCCGACGCGGTGAGGGCCGAAGAGTTGATCCACGCATTCGCTCTTTCCAATGAAACCATTTCGGACTGACCAGCGGTCTGACCGTTGAATATCCCGTGCAGGAACGGGATCCGTAACCTTGGGGCTGGCAGCTCTTGAGGCGCTTTGGTGTCGGCTGCAAAGCCTGCCATCGGCGCCTCGGTCGCGATGATCAGCATTGTGATCAGCAAGAGATTGTTCGTCTCCATGGAGGAACTCCTTCTGCCATCGGTGCCGCCGCACCTCTCGATGAAGGATTGAGCATCGAGGATCATGCAGCTAAGCGAAGGACCACCAACGAATGCGTTCTAACGGCGATGCTTGTGCCAAACTTGGGTGATAAACCGCTCGGGCGAACCGCGTCGCCAGCAAACATGGAGCCCGATAGCTTCATGCCCAGCCCAACGCAGCGGCGGTGCGATTGTTCCGCGACCGAAGCCAGACGGCTGGCGAAAACAATGAGGCCCGCCGCCTCGGTTGAGACGACAGGCCTGCATGACATTAGATTGCGCCCGGGCGAGGGGCTTCATGAGCGAGCGCTTCCGGCCAATGACCTCGCGAGCTTCCTACGCTGGTGCCCGGTTCCGCTTCGGCGTCAGCGGGGCGGATGCCCGGCCGCCGGGCGTAAGGCCGTTCCTGTGGAGGCGAACCGCAATCTCCAGAATCGTCCAGGCTGCGGTCGCCCATCGAGTAGAGCGACAGGATCCTTGCTGCGACCTCATTCCGCTCGTCCGCGTCAACGATATGCAACGCCTTTATTCGCGCTGGACCAGGTCGTCGAGTTTGTCCAGTTCTTCGGGGTAGTGAGGGCCACCTCGTTCAGGGCGGCGGGAGAGATACTTGCGCATGACATTATCCCGAAATCGTCCCGATCGGTTCTTTTTGTGGATTATTGACCGACACACTGCAATAATCATCCCGATAGGGACGATTCATGCAGACGATCATAGAGGCCAAAAGCCTCGGCCTTCTCATTCGCAATGAGCGCAAGGCCCAGAAGCTAACCCAGGAACAGCTCGCGGGGCTGACCGGAGTGGGCGTGCGATTTGTGCGCGAACTCGAAGCCGGAAAGGAAAGCTGCCAGGTGGGCCGGGCTCTACATATAGCCTCCTCGTCAGGGCTGATCGTCTCCGTCCGGAGCCGGAGGGAGCGCGCGCCATAACCCATTTTCTGGACGTCTGGTTTGACGAAGCGAAGGCCGGCACGCTCAGTCAGGACGACGGGGGCACACTCAGCTTTTCCTATAATCGCGATTACCTCGTGCGCAAAGAGCCGCGTGCGATCTCGTTCTCCATGCCGTTGCAGGAGGAACCCCAAACAGACCGGGTTGTCCGCCCGTTCTTTTCCGGCCTTCTGCCCGACGAAGGTGCGCGGCAGCGTCTTGCAGGCGCGCTCGGAATTTCATCCGGCAACACCTTCGGTCTGCTTGAAGTCATCGGCGGCGAATGCTCAGGCGCGTTGTCGCTCTATCCGGCAGGGCAGACACCGCCGGCTCCGAACGATGACGGCGTTGAAAGTCTCGGCAAAGAACGGCTCGAAGAAATCATCGGCAGGCTGCGCGACCGTCCCCTGCTCGGCGGCGAGGAGGGCGTGCGCCTTTCTCTCGCCGGGGCGCAGGACAAGATCGCGGTCTGCGTCGAGGGTGAGACTATCGGGCTCGCCAAGGGCGGCCGCCCGACCACCCATATCCTCAAGCCCTTTATTCAGGCACTTGAAGGCACTGTCGAGAACTAGCTGTTCTGCTTGCGCCTTGCGGCGCGCCTCAAGCTCCCGGTACCGGCTGTGGAAATGCGCCGGGCCGGGGCCGTATCGTTCCTACTCGTGGAGCGCCACGACCGCCATTTGCACAGAGACGGTTCGATTACGCGGCTGCACTAGGAAGATTTCTGCCAAGCCCTTAGCGTTCCGCCCGAACTGAAATACGAAGATGAAGGCGGACCGGGAATTCAATCCTGCCTGGCTCTGATTGACCGCGCCACCGCACGTCCGGCGGCCGACCGGCTAAGCTTCACCCGCATGCTGATATTCCACTACCTCGTCGGCAATGCTGACGCGCACGGTAAAAACTACGCACTGCTTTACCGCGACAGAGTACCCGACCTCGCGCCGCTATACGATGTCGTGTGCGCGGCGGCTTACCCTCGCCTAGCCAAGAAACTCGCCATGGCGATCGGCGGACGGTCCGTTCCCGACACGATCCAACTAAAGCAATGGCTAACGCTCGTCCCGGAGACCAGAGGCGCGCAGCGCCTGCTTGTGAAGGACATGGCAGAACCCGCCGGGCAGATCGGAGCGCGAGCGGATAAGCTGGCCGCCGAGCTGGAAGCGGAGGGCATCTCGCACGACATCCTCAAAGCGATACGCGCCGTAATCGAGACGCGTGCAACGCATTTGCTACGGATATGCGTTTGAACCGGAGACGTGACAACTCATGATAAAGGGCCACCCGAGGCTCTCTGCCATATTGGACAGGAAGGACGCGTGGGAGCTCCTGGGCGACTTCACCTGGGGCGAAGTATGGTTCACATGCTGCGCCGGCGACAGGCGAGATATGCCTTCAATCCGAATCCGTCCCTGGCCAAGCAGCTCGAGATTCTTGCCGCATAATTGACCTCGGAACGGGTCGCTTTGCGCTTCCAGTCAGCCGTTACAACAAAAACATTTGAAACCCTAGCCGGAACAATCAGCTCTTTCTGCCTCTCGACTTCGAGTCTGCGACAGAGCTTTCCCCAGCCATCCCGGCCCTCAGGTATCGCGCAGACTAATCCGGCAGGCAAGGCCGCTCGCCAAAGCCAGCTGTGCCGTCCGCTGCTCCGGGCCGGCAAGATCGGATCTCTGAATGTCGAGCTTTGTGCTGATCGTCTCAAGCAGCAATGTATCCTCTGCGGCCGCAATAAGTGCGGCGACGGCGAGGGGATCGACTTCGATGCCCGCGAGATGCGGATCACTTGCAGCGTCGGCGAAGTGCTTCAGCATCGCCCGGATCAGGTCCTTCTTGGTCGCGAAGTGATGGAGCAACCCACCCTTACTGATGCCGGCCTGTCGGGCAATGGCATCCAGGGTGACTTTGCCGAAGCCATTTTCCAACGCAACCCAAATGGCCGCGTCGAACAGGCGCTCCTTGAGTTCGCGACGTCGCGCCGCGGCAGTCTGCGCGATCGTCGGCCGGCCGGGATCAATCATTCCGCGGGTGCCCCAACTGTCTCGGGCGTATCCTCGCCTGCGTGCAGGTCCGGCTTTCCGCGCCCGAACAGCGACGCGATGAAGACGAAGAAGACCGGTACAAAGAAGATGGCAAGAATGGTCGCCGAGATCATCCCGCCCAGCACGCCGGTGCCAATGGCGTTCTGGCTGGCGGCACTTGCACCGGTGGCGATCGCCAACGGCACAACTCCCAGGCTGAAGGCCAGCGACGTCATGATGATCGGCCGGAAGCGGAGCTTGGCCGCCTCGACCGTTGCATCGATGAGGGACATCCCCTCCTTGCGCAGGTCCTTGGCGAACTCGATGATCAGGATCGCGTTCTTGGCGGAGAGCCCGATAATGGCGATCAGCCCAACCTTGAAGTAGACGTCATTCGGCATCCCCATGAACATTACAGCGAGCACCGAGCCCAGCACTCCTAGTGGCACGACGAGGATCACGGACACCGGGATCGACCAGCTCTCGTAGAGCGCCGCAAGGAGCAGAAACACGAACAAGATGCTGAGCACGATAAGCGCGGGAGCCTGCGAGCCCGACTGGATTTCCTGAAGTGATTGGCCCGTCCATTCATAGCCAAAGCCGGCTGGCAATTCATCCGCCAGGCGCTCCATCTCCTCGATCGCAGCTCCCGATGAGTAACCGGGCGCCGCCTGGCCGGTGACGCGTGCAGCGGGATAGCCGTTGTAGCCGACGACCTGTGCGGCCCCCTTTTGCCACTCGACGCTGGCGAAGGAGGACAACGGAACCATGCCGCCATGGGCGTTTCGCACGTTGAGGTTCAAGAGGTCTTCGGTCTGCATGCGACGCCCCGTATCGGATTGCACCGTCACGCGCTGCATCCTGCCGGCATTCGGGAAGTCGTTGACATAGGCAGAGCCCAAATTGGTCGAGATCGTCGAATTGATGTCGGCGAAGGTAACACCGAACGTGTTCGCCTTTTCGCGATCGATCACGAGATTGACCTGGGCAGCGTCGGGCATGCCTTCGACGCGCACGCCGGTGATGACCTTGCTCTTGGTGGCAGCCGCGACCAACTGGTCACGCGCGGCAGCAAGGGCTACCTGCCCCCGGCCCGACCTGTCCTGGAGGCGGAAGTTAAAGCCGTTGGACGTGCCAAGGCCCTGGATCGGCGGTGGCGACAGCGCGAAGGAAATCGCATCCTTCATTCGGGACAGCGCGCCATTGGCCCGGCTGGCTATGGCAGCTGCCGAGTTCTGCTTATCGCGCTTGCTCCAGTCGTCCAGCGTAATGAAGGCCAGGCCGGCATTTTGGCCCGCGCCCGAGAAGCTGAACCCGTTGATGACGATCATGCGGTCAACCGCCTCCTCGCCCATGAAGATCGTCTCGACATTCTCGGCAATCGTCCGCGTGCGGTTGCTGCTCGATTCCGGCGGCCCCTGAATATCGACGATCAGGTAGCCCTGGTCCTCATTGGGCAGGAAGGACGTGGGGAGTTGGAGAAAGCACCAGCCAAGGCCGACCAGCAGCGCCAGGTAGATGACCATGAAGCGGCCCGCACGTTTGACGACCCAGCCAACGCTGGACGTATAGCTTCGAGTTGTCCGGTCGAAGCCGCGGTTGAACCAGCCAAAGAAACCCTTCTTCTCGTGGTGGCCCTTGCCGATCGGCTTCAGGAAGCTGGCACAGAGCGCGGGTGTCAGCGACAGCGCCAGGAAGCCGGAGAACAGGATCGACACGACCATCGTCAGGCTGAACTGCCGGTAGATGACCCCAACGGCCCCCGGGAAGAACGCCATGGGCACAAAGACTGCCGTCAGAACCAGCGTGATGCCGATGATCGCGCCAGCGATCTGCTTCATCGCCTTGCGCGTCGCTTCCCTTGGCGACAAGCCTTCTTCCGCCATGATGCGCTCAACATTCTCGACCACGACAATGGCATCGTCGACCAGAATGCCGATCGCCAGCACCATTGCAAACATCGTCAGGACGTTGATCGAGAACCCCGTGGTCAGCATGACGGCGCAGGTACCAAGAAGCGCCACCGGAACGACCAGTGTCGGGATCACCGTGTAGCGGAAGTTCTGCAGGAACAGGAACATCACGGCAAAAACGAGCACCATCGCCTCAAGAAGCGTGTGGATGACCTTCTCGATCGACACCTTTACGAACGGCGACGTGTCATAGGGGATGGCGTATTCCAGACCGTCGGGGAAGAAGCGGGACAGTTCCTCCATCTGCGCTCGGACAGCTTCGGATGTCGCCAATGCGTTGCCCGTGGGCGACAGCTGCACCGCGATCGCTGCGCTCGGCTTCCCGTTCAGTCTGGTGGAGAAGTTGTAATTTTCGGCGCCGGCCTCAATGCGCGCCACGTCCGACAAACGGACCGACGAGCCATCGGGATTGGCGCGCAGCACGATCGATCCGAATTCTTCGGCCGATGTAAGCTGCCCCTTCACAAGCACGGTGGCCGAGATCTGCTGCGTGATCGGGTTGGGATCCGCCCCGATGCGGCCAGCTGCAACCTGCGCGTTCTGCGACCGGATCGCATTGGTAATATCGTCCGACGTGAGGTTCAGGCCGACCATCTTGTCAGGGTCGATCCAGATGCGCATGGCGCGAGGCGTCGCGAACAGCTGTGCACGGCCGACACCGTCGATACGCCGGATTTCACTGAGCACGTTACGGTTCAGATAGTCGCCAAGACCGACGACGTCGAGTGAGCCGTCGGTCGACGTGAGCGCCACCATCATCAGGAAGCCGCTTCTGGCCTCCTCAACCCGAATACCCACCTGCTTGACGACCTGCGGCAAGCGTGGCTCGACGCGGCGGACTGCATTCTGCACGTCGATGGAAGCCTGACCGCTGTCGGTCCCTGGGGCAAAGGTCGCCGTGATGGTGGCCATGCCGGAGGAATCGGACGTCGATTCGAAATAGAGGAGCCCGGCGACGCCGTTCAGCTCTTCTTCGATCGGCCGGGTGACGCTTTGATAGATGTCTTCAGGTGCGGCACCGGCATAAGTCGCGTTGATGGAGACCTGGGGTGGTGCCACGTTCGGATATTGCGCGACCGGCAGGAACGGAATCGCGATGATGCCGGCGAGCATGATGAAGATCGCGACGACCCAAGCGAAAATGGGCCGGTCGATGAAAAACTGGGGCATCTTGATTATCCTTAGCCGGCCGTGGGCTTGCTTCCAGGCTCCTCCGAGCCGGCTCCGCCAGCCGCTGGCCTATCCTGGGGCTTCCATAGCTGGGCGGCCACCGCAGCACCCGGCCGGACCTTCTGGAAGCCCTCAACGATGACCTTGTCGCCTGCTTTGAGGCCGTCTTCGACGACCCAACGGTCACCGGCCACGCGTCCGACCTGAACCGTGCGGAGTTCGGCCAGTTTCTTGTCGTTGACCACATAGACTTGCGAACGTCCGCCCGCATCACGCTGGATCGCCTGTTGCGGGATCGCGATGGCATCTTTCTGGATACCCTGCTCGATAAGCACGCGGACAAACATCCCCGGCAGCAAATCCCCTTCGGGATTGGGAAACTCGCCACGAAGTGTCACCTGTCCGGTGGTGGCGTCCACCGCCGACTCTAGGAACAGGAGTTTGCCGGGATGCTTATACTCGCTACCGTCATCCAGCCGAAGCATCACGCGAGCGGCACCCGCCCCGGCATTCGTCAATGCGCCGTTTTCGAGCGCGCGCCGAAGCTGGAGAAGCTCGTTCGCAGACTGCGTGAAATCGGCATAGACCGGATCGATCTGCTGTATGGTGGCAAGGCTTTCGGGACCATTGGCGCTGACGAGCGCGCCCTCCGTGACATTGGCGCGGCCGATGCGCCCGGAGATGGGCGCCTTGATCTCAGCGTAGCCCAGATTGAGTTGCGCCGTCGCAAGGCCCGCGGTCGCAATCGCCACATCGGCGTCTGCCTGTGCGAGCGCCGCAACCGCGTTGTCGAGTTGCTGGCCGCTGGAAACGTTACGTTCGCGCAGTTCGCTTTGGCGCCCGGCCTGCTGGCGCGCCTGAAGCTGTACGGCCTGCGCCCGCTGCAGCGTTGCCTCGGCGCTCGCTACCTGTGCCTGAAACAGCGCCGGGTCGATACGGTAGAGAACGTCGCCTTCCATCACCATACTTCCCTGTTCGAACACCCGTTCCAGCACGATGCCCGAGACCCGCGGCCGCACCTCGGCAATGCGGGTTGGGGTAATGCGCCCTGGCAACTCGTTCAGAATGGGGAGGGCTTCCGGAACCACCTCGATCACGCTCACTGCCGATGGCGGGGGAGAGGCTGGCGGTGCATCAGCTGAACTTTTGGCGTCGCTGCAAGCGGAGAGAAGGGCGAGGAGGCCGATGGCCGCTGTGAGCCTCAGCAGCAAGGAAAGAATACGCATGCAAAAATCCAGGAAAAGTTGACGATTGCCGGAACGGCGAGCGATGACCGTAGCGATGTGGTCTGACGGCGGCTGCGGTTGATCAAGCGCCAGTCGGGGCGTCGACGGCTTGGGAGTGCAAATGCTCAGCGTCGACCAGCCAGCGGATGTCGCGCAAAATGTCCGCGCGTTCGGCATCCGACCAGGGATGCAAATTGTGCAGTTCGAGTCTCTTGATCCCCTCGAGAGCCAGAAACGCGAGAATGGCACCGCGAGGGTTTTCCGCCGTTTCCGTGACCGAGGCGATCATCCGTGTATAGACCGCTTCGACGATGCTTCGCGCCTCGGCATCCTGGGCAAGAGCGGCGACCATATTGACTGCAACGGCGCGCACATCGTCGCGATGCCGTTCGGCTGCTGCTGAAATGAGGCCGTTTATTGCAGCGCTCGGAGCCGAACCAAATGGCGCTGTCATCGCCTGGATCCGCGCTTCTTCGTTTTCCATACGCCGCCGGATAAAGGCATTGATGAGTTGTTGCTTGGATTTGTAGTCGTAGATAACGCTCGCTTTGCTGATCCCGGCCTCGACCGCGACTGCATCAAGTGTCAGATGCGCGGCGCCGTCGCGGACAACCACGCGCTCCGCCGCATCTAAAATGTCGCCCTGCTCAATTACCCTTGGACGCGCCATATCTTAACGCCTGCACTGCCTTTAATTAATTTCCGACCGGTTGGTTATTATAAGCGCGGCAGAATGGTCAATTCACCAAATCGTGTTCGGTGTAGGGTGACGTCGTGCCTGTATGGCGTCCGCTTGGCTGTGATCTTGCGTGCTGACGGAGTTTTGCGGTGCAGTGCAATAATGTCTCTGGCCTGCTTGTGCGGCACGATATGACCAGGTTCTGTCGCAAACCCGAAAATCGTGGGCGCGCACTGGCCCGAACTGGAAGAGCCCGATGCAAACTCAGTACATTCCTTGCGGCATCAGAAGAGTCGCCTCCCCTCCTGCACCCGGCCATGGCGCAACCCTATCGCTTCCGCATCCAACAGCTCTACAAGAAGCTACAGAGCGCTGCAGAGGGCGCCCGGATGGAGGCCGCCGACGTCATCCGCTCCTTGGTTGAGGACATCGTGCTGACGCCGGTCGACGGTGAGGTCGAGATCGACGTTCGGGGCGATCGCGCTGGAATCCTCATGATTTCGGCGAAACGCAAAAACCCCGCAGCGGGCGCTACGGGGTCGCAAGTAAAGATGGGTGCGGGGGCTCGCAACCACCGATACCGACATTTGCTCCAGATCGCAGTTCAATGACGGATAGCTCCAAGCTTCGCCCGAAACAGCGCAACATTCAGGTAAGCTCAGAAGCTGGCCCAACTCCGACCTTTGCGCCGCCCTGTTCACTCTCCGGCATCAAACTCTGCCCCTTAGAAACGTTCGCTAATCCTGAGACGGATTTGATGCGGCTGCATCCCGTTTTGCCCGACTGACGTCCCATATTCGGCCCCTACCGTAAGATCTGGGCCAACTTTGATGTCCGTCCCCAGGCTGAAAGTTGCAAAATCACTTCCGGTGCCAAGAGTCTTCAGGTCGTAGCTTGTCGAAGGTATGTCCGCGTAGCCCAGAGTCACCGCACTGTTCCCAGCAAAATCGTGACCGTATTCAACTCGGGCGTGAGGCTCCAGGCTGCCCCAGTCCGTGTCGATCTTATAGGCGAGCCTTAGACCGAGGAACCCCGTAAACGTGTCGATCGATTGCGATCCATAGCGCAGATCAGCCCAACCCGCTCCATTCTCCGTGAAAGGATCCAGCACCGATCGGGAGGCAGTGAAGCGCCCGTAAGGCGAGATCAGCAAGCCATCGTTGATGTATTCATAACCGGCTGTCAGCGAGCCGAAATACTGATGACCGTCACGCGATCCATAGGCGAAGCTTTCGACGTCGGTCGCAAACCGTCGGGAATCGAAGTTCAGTTCACCGTATCCGACCAAGCCATCGACGAAAATCTGTGGCGTTGGGTGGTAGCTGCCGTAAAGTGCGACGCTGTATGCACTGGCATCGGTCTGCGTTCCACTATCGCCTATCCGGCCCCGATCGCTACCATAGCCGAAGCCAATGCCGGCGGTGAAGGACTGGCTGAAACGATAGTCAATGCCCGCGCTGACGCCGACCGTGGTGTAGTCGAACTTTTGACCCGATGCTCCGAAGTCCATTGATCCGAAATTGACGAAGCCCCCTGTCCAGACGGCAGCGGCGCCGTCCCCAAACGGTGAGCACCGGTCAGAGCTGCTGTCACCGGCTCTGGCTGTTTGGTCCGACTTGGCTTTACCCTTACGCGCCTGCGGATTCTCGCTTGCAACGGCGGAAATCTGGCCCGCAGTGTCGTCCTGCCGGTCTTGGGACGCGTGTCGGCTGTCGCTGATCGCCAATCCCCATTGGTTTTGCAGGCAGTCTCCGCCGTGAAGCTGTTCCAGGTGGTCGTTGAAGTTGGACATCTGCGTCGCGGCGAACCGCTTGGCGGCCTCTGTCTGGGCATTCACCAACCCGGTCACGTCCGCGTCCTTGGAAGGGTCCTTGCGCGGCGTCACAATGAACGTCACCGTTCCAGCTGGTGAGGAGCCGTAGGAATTGCTAAGCGTGAATGTGGCGACCGCAGTACCTGTAAAATCGGGGGCGGCGGTGAATTTCAGCTTGTAATGCCCCGCCTCAACTATTTCGGCGACGACCATCTCAGAGACTGCAGCCGTATCGCCTAGAGTAATAGTCGCAGTTCCGGCGGAAGACGGCGAAAGCGATATCAGCCGAGCGCCGGTGAACGGACCACCTGTGGCACCTTGTGTCAGATCGACTGTTGCCGAGGTGCCGGTAACGACGGTGCCGGTGGTGGAGACGACCGTGATCCCCGGACCGGAAACGGTCAGGCTGTAGGTGATCGAACCTGTCGCGGAATTAGCGTCTGTGGCGGTGATCGTAAAATTGCTCGATCCCGCCCCATTCGGCGTGCCGCTGAGCTTGCCGGTCGACCCGTCGAAAGACAGCCCATCCGGAAGCGCCCCTCCGGTGACGGCGTAGCTGTAGGGCGCGGTTCCCTCCGCTGCGACAATCATCTGACTATAGGTGTTGCCCACGATGGCGTTGGGAAGGCTTGCCGGCATGAAGGTCAGCGTTGGCAGATCAACCGTCAGCATGAAGCTGTTGCTCGCGCTGGCGTTATTGACGTCGATTATCGTCACGGTGAAGGTCGTTTCCGTCAGCGTGGCGGTCGGCACACCAGTGATCTGGCCGGTCGAGGTACTGAACGATAGCCCGGCGGGAAGCGACGGCGAGATATTGTAGGTCAAGGGTCCCCTGCCACCGGAACCGGTGACCGGCGTGAAGGCGGTTGCGGCATGGCCGAGCGTCAGTGTGGTCGAAGAGGCGGTTTGCGTAGCGGTTACCGCCCCATTGACCGTCAGGCTGAAGGTTGCGCTCGCTGTGGCGTCGTTGATGTCCGTTACCGTAACCGTGAAGTCAGTGGCTGGCAGCGTCGCTGTCGGCAAGCCGGAGACTTCGCCCGTGCTCGCATTGAAAGACAGTCCCGCAGGCAGCGACGGTGCGATGCCGTAAGAGAGCGTTCCGGTCCCGCCTCCACCTGTAACCGGAGTGAATGCCGCGGCGGCGTGGTCGGCCGTCAACGTCGTGGAAGCCACGCTCTGGGTTGCGCTCAGCGCTCCGTTCACTACCAGGGCGAAACTCGTGCTGGCAGTGGCACCATTACCGTCGGTTACCGTTACGGTAAAGGTCGTTCCTGTTAGCGTGACGGTCGGCGTACCAGTGACTTGGCCGGTCGACGTATCGAACGACAGCCCAGCCGGCAGCGATGGCGACACCGTGTATGACAGTATTCCTGTGCCGCCCGAGCCCTTGACCGGCGTGAAGGCGGTTGCGGCATGGTTGGCGGTCAACGTCGTCGCCGAAACCATCGTGGTCACGGTGACGGCGGCGTTCACCGTCAGGCTGAACGTGGCTGTCGCCGTCGCGCTGTTGGCGTCGGTCACCGTGACCGTGTGGATCGCCGCGACGGAGGCCCCACTCGGAACACCTGAAACAACACCGCTGACCGCATCGAAGCTCATCCCGGCGGGTAGCGACGGCGACACGCTGTATGAAAGCGGCGCGGTTCCGCCGCCGCCGGTGACCGGGGTAAACGGTGTCGCCGCGTGGTCGGCTGTCAACATCGTCGAAGCCATGGTCTGCGTCGCGGCAAGAGGGCCGTTGACCGCAAGATTGAAGGTCGCTGTGGCGCTGGCGCCGTTGGTGTCGGAAATGGTCACGGTGAAGACGCTCGCACCAACACTCGCGATCGGCCTACCCGAGACCGTTCCATTGCTCACATTGAAGCTCAAGCCAGCAGGTAGCGAGGGCGACACCACGTAGGACAGCGCACCTGTGCCGCCTGAACCTGTCACCGGCGTAAATGCCGACGTCGTGTGGTTGGCTGTCAGGGTTGCCGACGACACGGATTGGGTCGCCGTGACGGCGGCGTTAACCGTTAGGCTGAACGTGGCTGTCGCCGTCGCACTGTTGGTGTCGGTCGCCGTGACCGTGTAGATCGCCGCGTCGGAGGCGGCACTTGGAGTACCAGAAACGGTTCCGTTGACCGTGTCGAAGCTCAAGCCAGTCGGCAGCGACGGCGACACGCTGTATGAAAGCGGCGCGGTTCCGCCACCGCCAGTCACAGGCGTGAACGAGGTCGCCGCCTTGTTCTGTGTCAATGCGACCGAGGCGATGGCTTGCGTGGCTCTCACGGCGGGGTTGACCGCCAAGCTGAAGGTGTTGCTCGCAGTCGCGCCGTTCGTATCGGTTACCGTGACAGTGTAAGCCGCCGCGACGCTGGCTGCGGTCGGCGTGCCCGAAACCGTTCCATTGCCCGTATCTAAGCTCAAGCCAGCCGGTAGCGACGGTGAGATGGAATAGGCCAATGCAGCAGTGCCGCCGCCACCGATGACCGGCGCGAACGACGACACCGCCTTGTTCTGCGTCAGCGTGACCGAAGCGATGGCTTGCGCAGCCGTGACCGCCGGATTGACCGTCAGGCTGAAATTCGCGGTCGCAGTGGCGCTATTGGCATCGGTCACGGTCACGGTGAAACTGGACGCTGTCTGGGCAACAGTCGGTGTTCCCGTGATGACACCAGTGCCCCCCATGCTCAGGCCGGCTGGCAAACTTGGCGCGACGCTGTAGCTAAGGGGTGCGATGCCGCCCGACCCCGTGACAGGCATGAACGCGGTAACGGCGCGTCCCTGCGTGAGCGACGTGGCGGCGATTGCCGTCGTCGCGGTCGGGTTAGCGATATAGGTGAACTGATCCGCTGCCGAGGTCGCCGATGTGCCACCGGCGGTGGTGACGGTGACGTCAATCGTCCCGGTGCCAGCCGGCGCAGTCGCCGTGATCTGGGTCGACGAATTGAAGGCATAGCCGGCGGCATTCGTCGTGCCGAATTTCACGGTTGTGGCGCTCGTGAAATTCGTGCCGGTGATTATCACCGAGGTCCCGCCCTCGGCCGGTCCCGCTTGCGGCGAAATGGAGGTCACAACCGGCGCGACGAGATAACTGAACCGATCCCAAGCCGAAGTCGCCGATGTGCCACCGGCAGTAGTGACGGTAACGTCCACCGTGCCCACGCTGCCCGCCGGCGCAGTCGCCGTGATCTGGGTCGACGAATTGACGGTATAGCTGGTGGCATTCGTCGCGCCGAATTTCACGGCAGTGGCGCCCGTGAAATTCGTGCCGGTGATCGTCACCACCGTCCCGCCCGTCGCTGGCCCGGAAGTCGGCGAGATCGACGTCACCGTCGGCACAGGCAGATTAACGGTGATGGTGAAGGCGGTGTTTGCCGGTGAGCCATTGCAACCATTGCCAACCGAGCAACCCAACGAGTACCAGAGCTGGATCGTATCGGATGCTGACGCCGACGGCATCGAGAGAAGCTTGATGTCGTATTCCGGGAACCCTTCGAGCACGGGGCCGTCGTTCGGTATCGGCGTGATCGTGTAGGCGGCCTTCGACGTCTGCGCTAGGTAAGAGTCGGTTACGACCATAGACTGGCCGGACATTGGAAGGCTCAGCGTGTTAGCCCCCTGCACGCCGTAAAGCCCCCACTGGACAGCTTTGTCGGTCACACAAAGCCTGATCGTATCGCCGACACTGGTGAACGTAACCGTTCCAAAGAAGCCTGATGTGGCGGTCGCGTCACAAGCAGCGTTCGCCGCGGCGGCCATACCGAACAGCAAGCCGCCGACGAGAAGGCCAAGCCGCATGAGGCGGCAGGTGACTTCGCGCCAACACGAACAGGCGCACTCAGTCCCGACCGCACGATATTTGGTATGCTTACCCGCAAACCGGCGAAGAATTCCCGCCACAAGCAACAACAATGTGAATGTGTCCCTATGCCCACACTATGGCTGCTCTAACCAGCCGACTCCCCGATACGTCAATGACGTCGTGTATCGTTATTCATTTCTAATCGGCATGCCTGCCACGGAAAGGAGCGGTGACATGAGGTCAGAGCGGTAGAGAGAAACAGCGTCAAGACGGCCGAATGTCTCGCTCGCACCCGAGCCTATGCTAAGCCCAATCATCTACTGTTTTCACTTTAGCCCCCCGGCCGGCGTTGTTGACAATACGCCGTCCCAACCCTTTACGCCGACAATAACTTCCGCGCATAGCTCTCCATATCTTGGCCGGTGCGAGGCGTCCAAGTCCCCACTATCAACGGGCGTGCCGAAAATCACAGTTTCCTGAAACAACGGCGTGAAAAGTTGCTCTGCCTGCAAAATAGGTAACATTCTGCGCAAAACTGAGCCCTCCCTGCGGGCCCGAAGCGAGCCGCGAATAGGCCGATCTTCCGGTTGGATAGCAGTTTGATACGAGATCGCTCCAAATTTCCCCGGTTTACTTGCTCGCAACGCGCCTACAGACTTACAGCCATTCGAACCACTTCGGGCGCACCAGTAACTCCAAGAAATCCACAATCACCATGAGAGTGATTGGGCTTGAAAATACTTAAATCACCGATTAAGTGATTGCGTAGAGGAATTTGCGTGAAGACTGCGCACTACAAACTGATCTTGGACGATGTAGGCCGGCGCGACATCGCGGCCACTTTCGCCGCCTATGCAGAGATGCACGCGATCCTCGATCGGACGAAGACAGAGAAGCGGACCAACACCTTCGAACTTCAGCGGCTGGCCTACGAGCCGATCCGCGGCGGGACCGGCTTACCTGCCAGGCTGGTCACCAATGGTATCCGTGAATACGCGGCGGGCACGTGGTCCGCCGACCGGCTTCCGCTGGACGACAAGCTCATGTCGTTCAAGGGCGTGGACAAGGTGTCCGTCGCCACGATCGAGGGGCGCGTGTTCGCCGGCTTCCTGGCCACCGGTTACAGCGAGAGCCACGAGAAACGCCAGCTGTCCTACCTCATTCGGGAGAACGGCAGTTATTCACTCACCGTCCCGCTGTCGCGGGACATGCAGCAGAGGGAGATCAAAGGCATGCAGAGCGAATCCATTTCCGGGCGCGTTTCGCGCCTCGCCGCCGGGCTGGTCACGACCGTCATCGACGGGCTGGAGCGCAAGGCGCCAGAGGCCGTGGCCGAACAGGCGATCCGCGAGATCGACAGGGCGGCGGACGAGCTGAAATCCGGTCTCGCCGCGCTGATGGCAGAGCGCAAGCGCTATACGCTACAGAGGAACGATCTCACCGCCGAACGCGACGGGCTCGATCAGAATATCCGCATCGCCCTGCAGGAAGACCGCGAGGACCTAGCCCGTGCCGGCATTGGCCGGCAGGATGACATCGACGCGCAGGTCGCCTCGATCGACAAGCTCATCCATGACGTCGATGTGCGCATCGACGAGGCGCGCGGCGCGCTGAGCGCGGCCGCCGCCGCCCGGCGCGATGCCGAGGAGCGGGTGAAAATCGCTCGCCGGGCTCGCGAGAATAAGGCCGGCCAGGAGGGGCTGGCCATTCGCCACCCGGCGCCGGAAGACCGGATCGCTGCCGCCCTGGCCAGTGTCGAACGTCTCACGGACCTGCCTGCCGGCAAGGCGCGCGAGACCCATCTCGCCGAACTCGAGGAGTTCGGCCGCCGCCGGCGCATCGAAGACCGGCTGGCGGCCCTGCGCAATGAACTCAAGGGCAAGGAGTGATGGATGACGGGCTTTCTCGGTGCCCCGGCTCTCTACCTCTATCCGTTGTTGGCAGGCCTGCTGCTGGGCGTTCTGCAGATCGTCCTCTTCATCGTCGGCGCGGCCCAGGTGGGGCACGGCGCGGGCGGCGGCGTGGCCGACATGTTCGAAGGCTCGCATCTCGGCGAGGTCTTTGACTGGCTGAACTTCGGCCGCGTGCCGTTCTCCGTCCTCGCCATGCTGCTGCTGGTGGTCTTCGGCGCGGCCGGCATCGCGCTGTTCCAGCTCCTGCCTAGCCTTCCGATCTGGAGCTATGCGATTGCAGCGGCGCCGGCGAGCGTGCTGGTCACCCAATATGTCGGCGGCTGGATCGCGCGTGTGCTGCCGCAAGATGAGAGCTACGCCGTCAACCACGAACAGCTCATCGGCCGGCGCGGCGTTGTCACGCTCGGGCCGCTGGACGACGGACCGCCCGGCAGCGTGCGAGTCCGTGACGAACACGGTGAACTGCACACCATCCGGGCGCGGCCGGCGGACGCCGGTGGGCGGATCGACAAGGGCGCCGAGGTGGTGGTCGTCGAGGCAGCTCCTCAGCCGGGCCGCATCTATCTCGTCATGCCATTCGAAGAGGAGGGCTAGGTCGGGGAGGACCCCGCACCGACGACCCAAATCATTCGAAACAAGGAGTGGGACATGGACAGCATTATACAATTTCTGATCTGGGCGGGCATCGTCATCTTCACGATCGCCGTCATCGGCTTCATCTTTGGCCGGCTCTACCAACGCGCCGAGCGCGACGAGGCCTTCGTGCGCACCGGCGTTGGTGGCCGCCGCGTCGTCAAGGATGGGGGCGCCATCATCCTCCCCATCGTCCACGCGCTGGCCAAGGTGAAGCTCAACACCGTCAAGCTCGTGGTGGACCGCCGGCGCGAGGACGCGTTCATCACGTCCGACCGCATGCGCGTCGACATTCGCGCCGAATTCTACGTCCGTGTCGACGGCACGGATGATGGTATCGGCCTTGCCGCGCAAACCCTTGGCGACCGGGTCAACGACCCCAAGGCGATTCAGGATCTCGTCGAGGCCAAGCTGGTCGACGCGCTGCGCTCGGTCGCCGCGCGCAACACGCTCGACCAGTTGCACGAGAACCGCTCGGACTTCGTCAAGGCGGTGCAGGATGCCGTCGAGACGGACCTGCGCTCCAACGGTTTGGAACTGGAATCGGTCAGCCTCACCGGGCTCGACCAGACGCCGCGCGAGTTCTTCAATGAGACCAATGCCTTCGACGCCGTGGGCCTCGCCAAGCTCACCAGCATCACCGAGCAGCGCCGCAAGGAGCGCAACGAGATCACGCGGCTGACCGAGGTCGCGATTGCCGAGCAGGACCTCAACGCCTCGCGCGAGAAATTCGCGCTCAAGCGTCAGGAGGAGGAGGCTCGTCTCGAGCAGGAACGCGACATCGCCTCCAAGCAGGCCGCGACCCGATCCGAGATGGCCAAGGCCGAGGAAACCGCCAAGCTGGCCGAGCAGTCGGCGCAGATCGAGCGCGAGCGGGAGATCGCCGAGCACGCCGCCGAGGCGTCCCGCGCCAAGGAAGAGGCCCGTATCAACTCCGAGCGCGACGTGGAGCTGAGCCGCCAGAACATGGCGGTCGCGATTGCCAAGAAGAGCGAGGAGACGTCCCGCGCCGAGGCGAAGGCCCGCGAGGCCGAGGCGCTGAGCGTGGCCGCGCAGGAAAAGGTGCAGACCGCCCGCGACCGCGAAATCGCCGACCGTAATCGCCAGATTGCGGTTCTACAGGCTCAGGAGGCGGCCGAGTCCGAGGCGGTTTCGGTCACCGTTGGCGCCAGTGCCGAAAAGGCAGCGGCGGAAGATCGCGCCGCGGCCGTACTGGTCGAGGCGCGTGCACATGCCGAAGCCATGAAGGTCCGCGCCGAGGGCCTGGTCGCCGAGGGCGAGGCCGATGCCGCCAACATCCGCGCCCGCAACGAGGCACGCAACACGCTGTCGGACAAGATGATCCAGCTGGAGCTCACCCAGGCCCGCATCACCATGCTGCCGGAGGCGCTGAAAGCCCTGATGGAGCCCGCCAGCCGCATCGACAGCATCCGCGTCTTCGACACGGCCGGCTTCACCGGCGGCCGCTCGGCAGACGCGGGTGGCCGCTCGGGCCCCGGCGACCTGGCCGACCAGTTGCTGCGTTTCACCGGCAACAAGCCGCTCATCGACGCGCTTTTGGCTGAGGCGGGCATCGCCGGTGCCGGCGGTTCCCTGAAGGACCTTGTTACCGCAAGGCCCGAGGAGGTGATCGCCGAGGAAATCGATGAAGAGGAAGAAGCCCCCGACGTGGAGCAACTGGCTTTGCAGTCGCAGCCCTCGGCCGAACCTTCGAAGCCAAACTGACCCGGTTCGCCGCAATTTTCACGGGTGCGGTGACCAGCCGCGCCCGTTTCATATGCTCCATGCAGTCCCTGCGTATTGGGGAAATCAGTCAAGCTACCCTTACATTCCCGGAGGAACTGTGGCTGGTTCTGATAGTCATTCTTTGCTCCATCGTACACATATCCTGGACGTAGCTATCAGATGAACGGGGCATTTACCGCTGCGATTACTAGGCACCGTAAACCGGATTCTATGGATGTATTGAGGCCGCCGAAATAATGGCACCTCGATGAGATGTTCGTGTCGATCAGAGGCAGGAAATATTGGCTGTGGCGCTCTGTCGATGCCGACGGCCCGTTCTCGATAGTCTGCTGCAAGGCCGCAGAGATAGGAAGGCGGCTCTTCGGCTGATGCGCAAGCTGCTCAAGGGCCGAGGTGCCGCGCCGAGCGTCATGGTCACGGACATGCTGCGGTCTTACTCGGCTGCAAAAGCTGAGTTGATGCCGGGCGTTGAGCATCGCTCGCATAAGGGGCTCAACAACCGCGCCGAGAACTCTCAACTTCCTCTGAGCCGTCGAGAACGGCGCATGATGCGGTTCAAATCGGCGCGGCAATGCCAACGTTTCGTTTCCGCCCACGGTCAGATCGCCAATCTTTTCGACCTTCATCGCAGACATCTCGCCACCGCTGATCACCGCCAGCTTCGAGCTCATGCCATCACTACCTGGCGCGAAATCGCTTGGTCGATAGCTGCCTGAAACTCGGTACAAAAATGCTCGGCACGACTGCGACCAGTTAACGCGACGCCAACCTCGTAACCGAGCCGCCGCCCTTGACGCAATAGAGAACGATATCGGCGCCACCGCGCCGTTCTAGAACTGGAAGCGGTCCTTTCGCCAGCAGCACTAACCGTTGTCCGCCTCAGCAGCGGGTAGTGGGTTTGGTCTTGCCCGATGTCAGCGACCAACCGGGAGTCAGCAGTCATGCGTCCTGCCTGAACGTCTGCTTCTGCTGGCCGAGCCCCTCGATTCCGAGTTCGACAACATCGCCATCCTTCAGGAAGCGCGGCGGCTTCATCCCCATGCCGACGCCGGGTGGCGTGCCGGTGGAGATGATGTCGCCAGGATGCAGGGTCATGAACTGGGACAAGTAGGAGACCAGGAAGGCCGGCTTGAAGACCATGGTGGCGGTGGTGCCATCCTGCATGGTCTGGCCGTTGACCGATAGCCACATCTTCAGGCTCAGCACGTCCTTGATCTCATCCTTGGTCACCAGCCACGGACCCGTTGGGCCGAAGGTGTCGCAACTCTTGCCCTTCGTCCACTGGCCGGAGCGCTCGGTCTGAAAGGCGCGTTCGGAGACGTCATGGCAGACGCACCAGCCAGCGACATAGTCGAGAGCCTCAGCTTCCGGGACATATTTCGCCTTCTTGCCGATGACGATCCCGAGCTCGACTTCCCAGTCGGTCTTCTGCGAGTCGCGGGGGATCAGGACGTCGTCATTCGGACCGACGATGGCCGAGGTCGCCTTCATGAAGGCGATCGGCTCCGGCGGCACTGTCGCGCCGGTCTCTTCGGCATGGTCCGAATAGTTCAGGCCGATACAGATGAACTTGCCGGTGCCGGCGACGCAGGGGCCAAGGCGCGGATTGCCCTTGACCGTCGGCAGGTCGGGCAATTTGCCGAGTTCCTGCAGTGAGGAAGTGGTCAGCACCGCGCCGGAAAGGTCGGCCACATGGCCCGAGAGGTCGCGGATCTTGCCGTCAGGACCGATGAGGCCGGGCTTCTCGGCGCCTGCCTTGCCGTAACGCACGAATTTCATGGAATTTCCTCTCAGATCGACCAGCCGCCGTCGATGCTGACGGCTTGGCCGGTGGTGTAGGTGGCGCCGGCCACATAGACGGCGAGATCGGCAATTTCTCTGGCGTGCCCGCGGCGGTAACAAGAACGACCTTTCGATCGAGGTCAGTCATCGCATTCTGCTTCCATTGCAGCTGGTTTCCGTCAAAATAGTCCATGTCGCAAAGGTGCGTGCGAGGCAGCACCTTGTGCGCGCTTAGGGAACGCCAGCGGGCGCCGAGCGCTACAATCTGACGACCTGGCCCGTGTGGATCGATTCATCTGCCGCGAGCACGATGCGCAGGCTGTTGACGCCGTCCTCCATGTGCTGCGCCAGGTCGAGGTCCTCGCGGATAGCCTTCAGCAGATAGCGCTGTTCACGCTCGCACAAATCGTCATGGCCCGGCTCATTGGACATGTCGATGCGTTCGTCCGGCTTCGACATGTCCGTATGGTGGCGCAGTATCTGGTTGGTCTTGGTGTGGGCATTGATGTCGTCAGACTTCACGCTCCCGGCCGCTTCCGCCATGACGATGGAGACGGACCCCTTGGGTCCGAAGACGTCCTTCACGAAGAAGGCAGTATCCGAAACCATTGGGCCCCAGCCGGCTTCATACCAGCCGACGGAGCCGTCATCGAATTGCACCTGCAGCATGCCGTAGTTGTTCTTGGCGACCTCGTCGGTCAGCTTGGCCCCGACCGCATGGACCTTGACCGGCTTGGCATCGGTCATCTGGCACATGATGTCGACATAGTGGACGCCGCAATCGACGATGGGCGGGAACGAATCCATCAGGCGCTTGTGCCAGGCCCAGGTCTCGCCATTGGACTGCTGGTTGAGATTCATGCGGAAGACCAGCGGGGTACCGAGCTCGCGAGCGATTTCGATGAACTTAACCCAGCTTGGGTGCTGGCGCAGGATGTAGCCTATCACCAGCTTGCGGCCGGTGCGCCTTGCAACCTTCACCACGTCCTCGGCGTCGCCGACAGTCAGCGCCATCGGCTTTTCGACAAAGACGTGTGCGCCAGCCTCCATCGCTGCGATGGCATAGGACCCATGGGTGTCGGGAAGTGTATTGATGGATACGACATCCGGCTTCAGTTCGGCAAGCGCCGTGGCAAAATCGCCGAAGCGCTGCGCGCCTTTGAGAGCATCAGGCATGTCGACCTGGCCGATATGCCGCGTGCAGACGCCAACGACCTCGAAACCATCAATCCGGGTGTAGGCGAGCGCGTGGCTCATGCCCATGTTACCCAATCCTACAACAAGTACGCGCAGCTTGCTCATCGGACCCCTCCTAGCCGATCTTGATAACATTGCCGGTTCGCGCCGATTCCTCGGCCGCGATAGTCGCCTCGAGGGCCGCCGTGGCATCCTCCGGCGTCCCGAGCGTCGGCGTTTCGCCCTTCAGCGCGCAATTGGCAAAATAGGAGAACTCGTCGCGAAGTGCGCCGCCACGGACACCATCGAACACCGGCCAGTAGGTGGTATCCGGGCTATGCAGGCGCGTGTTGTCGACGATGCCGAGATTCGGGAACGTATCTTGGACGTGGATGATGCCCTCGGTGCCGATGATCGACATGCGCTCGTCGATGTCGAACGGCGTCTTTTCCGGCATACACCAGACCGTCTCCAGAGTCGCGGTGGCTCCGCCGGCAAACCGATACATGGTCTGCCCTATGTCGGGGTGCTTCAGCCCACGCACATCGGTGGTCTGGGCATAAGCGGAAACCACGCGATCACCGGTGAACCAGAGCATGATGTCGGTGTCGTGGATGGCGTCGCCGACGATCGGGCCGATCTTGTTCAGGATCGTGGGCGTCCAGGATGCGGGAATGTTGCGGCGCGAGGACAGCGCGACGATCCTGCCGATGCGCCCCTCGTCGATCGCCTGCTTTGCCATCCGGTAACGCGGGTTGAAACGCACTATATGGCCGATGAACAGGATTCCCCTGGTCTCCTTGGCGGCAGCGAGAATTTTGCGTGCGTCGGCCACAGTTGAAGCAATCGGCTTCTCAAGGAAGACGTGTTTACCTGCCCTGAGAGCTGCAATCGCCGGTTCTGTGTGCTGGTCCCACATGGTGCAGATGGACACGGCATCGATGTCGGGATCGGCGAGCATTTCGTTGTAGTCCGTGAAGGTCTTCTTCACGTTGAACTTGTTGCCTAGCTCGGCCAGCCGTCCGGGCGAACGTGTGCACAGCGCAGCCAGTTCGAGATTTGGCACGCCCATGATCGTCTCGGCGTGAATTTCGCCAAACCACCCCAGCCCAATGATACCAATACGAAGCCGTTCCATAATTCCCCCTAAAAGTCTTCGAGTGTCAGTTCGCGCGCCATGACGATGTTGCCGGCGGTCAGTCCGCAATCGACGGGAAGGGCGGCTCCGGTGATTGCCCGTGCCGCGTCGGACGCGAGAAATGCGATTGCCTCGGCCACATCTTCCGGTTCTGCGACATGGCCGAGCGGATACCAGCGCTCCAGGCGCTTCAGCACGTTCGGATCCTTGCGGATACGCTCGCTCCAGATCGGTGTGCGCACCGTTCCCGGTAGGACGATATTTGCCCGGATGCCATAGCGGCCGTATTCGAGCGCGACCGCCCGGGTCAGTGAAATCAGGCCGGCTTTCGCCGCGCTGTAGGCCGGGTCGCCGAGCGCCCCGAGGCCGTTGACCGAACCGACCATGACAATGGAACCACCCTTGCGGGCAACCATTTGCGGCAGCACCGCGTGGACGCAATTGTAGGCGCCGTTGAGATTGCCATCGATATGGGCTCGCCAGCCTTCCGGATCGGTGACCGCAAGCGTGCCCTGGCTCGAGAAGCCGGCATTGTTGACAAGGACATGGACGGCACCAAAATCCGCGAATGCGGCGGCGATCGCCTCGGCATTTGCGACATCCGCGACCGCGCCCTTCGCGGCTATGCCTTCCTTGTTCAGCTGCTCTGCCAAGCCAAGGACGGCTTCGCTGCGATCGAGCGCGGCAACCGCCGCGCCTCGCGAGCCAAGGAAGCGGCAGAGCGCCTGCCCAATGCCGCCGGAGGCTCCGGTGACGGCGACAGTTTTTCCGGTGAAGTTCGAACTCATGGCAAACACCTCACGGAAGCATCCTCATCGCCTCGCCGATCCATTCGAGATTGGAGCGGCGCAAGTGACCCCAGTTGTAGAAAGCGAATTCCGTGACGCCGCCATCGCGCAGGCCGGCGACGGCATTCAGGAATTCCTGCTTGTTAGTCAAATCGGGATAGGCCGGCCGCATGATCGCGCGCACGCGTCCGGCACCGCGCAGCCTGCGCTTTATGTCGAAGAGATCCGAGCGGATGCGAACAGCGCTTGGCTCGTAGAAGCAGGCTTCGATGATGCCTGTCATCTCGGCTGTCGCCTTGAGATCACTGCCTTCGTACCAGGCGCCGCCGGTTGGCCGCGCGACCGAGGGGATGACGGCGACCTCCGCATCGGGGCGGACAGTGGCTCGAATCTCCTGCACCAGCGATGTGACTTCCTGGTTTCGGAAATCGAGATAGCGGCGCAGATCGCCGTCTGCCTGCACGTCAGCCAGCCAGAAGGCTTCAGCCATGTCATCGGGAAAATCGATATCGGAATCGATATAGGATTCGATGTCCTTGGCAACCTGCGCGCGCAGCCGCTCGGCGTCGATGCCGGCCGCCTTGGCTCGCTCGATCGCAGGCGGGGAAAAGTCGAGACCGAGCAGGCAGTCCATCCAGCGATTGTGCCGGAACAGGGAGAACTCGTGGTGATAGCCATGGGCATAGGGAGCAAAGCCCGGACTTTCCATCGAAATGCCGCGCACTCCGTAACTTTCAGTCACGTCGCGGGCCAAGCCCACGGCATAGGCGCGGGCATCGGGATGTGACGGGCTAAGGCTGTAGATGTATCGGTCGCCGAACGCGTTCTGTGCGCACATTTCGGGATTGGCGAGGCCGAGCCTCGAATTGTGCAGTAGTACCAGCCAGGCATTGGCCGCGACATCCGTTCGTTCGCACAGGTCGCGCAGGATGTCGCGCTCCGCGACCATGGGATGCACGACCGGCTTCAGATCGCCATAGCGGGAGGGGTTCGGGCGGAAGTAGACCGTTCCGTCGTCAGGGAAATATACCTTCCCGTCACGCCCATGCGGCCGCAGGAATTTGCCCGCGTGATAGGATGCCGCCATCGTCACCGTCTCGAGCCCCAGACGCTGGAATTCGTTCACGGCGGCATCAACCCCGGTTTCCGCCAGATCCCAGGCGTAGGTGTAAAGCGCGCGATAGCGACCCTTTGCCGAAGTCATGGATGTGTGCGTCCTCAATTCTCGAACCAGCCTTCTTTCAGGTAGCGCATGTACTCGAAGACGGTGCCGTGCTTGAGCACGAACACAACCTCGAGGAAGTCACCAACAATGAAAGACGGAATGAGTATCTCGTCGACCGAAGCGAGCAGTGGCTCGATCTCATCGACGCGATAGGCGATATGCGGGTTGTCACGGATGATCGCGGGCACCGCGCTGTCCTCGTGGTAGCGGAGGAACTCGATGTGCTCGGGATGGTTTCGAGGATTGGTGACCCAGATCTTGCTCTGCTCGACCCAGTCTTCCTGCGGTTGCTGCTCGGTAGTGGTAATGCCGACGTGATCGAAAACAAACATGCTCGCCTCGCGGTAAAGGAAGGCGGCAGGTCCGCCTCCCACTTCGGAAGTGTCAAAGAACGGCGCGGATACCTTCAACGTCGACCGCTGCGTAGTCGGGCGAAAGCTTGAAGCCATCAGCATCTGCCTTCACTTTGGCGTGGTCGAAGTTGGTGGCCGGTTCGACGAAGCGATTGGTGATCACGTCCTCGGCCTTGAACACCTTGCTCACCTGGCCGATCTTGGCGATCGCATCGAAATAGGTCTGCCAGCTGTCCATGAGATGGAAGCCCCAGGCGTTGCGCTTGTCCCAATGCGCATGCATCAGGCCCAACTGCTGCATCAGGGATTCTGTAGCGACTGTCGGGTTCATCTGGGATGCGAGACCGGGGAATTGCTCCATGGCGATCTGGGTCGCTGCACGTGGATTCTGCCAGGCAAATTCCAAGCCCATGGCCCAGCCACGTAGGTATTTCTCATAGGCCTCGACCTTGGCTACATCATCGAGATCGCTCTTGCGGATGACGAAGGAATTGGCCGGGAACACTGAGACGTTCTTGCCGAGCAGATAGTCGAAATCGAGTCCCTGGCCGCGCCACTGTGCGCGCAGGCCTTCCCACGAAAGAGCCGCATCAGCTTGGCCCTGCGCCAGAGCCTGTCCCCACGCGCTAACCTCGACATACTTGATCTTCGACAGATCCACGCCTGCCGCGGCGAGCATCGGGTCGGAGATCGACTGCCAACCGGCCGAACCGAGCACGATCGTCTTGCCTTCGAGACCTTTTAGGTCGGCCGGCGCCTTGCCCTTCTGGAAGGCGAAGTCGAACACATCGCCAGCCATGATGTGGAAAGCAGAAACCAGGTTCATTCCCTGCTCGAGACCGAGGGAGAGGATGCCCGGGGACGGATAGCCGAAATCGGACTGGTTCTGGTCGACGAGCTTGACGGTTGCCGTGCCGTCTTGCGGGCCGGGCTCGACAACCGTTTCTAGGTCGCCGAAATAGCCCATCTTCTTGGCGACCCAGTAGCCAAAATCGTCAATGACTTCGAGTGTGCCGCGCGGCGACACCCAGCGCACCGGCCCTACCTGGGCGGCTGCCGGCCCAATGCCGAATGCCGCTACCGCGACACCGGCGCCAGTCAGTTGCAAGAACCTGCGGCGACCTATCGCAGGCATGTAAGGCAAATTGGTCATTCTCAGTTCCTCCCTGGAGATGAATGGAGCCTTCACTCAGGCGTCCCAGCTGCCCCATCGTTTTCCGACCCAGAAGAAGAAGACGTAGATCGATATGCCGATGGTGGCGAGCAGCGTGATCACGGCAAAGAATTGCGGCATGCGGATCATTGACGAATAGTAGTTGAGGCGATTGCCGAGCCCCTCCGCGCCGCCGACCATCTCGGCGCCGACCGTCGTCAGCAGGCCGAAGATCGATCCGACCATGAGGCCGACGATGATCATCGGCATGGCCATGGGAATGCGGATCTTAGTGAATATCTGGAGGGTCGAAGCGCCGAAGGAGCGGGCCAGCGCGATCTTGGCGAGATCGACCCGGCGAAACCCGGTTGCGGAGTTGATCATGACCATCGGGCCGGAGGCCAGCGCCACGGCGATGATGCGCGGCTCCGAGCCGAAGCCGAAGCGCAGGATCAGGAGCGGCACCAGCGCCAGCATCGGCGTCGTCACCAACAACAGGATGTATGGGGTGACGATCTTCTCGACGAAGGGAAATTGCGTGATGACGGCCGCAAGCAGAAAGCCGATCGACGCGCCGATCGTGAAGCCGACAAGCAATTCATAGAGCGTCACCAGCAGGTGCGGCCAGATGAATTTCCACTCGCTGACCAGCGCAGCAGCAATCAGGCTCGGCCTCGGCAGGATGTATTGCGGCACTTCGAATAGAGCGATGAGCAATTCGGCGCCGCCGATGATCACGACCGCCACCAGGATGATGACAAGCGTCTCGAAGGCGGTGCGGTTGCTCCCGGACGACAAGGACGACAGTCCGCCGGAAAGGCTGATGTCAGCGCCCTGTTTTGCGCCGAATGTGGGAATCTGGTCTCGAAGCTGGGTGTCCAAGTTTCTTCTCTCTGCAACGCGTGGAGGTCAGACCTTGCGGTGGTCGATCATATCCTTGATGTCATTGACGCGAGCGATGAACTCCGGCGTTGACTGGACTGAAATCGGTCGCGGACGCGGAAGGTCGACTTCCACGATTTCCTGGATGCGCCCGGGACGGGCGGACATAACCACTATGCGATCCGCCAGAAACAAGGCCTCGGCGATCGAGTGCGTGATGAAGATGATGGTCTTGCCGGTCTCCATCCAGATTTCCTGGATGAGCAGGTTCATCTCATCGCGGGTAAAGGCGTCGAGCGCACCGAACGGCTCGTCCATCAACAGAACGGACGGATCGACCGCCAAGCCGCGCACGATCGATGCGCGCTGCTGCATGCCGCCCGAAAGTTCCCGCGGATATTTGCTCTCAAATCCCGCCAGCCCGACCCGCTGAAGCAACCGGGAAATGCGCGCCCTGTCCGGCTTGGTACGCTTCAACTCGAACGGAAGCGCGATGTTGCTCTCGAGGTTGCGCCACGGCAGGAGGTTTGCCTCCTGGAAGATCATTGCGATTTCGGGATGCGGCGCTTCGATCTTGCTCGGCCCAAGCCGGATCTCGCCGCTTGAGAGGCCGTGCAGGCCCGCCATCGACCAGAGCAGCGTCGACTTTCCGCAGCCGGACGGCCCGAGGATACACAGGAACTCCCCATCGCGCACCTCCAGCGAAACCCGATCGAGCGCATGAACGGTCCCACTGCGCGTATCATAGCGCTTCGACGCACCAGATATCGTCATCTTGGGCCCCGCAGTCGAATTGCGTGACTCGCGATCAGTCGAAGCGTTCACGTTGCCCTCCCAAGCAAAATATCTGAAACCGGTTCAACCGGCTCATCCCCTCAGTTTGTGAAAATAAATTACACCTCACGAAAATGCAAGCGCTATCTTTCAGCGCTAAGGCAAATGACTATTCACGGCGTGATGTAACAAAAACCGCGTAAAAACAATAGATTGGCTGGACTCCATTGATTGAGTTGCGATCTGCAGTGACCTCGGCCACGGAAGGCATTCACTTGCCACCCTATTGAATGAATCAAGAGAATGTGTAATTTTGTTTCGAAATGATAGAGAATGAGGCTCGCATGGTGAGCCGAAATAGCTAGGGAAGGAACGCAGGTGATGACTAACCGGATCGTGGGCAGGCTCGTCCTTCGCGGGCTTTGTGCCAACGCATGACCAAGACTGACAAAGCCGCGCCTTCAGTCGCGATCGATATCGTATCCCGCATTCAGCGTGCCGAGCCCAACCTGAGTGCGGCCGAACGCCGCGTTGCCGAGGCAGTACAGGCCGACATGGAAGCGGCAACGCTGATGACGATTGCCGAGCTGGCGGAACGCGCAGGCGTGAGCCAGCCATCGGTGACGCGGTTTTGCCGCTCCATCGGCTGCTCATCCTTCAACGAATTCAAGATCAGTCTCGCCACCACGGTGACGGTTGCTGCTGTCTATCTGCGCAGCGACAGGGTCTTTCGCGACGACATCGGCCAGTTGGCTCAAATGGTGATGATGCGCGCCGCCAACACAGTGAGGGACAGCCTCGATCGGCTCGATACCAACGCGTTGGAAAAGGCGCTGGAGATCCTCTCGACCACCCGACGCATCGACATCTATGGCCAGGGCGGCGGATCGGCCAGCCTGGCGGAAGACACGAGGTTGCGCCTGTTCCGTCTTGGCATCCCGACCATTTCCTATGTGGACGGCCACCAGCAGCGTATGTCTGCAGCGACGCTACAGCCTGAAGACTCCGTTATTGCCATCTCGAATAGCGGCCGCTCGAGATCGGTTGTTCAGGCGGTCGAGATCGCCGGGAGTTTTGGCGCCAAGACCATCGCCTTGACGCGGTTGAATACGCCGTTGGCCAAGGCGGCCCAGGTCGTCATCCCGATCGAGGTTGCGGAAGACGACAATGTGCTTCTGCCGACGCCGTCGCGCTATGCTTTCATGGCCGTCATTGACACGATCGCCGCCGGCGTCGCGGCGCGGCTTGGCCAGCGCAGCCTCGAGGCGCTACGCCGCGTGCGCTACACGGTTGCAAGCATCGGCATCGCAATCCCGACGCCATCGACGGATCCGACGCCCCTCATGAAGAACTCCAAGCCTGAGTAATGATATCATGACCGGTGAGACGAATGGCGGAATCGCCAACTACGATCGGCTTTTTCGCAATGCGCTGATCTTCGATGGCAGCGGCAAGGAACCATTTCTGGGTGAGGTCGCTATCACTGGGGAACGGATCGCATTCGTCGGTCCGACCGGAACGATTGCGCCGAATACGGGTGCCGCGGAGGAGGATTTGGCCGGGCTTGCCCTGGCGCCAGGCTTCATCGATTCCCACACGCATGATGACCGGATCGTGCTCGACGAACCCGACATGCTGCCCAAGATCAGCCAGGGCGTCACGACAGTTGTCGTCGGAAACTGCGGAATCTCGCTAGTGCCTGTCGTCTTCGGCGATCGCGCACCGCCGCCGCCGATGACATTGCTCGGAGATTCGCAAGCGTATGAATTTCGGACTTTTGCGGACTATGCGAGTCGCGTGAACCGCACGCGTCCCTCGGTCAATGTCGCTGCGCTGATCGGCCACTCCGCGTTGCGGCTCGCGACGATGGCAGACATCGACAAGCGCGCTAGCGACAGCGAGATTGCCGCCATGTGTGCGCTGGCCGAAGAAGCGATGGACAATGGCGCCACCGGAATGTCCACCGGCCTGTTCTATCCGGCCAACGCTGCTGCCGATATTGGCGAGGTGGCATCGATTGCCGCGCGTTTTGCGCAGAAGGGCGGCGTCTACGCTACGCATATGCGCGACGAATTCGATGACATTCTCGCCAGTATTGACGAAACGCTCGAAACCGCCGCCAAGGCCGATATCCCGGTGGTGATCTCGCACCACAAATGCGCGGGCGTAAATAATTGGGGCCGCACTCGCGAAACGCTGCCCAAGATCGAGCAGGCCTCGGACCACCAGCCGGTCAATCTGGATGCGTATCCCTACTCGGCCGGATCCACCTACCTGCGAGCGGAACTCGTAACCGATACCTATCCGATACACATCGCCTGGTCGCAGCCACACCCTGATATGCAAGGTCGTGCGCTGATCGACATCGCAAGCGAATGGAACGTCGACCTCCTCGAGGCGGCACGCCGTCTTCAGCCGGCCGGAGCCATATACTTCCAGATGGACGAGGCCGATGTCCGCCGCGTTCTTGCTTCGCGGTTGACAATGATCGGCTCGGATGGCTTGCCCCATGATGCACACCCTCATCCGCGCTTGTGGGGCACGTTCCCACGCGTAATCGGCCATTATGCGCGCGACGAGGGCCTGTTCACTATCCAAACCGCGATCCACAAGATGACCGGCCTCACGGCGCGCGTTTTCCGGTTGCGCGGTCGCGGTGAAATCCGTGCCGGCGCTTTCGCGGACCTGGTGGTCTTCGATCCCTCCAGGATCATCGACAAGGCGACCTACGACAAGCCGCTGCAATATTCGGAGGGTATCTACTCCGTCTTCGTCAACGGTGTCCGATCCTATATCGCTGGGCGGGGGGTCGTGCAGAGGGCAGGTCGCATTGTCGGTGGCAATTCCCCTCATGACAGTGCGGCGTAGTGGACACGACCCGCATCAATGTTGGGGAAGGTGGCCCTATCGACCTGCTTCTGAATTAGGAGAGACAACTTCATGAAACAAACCTTCGGTGGCCTTGGCGCCGGTTCGCTTCCTTTCTCGCAGGCCCACAGGGCGGGCGACCTGGTCTTCATTTCCGGCCAGGTCGCGTTCGGGCCCGACGGCAAGATCGTGCCCGGTGGCATCGAAGCCGAGACGCACCAGGTTATGGCCAACATCGAAGCCAGGCTTGCGGCTGCCGGCTGTTCGCTCGACGACGTCGTCAAGACGACTGTCTGGCTGGCCGATCGCGATGACTTCCCGGCCTTCAATCGCGTCTATGCAACCTATTTTCCCGACGCGCCTCCGAGCCGGTCCACAGTCGAGGCGCGATTGATGATCAATGCGGCGATCGAGGTGGAGGCGATTGCCTACAAACCGCTTTCGAACTGACATCCCCGCCCGCACCCAACGACATTCAAAAAGAGGCAAGCCGATGAACTTCAACAACAGAACAGCGGTTATCACCGGGGGAGCGCAAGGCATAGGCGGAGCGGTCGCGGAGCGGCTGGCCTCGCTAGGGGCGCGCATCGCGATATGGGACCTAGACCAGGCGCTGTCGTCCGAGGCCGCCAGGCGGCTGGGGAACGGCTCGATAGCCATGTCGGTCGACATCGCCTCCTGGACGTCGGTCTCTGAGACCACACAGCGCACGCTCGATGCCTTCGGCAAGGTGGACATACTCGTGAACTCGGCCGGCGTTGCCGGGATGAATGCAACTGTCGAGAACTACCCCGTTGACGAATTCCGGCGCATTGTCGATATCAATCTGCTTGGCACGTTCCACACCAACAAGGCCATCTTGCCGACCATGCGCTCCAATAACTACGGGCGCATCGTCAACATAGCGTCGATCGCGGGCAAGGAAGGGAATCCGAACGCTTCGGCCTACTCGGCCTCGAAAGCTGCCGTGATCGGCTTCACCAAATCGCTCGGCAAAGAACTAGCGGCGCACGACATCGCAGTGAACTGCGTCACGCCGGCAGCAGCTCGCACGCGGATATTCGACCAGATGTCGCAGGAGCATATTGACTACATGCTCTCCAAGATTCCGCGCAACCGGTTCTTGGAAGTCGGGGAAGCTGCCGCCATGATTGCCTGGCTGGCGTCAGAGGAGAACAGTTTCACCACCGCCGCAGTGTTCGACCTGTCCGGAGGTCGCGCAACGTACTGATGATCGGCTGAGAACGTTGAAGCCAACGAGTTCCTTGCTTCGCTGTCATTGGGTCCGGACACGCAAAAGACGTTCATCACCAGATCGGGCAAAAATGGACGCGGGGCTTATCCGGGACCAGGGGGCCATCAATGTGAGCGGGAATGAATCGTCTGGTTGCTCCTTCCGCCCAGCATGCCCGACTGCTCTCTCGCGGCACGTTGATTTGGAGGCTGAAAAGGCATGTTCGACGAAATCCAGACGCCCGCCGTGTTGGTGGACATCGATGTGGCGAAGCGGAATATTGAGCGCTTCCAGGCCTATGCCGACAGTCATGGGCTCAAGGTCCGACCGCATATCAAGACGCACAAGCTGCCGGCCATCGCCGAAATCCAGCTCGACGCCGGCGCGGTCGGCATCACCTGCCAGAAGATCTCCGAAGCCGAGGCCATGATCGCCGGCGGCAACCGGCTGACCGACGTGCTGATCACCTACAACATCCTTGGCGATGACAAGCTGCACGCGCTGGTCGCGCTGGCGCGCAAGGTCAGGCTATCAGTCGTCGCAGACAATGCGACCGTCGTCGACGGCCTCTCGGCAGCTTTCTCTGCCGCAGGCGTCACGCTCGATGTCTTCGTCGAATGCAACACCGGCGCCGACCGCTGCGGTGTCGGCTCGCCACAGGAAGCGGCCGACCTTGCCGGCCGGATCGCCGCGGCGCCCGGCCTGCATTTCGCTGGACTCATGACCTATCCGCCGGTGGACGGCGCCGCCAAGGTGCAGGCCTTCATGACCGAGGCGAAAGCGGTGATCGAGACCAGGAGGATTGCAGTTCCGACTATCACCTCGGGCGGGTCGCCGGACATGATGTCCGCGCATCTGGCGCCCATCACGACGGAGTACCGGCCCGGAACATATGTCTACAACGACCGCTCGCTTGTCGCGCGCGGGGTCTGCGGCTGGGGCGATTGCGCGCTCACGGTACTCGCCACCGTGGTCTCGGTTCCCGCCCCCAACCGTGCCATCATCGACGCCGGCACCAAGACGCTAACCTCCGACCTCCTCGGCCTCATCGGCCATGGTCATGTGCTCGGCCGGCCAGACATCACCATTGACCAGCTGTCGGAGGAGCACGGCCGCCTGTGCAGTGCAGGCGACATCGCCCTCGAGGTCGGCCAGCGCCTGCGCATCGTACCCAACCATGCCTGTGTCGTCACCAACATGGTCGACGGCGTCTACATCTACCGCAAGGACAAGGCCCCTGAACTCCGGCCGGTGCCGGCCCGGGGTAAGATTGTCTGAGGTACAATTCGTCTAACGAAACGGCATCCCGGGCGCAGCGTCCGAGATGCCTTTTTGTTTGAGGCAGAATTAGCGAACGAGCAGCACCGGCTAGTTGCTCGCTGGCCGTCGTCGGCAAAGTGCTGCACCGCAATTCGCTGGCATCACTCAACATTCCTACCAGCTGGCGAGGTCACTGGTCTTTCTATTGCCTTGGGCGCTCGCCACCCCGGCCTCGCGTCCGTGGAGCCTGACTGCCATGACCTAACCACTGATAGAAAATCGCTGGCCGCCTTGAAAGGATCTGAACCGCCGGCCATGTCAACCCAAACGGAATAATTAGATTTGCGATGGCAACCAAGCGCAAGTTCAAGAGCGACGCATTCGAGGTGACGTTGCCCCAAGATTTATCCAGTTTTGAGTTCGTATCCGTCGGTTGAGATGCCCTTGTGGGCGGTTGACGCGGTGGGTTTGTCGGGGTGCACATGACGGACCGCTTCCTCGACCTAAGGCCAATGATCGGACAGGCAATCCTCCACACCTTTGTCGAAGCTGATACGGTTTTGGACCATCCGCATAGTCAAGTCACCTCGACGACATAGTGTTATGGAGGTGGAACGCTCAGGTATTCGATGCGCTCATCTGTTCCTGAAGCCAACTCCGAAACGCGGCCACCTTTGAGGAACCGCGCCGATCGGATCGGACCGCATAGTAGGCGGTTTCAGTCGCCAGCTTCATGTCGATCACTCGCACGATGCTGCCGGAAACGAGGGCATTCGCGGCGTATATGTAGCTAAGCCGGGCCAACATGGCGTTTGCAGCGCCGGTGATCCTGCCCGGTGCGATCGACGCAATCGATCATGATGCTGCGTCTCCTGCATAGCGGTGCAGACCGATTACCTTGTCAGTGGCGCGCCGATGGATCTCGGCCATCGTGGAGTGGAAGACCGCGTTGCGCTTCTCGAGTTCCCCATGCGCCGTGAGATGGGCCGGGACGAGCTCGCGGATTTCAGCCAGTACCGAAGCTGCATCGATCATTTGCATACGGCCATCCCGAACGACAATCTGTCCCGCGACCATGACCATCTCAATGGAGGAACCGTTCTCGGCAAAGACGAGATGCTTGGCGATATCGTTGAGCGGCGTGAAGTTGAGCGTGGTGAGGTCGAGGATCAGAAGGTCGGCGGCCTTTCCAGCCTCGAGGGAGCCGGTTATGTTTTCCAGCATGGCGCTGCGTGCCCCACCAATTGTTGCCATTGCGAGAATCTCGTCGGCGTGAATCCAGCGATCATAGTCGGGTCCGGAAACACTATGAATCAGGCCTGCTGTCCGCATGACATCGAAAATTCGGGCCGTGTCGTTCGATGAGACACCGTCCGTTCCGAGACCAATGATTACACCTGCGTCGATGAGCCTACGGACAGGCGCGATACCGGCGCCGAGCTTCTGGTTGGAGACGGCATTGTGAGCAACAGAACACCTCGCCTCTCCCATCATTGCGATGTCTTCGTCGCTCACCCAAACGGAATGGGCGATCGTGGTATTGCGCGATAGCGCTCCCAGATCGCCCATATAGGCAATCAGGCTCTTGCCGAAGAACTCGTGGCCGGTCACGGCCTGCGTCTTGGTTTCGAGGATATGGGTATGCAGCGGCACAGCCATTTCAACAGCAAGTTCGTGGCAGGCCTGGAGCAGTTCCGGCGTGCAGCGTTGCGGCGCCGAGGGAGCGATCATGAAGTTGAGCCGGCCAGCTTTGCCATGCAGCGATGCAAAAGCTGAGCGGCAATAATCGATGTAGGTCGCAGCTGACATCGGCGAGCCGAAATCAAGTTTCTCCTGGAGGTGGAGCGGCATGATCTCTCTGGCATATGGCAGGGCGTCCAATGTGTGCACATTCATGACTGCGCTCGAGACATTCGCACGAATGCCTGCATCCTCATAGGCCTTGAACACCGTGGAAAGCCGCGTGAGGTCATGGCTGGGCGGATCGAAGAAATCGTCGCATATCGTCGTGACCCCGTTGCGAAGCGATTCCATGGCGAGCAAGAGGCTGCGGAGGTAGAGAAGCCTTTCGTTGACGACGGGGCCCATCAGCAACGGATAGGCGTAGAGAAGCCAGATCTCGAGCGGCAAGCCTTCATATCGGCCACGAAAGAAAGTTTCACTCGAATGGGTGTGGGCGTTGACCAGACCAGGCATTACGAGACGGTTGCGGCCATCAATCACGATTGCGTCCGGAGCAGCCGCGAGATCTTTGCCGATAGCGGATATTCTGCCCGCTTCGATTAACAGATCCCCGGCGAAAGGCTTGCTGCCGTTCGTGGCGTCCATCGTCAGTAGCGTCGCGTTTCGGATGAGTGTCTGAGGCATGGCGTGTTTCCTGCTCGTATCGAAGTGAAATGGCGACGGTCTCCATGGAAAACGCCATCGCTATTCACCGGTGGCTATTGGTCACGCAATTCGCCGAAACTGTTGTTAGCCTTGGTACCGCCGCGCAACTGCGTGCTGAACCAGACGCCGAGCACGGTCGCGATGTATGGCAGCGCAAGCAGCAAGTCGTGTGGGATACGGTCGCCGAACATAAGCTGTGCCCTAATGCCGAGCGCGCCGACCAAGGCGAAGAACAAGGCTGCGAAGGTGGCGCCGATGGGATGGCTTGCACCGAAGATGACCGCAGCGAAACCCATGAAGCCACGGCCGGCCGTCATGTTTTGCGCGAATATCTGAAGACTACCCGCAGCAAGCTCTGCGCCGGCGAGCGCGCAGAGCACCCCGCCAAGCATCAGGGCAACAAGACGCATCACCGAAGGATTGACGCCGACTCCGCGCGCGGCAAAGGGATGCTCGCCCGAAGCTGAAAGGCGCAAGCCGAAGCGGGTCCGCCGCAACATCATCCAGACGGCGAGGACGACAATCGGCATGATAGACACGAGGATAGAAAGGGAGCCGAAGGCCCCGAAGGCCGACCCGATGCGCGGCAATCCAAAAGGTGCGCTGACGGCCGCCTGCGTCCCGAATATCGACTGGACTGCCAGTGCGGTTCCGCCGAGCCCAAGGCCTGTAAGTCCCAGACCGGCGATGATTTGGTTGGCTTTGAGCTTCTCGACCACAAACCAGAAAAGGACGGAACCGAGGACGCAGATGATGATCGCTCCCAGGAGCGCGATCCAGATCGAGTGCGTAAGGACGATGCCGAGGATCGTGGCACAAGCTCCAGCGATCATCAGGCCTTCGAGACCAAGATGCCATATGCCGGCGCGCTGGGCGATGACACCTGCAAGCGCCACATAGATCAGCGGAGTGCCGGAACGAAAAATGGCGATTACGATGTCTTCCATACCCGTCCCCCGAGTTTAGCGATCCGGTCAACGAGACTGGATTTTGCGGTGATGAAGAGCGCGATGGCCGCGTTGATAATATCGATCGCCGAGGACGGCAGCCCGGCCATGATCGGCAAATAGAGAGCGGCCGAGGCGAGGCCGCCAAAGAAGAGCGATACGAAGGCTGTTCCGACGACCGAGAAGTTGGCGACGAGCGCGATCAAGATGGCGGTGAACCCGTGCCCTGACAGAAAGCCGCCTGTCAGACGTCCGTTCGGCCCCATGAACTCGATGGTGCCAGCGAGACCGGCGAGCGCTCCACTCAGTAGGAAGCTGGCGAGCCCGATACGCCACGTCCTGGCCCCCTGCCATTCGACCATCGTGGGGTTGCGGCCGGCCAGCCCCGAGAGCACGCCGAAGGCGGTCCTGTTCACCAGCAGCCACATGGTTATACCGACAAGGATAGCTATGGCGATGATCGTGGGAGACAGCCCGAGCGAGTCGCTGATGCGGTAGACAGCATCGAGCGGTCGGCTGGAAGCCTGCTGCCCTGTTCCCGCCGGATCCTTGAGCGGTCCGGCCGTCACATAGAGGAGCACCAAGCCGGCAAGGAAATTGCCCATCAGCGTGGTGATGACCTCGTCGGTACCAGACTTCAGCCGCAAAAGGCCAGGCCAGAGCGCCCAGAGCGCCCCACCAGTCATGCCGGCCAGGAAACAAGCGGGTATCAGGAAAGGTGCCGGTGCCCCACTTAGCCATTCTGCCGCGAAGGCGGCAGCAATCGCGCCCATGTAGAACTGGCCCTGCGCACCGATATTGAAGTAGCCGGCGCGGAAGGAAATGGCGACGCCGACAGCCGTGATGAACAGGGGAAGTGCCCATCGAAGTGCCTGCTGCAGGGCACCTGCCCTGAGGAAGGCTCCATCGGCTATCGAATGAAACATCAACGGCGCCGAGTAGCCCGCGAGCTGAAAGATCACGCCGCACAGTGCCAGACCGATCAGGATGAAGATCAGCGCACGGAACACGGATATGAAGCGTTCGATCATCTGAGGACTCCTGTCATGGCCGCGCCGACAGCAGCGATGTCATAGGGTGGATGAAACTCCGCGACGATCCGGCCGGACAGCATGACGATTACGCGGTCCGATATGTCGAAGATCTCGTCGAGATCCGAAGAGATGAACAGCAGTCCGCAGCCGCGGCCCCGCGCCTTGCGCATCGAATCCCAGACGAATGAGGTGGCCCCGATATCGAGGCCTCGCGTCGGTTGAGCTGCGAGAATGAGCCGCGCATCCTCATCCATCTCGCGCGACAGGATGACCTTCTGCGCGTTGCCTCCGGATAAAGAGCCGGCCCGCTGGCCGACGTTGGAATAGCGGACGTCCCACTGCTTCAACGCAGCGTCGCAGTGTTTCCGTATCTGGGACGGTTTGATGGCTGAGAGCAGCTTTGTCTGCAGAAGTCCACAGGCTGACCAGTTCTCCCAAAGGGAACTGGTCAGGCTCAGCCCTTCGACGTTGCGCTCAAACGGGATCACCCGGAGTCCAGCTGTCCGCCGTGAGACCAGCGGCACATTCGTCACGTCGCCCCCATTGATGGCGATCTGGCCTTCGACAATGTCGGACAGCGCGGAAATCGCACGTACCAACGTTCTCTGTCCATTGCCTTCGACCCCCGCCACTCCGACGATTTCCCCCGAGCGAATGGCGAGATTGACCTTGTCGAGGGCGGGGCCTTCGAGATCGGGCCTAGTAGACACATCGCGCATATCGAGGACCGGTGCGCGACTTGAGGCGGTTTCGCGCGCTTCAACATGAGTCAGGGCTGCCGCCCTGGTCAAAGGGGCCTTGTCTTCAGACTTCAGATTGCGTGCAGCCGCCGGCCCGATGATGAGTTCGGCCAGACGATTGGCATCGATTTCGGCGCAGGGCAGCGGACCGTCGACAAGGCGGCCGCCGCGCAGCACCGTGACGGTGTCGGCGATCGCTAGCACTTCCCGGATCTTGTGCAGGATCAGGATGACAGTGACACCCCGCTCCTTCAGGCGCCGGACCCGCTCAAAGAGCTTTTCCGCGCCCTCGGGCGAGAGAACCGCTGTAGGCTCGTCCAAAATCAGCAGCTTTGCCTCCGAGACGAGTGCTCTGGCGATCTCGACGCCCTGCTGTGTTTCCACCGGCAGGTCCCGAATCCGCTGTTTGGCCTGCACCCTGACGTCGAGAGCATCGAGATGCGGTTGCCAGCGCTTTTCAAGCCCACCTTTGGTGAACATCCCACCACCATCCGCGCCGAATTGCATCGCTTCTGCAACGCTGAAGGAGGGAGGCAGGGCAAAGCTCTGATGGACGAGCTCGACCCCGGCCTTGCGAGCATCATTGACGTTGCCGCCCGGAAGCGGGCGGCCGTCGATCTCGAGCTCGCCGGATGCCGGGCGGACGAGGCCTGCCAGAACCCGGGCAAAGGTCGTCTTGCCCGCGCCGTTCTGGCCGACGACGGCGTGGATCATGCCACGTTCGAAAACGGCTCCGACATCTGAGAGCGCCACGATGTGGCCGTATCGCACTGTCACATCGCGGCATTGAAAAATGGGGGAACGGTCCTCTGTCATCGCAGCATGATCCAATTGGGGGTCAGAGGGTCGTGTTGAATGGAACCTTGAGGGAGCCGTCGAGGATCGCCGCTTTCGCTGCCGCGATTTCCGGCTCGACTGCTTTCGCCTTCGCTACGATGTCTGGTGCTCCCTGCTCTGCGAAGAGAGGCGACGGGATAAAATCGATGACTCCAGTTCCAAGACCGGTATGCTCGTGCGTGCCGCCGGCCCACCCGCTGCCAAGTGCCTTGGTGACCTCGTTGTAGAGCGAGGTGCCGAAGTCGAGACCGACGATCGAGATGACGGATTTGGGTCCCTGCGGAAACTGGGCGGGATCGAGCACGCTCACGAGACGGCCCTCCGCCTCGTTGGCGGCAGCAGTAATGCCGAAATCGGTCGCTGCGGCATCGGTCTGGATGTAGTCGATACCGCTCGAGTACATCTGTGTTGCAATCTCCTGACCCTTGGCGGGGTCTTGGAAGGAGCCGGCGAAGGCAACTGATACTGTTGCATCCGGGCGGACGGACTGGGCGCCGGCCTTGAAAGCATTGAAGTCGGCGTTGATCGGCGGGATGGACACGCCACCGATGAAACCGAGCTTGCCTGTCTTGCTCACACGTGCAGCAAAGATGCCGGAGAGATAGCAGCCGAGATAGTAGTCATAGGAGACCGTAGCGACATTGGGGATCGCGGGTTCGAAGGGATCGGCAAAGAGCTGGATCCACTTGGTGTTAGGATAGGAAGGGGCGAGAGCCTTGAAGGGCTCTGCCACTTCATTGAAAGTCGAGACGATCACGGCGGCACCGACATCGGCCAGCGTGCGGAAGATGGTTTCGTAGGTCGCCGGGTCCTGGGCGTAAACCGCGCGATATTCGAACCCCTGCTCCCCGGAGAGCTGCTTGAGCCTGGCGATCATAGAGTCGACCGGGCCTGCATCTCCCGCCGCCTGGGTATGAACCAGCGCCACGAGACCGCCAGACGCGTGCGCAGCCGCTGTCAGCAGGCCGCCCGCCATACTGAAGGCAGCCAGGCCTGCTGTTGATTGAAGAAAACTACGGCGGTCGATTGACCGACGCAGCATGTTCGTTTCGATCGGATTCTTGTTCATCATTTTCTGTTCCTTCTCTAGAGGTTCGATTTTCTCTTCGTTATTGGGGCGGCCCCAATCGCCGCCCGACACTCTCCTCTGGCGCAGCACCTCACGCCCATTTCCTGCCTCAGGCGCCCGGAGAGAATGGCGCCGGATTCATGATCATTGCGTCCTGGCTCTGGATGGCGTTGAGGGACCAAACGCCATTGATGAAGGCCTGCCAATCCGGATCGGCATACATCGCCGCGCGACGGGCCTCGCGGTCGGCGAGGCTGTCATAGCCCCACATCAATACGGTCGTGTGCAAATGGCCGATCTCGCTGACATAGAGGCCGAGGAAGCGATTCAGGTGCCGCTTCTGGATGGGCAGCCCCTCGGTTTCGTATTTCTTCAACCAGCCATCGAACGTTCCCGGTCGGAATGTGTAGGTCCGATGCTCCACGATCATTTCGACGTCTCCTTAAGAATAAAATCAGCGGCCCGCTCCCCGATCATGATCGACGGAGCATTCGTGTTACCGCTGGAAATGATCGGCATGATCGAGGCATCGGCTACGCGAAGGCCTTCGATGCCATGCACGCTTAGACGCGCGTCCACCACAGCCATCGGGTCGTTGCCCATTTTGCAAGTTCCGACCGGATGAAACGTCGTCATTGCATTGGCGCGCAGCCAGTCGATCATTTCGGCATCGTTTTCGACCGATGGGCCTGGCGCAAGCTCGCGGCCGCGATATTTGTCGAAAGCTTTCTGGTTGATGATCTCTCGCGTCATGCGAATGGCTTTGATCATCGTGCGAATATCGAACTCGGTTTGCAGGTAATTCGCAGTGATACGCGGACGGTCCATTGGATCCGCCGAGCGCAGCTTGATCTCGCCCCGGCTTTCGGGATTGACCGGTCCGACACGCAGCGAGAAACCGTGATTGGCCTCCACTCGTTCCTTCTTGAACGGATTCGGAAAATGCAGGTTTGCTGTCTTTTCGAGCGCCGGCATGAAATGAAGCTGAATGTCCGGCGCAGCAAGTTCTGCACGTGATTTGATGAAGGCTCCGGCCTCATAAGGGAAGGTCGTGGTGATACCTTCACCGAACAGCATGCCCTGTACGACGGACCAGGTAAGCTTGTCGGCCCGAAGATCGGAGTAAAGCGTGACCGGCTCTCGGCATTCGTATGCCATGACGCAATCGACGTGGTCCTGAAGGTTCTTGCCGACGCCGGGAAGGTCCTGGACGACACGGATATCGTGTTCCGCAAGTTCGTCAGCCGAGCCGATCCCTGACAGCATCAGAATTTGCGGCGAGTTGACGACGCCTGCGGAAAGGATCACGTCGCGGTTCGCATGGACCCGAGTGAGTTTTCCGTGCCGGCTGAACTCGACGCCGATGGCGCGACCGTTTTCGATGAGAACGCGCTGAGTGTGAGCGCGGGTCACGATGGTGAGATTGGGACGCCCTTTCGCCGGCCGCAGGAAGGCGAAAGCGGTCGAGCAGCGCTTGCCATTCGTGATGGTGAAATCGTAGCGACCAAAGCCCTCCTGGTCAGCTCCGTTGAAATCGTCGTTGAGGGGATGTCCTGCCTGATCACCTGCCTCGTTGAAGACATCGAGAAGCTGGTTCCATCCGCGCGCCCGGCAGACCGTGAGCTCCCCATTGGCATTATGGTAGGCGCCATTACGCTGGACATGGGCCTCCGAGCGCAAGAATGCAGGCAGCACATCATCGTAAGACCAGCCGGTAGCGCCCATTTGCGCCCAGCGATCGTAGTCATGGCGGTTGCCGCGCACGTAAATCATGCCGTTGATGGTCGAGGTGCCGCCCAGCACCTTGCCGCGCGGCCAGTAGAGCGATCTCCCGTTCAGATGCGGCTCGGGCTCAGTGTGGTAGTGCCAGTTGTAGATTCCGGAATGGAAAAGCTTGCCCATGAGCATAGGCAAGCGGAAAAGTGGATTGAGGTCTCGGCCGCCGGCTTCCAGCAACAGCACCTTGTTGGCCGGGTCGGCAGACAAGCGGTTTGCCAGAACGCAGCCGGCCGAGCCGGCACCGATGATGATAAAATCGTATGTCTTCGTTGCCGCCATGGTCACCATGCAATGGGTTCAACACCCATCGCCTCCAGATAGTCGTTGCAGAGAATGAAAGGGTTCGGACGGCTTAGAACGGCGTCGGCCCGCGCGGGATGGTCGCGCAGGATGCAACGAAGATGCCCGTCGGCGCTCTCGTCTATGCCGGCTTCGGCCAGCGCCTCCGCCGCAGCGTCGCCAAAGCCCAAGAATACGAGCGGTTTTCCCTTGGCCGTGAGGCGGCGCAGAGCTTCCAGGATGATCGGCCGCCAGAGTCGCAAATGCCCTTTGGATTGATGCGGGTCTATATCCACCTTGAAGCGGGTCAGCGTCAGCGAAGCATTCAGCAGAAGAACCCCTTCACTCACCCAACGATCGGCGATCTCGGAGGGTGACTCCACAGGGACAGACCCGTTTTCCATCGCCGCAAGCGTCTTGGGCCAATCGTCGAAGCTGCAGGCGTATGAGTCGTCCCCCGTCCTGGCGGCGACGATCAACTGCATGTAGGCGCGGATGCTCTTCGAGAACATCTTGTCGAGTTCGCGCCATCTGGCCACGTTTCCGGTTTCGAAGGCCCGACCGGTCGCAAAGCCCGGCTCGGGATATGGATCCTGGCCGAGAACGACGCAGCGCACCTGGTCGGGCGATATTCCGTCGAATGCCCTGAGGCAATGAGCGCCGGCCGGCATGCCTGGAAAGTTCTTCCCGCGACGAACAGGAAAGATCGGCTCCCAAACCTCGAGCTCGAGATCGTGTGCGACTGCTTCGAAATCTGGCTCAACACCTCCGATGAGCGCGCGCCATGGTTCGCCCAGATCCTCGGACCAATACGCCATGAACTCCTTCATGGCGTCCTTCAACAGAATAGGCATGCGCGCCCCTCCCCCAAGGCAACGAAATCCCGGCCAGCCCTCCAAGAACCTGACCGTTTTGTCAGCTTTTCATGAAAAAAGTTGACCGTTTTGTCAACTTCTATTTTATGGTGCCTCGATCCCCAAATCATGGGCCGATACGTCGACAACCTTGTCGGAAATAATTGACAGTCGACCTGTGAATGGTCGAATAAAACTGCGCAAAAATAAAGAGATAGCCGTGGCAGGAAGCCTAAAGAGAAACGATAGTATCGATGAGATTGCTGCTCCGGGCGTTTCCGAAGACCGAATTCGGGCACGAAACGTACAGAAGATACTTTCGGCCGCTGTCGAGGTATTCTCGCGGAAAGGGCTTGATGGCGCTCGAATTGTCGAGATTGCCAAGGCGTCTGGGCTGCCTAAGGGCAACGTCTACTACTACTTCTCCTCAAAGGAGGAGATTTACAACGCCACCATTGCTCATCTGATCCATAGCTGGGACGAGGCATTCCAGCACATCTCTGCTGATCGCGAGCCTGCCGTAGCAATTGAAGACTACGTTCGGACAAAACTTGAGTACGCCCGACAGAATGCGGCCGAAACACGCCTGTTCGCCAACGAGATACTGCAAGGGGCGGGCCACCTATCGGGAGAAGCTCGCGACCACATGCGCAGCATTACGGCAGAGAAGGCTAAGGTGATCGATGCCTGGGTTGCCGCCGGGAAGATGGTGAAGGTGGATGCGCGGCACCTGTTCATCCTGCTGTGGTCCGCCACACAGTTCTACGCCGAGTTCGAGGCATTGGCGTGTGATGCACTGCAGGTCGATCAGTTGAGGACCGCGGACTACAATCTGGCTGCGAAGACGATCACACAAACGGTCTTGGGAGGGCTCCTGCCGCGTCCATCATGAGGGATGACTAAGCCCGCATTGTTTCGCGCAAGGCGCTGCGACCGCGCAGCATGGGAAGTCCCAGCGTCACCAGCACGAAGGCGGCCGTCACCACTTCTCCTGGATCAACGAATGGAAGGAGCGGACCGACAGCGACGGACGCCCCGTCGGCATCGAGCTGATCCTACCGGACTGGTTCTATCGCGCCGTACTCGATGACGGCTCGTCCTGACGATCGATCGGACGTATTTCGACCTGACTGGCGGGCGTGAGCGCTGGCTCTGCCGCATCGTGCGCAAGCATGGCGGCCGCCAGTCCTTCGGCTGGAGCTTCGACTTTACCCATCTCCATCAGAAATCCGGCAGCCTCTCGCCGCTCAAGCATTTCGCCTACGGCCTGCGCAAGATCGTCAGCCGACAGCCCCTGCCCGGCTATCGACTCGCCATCCAGCAGCGGCCGGATGGCCATGAGGTTCTCACCTTTGTCGCCACCGATCCTACCTTCTTCACCCCGCCGCGCCCGCGACGGAAACCGTCAACCTGCTTTGGGGATAGGCTGTGAATTCACTCGTGCTATCGGGGACCGACCCTATCGTGCTATCGGGGACCGGAATCGACGATTCATTGTTCCGATTCAACGCCTTGCGGCGGCCGCAACTTATCTAACTTGGATTCCTTCGGAATCTTTCTAACACCGCCCCGCTTTTGCAGGTCTGAGGATAACCTCATCCCCCCGGCCGGGAGCCCATCGTGACCGTCGCGCTCTTCAATCAGAAGGGCGCCGTCGGCAAGGCGGACCTTCGCCATCCGAGCGGGTGCACTGTCGCCGACATGCCGCGCGACCTGCTCGCGCACGAATTTGCTCAACAGGGAGATCCGTCATGACCGGCGTCGACAATCTCACCCATGTCGAGCTGACCTGGATTGAGAAGAAGATCGAGAACTGGGTTCGCTTCGGCACCCACGTCCACGGACAAATCCTCGATGGGCGACGACGCGTCTTGTCGTTCCGGCCCGGCACCGTCTTCGCCTTCGTCCGCTGGGCGTCGAAGGACTTCGGCACGATCATTTCGCGCATCGACATCGCGCGCGCCGTATCACGTGGCGAAAGCCGGTCGACGCGATCATGCCGGTCGAGATCGGAGGACTGAATTCCACCATTCCGCTGGTCGCGGCAGGGAGGCTGGGACTGCCGGTCGTCGACGCTGACGGCATGGCGCGTGCCTTCCCTGAAGTGCAGATGGTGTCGTTCGGTATTGCCGGCGTACCGGCCGCGCCGATGGTGCTCGTCAATGAACATGGCGACTATGCGCTCGTGCAGGCCGACGACAACAATCGTGTCGAACGGGTAGCGCGCTCGGTATGCGAGGCCATGGGGGGCGTGGTGCACGCGGCGAGCTATATCATGTCCGGGCAGCAGGCGCGTGCTCATGCGATCCACGGCACGCTTTCCATGGCGATCGGGCTCGGCGCCGCGGTGCGAACCGCACGGAACGCCGGGCGAAATCTGTTGGCATCGATCCTTGGCTATCTCGACGGCACCGGGATCTATGACGGGAGCGCACAGATATTCGCGGCAAGATCGTCGATCTCGACCGTGAGGTCAGCGCCGGTTTCAACGTCGGCACGGCCAAAATTGAAGACGATGGCGGCCGCGTCGCCGAGATCCGGTTTCGCAACGAGAACCTGCTGGTGCGGGAGGGCGAACGAGTGCTTGCCATCGTGCCGGATCTGATTTGCGTACTCGATCGCGAAACGGCGACACCGATCACGACGGAGGACCTGCGTTATGGGCAGCGTGTCGCGGTGCTTGCCATCGGTGCACCGGCGGCGCTGCGAACACCCGCCGCGCTCGCTGTCGTCGGCCCAGCGGGTTTCGGCCTGCATGATCACTACGTTCCCTCCACACCGAAGACGGCACGAAAAATACAGGAGGTTGGACCATGAGCATTCAAGAACTGCGCGTCGTCACCGAGACGGACGAGATCTGCCGTATCGGAGGCGACCCCATGCCGGGCGCCGTCGAAAAGGTATTCGACCGGCTCGACCGATATGGTCGGCAGTTCATAGCCCTGTCGCCGTTCCTGTGCATGGGCTCGACCGACGCGCAGGGATCGGCGGATGTCAGCCCACGCGGGGACGCCCCGGGATTCGTCGCGGTACTGGACGATCGGACGCTCCTGATTCCGGAGCGCCCTGGCAATCGCCGTTTCGACACGATGAAGAATCTGATGCGCAATCCCGCCGTCGGCATCATCTTCTTCGTTCCGGGGATCAACGAAACACTGCGCCTGAACGGTCATGCGAAGGTCGTCGATGATGCGGCGCTGCTGGCGGGACTGGCATTCGGCGGCCATGTTCCGAAGCTCGGCATCACGGTGACGATCCACGAGGTTTTCTTCCACTGTGCTAGGGCGTTGCTGCGGTCCAAACTATGGGAATCGTCGGCACGTATCGACCGCGCGGACTTTCCGACCATGGGCGAGATCGTCAAGGCCCAGCTTCAGTTGCGGGAAGACGAGAAGGCGATCGAGACGAATATCCAGGCGAGCTATAGCACGGAACTCTACTCCAATTCCTGACGCGCGGACGGGCATCCGGTCCGACCGCACGGCGGGTGGACTTCCATCGCCCTGCGAGATGCCTGCCGCAACAGAGAACAAGAAGACGAACGATGCAGAAACTCAAGATTCATATCGCCGAGATCGTGGAAGAAGCCGAAGGGATCACCGGTTTTACGCTCGTCCCTGCCGACGGCACGATGTTGCCGGCTCCAACGCCCGGCGCCCATATCGACATCTATCTAGGCCCTGGCCTGATACGCCAGTATTCGCTGACGAATGGGCCGGCCGATCGCAGGGTCTACCGCATCGCAGTCAAGCTGGAAGCCACGTCGCGGGGTGGATCGCTCGCCATGCATAGGGACGTGCGATTGGGCGACGAACTGATCGTGTCGGGGCCGAAGAACAACTTTCCGCTGTCCGCCACTGCCCGAGACCACATCCTGCTGGCCGGAGGCATCGGCATAACCCCGCTGCTGTCGATGGCCCGCTGGCTGGCTGCCGAGGATGCCCCGTTCCGTCTCGTCTATTTCGCTCGGGCGCCGCGCTTCGCCGATTTCGCCGGTCTGCTATCCGCTGGCGAGTGGCGTGATACCGTCGACATGCACTACGGGCTCGCCCTGGATGCGCAACATGCCCTGCTCCGGGAACTGCTCGCCGACCCACAGCCGGACAAGCATCTCTAAACCTGTGGGCCTGGCCCGTTCATGGCGATGGTCGACGGTGTCGCCGCACAATCCGGCTGGGACATCAGGCAGCGGCACAGCGAATATTTCAGCGCGCCTGTCGACGTCGAGACCGCGGGCGAGGGCTTCGATCTGATGCTCGCGCGCTCGGGATTGGCTTTGCACGTAGGGCCGGATCAGACGATCGTCGAAGTGTTGCGCGCCGCGGGAATCGAGATCGAAACCTCGTGCGAAGAGGGAATCTGCGGCACGTGCATGACCGGTGTGCTCGAGGGGCCGCCGGAGCATCGGGACATGTATCTGAGCACGGACGAGCAGGCTGAGGGCAGGCTCGTCATGCCTTGTGTGTCGCGCTGCCGTGGCGATCGGCTTGTACTCGACCTGTGATCAATGGACGTCGGGCCTCGCTATCAAGGCGTCTACGGCCGCACTGCGAGCAATCCGGCATCCTCGAGCGCCTCTATGTCCGGCAGGTCGCGCAGCGGAGATGTCACGGTAACGGCTTGTGAGGGGCTGTCGCGATAGACACATTCGCATGGACCCCTCGCCAGTTAGCTACAGGCGCCATCGCTTCCCACCTCAGATCATCGCCCATGCGGTATGGCTCTACTTTCGGTTTCCGCTGAGCCTGCGCTTGGTCGAGGAAATGCTGTTGGAGCGCGGCATTGTCGTCTCCTATGAAACGATCCGCCGTTGGGGAAGGAAGTTCGGCCCGGATTATGCACGTCGCCTTCACTGCAAGAAGCCAAGCCGGAACGAAGTGTGGCATCTGGACGAGGTGGCCATTACCATCGCCGGCACAAAACACTGGTTGTGGCGCGCCGTCGACGCTGGATTGCGTACATCCGGCTGATGGCGACCACGCCATACGAGATCCTGACCTTTGTCGGCCGTGGTGGGCCAGCATGAAGGCGGCGCTGGATGGACTCGAGGCCCGCAAGGCCGAGCTCACCGAGCTGCTGGCCACGGCTCCGCAAGACATGCCCGACCTGCTGCCAAGTATTTCGGCAGTCTATGCCAGGAAAGTCGAGCAGTTGGCCGCGGCGCTCAACTGTCCGGAAGACCGCCAGGCGGCGGCGCAAGCGCTACGTGGCCTGATCGAGAAGATCGTCCTGACGCCCGGCGTCAGGCGCGGTGAGATGGAGGCAACTCTGTATGGCAAGTTGGGCACGATCCTGAACTGGACGGATCGGCAGCCCTCAAACAAAAACACTCCCGGAGCCGGGCTCGCGGGAGTGTTTTGATCTTTGGTTGCGGGGGCTCGCAACCACCGATACCGACATTTGCTCCAAGTTGTCGTTTGACACGAGATCACAACCTGTCAAGGCAGTAGACCTTCAGACCCCGTCATGCAATCGCGGTATCAAGCGTGTGGGCCACTGCGGTTCGGCTAGCCCCAGCCCTTCTGAATGGCGAGCCAAACGCATGTACGCTTTTAGGGCGCGATCAAGTCGGACGAGATGGCCTCCACGCACCCGCGCCGTCGGGCATGGCTGGGCCGGCATGTTTCGGGCGCCTGTGCGATTTGACGCGCAGATAGTCCGGAGTCAGCCAGATTTCCAGCCGGCGCAGCGCGAAGATCAGGGTCATGTTGATCACCAGATAGATGACGGCCACCATGCAGAAAACCTCGATCACGGCAAAGGTCTGGCTCATCAGATCCTTGGCCACGCCGGTCAACTCCATCACCGTGATGGTGCTGGCAAGCGAAGTGGATTTCAACGTCACGATGATCTCGTTGCTATAGGCAGGCAAGGCGCGCCGTATCGCGATGGGAGCAGTGACGAGAAAGAAAACCCGCAGCTGCGACAGCCCAAGCGCCCGCGCAGCTTCGATCACGCCGGATGGAATAGCAGCCAAGCCGCCGCGCATCACTTCTGAGGTATAGGCCCCGGCGCACAGGCTCATGGCGATGATGGCACAAGAAAAGGGATCGCGCAGCACAATCCAGGCCCAGCTTGCACGCAGCCAAGCAAACTGGCTGAGGCCGTAGTAGAGCAGGAAAATCTGCACCAGAAGCGGCGTGGAGCGGAACACCAGAACATAGGCTTCCGCGACAAGACGCACGATGCGATAGCGTGAATTCCGCGCCCAGGTTGCCAGCGCGGCAAACAGAAAGCCCAGCGGCAGCGTCGCTGCCGCAAGAGCCAGCGTGACCCAGATTGCGCCAAAAAGCTCAGTCGCGACGCGAAGCGTGGTGTCAAAATCCATTGTCAGGCCCAACGCATTCTTGCTTCGATTGCCTTGAACGCCTGCGACGAGATCGCAATGAGCACGAGGTAGATGAGCGCCGCCGCGCCATAGAAGACAAAGGGCTGGCCGGTTGTGCGGCCCGCTAGACCGACAACCCGCATCAACTCGGCGAGCGAGATGACCGACAGAAGCGTTGTTTCCTTCATGGCGAGGATCCACACATTGCCCAGCCCCGGCAACGCCAGGCGAAACATTTGCGGCAAGATGACGGTCCAGAAGCCGACCAGCGGACGCAAGCCGAGCGATGCATAGGCCTCGAACTGCCCGGTGGGTATGGTGGCGTGCGCGCCGCGGAATATCTCGGAACTATAGGCGCCCGCGACCAGGGCAACGGCCATGACGCCCACCGTAAAGGCGTCGACCTCGATATAACCGGTAAAGCCAAAGCCGCGCGCGATCCACATCAAGGCACCGTTTGTTCCGAAGAACAGCAGGAAGATGACCAGCAGCGGCGGCACGCCGCGCAACAGGGTTGTGTAGAGCATGGCGAGCGCCGCCAGGAATCGGTTGTTGCCAATTCTGGCGAACGCCACCCCTAACCCGAGTACAACGCCAAACACATAACCGATGCTCGCGCAGGCGACGGTGACCCCAAGGCCGATCAGAATGGGTTTTGACCATCCGCCGGCACCCCATGCAAAAAGTTCGGTCAGTGTCGTCTCGCCAGCCATGGCAGATCAGGCCCCGCAGATCTTGGCGTCCGGTTTGACCGATACGTCGAAGCCGAACCATTTTTCCGCGATGCGCTTGACTTCGCCCTCGGCCTTCAACGTGCACAGCGCTTCGTCCCACGCCTTGCGCAGGTCATCAGAATCCTTGCGCATCAAGCCACCGACGCCAACGCCCAGATAGTCGAACTGCTCAAAGTCAAGGTTGGGCGACAGGACCTCGATCGGTTCACCCTGTGGCGACCGGGTCAGCGCGATCCATGGGGAACGACCGGCCAGCGCGGCGTCGACCCGGCCAGCCAAAAGATCAAGATTGAGGCTGTCCTGATTGTCGTAGAGACGCAGTGTCACCTCGCCCTTTAATTCATTGTCCATGAACTTCTGGCTTTGCGTGCCGGTCTGCACGCCAATCGTCTTGCCGACGAGCGCCGCGCGCAGTTCCGGCCAAGTCGCCTTGCCATTCAACCCGGAGCTCTTAGCGGCGGCAAAATTGATCGGCAGATTGGCATAGCTCTGGGTAAAGGCCAGTCGCTTCTGACGCTCAGGCGTGATCGAGATGCCGCCGACAAGGATGTCATATTTGCCCTGCTCCAGGGCCGGTATCTGCCCCTCCCAGGGCTGGGCGGTGAAGCGGCAGCTCCGCTTCATACGCTCGCAGACAAGCTTGGCCAGCTCGACATCAAAGCCGGTCAGTTCCCCGTCGGATGTCATCGAGGTCCAGGGCTCGTAGCCGCCATCCGTGCCGATGCGCACTTCCGGCTGCTCTTGCGCGCTAGCCGGCACGGCAAGCGTTGCGCAAAGCGATAGCACCCCGGCCAATCTCGTCACATTTCGAAACATGAGCTCCTCCTCGTTTCGTTCTACAGATCGATAGGTTCAGCGCCGCGCCGGTCGCCCTTCTGTGCCCAGGTCCCAGAACAGCCCGGCCATGATCGCCAGACCTTCGGCCACAAGCGATTGAAGCAGATGTTCGTCGGGCGCGTGCTGGGAACATCCGGAATAGGAATGTGGCGCCCAAACGGTGGGAATGCCGAGAATATCAGCGAAGCAATCATTGGGCAGCGACCCGCCCGCATTGGGCAGGATCGTCGGCGCTATGCCCATCGTCCTCTCCACGGAGGCCGCGGCCCAGCGCATTAGAGGGTGTTCTGGATCAAGACGCGTCGCGCCCCAGTCAGCTTCCTTGGCCCCCGGCGCGACAGAAACATTACTGAAGCCGTGGGCGTCCAGATACGCACGAATAGCAGGAACGAAACACGCCGGATCGGTGTCTACCGTATAGCGGATCTGCATGCGCGCCGATGCACGTGGCGGAATGGCGTTGACCGGTTGGGCCGGGTTTCCGGCGCTCATGGCCAGGACTTCAAGCGCTGTCCAGCCGAAGACGCGTTCAGATTGGCTTAAACCCGGCTCGCCCCACCATTCATCAAGCTGCGGGCCGTCCTCTTCGGCCTCAGGCGTAATGCGGGACAGGGCCATGCGCACGCTTTCAGGGACTTTCGCTGGCACGATGCCACGTACATTGATGCGACCCGTCCCGGAAATTAGGCAGGAAATCGCATTGGCGAGAACAACAGCTGGGTTGGCAATCAACCCGCCCCAATTGCCCGAATGATGCGCCCCCGGTCGCAGATCGCAGACCAGATCGAAATCGACAACGCCGCGTGTGCCGCCATCGAGGGTTGGACGCTCCATCTTGAGGCGCGGACCGTCGGAGGCAATCAGCCAGTCGGCTGTGAGTTTCGCGCGATGCGTCTGACAGACCTCACGCAGGCCGGCGGAGCCCGTTTCTTCAGAGGTTTCGATCAACGCAACCGTATTGAAACCAAGCTTGCCCCGGGTGGCCAGAACGGCCTCCAGCGCGAGCATGACTATGGTGTGCTGGCCCTTGTTATCGGCTGTGCCCCGGCCATAGATGCGCTCACCCTCGACGCTGACCTTCCAAGGATCTCGTCCATTTGCCCATTGGCCTTCCATGCCGGCGACAACGTCGCCATGACCATAGACCAGCAGGGTCGGCAGATCGTCCCCCTCGTGCCGGCAGGCGATCAGCAGCGGGCCGCCGACCGGATCAGGGTTGTCGACGATCTCGCCAGCAAAACCTAATCGGGCGAGATCGGCGTCGATGTCGCGGAGGTAGCGGTAGCATTCAGGCCGACGCTCCGGTTTTTGGCTCTCGGTGGCAATTGCGACGCGGCGGGCCAGGTCAGCCAGAAAACGGCCATTGTCTGCATAAGCGACAGCGGTGGCGATAGATTGATCTCGAGACATAATCCTGCTCATTCCTTGTCTTGACATAACGATGTCACAGGCAAGAATGTGGACGCAAACCAATAGTTTTGCCGGCTACCACGAGCCAAATTGAGCCTTCAACATGACACGACACCTGCCGCCCCTACCCGCGTTGCGCGCCTTCGAAGCGGCCGCGCGCCATCTGAGTTTTGCCCGTGCCGGGGGAGAACTAGGCGTCACGCCTGGCGCAATTAGCCACCAGATGCGACAGCTTGAGGAATGGGTTGAAGGGCCGTTGTTTGAGCGGCGGGCCAACGGCGTCAGCCTGACTGAAACCGGGCGCGTTTTCGCAACCCGCCTTGGCGCAATCTTCGACCAGATTACAGCGGCTAGCGTCGCCGCGCGAGCGCCGGGCGGCGCCAGCACTGTTACGGTGCGGTGCCAATATTCTCTGGCGACGAAATGGCTGGCCCCGCGCATCGGCAAATTTCGCGCCGCGCATCCTGAAATCTCAGTTGCGGTGCTCGCCCTGCCGCACCGCTGGAGCGCCAATGAACGCGATCCAGATCTTGCGATCTATCACGGTCGCGGAACAATCCCCGGCATCAGGCAGGATATGCTCCTCGGGGGGCGACTGGTGGTGGTGGCAGCGCCTCAAGTTGCAGCGCTTCTGCCAGCCGCGCCAACCCCGGCAGACCTTCTGACACGCCCCTTGATCAAGATGGATTTTGCCGAGCCCGGCTGGCACGATGAAGGCTGGGAAGCCTGGTTTGCCGCGACCGGCTTTGGCCATCTCGAGCTTCGCGCCACCCTTTCCTTCAATCTGCTCCATCTAGCAATTGAGGCCTGCATTGCCGGTGCCGGTTTTGCTTTGGCGCCAAACTTCATGGTCGAGCAGGAACTGGCGGCAGGACGCTTGGTTGACGCATTCGGCATTTCACTGCCGATCCGTCAGCCCTATGTGTTGATGACGCCCGAAGCCAGCCTTGCGAGACCGGAAGTCGAGATATTGCGAAGCTGGCTGCTTGATGAAGGCATGGGCTACGTCAAACAAGGATAGCTCTCGTATCGAAGCGCTTTCAGCCTGTAAATTCGACATGCCAGAGGCGTTTGCGCCAGACGGTCTAGACAGGGCCAGGGAATGGGATAAGTAGGCCGACGAGGCGCTGTGGGTCAAATCGCCTACCTGTTGCTCTACTGGTCTGCCCCCAGAAAAGTGATCCTTCTTGAAGTATGGCTTATGGGCCTCAGAAGGACATTGAAATGGCAGGGAAAAGACACAAGGCAGAAGAGATCGTCACGAAGCCGCGTCAGGTTGACGTGCTGAGTGCGCAGGGCAAGTCGATAGCGGAGGCGATCCGGTCGATAGGCGTGACGGAAGTTACATATTATCGATGGCGGGCTGAATACGGCGGCCTGAAGGGTGACCAGGTGAAGCGCCTGTAGGAACTGGAGGCGGAGAATGCTCGGCTCCGGCGTGCTGGTTCCGATCTCACCCTGGACAAGATGATCCTTGCGGAGGCCGCCTAAGGGTCGCTTGACTCCCCTCCCATCCCGGCCATGATGGCGGTGGGTTTATTGGAGGGGAAGATGGGTTTCTGGTGCCGGTTTTTGGCTTTCCACAGTTAGTAGGTTCATATGATCGATATAGGAAATATTGATACTGAGCGTGCAGCATTATTGATGTTGCACTTTCAGGCAGACGTTTTCTCGGTACTCTCAAATGACGATATGCCAGCCCTGCTGGATCGTGCAAATGCGCTCATCAGGACGTGGCGAACCACCGGGCGCCCGGTCGTTTTTGCGAATTTCGCACTTGGCCCCAAGTACGAGTCGGTCAACGAACACAATCGCCTTGTTGCGAATATCCGCGAGACAGGGCTATTTCGTGAGCCGACGCCGGCGAACGATCTGGATTTGGCCCCAACCGACTGGCGCTATAGCTGCCCGCGGGCGAACGTGTTTTACGGCACGACACTAGACACGGATCTGCGCACCCAAGGCATCGATACGCTAGTCATGGCTGGTATAGCGAGCAGCGGCGTGCTGTTTTCTAGCGTGGGCTGGTCCAGCGATGCCGACTATCGGATCTACCTAGTGCGCGATTGCTGTTACGATCCGGATGCGCAGGCCCATGAAGCGCTGTTTCGAACCAGTTTTGCCACTCGCTGTTTCGTTATCTAATGAGATATCGCTCGCCTACGCTGCGCGTCCCAGGGGCCTGGCGTCTCCTTGCGGGATTGACCTCGCGCGGGTCGGCCCTCAAGGAGTTCGAGGATGTCGCTATTTCAAGGCGCCGTTTTCTTCGGGGACGAAGGCAGCGGATCTGTGGAGCCGAAAACTTGATCGACGCCGGCTCCACCTGTCATCGATCACGCCTTCTCAACGAGGCGGTTCAACGCAACCTTCATCGCCTTGGCGCCTGCCTCCATCAGCGGGCCGACCGTTGCCGCAGCTTCATCGGGAAGAAAGTCGGCCGTCCAGACGACGCAGGTCAGTCCACCGCGCTCGAACACCTGGGCGGAGCCATTGTAGTGCTTCAGGAAGGGGCTCTCGGCGCCCCAGACGAGGCGTCTCCTTTCCTCGTCTAGCGTGACGATGATCTCACGCGCCGTGACACCGTTAAAGAAGGTGACAACACGCGCGCCTGGCTCAAGCCGGGTATCCAGGACGAAGCCCGGCAGACATGCCCGGGTAAACTCGTCGATGATGTTGAGCATGCGGAACTTCCTGCCATTGTGGGTCCGGCCCTCGACAAAATCGTAGGACCAGACATGGTTGGGGTGCTCGGGTCGAAGCCGGACGCACGATCCGTCATTCACCCAGAGGCGGCCTCTCTTCGGTTGCTTCTGCGGAACCTTCAGCCCCTCCCGCCGCGATGACAATGCGTTGAGGCATTGAATTGGTTCATATGATGCGCAAACGACAGGCGAGGTGCGCCAACAATCCGGCGCCGTCACTGGCCGAGCAGTTCGAAATCCTCGCTGCCTGAGCATCCCGCCGCCAAGCCGTTCATGTCCGTCGTGTGAGTTTGCGACAGAACCGCCAGGAACTCGCCCGCTTCTCACTGAGTTCGCCACAGTGCTCGACCCAGTATTTCATGTTCGGCAGATAGCTTTTTGAATGCTTCTCTTCCGAATTGAGCAGCCATTCCGCCGTTAATGCATAGACCTTCGCCCCATCAGAGAGACGCGCTCAGGAGCACCTTCGTGTAGTCATCCTCCACCTTCCGCTCAATCAGGTCCTGGCTGGTAATGACCTCGCGCACCATGCCCTTGCGCATGATCGCCAGCCGGTCGCACATGTGGGTGACAAGCGGAAGGTCATGGCTGATGATGAATAGGGTCAGGCCCTTCTGTTGTTGCAGACGCATGACGAGGTTGACGATTTCCGCCTGGATGGAGACGTCGAGCGCCGAGGTGGGCTCGTCGAGCAGCATGACCTGCGGCTCGATCGCCAGGCACCGGGCGATGGCGACGCGCTGGCGCTGGCCGCCGGAGAGCTGGTGGGGGAAGCGGAAGCGGTGCTCCGGGCCGAGGCCGACATCCTTGAGGGCCTGCAAGATGCGCTTTTCCGGGTTGTCGAAGCGGTGGATCGCGAGCGGTTCGCCGATGATCTGGTCCACCGTGTGGGCAGGGTTCAGCGAGGCGTAGCAATCCTGCATGACCATCTGCACGCGCCGGCGGAAGGCGAGCGGCGGGTTCTGCCGCACGGCCTCACCGGCGATTTTCACGCCGCCGGAACTGACGGCCGTCAACCCCATCATGGCGCGCAGCAGCGTCGTCTTGCCGGAGCCGGATTCACCGACGAGGCCAAAGACGGTGCCCTGCGGAACGCTGAGGCTGACGTCCTTCAGCGCTCGCACCGTGCGCAGCTTGGTGTGGAAATCCACCGAGACGGATTCGATCTCGATCATGGCTGCGCCTCCAACCAAGCAGGATCGCGGGTGAAGGTGCGCAGCTCCGGTAGCCGTTCGGTGAGCGAGGGACGGCAGGCGGCAAGCGCCCGCGTATAAGCATGATGCGGGGCGGCAAGATCGGTCGCCGTGCACTCCTCCATCACCTGCCCGCCATACAAGACCACGACGCGGTCGCAGAAATTGGCGACGAGATTCAGATCGTGGCTGATGAGGATCAGCGACATGCCGCGTTCGCGAATGATCTGGTCGAGCAGGCCGAGGAAGCTGGTGCGCACCGAGGCGTCGAGCGCGGAGGTCGGCTCGTCGGCGATAAGCAGTTCAGGCTCGCCGGCGAGCGCGATGGCAATCATCACCCGCTGGCCCATGCCGCCAGAGAGCTGGTGCGGGTACTGGTCATATGCCGTCTCCGGATCGTTGATGCGCACGGCCGCGAGCAGGTCCAGCGCCCGACTCTTCGCCGCCCTGCAAACCAGCCCATGGTGCAGCCGGAAACACTCGGCGATCTGAGCGCCCGCCGTCATCACCGGATTGAGGGCATAGCGCGGGTCCTGCATGATCAGCCCGATCCGCCGGCCGCGCAGCGCCCGCTTCTTCGCGGCAGATGCAGCCAGAAGATCCACATCGGCGAACCGGAATCGGCTGGCAGAAACCTGAGCCGTCAGCGGTAGCAGGCCCATGATGGCCCTGCCCATGGTCGACTTGCCCGAGCCGCTTTCACCGACGATGCCGACGCGGCCGCCATCGACGGAGAGATTGACGCCACGGAGCGCCGGCACCGGCCCGGAGCGGCTCATGAATTGGACGCGCAGGTTTTCGATCTCGAGCCGGGACATCACGAAGACCTCGCATCGAAGACATCGCGCAAGCCATCACCCAAGAGGTTGAAGCCGAGACTGGCGATGAATATGGCGATGCCGGGCATGGTAGCGACCCACCATTGGTCGAGCACATATTGCCGGCCGGCGGCGACCATCAGGCCCCATTCCGGCTGCGGTGGCTGCGCGCCGAGGCCGAGGAAGCCGAGACCAGCGGCCGTCAAGATCGTGCCGGACATGTCGAAGGTCAGCCGCACCACGACGGAGGCGAGGCAGAGCGGCGCGATGTGATTGAAGAGAATGCGAAGCGTCGAGGCGCCCTGCAACTGCGCCATGCGCACGAAATCGCTGTTGCGGATGCTGAGCGTTTCGGCGCGAGCAAGGCGCGCATAGGGCGGCCAGCTCGTCACCGCGATGGCAATGATGGCATTGTTGATGCCGGTTCCGAGCGCCGCTACGAAGGCGAGCGCCAGCACGAGCCGCGGCAGCGAGAGGAAGATATCGGTGATGCGCATCAGGATCGCGTCGACCGCGCCGCCGAAATAGCCGGCGACCATGCCGACCATCAGCCCGAAGGGGCCGACGATCAGCGAGACCATCAGCACGATGCGCACCGTGATCTGCGAGCCATGCACGATGCGGGCGAGGATGTCTCGACCGAGTTCATCCGTGCCGAACCAATGTTCAGCACTCGGCGGCAATAGGCGGTTCGCCAGAACCTGATCCGTCGGCGAGCCGACAAACCAGTGTCCGGCGAGGGCGAGCACGAGCAGCGCGAGCACGATGGCTAGACCCAGAAGCGCCAGCCGGTTGGCGAGCAACGTACGAAACGAAAGGGTAAGGCGGACGAGCCGGGCTTGCGCGCGGCTCGCCGGTCGGTCGGTGGTCAGCCATTCGGCAAACGTTGTGTTCATGCGGTCCTCGGATCAGCGAAGCGATAGACGACGTCCGCCAGCGCGTTGAGCAGGATGAAGACAGCGCCGATCAGGATCGTGCCGCCGATGACGGCATTGAGATCGGCGTTGAAAAGCGCATTGGTCATGTAGAGGCCGAGACCCGGCCAGGAGAACACCGTCTCCGTCAGCACCGCGCCTTCGAGCAGGAAGCCGTAGGAGAGGAAGCAGACCGTGATGATCTGCACGCGAGCGTTCTTCAGCGCATGGCGCCAGATCACCGCGCGTTCCGAAGTCCCCTTCGCCCGTGCCAGCGTGATGTATTCCTGATTGAGCTGGGTGAGCATGAAGCTGCGGGTCATGCGCGAGATATAGGCAAGCGAGAATAGGCCCAGCAGCGTCGCCGGCAGGATCATGTGCGAGAGCGCGTTGCGGAAGACATCCATGTCACCAGCGCGCAGCGCGTCGATCGCAAGGATGCCGGACCATTCATCGACGAGACCGTCATAGGCGATGTCGATGCGCCCCGGCCCCGCCACCCAGTCGAGCTTGCCGTAGAAGATCAGCAGCAGCACGATGCCGAGCCAGAAGACCGGCACGGAATAACCGGACAGGCTCAGCACGCGCACTACGTGATCCGGCCAGCGCCCGTTGTTCGCGGCCGCCACCACTCCGAGGGGAACGCCGACCAGAATGCCTATCAGGATGCCGATCGTCGCGAGTTCCAGCGTGGCGGGAAAGACGCTCGCGAGGTCTTCCAGCACCGGCCGGCCGGTGAAGACGGAGTTGCCGAAATCGCCGTGCACGACCTTGCCGACGTAGTTGGAGAACTGCTCGTAGACCGGCCGGTCGAGGCCGAGTTCCCTGTACATCTTGTCATAGGCCTCCTGCGGCGCCTTTTCGCCGATTGCGGCCACGACCGGATCGATCGGGATGAGGCGGCCGACGGCAAAGGTGACGAAGATGAGGCCCAGCAGGGTGAGCGCGACCGAAATAGCGCTCCCTGCCGACAGTTTTGCGATGGCGTAAAGCCGTTTGGCCGGGCTGTGCACGTTACTTCCTGACCAGCCGGTAAAAGATCATCGCGGGACCAACCACATAGTCCTTGACGTTGCTGCGCATGGCTACCTGCGAAGTACGCTGCACGAGACCGATATAGGGCCCGTCCGCCATGACCTTGCGCTGGAGATCCTTGTACATCTCGATGCGCTTCGTCTCGTCGGATTCGCGTACCGCCGCGTCAGTCAGCGCATTGATCGTATCGTCCTTCCAGCTGTTGCGCCAGGCGACCGTCTTGGTGCTCGCACTCGGGCCGTTGTCGAGATTGTGCGCGAAGGTCGCCGCATTGGCATGCGGATCGAGGAAGTCCGGCTCCCATGTGCCAAGCGCCGCCTCGAACTGGCGTTCGCGATAGGCGGTGATGAACTGCTTCTGGTCGGTCTGGAGGATTTCCATCTTAATGCCGGCGGCGGACATGGATTGCTCCACCGCCTGGGCGATGTCGATCGCCGGGCTCACGTTGCGCACGCTGAGCCTGAAGGCAAAGCCGTCCTTGTAGCCGGCCTCCGCCAGCAGCGCCTTCGCCTTCTCGACGTCGTAGCTATAGGGATTCTCGTCAACCGAAGCGTAGAAGCCCGAGGGCCAGAAGGATTGCAGCACGGTGAACTCGCCCTTCAGCAGCGATTCCGTCATGCCCTTGTAGTCGACGAGGTATTTAAGCGCCTCGCGCACCTTTGGCTCAGTGAACGGCTCGACCGTCTGGCTGAGGCCGATATATAGATTTCGGGTCGTGTTGTTGCGGCTTATGGCGATGTCAGCATTGCCTTCCAGAGCCGCGATCTGGTCGCCGGGCAGGTTGCTGGCGATGTCGACGTCGCCCTTTTCGAGCAGCAGGCGCTGCGAGGCCGCTTCCGGCACGTGGCGCAAAATCACCCGCTTCATCGCCGGCTCGCCCTGGCGATAGGCCGGGTTGGATTGCAGCATCACCGTCTGGTTCGGCTTCCAGGTCTTCAGAACGAAGGGGCCGGAGCCTTCCGACTTGTCCTTGAGATAGGCGAGGCCGAAATCGCCGTCCTTCTCGTTCGCGATGACGGTCTTGGAATCGACCACCGACGCGTTCACGGACGAGAGGATGTTCAACACCAGCGAGGGGGCGTAGTCGACGGCGATCGTCATCTCGAAGGTCTGGTCGTCCACCGCCTTGATCATGGTGCCGACACTCTCGCCCGACCAGCCAAACTGTTTCAGGATGAAGGCCGGCGTCTTGTCCGCCTTCACCACGCGAGTGAAGGAATAGACGACGTCATTGGCGGTGACCGGATTGCCGGAAGCGAAGGTCATGCCAGAACGGAGCCTGAAGGTGACCGTTTTGTTGTCGGCGGAAAAGCTCCAACTTTCGGCGATGCCACCGGAAAGCTTCGAGATATCGGCTGCGTCATATTCCACGAGGGTCTCGTAGGTGTTGTGCAGCACCTCCGAGCTCGTATCCTCGTAGGATTCTGCCGGGTCGAACGAGATGGCGTCGTCGATCACCTTGGCGATAACAAGCGTATCGGCCGGCGTCTTGGCAAAGGCCACGCCGCCTGCCAGGCTCATGAAAAGGGCCGCAGCGGCCACACTTCCCAGAAACTGTCTTCTCTTCAATTTCCCCTCCTCCCGTAGGGCCCGGTGCACCGGGTTGTTCAGAATCGTCCGTATCTTAGAGCCCTGCAATTCCGTGGTCGGCGATCCGGTCGGCTAGGCGATAGCGCGTGATCCAGGCAATCTCTTGCAAAGCCGCCTCCAACTCGCCCTCAGGCGTGCCGTTGAGGCGCGCGCGAATAGCGGCGAGCGCCGAAGCCTGGTGATGCCGACGCACGCACAGAATAAATGGAAAGCCAAAGCGGGCCTTGTAGGAGGCGTTCAACCCGTCCCATTCGGCGATCTGCTCCGGCGTCAGTGCATTGAGGCGGATCGAGCTCTGTTCCGCATCCGATTCCACCGTCACCCGGCCGGCGCGAACGTCGGCCCCGCCGAGATCGGGATGGCGGTTCAGGAAGGCGAGCAGTTCCTCCTCGGGCAGCGCCTTGACCAGCGCCAGCATCGCCTCATGCAGTTCCGCCGCCGAGGCGAAGGGCCGGCCCATGGAAACCTCTTCCGCCACCCAGCCGGCATTTTCCCAGACCGGCGCCAGAGCCGCGGCGAAATCGCCCCCCGGCAAGGCATTGAACTCTGTGATCAGTCGCGGGGTCATGGACGTTCGGCCAAGCTGGTCACGCGCTCGCCAAACGGAGGCAGGAACTGGCGATCGAAGACCTCCGACGGCTTCGGCACCCGGCTCAGGCCCTTTGCCTTCGTGATCAGGTTGGCGCCCGCCAGGATCCGGGCGTCATCCGCATCGCCAATGCCGATCCGTCCGCCTTCGGGGTCGGCCATTTCGAGCGCCAGCGTGCCCAGAAGGCGGGCGCGGTTGGCCTTGACATCGATTCGCGGATTGCGCCGCGCCACGGCGGCGATGGCGGCATCGGGGTCCGCGATGGCATCCTTCAAGCCGAGATTGATCGCCGCCAGCAGGCCACGCACGGCCTCCGGATTCTTCTGCGCGAAATCGCGCGTGACCATAACGGCGCCGCCGTAGAGTTCCGGCAGGTAATGGCGGAATTCGAGGTGACGCAATACGCGGTCGGGATCAAGGCCCGCCTCGATCGTGTGGGCGCGCACCGTGTTGACGAAGCCGAAAATGCCTTCCCAGCGGCCTTCCCGCATCAGCGGCACCATCTCGTCATGGCCGAGATCGGAGGCCTCGACGCTGACCGTAGAAATGTCGAGGCCGGTCGCGGCGCAGAATTCCGGGAACAGCTTCCAGGCCGCATCTTCCGGATGCGACACGAGCTTGCGGCCCTTGAGATCGGCGGGCGTGGCCACCAGCCCGTCGGCATCGATGGCGATCGTATAGGGCGAGCGGTTGTGCATGGCCCAGACCGCCAACGGCGAGGAGTCCGGATCGACCGACTTCATCTCGATCAGCGTGTTCATGTCGCCATAGGCAACGTCATAGCTGCCGGCCGCCAGAACTGGCACCGAATAGGCTAGCGACTCCCCTTCGGTGAAATGTACTTCGAGGCCGTTTCTCTCAAAATGCCCGTTGTCGTCCGCCAGGAAGAAGGGGGCCTGCGGCCCAGAGAAGAAGCTGTTCAGAAAGAATTTGACCTGCCGGAGCACGCGACTGTTCCTTAATGGTTGGCAATTTTAGGAACTGTGTGTGCTGAAAGCATTGCCGTCTATATCAAACTATGGAACAATTTATTGCCGAAATTAGAATGATCGATGTCCCGCTCGCTGATCCCCGCTGCACTGCACTATTTTGACCGCGTCGCCTCAACAGGCTCCATCCAGGCTGCCGCCCGCGCGCAGAACATCGCGGCCTCGGCCATCGACCGGCAGATCATCGGGCTTGAGGAACGACTCGGTGTCAAACTCTTCGACCGGATGCCGAAGGGCATGCGACTGACGGCGGCTGGCGAGGTGCTAGTGCGCCTCGTTCACCGCTGGCGCGCGGAAGAGCGCAACGCGGTCGCGGAGATTTTACAGCTCCAGGGCATGCAACAGGGCCAGGTGAATGTCTTCGCCATGGACAGCCACGCTACGACCATCCTGCCACGGCTTGTGCAGACCATCGCCGCCGCCCATCCGCTGATCGGTCTTTCCATCCAGATCGGTTCGACGGACGAGGCGGTCGCCGCTCTCCTCTCCGGCCGGGCCGACCTCATCATCGTCTTCAACCTGCCGCAACGCAGCGAGGTGCGCCCGCTCTGGAGTCTGCCGCTGCCTTTCGGCTGCGTCGTTGCCCCTCACCATCCGTTGCTCGCCCGGACGGATGTGAAGTTCCAGGACGTGGTGACCTATCCGATCGCGCTGCAAAGCCGCTCGCTACTGATCCGTCGCTTCCTGGAGGTGCAATACAGCTGGCTCTTCGCCGAGCCCCGTGGCCGGGTCGAGACCAATTCGCTGCACCTCGTCAAGAGTCTCGCGCGCAGCGGGAATTATGTTGCCTTCACATCCGAACTTGATGCCGCGACCGAAATTGCTCAAGGCATGCTCTGCTTCTTGCCTCTGGTTGAAATCGACGCCTTACCCCAATCCTCAGACATCGCCATCGACGCATCCAAACCGCTCAGCACCATCGTCCAGATCGTCGCCGACTGTGCGGCAACGGTGATCGAAGAAGTCCTTGATGATGCTCGGTCCGGCCGGGACTGAATCGACGCTTATTGCATCCGGAAGGTGATGTCAGGTTGACCGGAGTTGAAGTTGTTGACTGCCAGTCGGCGGTCATGACCCAGCCTACAGTCCGCTACAAACGTCATCGTTTTCCGCCGTCTGTGATCGCCCATGCGGTCTGGCTCTACTTCCGATTTCCGCTGAGCCTGCGTCTGGTTCGCCTCAGAGCGATCGCACATTGGAAGGTGATGGCTGAGCGTTTTGAACGTCGCGGGACGAAGAAATTTCGGACCGCCGAAAAGACGCTCGCGAAGCGTTGCAGTGCACTTGGCGAGCGAAACCGTTGCATCGCACGCTCCCGCTTTCGTCAAGGCAGATGCGAATTTTCGGCGCAGTGACCTGCCGCTGATGGGGTTTGAGTTCCGATGCGCCGTGCACTCTTCTGCGCTCCGCGGCGGAGTATCTTGGCGGCGTCTTGGCAGCGCTTGAACCATCGCGGTAGCACTTTTCGTCGCTCTGACGGTGCATCATGCCGGGCTTCCGAGTGCGATCCGACGGCCTTGCGATCGGTGCGGCCGCAGGCAAATGGCAGACGCCCTCCCGCTCCTGATACGCGTCGGTCATGCGCTTGAGATAGAGCTTTCTCGTTCAAATGGCGTCCGTCACAGTACGGATGCGATGTGGTTCAAATGTCTGTCCTGTGTTCATCAGCTCGTGCGGGGTGTGTCGGTTTTGCTCTCGGACGGATCATCGACCTAGCACTTCCCGCTCTCCCCGTGGCGCGAATGAAAACTGTCTGCTTGCACGCTCTCACCGACTGGCCTTGCGAGCCCAACCCTTCGGGTCGAGGTTCTCATACACCTTGCGGTAGTGCACTGCCGCGGCGAAGGGAAACCAATGCGTTCGCAGGGAACGGCTAAATGAAATCCTGCTGAAGGACGGTCTAGGCGCCGGGGAGGATCCGGTTATTGATGGTGCCACCAGCACGTATCCGACCGCTGTCGCCGAGATCGACCGATCGGCTTGGGCACGGGCGCGGGTTTCGTCGCGCAGCCTGGCCGCACTTCAGCCACCGCTTCTGCGTTGGCCGAACCATCTGCGGATGGCACCCGGGCTGCGACCATCGCGTGCGACATTTCTGCCATTGAGCTGCAGTCGAACGGATTGTTCGTGGCGCGGGCGTCCGCCGGAGGGCCGCGACGACGAGACATAGCGGCAATCGTAGGGGATCGCACGCCAGCGTATCCGAGAGGGCGCGGAGGTGGGAGGCAAGGAACACGACCGGTGGATGGCAGGATAAAAGGCCGCGAGGTGCGGGCTTTGGCGGTTGTGGTTTTTCAATAGGTTATGAGGCGATTTCGCGAGGTGCGGGGATTTCTCGCACCTCGCCGCAACGGCGATTTCCCATGCGTTTCCGTGCCTTGGCGCGATGTGCGGGGCGTTGGCCATGACCGGAGACAACGATTTTCGCATCCGGCCGGGGCGATCCCGGAACCCGGCAATGCGCGTCGGCGCGCGCGACCGGCCATTCCTGACGCAGACGCAGATCGCCGTCCTCAAGGTCGGCGGCAACCCCAACCGGATTGGCCGCCAGGGAAGCGGCCGTTTCAACGCGCGCGGCCGCGGCGCCAAGGTGGTGGCGTCGCTGCCCCGCCCCGGCCGCGGCTGGCAAAGCGATGCCACGGGCCGCTTCCGCGGCCGCCGCGTGCTGGTGAAGGCGCGCGTGGTCCGCCTCGCCGCCACGCATGGCGCGAAGGGGGTCGACGCGGTGCGGCGGCGCCGGTGCCGGCGCGGTCGATGCCCATATGCGTTATCTCGAAGGGGACGGGGGACGGCCGAAGGCGAAAAGGGCCACGCCTACTCGGCCGTCGACGACGAGGCCGACGGCCGGGCCTTCTTCGACCGCGGTCGCGACGACCGCCATCAGTTCCGCGTTATCGTCGCGCCCGAGATGGGTGATTTGCGCGGCTTCGCGCGCTGCTCTCCGAGTGGGCCGAGGCAACGCTTCGGCAGCTCGGGGAGCACATCGAATTGTATCTTGCGGCTCTACTCGACGTCGTCCAGTTCCTCATGGATGTCGGCGATGATTTCCGTGCGCTTGATCGCCGCATCCCCGACATGCTCGGCATAGGCAACCGCAAGCAGACGTACCACGCTGGCCATGCTCGTGTGTGACGGACCAAGGCCGAGGCTGGTCACATGGCAAGGCAACACGACCTGCGAGAACCGCTCGGCGCGGCCGATATAGGTCTGGTCGGTCGCCGTGATGATGTTGACGCGGGTCGTGTGCAGATAGGCCAGGATCGGTTTCAATATCCTGGGGCGGGGATCGAGCGTCAGCAGGATCAGCACGTCGCGCGGTCCGGTCATCGCAAGCGCCTCGGCCCAACTGCCGCTGCCATTGTTCAACAGCATGACGCCGTGGCGCAGCCTCGACAGCAACAGCCGCGCATAGCGGGCGAGCCCCTCCTGTAGGCCGACGCCCAGGACCCAAACCTGTGGAGCTTCGGCGATAAGCTTGGCGGCCGTGGTCAATCTGGTTGAATTCAGTTCCTCGAACGTCCGCGTCAGGTTGGTCAGTTCGAGCTCTAGGTGCGCCGCAATCGGGCCGAGCGTTCCGCGATCACCCGGAGAGCGGGCAAAATGGTATGGCTGCGTTCGGTTGCGCTCTTCCCGCGCCTGAGCCCGCACTTCATTGAAGTCCGAATAGCCGAGCGAACGGAAAAACCGCGCTGCGGTCGCCTTCGACACGCCGGCCATCTCGGCGAGTTCGGTGGCCGACAGGGCAAGCATGTCATCTTGCCCCTCCAGTATAAGCCGGCCGAGCTTCTGCTCGCCTTGGGTCAGGGCCGAGAAGCGCTCCTGGATTCGAAGAGTTAGTCGGGAAGCCAAGTTGCCTCACTCCGCACAAAAAGCGCTTGCATTAGTGAAACACGTGTTTCACATTGATGAAACAATGAAACTCCGGGGAGCCGCACGTGTCCACATCAAAAATCATCCGCCAGAGAATATGGTCGAAACTCGCTGACGTGGCCAAGCCGGATACCCGATTTCACCTGAATTTTGGCGAGGTCATCCCCGATTTCGAGGGATCGGAGAAGGCTACCGACAAGATTGCGGCGATGGATGCGTATAAGAACACGAAGTACGCCTTCATCACGCCGGACAACTGCCTGGTCGATCTTCGCCGCCGTCTGATCGAGCGCGGCGTGCCTTTCGTGATGTCCACATACGGGATCTATCGCGGCTTCCTGATGATCGAGCCCGGCATGGTGCCGAAAGGCGCCGAGCTTTATGCCGCCTGGCTCGACGGCATGGAGCATTTCGGCAAGCCCGTGACGCTCGAGGAAGTCGCAAGCCGCGGCAAGTTTGATTTTATGGTCACCGGCGCCTCTGCAGTGTCCCTCGACGGCGTCAGGTTTGGCAAGGGGCACGGCTTCTTCGATCTTGAATGGGGCATGTTCACCGATATCGGCATTGTCGATGAGAAGACGCCGGTGGTAGCCGTCGTACACGATGTCCAGGTTGTCGAAGATAAGCTGGTGCCGAGCGAAACGGATATCCTGGTCGACTACATCGCAACGCCGACCCGGCTGATCCCGGTCGAGAAACGTGGAAAGCGCCCGTATGGGGTGAAGTGGGACCTGCTCGAACCGGAACAGATCGCGGCCACCCCACCGATCCAGGAACTTCAGCGGCTAAGAGGCCTCGCATAACAGCCTGAACAAATAAGAAAAGGGGAACAGCATGCGTATGACAATAAATCGCCGTCGTTTCATGACCCTGGCAGCCGCGGGGGCGGCATTGCCGGCCGTGTCCCGCTTCGCCTACGCCGCGGATCCACTGGCCATGCAGGCAGCATGGATCAATGACGCGGAATTCACCGGCTATTTCACCGCCTTCGACAATGACTACTATAAAGACGAGGGGCTCGACCTGTCCTATCTGTCCGGCGGCCCGGACGTCATCCCGGAGAGCTCGATCATCGCGGGCAAGGCCGATCTGACGTTGACGACTCCAGACACCACCATCAAGGCGATCGTCGAGCAGGGCGCCAAGTTCAAGATCATCGGCACTCAATACCAGAAGAACCCGCACGGGATTATTTCGCTGGCGTCGAAGCCGATCAGCAATCCGAAGCAACTCGAGGGCAAGACGCTGGCCGTGCCTCCGGTCAACGTGATTTCCGTCGAGGTTATGCTGAAAATCAACGACGTCGATCGCGACAAGGTCAACATCGTGCCATATGCCTACGATCCGACACCTTTGATCAAGGGCGAGATCGATGCGTCACTCGATTTCACCACCAACGTGCCCTACACGATCAAGCAGGCCGGCGGCGTCGACGCTCATTCCTTCCTGCTCTACGACTATGGCTATACGATTTTCCAGGACACCGTGGTCGTAACCGAAGAAACGCTTGCCACCAGGCGCAAGGAACTTGTGTCCTGGCTTCGCGCCAGCCGCAAGGGATGGGATGAAAACCTCAAGGATCCGAATGCCTATCCGCCGAAATTCGCGGAAACCTGGTTCAAGGGCACGGGCCGCACCATCGACAACGAGATATTCTTCAACAATGCCCAGAAGCCGCTGATTGAAAACCCGGGCGGCGTCTTCGCCATGAGCGAAGACGGCATCGCCAAGACGCTCGACGCGCTTGGCCAAGCCGGCATCAAGGGCACGCGCGACATGTTCGACACCACGCTTCTCCAGGAAGTCTGATGGCTGGCGCGGGCGGAATCCGGCTTTCTAACGTTTCGAAAGCCTTCGTCGCGCGGGGCAAGACCATCGAGGCTCTGCGCGATGTCTCGCTGACCTGCGAGCCGGGTTCGTTCACGGCCCTGCTGGGGCCGTCCGGCTGCGGCAAGTCGACCATCCTGCGGCTAGCGCTCGGACTTGAACATGCCGATGGTGGAAGGGTCGAAATCGGCGGACAGACATCCGAAAAGGCAACCGCCAGCGGTCTGACGGGCGTTGCCTTCCAGGATTCGGCGCTGCTCCCATGGCGCAATGTCGAGGACAACATCTCCCTGCCGCTCGACATCCTAAAGCGCGACCGGAGGGAATATTCGGCCAAGATCGCCGAACTGATCCAGCTGGTAGGCCTCAAAGGCTTTGAGAAATCGCTGCCGGGCGAGCTTTCCGGCGGCATGCGCCAGCGCGTGGCAATCGCGCGCTCGTTGGTCACGGAGCCCGGCGTGCTCTTCCTCGACGAACCGTTCGGGGCGCTGGACCAGATTCTTAGGCGCCAGATGAATATCGAGCTGCAGCGCATCTGGACCGAGACGCGCTGCACGGCGCTTCTGGTCACGCACGGCATCGACGAGGCGGTGTTCCTGGCCGACCGGGTCGCGGTCATGCGCAGCCGACCGGGTCGCGTGGCGTCAATGATCGAAATTCCGTTCTCGCGGCCGCGCAGTCCGGATCTGTTTTCCGATCCGGTCTTCCACAAGCTCTGCGACGGGATCGCCGAGGTGCTCCATGGCGGCTGAGCAGGTCCTTCCCGCACCGAAGCCGCTCAACCAGGCGCCATGGTTCGCGCCTGTCCGCAACATCGTGATTCTCCTGGTCCTGTGGGAAGTCGCCGGCCGCTTCCACCTGGTCGCCGACGGCGCGCTGCCATCGCTCACCGCCATAGTCGAACGCTTCTGGGCGGACCGCGCGGACTATCCTGCGCACGTGTGGTCCACGCTGGTTTCGTCCGCCCTAGGTTTCGCCATCGGCAACATCGTTGCCGTGGCAGCCGGTATCCTGTTCGTACTTTCGCCCCTGGCGGCCCGGCTGTTCCGCGGCTTCAACGTGACCATTTTCGCGGTGCCTACCATAGCGATCGCGCCGATCCTGGCACTGACAATGACAGGCATCTCACCCCGCGTGACGCTGGCCGCAATGGGCTGCTACTTCGTGACCATGACGGCGACTGTGGTCGGCCTGACGCAGATCGATCTGCGCAGCGCCGATCTGGTGCGGGCCTATGGCGGGGGCAAATGGGACGTGATGCGTTTCGTCCAACTCCGTAGCGCATTGCCTATCATCCTTGCCGGCCTGCAGGTGGCTGCTCCAAACGCGGTTCTGGGCGCCATCCTCGCGGAATTCGGCGGTGGCGGTCGCTGGGGTCTTGGAATCTATCTGCTCGGCTCGCTCGGCCGCGCCGACCCGCCGCGTCTGTGGAGCATCGGCCTGGTCGCGACGGCCATCGCCGGCATCGCCTATTTCATCTTCGGCCTGATTTCGGCGCGCGTCACCGGCGCATCGAAAGCAGTGACGATGACGACGTCGCTGCCGCCGGCTGGGGCAAGGACCGGCGGTCAATGGCCAAGTCTAGCGGTAGCGTTCGGGTCGATCGCGGTTCCGCTCGTTCTTTGGTGGGCGTTCATCAAGCTGCTCGGCGTCCCTGAGATGATCGGCAAGACGCCTTGGGGCGTGATCGAATATCTGTTCTTCTTGCCCCTCTCGCAGCAGGCGCAGACCCGCCTTCTGGACGCGATGGGACAGACGCTGCCGATCACAATCGTGGGCACGTTCGCCGGTCTTGCCGCTGCCTTCGCACTGTCGGTGTCGAGCCGGTTGGTGCCGAACTTCACCCGCGCGCTGATGCCAGTGGCGCTGTTTTCACAGACCATGCCACTGATCGCCACCATTCCGCTGTTCGTGTTGCTGCTCGGACGCGGCTGGCTGGTGACGCTGATCATCACCATTTCGGTGACGTTCTTCCCGGCCTTCATCACGCTCGCGCAAGGCATGAAGATGACGCCGCGCGCAGCACTTGACCTGCCGAAGGCCTACGGCGCGGGCGCGTGGACCGAACTCAAGCTGGTCGGCATTCCGGCCGCCCTGCCCTATCTTTTCGCTGCGGCGCGGCTGACAGTGCCCCGCGCGCTTCTCGGAGTGATGATCGCCGAATGGCTGGCCACCGGAAAGGGGCTCGGCAACCTGCTCAACCAGTCGCGCGGCTATCTCGACTACGGCATGATCTGGACCGTAGCTGCGGCCTCAGTCGTGTTGTCGGTTGCCCTTTATCAGATTGTCGTGCTTGTCGAGCGCCGGGTGCTTGCCAATATGGGCATGCGCGGATCGGAATAGGGTGAGACGATGGCAAGCGATTTGAGACGGCGCATCGACCAGGGCTCCGGCAATGAACGCGCCGACATCGTGTTGAAGGGCGGACGTTTCTTCGATCTCGTCTCTGGCGAACTTGTCGCGGGCGATCTCGCCATCTGCGGCGACCGGATCGTTGGTACATGCGACTGCTATGCGGGCAAGACCGAGATCGATGTATCGGGGCAGGTGCTGGTTCCCGGATTCATCGACACCCATCTCCACATCGAATCCTCGATGGTGACGCCGTTCGAATTCGACCGCTGCGTGCTGCCGCGCGGCGTGACCACCGCGATCTGCGACCCGCACGAGATCGCGAATGTTCTGGGCGCCACCGGCATCCGCTATTTCCTTGACTGCTCCGAACAGACGATCATGGACGTGCGCGTGCAGCTCCCCAGCTGCGTGCCGGCAACGCATCTGGAAACCTCCGGTGCCAAACTGGACATCGATGAGCTTCTGCCCTTTCGCAGCCATCCCAAGGTGATCGGGCTGGCCGAATTCATGAATTACCCCGGCGTTCTGGCGAAAGACCCGACCTGCATGGCCAAGCTGGAAGCCTTCCAGGGCGGGCATATCGACGGGCATGCGCCGCTGCTCCGCGGCAAGCCGCTGAACGGCTATCTCGCGGCGGGCATCCGCACGGACCATGAAACCACGACGGCCGAGGAGGCCCGCGAGAAGCTCACCAAGGGTATGCATATCCTCGTGCGCGAAGGTTCGGTGTCCAAGGACCTGGACAGCCTGATTCCGATCATCACAGAGCGTTATTCGCCCTTCATCGCGCTGTGCACGGATGACCGCAACCCGCTCGACATCGCCGAGCACGGCCATCTGGACTACATGATCCGCCACGCCGTCTCGAAGGGTGTCGAACCGCTGGCGATCTACCGCGCAGCCAGCATCTCGGGCGCGCGCGCCTTCGGCCTAAAGGACCGCGGCCTGATCGCGCCCGGCTGGCGCGCCGACGTCGTGGTGCTGGATTCGCTGGAAAGCTGCCGGGCACAGATGGTCTTCTCGGCTGGGCGGCTCGTGACCCCCGAACTGTTCGGCAGCCGCAAGCCGGTCGAGCCGGTCGGTCGCCGAAGCGTGAAGGTCGGGCCGATCGGCGTCAGCGACCTCGCCGTGCCGTCAAGCCAGGAAGCCTCTGTCATCGGCATCATGCCGGGCAAGATCATCACCGAGCATCTACGCATGAAACTGCCGCAGGCGGACGGTCGGACGACCGTTGACACCGTTCGCGACGTCGTCAAGGTGGCAGTGGTCGAGCGGCACGGGCGCAACGGGCATGTCTCGCCGGGCTTTGTGAAGGGTTTTGGGCTGAAGCGCGGGGTGATCGCCTCGACCGTCGGTCACGACAGCCATAACATTTGCGCAGTCGGCGTGGACGATGCCGACATGGTCGTCGCCATCAACCGGTTGGCCGAGATCGAAGGCGGGTTCGTGGTCGTGGCCGACGGCGAGGTGCTGGCCGAGATCGCACTGCCCATAGCCGGGCTGATGAGCCTCGACAGCTACGACACGGTACGCGACAGACTCCGGCCGCTGCGCGCTGCAGCGAAGGAACTCGGCTCGACGCTCGAGGAACCGTTCCTGCAGATCGCCTTCCTTCCGCTGCCCGTCATCCCGCACCTCAAGATCACCGATCGCGGCATGGTGGACGTCGACAGATTCGACTTCGTTGAGGCGTAGGCGCCACTACGACAGTTTCATGAACCGGCCACGGTGATCCTGAGATCGCATCAGAACGCGATGCGCTTATCCGTACTAGGTGACCGTTTGAATGTCCGTTTCGAAGTGGCGGCCTTGAGTTTCTGAATGTCCGACATGGGGCGTATTGCTGTTAGACAGCAAAGGTGCCGTAAGGCGACTGGCAGCTTCTATCGACCCTACGAAAGCAGAAGTCGTTGACCTTTGTTTTCTTACGGGTCGTATGGCAGCTATTTTTGCCCAATGACAGCGCCTTCCTAGCTAGAACTGTTTTGGAGTGATGGTAGCATTGCGTTGCGCCTTACGAGCAGTACGCGAAGCGCTAGCGGATCAAATTGCAGATAGGCCGGCCCCAATGAACCAAATTATCGCCCTGCAGCCAGGAATGCTTCGAACCAACCTCAGGGGGCAGATCCGGCAGACACAGCTTCCGAAATGGAAGGCGCTACTTCCGCTGTTCGAGGCGGTGATGAACTCTTTTCAAGCGATTCAGGACGCGAAGTCCGACAGGCGGCATCGTGTCACGATCGTCGTGGAGCGGGACGAAGATCTGCTCGACGAGGACAACGCCCCTATCGTCGGCTTCGAGATTCGCGATACCGGCATCGGCTTCACCGACGAGAATTTCGACTCGTTCAACACTGCATATTCGGAACATAAGTACGAACGAGGCGGGAAAGGCCTCGGCCGGTTCATGTGGCTCAAGGCTTTCGAGACGGTCCACGTCAGAACGACTTTCCAAGCCCAGGACGGCTATGACGAGCCAAGTCACTGGCTGCGTGATTTCGAGTTCGGCTTCGACTACGACCCCGACGCGGCCAGCGCGACGCAGACCGATAGCGGTGCGTCGGGAACCACGGTCAGGCTCGGGGGCTTCCTTTCACCCTACCGCGAGGAGTGCCCGGCTGACATCGAGATACTGGCGCAGCGACTGGCCGAGCATTTCATCCTCGTCCTGATGCAGCCGGAATGCCCCGAGGTCGAGATTCATGACGGCGGCATCAAGCTGTCCCTCAACAAAGTGTTCGACGAGAACTTCCAGCGCGGCGGGCACAGCGGGAACTTCGAGATAGCCGGGCGGAGTTTCCGCATCGATGGGTTTCGCCTCCACTCGCCTCGCGCATCGAAACATCGCCTGATCTACGCGGCAAACTCCCGCGCGGTGAACACCGAAAGGCTCGACCAGTTCATCCCCAACTTCATCGGGCGGCTGCAGGACGAGGAGGGTGACAGTTTCGTCTACCTCGCGGTTGTCCAAGGGGACTACCTCAACGACAGGGTCAACAATTTCCGCACCGACTTTGACATGCGCGAGGAACTGGAGGACGGACAAGGCGATCTGCTTCAAGTAGAAGACCTCCGACGGTCCGACATCCGGGCGGAATGCCTCGCGTTCGTGCAACGGGACCTCGCCGAGCTGATCGACGGCCTCAACACCGCAAAAGCCAAGCGGGTCCGGGATTACGTCCGAACCGAAGCTCCACAGTACAAACCCCTCCTTCGCTACCTGGATGAGTTCATCGGCTCGATCTCGCCGAACGCCTCTAAAATGGACATGGAGTTGGCGCTCCATCGGGAACTCCATCAACGCGAAGTCAGCCTGAAAAGGGAAGGATCCCGCATACTGACCGAGGCCGCCAAGCAGGAGGACTACGAAGGGTACCGCCAGCGCCTATCGGAGTTCATGGAACGTTCAAACGAACTCGGCGTCTCGGCCCTCGCCCAGTACGTATCCCATCGTAAGATCATCATCGAGCTGTTGGAGAAGGCGCTCTCCAATGACAAGAGGACGGGCAAGTACCCGCTCGAGGAGGCAGTGCACAATATCCTGTTCCCAATGAGGGCGACGGACCAGGATATCCTCTATTCGCAACAGAATCTTTGGATCATCGACGAACGCCTCAACTTCCATTCGTTCATCGCTTCCGACCGGCCTCTCAACTCCCACACCGATTTCACCTCGAAATCACGGAAGCGGCCGGACCTTTTCATCTTTGACCGGAAGATTGCATTCTCTGAAAAGATCGACGACGGGATGCCTCTCAACAGCATCACCGTCATCGAGTTCAAGCGACCGCAGCGGGACGACTACACCGGCGACGACAATCCGCTCAGACAAGTGTTCGAGCAAATACAACTCATTCGCGGTGGCCAGTTCAAGGATGACAACGGCCGGCCGTTGTCGGTTGCGGGGGACAAGATCCCCGCTTTCGCCTACGTCGTCTGCGACATCACGCCGAGCATGCACGCCGAGCTGAAGATGTCGGACGCGATGCCTACGCCGGATCAGCGCTCCTATTACGGATATCACCGGACCTTCGGGATCTACTTCGAGGTCATCGACTACGGTCGGCTTCTTGCCGATGCCAAGCGGCGCAACCGCGTCTTCTTCGACCGCCTGAACCTCATGGACGCGCAACGCCCCTAGAATACGACCAAAAGAGATCGCGTAGGGAAACGACCTGCCCGCCTCCCCGGGCGCAGGTCTACTTTCGCGCCGCTCTTCAGCTCAAAAAGTCGGCTTGAGTCGAATGGCAGCTTTTTGGAAATCGCGAAATGTTCTGAACGGCTGAAATGGGGCGCGAAGCTGACCGGCAGTTCTGGGGCCGAGTGCGGTCTGACTGCTCTTGGATTGGGAAGGAGCGATAACTGCCGTTCGTCCAGCTTCAGGCCGGTGGCAGCTTCCGACCCCTTAGCAGTCATTCCATGGATTTCGTGCCGCTCCCGATTGCAGCCACTTCCGCCAAGAATGCTGACACAGCAGCGCCCAACTTCTCTGGCTCGTCATATGGTAGGCCGTGCCCGGCATCAGGGATCAGCTCATAGCGCAGTGGTGGATTAATGCCCTGTAACTCGCAGGCAGTCTCAAGCGAGACGATGCCGCGATCACCAATCAGAAGCAGTATCGGAGCACCTATGTTCTGCATCAGCTTGCGCCAGTCCGGGTTAGGTGGCGTGAGAACTTCGAAAGCGCTCAAGCTGGTGTGAAGCCTCGCATCGACCATATATTCAATCATCTCTGCCGACCGATTCGGGCTTCTAAGGCGCGCCTGGGTGAGCAGGTCATCCCTTGTCGACTGGAGCAATTGCTGATGCTCTGCTGCGACGTTACTTTCGTAAACCTCGCGCTGCCACTCTGGACTGATAAAAGTAGGGTCGATAAGGACGACGGCCTTCGTGGCCGATCCAAGCTCGCTGGCAACAAGCGCAGCGGTCATCCCACCCATCGAGTGTCCAACCAATGTCGGAGCGTTTAGCTCCAACTCCTCGATGAGCCCAAGAACATCGTCGGCCAGATCGCTATACAGATAGCCGTTCTCAGGGGCGCTGGAGCCGCCATGTCCCGGGCATCGGGCAGGACCACATCGAAGGCATCTTCGAGCGCGTGCGCCAGGGGCAACAAACAGGCGCCGCTTCCGATCAGCCCGTGCAGGGCAACAAGCGGAGGCTTGTCCCCGCCTGTTCGGCGGTAATGAATGTTTATGCCGTTTGCACGACAGATGCCGCTGTACCATGCCGGAGGGTGCTCCTCGCGTTTGCTCATGCCGGAGATACTTGCACGCGCTGTTCTCCACGGTCGATAGGCATCGCTTCCCCGCAAATGGCAGGTTCCGCCGTGCTGGCGTTTAGAAGCTGCTGTCCCGCCAACCACCAACTCGTGACGTTCAGGAGCTCCGATCGACGACCCGGCAGCTATCGACCGCATTCCCGTCGTTCGAGGTGGGGCCATAAAGTCCTGAGAGCGATCGATCAAGGCACTATGACGGCGACTGCCCTCCTCCGGATGATCAGCGTTCAATCGTCCAGTCAAGCGGCGAGGACGTCCAGCGTCTGCAGCCCATGCTCCACCGCGCCGAAACCAACGACCAACTGGCGACGCTCTCGGCTTGGGTGAAGCTGGCGCATGGTCAGCCCGGTCTTGCCGTCGCTGTGCTTATCACGGCTGGATGGCGCCATTCTCAAACCACTAAACCAGGTGCAATGCACGGACGCTTAAGTGTCCGCTTGACTTTCATCGGGCAAGCTGTAACCTAAGTACATGCTTGAGTATTCAGAACAACTTGATAGGGCGTTCCACGCGCTCGCTGATGCAACTCGGCGGCGGATTCTCGAACACCTTTCACGTGGCCCAGCCTCGGTAAGTGATCTGGCAAAGCCCTTCGACACATCCCTCTCCGCGATCCATCAGCATGTGCAAGTGCTTGAGGCAAGCGGACTGGTTATCACAGAGAAACGCGGACGAGTCCGCGGATGCCGAATTTCAAGCGAGGCGGTCTTGCGTGTCGAAAATTGGTTGAACGAACGTCGCCAGCATTGGGAGGGCCACTTTGACCGGCTGGGAGAATTGCTCGAAGGCAAAGAAACTTTTGATAAGGCTGACGGTACGAGCCAGTCATGCCAAGGAGACAAGGCATGACCGGAACACCCTTATTCCACGGTACATTTACGCTGAAGCGCCTGTGGGCGGCGTCGCCCGCCCGCGTGTTCGGCGCGTGGTGCGACCCGCAGATCAAGGCGCAGTGGTTCACGGGTCCGGCAGAAAAATGGACCCTTATGCGCCGCTCGATGGATTTTTGTGTGGGTGGACAGGAAATACTGCACGGGCGCTTCAACGAGAGCGGTCTTGAGACACTCTTTGAAGCGCGTTTTCATGTGATCGAGCCGGCCGAGCGTCTGGTCTATGCCTATGACCTGCATCATTCCGGTCGCTTTCACTCAGTGACGCTGTCGAGCCTGGAGCTTGATGAGGAGGCGGGCAAAACCCGCGTCTCTTACACCGAACAGATTGTGTTTCTCGATGGCAAGGACGGCACAGCTGATCGCCGTCACGGCACGGGAATTCAATTCGACATGATCGAAACTACCCTTCAATCCTTGGGAGTATTGAAATGAGCCTTGCGCTCTATGGCCATCCGTTCGCCTCCTTTGTCTGGAAACCATTGATCGCTCTATACGAGCGCGGCCTGACCTTCGACTTCCGAATGGTCGACTCCGACCACCCGCAGAATGCTAGGCGCATGGCTGAGCTCTCCCCCACGGGGCAATTTCCCGCCCTGGTCGATGGCGACAGAAAAGTCACCCAAAGCAACAGCATTATCGAATATCTCGACCTATTTCACGGCGACGCTCCGCCGATGGTGCCTGAGAATGCCCGTGAAGCGCTTGACGCCCGTATGATCGCGGATGTGTTTGATGATTATATCCACGCTCAGACGCAGCGGATCGTTGGTGATGCTCTGCGTGGCGAGGATGAGCGTGATCCGCGGGGCGTTGCCGATGCGCATATTTTGATGGAGCGCTGCTACGATTGGATGGAGCCACGTTTGCATGGTCAGGAATGGGCGACCTGCGGCGGGTTCACAATTGCTGATTGTGCCGCTGCACCAGCGCTTTTCTATGGTGATTGGGTGCATCCAATTCCTGCACGTTGCACAGCACTTGCCGCCTACCGGGCACGACTCCTGTCCCGCCCGTCTGTAGCGCGCGTAGTTGAGGAGGCTCGGCCTTATCGGCCCTTTTTCCCATTAGGAGCACCTGAGCGGGACTAGGTCTCGCCAAAAAATCAAGTGGGCGACTTGGAATGCGCGTTCGAGTTCCTGATTGCCTCCGGCAAACACGACCCTGACATTCCAACCACCAGTTCGCTTTCCCCTAAGGCAGCCTGAAAGCGGACAGGCGGGTTTCCACCCATTGCTGACGCTGCCGGTGACAAAGCGTGTCGGCAGCTTCTAGGAGCGAAGACCTGCTGCGTCGATGACCGATTAGGGGCGCAAAGCCGACATGCCGGGCGCCCCCTGTGAGGGTCTGCGTCGTGCCGAGTTCTTCCACCCAGCAGGTCAGAGTTCTTTTAGTGCAGAACTAAGGGCCAGACGCACGCCTGCGCCTCCGCCGTTCTCTGGGATAAACTCGATACCAGCCTCAACTAACGCTTTGAGGATTTTGCTCGAAGTCTCTGCTCTTCCTCGTAGAGGACCGTCCACTGCTTCGAGTCGAGCGATCGTTGGCTCGGAAACTTTTGAGTGAATTGCAAGGTCTGTTTGGGACCAACCGAGCAAAGCACGCGCCGCCTTCACCTGACGAGTGGTTATCCCCCGAACAGGAAATGATAGATTTTCTATTGACATTCACTCAAATCGAATTGATATTTTTCCTATCATTTGTCTGCTAGATCGTCATTCTTGGTCTCGCAGAGCGGCTGACCTAGATGCGGGAACATCCTGGCCAGCCTGACCACAATCTAAGCTTCGGAGGAGCTCGGATCATGGCTGATTCCGACCATAGCACGAGTTTTGGCTGCGTCACGCGGCGGATGGCGCTGGGTGGCGTGGTTGTTGCTGCAACCGGCTGGGCGCTGGGTAGCCCAGCGTCGGCACGCGCCGGCGCGTCGGATGCGACCCCTGACCCGGCGCTGGCTCTGTGGCGGCAGTGGGCGGGGGCGCATGCGCAGGCGCAGCGGCTTTGCCGGCGGCAGCAGGAGCTGGAGAACGGGCCGCGGCATGGCGCGCGAGCGCTTCGCCGCCACGAACGCCGCCAACGACAATGCCGGGTCCAAACCGCCGGTCGAGACAACCAGGCCCGGTGCCCGCGACAGCAGCTAGACCGCAAGGGAGATCACTGCATGACAACGCGCGTTGCCCTTTATGCCCGCTACTCCTCCGACCTGCAGCGGGAGGCCTCGATCGAGGACCAGTTGCGGCTGTGCCGCGAGCACGGGGCGCGCGAGGCCTGGGCGATCGCCGGCAGCTATCACGATGCCGGCATCTCCGGCGCCAGCCTGGTGCTCAGGCCCGGCATCCAGCAGCTGCTACGCGACGCGCAAGCCGGCCGCTTTGAGATCGTGCTGGCCGAGGCGCTCGACCGCCTGTCGCGCGACCAGGCCGACGTCGCCACGCTTTACAAGCAGCTCAAGTTTTGCGGCGTGGCGATCGTCACTTTGGCCGAGGGGGCGATCTCCGAACTGCATGTCGGGCTCAAGGGGACGATGAACGCGCTGTTCCTCAAGGATCTGGCGCTGAAGACGCGGCGCGGCCTGCGCGGCCGCGTCGAGGCCGGCAAATCCGGCGGCGGCCTCTGCTACGGCTACCGCGTCGTCAAGAAGCTCGACGCAAACGGCGAGGCGTCGAAGGGCGGCCGCGAGATCGTTCCGCAGGAGGCTGAGGTCATCCGCCGCATCTTCCGCGACTTCGCCGCCGGCGTCAGTCCGCGTACCATCGCCAAAAGTCTCAACGAGCAGGGCATCCCCGGTCCCGCCGGCCGGCTGTGGAACGACACCACCATCCGCGGCCATGTCCGCCGCGGCACCGGTATCGTCAACAACGAACTCTACATCGGCAAACTGGTGTGGAACCGCCAGCGCTACGTCAAGGACCCGGCGACCGGCAGGCGGGTGTCGCGCCTCTACCCGGAAGGAGAATGGATCGTCGCGCACGTGCCGGAGCTGCGCATCGTCGACGAGGCGCTATGGCAGGCAGTCCGGGTCCGCCAGGACGACATCGCCGACAAGCACCTCAAGCTGACCGCGGCGGTCCGCGCCCACCACCAGCGCAACCGTCTGGCCGGCGCCCTCCGGCCGAAGTCGCTGCTGTCGGGGCTGATCATCTGCGGTCGTTGCGGCGGCCCCTACTCCCTGCGCAGCGTCGACCGCTTCGCCTGCTCCAGCCACAGCAGCAACGGCGCCTGCGCGAACACACGCACGATCCCACGCGCCGAACTGGAACAGCGGGTGCTGGCCGGCCTCAAGGAGCGGATGATGGCGCCGGAGGCCGCCGCGGCGGCGATGCGCGCCTATGCCGAGGAGAGCAACCGGCTCAACCGCGAGCGCCGCGCCAATGCCGCGACCTGGACGGTGGACCTGGTGCAGGTGGAGAAGCAGATCCGCAGCCTCATCGAGGCGATCAAGGCCGGCATGTTCCAGGCCAGCATGAAGGCGGCGCTGGATGGGTTCGAGGCGCGCCAGGCCGAGCTCACCGAGCTGCTGGCCGCTACCCCACAAGACTTGCCTGAGCTTCTGCCAAGTATTTCGACAGTCTATGCGAAGAAAGTGGCGCATCTAACCGAAGCGCTCAACCATGCGGACGACCGTCAAGAGGCGGCGCAAGCGCTGCGCGCGTTGATCGCGAAGATCGTGCTGACGCCCGGTGTCAAGCGCGGTGAGATGGAGGCAACTCTGCACGGGAGCTGGGCACGCTGCTCAGTTGGGTTGAGCGGCAGGCCGGAGATAACGCCGCCAAACAAAAACACTCCCGGAGCTGGGCTCGCGGGAGTGTTTTGATGTTTGGTTGCGGGGGTTGGATTTGAACCAACGACCTTCAGGTTATGAGCCTGACGAGCTACCGGGCTGCTCCACCCCGCGTCAACTTGCTGGACCTTGGCCGGTTGCTGCCGAAGCAAATGGCCGCTCCCGTTTTATGGCGGGGTGCGGCCGGCCGGCCCGCTTTCACGGGCCTTGTGTCGTTTTGAGAAGATATGACATGCATTTGGCAGACCTGGCAGCGACTTACTCTCCCGCGTCTTGAGACGAAGTACCATCAGCGCTGGAGCGTTTCACGGCCGAGTTCGGAATGGGATCGGGTGCAGCCGCTCCGCCATAACCACCA
>NZ_PXYL01000016.1 GCF_003012705.1 Pseudaminobacter soli (ex Li et al. 2025)
CTTTCTTCTATCTTCAGTTTTCAAAGAACAGACATCGTCAGACACGATGTCGCGGCCCGCCTTCACTCTAGCTCCAGGGGCCATCCGAGGTCGCTCACGCGGCTCGCTTGATTTCGTCAACCAGGGCTTCTCAGAAGCGAACTTCCTCGCCGCCAGCGGCGCACCGCCCTCGTTGTCGAGGCGTATATAGGCCCCACCCTCCCAAACTGTCAACGCCAATTTGCACCCCGTTTGAACTTTTTACGACACAAACCACCAAACCCCGCAGATCCCTGCGGAAGGTCGAGCGCCGCGCCTCCCGGATTCCAGACCCGCCCCTGATCCCGCACCCAGCGGACACCCAAAGAAGCCCAAACAGGACCGGAATCAGGCCCCAAAGCCCGACTCGCCACCCTCCCCGCGCGGGTTTCTTTGCAATCCATCCGAAATGCCGGCGCCGAAACGGCGGAAACACGCCAGGAACGCGGAGCACGCCTTCGGCCAACTTCTTTATAGCGACGCCGATTCCCGCAGAATCGCCGAAGAAAGCCCATCTTTCGGTTCTGGAGCCCCGACCGATTCTGCAACGCAGGCTGCACGGCAGCCCCGCCCCGCTCGATTCGCTTCCAGTGCGAGTCGGGAATCGCCGGCTATCCGAGAAACCAACGATCCGGACACCCAAACAAAAAGGGGACCGCATCGCGGTCCCCCGGAAACACCGTCGACCAATCGACTCAAATGTTTCTGGCCGACATCTCCTTTTCGATGAAGTCCGCCTGCCGGATTGCCAGCGAGACAATCGTCAGCGTCGGGTTCTCGGCGCCGCCGGTCGTGAACTGGCTGCCATCAGACACGAACAGGTTTTTGATGTCGTGCGCCTGGCCGTGCTTGTTGACCACGCCGTCCTGCGGCTTCTCGCTCATCCGGTTGGTACCGAGGTTGTGCGTTGACGGATAGGGCGGCGTCGGGAAGGTGCGGGTCGCCCCGACAGCATCATAAAGGGCCTGCCCTTGCTTGTAGGCATGGTTGCGCATGGCCGTGTCGTTCTCGTGGTCATCGAAATGGACGTCGGCGATCGGCATGCCGTGCTCGTCCTTTTGCTCTTTGTGCAGCGTGACGCGGTTCTCTTCGCGCGGCATGTCCTCACCGACGATCCAGATCCCGGCCATATGATCGTAATGGTCGAGCGCGGTGGTAAACGACCGGCCCCAGGCGCCGGGGTCGAGGAAGGCGGCCATAAAGGGCAGGCCGAGCGACAGGGTCTCGAACTCGTAGCCGCCAAAGAAGCCGCGCGAGGGATCGTTGCGGGCCTCATCTTGGATGACGCCGGCCATCGTCGTGCCGCGGTACATGTGCACCGGCTTGTCGAAAATGGCGTAGACCGAGCCCGTGGTGTGGCGCATGTAGTTCCTGCCGACCTGCCCCGAGGAGTTTGCCAGTCCGTGAGGGAACTTGCTCGATTCGGAATTCAGCAGCAGGCGCGGGCTCTCGATCGAGTTGCCGGCAATAGCGACGATGCGAGCCTTCTGCTCCTGCATCTTGCCGTCCTTATCTACATAGACGACGCCGGTGACCTTGCCCTTCGCATTGTGGTTGATCTTGATCGCCATGGAGTTCGGCCGCACCTCCAGGTGCCCGGTGGCCTCGCCCTTGGGAATTTCGGTGTAGAGCGTCGACCATTTGGCGCCCCATTTGCAGCCCTGGAAGCAGAAGCCGGTCTGCTGGCAGAAGTTGCGGTCGTCGCGCGGCTGGGAGTTGATCGCCATGCGGCCGGTCGAGCACTCCTTGTAGCCGAGCTTGTCGGCTCCGGCCTTTAACACCTTGAAGTTGTTATTGCCGGGTAGGCCGGGAATGCCATTGGTGCGGGTCACCCCCATCCTGTCCTCGGCTTTGGCATAGTAGGGCTCCATCTCGGCAAGCGTGATCGGCCAGTCGAGCAGGCTGGCACCCTCGATCTTTCCATAGGTCGAAAGCGTCTTGAACTCGTGTTCCTGGAAGCGCAGCGACGCGCCAGCCCAATGAGCCGTCGAGCCGCCGACCGCCTTGACGATCCAGGCCGGCAGATTGGGGAAGTCCTTGGCCACGCGCCAGTCGCCGGAAGCGATGCGCTTGTCCTTCCAGGCGAGCTGGGCGAAGGACGCCCACTCGTCATTGACGAAATCCTCATATTCGTAGCGGCCGCCCGCCTCGAGGATGACGACATCTATACCCTTCTGGGCAAGCTCGTTGCCCAGAGTGCCGCCGCCCGCACCCGAGCCGACGATCACGACGACCTCGCTGTTGTTCAGGTCAAATGGTGCTGCCATGGTTTCCTCCCATGAATTCCGTTCGGGGGCTGGCGGCCTAGCCGCTTAGAGCCACTCGATGTCGTCGAAGCCGCGGTGGATGTAGCCGCCCTTGGAGTAGGACTCGCCTTCGTAGCCGAAGATCGGCCAGATCTCCTTCTGGTTATAGAGATCGACCACGAGCCCACTGCGGATTGCCTGGAAGAACGGAGTTGTTTCGACCTGCTTCAGCAGAGCGACGCGCTGATCTTCCCAGCCTAAACCGCGATAGCCGCCGGCGCCGGCGCGCTGGTCGAGATCGGCGACGCCGGCCTCGATCATCTGCTTATGAGAGGGTTCCTTGCCAGCCTGGACGTCATGGGTTTTGACGGCGATCGCATAATATTTGTCGGCCAGCTGATCGTGCGGGTAGATGTCGCGCGCCATCTGAATGAGCGTCGCCATGGTCTCGGGCTTCAGCGCCGAGGTTTCCAGGCCCCAGGCGTATTCGGGGCTGATGACTGCGCTGCCCGATATCACCAGCAGCATGCCGACGCCGCCGCGCTTCAGCAATTCCCGCCGCGAAAGCCCCGGCTTTCCATCGTAAATCGTGACCATCTTTTCCTCCCTGCTGGCTATGCGCCCCTGCCGGGCGCAGTTGCTGGCGCCGTGCATTCCGCGCGGCCGCATGACCTCCTATTTGTACCGGCCTCGACGCTGGAGAACCTCGATCTTGTAGCCGTCCGGGTCCTCAATGAAGAAGAAGCGGGCGAGTGGCGCGCCGTCGTGCTCCATCCCGACGATCTTTTTCGGATTGAGGCCCAGCGCGCTGAGGCGGTCGCGCTCACTTTCGAGATCGGCGACCGACACCGCCAGGTGCCCATATCCGTCACCGAGCACATAGGGCTCCTCGCGCCCCTTGTTGATGGTCAGTTCGACCTCGAACTCGCTTTCGGGATTGCTGAGATAGACAAGCGTAAAGGTCTCGAAATCGAGCCGGTCGGCGATCTCGAGGCCAAAGGCCTTGTTATAGAAATCAATCGAGCGGGCCTCGTTGAGAACCCGGATCATTGAGTGAATCGCCTTCGCCAAATCGGACTCCGTCAAACACGCATTTTATTATGAGCGCTGCAGAAAAAAGGTGGTGGCAGCCGGTTACCACGTGCAAATCCATGCACATGCTAGAGGGGGCAGAGAGCCGGGCATTTGCCGAAGGAGCTAAGGACCAAAGTTCGATTGCCGCGGCGAGGTTTTGATCCGAAGATGCCTACGGGGGCAGACGGCGGGCGTCACCAGACCCCTCCGGCCTTCCTGCCCAACAACAACGGGAGGTCGCAATATGTGCAGGGTATTCGCCGGACAAAATCCGGAAGGCTACCGTCAGATCAACCGGTCGATCCGCATCGCCGGACATTCAACGAGCATCCAGCTTGAGGCGACGTTCTGGGAACTGCTAGACGAGATCGCTGACAGCCAGGGGCTGACGACGCCGAAGTTCATCTCCAAGCTTTATGACGAGGCAATCGAGATCAACGGCGTGATCCCGAACTTCGCATCCATGCTGCGCACGATCTGCGCGCTCTATCTGCGCGGCCATCAGCCCAGCGCAGAGGAAAAGCAGGCTCTCAAGCGCGAAGCCGCCCGAAGCCTCCTGCAATGAGCCTGCGAAGCAAAGTGCCCGCGCCAACGGGCACACGCTCGGCATTAAAATAAATGCGTAGCTCAAAAGCTCTGGATGAAACCCCTCAAATCCGAGCTTCGATCAGGAACGGCCCCTTGCGCGACAGGGCCGCGTCGAACAGATCGGTGAACTGCTCGATCGTATCGGCACGCGCCGCTTCCACGCCCATGCCGCGCGCCAGCGAGCACCAGTCGAGTTCCGGAGAATCGAGATCGAGCATGCGGCGCGCGTTGCGGCCGAAATTGTTGACGCCGACATTCCGCATCTCGCCCTGAAGGATCGCATAGGCGCGGTTGGACAGGATGACGGTCACGACGTCCAGGTTTTCGCGCGCCTGCGTCCACAGGCCTTGCACCGTATACATGCCGCTGCCGTCGGCCTGCATGGCGATAATCTTGCGGTCCGGGCAGGCGACGCCGGCACCAACCGCCAGCGGGATGCCCTCGCCGATGGCGCCGCCGGTGAGCGGGATGTGGTCGTGCGGGGTGAGGCCCGGCGCAAGGGCTGCCAGCCGGCCGCCGGAGGTGATCGATTCCTCGCAGATGATGGCGTTGTCAGGCAAAGCGCGGGCGACAGCTATTGAGATGCTGTCGGCGTTGAGCGCGCCAGTGGGCACCGCGATATCGCGCTGCGCAAAACGGCTGGGCACGAAGGGCGAATCCTTGCGCAGTCCGATCTCTTCGGCGAGAGCGCCAAGCGCCTCAGCCAGATCGTTCTCATGCCCGGCCAGTTCGATAATCTCGCAACCGGGTTGCAGCATGGTGCTCGGCTTACCGGGATAGGCGAAGAAGCCGACCGGCTGCTTGCCACCGACGCAAATCGCCACCTCGAATTCTCGCAGCGCCTCCACCGCCTGGTCGACATTATAGGGCACCGGCCGCGCCGCGACCCGCCCTGCCCCACGCTCGGTGCGGTCGGAAGTCTGTGAGAACAGTGCAGCGCCGGTCGCGGCAGAGATGCGGCCGGCTGTCTCCAGCGCGTTGGCACGCAACGCCCGGCCAGCAAGGATGATGACGGTGCGCTTGCCACTACGCAGGGCCGCAGCGGCAGCGGACAGGGCAGCGCCCGAAATCGCAGGGCGTGCGGGAAGCACCACCGACGATAGCGCCTCGGGCGCAACCTCGCCCCATGCAGCGTCGGCCGGCAGGATCATGGTGGAAACGCCGCGTCGCATCAGAGATTCAATATAGGCCTCTTCCGTCTTGGTCCGGACATCGGCCGAACCGTCAATGCGACCGACCCAATGCGACATAGGACGTGCGAGGCTTTCGATATCGCTGGTCAGCGGCGCGTCATATTGCAGGTGATAACTGGCGTGGTCGCCCACAACATTGACCATCGGCGTACGTGCGCGCCGGGCGTTGTGCAGATTGGCAAGGCCGTTGGCGAGTCCTGGACCGGTGTGCAGCAGCGTTGCGGCCGGCTTGTCGGCCATGCGGGCATAGCCGTCGGCGGCACCGGTCACCACACCTTCGGAAAGGCCCAGCACACAACGCATCTCGGGCTTGCGGTCCAGTGCGGCCACGAAGTGCATTTCCGAGGTGCCGGGATTGGCGAAGCAGACGTCGACGCCATTGACCAGCAATACGTCGCAAAGCATGTCGGCGCCGTTCATGTCGCGCTCTTTCCTGTCATGATTGATGGCAATAAGACCGACGACGCGAAAACGCCGCCGGTAAGGTTCGCTTAGAAGAATGCCTGGATGCCGGTCTGGGCGCGGCCGAGGATCAGCGCGTGCACGTCGTGCGTGCCCTCATAGGTGTTGACCGTCTCCAGGTTCTGCGCGTGGCGCATGACGTGGTAGCCAATCTGGATGCCGTTGCCGCCATGCATGTCGCGGGCCTGGCGGGCGATGTCGAGCGCCTTGCCGCAGTTGTTGCGCTTGACGAGAGAGATCATCTCGGGCGCGAATTTGTGCTCGTCCATCAGCCGGCCGACGCGCAACGAGCCCTGCAGGCCGAGCGCGATCTCGGTCTGCATGTCGGCGAGCTTCTTCTGGTACAGTTGCGTCGCCGCCAGCGGCTTGCCGAACTGCTTGCGGTCGAGGCCGTACTGCCGCGCCCGGTGCCAGCAGTCTTCAGCCGCGCCCAGCACGCCCCAGGAAATGCCGTAGCGGGCGCGGTTGAGACAGCCGAACGGCCCCTTGAGGCCCGAGACGTTGGGCAGCAGCGCGTCCTCGCCGACCTCAACGCCGTCCATGACGATCTCGCCGGTGATCGAGGCACGGAGCGACAGCTTGCCGGCGATCTTCGGCGCCGACAGCCCCTTCATGCCCTTGTCGAGGACAAAGCCGCGGATGACGTCCTTGCCGTCCTCGCCCTTGAGCTTGGCCCAGACCACGAACACGTCGGCGATCGGCGCGTTGGAGATCCACATCTTGGAGCCGGAGATCCTGTAGCCGCTGGCGGTCTTTTCGGCGCGCGTCTTCATGCCGGCCGGGTCGGAGCCGGCATCCGGCTCGGTCAGGCCAAAGCAGCCGATCCACTCGCCCGAGGCCAGCTTGGGCAGGTACTTCTTCCGCTGTTCCTCCGAGCCATAGGCGTAGATCGGATACATGACCAGCGACGACTGCACGCTCATCATCGAGCGGTAGCCGGAATCGACGCGCTCGACCTCGCGCGCGATCAGGCCGTAGGTGACGTAGTTGGCGCCGAGCCCGCCATACTCCTCCGGCACGGTGACGCCGAGCAGGCCCGCCTCGCCCATCTCGCGGAAAATCGCCGGATCGGTCTTCTCGTCGAGATAGGCCTCCTCGATGCGCGGCGCCAGCTTGTCGGCGGCAAACGCGGCGGCCGCGTCGCGGATCAGGCGCTCGTCCTCGGTCAGCTGACCGTCGAGCAGGAAGGGATCATCCCAGACGAAGCTGGCTTTATCGCTCATCGGTCATTCCTCCTCATACGCAAATGCGCCTTGTTTGAGCTTCTACAATATTGGCCTTCCCGCATGGCGATGATCACCCTAGGGAATGATGGATCGCCCATATCATTGCTCATTATCTTGAGCAATACGCGACCGCAGCTTTAGAGGTAGGGCGGCGTGCAGCCTGAGATCACGACGGTGCGCTTGTCGGAGATATTCCGGAAGCGATGCGGAATGCGGCTGTCAAACAGATAGGCTTCGCCGGCCTTCAACACGCGCACCTCATTACCGACCGTCACTTCCAACTCGCCCTCGACGACGAAGCCACCTTCGGAAGACGCGTGCTGCAGCAGCGTCTCGCCAGTATCGGCTTGCGGTTCGTAGACCTCGTGCAGCATCTGGAGATTGTGGCCGCGTGCGTCACCGATCTGCCGAAACACCATACGCCCCAAGCCGTCACCGATCGAGTTGGCAGCAACTTTTGAAGTCAGATCAACAAGTTGATCCGAATTGAAGAACGGCCCCGCAAGCGGCCTCCGTTCGGGCTCGAAGAAGTCGGCCATGCTGACGCCAAGCCCGCTCAGAATCTTGCGCAGCGTCGAGATCGAAGGACTGACCTTGTTCTTCTCGACGTTCGAAATCTGCGCATGCGGGACGCCCGCACGGTCCGCCAGCTGGCGCTGCGATAGGCCCGCGGCGCTCCGCATCGCATTCAAACGTGCCCCGATGTCGAATTGATCGCCCACTTTGCCAGCCTCGCCCGAACCATATGCTTCCGAAGCGGCCGCGCGTTCAACTTCAACTTCGCAGACAGCGCTCCCTCAGCCATGGCTATTATTTTAGCCGCAAAATCGCCAATAGAGCGATCGAAAACGGCAAGTCCCGAAAAAATTATCGCCTGCGATTCCAATCGGATGCCGCCAATTTCCGGCCGGCAAACAGGCATGGGTCCGTCCAAGCTAGTTGACAGCTTTGGACGTCAGCGGAATTATATTCGGCATGGATACAGAATATTCAAATAGAATACAAGAGCAAAGCGGCGTCCGTCCCCTCTCCACCGTCATCAAGACGCTGGCCGTGCTCGACGTTCTTGCATCCAGCTCGCGCGGCATGCGGCTGCCCGAAGTGGCTATCGCCATGAACCTGTCGCGCCCAACCGCATATCAGCGGCTGCTCACCCTCATCGAGGCCGGCTGGGTCGAACAGGACGAGGAGATGCGCTATCGCCTGTCCATGCATGCCTGCCGCTTCGCCGCCGCGGCACTTGAACAGGCCGATCTCGGCGCGCGCGTGCAACCGGTGCTGGAAGCTCTGGTGGCAAGGGTAAAGGAAACCGCCTCCGTCGCGGTGCTTGACCGGGGGCTGCCCTTTGTCGTCGCCCGCGTCGATTCGGAAAGCCTGCTGCGCGCCGAGCAAAAGATCGGCACTACCTTCGAGTTGGAGGGCTCGGCCTCGGGCCGCATCCTCACCGCCTTCGCCGATGACAACACGCTGGCCCGGCTGCGCGAGGGGGGCGCCAAGCTCGCGTCCGAAAATACCCTCGCCGAGGCCCGCGCCAGCGGCTACGCCGTCTCCAGCGGCTACACGCACAGTGGTGTCATCGCTATCGCCGCGCCAATCTTCGACATCCGAGGCAAGTGCTTTGCCACGCTGTCGCTCGTCATGCCCGAGACGCGTTTCGAGCTCGAGAAATTCAAGCAACCGCTGCTCGACGCCGCGGCTGAGATTACCAGCATTCAGCAAGGGGGACCTTCGGTGAGATGACCATCGCGCCGCACGATCCATTACCTATCGGCGATCAGCCCTTACCAAGCCTTCGTCCCGGCACGCAGGTGATGCGGCCGGAACGCCTCGCTGCTATCCAGCCCTCGCGCCTCAGCGGCTCCCGCGCCTTTATGAACAAGATGCTGCGCGAGCGCTGGGACATTTCCATCGAGCGCTTCGACATCGATGCCAATTCAGAGGGCACGGTCGTCTACTCCATCAAGGCACCAACGATGGAGTTTAGCTTTATCGGCTTTTCTCGCCCGCCGAGCCGCACAGCGCGCACGGGCCGCATCATCGGCCGGGCCTGGGATATGATGGGCACGCTGATCGAGGGCGCCGCCACCGAAGTCGACGTCGAGTCGGCGCGGGAAGAGCTGCCGAAGCTCTACAACGGCCGCGCAATGCCCAATACGCTGATCTGGTGCCGGTCGAACCGCTCCATGCGCGTGTTCGATCAAACGCTGGATGCGCTGGCGGAAGGCCGGCAGCCATCGGTCGAGGACCTTTCAAAGGTCTGCTACCTGATGCGCAACACCGGCCTGGACGGCAACGGCACCTTCGGCACCCGATCCTTCCCTTCGTTGGGCCGCGAACATCCCCTGGGCGGTGTGCTGCAGGCACAGCTTCTCACCGCCTATATGATGCGCGAATATTCCTGCGATCTGGTAGAGCATCTCGCCAGACTGAAGTCGGACAAGGCGGTGTCGCTCGACCCGGCCATCCGCCGCTATCTCGGCGTCGGTAACGGCTCGGCTCTCGGGCTGATCTTCTTCATTCATCGCCACCCGCGACTGATCGACAAGTGGATCGGCGCGCGTGAGGCTATCATCGCCAAGGCCTGCGGCTTGCAGGTCGAAGCAGGCGATGCGCACATCCGGCATCTGCAGGAACTGGTGCGCACGGCGATCACCTTCCGCAAGCAGGATCGCATGCTCTATGAGGCCTTCACCTCGAGCGACGAGGTCGCGGCCGATCTAGAGCAGGCTGCTTCCGCCCTCTCCGAATTGCATGATAAGGGCACGCTGGACGGACAGAAACATACCTATCCGCTCGATGTACTGATGAAGCGCTTCGAGCAAGCAGCCAAGCCGGAATCCGTTGAGACGCTGCTGTCGCTGCTGATCGAGCTGCTGCCCGAAGAGGCGGACGAAATGTTCGCTGGCATCGATGCCCCGGACGAATTCACCGTCTCGCCTGCAGAGACCATCGAAAGCCTCGCCGCCATCCTGCACGAGGAATACGACTGGGCGCTCGCCGCCGACATGGCTTCACCGGATGCCTACAAATATGTCTGGTATAAGTCCGAGACGGCCGAGGAGCCGCGTCGAGGCGCACGCGAGGAAGTGCCGGAAGCGCTAGACCTCGGCCTCGATATCTGCGGCGGCGTGCAGGCGCTGATGGCCGACATCACGGCCGAAGCGCCCGCCATGACCGTGGCGCGCTTCCTGCTAAAACACCCGCAGCATCGCTATCTGGTTGCGCGCATCCAGTGCCTGCGCGGACGCGCCTATCACACTCCGCGCGCGAACATCAACGCGGAAACCTTCATCCCTATCGACCTCGTTCGGCTGATGAATTGCGGCATCCACGGCATCGACAAGACGCGCGATTTCCTCAACCGCAATCTGCGCGGCGTGCTCTACCACGGGGCGCCGACCCGGGACGACATCCGCTCGGGCTATTCCGGCACATGGTTTTACCCCGCGGAGCCTGTTCAATGACTGCATCCTCGCCTGAGCATTTCCTGCGCGTGATGCCGCGGGAAATGCGCCTCATGTCCGAGCGCATCTTTTCCATGACCGGCCAGCCCAAGGGCTTTTTCCTCGCCGTGCAGGACATGGTGATGTATTCGCAAAAGTTAGGCCTCGGCGGCTTCGCGCTGCTGGAAAAGCGTTTCGAGAGCCTGCGCAACGCGCGCCCGGAAAAGACAACCGTGCTCTCCGAACAGGGCAGCGCAATGCGCTTCGACGGTGGCGGCCAGCACGCCTGGTTCGTGCTGCCGGCGTTGATCGACCTGCTCGGTGAACTCGCCGCTCGCTTCGGTGAAGCTGAGATCACTGTCGTTAACGTTGTCGATCCTGACGAACTCAAGATCGCAACCGGGCTTGGCGGGCGCACCGGCCTGGCCGTGACCTTCGAAGATCGCGCCACGTTCCGCGTAAAGCCACGGCCGATCATTGGCGCTGTCAAACACGACGACCCGCTCCTATGGGACGTACTGGAGAACGGCCTGCAGATCGAAGCCGAACTGTGGTGGCGCATCTACTATCTGGCCAAGAAGGCACTAGCGCCCGACAGCGTCGTTTCGCGCCGCCACGCCGGCCCTATGATCGTCAACCCGGACGGCACGGTGATCGGTCGCAAGGACAATGACGACGACACCGATATCAGCTTCCTGATGAAGCCGCGCGCGCTCGAGACCCAAACGGAAAGCACGAATTCATGATCATCGACGGTTTGCAGTGCGGTCACTTCGACCGCGAGGCCTTTCAGTCCCTTCAGAAGGCCGGCGTTGGCGGCGTGGTCGTAACCTGCGGCTTCTGGGAAGGCGCGGTGGAATCCCTGGACTCGCTTGGCCGCTGGCGCGACCTGGTGCGCGAAAACGCGGACGTGGCGGAGATTGCCACCACTTCGGAGGCTGTCGACCGCATCGGCCGTTCAGGCAAGGTGGCCGTGATCCTAGGCTACCAGAACGCCAATCTGTTCGAAGGCCGCATCCGCTTTGTGGAGCTTTTCGCGGAGCTCGGCGTCCGCGTCGTCCAGCTCACCTACAACAACCAAAACGAGCTCGCGGGAAGCTGCTACGAGGCCGAGGATTCCGGCCTTGCGCGCTTCGGTAAGGAAGTGGTGCGCGAGATGAACGCGGCCGGAATCTTAGTGGATTGCAGCCATGTCGGCGATCGCTCCACGCTCGATGCGATCGAGGCTTCGTCCAAACCCATTGCCGTCACCCATGCCAATGCGCGCTCGCTGTTCGACCATAAGCGCAACAAGTCCGACGACGTGCTGAAGGCGCTCGGCCAGACCGGGGGCGTGATCGGCTGCGCGGCCTATCGCAACATCACCGGCGACGAATACTGCAAGTCCATCGAGGCCTGGTGCACTATGGTTGCCCGCACGGTCGAGATCGCCGGCGTCGATTCGGTTGCCATCGGCACCGACCGCAGCCACAACTTCACCGCGCCCGACTACGCCTGGATGCGCCAGGGCCGCTGGACGCGCGGGGTGGACTACGGCGCCAGCGCCGCGGGCCGGCCGCTCAAGGCGCCTCCGCCGGACTGGTTCCAGAAGGTCGATGACCTCAGCGTCGTCCCCGGTGGCCTGCGTGCCGTCGGCTTCTCCGACGACGAGGTCGCCAAGATCACCCACGGCAATTGGCTGCGTCTCTACGAGGCAACCTTCCGCAAGCAGTGAGAGATTCATAAGGGTCGCCGAACGCTTCGAGGAGTGAGCGGCGTGAGTATGGCCGGTGTCTCACCTGACATGGGCCGATGTACAAGGGGTATGCGATGGGTAATTGCATCGCCAGACTGACGGAACGGAAGAACCTGTGGCCCTGGCTGCTGCTTGCGCCGCTGGCAATCTACATGGCCGTGTTCTTCCTCGTTCCGCTGATCGACGTTGCGATCATGAGCGTGACCGAGCCGCGGCCGACGCTTGCCAACTACCAGCGCGTGCTGACAGGCTCGCTCTACCTTCGCGTTTTCCTCAACACCTTCATCACGGCGGCGACAGTCACCTTCGCCTGCCTGCTGGTCGGCTATCCGCTGGCCTATCTGATGGCCAACAGCAAGCCGCGTACGGCAACCCTGATCCTGCTTCTGGTGACGATGAGCTTCTGGACCAGCTTCCTGGTGCGCACTTATGCCTGGATGGTTCTGCTCGGCAACAACGGCCCGATCGTCTGGCTGTTGCAGACGCTGGGCGTGCAACAACCGCCGCAGCTTCTATTCACCCGCTTCTCCTCGACGCTGGCGATGGTGCACATCCTCGCGCCCTACATGGTGATGAACATCTATTCGGTGATGCGCAAGATCGACCCGGTGCTGATCCGCTCGGCCGAAAGCCTAGGCGCGAAGGGGCTGGCGCTGTTCCGCCACGTCTACCTGCCGCTGACGGCACCCGGTATCGCCAATGGTTCAGTGCTGGTGTTCGTCATCTGTCTCGGCTTCTACGTCACGCCCGTGCTGCTCGGCTCACCACGTGAACAGATGGTGGCTGGCCTTATAGGCAACCAGATCGACGAGTTTCTCGCCTTCGGCATGGGCTCGGCCATGGCCATGGTGCTGCTGGTTGTGACGCTGGCGATCCTCACAATCTACCACCGCCGCTTCGGCCTCGACAAACTTTGGGGTTGATCATGAACCGCTTCCTGCGCTGGCTCGGCATCGCGGTTGCGATCTTCATCGCCGCCCCGCTGGTGATCGTCGTTCCGATGTCGTTTTCGAATGCGCGTTCGCTGCAGTTCCCGCCGCCCGGCTACTGGCTGGGCTACTACCAGGCCTATTTCACCGACTGGAGCTGGCTGCGGCCGACCTGGAACAGCATCCTGATCGCCAGCGCCACCACCATGCTAACGATGGTTCTGGTGGTGCCGGCGACCTTTGCGCTGGTGCGCCATCGTTTCCGTGGCAAGGGCATCGCCGATCTGATGATGCTGATGCCGCTGGCGGTGCCACATATCGTCATGGCCGTGGGCTATTATTCCTATTTCGGCAGCTTCGGCATCGTGCATACACATCTTGGCGTCATCCTCGCACATACCTGCCTTTCCGTGCCGATCGCTTTCCTGGTGTTGTCGGCCAACCTCAAGGGCTTCGACCGCACGCTGGAGCGCGCCGCGCTGAGCCTTGGAGCGAGCCCAACGCGCACCTTCATCCACATCACGCTACCGATCCTCCGGCCGGGGCTGATCATCAGCGCACTGTTCGCCTTCATCCAGTCCTTCGACGAGACGGTCGTCGCAATCTTCATCTCGGGTCGCGACGCCGAAACGCTGCCGCGCAAGATGTTCGACAGCATCCGGCAGGAGGCCGACCCGGTCATCGCGGTGATCTCGACGCTGCTATTCGCGGCCGTGATCCTCGGAGTGACCGTGCCGCTGGTGGTCGCGCACATCCGCAACAAACAAGCGCGCCTCGCCGCTGCTTGACCAAGCCGGCGCGCCTCACGGCGCTGCCACAGGAGTTTCCATGAGCCATTTGAAACTATCCGGCATTTCGAAATCCTACGGGCAATTCAACGCCCTCGAAGCGGTCGACCTCGACATCGCCAAGGGCGAGTTCGTCACCTTCCTTGGCCCCAGCGGCTCGGGCAAGACGACGACGCTGATGATCATCGCCGGCTTCGAAAGCGCAACTTCCGGACAGGTGGAGATCGAGAATAAATCGCTGTTCGGCCTTGCACCTTACCAGCGCAACATCGGTATCGTGTTCCAGAACTACGGTCTGTTCCCACACAAGACGGCGGCGCAGAATGTCTATTTCCCGCTGCAGATGCGTGGGGTGAAAAAGGCCGAGGGACTACGCAAGGCCGAGGAGATGCTGGAACTCGTCGGCCTGAAAGGCTTCGGCCATCGCCATCCCAAGGAGCTTTCTGGCGGCCAGCAGCAGCGTGTTGCGCTGGCGCGCGCGCTCGTCTTCGAGCCCTCGCTGCTGCTGCTCGACGAGCCGCTCGGTGCACTCGACAAGAACCTGCGCGAACAGATGCAGATCGAGATCAAGCGCATCCAGCGCGCGCTCGGCGTCACCACCATATTCGTCACCCACGACCAGTCCGAAGCGATGTCGATGTCGGACCGCATCGTGGTGTTCGAGAAGGGCCGCATCCAGCAGGTCGCAACTCCGCTCGAACTCTATCACAGGCCGCAGACGCGCTTTGTGGCCAGCTTCATCGGCGAGAGCAACCTGATCGATGTGAAGATCACCGATGCCGCGAAGCGCGAGGCGCGCAACGATGCCATCGGCGCGATCCAATATGCGCCGAGCAACCGCCCTCCGACGGGATCGGAAGCCACGCTGATGATCCGTCCCGAGAATATCAAGCTTTCACGCAATCCGGTCGAAGGCCGCCACAATGTGCGCATGAAGGTCGAGACGATTATCAACTACGGCGACAACGCTCTGGTGGTCGGCAAAGTCGGCGAACAGATGATGCGCGTGCGGGTCCTCGGCGCGGACGTCGTGATCATCAAGGAAGGCGAGGAGTGCTGCATAAGCTGGCTGCATGACTCCGTCTATCTGATCGCCAAGTGACGCGCGGAGATCAACATGACCTTGCCGAACGCTAGAGCCGCACTTGCCGACCTCATCACCCGTTTCGGTGTAGGGCAGCGCGCGAGCCTTGCCACGGTGCACAGCGGAACCGGTTATTTCGCCGTCACACCGCAGGCGCCCTACGACGCGTCGCTGAGCGTAGCTGATCAGACAGCCCAACTTCTCGCCAAGGCCGAAGCGCGTCTCGCCGAGATCGGCAGTGGAAAGGACAAGCTGCTGTTCGTCGCGATCATCCTCGCGGACATGGCCGGCTATGCCGAGATGAACGAGGTGTGGGATGGCTGGGTAAGCGGCGTCAGGCCGCCTGCCCGCGCCTGCTTCAGCGGCGCGCTCGCCAACCCCGCGCTGAAGGTCGAGATGATCATGATCTGCGCCGTGCCTTAGGCACGCCTCGCCCCAACCAGACCGACCGCCTCTCGGCCCAGCAGAGGCGACCGGCCGAATACCAAAGCTTCGCCAACTGACCGCGCCAGCAACGGCAGTGGATTTCGCAACCAGGGAGGTAACACCATGTTGGACCAATCTTTGAACCTCAAAGCCAATCGCCGGCAATTCCTGATTGGGTCTGCGGCCGCCATGGCCGGCGGGCTTGCCATGCCGGCCATTGCGCGCGCCGAGACCAAAAGCATCTCGGTCAACTCGTGGGGCGGCTCTTGGCTCGATTCGGCACGCGCCAATCTCTTCGACCCGTTCACCGCGGAAACCGGCATCAAGATCGAAACGGTTTCGCCCGTTTCCTTCGCCAAGCTCGCCGCGCAGGTCAAGACCGGCGTCTATGAGTTCGACGTCACCACGCTGGGTGCCGCCGAACTCCTGCGCGCCAACCAGAGCGGACTGTTGGAAGATCTGGAAGAGCCTTATCCGGGTGGGCTCCTGCAGAACGGCGTTGGCTCGCATGCCTTTGGCACGCTGATGGGATGGCGCTCGGACAAATACGGCACCGAGCCGAAGAGCTGGGCCGACTTCTGGGATGTCGAGCGTTTCCCCGGCACACGCTCCCTGCAGCGCTACCCTGCGCGTGTACTGCCCATCGCCCTGCTTGCTGACGGCGTGGCCAAAAAGGATCTCTATCCGCTCGACGTGAATCGCGCTTTCGCCTCGCTCGACCGCATTAAGAAGCATGTTGTTGTGTGGTGGACTGCGGGCGAGCAATCCGCGCAGATCCTGCGCGACGGCGAGGTAGACATGATCGGCATCTGGAACTCGCGCTACTTCTCAGCCCAGGATGCCGGCGCGCCGGTCGCCATGACCTGGAACCAATGCGTTCTCGATAAAGCCTATTGGGTGGTTGCCAAGGGCACGCCGAACGCCGAGGCGGCCAAGGCCTTCGTCAAATTTGCTACTTCGCCCAAGCCGCTCGCCGGCTTCACCCTGGCTCAACAGGACGGGCCCCTCAATCCGGCCGCGCTCGAATTCATCGATCCGACGAAGGCCGAGCGCATGCCCACCAACACGGTTTACGCGGACCTCGTGGTTTCGCAGGATATCGAGAATTTCGGCATCGATCCGGCGGAGCTCTCCGAGCGGTTCGAGGAGTGGATCCTGAGCTGATCCTGGCATGAGACGGATGCCCCGCTGGCGTATTCCAAGGATAATTTCGCCACGTTAGGCAATTAGCTGCATCGGGCGGCGGTCTCGCCGCCCGGTTCTACAATTCCAGCTTCGGAAGTTCCCATGAGTCTCGCATTCGGTCGTCACTACCTGGCCATTCCGGGTCCTTCGGTCATTCCTGACCGGGTGCTGGGTGCGATGCATCGCGCCGCGCCCAACATCTATCAGGGCGAGTTGGTGGAGATGATGCCTGGCCTGCTGCGCGACCTGCGGCGCGTGGCCCGAACCGAAAAAGCAAATGTTGCTATTTACATTGCCAACGGCCATGGCGCCTGGGAGGCAGCCAACGCCAATCTGTTCTCGCGCGGCGACAAGATCCTCTCGGCCGTTACCGGGCATTTCGGGAACACCTGGGCGCTGAGCGCCAGGAATATGGGCGTCGACGTCGAAACCATCGACTTTGACAAAAAACCGATCGATCCGGCCCGCATCGAAGCGGCCCTGAGGGCCGACCGCGCGCATCGCATCAAGGCCGTGTTCGTTACTCACACCGATACGGCAACGACGATCCGGAACGATGTCTTGGCGGTACGCAAGGCGATCGACGCCGCCGAGCACCCTGCTCTGCTCGCGGTGGATGCCATCGCTTCTCTCGGCTGCGACCCACTCCATTTCGACGATTGGTGCATCGACGTGCTGATTGGCGCAAGCCAGAAAGGTTTGATGACGCCCCCGGGCCTGAGCTTCATCTGGTTCTCGGACAAGGCGCTCGCCGTCTCCGAAGGTGCCGGCCTGGTGACACCCTATTGGGACTGGAGGCTGCGTAGCCTGAGCACGGAGTTCTACCGCTATTTCGGCGGGACCGCCCCGACCCATCACCTCTATGGGCTGCGCGAGGCGTTGACGATGCTTCTCGACGAGGAAGGACTGGAGGCGGCGTGGAAGCGCCATGCGGCGCTGGCTTCCAGCGTATGGGCCGCCTTCGACGCATGGTCCAAGGGCGGTGACATTGCGCTCAACGTCGCGGACAAGAACAAGCGATCGTATTCAGTGACAGGCACGCGCATCGGAAACGGCGGTGCGATGCGCCTGCGCGAATGGGTTGAGAAGAATGCCGGCGTCACGCTGGGTATCGGGCTCGGCATGGCCGCCCCGACCGAACCGGCCTATCGCGACTATCTGCGCGTCGCCCATATGGGCCACGTCAATGCCCATATGACGCTCGGGGTGCTTTCCGTCATGGAGGCGGGCATGCGGTCCCTTGGCATTCCGCATGGGACCGGCGCACTCGACGCCGCAGCACAGGCTATTGCCGACGCGGTTTGAAGGACTTGGTAGGCAGGGCCTAGCGCTTCCGCCGACACAAGCGCGCCGATAACGGGCTGCTCATCTGCGTCGCTCCGCAATTCGCGTTGGCGCCGCGCTAAGATGCCAACCGCTAGCGCCTGATACGGCTGCCCACCGGCCACGTGGGCATGTCTGCTGCAATCCAACGCTCGTAAACATTAACGCTGTGTCGCCCGGCGTTGCCGGCCAACTCGCGCTGGCCGCTGCGTAGGATCAGCACCCTGCTCACCGTACTTGCGGCTTGAAGACGCCGGACCAGTCGCCGAGCACCTATTGCAATATCGATTGAGCGACTTTTCTGTCATGCGGCCGGTGACCGAGATGTATGGCCTTGGCTTGTTTTTGTGACAAGTTCGGAAGAAAAATCTTGACTTGTTTCCGTTTCGGCAATGAAAGTTCAGATATCAAGCCGGTACGGAACTCCTGCATGTCGCAGCGCTACGTAATTGACGATCTGGATCGCGAGATCATTCGCTATCTCTCTGAAGATGGGCGCCTTTCGGCCGCCGAGATTACGAGCCGGATCGGCGGCGTATCCGAGCGCACCGTCCGCAATCGCATCGCCGCGCTGCTGCAGGCCAAGATGATCGTGATCGGGGCCATTCCCGACCCGGTGGCGTTGGGACGCGACGTTCAGGTCGAGCTGATCATCGAGGTCGAGCCGGGGCAGGTGGATGAAGTTGCCATCCTGCTCGCTGAATATGACGAGATCGGCTACCTCGCCGCGACGAGCGGCTCGTCGAACCTGAGCGCCTCGCTCTTTGTCGCCGACCATGCGGCGCTTCTGGAATTCATCGATCAGGAACTGGGCAAGCTGCCCGGCGTCAAGCGCGTGACGAGCTCGGTCGTCCTGCGGCTCTACAAGGTTTTCGGCACAAGGACGAGTGCGCTCAGCCGCGGAACGGACCTTGGCGATAGAAAGAAAGGATAACCGATGCTGCGCATTGGGGTTGATGTAGGCGGAACTAATACGGATGCAGCGCTGCTGCGTGGCACCGAGGTTCTTGCGACGGTGAAAACCTCGACCACGGCGGATGTGACCTCAGGCGTCGGCGCCGCGATCCGCACAGTCCTTGCCGAAGCGGGCGTGGCCGCGGCCTCCGTCAATGCGGTCATGGTCGGCACCACACATTTCCTCAACGCCGTAGTCGAAGGCCGTCACCTCGAAAAGGTCGGCGTCCTGCGGCTCTGCGGAGCCGCAACGCGCTCGCTCCCGCCGATGATCGACTGGCCGGAAAATCTGCGCCCCATCGTCGAAGGCGGGGCTGCCATGGTTGGCGGCGGCCTGAATTATGACGGTTCCGAAATCGCCCCGCTCGACATCGTGGCGATCCGTGCCGCCTGCCGCAACTGGCGGGCCAAGGGAATCTCGGCCATAGCGGTCTGCTCGGTCTTCGCGCTGGTCGATCCGCGCATGGAGAATGAAGCGGCCGAGATCATCGCGAACGAAATGCCCGAGGCTTCGGTCAGCCTTTCACACAGGATCGGCCGCACCGGCCTGTTGCCGCGCGAGAACGCGACGATCCTGAACGCGAGCCTGAACACGCTTGGCCGAGAGACGGTCGGCGCCTTCCGTTTGGCCTTCGCCGCACTCGGTCTAGATTGTCCGCTTTATCTGACGCAGAACGACGGCACCTTGATGTCGGCGGATTTCGCCGAGCGATATCCGGTCTTCACCATCGCCTCCGGCCCCACCAACTCGATGCGCGGGGCAGCGTTCCTCACCGGACTTTCCGATGCCGCAGTGATCGATATCGGCGGCACAACGACCGATGTCGGCATGCTGGTCGCGGGCTTCCCTCGCACCCGCAGTGAAGGCGCGATGATCGGCGGCGTGCCGACCAACTTCCGGGTGCCGGATGTCTATTCCTTCGGCCTTGGCGGCGGCAGCATCGTGCGGCCCGAACCGAGCCTGACCGTCGGTCCGGATTCGGTCGGGTTCCGGCTGCCGCAAAAGGCGCTGTGCTTCGGTGGCGATACATTGACCGCGACCGATATCGCTGTGGCGGCAGGTTTTGTCGACCTGGGGGATCGCAGCCTGCTGAAACACATTTCTCGGGACTTCGCGCGTCAGGCGCTGGCGCAGATGAAGGCAAGCATCGAAACGGTTCTGGACCGCATGAAACCAAGCGCCGATCCGATCCCCGCCATTCTGGTCGGCGGCGGTTCGGTGCTGGTCGAGGGTCTTCTCGAGGGCACCTCGGTCTCGCTCAAACCGGATCATTTCGGTTCGGCCAATGCCATCGGCGCGGCGATCGCGCAGGTCTCGGGCGAGGTGGACAGCGTGGTTTCGCTGGAAGGTTCAACCCGCGAGAAAGCCCTGGAGATCGTGGTGGGTGAAGCCCGAGCACGCGCTGTCGAGGCAGGCGCTGACGCCGACACGGTGATCCTGGCCGAAATCGAGGAAACGCCGCTGGCCTACCTGCCCGGCAATGCCATTCGCGTCGCGGCGAAAGTGATTGGAGAACTGCGGGCATGAAATACTGGACCCTGACCGAGGCCGACATCGACCGTATCGCCATCGGCTGCGGCATCCTGGGAACCGGCGGCGGCGGCAGCACCTATCACGGTTCGCTGCGCGCCAAGGCATTGCTGCGCGCCGGCAAGCGAATTCGCATGGTGCGCCCCGCAGACATGGCGCCGGATGCGCAGATCCTCGGCATCGGCGGCATTGGCGCGCCGACCGTGGGTATCGAGAAAATCGCCGAAGGCAGCGAAGGCGTGCGGCTGCTGAACGCAGTCGAGCGGCATCTTGGACGCAAGGTGGATGCGCTGCTCGGTGACGAAGTTGGCGGCGGCAATGGCATTGCGCCGATGCTGACGGCGGCGATGGCCGATCTGCCGGTGGTCGACGCCGACGGCATGGGACGCGCCTTCCCCGAAGTCCAGATGACGACCTTCTTCATCCATGGCCAAGCGGTGCAGCCGGCGGCCCTTGCCGATGCCGACGGCAATGTGTTGATCGTCACCGAGGCCACCACGCCGAAGATGCTGGAAAAGCTCCTGCGCGCGGGCACCATCGCCATGGGCTGCACGGCATTGATGACAACCGCGCCGATGTCCGGCGATTTCGTGCGCCGCTTTGGCGTGCCCCACACCACAAGCCAGGCATGGAGCCTTGGCGATGCGGTGATGACTGCTAGGGCGGCAAAGGCCGATCCGGTCGAGGCCATCCTGAAGCAATCGGGCGGCGTGCGACTGATGCGCGGCAAGGTCACCGATATCGGCCGCCGTGTCATGGCGGGCTTCACCCGGGGCAAGCTCACCGTGGCAGGGCTCGACGCGGATGCCGGGCGCAGCCTCACTGTCGACATCCAGAACGAATATCTGATCGCGCGTGAAGGCGAAAAGATCATCACCATGGTGCCGGACTTGATCTGCATCGTGGATTCCGAAACCGGCCGCGCGATCGGCACGGAAGAGCTGCGCTATGGGCTGCGCATCGACGTGCTGTCGATGCCCGCGCCTGTGCTGCTGCGCAGCGAGATCGCGCTGGCCTCCGTCGGACCGCGCGCCTTTGGCTATGATTTCGACTTTGTGCCGATGGGCGTCTCTGCCGACGCGCCCCCGGTACCGCACTACCAAGAAGACGCCTGAGCGTCCGCCCTCCAGCCGACAATCCATTGGGAGACTGAAATGAACCGCCGTCACTTTCTGCAAACCGCAGCCCTTGCCGCGCTCGCCAGCGCGACCAGTTCACGCTGGAATCTCGCCATGGCCGAAGGCAGTGGCAGCATCTTCACGCTTGCCTATCCGACCAGCTTCCCGGACCTGGACCCGGCCACTTCTTTCTCAAATGACGGCGCAGTTCTGGCCAACGTCTATGAGGGGCTGACGCGCTACATCCCGGCGACCGAGACCGCCGAGGCCAAGATCGAGCCGCTGCTCGCCACCTCCTGGGACGTCAGCGAAGACGGCAAGACCTGGACTTTCCATCTACGCGACGGCGTGAAGTTCCATGACGGCAGCCCGCTCACCTCGGAAGCAGTGAAGGGCTCGATCGAGCGCACCAAGAAGATCGGCGGCGGCGCTGCCTTCATCTGGGGGTCGGTGACCTCCATCGAAACTCCCGATCCGCTGACAGTGGTTTTCGCGCTTTCCGACCCGCAGCCGATCGACCTGATCGCCTCGGCCGGCTTCGCGGCCTGGATCTATGCCCCCTCGTCGCACGATAAGGACAATGCCTGGTTCAATGGCGGCAACGATGCGGGCACCGGGCCGTTCCACATTTCGCGCTACGAGCCAGGTCAGCGCGCGGTTCTGGATCGGGCCGAAGACTATTGGGGCAAGGTGCCGGAAGGCGGCTTCCAGACGGTTTCCTTCGAGATCATTGAGGATACCACGCTTGCCCAGAACATGATCGAAAGCGGCCAGGCCGACTGGACCTACAGCATTCCCTTCGAAAACCTCGAGGCGATGAAGGCCAATCCCGATCTGCGCGTGGTGGTGAACCCGTCCTTCGAGACGCTGTTCGGCCTCTACAACGTCAAGCGCGCGCCGCTCGACAAAGTCAAGGTGCGCCAGGCCCTGTCGCTTGCCTTCCCCTATGACGATGTGATTTCGGCAGGCACCATGGGGCTCGGCACCCGCGCCAAGGGCGTCGTGCCGGCAGGCATCTGGGGCCACGACGCCGAGGCGCCGATCCCGCAGACCGACCTGAAGGCGGCCGCCGCACTTCTCGCCGAGGAAGGCGTCGAGCCGGGTCTGGAGCTGGTGATGACCTATTCCACCACCCAGGCACTCTCGGCCGTCGCCGGCGAACTGTGGAAGGCCAATCTGGAAACCCTCGGCATCAAGCTGACGCTGCAGCCGATGGCATGGGAAGCCCAGTGGCAGCTCGGCAAGTCGAACCCCGAAGCAGCGCAGGACATCTTCGTCATGTTCTGGTGGCCGACCTTCGTCACGCCCTACGATTATCTTGTCAGCCTGTTCCACAGCGAAGAGAAGCCGAACTTCAACCTCGGCTACTATTCAAACGCCGAGGTGGACGCCAAGATCGACGAGGCCGCAAAGCTCTCGGGCACCGATCGTCCGCGCGCCGAGAAGCTGTTTATCGAGGCACAGCGCAAGGTAATCGAGGACGCGGCCGCCGTGTTCATGGTTGACCGCCCCAATGTTCATATCATCCGCTCGGATATCAAAGGCTATGACGACAATCCGGCCTATGGGCATGTCACCTTTGTCAACGAACTGAGCCGGTAAAGCTCCTGGCGGTCTGATGGAACTCACACGCTACATCCTGCGCCGGATGGTCCTCTCAGCCTTTGTGGTGTTGGGGGTGACCTTTCTGGTCTTCATCGTGGCACAGGTGGTTCCGTCAGACCCCGCCGCACTTTATGCCGGCCCGCGCCCAACGGCCGAGCAGATCGAAAAGGCGCGCCAGGAGCTGAACCTTGACGCACCCCTGATCCAGCGTTTCGCCGGATTCGCCAAAGCCATGGGGACCGGCGATTTCGGCGTATCTTACAAGTCACGCCGACTGATCGCCGAGGACCTCCGGGCCTATCTTCCCGCGACGCTTGAGCTGGCGGTCTTTTCCACTGGCCTGGCACTGCTGATCGGCATTCCGCTTGGCGTGCTCGCAGCGGCGCGGCAGGGGAAATGGCCCGACAGGCTCGGCAGCTTCGGCTCCATAGCGGCAGTGGCCATGCCGACCTTTTTCCTCGCCATGATCCTGCAGCTTGTCTTCGCGCAATGGCTCGGCATCCTGCCGCTCTCCGGGCGCCTCTCGCGAGAGATCTCCGTCACGGCGCCGCTGTCGATGATGACTGGCTTCAACCTGATCGATGCACTGCTAGCCGGACGGCTCGACGCCTTTGGCGATGCGTTAAAGCACCTGATCCTGCCGGCGCTGACGCTGGCGTCCTATCCTGCGGGTGTCGCCATGCGGCTGACGCGCTCGGCCATGATCGAAATTCTCGAGCGCCGTCATGTCACCGCCGCGCGGGCGCTTGGCCTTTCCGAGCCGCGCATCCTGTTTGGACATGCTCTACCGAACGCCATGGGACCGGCGCTGACCGTGATCGGCCTGTCCTTTGCCTATGCGCTGACCGGCGCGGTCCTGGTCGAGATCATCTTCGCCTGGCCAGGTCTCGGCCGCTACGTCTCGGAGGCGATCCTTGCCAAGGACTTCCCGGTCATCGCGGCGGTCACCATGGTGGTAACGATCTGCTATGTCGTGATGAACCTATTGATCGACATTGCCCAAGCCTTGGTCGATCCGAGGGTGGCGCTGTCATGACCAGGCTTGTTCAACGCCTCGGCTGGCCGGGCACGATCGCTCTCGTGGTCATTCTCCTGCTTGTACTTGTTGCCGTCCTTGCCCCCTGGGTCGCCCCATATCCCCAGCAGGGCGTGGGCGTGCCGAACGTGGCGGCCAAGCTCTCTTCCCCTTCGGCGCAATATTGGCTCGGCACCGACCATCTGGGGCGCGACATGCTGAGCCGCATCATCTACGGCACACGAATTTCGCTGACGAACGGCGTGCTGATCGTTGCCTTCTCCCTGCTGATTGGCCTGCCGGTCGGTCTGGCGGCGGGTTATTTCGGCGGCTGGATCGACGAGGCACTGATGCGGGGCACCGATGTCTTCCTCGCCTTTCCAGCACTGCTGCTGGCGGTTCTGATGGCCGCAGCCCTTGGGCCGGGCTTCCTCAACAGCATCATCGCCGTCTCGGTGACCTGGTGGCCCTGGTATGCCCGGCTCGCTCGCTCGGAGGTGTTGGTGCTGCGCAACCAGCCCTATGTCGAGGCGGCGCGGCTTGCCGGCGTCTCGCATGGACGCATCATCATTCGCCACATCCTGCCCGCGACCGGGCGGCCGCTGACCGTTCAGGCGGCGCTGGATGTGGGGCCTGCGCTGCTCACCGCCGCCGCCCTCTCCTTCCTCGGTCTCGGCGTGCTGCCGCCGACAGCCGACTGGGGCCAGATGGTTGACGCCGGGCGAAAATTCTTCCCGGCGCGCTGGTGGTATTCGGCCACGCCCGGCCTGACGATCTTCATCGTAGCACTGGCCTTCAGCGTTCTCGGCGATGCGCTCCGCGAGCGAAAGGGAGGTACCGCCCGTGCCTCTGCTTAATATCCGCAACCTTTCGGTCGCCATTCCCACTCCGGATGGCGATGTGCATGCCGTTCGCTCGGTCAGCCTTGAAATCGAGCGCGGCGAAATCCACGGCGTCATCGGCGAATCCGGTTGCGGTAAGACCATGACCGGCATGGCGGCACTTGGGCTGGTGCCGAAGGGCGCGCGCATCGCCGCCGATCGCTTCCATTTCGATGGCGAGGACCTGCGCGAGAATGCGGCGCGCCTACGCGGCCGACGGATCGGCATGATCTCGCAGGACCCGGCGGCGGCGCTGAACCCGGTGCTCAGCATTGCGCGGCAGATGGACGACGTGCTGCGCGCGCACCGCGACATGCCGCGTCAGGCGCGTCATTCCGAGGCAGTCGAGCTTCTGGCGGCCACCGGCCTGCCCGATCCCGAAAGGGTGCTGAAAAGCTATGCGCACCAACTCTCGGGCGGGATGCAGCAACGTGTCGTGATCGCACAGGCTCTGGCGACCGGGGCGGATTTCCTGATTGCCGACGAGCCGACCACGGCGCTCGATGTCTCGGTTGGCGCGCAAGTTCTGGCCTTGCTTCGCAAGCTGGTTGCCGAGCGCGGGCTGACCGTGCTGATGATCACACACGACATGGATGTGATTGCCGAAGCCTGCGACCGGGCGACCGTGCTTTACGCCGGGCTGTCGGTCGAGACCGGCCCTGTTCACGACGTGCTGCAGCGGCCCGGCCATCCCTATGCGCGAGCACTGCTGGCGGCCTTGCCCGATGCCGCGCCGCATGGGGCGAAGTTGGAGGCCATCGAAGGTTCCATCCCGCCGCCGCGCTCACAGATAGATGGTTGCGCCTTCGCCCCGCGCTGCCCGCAGGCAATGCCGGTCTGCGCTTTGCAAGCGCCGCCCGAGCGGACGCTGGCAGCGCATCGCTGGCTTTGCCATTTGCCGGAGGGCTCGGCATGAGCGAGGCTCCGATGCTCGAGGTGCAGGATCTCGTCATCCGCTACCGGGGCCGCGGACTTTTCGCGGCGCGCCCCAAGCCCGCGGTCAATGGCGCGAGCTTCCGGCTAGCCAAGGGCGAAACCCTCGGCATCGTCGGTGAAAGCGGCTCGGGGAAAACGAGCCTTCTGCGTGCGATCTTGCGGCTGCTGCCGGTCGAAAGCGGTTCCGTGCAACTCGACGGACAAGACTGGCTCACCCTGAAACGCGATGCGCTACGTCGCGCGCGTCAAAAACTCGGGGTGGTGTCGCAAAACCCCTTCCTTTCGCTCAGCCCACGGCTGACGATTGCAGAAATCCTTGCCGAGCCCCTGCTCGCTCAAGGACAGCGGTCCGGCCCAGATATGCAGAAGAAGATTGCGGGCCTGTTGTCGGACTGCGGCCTGCCTGCCGATTTCCTGCAGCGCCGCGCGCGCGAGCTTTCCGGCGGCCAGGCGCAGAGAGTAGCGATCGCCCGGGCGTTGGCTCTTGAGCCGGGGCTGATGATTTTCGACGAGCCGACCTCGGCGCTTGATGTCTCCGTACAGGCGCAGATCCTAAACCTGTTGGCGGACCTAAAGGAAAGTCGGGGCCTCTCGATGCTCTTCGTCACTCATAACCTGAAGGTCGTCGCACATATCTCCGACAGCCTTCTGGTCATGCGCCGTGGGGATGTCATCGAATACGGCAGGACCGAAGAGATCGTTCGCGCGCCCGCTCAGGAATACACACGCGAACTGCTTTCTTTTGGGCGCGGCACCGAACATCCCGTTATTCACAAAACCGCCCTGCCCACATAGCCACGCAAGTGCACGGCGTCCATTTTCGGTGAGCTAGGCAAGAACGCTGCCCGCATGGCTTTCGAAGCGATGAGGTCGGGCACACTCTAGATCCAAGGTCGATGGGTCCGCACGCTTGCACGCATCCCGTCGTGGACATAGATGCGGCCTGGGTCGTCCGTGTGCCGGAGGAAGTGAAACTCCTTGCTCGACGAGCTGTACGAATGCCCCTCAACCCGCTCAAGTCGAGTCGTGATCCGGTCCGTCCCACGTGGGTCCTTCTTCCCGAACCAGTTGGCTTCGTCTTGCGGCGAATATACCTCCTCTACGAGGAGCCCCGCATCCGCCCGCACCAATGTCGTGGAGTTCAGGCGCGTGTAGCATCCCGACACGTCTTCGTCTGCCGACAGGCGCCACGACCCGTACCCTGCCAGCGAATTGCGCGGAGGTTCGGCCGAAACAGGATCGGTGGCCCCGACGAGCTTGAGAATGATATCTTCCGCGAGCCGCCCCACCTCAGCCGCCGCCCATGCCGCATTTGTCGCCACGACTACCGTTTCGCCGCGCCCTTCAAGCAGACGCACGGCGCAGGCTTGACCGGCGGTCGTGCCGTCATGTCCCCAACACACGCCTCCACCGCGCACCCGATATCTGGCCATCCCGAGCCCCCATCCATCGTATCGCCAACCTATGGTCGGCACGACGACCCCAGCCGCCGGATCGGCGTCCGGTGACAGGCCCAAACCGAGCTGTTCGCGCAAGCCCCGCATGAGCTTGGCTAGATCGCCGGGCGTTCCTGCGAGGCCGCCGCCTGGGCTCAAAGCCAACGGGGCGTACCATCTCGCAACAGGCACCGGAGCGCCTCCCTGATCCGGCCGCCCAACATATCCCGCAGCCGATGGCCGCAGCAGAATGCGTTCCGGCAGAGCGGAGATGGAATGCTCCCCGATATGGGCAGCAATTTTGGTTTCGACATATTCCTCCCAGCGCCGCCCACTCAACACTTCCGTCAGATAGCCCGCCAAGACGTATCCCGAATTCGAATAGGAGAAGAGCTCGCCGGGTCGAGCGATAAGCGGCGTGGCCGCGATGGCGCGGGCAGCGCAAGCACGGGCGTCGTTCCCCTGTCCGACGTCCACCCACCATTGGGAATCCACGCCACTTGCATGGGAGAGGAGGTGCCTGAACGTGATGTCATGAAACGCACGCTCATTGCTGGCCCTGAGATCCGGCGCGACCTCGACCGCCGGGGTATCCAAGGAGATACCCTTCTCGATGAGAGACTCTACAAGCACAAACGCGGTGATCGTCTTGGAGACGGACCCAAACTGGAAAGCAGTCTCGCTACGCACTGGAGCATCTGTGCGCCGGTCGGCCACGCCCGTGCATATGCAATTGATCTCGTGGCCGTCGTCAATAGCAATCGATACGCCGGGTGCACCGGTTCGCTCGAGCCAATGCCTCAAAAGGTCCAACATTTCTCGCCCCCCTTGGCGTCACTTGTGGAAGATAGAGTTCGTCCATGAGCCCTCCGCCAGGAGACTGGCAGCAATTCTGTCCGGGCCAATCAGCGCCTAGACCGAACGAACCAAGAAGGTGCGGACGGCGGGCGCGACTCGACGTGCAGCGCGCACTCCAGCAGTTGGGATAGCGGCGAGGAGAGCGCGAGGAGCATTACTGAGAGCACCCTGCCCGTCTGGTCCCGCTCCACGGGAACGGAAAAACTGTCGAAGTCGTAGATATTCGCGATGATGCCGAAACGCCCGGCCTCGGCTGACAGGTCCTGGAAACTTGCGGAGTTCTTATGCGAATCCGGCCACGGCACGCTCGGAACGAGCAGCATATCCAGGCCTTCGGATGCGGCAGCGTCAAGGAACCGGGCTCGGTGTTCGGTAAGCCGGTACCTGGCCGCGTCAGCTTCGTGCGGCTCGATCATCTCCCCCATGCGCATCACGCGGGCGACGTCAGGCCTGTAGATCTCGCTGTGCTCCACCATCAAGGGCTTATGGAACATCCAATTGTCGAAGCTCACGACAAGGAAGAAATCGCGCTTGGCTTCTTCCGTGTACCACAAGGAAGTGGGCACGATCTTGTAACCCATCCGTGCGAGCCAGCCTGCCGACGCACGCAGGGTGGCCGCGACTGCCGCATCGACGTTCATCCACGAAATATCCGGCACGCCTATAGTCGGATTTCCGCGGCTTGAGGAAAGGTCGTTGGACGGCGCCGTCAACAGAGACGGGCATCGTTTCAGAACCATCGCGATGTCCTGTGCGCTGGGGGCGATTAGACCCGTGCTCTGTCCGAATACGGTCCCGTTGACCTGACCTTCGTCGGAGATCGAACCCTTGCGTGGGCGCAAGCCGGCAACTCCAGCGAGCGCGGCAGGCTTCCGGACTGAACCACCACCGTCGGTGCCCAGGGCCACGTGGGTGAAGCCTGCGGCCACGGCGACGGCACCACCCACCGTAGAACCCCCGGCGAAATAGTCCGCGCCGCGAACCGATTGCGTGTGCGCCGGCCCGGCGCTCGATCCGAACTGATGCGTCGCCTGCTTTCCTACAATGACGGCCCCCGCTTGCTGGAGCGCGATCACAGCGGGGCTAGGCGGCAATGACAGGATGCGTCCCAAATCGTGTTGCGTACCTGCCTGCGTGGGCAGCCCCGGAACGACGATCGTGTCCTTCACGCCGATGGGTACACCCGCGAGACCGGTGCCCCCACCTGATGCGAGCAGCGCGCTGATCCGGTTGAGTTCGCCTTCCAGCCACTCCCATGTCGGATCGCATAGGGACCGGAGCTTGCCATCCCGGCGCCCTATGTCATCGAACAGCCGCGCATAATGGTCACGCAACGTATCGGGATGCCTTGCGGCGTGTTCAGCGATCGCTGCCAGCGGGCCGTCAAAGAACACCTAGGTAGTCCTTTAACTGCTTGTCGGGCGCGAGGAGCCCGCCGAGCCGCAAGGCCTCCGACCAGCGCCGGAGTTGATCCAGTTGAACGGTACTGGTGGATGCCCACAGTTCCAGCGTGCGATAGAATTCGATGACCGAAACCAGCCGCGCGGGAGCATAGTGCGGAAAATACGGCGCGACTGTAGCGGCGATCGTCTCCGCAGTTTGAACTGCCAGCCACTTCTGCGTATCGTCCAATGCCTGCGCGAACCTCGCCAGCAACGGCCCTTTTCGTTCGGCCATCCGACGGTCGGCCATGTAGACGCTCCATGGCAGACGGCCGGACTGGCGGCTCACAGGCAGTAAGGTGGGGAGATCATCGCGCAGGGCCGCCTCACCATCGACGAACAGCACGTCACCGACGCCGCGGACGAACTCCTCGATGGCGTCCTGAGCCGTGTAGCCGAAGATCAGCTTGACATCTCCCAAGGAGAGCCCCGCTTGGCTGAGCGCATAGGTGAAGGCGGCCCAAGCGGTGGGCGCCTCTCCGGGGTACACGACAATGATTTTGCCTCGAAGATCGGACCATCGCAGACCCTCGGCGGAGCCCGTGCGTTGCGCCACGACATGCCGCGTCTGTTGGTTGCTCTGCGCTACGATGACGGGATCCATTCCCGTCTCCGCCAGTCTGAGGCCATACACGCAACTGCCGAGCAGGAGATCGACATCGCCTCGATTGATCGCACCGACGGTGTCATCAACAGTGCCGTTGCTCTTGTAGAATGACAGATCGAGCGACTGTTGCGCGAAACGGCCTGTGGCCAGCCCCGCATATTGCGGGACGTACGCAACGTCATGGGCACAAGACACTTTCAGGATGTCCATCGTTTCAAACCTTTGCTCGGCTATTCGTGCCGCCCTCGATCATGGCGGCGTCAAAGTCTGTAGGGGGTTGGGGGCACGAGAAACTCCCGTACCCCTCGACAAAATGATCACATCTCGCCGTTGGTCGGCTTGTTCACGACCACCTCGTCAATGACGATGCTGGGTTGGCCGTAGTGCTCGGCGACAGCCAAGAGGGTGCCATCCGCCTTGATCGCCTTGGTGGCCGCCTCAATCGCTGCGGTCAGCTCGGTTTCGGACTTGAGAACCCCGAACCCGCCGTTCTGGGGGCTCCATCCATGCGGCCTGTCGGCCGGCTTGACGACACGAAACTGGCCGCTGTTTTCCTTGGCGTTGTTGAGGCTTTCAGCCGCCGACATGTTGACGATCTGCGCATCCGCCGACCCGCTCTTGATCGCCAGGAGCGCGGCGTTGGAATCGGGAAGCGTCTTGATGGTGATTTCGTTCTTCCCAGCGCTCTGGCATTGAGGCTGAATCTTGTCGATGAAGGTAGCGAAAACGTCTCCGCTCTGCCGGGTCACTGTCTTGCCGCACAGATCGACGAGGTCGTTGATCGACTGGTCGGAGTCGCGTGCCAGCACGACGTTGCCCAACGTTGTATAGTCAACAAAGTTGAGGACCTTTTCGCGCTGGGCGGTATCACCCATGGACGACGCGATGACGTCGTATTTGCCTGCCTGGAGGCCGGGGATGATACCGTCGAACTGGACGTTGTCGAAGCTGATCTTGACGCCCATTTTCGCGGCGATAGCCCGTGTCACATCGATATCGATACCCGTCAGTTCGCCATTGTCATCGAGATATTCGAATGGCGGATAGGGCGCCGACGTGGCGATGCGCAGCGTCCCATTGAATTTGGCCGGAACGAGCGCGGCCACCTCATTGTCCTTGGTGATCGTCTTGCCGAGCACGACCTGATCCGTCTCGGACCCGGCAAGCGCGCTGCCGCTATACGCTCCCATTGCGAAGGCAACGGCCAGCGAGGCCACTACTTTTCTCTTGATGCCCATTTTGTTCCTCTCTTTTGGGTTATCAAAGGATTCTGCGGAGAAAATCCCGGGTCCGTTCGTGCACCGGGGCTGACAGGACCTGGCCTGGCTCGCCCTGCTCGACGATTTCCCCGTCCGCCATGAAGACCACGCGATCGCACACCTCCCGTGCGAAGCCGATTTCGTGGGTCACCACGATCATGGTCATGCCTTCACCGGCCAGAGTGCGCATGACTTCGAGCACGTCGCCGACGAGTTCCGGGTCGAGCGCGCTGGTCGGCTCGTCGAAAAGCATGACGCGTGGCCGCATTGCCAGCGCACGAGCGATAGCGATGCGCTGTTGCTGGCCTCCCGAAAGCTGCGATGGATAGTGGTCGGCCCAATCGGCCAGGCCCACCAGATCGAGCAGATGCCTGGCCTTTTCCTCCACCTCGGCGCGAGGAAGCTTGAGGACGCCAATCGGCCCCTCGATAATGTTCTCAAGCGCCGTCATGTGCTGAAACAGGTTGAACCCCTGGAACACCATGCCGATGCCGCGCCGCTGGTACGAGAGCGCCCTATCGGGCAACTCGTGCAATTCGCCGTTCTTCAGCGAATAGCCCACCGGTTCACCGGCGACGAGGACACACCCGCTGTCCTGGCGTTCCAAGTGGTTCATGCATCTGAGCAGCGTGCTCTTCCCCGAGCCACTTGGCCCGATCAGTGCAACCACCTCACCTTCGGCGATATCGAGACTGATGCGATTGAGGACGACCTTGTGGCCGTAGGACTTGGTCAGGGTCCTCACGCTGACGAGGGGATTTGCGATCATCTGGTCAACCTCTCTTATCGCTGAGAGCCGGTTTCCCGGCCTTCGAGTCCGAGCTACGACTTTTTCGGCGCCGTGGCTGAGAGCGGGCCAGCGACTGTCCGAAACGGCGCTCGAGCCACGATTGGGGGATTGTCAGGATACTGACCATGAACAGGTACCAGATGCTGGCAACGATCAGCAGCGGTATGACCTGGAAGGTCTGCGAATAGACGTGTTGCAGGTTGGTCATCAGGTCGGCGCCGGCGATTACCGACACGAGAGAGGTGGTTTTGAGCATCAGGATCACCTCATTGCCCATCGGCGGAATGATGACCCTGATGGCCTGGGGCATGACGACTCTGCGGAATGTCCGGAACCGGGTCATCCCTACCGAGCGTGCTGCCTCGACCTGCCCCCTAGGTACCGAGAGGATACCGCTGCGGACGATTTCCGCCGAATAGGCGGCCTCGTTGAGCGACAAAGCCAGCATGGCCGCAACCATCGGCGTGACTACTTGCGCGGTCGGAACAGAAAAGATCGTGCCGATACCCGGCAGGCTCAGAGAGAGCTCCGGGATGAATATGCCGAGATACCCCCAGAAGATGAGCTGCACGAGAATCGGCGTACCTCTGAACAGCCATGTGTACAGCCGGGCGATTCCCGAAAGCACGGAGTTGTCCGAGAGGTGCATCATGGCCAGGACGACCGCGCCGGCCAGACCTGCCGCCATCGAAACAGTCGTCAGGAAAAGGGTGACGCCCACTCCCCGGAGCGTCACATCCTTGAACAGATATTCGAGGATGACATCCTGGTCGACGACCGGATTCTCCAGCAGCTTCCACAACGCGAAAGCCAGAACGGCCACGCACGCAGCGGCGGCTACCGGCATCCACGGGCGGCGGCGGGGGACAAGCGGCGCATCGTCGGGGACATTGGGACCGGCGGCCAGGCGAGCGTTTTGCTTGAGAGCCGGCTGGGAGAACACTGACGATCGTTCGATTTCCATCGCATTTGATCCTTGCTTCGTCATGCCGGGATCCTGTCGGTTCGCGAACAACTCCCCGGCATCCCGATGGGGCTGCCGGCACAATGCGTCGCGAGACTCATTGAACCTTGATCCCTGCGCTTTCGGGCCGCGGCAGCCCGGACGCGATCACGTGCGGCTCCTTCCGAATGGCTTTTTGAAGACTTCGACCCATCGCAGTTCCTCCACCTGAAAGGCACGCTTGCCTTTTCATTTATCATGTTGTTATGATGACATCATAAATAAATTAACTCCGCAAGAGGACATTTGTATGAAGGGTGATTGGTCATTTGTCGGCATGGGTGCCTCGGGAGGCGCACTCGCGGCCCACGGTCATCTCAGAGGGATACGGATCGCGGCCTGGTATGATGAGAACCCGGACATCGAAGCGGCGGTCGTCGCTCAGGGCGGGCTCAACTACTCGGGCATATTCGGCGAAGGGCTGCTTCCACTACCTGCGATGGCCCAGTTGCCCGCCGAACTGGCAAGCGCGCCGACGATCGTGGTGTCGGTGACCGCAGATCAGCATGAAAGGGTAGCCCAGCGCCTCGCAGGCGTGCTCACGGCCAATCACCTTGTTGTCCTGCATTGCGGCTACGTCGGGGGAGGACGCATTTTCGAGCGCGCCCTGGAGGAAGCAGGCTGCAAGGAGCGCCCGACAATTGTCGAGACGATCAATGCGCTGCATCTGTGCGGCAAGCCGAATCCCGGCACGGTGATTACGCGCAGCCATAAGCAATGGCTTGAACTCACAGGCGCCACGCCGGCAGATGCCGAGATCGCGATCCGCCAATTGGAGCAGTTCTGGCCTGAACTCGAGATTGGCACCAACGCCCTGCAAAGCGGATTGAACAATCCCAACAGCCTCGGCCATCTGCCGGTCATGATCGGCCATCTCGGCCTGCTGAGCGCTGACCATGGCAACCTGACCCACGGCCTTCTTCACTTCGGCGAGGCGTATACTGATCTCATCGTCAACCTTGCCAAGTCTTTTGAAAAGGAACGTATTGAAGTGATCCGGAGGCTGGGCCTGGTTCCGCTTACGGTTGAAGAATTCGATGCTCGCGCCTATCCGCCCGGCACGCGGTTGGATGAGGTCCTGCGGTTCGGTCCAAAGCTCCAGCGCCGTTACATCACCGAAGACCTGCCGTGCGATCTGGTGCCGTTTGAAGAATTGGCCCGGCTGGTCGCCTGCCCCACTCCGCTTACCACCGCGATGATCGACCTTGCCGGTGCCGCCTTCGCTTGCGACTTCCGCAAGACTGCGCGCACAGTAGATAGATTGGGAATCGACTGGATTCGCAAGAATGCACCCGCATTGAAAGCTACGAAGGGCCAACCATCGTGACGCAGCGTCCAGCATCCCACCCGCGCCCGCATCAGACATAGTGAGGCTTTTGGATGATAGGTTCACCGCTATCCGGCAAACTCTACATGCAGGTTCAGTTTGACTTGCAACGACGCATTGCTTCTGGCGAGTTCAAGGCCGGTGATCTTCTGCCTACGGAAGAACAGTTCTGCCGCGAATATGGCGTGAGCCGCATTACGCTCCGTCGTGCCGTCGACGCACTGGTAGCGGATCTATTCGTGGTTCGTCGCCAGGGCGTCGGCACCTTCGTCGCCGAATCTCGCGAAGCGCTGCAGTCAGTTCGCCTGCGAGCATATCTGGAAGACATACTCGCGCTCGACCGGCATCTTAGGTTCGTCCTCCTGAAGACGGCTACCGTCCCCATGCCAACCATCGTCGCCGAAAGGCTGCGGGCGAGCCACGATGCCGAAGCGCGCTATGAGAGCACCATCGTCTCGCTCAACGAGCAGCCTTTCATGGTCGGCGAAGGCTATTTCCCTGCGTCCTTGGTACCTTCGATCGAGCCCGAGGACTTCGCCAGTCACGAGCAGCCGACGGAGCGCATCCTCCTACGAGCTGGGATTCGGATTGCGTCCGGAGAGCAGAGAATCATTGCGACCGCGATACCGGACGAGTTCGCCGCCCATCTCGACATCGCCCCGGCCACGCCGGTCATCAAGATGGAGCGGCTGTATTTCGACGCGCGCGGAATCCCCGTCGCATTCATCAACGGCTTCTACCACCCCGAACGATACCAGCTAACGGCGGATATCGTGCCGCGCGGCGGCGCGGCGCCGCAAATCATCTCGCAATCAAACTGACGGAAGAGAATTCTGGATGTCACATTTTGATCTGGTCATTAGAAACGCGCGATGCGCCACCGCATCGGATGTCTTCGATGCGGACATCGGGATTCTGGACGGCCGAATTCACACGCTCGGGCAGTCGATCGCGCCGGGACGACGGGAAATAGATGCTGGGGGCCGCTGGGTGCTTCCAGGCGGAATCGACAGTCACGTCCATGTTGACCAGCGGCAGACAACCGGCGGTCTGACGGCCGATACATTCTCTACCGGCAGCATCGCTGCTGCCTGCGGCGGGACGACCACGATGATCCCGTTCGCAACACAATTGCGCGGGCAATCGCTGCGCTGGGCCATGGAAGAGTACCACGAACGCTCGCGAGGAAAGACGGCGATCGACTACAACTTCCATCTCATTGTTGGTGATCCGACCGCGGAAGCGCTGGCAAAGGAGCTACCCGATGTCATCGCGGATGGCTGCACGTCGCTAAAGTTCTTCACCGTCTATGACGACGTCATGCTCAGCGACCGCGAGGTGCTGAATGCGATGGCCGCCGCTCGATCTGAAGGCGCAATGGTGATGATCCATTGCGAAAATGCCGACGGCATCGATTGGATGACGGAAAAATTGATCGACCGCGGCCTCCATGCGCCCAAATATCATCCAGCGGCGCGGCCGGCCATCATGGAGCACGAGGCAATCTACCGTATGACCGCATTCGCGGAACTGACCGGCGTGCCACTCATGATCGTTCATGTCTCCAGCGGAGGCTCGATGCAGTTGATCGAGGCCGCAAGGCGCCGCGGTGTCACGGTATATGCTGAGGCCTGCCCGCAATACATTGCGCTCGATTCGACCGATCTCGACAAACCGGGAATGGAGGGCGCGAAGGCGCTTTGCAGCCCCCCGCCACGCTGGCCGGGCAACGACACGGCGATCTGGCAAGGGATCGAAGACGGCTTCTTCGATGTCTTCTCGTCGGACCATAGTCCCTATCGCTTTGATTCCTCCGGCAAATTCCCGCACGGGAGCGACGTGCCGTTCAATCGAATCTCCAGCGGTGTTCCGGGCGTCGAAACGCGGTCGCCAATCCTGTTTTCGGAAGGCGTCTCCAAGGGGCGGATCGACATCAACCGGTTCGTGGCGTTGAATTCGACGAACGCTGCAAAGATATACGGCATCTATCCGCGAAAAGGCACCATTGCGGTAGGATCCGATGCCGACCTCTGCATTTGGGACGACCAATACGAAACGATCATTGACGTTGCTCTTCTACACCATGCCGTCGAGTATACGCCGTACCAAGGAATGGTCGTAAAGGGCTGGCCTGCGGTAACACTTTCCCGTGGAGAGGTTGTCGCTGAGTACCATTCGTTTTGCGGTCGCCTCGATCATGGCCGATATGTCAGGGCAGAGAAACGCCATCCGAAGGGAACGGCCACGCCCACGGCGATTGAACTCGCAAAACTGGGCGTACAACTTTCTGTTTGAACGTTGGTTGTCCGCCGTCATCGGCGGCATCGCGAGCAGCTTCCTGCGGGCGTGGGTTTCTACGTGCTAACACCCTTCGCGCCCCTCGAAGCGGGAAACTTCGCCGGGAAAGCCGTCCATCATGACCTTTTCGGTGGTCTCGTCGCATCCGCCCTCAAGCGCAACCGCGACGAGCCACAAGGCAAGGGGCCACGGCGGCGTTCTCGAGCGTTCCGTTAAAATTACTGTCCCCGCTCGCGTCGATCGCGATCGGCAGAGACCATCGCCCATACGATCATCGCTGGCATGAATATCGCTTTTGGTCTCACCCACGCGGTTGCCGTAGCCCGCGTCGATGATGCCACGAACAGCACCAATTATAATGTATACACCTTACTGACCGTGCCTCAGGCAGCTCTTCGCCGCCGCTGGTCACGCAGGGCATCCTCTCCCTGCATCCGCTCTCGCAACCAACCCGCAGCCAATTTGCGTCCATGACGGTCACTTTCATTACATTGATTTCTATCATGATTTTTGACTTTTGAGGCGAATATCGCTTTGGATTCGGCTTTATCAAATTGGGCGTTCGGGCAATCTGATCTCAAGCGTAATTTCAAAACGAAACTTCTTCATTGACTTATTGAAAGTGAGCAGTACTGTTTATGTAACAAAAATCAACGAAAGGGGAAAATGACCATGCCTATTCGCTTTGGATCACCAGTCACGGCACGAAGGCTTGCCGCGGCCATAGGTCTTTCGGCGCTCGTTGCCACGAGCGCCCAGGCCCAGGACATTCCGATGCCGGCAGAGGATGCGGGGCTTCACGCGCAACTGCCTGAGGCGATGCGGGATCGCGGGACGATCCGCGTCGTCTCGACCTTCGGCTATGCGCCGCAGCAGTTCTATGGCGAGGACGGCGTCACGCCTGAGGGCTTCTCGGTGGATCTGGCCAAGGCACTCGGCGCGGTCGCCGGCGTTCAGGTCGAATTCACCAATGCCTCTTTCGATTCACTGATCCCGGGGCTGGATGCCAGGCGTTTCGACATGGCCATCGCCGCAATGAGCGCCACCGAGGAACGCGGCGCCAAGGTCAATTTCGTCATCTACGAGAAGGCCGGTGCGCAGCTCCTGGTCGCCGGTGGGAACCCTAAGAAGATCGGCGGGCTGCAGGATCTCTGCGGCTTAACGGTCGCATCGTTGAAAGGGTCGCTGCATAATCAGGTGATCGAACAGGTTTCCGCCAAATGCGTCGACCAGGGCAAGCAGCCTGTCCGGCTGGACACATATGACAACTCCGATTCGGTCTACCAGTCGCTGCTGACCGGACGCACGGATGCGAACTATCGCGATGCCTCGCCGCTGATCCATGTGGCGAAGATGTCCGAGGGACGGCTTGAAGTAGTCGGCCCGGAATATCCCGATCATCCTTACGGCATCGCGATCGCCGGCGACAACGCCGACTTCGCCAAGGTGATTGCTGCGGCGTTGGATGTCGTGATCAAGGACGGCACTTATCAAGCCGTGCTCGACAAATGGGGCCTGGGTAATCTCAGCGTGGAATCGGCGGTTTTGACGCCCATCGGCTCACCCGCGTCAGCCTATCCGACGCCACCCTCGGCCATCGGGATCGCCTTCGGCCAGTAAACATGGCTCTCGGTCAGGCGCGGGGTCGTATGTCCAGGTACTGTACCCCGCGCCCCGTTCCACCGGCTTAGCGAGCATGTTTCCATGACCCTTATCGGCACAAGGACGCGGCATGTCGACTGGCAGGCCATCACCGATGGGTCTGCTGCATATGCGGCGGATCTGCACCTTCAAGACGAACTGGCGGCGGCGGTCCTTAGAAGCCCGCACCCCCATGCAAGGATCATCTCGATCGACACGTCGCGCGCCCGTGTGCTGCCGGGGGTCCATGCGGTGCTAACCGCGGCCGACCTTACAAAGAGCCTCTATCTGGACTATCGCGCCATCGACCGTGATCGCAGAATTCTGGCCGAGGATGTCGTCCGCCACATCGGCGAGCCGGTTGCCTTGGTCGCGGCCAACGATGCGGCGACGGCACGGCGGGCGCTGGAGCTGATCGACATCCGCTACAAGCGTCTGCCGGTGGCTGATACGGTGGCCAAGGCCCTGTCGTCCTCGGCCCCCGCCATCCATCCCCATCCCGAGACACGCAATGTCGCGGCCCATGTGCGGCGCGATTTCGGCCTGTCGCCGCAGAACTCGCCCGCACCTGCCCATTCGCTCAAGGGGTCGTTCACCTCGTCCCGGCAGACCCATGCGACGATGGAGACACATACTGTCAAAGCGCATTGGAATCCCGCAGAAAACTGCCTGCACGTCTGGGCGCCGTCGCAGAACCCACGCCTGATCCAGCGTGATCTGGCGCAGCTTTTTGGTCTGGAGCCGGCATCGGTGCGGCTTCACCAGCTTGCTATCGGCGGCGATTTCGGCGGGCGAACCCAGATCTCCAGCACAGAGGCGCTGGTCTGCGCACTCAGCTTTGCGACCGCCCGCCCAGTGGCGCTGCACCAGTCGCGGGCCGAGGAGTTCGCCTTCACCAAATGGCGACTTTCCTGGGACATCGATCTCGAACTTGGCTGCGATGCAGCAGGCAAAGTGACCACGCTTGCCGCAAGATTCGACGTGGACAATGGCGCCTACAACCAGGCCGGGCCGGGCGAGATGGTCTATGGCTCGGTCGCACTTGGGTCGTCTTATCGCTGGCTCGGCTATCAAGCCGAAGGGCGCTGCGTCTATACCAACAAGGTTCCGGCCTCGTCCTTTCGCGGCGCGGGCGGCTATGCGATCAACTGGGCACTGGAATGCGCTATCGATGAATTGGCCGAGAAGGCGGGCATCGACCCGATCGACTTCCGGCTGGTCAATGCCATCAGCGATGAGGACGAGGTTTCCCTAACCGGCTGGCAGATCAAGTCCTCCGGGCTGCGTCGCTGCCTTGAGGCCGTTCGCGAGGGCATCGGCTGGGATGAGAAACGCCCGCAGGGCGGCAAGGGGCGCGGGGTCGGCGTCGCCTGCACGATCCATGTTACGGCACTGTCGCGCGACTACATGCTGCGTTCGTCTTGCGCGCTCGACATCGACCGCAAGGGGCACGTGACGATCCGTTCCGGCTGCGGGGATTCTGGGACCGGACAGAAGACTCTGATTTGCCAGACAGTCGCCACTATCCTCAACGTGGCGATGGATCAGATTTCCATTGTCACCACGGACACGCTAGCGACGCCGCATGATGCAGGCGCGGGAGCCTCGCGCGGTAGTTTCGTTGCGGTCAATGCAGCGCAGACGCTTGCCAACAAGGTCCGCTCCGATCTGTCGGCCGTTGCCTTGGCGCATTTCGGCGACGGCAACGGCGAGGTCGAATGGGCAGGGGGCGAGATCCGAAAGGGCAATCACGTCATCGCGCTTGGAGAGCTCGCCCTCCTCGCCGGGGGCGCGGCCGAGTTCTATTCGATGCAGTCCGACTATGTCGGTCAGTTCCACGACGCCGACCCGAGCGGCTATGAGGATATCTCGCCAACCTATTCCTTCGCCGCTCATGCGGTGGAGGTCGAGGTCGACGAAAGGACTGGCTCGGTGAAGGTACTGAAGGTGGTCGCGGCGCATGATTCCGGCACCATCCTGAACCCGCTTAGCGCAAAGGGGCAGGTCGAGGGCGGCGTAGTGATGGGCCTTGGTGCCGTGCTGGGCGAGTCGCTGATCTTCGAGGAAGGCCGGGTCGTCAATGCGAGCTATGCCGATTACGTACTGCCCCGCCCCGTCGACTCTCCCCCGGTCGAGACGATTTTCGTCGATGTCACCGACAAAAAAGGGCCGTTCGGATCGAAGGGGTTGGGAGAGATTCCACTGATCACCATCGGGCCCGCCGTCAGCAATGCTATCGCGCATGCGACCGGGCTGCGGCTGCGCTGCGCACCACATACACCCGACCAGATCGTGATGGCGGCGCGGCGGCGCGACGGCAAGCCACTGACTGCCGGCTCGATCGCCGCCCGACCGGATCGCTGGTGGGTCGAGGGCGTGCGAGCAGCCTATCCGTTGGGCCTGCACAGGGGGCTGCGGGAGTTGGCGGAAAACCTCGGGGGACCACCGATAGCGACGCCGATCGAGGCGCTTCACCCCGCTGAGACGCTCGACCAGGCGCTGGAGTTGCTGGACCGTGAAAGCGACGCTGCACCGATCGCCGGCGGCACCGACCTGCTGGCGCTCGAGACCCAGGGACTACCGCTGCCGGGTCGTCAGCTGGTCGACGTAGCCGCGCTGGACGAACTGCGCGGGATCGAGGCGCGGACCGACGGGTCGCTGCGCATCGGATCAGCGGTGACGCTGGCCGAACTGGCGCGAAGTGAGCCCTGCGGAGCGGCGTTGCGCAGAACGGCCGCGCTGATCGCCACGCCGCCGATCCGCCAGACCGCGACAGTCGGCGGCAATCTGTGCCAGACAAAGCGCTGCTGGTTCTTCCGCAACGGCTTCGACTGCCACAAGCGGGGCGGCGCGACGCGGCCCTGCTATGCGGTGATGGGCGACCATCGGTTTTATCATGCCATTCAGGATGCTCATCGCTGTCAGGCCGTTACGCCCTCGGATCTGGCAACCACGCTGATCGCGCTAGATGCGCGGATCGAAATCCGCAGCGCTCATGCGATGCGTCACCTCGATGTCGGGCACCTCTATGGTGGACCAGGCGAGACGCGCCTGACACCGGGCGAGATGATATGCGCCATCGAAATCCCTTGCGAGGCACTGCACCGTCGCTCGGCCTATCGCAAACTGGCGCTGTGGCAGGGCGCTTTTGCCATCGCAACGGCCTGCGTTTCAGCGAAAGTCTCCGACGATGCCCTCGTGTCGGAGCTCAGGGTGGTGCTAGGCGGAGCGTCCTCGGTGCCGCAGCGCATCAGCAGCATCGAGCGCAGGCTGACCGGACGGCGCCCGGATTCTGCGCTGATCAAAGAAAGCGTGGGTAGCTGGCTAAGGAAGACGCATCCGCTGCCAGGCAATCACTGGAAGGCTTTCGCTGTTGCGGACATGCTTGAGGACCTGCTGTCCCGCGCGTTGGCCGGAAAGGAAACGGCATGATCATCCGCTTGACGGTTAACGGGCGGCAGCATGAGGTGGAGATCTCGGCCGCAACTCGCCTGATCGACGTGTTGCGCGACCAGCTTGGCCTCACCGGCACGAAACAAGGCTGCCGCGCCGGCGAATGCGGCGCCTGCACAATCCTGGTCGGCGGCCAGCCGATACAGGCCTGCATCACGCTGGCCAGCCGGGTACGCGACGAGGTGCGCACGGTCGAGGGGCTGGACGACCGTTTCATCCCCCTACGACAAGCCTTTGCCGACCATGGCGGCTTTCAATGCGGTTTCTGCACGCCTGGCCAACTGATGCGGGCCGCCGCTTTGCTGGCCGAGACGCCGTTGGAACGGCTGAGCGATGAGGCATGGCTGCGAGAGCAGATGAACGGCAACGTATGCCGCTGCACCGGATACTGCGGCATCATCCGCGCCCTAATGAGCGAGGACGTCCGGGCCCTGGCTCGCGACAACGCCCCAGAGTGAACAGTGAGTGCGCCGTGCAAATGGACGTCAAGCTGGTTGACAAAATTTCAAATGGTATATGTGATATATACTAAATGATAATTACCGCGCAGGGCCCCCATACAGCGGAGAACCGCGTGACGAAGGGAACATGTATCCGGGCCGATCCGAGCCAAGCCACCCTATGGCGCACCACAGCGGCGTGACGCGGATGATCAACATAATCGAACGGCAGCGGTTTCCGGACCGCGCGAGATAACCAGCAGGGAGGATAGTCAGCTTATGCTCGACGACACCAAAACCGTCCGTTACCTTGTGGCAACGGATGTCGGGGGTACGTGCACCGACACGATTGTGTTCGGCAGCGATGGCGTCATTCACATCGGCAAGGCGCTGTCTACCCCGCCCGATTTCGCCAATGGCGTGATGAATTCAATCGCCACCGCGGCCGAGCCCATGGGCCTGACGCTGGAACAGCTTCTCGCGCGCACGAACCTGTTCATCCACGGCTCGACCGTCGTGGACAATGCCGTGCTGACGCGGGATGGTTCGAAGACCGGCCTTCTCATCACAGAGGGCTTCGAGGACACTCTGCACATCACTCGTGGCGCTTATGGCCGCTGGGCGGGCCTGACCGAGGAAAAGATCAAGCACCCGGTCAAGACCGAGCGCGCCGAACCTCTGGTGTCGCACGACGCCGTGGTCGGCATCCGCGAGCGAGTAGACAGCAGCGGCGAAGTCGTGCTGCCGCTGGACGAGGCCGCCGTCGAGGCCGGCATCCGCAGCCTCGTCGAAGAGAAAGGCGTCGAGGCGATTGCCGTCGCCTTGCTGTGGTCCTTCCTTCACCCCGAGCACGAGGCCCGCATTCGCAAGATCGCCGAACGCGTAGCGCCGGGCACCTATGTCACGTTGTCTTCGGACATCGCACCGGTTCCGGGCGAATACGAACGCTCCTCCACTGCTGTGATCAACGCCTATTCCGGCAAGATCGCCCATGCTTATCTGACCGATCTCCAGAACTTGCTAGGCAGCAAGGGCTATGATGGCCAGATCATGGTGATGCAGGGCTATGGCGGCCTCCTGCCCGCCAGCGAGGCTGCAGACCGAGCCGTTGGCCTGATCGAATGCGGCCCGGCCGCCGGTGTCATCGGCGCGCGTTTCCTGGGCGACCTGATGGGCGACGGCGACGTGATCGCCGCCGATATGGGAGGCACCACCTTCAAGGTCGGCGTCATCCAGAACGGTCAATTGGAATACGCCCGCGAGCCCATGGTGGATCGCTTCCACTATGTCGCGCCCAAGATCGAGGTGGTCTCGATCGGGGCCGGCGGCGGCTCGATCATCTCGGTCGATCCCGCAACCCGGCTGCCGATGGTCGGCCCACAAAGCGCTGGCTCCCGCCCCGGTCCCATCTGCTACGGGCTGGGTGGCGAGGAGCCAACGCTTACCGACGTGATGCTGCTGATTGGCTATATGGACCCCGGCCAGTTCCTACGCGGCTCGATCACACTGGACCGCGAAAAGACCGAGCGACTGTTCCGCCAAAAGGTTGCCGATCCGCTGGGGATGTCCATCGACGAGGCCGCCATCGGCATCTATCGCATCGCCAGTGCCCAGATCACCGACCTGATCCGCGAGATCACCGTGGAGCGGGGTCTCGATCCGCGCGATTTCGTACTGCATTCCTTTGGCGGCACCTGTGGCATGTTGGCCGCCGCCTTCGGCGAAGAGCTTTCCGTTCGCAAACTGGTGATCCCCTATACCGCCTCGGTCAACTGCGCCTTCGGCCTCGTATCGGCGGACATTGCCCATGAATATACGGTGACGCAGACCCTGCCCGGCAATGCCACGGCAGCCGAGATCAACGCAATCTTCGCCCCAATGGACGAACGCGCCCACGCCCAGCTCGCCTCGGAAGGCGTCGAGAAAGACCGTGTGCAGCTCGATTGGTCGGTCGATCTGCGCTACAGCCGCCAAGTCCATCAGGTGACGACCCCGGTTTCGGCGCCGACGCCTCTGGACGAGGTCGGCCTCGCCCAACTGATCGACGATTTCGAGGCGCTCTATGAGCGAAAGTTCGGAAAGGGTTCGGCGTTCCGCGAGGCCGGGATTGAGATGACCCAGTTCCGGTTGACCGCACGCGGGCTGATGCCGCGCCCAACCCTGCCGGAAGAAGAGGAAGGCCCTGCCGATCCTTCCGCCGCGCTGATGGGTGAGCGGCGGATCTTCGACGCCACCTCCGGTACGATGACCATCGGCCAAATCTATCAGTTCACCGAGCTGAAACCCGGCAACGAACTTTTCGGGCCGGCCGTCATCCACACACCGATCACCACCATCGCGCTCCACAAGGGCCACAAGGCACGGATGGATCGCTGGCGAAACATCGTGGTGACCTATGAAGCCTGAAGCAATCGCAATTCCCGCTGAACGCAAGGGAGGGATCTCAATGGATCCGATGACTTTCTCGATCATCCGGCACCGACTGTTCCGCATCATCGACGAGGCGGTGATTACACTGAAGCACGTGTCGGGTACGGCTATCACCAACGAGGGCCATGACCTGATGGTCTCGCTCTACCGCGCTGACGGCACGCTGTTGATGGGGGGCGTGGGCTTCCTGCACCACCTGACCAGCGCCGCCGAGGCCTGCAAGGCCGTGATCCGCCGCTTCAAGACCGACATCCATGAAGGCGATGTCTTCTTGCTGAACGACCCATACACGGCGGCGCTGCATACCTCGGACGTCTATCTGGTCTCGCCCATCCACCATGCGGGCAAGCTGGTTGCCTGGTCGGCCTGTTTCGTCCATGTCAGCGACATCGGGGCAATGAACCCCGGCGGCTTCAGCCCGGATTCGCGTGACATCTATACCGAGGGCTTCTCCAGCCCCGGTATCCGTCTGGTCAGCCGCGGCGAGATCCAGCAGGACGTTCTGGACACCATCCTGAACATGGTCCGCTCGCCAGAGATGGTGTCGCTGGACCTGCGCTCGATGATAGCATGCAATAATGTCGCCCGAGAAAGGATGGGGGCGCTGATCGCCAAATACGGCGCCGACCTAGTCGACGAGGCCGGCGCCACGCTGATCGAGCAGTCTGAGCGCCAGTTCCGCGCCCGCCTTGCCGAACTGCCCGACGGCAGCTGGCAGTCGCGTCAGTATATCGACGTGAACGGCGAAACCGCCTGCGTCCGGCTGACCATGACCAAGACGGGCGACGAACTGCTCTTCGACTTCTCAGGTTCTGACCCGCAAAGCCGCAATGCGATCAACTGCACGAAATGGGCTTCTCTGGGCGGGCTCTTCGCACCGCTCTTCCCGCTGCTGTGCCATGATATAACTTGGAACGAGGGCGCAATCCGGCCGGTAAAGATGATCGCGCCCGAGGGCACGATCGTGAACTGCATCCGCCCGGCGCCTGTCTCGGTCGCCACGGTGGGTGCGATCCAGTCGGTCAACAACGCCGCCTGCGCCACGATCGGCAAGATGCTATCAGCCTCGGAGAAATACCGCGACGAAGCCAGCGCCGTCTGGCATGCCAACCACTTCGCAATCTTCATGTTCGGCCGCAACCGCAAGGGCCAATATGCCATCGACATCCTGACCGAAACCTTCGCCGGCGCGGGCGGCGCGCGCAGCTTTGGCGACGGCGTGGACATCGGCGGCGAGATGCCGAATCCGATCTCACGCATGGCGAATGTCGAGACGGCGGAAAGCGCCTTTCCGATCCTCTATCTCTTTCGCCGCCGCGCAAAGGACAGCGGCGGACCGGGCGAATACCGCGGCGGCACAGGGGGCGAGATGGCCTTCGTCCCGCATCGCTCGCTCGACGGTGGCATGGGCTTCGTCATCTCGGGCAAAGGCGCGCGGCATCCGATGTCGGACGGCCTGGCTGGCGGCTATCCCGGCGTACCGAACCGCTACATTCGCGTCGGCAAAGCCGATACCGGCGCGGCGGCCCATCTGACGGCGCGCAGCCTGGACGACACGGCCGGCGAGCGGCAGCCGATCTCCTGGGGCATGTCCGCGCTTAACGACGGCGAGGCGCTCTATCTGCGCTGGAACGGCGGCGGCGGCTATGGCGATCCGCTGCGGCGCGACCCGGCCCGGGTCCAGCAGGATGTCGAGACCGGCCAGGTCAGCGACGAGGCCGCCCGCGACATCTATGGCGTAATCGGTGACGCCTCGGGCGTCAATCTGGCCGCAACCGAGGCGCGGCGCAAAGAGCTTCGCAAGACCCGGTTGAGCAATGGAGTTCGGAAATGAGCGGGAAATACACCAATTTCATTCTGCCCACCGTAGCGGTCGAGGGTTCGCGCGGGGCCGGACAGGCGTATTGCGCAACTTGCGCCACAGCGCTCGGCGAGCCTGGTGCGCATTGGAAAACAGGCTCTGTCCTGACCGAGGTGGCCCTAGCCGATATTCCCGGTGGCGGTTACGACACCGGTTTCCCGGGCGTATTCCTGAGGCATTTCTGCTGCCCGAACTGCGGCGAGTTGCTCGATACCGAAACCAGTGAAGCCGGCGAACCCGCTCTGGCGGACGCGCTGGTGCTGTCGTGATCCAATCCAGGGAACAATTCCGGACGAGGCCCCCTCGAATTTCTGCCGGGCCACGGCGAGGCGCCTGCCCTTCCATCTGGTCCGGCGGAATAGGGCATCCTGCCTGGGTTTTCCCGCGATGAGACTCGGCTTTTCGGCCATCACGGTCGGCTTCCAAACAAGCGTCGTAGCTCCGGCCGGACACTCGGGCAACGAGCCCATGCGAACGACAGCGAAGAGATCTGCCATGTACCGTGAGCCAGGATGCGCTTCAATGTCGACGGCGGGCCCCACCACCAGGATGCCGGCGACACGAAACAATTCAAATGCGTCGATCCACATCGCTGGGGGGAAACCTCGCGCAGCGAGAAACACACTCGCAGTGGATGTTCCCGGGCGCTTTGAGTTTCTGATCCAGATACCAAGGAGACAATATATGCACAGCGTTGGCATTCGTCAGGAGATCATCGATCGTGTCGTGAAGAGACGCGGCAAGCTGCATGTGTTCGAAGATCTGGTGCCGTCTGAAACTGCGGTCGTCGTGATCGACATGCAGGGCACCTTCTGCGACGCAGGCGCCCCAGCCGAAGTGCCGCTGTCGCGTGGCATCATAAGCTCGATCAACCGCCTGAACGCTGGCGTGCGCAGGCTTGGCGGCCGAGTGATCTGGGTCACCCATGCCGTGCGTAAGTGGCACAGCGGTAACGAATGGTCGAATTTCATCGACCACTTTGTCGCCGACGAGATCCGCATCCGCACACTGGAATCTATGGTGCCCGACGCGCCCGGCCAGCGCGTCACGCAGGGACTGGAGGTCGACCCCGCCGACATACAGATGATCAAGAACCGCTATTCGGCGCTGACGCCAGGCAGTTCCCAGTTAGAGCGCGTACTTCGCAGCCTCGGCATCCGCAACCTGCTGATTGTGGGCACGAAAACCAATGTGTGCTGCGAATCCACCACCCGAGACGCCATGATGATGGATTTCCGGCCGGTGATGATCTCGGACGGCACGGCCGCGCTCTCGGACCGGGAACACCAATCGGCCCTCGAGAACGTGATCCAGCAATTCGGCGATGTCTACAGCGTCGATGAGGTCCTGGCACTGATTGAAAGATCGAAGACCGTCGCCTGAACCGCACTGCCCTTCAAGGAATAAGCTCGTGGCAAAAGAACCGCGAGCGTCCAACAGAGAGAGGAACTAAAAAATGAGCATACGCTCAATTGCGCTGTCCGCGCTAGCGACGGCGATGATAATCTGCGCCCAGCCGGCCATGGCCAAGACGCTCAAGGTCGCGCTGATCCTGCCTGGTTCGATCACCGATGGCACCTTCAATTCCGCTGCCAACAAGGGCATCAAGGCGGCCAAAGCGAAATATGACATCGACGTCTCGGTCCGCGAAAATGTCGATGTCGCCCAAATCGCGGAGGTGCTGACCAGCTACGCCCGCGATCACTACGATGTCATCATCAGTCACGGCTTCCAGTTCGCCGAACCGGTGATGGACATCCATGCCGACTATCCCGAAACCTGGTTCATCGTGAACACGGCCCAGGTCGCAGCCGAGCCGAATGTCGCCTCGTTCGACAATGATTGGGGCAATGCCGGCTATATTGCCGGCGCCGTCGCCGCATTGGTCTCGAAGACCGGGACCATCGGCCATGTCGGCGGCATCCCGGTCCCAGTGATCGAGGATTACAATGCGGGTTTCGCGCGCGGCGCGAAGCGCGTGAAGCCCGATACGAAGATCCTCTCGTCCTATGTCGGGTCGTTCTCGGATGTCGCCAAGGGCGCCGAGATCACAACCTCGCTGATCGAACAGGGCGCCGATGTCGTGACCTCGACCGGCAACGAGAACGTGGTCGGCACGATCCAGGCGGCCGAGAAGGCCGGTGTTCTGGCTATAGGTTCGGCCTTTGATTCCTATGAGCTCGCGCCGGATACAATTGTAACTACCGCGCTCGTCAACATGAATGTGAACATCGACCTTGCGCTTGGTCGGGTGATCGACGGCACATTGAAGCCGCAAAGCTACGTCCTGGGCCTCGCCGATGGCGGGATCGGACTTGCCCCGTTCCGCGGCCGTTTCGCCGGATTGATCTCGACCGAGGATCAGGCCGTCATCAACGGGGTAATGGCCGACGTGCTTGCCGGCAAAACCCACTGAGCGCGCCATGATATCAGGCCCCATCCTGGCGCTCGATGGCGTCTCGAAATCCTATGGCGATGTTCTGGCCATCGACGATGTTTCCCTAAACATCGCAGTTGGGGAGGTTTTCGCCCTGATCGGTGAGAACGGCGCAGGAAAGAGCACCATCGTCAAGATGATGTCGGGCGAGATCGCGCCAAGCCGGGGCACGATCCGCGTCTTGGGGGAGAAGGTCGCCTTTTCCAGCCCCCGCGACGCGCTGGCGCGTGGTATCAGCGTTGTGCATCAGCATTACGCCTTGGTACCGGATTTCACGGTGGCCGAGAACTTCGCGCTCGGCACCGCCCCCTTGGGGCGACTCGACCGCTCCGCGCTGAACAGACGAATCCGAACTTTGGCGGCGTCGGTCGGTGTCGAGATCGACCCCGACGCGCTGGTCGGATCACTGGATGTCGCCGGCCAGCAGAAGATCGAAATCCTCAAGGCTTTGGCCCGCGAGCCGCGTTTTCTGATCCTCGACGAACCCGCCGCTGTCCTGTCACCCGAGGACGCCGACCGGCTCTTCCTGGCCATTGAGCGCATCCGGCGGCAAGGCATCAGCGTGGTGCTGGTCACGCATCGCCTGGCGGATGTATTCCGCATCTGCGACCGGGTGGCTGTGATGCGCATGGGGCGGCTGGTGGTCGAGGGCGACGTCACCAACTTCGCGCCAGAGGATCTGATCTCGCTGATGATGACCGGCGAACGCGGCGCGGCCCTGCCCTCCCAGCCGTGCGCACGAGCGGCGACGGCGACCGCCGCCAGGGGCGACACCCCAGTCCTGCAGGTGCGCGATCTGGAATTGCATCGCGCGAACGGCTCGGTCGCCGTGCGGAGCATGAGCTTCGATCTGGCAGCGGGCGAGATCCTTGCCGTGGCCGGCGTCGAGGGCAACGGTCAGACTGAGCTCGTCCGTAGCATTGCCGGGCTGGAGCGCCAGGCATGCGGCAGCATCGGGTTCAGCGCTCTGGAGGGTGAATTGTCGAGCCACAGCCCCCAAGCCCTGCGGCAGGCCGGCCTCGCACATGTGCCCGAGGACCGGATCCATGACGGTATCGTGCTGACGCAGAGTCTAGCCGAGAACCTGCTTTTGGGCCATCTGCACCACCCGGCGTTCGTGCGCAAGGGTGTCATTCGCCGCGATAGCGTAGTGCGACAAACCACCCAGGTGATCCAGGATTACGGCATCCGCACCACCGGGCCGATGCAGCCAATCGGCAGGCTTTCGGGCGGCAATCAGCAGAAACTGGTGCTCGCCCGGGAGTTCATGAACGATCCCTGCCTTCTTTTGGCCGCGCACCCCTCGCGCGGGCTGGATATTCGTACAAGCGCCTTGGTTCAGGGTCTGCTGATTGAACATCGCGACCGTGGGGCGGCAATCCTGCTGGTCTCGGCCGATCTCGACGAGATCTGGGCCATCGCCGACCGGGTCATCGTGCTCTCCGACACCAGGATGCATGGGCCAGTCCCCATCCACGAAACGACACGGCAGGAGGTCGGCGCATGGATGGCCGGGCACTGAACGATTCTACGCAAGCCAGCGCCGGGCACACGTCCACCGCAAGACGGCTGTCGCCTGAGGCGCGGGCGGCCATACTGACGCTGGTCGGTGGAGCGCTGGCGCTTGCGGGGCTGATCCTATTGGCAGGAGAGAGCCCGGCCCGGGTCCTCACTTTGATGCTGCGCGAAGGGTTCCTGACCCTTAACGGTCTCGGAGCTGCAGCGACCAGGGCGATTCCGCTGTGCCTGATCGCATTGGGCCTTGCGGCGTCATTCCGGGCCGGAATCTACAACATCGGCGCGGACGGGCAGCTTGCCGTCGGAACCGCCGTTGCGGTCGCCTGCGCTGGATCTGTTGCGGGCCTGCCGTTCGGCACAGGCATTGCGCTGCTGCTGATCGCAGCCATGCTGGGGGGCGCCGCCTGGGGGGCGGTCGCCGGACTGCTGAAAGTGCGTTTCGGCGCCAATGAGATCGTCACCACAATTATGCTGAACTACATTGCCGCCAATGTGATCGGCTGGCTGGTGCGTGGCCCCATACAGGAACCGATGCGGATGTTCCCCCGCACCGCGCGCCTGCCCGAGATCCTGCGTCTGCCGATCCTGTTCGAGGGCACACGGATTTCGGCTGGGTTGATCGTCGCGCTGCTGGCTGTGGTGATCCTGTGGTTCCTGCTGACGCGGACGCGTTACGGATTCTCGCTGGCAGTAATGGGCCTGAATAGCTCGGCCGCGCGGTTCAGCGGGCTCTCGAGGGGCCGCCTGACGGGGGGCGTTTTGGCGCTGAGCGGCGCGATGGCTGGGCTGGCCGGCATCGTCGAAGTGCTGGGCTTGCATGGCCGCCTGCAAGAAGGCTTTGCGCCCGGTTTCGGCATTACAGCGATCACCGTCGCCCTGCTCGCTAGGCTCAACCCATTGCTAATTCCGGTCGCGGCGCTTGGCCTTGGCGGGCTCTATGTCGGCTCGGCCGCAGTTGCACGGGATACCGCGGTTCCTTTCCCACTCGTCAGCATCATCGAGGCCGCCGTCATCTTCGGCTTCCTATTGATTTCTGTCCTGCGCCGCAAAGCATGACCCGCATTTCGCCCAGTTCCAGAAAGGAATGACAATGGATCAGGTTGTAGTCGTCGCGGCTATCGCAAGCGGCATCCGTTTCGCCATGCCGATCCTTTTCGCTGCTCTGGGGGAAACGGTCAGCGAAAAGGCCGGCGTGCTGAACGTGGGCATCGAGGGGATCATGCTGATCGGCGCCTTCCTTGCTGTGCTCATCTCGGTGCAGACTGGCTCACCCTGGGTCGGCCTTCTGGCTGCGATAGCGGGCGGCATCGCCCTTGGCCTGCTACACGGCTGGATGGTGGTGGTGCTGAAGGTCGACCAGATCGTGTCGGGCATCGCGCTAGTGGTGCTCGGGGCCGGGCTTTCAGGCTTCGGCTATAGGCTGGCCCTTGACGGTGGCGCCGTCCGCGTGCCCGGCTTCCGGCAACTGGATCTTGGACTACTGTCCCACCTGCCCGTCGTCGGCCCCGTCCTGTTCAGCCAGCATTTCCTCGCCTACGTCGGTATCGCATTGGCCTTCGCGCTCGGCTTCATGCTGCGCCGTACCGGGCTAGGCCTAACCATCCGCGCCGTGGGCGAAACACCCGAGGCCGCAGCCGCCGCGGGCATTGAGATCGACCGGGTACGCCTGTGCTGTGCCGCATTCGGCGGCAGTCTCGCAGGGATCGGTGGCGCCTTTCTGTCCACGGCGCAACTTGCCGGCTTTGTCGAGAATATGGTGTCCGGGCGCGGCTTCATAGCGCTGGCTTGCGTCGTCTTCTCGCGCTGGAGACCGGTAGGCGCCCTGTTTGCCGCGCTAGCGTTCGGCATCGCCGATGCGGCGCAGGTGCGAATGCAAGCGCTTTATCCTGACATTCCCTATCAGGCCTTTATCATCCTGCCCTTCGTCATCGCGCTACTTGCGATGACAATGCCCGGAGGCGCTGCTCGCGGCCCTGCGCAACTGGGCAGGCCTTTCCGGCGCGGTTAAGCAGCGCGCCCCTCCCCCAGCCGCGCCGGCAGTGTCTCGGACAGAGCCGGCGCGAGGATTCAGTCGATCACTTATTGATCCGTGCCGCCGCCGTATCCACCACGGACAGGTCCACATAGGGCAAAATATCCAGCCGCTTTTTCAAGAAGCCTGCCTCGAACTGGTTGTCGATGTTTGATTGCAGTGCCTGGATATTGGGTCGGGCGTCCGGGTCTCGGAAAGCGTCCTGATCAGTGAAAAGCCAGCCTTTGTAGAATTCCTGCGGCTGCTTGGTGAATTCCGAGACGATCCTGATCGCCTCCTCGCGATTGGCAGGGTCCTCGTACCAGCGGCGGGCGCGGATCACATCCTCCATGAAATCCGCCAGCGCAGCCCTGTGCTTATCGATGAACTCGCTTTTCGCTGCCCAAAGCAGGGTCTGCGTCGGACCGACATATTCACCTTGCGTGAACAACATCCGAGAGGCCGCCTTCAGTTCGGGATCGTGAGCGAAGGGAAGCGTCGCCGATACTAGATCCACCTTCTTTTCCAGCAGCAGCGCTTTCATCGTCGGCAAGGGTGCCTCGATGATGGTGACGTCGCGCTTGTCCTGCATGTCATGGCGCCGCAGTGCCGTGCGCAGCGCGATGTCGATGGCGCCGCCCGCGCCGTTGGTCGCAAGCACCTTCCCCTTGAGATCCTCGATCTTCTGGATCGGGCTGTCCTTGAGGACGAGAAAGCCTTCCTGGAAGTGGCCGGGGGTATTGCCCTGGAAATCGTCCGCGACGACGCGCAGGTCGGTCATGCCGGCATTCTGCACAGCCAAGGCGAAGGACGAATACGAAAACAGCGCGATGTCCAGCTCTCCCGCGCCCATGGCGGTCAGGATCTGCGGGCTGCCATTGAAGCGGATCGGTTCGATCGTGTAACTCTTGTCCAAATGCTGCGCGACGCCCTCCTTGGCAAACAGAATGGGCGCCAGATTGGTGGGTGCAGCGATCCAGGCAATTCGGATGTTGACCGGCTCCTCCGCCCCGGCGGCGGCCGCGCCGGCGAACAGCAGCACACAAGCCGCCAGGCATGATTTCAGTAAGCGCATTGAATGTTCCTCATCTGTTGGTGGCTCGTTGTCGGCGGAAGCTTCTTCTCACCTGCGTCGCGCAGGCGCCGGCTTCCCTCATCACGGTTTTGCAGAACGCGCAGGACAAACTCTCTACGCCATTCCCCTGCCGGCGAAACCCTAGAAAACGCAGCCGGAGCATGACCGAAACTTGAGTCATCAGGGTCGCCAAAATGCAGTATAGGTTGCTCTTTATCGCTCTTCAACCAACATGTTGGTCTAATTGATAGGCATTCGCGACGTATACTATATAAATTCAATAAGCGAAAATAATTTTCCTTATTGACATAGCGCCGTGCCTTTCGCACCATCCGGTCAATGATCGGAGGCCACCCCTTGACCATTCACCATCTCGCAGCAAATCCCGAAACAGTGCGCCGCGGCACGCTGGACGGCCGTTTTCCGCCTGTGCTTACGGTTGTTTCAGGGGACACGGTGACGATTCAGACCCTCTCAGGCCACGAAATTATCAATCCACCAGCCGAGCTAGGCCACGACATTCCGCCGGCCGTGAGGGCAGTGCTAAGCGCGGTCGCGCCCGGAATGGGGCCACATATAATTAGTGGCCCCGTTGCAATAGCGGGCGCCGAGCCGGGCGACATGCTGGAGGTCCGTATCGACAGAATCGAACCGAGCATGGACTGGGGGTTTTGCCTGTTCAGTCCGCTGGGAGGCACACTGCCCGGCAAGTTCCAGTCCGGCGATCTTCGCTTCATTCCGATCGACATGGAGAAGCGGACCTGTGCCTTGCCGTGGGGGCCAGAACTGCCGCTTGCGCCCTTCTTCGGCATTATGGCGACCGCGCCGCGGCTCGCCTACGGGACGCTGTCGACGAAAGAGCCCCGCGACTTCGGCGGCAACATGGACAACAGGGAATTGGTAGAGGGCAGCACACTGTTCCTGCCGGTTTGGGTCCCTGGGGCGAATTTCATGGTTGGCGACGGGCACGGTATCCAAGGCGATGGCGAAGTCTGCGGCACGGCACTGGAGACCTCGCTCAACGGGACCTTCACCTTCATCCTGCACAAGGGTGGCGGCATCGATGCCCCAAGGCTGAAATTCCCGCGCGCCGAGACGCCCACCCATTATCTGACCATGGGTATGAACGAAGATCTCGACGCCGCGATGCGCGATGCCCTGGACGAGATGATTGACCTCATTTGCGAGCGTACCGGCTGGTCCCCTGGAGAGGCTTATATGAGCTGCTCCTTCGCCGTTGATTTCCGCGTGACCCAGACCGTCAATGGACAGAAGGGTGTGCACGGCATGCTTCGCAAAGGGCTGCTTTTCTAGCTTGGGTGGGGCGCCGGACGTCGAGGCATCCGAGCAATGGAACCATACCTTCGCGCCGGAGGATTTTCGCGACGGTCAAGGCTGAAGCTCAAGCTGCAGCCGCGCTGCATTGAACCGGCATCGACCTCAGAAATCACGAACTCATAAAGTCTTCGCTAAAAAGTTGTGCCAATCAACAAGGAGGAGGAATACCATGACCGTTCGTTTCGGATCGCCCGTTCGCGCTAGGGGGATCGCCGGCGCGCTGGGCCTTGCAATGCTGGTCACCGTCTCGGCCCAAGCACAGGACATTCCAGCGCCTGCAATGGATGAGGGCCTGCACACCCAATTGCCTCAGGCACTGAGGGATCGCGGGGTAGTCAGGGTCGTCTCGACCTTCGGCTATGCACCCCAGCAGTTCTTCGGTGATGATGGCGTGACGCCAGAGGGCTTGTCGGTCGATCTGGCCAATGCGCTTGGCGCAGTTCTCGGTATGCGGGTCGAATTCACCAACGCCGCTTTCGATTCGATCATTCCAGGCCTGGAAGCTGGGCGTTTCGACATGGCCATCGCCGCGATGAGTGCCACTGCCGAGCGTGGTGCCAAGGTCAATTTCATCGTCTACGAGAAAACGGGCGCGCAGCTGCTGGTTCGCGAAGGAAATCCCAAGAGTATCAACGGTCTCACGGATATCTGCGGCATAAGGATGACCGAGTTGAAGGGCTCGCTCTACAATCAAGTGATCGAGCATGTTTCGGACAGATGCGTCAAACAGGGCAAGGGCACCATCCAGATTGACACGTTCGACAATTCCGATTCTGTCTTCCAGGCGCTGATTACTGGCCGCGCCGACGCGACTTATGGCGACTCCTCGCCGCTCGTCTATATGGCGCGGATGTCCGAAGGTCGACTTCAGGTTGTCGGCCCCCAATATCCCGACATTCCCTACGGCATCGCCATCGCTGGCGATAATACCGACTTCGCTCGGGCGATGGGTACGGCCCTGGATAAGCTCATTAAGGATGGCACCTATCAGGCCATACTGGACAAATGGGGGCTGGGCTTCCGCGCCACCGACTCTGCGGCCGTGACGCCAGTCGGCTCGCCGGCCTCGGCTTATCCGTCGCCGCCTTCAGCCGTGGACATCGCCTTCGGAAAATAGCCCCCGCATGCTTGTGGCGCGTTCCGGGCGCAAGACCTTGCGCCCGGTCGCATTCGTCAGAACCGCCCGCCCTTGTCGCGACGCCGCGCCGTCGATGAACAGCGCATCGCCATCATCGAGCGGCATCAGCGCTGAGGCTGGCCTCCGCCAGTAGATCAACCAGCTGCCTAAACAAGCGGATCGGCAGGACCGGACTTCTCGCCGCATGCACTGGTGCCAGGCACGATTCTCGTGCGAACCAGACCCTCAACAGACCGCTATGGCCCCCGCTTCGCCCGGGGCGCCGAAGACCAGAAGACGCAGCCCGAGGGAGGAAGCCTGCCGCCTCGCGGATAGATGGCTTCTATCCCTCAAGCCTGAGCCGGCAACAGTTGCAGGGCGAAGAAATGCGGACCCTGGCTAGAGCGCGACGCCTGCACCCGGCGCGGTTTAGCATCCCGCTTGGATACCAAGGGCCGCGCCTGATGTGCGATGGGCCAGACGATGGTCGCGCGAGCAGCACGAGCACCGTCCGCAGCTTTCTCCGAGGAGGTCGGATAAGCACAGACAATGTTCGGCCGCCCCACCTGATCGCGACCTTCGAACGGCGCCCCTAGGCCTGCAACAACCGCTCCAAGCCCAATTCGAGCTGCTCGTTCGTTGTCGCCAGCGATAGGCGCACGTAACCCTCGCCATTGGTTCCGAAGGCCGTTCCCGGTGTGACGGCGACATTGCACTGTTCCAGCAGGCGCAGGGCAAAAGCCTCGGATGTCTCACCGAAATCCGACACGTTCAGCCAGACGTAGAAGCCGCCGTCGGGCGACATCGCCGAATAGCGCGAACCGGCTATGCGCTTGAGCACGAGATCGCGGTTTCGGCGATAGCCTTCGCGCCACGATGCCAGATATTCCTGAGGACCTTCGAGGGCAGCAAGCGCGCCATATTGGGCCGGCGTATTCACGCACATCACGCTGGGCTGTAGAAGCCCCAGCATCGGATTGACCACCTGCTCCGGCAGTGCGGCATAGCCGACACGCCAGCCAGTCATCGCATACACCTTGGAGAAGCTGAAGACCGAGATCACTCGCTCGGGGCTGGGCTCGAGCGAGCCGATGCTGACATGCCGGCCAGAGAAGTCGATCTGGTCATAACATTCGTCCGAGATGATCCAAAGATCATGCTTTTCGGCAAAGGCGAAAAGCTCCTCGGCCTGCTTGCGGTCCATGACGGTGCCGAGAGGATTGGACGGCGAGTTGAGCAGAAGCGCCCGCGTCGAACCGTCGACCAGCGCGTCAAGCTGGTCAATATCCGGCAGATAGTCGTTCCCATCCTTGAGATCGTAATAGAGCGGCCGTGCGCCGAAAGCCTTGGTCATCATGGTGAAGTTCGACCAGCCCGGGTTAGGCAGCAGGATCGAATCGCCGGTGCCCAGCACGGTGCCGAAAACCCCGAACAGGGCGTTTGCCCCGCCATTCGTCACCAGCACCTGGGACGCCTGGCAGTCGATACCGTTGACCGCGCGGATCTTGGCGGCCGCGGCTTCGCGCAGTTCAGGCAAGCCAGGTGTCGGCGAATATTTCGTCTTGCCGTCGCGCGCCACTTTGTCAGCGGCGGCGACGACATGATCGGGCGTGTCGAAACCCGGCTCGCCGACCTCCAGATGGACAACATCGGCCCGCCCCCAGGCCAGTTCCATCATCTTGCGCACGCCGGATTGCGGACGTGTTCGAGCGATCAGGGGTAGTTCCATTTTCCCATCCTCCAGTACAGCAGACAGAACCGCTCGGTTTTCAGATACCCGCCTCGTCCGCCCATTTGGTTTTGCTTTGTGTCTCGACCGTCAGTCCGACGAACAGCGAGAGCATCTTGACAAAAAGCTCGTGATATTCGTGCGGTAACGGGTCCAGCACTTCCGCTTGCAAGGACGCGGTCCGCTCGATCACAAGGTCCACCAGTCCGGCGCCCTCCTTGGTCAGGTAAAGCGCCATGGCGCGACCATCATCCTTGGCGAGCTTTTTTTCCAGCAGGCCGCGCTTCATCAGCCTCGGGACCATTTCCGAAAGGGTTCCCCGGTCCATTCCCGTCAGCGCAGTCAAGTCACTGATACTTCCGCCTCGGCAGCGCCGCACGCCATAGAGCAAGGCCGCTTGGCGCGGCGTAAGGCCGATATCCTGCATCGCCTTGTCGAAAAGCCGGTCGGCCCGCGCATGGGCGCGCCGCAGCAGGTAGTTGACATTCCTTGTCAGTTCGAAGGGATGCTCGTCATCATCGCCATCGATCGGCATGTTGTCTTTGTCCTCGACCATAGCACTCTCTGTTGCTTGTGAAGGGCGTGGCCGAGGCCGGGTCGTCCTAGCCTCCGGAGCAATCATTTTCACCCCGCACACTCTGAAGGAACTTTCTGGTCCGCTCGTGCCTTGGGTTCCCCAGAACCTCGGCCGGCGGACCGCTCTCGATCACCCATCCCCCATCCATGAATACGACAATGTCCGCAATATCGCGTGCAAAGGCAATCTCATGGGTGACGATGACCATCGTCATGCCGCTATGCGCCAGCTTACGCATGACATCGAGCACCTCTCCAACCAGTTCGGGGTCCAGCGCCGATGTCGGCTCGTCGAACAAGATCAGCTTGGGGCGCATGGCTAGCGCCCGGGCAATCGCTACGCGCTGCTGCTGCCCGCCCGAGAGCTCCGAAGGGAAGCTGTCAGCCTTGTGCGCCAGCCCCACGCGCCGCAACAGGTCCATCGCATGTTCCCTGGCGTCGGCCTTGCTTTCCTTCAGCACTCCGACCGGCCCCTCGATGATGTTCTCAAGCGCGGTCATGTGCTGGAACAGGTTGAAGCGCTGGAAGACCATGCCAATCTCGCGCCTTTGCCGAGAGATCTCCCTTTCGTTCAACGCGCAAAGCCGGCCGTCCTTGCCGACGCGATAGCCGATATGCTCGCCGTTGACCGCCAACAGGCCGCGGTCGATCTTTTCGAGCATGTTGATGCAGCGGAGAAATGTGGTCTTGCCCGAGCCGGACGGCCCGATCAGGCAAACCACCTTCCCTGGCATCACGTCCAGATCGATACCATGCAGGACCTTCACTGCTCCGAAGGATTTCTCAACCCCGCGCGCGACGACCATCGGGGCAATGCCTGCGGCATCGGCCGGGGAATGCATTTTCGCGGTCACAGGCCATTCTCCTTCGAGGCGAGCCGACTTTTCAGGAACGGCCCGAACAGACCTGCCAGACCAACGCCCTTCGCGTCTTTCGAGCCACGGGCATAGTGCCGTTCAAGTCGGATCTGCAGGACCGTCAGCGCGGTGGTGCAGGCGAGATACCAGAAGCATGCCACGGCCAGCAGCGGGATCTGCTGGAAGTTGCGAGCGTAGATCAGCTGGACAGAGGTCAGCAGATCCGGCAGGCCTATGATCAGCACGACCGAAGTGGTCTTAAGCATCGAGATCGTCGCATTGCCGGTCGGCGGAATGATGAAACGCATCGCTTGCGGGATGATGATCCGCCGCATCAGCCGCGCTCGCGACATGCCGACGGATTGGGCGGCCTCAGTCTGCCCCTTGTCCACCGACAGAATGCCGGCGCGGTAGATCTCGGCCATGTAGGCGCCTTCGTTCAGCCCAAGGCCTAGCACCGCAGCCCCGAACTGGTTGATCAGGCTGTTGGTGTCGACCGCAAACAGCGTTGGTCCGAAGGGAACCGGGAGGCTGATGACCGGAAAGAGTGACGCAAGGAAGTACCAGAAAAGCAGCTGGACCAGCAGCGGAGTGCCGCGCAGGAACCAGACGGTTGCCCCGCTCAAGCACTGTAACACCGGGTTTTGCGAAAGTCGCATGGAGCCCAGCACGCCGCCGGTCGCGATCGCCAGGGCCATCGAGGCCACGGTGAGTTGAATGGTGAGCCACAGTCCGCTCATCACTGCGGGGTGGAATAGATAGGTATAGGTCACATCCCAGCGCATGTTCTTGCTGGTCGCCAGAAGGTACAGATACCCTCCGGCAAGCAGCGCCGCTACGATGGCCGACACCCAACGCCCGATATGGCGGACGGGAACAACGCTCTCAGACCCGTCGAGACGAGGCATGGCGGCGATTATCTCGACTGCGTCCAATCTGCGGGTCAAGCTTGAAACCCCTCTTGCTGGCTGCCTGTGCAGCGACGACCCCGTGACACTCGACGAAAACGTCTCGGCACGTAGCTAGGACCGAACCGACGACACAGAGGATCATCCCCTCCGTGATTGGCGATCCGAAACAGGCAGGCACGGCCCCTCTAATTATTCTGGTTTTTACCTTTTATGATCAGTACTACGTATTTTCACAAAGTCAATGAATATTCTTTTTTGAAACACACCTCGCAACAGCCTCGTCCAGCCAAACGCCAGGGCGCGACCGAATAGCTGTGCTAAGCTCCGTGCATAAGAGGGGATTTTGGCGCACAAGACCCGAGAAATCCCTGGATCAGTCGGCAACACTTGCCGACCACCCAGCGCCGAGAGAGCACAAAGTCAACTCAATGGCGGGCTATTTGCAATGTATGCGCTATAAAAAGCGGATCACCTTGGTCAGAATGAAAGGCCGTCCGAGAAAACCCAAATGACCGTAGCGTCCTGCTCGGAAACACATTTCCAGGAATGCGGCGTTTCTGACTTGAGCTGGATGTAGTCATTGGCGGAAAGTAGGAACTCTCGTCCATTGACGTTATAGCGAACCCGGCCAGCGATGACGTAGCAAAGTTCTTCGCCCGGATGGCGCATGGGCTTCTTGCCGGATTTCGCGCCCGGCGCGAGGATGCCGACGCGGGCCTCAAGGACACCCGCCGGGAAAGCGCCATTCAGATCCTGAAGGACGACACGCATTTCCTCGTAGGCGATCGTCTGGCGGTTCGAGGCCCGCACGACCACCTCTGTCTGCTCGGGGTCACGATAACGCCCGATGAGGAACCCCAGGTTCTCATTCAAGGATTGCGCCAGATTGATTGCATGGACCAGGCTTGGATTTAGCCGGCCATTCTCGATCTTGCTGATCGTGCTCGCAGGCACGCCAGACAGTTCTGCAAGCCGGGCGATGGTCAAGCCATGACGGTTGCGCATGGCCCGCAGCCGCCGGCCAACCTTCGCCATCTCATCTTGGGGTTCGTCATCGAGCCCTCGCAGGCTGTCACGATCGTCCTGCTGCATCCCCTTTACCGGCATCAGCGTTAGCGCTCCGAGCCCCTGTCCGACACACAGAGCACCGCCGACGGACTGGAGATGGTGTTTTCAAGGCGAAGCGGCAGCTCCTCACGCAGGTGGATCGCGTCATCGGCATCCAAACGTTCCACCCGACCATTGCGGAAATGCGCTTCCACCTGGCCCCGCAGCACATACATGAACGAGGGCGGCGACATATCGGCCAGTTCGAAGCCGCGTTTTGGCTCGAGGACGATCATCTGGGACTGAAGGCGGCGCTCACTCAGATCCGTTGTGAGATCGCCTATACCGTGCGAGATGGGTGGAGTGCTTCCTGCGACCACTTCGACGGATGATTTCACCGCACAGGCGGCCATCACCAAATCCGTCAGTTCCTGACCCAGCGCCTCGGAAAGGCTGACAGCGGTCTGCAGGTTCGGACTGTTAGTGGTACCGCTCTCAATCTTCTGGATGCCTGCGACGCTGACGCCGCTTTCGGCCGCCATCCGTTGTAGCGACCAGCCCCGATCGATCCGCAGCCGGCGCAATTCGCGACCGAAAGCAGCCATCTGCTCTTCACCAAAAGCGGTCGCATGAGACGTCGCGCCGTCCACCTGATCGGGTCTAGATTGGCTCACGCCCAGTACCTTACCAGTTTCTTCCTTAATCTCACAGCCTCTCTACCCTGAGGTGATAGAACTACACAAGATCGGCCTGCGCCTCGGCGTGCCAGCGCAGCAACCTGCGCCGCAGCGCGTTCATAGAGCGGATCAGGAGGAAGCCGATGATCGAAAGCTCCAGCAGGCCCGCGAAAACGCCGGTCGACTCGGCGAAGCGCCAGGACTCCATCATCGCCGCACCAATCCCGGTTCCGCCCAACATCATTTCGGTGATCACGGCGACGATCAATGCGATGGGCAAAGACACTTCTATACCGCTCAGGATCTGCGGCGCGGCGGCTGGAAGAATGATCGTCCACAACAGATCGCGCTCTCCCGCGCCAAGGTTTCGCGCCGACCAGATGATCTGGCGCTCGACCCCTTGCGCGCCCGCGACCGTGGCGGTGATGACTGGAAAGATCGCGTCACAGACGATCATGATAACCTTCGATGTGTCATAGACGCCGAACCACAGGATGAAGATCGGCAGGAAGACGATCTTCGGCAACGGAAAACCAATCGAAACCAACGGGCCAACAAGCCATTCCGCGGTGCTGCTTCTTGCCAGCAGCAGACCGATGGCCACCCCGGCTACGACGGCGATGCCGAACCCCACCAGGGTGCGGCGCAAAGTGTCCAGCAAATTGACCCAAAGCGTACCGTCACCAATCTCGGCCCAGATGCGAACTAGGACTTCGTTGAAAGGCGGCATCAGATAGGGCGGAACCAAACTGAGCCGGGCAACCAACTCCCAGCAGATCAGCACCAGCACGAGAGAGCCATACTCACGGGCGATCCCGGCGAGCCATACCAAGGCAGATGCGACAGGCGACGACCGCACGCCGTCCTCGGTTCGACCGATCACTGCCATGACAGCACCCATCGAATGTAGCGCAGGAACAGCCGATCCACGATCAGCCCGAAGATCGCGATGGTCAGGACGGCCGCGAACATCGCGTCATAGATCCCGCTGCCGCCGAGGAAGCCGATCAGATATCCTAGCCCGTTCTTCGAGACGATCAGTTCGGAACTGACCAGAAGCACAAGGCAAAGCGCCAGCGCCGTCCTTATGCCGCTCAGCAACTCCGGCAATGCGCTCGGCACGACGATATCGACTAACGTGCGCATCTTTCCTGCGCCAAGCGCCCTGCCCGACCAGATCAGCACTCGCTCGCATCCGCGTGCACCATTGTAGGCACCCACAGCGACCGGCAGGATGCAACCAAGGGCGATCAGCGTGATCTGCGAGGCATTTCCAAGGCCAAGCCAAAGCGCCGTAATCGGAATCAGGGCCGATTTGGGAATGGGATAAAGGGCCTCCATTAGAGGCCGGAAGAAGATGCGAACCGGCGCCGATGCGGCCATCGCAACTCCCAGCACCGTGCCGACGACGATGGCGATGGCGGCGCCCGAGAAAGCCCGGAACAGCGAGATCACCCCATGCGTCCACAGCTCGCCGCTGCTGGCGAGGCCAAGCCAGGCAATGAAGATCCTGCTCAGTGGCGGCAAGATGTCCATTCGCACCAGCCCGACCCGAGGCGCGATCTCCCACAGCAGCATCAGCAGCAACAGGCCGAGGCAGCTTTTCAGTCGAGTGATCACGGGGCTGCCTTCCCATCTTCCTCGTGGATCAAGTGCCAGATCTCGTCCACCTTCTCGACGAAGGCGCGCGACTTGACGAATTCGGGGTCTGACCTGTCAATCCCCGTTTCGACAATGGCCTTGATCCGCCCTGGCCGCGCAGACATCACGACGACCCTTTCAGCCAAATAGACGGCCTCGTGCACGTCATGCGTGACAAAGACCACTGCCTTGGGCGAACGCCGCCACAGCGCCAGCAATTCGATCTGCATCAGATTGCGGGTCTGCGCGTCCAAGGCCCCGAAGGGCTCGTCCATCAACAAGGTAGCCGGGTCAAGCACCAGCGTCCTTGCGATCGCGGCCCGCTGGCGCATACCCCCGGACAGCTGCGAGGGATAGCTGTCCTCGAACCCTTTCAGGCCGACCTGCACCAGGATCTCGGCCGCCCTGACCTCAGCCTCGCGGCGCGGGACGCCCTTACGCTCAAGCCCGTACATGACATTGGCGCGGACCGTCTTCCAGGGAAACAGTGCGAAATGCTGGAAGACGATGCCCCGGTCGGGGCCGGGCTTACGAACCGTCTCGCCCAGCACGCAGATTGTGCCCTGCTCGACCGGAAGAAAGCCGCCGGTCAGGTAGAGCAGCGTGGACTTGCCGCAGCCCGAGGGCCCCAGAAGGGCGACGAATTCGTTGCGCCGCACCGTCAGGTTGATGTCGTCAAGGGCCAGGACCTGCCGGCCGTGTTTCGGCCGGTAGACATGGCTGACGCCGGAAACGACGATCTGCGCATCCTCGGAACCGGTTTCGACCCGGCCCGGCCCGGCATGTTCCATCGGCGCCACCATGTTTCGCAGCCCCCTCCTCAATCAAGGTTCATGTCTACCGGACGCCGCCCAGCCGTCTTTCATTTCAGTTTCTCGCTCGTGGCCGCCACAACCTTGTTCTCCAGCCGGCCGATCCCATCGATCTCAACGGCGATGGTATCTCCCGCATTCAACAGCCGGGCCTTGCCGGCATACATGTGCTCGAACACCTTGTGCATCTCGTTCCAGCCGACCTTGATGCCATGCGCCATGCCCGCACCCGCGCCCGTGCCGCAGGCGATCACGTCGCCGGGGGTCAGGGTCGTGACCGAGCTGGCGGTCTCGATTAGCCGCGGAATGTCGAAGATGATATTCTTGGTCGAGAAGCTCTGCACCACATCGCCGTTATGGATGCATTTGATGTTGATATCCGACATGTCGGGCATGAACTTGCGGGGCAGGATATAGGGCCCAATCGGACCGAACGTGTCGTTCCCCTTGTTTGAGAACCAGTCATAGTCGAAAGTCTCGTTCGAGCGCCGCATGCGGTCGCGCGCCGACACGTCATTATAGCAAGTATAGCCGGCTACATAATTGTAGGCATCCTTACGATCGACCCTCTTCGCCTTGCGGCCGATAACGACGGCGATCTCGGCTTCCCAGTCGACATAACCCGAGCGCGGCGTCAAACGGACGCTGTCGCCATGGCCGATCAGGGTTTCCTTCCGGCCCTTGTAAAAGAAATACGGCTCCTGCGTTTCGGTGTCCGGCGGCGCAGCACCCATCTCTTTCGAGTGGTCGTAGAAGTTCGAGCCTGCGTTCAGCACCTTATCGGGGTAGTAGACCGGCGGCAGGAAGGAGACCTCGTCTTCGGCATAGGCATAGGCGCTGGTGTCGGTGCCCGGTTCGACGAGGAAGGCCGCGACCTCGTCAAGAACTGCGTCGAACAAATCCCATTCCTCGAGGAGGTCGAGCATGCTGTAGTTGTGGCGCGCCTTAAAGAAATCATGACGGCCACGCGCCGCCTTGAACGCCTCATAGGCCGCGGCAAGCTCATAGAGCGTGCCATTGACCTCGATCGCAACGAACACCCGCGACCGATGCGACACGGTCGCGAGACGATAAATCAAAAACATGGATACCTCCCATTTTCAACGAGTAAATGATCCCCGACGGGGTACGATGTGCCCTGGCAGCAGCCGGCGGGCGCTAGACGGCCCAGATCGGCGGCACCAGCCCGCGATCCTCAAGCGTGCGACGGAAGCGGATGCTCGACTCCACGATATCGAAAGGCATGGCGGCCGATTTGCCGACCGCGCGCATGTCCTCCTGCTCAATCGAGGCGACGATAAAGAACGGACCTTTTTCGGTCGCGGCTCGCGCCATCACCCGGTCGAGTTCGGCGGGATCCGTAGTGCGATGCGCCTCGGCGATTCCGGCGCCTTTGGCTATGGCGACTAGATCGGTCCCGGCCGATGTGGCCGAGGGGATCGAACCTGTCGTGACATAGGCACGGTTGTCGATAACGAGGATGACAAGGTTTTCAGGCTGATAGCGGCCGATCGTGGTCAAAGTCGCCAGACCAGCCAACATCGATCCGTCGCCCTCAACCGCATATACCCGCTGGCTTGGAAGCGATAGCGCAAGGCCAAGACAAACCGCCGTTGGATAGCCCAACTCCATATTGTAGATCGTCGCCGGCCTGTGGGCGATGGCGTAAAGCACCCGCCCGCCAAAGCTGGGCCCCGTCACTGCCGGACTGTCGCCCCTGTATTTGGCCCAGATCTCCAGTGCTTCGACCCGGTTCATGTCCGATCTTCCTCGATTTCATGCAGGGAATGACGCGGAAGCAGAATGGCAACAGGACGCCTGTCGCCATGGACCGTCATCTGGGCCTCGCGGATGAGCATAGGAATGTCGCTGCCCCGCATCGCGATGACGTAGGGAATCGTCAGCGCATCCAGCAGAGGCTCGGTCACGCGCCGGGTGGCTGCAGCGTAATCATGCCTCTCGCCAAGCGCACTGTTGTGGCTAGCCAATATTAGCAGCGGCGTGCGCTGCACGACGGCTCGTGCCAGAGCCAAACCCGCAAGACCCAGGCCAGAGCCTTCGGTTAGCAGGACCGGCCAATGCCCGCCCAGATAGGCCCCCATGGCGATGGCCACGCCTTCGTCCTCGCGTGAGCAACTGACCGAAATCACATCGGGGTCGGCGTCCAGCGCGCGGATCAGCGGGTAGTTAATCGTGTCGGGTAGATGGACGGCAAAATCTATTCCCGCCCTCCGAATAGCCACACAAGTTGCGGCAACCAGCTGCGCGTCGTGCCTGTATCCAGCCCGCACCGGCGGCGCCTCAGCGACCATCGCCATGAACTCCCCCATCTTTCCGTGGCGAAGTCCCCCTTCGCCATGTCGCCACGATGATCCGCCAATGGAGCTTTGTCAATCAGGAACATGATTGATACGTATTGAAATTATAATGCATACATTGTTTTCCATGAAGTTAGGCGTCGAGCTTTTTGGCTGGTCCGCCGGAAATTATGATTTATACATCTTTTCTCAGCGAGCCTGGCACGCCTGGCCGAATCATCCTCAACATCAATCTCGGCGGCGTCACCAACAAGTTCCACAATCGGCGCGTCTCAATCCCGCCCTGTGTCGCCAAGCGCTGGTGCTGCGCCGCCCTGCGCTTCGACGCGTTGGATTGAGCACAATTATTGTCGATTATTATGTTGAATAATTGTCGGCAATTTGCTTGGATCGCGTCGTTCAAAAGTGGCGGTCGGGGGAGTATCCGCCAGAATCGCAATGGGAGGAGTACAATGGCTATGTTTGGTAAGGCCTGTCGCGTCGCGGCGGCAGTGATGACCCTGGGCGCATCCGTGGTCACCGCACAGGCAGCATCCACGCTCGAGACAGTGAAGGCGCGCGGCAAACTGATCTGTGGCGTCTCCATGGGAACGACCGGCTTTGCCCTAGCGGACGCGCAGGGCAAATTCGCAGGTTTCGATGTCGATGTGTGCCGTGCCATCGCAACCGCCGTGTTCGGCGATCCGAACAAGGTCGACTTCGTGATGACCAACATCAACACGCGGTTTCAAGCTCTACAGTCGGGCGAGATCGACGTCCTTTCACGCCAGACGACCTTGACGTTCTCGCGCGACGCCTCGCTGGGCATCGATTTTGGTCCGGCGGTCTTCTACGATGGCCAGGGCCTGATGGTCGCCAAGAGCCTGGGCGTCAACAGCGCCAAGGATCTCGACGGCGCGGCGATCTGCACCCTGCCGGGGACGACGACGGCCCAGAACCTCGCCGACTTTTTCCGTGCCAACGGCAAGAAATTCGAACTCGTGGTGTTCGAAAATCCAGACGAAAACAACAACGCTTTCTTCTCCGGCCGCTGCGACGCGGTCTCGTCCGACCGCTCCGACCTGGCGTCCATTCGTGCCGCCTCAAAGAGCCCCGGCGACTACGTGATCCTGCCTGAGACCATCTCGAAGGAACCGCTGGCTCCGGCGGTACGCCAGAACGACTCCAACTGGCGCGACATCGTCTCGTGGTCAGTCTGGATGCTGATGGCTGCCGAGGAAAAGGGCGTCACACAGACCAATGTCGACGAGCAGCTCAAGAGCGAGGATCCGGAGATCCAGCGCATGCTCGGCGTCACCGACGAACTCGGCACAATGCTCGGCCTCGACAAGGCCTGGGGCTACAACATCATCAAGCATGTCGGCAATTATGCCGAGATGTTCGACCGCAACCTTGGCGAACAGACCGCTCTTGGCCTGAGCCGCGGCCCGAACACGTTGTGGAACGCCGGCGGTCTGCTCTACCCGCCGCCCTTCCGGTGAACTGCTAACAGGAATACGGCGCATGTCTGCCCGACATGCGCCGTGGCTTTTTCACCGGAACTGAGAGGAAGGACCGCGTGTCGCCCATTGTTCTGCTACGCGACCAGCGCGCTCGCGAATTGGCGTATCAGCTTATCTGCGTCGCTGTCGTCGTCGGCTGCGGCTGGTATCTCCTCAGCAACGCGTTGGCCAATCTTGCGCGACAGGACATCGCCACCGGTTTCAACTATCTCGGACGTGAGGCCGGCTTCATCATCAGCGAAACGCCGATCGCATACGAACCATCCGATAGCTATGGGCGCGCCTTGCTGGTCGGCCTGCTCAACACGGTCAAGGTCGCAGTCCTGTCCATCGTGTTAGGCACCATCATAGGCACGCTCGTCGGCATTGCGCGAATGTCGAGCAATCCCCTGCTTTCGCGGCTGATGCTGCTCTATGTCGAGGCGCTGCGCAACGTTCCGCTGCTTCTATATCTCTTCCTTTGGTATTCGGTCATTATCTTCACGCTGCCGTCGGTCAAACAGGCAATCGCGCTGCTGCCGGGCGTCTATGTGTCGAACAGCGGCCTGGTGATTCCGGCCGTAGTCTGGCACTCCGGTTTTTGGTCAATCACTTTGGCGGTCGTCCTAGGAACGGCAGCCGCTCTCGGCTGGCAGGCCGTGGCCCGCCGCCGGCGCATCGCGACAGGCAGCTCACAGGCTGGATGGCCGATCGCGGTCGTGTTGTTCACCCTACCGATTGCTGTTGCCGCGCTGCTGTTCGAAATCAATGTCGACTTCGACTGGCCGGTCCTCGGCAAATTCCGGCTGACTGGCGGTGCGCATCTCAAACCGGAATTCGTAGCGCTGTTGCTCGGCCTGACGCTCGGCACATCAGCAACCGTAGCCGAGATCGTTCGCAGCGGCATCCTAGCGATAGGCAGAGGGCAACGCGAGGCAGCCAGGGCACTGGGGCTTCCTGACGGCCTGGCCATGCGACTGGTGATCCTGCCACAGGCCTTGCGGATCATCGTGCCACCGCTGACCAACGTCTATGTGACGACATTCAAGAACAGTTCGCTGGCGATCGCCATCGGCTACCCGGACCTGGTGATGGTCTCCAACACCATCATGAACCAGACTGGGCAGGCCATCGAACCGATCGCCCTTTTCATGCTGGTCTACTTGTTCCTGTCGCTCGCGACCTCGATGCTGATGAACTGGTACAACGGGCATGTCGCCCTGAAGGGACGCTAACCGTGAGCGACCAAGCAGCGACGATGGCAGAGGCCCGGAACGTTACGCGTCGACCGGCTCACCGTAACTCTGCCCTAAAGGTCTATTTCGGGACACCCGGCAACACAGTGGTGACCCTGGTCTGCGTGGCCATTCTGGCATTCGCAGCCAAGGCCGCGATCTCATGGCTGCTGATCAATGCCGTGTTCAGCGGCACGCCGGAGGACTGCAAGGCGGGTGCCGGGGCCTGCTGGCCATACCTTGCCGCCAAGCTTCGCTACATGCTGTTCGGAATCTATCCATTCGATGAGCAATGGCGGCCGTTCATGGCCACCATATTGTTCGTCGTCGCAATGGCGATATCAGGCATCCCACGCCTGTGGGGGCGCCCGCTGGTCGTTGCATGGGCAGCGTTGCTGCCGGTGCTCTTCCTGCTGATGTCCGGCGGCACGCTCGGCCTCGCGCATGTTCCGACATCGCAGTGGGGTGGCCTGCCGCTGTCCTTCATGCTGACTTTCGTCGGACTCATCTGCGCGTTGCCGCTGGGCATCCTGCTTGCGCTCGCCCGCCTCTCCAACCTGCCGGCCATCCGTGTGCTGGCCATCACCTTCATCGAACTGGTGCGCGGCGTGCCGCTCATCAGCGTCCTGTTCATGGCGTCAGTCATGCTGCCGCTGTTCATGCCGGACGGGATGACTTTCGACAAGCTACTGCGAGCCCAGGTTGCCATCATCCTGTTCGCCGCTGCCTATATCGCCGAGATCGTGCGCGCCGGCCTGCAGGCCTTGCCGCGCGGCCAAACGGAGGCGGCGCAGGCGTTGGGACTTCACTTCTGGCAGTACACGTACCTTATCACCGTCCCGCAGGCGCTGAAGACAGTGATCCCGCCGCTGGTTTCGCTGTTCATCGGCTTCTTCCAGGACACGACGCTGGTCGTCATCGTCGGCCTGCTGGATTTCCTCAACACCGTTCGCACCGCCATGCGCGATCCCAACTGGCAGGGCATAGCCGTACTCGAAGGCTATTTGTTCGCAGCGGTCGTCTATTTCGTCTTCAGCGCCATCATGGGCGCCTACAGCCGCTATCTCGAGAAACGCTTCAGGGTAGGACATGACTGAAATCACCGTCATTCGCGACGTCGACACCATCGTTGCCTACGACGCGGCCAACGACCGGCATGTCTATGTTCATGGCGGCGACGTGGCCTTCGACGTAACCGGGCTGCTCTGCGTTGGCCAGCATTATGAAGGCCATGCGACGACCGAACTGTCAGGCAAGGCCCGCATGGTCATGCCAGGGTTGATCAACATCCACTGCCACTCGCACGACGAGCCCCTGGCCAAGAGCATCTTCGAGGATATCGGCACCGCCGCCCTCTGGGGTCAGGCCATGTACGAATTCTCGAGCGTTCTCGACGGCGGCGAGGATGCCCGCGCCGCGTGTCTCACGGTTATGCTTGGCGACCTGATGCGATCAGGCGCGACGACCATCCTCGATATTGCCGGCGCGCACGATGTCTGGCTCGACATCGCCGCCCGCAGCGGAGCGCGCGCCTATCTAGCCCCTGGCTTCCGACAGGCGCACTGGGTGGTCCGCGACGGCCACCGGCTCGACTATGAATGGAATGACGAGGCCGGCCGCGACGCCTTTGCCCGGGCGCTCGACTTCGCCGACCGAGCCCGCTCCCATCCGAGCGGCCGGCTTGACGGCGTCGTGTCGCCCTCGCAGGTCGAGACCTGCCGGCCCGATCTTCTGGTTGATGCCGCCGAAGAGGCACGCAAACGCGGCATGCGGATCACAGTCCATGCCGCGCAGACCATGGCCGAGCATGAGGAGTTGTTGCGCCGCACCGGACTGACGGCGGTGCAGTATCTCGACCGGCTCGGCATACTCGGCTCCGATGTCATCCTCGGCCATTGCATCTTCGCCGACCATCACTCCTGGACCCGGCAGCGGACGCGCAACGATCTCGCCACGCTCGCCGGCCGCGGCACCACGGTTGCCCATTGCCCGGTCACCTTCGCTCGCAGCGGCATGGCCCTCGAGACGCTCGGCGCCTATCGCCGCAGCGGCGTCAACGTTGCCATCGGCACCGACAGCTACCCGTTCAATATGCTGGAGGAAATGCGGCAGGCGCTGATCTGCGCACGCCTCGGTGGCAAGAGCGTCTTCGATCTTGCGACTGGAGACATCTTCGACGCAGCCACCCTTTCCGGCGCAAAGGCCCTCGGCCGTACCGACATCGGCAGGCTGAGCATCGGCGCCAAGGCAGACCTTCTGGTGATCGATCTCAATGCGCCGACGATGCGGCCGGTCTACGACCCTCTGCGCAGCCTGCTTCATTGCGCCGCCGAGCGCGCCGTCGAACGCGTCTATGTCGACGGGCAACTGACCGTCGATCGCGGCAAGCCGACACAGCTCGATTATGACGGCGCGATCAGGGAGATACAGTCGCTGCAGGACTGGGCCTGTGCCCGCGCCGGTACTTACGACCCCCGCGGCCGCAGCATTGGCGAGTTGGCACCCAAGTCGCTGCCCGAGCTTTGAACCAGGCTCGGGTTGAGCAACAGCCCCACCTTCCTCAAGTCAGGACAGGGTAGCTCGGAGCAAAGAGCTCGGACATCGGTGGGTGCTGCCAGCTCCGGTCAGGATATTTGGCGACCAGCCCTTCGAACTGTCGTTGCGCGCGCTCGCGCGCAGCGCGAATGTCGAAGCCGGCGAGTTTGCCGTCGCGCATCGACAGCCGTCCATCGACGAACACAGCCTGCGTGACTTTGCCGGAGCCGCCCAGGACCAGCGTGGTGATGGGGTCGATGGTCGGCGTCATGTAGGGATCATCGAGACGGAACACGGCAATGTCCGCCCTGGCGCGGGGAGCAAGGCGCCCAATGTCGCTGCGGCCGAGCGCTTTTGCCCCGCCAAGCGTCGCAGCATCGTAGAGGTCCCTGCTCCACACGGAATCCGACGCCTTTTCGCTGATGCGGCAGGCGACCAGTCCCATGAGCAAGTTCATCACCATGTCGGGCGGCGATGTGTCGGTTGCCATACCGACATTGATACCGAGCTTCTTGCAGGCGGCGAACGAGTTGAGCGTGCTGCCCATGCGCGCCGACACAAGCGGCGAATGTGCAATGGAGACACCATTGTCGGCATAGAGCTCAAGATCCTCGGCCGAGGCGTAAGTGGCATGTGGGGCAACCAGCCGTTGGCTCAGCAGGCCGTGGTTCGCCATCCAGCGCGGTCCCGAAACGCCGTGCAGCTGATGCATGGTGTCAAGTTCTAGCTTCCCCTGGGCCATATGCAGCCGCACCCGACAGTCGAGATCGCGTGCGGCGTCCATTGTCCGTTGCAGCAGAGCGAGCGTGCAAGTCTCGACCCGATCGGGCGCCAGCATGCCGTTGACCAGCCCGCCATAACGGCCATGCTGGCGCTCGATGAAGGCGATGGCATCGTCGAGGCCGGCCAGCCCCCTCGCCTCGTCGAACATCGGCACGATCTTGCCTGGCGCCTCGAGCACCACGCCACCCGAGCGGTAGGCAGGGCTGAGGAAGACACGCAGGCCAAGCTGGCCGGCGGCATCAGCCGCCGCGTCAAACTCGGCGACCGTCTCGCCCCATTCGCGATAGTAGAGCGAGGCGATGGGCGCTGCCGTCGTCACTCCGTTAAGCAGTGACAGGCCGAAGGCGAACTTCTTCTGGAAGGCCAGCTCTTCCTGGGAATACATCTCGTAGGGTCCACACTCGACATAGGAGCGTGGCCAGATGCGGCCCTTGGCCCAACCGGGTTGGTTGTCGGTGACCAGCACATAGGTGTCGATGTCGGAGAGCGCGTCGAGGTCGATCAGGCCGGGGCTGATCAGGGCGCTACCGAAGTCGATGCGGCGGGCGACTTCGCCGTCGAACCGATAGCCGGCAAAGATGACCTCGCTGCCCTCGATCACCAGTTCGCCGCGCGGCACCAGACAGTGCCCGTCGCCGTGATAGGCAAGGAGCCAGTCGGCTGTCATCAGGGTGCGGCCAGCAGGGCGCTGGCCCAGGGTCAGCTCGTCAAGACGTGTCATTACTGCTCGTTTCATTCTGAATGCACCACGCCGACGCGGAGGCAGACGCGGCTAAAGAAAGGGCGTTTCACCGGATGATGAAACGCCCAGGTTCTCCGGAGGTGCTTAGGCCAGACTTACTTGCCGGCCATCTGCGTCAGCCAATGGCGCGGCTTGTTGTCGGAGCGGAAGTCGACGCTTTTGACGGTGGCCTGGGTAGCCCAGGCGATCGGCTGCTGGTGCAGCGGGATCAGGATCGTATCGTCCTTGGCGATCTTGAGGGCTGCTTCCTCGAGTTGTAGACGCTTGGCACTGTCGGGCTCCTGCACCGACTGCGCGACCAGCTTGTCCAGCTCCGGATAGGACCAGCCACCGTAGTTCGACACACCCACCTTGTCGTTCTTGGTGGAGAGCACCTGGGCCAGGATCGAGTAAGCGTCGAGCGTCGGCTCGTTGGCCCAGCTCAGGTTGAACATGTCAGCCTTGCCCTGCGTGCGCTTGGGCGACTGGATGGCGCGCGGCGCGATGTCGATCGACACGTCGAAGCCGGCACGCTTCAGCATGTTGGCGATACCGGCGCAGAAGTCCTCCTCGTTGATGCTCTCGTCGTTGGAGCACATGTAGGTGAACTTAAGGCCCTCCTGGCCTGCCCCGGCGAGCAGCTTCTTGGCGCGCTCCGGATCGGCCTTGCCATAGGTGTCGAGCGACTTGGCATAGCCCGCGATCTCAGGCGCGATCAGCGAGCCGGACGGACGGGCGAGCCCGCGCATTACCTTGGCGTTGATCAGGTCGCGGTCGATCGCGGCTTCGACGGCTTCGCGAACACGCACGTCGTTGAACGGATTGGTGCGCCCATCTTCCAGCTTCTCCTTGCGGTTGAAGCCAAGGAACACCGTTCGAAACTCCTGGCGCTTCAGGACGGAAAGGCCCGGCGTGCTTTCGAGACGGGGAAGATCCTGGATCGGCGCGGAATCGACCAGATCGACTTCACCCGACAGCAGCGCTGCGACGCGCGTGGCGGCCGAAGCGATCGGCATGTATTCGATGCGGTCGAGATTGTGCTTCTTCTCGTCCCACCAGGCGTCGTTGACGACCAGCACGGTCTTGCTATCCGCCACACGGCTCTCGAGCTTGAACGGACCCGTGCCGTTGGTGTTGTGGGTCGCGTAGCCCTCCGTCTTCGTGTCGACGGCGGTCGGCTTTTCGGTGTTGTTGTCCTTCAGCCACTTCGCGCTGAACATGAAGATGTTCGTCATGTCATTGAGGAACAGCGACGTCGGCGCCGAAACCTCGATGTCGACGGTGTAGTCGTCGACCTTCTTGCTGCTGACGTAGAGCGGGATGTTGCCGCGCAACGGCGAGATCGGATCGGTGACGCGGTTGAGCGAGGCAATCACGTCGTCGGCCGTGAAATCCGCGCCGTTGTGGAACTTCACGCCCTTTCGCAGGGTGAAGCGCCAGACCTTGTTGTCAATGAGCTTCCACTCGGTCGCCAGCGCCGGCTCGACCTTGAAGTTCGCGTCGTATCGGACCAGGCCCTCATAGATATGGTTGAGAAACGACAGGTTGAATGTCGATGCGATCGAGTCCGGATCAAGCGAATAGATGTCGGCACGGCCGCCCCAACGAAGGGTTTCCGCGCTCGCCGGCGCGGACATTGCGATTGCGGCGACGGCACCGAGAATGAGTTTCTTAAAGCGAGACATTCTACCTCCCAGGATCACGCTTTCCTGAGATCCAGCATCAGGGCGCCCAACACGATTGTCAACAATCTTGTTGACGTATTTTCTCTCAATCGATAGCAAAATTACGTTAGGTTACGCTGGCGTCGTGCATCGCGGAGGAGACCGGGGGCGCCAGAAGGCCAGCAGCTAAAGGGAATGGAGGAAAGCCGCATGAGCGACCTGCTATTGCTGCACGGGACCATCGTCACAGTGGATGCCGAAAGGCGTATCATCGAAGACGGCGCAATCGCCATCTCAGGCGATAGGATTGTCGACATTGGAACAGCAAGCGATCTTGAGCCTAAGCACCAGGGTAAGAAGGTCCTTGATTGCCGGGGCAAGCTCATCATCCCTGGACTCATCGATGCCCACGGCCACGCCGGGCACGTGCTGATCCGCAGCATAGCGTCGGATACCAATTCGATGTGGATGCGGATCGTAACTCCCACCTACTATCACTACACGACCCGCGACTACTGGCATGCGGACGGTCTGGTAGGTGGCCTCGAGCGGCTTCGCGCCGGCGTCACTACGGGTGTCAGCATCATCTCGTCGATGCCGAGGAGCGACGACCCCGTCTTCGCCAGCAACCATGCGAAGGCCTATGACGAAATCGGGCTCAGGGAGATCATCTGCGTCGGGCCGGCAGGGCTGCCCTGGCCGCATCCGGTGACGCGCTGGGAAAGCGGCAAGCCGGAGCGGCGCCATGTCTCGTTCGAGGAAATGATCGAAGGCGCCGAGGCGACTATCCAGGATTTGGACGGGAGCGCCGGCGGGCGCATCAAGGTGTTCCTCACACCCTTCACCATCGTGCCCTCGCTCGACCCGTCGAACGCGTCGACGCCCGACCAGGCCGTGAAGTTGACCGACAACGATCGCATGCAAGCGCGGCGCATCCGCGAGACCGCACGCAAATGGGGCGTGCGCATCCATTCCGACGCTTTCGCCGGCCAGATCCGGATGGCCTTCCAGGACAAGGAGAACGCAATCCTCGGCCCGGATGTTCATCTCCAGCATTGCTGGGGGATCTCCCACGAGGAAATCGACATCCTTGCCGAGACGGGCACGTATGTCACCCACGCGCCACCCGGCCGCGCAACGCCGGTGCTCAACATGATTGCCAGGGGCGTGCCGGTAGCCATCACCACAGACGGCGTATCGCCCAGCCGTCACTTCGACCTGCTGCAGACTGCCCGCCTTGCCCAGTATACACAGCACCTGCTGCACAACCACGACCGCTATCTCCTGCCGCCCGGCAAGGTCTTCGAGATGATCACGATCGATGCCGCCAGAGCTCTCGGCATGGATCGCGAGATCGGCTCGCTCGAGATCGGCAAGAAGGCCGACATCGCCATCATCAACATGCGCCAGCCACACCTGACCCCCAACTGGATGGTGGTTCACCGCCTGGTTCAGCAGGCGCTTGGCAGCGACGTCGAAACCGTGATCGTCGATGGCAAAGTCCTGATGGATGGCGGCAGGGTATTGACGGCCAACGTCAACGATGTGCTCGATTTCGGTGAGAAGGAAGCGCAGGCATTGGTCGAACGGGCCGGCCTGCACGCGCATATGCATGACCCTGGCTGGGGCAAGCTCAGCCGGACGTTCGACGAGCCGGTTGTGCCGCCGGCACCTCCCGCAGTGTAAATTCAAGCCGCTGAATACTATTCGGTCCGCCACCAGAACCCAGGGGCGGACCGAGAGCAGAAGTGGGAGGCTAGGAACCGAAATCCGGTCCCCTGTGCGTAGAGATTCTAACCGTTGACCGCCAGACACTGACGGTGGGCGGAGGCAGTCCCCTGCCCCTTCTGGCGCGGATAGTTGTAGCCATTGACCTTCGAGGTCGAGTAGCCTGCGCCGACCAGCGCCTCAGCGATCTTGAGGGCGGCGGTCACCCCATCAATAACCGGAACGCCTGTCACTTCCGTCAAGCGCTCGCACAGTCGGGACATGCCGGCGCAGCCGAGAATGATCGTCTCGGCCCGGTCTTCGACCTTGGCGCGCTCGATTGCCTCGATCAGCAGACGCTCCGCCGTTTCAGGGTCCTCCTCGAGGCCGAGAACAGGCAGATCGATCGCACGCACGGCGCGGCAGTGATGCCCGGCACCATAGGCCTGGACGATGTCTTCGATGATCGGCACGGAACGCGGCAGCGTGGTGACAACAGAGAAACGCCGGCTGATAGTCATCGCGACCTGAACCGCAGCCTGGCAGATACCGATCACCGGACCCTTTGCCACCTCGCGGGCGGCATGCAGTCCAGGGTCATCGAAGCAAGCAATGACATAGGCATCGACGCCCTGTTCTTCGCCCTTGCGGATCTCGTGCAGCATGTCCGGCACCGCCAGCGCCTCATCGAGGCTGCCCTCGATGCTGACTGGTGAAGACGTCGGGTTCACAGCGGTCACTCGCGTTCCAGCGCTCGCCACACGCAGGGCGCTTTCCAGCGCCTGGCTGGTCATCGAAGCTGTTGAATTCGGATTGATCAGGCGGATGTGCAATTTGCTGGATCCTAGTCGCCGGTTTGAGTTGCCTTCAGAACATCGCGATCGCCGGCGCCTTGAGCACGAACTGGCGGTCGGAAGTGATGTAGTTGTCCGCATGAAGCCGCGCGATCGGCTGGTAGGTCTCTGGATTGACGTAGCGCCCGCCCTCGTCGAGGCAATCGCGACGGACATGCATATGGACGACTTCGCCCAGCACCAGCACGCGACGCGGGTATTCGATCAGTCGCTCGACGCGGCACTCGAAGGAACAGGGTGCATCGCTGACGTAATCCACGTCGATTTGTGCGCAGCGAGTGGTCGGCAGCTTCGCCACCCCCAGCTCGTCAACGTCGCTGTCGAACGCCAGGCCGCAGATCAACATCTGCTGCGAAAGCGCCATGTCGACCATGTTGACCACGAACTCTCCGGTGCGGCGGATGTTGACGACCGTGTCCTTGTCCTCGCCGGAAAGACGCGGCTGGATGCCAAGCACGACGATCGGCGGTTCATGCGAAAAAACGTTAAAGAAGCTCATCGGCGCGGCATTGCGTTGCCCGCTGGCCGAACGGGTCGTGACGAGCGCTATCGGCCGTGGACCTATGAAATTGGTCAGCAGCCGATAGCGGCTGTCCATGTCCAGCCTGGTGAAATCGAACTCCATGATCCTCTCAATCCCGCTTCATTTGGTACACAACTTCAAAACAAATTGTCATCAAAATGCGGATCAGGTAAACCTATATGAATGTTGACTTTTCGTGGCGCATGACGATTGTCGGCCATTGTGGGAGGCATAGTTTCATGACCGAACAAGCAAGTGCATCGACGCAGCAGATCGTCGAAAAAGTCTGGCTTTCTATTGCCGAACGCCGGCTCCGCCCTGGCGTCCAGCTCAAGGAAGGGCAGATGGCGGCGATTTTCGACGTCAGCCGCGCACGTGTTCGCCAAGCCCTTACGGCGCTCGAGCGCGAGGGGCTGGTGACGATCATCCCCAATCGCGGTGCTTTCGTCTGCCAGCCCTCGGTCGACGAAGCCAAGGACGTTTTTGCCGTCCGTCGTTCGGTCGAGGCCTGCGTGGTCGAGCGCATCGGCACTTCTATCTCGAAGGCCGACCTCACGCGCCTGCGCAGCCATGTCGTGCAGGAGCGGGCGGCTAGCGCTGCGGATCACACCACCGAGATCATCAAGCTGTCCGGCGGTTTCCATCTGCTTCTCGCAGAGATCTCCGGCTCCGACTTCCTCTTCGGCATGATGCGCGACCTGATCTCGCGCACTTCGCTGATCACGGCTGTCTATCGCAACACGGCCCGTTTCAACTGCGGACCGGACGAGCACGCAGAAATCGTCGAGGAGATCGCCAAGGGCAACCTCAAGAAAGCGGCGGCGCTGATGGAGCATCATCTCGAGCATGTGGAGTCGGAGCTCGACTTGAGAGAAGTGCGCGACATGTCCCATGACCTCAGAGCCGCGCTGGCGTAATCCGGGCGCGACATCTTCAATCCTCTTGCACGAGATGGCAGGCAACGCGCGTTCCACTGGCCAGCGTGCGCACCTTGGGCAGTTCGGCCGAACAGCGCGCCGTAGCGCTCGGGCAGCGCGGGTGGAATGGACAGCCTGACGGCGGTTTGAATGGGCTCGGCACCTCGCCGCCGGCGGTGATCCGGTCCCGCTGCGGCTTCTCGATATTGGGGATCGTCTGCAGCAACAGTTGCGTGTAGGGATGGCGCGGCCGAGCGAACAGCTCCTCGGTGTCGCCTTCCTCGACGATGCGGCCGAGATACATCACCGCGATGCGGTCGGACATGTGCCGGACCACACTCATGTCGTGGCTGATGAATAGGTAGGTCAGGCCGAACTCGTCCTGCAGACGCCGCATCAAGTTGAGCACCTGGGCTTGCACCGAGACATCTAGAGCCGAGGTCGGCTCGTCGCAGACCAGGAAGCGCGGTTCACTCGCCAGCGCACGGGCAATCGAGATGCGCTGCCGCTGCCCGCCCGAGAATTCGTGCGGAAACTTCTGGCCATCCGAAGCCGACAGTCCCACGGTCTTCAGCAACTCCACCACGCGCTCGTCGATCTCGGCCGCCGACTTGCGCAGCTTCAATTCGCGTATCGGCTCGGCGATGATGTTCTTGACCCGCCAGCGCGGGTTCAGCGAGGCATAGGGGTCCTGAAAGATCATCTGGGCAGACAGGGTCTTGCCGTCTGGGCCCGATGCAAACTGCATCTTTCCGCTGTTGGCGCTGTAGAGCCCGGTGACCAGGCGGGCGACCGTGGACTTGCCGCATCCGCTTTCACCAACAAGGCTGAGGCAACCGCCTAGCGGCACTTCGAAGCTGATGTCGTTGACAGCCTGGAGGTGCTGTCGCGGCTTGCGCTCGACCAGCCGATTGAGCCATGGCGCGGACACGTCGAATGTCTTGACCAGCCCCTCGACGCGGAGGGCATGCGTCTTTTGCGCGAGCATCGCGGTCATGCGGTTCCTCCGGCATTGATCCAGCATGCGCTGCTTCCGGCACCTGATGGCACCAGGCTCGGACGCTCACGCCGGCAGCGAGGGCCGACCTGCTTGCAGCGCGGGTTGAAGGCACAACCGTCAGGGATAGCGTCGAGCCGCGGCATTGAACCGTCGATCTGGTTGAGCCGCTCCACCCGAGCGCCCAGCGCCGGGATCGACGCCATCAGGCCGCGCGTGTAGGGATGCTGGGGCGCGTGCAACACCTCGTCTACAGGTCCGATCTCGACAAGACGCCCGGCATACATGACGGCGATCCTGTCGGCCGTCTCGGCGATGACGCCCATGTCGTGCGTGACCAGCATCACCGCCGTCCGCTTTTCCTTACAGAGCTTGCGCAGGAGCGAGGTGATCTGTGCCTGGATGGAAACGTCGAGTGCCGTAGTCGGCTCGTCCGCAATGATCAGTTTCGGCGAGGCAGCGAGCGCGAGCGCGATGACCACGCGTTGCCGCATTCCGCCGGAGAACTGATGCGGGTACTGGTCGACGCGATCCTCGGGCGAGGGAATTCCGACATCCTTTAGCAGCGAAATCGCGCGGGCCCTGGCCTCCGCCCTGCCCATGCCGAGGTGCAGCCGGATGGTCTCGGTCAGCTGCGAACCGACCGTGAACAGGGGATTGAGCGAAGTCAGCGGGTCCTGGAAAATGGCGCCGATCTCACGACCGCGGATCCTTTCCATCTCGCGGTCGTCCAGCTTGTCGATCCGGCGATCGGCGAGCCAGATCTCGCCTTCCGCTATGCGGCCCGGCCTTTCCAGCAACCTCTGGATCGCCAGCCCGGTCATCGACTTGCCGGCGCCAGACTCTCCAACAACGCCAAGGATCTCGCCGGGGCGGATCGACAGACTCACCTCGGACAACGCCGTCGCCACTCCACGGCGGCCAGGAAACTCAACCTTGAGGTTGCGAACCTCAAGCACCGCTTTCTCGGCTTCAGCCATTGGCGTTGCCTTCGATTGGATAGCTTGGCGGGAATAGTTCCGACACCGGCGGATGCCCCCAGCTGCGATCCGGATATTTGGCGATCAGGCCGTCGAACTGCCGCTGGGCGCGCTGTCGCGCAGCCTTCATATCGATGCCGGCGACTTCGCCGAAGCGCATCGACAGGCGGCCATCGACGAAAACCGCCTGCGTGACCTTGCCCGAACCGCCCGTCACCAGCGTGGTGATCGGGTCGATGGACGGGGCCATCACCGCATCATCGAGCCCGAACACGGCGATATCAGCGCGAGTGCCGGGCGCAAGCCGGCCGATATCGTCGCGACCAAGTGCCCTGGCCCCGCCGAGTGTCGCCGCGTCGAACAGGTCGGCACAGCGCACGCGATCGGGCGCCCCGTCGTTGATGCGGCAGGTGATCAGGCCGACGAGCAGGTTCATCAGCATGTCGGCCGGCGCCGTATCCGTGCCCATTGCTACATTGATGCCGCGTTCCCGGCACTTGGAGAACGAGTTTAGCGTGCTGCCTCCGCGGGCCGAAACCAGAGGGCAATGCACGATCGACACACCATTGGCGGCGTAGAGTTCGAGATCTTCCTCGGTGGCGTTGGTGGCGTGCGGCGCGATCAGCCGATCGTTGAGCAGGCCGGCGCGCGCCAGCCACACCGGTGCCGTCGAGCCGTGCAGCTTGCGCACGGTGTCGACCTCCATCGCCCCCTGCGCCATATGCAGGCGGATCTTGCAGCCGAGTTCCCCGGCGGCCGCCTGCGTCTGGCGAAGAAGCTCCTCGGTGCAGGTCTCGACACGATCCGGCACCAAGAGCCCGCGCACCAGGTCGCCATGGCGGCCCGTCTGCCGGCCGATATAGTCGACAGCCTCGCGCAGGCCAGCCAAACCGCACTGCTCGTCGAACACAGGCACCATCTGGCCGGGCGCCTCGAGTACCATGCCGCCGGCGCGATAGGCCGGGCTGAGATAGACGCGGAGGCCCAACTCGCCGGCGGCGTCGGCCGCGGCGTCGAATTCGACGACCGTTTCGCCCCACTCGCGATAGAACAGCGAAGCGATGGGAGCGGCTGTGGTAATTCCGTTCAGGAGAAGCTGGCCGAAGGCGAACCGCTTCTGAAAGGCAAGTTCCTCCTGCGAATACATCTCGTAGGGGCCAGCCTCGACATAGGACCTCGGCCATACCCTCCCCTTGGCCCAGCCGGGATGATGGTCGATACCGAGGATGGTCGTGTCGAGATCCGACAGAGCGTCGAGATCTATGAAGCCCGGACTGACCAGTGCATTGCCAAAATCGATGTGGTGGGTCACCTCGCCCGGAAAGTCGGTCCCGACATAGATCACCTCGCCACCGTCGATGACGACCTGGCCATTGGGGACCAGCCGGTGCCCGCCATCGCGATGGCCGAGCACCCAGGCGGCCGATATCAATGTGCGGCCTTCGGGGCGCTTGCCGAGTTCGAGCGCGTCGAGAACCTGTCGTGTCATGGCATTTCCACCACTGCGTGGCCGTTGCGCGCGGTGACGCGGCCGCCCTTGACGACCAGCGGACGCGGCGCGACATCGACGACAGCGTGGGCAATCGTCTCGCCGGTCAACAGCGTGAGGTCCGCCTTGCAGCCCTCTGCCAAACCGTAGCCTTCGAGGCGCATTACATCCGCTCCTCCTTGCGAAACGATGTGCAGCACGTGCTCAAGCTCGATGTCCGAGCGCAAGCCATTCTTCATGCCGACGATCTTGGCGCGGTCGAGCATGTCGGGCTGACCCCACGGCCCCCAGGTATCGCGGATGCCGTCGCAGCCGGCGCCGACACGGATGCCGGCCTGCTTGAGACGCATGATAGACGGCACGGTGGCCGACGGCGCGCCGGTCGTCAGGATCGCAACATCGAGCTCAGCGATCTGCTCGATCAGCTGGCCGACGCGCAGATAGTCGTTCATGCCGAGCGCAAAGGCGTGACTGATCGCGACTTTGCCCTGCATGCCGTTGGCGCGGATGCGCTCGAACATCAGCTCCATGGTGAATGCGCCGAGGTCGCCCGTTTCATGCAGGTGGATGTCGATCGGGCACTGGTGCTTCAGCGCGAGCGCGAAAATCGCGTCCAGCTGTCCCTTCGGATCGCGGTCGATGCCGCAGGGATCGATACCGCCCAGCACCTCGCAACCCTGGCTCAGCGCCTCGTCGAGCAGCTCCAGCGTGCCGGGCATCACCATCACGCCAGACTGCGGGAAGGCAACGATCTCGATGTCGATGATGCCCTTGAGCTTCTCGCGCGTCTCCATCACGCCATCGACGATTGCAAGGCGGTGCACCGGGTCGATGTCGACATGGCTGCGGATATGGGTGGCCCCGTGGGCTGCGAGGCCGATCGCGTGCCGCATCGACTGACGGTGCGGATCAATGCCGATTGCCGTGCGGTTCTCACGCTCGAAGTCGATCCGCTCGCGCAGCACGGCGCGGCGGTTGTTCTCGTGCCACGGCATGCCCCAGGTCGTCTTGTCGAGATGGGTATGCGCATCGATCAGGCCCGGAACGGCAATGGCACCGTTGCCGTCCTCAGCCGCCATTCCGGGTTCCGCCTCGAAACGGCCGATCCCGGCAATACGCCCGTCACGGATCAGCAGATCGCTGTTCGTCCCGCCATAGGGCCGCACGTTTCGGAGCAAAAGGTTGGTCATAGCGCTTACCTCAGTTTTGGATTGAGAACGTCGCGCAACCAGTCGCCCAGTATGTTCACGACGACGACGAGCAGGCAGAGCTGGATCACGGGAAAGAGCACGATCCACCACGAGCCGGAGAACAGGAACTGATTGCCGATGCGGATCAGCGTTCCCAATGACGGTTGTCCAGGCGGCATACCGATGCCGAGGAACGACAGCGTCGCTTCGGTCAGGATCGCCATGCCGAAGTTCAGCGTGGCGGCGACCAGCACCGGCGTCAGCGTGTTGGGCAGTATGTGGTACGCCAGGATGCGGCGGGACGGCACCTTGAGCAGTCTTGCCGCCTGGACGTATTCCTTGCTGCGCTCGACGATCGTCTGTGCGCGCACTGTGCGCGCATACTGCACCCACGATGACAGGGCGATTGCCAGAACCAGCACGGCGGCGGCGCCGATCTCGCGCAGGTCGGCCGGAAGAAGCTGCCGGACAACCGTGGACACCAGGATCGCGATCAGGATAGTCGGGATCGACAGGGTGATATCGCCCAGACGCATCAGAATGTTGTCGATATACCCCCCGAAAAAGCCGGCGCAGAGGCCGGCCGTCATACCGATCACTAGCGACAGCGCCACCGACGCGAGACCGATCACAATGGAGATGCGCGTGCCGTAGAGGATGGCCGACAGCATGTCGCGCCCTTGCGTGTCGGTACCGAGCAGGTAGGGCCATTCGCCGCCCTGTTCCCACATTGGCGGCAGTTCCGCCTTCCACATATCGAGTTGTGCGGCATCGTATGGGTTCTGTGGCGCGATCAGGGGCGCAAAGACCGCCGCAAGCACGAGCACTGCCAGGATCACTGCAGCGACAATCGCGGACTTGCTGTGCGTGAAGGACCACCAGACATCGCTGTTGCGGATGCGCTGTCTCATGCTGGGGCGGGGCGTGGCGCCTTGCTTCGAAACGTCGGTCGTCATCGCCTGACCTTCCGCGGTTAGTGCGTGGCGCGCAGACGCGGGTCGATCACCGCATAGGTGATGTCAACCAGCGTGTTGAGCGCGACAAAGATGAAGGAGATGATGCAGAGATAGGCTGCCATCACCGGGATATCGAGGAAGGTGACCGCCTGGATGAAAAGCATCCCCATGCCCGGCCACTGGAAGACGGTTTCCGTGATCAGCGCGAAAGCAATCAGCGAACCGACGTTCATCGCCGTCATGGTCACAACCGGCATCAGGCAATTGCGCAGTGCGTGGCGGAAGTAGATTCGCCAGCGCGGAATGCCCCTGGCCCGCGCGAACTTCACATAGTCCGAACGCAGCACTTCCAGCATCTCAGCTCTCACCAAGCGCATGATAAGCGTGATTTGGTAGAGCGACAGCGCGATGGCCGGCAAGACGAGTGCCGCGCGCCCCGAGGGGGTCAGCAGTCCGGTCGACCACCAGCCGATCTGAACGACCTCACCCCGACCGAACGACGGCGACACTCCAAGCATGACTGAGAAGACGAGGATGAGCAGAATGCCGACCACGAAGCTGGGCAGGGAGACGCCGACGATCGAAAGGAATTGCAACGACTCCGTGTACCATCGCCCTCGCTTGATGGCTGTGAGCACCCCCAGCGGCAGTCCGACCACTAGGGAAATCAAAGTGGCCACCAGTACCAACTCGAGCGTCGCCGGAAAGCGCTCGCCAATCAGGTTGAGCACGTCCTGTCCGTTGCGATAGGAAATACCAAAGTCGCCCTGCGCTGCATTGACGACAAAGCGCGCGAACTGAGTTGCGACACCGTCGTTCAACCCCATACGCTCACGCAGGTTATCGCGATCCGCCTGAGTCATCTGCTCGTTGGCCATGAGCTCGACCGGGTCGCCTGCAAGGCGGAATATCAGAAACGCGAGCATGGCAACGGCGAGCATGACCATGATGGCATTGCCGATGCGGCCAATAAGGAAAACCAGCATCCAAGGCCTCGTCAGTTGAGTTGGGGCTGAATCTGTTCTGCGAACAAGCGGATCACCGGTATGGCGAGTGCCACATATCCGCCAACGCTTCCTTGCCCATACTCGCTCCTCCCGTTCGACGTGCCCCCATTCCGGAGGTCTTTTGTCCAGGCAACTGACATCGAAGAGGTGCTCCACCCACGCCCTTCGGCCAACACGAAACGTCGCCGCTCACGTTGCCGAGCGGGATTCGCCCGATCACCTTAATGGTCGCAATGCCGTTCGCTTGCTTTTCATATTGAGAACGCAGACCCACATTGTCAACTGTTTTGTCGACAATATGGGATGACTTCCTCTACGATATTGGCGGAACGAGGCCGTTCCAGCGATGGCCTGGCGCCCGGCTTGGACCGCAGGCTGAGTGGCGCGTCCTGGCCAAGTTTGAGAAGCGGACCACCCAGTCCGGCTTTCAAGCCCGTCAGAGCTGGCGAGCCGCCCACGCTGGAAAGGCGTTAAACGTGCTGGTTTCTATCGGTGCCTTTCTTCTCACGGGCGCTCACCCGGGTACTCAAAATTCAGAGACGGATAGATTGGCTATCGATACTTCGCGTTTGTGATAGCTCCTCCTGATTGTCTTCTTTGCGCACCGCGCTACCTACGAAGTTATTGATATGACGCTCAGAAAGCTGGCGTTTCTGCATGCCGGAAGTGAGGTTGCTATGACACGCTGGGGTTTGATTTTGGCGGCCGTTTCCCTAGTCCTTGCCGCCGGCACGATTTCGCTTTCAGCAACTTACGCGCAGGAACAAACAGGGGCTGCGAACGCCCCGACGGCCGGCACCTCTGCGCCGACCCCGCTCACTGAACATGAGCTGCAAGTTCTGGTCGCGCCGATTGCGCTCTATCCTGACGAATTGATTGCCGTGATCTCGCAGGCGTCGCTCTATCCACTTCAGGTCGTCGAGGCCGATCGCTATCTCGGGCAGTACGCCAAGGACAAGAAGCTGAAGCCGAAAGCGAGTTGGGACGAGAGCGTGATCTCGCTGCTCAACTACCCCGATATCGTCAAGAAGATGAGCAGCGATCTCGAGTGGACACAAAAGCTGGGCGACGCGATCGCCAATCAGCAAAAGGACGTGCTTGTGGCCATCCAGCAACTACGCCACGAGGCGGTAGCCAAGGATATCATCAAGTCCGACGACAAGATCAAGGTGAGCGAGGAGAACGCCAAGGTCGTCATACAGTCGGCGAGCCCCGATCAGGTGTACGTGCCCCAGTATGAGCCACAGATGCTCTACGTGGCCGACTACCCGCCAGAGCCGATCTCCTACTATCCCGAACCCTATCCCGACTACTGGTATCCGACGGCCCCCTTCTATGCCGCAGCCCTGACTGGCGCCGCGTGGGCTGCTGCCATCGACTGGAACGACTGGGGAATCTGGGGCGGACGCTGGAACGGCGACGTCGACATCGACTGCAACCATTGCTTCAAGAACCGCGACTTCAACGGCAAGGTCAATCTCAACGATGTCGACTGGCGGAACGTCGACCGTTCGAAAATCAATATCAACCAGGATCAGTTTGCAAAGTTCAACCAGTCGAACGTCAGGAACAGTCTGGAACGCAACAGCGCCAACGACCTTCGTAACAGGACAGCCAGCATCAAGAACGAGCGCAGGTCGGCCAAGACAGCCAAGGCAGGCAACGTTGGCAAGAGCACGCTCGAAGGATTGAAGAACCAGCCCGGTCGGAACACGGCCAGCGCCAACAAGCCCAATGCAAACAAGCCAAACGTCAACAAGGCGAACATCAACAAGCCGAACGTCAACAAGCCCAATGCCAAAAACGTCAGTGCGAAGAAAGCCAATCCCAACAAGGCAAATGCGCGCAAGCCCAACGTCAAGACGGCGGCCAATGTCGATCGGCCGTCCGGCAAAGGGAAATCGGCAGGCAAGGCCCACAATCGGCCGCAGAAGCCTTCCAACGTCGCCAGTGCCCGTCACGGCAAGATACAGAACGGCGCATCAAATCGGGGTGCTTACGCGATGGGGGCTGGGTCACATGGCAGGCATGGTACGAACGCGCATAGGCCTCGTCGGCACATGGCTGGACCGGGCGGCGGTGGTGGTTTTCGTGGCGGTGGTGGCCGCGGTGGCGGCGGGCGTCGGCGCTGAGGGGGCTAGCTGTCACTGCAGCGGCGTCTTGACGTGCCTGGGGAGCGCCTCAACAGCGGGTCAATTTGCTTTCCAGATCCAGATGCCGTCTTCACCATACTCGAGGACGGCATCATAGAAGCCACCCGCGGCGCCATCGGCTTCCTCGAAATTGACGCAAGCGATCGGGTTCTCGCCAAAGCCGCTCAGCACTCGATTCAGCTGATCGACATGCAGAACCTCTTCGACTTTTTCCAGGAAGACAAACCGCGGAGCCGCCAGGAGAACGCTTGCAAGGCGCAGAAGCTGCTGCTCGTGTGTCGTAAGGGCCTGTTCCCAATCCTGTTCGGTGTCCAGCCCACTTCTCACCAGATGTCCAAGATTCAGGTCGCCTAACAGCCCTAAAATCCGCTCCTCCGGGACTTGCCTTGCCTTCTCGGGAGGTTGCAGCATTTGGCGCAACGTTCCCTGAGGCAAATAGGATTGCTGAGGAACGAAGCCGATTTCATCGCGGCCGGGGAGAATGATGCGCCCGGTGCCGGCAGCAGGAATGCCGGCAGTTGCCCGAAACAACGCCATGCCCGGACCTTCATCCGGGCCGGTCACCAGTATTCGCCGGCCAACAGGGATCGAAACGTTCAGATCCTTCAGCAGAGGCTTTCCTGTGGGCGAGAGCAACGTCAGGTGCTCGTAGGAAAGATGCGCTTCGGCTTCGACGACTTCGACACCTTCCGAAGTCTTCGCGCTAACGTTTTCGATAGCTTCCGACAGCGAGTTCAGACGAGTGACCACAGCCGCGAAGGTCGAAATCTGCTGAAACTGGGTGACGATGAACGAGAACGCCGCCACCAGCATCGCAAAGGCAGCCGCCGACTGGGTGATCACGCCGAATTCGATTTCCCCCCGGAAGAAGGCGGGCGCTATGATGAGCGCGGGGATGATCTGAATCATCCAGTTATAACCGGTCGTGAAGAACCCGACATTGCGGTTGATGGCCGTGATTCGCCGGAAATTGGAGATCAGATCGTCGAGACGTCCCCTCAAAAGAACGGCCTGCTGCTCTTCGCCGCGGGCCACGATGATCGGTTCGGCGTTTTCGCGAACATGGATGAGACCAGCACGAAAGGCGGCCTCCTTGTCGAGCTGATCATAATTGAGACCGATTAGCGGCCGGCCCAGCGAGATCGTGAGGTAGGAACCGCATGCCGCGTACAGAACGGCTATAACAAACAGCAAGGGGTTGATCGTCCAGAGCACACCGGAAAAAGCAAAGACGGTGAGGCTGCTGTTGAGCGCCATGATGATGAAGGAAAGAGTGGTAGTCGTGAATGCCCGGATGTCCTCCGAAATTCTCTGGTCCGGGTGCGAGAGTGTCCCCGAAGCATCGAGCCGATAGTAGGTTCCGTCTGCCAGATACATTCCCACGGCCCGGCGCGTGAGGAACTCGCGCCAGAGCAAGGCAAGTCGCTCCTCGGCAAATCGGGCAAAGACCGCCACCAACGTGGATGCAGCGAACACACCTATGTAGAACACGGCCTGCCGCATGAATTCGTCGGTGCGCCGCTCGGCGATTGCACTCATGAAGTTTCGGCCAACATAGCTGTTGACGACGTTCAGAATGCTAACTCCGAACAAGAGAGCAGCCAGGCCGATAAACAACAGCTTGGCCTTCCGGCCGACCTCGGAGCTCGCAAAAATCCTGACCGTCCGCACGAACCGGCCTGCGGTCACCCTGAGCGGCGTTTGCTGCCGGTCCATGTCCTCCCCTCCGCGAGCTACAACTCCATGATGTCCTCGAAAGGACTATGTAGGACGGCTGGGGATCGAGCAGCCTTGCAGCGGCGAGCGACGGCCCTCCACCGTCGCTGTCAGATATTGTCGCCTTCAGTGGAGGTTCCTCTGGCCGCTTTCGCGCCTTTCGTGCCCCACTTCCATCCGGTGATTGAGGGCATGTCGTCGCCGTGTTGCTCGATATAACGCCGATGTTCGATCAATTTTTGATGAATCGCCTGCTTGAAGTAGGCGGCACGGGCACCGAGTTGCGGCAATCGGTCGATGACGTCTTCGACAAGGTGGAACCGGTCGAGTTCATTCAGGACCACCATATCGAATGGTGTCGTGGTCGTGCCTTCCTCTTTATAGCCGCGCACATGCAGGTTGCCGTGGTTCGTTCGCCGATAGGTAAGCCGGTGGATCAACCAGGGATAGCCATGAAAGGCGAAGATGATCGGCTTGTCCTTGGTGAACAGGGTATCAAAATCGCGATCTGACAATCCGTGCGGATGCTCCTCCTCCGGTTGGAGTTTCATCAGGTTGACCACGTTGATGACGCGCACCTTCAATTCCGGCAGGTGCTCGTGGATCAGCTGGACGGCTGCGAGTGTCTCCAAGGTCGGAACGTCGCCGCAACACGCCATGACGACATCGGGTTCAACGCCCTTGTCGTTGCTCGCCCATTCCCAGATGCCCAGTCCTTCGCTGCAATGCTTGATGGCTTCATCCATGTTCAGCCATTGCGGTGCGGGCTGCTTGCCGGCGACCACGACGTTGACGTAGTCGCGGCTGCGCAAGCAGTGATCCGTGACGGAAAGCAGTGTGTTGGCGTCCGGCGGCAAGTAGACCCGGATCACGTCCGCCTTTTTGTTGACGACGTGATCGATGAAGCCAGGGTCCTGATGGCTGAAACCGTTGTGATCCTGCCGCCATACATGGGAGCTGAGGAAGTAGTTCAATGAGGCAATGGGCCTCCGCCAAGGGATTTCCTGGCATACTTTCAGCCACTTGGCATGTTGGTTGAACATTGAGTCGATGATGTGAATGAAGGCTTCGTAGCAGGAGAAGAAGCCATGGCGCCCAGTTAGCAGATAACCCTCCAGCCATCCTTGGCATTGATGCTCGCTAAGAACTTCCATGACGCGGCCGTCCGGAGAGAGATGATCGTCGTCTGGGTAGATTTCGGCCATGTAGCAGCGATCGGTGACCTCCAGCACATCCTGCCAGCGATTGGAGTTGTTCTCGTCTGGGCTGAACAGTCGGAAGTTCTTGCTGCCCATGTTCAACTTCATGACATCACGCAGGAACTTGCCCATGACACGTGCCGACTCGGCCGTCGTCGCGCCGGGGCTGGGGACCGATACCGCGTAGTCTTCGAAGTTCGGCATCTTCAGGTCACGCAGCAGCAGCCCGCCGTTGGCGTGCGGGTTGTCGCTCATTCTGCGGTGACCAACCGGGGCCAGGGATGCCAATTCCGGTTTGAGGCGGCCTTCCTTGTCGAACAGTTCCTCAGGCCGGTAGCTTTTCATCCACTGTTCGAGAATGCGAATGTGTTCCGGCTTGTCCATCTCGCCCATGGGCACCTGATGCGACCGCCAGTAGTCCTCACATTTCTTGCCATCGATCTCCGGCGGGCAGGTCCAGCCCTTGGGCGTGCGGAAGACGATCATCGGCCACGAGGGGCGCTTCTCATTCCCGTTGTCGCGGGCGTTGGACCAGATTTTCCGGATTTCCTCCACTATGGTGTCAAGCGTTCCGGCCAACTGCTGGTGTATGTCTGCCGGGTCGCGTCCTTCGACGAAATACGGCGTGTAGCCCATGCCCTCCAAGAACTTCCTCAATTCGTCCTCGGGTATGCGGGCAAGGAAGCACGGATTGGCGATCTTGTAGCCGTTCAGATGCAGGATGGGCAGCACGCAACCATCGCGGGCGGGGTTCAGGAACTTGTTGCCCTGCCAGCCGGTGGCAAGTGGCCCCGTCTCGGCCTCTCCGTCCCCGATGATACAGGCGACGATCAGGTCTGGGTTATCAAAGGCTGCGCCATAGGCATGGCTCAAGCAATAGCCGAGCTCGCCTCCTTCGTGGATACTGCCCGGCGTCTCAGGAGCGACGTGGCTAGGGATACCGCCCGGAAAGCTGAACTGCTTGAACAGCCGCCTCATGCCCTCCGTGTCCTGGCTGATATTCGGGTAGACCTCGCTGTAAGTTCCCTCCAGGTAGGCGTGTGCGACCAGGGATGGTCCCCCGTGCCCCGGTCCGATGATGTAGATCATGTCGAGATCATCGCGCTTGATGATCCGGTTGAGGTGAACGTAGAGCATGTTCAAGCCAGGCGACGTTCCCCAGTGGCCCAGAAGCCGGGGCTTGATGTCCTCTCGCTTCAGAGGTTCTTTCAGCAGCGGATTGTCGAGAAGATAGATCTGGCCGACCGACAGGTAATTCGACGCCCGCCAGTAGGCATCCAGCAATTGAAGTTCTTTCGCCGATAATGGCCCTGCCGCCGTCGATCGATCGCTGGCTGGGAGCTCTTGATCTTGTGCCGTTTGAAGCGAAGCCATCGAAGCCTCCTCATTGAAGTCGAGACTGTGCGAGCGCGCTGCATGACCCTGGAAAAGGCGCAGCCTCATCATTAGCCGCCGGCGGGTCCAGGTGGCATTCGGCCTGCCACGCAAGGCGACCCCCTTGAAATACCGGGGCGGCCTACGTGTCGCAGGAACACGCTGAGGTTCAGATCGCGAATTCCTTCAGCGCCTTGCCCGCATTCGCCCAGCCTGGCCTACGCGCATCCAATGAGGTAGCGCGGGCATGTGTTTCTTCAATCCGCCAGAGGTCAGCTGCGCCGGCGACCAAGATCCATGCTCCCGGAACAAATCTCAAAAGTACCGACTGCCCTCGCCGACCCGACCACAATCTTGAGTGGGGTCTGCGTGGGCTGCAGACGGCCGGCGTGTTGGATGCTTGTGCTACTCTGCCGCCAGTTGGACCGGCTGCTCATTGCGAAGCCAGTCGTCCAGGAGTCCGGCAAGCTTGGCTTCGGCCTCCTTCAGATTTCGCTCCTTGACGTGGCCAAATCCGCGGATCGCCATAGGCCATTCCGCGATCGCGGTGGCATCGGCGGCGTTTTCGGGACGAAGCTGCTTAGCGATTTTCTCAATTGTCGAGCGGTATTCCCCAATGAGGTTCCGTTCCGTGCGGCGCTCCTGAGTGTAGCCGAAAGGGTCGAAAAGTGTCCCCCGCAAGATTTTCAGACGCGCCAGGATGCGGAACATCGGAATGACCCAGGCACCAAACGATTGCTTGCGCAGGTGGCCGGTCTGAGGATCGCGGCGGCTGAATATTGGCGGCGCGAGATGGAAGCGAATCCTATGGTGTCCCTCGAACTGGGCTGAGGTCCTGTTCAGGAAGTCTCCCTCAGTGAAAAGCCTCGCGACCTCATATTCGTCCTTGTAAGCCATCAGCTTGAAAAGCGACTTCGCTACGGCGTGCGAAAACGCCTCGCCGCCTGTCTGGGCGCGTTCTTGCCGCTCAACGCTTTCAACGAAGTTCCTGTAACGGGCGGAATAGGCGGCGTTCTGATAGCGTTCAAGAAATTGGGCGCGGTGAGCAATCAACTGGGCGAGCGATTGAGGCTTCGGTTCCAGTCGCACCGCCTGCCCGGCCGCGTCGCGGACTGTCGCGAGATCCATGGCTGCCCGCCGCCCCCATCTGAATGTTTCGAGATTGGCTTCAACGCCGCCGCCGTTCAGCCGAATGGCCTGTTCCAACGCTGATAGTGACAAAGGTATCCGGCCACGCTGGTAGGCGAAGCCCATCATGAAGAGGTTGGTACCGATTGCGTCGCCAATCAGGCCCGTAGCCAGCCTGCTTGCCTCGACCGGCTCGACGCAATCCTGTCCGAGCAGATCTTGTAAAGAGGCCAGGATCCTATCGACAGGCACTTTTGCGTCCGGATCGCGCAGCGCATCGCCGGTAATTGTCTCATGGGTATTGATGATGGCGTGCGTCTTACCGCCACTGAGCCGGCGCATATTCGCGGTCTGGGCAGCCACCAGTATGTCGCAGGCCAGTAGTAGGTCTGCGCCACCTTGCGGCACGCGCACCGAAAACAGATCGGCAGGTGTCGGCGCCAAACGCACATGCGACACTACCGGGCCGCCCTTCTGCGCCATGCCCAGGACGTCCATAATCGACGCGCCCTTGCCCTCGATGTGTGCCGCCATGCCGAGAAGCGCGCCTACGGTCACTACGCCAGTGCCACCCACGCCGGTGATGAAGATGTCATAAGCTCCATCGAGCGGCACGGGTGTCGGCTCCGGCAAAACCAGCTTCGGCAGCTGCGGTGCAGGCTTCTTGAGCTGGCCACCTTCAACCGTGATGAAGCTCGGGCAGAACCCTTCCAGGCAGGAAAAGTCCTTGTTGCACGACGACTGGTCTATCTGACGCTTCCGGCCGAATTCGGTGTCGACCGGTACTACCGAGAGGCAATTGGACTTTGCCTGGCAATCGCCACAGCCTTCGCAGACAAGGCTGTTTATGAACACGCGGCGAGCCGGATCGGCAAACTGCTTGCTTTTGCGGCGGCGTCGCTTCTCGGCCGCGCAGGTCTGATCGTAGATCAGTGCCGAGACGCCCTTGATTTCGCGAAGGTCGCGTTGGACAGCGTCGAGATCGCGCCGGTGCCGAACCTCGATGTTCTTGGGCAGTCCCGTCACCTCAACGTATTTCCCGGGTTCGTCGGTGACGACGACAATGTGCTCCACGCCTTCGGCCCTGAGCTGCTGGGCCATGCGCGGCACGGTGATCTGCCCGTCCACGGGCTGGCCGCCGGTCATGGCGACGGCGTCGTTGAACAACAGCTTAAAAGTGATGTTGACCTTGGCCGCCAGGCAGGCGCGGATCGCAAGGCTACCGGAGTGAAAGTAGGTCCCGTCGCCGAGATTGACGAACATGTGTTCAGTGTCAGCAAATGGCGCCTGGCCGATCCATGTCACGCCTTCGCCACCCATCTGTGTGAAGGTGGCGGTGCTGCGGTCCATCGACACCACCATGCCATGGCAGCCCACGCCGCCGAACGCCTTGCTGTCTGCAGGAACACGGGTAGAAGTGTTGTGTGGGCAGCCCGAGCAGAAATAAGGGCTACGCTGCACCGAGAGCGGCGGACCCATCAGCTGCCTTTGCCTATCGATGATGGCAAGTCGCTGCCGGCCTCGCTCCGGCAGTCGTTTTACGCCGATCCTCTCGGCCAGAACACGTGCGATGGTCTCTGGTTCGAGCTCGCCGACCCATGACAGTTGCGGCGCGCCGTCGAGCGTGTTCTTGCCGCTAATATGGGGGCGCGCCTCCGCGGGCATACCGTAGAGGATCGCCTTGATCTGATCCTCAATCAGGCCGCGCTTCTCCTCGATCACCAGGATCTCCGGCACCGATCTTGCGAAAGCTTCAATTCCCGCCCCTTCCAACGGCCAGGGCATTCCCACCTTGTAGATGGACAGGCCAAGACCGCGCGCGTGCTCATCCGACAGCCCCAACTCCAGCATGGCTTGCCGCAGATCGGTATAGCTCTTGCCAGCCGCGACGATTCCAAGGCGCGGATTGCGCCCCTCCAGAACCACGCGGTCGATGCCATTTGCCCGCGCGAAGGCTCGCGCTGCCGGCAACTTGAAGCGCACCAGCCGATCTTCGGCGGCCGGCCATGGATCGGGCCAACGGCCATGCACACTCCCTGCCGGCGGCCGATCACCGGTCGGCGGCTGCAGGATCTGCAATGGCGCAGTCCGGACCTCAACGGTCCCGGTCGCGTCCAGATATTCGGCGAGCGTCTTGAAACCGACCCAGCATCCGGAAAAGCGCGACATGGCAAAGCCCAGCAACCCGAAATCGATCATCTCCGAGATCGACGACGGGTAGAGGACCGGCATGAGCAGGTCGGAGAAGGTGGGCTCGCAATGGTAAGGGTTCGTCGAGGATTTTAGCGCATGGTCGTCGCCGGAGACGACCAGGACGCCGCCATACTTGCTTGTCCCATAGGCATGCGCATGCCGGATTGGGTCGGTCGAGCGGTCGAGACCCGCCCCCTTGCCATACCACATCCCAAAGACGCCCTGGTGGCGCGAACGATGCAGCACGTCTATCTGCTGCGTGCCCCAGACGGCTGTGGCGGCGAGGTCTTCGTTGGTACCGGGCCAGAAGCGGATGTTCTCGCTTTCAAGCGGACCGTGAGCGCGCCAGAGCTCGCGGTCGAAGCCTCCTAAAGGGGATCCCCGGTAGCCCGAGACGAAGCCTGCCGTATCCAAGCCGGCAGCTCGGTCCTGCATTCTCTGGGCAAGCAGCAGACGCACAAGCGCCTGTGTACCCGTCATGAAGACCCGTTCACTCTCAAACTTGTATTTGTCGTCCAGTGTGATGCTGCGCTGCGCGGGCTGCATGAATGTCTGACCTTGTCCCCGATAAATAGATTGACCGGACTATTTATTTTAACGTTGTGCGGGTGAACCCGCCACTGCTTTGGTGACCGAGAGCCGTTGGTATCCACCGAGGGCAAAGACGAGCGGCATTGGCTCATTGACCTGCATCAGCGCCACCACGCGACCCAGAAGAATAAGGTGATCGCCCCCTTCATAGGTTGTGGCCAAGTCGCATTCGAAATGCGCCGCCGCGCCTTCAAGCAGCGGCAGGCCGGTGCGGCCGTATCGCAACTCAACTCCCGCAAACTTGTCGTCAGAAGGGGCTGCAAAGCGCTTGGACAGGTGCTCCTGGTCGGCGGCCAACACGTTCACTGCAAAGCGCCCTGCCTCCAGGAACAACGGGAGACTTGGTGCGAGCTTGCTGGCGCTCCATAGGATCATCGGCGGATCGAGAGACACCGAATTAAAGGAGTTGATGGTCATTCCGCAACGCTGATCCGCTACCGCAGTGGTCACGACGGCTACCCCCGTCGGAAAAGCTCGTAGCGCCGCCCTGAAGGCCTGATTGTCCACCGGGTCCCCGGAATTCCCGCCCGTTCGCTTGCCTTTCATTGATCCTCTCCTGGCGCTCTTGCCAACCCATTTGTGCTCATACTATAACTAGAACGGCCGTTCGATCAATAAAAGGTTTTGAGATGCTTGTGGAGCGGATTGAGGGGAAATGGATTGCCGCCTTTGTCGAGGTGTTCGGGCTTTGCAAGGTGCGCGCCGGCGACGTTGTCGCAATTCTGTCGGAGACGCAGTCCCGTCCGGTGAATGTCCAGCTGGCCGAGCTCGCGCTGGCGCAAATCGGGGCGCGGGCTTTTCACGTCGTATTGCCTAGCCGTCGTTTGACCGCGCCCGTACCGGTGCGGTCGACGGGAGCCTCCGACGCGGTCGGCGGACTGGAGCCTGTGATCGCTGCCCTGGCCGGGTCGAGCCTTGTCGTCGACTGCACCGTCGAGGGCATGCTGCACGCGCCGGAACTACCCAGAATCCTCGGGGACGGCGCACGGCTGTTCATGATCAGCAATGAGCATCCCGAAACGCTCGAGCGCATGCGCCCCGATCCGGCTCTCGAACCGAAGGTGAAGCTGGCGATCCGGATGCTGAAGGAGGCGCGGCAGATGCGCGTCACCTCCCCGCATGGCACGGACCTTGTAGTCGACATGACCGGCGCAGCCGTCGGTGGCGTCTGGGGGTGGGTCGATCGGCCCGGCAAGGTCGGGCACTGGCCTGGAGGGCTTTGCCTGGCATATCCGCGCGCAGGGGCCGCCACAGGCAGGGTCGTCCTTGCGCCCGGAGACTTGAACCTCACCTTCAAGCGCTATTTGGAAACTCCGGTCGAGCTCCTCATTGATCATGACTACATCGTCGATATTCGCGGGGCAGGCGTCGATGCCGATCTGACGCGCGCCTACCTGGAAGCCTGGAATGATCGCAACGCTTACGCCATCAGCCACGTCGGTTGGGGCATGAATCCGCGTGCTCGTTGGGAAGGGCTTGTCGGTTACGACAAGCGCGACACCAACGCCGTCGAGCAGCGCGCCTTCGCCGGCAACTTCCTGTTCTCGACCGGGGCCAACGAAGCGGCCAACCGCTACACGCTCGGCCATTTCGACTTGCCGATGCGAAATTGCACGATCGAGCTCGACGGCGTCGGCGCCGTCAAACGCGGCCAGCTCCAGGGAGAACTGGCATGATAACCAACTCAGACATTTCACCCGCATCCCGGAACAGAGCCGGATGCCCAGCCTTCACAGAGCAAGGCAGCGGCGCAACTCCGGTTCTGTTTCTCCATGGCATCGGCGGTGGGGCCGACTCCTGGCTTGGTCAGCTGGAATTCTTTGGTCGCTCGCGACACGCCATCGCGTGGTGGATGCCGGGATACGGACCGTCGGCTCCGCTGCCGGATATGACCTTCGACGCGCTGGCGGATGCCGCTGTCACCCTGCTCGATCGTCTCGCATTGCCCCGCGTCCATCTCGTCGGCCACTCGATTGGCGGAATGATTGCCCAGACCTTGGCCGCGCGCGCCCAGGGTCGGCTGGCGAGCCTGACGCTCTCCGCCACCAGCCCGGCCTTCGGCAGCAAGGACGGAGATTTCCAGAAGGCCTTCGTCGAGAAGCGGATCAAGCCGCTGGACGATGGTTTCAGTCTGGCCGATCTCGCGCCGAAAATCGTTGCCGAGCTTGTCGGCGACAATGTCGACATGGGTGCGATCGAAGACGCCATCGCGTCGATGTCCCAGGTTCCACCCGCAAGCTATCGCGCGGCGATGTCGTGCGTCGTCCATTTCGACGCGCGGCCGGTTCTTCCGACAATCAGAGTGCCCACCCTGCTCGTCGCCGGCAGCCAGGACACGAATGCGCCGGCGCCAATGATGGAACGCATGGCCCAGAAGATAGCCGGCTCATGTTTCCACGTCGTCGAAGGTGCCGGGCACCTCGCGAACATGGAGCAGGCGGCAGCCTTCAATCAGATTCTTTCAAATTTCATCGCAGACATCGAAGACAAAGGATCGCAGACGTCATGAACCAAGCCGCAAAAGTCGATGCATCTCAGATGCTCTCCACTGAGGTAGACGAACTGATCGAACGGGCACGGCATCTGGGTGAAACAGTCTTTGCCGCGCGAGCGGCCAAATACGATAGCGAGGCCACCTTTCCGTTCGAAAACTACGACGACCTGCGCCAGCATGGCTTTCTCGGATTGTGCATTCCGCGCGAACATGGCGGCCTCGGGGCCGACTTCCAAACGTACTGCCTGGTTTCCTCGGAACTCGGAAAATACTGCGGCGCCACCGCTCTGACGTTCAACATGCATGCCTGCACCACCTTGTGGACGGGCATCCTGGCCGACGACCTCGATATGACGCCGGAGCAGCGCGAGGAGCATGAGCGCCGGCGCGTCGGTCATTTCCGCAAGGTCATCGAGGAAGGGGCGATCTTTGCCCAGCCCTTTTCGGAAGGCACGGCCGCCGCTGCCGGCAAGGCGCCGTTCGGAACCACCGCGACCAAGGTCGACGGAGGCTGGATCATCAACGGCAAGAAGATCTTCGCCTCCCTGTCAGGTGCCGCGAACTACTACGGCATCCTCTGCACCGAGGACAAGGAAGTCCGCTCAATGCGCGACACCATCTACATCGCGGTGCCGGCCGATGCCGAGGGCGTGTCCGTCGTAGGCGACTGGAATCCGCTCGGCATGCGCGGGACGGTATCGCGCACACTCTTGCTCAAGGACGTCTTCGTTTCCGAGGACGCGCAACTCATGCCGCGCGGCATCTACCACCAGGCAGCCTCGCGCTGGCCGCATATGTTCATGACCCTCGTGCCGACCTATATGGGCCTGGCGGAAGCCGCCTATGACTTCACGGTGCGATATCTGCGCGGCGAAATCCCCAACACCGGTCCCGAGAAGCGGCGCAAGTTCCCCACCAAGCAGATCACCACTGCGGAGATGTTCATCAAGCTCCAGCAGACCCGCGCGCTTTTTGAACGCACCGTCGCTCAGGCCCGCATCGATCCCTCAAAACGCGAACGCCTCTCGGCATATGCGACCCAGTACACGATCATGGAGAATGCCCAGGACATCTGCCGCCTGGCGATCCGCACCTGCGGCGGCCAGTCGATGCTCAAGAGCCTGCCGCTCGAGCGCATGTATCGCGACAGCCGGTGCGGTTCGCTGATGCTGCCCTGGACGGCGGAGCTGTGCCTCGACCGGATCGGCCGCGAGTCACTATACGAATCCGGTGAAAGCGACGAGTAGCAGCGGTCGCCGCTTGCCGCACCGACCTCAGGGCTGTTCCACTTCGATCATCGAAGCCGGAGCAGCCTCCAGCCGGTTGCCCTCGACCAGGACAGGGTCGGTCGACCCGATCCCGCCCAGACAGATCTGGGAGATCAATGCCGCGAGTTCGGTCGGATTTATCGGTCCGTCGCTGCGGTACCAGGTGTAGGTCCAGTTCACCATGCCGAAGAACAGCATGGTCACGACATTGCGAACCTCGGCCCCAGTCTTCAGCCGTGGATTGACCTGAGAGATCACCTCGGCGGTCATGTCGATCAGCTTCTTTTCCGCTGTGTGCACCTTGCGCTTCGACTGGCGCGACAAGAAATTGCGGTCGTTGTTCAGGACCGTCTGCTGCTCGCGAAAGCGCGTGTAGATGTCGATCAACGTCGAGACCAAAATCTCGAAGCGCTCCTGTGGCGTTGTGCCTTTGGCAAGCGCCTTTTCCGTGCCGACCCTCACATCTTCGATGTGCCCGAGCACGATCGCCATCAGCATGGCTTCTTTCGACTTGTGGTAGTGGTAAACTGCCGACTTCACCATGTCGCATGCCTCGGCGATGTCACCTAGCGATGTGTTGGCATAGCCTTTGGCGGCAAACAGGTGGGCGCAGCGATCCCGAATGAAGGCGCGCTTTTCTTCGAAGTCCGGTGACCGTGTTCGAGCCATCTGAGCCGCCCCCTTGTTTGGGTCGACAATCTGCCGACCCGTTGCCTGGACATGTCCTTATAGCGCCGCCAGACTTCAAGGGGAACGGTAAATTGACCGACTGACCGTTCTATCAGAGACCTTCGGGCGCTCCGATCCGGGGCCGACCACCTTGTCGGCCCGAGGGATGCCTACCCGAGCAAAAGCGCGTCGTCGGCCAACTCCTCGCCGCGAACGCGCTCGAACATTTGTAGTAGGTCCGGCACTCCCAGGCCGCGCCGGGCCTCGTCGCCGATGTCGAGCACAATCCGCCCCTCATGCATCATCAGCGTGCGGTTGCCGTGGTCCAGCGCCTGGCGCATGCTGTGCGTGACCATCAGCGCCGTCAGCTTGCCTTCCGCCACGATCTTGTCGGTCAGCGACAGCACAAGCGAAGCGGTTCGCGGATCGAGCGCGGCCGTATGTTCGTCAAGCAGGAGCAATCGGGTCGGCGCAAGCGAAGCCATGACCAGGCAGATGACCTGCCGCTGCCCCCCGGAGAGGAGCGAAACGCGTTCCTGTAGGCGGTTTTCGAGCCCGAGCCCGACGCTGGCCAGGCGCTCGCGGAACATTTCGCGCGTTTTGCTGGACAGGCCCCTCCGAAGCCCCGGCCGGCGGCCCCGGCGTAGCGCAACGGCGAGGTTCTCCTCAACGGTGAGCGCGTCGCAGGTGCCGGCAATCGGGTCCTGGAACACCCTTGAAACCAAGGCCGACCGTTGATGGGTGAGTTGGTTGGTTACAGGGGCGTCACTGAACCGGATCTCTCCGCTTTCGCACCGCACGTCGCCGGCAAGGGCATTGAGCAAGGTGGATTTGCCTGCACCATTCGTTCCAATGACGGTGATGAACTCACCCGGCGGAATTTGCAGGCTAACATCCCGCAGTGCCTGCATCGCCCGCGGCGTCCCCTTGTTGAAGATCACAGTGAGATTTTCAGCAACGATCATCGCGTGGCCCTGCCATAACGCTGTACTTGTTGAGCAACCACCTTCTGCGACCTGGTCCAGAGTCGCTGGCGCACCTGGGGCAGCGAGAGTGCCAAGACAATCAGCAAGGCCGTCACCAGGTTGAGATCCTGAGCCTTGAGCCCGATCCATTCCAGATTGAGTGCCAGCGCAATTGCAAATCGATAAGCGATGGCGCCGAGCACGCAGCCGAAAATCGACAGCAGCAAGCTTCGAGACGGCAACAGCGCCTCGCCACCGATCACCGCCGCAAGGCCGATGATGACGACGCCGATGCCCATCGAGACATCCGCTCCGCCAGAACTCTGGACAAATAGGGCGCCTGCTAGGCCCGCAAGTCCGTTGCTGATCGAGAGCCCAAGCAGGGTCATCGCAGAGGTCGAGATGCCTTGCGCGGAGGCCATGCGTGGGTTGGAGCCAACCGCACGCAGCGCCTGGCCAAGCTCGGTGCCGAGAAAATACCTCAGCAGCAGAATGAGCAACGCCACGAGCACGGCCATCACGACCGGCACTGCTATATGGGCAGGGAAGCTGTCGGACTGAAAAGGCGTGAACACGGTCACCTCATCAAGGAGCGGCACGTTCGGCCGCCCCATGATCCTCAGATTGATGGAGAACATGGCGGTCATCACGAGGATGCCCGCCAAGAGGTGAAGGATCTTCAGCCGCACATTGAGCCAGCCCGTGGCAAAACCCGCGAGCGCCCCACTGAGAGTACCGACCAGGGTCGCGAGATAGGCGTCGGATCCGGCCGAAATCAGCGTTGCGCAAACTGCACCGCCCAACGGAAAACTTCCGTCGACCGTGAGGTCCGGGAAGTTCAGAACGCGGAAAGATATGAACACGGCGAGCGCAACGAGGGCGAAGATCAGGCCTGTCTCGAGGGCGCCAAGCGCGGCAATCAGGGACATGGCGTCATATCACTCCACGACGTGCAGGGCTCGAGCAACGACAGCGTCTGGGACTGTCACACCCATACGTTTTGCCGACTTCAGATTGATTGCCAGCGAGGTCTTGTCGCCGAGCGCAACAGGAATGTCTCGCGGCTTTTTGCCCTCCAAGATATCGGCCGCAATCTGCCCGGCCAGTTCGCCGATGATTTGCTCGTCCATGCCTACGGAGGCCAGGGCGCCACGCTCAACCGAGCCGGAGTCGCTTGCAAAGAAGGGAATCTTTGCCGAATAGGCCACCTGGATGATCGACTCGAGCGCCGACACCGCGGTGTTGTCCTGGGGAACGAAAAGCACATCTACCTTGCCGACCAGACTTTGGGCGGAAGCCGCAACGTCGCTAGAACGGTTAGCAGTCGCCTCGACGATCTCGATGCCGCGACTCTGGGCCTCCTGCTTGATACGCGCGAGCACCGCGACGGAGTTCGCTTCGCCGGGGTTGTAGATCACGCCGATCCTGGAAACTGCGGGGACCAATTCCTTGACGAGATCGAGTTGGTGGCCTACCGGCGCGTATTGCGCCGAACCTGTGACATTGTGGCCCGGGTGCTCGATAGATTCGACAAGCTTCGCCCCTATCGGGTCACTAAGTCCCGCAAATACAATCGGAATGCTCTTGGTGGCGGCCGCAAGGGCTTGCGCGGATGGAGTTCCGATCGCCACGATGACGTCAGGCTCGTCGCCAACGAACTTGCGCGCGATCTGGGCAGCAGTTGCGGGGCTGCCTTGCGCACTTTGCACCTCCCATTTGACTGTCTTGCCGGGCACGAAGCCCCTAGCCGCAAGGCCGTCCTCGAAGCCCTTGCGAATGGCGTCGATCGACGGATGGTCGACGATCTGGGTCAAGGCAACAAACTTCTCGGCAGCCGCTGCCGTGCCGAGAGCAGCCGAACTTGTGGCAAGGGCGCCGATGGACACCCCAACTGCTGTCAGCACCTTCCGGCACCATTTTGTCCTCGATGATTGCATTCTTCTCCTCCGCTCCGTGAGGGTACGGCATTCGAAGCGCCGTTTGCCTCGAGGCGACTATGGAGTCGATCATGGCTCTTGACAATATCTAGAACGGCTGTTCGAACTAATTATTATTTTTCCAATTTGGCCGCTGGGCCGGAGGAGCGGTATGGGTTCAACAGGAATTGGCATTGCAGCCGCTGTCTCGGTCGAGGATCTGCGCGGGCGGGCGCGGGCGCGGCTGCCGCGTGCAGTCTTCGACTTCATCGACGGTGCCGCCGAAGACGAAGTTTCCTTGCGGCGCAACCGCGTTCAATTCGAAGAGTTGGCGTTCGTCCAGCGCGTTCTGACCGGGTCGACCCAGCGCGATCAGTCGGTGGAGTTGTTTGGAACGCGGTATGGCTCGCCTTTCGGCATCGGCCCGACGGGACTTGCAGGACTGGTCTGGCCCAGAGCCGAGCTGGCGCTCGCAAGGGCCGCTGCCGCCGCCAAGATTCCTTTTGCACTGAGCACCGTTGCCAGCGTGTCGATCGAAGACGCCGGCGCGGCCAGCAACGCCCCAAAATGGTTTCAGCTCTACCTGCTGCGCGATCGGGGCATCTCCCGCGCGCTTGTCGAACGCGCCAAAGCGGCAGGCTTCCAGGCGCTGATCCTGACCGTCGACTGTCCCGTCGGCGGAAAGCGCGAGCGGGACCCGAGAAACAACTTCACGCTTCCCCTACGGCCTACCCTCCGCAATGTCATGGACTTCGCAAGTCGGCCGGGCTGGTTATGGCAGGTGGCGCGAAACGGCGCGCCACGCGCCGAGAACCTTGTCGCGGCAGCGGGCAACGCAAATGGCGCGCAGGCGCTTGCGGCCTTCATGGAAGCCCAGGTCGATCCGGCCATCAGCTGGCAGGACGTGGCCGAGGTGCGCAAGATATGGAGCGGCCCTTTGATCCTGAAAGGCATTCTCTCACCGGAGGATGCCGCAATCGCGGCCGACCATGGCGCCGACGGCATTATCCTGTCCAACCACGGTGGACGTCAGTTGGACGGAGCCGTCAGTCCCATGGCAGTGCTGCCCTACATTGCCGAGACTCTTGGAGATCGTCTGACTATCCTGTGCGACAGCGGTTTCCGGAGGGGCAGCGACATCGTCAAGGCCACCGCGCTGGGCGCCGCGGCGGTTCTACTAGGGCGAGCTACGCTCTACGGCGTCGGCGCGGGCGGCGAGGCTGGCGCAGCCCAAGCCATAACCATACTCCAGGAAGAGGTCGATCGGGTTCTGGCCCTGCTCGGCGCATCATCGCTTGCCCAGGTCGATCCGTCCCGGCTCTTTTCTCTCGCGCTGGCAAGACGCCTCTCGGAGCAATAGTCGGGCATGTCTGCAACGGTTTAAGGTCGAACGCGCACGGTCAAGAAAGGCCAGGGCAGAATAGATTCGATCTCCAATCCGGACAGGCCAAGAAGTTCGTTGACACAACCATGCTCTTCGCCTGCTTAGGGCTAGGCGGGCTCGACCGTCGAGTTGATAGCAGCGTGGATAGCCATGCAATGGTCGACGAGATTGCCGTGCGCGGCGACGAACTGCCGGAGTGGCGTCTCGATCGGGAAGAAATAGATGTTGGCGACGAAGCCGTAGATCGCCGCGTCCACAGTTGCGGGCGCCGGCCCATGCAGAAAGCGGCTCGAGGGGACGATGTCGGCGAGGACCTGTAGGTCGGCCAGCCCGCGTGCGTAGGCATCCGCAGGCGCATAGCGTCCGATGCCCTGGTAGTAATATCGCATCGAATTGAATTCCTGCGCTTCGCGCAGACTTTCCTCGCTCAGGCTCGGATGCTGCGCGAGCAGCGCATCGCGGAAAGCCGGCCAGTAGTTCTCGTCCTGCCAGCGCGAATAGGACATGACCCAATAAAGGTTATCCAGCATGCGCGTGATCAGATGGTCGGTATGGTGCTGGGCCAAGGTCAGGCCGCCGTCGATCGTCAGGCCATATCTGTGGGTGAGGTGTGCGATGATCGTCTCGCTGTCGCCGACCGCCTCGCCGTCGTCGTCGATATAGGGCAGTTGCCCGCGCGGCGCGGCCGAGGCGTCGAAGATGTGTCGATGGATGAACGCTATGCCGGTAAGCTTTAGGAAGGCAAAGACCTTGAGGCCATAGCCATTGTTGTCGGCGACGCCGAAAAGTTCGGGATAGGAATAGAGCGTGATCATTGCATCCCTCCTTGCTCGCCGGACGCGCAGCCGACGCAAAGGCGGATATTGCCGCGTCTGGCCGGTCGACAAGGGGGCAGCGGTATCAGTCGCGCCGTCTGCGACGCCCACGTCCTCCATCCATTGTATCAGGGCAACGTCCTCATCCGACAAACTCCGATAAAGGTCGCCTCACCTTCGTGAACGGGAAGCGGGCACGGTGCCTCAGCGCGGCCGTCACAGAATCCGCGAGCGCCAGGGACTCTGGATGCAACCAGCACGATAACGAAGCCCGCATCGCGACCGACTCGAAGGGCACCGTTTTAGCGCTACAAACAGCGCTTGGAATGGAACCTATAGCCCCAATGGCGCTATGACATATCAGGAACTGCTGGCCGAATGGCGCGAGCGCAGTCTATGATGCACGTTGCAGCTGCCCCTGAACCGCCACCGACTGCCCGGCAATTTGTGCCGGGACTGGCTCCAAAGAGCGAAAGGATAAGCAATGGCAATTGCCAAGAACACGATCTGCCTTTGGTACGATAAGGACGCCGAAGCTGCAGCCCGCTTCTATGCCGAGACTTTTCCGAACAGCTCGGTGAGTGCCGTCCACCGTGCCCCCAGCGACTACCCCTCCGGCAAGGCAGGCGACGTGCTAACAGTCGCATTCACAGTCGCGGGCGTCCCCTGTCTCGGCCTCAACGGCGGACCCGCATTCAAACACAACGAAGCCTTCTCGTTCCAGATCGCCACCGACGATCAGCAAGAAACTGACCGCTATTGGAACGCCATCATCGACAATGGCGGACAGGAAAGTGCATGCGGCTGGTGCAAAGATAAATGGGGGATCTCCTGGCAAATCACGCCGCGCGTGCTGACCGAGGCGCTGGCGGCCGGCGGCGAAGAGGCGAAACGCGCTTTTGTCGCGATGATGGATATGAAGAAAATCGATGTCGCCGCGATCGAGGCGGCTCGGCGCGGCGGACGGTCCGGGCTATAAGCCGCCCGGACTTCAGCGATATTCATCTGGCGACTGGGTGGATTTCTTGGCGACTGGGATGGATCGTATTTGCTTATCGCCAAGGACTTCTACCCGGCACTATACCGAAAAGGCGATCGCCGCGGCGTCTCAAACCCGTACCATCACAAAGGATCTGCTCCTACAATCAGATATCTGACCGAGAACCTTCGCCATTTTGGCTAGTTCAAGTGCAACTCTCGAAACACGTACTGCAACTTCCTCTACATTTCTGCTTGCTTCCTATTTCGTACCGATGGCGTGGTTAGGGGGTCTCTTCTGGACGGAGACACAGCGCTGAGGTTATCGGGCACCTGTGGTCCGATTTATGATCGATCACATGCCAACCTTTGTCACCGCAATGGTTTCTACTTTGCGGCCACGCGAAATCACCTGACGGTATCCCGGCATCGTATGTAAGTGACGTTGGCTACAGATCGTGGTCGTACGAAAACCTGAAGTCGGAGCCAATGCGTGGCTGACCCCAAAAGGGCCTCGAGTCCTGCCGACCTTTGCATTGTTAGGTGGGGGAGGAAACCTGAAGGTTGGCATTCGCAACCCCGATCAAGCGGCAAATCTTGCGCCTTGGAATGGACCACCCGCCGGAATCTCCGCCCGTATCGGTTTTTCTTTAGGCAACTTTCGTCTCTGCAGAACTGCCGCCTCGGCCTCCGGGGCGCGTCCCTCTTCTTGCCGAACCCTCTGTCTCCTCTGGTAACCCGTTAGACGCGCGCCAAAGGGTTTCCGCCTCTGCGGGGCAGGACGGCACCTCCATGAGGTCCTGTCCCAGGGAATATTTTTGTTCGTGGAGCGTTTGCCTAGGAGGTCCGACAGAGGCCCAACCCCAGCGATCATCGTTTCGAGGTCAATCCTCCTGCGATCATAGCAGGCATTGGGATCCACGGACGATTTCCCTTGGAGAAGACAATGAAACGCTATCTTTCAACACTCGCCTGTTCGGGTTTGCTGAGCATTGGAGCGCTCTACGGCGGTGCGTCTGCCGCGAGCCTTCCTAGCGCTATTCCCGACACCGTCCCGACAGTCAATGCGGTAGGCGAGGCTTTCCGCACCCTTCCGGCACAACCGGTTGCCAGCGGCATAGACAAGCTGAGTTGCAGCACCGCCATGCACTGCGACCGGGGCGGCCTGCAGCCAGGCGTCTTCATGCACAAACAGAACGACGATCCTGGCGGTGTGCAGCTCGTCCGCGGCGGCGGCGGTGGTGGCGGACACGGCGGCGGCGGGGGCATGGGCGGTGGCAGCGTAGGCGGCAGCGGCATGGGCGGCAGCGTGGGTGGCGGCAGCGTGGGTGGCGGCGGCTTCTTTGGGTTCGGCCTGTATCCGCATCGCTACTGTAACCCCCGTTACGGACCCTGCTATCGTGGAAATCATCCGCGATACTAAGCGCGTCCCATAAGGTCGGCCGCTCCTTGCAGTTCAGGCCATTTTTCCGCCAAGCACTGACCCGTCGTCTGACCAGAGGCGGCGGGCTTTCAGCGAGTTTGCTTTGCGTGCCAGCTTAGCCCCGGAGTCGTTGCGCCGTGATCGCCTTTCGAGCAAGTATTGGCCGTTGTCTAGCGGCAACATGCGACCCGGAGCCAGTCGCTCGCCGGCTGTCCGCCGCGATTGGCTCCGGGTCTCGTCCTGTCACCGGTCAATCCGATCGCTCACGGCCCAAGGCGGGCTTGTGCTTTGGACGCCGGCGTTCCCCTTTGGCAGAAGAAAGCCCGGCTTGGGGCCGGGCTCCTGTTCATCGATGTTGGGGCCGGCAACCAACCGACGTGCTATGGCAGAAGGTTCCCGTCATTTGATCTCCCAGGTGGTGTTATGCGGGATGTCCATCGCTGTGTAGCCGCCAGGACCGGCCAGTGCAGGCATCGAGATGCAGGTGAAGGGCTCACTCCCGGTGATGCCTTTGTACTTGCCGGTGCCACCCGTGATGATGTGGGTGCCGCAATTCATGTCCGGCTGCGACTTGTCCTGGTCGCGGGTGTCGAAGGTCGAGAAGATCTTGTCTCCATCCTTGTCGGCCAGCACACAGGCGCCATCAATGTACTTCTTCTCGCCCGAAGCGACACTGAGCGCCGCGCACTGCGCCGACATCTTGTCGAGCATTGCCTCCCCCTTCATGTTTTGGGTGGTGCCGACCGCCTCCAGCACGGTGGCCGTTCCGAGCCCAGGAATATCAATGCTCTGCAAAGGCCGAAAGATGAAATGCGTCACGTAGGGGGTGGTGCCCTTCTTTGCGATCGACTGTCCGAGGACAACCCCGGGGACCAAGGACAAGAGCAGCCCGGAGAGAAGTGCCGCTTTGACAGTTTGGATTGCCGCAGCGGATGTCACTATCGTGGGTTTCATCGGTTCCTCCATCGTGAGCGGCAGAGCGAGCCGATGGCAAGCGCCACCGCAGGTTGGAGACGACCTGCCTGCGTTTGAAACGTGTGTGGTTTCGCCGAGCGCCAGTTCCCCGGTCAACATCAAGCGTACGGGCGAAAGCCAACTCGATTTAGCTTCGACATCGCTTCAGAGGAGCCTGCATTTTCAGTGGTCGATGCCTGAACTCGTCCAAGCTCATGCCGCAGCCGACGCATGAGCAACTGTCTCTACGATTCAAAATACCAGAATATTCCCTGTCGGGCCACGCGGCGCTGGTTCACTTTTTAATGGCGGTGGCTTCCCACGCTCGACAGCAGAGGCCATCGGCGCGATGATCCTGGGGCATTGTTCAGCGTTGGAGAGGGCTTACGAGGAGAAAGCTCATGAGCCTGCACAAAGCTATCATCAGCATCTTGACGGCCTCACTCTTCACCGGAGCCGTCGCGCTCGTACCAATGACCGCCCTCGCCCAGGATTCGAAGGTGACTGCCGCGATGGAGCTCTTGAAGTCGAAGGCAAACGAACTGGGACCGCCGAAGATAGAGGGAACTGATGCCGTCGCCGGCAAGGAAGTGCCCGCCATCTACTTCGGCTCGACCAAAATGAACAACAACTTCACTCTGGTTGACGAGGTCGTGAAGGAAGCTGGCGGGACCGCGACTATCTTCGTGAAGAGCGGCGATGAATATGTCCGTGTCGCCACGAACGTCAAAAAGGACGATGGCTCGCGAGCGATCGGGACCATTCTGGATCCAAAAGGAAAGGCGATCGAGTCCGTCAAGAAGGGTGAAGCCTTCTACGGCGAGGTCGACATTCTCGGTAAACCCTACGTGACGGGATACGACCCGATAAGGGATGCAGACAAGCACGTGATCGGCATCTACTACGTCGGCTATTTGAAGAAATAGCCATTTGTATGTGTGGAGCTTCGGCTAGAGCGCACCGCCTAGCACTACTTTGGCAGAATGGAATTTGGGCTTTGAAAGTGACGTCGACAGTGCGGACATCGGATCTGTGCTGTCGGTATAGCGAGTGCGTTGATGACCGCCCTGCGCACGGCTGGCAAGGTCGGCTCAGGTGGCCCCCGACGCGCTCGTCGTCTCTTTTTTTTCC
>NZ_PXYL01000017.1 GCF_003012705.1 Pseudaminobacter soli (ex Li et al. 2025)
GCCGACCTTGCCAGCCGTGCGCAGGGCGGTCATCAACGCACTCGCTATACCGACAGCACAGATCCGATGTCCGCACTGTCGACGTCACTTTCAAAGCCCAAATTCCATTCTGCCAAAGTAGTGCTAGTCTAGCTAGTACTCAGACGTCGCTTTGGGCCGAAATTTGGCGCAGACCGTCGAGGACCCCTTCGGGACGCTCAAGGCCTGGATGGGCAGTGCACTCGGTCAGGTCGAGACATTCACTACGTCGCTCTGGAACGCCCGCTTGCGCTCATGTGCGCCGCAGCAAAAATATCGTGAGGCACGCCGCACTTCCTTGGACGTTCTTCCTATATAATTGGATCGAGGAACGACTGCGGAGCGAAGCGCGAAGCTAGGGGTAAGCCCAAAGGTGCCTCGCGATCTCGACCGGGGTCGAAGCCCACCTATTCTCCGCTTGCTTCAGTGTCAGGCGTTTTGACGGCCAAGTGCTTGCTGCTCTTGAAAGGGGAGCTCAGACATGGCGCAGTCGTTGCATCCAGCGGCAGTGGATCATCTGCCCATATTCATCACCGCGCCAGGGCAGACGGATGTTCTCCTCGTCGTGATGGCCATATTCATTCTGGTGATCATCTTCCTGGTCGGAGTCCTGTACTTTCGGCTTCACGCCCTTCCCGAGCACATGGCGCATGGTGCCAGCAAGCGGCAGCTACAGCTGGTTGCCGTGCTGGCGCTGATTGCTCTGTTTACGCACAACCATCTCTTCTGGATCGCGGCACTGCTCCTGGCACTGATTGAGTTTCCGGACTTTTCAAGTCCCATGAACTCAATTGCCAGATCGCTTCGGAGGATTGCCGGCCAAGGCACCCCGCCGCCCGAGCCGTTGCCGACGGAAGCCCAGGGGACGCCCGCAACAGCCCATGCCGCCCAGACGGAGTCTCAAAAGCCGCACGCTCTCCAGACCGAACCTCAGGTGTCGCCGGTCGAACGCGACCCCGCTCCTGGCGACGAACTTTCCGAGCGCAGGGGATGAGCCATGCTTGAATTCATGATCTGCTCCCTGCTTACGATCTTTCCGGACTATCTCTTCCGCCGCTATGTCCAGGGCAAGAGAATTGGGCAAGAGATCAACCTCTATTCGATGTGGTTCGAGCTGCGGTGGGGCATTACCGCTTGCGTGATCCTCACGCTTTCGCTGATCACGGCGATCTTCTTTTTCCACCCTTCCACCAGCAACGTCACGGCCATCTTCCGCACCGTCACCATCCTGCCGCAAACGAACGGCCGCGTCGCGGAGGTCTATGTCGGCACCAACGACAAGGTGGCGGAAGGCGCTCCACTATTCCGACTGGACGACGCGAAGCAAAAGGCCGCCGTCGAAACCGCCCGGCGACGCGTGGCAGAAATAGATGCCGAGACAAGTGTGACGGAAACCGAACTGGCGGAAGCCGATGGTTTGATCACGCAGGCCGAAGGTGCCTATCAACAGGCCGTAGATGAATATGAGACGAAGGTCGAACTGAACAAGCGCAATCCGAACGTCGTGGCCAGGCGTGAGATCGAGAAGCTCCAAGTCGCGACAGAATCAAAAAAGGGCGGAGTAGCCGCGGCGATAGCGAACAAAACGACGTTGGAAACCAAAATCTCCTCGCTCCTGCCGGCGCAGAAAGCGAGCGCAGAAGCGGAATTGGCGCAGGCGCAGGTGGAGCTGGAAAAGACTGTTGTCCGCGCCGGCACGGCAGGAACAGTTCAGCAGTTTGCGCTACGGCCGGGCGATATCGTCAATCCGTTGATCCGCTCTGCCGGCATCCTGATACCCGACAATCGCCGCGTAGCTCTGGTCGCAGGCTTCGGCCAGATCGAGTCCCAGGTCATCAGGCAAGGGATGATTGCCGAAGCGACTTGCATCGGCAAGCCTTTCACCATCATTCCGATGGTCGTGACCGAGGTCCAGTCTGTCATTGCCGCCGGCCAAGTCCGCCCGACGGATCAGCTCGTCGATGTGCAGCAGATGGCACGTGAAGGAACGCTGACCACCTATCTGGAGCCGCTCTACGAGGGACAACTCGACGACATTCCTCCGGGCAGCAGTTGCATCGCCAACGCCTATACAAGCAACCATGACGAGTTGGAGCACGGGAACCTGAGCACCCCGCGCTGGTTCGTCCTGCATATGATCGATACGGTCGGATTGGTACATGCCATGGTTTTGCGCCTGCAAGCGATTCTTCTGCCGATCCAGACGCTGGTTCTGACAGGGCATTGAGAAGTTCCTCGATACGCCCTACGCCCGAAGCGACGATCAGGGCAGTGCGCGTCAGCCAGAATTTGAGGAAACTCGGTCGGCTGGTGCGAGAAGACCGCAAAATCCAACCTCCTGCAATCACACCTCACGGCGGGAAGGGCACGCCATGTACGATCAACCCACCGTGGACGCGGCGGCGGCCAATGCCGCGCGTCTGGGGATTGAGGAAACCACTCCATTCGACCTGACCTGGCCGAGACGACAGCGGAGGCAAGCCGCTCCACGCCTGAACGAAACATCTTCGCGCGATGATAGCCCGCATCAGTCTCCGAGGCGGGGTTTTCTTCGTGCCGGAGCTTCTGTTTCCCCTGACATGACCGACAACTCTGTCGGAGCTAAACTGCAATTGCGAATGAGCCATTTTCGCCCATCTGAACGGCTCGCCTCGGTCTCCGGGCGGGCGATATCCTCATGAACCGCCTCCGGAAAAGCCAGTCCGGGGGAACTATCCCCTTTGCGATGCGTTCACTCCAAACGTCCGATTTGGGGCCAGCCCTCACGGTTATCGCGTAGAGGCCGATCTTCCCCACGATCACCGCAGGCTATGGCCGAGCGGACGATTTCCGTTGGAGAAGGACAATGAGACGCTATCTCTCAACACTCGCATGTTCGGGGATGCTGACCATTGGCGTGCTGTCAGGATTTACAGCGTCGGCGATGGCTATTCCTGCCTTCAATCCAAACATTGCTCCGAAAGTCGCCGCGGCCGACGAGGCGTTCCATACGCCTCCAGCGCAACCGACGACCGATGGCACCATTTGGAATCTCACCTGCGCCGCTGGAAGTTGCGACCAGGGTGGCCTGCAGTCGGCCGTTCTGTTGCGCAATCCCGGAGATCTTGGCGGTAGCGTGCAGCTTATCCGCGGCGGCGATCGCGGCGGCGGCGATCGTGCCACCTACCTGCGTGGCGGCGGCCGGTACGGTATCGGCGGAGGCGGCTGGCGCGGCAATAACTGGCGTGGCGGTCGGTACGGTATCGGTGCCGGCGGCTGGCGTGGCAACTACTGGCGTGGCGGCCGATACGGTATCGGTGGCGTCGGCTGGCGCGGCAACTACTGGCGTGGCGGTCGATACGGTATCGGTGGTGTCGGCTGGCGCGGCAACTACTGGCGTGGCGGCCGGTACGGTATTGGTGGCGTCGGCTGGCGTGGTAACTACTGGCGCGGCGGCTGGCGCGGTGTCGCCCCCGTCGGCTGGCGCGGCAACTACTGGCGTGGCGGCTTCCACGGCTTTGGTGGCAGCGGTGCCATCCACAGCTTTGGTGGCGGCGGTGGCTTCTACGGCATGGGCGGCCCCAACTACACTGGCGGCTGGTACGGCATCGGTGCCGGCGGCTGGCGCAACAATTACTGGAACAACAACTGGAACAACAACTGGGGAGGCGGTGGCTTCTTTGGCTTTGGCCTGCCACTCTTCGGCGCGGCCACCACTTATGCGGCGGCGCCGGTTGCGACGACCCCGGTGTTGACGACTGCGCATGTCGCCTGGTGCTTTGGTCGCTTTCGGACGTATAGCGCTGCCGACAACACATTCCAGCCCAGGTTTGGACCGCGTGTTCAATGCGTTTCGCCTTTTTGATGTACGGGCTTAACGGTTCAACGGAATAGAGACGGCGCCGCTTGCGGCGCCGTTTCCTTTAAGCCTTCTGCCTTTCTGCTCCTATCACCTTTTGGATGTTGTCCGGCTTGCTACCATCGGTGACCTCAGATGCAACACGCCGCAAATCCAGGTTGCAGGTGGGCAGCCGCCGGGGCAGGGCGAAATTTGGCACCGCTCCCGGAACGGACGCCCGACCAAGCGTTGAGCGCTGCCTGCATTGCTTAGCAAATGGAGATCACGATGCTTAGAGCAGCAATTGTAGGGGTCACGGCCCTTCTTATCAGTTCGTCGACGTTAGCCTATGCGCAAACCGCTGCGCCCACGGATGCGCAGGGAGCTTCGAACGACTGGAAGGAATTAACCGATGTACGGATCGACCTGATCAAAGCGGCGTTGCAATTGACGCCGGAGCAGCAAAAATTGTGGCCAGCAGTTGAGTCGGCTATAAGGGCGCGGGCCGAAGTCCGGCGCGATCGCATCGAAAACCTGCAAAAGATGCGCAGCGATCAGCCCGATTTCTTCGATATCCTGCGTAATCGCGCCAACAACATGGCGCAGCGGGCCAACGGACTAAAGCAATACGCCGATGCCTGGGAGCCGCTCTACAAGACCCTCGATGACAAGCAAAAGGCGCGGCTGCGCTTCGTGGCGATGCTTGCCGCACACGAAGCTCGAGAGTGGATCGCAGAGGAAGGCGGCGGCGAGTAACGCAACTCGGCGCCCTCGCCCGCTATCCTACAAGCGTGCGCCTGTCAGAACTGGCCGGAAACAGCCCGCCTCGGTCTCCGGGGCGGGCTTTTGCGTCTAAATCGCCCAAGTCCGTCAAGACCTTGTCGACCACGTCGGGCCACGATATGGCGTCTACGGTTTAGTACTCCGTGCCGCAGCATCAAATGCCCAGGCAACAGGGCCGATGGAACATCAACGATCGCGACGCGTTTGGTCTGCATTCCTGCTACGGCACTGGCGCCTTCTCGATCGACGCCAGTCGAGCCTGTCGTCTCACCCGAGGCGGCGGGCTCCTTTTTGCGTTTCAGGCTTGGAATTTGGCCGCTTTCCCCCTGACGGGGCGCGGCGCTCGTTCTTCCTGGAGCCCTTGGCGGGCTCCGCAGCCTCCCTTGCGATAGCGGAATGGCCGCATTCTGGCGGCACCGTCCCAGAACCGGACGGTTCGCATACGCCCCAAGGCTGCCAGTCAGCATCGCGCCCAATGTCGGCCATACAGGCAAAGTTTTTCTCCGCCCAGAAGCAGACATCGCGGGGCACGATGCAGAAGGTCGTGGTCGCGCCACGCCGCGTGTACGTTTCCACCATTGCTGTCGAAGTAACGAAGTGCGCGCCCGATGCCGCAACTTCCGACGCAAGCAAGTCTACCTTGTCTGCGAATTCAAACTGGCCCCGAATTACAAGGATGGTTTGCGGTCCGGCGTCAGCCAGCCTTTCGATGGTGACGGCGGCTTGGGCGGCAGAAATCGACGCCAAAAGGCCCAGCAATACACTCGACAATGCCGAACAGAAGCGCACCAAATGTCCCCGGTTTGTTAATCAGCGCATAGAAGCATATCCCGTAAGGACAGTCGCAATCATCCAAACTCTGTCACTGGCTTTGGCCGTAGCGAGAAAGGAAGCGTTGCTGAGCTTCCTCGATTTCATTCAAGGGATAGCAGCCGACCACCCACGAGTAGTTGATAGCTGCACCGTGGAAGGCGGTCTCTGCAATTCCCATAACGGACCTGCTCACCGTCCATTGGAGGAGAGAACCTCCAATGATTCCCTTCTTACAGCCAAATCGCACACATTCGAGCGCAACGGATTTGGAGACCTGGGTGCAGCTAAATCCCAGGGTGCGGAGTTTCGCAGCCATCGCGGCTTCGTTGCCGTCCACTTCGGCAGCCAGTTTCTGTACGAACGCGTCGTAGTCATCGAGGTGCAGCGGCAATGGAGCGAGTGCGTCGTGGTGGTGGTCTTCAGCACGCGCCATGCTGCAGCTGCCGAGGCAGGCCACGAGGATGAGTGCCAGACCGCTTGGCGTTCTGAACCTCGATTGCTTCATGGCTCTCACTCCATATCCGGCACCTGCCCGGCCAAGACTGTGTCGTCGGCTCTCCTTGTCGCCGAGCGACCACCTCACCGATATTAAGTTCCTATTGTACAAGAACAATCAGAATTGTAAGCACAACCAAAATCGTAGAGGAAAGCCCAGCGCAAATCGAATAAAGTGGCATCACTTTGTTGTACTCAGCGCGAAATGATTCCGGAATTTCCTTATTTTTCCAATCTATATGTACGTATCCAGAGCCTGTTCCCCATGCGAACTTTCTATAGCCTCCCTACTTCCGCGCAAGTTTCTCCCGTTTCACGTTCCAGATTTTCTGGATGGCGAATGTAAAGACAGCCCATCCCATAAATACGGCGAAAAGCCACATAGAACCCTCCAAGGTTCACACTGTTACCGCTTGCCGGCCGTGGGCGTTCATTGAGGCCCTGGCAGTTCGATGGGTTGCTCTGGTCTAGCATGCTGCTCAACGTGCTGAATAAGTGCCTCTCGAATTTTGGCTCTCATCTGCTCGAACTCGTTGCTAACCTCAGAGAGCCTGTCACTATTGAGCAGGGCATCTGACGTGCCCCCGCAGAATTGGACCAGTTTGAATTGGAATTTTCCACTTATGATCCCGGTGTCGGGAGAGGGAGAGTTCCATGAAAGCATCGAAGTTCACGGAGGCGCAGATCGCCTTTGTCTTGAAGCAGGCCGCGGATGGCGCGCCGGTGGCTGAAGTCTGCCGGAAGGCGGGCATCAGCGACGCGACTTTTTATAACTGGCGCAAGAAATACGCCGGGCTGATGCCCTCGGAGATGCGACGTCTGCGTCAGCTCGAGGAGGAGAATGCCAAGCTGAAGCGGATCGTGGCCGATCTGTCGCTCGACAAGGCCATGCTTCAGGATGTGCTGTCAAAAAAGCTCTGAGGCCTGCCCGCAAGCGTGACCTTGTCGACAGGCTGCGGCGCGAATGGAAAGTGTCGGCCAGGCGTGCCTGCGCGACGCTGCGGATCGACCGTTCGCTCTATGTCTACAAGTCCAAGCGCGGCGGTCAGGCCGACCTGAAGCAACGGATCAAGGAGATCTGCGAGACCCGCGTACGCTACGGCTATCGCCGCGTGCACGTTCTGCTGCGCCGGGACGGCTGGGCGGTGAACCCGAAGCGGATCTATCGTCTTTACAAGGAGATGGGGCTGCAATTGCGCAACAAGGCCCCCAAACGTCGGGTTAAGGCGAAGCTGCGTCAGGATCGCACCGCAGCCGTCCAGATCAACGAGACCTGGGCCATGGACTTTGTCCACGACCAACTGGCCACCGGTCGCAAGATCCGGATCCTGACCATCGTCGATACCTATTCCCGGTTCTCGCCGGCCGTCGATCCGCGGTTCAGTTACCGCGGGGAAGATGTCGTGCTGACGCTTGAGCGGATCTGCGGCAATGTCGGCTATCCGAAGACCATACGGGTCGACCAGGGCTCGGAGTTCGTCAGCCGCGATCTCGACCTGTGGGCCTATCAGAAAGGCGTTACGCTCGACTTCTCGCGGCCGGGCAAGCCGACGGACAACAGCTTCATTGAGTCGTTCAATGGCAAGTTCAGGTCAGAGTGCCTGAACACGCACTGGTTCATGAGCCTTGACGATGCCCGCGCGAAAATGGAGGAATGGCGTAGAGACTACAATGAGGTCCGGCCACACAGCGCGATCGGCAACAAGCCGCCGATTTCGCTCATGAACGGCTCGCCGGCATCCCCGCCGGCATGAGCCTTAACCCCGGAAAATTCCAGCTCCCGCTGGCCCAAATACGGGGTGCACTTCACAACGGCTCAAGAGCCTACTTCGGGGAGGACCACTTTTCAGGGGGCAGACCAGATCAGGTCGGCTGTTCGCGCTGCGTCTGCCAGAAATTGCGTCGGATCGAAGACCGAGGACTCCCATTTGCGATTTCACTGCGACGCCCGATAGGGCCTTGTCGAATTCGGCTTCAAGCTCCTTGTGGCGTGCTTCTATCTCCTTGCGTTCGACGACCATCGCCTCACCGTCGAACACCATGCCGTCTGCCGCAACCACCGGCAGCGGGATGTCGGTGCCGCATAATCCCGTCAGATGGGCATCGAAATCTCTTGCCAATGCTGCAGCATAGCCGACGATGGGGCCAACGGCGGCGCAGTCGATGTCGATGTTCACGAAGATGGATTTGTAGGACATGGCGCTTCTCCCGGACTGCCTTGCGCTCGCCAGTATAGATATAGGCGCGCAAGGCGCCTTGACGCGGATCAAGCCGGTGGCTGCCCCTCGCGTTGCCAGGGCGGGAAAATTCGCGCTCGGGCTCTAATTGAGGATTCCGTGCAGGATCAAAAGGAACCGCTTCAATGTGGGTGAAGACCGTTTTCAGCGTCATCGGCGTCAACAGGTTCGAAACCGATCTGCAGATTGCAGCCGACCTCTGTGCCGATGCCGGCGCGCATCTCAGCATTCTCGTCGTCGCGCTAGCGTCTCCGCCACCGATCGGAGGTTATGCGGCCGTCCTCTCCGATCCATGGCGCGAGGAGCGCGAGAACGACCTGGTCAAGCTGGGCGAATGCAGTGAGCAGGTCGAAAGCCTGATCGCCAAGATCCCGGTCTCCGCCGACCTCGATCGGGAGTATACCGAAATGGCCTGGGCCGATTTGATCATCGGCGAACGCGCCCGCTATGCCGACCTCGCCGTTATCGGGCCGGATCTTCTGAGTGAAGGCGAGTTGAGAAGTCGCGCCATAGACGGGGCGCTGTTCACATCCGGCAAGCCGCTTCTCATCCTGCCTGGACAATGGACGTCGGCGCTGCACCCGAAGACCGTGTTGCTGGCCTGGGATTCGCGTCTTGCCGCGGTGAGAGCGGCCCACGAGGCGCTCGACATCATGCGCAAGGCCGATCAGGTGCATGTCACCATCGTCGATCCGGAAGCGACGACCGGACGGGACGGCCCCGAACCCGGCGCGGATATCGCCGCCTATCTGGCGCGTCACGACATCAACGTCATTGTCGACAGGCTTCCAAGTGCGGGTATCGCCGTTGCCGATGTGCTGCGGCGGCACGCCGGCGACATCGCCGCCGACATTGTAGTCATGGGGGCCTATGGCCACTCGCGCATGCGCGAAAGGATCTTCGGCGGCGTAACCAGAGCGATGATCGAAAAGATCACGCTACCCTTGTTCCTGGCACGCTGAGACAATACTGATGCTCCAGGCTCGCCGTCTCGGATGAGACGATGCTTTTCCTGCCAGCTACCGGAACTAGCGTGAGGACAGCATTCTCGTCGACTCTGTGTATCATAGGGCGCATGATCACTAGTCGGCACTTTAGGCGGTGTCGATTTTGGGCCAACGTCCCTAGCCCCGACCAAAGGAGGACATCATGTCTTCCAACTCGAACATGATCAGCCGCCTTATAGCTGAAGTGCGCGAATCCCAAACATTCCGTAACCATGCCAAGGAAACTGCCGCTGAACGTTTTCTCGCACAGGATGTCGCGAAAAATCACACAGCCGAAACGGAACTTCGCAGGAAGCTGGCCGCATATCTTGATGAATGGGAAATCAAACAAGAATGCCCACTGCCTCGCGGGAGACGACGGGCGTCTGACACGAAGATGTGCCCGCGTAGGGCGCGTTAAGCGAGCGCAGTGGCTCAACTCGCTAGCCGTTCTCTTGTCCCTCCGGGGCAACAAGCCGGCATGACGGTAGCCATGGGCAGCTCCGGCCGCAGGACACCGGATCAGCGCCATCGAACGAGGAGAGCCACGATGCATATCCGCACATTGTCGGGTTTCGAATGCACGGACCTGCTTGCCGGAAATCGGGTCGCCTTCCTGGCTTGTACGAAGGACGATCAGCCTTACGTCGTTCCGATCCACTACGCCTATTCCGATGGCCACGTCTATGCCTTCTCGATGCCCGGCAAGAAGATCGAATGGATGCGGGCCAATCCGCGCGTTTCCGTTTTCGTGAAGCAGCAAGGCGCGGGAAAGGCATGGAAAAGCGTGGTGGCCGAGGGCCACTACGAGGAACTGCCGGACGAGATCGGCCACAAGGTCGTTCGCGAGCATGCTTGGTCGGTGCTGAGCAAGCACTACGACTGGTGGGAGCCGGGAGCCTTGAAGCCGTTCGAACAGCCGCCGTCCCGCGATTCATCGCACGTCTTTTTCCGTATCCTCGTGGAGCAGATGTCAGGTCGGGAGGCCAGGGAATGACGCGACAAGCTGCCGACCTACGGAATGAGATTGCGCGTCAACGCTGCTGAATGCTGCGGATGTAATAGGCGAGAGCAAGGATCCGGTCCTCGGCGCTAACGGCGCTGTTGGTGGCTTCGTGGTCGCTACGAAATATCTTGCCCCATACCGGCATCTCCCGCGCCCCATGCCCCGCCACTTCAACGCGTCCGTCGATCGTCGCAATGACCTTGTCTTGTGGGAAACGACCGCCATTGTTTTTGGCAAGCACGGTCAGGTCGGCCGGCTTCTTCACCAACAGTTCAGCCATGATCCCGTTGCCGCGACCGCTGATGCCGTGGCAGCTGGCGCAATAGGTCCGGAACTCCTCTTGTCCGTTTGGCCTCTCCTGGGCGGCCAGGATGCAGGCCGGAAAGGCAGCTGCCAGCAAGACGAACAGCCCGAAAATCTCTTTCTTCATTGTCGGCATCCCTCGCGACGCTGTGCCTATGGTCGCGGGGTGGAAGCCTTCCGCGCAAGTCAGGGAAAGCCCGCCTGCCGCTGTGGGGGGGCGGGTGGGTGCCCGGTGCGGTTAGGTAATTCTGTCCAGCTCAGGCCGAAGTGGCCCAATCAATCTCCGGGCTGGATGTGGTATAAGGGGTTTATGAAGCTGTTCGCGCTGAAGGGCTCGGAAATCCTTGGTGCTTCCGTTGCGCGCGCACTGTGGACCGAACTCGACCCATGCGAGGAGCGGGATTTCGAGGACGGCGAACACAAGGCGCGGCCCATGGTCAGCGTGCGCGGCGAGGATGTGTACGTCCTGCACAGTCTCGCCGAAAGCCCCGGTTCTTCGGTGAACGACAAGCTCTGCAAGCTTCTGTTCTTCATTGCCACCTGCCGCGACAACGGGGCGAGCCGGGTCACCGCCCTGGTTCCATATCTCGCCTACGCCCGGAAGGATCGCCAGACCAAGGCCCGCGATCCGATCACTACGCGCTACATCGCCCAGTTATTCGAAGCCGTCGGGACCGGTCGGGTGGTCGGCCTCGAGGTGCACAATTTCGCTGCCTTCCAGAACGCCTTCCGCTGCGAGACCGTGCATCTCGACGCGCGCCGGCTCTTTTGCCCGGAAATTCGTTCCCTCGCGGACAGCCTGCCTGTGGTGTTCTTCTCGCCCGATGGCGGAGGCATGAAGCGGGTGCAACTCCTGAAAGAGGCCTTCGAGGCCGATACCGGGCTGACCACGAGCTTCGGCTTCATGGAAAAGCGGCGCAGCCGCGGCGTCGTCTCGGGCGATTTGTTCGCCGGCGACGTGAAGGGGGCGGCCGTCTTCATCGTCGACGACATGATCAACACCGGCGGCACCATCCTGCGCGCGGCCGAAGCCTGCCGTGACCGGGGCGCCGAAAGCGTTCATGCCGTGGCCACGCACGGGCTTTTCGGTGCCGGGGTCGAGCAGTTGTTCGAAAGCCTCGCGCTCGATCGCATCCTGGTCACCGACAGCGTCGCCGCGGCCTCGGAAGCAGTCATGAACTTCCCGCAGGCACGGATCGATGTCCTGCCGGTGGGGCCGCTGATCGGAGAAGCGGTCAGACGTCTCCATACGCACGGTTCGATCGGCGACCTGCTGGGGATGGAAGATTGAGGCATTGCGCGTCGGCTGCCGCGACGTAGCGGATCGCAAGCGGGTGCCATTTTTCGCCATGCCGCACCGGGTGTTCCAAAAGATGAGCGACGCACAGCCGGGCCCGCAACAGCGCGCGGAAGCCGCCATAGAGCGCAAGCAGCGGGGCATCGGGCGCGTTGCCGATGCCCCGCTCCAGCATCCTGCGCAGCAACGGCCGGATCCATGTCGCGCCAAGCACGTCGCATTCGATCCCCAGATAGTTCACCTCGTCATAGGGATCGACGATGCGCATCGTATGGTTGAATTCGAGGCAGTCGATAATCTGTGGCGGATCGGTGAGGCAGATATGCTCCGGACGCAGGTCGCCATGCCCTTCGACGATAGTGCCGCGGCGGACACGCTCTTCGATGGCAGGCCCGAGTTGCTCCAGCGCATGGTCCACCTTGTCGAGTGCGCTCTGCCCGAGTCCAGGTAATCCCAGTTCTGGCCGGCCGAGTATGCGGCGGTTGATCAATTGCTCCCCGGCAAGATAGCGCACATAGGTTTCGCCCGCTCCAAGCTCGCGCGGACAGCGGGCGTAGAAGTCGACCAGCCGGTCGCCCACCCGTTCGATTTCGTGGCGCGTTGCGCTGCCGTGCCGGATGCGCGCATCCAGCATGTCCGATGCCGGCAGCCGGCGCATCTCTACCAGCCAGTCGATGATGTGTCCCGCGCCGGACAGCGACATGTGTCCCGTTTCGTCGCAGCGAAGCGCAACCACGGCAAGATAGGTGTTCTCCGCCAGACGGCTGTTGAGCTTCAGCTCCTCGCGGCAAAAGTAGAACCGCCGCGGTAGGCTGCTGAAATCGAGGAATGGATATCTGACCGGTTTCTTGAGCTTGTAGACGCGGCTGTCGGTCAGGAAGACCCACGACATGTGGGTCTCGCGGGCTTCGACACGCCGGGTCGCGCCGCCATAGGACGACGGGTCGCTGAGGAACTTCACCTTCTCGGCCAAATGCGTCATCTGAAGCCCTGCCGCCTGACCAGTGTCCGATCACGTTTCAGCTGCGCATTTGTTCCGCACTCCCGACGTCGCTGCTTCGGCGAGCCGGCTACCTGTAAACCAGCACCGGGATGGTGGAATGGGTCAGCACCTTCACGGTCTCGCTGCCCAGCAGCAGCGCGGACGCGACCTTGCGACCGTGTGAGGCCATGGCAATCAGGTCGCAGCCATTGTCGGTCGCGATTTCAATGATGGCCTTGTAGGGCTGGTCGCTCAGCACCATGAGCGCTTGGCAAGGCACGCCCAGGGTCTTTGCCTTCAGCTCGGCTTCCGTAAGATACTTCGACGCCTCTTCGCGCGACAGCCGCTCGTATTCCTCCTTTGTCTTGGAGAGCTGCTTGCTCTCGGTCGAGAAAACACGGAATGGCTCGACCACCGTCAGAACCGTGACCTTGGCGCCGGCGTCCCTGGCAAAAGCCAAGCTCTTTTCGGTCGCGACCGAAGAGAGCGGAGACCCGTCCGTGGGAATGAGAATATGGTTGTACATCGCCTCACACTCCTCGACTTTTCTAGCCGAAGCGAGGCTGGGCCGCGTTGACTGGCTCGTCCCGAGCCGGCGCTTCACAAGCTCCTGCTGCTCCAGGCTCTTTGAAGTATATGGTTAGCTGGGATTATTTGTAGGAGCGCCCCTGCTCAAAACCGGCTGGAAGCCAGTCGGAGCCGCGCTACTTTCAAGTGAGCCCTGTCGCTACTTGCAACAGGGCACGGCTGACGATGATGCCTGCAGTAGCCTTGTGGGAGTTTGAGCAGCATGGAACCTGAAAGCGGTGGCGCCAACCTTGCTTCCCTGACGTGCATGCTGGCCGGCATATCCGCGCAGGCGGACTTCGAAGGGACCTCGGCATTGAGATACGCCACGGCGCTCGCGGCCCGAGACGGCTTCGAGCTCTCGCTCTATGTCTTCGCGCCGGCGGTCGACTCTCCGGCGCAACTCAGTTCGACCGCGGCATTGGACTGGGAGGAGCGAGAGACGGCACGGTCCGAGGAACTGTCGCGCTCGACCCTCCAGGCGGCCCGAGAATTGATTGCCGGAGCTGGTGTTGGACTGTTCGCCGACTATGCGTCTTCGCCCGGGCACGGTCCGGTTCCCTTCCTGCATGCGGCGCGCGTTCACGACCTGACGGTTCTGGACGCGGCAGGACCGGACAATGCGCCGGCCCGGAACGCGATTGAAAGCGCGCTGTTCGACTCCGGACGGCCGCTGCTCATCGTTCCGGCGCAGGGTGCCCTGCAGCCGCCGCGTCGCATCCTGATCGCCTGGGACGGAAGTGCGCGCTCGGGGCGTGCCGTGAAGGAGGCGATGCCGTTTCTGACGCTCGCCGACAAGGTGACGGCGCTGACGGTGACCGGCGAAAAGGACCTGTCGCAGATGACGCCGGGCGCCGGCTTGAAAACCTATCTCGCGCGACATGGCATAGGCTGCGAGCTCGCTGCCCTTTCCGGAAAGGCTGGCGATGCGGCTGATTTGATCCGCCGCTTTGCCGCCAGCGAAGCCATGGACATGCTGGTCATGGGCGCATTCGTCCATTCCTGGCTGCGGGAGGCCATTCTGGGCGGTGTCACCAGGTCGTTCCTCGGCGATTGCCCGCTGCCGCTGCTGATGGCGCACTGAAACTAATTGGCATTAGCTTCTCACGCCGTTGTCGGCCACGGCGTGCGCGCCTTCAGGGCCATAGATTTACTCCTGGGTGAAGCTCAAAATGCAGCTTGCCAGCACTATCGCATCGATAATGGCGGCCTCGTTGACCCAGCTACAATGGTGGGCATCTTTGCCGCGAACATCAGGATCAGCACCAGCGGGCTGCGGAACTGCCGTGCAAAGGCGGCAAGTGCCGTGCTGCGTGATGCCTGTCCGACCGTATTCGACCATATTTGCCGACGCGTTCTCGCGCAGCTGGGCAGGAAAGCCCGTTCTCGTTAGATTGCAGTTCGGCGAGGAGGCCGGCGGCTGGCCGCGGCCAGTAGGCATCGTCGTGCCCACCCAGACGCCAGCGGTGCGGAAAAGGAAGAAGCGAAGTCTTCCGCGGTGGTATTTGCCTCGTTGTCGGGGCGAGTGTTGTCCGCGACCGTGGCGGCGTAACCGGCAACCGCTAACCATAAAACACTCGCAACGGTGAGAACCGTTCGGGCCTGCTCGCCGTCCCCAAGTGGGCTGAGCATCCCTTCGACAGCTCGTTGAGGAATCTGCCGTCGGTCCCAGGCACTCGGCGAGCGATTGCAGGTATCGCGCTCCGCGCCGTTGGCAGTATGTTGCTCATATATGTATGAGCGTGATGTGGAAAACTGATCATACATGAGTGAGCGGAATAGATTGTTCTGCTCACATATATATGTTAGTTTGCGCCCGAAATGGACACCTATATATGAGCGAAAAGCAATCCAGGCTCGCCAGAAAGAACCTCGATAAGCGGCTTTCTCCCTTGAGAGCCGAGCGCATTGTGACGCCATCGCGTGGCTGGACGAAAGCCATTCGGGAGGCCTTGGGCATGACAACACGCCAGCTCGCCGAGCGCATGGGCGTGGCCCCCTCCCGGGTGACGGCTATCGAGAAAGCGGAAGCCACGGGCGCGATCACCCTAAAGACCTTACGCGAGACAGCCGAAGCGCTCGACTGTCAGTTCGTCTATGCTTTTGTCCCGACCAAGCCCCTCGACGACATTCTCTATGATCAGGCCGAGCGCAAAGTGAGGAACGAACTTGCGCATCTCAATCACACGATGCGTCTCGAAAACCAGGCGGTGAATGTGGAGGACCTTGAAGGGCAAAAGCGCCGCATCGTGGCGGACTACCTCGCGTACTTTTCGCGGAAGCTGTGGGACAAGGAATGAGCGATCCGCTTTTTGAGGGTGACGACGACGGGAACACGCCGCTCGAACCCGAGGAGCGGGAACAGCTCATTCCTTCCTACATCACGATGCGCGACGAGCTGAACGAGGCGGAGCTCGCCAACATCGCCGACGCCGTTCGCTGGGTCGGGCGGCGAAAGCGCAAGGTGCTCGACCAAGGCTTCCTGAACGAACTGCACAAGCAGATGTATGGCGATGTGTGGAAGTGGGCCGGCACGTATCGCACGACGGCGCGCAATATCGGCATCGATGCCTATCGTATTCCGGTTGAATATTATCAGGCGATCGACGACGCGAAATATTGGGTCGAGCACTCGACGTTTCCGGCGGTGGAAATCGCGATCCGTTTCAGCCACCGAGTCGTTGCGATCCATCCCTATCCCAACGGGAATGGCCGCTTCTCGCGCATGATCGGCGACCTGCTTGCGATCGAACTCGGTCAGCCGCGGTTCACCTGGGGACAGATCAATCTCGTCGATCCGTCCGCAACCCGAAAAGAGTATATCGCGGCGCTCAAAGCCGCCGACGCAGGCGACTACGGCCCCCTGCTGGCGTTCGCTCGCTCGTGAAGCCCCACGGATCATTGATGCTCAGTTGCCAGACCCGTTCCTGCCGGTCACGAAATAGACGTTGCCGGGTGTGATCGAATTGAGAAGGGCGTCGAATTTCCGCTCCTCAGAGTTGTCCGTCGTAGAGATCATTCACGGGGCGCCATCGTGAAAGCATTGCCGCCTCTTGGGCGATCTTGTCTGTTTAGAATGCAACGTGCCACGAGGTCTCTGCCTCTGGATACGCTGATCGCGTTGCTGCGCGCTCCGAGGACTACCGGTGCGAGCAACGCTCGTGTCGCAACATGGCCATCATGACCATCCGTTTCTAGGCTCAGCTTTGCCGGTTGGCAAAGTCGAACGAATGCAAGTTTCGGGTGGTGACGGTAGCACTCCAAATGGCCAATATGGGGTCGTGAACGGAATGGCTGCTTTCAGATGATTTCGCCCGAAAGCGGACTGACCCGTTTCGGCCCCAAACCTGCCGGGCGGCAACGCGCTCATGTCGGTCATTCCGCCGGCCGCCCCAGTCCTCCAGAAGCGGACATCGCTGGTGCCAGCGCCACGGACGAGGTCCCGCCAGTTGCATGACGTTGATGGCATTTCTCAATAGCGGACCTTGCCCAATCCGGGACCAATTAGGTCAAGCCGTTCGATGATCGCGGAGATCTGCGAAGTCAGGAACGACGCATCAAAGTGCGTCGTTCCTGCTCATGCGAGAGATCAAATAGCGGTGACCTCATTCTGTGTCCAACAGGATATCGGCCATCCGCTCGCCGATGAAGACGCAGCTCGCCATTGTGGCGCAACTCTATATCTTCGGCATGATCGAGCCGTCTGCCATCCGCAACCCCTCCATTCCACGCAGCTTTAGTTTGGCATCCACCACGGAAGCGTCGTCCGCACCCATGCGGCACGTGCCGACCTGGTGGAAGAAGGTCGTCGCGCCGTTGCGCACGAAGTCGGCCTTCGCCTTGTCGTCCAGACCGCGTCCCGGCGCCACCTCGCGCTTCACCCACGGGGCGAGCGCAGGTGCGTTGCCGATTTGGCGGCAGAGGTCGATGCCTTTCATCAGCGCCGTCACGTCGTCAGGATGGCTGAGGAACCTACTACGAGAACGTTGCCAAACGCCTGGACGTGGATCGGTTGTCGGTCCGCGCCCGATGGGACTTCAGGGGATATTCCGGGGCAAGCCGATCCGCACGACGATCCCGGACAAAACGGCTCCCAGCCCGCTCGATCGGGTGAACCGCCAGTTCAAGGCTCCTGCGCCGAACAGGCTCTGGGTTTCGGATTTCACCTATGTGGCCACTTGGCAAGGCTTCGTCTATGTGGCCTTCGTCATCGACGCCTTCGCGCGCCGGATTGTCGGCTGGCGGGTGAGCCGGACGGCGCATGCCGGGTTCGTCCTCGATGCCTTGGAACAGGCGCTTCATGAGCGGCGTCCCGTTCATGGCGGCGGCCTAATTCACCACTCGGACAGGGGCGTTCAATACGTGTCGATCAAGTATTCGGAGCGACTGGCCGAGGCAGGCATCGAGCCTTCCGTCGGAAGCGTCGGCGACTCTTACGACAACGCCCTCACCGAAACGATCAATGGCCTCTACAAGGCCGAGGTCATCCATCGGCGCGGCCCATGGCGCAGCTTCGAAGCGGTTGAATTCGCCACCTTGGAATGGGTCGACTGGTTCAACCATCGACGGCTTCTGGAGCCCATCGGCAACATTCCGCCAGCCGAAGCCGAGGAGCAACATTACGCCATGCTGGACGAGCCAGCCTTGGACGCATAACTTAAACCAACCAGCCTCCGGCAAACCCGGCGCGGTTCAACGCCTTCGACTTCGGCGGCATTGAGCTGCGGCTCATGTTGATAGCGGGCGAGCCATGGTTCGCTGATGCTGACATCCGCCGCGCCCTCGACGTGGCCAAGCACGGCAAGCGTCTCAATTACCTTGCCTCGGATGAATTTCAGGTTGTCCGTAAGTGTGGAAAATCCTCACTTAAAGGCAGAGGCCTCACGGTGGTCTCCGAGAGCGGGTTCTACAAGCTAGTCCTCCGCTCCACCAAGTCCGAGGCCCACAAGTTCCAGGACTGGGTGACCCGCGAAGTCCTCCCCTCCATCCGCAAGACGGGCGGCTACCTCCTGAACGAGGAAGCCCGCAAGACCGCTCATGCTGATGACCGGCAAAGCATGCCGCTGCCCGAACTGTTCGCCCAGGTGATGCAGGAAGCTTACCACGGTGGCTGCTGCACGTGCCTGGGCCGATAAGCTGGGAACAGCACACCGGCTGCAAACGCTCCTCCGGAGACAAGCAGTCCCCTCTTCAAAAAGCCTCGCCGTGTCGTCATATTTGAACTCCTTGCACGATCTGGTGGTTGTGATCTGGCTCCTGACAATCAACGAATGGCCCCGTTTCGGCACGAAGGCATGGATAGGATCCTTTGGCCAGCTGCGGCACATGAAAGGCAACTCCCATGAGGGCGTCATCTTTTTTCGGCATCCTGGCTCGGTTCCGCTGGTTTCTGATTGTCTTTTATGGCGGGCTGGCGCTCTCACTTGTCGGCTTTTCGATCATTTTCCTGCGCAAGCTCGCGTCATTCCTTCTTGACATCCCTTATATGGACGACATCGATGCCGTCCTGAGGGCCCTCGGATTGATCGACGCCACGCTGGTGGCGGGCCTCATCGTCATGGTCATGCTGTCTGGCTACGCCAATTTCGTACAGCCCTCCAACGAGGTTTCCGAGAAAAGCTGGTTCAGCAGCCTGAGTTTCGCCGGTCTGAAAACGAAATTCTCCGGGACCATCGCCGTGATCTCCGCCATCAATCTGCTCGAAATGTCGCTCGACATCCCCAATCTAAACGTCACCAAGATCTTGTTGTTGTGTGGTGTGCAGATCGTCCTGCTCTTGGTCTTTCTGGCATTCGCCCTTGCAGAAAAGATGTCGCACGGATCTGATGGCCTCAGTTGACCGCTCCACCCTCGCAAGAACATGATTTGTCCGATTACCGCCATGCCGCTGCCCGAGGTCTTCGCCCAGACAATCGCCCAGGACTCGTAGAGCCTCCTCTGGTTGCCTCCTGGCCTCCATGAGGGTGTGCCTCGAAAGAGCCCGAAGCCTCTCCATGGCCTTCCCTGAGCCGCTGAGATGGGGTTAGTATTCCCCATGGACAGCATCTCGCGATACCACATCACGGTCACCGAGGACGGCCTCTGGAACGTGCTCGACAGCTCCACAGGTGGGCCTGTCGAACTCAATCTCGATGGCAACTTCGTGCTGCTCTACAGGCTTCCCGAGGGGGACGCCAAGGCGTTGTCCAAGTGGCTCAACGGCCTGGATCGCACCTACAATCCCCGCTGAGGGGCCGGGCTATTTTTCAGCAAGATTCCGAGGCGGCAATCGACTAAACGGCAACGCGCGAGTCCCTCCGTGGCCCCCGCTTTGATTACCAACAGCGTCCAGTCGCACCGCCGTTTCCCTTCCGCTCTTACCACCCTCGTCCCCATCGTCACCACCAAGGACGGACAGGTCTTCGCCAACAGCCCGGTCGTGGCCGAGTTCTTCGGCAAGAACCACCGCGACGTTATTCGGTCGATTGACGAACTCATCGAGCAGGGTGTGCGCAGTTTTGCGCAGGCCCCCTATCTGCACCCGCAGAACGGCCAAGCCTACGGTGCCTTCGACATGACGCGGGACGGCTTCACGCTCCTCGCCATGGGCCGATGCTCTCACGGCTGCCATGACCGAGGCTGCACGGGAGTGGCTGAAACGCTGATCTCATGCAACAGCCCGACAGTGAGTGTGGGCACCTCGCTGGCGGCTCGGATCAACTCGGAGATGAAGGCAGCAGGTGTCGCGGCGCCACCGTTTTCCCCGACATGATCTGCATTTGGTTCTGAGATAATTTGACGACGTTAACGGTAGCCATCTTCGCCCATGTAGCCCGTCTCGTCCCCCAACGAGGCGGGCTATTTCATTGTGGCGAGACCGAAAGCTCACTCGATAGATTGCATCTGTGCGCACTACTTTCATTGAATTGCCACTCGGCCTCCGCGTTGGGGAATTTACTTTGATATGCCACTGTTTAACCTGACATGACGGGAAGTTCATTTGACGGTAATTTCTCTGCTTGGTCTGCGAGAGTTGGACCGTCCTCTCCAAAGGAAAAGGCCCGTTCCGGTTCGCTGGAGCGGGCTTTTGTCATTTCAAGCTCTCGGTGACGAAGCCAATTCGAGAACATATTCACAGTGTGTGCACTGCCGTGTGGTCAAAGAGACCGTGGATTGCTTACGGGCTGTTGTTCGCTGCGCCGCTGAGAATGTCCCTAGCTGGTTCGTTCGTCTGGCGCATGTGCCGGTGGATGCTCAACTGCGTAAGGACACCGGGGCGTTCGAAACCGCCTGCTGCGAACCAGGCGTCGGTGCTCTTGGCGGCCCACTCGATCAACTCGCTCGTGTGGGAGAAGTCATAGGGTGATCCGACGAGCGGGCAAAGCGGCGGAACCACAAAGAAGTCGATGCTGTCATCGAGAGCTTCCAGTTCCGCCACCAATTGCCGCGTGATCAGCAAGGTTAGCGCATGCAGCGCGCTGGCGACCGCTCCCACCGGCGGCTTGTCGAGTGCGCAGGCGTATCCGGTGGGCAGGACGATCAGCCGCCGCGCGCCACGCGCGACCGCCACCTTGACCGGCGTGTTGCTCGATACGGCGCCGTCGGCAAGATAGAGGTTGTTGAAACGGACCGGTGCGAAAGCTGCCGGTATTGCGGCGCTTGCTATGATCGCCTGCGCGGCCGGCCCCGCCGACAGCACGACACAGCCGCCCGTTAGAACATCGGTCGTGACGATATGCACCGGGATTTTCGCTTCCTCCAGATTGCGATAAGCGAGGTTCCGCTCGACGAGCCGGCGCAATGCATCGGACGTGACGAGGAAATCCCGCCGGTACAGGAATCCGACCGTCGTCCTCAACCGCAGAGGAAACACATCGCGCCGCCGCAAGCCGCGCCAGATGGTCTCCAGCCGCCGAACGCCTTCGATCGTGGGGTCGCCGGCATAATAGGCTCCGTTCAGCGCGCCGACACTCGAGCCGACGACCATGTCGGCGACGATGCCGCGGCTGGCGAGTGAACGCAGCATGCCAACCTGAATGGCGCCGAAGCTGCCGCCGCCGGCAAGGACAAACGCGGTTTTGGGTGGTGCAACATCGCTGGACACGGACGCGACTCCCAAATTGCAGGATCGCGGCTCACCCGCCGCGATCCTGCGTTGCAAACCGGCGGCTACGGCGCAGTCACGGTGATGCGACCCTTCATGTTGGGGTGGAAGCGGCAGTAATAGTCAACCGCGTTTGCCGTCCCCAGGACCATGCTTGCCGTCTTTTTCGCCGGGATCATCACGTCCCAGCCGCCCTCTACCGTGGCGGTATGAGCCAGGATATCCTTGTTGACCCATTCGATGGTGTCACCGACCTTCACTTTGATGTCTGCCGGCGAAAACGCCATTTTTTCGATCGTGACCTGTATGGTTTCCGCCTGGGCCGGCAACGCACCCAGGCTCAACGCCAGCGCAACAGTGCGCCGCAGATGCCGCTTCGATAACATGGCCCGATCCTCACTTGAGTTCAGCGGCGACGTGCTCCGCATGCTGCTGGTGGCCCTGGAATACCTTCAGGCCGGTTTCGAGCAGGCTCTTCAGTTCAGCGTTGCTCGCCGACGGGATCAGCAAGTTTTCGAGCGCGCCGTTCACCTGCTTGTGGTAGGCCACCTCGTTTTCGACATAGGCCTTGTCGAAAGCCGCACCATCCAGCTTGGCGAGTTTGTCGCGCTCCCTGGCGGCGGCCTTGGTCAATGCCTTGCTGGTGTCATTGTCTTGGGGAGTGACCTTGAGCTTCTTGACCAAAGCAAGCGCCTGCGCGTTCACGGCTTCGTGGTCGCGCACCATGTCCTTGGCAAAAGCCACAACATCCTTGTTCTTGGATTTCGCGATGGCCTGCTTCGCCGCCTCGACGTCAATCACGCCCGCGGTATAGGCGATGTGGGCGATCTGCGGATCGCTGGGCTTGTCGGCGGCCTGGGCCAAAGGCGCGGCGCCGAGCAGACAAAGCGCGGCCAAAGCCGCAATCGGACGCATAAGCATGAGAACCTCCTTCTCCCGGGCGCGCGGAGCGGCACCGGCAATATTCAGTTGACGACCATTGGATGCGGCGTGGCGGGAAACGTTCCCGGAAAAATCAATCCGGCAAGGCGAGCCGCTTCATCACCGCCGCGGTCAGGCGTTCGCAGCGCCGGCCCGCGAACGGGAACGCGTCCAGCAGCACGGGACCGATCTGCGCGTCCAACTCCTTGCGCACGAGCGCGCGGGCGCGATGCAGCCGGGTCTTGACAGTCTCGGGGCGCACATCGAGCAGTTCCGAGGTCTCTTCGATGCTCAGGCCTTCGATCACCCGAGCGATGAAGACGGTCCGGTACTGATCGGGGAGGTTGTCGGTCGCCCGTTCGACAAGTTGCAGGATCTGCCGCTGCGCCATCGTCCGCTCCGGATCGTCTAAGCCTGTGTTGAGGGGGAACTGGATGACCTGGGCTTCGGCCGCCCGATTGCCGGATCTTGCGAATAGCGCCGCGCGCTGCCTCTTGCGCAGGCGTCCGAGCGCCTCGTTGATCACGATACGGGAAAGCCATGTCGCAAGCGTGGACTGGCCGCGGAAACTCCCAAGGTGAGCAAAGGCGCGGACATAGGCTTCCTGAACGATGTCCTCGGCTTCGCTGTTGTTGGGAATGACGCCCCGGGCGATCCGGTAGAGCCTCTGGTTGTACCTCTGCATGATCGTGCGAAATGCGCGGCCGTCGTGCGCGAGTGCCCGGCGCACCAGTTCCATATCATCGACGGCGGCGACGATTGCGATCGCGTCTCTTCGAACATGCGACATGAGAAATCTCCTTACGCTGCAATAGATGGGGCTCGACAAGAAAGGTTCCCGAAACTCGTCACAGATCGATCGAGGCCAGGAATTCGCGCCTGAGATCGACGTCCGTCTCAAAGACGCCCAGCATGCGTTTGGTGACCATATGTGTGCCGTGGGCATGGACACCGCGCGAGTTCATGCAACTATGCTCGGCCACGAGCACGACGGCCACCCCGCCCGGCTGCAGGGCATCCTCGATGGCGCGGGCGATATCGTCCGTCAGCCGTTCCTGTATCTGCAGGCGACGGGCGCAGGCTTCGACGACCCGGGCCAATTTGGAAATGCCCACCACCCGGTTGACGGGCATGTAGGCGATATGCGCCTTGCCGCGGATCGCCGCCATATGGTGCTCGCAGAATGAGTGGAACGGAAGGTCGTGCAGTTCGACCGTCTGATCATAGTCGCCGATCTCATCGAAGGTCCGCTCGAGCAGCGCGACCGGGTCCTGATCGTAGCCGCCGAACCATTCTTCATAGGCGCGCACTACGCGGGCGGGCGTATCCAGAAGACCTGGCCGGGCCGGATCGTCACCGGCCCAGCAGATCAGCGTCCTCACCGCGGCTTCCGCATCGATGCGTGTCGGCCGGATGGGGCCGAGCGGTGGCTTGCGGCTTCCCACTGAATTTCGCCTGGCGGTGGCCGGCACGCTCTCTTCGGTTTCGTCCAGCAAGTGCGAATGCAGGTCCATCGGTCGCTCCCGTTTTCGACGCTTTCACCCATTGGATGCGTCCGGCGAGAATTGGTTCCACAGGTAGCGCGTCGCTCCTGTGAAATTGGGCTGCCATTCCTGGTTATGCGATGTCCTTCGCTTGGCGGTGCTGACAGAAATGGCTGCTTCCAAACAGGTTGAAGACAGACACAGCGAGCTAGGCCGCTACAATGGCTTATGGCGCGAGCCCGGTCGTATGCCGAAGGTCCGGTTCGGCGACGCGGCGCGAAGGTCAGCATCTAGCGCGACCAAGCCGTTCCGGAATCGGAAGTCATGACCCGAAACCGACTTGCGTCTGCCAGGAAGTTGAACGGCAGCGTTGCGCCCCATGTCGGCCGTAGAGATCAGCATTGCTGCTGCCTGAATGCTGACATTGCCGGCGATCACGCTGGAGGTCGCGGTTACGCCACAAACGGGCGTTCTAGAGCGACGCGGTAGACGCCCGACGCAAGCCCATCTTCATGTCGGACCGTCTGCACAGGAACTTCAGCCGCCACGGCGAGTTTGGTCCTTGTACGCTGTGGCTACTTGCGGGCGGCGTCACGTCTGCGGTCAAAACGCCTGTCACCGGTCGGTCCGCTTCAAGGGTGACAGGCGTTTTGCGATTGCTTTGGCCGTGGCGGCGGGCGTTTTTTTCAGGCTGGAACCTCGGCAAATCCGCGCCATATCGATACTGGCATTGTTTTGCTGGCGGCCAACATGCATCCCTCCCGCCAGCCGCTAGCCCGTCGCCTTCCAAACAGCCGGCGGGCATTTTTCCGTGACGGGAACATCAGCGGCCACGGCGAGTTTACTGCCACTTCTTCCGCTACGTACGCTGGATGCCACAAGGCCCGTCGTCTCGTCTCACCCCTGGCGGCGGGCTTTCCCCGACTTGCGTCGTTCCTTCGATCTGGCACGCTTTGGGCGCTGCCCGCCCAATCCGGCAGGCGGTCATCGCTGTTCCGAAGTCAATTGCAGACGCCAGATGCCAGCTCTCAACGGGCGAGAAGGGACATTCGAATGACTACCCGATCCAAATTGTTAGGGGCGTGTGGCGGTCTTGTCTTCGCCGCGGCCGCGTGGAGCGCCAGCCCCGCGCAGGCCCAGGAAGCGCAGAAGCCAAACATCCTGTTCATCATGGGTGACGACGTCGGCTGGTTCAACATTGGCGCGTATAGCCGAGGCATCATGTCCGGCAAGACGCCGAACCTCGATAAGCTTGCCTCGGAGGGCATGCTGTTCACCGACTACTACGCCGAGGCAAGCTGCACCGCTGGTCGCGCGAATTTCATCACCGGCGAACTGCCGATCCGGACCGGAATGACGACCGTGGGTCAAGCAGGGGCCGACGTTGGCATACCGGCGCAGGCCTCAACCATCGCCACCGCGCTGAAGGCGCAGGGTTACGAGACCGGGCAATTCGGCAAAAACCACTTGGGGGATCTGAACAAGTTCCTGCCGACAGTGCATGGCTTCGACGAATTCTTCGGCTACCTCTATCATCTCGACGCGATGTCGGATCCCTACTGGTATTCGTTTCCCGACGACGCGGACGTTCGTGCCAAGATAGGTCCCCGCAGCCTCGTGCACAGTTGGGCGACCGACACGGACGACACGACGGTGATGCCGCGCTGGGGTGCGGTCGGCAAACAGCGAATCGTGGACGAGGGCCCGCTGGCACCGTTTCCGGACATGACCAATGTTCCAAACATGCATGACATTACGCCGAAGGCCAAATACGACATGACGACCTTCGATGATGTGCTCGTCAAGGCGTCGAGCGACTTTATGGACAAGGCCAAGGCCGACGGAAAGCCGTTCTTCATCTGGCACAACACGACGCGCATGCATATCTGGACGTTCCTCGCGCCCAAGTATCAGGCGATGATGAACAGCAGGACCAACTATGGCCTGGAAGAGGCTGGCATGGCCCAGTTGGACGACAGCGTCGGAGCGCTGCTGAAACATCTGGACGACATTGGCGAGGCCAACAACACAATTGTCGTCTTCACCACCGATAACGGGGCGGAAGTCTTCACCTGGCCGGACGGCGGCATGACACCATTCAAATTCACCAAGGGTACGGTGGGTGATGGCGGGTTCCGCGTGCCGGCAATCATCCGCTGGCCCGGCAAAGTGAAGCCCGGCACCGTGGAAAACGGCCTCATATCCGGGCTCGACTGGTACCCGACGTTCCTGCACGCCGCCGGAAATCCCAACATAACGGATCAGTTGCTGAAGGGCGTTGATCTCGGCGGCACGACCTACAAGAACCATCTCGACGGCTACGATCAGACCGCGCTGCTTACCGGCACGGGACCGTCCGCGCGTCATGAACTTTTCTATTTTGGCGGCCCGCAATTGGGGGCCATCCGTGTTGATGACATGAAATTCACCTTCTTCCAGCAACCCGGTGGCTGGCCCGGTCCAAAGACGACCACGGACATGCCGATATTGGTGAACATCCGCCAGGACCCGTTCGAGCGCGCGCCGATGCTGTTGGGCGAAACGAGTGCGACCGGCGCTTGGGGCTATGGCAACGACTTCTTTGCCCGCGAAGCCTGGCGCTTCGTCGCCGTGCAGCAGGTCGCCAAGACACTGGCCCTGACGGCTGTCGACTTTCCGCCGATGCAGGACCCGGCGTCGTTCAACCTTTCTGCCCTCAAGGCGCAGGTTGATGAACTGGTCAAGAAGGCACAGGCGGCGCATCCAGGCGACTAGCCTCGCCTCAGCCTGCCTTCCTTGTGACCGTTTATGCCCGCCTCGGGTCGTTGGGGCGGGCAGAGAATGAGACCTTCGACGTCGGCTTGGATGCCCGCACGCCCCTGACGTTGGTGGAGTATCGTTACGATGTTCCGTTCAAGTTCACCGGCAAGATCGACGAACTCATTTTCAGATTGCAGTGATCCGGCCCCTGCGCCTTCATCGGGTAGGTTGCGCGGCCGGGCTGAACGGGCCTATCGGTCACATGAGCAAGTCACTTATTTGGGCCGCCGCAGCCGAAGCCGCCACCGGCTTGGCGTTGCTCGTTGTCCCGTCGATCGTGGGTCAACGTTTGCTGGGTCAGGAACTCGTCGTCATCGCGATACCGGTCGCGCGTGTCGCCGGGATCGCCCTGATTGGATTGGCGGTCGCGTGCTGGCCAGGGCCGCCGCTGCCTGGCATGCTGACCTATGGCATCGTCGTGGCCCTGTATCTTTGCTATGTCGGCATCTTCGTTGGGCTGGCCGGCTTCCTTCTTTGGCCTGCGGTCGCGCTTCATGCCTTTTTGTCAATCTTGCTTTGCCGCGCTTGGCTCGCCAACGAGGACAAATAGTGTCCGACCAAACCAACCGATACCGGCGCACGGGCAAACAGCAGTCGATCTTGAAGCATGGTGGGAGCGGCTGGAAGGGGTGGAACTTGGCCGTTCGCGCCGCCTGCCGGTACATCATGCGTTGCGCGAGCAAGCCCCGGATGGCTGCAATGGGCATTGCAGCCGCCATGGATGACAGAAACGGGTCGTTTGCCGAGTCCGCTTCAGCCAAATGTGTTTCGAAAGCGGCCCGCCCGGTTACGACCCCAAAAACTCCAATAGGCAGCATGTAGCCACCAATCGTTCAATGGCGAAGCCAGTCACGACTTCCGCTTGGGTGAGGATTTCGCCGATGCCGGCTTTTCGCGAATGCGTATGGCCCGCCCTTCCGGATGTTCGATCTCAAAGGCATTGGTCTTGCGGACGAGGTCGCTTAGCTTGCGGAAGCCAAAATTGCGGGGATCGAAGTCGGAGGATAGGTTCGCCAACTGCGTCCCTACCGCTCCAAGCGGTGCCCACCCATCTTCTGTCTCCATCTGAGCGAGAACGCGGCGGATGATCGGCGCGGCCGCACTCGGCGGCTGAAGGGGTTTGGATTTGCTTCCCGCGGCCTCCGTATTGGCCGGCGCATCGGGGAGCAAGTTTTCGGTGTAAGTGAAGCGTCGACAAGCCTGACGAAAGCTCTCTGGTGTCTTCTGTTCTCCGAACCCGAAGACATCGACGCCCTGCTCACGGATACGAGCAGCCAGCCGCGTAAAATCGCTGTCGGACGAGACCAGACAGAAGCCGTCGAAACGACCACTGTGCAATAAATCCATCGCATCGATAACCAGCGTGATGTCAGACGCGTTCTTGCCAGTCGTATAGGCGAACTGTTGCTGCGGGATGATTGCGTGCCGTGCCAGGACATCGATCCACGCTTTCGATCTCGAGCTGGCGAAATCGCCATAAATGCGCCGGACGCTGGCCTCACCAATCTTCGCGATCTCATCGAAAAGCCCGTCGACGATCTTCGCGGACGCGTTGTCTGCATCAATCAGTACAGCAAGGCGCGGGGAGCGATTATCGATAGCCATCACCGGAAGACCTTTCAGCCGGGAGTTATTTGCCTTCCTATCACGCGTTTCGTTGAACAGCGATGCCTTAAGGTCGGTTCAATCGAGGTTCTGCGTTTTTGGGCAGCCCGTTATGCTGGAGAACCAGATCCGTGGTCTCGCCGTGGTGTTCGGTGTCTTCATCAATCAGATGCTGCGGGCCAGCGGGATCAATGCCTTGTCGGCGGCGATGAAAGGCCTCTTCAACGACCGACCGCCGTCCCATCGGGCTGCCAAATGAAGGTGGGAGCTAGCTGGATGGCCGGCTCAAGTCGATTCGTCCTAACTCCGCCGACGGCATCAACCTTGATTACTTTCCGCACAGATCGCTCTAGGCGATTGCGCTTATGCGGCGACTCGTTTCGGCTCGACCGCAAACGGGCTGAGCCCAAGCCAAGTCTGAATGGAAGCGGCCAGCCCACGGTCTCCAGTCAGGACAACTTTCCCGCTTTCCTTGGCGACCGTGGTCAGTCCCATCCAGATTGAGGTCATCGTGCGCAGGTCACTCGACACATAGAGATCGACATCGAAACCCGGATCGGACCAGCACAGATCGACCTCACCATGCGGTTCGACGACCAGCCACCAGAACCGTTTGGATAGCGGTAGCTCCGGATACAAAAACTGTATCACCGTGCGCCTGTTGGGCAGCGGCAGGGGATTCAAATTGCGCCGCATATCCCACATCAGCAGCGACGGATCGAGGTTCTTGAGCGATTGCCTGGCCTCGACCCATCTCTGCCCCCAAAAGCCCATTGCTTCGATGACTTGGCGAAGATCCTTCCCGGACTCGGTCAAGTGGTATTCGAAGACGCCAGACTCCGATTTCAGCGCCCGGCGTTCGATGATCCCGGCCGCTTCCAACTCCTTCAATCGTTGCGACAGAAGGGTCGGCGACATTTTCGGAACACCGCGCCGCAAATCATTGAAGCGTGTTGTACCAGCGACGAGTTCGCGCAACAGCACCATTGTCCACCGCGAACACAGAATTTCGGCGGCCATGGCGAGCGGGCAAAACTGTTGGTATCCAGCCTGGGTCATTTGGGTATCCTCGAACTGGTTGATAGTGGACGCTATGCCTAAAGCCCCCCTTCGGCCAGTCCAGAATCTGTATCGTCCGCTCCAGTTCACGGACTGGAGGTCTGGCGCGCTTTCCTGTGAGGTATGGAGACGGTCACGGAACACCCCGTGTCGGTCAAACCAAACAGGGACAAAGACAATGTCAGCCTATTTGATCGCAGACATCAAAGTGACGAACGATGGCTGGATTCCGGAGTACGCGGCTTCGGTTCATGAGTTCGTGCACAAGCACGGCGGCAAGTATCTGTCGCGCAGCGGCAATGTGACGACCCTCGAGGGCCAGCCTCTCGAGACTTCGCTCATTGCCATCTTGCAATTCCCGACGGCGCACCATGCGATGGCCTTCGTCAACGACCCCGGCTACGCACCTTTCATTGCGGCACGCCAGAAAGGCAGCGAAAGCCGCTTCCAGTTGATCGATGACACCGATCTCGCTGGTACGCTCCCCTACCTGCCCAAGGGATGACCCGACAATGGCCATTAACCGTAGACGCGCAAGCCAGCGTCGCCAGTCAGGTGCAGTAGACCGCAGCCGAGCGTCTCCGGGTGTCGGGGCAGGTCGCATGGGCAGGCAAATATTGCCTGATCTCATCGCCTGTCCCGACCGAAGAAGTCGCGATACGTCAGGAACGGATGACTGGGAATGAAGGCTCGAACGTCACGATTCCACTTGTACCGGACCTTCTTGCGCCGCTGTTTAATAGTCCGCAACGCGTCGTCAGTGGAACGACTGCTTGTCATTGCTTGCGTTCCGAAAGCAGGCCGGCCGCATTCGGCCCAATCCGTCGTGGGAAATCATTTCACGCCCGGGGCACAAGGTGCGCAAGTTGATCCCCGTATCCGGCGCGCTGGCCTTGGCAGGTCAATACCCGGAGATCGTCGCGGCCTTTCCCGAAATGGTCAGCAATGCCGCCGAGATCGGTGCGGGCGTCGCAGCGTCGCCCATGGCCGAAATGTATCCGGACATCAACTGGGAAACGGCCTTCCGCAGGATGGGTGAACTAGCGTCGGAGGCTTGGGATTGGACAGAGGAAGCCGCGTCCGTCAAAGCGCCGATTCTGCTTGTCTTCGCCGACGCAGATAGCATGACAGGCGAACATGTTGTAGCCATGTATCGCGCCTTTGGTGGCTTCGCCCGCGACGCCAGCTACGATGGCTCCTTGCAGCCAAAAGCCCAGCTCGCAATCCTGCCGGGCAGGACGCATTACAACATCCTGGAAACGACCGAAGTCGCGACATTGGTGGAGAAGTTCCTTCGGCAGTAGCCACCAAACTATTGGCTTCGCGAGGTCCGCTTTAGAGCGACGTCAGTCGACTCAGTAACGACGATAACGAGGTCGGAACGGCAGCTATCGGCAAAGCGAAACCCAAAAGCCGACGGTCTGTTCACGGCCCCTTTGCTGTCTAACTGCAATGCGCCAAGCTCAGGCTTGCCAATGCCCAAAAGCAGACATGGCCGGCGACAACCATCGAGGTCGCGATGCGTCAGTTATGAACTGATGTCCGGGCTAATGCGGATGTATCGGCGCGTTCACCTTACCTCTTTGGCTTCCCTTGCCTGAGCCGACGCGAGCCAGGCTTCGACCGTCGAGCTTTCAGTCCCCGCATCGTTTTCCGCCCAGCTTAGGAACAATGCGCTGCCTTGCGAGCGCTGGGTCAATGCCAAGGCGTCGCTCGGGCTCATGTCATATCGCTTCCGGAAAGCCCGGCTGAAATGGGCTTCGCTGCGAAACCCATGCTGGTGAGCGATGGCTGAGATCTTCATCTTGCCTGCGCCACGTACAATCGCCTGCAGGCTGGCCGTAAGTCTTTCGCCAAGCAGCCAACGCTGTACGCCACCATGAATTTCAAACGAACGGAAAAGCTTCGAGCGCGACATCCCCAGTTCAGACGCCAGTTCCTCGGGTCCAAAGTCTGGATCGGACATGCGCTTCCTGGCCAGCCTATGCGCGCGGTGCAACACGTTGAGGTCGTCTCGCGTTCGTTTCGAAGCGGCGGCAGGAAAGGCGGTCGCAGCAAACTGCAATATGCCGTCGGCGGCGGACTGGGCCTGATCGACGCTTAGCTCATCGATATGCTCAATGAGCGTTCTCATCTGGGCCCCGATAACCTTTCCGGCGGCGCTACTTGCGCTCAACTTAGTGCCGTGGACATCGCCTTGCAGGCCCAAAGGCGCGCGCGCCCTGTCGAAGGTAAGCGTAATTCCTTCGTAGCCGGGCGTTAAGGCCTCATAGGGCAAGGAATAGTCGACTACGACGACATCGCCCGGAAGCTGGGTGTGCTTGAGCCCGTCATAATCCGTCACCACGCTCCCGCCCGTTAGCATGTAGATCGACATCTGGGAGATAGGCCGGTCGTCAATGACTTTCTGTGAGCGAGACATCGTAATGGCCGACCCGCCATTGATCTGCACAAAGGTCTCCGGAAGCTGCCAGGTGCAGCCATGGAAGTCGAACAAGGCTATGTCCGCATCGTCCGGTATTGCGCTATCGACAAGCCTGGAGATCGCGGCCTTCCAGACGGCGAAACATGCCGCTCCCGGCGGGTGTGGCCACACAATGGCCAGCGACGCGCATGTCTTGGGACTGCTCTCGGCTTCCGACATCTCCACTCCCACAACGGCCACCTTCGTCACCTCCGGCCGCAAGAGGTCGAAATGCCACGGTCGCGTGCGCCATGTTTGATCAGACCGGCGGCGACATGCTTTGCGAAACCGCCGGCCGAGTCGTCGATCCAGTGCAGTTGCGACAACAACGTCGCGCGCTCTGTATTCGAAGGCAACGCGAATTATCCAAGTCCCTCACAATTCGCTCCGACAAGTCCTGTTTCGCCCAAATCAGTCCGACTCAGGGTGCAGTTTGGCCAATGGGGAAAAGGCTCCGCCAGTTTGCGATGGCAGGCCTCCGCGGCACATGACTGGCCGTCCAATCTTCATGACTGAGCGTCCCAATCTGTAGTTACATGCGGCGACAGTGCCGTTTGGCTGTGCAAGGAATTCCGCGGCAACGACATTCGTGTGGATCAGACATTCTGGAGGGCCTCGCAGACTCGTTAACGCGCCACAGAGGGCCGAGCTCTGCGGCTTGCGACCGGACGCCACAACATGGCGGGGCTCCACTATTACGGTCGCGTTGTCTCAGCACCGACGTGCTGATCGATGGTCCGCTTGCGCGAGTGGGCAGGCTTTGTTGCTTGGGCGGGGGAAGTGCATGACTTTGAAAGATGACAAATCGACACGAGCAACTGCCCTTGCAGTGACGGCACTCGTTACCACAATCGCCGCTATGTCTATGGCCACACCAGCACAGGCGCAGTTCGTATGCAGCGATGGCGCCGCGTCCGCCCAAGGCGCGACAGCCACCGGATCAGGCGCCAATTTCGCCTGCGGCCCCGGTGCTAACGCCACCGGCGCGTCCGGCAGCAACAACACCGCGACCGGGACGGGAGCCAACGCCAGCGGCGACCGTAGCGGGAACACCGCCACTGGCCTTGCCAACGCCTCCGGCGACAATTCCAGCAACTCTGCCTATGGAAACAATACCAATGCCAGCGGCAATGGAAGCACGAACACTGCGGCCGGTGCTGGAGCTATTGCCAGCGGCAACGGCAGCAAGAACATCGCGACGGGGTTCGAAGCTAATGCCGGCGGCGACAACAGCAACAACATCGCGTCCGGGAACCGCGCCAATGCTGTCGGCGCAAACAGCTCGAATCTCGCGTCCGGGAACGGCGCCAATGCCAGTGGCAACAAGAGCAACAACAACGCGTCCGGGACTCGGGCGAATGCGAGCGGTGATATCAGTTCGAACGTCGCGACTGGCCTGAACGCCAACGCCAGCGGTTCCGGAAGCAGAAACGTCGCGACAGGTGACGGAGCCAACGCTAGCGGCGCCAGCAGCTACAACGCCGCGACCGGTTTTCTATCCAATGCGAGCGGTACCAACGCTGGGAACACGGCGACCGGAGCTGGCGCCAGAGCTCAAGGCAACGGCAGCGCGAACGTTGCTTTCGGGGTCAGCGCCAACGCGAGCGGGAACGGCGTTGCCAACACCGCCGTGGGTGGCGGTTCGAATGCCACCGGCGCCTATTCTTCCGCATTCGGAAGTGGCGCCTCGGCGACCTACGCAAACTCTACCGCCATCGGCACCGGTGCCACAGCGACGCGTGCGAACCAGCAAGCCTTCGGTACCGCTACGAATACCTACACCATGGCGGGGGTCACCTCGGCAGCGAGCCGCGCAGCCCAGTCCGGACCGCTGCAAGTCGTCACCACCGACAGCGGCGGCAATCTCGGCTCCAGTACGCTCGGCGACCTTGGCATTGCCGGCACTGCGGACATCGCGGGCATCAATGGACAGATCGCCGGCATCAACAACCGCCTCAGTGATCTCGATGGCAAGAGCAGCAAGGCCCTCAATGGCGTCTCTATGGCCTTTGCGATGTCGGGCACGCCGTGGGTCATGCCGGAAGAACGCTTCGCTATGTCGCTCAATTGGGGAGCGTTTCAGGGCACCAACGCCTTGGCATTAAGCGGGGCGCTCCGCCTTGGCGATCATGTGCAAGCCAACGGAGGCGTTGCATATGGCACGAATGGCGGCGGAGTGGGCGGACGTGTTGGGGTCCGGATAGGTTGGTGAAGACGATCGAGAGGAGCTTCGTGCGGCGGATTACTCGCGTTCTCATTGCTCTCATGTTGCTGCAGCTTTGTATGCCTGACAGCGCCAGATCTCAGCAGAAGATGCCAACGACTGTCCCGACACCGACGCCAAAGGCTTCACGCTTGGAGCCGCCTTTACCGATCTCGTTGGAGCAGGCGCTCTATCTGATCCGTTCAACTCTGCTCACGCTCAATGACGCCAACCGGTCAGGCAACTACACAGTCTTGCATGATCTTGCTGCGCCTGACTTCCAGGCGCAGAACTCAGCCGCCGATCTTGGCGAGAATTTCTCCGACCTGCGCCGTCGCAATTTTGATCTCTACGGCGCGGCACTTCTGGCGCCGCAATTCACCGAGACGCCCGCACTCGATCAAAACGGATTGCTACGCCTGGTTGGCTATTTTCCGACTAAGCCACAGCAGATCAAATTCGATCTCGTATTCCAGGTCGTAGGCGGGCAATGGCGCCTGATCGCGATAGCCGTCGCCACGCCGGAAGCCGCGCAAACCGCGGCACAGTAGCCATAAGGCAAAGCGGCGGGGTTTCTGTATCTGCCTAGGTAACATCAGCGGCGGCGCTGTGTTTTGCTTATGGCTCCAGCGCCCCTCGGCCAGCGAACGTGGATGCCAAAGCGCCCGTCGTCTCGTCTAACCCGAGGCGGTGGGCCCTTTTTTGCGTTTCAACGCAGGCTCGACGGCGCAGGGAGTTCTTCCCGACCCGCCTCAAGGTGCTCCCCGGGCGCAATATCATTTTTCACCGTAGCGGGTGTTGCCCCCCAACGGCGCCCACTCGTTGGAGCCGGGGTGGAAGCAGGTCAACCCCGCAACTTGCCCTCACGTCCCTGTGTGATCATCCTCCCCGTGTTCCGCGCGAGGGGTCGACATGATGAACAATTCATGGCTGGCCCCAGTTTGTCCCCTAGCTGCCAGCGCGTTCAAATAGCGGTATCTGCTATGTCCTTCGATGAGGAGAAAGCGCTTCTCGGGCAGGGCCGCGCGATGTGCGCGGATGCCCTGGGGGGTCTCCAAGGTGAGGATGGGGTAGTCCCATGTCCCTGTCTGGTTCATGACGGATACCGGAGGAGACTTTGCCGCAAACTTATTGAACACCTTGAAGTCGTGGTGGGGGTCTAGGTGCGAGTCTCGGACAAAGACCTGAGACAGGATGCGATTGGTATCCCACCGCTCTTGCCTCCAGCTAAGCGAGTCTAGTGACAGCCAGGCGTAAGGCGAATGCTTCCAGTGACGGTACACCCATTGCTCTGCGATTTGGGGATGGAGGTGCGCCAACCGAGTTTGATTCCGCGCCCACCATTGCGGAAATCTCTCCCGATCACATGTGCCAAACCCCTGTGGAGCAAGGTCTTCGGGCCACTCCGTGAAGTCCTGCGTAATGTCGAGCAACGTTGTTCCTTCCAACCAACAGCCAGAATCAGTTGAGAGTATACGGTTGTGAAGGATTATGTCGGGAACGCCCGTGCCAGGGACGCGATTTTCGTGCCCTTGTCGCATTCGCCGGTCATGGGCAGCTAGATTTTGGCGAAGTTTTAGTCGGCGGGGTTCGGGATCGGACTACTGACAGTCGATATCCGTCTGCAGCTTCGACGGGTTGACCTGCCACTGAGAATTTTGATCTGATCCCCGAAAACTGGACCGTTCAGAATTGGAGTTTTCCGCTGTAATTTCCCGGTTGGGAGAGGAGCGGAGAGCGATGAAGGCCTCGAAGTTTTCGGACGCCCAGAAGGCGTTCATTCTGAAGCAGGGAGCGGACGGCATTCCGGTGGCGGAGATCTGCCGCCGCGCGGGGATCAGCCAGGCGACCTACTTCAACTGGAAAAAGAAGTATGACGGGCTGCTGCCGACGGAGATGAAGCGACTGAAGCAGCTTGAGGATGAGAACGGCAAGCTCAGGAAGCTGGTCGCCGACCTGTCGCTGGACAAGGAGATGCTGCAGGACGTGATCCGCCGAAAACTGTGAGGCCTGGTCGCAAACGCGAACTGGTGGCGGATACCTGTACTGAGTGGAACGTGTCGATCCGGCGAGCCTGCCGGGTTCTGGAGTTCGACACCTCGTCCTATCACGACAAGTCCCGTCGCCGCGATCAGGCCGGCATCGAAGCGCGGATCAAAGACATCTGTGCAACGCGGGTTCGGTATGGCTACCGGCGCGTGCACGTGATGCTCACGCGCGAGGGCTGGGACATCAACATGAAGCGGACCTATCGGATTTACAGGGACTTAGGGCTTCAACTGCGGAACAAGACACCGAAAAGGCGGGTGAAGGCGAAGCTACGAGATGACCGCCAGCCGGCCGTCGAGCCCAACGACGTGTGGGCGATGGACTTCGTTCACGACCAACTCGCGACCGGCAAGAAGATCCGCGTCCTGACGGTCGTCGAGACGTTCTCGCGCTACGTGCCGGTGCTCGACCCGCGCTTCAGTTACCGAGCAGAGGACGTGGTCAGGACGCTGGAACAAGTCTGTCCGCGGATCGGCTATCCGAAGACGATCAGGGTCGATCAGGGCACGGAGTTCGTGTCCCGCGACCTCGATCTGTGGGCCTACAGCAAGGGCGTCACGTTCGACTTCTCGCGGCCGGGAAAGCCAACCGACAACGCTTACATCGAAGCTTTCAACGGCCGCTTCAGGGCGGAGTGCCTGAATGCCCACTGGTTCCTGACGCTTGCCGACGCGGCCAAAAAGTTGGAGGATTGGCGCAGATACTACAACGAGGTGCGCCCACATGGCGCAATCGGACACAAGGTCCCGATCTCGTTGATCAATCCCGATGGCGCCACCAGCCCGCCATCGTGAAACAGCCGGGAAACTCCACCTTCCGGCGGTCCAAGGAATGGTATCGGATCAAAACCGCTGAGGCACTAATCGCAGCCGGATGAAAGCTCAGTGGCAGGTCAATGGGCTTGTCGATCATCCTTCTCGTCGTCGCGAATATCCTCGCACGACGCGGCAAGAAATAGCCGTGCGAGCTTTAATTTCACAGTGGTTGCGGCGCCGTCGGCAACCAAGCTGCGCATCCAGAAGGCAAGTTAAAGTCCTCAAGTTCAGTTGGATCCGCCAGCCATTATGCTCCAAACGCGTAGCTGCGAACGTCCGCTGTCGGGATGCGCCCCGAATGGCCGGAAATGGCGCGAACCGGGCAGCTCGGTGCTGAACTCAACTTTGCCCAAAAGCAGACGTCAGCCACGGCAAGCTAGAGGTCGAGGTTGCGCCAAAATAGGTCATTCGGCGAACGCGATGCCGGGCTGGAACCAGTGCCGGCATCGTGGATCCCGTTGCGGACCGATATGCCTTGCTGGCTTAGGCCACGAGGTCAAGCCGGCGCGCAAGGTCGGCAAATTCCGCCGCCGACAGGTTCGGCCGCGCGGCAAATTCGATTACCGCATCGAAGGCCTCGCGTGGCGCCTGCTGCTTCATGCCGCCAAGCAGTGCGGCACGCTCCGCCGGGTTGATGGCCGGGATCATCAGTCGCATGAAGGCCATGGCTTTTTCCGGAGGAAGCGAGCCGACAATGCGGTTTTCGATCGCCATCATCTCCGCGTCGGAGAACAGCGACCACAGTTGCGGCGCGGCGACGGTTTCTTCCTCGTGCATGTGCTCGAGGTCGTGCGCGACATAGGTGCCGAAGGCGAGGTAGAGGCGGCGTCCGAGGCCAGGGCGCTCTTCTGCGCTGGCCGCCTCGATGCTCGCCAAAAGCGTCTCGAGCTCGGCAAAGGTGGCGCGATGGTCGTCATGCTGATGGTCGAGACGATCGACAGAGGCAGCGCCGCGCGTCCGCAGCGCGTCATGAATATGACGGTCCTCATGCTCGAGATGGGCGGCGGCGAGCACCAGAAGCGCGCGCATATCCGACAGCAGGTCCGCCGTCGCGCGGGCATCGCCGAAATCAACATTGCCGAGCCGGGCGAGAAGATCACATTGGGCTTTCCGAAGGCCCTTGTGAATGGGGCCGTAGATATCATGGCGGTCGTTCAAATCGGTGATCTTGGTAAGATGAAGTGAATGGGGCATGAAACGCTCCGAAATTTGCGCGAGTCTGGCAGCTTTGAAGCTCCGCGATCCGTTCAATAGGGGTGGCGGAAATTACGTATTATCGCTGGCGAGTTGAAGGGCGATCAGGTGAAGCGCCTGAGGGAATTGGAAGCTGAGAACGCCGGGCTTCGGCGGGCGGGGCTTGTATGGATCCCGTTATAAAGGAATCGGATGTGTCCAAACGACGGGCATGCCGGGCTCTCGGCCAGCATCGTTCCACACAGGGCATAGTCGCCAGGACGTCGGACGACGAGGCGGCATTGACCGCCGACATCACTGAATCCGACGCTAGTGCGCCACCGGAGATGGCGCACAGCAACGTCGCCGCAAGAAACGCTACCTTCAAAGATCTATCAATAGCAGGGTGATCCACTATGTTCCCCTTTTCTCAGTGTGTTGCGCGCATCGTTTCATGCAATTTTGTGATGTAACTGCCGTTGAAAGCAGTAATTATACTAATACAAGCAAAGTAATGCAGCAAAATATTGGCTGAAAATAACTCAATAATTCCAGAAAATACGAGGAATACGGCAGCAATCACGCAATTTTCTATTTGTTGATAACTTATTTTGCATGGCAGATGGTTGCTGTCACTGCCTTGGTGCGACATTGGGACTCTCTGTCATGAAAATGAGACGGATAGTCATGATGCCCTAAGCCGAACCCTTGGGAGGTGGCTTCTTTCGGCTTTCGGAGCGGTGGCAGATGGCAATTCGGCTACCGTCCTGAGCGGTTTCGGTAGCTTCCATCGGAGAGACCTCTGCTATCTTGTATTTCGCTGCCGCGCATCAGTGCCTTTCCAGCCGCCGAGCATGTCGAAAGCGTCCAGGCCATCCAATTGGTCATTGTGATGGGATTGTAGCCGCGAGCTCGCAACGGATCGGCGGCCATGGCCTTGGCTACACCCGCATTTGGGCAGTCCTTCCCGACCGTCGAGGAGGTCTTGTTCGATCGCGAAATACCAGTGCTCGGCAATCCGGAGGGCGATGTCACGGTAGTGGAATATTCGGAATTAGGTAGCAACTGCCACCAAACGGGCAGTTGCTACCTAATTCCGCTTTTCTGTCTGCTTACAAGTTGCCCAATCCGATTCATCCATCCGTTCATGCGTCGAGCCAGGTGCTTGCGTCTGGCGATCGCTACGAAAAGGCGCTCGGCGCCTGATGGTGACACCGGCGCGTCTGCGCAAGGAGGAGGTGGAGGCCGTCCTCGCCGAGGCCGGGCTCGATCCATCCGACCTCTTCGCCGCCTTCAAGGAGGATATGGTCCGGATCGACGGAATCCTCGCCCGCAACATGGTCCAGGCCAACGCTTTCGGCTTCGGCGGCGCTCCCGCCTTCATCATCGAGACCCGGATCTACCACGGCGCGATGGACAGGCAGGCACTGCAAGCGGCCATAGCCACGGCCCGCGAGAACTGAGGCTGAGCGCGTGAGCCGACGCTCAGGAGACATTTCTGCTCGTCGGAAGTTTGATCAGAACGGCCAGTTCTCTCCAACGTCCGCTAATCGTTCTTCGGACGCCAGAAGCTGACGGTCCGTTCTCGGCCCTTGTCAGACATGCTGACGGCTTCAGTGAAGATCTGAGGCAATCTCGTAATCTTGGGCACCAATCGCCCGTGGATGATCTGGACCATTGCCAAGGTGATGGGCAGCCTGAACCTGCGCGGGCCTGCACTGCCCGGGTTGAGATAAATAACGTCATCGCGGCTCTCGATACTGGCACGATGAGAATGACCAGAAATCACGAGATTGATGCCCATCATGGCTGGAGCAAACGTCATATCCTTTCGGTCGTGGATCACGAATATCTTCTGCCCGAACAGCGTCACTTGAAGGGTATCTGGAAACATAGACGCCCACGGCTCGACATCGACATTGCCGCGAATTGCCGAGACTGGCGCAACACGTTCCAATCTCTCGATGACGGTGGGGTTTCCAATGTCGCCCGCATGGACGATGTGGTCGACGCCTTGGAAAAGCGCAACAGCGTCCTCACGCAGAAGGCCGTGAGTATCTGAGATCACACCGAGAATGTTCATAGAGCCCAGAACTATCAGTCCTCGCTGGCACTGGCGAGAATGCTGACTTCGGAGTCGTTGGTCTGCGCTTGGAGACCCAGAACGAGGAACACGTCAAGAGTACGCGTACGCATCAGACCCTCGGCCGCTCGCTTCCTTCTAGATATGGAATGGCGATACGGCGACAACTGACAGCAGCTTCCTGGCTGGACGTCCAATATCAGAAACTGCGATTGGGTTGCGACCCAACAGCCCCTCTCAAATTGTTGGCCCGCGACCCGCGGCATCCCTATTTAGCTGGTAACCTGAACAAGCCCCGAGATGTCATGCGCAGTCCCCGGTTCCAACACACTTATGCCGCCGACCTCCCCGAACGGCTTTACGCCCGTCCGTATCCATCCTCGGTTTCGAGACCGCGTCTGCTGGAACTGAATGAAACACTGGCGACGGAACTAGGCCTCGACATCGGCTGGTTGCGTAGTCCTGACGGTATCGAAATGCTGGCCGGAAACCGCTTCCCCGCTGATGTGCGCCCCATCGCCCAGGCCTATGCGGGTCACCAGTTCGGCAACTTCGTGCCGCAGCTTGGCGACGGTCGTGCCGTCCTCGTCGGAGAGTTGCTCGATACCAGCGGCCAATTGCGCGACGTTCAATTGAAGGGCTCCGGTCCGACCCGGTTTTCCCGCAATGGCGATGGGCGCGCAGCGCTCGGACCGATGATGCGCGAGTACATCGTCAGCGAGGCGATGCACGCACTCGGGATCCCAACCACCCGAACGCTATCGCTGGTTGCCACTGGCGAGCACGTCTACCGCGAGACCAGGCTTCCCGGAGCGCTGATAGCGCGCGTTGCGGCCAGCCACATCCGCGTCGGCACGTTCCAGTACCTTGCCGTACGGGAAGACATCGACGGCCTGCGGGCGTTGGCGGACTACGCAATTGCGCGGCACTATCCGCATCTCGCCGAAGTCCCCCGTCGCTACCTTGGGTTCCTCAACGCCGTTGTAGCAGCGCAGGCGAAGCTGGTGGCACAATGGATGCTGGTCGGCTTTATCCATGGCGTCCTCAATACCGACAACGTCGCAATTTCTGGCGAGACGATCGATTATGGTCCATGTGCGTTCATGGACGCCTATCATCCGGCGACTGTGTTCAGTTCCATCGACCATCAAGGTCGCTACGCGTTTGCAAACCAGCCCCGTATCACCGTCTGGAACCTGGCGCGACTGGCCGAAGCGCTGCTGCCCATTCTGGGAAGCGAAGCAGGCGGAGACGATGAAGGTTTTGTGCAGGCGAAAGCGGCGATCGGATTGTTCCAGGCACGCTACGAGGCTGCGTTTCATGAAGGCATCCGCCACAAGATCGGGCTGTTTACCAAACAGCCGGGCGACCTTGATCTTGCCGCCGAACTGCTTGACCTGATGGCACGCAACGGGGCGGATTTCACCCTTACATTTCGCGATCTCGCTCATGAGGTCGACGGCTCCGGCCGAGTACGCAACCACTTCATCGACCCAACTGCTTTCGATAGCTGGGCTTCGCGCTGGCGTGAACGGCTGGCTCGCGAACCGGAGAATGCAGCCGACCGGACAGCTCGGATGCGCACGGTGAACCCGAAGTACATAGCACGCAATCACCGTGTCGAAGCTGCCATCGCCGCCACCACCGATGAATGCGACTTTGGCCCTTTCCAGAGCTTGCTCGCTGTCCTGGCGCGTCCGTTCGACGAGCAGCCCGAGATGGAGGAATACGCGCAGCCACCAGCAGACGAAGAGCGCGTACTGCAGACATTCTGCGGTACGTAATTGCTACTACGGTACAGGTGCCGAATGAGATGGGTTGCTGTCTGATCGTTTAACCATGCATGGTTCGGCGAGAATGGGGTGGGGGAGCGGAATGGCAGCTTTTGCTGTCTGTGGGGGCGGAAGCAGTGTCTGGGATCGCCGCGCTTTTTTGCCGGCAGCTATCCCACATCAGAGGCTCGAAACCGGACTGTCTGCTGCCGGCCCCCAAGCTGCCGTGCGGTAACGCGCCCCGTGCCGGCCGTTCAGGGGCCTTTCCCACTGCCTGAAAGCAGACTTCGCAGACAGCGAAGTTGGTGGTTGAGATTGCACCACTCCCCGGGACATCATCTCCGGCGTTTCCTCGAAGCGTGGCGTGAGGTCCTTATGCGGATCGAGCTTCGAGCGCGACGGGTTGGTTCTGCCTGGGAGCGACCTTGTTGCCCGCGGTAGCGGCGACACCAGTATGCCGTCGTGGCGATCTCGATCGGAAAACGCAGCGCCGCCTCTCGCGTCGAGAGGCCCTCTTCAATAACCAAAATCACACGACCGCGAAGGTCCGCCTCAAGCTGCGCGACATCACACCCTCCTGGCAAATAGACAGAACAGTGAAACAGACGGCACCTTTCAGGAGAAACTCGACGACTCCGGTTTCAATGAAAATGCCTTTTGCATCACGACCCGCAGCACGGCAGCCGGCATCCGGCCGGATTGTAGCCCGCTTCATTTTCACGTACCCTCGGCAGCCTCCGAGGAGGTAGCGAGGAGAAGATCCCGTATGGCGAGGCTCGTCTTTTTATTGAATCAGTCGCTGGACGGCTATGTCGACCACACGGCATTTGCGCCCGATCCTGTGCTTTTTCGTCATTTCATCGACGACGTGCGCGGCCTAGCCGGCAGTGTATACGGTCGCCGCATGTACGAGGTGATGCGGTATTGGGACGACGATCATTCCGAGTGGGACGAGGCACAACGTGACTATGCGGCGGCGTGGCGGAGCCAACCGAAGTGGGTCGTGTCGCGCTCGTTGAAGTCGGTTGGCCCGAACGCCACTCTCGTCAAGGATGATGTAGAGGCGGCGATACGCGGGCTGAAAGCGCAGCTCGATGGGGAGATTGAAGTTTCCGGACCAGAGTTAGCGGGAGGTCTGACCGACCTGGGCCTTGTCGACGAGTATCGATTGTACCTCCATCCCGTTGTGCTCGGCGGCGGAAAGCCGTTCTTCGCCGGACCGCGGCCCCCACTGCGCCTCGTGGCGAGCGATCGTATCGGCGAGGACGTGATCAGGTTGACATACGTTCCAGCATAGTCACGGCAATTAGCTCGACGGACCGCTGAAGGGGCGGCTTTTGGGATCGGCGACGGCAGTCTTTAATGTCCGCCATGGTGAAGGGTTTCGGGTGCCGTGAGGCGTACGAAAGCCTCTCATGCAGGAACCCGCGGGCCACGGGCGATGGCTATGGGGATTTCGGATTTCGGCTGGTGGCGTTGATGGCGTGTTCGGCGTCGGGAACCGCCGGGATCGATGCCGACGGACCGCGTCGTGGTCCGACAGTACGGCATCGTCGGCCCGGCGCGCAGTCAGACGCGGCCCTGTCGGTATCGATGACCACCATGGACGCGGAAGCGATCTGCGAAGCGGTGACACGCCCGACCATGCGTTTCGTGGCAGTGAAGTCAGCCGAGCAACAGGCGGCCCTGTCGCTTCACCGCACGCGCAACCTTCTGGTCAAGCAGCGTACGCAACTGGTGAACATGATCCGTGGCCTGTTGGCGGAGTTCGGCATCGACATTCCGGAAGGTTTGGAGCGGGCGCTTGGGCTGGCGCGCCAGATCGCCGCGAAGGACGCTGAACCAGACGTGCCAGCGATGGCAATGCAGATTCTCGGCCTGCTGTGCGGTCAAGTACTCGACACCCACATCCGTCTCCAGGCGATCGATCGTTCGATCGGTGCTCTGCAACGAACCGACGAGGTGGCGCGGCGTCTATCGATGATACCTGGCATCGGCCCGGTCGGTGCAACAGCGTTGGCGGCATCGGTTGCCAATCCGGGGCAGTTCCGCTCAGGGCGAGAATTCGCCACCTGGCTGGGGCTGACACCCTCACAAAACTCGAGCGGCGGTAAGGACCGGCTCGGCCGCATCACCAAGATGGGCGACCTCTATCTGAGAAAGCTCCTTGTGATTGGCGCAACCTCTTTGATCCGCCGTGCCAGGCATAAGCCCGAGACGGCGGATCCGCGCCTGCTCGCGCTGCTCGCCCGGAAGCCAGCGCGCCTGGCGAGTGTGGCCATGGCGAATAAGATGGCCCGTGTGGTCTGGGCGATCATGGCGCGCGGGGAGACTTATCAAGCTCGCCATGCCTCGACCATGGCGCTGTAAGGTGGCGAAGGAAATGAGCCGTTGAAGAGCAGCACAAACAGTTCGAGCCGTCCATTCGGTTCCATGAGGTTGTAAGGGCGACGCGATGTGATGGCGACACCGGTCAGCCGGGAACAAGGACAACCCGTCCGATGTCTGAGGCGTCATAGCCTGCAAAGCAGATTGGGACCTTGTTCGCCGACCCCATCAGGGCCAGCAGCTTCGAACAGCTGCATCAACAGGCCGGACAGAAGACTGCACCCGACCGACGCGCCATAACGCCGAATTACCTCTTGCAATACGGGAGCCATCCACAGAAGACATCGTTCACGATCATGCTGTAGGTCATGCGTCGCGCGTCCCAAAGCGGACGAGTATTTTATGACCAGTCCTGGCGCAGCGCGGTGCGCCAATGGGCCACAGAGTGGTCTGTGTCGCGCGATGCGCGGGCTCATTTTGCCCGAACGCAAGTTCTGCTACTATCTTACGTCCGTGCGTAGGAGTTGCGGTCAAGCTAATCCTCTATCGCACCAAGAGATTCTGCATGGTGGATAAGGTATGCGATCACTCGCCTGACACGATAAGAGAGGAGTTGCTACGCGTCCTGGCCTCGCCGGATTTCGATTCAACGGAGCGAATCCGCAAATTCCTGACTTACGTTGTCGAGGAAACGCTCTGCGGTCATCCCGAGCGGATAAAGGCCTATACCATTGCGACCTCCGTGTTCGGGCGCGACGAAAATTTCGATCCGCAGGTCGATTCGATCGTGCGCATCGTGGCCGGGCGCATGCGGCGTTCGCTGGAGCGCTATTATCTGACCGAAGGGCGTGGCGATCCCCTTCGTATCCGGATCCCAAAAGGTTCGTATGTGCCTGTTTTTGAGGACCCGGCCAGTCTGAGGGCGGATCCTCGTGAAGCCCCATCCCATAGGTCGGAGAACGGGGGAACCTCGATCCTGGTCGAGGCCTTCACGCAAGAGGACGGCCACTCGACCTATCCCGATTTCGCCCTCGGACTTACAAGGTCGCTCATCGTGGGTCTCGCGCGCTTCGCAAGCTTTCGCGTGTTCGGCCCTGAGGCGTCACGCGGGCAAACAGGGGATGCAAGACCTGCAAAGGGAAATAGCGAGCCGACACGGTTTGATTACATCCTGAGGGGGGGAACAGCTATCGATAGTGAGCACTGCCGCGCCTATGCCCTCTTGATCGACGCGCGCAGTGAGCTTGCGATCTGGGGCGATAGTTTCGAATGCCCGCCGCACCCTTCGAAGATCTACGCGCTTCGCAGCGATGTCGCAAACGACGTGGTGCGGATCTTGGCGCAGCCTTACGGGGTCATCTTCAGCTACCGCGCCCGAGACGTCGAAGGCGCACCGCCGCACCGCCTAAGCAGTTACGACCGGTTGCTGCTCTTCTACCAGTATTGGCGAACCTTCGATCAGGAGTTAAGGGAGAAGGCGCGCGAATGCCTCGAATGGACCATTCAGTCCGAGCCTAACGCTGCCGACGCATTTGCCTTCCTATCGCTTGTCTGCTCTGACAGCTCGAATCCAGCAAAGGGAAGATGTGCTTCTTTTCTGGATCTGCGAGAGCGGGCTCTCGACCTCGCCGAGCGCGCCATCGAGCTGGCTCCCAGTTCTAGCTGGGGGCATTGCGCACGCTCGTTGGCCTACTGGCGCGTCGGCGACTTACGATCGAGCCTGGACGCGCTGGAAACCGCCCGGATGCTCAATCCCAACGATTCCACCATCATCGCGGAACTTGGTCAGCGCCACGCCATGATGGCAAACTGGGAAAGGGCGGTGCCGCTCATCGTGCGATCTTTCGCGACAAGCCCAGCCCAACCCGGAAGGTACAGGGTCGGACTTTTTCTTTACCACTATGCCCACGGGCGATACCGAGATGCCTTCATGGAGGCCCGCAAGATTGGCGACTCCGATTTGCTTTCGACACGCGCAGCTATTGCCATGGCCGCGGCGCAACTAGGTCTACGAGAGGAGACGTCCGAGGCGATACGACAAATCCACAATCTCGATCCTGGCTTTGGCGACCACATCAAATCTGATCTGGAAGGCCAGCATCTTCATCCAGACCTGATACGCATGATCGTCGACGGATTGAAAATGGCGGCGCTGCCGGGCCGCGACACGAATTCTTCACAGCTTGGACTGGGACGCTAACTCACCGACGGAAGCATTTGCGTTACGCCACTTGATCCAAACGTGAATCGGAATGCCGGCCAGAATGAGCAGAAAACCGAGGTAGATGGTCTCTGCTCCTGAGCCGTAGAGCGCCCACAATGAATAAACGAAGCCGAGACAGCCGAGTATCGCGATCTTGACTACCGCCGGCCCACCGGACGTGCGGCCAGTCCGCACAAGGATCATCAATTCAGCGAGCGAGCACAGTGCGTAAGGCAACAAGCTCGACATGACAGCCAACAGGATGATGGTGTTGAACGCGCTCACGAGGCCCTTTGCAAAGTTCATCGTCACCAAGATGGAGGCGAGCAGGTTGGAGAGCACCAATGCGTTCGCTGGCGTGCCATAGCGCGACAAATGGCCGAAACGAACGGGGAATATGCGATCAAGTGCGGCCCCATAGGGAACTTGGCCACACAGCAGGGTAAAGCCGTTCAAAGTACCAAAGGTCGAGATCACCGCACCGATCGCTACGAGCACTCCGCCCTCTGCTCCCCACATCCGGCGCGCAACGTCGGCCAACGGCGCAGTCGAATGGGCGAGCGTATGCGGCGGCACGACCCCGATAGCGACGGTCGTCACGGCGATGTAAACAATCGCCGTAATCGATACGCCCAAGATGGTTGCTCGAGGGATCGTTCTCTTTGGATCGACTACGTCACCTGCAGGAACGGTGGCGGATTCCAGTCCAAGATATGCCCAAAGCGTCAGCGCGGCCGCACCTGATATCGCGGCCAGATCGGATTTGCCGCTCGTATTTAGAGCCGTGAAATTCGCGGAATCGATCCAAAGGAAACCCAAGGTTCCAATAAGCGTGAGCGGAACCAGCTTGAGTACAGTGGTGACTACCTGCACGAAGCCTGCTTCCTGGACGCCGCCCACATTGATCAAGGTCAGCGTCCATATGGCTATCAGGGCGACGGCGAGGCCATAAGCGTGCGAGCCTGCCACCGCGGGTACCAGGAAGCCTACATATCCGGCGAGGGCGACGGCCACCGCCGCATTGCCCGTCCACAGCGCAATCCAGTAGCCCCACGCGATGATGAACCCTGCGAAATCTCCGTAGCCTTCTCGGGTATAGGCATAGGGGCCACCAGTTTTCGTAACGACCTGCGAGAGCCGGCCGAAGATCACCGCCAAGACCACTGCACCAAAGGAGGTCACGGCCCAGCCGCCGAGCGCAATTGGCCCGTACGCTGCCAGCGATGCCGGCAGGAGGAATATTCCCGAGCCGATCATATTGCCGACCACCAGGGCCGTGCATGCACCAAGTCCCAGAGCACCCGGTGCGCTGGGAGCTTCGTTCGGAACGACGGTCGTCCCATGCTGCTCGGTCATGTCTCCGCCTGTCTTCCAAGCTGTGCGATGCGGGACCAGCGGTAAGTCTGCTTACAGTCAGTATGCCTTCTTAGAAAATAGGGGCAGCTAACGAACCTCTGCACGCAAAGCCCAGAGTTGCCAGCGTATAGGGCCAAGTTTACCGCAAGCCACACCACGGCCCCCCAAAAAAGCGCGGACTCCCCCACGCCGAGGGAAGCGAGGCAAAAGGCCTATTGGATCATTGGCCCCAGTTCAGGAAAAAGCCGACATCTCCCGGAATGCCGCCAGGGAAATTGATGATCATTGCTTTGAGTTTGTATCCTTGAGGCTTTCCGAAGGTCTGATAGCGCTCGTAGAATTCCTTGGCCTTGCCCTGCAGCGTTTGGGGCCAGTCCGGATCGTTACTATTTATCGCGCGGCCGTTATCCGTGCACATCTCGGAGGGAAAGCTGTAAACCATCGCCTCTAGCCTGCCGTCCCTCACGGCGTTCATCACCAGTCGCCGAACGGTGGCGATTTCGTTCTCGGTGACGTGGTGCCTTAGGAAGTTCGCGGTGAAATCCGCGAGCTCCTTCTTCTTGGCTTCTTGCTGCTTCTGGTACAGGTTGGACTTCTCCAGTTCCTGTTCGAGAAGCATTTTGCGAAGCTGCGAGGCGCTGGGCGGGGTTTCTGCAGGATTGGCCATGTCACCACCTGAAGGGCAACGCTGATCATACAGATTTGGAGATACGAGGCTTCAGACTCGTTTCAACCGGAGCGTAGTAACAATAACGTAAATTCTAGTAAATTACGTGATCTGCCTCGAATCGAGCCGGGACAAGCTTAATCCCCCACCTAGTTCACCGCCTATCCTACTTGGCCAATCCCCGGAAGAACGAACTTGCATGGCGGGTTCCGGGACGTCAGTCATTTAGTTAGCCGGAGATGGAGTGGAGGTCGGAAATGTCGACCACAGCTTTCACGGGCGAACAACAAAAAACGGCTTCTGAGACACCTACCAAGCTAACCTTACTGCCGCTCATTGCGTTGGTCGTCGGCTCGATGATTGGCGGTGGAGCGTTCAATCTCCCCTCCGATATGTCGCGCCAGGCTTCTCCCGCTGCAATTCTGATCGGCTGGCTGATCACTGGCGTCGGCATGCTGATGCTGGCTTTTGTCTATCAGGGGCTTGCAGTCCGCAAACCCGACCTGAATGCAGGTCCCTACGCCTATGCCAAGGCTGGCTTCGGACCCTTCGTCGGCTTCAACAGCGCCTGGGGCTACTGGCTGAGCGCATTTCTAGGAAACGTTGCCTACGCGGTAGCGATCTTCTCAGCGCTATCGCACTTCTTTCCCGTCTTCGGCGGCGGCAACAATCTCGCCTCGATACTCGGGGCCTCAATCTGCCTTTGGCTAATTCACGTCCTCGTGCTGGGCGGCATAAGACAGGCTGCTTTCGTCAACATCGTTACGACCATCGCGAAACTTGTCCCACTGATGGCATTCATCTTGGCGGCGATCATCGGGTTCAATTGGGACAAGTTTGCATTCAATTTCTGGGGCAGCGGGGACGTCCAGGGGGTGGGTAACCTGGGTTCGATCCTCACCCAGGTCAAAAGCACCATGCTGGTAACGCTTTGGGTCTTCATCGGTATCGAAGGCGCAAGCGTCTATTCCGCGCGGGCGGCTCACAGATCCGACGTCGGTCGCGCAACGATCATCGGATTTTTCGGCGCGCTGGCGATCTATGTGCTGATCTCGATTCTGGCCACTGGCGTCCTGACACAGCCTGAGCTCGCGGCCCAGAAAGTGCCTTCGATGGCGGGAGTGATGGAAGCTCTCGTGGGCCGTTGGGGAGCTTCCTTGGTGAATCTCGGGCTAATCGTTTCGGTCAGCGGTGCCTTCCTGTCATGGACCCTGTTGTGCGCCGAAATCCCCTATACCTGCGGGCGTGACGGCACATTTCCCAAATGGTTCGGCGGCGAGAACCAGAATGGCTCGCCGGCGCATTCGCTTTGGGCGACCAACCTTCTGATCCAGGCTTTCCTGTTGCTCAGCCTGTTTTCCAAGAGCGCTTATCAGTTCTTCTATCTCATAGCATCCGTTGCGATCCTGCCTCCTTATGTTCTGTCAGGTGCCTACGCACTGAAACTTGCCATGAGCGGTGAAGGCTATGCCGATGGCGACCGCGCACGGAACCGAGACGCCCTGATTGGTCTATTGGCGACGCTTTATGGGCTCTGGCTCGTCTATGCCGCTGGCCTCGGATTCCTCCTGATGTGCGCGGTCCTCTTCGCGCCGGGGATTCTGGTCTACGCCAAGGCCAGGGCCGAGCACGGCGAGCGCGTTTTCGTCGGATACGAATATGTCATCGCCGCCGGGATCGTCGTGCTGGCAATTGCCGCCGCTTGGCTCATGTGGACCGGGAAGCTCACCCCATTTCACTAGGGAGGAAGGCTGAAAGCCCGATGGAGGAGATGATGCGAGAGTTCGGAGTACATTCGGAAGTTGGGAAACTGCGTACCGTTATGGTCTGCAAGCCTTCGCTCGCGCATCAGCGGCTCACGCCCGGCAATTGCCATTCTCTTCTGTTCGACGACGTGATCTGGGTGCACGAGGCCCAAAGCGACCACTACGACTTCGTGTTAAAGATGCAGGAGCGTGGCGTCGAGGTCCTCGAACTGCACGATCTGCTGGCAGAGACGTTTGAAGATCCGGAAGGACGGGCCTTCGTCCTGGACCGGTTGATCACGCCAAATTCAGTTGGCGTCCAAAATGCGTCGCTCATGCGTTCTTGGCTGGATGAGTTGAAGCCACCTCAACTTACGTTGCTGATGATCGGCGGCATCACCGTGGCCGATCTCCCGGAGAGCATCCTGAAGGAAATGATGCGTGAAGCCTTCAGCGAGGCGGAGTTTGTCCTGCCACCAGTCCCGAACACACTCTTCCAGCGTGATCCCTCGTGCTGGATATATGGCGGGGTCACATGCAATCCCATGTACTGGCCAGCGCGTCGGCCGGAAACCCTCCTGCAGCGCGCCATATACAAGTTCCATCCTTCGTTCCGCGACGGCAACTTCAAGATCTGGTGGGGAGACTCTGACGAAACGTTCGCCGGCGCTACCATGGAGGGTGGCGACGTCATGCCAATCGGCAAGGGAATAGTATTGATCGGCCTCGGCGAACGGACCACGCATCAGGCCGTTGGACAGGTCGCGCGGCAATTGTTCAGCAACAATGCGGCAACGCGAATTATCGGCTGCCTCATGCCGAAGAGCCGTGCGGCCATGCATCTCGATACCGTTTTCAGCTTTTGCGACCGCGACCTTGTCACCGTCTTTCAGGAAGTGGTCGATCAGATACGCTGCTACAGCGTCTATCCGGTGGATGAACACGGGCATTTCGAGGTCCGCAAGGATGAGAAACACGTCCTCGAGGTCGTGGCGGAGGCTCTCGGCCTTCCCAAATTGAGGGCGGTCGCGACGGGTGGCAACGCCTATCAGGCCGAACGGGAGCAGTGGGACGACGGCAATAATGTCGTCGCCTTGGAGCCGGGCGTGGTGGTTGCCTACGACCGCAATACCTATACCAACACGCTGCTGCGCAAAGCCGGTGTTGAAGTGATTACCATCCGCGGTTCGGAACTTGGTCGTGGCCGTGGCGGCGGGCACTGCATGACATGCCCGATCCTGCGCGACCCGGCCTACTGACCCACAAAGCAGGGAGTAGAATGATGAGCTTCAACCTACGCAATCGCTCGCTGTTGACCGTGCAGGATTATACGCCGCGCGAGTTCCGCTACCTGCTCGACCTCGCACGCGATCTCAAGCGTGCAAAATATGCGCGGACCGAGCAGGAGCATCTGAAGGGCAAGGAGATCTGCCTGATCTTTGAAAAGACCTCCACCCGCACGCGTTGCGCATTCGAAGTGGCTTGCCACGACCAGGGCGCCAACGTCACCTATCTCGATCCCGCCGGTTCGCAGATTGGCCACAAGGAGTCATTCAAGGACACGGCTCGTGTGCTCGGCCGGCTCTACGATGCCATCGAATATCGAGGCGCGGCTCAACAGGCCGTGGAGCAGCTTGCCGCTTACGCAGGCGTGCCGGTCTACAACGGGCTGACCGACGACTATCACCCGACCCAGATGCTGGCCGATGTCATGACGATGCGAGAGCACAGTGACAAGCCGATCACCGAGATCAAATATGCCTATGTCGGCGACACACGGTCCAACATGGGGCATTCCCTTATGATAGTCGGCTGCATGTTGGGAATGGATGTGCGCATCTGCGGCCCCAAGCAACTCTGGCCGTCGGAAGACTACATGAAGATCGCCAACGACCTTAAGGCCAAATCGGGCGCGACCCTGACTGTCACGGACGACCCGCAGGTGGCGGTCAAAGGAGTGGACTTCATTCACACCGACGTATGGGTGTCGATGGGCGAGCCGAAGGACGTGTGGGCCGAGCGCATTAAGCTGCTTACGCCCTTTCAGGTGAATGCGAACCTGATGAAGGCGAGTGGCAATGCCCAGGTGAAGTTCATGCATTGCCTGCCTGCTTTCCATGACACCGAAACCACGGTGGGCAAGCAGATCGCCGCAGATTACGGCATGGCCAACGGTTTGGAAGTCAGCAACGATGTCTTCGAGTCGGAGGCGAACGTCGCTTTCGAGCAGGCCGAGAACCGCATGCACACGATCAAGGCCCTCTTGGTAGCCACGCTGGGAGATTGAGCCATGCGCATCGTCATCGCGCTCGGCGGAAATGCGCTGCTGAAACGAGGCGAACCCATGACCGCTGAGGCTCAGCAGCGGAACGTGCTGGTCGCCGCCCAGGCCATTGCCCCGGTCGCCACCGAGCATCAGGTGGTGATCAGCCACGGCAATGGTCCGCAAGTGGGATTGCTGGCGCTGCAGGGGGCGGCCTACAAACCAGACGAAGCATATCCGCTAGACATACTGGGCGCCGAAACCGAGGGCATGATCGGATATATGATCGAACGGGAGCTCGGCAATCTGCTGCCGTTCGAGGTGCCGTTCGCCACCTTGCTGACAATGGTCGAGGTCGATGGCAATGATCCCGGCTTCAGCAATCCGACCAAGTTCGTCGGTCCGGTTTACGATCAGGCCGAAGCGGACCGGATCAAGGCGGAAAAGGGCTGGGTATTCAAACCCGATGGTCCGAAATGGCGGCGTGTAGTCCCTTCACCTCAGCCCAAGCGCATTTTTGAGATAAGGCCCGTGCGATGGCTGCTGGATCACGGCACCGTCGTGATCTGTGCGGGCGGCGGCGGCATTCCCACCGTCTATGCCCCCGATAAGGACCGCAAGCTCGTTGGCGTCGAGGCAGTCATCGACAAGGACTGGTGCTCGGAGTTGCTCGCGCGGGAGGTCGAGGCGGATTTGTTCATCATGGCGACCGACGCCGAGGCAGTTTTCATAGGATGGGGAACGCCGGAGGCGAAGGCCATACATAGGGCAAGCCCGGACGCGATCTCTGCCTATGAATTCCCAGCCGGATCGATGGGCCCCAAGGTCGAGGCGGCCTGCCATTTCGCTCGATCGACGGGACGCACCGCGGCGATCGGCGCCTTGGCCGACATCCCCGCGATCGTTCGCGGCGAAAAGGGAACATTGGTGAGCCCTGATTTCGAAGGCGTCAGTTGGCACTCTCAATGATCAGTGCCAAGTCGAGAAAAGTCTCACTCGTTGGGAGGCGCTTCCGGTGGCCCTTCAATTTCACGGGCGTTTCGACATTTCCGGTGCTGATCGCCATGCCAGCACCCCCTGTGACCCGGACGCTTGATAGGCGGCTTGCCTGAGGCTTCCAATCACCTCTTCGATCTTGGCGTCGCTGTCTCCAAGAGTCTTGAGAACCATGCCGCCGAGCAGCAGGCTCGACTCGATCGTTTCCGGCATAACCTGGCTTGCGCCGTTGCGCAGCAATTCGTCCATGTTTTCGGCGTCGCGCGCCCGGACAACAACAGGGATATCGGGTAACTCGCTCCTGATCATCCTGAGGACTGATGCTGTGGCGCTGGGGGCATCAAGGGTGATTACAGCGGCGCGCGCCTGCCCGATCTTCGTGGCGTGAATGATCACTTCATTGGAAGCGTCTCCAAAGAAAACGGGAAGCCCCTGAGCACGGGCCGCAGCCACATTGATGGGGTCGAGGTCAACCGCGATCCATCGGATTTTTCGTGCATCGAGGATGGCGGCAATAGTGCGGCCTACGCGTCCAAAGCCTGCGATGACTACATGGTCCGTAAGAGCTTCTGCCTCCGACGCCAATGAGGCCAAGCCGCCAGGCGCTCTTGCTTGTAACCAGGATTGTGTAAGCTGCCCGATCCGGCCCAAAAGCGGCGTCAATGCCATGGTGATGGCCACGACAGTCAACAGGAACTGGCCTGCCTGGACCGGAAGGACCCCAGTTCCCATCGCAAGCGAAATCAGTACGAATGCGAACTCGCCGCCCTGCGCGAGATGCAATCCTACAGTGGCAGCGAGCGGCAGAGGCAGTTGAAACAGTCGGCACAAGCCAGTCATGATCGTTGCCTTGGCAAGTACCAGAAGCGCGGTCGCAGCCAAGATCTCAGGCAACCGCGGCGCGACGGTCCGAAAGTCGACAAGCATTCCTATGGAAATGAAAAACAGCCCCAGGAGCAGGCCGCGGGCAGGACGGATATCGGCTTCGATCTGGTGACGATATTCGGTGCCGGCCAGCATCAGGCCGGCCAGGAACGCGCCGAGTGCGGTGGACAGACCCGCTTGTATCATTCCCCAAGTGGTCCCCAGAACCACCAGCAATGTTGCGGCGGCAAACAGTTCCGGGCTGCGCATCCCGGCAATCATGCGGTACAGCGGGCGGAGCACCCATCGGCCTACCACCAGAATGAGAGCAAGAGCGGCGACGGCCTTCGCCGCCGCAATTGCGAGCGCTTCGGAGAGCGCATCGGGTTGGGAGCCGAGCGCGGTTACAACTGCCAGACCCGGCACTACTGCGAGATCCTGGAGCAGCAGCACGGATAGAACAACCCGACCAAAATGTGTGTGAAGCTCCCCGCGTTGTGAGAGAAGCTGAAGCACAAACGCCGTTGACGACAAGGCCAGTGCCCCGCCGATCACGGCCGCTTGGCCCGGACTGGCACCGAGAGCCAGTACGCCCGCGGCAAGAACCGTTCCAGTGACCACGACTTGGGCGACGCCGAGGCCAAACACGTATCGCGCCATCACCCGGAGCCTTTCGGGCGATAGCTCCAGACCGATTGAAAACAGCATGAAGACAACGCCGAGCTCGGCCAGTTGGTGAGTGCCCTCGACCTCGTGCACGAGTGCGAGCCCGTGAGGACCGATTATGGCGCCCGCGACAAGGTAACCGATGACGGCGTTGACGCCGAAACGGCGAAACAGCGGCACGACCACTATTGCCGCAAGCAGGAAGACGATAGCGTCGCGCAGGATCACGGGTTCGTGGAACGCGGGAGCTGCCATAGGCGGATCCGAAAACCGGTGCGAATTGTACAGTTTAACGCGATTACGCCCCGAACGCGAGTTCGCTGGGGTGCGTGCCCACTCTGACAGCGCGACTTGTGGCCTACAATTCGTCCGCGGCGGAGGCGTCCATGGCTTTGGCCGCGAGCGAGCTCCTTAGGTCCAGCGCGCGCTCGCGCTATACCACCAAACTGCCACATCCTTCAAAAGACAGCGGGGAGCCCGTCGTCTGACCCGAGGCGGCGGGCTCTTCTTGCCATTACGGTTAGGATGCCGATAGCCCGAGCTCCAAGTCCGTCGCCGGCAAGCCGTATTTCTCGCGTGACGGCCAGGGGCGATCCTGCCAGCGCGGCTCGAAGGCGAAGCTGGAAACCTGGCGGCCCGGAAGCAGCGCTCCGTTTCCTGCACCCATGGCGTAGTCGTAGTAGAGCTTGACGATCTCTTCCTTGCAGACCTGCTGGACGGCGGGATGGATCAGGCAAGCATCGCGCCAGCGACGTACTCGTTCCAAGCCAAGCTCGGCAACGTCGAAATCCTCATAATAGTCGAGAAACCAGAAGCGCATGAACAGCGGCGTGAATACGGCTTCTGCCAGGCCGAAGCCGTCGAACAGATAGGCCCCTGCCGGATTGTGCCATTCAAGGAAATCGTTCAGCCGGCGATATTGCGCAATCATCGCTTCGCGGCAGCCGGCGCGCCGGTCGCGATCCTGGTTCATGACGAAGCGGTATCCTGCCCCGGTGAAATCGCCCTCCATGGCGATCAGCATCGATTCGATCGCCCGCTCATAAGGAGCGGACCGTGCAACCGGTGCATCTTGGAACAATTCGTCGAGATAGCGCAGGATGACGAGGCTTTCCTTGAGGACACCCTGTGCCGTCTGCATGATCGGCAATGCCGTGGACCCGCGGGAAAGCTCCAGCAGTGCGGCATCGCGCGGTCGTGTGATATCGACGACCGAGAAACGCACGGCATCGCGTTTTCCCTTCAGTTCCAGCAGGATTTCCAGGCGCTGCGAAAAAGGACAGACGGGGATGTGATAGACAACAAGCTCACTCTGCATTGCTTCCCTCCCATGCTTCGATGACATGGGGACGCAAATTGGTGCAATGGTCAATCCGTCATAAGCGCCCGGCTCCTTGCCGTTCACCTCGCCTGTTGGAGCAAGCGCGGAGCATCAAGAAGCCGCCTACGAGATTTTCAGAAGCGAAACCGCGCTTTGCACTCTTTACCCATAACGTTGACGAAAGGGGCCGGCGGCTAGATTTGCGAAACGTTCACCTATTAGCCTGTGGGTGTCGGCATCCGGATGGAGTTGGTCAGGCAGAGGCAGGCGATCGTGGTCCGCTTCCCCATAGAGCTCCGTCCCATCAAGGTAGTGGATGTTGGCGTCGCTTCCCGACCTGCGTTGGACGATGGCGCGGAGCTGCTCTCGGATGATGGTCAGCGTCAGCTTGCCTCGCGACACGTCCTCGGCATTGCCCGCGGCCCGAAACAGCAACCGCCCCAGTTGCAACGCTAGGATATCGGCCTGGCTAGGACCCGGCACCGTTTCGTGGATCGGGCAAAAAACTGGGGAGACAACGAGCAGGGGTGTCGTAGGATGACCGTCGCGGACGGTATCGAGAAAGCCATGCACCGCCGGGCCGAAGGCGCGCAACCGCATCAGGTCGGTGTTGACCAGATTGATACCGATCTTGACGCTGATGAGGTCCGCCGGCGTGTCACGCATGGTGCGGGCAACGAAAGGGTCAAGCACAGCGCTGCCGCCGAAGCCGAGATTGATGAGCTCGACCTCCGCCAAGTTGGCCGCGATCACAGGCCAGGTCCCGGTGGGCGAGGCGGCATTCGAGCCTTGGCTGATCGAGCTGCCATGGTGAAGCCAGACACGTTTGCCGGTCGCCCCAACAGGGGTGATTGGCGCATCGGAGCGCAGGGCGACCAGCTCCGTCGTCTCGTCGTGCGGCAGCCAGATTTCCACCGTCTTGTCGTGGCCCGGAAGGTCGCAAAAGCGCAGCGTCTGCGGTTGGCCCGGCTCGACCACCGCAGAAGCTGTGGCCATGTTGATCCGCTGGACCTTGCCGCCTGAGGCGCTCTCCTGGCGTTGCAGCCGTCCATCGACGCGCAAGTCGTAAACGCCGGCGGGCCGCGCCGGCATGCCGATGTAGTCGCGCTTGGTCGGAAGGGTGTCGAGTTCTATTGCCACGGCCGATGTCCGAAACATCAGCCGAACGCCAGACGGCTGCGCTTCGGCCATGGCGAGTTGCGGATCATCGTTTCTCGCCCGCGCCTGCGCAGGCAGGCGGTGTGGAAGAAGGCCGACATCGGTGCATTCCAGTTCGAGGGCACCGAACAGGATGTCAGTAGTGATGGGCGTCGTGATCGGGGCGAGCTTGATCGTCATCACAGGGTCCAAATAGTTCGAGAGAAATGAGGGGGCGGGACTAGGGGAGGGCCCAGCCCCTCAGCAGCGCATCGAGAGCATTGAGGCTGCGCGACCAGGAGGCCTCAGCCTCGGGCTGGCTATGAGAGAAGCTTCCGGCCGATTCCAACACCGGAAACCCCAGGAAGAAACTGCCCAGCAAGCGGATCGCGTGGGTGCAATCGGTGTCGGTCAGCGCATAACCGCGCAACACTGCCTGAGTAGTGCGCGACAGCCTTGCCCCACCGCTCACAGCCGCGGAAGTGGCGTCAAGACGGAAGCGTGCCGCCTCGAACAGACCAGGATGCTCGCGCGCGAAATTGCGATGGACGTTGGCCAGGGCAACGAGGGCGTCTTTGCCCGCACGGCCGGCCACCGCCTCGTCTGCTCGGTCGGCCAGTTCAGACAGGGCGAACAGCGCGACGCTGGTCTTGAGGTCATCCGAGTTCTTCACGTGGGAGTAAAGGCTCGCCAGTTTCACAGCGAAGTGGCGCGCGAGCGCAGCAAGCGTCAGTTTGTCGAAGCCGTGTTCGTCCGCAAGCTTTGCAGCCGCTTCGACGAGGCGGTCCCGTGATAGGCCAATTCGTGGCACTTCAGCAAACCCTAATTAAATTAGGATATATCCTAATGCAATTAGGTATCTACATGCAAGAGCTTCGACGCACAAAATCTGCCCATTCTCCAAGTGCGAGGTGGTCGCCATCCCAAGTTCCGTCCCCCTGTAGCGCGGCTGAAGGCGGGAAGGAGCAAATTTTGGACGCAAAAATTGGGCGGCATGTGATGTCGGCTAGTCCTTCCGGCAGGATGCGGGGTCCACTAGGTTTGTGTTTGTAGGTGTTCCAGAGCATGAAATGGCGCGGCGTTACACGCTAGAGAAGGAATTCGAGTTGCGCCGGCGACGGCACGTTACTCCGGCCGAGGCTCGAAAGCGTAACGCCGAGCAGCCGCACCGATTTCCGGAACGGATAGGCTGCTTCCAGCAGCGTCGTCGCTGCGGTGAAGATCGCGTTGTCATCCGGGAATGCGGTTGGAACGGTACGGCTGCGGGTAATGATCTGGAAATCCGCGAAGCGGATCTTCACCGTCACGGTCTTGGCCGATATGTCGTGGCTGTCGCAGTATCGCCAGACCTTGGCGACCAGCGGCGCAAGCTCGCGTTTCGCCTCGGCCAGGTCGGCGATATCGATCGCGAACGTGTCCTCCGCGCCAACCGACTTTCGCTCACGGTCCGGCTTCACCTGCCGGTTGTCGATGCCGCGCGCGATGCCGTGGAAGTAGGGGCCTGACTTGCAGAAGTGGTCGGTCAGGAACTCCATGGATTTTTGTTTCAGGTCCGCGCCGGTCTCGATCCCGAGCGCCGCCATCTTCCTTGCCGTTGCCGGGCCGACCCCATGGAACTTTTTGACCGGCAGGCCCTCGACAAAGGCGGGGCCGTTCTTCGGCGAGATGACGGCCTGGCCGTTCGGCTTGTTGAGGTCCGAGGCCATCTTGGCGAGGAACTTGTTGTAAGAGATGCCGGCCGAGGCGTTGAGGCCCGTGACCGCCTTGATCCTGGCGCGGATTTCCGTGGCGATAGCTGTCGCGATCGCCACGCCTTTGAGATTCTCGGTGACATCGAGATAGGCCTCATCGAGCGACAGCGGCTCGATCAGCGGCGTGTACTCGGCGAAGATTGAGCGGATTTGCATCGAGACGGGGCGATAGACGTCGAAACGCGGTTTCACGAAGACAAGGTCGGGGCATTGGCGTGCCGCGGTCACCGAGGGCATCGCCGAGCGCACACCGAAAACGCGCGCCTCGTAGCTTGCGGCTGCGACCACGCCGCGGGCTGCCGGGCTACCGACGGCGACCGGTTTGCCGCGCAGCTCCGGATTGTCGCGCTGTTCGACCGACGCGTAGAAGGCATCCATGTCGACATGGATGATCTTCCTGGTCTGTGTCGCGACGTCCTCGCTCATCTCACTTCCCCATCGAGCGCAAGTGCGCGCCGAGCCCCCAAGAAATTTCCTAAGAAAAAAATCCTGTCCTGTTCTCTTCTCCCATCCCGTTGATCGGCCTTGCAGAATCCCGTCGCGGGGCCGGTCAAAGGCGACTTCATGGTCGGAAACGCCCTTTGGGGTGGATTGACTCGTCGACACGTCAGGAACAAACAAGGAACATATCAGCTTGAAGAGCCGCTGGAAACCCGAGAAGGAGTGCCATTTCTGTCGTGTCGAAGCCTGCTCTTAATCCTGTGCTTGCCGAGCTTCGAGCGCGCATCGGCCAGCTCGAAGGTGGCGCGGCACGCACCCAATCCGTGCTGCCGTTTGCGGTTCCGGAGATGGACCGTGCGTTGCCGGGCGGCGGGCTCGCCTTTGGCGCGTTGCGCGAGATCGCCGGCGGCGGGGGCGGGACGGTCGATGGCGCGGCAGCCGCGCTGTTCGTGGCCGGCATCGCCGCCCGGACGCGGGGCAAGGTGCTCTGGTGCATGACCCGCCCCGACCTGTTCTTTCCGGCGATCTCGCAGGCAGGACTTCATCCCGACCGTGTCGTCAGCTTCGCAAGCTGGCCGATCTGTTCGGCGACCGCGTCTATGTCAGCATGCGCCTGCGCCGGCGGCCGAACGATCGCCTGCGCCTGCACGGCATCGCCACCCTGGCCGCCCGCTTGTGCAAGTGCGTAGGTTTGAACCAAGGCGGCCGTAGGAAATCGACCGCCGAAACGCAGAAAGGATTGCCAGTGCCGGGCATCCCTGACGCGCCGCCTACGCATTCTGCGCTACGCCCGTTACTTCACGGCAGCATTGCCGCCATCGGCGAAGAGAGCTGAACCTGTAACGAAACTCGCCATGGGGCTTGCGAGGAAGAGAGCGGCGGAAGCGATCTCTTCGGATTTAGCAATCCGCTTCATGGCATGCAGGCCGGCAGCCCATTCCTTCTGGCTTTGATCGCCGGCCATGTCTGTATCCACGCCACCCGGCAGAAGGGCGTTTGCTCTGATGCCCTGCGATGCGTAGTCGGCGGCTATCCCTTTCACGAGGCCCATCAGACCCGCCTTCGATGCACCATAGGCGGCCATGCCGGGTAATCCGACGCTGGTTCCGACGAAGCTGGACGTGAACACAATGGAGCCTCCGCCGCGCTTGAGCATGGCGGGGATCTGACTGCGGGCCCCGAGATAGGCCGCCGTAAGGTTGATGGTCAGCGTCTGCTGCCAGTCTTCCGGCTCGATCTCGACAAGCGGTTTTGTCGGACCAACAGTCCCGGCATTGTTGACGGCGATGTCGAGGCCTCCAAATTCACGCACCGCGTCGATCACGAGACGTTCATGGGTGTCGGAGTGCCCGATATCTCCAGCGGAAGCATAGGCGTGTCCGCCCTTCGCGCGGATTTCGTCGGCGACCTCATCAAGTCGAGCTTTGCGGCGCGCCGTCAGGACGACCGCCGCGCCATGCTCGGCAAACATCAGCGCTACAGCGCGACCGATCCCGGCAGATGCGCCGGTGACGATGGCAACCTTGCCGTCAAGTAGTTTCATATGTCGAACAACCTTTTTGCTAGCGTTATCGGGGACGACATATTCCAGCGCCTTCGACCGGCCACTCCGTTTCTTGCGTTCAAAGTATCTACCTAGTGCGACATGACGAATCCGCTGGCCAGCGCGCGACTCACTTTGAAAGCAAAATGCGGAGTTCCAGCGATGTCGGTCACTGTTACGGAATGGGGATGAAGACGCATGAATCGGCTTGCGAGCGGAGCAACGTGATGTTCACTGAGCGACAGAGCAATGATCTTACCGAGGGAGCGAACATGTATCCCTCCAAACAGAACGCAGCCGAACACTCCGGTCTAGCTGACGATGACTGGACTGCAGTCGTTCGCCGGGATACGACTGGTGATTGGGGCCTGTGCTGCTTCTCCCCAGGGCGCGACGGAGGCGGCAAGCAGGCCAATCGCGAGTGAGCCAACGATGTTGACGGCCAGCGTGCCGCCGGGAAAGGCAGTGCCGAAGAAGCGAGCCGCAGCAACATGGACGCAAGGCACGGGACCGAGATCAGCGGTACCCATGCGAGGCCGAGGCCAATTTGCCACAGTAGTTTTACTAGCCATCCCATCCGCTGCGCCTTAATGACAGATGGCGTGACACGTACCCAGATCAACAATGAGAAATTCGGAGCCCGAATGAACGAGCTGATGCCGTCCGGCAAAGACGGCCAGATTCCTCCTGACGGAGCCTCCCCCGTAGTCGATCATGCCGCCGAAAGGGCGCTTGTTCGTCGGCTCGTGTCACATTGCCAGCGCTTTCGCGATCCCGACAACGGCCGCGCGACAGTCGAGTTGGCCCTCACGCTCGCCCCCTTCCTGACGATCGCCGCAACACTGGTCTGGCTTACCGCCTATGCCGGGCCATTGCTCGGCGGCTGGCGATGGGCCTTGGTGGCGCTGCTGGCTCCGGCTTGCGCGGCTTTTCTGGTCCGGCTGTTCGCGATCCAGCACGATTGCGGTCATGGCTCCTTCACCAGTTCGCGCCTGGCAAACCGCTTGATCGGGCGCGCGCTGAGCGTGCTTACATTTACCCCCTACACGCTTTGGCAGAAGGCGCATGCAGCCCACCACGGCTCTTCGGGAAATCTCGACAAGCGCGGCATCGGCGACATCAACACCAGGACGGTCGCCGAATACGAGGCGATGAACCCCCGTCAACGGCTGATGTATCGCATCTACCGCAATCCGGTGGTCCTTATCGTCCTCGGTGTTCCGCTCTATTTTCTCGTAGTGCACCGGCTTCCATACAATGAGGCGATACCGCGCGTGGACGCATGGCGCAGCGCGGGCGGGCTCAATCTGGCGCTGGTTGCTTTCTACGGCGCGCTGGTCTGGCTGTCGGGCTGGGCGGCAATGCTTGCGGTGTTGCCCGTGGTGGTTATGGGCGCATGGGCCGGCGGCTGGCTGTTTTACATTCAGCACCAGTTCGAGGAGACGCGCTGGGACAAGGGCGACGCGTGGGATTTGCATGTCGCAGCGTTTGGCGGCAGCTCCTGGTATGTGCTGCCTCGCGCCGCGCAGTGGATCACCGGTTCGATCGGCCTGCACCATATTCATCATCTCTGCAGCCGCGTTCCGTTCTATCGATTGCAGGCATGCTTCAATGACAGCGCAGAGCTCCGTGCGGCAAGCGAGCGCGTCAAGCTCACATTCGGCAAGAGCCTGGCCTGCATCAATCTCGCGCTTTGGGACGAAAGGCGCCGCCGCCTTGTCACTTTCGCGGAAGTCCGATCATAGGGACCCGCGCCGACGGCGTTGGTCTCGTCAGCGGCTGCGCAGATTCGTCGGCAACTTCGCGTTGGCTGGCCGGCTAAAGGCGTTAATCGGCGCAGCGCTAGAGCCACCCTCTGGGCGTCCCGCGCGGGGTGGCGGGATCACTAACGTTCGGTGCTTCTGAGATCGGCTTCCGTCAGGACGTAAAAGGTCTTATTGCCGGGAATATACGCCTTCTGCGCGGCTTCCAGAATTGTAAAGCGGGCCGCATCAAAGGCCGCTAGGCATTTCTCTTCGGCATCAAACGCGGGCACCACGTTCAACAGTGCACGTACCTCGATTGAGAAGGGTATTTGGAAAGTTCCGTCATACCCAATGAAGCGAATGCGCTTTCCGGCTTCATCGTAGCTTCGGCATCGATTGGGAAAGATCAGCGTCATTGCTTGCGTCCCGTCTGCCTCGGCTCGCATCTCGCCACCTCGGCCCGTCTTGCTACCTTGCATCCTAGGGCGTTGCGCGCATTGAGATGAATCATCATGGCGGTGGCTTCCGCTCGTCGCAGTCCAGTCATGGCACGACCATCCAAGACAGCAGGGACCCCAGTGAATACGTGATAGATCGTCCATGACCCGTCCATCTCCACCCGGCGGCCATAGGTGCGGTAGATGCTGTGCTGCGCCAGCGCGCCACCCTCATTTTCCCAGACGCTGATATCCATAGCATCTCGGCTACTCTCGTTTTTTGGGTCGCTCATGTGCATGGCAGTACTCCTCACCAGATGATCCAAGGCTCATTCATTCGATCCTGGCCGCGAACCTTTGCCGCCTACAGCAGCCTGTTGCGTTCCACGAGTTCACGAATACGCCGAAGGGTGCCGTCACAGTCGGATTTCTTACGGCGCAAAAGCTCGGCATTTTCGTTCGGGCGGATGCGGCCATCAGGCATAAGATCCGGTGTCGGGCATGGAACAGGCTGCTTGGGGTCGGAGGCTATTGTGATCTGTGTCATTATTGTTGTCCTTTGTGAATGAACCGCCGTTTGGACAAAGCCGCTTCCTTCCAGACTGGCCTAACCGTCGCGCAGTAGAGTTCGAGCCCCAGATCGTCGTTGATGCTGACGATGTCGGGATCCTGCGGCATATCGAGCGTGCGGAAGAGCGATCTGGCCAACCCGATCGCCGCGTCAGTATCGATCACGTCGCAGGTTGCGCGACCGAGAAGCGCGTGCGCGTTGTCCAGTTCCCGGAGCCGATAGAATTCGATGACGACGTTCATCTGGAGTACCTGTCGATCAGCTTACCTGCGCGCCAAACGGAATCTCGACCTTGACTGGCGTCTTTGCCTTCTTTGGTTTCCCGGTTTTGCAGTTGCTGGCCATGGAATCTCCCGTCAGTTGAATCCGGTTGCGACCAGCGGCGTGTCGACGAGTACAAGGGTGTTCTCGGTTGCCACACGCTCATGCCGCTCGCCATCATTGCGAATGCGGTATTGAGGTGAGTTGTCCCGTTCCGGCAGGGTCGCGGTGATGCGGTAGACTCCCTCCGTCGTGTCTGACTGGTTGATCCTGTTCTTGAGGTGAACCGACTGTCCTATGGCGAAACGATGCGGTGACATCTTCTTCTGTCCTTTGGTTTCGCGCGTTCCAGATTTTGGCGCGAGCTTGGAGCTTCATTGATCCTGTTCATGATCCTGCTTGAGTGCGGCTTCCAATTCGGAGGGATCGATCTCAACCAGTTGCGCTGTCATCTTGTTTGTCGAGACGGCTGGCAGGTGGATAAAGGCTGCGACGCGGCGATAGGCGAGCCATGACGCTCCGTCGATGAGGTCCTCATCTTGATCGATGACGTAGTCGCCCGGCGGCTGCACCTCGTCGACACCTCTCAATGCGAAGGGCGCGAAGAAGTGGACGATGGATTGGGTCGTGCGTGTCGGCATGTTCTTGCCCTCGCGAACCAAAGACTGGATTTTACCCTGTCCGTTTTCGCTGTTTTCGGACCTCAGTGGAGATCGAGAGCTGTCGGCATATCCGTTTGGTCCTCGACTACCCGTTAGGCCAGTGCGCACAAGCGCGCTGAACGAAAACGTTCGTTTTGCCATCGCGATGGCAAAACCTTGCACGGATCCGAGCGTCGTAAATCTGGATAGGGTTGGCGGGTCGAGAACCTCTGACGCCGCGAGAGGCCAATTCAGGCCAAATAGACGAGCAGAGAAGATATAAGGCGATTACGGTTTATCTAAGGCAGGTCACTCTCGAGGCTCCACCGTCTCTATCCGGCATGCTTTGGGTATGCTGTCGATGTCAGGCATGAGTTTGAAGGCGTATAGCTGTCCGTTTGGCAATAACCGTTGCGGATACGCGCATGTTGTGGACGTCGGCGACGACGTCACCCTGCAGCAGTCCACAATCCTCCGATCCCACCTGATGCTTCGCGGCCAGCCGACCATTTCACCGCTTTGGGTTCGATGTGGGTGCCAATTATCGTGTCGGCCGCAAGCCCACGGGATCTCCGGCTGCGATTCGACGGGCGAAACACTCAACGGCCGCTTGTTTTGCCCCGCATCTGGTATTATGGCGTGGCGCCGTACATCGCCTGCAGTTGGCCATGGGCGAAGGCGAGAGCCGGTGGCATATCCATCTTGCCGGCCATGATTTCGATATAGGCGCCGGATTTGCTGGCGCGGGCCGACTTCATCGCTTCATCGAGTTCGCCGAGCGTGGTCACACGAGCGGTGAACCAGTCGGTGCAACCGAGTGCCTTGGGCAGTTCGGCGTAGTTCCAGGGCGCGAGGTCGTTGTAGGTCCAGTTCGGATTTTCCTCCAGAGCCCGCTCGACAAGGTAACCACTGTTGTTGAGCACGAAGACTATTACGTTCGCTCCGAACCGTCCCATCGCGCCAATGTCGTTCGCAGTCAATTGATGCGAACCTTCGCCCGTGATCAGAATTGTGCGCCGGCTCGGGTCGGCAAGCGCGATACCAAGGGCCGCCGGCGTCGCCCAACCGATCGACCCCCACAGAACTTGCGCTTCCACCCGCACTCCATCCGGAAGGATGGTTGGCGTCATGCCGAGGCTTGAACTCCCTGTCTCGAGAACGACCGTGTCCCCGGCGCGCAGGAATGCTGCATAGCGCGGATAGAGCGCCGCCATCGTCATCTTGTCGGACGGGTCGCCGTTCACCGGTGCAAGTCCCTGCGGCTTTCCCCGGTATGGCGCCGATGACCGTTTGAACTTGGCCAGCTCAGACAGAACGTCCGCAAGCCGGACATTGGCGATGACTTCGTCTCCGATCCTGACGTCGTCGAGGCCGACGGTAATAAACCGGGACAGATCGAGGTGGTCGGAATAGGCGGCCGTGGTGATGTCGTTCAGATTGACACCGCCCAGATCGAGGACGACATCGGCGCCCTCGACGATTTGCCGCGTGTTCGGCTCTGACACCGCGCCGGCATACATGCCGGCAAACTGTGGATGACCCTCGTCGATCGAGCATTTTTCCATGAGCGTTGTGACAAAAGGACAGCCCAACGCTTCGATCGCCTTCTGTGCCTGCTTTTGCAGGCCAAGCCGCGAAACTGTGGCGGCCGGAATCGCGACGACGGATTTTGCCTTGTTGATACGCTCGGCGATAGCCGCCATCGCCTTTTTCAACGCTGTTTCGTTTGATCGTGGCACGATCGGCTTCACGTCGGCCGAGACGACCGGGGATAGCGCGTAGTCCGACGGCACGGCGATATAGGCCGGCTGATTGTTGCGGTGCGCCTCCGCGATGAGGCGCTCCATTTCGACGACGCAGTTCTCCGGATTGATGACCGCGTGACAGCAGGCTGCGTCGGCAGACAGCGCAACGAAATTGCCGAACACGCCGTCGCCGAGCGTGTGATGGGCGATCTTGTGTACGCGCTGGTTCTGGTAGGATGGCATTCCGACGATGTGAAAAATCAGTGATCGTTCCGCCTTGGCGCCCATTACGCCGTTTATGGCCGAGAGCTCGCCGACGCCATAGGTCGTCACCAACATCGCTGCGCCACGGATGCGCGCATAGCCGTCGGCGGCGTAAGCCGCATTCAATTCGTTGGCACAGCCGATCCACTTCACTTTGGGGCTGCTATCAACCGCGTTGCAGATCGGGAACACATAGTCGCCGGCGACACCAAAGCAGTGTTCGATCCCTTCTGCCGCAAGCCGATCAATGATGTAATCGGCGACACTCATCGCCTTTGCCGTTTTCGACGACGCGTCGGACTGTCGAGCTGGCATGTTCACGCTCCTCTTCGTTTTGCTGACGTCGTTGATTGGGCGAAGGCCCTGGTCTCAGTGTCCTGCCGACGTGCATCGCCAGCGCGTACGTCGCCCCGGAGCATCAAGTTTGGCTGAGCTTCTAAGCCCCGCGGAACATGATGCGGGTGCGCGCCGTAAACGCCACCCGGCTTCGGCGGTTCCAACGAGCACCCGAATTATTCTTGGATTAGCGGTGTTCGATTTTTTGCATGCGGCCCAACTTTTGCGGTCGCCATGGAATCGGTACCGGATTCGGGCTACTGCCATGAAATTGCTGCCACAATCGCCGCAGTCTGCGGGTCCGATGTCGGGCCCCGATCTCGATTGCCTATCGAGACAGGTGGCCCAATTCCCGCAGACCGGTCATCCAATCTTCGGTGTGCCAGGTACGAACGATCTTGCCGTTCTCGATTTCGTGGATATCGACAGCTTGAATCCTCATGGATCGCCCCGTTGCGGGCAGACCGGCGAAAGCTTGGCGCTGCGTTCCAGTGATCGTGGACCGAACAACGACCTTGTTTCCGTCCTGGATGAGGTCCTCGATCTTGATGTCGAAATCGGGAAATGCATTCACCAGCATGGCCATTGCCGCTTTTGCTGCCTCGGGTCCGTGTGGAGCGTCGGGAGGCGAAGGGATGTCGACCCAGCTCGGCGCGAGTATCTTCTCAAGCAGTCCCGCATCATGGTGCCCAAAGGCCTCGTACCATTGCGACGCGATTTGCCTCGGTTCGTTCGCCGCTGGAGCGGCACTCGCCGGAACTGCGAAAAACGAACCGGCAATCGATGCGATGAGCAACTTCATGGCGTCCACCTCAAACTGTGTGTCCGAAAAACCGGCAGCATGCCACATCGGGATCAGCAAAGCCGCTTCGACATGCGTTAGGCTGCTTTAGCCCTTTGGTTGAGGCGGCCCTCGGCCAAGTGCGTCAACACTTTATCGGTCCCGGTCTCTTCCGACAGGGGTTAATCCAAGAGCTTGACTGCACCCTTCAGCCCGAGGGCCTTTGCCCACTACTTGTGCGTGCCCGTTGGGCGCAATCCCTTAGTGCTCCACCGCTTGAGCAGAAGCCATAAGGCCTGCATCCAGGGCCGGGGTTCCTTTGTACCTCGGGCAGGATATTTTCACCTTCGATCAGGAATCCCTCGATGCTTATGCTCGAAGGGATTTCCTGGCCGGCCTATCGGCGTATCGCAACCTTCATCCATCTGCCCGCGATTCAGATCGGGGTCAGGTCCGGCCAGATCATGCAGATAGACCCCGCCTATCTGGAAGCGGCGCTGCGGAAGGATCGCGAGGTATCGATGAGCACTACAGCCGCCGAAACGCGAAGAACGAAGTCATGAAAGCCCAAGCGCCGCCCCAGGCTGATCCGTCCGGCATGAAGGTCGGCCACGCCCGAGCCATATGGAGTAGGATAGCCTCGTGTCGCTAGGGCCCTTCCGGCCCGTACATATGAAAAAAGCGGGCCGTGATGCCCGCTTCCCCTTCAATCCTGAGACTTGTGCACCGCCGGTACCTTCGTGGTCGGCACACCATCAATCAGGGCAAATACAGCTGCCACTCAGGGAAACCCAACCTCGTATCTCGAAGAGCGTTCCCGGCCGGTCAGCAGCCGATCACCTTCATATGGGGGGCATGACGCCATTAAGCAAGCTAATTCGTTCGCCGACCCAAAGTACGGCGGGCTGTTCCACGAGGCAGTTGCCTCATATCATCCTAGATTTGGCCCGAGCCGGCTGGCTTTTTCTTTGCCGGCACGCCCCGCTCCTTGACCGACCCTGGATTCGGTTTGCGCGTCGTCATTGGCGGCTCTGCAGCCTCCTTCGCCAAGCGGGCCAGTCGTAGCCGTTCGGTTTTGGCCTCACGGGCAACTTTTTCTCCTTCGGTGATCTGTCGTGCCGCGCTTGTGGTTGTATCACCCCTGAACTCACGGGTTGTCGGCTTCGGCTTGAAAACGTCAGCTATTTTCTTCATCGAGCTTCCTTTCAGAAACCAAAAAGGCCGGGACATTGCCCGACCTTTTCCTGTTCACCTCGACTGCCATTGCATCCATGGCAAAAAAGACTGGAGGCGAAGCGACTTACGCGACTTGAAGATTCTCTGCCGCGCTCTTTCCCTTGCGCTCGTCGCGCACGACATCAAAGGAGAGCTTCTGGCCCTCGACGATGGTACGCATGCCGGCGCGCTCGACGGCCGAGATATGAACGAAGACATCGGCGGAGCCGTCGTCAGGTTGAATGAAGCCGAAGCCTTTGGTGGAATTGAAGAACTTTACGGTTCCGGTAGTCATGACGATTTCCTTTCAATCGGCACAGAGGTTCGCCGCTTGGCGGAGCGCCAAACGTCGTAGTCTTCGAAATTGAGAGGAAGATCGGTAGAGCGCCAGGCGCAGAAACAAAGTTCGCCAACAACATCGACCTTTACAGCATACGCACCAATTGAGTTTCTTACAAGACAATCCCTCGAAGGTGTTCTTCAATACGTTTCCAGAGCCCCTACCCAAAGAGTCTCGCCTGTATCCAACGCTCCATTGCAACATAGAGTAAAAGCCCGGATCGAGGTTTTCGCCGCCTCCACCGCGGCAGCCGCACCGGGAGCCCAGCTCTACCTGCAGAAATGCGGCTACTGTCACGGCCGCGACGGTCAGGGCAGGGGCACCTACGTGCCGCCGCTTTCGCCCCACCCGGACTCAGTGGTCAACATCATCCTCAATGGCGGGGGCGCGTGGTCGTCAACGGTGTGCCGGGACAGCTACCGCATGCCGCCCTACCGGGTGCAGTTGAACGACCGCGAGATCGCCGAGATCGCCACCTTCGTGCGCAAATCCTGGGGCAATGCTGGCGGCGCGGTGACGCTGCGGTAGGTCGGCGACCTGCGCGAACGGACGGATGCATCGAGCGACCGCGTGATCATCCTGCGGATGCGGTAGACGAGGGCGGGCTCCGTCGCTGAGCCGGCGGCGGAGCGGCGCAACCGGGCGCACTGGGCCTATGGGTGCGTGCCGCCATGGCAAGCGGACGCTCATAGCGGGCCGCGGCGCACCTGTCTCGGTTGGGCAGGGTGTCCACCATACAGTGCCGCAGCAAACATCTGCGCAAGCGATTCAGTCCTGACCTTCGATCCGTCATCGCAGCGGTCCGAAGCCGGGTCACGAAGTGTTGTCGGTCACTGCCCACCCGTCACGCTCAGCGTGCTGAGCTTCTTACGGGGAAGCAGACAGATTCTCCACGATCCTGCGACTAGCCGCCAGCTTTCCATCGGCGTCGAATGAAAGTTCGATCACCCAGTCATAAACATCACCAGGCCATTTGCCTTGCGGCAGGAGGGCGGCGGGATCGGCGCCCAGTGCCTTGAGCAGGTTCGGGATATGTCCCTGGTGCCAGGCAATTAGGATGTGCTGCCCCTGTGGTTGGGCGCGCAGCGCCGCGACCAGAGCGATTTCTTCTCCGTTGGCAAAATGGGTGTTGATTGGCAGGCCAGTCGACTTGCTTAGCGGTTCCAGTGTCAAACGCGGCCGATGGCTTTCCTGGCTGTCTTTGGTTGCAAACAGTGCGTTGGGCTCAATCGAGCTGCCATTCGCGCGAAACGGATGAAAGTAGCGAGCATAGGCTATGGCTCTTGCATCGCCGGCGGCTGAAAGGCCGGAGCCGTGATCGGGTTTATCGGCATGGCGCAGGATGAGTACTGTGGCGTTGGCGAGATTGCCCGCAGGCTGCCGTGCCGCGACGGGCAGCACCATCAGGGATAAGGCGAGCAATGCAATCACCAGCTTGCAAGGTGTTGGGATCTTCGTCATCGCAGTTCACCTCCGGCGAGAAGGACACGCCCGCCCCAGTCGTGATCCTGGAACTTGATGATGTCCGTGATCTTGTGCTTCGCAATTAGGTGGGCTGTCATGTGAACCTCGACAGCGTTGCCGCTGTGTGCGGCGGCTTCAGACGCCGACGACTAGCTTCGTCGCTTCGCCTGGCATTGAGAGCCGGGAAAGTATGGCATTGCTCGTGACAAACAAGTCGCCGCTCAAGTCGCCGCTGCTGATGCCCTGAAATTAACGGCCGCTATAGCCGTCTAGCTCCCGAAACCAGACCGTCCGCTCCCGGCCCCCAAACTGCCAGTCTGCAACGCGCCCCATTTTGGTCATTCGGATCAGCTTCATCGTTTCCTCAAAGCAGGCATTCGTTGCCGACGACGCTGAAGGGCGCTCGGTAACCTGTTGGATACCGCCTCAGACGTCCGGAGGTTCACGACCGAGTTCATCCTGACTTCGGAAATATCCAGGCGAATGGAAGAGTTCGGAAGGAGCCTCCGCTGGCGCGACGTGCCCGCTGTGTTGGATAGAGCTGGCGTCCAGCCGGTGCAAGCGACGAGAGATGGGCGAGGATTCGTATGGCCGCCGCAAACAGGTGGAATTATTCATTTGTGGCATGAGCGCTGAGGTCTTCGGCGCCAGCTAGGCTTCTCAACAGAGCGATTTCTAGAATTCAGTTGGTACGCCGACGCGCTCAGCAGCGCGAGCGGAAAATGCAGGCCATCATTGACCTGCCACTAAGAACTTCAACGGCCGGGGCCATCGCAGCAACCGGCTCCAATGCCGCGCAAGATGAAGGCTACATATTTCCGACGGTTGCTCCCACATGCCAATGGGATTCCATTTGGAACGGAAGCTACTCCTCAACATCGAACCTGAGGCATCCTCGTGCATAAGATGGGCTAGCGCTTTCACTTTTGTCGCCACGTTTTACCTCAGAAAGGGCTTCGCTTTCATCGAGGCGGGAACCTCCAAGCCGAGCCGGTCAAGCACCGTCGGTGCGAGCTGTAGCTGGTCGAGCAGGGCTTCGTTCGCCGGCCCTTCGGCCTTGCCGAAATAGTAGAGCGCGAAATCCTGCTGGTCGTCCTCGCGCCCGCCATGGTGGCCGCGGTCGGTCTGACCATGGTCGGCGGTGACCATCACTTCATAACCGGCTTCGAGCCATTTCGGCAGGAACGCCGCCAGCATACCGTCCATGGCGGAGCAGGCATGGTCCATCTCGATACACTCGTGGCCATAGCGGTGACCCATGGAATCGAGCGTGCAGGTGTGCAGGATGCCGTAGTCGATGCCGTGGCGCTTGGTCAGCATGGTGAGTGTGGCGAAGAGATCGACATCGCTCGGCGTCATCTGGTTCTTGTTGTTGTAGCCGGTCATGGTGTGGAAACGGCCATGGGTGATCGGCCCGCCGGGCTCGTCATACTCCATGTCCTCAACGAGGTCGAAGGGATAGCGGTTGAAGAATTCCGACCAGTAGGAATGTGTCACCGCGCCGGTCTTGCCGCCGGCCTTGGATATTTCTGAGAACAGGTCGGGTTGACCGACCCGAAAGCGGTTCTCGTTGGAGAGGATGCCGTGCACCTGCGGCGGCGTACCGGTATGGATCGAAGCATAGCAGCAGGCCGAAGTGGAGGGCAGCACGGAGCGCATTTTCCACACGCGCGCGTCGCCCGACTGCACCCAGCCCTCGAGATTGCCCATCAACCGGCGCCAGTTCCGATACGGCACGCCATCGAGGATAATGAGCAAAAGCTTGGATTTGAGCGCCATGGGCGGCTCCGTCTGTCTAGTGTTGTTGGATAGGGGATGAAAGGGCTGCCGGATTGTCCGGCAGCCGTTATGGGTCGCGGGGTCAGGCCTTCAGCCAGCATTCGGCCAGCGCGTAGCCATCCATCATCTCGCCCTGGGGGCTCTTGATGTAGCCGCCGACCTTGTCGGTGGCTGCCGCGTCGATGAACTGGTTGAAGAACGGCACGATCAGCCCGCCTTCGTCGCGGATCAGCATCGCCATGTCGCGGTAGATCGCCTTGCGCTTATCCTGGTCCAGTTCGCCGCGCGCGGCATACAGCATCTGATCGAATTTCGGGTCCTTGTAGCGCGTGTCGTTCCAGTCGGCCGTCGAGATGTAGCCTGTGGAGTACATCTGGTCCTGCGTGGCGCGGCCACCCCAGTAGGAGAGCGAGAAGGGCTTCTTGTTCCAAACTTCCGACCAGTAGCCGTCGCCCGGTTCGCGCTTGATCTCGATCTTGATGCCGGCCTTGGCGCAGCTCTGCTGATAGAGCTGCGCCGCATCGATCGCGCCGGGGAAGGCGACGTCAGAGGTGCGAAGAAGGATCGAGCCGGAATGGCCCGATTTCTTATAGAGCGCAGCCGCCTTTTCCGGGTCGAACTTGCGCTGTTCAATGTCGTCGGAGAACAGCGGATAGGCTTCGTTGATCGGGAAGTCGTTGCCGACCGAACCGTAGCCGCGCAGGATCTTCGCCAACAGTTCGTCGCGGTCCATGGCCAGTTTCAGCGCCATGCGAAGGTCGTTGTTGTCGAAGGGCGCGGTGTCGCAGAATATGTTGAACGGGTAATAGCCCTTGCCCGAGACGTTCTCGATCGTTACGCCCGGCACGCGCTTGACTAGATCCACCACCTTCGGCTCGACGCGGTTGATGAAGTGTACCTGTCCGCCCTGAAGGGCCGCCAGCCGCGCGGTAGCGTCGTTGATGACGACAATTTCCACCTGATCGGCATGACCGGCCCTGTCGCCGCGCCAATAATTGGCGAAGCGTTCACCGCCGTGGCGCACTCCCGGCTGGTTGACGGTTACCTTGTAGGGGCCGGCGCTTATGCCGGCATTGGGGTCATCCCGGCCGCCGTTCGGCTGGATGACGAGGTGATAGTCGGCCATCAGGTAGGGAAAGTCTGCGTCGGGGTCGGCGAGCGTGACGATTACCTCCTTGCCAGCGGCCTTGATCCCCTTGATGTTTTTGAGGATGCCGAGCGCTCCCGACTTCGATTTCTCGTCGCTGTGCCTTTCGAGGGTGGCCGCGACGTCTTCGGCGGTTACTGTCTTGCCGTTGTGGAATTCGACGCCGTCGCGCACCTTGATCGTCCAGGTCTTGACGTCCTTGGAGGCGCCGATCTCCTCGGCGATCAGGTTTTCCAGCCCGCCCTCGGGTGTCAGGCGGGCAATGAACTCGCCCCACTGCTTGCAGAAGGAGAAGGTGACCTGGCTGAGATTGAGCGCGGGGTCGAGGCTATTGCTGGATTCGCCGCCCTGCAGTCCAGCCTTGAGGATGCCGCCCCGCACAGGTGTCTGTGCCAGCGCCTTTCCGGCCACTGTATTGGCTGCGATCGCCGATACGCCAAGCGCAGCCGCGCGCCCCAGAAAATCGCGGCGTGACAAGGCGCCCTTCGCCATCCGCAGGGCGAGGTGGTTCAGTTCGTCAGACATCTGTCCCTCCGTTGCAGAAAGTCATGGCAGGATACTTCTCTAGTTGGCTTTTTGAGGTCAAGTGGAAAGCGAAAAAGAACGCGGGCGCGGGCGAATATACTCGAATAACCTCCGTTCCTAGGTCCCGTACTTTGTACCTCACGTGGCCCAATCAACAGGGCTCCCGCGCTCATTGCAACGGTGGATTGACGCGTCTACTGCGAGTAGGGGAGGAAATTGCTTTGAAGCTTGTTAGCTACAACATCCAGTACGGCTTCGGAGCTGACGGTCGCTACGACCTTGAGCGCGCCGCGCGTGTAGTTGCCGGCGCCGATGTCATCGCGTTCCAGGAAGTCGAGCGCTACTGGCGCCGAACCAACTACGACGATCAGCCGGAAATCCTGTCGCGCCTTCTGCCCGACCACCATTTTGTCTACGGCCCGGCCTACGACATGGACGCGAGTTTCCGCGAGAACGGCCGCATGATCAGCCGGCGGCGGCAGTTCGGCACGATGATCCTGTCGCGGCTTCCGATCGCCTGGTCGCGGCTGCACCTGCTGCCGATGCGGCGCACGGTCACCCCGCTCAACACGCAGAACCCGGCGCTCGAATGCCTGATCCGCACGCCGTGCGGGCCGATCCGCTTCTTCTCGCTGCACCTCGCCCATATCGGCGCTGACGAGCGGCTGGAACAGATCGACTTTCTGCTCGGTCGTCACCGCCGCGTCCCCTTCGAGGGCGGACCGTGGAGCGGCGTGGACGATGAGCCGTCGCGCGACTGGACACATGGCGAAGCCGAACCCGAGAGCCCGCTCGACGCGATCTGGATGGGCGATTTCAACATGGAGCCGGGCAGCGCCGAATATAGCCGCATCGTCGGCGACAATCCCTACCATCGCGGGGCGGCCTATCTCGACGGCTTCGTAGACGCCGCCGCCGCGCCTGGCCGTCGGCCCGACGGCCTCCACACCCATGTCAAAGTGATCGACGGCGAGACACGCAAGCGCCAGCTCGACCATTGCTTCGTCAGCTCCAGGCTGGCATCGCGGGTGCGGACCGTGCATGCCGACAATGCAGTGATCGCGTCGGACCACCATCCACTGTGGATCGAAATCGACCTCGAGACGCCTGACGGCGGCCAGACTCCGGAGCGGTGAACCAAGCATGACCCTTTCCGTCTTCCTTGCCGTCCTGGGCGCTGCCGCCATGCATGCCGTCTGGAACGCGCTGATAAAGATCCGCCTGGACCGATTCCTGTCGATTTCCCTGATGACGATCGGCATGGGCGTCGCGGCCACTCCCGCGATGCTGGTGGTCGATTTCCCACAGAGGGAAGTGTGGACCTGGATCGTGCTCTCGACAGCCATCCACACCCTCTACCGGCTGTTCCTGATCCGAGCCTACGAGACCGGGGATCTGGCCCAGGCCTATCCGCTTGCCCGCGGCGCGGCGCCGCTGCTCACCACGATCGGCGGTATCCTCCTCATCAAGGAGTTCCCGCCGCAGGTCGCCATCGCCGGCATCGTTCTGCTCAGCGCAGGTACGCTTCTGATGTCGCTGCGCGGCGGCAGGAAGGTCGGCGTGTTTGACCGGCGGTCGGTAGGATTCGCGCTCATCACTTCCGTATGCGTTGCCGGCTACACGCTGACGGACGGCAGTGGGGCGCGGCTGGCTTCAACCGCCTCGAGTTACGCCGTCTGGCTGTTCGTGACCGACGCGCTCTGGACGCTGGCACTCTGCCTTTATCTGCGCGGCAGCCGCGTGCTCGCCGCCATGCTGCCGGAGTGGAAGACCGGCATCGTTACCGGGCTGCTGGGCGCGGCATCCTACTGGATCGCCATGTGGGCGATGACGCGCGCCCCGATCGCCTCGGTAGCGGCTCTGCGCGAAACGTCCATCCTGTTCGCAATGATGATCTCGGTCTTCGCCCTGCGCGAGACAGCGACGCTGTGGCGGGCGGCCGCGGCTATGTTCATCGTGGCGGGCGTCGTTGCGCTGCGGCTTGGCTGACCCTCACCATGGCGATGTCAGACTTCCTCGCATTTGATGGTTCTCCACAGCCGTTTACGAGCACCAGCCAACCTGCTCGATGAGGCGGAAGAAGACGTTCGCCGGGCCATTGCGGCGCGGAGATGTTGGCGGCTTTGATAGGGGGCGCGCCTATTCAGCCTCACGCGATGTTGAGGGTGATGAGGGTAGGATAAGCGGCCCGATGGCCAAGTCATTTGCGCAATGTTCGGTCGCAAAAGTTCATTGGCCAATTGCGGCTTGCGATGACATGCGGTGCTTGCGGCTAGCCGTCACACATGCCGCATCGACCGACGCCAATCACCCGCCCAGGTCGGCGTCGGTCACCCTCGCGCGCGTGTCGAGCGCTGTTTAAATACTCGTTCAGCGGCGCGTTCCCACAGCACTTCGGCGGCCACGGTGTCTCACTGCGACAAGATTGACAAAGGATTCTAGCGATTGTCATCTCTCGTCAAGAGAGGTGAGCCATGGAATTTCTTTTATTACTTCTGGCTGGTGTAGTTGTAATCGCCAGTATTATTTCGATGGCGCGAGGCTTTGCCAAAGGCGCACGTGAAGGCAACTGGCACCTATCCGAGAATGGAAATCAAACCAGGATTCAGGACGGATTGCGAGTGACTATTTTCCAGTCAGATGGGGGCTGGAAATATTGCGTTGATGAGTCCCAAGGTGATGACGACCCCTATTACTCTGATCCATATCCAACCCAGCAGGCAGCTATGCAATCAGCAATTTGCGTGATTGAGGGAAAGCCAAGCCCGCATAAGACGAACAGGAAATTGAGAGACCAGGCCTCGACCGCTTTCTATATCGATGCTGCCACAAAGGCACCGTCCGTCTATGCCGAGCTGCACGCCCAGTTGTGTGATATGTCTGCGTCATCCACGTACCAGCTAACCCGATTGCGCCCCATCAAAAAGAAATCCGGCCAGCAGATCGAGTACCTCAAAGACGCGTATCAGCACTACTATACCGAAGGTCAGCAAAGTCGTGCCGACGAAATTTGGGAACTACGTGATAGATTCAAAAAACTAGAAGTAAGCGTGGCGGCATTGATCGGCTGGATGGAATCTGGGACGAAGGCGGAGAGAGGCGCACCTCCACAGATCTACTTATAGAGTCCATCCAGTCATTCCAGCGAGGCCATGTCGACCCGAAACGGCCGGCTCCGGCAGCGCAACGGCTGCTTTCTGACGAGCCAGCGCCAAAAGCAGACCGTCAACTCCCGGCCCCAAAGATGCCGGGCGGCCCGTGTTGGTTGTTGTAGTCGTCGCCGCAGATCCCCAAAAGCGGCGTTATAATAGAAATGGCGCTGAGCGCGTCATCTGGCTCGCAAGCGGCCAATCAATCCTGAGATGGCAGCACAGCGGCCCTGCCGAGGTCCGTTAGCGCGTAGATTCCCCTTCTCTCCCGCACAAACCATCCATATACGTTGCTTCGCAGGATTGTCGGCGCTCTCGGAACCAGTGTCTGTAGCTGTTTGGGGCTTTGTGGTCCGGTCAGCAACGACGTCGCGCATAGCACGCAGTCCTGCCTGTAGGCGGTCATGATCGGCTTGCCGCGACCTCCGCCCTTCTGGGGATCTCCTACCCGACGCCGGTGCTCCTCAAGGAGCCGAGAGCGCCGTTTGGGATCTCTGCGAGGCGTTGCTGCAAATGGCGCTACGATAACCTCCACCGTTCCAGACGCTGAAACGGCTATGAGCCCGAAGCCAAGACGCCGGCACAGATTGCGGAAACGCGCGTCGTGCTCCCGACCTTTTCCGGTCTTGGAGGATCGCGCCGCAAGCCAAACTTCGTCGCAGACTGCCGCCCGGTTCACGCCCTGCATGATCAGCTCAAGATTGAAGGTCAGCTTCATCTCGCAAACGATGAGCACGGGCGGGTCGCTGTCTTTCACTCCGACTAGGTCACAGCCGTTGACCTCGCCTTTGACGGAATAACCAGCGCCTTCCATGAAGGCTTTCAGTGGAAGATAGAGATCAGTCTCTGCCATCAATTTCGTCTAGGTCCAGATGCACACCAGCTTGGTTTAGCTGAGTCTTGGAACCTACGCACTGCGTAGCCCGCGAGGGGCAATCGGTGCAATCTTCCTAGCCCACTGTCAGTCTGCGTAGATTAGTTGCCAGTGGCCCTTTTGCGCCCATGTCGGCCGTAGGGATAGGCTTCGCCGTTGCCCGAAATCAGATATCGTCGGCGAACGCGCTGTAGGTCGCGATCGCGCCATTGCCGGTCAGTCGCAGTGCGTCCCAAAGCGAACGTTTGTTCGGTGACTCGTCCCTCGTGGGAAACCGGAAATAGAGCCACGCGGCGTGCGCGATAATCTGAGGCGGGAAACGATGGCGCTTGTTGCTACGTCTATGCCCCAATTCATCGCACTTGGTTTACGTGACTAGCCCACTCTCGGCTCATCTGGTTTCTCGAAGCTTACGAGAGGGCCATATCGCGGATTTCGAACCAGATCGTGTTCGAGATTGCCGATCTCGCCAAGACGGCGGTCCAAGCTGAGCGAGACAGACGCAGATGCCCTCGGGTAGATGGAGACATCATCGACTTCGCTATCTGCCACAGCAATTATGAGCTGAAGTCGGCATCTTGCGTCGCGCACGAGGTGATCTCCCACGACCGTCTGGTCATGTTTGCCCGGGAGATCGAAGCCTACACTGCTGGCGCCGATACGCAGGCCACGGATGGCTACAAAACTCTCATCGACATCAGGCACGACGGAAAGACGAAATCGCCGATCGGTGGTGCGGAAGCTGCCGATCGGGAAGCCTAACCACCCCTCACGAAGCCCATATTGTCACCGATGACGGTCGTCGGGCCAATCGGCAGCGGCTCGGGATTGCTGATCTCAAGCTCGACGAATTCGAGCTTGTCCTTCCATGCCTTCTTCAGAAAATCCGCGAAAGCAAGAATGGTCAGTTGTTCGCCGGGACACCGGCGGTAACCGAAACCAAAGGGCGCAAAGCCCGCATAGTCACACACCGGAAGCGGCTTGCCGTCGACCTTACCAAATACAGTCCCGAAGGCACTATTTTCCATCGTGCCCTTGCGGCCATCCGTCAGTTCGAAGCCCGTCTTGTCGAACGGGCATTTCGCGAAGCCCATGGAAAGCGCCTTGGATTCATCGATGTCCTGGCTGGTTGGCTGGTGTTCGTAGCGAGACGGATCGAAGTCGGTTGGGTTCTTCCAGTGAACCGGGTCCTTGCTCGTTGATGTGTGCGGGGTCACGATGTAGCCATGCCGCTCATAGTATGGCGGCCTGGTTTCCGTGAGCGCGGAAATGCTGCCGCCATTGGGCGAGATGGTACGGAACAGTTCCATCGTGAATCGCTCCAGCGGCGTGAACGGAGCGCCGTTGGCGTTGTCGAAATCGCCCTCCATGGTTGATTTGAACCATGACCTTGCTTCCGGATCGCCGGTTCCGGTGCCGAGCTTCCGCATGATGTTATAGAGCGTGTTTCCCCACTGGCTGAACGCCACGAAGTTATGGAAACACTCGAAAACGACGTCCTTGGGAGCGAAATACTCTCCGTCCCCGGCGTTCTTGATCCAGTACCAGGCAAAGGTCTTGTCCGGATTCTGGATCTTTCCCCCCTTGATGTCGGAAATCTTCTCGTCGATCCAGGTCTTGAGGTAGCCCAGGTTCGAATGGACGACCATGTAGTTGTCGTAGACGATCCGCGTCGTCGGGTCGCGATAGGCAAGCACGGTATTGAAGGCGTTTCCGATCTGGCGGATGCGGTCCGGCACCTGGTCGTGCGAGACGCCGAGATGCAGGTCCCAATATAGATCCCAATAGGCCTCGAGATAGGGCCGCATCAGCGGCTTCCCGGCATTCTCGTCCGACATCAGCTTGTCGAAGAATGCCGCAACTTTCCCGCCGTATTTCTCACGATAGAGATCGGGCGTCACGGCCGACATGTAGATGCGCTTTCTTCGATTGTCCGGTCCGCGCTTTTCAAGCCCTTGCAGGAACACCGTCACGCCGTGCTCGGGCGCCGGCTGCCAGGTTTCGCTCAACAGGCCCCAGAGGTCGTAAGGCAGCGCGTTCTCTTTCGTGAGGGCCACCCCGATCATGGGGAGCATCGGCTCTTCACCGTGGTAGGTGCTCACGAGAAAATACGGGACAATGACGTTCTCAAAATAGGCGGGATCGAAAGTGCTGGCGAACTGAGCACGCAGCCGAGCCGCAGCCGAAGCGGCATCAGCTGGCGACAAGGGCTGGCCAGCGGCTGGCGGTGATTGCGGATGGGCAATATTTGCGGACAGAGCAGTAGCGGCGGCGGTTGCGCCGCCGGTCAGGAACGTACGCCTCTTCATGATCGGCTCCTCTGAAACAAGCCAGAAGTTTGAAAACTCTCCCAAATGCCTGCTAGTTGTTGTCAGAGAGCTAGGCTGTACTTTCTGTTCGACAAGGCCAGAGCCGCCGCGCCATGAGCGGTCGTCCCAGAGCGACGTGGTAAAAGTCTCGATCCGAGCCCATTGTCCGGATTTGCAAACAGTCCTTTGCCGTCAGCGGTGGCCGATCACTCGGCTCACGTTCTGATGAAGCCCGCATACCGTCTGCTCCGCGCCGATAGCGTTTGGCTCGGTCTCCATGGGCAGAGACTCCTTGACCAGTTAAGCTTGAGGAGCCTGCCCGGGATTGAAATCCTGTCACCCCCGCAGCGGGAGCGCCACGCGAGCCGCAATCACCCGATCTCCTTTTTGCGTTTCAGGCAAGGATAGTTTGCGATTAGGAAATAGCTGATAGGGAGAGCAGAACTCACCCCGTGCTGGACTTGCGAGCGCCTGTCCGAGCGTCACGCGTTGACCATCAGCTAGGGCGCTTCTTGCTCGCCGCCTTGTTGATCTGTGCGGGCTCTGCAGCCTCCCTGGCCAAGCGAGCCAGCCGAAGGCGTTGTGTCTTCGGTTCTCGTTTGAATCTCCGCGTCGACTAGATCACGAGCAATCTTGGTCGTTGTCTCGGTCCTATCCCGTTTGGCCCGTTGCGAGCGAATACTGTTATTGGTCCCATTCATCATGGTCATCCTTGGGACGAAAAAAGGCCGGGAACTTCCCGACCTTCTGCCGATGGCCCGACGGCCAGCAAACGCGCGGTCCAAGACCGGAAGCAGCATTCATGCGGACTGCAGGTTTTCGGCCGAACTCTTGCCTTTGCGCTGATCCGTAACGACGTCGAAGGTGAGTTGTTGACCTTCTACGAGGGGCCGCATTCCAGCACGCTCCACGGCGGAAATGTGGACAAAAACGCCGGGCTGCCCATTGCCCTGTCAATGATCCCTTGGGGCACGTCGTTGGAGACATGGGTGGCACCTTTGCAGGAGGCGGCGCTGACGCACTCGCGCGAGGATCGAGCCTGAAGCGGGATGCGATACTATCGCCTGACCGAAACCTCCGACGGCTGCAAGCTCTGCTCGCTGAGGAAATTCTCGCACAGCAGGTATCGCTCACGCACCGAGTAAGTTCACAGGCTGGCTACCTCGCGCGATGATTAGCACAATGGCCCAGCAAGCAAAGTGACAAGCACCGAGCGGCTCTCAATGCGTACTCGGACGTCAATCTGGGGAACAAACCAGTAATCGGCGCCCGACGCGCCTTTGTAGCGGCGGCCCGTGAGGCCGGCATCTTTTCTGAAGAGAAAGTTTAGCGATCAACCAACTAATCGTCCGATAGTGCCGTAGGCTCCGTCTCGCTTTTGGTGCCGGCCGATTGTCGCTCTCTTGTCGCTGCTTTGGCGGTGAGTTTCTCGGCTTTCTTACTGGCCTTTGCGCGGTCGCGTTCTTTGCGTTCTTGACGATAATTCGGTGGTCGGGGCTATCCGGATCCTTCCTAGGTTGGAGACTACGTAAGGGGTGTGCCGCACAACGCAACTTTTTTGGGCGTTGCCTTTCGGGCGGTCGTGGTGGCCGGGGGCGCCGGCGGGCGACAGCAGCCGACAGCGCGCGCTGAAACCGCCGTGCAGATTTTCCGGAAGTGAGGGTTCCTGCAATCAGGAGGAAGGCGCGTCGCTCAGCGTGAGCAAACGACCCCGCCTGCCACGAGGCTAGTTCAGGTTCGCTTCGGATCATCCAGCATTTTTGCCAGGGCCTCAGCTTCCTGCCGAACATTGGGGGTAGCCAAACTCGGATCGCCTTGCGAAACAGCCTCGGAAAGCGCCACTCGTTCAGCAAGTAGCTGATGGCGAGCATTTATTTTCTCTTCGCCACTGACCTCACTATTGAAATAGGCGCGGCGGCTGAGCCCCATCTTCGCCGCCATTGCGTTCTGTGTGAGGCCAAACTTCTTCCGAAGAGACATCAGCGCGTTGCCATCCATTTGTCCGAAACTCCGGTTTTCACGAAGCCGCTTAGGGTCCAACCGGGCGGCGGCTTTATTGTTTTCAACAGTGTAGCGCAGCTAGGTCGGCGGACGCGGCTCACCCGCGCCGTCATCGGTTCAAATCCGATCCGTTTAACCACTTCGCAGCAATGGGAACGAGGCGGCGGAGTCTGTTGAAGTGTCATGCGATTACTGACTACAAACCGTAGCGGATCTATGCGGCAGCCGGGCGGCGGATTGTTGGCGCCGGCCAGCGGCGTCGCTGCGGCCAGGACGACGACCGCCATAACGACGATGGTGATCGACAGATCGCTAGGGCAGACATGCCGACCAGACCACCAGGCCACCGATTAGGTAGCGCAAGCGCGAAAGAGCGGCGCAAGGGTCGGTTTGGAAGCAAGCGGTCTATGACGCAGTTACGTTGCGATCTTGGCGTGCTCGTACAGCGCTGTGATCTGGCTCCAGCGGTAGATGCTTCCTGAGCGCGTCGTGATCAAGCAGCGGGGCCGATGGCTGTCATGCATTGTCTCGACGGCATAAATCAGTGCAGCGGAAAGTCGACCGAACGGGATCATATCCGTGGCGATGGAGCTTCCTTGCCCCTTCTTCTCGTTGAACGAAAGTTCTGCTGGTTCGTCTTCATCCACAGCCTCGACAACATTGTTCATAACGCTCCCCTCCCAACGGCGATAACAACCGCAGGTAAGCATCAATGGCGCTGACGGGCAAGCAGCGCCGCGACGGCATGATGATCGGCGTGATGCCAAAGAGTTGCGAAGAGCGTCGTCTGGTTCCGGCCGTCAATCTGAGGTGCTCCGGCATCCAATTCTATCGACTTGACCCAAGCAACCGCGTTACGCGCTCCCGGCCGTCTCCGTATCCGCATCGAGCCCATGCTCGGGTTCCAGATAGCCAGTCGCGATAAGACATTCCCGCATAACGGCTGCTGCGGCTTCTTCCAGGTCGACTCTGCACACAGATGCAAGCCGACGGAGCGCTTGGCGTTCATCGGCGGCGAGCCAAACAATGACGAAGCGATCACTTATGTCGGTCATCTCGAATCCTCTCGACAGAACAGTGATTAGCGTCGCCGAGAGTGGTGGCTCTTCCTCTTTGTCAGCAGATAGACATTACGGCCGCTCCGATGCTTGCCGAAGCAACTTGCAGTCTTGCAATAGCCCGTCCTGAAACCATAGACGCTACGGCCAGAGTTTCTGGCATCGGCGTGTGTTGACCAAGCTATAGCGTACACCAGGACCGCCGCGGAGATTGCGGCACACGTACGATTGTTCATCCCCCAAGCCCCTCCTAAGGCTACACTTCGTTCAGTTCATTCTTCTTTTCGAGCATGATGTGTGCTGTCCCCAATGTCCGTGATGGTCGCAAGTAGGGCCGGCCCCACTTCCACATTCGAGAAATCGTGGATCATCCGCCTCGTTCAGGCATATTCGTCGAACTGAGCCTCCCCACCTCGGTATCCATAAGTGCGCATTCATGAGGAGCAAGGTGCTGGCGACATGAGGGCGCCATACTCGTTACTGGTCTTCACCTGGTCAATCCTAATGCCGCCAGTCGCCTTTCGAGGAAACGAAGCATCATACCTCCACTCGCGACCAGCAATTCATCCAAAAGGACAGCAGCCGAAAGCGGTAACCAGTCGCGAAGCGGCGGCTTTTCAGAACTGGGGCGTCAGCGCCGAAAGCTCGCTAGAAGACCGGAATAGGCCGGAACGACAGTGTGTCAAGCCCGTTGTGGTTGGGCAGATTTGATCCCCAAATGTGTCATCCCTCAGTGGCCGCCGTTCGCAGACGACGGGCTTTCTTTTCTGGCCGAGGAACATCAGCGCGCCGGTGTGTTTGGCTTATGACTTGCCTATGGCTCCAGCGTCCTTCGGTCTGCGAACGCTAGATCCCAAAGCGCCCGTCACCTTCTGTTCCGCATCAGAGGTGGCGGGCGCTCTGATCAGAGCGGCCGGCGGGACACGTGCCCCAATGCTTAGTCCGCTCGGCTGGCCTTGGTGGCCGTTTGCGTTGGAGAGACGAGCGGTTGCGGTTCCGATATCGATCGGCTTTTTTGTCCCCGACGTGAGAAGGATGTAAGGCCGTGTTCGGAATCGATGGTGCGAAACTCATTGTCATTGCAGCGGTTGCATTGGTGGTGATTGGTCCTCGGGATCTCCAGCGCACTCTTGCCAAGCTGGGCAAGACCATTGGCAATCTTCGTCGTATGGCAGCCCAAGTTCGTTCTCAGTTCGACGAACTTATCAAGGACACCGAACTGGACAAGGTCCGAAACGAGTTGCGATCGGTCCGAGATGACATTCGAGGTGACCGTTAAAAAGCGTATTGCGCGCGTAGTGGCGTTATCGTCACCCGTCATCTCCCGGAGGCGGTGGGCCGATGACCATGCCCGGCAAAGTTCAAACCTTGCCGGGCACCGGCGATCAGTAGCCGCCGCCGTAGTAGCGGTCGTCGCAAGGCGCAGTGTAGACGCGTCCGTAACGGTCCTGGTAACGGCACATTTCTTGACCGCGAGGTTGCTGGCTGCCTGAGCCGGCAACAACGGCACCAAGCAGCGCACCGGCACCAGCGCCGATTACTGTGCTCTTCGTGTCACGACCAATAGCCTGGCCGATGAGGGCACCGCCGGCTCCCCCGATGAGCGCTCCCGTTCCAGCTCTCTGTTCAGTTTGAGAACAACCAGCGAGTGCGGCGGTCAGCACGAGGGCAGCGGCTGTCAGAGTTTTGTAGAAGTTCATAATCCTCTCCGTGGAGCCCCAAAACAGGGTAGGGCAACATAGCCTGGCGACATGAACGCAGCCTGACTGAGCCGTTCATTCCGGAGAGGGGGGTGAGGAGTCGCCTCCTCCATGCCCACCCACCGCGTCGTCAATCCTTCCTGGACGAAATGGCAATGCGGCAGGGGCGGCAGTGCGGACGTCTTTGGTATTTGGCTTGCTGACCGCCTTGTTGTTTTCGCGCTTCGTCGGGTCGACTGGCTGAGTGCATCTCTTCCAGAACACACCGGAGAGTGCCGCGAAGATCGCCAGGGCAAGCGCCTACTTCGATCGTCATGCGACCAGCCCCATTGGCAGCACACCGAACCACAACGCGGCCAGCCACAACCGCACCTTCACGGCCGCACCCCGCACAGCTTTTTCAGCTTGGTGTTCTCGCGCAGGATCTGGCGCCGTGTCAGCGGAAACGCGTCCCGCCGTGAGGCGTGGGATGGTGAGACGAGTTATGAAAAAATTGCGGCGCCGAGGCAGCGCTTGAAAAGCGGCGCTCCCAAAGCTTGTGAAGTTCTCGGATGGTGGTTAGCCGACAAGCTCAACGAGGCCAACATTGAGACTTGGTGAATGTCGCGCGCTTTAGAAGAATGAAAGTCCTATCTATTGCGTACACCGGCCGCAGAATATCTGACCGAGTATGAAGCTCTATTTGCCGGCCGCCGGCTTTTCGAGCAGCTTTTTGATGTGTTACGAGTGTTTTAACAAACAATCAAATAACCGTTTGTCAGAGAAGAATGACAGGCAGTAAATACGCTAGCTTCAATTAATTTAGCGCCAACTACTTTAGCTATGGAATTTGCGATGGCGATTGAACCTGACGCACTTGAAGCCTTGCGAGGAAGGCACCGTCGCTGGCTCTCGCGGCTTGGCATTCTGGATAAGCCGTGGTTGATCCTCGGCTCCGCGCCGTCCCCCACGATTCCATTTGACCTGGTTGGACATTGTGCACGCGTCGACGTCAACAACTCAGGCAAGACAGCCAACGCACTAGGTCTCCCGCCCGCCGACTTGACGTTCCGCAAGCGGAAGAAGTCGTGGGAAGAGCATCCTCATGTAAGGACGAGAGGCCTCCTCTGGCTCCATACGCAGCCTCTTTGGGTGATGTATCTGAGCCTTCTGGCTAAGCCGCGCGTGCGTTATGAGAGCCTAATGCGCGCCACTAAAGCTGAGCGCGAGGCGATCGTCGACGTCGTGACTGGCGGACTTCCCTCTGATGTTGGGGACGTCGGCCATGTGACGAACGGAGTTGCCGCCCTGTGCTACGCACTTTTCACGGGCGTGCCGTCTGTGACCCTCGCTGGGTTCTCAATCACTAAGATGGGCCATTCTTACGACAACAAAGGGAAAATTCGGAGGCAGATCGCCGAAGACACCTTCGTTCTGACGCGTTTAAAGGATCGAGGAAACGTCTTCACGACCGAGTTGGATCTCGCTCAGCATGTCGGCTTGCCTCTTGTTCGCGATAGAAGCGGCATCGCCACCAAAAGACAGCCCGATCGAACTGAGATCGCGCCCATCGTCACCATCCAGAACAACGCAGTCGTCGCCAACATATGAGACGTGGTTTCGCAGATGGCGTCCCATGTTGGCCTGCCCCTATGAGGTGGTCCGGGTCGGTGACGCATGGCGGCGAACTGCGAGTGATGCTCAAAACGACGTCGATGAGGTCGGGAAGGGCGTCTTCTCCGCCGCTCTCAGCCAGGATATCGGGCTCTTCACTGCGCATTGGCAGGCACTGCCGGCCGAATGTCGGTCTGGGCAAAATCGTTGCCCTTGAACAGCAGAGGCTCATCGGTCAGCTTGGCAAGGGCATAGGAGAAGCAGTCGCCATAGTTCAGGCCGGCCGGATGCCGGCCCTTGCCGTAGCGGCGCCAGGCGCGCCGCGCCTGATCAGCGTGCTCAGCCTCAACGGCAACGATTTCCACGTTGGCTTTCGCAAGCCATAGATCGAGTTCGGCCCCGCCAGGCTCGCCAAAGCGCGTTTCCAGCACCATTGCCGCTTCGAGCAGCGTGGCGGCCGAGATAAACCTGACCGGGTCGTCCGCGATCCTCTGCTCGAAGGTTGGCGCTTCAGGCTCGTTCTGGGCGATCGCGACGATTGCGGATGTGTCGATAACCATCAGGCGGGCAACCCGTTGTCGTCGTAGCCGACAATGTCGTCGGCGCTACGGTGGTCGATCACAGCCATGCCGCTCCAGCGCCGGCGGCTTGCGGCCAAATCTTCCAGCAGCGCGGCCTTACGCGCGTCGGCGCCAAACCGCCGCAGCCGCTCCTCGAGCGCACGACGCGTGGCCACCGTCAGGCTTTCGCCTGTACGTTCCGCAAGGTTGCGGGCAAGACGCTCAGTCTCGGGATCCTTGATGCTCAACGCCATGAATAGGCTCCAATCTACCTAAATATCAATATTCTATATAACACGTCGTTGCCCGCTAGGATACCACATCCGCTCCCGTTGAGCGGAGCGTCCATGAGCTCGTTTTTGGACTTCCGCGCCGCGAGAGGGGCCATTTCGGGTAGGAATGTGAATCGGCGCCGAAGGTTGACCCGCCCCAAGGAACGCGAACTTGTAGAATTAGCTATACAATGCGTGAACGCGGTGGGGTGAAGGTCGGCGCCCGACAATGACCCCGCCGAACGTATGAATTTGCGAGCGAAGTCAAGCGCTTGATGCTGATCGGCTGAGGGGGAAGTTATCGGCGCCGATCCACAATCTTGCTGCCGGCGGTTTCGTGCGGGTGGCGGCGAAAGAGACCAGGCGGCCAGGTTATGATCCGTCCGATCTGCTGAAGCTTTGTGTTTATTGCTATCTCGGCCCCGTGCGATCGAGCCGCAGGCTGGAAGCCGAGACCCATCGCAACATCGAGGTGATCTGGCTGCCGAGACTGGTTGGTAGAGCCCCTTCCGGGACAGCCAAACGCGATCGAGCGCATCTGCGGGTACGCTTAGGTCGTGGGCGCGCGGGGTTACTTCACTGCCGCATCAAGCGGCCGCGTCACACTGCGCAATCAGTATCGCCAAGCACGATTGACTGAGTCCCCGATGCCACCGCCTGACGGCCCAACAATAGTCCCGTTGCGCTATCCCGCATGGATGCCATAACGCCCTGGCGCGAGAATACCGTTCGGATCGAGCGCCTGCTTGATCGAAGCGCAAGCGCCCCTGAACGAAGGAATAGTCTGGGACATATGGAATTCCTGGAAGTCGACCGGCGAGCGCCCGACGAAGACGCCTCGTCGCGCCACTTCCTCCGCCATCTTGCGATAGCATGATCCGGCGCGCTCCCGTTCCTCCTCGTCCTCGCGATTGAAGGACAGAACGTGCAGCCCCCGGCAGAAGCGGGCGGCGCAGACATTCATGACGGTATAGTCGAGCCCATGTTCTTCATAGATGCCGCGGCAAAGACGCTGGAAATCGTTGGCCACCTTGCCGACCATCGGGGTCCCGGGCAGGAACCAGCTGTTGCCGCCGCCGGGGCGCCATTTCAGGAGCCCGAGCTCGCCGAGGCTGGGCACGCCTGAAAACGCGTTGATCGCCACCTGCAGGGGCGCGATCTCGGTCGCCTCCTCGTGCGAAATATAGCGGGCCTTGCCGGATTGCCCGAAATGGCTGCGCACGCGCTGGATCATCGGCTCGATCGCCGCGTCACTGGCGCCGTAGAACGCGCCCGAAACGGTCCAGGCGCCGACGCCATGCTTTTCGCGCAGGGCCCTGCGGCCTTCGTCGGAGATCGACCGCCTGCCGGCAGATGTCCTATATTCGGCGCTCTCGCCCTCGGAGCCGCACAGATAAAGGTCGTTGGTGACGCGAAATAGCGTCGGCACGAAGTTGGACAGTTTCAGCGGACGGCAAAGATCGATGATCTCCTCAAGGTCGTCGTCGTTGTCATAGGCGAAGTGGAAGGAGCGGATCGCCGGCGGCCTCGGGAGCAGCCAGATGCCCATGCGGGTGACGATGCCGTAGTTCGATTGTGCAAAGAGGCCGTCGAGGATGGGCCCGAACGAATATTTGGACGTGTGCCAGTTGGAGATGTCGGTGCTGTCGAGCGCCCCGTCGCCGGTGCGCAGGATCTCGCCGGTGGGGAGCACGACCTCCATGCCGCAGGCAAACCCGAAATGATCGAAATAGGGCGTGTAGCCGGCACCCTTGTCCAGGGCATTGCCCAGCATGCCGCCCTGCGGCGGCCCCGAGGTAACGTCGAGCATGAGCCGGTTGCCGCGCCGCACGAGTTCGTCATACATCGCCTGATAGCTGACGCCGGGCTCCACCACGGCATAGGCGAGCGTCTCGTCGATTTCCAGGATACGGTTCATCCTGCGGCCCAGGTCGACGACGACTTGCCCCGTCGCGTTGGATGAGCGGCTTCCAAGCCCGATATTGTTGCCGGTGCTGATCGGATAAAGCGGTACGCGATGGACGTTCGCCGCACGCACGATCGCCTGCACATCCGCGGTGGAACCGGGATAGACGACCGCGGCCGGCAGCCTGTCCCCGCCGGGAAGCGTGTTCTCGCCATAACGCCGAAGCGTCTCCTCGCTCCGGTTGACGCCGCCGGAGCCGAGCGCCTTGTCCGCCTCCGCCAGGAATGCTTCCAGATTTGGCTGTCCGCTGTCCATCTTCCTTGCTCCGTCCTTGGTCTTGCCTCGCGATCACCGGAGGCTAGGTCGTTGCGAACAAGACGTCTTGTCTTGGCGCGCAAGCCTGCTTGGTCCTGCGCGCATCTTTTCGGCATCCGTTGCGCTGCGGGCATTTTCGTCGCGGCCATGTGCTGGAGGAGGGCCCTGCTTTGCGTTAGGCTGCATGCCGATCTTCAGGGAGGGAGGCTCGAGGCCGTGACGAGCATTTGGTCGACATCCGACGTGGAAAGCCGCCACCGCTTTTCCTATTGGCGCGACGCCGTGTGCCAGGCGATCCTGAACGTCGATGCGGAGCCGCAAGGCGCGGAGAATTTCGAAGCGCAGATCTCCGGCCGCATACTCGGCAGCGCCAAACTCGCCTGCTTTGTCTCAAAACCTCACCAGATCGTGCGAAATCGCAGCCATGTTGCCCGGTCCGGCGAAAGCGGCTATCTCGTTAGCTGGCAAAAGGCAGGCCGCAGCCAGATTATACAGGGCGATGCGTCCATCAGCCTCGAGGCCGGGGACATCGGCGTCATCGATGTCGAGCGGTCATTCCGCGTCGACTTTCCGACACCGGTCAGCAGGACGCTCGCGCTGATCCCACGGCGCCCGCTCGAAGAGAGAGCCCCATGGTTCCGACGCGCGCCGCTGGCCAGGATCGGGGTCGGAGAGGTCTTTGGCCGGCTCGCCTCCGAGCATCTGGCCTGCTTGAGCGATCATCCCATGAACAGTTCGAGCGAGGCAGACCTGCTCGTCGAGAATATCTGCAATCTGCTGGCGCTGGCCACCGCACCCGGCGAGCTTGGCCGGGAGATCGCGGGAGTGCCGGCGGAGACGGTGCTGGCCTTCTGCCGCAAAAATCTCCGCCAGCCCGACCTGTCGCCGCGCATGGCAGCCTTCCACCTCAGGGTGTCGGTGCGAACCATCCATCTGCGGTTCCAGCAGATGGGCACCACATTTGGCGCATGGGTTCTCGCCGAGCGGCTGGAAACCTGCCGGCGTGCTCTCGAAAACGCGACGCTGGCGCGACAGAGCATTTCCGAGATCGCGTTCGATTGCGGCTTTCGCGACATCTCCCACTTCAGCAAGGCCTTCAAACGGAGCTACTGCGTTTCCCCCCGGGATCATCGGGCCTCCATGCTTCCGAGGCCTGAGCACTGATCGCGCCGCCCAAAAGCAGGCGCAGCCGTATTTTTCGGCACACGTTGCGGCAGGCGCAATCATCCACATTGACCCTCACGGCAACCCGCCCGCTACTCGGGCGGCATGGACCTACGAGGCGGCCGACGGGCGCGCGAACCGGTCCGCCAGGGAGGTGTCGCCGTGAAGTTTGGAATGTTCTATCCCGTTGCGGTCGCGTCGGAAGCCGAATTAGGCAAGGGCCTTTGGGGCCTCGACAGCAGCCGCTATGCAAACACCATCGACGAGTTGCGCGAGCAGGCGATCTGCGCCGACGAAACCGGCTGGACCTCGATGATGTTCGCCGAGCACCACTTCGAAATCGAGGGCTACCACGTCACGCCCAATCCTCTGATGCTCAACGTCTACCTCGCCCAGCATACGAAGCGGCTGCGGCAGGGTCAGATGGGGCTGGTCCTGCCGAATTGGAACCCGCTCAGGCTGGCCGAGGACATCGCCATGGCCGACCATCTCACCGGCGGCCGGCTCGATATCGGTCTCAGCCGTGGATACCAGCCGCGTTCGGTAGGCGTGATGGGCCAGCACTATCACGCCAATGCCGCCGGCACCGGCCGTGCCGAGATCGAGGCCACCAACCGCAGGATCGTCGAGGAGTGGTTCGAGGTGATGCGGCGTTCCTGGACGGAAGACCTCTGGGACTTCGAGGGCGAATTCATCAACGTGCCTCCGCGCGGCCTGCAGTGGAACCATCCGATCTCCGCGCGCCTTGAGGCCGGCGTGCGCAACGGGGCGCTCCATCAGGTGGCGACCGTGCCCAAGCCCAGGCAGTGGCCGCACCCGCCGCTCTTCACCACCCTGACGCAGAGCCCGGAGACGCTCAACTGGTCCGCCCGGATCGGCAGTTCGGTCGTCACGCTCGCAGCAAATCTGGACATCGTGCGCTGGGTCTTCCAGAGCTATATGGACGAGGCCGCCAAGCATGGCCGCGAGCTGCGCTTCGGTGAATATTCGACAGGTGGCGGCGTCGTGCTCTGCCGCAACCTTGCGGTCGGCCGGACGCATGAGGAAGCCATGGAGACGGCACGCCAGGGGTCCGCCTTCTGGACGCACTGGCTGGGCGAATTCGGGTTCTTCGAGGCTTTGCGCATGAAAGGCCAGGAAGGCCCGGTCCCGAAGACGTTCGAGCAGATGGTCGAGAGCGGCTTCCAGCTGGTGGGAACGCCGGATGCTGTCGGAGAACAGATCCAGCGCCTGAAGGAGGAACTGGACGTCGAATACATGATCTTCATAATGTATGGGGGGATTACCGAGCAGAAGCGGATGCTGGAGACTATCCGGCTGTTCGGCGAAGAAGTAATACCGAGCTTCGCCGACAAAGCCGCAGCGTGAAAAACGGGCGCACGGCCAGACAAAAGGGGACGGCCGGAACGGGTGTGGGAGAAGCGGGATGGGGCGCGAGCCACATGATCGCGCAGAGATACGTTCGGTGGGCCGGGCCCTCGAGCTGCTAGATATTATGCAGCGACGGGCTCCTGCCGGAATCCGCGTGCGCGAGGCGGCCGCCCAGCTCGGGGTCGATCCGGCTACGGCCTCCCGCCTCCTGGCAACGCTGGTCGCACACGGCTATGCGAGCCGGTTACCGAATCGTGACTACACATTAGGCACCCGCTCGCTTCGCCTCGCCACCGCCTGGGTCGACCGGCTGATCCAAGTGGCCGCCCCGCCGATGGCGCGTGTCGCGGACACCTGCGGCGAAACCGTCTATCTCGTCCAGCTCATCGGCAACGAGGCGGTCACGCTGGCCCGGCTCGCCGGTGGCCGGCGCGCGATGATCGATGTCGAGGTCGGGCCGACCTATCCGCTGTGGGCATCGGCGGCCGGCCGCGCATTGTTGGCCTCCGTGCCAAACGTCCTGCGGCCCACGCTTTTGCCGGCTGACCCGTTTCCAGCCTTCACGCCGCGTACGAAGACGCGATGGGCGGAGCTTTCGGCCGCGCTCGAAGCAGCGCGCCACGACGGCATCCATGTCGAGGAAGGTGAGCTCGATCTGCAGCTCAGCTGCTTTGCAACGCCGCTGCTGCACCGCAACCGCGATGAGAAGCTGGCAATCGCCATCAGCTTCGAAAGGCAGCGCTCGGAAAGCGACCGCCAGCTCTTCCGTCAGGCATTGCAGCGCGAGGGGCGCGGCTGTGCCAGCCAGCTTTGAGGCGCATGTCGGCGATTTCGCCATGCCTTGCGTCAGGCGCAGCGCCCTCGATTGACCCTTTCGCCCAGGTGGCCGACGCTTTCCTCGCGCCTGACCATTGCGTCAGGCCGCTCCGGGACAGCGCAGGAGGAGTGACCATGATCCCGATCGCCTTGCAGACGGTTTCTCCCGATGACGCCGCAGCTTTGCCGACTTCGATGGAGGATCGTTTCCGAACCGCGATGCGAAAGTTCACCGGCATCGTGTCGCTGGTCACGAGCTGCACGGCCGACGGCGAATGGCGCGGCATGGCGGCGACCGCGGTGACCTCCGTCTCGCTCCAGCCGCCGACCTGCCTCATCTGCGTCAATCGCGACACCACGCTCCATTCGGCCGTCCTGGCCTCGCGTCGCTTCTGCATCAACGCGATGCATCAGGACCATCACGACCTGATGTGGAGCTTCACAAGTTCCAGGCATCGCGACAGCCGTTTCCGGTCCGGCCGGTGGCGAGAGGGGCGCGACGGGGTGCCCTTCCTCGAAGATGCCCAATCGAACATTTTTTGCGAGTTTGCCTGCAGTCTGTCCGCCGGCACGCACGACGTGGTCCTGGGACGTGTCGTCGAAGTGATGTCGCGGCCCGACCACGATCCGCTGCTCTATGGCGACGGCACCTATCTGAAGCAGGCAGCCCGCTGAACCGGAAGGGCGGTTTTGCAGGCTCGAACAAGCCGCGATGCACGCTGGGCCGAGATCGCTCCCTCTAGCCGGGGTAATGATTCCTGAAAGGCTGGCACAGGCCGCGCCACGGACAAGCAGGGACGACATGCGGACTTCCTTCACGCCCGAGCAGCTTCGCGATCCCGAAATCGAGGAGGCAAACGGTATTCTCGAGACTTGCGTGCATTACGGCTTCTGCACCAACACCTGCCCGACCTATGTGCTGACGCGCGACGAGAACGAATCCCCGCGCGGCCGCATCGACCTCATCCGCGAGATGCTCGAACAAGGCGGTGCGCCGAAGCCCGAAACGGTACGCCATCTCGACAGCTGCCTTTCCTGTCTTTCCTGCATGTCGACCTGCGCGGCCAAGGTGGACTATGCCCATTTGATCGACCGGGCTCGCGTCCATGTTGAGCGGCATCATCGCCGTCCATTCTTCGATCGGCTTTTGCGCCGAAGCCTAGCCACGGTGCTCACGAGACCGCGAATGTTTTCCGTCGCTCTTGCGCTCGGCCAAGCCGCAAAACCCTTTCGCGGGCTGATGCCGGCCCGTCTCGCGCCGCTCGTCGACATGCTGCCGAGCCATGCGATAGGTCAGTTCCTCGACCCCGCCGTATTCGCCGGCACGAGGCCGGCAAGGAAGCGGGTCGCCCTGCTTGCCGGCTGCGCGCAACAAGCGCTCAACGGCAACATCAACGCCGCGACCATCCGGCTCCTGCAGCGGCTCGGATGCGACGTCGTCGTCGTGGCCGGCGCAGGATGCTGCGGCTCGCTTCCGCTCCACATGGGTAAGGAGGATGCCGCGCGCGCCTTGGCCCGGCAAAACGTCGAGGCGTGGCTGCGGGAAAAAAAGGTTTATGGCCTAGACGCCATCGTCATCAATGCGTCGGGGTGCGGTACCACGGTCAAGGACTACGGGCATCTGCTGGCGCGCGACACGGAACTCGGCAGGGCTGCGGCCACAATCGCGTCGCTGGCAAGGGATGTCAGCGAAGTGGTGGCCGAACTCGGCTTCGAGGTCGCGGACAAGAAGCCGGCATATCGCGTCGCCTATCATGATCCCTGCTCGATGCAGCATGGCCAGAAGGTAACGCGCCAGCCGCGGGCCTTGTTGCGCGCGGCCGGCTTCGATGTGCTCGACGTGCCGGAAAAGCATTTCTGCTGTGGTTCGGCAGGAACCTACAATCTGCTGCAGCCTCACACCGCGGCCCAACTCGGGACCAGGAAGGCCGGGCATATCGCCAGCACCGATCCCGACATTGTCGCGACCGGAAACATCGGCTGCATGACGCAGATCCAGCGCTATTCCCGTGTTCCCGTCTTGCACACGGTGGAATTGCTGGATTGGGCGACCGGCGGCGCAGCCCCACCGTCGCTTCTCGGGACAACGCTGCGTGAACCAATTGTAAAAACGGAAAACCAGCAGTCGTCTGCAGGGGCGGCCGATCCAGGCAGCCCCTGCATCTGGTGAGCTCGGAGGCGGAAGTGCGGTTTCGGCAATGGTGCCGGGTTCGTGGTACGGGTGGTCAGCGCTTTGACCGACGCTTCCAGCTTGCCGTCGCATTCGGCGATCTTGGCCTGATAGGCATCGTAGAGGTCCAACGTTTGAGCCAACGCGAAGATATGTTCGTCGCGGCCATTCCCAATCAGTGCCGCCCGGATCGTCTCTAAGGAGGACCGACAGCGCACGTCCCGGTATGAGGCCAACACTTCCGGATCTCGCTCCCCGGCGACGATCGCCCGGATGATCCGCATGCCGGTCGCGCCAGTAATGTCGGAGACGACATGATGGAGTTGAAGGTTCATCTCCATGAGCGCCTTCTGCATGTGCTGAATATGGGCTGCTGCGTATTCGACGAGCCGTTCCCGCTGGCGCAGATAGGACCGCAGCACGGCAATCTCCGCCTCGGGGCGAAAGCTGCCGCGCAATAAGCCGTATGAATGCAGTTGCCGCAGCCAGC
>NZ_PXYL01000018.1 GCF_003012705.1 Pseudaminobacter soli (ex Li et al. 2025)
AGCTTCTCCAGAAAAGGCTGTAAAAATGCAGAAAGCTCCGTATCCCAATCTGTCATATGCACCCCCAACAAAGAGAGCACAAATCATCTCAAACCAGACTTGCCCGAATCTGCCAAAGTAGTGCTAGAATAGGCGAGCAGAACTAATCTGACATACTGTCAACTTACACGCTGCATGAGCAGCGACTGGTGGACCGCCGGCGTCTCCAGTTCGCATTTGCGACACAACCCACTATCCGAGCTGTGAGCTGTTCTTGCACAGATAGCAGAGTTCGGTGTTCACCCTGGTGGTCTTGCCTGCGAAAATTACGGCGCCGTCATAAGGCGCGACGATTTTTCCGCCGTCCGCGCGATAGCCGATCACATCACCCTCGCTGATCGCTTCGCCAGTACCGAACTGGCGAACCAGCCGGTCATCGTCATGGTCGGCCAAGATGACGTCGGTGATCTCTAGCACGCGCGGCAGCCTGATCTCGGGCACCGGCGCGGCGACCATTTCCAGATGCACCAGCCCGTTGATGACGCAGTCATAGCCCACCTGCGGAGCATCCGGCGCGAGATGCTGGCCGCATTCCACCGTCACGCCATAACCGCCTGCAAAACGCATGAACTCGGTCGTACCGACGCCATGGAGCGACGACAGGCCGGCGACGCCCGCCGCCCGCTTCTGCCGCAGGGCCTTTTCATGCCCGGCGAGCCAGCCATGAACCACCAGCGGCAGGTTCATGGCTTTCACAAGCGCAGCTTCAGCGTCAGCATGCGCGAAGGGCTCCAGCGGGCCGGTATTGTTCTTCGGTCCGATCAAGGCAAAGGCTTCGCCCTCGCCACTGAAGGAATGTAGGTCGATCAGCACGTCATGCGCGCGCAAAAGCGGGCAGAGCACATTGGCCACGCGGTCCTCATTGTCCTGCGGGATGGCGCTTTCGAACATGTCGCGGTTGAGGTTGCGATCGCCCACGCGCGTGTTCTGGCGGAAGGCGAGCCCGTTGACCACCGGCACGAAGGTCAACGTGCCGCGCTCCAGTTGCCATGCACCGGTTCGGAACTCGGCGATCAGGCGCGAGATCGCATAGGGGCCGGCGGGTTCGTTGCCATGCACGGCACCGGTGACGATGACCTTCGGGCCGGGCCGCAGCCCGTGGAACGTCGCGCTTTCGATCGATTGCGGCGCGGCGGCGATCAGCGGTGCGAGGGGTCTGGCGTCTTGGTTGAGCAGGGCGATGTCGATCACCATGCCCGGGCGCAGCCTGCGGCCCATCTCGAGTAGATCGTCATGCGCTACGACCACGCATCCAGCCGTACCTGAATAATCGGGGCGCGCGGCATGCATGAAGATGGCGGAGCCGCCAGCGGCAGCCGGAATGGAATCGTTCCAGCCCACGGGGATAAACAGGTCGAAGAGTCGCTCCCCGCGTCGCGAAGGCTGCGTATCGTCGGTTTCGAAAACAAGCTGGTTGTAGAACGGGCTGTCACGGTCCTCGATCCAGCGATAGTTCGCCGGCTTCGGCAGGAACGGAAAATCGAAGCCACGCGGCTCATCGCCGAAGACGCCCGGATCATAGAAGCCGTAGCGAAGCGGATAGCGGCCGATGGGCGTCTTGCCGTCGCCTTCGCGCTTGTGTTGCGGCTCGGCGAGGCCGTTGCGTCCGACGGCGCATTTCACCGTCCAGTCGTCGATAGTGAGCGTGCCGATGTGCGGCGCGTCAGGGTCGTGACCGACGCGAACGACAATCGTGTTCTGCTCCAACGTCCCGACCATGAAGGGGTTTTGGCTCATTTTATTGACCTTGGCTTAGCAAATGACAGCGGACGCGGTGCGCTTGCGCCAGCGGCGTGAAATAGGGAACGTCGCCCAAGCGGCAGGCGTCGAAAGCCACCGGGCAACGAGGATTGAAGGCGCAGCCGGGTGGCGGCCGCAGTGCTGAAGGCGCTTCTCCCTTCATGCGCCGCAGCGTTTCCGCCGGCGCGATCGGATCGGGGATCGAGGCGATGAGCGCCTGTGTGTAGGGGTGGGCCGGCGCTGTGAAGATGTCGTGCCATATGCCTTCCTCGACGATGCGGCCTAGATACATGACGGCGATGCGGTCGCTCATGTGCTCGACCACGCCGAGGTCGTGCGAGATCATCAGAAGCGCGATGCCGAGCTCATCCTTGAGCTGAAGGAGGAGGTTGATGATCTGGGCCCGGATCGAAACGTCCAGCGCCGAGACAGGCTCGTCGCAGACCAACAGCTTGGGCTGGATAATGAGCGCGCGCGCGATGCAGATGCGCTGGCGCTGACCGCCGGAAAATTCGTGCGGCCTGCGGTCGGCGGCGTCGGCCTTCATGCCGACGCGCGCCAACATGTCGACGACACGCGCCTCGATCTCGTCGCGGTTCGTCATGCCGTGCAGCCGCAGCGGCCCGGCCAGCGCCTGCCGGACGGTTTGCCGTGGGTTGAGCGAGGCAAAGGGGTCCTGGAACACCATCTGCACATTGCGGGCCTGGCTGAGCGGATCGCGCTGAACCGCGTCCGTCACGTCCTGGCCGGCGACCCGAATGGAGCCCGACGTGATGGGCACCAGACCCATAATGGCCTGCGCGAGAGTGGACTTGCCGCAGCCGGATTCGCCCACCAGTCCTAGGCATTCGCCGGCGCGAATGTTGATCGTGACGCCATTGACGGCTTTCAGCAGCCTCCTGCGAAAACCTTCTCGCACCGGATAATGGACACAGAGATCACACACATCGAGCGCGTCGAAATTCGCGGCGGCACTGGCATCCTTGAAGAGAAGGTCATCCATGATGGTAACACCTTATCTTGCCGCTGCCGCTCAGGGCGGTCGCGGCCGGCATGTCGGCCCAGCAGATATCGGTCGCTTTTGAGCAGCGTGGAGCAAAGCCGCAGCCGGGGCCGCGCTCGGTCAAGGCCGGCACGACGCCCTTGATTTCCATCAGGGGCTTGCGTCCTTCCTGCAGGCGCCGGCCGAGACGGGGCAGCGAGGCAAGCAGCCCCTGCGTATAGGGATGGCGCGGGTCAACGAAGACTTCGCTGGCCGCGCGTTCTTCCACGATGCTGCCAGCATACATAACCGCAACCCGGTTGCAGATGCGCGCAACCAGACCGAGGTCGTGCGAGATCATCAGCACAGCCGTTCCACGCGCCTTGCACAGGTCGAGGATCAGTTCGACGATTTCCGCCTGTATGGTTACATCCAGCGCGGTCGTCGGTTCGTCGGCGATCAGCAGCGCCGGATTACAGGCGAGCGCGATGGCGATCATCACGCGCTGACGCATGCCGCCGGAAAGCTGGTGCGGATAGTCGCGTATGCGACGCTCGGGGCTCGGCACCTGCACCTGCTCGAGCGACTCGACGGCCTTGAGGCGTGCCTGCCGGCGGCTCATGTTCTCGTGCAGCTCAAACATCTCGCCGATCTGGTCGCCGATGGTCATCAGCGGGTTCAGCGAGGTCATCGGCTCCTGGAAGATCATGGCGACGCGGTTGCCGCGAAGCCGGCGCATGTCGCGGTTCGAGAGCCGGTTGATGTCCTGCCCGTCGAAGTCGATCCGGCCGCCCGTCACGTGCAAGGGGTCGCGCAGAAGGCCCGCTATGGTGAGCGCGCACAGGCTTTTGCCGCAGCCGGACTCTCCCACCAGACCGAAAACCTCGCCGCGCTCGACCGAGAAGCTCAAATTGCTGACGGCCGGAAAGCCCTGTCCCTTGAGGCGCAGGGCAATCGACAGCTTATCGACCTGCAGGATGGTTTGAGCCGTCATCAGCGCTTCGCCTTCCCATGCGGATCGAGGAGGTCGCGCAGACCGTCGCCCAGCATGTTGAAACCGAGAACCGTTATGAAAAGCGCCAGTCCGGGGAATAACGCCACCCAGGGCGCGACCATGAGCTGTTCGCGGGCTCTCGCCAGCATACCGCCCCAGCTCGGCGCCGGCGGCACGACTCCGAGGCCGAGGAATGACAGCGCGGCTTCGGCCATGATCGCGGAGCCGATGCCCATTGTCGCCACGACGATGAGCGGCCCGCCGATATTGGGCAGGATTTCGCGGAACATGATGTGGAGCCGGCCATAGCCCATCGTCCGCGCGGCCTGCACATAGTTCTGCGACTTGTGCGTCAGCACCTGCGCGCGTGAAATGCGGCAGCTATAGGCCCAGTCGGTGAGGCCGAGCGCGATGAGCAGGCTAACGATGCCGGGCCCGAGTACCGCCATCAGCGCCAACGCGAAGACGACGGTGGGGATGGCCAGCATTAGGTTGGTCAGGCTCTGAACGAATTCGTCCCACCAGCCGCCGAGATAGCCGGCCGACAAACCGAGCAGCACGCCGACACAGGTGTTCATAGTTTGCACGGCAAGGCCAATCATCAGCGATATCCGCGCGCCGTACATGATGCGCGAGAAGATATCGCGCCCCTGTTCGTCCGTCCCGAACCAGAACTGCGCGCCGGGTGCTTCCTCCGCATAGAGCAAGTTGGAATGGGAGATCGGATCGTAGGGAGCGATCAGCGGTGCGAATACGGCTATCAACACCACCAGCGCGAAGATCGTCAAACCGACAATGAGATTGGAACGGAATATCATGTTAGCCCTAGCGATACCGGATGCGCGGATCGATCAGCAGATAGGCGATGTCGACCAGCGTGTTGATCACGAGGAAGAAGAGCACGATCAGCAGGATGCAGCCCTGAACCATCGGAATGTCACGCATAGAGACAGACTGCGTGAGCAGCGCGCCGATGCCCGGCCACGCAAACAGATTTTCGATTACCACCGATCCGCCCAGCATCGAGCCGAACTGGAGCCCGATGGTGGTGAGCACCAGCACGAAGGCGTTGCGCGCCATGTGGCGCACGACGATCCGTGTTTCGGTATTGCCCTTGGAGCGGGCGGTGCGGATGAAGTCCGCGTTCATGGTTTCCAGCACGGCGGCGCGGCTGGTCCGGGCGAGTAGTGCCATCGGCGCGATACCCAACGTGAGCGCCGGCAGGATGAGGTGCCTGAAGCCGCCATTGCCGTAGCCGAAGGTGGGCAGCCAGCCAAGTTTCAGCGAGATGAAATACATCGTAAGCAAGCCGAACCAGAAGGCCGGAATGGAGAGGCCTGAAACGGCGGTCATCATTGCCGTGGTATCCATCCAAGTGCCCTGCTTCACGGCGGCGACGAAACCGAGCGGCAGGCCGACGATCACGGCAAAACCGATCGCCGCGCAGGCAAGTTTAAATGATGCCCAGATGCGCGCCGAAAGCACGGCGGTGACGGGGCGCTGCGTGGCGAAGGAGGTGCCAAGGTCACCACGCACAAGATTGCCGATATAGTTCGCAAAGCGCGTCGGCAGCGGGTCATTCAGGCCGAGTTCCGTCTCGATGCGTTCGAGTACCTTCGGATCGATGTCGCGCTTGTCTCCCGCGAGCGACGAAACGAACGTCCCGGGGATTACGCTGAACAGCAGGAAGATCAGCGTGACGGCGGCGATCACCGTCACCATGGACTGCAGCAGTCTCCTGCCAATCAGCAAAAACATTGCTTAACCTGGGTCAATTCTGAGGCAAGGCGCAACTCGGCCAAAACCGAATGCGGATCGGACTGTCCGGGCAGCGTGCTGCCACCCGGATGGACCGCGACCGCCTAGCGGCCGGGTGCGTTGTCGTCCAGCCAGAGCGAATCCACCTCGATGATTGCGGCTTCCGTCACATTGGCATCCACGCCATGGATCCAGGGCTGCGTGGCAACCACCGCCTTGTTATAGTTGTTGAACCAAACCGGCGCCTGCTCGAAGATATAGCCGTCGGCTTTCTTGATCAGATCAATACGCTTTGACGGATCCCTTTCGGCCGCAGCCTCGTCGAGGATCGCGTCATAGGCAGTATCCTTGAAGGCACTACGGTTGCAGGCCGGGCGGCTGACGCGGCTGTCGAAACAGCGCAGGGCGTTGATCGGGTCCGGACCAGTGCCGGCGGAACGGAACCATGCGGCGGCAAGGCCCTGGTCCATCTCGTCGACGAGTGTGTTGGAATCCACGACCTTTGCGTTAGCGGTGATGCCTACTTCCTTGAGGAAGGGCATCATCGCCTCCAGCACGCCGAGGCTCGAAGTGCCGTCGGTGACGGTGGCGGTGAACTCGAAGCCGTTCGGATAGCCGGCTTCGGCCAGTAGCGCCTTGGCTTTGGCCTGGTCGTATGGATAGGGCTGGCGCTCTTTATCGAAGGCGGGTGAGGTTGCCGGCAGCCAGCCGGTCGCCTTGTATGCCTTGTCCTTCAGCAACTTCTTGATGATGATATCACGATCCACCGCATAGTTGATCGCCTGGCGCACGCGCACATCATTGAACGGGGGCTTTTCGGTGTTGAAGCCCATGTGGCGGGTGAAAAGCTCCGAAATCTCGATCAGTCCCTTCGACAGTTCGGGGTCGGCCTTGTAGAGTACATAGGCGTTTTCCGATAGGACCGTGGCATCCAGTTCGCCTGCGCGAAAGGCCATGTCGAGCGCGCTGGAGTCGCCCGAGATGGTGAAATCGACCGCGTCTGCATAGGGCTTGCCCTGCTTGTAGTACTTGTCGAACTTCTTGCCCGAAATGCGCGAACCCTCGACATGGTCGACGAAGGCGAAGGGCCCGAGGCCAACTGGGTGGGTAAGAAATTTGCCGCTTTCCACCTCTTCGCGCGGCAAGATGGCGGTGATCGCCTCAAAGAACATCATGCCGGGATCGACGAAATCGTTGAAGGTCATCGAGAAGGTGCGGTCGTCGATCTTCTTCAGGCCGCTGATCTCCTTGGCCTTGCCCTCGGCATATTCCTTCGCGCCGGCCAGCGTGCTGACCTGTACCGAACCCGGATAGCCCTTGGTCGGGTCCATAATGCGGGTGTAGGACCAGATGACGTCATCACTCGTCAGCTTGCGGCCGTTGTGGAAATAGATGTTATCGAACAGCCGGTAGGTATAGGTTTTGCCGTCCTCGCTAGTGCTCACCAGTTCGGCAAGGTCGAGCGCGGGAGCGTTATTGGACGAGTCCCAGGTGTAGAGGGCCCGGTGGAACGCCTTGGAAACCACCAGGTCTTGCGAGTTGTAGGTGACGTGTGGGTCGAGGCTCTTCAGCGCGGCCCCGTAGGGCGCGGCGAGATGCAGAGTGCCGCCCGGAATTGGCCCTTGTGCCCAACTTGCACCCATAGGTGAGGCAACGGCGATCGCAGCTGCAACGAGCAGGGTCTTCAATCTGTGTCGGTAGCTCATCGATTTTTCCCCTTCGGATTGTTGTTGTTAAAATTCACTCGACGCCGACGTCGAAGGCATGGCGGTAGAACCGCCGCGCGAAGTCAGGCAGGAAGGTCTTGTCATTCGCCGGCCATTTGCCTTCGGACATGACGCAGAGCGTGAAGGCTCGACCATCCGGCCGCTCGCCATAGACCAGGTCGTGTCGCGTCCAGGAGGTATGTCCGGCCTTCGACCACGTCCTGACGTCGCCGGGGAGGCCCTCAACCAGAAAGTCGCGCACCTGATCGCCTTCCGGATCGACTTCCGGCACTCCTCGCTGGAAATCGCGCGAAAGCAGGTCCATCATCCAGGCCGAACCGGGTCGCGCTCCGCGTGCGATATCGTGCATCAGTGCGGCGGCCGAGAGCGCCGTCAGTAAATTGCCGTTGCCGTTGCGACGGGCCTGATAGGCACGGCCATAGGGGCTGTCCTGATAGGTGCCGTGCAGAACGTTGATGCCGGCAAATTCTTCACGGTTCTGCGTGAGATACCAATCCTGGACCCGCTGGCGCGCGACACACCAGTCCTCCAGCGCCTGGCCGTGCAGCGGCGGGCCGTCGTCGGCACCGGTCAGGCGACCAACCAGATAGACCGTGGCTTCGTTCGAGGATGTTCTGATCATTTCGGCCGCGGCGCGGTCATCTTCCTGCTCATGGTCAATCAGGCCTTCCTCACGGAAGGCAGCAAGAGCATTGAGGAAGAAGAGTTTCACTACGCTTGCCGGATAGACGGGCGACGTGGCCCGATGCCCCCACCAGGCCTGTTGGATGAACGTACCGGGATCCGTATTTCGGAGCGGCGCGCCGTAGAGGCAGGCTGCGACTGATACCTGGGCTTCGTTGAGAGCTCCCCGCGTGGCCTCGAGCGCCTCGGCAAGTGCGCTGGCTGCAGGGTGAATTTTCGAAGCTGGCGCGGTGCCGGCCATTCCATCCCCCAATTGGCGTGACCCGCCGATTTAGGCATCGAATAGCTGGGTTTGATATAGAAAAGTGAATACAAAATCATTCATTTTCGATATAATAAGGTATTATATTACCGCAGTACGGATGATATCCGATGGCAGCTCGCATAGATCATATCAATTTGCGGCAGGTGGAGATTTTCCGCGCCACGATGAAGTTCGGCACCGTCACAGCGGCCGCCGCTGCGTTGGGTTCGTCCCAGCCGACCATCACGCGCGAGCTTGCCCGCCTGGAATCGCATCTCGGCTTTTCACTGTTCGAGCGCAAGCGCCAGCGGCTGGTGCCCACGGCAAGGGCGATCAAGCTCTATCAGGAGGTACAGGCCTCGTTCATCGGCCTGGATCGGATCAATGGCTTTGTCGAGCGGCTGCGCGAGGCCTCGGAAGAGGTACTGACGGTTGCCTCGTTGCCCGCCTTTGCGCAAACGATCCTGCCGGAAGCGGTTGCTCGTCTGGCGGTTGCCCATCCGGGCCTGACCTTGAACATCAGCACCGTTGATCCCCGCAACCAATCATCAATATCGGGTTTCGATTTCGACCTCGGGCTGATCGAGGACATCTACACCCAGCGTGACGCGGAGGTCATCGTGCTGGGTGTCTACGATTTGGTCGCCGTTGTCCCGGCTCAACACGCGCTGGCCGCGCGCGACCATCTGGAGCCGCAGGATTTCGAGGGCGCCAGCTTCATCAGCCTGGGGCCTAACGATCCCTATCGCCTTGCAGTCGAGCGCATATTCGACCAGGTGGGAACCAAGCGGCGGTTGCTGCTGTCTTCACAATCCGCAAGCAGCGTTTGCGAACTGGTGAGCCGCGGCCTCGGGGTGTCCATCGTCAATCCGCTCACCGCGCTGAGCTACGAAAGCGCCGCCGTTTTACTGAAACGCTTCAGCCCACGGCAGCAGTTCGTGGTGTCGGCGCTGCGTCCGCTGAACCGTCCGAGTGTGGCAACGTCCGATCACCTGACGAACCTGCTGCGAGCCGTGTGCGCGGAAAAGGAAGCCCTCTTTCTGCGTCGTGGGCTTGCACTTCCCAAAGAGGACGATCGCGCTGAACAGCCAGAACTGCCTGTTTGGTAAGTACTTTTTTGGAAGCGGATCGATCGGGGATGGCAGCAGGTGGTATCCTTTGGAGTTTCACGCAAATATTGCTCGTCAAACAACGAACCTTATGGCGCGTTGGATGTCGAAGAAGTTGTTGGCTTTGAAGCGAAGCGTCCGCGGCGCAGGATGCTCGATGCCCGGATACCAGCTTCCCCGATACGCTTCGATGGGATTGGTGTACTCAACGACAAGTTCGAAACTCTCAGCCAGCTTCGGCAAGCATTTCGACAAATCCCGTGACAAGGCAGCCTCAACCCCGTCGCGAATGGCCCCTACCGCAGCTTGCGGCGACAATGAGGACGTGGCTGGGCCAAAACCTTCACTGGTGGCGACGGTGGCGATATCCGGCAACAGTTCTTTAGCCTCCGCGCACATACCTGCGTCACCCGAAAGGAAAACCGAGGGCACGCCGTAGCGGGCCGCGCAGTGTGCGTTCAGCGTGTATTCAGATGCGACCTCGCCGTTGATAAGCAGCCTTGAGACAGTCCCGGTCAGCGTGTGTGCCAGTGGGTTGGTGTCGGTGCCAGCCTTGTTGTGGTAGCCCGTATAGAGTGCCGCATGGAAGCTTTCATCGATGCCGAACATCATCGCGTCCGGGTGTCCGCTCCAGCCGCGCACGATCCGAACATAGGTCGGCAGCTTGGAAAGTATCAGGTTACGGGCGGTCGAGTGGGCGTCCTTGACGACCACCTCGGTGGCGCCGGCTGCCTTGGCGCCCTCGCACGCCGCGACCAATTCGTCGGTCATGTATTCCCGGAACTCGGCATAGTCGGGATTCCCCTTGCGCGCCTCATCCCAATTGGTGATGCCTGCCGTGCCCTCAATATCGGCGCTGATAAATACCTTCATAACCTTGCCTTTCCCAATCTCATAGAAGTTCGGCTATCGATGATAGCAGCCTGTCGATCTGCTGTGGCGTGTGCTGTGAAAACACGGCAAGCCTCATGGTAGGCACGTCGGGCGCATCCGAGTAGCCAGAAGCGGGCGTGACCTTCACCACGATGTCGCGTTTGTCGAGTTCTGCATGAACTCGTTCAAGATCCACGTCTCCACGCACCAAGACGATTGGAACCGGAGTATCCTCGATCTCGAAACCCAGGCTGCGGAGGCCGCCGCGCATATGCTTCACATTGCGTTCGAGGTCCGTGCGCATCCGTGGCGTCGTTTCAAGCAACCGCATGGCGGTGATCGCGGCTGCGGCCGCTCCTGGTGGAGGCAGCGATGCACCACGTAGGATCATGGCGTTGCTCTTGATCCTGTCGGCAAGCGATGTATTTGCAGGAACGATACCACCAAGCGCGCCGAACGCTTTGCTGAGGGTTCCAGCGAAAAAATTCCCCTCGCCCTCAAGGCGCGCATGCTGCAGCGAACCCCGTCCGCTCCCCCCGAGGACGCCAACCCCATGAGAGTCATCAACGCACAGTATGGAATCCTCATAGGATTCCATGGCTTTCCTGTAGTCTGCTAAGGGAGCAAGACCGCCGGTGGACGGGAAAACGCCGTCGGTCACCACTGCCGCACGCAGTTGCGGCGCCATGTGGCGCAAGAGTTGCCTGGCAAGGCTGTCGGCATCAAGATGCCGGAAGCGATGGACGGGTTTGTTGAGCGTGGGTATCGCATCGCGCGCGCTGTAATGGGTCGCCTCATCGATGAAGATCAGGTCGAAATCGTCGCGCAGCCCCTGCAGCATCGCCATCGGGCTAGAATAGCCCGATATCATGGTCACGACCTGCTCGGTCCCGAACCAATCGCAAAGCCGGCGCTCCAGATCGGCATAGACCTGCATTTGCGCCAGAGTGCCGGGACCAAGGCCGAACTGGCGCGTGGCCGCGCATGCGGCCTCAATCACCTCCGGATGGCCATGCAGGCAGAAATAGCTGGTGCCGCAGAAGTAATCGACCTCACGGCCATTGATCCGCATGCGCGCGCCGAGCGGCGTTTCCATTGAGACCGGGGTAACCATGGTCGGCTTTCTCTTTCTCAGGCAGCCGACTCGGCCCGCCGGCGCTCAAGGAACATCGGTCCTACCCGGATGCCGCGACGCCCGTTTTCGTCGAGCGCGTCGAGCTCGAGGATTTCCTCCTCATAAAGCAAGCCGCGCATGCGGAAGCGACCGGCATCCACCGGCTCGCATGTGTGCGTGCAGAAGTACTCGATCAGACACTTGAGCTGGCCGTGGCTGTAGGTCAGGTAAGTGATATTGAAATCTGGTCCGTATTCGCCGAGATGCGGTGCTATTTCGGGGGGGATTGTTTCGGCCGGCAAGGCATCGACGCGCGACCAATTCTCTCCCTTCCAGATGAGCTTGTCGGCAGCCGGGAAGGAAACGTTCATGTGCGGATAGTCTGCCCCGCGACCGTAGATGCGCCCATCGATAACGAAATCGTTGCCAGACACGGGACGAATCTGCAAGGGCACGCCCTCACCCATGAGGTAGAGTTTCCCGCCTTTCTTCTTGAGCTCAACTACCTCGCCACTTTCCTCATGCCTATAATGTCCAGGTAAAGTCACGAACTGATCCTCGGTGATGGGCGGCGGGGTCTGGGTTCGCTGCGGCGACTTGCCCATGCCTCGTTCCGCGAGGGCAAGCCGCAGACCATCTCCGGCAAGCCGAGAGGCAATCTGATTGGCAAAATCCAGCGTTGCGAAGACGAGAACACCAAAACCGGCCCTTGGTAGCAGCAGCATCTGCGATGCATAGCCATAAACCGCACCGCCGTGCCCAACGGATGTCCAACCGTCCATATCGCCTACGCCGAAGCACAGGCCATAGCCGTTCAACGCCTTGTCGTGGCCGGCAGGCCGCTTGCCGATAGGGGTCCACATCTCGCGCAACGATGCGGGACTGATAATGGGATTGCCGTCTGGAGCGAACCCGCCTCTCAGCAGGCATTGCGCATAATTTGCCATGTCGCCGGTGGTAGAAAAAATGTTGCCCGCGGGAGAGCCGCCGAGGCTGAAAACCGGCGCGGGACCGTCGCCGTCCAGCGTCCACATGTCTGCCGGTGCCAGCCGCTCGCGAATACCGGGCGCCATGCCGGAAGACGTGTCATTCATTCTGAGTGGCCTCAGGATGTTCTCGGTGATGTAATCCGCGTAGCTCTTGCGCGTCACCTTTTCGATCACCATGCCAACCACGGCAATTCCCGCATTAGAATAGTGCATAACGCCCGCGCTGGGATCCTGCTTGAGCGTAGACGTAGCAAGCTCAGCGACGGTGTCGGCCAGAGGCGGCCTGTGTGCATCCAGATAATGCCCGCTCTTGGGCTCACGCACGATGCCGGCCGTGTGGCTCATCAGCTTGCGCAGACTGATATGCGAACCGTAAGGACCGCTTTCGCGGCCGGCAAACGGATTGAGCGGCTGGAAGCCAGGTAGGTATTCTGAGACGTCCACGTCGAGGTCGACCAGCCCCCTTTCAGCCAGTTGCATGATCGCCACCGCCGTGAAGGACTTCGTTATGGAGCCGATGCGGAAGCAGGTATCCGCTTTCATGTCGAAGTGGCGGTCGTGGCGTTGGACATGTCCCTGGGCCAGTGGACCATCCCTGCCTACGAGCGCGTAGGAAATAGAGGGAATAGCCTTGTCTTCGACCTCATGGCGAATGAGATCCTCGAAGAGTTCAATGGCTTCATGTGAAAGCGAAAGCACAACAATCCTCCTTGGACTTCAGTTTGTGTGGCGAGGGTCGAGGATGTCGCGCAAAGTATCGCCGACAAGATTCCACGACAGCACGAACAGGAAAATCGCAGCGCCCGGGAAGGCGAGCGTATACCAGTATTGAAACGGATTGCCGGGCTGGCCAACGATCCAGTTGCGCGAATAAGCGATGAACTGCCCCCAATCGGCATAGCCCTCTTCGGTGCCGACCCCGAGGAAGCTGAGCGCTGAGGCCGAAAGCACCATCGAGCCAGTGGCCATGGTGGCAAGCACGAGAACGGGAAAAAAGGCATTGGGCAGGATATGAAGCACGATTAACCGGAGGTCGCTAGCGCCATAGCTCATCGACGCATGCACGTAGTCCATCTCACGAATTCTCAGGATCTCGCTGCGCACGACACGCGCATAGCCCATCCAGCCAGAGGTGGTCAGAGCGATGGTGATCGGACCTATCCCCTTGCCTAGCAACGCCGTTAACACCATGGCCGCGATCAGGAACGGTACGGCCATGAAGACGTCGACGATGCGCATCAGCACCTCGTCCACAGCTCCACCGTAATAGGCAGCAAGCGACCCTACGATCGTGCCGGTCAGCACAGAAATCGCAACCACCCCAAGGCCAATCTTGAATGCAGTGCGGGTACCCCAGACGACGGCGTAGTAGATATCGTACTGGCCTTCGGTCGTTCCGAAGATGGCATCGCCTGAAGGCGGCTGCGGGGTGGCAAGAAAGCCGGCGCGCGGCGTGTCGTAAACCGACATCTGGAATTCCTGCGGCGGGGCAAGTACCGGCGCGAATATCGCCACCAGCACGAAAGCCAGGAGGATGAGGACCCCGAGCAGCGACATTGGATTGCGCAACAGATAGCGAAGCACCTTCATCTCGTCTTCACCCTCGGATCGAGCAGCGGATAGATCAGGTCGACAATGAGATTCATCAGGACGAGCACGATCGCGAAGTAGAGGCCGAAGCCGAGCACAGCGGGAAAATCCAGATTGGCGGCGGACTTCGCAGCAAATTGGCCGAGGCCCGCATAGTCGAAGATGGTTTCGGTGATGACTACGCCGCCCATCATCGTGGCCAGTTCCATGCCGGCGATCGTGGTGACGGGAAGCAGGGCGTTGCGGCGTGCATGCCGCAGTTCCACCACGCGCCGAGGCATGCCCTTGGCACGCGCGGTGCGAACATAATCCTGGCGCAATGTCTCGAGCATGGAAGTGCGCATCACACGCGTCATGCTGGCGAGATTGACATAGGTGAGCGTAATGACCGGGGCAGCGAGGTGACGAAGCGAATCCCCGAAGATCGCGAGATTGCCATTGAGCAGCGCGTCGATCGTATTGGCCCCAGTATATCGGGTGAAGTCGGGCGACGTGACCACAGCCTGCGCCCACTGGCTGAGACGACCCGGTGGGAACCAGTCGAGCGCCGAATAGAAGATCAGCAGCATAAGCAAGCCGAAGACATAGACCGGGAACGACCAGCCCAGGATCGTGAAGATGCGGATGATGTGGTCCGGCCAGCGGTTGAGATAAATGCCGGCACGAGAACCCAAATAGATTGAGAGCAGGAACCCCGGAATGAATGCCAGCAGCACCAGTTCGAGCGTCGCCGGCAGCAACGAGGCCAATGCGTTGGCGACAGGCTGGCGTGCGGTTTCCGACCAGCCCAGATTACCGGTCAGAATGTTGCCAATCCATCGGCCGTATTGGACGTGGAAAGGATCGTTCAGCCCGTACTGTTCGATCATCCTGCGGATGCTCTCTTGTCCGCCTTTAAGGAAATCGGGCGACGGCGCGTAGGCGGCGAGGCGCTGCGTCGGCGACAGCGACATCTGCAAGGTAAAGAGCATCAGGGACAGGGCGAGGAGAACGACGGGCAGCATCAGCAACCGCCGAAAGGCGTAATTCAGCACACCAAAACCCATTGTGTAAGGAGTGGAAGAAATCTGCCGGGCAGTGATGCCGCCCGGCACTTTTCAACGTGGCTCAATTCGCCTTGGTGACGGGATAGAAGTCCCAGGCACCGTAGAGGATCATGTTGTGCACGTAGCCATCTATGTTGCTGCGGGTGACAATGTAGCCAAAGTCCTCCCAGAGGAACTGGGTGGTGGCGTTGTCATAGGACATTTCCTGCAGCTTGGCGTAGATGGGCTCACGGACGGCCGGATCACTTGAAGCCCAGGCTTCGTCCAGCAGCGGCTTGAACTTCTCCGCCATCAGGTCGCGGTATCCCTGGCCGAGCATGCCGCCGACAAGTCCGGTTGGGGAGAGGTAGTAAGTCGCCGCACCGAGCGGGCCGCCTGGGTCGGAGTAGTCCGGACCCCAGCCCATATAGGTAAGCGGCGAGGCAGGCTTTTCACGATTGTTCAGCTTGTCCGAAATCGATGCCCAGGGCAGCGACTGGATTTTCATCTTGAACTTCGGGTTGATGCGTTGCAGGCCCTGCTGGAGTGCCGACAGCGCCGCCGTGCCCTGCGGCGTGCCTTCCTGCACATAGGCCGTGAAGGTGAAGCCGGTGTCCCAAAGTTTGCCTCCGAACGCTTTCTTGAAGTGCTCTGCTGCCTTCTTCGGATCGTAGGTATAGATCGGCGATTCGGGTCGATAGCCCATGATGCCCCGCACAGTGGGGCCTCGAGATTGGACCGTCTTTCCAAGCAAGACCTGCTTCAGCAGCGCATCGTAGTTTTGCGCATAATTGAAGCCTTTGCGGACGTCGATGTCGGCGAAGAAATCAGGCGGAATGCCATTTCCATCCAGCTTGCCGCTGCCGATGGCGGGATTGTCAGCGTCGTCCAGAGGCCAGGCGAAATAGAGACCGCGGCCAAAAACTTTCGGCAGACCGTCGATCACCTTCACTCCCTCGGTCTTGCTGAGTTCGTCCAGGAATTCGACTGGGCTGGTGACAAAATCGGCGTCGCCGGACAGTAACTGAAGTCGTCGCGTGGTCCACTCCGGCACGGTGCGCATCACTACGCGTTCAAGCGAAGCCGGTCCCATGAAGTAATTTTCGAAACGCTTCAGCGTGATGCGTCGATCCGTGCGGTCCCACTCATCGAGCATGAAGGACCCAGTGCCATTTTCCTGCGCAAAGAGCGGATCGTCTCCAAGCTCGGGACGATAGTACTTCTTCCAGGTGTCGCCATCTCCATCCCATCCCCCGACGGAGGCAACCCATTCCTTGTCAACAATCGATGCGCCGAACGGAAGCGCGAGGACGCCAAGCGTCGCGGGGAACGACTTCGGCAGCTTCAAGGTGACATTGTCACCGTCGATGGTGATCTGCGAGGCAAGTTGGTCATAGACCTTTCGGAGCGCCTCGGGGCTCGCATCGTTGATGCTTGAGACGTTACCCTCCGTCTCGACCCACTTGGCAACATCGGGGTATTTTCCTGCAGTCATCACTTCCGTGATCGCATTGGACATCCACGACTGCCCCATGAGAATGGCGCGCAGTAGCGAATAGCGCACATCCTCCGGCGTGATCTCGCCATAGCCGGGCTCGATCTTGGCTTTCTGATCGTCGGTCAGCCCGTCGTAGAATTGCCAGGTGATCTTGCCGTCTTCTCCCTTGACGCCGACCTTGTGAGCGTGGACGCCCTTTCGGATCGGAAAGGTATAGCTGATCGAGCCATCGTCGCCCTGCTTGATAAGGCCGTTTTCGAGAGTCGGCACCTCGGCGGAGAGCGCAGGCGCGAACTCGGATATCTCCGAGCCATTATAGTTCAGCAGCCGGCTATAGACGTTCAGCACCCCGTAGGAACTACGGGGTGTTTGCAATATAGGCGGGATCGAACGACTGGACGTCGTCGGTCCACAGAAAGACGAATGTTCCGGGATTTTTGGTTTCGGCGATGGCAGGCGCAGCCGCCATGCCAAGGCCTATACTGAGGGCTAAAGCCAAAGCACGTTTCATGGAGGTTTTCCCCTATGGTGGACGCGGACAGTCTTCTTTTCGTTGCCATGGAGGCTAGGAGCACACTTGCATTGCTGTCCAATGCGTAGATAGGATCAGTTATGCAAAGAACGCATGAGGTCGGAATGGAGCTGGCGTGGCTCGAAGACTTCCTGGAAATCGTTGCTACGCGGAACTTCTCCACCGCGGCGGCAGCTCGCAACATCTCGCAGCCGGCCTTCAGCCGTCGCATCAAATCCCTCGAAACATGGGTCGGCGCCGATCTTGTCGACCGCAGCACCTATCCGATCCATCTCACCAGTGCGGGAATTATGTTCGTGCCGCGCTGCCAGGAGATGGTGCGCGACATGTATCGGCTGCGAACCGACTGCCGCAATGTCGCCGGAGCCAGTTCGCAGCTTCTCACCTTTGCCGCGCTGCATACGCTTGCGATCTACTTTTTTCCGAGTTGGATCAGCGCACCCGACATGCCCAATGCTCCGGTGCGGAGCAGCATGCACACGGCCGACTTTCTTGAATGCGTGGAGCATCTGTCGTCGGGCAAGTGTGACTTCGCCATCATTTACGACCACCCCGACGGTCCGCCAGTTTTGGAGACCGGGCCCTTCGAATCTCTCCAGATCGGCAAGGATCGTCTGATATTGGTGTCTGGCACCGACCCGACCGGGAAGCCGCATTTCAGTATAGACGCACCGGAAGGCACAAAGATTCCCTACCTTTCCTACTCCTGGAGCGACGGGTATCTCGGCAAGTTGATCTCGCTCATCCAATCGCGCTGGCGACATCCTCTCAATCTCAGCACTGTATACCAATCCTCGCTCGCTGAAGGCCTCAAGCAGATGGCTGTCGCGGGACGCGGCATCGCCTGGCTGCCGCAGATTTGCGTTCAGAAGTCGATTGCCCAGGGCGAACTCATTCAGATCGGCGGCCAGCAAATGTCGCTGGAGATTGAGATCAGGATCTTTCGACGGGTAGGAACACGCAATCGCGACGGAGAGGCCTTCTGGAAATACCTAGCCCAGAAATCGGAATTGCAACGGGGGCGGAGCATCATCGATTCTACCTTGACTATGCGCTGAGGGACTCGCGGCCCATGGACGGCAATAGCTCCGATAGAAGGTATGCGAAAACCGAGAGAGCGATGCAAAAATCGCATAACATTGCTTCCAATTCGCGAGATGCCAGTCTTTTCAAGCCATCGCCTTCCCTACTTGAATAAGCAAATAGCCTGACGCACCCACCCCGAGAGCCGGGCAGTATGTGTCCACCGACGCCGCGCTATTGACAGCCCGTCATCTCATTGCGTTCGATACCCCTGGACCTGAACCACCTCGCTGCCGGGGGCTCCCGTTTGACCAAGACATTTGCCAGTGCCGATACGCTTTCTGACGATGTAATACTATCGGTCGAAAATCTGGAGGTAAGCTTCGCGCTTCAAGCCACTCGACCAGTACGTGCGGTGCGCGGGGTGTCGTTCACGATCAAGCGCGGTGAAACCTTGGCACTGGTTGGCGAGTCCGGCTCGGGGAAATCAGTCACGGCGATGACGGTGATGCGCCTCACCGAATATGACGGCGCCAGAATTACTGGCGGCCGCATTTTGATGCGTCTAAAGGACGGTAGCGTAACCGACCTGACCAAGCTTTCGGATAAGCGCATCGAGGCGCTTCGCGGATTTCAATTCTCCATCGTTTTTCAGGACCCGATGTCGAGCCTCAATCCCGTCTTCACGGTGGGAGATCAAATCGCCGAGGCTGTAATCCGTCATCAGGGTAAGACACCTCGCGAGGCAAGGGAAATCGCCCTGGATGTGCTGAAGCTCGTGCGTGTTCCCGATGCTGCTCGCAGGCTAGACCAATATGCGCACCAGCTTTCAGGCGGCATGCGCCAGCGAGTGATGATCGCCATGGCGCTTGCCTGTCGACCGTCCCTTATGATCCTTGATGAACCCACCACCGCCCTCGATGTCACCATCCAGGCACAGATCCTCGACCTCGTGCGGGCGCTGCAACGCGAAATCGGCATGTCGGTTCTGTTTATCACGCACGATATGGGCGTCGTTGCGGAAATCGCAGATCGCGTTTGCGTCATGCTGAAGGGCCAGATCGTCGAGACTGGCCCCGTAAACCAAATCTTCGCCGCGCCCCAACACCGCTACACACGTGCTTTGATTTCAGCCGTTCCGCGTCTTGGCAGCATGGCCGACAAGGACGCTCCCGAAAAGTTCCCTCTGGTCATTTACGAAGCGGAACAAGAGCTGACGGAGGTTACCCAATGACGACTTCGGCGGAAGACGCGATCGGCACGAAGCCGTTGGTGGAAGTTCGCAATCTCGTCACACGCTTCAATTTGAAGGGTGGGCTTTTCGGGCGTGTCGCCGGCCGCGTGCATGCGGTCGAAAACGTCTCCTTCGACATTTTCCCAGGCGAGACGCTGGCGCTCGTGGGAGAATCCGGCTGCGGCAAATCCACGGTTGCGCGCAGCATCATGCAACTGGATCAGACCGATTCTGGCTCAATCCTCTACGATGGCAGCGAGATAATCGGCGCGCCGCGCCAAGCGCGCGCGCGCTTCCGACGCGAAGTGCAGATGGTATTCCAAGATCCGTTCTCATCACTCAATCCGCGCATGACAATTGCACAGGCCCTAATTGACCCGATGCGTGTCCATCGTGTCGGCTCAGGCGCCAAACTGCGGGCTCGCGCGGCCGAGTTGCTCGCCAAGGTAGACTTGCCGCCCGAGCATCTCGAGCGATATCCACACGCCTTTTCAGGAGGGCAGCGCCAACGTATCTGTATAGCGCGTGCGCTAGCGCTCGATCCCCGGCTGATCATCGCCGACGAAGCGGTCGCCTCGCTCGACGTCACGATCCAGGCGCAGGTCATCAACCTCTTGATGGACCTGCAACGCGAAACGGGTATCGCCATTCTGTTCATCAGCCATGACATGGCCGTCGTGGAGCGCATCGCCCACCGTGTTGCAGTCATGTATTTGGGCGAGATCGTGGAAATCGGAGACCGTCGTTCAGTCTTTGGCAACCCTCAGCATCCCTACACCCGTAAGCTGCTCTCGACGGTTCCCGTCGCCGATCCGACGAAACGTCCGGTTGGGCGCGAGCCAATGTCGGACGAAATTCCAAGCGCTGTGCGAAGCCTCGATTTCATTCCGGTCCATCTTCCGATGAAGGAAATCTCTTCGACGCATTGCGTGCGGCAGACACCGGTTCTCATCTGAACAGGAGCGTACCTGGCCAGACTTCGCCGGATGAAAGGCGCACTGTGACAATATCTGGTACGGGTGCAACAGTTGAGAAGGCTCGAAAGAACACTCGCGATGTCGTTTCGCGCGTGCTAAGCGTACCCGTCGATGTCAGATCGGCGACGAGCTGGACGAGCCTATCAGGTTGAGCGCAAAGCACAGCGGATCCTGAGCTCCATGTCAGTCGAGCGCCATGCCGTCACTGCCCAGAATCGGCATCAGCAGTCCGAAAAGCTCCGCCTGGGACGAAATCCCACACCGCGCATAGAGCTGCTTGCGAAAGACCTTAACCGTCTGCGGGCTGACACCGAGATGAAGCCCGATCGAAGGCGAGGAGTGCCCTTGCAGGATGAGCAGAGCTACCTCGGCCTGGCGGCGGCTCAACCCGACACTGTGATGGCTCTTCATGGCGGCGATGAGATGATCGATGACCGACGTCGGCCTGCGCTCGCTGGCCGTGCGGACCTCAGAGGCGCTGAAATGCGCGCGCAGTAGCGACATGACGACCGGCTCGTGCCGCCGAAGCTGGTCTTCCGCCTTCGATGAGAAAAGTTGTCCGGAGAAACTGTCCTTGCCGAGCGAGATGGTGATCGTCGTGTTGTCACCGATCGGCAGCAGCACGGAAATCTCGTCGGTTATGCCGATGCGGCCGTAGTACCATTTGAAGTATCGGCTGCGGCGGAACTGGTCCGGCGCGATGTCGAGCAGGCGGTAGAGGCCGGGCTCGCCGCGCCTGAGGTGAAAGTGGTAGACCGGATCGAGAAGGTAGGCACCCGGCAGGTATTGCTCAGCAACGTAGCGGAACACGTCCGGTCCCCGCACGCTCCTGTAGAGCACGTCAGGCACGTTGGTGCCGACGAAGACAATGACGATCACATTGTCGTAGTCCATGCAGGAACGCAGATATTCGGCCATCGTCGGGTAGAATTCGTCGCTTCCAACCCTGTCGATCGCCCGCGCTAAGCTGTCGAAGACCGTCTTTATCACCGAGAATACCCCGTTGGGGGTATATACCCCCTCTGAACTCATCATTATTGCATCAATGCAAAAAAATAGGGGTATAGACAGTGCCCGGAATTTCGGCGGCCAGCAACGACCGCCGCGGTGAGGATGTCCGCGACTGTGAAAATGAGCGTGATCCATGACGCCATGGCGGTGGCCGGCTATGCGGCGCCATGGCACGCGACGGCTGGCAGCGCGATCGACCTGCACCTGTCCACGGCGGTGACCGTCAATGCCGTCCGCGTGATTCGTCTTGACATGCCGAAGCCCCAGGCCATGCACTGGTCCGTGGAACGCCTTGGCGACACTCCCCGCCACGAAAGCTTCGACCTCGGCTCCTTTTTGCGGATCGGCACGGCGCAGTTGGTACGGACCGACCGCGTCGAGGGCGTATCGTTCGAGGTCTTCCTTACCCGCAATCATGGAGACCGCGCCATCGTCGAGACCGACAGCTTCGCGCTGACTCTGGCCGATGACGGTCTGCGGTTCCGCCTGGGCGACAGGCTGCTGCTTTCGGGCCAGCCGCTGCCCGCGCGCGACTGGCTACGCATCGATATCAGATCGACCAGCACGGGCGTCGCACTCGACGTCACCAGCAAGGATCTGCTGGCCCCCTTTAAGCTGCACCGCGAATTCGACGCCGCCTGGAAAACACCGGGGCAGGACCTTCTTTTCGGCGCCAGTCTGGCGCATGACCTGCCAACGCTTAACGCGAAGTTCGCTTCGGTCGCGCTACACTTGCCGTCCGGTGTCGCCTCATGGACGTTCCCCACGCGCTTGACCGACGCACCGCTGATATCGTCCGGCGCGGCGGCGCTCGAGCTCGAGGCGGTCAACCTGCCCACATTCTGCACAACTTCGTCGCGTTGGAATGGATCGAGCTTCGACCCGAGGCTTGTTCCCTCCCACTACGACGCGATCCATTGCCATGACGACGACATGGGTCCGCTGCGCTGGCCGGCGTGCTTCCGCGCCAGCCTGGCGCGTGACGCCGCCTCCGGCGTCTACGCCTTCGAGGTCGAGCACGAGCGCGGCACTGAGCAAATTGTCTTCTTCGTTGTAGCGGCGGCGCGGCGCAACCGGCTTCTGTTCTTGGCGCCGACCGCCACCTACCTCGCATATGCCGACGAATTCCTGCCTGAACATCTCTACGAGTGGAAATGCCAGGACCGTGGTCAGCAATTCGCGATCGATAACAATTTGCGCTCGCTCTACGACTACCACAGCGACGCAAGCGGCGTGTCGATCTGCTCCTACAGGAAGCCGAAGGCGACGCTTCGACCGGATTACAACTACCCGCTGTGCGGCGGCCCGCACAATCTGCCTGTCGACCTGCATTTCCTGCGCTTCTGCCACGCCAACGGCATCGCCTTCGACCTCACGACCGACCACGCGCTGCATGAGAGCGGGCTTGCCGGCCTCGAGGGCTACGCCGCGGTAATGACAGGCAGCCATCCAGAATACATGTCGATGGAGATCGAGGACGCGCTGCGGCGCTTCGCGGCTGCCGGCGGCAGCATCGCCTATCTCGGCGGTAACGGCTTCGCCGGCAAGGTCGCCTTCAAGGGTGATTTGATGGAGCTGCGCCGTTCGCCGCTGGAAGCCGGCCGGACCTGGGACGGGCCGATCGCCGAACAGTCGTTCGCCATCACCAACGAGCCGGGCGGGCATCTGCGCGCCAGCGGACGCGGCGAATTCAGCCTGACCGGCGTGGCGATCTCGTTGATGGGTTTCGACCGGGGCAGGCCCTTCACTCGCACGCCGGCAAGTCGTGACCCGGCCACCGCCTGGCTGTTCGAGGGCGTCGGCAACGAAACGTTCGGAGACACCGGCATGGTGCTGGGCGCCGCCGCCGGCTACGAGGTTGACGCGACCGACGCGCATCTCGGCACCCATCCCGACACGATGGTGATCGCGCGCGCCGACGGCTTTCCCGACAGCTTCGTCCACGATGCCACCCGCTGGTATGAGGGCGGCGACTTGCAGCGCGAAGGCCGCCGCTGCGCTGAGATGACGCTGCGTCCCCTGGCTTCGGGCGGTATGATCTTTTCAGCCAGTTCCGTCGCCTGGTTGGGCGCGCTGCCGGCATCGGGCATGAACGACGTGGGCCGGATAACGCTCAATCTGCTGAACCGGCTAGGCGCAGCATCAACGGGCACGAGCCGCGATGCAAGACAACCGACATAATGGGAGCAAAGACAGAACGATGATGACAGTTCGCAATCACATATTCGGCGCAGTCGCCGTCGCCGCGCTTCTCGCCGGCGCGCTGATATCACCTCGCCAAGCCTTCGCCGAGGATCCGGCCGTAGAGCCCGGCGTATTCAAGCTGGCGATCCAGCCCTGGCTCGGCTACGGCATGTGGTACATCGCCAAGGAGAAGGGCTTCTTCAAGGCCAATGGCCTCGAGGACGTTGAGCTGGTTAACTTCGTCGAGGACAAGGACATGGGCGCGGCGATCGCGTCGGGCCAGGTCAATGGCGACAATGAATCCATCCAGCAGTTGCTGGTTAAGGTGCAAGCCGGCATCCCGCTCAAGGGAATTCTGCTAATGGACGCCTCGACCAAGGCCGACGCGATCCTGATCAAGGGCGACGACATCAAGACGCCGGCCGATCTCAAAGGGAAGCAGGTGGCCTTTGAAAAGGGCGCCACCAGCGACCTGCTGCTGAACTACATCCTGCAGAAGAACAGCATGACCATCGACGACATCAGCGAACTGCCGATGCCCGCCGCCACTGCTGGCACCGCCATCATCTCGGGCACCGTCGCCGCCGCAGTCACCTACGAGCCCTACATTTCGACGGCTCTCGCCGCCGACAACAGCATCAAGGTGCTTGCCGAGGCTGGCGAGGCCCCCGGCCTGATCAGCGACATGCTGACCATTCCGGAGGACGTACTCAAGAACAAGCCAGGCCAAGTGCGCGCACTGCTGAAGAGTTGGGACCAGGCGCTGGACTTTTACCGCACCCACACCGAGGAAGGCCGCGCCATCATCGCCAAGGGTGTCGGCGCCGAGCCGTCCGAACTGGCGAGCGCTTTCGACGGCGTGTCCTACTACTCGGTCGCCGAGAGCCAAGAAGCGCTGAATGGCGTCTTCAAGTCGCAGACCTATCCGAGCATCCTGAAGGCTGCCGTCGCCGCCAAGATGATCGAGAACGACGTCCCCTACGAAAGCGCTGTCGACGCGAGCGTGTCGGCAGTGAAGTGACCGCCGACGGCTGGGCACGCCAGGGCATCTGACGATCCGGTGCCCGAACAGGAATTGGATCGCTGGCTCCGAAGGATTCGTGGCGGTCCGGGCCAGCCCACTCCTTGCCCGCGTCGGGGCAATCGCAATTCCCCCTCGACGAGCCTCGGCGTCGCTCGGCTGACCTCTCCCCAAGACGGGGAGGAGGAATCGACCAGCGCTGGCCACCTTGCTCCTCTCTTAACGGGAAGAAGGTGGCCGCGAAGCGGCTGGATGAGATGCGATTCGCGCGAGCAGCGAGAAACAAGAGAACGCCATCAATGGATTCAATTGCATTCCACGATCTGAGGAAGCTTTCGCCGGCGCAACGCGCGGCACTGCTGGAGCGCACCGAAGCCGACCTCTCGACCTATATGCGCGATGTCGAGCCGATCATCGCCGCTGTTCGCCAACAGGGTGACGCTGCGCTCATCGATTGCGCTCAACGCTTCGATGGCGTGACGCTCGATACGCTGAAGGTCTCGGCGGAAGCGATCGGCGCGGCCGAGAAGGAACTGGACGTCCGGCTGGTCGAGGCGATCAAGCTCTCGGTCGAGCAGGTCCGGCGGTTCCATGAGGCGCAGATGCCCGAGGAACTGTGGCTGTCCGAACGGACGCCAGGGGCCATGATCGGTGATCGCTGGACGCCGATCGACTCCGTCGCCTGCTACGTGCCCCGCGGCAAAGGCTTCTTCCCCTCCAGCGCCATCATGACCGCCGTTCCTGCAAAAGTGGCCGGCGCCCGCCGCGTCATCATTGTGACGCCACCCGGACCGGACGGCACCGCCGACGCGGCGACACGTTTCATAGCCTCGCTCATCGGCATCGATGATATCTATCTGTGCGGCGGCGCGCAGGCGGTGGCGGCGGTAGCCTTTGGCACAGAGACCGTGCCGAGCTGCGCCAAGATCGTCGGACCTGGCAGTCCCTGGCTGAGCGCCGCGCGGCAGATGCTGTCCAGCCGCATCGATCCCGGCAGCCCCGCCGGCCCGAGCGAGCTGATCGTCTACGCCGACAACACGGTGCCAGCGGAACTGGCCGCTTTGGATCTCCTGGTCGAATCCGAACACGGACCGGATTCGTCCGCCTTCCTAGTGACTGCGGACCCAGATGTCGCCCGCGCGGCGGCGGCGGCGATACCCGGCCTTTGGGGGAAGATGGGCGAATACCGCGCCGGTTTCTCACGCGCAGTTCTCGGCGGTAACAAGGGCGGCATTGTGCTCGCCCCCTCGATCGAAGCCGCTTTCGATTTCATCAACGACTACGCGGCCGAGCACCTCGTTGTCCTCTCGACCGCTGCGTTCGACCTGCTACCCCTGATCCGCAACGCCGGCGAGATCCTGCTCGGCCCGCACTCGGCTATCCCGATCGCGAATTTCGTGCTGGGGCCGAGCCATGTGTTGCCGACAGGCGGTCGGGCTGCTACCGCATCACCGCTGTCGGTGTTCGATTTCCTGAAACGTTCGTCGATAGCCTATGTCTCGCGGGCCGCTTACGAATGGCTGGCGCCAGCCGCTCGGGCCTTCGCGCATTATGAAGGCTTCCGGGCGCACGAGAACGCCGTATCGGAAATCCGGGAAGAGATCCTCTCCCGCGCCTCGGGCTGCAAATCGGTGACAAAGACATGAGCTATACGACCGCGAAAAGTGAGACTTTGCGAAAGAAGTCCGATCGGCGCCGCCGCAAATCCCTGCTCTCCATGAACACGGAGTTTCCGACCCCGACCTATGTCGGCATCGCAATTTGTGCTTTCCTGCTGTTGCTGGTGGCCTGGACGATCGTCGCCAGGCTCGGCCTGGTACAGCCGATTTTCCTGCCCTCCCCGCTCGCCGTGGTGACCAAACTGATCAAGCTTGCGCAGGACGGCACCCTGGGCAATGACGTCGCGATCAGCGTCTACCGCATCAGCATCGGCTTCCTCATCGCCTCGGTGATGGCGATCGCCACGGCGATCCTGATCGGCGCCTACCGCTTCTGGGAGGCGGCAATCGAGCCTGTCCTTGACTTCGTTCGCTACATGCCAGTCGTGGCCTTCGTACCGCTGTCAATCCTCTGGAGCGGCACCAGCGACGTGCAGAAGTTTCTGATCATCTGGATCGGCACCTATTTCCAGCAGGCATTGATGTTCAAGGACAACATCAAGCGCGTTCCCGCTGACTTCGTCGGCTTCGGGCGGACGCTCGGCATGAGCGACCTGCGCGTACTGATGCGCATCGTGGTGCCCTCGGCCATGCCGCAGATCTGGGATACGCTGCGCATCTCGCTCGGCTGGGCCTGGACCTGGGTGACGCTGGCCGAGCTCGTCGCCGCCAATTCGGGCCTGGGCTATCGCATCACTGTCGCTCAGCGCTACCTGCAGACCGACATGGCCATCGGCTACATCCTCGTCTTGGGCGTGCTCGGCCTCGCCACGGACCAGATCATGCGCCTCCTCGGCAGGCATTTCTTCAAGTACGAGAAGAGGACCTGAGATGACACCGCATCCCAAACTCAGCATTTCGGGCCTGAACAAGTCGTTCCGCAACCGCGCGGTTAAGGTGCTTTCCGACATCAACCTGGAGGTTGCCGACAACGAGTTCGTGTCGTTGGTGGGCGCCTCGGGCTGCGGCAAGAGCACGCTACTTGCCATCATCGCCGGGCTACAGGAGAGCGACAATGGCGATGTCCTCGTCGATGGCGCACCCATCTCCGGCCCTGGCATAGACCGCGGCGTGGTGTTCCAGTCCTACACGCTGCTGCCCTGGTTGACGGCGCAGCAGAACGTCGAGTTCGCGCTGCGCGAGACGCGCTACGACCCAAAGGAAATCGCCGACATCGCCCGCCACCACCTGGACCTGGTCAAGCTCTCGCGCTTCGCCGACAGTTTTCCAAGCCAGCTCTCTGGCGGCATGAAGCAGCGCGTGGCGATCGCGCGCGCCCTCTCATACCGCCCCAAGATCCTACTGATGGACGAGCCGTTCGGCGCGCTCGACGCGCTGACGCGCGGCCAGATGCAGGAATTGCTGATGCAAATCTGGCAGGAGCACAAGCTGACCGTGATATTCGTGACCCACGATGTGAGCGAAGCGGTCTACCTGTCAGACCGCATTTTCGTCATGGGCCTCAACCCGGGGCGCGTCAAGGAAACTATCCCGGTGTCGTTCGCGCGGCCGCGCACTGGCGACGAAGGACACGATCCTGAGTTGCGGGAACTCCAGGCGCGCGTGCTGAGATCCATCCGCCAGGAAACATCGGGCCAAGACGTCTACTGAGGGCTCTGTGGCATATGTGGAACGGCCCTGTTGGCAAGATATAGCTGCGTGAATCGCCATCGGACGGTGCAGTCATATGTCTGGCCCGTTTGACGCAGTCTTCGAATCGCCGCCGCTCACGGTCGGTTCCGCTTGAACGCGCCGCGTCCGATCGTCCGCGCAATTTCGCCTAGCTTCTGATCGCTCCGTGTCGGAATAAACCTTGCTACCGCTCCGAACTGCCGCCGTCGGAGTTTCAGCCCTCCGAGATTCCAGCTTGACGCCACTCTTGCGAGCGGACCGGGCTCAGCCTTTGTCTTCCGCGATCACGGGGCCCTCTTCTTCGTTTCAGGTGCCTCAGCTTCGGTGGCGCTCGGTTCTGGTTCAGGTGCCTAAGGGTCGGCCATGTGGTGCTCCACCAAGGGTTTGTGCCTGTCTTCAGCGCAGGCATCCCCGTTTTTTCATCACTCGGATCAGCAAGCGTTTGGCCGCCTTGGTGTTGCGGCGGGTCCGGACGATCTCTTCAAGCAGTCCCGATCGACGGCGCGCTATAGCCAATGTTGCTTCCCGCCGATCAAGACGGCCACCTCGTCGCTGGCGTCCGCTCGATCACCTGCTTGGATGGACCGCTCGTCCGTATGTATTCAACACCTGCTGCACGGATGCTACCAGCAGGTCGTGCGGCTTGGCGGAAAGTTTGCCTGCAGCGACATCGGGGTACAGCGATGCCAGATACTGGCTGACCAGCGTCTCGGGGATCTCCTTGCCCTCGAGGCGCGTGAGAAGCTGGTCGACCGCGGCGGCGGCCTCCTTGTGAGGCCAGTAGTAGCGAATGCGATCGCTGTAGCTGAAATGGCGTTGCAGTCTGAGTTCGCCTTCGTCGCCGTGGTAGTATTTCGCCCAGTCCTTCGGCTCGCCGACGAGCACCTTCTCCATCGTCGCGCGGAGCGTTTTGTCCTGCGGGACATCGGCAAAAACCGCCGCAATATTGTCCAGCCCGTAGAGCGCTTCGCGGAGCGCGAAGGTCAGCCCCGGCCCGACTTTCAGGATGGCGAAACCGTCCTCGACGAGGTTTCTCAGCGCGCTCTGCGGCTGGTAGTCGGTCGAATGCGCTTCGAAGATGAATTGCGGCATCTTTGAAAGGACGGCGCTGAGGGCCTTCGCCTCGCCGCGGTCATAGACGATGACGTTGTGGTTGCCGAACTCGACGCCCGGCTGCACGACGACGCCTATGGCACGCTCGAATGCGGCTTCAAGGCCAAGTCTGGCAAAGGACCTGCGATGAACCTCGACGGTTTCCAGCGCCGCCTCCGGGCTTGTCACCTGCAGATGATCCAGCTCCTCCATCGCCCCGCCAGGGATCGGTACCTCGGTGCCGATGATATAGACCGGCGCGTCGAAACCGGTTTGCGCTGCGGCAGCCTCCGACACCTTGGCCAGACCCGCCGCGCGCGCGGCCGTCACAGCGTCGGGAAGTGCCACGGCTTCGCCGGCACAGCCCATGCTGGTGTCGAGATGGATCTTGGTGAAGCCGGCCCGCACATAGGCGTCGATCATCACTTCGGCGCGCACAAGCGCCTCTTTAGCCGGCAGATGCTTCCACGGGTTGGGACCAAGATGGTCGCCGCCAAGAATGATGCGGCCCTTGTCGAAGCCGACCCGGTTGGCAATCGCTTCCACGAAGGTGCGGAAGTCGGCGGGCGTCATACCCGTATAGCCGCCCTCCTGGTTGACCTGATTGCAAGTCGCCTCGATCAGCACCTCGGTGCCGTCGGCGAGCCCCTGCAGCAGCGCAGCCTCGATGACGAGCGGATGAGCGGAGCAAACGGAGGTGATGCCCTGCCGGACACCATTCGCATAGCGTCGGGGAAGTTCGACAAGCAAGCGCGCGCTCACGCGGAGACTCCTGCGTTTGAGGAAATGAAGGCCTGGATCTCGGACATGGTCGACGTGCCCTCCATCGGCCCCTTGGCCAAGACGGCACGCGCGCCGCTGGCATTGGCGATCCGCAACGCCGCGTCCGGCGCCATGTCGCGCAGCCAGCACGTCAAGAAGGCGGCACCGAAGGAGTCTCCGGCGCCCGTTGGGTCGATTTCCGTCACCTCGAATGCCGGAACCAGAATGTCCGCCGATGCGGAATGAAAGCTCGCGCCGCCGGCGCCGCGTTTAACAACGACCGCCTTCACGCCGCGGTCGAGGATTTCAGCGATGGCGGCGCCCTCCTCCGTTGCCTTGGCAAAGAGGAAGATCTCCGATCCGCTGGGCAGGAAAAGATCGGCGTGCTCGAGCACGTGGACGAGCGCCTCGCGCATGCCAGGCAGGTCGAGCATTTCCTTGCGGATATTGGGATCGAAGGAGACGGTGCCGCCCTTCGCCTTGACGCGGTCGATCGCCGTGCGGATAAGCCCGACGATACCGTCGGAAAACAGCGACGAACCCATGACATGCAGATGATCGGCGCTGTCGATCAAGGCTTCGCCCGATGCGGTCAACCCGATTGCACCGCATGCGCTGTGCTTGATGTTGAAGATGAAATCGCGGTTGCCGTCCGGCCGGTAGCGAACGAACGCGCTGCCCGTCGGCAAGGTGGGATGGATATCGATCGCCGAAACGTCGACACCATCGCGGCCCAAACGCTCGATATTGAGCTGGCCGAAATCGTCTTCGCCGACGCAGCTGATCATGCCGCAAGGCTGGCCGAGCTTCGCGACCTGGTCGATGAAGATGGCAGGCGCGCCGGATGCGAACGGTCCGACCAGTGTGATGGCTTCACGGAAACCGAAACCAAAATCAGCAGCCATAATCTCGACGACGATCTCGCCAATCGTGATGATCTTCTTCATTGCTAGTCTCAGGCGTTTAGATGCGGGAGGATTTGCTGCGGACGTCGAGCCAGACGGCCAGAAGGATCACCACGCCCTTGACGATGAGCTGGTAGAAATACGGCACCGACAGCATGTTCATGCCGTTGTTGATGACGCCAATGATGAGCGCCCCGAGTAACGTGCCGACCATCGTGCCGACACCGCCGGCAAGCGAGGTGCCGCCGAGCACCACGGCCGCGATGGCGTCAAGCTCATAGCCCATGCCCGCATTGGTCTGGGCAGAGGAAAGGCGAGAGGACTGGAGGATGCCACTGACCGCCGCCATGACGCCGGAGATGCTGAAGATCAGGATTTTAAGCCGGTCTACGCGGATGCCCGAATAGACCGCCGCCTCGCGGTTGCCGCCGACCAGATAAGCGCGGCGCCCGAACACGGTCTTCGACAGGACGATCTGGTTTACGACAAAGAGGACGGCTACGATCCAGATGATGATCGGAATGCCGAGCCAGCTTTCCGTGCCAATCGCGGTCCAGGTCTCGTTCTCGATCATGGCCGGCGCGCCGTTGGTCGGCAGGCTCACCACACCGCGATAGATGCCCATGGTCGCAACCGTGACGATGAATGATGGGAGCAACAGTTTGGCGGACAGCACGCCGTTCAGCGCACCCAAGATACCGCCCGCGGCAAGCGTCAGCAGGATTGTCGGAACGAAGCCGAAGCCCATGGCAAAGCATTGTGCCCCGGCCATGCCGGCGACCGCGATGATGGAACCGACGGAAAGGTCAATCTCGCCGAGCAGGATGACGTAGGTCATGCCGAAAGCGGCAACGGCGATCACCGCCACCTGCTGCATGATGTTCATGAAGTTATTGAAGGCCATGAAGCGGGGGCTCAGCACCGAAAAGACGACGCAAAGCACCACGAGCGAGATGACGATGCCGCCATATTGCCGGACCAGGGGCGAAGAGAGCGGTCCTTGTCTGGTTTCAGCACTGATGGTCATTGTTTCATTCCCGCTGCATGGGTCATGACGGTTTCCGGGGCCAGACCCTCGGCCTCGAGGTTCGCGGTGACACGCTTTTCGTGCATCACCACGACACGGTCGCTGAGGCCCAACACTTCCGGTAGTTCGGAGGAAACCATGAGGATTGCCGTACCCTCCGCGGCAAGCTGGCGGACGATGCGGTAGATTTCGAACTTGGCGCCGACGTCGACGCCTCTCGTCGGTTCATCGAGGATGAGCAGGCGCGGACGCGTCTGCAGCCATTTGGCGATGACGATTTTCTGCTGGTTGCCGCCGCTGAGGTTGCCGGCGGCCGTGTCGAGATTGGCCGTCTTGATGGCAAGGCGTAGCACTTCGGCCTTGGCAGCGCTGCGCTCGCGCGACGAATTCACAAGGCCGAGCCCGCCAGCGAACTGTCCGAGCGCAACCATGTTGATGTTGCGTTCGACGCTGTGTGCGAGGACGAGGCCCTCTTCCTTGCGATTTTCGGTGACGAAGCCGATGCCGTGCCGGATTGCGTCGGAAGGTCCGCGCAGGCTGATCGTCTCACCGCCGAGGCGGATGCTGCCCTCTGCCGGGAGCAGGCCGAACAGGGCCTTCATGACATCGGACCGGCCCGAACCGACGAGACCGAACAGGCCGACGATTTCTCCCGGCCGCACATCGATCGAGACGTCGTGGAACTTGCCGGGACAAGACAGCTTTTCGGTGACGAGCAGCGGGGCGACTTGCGGCCCCGGGCGTGCGGCTTCGCGCGGCGGATAGATGTCCTTCATCTCGCGGCCCACCATCAGCGCGATCAGCTTGTCGATGCTGGTGTCTTCCTTGCGCGTGGTGGCAACATATTCGCCGTCACGCATGATCGTGATGTCGTCGGAAAGCCGCATGATTTCTTCCATGCGGTGCGAGATGTAGATCACCGCCGTTCCGCGCCTCTTCAGACGCTCGACGATGCCAAAAAGAATCTCCGCCTCACTGTCCGACAGCGAGGAAGTGGGCTCGTCCAGGATGACGACATCGGCGGGATGGCTGAGACCCTTGGCGATTTCGACCAGCTGGCGCTGGGCGATCGAGAGATCGCCGACCTGCGCGCGCACATAGATGGGCAAGCCAAGTTCGCCCACGATTTCAGCGGCACGCGCGTTCAGTGCGCGGTCGTCGATGAAGCCAAACCTGCCGGGCTCGTGAGTGGCAAGGACGTTCTCCGCCACCGAAAGATTGCGGCAAAGACTGAGCTCCTGGAACACGATTGCCAACCCGCGCGCCTTGGCTTCCCGGGGATTGCGAGGTGCATAGGGCTGCCCGCGCAGGAGGATCGACCCTGACGTCGGGCTGAACAGCCCGGCAAGGATCTTCATCAGCGTAGATTTACCGGCGCCATTTTCGCCGAGAAGCGTGTGTACGCGTCCGGGGCGAACATTGAGGCTCATGCGCTTGAGCGCAACCACCGGGCCGAAGGACTTCGCAACGTCCTTTATTTGCAGAACGAATTCGCCAGACGAATACGACATTTTCCCATTCCCGGCCTCCGGATGCCGTCCGGAGATCGGCCGCGACCACTGTGAGGGTTGCTCCGCGCCCGGGAGGATGAGAAGGCGCGGAGCGAAAACGGGCGGCGCAGCCGAGCGCGCCGTCGCCGTCAGGTTTACTTTTCTTCACCTTCCTTGGTGACGACGCCCGGAACGATAGGCTGCTTAGCTGGCACTTCCTCGCCCTTGAGGACCTTGCCAGCGGTCTCGACCGCAACCTTGCCCATCTGGTCAGGATACTGCGCGATGACGCCAGCCATGATCGGGTCGTTTTTCACGGCGTTGCGCGCTTCCTCCATGCCGTCAAAGCCGATCACCTTGACCTGGCTGTCGAGCTTGGCCGACTTGACGGCCGAGGCGGCGGCAAGAGCCGCATCATCGCCGAAGCCGAAGATGCCGACGACATCCGGGTTGGCCTGCAGGATGTTCTGCGCGGCCGAAAGCGCCTCGGGACGGGTGATGCCCGGCTGGACGGCAACGATCTTCAGGTCCGGATGACCTTCGAGACCCTTCTTGAAGCCTTCGACGCGATCCACCACCGACTGCACGGTTGGATAGTCGATGACGGCGACATTGCCCTTGCCACCGGTGAGCTTGGCCATCAGTTCGGCAGCCTTCACCCCGCCGGTGAAGTTGTCGGTGCCGATATGCGAGGTGACCTCGATGCCGTTGGCCAGAACGTCGACGGTGATGACCTTGATGCCCGCCTTCTGCGCCTTGGCGATTGCCGCGCGCACGCCCTGGCTGTCCACCGGCGAGATGATCAGGACATCGACGCCCTTGGTGATGAAGTCCTCGACGTCGGCGAGCTGCTTGCTGAGATCCTGGTTGGCGATGGAGATCTCGAGCGGAAGGTTTTCAGCCTTCGCCTCGGCCTTCATCGCGTCGGCGAGCGAAATGTAGAACGGATGCTGCTGGGTCAGCAGCGAAGCGCCAATGCCCTCGGCCGATGCGGCGGCTGCCAGCATGGCGGTCGCGGCCGCGGCGAGCAGAAACTTGGAAACGAGATTGCGTGACATGCTTTCCTCCTGGATTGGGGCCGACCTCCCCCTATCGCTTCAAGCCTTCCGTGAATCCGGAATTAGCAAGGCCGGAAAATGGGCAGTTCCGGGTCCTGTCGTGCGGCACCCGAATTTGCCTCGCAAATCCGATTGCGCCTCGAGCGAGCCAGCCCTCCACGATTGCGTGATGCAAAAATATGCATCATGTGTCAATTAAAAAGTTTTCGCGCGTAAAATTTTGGCATATGGAGTCCACAGGTTGGGCAACGGAAAGTTTTCGCGGGAATGGCCGCTTGCGCAGCCCTTTCGGGCGGTTTCTTGCCCCTTAATCGCTTGTCGGGTCGGCCCTAGCCCCGAATTTGGGCCGGCACATGTCGTGCGAACTTAGTTTGTTTACGTGCGTAAAACCGGCCTATACGGGTTGGAAGAGGGAATGAGGCTGATTCCGCCTGACGCACATGACGGAATAGACCTATGAGTGAACGTAAGATCCGCACCATGGAAGAGTTCGCCACAGCTTGTGGCGTGTCTCGTCCAACCGTCTCGAAATACTTCAACGAACCGGAAAGCGTGAAGAAGTCGACGCGCGACCGGATCGAGAAGGCCCTGAAGGATTTCGACTACCGGCCCAACATTTTCGCCATTAATCTGAACCGCAAGAAGCCGAAGAACATCGGCGTGATCGTGCCCCACATCTCGGACCCCTTCTATGCGGAGGTGGTTCGCCAGATCGAGATGCGCTGCCTACGCGAGGGCTATTGGGTGATCGTGCTGAGTTCCCACGGCGACCGCGAGCTGGAGGCGAATGCGATCAGAACCCTCCAGTCGCTCAAGCTTTCTGGGGCGATCATCGCCCCGCTCGGTTTCGATTCCGACCTGAAGCTCATCGACAGCCTCCGGGAGCAGATCCCACTCGTCTTCTTCGATAGCCGTATCGACGACGGGACACCCTTCGTCGGAACCGACAATGCGCAGAGCATTTCCCACATGGTGGACTATCTGCTTCGCACCGGAGAGAATCCGTGCTTCCTGGAGATGCCGTCTGTGAACCAAAACGCCGTCGAACGGCGTGATACCTATATCCGCACGATGGAACAGCGCGGCGTCGAACCCATCGTTCTGCCCGCGCGCTCAACAAGCTGGAGCTTCGAGGAACTGGGCTTCGTGGAGGCCAATCGCATACTCGATGAAGGCGGGTTTCCGACACGCACGGTGCTCTGCGCCAACGATCGCCTTGCCTTCGGCGTCATCGCCGCTGCGTTCGGCCGGCGCCTAAAAGTCGGGATCGATCCTGAGAGTTCCCTCCGAGTGGCGGGTCATGACGACCACCCGTTGAGCCGCTTCACCTGCCCACCGCTGACGACAGTCGCTCAGGACTATCAGGGTATTGCCTCGGTGGGGTTCGACATGCTTCTGGCCAGGATCGGCCAAAAGCCGAAGGCATCTGCGAGCCGATCCGACATCAGGCGGCTTGATGCCAAGCTGATCATGCGCGGCTCGGCGTGAGAAGAACGCAACTGAAACACAGCCCAAATCGTCCGGCAGCGGAATGGAGAAATAGTGGCGGAGTGCCCCCGACCGAAGGCGCCCGCCGTGCGCTCGATCAGCCAGCTCGAACAAAACGATATCCCCATTCACATTTAAAGGATCTTCCTCAGTTTGTGTGGTGATGCGGATTGGTGAGGGGAAGCATGCGTGCTCTGAGCACTCTGGAATATTCATGAATTCCGTCCGCATACCAGCTTGCGCCCACGCTTCTCACCTTCGACCGCGGCACCGAGTTCCGGACTAGACATATCCACAGGCCGGCCTCGGCGTTCAGACCTGGTTTTATGAGCCCCAGGCACCCTGGCAGAAAGGCCGGGTCGAAACACCAATCTCCGGGCCCGCAGGCGGCTTCGCGGGACGCGGACCGTTGTCGGTCGACGATCACGATCTCAAGCGGCGACGCGCCACCACAACTCGACCCCGCGCAAATGTGTCGGTTTCAGAACACGGGCGTGAGTGTTTCGGCAGAAGCTGCTGGCCGCTCGGCGGTGAACCGGCTACCGCCCCGGCTGCAAAGTCGCACTTCGTTGAGAACTCACATCTGCAGGAAAGCGGTGGCGTTTGTATCGGTGAGCGTTGTCAAGGGTCGGCGATAGACACTCTACGTCACCCGCTCCAGCCAGTGTGCGATTTGCGGCAGTTCTTGACCCGTTTATCAGGGGTTCACAAGCGTAGCTCTCGCAGAGAGCTACGCTGATGGTTCCCTCGCTTGATCAGTTGGCCCAGCTGCGCTCCAGGACGCTGATCCAGTTTTCGTGGCAGATTTTGCGTAGCGCTGCATCGTCGTAGCTAGCGTTGCGCAGCGCTGCGACCAGGAGCTGCAAATCGCCGGCGTCGCGCATCGCGGCGGGAATGGTCGTGCCATCGAAGTCCGAGCCAAGTGCTACGTGATCGATGCCGATGCGGTCGACGATATAGTCGACATGCCGCACCAACCCTTCAAGCGCGGTATCGGGGTTCTTCAGCCCATCCTCGCGGAAGAATGACACGCCGAAATTCAGACCAACCAGCCCGCCCGTGTCGCGGATGGCGTCGAGCTGCTTGTCGGTGATATTGCGGCTGTGCGGGCACAGCGCGTGCACATTGGAATGCGAAGCCACCAGCGGCGCGTCGGAAATAGCGGCGATGTCCCAAAAACCCTGCTCATTCATATGCGACAGGTCGACCATGATCTTCAGCTCGTTGCAGGCGCGGATGAGCGCTTTGCCGCGATCGGTGAGGCCGCCGCCGATATCGGGAGAGCTGGGGAAGCGGAACGGCACGCCATAGGCGAAGATGTTGGGGCGGCTCCAGACTGGTCCCAACGTGCGCAGGCCTGCCTGATGCAGCACATAAAGCTCGTCGAGATCGGAGCCGATCGCCTCCGCGCCTTCGATATGGAAGACGGAGGCGAAGACGCCGGCCTGCATTGCAGCCCGGATGTCATCTGCCGTGCGGCAGATGCGCAAAGACCCTTCCGATTTGCGCGCGATGCGCGCCAGAAGTGACGCCATCGCCAGCGTGGTGGCCAGTGCATCTGCGTGGCTCGGCGTTGGATAGTCGCCATTTGCGTCCAGCTCGCGCGACGGCGAGGGCACATAGATGGCGCACAATCCGCCAGCTAGGCCGCCCTTGCGAGCCCGCGGAAGATCGATGTGCCCGACAGTCTCGCCCTTGATGAAGCGCTTTTCCGGCTCCGGCTCGGAAGACAGGTGAAGACGCAGCAGTGCGTCATTATGGCCATCGAAGACGGGGATGATCGAATCTGTCGTCATCGGCTGCGAACCTTCTGCAGATGATGGGAGGGGGAGGATGAGTCCGTTTGCGGAGCTGTCGTAGTGAACTGCCTGCTCGCAAATAGCAAATTCGATTTCGGCTACTTTCCATTCCGATCATGCATGCGGCACAAAACGGCCGTCGCGGACATTCATATGCAAATAATGCATGGTCACTGGCCAAAATCTGCATTGGCCCGTTCATTACCGATCGTGATAAGTCGCGCCACAAAATGTCCGCATTAGCGTCTAGGCAAAGCGGTCTGGCAGCCTTTGGGCAAAATTTCTCCACCAGTAAGTTGGGAAGGAACAGCGAATGATTTCGAGGCGTGGTTTTTTGGTCGGAAGCGCGGCAGTGCCGTTCCTTTCCTACGCGAGCATCATCCCCACCTTTGCCGCCGGCCGTCAGGACATCCTCGTCGTCGCCCAGCAGCTCGACAACATGACGAGCCTCGACCCGCATGAAAGCTTCGAGGCCGTCGGCAGCGAAATCTGCTCCAACATCTACCAGCGTCTCGTGCATCCGGCCTTCGACGACCCGGAGAAGATCGAAGGCGGCGTTGCCATTTCCTGGGAAGCCGATGCCGAAAGCAAGGTCTTCACCTTCAAGATCAACCCGGAAGCCAAGTTCGCCAGCGGCTCGCCGGTAACGGCTGAAGATGCCGCCTTCTCGCTCCAGCGCGCCATCAAGATGGACAAGGGCGCGGCCTTTATCATCAACCAGTTCGGCTTCACGCCCGAAAACGTCGAGAAGTCGATCGTTGCGGTGGACGCCAGCACGCTGACGCTGACCGTCGAGACGCCGACGTCGCTGGCCTTCCTGCTCTACTGCCTGTCGTCCAGCGTCGGCAGCATCGTCGAGAAGAAAGTGGTACTGGAAAACGCCTCGGGCGACGACCTCGGCAACGGCTGGCTGCAGAAGAACAGCGCCGGCTCCGGCGAATGGGTGCTCATGTCGTGGAAGCCAAGCGAAAGCATCATGCTCTCGGTCAACCCGAACGGCGCCTACAAGGGCAACGTCAAGCGCATCATCCTACGCCATGTGGTCGACCCGTCCTCGCAGCTCCTGATGCTGCAGAAGGGCGACGCCGACATCGCGCGCAACCTCACCACCGAGCAGCTTCGCGTGCTGCAGGGCGACGAGAACTACAATGTGATCCGCAAGGGCGTGGCGGGCCTCGTTCTGATGTCGCTCAACCAGAAGAACGAAAACCTCGCCAAGCCACAGGTCTGGGAAGCCATCAAGTGGGCCGTGGACTACAAGGGCATCCAGGAAAACATCGTTCCCCTGACCCATGAGATCCACCAGACCATCGTTCCGAACGGTTTCGCCGGCGCGGTCAACGACACGCCGTTCCACAAAGACATCGAGAAGGCCAAGGCGCTGATGGCCGAGGCTGGCCTTGCCGACGGCTTTGACATCGTCATGGACCATTATTCGGCTCAGCCCTACCCCGACATCGCGCAGGCCATCCAGGCCAATCTGCGCGAGATCGGCATCCGCGTGCAGCTCCAGGCTGCCGAGAACCGCCAGGTTCTGACCAAGATGCGCGCCCGCGAGCACCAAATCGCGCTTTCTGCCTGGGGTTCGGACTACTTTGACCCGAACACCAATGTCGACGTGTTCTGCAACAACACCGACAATTCCGACAACGCCAAGAACAAGCCGTTCGCCTGGCGCTCGTCCTACTTGAACGAGGAGTTCGCCAAGAAGGCAGTGGCCGCGCGTGACGAGCGCGATCAGGCAACGCGCATCAAACTCTACCAGGATCTGCAGCGCGAATTCATGCAGAACAGCCCCTTCATCGTCATGCTGCAGAAGAGCGAGATCGCAGCCTGCCGCAAGGATGTGACGGGCATGCATCTGGGCACGCTGTCCGATTCCCATTCCTATGCAGGGATTGCGAAGGCTTGAGCAAAGGATTGAAAAATCTGACGGGCATCCTGAGCAGCGTTCTCCTGACGCTGCTCGGACTTGCGATCGTCACCTTCATGATCGGCCGGGTAATGCCGGTCGATCCGGTGATCGCGGCGGTAGGCGACAACGCCCCCGAAGCGGTCATCAACCGCGTGCGGATGGAAATGGGGCTGGACCAGCCGCTGGTCTTCCAGTTCCTGCATTATCTGTCCCAGATCGTCCACGGCGATTTCGGCAAGTCAATCCTGACCCGCAATCCGGTCACCGAGGACATCGCGCGCTATTTCCCCGCGACGCTTGAGCTGGCCACTGCTGCATTGCTTATCGCCGCGGTCATCGGCATTCCGCTTGGCGTCTGGGCAGCGGTGCGCCAAGGCAGACTGACGGACCAGATCATCCGCGTCGTCTGCCTAGCCGGCCATTCGGTGCCGGTTTTCGTGCTTGCGCTGATCTCGCTGCTGGTTTTTTACGCGGCGCTGGGCATTGCGCCGGGACCGGGCCGGCAGGACATCATCTTCGAGGGTATGGTGCCGCATGTCACCGGCCTGCTCACCGTCGATTCCATTATCGCCGGAGACTGGGATGCCTTCCGGGACGCGCTGGCGCATATGGTGCAGCCGGTAGTCATTCTGGCCTATTTCAGCATGGCCTACATCACCCGCATGACGCGCGCCTTCATGCTCGATGCGTTGAAGGGCGAGTTCGTCATCACCGCACGCGCCAAGGGCCTTTCGGCGGCGGCTGTCATCTGGAAGCACGCCTTCCCGACGGTAGCGGTTCAGCTCGTGACAGTGCTGGCGCTCACCTATGCCGGTCTGCTGGAAGGTGCGGTCGTCACCGAGACCGTGTTCGCCTGGCCGGGGCTCGGGCAATATCTGACTGTCTCGCTGATGAATGCGGACATGAACCCGGTGGTCGGCGCAACTCTGCTGATCGGCGTCATCTATGTCGGCCTCAACCTGCTTGCCGACATCCTCTACAAAGTTCTGGATCCTCGCGTTCGATGATACCCGCATCCTTCCACAACTGGGCGCTGGATGAGACCCCGACGTCCCGGTCGCAGGCGGCCTGGGGCCGTCGCTACCGCGTCTGGCTCAACCTGACGTCCAACCCGCTAGCGATGATCGGCCTGTTCATCATCGTGGCATTCGTCGTCCTGTCGCTGCTGGCGCCACTGCTCGCGCCCTATGATCCGGGCTATCAGGAACTCAGCAACCGTCTTGCCCGCCCCACCGCCGAACACTGGTTCGGTACGGACGAGCTTGGCCGCGACATCCTCTCGCGCATTCTCTATGGCGGGCGGGTCACGCTCGGCATGGTGATTGCGGTGGTCGTTCTCGTCGCGCCGATCGGGCTGGCCGTGGGCTGCGTGGCGGGTTATTTCGGCGGGGTCGTCGATAGTGCGCTGATGCGCGTAACGGACGTGTTCCTTGCCTTCCCGCGCCTCATCCTCGCGCTGGCCTTCGTCGCCGCATTGAAGCCCGGCGTGGAAAGCGCAGTGCTTGCCATCGCGCTGACCGCATGGCCGCCCTATGCACGCCTGGCGCGCGCCGAAACGATGACCATCCGCAGAAGCGACTTTATTGCAGCCTGCCGTCTTACCGGCGCTTCGCCGTGGCGCATCATCGCCCGCCACATCGCGCCGCTCTGCGTGCCAAGCCTCATCGTGCGCATTACGCTCGACATGAGCTCCATCATCATCACCGCGGCGAGCCTCGGTTTCCTCGGCATGGGCGCGCAGCCGCCTTCGCCCGAATGGGGCGCGATGATTGCGACCGCAAAGCGCTTCATCTTCGAGCAATGGTGGGTCGCCACCATTCCGGGAATTGCGATCTTCCTCGTCTCGCTCGCCTTCAACTTCCTCGGTGACGGTCTGCGCGACGTGCTCGATCCGAAGCAGAACTAGGATAAGGCGATGCTGGTCGATATCAAAAACCTCCGTGTCGCTTTCGAGACGCGCACCAGCCGGTTCGAGGCCGTGCGCGGCATCTCCCTGCAGCTTGGCAAGGAGAAGCTCGGCATCGTGGGCGAGAGTGGCTCGGGCAAGTCGCTGACGGCGCGCGCGCTGATGAAGCTGCTGCCATCCAACGCCAAAATCACAGCCGATACGCTGACCTTCGACGGCATCGACGTACTGAGCGCCAGCGAACGCGGCATGCGCCAGATCCGCGGCAAGCGGGCCGGCTTCATCCTGCAAGACCCGAAATATTCGCTGAACCCGGTCAAGACCATCGGCAGCCAGGTTGCCGAGGCTTGGCGGACCCACAAGCGCGGTTCCCGCAAGCAGGCCGAAGAAGCGGCGATCGATTTGCTGGACCAGGTCATGATCCGCAACCCGCGCACGGTGGCGAAGTCCTATCCGCACGAGGTGTCAGGCGGCATGGGCCAGCGCGTCATGATCGCTATGATGCTCGCGCCGGACCCGGAACTGCTGATCGCCGACGAGCCGACCAGCGCGCTCGACGCGACCGTTCAGGCCGAGATCCTGCGGCTCATCGAGGACCTCGTCTCGCGCCGCGGTATGGGGCTGATCCTCATCAGCCACGACCTGCCGCTGGTGTCGCATTTCTGCGACCGCGTCATGGTGATGTATTCCGGCCGGGTGATGGAAGAGCTCAAGGCATCCGAGTTAATGCACGCCAAGCATGCCTATACGCGCGGGCTGCTCGACTGCATCCCCTCGCTCACGCATCCGAGAGATCGGCTGCCGGTTCTCAACCGCGATGCAGGATGGCTGAACCCATGATCGAGGTAGACAAGCTGCGCATCAGCTTTGGCGACCGCGAAGTCGTCAAGGGTGTTTCCTTCAGCGTGCCCAAGGGCGGAAGCTTCGGCATCGTTGGCGAAAGCGGCTCGGGCAAATCCACCATCCTGCGGGCGATGGCCGGGCTGAACAACAGCTGGACCGGCCGCATCGGATTCGGCGGGCAGGACGTGCCGCGCAAGCTGCCAGCGTCTTTCTTCCGACAGGTACAGATGGTGTTCCAGGACCCGTTCGGGTCGTTGCATCCGCGCCAGACCATCGACCGCATCCTGAGCGAGCTGCTTCTGGTGCACGGCATCGGGGACATCGAGGACCGCATCGAGCAGGCGCTGGCCGATGTCGCGCTGCCCAAGGCTGTGCGCTTCCGCTTTCCGCACCAGCTCTCCGGCGGCCAGCGTCAGCGCGTCGCGATCGCGCGCGCGCTGATCGCGGAGCCGCAGGTGCTGCTGCTCGATGAGCCTACCAGTGCGCTCGACGTTTCGGTGCAGGCGGAAATCCTCAACCTGCTGGCCGACCTGCGCGCAGCCAGGAACCTGACCTATGTGCTGGTCAGCCACAACCTGGCGGTAATCGCGCATCTGTGCCCCGAAGTGGGCGTGATGCTCGGCGGTGAGATGGTCGAGCAGCTTTCCGCCGAAGACCTGCGCGCCGGACGGACCAAGCACCCCCATGCTTCGGAGTTGCGCGCACTCAGCGTCAATCTCGAAGACCCGGCCTGATCGGAGAATACAACCATGTCGCTTGAAGCTGGCTGGCAGGCCGCGTCTCTCCTCGCTCGCGATTTCGCCGATCAATGGCCTGCAGACGAGCCGGGCGGCGCGATCATCGGCTTCGACGCGAACGGCATCCGCTTCGCCCATGCCGGCGGCGTGGAGAGCCTGGCGACGCTTGCGCCCTTCACGGCTGACAGCGTGGTGCGCTATGCCTCGGTCACCAAGCATGCCTTCGCGTCCATGGTGCTGCACCATTGCAATATCATCAGTCTGGACGACCGCCTCGGCGCCCATCTGCCGGAACTGCAAAAGCCAGTCGCCGACGTCACCGTCGGGCGCGCGCTCGACATGAGCGGCGGCCTGCCCGACGTGCGCGAATGCCTGACGCTGCTCGGCCTTTCCGTCTACACCGAGACGGAAGCCTCCCGGCTGCTGGAATTCCTGGCGACCGTGACGCGGCTGAATTTCGATGCCGGCACCGAGGTCTCCTATTCCAACTCCGGCTACCGGCTGGTCGAGGCTGCGTTGGAACGCAAGGGCTTTACCTTCGACGAATTCATCCAGCGCGAGATCGCCGGCCCGCTCGACATCTTCCTGAAGGCCCCCGACGTCTGGAACGACCCCGTTCCGGGCCTCGTTCCCGGTTACTGGAAAGCACGGGAAAGGTGGCAGCTCAGCGCGGCCGGCCTGCATATCTCTGCCTCCGGCAGCCTTGCCGGCAGCGGCCGGGCACTAGCGCGCTGGGCGCAGGCACTGGTGAGCGGCGAAGCCAAATTCTCCGGCCTCCTGCAAAAACTTTCGGGCACCCGCCCGCTGGCTAACGGGCGGCCGAGCGGCTACGGGCTCGGCCTGCGCTGGTCCTCGCTGGGCGCGCGCAAATTCGTCGGCCATGGGGGCTCGCATCCCGGTTACAAGAGCTATTTCTTGCTCGATCCCGTCGAGAAGACCGGTTGCGTCGTCGTTTCCAACCGTGAAGACACGAACGGCTACAAGATCGCGCTTAGCGCCATGGCCGCGCTGACCGGCGAACAACTCCCGCGTACCGGCTGCACGATTCCTGATGGGCTCTATGTGGCCGACGAGGGCGCGCTGTGGCTGGAAATGCGCAATGGCATTGCCAATTGCCTCGATGCCGAGGACACGCTCTATGACGATGGCGAGGGCTGGTTCTCCTCGCGCTCGGCCTCCTCGCCCATGCGGCTGCGCTGGACTGGCGAGGCGCTTGAAGGCGAGATCGGCCATGCTCCACGCCGCCTCCTGCCAGTGACGCCGCAGCCCGCCGGCACCGAACTCGACGGAAGCTGGGAAACGCCGCTTTACGGCGCCCATCTCGAAATCCAAGGCGGCTGCGTGGTCATGGGCATCGGCCCGACACGCCATGCAATGCCGCTGCAGGACATCGGCGGTGGTCGTTACCTCTTCATCCTGCACGACGGTCCATGGACCAAGCGCATCTGCCTCAGTCGTCTCGCCGACGACAGGCTGGAACTCGTGCTCAGCCGTAGCCGGATGATCGAGTACGTTCGCAAGGCGTAATCATCTTTAATGCTGGAACGAGCGGCGCGCTGCCGGGAGGTTGCGGTTCAACGCAACGACGTCTTTCGGTCAACAGAAAGTTCGTTCGAGCCCTATCTCGAATGGCTTGACGGGCAATGGGCTGCCGGCAAGCGGAACGGCACTGAGCCATGGCGGCGGCTGAGAACACTGGGCTTTCGTGGTTCGCGCCGGCTCGTGAGCGAATGGGCCACACGACGGAAACGGGCCGACAAGGCGGATGCGGAATCGTTGAACCGCATTCGCTCCGCCCGAACGGTCGCTCGCCTTTTGATAATCGGCAGAGACAACCTGACGAAATCCGAGACCGTCACCATCGCCGCCATCGAAAGCGGTGTTCCCTTGCTCGTTGCGGCTCGCGATATCATCTTATGATCCGGCTCAAGGCGGAAAATGTGCTCGCATTGTGGATCGATCGCGCGCGTGACAGTCTGGTTTCCTCCTTTGGCAATGGCGTTGCGAAAGACATACAGGCAGTCCGGGCAGCGATCATCTCACCGTGGTCCAACGGGCAAACCGAGGGGCAGATCACCAAGCTCAAGCTGGTGAAGCGCCCGATATGGGGCGCGGAAAGCTCGATCTTCGTCAAGCCCGCCTGATCGGAGCGACATGAGAAGCTGCATCAAATCTGCGTCAAAGCCAATATTCCAAGCCGAAACACAACGTGCCCTTAAACGTTGCTCTTAAAGCAAAAAACCCCGCGAGACTGCTCTCGCGGGGCGATTTTGATTTGGTTGCGGGGGCTCGCAACCACCGATACCGACATTTGCTTCAGATAGCAGTTTGATCGGTGCTCCAAGTTTGCCAGGATTGCTGGCTCGCACCGGACCACAGACTTGCCGTGGATGAATGGCTTGATGGCGCTGTCACGTTGTCTGCGGCTTAACGGTTGGCGGATAAAGGGCCGGGGTGAGTACGCCCCAGATCAGCTATAAGAACCAACGCTTTCCGCCGCAGATGCCGGTGGAATGGCGTCCTTCGCGCGACGATGGATGAGGTGAGTTCGCTCGGGTTCTTGTATCGGTCGCCATATTGCGATCAGGACGCGCGACAGATTGGGCCGCCTCATTCTACTGATCCCATCATGGGAAGGCCAAGCAGCCGATCCCGAAGAGAAGCAAGGGCCCGCGAAAGACGTCAAATACCCGTGTAGCGGAAAGCTTGAAAGCGCTTGACCTCAACACGCCGAATAGAGAAGAACCGTATCTCGCCGCAAGGAAGCCATGCACGTCCTGCGGCCAAACGGACAGATCCCTTCTAGGAAAAAACCTTCGCGCCTTCGCGTTGGTCGTATGGCGCCACAGCCACGCGAATGAAATCGGCGAGCTTCTGCGCCGCAAGCGATGGCGGGCGCGTGTTTGGCGTCAACAGCCAGACATCCATGGTGATCTCCGGCATCAGCGCCCTGCGGACGATCTGGTCGGAATAGTCGAGGCCGACGAATGGCGGTGCGATCGAAACGCCGGCCCCGTTAGCAACGAAGCCGCAGGCCGTCTCCGAAAGCGGCACCTCGATGCGGTTGCGCTTTTGAACGCCCTTCACCTGGAAGGCGCGGTCGATGCTCATCAGCGAGCAATCGTCCCGGGCCAGCGAGATGAAAGGTTCGTTGCGCAGCTCGTCAATCTCGATCACCTGCTTGTCGGCCAGCGGATGCCTGGCGGGAAGAACACACACCATGACGAAGCGCATGATGATCTCGGCATCGACGTGGGGATGATCGAAGGGCAGCACGCTGAGCCCGATGTCGATCTGCTGGGCGGCGACCAGCTCGGTGATACGCGGCGAGGTACGGCTCTGCAAGGTGAAGTGGAGGTCCGGCTGATCGGCCAGGAAGGGGGCCAGCGCATGGGCCAGATAGCGTGTCGCGAGCGCGGCCGGTGCTGCCACGCTCACCTCGCCCCATTCACGGTTGCGCACCGCGTTGGCCAGCCGCGCGATGCGCTCGGTGCCGGAAAACATACGCTCCACCTCGACGGCAAGCAGCCGCGCTTCGAGCGTGGGTACCAGCCGGGAGCCACTGCGGACGAACAATTGGAAACCGCAGGTGTCGGCGAAGGCACGCAGAAGCTTGCTGACGGCCGGTTGCGATATCCCCAGCTTCTCGCCGGCGCGTGTGACCGAGCCCGTCTCCATGGTGGCGTGGAAAGCTTCGAGCTGGCGTATGTTCATCGCGGAATTCCTCGCCCATCATGAGATTCGGTTATAAAGCTTGGAGAACAAGTAATTTGACTTTCATGTTGTCAAGCCTTTCCCTACGGCAAGTCAGTCAGCGTCCTGGTCGGCCTGAAGGGTAGCCGGTAAGGACAGGGGGAGTGTAGTCACATGAAATCAATCCTGGGCCTGGGAATCGCAGCACTGCTGGCGACGACACCGGTTTATGCCGCCGATCTTTCGGTCTGCATCGAAGGTTCGCCGGAGACCTTCAATCCCGAACTCTCCAGCAATGGCACCACCCTGTTCGTGCTCGGCCAGATCTACGACAATCTGATATCGGTAAAGGCGGGCTCCTCGGAGATCGTGCCGGCGCTGGCGGAGAGCTGGACGATCTCGGAGGACGCGCGCACCTATACGTTCAAGCTGCGCCAGGGCGTGAAGTGGCAGTCTAACGACAGCTTCAAGCCGACGCGCGATTTCAACGCCGATGACGTGGTGTTCACCTTCGAGCGCATGCTCGATCCGAAGCATCCCTATGCCGAGGTCAACGGCGGCAACTACATCACCTTCACCACCAAGCTGGCGGATGCGCTGGAAAGCGTGAAGAAGATCGATGACCAGACAGTGGCATTTACGCTGAAGACGCCGCTGGCGCCGTTCCTCGGCATCATGGCGCACCAGTCGCTCGCCATCACCTCGGCCGAATATGCGGACGTGCTGCAGAAGGCCGGCACGCCCGAGCTTCTGGACCGACAGCCGATCGGCACTGGGCCGTTCGCGTTGCAGGACTATCAGCCCGATTCCGCCGTGCGTCTTGTGCCCTTCGCCGAAACCTGGGGCGCGGCCATCGGCGATGAAGCCCGCACGCCCAAGGTCGACTCGGTCATCATGGCGATCAGCCCGGACGCCTCGGTGCGCCTGCAGCGTGCCATGGCCGATGAGTGCCAGATCGCGCTCTATCCCAATCTTGCCGACCGCGAGCGGATCCAGAACAGCGACAACCTGGAACTGGTCCGCACGCCGGTGGCCTCGACCGGCTTCATCACCTTCAACTTCAAGGAAGAGATATTCCGCAACAAGAAAGTGCGCGAAGCGCTGGCGCACGCCATCAACATCAAGCCGCTGGTCGACGTCGTCTATGACGGCATGGGCAAGGCGACGGGCTCGCTCGTGCCGCCGGCGCTGTGGGGCTTCGACGAGCAGATCGGCCCCTACGACTACGATCCCGAAAAGGCCAAGGAACTGTTGAAGGAAGCCGGCTATCCGGATGGCTTCTCCACCGAGCTCTGGGCGGTTCCCGTCTCGCGTCCTTACATGCCTCATGGCAGCCGCGCGGCCGAGATGATCCAGGCGGACTGGGCAGCGATCGGCGTCAAGGCCGACATCGTCACCTATGAATGGAGCGAATATATCGCCCGCGCCCGCTCCGGAGAGGCGAAGGTCGGCATGTTCGGCGGCATCTACGACTTCCCCGATCCCAGCCAGATCCCGAACAACTACTTCAGCTGCGATTCCGCCGGCAAGCCGAGCCCCTCCAACATCGGTTCCTGGTGCAATGCCGAGTTCATCGACATCATGAACAAGGCTGGCGCCATCACCGATCAGGCCGAACGCGAGAGGCTCTACAAGCAGGCGCAGCAGCTGTTCCACGACGATGTACCTGCCGTGATCCTTGGTGGCGCAGACACGATCACCGCGGTCAACAAGAAGGTGAAGGGCTATTACGAAGCGATCTTCGGGACGAGCCGGCTTTCGGGCGTCACCGTCGAGGACTGATCCCGGCCTCCGGCCGGAACTGAAACTATCGGAATGAAAGCAAGCTCATGCGTGTCTTGATTATCGGCGCCGGCATCCTCGGAGCCAGCGCCGCCTACCACCTCGCCCGGAAAGGCGTCGACGTCGAGATCGTCGACGAGGAACATCAGGGCAAGGCCACTCTTGCCGGCGCGGGCATCGTCTCCCCTTGGGCAACCGCCGTCGAGCAACCAGACTGGTATGGGCTCTACGCGACCGGCGCGCGCTACTATGCCGAGCTGATCTCGGGCTTGACGGCACTCGGCGAAACCAATGTCGGCTACGGCAAGGTCGGCGCTCTGGTGGTGGCCGAGGAAAAAGGCACGCTGGACGAGGCCGAGGCGCGTATCCATCGCCGGATCAAGAATGCGCCGGAAGCCGGTGACGTGCGCCGCATTTCGCCGGCTGAAGCACGCGAACTGTTCCCGCCCCTGCGCGAAGGCATGGAGGCGGTCTATATCCCCGGCGGCGCGCGCGTCGATGCGCGCCTCCTCTCCGCCGCCATGGTTCGCGCTGCGGTCGCGATGGGCGCGAAGGCGCGCAACGACCACGTCACCCTGCAACTGGACGACGGCCGCGCCGTCTGCATCGACAGCAACGGCGCGCGGATCGAGGCCGACGAGATCATCGTCACGGCAGGTGCATGGGCCGCGCAGATATTGAACCCGCTGGGTCTTTCCCATCCGGTCGCGCCGCAGAAGGGCCAGATCGTCCATCTGCGTCTGCCCGGCGTCGCCACCGGCAAGTGGCCGTGCCTGCTGCCCATGAGCAGCCACTATATGCTGGCCTTCGATGACTCCCGGGTCGTCATCGGCGCAACGCGAGAGAACGGCGCCGGCTTCGACTATCGCGTCACGGCCGCCGGCGAACATGAGGTGCTGAGCGCTGGTCTCGCGCTGGCGCCGGGCCTCGCCAGCGCCACCCACATCGAGACGCGCATCGGCTTCCGGCCGGCAAGCCGCGACATCAAGCCGATACTCGGACGTGTGCCGGGCATTGCCGGTCTCACGGTCGGCAACGGCCTCGGGGCGGCCGGCCTCACCATCGGGCCTTTCGCCGGAAAATGCCTGGCCGAACTGGTGGCCGATGGTGCGGCCCCGGTCGCGCTCGATGCCTTCGCCCCGGAAGGCCGAGCCTAGAACGCAACTTCCACAGCGCAGAAGCCGCATAGGCCGGACCGCTCATGCGGTTCGGCAGAGGGCAGGCTGTCTTAAAATTACACAAGCAAAGGACTGAAGATGATCAAACGTCACCGCAAGCACCGGATCATGCATGGCGCGGTTGAGCACAATGGCGTGCTCTATGTGGGCGGGCATGCCGCCGACGACATTTCGCTCGGCATGAAGGAGCAGACACAGCAGGTCTGCGCCAAGCTCGACAAGCTGCTTGCCGAACTCGGTTCCGACAAGTCCCGCATCCTTTCGGCGCGCATCTACCTCAGCGACATGACGCGCAAGGAAGAGATGAACGAGGCGTGGCTGGGATGGATCGACGGCGACGACCTGCCGTCCCGTGCTACGATCGGCGGCGTCGATCTCGGCGATCCCCGTCGGCTGATCGAAGTGGTGATCATCGCCGCCAAGGCGTAACCAATCTCCCGTAAACCGCAGGAAGGCCAGTCATGGACAAGCAAGCTCCGCGCATCGACGATCGCTATGCGGTCGATGAAAAATACACCACGCTGCGTGGCATCCATCGCGATGCGCAGCGCAGGCTGTCGGAGGTCGACTGGAACTACCTGTGGTGCGGGACCGGCGATGAGATCACGCTACGCGACAACACGGCCGCCTTCGACCGCCATCGCTTCGTGGCGCCGCTGTTCGCCGGGATCAGCAATCCGGATACGTCGACCCGCATGCTGGGCCTCGACCTGAGCTTCCCCGCCTTCATCGCGCCTTTCGGCGGCGGCGAGGCCGTGTTCCATCCCGAAGGGCATCTGGCCATAGGCCGGGCCGCGGAAGCCGTGGGCATCCAGCAGATGGTCCCGGTCGCGGCCGCCCATTCCCTGGAGGAGGTCGGCGCCGCGTCTTCGGTGGCATCCGTCTTCCAGATGACCTTCGTCGGCGACGAGGGCGCGGTGGTGGACATGATGGAGCGCGCCAAGGAAGCCGGCTACAAATATATCTGCGTCAGCTACTCGCCGATCCGGCAATGGCGCGAGCGCATGATGGAAGATCGCTTTTCCATTCGCGGCGAAAGCGGCCCGTCGAATTTCGGGCCGGGCAAGTCCGACCCGGCAGCACTTGCCGAACTGTTAGACTTCACCCAGCCGCGGTGGAACTGGCAGCAGGCTGCCCGCACCATCGCCCGCGCACCGCTGCCCTGCATCGTCAAGGGCGTAAACAGTGCGCGCGACGCCAAGGCTGCGCTCGATGCCGGCGCGGCGGGCCTCTATGTGTCCAACTACGGCGGCCGTACCCTCGATCGCGAACCCGCTGCGCTCGACATGCTGCCGGTGGTGCGCGAGGCGGCGGGGCCGGATGTGCCGATCATCTTCGATTCCGGCATTCGCCGCGGCAGCGACATCGCGACCGCCATCGCGCTTGGGGCGGATGCTGTTGCGCTTGGCAGGTTGATCGCGCTCGGTCTGGCGGCCGACGGCGAATATGGCGTGCGCCGCACGCTCGAGCTGCTCAAGCGCGAGTTCTGGACCACGCTCGGCCATCTCGGTTGCTCGTCGGTGAAGGAACTGAACCGCAACGTATTGATGCAATCGATGCGCCCGCACTCCTTCGGCGACTAAGGTTTTGTTGCAACGGGGCGTTGGTGCACGGATCGTTTAGCGGTGATGGTGTAGTCGGGCGGTGATTGAACTATACGGTTCGTCACCTTCATGCCTTTCAAACACAATGCTGCCCGCCGCCATCGCATCGGCAAGATGAAGTTCAAGGTGACGAATTGCCCAGCGTGACAATTGTAACGCCTGCGAACTTCAAATGGGCCGTAAGCTAACCGCTCATCATGAACGTATGACACACTCTTTGTTTGGAACTTTCTGATGGCAGCTCGACACACAGGTCCATCCGTGAACACCCCGACTTCACACCGGGCTCGATTCTTCGAGCTTCAACTGAGCCGCCAACACAGTTTCTCCAGGCCGAGACGTGACGTCCAATGTGCCGCCCACGCGCGCTATCCGCACGGACATAGACCGCATCCCGATGCTGATGTCGGCTTGCCGTACCGCCGCGACATCGAAACCAACGCCGTCATCTTCAATTCGCAGGAGCAAGGCGGCGGCCTCCGGCTGATCGAGTCGTAGCCGTACGTGGCGAGCGCGGCTGTGCTTGATCACATTTGTCAGCGCTTCCTCGACTAATCGTGTCATGGCCAGATATTGAAGAGCGTTCGGCATCTCACGCCATGTCGGAGGGAATTGCCACTCCGACGCGATATCCAGTTCGTCGAACAGGGTCGTAAACCGATGGCGCAGCGGTGCGATCCACTCCTGCGGGGTCGCTGGCACCGTGACGCCAGCCGATGAGTTGCTGTCGATCGTGTGGCGCAGGTCGTCGCGGATGAACTTCAGCATGGACAATACCTGGGGCCTTTGTAGCGGCCCGGCCCCCTGCTCAACAGACGCCATCATGTGGACAAGTGAGCCGCCCAGCCCGTCATGGAGATCGTGAGCGACCTGCAAGCGGTCGTTCAGACGCGTGTTGGCGAGCGCCAGTGCGTACTCGCGATCCAGGGTCTTAGCGAGCTCACTGCGCGCTCGTTCAACGCCATCGGCCAGTTCTTCATTGAAGTGCTCAATGCGTCGCAGATTGCGAGCATGGCGCAACCCTATGATTGCAGACAGAGATAGGGTGATCGCGACATTGGCATAAGGAAAGATCGGCTTTGACTGGATCAAATTCGTTATCACGAGCGCGTCGTGAAGACCGGCAATGGGGACAACCAAGAGGCAGACCGCCAATAGCGCGTGTTCCGTCTGGCGCGAGCGCCAGGCATGGATGAGGAAGTGCAGGCAGTTGATTTGGAAGGTGACGGATGCGACGAGGAACCCAGTCCGCTGGATCTTTCCTGTCCAAGCGTCAGGAGCCAGAACAAGCATGGCCAGCAAGGTGATCGTCACAATCCAAAGGGCGCGTTCAATACGGGGTACAACCTGTCCACCAAAGCGCCAGGTGAATAGGCAAAAGCAGGCGACGGACAAAAGGAGCGCCATGGTGTTGGCTCTTGCCACCATGAGCGAGTTCGGGAATGGCCATGGGCTGGTGACAAGGATGTTGGCGATGAACGCCACCCAGAACAGCGATGACAGCGCGTACCAGCCGTAGAAGCTCTGGTCGCGGCGGATGATCCATATGCAGAAGAACAGGACGCCGATCACGCCCGAGACAATGAGGTTGATCTCGAACAGAGTGCGGTAGTGCCATCTAAGATCGTCGTACCGCTGCTGAATCTGCTGGGGATCGCCGAGGAAAACCGGCCCCAGTCCGACGGGTTGTCCGCCGCCCGTACCGACGACGCGCACAAATAGCGTATTCAACCCACTATGCAGCCAGACGTCCGGCAGCACCCAGCGCCGTGGCATGTTCCAGCTGCGCGACAGCGGCTCGGTCAGGTGCTCATCGCTGAATAGCAGATGCTCGTTGACGAAGATCTCTCCGGCCATAACCACCGACTGCACCAACAGCGCAATCTGCCCACCCATTGGACCGGAGCGGTCGCACTGCCAGTCGATGCGATACCAGATGCTGCCGCCGTCATAGTCGGGGTGGCGCCGATTCCACTCGTCGGGAAGGGTGACGGTCTGCCATTGCGAGGGTGTTGGCCTAGCACTATCGTCATCCGCCTTGCCAGCCTGAACATTCAATATCTGCATCATGCACGCAGGAACAGCCGACTGCGCCCAGGCCGGTGCCGCACATACCCACAGCAGTAAAAATGCAAGCCACCTCAATCCAGCAAGCCCCGCTGGCGCGCCGCATGGGCGGCCTGGGTGCGCGAGGAGACGGCAAGCTTTCGATAGATATGCTTGATGTGACACTCGACCGTATAGCGAGACAGATACAAGCGCTCCGCGATGTCGCGATTGCCCAACCCCTCGGCGACCAAGCCGAGAATCTCGCTCTCGCGCCGACTCAATCCCGCGTCACCGGTGTGCTCCGCGGTTTCTACCGGCAACTCCTTGATAATCTGCCTCGCCACGAACGGATCGATCGGCGCACCGCCGCGCAGCACGCTTCGCAGGGCCAGCGTGACCTCAAGGTCGTCGCGCTCCTTCAGCACATAGCCGGTCGCGCCGGCACGCAGAGACGCCAGAATCTCTTCGCGCGTGCTCCAGGCGGAGACGACGACTATGTTCACTCCGGGATCGCGTGCCCGCAGTTCTGCGATCAGATCAATACCGCTACCGTCCGGCAGCCGCAGATCCACCAGGGCGAGCGCGACCGGTTGCTCAGCCATGCACGTCCGAGCCTGCACCAGTGTGCCAGCGAACACCAGTGCATCTGACTGATAGCCCAATTCCAGCAGTAACCGTTCCAATCGTTGCTGGACGCGCGTGTCGTCTTCGATCAGCAGGACTGGTGTCGGCAAAATAAGGTCGGCGGGGGGCGTTTGCGCGGACATCCGCCTACCTCCTTCGAAGCCAAACAATCCCCATCTTACCTATAGTCTGAGGTCACGCTTGAATATCCCTGAAATCAGGTATCGAGCGCCTCTGAATAAAAAATGTTCATATCGATAAGACTTACCTGATCAGGGATAGATTACGGAAAACTTGTTCCGCTCCTTCAGCGAATCCGTTTTCGCGTATGTCACAGCTAGAATACCTGATTTCAGTGATAGACGGCTGGCTTCGTCTCCTGCTTAAAAACCCCAACAAAATAGCTTGCGTGGCCGCGCCCCCTATTCCCAGCATTTTCTTGAAAAGCAGACTGGCTTCGGCTGGAAGAAAGTAGTCGTCTCATGAAGTTTCATCAACTCGCCAGTGCATCCTTTTCTTTTCCTTCCCGCCATCGAGCACTGCTGTGCACAACCGCATTGGTCGGGCTGCTGGCGACTGTAACAAGCGGTCCCGCATTGGCGCAATCAGCAACGGGCGGTACGGGTGGTCAGTATACAGCCACAGGGAACAGCACAGGCGGCAGCGGAGGGGCCGTTAGCCAAGCGGGTGCTGATGGCGAAAGCAATCCCGGCTCCGGCGGCGCTGCGGGCACGGCGGCTTCTCCAAACGGTGGCAATGGCCGCGACAGCAGTGGCGGCCTCGTTAGCGGCGGTGGCGGCGGCGGTGGCTACAGCAATGCGAATAGCAACACGACCATCAACAGCAATCTATCTGGTGGCAATGGTGGCAATGGCGGCATGTACGGCGGAGGTGGAGGTGGAGGTGCCGGGGGCAACGGGCTGAATAGTTCAGCTATAGGAAGCCTTGTCATCGCGAAAGACGCTTACGTTCGTGGCGGAAGCGGGGGGCATGGCGGCTCGGGCAATGGAGGGTACCCTGGCACCGGTGGGACAGGAGCCGGCGGCGCGGCTGGTGGCAGCCAAAACATGGGTTGGGCCGGCGGCGGTGGCGGTGGCGGCGGCGCCGGAATTGTCGTTCTCCAACCCGGCGTAACTCTTACCAATGGCGGCACGGTATACGGCGGCAGCGGTGGCTCGAGTGACATGTGGGGTGGCGCCGGTGGTGGCGGCGCAGGCGTAATTGGCAATGCCCTTGCCATCGTCAACACAGGGACGATTGCAGGCGGCAACGGAGGAACCACCTTTGCTGTTGGCGGCAATGGGGGAGCCGGCATCATTGGTAGTGGTCTCACCATTATCAATAGCGGCACGATCAAAGGCGGTACCGCTTACCCTGTTAACAGTCCCGGTGTCAGTGGTGTCAACGGTAACGCGGTTACCTTTACAGGCGGGATTAATTCGCTGGAATTGCGAGCTGGTTCGGTCATCGCCGGCAATGTGGTTGGCGCAACGGGCGGAGGGACCGCCAATTCCTTGATCCTTGGCGGTGATACGACGCAACCGGGCGGGAGCGGCGCGACGACCTTCAATGTTTCCGCCATCGGCAATCAATATCAGAATTTCACTGCCTTCCAGAAATCCGGGATGAGTAACTGGACGCTGACGGGAACGACCTCCGAAGTCACCCCTTGGACGATCTCGGGCGGCCTTCTTAATTTTGCGTCGATCGGCTCTTTTGGTTCGGGCTACATTACATTGAACGGTGGCGGCCTGCAGTGGGCTACAGGTAATGCTACCGATATTTCCGGCCGCCTGAATCCAATCGGTGTGGGAGGTGGTGTATTCGATACCAATGGCAATGACGTTACCTTCGCCAACTCGCTAACTGGCGGCGGAGGCATGGCCAAGACAGGCGGTGGCACGCTCACCCTGATTGGTGCGAATGGCTACACGGGCGGCACGACGATCAATGCGGGTACCCTGGCTTTGTCCGGATTGGGCTCGGTCGCCTCGTCCTCGGGCGTGTCGATTGCCGACAATGGGCGTTTTGACATCAGCGCGACCACGAGCGGTGCGGGCATTCAGTCGCTCTCCGGGGGAGGCAATGTTTGGCTCGGGGGCAAGACGCTGGTCCTGACCAATGCCAGCGGCACGTTTTCAGGCGCGATTGCTGGGACGGGCAGCTTGTTGCTGGCCGGCGGTACACAGACGCTGTCGGGCACGAATAGCTACACGGACATGACGGCGATCAGTGCTGGAGCTACGCTGGCACTCTCCGGGACCGGCTCGATTTCGTCGTCTTCTGTCGTAGCGGTCGCCAATAACGCAAAATTCGACATCAGCGCATCCACGAGCGGCGCGAGCATTCAGTCGCTCTCCGGTGCTGGCAGCGTCGTGCTCGGCGGTCAGATGCTAACGCTGACCAATGCCACCGGTTTGTTTTCGGGTGAGATCTCCGGAACCGGGGGGCTGACGCTGACAGGCGGGACGGAAACCCTTGCTGGTACGAACACCTACACGGGCGGCACCACCATCAACGACGCGATCGTGCGCGCGAACGCGGCAAGCGCGCTAGGGGGAGCGTCGCCCATAGGCGCTTACGGTGCCTTGAACATCATCAATGGCGGTGCGCTTTATCTCAATGCAGCGCAGAAGGTCGGTGCACTCTCCGGCGACAGCAGCGCTATCATCAGCAATCAGACCGGGGCAAATACACTGGTCGTTAATCAGTTCGGCGACACCACCTATGCTGGCAGCCTTCAGGGCGACCTCTACCTCACCCTGAACGGCAACTCCAGCGCAGACACGCTGACTATCTCCGGCACTAACAATACCTATACCGGAAACACCATCATTAACAGCGGCACGCTGGTAGTGGATGGCACGATTGATGGCACGAACGCCGTCCTCGTCAACGCCGGGGGCACGCTAAGCGGCTCAGGGACAATCACGACCGCATCAACCGGCGGTTTCGTCCACGTCAGCTCGGGTGGCTTCGTCGTGCCGAGCGCGGGAACGGCGTTGACGATCAATGGCAGTGTCTCCGTCGGGGGAACAACCAGCGTCGCCGCCGACGCGCAGCTTTCAGTTTCCGGCCGCTATGAGCAATTTACCGGCTCGACGCTGGACATCATCGTAGGCTCGAAGAGTCCGGCCATCACGGCGGATAGCGCGTCGCTGGGCGGAACCCTGAACATTGCTGGCATCAGCAGCTCGAGCCAACTCCCCCAGACGCTGGTCAGCACCACAAGCGGCGTCAGCGGTAGTTTTTCGTCGGTCACAGTCGGCGGCTTCGCCGGGACGGTTGATTACATGACCGTCAATACCGGCAAGTCAACGGATGGCACCCAGTATTTGGCGAGCTATGGTCTGAGCTGGACCGCAAACAACAACCTCGGTCACGGCACATTCACCCTGACCAACGCCTCCGACAGTTTCAACGTCGGCACGGTACTCGGTAATGAAGCCGCCAATGCGGCAACGAGCTGGGACGGAATCAGCTTGACCAAAGCCGGTGCTGGTACGCTGATCCTTTCGGCAAACAACACCTACACTGGTGGTACAACAATCTCCTCCGGCACGCTGCAACTCGGCGATGGCGGTACAACCGGCTCGATCCTCGGCAATGTGACCAATGACGGCACACTGGCGTTCAACCGTAGCGATGATGTCGTATTCGGCGGAGTGATCTCCGGTAGAGGCTCCGTCGAGCAGAACGGCGCGGGCACGGCGACCCTGACCATCAACAACAGCTACACCGGCCTGACCACCGTCAACGCGGGTACGCTCGCCATCGCTTCGACTGGCGGTGTTGCGGGCAATGTCGTCAACAACGCGACCTTCAACAATGCCGGCGCAGTCGGCGGCGGAGTGGCCAACGCAGCCAATGCCACCCTCACGCAGACCGGCGGCAGCATTGCTGGCGGCCTCGCCAACAGCGGCTCGGTGAACGCCAATGGCGGCGCGCTCAACGGAGCCATCGTCAACAACGCTGGCGCGACCTTCAATGTCGGCGGCACGGTGACCAGCAGCGACACGTTCAACAACGCCAATGGCGCAACTCTGGCGGTCCAGGCAACGGGCGACTACAAGTTGGCCGGCAACCTCACCAACAGCGGAACAGTCACGATTGATGAGGGCGGCTCACTGACCGCAGGCAGCATTACCAATACCGCCAACGGCGTCGTCACCAATAACGGCACCGTCATCGATGATCTCGACAACGCCGGCTTCTACACCAACAACAAAACCCAGAACTCCAATGTCGCGTCCAACAGCGGCACTATTGTCAATAGCCTTGGCGCTACCTGGAACGGCAATTTCAATACCTCCGGCACCGTCAGCAATCTTGGCACGATCGACGGGAGCCTGACCCAAAGCGCCGGAATAACAACCAACAACGGAAGCATCACTGGTGCGGTCATCGTCAATGGCGGCGTGTTCTTCGGCACGGGTTCGGTAGGATTGCTCACCATTGCCAATGGAGCAACCATCGCGCCGTCCGACAATGGCAGCGTCGGCACGATGAGCGTTGCCGGCAATATGGTGTTCGCCCAAGGCTCAACCTATCAGGTGGCCATAAACACTGCCGGGCAAGCCTCGCGGATCGATGCCGCCGGTACGGCTACGATCAACGGCGGCACCGTCGCGGTCATGGCTGGACAGGGAAGCTACAATCCAAGGTCCACCGCCACCATTCTCAGTGCGCAAGGCGGCGTCTCCGGGAGGTTCGACGGTGTTACCTCGAACCTGGCCTTCCTGACGCCGACGCTGAGCTACGATTCCAACGACGTGTACCTGGTTGTCACCCGCAACAACGTCAATTTTGCCGACGTCGCGACGACGCCAAACCAGACCAACGTCGCCAACGCCATCACTGCGCTGATGATCGGCAATCCGGTCTGGGATGCTGTTGTTGGTCTAGATACGAGGACGGCGCGCGTTGCGTTCGATCAGCTCTCGGGCGAAGTCCATGCCTCGGGGAACACGGCGTTGATCGAGGACAGCCGTTTCGTGCGCGATGCGGCCCTTGACCGCTTGCGCTCCGGTGCCTGCTCAGCCTCCGGGGGCACGACCTCGCTTTCAGTCATCGAGCCCAATGGCGGACGTGCAGATTTTGGCTGCGACAGCGGTCAGGCCGTCACCTGGGCCAGAGGCTTTGGCTCATGGGGCGACATAAACGGCGACGGCAATGCGGCCAGTATCCACCGTTCCATTGGTGGTCTCCTGATGGGCGTTGATAGCCAGTTGCTCGACAGCTGGCGAGTTGGCGTCCTTGGCGGCTACAGCCGCTCCAGCTTCAACGTGAATGACCGCATGTCGTCGGGATCGAGCGACAACTACTCGCTCGGTCTCTACGCCGGCAGCCAATGGGGCAATTTCGCCTTCCGGTCGGGAGCGGCTTATACGTGGCATGACATCTCGACCAGCCGCGGCGTCGCCTTCCCTGGCTTCTCCGACAGTCTCAGCGGCGACTATAACGCCGGCACTACACAGCTGTTCGGCGAACTCGGCTATGGCATCAACGCGGGCGCCGTCACCTTCGAGCCCTTCGCCAATCTGGCTTACGTGAACCTGCATACGGACGGTTTCGCGGAAAAGGGAGGCGTCGCTGCGTTGACTGCCAACAGCGGCAACACCGATACCACGTTTTCGACACTGGGCCTGAACCTCTCAAGCGACATCATGCTCGGCGGCTTGAAAGCCACCGCATCCGGATCGCTCGGCTGGCGGCATGCCTTCGGCGGTATCAAGCCAGTCTCAGCAATGGCCCTTGCCGGCAGCTCGGACTTCTCCATCGCAGGTGCGCCAATCGTCAGGGATGCAGCCGTTATCAACGCCGGCCTCGATCTGGCCGTCTCCCCCAACGCTGTTCTCGGTGTCTCCTATAGCGGCCAATTAGGCTCAGGTATCGCCGACAACAGCATTCGGGGTGACTTCAAACTCAGTTTCTGAATAAGAAGATCTCGAAACTGCTCGATGAAGCGACTTACAAGGGGTTGGTCAGCAACCTCGTCGTCAGCAGTTCCGCGTCAGCCGTGCCGAGGGGCGTAGCGAGATGCGACTCTGCCGCGAACACGCGGCGCGCGAGGACTGGGCGGTCGCCGGCAGCCATCACGATGCCGGCGTCTCCGGCGCCAGCCTGGTGCTCAGGCCCGGCATCCAGCAGCTGCTGCGCGACGCGCAAGGCGGGCGATTCGAGATCGTGCTGGCCGAGGCAGCTCGACCGCCTGTCGCGCGACCAGGCCGACGTCGCCACGCTTTACAAGCAGCTCAAGTTTTGCGGCGTCGCGATCGTCACTTTGGCCGAGGGGGCGATCTCCGAACTGCATGTCGGGCTCAAGGGCACGATGAACGCGCTGTTCCTGAAAGACCTGGCGCTGAAGACGCGGCGCGGCCTGCGCGGCCGTGTCGAGGCCGGCAAATCCGGCGGCGGGCTGTGCTACGGCTACCGCGTCGTCAGGCGGCACGATGCCGGCGGCGCCGCCCTCAACGGCGAGCGCACCATCGACGCTGACCAAGCCGCCGTCATCCGCCGCGTCTTTGCCGACTTCGCCGCCGGTCTCGGCCCGCGCGCCATCGCCAAGCGGCTCAACGACCAAGGCATAGCCGGTCCCGCCGGCAAGATGCGGGTGCTGGCCGGCCTCCGGCGCCGGCTGATGGCACCGGAGGCCGCGGCGGCGGCGATGCGCGCCTACGCCGAGGAGAGCAACCGGCTCAATCGCGCACGCCGCGCCAATGCCGACGCCTGGCGATCCGAGCTTACCAGGATCGACAAGCAGATCCGCAGCCTCATCGAGGCGATCAAGGCCGGCATGTTCCAGGCCAGCATGAAGGCGGCGCTGGATGAGCTCGAGGCGCGCCAGGTCAAGCTCACCGAGCTGCTGGCCGCTACCCCACAAGACATGCCTGACCTTTTTCCAAGTATTTCGAAAGTCTATGCCAAGAAAGTCGAGCAGTTGTCCGCGGCGCTCAACTGTCCGGACGACCGCCAGGCAGCAGCGCAGGCTTTGCGCAGCCTGATCGCGAAGATCGTGCTCTCCCCAGGCCCGCACAAGGGCGAGATCGAGGCGACGCTGTACGGGGAACTCGGCACGATCCTGAACTGGGCGGATGGGCAGCCGCCAAACAAAAACACTCCCGGAGCTGGGCTCGCAGGAGTGTTTTGAACTTTGGTTGCGGGGGCTCGCAACTACCGATGCCGACATTTATTACAGATTGCTGTTTAATGAGAAGTCGCTCCAGGTTTCGCTCGAACCAGCGGCGGGCGTCGATTTCCGCTTCGATCCAACTTTTGATCAGCGGATCCAGGGCAACAGTGTCGAGCTGCTCGGCGTGCTGCCAGATGGCTTTGGTCAATGCGCAGGCAAGCGGCGTCAATGTTGTCAGACGCTGCTGCCCGTCGAGCGCACTCGGTACGATCTGCAACGTCGCGACGCTGGTGCTGATTATCAAAGCCAGCCGCCTCGCAGAGCGCTTGATGTCGAGATGTTCCGATATCTCTGGCAGCGCTTCCCGGCAACGCAAGCTGAAACCAAGGTACCATCGCAATAACAGCGGGATTATGGACTGCTCGAATTGGGGGCCGTAGAACAAGTGCGCTCCCCAAAAGCTAAGACTTTCACAATATAGGCAAAGTCACCGCACACTTTACTGCCCGCATCTGGCGGCAGCGTTCCACCTCAAGTTGACTGTTGATTGCCGCTCCAACGGCTTGTTGGACCCCGTCTACATGACTGTGGTGGACAGCGTGAAGGAAGCCGTGGTCAACGCCATGCTCGCCGCAGAAGACATGGGCGGCACGCCCGACTGAAGATCGAGGCGATAAGGCACGAGCTGCCTCTCGATGTCATGCGCCAATATGGGCGGGTGAACTTATTGGCGTGCGGCCCCACCGTTCGTACACTCTCAGTCAAAACTGAATGCAGAGGCAGGCATGACGGCTTCGCCCACTTCGGCCAAGATGCCGCCTCGAAATGGAGAGGAGACGTTATGCGCTTCAAGGACAAGACCGCCCTGGTCACGGGCGGGGGAACGGGCATCGGAGCGGCGGTAGCACGCCGCATCCGGGCCGAAGGGGGCGACGTCGCACTCGTCGGCCGCCGTCCCGAACCGCTCCGCGCCGTGGCCGATGAAATCGGAGCCACGATCATCGCTGCCGATGCCGCCGACACGGCCTCGATGAAGGCCGCCATCCAGAAGACGGCGGAGACTTTCGGTGGCCTCGACATCCTTATCGCCAATGCCGGCGGCCACGGCGTCGGCCCAACGATCAGCATGTCCGACGAGACGTGGGATCTGGCCGTCAGGCTCAATCTGAACACCGCTTTCGTAAGCGCCCGCGAGTCGCTTCCTCACCTCATCAAGAGCAAGGGCAATATCGTCGTGCTCGCCTCGATCGCCGGCCTCTTCGCCGGCCCCGACGCGGCTGGTTACGTCACCATGAAGCATGGCTGCATCGGCCTGGCGAAATCGCTGGCCCGCGACTACGGACGCCTCGGCGTGCGCACCAACACAGTCTGCCCCGGCTGGGTGACCACCGCCATGGCCGACGAGCAGATGGAAGTGCTGGTCGAGAAGTTCAAGCTGAAGAACGTCGAGGAGGCCTACGCGCTGGTGACGAAGGATGTGCCGCTCGGCCGCCCCGCATCCGCCGAGGACGTGGCAAACGCCGTCTGCTTCCTCGCGTCCGACGAGGCTTCGATGATCAACGGGGCCGTGCTGACGGTCGACGGCGGCGCCGGCACCGTCGATCTGCCGACGCTCGCTTTCGCGGAATAATCAGGAGGAAACCGATGAACCAGAACCCCAAGGACTGGAAGACCTACGACCAGTTTGCCTATGGCATCGACACCAACCGCCTGCCGGCGACCAAGGCGCTGGCAGGCCAGAAGCACAGCGTGACGTTCGACGACCGGCGCCAGCTCGACCTCAGCTTCGCTGACGGTTCGGTGACTTGGTCGGATGGCACGGGCGGCGCCAGCGACACCTGCGAGGTGATCGAAGTTGCGCCCGATACCTATTTCGTCGAGATCATCTTCGCCGGCCGGCCCAAGGAAGCCGAAACGCTGGTCCTCAACCTCAGGAGCAAGCGCGCCCTTTCGATCTACTCGCTGGTGCGCGAGAAGGAGGAAAGCGTGGGCGAGCCGCAGGTGGCGCAGATCTTCCGCCCTGGCATTCTCGAAGGTGGCCCGGCCACCGGCATGGTCCCGCACGAAACCCGCGACCTCATCGGCCTGAGGGCACACTTCACCTACAGCCCCAACCACGTCTACGAGCACACCTATCTGTCGTCGCAGCGCTATGCCTGGCAGAATCTGGTGGGCGTGCAGCGGGGGCACGGCGACGTGGACCTGGCCACGACCTACAAATTCGACGAGGACCAGTACATCTTCACCTTCCGCGAGTTCAAGATCGCGGTCGCCTCAACCTTCTTTTACAATTTCAAGGACATGCGTTCGACCGGCAAGTTCCTCGGCATCACCGGCGACGGCCGGATCCAGAACAGCCCGGCCGGCGCCTTCATCCGCAAGGTCTCCACGACCTACTACCTCCCCGGCCAGGAACCGGTGTGAGAGGCCTGACGATGCGCACAGCCTATGAAATCGTGAAGGGGCATTACGACGCCAACGACCGCCGTGACATGGACGGCATGCTCGCCGACATCGCCGCCGATTGCCGCTGGACCGAGATGGACGGGTTTCCCTGCGCCGGCACCTATGTCGGCCCACAGGAAATCTTCAAGAACGTCTTCGTGGCCCTCGGCGAACAGTTCGACGGCTACACTTTTACGCTGGAGCGCCTGCTCGACGCGGGCGACGACGTGATCGCGATCGGCGACTACACCGCAACGCACAAGAAGACCGGCAAGCCGTTCAGGGCCCGCGTCGTGCATGTGTGGGGCGTGGCCGGCGACAAGATCCGCCGCTTCGAACAATTCACCGACACGCTGCGGGTGTCGGAGGCCATGCGCTGAACGAGAAAGGGCGGCTCTTTCGGGCCGCCCATTTACCATCCAGTCAACCGGCCATCTTTCGCCACTCGGACGGCGAAAGCGAATAGCGCCCGCGAAACGCGCGCGAAAAATGCGCGCTCGAGGAAAATCCCAGGCCGAAAGCGATTTCCGATATGTCGCCAGGTCGGCGCTGCGTCTCGCGCAGGCGGGATGCAGCCGCTTCCAGCCTGAGATTCCAGATATGGTCGCCCGGCGTCATCCCCTCGGCCTCGAAGGCACGATAGACATAACGGACGGAGCAGCCCAGGCGCCGCGCGATAAGAGCCGCGCCGAGGTCAGGCCGTGCGATATTGTCGGCAATAAAATCCTTTATCCGCCGTCGAAGCAGGTCGAGCGAATGAACACTCGCGCGCTCGTGATGATAATCGCCGCCAATCATCGTCCGGACCAGCTCGACCATCGTCTGGCCCACGCTGGCGCACGCCGTCTCGTCAAGTTGGTCGATTTCCCGGATGGTGGAATCCATCAGCGAGAGCAGGATGCGCTGCATCCCGGCATGGCCCGGCGGTGCAACAAAGGGCTCGGCCAGGCGCGCAACGGCAGAGGAAGGCAAAGCGCGGCGAGGCAATTGCAAGAGAAGCAGGCGAACCGGCGTCCTGTTGGTCAGCACATAGGGCCGCATGGGATCGTATATGACCGCCCCCTCGCCACCCACAGCGGCATTGCGGCCGTTCTGATGCAGGGAAGAGCGCCCATGGGTCTGGATGATGAGCTTGATCGCGTCGGGACTGTCGGAGCCGAAGGCCACGCGGTCGCCGAACACGGTATGCACGTCTGCCCCGAGCCGCGTCAACCGGCAATTGCCCAGCATGGCCGACTTCAGCCGGCTTTTCTCCTCGTCGCCGTTTTCGAAATCGAGACGAACGTTGCCGAAGAGCGAGCGTGCGACACCGGCAAAGTCGCGCCCCTTTGCGGCCTCTACCGCTGAATGAGCTGCCATGATTTCCCCCTCCCTTAGCTGGCGAGATAGGCGCCGTGCAGGATTTCCGGCCTGGCCTTGAGGGTCTCGGAGGAGCCGTCGTAGACCAGCTTGCCGCGCTCCAGCACCATCGCATCACGCGCAAGGTCCAGCGCCAGGTTGGCGAATTGCTCGATCAGAAGCACGCCGATGCCGTTGCCTGTGGCGATCTTGAGCGCTTCCGCCAGCCGCTTGACGACCGTGGGTGCTAACCCCAACGAAAGCTCGTCCACGATCATGAAACGCGGGCGGGCGATGAAGGCCTGCGCCATCGCGACCATCTGCTTCTGGCCGCCGGAAAGATCGGAAGCCAGCTGCCGCCTCCGCTCGGCCAACTCCGGGAAAATGCGATAGACGCTTTCGAGCCCCTCTTTTCGGGCAGCGGGTGAGCCGTCCAGCGCCGCAACGAGTACATTCTCTTCCGCTGTGAGTTGCCCCAGCACCCGATGACCTTCCGGGACGAGCGCAATGCCGGCGCGCCGGATACGGTCGGCCGCAAGCCCTGTCAGTGGCACGCCGTCAAGGCGCACCGAACCGCCCGCGACAGGCAATGCGCCCGCCAGCGCCATCACGGTGCTGGATTTACCTGCGCCATTGGCGCCGAGCAGCGTGCTGATTTCCCCCGCGCGTATCGTAAACGAGACGCCATGGATCACCCGCTTGCCGCCGCGTTCGACGACGAGGTTCTCGACAACCACCGAGGACGCAGTCATCTCAGAGTTCTCCCAGATAGGCGCGGCGAACGTCGGGGTGGGCGAGCACGGTTCCCGTCGGGCCGATGGCCAGCAGCTTGCCGTAGTCGAGCACTATGGTCTCCTTGCACATCGCCCGGATCAGCTCGACATCGTGGTCGATCACCAGCACTTGCGCGCCAAACTCGGCCGGAACGCGCAGGATGAGTTCTCGCAGCGTGTTCCCCTCCTCCTCGGTCAAGCCCGCTGCCGGCTCGTCGAGCAGTATCAGCTTTGGTTTGCCGATGATGCATTTGCCGAGCTCGACAAGGCGCCGCTCGAAGAGGTTTAGCGATTGGCCGAGCCGGTCGCCAAGCGCCCCCAGACCGACGAAAGTCAGCGCCTCGTCTATGGCCTCGTGCCTGTCGGGTGCTGCCACGACGTGATCGGCGATCGCCTTAAGATTGCCGCGGACCGTCAGGTCCTCGACCACCTGCTCCGTCTGAAAGGAACGGCGCAGGCCGTGCCGCACGCGCTGCAGGGGCGTCATGGCGAGCAACGGCTGTCCACCAAGCATGACATTGCCGCGCACCGGCGTCACGAAACCCGACAGCACGTTGAGCAAGGTCGTCTTGCCGGCCCCGTTGGGGCCGATGAGCCCCGCAACCGGCGCGGTCAGCGTTGCGGTCAGGCCGTTGATCGGCCTTACGCCGCCGAACTGCACCATCACATCTTCGATGACGATCATTGCTCCCTCCCCGCTGCCCGGCGCAGCCGGCTGGCAAGCGCGGCGATCTGGCCGGCGATGCCGGAGGGGGCCGTCGCAAGCGCGTGGAACAGCGCAACGCCAAAAATGCCGATGGTCATGTAACCGTCCATCCCCAGATCGGTCAGCAGCGCCGGAATCGCGCGCAGCAGAAGGCCGGCGATCAGCGCACCGTACCAGTTGAACACGCCGCCCACGATGGCGAGCGCAAACAGGTTCAGGCTCTCGAAGGCCCCAAAGGCGCGGCCATCGAGCTGGCCGACATTGCCGGCAAGCAAGGCGCCTGCGATGCCGGCTAGGAAGCCGCTCAGCGCGAAGGCCCAGGCTTTGTAGGTCAGGACATCAACACCACTGGCCACCGCAACCGTTTCGCCCTTGCGGATCAAGGTCCAGGCGCGTCCCGGCCGCGACAGCTTGTGCCATTGAGCGACCAGCAGCCCGATCCCCGTCACAGCGCAGACATAGAGGAAATAAGCAACCGCCCCATCGGCGAGATCTGGCCGCGGAAGCATTGCACGGCCCGAACCGTCGGCACGGCCCAAAAAGCCTGGCCCGCCATCGGGAAAGCCCCAGGCGCTGATGACGATCTGGAACGCACCGGCAAGCATGAGGGTCACCAGAGCCAGATAAAGCCCGCGCAGGCGTAGGGCAGGAATGCCGAAGACGAGGCCAACGAACGAGGCGACGATGCCGCCCGCAAGCATGCTGACCTCGAAGGGCGGGTGGAATGCATGTCCGATCCGCAGCGTCACCCAGCCGCCTACGCCAACAAGCGCGAATTGGCAGAGCGAAACGAGCCCCAGCTGGCCATAGAGAATTGCAAGGCCCGCGACCGACAGCGACAGCGCCACGGTGGACGTCGCAGCTGACAGCCAGAACGAGTTGGCAAGACTTGCCACGACAAGCGCAAACACCGCCATCGTCAGCGGCACGTGGAGAAGCTGCTTCAGCGTCTTCGACGCGGGGGCGCGAGCCGGTAGCGCCTGCGCGGTCTGTTCAGAAGCGCTCATCGGTCTTTCAGCGCGGCCTTGGCCGTGCCCCCCAAAATCGTGACCGCGACGAGCGCGATGATGAACGGAGCTGCCGCCCGGTAGGGCGAAATCCAAGCGATCGGCGTAAGCACCGCCTCGGCAATCCCCACGAGCAGGCCGGCCATCGCCGTCACCCAAAGGGAACGCAGCTGACCGAGGATTGCCGCGGCAATGGCCGGGATGACCAGCAGGGTCAGGAAGGTGCCCTGCAGGCGCACGAGGTCGGCCAACAGTAGGCCGGCAAAACCGGAAAACACGCCGGTAATCACCCAAGCCGCCGTCTCGGTGTAAAGAATGCGCACGCCGAGGATCGCGCTCAGGTCGCGATCATTGGCAAGCGCGCGCATGTCGAGGCCAAGGCGAGTGCGGTTGAGCAGCAGCGTGATGGCGCCGACCATCAGCACAGCCAGGAAAATGGCGATGATGCGCGTATAGGTCAGGCGCACATCGAAAATGGAAAGGAACATCTGGTCGGTGGGAAACTGCAGCCGCCTTGGCAGCTCGCCCCAGATCATCCCCATCGCCGCGATCAGGACAAGCGCCGGCGCCAGCGTTCCCACCGCCCGCACCACCGTGTCACGTTGCGAAAGCAGGGGCGCAAAGACCCGGCCGTAGATGAAGCTGATTGCGGTCGAAACCGCCACCGCCGCGAGAATGGCGACGAATAGCGGCATCTTCCACTCGAGCGCCTGCCAGGCGACATGCGCGCCCATGGCTCCAAACGCGCCGAAAGCAAAATTCAGCACGCCCGTAGCACGGAAGAGAATGACGAGCCCCACGCCCGAAAGGGCATAGACGGCACCGATCCCCAAGCCGGAAATGATGAAGGGCAAAATATTCACGTGTCGATCCTTTCGGGTCGGACAGCCCCGCGGCCCTCTTCAGGCCGCGGGGTAGGACGGATGAACGGAAATCAGTTCAATCCGGCAGACTTTTCGTAGGCGCGGATGTCTTTCAGTTCCGGATCGGGCGACGGCGCGCAGTCGGACACCACCTTCCACTTGCCGCTTTCGCTGACGGCCATGCGCGTGGTGGAATTGGCATTGTGCCGGGCTTGGCCTTCGCCGAAATACCAGGGCGCGCAGAAGATATCGCTCTTGAAATCCTTCACCTTGCGAACAGCCTCGGCCGCAGTTTCGCGCGTGATGTTGGCAGGATCGAGCGTCATCAGCGCCTTTTCGGTGATGCGCGCGGCAAGGTAGCCGGCCTGGGCGAAAGTATCGCGCGGATCCGACTTCTGGCCGTATTCGTCCATTACGGCCAGCCAGTTCTGATTGTCTTCCGTGGTGGCCTCGAGGTCGTTGAATTCCATGTTGACATAGAACTTGCCGTCCCAGCCGGAGCCGATGGTCGAGGGGACCGAAAGGTCATATGCCGAAGCCGCGCTGAGGAAGGTGGTCGTTTGGTTGAGGCCCTGTTCCTCGGCCGCCGTGAGCAGCGGCACAGCAACGCCCTTGGACATGCCGAGCACGATCACGTCAGGCTTGCTCGCGGCCGCCTGGAGGATGATCGAGGTGGCGTCCGCCGAACCCGGATCCATCAGGATCGTCTCGGCCGCAAATCCCTTTTCCTTGGCCAACAGCATCACGCCATCGCAAGACCAGGTGCCAACATTCGGGATGTTGGGACCGATGCAGACCACCGACTTGGCGTTGAGCTTGTCCAGCGCATAGCCCATAGCACCCAGCATGGAGACGCGCGGACCCGCATTGGTGGGTGCGTAGTTGTCGGCAAAGAAGCACTCGCGCGGCACGCCGACGCCGGCGACCACCAGGATGCCGGCCTTCTTGTAGAATTCGGCATTGGCGCCGCATTCGACATAGCTGGAGTTGCCGACCATCAGCACGGCCTTCTGGTCGTCCACCAGCTTGGCGGCAAGCTGGGCTGCCGTTTCAGGATTCCACTGATCGTCCTCGACGAGATATTTGACGGGGCGTCCCTTGATGCCGCCATTGGCGTTCAGGCAGTCGAAATAGGCCTTGGCGGCCTTGGTTGAATTCGAGAAGTCGTCCGGGCCTGTCTTGCCGGTGATCGCGCCGATGATGATCGGCTCGCCGGTCGCCGCCTGTCCGCTGCCATCACCGCAGGATGCGGCCGCATGCGCGCTGAACGCCGAGCACAACGTCAAGGCCAGGCCGACCGCCAGCCCCCTAATCGATATCTTCATTGGTTTCCTCCTCCAGTTTTCGTTTGCAGGCTTTCACGGCCTCCTCGCCGCGTGCCATGCTTCAAGCCGCACGCTCCTTGCCGGTCATGAAGGCAGCGCAGCGCGCCGCGATCATCATCACGGGCGCGTTGGTGTTGCCCGAGACCAGCGTCGGCATGACCGAGGCATCGCAAACGCGCAGCCCCTCCACACCGCGAACCTTGAGATCATTGCCGACGACCGCCAGCCGATCGTCCTCGTGCCCCATTCGCGCCGTTCCGGCGGGATGAAAGACGGTCTTGGCCGTTTGCCGGATATAGTCGCGTAGCGCGACAGGATCCTTCTCAATGCCCGGCCTGGGCAGAACGCGGCGCTTGACAAGCTTTGCCAGCGCCGGCGCTTCAAGAATGCGGATGGCCGTCTCGACGCCGCGCACCAGGGTTTCGATGTCGGCAGGGTCCGACAGGAGATTGGCGTCGAACTCCGGCTTGTCGTTCGGGTTGGCCGTCTTCAGGCGGATCGTCCCGCGCGAGCGCGGGCGCAGATAGCAGGGGCCAATGCTGAGGCCGTGGCCCGGCTCCGGCTCGCGGTCGAGGAAGCCTATCAGCACCGGCAGAACATGGAACTGCACGTCCGGCTGGCCGGTGCCCGCCGTATCGACGAAGCCGCCGCATTCGACCACATTCGATGCGAGGAGGCCTCGATGGGAAACAAGATAACGGGCCATGTGGCCCACCGCGCGCAGACCCTTGTCGTGCCCAAGGATCGAGATCGGTTCACGCGTCTCCCCCTGCACCGGCACCTCGAGATGGTCCTGATAGTTGGCGCCGACGCCCGGCAGATCCGCCACGACCTCGATGCCAAGTGAGGAAAGGTGTGCACCGTCACCGATGCCCGAACGCTGCAGGATCTGCGGCGTGGCGATCGCTCCCGCCGTCAGCACGACCTCGCGCACGGCGCGGAAGACCGTGCCATCAGTAAGCTCGACACCCGTGGCGCGACGTCCCTCGAACAGGACGCGCGCCACCTTGCGCTCCGTCAGAACAGTGACGTTCGGGCGCTTTTCCGCGTCCCGCAGGAAGGCCTGCGCCGAACTCCACCGTCGCCCGCGATAGGTGGTGCTCTGATAAAAGCCGACGCCAGCCTGGTCGGCCCCGTTGAAATCGGGATTGCGCGGAATGCCGATCTCAGTCGCTGCCTGAATGAAGGCTTCGCTCAGCGGATGCCGGTGGCGCGGGTTGGAGACGTGCAGATCGCCGCTCTGCCCGTGAAAGTCGCCATCGAGGCTCTCATTGTCCTCCAGCGACCGGAAGGCCGGCAGCACGTCCGCATAGGACCAGCCGCGGCACCCCATCTGCGCCCAGGTGTCATAGTCGTTCCGGTGACCGCGAATGTAGATCATCGCATTGACCGAGCTGCCGCCCCCGAGCACGTTGCCCTGCGGGGTTACGCTCGGCCGTCCATTGAGCCCCTTCTGAGGATTGGAGGCGTAGGGATGAATGTCCCGTCCCTTGCTCAGAACCTTGAAGAAGGTCGCCGGTATGTGAATCCAGGGATCGCTGTCGCGTCGACCGGATTCAATGAGCAGGACACGGTTCGCCGGGTTCTCCGAGAGGCCCTTGGCCACCACGCATCCCGACGAGCCGCCACCCACGATGATGTAGTCGAACTCGGCCATGACTAGCTCAGAACCGTCTGGATGGTCGTGAACTCCTTCAGCCCTTCGGCGCCGAATTCCACGCCGATGCCGGACTGTTTGACGCCGCCGAAGGGCGCGTTCGGCTGGATGGCTCCGTGCTTGTTGATCCAGACCGAGCCGCATTCGAGTTGCAGCGCGTAGTGCTTGGCCTTTTCCGGATCGGACGACCAAACCGAGCCGCCTAGCCCAGCGGGATTGTCGTTCGCGCGGGCGATCACCTCGTCGATGTCTGTGTAGCGGATGATCGGCAGCGCCGGGCCGAACTGCTCCTCGTCCACAATGCGGAAGCCATGGTCCACGTCGGCTATGAGCGTGATCGGATAGAAATAGCCAGGCCGGTCCATCGGCTCGCCCCCGGTGAGGATGCGACCGCCTTTCGCCCGCGCGTCCTCGACGAGCTCGCGTACCTTGTTGAACTGCATCTCGTTCTGGATCGGGCCGAGAATGTTCGTTTCGTCGAGGCCGTCGCCGATGGCGATCTTGCCCGCATAGTCGACCAGCGCGTTGCAGACATCGTCATAGATGCTGTCGTGCACATAGAGCCGCTTCAGCGCTGCGCAGGTCTGGCCGTTGTTGATGAAGGCGCCCCAGAACAGGCCTTCGGCGATACGGGCCGGATCGACATCGGGCAGCACGATGCCGGCGTCGTTGCCACCGAGCTCGAGGGTCAGCCGCTTCAGCGTCGCGACCGCCGAAGCCATCACCTTTTTGCCGGTCTCAGTCGAGCCGGTGAAAATCATCTTGGCGATGCCAGGGTGCGCCGAAAGAGCCGCGCCAATGCTGTTTTCGCCGGTCACCACATTTACCACGCCCGCCGGCAGTATTTCGTTCATGATCTCCACAAGGCGGATGGTCGAAAGCGGCGTCATCGGCGACGGCTTGATGACGATCGTGTTGCCGGCACGAATGGCCGGGATGATGTGCCAGCAGGCGATCATCACCGGCCAGTTCCATGGTGTGATCGAGCCGACGACGCCGATGGGCTTGCGGTAGAGATCGACCCGCCCCTCATTGTCGTCCTGCAGGATCTCGACCGGAAGCGAGAGTTCCGCCGTGTGACGCGTCCAGGCCAAGGCTCCGCCGATCTCGAAGCGCGACCCAAGCCCGCTAAGCGGCTTGCCCTGCTCGCGAGTCAGAAGCTGGGCCAGTTCCTCGGCATGTTCGGAGATCTTCTCGGCAAGCGCACGGCAAGCTTGGGCGCGCTTCTCATCCGGCATGCGCGACCAACCGGCGAAGGCTTCCGCCGCCGCATCGACGGCACGGTCCAGTTCGGCCTCACTCGCAAGCGGCATGTAACCGACGATGTCGCCGTTCGACGGATTGCTGACCGGCGCATGGCTGGACACGGCAACACGCTCGCCCCCGATGAGCAGGGTATACTGCTTCACGATATGATCCTCCCGTAACTTTCGGGAAGGACTATGCGTGGCCCGTGCGTCCCGTGTCTTGGAGAGAAGCGCGCTCCGTCTTGGACAGGAACGCAGCGACGCCCTGCCCTTCGTTCAGGCGGATTTGCGCACCCCTTCGCCGCTCCGAAGAATGTCGGTCGGGGCGCAATCGAACAGCTCCTTGAAGCTGCGATTGAAATAGGAAATGTCGTTGAAGCCCGTCGAATAGGCGACTTCCGCGATCGTCCTCGTGGAGCGCTGTTCCTTGAGCTGTTCGATCCTTTCCTTGGCAAGGCGCAGCCGCTTGTCGCGGATGACGGTCGTGCAGGTCACGCCCATGCCCTGGAAATCCTGCTGGAGCGTGCGGATCGATATGCCGAGCTGCGTCGCCAGCCACTTGGCGCTGAGTTCGCTCTCTGTCAGATGGCGATCGATCAGCATGTCCACCATCTGCAGCCGTTTGGTGGCACTGTCATGCATCGAATGAAGGCACGGAGTGTCCCGCCCCGTCGACATGAAGGCCTGGCGGGTCGCATTGAACACCAGTTCCCGCAAATGATGCGAAGCCGCATTGCTCTCCGGGGTGGTCATGATCTTGGCGATCAGTGCCCTGAGCATCAGCGCCATCGGGTCGCCGGCGGCCAGCTTCCTCGCAACGTCGAAGTCGATCTTGCTCTCCGAGTACATCAGTTGGCGCGGCAGGTGAAGCGACAGGTGGTTGCTGAACTGTCCGCCGAAATAGAAGGTGGTGGGCCGCGTGGAGTCGACGAGGATGCAGTCGCCCACATCCAGCACATTCTGCTGGCCGGAATGCTCGACGCCGCAGATGCCTTCGAGCTGCAGGATCAGGAACAGGTGTTCCCTGTTGTCGCGGCGAATGTCGTCCCAGTCCCGGCTCACATAGTCGAGATCGTTCGAGACATGGGCGAACTCCATGCCGCAGACATCGATGCGGCTTGCCTTGCCGAGCACGAAGTCGTCGCGCTTCACCATATGCGGATTGAAATTGCCGCAGATGCTGCGGAGGTCGTCGGCCCATTCGTCATAGGTCACGGTGGGCCAATTGCGATGCACGAGGTTCTGATGCTGCAACAGTTCCAACTCTGCCTCCCAACAGTGTCAGATCCCTTCCGGGATTTTCTCCCGTTCTCCTGGCCCGGCCTCACCAAGATATAGCGAAGCACCGGAACGATGCTCACCCAGCCTGCACTGAATCTCCGAGGTATAGGTGGTGAAGGCGCTTCGGGTCGCGCGCCAGTTCAGCGCATCCGCCGTCATAGACGACCTGCCCGCGGCGCAGCACATAGGCGCGGTCGCCGATGCCCAAAGCGAGCGTCGCAAACTGTTCGACCAGGACGACCGCCATGCCGCCGTCCGCCAGCTTGCGCACGCCACTCATCAAGCGATTGACGACGACAGGCGCAAGGCCGGACGACATCTCGTCGACCATGATGACCTTCGGACGCCCCACCAGCGCACGCGCAATGACCAGCATCTGCTGCTCGCCACCCGAAAGCATGCCGGCCTTGACGTCCCGGCGCTGGACCAGCTCGGGGAACAGTTCATAGGCCTCGCCAAGACTAGCGTCGGGATGGAGCGCCACCTTCAAATTTTCCTCGGTCGTCATCTCGGGAAACACGGTGCGCCCCTGCTCGACATGGCGGAGCCCCGCGCGTGCCCGCTTGCCGGCGCTAGCGCCGGCAATGCTCGCGTTGTCGAGCACGATCTCTCCCGAAGCCGGAATGATGCCGGATAGTCCCTCGAGCGTCGTCGTCTTGCCCGCGCCGTTGGAACCCAGAACCACGCTGATCTCGCCGCTGCGTGCGACGAGGTCGATGCCCCGCACCACGGGGACGCCGCTGCGATTGACAATGAGGCCTTTGACTTCGAGCAACGTCATGCGGCCTGCTCCTCCAGTTCGACGCCCATATAGGCTTTCTGGACAATGACCGAGCCAAGCACGGCATCTGGTGCGCCATGCGCGATCTTGCGCCCGAAATCGAAGACCGTGATTGCCGAGCAGGCGCGGCGAACGAGATCCATGTCGTGCTCGATCAGCAGGACGGCACTGCCGAATTTTTCAGGGATCGCCGCGATCCTCTCGCCCAGCTTCAGCGCTTCGGCATAGGATTGGCCTGCTGCCGGCTCGTCGAGCAGAAGCACCGGTGGCCTTGAAGCAACCACGCCAGCCACGTCGATGAGCCTACGGGTGCCGGCATCCACGGTCGCGATCAGCGTCTCGGGGGACGGGCAATCGAACCATTCGAGGACAGCCTCGATCTCACCCGGTTTTATCCCCCCGGCAGCGAGGCGGATATATTCGCCGACCCTCAGCTCCGGCGCGATACGGGTGGTCTGCCAGCTGCGGCGCACGCCCGCCCTTGCCCGTGCGGTGGCGGAAAGCCCTTCGAGCGGGCGACCGTCGAGCCTGACCGAACCTTCATAGCGCGGCAGGAAGCCGGTTATGGCGTCGATGGTCGTGGACTTGCCTGCGCCATTGGGGCCGATGAGGCCGACCACAGTGCGCGACGGCACCGAAAGCTCGACCTTGTCGAGCGCGACCACATTGGCGTAGCGAACGGTAAGGCCGCTGACCTCCAGCGCCGTTCCCTTGGCATGAACTGCGGGCGCGGCCAACGTCGTCGTTGCCGTGCTCCGCTTCTGCCCTTTCAGCCTTGCGGGCATGAGCTTTGAGCCAAGACGCGCCCAGGTTTCGCTGATCGTCTCGCCCGTGCTCAGGGCCTGCACCGCACCAAGCGCGAAGAAGACATTGCCCACGTCCTGCGGCAGGCCGATGCGCCGCAAGAGTTCGGGAAAGAGCGTGATCATCAGGCCGCCGGCAATCGCGCCGAGCGTGAAATGGGCGCCGACCATCGTCGCCACCGCAAACAGCGCGAGCGACTGCATCATGTTGAAGTTTTCGGCGACCAGCGTGCCGAGATAGCCGGCCAGCAGGCCGCCCGAAATACCGGAGATGAAGGCGCTGATCGCAAAGGCGCTGAGCTTCGCCATCGGGATGCTGATGCCCTGCGCGGCAGCGGCACGCTCGGAGTGGCGGACCGCCAGCCAGGAGGCACCGAGCCGCGACCTGCTCAGGAATTCGAGCGCGACGGCGATGAGGCCATAGACGAGCATGATGAACAGGAAATAGCCCTTGTCGCTCTCGAACAGTGCCGGTCGCACCACCTGCGTGAAGGTGGTCTGGCCGGGATAGGTGATCGTGGCTAGGATCGTGTCGAAAGCCGCGGCAAAGCCCAGCGTGACGATCGCGAGATTAATGCCGCGCAGCCGTAGTGCCGGAAGCCCGATGACGATGCCCACGGGCACTGCGGCCAGGCCACCGAGTAGAACCCAGACGACGAGGCCGCCGGGCACTTCGTAGAGGTTGAGATAACCCGTCACCCAGGCACCCACGCCCGCAAACGACATCTGGCAGAGGGAGATCATGCCTGTTCGGCCCGTCACGATGCCGAGGCTCTGCAGCGCCACGCCGACGATGAACACGGCTGTGATCAGAAACAACCAGTATTTCGGCAAAAACAGCGCAGCTGCCGCCGCCAGGACTGCAAGCCATACGGCCGTTCTCAGCGCCGCCTTGATGCTAGCGTGCTTCATCCCAGCGGGCTCCTCTTTGCGACCACAAGAGGACCGCGAGAATGACGACGAAGGGGATCGCTCCCCGGTACTGGCTGAACGCGTCGAGACCGCTCGCAAGCCCTTCGATGACGCCGATCATCAGGCCACCGACAAGCGCGGCGCGGAAGCTGGTGAAGGCGCCGATCAGGGCGGCGGCGAGCGCCGGCACGACGAGAAGGCTGATCGACATGAAATCCGGCGAACGCAGCGGAGCGATGACCATCAGCGCAAAGGATGTGACCGCACCCATCACCGCCCAGACGCACAGGGCCAGAAGCTTGACCCGGATGCCGATGAGCTCGGCCGCCATGGGCCGTTGCGACAGAGCGCGCAACTGCAGCCCCATCCTGGTCCGCGCCAAAAACATTTCCGTCAGGACCGTGAACAGGACGGAGATTGCAATCGTCAGCACGGATGCCCGCGTCACCTCGACGCCGGCAAGCCGGAAGGCGGAACCCGCGACGATCTCGGGAAAATTGTGCGGATGCTGGCCGCCCGTCAGGCGCAGGCCGACGGCGATGATGCCGACCAGAAGAGCCGCGGTGACAGCCGCCTTGGTGGAGGCGCTGCTTCCCGCAAACCAGGTGGTCATCACCAGACCGATCAGGGTCGCGGCCAGCGCCCCGGCGGCGACGCCCGCCACGACGTCGACGGCAAGCGGAAAGCCGGCTTCGTAAAGCGCCACCATCACGAAGGTGCCGGCGGCCCCGATCGCGGCGCCGGTGAAGTTGACGACTGCGACGAGCCTGTAGTTAAAGATCGCGCAGACGCCGAGGATGGCATAGGCTCCGCCGGCCGAAAGGCCGGCTACCGCCGATGTCAGCAGAGAATTCATCGATAGGCTCCTTCAAGCCCGTGCATGCAAGGTCGCACCGCCGCCATTGGGACGGCGGCGCGGCGCTATCAATTCGCAGCCGGAAGCACGTACCAGCCGGAGCTCTTGGGCACCCACTTTCCTTCGGAAAGCGCCATCACCTTGGTCGCCTGCATCGGAGCATGCTTGGCGGCATCGCCAAAGACATATTCGCTGCCGGCGATCGAGTACTTCATCGGCTTGCCCTCGAGCAGCTTGGCGCCCAGCCTCTCGCGCGTCACCGGCCCATCCATGGAAGCGATCATATCGGCGAGAACCTTGGCGGCGAGGTATCCGCCCTGCGAGAAGGCAGTCTTCGGCAAGCCTGCCTTCTCCATCGTGGCCATCCAGTCGGCATTGGCCTCGTTGGTCTCGGTATAGGGCTCCCATTCGGTGCCGAGATAGACCGGCTGCTTGGTGTTCGGCAGCGCCTTGGCGACACCTTCGGTGTAGCCGGAGGCGAGGAACACCCAATCGATGCCTTCGATCTTCTGTGCATCGGCGGTGTTGATCATCTGCACAACGCCCGGCTCGACCTGGTTGGTCAGCACTGCGTCGCAACCAGCATCACGTGCCTTGATCAGGTAGGGCGTCAGGTCACCCTGCAGCGGCAGGGTCATGTCGACGAGGTGGATCTTCTTGCCACTCATCTCTTCCCAGCGCTTGACGGCCTGGGCATAGGCCTCTTGCGTGCCGCCTAGCACGATGAAGAAGGTGCACAGCTTCTCATCCTTCAGCTCCTTGCTCGCGTAGTCGAGCATGGCGGTCGTCAGCGTATACGGCCCGACGTTGACGGGCGCGATGGTGGGAGCATTGAAGCACATCGGATCGACACCCACGCCCTGCACCGACATCACATCGTTGCGCTTGTAGGTGCCTGCATTAACGGCGCAGTCCAAGAGGCTGGCGCCGCCGCCGAGAGCCACGACATTCTTATTGTCGATGAGATCGCGAGCAGCCTGCGCAGCGACCTGCGGATCGCCCTTGTCGTCGGCCATCGTGTATTCGATCTTGCAACCATTGATGCCGCCGGCCTCGTTGATCTGGTCGAACACGGCCTTGGCGCCCTTGGGGCCATCCGAGAAATCGACCGGGCCGGTGATGGTGGAAACGGACCCGAGCTGGATCGCTCCGTCGCATGACGGAGCGGCGAGGGCCGTGCCGGCCACGCCGAAATCGAGACATGCCGCACCCGCAATGAGTGCCAATGTGGAAAGGCGCTTCATTCTAAATCCCCTTCTTAGAGTTATGATTTTGCGGGCGCTTCCTCTGCGCCCCCGGGTCTATCGCTGGTACACGACGCGCCCTTCGAAATAGGTCGTCAGTACCTTCGTCTCGGCGATCCGGTCTGTCGGAACGTCGAATGCATTCTGATCGAGAACGATGATGTCCGCGGACTTGCCGGCTTCGATCGAGCCGGTTTGGTGATCCAGCCCGACCGCGCGGGCGGAGTTGATCGTGTAGATCGCGATCGCCGTTTCGAGATCGATCGCCTGTTCCGGCCAGAGCGCACGGCCCGCGAACGCGCCCGACGGATTGCGCCTGGTGACGAGCCCTTCGATGCCGTTCCAGGGATCCGGTATCGGCGAGACCGGCCAGTCGGACCCACCGGCCATGAGCGTTCCGGCGTTGATGAGATCGGCGACCGGCCAGAACTTTTCGGCCCGCTCCACGCCCATCGCCTCCTTGTGTCCCTCAAGGAAAGTGGTCGGATACCAGATCATCGGACAGAGGTCGGCCGCGACACCGAGCTTTGCAAAACGCGGAATGTCCTCATCGCGGATGTAGCTTGCATGCGCGATGTGATGCAGCACGCGCGCAGGGCCGTTGAAGTGACGGACCGCCTCGACCGCATCCAGCATCTGCGTGACGGAAGCGTCGCCAGTGCAGTGAATCTTCAGCCCCATGCCGAGCTTTTCGGACATGTCGATGTAGCGCACGAGCTCGGGCAGGGAGACGAGCGTGTGGCCGCGATACGCCGGCCCATGCACCGCGTCTTCCACATAGGGCTCGTGGAAGGCTGCGGTCTTCGCGCCCGGCACGCCATCGAGGAAGATCTTCGTAAAATTCGGGTGGACGCGCTCGCTGCGGAATTCCTCGCGCCGCGCCAAAAGCTCGGCGCCCGACAGGCCGAACATGAAGCTCGGTTCCACCAACGGAATCGAGGTCACCGCCCGGGCGGTCAGCTCTCCCTTGCGGTCGAGGCTGGCAAGAGCGGCCATGACCGGCAGCACGGACGCCGCGTCCTGGAAAGCAGTGATGCCATAGGCACTGTTGCTTCGGACGGCCTGGGCGACCGCAGCTTCCGCCATTTCGTCGGTGAAGTCTTCGGCCGCTACTCGCTCGACGATGCCGGCAGCCGACTCGATCAGGATGCCCGTAAGCCGGCCAGTCTTCGGATCGCGCCCAAAGGAACCTTCCGTCGGATCGCGGCTATCCTGGCGAATGCCGGAAAGCCGCATCGCCTCGCTGTTGATCCAGCGGTTGTGGGCCGTCTCGTCGCGCAGCAGCACTGGATGACCTTGGCTCGCCTCGTCCAAACGGGCAAGCGCCGCCTCGGTGTTGAGCTCCGTGAGCATGTCGGCGCCCCACTGGCTGCCGAAAATCCACTGCCCCGGCTGGGCGTCCGCCGCCGCGGCCCGTACATGGCCGAGAATCTCGTCAAGCGTCGCAGATCCGGGAAAACGCCGCTCGAAGAGCTCGGCCTGCCCGCCCATGAGGATGTGGTTGTGCACATCAACGAAGCCGGGCATCGCCATGCGGCCTTCGAGATCGACGACCAGGGTATTCGCGCCGGCATGGCGACGGACATCGCCTTCATTGCCAACCGCAAGGATCCGGCCATCGGCGATGGCCACAGCCTCCGCCCAGCGCCTTTCGGGGTCCATGGTGTAGATGCGCCCATTGACGAGAACCGTATCGGCGCCCCGGTCTGCGGAATTCATGTGACCCTCCCCTCGGCTCTTTATTTGAGCCGACAGCTATGCGCCGAGGATGCATGACCCCGATGGCCGAGTCAATGTATTTCACACGTTAAATATATGCGGCTGCTGGCGTCCCGCCAGATCGTGGGGCTCCCGGCGGCCCGTAGGAGACACTCGCGGGCCAGTCCAGGGAAATTCCGCAATCTTGCAGCCAGCGCGTCTTATCGATGATCGCAGAGCTTGCTGGCTTCGAAGCGCTTGGTTCTGCTGACCCCGGTTTAGCGTTAGACCCCGTTCCGTAAGTGTCGAAGTTTAGTCCTGATTACATCCAGAAATAGCTCGACTTTGCGGGATCTGTGCCGCTTTTGCGGGAACACCGCGAAAATGCCACCGGTCGGCAAAGTCCAATCCGGAAGGACACGCACGACGCGCCCTAACGCGACATCTTCGGCAACTTGATAGTCGGGGAGCACTGCAAGTCCTCCATCCGCCATGACTGCTGCACGGACCGCGCTTGTTGTTGATATCGACAGACGGTAGTCGAAACGCACCTGCTGAACATTGTTGTCGAAACTGGTGAAAGACCAACTGTCAGGCTGCCTAAGAATAGACAGTTCAATGAAGGGCCAATCCGCCAAATTCTGGGGTTTCTTGACGCGTGCCAGGCGATCGGACCAGGACGGCGGTGCGACTAGCCACTGCGAAAAGGAGCCAAGCAGCGCCGCAGTATGGCTGCTGTCGCGCGGCCATCCCAATCTAATGGCCACATCGATACCTTCGCCGACGAGATCGACAATTTGATCAGAGGCAATCAAGTCGACCTTCAGCCCAGGAAACTGGTTGATCAGGGAGACCAGGATTGGCGTCACCACGCTTGCTCCGAAGTCCGCAGACGTGGTCACCCGCAACACGCCACGAATGTCGAAGTTCTCACGGTCCAAGGCGGTCACGGCGTCGTCGACCTGACGCAGTATCGCCGTACATGCCTCGAAGAACTGGCGCCCGGCGGCCGTCAGCCCGAGATGGCGCGGGTTGCGCAGTATAAGGGTTGTGCCGACCTCAGCTTCGAGCCGCGACAGATGCGTGCTGATCGCAGATTTGGCCAGTCCCGTGCGCTGTGCGGCCTCCGACAGCGAGCCAGCCTCGATCACGCAAACGAATATCGAGAGCCGGTTGAGGTTGATGTTGCGGATGTCGGTCATGCGTTCGCTTTAGTAGAACAATAAGTAAGGTGCGCGACGGCTTTTATCCCTTCCAAATCAAACATATGGTTCAGTGACGGACCATCCGCCGGATGGCCAGCATCGGAGCGACCATGCAAAACACCTCCCCGCAAGCCGTGCTGCAGGCCTATATCGACGGGTCGCGCGACCTGGATCGCGCCAAGTTGGCAGGGTGCTTTCATCCCAGCGCGATCATGACGGGCTTTCTGCTCGACAACGCCATCGTGGGAACGCCGGAACTCTATCTCGCCGACATTGATCGTATGGTGTCGCGCGGTGTGTCGAACGAAGGCTACGAGGCCCATGTCGAAGACCTGACCGTACAGGGCTCCGTCGCCAGCGCTACGGTCGTCATGTCCGGGTTGGCCGGCTTGAACTTCAACGACTTCATGCATCTGGTCGAGGAAGAAGGCCGCTGGAGCATCATCAGCAAGCTTTTTACGACCGTCTAGGCCGGCATTGACCCAGGTGCAGAGACGGGCCTGTCCCTTGATCGGACAGACATGGATTTCCATTGCGCACATAAGGAGCCGTGCATGGCAGCTACAAACAGTACAGCAACGGACTGGGCAAGGCGGGACGCACGGGTCGTCCAACATCCACACGGCGATGCCGCGGATCCAGACCGCCTCGTCCTGGTTCGCGGCAAGGGATCGACACTCTGGGACGTCGAAGGGCGCGAATATATCGACGCCCATGCCGGCGCCTGGCTGACACAGGTTGGCCATGGACGTGAGGAACTGGCGAAGGTGGCGGCGGAGCAGATGTCGGCCCTGGCCCATTTCACGATCATGAACGATTTCGCCAATCCTCCAACGATCGAGTTCTGTGAGAAGCTCGTCGAGCGGGCACCGAAAAACATTGCCAAGGTGCGCCTGATGGGCAGCGGCTCGGAGGCCGACGACGAAGCCTTGCAACTCGTCCGGCTCTTTCACTACAGGCGCGGCCAACCGCAACGGACCAAGATCCTGGTGCTGCGCGGCTCGTACCATGGCCGCACCTATGGCGGCGCCGAGCTCGCTGGTGGGCGGCCCGGCATTGGCGAGGTGCCCGACGGGGCGATCATGCTGACGCCGCCCTGGCCTTATCATGCCGAGCTTTTTGGCGGCGAGAACCTGACCGATTTCTGCGTACGCGAACTCGAACAGGCGATTGCACGGGTTGGCGCCGAGAACATCGCGGCGATGTTCGGCGAACTGGTTATGGGACCGGCCGGGATGATCCCCGCACCGGACGATTATTGGCCCCGCATGGTCGAGGTGCTGAGATCGCACGGAATCCTGTTCGTCGCGGACGAGGTGGTGACGGCTTTCGGCCGCGCCGGCGCCTGGTACACCTCCCTCGACTATCATCTGGCGCCGGACATCATCGTTCTCGCCAAGGGTATTGCGAGCGGCTACGTGCCACTCGGCGCCCTGCTGCTGGACGGCGACGTGGCCGACGTACTGGATGGCGCGTCGGGTGGCGGATCTTATGCCGGACATCTGATGGCTTCCGCCGTCGCCTCGGCCAACATCGACATCATCGAGAGGGAGAACCTTCTCGAAGCCTCCCGCCTGCGTGGCGCGCAATTCCTCGAAGAACTGCGCGAATTGCTCAACCTGCCGGTCGTGGGCGACGTTCGCGGCCGTGGCCTGATGGTCGGCGTCGAGCTGGTGTCCGACAAGACGACCCGGCAGCCCCTGTTGGACCGCTTTCCCAACCTGAAGAAGGATATCGACCGGTTCGTGCGGACAAGGCATGGAGTCATTCTCGGCATTCACGGCGGAACGATTGCGCTGACACCGCCGTTGGTCATCACGCCACGAGAGGTGAGCCGCGTTGTCGATGCGGTGGGGGATACCCTGGCGAGGGTCAATATCCACACCGGCCGGATCGACTGAAAGGGCCCGCCAAAGTCTCTGTCTGCGTCCCTGCGATTAAAAAGGGCCGCCGGCGGGTCACCCGCCGGTTTCGCTTTGCTTAGACCTTAGCCTTGTAGGTTGGGTCCAGCGACAGGGCATGGAAGATGAAAGGGCGCTTGACGTAGTGGAAGCCGAGCGGGCAGTGCCTGACGCCGGCGGGAATGTAGATCGAGCCAGACTTGTTGATGATGCGCCGTTCGCCCTCGATGTCGATATAGAGTTCCGCGCCCAGATCCTGCGGATTGTCGGGATCGCTGCCGGTCCAGATCAAGACTTCGTCGTAGTCGTGAACGTGTTCGGAAACCCAATGCAGATGGCGGTCGAATGGCGTGATCCAGATATGGGTCATGTGGATCTTCGACTTAGGCTGAACCAGGGTGCCGACTAGCTCGAATCCGCCAGTATTCGGCGGATTCTCCAAATCCGCAAGCGCCCCTTCGGCTGTGAAGTCTACCTGGAGCAGTGGTAGCGTGTCGTTGAGCAGTCCATTGAAAAGACTCATCTTCTTCTCCTCCTCTTGATGAATGGAAGTCCTGGAAATCTCATCGCGAATCGCCGGCTGATTACAGCATCGTGGCAACCGACGCCTCTTGGCCAGCGTCAGCGGACGGCAGCTGCAACATGTTTGTGAGCAGCGATTGCGTGTAGGGGTGGCGCGGTGAACTCAGAACCGTGTCGATATCGCCGCATTCGACGATACGCCCGGCGCTCAGCACCACAACCGAATCGGCGATATTGCGCACAACCGCCAGGTCATGCGTGACAAAAAGCATGCCCAATCCATCATCGAGCAGGCTGCGAAGCAATTCGATCACGGAGGCCTGGACGGACACGTCGAGCGAGGAGGTCACCTCGTCGCACAGCAGTACGCTAGGCTCAGCGACCAGCGCGCGTGCTATCGCGACGCGCTGGCGCTGCCCGCCGGAGAGTTCGGCCGGATAGCGCGTGGCCAGATCCGGAGAGATGCCCACCCGCTCGAGCGCCTTCGCAACGACGGTCCCGGACCGTTTAGGCGTTGTCCCCCGGCCAATGTCCAGCGCCGCGGCCAGACTTGCCCCGACGGTGCGTCGCGGGTTGAGCGAGGCATTGGAATTCTGGAAGATGTATTGCAGCCGCAGGCGGGCATTCTGGTCACGCAGGCCGACAGTCAGCGGCAAGGGTCTGCCATCGAGTGTGAGCTGGCCAGTGACATTGCCGTGCAATCCGATCAGGCATCGCGACAACGTCGACTTGCCGCTGCCCGACTCACCCACGACGGCCAGGCATCGGCCCGGCTCGACCTTGAGGCCCACGTCGAACAGGATCTGCCGGTTGCCATAAAAGGCATCGATGCTTCTCGCCTCCAGTATGGGGCGCGTTTCGGTCGGGCGACAGGCCGGGTGGCCGACTGCGACCGATCGCGCCCCAAATGTCTGCACCGGCTCGGGGCGGACGCAGCGCACCAAAGTGTTCCCTGCCAGATTCAACGCCGGCCGGACACTGCATTCCTCGACCACATACTCGCATCGATCCGAGAAAATGCAGCCGCTTGGCCCCTCGCCGACCCCCGGCACGCGCCCATGGATCGGCCGCAATGCCTGCCGCGCCTGGATGGAAGGAACGGCATCGAACAAAGCGCGCGTGTAGGGGTGACGCGGCGCCGACAGGACATCCTGCATGCACCCCTGTTCGACCACCTGACCGCCATACATGACTGTCACATGGTCGGCGACATTGGCGATCACGGCGAGGTCGTGGCTGACGTAGATTGCGGTCAAACTGTCTGAGATGCAGAGTTGCCGGATCAGATCCAGCACCCGGGCGCGCGTCGAGACGTCGAGCCCGGTCGTGGGCTCGTCGAGGATGATCAGCCTAGGCTTAGCGATCACGGCCATGGCAATGGCGATGCGCTGCTGCTGCCCGCCCGACAATTGGCGCGGCTTGCGTTGCAAGAAGGAGTTATCGTCGGGCAGGCCAACCTTGCGCAATATCTCCCGCGCGCGGGCGTTCTTCTCCGTCCTGTTGCCGGCAAGTACCTCGGTCAGCAAAGTTTCGAGCGACAGCATCGGGTTCAGCGCCGCACCCGGATCCTGGGCGACATAGGCAACCACTTCGCGCCGAGCCGCGCGTAGCTCGGCCTTGTCCAGCTGGAGCATATCGGTTTCGGCCACTCGTACCGACCCGTGCGCGATGCGTAGGCCGCGTCGCGCATAGCCAAGCAGCGCCAGCGCCAGCGTCGACTTGCCCGAGCCGGACTCGCCGACGATGCCCATCACCTCACCCACACGCAGCGCAAGCGAAACATCTTCAATGACCAGCGCTCCGTCCGAGCGTTCAACGGTCAACCCTGAAGCCCAAGGTCATGCCTTGCCCTCGGTTCGGGCGATCACGCGCGCGGCGCCTTCGGCGATCAGACTGCCGCCGATGGTGTAGAAGACGATCATGACGATCGGGGCGAGCGCGGCAAAGGGCTGGGCACCGAGGCCGCTGCCGTTTTCGCTGACCATCAGCCCCCAGTCGGCGGCCGGCGGCTGGATGCCGTAGCCGATGAAGCTCATGGACGAGAGAATACCGACTGACCAACTCAGCCTCAGGCCCAGTTCGACCAGCAGCGGCGAAGAGACATTAGGCAACAGTTCGCGCAGGATGATCACTAGTCCGGGTGTGCCGACGGCCTTGGCCCACAGCACATATTCCCTATTGAGAAGCGGAAGGGCAGCGCCGCGGATCACGCGGGCAACCCCGGGCATCAGGGTCAGGACGATCAAGCCCACCAGCAGGAGGGGTTGTGGCCCGAACACCGACACGCACAGAAGCGTCAGGAGAACTCCCGGGAAGGCGAGCAGAACGTCCAGCGACCGCATCAGGGCCAGATCGACCCAGCCCCCTCGATAAGCGGCCACGAGGGCGATCGCAGTGCCTATCGTGACGCTGAGCAGAGCCGAAATGGGCGCCATCCAGGCGAGATAGACGCCTCCGCAAAGCACGCGGGATAGAACATCGCGCCCGAGATTGTCTGTTCCCAACCAAGCGTCCGCCGAGGGCGAAACATATGGCCTGCCCACGGGCGCGGCCGGGTCGTAGGGCGCAAGCAAGGGGCCGATCGCGATCAGCGCCGTCATGGCGACCAGCAGCACGACGCCCCAACGGACTTGAACGGAGGCCCAAAGACGCCACCAACCGACCGGCCGTGGGCGGAAACGCCGACGCAATACGACTGTCAGTTCCACGTCTGTGCTCACGCCTGGGACCGTCCCTGCTGCGTTGACGCGTCATCTCTTTGGGCGAGTGCGTCAGCGATAAGATTGAGGATGAAGTAGGCCGAAGCGATCACAAGAACGTTCGCTTGAATCACCGGCAGATCCCGGTTCGTAACGGCATCGACCAGGGCACTGCCGATGCCCGGATAGGCAAATAGGTATTCCACCACGACCACGCCGCCGACCGTGAAGGCGGCCACGAGGCTAGCGGCCGGGATGATTGGCGCCACCGCGTTCGGCAGTGCATGACGAAACAGGATCCGGCTCGGGGACATCCCCTTGAGGATGGCCGTCTGGATGTATTCGGTCGCCATCACGTCGATAACGGCGACCCTAACCAATCTGGCAAGATACATCACGCCAGGGATGATCACCGTGATGGCCGGAAGCACCAAGGCATCGGGATAGGAAAACGGCGAGTCTCCCGGCGGGATGAACGAAACCGCTGGCAGCACATGCAGCACCGTGGTGGCGAAGAGCGCAACCAGTACCGTTCCGGTGACGAAATCCGGCACGGCATTCGCGACCATCGACATGCCGAGAAACAGCCTGTCGACGAAGCCATCGCGGAACTGGGCGGCGATCACCCCGACAAGCAGAGACAGCGGCAACATGACGGCCAGCGCCACTCCGCTCAGGGTCGCCGAGTTGCGGACCCCGAGCGTAAGAATTTCCGCCACCGGCTGCCCATTCGCGAGAGAAACGCCCCAGTCCCCATGCAGAATGCCGCCCAGCCAAGTGAGGTATTGCCACCATAGCGGCTGGTCGAGGCCAAGCTGAGTGCGAAGCGCAGCCAGTTGGTCCTGCGTTGCACTTTGCCCCAGGATCATGTTGGCGACGTCGCCGGGCAACGCCCTCGCGGCCAGAAAGATCAGCAAGGACACCGCGAGTAAGGTTAGCACCCCTTGCATCAGCCGGCCAAGCAGCGGCCAAGCCCAGGCGAGCACCCCGATCACCGCACTGTCGTTCGGACTGTCGACGCTCATCGCACCGCACTTCCTCGCAATTCCGCCGCTACTTGCTGACGGTGACGCCCGCGTAGTGGATCGGCGTGCGGCCGTAGAGGTCCGGCTGCAATCCGCTGACTGTGTCCCGATAGACGGTGATGTTTTCCGGATAGGCGGCGACGATGTGGCCGCTGCGCTTGTATTCGATCGCCTGTAACTGCGTGATCAGCTTGCACTGCTCGGTCAGATCGCCTGTGCTTTGCAGCTTCTTTGCAAGGTCGTTGTATTCGGCGTCGTCGAAATGCGTAGCATTCTCGCCCTGCCCCGGCAGCAGGGCCGCGAGCGTCGCGGTCTCGTAGGGCCCGCTCGTCAGGCTGATCAGAAACGGCCATTCCCGCCAGCGGTTGAGGAAGGAAGCCGGATCGAGGCGACGCACTTTGATGGCGATGCCCGCTTGCGCGGCCTGCTGCGCATAAAGCTGTGCCATCTCCATCATGCCCGCGAAGGCACCGTCCGTCACCAGCTCGAGCTTGAGGTTGGTTTTCCCGGCCTCGGCCAGCAGTTGTTTCGCCTTGGCGATGTCCTGCACGCGCTGTGGCTCCGCAGGCGCCGGACAGGCGGTGTTGTTGCCCAGGAAGTCATTGGCGATCTTTGCATAACCGCCAAAGGCGTTGTCGACGATCTGCTGACGGTCGATCACCAGCTTGAGCGCTTCAAGTACCCGACTGTCGTTGAATGGTGGAGTGTCCACCCGCACTGCCAGCATCGGGTAGGTCGCTGTACCGCTGATCACCGTCTTCAGCTTCGGATCCTTGGTCAGTGCCGGTACATCCGTGTAGGGCACTGAATACGCCACGTCGATTTGACCACCGCGCAGAGCATTGGTGACGGCTTGTTGATCCCTGAACCCAATGATGCGAAGCTTATCGAAGCCGGGCTTTTCACCCCAATAATCTTCGAAGCGGGTCAGTCGAGCTTCCTGTCCCGGCGTAAAGGACTCGAGCTTAAACGGCCCGGTGCCGACTACAGATCCATCATCAGCAATAGCGCGCATCCTGAAATCGTTGTCTGCAAAAGCATTGGCGAACAGGCCGAAGGGGCGCTTGAGGGTAAATTCTATCGTTAGGTCGTCGATCTTATGCAGTTTGGTGGGATCGACGAAATCGATCTGACTGGAGACGACGAAATTGTTTGCCGGATCCATCATGTATTTGACGCTGGCGATCACATCGTCGGCAGTGAACGGCTTGCCGTCATGGCGCTCGACGTTGGGCCGAAGCTTGACTGTCCAAACATCCATGGTCGCGTTCGGGGTCATGGACTCGGCGAGTTCCATCACCACGGCGCCCTTGGAATCGTAAGCAGTCAGACTGTCATAAAGCTGATCGTAGAGAGAGCCGGCGGACGCTGAGCTTGTCGGTGAGTATGGCTGCACCATGTCCTTGCTGTTGCCGATGACGCCAAGCACAAGCTCTTGCGCTTGCGCGAGGGTATGGGTCGTCAGGACTGTTGTGGCGGCCAGCAGAGCGACCGTTACAGCGCGATTGAATTTCATCGGTATCATAGCCATGGTTCCTCCCCCAGATATGCCGGCCTGCGCTCTTGCCTCGACATTCGGGCGTGTTCTTGTTTGGCGACCGTGCCCGTACAAACAACACCTGCCGCGAAGGCCTGTCTTGGAGCGAAACGAAACCCGACTTGGGCTTGAACGAAATATCGATGTCGGAGACCATTGTCGTGAAGGCCACTTAGAGCCCCCACCCGTCACCTCAGAAAGGCTCTCGGAAAAGTGAGCGTGATGGCACGCTCACCGGAAGCTCCCCACGGCGGACGTTCTTGTGAACCTGGTGAACGCGGTGAGGTGGGCGGTTCGCTAGTGCGTTCTTCTATTCGGTGTCGATTTAAGAAGATCGCTCGGCGCGCAGGCGAACAGCTCTTTGAAACACCGATTGAAATAGGACAGGTCGTTGAAGCCTGCCGAATAAGCGACATCCGCGATGGTCTGCGTACCGCGCTGGAAGCGAAGCTGCTTGATCTTCTCGTGTGCGAAACGCAAACGCTTGTCGCGAATGAAGTTGGTGCAGGTCGTCCCTAGACCCTGAAAATGCAGCTGCAGGATCCGAATAGACACCCCGACTCGCTTCGCCAGCCACTGCGCGGAAAGGTACGGACCCGTCAGGTGCTGATCGATCAGAATGTCGACCAGTTGCAGTCGTCCGGATGCCAGGTCGCCTAGCGAGTCGAACGAAAGCACGCTTTCCACGTTGGACACAAAGGCCTGCCGGGTCGCGTCGAGCATCAATTGGCGCAAGCTCGCGGCGTGCAGATCGCTCTCAGGTGTTGCAAGAACCTTGGCCACCAGGGCCCGCAGTGTAACAGCCATCGGGTCGACGGCGTCAAGCGTGCGCGCCACGTCGAGCTTGTCGCCTCCGTGAAAATACATCGGCTGCCGCGGTAGGTTCAGGGAGAGATGATTGCTGAACTTGCCGCCGAAATGGAATGTCGTGGGCTGGGTGGAATCGACCAGGATGCAATCACCTACGTTCAAGGCGCTTTGCCGGCCGCTGTGCTCCACCCCGCACGAGCCTTCGAGTTGCACGATCAGGAAAAGCTGTTCGATCGCGTCACGCCGAACATCGTCCCAATCATGCTCGACGCGATCGAGGTCGTTGGAGATATGGGAAAATTCCATGCCGCATGCGTTGATCCGCCGGGCTTCGCCGCGAATGTCGAGGTTTGTATCCATCGCGCTGGGGCGGAAGCTGCCACAGGTGTAGTGAAGATCATCAACCCAGCGACTGAATGGTGTCCGTATCCGATCTTTGTGGAGCAGATCCGCAGAGCTCAACAGGTCCAACGTTGCCTCACACCAATGCAGGACAGATCATTTAGCTTGTTAAGTAACAGATATTGGCCCGTGCAACAAGCGCGAGGTCTTCATCAACATTCGGCGCACCGACACCAGCTGGACCGCGATTGACAACCCGGCCAGGGCAGAAGTGCCTCTGCCAGCATCGCTCTTCTGGATATGATATTTCGCGAAGGTAAGAGCGAACATTCGGGCCATCACGCAGACAAGGCAAAATGCCTTCGGGCGCGTGCTCACCGCCGATCATAACCCCGCTTGATTTGCATTTCGTATATGCAAATCCTTCGGCGCTGTTTGACAAATTGAATGCTGGTCATTCTCCCCCTCCCAGCTCTTAGCAGATGATGCAGGTAAGTGCCCGGCCTTCGACAACCCATCCTAGAGAAAGGCTGGCGCTTTCATGGCCCGATGATGCAGCTGCTTGTTGGTCTGAGAAAGTCGCCGCCGAAGCCACAGCTGGCCGCTTTGCACCTGTCGATTCAACGAGTATTCTCACGGCATGTTGGCACCCTATCAGAACGCAAAATCCTTGAAGCAGCGCATGACCGAGTTTCTCTCGCGACCGGATGCACAAGCCGACCTGAAGAAGCTCTGGACTTGGGTAAACGACGTTCGGCGTCAGCCTGGTTCACCGTTCTTGTGGGACCCGCAACCACTTGTGCTTCAACCAAACGACACGATCTGCCGGATCACGGCAGAATGCGATCAGGCCTCGTTGGTGAAAACGTTGCACAAGCGACCCGCCTTTTTCGCCCTTAGAGCTTCAAAACTTAATGACTACCGGGTTTGGCAGAGGGACAGGCCGGGGCGAATTGTTATTCTTCGGGGTAGACCCAGGGCGGATTTATCCGGAATCGCCGTGAGGATGTATGACATCGTCAACGCGGTTTGTTTTGATCGGCCAGTGGCCGGAGTTCACCTTGGCGAAGTGCCTATGCTGCGAAGAATCTGCGAGGTCGACGACAATGATCAGCTTGCGCTCGCAATACAGCGCTGGATCGTTGTCTACCTGTTCCGAAAATTTCTCTCTAAGCCCCTGGACTTCATCGATGATCGCGGCCCAGACGGCAAGCCGCTCGACGAACTTCTTGTGGTCGATCCACTCAAGACCCTTCAACTTGGTGTGAGATGGCAGTAGCGTCCCTGTTCAAAAGGACCTCAGGGCGATGCCAGTCAAATCAAATGCTATCATCAGGGTTTGCCAGGCAAACGAGGATGGAACCGAACGAGAAGATCGCATCTTCAGGAAACCTGATGGCAGTGGGTTCAATCACGCATGTTACGATGACGATGAAACGCCGGATGAAAGCCCGCAAGACGGCTTCCGATTCATCCCTGACAGGAATGCCGATATAACCATCAAACTTCTGACGAACGAATACCTCGAGGACCACTTGTAAAGTTCATTGCACTTGCCAAAGATACCTTTTCAGGGCTCGCAGGTCTGACTAGCGGTCGGCTGGCTGACACCCGCCGAGTTCGCTCAGACCATCAACCCGCGACGTGATGCAGTGCTGCGCAGCCGAAATGGCTCCGCACCGCAACCCGCCGCTACCGCCCCAAATGCAGCAACCCAAAACCGCTGGAGCGAACTCAAAACTGGATAAAACTTGGGGGCAACGTCAAGGGCGTTGCGATCGGCTGCATGGACTTGATACGTCCTTCGCCATATCCAGCCAGTTGTCTCGACCGTGGCAAACCAAACTCGTCCTTGCGGCAAGACAGATGATTGGATGGGCCAGCATGGAACCATGCCGCAAGCGCGGTCCATCAAAGCAGCACTTTACTACATTAGCGCGGCTCACAGCGGAAAAGTCTCCGGTCCCCCATACAGACGAATGACATGGGCCAGGTCAATCCACACGAACTTTCGTGTGAGGATCCTTGGCTTCCCCAAACTTTTATCGTGTTGCTCTCACTCGCGCACTTGCGCTTGGAAGATTCAGAAAACCAGGTAGGAACACTATGAAGCGTAAGTCCACAATCGCCGTAATCATGGATGAAAACACCAGTGACGATGGTAGCCGATACGATACCTCAAAGAGCTACTTCACTGCTGTAAGCCGTGCCGGGGCTTTCCCATTCGGTATCCCCTATGTGCCTGAGCTGGTCGATCAAGTGGTCGAGGAATTCGATGGGTTCTTGAGCGTCGGTGGGCGTATAAACTTTCCTAAGGATTGGTACGTCGAAGGTGATCGGTCAAAATATCGGCCATCTGACCGTCTTTCTGTCGAGCTGGCGCTGATGGAGGGGTTTCTTGCACGCAACAAACCCGTACTCGGGATCTGCAACGGCATGCAAATGCTCGCATGCCTAAACGGCTGCCGGATGGTTTCTGATGTGCATTCCTCGTGGCCAGGTGCGATCAACCATGATCGGGGCAATCTACTCCACGACGTCCACATCCAAGCTGGCACAAGGATGGCTGACATTTTTAACGCTGAGACATTCGGCGTAAACACCTTTCATCGGGAGGCAATCGTAGAGATATCCAGCAACGTGGTTGTTACCGCCCGCGGGTCAGATGGAGTTGTCGAAGCGATCGAAGTACCTTCGCAATCGTTTGCCATGGGGCTACAGTGGCATCCGGAACTACTCGACGCCGAGGCCCACCCCGGCTCTCGTATCTTTGACGCATTCGTGGAAGCAGCAAGTCTGCGGCCGTAGCGACGCAGTGCAGGAGCGACTCTCATCGTTGGGCCGGCCGCGGTCGTTGTTGAGAAAGCTTGCGATCGGTCCCGGCGCTTTGCTCGGATAGCTATCCTCGTTCGGTACGCTGCCATTCGACGAGCTCAATGGCAATCGGCTGGCTGTTGTTCCAACGCGATCCAAATGCTCGCCCGCTGCAAGGCTGTTGATCTCGCGCTCGACATCAGGCTAAAGAATGCATGGAGCAGGTGCTGTCGCAACCTCTTACGTCACAGGACCGCTCCCGAGGCATTGACCGCTTTAACCTGGGCCACGTTCTTCGCCAGATGAACGCCAATTGTCCTTGCGTCCACCATTGACGCCTCTAGTGGTGTTTATCACCTCCACCAAATCTGGGCCGTTGGGGGACGTCCACCGCATCGGAACCAGAATTGGACGGCACCGCGCGATGCTAAAGGTTGTTGCCCGCGCGGCCCATAAGCATGCAAGCGGGAGCGTGCCGCGCCTGCAGAACGTGCTTCACTGGCGCTTTCATGGCCTGATAATCCAGCTGCTTATCGGTCTGGAGGAAGCGGTCGCTGAGGCCGCAGCTGGCCGCTTTGCACCTGTCGATTTTGGACTTTCCGTTTTCTGACGGTGATTTAGAAGTCGTTGATCGTAGGGTTTCGGCGCACTGGATCGCAGCTTTGGCTAGTACAGCGTGCTGTAGCGTAATGTTTGGTTGCGGGGGTTGGATTTGAACCAACGACCTTCAGGTTATGAGCCTGACGAGCTACCGGGCTGCTCCACCCCGCGTCAACTTGCTGGACCTTGGCCGGTTGCTGCCAAAGCAAATGGCCGCTCCCGTTTTATGGCGGGGGTGCGGCCGGCCGGCCCGCTTTCACGGGCCTTTTGTCGTTTGGAGAAGATTTGACATGCATTTGGCAGACCTGGCAGCGACTTACTCTCCCGCGTCTTGAGACGAAGTACCATCAGCGCTGGAGCGTTTCACGGCCGAGTTCGGAATGGGATCGGGTGCAGCCGCTCCGCCATAACCA
>NZ_PXYL01000019.1 GCF_003012705.1 Pseudaminobacter soli (ex Li et al. 2025)
GAATAGTCAACTGGTCGCGGGGGAGGATTTGAGCCTCCAGCTTATAAGGCCGGCGGGCTACCGGATTGCTCTACCCTGACAAACTTGATTTCCGAACCCTCGCGGTAGGCCGCTTGTGTACGGGCCCCGACCGGATCGCTCGTCGTTTCGTTGCGCGACCGTCTGTCTGTGGATCTTCGAGCGTCGCCCCACCGAGATGGCGGAAGAACTCATTGCGACGGCACCCCGGACCGCCGCCACAGATCGTCGGTCGAGGCGAATGGCTCGTTGGCGCGGTCCGCGACGATCCGGGCGGCGTCCGCGGTCGAGAGCCCCTTCACCATCCGCATACCAAGGCGGACCGCCGAGCCGGCTCTCGCTCCCATCCCCATTCACCAGCGCCGAAGAACTTCTGGCCTATGCTGTTGATGACTATTTCAATAGGGCCGGTCGAGCTAATCAACTCGACGAGCGATCTCACGAAACCCTCCGTTTGGCGGCACTGCAAGCGAAACACGGTGCCGTGGATCAACGTCGTTTCGACCATGAGATTGCTAGGCCGTATAGTTGGCGCTGTCGCCTGCGGTCACGTCGTAAGTCGCTCCGCTCACCATCTGTGCTTCGTCGGATGCCAGAAATACGACGACCGGTGCGATCGCTTCGGGCTCGATCCAAGGTATGCAGAGCGGCGATTTTGCGCTGAGCTTGGCCTGGGCCTCTGCTTCGAGCACGGCGGTTGTTTCCTTGGAATAGAAATTATCGGCAGCCTGGGCGTAGCGCTGGCGATGCCGAGTCAACGGCGTATCGACAAGGCCAGGGATCACGGCGTTGACGGTAATCTGGTACTGGCCGAGCTCAAGCGCGGCCGATTTCATCAGGCCGATAATGCCCCATTTGGACGCGGAATAGGCAGCGCCATATTTGGTGCCATGCCTGCCTTGGGTCGACGACGTAACGATGATGCGTCCGCCGCCGTTTTTGACCAAATATGGTGCAACGGCACGAATGGCATTGCAGGTGCCAGTCAGATTGACGTCGATGGTGTCCTGCCAGTCAGCGTCCTCCCAGTCCAGGATCGGCTTGAAGGCTTGAACGCCGGCATTGGCGACAAGAATATCGAGCCGACCAAAAGTAGCAAACGCCCTATCCACTGCGGCGCGGAGAGCCGGGAGATCGCGCTGGTCAAGGCGCGCTTCCAGCCATCGCGTCCCTGCTGTTTCGACCAGTCGGCCAGTCTCGACCAAATCCTCCGGAGTGGCGGGCAGGACCTCGAGCGTTGAACTCACCGGTCCAGCGATGTCGATGCCCATGACATCTGCACCCTCTCGGGCAAAAGCGGCCGCCGTGGCGCGCCCTATCCCGCGCGCGGCGCCGGTAACGATCGCAGCCTTGCCCTGGAGACGGCCCTTAGACGCTGATGTCGGTGCCATGCGATTACTCCTGAAAGGCCTCCCCAATGGAAAGTGCCACAAACGATATGGCGCTCCGTCGCCAAGGGTCCAGCCATTCAAACAGGGCAGAACTGGCCCGGAAGAGGCGCCAGCCGTTGACGATCTGCGTGAAGCCGATAGCCGCCGAAAGATCGCTCTTTCCGCCGCCGGGCGGCCCAAGCACTAGGATGTTTACCTCAAGGTCCTACCGCGGTACGGCCCAGCTGGTAGCTTACCTTCTGGCTTTTGGCCCAGACAACGCTGCCTGCATACTAGACAGCGGCGCAAGCAATGTCGCTGTCAGCGCTACCACTTTGTTTCGGGCATCTTCGTCATCGCTGGCGGACTGGCAGATCGCTTTGGCCTCGTGAAATTGACCAATATCGGTCTTGGCCTCAGTGTCCTCGGCGGCGCCGGGTCCCAAAGTGTAGATCAGGTCGGAGCGTGAGGGATCAGTTAGAATTGGCTCTGGGCAAGCAACGGTTTGCTGATCAAGATCTGCTTCGAGACGGAAGATGTATCTTGGACAAATCTTATGGAACAGATGGCAAAGCGCGTGGCGTGAGGTAACGGCGTAGGGATTTGCTCAGAAGGTCTCTGGCCACCCAAACCCGTTATTTGCCGCGGTAATTGCAGTCGTCGCTCTGGGACCAGGTATCACCAGCCCAAGCAGGCATGGGGGCTTGTCCTTGGCGTGGCGACAGGGATCTTGGTGGGCGAGATTATACAGTTCATCCCCAACCCGATTGCGGCGATGGGAAGCGGCGTGTTCATTTCAATGTTAATCGCTTCTTCATTCGGACTGGGCCCCGTCGTGCCCATTCAGGCCGGTGTTTCTGTCCTGCTAGTCCTCACTCTCGGCGCCGAGACTGCAGGTTATACACGTATGGTCGACGTCACGATTGGCGCGGAGCGGAATGGGGCTCCCTCTTGAACCCGAGGAGACAAGGCGTGACGAGATTCCGCTTTTTCGCCTGCTTGCCCAAGGATCATGCCGGTGCCGTTTGAGACCGCCGGTCCTCGACGCCCCGTCCTACCGTTCCTCAAGGCCCAACACCATCGCAAAGCCGATTTCCTTCATAGGTGCTATGGGCCGTGTTATGTCGCGGCAAGGACTGACACCAAAGGCGGCCGCAGCATGGCGGAAATACAGATGTTTGCTGCAGCCAAAAAGCTGAAGCAATGATATAAGTGAGCGGTATCCGTCAATGCTTGCGACGACTGAGGATACTTGGTCCCAGGTTCGCCTGCGATTGGCAATCTTCCTCGGCCCTCCACAGCGTACCGGATTTTACGTGTGCAACCTTTTGGCTTTGCGCGTGGCAGTGCGCGATCTGGCAGCCACGAGGTGAGTGATTTTTGGTCCATCGCCAATCTGGAATCGGAGCACTGCTTCCTCCTGCACCTGGTCCGCTTTGGTCACGCGCTCATGTTGTCGCAGATGGTCCGCCCAGGAATCCGAGAAAAACGTTTCAATGAAACGGCTGTTGTCGCCGGGGTCCTCGAAAACCTGCCAGGCGTAAGCGCCGTCGCGGTAACGCTCGCGCCCGGCCTTTTCGATCGCCTCGAGAAAGGCCTCGCGGTTCTTAGGGTCAATCCGGTAGGCGATGATGACCATAACCGGGCCGCGCGCCGGATTGATATCGCTGGCCATCGCCGGCGACGGCCAGCTCATGGCTGGCGTGAGGTCGATGCCTTTTCCAGTCTGCAAGCGCCACCGCCTCAGCAGCGGAACCGAGAGGCCGCCGCCCACCGCCGCGACCAAGAGCGCAGGCGCGACACCGAGGCGCGAGCCAACCTCGCCCCAGATGGCGCTCCCCAGGCTAAGGGCGCCTGCCATGACGGTGATGTAGACTGCCAACCCACGTCCCCGGACCCATTCGGGAAGTGCCGTCTGAGCCGAGACGTTCAAGCTCGACACCGTGGTGATCCAGGTGGCGCCTGCGACTACGCTCGCGGAGATGGCGAGCGCTGGCGAAGATGCGAGCCCGAATAGGGCCGTGGCCGCCGCGCTGCCTAGTGCGCCACCATGTGCCAGCCCGTCGACCCCGAGCCATTCTTTGAGCCGAGGGAGTAAAACCGCAGTGGCTACCGCCGACAACCCGATCCCGCCCAACAACGCTCCGTAGAGGGTCGGCCCGCCACCAACCTGCTGGCGCGCCACGAGCGGCAGCAACGCCCAGTAGGCGCTGGCGAAGACGAAAAAGCCAGCAGCGCGGATCAGGGTAGCGATCAAGTGGCGGTTGTAGCGCGCATGCCGAAGCCCGATGATCATCGCACTTGTAAAATGTTCGGGCGGAAGTCGTGAGGCGGCCCGAGTGGGCTCGGGCCACCAGGCGAGAGCGCCGATGACCGCGAAATTGCTGACCGCATTCAGCAAGAACGGGGCCGGAACACCCAGTGCACCCAGAAGCGCACCTCCCAATGCAGGGCCAACCGCGCGACTGACGTTGACGCTCACGCTGTTGGCGGCGACGGCCATCGGAAGCTCTGGCCTGGGGACGAGCAGCGAGACAATGGCCTCCCATGCCGGAGCGGTGAGCGCCTCCCCGGTCGCCACCAAGAAGGCAAAAAAGAGCAAGTTCCAGGAGGTGACTAGATGAAACCAGATTACAGCAGCAAATGCCGAGGCGCTCAGTGAAATGGCTATCTCGCCAACGATGAGGTACTTGCGCTTGTCGATGATGTCTACAAGAGCGCCTCCTGGGATGGCGAGTAGAAACACTGGCAAAGTCGACGCGACCTGAACCAGCGAGACCATCAATGGCGCTGTCGCGAGGCTCGTCATCAGCCAACCGCAGGCCGCAGAATACATCCAGGTGCCGATATTCGCGATGAGGGTTGCCAGCCAGATCACTGCAAAGGGCTTGTGACGGAACGGCGACAATACGGAGACGGGCGGCTTGACCGCATTATCCCCGGATTGCCCTCGCCCGCTCGGCGGCATGATCGATCCTCTGTCCGCGGCAGGCGCATACGTCATGCAGGGTGCCTACCTTGTCATAATTAGAGCATGACCCGGCTCGAGCGAATCGACACCAGACGTTCCACCCTCTCTTTGAGCATACTGTTCTCGCGCTCGAAGGCTTCGAGCGCATCAAAATTGGAAGTGCGGCGTCTACCTCGTCGGCGAAATGTCATCCGTCGAGCTTCGACCCAATCGCGCCGCAGCCCGTCGTTCCGACTGTTCCTGCCGTAACGCAGCGTCACCACGTTTCAGCCCGTCCTTCGGGCGTGCGGCGCGAAAGCGTGACGTTGACGAGCGATTGGCATTCATCGGATGCCCTGAAAACAGTTCAAGCCGATTACCAATTGAATTGGGCCCACCAATAGGCGCGCTACGCGGTTTCGGGCTTGCCCGCAACTACATGACCGAGTTCGAGGCTTTCATCACGCGCGTCTATATGGCCCTGCCGAAAGGAAGGTGACAGCCGCAAGAGATGCCCGCCAACAGATTTGGAAAGGCGGGCAGAGAGATCGCTTATGAATACCGACACTCCGGACCGTTGTTGCGAAACGGGCCGAAAGTTGAATGTCCAAACCTTGACGCGACCGGTGCCTATGGCGCGGACCACTCGGTGGGCTCGGCACAATTTCGCGATATCAGCGGAAGTCATCGCTGCAAGGAGCTGACTCGCCACACCGTATTTCCGACATCGTCGGAAACGATCAATGCACCGGTCCGGTCGAGCGCCACGCCGACCGGCCGCCCGTGAACCGTCTTGTGATCGGCGGCGAGGAAGTTGGTGACGACCGGAATCGGATTGCCGTATGGCTTGTTGTTGACGAAGGGCACGAAAATCACCTGATAGCCGTTCAGGGGATCGCGGTCCCAACTGCCGTGCTCACCGACGAAGGCGCCGTTGGCGAATTGCGCCGATAAGGTTTCGCCCTGACTAAACACGACGCCGAGCGCCGCAACGTGTGAGCTCAGGGCATAGTCTGGCGTGATAGCCTTGGCGATCATGTCGGGCCGCTGCGGGTGGACGTGCACGTCGACGTGCTGGCCCCAATAGCTGTAGGGCCAGCCATAGAAGCCTCCTTCCTTGATCGACGTCAGATAGTCAGGAACCAAGTCCGGACCGATCTCGTCCCGCTCATTTACCACAGCGAATAGCTGGCCGGTGCCGGGCTGGATTGCGAGGTTGGTGGGATTTCGCGTGCCGCTGGCGAAAATGCGCTGAGCCCCCGTCGCCCGGTCGACCTCATAGATCGCCGCTCGTCCTTCCTCTACGTCAAACCCGTTCTCGGTGATATTGCTGTTGGAGCCGACTCCGACATAGAGCTTCGAACCGTCTGGGCTGGCGACCATCGACTTGGTCCAGTGATGGTTAATCGGGCCTGCCGGCAGGTCGGCCAGTTTGACCCCCGGCGCCGTGATCTTCGTTTCGCCCAGTGCGAATGGAAAAGCGAGGATCCCGTCGGTATTGGCGACGTAGAGCGTGCCCGCCACCCAGGCGACGCCGTAGGGTGAATTAAGCTTATCGATGAGCACTGACCTCGATATCGGCACGCCGTCGCCGCTTGCGTCGCGCAGCAAGGTAATGCGGTTGCCGCCCTCGTCGCCGGCTCCGGCCCGTGCCTTGATCGGTCCTTGGATGTAATCCTTTGGTCGATAGGGTTTGCTTCCAGGACTGTTGCTCTCGACCACCAGGATGTCGCCGTTGGGCAGTGGATAGACGATGCGCGGATGCATGAGGCCCGTCGCCATCGCCTGGATGCGCAGCCCCGCCGGGACCGTCGGCGTCTCACCGGGCTTCCATCCGACCGCTAGTGGCACGCTCATCGGCGGCACCAGATATTGATGGGGTTCGGGCAGCACGGGATCGGGTCCGTACTGCTGCATTGGGTCGCCGCCCTTGTCACTGCAAGCGGCAACCGCGGCGACGGCCAAAAGCCCTGAACTCGCGCGAACCAGAATCGCAGTCATTTGCGTTCTCCTTTCGCGGCCGCCCGGACGCCCGTCACGGTCCAACCGCGAAACCCTGCTATCACGAGCAGGACGGCAACGATTGCCGACAGGGTGATTCCGGTCGGGACGACCGTTGTCCACCCGTCTCGCGTGTGGACCAGCTCGTTGAAGATTGACAGGATGGCGGCGACGCTGAGCAGCGCGAAGTCGAGCCACCTGATTTTCCCTGCCCGTCCAACGAATATGTCGATCAGAAGAAAGATCGCGGCGACCAGCGCAAGCACCAGGCCACCGAGGATCAGCCAGGTCGAGAAGTTCGACCACTGGATCAGCGAATTGCTGAAATACATGTAGTCGGTGAACAGGGCGGCTATCAACAAGGCTCCGCCAAGCCCGACGAAGAATGGATGAAGCAGCTTCCCCTGGCCCGCAATGGTTTCTGTTGCCATATTGTCCTCCGGTTCCTTCGTTGGCTCTGCTCGGCGGTCAACCTCGCCGCTCGAGGTGCGCTCGCGTTGGCGCAGAAACTAATCCGCGCGGGCATCGCGTATGAACGGCTTGCCGAATCCTTGACGGGATGTGCCTTAACCCGGAAAATTCCAACCTTTGCGTAGCCCCCAAAATAGGAAGCTCCAACTTTCGGCGATCCAAGGAATGAAGCAGGACTAGGAACCATCGAGGGGCTAATTGGCCCTCAATAGAGATCCTTGTTTCACCAAGACTGAGGAGCTTGACATCGATGTCTCTTGGCCGCACAGGCCTATGGAGCGATTGTTGGAGGCGTTGCCAAGTCGAAGCGGAGCGCACCCCCACTCACCCGGACAGAAAACGATTGCCGACGGCAATTGTTCCGCATCCAGTCCGCTGCCGATACCGTCACCGACAAATGGAACCCTGCGTGGGAACATCGCTGCCGATCTCGACGACCTGAAGCCCAACATCGCCGAGCACAGGCATGATCGCGGCGTCAGACGGACGGAGAGCCATGCTGATCGGCTCGAATGGGAGGCGGGGCTCGCGATCAACTACGCGACGATCTAGCCAGGCAGAACTTGCAGTGTACGATGCGTTCATGGCGCGCGTTGAGGTCGAGGAGGCCAGGAGCGCCTAAACGCCTCGAGGTTCGATCCGAAACGGACAGGTCGTCTGCCGACCACCGGAGGAACTTCGACCAAGGCTGCCGTGCGGCCCCAGCAACTGTACTGATGCAGTTCGTCGATTTGTCCCTCGCGCTCACTTTGCCTCTGGACTTTCCAACCTGATCACCTATTCGCCCCGTTTGACCCGCACCCACTCCCGCTTGAGGATCGCTTGCGAGGCCTGGATGATGCCGCGGCTGATGACGTCAATGCGTTCTTCGATGTCCCCGTCTGGCGAGGGCGACCGAAGCTGGTTGACCGCCTCGCTCATCAAACCTCTGAGCTGCTGATGATCCCGCTCCAGCGGGTTGAGCATAAGCTCGATCTTGGACACTGTCCGCAGTAGGTTCTCCACGCGTCTGAACAACTCGGGATCCCGGGCGATGACGGTGCCAGTCGGCTCTTCCACGGTATGGCGTATGGCCGCCGTGGTGAGAAGCTGCGAGCTGAGGCTCGCCACGAGGTCACACATCGTCTCGATCCACTTCTGGCGATTGACCGACAGCACGTTCGCCTTGAATTCGATCTTGGCAATCCTTGTGTTGACGAGCGCGCCGGCGATCGACGCGATCATCGCGTTGCTGGCTAAGACCAAGGTGATCCATTGTGGGTTGATGTCCATGATCGTTGTCCGACGACAGAGGCTTTGCTGGTTCCTTCAGCCCAGAGTTCGAGCATAGGGCTGCGGTCGATGAGGTCAGCCAATCGGCCCGTCAGCCTCTATGCCGGCTCATGCGCCGCCTCCGCCAACAGCGGTTCCGCCTTGAATCGGGAGGGCGCCTTGATGCGGAACCAGGCCACGTACAGCGCCGGCAGGAACAGGAGGGTTAGCAGCGTGCCCATGATGATGCCGCCCATCATGGCGTAGGCCATGGGGCCCCAGAACACTTCGTGTGAGATCGGGATCAGCGCCAGGCTCGCCGCCGCTGCCGTCAGCAGGATCGGCCGGGTCCGGTGCATGGTGGCCTCGACCACGGCCTCCCATGGTGCCCAGCCATCTCCCCGCAGGTCCTCGATCTGCACGACCAGGATCACCGAGTTGCGAATCAGAATACCGACCAGCGCCAGCACGCCCAGGATGGCCACAAAGCCCAGGGGAGCGCCGCTGGGCAGCATCGCCGCCACCACGCCGATCAGCCCGAGCGGAGCCACCGCCACCACCAGGAACAACCGCGAGAAGCTCTGGAGCTGAACCATAAGGATCGTCGCCATGATGAACAGCATGAGCGGGAGAACCGCCGCGATCGGCCCCTGGGACTTGCGGCTCTCCTCGACGGGTCCGCCCACCGCCACCCCATAGCCGGCCGGGAGCCCACGGACGAAATCCTGCACCTTGGGTTCGAGCTGCTGGACGATCGTCGCCGGCTGGGTTGCATCGATGATGCTGCCCCTGATCGTGATCGTCGGCAACCGGCTGCGGCGCCAGATCACCGGCTGTTCGAGCTCGTAATGGAAAGTCGCGACGGCAGCAAGCGGCACTGACTGGCCGTTCTTGCCCGGCAGTTGCAGGTTCTGGAGCGTCTCGATGGACTGCCGCTCGGCGGCGCGCGCCCGATCCACCACGTCGACCAGGTAGATCGCGTCGCGCACCTGGGTGATGCTCGTGCCGCCCACAATGCCGTTGAGGGCTCCGGCGATATCCTGCGAGGTCACGCCGAGCTGGCGGGCCTTGTCCTGAAGCACGTCCACCTTCACCACCCGGGCGGGCTCGTTCCAGTTGAAGCCGATATCGCTGACCAGGGGATGCTCGCCCACGAGAGCCGCAAGCTTCTGCGCCAGCTCCCTAACCTTCTGGATGTCGGGCCCGCTGAGCCGATACTGCACCGGGCGCCCGGCCGGCGGCCCCAGCGCCAGCAGGTCCACGTACACATCCAAGCCGGCAAATTCCTGCCTGGCCAGAGCTTTGATTTTGGCCCTAAGGCGCTCGCGGGCCTCGATGCTCTTCGTCACGACGACGATCTGGCCATAGTTGGGATTCATCGGTTGAGGGTCGAAGGAGAGGATGAACCGCACGGCGCTCTGGCCGACATAGGACGACCAGTGATCGATGTCAGGGTCGCCTGCGAGCCTGGCTTCGAAGCGGTCCATCTGCGCCTTTGTGTCGGCGATCGAAGCGTTCTGCGGCAAGGTGAAGTCGACCAGGAGCTCGTTGCGGTCCGAGGACGGAAAGAACTGCCGCTCGACGAATTGCATAGCGTAAAGCGAAACGCCGAACATCCCAACCGTCACGCCGATGGTCAGCCAGCGCCATCGCATGGCGCCGACAAGGACCCGCGAGAACATTGTCCTGAGGCGGCTTGATTTGTTGTGATGCTTCTTCATTGTCTTCGGGAGCAGCGCCATGCCGAGCAGCGGCGCGAACAGCACCGCGACAATCCATGACAGCAATAGCGAGACCGCGATCACCACGAACAGCGTAAAGGTGTACTCGCCCGCGTTGCTGCTGTTGAGGCCGACGGGGATGAAGCTTGCCACGGTGACCAGCGTTCCGGTGAGCATCGGGAACGCGGTGGAGGTGTAGACGGCGGTGGCAGCTTTGCGCAGCGTGTCGCCTGCCTCCAGCCGCGCCACCATCATCTCGACGGCGATCATCGCGTCGTCGACCAGAAGACCAAGCGCGATGATGAGAGCGCCGAGCGAGATTCGCTGCAGCGAAATGCCGAAATACTGCATCACCACGAAGGTCATGGCGAGTACGAGCGGGATCGACAGTGCTACCACGAAGCCGGCCCGCATGCCGAGGCAAATGAAACTGACGACCAGCACGATCGCCACGGCCTCGAACAGAGCCTTGGTGAAGCCGCCTACCGCCTCCTCGACCACGATGGGCTGATCGGCCACGAGGTGCACGCCGACGCCGACGGGCAGTTCGTCGATGATCTTGTCCATCTGCTCCTTCAGGGCCTTGCCAAACTCCAGCAGATTCGCGCCGGTCTTCATTCCAATGGCAAGCCCGATGGCGGGCTGGCCGTTGACCCGGAACAGCGCCTGCGGCGGGTCGACATAGCCGCGGCGTATGGTGGCGATGTCGCTGAGGCGGAAGAAGCGGTCGTTGATGCGCAGGTCGATGCCGCGCAGGCTCTCCTCCGACGTGAATTGCCCCGTCACCCGGATACTGATGCGTTCGGGGCCGGCCTGGATGACGCCGGAGGGCGTGATGGCGTTCTGGGCCTGGAGCGTCTTCATCACATCCTGCTCGCTGATGCCGAGGGCGGCGATCTCGCGCGTCGAGAACTCCAGGAAGATCACTTCGTCCTGGGCGCCAATCAGGTTGACCTTGCCGACGTTGGGCACCGTGAGCACCTTGGCCCGCACATCCTCGACATAGTCGCGCAACTGCCGTTGCGTCAGACCGTCCGCGGTGAACGCGTAGACATTGCCGAACACGTCGCCAAAGTCGTCATTGAAGAAGGGTCCCACGACACCCTGGGGAAGCTCCCGTTTGATGTCGTTGACCATGTTCCTGACCTTCACCCAGACACCCGGCACGTCGCGGCTTTTGATCGTGTCCTTCAGGTTGACATAGATAACGGTCTGGCCCGGGGTGGTCTGGCTGCGGACGTAGTCAAGCGAGTCGAGCTCCTCGAGTTTCTTCTCGATCCGGTCGGTGACTTGGCGGGCGGTATCCTCGACGGTGGCGCCGGGCCACTGGGCGGTGATCACCATCGTCTTGATCGTGAACGACGGGTCCTCCTCGCGCCCGAGGGTTATGTAGGCGAGGATGCCGCCGAGCGCGAACGCGATCATGAAGTACCAGACTAGGGAACTATGCTCGAGCGCCCAGTCGGACAGGTTGAAGCGGCTTTTCATAAGAAGCTCCCATCTGGAATCTTGACTGTCTGGCCCGGGGTCAGGCTGTGCACGCCAGCGGTGACCACGCGCGTGCCGGATGTAACCCCGTCCAGGACCCGCACGGCGGACCCGTCCCGTGCGGCAATCGTCACGTCCCGGGTCGACACCGTCCTGGTCACCGGGTCGACGACCCACACCATCGTCTTGCCGCCCCGCTCCAGCAGGGCCGAGACCGGCAGATCAAAGCCCGGGGCGGCCTGCGTCGTGACCCTTGCGGTGATCGTCGTCCCGAGACGGAAACTCTCTGGCGGATTGGCCAAGGTGCCCCTCACCCGCAGGGTGCGGGTGGTGGGATCCGCCTGCGGGGCGATCTCCCGCACCGATCCGGAGGCCTGCACCGAGGGATCCACTTGCAGGAAAATGTCCAAGCGGTTTCCCAGCCTGAGGTCCCGTCCGATGCTGTCGGGCAGATCGACCACCGCCTCGCGGATGTCAGGGCGGGCCACCGTCACGACCGTCTGTCCCGGCTGGACCACCTGCCCGAGATCTGCGGCGGTGGCGGTGACCACGCCGTCGAATTCGGCGCGCAGCTCGGTGTAGTCGAGCTGCTCTTCGGCCGTATCGAGCTTTGCCTTGGCGCGGGTGACGCCCGCGTCAGCGGTCTCGCGGGCCTGCTGGGCGGCGTCGAACTCGGCCTGGGTGGTAATGTTCTGCTGGAGCAGCGTGCGCTGGCGGGTTTCGGTCGCGGCGGCATTCTCCAGGCGGGCTGTGGCGCTTGCCAAGTCGGCCTGCGCGGAGCGCACCGCAAGCTGGTAGGAGACCGGATCGAGCGTGGCCAGGCGCTGCCCCTTCTTGACGAGGTCGCCCACGTTGACGTCACGGCTGACGATGCGCCCGAGGACCCTGAAGCCAAGGTCGGACTGGTACTGCGGCTCGACGGTTCCGGCGAAGCCCACGGTCCGCACAATCTGAGGGGTCACCGCGACGAAGAGAACGGGTCGGGGTGCTGGCGCCGCGGCGTGCTGCTGTTCCTGGCAGGCGAGCAGGCCGACCGCGCTCAGGAGTGCCAGGGATGTCGGGATCGGTTTCATAGGGCCGCTCCTTCGGCGATTGCAACAGCCTGCTGGGGCCGCAAGAACTGCGCCCCGCCGGTCACGACGAGCTCGCCGGGCCGGAGCCCCTCCCGCACGACGACCTTTCCCATGTCGTAGCCTTCGATGCTGATCGGCTTGAGCGACACCGTCCTGGTCTGGGGATCGACGGTCCACACCGCCGGGTGCCCGTTTTTGCTGGTAAGGGCGCTCCACGGGACCAACACGAGCTTGCGGGGCTGCAACCGGCCCTCGCCGACCACAGCGGCGCCGAGCGTCATCGCCGCGGGCGGATGTTCGATGCCAACCTTGACCCTGACGGTGCCGCTGGACGGGTCGACCGTGGGAGAGATCTCACGCAGGGTGCCCCTTGCTTTCACGGCCGGATCAGAGACCAGCGTCAGCTCGATGGCGGGGTTGGCGGGTACGTGGGTTAAGATCGACTCGTAGACGTTGAACACTGCGTCGCGCGGTCCGTCCCGGGCGATCGAGAAGATGGTCTGTGCCCCCTCCACGACTTGGCCCACCTCCGCCTGGCGGGCCGTGATGACGCCGGAAACACCGGCCCGCACGACCGTGTCGGAGAGATGGTCGCGGGCTGTACCGAGCTGGGCCTTCGCGGCGTCGAGCGAGGCCTGGGCCGTACGGAAGGCTTCCTGAGCCTGATCGTGCTGCCGCTGGGTCGTAAAGCCCCGGGCGAGCAGCGCCTTCTGGCGCTTGTAGGCGGATGTGTTTTGACGGAGCACGGCGTCGGCAGCCTGGACGTCTGCGTTGGCGGCGGTCAGCGTGGCCTGTTGCTGCTGCGGGTCGAGTCTGGCCAGCACCTGGTCGGCCGTCACATGGTCGCCGACATCGACCAGGCGATCGCTGATGCGCCCAGCCACCCGGAAGGACAGATCGCTCTCGACCTGCGCGCGGATCTCTCCCGTGAGGCGCACCGCCGGCGCATAATCGGTCATGGTGACTGTCCCGACCTGCACGACGGTCGGGAAGCTCTGTGGCTGGCTCGTCTGTCGCTGGCAGCCTGCCACCCCTAGGGCGATCACGGCCATCAAGGCTGCTGGGGCAAAATGGTGGGTGTGTGCGAGGGAACAGGATATCATCGATCGACTCGGCTGCTTACATTGCAAGGTTGCGAGAACGCTGGTGATGAGGAGGCACGCGAACTCAGATCCCACGTCGTGGTGCGACCGGACGCCGCCGGCGCCGCCTTGCGTGACGACGCGCCCACTCCGATCACGCAAGGGTCCTTCTTCAGACGCCCTCGGAAGGTCGCGTAAGCACACAGGAACTGATCGAATGCCAATTACATCAGAGCCTCCCATCCGAACGGCCGCATTGCGGGCGATCGATGAGGCTGGCGAACGGGCCTATCGTGCTTGCCCATTTCTCGATTTGCACTTGTAAGTCAATTCGACTATACAGTCAATATGAAAATGGAAAATCGTGCAGTGAGGACCGAGAATGGCGAAAATTGACCTGGATCGCAGAGCGGAGATCGGGCGGGAGAAGCGCGCCAGGACGCGGGCGCAGATCCTGGAAGCCGGCACGATGCTTCTCGCGGAGCGACCGCCCGAGGCGCTCACGGTGGATGCCATCGTGGAGGCGGCGGGCGTCGCAAAGGGGACATTTTACTATCACTTCCAAGGCATCGAGGAGTTGGCCGCCGCAGTGGGCGAAAGGCTCGGGGAGAGCTTTGACGATCTGTTGACGGCCGCCAGGCTCGAGCTGCCTGACCCCATCGCGCGCCTGTCCTTCGCCTTCACGCAATTCCTGGACAGGGCGATCTCGGACCCCGTCTGGGCACGGCTCGTGGTCCAGAGCTCGCATGCCCCCACTGAGTTCGCCCGCAGCATTCGCGCGCATCTGAAGGCCGATCTCACCGAGGCGATTGACCAGGGCCGCCTGACCGTTCGGGACGTTGAAATGGCTGCCGACATCGTCCTCGGCATCTGGCTTCAGGTCGTGCGCAGCAGTCTGGAGCGACGGCCCGCACCGGACTTGGCCGGCCAAGCTCTGCGCGCCGTGCTTCGAGCCCTGGGGGCATAGCCTCCGATGCACACCCGGGCCAGCGTATCCAGAGTATAGTGGCACCCCCATCCGTAAGCGGTGTCTTGCTTACACCTTGACCTCACTGCATTTGGCAGTGCCGAGCGCCGTAGTGCGCGGCGTTGCCAGGAGATGTACGCTATAACGTCCGATCACGGCGTTGGGCAGGCAGAGCTCGATCATGCCGACATGGACGTAATTGCCGAGCATCTTGTTGACGATCCGGTCGGCCATGCCGTCGAGCTCGCGCAGGCGCTCGACATAGCGACGCCCGGGCTCGCTCGGCGAAATAGCGCTGCTTTGGCTCGGGCGGCGCGGCCGGCCGACTGCCATCGGCTGTCGGCGGACCGCCATAGGGCCATCGCATATGGGTGACCCTGTCGAAGTCGGGGATTTCGCCGGCGCCCAACACGCCGGGGTGGCTCGCCAGGATCTGCTCGACCAGCGTCGAGCCAGAACGGGGCATGCCGACGACGAACACCGGCACGCGGCTTTCGTCGCCGTGGCCGGCGAAGCTCGACATGAAAGCCTCCGAGAAGATCTGCCTGACATAGTCGCACAGCATCCGGTGACTTGCCGCCGCGGCTGCGACGCTGCACACCACAGGCTTTTTGGCCTGCGGGGCAATGGCGGTGCTCGGCGGGCGTTTTTGGCCTGCGCAGGCAGCCGGACAAGGCGCCACGTCAGTGCACCTTCGAGCAACTCGACTGAAAAAGCCAAAGCGAACGCGTCCGCTCCTGCTGAACCCTTACGAAGGAAGACCGGCATCAATTCGGTCTTCGGAGTCGCACCATCTACCAAGCCATTTTTTATCGGAACGGTAGTCCGCCCCATTGGTTAGCCTTGTCTAACCAGAAGGAGACTAGACGTGGATCATACCAATCATGTCCGTCTTACCAACGCGGAACTAACCGAGACCGTTCTTGAAGGCGCCACCATCTATGGACCTGACGACGAGAAGATCGGTTCGGTGTCTCATGTGCACGGCATCGGCGGCGGTGCGCAAGTTGTCATCGACGTCGGCGGCTTCCTAGGCATTGGCGCCAAGCCAGTCGCAGTGTCAGCCAACCAACTCGATTTCATGCGCGATGAGGACGGCGACGTCCACGCCGTGACGTCGTGGACGAAAGATCAACTCGAGGAGATGCCCGAGCACCAGGATTGATGAGGCGGCGAGGACTAGCAACTCTCATCACTTGAACAAAGCCGTCATGTTTTTTGCCGACTAAACTGCTGACAAGTAGCCTTGCTTGCCCAAAGGAACGCTAAGCATCCTCGGACGTTCGCAAATAAGCACCTATCCTGTGTCTGTCAAAAGAAAGGAGCCTTCGATGAGCTTGGGCACCATACTTATCATTTTGTTGATCTTGGCGCTTCTGGGCGGGTTCAGCGGTCTCGGAGGCGGGCCGTTTTACGGGACAGGGTACTATGGCGGGGGAGCACTCGGCACCATCCTTGTCATCGTTCTCATCCTCGTTTTGCTGGGACGGATCTAGCAAGCCCGCCGCACGATCTCATACGGCGGGCTCCGATTTTGGACGATTAAGCTCTATTCGTTGTCGTATGGACGGTTGCACACAGTCACTCTCTTTGTGACCATATGGTCGTGGTGCCATTCGCGGGTCATCTCTGTGTGGCATCCGTGCCGGAAATGACGATGATGTCTCTCGTCAAAACCTTCACCATGCCTTGGATGGTCCCCCATCCTGCCCTCGTTCGAATAGCCACCACCTTGATCTTCGTACTGCGCGGTGGCGGTCAGCGGCATGGTCAGCAAAGCTGCAGCCGCCAGGACACCGATCTTCATTAGGCGTTCCATTGCGACCTCCTGGGTTGGTATGTTCCCACTGAAAACAATGGTCGCAAGTTAGAGTTCCGACGGGTCGCAGCTCGACGGGGAGTGCCTGCCGAGCGGCGTGTGCGTTTCAGACAGATTCCTGCGGCACGCACCAGAGCATGCCGATTTCCTAACCGAGACTCGTCACCGAGTTCGCCTTCGCGGGTCGCTCAGCACGGCGATGCCGTAACCGTTTTGAGGAGGTCAGCCCGTTTCCTAGTTTGCAAGACGCTTGCGGATTTCCTCCAGTTCCCGCCGGCGTTCGGGGCCCATCTTTGGGTAATTCATGTCGAGGTCGGCGAGGGTATCGAGGATGACCTGGGACACAATCAGGCGCGCATTCTTCTTGTCGTCTGCGGGTACGATGTACCATGGCGAATTCCGCGCACTGGTTGCACCGAGGCATTCCTCATAAGCTTTCATGTAGCTCTTCCAGAACTGCCGCTCATGAACGTCTGCCAAGGTGAATTTCCAGTTCTTCTCCGGCTCGTCGATGCGCGCGAGGAAGCGTTTGCGTTGCATCTTTTTCGACAGATGGAGGAAGAACTTCACGATGCGGGTGCCGTTGGCGTGGAGATGCCTTTCCAGATCGACGATTGAGCGGTAGCGCTCTCGCCATATCTTGTCTCCGTTGAAAGCCGTCTTTTTCGGCAGCCCTTCGCTGAGCAGGATGTCTGGGTGGACGCGGACGATCACAACCTCCTCATAGTAGGATCGATTGAAGATCCCGATGCGCCCCCGCTCCGGCAGATCCCGCGTTGTTCGCCACAGGAAATCGTGTTCGAGTTCCGCGGCACTGGGGTGCTTGAAGCTGAATACTTGACAGCCTTGGGGATTGACCCCCGACATGACATGCTTGATGGCGCCATCCTTGCCAGCAGCGTCCATGGCCTGGAATATTAGCAGGATCGCATGTTTGTTGCAGGCGTGCAGCAACTGTTGTTGATCGCTCAACGCGGAAACATGCTTGGCAAGCAGGTCTCTATAGTCCTTCTTGGACTTGTAAACCGGCTTTATCCGTGTCGGCCAGTCATCAAGGTCGACTTTCTTTCCTTCCTTGACGCGAAAGTCCTTTGATCGAATTTTCATTGCCTAGGTTCATCCAAGCAAGCTCGACGCTGGACGGAGCAGCCGACAGTCTGAATTTCCTGGGTTTATGGCAGCCCACATTGCCCCAAGCCGCACAACCTTCCCGAGTGCACCGCAAAGCAGACGGGTGCAGCGACGCAACTCACGGGACGTACTATTGTTCCAGCGGGATGCCAGGTGCAGCGACCCAACAGGCGCTTGCCGCAGATACTGCTGATTGGAAGAGAAAGCCCGCCATGCCCAGTTAGCGGACAATGGAGGGAAGGACGTGACCTGAATATGGAAAAGCAGATGCGCCAATCTCTTCGGGCGCAAAGCCAACCTGTCTATCGGGATGGCAGGAGAGATAGTGGCGCATGTTGTCTTCTTTCTAGAAACAGATTGATCTGATCGAGGCTGCAACCGCGAACGCCGTCACCCGGGGGGAGGAAGATGACGGGCGCTTCGGCGTCCGGCCGGGGACGTCCGCAAGAGCCGCCGGAGCCATGGCAGGAACACAAACAAAACTTGCCCGCCGCGCTGTCGTTCCGAATTGCAGCAAAACGCCCGCCACTAGTCGCAACTGACGGGCGTCTCGGCATCCGGCGCAATGCGCGACCAAGGGCTCGCCGGACCCATTTTCCGCAAGCCAAATTCGCCGCCGCGGCTATTGTTCCTCGGACGGAAAAAGCCCGCTAGCTTTGAAAGAGGAGGGACGAAAGCAGGACGAATGCACTATTGGAGAAGTTGATCTCCGCCAATGCGGATCAGCGGTCAGGCTGCTAAGGGGCGCGCCATCGATGCTTCAACCGTCTTGCTGCGCTCGCCGAATAAGTTCAACACGATCATGGCAACCTGACCGAACCAGAGCAACCACCCTGCTGTAAAGCAGCACCCCCTCCTCGCTGTCGCGCCGATAGCCGCGTATGTAGCAAATGTAATCGCAAACGAATTCGATCGCCTGCCTGTCCTCTGAAGTCGGAGCTGTCAACGAAACACACGGCCCGAGGCCGCCCCTTACATTAGACGTACATGGGTTATTCGGCTCGAAAAGCCCAAAGTCCTCAGAAGCAGCACCGAGCCCTTGCGGCCTGCAACCCAACAGGTCATCGTACCTCTTAGCGGGATGCCAATTGCCGGGTATTGAAATAAACCAGACAGCGCTCTTAAGGTTCCATGAAATTTCGTCGTTCTTCTGTCTGTTTTCTGGCATGAGAACGGTTGTTTTACTGCAACACAATTGCTGACAGACAAATATCGTCTAGCACCTTGGCACTACTTTCTTTCTACTTTTCGTCTTACGTAGGCGCCGAAACGAGCTATAAACAGGAGATATACTATAAAAACTTGCCCTTCCCTCCCCACGTTCTGACTGGCTGAACCTTCAGGAACTATAGGCGACGAGGCGAGTTTTAACGCATCGGTGGGCCGCAGCCATGGACGCGGCGTGCAATCCACTCGCGTCCGTTCTGCGCCGAGCAATCGGATGGATGGGCTACCAAGGACACGGGAGGATGCGGTGCGCTGTGCGTTTGCGTCGGCAATACTGATCGGCACGATGGGGTGCGCGGACGCACAGTCGCCCCCGCCTTCCCCACCTCCGAAATCATACTCGGGAGCTACCGCCAACTTGCCTCCTGCTTCTATCCCAAGGCACCCGGCCATCGAACGACATCGGAACGCTAGAGCTTCCCGCGCCCCTTCGCCGCGAGGCACTGTCGTCGCTACTCAGCGATGCTCCAACCGTCCATATTCTTCTAACCAGATCCGCACGCCTTGTTCCAGCGAACTCAGATGCGCCGGTCGGTTGCGAGCTCTCCTAGTCACCTCGGTCAGTTCTTGCGTCAACTTGCCTGCCTCCCAATGTTCGATAACGGCAGGATGGATATAACTTTGGCGGCAGACAGCCCGTGTGTTGCGCAGTTCAGTTGCCACACGGTCAATCGCCACGTTGAGAGACTTCCGAACCAGTCTAGCGGCAGCCGGCAACGGCGTTGCGGAAAGCAATTCAGCAGCTCTCGTGGTGCCTCCCCAAGTTCTGAAAAACTTGGAGCTGAAACCGCGACCAATGGTTTCGCCGATATAGCTGTTTACGTCATTTGATGAAATGGGATGGGTTTCCCCATCCGCATCAACGTACTGCAATAGTCTCTGGCCCGGCAAATCTTGAATTTTCCGGATGACATTCGCGATCCGTCGATCAGAAATCTTCACTGTCCACTGTCTCGCAGCCTTCCCTTGAAAACGGAACTTGAGATCGGCAGCGCCTGCGACCACATGGTCGCTCGTCAGGGTAGTAATCCCATAACTCCCGTTTGCCGTATAAGATTCGTTGCCGATGCGGATCAGAGTTCGATCGAGCAGCCAGACGGCTGCGGCTATCGCCTTCTGCCGTGGCACCAATGGTCGGCGCAAATCTTTGTCCATGCGCTCTCGCAAAACAGAGAGGGAATTGGCGAATTCCGAAAGTTCATTGAATTTCGTGACGTCACGATACTCGATCCACTTTGGGTGGTAGATGTATTGCTTTCTGCCTTTTTCGTCTCTTCCGGTTACCTGCAGATGCCCATTTGACAAAGGGCAAATCCACACGTCAGACCATGCTGGAGGGATCGCTAGCGCTCTAATACGCTCCTGTATCGCTTGGGAGGTCGCGGCTTCCCCATTCGCTTCCAGATAACGAAAACCTCGGCCAATCCGGCGTCGCCTGATGCCTGGCCGGTCATCGGTTACGTAGACGATATTGTCAGGTTCGCTGGTAAGCACTGCCATTTCCAAAGCGATGTCTCCGCCGATCGAAAGGCCAGCATTGGACAATCCGACGGCGGCTTTTTGCCTGCCGGGAGCGCTTTTGTGCCGCTCCGAGATCCGTGCTTCGCACAAGATAGCCCGGACGTGCATTCCGATTCCAAGATGTGAAAACGCCGCGACCGCCGAGCACTTGTCTTCCCATCAATCGCGCCGCACCAAATACGAAATTGCACTTTCGGTACTCGTAGCGGGTTCGATCAGAGACTGGGGAGAGGTCTCCCCCAAATCTTGAAGAAGGTCCGCACGTGCTCGATTCAGGCGGCTTTTGACGGTTCCGACTGCGCAGCCGCAAATTTCGGCGGTTTCCTCATAGCTGACGCCGAGCACGCCTATCAGGACAATCACTTCGCGGTGGCTTCTGGGCAGCCGATCGATTGCCATTACGACTTCCTTGCCACGCATGCTCCATTCCTGTGTGGCATCACGGGTAGGTCTCGATGAGGCGCATTCCGAACCGGCGGGGGCCTCGCGAATGTAGGACTTCCGCCGCGTATAGAACGCATTGCGCATGATGGTGAACAGCCAGGATTTCAACCTTGTGCCCGCCTCAAATTTGTCGAGATTTGCCAGCCCTCTCATGAGGGTCTCTTGGACCAAGTCGTCCGCGTCCGTGGGGTCGCCACAGAACGTTCGAGCGAAGGCCCGCAGTGCGGGAATAAGGTCGACAAACTCGGACTGATAGCCATTTCTAGTTAGACTGGTGCGATCCAACGTCTCGCTCCCATAGCGGTCATCGGGGATAAAGCGTTAAAGGGTAATGCCACTCCAGAATCGAGGTTCCATCCGCTTTTGCCCTTTTTTCGGAATCTTCGGGACCACCAAACTCATAGGATTGATTGGCGTTCGCGATTGCGTGAAAAGCCCAAATTCGGCTTGAAACCGCGCTATCTTGCCTGAATGATTTAATGAACCGCTTCAGGAGAGATCAGCTCCATGGCTAAGAATACTTTGAAGCCGAAGTCTGCCGACGACATGGCACTCTTTCAAAAATCGCTCGTGAAGATGGAGCTTAAATCTCTTCTTGTTTCAATCGAGGAAGAAGTCGTTCCGCCGCGACTTACCTTTTTGGCAGACAGGCTAATAAGGGCACTTATCGAACAACAAACCAAGAAATAACCGGCTCCATCGAAGCAGGTTTCATAGTCTGGCTGTCTTGAAAAACGGAAACGGGATGGGCAGTAGGCCCGATCCTCGATCCATCGACCTCATTGGGCGAGAGCTATGAACGGCTTGCAACACCATCACGGTGACTGAAGGCGGAACGTTTGTCATTCAATGCCGTTCTGGGAGGAGATACTGCAAAGGATCCGCCTATGCCTGAACCAACAAGATCAGAAAACCCGAATGTTCGGAACGTTCAAAGGGCGTTCGAGAAACAGATTTCGGAACTGCGCAGCGAGATAGGCAGAATTAACAAGACCATCGAGGAGCGTGGGGCGGAGATAACGCGGGAAGCCATCGAGGCCGCATCGGCCCGCGCTTCGCGCGCAGCGAGGCGCGTTGCCGCCGAAACGCAATCGATTTCCGAGGTAGCGCGCGAAAACCCGGGAACGACCGGCATGGCTCTTGGAACGGCGGCGTTGCTCGGTTTTGTAGTTGGTATCACGGTAGGCATGGCCTCGCGGGCGCCCGCCAGGCGTTATTGGAGCTAAATGTCCAAATCCTCCCGCTGCAACGGCGCGTCTCCTGTGCGCGATGCCACTACGACGCGGATGCCTTTCAGGTCTCCGAGATTTTGAGTGCAGACGCCGTTGCGTGCGGCCCTGACTTGGCAAACGGGTGCCAGCACATCTCTACCTGAGACGAGCTTCTGGCGCGTGGAACCACAGGCTTCAATGCAGGTTCTGCCTTAGATTACGCCGCTCTATGCCGGCTAAACTGTCGATGAGCCAGCCCCATGTTCAAAGATGCAAAAGCGAACGGCCGATTGGCTATTCCCTTCAAAGGACGCATTGCTAGAGTACTTGGCCCGGGCCTAATTACCGGCGCGTCGGATGACGATCCGAGCGGAATTGCGACATATTCGCAAACAGGTGCCCAGTTCGGATACGTTCCCACCTGGACCTTGGTTTTCTCCTATCCCTTGATGGTTGCGATTCAAATCATCAGCGCGAGTCTAGGGCGCACGACAGGCAAAGGCATCGCCGGCAATCTTCGTAAGTGGTACCCGCCTTGGCTTCTGTATGCCAGCGTGTCGCTGCTTCTGGTCGCCAACACGATCAATGTCGGGGCAGACATTGGAGCAATGGCGGACGCTGTCCGTGTCCTTATTGGGGGTCCACAACTTGCATATGTTTTGTTCTTTGGCTGCGTTTGTGTGGCTATGCAGGTCTATATTCCGTACAAACGCTACGTGAATGTCTTGCGAGGGCTCACGCTTGCGCTCCTAGCGTACATCGTGACCCTTTTCTTTGTGCATGTGAATTTTCGCAGCTTGGCTTCAAGTATATTTATTCCGCACATATCATTCGAAACAAAATATCTTACGGCAATAGTCGCCATCTTCGGCACGACCATTAGTCCATATCTATTCTTCTGGCAGGCTTCCGAGGAAGTGGAGGACATTAGAGCAATCTCGGAACGTAAGCCGTTGGTGCAAGCGCCGGACCAGAAACAGGATGCCCAATTTCGCATCGCAGTGGACACCTTCGCCGGAATGGCACTCTCCAATATTGTTGCCCTGGCGATCATGATAACGGCTGCAGCCACACTCCATGCAAGCGGCCTGACCAACATTCAAACCTCCGCCCAGGCAGCGGAGGCGCTCAAGCCCGCAGCAGGCGTCTTTGCAGGATCAATTTTCGCGCTTGGCGTGATCGGGACAGGTCTTTTGGCCGTGCCAGTACTGGCCGGCTCGGCAGCTTATGCAGTTGGAGAGAGCCTTCGCTGGCCTACCGGCCTTGACCGCAAGCCCAGGCAGGCCAAAGCATTTTACGCCACGATAGCCGGCGCTACTGGCATAGGCGTGGCGCTCAACTTCAGCCCGGTCGGGCCGATTGAGGCGCTTTATTGGAGCGCTGTCATCAACGGTGTTGTGGCGGTCCCAATAATGATCGTTATGATGCTTATGTCGTCAAACACGCGTATAATGGGCGACGCCCCAATAGGGCCCCGGCTCAAGTTCTTTGGTTGGCTGTCAACGGTAGTCATGGGATTCACGGCAACAGCCATGATATTGACAGCTTTTCTTTGACTTCCGCTCACTTGGCCGACCGGACTCTGCCGTTACCGTTTCCACCGGCCTTCGTATTTGAACTCCGGCGCGGATTTCAGTTCGTCTTTGGTTGCATTCATAGTTGCAGTCCACTTCTTATCGCTGTCGAGATAAGAGACTTTCACTGCGCTCGGACTGACTACAACATAATGCTCATCCATACCGAGGAAACCGGCAACTGAGAGAATGTATCCAACGAGCGTATTGTTGTTGAGAACCAGATCCTTAATTTCTCCGATCTTTTCATTGTTGTCGTTGGTAACCTTCAATCCAATCAGGTCGTAGCTAAGCTCGCCGGACTGGGGGACGGCGACAAAAGTGTCGGAAGAAGTTCCGGCTGCGTGCGCTTGCGCCAAAGCTGCGAGTGCAGCCGAGAAAGTGAGTGCGAGGATTGCCTTACGCATGACCTTTCTCCTTAGCTTCAAGGGTGGTTGCGGCCTCAATTCGTTAGCCTCGGCAATGTTCCTTTTTTTCCGTTCAATTTTTGATCTTTGCTCCCGCAGCTAATATGGGATGAGGGGCAGTGTCCGCCGATTATGATCGGCAATCCGATCGCGCCGGTCGATTTCCCAAATCCAGCCGTTAGGTCAGGAGATTATCCAACCTGATCGGCAAATCACGAACTCGAATACCAGTCGCATGATATACAGCACTTGCTACGGCAGCTGGCGTGCCGACATTGCCGAGCTCACCGAGACCTTTAACCCCAGCGGGATTCACTTGGGGATCAGTTTCAGGAACCAAGATAACTTGAACATCACCGATGTCGGCGTTGACCGGCACAAGGTAGTCCTGGAGGTCCTTGTTCACATATCGTGCGTTCCGGGGATCGACTTCAGTTTCCTCCTGAAGCGCCGATCCGATGCCCCAAATCATCCCGCCCATTAGCTGGCTTCGGGCGGTCCGGGGATTCATGATGCGCCCAGCAGCAAAAGCTCCCACTATCCGCGGGATTCTGATTTCGCGCGTTAGGGTGTGAATGCGCACCTCAACGAGTTCGGCCCCGAAGGCATACTTGACTGCGTCATCGCGTTCTCCGCCCCGAAACTCTGGCTGGCCGGCATAGAGTTTCTTGAGAGCCTGGGGGCTCGCCCCCTTCGGAGTGAATTCGGCATATTCCTCGATAAGCACCGTTTGAAGGGTCGCGAATGCATCAGCCAAGGTGACCGTCCTGCCGTCAGCGGCTATCACTTGCCCATTCCCTAGGCTCATTCCCGAATTGGCCGCGCCCGCCAAAGGCGCGCCCTCGCCACTCACCGCCAAAAAAAGCCGGTTCCGAATGGCGTCACACGCCTTCATGACCGCAGAGCAAACGCTTGCGGTCGAGTTTGACCCTCCCGATACTGGCGCGGGCGGCAAAGCGCTGTCTCCCATTTCGACCGAAACCTTAGTCAGCTCAACACCAAGCCGCTCGGCGGCCATTTGGCCGGCCACGGTGCGGATGCCAGTGCCGATTTCGTGGCATCCGCATTGGACACGCGCATGACCGTCAGCCATCAATTGAACTCGCGCTGCGCAAGGAGCAATGTTCGTCGGGTATACCGCTGTCGCGCAACCCATCCCGATCATCCAATCGCCATCGCGCATGGAACCTACAGCGCTCTCGCGGTCGGACCAACCGAACGCCTTGGAAGCTTCATCGTAGCACGCGAGCAGCGAGCGGCTTGAGAACGGCTTCCCTCCAATCGGCTCCCTAGTCGGCTCGTTCACGCGACGGAATTCAATTGGATCCATGGCAAGCGCGACGGCCATTTCGTCCATGGCATTTTCAAGCGCATAGACGTAGGGCGTTTCAGGCGGTGAGCGCATATAGCCCGGCGTATTCCGGTCAGCGTGAACCAAATCCACGTGTGTCGCAACTGAACCATACGCGTATAACCGCCCAGTCGCTATCGTACCTCCGACGACATAAGCGTCAGGCCGAGAAGTAACTTCCCACCCCTCGTGCCCAAATGCCGTGATATGGCCTCCCCGTTCCGCACCGATCCGAACGCGGTGCCTGGTTTCAGCGCGATATGTCTGGGTGCCATAGGCCTGCATTCTGGTGACCACGCATCGAACCGGTCGACCCAGGCGCCGCGCGGCAACAGCGACGATTGCCGTCCGCGCGGTCATTGGTCCCTTCGAACCGAACGCACCTCCGACATACGGGCTGATGACGCGTACTCTGTTGGGATCAATCCCGAGTTGACGGGAAAGCTCCGTTTTCCACCCGGTTACATTCTGGGTTGGTTCGTAGATCGTCAGTTGATCACCACGCCAGGCAGCGGTGGTGGAGAAGAGTTCAATCGGATTATGGTGCTGGGTTGGGGTTGAATAGTGCTCATCAATCTTGACGGGGGCAGCAGCGTAGGCAGCGTCAAAGTCACCCGCATGAACATCCTCGCCAAACAGAGGTGACGCACCTGCGCCAGGTGTCGTTTCCGTTCCTTGGGTGTCGAAACCGGCGCTCGGTCGCTCCTCATCATATTCAGCCGTGACGAGTGAAGCCGCTTCCATAGCCGCTTCATATGTCTCGGCGACCACCAGCGCTATGATCTGCCCGTCATGGAAAATCCTGTCGCCGTGAAGCGGGCCGATGGAACTTGCCGCAACTCCGAATTTGGGAGGCTGTGTTCCAGCCATGTCGCCATGACGGAAAAGGCCCAGAAAGCCGGGAACCGTGGCAGCCTTGTCTGTATGCAACTGCGCAAGGGAACCCCTAGCAACAAGGCTCGTCACCAGGACACCATAAGCCAGGTCAGCCACCGGAATATCGGCAGGATACGTCGCGCCTCCCGTGACTTTGAGCCGGGCGTCAAAGCGCGGAACAGGCGCTCCCATATTTTCCCTTGGCGCAGGTGCTTCCTTGCTCATGTCGAAATCCTCATATCGCGCGCTTCGAGAAGAGCCCGCACCAACGTGCGCTTACCAAGGGGAACCTTGAACGCGTTTCCTCCCCGCGGTCTGGCGTCGGCGAACTCCGCTTCGGCCGCGGCTAACGCGGCCCCTTCGTCTAATTGCCGACCTCGCAACGTTTCTTCTGCTCGTCGTGCGCGCCAGGGCACCGTCGCGACCCCGCCTAGCGCGATGCGGCTTTCGTCCACCCGATCCTGCGACAACTGAAGGGCAACGGCTGCGGAGGCCAGCGCAAAGGCGTAGGATTAGCGGTCACGTATCTTCAGATAGCGAGACCGAGGCGTCCACGGCCCCGCAGGAACATCTATGCCGATTATGATTTCGTCGGGTGCAAGATCGGTTTCGACGTCAGGCATTCCTCCAGGAAGCCGATGGAGGCGAGAGAAATTGAGCTGCCTGCGGCCGTTCGGCCCCTCGATCTCGACGCTTGCGTCCAACGCGATCAACGCCTGAGCGAAATCTCCATGATATGTGGCGATGCAGTGATCGCTTGTACCAAGCACGGCGTGCTGCCGATTCACTCCGTCCATGGCGGCACAGCCCGAGCCGGGTCGACGTTTATTGCAAGGCCACGAGATGTCGCGCAAATATTCGCATCTCGAGCGCTGGAGAATATTGCCGGCCAGCGTCGCCATATTGCGTATCTGTGCGCTCGCCGCGTATTTGAGGCTCTCCGCAATCACCGGATAAAACCTCTTCACGGCATCGTTGTCCGCAGCCTCGCTCATCCGAACCAGCGCCCCGAAACGTATACCTCGATCCGAAACATCTATGCGCCAAAGTCCGGGGTCGGAAAGACCGTTCAGGTCGATGAGATGCTGTGGCTTCGCCACGCCGAGCTTCATGTAATCGGCAAGGTTCGTAGCACCGGCTATGAACTGGGCGCGAGATTTTGTCGGTGGCGTAGCGGGCTCGGTGAATTGCGCCGCCCTCGCCACCGCGTCTGCGACGCTCCCTGGCTTGCTGTAGCTGAAGGGTTGCATCTACGCCTTCCTTGTCTCGTCACGGGCTTGGAGAATGGCAGCGACAACATTTGGATAAGCGGCGCATCGGCAAAGATTGCCGCTCATATATTCTCGTATCTCTCCTTCCGACGCAGCGTGTCCTTCGTGGACGCACCCAACGGCTGACATGATCTGACCGGGGGTGCAGTACCCGCACTGAAATGCGTCACAGTCTATGAAAGCCTGCTGCATGGGATGCAGAGAGCTGTCTTCTCTCGCTAATCCTTCGATCGTCGTGACTTCTCGGCCGTCGGCCATTACCGCAAATGTCAGGCAGGAAAGGACGCGCGTTCCGTTTATCAGGACGGTGCAGGCACCACACTGACCATGGTCGCAACCCTTTTTCGTTCCTGTCAGGCCGGTATGATCCCGGATCGCATCGAGAAGTGTCGTCCTTAGATCGAGATTAAGCTCATAGGGCTGGTGGTTTATGGTCAGCTTGACCGGCGCAGTATACCGAATTGTTTCAGATGGGCGCTCGGGCTGAGAGCCGGCCCTCGCGCCAACCAACGGCATCGCGACCGCGGCTGTGGCTGATCCAACCATAAAGTTCCGTCTACTGAGACGGATTCGCGAAAGTCGGTTTGCCATCGGTGTCTCCATCGCTTTCGCAGCGATGGGCCGTAATCTCGTGGAACCGTCGTTGTTCCATCACATTGCCAGAAATGACAACTCAGGCGGGCGGTGCTTTTCCATGGCGCACAGCCCGCCTACTATTGAAACATTCGATCAAAACTAGGCAGCCGCTCTCGCGCGCTCGTTGGCCCCGGTTTCGGCGAGCCTCGTCAGAGTCTCGTCCGTCTTGGCTTCCTCAGACAGCGTCTCATCAAGGAGCTTTTCCGCGTCGTTCATGCCAAGTTCCGAAGCCCATCGCTTGAGCGTGCCATATCTGGTGATTTCATAATGCTCCACGGCTTGGGCCGAGGATATTAGTCCAGCGTCGAGAGCAGGTGTTCCTTTAAACTCTTCTGCAACTTCTTCGCCTTCGGCAATGATACCCTCGATTGCTTCGCAAACTTTGCCCTGTGCTCGCTTGCCCAAGATTTCGAAAACTCGTTGGAGGCGTTCGACGTGACCTTCGGTCTCTTCCAAATGTTTCTCGAATGCCTGTTTCAATTCAGCAGATTTTGCAGCCTTAGCCATTTTTGGGAGAGCTTTCAGGATTTTACGCTCGGCATAGTAGATGTCCTTGAGCGTATCATAGAATAGATCTTCAAGCTTTTTCTCAGCCATAGCGAAACTCCTTACGCGTCTTTCTTCGCCAATAGTGCTATTCATACATCATCACCTGTCGGCAACTCCGTAATATTCATTGATACGGCGATCGTTTTCTGACGACCAATCATAGTCGACTTTTGGATCGTACTTCGGTCCGTTCTCAATTTGATCTTGCGTCAATTGGATCTGGAACCCGTCCAGGTCATCGTTGTACTGTAACTCTGACCAAGGGATCGGGTAATAGTCGGCTCCAAGCCCCCAAACGCCACCAAAAGTGAGAACCGCGTGAGCAACCCGACCGTCGATTTTGCGGAGAACCAGTCGCTCGACTTTGCCGATGTGCTCACCTTCCGAATCATAGACGTTCGTGCCGATGACATCGTCGCTGTCGACGAGGTATGAATAGATGCCGTCGTTCATTGCAGGCCTCCGTATTTTTTCCAGTGCATCCCCGAATTCCTGCAGCCCCTTAATGTTCCCAACATCAATGCATCTTCCGGGAGGAGCTTAGTAGAATGCCGGCTGCAGGAGTGAGACGCCGTCAGGCAACGCAGAACCGAGCCCGGCGCACAACGAGTTCGGTGTGAACGGTGCCATCAATACGCCCAAACGAGCGCACCCCTTTTTCCCGAGGGTCTTCGCTAGAGGTTTCACGTGCTGGAAGCGAAAGCCGCTTCTTCATTTGCATCGCGCTCGAGCCCGCCTAGCCGGGCGGCGACGGCCGCGATAAATGCGCCCACCAGAAGCGACAGCGCTGCGGCGAGAGATAGGGCCAGGCCCGCTTTGCGCGCTGTGTCGGCCGTTTGCTTAGCCTTAGTCTTTGCGTCAGCTACTCGCTTAAGGACAGTGTCCACGCGCTTTTCAGCATCCGGTTGCGACAGACCGGCCCGGGAAGCGACAAGCTGAGCGAGGTAGGTACGATCTTCAGCCGAGATATTTCCCGTCGCCCCATCCATCAAAAGTATCCGCGTGGCTTCCTCCGATGCCCCGGGCCCGCCTTCCGGTCGGCTGCCCACGGCGGGGTTTGGCGAACGAAACAGAGCATCTACGAAGTACGCCGTAGCATCGCTTTCCTTGCTCATTCCTGACGCCGCCCCCGCCGCAACGGTAGAGGCTGCCTTTACACCACTGCCAACAGCCGTCGTCAAACCTGAGCCAATGGTTACTACTATGAACACTGTCGCGAGCGCCCAAGCTAAAAAGCCATGGGCAGTATCGCGGAAATAGACTTCATCATCGTGGACGCCGACCCATTTGGTGCGCAACCTGCCGGCTAAATAGCCCCCTAGGGCGGCAGATAGCCATTGAACCACGATGAGCCACGCCGCCGCCGAGACCGCGAAAGTCTCAGCAGACACGCCAGTCATCGTCCATGGAGAAATCACACTCAGCCCGAGGCCGGAACCAAGCAACATCAAGATCAGCGTTGCGGCGGCGGCGGCAACCGCGCCGGCTATGACTGGCCCCCAGGATACGGCCGATGAAGACGATTCGACAGGATTCCCATCCGAGACCATTCTCGCCTCCTATCTCATGAAAAGCATGATGAGAATGATGATTGGAATCGGAACTCCTAGGAGCCAAAGTAGAATTCCACGACCCATGGTCTTGCTCCTTCGATTGACACGAACGATACAAAACCAACTTCAATTGAACATCAAAGTTCCAAGATTATTTTCCGCTAGTCCGCACCGGGCACCGCTACCGTGACCGCGAATTCACGTTGGGGTTTGGCTCAATTCCTAGTAGCTGTAGTGCCCGCTCGTATTTTTCTGCTCCCTCAGTGCCTTCGGTCGCCGCCAGGTTGTCTCGCAGATCAGCAATTTTCACGGGAAGAGCAGATGGATTTGAAGCCGCTCGCTTCACGAACTCCAAATAATCTTCCTGATCGCGCCGAGTTAGAGCGTCGACAGCATCAACCACTTGGAAAGGAAATCCTTCGGCTCTCAATTGGTCGATAGTCACGTTCGATTTCTCTGGTACGTCGTGTAGCAGCGCAATCAATTCTTCGTTCGCTGAGCTCACCGCAGCTGCGACCCTAAGCACGTGTCGAACGTACTCGCGACCGTCGTGACCGATTTGGCCAAGATGTGCCGCCAGCGCAATAGATAGAGCTTTTTCGAACAAAGTCATTTCTTCACGCTGCGAAATGTAACTATTGGCTTTAATGGGACTATGCCCTCAACTGGCTACAAAGTACTCTACTGCAACCCACACCGCCCCAGCCAACAACAGGCCGACAATAAGAATAACCAATAGATGTACGCCACTTCGTCCTTGCCTTGCTTTCTCTGCGGGTATCTTTTCCACGACCAATCCGAGCCTCCGAAACTGTTGTTGATTTGGTGGCGCTTCTACGCAGAAATGCTCCAACCAGCGTACGCCTACCTGCAGTGGTGTCGAGTTAGAGAAGCGGATCGGATGGGGCGAGGCCACCGCTAATGATGCGCGCGGTTCTCAGCGTTACGTTTACGAGTTGCCGCTGCCTTTTTGGCAGATGCTGATCGCTCAGCATGGGAGCGTGACGCAGAAGCTTCCCCTCCCATCTCGCCACCTTTGTGCGCTGCGGGATGGCCGGTATGCTTGCCACGCCCGGATCCGCCGGGTTTCTTCCCGCCCGCATCGTCTTTGTTCACTGTAGCCCACGCACGGCGCTCAGCCTCCTTCTCAGGAACGCCCCGCTTTTCGTAACCTTCGGCGATGTGGTCCGCCTTGCGTTCTTGCTTGTCCGTGTATTTTGACTTGTCACCTCGTGGCATTTCGCGTTCTCCTATTTCTTTCAGAACCAATGCCCAACTCCGTCCCCAAACTATGGTTCCGAAATTGAACCATGCGGGACGCTGCGTAGCGGGCTATCGACCTAACCGGCTGCTCGTTGGAAATGTGATGGAACGCCGATTCCCGAGTGTCGTTGACGCCCGTCAGCAACTTGCATCTGCCCAACAAGACCCAATGCAAGCGGGGCCAGTGGCAGCGGAGGACTCCGCTTTAGATCAGTCAGGATTGGTCGGTTGGCGATGCGGAGAGGTCGTGCATGCCACTGAACCCAAGCTGGCAGGAGATACTGCTTCGCCTTCTCCTTACGCTGATAGCCGGCGCGCTGATCGGCTTGAACCGTGAAGCCCATGGCAAGGCTGCGGGCCTTCGGACCACGATACTGGTCGGGCTCGCAGCGGCCATCAGCATGGTCCAGGCCAACCTGCTGCTGTCGGTCGGCGGGAAGACCCCCGACTCCTTCGCCGTCATGGATGTGCTGCGCTTTCCGCTCGGCGTGCTTACCGGGGTCGGCTTCATCGGCGGCGGCACCATTTTGAGAAAGGGCGATCTTGTCAGCGGGGTTACGACGGCGGCAACGCTTTGGGTGATGACGGCCATAGGCCTGGCATTCGGCGGAGGACAGCTCTGGCTTGGATTTGCCGGCACCCTGCTCTCGCTGGTGACGTTGCTGGCCCTGAAATGGGTCGATCTCAGAATCCCGCGCGAGCACCACGCCATGGTGGCGCTCGGCACCGGTGGTGTGACAGCGCCCGATCTTGCCGCCATCCTCAAGCCGCTCGGCTATGAGGCGCGGCTTGCCGGCACGGATCGCCTTGGCCGCGCCGGTGCGCAACGGTTCGTGTTTGATGTCTCCTGGACCCGGCCCGAGCCTTCCGAACTGCCGCCGGCCCTGCTGGCGACGCTTGCGCAATACGGTGACGTCGAGGAAATTCGCATCTCAAGCGAGACGACGGGCTAATCTGCCTGGACAGCTGAACCGCTGCCGACCCTCGAACTGGCGCCGTAGCTGTCGATTGTTTTGCTCAGCACGCGAGGTCGGGGACTGACCGAGCATCATCTCAGGAACAACGCCGCACCGTAGTAGTTCGGTACCACCCTAACAATGGAGTGAGCCATGAGTGACGATAAGCGCATGATGATGTCCCGCCGGCAAGTCGTTGGTGCTGTCGGCATCGGCATGGCGGCTAGTGCCGCCGGGACGGCAATTTCTCAAGATCAAAGCCAGGGCAGCACGATCCCTCAACGAAGCGAGGTCACAATGCAAGATCCCCGTGCCAAGTACCCGCATCCTCCATTCAAACAACAAACGCAAGCGTGGCCCGGCTTGGCCCGAGACATGGACCCAAGACCGGACCATGGAGAAACAAGCTACCAAGGTTCCAATCGCTTGGCTGGACGCAAGGCGCTGATCACCGGTGGCGATTCCGGAATGGGAAGGGCCGCGGCGATCGCGTTTGCCCGCGAAGGCGCCGACGTGGCTATCAACTACTTTCCCACCGAAGAACCGGACGCTCGCGAGGTCGTTGACCTCATTCGCAAGGCTGGCAGGACCGCGGCCCCGATTGCCGGTGACTTGCGCGACGAAGCATTCTGCCAAGACTTGGTGGCCAAAGCGGTCGAGGCGCTCGGAGGTCTGGATATCATTGTCAGTAACGCTGGCCGACAGCAGGCGAAGCCGTCAATCCTGGATATAACAAGCGAGGATTTCGATGCGACGATGAAAACCAACATCTACGCGCCGTTCTGGATCATCAAGGCTGCCTTGCCTCACCTCAAGCCAGGCTCCTGCATCATCGCGACGGCTTCGGAACAGGCCTACGACCCCTCCCCCGAGCTTTATGATTATGCTCAGACCAAGGCCGCCACCATGAACTACGTCAAGTCTCTGGCGAAGCAGCTCGGCCCCCAGGGCATTCGCGTCAACGGCGTAGCTCCGGGTCCAATATGGACGCCACTCCAGATCAGCGGCGGCGCTTCCGAAGAGAAATACCAACATTTCGGCAGCACCACCGTATTTGGCCGACCAGGGCAACCTGCTGAACTTGCCTCAATCTATGTCCAACTCGCTGCCGCCGACGCCAGCTTCGCGACTGGGAACATTTACGGCTCAAGCGGCGGGCACGGACAGCCTTGAAGAAGGCGCCCGGCGGGATGACCGCTTCCCTATGCTTCTGAATACCGGGCTCAATGGCGAAGAATCGTGAGCGGACAGCGGTTCAAACCCGGTTCGGAACCATAGCCAATGCGCTGAGTTGACCCGCAGGAATGGAGAATCTCGCCATGGCCGACCCAAGCGCGCGAAAAAGGCATCCCGCACGTCAAGGGAAGCGCCAGCTCCAATCCAGCCAAGAAGCCCTGACGCCCTTCGGAGCCGTCATCTTGATCTCTGCTCCACCCCACCAGCGCGGTCGAAATGATTAAGCTGACCGACAAGGAAAAGCGCTTTCTTAAGCGTGTCGACCAGATCACTCACATTCCCTGGACCGACAAGATCATCGCCATGGATGTCCGAGGAAAACCCATGCGGTTATCCAGGGCGACGTTTGCCCGACTGAAGGACGATGGGATCATCATCCGATCCAGTGGCGATCTGAGTACCGACATTTACGTTATGAATCCGGCTCCCGTAACGCCAGACGTCGAGGAAGTGCAGCAGACGCCATGACCTCGCGGCCACCAGGGCATACGAGGCGGATCGCCGGGCTGAAACAGATGATTTTTTCGATGATTGGTCGCTTGCGCCGACTGACTGGCTATCCCGCTGGAACTGCTCTGCGCCAATAGCGTTGCCTTGGTAGCTGCGGGCCGTGTCAACCGGGCCCGACGGTACGGTGAACAGGACAGTCTTTTTCCCGGTTTCTCTTCCTGGCCAACGAAATGGCAGACGAGCACCTATCCCGTCCGGCCCGCAGTGCCAGTTGTCTTTTGTTTCCGTGCCTTTCCGAGGCCCTGTTCAAGACTGGCTTGGCATTCTGCTGATCCTGTTCGGTGCATAATACCCCTCCAGGAGCTGCGACGAACAATGCGGCCGTGGCCTTGTTCGGGCTTGAGGTTCGCAGCCCGAGGCGGCGAGCCAGACGAGGCGATGGAGACCGTGCCGTCCTGAAAGGCGCAAGCTTTGCGCGGCGGTTACCTCCATCGTCGTGTAGCCCTATGACCGCAGCCGCGCGGCGCTCCTGCCACCGGCAGGCCGTCTGAGGCAACCCGAGCGAACGGGATCGGGGCGGACGTTTTCCGTGGGGCGCAAGTGCGGAAGGCGGACACCTAAGCCAGGAACACATGAGATCTGCGGAAGATCGTTGCGGCCGGTTTCAGGCGGGAATGGTCGCCAGCATCTCCGTCTGCCATCCATTCGGCGAGCGCTCCAAACGGCCTCTCCAATGGGCTGATCTGGCGGAAGGACGGCTAACGCCTCGACCGCCTGTGTCGCAACAGCGCGTCTCGACTTTCTTCCCCTGCCGGCTAGGGCCGTCATTCCTGGCGAGACAAGAAACTCGCTCCAGCGCCGTCCTCCGCTTTGCTGCGGTCGCAAGCGATGCGTCGTCGGCCGCCTCCCGCGCACCGATCGCCATCGAGGGCGCATGGTGCGGTCCTCGAGAAACGAAATCGGAGAAATACCATGGCCACCATCGGCATTTTCAAAAAGACCGGCAACAACGAGTTCACCGGCGAAATCGTCACCCTCAGCGTTCAGGCCAAGGGCGTGCGCATCGTCCCCGACCAGCGCGCCACCGGCGAAAACGCCCCCAGCCACCGCGTACTGATCGGCCGCGCCGAGATCGGCGCCGCCTGGTCCAAGACCTCCAACGAGGGCCGCAACTATCTTGGCCTCAAGCTCGACGATCCGATCTTCAACGCTCCGATCTACGCCAACCTCGTCAACGACGAAGACGGCGACACCCACTCGCTCATCTGGTCCCGTCCGACGGGGCGGCGCGGCGACTGAGCCCGACCAAAGGCCCCAGCCGGATCGGCTGGGGCCTTAGCCTTGGCGGGCGAGTGACGCGGCCTCCGAGATATCGGCCGATGGATCTGCTTTAAACATCGACCGATTTCTCCCATTTGAATTAACGGGAGAAACAGACATGAGAACGACTGAGCGATCCTGGTTGCCGCTCCGGCTTACGCCGAATCCGCCACGGAGAAGACCGGCATGAATCCCGTCTTTGGAGGTGCGCCGTCGACACAGGATTTTGTCACCGACGCGGCGACGAGCGACATGTTTGAGATTGAGAGCAGCGAGCTAGCGCTCGAACGTTCCGATGCCGCGACGAAGGCCTTCGCGCAGCAAATGATTAAGGACCACGCATGGGCAGCCTCGTCGCTTGCCCTCATTGCGCTTCCCGCCTTTCCACCGTGCCCGCCAGCCGCCATTTCAATGATACCCGCCAAACTGCGAAACTTCGGGATCGGCTCAGCAAGGTCACCGGCTTGAGAGAGCCGATCGTGTACCTATGTGTTTCTTTGCATTGCGCAGTTGAGGGCGTTTGGTGGCGAGCAGCGAAGTTTCGACCCGTAGGAATTTCCTAAAGCTGGTAGCAGCCAGTCCATTGCTTACAGTCATGCCTGCAGCAGCCGTGGTCGGTTCGAGGCATACCAAGCAACATGGCATGCGGATGATGACAGACCGGTATTTTGGCACCGCGGCTAGGATAGAATGGATCAATGCCAAGCCTGCACTCAAGGAAGCAATCCTTCGGGATTGTTCCTGCCTCACCCCAGAAATCGGCATGAACTGGGCAGCGATCGAGCCGAAAAAAGGAACGTTTGAATTTGGCAGCCTCGACGGCTTGTCCGCTTTTGCCCTCCAACACGGGCTCGACATGCATGGCCACACGCTGATCTGGGATCAGACGATCCCGGCTTGGGCAAAAAAAGCACTTTCGAGCGGTGAAGCCGGCTGGGAAACTGTCGCCTCTTACCTGGCAGTCGTTGTCTCGCGTTATCCGTCCGTGTCGCAATGGAACGTCGTGAACGAGCCCATCGACACGGAAGGCACCGACGACGGAATGCGGCGCAGCGAAATTTTTCGTGCGTTCGGCGCTGACTATGTCGGCATGGCATTGGAAACGGCCAGGCGGCATGCTCCTCATGCGAAGCTCTTCATCAATGAACATAGTTTGGAATATGCAAACCCGGTCGATGCGAAGCGTCGAACGGTGCTTCTCCGACTTGCCGAAGGCCTTCTCTTGGAAGGCAAGCCGCTTGATGCCGTCGGACTGCAGGCGCATCTCGATCTTGGCAAAGGTCCCCTCGATATACGGGCCATCCGGCATATGATCAGGGAGGTAGCCGGGATGGGGCTTGAAGTGTTCATTACCGAGCTTGACGTGAGGGAGCGGGATTTCTCCCTTCCTGAGGCTGCACGCGATATGGCGGTTGCGGATGGGGTTAAACGCTACCTCGACGTCGTGCTGGCAGAGCCATCGGTCAAGGGTATCGTGACTTGGGGCATGAGCGACGAGGGCTCATGGTTGGTCCCTGAAACAGCTGACCTTGTCGCCAGCGGAATTGCCTCCGGGAGTCGCGTGCTCAACCGCGGGCTCCCCTACGACAAAAATCTGCAGCAGAAGCCGATGTATCGGGCAATCCGTGAGGCCATGTCGACCGCACGGACTTGAAAGTCACACGACGAGTTTGCTGGCCTCGAGCTCGGCCATGCTGCGATTTGATTTGTCGATCGGCTTCCTTGCCTTCGCGACCCAAGCGATAAGCTCTTCCATGCCTTGCTCGAAATCGCGCTGTGGGCGGATACCGAAATCTCGCTCGAGCTTCGATATGTCGGCAAAGCAATGGCGAATATCGCCGACCCGGTATTTATTCAGGACTTCGGGAGCAATGTTCTTGCGAAGCAAGCGTGCGAGCGTCCTGGCAATCTCATTGACTGTGATCGAACGTCCGCTGCCAACATTGTAGACGTCCCAGATCTGCTTTTCGCTTTCAAGAATCGTAGCGAAGGCGTTCGCCACGTCCATCACGTGAACGAAGTCGCGGCGTTGCTCACCATCTTCGAAGACGATCGGAGGCTGGTCATTGAGGAGTCGCGAGATGAAAATGGCGGCTACGCCAGTGTAAGGGTTGCTGAGCGCCTGGCGAGAGCCGTAGGCGTTGAAGAGCCTGAGTGCGACCGTCGGTATCTCAAGCGCCCGACCGACCGAGAGAAACATCTCCTCGTGGTCGCGCTTGTTGATGGCATAGACCGAAGCAGGCTGTAGCGGCTTGGCTTCTGTCGTCGGGATCGGTTCGAGACTGCTGCCGCCCTCCGACAACTCCCACAATCTGGACTTCAAATCTGCGTTGGCGCGCAGGCCGGGCGCAATCGACCCGCCAACGCCGTCTGCTCGACGGTACTCGCCTTCGCCATAGATCGACATTGAAGAAGCAACGGCCATCCGCCTTATCGGGTGCAGGCCGCCGGGTTCCAGCTTCATCTTGGATAGCGTTTCGAGGATTACCGCGGCTCCCATCGCGTTGTTGCACGTATATTCAACAATATTTGTCATGCTTTGGCCGACACCAACCGAAGCCGCTAGATGGGCAAGGTGCGTGATGCCTTTCAGGGCCTGCTCGAAAACATTGGCGTCAAGAATATTGCCTTTGATGCGATGGGCTTTCGGATTCAGGTAAACGGGCCAACCGTCAGCGTCCATTTCTGCATCCGCATGGACCTGATCAGCGAGGCAGTCGAGAACAGTAACTTCGAAGCCGCGTTCGATGAGCAAATCGGTCAGGTGGGAGCCGATGAACCCAGCTCCCCCCGTAATCAGCACATGTCCCTTTTTCATTTCACCCTCCCGTTTTTACCGCAGCGGCAGCGGGCAACGCCTCTCCATCCATGGGAAGACTGTCGCCGCCGCGGTCTGACCTGATCAGATCGTGATTTGCGTCGATTTTCACCGTACGCTCCCAAACGAGGCCTTCGTCTTTGCGAAACATCCGAAACCCTATCCACAGCGGGATGCACCAGATCAGCCACCAGAGCATCAGCGACAAAGGGTTCACGCGTACGAGGTACCACGCCCGCTTGAGCCTGCTATCGAGGACAAGCCTGGAGCGCTTCCAGATACTGACATAGAGGCTCACCAGTACGAGGCTCAGAGCGGCGATGTTGCCCAGGGCAAGCCAGACGCCTGCCTCAGGAATGAGATTATCGCCGCGCCATTGGCTCCAAATTGCCCACACGCCAAGTGGAAAACCCACCGAGTTCACCGCCAGCGACAGGCATGGCAAGAAGTTGAGCCAGGCACGAAACCTCTGCCACGGCGTATAACCCATGAACTTCAGCGGGGCCGACAGGCTTTGGAAAAAGCCACACACCCAACGCTTGCGCTGGGTAATCCCCTGGGCGATCGTCGTCGGCACTTCCTCGATAAGAGGATTTTCTATGATGCCTATACGCTTGCCGTTGATCCAGAATCGCATTCCCACTTCGGGATCTTCGATGGTGGTCCATGGGTGGAAGCCGCCAAGCTCCACCAGGTCGGAAGCTTTGAAGAACAGCCCTTTGCCGAGGACCCAAAACGGTTGTTTGCCGTCCGCGGATATATGCGGGTAGGTAAGGCCATCCCATGCCATGTGATCCACCGCATGCCATGTCGACGCCATACTTCCCAAGAGATTGCCTGCAATGTTCTGGGCCTGCAGGACGTCGAACTTCTTGATTCCAGCCGCTCCGGCCAGGAAGTGGTCCCTCGGAGGGCAACTGTCGGCGTCGATATAGTTGACCAGGAACTCCTCTTTTCCATGGAAAGACGCGGCGGTCTGGTAGAACGCATAAATCAGCTGCCTGGTCTTCTTGGGAGGAAGGCTGCAGTTTCCGGCGCGCGCCCCTTGGTGCCACCAGTAGGCCTTTGGATTGGAATCCCATGCATCCCACACCACCTGCCAGCTTGGGTCGCTGGTGGCGGGCACCTGGAGGATTTCGAGGAACTGAAAATCCTCCTCTAATCGCTGGAGAGACTCGACGGTTTCCCTGTCATTTGCGTTCGGAATTGCAACTACCCGGAACCTGGTTGCCGGATAATCGATATTGGCGATGGTGCGGAACGTAGTCCTCATCGTCGTTTCGAGTTCCCGCAAAACCGGGTAGAACAAGACGATGAAAGGCAGACTGCTTCTGTCGACCGCATCGATATCGGCCTGCTCGACCATGTTCTTTGGCATGGTTCTGAACCAGACATGGGCGATCATGCTGAGGGAGTACAGTATCTGCACTGCAAAGAATAATGCCAGGATTACCGCCTCGGATGTTCCCCAGGCTGAAGGCATCTCAGTAGCCCTTTACGGTGCGCATCGCGGAGTCACCAAAGGCATCGCGCACAGTCTCCAAACCAATTTGCGGGATGCCATTCGCGGACAACGTCTTGGACTGTGGAGCTTGCGGTCTAACGGCTGAGCGCGGCAGTATACTGGGAGCTTGCGGGTGCCCGATCCGGTGAACTGCGAACCCGGCTGCGGCCAGCCGCGATACGTCAACGGCGTTGCGCAGGTCCACGAAGACCCGCTGACGCATCACGGACGCAATCCGTCTGAAATCCAGCCGTAAGAATTCGTCCCATTCCGTGACAAGCACAACAGAGTCTACATCTTCAACGCATTCATAGGCATCTGCTGCATAGGCGACGTCGCGCAGGTACAAGCGTGCATGTCGCATCCCTTCAGGATCGTAAGCGGTAACGCTCGCGCCGGCAGATTGCAGGGAAGAGATAATCGAGATTGCCGGAGATTCCCGCATATCATCCGTGTTTGGCTTAAAGGTAAGGCCAAGCACGGCTACCTTCTTTCCGTTGCCGACCCCGCCGATCGCGTTGAGAATGCGGCGTCCTACCGCGCGCTTGCGAGCCTCGTTTACTGCGATCGTGCTCTCGACCAGGCGGAGCGCAACCGAATGGCTGTGAGCCGTGGCAAGCAGCGCCATGGAATCCTTCGGGAAGCATGAGCCGCCGTAGCCGGGCCCGGCGTTGAGGAAGGCCTCGCCAATCCTGCGATCGAGCCCCATGCCCTTCGAGACTTCGTCAATGCTTGCTCCGGTGGCTTCACAGAAATCCGCCATCTCGTTGATGAAGGATATCTTGGCGGCTAGAAACGCGTTGGCGGCGTACTTGATCACTTCCGCTGCGCGCCTGCTGGTATTTAGAAGCGTCGCGCCCTCCGCAGTAAGTGGCTCGTACAGCTTTCCCATCAGGGAACGCGCCCACAGACTGTCCGTCCCGACGACGATTCTATCTGGTTTCATGAAGTCAAGGATCGCGCTGCCCTCCCTCAAGAACTCGGGATTAGATACGACCTCGACGTTATTGTTGGCCCGCACTGAGCGTATGACGAATTCAACCATGTCTCCCGTACCGACCGGCACGGTCGATTTGGTGACGACGACAGATCCCGCCTGTACGCAAGTCCCGATTTCTGCGGCCGCGGCGCGGACGTGACTTAGGTCGGCCTCACCGTCGCCCGGCCGAGGCGGTGTTCCGACAGCGATGAAAAACGCATCGGTTCCGGCCGCGACATCGGCAACTGAAACCGCAAAGGAAAGGCGGCCAGCGGCGACATTATGGGCCACGATCTCTTCAAGACCTGGCTCGTAAATTGGCATCTTGCCTTCAAGGAGAGCCGCGACCTTCGAGGTGTCTTTGTCGACGCACACTACGCAGTGTCCAAGTTCTGCAAAGCACGCGCTGGAAACCAGGCCGACATAGCCGGCTCCCACCATTACTACTTTCATCGAACTTACCCTTTGCGAAAGCCGAAGGATCAAGCTGTTACGGCCGTGACTCCCTCTGTGGGCATGTCTTTGGGCAGCCTGTCAGCGAAGTACTCGATGGTCTTTTCCAATCCCCGTTTCAGGTCGACCTCCGGCTGCCAGCCGAGCAGATCCATAGCTCTTGAAATGTCTGGCCTGCGGCGTTTCGGATCGTTGATAGGCAGCGGCAGGCGAACAATCTTCGACCGCGAACCGACCATGTCGATGACCATCGCGGCCAGTTCTCCGACTGGAATCTCCGCAGGATTGCCGAGATTGACTGGACCCTCCACTTCTCCACCCGACTGCATGAGCAGGTCGACGCCTCTAAGAAGGTCGGTGACGTAACAAAATGAGCGGGTCTGTGCGCCGTCACCGTAAATGGTTAACGGCTCGTTCCTAAGCGCCTGAACTATGAAGTTTGACACGACCCGACCGTCGTCCGGTCTCATTCGTGGCCCATAGGTATTGAATATCCGAACCATCTTGACGACGATTCCATGAGTTCTCGCGTAGTCCGTGAAGAGCGTTTCAGCGAACCGCTTTCCTTCGTCATAACAGGACCGGGGGCCCACCGGATTAACGTTGCCGTAATAGGATTCGGGCTGGGGGTGCACTTCCGGGTCGCCATACACCTCGGAAGTCGAAGCATGGAAAACCCTCGCCCCGTCCGCCTCGGCACGCCGAAGCACGTTCCAGGCGCCTAACGCATTCACCATTGCGGTTCGTACTGGATCGGACTGGTAATGCGGCGGCGAAGCCGGACACGCAAAATTATATATCTCATCGAACCGTGGAAGGTCTTCAGGCAGGACTAGCTGCACGTCGTGGTCCACCAGCCGGAACCTATTCGTGGCTTCAAGGCCCGCGACGTTCGCGCCGCTCCCGGTGTGGAAGTTATCTACACAGTATACCTTGTGTCCTCTGGCAACCAAAAGGTCGCACAAGTGGGAACCCAGAAATCCGGCGCCTCCGGTTACTAAAATGTTCTTGGGGCGCACGTCTGCATCCCGGGTGACGCCGGGGGCGGAATACACAAAACTCATACACATTTCTCCCAACACCGAGATGCATTTTGCAAATCGGGGACCTTGCTTTCACTCTGATCGACGCAGTTAGCTTTTGTTTTTATTGGACAATTCGCCTTCGCGTTTTTCAGCTGAATGCCGAGAAACTATCGGCGGGCGTCCTTTTGTCCTTTGATTAACTGCGACGCATACTGAGTGAAATCTGAATTTGGTTCGGGAGATTTTTTATTTGCTTAGACGCAAAAATGGGAATGGAAAGGAAGTTTTCAATATTTCATCAAAAAATTTCCCTCATCCATATGGCTTATATTTGGCGACGATTACACCAAAATTACTTATGACTAAATTACCTCAAGAATGACTCGTTGATATCGTTATTTCTTATCTCTCCTTTCCTTCTCAGCTAGTCGCACTTGATTCAACACCGATGTGCTCACATTTCTTTTGAGTGAAACGTTCGGGCGACGTTGTTTCTTTCATGGAAAGACATTTTACCCGTCGGGCGGTTATCGCAGGGGCAGTAGGCTTCGCGACCTCAGCTTTTTCAACTCGGACCAAAGCCGCTCCGTCGCTCAAGGTGCTTGCCGAGCAACGAGGTATGTTCTTCGGGGCCGCCGTCGCAGCAGACAAGCTCAGGTTGGACTCTTCTTTTAAGAGCGCCATCATCAATGAATGCTCAAGCTTGACACCTGAAGTCAGCCTGAAGTGGGGCGAAGTCGAGCCCTCAAAGGGCAGGCTCGAGATGGCTGCCATGGACGAAATCGCTGAGTTGGCACGAGCCAATGGACTGAAGACTTACGGCCATGCGCTGCTTTGGCACGGGAGCGTACCGCTATGGGCGGAAGCGATGCTTCGCGACGGTCCGGATTGGCAACCCGTTCGGAACTACTTTGCCTCTGTGATGCCGCGCTATAGCGATATCATTCAGCATTGGGATGTCGTGAACGAACCGATTGAAACGGGAGATCGAGACGACGGTCTAAGAGACAATGCGTTCCTTCGCGCCTTCGGTCGAGATTATATTGAACGCGCCCTGGACGAAGCCCGGATATTCGCTCCAGAGGGAAAACTCATGATCAATGAGTATGGGCTCGAATACGACAACCCGGTCGAACGTGACCGCAGATACCTTTTCCTGAAGCTGTTGGAGTACTTGAAATCGAAGAACGTACCGCTCGACGGTGTAGGGCTGCAGGCACATCTTGACCTACGCAAGGGGATGGTATCTGCGAAGGGAATTAGAGATTTTCTACATGAAATCAAAGGCCTGGGCTTGGCAGTCGTCATTACTGAACTTGACGTCAAGGAAGCTGACTATTCTATATCAGCCGAGCGGCGAGACGTTGCAGTAGCTGACGAAACGCGCCGATATCTGGAAGTGGCGCTAGATTGCCCCGTCGTCAAAGGGGTCACCACATGGGGACTTACCGACAGATACTCTTGGCTACAAGTGACGGAAGAAGAACTGGCGACCTACAAAGGAATGTGGAAAGACGGAGGTGGCCCTGGTTTGAACAGGGGCCTCCCGCTCGACGCCATGCTTACACCGAAGCGGATGTACGCGGCTATCGCTAGTTCGTTGGCAAGCTGACAACATCGATCCGCGTTCTGAGCCGATGGCCGAACTCGGCGATTGAGGCCGCCGACCTTTTGGAAGGCCGCGGAGAAATCGACCTAGCCGGCAAACTGGATTACCATTTCGGCCAGCTCAATGTGTGCATCACTATTTGGCACTACTTATCAGTGCTATTTGGCACCCTCAAACGTCTGCGATGGGGAAAGTGGACCAGCAGCTTTCAGGTGCGAACGTCAGAATAACTGCCTATCACGCTATCTCATTATGAACGGCCGCGGAGTTGAGCCTGTGCATCCGAGTTCAATCCTTTGGAAGGTACAAGGTAAAGCAAGCTGATGGTGTAGTGACGAATTGCTCGTCACGTGTCGCCAAGAGTGGGACGCAAGCGCACAGCTTTTACATCGGGAAAGAGCAGTAAGTGACAAACCTAGACGGGGGTGTCTTGCCCCCCGTTTACGGTTCGCTTCCGTGCAATTAATTGCAATCGGTCGAGATCAAGCGGCTTTCGCCAAGGTGGCATCCGGCCACGTGACATAGTAGTCATAGCCGTTGATTGAGCCGGTGGCCTGCCGGATGCCTTGCGCCTGAATTTGCAAATACAGGTCTTTGTTGAAATTGCCGCTACCGAAGAACGCCCCGCCGACCATGTTGCCGTCTTTGTAAAGATCATACTGGACATGACTTAGACCAAGTTCCGGCACGTCGCTGGCGCGCTGAATTTTCAAGGTGCCGTTGGCAAGGGCTTCGCTGAAGCCTTCCAATCCGGTCCAATGCTGCTTGCCGTATTCGAGCATCATTGCACGGAAAGCATCATCACTGATGTCGGGTGCCGTGACCTTGACGGCGGCGTCCGCCCCTAGCGCCCGCAACTTCTCAGCATCGGCGGCAGGAAGATCAGTAAGCTTCGTAAGCGGCCCGCGCAAGTAACGGTCACTGGCGGCGGGGGCGCTCGATTTCTGCCCGTTGATGATTTCAGCAATCTTCAAGAGCGCGTCCGACACGCTCGGAGAGAGGGACCGGGCGGAAATCGGATTGATGGCGGAGACGGTCTTCGATGTCACGGCGTCATTCGACTTTGGCGCGCTAATCAGCTTCAACGCCGTGACGGCGGATGATGAAACGGCGCTTATGGCAACCATGCAAGCCTCCCCATACAACAACCCAGCATTTCCTGTAGCGCCGAATAGTTAACACTGTATGTATCGGGCCCCAGCTCCGCGAAGAGCAATGACCGAGGGTCCGCGAAACGCAACAGGCAAGGTAAACCCTAGCCGCGCGCACCAGGAAAAAAATGCCCGCCGCGACGAATCGAGGCGGGCAAAGATTGGGCGAAGATTTCAACGAAAAGAACGCTAAGGAGTGCAAAGTAGCGGCAACCTACCGGTTAAGTCGTGTCAGGAAAGTCCGCATGTTGCTCAGCGAAAAGACGTATTGCTGGCGAAGGCAGACGTGGAAATGGAATAGATATTCATGTGCCCTTCGTCATATGAAGATCCCGGCCGCAGAGTTCGCCATCCGCAGGCCGCGGTTAGCTCTTGTCTTTCCTAAGATGACTTTCGAATGCTGCGTCGAGTTCGCCGCCGATCAAAATAACGGTCGCCGATAGCCAGATCCACACCATGAAGCCGATGATTGCCCCAAGAGAGCCGTAGGTCTGATTGTAGTGGCCGAAGTTCGCCGCGTACCAGGAGAACACCATGGAAACCGCCAGCCAGGCCACGGCCGCAAAGCCGCTCCCCCAGGTCAGCGAACGGACATGACCGTCGCCACGGCTGGGCCCATAGCGATAAAGAAGCGTTAGACCGAATGCGATCACAACCAGCAGCAGCGGCCATCTGGCGATCCGCAGCAGGGCGTCCGCAACACCGCTCAACCCGACGAAAGCAAGGATCAGCGGCACCACCGCCACCGCGAACAAAGCTAACAGAACGACGCAGATGGCGCCAAACGTGAAAACCAGGGAGATCGCGTTAAACCGGAGGATGCTTCGTTTCTCCTGCTGGCCGTAGACCACGTTGAGCGCATCGAACAGCGCCTTGACCCCGGCGTTCGCGCTCCACAGTGAGACCAGCACCCCCACGGCGAACGCGAACCCAAGGGCGCTGTTGCCCTGCGACGCCACGCGCGTCAACTGATCCGTCATCACATCGATGGCACCTTGCGGGAACACGCCCGCAACCAGAGCAAGCTGATTTCCTATCGTCCGTGGATCGGCAAAGAGCCCGTAGATCGCAACCAGAGCGGCCAGGGCCGGAAAGATCGCGAGGATCGCGTAGAAGGCGACGCCGGCGGCATTGGCGAGCACCCGATGGCGCGACACGTCGCGCCCGGCGCGCCGCAGCACGTCAATCCATCCAGGAGCCGGGCTCGTCCCGGCAAGTCCAGCCCTGCTCTCTCCGGCGCTGTTCAAGGTCGCACGGTCGCCACGTTGAGCCGAGGGCCGCGCCAGCTGGAAACCGAGCAATAAAAGCGCCAGCACCAATCCGGAGGTCCACAGTACTGTCCGCCCAGGCGGTTCGGTCAAAGCTCGGTGGCTGGAGCTGTCGTTCATCTATCTGCGTGGCTGCGTTTCTTTCTCGGGGCCGACTTGCCGTCCCTGCTTTCTGACAGCTTGCCGCTCTTCGTTGGCGCTTCGGTAGATCCTGTCATTTCGGCAAGATTTTCCTTCAGGCGATCGCTTTTTTCGCCCATCAAATAGTCTTCAGTCTGTGTGGGCGGCATGAGCGCCCCGAGCGCGGCACCGATCGCCACGCCCATGCTCCCCAATACCAGGGGTTCGCTGCGGCAGAAGTCGACAAAGCTCTTCGCGCTCGAAGCAGCATTTTGGCTGATATGCCGCGCGGACTCGCCGACAGCGGTCGCGGTTCGACTTGTTGTGCCCGCGATCGTGCCGTATGCGGAAGCGGCGGCATTGCCTGCGGTGTCTGCCACCCTGCCTGCGGCGTCGCTCGCAAACGCGGCGGCCTTACCTGCGGCGTCGCTCGCCGAGTCGGCCGCCCTGACAACGGCATCGCTTGCGGAGCCTGCGGCCGCTCCGAGGCTGTCGCGAGCGCGATTTGCGCCCTGCCGCATGGCGTCGGCCGACGATCCCGCACTTTCACGAGTAAGCTCGCCGAGCCGACCAATCACATCCGATGCTGCCGAGCCCGCCTCGCCAATTTTGTCCGCAGCGTCTCCTGCCTTCTCGGCCATCGCACGGCGGCCGGGCACCTCTCGCCACGTACGCCCCCTGTCGCGGGAACCGCCCAGAGTGCCAGAAACCATCATCCACGCAATGCCCGCTCCCACCAGCACCATGGGCACGGGATGTCGCGCCATCTGGTACCGCAGCCTGCGATAGAATTCTCCGACATCGCCGTCGCCCGCATATTCGGTGAGCTGGTCCAGCACCAGTCCTGGAGATAGGTTCGCGCGGAATTCGTCCAGCGCATCGACGAGTTGAGAGCGTGTGCGATCTGCGTCCCGCTCGAGCTGGCTAACGGTTGGCATCCTGACGCCTCATCTGATCTTGTGCCACATTTGCATCCTGTCGAATCTGGCGGATGGTACGATCGGGCACCATGGTCCTGACCCTGAGGCGGTTCACGCCTACCAGAAGAAGGATCAGTCCGATCACGGCCGCGATGCCGCCCACAATCAGAGCAGACCACCCGGCGGCGAGGCCGTAGCTTCTGCTCAACCAATCGACCGCAGCCTGCAGCAGGATGACCAGCCCCGGAATGAGCAGAACCGCGCCGCCTGTCAGCAGACCGACGCCGGCGCCGACACGGCCGATGTTTTCCGAAATCTCGGTGCGGGCTAGCTGGCTTTCGTTGCGCAGCAGGGTCGCAGCCAGAGAAACGACGTCTGCGAAGATATCCGGGATCGTGCGTCCGTAGTGTGCGTGTGCCATTGCCTTCGTCTCAACGCGAGTTTTCAACGCGAGCTGGGGTCGCGATTATCCGACGAGCTTTTCAGGAAGCGTGACAGGAGCACGCCCGCCAGCATCGCCCCGCCGAAAAAGACGGCAGGCTGTGTTCGCGCGATATTGCCAACCCCCTTGATCAGGTCCTCGATCCGGCTCTCGCGCAGCTTCGTCGCGCCGGCTTCGAGCTGTGAGGCCGCCTGGTGAACGTAGGAAGCTCCGATCGGAAACTCTCCTTCCAATTCGCGAGCGACGCCATGCACCACCTCGGCGACACCGCCGATCCGGTCTGCACCGGCATCCTTTTGCTGCTCCGCGCTTCGTAAGGTCTGTTCCTTGATGTCCTGGATCTCGCCCATGTCGCCACCCTTGTCTCGCCAACCGAACCTAACTGTCTTTCCATGCTAAAGTTCCGCATCGCTCTTGGCGGCGAAGCGCTGCTCGGGCGCGTGTACGATGGAGAGTTCTCCAGCGAGCGGTAAGGACCGCGGAAATCCCTCTCCCCTACCAGGGCGTTTCTGCTCATACGGAAATTATCAAGGCTGATCGCGTCTGGTTCGCCCAAACCGACGACGCCGCTCCCTCGCGAAACATCAGAAAGCCCACGACATCACGCTCTGCAGAGGCCAGAGAAATGGGTGGTGTGTCCGTGAGCGCGTAGTGCCGTAGTCGACGGGCTGCAAAAAGCACTCAACCGAACGCGAGGCCAGGATCGTTCCTCTGCGGCGCTCGCAGCTAAACGGCGCTGGCTGAGAGCCACGCAATATCCCCACCGCCAGCCGGTCCTGCCGCCATCAGTCATGGCCGGCATCTCCTGTGCTCGCTCGTCGAGGCAGGGGCTCGGTTGTGGCAGACGCTGCCGGCCCGTCAACCCTGTTCCGCACCAGTAACCGTGAACAGGGTGTGACGGACCGGTTCGCAGCGTCTGCCCCCTGCCGCTACGCCCTCGACGGAGAGGGCGAGCACAGGAGGCACTCATGACCACCGATCGCAACTGCCAGACCCAGATCGTCAACGATATCTACGAGCGCGTCACCAACCAGATCATCGCCGCCATCGAGGCCGGCGCCAGCGAGTACCGGATGCCCTGGCATCACGACGGATCGCCCATCACCAAACCCGTCAATATCGCCTCGCGCAAGGCCTATCGCGGCGTCAACATCCTTTCGCTCTGGGCTGCGGCGCAGGCATCCGGTTATGCCGCTGGCATCTGGGGCACCTATCGACAATGGCAGGAGCTCGGCGCCCAAGTCCGCAAGGGCGAGCGCGGCCATCTGGTCGTATTCTGGAAGATCAGCGATCGCAACGGTGAGGTGGAGCGTCAGGATGGCGACAACGATTACGACGAGCCCGCTCAGCGTCTATTCGCCCGCGGTTACACCGTCTTCAACTGCGCCCAGGTTGACGGCTACACGCCGCCGGAAATGGCGGTGCTTCCCGAGGTCGAGCGGATCGAGCATGCCGAACACTTCTGCGCGGCGCTAGACATCGACTTTCGCCACGGTGGATCGCAGGCCTTTTACATTCCCTCCAAGGACTATGTGCAAATGCCGGATTTCGCTTGCTTTCGGGATGCGATCGCCTACTACGCGGTACTACTCCACGAATGCGGTCACGCTTCCGGCGCCAAGCATCGCCTCGACCGCGATCTCTCCGGACGGTTCGGCTCGGCTGCCTACGCCATGGAAGAATGCACGGTCGAACTTCTCAGCGCCATGATCTGTGCCGATCTCAACCTCAGCGTCGAGCCGCGCCCCGACCATGCCCGCTACATCGCCTCGTGGCTCGAAGTGCTACGCTCCGACAAGCGCGCCATCTTCACCGCGGCAAGCAAGGCACGGCAGATCGCCGACTGGATGCACGCCAAGCAGGTCAGGGTTCAGCAGCACAATGTCTCGGGCGCCACATAGGCGCCCCTCAGTGCGATCAGTTGACAGCCCGCTTCCGGAACAATCGCCGCTGCGGCTGTGCAGCCAATTGCCTCCTCTTTCGAAAGATACCAGCCTGTCTTTTGGCAAATGCCCTGGCGTGCTTCGACTACTGGCCAGGTACGTGCTTCGCAGCCAGTTCGGATACACCGCACGAAAGAACGGTTTCTATTCCAAGCCGCCCCTCGAAAGAGAGTCCAACTTCCTTAAACCCGCATCGGAGATAAAGTCGATAAGCGCTTGCATTTTCAACATTAATGCTGAGCATTAATTTGACGATCTCAAACCGATGAACTGCGATCCATTGAGACGCAAGAACCAGCCCCGCGACCCCATATCCTCTTCCTCGGCTCTGCTTATTGATGCGGAAATTGTGCAGGCTGATCGCGCGCGGATGAGCCCATTGGGGCAGTGCTGTCCCCTCGCGTAGCATGAAAAATCCCACGGCTTGGCGTTCGTCCATGACCACAAATGGATGATGAGCCTCTAGATCGGGCCTGCTTCTCAGCCTGTTGAAAATCGCCAATAAGCTTCCGCCAGCAAAGTTCTCGTCGCTTTCAAACAGATCGGTTCCAGCCAATGTCGGAATTTCAGAGATTGCTATCGATCTGAGCGTGACTTGCATCAGCCGCCGACGATAACACTGGCATCGTCCAGGCAGTAGGCGACGCGCGTGGATTCCAGGGTTTTTTCATCAACTTGGATGAGCATGGCAAGTATATCGCCATCGGGATGATTGAGCACCCGCCCCAAACGCGTCACGTGCCAGCCCAGTTGCTCCAATCGCTCTGGCCAGAAGGCCTCGCAGACGACGCTGATCCTGCCTATGCCCAGCTTCAGGCAGGCCTCCAAAAGCCCGCACAGCACGAGGCCTGCTGCCCGCGAGGATCCCCCAGATCTCCGCAAGGACGGCGCAATGAAGAACCTCGTCCATTCATAGACATCCGCTCCTCTGGGTGGCTCGTTTCCGGCAAGCGTAGGAAAAACTTCCGAGAGCACATGCGGTCTCAGTGTCGGGACCAGACGCGAACCCCCGGCTATATTGCCATCTTCGTCAATGCCGAGCAGGTAGACCGAATGCTTGGTGTCGAATGCGTCAATCTCCAAAGGAATCGGCCTTTCGAGCTGACGCCATTTGCGACCATCGACGTAGATTTCATATCGAACGCGAAAATAGTTCTCGAGATGCCTCTGATACGCTCGACGGTTTGACCAATCTACGATGTGAACCTTGAACATGGCACTTCGACGCATACCCAAGAACTAAAAGTCGATCCATACCGGTTTCTTGGGATTGTCAGGGACGAATTTCCCCTCGCCGCACTGCTTCCACCACCGCTTGAACAGTATTTGCGGCGTCATATTTTTCCCGAACATTGGCGAGGTGACGTTCAACGGTGAACCTCGAAATGCCTAAGATACATGCAACGTCTTCAGCGGCTTTGCCTGCGGCGACCCATGTCAACACCTCGCGCTCTCGATCGGTCAGTGTATGGTGGTGAGATTCATTGTCTCCCAAATGTATTCGCCGCAGCGCCCTGAAAGCCTGCACGCACACCATTTCTACGGTTGGCAGATCCTCTTCACTGATCTCGATCCGTTCTCCTGCAACGGTGATGACCGAAGGGCCGCGCAAAGGTAAATGGACGGGGACACATAAGCCGTCCCTCAGCCCGAACTCTGTGGCTTCATCCATCACGCGCAATTGTCTGGCTGTCATGAGATCGCGGGACAACTCGCTCCATAGAAACGGTTCGCCGGCGTACCGGCTGTGCAGGGCACAGGGGTCATGGAAGAAATGTTCGCTGGCTGAGTAATGCTCAATCCATTCCTGGGGCCAACCATCATAAAGGATTTCCTGCTGCCAAGGCCCCTTTGATGGCGAAGGTAATCCCGTAATCAGAAGATGACGTAGGCCGAATGTTCGGAGGACCTTGGAAAGTTCTTCCAAAATCTCAAATGGCGCAGCTGCGGCAGCAATATCGTCGAGAGATCCGAGAAATCTTGAGACCGCATGAATGTTCATCGCAGCGCCAAGACGCAGTCCATCACGCCACCTCTCATCTGGTTCGAAGTAGCCTAGTGCACAATATCAAGGCACATCAACATCTTGGGTGCCGATTGTTAACTATATGTCGCATTCCATTTGCCTTCGAGAAGCAAATCAAGCCGCACGATTGCCGTTTCAAGGTGTTGATTTATTCGCTCTCGAAACACCGCACCTACGGCACCGGTCCCGCCTATCGGAAACTCGGGGGACGCGTCGTTTACTCCATTGAAGACCTGCAGGCCTGGACCGCTCGTGGCGCTGTCACCTCAACCTCGGACCCTCGCGGCACTGTGTTGCCAGCAAAACGTCATGACAGATCGCCAGTCGTCGAGACCGATCACTCCCTGCGCTGATCGGACAGCAGAGCACCCTTGTCGAAACGCAATCACCCATCTCCGGAGCGCGAACAGCTGGATCTGTTCCGCGCACTCCCTGGAGAATTCTCCCCGCGCGACGCTCAGGACCTCATGGCCTACCCGTTCTTCTCCCTCGCGAAGTCAAAACGCACCGCGCCGATAGACTTCCGCGCCGGCGATGTGATGATCCGCGTCGAGGCAGTGCCAGAGTACGGCATGGCAACCATTTGGGATGCCGATATTCTGATCTGGGCCGCGAGCCAGATTGTCGAAGCGCGCGATGCAGGATTGCGGACTTCCCGACTGATCGCTTCAACCCCTTACGAGATCCTCACCTTCATCGGTCGTGGTGTCTCTCTGCGTGACTACCAGCGCCTCAAGGCCTCTTTCGATCGTCTCCAGTCGACAACGGTGGTGACGTCTATCCGCCAGAAGGCAGAGGGCCGTCGTCATCGCTTTTCCTGGATTAATGAATGGCAAGAACGAAGTGACAGCAATGGACGTCCCCAGGGCGTGGAATTGATCCTGCCTGCCTGGTTCTACAGCGCCGTACTCGACGACGCCTTGGTCCTGACAATTGACCGCGCCTATTTCGATCTCACCGGCGGCATCGAGCGTTGGTTGTACCGCATCGTTCGAAAGCATGGCGGTAAGCAACGTGACGGTTGGAGATTCGACCTACGCCATCTCCACAAGAAGTCCGGGAGCCTGTCACCCTTCAAGCGCTTCGCCTTCGAAGTGCGCGAGATCGTCCGTCGTCAGCCACTGCCAGGCTACGACCTTTTCGTTGAAATCGATATTTTTGGCCGAATTTTCCTCGCATTCGAGCCGCGCCGAACCGATGGACCGGCTGTGGAAACTCTCGTGCTATCGGGAACCGGAACTATCGTGCCATCGGGAACCGCACACACGTGCCATCAGGAACCCAAATGGCCCTTAAGCCTCGCTGTCCAAAGGCAAATTCGCGCCTGTAACTTAGAGTCTAACATAAAAACTAACTCCGTTAGCGCGACGCATGCTGGGGATGACGAGGCAGAGCGCCCTCCGTCAAACCGTTCGGTCTGTTCGGGAGACCCGTCGTGATCGGTGCACTCCGTAGTCGTACCACTTTGCTGTCTCGGCGCTTCCTCGGCGCCCACGAATTCAGCGTTAGAGACGGAGATTCAGCATGACCCGCGGAACCACATCAGATGCAGGTCGGACGGCTGCATCCCGCCCCAACGATCTAACCCATGTTGAATTGACCTGGGTTGAAAAAAAGATTGAACACTGGCTCCGCTTCGGGACGGCGGCGCACGTTCAGATTCTGGACAGACACCGGCGCACTCTCTCGTTTCCTCCCGGCGCGGTCTTCGCCTTCGTTCGCTGGACCTCGAACGACTTCGGAACGATCGTCTCGCGTATCGATATCGTGCGCGCCGTCGCGCGTGGCGAGCCCTATCAGACCTTGCCCTTCGTGCGCCCCGGCGGCGAGATCTTGCTGAAGGTTGCAAGCTGGCCAAAGGTCGAGCGTGTCCTACAGGCGATCGACGGCATCGAGGGCCTCGGCATTGATCCTGTGGCGGTGTCGACCGATCACTGGCGACACATCCACAATCGCATCAGCGCGGGCCACGAGCCTCGCGCCTATACGCTCGATCAGCATCGTGCCTTCCTTTTGCGCCGGAGGGCAGATCCGTGAGGAGCCAGGCTCAAGTTCTCGCGACAGCATTCGTAACGTTGGGCGCCGCCTATTCGGCGCTCACGCCAATGCCGATCAAGTTCATCTGGAATGCCTCGGCCAGTGCACCGGTCGGCCTCTATATGATCGATTTCGACGGTCCGTTCGAGGTTGCCGATCTTGTCGCCGTCGATGCTCCCGAGCCGATCGCGACGTTTCTCGCGGAGCGCGGCTATCTGCCGAAAGGGGTGCCGCTGATGAAGCGCATCCTCGCCGTCTCCGGACAGACTGTCTGCCGCACGAACCTCGCCATCTCGGTCGATGGCGTCGGCGTCGGCGCGGCGCTCGAGCGTGATCGCACCGGCCGCGATCTGCCTGTGTGGCAGGGCTGCCGCCGTATTCCGACCGGCGAAGTCTTCCTGATGAACTGGCAGGTCCGCGATAGCCTCGACGGCCGCTACTTCGGCCTGACGGCCACCGACCAGATCGTCGGCCGCGCGGTCCCGCTGTGGACCGATGAAAACGGAAATGGTCGCTTCGAATGCCGGGCGCGGACACGCTGACCGCTCTCCCATCGGCGGGAGCGGTGTCCGCCGATGGTTTTCCAAACACCACCGCCACGGAGACAGTCATGCCGCAGATCGGCCAATTCACGCGCGAGCAATCGGGCTTCGTCGGACGCATCGAGACGCTCACGCTGTTCCGCGACATCGCGGTAGTTCCGGCCGACCCGTCCGATGCGGAGAACGCGCCGGACTACCGTGTTCATGCACGCGACGACAGTAGCGGCGAGAACGGCCCCGAGATCGGCGCCGGCTGGAAACGCACCGGAGAACGCGCGGGCGAATACCTCGCGCTGCTGATCGACGATCCGGCGTTGCCGCATCCGATCCGCGCCAACCTGTTCCGCAGCGACGATGCCGGCAACGCCTGGTCGCCGCACTGGTCGCGTTCGCGCGATCGCAGCGAGAAGGAATAAGCTATGGCTGCTCGCCGCCAATGGACGAGCCGTCTGTGTGCGTCCGGGCTGCGCTGCGCGGCTCGGTGCACAGTTCTCCTTCTCCTTTCCGGCCTCTCCATCGCGAGCGTCATGCCGGCAATCACGATGGCGCAGGACACACCCAGCGTGCGACCGCCGCTACGCGATCCCTACGCCGATCACATTGTGGAGGCATCGCGGCGCTTCGGCGTTCCGATCGCATGGATCAGGGCGGTAATGCGCGCCGAAAGCGCAGGAGAGCCGCGCGCGGTTTCCTCTGCCGGGGCGATGGGCCTGCTGCAAATCATGCCTACGACCTGGGCCGACTTGCGCGCTCGGCATGGCCTCGGCCAGGATCCCTACGATCCGCGTGACAACATCCTGGCGGGCACAGCCTATCTCCGCGAACTTCACAATCGTTACGGTTCTCCGGGTTTCCTGGCGGCCTACAATGCCGGCCCCGCTCGCTACGAGGAGTCTCTCGTCGGCCGCCGTCTGCCTGCCGAGACGCGCGCCTATGTCGCCCTGCTCGCTCCGGTCATCGACGGTTCCGCGAGCACGAACCCCGCCATTGTCGCCGACGTCCACCGATCGGCCTGGACACGGGCGCCGCTGTTTATCGCGGAGCCTAGCATCACTTCAGCCGCCGCTTCGATGCCGGCCGAACGACCTGCGAATGACGCCCTGGCTGTGACCACCGTGCGTGATGTCTCCGCGATCGCGCCGCAGTCGGACGGCTTGTTCGTGGCGCGCGCGACAGCCGGGGAACCGCGATGACGGCGCACGGCGGCGTTCGCAGGAAATCGCACACCAGCGCATCCAAGGGGGCGCTGAGGTGGGAGGCAGGCAACACGACCGAAGGAAGGCAGGATAAAAGGCCGCGAGGTGCGGCGTCGGTCGGTCGTGTTGTTTCAATAGGTTATGAGGCGATTTCGCGATGTGCGGGAATTCCTCGCACCTCGCGGCAATGCCGGTTTCTCATAGGTTTCCGACACTTGGCGCGATGTGCGGGGCATCGGCCGTGACCGGCGACAACGATTTCCGCATCCGGCCAGGCCGCATCCGTTCGACGCGCGCCCAGGCCGCGCGTCCCTTCATCGCGCAGGCCCTTGCAGCGGCGAAGAAGGCCGGCGCTGGCGTCTCGCGCTCCGGCCGCATCGTGTCTGGCAACCGCTCTCGCTTCGGGCGCGGCCAGCGCGCGAGCATCCAGGCGAACCGGCTGCTCACCGCCCGCTCGCGAGGCGCTGTGATCAAGGCGCGCGTCGTGCGTCAGATGGCACGCTCGGCGCCGCTTGCCACCCATCTCAACTACCTGCGCCGCGAGGGCGTGACCCGTGACGGACAGAAAGCCCATCTGTTCGGACCTGGCGGTGACGACGTCGACCCGAAGGCCTTCGTCGAGCGGTGCCAGGACGATCGCCACCATTTCCGGTTCATCGTCTCTCCCGACGATGCCGTCGACATGTCCGACCTCAGATCCTTTGCCAGCGATCTTGTCACCCAGATGGAAAAGGATCTCGACACCCGGCTCGATTGGGTGGCCGTCGATCACTGGAACACCGAGCATCCCCATGTCCACCTGATCGTGCGCGGCGTTCGCGACGACGGGCAGGACCTCGTCATCTCGCGCGACTACATCAAGGAGGGGATGCGCGATCGAGCACGCGACCTCATCACGCAGGAATTAGGACCGCGCACCGATCTCGACATCCGGCGCAGCCTGGAACGTCAGGTCGATGCCGAGCGCTTCACGCAGCTCGATCGCCAGCTCGTTCGCGACGGGCGCGAAGCTGGCATCAAATATGCGACCGTCTCGATGTCGGCGAGCGACCGGCAGCTCGTCACCGACGCTCGATCGCGCTGGCAGAACACGGTCGGCGGCCTGCAGGACGCCATGCGCGTGCAAGCCGGCGTCGTCGGCAACATCGACACCAATCGCGCGCAGATGTCGGCACTTGTCGGACAGAGCCAGGGCGCGGCCGGCGCGTTGCAGGCCACGCAGGCGAGCAACCAGCTCCTCGCGCTTCAGGCCCAGCAGCTCGCCGATCTCACCGCCGTCGTCGCGGCGAACGGCCGGGCGCAGATGCTGACCGAAGCCGAGCGCGCGGCCGCGGCCGAACAGGGCCGTGAGCTGCGCCGCCGCTTCCTGACGCCGGGCGCGGGCTATCAGCCCGGCAGCGCCCGGATGTTCAACAACCGAAACTGAACGGGACGATCGCCATGGACGGCAAAATGCTCGCGCGGCTCGTCACCATCATCTTTGTGGGCGTCGCCATCACCGCTACCGTCATCGAGCTGACCCGGAAGGAGGGGCCGGAGGTTCACACGCTGAGTCTCAGGCGGGACGGCGATGCCGATCCTCTGCAGCACCTGCTCCGTCGGTGTCGGGATATGGGCGAGGCTGCGACCGGTGACGCTGCCTGCCTCAAGGTCTGGGCTGCCAACCGCGACCGCTTCCTGCGCCAGAACGCGGAAGCGCTGCAGACGACGAGAGCACCGAATGCGACCCCGTCCGCGTGGTTCGAGCCGGCGCCCGAGCCGGTCCCGGTCAACAAGGAAACCGCTCCGGTCATGCAGCCAGAGCCCGCGCGTCCGGGGTCGCACTGACATGGGCGGCACCGGCGTCATCGACAATTTCCTGGGCGTCTTCACCCGCTACATCGATTCAGGCTTTGGCCTGCTCAGCGGGGACGTCGCGTTCATCGCCACGTCGCTCATCGTCATCGATGTGACGCTGGCCGCCCTGTTCTGGAGCTGGGGCGCCGATGACGACATCATCGCCCGCCTCGTGAAGAAAACGTTGTTCGTCGGCGTCTTCGCCTATCTGATCTCCAACTGGAACCATCTCGCCCGCATTGTCTTCGAGAGCTTCGCAGGGCTCGGATTGAAAGCTTCTGGCACAGGCTTCTCCGTCACGGATCTCTTGCGTCCCGGCAAGGTGGCGCAGACCGGCCTCGATGCCGGACGGCCGCTGCTCGAATCCATCACCGACCTCATGGGCTGGGTCGCCTTCTTTGAAAATTTCATCCAGATCGCGTGTCTTTTGTTCGCCTGGGCGCTGATCCTGCTCGCCTTCTTCATCCTGGCGGTCCAGCTCTTCGTCACGCTGATCGAGTTCAAGCTGGCGACGCTCGCCGGCTTCGTGCTGATCCCGTTCGGCCTGTTTGGCAAGTCGGCCTTCATGGCCGAGCGCGTGCTCGGCAATGTCATCTCCTCCGGCATCAAGGTGCTGGTGCTCGCCGTCATTATCGGCATCGGCTCGACCTTGTTTTCCGAGTTCACGCAAGGTTTCGGTGGCCAGACGCCGACCATCGATGACGCCATGGCGATCGTGCTCGCCGCGCTTTCCCTGCTCGGCCTCGGCATCTTCGGACCCGGCATCGCGAATGGCCTCGTCTCCGGCGGCCCGCAGCTTGGCGCCGGCGCCGCTGTCGGCACGGGTCTTGCCGCCGGCGGCATGATCGCGGCCGGTGCCGCAACTGCCGGTGCTGTTGCCTCCGGCGGCGCGGCGCTGGCCAATGGCGCTGGCGCAGCCGCTCGTGGCGGCGCGGCCGTCGCGGGTGGAGCGTCCACTGCCTACAGCCTCGGTGCTGCCGGTCAGTCCGGCGCTTCCGCCGTTGCGTCGGGCATCGGCAATGTCGCGAGCACCGGGGCGCGGGCAGCCACCTCGCCCTTGAAGCGCGCCGCGATGAGCGCGGCCGACAGCCTGAAGTCCAGCTTCGAGGCGGGTTCACGCGCTGCGACCGAGATCTCCGACGGCACAATGCGCGACGGCGGAGCAACTCAAAGCGCGCCATCCGCCTCGGCGCCCGCCGCAGCAGGCCCGCCAGCCTGGGCCAAGCGCATGAAACGCTCGCAGCAACTCACCCACGGCGTCCAGGCCGCAGCTCACGCCGTAAAATCCGGCGACAGCCACGGCGGCGGCTCTTCCGTCAATGTCTCCGAAAGCAATTGACCATGAACGTCTTCAAAAGACCATCAACCCACTACGGAAAAACTCCACAGCCCGAGACGCCGTACCAACGTGCCGCGCAGGTCTGGGACGATCGCATCGGCTCCGCGCGCGTGCAGGCCCGCAACTGGCGTTACATGGCGTTCGGCTGCCTGGCTCTGTCCGCCGGCCTGGCGGGTGGCCTCGTCTGGCAATCCGCCAGCGGTACCATCGTCCCCTGGGTCGTGCAGGTCGACAAACTCGGCCAGGCGCAGGCGATTGCGCCGGCCGTAGCCGACTACCGGCCGTCCGACCCGCAGATCGCCTTCCACCTCGCGCGCTTCATCGAGCAGGTCCGCTCGATCCCGGCCGACGCGATCATCGTGCGGCAGAACTGGCTGCGCGCCTATGACTTCACCACGCAGGCCGGTGCGCTTGCCCTCAACGACTATGCGCGCGCCAACGACCCCTTCACCAAGGTCGGCAAGCAGCAGGTCGCCGTCGAGGTGTCGAGCGTCATCCGGGCCTCGCCGGACTCGTTTCGAATTGCCTGGACCGAGCGCCGCTACCAGGACGGCTCGCTTACCGCGACCGAGCGCTGGTCCGCCATCCTCACCATCGTCGTGCAAACGCCGCGCGACGCCGAAAAGCTTCGGGCCAATCCGCTCGGAATCTACGTCAACGCCATCAACTGGTCGAAGGAGCTGGGACAATGACGCCTGCCTTCCGCACAGCCGGACAGCCGGCTCTCCGTAAGACCTCGCTTGCGCTTCTGCTGGCCTGCACCTCGGCGCTGGTCGGCTGCGCGACCAACACGCCACCGCCCGAGATCAGCTACGACACCGCGGCGCCCGCCGTGCAGACGGTCGATCCGCCGTCGCCGGTGCGCATCGTCGAGCTGCCGAGGCCCCTGCCGCTTCCCGGCCAGATGAAGCCTGTAGAAGGAACGCGCCAGGCGGCAGAACCAACCGACCCCGCCGCCCGCGTCAATCAGGCCAATGCGCAGGCCCGCGTGCAGCCGGTGCGCAATGGCTTCATCAACTCCATGCAGGTCTATCCGTTCACCCAAGGGGCGCTCTATCAGGTCTACACCGCCGTCGGACAGATCACGGACATCGCGCTCCAGCCCGGCGAGCAGCTCGTCGGCACTGGTCCCGTGGCGGCCGGCGACACCGTGCGCTGGATCATCGGCGACACTGAGAGCGGCACCGGCGCGACGAAACAGGTTCATATCCTGGTCAAGCCGACGCGGCCCGATCTTATGACGAACCTCGTCATCAACACCAATCTGCGCACCTATTACATGGAGCTGCGGTCGACGTCCTCGACCTACATGGCGTCGGTCTCCTGGCAATATCCGCAGGACCAGCTCATTGCGTTGCGGCGGCAGAATGCTGAAGCCCATGCCGCGCAGCCCGTCTCGACCGGTGTCGATCTCGCCCGCGTCAATTTCCGCTATCAGGTGACGGGCGACCGCGCGCCGTGGCGGCCGCTGCGTGCCTTCGACGATGGTCGGCAGGTGTTCATCGAATTCCCGCGCGGCATCGGCCAGGGCGAAATGCCGCCGCTGTTCGTCGTCGGTCCCGAGGGCGCCACATCCGAACTCGTGAACTACCGCGTGCGCGGCAACTACATGATCGTCGACCGGCTCTTCGCCGCCGCCGAACTCCGTTTCGGCGCCGACCGCAACCAAAAACGCGTGCGGATCTCGCGCACTGATGGAAGGCCCGCATCATGAGCGAGGTCGAGACCGGAAAGGAAAAGGAGCCGGAGCCGTCCGGCGACGCCGGGGCCCTGCCGCTGACCGGCGTGCCCGCTGCACCGATGCGTCTGCGACCCGAACCGCCGCGCGTCACCAGGTTGTCCCGCAAGGTTCTGGTCGGTCTTGGTCTGGTTGCAAGCGTTGGGATCGGCGGCGCGTTGGTCTACGCATTGCAAATCCAGGGCGGACGCCAGGGCAATGAGGAGCTTTACGCGACCGATAACCGTGCGACGCCAGATGGCCTGAACAGTCTTCCCCGCGACTACACCGGGCCGGTGCTCGGCCCACCATTGCCCGGTGATCTGGGCCGGCCGATCCTCAACGCGCAGAGCGCCGCGCCGCCGCCGGCGATCGCTGCGCCCGATCCAGGCATCAGTGCAGAGGATCAACGGCGACTTCAAGAGCTCGAGTCGGCGCGGACAGCTCGACTGTTCGCCTCGACCGAGACGCGCAGTTCGACGCCGCAACCGACGGCGGCCGTCACGACCGACACTGTCCCCACGCCCAATCTCGCGAATCTTGGCCTCGCACCCGAGGCGGCAACGCCGACCGCCCAGGACCGCCAGCTCGCCTTCCTGAACCAGACGCCGGACAAGCGCACGGCCTCACCCGATCGCGTGACCGCGCCAGAATCGACCAATGTGCTGCAGGCCGGCGCGGTGATCGCTGCGGCGCTCATCACTGGTATCCGTTCCGATCTGCCCGGTCAGATCACCGCCCAGGTCACAGAAAACATCTATGACAGCCCCACGGGCAAGATCCTGCTCATTCCGCAGGGGACGCGCATTATCGGCCAGTACGACAATAGCGTTGGCTTCGGGCAACGCCGTGTCTTGCTGGTCTGGAATAGACTGATCTTCCCGAATGGCCGCTCGATTGTGTTGGAGCGCCAGCCGGGCGCGGATGCCGAGGGTTACGCAGGCCTTGAGGACGGCGTTGATTATCACTGGTGGGATCTCGCCGGGGCTGCCGCCCTTTCCACTCTGCTCGGTGTCGGCACCGCACTCGCCGCAGACGACAACGACCGCTTGATCAGGGCAATTCGCGGCGGCGCGCAGGACACCATCAACCAGGCCGGCCAACAGATCGTCCAACGCCAATTGCAGATCGCACCGACCCTGACGATCAGGCCCGGCTTCCTCGTGCGCGTCGTCGTCACGCGCGATCTTGTGCTCGAGCCCTATGGAGGTTGACATGGCGAAGCTGAAACTTGGTCCGATCGCGGACGACAAGCCGGTGAAAGTGACGCTGGACCTTCCCGCCAGCCTTCATCGTGACCTGACCCTCTATTCTGAAATCCTGGCACGAGAGTCCGGTCGACCGACCGACCCCGTGCGATTGATCGTCCCGATGCTGGAGAAGTTCATCGCCACGGATCGAGGCTTCGCGAAGGCCAAGAATGCCGCGGACGGTGGGCGTTCCGGTGGCTGATAGCTCTTATGCCCGGAAACTCCGCGGAACGCGACCTCACTGCGGGCCGGGCACCCGACCTATGTCTAGCCGGAACTAGCCGAACCCCCTACCCGACCACGACGGCCCTTCCCGGTGCCCATCCCGCGGCGCATGTTCACCCATGCGGGAGCGTGAGCCACCAATGATGGGCGAACCCGACGGTGACGCTGAGTGAGGGCCTCACTCCAAGGGTTTCACGCGCTCGACCAGCATTAGCCGCCCGGCGCTTGTACCGTTCAGAGGAGGATTTTATGTCAGCCACCAAATTCCTGACTGCGGAGGAAGTATCGGAGCGCTATCGCGGCGGAGTATCGTTAGGAACGCTTCGGAATTGGCGCGCCATGAAGATTGGGCCTTCCTTCGTAAAGGTCGGCAAAGCCGTGCTTTACCCGATCGACGAACTTGAAGCTTGGGACGAAAAGAACAGGGTTCGTTGTCGTGCGTCAGCGCGGCTACCGGTGCGGCAAGGCGACCGACGCCATCCCGGATGACTGGAACTCATCGCCCAACAAGCGTGGTGATCGTCACCTGCGACGACCGCGCCGAGTATGTGCGCTATCGGCTGACCATCAATCGCGGGGGCACGTCGGCCACGATCGAAGAGCTGTGACGGTCGCCACCGATCCCAAGTCTGGCGACCACCGCCTGAAATCGCCGGGTTTCCGCAAGGTTGCCCGGCGCTTTGCTTTTCGCGGGCACCTATCGGGCAGGTTCATCGCCTCGTGGGGTCTATTCGCCCCCTTCGGTCTTCCTTTTTTCCGCCAGCAGGATCTGCGCTGCCTCGATGACGGCTATAGCCTCTAGGATTGTCTCCTCAAATTCGGTGTCCGAGAAATCATCTACAAAGCCCGCTGCTTCGTTTAGGAAATAAACGACGTCCTCCTGGTTTGCGGTGCCGTTTGCCGGCGTCTCGGAAGGGCTGATCTCGTCCCGGTAGTCGCGGATAGTCGCGGCGGCGCGCTGCAATAGATGTGCGCGCGCCGCCATGGTGAGTTTGGGCACCTCGTTGGCGGCTCGCATAAGCTCCAAGATGAACGTGGCAGTATGATCGCTCATAACCCGATCTAAGCCGCCGATCAGGATGCCTGCAACCGTAAATACCGGCCAGCGCCTCCTCGCCGGCGTCGCGCAGACAGGCGGTGAACAAGCTGATCGCGTGAATAGGCTGGCGCAGGTAGTGGCTGGCTTGTGCCAGGAACCTCGATTTCGACAGGCTTGCCTCTTGTGCCTCGTGGTAGGACTTATGCAGCTGGGCAAGCAGGACGTAGATAGACATCTGCCCCAAACACTCTCTCAGGCGTCCGGTTGGAAGGTGCGGACGTCCCTCTTGAAATTCGGAAAACTCAGAAACATATCGTGGCTGTGTCCGGCCGCTGTCGGTCGGGGACGACCCTAAACACCAACAATCGTTCAATTGATTGGAGGATATGATGAGCGACAGAATGTTCGACAGCCCCGTTTTTGTGAAGAGCGGGAAAAACCTGGTTCAAGAAATCGCCAGCCTGGAAGATGCTCTGGAATTTCTCTACGAATGGCCGAAGTGGCGGCGTGGAACGATCTACGTAACCGCGCTGAAAGCCTGCCAGCGGGCGTTTGATAGCGACTACCCGTTGAGTGCGGCGCGCGATGCGTTCGTCAGGTTTGCCAAGGAGAAGGGTATCTTCGAAGACGTGTCCATGCCCTTGCCTTGGATGGTAACGTCCAGTGGCCGCAGCGGAATGCCGGCCTGAAATAGCTTTCTGAACGGGGACGGCTGCCTCATGCCGTCACCTTCGTCGTCCGCGAGACGGAGCGGTCGCGCGCATGGGCAACGGCCGCGTTCTTGACACTCGGAGACCATGGATATGCGTGATGGCGCGAAATTCAGTCCATCTCCGCAGACACGCGATCTCGCCGAAACTGATCCTGAGTGCACGAGAGGCCGAACACGCGACGGGTTTTCAGGAGCCGAGACCAAACGACCGGTTCAGTTTTGGCCCGGGGTATGCTTCTGCTCTTCCGGGTGCACTGGACGGGCATCAGCAATGTGTGCCCGATGGATGACGGGATATCGACTGTGGGTGTCGAATGCGGAGTTCTCTGCTGCGTTGGGCATCCTTCGCTATGCTCGAGCAGCGTACTTGGGGACCGAGAAGGTTCAAGGCCGGCGCAAGCGCCGAACATGAGCCGTGCGCGCCGCCCATTTCCCGGCAAAAATCTTAACCCATGGCCAAAAGGCGCGTACTCAGCCTTTGGACATACCCCGCGTAACGATGCGTGCAAGGCGTTCCGAGAAAGCTTTAGCGTCCAATGGTTTGTCACCGTCGAGCACACGCGCCTCGTCATAGAGCAGGTGTGCCGCGTCCTCCTTGAAGCTCCGCTCCTCGTTGCCAAGCCTCGCCAGTGCCATGATGAGTTCGTGCCGTGGGTTGATCTCCAGAACCGGCCTAGCCGCCTCGTCAAGTCGGCCCGCCGCATTGAGCAAACGCTCGAACTGGCGGTCGGGGCCATTCTCCGGAGCGACTAGGCAGACAGCGCTTTTGGTCAGCCGATCGGAGGGCTTCACGTCGGAAACAGCGTCGCCAAGCGCCTTCTTGACGAAAGCCACGAATGTGGCGATCTCGGATGGCGTTTCGGTGTCGGGCTTCGCCGAATTGTCGAGAAGCGGGATATCCGAAAGCTCAGCCGTGCCCTGCGTCACCGACTTGAATGGTTTGCCCTCATATTCGGGTGCGATCGTGGTCCAGAAGCTGTCGACCGCATCGGTAAGTAACAGGACCTCGACGCCACGCGCCCTGAAGCCCTCGAGCTGCGGCGAGGCCTCGAGCCGCGCGCGGTCGTCTCCGACCATGAAGAAAATGTCCTTCTGCCCCTCCTTCATCGATGAAACATAGTCAGCGAGGCTACGCAGTTCCCCGCCGGAGGCCGTTGATCGGAACCGGACAATCTTCAGCAATCGCTCGCGCCGCTCGTTATCTTCGTAGAGGCCTTCCTTCAGAACGGCGCCAAAATTGTCCCAGAGCTTTGCGTAGGTCTCTACATCATTCTCCGCCAACCCGGCGAGATCGCCAAGGATTCGATTGGTCACACCCTTGCGGATCGCGACCAGGAGCGGGCTTTCCTGGATCATTTCGCGCGAGACGTTGAGCGGCAAGTCGGCCGAGTCGACCAGCCCGCGGACGAAGCGCAGATAGCGCGGCAGGAGATCGGCGTCATCGGTGATGAAGACACGCCGCACATAGAGCTTCATGCGCCCCTTGCGGTCGGGTTCGAAGAGGTCGAGTGGACGCGAACTCGGAACGAAAGCGAGCACGCTGTATTCCTGCCGTCCCTCGGCACGGAAATGGATCGTGGCGGCTGGCTCGTCATACTGGCCGGCGACGCTGCGATAGAAATCCGCATATTCCTCCGCCTTGATCTCGCCCTTCGGCCTAACCCAAATGGCAGTCCCGTCGGTAATGTCGTGGGCTTCGGCGCCGGGCTTTTCGACAAGCAAAATCGGCACCGGCACGTGGCCGGACTGCGACCTCACCAGCTGATCGAGCCGGTAGGGTTCTGCGTAAGAAACCGCATCGTTCATGAGATGCAGCACGACGCGGGTGCCGCGCTTCGGTGCGACTGCGAGCGGCACCGAAGCGACCTCATAGGTGCCCTTGCCATCTGACGACCAGCGCCAGGCAACGTCACTGCCCGCCTGGCGACTAACCACGTCAACGCTCTCGGCCACCATGAAGGCCGAATAGAAACCGACGCCGAACTGGCCGATAAGCTGTGGGTCTTCCGCTACCTTGCTGGCCTCGACGCGCTCCACGAAGGCGCGTGTGCCAGACCGGGCGATGGTTCCCAACGCCTCAACCATATCGTCTCGGCTCATGCCGATGCCGTTGTCTTCCACGGCAAGCTGCTTGTTGTCCGGATCGGCTATAATGGTGATGCGAGGCTTCGGGTCGTCGCCCAGTAACTCAGGGTGGCCGATCGCCTCAAATCGGAGCTTTTCGCAGGCGTCTGCACCGTTGGAGATCAGCTCGCGCGCGAACACATCCCGGTCGGAATAGACCGAATGCACCATCATATGGAGCAGGCGGGCAACGTCGGCCTCGAATGTCCTCGTTTCCGTTGTCATTGCATCGATCGTCATCACCGCTCCTTAATCACATTGCGTCCGCCGAACAATCATGCCTGGACGCTTACTCGCCGCTGGGCGCTCAACCGCCTGCGGACGCCGCAGACGCCGCAGACAGGTTTTGCGCGGCCAGGAACATCAGAGTCGATGCGGCGGTGCGCCGATTCCAGCCGGCGGATTCGGCCATATCCAGCAAGCTCGTCAGCAGCGGCCTCAAGGCGTTACGGCATTCTGTTTCGTAGGCAAAGAATTCGCTCGCAGCATGTGTCGGAGCCGGAACAGATCTGGCCTCGGTTATTGCATCCATGACGGTCTCCCAATTTGATCGACTAATACCCGCTCCCCTGATGGGGAGCGAGCAGGCTTATCAACGCCTTAAAAGTCCATGCCACCGGCTGGCATTGCCGGCGCCACTTCCTTCTTGGGCTTGTCGGCGATCATCGCCTCGGTGGTCACCAAGAGGCCGGCGACCGAGGCCGCATCCTGCAGCGCGGTGCGCACCACCTTGGCCGGGTCGATCACGCCCTGCTTGTAGAGGTCTCCGAATTCGTTGGTCTGGGCATTCCAGCCATAGCCGAACTCGTCCTTCTCGCGCAGTTTGCCAACGATGATGGAGCCCTCCGCACCCGCATTCTCGGCGATCTGCCGCACCGGCGCCTCGATGGCGCGCCGCACGATGTCGACACCATGCTTCTGGTCGGGGTTGTCCACGACGACATTGTCGAGCGCCCTGGCGGCGCGCAGCAGGGCGACGCCGCCGCCCGGCAGGACACCTTCCTCGACGGCCGCACGGGTGGCATGCAGCGCGTCGTCGACGCGATCCTTCTTTTCCTTGACCTCGACCTCGGTCGCGCCGCCGACGCGGATCACCGCGACGCCGCCGGCGAGCTTCGCAAGGCGCTCCTGCAGCTTTTCGCGATCATAGTCGGAGGTGGTTTCTTCGATCTGGGCCTTGATCTGGGAGACACGGCCCTGGATTTCATTCTTGGAGCCGGCACCATCGACAATGGTGGTGTTTTCCTTCTCGATCACCACCTTCTTGGCGCGGCCGAGCATGCTGAGCGTGACCTTTTCGAGCTTGATGCCGAGGTCCTCGCTGATCGCGGTGCCGCCGGTCAGGATGGCAATGTCTTCCAGCATGGCCTTGCGGCGATCGCCGAAGCCGGGCGCCTTGACGGCAGCGACCTTCAGCCCGCCGCGCAGCTTGTTGACGACCAGCGTGGCCAGAGCCTCGCCCTCGACGTCCTCGGCGATGATCAGCAGCGGCTTGCCCGACTGCACGACAGCCTCGAGCACGGGAAGCATGGCCTGGAGATTGCCGAGCTTCTTTTCGTGGATCAGCACATAGGGCTCATCCAGCTCGACGCGCATCTTGTCCTGATTGGTGATGAAATAGGGTGACAGATAACCGCGGTCGAACTGCATGCCCTCGACCACTTCGAGTTCCGTCTCGGCGGTTTTGGCTTCCTCGACGGTGATGACGCCCTCGTTGCCGACCTTCTCCATCGCCTCGGCCAAAAAACGGCCGATCTCGGCGTCGCCATTGGCCGAAATGGTACCGACCTGGGCGATCTCGTCGTTCTTGGTCACCTTGCGGGCGTTGCCCTTCAACTCGGCTACGATGGCGTCGACAGCCTTGTCGATGCCGCGCTTGAGGTCCATCGGGTTCATGCCCGAGGCCACGGCCTTGGCACCTTCCTTCACGATCGCCTGGGCCAGAACGGTCGCGGTCGTGGTGCCGTCGCCGGCCAGGTCGTTGGTCTTCGAGGCGACCTCGCGCACCATCTGCGCGCCCATATTCTCGAACTTGTCCTCAAGCTCGATTTCCTTGGCGACCGAAACGCCATCCTTGGTGATACGCGGCGCGCCGAACGACTTGTCGATGACGACATTGCGGCCCTTGGGACCCAGCGTCACCTTTACCGCATTGGCGAGGATGTCGACGCCGCGCAGCATCTTCTCGCGGGCTTCGGTGTGGAATTTAACTTCCTTGGCAGCCATTGGTTCACTCCTTCAATAGGCAGTTTGCGTTGACTGATCGATTGCAAGAAGCCGTCAGGCGGCCTTCTTGGCGGTTGCGGTGGCCTCGATGACGCCCATCACGTCGCTTTCCTTCATGATGAGCAGGTCTTCGCCACCGTGCCGGATTTCGGTGCCGGACCATTTGCCGAAGAGGATCCGGTCGCCCACCTTCACATCAAGCGGCTGCAACTGGCCGCTTTCCGCACGCGCGCCGGGGCCGGCCGCGATGACTTCGCCTTCCTGGGGTTTTTCCTTCGCGGTGTCAGGGATGATGATGCCGCCGGCCGTCTTTTCTTCGGCCGCGATGCGGCGGACCAGGATGCGGTCGTGCAATGGACGGAACTTCATGTCGTTCTCCTTCAAGGACAAACAGATTGTGAGAGGTCCCTCCGCTCCAAACCGGGTGGCTGGAGCGGGGCGCGCGACCCTGTCCGGCGTCGCGCGTCATCGAGCTAATTTTTGCCATTTGCAGTTTCAAGAGGGCGGCCAAAAAAAATTCACGCTCCCCATGAACCGGTTAGCGCCCTGAAAAGAATGCGCTATCCGTCGTTGTGGCCGTTGCATTTTGCGACTTGAATATTGAGTGCTGACGAACAAAATTAGTCGCGCAATGCTGTCCGATGGACGGCAGATGACCAACCCGATCAAGGAGCATTCTCGACGGAGGCCATCGATGGACCGCAATCTCTCGACGATCATCCCTTCGCTTGCACCCGAAACATCCGACTTTTCTCTGGACCGCCTGCTGGCGCCGTCGCGCTTTTTCAAGCAGCCGGGCGATGTGCTGGCCGATCCCGGCCTCGACATCCGGGAAAAGCGGGCCATCCTCTCGTCCTGGGCTTCCGATGCCTGCGCGGTGGAATCCATCCCGGCGCTGCGCCGAGCGCCCGGCGCCGAAAGCACCGTTCCCTTCGACCAGATCTCGCCTCGACTTTCAGGCATCTGAAGGGGGGCCTCACAATGCCAGTCATCTGGATAGCTGAGGGCCTTGAGCTTGGCATCCATGACCTCCGGTGTTCCGGCGTTATCATGAATCTCTTGGAGTTCGCGAAAACTGATGGATGGCTGAACCGTCCTCCGAGGCCGTCAGGAAGGAGAGTTGCATGATTGCAAGCGTCAGTAGGGAATTCCAACTCCAGATTCAGGGCTTCGGACTGACGACGGCCGAGATCCACTACCATCTGCCCGATCACCCGAGCCTGCTACAGCTCTATGTCTGGCAGGAATACGACCTCGCGCCGGACTTTCCAACTCTGAAAGGCTTTCTCAACTATTGGGAGCGCGAACTGGAGGGCGCGTTGCATTCCGTGCGCGTCGCCCACCACCGCCTGTTACAGCCGGCCGAATGGCGGGCGGTGGATGGCATAATTGCGATCCACTGATGCGCTGTTAAGCCGAGCACGGGGCCGAAGCAAGACTTCCGGGTCAATGCCAACGTCAGTTCATCGGTGCCGGCAATCCGCCAAAAAGATTATCACTGCCATCTGCGAAAACTCGTCGTCAGCAACCCGCGGCAGTGAGCGATCTTGAAGCCGGATCTCGCAACGACTGCCTCTCAATTGGCCCGACTTCCGTCAGGTCGGCGAAAATGGTCTCCGGATGCCCAGAGAGCATCCGGTATACTCACTTGCTACCGGTGATCGCGATGCGCTTGGCGCTCGCCTGCGCTTTCTCGGTCTTCGGCAGTGTCACGGTAAGCACGCCGTTCTTGAAGGTCGCCGCAACTTTGTCCTCCTCAACCTCACGGCCAACGGCAAGACGCCGCTCGAAGCGCCCGTAATAGCGCTCGCTGAACTGGCGATCCTTGTCTTCGGTTTCCGACTTCTTTTCGCCGCGAAGCGTCAGGACGCCGTCCTCGAGCAGCACCTCGATGTCGTTTTCCTCAAGGCCAGGCACCTCGGCCGTCACGCGAATTTCCTTGTCGGTTTCCGAGAACTCGACGCTCGGCCAAAAGCGGCTAGGCGTCATGCGGCCGAAAAGAGCAGGTGTGTCAAAGCCGTGAAACACCTCCTCGAACAAGCGGTTGACGTTGCGATGCAGCGACAGGAACGGATCCATGTCTTCACCGCGATAGAGGCCTGGGGCCTGGTTGTTGCCCCGGCTCCAGGGGATCAGGTCACGTACACTCATCGTCCTATCCTTTCCTGCTTGTCTGTTTTGGTCGCAACGGGCCTGCACCAGTGGGAGGGGCGTTCGTGCAGGTCCGTTGTCTTATGGTGTCAGGCCGCGACTTCCCCCTCGATCCGCTTCGCCGGCTTCTTGGCCGGCGTGGCATTGATCGCGATCCGGCGCGGCTTCATTTCCTCAGGAAATTCCTTCTTGAGGTCGATGATCAGCAGACCGTTTTCCAGCTTTGCGCCAATGACGCTGACATGGTCGGCCAGCTCGAAGCGGCGGGCGAAAGGCCTCAGAGCCAAGCCATGATGGAGATATTGTACCTCCTCGTTTTCGGCCTTGGCGCCACTGACCATGAGCATGTTCGGTTCATGAGTGATGGTCAGCTCGGCCTCGCCAAACCCCGCCACCGCGATCACGATGCGGTAGGTGTCCTCACTGACCTTGGCGATATCATAAGGTGGCCAGTTGTCGCCGTTTTGGGGCAGGCTCGCCTTTTCGAGCAGGTCGAAGATTCGGTCGAAGCCGATGCTCGATCGATAGAAGGGAGAAAAATCCATAGCTGTTCTCATAGCTACATCCTCCTTGGAGCAACATAGATACGAGAGGGCGCCAAGAAGCAGCCTGGGCGCTCCTCCCTGACATGGCCGGTCCCAGCGCGGCGACCGGCGAAAAAACATGTGGGTATAGCCTTCCCGAGCGTCAAGGGATCGCAAACCATCGGCGTGCGGTGGAAAAAGCTGGCTTCGAAGCCCATGTCTTGTGTTGGAGATCAATGGAGGAAACGATGGCAATGACACGCGACGAGGTTGTCTCGGTCCTCGGCCCCGTGGACGAGCAGACGATCGCAGAGATCGTGCTGACGGGCGCATCGCTCGAGGAACTGCGGGAGGCGTGGGCCTGGACTTTTGGCGATGAAGCGTTGATGAACGAAGGCCGTCCGCTGCCAGGAACCAAAGTGGCTGCCTTGATCGACTTGATCGAACCGGCTGAAGACGCAGCGGGCCCGCTTTTGTCGGGCCCGAGGTGATCTGCTGAATCATGAACACCCCGGTGCCGCAGCCATTCGGAAGGCCGGAATAGGCCCTAGTGGGTGTTTGAAAATTAACCTGCTGCGAGCCGATTGAGCATCAAGCGATGCAGCCGCAAGGTTGATCATCTGACGTCTGCATACGATACTCGTAATCCTTACTAAGCCGGTGACTTCGCCCGAACCAAGCAAAGCTGCGCTCCACAATCCAGGCCGCTGACGCCGCTCGACGAGCTGCGCATCGGCGGCTTCGACGCGATTGGCAATCGGGAGCGCGCGGGCATGGCCTTGGCGTTGTGAACGTCTCCGTTGAGGGATGAGCGGTTGAAGTCGCAGCCCTTGGGCGTGTTCGTCGTCGATGAGCCCAACGAGGATCGCAATTTCCGGACGAAGGTCGGCGCCTCATGGCCGCATGAGGACGGCAAGGGCTTCAACTTGGTTCTCCCCCCCGGCATCGCCGTCTCCGGCCGCGTGGTCATCCGCGAGAAGAAGCCGGACGACGCGCAGGACTGAGCACCGCCAGCTGGCGGTCGGGAAATCCCGGCCGCCCTTCCAGCCGCCGGACCTCGGCGGCTTTTATTGCTCATGCCTGCCGGCCAGACCACTGACGTGGCCAGAATCCGGCCGCGCCGGATTCAAACCCAAGATCCGAACAGCAGGCGGCCTGCGGCCGCATTCGCTCCGCGGCGCGAATGTCACGTTCCGAGCCAGGCATCTGACCAGCACCAACACACCCGCGCCGCCTGCAGGAGTCGCCGGCATCGAGGCCCACGGCCTCGGATCGAGTTCATGGATGCGCTTCCTTTTGATCTGCACGGGGGTGTCTTCGCAAGCACGCACCGAGGGTAACACCGGCGTGGAGGGGCCACTACGGTTCACTGCGTCGAAGCTCTCCCCCAGTCTCCCTACGCTGCGCTTCGGGCTGCGGCCTCCCTAATGCCGGTGCGAGAAATCATCTACAAAGCCCGCTGCTTCGTTTAGGAAATAAACGACGTCCTCCTGGTTTGAGGTGCCGTTTGCCGGCGTCTCGGAAGGGTTGATCTCGTCCCGGTAGTCGCGGATAGTCGCGGCGGCTCGCTGCAATAGATGTGCGCGCGCCGCCATGGTGAGTTTGGGCAACTCGTTGGCGGCTCGCATAAGTTCCAAGATGAACGCGGCAGTGTGATCGCTCATAACCCGATCTAAGCCGCCGATCAGGATGCCTGCAACCGTAAATACTGCCCAGCGCCTCCTCTGCGCCACCGTGCCTCATTACAAAGAGAGTGCAGATCAGAACGCGACGCCCGGACGGTAATACGCAATCCGGAGATGGCAGCAGCATTACATCGGCGGTAGTCTGTTGCACTTCTTGCTGACCCCAATGGGGTTTTTCCCGGCCTGAGCAGCAATTGGTTCTGGGATAATTTGATGGCGCTAACGGTAGCCATCTTCGCCCATGTAGCCCGTCTCGTCCCCACGAGGCGGGCTATTCCTGTTTGGAGGAACTAAAAGCGCCTTGCAGTATGACTTTAAGAAAATTTAAACAACGCCTATGAGTTAGGGTTTTTATTAAGATTTTCTCCGTTTCTCCTGACGTGACCGAAACTTCTGCCATCGCTAAACTGACCAGGTGAGTAGCTTTATTCATGTCGGTAAGAGCCCGCCTCATACCTTGGGGCGGGCTTTTCCGGCGCACAAGGCTGGGTTGGGCTTGATTACCGCCTTTCACGAGCCCTCGGTCGCTACCCGCAGCCCCGTTCAGCGGTCAGGTCGAATGCTTTCCGTCAGGGTTATCCCTTTAATGGCGGGCAAAACCCAAAAGCAAAATAGTAGTATTCCTGAATTGCTATCGGTCATTCAATAATTAACCCTGGAATAATTCTAGAATAATTTTCGGTTTTTTGGGGGGAAATCCAAAATTCCTGTCTAGTCACCAAAGAAAGGGTTGTGACATGAAAAAGCTACTCCTTACCTCGATCGCAGTTCTCGCCATGGCTTCTTTTGTCGCTGAAGGCGCATACGCCGGCAACCAGGGCGGCGGTAGCAGCCAGAGCGGCGGCTCGAACAACGGAAACGGCAATGGCAATGGTAATTCGGGGAACAACAACGGGAATAACAACGGGAATAACAATTCCGGTTCCAACAACGGCAACAACAACGGAAATAATAACTCCGGATCAGGAAACGGCAGCAACAACGGAAACAACAACTCCGGCTCTGGCAACGGCGTTAACAACGGAAATAACAACTCCGGGTCGAATAACGGCACAGGCAATGGCAACTTCAATAGCGGCAACAACAACGGCACCGGTAACGGGAACAACAACTCGGGGTCTGGCAACGGTCAAAACAACGGCAACCACAACTCGGGGAACAATAACGGCACGGGCAACGGCAATATGAACTCCGGTTCGAACAACGGCGGCAACAACGGGAATAACAATTCCGGTTCGAACAACGGCCAAAATAACGGCAACCACAACAAGAAGATTGTGACCGGTTGGTCGTGGTAATTGAAATTACAGGTCTGTGGCTGGGATAAATGAATTTTCTCAACTGCTGGCAGCGATCTAGACGCTGCCAGCCGCCAGACGATCAACCAGCGCTGCTATTTCAGTATTCCTTGGCAACGATCTATCCCGTTCGATCCAGCTAAGGGCCCGCCCGCCGCCTCCAATAGCCGGCGGGCTTTTCGGTTTCGGAACTTCGTGGCTGTTCCCGTGGCTATTTTGCCTGACATGACGGGGCCGTTCAGTTGTGGCTAAGTTGATTTTGTGGTCTGGGAGATTTGACCATTGGCCCTGCCCGCCTCGGCTCGCCGAGGCGGGCTTTTTGTCCGGGACTCCAACAGGGTTGCTCTCTGATATTGGATTGCCCGCCCGGCGCGCCAGAGCGGCCGGAACCTTTGTGTTCGCGATGCGTTCTGAGGGTCCCTCACGCCGTTGAGGGCGGGCCCAACGATCGTCAGATCCTGAGCCCCGCAGGTATTTGGGTAGTGTCTTGTACATTTAAGCCAAAAACTGCCCGCCTCGGTCTCCGGAGCGGGCATTCTTTGTTGAACGTCTACCACCGGCGAGACTCGGTGGGCGCTCCTCCCTAAGAACCACCGAGCCTCTGGCAGCTCCAGCTCGCTTCGCTGGGGCGGCGCGCTTATCTGTCAGGGGCGGCGCTTCTGCGTCTGTCCCAGATCACCACCCCGGACGACCCGCCAGCCGGTACGCTGCTTTACATAGCGATCGAGTGCCATGGCCAAAGCCGTCTCGTCCGTCACGCCCTCTTGGTATTTGCGCATCAGAAAGCGCGCAGCTTCGTCGGTGCGGATCGACAAGCGTGCGCCAGTGAGCACACGTTTGATCTTCTCAAGGTCGGACGCGGACAGGTACTGAGCGTTCGTTGACACACCTTCCCTCCCTGGCAGTTGTCCTCCCAGACGACGACGCCGCACAAACCAAGATGACGCAGTAACCGCTCACGTCCAGACCTGGACCGTCAATTCTGGGCTTGTTCTGGAACTTCGTGCCGACCTGATCGCCTGCGGTCTCGGCCGGAACTTTAATGTTCACGACACGTTCGCCTGAGAGGTCCGGTATAGGGCCAACCCTCACGATTATCGCGTAGAGGCCCATCCCCCCACGATTATCGCAGGTCTTGAGCTCCACGGACGTTTTCCTTTGGAGAAAGACAATGAGACGCTATCTCTCAACACTCGCATGCTCGGGGTTGCTGAGCTTTGGAGCGCTCTGCAGCGCACACGCTTTTTCGGGAAGCATTCAAAGCCCCGACACTGCCCCGGCGGTCGCCGCGACCAGCGGCCTGCAACTCATCCGCGACGGGGGCGGTATCCCGCACGGCGGGGGTGGCTTCCACGGTGGCGGTGGCTTCCATGGCGGGATGGGCGGCTTCCACGGCATGAACGGCTTCCATGGCGGTGGTCATTTCCGCGGCCGCGGCTTTGACGAGGATGGCGACGGCGCCTTCTTTGGGTTCGGCGTGTATCCGTATGCGTATCCCTATTGCGATCCGTATTACGGCCCCTGCTACTCTGGATATTATTCCGAGTATCCTGCGTATCCCGCGTATCCGGCCTATCCGCCTGCGTATCCTGCCTATCCAGGGTACTATCCGGGGTATTGAGGTGCTGCAGGGGATACTTGCTGGAGAAAGCGCATGGCTGGCCAACACAAGGTATTCACTCCCGAACATCTGAACATCGTACGGCGCGCTATCGAACGTGAACGCTGCCAGCGGAGGCTGCCACGGAAGGGAGCACAGACCGAACGCCTCGCCCGGAAAGCACTCGACCAGGCCGGCCACCCCATGGTTGAGCCCCTTGCTAGAGCCCTTGGACACGATGCCTGAGCCGTGAGGGCGAGCCATGCGCAAATATCTCTCACTGCACCCTGAACAACAGCGCAGCTTTTCGCCGGAAGAACTGGACATGCTCGATGCGCTGGTGACGCGCGTCGTCGATATACTCGGCATCATCGATGAAGGCGAAAGGACCGATGCCGCCGCAAGGATCTTGGCGCTCTACACGCCCGGCGGCCGGACCTTCGAGGAAATCTTGGAAATCGCGGTCCGCCTCCACCAGCAAAGGTCGCCGCTCCGATAAGTCCATGCCGACGCGCGGAACATGATGGAGAGCCAGCGCAGAAAACTCAAGAAGCGCCAGGATTAGGCCGGAACCACCGCGACAGCAGAGAGTTTGGTTGCTGCGCCTGTTTTCCCCTCTCCGCAGGCGCTCGTTACTGCTCGGAAGGTCCGCCGTTCTGCCTATGACGGCGGGCTTTCTCTCATGATCCGGGCGGGGTCTACCTTTGTCAGGTTTTCACCACTAACGCTGTGCCCTGCCCGCCTCCGATGCACATGGCGATCAGGCCGTAGCCGCCACCAAGGCGTTGCAGTTCATAGAGGGCTTTCACGGTCAGGATCGCGCCGGTGGCACCGACTGGATGGCCGAGCGCGATCGCACCGCCGAAGTGCGCGGAGGGTAGAACCAGGCAACACAACCGAATAAAAGGCCGCTAGGTGCGGCGTCGGTCGGTCGTGTTGTTTCAATAGGTTATGAGGCGATTCTGCGAGGTGCGGGAATTCCTAGCACCTCGCGGAACCGCCGATTTCTCATAAATTTCCGTCCCTTGGCACGATGTACGGGGCATCGGCCATGAGCGGCGAGGACCATTTCCGCATCCGGCCCGGCCGCATCCGTTCCACCAGCGCACAGCGCGCCAGGCCCTTTATCGCGCAGGCGTTCGCCGCCGCGCAGAAGGCAGGCGCCCGTATCTCTCGCTCCGGCCGGGTCAGCTCCGGCAATCGCTCGGTCTGGGGCCGCGAGCGGACCGGCAACTTCAACGCTGGATTTTCAGAAGCAGACCTTCAGCCCCCGGCGCGTAGAACCGTCGAGCTCCGCATCTGTCACCGCGATGCTTCCAACGCTGTTTCAGGCTGCTGGATCGAGCGTTCGATCTTCTCCGACGATGCAGCTATGCCCCAGGGCGGCAACCTAAGCCTACCTCCGCGCCTTCGGGATGATCTATTCGGAGTTTGGTGATCTGGTCGACAAGAAAATGGGACGACGCCACTAGATTCCTGCTCTTCGCAGATTTACGCAGGTAGCGCAGGCTATAAGCGGCGATGACGCGCAAACAAGCGTCTTCGCCCCATCCGCACCTCACGAGGCGGGTTTTCTGTTTAGTACGTTGGCCATATCGAGGTGACGCTCCAAAGTTGGCAGGGTCTTTCTCGCCCACTCTTTGATGTCAACCTGGTCTCCTCCGTTGCCATACCGCTTGAAAAGGTCCACGGCGTCCGTGTTGGCTCTAACTTGGTTGGCATGGTACTTCCTGGTGAAAGATTCTCCCTGCAATTTCTGCAATTTGTCTAGCATCTCCTGCTGCGCGGATGTCACTGCGGTCGGAAGCGTCACATTGATTTTGTGGCTTGCGATCAAAGCCTTCAGATCCGCGCTTGTTTTGGTGTGATCATTAATCATTTGCTGGGCGAAGGCCTTCGTCGCGTCATCGGAGCGTTCGAGCGCGAGCTTGCTGCTCGCAACCTCAAACATGTCGCCCGTCGCCGCTTCGGTCACAAAATCCTCGGTAGAGGGCGCAATTCCAAAGACGGAGTTGATGCCACTTTTTTCCATGGTGGACTCGGCAGAAGCTGGCACGGCAACCAACATCGCCAACGTCGCTATCACAAACGTTCTCATGGCTGCTCTCCAGTGAATTGCGGTGAACGGGAGAAGCCGTTCATTGTTCCCTGTTCACCGGTCAGACCGACAGGCAGCCGGGCCGTTGACGTCAAAGCGCCCAAGCGCAAGCAGCGCGGCCCGATGCCGGTGCGGACTCAGAATGATCCTTCGAGGAGAATAATCGCACCAATTAGGATGAGCAGCACGCCAATCCAGTTTTGAGCGCGGCCTCGGAAACGTAGTTTGCGGCGAGGAGGCTCTAACGTCTGGTCCGCTACAGGATCGGTGTGACTTTTGCTTGGTCGTCTTCGGTTGATCATCGACCATACAAGCATCACAACGCCGCAAAGGACCAATAAGGCGCCGAACCAAATCACAGTTGCTCTCCACAACGGGGTCCAAGCACGCCCGCAGCTATCGGGTCAACGCGGAAGGCACAGATTAGTTTCGTCAATCGTCTATCGCCGTATCACCATTGGGGTTAGGCGCGGGCGTCTCTGCCGTGTCGCGAGTTGGATGGTCGGGGTCACCTCGCTTGGTCATTCCGAACTCTTTCGCGATGCATGCCTCCTCCGCAACATCTTTTGCCATCTTGAAAGCTTCGTCGGCATCCAGAACGACTGAGAATCTGTTGCCATCAACGCGTTCGAACGTGATGGTCACGACGGCCTGGTCGGTCGAATGATCGGTGCTGATGTAGCGGACTGGTGTGATCTCCATGACAGTTTCCTCCAGTGGCTCCAGCAATTGAACGCAAGAGACCGCATTTTCGCTCCACCGAGGCCGCGCAGTACCGCAAGCTCTACCGTGACCTGCGCTGGTGTTGACCGCACGGCATCCGGCAGCAGGCGCTACTACACCTGCCGACGCTGCCGCTGCCTACTGGTCGCCGGCAACCGTTATCATCCCCGTTCAACTACACGCTGATCCAGAAGGAGGAAGCGCGCGGTTATACGATCGTCTCTGATGTCGATGGCAGGCCTGTCGACCCTCATCACCCATGGAACCGAACATGAAGGCTATCCGGCTTCACCCGGCTTTGACCAAGCGGCGTCGAGCAATGCGGTCGATGGTGATAGTATCCGCCTCCCAGCACAAGTTCCGGGAGGAAACGATGCGTGCTTTCAATGTCGCCTTCGCGCTACTGATCATCATAGGGGCTGCAAACGCCGCCAACAACAAGCTGAAGTTCTGGAACCTGACCGCAAACACCGTCACGGAACTTTACTTGGCCCCCGCTGAGACCCAGAACTGGGGAGAGAACCAGACGAAGAACGATCCAGATGGTTCGGTTGATCATGATGAGCGGTTGACCGTACGGAATACGCCTCCTGGCCTCTATGATGCCAAGCTCACGGATAAAGCCGGCCGCACGTGCACCGTGAAGAACATAGAGGTCAAAGATAAGGGCGTGTTCTCGATCGAGGAGAAGCAACTCACGGACTGCACGAAGTGACGTGGTGAACACGGTCCCACAGGACTCACGGCTAGCCGGTCGATCCGAAACCCATGGAATAGATGAGAAGCATGACCCGCAGCGCAGGCGAAATCACAGTCGACGGGTAACGAGCTGATGTCGAGCATCCGCATAGGTGTGCGTATACCTCGCATGTTCGGGCTGCGTGTGTGGATTGCCACCCGCCTGTTCGAGCTTGCCGGATTGGTGATCGGTTGGAGCGTCGTGGTGAAAGTCGGAGGCGCTGGCAAAGATGTGTCCGAGGACGAGGTTCGGCGGATGTTCGCGGATGCGAAGGCCAAGCGCAACAATGTTGCGTGAAACACCCCGCACGCCAAGCTCATGGCGTTCCAGAATCACCATGACAGCAAGAAGCGCTGGTCAAACTTCATGATCAGGGCCATGTCGGCCCTCATCCTATTCCAGATGATTCTGCTCGGCATGGTAGGTTTTGGCTTGTGGGATTTTACAGCCTATAACTGGCTGCTGCCGATCTCGTTGATCAATCCCGATGGCGCCGCCAGCCCGCCATCGTGAAACAGCCGGGAAACTCCACCTTCCGGCGGTCCAAGGAATGGTATCGGATCAAAAGCACTGTTCGGGAGTTTCAAGGAATAGTCCGCCGAACGAGATCAACGCACGCACCTACATCGTGCCGAAATCGTAATTCCGAAATCGCTCAACCTGATCGATTTAGCCCGTAGTCTCACCCGAGGCGGCGGGCTTTCCTTTGCGTTTCAGGATGCGTCCCGGGCTTCGGTCCATCGTCTATTCGCCCAGCTCGATCTTCCTCTTTTCCTCAAGCAGGATCCGCGCTGCCCTTATGACCGCAGTTGCCTGAAGGATCGTCTCCGAAAATTCGCTGTCCGAGAATTCATCGACAAAACCTGCCCCTTCGATCAGAAAATTGACAACCTCTTCCGGGATTCCGCTGTCGTTTGCCGGTATCTTGGAATAATTGATCTCGTCGCGGTAGTCATGGATTACCGCCGTGGCACGCTGCAATAGACGAGCTCGCTCCGCCATGGTGAGTTTGGGTACTTCGTTGGCGGCTTGCAAAAGTTCCAAGATGAAGGCGGCCGTGCAATCGCTCATAACTCGATCTAAGCCGCCGATCAGGATGCCTGCAACCGCAAATATCGCCCATCGCCTCCTCTGCGCGTCCCATTACAAAGGGAGAGCAGATCAGAACGCGACGCGCGGACGGAAATGCGCAATCCGGAGATGGCAGCAGCGCATTTCGGCGGTAGTCTGTTACACTTCTTGCTGACCCCAATCGGGTTTTCCCCGGCCTGAGCTGCAATTGGTTCTGGGATAATTTGATGACGCTAACGGTAGCCAATCTTCGCCCATATAGCCCGTCTCGTCCGCCGCGAGGCGCGGCTATTCGCTTTTGGCGTGACAGAATATTGGACAAACGCTAGATTTTGTAATGCTACATCATTTTCTTACGCCCAATTGCCTGCCTCGGTTCGCCGAGGCGGGCAATTTTGTTGAAGCGATATACAAGCGAGGCTCGGTGAACGCTCCTCCCTGAGAACCACCGAGCCTCTGGCCGCTCCCAGCTTCCTCGCCGAACCGGGAACGGTGTACTTACTTTTCACGTGCGCGCCACTGCTTCTGCCCCGACCATCGCCTGGTATGATCCGCCACCCTGTGCGCAGCTTGGCATAGCAATCGAGCGCCTCTGCCAAAGTGGACTCGTCCGTTACGCCCTCTTGATATTTGCGCATCAGGAAGCGCGCCGCCTCGTCGGTGCGGATTGACAGGCGCGCGCCAGCGAGAACGCGTTTGATCTTTTCAAGGTCGGACGCGGACAGATACTGAGCGTTCGTAAACACACCTTTCCTCCCAGGTAGTTGCCCCGACGACGACGCCCCACAACCCAAGATGCGGCGGCAACCGCTCACGTCCAGTCCTGGACCGGTTCAATTTTTGCCCTGTTTCTGGAACCACATCGCGACTTGATCGTTTCAAGGCGGTCAATGGCACTCTCGCCCGCCGGGTCCCAAGTCCACCGGCGGGTTTCTTTTGTTCAGCGATCTTGCGCTTTTCCGTGGGGCCAAAACGTGTTTTGCCATTGATCCAAAAGAGCGTAGCATCCCCATATCGCTGGCTTCGGGTGCCTGCGATTGGAAGAGATCACCATGCTTTCGCCAGCTGTGATCATAAATCGAACTAAGGTTTTCACCCCAGAAAATGTGACGATCATGCGGCACGCGGTTCAGAGCGTCCGCTCCGAACGCCGGCTGCCTCCTCGCGGAGTTGAGGCGGAACGCCTTGCCTCCAAAGCGCTCGACCTCTTCAAGGCCGGCTACATCCGGGAAGCCGCGCTGACCAGAGCGCTCAGAGAAGACACCTGAGTGGGAGGGTGAGATGCGCAAATTCCTCGCACTCCACCCCGAAAACTTAGCTGCCTTTTCTGCCAACGAATTGGACGTGCTTGACGCATTGATGCAGCGCGCCGTTGACGAGCTGCAGATCGTCGATCTGGCGGATCAGAATGAGTTCGCGGCAAGGATCTTATCGCTTTTCACGGTCGGCGGTCGAAGCTTTGAAGATATCCTGGAAATTGCGATCCGGCTTCATAGGAATGATGAACAGGGCCGACACGAGGAAGCCCGCCAACACTCACAGGCCGACAAGCTCGACGAACTGGTCCAGCGCGCCATGAGCGGCAATGGCGCGTTTTGGTCCAGCTAGCTTATGCGGACGTCCTCGCTGGATGCCGAAGCGCCCGTCGTCCTCTCCGGTGGCGACGGGCGTTGCGTCAAAGGAGTGGCCGGCGCGACAAGTGCCCCATGCACGCCGGCCAGGCGGCAGACAGCCAGCCTATGGATATGACTGCGTTGTAGACATACGTGACTAGAGCCGGGGGGGCAACCTCTGGCGGCCGATTGGATTTCGGCTTCTTGCCCGTCGGCGGAACACGGCCGGGGCGTTGTTGCGAGGGCGCAAAACCGGGTTGTCGTCAGCGATGGCGGCGGGCATTTTTTTCGTTTCAGGCTGGCGATGGTAAGTCTGGCCCTGTGCCGCCAACCGGGCTAAACCGGCCGCATGACTACCGAAGTGACTTATGATTCCACCGCCAGGGCGTTCACCATGACGAAGGGCAGTTGGACGAATACTTACCCGATCTCAGACATACAGAAATGGATCGAATTCTACCGACGCCAGCAGGAACGCTTTCCCGCGTACGCCGCCATCTACGATGAAGACGTAAGGGCGCTTGAGAAGCTCGCCGATAGTATTTCAAGTTGACGATTTTGCCTTGGACTTCTCGCCCTTCGGCGGCGCGAGACCTTCCGCCTCCAGACTCTTGCGCAGGATGCCGGCGAGGTCTTTGACGTTCTCTTTCGGCTGTTTGCGACGGTTTGGCGGCGCCCCGGTGCGTTTTGACTCGATCAGTTGGCGCAGCGCCTCCTCGTAATGATCCTCGAACTTAGACGGGTCGAAATGCGATGATCATCGAGGCGATCTCAGTCATTTCCGGGTCCTTGGGAGTGCTCATCTCGTCGAATGCCTTCTTTTCCGGCAACGACCTCCTTGGCGCTGTTCAGCAGCGTCATCACCATGCCCTTGCCAAGCGGCTCGATGAGCACGTGCCGCTCGCGCTACCATAGCACCACCGTCGCAAGCGCGGCCGTCTTGGTCTTTCTCATGGCCTCGCGAACGAGCGCGAAAGGGTCCGTCGCCGGGTTATCTGCCGGCACGAGGTAGTAAGGCCTGTCGCGATAGACCGCTTCGACCTCGGACACGTCGACAAAATTCTCGGATCTGTCCTCACCGGCATTGTCCCACAGCGACTTGTCGCCGGACCAGAGCTTTCGTATGCGCCCAAATCTGCGCCACGCCTTGGTTTCCTCCCGCAAGGCGCCATTTCCGCCGATCCCGCGGTGATCTCCAGGCTTGGCGTGTCGCCCTCCAGCAGCATACGATGTCAATTGTCACCAGTTCCGAAAGCACCTTCCAGGAAGCTGTGATCGTCGCGCTGGCGGGAATGGGCCAGCCGATGCTGGCCGCTCGATGGCGGGAGCGGCCGGCATCGTGCTCGGCGTGCTCTGGCACGAGTCGCGGGGTAGCACGCCACGGCGGCGACTGTCCGTCGGAACCGCGAAGCCATTCTGTTGTGCTGACCTCTTGTCATTAGGATCGACGAGATCAGCCACACGAGTGTTCTCCGGCCGGCTTATCTAGTCCTTACACTTGTTTTGGTCTGCCTGTGCCGCTGCCGTTTTACCGTGCTTTTGCTGAGCCTCGACATCCTGTTGTGATGTCGCTAGGTCCTTGTTTCCGCCGCCTTGCTCGGTAGCAAGCGGCATCGTGTCTCCGCCCTCCTGCGGCTGTTTGTTGGCCTGCTGATCGTTCTTGTTCTTCTCCAGGGGTGCGTGAGTTCCGTCCTTGGAAATGCCGGTGCGTGGCTTACCGCTAGAATCGGTGCTGGACGTTGTAGTCTTGTCTGGGCAAGCGGCTAGCGTCGGCCAGGTGGTCAAGGCAGTGAGGGAGCAGGCGGCGAGAATTGCGATTGTCGACTTCATTTCTCTCGTCCGGTGTTGGTTGAGCCTGGGTGCCCGGCGGCTCGAAAGACGGCGAGCACCGGCTCCAGTGCGTCTTCAGGCATCGCACCGGAGCCACGGCACAACAGGAACACAAACCAAACCTGCCCAAGCCGTTGATGTTCCGAAAACGCCTGTCATCCCAAGAGAAAGTCCAGTTCCTTGGCCGCCGCGCGAATGATCACTTATTCAGGATGCCTGTTGGAATAGTAATGGTCGCTACCAACCCGGTTGTCCGCCAATCTCGCTCGATCGTAGCACTGAGGGCACTTGCAAGCCCCTTTTCCAGGCGGCTGCCAAACCCCACGGGTCCGGGCGAAGGCACGGGACCGCCTGTCTCCTCCCAAAGAAGGCGAACTTGGTCACCCTCGGCCTGCACATTCACACGGAGCTTACCGTTGTCAGCAGATAATGATCCGTATTTTGCAGCGTTTGTTGCAAGCTCGTGCAGCAAAAGTGCGATGTGAGTAACGCACTTGCCGCGTACGACCGGATTGTCCCCTTCGACCGCCGTTCTATTCCAAGAGCTGTAGGGTTCTAGGATTGTCCGGATAAGCGCTTCGAGGTCAACCTGCTGCTCGGTCTCTAACTCATCCTGCCAGCCCGACATTGTCAGTTCATGAGCGTGCGCCAGTGAGCTCAATCTCGCCTGAATGGAACCCACGAGCTCTTCGGTGTCTGCACAAGACCGAGCGCTGACGGACACGATCGCGCTCGCAAGCGCGAAGAGGTTTTTCACACGGTGCCTCAGCTCGCCCATAAAGAGCTGCTGTTGTTCCCGGGCAAGCCGCTTTTCGGTGATATCCCGCGCAATCTTGGAAGCGCCGACAATGACACCTTGACCGTTGCGAATTGGGGAGATCGTCAGCGAAATATCAACAAGCGATCCGTCCTTGCGTCGCCGAACGGTCTCAAAGTGCTCAACCCTTTTTCCTTGCTGGATTTGAGAAAGGATCGCGGGCTCCTCATCAAGTCGATCCTGAGGAATCAAAATTGTGATGGGCTTCCCAACTACTTCATTCGCCGTATAGCCGAAAAGGCGGGAGGCTCCCGGGTTCCAGCTCTGAATGGTGCCTTTCAGGTCTTTGCTGACGATCGCGTCGTCCGAGCCTTCTATGATCGCTGCCAACCAATCGCGCGGATCGGGTGCGTCCCCGTCTCCCAGCGTTCGTGAGCCACAGAAATCGGGTTGAACCTGCTTTTCGCTTGAATGAACCACGCGTCCCTTTCACATGCAGATAGTGTTGCGTCGGGACGCCGGCAAATCGCGGAAACTCCCGTTTCTTCAATATAGCAACGTCTCGCCCACGAGCCAGTAGCCGTGGGGCTCGAGCTTGACCTTCTTCCGTTCCCTACGTTCGGGCGCCTGCTGACCAACGCGGCCGGAACTTTTGCGTTCTCGATGCGTTCTCTTACCGAGGTCCGCTGTAGGGCCAACCCTCACGATTATCGCGTAGAGGCCACCCCACCCCCACGATCATCGCAGGTCTTGAGCTCCACGGACGATTTCCTTTGGAGAAGAAGACAATGAGACGCTATCTCTCGACTCTCCTGTGTTCGGGAATGCTGAGCTTCGGGGCGCTCGCCGGTGTGTCAGCGTTTGCCGAGGGCTCTTCCAGTTTCGTTCCGGACATCGCTCCGAATCCTTCCTGCACCGCAGCAGCCTGCCAAGGCAAGTTCGAGCCAGCCGTGCTGGTGCGCAAGTTATCCGCCAACACGACCAGCGGCCTGCAGTTCGTCCGCGGGGGCGGCTTTGGCGGCGGCGGCGTATTTCATGGCGGTGGTGGCTTTGGCGGTGGCTTCCACGGCATGGGCGGCGGCTTCCATGGCATGGGCGGCGGCTTCCACGGCATGGGCGGCGGCTTCCACGGCATGGGCGGCTTCCACGGCTTCGGTGGCCCTGGCTTCCGTGGCGGCTTCCGCGGCTTTGGCGGCCCTGCCTTCCATGGTGGCTTCCGAGGCTTTGGCCCAGGTTTCCGTGGTGGCTTCCGCGGGCGTCACTTTGTTGTTCATGGCCGTCATTTCCATGGCAACAACTTCTTCTTTGACGACGGCGGTGCATTCTTTGGGTTCGGCCTGCCGTTCTTCTATACGGCCTGTGACCCATACTATGGCTACGGTTACTACGGTGGCTACGGCTATTACGGCTCGTGCTATCCGGGATATTACTATCCTGGGTATTAATTGCGTTGGATGACCACAAGCAAATTCAGCACGTGCAATTCTCTTTTGGATAGTGTCTCTACATTTAAGCCAAGAGTCTGCCCGCCTCGGTCTCCGGGGCGGGTCCTTTCATTGGGCGCTCTGTTTCCCCTGACATGACCGCCAGCTCCGCCGGAGCTAAGCTCCCATTGCGAGTGAGCTTTCTTCATGCCTCGGTTCGCTGGGGCGGGCTCCTGCCGTTATCTTTCGGGCGCGCTCGGCGGCAGCCCTGTCCCGCTTGCCGCCTTGCATGAGCCGCCAGCCGCTGCGCTGCTCGATATAGCGGTCAAGCGCCTCGGCCAAGGCGACCTCTTCCGTCACGCCCTCCTGATACTTGCGCATCAGAAAGCGCGCGGCTTCGTCGACGCGGACTGACAGGCGCGCGTCAGCGAGAACGCGTTTGATCTTCTTCAGATCGGACGAGGATAGGTACTGATGACTTGTGGAGACATCGTTCCTCCCGGGCTGGCCTTGGTAAGATGCCCCGATTGGTGCGGCCCGTCCAGAGCTCGGGTTCAAAAAATCCGGAGCGGGCGGGACGGGCATTTTCTAAATCCAGCGCGCTCGCGGCCGTCGTCAGGGTTCCCCCTTCAGTATCCACCACAACTGAGGGGCTTCGCCGAGCAAGCGATAGTAGATTCCCTGAATTGAACCAAGTTCATCAATGATGAAAACTAGAATATCGCGAAGGCAGCATATCGTCCTGTCATCAGATTTTCTTTGTCGATTGATCAAAAAAGGAATCCGACATGAAGAAGCTTCTCCTCAGCTCGATTGCAGTTCTTGCCATGGCCGCTTTTGTCGCCGAAGGCGCGTATGCCGGCGGCGCCGGTGGTGGCGGAAACCAGAGCGCCGGATCGGGAAACGGCAACGGGAATGGCAACGGCAACACGGGAAACAACAACGGAAATAACAACGGCAACAACAACACTGGATCGAACAACGGTAACAACAACGGCAACAACAATACCGGCTCCAATAATGGGAATGGCAACGGAAATAACAATAGCGGCTCCAATAATGGGATCGGCAACGGCAACAATAACAGTGGAAACAACAATGGGGGCAACAACGGAAACAATAATTCCGGATCGGGCAACGGCAACAACAACGGCAATCATAACTCCGGCTCCAACAACGGAAACGGAAATGGGAACTTCAATAGCGGAAACAACAACGGTGTTGGAAACGGAAACAACAATTCCGGTTCGGGCAACGGCAACAACAACGGCAATCACAATGCCGGCTCGAACAACGGCCGCAATAATGGAAATAACAACTCCGGCTCGAACAACGGCAACAACAACGGAAATAACAACCGTGGCTCGAACAACGGCAACAACAACGGCAACGGGAATATGGTCCCGGTCCATCACCACCATCACAAATCCACGTGGTGAACGCATCGCCGGATGATCCGAGAGACGCCTGAGACGCTCTCATGAACCGGGATGGCCCATAGCAGTGCCCGCCTCGGCCTCCGGGGCGGGTTTTTTCGTTTTCGCAGGCGCGGAGTCGCTTCTACACGCGCCGTACCCTGCGCGCGCGGACGCCCCGGGTCGCCCATCTAGGAGCCTGTCATGGAGAGCTACAGCCCACCATCATCTTAGACATGACCACGAACGGGGCGCCACGAAGAAGCAATCCGAAGCGAAAGCACCCATCGTCTCGTCCGAGGCGGGCGGGCTTTCGTTTGCCAGGACGAAGCTTATGCGATGATCAAAACGATCTCGAGTGTCTCAGGGTCGACGATCGCTATCCGCCCATCTGCCAGTTCGAAGTACATGAAGCCTTCATAGCCTGGAATGATCTCCACGATGCGCGGCGGCAATCGATAGAGGTGGATCTCCCGAGGGACGTGCGCTCCCACACCGACGGAAAAATTGACTTGCGGGGCCGGTTTGACGTGGCTTTCACCGAACACGCGCTTTAGCTCCGTGCGCTGCTCATCGCTGACATGGCGCTTCTCGCTGTGCTTTGCCTTCGTCTCGCCGCCCTGCTTGGTGCCGCCGCCATGCTCTTCCATCCGCTTTTCTGTCGGCTGACCCGTTTCGCCATTTTGTTCATTCTTCTGCTCCCCCTGCTTCTTCATCTTGGGCTGCTTGGTCTCGCCACCTTCCGGTTTGGTTGGAGCCTCTTGGCCGTTTTCGCTCCCGTTCTCCATGTTTTGGCCACCTGCGGGCGCCTGGCCCTTTTCTGTGCCAGATTGACCGCCTTGTTGGCCTTCGGATTGTTCGGGCGGCTTCTTTTTTGTCTCCGTTTGGGCTGTCGCGATTGCCGGGGCCAAGCCGAGAGCCAACGCAACCGCGCCTTTGAGAAGGATCTGTCTCATGGGTGATCTCCATAGACTGATTGTGGCAAACGCTGGTACGATGCCGGTGTTCCATCACGTGTGAACGGTCCCGTTATGGCGAGCATTTCGTGGACCCCGGGACTTGCATGGAGCTCGGACATCGTTTCCAACCTACCCGCGGGGAACCCATCGCCTTTCTCCCGGGATGGCGGATGCATTTTTCGCCACTCGACGTCCGGCATTCGGAACATCCGCGGCAACTGCGAGTTTGCCTGCATGTCTCTAGCCGGTTCGATTGCGTCAAACGGGAAAAGTCGATCGTTGTTCCCTCGTCAGACCGACAGGCAGCTGGGTTGGCGTACGCTAGCGCGAGCAGCGCGCGAGCAGCGCCAGGATGCGCCGAACCAAATCACTTTTCTCTCCACATGTGCGGCCCTGCGACTGCCTAGCGGTCACCGGCACCACCATCCCCGCCGCTGTGGCCAACCACATCAAGCCGCACAAGGGCGACCCGCAACTGTTCTTCGGCCTGAAGAACATGGAGGGCGTCACAAGATCCAGCGCGAACAGGCCAGAGGCTACACGGTCGGCTCAGACCAAACATGGTCGGCCTCTCGCGCAGGATCATTCACGGAACAGGTAGGTCAGCCCTTGGTCTTGCGGGGATCGGCACCATAGATGCGCTCCTCGCGTACTGTCCCGTCGCTCTTGTGAAGAACCGCTTGGCCGAGACCACCAGCATCTTGGGCCTCGTGCCCCGCCGCTATAGCGGCTGCTTCAGATTGCTTTTGGGTATGGTGCGTGGAGATCATCCTGCCGCCTTCGATAACTCTCCAACCTGTGTTGGACGGTACTGAGTGGAAAACGCTGCGCTTTGTCATTGCAACCTCCCTCGAGGGCATCGTCAAGAATGGCAGGGGTTGGGTAAATGTCTATAGGCCAATCGGTGCCCCTCGCCCCCGGTACATTCGCACTGAGCTTCAGGCATTTGGGCGAGCAAGGCGCAATTCTGAGCAGCACGGCGCGCCAAACTCGGACAGTGGATATCGGGCTCGGCGAAAGCTAGGGCCTTTTTCTTTGGGGCATCACAGCCCGGGGATTTGTGCCACCCGAGGACGGCATCACCACGTCGCTCCAGCCGGAACGGTTTGTGATTGAAGCTTTTGGCGCTGGGGTTAGATTCAGACCGAGGTCGCGCAATGAACCTGAAACCGCGTCGCGGCGGATATCGCCGATGGCTTTACTGGATCCTGACGGGGATTGTGGCGATTTTTATCATCTGGGCGCTGTTATCCATGGGTGGACACCGCATGTCGGCCGTCACGAAATCGGGCGAAGTCCCGACAAGAGCGGAGTGACGCCGCGTGAGGCGTGATTGTTGCTATTAACTCGGGGCGCTGCGATCATGTCGCTGCTATGAAGGTCGCGTCCCGATTCCCTTGTCGGGACAGGCCCGGCTTTCGCAGGCCCCCCACACCCCTGCCTCGCGGGATGTCGGGCCACCTTATTCATCCTTTGTGATCGGGTTAGCCGATTGGGCTAGGAAAAAGCGAAACGCGGACGTGGTGGCGCCTCGATCGTCGAGATCTACGCCCACGTGGCCGAGGACGACGGCAAGTCCCTGGCCATCGCCGGCAATTGGCAGTTTCAACGCGAGCCGCTTGCACCGATTTTAATGTCACCGATGAGACGCAGCCATACGAATCTGATGTCGGATTGTATTCGTAGCCCCCGATGGGGTGTGCAGAAAGTGAAGCCCTGATTATTCAGAAAATCGCAAGATATTTGAGCAGCGACACGATGATGATGATGATGATGATGATTTGAATGATGGTCATATTCCGGCGTCGATAGGCAGGCGCTGAATAAGGTAAAGCACCAGAACCACGACTAGAAAAGTGATCAGTATGCTGATAATTGCTGATGCGGCCATGGCTCTCCTTGAAAATAGACCGCACGGCTGTCCGTCAAGAATGAACTTTAAGCATAGTGCTCAGTTCCAATAGCTACGGCGACCTTGACTATTGACAGTCATGCCTGCGGCGACTCCGATCGTGAACCCGAGCAATGCCGCCGCTCCAATAACCAAGGTAACTGTTCCTGGGCTCACGCGAGCGACTTCCTGCATTGATTGTGTCGGCGTGCCAAGTCGCTTTGCGGCACGCGACGCTCGGGCGGACGCAGTTTCGATCGCTTCGCGGGCCAGCCTAGCCCCCCTTTCCTCAATGGTATTGTTGATTTTGCCTATCTCGCCGCGCAGCTCTGCGATCTGCTTCTCGAGCGCCTTTTGAACGTTGTCTATGTTCAGGCCCGCTGCCTTGGGAGCATTAGCCATCGCCTTGTCCTTCGGATATATCCGTCAAAACGGTGCGAAAGTCGAAACGTTCCGCAACGTGGCAACGAGATCGTTTGGCGCTTGTGTCCGATGACGTTTGCGCATCGGAGCGGAGTCCATCGAGGACCAACCGCTGGCGTTCTTCGCCGGTATCTGGACCGTTTGGGATGGCGAGCGAGGCTCTTCGAAGAACCCGCGGCCTGGCGTCCATGAGCTTTATGCGTTCCTGACAACTGAGAGGCGCGACAGCAGGATCTCGGCTCCGACCAGAACCGACGAACGGGCACTGCGTCAGCTTGCTTCCAGATTTCCCAAATCAGTTGATGAAGTTGCCGCCATGTCACTCCTCGACTGGCTCGTCGAACACGGACATCTCGAGGCCGAACCGGAGCTCACAGAAGACACAGAGACCGCCGGAACCGCCTAGCTCTAAGGAACGATAGGCGCCACTGCCCGTTTTCCAGCCTTATGCTGGAGTAGCGTGTCATGAGCAGCGTGCGTGCCTTGTGGAAGGGCTTTATGCGGCTCGGCAACGTCACCTGTGGCGTAAAGATCGTCGGGGCCTGGACCGAGGCCGAGACCATCCATTTCCGCGTCCTCAATAGAGAGACCATGGAACCGGTCAAGTCGGAGTATATCGATGAAGGCACCGGTAAGCCGGTCGACGCCAAAGATCAGGTCAAAGGCTACGAAGTCAACAAGAACGAATATCTGCTGCTCGAACCTGCGGAGATCGACACCCTCAAGCCACTTTCCAACCATGTGCTGACGGTCGAGAGCTTTGTCGACGTGTCCGAGGTCGAAGCGGTCTATCGCGACAAGCCTTACTACCTCGTGCCGGCAGACAAACTGGCAACGGACCCCTTCGCCCTCCTCCGCGAGGCGATGAGACGGACCGGGAAGGCCGCACTCGCGACGGTGGTGCTATGGCAGCGGGAACGGCATGTCCTCATCGAGCCGCTGGACAAGGGCATGGTCATGACGCTGCTGAACAGCCCAAAGGAGATCGTGCCGGAAAAGAAGGCATTCGATGAGATGGGGACGCCCAAGATCGACCCGGAAATGACCGAGATCGCCTCGATGATCATCGACAAGAAGGTCACGCATTTCGACCCGTCGAAGTTCGAGGACCACTACGAGGAAGCGCTGAAGCAGCTTATCGAATCCAAGCGTGCCGGGGCGCCACCGCCCAAGCCCTCGCCGCAGCCCAGGGAGAACGTCAAGGACCTCGCCGGAATCCTGCGCAAGAGCCTAGAGGCAGAAGGCCTCGCGCCGCCGAAGGGCAAGAAGTCGAAGGCAAAATCGTCAGGCTAAACTTGCGCCATTTCTAATAGACATATATGTCCACCACGTCAGCGCGCACGTGGGCTGGCGTGCATGGGGCACTTGTCGCGCCGGCCTGCTTCACTCTTTGGCAAAGGCCAGAGCGATCGCAAAGCCGCCCGTCGCCTTGGAGGGGCAAGAGGCGACGGGCGCTCAGCTCCAGCAGGCGTGCAGGGTCCCACTGGAGCCATGGCAGGAATAAAACTCAAACTCTCCCCGCGCGCTGTTGTTCCGGCCTAACCCAGGCTTCTCACAAGCTTCCTGCGCTGGCGCTCGGTCCTGACACGCTTCGGCGTTGGCTCGTCAGATCGTCGGCCGCCAGGCGTGATTCCGTTCCGGTGCAAGCGCACCGTTATCTCCAGAATTTCGTCGAGGCTCCGGCCACCAAGGGTATAGAGCGACAAGATCCGCCCCGCAGCCTCGTTCCGGTCCGCTTGATCGACGATATGCAGCTCTTCGATCACGCGTTGCAGCAGGGCGTCGAGCGTGTCCAGTTCTTCGGAGGAAAAAGAACTCGGTTGCTCGGGGTGAAGAGAGAGATATCTGCGCATGACGACGCTCCTCAACACGGCACCAACTACGCGGAACGAGAATACGATATCTTTGGCTTTTTGGAACAACAAAGAGGCCCGCCGGCTGTTCGAAAGGCGGCGGGCTAGCGGCTGGCGGCCGGCGGGATGCATGTTTACCGCCAGCGAGCACTTAGAGGACTTCAAGCCAATGAAGCAGTGTTCTTAAGGTTCCAAGTGGAGCACGGGCCTAAAACGCAAAAAAGACGCCCGCCGCCTCGGAGAGACTACGGGCCCGTCTGACGTGAAGTTGCGCTCGCGAAGGGCAAGGGCTGAGCGAACCTATCCAACGTACCAATGATGCGATCGTTCCCTATTCCTGGCGCCCCCAAGCTTTTTGCGCTGGCGCTCAATCCTGATCCGTTTCGGCGTCGGCTTATCGGAGCGGCGACCTTTGATGGTGCAGGCGGACAACGATTTCCAAGATTTCCTCGAAGGTTCGGCCGCCGGGCGTGTAGAGCGCCAAGATCCTTGCGGCGGCCTCGTTCCTATCGCCTTCATCGGTGATTCCGAGGATGTCGACGGCGCGCGTCACCAGCGCATCGAGCATGTCCAGTTCTTCCGGCGAAAAGCTGCGCTGCTGTTCGGGGTGGAGGGCGAGGAATTTGCGCATCTCACCCTCCCGCTCAGGCATCCTCTCTGAGCGCCCTGGTCAGCGCGGCTTCCCTGATGTAGCCGGCCTTGAAGAGGTCGAGCGCTTTAGAGGCAAGGCGTTCCGCATCTGCCCCTTGAGAAGGCAATCTTCGTTCGGCGCGGATGCGCTGAACCGCATGCCGCATGATGCTCACATTTTCCGGGGTGAAAACCTTGGTTCTATTTCTGATCACAGCTGGCGAAAACATGGTGATGCCCGGCGCCCTAGCCGACGATGCCGTAATAATACCCACACTTGGACCGACGGCAAAGAAGGTTTTGGCACAACAACGCCACGCCAGATAGTTGAGCGAAAAGAAGCCCGCCGTCTGTTTGGAAGGCGGCGGGCAATGGCTGGCGACAGGATGGGTGCCAATCGCCAGCGGGGTAACGCCTAGGAATGAAGCCGCGACCTTAAGGTTCCGCATTGCAGAAACGCAAAAAAGAGATCGGATGATTGGGGCTCCCGTGGCGCTCCCGCTGCGGGGGTGACAGGATTTCAATCTGCGGGCAGGCTCCTCAAGCTTAACTGGTCAAGGAGCCCTGCCCATGGATCTGTTCGTCGGTCTCGAT
>NZ_PXYL01000020.1 GCF_003012705.1 Pseudaminobacter soli (ex Li et al. 2025)
TCGCCTCGATGAGGCTGCGGATCTGCTTCTCCACCTGCACCAGGTCCACCGTCCAGGTCGCGGCATTGGCGCGGCGCTCGCGGTTGAGCCGGTTGCTCTCCTCGGCATAGGCGCGCATCGCCGCCGCCGCTGCCTCCGGCGCCTGTTCCAGTTCGCTACGCGCAATCGTACGCCGGTTTGCACAGGCGCCATTGCTAATGTGGCTGGAGCAGGCGAAGCGGTCGACGCTGCGCAAGGAGTAGGGGTCGCCGCAGCAGCCGCAGCCCCGACAACAGCGACTTCGGCCGCCGCGCGCCGGCCAGACGGTTGCGCTTGTGGTGGGCGCGGACCGCCTCGGTCAGCTTGACGTGCTTTAGGTCAGACACTTTTCCCATTGGGAATGAATGGGTCACCGGTCCGCTGCGGTCTGTGCGAGAATCCACTTCTTGAACGCGAGCAGCGGCGGATGGGAGGTACGGTCGGACGGCCAGACCAGATAATACTCCTCGGCACTCTTCATCTGGACGTCGAGCGCGCACACGAGCTTGCCGAGGGCAAGTTCTTCCTCGATCAGGAACTTCGGCAGCAACGCCACGCCGACGCCGGCTATGGCCGCCTGCGCGGCGGTTGCGAACTGGTCGAAGAGCATGCCGTGGACCGCGTCCGGCATGACGCCGTTCGTCACCATCCATCTTTCCCAGGCGTCAGGCCGGCTTGCCAGATGCAACAGCGGCGCCTGGCGCAGGTCCGACGGATCCACGAAATCGAACTGCTTGCGGAGCGCCGGACTGCAGGCCGGCACGACGATTTCGTGGCGAAGCAATGTCAGTTCGCCGCCCGGCCATTCCGGCCGACCGAAGTGGATAGCTGCGTCAACGGGTTCGAGACGGAAATCGAACGCGGTGATCTTCGTGACCAGGTTGACTGTTATGCCTGGGTTCTGGGCAAGGAAATCCGACAGCCGCGGCGCAAGCCAGCGCGTCCCGAAGGTCGGCAGGATCGCAAGGTTCAGCGTTCCTCCAAACGGATTCGCGCGCAGGTTAAGGGACGCGCTGCTGATCTTGCGAAGTGCATCGCGGATCTCGCGGGCGTAACCCTCGCCGCCGACCGTCAGCTTTATCGTCTGTTTCTCCCGGTGGAACAGCTCAACGTCAAGTTGCTCCTCGAGCGCGCGGATCTGACGGCTCACCGCGCTCTGGGTGAGATTGAGCTCCTTGGCCGCGGCCGTGACACTGCCGGTTCGTGCCGCCGACTCAAACGCCGCAAGCAATGGAAGCGAGGGCAAAAAGCGACGCGGTACCTGCAATCAACCCTCCTAAAACCTGGCCCCGGCCATATGCGCAACCTGGGCGCCGACCTCGTAATAGGCCTCTTTCACCGTTCGTAGCGACTGCGCTTTCGCTTCCGTGACGGGGAGTGGTAGGTCTTCCTCGTCGATTTGGCCAGCAACATACGAGGCAAGCAGTTTCCCGAAGGCGGTCCCTGGTGCAATACCCCGACCATTGTAGCCGCTGAAACCCACCACGTGTTCGTCTAATCTGTGGAAGCGCGGCGCAGCATCAGTGGTCATTCCGATCTTTCCATACCACTCGGCCTCGAATTCGACATCACCAAGCTGAGGAAACAGTTGTTTCAGCGATCTCTTTGCCCATGCCCTGTGAACCGAGCGGCCCGTGTTACGGAGGGCACCAACACTCCCGAAAACCAAGCGACCCTGTTGGTCCATCCGGAAGGAGGAAAGAATGTCCTTGGTATCCCAGCAGCCTTCGCGTCCGGGAAGGATCGTCCTCTGTAGATTGTCGGAAAGTGGTGCCGTCGCAAAGTTGAAATATGGGAGATGAACCTGCTCGTCGCGAACGATTTCCCAGGGGCCAACCGAGTACGCGTCTGTTGCCACGACGACCCATTTTGCTGCAACCGATCCCGCACGAGTTCTGACCAGCCAGCCTGCGCCGGACCGCTCTGCTGCAATGACGGGGCTCTGTGTATAGGCCTTGATGCCCTTCTTGATCGCCGCTTTTGCAAGGCCTCGCACATAGGCGAGCGGCTGAATTGTCCCGGCGCGCGGGTCGAACAGAGCCCCACAGTACGCGGAAGACCCGGTCCGACGTTCTGCTTCTCCACCATCAAGCAATTCGACCGATACACCCCGGGCACTCCACTGGGCATACCGATCTTTGAGTTCGGAGAGGCCGTTGCTGTTAGCCGCGAGATGGAGTGTTCCGTTCCTCACAAGCTCACAAGGAATTTCCTCCTCGTCCACAACATCACGAACGAGCTTCGGAGCATCCGACAAGGCCTTCAGGCACCTCTCGCCGTGCTTCTGTCCGAGGATTCCTAACACGTCGTCGGGCATGATCCACAGACCGGCGTTGACAAGACCGACGTTTCGGCCCGAGCCTCCAAAGCCAATCTCAACGGCTTCCAGCACGATCGACGTGACATTCAATTTCGCGAGATGAAGAGCCGTCGAGAAACCCGTAAAGCCGCCGCCGACGATGACGACGTCTGCAGAAACACTTTCGTTCAAAATCGAAGTCAAAGGTGCCTTAGGTGCGGTCTTTTCCCAAAGACCGTGGGATCTAGGGTCGATCTGCATTCGCTCAACTCTGTTTCGGAGATTTAAATACAAAGCAGGATATCGGTTAGCCACAGATTGCATATGAAGACATTTGAAAGAGGTCATTCCGGCACGGAATAGGCCTGTTACCTGATCGAGAGCCGACCCAATTGCATGAGGTCACGCTCCGTACGGAAGCCATCAATTACATGACGATCTTCGCTATCAGTCTGGTCTGATCGTTCAGCGCCGGCGCAGTAATCCAGAGGTTTGGCTGGGAGACAATGAACGCCGCCTTGATGCCTCAACAGGCTGGGCGGCTATGCAGCCGCTGACAATGAGATTGATCGTTGCGTGCCCGAAATCCGCCTCTCAGATTGACGACTTCGATAGTTCATTCTGAAGAAATTCGATGAAATGATCGATAATGCCGGATTTCACTGCCATTCTCGGCCGTATGAGCCAGATATTGAACGTGATTACCGGTTCGAACTGCCGGACAACCAAACTGTCGCCGCCACATCCCGCCGCGCTGATCGGATCCACCACCGAAACACCGGCACCCAGGGATACAAAGGTACAGGCGGTCTCTGACTGTCCGGTTTCGATTTGCATTTTGCGCGGAAGCTGCAGGTCGTCGAATATCTTGTCGATCAGCATGCGTGACTGGTCCTGAGGCCCGAGCGAGATAAAGGGCTCCCCTGCAATATCCCGTGCATTGATGATCTCCTTTTCCGCAAGCGGATGGCCGACGGGCAAGATGCATACAGCTCGCAAATTCTTTAGTGGAATGCTCTCGATCTCATCCCGGTCCCCCGGAATGAAGCTGATGCCGAAATCCAGCTGACGGCTTGCGACGGCGTCGATCAGACTTCTTGAAATCATGCTCTGCAAGTGAAAGACCACATTTGGCCGCTGCTGCGCATAGTCGGCGACGATTTTTGGGAGATCACGGCGCGCGATGGCGGGGAATGCCCCGATCGTCAACGCTCCCCATTTCTGATCTCTGAGGGCCGTAGCGACCCGGGCAACTCGGTTGACGCTGGCAAACATGGCTTCAACCTCGACCAGAAGGGCTTCTGCTTCCCGCGTGTGATGCAATCTCTTGCCCTTGCGCTCAAAAAGCGGAAAGCCGCAATAGAGCTCCAGCTGATTGATCAATTGGCTGACAGCTGGCTGGGAAACGCAGAGCAGCTCGGCAGCGCGACTGACGCTCCCCATCGCCATCACAGCCTTGAAAGCTTCGAGCTGCCTGATGTACACCGCTTCCTCCTTATAAGGCAAACTTATGTTAATCTAAGAAATAAGTATTATGAATTATATTCTGTTTGTCTATAGAGTCCTGTCGAATGAAAAAACGGGGAATTTCAATGATCATGAGTTCACTCATCAAGCTTTCGCTTGCAGCGGCGATTTCGGGAATTGCGGTTGGCGCCACTGCCCGAGCGGATCAGCTCGACGATATCAAGGCACGAGGCAAGCTGATTGTCGGTATCAAGAATGACTACGTGCCCTTTGGCTTTCTAACCAAGGACGACCAACTGAAAGGATTCGAAATCGATCTGGCGAAATTTGTTGCCGGAGCGCTTGTCGGCTCGGAGGGCGATATCGAGTTGGTCCCAGTGGTGGCCTCGAACCGTATCGAGTTATTGAATGCCGGAAGAATCGATTTGATCCTGGCGACGCTTGGCAAGAATGCGGAGCGCGCCAAAGTCCTCGACTTCACTGAAGAATACTACAACATGGCCGGCGTGGTCCTGATGGCGCCGAAAGAGACGACCATTTCCAAGTGGGAAGACGTGCGCGGCCTGAAATTGTGCGGCATGCAGGGCAATCTTTATAATCGCGCACTGACGGGGACCTATGGCGCCCAGACGGTGCTGTTTACCGGAACCGCCGACATGTTCAAAGCTTTCCAGGACGGCCGTTGCGCCGGCTTGGCCTTTGACGGGCCCATATTGCAGCAAAAGCTCTCCGACCCGGAATGGGGCAAGAAGTATAAGATCGCGCTCGATACGTTCAACTACATCCCGATCGCAGGCGGTGTGCGCAAGAATGAGCCGCGCTTTCTGGAGGCTGTGAACAAGGCCATTCTTGCCGCTGAAGCGGCGGGGATTCTGGTCGAGGCCGAAAAGGCTTATAACATGGGCGAAACGGAATATGTCGCCAAGCGCGCTGCGGACGCCAAGGCGGCCGGATATTGATTGACAGATATCGGGGACAAAGTGACCGGTTGTGGTAGGCGGGCAAGAGCGTCCGCCGCCGTCAACCAGCAACCCGGTTGCGATGTGGTCCGACTTGCAGCCGCAGAATCCGAGCAAACACCGGAACTAAATAATGCTATTCAGTCTTGATTTTGAATGGCTGGCAGACCCGCTTTATCAAGACTGGCTGCTGGAAGGGCTTGGCACGACCCTTGCCATAACTGGCGTCGGCACCATCCTGATGCTGATCATCGGTGTTGTTGGCGCGGCAATTATTCATTTCAACATTCCGGTCGCCAAGCCGTTGACGATCATCATGATCGATCTGTTCAGAAATACGCCGCCGCTTGTGCAACTGCTCTTCCTGTATTTCATGCTGTCCGATCTCGGCATGTCTTACACCGATGCCACGACTGGCGAACGGATACCTCTCTTGTCCGGGTTTGCCTGCGTCGTGATATCTCTGGCGCTATATAATGGCTCCATCGCCATCGAAGTTATCCGCTCAGGAATAAATTCGGTACCGCGCCAGACGGTCGAGGGCGGCATAAGCCTCGGCTATAGCCGTGCACAGATTTTCCGCTGGATCGAACTGCCGATTGCTCTGCGGCTGACCATTCCGAATATGACCAGCAATGTCGTCAGCTTAATCAAGACCTCGGCCCAGGCCGCGCTCGTCGCAGTAACCGACGTCATGTTCTACGCAACCCAGATCACGCTGGAGACCTTCCTCAATCTCGAAGTGATGATCGTGCTCTGGCTGATCTATCTCGTCATAACCACACTGGTCGTCCTGCTCGCAAAACAGCTCGCAAAGGCTTTGACTATTCCTGGATTTGGCGCGGGAGCAATGAAATGAGCAAAGAAACCACTTCTGCTACATTCGGCTTCTTTGGTGTTGTCGCCGCCCTGCTGGCCGTCCTCCTCACCCTTTACGGACAGGGAACAGGCGAGGCATTGCGGGTTCTTTTTGACCGCTCTTCTCTCCTCCTCACCGGCAGCTCCAACTTCTCCGGCTTCGGCGGCGGCTTTTCCGCCAATGTGATCATTAGCGTCCTTTCCATGGCGATAGCGCTCGTTTGCGGCTTCTTTCTAGGGGGCGCGATGGTTTCCCCGAATGCGATGGTCAGAAGCGTCGCCGTCGTGTTCATGAATCTGCTGCGCAGTTCTCCATGGCTGGTGGTGCTCTATGCGATGCTCTACCTGCTGCCATTCAATGTGAGCATCTTCGGCCATCACATTTTCGTCTCGCCGTTTCTCAAGGCTGTCATCGGCCTGTCATTCCCTGTGACCGCCTATATCGCGGAAGCCTTTCGCAACGGCATACATGCCGTGCCGGACGGCCAGTGGGAGTCCGCGCGCGCACTCGGTTATCGCCGCGGCCAGATTCTGCGCCTCATCATTCTGCCTCAGGCATTCCCGCTGATGCTCCCGAACCTGATGACCACCTATGCGATGCTCTTCATCGGCACTAGCCTTGTCGTGGTCACCGGGACATCCGATGTGCTTTCGATCGGCAAGACGGTCATTGCCAGCGACGGCGACGACTATGCCGCGGCCGTCTATCTCTACATCCTCCTGCTGTTTTTTCTTTTCGCCTATCCCTTGGCGACCTGGACGCGCGCCCTTGAGCGCAGCCTGAGCAAAGGCAAGTGACATGAATACACCACCTTGCAAGCCCTTCATCGAAGTTGCGAACATCTACAAGAGCTACGGGTCAATCGCCGTGCTCAAGGGAATTTCGATGACCATTCAGGCTGGTGACGTCGCCTGTATTATCGGCCCGTCCGGCTCGGGCAAATCGACACTGTTACGTTGCCTCAACGGTTTGGTATCCGTCGATCGTGGCACGATCCGGGTGGACGATTTCTCCGTTGAGCTCCTGCAATCCGAAAAGGAGCTGGTTCCATTGCGCCACAAAGTGTCGATGGTGTTCCAGCAATACAACCTGTTTCCGCACAAGACGGTCCTGCAGAATATCATGATGGCGCCGATCCAGGTGCTGGGCCACAACAAACAGGACGTGCACGAACGCGCGGTGAAGCTCCTCGCCAAGGTTCAGTTGTCCGGTAAGGAAAACGCCTATCCGGGCGAACTGTCAGGCGGTCAGCAGCAACGGGTTGCTATCGCCCGCGCTCTGGCCATGCAGCCGGAAATCATTCTTTTCGACGAGGTCACTGCCGCGCTCGATCCAGAGATGGTCCAGGAAGTGCTCAACGTTATCCGCGATCTGGCCTCAGAGGGCATGACCTGCGTGCTGGTGACTCATGAAATGCGCTTTGCGCAGCAAGTCGCCGATCAGGTGTTTTTTACCGATGGCGGCGTGATGGTCGAACACGGTGCGCCGGACCGGTTCTTTAACAATCCGTCCGATCCGCGCCTGAAATCATTCTTGGCGAAAGTCTTGTGATCGTCGTTGGAGGAAGACTTAATGCGGACCTACAAAATCCTGGTGCCGGATGCTCATTTACGGGACCTTTCCATCGAAAGCGCGATTTCCGGGGAACATTTTGAGTACCTGATCTATGATGAGACCGATCCGAGGGCGATTCCCGAACAACACTGGCGAGAGTGCGACGGAATTCTTGTCTGGCATCGCATGCGGATTGCACCCGACACGGTCGCTTTGCTCGATAAGTGCAAACTGATCGTCCGGGTCGGCGTCGGCTTCGACAATGTTGATGTCGATGCGTGCCGCAAGGCAGGTATCGCGGTCTCCAATGTGCCGAATTACGGGACCACGGAAGTCGCGGATCATGCCATCGCCATGCTGCTCTATCTGACCCGTGGCCTCGGCACATATGAAAGGCGTCTCAAGGCTGATCTGGTCCGGGGGTTCGTGGCTGAAAATGCGCCGGTCGTGCGGCGCATTCGCGGACTGACATTCGGCGCCATCGGTCTCGGTCGTATCGGTACGTCCATCGCGCGCCGAGCGGCGGCACTGGATATGGACGTTATCTACTACGACCCCTATCTGCCCGAAGGGCACGAACTTGGCTTGGGCATTGCACGCAAGCAATCGCTCGAGGAACTGGTCGCTCAGTCCGACATCGTCAGCCTGCATGTACCGCTGAGCACTGCGACGCGGGCGATGATCAACGACGCATTGCTGGCCCAATTTCGCGACGACAGCATCCTGATCAATATTGCCCGCGGCGGTCTCCTCGATATCGACGCGCTCTACCGGTCGCTGAAGAGCGGCAAGCTCGCCGCAGCGGGGCTGGATGTGCTGCCTGTCGAGCCGCCATCGCCGTCGCCGGCCTTGCTCGAAGCTTGGCGCAATGACGAAGACTGGCTTGCTGGACGGTTGATCGTCTCCCCGCATGCCGCGTTCTATTCCGCCGCCGGCTATGTCGATATGCGCACGTTCTCTGCGGAAATCCTGATGGATTTCCTTCTGTGCAACAAGGTTCGAAACAACGTCAATCCCGGATGGGAAAACCACCGTCACTGAGTTCAGTGCGTCAAGGAGTGTGCCAACATGGCATTTCAAAGAGTAAACGCCCCGTTCAGAAAACTGTCGGACGCTGAACTGGATGCGTGGCGCGCTATTCCTCCGGCGGTCGCTTCCGATTGCCTCAATCGCACCCAGGCGATGAGTGCGGTAATCAAGCCGGTTTCGAGCGGCATCACGCTCTGCGGTCAAGCGCGTACGGTGACGGCCATGGCGGGCGATTGCGGCAGCATTTGCGAACTGATCGGCATTGCTGAACAGGGCGAGGTGATTGTTGTCGACGCCGGCGGCGTGGAGGACACCGCCGTGTGGGGTGGCATCATGACGGCTGAGGCCGCCCACAGGCAACTGGGGGGCGCTGTGGTCTTCGGCGCGATCCGTGATGTTGAAGAGGTGCGTCAGCTCAGTTTCAACATTTTCTGCAAGTCTGTGGTTCCGCGCGGACCGCATCACGGTTTCGGCGGCATTATCGATGCCGCGATCTCGGTGGCCGGCGCGGTGGTGCGCCCGGGCGACATCGTACTCGGCAATGATGATGGCGTGGTGATCGTCCCGCTTGAGCGGGCCGAGGACATACTGGCAGCGGCTGAGGCTCATCTCATTAAGGAAAAGGCGTGGCTGGAAGGCATTCGCAACGGCCGTACCATCCAGCAGATTTTCAACATGCCGACCTCTGCGCAGTAACGGGCATAGAGGCGGTTGGAATCACCCGAATGAAGATAATCGATGCCAGACAGGCCGCGGACGCACTGGCTTATGGGGCGTTGATCGACGAGCTTGCCAAAGGCTTTGCCGTCGGTTGCGAATCCCCGGAGCGACATCACCATACGATCGAAAGTCGGGTCCTACCGGATTCGACTTTGCTGCTGATGCCCGCCTGGGACTACGAACAGATGGATCGCCGCTATCTCGGGATCAAGATCGTCAGCGTGTGCCCCGGCAACAGTTCGCGAAATCTGCCGGGTCTGACGTCGACCTACATTCTGTGCGATGCCGATACCGGCCAACAGCTCGCCTTCATCGATGGCAACACGATTACCGCACGCCGCACGGCTGCCACAGCCGCGCTGGGTGCCCACTATCTGTCACGGGAAGATTCCAGTCGCTTATTGCTGATCGGTTCCGGCAAGGTGGCCAGTCTCGTGCCCGACGCCTTACGGGCAATCCGCCCGATCACGGAAGTTGCCGTGTGGGACATCAATGCAAGCGCAGCCAAAGATCTTGTGCATCGGCTAAACGATGGCGGCTTCAAGGCGCGTCTCGTGGAGGATCTTGAGCGAGAAGTCGGAGCAGCGGACATAGTCAGCGCTGCGACGTTGGCGATCGATCCGATCATCCGCGGCGAGTGGTTGTCGGAAGGCACGCATGTCGACCTGATCGGCAGCTTCACGCCAAACATGCGCGAAGCGGACGATGCAGTCATGCAACGGGCGACGATCTATGTGGATCGCCCCGAGGCGCTCAAGGAAGCCGGCGACCTGATACAACCCCTGCAATGCGGCGCGATCACGGAAGACCAAATTGTCGGCGCGTTGCAGGATCTATGCCGTAATCAATGCGTAGCGCGAACATCGGCCCGGCAGATCACTCTTTTCAAAGCGGTCGGATCGTCGCTCGCAGATCTTGTTGCGGCGCGTATGGTCTATGCCTCGGTTCAGGGTTAGTCGTGAAAGTAGCCTCCGTCGCATGCCACTTCAAGGGCCGAGGCAGAGTATCCCGAAACTACTGAGAACCAGTGCGAACCTAGAGCAACTCAACCGGGGCGATCCCGGCACAGTGCGGGTGTCTACAGACTCGCTGCGATCGCGTTCATCATATCTCGGGCATTGATGCGCAAGACCGGATCGATGGCAACTGGCCAGCTAGAAAGCTTTACGCCCACGAAGTCCCGCTCGTGGTCGATATAAATCAACTGGCCGAAGACACCGCGTGCCATGATGACAGAGCCTTCGACATCATCGATCCAGAACTGGTTGCGATAGGCTCCCCGCGCCCAATCGGTCTTGTAAACTTCGGCAAAGCGTGTCGTATCGCCAATGCGTGTTTGACGAACCCATTCCTCCGGGACGATTTGTCTGCCGTTGAGGTAGCCATTCCTGGCGTAGATCATGCCGAAACGGCCAAGGTCGCGCAGCGAAGCCGACAGGCCTCCTTCGGCGATTGCATAACTTCCGCCTCTTTCACGTTCCTGACGTTCATATCCCACACGGCACTCATCGTTCTGGGCCTTGAGCAGCAGCTGCCACTTTCCAGTTTCCCCGGTATAGGAGAAAGAGAACAGGAAAGAGCAGGAGGGGAGCCATAGCTCCCTTCCCAAGTGTTGCCCCGCGTCAGTAGTCGGGGTCTTCGTCCTCCTCTTCGGGATCGAAGCTGGCTTCCTCGGTGATCCGTCCGGTGGCGATGATGCGATGGATGCGCTTGGACATGGCCGCCTCGGTGATGCCCAAGACCGCCGCAAGCTCTTCTGCGTCGTGTAGCGCAAACTCTGGATGGCGTTGAGCGTGGCGGTCAGTTCATCTTAGGGGTCCTTTTCGACGGTCCATCCGGTTTCGGTACACATGACTCGGCGATGAACCACAATTCACCCTGCTGAAAGTAGCTTCAGCATAAGGTCAGATTATTACGACAGTAAAATTGATGATTTGAGGAAGTCGTATTCTTAGAATATACCTTAATTTTTAACGTGCTTACTTTTACGTGGCAGGGGCTTGTGTAATGATCAAGGGTGTCAAGCGGCTCGCGACAGACGAAGAGAAATCCCGATTGGACCGCGACACGCAACTCCTCGCCGCCATCGTCGAAAGTTCTCACGACTCCATAGTGACCCAGAATCTCGACGGGACCATCACAAGCTGGAACACCGGCGCTGAGCTACTCTTTGGTTATCGCGCCGATGAAGCCATCGGCAAGTCAGTGACGATGTTTATTCCCGCGGCGCTGCGTGACAAGGAGTCCTGCATCCAGGCGCGTATCCGAAACGGAGAGCGCGTCGACCATTATGAAACCGTGCGCCTGCGCAAGGACGGCACCGCAATCCATGTGTCCCTGACGGTCTCGCCATTGAAAGACGGCAACGGCGAGATAGTGGGCGCCTCACGGATCGGCAGGGACATCACGGAGCGGAAACAGGCCGAGGATCAACGGCGGCTCCTCCTTAAAGAAATGGAACACCGCATCAAGAATGTCTTTTCACTTGCGAGCAGCTTGATCACCTTGTCCGCTAACCGCGCTAGAACCCCGGCCCAACTGGCCGAGATGGCCAGCGGGCGCCTAGAGGCTCTCGCCCGAGCTCATGCACTCACGGTTCCGAGCGCAGATGGAGCCGACAGCACCGCCCAGACGACACTGCATGAGCTGATCCGTACCATCCTGTCGCCGTGTCTGGATGCTGCCGACGATGAAAGACTTCGAGTGACCGGCAGAGATTTCACCCTTTCCTCGCAGGCAGTGACGCCTCTCGCGCTAGTCCTGAACGAACTGATGACAAACGCCGCCAAACACGGAGCCCTTCGGGAGCCGTCGGGCAGCATATCCTTTGACTGCGCCGAACAGCACGGGCACATCGTCCTGGTCTGGACCGAGCGCGGAGCCAGCACACTTGAAGGGGCTCCCGATCATGAAGGCTTCGGAACTCGGCTCAGTCAGATCACCGTCGAAAAGCAACTTGGCGGAAGCATAAAGCGCGAATGGACAGCGCAGGGGTTGAGAGTCACGATGACGATTGATCCAGCCTATCTGACGCCCAGGTGACGCTTGAGCCGAGGGGGCTTCTCTGCGATGGCCCTCTGGGGCGCCAGCGTCGCCGAGGGTCTGCTCGTCGGACTACCGCCTTCCTTACCGAGCGTCTCCTGACCGGCGATGCAACCGCCGTTCTTACGGATGGACGGGAGGCGTCGGTCACCCACTGGGGGAACTCCTAGACCTGAGGCTTCCGCGACCGCAGAACGAGAGCGAAGACGCCGCCGCTGTCGCGCATCCGGCAGAATCTTTCTCCGCGCCAGCGGCCTCCTCTATGGCGCTGGATGTTCCATTGAATTCGGTTCTTACATTCGATGATACGGGTCGCGGGACCGTCGCCGTCATCCCAACTCAGGCTAACGTGCCGGTATAGGTCGCTGTGTTCTTGGTGCGCCGCTGCCGGTTTGTGGTCGGCAAGGCTGGTGGGGGCTTGGTTCATGAGTTTGGCTTGGGTGATGTGCTGGGTCCATGGCGGTCCATCGAAATGATGAACCGGCCACGTGACTTGAGAGATTGAAGGGGGAGCTGCGGCGAGCGAGCAGTAACGCGCTTGCGGGTCGGGGCCAAAACCTGGGCGGCCTCTAAACAAGGAGAGAAGCTCACCCCAATTGCCGAGGCCTCAAGGAGCCAGCGAGGACGGGCTTCGTTCTCTGTATGGGCAGCTAATTTGGCAGGTCGCTGGGTGCTCTCAGGATGGCAACCAAAACGAGACCGGTGCATCGGGCCCGCCTCCTGCTTACGAGAAGGAACCGTTGAGATTCTATGTGCGATATGAAGCTATTACGCCAAGCCATTGAAATTTCTTGAACATCATTCATAGGGCATGATCGCAAAAAAGGACCCGCCGGAGCAGGGCCAAAAGACGGACCGGCCCAAAGAGCCACCGCCCGTCTTGCTCCCATGGGGCCTTAGTAGCGCACACACTTTGGCAGAATGCCTTCGGAAGGCAAGGTCTAGATGCTCAGCCAGAGCGGAAGGCGGAAGTCGGCGACCAGAGGAGCGAGCCCATAAGCTGCGGTATCGTCTTCGCTCGCTCGGATTGTCTTGACATCTAAATTTCAATTACCAGTCGCTTAACTGATTCGGAACAAGGTAGTACTTTTATCTTGTTAGCGGCTCAATCACAAAAACACATGCAGTTGTTGACTGCAGTGATGGGAGTGCTGTCGCGGGTAGTTCAGCACTGGTTTCGGGGAGGTCGCATGTCTTCCGACGGTCACCACGAGTATTTCGCCCCTAGCGACATGGCGATGATTGAGCGTGTTCTCGCCCGATTCGATCTCCGAGAGCCGTTGTGTAGTCCCGCAATGCAGCGTGGTGCGGCCAAGTTCCTGATCCGCAAGTTTCAGGAGGGAATGACCGAAGAAGTCGATATGGCTATAGCACTCGTTCGCTATCTGGGGTTATGGCGAGTTTGGTGGTCAAGGCCCCAGCCCAGCGCCGAACCTCTGCCCAATGGTGTTAGACGGGCTTAGCCTGCTGAACGCCACCAATCGGGATGAGCACGGGCGGGTGCTGTATCTGGCGAGGACCGCGATCGTCTGGTGGCACCTTGCGCTCTTCAGCCTTGTTTGTGGGTGGCTTCACCGCCGTCGGCTTCCCATGGATCACCAGCGGCAGGATCGCTTTCCAGGCACGCGACACAGACATAGACAAGCGGCCCCACCAGAACCTTCACCGTCGCTGGCTTCCGGCAACGGGCGCAGCAATTCGGACCCAAAATGACAGGAGGCTGACTAAGTGGCGGTCGGTAGCGCGGTCCTTCCACTTTCATCTGCATCTCCCCAACAAGAGCATAGCGAGCGTAACCCTGATTTAGGTGATGGGCTTTCTGAATCGCGTCAATCCTATAGCCAATATTGCCGATTTGTTGACTGGTTCAAGGCCGCTCTACACTGAATATCCCAAGTTCACACAGAGATTTATATTTCGTCCAGCGTAATCCGCAGTGCCCTGATAACCACGACGGCCTTGAGCATTGCCTCGGACACCGCAGCGGGACCGAACAACTCGATGTTGTAGGCCATCCGGTATAGGGCAAAGACGACATCACCCGATCCCAGATTATTCGTCGGCGTGAAGTTGAGCACTTGGCGGTATTCGGCAATGGTTTCGGCGGCGTGGGTCAGCACCTCCCGCCGTTCGAAGCAGGTCAGGTCATCGACCAATGTTCGCGGCGCGGATAAGATCGGAGACGATGTCGGTGGTTGCCATGACCGTTCTCCATCCGACAAAGTTGTTTCATGGGTAGCGGTCAACGCGGAATCTATGCCGGGGCGAGCGGGGGGCAATCGCATGCGCGTCCGAGCCGCACAGCAGGGCGATATGCAGCGATAGGATTGTGATCGTGATGCCAGTGCGCCAAAAAAATACCCGCCGAAGCGGGTAAAAAGTTTCGGGTTTTGCTGTGAAGCAGCGAGGTAACGCTCCCATGAGGGGTTGGCCGCGTCAAGCTTCAGGCGGTTGAGTGTCGAGGCTAGCACAGTGACATCGGCGGTCGAGCGCTGCTTTGGGCCAGTCGGTTAAGGCAAACGGTGCGCCCGTCTCATCTGAATGCGCAGTGTTCTGATGTCCGTAACAGCCCTGAGCATGACCTCCGATGCCGCTTGATGGCTTGGCGGATTGCCAGCATAGGCCATGGAGTAAAGGTCGAAGACGATGTCACCGGAGCCGAGATTATTCGTCGGCACGGAATTGAGCGCCTCACGGTAATCGCTGATGGTTTCCGCCGCCCGTTCCAGGAGTTTGTCGCGTTCGAAGTTGCACAGATCGTCAGGTCTGTTGGCTGCGCGGATCAGATCCGAGAGAACATCTACGCCTGACATTGCCGGTCTCTCCGACTGCCAGCAGTGAGCTTTGAGTTCCATGAGGATGTAAGCCGAGACAAATGCTCGTCAATGCCCGGGAACCGCGCATTTTGATGCCTCGCTGTTCAACACCAGACCTTCTCAAAGCCTCGCGTGTGTGCTGCCGAGAGAGCTGCACAGGCCGCCATTCCGGGCATCACCTCACGGACGGATAGCACGCTCTCGATGCCTTCGCCCGCCGCCAGCACCTCACCGGATGATCCGAAGCGGACTGCGAGCCCAAGAAGGTCGCCATATGCCGGCATCCGCGCCGAGCTGGACGCCACGGGCAAGCCCATCGGCCCCAACGACCTATTCATCGCCGCGCACGCCTACGCGCTGGGCACGACGCTGGTCACCGCCAACGTGAGCGAGTTCGCCCGGATCAGGGGCCTGAAGGTCGAAAGCTGGCTGGAGGAGAGCGCATGACAAGGACGGTTTCGATTACCGAGGTCCGCGAAGACGCGGAGGGAGTCATCGGGCGTGCGGCAGGCGAGGCTGTCGCGGTGACGAGAGGCGACAAGGTCGAGTTCTACTCGGTGCCGGCGGCCACTTTCGAGGCGATGGTCGACGGCGTCCGCGCCGCGTCGCCTGGTCGAGCAGGCCGCCCGGATTGAGGCGCAAGTCGAGCACGCATGAACGGCGTTCCCACGCCGGTCGGTGCCAGCAATGCGTCGAGGATCGACCACGCACCATAGGCCGCGCCGGGCGTCTGCAGCACTTCTCGAATGCTGGCATCCTCGATGTCTGAGACTTCCAGATCGACGGTGGCGCCGGTGATGGGACTCGCGGCCGCTGGCTCAAAGCTGTGAAGGGATGTTCTCGTCATAGCGCCAGCGCTCGCTTGAGGTCGTCGTGCTCGAAGGCGCTGGCCATGCGATTAATCTCAGTCGAGCGGGCGCTGACTGCCCTGGCGGTATTGCGCCAAGTCGCGGTCACGGTCGCGACTTCTTTGATAATCGCGCGCGCTTGCGGCAGCGTGAGCGCGAAGAACTCAGACGCGGCCTCCAGTAGATCGAGCGAGCAGGTGCCCTCGTCGAGATTGATGTTCGTCGTCAGTACCCGTGCCTTGAGATCGGTTGGAACGGGATTGAGGTCGTATGCCGGTGAGAGAGACCAACCGGCCTTTCCCAGCCACAGGAAACCGTGGTTACGGAGGTGGTCGTCGACATTGGAGATCAGCACGTTGAAGACGACACGCCGATAGAGGGCATGGGCGTCCGTCTTCCCCTGGGCGCCGTGTTGAGCAAGGGCATCGACGATCTCCGGATAGCTGCCGCGCTCCCCGTCCTTGGCGCCCATCATCGCCATCGCCGACAGGAATGGGATGCGGATTGCACCGTCGCGGTCGAAGCGTCGTGACAGCATGACCGCTTTGCCAGCGACGTCGATCAGCTCGTGTTGAGGAGTGGCAATACCTGCCTTGCCGGCCAGCCGCAGGGCGATCTCTTCCCACGTCTCCATGCTGTAGTCGTCGGTCTCCTTCGGGAATTTGGCAATGGAGAGGCAACCACGTTGGTCGATGACCGACGCCTTTGGACGCGCGCCGCCGAGGGAGGAGCCGGGGGCAAAGATGAGTTGGAGGTCCTCATCCGTTTCCTCGTCCCGGAGAATCCGTTCGGTGATTTGGAGCAACCGGCTAAGCTCAATCAGAGCAGGAACGCCAGCACGGATCGGTGCCTGGAAAACCTCGTTCCCAACCCAGCGGAAGCGGAGTGCGCCCAGCCTTGTCTCGTCGGCGACGCCGAGCAGGTAGTCGCTTTCCACAAGGGTGCGAACGGCACGGCCTTCGCGATCGGCGAGGCGACGCTCGGCGCGCTGCATGAGGCGGCGTCCCCAGGTATCTGGCGCCGAGTCGCCGATGGAGCCGAACGTCGCCAGTCCGGCAGGAGGAGCGAATGCGCCACGCGTCAGTGCAAGTGCGGGCTCCAGCGAGAAGCGGTCCGGGTCCTCAAACCATGCACCGTCGTACTCGAAGAGGACGGTCTCCACGCCTCGGACGCGATTGCTCCTCGCCAGTCCGATCGGGCGCGTGCGACCGTCCAGATCTATATGCACCTCAAAGTCAGCCATCACGGGACGATCCGGTCGGCCGCTTGAGATGGACGTGCTTGGGCAGATTGGCGCTGGCGAGCGCCTGGCCGATGCTGTCTTTGCTGATGTCGGCGACCTGGCTTAGGCCGTCGAGCAGGCCGAGCGCCTGCAGGACGCCGGCATAGATGCCGATGCTGACGTTGGTGTCCCCGGCTTCGACCCTCTGCAACGTTGACCGGGACGTGAAGGCGCGCTCTGCTACGACCGCCATCGGCAGCCGTCGACGTCGACGGGCATCATGGATATCCGCCCCAAGCTTGCGCAGCGCGCGCCGCACCGCAGCGGGAGGGTTGTGTGGAGTAGGCATTTCGACACCTTCGCACTACAAATTGCACGAATATGTAGCACGAAGATTACAGTTTCTCTAGCCCTCCTAGTCACAAGAGGCATGCGCCCTCTTCTATGTGGGTGCTGTCGACCAAGACGCTAAATGAAGTCCAGCGAATAACGGGCAATTGCCGCCTTCGCGACCCGCTCCCTCCATGTGCTGAGAGCATGGCAAGCCTCGGAACGGGGTGCAACACCGCGGCTTGACGACCTACGTGCTCAGAGGCAGTGGGCACATCTTGCGCTACTTGCGCTCCCCGACAAGTCGTTTAGGAAGGTTTCGCGCCTATCTCTTGGTTTTCGGGCTGCAATGGCCTTGCCGATTCGCTGAGACAGGAATGACCCGTAATCTTCGATATCTTTGTTCCATAGCACTCGCTGGCCTTGCCTGGGGCACTCCCGCCTTGGCCGAACCGCAATCGCACGCAACGCCGCGCGCCGATGGCAGCGCTATTCACTGGACACTTGATCGACCGGAGGGGAAAGGGGAAACCGCGCTTGTGGTGATCGCGCAGGGGTCTGGTTGTGCGCCGGCCATGGCGAGCCTCAGCATGCAGGCGGCGCGCGCAGCCTTTGCAGACCTCGCAGCACTGACGGTGGAGAAGTACGGCGTCGATCCGAAAGACAGTCCGGCAAACGATCATCTCGATTGCTCGCAGACCTTTCGCGAGCATCACACGGTGTCCCAGCGCATCGCGGACTATCGCCAGATTGTCGAGAGCCTGCGCGGCGCGGCATGGTGGGACGGCAGGATGGTCCTGTTCGGAGGATCTGAAGGTGGCATGACCATGGCCGCACTGGCCGCCGATGTCAGGGCGGACCTCAGCATTCTGATTTCCACCGGCGGTGGCGTGACCTTCGGTGAGGAGGTTCGCCAATCGATCCCCGAGGACGGGCGGCTGACAGCCGATGCGGCGTTCGCGAAGGCCCGGCAGAATCCGGACAGCGCGGAATTGTGGGCCGGGCATAGCCTGAAATACTGGGCGGATGGGATCGACCGCCGTCCCGTTGATGATATGCTGCGCGCCGACACCGAATTCCTGCTGATACAGGGGGCAAGAGATGCCGCCACCTCGGTCAATACGGCCCGCATGGTCAGCGATCTTTTCGCCAAGGACGGGCGCTGCAACCTGACCTATTGGGAGTTTCCGGCCTTCGATCACGGCATGGTCGACGCTACGGGAAAATCGCATATGGCCGACGTGCTGTCGCAGGCCGCCCTGTGGCTGAAAGCCCGCATGGACATGCCGGTGACATGCCCGGCGAAGTAGTGGAGGCCTGATGGGCCCGGGCATCTCTCTGCGTTCAGCCGAAGCCTGCGACCTCGACAGGCTGGGCGCGCTCAAGCTGGAATCCTCGCTGGCATGGGGAGATCATGCCGAGGCGCTGAAGGCGCTGCCGGAAGCGCGCATCGTGCAGCCAGGGCATCTGCCCTTCATCACGCTTGCTGAGCAGGCCGGGGAGATCGCCGGCTTCGTAACTGTCATTGCCGATGGGGCGGAGGGCAGGGCCGTTCTCGAAGACCTGTTCGTCGCGCCGGCCGCATGGCGCAAGGGCATCGGCGCGCAATTGCTGACCGAGGCCGAGCGGCGCGCACGGGCCTGGGGGGCGACGCATCTCTGGCTTGTCGCAAATGAACGGGCGCAGCCATTCTACGAAGCGCATGGCTTTCGCTTTGTCGAAAGAGTGGAAACCGAACTCGGCAGTGCCGCCGTGCTGCAAAAGCCATTATCGCCGCTCCCCGGTGGCAGGCTGGACATCGTGATCGACAACGACGGCTGCTAAACGCGCGATCATAGGTGCCGGCGTTCCAGCAGGAATGGTGTATCGCCGCTGCCCGTTCGGGGCCTCTTCCGGGTTAACTCGGCAGGTCGCCGTCGATACCGCGCACGAACCAGTTCATGGCGTGGATGTCCTCGTCGGCCAGCGCCTTCCCGGTCGCCACCCCTTCCTGGCCGTTGCGCTTGATGATCGGCCCGGCGAAGGGATGCAGGTCGCCCGAGATGATGCTCTTGTGTATCGCTTCGGCGTCATTCACGACATCGGCCGATATGACCGGGTTGTAGGGCGCTATCTCCACCAGCGCCTCGGCCATGACGCCCCAGCTCGAGGCGCTCTGCCAGCGCCCTTCCATCAGCTCGCGGACGCGGCGGATCTAGTTGGCCCCCCCAGTTGTCGACGATGGCACAGGTGCTTGGTTGGCGCGAATGTCGACATGTCGGAATATTGGCCGAAGCAGTAGACGCCACGTTCCTCGGCAACCTGGCATGGTGCGGTGCTGTTGGTGTGCTGGAGGATGACGTCGGCGCCGTTGTCGACCAGCACGCGTTCCGCGTCGGGCCCGTCCGGCACGTTCTCGATGAAGCTGGTCTCAATGCCGTCCGACCTCATGGCGGTAGGACCATCCGAAGTCGCCGACTGGGCTCGAATAGACGAAGCCGACCTTCAGGGGGCTGTGCGCCAATCGAATAGCGCGAGCCGGAAGCAAGCGCGCCCGCTGCCAAGGCGGAAGTGATGAATGTTCTCCTACTGAATTCCAAGGGTTTGCCCTCCTGCCAGATAATCCCGGTATTTCCCCAAAGCGGGAGTTGCTTCAAATTCCGTCGACGTGCCGCGCAAGCCTCCCTTCGCACATCAACGGTTCTCGGCATCGCAGGTGCATTCAGGCACAGCCATGTCATACCAAGCCCTCGACATCGGGCAAGCGGCGGCTGCCGTGACGCTGCAGGCAGCAGAGTAATGACGAGCGCGCCAAATGCAGGATTGTCGGCTGCAAGGCATGGCCGGGGCATGCCTTTTCGGCCGCGCCGCGGTGACAGGTACATGACAGGTTCTACCCGTAGCCTGTCTCAGATCGGTCGGTGAGGAGACACGCGGCCGACAGGAGGAACAATCAATGCAAGACTTCGCGCCTGTCGTCGGCAGCGGGCACCTTGCCCATTGCCCGCGATGAGGGGCCCCGGCCGGTCCTTTCTGACGCTTTACCTGGAGCCTGTCGGGCGTCCGGGCCCGCTGGGTCTGGGACGGTCCGCGCGCCTGAACATCTCAGCATCGGTCGGTGGATGCCTCTGAGGCGGCAGCGATGGCTTTGTCGTGCATTTCATTCCCGACGGACAATCACCTAGGAGGAGAATATGACTTTGACTCTCAAGATCGCCGCGATCGCGGCTACCGCCGCCTTCAGTGCGACGAGCCTTGCCGTGGCGGCAAGCGAAGAGATGGTGGCTGAGGCCAACAAGGAAGGCGCAATCGCCATCTATGCCGCGACCGACCTGTCGCAGGCGCAAGCCCTGCTCGACGCCTTCACCGCGAAATATCCGGGCATCAAGATCGACTACAACGATGTCGGCACCAACGGCGTCTACAATCGCGTCATCTCCGAGGCCGCCGCGAAGCAGGTCGGCGGCGATCTGATCTGGACCTCGGGCGTGGATCAGGCGGTGAAGCTTGGGGCCGACGGCTATCTCACCCAGTATGAATCGCCGGAAGTGGCGTCGCTGCCGTCCTGGGCCGTTTATGACAAGACGGTCTATGCCACCACGCTGGAGCCGATCGGCATCATCTACAACAAGACCGTTCTGCCAGAGGACCAGGTTCCGCAGACGCGCGCCGAACTCGCCGCCCTGTTCGCCAAGCCGGAGTTTTCGGGCAAGATCGGGACTTTCGATCCGGAAAAGTCCGGGGTGGGTTTCATGATCCAGACCAACGATTCCAAGCAGCGCGACGATTACTGGACGCTCGCGGAAGCCTTCGGCGCGGCCAAGGGCAAGACCTATGCCGCGACCGGCGCGATGCGTGAAACTGTCGTTTCGGGCGAGAATGCGATCGCCTTCAACCTCATCGGCTCCTACGCGCTCGACTGGGTGAAAACCACACCCAATCTCGGGGTCGCTTTCACCAAGGATTACACGGCGGCCTTCTCGCGCACCGCGGCGATAGTCAAGGACGGCCCGCATCCCAATGCCGCAAAGCTCTTCCTCGACTTCATGCTGTCGAAAGAAGGACAGGACGCCATCGCGTCCAAAGGCATGCCGTCGCTGCGCGAGGACGTCGACGCGGGCCTGAACATCAAGACGCTCAATGAACTGGTCGGCGGCAACCTCAAGCCCATGGCGCTCGATGCCTCGCGGCTCGAGTTCATGGAGCCGGCCAAGCGCCTCGAATTCCTGAAGCAGTGGCACGCGGCCGTGAAGGGCTGACGGCTCTTCCAGCGCTGGCACTAAGTGACATGAAACGGTTCCGGCCTTGATCCGGAGCCGTTTCAGACACTGCCCCAACACTAATCGATCAAACTGGAGGAGGCCCGCCGATGCCGGCAGAGACAGCTTCCGTATCCGCCAATGCGGTATCAAGTCACCCGACACAGGGAGTGGCCACCCGGCCGGCGACGACCATGCCGCTGCCGGGCAATGCCAGAGCCTTCCGCGTCACCGTCATCAGCCTCCTAGGGCTTTGCGTCCTCGCCCCCATTCTGCTGATCTTCTATCAGAGCTTCCTCGATGGCCCGTTCTTCACTCCGGCGAGCAAGCTGTCCCTCGAAGCCTATCGCTATATCCTGACCGACGCGATGTTCTATGACGCGCTCTGGAACACGGTCATCATGGCGGCGGGCATGGTTATCATCGCGGTTCCGCTCGGCGCCGGGCTCGCCTTCCTCCTGACGCGCACCGATGTGCGCTTCCGAAAGACGCTCGAAGTTGTTGTGCTGGTGCCGATGTTCATCTCGGCCATCGTTCTCGCCTTCGGCTATACGGTTTCGGTCGGCCCGTCCGGATTCATCACCATGCTGTCGCGCCACATCTTCGGCGCCGCTCCATGGACGCTTTACTCATTGACGGGCATCGTCATTGTCACCGGCCTTGCCCATGTACCGCATGTCTATCTCTATGTCGCGGCGGCGATGCGCAACCTGCCCTCGGACCTCGAGGAGGCCGCGCGTTCTGTCGGCGCGCCGATCTGGCGGGTCTTCCTCGACGTCACCATGCCGATGGTGCTGCCGGCGCTCATCTTTGCGACGGCGCTCAACCTCCTCGTCGGCTTCGAGATGTTCGGCGTCCCTTACGTGCTGGGCGATCCGAGCGGCATCGTAGTTCTGACCACCTATGTCTACAAACTGACGACGCTGTTCGGCGTGCCGACTTATCAGCTCATGGCGGTGGTGGTCGTGCTGCTGGTGCTGCTCACGTTGCCGCTTGTCTGGTATCAGCGCCGCCTGCTGCGCCATGGCCGCCGTTACGCCGCGCTCGGTGGCAAGGGACCACGCACCCAGGTCATGCGGCTTGGGCGGACCGGCCAGATCATCGCGCTTTCCTTCGTCGGGCTCTGGCTGTTGGTTTCGGTGATGTTGCCCATTGGCGGTATCGTTCTGCGCGCCTTCGTTGATGCGTGGGGCCAGGGCGTCAATCCGCTGGAGCATCTCACCGTCAAACACTTCGGCAATCTGATAGAGGTGCCAAGCCTGTTCCGCGGCATCGTCAACACCGTCATCCTTTCGGTCGTCGGCGGCGCGGCTGCGGTCGCCATCTATCTGGTGATCGGTCTGGCCGGGCACAGAAACCAGGGCTTCTCGAACACGCTGCTCGACTATATGGTGCTTTTGCCACGCGCCATGCCGAGCCTGATCGTCGGTCTTGCGTTCTTCTGGCTGTTTCTGTTCGTGCCCTTGCTTGTGCCGCTACGGGCGACGCTCATCAGCCTGTTCGCGGCCTACGTGATCGTCGGCCTGTCTTACGGCCTGCGCCTGCTGCAAGGCACGCTGATCCAGATCGGTCCCGATCTCGAGGAAGCCGCCCGCACCACTGGTGCGAGCATCGGCCAGACCTGGCGTGACGTGGTTATTCCGATCGTCCGGCCTGGCCTCGTCGGCGCCTGGGCGCTGATCATGATCGTCTTCCTGCGCGACTACGCCACCGGCATCTATCTGATGAGCGCCGGCACCGAGGTGATCGGTTCGCTTATGGTCGCGCAGCTTCAGTCGGGCGCTATGGACACCATCGCAGCTCTTGCCTTCGTCAGCATTCTTCTCACCGGAGTGGGCCTCGGCCTCGCCTTCCGCCTTGGAGCCAAAATCCATGACTGAGCTCATCGTACAGAACGTCCATAAATATCTCGGCGGCCTGCATATTCTGAAGGGCGCGTCGTTCACCGCAAGTCGTGGCTCCATCGTCTCGTTGCTGGGCGCTTCCGGCAGCGGAAAGACGACGCTTTTGCGCTGCGTCGCCGGGCTCGAACAGCCGGAAAACGGCGTGATCAAGATCGGCGGCAAGGCGGTGCTGGACGGCGAAAAGCGGATGACCGTCGCGCCTGAAAACCGCAATATCGGCCTGGTCTTCCAGTCCTATGCGCTGTGGCCGCACCGCACCGTGGCCGAGAATGTCGCCTACGGCTTGAGATTGCGCGGCGTGAACAAGGCCGACACCGAAAAACGCGTGCTCGATACGCTGGGCAATATCGGCCTCGGCCATCTCGCCGAGCGCTATCCCGATCAGCTTTCCGGCGGTCAGCAGCAGCGCGTCGCCATCTGCCGCGCGCTGGTCTATCAGCCGAAAGTGCTGCTGATGGACGAGCCTTTGTCCAATCTCGACGCGAAGCTGCGCGAGGAGGCTCGCTACTGGATCCGCAAGCTGGTGTTGGATCTCGAAATCTGCGCCGTGCTCGTCACCCACGACCAGGCCGAAGCGCTCGCGGCGTCCGACAACATCCTGCTTCTGCGCGATGGTGCCGTGGCGCAGGAAGGCGCGCCGCAGGAGATCTATGACAGGCCGAAGAGCTTTTTCGCAGCGGATTTCCTCGGCGCCAACAATGTCGCGAGCGGGCGCATCTCGCGCAACGCGTCGGGCACCCGCATTCAGGGCGACGGCTGGTCGCTCGACGGCGTGGTTCTCGGCGAGGGTGAGGACGGCGACGGCAAGGCGGTCATCCGAGTCGAACAGGTCGCGGTGCATGGCCAGCCGGGCCCTGGACGGATCGAGATGCGGCTTGAAGCCTGCCTTTTCCTCGGCGACCGCTGGGAGTACCGCCTCGCCTGGGGTGCGTTCCGGGCCAAAGCGTTCGGCACGAGGCCGTTGGCGTCGGGCCAGGTCTGGGCCGAAATCCCGCGCCAGAGCGTGTGGCTGTTTCCGGAAGCTGCTTGAGATATTATTGAAGCGGCGGCTGCCGATTTCCCTGGAAGGCCGTCGGATCCAGCAAGGTTCTGGCCATGAGGATTCTTCTCGTCGAGGATACGCGCGACGTGGGTGAAGCGATAAGCCATCGCTTTACCGCCACGGGGCATACCGTCGACTGGGAGACGGACGGGCGGGCCGCAGCCGAGATCCTCGAATTCACGTCCTACGACCTTATCATCCTTGACGTGATGCTGCCGGGCCTGAATGGCTTCGATATCCTGAGGCAGGTGCGCCAGAAGAGAACCACGACGCCGGTTCTGATGCTGACCGCCCGCTCTGAAATCGAGGACAGGGTCGGCGCGCTCGACATCGGCGCCGATGACTATCTCGTCAAGCCTTTCGACTTCCGCGAGTTGGAGGCGCGGGCGCGCGTGCTGATGCGCCGCCGCTCCGGCGAGGCCACCAACATCATCTCCTGCGGCGACCTTACAATCGACCGCGCCAGCCGCGCGGTTAAGATCGGCAAGCGCGAGGTGCAGCTCAAGCGGCGTGAGATGATCCTTTTGGAGATACTCGCCTCCCGGCCCGGCCGCCTCTTCAGCAAGGACGAGCTTCTCGACCAGCTCTTCGGCTTCGAGGATGCGGCCAACCCCAACGCCATTGAGCTTTACATCGGCCGCTTGCGCAAGAAGCTCGACGGTGCGAAAGCCCATATCGTGACTGTGCGGAACCTGGGCTACCAGCTATTACCGGATGAGACGTGAGACATCGCTTTTCGCTCGCCTGGCGCTACGCATTTCGCTGGTGCTGGGCATCGGGGCGGGCCTTCTGGTAACCGCCGCTTGGTACTATGCGCGCGCAGCAGCGGACGATGCGTATGACCGGCTGCTGCTGGGAGCGGCGCTGCAGATGGCCGACGGACTGACCGTCGAAGGCGGCCAGTTGATCGTGAACCTGCCGACATCGGCCTTCGAACTTCTGGGGCTGGCCGGGCGCGATCGTGTCTTTTATCGCATCACCGATCCGAGTGGCCGCACCCTGACCGGCTATGGCGACCTCGAGGCCAACATAGATCCGACGACCGTGCGGCGGGAACCTGTTCTGGAAAGCGGGCGCTACAAGGGCGAGGCAGTCAGGATTGCCGTCGTGTCGCGCGCTCTCGCAGATTCCTCCGCTCCCGGCTGGGCACATGTGGTCGTCGCGCAGACCACGGAGGCGCGCCGCACGCTCGCGGGCGAACTGACGCTGCGCGCATCGGTTCTGGTGGCGGTCATGAGCCTGCTGGCGCTGGCCGGCGCGATGCTCGCCATCCGCTACGCGCTGAAACCTATCGAACGTCTGGGCGCGGCCCTGCGCCGGCGCGACCCACAGGACCAGCAGCCGGTAACGGTGGAGGTGCCGCGAGAGCTAGGGCCCTTCATTGCCTCCATCAATCATTTCATGGGACGGTTCAACGAGCGCGCAGTGCTCTTGCGGCACTTCGTTTCCGATGCCGCGCACCAGATCCGCACACCGTTGACTGCCCTGTCGGCGCAGCTCGACCTTCTCGACGGAGACAGGCTGGACGAGACGGCGCGCCAGCATCTCTATCGCGTGCAGGTGCGCGCCAAGGAACTTGCTCGGCTGACGAACCAGCTTCTGAGCCACGCCATGGTCATCCATCGCACCGAAACGGCGCAGCTCCAGCCTGTCGATCTCGTCGACGTTGCGCGTCGCGCCTTCCGCGCCGCCATTCCGATAACCGTCGATCCCGACATCGTGATTTCCTTCGAAGCGCCGGACGAGCATCCGATCGTCTCGGCCGACGCCATCAGTCTGCGCGAAGCGATTGTCAACGTCATCGACAATGCCCTGCGTCATGGCACCACCTCCCGGCTGGACGTACGGGTGTGCATCGACGATGGTTCGGCGCGCGTCGAGGTGGAGGACGACGGGCCGGGCATTCCGCCGCAGGAATGGGGGCGCATCACCCGACGTTTCGAAACGTCGAAGTCGAGCGGAGGCAGTACCGGCCTTGGCTTCGCCATCGCGTCGGAAGTCGTAGCGGCCTTCGGCGGCGGCCTGAGCTTCCGCGAGAAGCAGCCTGGCGCGGGCTTCACTGTGGTGTTGACGCTGCAGCGCACGATAGAGAAGAACGTATGAAGCGGTTGCAGGCATTGTTTTTTGGCGAGTCCGGACGGAAAACCGCTTCACCCTTCTCCGGGTATTGTTTCAGCGGCTGCGCATTGCTTGCAGGCATGTGCCTCCAACTCTGCTCTGCACTCGCCCTGGAAGGCACCACCAAGTCGTTCCCCGCGGTCGGACCGGAATCGGTTCGTCTTGCAATTCATGGCGCGACTGATCTTTCGGCCATGGAGCCCTTGATTCGCGATTTCCAGCTTACTGCGCCGGGCATTGCAATCGACTATTCGGATTTCGTCACCAACGATCTTCAGAAGAGCGCCAGCGAAGCCTGCAGCGCTGGGGCCGGACAAGGCGACATTCTGTTGTCTTCCTCGCTCGACCAACTCGTCAAACTGTCCAATGACGGCTGCGCCGTTCCCCACTTATCGGCAGAGACGGCGCGCGTGGGGGATTGGGCGAAATGGCGCGACGAGGTGTTCGGCTTCACCTATGAACCCACGGTCTTCGTCTACAATGCCCGCTTCGTTCCGCCGGCGGATGTGCCGCGCACGCATGTCGAGCTCGCTGACCTCTTGCGGCGCCGGCTCGACTACTATCGTGGCCGCATCGGCACATTCGACATCCGCCTTTCCGGCGTCGGATACCTGCTGGCCTTCAGCGATGCGGCGCAGCCGACGACGGTTTACGGCCGGCTTCTGGAAAGCATGAGCCGTGCCGAAGTGGTGGTGCACTGCTGCACTGGTGCCTCACTGCAGGAGATCGCAAGCGGGCGGCTCTATATCGGCTACAACATGATCGGCTCCTACGCTTATGCGGCCGCCCGATCAAATCCTGACCTGAGGGTCGTGGTGCCGCGCGACTACACGCTGATCTTGAGCCGTGGCGCGCTCATCCCCAAGACCTCGGCGCACCCGGATCTGGCGGGCCGCTTCCTGGATTATCTCTTGTCCGAGCGCGGACGCGAGATCGCGGGCGAGCACGCTTTCTTCTTCTCCGAGGACGGGCCGCTGCCGCCCGATGTCGATGGCCCAACGGTGCTCAACGAATCCAGCGGCGCACAACCGATCCACATCGGTCCCGCCCTTCTGGCGGCTCAAGACGAGGCGCAGCGCAACCGCTTTATCCAGGACTGGAGCCGGTCCATGATCTACGTCGCGCCGCGCAAATAGCAGGAGAGCGACTCTCGCAACCGCTCGCGCAGGCGGTGCGACAGCGCGCCAACTGACGGTGCTAGGCATCTACGATCAATGCGGGAGAGTCACCGGCGAGATAAAGGCAGGGTACAGCGTTTGGGCGGCCCGGCGTTGCTCGTTCCCAGCCATTGCCGAACGCTCCAACAAGTTTTGCGCAATCGTTGCGGTGGCGCGTAAGTTCGCGGAGGCACGCAGGTCGCGCAGCATGGCGGCCATGGCGCTTCCGCTCGGATGGCGAAGGTGCGCCTTGCCGACGGCGCCCTGCGTTCCGGCCGGCGGTTCGTTGCCGCCGCGCCCCCTGCAGCGGAGAGCCCACAACGCCCTCTCAGAGCTGGGATATAAGTGGGTTTGCCGTGACGGTTTGATGGCTGGAGGAGAGGCTTTTGGGCACCTGCCCGCGGAGACCACGAAGTTCTAATACAATCGCAACCCTTGCTCGGCGTCCAGTTAGTCAATCCCGGTAGGTCCAATCGGTCTCGGCGGTGGGCATGACATCCATTGATCGCAGCGCCGCCAGGAAATCGCGCACGGCAGCGAGTTCGTGCTCCCGGAAGCGACGCCAGCCACTAGGCGGAAGAAGAACCTGGCAGCCATTCCTAATAGCCCTCGTGCTTCCGGAAGCGGGCTTTGATCTAAAGGACGCCGGAGCCGAGGCCGAGCTTCGGCCCCAGCGGTCTTATTTCGGCTTACTTGTGAGCGGTCACGACGATCTCGATCAGCGTGTCGCCGCCGAGGTCGGCGACGCCCACGGTCGCACGGATCGGAAAGTTCTCAGGCGCGACCCACTCCTTCCAGACTGCGTCCATCTGAGGTTTGAGGCTCATGTCGGTGATGAAGATCGTGGCCGACAGGAGCCTGGTCTTGTCGGTGCCCGCTTCGGCGAGATAGCCGTCGATCTTGGCGAGGATCTCGCGGGTCTGCCCCGCCATCTCCAGGCTCTCGTCGTCGCACGTCGTGCCGCCGACGAAGACCATGCCGTTGTGCTCGACGACCCGATGCATGATCGGGGTGCGGATATAGCGGTTGGTCATGGAGTGGTTCCTTTCTCTTCGGGTGAATAGTCGGTGGCCTCTCGGCCCGTAACAGCAAAAATTGCGTCCTGCGTCTGCGGCAGCGCCGCCAGCTCGGCGAGGCGGAGAGGCTTGACGGGCGCCCTCAGGCGGTAGGTTCCGATTTCCGCGGGGCTGAGACCGTGCTCTGTCGCCATGATTTCGGTGACCGTCGAAGCGCACATGCGGCCCTGACAGGGGCCCATGCCGCAGCGCAAGAATGTCTTGAGCTGGTTGGGGCCTAGTGCCCCAAGCGCGATCGCCTCGCGCAATCTGCCGGCCCGCACCTCCTCGCACCGGCACACGATGGTTTCGGGTTGCGTTGGGGCGCGAAACTGCTGCGCTGGCAGGTAGAGGGTGTCGAGGAAAGCGCGGCCGCGCAGGTAGTTCCGCCGAGCGCGAACGACCGCAATAAGCCGCGAAGCCGCGGCCTCATTCGACAGGATGCCGATGTCCTCAAGTGTTGCGGCCGCGGAAATGCGTCCGGCCGCTGCGGCATGCTGGGCTCCGGCGATCTCCGCACCGTCGCCGGCGACGAGAATACCTGGGGCCGTGGTGCGGCCGAACGGGTCCGTCCGCGGTTGAAAGGCCCGTTGGCGATCGTTCCACTCTATCACGCAGCCGGCTGCACTGGCCAGATTGATGCCAGGGATCACACCCTGATGCAGCAGCACGCAATCGGCCGGAATTTTCTGTCGACGGTGACCGGCCTCGAACGTCACGGATTCGGCCTTCCGGTCGCCGTCGATCGAAAGCGCCGTGACGCCCGTCACCACCTTCGTGCGGAAGAGCACCTTGAGAAGCAAAGCCAGACCCTTCAGCCAATAGGGCGAGCGAAGGAAATCCGGCAGGTGGCGTAGCGCGGCAAGGCGTTGTCCCTTGTCAGCCGTGTCGAGCAGGGCCTCGATATCGGCCCCGGCCTCGATAAGCTGTGCCGCCAGCAGGTAGAGGAGGGGCCCGCAGCCGGCGAGAACAATCCTGCCCTTCGGGATTGCCGAAACGGTTTTCAGCGCGATCTGGGCCGCACCCGCACTCATCACGCCGGGAAGCGTCCAGCCCGGAACCGGCATGGGCCGCTCCATGGCCCCGGTTGCGAGGATCACCGCGCGCGCCTCCACCGTGCGTGCCACACCGCTTAAGGTCACGCCGAGCACAGGACCGGCGCTAGCATCTTCTGTTGTTGCGGGATTGAGGCTCCAGACGGTGGTTGCAGGTGCGTAGTCGGCTGGAGATTGCAGGAAGCTTTCGGCAATTTCGCGTCCCTTCCAATAATCCACGCCCAGGAAAGGTTGCCTTTCAGGAGCGTTCCGCGTGATCGCCCTATAGATCTGCCCGCCGGGCGCGGCATTCTCATCGACGACGAGCACGGAGGCACCCGATGCGGAAGCCTCGATTGCCGCGGAAAGGCCTGCCGGCCCGGCACCGACAACGACAAGGTCGTATTTCGGGGCAAACTGGGCTGCCTCGTTGATCAGGCGCACGCTCATAGGCCGTCATCCCTCCCGATCGTCCGGGCACCGTTCTGGCTTGTCACCACCATGCCCTCCTGAACTTCGACGAGGCAGCTCTGGCGGTTCTGGATGTCGTCGATGGTCACGAGGCATTCGAAGCACACACCCATCAGGCAATAGGGAGCCCTTGGCTCACGACCGACGATGCTTATTCGAAACGTGTCGATGCCGGCGGCAAGCAAGGCTGCGGCAAGGGTGTCACCTCGCGCGGCCTGCACCGCCGCGCCATCGAAGGTAAAGGTCACCTTGTCGACGGCATCACGAATTCTGAGGAGCATGGAACCTCCACGAATGGAATGGCGATAGCTCTGCTGCGAGCCGACCTGCGGCGATCTGCGGAGCCACTACCAGCGCGTGGTTGGCCGCTAGAGTGACGCCGGAATGGCAGACCGCAATGAAGGCGGCGGGATGAGTGGCCGACTGTTCGTAGATCGGCAGACCGTCCATCGTTTTTACGCGGAACCCGGTCCAGCTCCTAACCACATTGACGTCGGCAAGTGCGGGGAAGACCCGGATGGCGCGGTGTGCCAGCACGGCGCTGATGTCCTGGTTTGTGGCGATGGCCGAGCTGTGCGTTTCCTCGCTGTCGCCGATCATCACGCCACCTTCGTCCGCCTGCCTAATCGTGGTGGATGCGTAATCGAAGAAGGGCGCGCATTTTTCGGTGACGAGGATTTGTCCCTTGCTGCGCTTGAGCGGCGCGGAAAGCCCGACCATCGGGGCCAGACGTTCGTTGTCGAGGCCGGCCGCAAGCACGATGCGGCGCGCATGGACTTCGCCCCACGAACCGATCAGCCGGAACCCGTCTTTGATCGGCTCGATGTTTTTGACGCCATGGTGCGCACGATAGTTGACGCCCCGCGCCTTCATGCCGACATGCAGTGCCCTGAAAAGCCGCAGCGAATTCACGTGACCGTCCGTTGGCGAATAGATCGAGCCGACCACATCGCGCCCAAGCCCCGGGACCCTTTCGCGCGTTTCATCGGCGCCAAGCACCTCGTAGGGCGCAGCCGCCCCGCGGGTCTGTTCGGCGATCGTCTCGAGTTCGATGCGCCACGCGTCCAGTTCACATCGCGAGAGGGCAAAGGAGAAAGCTCCCCGCTGGCTCAACGAGACGTCGATGCCGGTATCGCCGGCAAGGGCAGCTGCCAGCTCAGGCCAACGTTCAGCGGAAGCCTTGGACCAGAGTGCATAGTGAGGCGCCCCGAGTCCCTTCCCCTGCACCCAGACGAGCGCAAAGTTGGCGCGCGACGCCCTAAGGTCGAGGTCCTCGCCGTCCAGCACCATGGTCTGGATGCCGGATCGGGCCAACCCCCAGGCCAAAGCAGCGCCGACCAGGCCGCCGCCGACGACGGCCATCTCGCATTCGTCAACAAATGCCATGAAAGATTTCCGGAAGATTCTGGCCGATGCGGTGGGGCCGCATCGGCCGCGCCCGCTGCACTCAGGCAATTAGCCGCGTGGACTGACGTCGACCTTGAACCACTTCAGCGACAGCTCCTTCACGGTGCCGTCGGCAATCGCGCTCTTGATCGCCTCGTCGAACTGGGCCTTGAGGGCCGTGTCCTCCTTGCGCAGGCCGACGGCGATCACGCCGAACACGCCGCCGGAGAAGAGCGGACCCGACATCTTTACGCCCTGCATGTCGGGCTTGGTCAGGGCTTCGGCGAGCACGGTAGCGTTGGCCAGCACAGCGTCGACACGGCCGCTGACGAGGTCGAGATTGTGCTCTTCGGTCGACTTGTATTGGCGGATGTCGGCTGCGTCCTTGAAATAGGCTTCCATGAAGGCCGAAGCGGTGGTCGAACCCTGGACGCCGACCGCCTTGCCTTTGAGCAGGGCAGCAATTTCGTCGATGCGCTTCTTGGCTTCATCCGCCTGGCTGTCGAGCGAATAGCTCTCGCCGGTGCCGGGCATATCGGCGAGCGGGCCATCGGCCGGCGCGGCAAAGGTGTTGATGCCTGCCGCATAGGGAGTCGAGAAGGCGATGACTTCCTCGCGCTTGGGCGTCACGCTCATGCCGGCCATGATCGCGTCGTACTTCTTGGCCGTCAGCGACGGAATGATGCCGTCCCAGTTCTGCGCCATGATCTCGCACTTCACCTTCATCCGCTCGCAGAGGACCTTGGCAAGGTCGATCTCGAAGCCTTCGAGGGTGCCGTTCGGTCCCGAGAAGTTCCACGGCGCGTAGGCGCCTTCGGTTGCGATCGTCACCACCTTTTCGTCGGCCAACGTGGTGCCCGCTGAAGCCAGGACAAAGGCAGCGGCAAGGATGGATTTCAGTCTCATAAGTTCACCTCAAAGCGGTCTTGTTGTTGAGATTGGGTATGCGCATGCGCGGGCGGCCGACTTGGCCGTCAGCGCAATCCTGTTTCCTCCCGCGAGATGAACTGCCTGAAGCGTTCCGATCGCGGGTTGGAGAATACTTCCTTGGGCGGGCCGTCCTCTTCGATGATGCCCTTGTGGATGAATACGGTTCGGCTCGAGACGTCTCGTGCGAACGCCATTTCGTGGGTGACGATCAGCATGGTGCGGCCTTCGGCGGCGAGATCGCGCATCACCTTCAGCACCTCGCCGACCAGTTCGGGGTCGAGCGCTGAGGTCGGCTCGTCGAACAGCATCACACTGGGCCGCATCGCGAGCGCCCGTGCAATCGCCGCGCGCTGCTGCTGGCCGCCGGAAAGATGCGCCGGATAATGGTGCCGCTTGTCGGCTATGCCCACGCGTTCAAGCAGGGCTTCGGCCTCGGCGATGCATGCCTTGCGGTCGCGCTTCTGGACATGGACAGGCGCTTCGACAAGATTTTCGAGGATCGTCAGGTGGGACCAGAGGTTGAAGGACTGGAACACCATGGCTGCCTTGGACCGCAGCCGGTTGACCTGGGCACTGTCCGCGGGGCACAGAGCCTGCCCCGGCTTCTGGCGGATCTTGATCGTTTCACCATGAATGGCGACCGTCCCCTCATTTGGCACCTCGAGCATGTTGATGCAGCGAAGAAGGGTGGACTTGCCGGATCCAGACGAACCGAGGATCGAAATCACCTCGCCTTCCTGGGCGGCAAGTGAAATGCCGTGCAGCACTTCAAGAGATCCGTAGCTCTTGCGGATGCCTAACAGTTCGACCGCTAGTGCAGTGGCACATTCAGACATGACATTCCTCCTGCTTTTCGGATGTGGAGGCGGGCAGGTTTCGTCGCTCCGGCGACATCAGGGTCTCGATGCCTGCGAACAGCCGGGCGACGAAGAAATTGATTGCGAGGTAGGTTGCGCCGGCACAGACGAACACCTCCACCGGCCGATAGCTCTCCGAGATCAGCTTGGCGGCAATGCCGGTGATCTCCATGAGCGTGATGGTCGAGGCGAGCGCCGTCGATTTGACCATCAGTATGATCTCGTTGCTGTAGGCGGGCAGCATCTGGCGCAGCGCTAGTGGCAGGACGATCCGCCGGAAAAGCAGAAGCTTGGACATGCCGCAGGCCCGTGCCGCTTCGACCTGACCGGCAGGTACCGAGAGCAGGCCGCCGCGAATGATCTCGGCACTATAGGCTGCGGTGTTAAGCGCCAGCGCGATGATGGCGCACCAATAGGCCTCACGCAGGAAGGGCCAGAGGACGCTGTGGCGAAGCGATGGAAACTGGCTGAGGCCGTAATAGATGATGTAGACCTGCACCAGCAGCGGCGTGCCACGAAAGACGAATATGTAGAACTGTGCCGGGCAGTCGAGCCACCAATTGCCGGATACGCGCATCAGGGCGAGCCCGAAGGCAAGGAAAGTACCAGCGACCATCGACAACAGAGCAAGCTGGAGTGTGAGCGGAATTCCACCCAGCAGCGTCGTGAGTGTCTCGTAGAGGAAGGGAAAGTCGAGCGGCATCACACGGCCCTCCTGATCCCGCGCATCGCCCGCCGTTCGGCCAGGCGAAAACCACGGCCCGAAACAAAGGTGATCAACAGATAGAGAGCAGCTGCGGTGAGGTAGAAGCTGAAAGGCTGGCGGGTCGAACCCGAACCGATCTGGGCCTGCCGCATCAGTTCGACGAGGCCAATCACGGAGATTAGGGCGGACTCCTTCAGCACCAACTGCCAGACATTGCCGATGCCGGGGATCGCGTAGCGCGCGGCCTGCGGCAGGACAATACGCCGGAACAGAAGCAGCGGCGGCATGCCATAGGCGCGGCCGGCCTCGATCTCGCCCCGAGGAAGCGCAAGTACCGCCCCACGGAAGACCTCGGTCTGGTAGGCGCCGGAGACCACGCCGATTGCCAGCGCACCGGTGATGAAAGCCGGCGCACCGATGAAGCCGTCCGCGCCGAACAGGGCGGCGACGGCAGAAATGACGGAGCTTGAGCCGAAGTAGAAAAGGTAGATGACCAGCAGGTCTGGGATGCCGCGCAAAATGGTGGTGTAGGCTTTGGCGGACGCACGCAGCGCAACGTACCGTGAGAAACTGGCCGCAGCCGCAAGGCATCCAAGAACTGCACCGGTGAAGAAGCCGCATGTCGCGACTGCAACCGTCGTCCCGGTCGCCGCGAGCATGTCATATCCCCACCCCTCGGGCCCCAAGCCCATGAGTTGCAAGTAGTTCACCACTCAGCCTCTACGTTCCCTGCGCGCGTGTGCACGCGTCGTCGATCCGGCGCTTGTGACCGCGTCGGTTGTTGGCCTTATATTTTCTGAGGTGAGACGGCTCGGTCGCCCATTCGGGCTTCAAGTCCGTCAAACGTCCCTTCGATTGACAGGATGAATTACATGGGCAAAGCATTCGGTCAAATTCGAAATCAAGGCATAAGAATAACTGAATGTTATGGAGGGTGGCATGAATCTGAGACAGGTCGAGGCATTCCGGGCCGTCATGCTGACTGGCCAGATGACCACTGCCGCCGAGCTGATGTCGATCACCCAGCCGGCCGTGAGCAGGCTCATCCGCGATTTCGAACATGCGACGCGTCTCAGGCTATTCGAGCGGCGGGGAAATCAGATCACCCCGACGCAGGAAGCTGTGACGCTGTGGAGCGAGGTCAATCGGGCGTTTGTCGGGCTCAAGCGCATCGCCGCGGTGGCCGACGAGATCACCAGACAGGCAGCAGGAACCTTGCGGATCGCGGCAATGCCCGCACTCGGCAATGGCGTCCTGCCGCGTTTCCTTGCCCGTTTCCTACGCGACAAGCCCAATCTGCACGCTTCGCTGAGTGGTCTGCCGTCATCGATGGTGATGGAGGCCGTCGGCGCAGGCCAGGCCGACATCGGCTATGCCGACGGCCCGCTCGATCGACCTGGCTTCGTCATCGAAACGCGATCGATGGCGGCTGTCGTGGCCATCCCCGAGGGCCATCCGCTTTGCGCACGTGACGTCATTTGCCCCCAGGACCTGCAGGGGCAGCGCATGATCAGCCTGGAGCCGGGGACTATCTTTGCCATGCGCGTGGAAGTGGCTCTTGCCGGCATCGCCCGGCTTTCGCCATTGGAAACCCGCCTGTCCCACACGGCGCTGTCGCTTGTCAGCGAGAAGGCCGGCATATCCATCATCGACCCGACATCGGCGAGCGAATTCACCGAACGAGGGGTCGTCATTCGACCATTCAGCATCTTCATCGACGCCGGGTTCCTGGTCATCAGGCCGGCTAGCCAGAGCCACTCTGGCATCGTTGAGAGGTTTGCGCGGGAATTCCAGGCGTTTCATGACGAGTTGCTGTGCCCGGCGTCAGTTCAGCAACGGGCAACCGCCGCCGTCTGACCATGGGGTTCAGTCCGTGAAACTTCAGTGGCAGTCAATATAGGAGCCATGCAGTTGTGCTTCGACGTCGATGATCTGGATGAGATCCATAGGCGAATGCTTACTTTCCAAGCCGACGACCAACTCGCCAACGGCATCGGCACTAAAGTGGCGTATTTCGACGACCCGGACGGTATCCACCTGGAGATCATCGAGCCGCAGGGCCCTTTCAAGCGCGAGACTCAAAAGGTCTGTATTTTGGCAGGGAGCTGGCGGGTTGGAAGGCGCAATTCTTCCAGTTGATCGCGGTCATAGCCCGTCCACCTTTCCCTCCCTGTTCAGGTGGAGACGCTGCGCGATCGAGGTGATGAGAGACGCCAAGCCGACTATGCCACGGGCAAAGTTGATGCCTCAACACTGACACGGATTGAATACAGGAAACTCAAGACAGGGGCTTAGGTGCGCCCTCTAAGAACCGTTGCAGGCGCGGACAGACGAAATCGAGGAAAGCTCTCACGCGCTGTGGCACGCGCCCTCCTCCAAGAAAGAGGGCGTGAATCTCCTCTTCATCCTCTGCCACGACATCGTGGAGCACTTCGACAAGACGACCCTCGGCAATATCCGCGCGAGTATGATAGTCACCAAGTCGGGCCAGTCCTACACCAGCCACTGCCATTCGTCGGACAGTTTCGCCGTTGTTTGCAAGCAGCGCCCCCTGGACGGCGCGATCAACGATACGACCGCTTTCCTTGAGCGGCCAAACCGGCGCCGATCTCCGGAAATTGAAGCTAAGACAATTATGTCGAGACAGATCGTCGACCGAGGTTGGAGTTCCGTTCCGACGTAAGTAGGCCGGTGAAGCGACTATCTTGCGTCGTGCCGTTCCGATCTTGCGGGCCATCATCGAAGAGCTCGGTAACGGTCCGACACGGAAGGCAACATCAGTTCGGTCCAGATATAGGTCGACGATTTCGTCGGAAAGCGAGAGATCTACAACGATGTTCGGATAGGCCTGCCAGAACTCGGGCAGAATCGGCTCGAGCGCAAGCACGCCAAAGGCGACCGAGACATTCACTCGAACCGTTCCGCCTGTACTTGCCGCTCCTTGCGAGAGCTCACGTTCCACGTCGTCAAATTCTCTGAGCAACGACTGGCCGCGCTCATAATACATCTGCCCTTCGGCCGTCAGGGAAAGGCGACGGGTCGATCGCTCCAACAAGCGCACGCCGACGCGCGTCTCCAGCCGTGCGATCAACTTACTGATTGTCGAGGGCGTCATGCGCAGGAGACGTGCTGCTTCGGAAAAGCTGCCGGCATCAACGACGCGCAGAAAAACCTGCATTTCCCACGAGCGGTTGTCCATCGACGGCCTCCAGTTGTGAAAAGCGTTCACAGATAAAGTGGACTGGCAACGGCTTATCATGCGGACAGAGGTCGCATACCTCTTTGGCATGTCAAAGATCTCAGCATTGAACCTAATCCGCAAGCCGGACGTCATGACGCTCGGCATTGAATTGCCGCTCGACAATGACTGGTCGCCCGAGGGACAGGCGCGCGGGGCGGCCAGCGGTCGTCCGCATGGCGTCCTGACCTCTCCTTGCAGACGGAGCTTGTTCGTCGCGCCGACGCGCTTGGGTTCTCCGCTGTCTGGATGCGCGATGTGCCCGTCTTCGACCAGGTCAACATGGGCGATGCCGGTTCGGTGTATGACGTCTTCACCTTGCTTGGCTTTCTTGCCGGCGTGACCGAGCACATGGCTTTGGGAACCGCAGCGGTTGTGCTTCCGATCCGTCATCCGCTGATGACAGCGAAGGCGGCAGCCTCGGTAGATGTTTTGTCGGGAGGACGTCTCCTTCTCGGCGTCGCATCAGGTGATCGCCCGGTCGAATACCCTCTGCTTGGTCTTGATTTCGATAGCCGCGGCGAGCGCTTTCGAGAAGCCGTTCACTACATCAGGCAGACGTGGCAACCGGGCGGTCTGCCGGTGAATGGCAAGCGCGTTCCCACACTCGACGTTCTGCCCCGTCCGGTGCAGCCAACCATTCCGCTCATTGTGGCTGGCCAGGCCCGCCAGGACGATGGATGGCTTGCCGCAAACATGGACGGTCGCTTCGTCTATCCGGGCAGCCTGGAAAAACTCGCTGCACAGACTGCGGCCTGGTCCGGCGCAACCGCCGGCAAGGGTGCCTTCATCAGCGCTTTCCATCTCGACCTGCTCGACGATGCCAATTCGCCTCCTCAGCTGATCCGCTTCGGCGCTCGCCTCGGTCGCAAGGCATTGATCGGTCATTTCCGGCGACTGGCGGAGATCGGAGTCGATCACATAGCCGTCAATCTTCGGCAATCGACCCGCCCGCTGGCAGAGGTCATCGAAGAACTCGCGGCGGACGTCATGCCGCAACTGGGCAAAAAAGCCACCACCCTTGCCGCCTGAACCAAATGGAGAAATACATGAAATTCGTCAATTCACACGATGCCGCCATTCCGGCACTCGGCTTCGGCGTCTTCCGCATGTCGGTTGCCGAAGTGGAAAGCGTCATTCCAGCGGCGCTGGAAGCTGGCTTCCGCCATTTCGATACGGCGCAGATCTACCAGAACGAGGCCGCGCTCGGCCGCGCCTTGCAAAAGGCAGGCGCGCGGCGTGAAGACTTATTTCTCACCACCAAGGTCTGGGTCGACAACTACAGCCCGGAAAAATTCGCCGCATCCGTCGATGAAAGCCTCGACAAGCTCCAGGTGAATCAGGTCGATCTGCTGCTCCTGCACTGGCCTGCCGACAAGGTGGCGATTGCCGACCAGATCGATATGCTGAACGCGGTGCAAGCTGCAGGCAAAACGCGTTTCATCGGCGTCAGCAACCAGAATGTCGTGCAGATGAAGGAATCCATTGCACGCAGCGCAGCGCCCATCGTGACCAACCAGATCGAGCTTCACCCCTATCTCGACCAGAATGCCATCGCGGAAGCCGCCAAGGCGGCCGGTGTTGCCATCACCGCCTACTACGGCATGGCCGACGGCGCGGTGCCGCGCGATCCCGTTCTTCAGGCCATCGGCAAGAAGTACGGCAAGTCGGCGGCGCAAGTCGGGCTTCGCTGGCTGATCGAGCGCGGCTTCATCGCCCTTTCGAAGACGGCGAAGCCGGAACGCGTTGCGGAAAATTTCGATGTGTTCGACTTCGAACTCAGCGCAGACGACATGACCGCGATTTCCAGGCTCGCCCGTTCCGACGGCCGACTGGTCAGCCCTCCCGGACTGGCCCCCGTGTGGGACAAATAACGGAGATCTCACGATGAGTGCTGTAGACGCTCAAAACAGCGCCTCGCAGGCGGCCGGGTTCAACTGGCCGCTTCTCGCGCTGGCAATCGGTGCCTTCGGTATCGGCACCACCGAGTTCTCACCGATGGGCCTGTTGCCCGTCATCGCCGACGGCGTCGACGTGTCGATCCCCACGGCGGGCCTTCTGGTCAGCGCCTATGCCATCGGTGTGATGGTGGGCGCACCGATCATGACCCTGGCCTTCGGCCGCTTCGGCAAGCGCACCGCACTGATGCTGCTCATGGGCATCTTTACCCTCGGCAACATCCTGTCGGCTCTGGCGCCAGATTATTGGACGCTACTCGCGGCCCGGCTTGTGACCAGCCTCAATCATGGCGCTTTCTTTGGCCTCGGCTCCGTCGTCGCGGCCAGCGTCGTGCCACCAGAAAAGCGCGCGAGCGCGGTCGCAACCATGTTCATGGGCCTCACCATCGCCAATATCGGCGGCGTTCCGGCTGCCACATGGATCGGCCAGCAGATCGGCTGGCGCATGTCCTTCGCCGGAACGGCTATTCTCGGCCTGCTTGCCATCACAGCCTTGTGGCTCTCCCTGCCAAGGGGCGAAGCGGGTAAGATGCCCAACATTGCCCAAGAGCTGAAGGTATTAACGCGGCCGGTAGTCCTGCTTGCGATGGCGACAACCGTCATGGGCGCGGGTGCCATGTTCACACTCTACACCTATGTCGCCCCCGTCCTGGCAGAACTGACCGGCGCGTCTGCAGGCTTCGTGACCTTGGCGCTCGTTCTGATCGGCGTTGGCTTCACCATCGGCAACGCTCTCGGCGGCCGTCTGGCCGACTGGTCGCTCAACGGCGCGACGCAAGTTTTCCTTGCAGCGCTGGCCATCATAAGTCTCGCGCTGCCGCTGGCTCTCAACAGCCATGTCGGCGCGGCAATCGGGCTTCTCGCATGGGGTGCAGCCGCATTCGCCATCGTGCCGCCGGTACAGACCCGCGTGATGCAGGCGGCAGCCGAAGCACCAGGGCTCGCATCTTCGGTCAATGTCGGCGCCTTCAACCTCGGCAATGCCGTCGGCGCAGCGCTGGGCGGCGGCGTCATCAGCCTCGGCTACGGCTATGCCGCGATACCCGTCGCAGGAGGTGTACTTGCTGCGGCAGGTCTCGCGCTGGTGTGGCTGGGTCGCACTCAAACCGCCGGTACCTGCGAAGCTTAGGTCGACGGACACGAAGGAGACGCACGAATGAATTCCATTCTATTTCCCATGGCCGGGGGGCGGTTCGAGGTTGATTACGGCGACCTCGTCGCCACCAATGACTACGCGCGGGATGGTCAGGCGCTCACCTATGAAATCACCAAGGGCGAGCTGACCGGCAATACGGCGACGGTCGGCTTCGAATGGCGCCACCTGTCCGGACAATCCTACGCCATCTCTTGGCAGGAGGCGGACGGCTCGACGGTCGTTCACATCGATGACTTCGAGGTCGGCCGTTCGCTCGCCTTCTTCACAACACCGGATGGGACGTTCTTTCGACTGGAAGGCAGCCTGCGACCGTTCGCCGGGGCCGGCCAGCACTAGCCAACCGCCTGGGAACCGTTCGATGTAGTCGGACGCATCGCCTTGGCGTCGGCGCGGGTTCGGCCATCAGCCTCTGGAACTGCTCGTTGGTATGTTGGCTGCCCTGGTCGGAATGACCTGGCTTGCCCAAGCATCAGCAAGGCGGCTCATGGCTGAGACATTCATGCTGTGCTTCGGCGGGTGATCGCCGTGATGTCTGGCGCTGCAAGGATGACATGTGACAAAACCTCGGATAATATCGAGTTTGATCAGAGGATTTGTCACGTGCCCTCGACGCAAGATTCCCAAAAGGCGAAGCTCAGAAGCCTGCTCGATGCGCGCAGCATGATGCATGCGCATGAACTGCGTGAGGCGGGCATCAGTGCGCAAGCGATCGCACGCGCCGTCGAGAACGGCGAAATCGAGCGTATCTCATGTGGGGTTTATCAAAGGAGTGGTGCGGAGGTCGAAGAGAACCAAATCCTTGCTGAAGCCATCATGCGCGTCCCAAAAGGGGTGATCGCTCTTGTGTCGGCGCTGGCCTTCCATGAACTGACCGACCAAATGCCACCGCGCGTTTGGATTGCGATTGGAACAAGCGATTGGGCGCCTGTGCAGTCCTATCCCCCGCTGCGTATGGTTCGCTTCACGAAACCCTATCTGCGACAGGGCATCGAGCATCATGCGATCGCTGGGGTCGACGTCCCGGTCTATTCGATCCCGAAGACCCTCGCCGACCTGTTCCGAAACCCCAGGCTGGTCGACCGATCGGTCGCCGTAGAAGGCCTGCGCGCCGCCCTCCAGCAACGCAAGGCAACTCCGAGCGCAATTGCCCAGGCCGCGAAGGCCGGCGGCGCTTGGAAGATAATGCGGCCCTATCTCGAGGCACTCACCTCCAATGGCTAAACCACCGGCGAATATGGCGAAGTCGGTCAAGGACCGGCTGCTCACTATCGCCCGCGAGGAAGGCCGTGTGTTCGATATCCTGCTGGTGCGGTTCGCGCTCGAAAGGCTGCTCTACCGCCTGTCGATCTCGGCGCATCGAGACCGGTTCGTCCTGAAAGGCGGCATGCTGGTCACGGTCTGGGTTGCCGATGACAATCGGGTGACGCGGGATGCAGACTTTCTCGGACATGGGGACGCCGATGCTGACCGCCTAATTGCGGACTTCGGGGAGATCATGGCGATCAAGAGCGACGATGGACTCGCCTTCGATATCGACGCGCTCGCGGCGACCGTCATTCGAGAGGAGATGGAATATGGCGGCATTCGCCTCAAGACCGCAGCCTACCTCGAACGGACGCGCATTCCTGTTACAATCGACATTGGCTTCGGAGACGTTATGGCCGATGCGACGCAGCGGCTCAACTATCCGACCCTTCTGGATCTTCCCGCTCCGTGGGTTCGTTCCTATCCGCCCGCCACGGTGGTCGCCGAGAAATTCCAGGCGATGGTGGCGCTTGGCGTCCTCAACGGGCGCATGAAGGACTACTACGACCTCTGGGCGATATCGCTGCGATCGACATTTCCGCTGACGATCTAGACGCGGCCATCCGTGCGACGTTCGAGCGCCGCCGGACGCCGGTCCCGAACGAACGCCCACCGGGCCTCTCGGTCGAAATGTTTGGCGACGAAGCGAAGCAGCGGCAATGGCGCGCTTACGCCGCATCGCTCGAACTCGACACTGTTTCGCTGGAATCGATCATCAAAGGGGTTTGGGAGTTGGTCGGCCCGTCATGTGCGCGGATCCTAGCAAGAAATGGGAATGAGGCATGACACCCGCCAATCCACCCGGTGACGAACTACATCCACTAGAGGAGGGACTCTGGGGGTGCAAAGTCCGTGATGTTGCTGACAGGTACCGTATCAAATTCAACTTTACGTCCTTCTTCGTCGGGACGGGTCAGATAGCTGCCCGCCAGGGGAGAGCGTCGGAGCGCAACCAAAAAGCCGCCCTTCTTTGGCGGCTCGCCGGCGATAGTCTGGCTGCGAGGCGCGCAGAGAGGCACGCTGGACCACTTCTACGGTTCGGCTTACGCATTGGTGGTTTTGGCGGACGGGTGGAAGCCCAGCTCTCGCGCGTATGGCGTCGATCTCAAGATAACGAACCGCTGTGGCCGTACGGCCCTCCTAAGAGAAGCGCCGATCCTGCAGACGATGCCAGGAATGCATGCGGTTTGCTACTTGAACCGCGATCGGATGGAACGGGACCGGCTTCATGCGCGTAACGGGCAGCGGCATATGGTGAGGCACGACATGCGGACTCAAGAGTTGGAGCCTTCGCGGGTCCTTGTTGGATGCCCGGCATTCCGTCCGCCATCGAAGTTTGCTTCGAATTCGCGCCTGAGCTCTCCCTCGCGCTCCAGGTAACGCGAGGAAAAATGCATCGGCAAGGCACGGGCCACGCCTGCCGCACGGGCGATACTTCCCGCCTCCGCGGCGGTCAAATGGCGCCTTGAGGCAGCCAGCTCTCGATCCTCGTCGAGATAGCCGGCCTCGATGAATAACTGCCTGGCACCTCGTGCCAACGCGACGACGCGTGCCACGTTCTCCGAGCTGTAAATCAGATCGGTCGCATAGGCGACCCGCTGTCCGGGACCGATCGTCAGTGCCTGGGTAGCTAACAGCTCAGCCAGTGATATGTCTCGACGGCCGGCCGCTATTTTCGTGTCAGGAGCATCGCCGCGCCGAACTGACCGCTTGGCCTCGGTCAACCACGGTCCAATGGGCAGGCCGAGATGGTCCAGCCGCGATTTGCGCGCATCGACCCGGACTTTCTCCTGCAACGCGAAGGCGAGGCTGGGGATTCCGTGATCCAGCATCGCCCCTTCGACACGAAACTCGTCATCCTCGAGAAGCACGCCGGACGGCACCCGCGGCGGCTCGCCTTCCTCGCGTGCGAAGCCCGCCTTAGCCCTGAAATGACTGCATCGAACGAACCCGGCCGGGGTCCAATCTGCGACGGAGATCACCAGATCGGCCGAATGCTGGCCGAGCAGATTCCAGGTATATGCCCTGAGCTTGGCTTCGACCGCATCTCCGAGCCCCGGTGGGCCGATCAGATAGAGCCTGGTTGGCTGGTAGAGCTGCGACCGAAGCAATCGATCGAAGCCCACGAAATGATCCATGTGCATGTGGGAGACGAATACATGGCTCACGCGCACGATCTCGCGGGCGGAAAGCGGCGTAAGATATCCCAGGTCGAACAAAAGCGCGCGGCGTCGGAACCGGAAATCGAGAAACAGGACAGGATCGGAGAACGGCTCGTTTACGAGTTTCGGTTGAATGAGGTCGGCCATGCCCCAGGTCCAGGACCGTTTCGGCTGATCACGGGCCAGCCAACTCGCTGATCTTGCTTGCCATGATGAAGTCGTTCTCGTGCAGCCCCTTGATCTTGTGGGTCTGTAGCGAGACGGTGGCGTAACCCCAGCCGAAACAGATGTCGGGATGGTGGCCCTGTTCCTCAGCAAGTCGGCCGACCTTGTCGATGAAGCTCTGCGATTCCCGAAAATCAGCGAACTTGAATTTGCGGCGCAGCCAGCGTCCCTCGTTCTCCAGCCCCCATCCCGGTGTCTGGGACAGGTAGACTGCTGCTTCCTTTTGCGTCAGCGGTGAAATGCCGCCCCGGCACGGCGTGCAGACCTTTTGGGCTAGACTTTCAGCCATCCCGTCCTCCCGGCGATCTCACAGGCTCAGGAATTTGTTCATGTAGTGGGTACGGAGGAACTTGCGCCGCTGTTCGGCAAAATACCTGTTGCCGGCTGGCGCCGTCCCTTTGGCGGCTCTTTTCTGTAGCCCCCGTTCGGCATCCGGCTTCTGTTTCGTATGTTTGCGCATGTTATCTAAGATGTGTAGCGAAGCCATCTCCGTTCAAGGGACCAGTTCGACCGCGCTGCCGATTGCGAGACCCAGTTCGCGATCCGCCGCCCTTGATTTAAGGCATCCGACCGGCCTCTCGCCTCGGGCATTGATGCCGTTCTCTCCTCGTGACGGCGGCTCCCTCGCGCTCAGTCCGTCTCGTCTCCAACAATGTCACAGCCGCCAAAATGGAATGAAAGATAATAACAGAAACGCCTGGCAGATAGCCAAACCACAGTCAGCAAGCGACCCGTCGTCGGGAAGGTGCCAAGTCTAGCTTACGATCATCCGCCTAGAATGGCCTGTCTAAAGGCGGTTGATGGCAGACGGAATCCGGTGAACCATTTATCGAATGGGGCGTAGATGCTAGCCAAATTCAATTTTCGAAAAGCTAGACGTTCGATAAGTCATTCCGAATAGTGTCTATATTTAACAGTTAAACATTGGATTTTGTAAAGTAATATTTTATTTCATAAAATAACACTTATGTATCTATTTTCATCTTAGACAACGGAGTTTGAATAATTACTTAAAGGAAAATTAATTATTCATTTTCAAGCCGCTTGATGGGGAAATGAAAAGCTGCTTATTGCGACCTCATCTTTGTGGCAAAGGACTCTTATGAGCGCGCGGATTCTCGGTATTTTCATTTTCTTGCTATCGAGTAGCGCTAGCCAGGCGGCTGACTTAGCCATGCGAGCGGCGGTCGACTGGAGTGCTCCTTATTTTGGCATTTCGGGTGGCTATGGCTGGCTTGGGGATGTCGACCGCTCGTTTGCGCCACCGCTCCGTTCATCGGGAGATGACGTCGTCTTCGGCGCGCATGCCGGCTATCTCCACCAATTCGATGCCTTCGTTCTGGGAGGCGAAGTCGAATACATGCGGCTCGGTATCAATTTTGAAGGTTTTCCGATCGACGTCGAAAACGCCGCCTCGGCGAAGGCCCGTGTCGGCTTCGCCTTCGACCGCCTGCTGCTTACCGGTCATGCCGGAGCCAGCCACATCACCACCAACATCGGACTGAAAGATTGGGGCTGGGTGGCAGGTGCCGGCGCCGACTATCTCCTGAGCGAAAATATCGGCGCCGGCGTGAGCTGGGATCACATGCAGTTCAATCGCTTCGGCGGGACGCTCATTGATGGCCAGATCAATCTCGTCAAGGCGCGGGTGGATTTCAGATTTTAGGGATTCGGCCAAGGCGCTCGCCCGGCGATCCTCACACAGAACAAGAGAGACCCACCGCCAATGAAAGCAATACCCAAGGCTGCACTGTCGGGCAGTCTGAAGGACTATCGCGTGTCGAAGAATAGCGGCCTCATGTCGCGTGCCGACAGCTTCTTCAGCTGGCAGGATCTTCGCCGTCAGCATGACCTTTGGCCCTATGCCCGTTCGACGTCGTCTGCGCCCCAGCCACGATCGGAGATCAGGTCCGACGCCGGAAAAGCCAGTTCAGGCGTCAATTTCGCCTCGCAGGACTATCTGAGCCTGGCCTCTCACCCAAGGATCAAGGCTGCGGCAATGGAGGCGATCGACAAATATGGCGTTCATAGTGCCGGTTCGGCCGCCCTTCTCGGCAACACCGCCTATTCGCTGCAGTTGTCGGCGGCTTTTTCGGAATTCCTCGGGGGCCGTGAGGTCGTGCTTTATCCGACGGGCTGGGCCGCGGGATATGGCGCCATCCAGGGCTTTGTCCGTTCGGATGACCACGTCGTGATGGACATATTGGCGCATTCCTGCCTCCAGGCGGGAGCAGCGGCCGCAACACAAAAAGTGCATTACTTCCGGCATCTCGACGTCGAAGCGGCGGCCCGCAGGCTGGCGAACATTCGCTCGGCGGACACGAAGAACGACATTCTCGTCGTGACGGAAAGCGTTTTTTCAATGCACTCCGACACCCCTGATCTCAGGGCGCTTCGAAGTGTCTGTGACACCTATGGGGCCAGTCTGCTGGTCGACTGCGCTCATGACTTCGGCTGCATGGGCGAGGACGGTCTTGGCCACATTGGCCAGCAGGAAATGCTCGACGAGATCGACATCATCATCGGGAGCTTCTCAAAAACTTTCGCCTCCAATGGCGGCTTTGTGGCCGTCAAGACGCGGGCTGCCGCAGAATATCTGCGATATTACAGCGCGCCGCACACATTCTCGAATGCTCTGTCGCCAGTCCAGGCCGCAACGGTTCTGGAGGCGCTTTCGATCATCCGGGCAGGCGAAGGGAAAGAGCTGCGGCACAAGCTGCGCGATAACGTCACTCATCTGCGCGAGTCCATGGCGCGCTCTGGCCGCGAAGTGCTGGGCGAGCCTTCCCCTATCGTGCCGGTTCGCGTCGGCGGCGAAGCCCTGGGACGGCTGGCGTCGAAATATCTTTCGATATTCGCGGGCCTTGCCAATCTGGTGGAATTTCCGGCCGTCCCATTGGGACAATCCCGGTTTCGCTTCCAGGTCATGGCCGGCCATTCAGCCGAGGATGTCGATACCATGGTTGCCGCGTTCAATGGTGCGATGGACAGCGCCTCGGCGGAGTTGGGTCAAATACAGGCTGGGGCAGGCGCCCGAGAAACTGCGGTGTCAGAGGCTGACTAGCACCTGATATTCCGCCAGCAGCTCGCACTCTCGATGCGGCCTACGGCCACGGGCTCAACCCGCGCTCAACCAGTGGCCCAAGGCAAAAGGCCGTGGGCCACTGTCATCACTCTCAAGCCACGGCCCGCCGCGCCGACGAAAGGGCTTCCAACTCGATCCCAATGTAAGGGGCAAGGTCGGCGCGCGCGTTTGCCATATGCAGGTTGGCAGACACGAAGCCGGCTGGCGAACCGCAATCGAAGGTCCGGCCGCAGAACTCGAAGGGTCGGATCTCCTGGGTTTCAATCAATGTGATCATGGCGTCGGTGAGTTGGATTTCGCCGCCCGCTCCCGGCGCCTGCCTCTCGAGTATGTCGAAGATTTCAGGCTGCAGGATGTACCGCCCGGAAATGAAGAGATTGCTGGGGGCAGTGCCGGGGGCAGGTTTTTCAACAAGGCCGGTTACCACCGGGCCATCGGCCGTTGGCTTGAGCGAGACGATGCCGAACTTGTGGGTGTCTTCGGGCGCGCATCGCTCTACTGCGATCACGTTGCCGCCATGGCAACTATGGAGATTAACCATGGACTTCAGGCAAGGCCTGTCGGAGATCATGAGCATGTCGGGCAAAAGCACTGCGAAGGGCTCGTCCCCGACGATGTGCCGCGCCGTCCACACTGCGTGGCCGAGACCCCGTGCCTGTTGCTGCCGCACGAAGGAAATCGTCCCTGCACCTGGTGTGTCGTGCTCGATCCGGTCGGCCAAAGGCTGCTTCCCGGCATTGCGCAGGCAGACATCGAGTTCGAAGGCGTGGTCGAAATGGTCTTCGATCGCACCCTTCATGCGCCCGGTGACGATGATCACATGTTCGATGCCCGAAGCGAAGGCCTCGGCGACGATGTAGTCCAGCACGGGCCGGTCGACGATCGTCAGAAGTTCCTTCGGGATGCTCTTGGTCGCCGGAAGCATGCGCGTCCCGAAACCGGCGGCGGGAATGATGGCCTTGCGAATCTTCTGGTGCATGATTGTTGCCCTTCGGTTCATGCGATTTTGCGGATTGAAGTGCCTTGGGTGTTGCCGGTGTCGATCATCCTGTGAGCGACTCCGTTTTCGGTGAGGAACTGGTGCATCTCGCCATAGATGAATCGCCAGTTGCGGTTATACTTATCAAATAGGGACTGGTCCAAGTATTCATCTAGCTGAAACTCTTTTTTACCAAAGACATCGAAGCTTGGAATCCGGAATGTTTCCGAAAATTCGGCGGTTCTACTGTCGTATGTGAAATAGACGGAGGGAACCCCGTTGGCGAGCGCCATCAGGTTGCCGTGCAGGCGATAGCCTAGGACAAGGTCCAACGAGCGCACGAGTTCTTCGTAGTCGGCAACGACATCGGAATAGAACAGTCGTTCGCAATAGAGCCGCACCATTTCCTCGTCGAGATACCAGGAGGCGGCCCATGGGTGCGCCCTCAAAGCATCCATTGCATCATCCCGCTGCGCCTCCGTTCCCAGGACAAGCTTCTTTTCCTCGACTTCCCCTTGTGCCATCAGCACCGCATCAAAGCGGCGGGCCATGGTTTTCACCAGGTCGCGGTGGAAGGTCAGGTACCGTTTTATGTCCTTGGCGTAGTCGGGAGAGACTTCGCGGCGGATGGTGATGCCGACCTTCCGGACGCTATCCAGCGGAGGGAGCTTGATGCGCAATTCGGGGTCATTGCGGCGAAAGGCCGTTGGGCAACCGATGATGCGGGTGTTGTGAACACCGATGTCCTCTAGCACCTGAGCCGTGTAGGCGCCGCGCACCCCAATGGACGTGGTTGAGTCGGCCATGAGACGGAGCAGTTCCTGCGTCTGGTCCGAGAGTTGGATCTTGCCCATCGCCGGAGCCTGGGCGCCTATACCAAAGCCGATGATGGGCAGGCCAAGCCGCTTCAAGATCGGAACGGCCTGCTCCCAGTTCATCGAGTTGTGGATGTAGTTGGACCCACGCAAGAAAACATAGTCATATTCGTCGCGTAATCTATCAACGAGGTCGGGTTTGAACTCCGAGATCTCAAGTACGCCGAGCTTGTCGTAGCTCAGAAGCTTCAGCGAAGAATCGAAGACAAATGCATCTCCGATATTGTGATAGCTGTTGATGCTCCTTTGAATGTCGTGGTGCTGGTACCAGCGGACATTGTCGCGCCGGTATACCTCGCCCGAGGGTATCATCACGAGTACGCGTGCCATAAGCTGTCTAACCCGCTTTTGGAAGAAGGGTGGTTCGGTTGGCAGCCGCGTCGCCATAATTCTGACGCAGCAACCGGCGGTAGAGCTCGACGTGTTCGCGGGCGCAATCGATGTGGCTCGTCGGCCGCCTCATCGAGGCCTGTAGCCGGTCCCAGGCCTCGGGATCGCTCAACACCTCGGCCAGGCGATCGGCGAGATCCTGCGCGCTGCCTGCGCGGAAATGCAGTCCGTCCTTTCCGTCCCGTACCTTTTCCGCCATGCCGCCAATGTCGGAGCAGATGACGGGCCTGCGGTGGTGCAGCGCTTCCTGGATCACCAGCGGCGAGTTTTCCCACCAGGTGGACGGCATCACGACCCAATCCACAGAGCGGATCAGGCGCGGCATGTCGGCATTCTGGTAGGCGCCGTAGAAACGCACGCGGCGGCCCGCGTCGTCGATGAGCTTCTTCAGGCGCTCTTGGAAATCGGCCGGCTGGCGCTCGAGATTGCCGCCGAAGATCATCAGGCAGGCGTCGTCACCCCAGACGTCCTGCGGCACCCGCGAGACCGCTTCGATCAGCACGTCTACACCCTTGAACGGCGTCAATTGTCCGAAATAGGCGAAGCGGTTGCGGCGGGGATTATGGGGCGGTAACTCGCGTGCGGAGGCGGATTCCCCCATTGCGATCCCGTTCTCAATGACCGACAGCTTATCCGCGTCGATCCCCCATTGCGCATAACGTTCGGCCAGAAACATGCTCGGGGAAACGAAGGCGTCGGCCAATTCGAGCATTCCTCGCACAAACCGCTCGCGCTTCAGGAAATTTGATACGGGTATTTCGGGAAAACACCCGTGGCAGGCGATGGGGGACGCCTCCCTGCAGAGCTGGCCCGTCGACCGCTTAACCATCTGGCCATGGTTCTGGCAAATCGACAGGTATTCGTGGAACGTGAGAAGGACGACCGATCGCGGCAGGGCCTCGCGCACCGCATAGAGCGCTTCCATCCCCAGGCCCAGCACATGATGAAAGTGGATGACATGGGGCCGTGCGTCGCGAACGAAGCGCACGAGGTCGTGCTGGAGAGCCTCGGTATCGCGGTTGGAGAGGAAGAAGTGGTTGTAGTCATCGGCGTGAAACAGCAGTTCATCCTCGGTTGGCCAAAGACTCATCAGTGCCGAAGCACCATGCCGAGGATAGGGTTGGCCGACGCAGGCCAGATAGACCGATTCCACATCAGGCAGTGATTTCAGGCCCCGGTGCAAGTTGTGGGAAGCGATTTCGGCACCGCCAAGCGCGAGCGCTGGGTGCCCATGCGAGACGACGAGGACCCGAAGCTGCTCGGTCATGTGCGCGGCCCCTCCTTTGGGTTTTCTTTGCCGGCAAACTCGGCCGAGCCGCGGGCATCGAGAATCTTGCGATCGATACTCTCAATGAGAGCGCCCATAGCCGATGTGCCTGTGATCGAGGTCCCGTCAGGACCAAGCATCTGCACGGATGGCAGCCAGTAGGAGGCGACGCCGTCGCGGCCGAGGCGAAGGCCGAGGTCCAATCCCTTTTCCCGAGAGCCGAGATATCCCCCTGCGAAGCCACCGGCCTTAACGAGGGCGTCGCGTGGCATCACGCAGCATTCGAGCGATGCGGCGGAAACAGGCGTCAGTTCGAACCCGGTCACCGCGCTGATGGGATAGCCTTCGTAGCGACGCGTTGGCCAGCTCCCCGCCCAGCGGACAGAATAGTCCTCATAGGCGAGGGTAGGGGAAACGATGCAATCCTTGAGCGCTGCCTGAGTGGCGACAAGCTTGCCATACCAGCCGGCCGTGTGCGGCACCAACGATCCCGAAAGCAAAACTACCGTGTCCGACGAGAGCGCCCGTGCCCCGGCCTCGAGAAGGTCACAGGCATCGCCCGCCTTTCCGGCCGAGACCAGCCTGAGCGAGAGCCCGTAGAACGCGGCGAGCTTCCCCATGCGGGCCGCCTCCCGATGAAAGCGCTCCGAGGGCACGACAAGGGCAATCGGAGCGCGCTTCGTTTCGGGGTCGATAGCCAGCAAGGCAAGAAGGGGGACGATGCCGTCCTCGTCGTCTTCCCCGACGCTGATGACGATCGGCGGGCCGGCAGTCGCCTCGAACGGACCCGGATCGACAACGGCCTCGACCGTTGGCGACGCCCTTTCCGAGGTGCAGAGAAGTGGGACAATCTGGCGGTCTATGATCTCCTGCAGTGCCCAATCGGAGGGGTCAATGGCTTGCATCTGGCGCATCGCCGCGAGGCGGGCCGAGGTGCGCAAGGGCGAGAGCGGCAGGAAGGCGCGGCGGGTGTCGCGCAATGTGAGTTCCAGGTAGAGGGCCGAAGAAGGATCGCCATCCGGTAGCCGCGCATGGGCGACGAAGCCATGCCTGTAGCCGCCAAGGTCGAATGCGCGCGAGAAGGCGGGGTGGTCCAAGAAGGCATCGGTCACATCGGTCCGTTCGAGCCGGCTCCAGCTGTCGTCGAGCCGTGCCTCGCCGTGGCGACGCCGCAACTTCACGCTTTGGACGTGATCGTCGGGGTCAAGCAGCCAGCCGGAAACAAGAAAGCATGCGCCATCGACCTGGAATATGCTGTCTACGCCCATGCGGACCGAAAGGGGCAGGGTCGACACCGTCTCGGTGCCGTCAAAGCTGTTGGCCGCCGTGCGCAGACGCAGCAGAGCTTGCGGGGTGCTGTTTACCCGCGGCAGCACCGAGCGGACGTGGCCAGGCGTTTCCAGCGGTCCGGCAATCACCTTGCGCTCGTGGACGGCCACATGGCGCCAGCCGTGGCGGCCGCGCCAGACGATGCCCTCGATGCTGCCGGGACTGATCGGCCCGTCCGGGTCGAGAAGTCCGGCGAAGGCCGAGGCTCCCTGGGGAATGTCCTGCCGTGCGTAGACGGCAATTGCGGTATCAGCGACGGAAGGCATGTCGCCGTCGGTCACCGCCCGGGCCATGCCAGGCATGACGTCGTGGGCCCAGCCTTGCAGGAAGATCTCTCCGTCCTGGCCGTCGCCAAGCAACTCGATGAAGCCGTTACTCCCATGAGCAGCCTTGACCAGGGCGACGATGGCCGAAAGCCTGTGAGGGTCGGACGGCGCAGCGATGAGCAAATCCGCCAGGGCGTCGATGGTAGCGGCCAGCTGGCTGCCGCAAAGCTCGGCCAGCAGCGCGGCTGCTTCGTTCACCGAGACCGTTCGGGGTGTGAAGACGTAGCGCTTGGGCGCACCTTCCTGCTCGAACTCCACGGTCGCGAATGCGCTCTCCGGGCTGTTCTTGAGCAGAAGTGCCGCGAAGCCGTGCGTGGCGGTCGGCAACGGCGTCCCCAATCGCCAACTGATGACGGCGGCACACGAGATCTTTGTGGGATCGTCATTGAGTTTTGTCGGTGCCGCGTTCGGCATCGGGCCGCCCGTGCCGATCACTAGTAGGGTGGAATGGCCGATCGGGCAGCCGGTGACCCTTCCGGCCCTGGGGATCCTGCCGGTACGTCGCGGCGTGGCGGTCAGGGACGAGGGAGGTGCATTTCCAACGGCCAGCATGTCAGATCCTGGCAAAGAGCGTCATGGCAGCACCCGCCGCAAAACCCACCAGGACGAAAAGCAACAGCAACAACGGCTTCAAATCGCCGTTGGAGCGCTTCTGCAGTCCGCTCAAGGTCTTTTCCATCCCCGCAACCACGCCGTCGAGCCGCATTAGATGGACGTCGAGATCGCTTAGCCGCTGCGTGATTTCGATGCGGAGGCTGGCAACGTCGGTACTGATGTCGATGAGGCCAACCGTCTCGGCCTCGCCGGTGTCGTCGATCTGCTGCGTGCGCATGACGGAGCGCTGAGAGATCTGCAGCTGCCGCTGGGCTGCCATCAGAACATCCAGCCTGTCGAGGACCTTGGCGAGCGGCGCGGCGATCAAGGCTTCAGCGGCCTGCTCATTGGGGAGGGGGACGCGTAGCGCCTGCTCATTGTCCGGCCCGTTCACCGCCATCACGACGAGATCGGAAGCGCGCGAGGCCGCTGGTTCTGGCAGCGCGATCTCGAAGGCGTGCTTGCCATCGCCGATGCCGTTGCGCCGCAGATCGGGACGATCGCGGTCGGCAGTCGCCTCGGCTATCGTCTTGCCGTCCAAGATTACACGGATCGCCACCCGCCTTTGCGGCTCTGCGGGGTCGAAGGCCCAGCCGAAGACGCGGCCCTGGTCAATGGCATCAACGCGGCCATTTACCGGCTTGGCGTTGTTCTGATCGGCCATTGCGCTTGGTTTCTCCGCACCAACAGGCATTCAGCTGTTCCTCATGCTGCTTTGACACGTTCGGGCTCGATCGCCTCGATCAGTTCGAGGTAGCGCCGAGCGGTCGTGTCGATGTCGTCGGGCCGGCGTGCGTTCCTGGAAAGCCGACGTTGCAGTTCCGGCTCCTCAGCGATGCGGCGCATCGCCGAGGCGAGTGCGCGCGGATCGTTGGGCGAAATCCCCAGCCCATTGACCTCGTCCTCGACCAATTCGGCCATGCCGCCGATGTTGCTGGCGATGACGGGTCGCCCTTGTGCCTGGGCCTCCTGGATGACAAGCGGTGCATTCTCCCACCAGATCGACGGCACAATCGTGCAGTCGACGTCGGCAACGAGCTCGGCGACGTCCTCGCGCCGATACGGTCCGCGCCTCTGCACAGTCGGCGCGGTGTCGCTGAAAAGGCGGTCGATTTCCGCGACAAAGGCTTCGCTTTGAAATGGGGTGCCGCCGTGGACGCGCAGTTCGAACTCGAACCCCTCGGTGATGAGCTGCCGCGCGGCCTCGAGTAGTATCGTCGCCCCCTTCCAGGGATTGAGATTTCCGAAATACCCAAACACCGTCGGACGTCCGGCGCCGCTTGACTTGGCCGCGGGCGTGGGCCGTAGTGGAAGGCCATTGGGGATCACGCTTATGGCATCCTCGGCGAGCTCCCACTCGACAAAGCGCTGCCGCAGGAAACGGCTCGGCGCGACGAAGTGGTCGACCGTGTTCAGCAGGGCCTTCAGGTGGCGCTCGCGCAGCGCAAAGCGGTCAAGGGGGATATCCTTGAAGCAGGCGTGGCAGCGGTCTGGGCTTGCAGCGTGGCAGAGCTCCTTGCCGCTAGTGCGGACCATCAGGCCGTCATGGTGGCAGATCGGATAGTAATCATGGAGCGTCATGACGATGCGGCAATCCGGCAGCGTTCGCCGGACGATATGGGGGAACTCCGCACCGATAAGGAGCAGGTGATGAATATGCACAACGTCCGGCCGGAAATCGGACAGCAACTCCACCAGATCCGGAACGACCCCGTAGAGGTCGATCTGGCTCATGTAGAAGCGGTCGAAGTGGCCAGACCACAGTAGCACTTCGTCTGCCGCATCGCCGATCCCCTGGAAGCTCGTGCCAGGCCTGACTTCGCGATGGACCTGATTCGTCGCACCAAGGAAGAGCGCCTCGTGGCCGGCGCGCTTGTAGGCGCGGAAAAGGTCATGCGCGAAGATCTCGGTGCCGCCAGGATGGAGGGCCGGATGATTGTGCGCCGCTACAAGGATGCGCATGCTTACAGCTGGGCTCCCCGGGATTCGGCCACATAGAAGTCCTGGTAGTGATCCGCGTCCTGGCCGCGCCAATGGCCCAGCGATTTGGTAATGATCGCAAGCCCGGCCTTTTCCAGGGCATGGTCAAGGAAATCGTCGTCGAACCCGACTGCCGCGAGCGGTGGCGTGTCGGGAACAAACCAGCAGGGCCCGTTGCCATCGCGCACGAAGCCAAGTCTGGGATCGCGCCTGCCGGATGCGTTCGCAGCCGCGATGCCGTCGACCACGAACGCGGTCATGAACAAGCGCCCTCCCGGTTTGAGCAGCCTGGCGACCTCGCTCAGGTGAACGAGAACCTCGTCGGGCGGCAGGTGCGTGACGACCGACGTCATGATCACGAAATCGAACTGCCGCTCCGCGTAGGGGAGTTTCAGCGCCTCCCCGCTGATCTTGCCTTGGGGGTTGTAGAGCTTGTGCGCAATGTCGAGGCGCTGGAACGTAAAGTTGGGATAAAACGGGGTTATGAAACGCCGGCACCAGGCGATGCCGCCCTCGACCGGATCGAGCCCGCTGTAGCGTCCCTTCTCCACATCAAGATACTGGGTGAGCGGAACGGCCATGCGGCCAATGCCGCAGCCGATGTCGAGCACGCGGTGTTCCGGCCGCAGGCCGCCTAGGCGGATGAAATGGCCCAGAAACTCCGCGCCGACGGCCCGGAAATCTCCGTCGCCGACGAACACTCTGCCCGCATCTGGTCGCGGCAGAAAGCGGTTGCGCCGGACCGTCTTCATCAGCCAGCTGACGCGATCCTCCTGAACCGTCGCTGCCGGTCCGATTTCATGGCGGAGAACCGCTTCGCTCATGCGGCGTTCCTTTTCGTCACTTCGATTTCCCTCGAGGCGCCCGTCCCGGTTGCGCTGTCGGAATAGACAGGCATCAGTGCGGCGATGTCGTCCTCCCAGCGCTGGGTGTGCAGCCAGGCATTGTATTGGCTGGCAACGCCGCGCATGTAGTCCTGGCTGCGGCGGATCGATCGGCGCTCGAAATGATAGAGGCAGGCGGCCGGTTCATAGGCGATCTGCAGACCTAGTCTCCGGATCTTGAGGCAGAGGTCGCTGTCTTCGTAGTCGCCGATGACATAGTCCTCTGTATATCCGCCGACCCGCTCATAAGTCTCCCTGCGCGTCACAAGGCATGCGCCCGTGACGCCAGGAACGTTGCGGGCGACCTGTGCTGCCGGATAGCGTCCAGGCATCCCCTTATAGAAGTGGTGATTGAGCCAGATGCCCCGCTGGTCGCGTCCGAAATAGAGCCCGGCATGCTGCAGCGAGCCGTCCTCGAAGATCAGCTTCGGACCGATGGCGCCGAGTTTCTTTTGTTCGAGAAGGGGTCGCGCCAGCAACTGGAGCCAGCCCGGTTCGCGCGGCACGACGTCGGAGTTCAGCATCACGAGAACCGTGCCGCGGGCAAAACGCGCGCCCGCGTTGCAGGCCCGAGCATAGCCGCCATTGCGGTTCATCACGACGAGCTTCATCGGCAGGCCGTGCAGGATGTGCAGCCCGCCCAGCATGTGTTTCGTCTCGTCCTCGATCTCGGGGGAATCCAGAACGAAGATGAGTTCGGCATTCTCCGCCAGCCAGGGATCGGTGGCCATGCCGGACAGTTGAAAGCGGAGGAAATCGAGGACCCGGTAGAGAGGCACCACGACCGAGACGAGCGGCGCCTGTCGAGGCTGGCCATAGTCCTTCGTGTGGTCGACCCCTATGGTTTTGCCTAGCGCATGTTCGACACACTGGAGGGCCGGGGCGAGGATGGTCCGGAACGCTTCGTCAACGGCGTGCTGCGGGGGAACGGCGCGCAGGATACAGTTGCGCTGCGCTCCCGGCTCGAAGGGCTGCGGCTTCGGTACCAGCGGTTTCACTGCACCTGAGGCGAGCCGCAACTGGAAGCGAGGCTGGAGCAGTGGTCCAAGCGGTTTGTCCACCGGAAGCCAGGCAATGAAGCCCGTCACTTCGGTCTTTGCATTGGTCTTCGCGTCGCGGTTCCAGGCCGGGAACTCGTGCCAATTGGCGTCGAGGGGCAGGACCGCGCCGTCCTCCCTGAGATAGTCGATGCCTGCAATGGTGAAGGTCGGATCCTTGGTCCAGCCACCGGCGAGCAGTCCGCTCCGCAACGAGAGGGCGATATCGACTGCGGCATGCGTCTGCGAGCGCGCGACCTGCCGGGCCGGAAGCGGAGCCCGCAGTTGGAGATTGATTGCAGCGGCCGAGCCGCCGCCGGGCAGGTTTGACAGTTGCCGCACGACGAACTCGCGCAGTCCCGCCTCGCCGCGCTGCTCCGCCCACCATTTCTGAAGGCCTGGATAGCGCGGATTACAGTTCGGCAGGTTCCGGACCGCGACGCCGCCTTTGCCCACGAACATGATGTGAAGCGGCCGAGCAGGCTGCGACGAGCCGAGAATGAAATGGCAGGACTGCCAGCCCCGCTCCGAACTGTTGCCGACGACAAATTGCGACGGCAGCGGCAGAACGGAACTGGGGCCGATAGCATAGATGGCGCTGATCTCGCCCAACACAGGGCTGATGTCGGTCTCAACGAGGTAGCGCCCGGGAGCGATCTGGCAGAGGGAATGGGCAAGCCGGGGCACCGGCACCAGGGTGAAGACTGCATCCTCGACGACACTGCTGAAAAGCTCGTCGCGGGACAGCCGGAACACGCTGCGCCATACGGTCAGGAGATTGTTCAGGAACTTGACGCGGCCCTCGGGCGAGAGGTTGCCCAACAGGAACTCCACGTCGAGGAGCGGCAGCCGTGCGGCCGGTTGCAGCGCGACTGCCTGCAGCCGGGTTCCGTCCGCAGCGGTAATCTTCGCGTCTTCCGCTTCACTTCCCGGCTTCATTGCCCACAGCACGCACTGCCCGCCATCGGCCCGCGGCAGTGTCATGCTGACAAGCGGGACCGGCTGCGATTGCATGGCCAGTGTAAATTTGCCTAAGGCTGGTAGCTGCGCGGGGATGTTCCAGAGCACGACAGCCACCTCCGAGCAAAGCTGGAAGGCCTGCGCAAAGCTGGAACCGCCGCCGGCGACCTTCGAACGGTCGGACGTCACGCGTTGGTCCTTTGGATTGGGTGGAAGGGATACGACGCGCCCTGCGGGAGATGGGGGACAGGGCGCGCCGCGTCAGGCTCAATGGATCGTGAAATAGTGGTCCGGGTGAGCCTGCATGTCTTTGGCGTCGACGTTCATCAACGTCAGGGTGTCGCCATGACCTAGGTCGATCACGACATTGCCGCCGACCTTGATGATGCGCGATGCCAGGTCCTCTGGGGAGGTAACATCGAGACCGTTGATGTTCTTCTGGATCTGCAGCATGTCCTCGCCAGGCGTGAAATCGAGGATGACGTCGTTGCCGCCGCCGCTCTCGAAGACGAATAGGTCAGCGCCCTTGCCGCCGACCAGGATGTCGTCGCCTGCTCCCCCATTGAGGATGTCGTTTCCGTCGCCGCCGAACAGGAAGTCGTTACCCCTGCCGCCCATCAGTATGTCGTTTCCGTCGCCGCCCATCAGGATGTCGTCGCCATCGTCACCGAACAGCACGTCGTCGCCAGGACCGCCGATCAGGATGTCGTTGCCGTTCCCGCCATGGAGGATGTCGTTGCCGTTCCCGCCGAACAGAATGTCGTTTCCATCGTCGCCGAACAGCACGTCATCGCCGTCGTCCCCAAAGATTGTGTCATCCCCGTCGCCGCCCTTGATGAAATCATCGCCGCCAAGGCCGCGAATGATGTCGTCAAAGCGGGTGCCAAACAGGACGTCGTCATATGCGCCGCCTTCCAACGTGGCCATCTGCTTCTCCTCTTTGCCGTTTGAATGCGTGCATCGTCGGTGGGAGCCGAGGATTACGCTGAAGCCATTGTGTAGTGCAAAGGAGAGAAGTGCAACAGGATCCAAAGCATAAAATATTCTTTTTTGATAAAATATTTCCGTCCGTAAGTAATTCAACACAATTCAACAAGAAAGTATCGAAAGAATATAAAGAGTATAATTGTGGATTGAGCATAAATTGCTTCAAAATTTGAACTAAAATCCAGGCACGTCCGTTTAATGAGCCACGCGTCACCGGCCCGCGTGCCGGGCCGGCAGAGGGCTCATAGGCTTTGGGAAATTTGGGGCCGATACCCGCAAGCCGAGCTCGCGGCGTGTTGAGGCTAGTCTTCCCTGAACGCGCGATTGAAGCTGTCGGCGACAGGAGATACCAGGTAGTCGATCGCTCGGCGCGGCTTGTGCACGATTAGCACTTCCGCCGGCATGCCGGGATAGAGGCGCATGTCCGGATTCGCGGCCAGCGAGTCAGGGTCAACTTGCGCTCGCGCGACGAAATAGGCCGCATTCGACTTTTCATCGACCGACTGGTCGGCGGCTACATAGGTAACCTTACCTGCCACGGGCAGGTGCGAGCGCTGGTTGTATGCCGTCAGCCGGATCTGCGCCTGCGAGCCGACCGCGATGCTGGCGATATCGCGCGTGCTGACATGCATCTCGATGAGGAGCGGTTCGCTTTCCGGTACGATATCGAGCAGCGCCTCGCCGGGGGTCACAGCACTTCCCGGCGTGCGCACACGGATATTGGTGACGATGCCAGCCTGGGGAGAGCGGATCTCAAGGCGGCGCAATACGTCCTTCGCGGCGACGATCTTCTCCTCGACATCTGCGAGCTCAAGGCGGGCTGTGGTGATTTCGCCGGCGATGTCCGACTGAAAGTCGCGTTCAATTCCCGTCAGCGTGAGTTCGGCGCCGGCCTTGGCTTTCACCGCTTGCGCTCTTTGACCGGCAAGTTCGCCGCGCGAGGCTGCGAGTTCGCTGAGTCTTGCTTCGATCTCTATGAGCTTGGAGCGCTGGGCGAAGCCTTTACCCACCAAGGTTGCGATGGCAGTTCTCTGTTCATTGATGAGATTGATCTGCCGGTCGACGGCTTCGAGCTGGATGGTCAGGAACTTCGACCGCTCGGCAAATTCCTCGATAGTCGTCAGCTGGACGCCGCTGCGCCCGTCCTTGGACTCGCGGCGCTTTTGGAAGTACGCGCGTTCAGCCACCATGGCGTCAGAGATTGCAGCGTCGCCACCGCCGCCAAATTCGTCGGGAAAGTTTATCGCCTCGGCGCCGGCCTGCTCCGCCCTTAGCCGCGCCAGCTTGGCAATCAGGCCGATTCGCCGGCTCTCCAGACCTTGGAGATCGGCGCGGGCCCGCGTGTCCTCGAGCTTTACCAGAAGCTGTCCGGCAGCGACCTGATCGCCCTCCTGCACCACGACGCGGCTTAGGACGCCGCCCTCGAAATGACTGACCGTCTTGCGCTTCGAATCGACGATGACCGTACCGCCGGCTACCGAGGCGCTGCTGAGGTCGGTAAAATACGCCCAGCTGAGAAATCCGCCGAACGACACCAAGATTGTCGTGAACCCTGCGACAACAAGGCGCCGGAGCGGCGAACGGCCTCTGCCCTCGGCCATCTCCAGCTCCATGGCGGTTACAAGTAGCGGCGTCCGCGGGTGGTGTTCCGGAACATCGGGCCTGCGGACAGGCTGAACCTCGGTCCGTGCCAACTGCATCGACTTGCGCATCATGATGCCACAACCTCGCGCGAAGATTGAGCGGACGTCATCGAAGCAACCACATCCGTGCGCTCTCCGAACTGGGTGATGCGCCCGTTTTCCAGGACCAGCAGTTTGTCCGCGACCTCCATGATTGTCGGCCTGTGGGCGATCATCACGACAATGGCGCCGTCGTCACGGGCCTTTTCGATCGCGCGGACGAGCGCGCGCTCGCCGATGGCATCGAGATTGGCGTTCGGCTCATCCAGCACGATCAAGCGGGGGCGGTCGTAGAGGCAGCGGGCAAGTGCGATGCGCTGCCTCTGTCCGCCCGAAAGCGTCAGGTGGCCGTCGCCGACCGGCGTGTCGTAGCCCAGGGGGAGGCGGCCGATCATGTCGTGGACATCCGCCAGCCGAGCGGCCTCGAGCACCCTGTGCGGGTCGCCGTCTTCCATGCGCGAGATGTTGTCCCGGATCGTCCCTTCAAGCAGCGAAACCGATTGCGGAAGATAGCCGGCTATGCGGCCGAAGGAGCCGCGCTCCCAGAGATAGACATTGTTACCGTCCAGGAAGATGCCGCCGGAAGTGGGCTTGATGACGCCGACGAGCAGCCGCGCCACCGTCGATTTACCCGCCGCGGAGGGGCCGACCAACCCCAGCACCTCGCCGGGGGAAAGGGAAAAGGAAATGCCCTTGATGATCGGCACGTCCATGCCCGGCGCCGCGTATACCAGCTTGTCGACGACGAGGTCGCCGTGTGAATGCGGCGTCGGCATGGCCTGGCGCACCGCCAGGTCCTCGTTCAGGGCCGTCTCGAGCCGACGCCAGCCGGCGATTGCCAGGACCCATTGCCGCCAGTTCTCGATAATGGAATCGAAGGGCACGAGCAGCCGGCCGACAAGGATGCTTGAGGCCATCATGGCGCCGGGGCTGACTTCCTGTTCCAGCACGAGCAGTGCGCCCGTTGCGAGCGTCACGGTCTGGATGATGTAGCGGAGCACGCGGGTGATTGATGACATCGCCTTGCTCCTGCTTCCGCCACTTTCAAGCGCTTCCAGCGAATGCATCTGGGCGCCGCGCCATCGCCGCGCCAGCGCCGGTAACATGCCCATCGCCTCGATCGCCTCCGCGTGGCGAAGTGATGCGGCAATTTTCGACACTGATTCGATGTTGGCTTGGCTTGCCTCTTTCACGAGTTGACGCGTGAGCAGGTCTGTAACCACACCGCAGCACAGCAGCAGTGCCACCGAAATCGTGCCAACCACGCCGAATAAGGGATGCAGCAGAAACAGGGCGCCCAGAAAGATCGGCGACCAGGCGGCATCGAGGGGAGCGCTGACGGCCGGCGAGGTGAGGAAGCCGCGCAGGTCCGACAGGTCCCTAAGGGACTGCGTTGCGCGGGAAACCCCCTGGTTGACGGAGGCCTGAACGGCGGCCGTCAGGAGCGGCAGGTTCAGCCACCGCGTCACGGCGCTGGCCATCGCCTGGAACGAAAGGGCACGGATGAAGTCAAGCACGCCGCTGACCATCAGGGCGCCGACCGCCAGGACCGCCAGCATGACGAGGGAATCGATGCTCTGGCTGTTCAGTACCCGTTCGTGTACCTGCAGCATGAACAGGGGCATCGTCAGCTGCAGCAAGTTGATGCAGGCACTCAGCAAGGCTGCATATAGGAGCGTCACGGCAAACACACGCCTCGCCTGCAAAACCAGCAACCTCGGATTGAGCGTCCCATTTTGGGCCACAACCGACCCATTTTGGCCCTTGCCAACTGGGTTTTTTCGAACAGTATCAAGCATGGGCGATTTGGCCTGGGGCTACCGTGTTTAATGATTTGAAGGTGTTATCTGCGTCGCATGCAGAATGTATTGCAATATCTCTGTCGTCAGTGTGACACAACAATGATGGCACAAACAAGAGCGGGGTCTTTGGGTGGGGTGTTGTTTAAGTTTACTTCAAGTTTTGAAGTAAATTATCAAGAAAGGAGAGAGGGATGACTGAAGGACTTCTCCACCCGTCCATGGGTTTGGAAGATGCAGTTTTACTACGGAATGGGGGCGATAGACTGCGCGTCGTCCCTGACGAGCCGCGCCGTGACCAGCACAGCGACGCTCCGCAGGCCTCATGTTTCGACCTGGCTCGTCTGCTAGATCGGTCCAGCCGGCGCTTCTCGGGCCTGATAAGCGCGGAGCTTACGCGGTTGGGCGTCGACGACATCGGACCTGCCCAGGTGATGGTTCTGTTGGCCATCGGCGATACTGAGCTCTCGGTCGGCGAACTGCTCGATCGCGGCAACTATGTAGGCTCGAACATCTCGTACTATCTGAAGCAGCTGACCGAAGGCGACTACATCGCTCGTGTCACCTCCCAGCGCGACAAGCGCTCGGCCCGAATCAGGCTGACGGAGAAGGGCAGGCAGCTCTGTGCCGACCTGAAGGAAGCGGCGAAGGCCTTCGAGCGCACCTTTTGTGTCGAGCAGGACTTGCAGGATCTGGCGGTCGCCTTCCAGGCGCTGCACCGCCTCGAGTTGATGTGGGCCAATGCTGCGCGCTTCGGTGCCTGAGGTGCGCCTGAAGGACAGCTCGGGGCTGCGGAGCTAGCCAGGCATGCATGTAGCATTCGTGCACCGGCGCGGCTTCGGCCAATTCGCCGCCCTCGCCGCACATCTGGCGAAGGCGGGGAACGAGGTGAGCCTTGTCGCCGAAGCGGTGGACCAGCGGATCCCGTCGGTTCGTGTCGTACGGCATCGGTCGGAGGCGGGTCCGCGGGCGCATCCGCTGATGGCCCGCCATCTCGGCATACCCGATCACCATGTTCGGATCGGGCACCGTGTCGCCGAGACCTTCGACGCGATGGTGCGCCAGGGCCAAAGCCCGGACATCGTCATCGGGCACATCGGCTGGGGCAGCATGATGTTCGTGAAGGACGTGCTGCCGCGTGTGCCTGCACTCGGCTATTGCGAATTCTTCTATCGGGCCGAGGGGGCGGATGTCGGATTTGCCCCTGATGATCAGCCCGATCTGGAGACGCGCAAACGGCTCAGGCTTCGCAACATGGCCCAGCTCATTTCGCTGGACGCGCTGGAGGGCGGCTTAAGTCCAACCCAGTGGCAGAGGAGTGTTTATCCGGCCGATGCGCGAGCGCGCATCACTGTGTGCCATGAGGGGGTGGACACGCGGCGCTTCCGCCCAGATCCGGCGGCTTGCTTGAAGCTTCCGGACGGGCGCGTGCTCAAGGCCGGCAGTCCGCCCATTGTCACATTCGTCGCACGCGACCTGGAGCCCTATCGCGGCTTCCCGCAGGCACTGGAGGCGGTGTCCAAGGTCGTCAGGAAACATCCCGATGCCTTGTTCATCTTTGTTGGCGGCGACGGCGTGAGCTATGGAACGCCGCCACCTGGCGGGGGAGCGTGGAAGGAGCACCTTCTCGCATCGCTGGATCTCCCAATAGACAGAGTGCTTTTCCCCGGCGTGATCCCGCACCCGGTCTTGCGTCAGCTTTTTCAGATTTCCGCGGCTCACGTCTATCTGACCTACCCCTTCGTCCTTTCCTGGTCGGTCCTGGAGGCGATGGCCTGCGGCGCTCTCGTCATCGCGTCCGACACTGCGCCCGTCCAGGAGGTCATCTCCTCGGGGCACAACGGCATCCTGGTGCCGTTCTTCGACACGGATGCTCTCGCCGAATCCATCCTGGAGGCGTTGAAAAGCCCGGACAGCTTCGCCGAGCTGCGGAACGCCGCGCGCCGAACGATCGAGCAGCGCTTCCGGCAGGACGAGTGCATCGCAAGCCAGACTGCTCTGATCGGAAGAATGATGCGGGCGGATTGAACTGCCGCCGAGCATACGCAGTTTGCGCGAATATTACTTCAAGTTTTTAAGTATAGTTTGCGGGATTTACTCCCGTATTTTTGTTGTTGTCTGAAGAAATATTTATTGATAGGTGTCTATTCGATTGAATGCCAAGGCGTTCTTGAGATCGATTGCCAGTCAATCGTTTCAATGTGCAATGCTATTATTGAGGATTTTGCGTGCAAATGTTGATGTCTTCTGGCGGGAAGCAGTCGACGACAAGTATAAAGCTGATTGCCGCGTCAGATCTCGACCGGGTCAATGTTGAAAAGGCCGGAATAGATCATCTTGTCGTCTACCTTAATGGCGGCACACGTTCGCAACCGACCCTGAAGAACACCTTTCCTCTCATTGCCGTCGCCTTTTCCGAGGAAGCCGAAGCTGACCTGAGGGGTGCTTTAGTCTCGCTCCGGCGTCTTGCCACGGTTCCGGAAGTCTCCATCCAGCGGCTCGATGTGCGAAACGGGGCCGAGATGTGCGCGCTTATTCGCACGCTGGCCGAGGGCGGCCTGGGGCGGCTGTCACGGTTCGCCGCCTCGATGACCTCGGAACTCGCAATGCTTCGCCGGGACCGCGAAGTGCTGTTCGAAAGCTACCGCGCGCTCGAAGATGCATTTCAGGTGCACAACTGGGAGCCAGTGACGGAAGTGTTCGGGCACGATCCCTATGTCGACCCAAAGGACGAAGGCATCGGCCAGTTGCTGTCGAGTGCCCATGTCGAGCAGCTTCTGCCGGTCTCCAGCCGGGGCGTGGCCGGCATCGCCCTCCATCTCAATTCGGTGCCGAAGGACGGCGCCGAGCTGGTTGTCACGCTGAGCTACGTCGAGAGCCGCGAAGGCGTGGCCGAATGGAGCGTTCCCGCTTCAAAGCTCGTGGCGAACTGGAATTTCTTCTCGCTGCCGCGGGCGTGCGGATGTGGGGCGAAGACGTTGCGGCTGCGGGTGTCGACCACGGGGCCAGAGGCGGTGGGGCTATCGCTCGGCTTCCCGATTGCCAGTGAGCGCTACACGGCGCAGTCGGATGTCTCGCATCCTGACCTGGATCGCAGGCCACTGGCATTCCGCGTGTTCACGGGGCTGCCCGGCGTCCGGCCAACACGAATGCCCAACATGATCGCGCCCACCGACCTCCTCGACGGCCAGTTCATCGAAGACTACCGGCTGGCGCCGGACCTGCTGAGCCGAATCGTAGATGTTTCGGTCACGCCGGTCGTGCCCGAATTCCAGACCGTTCGCTTCCTCGAGCACGAGCACGCGGTGGTGTGTCATCCAATGCAGAGCGGAATTTCTGCCGGCGCCGTCAGCCGTGCAGTCGAGCCCGGAACCATTTCGTTCTCGGCGAGCGCCGTGATCGACCATCCGAAGGGGGCTCCGGCGGCCGTCAGTTTCCTGCTCGCCCCGGCAAACTCCAACGCACGGTCCGAGGTGGCGGAGCTGGTGCGCAAGGGCACGGCAAAAGCGTCGGCCTTCTTCAGCGGCTGGCGCGAGGTCGGCCCGGATCAAGCGATCAACATCAATATCCATATGGACGAGCCGGTGCGCGCGCATATGGATCTTATGATCCTGAGCCGTGCCGTCACCGATTCAGTCGATTTCTCCTGGCTCAAGGTGTCGGGCTTCCGGCTGGTCAAGCAGTCGGGGGAGGCGGTCAATGTCCGCCAGTAAAGACGATCTGATTGCGGTGGCGATGCCGCTTTACGGCCATGCGGCGTTGGCCCTCGAAGCGCTGGAATCCGTGCTTGCTTCGACGGTATCCAACTGTAGGATTGCCATTGTCGTCTCCGTTGACGGAGACCCGCGGCACGAGGCTTTCGACCTGCTACTGCTTTATGCCGCCAGCCACCCCGAAATACATGTGGTGTTCGGCCCGAATGCCGGGCCGGGCGGCGCGCGCAATCGCGCAATCGACTACGTGCTCGAAAACCTGCCGGAGGCCAGGGCGCTCTATCTGCTCGATGCCGACAACAGGGTCCTGCCGGGCACCATCGAAACCCTGTACCAGCAGCTTATCTCGAGCGGCTGCGGTTGGGTCTATACCAATATCGACACCTTCTCGGTGAACTGGCGTGCGCACTATGGCAACCGCTATTCGCGGCTTGTCCACTGCATCACCGACAATATCTGCGACACCGGCTCGATGATCTCCATCGACGTCTTCCGCGCGGGCGTGCGCTTCAATGACGACCGACAGAACGGCTTCGAGGACTGGGAGTTCTGGCTTTCCTGCATCGAGCACGGCTTCGTCGGCCTCCCGTCGCACGACACCACCTTCGAATATCGGCTGCGGGCGGAAAGCCGCTTCAAGGAAGCCAACCGCGAACGTGCCACTTCCGTCAGCTTCCTCAGGAAGCGTCACAAGGCGTTGTTCCAGCGTCCGATGCTTGTCGAGTTCGAGCACGAGGAGTGCCCGCGCTATCTCTTCGCGCGGACCGAAGATGCCGCCATCTCGTTCTTCACCGATCCCACCAAGCCGCCGATGATGCTTCGCCTCGACGACATCATACCGGATTTCTGGGCGAGCATCGGCGAGCCGGACAATGTTCACTTCCCGCCTTTCCTCATGGCAGGCAGCGGCGCGACGCTCGACCTTTTGCGACGGTCGCGCATGCTGCCCAACGTGCTTTGCCATCTGGAGCGCCTGAGTGAGAGGGCGAATATCGTCTTCGTCCAGCTCGGTAACGATGCGACGCAGCGCAAGATCGAACCGGTGGTGTTGGAGTCGGGTGCATCGCTGGCCGCGTCCGCGGACCTCATCTTCATTCCGACGGCGCTTGTTCGCGACGTGATCCAGAACAATGCGCTGGACTGGTTCGCCTCGATCGGCCATGAGCAGATTTGGCCCACTTCGGCCATCCTGAAGGTGCGATTCCCATTCCCGAGGAGCCTGCCGCGGCGGTCGCTGATCACGCCCCAGCAGGTGATGATAAACTGTATCAACGCCATTGCCACGAGCCCGCTGCGTCGGACTGCGGGCGGGCGCTGGACGTGGCGGCCGGCGCGGCTTGTGCCTTTCGCGGAACTTTACAAGTCGCTGCGGAAGGAAATCGGCGGCTCGCCCGTCCTGCCGCTTGGCCACAGCGACGGCAAGCGCACGGCTGCGCTGCTCGTGCCCAATGCTTCATTCGGCGGTGCCGAAAAAGTGGTCTATGCGGCCGCGCGCGAGCTGAAAAGGGCCGGGTTCGAGACCCACCTCTTCGTACTCGGCACACAGCGTATGGACGTCATCGACGAGTTCGACGCGAGCTTTGATCATATCCATTTCTGGAGCGAGGGCATTCCGGCCTGGGGAGGCTCGGGCCAGTTCCTCGGCCAGGACTTCATAGCCGAGCACCACGAGGTCGAATGGAGCGCGCTGAAAGGACAGCTCTCGGGATTCGACCTCATCATCAACAACCACGTGATGTCGGTCCATCCGCTGGTTGCGCGGTTGCGCTCGGAGGGAACGCGCACGGCCTGCTATCTTCACGTCGTCGACAACACCTCTTTCAAACGGCCGGCTGGCCAACCGTTCGCGGCCATCGCCCATGAGCATTGCTACGACGCGTTCCTGACTTGCTCGGAGCAGCTCAAGATCTACCTGCGCAGTTTCGGTGTTCCCCTCGAGAAGGTCTTCGCCGTGCCCAATGGCGCGAGCTTTACGGTGCCCCCCAAGGCGCTTGCCGATGTGCTGTCAACAAGGAGGTTGGAGCGGAAGGATGAACGGCTGCGACTGCTCTATATGGGACGGTTCGACCAGCAGAAGGGGATCGACCGCCTTGCCGCGACGATCGCCGAGCTGCATGCCGCACACGTCCCCGTCGACATGCGGGCGATCGGAGGCGAGATTCTCGCCGATTCCACCGTTTCCTGGACGGAGCAGCTGAAGGACCTCGGCGTCGACGTGCATCCTCCGGTCTTCGCCAGCAAGGAGCTGATCAGGGCGCTGGGCTGGGCGGATGTTCTCGTCATGCCCTCGCGTTGGGAAGGCGCTCCATTGATGATCGCAGAAGCTCAGCAGCTTGGCTGCGTTCCCATCGCAACCGGGGTTGGCGCGGTAGGCGAACTCATCACCCATGGCGAAGACGGCATCCTCATTGAGGCCGATGTCGACTCCCAGGTAGTGCGGCAGATGGCCGGGGTCATCGAAGAGGTCGCCCGCGATCGCCGCAAGCTCGCTCCGCTCATGGAAGGCTGCGTCAATTCGGCGGCGCGCCGGTCGTGGACAAGCTCATTCTCGGAATTCCTTGGCTGGTGCGACGGCGCGGTGAGTAATTCATCGCTGTCGCGTGCCTCGGTCATGCGCCGGCGCGTGGCGTCCGACGTAGAGGTCACGACGGTGGGCTGAAGGGCTTCCACCAGTTCTATCAAGCAGAAAGGTTTAGTTGTATGCGTCCAAGGATTCTTGTGACGGGCATTCCTGGCCACTATTCGCGCCTTGCAAACGGCGCCGACGGATTCGCCGTCTCCTATTCGGAACGGCAGAAACAACCCGAGACGAAAGACGAGTTCCTGCAGGAACTGCGAAATATCAGCAATACCGGCAACTATCTGATCGGCGAAGGGGCTTTGCGTGCGCTCGCACCGCATGCGAAGCAGGTGCCGTTCTGGCATCTCTACAATTGCAGCCGCAACGGGGATGGATTCGAGCAGTTCAACTCCAATTTCGACATCTGCGTCTTCACCTGCGCAAACCTGTTGCGCAAGGGGCTCTCCGCCGATGCGGAAGCTGAAGTGCTGAGCAAGCTCAAGATGCCGATCGTGATGCTGGGCATCGGCCAGCAGAACCGGAAGGATCTCGAAAATGCGCTGCCAGAGGGTACGAAGCAGCTCCTGAGCGTGCTGAAGGACCGGGAGCACTATTTCCTGACGCGCGGTCTTGAAACTGCCGGCTTCCTGAAGGACCAGGGCTTCTCCAACGTCCGGCCGACCGGCTGTCCATCCGTCTATTTCATGCCGGACAACATGCGCCGGTCGCTGAGAAAGCTCCCCGGCGTGCAAATTGGCAAGGCGCGGACCATCTTCTCCGGCTACCTCGGCGCCAACCACGATGCGATCGTCGACGCCAACGCGCTGGAGCCGCAGGATTCGGTTCCGCAATATGTCGTCCAGGACGAGTTCCTGCACTTCGACATGAAGGTGGAGCCAAATGCCGAGGGACGCGTCTACGACTCGGCCTCCGGGAAGACGATCGGCGATCTCGCTTATCCGGGCACCGACAGGCTCAAGAAGCCGTTCGATGTGCGCACGTTCTTCGACACGAACCAATGGCGCGCCTGGGCCTCGTCAATGGACTTCAATTTCGGCCGGCGTTTCCACGGCTCGATCATTGCGATGCAGGCGGCGGTGCCAAGTCTCATGGTCGCGGTGGACGATCGCATGCGCGAGATGCTGGGCTTCACCGGCCTACCGGCCGTCGATGCGGCGGATATCGACAAGGCCGAAAACCGGGCCGAGTTCGTTGCGGATCATCTGGCCGGCCTCAATGCGTCCGAACTGGTCGACCGCTACTCGGATCGGGAGCGGAACTTCCGGTCGGCACTGCGCGAAATCGGCATTGGGCAGTAGCGCGCGACCAGGTCTCAGGCACAATTCATCAGGAAATTAACATGCGCATCCTGCTTACAGGCATCCCGTCATATCTGCAGCGAACCGTGGCGAGCGTGTCGGGGGCGGAGGTTCGCCACAGGCCTTATTTCGACGAGATCAGGACCAAGTCGGAGTTGATTGAACAAGTCAGGAAGATAGCCAATACGGGCAACTACCTGATTGGAGAGGGCGCGGCCTATTGCCTTAAGGCGCATGATGTCACCTATGTCCCGTTCTGGCACCTTGCCCGCAGTTGCAAGTCGGAAGACGTCTATGAGCGCCTAAACCAGGAGTTCGACATTTGCGTCTTCGCCTCGGCCAATCTTCTGCGGCCAGGCTACTCCGCCGATCTGGAAGCAGAAGTGTTCGGAAAGCTGAAGATGCCCGTCGTGGTCATGGGCATCGGCATCCAGCGAAAGGAAGGTCTCAAGGAGAAGCTCCCCTCCGGCACCCTCAAATTCCTCGATGTCCTCAAACACAAGGAAAGCTTCTTCCTCACTCGCGGCTATTTCACTGCCGAGTTCCTGAGGGAACAGGGCATGAAGTTCGTGCGGCCGACGGGCTGTCCGTCGCTCTATTTCTCGCCGGCGGGGATGGAGCGTTCTCTCGCTGCCCTCGCCAACCCCGAACTGGCGCATGCACAGAAGATTGCTTTCGGCGGGTACCTCGGGAGCGTGGCCGATACGATCGTTGACGCCCATGCGCTGCTGAAGCCTACAAGCGTGGCAAGCTATGTGGTGCAGGACGAACTGGTCGCCTACAATCTGTCCTTGCCCGTCGACGATGACGCGCCTGCCTATGACAAGGCAAGCGGCCGCATCACTGGGGCAACTTCCTACAAGCATTCCGAGAAGTGGCAGAGGGACCATGAACTCATGGTCTTCTTCGACACGAACCAGTGGCGGAACTGGATCGCAGCCCGCGAATTTTGCTTCGGCCGACGGTTCCATGGCTGCATCATCGGCATGCAGGCCGGCGTGCCGGCACTCATGATCGCCGTAGATGATCGCATGCGGGAAATGTTGGAGTTTGTCGGATTCCCCTACATCGAGGCGGCGACGTGGAACCGTGAGGTGGACAAGAAGGCTTATCTCGCCAACTTCCTTTCCAAGATCGATACGCAGGCCGTTATCGACCGGTACTCGGCCTGCGAAACCAACTTCCGCAGCGCACTCAGCCATGTGGGCCTCTAGTTTCAATGTCAGGAGGACAAGGCTAGTCGGGCCTTTGCTTGGCATGTTGCTGGCTGTCTGGGGCATCGTCTCGCTGCCGGTTGCACATGCCGGCGAGACGCCGACCACGCGCATCGGGGTCAATCGCCTAAACCTCGCCTGGTTGTCGCGACGCGACCAGGAGAGGGTGCTCGGGGAGATGGCCACGAACGGAGTCACGCACGCCCGTCTTTCGCTGTCGCGGCCGATAGACAAGAGCATCGAAGGCCTCGAGATCGCAAGCCAGCTCGGCATCCGTATCCTTCTTGAGATCCAGTTGACGAATAAGAGCTACTTTCCCGGGACGGCTCGTCCCCGTACCGGCTTCGGACGGATCTGGGATGTCCACCGGCTCTCGGAACTCGATCTCGACCGGTACCGCATGGGATTGCGCGACGCTCTCCGCCGCATCGATGCCCTGGGCATTCGTCTGGAGGCGATCGAGCCCGGAAACGAGATCAATTTCAGCGCCTACAATGGCGACCTCCTTGTCTATCGTCAGCCCGGCGAACGGACCCCACGCAGCATCGCCGAGCTGGCGGGCAGGGCGGCTTTCGAGCAGGGCCTCGACAAATATGTGGAGGCCTTGAAGATCACGCGCGAGGAAGTGCGGGCTACCGTTCACAGCAGCGACGCCGCCATCGTCTCTGCCGGCCTTTCCGACCTCAGGGCCGACTGGGCTGACGGGAGAGGCATGGAGCGGCTCGATCCGCACGAGGTCATTGCCCTGCTGCGCAAGCGGGGCATCGACAGCTTAGTCGATGCCTATGGCATCCACGTCTATCCGGGACAGAAAGCAGCGCCCGCTCTCTCCGAGCGGGTGAGGCATATCCTCGACTTCTGCCGGACTGACAATGCTGGCCGGCCCTGCTGGGTGACGGAATGGGGGATAGCGAATACGGTGCGCGACTGCCCCGTCGACGACCGGAAGCGAGAAGACGCAGTACGAGCCGTGCGCGCAGTCTTCCAGCAACTGACGGATGAACGGCGACTGACGGCAGCATTCTACTACGATTGGGACACCGAGCAGTCATACAGCCTATGGCGTTGCGGCCGGCTAAGTCCTGCCGGAGCGCTCGCCGTCGCGCCGGCCGGAGCCCAGGAGACGCGGACAGTACTGCCGTGAGCTGCGCGCGCTACCTGCAGACGGAAAATATAGTGAAGCGGCAATCCCTATTGCCAGAGTATTTCCAAAAATCGGGAGTTGGACTTGCTAATCTATTCCGATGAAAATCTAGAGGTATTTCATAGGTTGGGATCATCGACCTATGTTCTCGCAACCTTCAACGAAATGGAGATGCAGGCAAATGGCAGCCGCTTCTGGGGGCAGCGGTTTTGCGAGAAGGCTGACATCACCGCTCTCGGTTTCATTAGCCGGCGCCCCAACTGGTTCCCGGCGGCGAGCATGGCGAAGGCCAGCGTCGCGGCAGCGCCGATCCTGAGGCATGCATCCGAACGCATCCTTTACGGCCACTCCCAGGGCGGCTACGCGGCGCTCCGCTATCGCCGGCTCCTTGATGCCGATGTCGCAATCGCCTTCTGTCCGCAGATTTCCATCGATCCCAGGACGGTCGCCTTCGACGGCCGCTTCACGAGCCACTTCGCGCCCTCACTTCATGAAGACATGGAGATCGCGCCAGTGCATGCGGCCGGCCGCGCCTATGTCTTCCATGATCCGTTCCATGCCGTCGATCGTGAGCACGCGGAGCGGATCGCTGCGTTGCAAGAGGGGACACGGCTCGTCCCGGTGCACATGACTGGTCACGGCACTGTTCGGGCCTTCGCCGGAACAGCGCGCGGGCTGGCGCTTATCGAGGCCTGCCGCGCAGACGACTTATCTGGCCTGCACGCGCTCGCCCGCGCTGTCCGGGTTGGAGCCTCCATGCGGCCCTACCAAGTTGCACTCACCGCGATCGCTCGCCATCCGGTCTGGGCCGACCGGCTCCACACGCGCCTCGGCAACGGGTTTTCGTCCGTGCAGCGAGCCAACTTCCTCTACCACCGGGCAAACCGCCACATCCGCGATGGCGAGTTAGAGACCGCGCGCGACATGCTTGTCGAGGTCATAGCCCTTCAGGCGGGCAATGCCGGGCCTGCTCGGCGTCTGCAGGAACTCGATGCACGCATCGCCGGAACGAGCCAGACGGAATTCCATGAGCAGCAGCCGGCGGGGGCGTCTGTCAGAGAATCGAGGATGCGCGCGTAAGATTCCGACCCTGTGGCAGCGGCTCGCTCAGCGTCCGTGCCACCTCGAAGAACGCGGTCCGAAAGCAGAGTTTAGGCAGATGATTGGCCAAGCAGGAAGCAATTATCGGAAGGAGCCTTCTGTGAAGGGTATAATTCTGGCGGGCGGTAGTGGGACAAGGCTTTACCCAGTTACACTCGCGGTATCGAAGCAGATACTGCCAATCTACGACAAACCGATGATCTACTACCCGCTGGGCGTTTTGATGCTGGCGGGTGTACGGGAGATACTTGTTATCTCGACGCCGCAGGATTTGCCGCAGTTTCAGCGCCTTTTGGGCGATGGTTCCGCCTTTGGCATTTCGTTGTCTTATGCTGAGCAGCCCACACCGAACGGATTGGCCGAAGCCTTCATCATCGGAAGCGAATTTATCGGCAACGATCCGGTGGCGCTCATACTGGGCGACAATATCTTTTATGGCGATGGCCTTTCACAGCACTGTCGGGCTGCTGTGAGCCGTACCAGCGGGGCCTCCGTCTTCGCCTATCAGGTCGAGGATCCGCAGCGCTATGGCGTGGTGTATTTCGACCGTGAGACCCAGCGGGCGCTCTCCATCGAAGAAAAGCCGGCTCAACCACGTTCCAACTGGGCCGTCACCGGGCTCTATTTCTACGACAACTCGGTAGTTGAGATTGCTCAGTCGGTCAGGCCTTCGGCAAGAGGTGAACGCGAGATCACAGATGTCAACAGAGCCTATCTCGATCAGGGCAAGCTGCATGTCATGCGGCTTGGCCGCGGCTACGCCTGGCTGGACACGGGGACGCACGACAGCTTGCACGATGCGTCATCGTTTGTTCGTACGATAGAGCTTCGTCAAGGCATCAAGATCATGTGCCCCGAAGAGATTGGCTTCGAATTGGGTTGGTTGAGCGAAGCTGAAGTGCTGGCCAGGGCGGCCTCCTTGGGCAAGACCGACTATGCACGCTACCTTGAGCGCCGGGTTCGGGAGCTTGCCCATGGTTGATGTGCTAAGCCTTGGCCTGGACGGTGTTTTTGAGATTCGTCCGCCAAAGTTCGTTGATGCACGAGGTTTCTTCTCGGAAACCTGGAATGCTGCAAAACTTGCAAAAGCCGGCATCTCAGTCGATTTCGTGCAGGACAATCACTCGTTTTCGCGCATGCGGGGCGTCATGCGCGGCCTGCATTTTCAGATGCCACCGTTTGCGCAGGACAAACTCGTGCGCGTTCTGCGTGGCTCCGTGTTCGATGTCGCAGTCGATATTCGTCGAGGCTCGCCGACATTTGGCAAATGGACAGCCGTCACGCTTTCAGCTCGGCAATGGAATCAGATCCTCGTGCCCAAGGGCTTTGCGCACGGCTTTGTCACGCTCGAGCCCGATACCGAGGTTGTCTACAAAGTCTCGGCTCCTTATTCGGCACCTCATGAGAGGTCCATACGATCTGATGATCCCGATATCGCGATAGACTGGCCGGTCCCGGCGACCGACATGGTTCTGTCTCCCAAGGACGAAGCCGCGCCGTTTCTGGCTGATCTAGAAACCGGATTTAACTACCGGTGAAGCACACGTTGACGACAGTCCTCGTTACTGGTGGTGCGGGTTTTATCGGCTCTGCCGTCTGCCGCCATCTGATCCACACCGAACGCTATCGCGTCGTCAATCTCGACAAGCTGACCTATGCCGGCAGCCTGGCATCGCTTCGCGACATCGAGGGTCATCCGAACTATGTCTTTCACCGCGCAGATATTTGCGACACCAAGTCTGTGAGACGGATATTGGTTGCCGAAAGGGTCGATCGGATCATGCATCTGGCGGCTGAAAGCCATGTCGACAGGTCCATCGACGGGCCGATGGCTTTCGTGAACACCAATGTCGTGGGAACGGTAAGTCTGCTTGCCGCCGCGGTCGATCATTGGCGTAATCTTGGTGATGACGCACGCATGGGCTTCCGCTTCCACCATGTTTCCACAGACGAAGTATTCGGGGACCTGCCGTTCGACTCCGGTGTCTTTACCGAGGAAACCCCTTACAAGCCGTCCTCGCCCTATTCTGCCTCGAAGGCGGCGTCGGACCATTTTGTGCGCGCCTGGCACGAAACCTATCGGCTGCCGGTCGTCATCTCGAACTGCTCGAACAACTATGGCCCGTTTCATTTTCCGGAAAAGCTGATCCCGCTCATCATCACGAGCGCTCTCGATGAGCGTCCTCTGCCCGTGTATGGCCGGGGCGCCAATGTGCGTGATTGGCTGTACGTTGAAGACCACGCCCGTGCGCTTGAAGCGGTGATGAGCAAGGGGCGTGAAGGTGAAAGCTACAATATCGGCGGTCGGGCGGAACGTACCAATCTCGAGGTGGTCCGAACCATTTGCGCCCTGCTCGACGCAAAGCGACCCCGCAAGGGGGGAGGTTCATATACGGATCTCATAACATTCGTCGCTGACCGACCGGGGCATGACCGGCGTTATGCCATCGATCCCGCAAAGAGTGAGCGCGAACTGGGATGGTGTCCGCATGAAACCTTTGAAACGGGGCTCGCCCGTACGGTCGACTGGTTTCTGGACAATGGCTGGTGGTGGAAACCGATCCGTGAGCAGCTATTCGACGGGACCCGTCTCGGACTGCTGAGTGTCGGATGAAAATCCTCGTCACCGGAATGAATGGGCAGTTGGCTCGGTCACTCGCGGCCCGGGCGCAAGGCGGTGGTATCGAACTCGTGCTCGCCGGCCGGCCGGAACTTGATCTTGAGAACCCTCTGACGTTCGCCCCGATATTGAAGTCCGTCGCGCCTCATATGGTTATCAATGCAGCCGCGCATACCGGAGTTGATCAGCAGGAAGATGAACCTCAACGAGCGTTCAGGATAAACGCCGAAGCGCCGGCCGAATTGGCCCGACTGACGCGATTGGCGGCTATTCCCATCATCCAAGTTTCGACAGACTACGTGTTCGATGGCAAATCTAGTGAACCGTATGTCGAGTCGGATGGACCCAATCCACAAACGGTCTACGGGCGCAGCAAGCTTGCGGGCGAACAGGCGGTCCGTTCGGAGAACCCAGATCATCTGGCTGTTCGGACGGCCTGGGTCTTCAGTCGATATGGTCGAAATTTCGTCAAGACGATTTTGTCCGCGGCGCAAAAGCGCAAGCGGCTTCAGGTGGTCGTGGACCAGTTCGGGAACCCCACTGAAGCGCACGATCTAGCTGACGGTTTGCTGGCGGCAGCGCGCTTCTGGCGCGACCATCAAGGCTTTCCGCAAGGTCTCTATCACTTGGCCGGGCAAGGCAGGGCGAGCTGGTACGAAGTGGCAAGGCAAGTTCTTGAGGTTAGCAAGGCGATGGGAGGCCCGATCGCCGAGGTCGAGCCGATAGTCAGTGATCAGTGGGTGGCCAAGGCCTTGAGACCGGCGAATTCCGAGCTGAATTCAGAGCGCTTTGCTAACGATTTCGGCTACAGTGCTGGAGACTGGCCAGATCGTGTCTCTTGCGTGGTGGGAAATCTCATCAAAGACTCAGTGATTGGGCAGGATACTCAGGAGGCAGACAGAGTTTCGGTCGCTCCACAGTTCTCGAAACCCACCGATGAGGCCGTATAAAACACCGTGCTGCGGATGGCTAAATGGATCACCCACAACATTGTCTTGTGCTTGGCGGAGGCGGTTTTATTGGCACCCATCTCGTCAAGGCTCTTCTGTCGCACGGGAACGTAGTCACGGTCCTAAGCCGGTCTCCGGTCGAGCAGGTTCGCAGGCGGTTCGCAGATACCGCACCAAGCGACCAACTGAAAATCGTGCAAGGCAGCTTCGACGACGAATGTCTGCTGGAATCGATCCTGCCAATCTGTTCGTCTTGTATTCATCTGGCTGGAACGATGGTTCCGGCAGCTTCCATCGAGGACAAGATTGCCGACATTCAGGTCAATCTTGCCGGAACTGTAAGGTTGCTCGAGGCGGCTCGCCGCCACAGCCTGTCCAAACTGGTCTATATTTCTTCCGGCGGCACCGTATACGGGCAATCCGATGCAGACTGTATCCCCGAGGATCATCCGACGGATCCGATCTCCGCCTATGGGATTACCAAACTCGCCGCAGAGAAATATCTGCGTCTATTTCACCGCCTGCATGGGTTGCCATCAATCACATTGCGGCTGGCCAATCCTTTCGGCCCCGGACAGGCCGAGAAAGAAATACAAGGGGCAATTGCTGTTTTTGTCGAACGGATCATTCAGGGAAAGCCGATCGAAATATGGGGCGACGGTAATATCGTTCGCGACTATCTGTTCATCGACGACGTCGTTGATGCCATTATCCGTACGTTGAATTATTCCGGCATGGAAACCATCTTCAACATCGGCTCAGGTCAGGGAACAAGTATCAATGAGATATGCGCGCGAATAGCCCATCATCTCGCTCCCTTTGAAATCCATCATAAACCGACACGCTCCTTCGACGTGTCGCGAAATGTGCTGGATATCAGCCGTGCTGAAGCGCACCTTGGCTGGCGCCCTCGCATATCCCTGGATGAAGGGATCTCCCGCTATGTGGCGTGGCGCCTGGCGCAACGCCCATATCAGGCAATCCATCCGAAGAAAGCTCAGGAGCTCGCAGTATCTGTCTGCGGCAAATAGGGAAGATGGGAAAAAGCGACCCGCTCGTTGAGCGTCGCCTCGAGGCCGCCGAAAACGACCTTGCCATGATCGAGCTTTCCACCTTCTGGAAGCCGCGAAAAAAGATGTAACTCGATAGGCTCAGATACCACACTTGGCAAAGCCAACCGCAAATCGAAAGTTCGTATAGGTTCGGACAATTCTGTCCACTCCGTCACGGCAAGTGCTGCCGTCCCATCTTCAACCTCGTCGATATTCCGGCCTGGAAGACTTGCCGCCAAACGAACGAGCATCTTTGTCGTGCAAAGCGCATCATCTATCTTTACCATGCAGTTTAAGGCCGCAAGTCCAGGAAGAGCAGGCAGATAAATGCGGGCTGAGGATGCGGGGTTCACCTTCAGCGGGCGCAAAAGCAACCGCCCCGCTCCGAGATAGTTGAAATATGGATAAGCCCATGTCAGCGGTCGTGTTGTTTGAGCCGCGGCAACCAGATGGTCGGAAATCTTGACCACGGCTGGCGAGAATGACGTGTCTGACGATGGCGATTGATAGCTAAGCCCCGGAAATCCGCCCCACATTCTCATTCGAAGCATGTTTCTGGTGATATCAGAACCAATGAACGCATATTCGTTCATCAGTCCCGCAGGCGAACAGGTCAATTCCGGAGGCTGCCCGTCACCGTGTGGCTCAACGGCAAGTTCGACAATCGAATCCATCCGGGCCGAAACAGCCGGGAGACGCAAAGCTAGCCATCCGGGAAAGGTTTCCGAGTAGGGTATGCGCCACTGCGCCAGCTCAAGCCCCGAACTTGGCACCTGCAACTTCACAAGTAGATGGCCTGTGCCAAGTCCAGCATTCGACACATGTAGATCGACCCCGAGAATGCCCCGCGCACCCGTGAGCAAGGGTTGAATAATCGCTCCTGTTACGGAGGCAGCTGAAGAGAAGAAAGGCGTTTCAAAAATCAGGCGCGGCGGAGCAGCACGTAAATTCTTCAACAGAACTTCAAGTTCCGGCGGGACTCGCACGTGATGAGCAAGGCCTTCTCGCAGTGCCGCCAGATCTTCCAGCAGCGTCTGGTTCATTCTGGTCAAACGATTGTTTTCACGCAAGGTTTGGCCCGCTACTGCGCCGATCAAATGCGTTGCGTCACCGTGCACAAAAACCGGCCCCCGACTGGTTCCGCTGGCGCGCTCCCACCACTGTTTCAAAGCATCGATGGATGGATGCGAATGTGGGACCCAGACCGCCAGAACGTTGCTTGGCGGCATTTCTACCGGAAAGGCAGGCTCATCGTCCTCGGAAAAACGGAAGACGTTTCCGTCAGCAGTGGTTGTTGTGAGCCACTCAACAGGAAGGTCGGGCAAGCTGATATCTTCATTGCAGGCCTCTGTCCTGACGACCACAATCTTTGGGCCCCCTGAAAAGAGGGTCGACAACAATTTTGAAGAAGCACTGATCATGAGAAAACATCAGCTGTTTGTTGAAAATTATGCATGGCGGTTGTGATCGTCCGAGTTGGAAAATGTTCTTCCCAAACCCTCAATTTTCCCGCTGGATAACCAATGGCCCGGCACAAATGGAGGACATCGACAGTTTCCGGGAAGATGGTGTCGTATGCCTGTTCGAAAGCCGAGCCGGCAACAGCCGCATTGGTTGCCCCGGCTTTAACATCTTCAATAAAGGCCCATGTCCTCACACCCAGTTTTCGTAAGGCGCCAGCCAAGAGATGCAGCACACGGCCTCGAACCGATACCACTTTCGAAAAGGCAGCCAGGGTGCCGAGCGCTGCCTGACGATCTCGTCCGTCAAGCAAAGGCAAATCCGTTCCCATATAATTCTGCGTAAGGTCCGAATGATTACCCAGTGACGGCAGCGGCAGGGATATGATTTCCGCAAATACATCCAGATCGGCGGATGGCCCGACAAAGGTAGAGCCGAAGCATAGGAGATGCGGGACCAGCCCATGCGCGCGAACTGATATCGCAAGTTGTGTCGCTTTCGCGATATCGTCGTGTTCGGCCCGATCCAGCACAAACGCTATGGCATTCCCGGCCTGCATGACAGGAAGCGACGAATAGAGTCGAAAGAACTCCGGATAATAGTCTCTGGGCGACGCAGCCTGTGCGCGATAGCGATCATAGGGAACACTATGCCAGAAAGACCGACTCCCCTGTTCGGCGACAGTTGCCAATGTCGAAGATAAGGCGGTGAAAGCGTCCGATGCGATCGGCGACGCGTCTATCTGCGCTACGTTTGGAGCACCGATTTCGAGCGTGAAATGACGGCTGCCAAATGGCTTGACCGTATGCCAATGGTTGCCGAAAGCAAAACCGCCTTCGGGAAACTGCTCGGCCAGCAAGGCGCCAGCCTCCACTGCCCATACATGAACGGGTTGTGACGGGAATGGTACGGAAAGTTTATCGGCCCTGGGCAAATCGGCGGATGTCCATGCAAGAGAAACATCAACTGCCGTCCGCACATCAATCGTGCAACTCGTGCTCGCCGCCTGCTGAAGCGCGCATTCCAGGATCCAGAAAACACCAGCCAGCAACTTCATGTCCGACAGCAGATCATATGTATTCTGCTCCAAAACAATGAGATGACCGGGGCAGCTTCCATAATCGGGCTTCTCTGCGGCCCGCAGCAGGCTCCGTAAGTATTCCTCCAGCACTACCGGCGCAGAGGGATCGGAAGTCGCCGTCATGTACCGCACGAGCCTCGTATCCGGATGATAGACCGCGTAGCGGGCCCGTCCCTTTATCTCACGCTCTTGAACCGCCTGTATTGAATAGAGGGAAGTATGCTTTTTACGGATGTAATCGAGAATAGGAGCAATATCCCGCTCGGCCTCAGTCAACATGCTCTCGCCACGCCGCCTATAATGAAAGCCGGCGTTGGGAACATGAATGCCGTGATACCCCATCGAAAGGCCCTGCAGCCAGAAATCCCAATCCTCGACACCCTTCAGCATTGCTTCATCAAAACGGGCGCCAGTGTCCAGCATGCGCCGCGAAACCATGCTACCCGCTTCGCAGAAGCTGCGGAAAAGATGTTCAAGCGACGAATATGGTCCCGACATGTCGCTGAAGCTTGCAAAGCCGAATTTGTCGACGTCCGTATAGACCCAGCCCGCGTGATTATCTCCGGCCCGTAATGCGTGCACCAGCCTCCGCAGAAGATGAGGACCGATATGGTTGTCGCAATCGAGAAAGAAAACAGCTTCGAGAGCCGGAAAGGCACGAAGGGAGAATTCAAGTCCGGAATTGCGCGCAGCACTTAGCCCCTTATTTGCCTTGCTGAGGTAGAAGACCTTGCCGGGATATGAAGCGGCAAAGTTCTGACAAATCTCATGCGTTTCCGGCACAGGACAACCGTCATTTACAACGACAACCGCAAATGGAAAATCGCATTGCTGTCCGATTGCGGAGTGTAAGGTCTCAGCAGTCAGGGCGGGTTGCCCATATGCCGGTATCAAGATGACCGCACGTATATCGCTTTTATCGCATGGTTGATCGCTTCGCGTCTGCACTGTCATGTATCCCGCAAGAAAAGCATACCGTAATGAGTCAATTTCATAATCTGGTTTCGCAGCCGACCTAGCACCCGCTTCAAGGTTTGTGAAATGAGAGCCGCGTGGCCGTGTCCGTCAAGTCTGATCGTGGTGTTTCATCCTTCAGGCTCATCCTCGAACCTGTACGATGCCGCTGGCGTCGAATTCATGCCCGATAACGGTGGCGGGCGCTGGCGTACGCCTTCGGAAGGATTGACGTTCGACATCCATCTGGCGGCAGCAGGACGCCGGCGGCGATCTTTGGCGTTGAAGACAAGGCATCGAAGCGCAAAATCAAGCCCGCCGCCTCGGGCGAGACGACGGGCCTGTTGCCTGGGCGTTCAACGCCTCGGTACTCTCTACTCAGCCGTAGACGCCGCATCGTGACCCGTCTTGGTCAAGAATCCTTTAACGTGGCGTATACACGAGGCTCCGATTCCACTTTTGCCGGATTTGCGATCTCGTGATCGTGTGGCAGCGCTATCTGCGCGCCCTGCGCTTCCGCAGCAGAGGCCCGGCGACAGGCCGCACCATCGGGCCGCACCTCCGACTACCGAAGCGGGGAGTTGTGTGGCCGTTCCGCATCAATACAGCGAAACCAAGCGGACACAGCCGAGTAAGCCGTTGACAACCCGGCCAATCTCGAAAAGGCTCTCATCGCTCAGATGTACGTGGGCCCTTCGTACCGGGGCAGTTCATCCGGCCTGGGCCTGGACGCAGGTGAAGACACCTGTGGCGGGCTCGTATTGAGAGATTTCGGCGTCAGCTTTGCGACGCAAGCCCTTTTCCGGTTGGTAACAAACAGGCAAAAAAAAGGGCTTCCAATGAAATCGATCTTCCAAGACATTTGAAGGTTGGACAATCCGGGATTACTTCGGATCTGCATTCACTGCCAATCTAATTGGTCGCGTTGCATGCAGCTACACTGGCTTTTGGAAGGCGTTGATTATGGGTGACTATACCAATCAATCACTCACAACACGGTGATCCTGAAGACAACGCACCTAAAAGCACTGAAGAGAGTTACGCAGTGGCTTTTAACGCAGGACGAGATTGCGGCCTCGCTTGGAGGGATAACAGTGTCTCAACGAATTAAATGGATGGCGGCATCGGTCTGCCTGGCTTCGCTCGTGATGTCAGGGTCCTCGATGGCGGGAGGCGTATGCGAGGTGAGCGGAAGCGCGGGTTTTGGGCCAGACGCACCTGGACAAAGCGCTTTTGCGTGCGGCTACGAAGCAGTGGCTTCAGGCGACGGTTCGACAGCGGTGGGCACAGGAGCAGGAAGGACGAACACAGGAACACAGAACGTAGCGGTCGGCTTTCTTGCTGGCTCGGGCGTTCCCGGCTCCCGTAACACAGCAACAGGGGCTGGTGTGGGCGGCCCGTTCGGGTTGGACGCTGGTGCAGGGTCATTCGTAGAGGGCAACGACAATTCCGCTTATGGTTTTGTGGCAGGCCGATTTGTCTCAGGAGATGACAATTCTGCTTTTGGTTCGCAAGCGGGCCAGCATGTGACGGGCAGCGGCAATTCAGCCTTCGGCGCTGGTGCGGGGGGCAATGTCAATGGGCACAACAATATCGCCATAGGCCAAGGCGCTGGCAACGACATATCCGCGAGCAATACGATCTCGATTGGACTAAATGCGACCGCGGGGCATGAAAATGCCGTCGCGATCGGTGCGGGGGTTGCGACAACGCGCAATAATCAAGTTGCAATTGGAACAGATAATTCAACTTACACTCTTGCGGGCGTTGCGTCCGCTGCAAGCACCGCTGCACAGTCTGGCCCAACTTATCTCTTGACGACTGATATGGAGGGTAACCTTGCGGCCTCGACAATCAGCGGCAAACAAATACAGGACACGATTGTGGGTCTGCATCGATTGTCCGGCGAAATAGACGAAACCCGCACCGAAGCACGCCAAGGTATTGCGGCGGCGATTGCCATGGCTAACGCTCCGATGCCCTCTCAGGTTGGCAAAACAAGTTGGGCGACGAATGTTGGCCATTTCAAAGGCTCGACCGCGTTTGGCGGGTCGCTCACACATCGTTTCGACCTTGACGTCCCGATGGCATTCAGCGCCGGCTATTCCTATGGTGGTGGCACCAGCCACGCCTTCAGAGTCGGGCTGATGGGCGAGTTTTGATAGATGCTTGGCAGAACGTGGCAGCGCGAGCGAAGGTCGCGAGAGGAAACGTTCCGCATTCCTACATTACAGAAATACACTCGGTCCCATGACCTTTTTGGGAGCAACGGCTTTTTCTGTGTAGGGAGACGCGCGGCTACAGCCGTTGTCATCGGCGCGGTCTTGGGCGGAATTCTGCCCCTCTACTGCGGTGACCTTCAGGCTCAGCCAACCCAGACCAAAAAGTCCGAGAAAGCGGACAAGCCACGTACGCCTACGCCCGCGAATATCGATCGCGATGGGGTTCTGATCCTAGTACGCAGCGCGATCCTCGCCCTCGATCACGCAAACAAGACTGGCAACTATACGGTGCTACGAGATCTCGGCGCCCCGGGGTTCCAGAAGAACAGCTCTGCCCAGCTAGGTGAGTTCTTCGCGTCGCAGCGCAACCAAAAGCTTGATCTCGGCGGGATCCTGGTCATCGAACCGCATCTTACTCTCATGCCCCAGATCGAGCCGAACGGAATGCTGCATATGGCCGGCTACTTCCCTTCCGTTCCGATGCAGGTCAATTTCGAACTGCTGTATGCGCCAGTCGAGCGGGAGTGGAAACTGTACGGAATCTCAGTCAATCTAAGTCGTGGCGGACCACAGGCGCCCGAGACGCCGCCAGAGCCAGAACCCACAGTGTCAAATGATATTGAAACAGCCGTTCCCCCGAACGCGACCTTTGAACTGGCCGAGCCGACCGGCAGTCACTGATTGACTGGCCGATCAGGTTGGCGAAGATGGCTCAGTCGCAGGGAGAGTTTAGCTCTGGATCGCAGCAGTCCGAAGCCGGACCACCTCATAGGGGCAGGCCACGCGTGGTCTGCCCCCTGAAAAGTGGTCCTCCCTGAAGTAGGCTCGTGAGCCGTTGGAGAGGACATTGGAATGCCCCAGAAGAAGCACAAGCCCGAAGAGATCGTCGCGAAGCTGCGCCAGGTTGATGT
>NZ_PXYL01000021.1 GCF_003012705.1 Pseudaminobacter soli (ex Li et al. 2025)
GACCGACGAACAGATCCATGGGCATGGCTCCTTGACCAGTTAAGCTTGAGGAGCCTGCCCGCAGATTGAAATCCTGTCACCCCCGCAGCGGGAGCGCCACGGGAGCCCCAATCATCCGATCTTTTTTCATTCAGCCCTTGGCCTTCGCTACGACATGCGCCGTCTCGGCGACCGGCGTCAGAGCCTCGCCGTTCGAGAACCAGGAAATCAAATTGTCGACCACCAGGTCGGCCATGGCATTGCGCGTGTGCACGGAAGCCGAGCCGACATGCGGCAGGAGCACCGCATTGGGCAGGTCGATCAGCCCCTGCGGCACATGCGGCTCCTCGGCAAACACGTCGAGCCCCGCAGCGCGGATCGTGCCCTCGCGCAGCGCCTCGATCAGCGCTTCTTCGTCGACCGTGCTGCCGCGTCCGATATTGATGAACACGCCCTCCGGCCCCAACGCCTTGAAGATCTTTGCGTTGACGATCTTTTCTGTCGCCGCCCCGCCCGGCACCACCGAGATCAGCGTGTCGACCGATTCCGCCAGTTCCTCGAGGCTCGGATAGTAGGGATAGGCCAGTCCCTCGACCGGCCGGCGGTTGTGATAGGCGATCGTCAGCCCGAACGCCTCGAGCCGCTTGGCAATCGCCATGCCGATCCTGCCCATGCCGAAAATGCCGGCTCGGCGGCCGCGCAGCGTCATCGGCGTCAGAGGATAGTTGCCTTCCTTCTCCCAGCGGCCGGCGCGCAAATAGGCTTCGGCGCGCGGCAGTTCGCGCACGGTGTTGAGCAGCAGGCCAAGCGCGGTGTCAGCCACCTCCTCGGTCAGCACGTCGGGCGTATTGGTCACCATCACGCCCTTGCTGCCGGCATAGGCGGCATCGATCGCGTCGTAGCCGACGCCGAAGGACGCGATGATCTCCAGATTGGGCAGCGCGTCGATAAAGGCAGCGCCAAGCGGCTCCAAAAAACCCATGGCCGCCACGCCGCGCACGTCGCGCTTCATCTCGGGCGTCAGCAGGTCAGGCTGCACATGGTCGATACGCACCATGCGGAACGACTGGTCGATGCGCTGCACGGAGCGTTCGTGCAGACGACCCGGCACCAGGATCGTCACGGGAAGTTTTTCGGTCATGTCCTCTCCACAGGCTTGCCGGTCGATTGCCGGACATGCAGTTCCGGCCGGATCAGCTCCTGTGAAGGCCGGACCGGCTGGCCGTTCAGCTTGTCGAGCAGCGCGCTTGCAGCGCGGCGGCCCACCTCGCGCTGGCCGTTCCACACGGTCGTCAGCGCGGGCGTCGCGATAGCCGCCTCCTCGAGATCGTCATAGCCGGTCACCGAAATATCGACGCCGGGCACGAGCCCGGCGCGGGCAATGCCATTCATCAGGCCGATGGCGACCAGATCGTTCCAGCACACGGCGGCGGTCGGCTTGTCCTTCAGCGCCAGGAACTGGCTCGCAGCCTCGAACCCCGCCTGCTTGGTGCGCGGCCCGGGAATGCGCCACGTCGGGTTGACCTCCAGCCCCGCCGCCTCCATGGCCTTGCGATAACCGTGATAGCGGTCGCGGCCGGTCGACGTCTGGTCGGTGCCGCCGATCATGGCGATACGCTTGTGGCCGAGCGAGATCAGATGGTTGGTGGCAAGGCCGGTGCCATAGGCGTCGTCGCCGCGGAACACCGGCACATTCGCCCCCTCCACCGTACGCGCGATCAACACCGCCGGCAGGCCGTTATCCTCGGCCATGATGATGTCCTCGGCCGGCGTTCCGATGGCGGGCGACATGATCACCCCGTCGGCACCGAGCTGCAGCAGCGTGTCGATGAAGGTGCGCTGCTTTTCGAGGTCGTCATAGTGGTTGGAGAGGATGAAGGTCTGGCGGCTGCGGTCGAGCTCGCTTTCGATGGAGCGCAGGATCTCGGCAAAGAAGGGGTTCATGATGTCGTGGACGACGACCCCGACGATGCCCGACCGCGACGTACGCAGCGATGCCGCGCGGCGGTTGTAGATATAGCCTATGGCGCGCGCATGTTCCTTGATCTTGTCCCGCGTCGCGTCGGCGACCAGCGGACTGTCGCGCAGCGCAAGCGACACGGTTGCAGTGGAAACGCCGAGCGCATCGGCAATGGTCGAAAGCTTGATCTTCTGTGCCAGCACGTCCTCCCGGCCCACAGGGCGCATGGCATTGAGGTTTTTAAACTGTTTAAAAGCCTATATGCCACCGACCGCTGGCAAATCAAAGCTTTTTTGCCAGGTCCTCGTCCTCAGCCATTGGGAGGGTGCGGTTCTTCAGCCTAAGCCGGTGCTCGCGGTGCACGATATAGAGGCCGCTCGCCACGATGATGCCGGCGCCGGCAATCGTCCATTTGTCCGGCAGCTGCCCGAAGATCATGTAGCCGAAGCCGATCATCCAGACCATCTGCAGGTAGGGATAAGGTGCCAGCGCCGTCGTGGTCGCCTGCTTGTAGGCCTTGATGAGCAGCCAGTGGCCGAAGCCGCCGAAGAAGCCGAGCAGAAGCAGGATCATCCAGTGGAACGCATCGGTCGGCAGCGCTGCGGTATAGACGCCCACCGGCAGCATCAGCACGGCGGGCGCCAGCGCCGAATAGAAGATGAGGCTTTCGGCCGTCTCGGTCGCGCTCATATGCCGGGTCATGATGACATAGAGGCAGTAGCTGATGGTCGAGCACACCGCATAGACATGGCCCATCTGGAAGGCGGCGACGCCCGGCCGGGTGATGACCAGCACGCCGACAAAGCCGGCTAGAATCGCCATCCAGCGCCGCCAGCCGGCCCATTCGCCCAGCAGCGGCCCGGCAAGGGCGGTTATCACCATTGGAGCGAAGAAATAGATCGAGGTGGTCTCGGCCAGTTGCAGCGTTTTCAGCGCCGCGAAATTGAAGATGGTCGAGCCGAACAGGAAGATGCCGCGCAACACCTGCATGGGCAGGTTCTTGACCCGGAACATGCTCGGATTGGCCCAGCTGCGGAACAGCAGCAGCGCCAGCACCACATGGACCGCAAAGCGCACCCAGGAAATGAACGGCGCCGGCAGTCCCGACAGCACCAGATATTTGGCGCTGGAATCGAGGCAGGAGAACATGAATCCGGCGCTGAAGACGAGCAGGATCGCCGCGGTCGGGGTCGCCTGCTCGTGGGTGGCTGTAGTGGTACTCACAGAAGTGGGATCGCTCGCTTGGGTTGCTCGCCCGCTTGTGAGCGAGGCCGCTGGCGGGCGCAAGCCCAATTGGCTGGTCCAATAGCAATGCGGCGCGCATGTTGCGTTCGCGCCGCACGGTCAGCCATGCATGCGCGCGCCCTTGACGATCTTGTCGACGACTTTCTTGTCGGCGCGAAGCGCGATGCCGACGACCTTGGCCTCCGGCGGCGCGAACTCCGCGAAGACGGCCCGGTTGGCCGCATCGTGGCCGGTCGAGAACATTTCTTCGATGTAGAGCGAGGTCCTGACGCCGCGATCGAGCGAGCGCCGGTGAATGGCGGCCATCGTCTCGCCATCCGCGGCCAGCACGATGACCGGCTGGACGGACAACGGGTTGTAGGCATTGCCGGCAGCATCCACATAGGGTTCGCCGATGACATCCGGACACTGGGCGACGATGCCGCTTGCGAGGAATGCTGTTACGTTGAGTTTCTGCCAGACGGCGAGGTCTTCGCGCAGGACGATGGCAAGCTTGGTATCGAACATGGAAATCCCTGGTTGATGGCAATGAGCGGACTGAGCCGATGCAGAGCCATCTAGACACCGCCGCCGCAGAGCGTCTTGGACGTTTGTGCGCGGATGACCGCGAAAACCGCATCGTGCCTGCCCCGGCGCTGACCGGCATGGAACGCATCGAGGCAAGGTTCCATGGCGAAGCCTATGCCCTGCACCGCCACGACACCTACGCGATCGGCGTGACGCTGAACGGCGTGCAGGCCTTCCGCTACCGCGGACGCATGCGCTACAGCCGGCCCGGCCAGGTGATCGTGATCCATCCCGACGAACTGCATGACGGCGGCGCCGGAACCGAGGAAGGCCTGCGCTACCGGATGCTCTACCTCGAGCCGTCCCTGCTGCTCGATTGCCTCGGCGCCGGGGGAAGCTCGCTGCCCTTCGTGCGCAACCCGGTCCTCACCGACGAAGCGCTTTGCGCCACACTGCTTTCGGCGCTGGGCCCGCTCGACCAGACGCTGGACGAATTGTTTCTCGACGATTTTGTCACGCAACTGGCGCGCAGCCTCGCCGGGCACGCCGGCCAGCCACCAAAACCGCTCGGCAGGCCTGCCTTGAGGGCCGCGCACCTTGCCCGCGACTATCTTGAAGTCAATGCCGAGCGCCTGGTGCGCTCAGGCGAGCTGGAAGCGGTCACCGGTCTCGACCGCTATGCGCTGTCGCGCCATTTCCACGCCGTGTTCTCGACCAGCCCGCATCGTTTTCTGGTGATGCGCCGCCTGCAGCGAGCCCGCCGCCTGATCGAGACCGGCGAGCCACTGGCCGAAATTGCGGTGGCCACCGGCTTTACCGACCAGAGCCACCTCAACCGGCAGTTCAAGAAAGCCTATGGCATGACGCCCGGTCGCTGGGCCGCGCTCGTGCGGCCAAGCTCGCTTGCTGTCGCGCCAGGCTGAGCTGAATGCGAAGCCCTATTCGGCCGCTTCGGCGTGCGGCTCGATCTCGTGCTCTTCCTCGGCCTCGATTTCGTGGGCGTGAGAAAGATTGGCCTCGATACGCGACAGAAGCTTGCCAAGCAGCTTCTGTTCCTTCTTGTCGAAGCCGCGGAAGGCCTGCTTCTCGGTCTTGCGCACCGACTTCTCGATCGAGCGGATAGTCTCGCGACCGGTCTCGGTCAGGAACACATGGGCCTGGCGGGCATCGGCCTCCGAGGCGCGCTTCTCGAGGAAACCCTGCACCTGAAGGCGGTTGATGGTCTTGGTGACCGTGGGCGGCCGCACGCCGAGGCGAGCAGCGAGTTGGCCGGGCGTCTGCCCGTCCTCGGTGTTCAGCGCCAGCATGATCTGGTCCTGCCCGGCATAGAATCCGTATTCCAGCAACCGAGCGGCTAGTGCCGTCCGCGACAGCCTCGCCGCTGAATGCAGCCGGCTCATGGTCGCGCTTTTGTCTGCCTTGGCCATCCATCACCTCTTAAGGCCGCGCCGACCCCCTCGGCACAGAATAGTGCAGCCGGCCCAATTGGCAATAATAACAAGGGTGCCAGTCGTCGCGCGGCCTTTGCCGGCAATCACGGTTCCGCGCAATGGCGCTAATGCCAGAGAGACGTAACGGTTAGATGACAAAGTAATTTGCTTCGCTAGCGCTGCCGCTTGCTAGCCGGCGTCAATCGCAACGATCAGCAGCGCCTCGTAGGCACCCACCGCCTCGCGCAGCGCCGCCTGCGACAGCGGGCCAGCGCGCCGGGCGATTCCATCGTCCCCGTTGAACACGTCGCGTCTGTGCGGCCGATGGTTATAGGGCGCAACGCTGGCGAAGAGATGCTCGCTGAGGTCGTCGGGAAAGAACAGCTGCCCGGTCATCACCGATTTGTCGTCCGGAAACACCTTGAAGTGGATATGCGTCGTGCGGCCGCTGTACCAGCCGGGGTAGATCGTCCTGAACGTGACGATGCCGCGCCCGTCCGTGTGCTGGATGCCGCGCAGGAATTTCTGGCCGGACGTGTCGATGTTGCCGCCGTCGCCCTGCCCCGGATAGCCGGAATAGATGCCCTTGGCGTCGCAGTGCCAGATATCGACCCGCGCCCTGGCGAGCGGCCGACATTGCGCGTCAACCGCCTGCAGGCGCACCACCAGCGGCACGCCCTTGCGTCCCTCGGTGATGTCCTGACGCTCCAGTTCCGGATCGAAATAGAACGGGCCCTCGGTCACTTCGGGCGTGATCGAACAGACCCCGGCATCCGGCATCAGCAGCGATGTATCGGCAAGCGACTTGTCCTGCGCCAGCGCTTCCCGCGGCACGAATGCGCCGCCGACGGCGGTCACGGCAAGCAGGCCAAGCGCCTGGCGGCGGTTGATTTGCGGTCCGGATGGTCTTTTCACCGTCATGGCATTTCCCTGCAGAGCAAGCCACGCACCTTCTATTTAGGTGAGCGGGCGCTGCCGTCACAGTCAATTTTCGGTAATGCAGGCCCTATCGGCCGCGCCGATTGGCAGGTGCAAAAGCGGAAACGCCGTCCTATATGGAGCCCAACCATCCATTCGAGGACCACCATGAGCGAAGCACAGACGCAGATTCCCGTAACGGTGCTCACCGGCTATCTCGGCTCGGGCAAGACCACGCTGCTTAACCGCATCCTATCCGAAAACCACGGCAAGCGCTACGCCGTCATCGTCAACGAATTCGGCGAGATCGGCATCGACAATGATCTGATCGTGGAATCCGACGAGGAAATCTACGAGATGAACAATGGCTGCGTGTGCTGCACCGTGCGCGGCGACCTGATCCGCGTCGTGGAAGGCCTGATGCGCCGTCCCGGCCGCTTCGACGCCATCGTGGTGGAAACCACCGGCCTTGCCGACCCGGTGCCGGTGGCGCAGACCTTCTTCATGGACGACGACGTCCGCTCCAAGACCAAGCTCGACGCCGTCGTGGCGCTGGTCGACGCAAAGCACCTGCCGCTGCGCCTGAAGGACAGCCGTGAAGCCGAGGACCAGATCGCCTTCGCCGACGTGGTGCTGCTCAACAAGACCGACCTGGTGACGCCCGAGGAACTGCGCGACGTCGAAGCCACCATCCGCGCCATCAACCCCGCCGCCACCATCCACCGCACCACCCGTGCCGGCGTGCCGCTCGAAACCGTTCTCGACCGCGGCGCCTTCGACCTCAAGCGCGTGCTGGAGAACGACCCGGATTTCCTGGAAGCGCATGACCATGACCACGATCATGAGTGCGGCCCGGATTGCGGCCACGACCACCATCACCACGATCATGACCATGATCACCACCATCATCACGACCATGCCTCGCCGATCCATGACGTGACGGTGCAGTCGGTGTCGCTGCGCGGCGGCGTGATGGACCAGAAAAAGTTTTTCCCCTGGATCGAGAAGGTCACCCAGCTCGAGGGGCCGAATATCCTGCGCCTCAAGGGCATCATCGCCTTCAAGGACGATCCGGATCGCTACGTCATCCAGGGCGTGCACATGATCGTCGAGGGCGACCACCAACGCGCCTGGAAGGACGACGAGAAGCACGAGAGCCGTCTCGTCTTCATCGGCCGCAAGCTCGACGAAGAGCGTCTCCGCAGGAGCTTCGAGGCCTGCCAGGCGGCGTGATTGGTATCTGATCACATATCTTGGTGCCCCACGTTGCCCCCCTCTGCCCTGCCGGGCATCTCCCCCGCAAGGGGGGGGAGATTAGCCGGCCGCTTGCTCACCGTGCTTCTTGTGCGATGGAGATTAGCGAAAGCGGGGACGACATCTGATCTCCTCCCTTGCGGGGGAGATGCCCGGCAGGGCAGAGGGGGGCGCGAAAAAATGCTAAGTTTCACTTCAAGATTACTACGAGCCAGCCCATGCCCACCGTCGCCCCGCTTGACCTCGAAGGCCACTGCATCGCCACCGCCTTCCTCGGCGGGGTGCCGCATTTCGCGCTGGCCGACGGTGTAGTCCATCGGCTCGACCATGGCCATAAATGGACCGAGCTGCACGACGGTCTCTTGTCCACCGCCTACGACGCCGCCCGCTCGCGGCTGATAACCGGCGGCGAGGACGGCAAGGTCTGTGCGCTGGGCGCAGGCGATGCGGTCGAGGTCCTGGCCGAGATCGGCAAGAAGTGGGTCACCAGCGTTGCCGCCGGTCCGCAGGGCGCCATCGCTTACGCCACCGGCAAGACGGCCAGCGTCCGTTTCTCCGACGGCAAGGTGAAGGATTTCGTCCATCCCCGCTCGGTTGAGGGCATCGCGTTCGCGCCCAAGGGCATGCGCATCGGCGTCGCCCGCTACAATGGCGCGACGCTGCATTTTCCGGCCACCGAGGGCAAGCCGGTGGAGCTGGAATGGGCAGGCGCCCACACCGGCATCACCTTCTCGCCGGACGGCAACTATCTCGTCACCACCATGCAGGAAAACGCCCTGCACGGCTGGCGCCTCGCCGATGGCAAGCACATGCGCATGAGCGGCTACCCGCTCAAGGTCAAAAGCCTGTCGTGGAGCGTCAAGGGCAAGTGGCTGGCCAGTTCCGGCGCGCCGGCGGCCATCGTCTGGCCCTTCGTCGGCAAGGACGGCCCGATGGGCAAGGCGCCGCTGGAGCTCGGCACGCGCGGCAACGCCGCCGTCACCTGCGTGGCCTGCCACCCCAGCGAGGAGATCGTCGCCATCGGCTACAATGACGGCATGATCATCGCCGCCCGTTTCGCCGACCAGAAGGAAGTTCTGCTGCGCCGCCCCGGCAAGGGCGCCATCACCGCCATGGCCTGGGACGACGAGGAACGGCGCATCGCCTTCGGCTCCGAGACCGGCGACTGCGGCGTGATCGACATCGCTGGCTGAGCGGCCCGCGCCAGGAAATCTGCCCCAAACGCCCGCCATTGCCTGAATGCAGGCGGGACGCTACAAATCCTGCTCCACAAAATGGGTAGGAAATAATTGCAGACATCAGGGAACGCAGCCGCCACGCAGGGCGGCATAAGTCTTGCGCGCATCGCGACCATCCGCGCTACCGAGGCAACACATTTCCGCGAGGCACGACCGAAATCCGAGGCCGCCTTCGGCAACGGCGTCAAAGGCTTTCTCGACGGCGTGCCGATGCACTGGATGAACGACTGGCCCACCCCGTTCCCGATCATCGTCGAAAAAGCCAAGGGCACCACAATCACCGACATCGACGGCAACAAGCTTGCCGATTTCTGCCTCGGTGACACCGGCTCCATGTTCGGCCACTCCCCCGCGCCGGTGGCTAAGGCCATCCGCCGCCAGGCCAAGCGCGGCCTGACCTACATGCTGCCGAGCGAGGACGCGCTGCCGCTGGGCGAATTGCTCGCCTCGCGCTTCGGCCTACCGCACTGGCAGATCGCCACCACCGCCACCGACGCCAACCGCTTTGCGCTGCGCGTAGCGCGTGCAATCACCAAGCGGGCAAAAATCCTCGTCTTCAACGGCTGCTACCATGGGGCCGTGGACGAGACCATGGTGCGCCTGAGGGACGGTCAGCCGATCAATCGCCCGGGCCTCGCGGGCGAGTTCCGCGACCTCACCCAAAACACAAAGATCGTCGAGTTCAACGACCTGCCCGCACTCGAGGCAGCGCTTGCCGACGGCGATGTCGCCTGCGTCATCACCGAGCCGGTGCTGACCAACTGCTGCATGGTGCTGCCCGAGCCCGGCTTCCACGAAGCCCTGCGCACTATTACCCGCCGGCACGGCACGCTGCTTTTGATCGACGAGACGCACACCATCTCCACCGGCCCCGGGGGCTACACCCGCAAATACGATCTCGAGCCCGATCTCTTCGTGCTCGGCAAGCCGGTGGCCGGCGGCGTGCCAACCAGCGTCTGGGGCATGAGCGCCGAGGTGGGCGAACGCTACGACGCCTATAACCGCACCCGCGAGCCAGGCTATTCCGGCATGGGCACCACGCTCTCGGCTAATCCGCTGCAGTTCGCCGCCATGCGCGCCAACCTCGAAGAGGTGATGACCGAGGAGAACTACGCGCATATGGAAAAGCTCGCCGGCCGGCTGGCCGCCGGGCTGGAAGAGTCGATCGCGCGCCATAACTTGCCCTGGCATGTCCAGCGCGTCGGCGCCCGCGTCGAGTTCATCTGCGCCCCCGGCCCGCTGAAGAATGGCGGCGAGGCCGAAGCCGCGCATGCGTCCGAGCTGGAAGCGGCGGTCCATGTCGCGCTGGTCAATCGCGGCGTGCTGATCGCGCCCTTCCACAACATGATGCTGATCTCGCCGGAAACGACGAAGAAACAGGTCGACAAGCTGATCGCCGCCTTCGACGACATCGCAGCCGACCTGATGGCCTGACGGACAAGGCATCCCTGCGGCCCGGCTGCCAGTAGGGATGCGTTCGTGCATTCGCCGCATCCGATTTCAAATTCACCTAAGAGTACATCCCATGACCTCGCCCACCGGTTCCACCATCGAAGAAGCCAAGGCTTTCCTCGATGCCCATCCTGAAATCGAAGCCTTCGACATCGTTCTCACCGACCCCAACGGCGTCGGCCGCGGCAAGATCATCCGCCGCCACGAACTGATGGGCGTCTTCGAGAACGGCCGCCATCTGCCAATCTCCATCCTCGGCCTCGACATCACCGGCGAGGACGTGCACGAGACCGGCCTGATCTGGGATTCCGGCGACGGCGACCTGCGCGCCTGGCCCATTCCCGGCACGCTGAAGCCGCTCTACGGCACCAGCCCGGCGCGCGGGCAGCTGCTGATGTCGATGTTCCACCTCGACGGCGCGCCGATGACGTCCGACCCGCGCCTTGCGCTGGTTCGCCAGGTCGAGGCGCTCGCCGCCAAGGGCCTGCACCCGGCCGGCGCCTTCGAGCTGGAATTCTTCCTGCTCTCCAATGAGCGCGACGCCGAGGGCCGCGTGCAGCCGGCCAACGCCGTGCTGGACGGCCGCAAGAGCGGCAAGACCGAGGTCTATTCGGTCGACCATCTGCACGGCATGGAGCCGCTGTTCTCGGACATCTACGCCGCTGCCAAGGCGCAAGGGATTCCGGCCGAGACGGTCATCTCCGAATATGCGCCCGGCCAGTACGAGCTGACGCTGCACTACCGCAAGGACGTGCTGCAAGCTGCCGACGATCTCGTCATGCTGAAGCGCATCGTGCGCGCGCAGGCGCGCCGCCACGGCGTCACCGCCTGCTTCATGGCCAAGCCCATCGAGAAATACGCCGGCTCGGGCATGCATTTCCACGTCTCGCTGCAGGACGACGCCGGCAAAAACGTCTTCACCGAAACGACCGAAGGCCAGTGGTCGCCGACGCTGCTGCATGCGCTGGGCGGGCTCGCCGCCACCATGGCCGAATCCATGCTGGTGTTTGCGCCGCACGCCAATTCCTGGCGACGTTTCGTCTCGCAGTCCTACGCGCCGGTGGCGCCGACCTGGGGCGTCAACAACCGCTCGGTGGCGCTACGCGTTCCGGCGGGCGAAGCCAAGAACCGCCGCATCGAGCACCGCCCCTCGGGCGTCGACGCCAACCCCTATCTGGTGGCCGCGACCGTGCTGGCCGGCATCGCCAAGGGCCTCGACGAGAAGCTCGATCCGGGCCCGGAGACGACCGGCAATGGTTACGAGTCGGGTTCGGATGCTCGCGGAAAGATGCCGTCCGACTGGCGTAGCGCCATCGAGGCGGCCAAGGGCTCGGCTTTCCTCAAGCAGGCGCTGGGCGAGGACCTGCACCGCACCTTCACGGCGATCAAGGAATCCGAATATTTCCGTGTCGCCCGCACGGTGAGCGAACTCGACTACCACCTGTATCTCCACGAAGTATAAGCACGCGCCCGCCGGAACCTGCACGCCCCTCGCTCATTTTTCGAATGAGGGGCTAGCAGGAGGCGGCCATGCCGACTCAGCTGTCGTTTGACGAGCAGCCGGATTTCCCGACGATCGAAGCCGCGCGCGAAGCGGCCCGCACATGCCGGCGCTGCCAGCTCTGGCGCGACGCTACGCAAACCGTCTTCGGCGAAGGGCCGGAACATGCGGCCGTGGTCTTCGTCGGCGAGCAGCCGGGCGACCAGGAAGACCTTGCCGGCCGGCCTTTCGTCGGGCCGGCGGGTCATGTCTTCGACGATGTGCTCGAAGAGGCCGACATCGACCGCGCCAAAACCTATGTCACCAATGCCGTAAAGCACTTCAAGTTCGAACCGCGCGGCAAGCGGCGGCTGCACATGAAGCCCAATGCCGGCGAGATCCAGGCCTGCCGCTGGTGGCTGGATGCTGAGCTATCGCTGACCCGGCCGAAGCTCGTGGTGGCGCTGGGCGCCACGGCCGCGCAGGCACTGCTGGGCAAAGCGGTTGCGGTGACGAAGCTGCGCGGCAGCGTGGTCGAGCGGGATGACGGCCTGCGCGTCTTCGTGACCATCCACCCCTCCTTTATCCTTCGCATTCCGGAAGAGATCGACAAGCAGGCCGAGCGCAGGCGATTTCTGGCGGATATGCGCGCAGTTGGAAAACTGATGGCCGCCTGACGCGGTCAGGTCACCAAAATCGCCCTCAGATCATTCACATTCGTGCCCGTCGGACCCGGCACGAAAAGATCGCCGACGGAATGGAACGCCGTCCAGGCGTTATTGCCGGCCAGCATGGCGCGCGCATCGACGCCCGCCACACGCATGCGCGCCACGCTTTCGCCATCGGCAAAGGCGCCGGCATTGTCCTCCGAGCCGTCAATGCCGTCGGTGTCGGCCGCCAGCGCGTGGATGCCTTCAAATCCCTGAATGCCGAGCGCGAAGGCCAGCAGGAATTCGCTGTTGCGCCCGCCCTTGCCCTTCGCGCGCAGCGTCACCGTCGTCTCGCCGCCCGACAGGATCAGCACCGGCTTGCGGAACGGCCGGTCGCGCATCGCCACCTCGCGCGCGATCGCCGCATGCACCGCGCCCACCTCGCGCGCCTCGCCCTCGATGGAATCGGACAGGATGACCGCCTCGATACCTTGCCGTTTCGCCTCGGCCGCAGCAGCTTCGAGCGACACCGCAGCCGAAGCGATCAGCCGCACCTCGTTGCGGGCAAAGCGCGTATCGTTCGGAAGGGGCGCATCGGCTTCCGGCGAATTGAGATGCGCCATCACTGCCTCGGGCAGCTTCATGCCATAGGTCTCGATCGCCGCCAGCGCCTCGGCGCGGTCGCCCGCGTCGGGCACGGTCGGGCCGGAAGCAACGAGCGCGGGGTTGTCGCCGGGAATGTCAGAGACGATCAGCGAAACCACTCTGGCCGGATGGGCTGCCGCCGCCAGCCGCCCGCCCTTGATGGTCGAAACATGCTTGCGGATCAGGTTCATCACCGAGATCGGCGCGCCGGAGGCGAGCAACGCCTCGTTGACGGCAATCTCATCGGCCAGCGTCAGCTTACCGGCCGGCGACGGCAGCAGCGCCGAGCCGCCACCGGAGACGAGCGCCACCACCAGATCGTCGCTCGACAGGCCGTTGACCGTCTCAAGCAGCCGGCGCGCGGCGTCCAGCCCGGCGGCATCCGGCACGGGATGCGCCGCCTCGATCACCTCGATGCGCTCGGTCGGCGCGCCATAGCCGTAGCGTGTCACCACCAGCCCTTCCAGCGGCCCGTCCCATACCTTCTCGAGCGCCGCCGCCATCTGCGCCGAGCCCTTGCCGGCGCCGATCACGATGGTCCGCCCCTTGGGCTTCTCCGGCAGCTGCGCGCGGATGGTCAGTTCCGGGTCGGCGGCGGCAACGGCGGCGTCGAAGATGGAGGTGAGGAAGGATTTTGCATCGAAGGAGGTCACGAGCGGTTTCCCTTCGCAGCCGGATCAGGCCGCAGCCTCCAGCGGCGGCAGCGCCAGGGCCTCGGCAGAATGCCCGAGATAGGCAGCAAGCGCGGCCACGACCACATTGTGATCCTCCCGCTCCGGCAGGCCCGAAACGGCGATCACGCCGATGACGCCGGCCCCCTTGACCCTGACCGGAAAGCCGCCGCCGGCCAGCACATAGTCGGCTATGTCGAGCCCCTCGCCCACCTTGAAGGTGCGGTCGGGACGGTTCTGCTCGAGCACCAGCCGATAGGTGCTCTTGAGGTAGCGCTTGACCACATTGATCTTGCGCCGCGCCCAGTCCGGATTGGAGGCGTTCGAGCCGGGCATGGCGGCATAAAAGAGCGGCCGGTCGAAGGTGCGGATATCGACGATTATCGGCAGGTCTTCCCGAAGCGCCCGCTCGCGGATGGCCGAGCCGATCTCGAAGGCGACGGCCTCGTCGAAGCGGTCGAAAACGAGCTCCGCTTCCTGCGTCTTGATACGTTCGATGTCCCCGGCCATTTCGTCCTCTCTCCCGATGTCGCAGCTGGCTTTGTCCGGATCAGGTCAGCACATCGGCCAACGCCATGTCCAGCGCTGCTTCGACATGCAGCTGGGTCACGTCGAAGGCCGGGAGCGGATATTCTCCCGTGCCCACCAGCAGGGGCAGTTCCGTGCAGCCCAGGATGAACCCTTGCGCGCCGCGCGCCTCAAGGTCCGCGGTCGTCTCGAGCAGCGCGGCCCGCGACGCCTCCTCAACTTTGCCGAGCGTCAGTTCATCGATGATGATGCGATGCAGCCTCTCGCGCTGTTCGGCATTCGGCGTAAGGACTTCGAGGCCGTGATCCCTCAGCCGTCCGGAAAGGAAATCCTGTTCCATCGTATAGCGTGTGCCAAGCAGGCCGACGCGCGAAAGGCCCCTGGCCTTGATGCTTTGCGCTGTCGGGTCCGCAACATGCAGCAAGGGCACGGAGATGGCCGCTTTCACCTCGTCGGCGACACGGTGCGCCGACACGGCGGTCAGCATCACGAAGTCGGCGCCGCCCTTTTCCAGGCAGCGCGCCGCCTCGCCCACCCTTTCGGCGACGACGTCCCAACGGCCGAGAGCAGCCATGCGGTTTATCTCATCGAAGTCGAGAGTATACAGAAGCGACCGGGCATTGTGGTGCCCGCCGAGCCGTGCACCCGCCCCCTGGTTGAGCAGCCGATAGTATATGGCGCTCGATTCCCAGCTCATGCCGCCCACCATCCCGATAAGCTTGGATTGTCCGGTCATGGTTGGTTCCCTCTGGGCTTACGCTACTGCTGCTATGCCATATCGCCTTTCGCGGGTCGCCCCGCAATATAGACTTCGCGCACGGCGCGGTCGTCGCCCACGGTCTGCAGCAGGAACAGCTCTTCGGCCAGCGTCCCGATCGCTTCCATGCGGAGCTTCATGATCGGCGTGGCGCGGGAATCCAGCACAACGATGTCGGCATCGGTGCCGGCATCCAGCGTGCCGATCCGGTCTTCCAGCGACAGCGCCCGCGCATTGCCGAGCGTCATTTGCCAGAAGGAGGCGAAGGGGTTCAGCTTCTCGCCGTTCAGCGCGATCACCTTGTAGCCCTCGTCCATGGTGCGCAGCATGGAATAGTTGGTGCCGCCACCCACATCGGTCGCGGTCGCGATGCGCAGCGGTTTTTCCCGCGTGCGGTAGCGCTGGTAGTCGAACAGGCCAGAGCCTAGGAAGAGGTTGGAGGTAGGACAAAAAACCGCCACCGAGCCGGAGTCCGACAGGGCATCCGCCTCGCGCTCCGACAGATGGATGCAGTGGCCGAGCAGGGTCTTGGGACCCAGCAGGCCGTAATGCTCATAGACGTCGGTATAGTCGCGCGACCACGGATAGAGTTCCTGCGTGAACGCGATCTCGGCGTGGTTCTCCGAAAGATGCGTCTGGATGTGCAGGTCGGGGAACTCGGCCGCCAGGGCCTTGGCCGTCTCCATCTGCTCGGGCGAGGAGGTGATGGCGAAGCGCGGCGTGATCGCATAGTGCTGGCGACCCTTGCCGTGCCACTCGCGGATCAGCGCCTTGGTGTCGTCATAGCCCGATTGCGGCGTGTCGAGCACGCCTTCCGGCGCGTTGCGATCCATCATCACCTTGCCGGCGATGTTGAGCATGTTGCGCGCGTGGCTCTCCTCGAAGAAGGCCTCGGCCGACTGCTTGTGCACCGAGCAATAGGCGGCGACGGTGGTGGTGCCGTGGCGCACCATCTCGTCGAGGAACTGACGCGCCACGCGGCGGCCATATTGCGCGTCGCGGAACTTGGTCTCTTCCGGGAAGGTGTAAGTGTTCAGCCAGCCGAGAAGCTCGGCACCGTAGGAAGCGAGAACCTGCAGCTGCGGATAATGCACATGGGCGTCGACGAAGCCGGGTATGATGAGATGCGGCCGGTGGTCGATCTTTTGCGCCCCCTCGCCGGCCTGGCGTGCCACGTCCTCATAGGCGCCGGTGGCGACGATCCTGCCTTCGCGGATGAGCACGCCGCCGTCTTCCTGATAGGAATAGGCGCCGTGATCGTCGATAGCGTCGGGCCAGCGCCAAAAGCTCAGCGTGCGGCCGCGAAGGAGGGTTTCGGTCATTGCTGCGTCTTCTTTCCTGCCTCTTCGAACCAGGTCACCAGCAGCTGCCGCTCCTGCGGCGTGATCTCGGTGACGTTGCCGGGCGGCATGGCATGGCTGCGCCCGGCCTGGAGATATATCTCGCGGGCGTGAGCGGCAATCGCCTCGTCGGTATCGAGCTTCACGCCCTTGGGTGCCTGGTGGATACCTTCATAGACGGGCTCTGCCGCATGGCACATCGAGCAGCGGCTGAGCACGGTGTCGCGCGCGGCCGGAAAATGCGTCGAGGCGACCAGCGCCTGATCGGCGGCAGTAATCTTTGGCTCGTCGGTCAGCACCTTCGGCACCGTCGAAAGCCAGATGATGATGACGAAGAGGATGGCGGTGACCAGCCAGGTCCAGGTCGGGTTGCCCTTGTTGGCATGCCGGGTGTTGAAATAGTGCCGGATCAGCACGCCCATCATGAACACCAGCGAGGCGATGATCCAGTTGAACTCAGTGCCGAACGCCAGCGGATAGTGGTTCGACAGCATCAGGAACAGAACCGGCAGCGTCAGGTAGTTGTTGTGCAGCGAGCGCTGCTTGGCGATCTTGCCATATTTCGGGTCGGGCTTGCGGCCGGCGATGAGGTCGGCAACGACGATCTTCTGGTTCGGAATGATGACCATGAAGACGTTGGCCGACATGATCGTGGCGGTGATGGCGCCCAGATGCAGGAAGGCGGCGCGGCCGGTGAACAGATGCGTCAGCCCCCAGGCCATGAACACCAGGATGATGTAGAGCAGGATCATCAGGCCGGTATCGGCCTTACCGATCAGCCAGCGGCAGAGAAGATCGTAGACTATCCAGCCGCCGGCCAGGCAGGCGAGCGAGATCAGGATGGCGACCGGGGCCGAGACATCGAGCACGTTGCGGTCGACCAGGAACAGGTCCGCGCCCGCATAGTAGACGATGGCGAGCATGGCAAAGCCCGTCATCCAGGTGAAGTAGGACTCCCATTTGAACCAGGTCAGATGCTCGGGCATCTGCTCGGGCGCCACCAGATATTTCTGGATGTGGTAGAAGCCGCCGCCATGCACCTGCCATTCCTCGCCGAAGGCGCCCTTGGGCAGGCCTGGCCGCTGGCGCAGGCCAAGGTCCAGCGCGACGAAATAGAAGGACGAGCCGATCCAGGCGATCGCCGTGATGACATGCGTCCAGCGCATGCCGAAGCTCAACCAGTCCCACAAAACCGCGTAGTCGTTCATCGATAGTCCTCTCAACCGGCGCTCGACTTTACGTGCTCGCCAGCAAACGGAAAGAGCCCAGCCATACGATGACTTTCAAAAAAAAATAAAAAATACTAGGGTCACTCTATCGGTTTCAGCTTACGGACCACGGAAATCAGCCACGAATGGCCTATCTCGACAATCTTGCCGTCTTCGTCCGGGTCGTCGAACTCGGCAACCTGTCGGCGGCCGGGCGCGACATGCGCATCTCGCCGGCGGTCGCCTCCAACCGCATCAAGGAGTTGGAAAAGCATCTCGGCGTCAGGCTTTTCAACCGCACCACGCGCCAGTTGATGCCGACCGAACATGGCGGCGTGTTCTATAACGGCGCCAAGCAGGTGCTGGCGGCGATCACCGAGGCGGAAGCGGCAGTCAGCGCCCTTTCCGGCCAGCCGCGCGGCACGATCAAGGTCACCGCGCCGCTCGGCCTCGGCCGCCGGCTCATCGCCTCGGGCATCCCCGAATTCCACGACAAATATCCCGACATCGAGGTGCGACTTCGGCTTTCGGACCACAATGTCGATATCATGAAGGAAGGCATCGACGTTGCCTTCCGGCTGGGGCTACTGGAGGATTCGAGCCTCAGGATGCGCGGCATCATGGAGTGCGAGCGCGTCCTGGTCGCCGCCCCCGAATATCTCGAGCGGCGCGGCGAGCCCACGACGGCCCAGGAGCTGGTCGACAGGCGGCACGACTGCCTGCTGCTTCGCTTTCCCGGCATGCGCGAGTTCTTCTGGACGCTCTCGTCGCCCACGGGCCCGGCCAAGTTCGAAGTGCGCGGCCCGTTCGATTCCGACGACGGCGACGTCCTGACCAGCTGGGCGCTGGCCGGGCGCGGCGTCGTCAACAAGCCGCGCTTCGACGTCGAGCATTTCATCCGCGAGGGGCGGCTGAAGATCATCCTGCCCGAGACGCCGCCGATGCCGGTCCAGCTCGCCGCCGTCTACCCGCACAAGAACCTGCAGGACCCCAAGGTGCGCCTGCTGCTCGACTTCATGGCCGACCGCTGCCAGCGCCTGATCCGCGAGGCGCTGGCGGGGAAGTAGCTCCGCCCGGCAGCGTCACTTCACGATCGGACCGGGGTCTTCCGGACCGTTGACGGCATTGAGCCTCAACACGTTGTCGTTCAGGCATGCCTCGATGCGATGGTCCGACGGAATCCTTTTGAGCCACGGGTTGAGATCCGCCACCGGCTGCTGGATACCGCCGAAGTTGAACTGGCGATCCTGGGTCAGCTGCTGCGTCAGGTCTATGCCGGTGAAGTACTGATGAACCTTCTGCACCGCCAATAAGAGGCTGCCGCTGACGTTGTGCGAATTCAGCCGGATGTTCGAAGCCGTGATCGTGGTTTTGCCGATACCCATCGGGCTCGTGACCCTGTTGGGAATGGAGATCTCCGTCCGCGCTAAGAGATCGAAGTCGACCGAGAATTCAGGGTCCGCCCACCCGCCGATCACCGAAGGCGTCGTGACATGGAACTGGAAACGGTTGCCGGGCAGCGCGATGCGCACCGTGACCTTGTTGTCGCAGGCCGTCAGGACCTCGGCGCGGGCGCCGCAGTTTTGCGTCAGCCGCGACCGCGCGTCGGAGCGGATGGTGAAGCCGCCCATTCTCGGATTGACCGTCGACCGGATCATATCCTTGAAGGCGCCGTTGAGCCGATCGAGATTGGACGTCCACTGCTGGCAGATGCTGCTGCCGCTAAGGAAGTTGCCATTGCCTGCCAGCGGCACATTGTTCCTGGCGATCTCCAGCCCATTCACCTGCAGGCCGCCGAAAGTGTTCGGCCTGATGATCATCAACTGGCCGGCCTTGCCGATCCTGAAATCCTTGAAACTACTATTGTCCGCCAGGAGGGTGTAGCCCTGCGGATCGGCTGTGTTGACGGCCGCCTCGGGTTTCTGGCTGCCCTGAGCGCCATGTTCCTCAGCGCCGAAAGCCGCGAAGCTGAACGCGGTCGAAGCCGCGCAGAACAAGGCAGCAAGAATGTAACGGTGGGTACCCCGCATGGTGTCCTCCAACTCTGGGCCGGGGTCAATTCGAGCCAGGTGCCACGGTCTCCGGCGCAGGCCGCACCCCGGCACGACCTGTGCCGCTCCTCGACCTTGGCTCGAATTGCCGCCGGCAGAACGATCCTACCTCGCCGTGAAACGTTCTGGTTATGAGGCGTATCAGGATTGCGCGGCCAGCGTATCCTCTAAACAGAGGAGAAAAGATTCGGTCAGCCCATCGCTGGGCTCTGGCCTTCACTGAGGGGCGAACCATGCTCGACCAGCGCGGTCATGATCTCGGCCGCCGCAAGTGCAGCAATCACGGCCGGGCGCTTGTCCTTCACCGCATCACCGCCGATGGGCGAGACGAGCCGAGCAAAAACCTCTTCGGTGCCGCCGGCCGTCTTGAGGAACCAGCTCTTGAAGGTGGCCTTCTTGGTCTTCGAGCCGATCATGCCGACATAGGCTGCGTCGTCGCGCTTCAATGCCTCGGCGACGATCAGGAAGTCGAGCGCATGGTCGTGCGTCAGCACCACGAAGGCGGAGCCGGCGGGCGCCTCGCGCACCATCTCCTCCGGCACTGGCGTCAGGCGCGTCTCGACCGTGTCCGGCATACCGTCGAGCGCATCGGCGCGGGTGTCCACCACCGTCGCGTGCACCGGCAAAAGCGAAAACGCCGATGCAAGGGCATGGCCGACATGGCCGCCGCCGAAGACATAGATATGCGGGCTCGCCGCGTCCTCGACGCGTGCCTGCGCGATCATTTCCTCGCGCAGCGCCGCGTCCACGGGCCTGATCGACAGGCCGACGCGGCCGCCGCAGCACTGGCCGATTTCGGGTCCGAGCGGAATGTCGAGCTCGATGTGCTCGGCTCCAACATCACGGGGCGCCGCCAGCATCTGGCGTGCCCGGTCGATTGCCATGAATTCGAGGTGACCGCCGCCGATCGTGCCGAAGATGGCCTGCGGCGAAACCAGCATATGTGCCCCGGTCTCGCGGGGCGTCGAGCCTTTTGCCTCCGTCACCTCGACGAGTGCCGCTTGCGGCGCGTGATCGAGGAAAGAGCGGAGACGCTCAATGTTGCGTGTCACTTGTCCGCCGTTTCAGCCCTTAATCTTTCGATTGCCATCAGCACGCGCTCGGGCGTCGCGGGCGCGTCGAGTCGCGGGCAAACCTTGTGGTCGGCGACGCTCGCCACCGCATCAGACAAGGCTTGGAGCACCGAGATGCCAAGCGGCAGCGGCGGTTCGCCCACAGCCTTTGAGCGATGGATCGTCGGCTCATAGGCCTCCGACCAATCGGTCAATGCCACATTGAAGACCTTCGGCCGGTCGGAAGCGAGCGGAATCTTGTAGGTCGAGGGCGCATGGGTGCGCAGCCGGCCCTTCTCGTCCCATACCAGCTCCTCGGTGGTCAGCCAGCCCATGCCCTGGACGAAACCGCCCTCCACCTGGCCGATGTCGATGGCCCGGTTCAGCGAGCGGCCGACGTCGTGCAAAATGTCGGTGCGTTCGACCACATATTCGCCGGTCAGCGTGTCGACCGACACCTCCGAGCAGGCCGCGCCATAGGCGTAGTAGTAGAAGGCGTGGCCCCGGCCCTTGGCTCGGTCCCAATGGATCTTCGGCGTCTTGTAGTGACCGGCCGCCGAAAGCTGGACGCGGGCGATGTAGGCCTGCTTGACCAGATCGTTGAAGCTGATCTCCTGGTTGCCGACGCGCACCCGGTTGGGCAGGAACACAACCTGATCGGCTGGAATCTGATAGCGGTCGGCCGCGAAATCGGTGAGCCGCTTGCGGATCTGCCGCGCCGCATTCTGCGCGGCCATGCCGTTGAGATCGGCGCCGGAAGAGGCTGCCGTAGGTGATGTGTTCGGCACCTTGGCCGTGGTCGTCGCGGTAATCTTCACCCGGTCGAGATCGATCTGGAACTCTTCCGCCACCACCTGCGCCACCTTGAGATGCAGGCCCTGCCCCATCTCGGTGCCGCCGTGGTTCATGTGCACCGAGCCGTCGGAATAGACATGCACCAGAGCGCCGGCCTGGTTGGACTCGGTCTTGGTGAAGGAAATGCCGAACTTGACCGGCGTCAGCGCGATGCCACGTTTGATGAAGCGGTTCTTGGCGTTGAACTCGGCAATCGCGCGGCGGCGACCGGCATAGTCGGCGCTCTCTTCCAGCTCCGCCACGATGCGCTGGATGATGCAGTCCTCGACCTTCTGGTGATAGGGCGTGACGTTGCGCTCGCCGGCAACGCCCATCGCGTCGTAGAAATTCAGCTTGCGGATTTCGAGCGGGTCCTTGCCCACGGCAAAGGCCACCTCCTCGATGACGCGCTCGCAACCGACCATGCCCTGCGGGCCGCCGAAGCCGCGGAAGGCGGTGTTCGAGACGGTGTTGGTGTAGAGCGGCGCCGACTTGGCATGCACGGCCGGATAGAAATAGGCGTTGTCGCAGTGGAACAGCGCGCGGTCGCCCACCGGACCCGACAGGTCGGCCGAGAAACCGGCATTGAGCGCGAACATGTAGTCGACGCCGAGGATGTGGCCCTCTTCGTCGAAGCCGACCTCGTAGTCGATGACGAAGTCGTGCCGTTTGCCGGTGGCGGTCATGTCCTCGTCGCGGTCGAGCCGGATCTTCACCGCCCGCTTGAACTTCTTGGCCGCAATTGCCGCAATGGCCGCGCACTGGTTGGCCTGGGTTTCCTTGCCGCCGAAGCCGCCGCCCATGCGGCGCACTTCGATTGTCACCGCGTGGCTCGGCACGCCCAGCGCATGCGCCACCATATGCTGCGTTTCGCTCGGACCCTGGGTAGAGCTGTAGACGAGGATCTCGTCGTCCTCGCCCGGCACCGCCAGCGCAACCTGGCCTTCGAGATAGAAATGGTCCTGGCCGCCGAGCTTCATGCTGCCCTTGACGCGGCGCGGCGAAGCCGCGATCGCGGCAGCCGCATCGCCTCGCTTCAGCGTCAGCGGCGTGGTGACCTGCTTGTCCTTCTCGGGATCGAGGCCCCAGATGTGGACGATTGGGTCGAGCTCTTCATATTCGATCTTCGCCAGACGCGCGGCGCGGCGAGCCTGCTCGCGCGTTTCGGCAATCACGCAGAAGATCGGCTGGCCGTGGAACTGCACCTTGCCTTCGGCCAGCACCGGGTCGTCATGCATGCCGCTCGGCGAAATGTCGTTCTCGCCCGGCACGTCTTCATAGGTCAGCACGTCGACCACGCCGGGCGCGGCGCGCACCGACGACAGGTCGACGCTCTTCAGGATGCCATGCGCAACGGTCGACAGGCCGAGGCCGGCATGCAGCGTGCCGGCCGGCTCGGGCATGTCGTCGATATAGACGGCAGTGCCGGCCACATGCTTGTGCGCGGAGTCATGGCGCTGGTCGGAATGTACGCCACCGACGATCCGGGCGGCCTTGAGGTCGGAATGCTTGTTCATTGCCGTCTCCTCACGCTGCCTGGTGGCGCGAAACCTGGATCGGCTCGCTGCCGCCCTGGGTTTCGGCGAAGAAGCGGCGCAGCAGGTTGCGCGCCGCCAGCATGCGATATTCCGCGCTGGCGCGCATGTCCGTCAGCGGGGTGAAGTCCTGCGCATAGGCCTCCAGCGCCGCTTCCACGGTGACTTCCGTCCAAGGCTTGCCGGTCAGTACGGCCTCCACGGCTGCGGCGCGCTTGGGTGTCGCCGCCATGCCGCCATAGGCGATGCGGATCTGGGCAACCGTGCCGTCGGCGGCAAGCGTCAGATGGAAGGCGCCAAGTGCTGCGGTGATGTCCTCGTCGCGGCGCTTGGAAATCTTATAGACGGCAAAGCGGCTGTCCTTTGCCGGCACCGGCACATGCACCGCCTCGACGAACTCGCCCGGCTGGCGATCCTGCTTGCCATAGGCGATGAAGAACTCTTCCAGCGGAATGGTGCGGCGCTCAGCACCCTTGCGCAGGGTCAGCGTAGCGCCCAGGGCGATGAAGGGCGGCGGGGTATCGCCGATGGGCGAGCCGTTGGCGATGTTGCCGCCGATGGTGCCCATGTTGCGCACCTGCTCACCGCCAATGCGATTGATCAGTTCGCCCAGCGCCGGGATGCGTTGGCTGAGCAGGTCGAACGCCTCGGTGTAGGTGACGCCCGCACCAATGGTGATGACGCCGTCCTTCTCCGAAATGCGGCGCAGCCCTTCCAGATGGCCGATGAAGACCACCGGCGAGATGTCGCGCATATGCTTCGTCACCCACAGGCCGACGTCGGTCGAGCCGGCGACGATGGTCGCCTTGGGCTCGGCTTCGAGCACGGCGGCAAAATCGTCGACATCGGCCGGCACGACCAGCCGCGCCTTGCCCGACCCGACCTCGACACGCGCGCCGTCGCGCAGCTTGGTGAGCTTTTCGATCACAGCCGCGCGTTCCACCGCCAGCGGGTCGCTCGCCCCCTTGCCATAGTCCGAGATCGCGCGCGCCGCTCGCATGATCGCCTCATAGCCGGTGCAGCGGCAGAGATTGCCCTGCAGCGCCTTCTCGATCGTGGCGTCGGACGGGTTGGCGTCCTTCATCCAGAGGCCGTAGAGCGACATCACGAAGCCCGGCGTGCAGAAGCCGCATTGCGAGCCGTGGAAGTCGATCATCGCCTTCTGCACCGGGTGCAGATCGCCGCCCACCGGCTGCACATGTTCGATGGTCACCACATGGCAGCCGTCGAGCGAGCCGAGGAAGCGGATGCAGGCATTGACGCTCTCATAGACGAGCCCGCCCGCCGTCAGCTTGCCCACCAGCACCGTGCAGGCGCCGCAGTCGCCCTCCGCGCAGCCTTCCTTGGTGCCGCGCATGGAGCGGTCGAGCCGCAGCCAGTCGAGCAGCGTCGCGTCGGGCGCCACGTCGCGCACGGTCACCTCCCGGCCGTTGAGCAGGAAGCGGATTTCGTTGCGGATCGGGGCGGACGACATGCTGTTATCTTTCCATACGGACGGCGCTGGTTCGATGCTGTGCGGCGGCGTGCCGGGCCATCAACTGCCCCGATAGGTCGAATAACCGTAGGGCGAAAGTAAGAGCGGCACGTGATAGTGCTTGTGCTCGGCGATACCGAAACGCACCGGCACCTTGTCCAGGAAGGCAGGATCGGTCAGGCTGGCGCCATGCGTGCGCATGTAGTCGCCGGCTTCGAACACGATCTCGAATTCGCCGAGACGGAAACTGTCGCCTTCCATCAGCGGCGCGTCGCAGCGGCCGTCTATGTTGGTGTTCACCGTCTTGATCAGTATCCTGGTCTCGCCGTCGAGGCGATAGAGCGACAGCCTGAGGCCGTCTGCAGGACGGCCCGTGGCCGTATCGAGAACATGGGTTGTAAGGCGCCCGCCTTGAGCTGTCGACATATGGCCTCCCTACCTTCGATACATACGAACGCGCATGATCTGTTGTGTGTCAATTAAAGGCGATGCAAAACTCGGCGTGAAGTGGAACGCCACAAAAAGACTTTCAATTTTTTTAGGGGGAATATCCATGCACCCCTTTGATATTGTGAGAATATAAGGTCACCGCGACCAGGGGTAAAGGAACATGCGTTACGTAAGAGACATGCGTGGCTATGGCGCCAATCCGCCGGACCCGAAATGGCCGGGCGGAGCCCATGTCGCGGTGCAATTCGTGGTCAATTACGAGGAAGGCGGCGAAAACTGCATCCTGCACGGCGATGCGGCCTCCGAAGCCTTCCTGTCCGAGGTCGTGGGCGCAGCACCCTGGCCGGGAAAACGCCACTGGAACATGGAGTCGATCTACGAATACGGCGCCCGCGCCGGCTTCTGGCGGCTGCACCGCATGTTCACCGAAGCCGATGTGCCCGTCACCGTCTATGGCGTCGCTTCCGCGCTCGCCCGCTCGCCCGACCAGGTCGCGGCCATGCAGGAAGCGAACTGGGAAATCGCCTCGCACGGCCTGCGCTGGATCGACTATCGCGACCATGAGGAAGAGGTCGAACGCGGCGACCTCATCGAGGCGATCCGCCTGCACAAGGAAGTCGTGGGCGAACGGCCGGCCGGGCTCTATCTCGGTCGCACCTCTGTCTATTCGGTGCGCATCGCCGCTGCCGAAGGCGGGTTCGCCTGGATTTCCGACACCTATGACGACGATCTGCCCTACTGGCTCGACCATGACGGCCATGGCAATGCCATTCCGCCGCAGCTCGTCATCCCCTACACGCTCGACGCCAACGACATGCGCTTTGCCACCGCGCAGGGTTTTAATTCGGGCGACCAGTTCTTCGCCTATCTGAAGGACGCCTTCGACACGCTCTATGCCGAGGGCAAGGCCGGACGCGGCGGCATGATGAGCATCGGCCTGCACTGCCGCCTGATCGGCCGGCCGGGCCGCGCCGCCGCTCTGCAGCGCTTCATCGACTATGTGAAGAGCCACGACAAGGTGTGGCTGCCGCGCCGCATCGACATCGCCAATCACTGGCGCGAGCATCACCCCTACAAGCCGGCGGCACTGCGCCCCTCGCGCATGAGCGAGAAGGAATTCGTCGAAAAGTTCGGCGGCATCTTCGAACATTCGCCGTGGATCGCCGAGCGCGCCTACAGGCTGGAGCTGGGTGCCGCCCATGACAGCGCCGGCGGCCTGCACAACGCGCTCAGCCGTGCCTTCCGTTCGGCCACCGAGGCCGAGCGCCTCGGCGTTCTGACGGCCCACCCCGACCTTGCCGGCAAGCTGGCGCAGGCCAAGCGCCTGACGGCGGAGTCGACCAAGGAGCAGGCCTCGGCCGGTCTCGACGCGCTGACCGACGCCGAGCGCGAGACGTTCACGCAGTTGAACAGCGCCTATGTCGAAAAGTTCGGCTTCCCCTTCATCATCGCCGTCAAGGGTCGCACCAAGGACGAGATCCTTGCCGCCTTCCAGACGCGCATCGACAACGACCGCGAAACCGAGTTCGACACCGCCTGCGCCCAGGTTGAGCGCATCGCGCTGTTGAGGCTCAGGGACATCCTGCCGCTCTAAAGGAAATCAGAAATGGCCGGCCGCACCTATTACGCCCCCACCGGAGGTCTGCCGCCGCAGACGGACCTCATCACCGACCGCGCCGTCTTTACGGAAGCCTATGCGGTTATCCCGCGGCGCGAGTTCAGCGACATCGTCGCCAGCTACCTGCCCTTCTGGGACAAGACCCGGTGCTGGGTCATCGCACGCCCGCTCTCGGGCTTTGCCGAGACTTTTTCGCAATATGTCATGGAAGTGCAGCCGGGCGGCGGCAGCAACCAGCCCGAGCCCGATGCGGACGCCGAGGGCGTGCTGTTCGTGGTGGAAGGCGAGATCACGGTGACGGTGGATGGCGCAACACACCGCCTGACGCCGGGCGGCTATGCCTTCCTGCCGCCTGCCAGCGGCTGGACCCTGCGCAACGACGGCGCCGCCGCCGCGCGCTTCCACTGGATCCGCAAGGCCTATGAATATGTCGAGGGCATCGACGTTCCGGACCCGATTTTCGCCAACGAGAACGACATCGCCCCGACCGCGATGCCCGACACGGACGGCAAATGGGCGACGACCCGTTTCGTCGATCCGACCGACCTGCGCCACGACATGCATGTGACCATCGTCACCTTCAAGCCGGGCGGCATCATCCCCTTCCCTGAAACGCATGTGATGGAGCATGGGCTCTACGTGCTGGAAGGCCAGGCCGTGTACCGGCTCAACCAGGACTGGGTTGAGGTGCAGGCAGGCGACTATATGTGGCTGCGCGCCTTCTGCCCGCAGGCCTGCTATTCCGGCGGCCCGGGCGACTTCCGCTACCTGCTCTACAAGGACGTCAACCGGCACGCCAAGCTCGACCGGTTCTGACCGGTCGGTTGTCGAGGAAGGACGAGGCGCCATGACCCGGATCGTCGCCCAATCGCTCACCCGCGAAAACTTCGCCGAATTCGGCGAGGTCATCGAGGCCGAAGGCGCGCATCACTATCCGATCAACGCTGGAAAATGCGAGCGCTACCACGCGCTCGCCACCGCCGAGGCCGCGGGGCCGAACTGCCGCGTCATCCTCAACATCTTCAAGGGAACGCCCTATGCCTTCCCGCTGAAACTGACGATGGTCGAGCGCCATCCCTTCGGCAGCCAGGCCTTTGTCCCGCTCTCGCCGCGCCCGTTCCTGGTCGTCGTCTGCCACGACACTGCGGAAGGCCCGGGCACCCCGCACGCCTTCATCACCCGGCCCGGCCAGGGCGTGAACTATCCGCGCAACCTCTGGCACGGCGTGCTGACACCGATCGGCGAGCCGCAGGATTTTCTCGTGGTCGACCGCGCCGGCGACGGGGTCAATCTGGAAGAGTTCTTCTTCCCCGAGCCCTATGAGATCGTGCTTCCGGAAGGATCTCAGCCATGAGCAATGCCGCGCTGATCAACCGCCTCTTCGACGTCATCGAAGACGACATCGTGCCGAAGACGGCCGAGGGCGTGGCCCATGGCAACAAGCTGTTCGGCGCGGCGATCCTGCGCAAATCCGACCAGTCGCTGGTACTGGCCGAAACCAACAACGAGCTGGAAAACCCGCTCTGGCACGGCGAAGTCCACTGCCTGAAGCGCTTTTACGAGATGCCGAAGGCCGACCGGCCGGATACCAAGGACTGCATCTTCCTCTCCACCCACGAGCCTTGCTCGCTGTGCCTGTCGGCCATCACCTGGGCCGGCTTCGACAATTTCTACTACCTGTTCAGCCACGAGGATTCGCGCGACAGCTTTGCCATCCCGCACGACCTGAAGATCCTGAAAGAGGTCTTCACCCTCGATCCGGGCGGCTACAACGCCGAAAACGCCTACTGGAAAAGCTATTCGCTCCGCCGTCTCGTGCGCGAGTTGCCGCAAGCCGAGCGCGAGAAGCTGGACGCGCGCATCGACAGGATCGCGAAGCGCTACGACGAACTGTCCGGCGCCTACCAATCCGGCAAGGCCGACAACGACATTCCGTTGAATTGAGCGTCAGCGCTTGCTGGCGATCTCATAGATCGCGGAGCGGTCCCGCCTGCCGACCGCGATCACCAGCACGACAAGCTCACCGTCGATCACCTCATAGACGAGCCTATAACCGGAACTGCGCAGCTTGATCTTGTAGCGGTCCTTGGCGCCGCGCAGCTTGGCCGAGGGCACATGCGGGTTCTCGCATCGCTCTTCTAGCTTCTTGCGGAATTGCTCACGCGTGTTGGCGTCGAGCTTTTTCCACTCTTTCAGCGCCGATTCTAGGAACTCGAGCTCATAGCTCATCGAGCTTCACGCGGACGCGCTTTTCGCCCTTGCGTGCATCGGCGATCGCGTTGAGCTCTATATCCTCCAGCCGGTCCATCATCGCTTCGAAGGCCTTGGCCGGGACACAGTAGAAAGCCGGTTCGTTACGGTTGAGGATCGCCACCGGAAACCCTTCGCCGGCCGCGACGGTGCCCATTGGGTTTTTCTTCAGCTCCGAGACGCTTGCGGTCACTTCCGCGAGGATGGTGTGGGGCATGGCATGATCCTTTACAGGCACCATAATTAATACCTTTAACAGGTCTTTTCAATCAGCGCCAAGGTAACGGCAAATTCCGCCGATCAAGCCGCAAACAGCAATGCGAGCGACGTTCCTTCGCCTTGCCTAGCGGCAACCGGATGTGCCTCTATGCGTGCAATCTAGGAGAGAGGCATTCATGAAAACCGTCACCGAATTTCCGCGCAAGGTCGTCGAACATCCCGACATGGGGCTCGTCATGCCCGACGGCTGCCGGCTGTCGGCGCGCGTCTGGATGCCGGAGGATGCCGAGCGGAACCCGGTGCCGGTGATTCTCGAGCACCTGCCCTACCGCAAGCGCGACGGCACCACGGCGCGCGATTCGCTCACCCATCCCTACCTCGCCGGCCATGGCTATGCCTGCATCCGTGTCGACATGCGCGGCAATGGCGATTCCGAAGGGCTGATGGAGGACGAATATTCCGAGCAGGAATGGCAGGATGCCTGCGACGTCATCGCATGGGCGGCGGCGCAGCCCTGGTGCAACGGCAATGTCGGCATGATGGGCATTTCCTGGGGTGGCTTCAATTCGCTGCAGGTGGCGGCCAAGCAGCCGCCGGCGCTGAAGGCCATCATCACGCTCTGCTCCACGACCGACCGCTACGCCGACGACATCCACTACAAGGGCGGCTGCCTGCTGAACGAGAATTTCGGCTGGGCCTCGACCATGCTGTCCTACTCCTCGCGCTCGCCCGATCCGGCGCTGGTCGGCGACAAATGGCGCGAGATGTGGCTGCACCGGCTCGAAAGCCAGCCCTTCCTGGCCCGGACGTGGTTCGGCCACCAGCGCCGCGACGCCTATTGGAAGCGCGGCTCGGTCTGCGAGGACTATTCCGCCATCCAGGCGGCCGTGCTCTCCATCGGCGGCTGGCACGACGGCTACCGCAACACCATCTCGCACCTCGTCTCCAACATCTCCGCGCCGGTGAAGGGCATCGTCGGTCCGTGGATCCACAAATACCCGCATTTCGCGGCCCCCAAGCCGGCGATCGGCTTCCTGCAGGTGGCGCTGCGCTGGTGGGATCGCTGGCTGAAGGGCGTCGAGAACGGCGCCGAGAACGATCCGGCCTACCGCGCCTGGGTGATGGACAGCGTGCGCCCGAGCCGCTGGCATGACGAGCGGCCGGGCCGCTGGATCTCCGAATCTCAATGGCCCTCGCCTCGCATCGAAACCCGCGAGATCGAGCTCCTGGCGATCACCGCAGCGCCCGCGCTCGTCGCCTCGCCGCAGGATTGCGGCCTCACCGGTGGCGAATACTTCCCCTTCACCTATGGCCCCGAACTCCCCGGCGACCAGCGCGGCGACGACGCCCGCTCGGTCTGTTTCGACCAGCCGGTGCAGGCCGAAGCCATCGACATCGTCGGCGCGCCGGAAGTGCTGGTGCGCTTTGCGTCGGACAAGCCGCAAGCCAATATCGCTGTGCGCCTGTGCGACGTGCATCCCGACGGCGCATCCGAGCTGATCTCCTACGGCGTGCTCAACCTCACCCACCGCAACAGCCACGAATTCCCGGAGAAGCTGACGCCCGGCGAGGTCGTCGCGGCGCGCGTCGTGCTCGACCAGTGCGCCTACCGCCTGCCGGCCGGCCACCGCCTGCGCGTTGCCGTGTCCACCGCCTACTGGCCGGCCATCTGGCCCTCGCCCGAGCCGGTGCGGCTCGAACTCTCCGAGGCAAAGCTGTCCCTGCCGGTGCGGCCGCTCGCCAAGGGCGACGAGGCCAGCTTCCCGGAACCGGAAGCGGCAGCGCCCTGGGCGATCGAGACGCTGCGTGACTCCAGCTCGGAACGCCATATCGATCGCGACGAGAAAACCGGCACGGTCACGCTCTCCATCACCGACGATTTCGGCGAGGTTCGCGACCTCGACCACGGCCTCGTCAGCGGCAGCATCGTGCGCGAAAAATGGACCATCCATCCCGACGATCCGCTGTCGGCGCGCGGCGAGACCCACTGGACCGACGTCATGTCGCGAAATGAATTTTCGCTGCGTACCGAGACCCGCTCGCGCATGCATTCCGACGCCAAAAACTTCTACTTCGAGGCCAGGATCGAGGCTTACGAGGGAAGCAAATTGGTGTTCGAGCGCGATTACCGGGAGGAAATTCCACGCGACCACATTTGACCTACCGGCTTCGATATCCTAAAAGCGACACATCATCATTTGCGTCGCGACATGTCGCAATCTGCCTTACGTGAGGGCAAGCGGACCTCCACTATCCCCTCCGGGACGGTGGAGGAGCATCGCCCGTCTGGACGACATGCAAGGAGGAGAAGTCTTGTCGGCTGAACTCGAATATCTGGGCCGGCGCGTCGCCGCCGGCAAGCTCAACCGCCGTGATTTTCTCGGCCGTGCCGCGGCACTTGGTATCGGTGCCGCATTTGCCAATACGCTTCTGACGAGCGCCGTGCGCGCTGCCGGCCCGGTCAAGGGCGGCGCGCTCAAGGCCGGCCTGCAGGGCGGCGAATCGACCGACGGCCTCGACCCGGCCGCCATCAACAACCAGGTCACCGGCGCGTTTGCGCGCTGCTGGGGCGAAAAGCTCATCGACATCGATGAGAACGGCAAGATCGTCCACCGGCTGGCCGAAGAATATGGTTCTTCGCCGGACGCCAAGACCTGGACCTTCAAGATCCGCAAGGGCGTGACCTTCCACAACGGCAAGGAGCTCGACGCCAGCGACGTGATGGCCACCCTCGAGCGCCATGCCGGCCCCGAGACCAAGTCGGGCGCGCTCGGCGTGCTGCGCGGCATCGACCAGATGAAGGTCGACGGCAACGACTTCGTCATCACGCTGAAGGAGGCCAATGCCGACCTGCCCTTCCTGATGTCGGACTACCACCTCATCATCCAGCCCAATGGCGGCAAGGACAATCCGCAGGCCGGCATCGGCACCGGGCCCTACAAGATCGCCTCGCACGAGCCGGGCGTCCGCGAACTCGGCACCCGCCACGAAGGCTACTGGGATGCCGACAATGGCGGCTTCGCCGATCAGGTCGAGATCGTGGTCATCAACGATTCGACAGCCCGCATGGCGGCACTTCGCGGCGGCCAGGTGCACATGATGAACCGCGTCGAGCCCAAGATCGTCGGCTTGGTCAAGCGCATCCCCGGCATCACCATCCAGAACGTGGCCGGCGGCGCGCACTACGTGTTCGCCATGCAGTGCAACACCGCGCCCTTCGATAACAACGATCTCCGGCTGGCGCTGAAATATGCGGTCGACCGCCAGGAGATGGTCGACAAGATCGTCGGCGGCTACGGCACGGTCGGCAACGACATCCCGGTCAACAAGTCCTACCCGCTGTTCTCGGACGATATCGAGCAGCGCGTGTTCGATCCGGAAAAAGCCGCCTTCCACTACAAGAAGTCGGGTCACAGCGGCCCCATCCAGCTCATCACCTCCGAGGTCGCCTTCCCGGGTGCCGTCGACGCCGCCCAGCTGTTCCAGCAGAGCTGCGCCAAGGCCGGCATCCAGCTCGACGTGCAGCGCGCACCGGGCGACGGCTACTGGGCCGAGGTGTGGAACAAGAAGCCGTTCTCAGCTTCCTACTGGGTCGGCCGCCCGACGCAGGACCAGCAATATTCCACCGCCTATCTGTCGACCGCTGACTGGAACGAGACCCGCTTCAAGCGCGAGGATTTCGACAAGCTGGTGGCGGCGGCCCGCGCCGAGCTCGACGAGCCCAAGCGCAAGGCCATGTATCGCGACATCGCGCTCATGGTGCGCGACGAAGGCGGCGCCATCATCCCGATGTACAACGACTGGATCGACGCGGTCTCCGAAAAGGTCGGCGGCTACGTGCCTTATCCGTCGGGTGAGCTCATGGGCGGCCTTGCGCTGGCCAAGTGCTGGCTCACCGCCTGAGACACGCCAAATACCGGCTTTTCAAAGGGTGCCGGCGTGCCGGCATCCTTTAGTCCACAGCCGCGCTGCATTTACGCCACGTAATGTCGCAATTCGCCTTGCCGAAGACGAAATCTTCCGCGCAATATCCGCCTAACAAGCAAAACAAGACTGTTTAAAGTCATCTAACCAGAGTGAGGAACAATATATGTCCAATGAATTGGAATTCCTGAGCCATCGTGTCGCCACCGGAAAGCTCAGCCGCCGCGATTTTCTGGGTCGCGCGGCCGCCCTCGGCGTCACCGCGGCCTTCGCCAACACGCTTCTGGGCAGTGCCGCTCGCGCGGCCGGCCCGCAGAAGGGCGGCACGCTGAAGGCCGGCATGCAGGGCGGTGAATCCACCAACAGCCTCGATCCGGCTTCCTGGCAGAGCCAGGTGCCCTACAAGTTCGGCCGCCAGTGGGGCGAGCAGCTGGTGCAGATGTCGCCCGACGGCGAAGTGAAGCCCTGCCTCGCCGAAGAATGGCACGCTTCCGACGACGCCAAGGTGTGGACCTTCAAGATCCGCAAGGGCGTGCAGTTCCACAACGGCAAGGAGATGACCCCCGACGACGTTCTCGCCACCATGGAGCGCCACTCCGACGAGAACTCGAAGTCGGGCGCGCTCGGCATCATGGGCGGCATCGACAAGATCAAGGTCGACGGCCAGAACGTGGTCTTCACGCTCAAGGACCCCAATGCCGACCTGCCCTACCTGCTGGACGACTACCACCTGATGATCCAGCCGAACGGCGGCAAGGACAATCCGGTGGCCGGCATCGGCACCGGCCCCTACAAGGTGGCGGTCAACGAGCCGGGCGTGCGCCATGTCGGCGAAAAGTTTGCCAACTACTGGCGCGATGACCGCGGCTTTGCCGACAGCATCGAGATCATCGTCATCAACGACGCCACGGCGCGCACCTCCGCGCTGCAGGGCGGCCAGGTCGACATGATCAACCGCGTCGAGCCGAAGATCGTCGATCTCATCAAGCGCGTGCCGGGCGTCACCATCCAGAACGTCGCGGGCAAGGGCCACTACGTCTTCATCGCCCATTGCAACACCGCGCCGTTCGACAACAACGATCTGCGCCTCGCGCTGAAATACGCGCTCGACCGCGACGAGATGGTGCAGAAGATCCTGCACGGCTACGGCTCGGTCGGCAACGACACGCCGATCAACAAGGCCTATCCGCTCTTCGCGGAGATCGAACAGCGCAAGTTCGATCCGGAAAAGGCCGCCTTCCACTACAAGAAGTCCGGTCACAGCGGCTCGGTCCTGCTGCGCACCTCCGACGTCGCCTTCCCGGGCGCCATCGATGCCGCCCAGCTCTATCAGCAGAGCGCTGCCAAGGCCGGCATCACCATCGAGGTCAAGCGCGAGCCAGGCGACGGCTACTGGTCGGAAGTCTGGAACAAGCAGCCCTTCTCGGCTTCCTACTGGGGCGGTCGCCCGACGCAGGACCAGATGTACTCCACCGCCTACTATTCGAAGGCCGACTGGAACGACACCCGCTTCTTCCGCGAAGACTTCGACAAGATGCTGTTCCAGGCCCGCGCCGAACTCGACAAGGACAAGCGCGTCGCGCTCTACAAGTCGATGGGCGAGATGGTTCGCGACGAGGGCGGCGTCATCACGCCGATGTTCAACGACTTCATCGACGCGACCGGCCCCAAGGTCGGCGGCTGGTTCGCCGACGGCAACCAGGAAATGATGGGCGGCTACGCCCTGTCGAAGTGCTGGGTCCAGGCGTGAGTCCGGCCCTGCACAGATGGCTTCGCTCTTGAAACTGGTGGCCCAGCGCATTGCGCTGGGCCTGCTCCTGCTGCTCGCCGTCTCGGTTCTGATCTTCGTTGGCACGCAGATCCTGCCGGGCGACGTGGCGCAGTCCATCCTTGGTCAATCCGCAACGCCCCAGGCGCTTGCCAACCTGCGCGAACAGCTGGGGCTGAACGACCCCGCCTATGTGCGCTACTTCCATTGGCTCTGGGGCATGCTGCATGGCGACATGGGCACCGCCCTGTCGAACGGCCAGGACATTGCCACCTCGCTCAGCGGACGGCTCAAGAACACGCTGTTCCTCGCCTTCTGGGCGGCAATCGTCTCGGTGCCGCTGGCGATCATCCTCGGCCTCATCGCCGTGCGCCACAAGAACGGCTTCGTCGACAAGCTCATCTCCGGCCTCACGCTGGCCTCCATCTCGCTGCCCGAATTCTTCATCGGCTACCTGCTGATCTATTTCGTGGCGGTGCAGATGCAGTGGTTCCCCAGCGTGTCGACCGTCTATGACAGCATGTCGTTTCTGGAGCGCATGAAGGCGATCGCGCTGCCGGCCGCCACGCTGACGCTTGTGGTGCTGGCGCATATGATGCGCATGACGCGTGCGGCCATCCTCAACGTCATGCAGTCGGCCTATATCGAGACGGCCGAGCTCAAGGGCCTGACGCCCTTCGAGATCATCCGCCGTCACGCCTTCCCAAATGCGATCGCGCCGATCGTCAATGTCGTGATGCTGAACCTCGCCTATCTCGTGGTCGGCGTGGTCGTGGTCGAGGTCATCTTCGTCTACCCCGGCATGGGGCAGTATCTGGTGGACCATGTCGCCAAGCGCGACGTGCCGGTGGTGCAGGCCTGCGGCCTGATCTTTGCCGCCGTCTATATCGGCCTCAACATCATCGCCGACATCACGGCCATCGTGTCCAATCCGCGCCTCAGGCATCCGAAGTAAGGGGGACGGGTACATGCTGACCTTGAAAAACATCCCGTTGAGCGCCTGGCTCGGCCTCATCGTCACCGGCCTGTTCGTCTTCGCCGCGGTCTTCGCGCCGTTGGTGGCGCCGTTCCCGAATGCCGAGATCGTCGGCGACGTGTGGGAGCCGATGTCGGCCGCGCACTGGCTGGGCACCGACAATCTCGGCCGTGACCTCCTCTCGCGCATGATCTTCGGCGCCCGCACGACGATCCTGATCGCAGCGCTCGCCACGGCCCTGTCGTTCACGCTGGGCTCGATCCTCGGCTTCACCGCCGCGGTCATCGGCGGCTGGTTCGACCAGACCATGTCGCGCGGCGTCGATCTCCTGATGGCAATCCCCACGCTCATCTTCGCGCTGGTGGTGCTGTCGGTGCTTCCCGGCAACATCGTGACGCTCATCCTTGTGATGGGCATCCTCGATTCCACCCGCGTCTACCGCCTCGCCCGCGCCGTGGCGGTCGACATCAACGTCATGGACTATGTCGAGGCCGCCAAGCTGCGCGGCGAAGGCCGCGGCTGGATCATCTTCCGCGAGATCCTGCCCAACGCGCTGTCGCCGCTGGTGGCGGAGCTTGGCCTGCGCTTCATCTTCGCCGTGCTTTTCCTTTCGGCTCTGTCCTTCCTCGGCCTCGGCGTCCAGCCGCCGGAAGCCGACTGGGGCGGCATGGTCAAGGAAAACAAGGAAGGCATCGTGTTCGGCATCCCGGCGGCGCTCATCCCTGCTGCAGCAATCGCGGTCCTGGCCATCTCGGTCAACCTCGTGGCCGACTGGATCCTCAACCGCACCACCGATCTGAAGGGAGGCCGCGGCAATGGATAGGCTCGCATCGCAATCCACCGGCGCATCCGAAAAGCTGCTCGACATCCGCAACCTCAAGATCGAGGCCACCGTCTATCCGCCGGGCGAAGCGCCGCGCAACATCGTCATCGTCGACGGCGTTTCGGTGTCGCTCGAGCGCGGCAAGGTCCTCGGCCTCATCGGCGAATCCGGCGCCGGCAAGTCGACGATCGGGCTGTCTTCCATGGGCTATGGCCGCGGCGGCGTGCGGATCACCGGCGGCGAGGTCATCCTCAATGGCCGCGACATCCTGAAAGGCGGCAAGGGCGGCCTCAGGGCACTGCGCGGCCGCGAGGTCTGCTATGTCGCCCAGTCGGCGGCGGCCGCCTTCAATCCGGCCCACCGGCTGATGAAGCAGGTGGTGGAGGCCTCGCTCAAGCACGGCGTCTCCAGTCGCGCCGAGGCTGAGAAGCGCGCGGTGAACCTCTTCCGCAAGCTCAGCCTTCCGGACCCGGAAAACATCGGCAAGCGCTTCCCGCACCAGGTCTCCGGCGGCCAGCTGCAGCGCGTCATGACCGCCATGGCGCTCTGCTCCGAGCCCGACCTGATCGTCTTCGACGAGCCGACCACCGCGCTCGACGTCACCACCCAGATCGACGTTCTGGCGGCGATCAAGGAGGCGATCCGCGACACTGGCGTGGCAGCCCTCTACATCACCCACGACCTCGCCGTGGTGGCGCAGGTTGCCGACGAGATCGCCGTGCTGCGGCATGGCAAGCTGGTCGAATGGGGTGATACGCGCCAGATCATCACCCAGCCCACGCAGGAATACACCAGCCAGCTGGTCTCGGTGCATGAGATCGCGCATGAGGAGCATGCGCCGGGCAAGGCGGCGGCGTTGTCGGTGAAAAACGTCACCGCGGCCTATGGCGGCGGCACGATCAAGGTGCTGAAGAACGTCTCGGTCGAGATTCCCGCCGGGCAGACGCTTGCCGTGGTGGGCGAATCCGGCTCGGGCAAATCCACGCTCGGCCGCGCCATTACCGGCCTGCTGCCGCCGCTCGAAGGCAGCATCACCTTCGGCGGACGCACCCTGCCCGGACGGCTGGCCGACCGCAGCAAGGAAGACCTGCGCCAGTTGCAGATGATCTACCAGATGGCCGACGTGGCGATGAACCCGCGGCAGACGGTGGGCACCATCATCGGCCGACCGCTGGAGTTCTATTTCGGCCTGCGCGGGCGCGAGCGCGACAAGCGCGTGGCCGAACTGCTCGACAAGATCGAGATGGGCAAGGGCTTTGTCGACCGCTACCCGGCCGAGCTCTCGGGCGGCCAGAAGCAGCGCGTCTGCATCGCCCGGGCGCTGGCGGCCAAGCCTAGCCTCATCATCTGCGACGAGGTCACCTCGGCACTCGACCCGCTGGTGGCGCATGGCATCCTTCAGCTGCTGCTCGAGCTGCAGAAGGAAGAGCAGGTCGCCTATCTCTTCATCACCCACGACCTCGCCACGGTGAAGGCCATCGCCGATTCCATCGCGGTGATGTATCGCGGCGAGATCGTGCGCTACGGGCCGAAGAGCAAGGTTCTAACGCCGCCCTTCGACGCCTATACCGACCTGCTGCTCTCCTCCGTTCCGGAGATGGAAGTCGGCTGGCTGGAGAAGGCCATCGCCGGGCGCCGCATGGAAAGCGCGGGGAACTGACCCGGGCGGACACTTCGTCGCGCGTCGATCTCCAACGCGCGGCAGACTACCTAACCACTTGAATCTACGTATCATCCTTCCCGAGAATCGGTTCCGGTTCTCGGGATTTCTTTTAAGCCGGAGGGGCCCATGGCGCTGAAAAACAGATTGTTGCTCATCATTCTCGACGGCGTTCCCTATCGCAACTGGCGCCGGCTGTTCGGCAATCTCGAAGGCTGGGTGCAGTCGGGCGATGCGCGCGTGTGGAAGATGCGCTCGGTGCTGCCCTCCACCTCGGCCTGCTGCTATGCCTCCATCCACACCGGCGTGTCGCCGCAGGTGCACGGCATCCTTTCCAACGAGAACCGTTTCAGGGTCGAGCAGCCCGACCTGTTCTCGGAAATATCGAAGGCCGGCGGCAAGACCGGCGCGGTGACCCATTCCTACTGGTCGGAATTCTTCAACCGCTATCCCTTCGACCTCGTCGAAGACATGGAATATGACGAGCCCCGCGGTCCGATCACCCACGGCCGCTTCCACACCATGACCGGCTACAACCACAAGAACCAGATGACGCCGAGCGATGTCGACCTCTTCGCCACGCTCACCATGCTGACCAAGCGCCACGGCATCGACTACGGCATCCTGCACACCTGCACGCTGGATTCCATGGGCCATCGCTACGGCCACGACTGCATCGAGATGGACCATGCCTGCTACGCCATGGACGGTATGCTGGCGGCCTTCCTGCCGAAATGGCTGGAGGCCGGCTACGAAGTGATCGTCACCGCCGACCACGGCCAGACCGACCGCGGTCACCATGGCGGCCACGAAGACGACCAGCAGGATTTTGCGCTCTATTATTTCGGCCGTGGCGAAGGCCCCGAGAGTGGGGCTTTACTCGACCAGTTGCAGCTCGCACCGACGGTGCTTAGCCGGCTCGGCGTGGAAATTCCGGTGTCGATGAAGGCCAGGCCGTTCTTGGGATAGGCTGCACGGCGCACGGCCGGCCCTTTTCGTCATCCTCGGGCAGGTTTCTACCGAGATCGACATCTGTTGACTGTGGACATTTGACAGGGTGAAGTTCGCACCCTCACAGCGCGCCGCGCCGGGCGCAGATGATATCTACGTTTACGCTGTAGCCCTCTAGAATGAGGACCGGAACGATATCGGTCGCGATTGAGTTGAGACCTTTTGCTATGCAGTTGACACGCCTTGAGCTTTATAAACGGGTCTGCGACAGACCGCTCAGCAAAGTTGCACCGGAGCTTGGAATTTCCGGCACTGTGCTGGCCGCCATCTGCAAACGATACCAAATTCCTTATCCCGGATCGGGGTACTGGACTCGCAAGTCCCTCGGGCTTCCGGCAGAGCTGCCTACGTTGCCAGAGGCGTCCGATGAGACCATCGAGATCATGCCGTCAGTCGCTAAGCCGCGAAAAAAGCGAACGCTGGAAGAAGGCTCCGTGCGCAAGCCAAAGCCCGATGCGAAACTCCGCCGTCCGGCACGTCACCCGCTGCTTTTTGGTGTCGAAGAACATTTGCGAAAAACGCGAGACGTCAAAAACGGCGAATTCCTCAGACCCTACAAGAGGATCCTGCCAGACCTGGTATCATCAGAAACAGCGTTGCTGCGCGCACTCTCAACCGCTAACGACCTATACTTGGCGCTCGACGAACAAGGGTATCGGGTTCACATCGCTCAGGCTGCCGATAATCTGCATCGCATCCATGTCAGGGAACAAGAGGTGGAGCGAAAGGATCGCAGATACGGCCGCGACCACTCAGGAAGCATCTGGGCTCCGGACCGACCGACTGTCTTTTATATCGACAAGGTGCCAATAGGCCTCGCTCTCACGGAAATGACCGAGAGAGTGACGATGCGATACCTCAATGGTGATTACCATCGTGAGGACAGCAGCCTAATACGATCAGCCAAATCTTGGCAGCTGACGCACTCCTGGACAACAGAGCAGGACATGCCCTGCGGGCGTTTTCGAATCGTTGCCTACTCACCCAAAAAAGGCGTCGATTGGTCTGTCAGCTGGCAGGAAACGGAGCAGCAGTTGCTTGGCACACTGATCCCAAGAATCGTCGAGACGTTAAGGGCGTCCAAGAACAATCTGCGACGCCTCATGGACGCCGAGGATGCGGCGGAGGCGAAGAGAAAAAGGGAGCGGGAGGAAGAGTGGGCGCGCTATGAAAGGCGGGAGGATGCCCGAAAGACGGCTCAGGCTCTCACCGATAGCCGTCAACAACTTGCGGAAATTATCGAGAGGTGGGGAAGAGCGATGACCGTAGAGCGCTTCTTTGCGGATGCGGAAGAGCGCCTGAAGAATACGAATGACGAGCGTCGGCAGCGCCTAGAGGAGCGTCTAACACTTGCCAGGGCAATGATGGAAAGCGTAGATCCGCTGGACTTCATAGAAGGCTGGGTAGCCCCGGAGGAGAGACACCGTCCAAAGTTCCTCTAGGCAGTTTCGGTTGCCGGAATTGCGCGCGTGCTAACCCAGAGACATAAAAATGAAGAGCACCAGAAAAATCAACATCACGCCACCAGGAAAGGCAGACCGACCGGCTCGCACAGAACATTCGGTACGTGCTCGGAGGAAGTGTTTCGATTGTTCTGGCAGGTGGCCCAAGTGGGCTAGACGATTTCGTCTTACGCACCACCGGCATTTAGGCGTGCTCGCCCCGCTCAGGGCGCGCTACAGGCATCCCAAGCTCACATGAACAATCGCAGCGCACGCCGTCGCGGGTTCGGAACATTCTGAGGCAGCAACGGGCCGTTAGCTGCCTGTCCGGTCCCGGGTGACGATAAGCGACTTGCCGTCATTCTTTCGACTGGGCTAGCTTTACGGCCGCCAGTGCGGCGACGAAGGTTGCGGAACAGCTATCGAATTCCGAATACCGGCTTAGGCGACAATCGCTGGATAATCTTCTGGTGGTGCTATCAAGCCTGCCAGACCTTTCTCAATCAGCTTTGCTCTTGCCGCCCTTGCGAATGCACTGTTCGGCATGGTCAGGGCCGTGATGGCTTTCCGCTGATCTTCGACCGGAATCGCATCGGCTGCTTCTTCAAAACTGTTCGCTGCTTCGATCGACTTCAATAGCGTTTCCACGCGATCGTTCACGTCCCGCATGACGTCCTGCCGAGCTTCCAGGATATCAGGCAGATTTAGGGCATAGTGCCGGATGCTTGCTTTGACGCGCTTCTTCCCCGTTCCGACACATGTGATGGACGGCCTCATTCGTCCATCGGACCCGACGTCGATCAAAGATACGTCTTTCCGACATACCGGATCCAGCAAGAGCGGCACCTCATTCTTTGTGCAGCGATCATCCCAGATAGCGATCGGGCTGCCATCCACGAGAGGAAACCAACTGGATTTTCCGACAACTTCGCCTGTTTCCTCATCCGTGCTCGGGCGATTGGATCGCTCTGCCGAGTAGCGAAAATTGTCCCAGTCGAACGCTAGCCAGGGGTAACCTTCGTCTTTGACGGTCTCGGACCGCTGAGCTTCCGACTTGGGTCGAAAGTGATCGACATCATAAGGAGACTGAGGCCCCTTTGCTTCTGAATACCAGCATTTGCCGTATGACATAGCTCTCAGATGGCGCTTAAAAGCGCGCCAGATGTGCGACTTCTTCTTGATGAAGGCTACACGTTGATCTGCAGGCAGCATTTCCAGTTGAACTTGCGCTCGCTCTGCAACCTTCAGTAATTTTTTGGGGATCAGATTCGGATCTCGCTTCACGAATATCAATGCGGGCGCTCCGGTTGCTCCGAGAGCGACTGGACTAGTGCTTGCATTGCACGGCGGCGTTTTTCGATCTGCTCTTGAGTCATTGGAGGACGATCCGCATATTTGTAGTCGTGCACGGCCTTGAGGAAATCATCGTAAAGTGGGTCCCGGCTCTCGTGCAGAAATCCCAGCCGGTCGAGTTTGTCGTTCAGTTCGATCAGCATACGCTCCTGCTTCTCGGAACGTTCTTCGATCCTCGCCAGCGTGTTCCGTTCATCGATCTGTTTCTGCGTTTCCGGGTCCAAGGTTGTTGGGAGGCCGAATATCTCTGTCAGTGTAGATGTGAAGCCCAAGCCCCGTGGATCGGCGTAGGGCTCCGCGACTTTGATCTGCCCATCGTCCGCCGTCTGCATGACACGCACTTCTTTCTTCGTGAGCGCCGCAATCGTTAGGGGGTTGTGAGTCGTCATGATGATCTGGCACTTGTCCTCATCCGCCGCGACTTCAGTCCATTCTTGGATCAGGTCGAGATAGGAGAGCTGCCAGGCGGGGTTGAGGTGAGTGTCAGGCTCGTCGAGTAGGAATAGCGCTTCCTTGCCTCGCGAGACACGGATCAGGCCGAGAACCATAAGTAGCTGCCGCTCACCATCTGACAGGTCTGAGAAGCCGATGTCCCCGCTCTCATCGTCCTTGCGAGTGACCCAGACCAGAATCTCCCGGAAAAGGTCGGAAATATCGGCAGCTTCCAGCGCCGCGAACAAATCTTGATCGTCACCAAACGGTTGAGCAAACCGCGCCAAAGCTTTCTGATCGCGTAAGAAACAGGCCAATTGCGCTTCGGTTTTGGCCTTGCTGCGATAGTCGTCGACAACCTTGCCAGTCACGGCAAGCGGATAGAACGCCAGCGACTGAAGGGCCCTTGCACAATCCCCGGCGGGTCCTTTTGCCCCCCAGAGGTCCCGCGCCTGCTCTTCCAGTTCCTCGTATGGACGCCGCCCTCTCGAGCTGGGAACTGTCGAAGACAGCTGCCTTTTCCAGTTGGAATGATTGAACCAAGAAGGTTCTTTGAAATGAGCCAGTGCCGAATGAAATCCGGTAATGCCAAGCTTCTCGCTTAGTAGCTCCGAAACGTCTTTCTTTCTGCCCGGCTTGGCGAAGTGGGCGAGAAGGGCAAAGACACCGTGAATAGGGCGGCAGTAGAACAGCCGCCGCGCGGATCGCGCCCTCTCATATGCGCTAACATCCCGGTCCTGATTGATCACCCCGTAGTATCTTGCCTGATGATCATCGAAGAGCTTTTCCAGTCGACGGCTGGTCCCCGAATAATAGCCAAAAACCAGGTCGGGAAAGAGAGATTCCTTATTGAGGTTGAACTGCCGGGAGCTCATTGGCTCCCCATCCACCACAAAAAGTGTGGTTCCTTCCCTGTTGTGGATTCGGACCTTGTGGTACCTGATCACATAGTCAATTTCGAACGTGAATTTGACGCTCCCGGATGGCACGTCAACCTGCCTGAAAATCTGGACAATGGCTTCGATCAGGTTCGACTTGCCGGAACCATTTTCGCCAATGACAACCGAGGTCAGGCAGCCTTCGTGAAAGTCCACCTCGACAGCGCGCAAATTGCGGAAACCATCGATGAAAACACGATCTATTCGCATCAGGCAGCCTTCAGCCGTTTGGTGTCGTCAACGATGTGGCCGTTGTCGATTTCCCAAGCGAGCTGCTTATAGAAATCGGCAACCGGCAGATCCGCGAACTTGAACAACGCCTGCGGATCACCGATCTTCTTCGCCTTGAGCAAATTTGCCAGGTACGGCTTTTTCCAAACATCATCATCGCGTCGGCTTTTGCTCATGACCGATTTCCTTGCCCATGCAGACTCTTGTATTTTAACTGTTACAGGGGAGACTTCGTTTCCGGAGTCCACGAATACAGGTCTGACTACCTGCTTGCGCGGGCGGCCACGCTTGCCTATCGGCAAACTGCTCTCGGCTTCTTTCCCTGCCGCGATCCGCGTTAGGAGCTTGGCCGCAGGTTCGTCGTTTGGGTCTTGTGGGACGAGGTTACCTCGGAAGGCTTTGGCGAGGATGCCAGCGTCAAGTTTGGGAAGCAGGCGTGCGGCAGTTGCGTGATCGGCTGCCATGCGGTCAAGCCAGCCAAAGGCGGACTCAATGCGGTGAACGACTTCGGCCTGCTCTTCGATGGTGGGCAGGAAGAAACTGAAGGACTTCAGCTGCTTCAGTGATATCCTTGGTCGGGTAGCGCCGTGTACGGAATCTTTCAAAATCTCATACGTCTGCGGCGCAGCTAAACGGTACATCAAATACGAGGGCAAGCACCGATCCACTTTCGGGCGAACACAGAAGCAGTCTGCCTTGTTTATGGCGGCAGTGGGAAGGTCGCCTGGGAACCTGCACACTCGGATTTCTTCGGCGATGAAAGACGAAAAGAGTACGTCATCCGCCTGCAGGGTATGCCGCTTCAAACCTTCGTACTTCTTCCCTGAAATGTAAGTTTCCTTGTCCCGGATGAAGGTGAGGCTATCAATGTTTTCCAGCCTGACAACGCGTACACCCTTATCGACGTAGTCTGCGGATTTCAGGTTCGAACCGAAGGGACCGTCAAAGGTTGCGTCGGCGACCTCTTCAACAGTGACTTCTTTCCATTCGCCATTTTTGCGATCGGCCCGCCAATCTTTCGTCAATTCACGGTCCGCTGCCAGCGCCAAAAGGCGCTTCTTGTAGCGGGCGATGAGGTTAGGGATGCGGTCGAGTTCTTTGCGGGCGCGGGCGGTGCGTGTGGTCAGGCTGTCCACCTTCATCACAATCCGCCGCTGTTCAGCCAGCGGAGCGAGCGGGATATGGTGTTCTTTCAACCAGTCTGCTGGAACCCTTTGCTGGCCAACGGCACCCGACATGACGGTCTGGGCGTCGTCCCGAAATGACTGCTGGCGGACGTACCGCCACAGGTACTCGGGCTCAATCGCACCGTAGCTGCGGAAGACATGGAATTCGGTCGAACCAATGCCGGTGGCGTTAGTAAGATAACGAGCGACTGCCGACTTGCCGTTCTCCATAGACGGCGTGATCTTTGCGAAGATAACGTCCCCGTCACGGAAATGCGTGAAGCCCTTCGAGACTTCGCTATAAGGCCGGTCAACTGGAGCGGCGATTGTGCCGGATACCTCGTCGACAGCGGCCATTGGGACGAACGATACCAGATCATCGCCATTTAGATCGACGCTCTTGCGCGGGTTTACCTCAGCCAGATCGCTGATCGGCACTTGGACCCAGGTTTCGGGAAGCTCACTCATTCCGAGGATACCTCGCTGGCAACGCGCGCCTGTTTCATATCGTTGTATGTCCGCTTGTCACCCTTCAATTTCCACTCGAACAGGCCGTTGCTGTTGCGATCGAGTACGATCGCGGCAGCGGCACTGGGGCTGGAGAAGGCGTAGGGCTGGGTAAAGACGTAGCGCCCTTTGCTGGCAACCTGAAGTATGCCATTATTGATCAGATTCTCCTTAAGCGCGAGATAGCTTTGCTGGACGTAGCCAGTGTCCTTCAGCGCCTCTGACCCTTCGAGCACAACGAATTCGCCATCCTCTTCCACCGCTTGCGCGCTCACGCCGGATCGGTGGCGGATCTCAAATGTCACCTCACCTGCCGTGCGCTGAGCCACTGGGGTGGCAGTTTGCGTCACTGCGCGCGGTTGTGGCTTGAGGAGGTCCAGCCCGACCACCGGCAGGATGATTTTCAGGTTGGCCAGGAACTGTTCCATGTTCGCTTGGTCTGCTTCCGGCAGGCGGCGGCGATTGCCGGCGGGCGCGGTGCCGTTGTCTAGTGTGACGCGGTTTGCCGCGTGAGCCAGCTCGATCAGCCGCGCTTCCAGATATTCGACATGACCCTTGGATAGATCATCGTCGCTGGTTGTGACCGCAATCGCAGTCTCCCAGAAATCACGCTGTTGGGCGCTCTGCTTGATCCGCTCGCGCACGCTGTTGGCCGAGCCGATGTAGGCGCGAATGCCGCCAACCGCTTCCGCGTCAGGGCCAGCAAGAATATAGACGCCAGTGCGATCCAGCTCATTGCGCGCCGTGAGCGCGGCGAATGTGCTGGCTGTGGCGACGAAAGTCAGCCCGGTCCAACCGTGGATTGTGGCCTTACGCAGGCCATTGGGAGTCCCATCGACAAGAAACAGCTGGATCGTGCGACCGAAGGCTTCGGCTGTCATGTCTTCGGCTTCCTGCGGATCAGTAAGGGCCTTCCACGTTCGTTCAACTCAGAAACTTTAGGGAGTCCGGCGGGATCAGTCCAATCCGATCCCTCATAGGTCGGCGCTTCGCCGCAGAAAGGGACGCCCTTGGCTTCCTGAAGCTTGGTCTTTCGCATCCAAAGAAATATCCCTGCCACAAGTGCGGCTAAAAGAATTGCTCCGGCTTGCGTGTTGTCCGACAGCAGGATTTCGGGAAGCCAACCGAACCGGTTCGGGACTGCGGCAAAAGTGGCAGTCCCTAGTACGGCAAGCCAGAAGACGGAAAGTGATTGAGCCGGCCAGTCGTTCACGCCCGAGACGGACCAGGCGATTCCGTCGCGACCGACGGACGCCGTCTTGTGCAGTCGACGTTCGAACTCATCCTCCAACATGTCGATGTGATGCTCCCAATTCTCCTGCCAGAATTTCGAGCCCTTCGCTGAGAGCCTCCCAGCCAATGTGGTTACACATCCAAGTGCCGCCAGTGGCATTGGAACGAGAGGGGAAAGGCCGTCACACGCCGATCGCCGTGAAGACAGCGCCGTGGAGAATCCAGAAGTAGGTTGCCCGCTTCCAATATAGTTCAATCTCAAACTTCCGAATTTCATGCGCACGTTCGAGAGCGGCTATTCTCACAGACGTCTTCCCCTGTCTCGCCTGCCTTTCCGGTAGCGTCGTCCTCGACCCGAAACTCAATGGGCGCCAGTTCAGTCGTAAGCCAATAGGCCCCAGATCGGGACCCTCATGCTTCGACCTCGTCGATCGTAGCGAGCTCCTCTTCGACCGCCTCGATCTCCTGTAGCGCCGCTCGCAGGTGGCCAAGTATGGCCGCTGCGATATCCTCTGGTTCAGTCAGCCCTTCTTCGACTTCTTCCTCATTGTCACGCAGCCAAGAGATGTCAAGGTTGTCGTTGCGCCTGGCGATGTCTTCGCGGGTGAACTTGCGGAACCGTTCTGTCTCGCCCCGATCCTTGCGCTCTGCACCGCCCAGCGGATCATCACCAAAGGCTTCGATGAAGTCAGCGAAATCGTCCGCAGTCAGCGTGCGCGTCTTGCCGAAGCTCGGCATCTGCGCGCGCATGTCGTAAAACCAGACCTCGGTCGTGGCATTCTCGGCCGTTTCGGAAATCTTCGTGAAGAACATCACATTCGTTTTCACGCCCTGGGCGTAGAAAATACCTGTGGGCAGGCGCAGGATCGTGTGCAGCTTACACTGGTTCATGAGCCAGGTGCGCAGCTCACGGCCCATATTGTCTTCGAACAGCACGTTGTCCGGCACAACGACCGCTGCGCGACCACCATCTTCGAGCGCCCGAACGATGTGCTCCATGAAGGGAAGAGGACCCTTTGCCGCCCCCGCAGTGACCGAGAAGTCGCCGCGCGCAACCCGCTCGGGAAACTTGTTGAACGGCGGATTGGTAAGAATGAGATTGGCCTTACCGAGGTCCTCGCCCTCATTCGTCAGCGCGTCCGCCAGTTCGATCGGCTGCTCTATGCCGTGCAGCAGCAGATTCATTGTATTGAGCCTGTGAGTGCCGATTATGAGTTCTGCCCCCTTGTACGCGTTGTTGCGCTGGAAGAAGGCCGCACTGGACGAAAGCTCCATTAGGTCGTCCGTCTGGCGACAGATTTCGCGATGGGCTGCAATCAGGAATCCGCCGGTTCCGGCGGCGGGGTCCTGAACCGTCTCGCCTGGTTCAGGTTTAACGAGCTTTATGATCGTCTCGATTAGCGGCCTGGGTGTGAAATACTGGCCTGCCTTCGACTTGCGTTCAGATGTCGTGCGCTCCAGCAAGCCTTCGTAAAGATCGCCGAGGCCGTCCTCTTCAGCCTCGTACCAATTGACCGCATCAATGGCCGTAATAAGCGAGGTGAGAGCCGTTGCTTTGGTCAGCGAAGTCTTCGCATCGGTGAAGACCTGATTGACCAGCTCGAACTTGACCTTCGAGCGATCTCCAAGGGAGACAAGCAGCTGGCGGTAGTAAATGAGCCGGGGCTCACCTTCCTTCTTTTTCAGCGCACTCCAACGATAGTCGGGGGGTATGCGCTCTTCGAGGAGCTTGCCGTCTCGCTTCACCTCGGAGAGCATTTTTAGAAGGAGCAGATAGGTGAGCTCCGTCACATATTCATAGTAGCTGACGCCGCCGCCTTGCAGGCTCTTGCTGGCGTTCCATAGCTTTTGAACGGTTTCCCGCGCCCTTGGTCCGTTCACTACCCGGCCTCTTTCCATATTTGTTCGTTGATGTCGCGAACGACCTGTTCGAGCTTACCATTAAAGGCACGGTCGATTCGTGACCAGCCGCCCTGCGCGGCGAACGGCTCGGCATCGAACGCAGCCCTATCGACGACAATCTCGAGCTCCAGCTGCGATCCAATCCGGTTAATCCACTTGTGCTGGACTTCGGTCCAATCACGCTGATGGAGGATGGTTTGAACTGCGTGGCGGACCCTGTCTCTATAAGGCACGAGCGGATCGCCGATCGCTGCCTGCCGGATAAATCCTATGATGGAGGCGGCAATCTCCTCATTCTTGGCATCAGCCCAGGCGCGGCGGATCTTACTGTCGGTGAAGCCTGCCGCATCCAGTTCCAGGCGCAGTTTCCGAAGCTCCGAACGGGTGAGCTCTTGCGGACGTTGGACGACGAGCTTCAAGGCCGCGATCTTGTTCACATTCTCACGTACGAAGCGGGAAAATGCATTCAGGAAATCTTCCGGCTTTTCGGCGCTACCATACCCGTGTGTGACACTGACGACCTCATCGGCGTGCTCTGAAATCGGGACGTATCGAGGCGTTCCATCATCATTAGCCCAGTCGAGGATCGGACCCAAATTCGGATGTTTCGCGGCCCACGATGCCAGATCGATCGCTTCGCCATTGATGAAGCGCTCTAGGCAGCTTTCGGGCGTTTCTCCGGCCTCCTTCTCGAAATTCGCGCGCGCCTCTATGGTAAGCTTCTTCAGTCTTCGGCGGAGACGGACGACGATTTGCTCGCGAATACGGTTCTTGTGGTCAGCGCCGCCAGGACCGACCAGCTCTCCGAAGAGCCTCGTCAAAGTGAACTTGGGGTCGGCAACGACCGGCCTCATGTCGGTCAGATCGGCCAGATGGGGATAGAGATCGACCGCGTCGAAAATCCGGAAGTTCTCTTTACCGATTTCGGGGCAAAGGCGCGTCGCGCGTCCAAGCATTTGCTCATAGAGGATGCGACTGTTCACGCGCCGCATGAAAACGAGATTGGTGATTTTCGGAACGTCGATGCCAGTAGTGAGGAGGTCGACTGTCACCGCTACCTTGGGCATAGGGTCATTGCGGAACGAGAGGATTAGGCGGTCGATCTTGTCCACATCGCCCGTAAGCCGCTGAATGGTCTCGTCCTTCATGGGACCATAGGTGTGACGGAAAGCCTCCCTCAGCTCTTTCACGAAAATGTCCGCGTGCGCCTTCGACACTGCAAAGATCAGCGTCTTGTCTGGGGCGGATGGGTCTATGTATTTGACGAGCTCTTCCGCAACCGCCTTGTTGAAAGGCACTGTCACCACACTCTTGTTGAATTGCTCAACTTCGAAATCAATCTCGTCCGGCAGGGTTACCGTTTCAACTTGGCCGCTGGTCGGGTGGATGAAATCGACCGAGTCTTCGCGACCAAAATGGATGCCCTCTTGCGAGAGCTTGGTCGCGATCCGAATGGGCGGTTCATGGTCATTAAGGAAACCGTCGACCACCGCTTCCCGATAGGAGTAGGTGAAGATCGGCGGTCCGAATATTTCGGTGGTGTGGAGCGCCGGCGTCGCCGTAAGTCCGATTTTCATCGCGTCGAAATGCTCCAGTACTCGGCGATACTTCGAGACATAATCGTCCTGGTCGCGGAAGCTCAAGTCGCTCTCCGACAATTCGCGATCCAGCAGGTAGCCTCTGTGACATTCGTCGACGACCATCAGATCATATTGGTCAATTGGCGGTTCCTCGGCTGCGCTTTCCGCATACAGGACCCGGCGGACCAGACCTTGGATTGTGCAAATATGTATGCGAGTGTCATCGTCCGGGTTCACATCTTCCAAGCCCTTGAGGCCGAAGATGTCAGTGAAGGCTTTACCGCTTACGACTTTCGTCGTCGTGAACTCATCCTTTGTCTGCCGGCCTAGTGCGCTGCGATCCACCACAAAACATACGCGCCGGAAGCGCTTGGCCGAGACCAACCTGTAGAGCATGGCAATTGCGAGCTTGGTTTTGCCTGTGCCGGTGGCCATGGCGACGAGCATCGCTCGCTTGTTTTCTGCAAGCCCACGCTCAACCGCCTCGATTGCGGCTTTCTGATAATTGCGGAGGGCAAATCCAAAATCGAATGGCTGGGTCGCCAACTCACGCGCAGCGGCGGCTTTATCAACAGCCAGCCGTTGGAGAATGCCCTGCGGGGAGGGCCATCCGGTCAGGACTTCTGCCATGTTTTTCGGGTCGCGCAAGTCGCGCCGCCAGATTCCCGATAGTGCCTCGACTTGTTTTAGGTAGGGCCGACCATTGGTCGAGAACGCAAACGGGGCCTTGTATTCCAGCCAGGGACCACCTTCAGCGAGCTCTGCTTCCTGCATGTGAATGTCGGATGCATAGCGCTCTGCTTGCCTCAGGACCGCCATCACATTACGGTTTCGGCGCTTCGCTTCGATCGTGCCTATAAGCGTCAGTCCGCAGAACAGCGCATAATCGGCAGGACCCGTCTTGGTAGGCCATTCGGCAATTGCCCGGTTGCGACCTTTGAGCGGCCTGCCTCCCTTGGCGTATCGTAGGTCCCCGCTGTCCGCCTCCCACCCGGCATTGCGAAGCTGTTGATCGATCAGTATCCGTGTATCTGCCTCATCGAGATCGATCAGCTCCGCTGCGTGTAGCGCGTTCGCGGTGACGATTTCGGTATGGGGCGCATTGTCCGATTTGGCGAAATGGGCCGCCGCATCGAGTTGCTTCTGCAATTCCTGCGGGGCGAGATTAGCTTCTTCCGCTAGCTGTTCCAGGACAGCACGCTCGTGCTTTGACTCTTCGGTAATCTCGGCAGCTGTTCGCCGAGCAAGCTCCGCCTGATCCGGTGCGCCGAGAAGCCTCTCTGTTTCGGTCTGCGATACTTCAAGCTGGCGCCTCCGATGCTCGAGTTTGTCCAGAACGTCTCGCGAGATATCGTCAGGCGATTGAGGTGGCGAGAAGGGGGCAGACTTCAGATTGGGCTCGTAGAAGGTCCGCACGAACCAAATTGACAACTGACGCGCGATCTTCAGCCCTGCCAGTGCAGATGCGTGATCGCCTCTGATCTCATGCACTGCCTGATTGCCGCCAAGCCGGAGGGTGTGGAAAAGGTCCGAGACCTCTCGCGGGATGCCGCATTCAAGCTTCAGTCGCCTAAGGACTTCGACCTGTGCATCTTGCGCGGAAACTTCGATGCCAAAGTGCGCCGCTGTCAATTGCGCCAGATGTTCAGAAAATTGGCGAAGCTCAATTTGAGCGGTGTTGGGGTCTTCAGTGAAGTATGCTTCGCATAGTACCCCTAGCCGAAATAGCAGAGGCTCTCTCTCTTCCAGAAAATGAAAATTTGAAGCCCCGCCCGACATTTTGGAAGAGTAGCCTGTGCCGCTTACTTACGCTAGCCAATTTGGTTCAGCCACGTCGGCCTACCGTAGACCGCGGCGGAGGATTCGGGCATTCGCTCGGCTTGTTGCCGAGCGAATGGTAGACAACCAAATCCGGACGTTACCGGATATTGCTCAGCTAGTTACAGACCACTCTAATCCCAAATTCCATCATGTGAACCTACGGCCGGGCTTCTCGATCAGCGAAAGCAGGGCTGAATGGCTTAGATTGGGCGCAAAGCCGTCTCGCCGGCCTGCTGTTTAAGCCGGACCTCTGGAAAGCCGATCAAGGTCGCAGCGCCACTCCGCCTTGACCTCGATCGGCTCTCGCCGACGGCTCCCCTGCAACGAAGCCATCCGACGAAACTGCTCGATGCTGCAGTGTCTCTGTCGTCGCACAGTGTAGGGGCGGCAAAACTGCACCGCCTAATCGCCTGGGAAAGCCGCGCCCGGCGTCAGCTGGCGGCCGATCCGAAACAGGTCGTCGCGCGCCGCGCGGATCTGCGGCCAAGGAAAGGCCGCGCAGTCTTCCCACGCCTCGCCCTCGCACAGCACCGCATCGAGCTTGCCGGCGACACCAGCGAGCGAGACGGCCGGCGTCGTCGCCAGCGCCTCGAGCAGCGCCTCGACCTGCGCGAACGCCGCACGCTCGGCCCGCAGCCCTTCGAAGTAACCGATCTCGGTCGCGGCGGCCTCGAAAGAGGCTTGCCGCGCCGCAAGCTCGGCCGCCGCCCGCGCGCGGACCGCCACCATGTCCGTCCGCGTCCCGATGAGGCGGTCGAGCGCTTCGACCGAACAGATCACCGTCTCTGCGCCGCCGGGCACCCTGACCACCGTGTCGACAAAGTCGACGCGCTCGGCAAGCGCGCACTCTAGCGCCTGTTGCCGCCTGCAAACCTGCTGTGTCCGCGCATGCGCCGCCGCCCAGTCCCGCCACAGCCTCAGCGCCGGGTCGGGGGTCGCATCCGACGCACCTGCGCGTGCCGACACCGCGCCGCCGAACGCCCACCCACCCGCGCCAACAACCCAGCCCGCAAGCGCCATCCGCCGCGTGACGCAGAACAAACTCGTGCTACGGTCGGAATCAGCCATGATCCAATCTCCTAAACAGCGCAGGTTGTGGTTAGTGAGTGCCGCCAAACGATTAATGGCGTCAGCCGAATATCTGAATTTAAGATAACTGAAAATCAGATATAAGGGAAGCCCCCATCTACAATCAGGTGGGGTAAGAAGTGGTCGAAACACTTGGGACGGATCGGCATAAAGCTCTGATCGCACTACTTATCAAAAAACGTGAAGCGGCGGGCCTTACTCAAAATGAGTTAGCAACGAGGCTCGGACAGTATCAATCGTTCGTGGCTCGCCTCGAAAGCGGGCAGCGGCGTGTCGATGTTGTGGAGTTCATGAAACTCGCTGAAATTCTCGGCTTTGATGCTTCATCAGCGATTAAGAAGCTGTCAGAGGTAACGGATTGAATATCGGCGGCGAGTGGCTTCTGAGTTAAGTAGATGACCGTATCCGTGCGCCAAGCCGCGCGATGGCGCGGCAGCGCTGCGATATTTGAGGTCTGCGCGCCGCCTGCGATCGGTCATGTTCCGGCGTGCTGCCGCAGCGACTTGTTGTGCGCGTCTGCTGGACTATCTGCCTCAAATGCCATCTTCCCCAGCTTTGTCCAGACGCCGCGCGCATGTCCGCCGTCCTCGGTCTGGAGCTTTTCGGCGATCCAGATGAACGCGCCAAGGATGGTGGCGCGGTCGTCTCCGGTGAGTTCCACGATCCCCGCTTTGACGACCAGACCACCCAACTCGATCAGATGTCGCGTGCGTTTGCGGCGCTCGACCTGCCACATACGCATGTCATGTCGTGCCCGCGCCGCCAGATAGCGGTTGAGGGCCGCCGGGTTGCGTTTGAGCGCTGTCGTTGTTGCGGTCAGTTGTCGATGCAGATCGCCGCGACCGTCCTTGAAAGAATGCGGCGCCGCGCTTGGCCCAAGCCTCACTCTTTCCGGCGTCTTGCGTCTCGGCCAGTACGAGCAGCGCGCCAGCCAGTTCGTCGGCGCTGAGGCTGTCGGCTCCGGTAGCGATCACCAGTTCGCCCAACTGCTGCACCTTGCGGGTTTTCAGGTCCCGCGCCTTGTCTTCCAGCGCCTTCAGTTCCGCATCATAGTCGCGTGGCTTGCGCATGGCCGTCTCCAATCGATCTCAAGTTCTCGATCCAGCGATGATAATTGAGCGCCTTGCGGAAGGCTGTAATGTCACCGGTACGGTATGGGACGCCCCGGTCCATCCCGAGAATTTTTCGAGGGAGGGCGCGCTTATACGTCGTTCCGACGTGCGCTTTGCCGTGTAGATGATCCGGTCGCGATGGCGATCTATCATCTTCACGTCAAGGTCATTGGCCGCACGGCTGGCTCCAGCGCAGTGGCGTCCGCCGCCTACCGCTCGGCCTCGCGGCTGCGCGACGAGCGGCTCGACCGCAGCCACGACTTCTCCGCCAAGCGCGGCGTCGTCCATTCCGAGGTGCTGCTGCCAGAGCACGCGCCAGAGGCATGGCGCGACCGTGAACGGCTCTGGAACGATGTCGAGGCATTCGAGCTAAGGAAGGACGCGCAACTCGCCCGCGAGGTCGAATTCGCCCTGCCGCGCGAGATGAGTGAGGCGCAAGGCATCGCGCTGGCCTGCGACTTCGTGCAGGCCGAGTTCGTCGACCAGGGCATGGTCGCCGATCTCAATGTGCATTGGGACGTGGGCGAAGACGGCAGTCCGAAACCCCATGCGCATGTCATGCTCACGCTACGCGCCGTGGACGAGACCGGGTTCGGCCCGAAGGTGCGGGACTGGAACCGCACCGAAATGGTCGAGCGCTGGCGCGAACGCTGGGCCGGGCTCGCCAATGAGCGGCTGGCCGAACTCGACATCGACGCGCGCATCGACCATCGCAGCCTTGAAGCGCAGGGTATCGCGCTGGAGCCGCAAAGCCAGATCGGCGCGCCCGCTCAGCGCATCGAGGGCGAAGGCATCGACGACGCTGCCAATGTCGCCGACCGCGCCGAACTGCACCGCGAAATCGCGCGCAACAATGGCGAACGGATCATCGCCGATCCCAATCTTGCACTGGACGCGATCACGCAGCAGCAATCGACCTTCACGCGCCGCGACATGGCGAAGTTCGCTCACCGGCACAGCGACGGGCTGGACCAGTTCAACGACGTCATGGGCGCGATGCGCGGCTCGCCCGATCTGGTCGAACTCGGCAAGGATGGACGTGGCGAGCATCGCTTCACGACCCGCGCCATGATCGAGGCCGAACAGCGCCTGTACCGCGCGGCCGAACTGATGGCGGGACGGAAACGCCATGAGGTCAACGACACGCACCGCGACGCGGCTTGGTCGCGCGCCGAGACGCGCGGCCTTGTCCTCTCCGGCGAGCAGGCCGATGCGCTGGCGCATGTCACGGACGGCCGCGATCTGTCGCTCGTCGTTGGCTATGCCGGAACGGGCAAGAGCGCGATGCTGGGCGTGGCGCGGGAGGCGTGGCAGGCGGCGGGCTACGAGGTCCGGGGCGTGGCGCTGTCCGGCATTGCCGCGGAGAATCTCGAAGGCGGATCGGGCATTGCGTCACGCACCATCGCCAGCCTGGAGCATGGCTGGCAGCAGGGTCGTGACAGGCTCACCAGGCGCGATGTACTGGTCATCGACGAGGCGGGCATGGTCGGCACGCGGCAGTTGGAACGCGTGTTGTCCCATGCCGCTGAGGCTGGCGCAAAAGTGGTGCTGGTCGGCGATCCGCAGCAGCTGCAGTCGATCGAGGCGGGCGCGGCCTTCCGCTCGCTCCATGACCACCACGGCGGCGCGGAAATCGGCGCGGTCCGCCGCCAGCGCGTGGACTGGCAGCGCGACGCCACCCGCGATCTGGCGACCGGCAGAACCGGCGCTGCAATCCATGCCTATGACGGCCACGGCATGATGCATGTCGCCGCAACGCGCGACCAGGCACGCGGCAATCTGATCGAGCGCTGGGACCGCGAGCGACAGGCCTCACCGGACAAGAGCCGCATCATCCTCACCCACACCAATGACGAGGTGCGCGCCCTCAACGAGAGCGCACGCGAGCGGATGCGGACAGCGGGCGATCTGGGGGACGAGGTGCGCGTCGCCGTCGAGCGCGGCGCGAGAACCTTCGCCAGCGGCGATCGCGTCATGTTCCTGCAAAACGAGCGCGGCCTTGGCGTCAAGAACGGCACGCTCGGCACCATCGAACGCGTCAGCGTGCAATCCATCTCGGTGCGCACCGACGATGGCCGATCCGTCGCTTTCGACCTCAAGAACTACGATCGCATCGACCACGGCTATGCCGCCACAATTCACAAGGCGCAGGGGATGACGGTGGACCGCACCCATGTGCTGGCGACGCCGGGCATGGACGCGCACGGCAGCTACGTCGCCCTATCGCGCCACCGCGACGGCACGGACCTGCATTATGGCCGCGACGATTTTGCCAATCAGGACCGGTTTGTCCGCACCCTGTCGCGCGACCGGGCCAAGGACATGGCGACGGACTACGAACAGCGAGATCCGGCGCAGAACTACGCCGAGCGGCGCGGCATCAGCTTCCGCGAGCGTGTCGCCGAGATCGTCAAAAAGATCGTGCCGGAAAAGGTACGCGGCATGTTCGAGGGCCTGCGTCTGCCCGCAGAGGCCGCGCCGGCCGATAGTTCCATGCCGCAGCCCGCGCGAGCCGCCACGCAGCGCAATGCGTATGCGCCGGAAAGGAAGGTGGCGGAAGACCCGGAAGTCGCATTGCGTCAGGCCCGCACGCAGGCGCTTGTACGCCATGCCCGCGCGGTGGATGCGATCCTCAGCGGCGGTCATCCCGACGGCAAGGGCAGCCCCGAACAGATGCGCGAACTGAACGACGCCCGCAAAGCCTTCGAGGAGGTGCGGCCCTATGGCTGGCGCGATGCGGAAGCCGCCTATGTCAAGAACCCGGAGCTTGTTCACGAGACGGCGGGCGGCCGAGTCGCCAGTGCTGTGCGCGCGCTCCAACTCGAAACCGAAATCCGCACCGGGCGGAATGCCGATCCGGCCAATAATCCCAGCCGCCGCGCCGACCGCTTCGTGGAACGCTGGCAGAAACTCGACCAGACCAGCCAGCGCCAGTACAGGGACGGCGACATGTCCGGTTACAAGGCCACGCGGGCGCAGATGGGCGATATGGCAAAGAGCCTCGAACGCGATCCGCAGCTTGAATCCCTGCTTGCGAACCGCAAGCAGCAACTTGGCATCACGTTCGAAACGGGCCGCCGCCTCGGCGCGGAACTCGCCTTCACGCACGGCATCGACCTTGGCAGGGGCCGGGGCATCGGAATCTGACTCCGTCCGATGTGCCGCCGTCTCTGCGCTATGGCCGCGTGGCGAGACTTTGCGTCTTGCGCGTCCGCAACCGCCTGTCCTGTCTGGTCTCAGCAACTGTCAGAACCAGCCAGCAGGAGGCAAGCCGGCCATGCGCGAATCAGAGCGTATCATCCGTCTCAAAACCGTGCTTGCTCGCACCGGGCTGTCCCGGTCCACCATCTATCGCAAGATCGCCGAGGGCAGCTTTCCGGCCCAGCTCAAGATCAGCACCAACGGCGCCGGCTGGCATGAATCCGACATCAACCGCTGGATCGCCAATCCTATAGGATGGCGACCACGATCTTGACCGCGTCCGCGCATTGAAAACTCCCTCGGGAATCTTCATTACGGTATGACGCAGGGTCCGGCTCAAGAGAAAAATGCATCACTAAATTCACCAAACGCGTTGTCGTAGGTTTGGGGAATTTAGTGACAACCAGCACAGAGGATTTCTTGAATTCTTATCAGTGCTATTGGCACCCTCAAACGTCTGCGATGGGCCTTTCCGCTTTCGGTGACCAAGTGATGTAAGCGGATGTTCAGTCCGCCGACGCGCTTGCCAGCTTGCACCCGATCTCGGTCGTTCGCGAAAGGCTGCGGTCTTCCCAAAAACGGCGGGTTGATCCTATGTTTAGTAGCCCCCTAACCAGAATGTGGGACGGCGGACATGATCCGCCGTCCACTCTATTGCTCAGCTATTTCGCGTATACCCTCGGGAACGCAACCATCCCAGCGCGATCAGGACGACGATGGCTATGATCGAAGAGAAGGCCACAAGCGGCCACGCCGTGTCGCCTTGCAACCAGATCACGGCCAGCGTTCCGCCGACGCTCACGATGAGGCTCTGCACGCAGAAATGCAGAGCTACCGCCGACCCGGCGATGTCCCCGAACTTTTCCAGGGCACCATTCGCGGTCACCGACACGGTGAAGACGATGCCGACCGCCATCACCCACATGGGAGCGATGAACGTCCAAAGGGATGGGGTTCCGAAGACCTGGCCGATACTGAGGAGCACCACACCCAGGAGCAGCATCGCCATGCCTCTCGAGAGACAACCAGAGTTCCCCCATCGCACAACAAACCGTTTGGCGAAGCGTGTCATGACGATCATCACGACCGCTGCCGTCGCAAAGGCGAAACTGAACTCCAACTCTGAGTAGCCTGCGCTGTCGATGAGGACGCGGGGCGCGGTCGAGAAGAACACGAAGAACGTCCCCGTGGCGGCGCTGAACCCAAGGGTATAGGTCCAGAACGCAAGGCTGCGAAGAACGGGCAGGAACGAGCGTCGTGCCATGACTGCAGCCGTCGGCCGGGTTTCGTGCCATCGCGACAGGGCATTCAAGACCGCGAGAACGGCAAGAGCGCCCAGCATGACGAATATGGAGGGCCATCCGTAGCCGTCCGCGAGCAGTGCCCCAGCAATCGGGCCCAAGGCGGGCACGAAGGCCAGCATGGAGCCAAACAGGCTGTAGATGATCGCGCCTTCCGGGCGGTCGGCATACACATCGCGGACCGTTGCGAAGGTAGCCACCATGGCAGCCGACGCCCCGACCGCTTGCAGGAAGCGAAAGGCGACGAATGGGATGGCGGTTGAGGATGCGGCAAGACCGAACGATGTTGCTGCAAACAGTATTGCGCCGCCGATCAGGACTGGCCGCCGCCCGATGCGATCGGAGATCGGCCCAAAGATAATCTGGCCGAGACCGAGCATGACCATGTAGAGGCTCAACGTGAGCTGGACGGTTGCCTGACTGGTGCCGAGTATGCCTGGCATGGCCGGAACGATGGGAAGATAGATATCCATCGCCAGCGACGCGAGAATATCGAAGGGTGCCATCAGCAACAGCGCTGTCGGCAGAGAATAGGCCCATATTGGGGGCTTTGGAGACATGATAAGGCATCCGCACAAATGAGAAGCACTTGGCGGCGATCTGCCTGTCAGCGTGGGCTGGGATCGGTTCGACAGATGCCGCAACAACAAAAAAAAACGTTGTTGCGGCCTACTTGTCCGACTTCGGTAGGACTCCCATGCCACGGCTCCAAGGTCAAAGGGATCAGAAGAGGGCCTGGCAATTATCAGGTGGTCCCGGAGCAGGCAATCCTCTCGGGACATCCGGAATGAGTTTGTCGCGCTTTTTCTGTTCAGATGGGGAGCGCTGGTTCTGTTCGAAAGCCGAGGCGCGGCCGCGGGACCTGCTTAACCATGACCGAAAAATCCGAAAATATGGTTAAAGCCTTCCGTTCCGCTCGAACCGACACTTACAAACTACAATCTGCGGCTCGCCGACCAAGCGCGCCGAACTCCCAGAATCCGAGTGGCAGCGATCAAGAACGGTGCACTGGACAGAGGTGGCTAGCGTGGCGGTCTGAAGCCTCAATCAGAGGCCGAGCTTGATGTCTGGATCGATGGTTGCCGAGAGCTTGTTCACGGTCGCGGGGAAATTGTCCTCGAGCGCAACATTTGCGAGAGCGAATTCAAGCAGCTCGGTGTCACCCCTAATGCCGTCTGGCGCTTAGCCTGGTCAATGAGCGCATGACTCTCGGGTTGAACAATGCGTCGGCATGCACACGAGCGTCTGAAATGGGTGGGAAGCTGACCGGCCGCTTCTCGACGTGTCCATCGGGAAGCGGACAATCGACGATTGGCGGGTTTGGTACTGGAAGGCCACGAAGCGATACCTCCCGCTCAATATGAAGTTCGCCTACTTATGCTAACTGCGACGCGGTGAAATGACTCCTCGGACGATCGACACAGGGCTTCCCAATCAAAAAAAGAAGGAATTTGTTCGAAGCTTGTCCAAATATTGCTGAGATAATCTCTAAGTTTGACCGCACGCTCATAACGATCGCTGAGGGATAGTGATCTGATTTTTTCTTTTATGTCTAAACTAGTGACCTCATCGAATATGGGAGTGTCAACGCACATCGCATCTAGATAATTGAACGTAGTCATCCAAATTTTAAGATGGTAGGCGCCAATGGTATTGAGCCGAAAGGCCGTTGGCATGCTACCGAATAGACCACCTTGGTCTTCCTCGAAGGTAACTCGCTCTGGCGCTTCTATTAACTTCTTGTTGTTAGCACGACGAATTGCCTCTTCTACGGCGATAGGCTTGATGCCCAGCTCCTGCAGCGCGCCTACGACGTCATTGTAATTTACAAAGCCTTCAGAAGAGCGACGCGGGCTCTTTTCGTCTAGAAGCCCTAAAATCAATGGTAATGTAAAATGTTCCCTACGATCGTTAGTGGTTACATCAAACAAGTTGGCCGCGAGCGCTTTCTCCGGATCGTAGTATTGGTAGTCTCCTTGGATTGCAACCTTCCAAAAATCGTGCAGAGGAATAATATAGTCAGCGGTATCAGCGAGAGCCCTTACCGAAGAATGTAAATCCACGTTAGGATTTCCGAACATTCTACTTACGAACTGGATCAGTTCTCGAACATTGCCATCAGTGATATTTTCAAGAAAAATCTTCACTGGGTCTAACCGATCGATTGATCCTAGAAGCACCCTAATAAGCGTAGCGATGTTGCCCAGCCTGAACGAGACGGCTTTAAGTCTTTCAAGCTGGATTTTTCCTTCAGCGATGTCCAAAGCGAACACAAGCCGCTTCTCCAGAACTTCGTCAACACGAGGCGGCGCGATTGTGAATATCCGGTGTGGGTATGCTGCCAGAGTTCCTGATCGCTTCGACAGAAAGAATGTCCTTGGACGAACGGATATGAAAACAGTAGCTCGCCAATCGGCAGCTAGATTTTGAGCGATTACAAAGGCTTCCTGTTGTACATCAAAGCTACGTTGGTCAGCATTATCCAGTGCGATGATAATCTGCTTTCTTTTCTCCTTGGACAGATACTCTATTGCTAGCCTGAGGTGGTCCGCCCTCTTCGCCTGCTTTTCTCCGAGCATTTCCAATAGTTTTTCTTGGAACTTGCCCGGGTCTGTTTCACGCAGGTCGCCCCAAATTCCCCCCTCAAATCGCCGAATTTCTTTTTTATACATCGACTTCACGAAATCACTTTTCATGACATCGATTCCGTAATTTGCGAGAAGCGACTCCTCAATTTGGTCGAGTACGAGTTCTGTCAGCGACTCTGTAAGTGCGCCTTTTCTTCCAAGGTTCACATACGCGTAGATGGCGTGTTGAAATTCCGCAAAAGCACTGACGTACATAAGATGCTTTAGAAACGACGATTTTCCAACGCCGACATCGCCTACCAACGCAATTGGGCGGTTGGAAATTGCCTCCGCAAGGATGGCCGGGGTCAATTGCGGTTTCCCGCCCTTGCCTGACACTGGTTGCGGCCCTGCAGCATCTTCCGCATCCGGAAACAGCGATGCATAACGCGCTGCCAGCATCTGTTTGCTTATGAGCGCGTGTTGGCCCAACGCGCCGCTTTCGCAGTAGCAATCCTCGTAGAACTTCTTCTCAAGCTCGGGTTGCTCCTCGATGCTCAACAACACAAGTTCTGCAATATCTGCCATAGAACGTTGTAAATCTGTCGGCTCACGGAACTGCGGATAATTTGGAATCATCGCCGACAGCTTCTCTGGAGGTTTGGGTGCGCCACTCTTCTCCAGCAGCTTGAAAAGCGCACCTGAAGCGACAGCTTGAGGCGAGAGCGTTTGCCAAGCGCGAGAAAAGGACATGCGAAGATGCTCTAGGCTGTCAAACAGCAGGCACTTGGCTTTAGTTCTACTATTTAGATTTGGCTCCGCGCGGAAGGCAACTATCTGATGTCCGTTAGTTGCAACGGCCAGGGATACGCCGCGCAAGAGGCAGTAGTTATTCACCTGAGTGATCGCATCTGAACAATCAGCGGAGCAGAGCATCACAGATGCTAAGTTATGCAGCACTGCATTTGATGTCCGACGTGGGATTTCGAACTGCTTCCCTTCTCTTTTTGCTTCCCAAATGGAAGCTACTGGCGTCCCTAATTCATAGTCTGTGTATTCTCGAGCATGAGGAGTTTCAAGTTTGAGCGCGGACGGAGCCCATCCTAGGCATTCGATTATAAGTCGATCAATAATCCGGAAACGAGTTTCCGCCTCGTTCCAATCGTGGGGGGAGCCGTTGACCTCTGAAATAAGCGAATCAAGGTTTGCAACACCCTCAGACAACTCGGCAGCTTCAATCAGCGCCATGTTCCAAAGCCCCCTATGTACCTCAACATGCTCTAAGATAAGACGAATCGCAATCGCGAGAACATCCTAAAGGTTGCTTACTGTCTGTGTAAAACCCCAAGAGATGGCCTGACGCGAGTGAGATAGACCACATCCGCGTTTGATCACTTGACGTAGATATTTCGACCGGCGCCATACACATTGGTTTGAGCCGACCAATGCCCGCTATTGGGATTTCGTGTCTTGATAGCGAATGTCCACAATGCGGTCGGAAGCGGCCTTTCAGAATAATCGGTGGTTGTAGGATCACGACTGAATCCGCGTAGCCGACTTTTGATTGACGCCATCAGTAGCGGCCACAGCGTGAAGGCCGTGGCTATCGCGCCTGCCAGAAACGGACCTGGGACTTCCGTCAGGGTCGGAAATCCCCGTTGCGCTTCCTCGGATACCTGATCAGTGCGCCAGCCCATGTCGGCATCCTTGAAACCCGTGAAGATTAATGTGACGCACAGTCAATATAGCCAGCCCGCCAGGGACTAGGGATTTCAAATGATGCGGCGGGAAGTCCTCGGTTGCATTTTCATCTGAGGGCACGGCGGATTGCCTTACCCGGCATTCGAAACGCAACACGCAAATCACCGCATTGTTGCCCGAACGTAACTCCCCTTGATGCTTATCGCCGGCTTTGACCCCGGAGTGTCGGAAAGAGAACTGTCAACGAAAGACTTTTCGGCCGCAATCGTGTAGCTGATCGGAACATTCTGGCCAAAGCCGAGATAGACATCCAGGGCCCTTACATCGAAATCGATATTCTCGTTTTTCTCGATTCTATCGAGTTCGATGCGGGCTTTAATGGCCTCGCCCTTCACAGCAACGCTTGTTGCGTGACCATCGAGGGCGACATCCCCCGCGTTGCTCGCAATTGTCACCGAGGAAAAATCGCCGTTCAGCTTTGCCAAGGTCGCCATTTGGACTATTGAGACTGAATTGCCGTTGGGTACATTTGCGCTGATCTCAACGGTACAGTCGGACAGGTCCATCCACGGCGATGGCGCGACATCAATATACAGGGTCCCTTTATCAACCCTCATTTCGCCGCCTGTTCGGCAATCGCTGAAAAACCAGCTGGAATACCAACCCGAAAACCATCCCGATCTTCGACTGCCGATAGAGGCTGTGTACGGCGACCCCGACAATGTGGTGAGGTGAACGGAACTCGCATTCCCAGAGATCGCAATGGCGGTCACGCTAGAAGCGTCCAGGACGTTTTCGGGCATGTCAGCATAGGCTGGCGGGGATGAGCCGATGCCGATTAAAGACACAAAGGCAAACAGTCCGTTTTTCATTTCGAGGCTCCGATCATGTCCTGGGCCGAAGGCGGCCAGCCCTGGAACGATGATCAAAGCGAACGATTGTCGCGACCTAGATCACGATCTGGGTCGACCGGGATCGCGATAAGGCACATTCTGGCCCCCATTCCCGTCGGCGTCACCATGGACCCTTTGATGATCTTTGTTCCGTTGCCATTTGTTGTCGCCCTTCTCCTCGTCATTCTGCTCGTGCGGCTGTTACGACATAGCGAGCAGGGAATTTGGGACAATCGCCTTTTCATACTGCTCATCGGAGCCTATGCGCTCCAATCTGTGTTGATCGGAGTGCGGTGGGGTTACGATTTCCGGGAGATTCTACCGCTGCAGTCCATCCTGGCGACGCTGATTGCGCCCCTGGCCTGGATAAGTTTCAGAAGCCTCACCATCGAGGAAGCGGCCTCGTCAGAGATCGCAGGCTGGCAGCATCTTTTGCCGGCGATACTGGTTATCGCGCTTCTGATAGCCTGGCGGGAGCCGATCGGAATCGTGATCACGCTTGTCTTTCTATCATATGGTGCAGCACTCTTGTGGCTGGCACGACGCGGCCCCGACGCGTTGGTCGTGTCGCGCATCGATGGTGTCGTTCTTTCCTATCGGTCACTTCTGATCACCGGAATTGCGCTCGTCGCCTCTGCCGCCACGGATGTTATCATCAGCTTTGATTTCGCATGGAACGGGGGCACGCATTCGGGGGCCGTAGTTGCAATTGGGAATGTGGTCTCGTTGCTGGTCCTTGGAGGTGCGGCCTCGGTCGCCAGTTTCAGCCGCGGTCATGATGATCGAGCGGAAGCCTTGCCTCATGGCGTTGTGGAACCGCAAGCCACCGAGGAAGATGCCGCCGTCGCGGTATCGGTGAATGAGCTGATGCAATCGAAGCGCCTTTATACGGACACCGAGCTCAACCTCGGTCGTATCGCAAGGAAGCTCAATCTACCTGCGCGGCGCGTTTCGCTCGCCATCAACCGCATCCACAAAATGAGCGTCTCACAATACGTAAACGACCATCGGATTAGGGAGGCGTGTCGCCTGCTTGCCTCGACGGATGCTCCCGTCACGCGGGTGATGTTCGACTCCGGCTTCATCAGCAAGTCAAATTTCAATCGTGAGTTTTTGCGAGTGACCGGGCTTACTCCGACGCTCTGGAGACAGCGTGAACGAGCACCTCACGAACCCTGTCGATTACCGCATCCGCACGAAAGGACCCTTTAGCGCCGATATCTGTCAATTGCCGGGGAATTCAGGATGCCCTGGGAGGGCATGCGGATATTGAAAAGAGCCGCGTCCTCAACCATGCAGCGGACGCGGAGCCGGACGCCCGGCGAATTAATGCGGAACCCGATAATTGGGACGACTGGCTAATGGACAGCTTCCCGCTCCTCTTCTCGGCGATTTGGTTTCGGAGCTGAGCCACGGCTCCGACGCGACCAGAAATGTACACCGCCGCAGTGCTGGTAGTCGGTCGGACGCGCAGGCACGACTGTGTGCTCCAGCGTAGGATGGCGGAGGGGGAGGGATTTGACCCCCCTTGGGAGGGGCGCCATAATCTGAGTTGGTGATCGCTTCTCACTCGAGGCTTCGAAGAGGGACGCCGTTCTCGTACGGCACGCCCTTTGGGCCAGGCTGGTCCGCTTCGGCTTCCGCCAAAGCTCTACGGAACCCCTGACGGGTTTCCGCACCTAAGGCGCGACGATCCTTCGTGCAACCGGCTTTCAGCCGGGACATGACGCACATTCGCGCGAATGTCCTATCTGTAGAGAGGGCCGAGGGCTTTGCCCTTCTCTTCCCCAAACAGGCTTCCGCCCACCTTCCTTCACGCCCTGACGCGGCGTTCCGTGCAGGCGGACCCCCGCGAAGCCTGCTTTCCCCTTCCAACCCACCGCTCGCGCGGCTCCGGGAAGCAGGACGGGGCCGCTTCCCGATCCATTTGGGATATGGCGGCGACCCACAAACTCATATGCGACGACGAGCGGGCGTTGCTGGCAGACGCATTCAGGAGGAGAAAGTCATGCGCTCAGTTGCGGGCAGATTCGGCTTTTCGGTGACCACGCTGCGCCATCGGAAAGATAGGGCGCGCCGGCCGGAACGACCGAGCAGCGTTTATGGTCTGGCGATCGACCGCGCTCCGCCGGCCGTTCAGAAGGCTTTGCAAGCGGCTTGATCAGGCCGCCTGCCATGAACAACCCGTCCGATGTGCCGCCTACGCTTCGCCAATGCTGCCCAATGAGGATATAGTTCTTCCCAGCCTGAATCCCGTGCCGCTTCATGCCTGCTCGCCTCGAAAACAATGCAGGAAGCGGCATGGCGGACGACAGCGAACCACGGCCGGAACGGTTCAGGCCGGCCAACGACAATAGCAGCCCGCTTGGCGAGCCGAATGCCGGGAAGCCGAACGCGGCGACCTGGCTCAAGATTGACCGGGCGGCACTGACGCTGGCCCGCATCGTAGGGCGCCGCATGGCGCGTGAGGATTTCGAGCGGCGCAGCGCCGCCAACGACAACCGGCCCAACCGTTCCGAAAGCACGGAGGACGGGGCCGACCAGGAGTGAAAGGAACGCCCCGATGCCGCGCGTTGCGCTCTATGCCCGTTATTCTTCCGACAACCAGCGTGACGCGTCCATCGAGGACCAGTTGCGCCAGTGCCGCGAACGCGCCGCCCGCGAGGGCTGGACCGTCGCGGAAACCTATTCCGACCGCGCCATCTCCGGCGCGTCGCTCATCCGCTCCGGCATCCAGTCGCTGCTGGCCGGCGCCCAGGCCGGCCGCTTCGACATCGTGCTGTCCGAGGCGCTGGACCGCATCAGCCGCGATCAGGAAGACGTGGCGGGCGTCTTCAAGCGCCTGCGCTTCGCGGGCGTCTCCATCGTCACCTTGTCCGAAGGCGAGATCAACGAGCTTCATGTCGGCCTCAAAGGCACCATGAACGCGCTGTTCCTGAAAGACCTTGCCATCAAGACCCATCGCGGCATCCGGGGCCGCGTCGAGGCGGGCAAGATCGGTGGTGGCAACGCCTATGGCTATCGTGTCGTCCACCAACTCGGCGCGCGCGGCGAGCCGATCCGGGGCGAGCGCGAGATCATCGAAGAACAGGCCGAGATCGTGCGGCGGATCTTCCGCGAGTACGTTGCCGGCAAGGGACCGCAGCGCATCGCCGCCGGCCTCAACCGCGACGGCATCGCCAGCCCGACCGGCAAGCGCTGGAACGACGCCACCATCCGCGGCAACCGCAAAGTCGGTTCCGGCATCCTCAACTGCGAGCTTTACATCGGCGTCATCCGCTGGAACCGGCAGAAGAAGCTGAAGAACCCCGACACCGGCCGCTATGCCTATCGGCTCAATCCCGAAAGCGAATGGATACGGTCGGACGCTCCTGCGCTGCGCATCGTGCCGCAGGAGCTTTGGGACGCCGCCAAGGCGCGGCAGGACGAGTTGACCGCGCTCTATCAAAAGCAGATCGACAGCTCGCGCGCCGCCACGCGGACGATGATGGCGAAGAACGGCGGCCTCAACGCCACCCATCGCCCGCGCACGCTATTGTCCGGCCTCGTGGTGTGCGGCTGCTGCGGCGGCACCTACGCCCGGCGCGGCCAGGATCGCTTCGCCTGTAGCAACCATGTGCTCGGCAACGGCTGCGACAATGCTCGCAGCATCGCCCGCACGGCGCTGGAAACCCGCGTGCTGACCGGACTGCGCGAGCGCATGATGACCCCGGACATGGCGGCGGAAGCCATGCGTGCCTACACCGAAGAAACCAACCGGCTCAACCGTCAGCGCCGCCAAACCGAGGACGCCACCCGCCGCGAGCTGGCCGCGACGATCAAGACCATTGCCGAGATCGTGCGGGTCATCGAGCAAGGCGGCTGGCATCGCGCCCTGTCCGCACGCCTGACCGAATTGGAGACGAAGCAGGACAGCCTCACCGCCCGCCTGTCGGACGCGCCGCAGGACACGCCCGACATCCACCCCGGCATTGCCGAAACCTATCGGCGCCGGATCGAGCGCCTGACCGCCGCGCTCAGTCATCCCGACGACGCCGTCGAAGCGGCCGACGCGCTGCGTGAAATCATCGATCGCGTCGTCGTCACACCCGGCGAGACCCACGGCAGCTACAGCATCACCCTGCATGGCGAGCTTGGCACCATCCTCGACTGGATCGACCGCACCGGAAGACCCGGCTACCAACCCACGCCCGATGCCGCTTCATCCCGTTTGTCGGTCTCGGTAAAAACACGGGCTTGACCCGAGGGTTCATGCCGGTCGGCCAACGCTGCCACGGCGGTGCAGAATACGCGCGAACATCACGCTCCGCGGCGGCACACCCCCTCTCCGTCGCGCTTCGCGCGCCACCTCTCCCCCATTTCATGGGGGCGAGGAACCCAAGTCCTGTGACGCCGCGACTTTAGCGGGTGCCGGTTCCTCGCCCCGCTTGCGGGGAGAGGTGGCGCGCGTAGCGCGACGGAGAGGGGGACGGCGCCCAAGAGCGGAGTGGAAAGGTTCATGACCCGGGACGAGGATGAATTCCGAATGCCATCCGAGCTAACCATCTGAAATCATTTACACCGAAAGAAATTCGCTCCCCCTTTCATCCCCCACATTCGCGCCTCCCCCATAATCCTCCCCATCGGCCTCACCGGGAACACGGGTCATGAACCGGATGAGCGTGGGGGCCGACGATGTCCGGGCTGGTGGCGCTGCGGTGGCGCTGCTGGATGATGAATCCCCAAGTCCGGGCCCAGGGTGTGGCTGGCCGCGCGAATGCGGAGGCGAACAAACCCAGGCAAGCGCATCGAACGGGCGGTCGAAGGACCGCAAGATTTACCTAAACG
>NZ_PXYL01000022.1 GCF_003012705.1 Pseudaminobacter soli (ex Li et al. 2025)
CGGCAGCACCTGAATTGCTGACACGATCCTTTGTGCTCATCGTTAGAGCCTGGAGCTTGCTATCCGGGGTACTTTCTTGCGCTTGACAGTTCCCGCCCCAAAAGAGAAGCCCGCCGCCTCGGGTGAGACGACGGGCTCTGAAGTGAATTGCACCGAGATAAGCCTATCCTGCGATACGCCTAAATGTGTGGTGGCCAACCGTCGGAGAGACGCTTTTTGCGGTGTCAACCCACGTCAGGACCACCATCGACATCCCGACTGAGAACACACGAATCAAAAGTGCCAGACCAGAGGTTATAGCGAACAATAATGTAAATATTGGCGAAGCAGCCATCACTGCCTTCATGTGCAGTCCTATCAGCCGACGAGCATCTTCTCTCGCAAAAAATCGGCGATCTTCCTCAGTCATATCTTTTCGTACGCGATCGGTTAACACGACGAACGGGAAGACGACCGCAGCAATAAGCATAAACCGCCAATCGAAGACGTCATCGACCAAGGAGCTGACGAAAACTTTCTGATCCTCAGCCACTGTAGGATCGGCAAGAACACTGCGTACCAAGTCCGCAAACTCGTCCCGAGTACGTTGCGTTAGCTTAAGAATTATGGCGCTAACAACCGGATAGCAAAATACAGCCACTATGGTGACAATCGCGATTGTAGACATCAAACGGCATCCCTTCTCCGCTTTCCCGCGCCTACAATATTCGGATTCCTCGTTTTGCTCACTGGAATCCGGCGCAGCGGTGTACCCTTCAAACGCTCATTATAGCGCAACTTTTCAGCGCGATATGTGACATCGTAGCAAATATAGTAAATGCCAAAATACAAAATAATTCCCAACACCGTCAAATCACGGTGTTCGACTAGAAATTTCGTTAGCTCGTCGGCGAAACCGAACAGCCAAGAGAGAACCTGGACCGAGCCAGCCGCGGCCACAAATTGAAGTCCGGCTTTCATAAGGAAAGTGCGCAAAGGAAAGATTCGCCCATCTGAAACGGGAAATCTATAGATATTGTAAGTGCAATTGCCAACTGGTCGAAATTTTATATTTGACAACAATTTGATTATTGCGGCAGTCGCCGACAAGCAAACATGGCTCACGATTTCGGTCGCCGGCTCACCACATCAGTGCGGCTGTTGCGCAATCTTCTCTATCCACTCCCTCGATGCTCGGGCCCCCTTCGCCCGGCGAGCATCAACCAGCAGATCGAGCGCGTAGGCCTCGGCCTCTTCTGGCGTCAGCGTGATCTCGAAATAGACGCTCGGTCCTTCTGTTTGGATTCGGGTGCATACGGTTTCTGGATCACGCGGCTGCCATACCCGCGGCAGCATGAGGCAACGGTTCATCTACGCCTCTTGGTCTCGTATCTATGGATGTTCCAGCGGATGAGCAGGAACAGCAGCCAGTTCACGCGTAGAGCTCTTCAAGCTCCAGCATCGAGATAAACTTGTCCGACTCGACGCGGCCACCACGCAGCCGGAGCTCGTGAATGCCGTAGGTGTAGCCGGTGGTGGCGCCGTCCGTGTATTTCGGCGTGTAGCCGTACGGCATGGCGCTGCCGAGATTGGTGATCGTGATCGAGTTGTTGATGCCGATCTTCGGCACCGTGACGTGGTTGTTGCGGTGGGTGTGTCCGAATACGATGGAATGCGTGGCTTGGTTGCCGATCGTGTTTTCTGGGTAGCGACCGCCGATAGGCTTACCCATGATCGAGTGAGGGACATGGGTGAAGCCGACGCCCTCAAGGAACAGCCAATGCCGATATGGCGTCGTGCGCCATCGGTAGCGCGCGAAGAACTGTTCCAGCTGCAGCGTGAGCGTCCCGGCAAGGTTCGGCGCCAACTCCTCGAGCCGCCAGACACGGAACTCGTGGTTGCCGAGGATCTCGTCATGGGGGATTTCGCCAGCAGCAACCTCGGAATGGTAGATGTCGAAGGCTTCCTCGCCGGCTCCGATATCGTCTTGGAAGGATGGGCGCTCTAGCTGGCCGGCAGAGCCGGGAGCGCTGTGGAACTCGCAACTCCCGATGTCGAAACAGTCGCCGATTTGAACCACGTTGTCTGGCCGCTTTGCCGCAACGTGGCGGCCGATCCAGCGCATGTGCTCGAAATCCATGCCCGGCTTGATATGCAGGTCGCCAATGGCGATCACCTTGCGGGCCGGGATGTCTTTGACGACGTTCGGATTGAAGGCCCTGACGCGGGCACGCGCCTTGAAGGTGTCCGGCTCGACGTCAGGGGTGTACGCCTCCTGATTGGTCTTCCTGTCGGCTTCCACGATCATCTGGATCCGCCGCCTGGCTGTCATCCGGTTCATGCCGGCAGCTTTCGCCAGACCGTTGTAATTCACGGACTGGTCGAGGCGGGTGAACTCTGGGAGAAGCTGGCGGATTCGGAGGAGATCGTCGGGGTCGGTCTTGGTCACACCGTCGGGGTTGGCCATCTGCCCGCCCTCCTACTGTAGCCGCGCGTTTTGCTGCGCCTTCAGCGTGGCAATATCCTCGCGGATCGTCGTCAGCGTGTTGAGGATCTGCTGCTGCACCTGCGCATCGCGATCGGCGCCCTTCTCGACCACGGAAATCCGCATCTCGTGGTTTTCGATCGTGATGACGAGGCGGCTGTAGGCAACGAAGACCGAGCCGACCAAGGCAAGGATGGTCAGGACATGGCCGAGGTTGATGGTGGGATCGAACTTCATGATCCTCTGCCCTCCCGGCCGTGTCTGGCGCATTCGCTGGCCGACCAGACGCCGGCACCGCAGAGACCCGCCGCCGTCTCGTCGATCTTGAGTTGGTCGGCCGGCGTCGCGCCCTTGGCGCCGATCAGCGATGTCCCCACGACCTTGCGCAGGCCGTCAGCGGTCACAGGAACCGGTTGCGAAGTCGAACAGGCCACTAGCATCATTGCAGCGACGCAGATCACCGCGCCATTTCTCAGCCGCATTACCCGCATTGGTGTTCTCCAAGTTGATTTTCTGGATGAACTTGACCTGCTCGATCGAGCGGCCAGTGCGATAGGCTTGCCAATGGGTGAAGGTCAGGAGGAGGACGGCCGCGACCGCAGCGCCAGCGATGATGTAGCCTTTCATGCCGACACGTCCCCCTCATGGGTCTGACGGCTCTTCCACCAGCCCCAGATGCCATAGAGGGTTAGGCCGACGCCGATGAGGCTGGCACCTGTCAGCATGGCGTTGGCGGCCGTCTTGGCGATCTCTGCGTCAAGGCCGAGCAGATGGCCTGCGGCCTCGGTGACCTGATCACGAACTGCAATGGCCGCGATGACAAGACCGCCGCCCTTGGTGGCGCTACGCACCTCCTGCACATCTTGGGCGGGGATGGAGCCTACGGCCTCGCTGGGTGCCGCCTTGAACTGCGCCAGCGCGCGCATGGTCTCGGGACCGGCCACACCGTCGATCGTCAGGCCGCGCGCCTTCTGGAAGGCCATCACCGCCTTCTTGGTGGTCGGGCCATAATCGCCGTCGACCTTCACCGGATAACCGGCGCGGACCAGGAGGCCCTGCAGTTCGCGCACCTTGGCGCCCTGCGAGCCCATGCGCAGCATGCCGGAGGCGACCGAGGCAGGAGCCTTTCCAGTCTTGCTCGCATAGGCCTTGGCCATCCGCAGGTGGTAGCCGTCCTTGATGCCGGCCGGGCCGTTGTAGCCGCGGGTGAAGGCGGAAAAGTCCTTGCGCTGCAATTCGTCGACCAGCCCGAAGGCTTCGATGTAGCGCACCATGATCTCGACCTGCCCGGCGACGCTCTCGCGCGCCTTGGCGACAAGCGCGTCGACCGAGGCGAACCGCAGCTTCTGCCAGTGGGCGCCCATGACCTGGCCGACGCCGTAGCTGGCGCTCTCGTAGGCTGCTTGTCGGTTGATGCGCGAGGCGTCGACCAGCATCTGCCAGCGCTTGACCTGCGAGGCCGGATTCTTGATCGCCCCGGCGCGCGGGCTGGCCAGTCCCTTTCTGCGTGCCTCGTCGCGTTCGTCGCCGGTCAGGCGCTGGTCGAAATAGTGCCCCTCCCAGCGGATCAGCGGTTCCTTGCGGCCCTTGATCAGTTCGAAGGTCCGCCCGTCGCTCTCGATCTCGATCACGGCGAACAGAATGGCATCCTCGACATTGAGGCGCGTGGCATGGGCCCGCACCGCGTTCACGGTCTGCTGGTCGAACATGGCATGTCCTTGCGGTGATTGAAGGTTGTGTGGGGCGGAATAGATTCAGGCGAAGGAGGTTCAATGAACCCGAAGCCAGACCCCGAACGCGACGATGGCTACCGCCGCTGGCCCTACTGGATCATGCTAGGAATCGTGGCGGTCTTCATCGTCTGGGCACTGCTATCCATGGGTGGGGACCGCATGTCGGCTGTCACGAAGTCAGGTGACGTCCCGCAAAGAGTGGAATGACGCCACCGTGGCGCGTGATCGTTACCGGTTAAGGTTACGTTGGGGCTGGTGCGGCGCAGCGTTGTTGGAGCTGGTATAAGTCCCTAATCCCCGACCACCGTCGGGTCAGGCCCGGCCCTCGCAGACCCACAAGCCACACTTCTGCAGGAGGCCGGGCCAACTTGCTTTTGCGGTGAGCCCGAACCCAGCAACTGACAATGCGTGTTCTTACGCGTGAATCGGCGCTACTACTGGCGCATGAACACTCGCCACATTCTGCTGCTGGTTTGCATCGCCTTGATCGCTCTACTCGCGATCTACCTCATTGCACCGGTCGGCATGCCGTAGCTGAATGCCACGGAATCGACTGTGACCGCTGTGAGGCGTGATTGTTGCTGTTAATTCTGTGAAAGAGTCCGTCTGCTGCGATCTTGCCGCTGCTATGAATGTCGAGCCTCGATTCACCCAATCGGGGCAGGCCCGGCTTTTCGCAGGCCCCCCACACCCCCTAGCCTTGCAGGAGGTCGGGCCACCTTGCTGATTATGATCGGTTTTGCCGATGAGGGGATGAGACCCGGAACCGGTCTGCAGCTGACGGGCAAGCGACTGGCTCCGAGTCTCATGCTGCTTCGGGGGGCAGCGATTAATAGTTGCCGAAAGATGCCGAGCGGCACAACGCGATCGTAGGATAAGCCAGCACGTCCATTTGTGTTAGGCGAAGGCAACCACTTTCCGGTTTCCGCAAGTGTTAGACGACTTCCAGCCCTATTTGCGCGGCGTTGACGCCGGCTGCGGTCCAAGCGGCCGAGGTGCTCGGGTCCGTCATGAAAGCCTGCTGGATGTTGCGGTAGGCGGTGCCGCCGATCTCCACCGTGTCGCCGTTTGCGGTCGAGGTAGAGCGCTTGGCCTTGGCACGGACGTTGATTGTGCCGCCACCTTCGGCTCGCACGTGGCTATTCACGACCACCGCCGTGATCGTCGTCGGCGTCGTTGCAAGGTCGGCGAAGTTGTACAGGTCTATGGTGCCGGACGTACCGGTATAGACATAGGACGTATCCCCATCCGCCGCGGTCTCGGCCACCGCCTGCCAGTTTGTTGCCGCGCCGAAGCGCTGCATAGCTGCACTATCGCCAGCTGCGTTCGGGCGCAGCGTGTCAATCTGGCGAACGCCAATTGGCGATGTAGTCGGGCCGGAGCCGGCGACGTTGTCCCAGGTAAACGTGTCGTCCACTATGATAGCCGCGCCGATGGAGCGATAGCTGATCCGCGCCGTGCCGTTGTTTGAGGTATTTGGCCCGCCAACAACACCGGTGAGCACCTGTGTGCCATCAACCCAGACGGAATAGGATCCAAGCGTAATGGCATTGGACTTTGACAACGAAACCTCGATGTGATGCCAGGAGTTGTCGCAGATATTTGCGGTCGAAACGCTGCCTATGACGGTCGCGGATGTCGCTAGGCCAAGCGTCCCATCGGACCCGACCGCTAGCCCGCCGGTGAGGGTGCCTACATCATCGGTGAACAGCATGAAAGCCTGTGCGCTGGATGGCGCGCTGGAGATCTTCACCCAAAACATGTGATAGGTGACGGTCGTGGCATTCGAGGATGTCCGATAGGACTTGGTGATCAAATTACCAGCCGCGCCGGTGTTCTTGATACACCCGCCGCCGTTGACGCCCTCGCTGCCGTTCCATGTCCAGCCTGTGCCGATAGTCCAGCCCTTGTTGGCGAGGTCGGCCGTTGCCGCGCAGCTGTCGAATCCGTCCGCAAATCTGTACATTAGGTAACGCTCCTTATGATCTCGACATAGGTCTGGGTCTTGCGAACAACGCCCGGATATTTCGCCACGACTTCCGCATAGGTCTGGGTGTTGCGGAGCCTGCCGGGCTGCTTGGCGATGATTTCGGCATAGCTTTGAGTGTTGCGAACTCGGCCCGGCTGCTTGGCGATGATTTCGGCATAGGTCTGGGTGTTCACTGCGGCATTCGCCGAGACCGGGAAGCCCAGATCCTCGAACCGGTTGATGGTGATCGCGAAGACGCCCTTGTCCGAATTGGTGAAATAGCCGCCGGGGCCGAACTGCAGAGCCGACACGGGATCGGCGAGCGGGACCGGCACGGCGGCGGTGTATTCCACGCCCCATGTCACCCCATCCGCCGAAGATGACAGCGCGTAGGTCTTGCCGTTGGAGGAAATCGCCAGCTTCAACCAGTTCGGCCCGTCCTTGGCGCCGTGAGCGGCTAGGCCGTCATTGGTGGCGGTGAACTGGTTTGCCTTGCGGAAATCGCCGTAGATCTTCGACCGCAGCATCTTGGCCGGATTGGCACCGTCGCCGCGCAAGCCCACCATGTGGAAGTTGTTGCCGGACTTGAAGGCGAAGCCGATCGCCGCCTCTCGGCCCTGCTTGTTCATGCCAGACCAGTCGGCCTGGTACTTCATGATGTAGACAGAGCCTGGCTTGGGAATGTCCCAATCGCGCAGGAAGGTGGCCGAGCCGCCGTTCTTGCCGGTGATCTTCAGGCCGTCTTGCGTGACCTGCTGGACCGGGGGGCTTTCATAACCACCGCTGTCGGTCTCCGGGTCCGTTGGGTTTGGCACGATGATCTCGCCACCGTCGCCGCCGATTCCGGGGTCTACTGGTGGTGGTGTATCGACCGCCTGAATGGTCAGCGCGAAATCCTGCTGACAGGACGTGCCCCAGGCATCTGTCACCTTGAGCCGGAAAGGATAGCTACCACTAGCCGAGAAAGCCAAGGCAAGGTGCAACTCCTTGCCGTTCTTGATGGTCAACTTTCCGCCGGGATCAGAGACAATGGCAAAGCTCGCCGCCGGGTCCTTGCCGCCGATCATGAACATGGTGGCGATCAGGCCGAGCGCCGCATCCTGTCGCGCTGTGTCAGTGGAGAGCGCGATTCCCGAGAGCGCTGGAACAACGGCATCCGTCGGCTCTGATATCGCCGTGGCCTGCCCGCCTGCCGAGATGGCAGTGACGGCCACGCGCATCCCGAAGCCTTGTTCGGCCTCTGTCGGCTGATAGGTCGCGGCATTCGCGCCATCGATCTCGACGCCATCGCGGCGCCACTGAAAGGCAAAGCTGTCGATGCTGGAGCCCTTGCCGTCCCATTGGCCTGTATTGGCCGCCAGCTTCTTGCCAACGTAAGGCGTGCCTGCGATCTGCGGCGAAGCCAGGTTTTCGGGCGGATTCTTTCGACCTCCGCCGCGAGCGCAGCCGAGCCCTAATGTCAGACCGAGCATGATTATCCTACAGCGTTCAGGAGGATGGATTGGGCGGAGTGCCGGCGGCCGGCGGCCTTGTCAGGCCGAGACCGAGGCCGAGGGAGAGCCCGCGCATCACGCTGCCGCCACGGCCACTTTTTCGCCGGCCGAGACATTGAACTGATAGGGCATGCCGGCGGCCAGTTTGCGCGCGGCCCGCGTGCCGTCTGGCAGGGCCGAGACCGTCGGCGTGGCGCCGATCGCCACCCAACAGTCGACATCGGCCAGGAGCTCGACGATCTCCTCCGGCGCCTTCGCCGAAAGGGTGCCGTTGCCGGGCATGGTGACGGTTTCAGTCCTGACGCTCGCACCGCGCGCCACAGGGGCAACGTAATGGCGGGAGGCATCAATGCACGAATAGGTGATGACCAGCGTGGCCATGGGCTACTCCTGTTGCGATGTGAATGGGGTCAGGCAGTGAGGGCTGGGAGGCCGGCAGGTGCGACTGCCGGATAGAGCGTGATCGAGTGAACCCAGGCATCATCCAAGATGCTGGTGTCGTCGCCATCGTGGAAAAGCGTAATCGTGTTGACGGGCGACAAAGGCGCGTAGTCGACGGTCATGGTCTCGGCGACACTGCCATCGCTCGAGACGGCATATTCGAAATCTCCATCAGCCCGACGGGCGAAGGTGAACGCGATCTTGTGTAGGCCTGCCGTGGTCAGCGAACCGGCGCCAGCGCTGAGCTCGATGTCTTCTTGATCCTGAACATAGGCGGCACCGCCGAAAATAGTGCCGGAGACCCATTCCGTCGCAGCATTCGCGCCAGCGGCATCCATGAGATGGATGAACGAGCCATATGGGTCGTCCTGGAACTGGATCTCGAAGACCACCGTGCAACCCGCCGCGAGGCCCGCTGCAATGTCATCGAACAGCGGGCCAATTGCGTTCGGCCGGTTGGGGCTGGTGTTGTCGACATACATGCCCATCGACGGGTCAATGGACACAGGGAGGAACGCGCCGCCCAAGATCGTGTCGACCGTCCTGCTCTGCCCGCCGGCGAAGTAATTCCCGCCGATGAAATTGAGATGGGCGACTGCCCCTTCCGGTATCCAGCCCGGATCGCCGCCGCCCAAGCCGTTCATCATCTGCGCGGAAAGAGCCGGGATCATTCTTCCGGCTCCGGGGCAAGCCAGCCGGTGACTTCCCATTCGTTAGTCGCCACCTTCTTCAAACTCACGGTGGCGCCCTGTTGTGCCGTCTGGTGCAGGAAGCCGCGAACTGGATGGATGAGCACGCCCGCTGCGCCAATGAAGCTCACCGGCCCGTCGGCGACCTGCCGGAAAGAGATTTCGGTGTCGACCGTAAAGGCAACGCTGGCATTCGTCGGAACGGTGACGACACAGCCGCCGGCATTGGTGCAGCGCTTGTAGCAGTTGCTGTCGGTCAGCACCGGAGCAAATGTCGCCGCGGCCACCAGCCCCACGACGCTCGGCCGGAAGTTGGCCTGGGGCAAGGTGAAGGGTCCGAACTGACGCCCATCCTCCAGAAATATCTTCATTTGAGTGCCAGAGACATCGATATTGGAGATGTTCACCGGCGCAGGGATGTCAGCAAGGAGTTCGGCGACCCGCTGGGTCAGGCCCCAGAAATTCGCGTCGACCTCGCCCGGGGTCAGGTTGCTTCCCTTGCCGAGCCCCCAAGGCCCGTCAGTGCGGTAGACTTCAGTCATGAATCACCTTCAGGCGGTTCGTATTGGAACAGCAGCCACATTTCGAAGCTATCGCCGCCACCAGGTCCTTCGATAAGGGTATTTCCCACACCGATGCCCGGGAAATTGTGTCGGGCAGCAGCACCGACGAAATTAAATGTCCGCCCACTCAGCACGGCTGTCGTCGGCGTTATCACTTGGCGCTCGGCAATGAGCGCACCGCTGAGATAGCCATCGATCGACGGCGCCCCAGCAAGGAACGAGATGCCGCCATCGCGCGGCAGCGGCATGATCGCCTCGCCAGTCGGATTGCGCCACCGAAAGGTATCGACGGTTGGATCATATGGCGGCCAATACCAATGCACCTGGAGGGTTTCCAGATTGATGTCGCCGTAGTCAGGAAGTCCGTTCACCTCGATATCGAAGAGTATCGGCTTCCAGCCGCGCCCTTCATAATAGAGGTGAGTGTCCCAGAAAGTGATGCGATGCGGGCCAGCGGCAGGCGCTGGCGGCGGCGGATAGGACGGCCCCCAATATGACGGCGCAAACCCGCCGGGTTCTGGGGTAGTCGCATTTACCGGCCTGACCCGCAACGCCACCGCCAGATGCGTCGGAGATGGGTCATCCTTGCGCCAATGCACCTCGACGATACGCCGGAACGGGCCGAGATTGACCGGCTGGGAAGCAGAGCCGTAGCCGGTCATCGAGGATAGCTGATGTTCAACCGGATGTAGTCTCCGGTGTCGCGCTGGCGGAACATGACCGACGTATCCCGTTCATTCATGACGTACTGTTCGGGATCATCTGGATTCTCGACGCGCACCACTTCTACGGTGCGCGACACGAAGTCGTAGTCCCTGATGATAGCATCCGCAGGTGGGTCTTCCGGCTTCTCGTCGCTTGATGTCTGGGCGACAATGCTCACCGTCTTAGGCGCCTCGGCATCCAGTTGCCCCGGCTTGCCGAAGCGGAAATCGGCCTCCAGATCCTCGACGACCGGGGGGCGCTTGGCCGCCAGCCGCTTCAGCACATCTTCCGGTAGGCCGGTGCGATTGATCTTCTCGATCGGCGTGCTGGTCAGTGCGGACTGACCGCCGAAGGACATGGACGGATATTTGGGCCTCGTGGACGTGTAGCTGCTGCCACCGCCCGAACTGATGCCGAGGTTCGATGCAAACTCACCCATCAGACCGCACCCGCCTCGAGATCGATTGTCTTCGGCGCCATTAGGTCGCTAACCGTGATCGGATATTCGGTCTCGAACGGCCCGCCCTTGAGCGGTTTCAGCGAGCAATAGACTTCGGTATAGACCTCGTTGAGCGCTTCCTTGGCCCCTTCCAGGTCTCCCGGGAACTCGGCAATCACGTCACGCTGGATCGACTCGCCGTTGTAAACCGCGATGTCTAGGATCACGTCGTCGGCGCGAAGGTTGAAGAAATCCACGCCATCGTCATTCGGCGCGATGTTGCCGAACTCAGCATAGGTCACCTCGCCGGCAATCGGCATTACCGTGGCATCCGCCCGAACCTGCCAGCCATCCTCAACATAGCCCTCTTCGACGTAGCTCGGCGTGCCGGGAACGGTGGTGACCGTGTTGCCGCGGCCGATGGTGCAACCCATGGTGACCGAGGCCGAAAACTCACCACTGTCGCCGTCACCGGACAGTGAATAGGCGATGATCTTGCCGCTGGCCCGACCGCCGGGAAGACGATCGTCGATGATGCTGGCATTCTTCCGGCAGGACAGATCAAGCCCATCCTCGAACGGCATGGCGAAGCTGATCTCGACGGCCCGCGACCGAACCAGAAGCTGGGCGCGCGCCAGGCAGATCAGATATTCCAGGCTGCGCCGGCCGCGCTCGGTCGGCAGATAGGCCCGCCGCCGCAGGTCGCCGATCGGGATCACGCCGTCGGGATGATCGGTGTCGGCGGGATCGACAGGATTGCCAACATCATCGCTGGCAACTGCGATTTTCAGGATCTCCTCGTCACCCGGCTCGGTCAGCAACGCTTGGCAGTCGGCATGCAGCGTAAACTTCACCCGCTCCACCCGCTTGCGCGTCACGTCATACCGGGCAGTGAGTACAGGCTTCAGGGTCCAGAGCGGGAACTTCGCCACGCCATTGAACCACTCGAAACTCTGGAACGACAGAGGCGAAACAGTCCCGTCCAACCGCTCGACGCTGCAGGGGCCAAACTCCCAGCCGCCGCCGATGCGCCGGCCTTCCTGCGGCCAGTCGCGCATGAGCCCTTCGCCGGTAAGCGTGGTGATCGAATAGCCGTTGCCGGCACCCGCTGCCCGCGCTGCTCTCGCCAACCGTGCGGTCAGATCAATGTTGCCGGCCGCGATCTGGTCCCAGCTTAGTTCGGCCTCGACCTCAACCTGCCGGGCTGGCGGCGAGGAAAGGCGCACATCGAGGCTGTCGCGGAAGAAGTTGCCGCCGACCTCGATCGTACCGTCTTCCCCGGCAAGGATGTCGGACACGGTCAGGTCGTGGGTGATGCGGTCGATATGCCAAAGCTGGGTGCGCGACTCCAGAACGCTGTCTGGATCGTCGCGGCGATCCTCGCGCACGAAGATCGGATCCCAATAGGGCCGCACCTTCAGCGTTTCGGCCAGCGCCTCCTTGGTGGCGTCGAAACCTTGCGGCCTAGCGGTAAAGGTCAGCCGGACCGCGTCTTCGTGAATGGCCTCCGGCACGCCTACAAGACGGCCAAGAAACAGCTCTCGCGCCCCACCGGCCGGGTTTGCATCATCGGTCCAGGAAAACCACAGCCACACCTCTCGACCAGACGCGAGAAGACCAATCCGCGGGTTGCGAATGTCAAGCGCCAAGCTGGCGAAGTCACCCTCGGCGTGGGTGATTTCGAACGCAAGGACGTCCTCATCCTCGCGCACATGTTCGGGTCCGAAGGTGGTTTCGGACGGATCAACCCAAGCGACATGAAACACGGGCTAGACCTCTGCAAGATCGAGGGACCAGCCGACCTCGGCGCCCCATTCGTCCGTGCTGATGCTGTAGTCGGCCACCAGCATGACCAGGCGCGGGCGGTAGAAGGTGAATGCGCCTTCCACACGGATGGCCTCGTCGTCCGTTGTTGACGCCAGAGGGCGCGCTGGGGCGCCGCCGGCCGTGAGGTAGGACAGTTCCGCCACACAGTCGACGACGAGCTCCATGCCCGGCCAGACGCCACTGAGCGCGGGGTGCTGCTGATCGGTGCAGGTGATGGATGACCGGAACTTGCGAAAGCCGGCAAACGACAGGTCGATCAACTTGCCGTTGACGGTGCGGCGCATTGCCGAAGCGCTGTCGATCGGCCCGAGCGTCTGCGATATGCCCCGAGCCGAATATGGCGGCACGCTGATGGGTGACAGCCGGAGAAGCGTCGATTCGAACATTACTTGTACCACCCCGGCTTGCGTCCTGCGGACGTCACCGCCTTACCGGCAGCATGGCGCTGCAGTTGCGAGATCGCATCTTCCGTTCCGGTAAATCCGGCGATCATCTGTCCGCCGGGCAATTGCAGCACAACAGGACGGCCCGAGGCGGCAGCGACAGGTGCAAGCGCGGCGTTGACGAGCCCACCATTGGCAAACTGCGGAATGTTGAAGCTCGACAGGCGCGACCTGATGCCATTGACCAGCCCGCCGAGGTTGAAGCCCTTAATCTTGTCGAGAAAGTCCCTCGGGAGCTGCAGGTTATTCAGGGCATGGAATAGGCCGGGACCATAGAAGGACACCGCCCTTTCCCGCGCCACGAACTCGCCGTTCGATAGCCAGGCAGGAATGCTGTCGCTTGTCGACGTGCCAGCCCCCCACACCCGGCCACCGAGGGAAAAGCCCTTGCCACCGGAGCGCGATGACGAGGAAGACGACGACGCGGCGGATGAGCGGAGCTTCGCGGCCTGTGCGGCTGCCTGGCGAAGCGCGGCGATGATGCTATTGATCATCGTCGTGATCTCGCTGCCGATCTGCCGAACGTTGCTGGAGATGGCCGAGAAGCCGCCTTCCACCGCCGCCTTGATCGCCGCCATGATTGCATCGATCTGGCCAGGAAGCTGCCGAAACGGCTCCATGATGGCATCAGAAAGACCCGACGATCCCTGAACATCCGCGAAGATGGTCGGGATGCGGGCAACCTCAGTCGCCAGCCCATCCACCGCAGCACGGGCACCGTCCGGCAGGGCCGAGATGGTATCCGCCGCCTGCTTGTTCGTGTCCGCCCAACTTTGGCCGAGGGCATCTACCCCCTGTTTAGCCGAACCGGCGACGATGGTGATCTCGGTCGCGACCTGCTGGATATCGGCGCCGGCCTTGTCGAGACCTTCGGTCAAAGCCTCCGCTGGCGTCGTCTGGCCGCGCAGTTCTTCCGGCAATGACCGGATCGCTGATGCGACGCCATCTGTGACCGACTTGATCTTCTGGCCCGTTGCATCACTGCTGGTGTTTAGGTCATCCAACGCCACCTTTGACTGATCGACTGCACGAGCAACGCCGTTGGCGAGTTCGAAGACCTGCTTGACCGGCCCGTTGGCGCCGTACTTGGTGACGGTGATGGTATTGCCGAGATCCTCGACCTTGGCCGAGGTCTGCGCGACCGCTTCGCCGGCCCCCTTAATTTCGTCAGCACTCTGCTTGATCACGCCAGCATAGCCGGCAATTCCAAGAGCAGCTTGACGCTGGGCAAACTGGGAGTCAGTGATCGCGCCGGTCGTTACGTTGATCCAGTTGACGCTTTCGGCTGCATCCTTAACGAACTTGTGAGGTGCCTCCGTCAGATCAAGAAACTGCTGCGCCAGTTTGCCAAGCTCCGGGCTGGCCGCGCCGAGTTTCGAAATCTCCTCGCGAAACGCCTCCACATCCCGTGTATTCTTGAACTGCTTGAACACTTCAAAAAGCTTATCGGCTGCATGAGGCAGGAGGCCATCGAACTGTTCGATCGCATTGATCGCGTCGTTGATCGATGCATCGAGGCCCTTGTTGGCAGCTTCCAAAGATAGACGCGCCTGGATCAGAGCCTGATCCTTCATCTGCTGCGTCATGTCAGCGACCTTGCGGCCGGCTTGGTCGTAAGCGTCCCTGACCTTGCCGACCAAATCCTCGTGGACCTGCAAAGCTCGCGTCGCTTCACCTGTCTGCGTCGCCCAGCCCGCAATCAAGGTGCCGATGCCGACGATGACGGACGCCCATGGATTGGCCCAGAAAACTCGCGCCAGCAGAGCGATAGCTTCGACCGCCAGCATGATACCGGAACGGAGTAGTTTGAACCCACCAATCAGGTTGAGCAGGGAGGCTCCGATAAGCAACTGCCCGCCCGTCAGATTGGTGCCGAACAGCTTGTTAATCGCCTCAGTGACGCCAGTGGCCGCCCCGTGAATCGCCTTGAATGCGGGCAAAACAACGCTGTTGGCAACGTTGTAGGCATCCTTGCCGAACTGGATAATCCCGTCCCGCCAGTCGATTATCCATTTGTTTTGAACGTCGGCATCCCGGCCGGTGAGGGCCGACACGAAATCCTTTATCAGGATGGTTGCAGGTTCGACGGCGCGGCTGACGAAATCCAGCATCGCCTGCCGGTTCTTCACGATCATGTCGCGTAGCGAATTGGCAGCGCGCGTTACTCCTGGTGCGAACAACAGTCCGAGCTGCACGCGAGCGGCCTTGACGGCGGTGCCCATATCATCGAGCGCGGTGCGCAGCGCATCGCCGATCTTCAGCTGGTCGGGGGAGAAGACGATGCCGAGCCTTTCGGCCTTGTCGGCGAGTTCCTTTAACCCATCCGCGCCCTGGTTCAGGAACGGGATCAAGCTGGCGCCCGACTTCCCGAAGAATTCCATCGCCAAGGCGCTCTTCCTGGCGCTGTCCGGCATCCGCGCGAAGGCCCTCGCGAGATCCCGCACAATCGCCTCTGTCGGGCGGATCTTCCCATTGGCGTCGCGAATGGCGATACCGAGCATCTTGAACTTGTCGGCGGATGCTTTGTTGCCGGCTAATGCCGCCCCTAACTCCTTGTTGAGGCGGTTCATGCCTGCCTGAAAATCGCTCTGGCTGACATAGGCGGCCTCGGCGGCGAACGCCAAGCGGCCATATGCGTCTATCTGGAGGCCAGCAGACGCCGCTGCCTTTCCAGCCTCCGTGACCGTAAGCGCACTGTTCCTCGCGAGCGCGACCATCGCCACACCAGCAGCACCGGCCGACGTCGTGATTGCCCCGAAGGCGAGTGTCAGACGACGGCCAACGGTGGCGAGATCAGACCCGACGCGGCTGAGAGAAGCGCTTAGCTTGGCGAAATCAGCCTGCTTTGTGGCCGCGCCAATCTTCTTGAACGCCTTTTCACCGACGTCGCCCAGCGCCTGCAGCTGCGCCTTCATCGCCTCGCCGCCTTCAAAGGCGATGCGCTGCTTAATGGTCTGTCGTCCCGACATCGCGTCAGTCCTTTATGAGCAGGTGTTTGGCGTAGAGCTCGGCCAGGCGTCCGGCCGCCCTGCCGGTGATCTGGCGAATGGAGAAGCGCTTCTTGATGCTCACGCTGTCGACACCGATGAACAGCGGCACGGTGCGCGTCGGAGTCGCTCCGGAATTGCTTTTCTGTCCGCCCTTCCGGAGCCGTGCTGTCGTGACCTTGCCGACCTGACCACTCTTCGCCTGGGCCTTGGAAAGCGATACCTTCCCGCCGAGGAATGTCTTTCCTCGGATGTTCATGGTCACCAGCGGGCCGAACGCCTGCGTGTAGAGCTTAGGCGTCATGCGCTTGGAGCCGACTTTCTTCGGGGTCGAAGAGAGTGGAATCCAGAGTTTCGACTTGCCGCGGATCGTCGCGCCAGCCTCGAAAACATCGGCGTACGGAATCTTGTGATAGATCAGTGCCGCAGCTTTGCTTGAAACCCGCTTGCTGCCCTGCGGATAAACATCAACGCGGAAAGCGTTTTGCCACCGCTTGCCGAAGCCGGCCCGGGCAATGTCTGCCCGAGCCTCTCGCTTCACATTGTCGGCGAACTCCAGCATCGCGCCTTTTGCGGCAACCGCGATCGGGCGATCGATCTCGATCAGAGCCGCGCGCAACTCATCCGGCGTATAGATGTATCGGACGCGCGCCATGGCCGAGCCTAGTCCTTCTCGGAGATCTTGATGATCCTTTGGACCTCGCGAGGATCGCCACGCGCGGCCAAGGCGCCGATGGATAGCTGCTCCGCATTCTCGCGGTTGCGCCGCTTGCCGGCAAACAACAGGAAGCCGGCAATCTGTTTTGGGGTGTAACCCCACACCGCAGCCGGCGGGTGGCCGGCCGCGATGAGCGTGTCTATCGCTTCTGCGATTTCGTAACCCGCGCCTTTGGCGATGCTCCGCCCTCGGCGCCCAGAACCGCCCCCAGCGCCGTCAGCTTCTCGACGAAGGGGCCCATGCCTTTTGGGAGTGTCAGCCTCAGGATCGCTGCCAGCAGATCGGCCTGCTCGTCGACGGCGATGCGATCTGCCATCGCCTCGGCCTGCTCACTTCCTGGATAGCCGCAGCCGGCGGCGATGATCGCGGAAACGGCATCGCCGCCCATTTCCATGAGCCGATCGACGTCGACCGACTTGCCCGTTATCAGCATGCGCAACTCGGGGAAGCGCGAAAGCAGCACGGCGACGCCCTTGGCGGAAACGCCATAGACTTCGACCTTCTCGCCCAGAGCGGTAACGGTCTCCGCAACCGGTGCGATATCAAGCAAACCCGCCATGGATTACTCCTCCGCATCCACGATGGTCATCCGGCCGAAGTCGGACGTGCCGTCGGTGTACTCGGTCGCCAGCAGGTCGCCGGTGATCTCGATCTGGCCCCAATCATCCCCAGAGATCGGGCTGAAGGAGCCGGTGGGGCCGAATGAGACGTTCGGGAAGTCACCATGCACCTTGTTGCCGACGTCATTGGTGCCGGTGAAGGTGAGCGCCCCTTCGATGATCGACTTCGACATGATGCGAATGACCTTGCCTTCCGTCGACTCATCGACGTCCGACATCATCATCATTCCCAGGTTCTCGGCGGTGATTTCATCGAGAACGATGCGGATGGTGACGGACTTGTCGTCGTACTGGACCTTGTCCGTCTTTTTCGAGCCATTGCGCGACGACTTGTGCTCTCTCTTCGTGCCCACCGTTGGCGTCAACTCGCACTCGACGATGTTGCCGAGGTCGCGCTTGGCGCCGCCTTTCGGCGTCCACTCAAGGAGGCCGGTGCCCTGGAAGTAGTTCAGCGTATTGGGGGAAACTGGCATTGGGATGTCTCCAATAGGAAAAGCCCGCTTGGCGGGGTTCGGGGTGAATGGTGAGGGGGATGCTTCAGAGTTTGTCGGGCCACATCCGGTAGGTGAAGCTGATGCTCACCCCCATCTCGCCCTCCATCGAGCGCCCGCGCGCGAGACCTGTGGCGCAGCCCTCGTATCGGATGCCTTCGCCGTTGAACGTCATATCTTTCAAGGACGCGTCGCTGAACACTGCACGAACGAACCGCGCCCGGATCTGGTTGATCAAGGTGCCGACGCCTTCCGGTGATCCGGACAGCAGGATGTAAATTTCCGGGCTCATGTGGATGCGGCGCGGCGCGTTCGTCGGTCGCTTGGTGGGATCGCCATCGTCTGCCTGTTCATCGGCGTCCCAAATGACGATTGCCGGCCTCTGCCTCTCCGGCACGTCGGACTTGTTGCGGTACGCCTTGATCACACCTTCGACGCCGGCCGCGATTTCCACGAGCCGGGCAAGGATCGCCTCGCGATGATCCATCGTTATTTCTCCGAGAGGAACAGATAGATTTCGCCGTCGGCCTCGCCCTTTGGGGACGGCTTCGGCAGGTGACTGTCCACACGCCAGGTCTTGCCGTTGAACGTCAGCTTCGCGTCTTCCAGGTCGGCGAGATCGATGCTCGCCAGTTCGGTCGCGCGCACCGTGGCCGCCGGGAGGACCGTTTGGACATCGACTGATCCACCAACCTCGACGCCGGTCGTCTTGTCGATCACCGTCAACGTGAGTGTAGGACCGTCCTCGATGATTAGCGTCGCCGGCACCCCAAAGACGGCATAGTTCGGGCCATACAGAAGCGCTTGCCAGTCCATTACTTACCTCGCCTACGCCGGTTCGATCTTGAGCGCCTCGGCCAGCGACATGCGCGGCCATACCTTGAGATTGCTGACCGGGCTGCAGTTGATCACCGGCACCGGGATGGACGGCGCGACCTGTCGGAACTCGGCCGTTTGATCCTCGTAGCTCCGCGCCACGTAATGCCATGGGTATTCGTCATCGTGGCCGTGTCGGCGCCCGTCGACGAACTTGCCATCGACGCCAAGCAGGACGATCTTTCCCGCTCCGAAGTGGACGGCCAGATTAATTGCTCCGGTGACGCTGGAGCGGTTCAGGGCAAGCTCGCCCCGCAGAGTCGCCAGACGCGTCGGCGCCACTTTGGCCAGATGCACCACTGCAGGGTCCGAGACGCTGCCAGTGGTCACGCAGAGGCCGGAGAAGCCCATCGGCTTGAACCGGTCATACCAGCGACCATCGGCGAAGAAGAGAACATCGGCGAGGGGATAGAGCTTCCACGCCGAGTTGATGGCGATGACCCGGTGCCCGAGGAGAAGCGAGAGGTCGAGATCCAGAACCGACGGGCCGCCGGCCAGGATGACGACCGTCTCGCCGCTCCAGTCGAGCATCGGGTCGGGCATCAGATCGAGATGCCGTTGAGCCTGACCTTGCCGACTGCGGACGGATTGGCCGCAGAAGCGTACGCAACGCCGATCAGCTTGTTGCCGCTGGCGGTCGTGGTGCAGTTCGCCGTGGCAGTCGCCCAATAGATTTTCTCGCCGAAGGCCCAGGCCTGCGCCGATACCTTGGGCAGATTCCAGACACCGACGAGATCGAGTTCGCCCTTGGCGCCAACGGCAATATCGGTCTTGGCCACGCCGAAGATGGAGCCGACGAGAACACCGGAGCCGGACTTGATATCCGCAGCACCGGTTGCGGCCTGGTTGGTAAACGGGATCGTATCGCCCGGCTTAACGTAGTTCTTGGCCATAGCAGGCCTCCTTTCGAGGATTTGAAATCGGGTGGGTGGATGGACGGGCGCGTGGCCCGTCCGCACTCATCAGGAGCCGCTCGACTCGGACAGGCCGCGGAAGTCGAGCGCCTTGACGCCGGCATCGATGCGGACCTTGAACTCGGCGCCGTCGACACTCCAGCCATCACGCTGCTCAAGCACGGGTGAGGAGTTGCCGTTGAGATAGGCCACCTCTATCGTATCCTGCGCGTTCGGATTGGCTGCGAGATACCACTTCGCCTTGGAGCTCTGCGAAAGGCGTGCCTCCGAAACGACCTGAGCCAGGCCGCGCACCGTGTTCGGGTTCTTCTGCGTGCCGGCCGGATCGAATTCCGCCGCCATTAGCGCCGTCGCCTTGCCCTCCAGTTCGACCGGGACCAGGATGAACGCCGGGCGGATGTTCAGGCCGCCGGTGGCATTCTGGTCGGGGTCCTTCTGCAGTGCCATCGCCGAGCGGGCCGCGTCGACCGCTGCCATCGTGACGCCGCCAGTGCCCTTGTTGCCGTGGTCATCGTGGAACAGCGGCTTGCCGTCCGACATAACCACGTTGCCGGTGATCTGCGCGTAGACCAGATTGCCGATGGTGCGGCGCGCAGCGCGGCCCATGCGCGAGGGAATGCGCGTGAAGGACGACAGGTCATCATTGATGATTGCCTGTCGGGTGATGGAGAACATCTTGCCGTAAGTGGCAAGCTGGATCGTCTCGCCGCGGTCGCCGATGGTCCCATAGGAGTACTCGCCACCTTCCGGAACTTCCGACAGCGCCGGGAAGAGGTTCAGGTCGACGCGCTTGGTCGGCTTGAAGTCCGACAGCACGCCCTTCGCGGTCCAGGCTTCGAAGGTCTCCTCGGCCTCGAGGTAGCCCTTGAGCATGGATTTGTTGGCGACGTTCGCGAGCACCTCGACGAAGTCGCTGGTCGAGTGCTGCATGGTGAATGCAGCGCCCACCATGGCCATGGGATCACGGAACGTCGTCATATTGACGTTGTTGCGGACGAGGGATTCGCGAGCGACTTCGCGCAGCGACATTGCGGAGAACTCGTTGACCTCGCCGCCCTCCAGACCAGCCTTGGCCATCAGGGACTTCGACACGCCTTCCTTGAAGCGGTCGCGGGCATCGGCGGTGACAGTGGCGACCGGGCGGATTTCCGGCTGCTTGTCGCGAGCGGCAAGCGCGTTGATGATGCCGTCCTTGCCCTTCTCCAGGTCGCCAGCGGCGGCCTTCATCACCGCCGAGGTCTCGGCCATGGTGAGATTGGCGACTTCGCAGCGGGCGAAGATTTCGTCGGCATGATTGGCGACGGGCGCGGCCGGGGTTACCGTGGCCGTCACGGGTGCAGTCTGTGCCATGATAGGCTCCTTTCGAGAAGTGGCATTGGCCACGGGGGAAGCAGGGCGAGCGCGGTGCGCCTCCTGCGGTATCGACGACGGAAGGCCGGCGTAGATGCTGTAGTCGAAGGCAGCGACCGCTTCGGCCGCCGTATCGTCGGTTGCGGTCGCGAAGCCCTGGGCGACCGCTTCATCGGCAGTCAGCCAGGTCTCGGTCTTCATGAGTTCGCGCATGGCGTCGATGTTCGCGCCGGTACGCTTGGCGTAGATGCCGGCGATGACGTCTGCCGTCTTGTCGAGAATGCCGGCGTTGGAGCGGTGGGCTTCGGCGTTGCCGATGGTGATGCCGGATGGATCGTGGATCATCAGCAGGGCGCCGGTGCGCATGACGATGCTGTCGCCGGCCATGGCGATGACGGAAGCCGAGGAGGCCGCGATGGCATCCACCGAAACGGTCACTTTGCCGGGGTGGGCAACGAGCGCGTTGTAGATGGCCACGCCGTGACTGACATAGCCACCGCCGGAATTGACCCGGACACTCACGTCGCCAGGGCCCACCTCGGCCAGGGCATCGATGACATCGCGGTCCGTGAACCCCGTGCCATCACCCCATATGTCGCCGACGTTGCCGTAAAGCACGACCTCGCCGCCGACGAGAAGTCGGTGCGTCATTGTGTTTCCTTTCGTTGAGACTAGCTAGTTCTGCGGCTGTTGCTGCGGTGCTGGGTTGCCCACGCTCGTGACCTTGCGCGGATCACTGTCGAAGATCAGGCCGAGATCGTCCGCCCGGGTGTTGTCGGCGGCGATTTCCTCATCAAGATCGGCGGGGTCGAAGCCGAGCTTGCGCTGCTCATTCGAACGCGAAGAAAGCCCGGTGCGGATCGCGTCGCGGGATGCCGCCACCTCTTCCCGCGGATTGATCATCTCGCGGCGCGGTGGGGTCCATAGGACCTTGGCCGAGATCGACCGACCGAGTTTGATGGCAGCCGCATCGAGAAACCACTTGCCGACCGGCTGCATCATCTGCGGCAGCAGCATGAAGTTGCGCCACGCGTCTATGTTGCGCTGCTCGACCAGCCAGCCCATGCGCCCGGAAGAGAAATTCACGTTGGACAGGTCGCCGGAAAACGATTCATACGAAATGCCGAGCCCGGCCGCGATCTCGCGATCCTGACCCTTGATGTAGTCGGCGTAGTCATCGACCTTCGGAGGGGTGCCGAAGGTGACTTCCTCGTCGTCGTTCAGCCGCTCGATCATGCCAGGCTCGAACGACTCGACGGGATAGTCCTTGCCTTCATCCTTTACGCCAGAGCCTTCTGACGACTTGATGAAGGCCACGAAGCAGGCCGCTATTTTCTGCCGCATGAGATGGGCGTCGGCGAAGTCCGCTCTGTCGCGCATGCGCAGGATGACTGGAGCGAACCACGAGATGCCACGGGCTTGGCCTGGCCTCTGGGTGTAAAAGACATGGGCGATGAATTCGGCCGGAACCGGCTTGCTGACCTGCAGCGAGTACGTCGCCATCGAGCCAGGATGCTCAGGAAACAGGTGATAGGCTTCGATCTTGCCGAAGGGGTTGAATTCGATGCCCTGCACCGCGTAGTTGCCGTTGGCCTGTGGTCCGTTGACAGAAGAGTCGAGATAGTCCGGCTCCATCACCTGAAGCTGGAACGGCAGTGGCAGCCCATCAGATGCATAGCGCGGTCTGTATCGGATCAGGGCCTCGCCGGATTCCGGCACGGTCCCCATGACAACGTTCTGCTGGCCGTAGAGATCATGTCGGCCATAGGCATCGCAGGCTGTGGTGTCGAAATGCTGCTTCAGCAGATCCTCGAGCTGCCCCTTTAGCTGTTCGTCATCACACTCGATTGTCGGGATGATCCCTGTGCCGACGACGTTGTGGGCGATCAAGTGCTTGGCCCGCGCGGCCAGTGGCACGTTGCGAACCATGTCACGGGCGACATCGCGCAGCCGGCTCGCGGCGCCTAGGACTTCCGTGTTCGCATCGGTCGAGACGGAGCGCCAGCCCTGCGTGCGACGGCTGCGGGAAGCACCATCGTAGACCATGCGGGCTTGGCGGATCGCCTCGCCCTTGAGCGCGCGGCCGGGGGTGATGAAGTCGCCGAGACGTGAGAGAAAGCCCATGGTCAGCACCCGTTACTGAAGCCGGCGACAGTGCGGCGTGGCCGCGTCGGTGAGGCAGAGACGTCGGCCTCCATGTCAGCAAGCTGCTTCTGCATTTCAGCGAGCGAGCGAAAGGTGGTGGTCGTTTCGCCGTGTCGAACGGTGAGCACGCCAGACGCCATTGCCGCCTTCAGCGCGTCGATCTGCGCCTGTGAATATGCCATCGATCTACCTCAACCATCCGCCGCTGCGTCGTTGGCGACGCATTTGCCGTGGAGCGGCCTTTTCCACTTTCGGGGGCGCGTCCGGCCCGGGTGCGCTGACGATCTTTACCGCGTAGGGGTTCTTTTCGATCGGCCCCGCCCACGGTGGCGGGTTCCCCCAGTCGATCTTCTCGGCCTTGAGCACGATCGCCAGCGCTCTGGCGTAGACGGCCAGGTCGAGCGATTCATTTCGGATGCCCTGCTTTTTCGGGTCCCAGCCTGTGTCTGTCCTGAGCTCCGCGCAGAATTCTGCGAAGGCGGCATCGGATAGGCCGTCCGGCAGGTGATAGGCGTTCGGCCCAGGTTCTTTGCGCGTCAGCGCCAGGGCCACCTCATCCTTGAGTGGGTCGGTTCCGACCATGACGAGGCGAATGTCGGTTTTCCGCCGCTTGCTCGTCCCGAGCACCTTTTCCGGCGCCTGGTAAACTGCCCGCTCCCGGTTGAGCCCGCCGCGTCCCTTGGCCAGATAGAGCCTTTGCCCATAGCCGCGCTTTCGCATGGCGCGCAGAAACTTGTAGGCGTTGGCCGTCACACCGGCCGCACCGCCCGAGTCGATGATCACCGCCCGCGGCAGCAGCGAGAAACCCGTCCCTGCCACCGGATAGGCGAGATCAAAGAGCGGTTCGAGAACCGCCCAATCCTCCACATAGCGGCCCGGATCGAGCGCGCGCCGCGGCTTTCCATCCGGGCCGGGTTCCGCTCCCGGTGCCGTTGCCGGCGGCTCGATGATGTCGAACCGGTCGATCAGCCAACGCTCGAGACCTTCGCCCACTGCCTCGGCAGAAACCACGAAACGTCCGCCCTGCACGTCGACCTGGATCGTCGTGAACCGAGCGGCCTCGGGAATGACGCGCATCGGGAAGCGCTGCGCCAGCGCCTTCAACGTCTCGACTGCCAGCGCATCGCCGACCAGGCGAACCATCGGCTGATGCGGGCGCCCCTGGTCCAGGGTGACGGTCGCCTTTAACGCCTTCTCGTCGCCCCGCTCGTCGAAGGCGGCCTTGGCCTGCAGGTAGCGAAGCACGAGTTGTTCCCAACTCTGCATCGCCGCCACCGGTCCCTCGCACCAATAGGACGCGACATCCGTATCGCGCACCGCTGGGTCGTCGATCTCGACGAGGCTTTGGCCGTCGTTTGTCTCATGCAACCAGACGCCGGCCGCGTTCATGTCGCGCTTGCGGTCAGGCCCGATCACGCACCCATGCGGGCAAGCCATGAAGGTAGTCTTGGCGCTCTCGCCGGCGCTACCCTTCGTCTCCCAGTGGAGGGATGCGAAAAGCGGCTGGAACGCTGTCCGGCAGTGCGGGCAGTCCCAATAGACCTTCCCGCGCGTGCCCTGGTTGAACTCCGACAGGATGCCGGAACACGGTGGCGCCTCGTGCAGCGTCGCCGGTTCCCAGTCGTCACGCTCGATCACTCGACCAGGCGAGCCCTCGCACACCGTCATCCCGAGAGAGCCGGCGTGCTGAGTGCGCTTCCTGGCTAGGAAGAAGCCCGACCCTTCGCCGTCGATATCCTCCGGGAAGCGGTCGTAGTCGGTCAGGAGGACGGTGAAATATTCGTTCTGCGAGAAGTAGCCGATCACCGGCCAGCGGATCTGCAGGTTCATTCCGCCTTGAAACTGCTTCTCATGAATGTTGTCGGCCCCGCGCCCTCTCATTTGGCGTTCCGCCAACTCTGAATTGGCCCGCAGCATCGGCGCCAGCTTGCGCTGCGAGAACTGCTTCGCTGAATCCTGCGTCTGGCAGACCACCAGAGTGTCGCGAGGCTTGCATGCGATCGCGTGCCCGACGGGGTTTAGGATCAGGCTTTCCGACTTCGCCGATCGTGATGGCCCGCAGAACACCACCGCACCATACTTGCGCGAGGTGAACATGCGCGCCGGCTCGTTCATGTAAGGCGCGAAGTCGGGAGACCACTTGCCCCGAAAGGTCGGCAGCGCAATCCGCCGCTCTTCCTTTGCCCACTCCGGCACGCTCACCCGCTTTTGCGGGCTCAGTGATGGCCGCGCCTCGCGAATGACATCTCCGACCTGCGCAAAGTCCGGAGGCGCGACCGGCGGCAGGAACCGCGCCCAGACCTCATTACGCATCGAGCTTTTCCGAATTCAGACGGCTTACCCCTTCAGGCCTTGCTTGCCAGAAGGCGTCGACCCGGCGTGCGAATTCCTCGACGAGGCCGTCGCACACCTTCACCAGGTCATCGGCCGCCTTGGGCGGAATGGCGGTAACGCGCTCGACTTGGTCAGGCGCCGATTCCATCACGTCGCGCACCATGGCGAAGAGTTCGTCCAGCATCTTCCGCACGTCGTCGCGGCGCATCAGTTCGTTGCGATCCCGCTGGAACGCCTCTTGCTCGCGCTGCGCGGCGATGATCTCGCGGCGTGTCTTTGGGTCGAGCGCCTCGACAGAGTCGGGGTCACCGCCGACGATCGCAAGCCGCAGCGCTGCCTGCGCCCGCTTTACCGTCTCGCTGCGAAGATCCTCCTCGCGCCTTTTGGCCTGCCGCCACGCCCAGCAGTGAGAAAGCCGCAATTCATAGGGGCGGCCCTGCGAGCCGACTTGCTGCACCGGCATCCCATCGCCGAGCCAGGCCGTCACCGTGTTTGTCGAGACGACAAGCGCGTCGGCCAGTTCCTCGCGGGTCATGACGCAGTCGTCCACGCCATCGGGCAGCGGATACTGCTTCACCAACGCTTCGATGTCTGATTGCGTGAGTTGATCCATGCTTTGCCGATTTTTCAACGCCGCAGCTGGAGGTCACACGCCCCGGGAAAACAACAACAACCAAAACAGCAAGTAGGTCAGCAACCCAAATACCAAAAACGTCCGCGCTGCCGCCGTCCCCGCAGTGCATTTTGACCCAGGAAGGACCCGCGACGGGGGGCGGGGTCTCCGGCCGGTCGGCCTTTAACTTTCGACCTGCCCCCTGCCGTCCGGATCAGTTACGGCGTTCGCGCGTTGGTGACCACCAATTGGGAGCAAATCAATGAACGCCGCCAACTTGCAATTCGAAGGCCTGCTGATGGCCATCGCATCAATCAATCTCGTCCTAGTTCGGAAGGGCGTGCTCTCACCGCAGGAAATAGACGTGGCCTTGCGGAAGGCTGAGGCAAGCGTAGCGGTGACAGAACGGCCTGACGACATATCGCCTTCAAACCGCAATGCTTTCTGCTTCCCTATCAGACTGCTGCAACTGGCCAATCAATGTCAGCCGGAGGCGGATATACCGTCGTACTCCGAACTGGCTCAAATGGTTGGCCAAATGGAAGAGCCTCGTGACAACGGTGTGTAGTTCACGGTCGGTTCCACGGATGCCGCGGATCTACCGGCCGATCGACGTCCGAGCCGATCGTGTAGCCTCTCGCTTCCTCTCGCTGGATCAGCTATTGCCTTGAGGCGGAAGCCGATGCCGGCGTGACTGATCTAATTGCAGGTCACATTTGGACGGCATGTTCCATTAGTATAACGTGCGCTCGTAGCTCAATTGGATAGAGCATCGGACTTCGAATCCGCAGGTTGCAGGTTCAACCCCTGCCGAGCGCACCACTGTTCGCGACGAGAGAGTCTGGTGAGCCTCCGGGCTAGCGGCCAAGGAACCTTCACTTTGGGAATTTGTTCTGGTGAATGGATATCAGCCGCGTACTGACGTCACTGGGAACGATGGCTTCTCGCCCATCGGCATTTCTTGTGCTGATCGCTTATACCGCGCTGTGGTTGATATTCGATAGGTCAACTCTGGAGTGGCACGGCATTGCCACCTTGGCGACGTGGGCGATGACGCTCGTCATCCAACGCGCCGAACATCGCGATACCCAAGCCCTGCACGCCAAGCTTGATGAGCTCCTTCGCTCAGACAGAAAGGCAGACAATATCACCCGTATCGATCAGCAAGAGCCAGAGGACATCGAAGAACATCGCGATCGCGAGCAGCGAAACGATTGACCGCAACCGACGCTCTTGGTGGCTCGTGCTACCTGGGCAGCCGGTTGGCATTAGCGCGGATCACCGCGAAGCTGCGTTTTGCTCTGCTTGCCGTCGACGGTAATCCGGCCGCTTGCCAATGGGCGCCGCTGGCGATTTACTTTCAAGTGAACGTCTTGCTGGAGGGGAACAATGGCCGACATCAACTACAGCCATCGTCATCGCTGGAACGGACAGTATATTTCGAGCACGACCGGGACGATCAGTGTCGGGGATATCCGCGACGCGATTGCAGCGTATCCCGATGACGCAAACGTGCACCTCAGTGTGTGCGACCACGGGGGTATTCAGCACATATTCGGCTTCAAAAGCCGCGGTCCGAATGACATCCAGTTTCTTGTTAGCGGTTCGGGAGACGATTAACTTCGCCCAACCTTCCGCGCAGCGTCGCTGACGTCTCGTAGGCCTCGTCCACATTCTTGCCCGCCGCAAGAGCTTGGGCGAAGCTCTCATGTCGGACATTGCTCAGAGCAGGCATAGCATAACCTTGGGAGGGTCGGGTGGTCGTCGCTACGGTTGAATTTCGAAACATTGCTGGGACTGAAGCCGCGTTGGGATGGGCAGGCAGTCATACAGTCGTTGTTGATCGCCCCGAGGGCAAAGCGGGCGGAAAGGATTTGGGCTTTAACGGCGCCCAACTGCTCGGTTTGGCTATCGGCGGGTGCTACTGCAATGACCTTCGGTATGTCGCTCACAACCTCGGCCACGAGATCGGCGAGATATCTGTTCGGGTTACCGTCAACTTGGAGGGATCACCTCTCATCGCGACTAAAGCCGATGTAGAGGTTCATCTTGAGATGTCGGATGGCGGCGACCCATCAGACCTCATTAAAAAGGCGTGGGAGGTTTGCACCGTCGCCAACTCTTTACGAAGAGGCATTCCTGTTTCGTTGACGAACGTTGGTCAGGACCTCTGATTACTGCCCTAGTCGGACCCTCTCGGGCCAGTCTCTCACAAGGACTTTGCGACACGCTTAGCCGACCGCGGCTATCTTCGGCGGCCGTCGCCTACAGGGCCATACGTCTCTGATGCTGGCTGAAATATCGCCGATTTCCCGGGTAACAGGCAACACCCTCAGAAGGCTGTTTCCGTTATGCGCTGACGCATCTCTGGGCAGTTGGCCGTTTCTGGTGGCAGGGATCGCCCCGCCACACGTCTCCGATGCTGCCAATAAGATGCCTTGTTTCGGGGGTCTCGGGCAACCCCATCAGAGTACCGTCATCGTAATTCTAGACGGTGCTCCGAACCACTTCCGGCCTCTGGCGCGTGACCGTGGCCATCATATCCAAATCTATACCCGAAACTGGCGACCTTGGCACCACCGGCGATCAGCCAAGGCCTTGTAACGATTTGGCATTTTTAAGGGTTAGGCGCGCAACACCTTCGGTAACAACGCCCCGGCGGCATTCCGCCACCCTACGCCGATGCTGCTGATTTCTTCCTGAGATCCCACGGCTGGCCGGTTCATGCGATGCGCCGATCGTACCAATAAAATGCCTGATTTCAGGGGGTAATGGCAACACCCCCTTCGGTCATGCAAATGGCATTTGCCGGAAACTTCGACCCGTCGACGGCCAGTGGCATCAGTAGGCGTAGGCAAGCTGCTTTTCGATCAGGCTAGGTTCCGCCGGAGCCAGCACGCTATCCCTGCCAAGCTCGGAGAGTTCGTCGGCCCGTTCATTGCCAATAATCCCGGCATGTCCCTTGCACCACTCGAGCTTGATCGGGACGGCAGTCAGCGCCTCGTCGAGTGCCTGCCATAACTCCAGGTTGGCAATCGCGGCGTTCTCGGGTTTCGCCTTCGGACCTCCACGTTTCCAGCCTTTCGCCTTCCAGCCGTGCCGCCAATCGTTGCAACCATTGACAGTATACTGGCTATCCGAAAACAGCCGCACCGGCTCGACGATGCCGCGCTCGGCAAACCAGCGCAGCGCCATCAGAGCCGCCGTGAGTTCCATGGTTTGGTTGGTAGCGGAAAGATCGCCGCCGTGGTCGGAATGGATCTCTATGCCGTCGCGATAGACGACGAAGCCCCAACCGCCGACGCCGGGATTGGGGTGACAAGCACCGTCGGCGTAGATCACGAGGCCGGACGGGATAGTCCGGTCGAAAGATGCCGGGTTCCGCGCGCTCTTCTGGACGGTGCCGAAAAGATCGTTTTGCATCCTGCTCCCTTTAGGTTTCCAAGGTTTCTTGGTGGCGGCCGACCTCTCACTGGATTTGTTACCAGTGAACTGCATCTGCGGGCGATCCGCCGATACATGTGATCCGATCACACGTGAGCCCGGCGCAACCTTCGTCACAGGCCCGGTGTATCCGGCAAGAAGCCTGTCGGCCTGCCGGCGAAGCTCGTCCTTGGAAAGGCCGGCTTTGTCTTCGACGCCCTGACGCGCCATCCGCTTGCGATCATCGTTCTTCGCCCAATTGAATCCACTCATGCTGCCTTCCTCCTCTTCCGGCATCGTTGGAACCAAGTTGAAGCCAAGCCCTTCCAAACCGGGCATCCATGTGTAGCGGCGAACCGCTTCGCCTCGGTCTCGGCTGATCCGTTCATGGCGAGGATCGTCGCTGTCAGGTCTACGCCCTCAACCGCACCACCGAATTCCATATCGGTCATCAGGTATTCCGCGGCCTTGATGTGCGTGGCCGTAATCGGCGCCAGATCCGCCTTGGCCAGTATTTCGAGGTACTGCCTGGCGCGCATGGCGCCGCGGCGGCCTATCAATGACTGGATCGCAGCGATGGCGATACAGTCGCCCGGCCTGAACCCTGCCGATGGGTATTTCGGGATGCGGACGCCGGCGCGCTGGCAAACCTGCCTGATGGTCTCGGCGTCTTCGTCGTCCGCTGCCAGCTTGGCAAAAAACAACTCGAGCGCGCTGACGTTCTTCCGCGAGGCGTTGATCTCGACGAAGATCGAGGCTTCAGACTGGACGTCTTCGGCCTTCACTATCACGGCCGGAACGTACGTCACCATGGGATGACGCTTGGCCGCTTCAAGCCGGTGCTGGCCGTCCGTCGCGTGGAATCTGCCATCCTTCTGAGGCACGACGACAAGGGCGCCGAATGAGCGCCAGGAGAACGCTTTCAGGATTGCGTCGACACGGCCATCGTCGAGCGGTCGCTGATAGAGCGGATCAGCCTCGATAAGAGCCTTGTCAAGCCAGTCGAGCACCGGCACCTCGCCGGGATCAGGCAGCTTGATTGCGTTGATGGTGACAAGATTTGTCATCCCTGCCTCCCGAAGATGTGCGGCAAGGCCTCATGGACTTTGGCCAGGGCATCCGCTCTGGTTTTCGCGGCAAAGTCGGCGATGAGACGCGCCTTCTCCTCTCTGATCGCCCGATCTGCGGCGAAGCCGATCGCGAAGAGCTTGTCGCGGAGCGCCAGCATCTCGCCGGAGGTACTGGCCGCGGCAACCACGAGGTCTCGATAGCGCCGGCCGCCCGGTACCAGATAGGTCTTTGGCATGACGCGCTCGACCTGCAGCACTTCGAACTGGTCTTCGGCCTTGCGCAGGCAGTCCCAGCCAGACCCGCCATAGACGAGGTGCCCAAGGGCGCCTGCCATGTCGCGGTCCATGTGGCCTTGGTAAAAATGTTCAATGTAGGTCAGCACGTACTGACCGGCCTCGATGGGGATGAGCGCGGTCATGCGGCACCCCGCGCACGCGGATGTAGAACTCTACGATGATGCGGGGCTTCGCCCCTGCACCCCACGAGGGACTTAGTCCCTCGACCCATGCCGACCGCTACGCGGCCGGTCATCATGATTTCAGTGTTCATGCTGCACCATCCGGCGTTGAGCCATATTGCTTGTGAAGATTGAGGGAGCGACTGACGGCGGAACCGTAGCGCTGGATTTCGTGATCTATCTGATGGGAAGAGAGGCCGAGGTCGCGAAGCGACTTACGCAGCTGCTTGATATGCGCGGCCCACCATTGCTGCCCAAGGTAGCGATTGCGCGAGTCGAGCTCTTTTGCCGCCTCGCGGACCTCGCCAATCCGGAATTCCAACGGAAAAACCGCGACGGTTGGGGCTCTTATGATTTCAATGGTGATAGGACCACGGTTGTCCGCATGAATGCCGGTCATTCGCAGTCTCCATCCGGACCACTGTTGTCCGCATCAAAGTCGCTTGGCTCAATCCCGATCCTGGGGTCGAACACAGCTGGCACAGCCAACCGAATGGTTCGCGTTCTCTTGAAGTTGCCGCCGTTCGGCCGGCGCCAACCAAGTCCGACCGAAATGACCCCCATGTTCCGATATGCGGCGATCTGACGACGGACCTTCCTGGTTGAGCACCTTCCGGCCGCCTCAGCAAACTGCTCGTCTGTGGCGTAAATCTCGCCCTTCTTCCAAAACAGGAATTGTTCGAAGGTGCTGATCGTCTGGAAGCTGTAACCAGCATCGTCGATGATCTGGTTTGCGATGAACTGCCATGCCCGGAACGCCTTTCGTTGCTCCGGGCGCGTCGTAGGCCACAGCCAGTTGCGAGACGGCTGGACGTCAAACGTCCGGTGTTTTCCGGATCTGGCGGCGTCAGGCACAACCTCGCTACGGCGCTGCGGATCGAAGGTATCGGGGATCGCGCCGAGGTGTGGTGCAGCCATGCTCAAGCCGCGTCCTCCAAGAAGAAGCTGACCAGCTTCCTACGGGAAGCCACCCAGCGTTCACCGACCTGCTTGGCCGGCAACTTACCGGTGCGCAGCAGATAATGGGTTTGCGTCGGCGTCCTGGCGATCACCTTGGCAATCGCCTCTGCACCCCAGACGAGATCGAGAGATTCTTCATTATCCATTTAAATCAGGCTCCTATCGGCGATATCCAGTGGATAATGGCCCATTCTTATCCAATGGATATCATTGACGTCAAGGGGCATTTTATCCAATGGATATACGTTCACAGGGATTACGTCAGTGACAGCCACAAGAAGCAAACCGGATCAGTACCTTTTGAGGTTGCCTCCCGGCCTCCGCGAGCGGATCAAGGCCTATGCGGACTATATGGGCCGGTCCATGAACGAGGAGATCGTCCGGATTCTGGAGCGCCAGTTTCCAGAGCCTTGGGTTGCGGGTTCCAGGATCGATGAGTTGTTGGAAATGCTCCGAGTGCTTCAACGGAGCGGCGCAAGCGAGGACGGAATTGCCAAGCTTGTGTCAGAGCTAAAGGCAACAATCGAGGGTATTCACAGCGGTCGGGTCACTGGCCTCGATGAGAAGGCTCGAAACAGAATCGAACAGCAATATCAGGAATGGCAGGAACGCGAATACGAATACCAGCAGGACCTCGCGTCCGAGGAATACGATCCGATAGAAGACGAATCGCTCGGTCGGACAGGCCGGCCAGAGAAGTTCGTGTACCCAGACGGCTCTATCGGCCCCCAACGCGAGTATCGACCCGCGTCATGGGGTGAGGAGCCGCAGGGCGATCCATTCGAGGATCCTTTTGAGGACAAGAAGTAGTGGCCATCCGCAAGCGCCGCTGGACAACCAGCAAGGGAGAGAAGCGAGAGGGCTGGCAACTCGACTATGCTGACCAGCACGGCGTTCGCCAGCGCAAGAGCTTCGACACGAAGGCTGACGCTGTTGCCTTTGAGACAACCGTGCGTGTCGAGGTCCGCGACGGCACCCACGTCGCGCCAAACAAGGACATCACCCTGAAGGACGCCGCTGACATCTGGATCAAGGCGGTGAAGGCTGGGCGCGGCGAGAGGCCGCCAGCCGAGCGCAGCACAGTTCGCCAGTACGAATATCACCGGGACACATATCTCGTGCCGATGCTTGGCACGGTGAAGCTGGGGCAGCTTAATCAGGCCCGCGTCATGGCCTTCCGGGATGAGCTTCTTGAAAAGCTTTCGCGGTCGCTGGCTAAGAAGGTGCTCGCCAGCCTCAAGGGCATCCTGAGTGAAATGCGCGATCGTGGAAAAGTGGTTGCCAATCATGCCGCCAAGGTAAAAATCGGGGCCGCCACGCGCGACGACGATGGCGCCGCGGAGGTGCCTGCCATTGCCGACATCAAGGCAATCTTGGTGAAGCTGGATGAGCTCTCCGAACCAGACGGAACCCCTATCGGGTTGGTGACTTCGAAAGCCTGGAGTCGCCGCCGGGTGCTTCTCTGCACTGCAATCCACACCGGTATGCGCGCCAGCGAGTTGCGCGGCCTGACATGGGATGCGATAGATCTCAGTAAGGGCGTCATCCACGTCCGCCAGCGGGCTGACGAGTGGGGCGTCATCGGTGCGCCGAAGAGCAAGGCCGGCCGACGCTCTATCCCGATCCCCCCTGCCCTGGTCGCCATGCTGCGGCAGTGGAAAGTGGCGTGCCCTCCAAGTGAGCTCGTCTTCCCGAGCGAGGAAGGCCGGCCGCAGTCGCTATCGAATATTTACAACCGGGCCTGGAAGCCGATCCAGATCGCGGCCGGCGTTTGCGATCCTGAGAAGGACGAAAAGGGCAAGGTGAAACTCGATAAGGATGGGAAGCCGATTATGGAGCCGCGGCACCGCTTCCATGATCTCCGGCACTTCCATGCCTCTATGTTGATTGCAGACGGAGCCAACCCAAAGGAGGTTCAGGTCGAGATGGGCCATAGCTCAATCCAGATGACCTTCGATCTCTATGGGAGCTTATTCAAGGACGAGGACACGGAGCGCAGGCAGAAGGCCAGAGCCGGAAGACTTGCGGAAAAACTGTCTGGCACATAAACGGCACACAAAGGAAGAAAGCCCTTTCTTTTCAGAAAGGGCCATGGGCATCATAATCCTTGTGTCGGGGGTTCAAATCCCTCCTCCGCTACCATCGTCCCCCCCCGAACTGCAAAGCGGTGGGACAAGCCTTCATCAACAAGGCTCGATAGGTAGCCATCCACCTTCAACACCGGCCTTTCTCCGGCACTTGATGGAAACACGGTGACAGAAGTCACCAAGTCACGAACGCAGCGTCGAACATCGAGCGACAGCATCCCGCCCGATTTGACGGCCGCGTCTAGCTCTTCCAAGCTACGAAGGTACCTGGCAACAAGCGCTGGCTTGAGAGTTACCACCTTTGGCGGCTCGGGGATCACAGCGAGTTCGTCCGTCAGCCTCTTCTTTTCTTCGCGCAGGGGGGGGAGCTGTTCGGCTGCTTCTTCCTCGCTGATGACGCCTTTGATCGCAAGTTGCAGGATTCGTTGATATTCCCTCTCGGCCGCGGCCAAGCGCTGGCGGGCCTTCTCTCGCGACACGCCCTGCCCTGCGTAGAGCTTCTTATGCTCGTCGTTGTAGCACTCGACGTAGAATTCCAGCAGCTTCGGATCATCGAGGCGCGAGCGCAGCCCATCCACGACGGTCGCCTCTATGTCGTCGAGCACATATGGCCGCGTGTTGTGGCAGGACCTCGCTTCCTTCGCCTTCGTGCACATGATGCGCGTAACCCGGCCCATCTTGTCCTTGATCGACATGCCAGCCCCGCAGGCGCCGCACTTCAGCAGGCCAGACAAGATCCGCGCATTCTTCTTCATCGGCTTGTCGCTGGTTGCGCGCACTTTCCGACCGTTCACCTGGGCGAATATGTCAGCCAGAACGATTCGAAGATGGGGCGCATCTTCTTCCTGCCACTCCGATTGCGGGTTTACCCTCGAAATGCGCTTGCCGGTGTCGGGGTCTTTGACCATGCGAACACGGTTCCAGACAATTCGCCCGTCATAGATCGGATTCTGCAGCATGCCGTTGGCACGCTTGCGGTTCCCATTGATGGTTGATGCCTGCCAAAAGGCGCCGCGTGGCGGTGCGACGTTTTCGGCGTTTAGATCGCCAGCAATTTCCCGCGGCGATTTCCCGGCGGCATAGTCCGCGAAAATCCTCCGCACGACTTCCGCCTCTTCTTCCACAATGACCAATTCACCGGGTTTCCCCGGCACGGGCGCGTAACCGTAGGCCTTGCCACCAGCGTTCCGCCCGTCACGCACGACGCCAGCCATGCCGCGTCGGACTTTGTGCGCCAGGTCCTGTAGGTATAGAGCGCCGACCAATCCCCGAATGCCAACCTGCACGATATCGGCCTTGCCATCATGCACGGCACGGATCTCGACGCCGATGTGCGTCAAGCGCTTGTAGATCCCGGCTAGGTCCTCCTGATCGCGTGACAGCCGGTCGAGTGCCTCGACGACAAGGACATCGAACTTGCCGTCACGCGCAGCGTCCATCATTGCAAGAACGCCGTCACGTCCCATTATCGAGGCGCCGGAGCGAGCACGGTCGTCAAACTCAGCGACGATGGCCAGGCCCTGCTTTGCGGCAAAGTCGCTGCAAAGCGATACCTGGTCCTCGATCGACCTGTCAGTTTGCAGGTCGCTCGAGTATCTGGCGTAGATGGCCGCGCGCTTCATCGTCATTGCCTCCCATCTGCCTGGCATAATCATCGCGAGCAGCTTGCCGCGCAAGTACCTCTACGAGCCGTGCTAGTGCAGGCTCGACGCCGACAGGCGGCGGAATGGTGGATCGAGCAGTTTTCACTGCGCTGCCCTCCATACAAAGCCGATCCAGATGCCGGCGATGCCGACACCCAGGATGGAAGCCAGAAGGAAAAGCTCGGCTGTCGTCATTGGAGCCCTCGCCGGCCGTGGCCCGCGAAGGTATGCCGTATGGGAGACGCGAAGCAGCCTCATGAGCGCTGCCCTCCCGCCATCCGCATCGGTGCATTGCAGACCGTGGTCGTTTCGACGAGGCGCTCGGACAGGTCGCGGGCGATCCACAACAGGCTACCGACCCTATGCATCGTCGCGTCGGAGCCGGGCATCTCGAACACAATATCGGTAATCGTACCGATCAACGCCGCCAGGTGCCCAATCTCGCTTTCGACGTCATTGAAGTCGTTTGCGGGTGCGCTCATGCCGCAGCCCTCCCCAGCCGCTCGACGTCCATGACGAACCTGGCGGCCATCTCGTCGGCCCAATCCATTTCGATAAGCTCGTCTTCTCTCCAGATTGCCTCGTCGCGCCGGAGCCCCGCTATGCGAAGCGCCTCGGCCTTCACCGCCAAGCCGGCCAGCGACTGCGCCGGGGTTCGCATGATAGCTTCAACTAGTTCAATTTCTCGGCCACCTGCCGCATCGCACTCTTCATTGGAGTGGGCGCCCATGCGCTCGGCGATGGGGAAGCCGTCCGCGAGATCGTCCGACAATGTCTTCCCAAGCCGTGCCAACTCCTCGCGGTAGGCAACCTCGCTCAGCCAGAATTCATGATTGAGCCGATCGAGATTGGCAGTATTGCGCAGGAACTCGTCACGGAGACGGAAAAGCTCTTCATCAACCGGCGGCAGCGAGGCGGCGGCCGGGACAATCGCGGCAAGACCACACGCGGGGATTGCTGCCAGAATGTTGCGGCGGGTGGTGCTCATGGCTTCTCTCCTGCGATGGCTTTGATGTCCGCCACCAAGCTCTTGAGGATGGTGATTTCGGTTTTTTCGTCGTCCGTGTTCCAGCGATCACGCACGCGCACCTTCACCATCATGCCGGCCAGCGTTGTTGCGCGCATGTTCATGATCTTGTCGAACAGGCGAGACCCTTCCCGCGTCCGGCGATCCAGCTTCTGATCTGTCTTGTGTATGCGCTTGCGGAGCCGGTCGAGATCTGCCTCGAGCTCTTCAATCCTGTCGCCAGCTTGTTCCTCTCGATCGCTGTTGGCGTTGAATTTGGCTTCAAGTTTTAGAAGGGCGGCATCGCTCATGACACGCCCCCGGCCGCAACGTTGAGAATGTCGCTGGCAAGGCGGCACGGCCATCCGAAGATGCCGTCGTCATCCTTGAGGAGGTAGGTATGCACCTCGCACCAGACTTCGACTGCTTCAGCCTTGATCGCTAGGCAAGCCGGAGACTTGGCTTGAACTGCCATGATTTGCTTGCACAGGTGAGTTACTGCCCGGCCCGCAGTCTTAATGCGCGCGTCCGCTGCATGTATGCCGGAAGCATCCTTTACGCGCTCGATCGCGGTGTAGTACTCCTCGCCAAGGCGGAGCACGCGCTTTTCTTCGTCGAGCTTTGCAATCCGCTGCAGCCGCGCCTTTTCGCTGCGGGCCTTCTCGATGTGGCTAGTCCTAAAGTCGATGAACCAACCGAGGTCCTTGATGCTTCGCAGTCGACGAGCATACTTTTCCCCCGGCCGGATGACTGGACTACCGGCCATATCAACCTCGCGACAGTCGTCCCACTCAGTGCATCCGCGAAGGGTAATTTCTTCCGGTGCCAGCGGCCAAAGGTGCCGCCACTCGTCGACCAGCCATTCCTTGGCATCCTTCGCGGCGTCCCTCTCGGCCTTGGCATCCCGAAGCTTGCTAACGAGCGCAACGAGTTCGGGATTTGCCTGCGGTTCGGCAAGGTGGGTCACCTCGGGGTTGTTGGTCGAAGTCGCTGCCGGTGCAGGGAATGCCACGACAGAGGCCCCTGCGGCGGTTGATGCGGCAGCGATGCCAGCCAGAAGGCGGCGGCGATTGATCTGAGGCACGCCTTCGGCGGCCGCCTGAACAGTGTTCGGCATTGGTGGTTCTCCAGAGCTAAGGGGGGCTGGGCGCGCTAGAGCCGGCGCCCGAGGCTGATGGTCAGCGCGTAGGCCGCGCCTGATGTTCGAAATAGGCCGTCAGGCTGGGGATGATGTCCGGCTGATAAATCTTGTCGCCGAACTGCTTCGTGATGGCACGCATCAGCAAGCGGCCCAACTCGATCATCACCTGATGCTCGACACTGAGGCCGGGTGCGCGGCCAGCGCCGCTGGCGCCGCAGATGGCGCTAACGACGATGCCGAGATCGTCCTTGGACAAACTCGACGGTACCTGTGAGAGAATCGACTGCATGGCTGTCTCCCGTGGCTACGAGAGGCAACCTAACAGGGGATATTTCCCTCGTCAACTCATTCGGGGGAAATTTCCTCCGCATCGAGCAGGGGAAGGTTCCTTGTAGCTCGAACAGCTAAAGCCATTACCCAAGCCACGCCCATAGGCTTTGCCCTGTACATATTCAGGCCATCATCGCGATCAAGCTTCTTGCCGAGAACAATCGGATCTTCGTTCGCCACGCTCGACTTCGTTACAAGCCTGACTTCGTCACCCTCGACCTCTACCAACCTTAAGCTAGTCTCTGCGGCCCGGATTTCGTCTATGCCGAACCTAACCACCACAAGGCGGCCAGGGACGAGACGGATATCCTTTTTGTGCATCTCCCCATGTGCTGCAGTGATCAAGTCGCCTTCTACCAGGTTGAGAAGGTCCATGGATCGATCTTTCAGCTTGAAAAGGCTGTATTCCCAGCCAATTAGCCGTAAATCATTGTAAATAAGGTCCCCTTCGGTTGTTCTTCTGGGGTCATCCTTTGTCGCCCACAGCGCCTTTCTGTATACACCGGCTTCAAGGTAGTCAGAAAGCTTGGCGTACTTGGGCATATACTCCCAATCAAACGTCGGGCCGCCATCGGGTTGATCCGACTGGCCAGTGAGATAGGCCATTGTGCAGTCTAGGGGAGTTGTCAGCTTGAGAAGTGTCTCCATCTGAGGACTCTTGGCTCGGCCTGACAAAATGTCTCTTACCGCTGTTTTGCCTAGACCGGCCTCTGTAGAAGCAGCGGTCGCAGATTTGCCCGTGGCGTTCAAACGCTCACGAATCCGATCAGGTAGGGACGGTTCCACAGGCAAACTCCGCAGTGAAAGACTACTCGTCCCTAATTACTCCCTTTCCCTTGCTTGCGCACGGGGGAAAATTCCCCTACATTCGCCGCATGGAAAACGATCTGAGACGTATCCTCCTTGAAACCGCCAGCGCCTGCGCCTCGGCGCAAGGCTGTGCGGTGTCCACGATTGCACGTCGGTGTCGGAATGATTCCAAGTTCTTTTCACGCATTGCTGACACGGGCCAATCGTTCACCGTCCGCACCTACGACGAGGTGATGGACTGGTTCATGAAAAATTGGCCGGACGGCAAAGACCGCCCGGTCGAGCTCCTTCGCTGGGCTGCCGAGTATGTCCGCACCTCCAAGCAGGTGCAGCCATGACGACCGCCTTCCCCAGTGTCCGCACCGAGGACGGAACGGTCATCGTTCGCTGTCCTAAAACCGGCCTTGCGGTCTCCGGCCTCACGCAGGCCGGAGCCACAGCCGAGCTTCGCCGCCTGATCGCGGCAAGGAGGGTGTCCTGAGCAAGCGCGAATTTTCCAAGGTGTCGCCGGCGATCTGGCGATCGAAGCGCTTTCTCGGCCTGAAGACCGACCGCGGGCGCCTTCTACTGTTCTACTACCTGACGTGTCGGCACCAGAACTCGTCGGGCGCCTACAGACTACCGGAGGGCTATGCCGTAGCAGACCTTGGCTGGCCGCTGGACGAATACCGCGCGGGGCGCTCCGAACTGCTGGGCGCGGGAATGATCCACTACGACGACGAGACTGAAGAAATCTACGTGTCCGGCTGGTTCAAGGCCTGCCCGCCTATGAACGACAAGCACGCCGCCGGCACCATGTCCCGCATTTCCGAGATCGAAAGCGACGCGCTACGCGAAGTCGTAGAGCTCGAGTTCACAGCCGTGAACAAGACGCGACTTGTCGACCAGATAAAGCGGAGAGGCCCGGGAAACGCTCACTTCGACGCAAACGGTTTCGATGCCAATCACTAGAGTAGGGAAACGGTATGCAGACCCTATCGATATATAAGACACAGACACAGACGCAGACCGGAGAGGCAGACCACAGACGCAGACGCCAGACCGGAGAGCGAGACGCAGACTGCAGACACCCCCTTCATAAGCCTCTTAGCTCTACGTTCCGCACGAGCGCGCGAGGTGGCGAATGACCGCTCTCGTCCCCATTGAGGCTGGCCAGTATGTGCTGACCTACGTCGATCACTTCTATCCGGGCGACGGCGATATGGCGGGTGCCCTGGAATACCTCGTCCACGGCGGATCTGGCTGGGACTGCATACGCAAGGCCGAAGACCAGTTCGAAGTAATGCAGGTCGAGCGCGTCATGGCCAAGACCTATCTGGCGCAAGGCGGCCGGCGCTGTCGCAACCTGGTGGTTGCCGCGGCGAGTACGTCCGGCGAGATGCTGGCACTTCGTGACAAGCTATTCGCCATTGGATTCGCCGCCGATCGTGCGATTGCGGAGGAGAAGGCGCGTCTCATCGCCGACTTTGCCGTCAAAACCAGAATGGATGCCTTAGCCAAAGTTCATGAGGCCTTGCCGCACATCTTCGGGAGGCGGGGATGACCAACGTCATTGCGTTTCAGCCGAGGCCAGCGCCCATCGGCGCCACTGACCTTGTGTCCAGCTTGAAGTACCAGCGCGATGCTTCCGGATCGGCGAGGAAGGCCGTGGCCGGCGCTAGGTCGCTCGATACCTGCCTTCGTTACTATGCCGAATGGCTCCGCCGCTACTACGGCGTCAACGGTGCTGTGAGCAGCGCCTGGCTGGCACTCGACAAGCAAGTCCGAGTTCACGGCGATGATCTAGACAACGACCGGCTCGACGAGATCGTTGATCACCTAGCCAACGTCGAGAAGCACGTTAAGGGGCCTCTGCCCTGGCTGTCACTGCCAAACTTCGCAGAATTCAAAGCCGTCGCCGTGAACTCATTGGACCAAGTGACCCGCGAGATCGACGGCTCGATAGCCGTCGCCAGCGCGATCGGCAAGCCCGCCCACCATCAGAATCCGAGAGGTGCAGCATGACCGAACTGTCAAACTCGCTCGCCGACCTGGCTGAGCGCATCAAGGAAACTACCGCAACACTCGCCGCGGCGGAGCGAACCACCATAGAAGCCGCGTATGATGCCGGGCTGTTGCTTTGCCAGGCCAAAGAACAATGTGCGCACGGCGAGTGGTTGCCATTTCTCGATCGTGCTGGGTTGAAGGCTCGGCAGGCACAGCGGCTCATGCAAATAGCGAGCGCAGGTCTCGATAAACGACACGTGTCGCTTATTGGTGGGATCAGGGCCGCGCTTGACTACATAGGAAATCTGCAGCTCCCACCGAAGGGAGACATTCTCTATGTTGGCCGTCGCGAACGGCAGGAACGCGATCTCACCGGCGCGTGGGTCCAGCATTCAAACGACCATCCAGGCTATTTCGATGTCACGGCAATCCGCGCCGATGGATCGTGTGTGAGCACGAGCAAGCCAGCCAAGGGCGAGACTATTCGCTGTCAGGACGGGTTCTTCAATGGCGTTTGGGTCACGCTGGAAATGGTGCTCGACATACCCCACGAGGACCGAGATTTCCTGTGTTTGCCCTCAGATGTCATTGAAAAGGGAGATGATTGCCCATTCCTAGACGGGATGCAGATGCTGGAGCCGGGTGCATATCCGGCTATACAAACGTCGCCGCTACCGCTGAGCTACGTTAGGGCATGTGAGGCCGTCTCGTTGTGCGAGGCGGAACTGACCGAGGCCAACATCAAGAACATGCAACGGGCGCTCACGATCTGCGCCCATCGCATGAAGACATGGCCGGAGGATGATATTCGAATGCTCGGCACATGGGCTCGGATCGCAGATGATCGCCTGTCCGATCGTGTCGGCCGGATCGAAGCCATTGCGAAGGTCAAGTACGGGAGGATGCCGGCATGAATGTCCTTCCGATGGGCACCGACAAGTTTCAAGTGGCTGATGACAGCGGGCATTTCGTGGCTGGGCCGTTCGACACGAATTCGCAGGCCTGGCAGTTCATCGACGGCCTAACCGACGAGGACCGCGCGCTTCGAAAGAAGCCACGGCCGTTGCCGAGGACCAAGACCAAGACCAGTATCAAGACCAAATCCAAATCCAAGACCGTCGGCAAGCCGTCCAGGAAAGCCGTGAAGCAGATGAAGAGGGCCGCGGCCAAGGCACCGGGTTGGGTGCGCAAGATCGCGGCTGCTCATTACGATCCATTGGCAACGCGCGCGTATCAGGATTCGAAGTTCGGCAAGTTGGGCGGAGCATCGCCAGTCCGCCGTATAGATCCGGCCGAATATCTGGCAGAAAAGGCGCAATCCAAGTGAGCGCACTAAGGCCACCATATTTCAGATGAGGTGAGCGTGAGCCGACCCAAGGGCCAACTCGACGCAATTCTGGACGGGCTCGGCATCCGGCTGGTGCCGATCTACCGCCGACGGGCGGCAGCACAGAGCCATGCCCGCGGCACCATGCATGAGATTCGCAACCAATATGGCGATGGGCACCTGATCTTCGTGCTCCGCTGCATCAAGCAGACCAAGAACAATCGGGATGAGCTCTGGTCGGAGACGATCGGCGCCATATCCGACATTCTGATCCAACGGCCGGATTGGGCACTGGAACGCGCCGGCGATGTGCTGGAAGCATTCGACCAGATACCGCTCGGTGTTTTGCGTGGGAAAGCCGTAGCCCGTCGCCCCTGGCCGGTGCGCGGCTCCCTGCGAATTCTTATCTACGAGAGCCTTGAACCCATCCTCGATGAACCGGAGCAACGCCTTGCAGTATGATTATACGGAAGCCGCGGCGCTCGCCGATCTGATCACCATCGTGAAGGCCCGCTTCATTGAGGCGGCCGACACCATCGCACACATGGACGTCCGGCAGTTACGACCGGCAAAGGTCCGCTCTCTGTGGCCGGCGCTGCAGATCGAGACCGTAGGCGTCGGTGGCCATCATCCCGGGTATGGCATCAACGGCAACCATGTGCCTTACCGCCCATCCAGCAAGGCCATATCGCGCGCCGAGGAAGTGATGTACGGTTGGTTGATCGACTATGCCGGGGATGATGAGAGCCGCATCCTGCTCGGCAACTGGGCGATGTGCATGGCGGCGCCGCGTCTGACTGGATCATTCCGCCAGTTCTGCAAGAAAACGGGCCGTTCGCGTAGTACGGCAGAGCGCCGTCTAGACGTTGCATTCGAACGCGTTGCGCGCCAAATCCTTAAAAATGCTCAATCGTTACAAGGCCCTAGCTGGTCTAGGGTGGTGCCAATGATGCCAAATCAGCGTATAGATTTGGATAACCTGGCCACAGTTACACACTGGATGGCCGACGACGCCAAGCCCACCCACCGGCAGGACATGTTGGAGCCTTTGCCGAGTGTGCGAAGGGCTGCATAGAGATCACCTGGGCAAGATGCGCGAACGGCCAGCCGTTGCGCGCACCTCGCTCCAGATAGATGTTAGAGCGTCTGCGCAGATGCGTAAGCCTGTAGTGCTACGCCAGCCGCAGCGAGCACCGCGGCTGCCATGTTTGCGTATGCAGCAAATTTTTGGCGGCGAACAAGGTACGCCGGAAGGCTGTCCCAATAACTCTCTTTGATGATTGGCGAAACGACAGCCGCTACCACCCAAGCAAGCGCCGACAGTGAAAGCGCAATAATGGAAAGATACGTGGCCAAGTATGCAGTCATTGGGTTCTCCCTCAGTTTGGTGAAGCACTGTTGAGCATCAGTCCTCCTAACAGAGGGTTTACAATCCGGCATCTGACAAATCTCAGTTGCCTAGCGTTACATGACGAAGGCCAGCAGCCGGCCCCAATGGGCGTCGAGTAGGGCAAACCATCAGGGCGGCGGACGGACGTTGGCTGCAATTGACGCATCGATAGCGTTAACCGCGCTGGCGAAATCGGCGAACTCTGACAATTCCAGCCTGTAGTATTGATACTCGCCCGATGCGAAGCCCGCGAGCACTACATAGTGTTTACCGTACCCATCGCGCTTCAGACGCAGCGACAAGGTGAGCCCACTGGATACTGGTATGTCAATCTGACTGACAAGGGTCCCGGTGAAGGCCATCTTCAATGGCGAAAAAAATGTCGAAAACAACCCCATTTGGGTCCCCGCCTCCGATTTGCGCCGACAACATCACACCAACGCGGACAGCCGGCAAGATGCCTAGCAAGCGCCATAATGCCCGTGCGGCTCAAGCCGGCCATTACCGCAAGCTCTACCGTGACCTGCGCTGATGCCGACCAGACCACCAGTCCACAGGCCACCGGGTACCACAAGCCACCAAGAGCGCCGCAAGCAGTACGACCAGCTACGCGACACCCAGGAATGGCGCCGCTGGTACAAAACGGCCAGATGGCAGCGCAGACGCGAGGATCAGCTTACAGCGGAGCCCCTGTGCGCGTTCTGCCTCAAGCTGGGCACCCTGACCCCGGCAACGGTCGCCGACCACGTAGAGCGCCACCACGGCCGATACGAGGCATTCTGGTGCGGGGCCCTGCAGTCGCTCTGCACCCCATGCCATTCGAGCGAGAAGCAGCGGGACGAGAACCGATAGCCGAACCGATCGGGCCGAGCCTCCTCAAGGGGGGGTGGTCGAAAGTTTAGGGCATCGGGGGGCCAGACCGCCGGGGGGGCAAATTCTCGCCCGTGCAAAATGAAGGACATTTTTGATGGCCGGCAGGAAACGGACGCCGGACCACCTGAAGTTGGTGGCCGGCACAGCGCAGCCTTGCAGGATGAACCCAGACGCGCCGAAGGCCTTGGCAGACTTGCCGGTCGCTCCTGACTGGCTGTCGACGCGCGCCACCGAGATATTCGACGGCCTGGTCGCCATCGCGAGCCAGATGGGCGTGGCGTCCGCTTCCGACACTGCGATGCTGGCGATGGCCGCGTCGCGCCTTGAGGAAGTCGAGATCTGCACGGCCCTGATCGAAGACGGTGGCCGGACCTTCGTCAGCAAGGTCGCCTACGACGAGGAAGGCCGCGTCAAGAGCCAGCAGATCAAGGGCCATCCCGTTGTCGCCCAGCGCAGCGAGGCAATGCGTCACGCTCAATCGCTACTGGTAGAGTTCGGCCTGTCGCCGGCTGCACGGTCAAAGGTGTCGGCAAATGTCCCGGACGAGCAAAACCCGTTTGCCGCGCTCGGGTGAGTTCCCGCACGTCGAATCTGGCAATCGGTACGCGAAGGACGTTGTTCAGGGGAAGATACCAGCCTGCAAGTGGGTGCTGTTAGCCTGCAAGCGTCACCTCGACGACCTCGCGGCGAGCAAGGATAAGGCCTACCCGTACCGCTTCGACGCGAAGGTGGCGGAGAAGTGGTGCAAGTTCATCGAGCTACTGCCTCACACAAAGGGCGAGTGGGCCAGGAAGAAGGAGCGGCTACGGCTCGAGCCGTGGCAATGCTTCAAGACCATCGCCATCTTCGGCTGGCTGCGTAAGCAGGACGGGCTAAGGCGCTTCCGCAAGGCGCTGCTCCTCGAGCCGAGGAAGAACGCCAAATCGACCTGGGCGGCCTCCGTCGGCCTCGGCATGATGACGATAGACGGCGAGCACGGCGCCGAGGTCTACTCCGGCGCAACAACCGAGAAGCAGGCGTTGGAGGTGTTCGGGCCGGCGCGGCTGATGGCGGTTAAGTCGCCGGGCCTGCTGTCGCATTTCGGCGTGACAGTGAACGCCAAGAACATTCACCGAATGGGCGACGGCTCCAAGTTCGAGCCGATGATCGGCGATCCGGGTGATGGCGCCTCGCCGTCATGCGCCATCGTCGACGAATACCATGAGCATGCGACTGACCGGATGGTCGACACGATGGAAACGGGCATGGGTGCCCGCGAGCATCCGTTACTGCTCATCATCACGACGGCCGGCGACAATCTGGCCGGGCCATGCTTCGCCGCGGTGCAGGAGGCCGAGAAGGTGCTGGACGGCCTCGTCCAGAATGACGAGCTATTCGCGCTGATCTACACGGTCGACAAAGACGACGACTGGTCGAGCGATCTGGCGCTGCGCAAGGCAAACCCCAACTACGACGTGAGCGTCAAGGGCGAGTTCCTTCGCGCACGGCAGCGCGACGCCAAGCAGAACCCGCGCAAGCTCGGCGTGTTCAAGACCAAGCACCTCAATATGTGGGTGCAGGCACGGAACGCCTACTTCGACGTGCAAAGGTGGCGCGAAAGTGCCGATCCACGCCTGAAACTGGAGGATTTCCGGGGTAAACCGTGCCGGATCGGCCTGGACCTTGCCTCAACCATCGACATCGCCGCGATGGAGCTCACCTTCGAGCATGAAGGCGGCTATGCGCGCTTTGGGCGGTACTACCTGCCCGAGGCGACCATCGAACTTCCGGAGAACGGCCACTATCGCGGCTGGCGAGATGCGCCGGAAGGCTGGATCACCCAGACCGATGGCGACATGATCGACTACGTCACGATCCGGGACGACATTCTCGGCCTGCGTGACGACGGATACCTGATCGAGGAAGTCGCCTTCGATCCGCATCAGGCTTACATGATGATGGCCGAACTACGCGACGAGGGCTTGGCCACCATCGAGGTTAGGCCGCTGGTCCTCAACTTCTCGCCGGCAATGAAGCAGATGGACGGCCTGATCCGGTCACGGAAGATCGTCCACAACGGCGATCCTGTCTTTCACTGGATGCTGGCGAACGTGGTCGCGAAGACCGACGCGAAGGACAACGTCTATCCCCGCAAGGATCGGCCGGAGAACAAGATCGACGGCCCGATCGCCCACATGATGGCGCTGGCGCGGTGGATGGCTACCGAAGAACCGGCGCGGCCGGCAGTGGAGGTTCTATGAACAGTTGGCGCGAGCGCCTCGCCGGATGGATCGCTGGGCGCGAGGCCACCGAACCCATGCTCGACAAGGCTGCCGAACCGGTGTTTGCACAGGCTGGTGACAAGCAGGTTCCGCTGTCCACCATCACCCGCGATTCATCGTCCTGGGCGGATTTGGTCGAGGGCATCGGCAAGCTTCCGGCGCCAACGGAACGTACCGCTCTCTCCGTGTCGGCGATCCATGCCTGTGTCAACCTGATCGCAGGCGCGGTCTCGGCCCTGCCGGTGAACATCTACCGCGTTGACGCTGAGAACGGCGAGCGCGATCGTATCCACAACGACGCGCTGCATTGGGTGTTCAACGAGCAGATGACGCCGCGTTGGGCTGCGGCGAGCGGCTGGGAATTCATGGTTCAGTCGTTGCTTCTGCACGGCGACGGATTCGCGATCATCAACAGAAAGCCGGGCGGCGGTATCGATGGCTTGACGCCTATCCATCCACAGCGCGTGACCGTCGCTGTCTGGCCGGACGGCTCTAGGCTGGTCTATGCCGTTTCGCCGGAGATCCCGGGCCAAACCAAGGGCGACTTCCAGGTCGTCGACCAGGACGACATGCTGCATGTGCCCGGGTTCGGCTTCAACGGGATCCGCGGATTGTCGCCGCTGCGCTATGCGCTGCGTTTGACCGGTGCTTCGGCCATCGCGGCGCAGGAGTTCTCGGCCAACTTCTTCGCAAACAGCGCTCGACCGGACTATGCGATTTCGACCGACAAGAACCTGAACGAGCAGCAGAAGCAGGATCTGCGCGACGAGATCGACCGTCTCCATCAGGGAATGGCGAACTCTCACCGTCCGATGCTTCTCCAAGGTGGCCTGCAGTTCAAGGCGATCACCATGTCCATGAAGGACCTGGAGATCATCGCCCAGCGCCAGTTCCAGACCGAGGAGATCGCCCGCATCTACGGCGTGCCACCGTTCATGATCGGGCACAACGAGAAGACGACAAGCTGGGGATCTGGCGTCGAGGCGATGGCCATCGGCTTCGTGCGCTTCACGCTGCGCCAGCACCTGGTCAAGTTCGAGACCGAGATAAACCGGAAGCTCTTCCGCACCGCCAGCCGCGTTGCCGAGTTCGACACGTCGGATCTCGAACGCGCCGACATGAAGTCGCTGTTTGAATCGCTGCGCATCGCCGTCGGTCGCGCTGGCGAACCGCAGATCATGTCGCAGAACGAGGCTCGCCAGGTGCTGCGCCTCAAGCGTCACCAGAACGGCAACAATCTTGGCGTCAACCCGGGCAAGTCGCCCGCGCAACCGCAGGAACCAGCATAATGAACAAGCTCAGGGCGCTCCTTGCCGCTAACCAGAAGCGCGGTTCCTTCCGTGCTGAAGCAAACACGATCTACCTCTACGACATGATTGTCGCTGACGAGTTCGAGGCGGAATGGTGGGGCGGTATCTCGCCGGCAGGCTTCATCGCGCAGCTGAAGGCGATGAAGGGCGACGTCGCGATCCGGATCAACTCGCCGGGCGGCGATGTCTTCGGCGCGGTCGCGATCTGCCAGGCCATGCGCGAATACGATGGCGCCATCACCGTCCATGTCGACGGTTACGCTGCCTCGGCCGCGTCAGTGATCGCCGTTGCCGCGCCGAAGGTCATCATGGCGCCGGGCTCATTCATGATGATCCACAACGCCTGGACGGTCGCGATCGGCAACGTCGACGACATGATGGCGACCGCGGAACTGCTCGACAAGGTCGACGGTTCGATCGCCGAATCCTACGCCACCAAGAGCGGCAAGGAAGCGGCCGTCTTCCGCGATTACATGGCAAAGGAAACGTGGTTCACGGCATCCGAGGCCGTCGATGTCGGCATCGCCGATGCCGTCGCCGAGGACAAGCCGAAGGCCACAGCTAAATGGGACATGAGCGCCTTTGCCGCCGCGCCCAAGCTGCCGGAACCGCCGGCAGTCGATAACCAGAACACCGAAGACCATGTTTCCCAGCGCGTCCGGCAGCATGCCGCGCGAATGCTGGAACGAGCTGCCTGAGCGCGCTGCGCTGAGCAGATAGTAGGCCGCACGCGCGGCCGTCCTCCACAAGCTGAAAGGAACACTAAGCCATGTCTATTCAGGCATTGCGTGAGCAGCGCGCGGCCAAAGCCAAGACGCTGAATGAACTGGTGAACAAGAAGGACTGGAATCCCGAGGCCGACCAGCCCGTCTATGACGCCGGCATGGCCGATATCGATGCCCTTGACGCCCAGATCAAGCGCATCACCGATCTGAACGAGAAGGTCGCCAATGAAGCGCTGAACAACAGCGTGGTCGAAGCTTCCGAGCGTGCCGGCAAAGACAAGAAGTCGCCGGGCGCCCTCGTCTTCGCCAAGTGGCTCCGCAACGGCGACAAGGCGCTGACGGAAGAGGATTGGGCGACGGTGCGCAACACCATGTCGACCACCACCTCCTCGGAAGGCGGATATACGGTCGCCACCGATGTCGCCACCAGCGTGCTCGATGCACTCAAGGCTTACGGCGGCATGCGCGATGTGGCGGAGGTCATCCAGACCGCCGGTGGCAATCCGATGTCGTTCCCCACCTCCGACGGCACTTCGGAAGAGGGCGAACTTATCGCCGAAAACGCCTCTGCCTCCGACGCAGACGCTGACTTCGGGACGAAGAGCCTGCCGGTCTTCAAGTATTCGTCGAAGGTGGTCACGGTGCCGTTCGAGTTGCTGCAGGACAGCAGCGTCGATATCGAGGCTTTCGTGCGCGCTCGCCTCGTTACCAGACTTGGCCGTGTCACCAACAAGCACTTCACCATCGGCGCCGGCACGACCCAGCCCTTTGGCATCATGATCGCTGCTGCGGTGGGCGTCACCGCGGCCAACAGCTCCTCGCAGGTGACCGCGATCACCTATGACAGCCTCATCGACCTCCAGCATTCGGTCGATCCGGCCTATCGTGACGGCGGCGCCTGCAAGTGGATGATGAACGACGACTCCGTCCGCGTTGTCCGCAAGATCAAGGACGGCCAGTCGCGTCCGATCTTCGTTCCCGGCTACGAGAGCGGCACCCCCGGCGGCGCGCCGGATCGGCTCCTGGGTGATCCCATTAAGGTCAACCAGCACGTCGCGAAGATGGCAGCCAGCGCGAAGTCGATCGCTTACGGCGACTTCAGTCACTACAAGATCCGCGATGCGATGGCGATCGAGATGTTCCGCTTCACGGACTCCGCATACACCAAGAAAGGCCAGGTCGGTTTCCTCGCCTGGATGCGCTCGGGCGGCAACTTCGTCGACGTTGGCGGCGCCGTGAAGGTCTTCGTCAACGCGGCTTCCTAAGCCTGCCATGACCATTGCCGGGCTGCCCTCGTGGCCCGGCGATTCCCCATCCGAAACCCGACAAGCCGAAAAGGATCGCACCCATGAGCGGTGTAAAGAACGATGCTGGCCCTAAGGCCAAGCAGAAGAAGGTGAAGCTGACCGCCTACCTGAGCGGCAATGGCGACTCCGTCCCGCCGGGCACGGTCATCTCGCTCGACAAGGACGAAGCCGACCGCCTGATTGGCCTCGGTGCAGCCGTCGAGGACACCGACGAGGCCGGGGAGCAGGCCTGACCATGACCGTTCGCGTCATCGTTCCACCTCAACCCATCGTGACGCCGGCGGACATCCCCGGCGCTCACGCGCCCGATGACGCGGCGGTTCGTGCCATGATCCAGGCCGTCACCGAAGAGATTGACGGCCCGGATGGCTGGCTCGGCCGTGCGCTCGGCCCGCAGACCTTGGAGATGTCCGGCCACTTCGGATCTCAGCGCATCCGCCTGCCGTATGTGCCGATCATCGATCTCGTCAGCATCATCACAGTGAGCGAAGACGGCGACGAGGCCCCTGCCGATCCCGCGACCTATCGGCTGGAAGATGGCGAGGTGGTCGTCTCGCCAGGCGCTACCTGGGTCATCGAGCCCAAGCACCGCATTCGGTACATAGCCGGCTACAACGGCTCTGACGAAGGCAAAACCGGCGCGGTGCCGGAGCGCGCTCGGCAGGCAATCATCCTGTCGGTTCAGGACTTGATGCGCGCAAGAACGGTTTCGCCGATCCTGCGATCCGAAACCGTCGATGGCGTCGGAAGCAAGTCGTTTCTCGATGGCGACAAGCTAACTGCCATCGTCGAGCGGACGTGTGATCGCCTGCTGTCAACGTTGAGGGTAAACGTCCTATGACGCCGGCCGAAGCGATCGCCATGCTGGACGGCCAGCTAGCCGAGCACGGCGAGGACTGCATCCTGCGGCGAAAAGAAGGTTCGCCGCTCGTCGACAAGGACGTGACGGTTCGTGCTTTGGTGCGCGGCTTGCGCGCCGAAGACATCGTTGGCACAGCGACACAGGCATGGTCGAAAGTCGTGATCACGATGACGCAGGTCATGGCCGGCGGCTGGCCTTCCGGCCATGTGCTTGCGCCTGGCGCCGCAGATCCGCGCATTCCGCGCACAAACGACTTCCTGACCGTGAAGGGCAAGCAGCGGCAGATCATGTTCGCAGATCCGATTTCCATTGATGGAACGGTGGTGCGCGTGAACCTGACGGTGGCGGGCTAATGTCCACCGGCTTTGAGTTCTTCGAGCGCGATCTACGGGTCGCGACGGCAGGAATGGAGCCGGACGCGATCAATCGGGCCGTCGCCGATTTCGCCCGCAAGGAATTGCAGCGCGTCATCGCCGAGGGTGTCGCCTCGCCGAAGTTTGATCGCTTCGTCAATGGCGTTCGGGGAGCCCCAGAAGAAGCCTATCAGGCACCGGGCGCCATCATCTACGAATTCACGAACTGGCCGCTGGTCATCAACGCAGCGCTCGACGAGTTGCGGAAGCGTTCGCCGCGGAAGTCCGGCCGGTTCGCGTCGTCTTTCATCGTCATCAGCGGTGGTCGCCTCGTCACCGATTACAGCGCCATCCCGGCCGATGCCGAGGTCATCATCACCAACGCGCAGCCCTATGTTCGCCGTCTCGAGGGCGGCAAGAAGAAGGGGCAGAAGCGCATCTTCGACGGCTCGAAAAGTGCGTTGGGGCGCCGGTTCTCAGGCGTCTTCCGTTTCGAAACCCGGTTCCTCGATATTGCCGGCGGCGTTCATCCGCTGATCCCGTACATCCTGAAGGGTTCACACGGCCGACGGGAAGGCCGCCAAGCCGGCCAGCCGATCACCTATCCCGCAATCGTCATCAACGGCGCATCCTGATGTCCAGCCCGACCGCCTTCGACGCCTTCGCGGCTCGTCTCGCCGACTTCACCGCCTTGCCGGTGCGGTATGAGAACGAGTTCTTCCAGGACCTGATCGACGCGAACGCGCCGGCATGGGTCTATGTCGAGATCTATGGCGACACGTATGATCAGGACACCATGGGCGCGCCCGGCGCGAACGTCTGGGAAGAGAGCGGCATCACGTATCTGCACGTGATGGTGCCGAGCGGCTCGGGCAGTCGTCAGGCCCGCGCCTATGCGAACGATCTGCTTTACCTGTTCCGCGAGCAGCCGATCGGCGGCCTAGTCATGCCGGAAATGTCCATCGGTGCCGGCGATCCAGGCAAGGACTTCCCAAACTACTTTTCCCTCGCGGCGACGATCCATTGGACCCGTCGCGACATCACCTCGATCCCCTGAACCGGCACCGCCGGCCATCTGAAAACGAAGGAGAAAAGCCATGGCCTTTGCCGATGGTTCACAGGTACGCTTGGCTGACGTGGCGGAAACGGTGATCGGCACCATTCCCGCCACTCCGGCATTCCAGATCATGCGCTATCGCACCGCGAGCGTGCGCCTGGCGAAGCAGACGGACATTTCCGATGAAGTCCGCTCCGACCGCAACGTGCCCAGCATCACAGATGTCGGGCGCAACGTCAGCGGCTCGATCGAAACGCGGTTCAGCTACGGCACCTATGACAAGTGGCTGGAGCGCCTGTTCTGCTCGGCTTTCTCGACCGGTGTCCTGAAGAACGGCATCACGCCAAAGGCCGGCACGCTGGAGCTCACCTATCAGCAGGGCGGCACGGACAGCTACGTCCGCTATCGCGGCTGCCGCTGGAACACGCTGGATCTCAATCTGCGCTCCCGCCAGCCCGTACAGGCGACCTGGGGCATCATGGGTATTGGCAGCCCGACGCCGACGACCTCGATCATCACCGGTGCCACATACACCCCGGCTACGACGACGGAAGACTTCAACGCCGGCCTCAACGTGGCAAACCTGTCGATCTTGTCGACCGCAATGGTGGCTTCGCCGAAGGTGCAGGCGCTCTCTGTCCGCATCAATAACAACATCTACCAAGTCGACGTCGTCGGCCAGTACGATGCTTATGGCCACGGGCTGGGGCGGTTCGAGGTCACCGGCAATATGACGGTCCTGTTCGAAGACCTCGCCGCCTACACCGCGATCATCAGCCATGAGGATGTCGCCATCGGCTTCGACCTCTCCGACGCGAAAGGCAACAAGTACCACTTCTCCATTCCGAAGGTGAAATTCACCGATGGCGGCCCTGCGGCGCCGGGCAATGGCCAGCCTGTGGTGCTTGAGGTGCCGTTCCAGGCCTTCTTCGATCCGACGTCGTCGGCATCGATGTCCATCACCAAGACGGATGCACCGTAATGAGCTCGCGCAAGAAACCCGCCCAGCCGGTCAATGCTGGACCCGAAGCCATCCTGCCGCTGACAGACTTCCGCGGCGATCCGTGGGGCACGGGGAACGAGAACGCCGTCGCTTTCCGTGCCGGCATTTTGTCGTCTCCAGTGCCAGCGGACTTCGCCACGAAGGTCAGTTCGGAGGGCAAAGCCACACGTATCGGGCAAGCCACATCTGACCCGGAAGAGATCGCGGCGAGGCAGGCCGCAACCACCATTGCCGCCGACACGGCACCGGATCAGTCCGCCGAGGGCTGATTTCTGCGCAGAAAGGCCGGGCGTTGTCGGGCGCCCGGCCACCTTCCCCGACAAAGGACAAGATCATGACTCTCAAACTTGCCAGCCTTGCATCCGACCTATCGAAAGAGCGTGATGGTGAATGGATCGAGCCGAAGGAATGGCCCGGCCTGAACCCTGAAAAGCCAATGGAAATGACGCAGCTTCCCGGGGTCGCCTTCCACGTCCGCTCGACGAACTATCCGCCCTATGTCACCGCACGCCAAACCGCGCTGGAAGACCTGAAGAAGGACTTTCCAGACGATCAGGTTCCGCCGGAGGTGGCTGCGCGCATCGAGGGCCAACTGGCCGTTGAACACCTGCTTCTCAACTGGCGCGGCTTCGACATCGCGTATTCGGCCGATACCGTGAAGGTGATCCTTGCCTCCGAAGAGCATCGCGTCTTGCGCTCGATGATCTACTGGTGCGCCGGCCGTGTCGGCAAGCGTCGCGTCGAGTTCGTCAAGGACGCAGCAAAAAACTCCGAAGCGCCTTCCGCTGGCAAATAAGTCGGAAGGCGCCGGAACAAGAAGAGTGGATCAAGGACCTTATCAAGGCCTATCCCTCCGAAAGGTGGCTGGAACGCGCCGTTGAGAAACCGCCAGCCGGTGCGGAGCCGGAAGCGTGGCATTCCTTCTATCTGCGGGCATGGGAAGTTCTCCGCTTCGATAGGCAATACGGTGCCTATGGCGGAGAGACCCCGATCAGCTTCATGGCGCTGGACACCTACGCCCGGCGCTACGGCATCGAAGGCGAGGCTTTCGATCGCTTCCTCGCCTTCATGTCAGCACTCGATGACGAGTGGCTGGATCACGCCGCCCAACAGCAGAAGTCGCAACCTGACTAACCGGTCTGGAGAAGCCTGTGGTTCAACAGATTTCAGCGCTGATCGTCCAGCCGGCTCTCGATGCGTCGAAATATACCCCCGGCGCGAATGCGAAGGTTGCCGCCGACCGGGCAATGGCCGAGTCCGCCAAGGAGGCTGGTGCCGCACAGCGCGGTGTGTCTGTCGTTCTGACGGACACCTCGGCCAAGCTGACGGTGACAGGGGACGTCCTGGCTCGCCTGTCGCGTACCTATGTGGAAGGCGCGCGGCAGACACAGGCTTTCGGGCGCGACCTCAATGCACTGAACCGTGCTTTGGAAACCGGAAAGGCCGAAGTCGCCGACGTGGCCAATGTGCTTGTCGGCATGCAGCAGAAGCTTGGTCTGGTGGCCGATTCGTCTACGCTTGTCGCTTCGGGGCAGACGAAACTGGCGGCGGCCGTCGATCTCGCTAACAGCAACATCCGCCAGCAAACCACGCTACTCAATGAGGTCGCAATTGCGGAGGCCAAGGCCGCCCAACAGGCTGAGAACCATCGTCAGATCGCGGCGGCCAATCAGAACAAGTTCAATACGGTCCTGGGCGTCAGCTCGGGCTCATCCAGCGCGGCTGCGTCCGCTGGTGTGTTCACGGCTGAGTTTGATCGTTTGGACCAGATCGCGCGCCAAAAGGCGACCCAGATCGGCCAGAACTTCGTCGGTGATCTCAACGCATCGCTGATTGCCGGAGCGCCGAAATCCGCTTCGGTTTCCGCTAGCGCCTTTCAGGCCGAGTTCGATCGGCTCGATCAGATCGCCACGATGAAGGCGCAGCACGTCGGTGCACTGTTCCAGCAGCAGTTGAACGAATCCTTTGGCATCGGTGTCTCACCCTTGTCCGCAAGATCGTCTGCGGCGGTCTTCGAGGAGGCGGGGCGAGAAGCGGACCAGATGGCTGCGAAGGTTGCCGCACTGCGCGCCGAGTTGAACCCGCTGGCAGCGGTTCAGGATCGCGTCAATGCGGAGATCGCCGAATATTCGGTTCTCGCGCAGCGCGGCATGATCAGCGCCGAGGAATTTGCGAAAGCGCAAGCGATGGCGCGCGCACGCGGCGGCCAGAGCAGCGGGGCGGCGCGCGCTGCTGGATTTAATGCCGGCCAGCAGATCCAGGACATCGCCATGATGTCCCTTATCGGCCAGAACCCGATGACGCTTGCGCTGCAGCAGGGCCCGCAGTTGGCAACTGCAATTCAGCAGGGCGGTGGTCTGGCCGCCTTGGGCACCGGTCTCGCATCAGTGTTCAGCACCACGACTCTGCTGACCGTTGGCATCACCGCCGCTACTGCCGCCACCATCCAGTGGTTCATGAAAGGCAAGGATGGCGCGAACGGCATGGCCGACGCGATCGCCAAGAACGACAAGGCAGTTCGCGATCTCGCCGCCGCTTACAAATTGGCCGACTTCAACGCTGACGAACTCGGCAAGAAGACGGTGATTGCCGCCGAAGCGTCAGAGCGGATTTCTCGCCGCGAACTGGAGCGACAGATCAGGCAGGCCGGCAAGGAAATCCAGGGCGCCACTTCGCCTTCCGATTACATGACTTTCGGATTGCTGGGCGGCGGACAGGAGCACACGGTTGATCCCCGCTTTGCGGCGTTTACCGGGCCGATCCGTGAGGTGCGCAAGCTGCTGTCCGAGGGGAAGGCGGATTTCGCGACGCTGGAGAAAATCCAGAATGAGATCGAGGCTATTGCTGACCAAGGGTACGGCTCATTCCGCACGTTTGTCGACGACATGGCGCGCATGGTCGGCCTTAAACCGGAGGGAATCCGCGACACGGCCGACGACCTCCAAGACATCATCACGAAGGCGGCCGAGGCGGCGCGGCGTCTGGAACAACTCGATAACCTCAATCGGAATGGCCGCCGCGACCGCGTCGTCGGCCCAAACAGGATGGAGGACACGCAAGAGGCCGCGCGTCGCGTTCTGGAAGAGCAGCGCCGTGAGCGCGAGATCAAGTTTTCGGCCGACGAAGAACGGCTTCAGGCGCAACTGCAGCAGCAGCGGGCCCGCACCAATGCGGAACGTCTCGCAGCAGCGGAGCGTGTTGCACGCGCCGAAGGCGGCGACGTCAATGCCGAGGTGCGTATTCGCCGTGCGCTTGCCGAAGAACGCACCCGTCAGGAAGTTGAAGCCCGTGACGCCGCTATCCAGCGCAGCCAGGCGATCGAACGCTCGCTCCAGCAGCAGCGGCTCGAGCTTGACCTGATCGGCAAGACGACTGGAGAGCAAGCCAAGCTGCGTTTCGAGTTCGAGCGCATGCAGGAGTTGCGCGAACAGGCAGCGCGCACTGATGAGCCGATTAACGATAAAGAGGTCGCCAAGGTCAAGGCCGCAGCCGAGGCGATGAAGCAATATGCCGATGCGGCGGCACGCACGCGGCTCCAGCAGGACCTTCTGTTTGACCTTCGCCAGATGGGCCGCTCGCAGGCAGATCAATCCGTAGCGTCTCAACTGCGTTCCGCCGGCCTCCCTGAAGACCTCGATTCCGAGATCGCCAAGGTCATCCGGATGCGGGACGAGATCGCCCGGATGAAAGGAACTTGGGAGGATGTTTTCCAGTCCGCTCGCGATGGCATCGATGGCGTCGTCGACGCGCTCTTCGGTGACGGCTCCATCGAGGACGCGTTGCGCAAGGCGGGCCAGCAGTTCGCCCGCATGATGTTCGACATGGCCGCAACTAATCCGGCCAAGAACTGGCTGACCGGCTCCAATCTTAACTCCATCGCCGATCTGGGCATTTTCGGCAGCGGCGCAACCAGCGGTCAAGGTGGCGGCTTCGGTGGCGTCCTCGGCAATCTCCTGGGCGCGCAGAAAGCCGTCGGCGCCATGCAGGTGCAGGCCGCCACCGTCGTCATCAATGGCTCGGTCTTGGGTGGGGCTGGCGGCATTGGGACCGGCCTCCCGAATATCCTCGGCGGCACGGCCGCCAACGACAATTTCGCGCCCCCGAAGTTCCTGTCCGGTATCGGTTCGCCTACGCAGGCATCACTCGGAGATCCTGTCAGCCTCGCTTCTGGACTGCTCGGGTTCAGCGAGAGCCGTGATGCGGGGGCCATCAACAGCTATCTCCGCGCTGGTGGCGTCAATCTCGATGCCGCAAGCCAGGCTTGGTGCGCCGCATTCGTCAACTCGTCTCTGAAGCAGATCGGGGTCAATGGCTCCGGCTCGAATGTCGCCACGTCCTTCCTGAATTGGGGGAAGTCGGTGAACCCGGCCGATGTGCTGCGCGGCGACGTTCTCGTCCAGTCGCGTGGCCTGTCTGCGGGGCAACTTGGCGGCCATGTCGGGTTCGCTACCGGTCTCACCCGCATGGACGACAAGCAACTGCAACTGCAGATGCTGTCGGGAAACACGTCCAATAAGGTCGGCCTTGACTGGTACAATGCCAGCGACCTCAGCGTGCGGAGAGCAACGGCTGGCACCGGCAACATGAGTGGCCTGCTGGGCTCCTCGAACAAGGCTTCGGAAGCACTCGACAAGCTGGCGACCAGTTCAATCGGCTCGGCTGGCAGTCTTGCCAGCGGGCTCGGCAGCCTGACCGGCGTGACCCAATCGACCATGCAGGCGCTGGAACAGTTCGGTATCGGCGCCAACAATCTCGGTTCGATGCTGCAGAACCTGATGACGACCGGTGGCGGCTTTGGCGGCAACTGGTTCGCCAATCTCGCCGGCATGTTCGGCGGAGCGGGTGGTGCCGTCAATTACATGAACAGCATATCGCCGGCAGCGACCGCGAGCATCCTGAAGGGTGGTGTCGGCCTGTTTGCCACCGGTGCGGCGTTCTGGGGTGGCAATGTTGTTCCGTTCGCCAATGGCGATGTGTTCCACTCTCCGGCTTACTTCCCAATGTCGGGCGGCAAGACCGGGATGCTCGGTGAAGCCGGCCCAGAGGCGATTATGCCGCTGCGACGCGGCAGCGACGGCAGGCTGGGTGTAGCGGCACAGATGGGCTTCAGGGGCCCGTCTGGCTTCGGCGCCGGACAGATCGAGAGCCTCTTCAACTCGCTCGCCAAGAAGATGCAGTTCAACAGCAAGATCGTGAACGTGTTCGATCCGTCCGTGGTCGGGGATTACCTCAGGACCGACGAGGGCGAGCAACTGGTCATGAACATTCAGCGCAGGAACAGCTAACCATGGCCTACCTCAATCCGCGCGTGCTCGACCTTGGCTTGAACGTCCTGGTGACCGAAACCACTCGGCTCCACTACTGCTCGGACGAACCCACGACCTACGCCCAGGCCGTGTCTCTCTCGCTGGGGAGCAAGGCCAGTCCGACCATTGGCGCACCAGTAGATCGGACGCCGTCGGGCAGAAAGGTGACCGTTGCGGCGGTTGCGAACGGGGCGGCTACAGGGGCGGGATCGATCACCCATTACGCCCTCGTCGATGCTACCAATTCGCGCCTGCTTGCGACGCGGGAGACGGCGGCGGCAAAGGCCGTTGCTACCGGCGACACGATCACGTCGGCAGCGTTTGACGTCGGCATTCCGGGTGCTGGTGGGGCCTGATGGCGACTGTCAGCGTCGATCCCGTCGGGATCACAACAGGGGCGCCAGTCCTTGGGTCACCGGCTGTTGCCCTGAGCATTGCAGTCGTCCCGCAGTCGATCGCGACAGGGGCTCCAGTGCTCGACCGCGCCGATGTTGTCGTGCTGCCGGAGACTTGGCCGTTCAGAGCCAGGTTCCCCCTTGCCGAAACGCTGGAATGGATGACCGAAGTACTCGGCAGCCGAACCGGCGAACAGCGCTTGGCGTTGCGTAGCGCACCGCGGCAGTCGTTTTCGTACAGCGTCCGCCTGTCGATCGCCGATTACGCCAGAGGTGCTGCCTTCGCGCGGCGCCGCGTCGGAACTGTCATTGGCGTTCCTGTCTGGGCGGAAGGGATCGACCTTGCGGTCGACATAGCGGCCACGGCGAGCATTCTTCCCGTCGACACCACGGCTGGAGACTGGCGCGTCAACGGCGGCGTCATGATCTGGGAGCGCTCGGATAAATTCGTCGTCGCGCGGATCACGTCGGTTTCGCCTGACTCTCTGGAATTGCTGGCGCCGATAGGGCTGGATTTCCAGAAGCCGGCGATAATTCCGCTCCGCTTCGCGCTGGTGCCCGAAGGGTTCTCCGTCGACAGGAACACGACATACAGCGACGTCGGGACGAAGTTCCTGGTCACCGATAACATCGACCTAGCGGCTGCTTACGTCTCCACTTACCCGAAGTATCAGGGGCTCGACGTGGTGACTGAGGCGCCTCTTCTCGTCGCCAACGTCTCCGACAGCATTGTCAGATCAATGGAGCTGAACGACAACGGTTTCGGGCCGATCGTGGTCGAGACGCTGCGCAGCTATGTCGACTTCGGCCAGACCGTGTCGTTCATGGAAAGCCGCCCGTCTGGCGTCTGGAAGCGCCGCAAGTGGCTGCATTCGCTCCGGGGCAAGCAGAAGCCGTTCTGGCTGCCAACGTTCAATCAGGACATTTTGCTGCAGGCAAATATCGGCGCCGCGGCGACAACGGCCCTAGTGCGCAGCATCGGGCATCCGAGTTCGTATATCGGCCGTCACGTCATGATCCTGCTGAAGGACGGCACCCGCTTGCAGCGACAGATCACGAATGCTGGCGCCTCCGATGGTGGAAACGACACCATCGTCATTTCCTCGAGCCTCGGGAAGTCGGCCGCGCCGGCTGACGTGGCCCTCTTCTGCTTCATCTCCAGGGTTCGCCTGAACTCCGATTCCGTGTCGATCGACCACAAGTATATCGACGCCTCGGTGGTCAACATTCCAGTTATCGAGGTCCCGGCATGAGCTACGACACGCCCGAGACGTCGGTTGACCAGGGCCAGCCGTATTTCCTCTATCTGTTCGACAATGGCGTGTCGCAGGTCAGGCTGGCGTCCGATGCGACCGATCTGAGGAAAGATCCAGAACTCTCCGGCGAGGCAAAGACCTGGACGGGATCGCCGATCAAGCATGAAAATATCAAGCAGACCGGCAACATCGAGAAGAACTACGTCGATCTGATCTTTCCTTTATCGGACCCCTACGGCCGCACGCTGCTCTCGCCCGCGCCTCAGATCACCACCGTCACGATCTGGCGCGGCCATCACACGGACCTGTCGGAGCAACACCGCGTCATCTGGAAAGGCCGAATTGTCGGCACCAAGGAAGTCGGGCAGACGATCAGGGTGACGGTCGAAAGCATCTTCACCTCGATGCGTCGACCGGGCTGCCGGGCTCGCTATCAGCGGACCTGCCGACATGCGCTTTACCTTCCCGGCTGCAATCTGAATGTGAGCGATTTCAAGGTGCCCGCGACGGTAACTGCCGTGAACACCCTTGCCCTGACCGTGGCCGCCGCAGCCTCAAAAGAGGACGGTTACTACAAGGCCGGCGTGGTCATCTTCAACGGCCTCTACGGCTGGGTTGAAAAGCATGTCGGCAACCAGCTGACGCTCATCACTCAGATCAACGGACTGGCCGAGGCGGTCGCCAAATCCGGATCGGCGGCGGTCGAAATCGCGCCGGGCTGTGATCTCTCGGTCAAGACCTGCAACGCCAAATTTAACAACCGGCTGAACTTCGGCGGCTTCCCCTTCATGACCGACGAAAACCCGTTCTCGATCAGCATCGTCTGAGGCTAACCCGACATGTTCTGGAACTTTGTCATCGGGCTGGCGTCCTTTGCGCTCAACCTGATCCTGACGCCTAAGCCGCAGGATGCGAAGCCGGCATCCCTTTCGGACTTCAAAGCACCGACGGCGGATGAAGGCCGTGAAATCCCGGTTGCCTTTGGCACCAATGATTTCGCCGATCCGAACGTGGTTTGGTACGGGTCGCTTGGCACGGATGCCATCAAGGGACCGCGCCGCTATGGCTTTTTCGGGCCGCGTCAGACCCTTGGCTACAAGTATTACCTCGGCATGCACATGGGCCTCTGCCATGGTCCGGCAGACGAGATCCAGGAGATCCGCGTCGGCGATAAGGTCGCCTGGAAGGGTGCGTTCCGCGGCGGGCGGATGGGGATCAACAAGGAAAACCTGTTCGGCGGACAGGACCGCGAAGGCGGCATATCCGGCAAGCTCGACGTTGAGATGGGTGCCCAGGATCAGGGCCGGAACGACTATCTCGTTGCCAAGCAGGGACCGGATACACCGGCCTATCGCGGCATCGTCGGCATCGTACTGCGCGGCGTGTATCTCGGCACCAGCCCTTACATCAAGCCGTGGGCGTTCAGGATCAAGCGCATCTTCAAGCGTTCCGATGGCTCCGCGCAGTGGTATCCGCAGACGGCAGAGGTTGCTGCGCCGATCGACACGACGAAAGGCAATCCGGGCATTGATCTCGGGGTCCACCTCAACAACGGAATCAATTGGGACACGTATGGCGACTATATCCTGTGGCAGCACCACACGGGCGATCCGATCGTCTGGTCGATCCCTACAGGCAAGCACATCACCATAGCGCGGGAGGGGACCTGGGAGTTTGGCCCTCGCGGCCATATCACTGGCGACAATGAGATTGTCGTCAGGCAAGGTAGCGGTGGTACCGGAACGTCTTTGAAGTTCTACAAGCCGGATACCGGCGCGCTTCTTCAAAGCGTCGACATCCCAGGAACCGCGACCAACCATGGCTTCCTGATGGATGACATCGAGGTGGATGGCACCCGATGGGGAGTGGCCAGGTCTGTTGGCCCCAGCGCTGCGGCCAGCCGATGGAACCTCTTGAAAAAAGAGCCTGGGGGGCCTTGGTCGCTGCAATGGTCAGAGGCCGACACTGGAGAAAGCGTCGCAGCCATCTCCATGGGGCGAAAATACGTCTACGGCGTCACAGCCACTAGCTCGATGAATATCGTCAGGGTTGCTTGGCCATCCCTTGCATTAACTATCGTCGCTCCAACCGGCCTGACCGCGAACGTCCTGAACTGTCATTATTTCGACGACACGGACGAGGTCATCGTAGTCTGCGCAAATGGCGATATCCGTGTCTATTCGGCCGATCTTTCGACGCTCAAGCGGTCGGCAATCGGGATAGCAAACGGCAGTGCCTGGGGGATGGCATCCAAGCGGATGAAAAGCGGGCCGGGAACCATCGGTCTGCTCACCAACGTCTCGGGCGCGGTGAAGATCCGTCAGGTCGGCGTTTCGACGCTTGAGATCGTTCATACGATCAATGTCGCAGACACTAATTTTGTCGGGAAGGACGTTCCGCAACTCGGCCATGAAGCAGGTTTCAATGAAGAACACGGCAGCGTTCTGCTCGCGAACGGCCTGTTCCGGTCACTCTTCTGGTTCGTCACCGGGGCATCTTCCGGCGACATGAACCCAGCCCACATCATCCGCGAGTGCCTGACCGACAAGACGTGGGGGATGGGCTACAACGACGCCGATATCGACGATGCGAGCTTTCGCACGGCGGCGGATATCTTCTACGCCGAGGGCTTCGGCCTGTCGCTCAAATGGTATCGCGAAGAGGAGATCCGGGAGTTCGTTTCCCGCATTCTGGCGCATGTCGACGCCTATCTCTTTGTCGATCGCTCGACCGGCAAGTTCAGGCTGAAGCCGATCCGCAAGGACTACGACATCAACACCATTCCGGTGATCAATGAAGATGTCGTGACCGACTGGACCGAGATCGAGCGGCGCCAGACAGCAGAGGCCGTCAATCAGGTCATCGTCAACTACTACAACCGGGAAAAGCGCAAGACCGGCTCCCATGCCGTGACGAATATCGCCCAGGCTATGCAGTCGACCAGCGGCATCGTTTCCACAAGCCGCGGCTATCCCGGCATCAACCATCGTGACCTCGCAATACGAGTGGCGACGCGCGATGTTCTCTCGCTGGGGGCGGGGATCATCTCAGGTCGCATTTCGTGCAAACGCACCGTCGAGAAGCTGAACCCCGGTGATCCGTTCCGGCTCGTATCTGACCGGCACAAGCTGTCGGGTGAAGTGATGCGCGTTGTTGATCAGGACTTCGGCGATGGGCGATCAAACAAGATCGTCATGAAGTTCGTGCAGGACGTGTTCAATCTCGGCGCTGCGGTTCTGGTGGATAGTTCTGCCGAGGATGTTCCGGACACCCCCACGGCACCGGTATCGCCGCGGCTGATCTGGGAGATGCCATATCGGGAACTCCGGCAGATGATCGGCGATACCGATCTGGCCGCCATGCTTTCCGCTGATCCGAAAGCCGGCTTGCTCCAGATCGCCGGCGGGCGCCCGTCTGACAACGCACTCAACGCCATAGTCCAGGTAGGCGGCGGCAGTGTCTACAGTGACGCGGGCTCGCTCGACTTTGCGCCGAGCGCGGCACTGGATGCGGCAATCTCCGCTGACGCAACCGACGTTGCCGTGTCCGGTGAAATAGGGCTCGGTAACGTCTCCATCGGCTCGCTGGCGGTGATATTCGGCGAGGCCAGGACAGAGGTCGTACGCATCGATGCAATAGGTAGCGGCACGCTCACCATTGCGCGCGGCTGCCTTGACACGGTTCCGCGTAGCCACACGAAGGGCACCGCAATCCTGTTCTTTGACGACTTCTCAGAATCGGATTTTGAGAAGCGGACGAACGGCGACAGCGTGTCGGTGCGGCTTCTCACGGTAACAAGTCGAGACGTGTTGGACACGGTCGATGCACCAGTCGACACGGTAACATTCGCCAGCCGCGCCATTCGCCCGTACAGACCCGCCAATGTGAAGGTGAACGGCAGCTCATCGGGTCCGGTTGATGCTATCTCACTCGATCCGATCCCGGTCACGTGGGCTCGGCGTAACCGGCTGACGGAATCGGCGCCGCTTGACTGGACCGCCGCTGATCAGGCGCCAGAGACTGGACAGACGACAACCGTCACGCTGACCGATCTGAGCGGCACGGTGGTGCGCACCTACTCCGGGATTACGGGGACGTCGCAGGCAGTCGCCAAGGCCGATTTCGGTGGCGTCGAGCAGGGTTACATCGTCGTCTCGGCCGAGCGCGACGGTTACTCTTCGCTGCGGTCATACCGTATCCCGGTCATTCTCGCGACGCCAAGCCCATCGGACATTCTGATCGACAACAGCACGGTTGCGGTCACGACACCGATCGGGACGCTGGTGGGCAAGCTTTCGGTAGTCGGCGGAACCGCGCCGTTCACCTTCGAGATCATTGGTTAAAGGATAGACGAGATGACGGTCTTTTTTCAGGGCGCGGAAATGCAGGATTTCCCGACGGTCGTTGGAACGGTCACGCACCAGACGACTGCGGGAACTTTCACTTCCGCCAATGCAAGATGCTCCAACAGAACGGATACGTCTGGGTCGGAGTACAGCCATTATCTTGAATCATCTGCTTTTTCATCGCCTGAATTCTGGACCCATTGCAAGTTCAGCGTAGGGTTCATGGGCAATACGCCGTTCAATTTTCTGACGTGGTTTGCTGGTGGGACACAGCGGCTGGCCTTGCGCCAAAGTGCTGCTTCGTCCGGGCTGATGCAATTGCGCCGATGGGATGGAGCGTCCTGGACCGTGCTCGCAACATCTGGGGCGACTTACGCGATCAACACTCTCTACGTTTTGGACATCTACGTAAAATTGGGTAATCCGGGTTCGGTGCGCGTCTATCTTGGCATTGCGGGGACGCCCGGCAGTAGTGTCCCTATAATCGCGGAAGACTCGCTTGATCTATCGTTTGGCGGAGCGGTCACGGCGTTGGACAAGGTGCGCTGGTCAGGCCAGAACGCCGGTGGCGGCGCATATACTTATTTCTCCGAATGCATTGTTGCCGACTGGAACACCATCGGCTCGAAGCTGGTCGCGCGAGCGCCGACCGCCAACGGCGCCTACTCGGAATGGTCAGGTGCGGGCTATTCCGCACTCAACGAACTGACGCCGGCCGCCACCTACATGACCAGCGGCGCGGCGGATCAGCGTATCTCCACCGTGATGGCTACTTTCCCGGCGCTCGGAACCGGAGAGCGGATCGAACGGGTGAAGGTGGCCGCTAACGCTTTACGTGATGCTTCCGGCCCGCAAAAAATGAACATTTTCTACAGGGTGGCTGGCGCAGACGATCATAAGAGCGATCGAGCGCTAACCGTTTCCGCGGCGAACTATACCGAGGCATGGGACATGTCCCCGGCCACTGGAACCTATTGGACACCGACGGAACTGAATGCGTCTGAACCAGGCGCGCGGTCGAGGGCGTAAGACATGGGTGTCAGCCTCGACAAGCTCCACGGCACAGCGGCCTACCGAGATCAGAACGCTGGCGACAACGTCGACAAGCAGTGGCTCGAGAAGCTGCATGTCACGGCGATCTACCGCGACACCAAGGCTGGCTACACTGACCAGATCCTGTTCGACAAGATCCACGTCACCGCCGTCTACCGCTTTCAGGGGGCGGCATTCTCGATCGTTGGAGATGAACTTCGAGTTGCTGGCGGGCTTACGGTCGGCACGCACAACGTCACCGTCAAAGCGACGGACGCCAACGGCAAGAGCTTCACAAAGGTAATCCCGATCACCGTGACGCCGTAGGGCCGTTAATAAGGAAACAAGCCATGCGTGAAGACTATCGTGGGCGCGTAGCCCTTGAAATAGAGGACGGCGGCAGCACCAGCGTAGAAACCGACGCCAAGCCAAAGAGCATCTTTCACAATGCTGCGGGGCGATCTGTCTTCGGGCTGTGATATGGACTTTGCCAAGTTCAAGCGCATCGGTGCGCGTCTCCATCAACGAAAGGACCCGGCTCTCGAAGCGGCTATGGACCTATAGCCTTTGATGCTTCTCAAGCCGAGTCCTCGGGTTCCAGGGGAGGAACCAGGCTGGCGGGGGAAGTTGAAGCCTACACCAGCCTATTGTTATGGCTTAGCCGCCGCCGGCGCCGCCGCCAAGAGTGCACGTGCCGCCGTTGCCATTAAGATTGGTACACAGACCTTCAAATGCGGTCTTGACGTAACCGCCGATAGCCAGGACGGCAATGATGGCGGCGGCGGAGATGATGCCGACCAGGATTGAATATTCAACCATAGCGGCGCCGTCTTCTTCTTCACGGAATCGCCGAGCGACGTTCAAAATCTTTTCCATTACGAGATACCCCTGATTAGACCCAACGCAATACGAGTGAGGGTGTCCCCCGCTTCTCGTGATTTTGATCATATGACTGCGATTATTTTGCCGTCAACTACATCTTAAGAGTTCGTTAACCGACAGGTACTTGGCACGAAAACATGCGTTGTCTCCAGCGCTATGAAATTGCTCACGAATTTGGCGCATTAACTGTTTCTTAAGAAGAGCGTTTCGGCAGCAATGCTTGCAGGTCTTTCGCCTATTCTTTGGCGGTAACTGGCCCGCCAAGTACTCACCCAAAAGGATCAAGCAATGTTCGATCAACCCACCGTGGACGCGGTGCGGGCTCACGCCGCGCGTCTGAAGATAGAGCCGGCGATCCTGTTTGCCGTCATCGAGATCGAGAGCGGCGGGCGGTCCTTCGAACTGATCAAGGGGCGCAAGGAGCCGCTGATCCGCTGGGAGGGGCACTACTTCGACCAGCGCCTAACTGGTGACGAGCGCGACGAGGCCCGCAGGAAGGGACTGGCAAGCCCGCGTGCCGGGGCAATCAAGAACCCAGCCTCGCAGGTGAAGCGTTGGCAGATGTTGACCGATGCCTCGCGCATCAACCGACAAGCCGCCTACGAAAGCGCCAGCTATGGCGTCGGCCAGGTCATGGGCGCCCACTGGAAGAAGCTGGGTTTCGCCTCGGTTGACGCATTTGTCGCCAAGGCGCGCGAGAGCGTTGCGGGTCAGGTCGAGATCATGGTGCGCTACATCGAGGCCTTCGGGCTGGTCGACGAACTGCAGCGCAAGGACTTTTCCGCCTTCACACGCGGCTACAACGGCCCGGCCGGCATCAAGGGCGGCTACCACCTCCTGATGGCCAAGGCCTACGCGAGCAAAACCGGCAAGGCTCTTGCCTCGGTCGCCTCTGGCATGCTGCGCATGGGCTCACAGG
>NZ_PXYL01000023.1 GCF_003012705.1 Pseudaminobacter soli (ex Li et al. 2025)
ACCGACGAACAGATCCATGGGCAGGGCTCCTTGACCAGTTAAGCTTGAGGAGCCTGCCCGCAGATTGAAATCCTGTCACCCCCGCAGCGGGAGCGCCACGGGAGCCCCAATCATCCGATCTCTTTTTGCCGATCTTGCTGTCGTCGGTTACGACCAGCTGCGACTAAGGACATATTAGGAAGCGCTTTCGGCTCGTGCTAACGTTTCTTGCTCGTCGAAGCGGATCAACTCGGCCAATGCCTCATCGTGCCAGAGCAGAGTCCACGAGAAATCCCGTCGCTGTGGCGGTCGGTCTGCCGGATGCACCGGCATTGACCACCACGCGCGCGGCTCGGGGAACGGGAATGGAGTTCCTCGAGCTCAACTGCGAGCGGCGCAACGCCGGCGTCACCGTACCTGTGCGCGAAAATGCCTTTCTGATCGCGCTTCAGCTGAAAAAATCCACCGATTTCGACCTGTTCGCAGGCGGTAGATTCATCCAGCCCGAGGGTTTTGAGGCCGGGGAAACCGCCATCTTCGACCTCAGGATGGAACTGGCCACCGACCTGCGCGACCCGTTCCACGCCATAAATCTCTACGTGCCGCACAAGGCCCTTCTGGCCATGGGCGACGAGGGGGACATACCGCGGCATATCCAGGAACTCCGCCATACAGTTGGCGAAACCGTTCGCGATCCGGTCGTCCGCGATTTGCTGCTGTCCATGCGCCCGGCGCTGGCAAGACGGGAGGAAATTCCCGAACTGTTTGTGGATCACGTGGCATTGGCTCTTTCGATCCACCTTGCCGGTAAATACGGCAACGTCGCGCAGCTGCCGCGACAATGGGGCGGCGGTCTCGCACCGTGGCAGGAGCGCCGGGCCAAGGAACTGATGGAGGCCAATATCGATCGCGGCCTCACCCTGGAGGCGCTGGCGCAATCGTGCAGCCTGTCGAAACGGCACTTCACGCGCGCTTTTCGGCAGTCGACCGGGCTGGCGCCTTACCAATGGCTGCAACATCGCAGGATAGACAAGGCAAAGCAGCTCTTGGCGAAATCCGCCATTTCGCTCAGCGCCATCGCTCTTGAGTGCGGTTTCGCAGACCAGAGCCACTTCACCCGCGCGTTTTCGCGCGTTGTCGGCGTTACGCCAAACAGCTGGCGCCGCACGAAGCTCGAATAGATTTGGCCAGATCGTTCCAGGTTTGGCCATTTCGTTCACGATCCCAGGGCCGCACCTTCATAGCATCTCGACTGTCAAGGTTCTGAAAGGAGAACTACAGATGTCGAGTTTGTTCACTTTGCTTGCCGCCGCCTCCGCGCTCGCGCTTGGCGTCAGCGCAACAGCAACCAAAGCTCACGCGGCCGACGTGAAATCCGTCGTGCTCGTGCATGGCGGCTTCGTCGATGGTTCCGGATGGCAGGGCGTCTACGATGTCCTGAAGAAGGACGGGTATGACGTAACGATCGTCCAGAATCCCACGACCTCGCTGGCGGACGACGTTGCCGTCACCAAGCGCGCCATTGCCGCGGCACCCGGCCAGGTTGTTCTTGTGGGTCACTCTTATGGCGGCGTCGTCGTCTCGGAGGCCGGCACCGATCCCAAGGTGGCGGCAGTCGTCTACATCACCGCCTTTGCGCCGGACGCTGGCGAGTCGGTTTCAAGCCTGATCGCCAACCCGGCACCCGGTGCGCCGGTGCCGCCGATCCTGCCGCCGGTCGACGGTTTCCTGTTCCTCGACAAGGCCAAATTCGCCGCCTCGTTCGCCGCCGACGTCAAGCCGAGCCTGGCATCCTTCATGGCCTATTCGCAGGTTCCTTGGGGCGTCGCCGCTTTGGATGGCAAGGTTACGGCTCCCGCCTGGAAGGCGAAGCCGGCCTGGTACATGGTCGCGACGGAAGACAAGATGATCCCGCCCGAGGCACAACGCGCCATGGCCAAGCGCGCCGGCGCAACGATGGCCGAGGCCAAGGGCAGCCACGCGATCTATGTCTCGCAGCCCAAGGCCGTGGCCGAGTTCATCGAGAAGGCCGCGAAGGGCGTAAAGACGGCGGCACAGTAGGTACGTGTCGCCTGCCGCGCGAGCGGGAGTGAGGACGGGCGGCTTTGCCGCCCGTTTTCCGCCAAATGAAAAAAAGCCGGTCTCCGCCAAGAACGAAAATGGGGTGCCTCGGACGATCCGTAACACTTCCCCTCGGATGTCGTCCGGAGCGAGATGAATCTTGTGGCAAACCTTGCCGCAGCCTTGGTTCGCCCTTATATCCTTGCATCGATCTTGCTGACGAACGTTGTTTCTGTGCCCTGGCGCCCAGACGATCTTCCTTCTCAATTTCGACGATTGCGACGCGTGGCACAAAGCCAGGCGTCGAACCCGTGTATCCATTTGAAAGGAAATCTCGTGGCAACCGGAACAGTAAAGTTTTTCAATTCCACCAAAGGCTTCGGCTTTATCGAGCTGGGCGACGGACAGCCGGATGTGTTTGTTCACATTTCTGCCGTCGAACGGGCTGGCATGCGCTCGCTGGTCGAGGGTCAGAAGGTAAGCTTCGACATCGTCCAGGATCGCCGTAACGGCAAGAGTGCGGCCGAAAACCTCCAGGCGGCATGACGCGATGGCGCTTCTGGTCTTTGACCACGGATGTACTGGCACTGGCCGTTGAGGCGCCCAGGAGAAGGTCGGGGAGTTCCCGGCCTTTTTCGTTTGAAGGATGATCATCATGAATGGAGAAAAACCACACAGGCAGCAGGACAAGGGAGAGACCACGACCAGGATCGCCCGCGAGATAGTGGACGCGGAGATCGCGAAGCGAGAGGCGAAGACGCAACGCCTGAAGTCGGCTCGCTTGGCGAGCGAGGCTGCGGAACCCGCACAGAGCAACAAGGTGGCAAGCAAGAAGCGGCACAAAAGCATCTGACTGATGGTCGATGCTTGGCGTTCGGATGGGAGCTCTGTTGTTGGCTGGACTTCGATCGCGGACGGTGGTTCAGTCATTCGTCCAGTTGAGGGGAGAGAGCTTATGCAGGACGGCAAGAGCGCAACCATCGTCGGGCTGAATCACGATTTGAAAAACAAGCGTTCCTTCGTGCAGCTGGTCTGGGATGATGAATCCGACAAGCACCTTTCATTGGCTGTCCGGTTCGGGTGCAGCCTGGATGATCTTCCATCCGAGGCCGCCAAGGCAGTTGCCGAATTGGTGTCCGAAGTGTCTTCCCTGCGCCTCAATTCGGTAGGCTGATACCAGTCAAGCGACGTCATATAGGTCGGTTGCGGGACCTTTCACCTCTGCCCTCCAGAGGTCGAGCCGCCTTGCACATGAAACGCCTGGGTAGCGGCGCTAACATGCGGTAACGCGCTCCGCGTAGAGCGCTGTTCTTCCACGACTTTTTCGAAAATTGTCTTAAACCCTCCTTAAATCGCCTCAATTACTGTCCACTCGACCCCACCGGATAATGGGGCAGGCAGCGAGCGGCATGGCAAGGAAAGACACACGTATCGAACCGACCTTCGGCGATCCCGCCGAAGATGAGGACGAGTCTGGCCTGTCGGTCAGCGAGGACGATCGTGTCATCCCCACTTCGCGACGCGTGAGAGAGCCTGCGCCGCGCCGCAAGCGGGACAGAGCCGAGCGACTGGACAGGGACGAGAGAGAAGACAGGGTCGAGGCGATCGAGAGGGCGCCGCGGGCGCGTCGGGGCAAGGTCAAGAAACGTCGCGGGCTCTTTGGCGGCTTGATGCGCCTCGTCTACTGGACCTTCGTGCTGGCGATCTGGGGCGGCATCGCCGCAGCCGGCGTCGCCATCTATTACGGCGCCAAGATGCCGTCGGCCACCTCCTGGGCCATTCCGGACCGTCCGCCGAATGTGAAGATCGTCGACGTTGACGGAAAATTGCTGGCCAATCGTGGCATGACCGGCGGCGAGGCCGTCGGCCTGCACGAAATGTCGCCATACATCCCGCAGGCCGTCATCGCCATCGAGGACCGGCGCTTCTATTCGCATTTCGGCGTCGATCCGCTCGGCCTCGCCCGCGCCCTGGTCGGTAACCTGACCCGCGGCCGCGTCTCGCAGGGCGGCTCGACGCTCACCCAGCAGCTGGCCAAGAACCTGTTCCTCAAGCCCGACCGCACGCTCGAGCGCAAGGTGCAGGAGGTGCTTTTGGCCCTCTGGCTCGAGCAGAAGCACACCAAGGACCAGATCCTCGAAATGTACCTGAACCGGGTCTATTTCGGCTCCGGCGCCTATGGCGTGGAGGCGGCCTCGCGCCGCTATTTCGGCAAGTCGGCGCGCGATGTTTCCTTGTCGGAAGCGGCATTGCTGGCGGGGTTGCTGAAGGCTCCGTCAAAACTCTCGCCGGCCCGCGATCCCAAGGCGGCCGAGGCCCGCTCGCAGCTCGTGCTGGCTGCCATGCGCGACGAGAACATGATCACGGACAAGGAGCTGGCAAGCGCCATGAGCGCGCCTGCGACGCGCGCTGCGTCCTACTGGACGGGTTCCGAGCACTATGTCGCCGACCGCATCATGGAAGAGCTGCCGGGGCTGATCGGCGAGGTGCGCTCCGACGTCGTCATCGATACCACCATCGACCTGACCCTTCAGGATCTCGCCGAGAAATCGATCCGCCGCCTGATCGACGAGAACGGCCAGAAGCTGAATGTCAGCCAGGGCGCGCTGGTGTCGATCGACAATTCGGGCGCCGTGCGTGCCATGGTGGGCGGCTACGACTATGCCAATAGCCAGTTTGACCGCGCGGCCGAGGCGCGTCGCCAGCCGGGCTCGGCGTTCAAGCCCTTCGTCTACATGGCGGCGCTGGAGCATGGCCGCACGCCCGACAGCATGCGCAACGACGCGCCGATCAAGATCGGCAAGTGGGCACCGGAGAACTACAACGGCAAATATTACGGCCAGGTCACGCTGGCTACGGCGCTGGCCAAGTCGCTGAACTCGGTCGCCGCGCAGCTGACCATGGAGGTGGGACCGGAAGCGGTGGTCGAGGCGGCGCATCGCATGGGCATCGAGTCGCCGCTGCAGGCCAACACCTCGATCGCGCTCGGCACGTCGGAGGTCACTCCGCTGGAGCTGACCTCCTCCTATGTGCCCTTCGCCAATGGCGGCTATCGCCCGGAGATCCACTTCATCCAGCGGGTGACGAGCGCCTCGGGCGAGATCCTCTACGAACACACCAACACCAATGCGCCGCGCGTCATCCGGCCCGAGATCGTCGGCATGATGAATGCGATGATGACCGGCACGGTCGAGGTCGGAACCGCCAAGAAGGCGGCATTCAACTGGCCGTCCGCCGGCAAGACCGGCACCAGTCAGAATTCGCGCGATGCCTGGTTCGTGGGCTATACCTCGAACCTGACCACCGGCGTCTGGTTCGGCAATGATGACGGCAAGCCGATGAAGAAGGTCACCGGCGGCGCGCTGCCGGCGCAGGCCTGGCATGAGTTCATGGTGGCCGCGCATGAGGGCGTGCCGGTGGCGCCGCTGCCGGGCAACTGGAAGCCGGCGCCGCCTGAAGAGCTTACCGATCCGGGCGCGATGCCTTCCGTGCCGATGGCGGGCGACCAGCCTCCGGCCGCACCGCCAGTGGGCCAGAACCAGCCGGTCGACGTTACGACCGCGATCGACACGGCGGATCAGGACGACGGCGGCGGCTTCGTGCCGATGCCACAGCCAGTCCCGACCGGCTCCGTCGGGCGGCCGGTTCCGCAGGCCGATGTCGGCGGCCCGGTCGTCAAGCGCCAGGGCTCGATCCTCGACGTGATCTTCGGCAACTAGAGCATTTTGCAGCCAAGCGGATGCGCTTGGCTTCGCACAAATGCGGCTGGGACAATAAGGCGGCTGCGGCCAACCGCCTCTCGCCAGCGGGCGCTCCATCGTCTACATAGCGGGCGGGAGATTGCATCATGACCGCAGCCGACACTCGTAAGACCATCGTCCTGACCGGCGCCAGCCGTGGCATCGGACATGCCACCGTCAAGCGCTTTTCGCGTGAAGGCTGGCGCGTCATCACCTGCTCGCGCCAGGATTTTGCCGAGAATTGCCCTTGGCCGGCCGGGCCCGAGGATCACATCAAGGTGGATCTCGCCGATCCGGAGGATGTCGGCCGCGCCGTCGCCGAAATCCGCCACCGGCTGCAGGATCAGGGCGGCAAGCTGCATGCGCTGGTCAACAATGCGGGCATTTCGCCGAAGCTCAAGGACGGCAGCCGCATGAACTCGCTCGACACGCCGATGCATGTCTGGCGCGACGTGTTCCAGGTGAATTTCTTTGCGCCGATCATGCTGGCGCGCGGCCTGTTCAAGGAACTCGTCGCCGCGCAGGGCTCGATCGTGAACGTCACCTCGATTGCCGGCACGCGCGTGCATCCCTTCGCCGGCACGTCCTACGCCACGTCGAAGGCGGCGCTCGGCTCGCTGACCCGCGAGATGGCGCACGATTTCGGTCCGCATGGCATTCGCGTCAACGCGATTGCGCCGGGCGAAATCGATACGGCCATTCTTTCGCCGGGCACCGAAAAGATCGTCGAGACGATCCCGCTCAGGCGGCTTGGCTCGACGTCCGAGGTGGCGGACATCATCTACTTCCTGTGCTCGAGCCAGGCGTCTTACGTGACCGGCTCCGAGATCCACATCAATGGCGGCCAGCACGTCTGACCGCCATCGTTATTGCAGCATGATCTCTTCCGAAAACCGGTCCCGGCTTTTCGGGACCGTGCTTCAGCCTTTACTTCGCCGGCACCTGCTCGGGCTCTTCGTCCTGCTTGGCTTCTTGCTTGGCAGGTGAAGCTTCGGCATCGTCCTCGAGCACCTGCTCGACGATGCCGCGCGCGATTTCCCGTTCGCCCATGATCACCATGTCGGCGCCAAGATTCTTCAGGTGCTCGACCTCGGCGTCCGAATGCGCGCGCGCAATGATCTTGATCGACGGGTTGGCGGCCTTGGCGCGCTGGATGATCTGGCCTGCCTCGAAAGCGTTCGGGATGGCCAGGATAAGGCGCTTGGCGCCGGCGGGGTTGGCCGAAGCGAAGACGTTGCTGTTGGCGGCATTGCCGGCTACGGTTTCGATGCCGTCGGCATTCAGGCGGGCCAGCGTCTTGTCGGCATCCTCGATCACCAGGAAGGGCAAGCCCGTTTCCTTGAGCGATTTGCCGACCAGGCTGCCGACGCGGCCGAAGCCGATCAGGACGGTGTGGTCGGTGAGCTTGGTGGGCACCGGCCCGTCATCCTCGCTTGCCTCGACCGGCACAGGCGCCTCGGTGGCGACTGCACCCGCCTCGGTGGCCGGGCCGACCGGCTTCTTCACTTCAGGCGCAGGGGAGGGCTTGCCGAAGCGCTTTTCGAGGCGTGGCGATAGCCGCCCCAGTATGGCGAAGACCACCGGGTTGAGCAGGATCGACAATATCGCGCCAGCCAGGATCAGGTCTCGCCCTTGCTCGGGCAAGAGGTCGAGCCCGACCCCAAGCTCGGCAAGGATGAATGAGAATTCGCCGATCTGCGCCAGGCTGGCTGAAATCACCAGCGCGGTCGCAATCGGATAGCCGAAGGCGATGACGATCAGGAAAGCCGCCACCGACTTGCCGATGATGATGATGAACAGCGTCGCCAGGATCGGCCAGGTGTTCTCGATCAGGCTGCTGGCATCGAACAGCATGCCGACCGACACGAAGAACAGCACCGAGAAGGCATCGCGCAGCGGCAGGGATTCTTCCGCCGCCTGATGGCTGAGCTCGGACTCGCTCATGATCATGCCGGCGAAGAAGGCGCCCAGCGCCAGCGACACGCCGAAAAGCTTGGCCGCACCAAAGGCGACGCCGAGTGCAATCGCCAGCACCGCCAGCCGGAACAGCTCACGCGAGCCGGTGTGCGCCACATAGTGCAGGATCCACGGAATGACGCGGCGGCCGACGACGATCATCAGCAGCACGAAGACCGCGACCTTGGCCAGCGTGAAGGCGACCACACCCCAAATGCCGAGATCGAATTGCAGCGCAAGCGGGCCGCCCACCGGAGCCGCCGCCTGCTGCTCGCCGCCGAGCACGCCCGAAAGTGCTGGCAGAAGCACCAGCGCCAGCACCATGGCGAGGTCTTCGACGATCAGCCAGCCGACGGCGATGCGCCCCTTCTCGGTCTCGATCATGCGCCGCTCCTGCAGCGCGCGCAGCAGCACCACGGTACTGGCGACGGAAAGGGCGAGGCCGAACACCAGGCCGGCGCCCAAGGACCAGCCCATCATCCAGGCAAGGCCTGCGCCGAGGGCGGTGGCAAAGGCGATCTGCACGATGGCGCCCGGCAGCGCGATGGCGCGCACGGAAAACAGGTCCTTGGCCGAGAAATGCAGGCCCACGCCGAACATGAGCAGGATCACGCCGAGTTCGGCGAGTTCGGGCGCAAGGTGCTGGTCGGCAACGAAGCCGGGCGTGTTGGGGCCTACCAGAACGCCCGCGAGCAGGTAGCCCACGAGCGGCGGTATGCGAAACCTGTTCGCCAGCGCACCGAAAACGAATGCCAGCCCCAGACCGGCGACGATGGTTGCGATAAGGGGCGTATCATGCGGCATTGTTCGTGTGTCGCCTTCCTGAAAATCATTGAACAAAGGGTGGGGGTGGGCGACGGAGGGCCGCTCCCTTTGCAATATGGGTTACGGGCTTGCGGTTGCGCAACCCCGCAAGCCTATGGATTTCATCTGAAATTCAACTTTTCTGGAAAATTCCAGTTCTGGCCGGGAAGTGGGGCAAGGCTCAATCAGCCTTCCTTCAAGATCTTTTCGATCTCCCAGACGGAGTGGTTCGTCAGCGTCTTCGGCACTTCGGCCACCACGCGCGCATCCACTTCCTTGTGCAGCTTCTTGCGCAATTCGCCGATGACGGCCGGCGGTGCCACGAGCACGATGTGCTCGAATTCGTTGCGGTGCGCCATGGCATAAAGCTGCTCGGCGATTTCGTCGGCAAACCGCTCCTTTGAGATGCGATGCCAGTCGGTGACCTCGATGGAACTGCGCGGCGTGCTGGGGGTGTCCATGCGGCCGGGCCGGTCGGTGCCTTGTTCGCGCGTCGGCGGATTGCGCTCCTGCACGCCGCCCACCACTTCCAGGTCGGGATATTCCGCGTCCCCACGGTTCCTCAGGTAAAGCGCCTTCTCACCATCCGCTACCAGAACCCAGATGTCGTGCTTCAGCCTGACGCCGCTCATACTGCCTCCTTCGCTGCCGATTTCGGACTATGCAGCGCCTTTTGTGATGCCGGAGTTCAAACGCGGCTCATTTCAGGATGTTCCGTTCGCAGGGAGGTCCGGTCGGCAAGCGGCTTAAATTCTATAAATTCAGTAGAATTTGAAAATGGAAGATTTTTCTTCTTTTGCGCGGATTTCCGTCTTCGGCTCCGGAATTCCTGGCCGGAGGTGGTCTTTCAGCACGCTGCGAAGCCTCTCGAAAAACAGCAGCTGCGGCTGGCCAGCAGCGCTGAAGATGGCGCCAGAATTATTTTTCTCTTTGCTTTGTTGCGGGAGGAAAAGCGATTGCGTCCGCTGTTTGGCCGCGCGAGTGGGTTTCTTCTGGTTTCGAGGGGCGGGCGGTACAAATTCCGGACGAACCGGAAACCTAATTGCCATGACGCAGTCGCCCGCCAAGCTCAACGCCTTCCCCGTCTTCATGCGGGTAGAGGGCCAAGCCGTGGTCATCGTCGGCGGCGGCGATGAGGCTTTTGCCAAGGCGCGGCTGCTTGCCCAGTCGAGCGCCAGGCTTGTGGTCGTCTCGGATGAGGTCGCGCCGGAATTCGCGGCCTGGATCGCGGACGGTGCCGCCACCCATATCGATGCCGTTTACCAGCCGTCGCAGTTGAAGGGCGCGGCCTTGGTCTTCGCTGCCACGGGCGATGCCGGGCAGGATCGTACCGTCTCGGAGGACGCGCGGCGGCTGGGCATCCCGGTCAATGCCGTCGACCGGCCTGAACTCTGCGACTTCTTCACGCCCGCGCTCGTCAACCGCGCGCCGCTGGCCATTGCGATCGGCACGGAAGGTGCGGGCCCTGTGCTCGCGCAGATGGTGCGGGCCAAGATCGACCGCATGCTGTCGCCGTCGCTCGGGTCGCTTGCGGCACTTGCCAGTTCCTTCCGTGAAGTCGCCGAAGCGCTCTTGCCGAAAGGCAATGCCCGTCGGCGCTTCTGGCGGGAGTTTTTTGCCGGTGCGCCGGCGCGCGCCATGGAGCGTGGCGAAGCCTTGGCTGCTCGCCGCGCCGCGGCAGATCTTCTCGGCGACACCGACGCCGCCGCCGGCCATGTCGTGCTGGTCGGTGCCGGTCCTGGCGCCGAGGATCTTCTGACGCTGCGCGCCCATCGCCACCTGATGGAAGCGGACGTCATCGTCCATGATGCCCTGGTGCCCGAGGCGGTGATAGCCATGGGCCGCCGCGATGCCGAGCGCCTGCCGGTCGGCAAGCGCAAGGGCTGCCACTCGAAGTCCCAGGCCGAGATCAACGATCTGCTGGTCAGGCTGGGGCGCGAGGGCAAGCGCGTGGTGCGGCTGAAGTCCGGCGATCCGCTGGTGTTCGGTCGCGCGGGCGAAGAGATGCAGGCGCTGCGCGATGCCGGCATTTCCTACGAGGTGGTGCCGGGCGTCACCGCCGCCTTCGCCGCCGCGGCCGATTTCGAACTGCCGCTGACGCTCCGTGGCGTGACCTCGTCCATGGTCTTTACCACCGGCCACGACCTCAAGGGCAAGTCTCTGCCGGACTGGGCAAAGCTGGCCATCTCCGGCGCGACCGTCGCGGTCTATATGGGCCGCTCGGTCGCCGCCGATGTCGCGACGCGCCTGATCGAGGCAGGGCTTGCCGCCGACACCGCCGTCGCGGTCGTCGAAAACGCCAGCCTGGCCGGCCGCCGCAAGTTCCACGGAACGCTGGCCGACCTGCCTTCGCTCGAAGAACGCACGGACCTGACCGGCCCGGTCATGACCATCATCGGCGATGCCGTTGCCGGCGCCAATTTCGAAGGCTCCGAGCCGCTGGTCCGGCGTCGTGGCAACATTGGAAACAAGAAGTTCGAGGAACGCGTGGCATGAAGATTTTGACCGCCAATCGCCTGACCGATGGCGAAGCCGTGTGGTTTTCGACCGATCATCGCTGGATCGAGTCCATCGAGGGCTCGGAGATTGCCGCCGACAAGGCTGCCGAGGAGCGCCTGGAGGCAATCGGCAAGGCAGCATTGGACAACAACCAGGTGGTCGACGTGAACCTGATCGATATTCAGCTGGTCGACGGCGAAATCCGCCCGCTGCGGCTGCGCGAACAGATCCGCGCCGCCGGCCCCAGCAATCGCACCGATCTCGGCAAGCAGGCCCGCCCCGAAGTTTCGCGAGCCGCGTAAGAAAGACGACGACGATGTACCGTTACGACGAGTTCGACCATGATTTCGTGAAGGCCCGCACGGCCGAGTTCGCCGACCAGGTCGAGCGGCGCCTTGCAGGCGAAATCACCGAGGAGCAGTTCCGGCCGCTGCGGCTGATGAACGGCGTCTATCTGCAGCTGCATGCCTACATGCTGCGCGTGGCGATCCCCTACGGTACGCTGAACTCGCGCCAGCTGCGCATGCTGGGCCACATCGCCCGCAAATACGACAAGGGCTACGGGCATTTCACGACGCGCCAGAACATCCAGTACAACTGGCCGGCGCTGTCGGACATCCCGGCGATCCTGGCCGATCTCGCCAGCGTCGAGATGCATGCGATCCAGACCTCGGGCAACTGCATCCGCAACGTGACTGCCGATCACTTCGCCGGCGCCGCCGCCGATGAGGTCGCCGATCCTCGGCCCTATGCCGAGATCCTGCGCCAGTGGTCGACGGTTCACCCGGAGTTCTCCTACCTGCCGCGCAAGTTCAAGATCGCGGTCACGGGTGCCGAGCGCGACCGCGCCGCCATCCAGGTCCACGACATCGGCCTGCATCTCAAGAAGAACGCGGCCGGCGAGCTCGGCTTTGCCGTCTATGTCGGCGGCGGCCAGGGGCGCACGCCGATAGTCGCCAAGAAGATCAGGGACTTTTTGCCGGAGGAGCACCTGCTTTCCTACACCACGGCGATCCTGCGCGTGTACAACCTGCATGGCCGTCGCGACAACAAATACAAGGCGCGCATCAAGATCCTCGTGCACGAGACCGGCGTCGAGGAACTCAGCCGCCAGGTCGAGGCCGAATGGCAAGAGCTGAAGGACGGCGAACTGAAGCTGCCGGAGGCGGATGTGCAGGCGATCACCGCCTATTTCGCGCCGCCCGCGTTCGTGGCGCGCCCTGAAGGCGACGAGGCGGTCAAGCAGGCACGGCTGGACAGCCGCGGCTTTTCCGAATGGCTGGCGCAGAACGTCACCACTCACAAGCATCCCGATTATGCCGCCGTCACGATTTCGCTGAAGGGCATCGGCGAAGCACCGGGCGACGCCAGCGACAGCCAGATGGAGGCGGTTGCCGACATCGCCGAGAAATACGCCTTCGACGAACTGCGTGTGAGCCATGAGCAGAACCTGATCCTGCCGCATGTCGCCCGTGCCGATCTGAAGGCCGTCTACGACGCGCTGGTCGAGATCGATCTGGCCACCGCCAATTCGGGCCTGATCAGCGACATCATCGCCTGCCCGGGCCTCGACTACTGCGCGCTGGCCAATGCCCGCGCCATCCCCGTCGCGCAGGAGATTTCGCGCCGCTTCGCTTCGCTGGAGCGCCAGCGCGACATCGGCGAGCTGAAGCTCAAGATCTCCGGCTGCATCAACGCTTGCGGCCATCACCATGTCGGCCACATCGGCATTCTCGGCGTGGAGAAGAAGGGCACGGAGCTCTATCAGGTGACGCTCGGCGGCTCGGCCGACGAAAACACCTCCATCGGCGAGATCGTCGGTCGCGGTTTTGGACCGGAAGAGATCACCGACGCGATCGAAACGGTGGTCGAGACCTATCTGAAGGTGCGGCTGGACCGTTCGGAGAAGTTCATCGACACCTATCGCCGTCTCGGCGCTGCCCCGTTCAAGGAGGCGCTCTATGGCAGCGAAGCAAAGGCCGCTTGACGCCGAGACGCAGGCAGCCGAACTCGACAGCCTCTATGCCGAAAAGCCGCCGCTCGAGATCATCGAGCAGGCGGTGAAGCGGGATTTCGCCGGTGAGGTCGCGGCGGTTTCATCCTTCGGGGCGGATTCGGCGGTGCTGTTGCACATGATCGCAACCGTCGACCGCTCGGTGCCGATCGTCTTCCTCGACACCGGCAAGCACTTTGGCGAGACGCTGGACTATCGCGATGCGCTGATTGCCGACTTCGGGCTGACCGATCTGCGCATCGTCACGCCCGAGCAGGCGGCGCTCGACCGCGACGACCCGGACGGCAAGCTGCATCTGTCGGACACCGAGGCCTGCTGCGCCATCCGCAAGGTCGAGCCGATGGCGCGCGGCGTCGAGCCGTTCCGTGCCTGGTTCACCGGGCGCAAGCGTTTTCAGGCGACGACGAGGGCTGCGCTGCCGGCCTTCGAGGCCGTCGGCAGCCGCATCCGAATCAATCCGCTGGCGCGGTGGAGCGCCGCAGACCTTGCCGACTACATGCGCACCAACGGCCTTCGCGAAAATCCGCTGGTCGCCTATGGCTATCTGTCCATCGGCTGCTTTCCCTGTACCCAGCCCGTCAAGCCGGGGGAGGATGCCCGCAGCGGCCGCTGGGCCGGGCAGGCAAAGACCGAGTGCGGCATCCATCTGTCCGGCCTCGACCGGTCGCTGAACAATTCTTCGATCTAGGGAACAATGATGTCTGAAACCAACGCGCAGCCGCGCCTCTGGACGCCCGAAGGTTTTCGCGAGGACGACTGGACGCATGCCGATAGCGCGGAGGCGCTGGCGGGCAATGGCCGCTTCATCCTGCCGCTGCAGGCCTTCCTCGATCTCGATCCGCAGGTGAGGGAAGGGGCAAAGGAGCGGCTTGGCGTGCTGTTGCAGCCGGGCGAGCAACTCGACAAGATCGAAGGTCTGCTTGATCAGTTGTCGCTGGTGGCGCTGGCCTTCCCGGCCTTCAACGACGGCCGCAGCTTCTCAAAGGCCGAACTGCTGCGCCGCCGCCATGGCTTCACAGGTGCCGTGCGTGCAACCGGTCAGGTGCTGGTCGACCAGCTTCCGCACATGCTGCGTGTAGGTTTCGATCAGTTCGAGGTGTCGCATCCGACCCTTCTGGCGCGGCTCGAAGCCGGCCGTGTCGGCGGCTTGCCGCTGCACTACCAGCCGGCGGCCAAGCCGGCCGAGAAGGGCGCAAAATACTCCTGGCGTCGAGTCGCTGCTGGATGAATGGTCTCGGCCCGACCTTGATCGCAGGCGCAGTCAGCGCCTGCGCGGGTGGCTTTGCGAACCTTCCTCTTCATCCAGTCTTCCCAGAAGATCGAGAAGACTGCGCGGCAGTTCCGGATCAGGCTTGAAGGCGGGAAGCGAACGCATAAAACGTGTCAGCGTTTCGCTGCCGAACTGGCGCATGATCTCGGTCGCCAGAGTATTGGGTATGTTTTCACTGCCTCGGGCCATTGCCCCAAACCTCTCAATTGGCCTGAAAACTCCTGCAACCCCGAAATGGTTCCTTCAGCACTCCGCCAGTGCAACTATTCGTGAATGCTATAGTAAAGATTCAACTAAAATGGAATCAATCGGATGGGCGATGAACCAAGATCAGAATCTAATAATCTGATCGAAATCGAATGGTGAAATCTACCTCGGCCAAGACGGGCGCAGAGCCGGAAATACTCACCGTCCACAGATCTTTCGCTTTCGGAAAGCCATGAAATCCGTCCGGTAATGGAACCTCTTTGCGCCGTTTTGCGTGCGGGTTAATGCCGTTTCTGGTATTATCGAGATAGGAAGTCTGACAGGCGGCTTCGGTGACACGCAGTTGCCGACCCCTTGATTTTTGGCGGCCGAACCTCGATATCGGGCCCAACTTTTCCAATCTTCAGACAATGACGGGATAAGCGATGAGCGATCAGGAAAAACACGAACGCGCGCCCGAGGAGAACGAGGCCATGGAAGCAGCAGCCGAGGCCAAGGCCGGCAGCGAAAGCGACTATGAAGCGCTTGTGCGTTTGATGAAGGAAAACGAAGAGCTCAAGGAGCGTGCGCTGCGCATCGCCGCGGACATGGAGAACCTGCGCCGCCGCACCGCCCGCGACGTGCAGGACGCTCGAGCCTACTCGGTGGCGAACTTCGCCCGCGACATGCTGGGTGTTTCCGACAATCTGCGCCGCGCCATCGATGCGGTTCCGGCCGACGCGCGCTCCGGCGGCGATGCCGGCCTCTCGTCCCTCCTCGAGGGCGTCGAGATGACCGAGCGTTCGATGCTTTCGGCGCTCGAGCGTCATGGCGTGAAGAAGCTTGAGCCGGAAGGGCAGAAGTTCGACCCGCACTTCCATCAGGCGATGTTCGAGGTTCCCAACCCCAATGTGCCTGCCAACACGGTCGTGCAGGTGGTGCAGCCGGGCTACTCGATCGGCGAGCGCGTGCTGCGTCCGGCCATGGTGGGCGTGTCCAAGGGCGGTCCTAAGCACAATGCGGCAGACAGCGCGGCCGAGCCCGGCCCGATCAACGAGCAGGCCGAGAAGGACGCCTGACGGGCCTCTTCCGCTTTTTGACATCGATCCCGGACATTGCGTGAGGCCCCGGGATCGCGCATCTTCGCCGTCACAGGCGGCGTTGCATCGGCAGGTGCCGCCCAGAAGGCCGGGCGGACACGATGACACTACTCCAGCTTCTCGATTATGCCGGCGTGGCCGTATTCGCGGCCACCGGCGCGCTGGCGGCCTCGCGCAAGCAGCTCGACATCATCGGCTTCCTGTTCCTGGGCAGTATCACCGGGATCGGCGGCGGCACGTTCCGCGACTTGATCCTGGGCATGCCGGTGTTCTGGGTTGGCAACCCGGCCTATGTGCTGGTCTGCGTCGGCATTGCGGTGCTGGTCTTCTTCACCGCCCATCTCGTGGAATCGCGCTACAAGCTCCTGCTCTGGCTGGATGCCGTCGGCCTGTCCGCCTATGCGGTCATGGGTGCTGCGAAGGGGCTGGATGCGTCGGGTTCGCCCACGGTCGGCATCGTCATGGGCGTGCTCACCGCCACATTCGGCGGCATCCTGCGCGACCTGCTGGCCGGCGAGCCCTCGGTCCTGCTGCGTCCGGAAATCTATGTCACGGCGGCGCTGACCGGTGCCAGCGCCTTCACGCTGCTTGACTTTCTGCATGTGCCTCTGTCGATTTCGGCCCTGGTGGCGTTTGCCACTGCCTTTTTGGTGAGGGGCGGCGCGCTGAAATTTGGCTGGTCCTTCAAGACTTACAAGAGCCGGCCTGGCCGCAGGCCGGAGGACATTCCCTGAGGGGGCAGGCGACTACAGCGCGTGCCGCGTCTTCCAGGCCTTCACCAGCGTCTTCGGCGCCTGGCGCAGCCAGGCCTGCTCCAGCCTGAGATGCAATTCATCGAGCGAAATCGCGTCCAGATGCACCAATATTGCCGGCCATCCGACATAGTGCTCTGTTTCGAAATAGATTTCCGGCGCGGCTTCGAGCAGGAACTGCTTGTCTTCGAGAGAGCAGCTTAGCACTGCCGTTTCGGCATCCTTGATCCGGCAAAGCAATTTGTTGCCGATCTTCAGCGCCGGTGTCCCATAGGACACCCCTTCGACCACTTCCGGCAAACCTTCGGCTGCTTTGTGCAGTTTTTCGAAGGCTCGGGAGAGGTCGTTGCTCACGCCATTCAGGCAGCGAACCGCTGCGCCTCGCTGCCGTAGTAGTTGATGTAGCGGCTGCTGATTTCCTTGACCGGCAGCACGACGAAGACGTCCACAGTGCCGAAATCCTCATCGATCACGCAGCCGTCGCCGATCCGCGCGCCAAGCCGCAGATAGCCCTTGATAAGCGGGGGCATGGCAACGATCGCCGACTTGGCGCTGATCGCCTCCTTCGGCATCAGGTCCATGCTGCTGTAGCGTCCCGGCACGGCCCGGACGTCCCAGACGCCGTCGGTGCGGCAGTGATGGTGCAGATAGGAAAGCGCCTCGGCATGCGCCGCAGGCACGGTTCCGTGGAACGATGCGCAGCCCGCCATGACGTCGATGTCGTGACGGTTCACATAGGCCCAGATGCCTTGCCACAGCACCTCGATGGTGCGCTTTGAGCGGTATTCGGCCAGCACGCAGGAACGGCCCAGTTCCAGGAAGCGGCGGCCGGGGTGGCGCGCAACCAGGTTCTTCAGCTCGAATTCGTCTTCGGAATAGAAGCCGCCGGCGGCAACCGCGCGCTCCTGGCGCAACAGGCGATAGGTGCCGACGATGCGCTTGTGCTCGGGGCCGGGAAGGGCGGTGTCGACCACAAGCAGATGGTCGCAGATCGCATCGAAACGGTCCGCATCGCGGCGTTCCGGAGCAAGGCTGGTGTCGTGCTTGGCGCCCAGCTCGTCGTAGAAGACGCGGTAGCGGACTTCCTGGGCGGCGGCGATCTCGTCTTCATGGCGCGCCAGGCGCACTTCGAGCGTGCCGATGCGGCCAAGAGGCTCGTCCGCGAAGGATTGGGCGGCAAGCGCTACGCCGCTGGCATCCGGAAATGCGTCTCGCTTCGACAGTACTGTCTGCACGGATGATTCTCCTTCGAGGCCGTCCACATGCAGCGGAATAGATTGAAAGTGCAACAGGATTGTGACTGTACCTTGACCATTCCGGCCGGGCAACGATTGCCGGCCAACGATGTGCCAGCCGGCTAAGGGCTGTGGAAAAGGTAGGGCTTGCTGCACCTTTAGCAAGTTCCCCGCGCAGGAATGTCACGCCCGGTCAGGCCGACGCCTGCTCCATGACCGCGCGCACGAGCGCTTCGGGGTCGAGCGGCTTGGTGACGAAGCCTGTGGCGCCGTGAGCCAGAACGGCGTGGCGGGTCTTTTCCTGGCTGTCGGCCGAAAGCACCATGATCGGCACGGCCGTGCTTCCGGTCTCTTCCTCGTGCCTGCGTATGGCTGCGATGGCGTCCAGCCCGTCCATCACCGGCATGTGCAGATCCATAAGGACAACGTCATAGCGCGTGGGGCCGACGGCAGCCTCCACGGCCGCCTTGCCGTTGCCGACCACCTCGACCTTGTGCCCCGCCTTGGTCAGGGTGGCCTTGGCGAGCAGCGCGTTGATGTCATTGTCCTCGGCGATCAGGATGGACAGGCTGGGCGTCCGATCCCGGGCAATGTCGCCGGACAGTCGCCAATTCGGCGCTGCCATTGGAGCGGCGGGCGAGGTTAACGCCGACAGAAGAATGCGCAGCAGGGTTTCGCCGCGCACCGGGCGGGCGAGGAACGTCGAATAGCCATTGCGGCGGAACTCGCCCAGCATGCCGCGATCGGTCGGCGCAATCAGCGTGATCGCCTCGCAGCCGGCAAAGCCCGAGCGGCGCAGCCGCTTGAGCGTGCCGCCGTCGGCGTTTTCCAGCGCGGCATCGACCAGCAACGTGTCGCAGCCATCGGCCAGCGTGGCGGCCTGCGCCACGGTTTCCGCAATCTCCATCGTGCCGCCATGCGCGGCGATGGTGCGGGCGATGGCCTCGGCTTCGACCCTGTTGGTGGAGAGCATCACCGCGTGGCGACCGGCCAAGACCTCGCCACGAACATTGTCGCCCTGCACGGCCTCGGCGGCCGGTATGGCGAAGGAGAACTCCGAGCCCTTGCCCAAGTCGCTTCTGACGCTGATCTCGCCGCCCATCGACTGCACGATGCGCCTGGAGATCGCAAGGCCGAGGCCTGCGCCGCCATGCGTCCGGGTCGAGGTACCGTCGGCCTGCTCGAACTCTTCGAAAATGCGCTCCAGATCTTTCTGGCGAAGGCCTTCACCGGTATCCGTGACCGAAAAGCGCAGCATGTTCGATCTTTCGCCGGCAGTGCAGGTCACCGTCATCAGCACGCCACCGGTGTCGGTGAATTTAATGGCGTTGCCGATCAGGTTGAGCAGCACCTGGCGCAGCCGGCCCGGATCGGCGGTGATCATCTGCGGCACGTCGGGCGCGACATGACAGCCGAGGCCGATGCCTTTGGCATAGGCGCGCGAGGCCAGCAGTTCCACGACATTGTCGGCGATCTCGCGTGGCGACATCGGCTGCGGCTCCGGCTCGAACCGCCCGGCCTCGATCTTGGAATAGTCGAGCAGGTCCTCGATCAGCGCCAGAAGCGCGCTGGCCGAGGTCGAGACGGCGCCCACATAGGTGCGCTGTTCCGGCGAAAGCGCGGTGTCGGCTAGAAGCTTGGCCATGCCCATGATGCCATTCATGGGCGTGCGGATTTCGTGGCTGACGGCAGCCAGGAAGCGCGACTTGGCCTGGCTGGCATGCTCGGCCCGCTCGCGCGCATGGATGAGCGCGTTTTCCGCCCGCTTGCGCGCGGTGATGTCGCGGGCAATCGCCCGGTGCGAAACGGAATTGCTTTCCTTGTCGCGCACCGACAGCTCGATCCAGGAAAACCAGCGCGGCCCGCCGGGCGCGCGGATGGCCACGTCGGTGGAGCTCAGGCATTCGCCATCGGCGAAGGCGGCGTCCGGGACGATGCCGACCTCGACGCCAAGCTCGGAAAGGGTGCGGCCGGCCAACATGGGCGCGTCCAGGCCCAGGAGATCGGCGAAGACGCGATTGGCATAGACGATGCGCCCATCGCGGTCGCGATGGACCACGAGATCGCCGAGCGCGTCGATCAGGCCGTGGAAGCGCTCCTCGCTTTCCTGCAGCTCCCACATCCGGTCGGCCAGGGTTTCGATCTCGGCGTGGCTTGGGGCGGCCGCATTGCGCGCCGCGCTGACGGCGGCTCTGGCTCCGGCCCGGAAGGCCAACAGCAGGCCGAGCCCGAACCCTCCCGTCGCCAGAAAGCCGAGGCTGATGGCGTAGGGAGCGCCGGCTAGCCAGGCGAGGCCGGCAAAGGCCAGGACGGATATGATCAGCGAATGGAAGAGGTCCGCGGCGCCCGAGTTCGGCAGGCTGGGCGTCGGAGGCGGCGGCGGCGCCTCGGGGCGCGGCAAAAGATGCGGTCCGGCCGGGAGAAGCGGCTCGGCACTGTTCGGCTCAACCTTGATGGCTTCCGTTCGCATGCCGCCACCCTAAGGAACAAGCCTTAGGGAAGCTTTTGGCCGATCGCTCGAATTTTATCCGTTGCCCGAAAATCGCCGGTCGGACGACTACATCTCGACGACCACGCGGCCCCTGATCTTGCCTTCGACGATGTCGTGGGCGGCCTGGATGATGTCATCGAAGCCGATGGGGGTCGAAAGCGCCTCGAGCTTGGCATGATCGAGATCGGTGCCAAGACGCTGCCAGGCTTCCAGCCTGAGCGCCTTCGGCGCCATCACCGAATCGATGCCGAGCAGCGAGACGCCGCGGAGGATGAAGGGCGCCACGGTTGCGGGTAGGTCCATGCCCTGGGCAAGTCCGCAGGCGGCGATGGCGCCGCCATAGGAGGTCATGGAAAGCACATTGGCCAGCGTGTGGCTGCCGACCGAGTCGACGCCGCCCGCCCAGCGCTCCTTGTTAAGCGGCTTGGCCAGGCCGGAAAGCTCTTCACGCGCAATGATCTCGGCGGCGCCGAGATCGTGCAGATAGGTACTTTCGGCAGGGCGGCCGGTCGACGCGATGACGTGGTAGCCGAGCTTGGAGAGGAGCGAGATCGCTACCGAGCCGACGCCGCCGGCAGCGCCGGTCACGATCATCGGGCCGCGATCGGGCGTGATGCCATGGCGCTCCAGCGCCATCACGGAGAGCATTGCGGTGTAGCCGGCGGTGCCGATTGCCATGGCAGTGCGCGCGCTCATGCCTTCCGGCAGCGGCACCAGCCAGTCGCCCTTCACCCGCGCCTTGGCGGCATAGGCGCCGAGATGCGTTTCGCCCAGGCCCCAGCCGTTGAGGACGACCTTGTCGCCTTCCTTCCAGTCAGGGTGCGAAGACGACAGGACCGTGCCGGCGAAATCGACGCCCGGCACCATCGGAAAGCGCCTGACGACCGGCGACTTGCCGGTGATGGCCAGGCCGTCCTTGTAGTTCACCGTGGTGGCGTCGACGGCGACCGTCACATCGCCTTCCATCAGGTCGGCGTCGGAAATCTCGGTCACGGCGACGGACTGCTTCTTGTCCTCGTCGCGCGAGATGAGGATCGCTTTGAAGGTGTCGGACATGAGGCTCCCCGTCATTTTGTCGTCAATCGCCTTAGACTTTGAGGTGGCCGGCGGGCGAAATCAATTGTTCGATGGTGGCACGGCTTTGCCGCGGCGCCAGACAAAGAGCTCGTCGATCAGCACGAACCCCGCGCCGACCGTGATGAAGGCGTCGGCCAGATTGAAGATGGCAAACGACCAGACCGGCGTGTGAAACAGGATGTAGTCGATCACATAGCCGTAGACCGTGCGGTCGATGAGGTTGCCTATCGCGCCGCCAATGATCATCGCAAAGCCGATGCGCGCCAGCACCTGCCTGGGCCCGGACCGGAACGCCAGATAGAGCACGAAGGCAACCACTGCGAGCGAGACCAGGATCAGCCCCTTGTCGCCGAAGGAGGAGAACATCGAGAAGGCGACGCCGGTGTTATAGGTGCGATAAAGCGCCAGGAAGGGCAGGATACCGACCATGTCGTGCATGAAGAGATTGGTTTCGACGAGGAATTTCACCCACTGGTCGACCGCGACGACAAGCGCGGTCAACAAGGCATAAGGCAGGAGCGATTTCCAGGTCATGCACCATCCCTTGCGTCGAGGCTCAGCGCGCCGCGCCGGATCTCATAGAGCATGACGCCGGTGGCGACCGCAAGATTGAGCGAATCCGCACGGCCCGCCTGCGGGATGCGCAGCAGCCGGTCGCAGCTCTCGGCCAGCGTGTCGGGCAGGCCCTGCTGCTCGTTGCCCATCATGAGCACGACCGGCTTGCCTTTGAAATCCACGGAGCGGTAGTCGACCGCGCCCTTGAGATGGGTGCCGGCCACGATGCCGGGGAAATGCTTGCGCCAGGCCAGAAACGCCTCGGGCGTGGCCTTGGCCACCGGAACGGCGAAGATCGAGCCCATGGTGGCGCGCACCGTCTCCAGCGAGAAGGGATCGGTGGTCTCGCCCACCAGGATGACGCCCTTGGCTCCCACAGCATCCACGGTGCGGATGACGGTGCCGAGATTGCCGGGGTCGCGCACGCGGTCGAGCGCCACCCACACGTCGCTGTCCTTCGGCCGGATGTCCTTGAGCGGCAGGTAGCGCTGCGCGAAAACGCCGACCACCATCTGCGGGTTGTCGCGCCGGGTGATCGAGGTCAGCACCTTTTCGGAGACTTCAAGCACCGTGCCGCCGGCGGCAACCGTGCGTGCCGCCACCTTCTCGATGGTCGGGTTGCCGAGGCCGGCCTTGGCGAAGATCAGCGTCTTGATCGACCAGCCCAGGTCGAGCGCGTCGATGACCAGCTTCAGCCCCTCGGCCATGAAGGCGTTCTGCTGGTCGCGGAATTTCTTCAGCGCCAGCGCCTTGATGTCCTTGACCAGCGGATTGGCGAGGCTGGTGACTTCCTTGACCCGTCCGGGCGCGCGATGCTCGGTCATTTTGCCAGCCACCGTGAGAAGAGGGATGTCGAAAGCGCACGGCCGCCGGCCTTTTCGCGAATGATGAGCTCGCCCGATTCCACCACGCCGCCCATGCCCGCAAAGGTATCGCGCATCAGCGCATGGATGGCGAAGAAGGAGGCGCGGATGGAATAGGCCGTCAGCACCACGGCAAGCGGCTTCGGCGTCAGGATCGAACGGCAGATGTCGGTCAGCGCCGGCAGGTCTTCGAACAGCTGCCACACCTCGCCCTTCGGCCCGCGCCCATAGGCGGGCGGGTCGAACAGGATGATGTCGTAGGCATTGCCGCGCCGCTCCTCACGCTCGGCGAATTTCATCGCGTCCTCGCAGATCCAGCGGATCGGCTTGTCGGTGAGACGCGCAATCTCCTGGTTCTCGCGCGCCCAGCCAATGGCCTTCTTCGAGGCATCGACATGGGTCACTTCCGCGCCGGCGCGGGCCGCGACCAGCGAGGCAAGGCCGGTGTAGCCGAACAGGTTCAAGACCTTCACCGGGCGCTTGGCGTCGCGGATCAGCCCAGCCATGTGGTCCCAATGCGAAGCCTGCTCGGGGAAAACGCCGACATGGCGGAAGGAGGTGAAGCGGCCGAGATAGTCGATGCCGTCATGGCGCATCGGCCAGGTTTCGCCGAGCGGCGTTTTTGGAAAGCGCCAGCGGCCCATGCCTTCTTCGTCGGTGTCGCCGGTGAAGACGGCGTCGACATTGTTCCATTCCTTGGCCGGCAGCGCGCGCTGCCAGATCGCCTGGCCCTCGGGGCGGACGATGCGATAGGGGCCGTATTGCTCCAGCTTCTCGCCATTGCCGCTGTCGAGCAGGGCGTAGTCGTCGTTCGGCAGGACTTCTAGGATCGTCGGCAGCCGCTCGGCGGGCAGGGCGCCTTCGCGGCGCACGAGCTCGCGGGGAGGAGTTTTGGGCTCGGGCGCCGATTCGATCTTCGCAACCGGGCGCGGCTCTTCGCGCGGGCGTGCGGGCATCGGTGCATTACCACCCTTGCGAGGGGGCTGAGGCCGGCTGTCGCGGCGTTTATCACGCGGGTTTTTCAAGAAGTGACGTCTCCAGGCGGTTCAGCCGCTTTTGACACAGGCCCCGGCGCTCCGCAACCGGACGGGAGGTCGCTCGTTCGGTGGAGCCAGCTGCTCTTCAAAGCCTCGGCTTTCGGTTGGGCAGCGATCTCTCCTGACAGGATCTGGCAATGGGGCATTTTATAGTCCGGGTGTTGAAATATCCGGAGAGTCGAACATGCCCACCCCAAATTTCGCTATTCTCTATGTCGACCAGCCGCAGGCAAGCGGTGCGTTCTACAGCACGCTTTTTGTCCGGGAGCCGGTGGAATCGTCGCCAACCTTCGTGTTGTTCGTGCTGGAGAATGGCTTCAAGCTGGGTCTCTGGTCGCGCCATACGGTCGAGCCGGCGGCAGCTGCAACGGGCGGCGGGGCCGAACTCGTCCTCGCACTCGATAGCCCTGAAGCGGTCGATGCGACCCACGCCGATTGGGCAGGACGCGGACTGAAGATCCTGCAGGCGCCGACCGAGATGGATTTCGGCCGCACCTTCGTTGCGCTCGACCCCGACAATCATCGCCTGCGGGTTTATTGCCTGGCCGAAGGCGTGGGCGCCCAGCCCTAAACGCAGGCAGTTTGCGATTTAGGCCTGGCGTTTCAGCGCCTCGTACACCGCAATGCCAGCGGCAAGATCTTCCAGCGCAGCTCCAACTGATTTGAACAGCGTGATCTCGTCAGCACTTCCGCGGCCGGGTTTCTGGCCGCGGGTTAGTTCGTGCAGGTCGGCCACGATGTCCTCGCTCTTGAGGATGCCTGAGGCCAGCGGCTGGACGATGTCGCCCGCCTCCGTCAGCGCGCCGGCGCGGGTGTCGACATAGATGCGGGCGCGGCGGATGGCGTCGTCGTCGCTCTCGCGCATCTCGGGCGTGAAGGCGCCGACGAGATCGAGATGGGCGCCGGGCTTGAGAAGCGCGCCCTTGACCAGCGGCGTGGTCGAAATGGTGGCGCATGAGACGATGTCGGCTTCGGCGACCGCGGCGTCGAGGTCATGTGTCACGCTGGCGTCGAAGCCTTCGGCGCGCAGTTCCGCCGCGACTGTCTCGGCATTGGCCGGCGTGCGGTTCCAGATGGTGATCTTGCTGATCGGCCGCACCGCGGCATGAGCGCGTGCCAGGAACGGCGCCAGCGCGCCCGCGCCGACGACCAGGAGTCGTGAAGCGTCCTCGCGAGCAAGATAGCTGGCGGCAAGCGCGGAGGCGCAGGCCGTGCGCCATTGGGTCAGGCGCTGGCCGTCGATCAGCGCCTGCGGCTCGCCTGTCGTGCCGTCGAGCAGCAGATAGAGGCCCATGACCGCCGGCTTGCCGATGGCATTGTTGTCGGGCGAAACCGTCACGATCTTCACGCCGATATGGCCGTTGCCGCTTGCACCGCCGGCGCCGAAGTCGGTCCAGGCAGGCATCAGTAGAAGCGTGGACGCCGCCCCTGTCGGCCGCTCGACCGTGTGATGGTGGCGCACCGGCTGGATGGCGCCGTCGTGGAATGCCTTGCGCAGCGTCTCGACAAGGCCGGGAAAGCTCAGGGCGTGATCAACCTCGGCCGCCGAAATCATCTGCATGCTGCACCTCGTGCGGAAAAATGGGATGTCCGCTCAGGGCTTGCCGGCGGGGAGATTGCTCTTGCTGCTGGTCTGGCGTGACGTGCCTTCGCTCAGGATCTGCAGTTCCTGTCCGCGCACCCGCGCCAGCTTGCGGTAATGGCCCTGCCTGAACCAGGTGACGATGCTGCCAATAACCACGCCGAGCGCCGCCGCGGCGAACAGCAGGACGAACAGCGGCACCTCGATCGTCAGCGCCGGATTGCCGGGATTGAACGGATCGAGCGTGAAGGCCGCCGGCGCGCGGTTCGCAACCGCGAGCGCAATCAGGATGACGGCGAGCGGCACGAGGACCACGATGAGCAGGATGCGGTTGAGCATGTTCATTTCCAATGCGGATCGGCGCGGCGGCAAGCCACGCCGGTCTGGCAATACGTCACTTGCCGGAGTTCAGCCTTTCGCGAAGCTCCTTGCCGGTCTTGAAGAAGGGCACCCACTTTTCCTCGACCTCTACCGAGTCGCCGGTGCGAGGGTTGCGCCCGGTACGTGCCGGGCGGTTCTTCACCGAGAAGGCGCCGAAGCCGCGCAGCTCGACGCGATTGCCTTCGGCCAGTGCGTCGGTGATTTCGTCGAAGATCGCGTTGACGATGTTTTCCACGTCCCTGAGGAAAAGGTGCGGATTGCGAGAGGCAATGATCTGAACGAGTTCGGATTTGATCATGGGCGCGGTCCCCGCCAAATGGTTTGTTGAAAGAGTATGCGAATGATTTTATTCGGTTTTAAGTCGATGTGCCGGGCTTTCAAGGGTGCCAGAGCGACACGAGACCGTCAAGGAACAAGCGCTCGGCGCCGAGCTTGCGGATGATGTCGTCGCTGTAGTCGGGCAGGCCCAGCGCCTTGCCGATGATGCTGCCCGCCGAGCTGTCGAAATACGAGCTGACGCCTCTGCTGCGCGGCTTCCACTCGATGACCCTCAGCTTTTCGTCGACGCCCTTCGTGCCCAGCCAGGCGATGGCTTCCTTTTCGCCGCCCACTTCGTCGATCAGCTTCTTTTCCAGCGCCTGGCGCCCGGTGAAGATGGAGCCGTCGGCGAGTGTCACTACCTCCTCCCGGGTCAGCGGTCGCCGGCTTTCCACCAGGCCGATGAACCAGTCGTAGCTGTCGAGTATCATCGAGCGGATCATGGCGCGCGCCGCATCCGAAGTCGGCTTGAAGGGCGAGGGTTCCGCCTTGAGCGGCGAGGACTTGATCTCCTCGAGCTTGATGCCGAGCTTGTCCATCAGGCCACTGACGTCGGGATACTGCACCAGGACGCCGATCGAGCCGACGATCGAGGTCTTGCGTGCGACGATGTGGTCGGACGCAGTGGCGATCATGTAGCCGGCCGACGCAGCCAGGGTGCCGACCTCGGCAACCACCGGCTTTTCCGCCGCCACCTGCCGCACGGCGTCGAAAATGGATTCGCCGCCTACGGTGGTGCCGCCGGGCGAGTCGATCGAAAGGATCACGCCTTTGACCGCCGGGGATTTGCGGATCCGCTCCAGGCGCTGGAGCAGGTCCTCGTCCTCGGTGATCATGCCCGTGATCGACACCTTGGCGATGTGGTTGGAACCAATGCCCACTTCGTCGCCGAGGAGCCAGTTCGATGCGGCGGCGATGCCGATGGCGGCAATGAGGATGGCCAGGACGCGCCAGAAGGTCAGTTTCCGCCGGAGACGGCGGCGGTCGATCATGTCGTCTGCTCTCGTTACCATTCTGGCCTCACGGTCCTGGAATTGCCGGTTCTAGAGACTGTCACGGACTTTCTCTAGTCCAACGCATGGGCAAGGGCTACCGCTTTCCTGCCGCCGCGCTGCCGTCAGAGACGGGACGGCTGGCCGAAAAGGCTGACTTTTTACTTAAAAGTAACCATATTGGCGTGTAAGTCGAGGGTGCCGGGTACGATCCCGTACGGGACAGATCGTCGCCGCCTGCGCGATGAATTGCATTGCGGGACTTGTATTCGTCTTGGTTTGACCAACATCTCGGGTGGCTGCAAGCCCGATCCTCGGGCGTCAGCCATCGCAGAATTTAAGTGTGACGCCACAATTTCGTGGCTTTCAATAGTTTGATGCTTCCCGCTCGGAGGTGGGATCTGTTCGCAAGATCCGGCACTTGGGGCCGGCAGATAGAAGGCAACAAGTTGGCGCGACCGACAGAAACGACCAGCGACGACACCGCGTTTGCGTCTGCAAGCGCGGCGATTGCAACGAGTGTGCGGGAGCGTTCGGCGTTCGAGCGCGCGCAGCGGCACTCGACCCGCGTCCGCCTCCTCAAGGGTGCGCTGCCCGCGCTTGCCGTGCTGATGGCAGTGGGTTTCGTCGTTTATTCCTACGTCGTCACGCCTGCCGCGGTGGCGCTGACCGCGGACGGTTCGGCCTATGCCGACGGCAAGCTGGTCATGGCCAATCCCAAGCTCGAAGGGTTCACCAAGGACAGCCGCCCCTATCAGATGAAGGCATCACGCGCCGTCCAGGACCCGAAGAACGAGGCCATCGTCCAGCTAGAGGGCATTGCCGCCAAGCTTCCGATCAGTAACGACAACTGGGCGATGATCGACACATCGCAGGGTGTCTACAACCGCGAAGCCAACACGCTGAACATCCCCGCCGAGATTCTCATCACCACCGCCGACGGCATGGTGGCCAAGCTGAAGTCCGCCTTCCTTGATATTGCCAAAGGCGGCATGAAGACCGACGATCCGATCGATATTCAGGCAAAAGGAACCAAGATTACCTCGGATTCGATGTCGATCCTTGAAAATGGTAAGGTTTTGGTATTCGAGAAGCGAGTACGGATGAACATTGATCCTACTCAGGTGAAGGCCGAACAGAATTCGAGCGGAGGGCAGAATGTGGTTCAGTAAGACGCGGCTGCCGCTTTGTGCGGCCTTGGGCGTGGCGCTTGTCGCCGCTATGTCCGTGCAGGCGAATGCGCAGGAGAAGGCGTCGGCGGACAAGAGCCTGCAGGGCCGTCTGCAGGGGCTGAGCCTGTCCGGCAAGGAACCGATCCAGATCGAGAGCGACAAGCTCGAGGTTCGTGAGTCGGACAACGTCGCGATCTTCAGCGGCAACGTTACCGTCGTGCAGGGCCCGACCATGCTCAAGGCCGGCAAGATGACGGTCTACTACGTCAAGGGCGGCGGCGGATCGGCGGCCACCGGTTCTGCTAACATCGACCGCCTCGAGGTGGACGACAAGGTCTACGTCAAGTCGAACACGCAGGTCGCCACAGGCGACCGCGGCACCTTCGACATGAAGACGGAAATGCTGGTCCTGACCGGCAAGGAAGTCGTCCTTTCGGAAGGCAGCAACGTGCTGGTCGGCTGCAAGCTGACCGTGCAGATGAAGTCCGGCCAGGCCACGGTCGACGGCTGCAAGAAGGGCGAAAGTGGAAATGGCCGCGTGATGATGTCGATCACGCCGGGCTCGGCTCCCGGAGCAGCTGGCCAGAAGCAGCAGTGATTTAATGCAACAGCGTGCCTCGTTATTCTCGCGCCTGTCGCGGCGCAAGCAGCCGACTTCGGCGGCTCCTGCCCTGCGCAAGGACGCGGCAAGCCTCAAGGGCACGCTGATCGCAAAGGGGCTGACCAAGGCCTATAAGGGCCGCACCGTGGTCAACGGCGTGTCGCTCGGCGTGCGTGCCGGCGAGGCCGTCGGGCTTCTGGGCCCGAACGGTGCGGGCAAGACCACCTGCTTCTACATGGTCACCGGGCTGGTACCGGTGGACAAGGGCACGATCGAGATCGACGGCTTCGACGTCTCGTCCATGCCCATGTACCGGCGCGCGCGCCTGGGCGTCGGCTATCTGCCGCAGGAAGCATCGATCTTCCGTGGGCTGAGCGTCGAAAACAATATCCGTGCCGTTCTGGAAGTCGTCGAGAAAAGCCGCAAGGAACGCGAGCGCACGCTCGACTCCCTGCTGGACGAGTTCCACATAGCGCATCTGCGCAAGGCGCCGGCGATCGCACTGTCCGGCGGTGAGCGGCGGCGCCTGGAAATCGCCCGCGCACTGGCCAGCCGTCCGAACTACATGCTGCTCGACGAACCCTTTGCCGGCGTCGATCCCATCGCCGTGTCGGATATCCAGCAGCTCGTCCGCCACCTCACCAAGCGCGGCATCGGTGTCCTCATCACCGACCACAATGTGCGCGAGACGCTGGGCCTTATCGACCGCGCCTATATCATCCACGCGGGCGAGATCCTGAAGCACGGCTCGGCCGCGGATATCGTCGCCGACCAGGATGTGCGCCGTCTCTATCTCGGCGAAGGCTTTACGCTCTAATTCACCACGCGGCGAGATTTCCCCGGACAATCTCCTCTTCAACCCCGCCATGGGGCAGATTCTGCTGGCCTTTTCCTTGACAAGCAAAAGCCGGGCCAGTTTGAATGAGCCTATGATTTCGGTCGTCGGAGATCTTCTCTGCGGCCCGAGAGTGGGATGTAGAGTTCATCGTCATGGCGCTTGCGGCCAAGTTGCAGCTTCGGCAGTCGCAGTCCTTGGTGATGACGCCGCAGCTCATGCAGTCGATCAAGCTGCTGCAGATGACGCATTTCGAGTTGGAGCGCTTCGTCGACGAGGAGATCGAGCGCAATCCGCTTCTCGACCGGGCCGAGCAGCACGAAGAGATCGTCTCGGAGGCGTCCGCAAGGTCTGACGGGCAGCCAGAAATGGCTGACGACTGGGGTAGCTCGGACACGATCCTGAGCGCCGAAGCCATCTCCGAGAAGCTCGACACCTCGCTGGAAAACGTGTTTCCGGACGATCCCGGCACCATGGAGCAGCTGGGCCCCGATCTCGCTGCACAGTGGAAGTCGTCTGCCACGGGGGCGGGGGCGGGCGGCAGCGGCGACTTCGACATTGAGGACGTCTTTGCCGCGACCGTCACCCTGCGCGACCACGCAGGCGAGCAGATCGCCTTTGCCTTCGTCGATGCCGGTGACCGCCTGATCGCCCACGACCTGACCGACGCGCTCGACGAGATCGGCTATATGCGCGGCGACATCGCCGAAATCGCCGAGCGGCTCGGGGTTGGCGAGGCTGTCGTTCTCGATGTGCTGAGCATTTGCCAAACCTTTGAGCCGGCAGGCGTTTTCGCGCGCGATCTGGCCGAATGCCTGGCGCTTCAGCTCATCCGTCGCGATCGCTACGACCCGGCCATGCAGGCGCTGGTCGACAATCTCGAGTTGCTGGCTCGCCGCGATTTTCAATCGCTCAAGAAGCTCTGCGGCGTCGATGAAGAGGACCTGGTCGACATGTTGGCCGAGATTCGTCGGCTCGACCCACGCCCCGGCTTGGCATTTTCGAGCGGCAGTGCCGACACCATCGTGCCTGATGTGGAGGTACGGCCGGCCAGCGACGGCAGCTGGACCGTCGAGCTCAACCCGGAGACGCTGCCGCGCGTACTGGTCGACAATATTTATTTCGCGCAGATATCTCCGCTGACCAAGGATCAGGCGGAAAAGGATTTTCTGGCCGAGTGCCTGCAGAATGCCAACTGGCTGACCCGCAGCCTCGACCAGCGCGCCAAGACCATACTCAAGGTCGCCTCCGAGATCGTGCGCCAGCAGGATGCCTTCCTGGTGCACGGCGTACGGCACCTGCGGCCGCTCAATCTGCGCACGGTGGCGGAAGCCATCGGCATGCATGAGTCGACCGTCAGCCGCGTCACCGCCAACAAATACATGCTCACCCCGCGCGGCGTCTTCGAGCTACGCTACTTCTTCACCACCGCGATCGCCTCGGCCGGCGAGGGCGATGCCCATTCGTCGGAGGCGGTGCGCGACCGCATCCGCCAGCTCATCGACGAGGAGCAGCCGGTGGATGTCCTGTCCGACGATGCGATTGTGGATATCCTCCAGCGCGAAGGCATCGACATCGCCCGGCGAACGGTCGCCAAGTATCGGGAAAGCATGAACATTCCCTCGTCGGTGCAAAGGCGGCGCGAGAAGCGCGCCCTGGCCGCCGCGGGGCGGTAATGCACTGCGCGAAATCGCGCCCGTCCGGGCCTTGATTGACAAGCGCCTGGGAAGTGACTAGAAGCCCGCCCGCAAGGGAAAGGGCGCGGCCCGGTAATAGATGACCCGTCTGGAGACGGCTTGTGACTAAGCGGAAAGTTCAGGCTTAATTTCGGCGCGAGTACCGCCGTGAACCTTGTTTGCGCCGTCCATGGGTATAAACTCGAAGCGATTTGAAGTCTGAGCAGGAAGGTCAGTTTTCAGATGACTCTACGCATATCGGGAAAGCACATGGATGTCGGCGATGCGTTTCGTGAACGCATCGAGGAACGGATCGGTGAAGCGATCGATAAATATTTCGATGGCGGGTTTTCCGGACATGTAACGGTCGTGAAATCGACGTCGCGCTTCGCGGCCGACTGTATGATCCGCCTCGACACAGGCATCGCGCTTCAGGCCGCAGGCGAGGCGCAGGAGCCGGTCGCCGCCTTCGAGGCGGCGGCAGAACGTCTCGAAAAGCGCCTGCGCCGCTACAAGCGCCGCTTGAAGTCGCACAACCCGGGCATCAACGGCGCGGCCGTCAACATCGCCTATACGGTGATGGCGCCGCTGACCGATGACGAGGAAGAGGAAGAACTGCCGCCGGACTACGCGCCGGCCATTGTCGCCGAAACGACGATGGCGCTGAAGACAATGTCGGTCGCCTCGGCGGTGATCGAACTCGATACCAAGGACACCCCGGTCTTCGTGTTTCGCAATGCCGGGAATGACCAGGTCAATATCGTCTACAGGAGGCCGGACGGAAATATCGGGTGGATCGACCCTTCGACGACAAAAATCGCGCAGGGATAAGAAACGTCTCCTGACCGAGGTACCGAATGGGGTTCGGGCGATCGGGCAGAGAAAGGATATTGGGCATGGATCTGAGCGATCTGATCGAGGTGCAGGCAATCATGCCGGCCTTGAAGGCGAATTCCAAGAAGCAACTGCTGCAACTTCTCGCCGAAAGGGCCGCCGCGATCACCGGGCTGCCGGAGCGGGAAGTCTTCGACACCATCCTCCAGCGCGAGCGTCTGGGGTCGACTGGCGTCGGCAACGGCATTGCCATCCCGCACGGCAAGCTGCCCGGCGTGAAGAGCATTACGGGCGTTTTCGCGCGGCTGGAAACGCCGGTGGAATTCGAATCGCTGGACGATCAGCCCGTGGACCTGGTGTTTCTGCTGCTGGCGCCCGAGGGCGCCGGCGCAGATCACCTGAAGGCTCTGTCGCGCATTGCGCGCGTGCTGCGCGATCCGGACACCGTTGCCAAGATTCGCGGCACCCGCGATGCGGCGGCGATCCATGCGTTGCTTTCGGATACGCAGACCTCGCACGCGGCCTGAGCTTCAGCTTTCAGGGTATTTACGGCGCCGGGCGGTCCTTGGACCGCCCTTTGTCTTTTGCAGCGCCGCTCGCCCAATTGGGCGAGCAACTAGCCGCCGGTCAGTGGATGGCGACCGGGGTCAGGTGATTCTCGAGGGCACCGGCAAGGGCGGTGTCGCGTGCATCGGAGAGGAGGATCGGCTGGCCGTTGGCGGCAAACAGCGCCCAGATCTCCATGCCCGAAGCGATCTCGCTCAGGCTCGGGAACTTGCCCTTCAGTTCATCACTGTCGATCTTGCGGAGATAGGCCACGGTGCCTTCGCCCAGATGGGCCAGCTCGGCCTCGGTCAGAACCGGCTTCGGATCATGATAGGTGGATATCGTCGTCATAATGAGCCTCCTTCTTGCGGGGCGTCGTTAGGACCAAACCCGCGCTTAGAGCTGCTTGATTCCGGCGGGCGACGTTCAGTCTTTCACCGAAATGTTGATTTTCCGTACGAAGCGTTCCGGCTCCGGCCGGTCGAGGTCGACGGACAGAAGTCCGTTCTTCAATTCGGCCCCGATGACCCGCATGCCGTCCGCCAGGACGAAGGTGCGCTGAAACTGCCGCGAGGCGATGCCCCGGTGCAGAAACTCGCGTTCGGTGTCATCTGTCTGCTTGCCACGCACCACCAACTGGTTTTCCTCGGTGGTGACTTCCAGATTGTCCTCGCAAAAGCCGGCCACAGCCAGCGTAATGCGCAACGTCTCACCGTTTCCTTCGGACCGACGCAGCCGCTCGATGTTGTACGGCGGGTAACTGTCTCCCGACTTCGCCAAGCGCTCCAGCGTCTTTTCCATTGCATCGAACCCGAGCAGTAGCGGGCTCGAAAAGGGCGTCATGCGACTCATTTTCGTGTCCTCGAAGAGCGACCTAAAAGGAAAAACCCTAATGGCATCTTTCCCGTTGTTGCTGATATGGTCCGCGCCACGAACAAGTTCAAGCCTGCTTCGATCACGGGCGGATCACATAAGGGAAACCAGAAATGGCAGCCACGCAAAAGATAATCATCGATACCGATCCGGGCCAGGACGATGCCGTTGCCATCCTTCTGGCGCTTGCGAGCCCTGAGCTGGAAGTCCTCGGCATCACCGCGGTTGCCGGCAACGTTCCCCTGCATCTGACCGAAAAGAACGCGCGCAAGGTCTGCGAACTGGCCGGCAAGCTGGACACCAAGGTCTTTGCCGGCGCCATCCGCCCGATGGTGCGCCCGCTGGTCACCGCCGAGCATGTACACGGCAAGACCGGACTCGACGGCCCGGACCTGCCGGAGCCGACCATGAAGCTGCAGGAGCAGCATGCCGTCGACTTCATCGTCGAGACGCTGATGAAGGAGGAGCCCGGCGCCGTCACGCTCTGCCCGCTCGGCCCGCTCACCAACATTGCGCTGGCGCTGGTGCGCGAGCCCCAGATCGCCAAGCGCATCAAGCAGATCGTGCTGATGGGCGGCGGCTTCTTCGAGGGCGGCAACATCACGCCCGCCGCCGAATTCAACATCTATGTCGATCCGCACGCGGCCGACGTGGTGTTCCGCTCGGGCGTGCCGATCGTCATGATGCCGCTCGACGTCACCCATAAGGCGCTGACCACCGCCAAGCGCGTCGACGCCTTCCGCAAGATGGGAACCAAGGTGGGCGACGCCACCGCCGAGCTGCTCGACTTCTTCGAGCGCTTCGACGAGGAGAAGTACGGCACCGACGGCGGCCCGCTGCACGATCCTTGCGTCATTGCCTATCTGATAAAGCCCGAACTGTTCAAGGGCCGCCACTGCAATGTCGAGATCGAGCTGGGCTCCGAGCTCACCCTGGGCATGACCGTGATCGACTGGTGGAGCGTCACAGCGCGTCAGAAGAACGCCACCGTCATGCGCGACATCGACCACGACGGATTCTTCGGGTTGCTGGCCGAAAGGCTGGCGCGGCTGTAGCTGGGGCTTGCGCGGCGTTTTCCCTCCCCTTGAGGGGAGAGGGCGCCGGCGCAACACATCCCGCCCTCGTGGTTCGAGGCTCGCCCTGCGGGCTCACACCTCACCATGAGGGCTACCGGCGGCGCTCACCTCCCTCATTCTGAGGAGGCGCGAAGCGCTGTCTCGAAGAACGCACCTATTCATCGCCACGCCCGCTTTCGCGTCTGGCCATTTCAAAGATCGCTCCCGTCGGAGAGCTGGGAAGACGGGCGGTCGTCGGACACGCTTATCTAAGTAAATCTTGCGGCCCTTCGACCGCCCGTTCGATGCTCTTGCCTGGGTTTGTTCGCCTCCGCATTCGCGCGGCCAGCCACACCCTGGGCCCGGACTTGGGGGTTCATCACCCAGCAGTGCGACCGTAGCACCACCAGCCCGGACATCGTCGGCCTCCACGCTCATCCGGTTCATGACCCGTGCTCCCGGTGAGGCCGATGCAGGCATTATGTGCGAAGCGGAAATGTGGGGGATGAAGCGCGTCCGATCTTTTTGCCGCGATCAATGATTCCAGCGGGTTACGCTCCAAGTACAGCGGAATTTATCCCCCACTCACCTCGCCCGCGAGAAGGCCAGCCACAGTCCGCCGCCGATGAGAAAGCCGCCGTTGAGGCGCGAGAGCAGCCGGATGCGGTGGGCCGAAAGCAGGCGACCGGCGCGGCCGGCCAGCATGGCATAGGTCGAATCCGACATCGCCGCGAAAATGAGCGCGGTGGCGCCCATGATGACGATCTGCAGCGGGTAGTTGCCTTTCGGATCGAGGAACTGGGGGATGAAGGCGCCGAAGAAGATCAGCGTCTTGGGATTGCTGATGGCGACCAGAAAACCCTGCAGGAAAAAGCCGCCGCGCGGCGGCACCGGCGCGGCGCCCTCCGCCAGCCGGCCGCCGGCGCGCAGCATCTGCCAGCCCATCCAGATGAGATAGGCGGCACCCAGCAGCCGCAGCCACTCGAACCAATGACCGGCCGATTCGATCATGGAGGTCAGCCCGATGCCGACGATGCCGATCATGAGGGCAATGCCCACTTGCGTGCCGGCGACGTTGAGCAGGCCCGCGCGCGTGCCGTGGCGCATGCTGGAGGCGATGATCAGCGTGACGGTCGGGCCCGGCACCAGGATGATGACGATGCAGGCGAGGACATAGGCGGCATAGATTTCGAGAGACATCGCTGCGTTTCCCTATTGAAGGGAAGATCAATGCATTCCGTAGGGGAACTGTCCAGGGGCTGGTTTCGCGGCCGCCTAGAACTGTTGGTTGAAGGGCACGACGCATTCCGGCGCCACGCAATCGGACGGAACGATATGGAACGTAACCGTGCCATTGGCGCGCGTTCGCCGTTCGATCTTGACCGACGAGCCGGCCGGATGTGGGCGCGATATCTGATCGGCGGCGACAACGGTTTCATTGTCGCCAAGGGAGACGATGTATTGGTAGCTGATCGCTGAGGTCGGTTCGCCGTAGGATTTCTGCGGGATCATGGCGACAGAGACTATGGTCCCCTCGACGCGTTCGGATTTCACGACGGGGCTGTCGAAGCGTAGCATCAGGAATAGCAATATGCCGACACTGCCAGCCAGCAGGGCGGCGCCGATGGTCCATTCCCTGGCGTGAGCGCGCAAGAGCGCAATTCGAAAATGAAAGCGATTTCGCAGACTGGCCGTCACGACTTGCCCTCCGTGCTTTCGGTCAAGGTCCTGCGCAGTCGGGCGTCTCGCAGCCAGGCGGGACGAGGTGGTAGGTCACGACGCCATTCTTACGGGTCCGCCGCTCGACTTTGATAATTGTCCCGATTTCATGAAGCCGACTGTCTTTGATTGTGACCAGCTGCCCGTCATCAATCAGTTTTGCCATGTATAGAGAAGGCGAGAATCCCTTCATGTGAACAGATGGGATTGAGATCACTACCGCTTGAAGTCTCTCGTAGTTCGACACGGGGCTGTCGAAATAAAACACCGGCACGGCCACTATGGAGACCATCACTGCGGCTAGAACGGCTCCGACACCGTATTCCTTGCGTGACTGCCTCAAAAGCTCAAGCCGAAACGCAAGGCGATTCCTGAAACTGATAGACACGGCCTGTCCCCCGCCGCTTTATCGAAGCTGGCTGCGGGGACGTTATGCCATCATGCCCCCGCGGCCCATGGCAGCACCGTCTCATAGGCTGCGGCTGCCTGCAACAGGGCCAAGTCGCCGCGCGGGCGGCCGATGAGCTGCATGCCCATGGGGCGGCCTTGCGCGTCAAAACCCACCGGCACGTTGACGGCGGGGCAGCCGGCCAGCGAGGCATAGGCCGAGACTTCCATCCAGCGGTGGTAGCTGTCCATCGCGCGGCCTGCAACTTCCTTCGGCCAGTGCTTGCCGACCGGGAAGGGGAACACCTGCGCCGTGGGCAGCGCCAGCAGGTCGAAGCGTTCGAACAGTTTTAGCAGCGTCCGGTACCATTTCGAACGGACGGTCGAGGCGGCGTGTACCTGGACGGCGGTGAGGCGCATCGCGCCCTCGACTTCCCATACCGCTTCGGGCTTCAGCAGGTCGCGCCGGGCGGGGTTGTCGAAATGCGCCTTGAGTTCGCAGCCGCTGGTGGCCTGGCGAAGCGTGACGAAGGCGCGCCACAGCTCATTGAAATCGAAGTCGGGTACGACAGGTTCGGCCACAAAGCCGACGTCGGCGAAACGCCGCAGGCCCGCCTCACAAAGCTCCAAAATGCCGGGCTCGACCGGCAGATGGCCGCCGAGATCGCCGAACCAGGCGATGCGCCCGCCCTTGGGCTTAGTGCCAAGCCCGTCGAGATGGGAGGCTTCGCCGCTATGCGACAGCGGCGCTCGCGCATCATGGCCGGCCTGCACGTCGAGCAGCAGCGCCATGTCGCGCACATTGCGGGCCATCGGACCTTCGAGGCCGATTTGCGAATGGAACACTTCGTTCATCGGCCCGCCCGGCACCAGCCCCTGCGAGGGGCGCAGGCCGTAGACATTGTTGAAAGCGGCGGGGTTGCGCAGCGAGCCGCCGAAATCGCTGCCGTCGGCCACCGGCACCATGTCGAGCGCCAGCGCGACGGCAGCACCGCCGCTCGATCCGCCGGCCGTCAGCGACGGGTCGAAGGCGTTGAGCGTTGCGCCGAAGACGTTGTTGTAGGTGTTCGAGCCGAGGCCGAATTCGGGCGTGTTGGTCTTGCCTATGAAGATGGCGCCGGCCGCGCGCATGCGCTCGACGAAGAAATCGTCCTCGTCGGGCACGAAATCGGCGAAGATCGGCGAGCCGAAGGTGGTCTTGAGACCCCTGGTCAGCGCCAGGTCCTTGATGGCGATGGGCAGGCCGTGGAGCGGGCCGGGCGTGGCGCCCTTGGCCAGCGCGCTGTCCGCGGCGTCGGCCTCGGCGAGGATGTCGGCGCGGTCGCGCAGCGACACGATCGCGTTCACCTTGGGGTTCACGGCGTCGATGCGGTCGAGGAAGGCGGTGGCCACCTCGCGCACCGAAAGCTGGCGCGCCTTGATCTTCTCCACCAGCTCCACCGCCGACATGCGGCAGATTTCGCCCGTCGGTGGCAGGTCGTGTTTTGAGGTGGGACGGGCGGTCATGGCGTCAGCCCACCGGCTGGCCGGCAAGTGCCGCGTCCACCTCGCTGGCAAGCGGGATCGCCGGTTGCGCGCCTGGCTTCAAGCAGGCAAGCGAACCGGCGACGGCCGCGCGCCGCAGCGCATCGCCCAGCGGCAGGCGCTCGGCAAGGCCGGCGGCCAGATAGCCGCAGAACGTGTCGCCAGCGCCGACCGTGTCGACGGGCGTGATCTTGAGCGCCGGCACGCTGAGGAAGGCCTCGGGCGTTGCCGCAAGCACGCCGTCGCCGCCAAGCGTGACGATGACGGTGCGGCCGGTCTTTTCGGCAAAGGCCTTCATGCGGGCAGGGCGGTCGGCGCCGGAGAGCGCCAGCGCTTCGCAATAGAGGTCGAATTCGGTTTCGTTGGCGACGACATAGTTCGCCTTGCCGAGGAAGGTCGCCGCCTCCTTGCGGAAGGGCGCGGTGTTGAGGATGGCGATGCCGCCGGCGGCTGCCGTGGCATCAAGGGCTGCCTCGACGGTTGCGAGCGGGATTTCGTGCTGCAGGAGCACGATGTCGCCCTTTTCGAGCGCGACCTTTTCCAGGCTCTCCGACAGCACCGCGGCATTGGAGCCGGGCACCACGGCGATCATGTTCTCGCCGTCGTCGCCCACAAGGATCAGCGCGGTGCCGGTGGGTGCCTCGGCCTCGGCCACGCCGGAAAGATCGACCATGCCGTCCTTGAGCAGCGCCAGCGCCTCGCCGGCGAAAGCGTCCTTGCCCACCGCCCCGATCATGCGCACGGGAGCGCCGGCGCGCGCGGCACCCAGCGCCTGGTTGGCGCCCTTGCCGCCCGGCGCCGTCTTGAAGCCGCTGCCCGGCACGGTCTCGCCCGGAGCGGGCAGCCGGTCGACGCTGGCGCTCAGGTCGAGATTGATGGAGCCGATGACGGTGATCAAGGATAGCCTCCTGGAGAATTGCGCCGGGAAGCTATCCTGCTCGTGCACGCATGGAAATACCGAATCGGACGCAATCGACAGCCCGATCCGGCATCGAAGTGACATTCAGGGACGCGAGGTCACGAGCCCAGCTGCCCGACCTCCCAGCCGAGGATGGCGCGCTTGCGCGTCAGGCCCCAGTGGTAGCCGGTCAGCGCGCCGGACTTGCCGACGACGCGGTGGCAGGGCACCACGAAGGAGATCGGGTTGGCGCCCACCGCCGCGCCCACCGCGCGGCTGGCCGAGGGCGAGCCGATCCTGGAAGCGACTTCCGAATAGGTGCAGGCCTTGCCCATCGGGATTTTCAGCAGCGCGTCCCACACCCGCAGCTGGAAGTCGGTGCCGATCATGACCACGCGCAGCGGGTCTTCGGCGCGCCAGCGGGCCGGGTCGAAGATGCGCGCGGCGTAAGGTGCGGTGGCGGCCATGTCCTCGACATAGCTCGCGTTGGGCCAGCGGCTCGACATGTCCCCGAAGGCCTCGCGTTCATGGCCGGCATCGTTGAAGGACAGGCCGGCAAGGCCCCGGTCGGTGACCATGATCAGCGCCACGCCGAAGGGCGAGATGTGGTAGCCGTAGCGGATGGTCAGGCCCTCGCCGCGGTTCTTGTAGGCGCCGGGCGACATCGCCTCGTGAGTGACGAACAAATCGTGCAGCCTTCCGGGACCGGACATGCCGACCTCATAGGCCGCGTCGAGCAGCGGCATGCCCTCGTCGAGCAGCCGGCGGGCGTGGTCGAGCGTGACGGCCTGCAGGAAGCCCTTGGGGGAGAGGCCTGCCCAGCGGGTGAACAGCTTTTGCAGCCCGGTCGGGGTTTCGCCCACGTCCGCGGCAAGCGTCTCCAGCGAGGGTTGGTCGCGATAGTCGAGGCTGATCTTTTCGATGACGCGGCGAACGATTTCGTAATCGCCGCCCTGCGGCGTGACTTCCTCACGCAAAATCGCGGTACCTGCGTTCATGGTTTCATCTCCTTGAACGCCATTATCGAACTGTGATCGCGGCATAACCACCCGAAACTTGCCTTATGGGCTTTCGACCCCAGATAGCATAGCCCATGCCACCGGGAAGCAACATGGAACGTGAAAAGGTATCCCTGACCAGGGAGCGGGAAACCCTGCTCATCACCCTCTACGGCAAAGCCCTCGAAAGCAGGCGTCCAAACTCCATCCTGGCGGACCACTTCGCCGAGGAGGCAGCCGCCAGGATCGACTACGACTTTTCGAAGCTGAAGGTCGACGGCGTCATGGGCGTGGGCTTTGCCGCGCGCGCCAGGACGCTGGACGACTGGGTGCGGGCATTCCTGGCAGATCATCCGGACGCGATCGTGATGGATCTGGGCTGCGGCCTCGACACGCGGGTTTTTCGCATAGACCCGCCGGCCAGGGTCGAGTGGCTCGACGTCGATTTCCCCGAAGTGGTCGAGCTGCGCCGCCGGATCTATCCGCTGCGCGAAAACTATCGGCTGATCGCCACCTCGGTCACCGAGCCGGACTGGCTGGCGCGTGTGCCGCGCAACAGGCCGGCGATCGTGGTGGCGGAGGGGCTGACGCCCTATCTGGCGGCCAAGGACGGCCCGCTTCTGCTTTCGCGGCTGGTGTCGCACCTTCGCCGCGGCGGCGAGGTGGTCTGCGACCTTTACAGCGATCTCGGCCTCAAGCTCGTGCGCCAGAACCCGGCCGTTCGCTTGACCGGGGCGGAGCTCCATTGGGCCGTCAACGACCCGCACGACCTCGAACAGGAGGTGCCGGGGCTGAAACTTGTCGAGGACCTTTCGGCCTACCGGCCGGAGCATCTCACCCACATGGACTGGTCCGCCCGCTGGATCGCGCTCGCCTGGAATATCGTCCCGCCCCTGCGCAAGGTCGGCAGGCTGGTCAGATTCAAATTCTGATTAGCGCTTCTTGGCGGTTGCCAGCGCAAGCGTAAATGCCTTGGCGAAGCTCTCGCGGTCGTCGGGGTTGAGGAAGCTGCCGATCGGCACGCTTTTTTCGCGCGAAACCACGGCCATGTCGGTGATGCCGATCTCGGCGTGACGCTTGACCGAAAACCGCGCCCAGAACGGGTTGAAATGGTAGCTTTCCGACCGGCCGGATGCCGCCACCTTGAGGATATCGAGGCTGGTGCGCGAGACGATCACTTCCTCGCTGACGCGGGCGGCGCGATAGTTCAACCGGAAGGCGATGTAGAGGCCGAGCACGTCGAGGCCGAAGAAGCCGAAGACGGGCCATGCGCCATGCGCGATGAAGAAAATGCCGGTGACGATCCAGCCGAAGGTCATGGCTCCCATCAGGACGAGGAAACCGGTGCGGCCGAGGGATCGGTAGGGCTTCAGGAGCGCGTGGAAAAACGGCTCGTCGGCAGTATATGCGGCGTTTGTCTCGCTCATGCTTGCAGTTTATAGGAAAGCGATGAGCATACCCAAAGCAAAAGATCGAGAGAGCTTGAAAAAGCCACAGCCGGCAAAGGCCAACGGCGCGGTGCGGGCAAAACCCCGCGTGCGCCGGCCAAAGACGCTCTACACGCCGGCGGAAATCCACGAGATTTTCCGGCGCTTTTCGGTGCAGCGCCCGGAGCCGAAGGGCGAGCTGGAGCACGTCAACGCCTTCACCCTGCTCGTTGCGGTGGTGCTCTCGGCCCAGGCCACCGACGCGGGCGTCAACAAGGCAACGCGGCCGCTTTTTGCGATCGCTGACACGCCCGAAAAGATGCTGGCGCTCGGCGAGGAAAAGCTCGGCGAATATATCCGCACCATCGGCCTGTGGCGGGCCAAGGCCAAGAATGTGATTGCGCTCTGCGAGGCGCTGATCCGCGATCACGGCGGCAAGGTGCCGGACGACCGCGAGGAACTGGTGAAGCTGCCGGGGGTGGGGCGCAAGACCGCCAATGTGGTGCTGAACATGGCCTTCGGCCAGCACACCATGGCTGTCGACACGCACATCTTCCGCATCGGCAACCGCATCGGGCTGGCGCCCGGCAAGACGCCGGAGCAGGTGGAGGCCGAGCTCGTCCGCATCATTCCGCAAGAGTATATGCGCCATGCCCACCACTGGCTGATCCTGCACGGGCGCTATGTGTGCAAGGCCCGTAAGCCCGAATGCGAAAAATGCGTGATCGCCGATCTTTGCAAGTACAAGGACAAGACCACCAGCATTCCGGCGCCGCTGGTGCCGATCGAGCCGCTGGAGGCGGCCCAGTAGGGCAAATTGTGCTTCTTCAGCCGAACTGACCGTAGCCGCGCGCCATCGCGGCCGCGAAGATCGGGATCAGCATGAACAGCATCATCTGCGCGCGCAGATAGCCGCGCACGGAGGCGAGTTCGGTCGGGGGCACGGCGAAGGCGTTGTCGGCCTCTGCCTGCCGCTTCCACGAAAGATAACGAATGGTGGGCGGGACCGAAAGCAAACCGACGGCGACAAAGACGGCCATCTTGGCCCAGAAGGTCCAGCTATAGGCGTAGAATTCCCAGCCCTTGAGGCCATAAAACACCCGCGCGATGCCGATGATGACGATGAACAGCGCGAGAAGACCATAGGCGCGGTCTATGCCGGCCAGCCTACCGATCGTCCTGTGCGTCATCTCGTTGCGGATGAGCACGACCTCGGCGGCAAGGACCGCCGCGAGCGAAAAGACCAGTACGTGGTGGAAGATGGCAAGCAGCAGGTCGACGGTTTCCATTGGTTTCCTCTGGAGTCGGGCTGGGCAACTGTCCGTGCATAGAAGTGCCGTGATTTCGGCTGTGGTCAAGCGTGGACGCCAGATTGCTGACATCCTGCGGTTGTCGCTCCGGCGATGCGTGGCTAGGATGAGCATGGCCTGGCGTGGCCGGCGCTAATTCCCTCACCAGATCAAGCAAGTCACCATGAATTCCCAAAACTCCGACATCCCCGTCATCGAGACGGCGCGCACCATCCTCCGGCCGCATCGCCGCTCGGATTTCGAGGCCTCTCTGGCGCTGTGGGCCGATATGGCCGTCACCCGCCACATCGGTGGCCGGCCGATGACGAGCGAGGAGGTGTGGGCGCGGCTGCTGCGCTATGCCGGGCTCTGGCGGATGCTCGGCTATGGCTACTGGGTCGTGGAGGAACGTGACAGCGGGCGTTTCCTCGGCGAGGTCGGCTTCCAGGATGTTAAGCGCGACATCGAACCCGATTTTGGCGGCGCGCCGGAGGCGGGCTGGGTAATCGCGCCTGCCGCGCACGGCAAGGGCTTTGCCAGCGAGGCGGTTGCGGCGATCCATGAGTGGGCCGACCGGAATTTTGGCGGAAAGCGCACCGTCTGCATCATCGACCCGGACAATCTGCCCTCGATCCGTGTCGCGGAAAAATTCGGCTACCGGGAAGTCACGCAGACCACCTACAAGGGCTCGCCCGTCATCCTGTTCGAGCGCTGAGGCGTAGAGCGGGCGCCTGGGTCAGGGGCCTTGGTTTCCGGGGTGGACGAGGCCTCGGCGCGCTCTGTCCGGCGCGGCTTTTCCGACGGGCGCCCGATTGCGGTAAGCGCAAAGCCGTGGCGCTCGGCCTCTGCCGGGTCGAAGGCATGGCGGAAATCGACCAGCACGCGCCGGCGCATGCCGTGCCCGAGCCGGCCGAGGTCGAGCGCCTTCAGGCTTTTCCAGTCGGTGATCAGCACGGCGGCGTCGGCGCCGGCAGCGCATTCGTATGGGTCGTCGAAGAACTCGACGTCGTCGAGCACGGCGCGGGCGTTTTCGATGCCTTCCGGGTCGTGCGCGCGGATCCGGGCGCCGGCGCGCTGCAGCGCCTCGATGAGCGGGATGGACGGCGCCTCGCGCATGTCGTCCGTCTCGGGCTTGAAGGTCAGGCCAAGTATCGCGACGCTGGCGCCTTCGGCACGGCCGTCGAGCGCGTCGATCACCTTCAGCGCCATGCGCCGCTTGCGCGCGTCGTTGACCGCAAGCGATTCCTGGACGATGCGCATCGGCACGGCGTGATCCTGCGAGGTGCGCAAGAGAGCCAGCGTGTCCTTGGGAAAGCAGGAGCCGCCATAGCCCGGCCCGGCATTGAGGAAGCCCGCGCCAATGCGATGGTCGAGCCCCATGCCGAGCGCCACCTCGCGGACATCCGCGCCGACGCTTTCGCACAGATCGGCCATCTCATTGATGTAGGAAATCTTTACGGCGAGGAAGGCGTTGGAGGCGTACTTGATCAGCTCGGCGGTGCGGCGGTCGGTCGCCAGAATGGGTACGTTCTGCTCGCGCAGGGGCGCATAGAGCGCCTGCAAGAGCTCCCTTGCGCGGCTGTCGTTTGCGCCGATGACGACGCGATCCGGCCGCTGGAAGTCGCCGATCGCGCTGCCCTCGCGCAGGAATTCGGGATTGGAGGCGACGGCGAAGCTGGCATCCGGCCGGGCGCGCGTCATCAGGCGCTCGATCTCGTCGCCGGTGCCGACCGGAACGGTCGATTTGGTGACCACGACGGTGAAGCGGTCGATCAGGCCCGCCACCTCGCGCGCTGCGGCATAGACGAAGGCAAGGTCGGCCTCGCCGTCGCGCAGGCGCGGTGGCGTGCCCACAGCGAGCAGCACGATGTCGGCGCCCGCAACCGCAATGGAAAGGTCGGTGGTGAAGGAAAGGCGCTTTTGCGCGACCGCTTCGTCGACCAGCCGGTCGAGGCCGGGCTCGTAGATCGGAAGCTCGCCGCGGCGCAGGGCCGCGATCTTCCTGGCGTCCTTGTCCGCGCCGACGACTTCATGTCCCCAGCCGGCGAAACAGGCCGCCGAAACCAGACCGACATAACCAGTGCCGATAACTGCGATTTTCACGGGCCTGATCCTCTTTGGGGCGAAGTGCTGCGCCTCCGGATGCAGGGCGCCGATTCGCTGATGATCCTGCCGCCTTCCTAAACGCAGACCTTGACACTCGTATTACAGGCTTTTTGCTGGCTCAGGACGGCTCGCCGGGCAAAACGGAAGCCTACAAGCGTGCTTCGAGATCGATAGGCATGTCACGCAGCGGCATGGCGTCGAGATATTGCCGAAACGCGCGGATTTCCGGCCTTTCCAACAGGACTCGGCAGGCTTCGCTTGACTTTGCCGCCAAGTTTCGGGACACTTGCAGCATGACTACCGCCGCCGAAATTCGACCCGTTTCTTACCTTCGGGTGTGCCCCATCGCGGGATCGTAACCCCCGGCTCGGCTGCCATGCGCCCCCGAGCCGTGGGGCGAATACGGCATTTTTCGCAACCATTCAGACTGCGAATTCGGCGCTTACAACCACAGAAATGACTACTGCCAGCCAGGCAGCCGCACGTCGCAGCCCATGACCGGGTTCCGTCGCGGTCACAATACATGGGTGCAATATGCAGGAAAAGATCAAGGCCAAGCGCAAGCCGGTCATCAAGATCGGCGCTACGGACCACGCAAAGCTGGTTTCCTTCGCCGAGGCGATGGAAAGCCGTAATCCGGAAGTGGCCGAGGAGCTGATGCTCGAGCTCGAACGCGCCAAGGTCGTGGCGGACGGCTCGCTGCCGGCCGACGTGGTCCAGATGGGCTCGACCGTCACCTACAAGCCGGACACTGGCGAGACCCGGACCGTGACGCTGGTGTTCCCGGGCGATGCGGACATCGCACAGGGCAAGATCTCCATCCTGACCCCGATCGGCACCGCGCTGATCGGCCTTGGAACCGGGCAGGCGATCGCCTGGACCGCGCGCGACGGCCGCACCCATCAGCTCGAGATCGTGGAGGTCCGCCAGCCGGCTCCCGCTGGGGCCTGAGGACATGATCGTCCGTCCCGTTCGGCATTACCTCATCTTCCGCGCAGGCAATCTCGTCACAGGAGCGTGACCCCTGCGCCGGACACGCGTCCGGCTCAGGGGAACTTTCCGCGATGAAGAGAAACGCTTGTGGCCGACAACCGCCAAGATGCGGTTCGGCTGGAGGTTTGACATGTCGAACAAGGACGTCTGTCTGCTGACGACGAAGGACTACACCATTCTGGAAGTGATGCAGGAGCGCTGCCTGGGTCGGGACGATCCGATCCGGGAGCTCCTGCGCCGCAAACTCGACGGCGCGACCGTCGTCTTCCGCGACGATATCCCGTCCACGGTGGTCACGCTCAGCAGCCGCGTGTCGTATCGCATCGATGACGGCCCGGCCGAAACCCGCATCGTCGCCCATGACGAGATGCGCGGCATGGTCGGCTCGGTGCTGTCGATCACCAATCCGCGCGGGCTGGCCTTGCTGGGCCTTGCCGAGGGGCAGTCGATCACCATTCGCCGCATCGACGGCGAGGAGGAGACGCTGACCGTGCAGGAGGTGGTCTATCAGCCGGAGGCGGCGAAGCGCGAGGCCGACACGCTGCAGCGCGGCGGCGTGCCGCCCAAGCCGCGCGGGCCGATCCTGCGCCTCGTCCACCGCTCCGACGATGTTCCGCTGCGCCCGAAGCGGGAGCTTTTGGCGCCTTTCGACGGCGGCCCGGACGATCCGGGGCCGTCGGCGGCTTGAAAAGCTCTGGCAGCCTCCTGGCCGATGCCGCTTCGGCGGCTCTTCACTGCTTGTCGCAGGTTGTGGCGGAATAGTTTCCGCTCGCCTCGAGCATGATGATGTCGAAGGAGGCCGCCGCATCGCTGTTGGCGGTGACCTGGGTGAGGTCGATCGAATTGCCTCCCGAGGTGAAGCCGCCGAGCGGGCCAAGCCAGGTGAGTTCGCCCTCCGGGGTGAGCTCGTATTTCTGGGGCGGCGGCGGCGGTCCGAATCGATACGGGCCGCGATAGCTGTCGCCCTCGATGATGATGTCGCCGAGATGGATGAACTGGCCGAGGGCGTAGACCTCGCAGTGGTAGACGCCGTCGACGAGGCGGCCTACAGGCGGGTCGGCGAGCGCGGGGCAGGTAGCAGCTGAAAGCAGGAGGCCGGAAAGACAGGCGGCTCTGAAAGTCGTCATCGTCGTGCCTCTGCCAATCTATGTGCCTGCCTGCAATCGGTCGCACGGAGCCCATGCGACTCCCGCGAGAAAAGCACTCCCGAAGACGCTCGGCAAGAGCTGCCTTCGGCGGCTGCGGCTATGCCTCAGGCCGGCCTACATCTGGTCGTTGTAGGGTTCCTTGGTCTGCGCCACCATCCGGGCGAGGTCCGAAAAGCTCGGGAGATCGCCGCTCGACAGGCGGCCGCCATTGGCGAGCTGCAGCAAGCGGATGGGGAAGCAGACGGCGTCGCGGTTGGCCGGCGACATGTCCTCGATGATGTGGTCGTCGGCGGTGGCGTTGGCCTCGGCGCGGCGCAATGCCGTGTCGATTTCCTCGACGCTGAGAATGCCCTTCTTGACCAGCACGTCGTTGATCGAGGCGATGGCGAGGTAAAGGCCCTCGAGCTGCAGGTTGGCGGTGTTCATCGGTCCCTCCGGAGGCGGTTGCGATCCGGGTTAACGCGCGGCCCGGCGGTGCGATCCCGGATCCGGAGAATCTACCCTGCAAGCCGATCGAGTTGCCGGAAAGATACTCGCTCTATTGCGGAGAGGTAGGGGCGCCCGCCATGCGGCAGTTCAGCGTCGACCATTTTGCGCAGGGCGCGGAAGTAGCTTCGATCCGCGCGGACAGCCTTGCAAGCTCGGCAAAGCCGATCGCGAAACCCGAAATCAGCACAGACAGCACAACAAGACGCAAGGCCATAGTCCCCTCCTTGCAGGCCACCCCACCAATGGCAGTTGCGGAAGATAGAGCGGTTCGTGCCGCCGGGGAAGATGTCCGATTGGTGGACAATCGGGCCTGGCATGTCCACCGTCCGAAGACGGTCTGTCTCTTGCCGTCCATCTGGCCGGCCGGGGCGAAGCGCGCCATCTTGTGTCCAACATCCCGCAAGACGGGCAGGAGACGCACATGACACTTGAACTGACCGGCATCCACCATCTGACGGCGATCACCGCAAATGCCGCGCAGAACCTGAAATTCTATACCAGGACGCTCGGCCTTCGCCTGGTGAAGAAGACGGTGAACCAGGACGACACCAGCGCCTACCACCTCTTCTACGCCGACGGGCAGGCGACGCCCGGAACCGACATCACCTTCTTCGACTGGCCGGTGGGCCCGGAGCGGCGCGGCACCCACAGTATTTCACGCACCGCGATGCGCGTTTCGGGCGAGGGCAGCCTTGCCTGGTGGCGCGAGCATCTAAAGGCTGAAGGCGTTACGGCCGGCGACATCGCCGAGATCGGCGGCTACCATTCGCTCGACTTCGAGGATTTCGAGGGCCAGCGGCTGCGGCTCGTCGATGACGGCGGCAGGGGCGAGGTGCATCCCTGGGCCGGCAGCACCATTCCGGCCGAGCACCAGATCCGCGGCCTCGGGCCGATCACGCTCAGCGTTCCGGACCTGCGCCCGACCGAACTGGTGCTGACCAAGGTGATGAACATGCGCCAGGTGCGCGACTATGCTTCGCCCGACGGCAATGGCCACGTCCATGTCTTCGCGATGGGCGAGGGGGGACCTGCTGCCGAGCTCCACGTCGCCGTGCAGCCGGGGCTTCCCGTCACCATGCAGGGGGCAGGTGCTGTGCATCACGTCGCCTTCCGCACGCCGGACATCGAGCAGATGCACGAATGGACGGCGAGGTTGGAGGGCTTCCGCCTGCCGTCCAGCGGCGAGGTGGAGCGCTACTATTTCCGCTCGCTCTATTTCCGCGAGCCCAACGGCATCCTTTTCGAGATCGCGACGGACGGCCCTGGCTTCACCGCCGACGAGCCGCTGGACAAGCTCGGCGAAAGGCTGTCGCTGCCGCCGTTCCTCGAGCCGAAACGCGCCTCGATCGAAGCCGGCCTGAAGTCGCTCGCATAAAACCCCCGGCGCGAGGCGCTGATCCGCCTCGCGCCACCCCTTGCATGGAGTATTTTTGAATGACGAAATTGGTTGGCATATCCGGCAGTCTGCGCCGCGGCTCCTACAACTCGGCGCTTTTGTGCGCGGCCGTGCCCATGGCGCCGTCCGGCGTCGAATTCGTCGCCTCGACGATCCACGGCATTCCGCTCTATGACGGCGATGTCGAAGCAAGCGAAGGCATTCCGCCGGCGGTTGCCCAGCTCAAGGAACTGGTCGCGACAGCCGACGGCGTGATCCTCTTCACGCCCGAATACAACAATTCGCTGCCCGGCGTCTTCAAGAACGCGATCGACTGGCTGAGCCGTCCGTCCAGCGACATCAAGCGGGTGTTCGGCGGCCGCCCGTTCGCGGTGCTGGGTGCTTCGCCCGGCGGCTTCGGCACCATTCTCAGCCAGAATGCCTGGCTTTCGGTGCTGCGCACCCTCGGCACGGAACCCTGGTTCGGCGGACGCATGCTTGTTGCCCGCGCTTCCACCGTGTTCGACGAAAACGGCAACCTCACTGACGAGAAAGTGGCCCAGCAGCTGCAGGCATTCATCAGCGGCTTTGCGGAATTTGCCGCTGCCCACCGCCGCGCCTGAACGGCCTCACGAGGGGCCATCGCCGGTGAAAACAATCGCCCGGCGACGGCTATTCGTGTATGAGTTGAAAACTGGCAGCGGCGCTTTTCGCGCCCTGCCGGTTTCTCGGTTCCGGATCGTGGGGGATGATCCATGGACAAGATAAGCCTGCAGAACCCGCTGTTTGCGACTTATGTCATCGCGGCTGCCCTGATGATCCTCAAGGCCGTCAGCATGTCCTGGCTCACCGTCGTACGTATGACGCAGGAGAAGGGCGGCTACCGTTCGCCCGAAGACCTGAGAAAAACTGCGCTGAATCCGGACCCCAATCCGAAACAGCTCGAACCCAATGAGCGGGTCGAGCGCATCCGCCGCATTCAGCTCAACGATCTGGAGAGCCTGCCGTTCTTTCTGGTCGCGGGCCTGCTCTTCGTGCTGACCGACCCGCCGCTGTGGCTCGCGCAATGGCTGCTCTATGGCTATGTGGTCTCGCGCCTGCTGCACTTTGCGGCCTATCTCTCCGCGCAGACCCACGACATGCGCGCGACTCTTTGGACCGTGGGCTCGCTGATCCTGATTTTCATGACCCTTTGGGCGCTGGTAGCCGCGCTTCACGCCTGACCGACGGCATTCGACGTGGTGCCGATCGCGATCCCCGACTCGCGCCCGGCAGCACAAGGTTCCGGAACAATTCGGACGCGAAAAGGTTAGGGGAGGGGCCGTTGTGCGGCTTCGCCTCGAACAGGGAGTGGGCCATGCGTGCCTCCGATCCTATCGCGCCGGCTTCCACGGATTTTCGACCTTTCCCGTCAAGTTTCACCACCCTCACCATACCTGCGAACGGCGCGGATATTTTCGTCCGCGCGGGTGGGACGGGGCCGGCGGTGGTCTTGCTGCACGGCTACGGCGAAACCGGCGACATGTGGGCGCCCTTGGCCGAAAAGTTGGCAGAGGACCATACGGTGGTCGTTCCCGATTTGCGCGGCATGGGGTTGTCGTCCCATCCGGCCGACGGCTACGACAAGAAGACTGAAGCCCGCGACATCGCGGCTGTGCTCGATGCGCTGAAGATCGACAAGGTCGACCTCGTCGCGCATGACATCGGCAATATGGTCGGTTACGCCTTCGCCGCGGAACATCCCGAGCGGGTGAGCAAGTTCGTGCTGATGGATGCGCCGCTGCCGGGGGTCGGGCCCTGGGAGGAAATCCTGAAGAACCCGCTTCTGTGGCATTTCCGCTTCGGTGGTCCGGATATGGAGCGGCTGGTCGCTGGTCGCGAGCGCATCTATCTCGACCGCTTCTGGAACGAATTCTCGGCCGACCCGAAGAACTTCGACGAAGCCTCGCGCGCGCACTATGCCAGGCTTTACGCGCTGCCGGGCGCCATGCATTCCGGCTTCGAGCAATTCAAGGCTTTCGATCAGGACGCGATCGACAACAAGGCGTTCCTCGCCAAAGGCCTGTTGCAAATGCCGGTCCTGGCGATCGGCGGCGAAAAGTCGTTCGGCTCGACGATGGCCGTCGTCATGCGCTTCGCGGCAAGCGATGTGCACGAAGCGGTGATCCCAAATGCCGGGCACTGGCTGATGGAGGAGAACCCCACGGCCACGATCGATGCGGTGACGAAATTCCTGCACTAGGCGCGGTGGCGCCGATCAAACAGCTGAGCATGGGCGGAGAGAAAGAAGCCGGCAGGCGGTGCCCAACCGCCGCCCACCAGCCTCGGGGCGTCAGAAGTCGCCGACCACGCCGCAGAAGTCCTTTTCACGGTCGTTCTGCGGGTTGGCGCATTCGCCCTTGATCTTGGTGTGCTTTTCCTCGGGGAGCAGGTCCCACGCGGCCTTCATCTCGTCCTTCGAGCGCATCTGGGTCATTTCGTTGTCCGTATACATCGGACCGACGACCTCGGAATTCTGGATATCCCGGTCGGTTGTCGCGGTCTGAGCATATGCGGCCCCCACCGCAACGCCAAAGACAACTGAAGCGATCGAAAGCAACTTGAACGTCATGATAGCCTCTCCATTTGGGGTTCTGCCAAAAAATGACACTGGAAACGCCCTTTGAAGTAGAACGGTGTTCGAAGACGTCCAGGGGTTGTGCGCAATAAACTTCTGGTGGTGGTTAACAGCGTTGTCTTGTCTCTGGTGAACATTGCGGGCTTTTCGCACATTCGCTCGGCTTCATCGTCTTTCCATCCCGACGGCTAAGGACCGGCTTTTAGCCGGCTGGAGAAGCCGTTTGGACCGACCCTACCGATAGAACGCACTTGGCGGCATGCCGAAGTGCTTTCGGAACATGGCCGCAAAGGCGCTTTGGCTGGCGTAGCCGCTGTCGAGCGCGACATCGATGATCCGCTCGCCATGGGCGAGCCGTTCGAGCGCGAACAGAAGCCGCGCCTGCTGGCGCCATTGGCCGAATGTCAGCCCCGTCTCTTTGGAGAAGAGGCGGTGGATGGTCTTGGGCGTCACCTTGAGTTCCTGCGCCCATTGCTCGGCGGTCGAAACGTCGTCGGGGCGGGCAAGCAGTGCCTCGCACACGCGGCGCAGGCGGCGGTCCTGCGGCATCGGCAGGTGAAGCGGAAGCACGCTCACTTCCACCAGTTCGTCGAGCAGCAGCCACATCAAGCGTTCGTCGCGCGTGTCGGGCTCGTAGTCGAGCGGCACGCGCATGGCAGCGACGATCAGCTCGCGCAGGAGCGGCGATACCGCAACCACGCAGTTCGTCTTCGGCAGATGGGGCGCGGCTTGCGGATCGACAAAGAGGGTGCGGATCTTCACCGCGCCGCTCATCCGCACCTCGTGCTCGAGCCCGGCCACCAGCCAGACCGCCCGGTTGGGCGGCACCACCCAGGTTCCCGAGGCCGAGCGCACGATCATGACGCCCTCGATGGCGTAGAGAAGCTGGCAGCGGGGATGGGCATGCAGGCCGGTGGAGGCATCGCTTGGATAGTCGATCTCCATCGCCGCCATGGGCCGCGCCGTGGCGTGATAGTCGAGGTGCTTGGTGGTCAGCTGGTCTTCAGGCATGTCCCATTCTCGCTAGGTTCTGTCATTCTAGCGTGAGACTGACTTGGCGGCGACCGGCTAATTGCTGCGGCAGACTTCCTTGAAGAGCCGCAACATGATCAAGCAGAAAGCCGCGTTTCTCTATCCCTTCGCCGCCATCGTCCTGTGGGCGGGCAATGTCATCGCCTCCCGCCTCTCGGCGCATACGATCGGCCGCAGGCCATCACCTTCTATCGGCTGCTGCTGGCGGTCGCGCTGATGAGCCTGTTCGTCGCGCGGCCTGCCTGGCGGAACCGGGCGGCGATCTGGCCGCATCTCGGACAGTTTGCCATCCTCGGCTTCCTCGCCATGTGCCTGTTCCAGAGCCTTTCCTATCTTGCGGCGGAGACGACGACGGCGACCAATATGGCCGTCTTCACCGCCTTGACGCCGCTGCTGACGGTGGGGCTGAGCGCCGTCATGCTGGGCGAGGATCCGACCGCCGGCATGGTCGGCGGGGCGTTGCTGTCGCTTGCGGGCTTGATCTATCTCGTCAGCGGCGGCGACCTGACGGCCCTGCTGCGCGACGGCGTTCATCCCGGCGATGCGCTGATGCTGGTGGCAGCCTTCGTCTATGCGCTTTACGGCGTGCTGCTGAAGCGCTGGAGCCTGCCAGTCGCGGGCTGGCAGTCCACCTATATGCAGGCGCTCTGCGCGCTGGCCGTCATGTTCCCGGCTTTCCTCGCAACCCCGGCGCCTCTGCGCCAGCTCAATGCCGAGACGCTGCCGCTCATCGCCTATGCAGGCGGGCTCGCCTCGGTGGTGCTGCCGTTTCTCTGGATTCGCGGGGTCCAGCAACTCGGCCCGAGCCGCTGCGCCATCTTCATGAACCTCCTGCCGGTGCTGACGGCCGCGGCGGCGATCGTCATGCTGGGCGAGCCCGTGCGGCCGTTCCATGTCATCGGCGGCGGGCTGGCCCTGGCCGGCGTCATCTGCGCCCAGATTTTCCGGCGGCCGCTCGCCCGGCGGCGCGCGCTGGCAAGCGAGTAGAACAAGTGGAAAGAGACATGATGAACGATCCGACCAACCGCGACCTGTTGCTGCGCATCGCCGAGGCTTTCGAGCGCCTCGCGCCGCCGCCTCCGTCTTCCGGGCTGGAGGAGATCGCCGAGGGCTATCTGTGGATCGCGCAAGCCAAGCGGCTGAAGGCGGTGCACCGGATCGCGCGTATCGACCTCGATCTCTTGCAGCGGGTCGATATGCAGCGCGACGCGCTGCTCGCCAATACGCGCGGCTTTGCGGCCGGCCGCGAGGCCAACAATGCGCTTTTGTGGGGCGCGCGCGGCACGGGAAAATCCTCTCTGGTGAAATCCGTGCATGCCCAGGTAAACCAGGAACGGAAGACCGGCGCCGCCCCGGTCGCGTTGGTCGAGGTACAGCGGGAGGACATCGGCAGCTTGCCCGACCTGCTCGAACTGCTGGAAGCGGCCGAGCCGCGGCGCTTCATCCTGTTTTGCGACGACCTGTCTTTCGACGCAGGCGAGGCCGCCTACAAATCGCTGAAGGCGGTGCTGGACGGCGGCATCGCCGGGCGCCCCGACAATGTCGTATTCTACGCGACGTCGAACCGGCGCCACCTCCTGGCGCGGGACATGATCGACAATGAGCGGGCGACCGCCATCAATCCCGGCGAGGCGATCGAGGAGAAGGTCTCGCTGTCGGACCGCTTCGGCTTGTGGCTCGGGTTCCACGCCGTCGATCAGGATGGCTATCTCGACATGGTCCGCGGCTACGTGGCCCATCTGGGCATCGCGATCGAGGCGGCCGATCTGGAAAGGCAGGCCCTCGAATGGGCGATGCAGCGCGGCTCCCGCTCCGGCCGTACCGCCTGGCAGTTCATCCAGAGCCTGATGGCAGCGCCGGTCGAGCCGAGGCCAACCGCCTCCGTGACGCGCCTCGCCGGACCGCGTTGACGCTATTGGCTTGCTGACGAAAGCGGCCGGCGCCTCCTCTCGGAGAGCACCGGCCGCGTACTTGGCTTTGTTGCGCCGGCTCAGGGCCGGCTGATCTCGTCGAGATACCAGTTGATGTAGCGCAGCTCGTTGTGCTCCATCGGTGCGATCGGGCCGGGCTCGAAGAAGCGCGAGGCGACACCGCGCGCGGTGTGCTCGATGATCTTCTTGTCCTCTTCGGTGGTCACCTTCCAAAGCCAGGTCAGCTTCTCGAGGTCGTAGTCGCGGCCTTCTTCCGCATCGCCGCGCACGAGCCAGATCAGCTCCATCTCGCAGCTGTCGACCGTCTTGGGAATGAAGCGGTAGATCATGCCGTGGTCGGGATAGCAGACCAGGAACGTCGTGCCGCCGAGATGGATGGAGGTAACCCCGCCATCATAGGCCGAGAAACGGCCCATCAGCGGCGCCACCGGCGAGCCATCCTGGCTGCCGGTCGAAACGCCGTCATAGAGCGCGTAGCGGAAGGTGTGGATCGCTTCCTGGCCGCCGGCCGAATTCTGCCAATGGTTGGCGCTGACGACCTCGACGCCCAGCGCGCAGGTGCGGGCCTCCATGGCCGCGTTCAGCTTCTCGATCATCTCCAGCGGTTGTTCCAGCGCATGCGTTTGCGAATATTCGGGATGCGCCGGACCGCAATGGTAGCACTCGACGTAGTTCTCGACGGCGAGCTTCCAGTTGGCGTCGATGGCATACATCTCGCGATGCGCGACCTTGGCCTCGCCCCAGCCATATTGGCCGCAGCTGGTGCGCAGCGACTGCTCGATCGGGTCGAAGTCGAGCGGCTTCTCGGCAAAGGAGATGAAGACCAGTCCCGAAGCCACGCGCACATGGATCTTCTTCAGCCCATGGGCCGAGCGGTCGAAATCCTTCGGCATCAGACGGGCGGCGCGCAGCGAGCCGTCGTTGTTGTAGGTCCAGGCGTGATAGGGGCAGACGAAGAATTTTGCGTTGCCCTTGGGCTTGGTGCAGACTTCTGCGCCGCGATGGCGGCAGACATTGAGCATGGCGTGGATGGTGCCGTCCGCGCCGCGCGACAGGATGATCGCCTCGCTTTCGATCTTGAACAGCTCGAAGTCGCCCGGATTGGGGATGACGCTTTCATGCGCCAGGCAGTGCCAGTGGCGATGGAAAACGCGCTTCATGTCGCGCTCGTAGATGGCCGGGTCGCTGTAGAACGCCCTGGCGAGGCCATGCCCGGGGCGGTGGGCCGCCACGAGCGCGTCGATCGGGTCGTTGTGGGAGATTTGCTGGATGGGGATTATGCCCATGGCGGTATCCTGTCTGGCTGAGCGTTGCAGCGGTTTGGAGATGGACTTGAGGTCGTCGCTGCCATCGCGAGCCTCAAAAGCGGGAAAGGGAACGAGGCTCGGCCGCGCCGGCCATGGAGGCCAAGAGCGCGCGCAGGCATTGCACCGCCGGGTGCAGCGGCGTGTGCCGGTCGATGAGCGCGATCTGCCTGCGGGCCGCGGCCTCGATATCGGCGCCTGCCGGCACCGACATCAGCCAGTCGACGAATATTTCTTCGGGCGGCGGCAGCGGCGAGACGGCAGCCATCGTTTCGGGGTCGATCGGGCGGGCAGACCCATCGCAAGGCTGATGACCGCTGGCGATCATGGCTTGCCCTTTCCCGCCGGAATGGGGTGAACGCCGATATCCATGGCCGTCCTCGCCTCGCACAAGGACTGAGCCGGTGGTGATGGAGGATTTGCGAGCGGGCAGGCCTGTGGCCCTTGCCCTGAACGCTCAGCCTCTTGATCGCCCACCGCGATCAGTCGGTTCGCAATCGTCCAAGGCTGGTTTCCGGGCTCTGGAGCCGGCCCTGCCGGGCCGTCACGGACGCCTTCCCGGGCTCTTTGCCCAGTGGCATTTCGCCGTGACTTTGCTCCACCACCGTTGCGGGGGCAGCGCCGGCTTCTCACCGGCTTCCCAATTCTCCGCTCCGAGGAGCGGCACCGTGAACAAGCGCGATCACATCACAGAAGCGACGCGCGCGAGATTGGGAAAGCGACGCCGGCCCGGCGCAAAAAGAACAGGGTATGGCGGTGCAGGGCGACTGACCTTGTGGCTTTGAGTTCAATCCAGGATTGTTCGAGCTGCCCTTCTCGCCGGAATTGAATGACACCAGAAATTCTCGATCCGCCTTGGAAGCAGGGCCATGAAACGAATGTGGACCAGTTTAGTGACTAATTTAGGAGCTTGTTAACGCTTCCTAAATTCTGGTCTGGAAAGGTCGGGATGCAACTTGTGAGTGCACTATATCCATTGGTGCTTGGGAGAAATCTCAAGTCAGGGGCCCGGTTGATCTGTCACCCCCAAAGAACAATCGGGCCCCGCTCGATGAAAGCAAAATTCGCAAAGCTTTAATTGTTCAATTTATTCGCAACATGAGCTTCGACCAAGCTTGGCATGATTGGCGAACGCGGCTGATCCAGGTGTGCTGTCATGAGCGCATTCACGGAATTGGAGTTGCTGATCTCTGACGTCCCGCGCCCCACCCATGATGCGCGGGTCAGGGCGAAGCAGCTGGTCGATGAAGCGACCCGGCACGCGGTCCAAACGGTGCGTTTGCGGCTGGTGGTCGAGACTTTCGTGCTGGACTACTACGCGCTGTCGCGGCTTTCCGAGTTCGACAATCCGGTAGAAGTGATGCGCCTTCGCGAAACCACGATGAAGAGTCTGTCGCGACTTATGGAACTGTGTCAGGCGAGTGAGGGCGCTCATGGCGAACGCACGTAGACCTTGCCTGCCGGTCGAAACGAGCCAATACTTTTGCTTATTGCGGGGGTGTGTCGCTGTGCATTCTGGAGGGCACAATGGGGTACAAGGTGTTCATGCGCCTCGCAATCACGCTTCCGCGCGAAGAGGGTTTTTCGCTTCAGCAGCACGTGGACGACGTCGTCCACAGCCTTCGCAACATCCTGCTGGGCGAGGAAATCGTCGTCGAGGACGCGGGCGAATTCCTTGAAAGCCAGCGAGAGGAACCGGCCGGGTAGGCTTTGTTGTCCTAAAGGCCGCCGCTCTAGCGCTTGCGTAAGCCCTGCGAGCCCGCGCCGACGCCGAGCGGCCGCCGTTCGTAGACATCGAGAGCGGGCGTCTTGATCGGATAGTCGTCTTCGAAGCGCTCGATGAGTGCGGTTTTCGGCTTCGCCGTCACACCTAAAGCTCGGGCGGGCCTTGGCCGGCCAGTTGGCACCGGGGACGCAGACAGAAGCGGGCGCATGCTGATCGGGGCTCGGCCAGGCTTCTACCACGGATCGAGGAAGATGCTTCCCCCGGTAGTTCTGGTTTATTATCAATATGAGTGCACAAGGCATCGGGTGGCGGCAGTACTGCCCATTGCTTTGGTATCTACGGGCATCTTCTGCCCTGCTGGCGGGTTCTCTCTTTGATTGACGCGGGAATATCGATTCGCTGCCTTAAGAGAGCCAGCAACACCGCGCTTTTGACCTCGAAAGTTAACGACTTCTTTCCGCGGCATGCCAAATCGTGGCATTTCCGCCACAGCGGTATGGTTTAGCGTACCATGAAGCCTAGCCGGCGTGCGATCTCGATTGAACCCGGCCGCGCCCTGGGTAATGTCACTTTCGAGGAAGGGGCGAGCGATCGTGTCTTTTTCGAAATTGGGGATGGGGCAGGGAACCCGCTGTCCTTCAGCAAATAGAACCCAGACCCGTTTTTTAAACTTTTGACTGGAGGTCAGAAAATGAACATCAAGAGCCTGCTTCTCGGCTCCGCTGCGGCACTGGTCGCAGTTTCCGGCGCCCGTGCGGCCGACGCTGTCGTCGTCGCCGAGCCCGAGCCGGTTGAATACGTCCGCATCTGCGACGTCTACGGCGCTGGTTTCTACTACATCCCCGGCACCGAGACCTGCCTGAAGGTCGGCGGCTACGTCCGCTTCGAAATGGGCGTTGGCAAGGGCCCCTACGGCGGCCGTCTTGACCTGCTCGATCGCGAAGACTTCATCAAGAACCACGAAGACGGCGACAAGCACGACAAGGAAATCAGCACCAAGACACGCGACAGCTACCGTCTGCGCGCCCGCTATGCCCTGCAGATGGACGCCCGTTCGGAAACCGAACTCGGCACCCTGCGCGCCTACACGCAGATCAACTTCGACTGGAACAACCCGCGTCACGAGCTTGTCCGCGAATGGACGGACGATCAGGATGTCACGCACACGCAGAACATCGGTGGCGCGTTGGCTTCGACCAACGACATGGGCATCAACCACGCCTTCATCGAACTGGGTGGCTTCCGCGTCGGTAAGACCGACTCGCTCTACGCGACGATGACCGGTTATGCCGGTGGCGTCATCGCCGACGACCTGATCCCGTATGCCAACTACGACACGCACCAAGTCGCCTACACCTATACCGGTGCCAATGGCTTCTCGGCCGCCATCTCTCTCGAAGAGGGCAACGACGGCGCCTACGGCTTCACCGGTTTCAACCCCTTCAACGACAACGCCCTTGAGGTTGGCGACGGCATCAACGAGACGCTCGACTCCTACGCTCCGCACGTGATCGCGGGCGCTGCCTGGACCCAGGCTTGGGGTGGCATTTCGGGTGTCGTCGGTTATGACGCGGTTTATCAGGAGTGGGGCGGCAAGGTCCGCGTCGACTGGAACGCAACCGACGCACTGTCGCTCTGGGCAATGGTCGGCGGTGGTTCGCTGCGTGATCGGAACAAGTTCGGCTTCGATCCGAGCACCAACGTTCCTGTGACCCGCAACTGGGTCAAGCCGTGGGGCGGCAAGTGGGCCGTCTGGGGCGGCGGCACCTACAAGTTCAACCCGAAGGCCTCGGGCAACCTGCAGGTTTCCTGGTCGCAGAACAAGGACGTCGCCGTCGCTGCCAACGTCGCCTACGAGCTGGTTCCGGGCTTCGTCATCACGCCGGAAGTCAACTATCTCCAGATCCACGACGACATCACGAAGGAAAAGATCCGGAACGAGTGGGCTGGTATCCTGCGCTTCCAGCGTTCGTTCTAATCGGCTCATCGGTCGATTTGAGAAACCCGGCGGGCAACTGCCGGGTTTTTTCGTTTGCGGAATAGCAAATGGTCTTTTTCGAGGATGAATTGCCTTCGCATGCTCTTGTCTTCGGACGTCGTAATTGCGCCAAGACCGGTCGTGTAGCTTCCGACACTAGGTGCTGAAATTAGGTAGATCGGTCTATCCATTCTGGAGGCCAATCATGACCGACAAAATCCCTGCGCGGCAGCGACTGCTGAATGCCGCAGCCGAGCTGTTCTATCGCGATGGCGTAGGGGCCACAGGTATCGATGCGATCACCGCCCATGCGGGCGTCGCGAAGATGAGCCTTTACAACAACTTCGCGTCCAAGGCCGATCTGGTGCATGCCTATATCGAAGGCCGGCGCAGGGAGTGGCACGAACTTCTTGCAGAACGCCTAAAAATGGCGTTGACGCCGAAAGAGCGTGTTCTTGCCGTGTTCGATTCCTACACGGATCATGCAGCCTTTGCCTATGAGTGGGGATTTCGCGGATGCGGACTGCTCAATGCGGCCGCGGAGCTGCCGATAGGCGATCTCGGCCGTGCATCCGTGGCAGCGCAGAAGGACGAGGTGGAGGAACTGTTCAAGAAGCACCTCCACAAGATGCGGCCCGCCGACACTGCGACAGATGAAACTGCCGAGCACCTCTCTTTTCTTCTCGAAGGCGCGATGTCTCGTGCGGGCCTCGACGGTCATGACGGGCGGCTGAAAACCGCGCGAAAAATCGCGGTGTCCATGCTGGACCAGCTCGAAAGCCAGTCCAAATGAGCGAAGCTGTAGCTGCGTCTTTCCGCCCCCGAAGCGGGGTTGCTGGGCTCGTGGTCCTGATCCTGCTGGAAGCGGCCTTGGTGGCCTGCTGGAGCGCCGGCTTCATCGGCATACGTTTCGCAAGCGATCACGCGCCGATCTTCCTCATCCTCCTCTGGCGCAGCCTGGTTTCCGGGCTCGTGCTGTTGCCCTTTGCCCTGACTGTCGGCCCCAGGCTGCGGCGGAAAGATGTTGTCCCGCAGGTCCTGTTCGGCGCGCTGGCGATGTCCGCCTATCTCGGCGCATTCGCGCTCGCGATCTCCTATGGCGTGCCGACGGGCCTTGTCGCCCTCATCACCGACATGCTGCCCCTGATGGTTGCGGTGCTGTCCTGGCCGGTTCTCGGCCAAGCGCTTACCGGGCGCCAGTGGATCGGCTCGTTCATAGGCTTGGCAGGTGTTTTGATCGCGTCCGGCTGGTCGCTCGACATGACTGATGTGCCGCTTTGGGCCTATGGTTTGCCGGCTCTCGGAACGCTGTCTCTGGCCATGGCGACCCTGTTGCAGAAGCGCAGCCCGACGAATTTCATGCCCGTGCATCAAAGCTTGTGCATCCAGTGCCTGTCGGCTGCAGCTATCTTCTCCGTGTTCGCCTGGCATGAAGGCGGCGTACTGCCGATCCTGGAGCCCGGCTTCGTCGGCGGCATCCTGTGGCTCGTCTTCGTTGCCACGCTCGGCGCGTGGAGCCTCTACTATCTGGCGCTGCGCAAGTCGTCGCCGGCGCGCGTCACGGCCGTGCTCTATCTCAGCCCGCCGGTGGTGATGATCTGGGCCTGGCTGATGTTCGGCGAGCCGCTGTCATGGGCGATGGCGTGCGGCCTGGTCGTGTCACTTGTCGGGATCATTATCGTTGCGAAGTCGCAGAAGCCAGCAGCCGAAATTGGCGCGCCTTAGCCGGCTTGGCTCAACCCGCCAGAATACACGTGTTGGCGCCGCGCAAAGCGGCGCCAAAAATCATGCGCTGTAATCCGCCACCTTAGTAGTAATCGCAGGCGCCATAGTAGCCGGCATAGTAGGGATCACAGTACAGGTACCACAGCGGCACGCCAAAGCCATACCAGCCCCAGCCCCAGCCGTTGCCGCCATTAAAGAAGAAGTTGTTACGATGGAAGAAACGGGCATTGCGGAAGTGCCCCATGCCGTGGAAGCCATGGAAGCGTCCCACGCCGCGGAAGCCGGCCATGCTATGGAAGCCATGGAAGCCGCCCATGCCACGGAAGCCATGAAAGCCCATGCCGCGGAAGCCATGGAAGCCACCCATGCCGGGGAAACCGCCAAAGCCGTGGAAGCCGCCCATGCCGTGGAACCCACCACCAAAGCCATGAAAGCCGCCGCCAAAGCCGTGGAAGCCCCCACCGCCGAAGCCATGGAAGCCACCACCGCCAAAGCCATGGAAGCCACCACCGCCGCCGCGGACGAATTGCAGGCCGCTGGTCGCGCTGTCCGAGGGCTTGAGCATAAGAACGGCTGGCTCAAACTTACCCTGGCATGCCTCCGCAATGCAGGAATGGTTCCAGATCTGGCCGTCTGCCAGGGGTTGCGCCGGTAGCGTTTTGGAAGCCACGCCGGCCGTGCCGACCGCCGAGGCGTTGTCGGGGAGGGAACTGGAGATGCCCGCGGCAAGAGCGGACGCACCGGCGAGCGCTCCAATGCTCAGCAACCCCGAACATGCGAGTGTTGAGAGATAGCGTCTCATTGTCTTCTCCAAGGAATTTGTCCGAGCGGCTCAGGGCCTGCACGGGCCATCGGGGTGGCCTCAATCGGACTTATAATGCGAACGCATAGCGAACATAAAAGTTCCATTCCCGGAACTGGAGGTTGCGTCGACTCTGCTGGGCGACCGCCCGGCGGAACTCGAATATCCGCGGCTGCGTTACTGCCGCGGGCATAAACTGCCGGCTGGCTTGGAGGTCTGCTATGGCCGTACACAGTGAGCAATTCCACCCATTGATCAACAAGCTCGCCGGGTTGGCCGCCATCATTCTCGGCTTCCTCGTAATGGCATCCGGCTATCGATACGGGTCGACCGGCACCATCATCATTGGAATTGCCATTATCGTTGCAGGCTTGGCTTTCCTGGTGCTGAAGATCGTGCGGCGCAATCAAGGCCCGCTGTGAGGGACAGCCGCATACGGCCTTCTCGCTTCGAGACAAAATACAAAGATCTTCTGGCTTGATGGGCGGCAAGCTTCGCGCCCGCGGCCGGGAACTAAGCCGACATTAACCGGCGGCGGCTAGAATTGGTCGCGGGGGAAGGCGTACCAGGGCTGGTATTCATCTTATTTCCGCGCGCTGGGTCGATGGTCCTTTGAGCCCTGTCGACCGTCATAAGCGTGGCAGCTTTGACGGCAATTGGGAGGGGCAACAAGTGGAACAACAGATCGTCTCGGTGCACGATTTATTCCCCCATATCCGCATTGTGCTGGGCATGGTCATCGGTCTTGGCGTGGCGCGTCTGCTGTCAGGCATCGCGCGCATCATCCAGCATCCCAAGCAATATCCGCTCTATCCGGTCCACCTCGCCTGGGCCGCGTCGGTGCTTCTGATGCTTGCGCATTTCTGGTGGTGGGAATTCGGCCTTTTCCGCGTCGACCAATGGACCTTCGGCAAATACCTGTTCCTGATCGGCTATGCGGTCGCCTTATTCCTGCTATGCGCGCTGCTGTTTCCGGAAAGCCTGCTGGACTATCGCAGCTACGAGGAATTTTTCTATGAGCGGCGCGCCTGGTTTTTCGGCGTTTTGGCGGCAATCTACGTGATTGACGTGGGTGACACGCTTCTCAAGGGCGATGCGCATTTCGCCAGCTTTGGCATAGAATATCTTATTCGCACCCCGCTCATCATCATGCTGTGTATCGCAGCGATGTTCGTCCAGAACCGCCGCTTCCATGTCAGCTTCGTTGGCGCCAAGCTCTTGTATCAGTTCTGGTGGATCACGCGCTTCTTCGACACGATCGTATGATGGGTGCGGCGGCGCCGGCCGCTACCGAAGTGATCTCGCACTGAGTCGGCCTGGCTTGCGGCCTGTCGGGGCAGCCACGTGGGCGCCAGATGGCAGGCTTATCTAGAAAGTCTTATAAAATCAGGATTTTAGATGGGCTGAAGAAATCCTGGCGGAGAGAGGGTCCGCCGAATGGCCGTCCTTGGCTGTTCGCTGGCGTTTAAGAGGCATTGATGTTTGTAGTCGTCCGCCAGTGTTTGCCGCTACCCCACAACGATTGTGGGGAAATTTGTGGGGAAAGACTTGGCTCGTTCTGTAAAGAAGCTGTCGGCGGTTGACGTAAAGAACCGCACGAACCGAGGCCGATACGCTGACGGCGACGGTCTCTACCTAAACTTCGCTGCCGGCGGCTCGAAGTCCTGGATCTTCCTCTGGATGAAGAATGGTCGTCGCCGCGAAATGGGATTGGGTCGTACCTAGCGGTTACACTTCGGTCGGCGCGCAACAGGGCCGACGATTGCCGACGACAGGTAGCCAAAGGGCTGGACCCCATCGCCGAGCGGAAGAAGCTCGCGCCCGCGACGTTCGGCGTGTGCGCGGACGACTACATAAAGGCCATGAAGCCGAGCTTCCGCAATGAGAAGCATATCGCGCAATGGGAAATGACCCTCGGCGACGCCTACTGCAAATCACTCCGTAGCAAGGCCGTGGCCGAGATCACGACACACGACGTCCTGGCGGTCCTTACGACAATCTGGCAGCCGAAAGCCGAGACAGCATCCCGTATCCGGGGGCGCGTCGAGCGCCTCCTCGACTTCGCGCAGGTCAAGGGCTGGCGAGACGGAGAGAACCCAGCTCGGTGGCGTGGACATTTGAAGAACGCGCTGCCAGCTCGCCAGAAGCTTCAGCGCGGCCACCATGCGGCGATGGCCTATGTCGAGGTGCCGAAGTTCATACAGCAGCTTCAGGCGTCAGACGCCGTCTCTGCGCGTGGCCTGGAGTTCCTGATCCTGACGGCCACGCGGTCGTGGACGGTGCCCCCGAGCGCATGAAGGCAGGGAAGGAGCACCGCGTTCCGCTCACCGACAGAGCCGTGGTGATCTTGAAGGCCTTGGGGCAGGGGAAGCCAACCGACTACGTTTTCCCCGGCGACAGGCCGAAATCGCCCCTATCGACTATGGCATTTGCAATGCTGATGCGTCGGATGAAATTCGGAGATTTCACGGTGCATGGGTTTCGGTCGGCATTCCGCGCGCGAAGTGGCCGAGGCCGCACTTGCACACCGCGTCGGGGATGAGACTTAGCAGGCCTATCGACGTTCGGACGCGCTTGAACGCAGGCGCAAACTGATGAAAGCTTGGTCTGATTTCTGCGGGAGTTCAAAGAAGCTTCTGCAACTGGTCAAACAGGCGTGACGATCGCCGGAGTTGAACGGCAGACCCTGCATTGGGTGAATTCTAAGAGCCGATGCGTTCATTGCGGGACGGGTACAGGGCATGGAGGATGATGGCTTTTGTTCCGAAGGTGGTTGACGGTGAGCGTCGGGAATTTGTCGTGGTCCCGCCTGCCGATGTGCAGTTCGATGAGATGAAAGATCGAATCGCTGAGGCGCTACGCGAGCAGTTCCCTCAATCGGGCTTCACGATCATCACCGATGTTCAATCCTTGCGGGGATATGGGTTCACGCTCGTCCCGGTCATTATGGAGCCTGCTGATGGGCCAGCCACCAAACCGCCGAGCGAGAGCGTACTGGCGGAGATCATGGCGTTCCTTGATGTGCACTTTGCGTCAATCCCAGCGCCAAAGTTGAACTGAGGTTGGGGCAGACGACGCTGCTCCTGGCCGGCCAGGTGCCAGATATGAGTGACCGGCTCCGCAAAAAGAAGCCCCCTCGGAGCCGAGGCGGGTGCTTCGTTCTGAAGGCTGGCGAACGGGTCAGGGGGATGGCCGGCAGCACTAGCCGTCCCCCGTTGCAAAAGAGGAATCAAACGGCCGGAAAATCGGCGCGAATAGATAGCTCAATGCCTTGGCCGTAGTGGCCGTGATATGATCACTGTCAAAATACTGGGGTACGCCGTTTCGGGCGGCATAGCACCGATCGCTGTCGCAAAAGGCGGGCATCGGATCGACAATCCCGGCACCGTATTTCGCAGCGACCTGTTCCAGCATCGCACGAGATGGAGCCTGACGTTTCTCGATATATGAAAGCGGTGGCGCGATATCAGTTGATGCTCCGACCGTAACTGCCTTGGCGACTGCTTCTGGCACGGAGCGCCCCATTTCAGGCACGTCCATAACCAAGACGACCTTGGTTCCCATCTCCCCGAGTTCCGACAACGTCCGATCCATGGCCTCTGAGATCGGGGTTGAATGATCATCGAGAGGCCGCTGCACCGAGGCGTCGAAATAGGCGCCCTGGTTTGGAAGTTCGGTGGCGTTGACGTATTTGGGCCAGTAGGCCAGCAGGATGACGAGCGGGATACGGTGAGACTTGATCAGGTCGAGCGCAGCTGCATTGAACGCGCCGCAACGTTCCCTTTTCCTACGGTCTGACAACTGCACGTCGAGCAGCGGGGGGCATCCAGCTTGTGCGGCAAGCAACCCGGTCAGGCCAGCGTGCGTCGCCGCAGTGTCGAGCGCTGGCGACATCGCAGCGGCATGAGAGTCTCCCCAGACCAGAAAATTCGGATTAGGGCCTTCCGTACCAAGCGGGCATATCCCACCTGCCTTGACGTCTGCTGCCGAGGGGCCAACGCCATCTGAGTCTGTGAGGCAGTCTGTGCTGCTAAAGCGGCTTTTATCATAGGCGGCGTCGTAGGCAACTCTGGCTGCAGGCGAGAGGCGGCTCGGAAGACCTTTTTCGGACGCAACATAAACGCCAAACACCGTTGATGCCGCTATGACGCCAGCGGCGGCAACAAAAAGCGGCTTTCGTGAAATTTGGCTCGAAGCCCCGCGAAACGGCCGCTCGATGAAACGCCATGACAACCAGGCTGCCGCAACCGATGCTGCTACGATCGTCCATCCATGGGCGGCTGTCAGTGGTGCCTCGCACAGATGACGCGCGAACACAATGATCGGCCAGTGCCATAGATAGAGGGAATAGGAAATCAGGCCGATAAATACAAAGGGCCGGGCACGCAACACCGAACTTATCGGACCTTCAGTCGCTCGCGCGTGAATGATCAGTGCTGCGCCCAGGCATGGCACCAGAGCTGCAAGACCTGGAAAGGCCATGCCGTCACGAAACGTCGCGACTGACGCGCCGATCAGCACGACGCCGGTTCCGGCCATGGCTTCCCGCGCGAGCCTTTGGGTCGGGCGCGGTATCAGGCTTAGGGCGAGGACGGCACCGAGCAGCAATTCCCATGCCCTGTATTGCGCAAGATA
>NZ_PXYL01000024.1 GCF_003012705.1 Pseudaminobacter soli (ex Li et al. 2025)
CAGGGTGTGGCTGGCCGCGCGAATGCGGAGGCGAACAAACCCAGGCAAGCGCATCGAACGGGCGGTCGAAGGACCGCAAGATTTACCTAAACGAGCGCGTCCGACGACCGCCCGTCTTCCCAGGTTCCCTCATCCTGAGCTTGTCGAAGGATGACAATGGCCAGACGGTGAAAACCGGGCGTGGCAATGAATAGGTGCGTGCTTCGAGGCTCGCCCTGAGGGCGAGCACCTCAGCATGAGGGAAGTTGGCGCGGCACTTCAGAATGTGGGAGGCCAGCGCCAACCGTAGCCCTCATGGTGAGGGTGAGGAATGGTGCGCGGAGCGCACGAAAAGCCAAAGATTTGGCTTTTCGAATGACGAACGCCCGGAGCCATAGCGGAGGGCCGAAGCCCGAAGGGCGAGCCTCGAACCACGAGGGTGGGATGAAGTGCGGCCCCCTCAAGGGGGAGGGAGCGCGTCCTCAATACGGCCAGTCGCCCTTCCCAAGCGCACGCACCGCATCGACGATGCGCGTAAAGCTTTCGCGCGCGCGGCCGACCGAGTGGCGGGCCCGCAGATAGCCATGCACCAGTCCCGGCTCGTCGAACCACCAGGCCTTGCCGCCGGCAGCCAGGATGCGGTCGCGATAGTCGCGGCCGTCATCGGACAGCGGGTCACATTCGGCGGTGATGACGGCCGTCGGCGGCAGGCCGGAATAGTCCGCATCGTTGAACGGGGCGAAGCTCACATCCTCCGAGATGTCACGCCCGCCGGCCCGCATGTCGCGATAATAGTCCATGTCGCGAACGCTCAGCAGCGGGGCGTCGGAATGCGTGAGATAAGACCCCTGCCCGAGCTTACCGCCGAGGCCGGGATAGATCAGAACCTGGCCAATGGCCGCCCGGCTGTGACCGCGCGTGGTGTGCGCCACGGCCGCCGCCAGATTGCCGCCGGCCGAGTCTCCGCACAGAACGATGGGCTGCGAATAGGTCTTGGCCGCCCATTCGAAGGCCGCCCGGCAGTCGTCATAGGCTGCAGGGTGGGTGTGCTCCGGCACCAGGCGGTAGTCGACCAACACCACCTCGTAGCCGCTGCGCTCGCAGATTTCGGCGCAGACGTCGTCATGGCTGTCGAGCCCGCCCAGGATAAAGCCGCCGCCGTGGAAATAGAGCACCACGGCCGCGTCGTTCGGCTCGACATTGCGATAGATGCGAACCGGGATCTTGTGCGTCGGCGTTTCGACGGCGGAATCCGTCGCCGTCACGCTTGCAGGATAGCCGGCATGGAACTCGCGGCACATCCGGTCATAGGTGCGCCGCTGCTCTTCCACGCTGTGGTCGACCGCGTCCGGCGGATAGAAGCTGTTGGTGCGGTCGATGAAGGCCCAGGTCTCGGCATCGATCAGCTTGCTGTAGTCGGTCATCGGTCGTCCTCCTGCACTGCTATGCTATTTGCCCTTCCACACCGGGTCGCGCTTTTCGGCAAACGCGCGAAAACCTTCCATGTTGTCTTCGGAGGCGTAGAGCTCGTCGACGGTGCGGAACTTGCGCTTGGTGATCCAGTTCATGGCGTCCTGGAACTCCATCGCCTCGGCCCTGCGGGCCACTTCCTTGATGGAGGCGAAGACCAGCGGCGGGCCGCCGGCGAGCAGGCGGGCGATCTCCCAGACACGGTCCTCCAGCTTGTCGGCCGGCAGCACCTCGTTGACGAGGCCCCAGCGATGCGCTTCGGCCACGTCCATCCAGCGGCCGGTAAGCAGCAGGTCCATGGCGATGTGATAGGGAATGCGCTTGGGCAGTTTTATCGTCGCCGCATCGGCCAGCGTGCCGGCACGGATTTCCGGCAGCGCGAAGGAGGAATGCTCGGAGGCGTAGATGAGATCGCAGGACAGCGCGAGCTCGAAGCCGCCGCCCACCGCCATGCCGTTGACGCAGGCGATAACCGGCTTGTTCATGTCGCGCAATTCCTGCAGGCCGGCAAAACCGCCCACGCCATAGTCGCCGTCAACCGCATCGCCATTGGCGGCGGCCTTGAGGTCCCAGCCGGCGGAGAAGAACTTTTCGCCGGCCGTCTTCACGATGCAAACGCGCAGTTCGGGATCGTCACGGAAGGCCTGGAAGGTCAGGCCCATCTGACGCGAGGTGGCAAGGTCGATCGCATTGGCCTTGGGCCTGTCGAGCGTGACTTCGAGAATGGCGCCTTCGCGCCGGGTTTTTACGACATCGGACATTTTGGAAACCTCCCTGGCGGCTCAGCCTTCGACTGAGACCGCAACCTTTTTCTCGTGGGAAGCGGCGGCTGCCGCTTCGCCTTCGTTGGTCACCAGAAGCGCGTCGGCGATCCATGCACCCTTGCCCTCGCCGCAGACGATCAGCGGGTTCACGTCGAGTTCCTCGATCGTGCCCGCGCGTTCCTGGACGAAGCGCGAAATGGCGAGGATCGCGTCCACCGCAGCCGACACATCGGCCTTGGCGCGGCCGCGATAGCCGTCGAGTAGCGGGTAGAGCCGCAGGCTCTTCAGCGCCGCCTCGACTTCGTCGCGCGATGCGGGCAGAAGCAGCGTGGCGCTGTCCTTGAGCAGTTCGACCAGCACGCCGCCGGTGCCAACGGTCATGACCGGGCCAAACAGCGCATCGCGCGTAACGCCGACGATCAGTTCGGCGACGCCGCCCTCCACCATGCGCTCGACATAGAGGCCGGTGCCGAGCGGCAGCAAAGTCTCGGCGGTCACCCGCACTTCTTCCGCAGACTTGAGGTTGAGTTTCACCGCACCGAGCTCGCTCTTGTGGGCGACACCCAGCGCCTTCAACGCAACGGGGAAGCCGAGCTTCTCGGCAGCCGCGACAGCCTCCGCGACGCTGGCCGCGCGCGCGCCCTGCGGCACTGCAAGACCGGCCGAACGCAGCAGCGCCTTGGCTTCGGCCTCGTCGGGCGTATTGCGGGCCGAACCGGCAGTCGAATTTGCATTCGACCCGATGGCACCACTTGCCGGACGCGCCCATGCCTCGCCGATAAATGCCGCCGCCTCGGCCGCATCCATCGCCTCGACGATGCCCTGCAGAGGTACGATGCCGCGCTTGAACAGCTCGGCGGCGTGCGCCTCGGTCACGTTTTCCAGCATCGAGGCGACGATGGCGCCGCGTGCCTTGTTGGTCTTCACTGCGGACTTGAATGCGCGCACCGTCGGCCACCAGTCGGCATCCGAGCAGCGGTCGCCGCGCGGGAAGTCGAGCACCAGCATGTTGAGGTCGAACCCACCCGACACCATCGCGGTGAAGGTGTCGGTCATGGCCGGCTCGTTGGCCCAGATGAAGGTGTGGTAATCGAGCGGATTGGCCACCGCCACGAAGGAGCCGAGCGTCGATTTCACCCGCGACCAGTGCTCCTGGGTGAGCTTAGGGAAGCGCACCTTGCGGCCTTCCGCACTGTCGGCCATCACCGAGGCCTCGCCGCCCGAGCAGCTCATCGAGGACAGCGTGTAGCCAGGCAGCGGACCGAAGGCGTGCAGAACCTTCAGTGTCTCGAGGAAGGACGGGATCGAGTTGACCCGTGCAATGCCGAGGCGCTTGAGGAAGGCGTCGGACGAAGCGTCCGAGCCGGCGAGCGAGGCGGTGTGCGACACGGTCGCGGCGCGTGCCTGCTCGGAGCGGCCGACCTTCATGGCCACGATCGGCTTCTTCAGCTCGCGCGCCCGCGCCGCCAGCCGCTCGAAACCGTCGACCTTGTCAAAACCCTCGATGTGCAGGCCAAGACAGGAAACGCGGTCGTCCTCGATCAGGCCGAGCGCCATTTCGGAAAGACCCGTCTGCGCCTGGTTGCCGGCCGTCATCAGGAAAGAGATCGGCAAACCGCGCTGCTGCATGGTGATGTTGCAGGCGATGTTGGACGACTGCGTGATGATCGCCACGCCGCGCGTGCCGGGCTCCAGCCGCTGGCCGCCATGCTGGTCGGGCCACAGAAGCGCGCCGTCGGCATAGTTGATGAGGCCGTAGCAGTTCGGCCCGATGACAGGCATGGAGCCCGCCGCCGCGACCAGCTCGGCCTGCAGCCGCTCGCCGTCGTCATCGTCTGCGCCGGCTTCGAGGAAGCCCGAGGCGAAGCAGATCGCCCCGCCAGCACCACGTTCGGAAAGTTCGCGCACGATATCGATGGTGGCGAAGCGGTTGACGCCGATGAAGACGGCGTCGGGCGCGCCCGGCAGGTCGGCGACGGAGGTGTAGGCCTTCACGCCCTCCACCTCGTCGCGCTTGGGGTGCACCGGCCAGATGTCGCCGGCAAAGCCCATTTTCAGCGATTGCTTGACGACGTTGGGCGCAAACGAGCCGCCGCCGATGACCGCAATCGATTTCGGACGCAGGAGCCGTTCAAGACGCAGCATGGCTCAGCCTCCCACGGCGCGCAGCAGCGCGCGGCTGATGATGTGACGCTGGATTTCCGACGTTCCTTCCCAGATGCGCTCGACGCGGGCGTCGCGCCAGATGCGCTCCAGCGGCAGGTCGTCCATCAGGCCCATGCCACCATGGATCTGGATCGCCTCGTCGGCGATGAAGGCCAGAACCTCGGTGGCCTTGAGCTTGGCCATGGCCATGTCCTGGTCGGTCACGGTGCCCTGGTCATATTTCCAGCCGGCTTCGCGGGTGAGCAGCTCCGCCGCCTTCAGCTCCGTCGCCATGTCGGCCAGCTTGAAGGAAACGCCCTGGAACTTGCCGATCTGCTGGCCGAACTGCTCGCGCTGCGCGGCATATTCGATGGCATGGCCAAGCGCGCGCTCGGCACGTCCGAGGCAGGTCGAGGCGACCTGCAGGCGGGTTGCGCCGAGCCAGCTGTTGGCGACCTCAAAGCCCTTGTGTACCTCGCCCAGCACCTGGCTCTTGGGCAGGCGGCAATTGTCGAACTCGAGGATGGCGTTGGTATAGCCGCGATGCGAGACGTTGCGGTAGCCGTCACGCACATTGAAGCCCGGCGTGCCCTTGTCGACGAAGAAAGCGGTGATCTTCTTGCGCTTGCCGCGCGGGGAATCCTCCTCGCCCGATGCCATGAAGACGATGGCGAAATCGGCGATGTCGGCGTGGCTGATGAAATGCTTGGTGCCGTTAAGGACAAAATCGTCGCCGTCCTGCACGGCGCTCGCCTTCATGCCGCGCAGATCCGAACCGGCGCCCGGCTCGGTCATGGCCAGGCAGTCCCACTTCTCGCCGCGAATGCAGGGATAGAGGTACCTTTCCTTCTGGTCGTCGGTGCCGGCGAGCAGGATGTTGGACGGGCGCGCCACGCAGGTCCAGTGCAGCGCATAGTTGGCGCGGCCGAGTTCCTTTTCGTAGAGCAGCCACGACACCGTATCGAGGCCCGCGCCGCCGACTTCGGCTGGCATGTTAGCGGCGTAGAGACCGGCCTCGATCGCCTTGGCCTTGATCTCCTCGATCAGCTCACGGCGCAGATGCCCGGTGCGTTCGACTTCCGCTTCATGCGGGTAGAGTTCGTTTTCGACAAAGGCCCGCGTCGTGTCGACGATCAGGCGCTGTTCTTCGGTAAGCCCGAAATCCATGATTTACCTCCCATGCAAGTGGCTCGGTACAGCCACCTTGAATTCGACCCCCACTCCGGTTTGCTTCGCAAACCACCTCTCCCCCCCGGGGGAGAGGAAGGGCGTTTCAGCCGCATTCGCTACGCCAATCGCCCCCTCTGCGGATCACGAGACGAACGCTCGTGCCGCAGGTCTTTCCTCTCCCCCATCGGTCGAGTGAGAGGCGTCGCAAAGCGCGACGGAGTGGGGCCGAAATGACAGCGACACAAACCTTACGCTGCGGTTTTCCTCTTCACCGCAGCCGCCTTCTTCACCGGCTTCTCTGCCTTTGCCTTCGCGGCAGCCTTGGAAACCGGCTTCTTGGCGGCCAGCTTGGCGAGGCGCTTGGTGTAGTCGTTGTGCAGTTCACCAGCGCCCCAGCCCTTGCCCTTGTTCTGCTTGCCCAGCGCTTCCATGATAGCGACGAGGTTGTCGTCGCGGATCTTTTCCAGCTCACGGATCGACCATTTGTCGGACTGCTCGTCGGACTGGCCGGCAATGAGATCGACCAGCTCGTCATTGAACTCCGGCACGTCCATCAGCTTGGTCCACGGCCAGGACAGGCACGGACCGAACTGGGCCATGAAGTGGCGCATGCCCGCTTCGCCGCCGGCGATGCGATAGACCTGGAACATGCCCATCTGCGCCCAGCGCAGGCCGAAGGAGTAGCGCATGATGTCGTCGAGTTCCTCGACCGAGCAGATGCCGTCCTTGATCAGCCACAGCGCTTCGCGCCATGCGGCTTCCAGCAGGCGGTCGCCGACGAAGGCCTCGATCTCCTTGCGGATCACCACCGGCTTCATGCCGATGGAGGCGTAAAGCTCGCGCGCCTTCTCGACGAAGGCAGGCGTGGTCTTCTCGCCGCCGACGATCTCGACCAGCGGCAGGAGATAGACCGGGTTGAACGGATGGCCGACGACCAGGCGCTCCGGATGCTTCAGCGCCGGCTGCATATCGGTCGGCTTGATGCCCGAGGTGGACGAGCCGATCAGCGCATCGGCCGGGGCATGGGCGTCGATCTCGGCCAGCACCTTGTGCTTGATGTCGAGCCGCTCCGGCACGCTTTCCTGGATGAAGTCGGCGCCCGTCACCGCCTCGGCGATGGTCTTGGCGAAGGTCAGCTTGCCTTCCTGGGGCAGGCCGCCGGGCAGCATCTGCTTGTAGGCGCGGCGCGCGCCCTTCATCACCTCGTCGACCTTGCGCGAGGCCTCCGGATCGGGATCGTAGATCGCGACGTCGATGCCATTAAGCAACAGACGCGCGACCCAGCCCGCGCCAATGACTCCGCCGCCGATGGCGGCTGCTTTCTTGATACTGCTCATGCGGATGCTCCGGCTCTTTGGCTGGCTATTTCAGGATTGACGAGCGCGACGCGCTCGCCGACGCGGATGACCGCGGGATCGTAGGCCTGGCGGGAGAATACCTTCTCCACCATGGGCCGGAAGAAATCGAGCGGCAGGGTTTCGTAGTCAGGGTCGAAGCTCGACTGGTCCCACCGCTCGCAGAACTGGTCGCAGTCGTCGTAGTAGGGATGCCCGGCAAACTTATCGCGCGCATGGCGATTGCCGCCGACGTGATGCGCGTAATAGAGGCGCTGGAAATCCCCGTGCTTCTCGACCACCCAGTGGCATTGTTCGCGAACGAACGGCCGCAGGATCGCGGCCGCATATTCGTCGTGGTTGTAGGGCGCGTAGATGTCGCCGATGTCGTGCAGGAGCGCGCAGACGATCCAGTCGTCGTCGGCGCCATCGAGCCAGGCGCGGGTGGCCGCCTGGACAGAGTGGCCAAGCCGGGTGACCTTGTAGCCCGACAGGCTCTCATCGAGCTTTACGAGCGCGTCGAGAAGGCGCCCACCGGTCCTGACGGCGAACTCGATCTCATGCTCGTTGAGGAAGGCGTAGTCCTCGCGGTCGCCATCCTTCATCGCCGTGAACTTAACCGTTTCCATGGCGTCTCCTCCCTTCTCCGCCTGGAAGCCCTTGCCGGGTTATGCCGGCAAAGGCGCACGCTTGGTGAGGTTCAGCTTCTGGCGCACTTCCTCCGGCCCGATCACACGGGCGCCCATGCGCTCGATGATGCCGACTGCGCGATCGACCAACTGCGCGTTGGTCGCCAGCACGCCCTTGTCGAGCCACAGATTGTCCTCGAGGCCGACGCGGACATTGCCGCCGGCAATCACTGCGGCCGCGGCATAGGCCATCTGGTTGCGGCCGAGCGAGAAGGCCGACCAGTTCCAGTCCGACGGCACGTTGTTGACCATGGCCATGAAGGTGTTGAGGTCGTCCGGCGCACCCCACGGAACGCCCATGCAGAGCTGGACCAGCGCGTCGGGCTTCAGCACGCCTTCCTTGACCAGCTCCTTGGCGAACCAGAGATGGCCGGTGTCGAAGGCCTCGATCTCGGGCTTCACCCCCAGCTCGGTCATCATGCCGCCCATGGCGCGCAGCATGCCGGGCGTGTTGGTCATGACATAGTCGGCTTCATTGAAGTTCATAGTGCCGCAGTCGAGCGTGCAGATTTCCGGCAGGCACTGGCGCACATGCTCCATGCGGTTCGAGGCGCCGCCCATGTCGGTGCCCTGCTCCCTCAGCGGCAGCGGCGACTCGACCGGACCGAACACCATGTCGCCGCCCATGCCGGCGGTGAGGTTCAGCACCACGTCGACATTGGCGTCGCGGATGCGCTCGGTCACTTCGCGGTAGAGATGGACGTCGCGGCGCGGCTTGCCGGTCTCGGGGTCGCGGACGTGGCAGTGGACGATTGCGGCGCCGGCCTTGGCCGCATCGATGGCCGATTCGGCGATCTGCTTGGGCGAGCGGGGCACGTGCGGGCTGCGGTCCTGCGTTCCGCCCGAGCCGGTCACGGCACAGGTGATGAAGACCTCGCGGTTCATGGAAAGCGGCATAAATTCCTCCAGTCGATCGGCGCGTCTGCCACCCGGTTGCTCAAGCCCCGGATATCGCGCCGTTCCTCCATCGCGATCATTGCCTCCCTTGCGCGGCACTGCTTTGCACTTTACGAACATGGATTGATGAAAAGCGAAAAGCCCTCAGTCTTTCTTCCAGACCGTTCGCCGCTCAAGGTGACGATGCTGGTTTTCTCCGGCTGCTCCATCATGTGCGTGGCATCCGCCGTCGATCCGCTGCGTGCCGCGAACCGCGTGTCGGGTGAGACGCTGTTCGACTGGAGGCTGGTTTCGGTGGACGGCGAGCCACCGGTCACCACTTCCGGCCTGCCGGTGGCGGTCAGCGGCAAGTTCGATCCGGCGGAAAAGACCGACATGCTGGGTATCATCGGCGGATTCGGCACCAAGACGCAGGGCAGCCCTGCCCTGCTGGCGGGCCTGCGCCGCGTGGCCCGCTCGGCGCGCGCGGTGGGCGGCATCGAGGCCGGCACCTGGCTTGTCGGCCGCGCCGGACTGCTGGAAGGCCGCACCGCCACCACGCACTGGGAGGACATGGAGGACTTTACGGCCGCCTTCCCGGGCGTCGACGTGCGGCCGGACCGCTACATCATCGATGGCCCGATCTTCACCTCGGGCGGCGCCTCGCCCACCTTCGACCTGATGCTGCACCTCATCCGCTCGCGCCTCGGCATGGCGGTGGCGCTCGATGTCGCCAGCGTCTTCATCTACGACCAGGCGCGCGCGGCGACCGACGCACAGCCGCTGGTCTCGCTCGGCCGTCTCGATGGCTACGACCCGCGTCTCGCGCAGGCGATCCGCCTCATGGAAGCGCATATCGACCAGCCGTTGACGATCTCGGCCATCGCCCGGCGCACCGGCGTGACCACCCGCGCGCTGGAAAAGATCTTTGGCAAGTCGATCGGCGAGCCCCCCGGTGCCTATTATCTGCGCCTGCGCCTCAGCGCGGCGCGGCGGCTGGTGGTGGACACCTCCGTGCCCATGGCAGACATCGCCGCGCGCACAGGCTTCTCAAGTGCTGCGGGCTTTTCGCGCGCGTTTGCCAAGACATTCGGCATGTCGCCGACGCAGCTGCGGCGGCGCTGATCACCTGTGCGCCAGAATCCAGTCGGTAGCCGCCGCGATGTCCTCGACCACTTCAGTCGGGCGCGGCTCGAAGCGCGTCTCGTCGCCATCCCGGTATTTTCCCGTGCGCACCAGCAGCGCCGCGGAAAACCCGGCCCGCAAGGCGCCGGCAGTATCGCCCTCGGCGTCGTCGCCGACCATGACTGCCTCGCCGGGCGGACACTCCATGTTGGCAAGCGCGGAGAGAAAAAACTCAGGCGCCGGCTTGCCGAGCACGGTCGCCTTGCGTCCGCTGGCGAATTCGAGCGCCCGGACAAACGGTCCGGCATCGAGGCTGAGCTTGCCATCGGCATCCTTGAACACCCGATTGTCGGCCAGTGCCAGAAACGCGGCGCCGGCATTCAGCAGGCGGAAGGCCGCGTTGAGGCTCGAATAATCGAAGGCATCGGCCGCGTCGCCGACCACGACCGCAAGGCCCCTGCCCGACGGCAGATCGCGAAAATCGGGTTCAAGTGCCGGGTGGATCAGAAGATGCGCCGAGCAGTCATGCGCCTTCAGCCAGTCGCGCGCGGCATGCACAGGGGTAAAGAGTTCATCTGCGCCGACCTCGATGCCAAGCTTCTCCAGCCGTGCAAGAACATCTTGCCTGGTCGACCGCGTGGTGTTGCTGACGAAGCGCAGCGGCAGCCCGGCCTCGCGCAATCGCCGGACGGAGGCGGCCGCCTGCTTGATCGGGCTGTCGCCGTCATAGAGCACTCCGGATAGGTCCAGAAGCACGCCGCTGATCATGAGGAAAGCATGGCGAAGCGCGGCGACTTCGTCAAATCAATGACGGTCGCGGATCATTACCTGGCAGGTAATTGGTTCGACGCGCGGCTCGGCCCACAAAGGGATCGTCAACGACGAAACCCGATGGAGACACATCATGACCGAGCTCGAAACGATTGCGAAGAACTACATCGCCGCCTGGAACGAAGCCGAACCGGCTCGCCGGCGCGAGCTGCTGGAAGCCGCCTTCGCCACCGACATCCGCTACCACGACCCCATCATGCAGGGCGACGGCCATGGCGGCATCGGCGCGCTGATCGACGGTGTGCACAAGCAGTTCCCCGGCTTCCGCTTCACCCTGAAGGGCAAGCCGGACGGTTTTGCCGACCACATCCGCTTTTCCTGGGGCCTCGGCCCTGACGGCAGCGAAGCGGTCATCGAAGGCACCGATTTCGGCGTCATCGAAGACGGACGCCTGAAGCGCGTCACCGGCTTCCTCGACAAGGTGCCGGGATAAAGCTCACATCGTGCTTTTGACTGCCGGATAGAGGGCGCGATAGCGCTCGTAAGCTTTAGCATAAGCACCGGCCAGCGCCGCGTCGGGTTCGATGGTTTCGGCCGTCGCCGGCGCGGTGCAGGCGGCAAACGGGTCGGCGCCTTCCACCGCGATCAGGCCGAGACGCGCGGCACCGAAGGCCGCGCCGAAATCGCCGTCTGCCGGCAGATCGACGGGCAGCCCAAGCGCGGTGGCAATCGCCTTCAGCCAGTAGCGGGAGCGGGAACCGCCGCCGATTGCCGTCACCCGCGTCAGCGTCGTGCCGGCCGAGGCCAATGCCTCGAGGCTGTCTCGGAAGGCGAAGGCCACGCCTTCCAGCACGGCTTGCGCAAGGGCTGCGCGGTCGGACTCGCGGTCGAGCCCACTGAACACGCCGCGGATGGCAGCATCGTTGTGCGGCGTGCGCTCGCCCGAAATGTAAGGCAGGAAGGTGACGCCCGAAGGCGCCCGCAAGGCATCGCCAAGCTCGCCGGTCAACTCGCCCGCGCTCCGGCCGGTAATGCCGGCCAGCCAGTTCAGCGAGTCCGTCGCGGCGAGGATCACGCCCATCTGGTGCCAGGCATTCGGCAGCGCATGGCAGAACGTGTGCACCGCACTTTCCGGATTGGGTAGATAGGCGCCGTTGGCGGCAAACAACACGCCCGACGTGCCGAGCGAGGCAAAGGCTTCGCCGGGCTTGACCGTGCCCATGCCGCAGGCGGAAGCCGCATTGTCGCCCGCGCCACCGGCAATCACCACGCCAGCGCCCATGCCCCATCTCGCAGCCAGTTCGGCGCGCAGAATGCCCGCCTGCTCGGAGCCCTCGACCAGGCGCGGCATCTGCCGTTCGTCGAGATCCGTCGCAGCCAGAAGTTCCGGCGACCAGCGCCGCCCGGCGACATCGAGCCAGGACGTGCCGGCCGAGTCCGACATTTCGGAAATGTGCTCGCCCGCCAGCCAAAGCCGCAGATAATCCTTGGGCAGCAGCACCTTGGCGACGCGCGCAAAGACGCCCGGCTCGTTGTTCTTCACCCACATCAGCTTTGGCGCGGTGAAGCCGGGAAACACGATGTTGCCGGTGATCTTGCGAAAGCGCGGATCGGCGTCGAGCCGGGCGGCTTCGGCATGGCTGCGCGTATCGTTCCACAGAATGCAGGGACGCAGCACCTTGTCTTCGGCATCGAGCAGCGTCGCGCCATGCATCTGGCCGGACAGGCCGATGCCCTTTACCGCCGCCAGTTCCTTGGGGTGGCTGGCCCTGAGCGCGCCGACCGCTTCCTCGGTGGCACGGATCCAGTCGGCCGGCGCCTGCTCGGACCAGCCCAGATGCGGGCGCGACACATCAAGCGAACTGTTGGCCGAGGCGATGATGCGCTGGCCGCCATCCATCAGAAGCGCCTTCACGCCGGACGTGCCGAGATCGATTCCCAGATACATGTTCGTCCCTCCCGAACGCGCGGCAAACTGCCAGGCAAAATTCTCCCGCTCACCGCTTCATAACAAATACGGCCGCGCAGGGAACGTATTTTTTCGAGACCCGTAAAAAAGAGAGGACGCCGGCGTGGCGAACCGCGCCGGGCCAGGATTAGTTGCCGGAACGAACCGCCACGGTGGCGATGCCAGCACCCACCAGCAGCGTGCCGCCGGCCTTGTTGAACAGGCCGATGGCGCGCGGATTGCGCACCAGTTCGCGCGCCCGCGATGCCACCAGCGCGTAGCCAAAGGCATTGATGAAGGCGAGCGTGAGGAAGGTCGCCTCGAAGATCGTCATCTGCGTCCAGAAATCAGCATGGCGGTCGATGAACTGCGGCAGGAAGGCAACGAAGAAGGTGATGCTCTTGGGGTTGAGCGCGGTGACCAGCCAGGCATGCGCCATCATCTTGGCAGCCGAAGACGCCGTCTTGCGCGGCTCGGCCCGAAGCGTTCCTCCGGCGCGGAAGAGTTTTATGCCGAGATAGATCAGGTAGGCCGCGCCGATCCATTTGAGAATGGTGAAGACGGTGGCCGAAGCCATCAGCAGCGCGCCGATGCCGAGCATCGACAGCGTCATGGCCGTGAAGTCGCCGAGTGCTACGCCGACCGCCATCGGCAGTGCCGTGCGCCAGCCCTGCCCGAGCGCATAGGAAACCACCAACAGGATGGTGGGACCGGGGATGATCAGCAGAACGGCCGAAGCGGCTGCGAAAGCTGCCCAGGTTTCAAGCGGCATGGATATCTCCTTTGCTCAAAGGAAAGGATAAATCCCTGCCAGCGCGGCGAAGTAAAGGGCAAATTTTCGACCCGCTCCATGGCGTGTTTCGCGCGGCTGTTCATGGCAGAACCCTCGCGATTGCCGAAACAACGACCGAGAGATCAATATTCGCGCAAAGCACAATCGCCGCGGCAATGAAAGCCGCAGAAAACAGCATCAGATCCGTCTTGAACGTGTTGCCCATGATTCCCTCTCCAGCGGCGCAGACGGAGGTAGAAAGCGGGCTGGCCCAGATTGTGACGCAAGCGAGGAGTTGTTGTGGCTGCACAGGCGCCGACACACAATTTCGCCACAGCCGAGCAGGTCGCGAAAGCATAAGCCATTGCGGCGCAAAGGTTTCCGCAAGTTCATTCTTTATCAACCATGAATCCTGAAAATGCGAACGGCTTTGATCGCAGGGTTTCGCGATTGCCAGAGCGTTCGTGTTCAATCGTGGAAGCGTGTCCGTGCAGCAAAAACCCGCCTCGACCAATCCCTTCGACACCCAGTCCGACCAACCCGTGATGATCTCGCGCCGCGCCGCCCTGATCGGCCTCGGCTCGGCCCTGCTCGGCACGGCCGGCTGTTCGCAGACGATGGACCTCGCGTCCGTCCAGGTGGACGACTTCACCACCGGCTCCATCCGGCCGCGCATCAGCGTCGACAAGCAGGTGACGAGCCCGGACCTGATGTATGCGTCATTCACCGACAGCGGCTTCACGCTGCCTCCGGTGCCGTTTGCCAAGATCAATCCCAAATTCCAGCGCCAGATCGTGGTCGACCCGACCGGCGAGCGGCCGGGCACCATCGTCGTCCACCTGCAGGAGCGGTTCCTCTATCTGGTGCAGCCGGGCGGCGATGCGATCCGCTATGGCGTCGGCATCGGCAAGGAAGGCTTCGTCTGGTCCGGCCGCGCCAATATCCAGTACAAGAAGGAATGGCCGACCTGGACCCCGCCGGCCGAGATGATCGGCCGCAAGCCCGAGCTGGAAAAATACCGCGGCGGCCAGCCCGGCGGCCTCACCAATCCGCTCGGCGCCCGCGCGCTCTACATCTTCAAGGATGGCCGCGACACGCTGTTCCGCGTGCATGGCTCGCCCGAATGGTGGTCGATCGGCACAGCCGTCTCGTCCGGCTGCGTGCGCATGATCAATCAGGACGTGATCGATCTCTACAGCCGCGTCCCCCCCGGCACGCCCATCGTCGTGATGTAAACCCGGCGCCACCCACAGCCTGATTTCCAAATGAAAAACGCCCGGTCGAAACTCGACCGGGCGTTTTTGTCTTAAGCTATCCGCGAAGCTGTTACCGGTTGGCGGCGACCAGTGCGCGCTCCAGCTTGGCCATGCCCTCGTCCAGCAGCGCGTCCGAGATCGTCAGCGGCATCAGCAGACGGATGGTGTTGGCGTGCACGCCGCAGGAGAGCAGCACCAGGCCTTCGGCAAGAGCGGCCTGCGTGACGCGCTTGGTGGCGTCCGCATCCGGCTCCTGGCTGACGCGATCCTTGACGATGTCGAAGGCGATCATGGCACCCGGACCGCGGATTGCGGCCATCGGCACGATGTCGTTGCGCTGGGCAAAGCGGGTCAGCTCGCCCTTCATGCGGTCGCCGAGCGCGTTGGCGCGGTCGATCAGCTTCTCTTCCTTGATCACGTCGAGCACGGCAAGTGCTGCGGCGCAGGCCAGCGGGCTACCGGCATAGGTGCCGCCCAGGCCGCCCGGCTCCGGCGCGTCCATGATCTCGGCGCGGCCGACGACGCCCGAGAGCGGGAAGCCGCCAGCGAGCGACTTGGCGATGGTGATCAGGTCCGGCTCGACGCCGCTGTTCTCGATGCCGAACATCTTGCCGGTACGGGCGAAGCCGGTCTGCACTTCGTCGGCGATCAGCAGGATGCCGTGCTCGTCGCAGATCTTGCGCAGCGCCTCGAGCAGATCGGTCGGGGCCGGGTGGAAGCCGCCCTCGCCCTGCACGGGCTCGATGATGATGGCGGCGACGTTCGCCGGGTCGACGTCGGCGCGGAACAGATATTCGAGCGCCTTCAGCGAGTCGGCCACGGTCACGCCGTGCTGCGCCACCGGGAACGGGATGTGCCAGACGCCGGCCGGCATCGGGCCGAACTTCTTCTTGTAGGGCGCGACCTTGCCGGTCAGCGCGCTGGTCATCAGCGTGCGGCCGTGGAAAGCGCCGGTGAAGGCGATCACATTGGTGCGGCCGGTGTGGGCGCGGGCGATCTTGACGGCGTTCTCGACAGCCTCGGCGCCGGTGGAGAACAGGATCGACTTGGCCGGGCCCTTGAACGGCGCTATTTCGTTGAGCCGCTCGCAGAGCGCGATGTAGGGCTCGTAAGGCACGATCTGGAAGGCGGTGTGGGTATAGGCGTCGAGTTGGTCGCGCACCGCGGCGATCACCTTCGGATGGCGATGGCCGGTGTTGAGCACGGCAATGCCGCCACCGAAGTCGATGTACCGGTTGCCCTCGGCATCCCACAGTTCGGACCCTTCCGCGCGCTGGGCGAAAACGGCATTGGCGGTGGCGACGCCGCGCGGAACGGCCGCTACGCGGCGCGCCTGGAGGGAAGCATTGGTCGTCATGTCTATCCTCATTCGAGAAATCGTGATGCAGTCATGTACCCGAGAAAGCCCCGTCACGGCAACGTTGGGCCACATGGCCAGAGCGAAAGATCGACTGGCTCAGCGCAATTGGCACAGCAGCCGAGATTTGACGGTGGATCGTATTGCGCGTGGCCCGCAGGCGGGTGAAAATGTCGGGAACATAAGGCGAGGAGTTCTTTTATGGCCACGACATTCGTGATTGCCCAGGGCGGCGGCCCGACCGCGGTGATCAACCAGACCATGGTAGGCGCCGTCCTGGATGCCCGCAAGCGCCATCCCGGCGCCCACATTCTGGGCGCGCGCCACGGCGTGCGCGGCATTCGCGACGGCGACTATGTCGATCTGTCCGCCGTCCCCGAGGAGCAGCTGCTGCGCATCGCAGGAACGCCAAGTGCTGCGTTGGGCAGCACGCGTGACAAGCCCGATGCCGCCTATTGCGACCTCGTGCTGGCCGGGTTGAAGAAGCAGGGCGCCGACGCCTTCATCTATATTGGCGGCAACGACACGGCCGGCACGCAGGAAATCCTGGCCGAAGCAGCCGGCGGATCGATGGCCTTCGTCCATGCGCCGAAGACGATCGACAATGATCTGGTCGAGAACGACCACACGCCGGGCTTCATCTCCGCCGCCGAGTTCGTCGCAGGCGCCTTCCTCTCCGTCGACCTCGACTTCCGCGCCCTGCCCGGCATCTATGTCGGCATCGTCATGGGCCGCCATGCCGGCTTCCTGACGGCAGCGGCGGCGGCCTGGCGCTTCGACGAGGACAGCGGCCCGCACCTCATCTACGTGCCGGAGCGCGCCTTCTCGGTTCCGCGTTTCATCGACGACGTCCGCGCCACGCTCGACAAGCACAAGCGCTGCATCGTCGCCGTGTCCGAAGGCGTTGCCACCGAGGACGGACGGCCGCTGGTGGAAAGCCTGGTGCCGCCGGACCGGCTGGAGCGCGACGCGCATGGCAATCTAAAGCTCTCCGGCGGCGATCTCGGCCTTGCCTTCGAGCAGGCCCTGCGCGACGGCCTCCCGGGCAAACGCGCACGCGTCGACACGCTGGGCTACATGCCGCGCGGCAATATCGCGACCATCAGCCCTGTGGACGCTGCCGAAGCGTTTGAGGCGGGCGCATTTGCGGTGGAGCTTGCCGGAAAGGGCGGCGGCTCGGTGGCACTGCAGTTCGACGGGAAAAAGGCGGTGATGCGGGGCGTGCCGCTCGCCAGCGTGGCAGGCAAGACCCGCCACATGCCGGACGACTTCCTGCTGCCGGACGGCAACAACCTCTCAGATGCCGGCATGGCCTATCTGAAGCGGCTGGCGCCGGCGAAATACGAGGTCGGCAAGCCCTTCGTCTGACCGGGCATATGAGCGCGAGCGGCGGATCGCCACCGCTCGCGCGAATTCGAAAACTACTTGGCCTGGTGGGCGGCTAACCAGTCCTGAAGCTGCTTGATCTCGGCTTCCTGCGCCTTGATGATGTCCTCCGAAAGTTTCCGGATTTCGGGGTCCTTGCCGTATTCCAGCTGGGCCTTGGCCATGTCGATCGCGGCCTGATGGTGCGGGATCATGCCGAGCGCGAAATCGACATCGGCGTCGCCCGTATATTCGATCTTGCCCATGGCCTCATGCATCTTGTCCATCGCTTCCGCGTAACCCTTGGCAGCCGGCGAGGACGCGCCCTCGGACATGTTCATGCCGCTCATGTCGTGCCCGCTGTGGCTCTCCTCAGCCAGGGCTGTGCCGGCAGACCCGATCCCGAGAAACAGGGCAGCGGCGATGGCGGGGAGCTTGTGCTTGATGGTCATGGTCTTTTCCTTCTTCAGTGCCTGGGAGAAAGTTCTTTGTCCTGCGCCGCGGATTTTCCGGCGCCCGCGGCCGGCTTGCCGGCGAGTTCATCGAGGATCGGGCAATCGGGCCGCGCATCGCCATGGCAGTTGCGCACGAGATGGCGCAGCGTGTCGCGCAGGCTCTGCAATTCGGCGATCTTGCGGTCGATTTCGCCGAGCTTGATCTGTGCCAACGCCTTAACGTCGGCGCTCTCGCGCTGCGTGTCGCCATAGAGCGACAGCAGCTGGCGGCATTCCTCGACCGAGAATCCCAGGCTGCGCGAGCGCTGGAGAAACTTCAGCCGGTGCACGTCATTCATCGAATAGTCGCGATAGCCATTCTCCGAGCGCCCGGGCTTCAGGAGGCCGATGTCCTCATAGTAGCGGATCGTCTTGGCCGGCAGGCCGGAACGCTCCGATGCGTCACCGATATTCATTTCTCGATCTCCTAGAGTTTCAGCGTGCGCAGCCTGAGCGCATTGGCAATCACCGACACCGACGACAGGCTCATCGCGGCGGCGGCCAGCATGGGCGACAGCAAGATGCCGAAGACGGGGTAGAGCACGCCCGCCGCAATCGGCACGCCGACCGCGTTGTAGACAAAGGCGAAGAACAGGTTTTCCTTGATGTTCCGGATCGTCGCCTGCGCCAGCGTGCGGGCACGCACGATGCCGTTGAGGTCGCCCTTCACCAGCGTGATGCCCGCGCTTTCCATCGCAACGTCAGCGCCGGTGCCCATGGCGATGCCGACATCGGCAGCCGTTAGCGCAAGGGCGTCGTTGACGCCGTCGCCGGCCATGGCGACGATCGAGCCCTTGGCGCGCAGCTCGTCGATCAGCGCCTTCTTGCCTTCGGGCAGCACGTCGGCGCGCACCTCGTCGATGCCGAGCCGCGACGCGACGGCCTTCGCCGTACGCTCATTGTCGCCGGTCGCCATGATGATCTTCAGGCCCTTCTCGTGCAGCGCCCGGATCGCCTCGGCCGTGGTCGGCTTGATCGGATCGGCAACCGCAACGACGCCCGCCAGCTTGCCGTCGACGCCGACGAACATCGCCGTGCGGCCATCGGCGCGCAGCGCGTCGGCCTTGGCGGCGAGACCGTCGCCGTCCACGCTCGCCTCGTCCATCATGGCGCGGTTGCCAAGCGCGACCTTCCTGCCCGCCACGGTGCCGGACACACCCTTGCCGGTGGATGCATGGAAGTCCGTGACATCGACCAGCTTCGCCTTGCGCTCCTGCGCTCCGGCGACGATTGCCTCGGCCAGCGGATGCTCCGATGCTTTTTCGAGGCTGGCGGCCAGCGTCAGAAGTTCGACCTCGTCAAAGCCGTTGGCGGTGACGACATCGGTCAGCACCGGCCGCCCTTCTGTCAGCGTGCCGGTCTTGTCGACGATCAGCGTATCGACATGCGAAAATCGCTCCAGCGCCTCGGCATCCTTGATCAGCACGCCGGCATGTGCACCACGGCCGGTCGCTGTCATGATCGACATCGGCGTGGCAAGGCCCAGCGCACAGGGACAGGCGATGATGAGCACCGACACCGCCGAGACGATGGCGAAGATCATGCTCGGCTCGGGCCCGAAGATGCCCCAGATGACGAAGGCCGCGATCGCCACCGCCACAACGGCCGGCACGAAATAATAGGCCACCCGGTCGGCGAGGCTCTGGATCGGGGCGCGGCTGCGCTGGGCCTTGGCCACCAGCTCCACGATATGCGACAGCATGGTGTCGGCGCCGACCTTCTCGGCCTTCATGATCAGCGCGCCGTTCTTGTTCAGCGTGCCGCCGGTGACGACGTCGCCCTCGGTCTTCTCGACCGGCAGAGACTCGCCCGTGATCATGGATTCGTCCACAGACGAGCGGCCCTCGACCACCGTGCCATCCACCGGCACGCTGTCGCCGGGGCGGATGCGCAGACGGTCGCCGACCTTGACGTCTTCCAGAGGCACGTCGTGTTCGGAACCGTCGGCGCCGATCAGCCGCGCCGTCTTCGGCGCAAGGTTGAGCAGCGCGCGGATCGCCGACCCGGTGCGCTCTCGGGCCTTCAGTTCCAGCACCTGGCCGAGGAAGACCAGCGCGACGATGACCGCGGCGGCCTCGAAATAGACCGGCACGGTGCCGCCATGCCCGCGGAACTCATGCGGAAAGATGCCGGGCGCCAGCGTGGCGACCACGCTGTAGACATAGGCAACGCCTACGCCGAGCGAGATCAGCGTCCACATATTGGGGCTGCGATTGACGATCGATTCATAGCCACGATGGAAGAAGGGCAGCGCCGCCCAAAGCACCACCGGCGTGGCCAGCACCAGCTCGACCCAGACAGCGAATTTTTCGCCCAGCCAGTCGCGCACCGGAAGGCCAACCATCGGGCCCATGGTGAGCACGAGCAGCGGGATCGAGAGCGCAGCACTTACCCACAAGCGGTGCGTGAAGTCGATCAGCTCGGGGTTCGGCCCTTCCTCGCCGGTCGGCACGCCCATCGGTTCCAGCGCCATGCCGCAGATCGGGCAAGAGCCCGGCTTGTCGCGGATGATCTCGGGATGCATCGGGCAGGTATATTGCGTGCCCTTGGGCATCGGCTCGGGTGCCGGCCGGCCGCTGAGATATTTTTCGGGGTCCGCCATAAACTTCGCCTCGCAGCCGGCCGAGCAGAAATAGAAGCCCTGCCCCTCGTGGCGGACAAAATGGCTCGCGCTGGCACGGTCCACCTTCATGCCGCAGACCGGGTCATCCGCCGTGAGATACTTCTCCGGCGCCTTGCTGAACTTGTCGTGGCAGGACGCGCTGCAGAAATGATAGGTGCGGCCGTCATGGTCGGCGGTCGGCTTGCCGGCCGCGGGATCGACGGTCATCCCGCAGACCGGATCGCGAACGATATGCGCCGAGGGCTGCCCGCCGTGGTGATCGCCGCAGCTGTGTCCATGTCCGTGATGATGTTCCATTGCCTTGTTCCGCATCTGCTTGATGTAGGTATGGAAGCTAGGGCTTCCAGTAACTGGAAGGTCAAGGGCAGTGAACGAATATTCCTGAACGGTTGACAAAGCGGACAAGTTGCCTCTTCCAAGGAAGAGGGTTGCGAAAGGGCCCGCCGGCGCAATCGGCCGTGATGAGGTCCGGTTCGTGCTCGGAATGTTCAATCAGCGCATGGGTTCGTGATTGGTGCGCTGGGAAAAGGAGTGCCGATGAAACGTGTCGAGCTGCATGCTCGCCTGAAGGCCGCGCAAAAGCACGAGCTGGTCAGGGGCAAGGACATCACGACCTTGACGGCGTTCATGGACAACAAGGCACTCGAAGAGCACATAGAGCACTACGAGCAGCTCATCGAAAATCACGGAAAGAAAAACGGGAAGGAAGCGCAATCAGGCTCCCTTCCCGAGAATTCGGATAACTGAGGCGGGAAGCGATTTCCCGGCCTGGAACGGCAGCGCCAAAACCCTGCCGCAACTCCGTCAGGTGACGGCGGCGCGAACCGCGAAGCGCTTGTCCTGCCAGGCACCGGTCGCGAGGATGTCGCGCAGCACTTCCACCGCATCCCATACATCGCGATAACCGACATAGAGCGGCGTGAAGCCGAAACGCATGACGTTCGGCGCGCGGAAGTCGCCGATGACGCCACGCTCGATCAGCGCCTGCATGATCTCATACGAATTCTCATGCGAGAACGAGACCTGGCTGCCGCGCCGCGCGCCCTCGCGCGGGCACTCCAGCTTGACGCCGAATTCGCCGCACCGGGCCTCGACGAGCTCGATGAACAGGTCGGTCAGCTCGATGCTCTTCTTGCGCAGCAGGTCGAGATCGACATCGTCCCACACGTCGAGCGCGCCCTTCAGCGCCCTAAGCGACAAGATCGGCTGCGTGCCGCACAGGAAGCGGCGGATGCCGGGGCTGGCCTCATAGCCCTGCGTGAAGGCAAACGGCCTGGCATGGCCCCACCAGCCAGACAGCGGCTGCTGGATCTGGTCGTGATGGCGCTTGGCTGCATAGACGAAGGCCGGGGCGCCTGGGCCGCCATTGAGGTACTTGTAGGTGCAGCCCACGGCCAGATCGGCATTGGCGCCGTTGAGGTCGACCGGCATGGCGCCTGCCGTATGGCAGAGGTCCCACACCACCAGCGCGCCGACCGCGTGCGCCTTGGCGGTCAGCGCCGCCATGTCACGCAGCTCGCCCGACTTGTAGTTGACGTGGTTGACCAGAACCACGGCCACGCTGTCGTCGATCAGGTCCTCGATGTTCTCGGCAGCGACGCCTTCGAGGCGGATGGTCACGCCGGGGCGCGTCGCGGCAACACCCTCGGCCATGTAGAGGTCGGTCGGGAAGCTCGAGCCCTCGGCGACGATCACCGAGCGGTCCGGCCGCATCGACAGCGCCGCATGCAGGGCCTTGTAGATATTGGTCGAGGTGGTGTCGCAGACCACGGTTTCGCCGGGCTCGGCGCCGATCAGCCGGCCGACCTTGTCGCCCAGCTCCAGGGTGAGGTCGAACCAGCCGGCTTTGTTCCAGCTGCGGATCAGGCCCTCGGCCCATTCTTCCTTGGCCGCCTTCTCGAGCTCGATGAAGACATCCTTCGAGGCCGCGCCAAGCGAATTGCCATCGAGATAGATCACGCCCTTGGGCAGCACGAAGCGGTCGCGCATATGGCGCAGCGGGTCGGCGGCGTCGCGTGCCTCGATCGCCGCCAGGTCGGGAATTGCAGTCATGATAGTCGCTGTCCTTATTCGCGGAAGGTTTCGCGGGCCGGAGCTCCTGCGCCGCGGCTGCGGCGCAGGCTCGGCAACGCCAGCATGGCAAGCACGAACAGACCCGTGGCAAGCTTGAGATCGGGGGGCGGCATGCCCGCGGCAAGGCAGAGCGACACCAGCTGGTAGTAGACGACGGCGCCGACGAAAGGCGCCGTCAGCTGGCGCCAGACGGTCTGCTTGCCGACGATGGCCTCGCCGATCATCAAAGCGGCCAGGCCGTTGATGAGGATGCCGAGGCCCATATTGACGTCGGCAAAACCCTGCGACTGCACCATCACCGCGCCGCTGAGCGCCGAGAAGGCACCGGCCAGGCCGACGCCGCCGATGGTAGCGGCCCAGACATTGATGCCCTGCGCCTCGGCCATGTCGGGATTGGCGCCTACGGCGCGAACGGCCGTGCCCTGCTCGGTCTTGAAGAACAGATTGAGCACGATGAACACGACGAGCGCGAGCAGGCCTGCCGCGACGATCTTGCTGACCGGGAAGCCCGGCTGCGCGAACGGCACCCAGTCGAACACGGTGGGCGAGCCGAACACCGACAGGTTGGACTTACCCATGATGCGCAGATTGATGCTGTAGAGCATCGTCATCATGAGAATGCCGGCCAGCAGCGTGTGGATGCGGAAGCGCAGGTGGATGAAGGCCGTGCAGCAGCCGGCGACGAAGCCCGCAAGCAATGCGCAGCTGATGGCCGTCACCGGCGAGGCGCCGCCTGCCAGCAGCACGCCGCAGACGCAGCCGCCGAGCGGAAACGCGCCTTCGCTGGTGAGGTCGGGGAAGCTCAGCATGCGGAACGGGATCATGATCCCGAGCACGACGAAGCTGAGGATCAGGCTCTGCGCGAGCGTGACGGGAATGAGCGAGATGAAGCTCGCAAAGGTGGTTTGAACAAAATCCATCATCGGTCAGCTCGCCAGCAACATGCGGTCGGTCTTCACGGAGAAGTGGCCGATCAGATCGGGAACGGTGACTTTGGCTTTCTCCTCGCCCGCGATTTCGAGGCGGACGCGGCCGGCGTCCAACATGATCACGCGATGGCCGAAATCGACCGCGTGCTGCATGTTGTGCGTCACCATGAGAGTGGTGAGTTTCAGCGCGTCCACGGCGCGCACGGTGGCATCCATGACGATGTCGGCCGTGCGCGGATCGAGCGCTGCCGTGTGCTCATCGAGCAGCAGCAGATCGGGCGAGCCGCCCACCGCCATGATCAGCGACAGCGACTGGCGCTGGCCGCCCGAAAGCAGCTCCACGCGGGTATCCATCCGGTTCTCCAGCCCAAGGCCGAGAATGGAAAGACGCTCGCGATATGTAGCCAGACGCGCGGCGGTCAGGCCGCGGCGCAGCGTGCGCCTGGTGCTGCGCAGATCGGCGAGCAGCATGTTCTCGGCCACCGTCATCGAGGCGGCGGTGCCCTTCATCGGGTCCTGGAAGACGCGTGCCAGCCGAACCGCGCGCTTGTGCACGGGCATGTTCGACACGTCGCTGCCATTGACCAGGATCTGCCCGGAATCGAGGCCCAGTGAGCCGGAAATCGCATTGAGCATGCTGCTCTTGCCGGCGCCGTTGGAGCCGATGACGACCCCGAATTCGCCGGTGGCGAGCTTGAGATTGAGCCCATCGAGGGCGATCTTTTCGTCGGCCTGGCCGCGATAGAATGTTTTTCGCGCAGAGCGGATTTCCAGCACTGCTTCCTCCCTGGAATAGAACGGCGGCGCGAAAAGCGCCGCCGTATCGCTATCGACGAGTTAGTCGACGAAGCAGTTGCAGTTTTCCATGTCCGCCGGCAGCTCGGCGCCGAAGGCCTTCAGCGTGGCCTTGTTGATCAGCGGAGCATGGTCCTCATAGGCCGGACGGCTCGGCGCGATGGTCTTGGGGTCGGCGCCCTTCAGGATCTGCGCGGCGATCTTGCCGGCATTGATGCCGACCTGCGTGTAGTTGACGGCGAAGCTGGCGGGCACGATGCCCTTGCGCACCGCGTCGTCATCCGAATTCACGATCGGGATACCGGCCTGGCGCGCGGCGGCCGACACGGCGGCAACGGCGGGCTGCAGCAGGTTCGACGCCGGCGTGTAGATCACGTCGGCCTTGCCGGCGAAGGAGGCGATGCGCTGCTGGATGTCGTTGACGTTGTCGACGCCCACTTCGACCACTTCGAAGCCCTGGGCCGGAGCGGCTTCCTTGATCTTGTTGAGCAGGGCGACGTCATTGGCCTCGCCCGGATTGTAGGGCACGCCGAAGCGCTTGGCGTTCGGCAGCAGCTTGTGCGCGAAGGCCATGACGGCCGAAACGTCCTGCAGGTCGGTGGCGCCGGTGATGCCTTCGTCGCCAGCTTCCCACGACGGAACCAGATTGGCCGCGACCGGATCGGTGACGGCGGTGAAAACGATCGGAATGCCCGAGCCGGCCAGCGCCTTCTTGGCGATCTGCGAAACCGGCGTGGTGACGGTGTAGATCAGCTTCGGGTTGTCGGCCTGAAGCTTGGCGATCATCTGCGGCACCAGCGAGGCGTCGAAATTGGTGTGGCTTTCCGTGTAGACGACGTCCTTGCCCTCGACGAAGCCGGCTTCGGTCAGCGCCTGCTTGAAGCCCGCGATCGAGGCGTTGAGCTGCGGATGCTCGCCGAAATTGGCGATGCCGATCTTGATCGGATCGGCGAGAGCCGAGCCAATGCCCGCCACGAAAACGCCGGCCGCGACGATGCCGCGCAACCAGCCGGTCCTTGCCTTGTTCATGTCATTCCTCCCGATTCATAATCTGCCGCGGAAGCCCGCGGGCTCGCAGCACCGGCTGCGATTGGGAGGGATCATAACCGGCGCAAAACACCTGTCAAACAATTATATATAATTCTTGCGAAGCAGCCGCATGATATATAACCCTACGGCAGAAGGATCGCGCCAGCAGGATCGAACCGGATGCAGAACGGCGAACATACCACCAAGACGGAAGCGGCCTATCAGACGCTTCGGCGCGACATACTGGCCACGCGCCTGAGCCCCGGCTCACCGCTGAAACTTGGGGCTTTGCGCAGCGCCTACGGCATGGGCTGGACGCCCTTGCGCGAAGCGCTGTCGCGGCTTGAAGCCGAGCATCTGGTCACCGCCATAAGCAATCGCGGCTTCGCCGTCGCCCCCGTCTCACGCGCCGAGCTGGAAGACCTTACGAGAGCGCGGCAGGTTGTGGAAGTGCCGCTCCTCGTCGAGTCGATCGAAAACGGCGGCAGCGACTGGGAAGAGGCGGTCGTGACGGCGCATTATCGCCTGTCGCGCTGCAAGCTCGCGGTCGACGATCCATCCGACGACGCCGTCAACGAATGGGACGAGAAGCACCAGGCCTTTCATGCCGCACTGCTGAGCGCTGCGAAGTCACAGTGGCTGCTGCGCTTCCGCGAAACGATTACCGACCAGCTGCGCCGGCACCATCGCTTCCTCGGACTTGCGCCGACGCTGCGCGCCGCTGCCGGCCTCAAGAACGGCTATGAGGAAGCCGTGGCTGCCCTGCGCGAGGCCATGGCATTGGAACACCACACCGAACTGATGGAAGCCGCGCTCGACCGCGATGTGGAACGCGCGAAGGCCTTGATGACCGAGCACATCGGCTACACGCTGCACGTCTACATCCACGCCGAAGAAGAGCGGTCGAGCTCCACGCCTCCCGCGAGCAACGGAAAAACCATCTGATCATGACCGAGAAGACCGCTCCCCGTCCCCCGACGCTGGACGAGGTTCGTGCTGCGCGCGAACGACTGGCCCCGCATCTTGCCCGCACGCCGCTGGTCCATCTCGACCTCGGCCTGCCCGACCGGAAGATCTTCCTCAAGCTCGAAACCTTCTCGCCCATCGGCGCCTTCAAAATCAGGCCGGCACTCAATGCGGTACTGACGCGCGATCCCGCAGCGCTGCGTAACGGCGTCGCCACCATCAGCTCCGGCAACATGGCCTATGGCATGGCCTGGGCCGCGCGCCACGTCGGCGTGCCGATGGCCGCCTACATGTATGCCGACGCGCCGAAGACGAAGATCGAAGGCGTGCAAAAACTCGGCGGCGAGGTCCGCTTCATCTCGCACGAGGCCTGGTGGCAGTACATCACCGATGCGGAGCGCCCCGATATCGCCGAGCTCATCATCAATCCGGTGACCGACCAGGCCGTGCTTACCGGCAACGGCACCATCGGCATGGAGATCGTCGAGGACCTGCCGGACGTCGACTGCGTGCTGACGCCCTATGGCGGCGGCTCGATGACCAGCGGCGTCGGAAGCGCCGTGAAGGCGCTGCGGCCGGAGACAAAAGTCTTTGCCGTGGAAGGCGAGCACGCCGCGCCGGTCACGGCCTCGCTGGCCTTGGGCCGCATCGCGGAGGTCGAGACCACGCCGGCCTTCATCAAGAGCATCGGCGGCCCGTCCCTGTTGCCGCAGATGTGGCCGCTAGTGCGGGACCTGATCGACGGCACGGCCGTGGTGACGCTGGCTCAGGTGGTCGAGGCGATGCGCCTGCTGTTTTCCAAGGCGAAGATGGTGGCGGAAGGCGCCGGCGCGGCCGCACTTGCTGCCGCGATGACCAGCGAGCACGCCAGGGGCAATGTCGTCTGCGTCATCTCCGGCGGCAATGTCGACGCCGAAGATTTTATCAAGGTGTTGCGCGGCGAGATCCCGTCGGCTTGACCGGGGACCGGCGCTAGGCCGGTCTCAGCTCCAGACCGTGTGGCCGCCGCCAATATCCTGGCGCGTCAGCACCGGCGGCACATAGCTCAGATCTTTTACGGGGCTCGGCAGCTCGCCATCGGCGGGCACGAAGGCCTTGCGCGGGCGATCCGGATCGGCCACCGGCACGGCCTCCATCAGCCGCTTGGTATAGGGGTGCTGCGGGTTTTCGAATACCTGCGCGCGCGTACCGGATTCAACGAAGCGGCCCATATACATCACCGCCACGCGGTGGCTGATCTGCTCCACCACCGCCATGTCATGGCTGATGAACAGATAGGATATGCCGGTCTCGTTCTGGATGTCCTGCAAGAGGTCCAGCACCTGCGCCTGGATCGACACGTCGAGTGCGGCCACGCTTTCGTCGGCCACGATCACCTTGGGAGACAGCGAAAGCGCCCGCGCAATGCAGATGCGCTGCCGCTGGCCGCCGGAGAATTCGTGCGGATAGCGCTTCATCTGGTCGGCCGAGAGGCCGGTGCGGCGGAACAGATATTCGACGCGGTCGGTGAGTTCCGAACCCGACGCCAGCCCGTGGATCACCAGCGGCTCGGCCACCAGATCGCCCACCCGCATGCGCGGGTCGAGCGAGGCGTAAGGGTCCTGGAAAATCATCTGGATGTCGCGCAGCACCTGCTTGCGCTCGGGGCCCGTGAGACCGGCCGTCTCCTTGCCGCCGACGCGGATATTGCCGCGCCATGGAATGAGGTTGAGCAGAGCCTTGCCGGTGGTCGACTTGCCGCAGCCGGATTCGCCGACCAGCGACAGCGTCTCGCCCGGCTTGATCTGGAAGGTCACGCCTTCCACCGCATGCACGCGCTTGATCGGGCGCTGCAGGATGCCGCCCTTGATGTCGAAGCGCACGACAAGGTTTTCCACGTCGACGACCGGCGCCATGGCATCCGGCTTTGCCGCTGCCTCGGGCTTCTTCGGCGCGGCGGGTGCGCGCTTGGGCTGGGTGGTGCCGGTCATCTCGCCGAGACGCGGAACGGCGGCGAGCAGGTCTTTGGTGTAGGTGTCGGCGGGCGTTTCGAAGATCCGCTTCAGCGGGCCGCTTTCGACCTCCCTGCCCCGGTTCATGACCAGCACATGATCGGCCATCTCGGCCACGACGCCCATGTCATGGGTGATGAGAATGACCGAAACGCCGTTCTCGGCCTGCAGCTTGCGGATCAGCGCCAGGATCTGCGACTGCACGGTCACGTCGAGCGCGGTGGTCGGCTCGTCGGCGATCAGGATCTGCGGGCTCTGGGCAAGCGCGATCGCGATCATCACGCGCTGGCGCATGCCGCCCGAAAGTTCGTGCGGATACTGGTCGAGCCGGCGCGCGGCATCCGAGATCTGCACCTGATCCAGCAGATCCTTGGCCTTGCGCCGCGCTTCGGCCGCCGAAACCGGCTTGTGGGCCGCGATCGCTTCAGCCAGCTGGCGCCCGACGGTCAGCACTGGGTTCAGCGAGGTCATCGGCTCCTGGAAGATCATGCCGATATGACGGCCGCGCACCTGGCGCATCTGACCTTCGGAGAGAGCCAGGATGTTCTGGCCGTTGAGAATGGCTTCGCCCGAGGCGACGCGCGCCATGGGCTTGGGCAGGAGCTGCATGAGCGACAGCGCGGTCATCGACTTGCCCGATCCGCTTTCGCCGGCGATGCACAGCGTCTCGCCGCGTCCCAGATCGAAGGACAGGCGGTCGACAACGATCTTCGCACCCTGCGGCGTCGCCACCTGGGTCACGAGGTTCCTGACGCTGAGCAGCGTATCCTGCTGTGGCTTGTTCATGCTGCTGATTAGCTCCGAGAGGGGGAGCGGGACGCGGGACTCTCGGCCCGCGTCCCACGATTTCATTCGAAAACGACGCGCGGGAAATAGAACGACACGACCCAGTTGGGCATGTCGACGATTTCGCTGATCCGGAGATCGCCGCAGACCGAGCACAGCATGTAGGCGTCTTCCGCCGACAATCCGTGCTGCTTTCCAAGCAGGTCGACCATGTTGGCGACCGCAGCCTTGGCACCACTCATCAGGTCCGGGCCGATGCCGGTGGTGACCTCGTAGCCCTTGGCGTCGAGATGGCGCGTGACCGGTCCCGGCGTGGTGAAGCGCGGCATGGAGAGGTTGGCGTCCTTCACCACGTCGAGCGTCACCGCCACGTTCATAGCGCTTTCGATCGCCGTGCCGCAGACTTCGCCGTCGCCCTGCGCGGCGTGCGTATCGCCGATGGAGAACAGCGCGCCTTCCACCTCGACCGGCAGATAGAGCGTCGTGCCAGCTGCGATGTCGCGGATGTCGAGATTGCCGCCCACACGGCGCGGCGGAACCACCGAATGCAGGCCGTGCTCGGCAGGCGCCACGCCGATGGTGCCCGCAAAGGGCTTCAGCGGCACGCGCGCGTGCTTGCCGAACAGCGCCGGCTCGAGCGTTGCTGCGTCATACTTCCACAGCGCCAGCGCCGGCTCCTTGAACTGGTCGGCGAGCAGGCCGAAGCCCGGAATGTTCGCCGTCCAGCCAAAACCCGAAGGCTCGAACTGATGGATCGTGATCTTCAACGCGTCGCCCGGCTTGGCCCCATCGACATAGATGGGACCGGTGACCGGATTGACCTTCGAGAAGTCCAGCGTCGAGACGTTGGCAACGGTGCTGTCCGGCTTGAAATGGCCGGAGCCGCTGTCGACGCATTCGAACTTGAGCGTCGAGCCCGGCGTCACCTTCTCGACGGGCGGGATCGAACGATCCCACCCGAAGTGATGCTGCCTGCCGTGGATGGTATAGTCGCAGTTACTGCACATCTTTTGCGTAGACCTGATCGTAGTTGACGGGGATGTGGACCGGGTCGACGAACAGCTCGTCGGCACCGCCGATGCGCGAGGAGCGGATGGTGAAGCGCTCTTCGTTGAACACCGGGGCCCACGGCGCGTCTTCCATGATCTTCAGGTAGATGTCGCGCCACATGGCTTCGCGCTCTTCCTTCTTGGCCGGATCGACGATCGAGTCGGCCTCGGCGGCCTTCTTCTCGAGATCCTCGTTGCAGTACCAGGACCAGTTCCAGCCGCCCTGCACCGCGCCGCCGCAGCCCAGGATCGGGCCGTAGAAGTTGGACGGATCCGGGAAGTCGGCGATCCAGCCCATGCCGCCCGACCAGATCATCGGCGCGCCATCCGGCTCGCCGCCGGCGGCGATCACGTTGGCCTGCGCCAGCGACTTGATGGAAGCCTTGATGCCGATGGCCGCGAGATCCTGCTGGATGGCCTGTGCGATGCGCGGCTGCGGGTCGGTGTTGGCGACGAACAGCTCGGTCTCGAAGCCGTCGGCGAGGCCGGCCTCGGCCAGCAAGGCCTTGGCCTTGTCGACGTCATACGGATAGCCGGCGTAGTCCTTGGCGTAGCCCGGCATGGACGGCGGCAGCGGCTGGTTGGCCGGAACCGCGCGACCGTTGATGATGCGGACGATGCGATCCTTGTTGATCGCCATGTTCACCGCCTGGCGCACCTTGACGTTGTCGAACGGCTTGATCTTGACGTTCATGGTGACGTAGCCGGTGTGCAGCTGGCCGCCCTGGATGATCAGGTCCTTGAAGTTCGGGTCGTTCTTGACCTCGACGAACTTCGCCGGCGGGATGCCGTCGCCCGGAATGTCGACCTCGCCCTTCTGCAGGCGCATCAGCGCGACGACCGGCTCCTGGCCGACCTCGAACACGATCTGGTCGAGCTTGGGCAGACCCTTGTTCCAGTAGTCGTCGAAGCGCTGGAAGACGAGCTTCTGGCCGAGCGACCATTCGGCCAGCTTGAAGGCGCCGGAACCGACCGGATGCTTGCCGAAGTCGGCGCCCCACTTCTCCACCTCTTCCTTCGGCACGACGAGCGAGAAGTTGATCGCCATCACGTGCAGGAAGGTGGCGTCCGGGCGCGAAAGCTCGAACTTGATGGTGTAGGGATCGACGACCGTGATGCCGGAGAGGCCGTCGGCCTTGCCTTCGGAAGCTTCCTGGAAGCCGACGATGGAGCCGAAGAAGCCGGCGCCCGGGCTCTGCGTCTTCGGGTTGACGACGCGGTCGATGGAGTACTTTACGTCCTCGGCCGTCAGTTCGCGGCCGTTCTGGAACTTCACGCCTTTATGCAGGGTGAAGGTGAAGGTCTTGCCGTCTTCCGAGATCGTATAGTCTTCGGCGAGGGCCTTCTTGAGGTTCGTCGTGCCGGGCTCATAGTCCATCAGGCCGCTGAACAGCGACTTGATCATCGACCAGTTCTGCCAGTCGTAGCCGATCGCGGGGTCGAGCGTGGAGACGTCGTCCTTGTAGGTGACGGTCATCGAGCCGCCCTGCTTGATGTCGTCGGCCATGACGGGGCTGGCGAATGCCAGCGCGAGAGCGAGCGCCGCGACGCCCTTGAGAAGCTGTGTCTTCATCTTTTCTGTTCCTACTCCAGGGTTATTGTTTTCAGTGGACTTCAACGAAGCTTGATGCGCGGGTCGACCCACGGCGCGATGAGATCGGCCAGGAGGTTGCCCAGCACGATGGCGAAGGCCGAGATCATGGTGACGCCCATGATGATCGGAATGTCGATGCGCTGGATGGCCTGCCAGGCAAGCTGCCCGATGCCAGGCCAGCCGAACACGCTTTCGACCACCACGATGCCCGACATGAACAGGCCGATGTCGATGCCGATCATGGCGATGATCGGCAGGATGGCGTTGGGGATGGCGTGGCCGAACAGGATCTTGGCGCGCGTCAGGCCCTTGGCGCGGGCGGTGCGGATGTAGTCCTGCCTGAGCACGTCGATGAGCGAGGAGCGCATCATGCGCGAATACCAGCCGGCGCCGAGGAAGCCGAGCGTGATCGACGGCAGCACCAGATGCTTGAACGTGCCGTAGCCGCCGATCGGGAACCAGCCGAGCTGCACCGCAAAGACGTAGAGAAGCAGGATGCCGATGACGAACTGCGGCGCCGAAACGCCGACGAAGGAGACGATCATCAGGCCGTTGTCGGTCTTGCTGCCGCGCTTCAGCGCCGCCACCACGCCCATGGTGAGGCCGAGCAGCAGCTCGCAGAAGATGGCGCCGCACATCAGAAGTAGGCTCGCCGGCAGGCGCGACCGGATGAGTTCAGCCACTTCCGTCTTCTGCAGGTAAGAGCGGCCGAAATCGCCGTGCAGCAGGCCGGTGAGATAGCGCAGATACTGCTCGTAGAACGGCAGGTTGAGGCCAAGCTGCTGGCGGATGTTCTCGACCGTCTGGGCGGTGGCGCTGCGGCCGGCGATCTGGCGCGCCGGATCGGCGGGCACCAGATAGAGCAGCACGAAGGTGACGAGGCTGATCCCGAGCAGGATCAGAACCGTCTGCAGCAGGCGGCGGGCAACGTAGGCGAGCATCAGTGGTGGCCCTGCTGTGTCGGGTCGAGGATGTCGCGCAGCGCGTCACCGACCAGGTTGAAGGCAAGGGCCAGCAGCAGGATCGCAGCGCCCGGAATGAACACCAGCCACGGCGCGCTGGTGAAATAGGTCTGGTTCTCGAAGATGATGTTGCCCCAGGACGGGATCGGCGGCTGAACGCCGATGCCGAGGAAAGACAGCGTCGCCTCGAGCAGCACCGTGGTGGCGATGCCGAGCGTGGCCCACACGATGATGGTGGAGAGCTGGTGCGGCAGGATGTGGCGCAGCATGATGCGCATGTGCCCCGCCCCCATCGCGCGCTCGGCGTCGATGAAGTCGCGCTCGGCCAGCGAACGGGTCTCGGTGTAGATGACGCGGGCGATCTGCACCCAGTTGACCATGGCGATCACCATGGCGACGATCCACAGGCTCGGCGTGAAGATGGCCGCCAGCACGATGGCGAGCAGCAGAGCCGGAAACGCCATCATCAGGTCGGTGAAGCGCATCAGGATCGTCTCGACCCAGCCGCGGAAATAGCCCGCGCAGATGCCGACCACCGAGCCGGTGAACACCGCCAGGCCATTGGCGACGATGCCGATGATGAGCGAAGTGCGCGCGCCGTAGATCAGCCGGCTGAACAGGTCGCGCCCGACGAGATCGGTGCCGAACCAGAACTGCGCATCGGGCGGCAGCGGCGCGCCTTCGAGGCTGAGGCCCTCGAAGAACTGCTCGTAAGGATCATGGGGCACGATCCATGGACCGAAGACCGCCGCGAAAACCGCGATGGCGATGACGACCAGCCCGAAGACCGCGAGCGGCCGCCGGATGAGCCGGCCCAGCACGCCCCGCTGGGCAGCCACTGGCGCGGCAGGAGAAACTTCGACCGCGCTCATAGGGCTTCCCGCATATCGCTGATGGTTTCGACGAGGCGCGCGGCCATGGTTTCGAGCGTCATCCGCTCGGCCATCGCCGTAAGCCTCAGCTTCTGGAACGCCGCCTTGGCGCTGATGTTGTCGCGCACCATGAGAATGGCGGTGGCCTCGGCCAAAAGCTCACGGCTTTCGAGGCGCGCACGCAGGGCAGCGATCTCGGAGGTCATGGCCTGCCGGCGCTCAAAACCGTGCGAGGCCGCCACCAGCGCGCTGTAGAGGCCGGCGCTGCCGATGGGCTTCAGCATCTGCGCGTCGGCGCCCTGGCGCATGGCCCAGGAGACGCGGCCCGGCGCTTCGGAGCCGATCAGCGCGATCACCGGGATGGGCGCCCCGCCCGGCTTCCAGGGAAACTGGTCGTCATAGCCCATGTCGGCGTCGATCAGCACCACGTTGAAGCGGTCGAGCTCCGGCAGGTCGGTGATCTCGGGCCAGTAATGCGATGCCGCCACGCCGATGCGTTCGAACTGCGTCAGCAGCGCGTCGACATTGGGGTGCGGCTGGTGAACGACCAGCGCGCGCCAGCCGACGAAGGAGGGGGTTGGCCTCATATCGTTCATTGAACAACCCTCAGATGTGGAGCCTTGGCGGGAGACATGGCCTCCGCGCCGGGAATGCCGAGGCGAGAGCGGGTCAGGAACGGATCGGGCTCGATCGCTCCGCCTGCCTCGAAAACGACGTCGAAGTCGCCATCGGCGCGTGCCCGGCCGATATGGGCCGGCATCAGCACGTGATTGGTGCGCGCATCGACGATGCTCTCGCCGAACGGCGTCGAGAAAGGATGGGTCTTCGCCGCGGCCAGAACCTCGGCGATGTCGTCGGTGCCGGCCTGCCGGATCGCATTGGCGATCAGCATCACGCTGGCATAGGCCTCGACGAAGAAGGCCGTCACCGGATGAGTGCCCTGCTTGCCGGCCACCTGCTGCAGGAAGGCGCGGTTGGCTTCGCCCGACAGCGACTGGAAATAGCAGCTCACCGTATAATGTCCGGCGATCGATGGTCCGAGCAGAGCAGCCTCGCCCTCATAAAGATTGCAGCTCAGCACCGGCCGCACGCCCGCGGCAAAGGCGGGATCGGCAAGCCCGAGCTCATGATAGGCCTTCAGGAAGGCATGGGAGGACGGGCCGATGAGGTTGTTGAGGATGAAGTCCGGCTTCTTGGCCTTGATCTCGGCCACGATGTGATGGATCTCGACATCGCCGATCGGCACATTGCGCTCGCCCAGCACCCGGCCGCCCGAATGGTGCAGCACCTCGCGGGCAATGCGGTTCATCTCCCAGCCCCAGATGTAGTTCGAGCCGGTCAGGAAGGCGTTCCGGCCGAAGCGCGGCACGACGTAGTCGAGCAGCGGCAGCAGGTGCTGGTTGGGGCTTGCGGCGATGTATACGACGTTCTCGCTTGCCTCGAAACCTTCGTAGACGCACGGATACCAGAGCAGCGCGTCGGCCTTCTCTACGACCGGGATAACTTCCTTGCGGCTCCAGGATGTGGTGCAGCCCACGACATGGCGCAGCCCGGTCCGCTTGATCATGTCGCGGCAAAGGCCGGCATAGCGATCGGTATTGCCCTCGGGGTCGGCGTCATGGGGGACGAGTTCGAACGGATATTCACCGCTGGCGTTCACCGTCTCGATCGCCGCCAGGGCCCCATAGAAGCCCTGCTGACCCAGCGCCCAATAGAGGCCGGACCGTGAAAACAGCAGACCGATCGGTATCGAACTTCCCATATCCTCCTGACATTCCTCCAAATGCAAACGACCCCATTCGCGGAACGCAAATTCCGGAACGAGGCCCAAATGCCTAGCGAATTCTGATTTTCGGGCTTTATCTTTCGGCCTCGACCCTCTCTGTCAAGAAGATTCTGGCCGCAGCTAGGCGCGACCAGCAATTTTGAGGGTGCGAATTGCCGCAGTTAGGCAATTAACATGCGCCCGGCGGTGATCGCGAGAAAGAAAGCGAAAGCGAGCTTCAGATAGCGCGGACTACCTCAGCGTTTGCAAAAGCGACCTGAGCTAAGCCATGCTGCGGCCCTGAGGGACAAACTGCCGCGAGATTTTTGCAACTGGGCGCTGTATCTATCGGAAAACACTGGCCGGATAGGCGATGGACATGAATGCCAGGCAGGACATACACAACTCCGACATTCCCGTACTGTGCCAGGCATGCGAGGCGCGCCACCGCGGCGTCTGCGGTGCGCTGAACCCGGATCAGCTCGTCGCGCTCAGCAAGCAGTCGTTCAAATACCGTGCCGAGCCCGGCGAGGAGCTCGTCGGCGATAGCGAAAAGGTCGTCAATTTTTCGAACGTGCTGTCGGGCGTGGTCAAGCTCAGCAAGGTGCTGTCGGACGGACGGCAGCAGATCGTGGGCCTGCAGTTCGCGCCCGATTTCCTCGGCCGCCCCTTCAAGACGGAAAGTGCGCTGAACGCGGTGGCCGCGACGCCCGTATCGCTCTGCTCCTTCCCGAAATCGGCCATCGACCGCATGGTCAAGGAAGTGCCGGAGCTCGAGCACCGGCTGCTGAAGCAGACGCTGAAGGAACTGGACGAAGCCCGCGACTGGATGCTGACGCTCGGGCGCAAGACTGCGGCCGAAAAGGTCGCGAGCTTCCTGCACCTGGTCGCCACCCATATCGATCCCGAGGCCTCGATGGGCAGCGGGCCGGTCGCTTACGACCTGCCGCTGACGCGCGCCGACATCGCCGATTTCCTCGGGCTCACCATCGAAACGGTCAGCCGGCAGATGACCAAGCTGCGCAAGGACGGCGTGATCGAAATCGAACACAACCGCCACATCACCATTCCCGACATCGGCCGGCTCGAAAGACGCGCCAATATTTAGATAGGCTACGCCTCTCAGCCCTTTGCGCCGAACAGCGGCGCCATCGCCTCGCGCTCGTTGGCGATGTGGCGGCGCAGGGCAGCGAAGAAGCCGCGCAGCATGTAGCTCAGCGCATCGACATTGAGCACGTCGAGCCCCTGCCCGATGCGCCGCAGCCCCTCGGCAAGCTCGGCGGCGAAATCCGCATCCTCGATATGTTCGGCCTTCAGCCGCGCCACGAGCTCGACCGACGGCTGGGCATTGCCCTGCGCGCGGATATAGGCGGGAAACAGTACGCCCTCCTCATAGGCGTGAACTTCGCGCAGCAACGGCTCCAGCTTGCCGGAAGCAGCCAGGCATTGTTCGCGATTGAGCGCCTGCGGCAACGAGTCCGCAATCGCCTCGAGCAGGTCGCACAGCGCCAGTTTTTCGGCGTGGAGCCGGCTAAGCATCGTCTCCCGAACGCTGGCGCAAAACAGCGGCGCCACCGATTCGACAGTGTCGTCTCCGGTTGCGAGAGGCGGCCGGTCGCATCCGTCCCCCGCTCTCATCGACATTGCATGAACCTCCTCCTGCGCAAGCTGCGTCGATTTTGACGCATGGTTGGACGCCAGAAATGCACGCCGTGCGCGACCGCTCTTTGATCCAGATCAAGGAGCCTTGCGCGGCTAACGGCCAGTGTCCGGCCAAGGATCCGCGGGCTCGGCTTGCGGATTCGCAGCCGTTTTTGCCTCATAGGGGGACCGTTCATGAAATTTGGTGTCGAAATCGTCGGCGTCACCGCCGCCGCCTTTCTGGCGCTACTGGGGGCCGCCTTTGCAGGCGACGACCTCTTCCGGGCGCATATGTGGGTGCTGTTCTTCGCACTCAGCGTTGGCGCCATTCTGCTCATGCGCAACACGCGCTTCGGCGCGCAGGCCGTCGCGACCGACACGTCGGGCTATCTCGATGGGCCGATCCGCTACGGCGTGGTCGCCACCGTGTTCTGGGGTGTGGTGGGCTTCCTCGTCGGCGTCCTCATCGCCGCGCAGCTTGCCTTTCCCCATCTCAACCTTGAACCCTGGTTCAATTTCGGGCGCGTGCGTCCGCTGCACACCTCGGCCGTCATCTTCGCCTTCGGCGGCAACGCGCTGATCGCCACGTCCTTCTATGTCGTGCAGCGCACCTCGCGCGCGCGGCTGTTTGGCGGCGATCTCGCCTGGTTCGTGTTCTGGGGCTACCAGCTCTTCATCGTCATGGCGGCCACCGGCTACCTGCTGGGCATCACCCAGAGCCGCGAATATGCGGAACCGGAATGGTATCTCGACATCTGGCTGACCATCGTCTGGGTCGCCTATCTCATCGTGTTCCTGGGCACTATCCTGAAGCGCAAGGAACCGCACATCTACGTCGCCAACTGGTTCTACCTGTCCTTCATCGTGACGGTCGCGATGCTGCACGTGGTGAACAACCTGGCGGTGCCGGTCTCCTTCCTCAGCTCGAAGAGCTACTCGGCCTTCGCAGGCGTGCAGGATGCCCTCACCCAGTGGTGGTACGGCCATAACGCGGTCGGCTTCTTCCTCACCGCCGGCTTCCTGGGCATGATGTACTACTTCATCCCCAAGCAGGTGGATCGCCCGGTCTATTCCTACCGCCTGTCGATCATCCACTTCTGGGCGCTGATCTTCCTCTACATCTGGGCCGGTCCGCACCACCTGCACTACACCGCCCTGCCCGACTGGGCGCAGACGCTGGGTATGGTCTTCTCGATCATGCTGTGGATGCCCTCCTGGGGCGGCATGATCAACGGCCTGATGACGCTCTCGGGCGCCTGGGACAAGATCCGCACCGATCCCATCGTCCGCATGATGGTCATGGCCGTGGCCTTCTACGGCATGGCGACCTTCGAAGGCCCGATGATGTCGATCAAGACGGTCAACTCGCTCAGCCACTACACCGACTGGACCATCGGCCACGTGCACTCCGGCGCACTCGGCTGGAACGGCCTCATCACCTTCGGCGCCATCTACTTCCTGGTGCCCAGGCTGTGGAACCGTGAGCGGCTCTACTCGATGCGCATGGTGACCTGGCACTTCTGGCTCGCCACGCTCGGCATCGTCATCTACGCGGCCGCCATGTGGGTCGCCGGCATCCAGCAGGGCCTGATGTGGCGCGAATACGACGAGCAGGGTTTCATGGTCTACTCCTTCGCCGAGTCCGTCGCCGCCATGGTGCCCTACTACGTGCTGCGCATGCTGGGTGGTGTCCTCTACCTCAGCGGCGGCCTGCTGATGGCTTGGAACGTCTTCATGACCATCCGCGGCAACCTGCGCCAGGAAAAGCCGATCCCCGGCGCCACACCCGCACTGCAGCCGGCCGAATAGGAGCTTTAAATGTCATTGCTCGACAAACATTCCATTATCGAGAAGAACGCTACGCTGCTCTTGGTCGGCTCGTTCCTGGTGGTCACCATCGGCGGCATCGTCGAGATCGCGCCGCTCTTCTATCTCGACAACACCATCGAGAAGGTGGAAGGCATGCGGCCCTACTCGCCGCTGGAGCTGGCCGGCCGCAACATCTACGTCCGCGAAGGCTGCTATCTGTGCCACAGCCAGATGATCCGGCCCTTCCGCGACGAGGTGGAGCGCTACGGCCACTACAGCCTGGCGGCGGAGTCGATGTACGACCACCCGTTCCAGTGGGGCTCCAAGCGTACGGGGCCCGACCTCGCCCGCGTCGGCGACCGCTACTCCAACGAATGGCACGTCCAGCATCTGGTCGACCCGCGCTCGGTGGTGCCGGAATCGGTCATGCCCACCTACGCCTTCCTGAAGACCACCCCGCTCGATGTGAAGGACATCAAGTATCACCTCGAGGCCAACAAGGCGGTCGGCGTGCCCTACACGCAGGAGATGATCGACAACGCCGAGGCCGACATCAAGGCGCAGGCCGATCCGAACGCCAACACGGCCGACCTCCTGGCACGCTACCCAAAGGCCAAGGTCGGCGACTTCGACGGCAACCCCGCAGTCCTCACCGAGATGGATGCGCTGGTCGCCTATCTGCAGATGCTCGGCACGCTGGTCGACTTCTCGACCTATGACGACGCCGCCGGTAGCCGCTGACGGAGGACAAGATGGAAACCTACACCGCAATGCGCCACTTCGCCGACAGCTGGGGGCTGCTGATCATGGTGCTGTTCTTCGCCGGGGTCGTTTTGTTCGCCTTCCGCCCCGGCAGCCGCAAGCAGGCCGAAGAGGCCGCCCGTATCCCGCTCAAGGATGACTGAGAATGACGAAGAGAGAGATCGACCAAATTTCCGGTGTCGAGACCACAGGTCATGAGTGGGACGGCATCAAGGAGCTCAACAACCCGATGCCGCGCTGGTGGGTGTTGTGCTTCTACGTAACGATCGTCTGGGCACTCGGCTACACCATCGCCTACCCGGCCTGGCCGATGATCAGCTCGGCAACCACCGGCCTGCTCGGCTTCTCCAGCCGCGGCGAGCTGAAGAACGCGATGGCCGAGGCCGACGCTGCCAAGCAGGGCTTTGCCGACGCCATCGCCGCCAAGTCGGTGACCGAGATCATCGCCGACGACAAGCTGCGCGAGTTCGCCACGGCAGCTGGTGCCGCCGCCTTCAAGGTGAACTGCATCCAGTGCCACGGCTCGGGCGCGGAAGGCTCGCCGGGCTTTCCGAACCTCAATGACGACGACTGGCTGTGGGGCGGCAGCGCCGATGCGATCCACCAGACCATCGCGCACGGCATCCGCTATGCCGGCGACGCTGACACCCGCGTCTCCGAAATGCCGGCCTTCGGCGAAATCCTCGAGAAGGAGCAGATCCGGGATGTGGCCGCCTATGTCCACAGCCTGACCGGCACTCCGAGCGATGCTGCTGCCGCGACCGCAGGCAAGCAGGTGTTCGCCGACAATTGCGCCGTCTGCCATGGCGACGACGCCAAGGGCAACCGCGAGGTCGGCGCGCCGAACCTTGCCGACGCCATCTGGCTCTATGGCTCGAGCGAAGCCGACATCGCCCGCCAGGTGCGCACGCCGCGCCACGGCGTGATGCCGGCCTGGTCGGCCCGCCTCGGCGAAACCACAGTCAAGGAACTCGCCGTCTACGTCCACTCGCTGGGCGGAGGAGAATAAAATTGGAAATGCAGAGCATGGAGCGGGCTGACGTCGAACGGCTCGAAGCCGAACCGGTAAACTCGGCCAAGAGCCGGCAGCCGCTCTACGCGCCGCGCAAGAAAATCTTCCCGAAGCGTGCTTCGGGAAGTTTTCGGCGTTTCAAATGGCTGGTCATGGCGGTGACGCTCGGCATCTACTACCTGACGCCATGGCTGCGCTGGGATCGCGGACCCTACGCGCCCGACCAGGCGGTGCTGCTCGACATGGCCAACCGCCGCTTCTATTTCTTCCCCATCGAGATATGGCCGCAGGAGTTCTTCTTCGTCGCCGGCATGCTCGTCATGGCCGGCATCGGCCTGTTCCTCATCACCTCCACCGTCGGCCGCGCCTGGTGCGGCTATACCTGCCCGCAAACGGTGTGGGTCGACCTGTTCCTCGTTGTCGAGCGCGCCATCGAGGGCGACCGCAACGCCCGCATCAAGCTCGATTCCGCGCCCTGGTCCTTCGCCAAGCTGTGGAAGCGAGTGACAAAACACCTGATCTGGCTGCTGATCGCGGTCGCCACCGGCGGCGCCTGGATCTTCTATTTCGCCGACGCGCCGACGCTGCTGAAGGAGCTCTTCACGCTGCAGGCCGCGCCTATCGCCTACATCACCGTCGCGATCCTCACCGCCACCACCTACACCTTCGGCGGGCTGATGCGCGAGCAGGTCTGCACATACATGTGCCCGTGGCCGCGCATCCAGGCCGCCATGCTCGACGAGAACTCGCTGACCGTCACCTATAACGACTGGCGCGGCGAGCCGCGCTCGCGCCACGCCAAGAAGGCGGCCGCCGCGGGCGAGACGGTGGGCGATTGCGTGGACTGCAACGCCTGCGTCGCCGTCTGCCCGATGGGCATCGACATCCGCGACGGCCAGCAGCTCGAATGCATCACCTGCGCACTCTGCATCGACGCCTGCGACAGCGTCATGGACAAGATCGGCAAGGAACGCGGCCTGATCTCCTACGCCACGCTGAACGACTACCAGTCGAACATGGCGCTCGCGACCGACAACGGTACGCACGCAATCGACCCGGCCAAGGTTCGCACGCCCGCGGGCAAGCTGTCGGACCGCGTCGCGCATTTCCATATCCGCAAGTTGTTCCGGCCCCGCACCCTGGCCTATTTCGGCGTCTGGTCCCTCATCGGGATAGGTCTTCTCTATGCGCTGTTCAGCCGCGACCGGCTGGAGCTCAGCGTGCTGCATGACCGCAATCCGCAATTCGTGACGCTGTCGGACGGCTCGATCCGCAACGGCTACACGGTCAAGCTGCTCAACATGATCCCCGAACCGCGCACCGTCGTTCTGCGTCTTGAGGGGCTGAAAGGCGCCACCATGACCGTGACCGGCATAGACGAACATGCGCCGGAGTCCGCCGAGGTCGAGCTTGAGCCGGATCGGCTGAAGACGCTGAAAGTATTCGTCGCCCTGCCGCGCAATGCGCTGGCGACGGAAGCCATGTCCTTCCGCTTCGTGATCGAGGATCGCGGAAGCAGCGAAACCGCCCATAGCGATGCCAAGTTCCAGATTCCAGGGAGAAGGTAATGACCGCCGCACCGATCCGTACGAGAGAGTTCACCGGCTGGCACATGCTGGCCGTCATGGTCGCCTTCTTCGGCGTCGTCATCGCCGTCAACATCGTCATGGCGATCTACGCCAATACGAGCTGGACCGGACTGGTCGTCCAGAACAGCTATGTCGCCAGCCAGGAGTTCAACGAAAAGACGGCCGAAGCGCGCGCGCAGGCCGCGCGGGGCTGGAAGGACAAGCTCGAGATCGAGCCGGGCACCGTGAGCTTTGCGCTCGCCGATGCGGCCGGCAGCAGCATCGAGGCCAAGGGCGTCACCGTCACCTTCCGCCGCCCGGCCTACGAGGCTGAGGACGAGACCTTTCAGCTCACCCGCCAGCCCGACGGCGCATACGCCGCCGAGCACGCCGTGCGCGATGGGCTCTGGGTCGTCGAGATCGACGCAGATATCGGCGAGGCCCGCCCCTATCGCGTCGTCCACCGCATCGTGGTCAAGCAGGGGATATACAGATGAGCTGCTGCGCGCCGACCGAAATCGTCTCCGACATCGAGCGTGTCGAGCGCTCCGCCCCCTCCCCTGAGGAAATGCTGCTTGTCAGCCGCGCGCTGGGCGACGGCATCCGGCAAAGCGATCTTTCGGTGCCCGGCGTGCATTGCGGCGCCTGCATCCAGAAGATCGAAAGCGGCTTGTCGAAACTGGACGGCGTGGTCGCCGCGCGCGTGAACCTCTCGACCAGGCGCGTCAGCGTTCGCTGGCGCGAGGGCAAGATGCCGCCGCTTTTCGAGACACTGGATCGTCTCGGCTACGAGGCGCATCTGTTCGACCCCGCCGCCGACAAGAAGGACGAGACGCTTGGCGAGCTCATTCGCGCGCTTGGCATCTCGGGCTTTGCCGCGGCCAACGTCATGCTGCTTTCGATGTCGGTCTGGTCCGGCGCGGAGGGCTCTACCCGCGACATGTTCCATTGGGTCTCGGCGCTGATCGCGACGCCTGCGCTCGCCTTTGCCGGCCGCATCTTTTTCCGCTCCGCCTGGAACGGGCTGAAGCGCGGCCGCGCCAACATGGACCTGCCGATCTCCATCGGCGTGCTGCTCGCCTACGGCATGAGCCTCTACGAAACCATCCACCACGGCCAGCACGCCTATTTCGACGCCTCGGTGACCCTGCTGTTCTTCCTGCTGATCGGCCGCACGCTCGACCATGTGATGCGCGAGCGCGCCCGCGAGGCGGTGAAGGGGCTGGCGCGGCTGGCCGCGCGCGGCGCCATGGTGCTGCGCCCCGACGGCTCGCGCGACTATCTGCCCACTGAGGAGATCGAGCCCGGCATGCGCATCCTGCTTGCCGCCGGCGAGCGAGTTCCGGTCGACGCCCAGGTCGAAGAAGGCGCATCCGATCTCGACTGCTCGCTGGTGTCGGGCGAAAGCGCGCCGCAGCACGTGGCTCCGGGCGCAACGCTACGCGCCGGCACGCTGAACCTCACCGGCCCGCTCACCATCCGCGCGCTGGTCGCCGCAAAGGACTCCTTCCTTGCTGAGATGGTGCGCATGATGGAAGCGGCCGAGGGCGGCCGCACGGTCTATCGCCGCATCGCCGACCGCGCTTCCGCGCTCTATGCGCCGCTCGTCCACCTCACCGCCTTCGTGACCTTCCTTGGCTGGATGGCTGTTTCTGGTGACCTGCATCGCTCCATCACCATCGCCATTGCGGTGCTGATCATCACCTGCCCCTGCGCTCTCGGGCTCGCGGTGCCGATCGTGCAGGTGGTGGCCGCCCGTCGCCTGTTCGAAAGCGGCATCATGGTCAAGGACGGCTCGGCCATGGAACGCCTTGCCGAGATCGACACGGTCGTCTTCGACAAGACCGGCACGCTGACGGTCGGTGCGCCAAGGCTGGTCAATGCAAATGCGATCCAGTCGAACACGCTGGCGCTCGCCGCTGTCATGGCCGCACACTCCCGCCATCCGCTGTCGAAGGCAATCGCGACGGCCGGCGCTTCCGCACCGCACCAGGCACTTTCCGACATCCGCGAACTGCCCGGCTACGGCGTCGAGGCGCGCGCGGGCGAAAATCTCTACCGGCTGGGCCGCGCCGACTGGGCCGTCTCGGGCGGCAATGCCGAAACCGGAACGGTTCTCAGCCGGAACGGCCAGTTTCTGGCCGAGTTCGAATTCGAGGACCGGCTGCGCGACGGCGCGGTCGAGTCGGTGCGCCGGCTCGGCGATTTGGGCCTGCAGATGGAAGTCCTGTCTGGCGACCGGCCGGCAGCGGTCGCCAAGCTGAGTTCCGCGCTCGGCATCCAGGCCTTCCGCGCCGGCGTCCTGCCCGGCGACAAGGCCGAGCGCGTGACCGAACTCACGCGCGATGGACGAAAGCCATTGATGGTCGGCGACGGCCTCAATGACGCCCCCGCACTGGTGGCCGCTCATGTTTCCATGGCGCCCGCCACCGCCGCCGATGTCGGCCGCAACGCCGCCGATTTCGTCTTCCTGCGCGAGAGCCTGTCGGCCGTGCCGCTGGCGCTGCGCATCTCGAAGGATTCGGGCCGACTGATCCGCCAGAACCTGACGCTCGCGGTGGGCTACAACGCCATTGCCGTGCCGATCGCCATTCTCGGCCATGTCACCCCGCTGGTGGCGGCGCTGGCGATGTCGCTCTCTTCGGTTCTGGTGGTGGCGAACGCGTTGCGGCTCAAGGGAGCCGCCGGGCCGGCCATTGCGCAGGCCGCAGGCAACACTAAGATCGGCGGGTCCACGCTGGGTTCGATGGAGGCGGTTTGATGGCGACGCTGCTTTATCTCATCCCGATTGCACTGTTCCTCGGCGGGCTCGGCCTCGGCGCATTCATGTGGTCATTACGCAGCGGCCAGTATGACGATCTCGACGGCGCCGCATCGCGCATCCTGATCGATGACGAGGACGATCCCGAGCAGAAGCGCTAGGCTCCAGCGGCGGACAATCGAAAATACTCGCCGCCGCCCTTGAAACAGGATTTTCACAGCGCCAGATCACTTTCGCGCGACGCCATATTTCGACGCCCGCATCCAGTCCGCATTTTCCGCCGAATTTGCATTCGACCAGGAATACCCCAGTGAAGGGAGAGGACGATGTCTGCCAAGGAAGTGCTGTTCGACGCCGAGGCCCGCGAGAAGATGCTGCGCGGCGTTCACATTCTCGCCGATGCGGTGAAGGTCACGCTCGGCCCCAAGGGGCGCAACGTCGTCATCGACCGCTCGTTCGGCGCACCGCGCATCACCAAGGATGGCGTGACCGTCGCCAAGGAAATCGAGCTTGCGGACAAGTTCGAGAACATGGGCGCGCAGCTCGTCCGCGAGGTGGCATCGCGAACCAGCAGCGCTGCCGGTGACGGCACCACCACGGCAACCGTTCTTGCCCAGGCAATCGTCGAGGAAGGCAACAAGGCAATCGCCTCGGGCCGCAATCCGATGGACCTCAAGCGCGGCATCGATCTCGCCGTCAATGCCGTCGTGGCGGATCTGAAGAAGAACGCCCGCAAGGTCACGCGCAACGACGAGATCGCGCAGGTCGGCACCATCTCGGCCAATGGCGACCACGAGATCGGCCGCTTCCTGGCCGAAGCCATGCAGAAGGTTGGCAATGACGGCGTCATCACCGTCGAGGAAGCCAAGACCGCCACGACCGAGCTCGAGATCGTGGAAGGCATGCAGTTCGACCGCGGCTACATCTCCCCCTACTTCGTGACCGATCAGAAGAAGATGCGGGTCGAGTTCGAGGAACCCTACATTCTGATCTACGAGAAGAAGCTTGCCAGCCTGCAGGCCATGCTGCCGGTCCTCGAGGCGGCGGTGAAATCGGGCAAGCCGCTTTTGATCATCGCCGAGGATGTTGAGGGCGAGGTGCTGGCGACGCTGGTGGTCAACAAGTTGCGTGGCGGGCTGAAGGTCGCGGCCGTCAAGGCGCCCGGCTTCGGCGACCGCCGCAAGGCCATGCTTGAGGACATCGCCATCCTCACCGGCGGCAGCGCGATCAGCGAAGACCTCGGCATCAAGCTCGAGCACGTCACGCTGCAGATGCTCGGCAGCGCCCGCAAGGTGATGATCGAGAAGGAGACGACCACCATCGTCGGCGGCGCCGGCTCCAAGGCCGAGATCGAAGGCCGCATCCGCCAGATCAAGCAGCAGATCGAGGAAACCACCTCGGACTACGACAAGGAAAAGCTTCAGGAGCGCCTGGCCAAGCTCGCCGGCGGTGTGGCTGTGATCCGCGTCGGCGGCGCTACCGAAACGGAAGTGCGCGAGCGCCGCGACCGCGTCGATGATGCGCTGCACGCAACCCGCGCCGCGGTCGAGGAAGGCATTTTGCCGGGCGGCGGCGTGGCGCTGCTGCGCGCGGGCAACGCCCTCGATGGGCTCAAGCCGCAAAACGAGGACCAGCGCGTCGGCATCGAGATCGTTCGCCGCGCCATCGAGGCTCCGGCGCGCCAAATTGCCGAGAATGCCGGCACGGACGGTTCCGTCATCGTCAGCAAGCTGCGCGAGAACGCCGACCCGGCCTATGGCTGGAACGCGCAGACGGGCAAATATGGCGACCTGTTCAAGCAAGGCGTCATCGATCCGGTCAAGGTGGTGCGCGCGGCGCTCGAAGGCGCCGGCTCCATCGCCGGCCTGCTCGTCACCACCGAGGCGATGGTGGCCGAAAAGCCGAAGAAGGAAGCCGCGCCCGCAATGCCCGGCGGCGGCATGGAGTTCTGAGGCAGGGCAGTTACAGCCCAGGATCATCCCGGTGCTTGACTCCGGGGGGTGTTTGACTACTTTGCGCCCCCATGATGTGCATCATTCCGAACCTGTTCCGGCGAGAGCCGCAACGCATCAAAGCGGGCTTCTAGCCCGGACGCGATCGAAGCCTGGCTCGCGTTCGGGGGTGCCAGGGTTATCCAGTTTCCGTCAGATGCAAGAATCGCATCCTTGAAGTCGAAGACGAACTTCGACACCGAACCGTTTCCACGAGCCGCCGGGCATTCCGGCACCTTTGGGTCCAAAACGCTTGAGATTGCGTCCGGCAGTTCCTAAAAGGACCCGGAAAATCTCCCGCACCGCTCGACCGATCTCAGGACGCCTGCCGGCGAGCGACAGATATTTGAACCAACAGAGCGCCGAACCGATGATCCAGACGCCCTACTATCTAATCGACAAGACCCGGCTTCTGCCGAACATGGAAAAGATCGCCTATGTGCGCGAGCATTCCGGCGCCAAGCTGCTTCTGGCGCTAAAATGCTTCGCCACCTGGTCGGTGTTCGACCTGATGCGCGACTACATGGACGGCACCACCTCTTCCTCGCTCAACGAGGTTCGGCTCGGCCGCGAAAAGTTCGGCGGCGAGACGCACGCCTATTCGGTCGCCTATGCCGATCACGAGATAGACGAGGTGATCGCCAATGCCGACAAGATCATCTTCAACTCCATCGGCCAGCTGGAGCGCTTCGCCGACAAGGCGAGCGGCCTGGCGCGCGGCCTGCGCCTCAACCCGCAGATCAGCTCCTCGAGCTTCGATCTCGCCGACCCGGCGCGGCCCTTCAGCCGCCTGGGCGAATGGGATGTGGCCAGGATCGAGACCGTCATGGACCGCGTCAACGGCTTCATGATCCACAACAACTGCGAGAACAAGGACTTTGGCCTCTTCGACCGCATGCTCTCGCAGATCGAGGAAAGGTTCGGCTCGCTGCTCGGTCGCGTCGAGTGGGTCAGCCTTGGCGGCGGCATCCACTTCACCGGCGAAGGCTATCCCATCGACGCCTTCTGCGCGCGGCTGAAAGCCTTTGCCGAGCGCCACGGCGTGCAGGTCTATCTCGAGCCAGGCGAGGCCTCGATCACCAAGAGCACCACGCTGGAGGTGACCGTTCTCGACACGCTGAACAACGGCAAGAACCTCGCCATCGTCGACAGCTCGATCGAGGCGCACATGCTCGACCTCTTGATCTACCGCGAAAGCGCGAAGGTCGAGCCCAACACCGGCGAGCACAGCTACATGATCTGCGGCAAGTCGTGCCTGGCGGGAGACATCTTCGGCGAGTTCCGCTTCGACAGGGAACTGAAGGTGGGCGACCGCATTTCGATCCAGGACGCCGCCGGTTACACGATGGTCAAAAAGAACTGGTTCAATGGCGTGCGCATGCCGTCGATCGCGGTGCGCGAGCTGGACGGCACGCTCCGCGTCGTGCGCGAGTTCGGTTTTGAGGATTACGTCGCGAGCCTCTCGTGAGGCTCGTTGTATTTGGCTGACGGGAAAAGGAGACATACGCCCGAAATGAAGAAGAACGTACTGATCATCGGCGCTGGCGGCGTGGCACAGGTTGTGGCCCACAAATGCGCGCAACACAACGATCTGCTCGGCGATATCCATGTCGCTTCACGCACGGTCGCGAAATGTCGTGCGATCGTCGAGTCGGTCCGGGAAAAGAAGAGCCTGAAGAATCCGAACGGCGTGATCGAGGCGCATGCGCTCGACGCGCTGGACGTCGAGGCTACCAAGGCGCTGATCGAGAAGACGAAAAGCCAGATCGTCATCAATGTCGGCTCGGCCTTCGTCAACATGTCGGTTCTTTCGGCCTGCATCGCGACGGGCGCGGCCTATATCGACACGGCCATCCACGAAGACCCGCTGAAGATCTGCGAGACTCCGCCGTGGTATGCCAATTACGAGTGGAAGCGCCGCGAGGAGTGCGAGAAGGCTGGTGTCACCGCCATTCTCGGCGCCGGCTTCGACCCGGGCATGGTCAACGCCTATGCCAAGCTCGCAATGGACGAGTATTTCGACCGCGTCGATTCCATCGACATCGTCGACATCAATGCCGGCAGCCATGGCAAGTATTTCGCCACCAACTTTGACCCGGAGATCAACTTCCGCGAGTTCACCGGCCAGGTCTGGTCGTGGCAGGACAGCAAATGGGTCTCGAACAAGATGTTCGAGGTCGGCAAGGAATGGGACCTGCCGGTGGTCGGCAAGCAGAAGGCCTACATGACCGGCCATGACGAGGTGCATTCGCTGTCGCAGCGCCTCGGCGTGCCCACCGTCCGCTTCTGGATGGGCTTTGGCGACCACTACATAAACGTCTTCACCGTGCTGAAGAATCTCGGCCTCCTGTCCGAGCAGCCGATCAAGACGGCCGAGGGCCAGGAAGTCGTACCGCTCAAGGTGGTCAAGGCCGTGCTGCCCGATCCGTCGTCGCTTGCGCCCAACTACGCCGGCAAGACCTGCATCGGTGATGTGGTGAAGGGCGAGAAGGACGGCAAGGAGCGCGAAGTCTTCATCTACAACGTCGCCGATCACAAGGAAGCCTACGAGGAAGTTGGCAGCCAGGGCATCTCCTACACCGCCGGCGTGCCTGCCGTTGCGGCCGCGATGCTGGTTGCGAACGGCCAGTGGGACGTCAAGAAGATGGCCAATGTGGAAGACCTGCCGCCGCGGCCCTTCCTCGGCCTGCTCAACCAGATCGGCCTGCCGACGCGCATCAAGGATGCCGACGGCGACCGCGCGCTGGAATTCGACACCCCTGCGCTCGCCGCCGCAAGCTGATCCGGCGCGGCCTCAAGCCGCGTTCAGCCGATAGTCTCGACGCCCCCTCCCTCACCGGAGGGGGCGTTTTCGTTTGCATAGAGCGTGTTTTCGAGCGGCTTGGGCGGGGTCGCATTGGCCTCGGCGCGTATCCAGTTCAGGAACGCCGTCACCGACGCCTTCGGCGTCCCATGCTTGATGACCACGTAATAGGCCGCGCGCGGCCGCAGGATCTCTACCGACACCCGCACCAGCTGCCGGCGCTCGAGCAGGTCGTCGACCATCCGGTGCCAGCCGAGCGCGATGCCCTCGCCGCGCAACGCCGCATAGAGCGCATCCGTATAGAAATTGCAGCTTAGCGTGATGTTCATCGGGTCCCCGCCATGCCCGAACGCCTTCAGCCACTGCTCCCAGCCGATCCAGCTCGGCTCCATCGAATGGCTGGCGATGAGGTTGTGCCGGGCAAGGTCGGCGACGCAATCGGGCGAGCCGCGCTCTGCGAGATAGTCCGGGCTGCACACCGGGAACAGGTCGTCACCGAACAGCATGATCGCCTTGCCGTCGGGCCAGTTGCCATCGCCATAGCGGATCACCACGTCGATGTCGTCGCGGCGGAGATCGACGCTGCTGTCTTGCGTGACGATCTTCAGCTTGATGTCGGGCTCGGCGCGCCGAAGGCTCGACACTTTGGGCAGGAGCCAGAAATGCGAGAAGGCCACGGTGGCCGAAATCGTCAGCTCGGCCGCATCGCCCATGCTGGTGATCGAGCGCACCGTGTCCGCCACGATGCCGAGCGCCTCCGACATCGCGCCCGACAGCGCCCTGCCCTGCTCGGTCAGCTCAATGCTGCGATGCAGCCGTCGGAACAGCGGAAAGCCGAGGCTGCTCTCCAGCGCCTGCACCTGGCGGCTCACCGCCGCCTGGGTGATGCCCAGCTCGACCGCCGCGCGGGTAAAGCTCTGCTGCCGCGCCGCTGCCTCGAACACCACCAGAGCCGTCATGGACGGAAGCTGCCGACGAAATCCTGCCATTACCTGACCTCATGCACGGCGTTCCAAAAAATGCCGTTGACGCTGTTATCGCATAATGAATGCTTATGCACAGCCGATATCCGCGAGGCTGCTTCACGGCGGCGTTTCTTGCGGGAGGAGATCGCAATCGAACATGGTTTGGCGCCAGCCGCAGCCATGTTCCTGGCAGCTGAGAAACGGAAATTTCGACATGACCACCCTTGCCACGCCCGCAGCCCCTGCAGAACCGAGGTCCGGCGGGCGCGAGGCGCGACGCCGCGCCCGCCTGAACCGGTCGACCGGCGCGCTGCACCGGCCCTATATCGTCCGCGGCATTCCCACCTACGACATCATGTCGGAGGAAAATCTTGTCCGCATCGAAAAGACGGCCGATCGCATCCTCGCCGAGATCGGCATCGAGTTCCGTGACGATCCGGTGGCCCTCGACCACTGGAAACGTGCCGGCGCCCATATAGATGGCGTGCTGGTCAAGTTCGAGCCGGGCATGCTGCGCGAGGTCCTCAAGACCGCGCCCGCTGAGTTCACCCAGCATGCGCGCAACCCTGCCAATTCGGTGCAGATCGGCGGCAAGAACGTCGTCTTCTCGCCGGCCTATGGCTCGCCCTTCGTCATGGATCTGGACAAAGGCCGCCGCTACGGCACGATCGAGGACTTTTGCAACTTTGTGAAGCTGGCGCAGTCCTCGCCCTGGCTGCACCATTCGGGCGGAACGATCTGCGAGCCGGTGGACGTGCCGGTCAATAAGCGTCACCTCGACATGGTCTACGCTCATATCAAATACTCGGATCGTGGCTTCATGGGTTCGGTGACGGCCGAGAGCCGCGCCGAGGATTCCATCGACATGGCGCGCATCCTCTTCGGCGAGAAGTTTGCCGACGAAAACTGCGTCATCCTGGGCAATGTGAACGTCAACTCGCCGCTCGTGTGGGACGCCACCATGACGACGGCGCTGCGCGCCTATGCCCGCGCCAACCAGGCGGCGGTGATCGTGCCCTTCATCCTCGGCGGCGCCATGGGGCCGGTCACCAATGCCGGCGCCATCGCCCAGTCGCTGGCCGAAACCATGGCCGGCTGCGCGCTGACCCAACTCGAGCGCCCCGGCGCGCCGGTGATCTTCGGCAATTTTTTGTCGTCGATGTCACTGCGGTCCGGCTCGCCCACCTTCGGCACGCCAGAGCCGGCGATCGGCTCGATGGTCATCGGCCAGCTCGCGCGGCGGCTAAATCTTCCCCTGCGCTGCTCGGGCAATTTCACCACCTCGAAGCTGCCCGACGCGCATGCAATGAACGAAGGCACCATGTCGATGCTGGCGGCGGTGCATTGCGGCGCCAACTTCATCCTCCACTCGGCCGGCTTCCTCGACGGTCTGTTGTCCATGTCCTACGAAAAATTCGTCATGGACGCCGACTTCTGCGGTGCGCTCCACAGCTATCTCGACGGCGTGAAGGTGGACGACAACCAGCTCGCGCTCGACGCTTTCCAGGAGGTCGGCCCCGGCAACCATTTCTTCGGCTGCGCCCACACCGTGGCCAACTACGAAACCGCCTTCTGGGATTCGGAAATCGCCGACAACGAGGCCTTCGAAAAATGGGAAGCCGCCGGCTCCGAGGACGCCGCGACGCGTGCCAACAAGCGCTGGAAAAAGGCCTTGGCCGAGTACGAAGCACCGGCCCTGGACGAAGGCATCGACGAGGCGCTGAAAGACTACATGGCTCGCCGCAAGGCTTCGATGGAAGACGCCTGGTACTGAGGCACGGTCCACGACGGCAGGCTGATAGCTAGCCGACGAAGCACGACATCATCAGCTCTATCAACGAAGCGGAAGCCCCCTGGGCTTTCGCTTTTTTCATCGCGGCCGTGGCTTTCTCAGAAGCAGATTACTTGTCCCCCAGGAGCATCTGGAGACAGTCAACGCCGGAGAGCAGATTTTCACGGCCTACGCAATCCGCCGGCTATCCATCGCCTAATCGGCAGATGCCGGCGCTGACCTTCAGCCCCACCAAGTCAAAAATTGCCTGTCTGACCCAACCCATCGGAACGATTGTGGAAAAGACCGGCATCATTCCCATTTGAAATTTCATATTGAGGAGTCGTTAACCGGGAGGTTGCACGGTCATCACGCATGAATTTCTCCCTGAAGTTCATGCAGGCGGCTCCGGATACCCCCACACCCCTGCTCCGGAGTCGCCACCTTTCCCTGGAATTCGACGCTGTCGCCAGACAGCCAAACAGACACCGAGGGACGACCCGATCGTCCACTCAATCCCTGCTGACTTTTCGCTGGTATCTGGCGCGCCCCTCCCCTCTCGCCTTGTTTTCCCGTTCCCGCGCCTCGGGTGAAACCCGGCGCGATCAAGGCGACGGTTTACGGCGAGTTCAGTACGCTGCTTGATTGGACCGCGCGGCAGGCCGGTGGCGACTGGACAAACAAAAACACTCCCGGAGCTGGGCTCGCGGGAGTGTTTTGATCTTTGGTTGCGGGGGTTGGATTTGAACCAACGACCTTCAGGTTATGAGCCTGACGAGCTACCGGGCTGCTCCACCCCGCGATAAACTTGTGTGGCGTTGGCGAGCAGCCCGGTTTGCTGGTTTGCCGGTCCTCAAAGGCTTTGCCTTCTGCGGTCCGGCGGGGCTGCTCCACCCCGCGTCAAGTGTTCGTTCCAAAGCAAAGGGCCGCGTTCGATTGTGCTCGATGCGGCCCGCGGGTCCCGTTTGTTGCGGGCCTTTTGTCGTTTGGAGAAGATTTTCATGCATTTGGCAGACCTGGCAGCGACTTACTCTCCCGCGTCTTGAGACGAAGTACCATCAGCGCTGGAGCGTTTCACGGCCGAGTTCGGAATGGGATCGGGTGCAGCCGCTCCGCCATAACCACCA
>NZ_PXYL01000025.1 GCF_003012705.1 Pseudaminobacter soli (ex Li et al. 2025)
CTTTCTTCTATCTTCAGTTTTCAAAGAACAGACATCGTCAGACACGATGTCGCGGCCCGCCTTCACTCTAGCTCCAGGGGCCATCCGAGGTCGCTCACGCGGCTCGCTTGATTTCGTCAACCAGGGCCTCTCAGAAGCGAACTTCCTCGCCGCCAGCGGCGCACCGCCCTCGTTGTTGAGGCGTATATAGGCCCCACCCTCCCAAACTGTCAACGACCTTTTCGACGTTTTTGAATTTTTTGCGACACTAATCGCCAATCCCAGCAATCCCCTGCGGAAGGTCCGGGAGGAGCCGCAACTTATCCCCAGCCGGCCCCTCGCCGAGCCCTAATGCAGCCCCAATCGGGGTCGATCTCTTACCTAACGCAGGTCAATTTCCGGCCTCGCGCGCGTTCCTTGGTAGGGGGACAGCTTCATCAGGAGCGCCTACAGGGGGAGCTTTCGTTGACTTCGACCGCCGCGGCAGGCAATTGTCGCGGCCATAGAGTTTGAACCGGGGCCGATCAGGGACGGGATACGCCACCGCTCTTCATGCAGGATGTGGACAAAGCCATAGCCGAACTCGGCAATGAGGCGCCGCTGATCGCGGACGGCCGCAGTGGGCCGCCCGACAGGCGCGAGGTCTCTGCGCGCTGGCTGTCGGGCACCTTCCTGACCGGCGTGACCTCCAGCGTCCTGATGGGCGTGGCGCTGTTTGCCGCCCTCGACGGCCGTGAGCAGCTGGCAACCCCGCCCGAGATCGCCGAACTTGCGGCCATGAGTTCGAGCAGCGACGACGGCGGCCAGAACGCCAAGGCCGATCGCCTCGTCCAGCCGCGCCAGATCGCCCGGGCGAAAGACCGGCGGCGGATGGAAGTCTCGATGTCCAGCCGTATCGGCGACCGCGACGTGGTGCGCACCGTTCCCTTCGTCCAGATCAAGATGGCGCTCGCCGGCGGCTACAAGACCAGCCGCTCCTACCCGCCCTTCGATCCGCTCGACGTCTTCGCCGAGGACGGCGCGGCCCAGACCGCAGCCCCCGCTGGACAGATCTACGGCGTGAAGGTCGAAAGCGAGATGAGCCTGAAGACGGTGGATTTCCCGATGGAAACCGCCGCCTTCGACGAAAAGAGCGACCTTTCGGCCGACGAGGTGGAGGAAGTCGTGCGCACCACCGGCGCCATTCTCACCGACGGCGACGTGCAGGTTGCGGCCCTTCACTATGTCGATCCCGAGCGATTCGGCGATTCGCTCGCCACCCAGGCGCTGACCGGCTCCTATGGCGTGCGAATCGTTCCCGAAAACGTCTCGGTCGCCTCGCGCAACGCCGCCGACGATTCGGCGATGGCCTATGCCGAGGAGATCATCCCCTTCTCCACCGAGCGCGAGATCGAAGACGCGCTGGCCGATTCCGGCTACACCGGCCAGGACGCCGCGGACATGGCCGAGGCCATTTCCAAGATGATCAACGGCACGACGCTCAAGGCCGGCACGGTGCTGCGCGTCGGGCTCGAAGTGCGCGGCGACGAGGCCCGCATCGTCCGCACCAGCGTCTATGACCGCACCCAGCACATATTGACCATCGCGCTGAACGATCAGCACCAATATGTGACGACCAACGAGCCCGACCCCAATCCGGAGCTGCTGACCGCCTTCGACGATTCGGTGCCGACGGTTGCGCGCGGCAATCTGCCGAGCGTCTATGACGGCATCTACCGGGCGGCCTTCTCCTACGGCATGTCCAAGGACATGACCAAGCAGCTCATCAAGCTCTTGGCTTCGGATGTCGACTTCCAGTCGCGCCTCAACCCGTCCGACCGGCTCGAAGTGCTGTTCTCCGAGCCCAATGGCGACGACCAGGCTTCCGACGATTCGCAGCTTCTCTATGTGTCCGCCACCTTCAGCGGCACGACTCGGAATTTTTACCGGTTCCAGTCGAACGACGGCAGCTTCGACTATTTCGACGAGGAAGGCCGCAGCTCCAAGCAGTTCCTGCTGCGCAACCCCCTGCCCAACGGCACCTTCCGCTCGGGCTTCGGCGCGCGGCGCCATCCTATCCTGGGCTACACCCGCATGCATACCGGCGTCGACTGGGCGGCCCCCACCGGCTCGCCGATCATCGCCGCGGGCAATGGCGTGGTGGAAAAGGCGGGCTGGGCCGGCGGCTATGGCAAGCAGACCATCATCCGCCACCCCAATGGCTACGAGACCTCCTACAACCACCAGAGCGGTTTTGCGTCCGGTATCGTGGCCGGCGCGAAGGTGCGGCAGGGTCAGGTCATCGGCTATCTCGGCTCGACCGGCCTCGCGACCGGCCCGCACCTGCACTACGAGCTGATGGTCAACGGCACCAAGGTCGACCCGATGCGCGTGCGCCTGCCGCTCGGCAAGGTGCTGAAAGGCGACGACCTGGTTGCGTTCAAGCGCGAACGCGAGCGCATCGACGACCTGCTCAAGGAAGACAAGAAGACCGCCTCGCTGAAGGTCGCCAGCGCCAAGGCCGGCGAATAATCATTTTTTTCTGTCCGGCCATGAAGGCTGGGTCACCCAGGCCACCGCCACCGATGCCGCGCAAAGTGCGGCCGACACCCAGGCGATCACCTCGAAAGCCCGATTCGTCGCCTCGACCCGCAAGGCCTCGGTTTCCGGAGCCAGCGCGGTTTGCGGTGCGGCACCAAACTCCACGCCCGCGACCGGGGCGCCGAGCACGCCGGTAAACACCAGCCCGGCAACCGCGCCGAGGGCTGCGACCGCCATCAGGCCGGCGGCGCGGGCGACCGCATTGTTCACGCCCGAGGCCAGGCCCGTATCGTCATCCGAAACGGCCAGCATCACCGCCGCCGAAAGCGGCGATACGATGATCGCCATGCCGAGCCCGTTGAGCAGAAGCACCGGGAAGGTGACCTCCCACAGTCGCATCATCGGCATGGTCAGCGCCAAGAGCGCATAGGACACGGTCATGATGGCCGCCCCCAGCGTCAACGGCAGGCGCGGCCCCCAGCGATCCGCCAGCCGCCCCGAATATCCCGACAAGAGCGCGATGAACAACGACAGCGGAATGAACAGCAGGCTTGCCTGCCACTCCTTCACGCCCCAGCCGGTAATCACCGTCATGGGCAGGAAGAACAGCACCGCGCTGAAGGCGAAGAACAGAAACAGCGTGTAGATGTTGGCGCCGGAGAAGATGCGCGAGCGGAACAGCTGGAGCTTCACCATCGGCGTGCGCGTGTGGCTTTCCCAAAGCACGAAACCGGCAAAGAGCAGCGCGCCGATCAGCAGCCAGACGCCCGGGCTGAGCCACTGCCCTTCCCTGGGCAGGCCGAAGCTGGTCATGCCCCAGGCCAATACGCCCAGGCTGACGGTCGCGAGGATGGAGCCCAGTATATCCAGCCGCCGCTTGGCCGAAGGCCGGTCGGCCGGCACCCGCGTCAGCAGCATCACCAATGTCACGATGCCGATCGGCACGTTGATGGCGAAGATCAGGCGCCACATCCAGGGTTCACCGAACGAAAGCACGACACCGCCGATGAACGGCCCCATCGCCGTCGCCAGCGAGGAATAGGCGGCCCATTGCCCGATTGCCGCGCCGCGTATGTCGGCGGGGTAGGCCTTGGCAATGATGGCGAGGCTGCCCGGCACCATGAAGGCAGCGCCGATGCCTTGCGCGGCGCGCATCACGATCAGCATCTCGGCATCGGCCGAAATCGCGCAAAGCAGCGACGTGACCATGAAGATGGCAATACCGCCGGCAAAGATGTTGCGCACGCCGAAGACGTCGCCGGCAACTCCGCCGAGCAGCACCAGCGCGGACAGAAAGAGCATGTAGCCATTGCTGATCCACTGCGCGTCGACCAGCGTGGCGCCGAGATCGGTGCGGATCACCGGCATGGCGAGCGAGACGACGGAGCCGTCGATGAAGCCCATGCTCGATGCGAGGATCGCCGAGAGCATGACGAACCGGCGGCCCTGCGGCGGGCAAAAGGTTCGTGTCACCGCCGGCGCAGCGTCTATGGTCGAATCGGATGATCCCCGTGCGGACATCGCCGGAATCTATGTCGGCGGCGTTTTCCCGGCTAGCCCCCGCCATCCAGACCTTTTTCGGCCCGGCGGCGTGCCTTCCAACAACCTATTCGACGAACTCGACCGGCACGCCGGGGCTGACCAGCTTGGCCAGCTGCTCGGCATCCCAGTTGGTCAGGCGCACGCAGCCATGGCTTTCGGTCTTGCCGATCTTGGACGGATCGGGCGTGCCGTGGATGCCGTAGGTCGGCTTGTCGAGCGCGATCCACACCGTGCCGACCGGCCCGTTCGGCCCCGGCGGAATGGTGAGGATCCTGTCGTTGTTGCCCTGCTTGAAGTTCAGCTTGGGATTGTAGGTGTAGTTGGGATTCAGCGCCACGCGCGACACGGCATGCGTGCCGGTCGGCGACGGCGTGTCGGACGAGCCGATGGTGGCCGGGTAGGCGACGACCAGCTTGCCGGCAGCGTCATAGGCGCGGACCTGCTTGCGTCCCTTGTCGGCGATGATGCTTGCAACCTTGCTCGCGGCCTGCCGCTTGGTATTCGCCACCCGGATGATGGTGCCGGGACGGTTGAAATTCGCCCCAGGATTGAGGGCCTTCAGATAGCCCTCGTCCATGTGGAAGCGCTCACCCAGCATTTCGATCACCGAGGTGTAGCTCATGCGGTCGAGCTGCGCTTTCTCGCTGTAGTCGGCAGGCACGGACGCCACGAACGGACCGGCCGCATCCTCGGGCGTGATCGTGTAGTTGACGAACGCATCGCCGCCGGTGGCCGCAAGCTGGGCCTTGATCTCGGCTGTATCGGTCGACCTCAGGCTGACGCCGGTGATATCGCGATAGGCAAGCAGGGCCTTGTCGACATTGCTGCCGAACTTGCCGTCGATGACGCCCGGCGAGGCCCCTGCCCGGTCGAGCAGTATCTGGATCGAAGCGACGTCTTCGCGCGCCGTAAACGTCGTGGGCGGTTCGGTAACCGCAGTGTCGTCGGCCGAAGGCGCCTCGATGATGGTCAGCTGCTCGGAGCTGTCCGGCGCGGTGCCCGGCTGGCTTGCGTTCGGCTCGCCGAGCGGTGCGCGCGTCACCGGTTCGCGCCGCACCACCTGCGGCTGCTGCTGCCGGTAGTCCGGATAGGACTGCTCGTCCGGGAACGCGCTGCCGGGCGGTGGCGGGAAATGGTCCTGCCCCAGCGAATAGTCCTGGTCGTCGTCATAGCTCGGCGATTCGGGATAACGCTCGCGCCAGCGGCCGCGCGGCTGGCTGTCGGTCTCGTAGGAATAGTCGTCGTCATAGTTGCGCTCGCGCGGCTGCGGACGCACCGCCCGCCGGTCGTTGCGGCTGCCAACCACGCCTCGGGGCGGCTGAACGGCGATGATCTCTCCGGTATAGGAATCGACGATGACGCGGTTGCCCTTGCCGTCGAAATAGATTTGTACGTCATGCGCTTGGGCCAGCTGCACGCCTGCGTCGGCTGGTTTGCTGATTCGCGTCGCCTCGAGCGCGCGCATGTCAGGCGCCGTCGCGGCTTCGGCAGCATAGGCCCAAAATCCGGCCGCAACCGCCGCAAGAAAACCAATCCTGCTGATCATATTCGCCAAATTTCCCCGGTAGTGCGCTGCCCCTCGGCAGCCTCCGCATGTTCAATCGCAAATGCGAAATCCGCCTAACGGTTCTCACATGAACCGGGCATGAAAATGGCCGCCCAAAGGCGGCCATTTGTCTGCGATTGCGCCCGTATCCTCAGGCGGCCTTTTCTTCTTCCACCGGCTTGGCCGCCTTGGTGCGGAAGTTCAGCCTGTCGGAGCCGGCGGTGATCTTCACCGTCGATCCGTCGAGGATATCGCCGAGCAGGATCTTCTCGGCCAGCGGATCCTGCAGTTCCTTCTGCATCACCCGCTTCAGCGGCCGGGCGCCATAGGCCGGGTCGTAGCCCTTGTTGGCCAGCCACTCGATTGCGTCGTGATCGAGCTGCAGCGTGATCTTGCGATCGGCAAGCAGCTTCTCCAGCCGCTTGAGCTGGATCTCGACGATCTTGTCCATGTCCTGGCGGCGCAGGCGATGGAACAGGATCACCTCGTCGATGCGGTTGAGGAACTCCGGCCGGAACGACGCCCTGACCACGGCCATGACCTCGTCGCGGACCTTGTCGACATCCTCATGCTCGCCGAGGCCGACCAGATATTCGGCACCCAGGTTCGAGGTCATGATGATCAGCGTGTTGCGGAAGTCGACCGTGCGGCCCTGACCGTCGGTCAGGCGACCGTCGTCCAGCACCTGCAGGAGCACATTGAAGACGTCCGGATGCGCCTTCTCGACCTCGTCGAAAAGCACGACCTGATAGGGCCGGCGCCGCACCGCTTCGGTGAGCACGCCGCCTTCCTCATAGCCGACATAGCCGGGAGGCGCGCCGATCAGCCGGGCGACCGAGTGCTTCTCCATGAACTCCGACATGTCGATGCGCACCATCGCGGTCTCGTCATCGAACAGGAAGGAGGCAAGCGCCTTGGTAAGCTCCGTCTTGCCGACGCCCGTGGGGCCGAGGAACATGAACGAGCCGATCGGCCGGTTCGGGTCCTGCAAGCCGGCGCGGGCACGGCGAACCGCCTTGGAGACAGCCTGCACCGCCTCGCCCTGGCCGACGACGCGCTTGGCAAGCTCGTCTTCCATCCTGAGCAGCTTCTCGCGCTCGCCTTCCATCATCTTGTCGACCGGAATGCCGGTCCAGCGCGAGACGATGTGGGCGATGTTGTCCGGCGTCACGGTCTCCTGAACCATGCCGCCCTTGCTGTCCTTGTCCTGCGCCTCGGCTTCCTTCAGCTTGCGCTCGAGCTCGGGGATCTTGCCATAGGCAAGCTCGCCGGCGCGCTGGAACTCGCCCTTGCGCTGGGCAATCGCCAGTTCGTTGCGTGCGTCTTCGAGCTGCTTCTTGAGGTCGGCGGCGAGACCCAACTTCTGCTTTTCGGCCTGCCACTTGGCCGTCAGCGCGTCGGATTCTTCCTCAAGCGAGGTCAGTTCCGTCTCGAGCCGGGCGAGACGATCCTTCGAAGCCTCGTCCTTTTCGACGCGCAGCGCCTCGCGCTCGATCTTCAGCTGCATGATGCGGCGGTCGATCTCGTCCAGCGCCTCGGGCTTGGAATCGACCTGCATCCTGAGCCGCGAGGCTGCTTCGTCCACCAGGTCGATCGCCTTGTCGGGCAGGAAGCGATCGGAGATGTAGCGATTGGACAGAGTCGCTGCCGAAACCAGCGCCGAGTCGGAGATACGCACCTTGTGGTGCTGCTCGTACTTCTCCTTCAGGCCGCGCAGGATCGAGATCGTGTCCTCAACCGTCGGCTCGTCCACGAACACCGGTTGGAAGCGGCGGGCAAGGGCCGCGTCCTTCTCGATATACTTGCGATACTCATCGAGCGTGGTGGCGCCTACGCAGTGCAGCTCGCCGCGCGCCAGAGCTGGCTTCAGCAGGTTCGACGCATCCATCGCGCCGTCTGCCTTGCCGGCACCGACCAGCGTGTGCATCTCGTCGATGAACAGGATGATGCCGCCGGCAGCCGACGTAACTTCCGAAAGAACCGCCTTCAGCCGCTCCTCGAACTCGCCGCGATATTTCGCGCCGGCAATCAGCGCGCCCATGTCGAGCGCCATCAGCTGCTTGTCCTTCAGCGATTCGGGCACGTCGCCATTGACGATACGCAGCGCCAAGCCCTCGGCGATCGCAGTCTTGCCGACGCCGGGCTCGCCGATGAGCACGGGGTTGTTCTTGGTGCGCCGCGACAGCACCTGGATGGTGCGGCGAATTTCGTCGTCGCGGCCGATGACCGGGTCGAGCTTGCCCGCACGGGCGTCGGCGGTCAGGTCGCGCGCATACTTCTTCAGCGCGTCATAGCCCTGCTCCGCGCTCGCCGAATCGGCGGTGCGCCCTTTACGAATCTCGTTGATCGCCTGGTTCAGCGCCTGCGGGGTGACACCGGCCTTGGCGAGAATTTCCGAAGTCTTGGCCGACTTCTCCATGGCCAGCGCCTGCAGCAGGCGCTCGACGGTGACAAAACTGTCGCCGGCCTTCTGGGCCAGATCCTCGGCGGTGGCAAAAACCTTGGCGAGCGGCTGGGCCATATAGAGCTGGCCATTTCCACCCTCGACCTTCGGCAGCGCATCGAGCGCGGCTTCGACGCCGAGCTTGACTTCGCGGGCGCGGCCGCCGGCGCGCTCGATCAGCGACGCGGCGAGGCCTTCGTCGTCATCGACGAGCACCTTCAGGATATGCTCAGGCGTGAACTGCTGGTTGTTTCGGGAAAGGGCAAGCGTCTGGGCCGACTGGATGAATCCCCGCACCCGTTCGGAATATTTCTCTAAGTTCATGTCTGTCTCCTTGCCGGTCCGGCCCGCTTTGCGGCACCGGATCAGATTGCGGTGACGAACCCGCTCAGCAGAGCCGGGTCCATTTCCAGCCAGATATGGGTATGCGCGGAATTTCCTCAAGACGGATTTTCCGGCCGCGCAAACAAAAACGGCGGAGACCTGAATCTCCGCCGTTCCAAACCTTGAAATCTGCCTGCCGCTCAGCCGTTGGCAGCTGCCAGAACCGAGTCGTCGCCCGGCCCATCGCTTGCCGGAGCTTCGCCACCGGCAGCTTCGTCCGGCTGGCGCTCGCCACGGCGCGGACGACGACCGCGACGCGGTGCGGCGGCCTTTTCCTCGGCCGGCTCGGCGGTCTCGGTCGAGCCGCCATTTGCTTCCGCCGCCGTCTCCGGCTGCGACTGCTCGACGGGCTGCGACTGGTCGACAGACTGCTGTTGGTCGGCAGACTGCGGCTGCGCCTGCACGGGATTCGGGCGGCGACCACGGCCACGGCCGCGGTTGTCGCCGCGGTGGCCGGCATTGTCAGCCGCCACTTCGCTGCTCAGCGCGACTTCGGCGGGCATGCCCTCGATCACCGGCTGCGGGCCCGAACCATTGCTCACGACCGGCGCTGCGACCTGCTCCGGCGCCGCTGCCGGGGCGCTCTGCTGCTGCTGGCCGCCGCTTGGTTGAACATTGCCGGCATTGTTGCCGTCGAACTCTTCGCGATCCTGATCATCGTCGTCGAAGTCGTCGCTGCGAGTGTTCTGGAATTGCTGCACCTGCGCCTGGGCGGCTGCGATGATGCGGTTGTAGTGCTCGGCGTGCTGCAGATAGTTTTCCGCCATCACCCGGTCGCCGGCGCTTTGCGCGTCACGAGCGAGGGTTGCGTACTTCTCTGCGATCTGCTGGGCAGACCCGCGAATCTTCACGTCCGGGCCGTTGCTCTCGTAATTGCGCGTAAGCGGATTTGGGCCTTTGCGACCATTGTTATTGTTGTTGTTGTTGTTACCGCCGCCATTGTTACGGCCGCGCATACGCCTGTTCTGCTGTTGTGGCCTCATCCGACTCTCTTCATCTTGAAAATAACCCGCGAGCGGGGCGCGTCAGCGGCCAGCCATCTCGTGGTGTTCCGACGGTGTTCGCCCGCAGTGCTTGCGTTGGCGTCACGTACCATTCCGTTCCGGTCTCATGTCACTTGCCGGGTGATCCCCGCACGAAGCAAAAGCGTCGTCTACGCAAGAAGGCAGTTTGTTTCCATGGGAACCGAATCGATAACAGCACTGCCTGCTTCGTCTCATCCGGTATCTCGAACCTAGCGGCATTCCCGAGAGTTGCCAAGTATTTTTTCGATCTACTACAACGCTTTGATTCGTCGCTGGAAAAGCAGCGTACGATCGTTTCCCGCAAGGTCATTTCCAGCTGCGAGAAGTTCAAATCCGGCTACGCCGAAAATGTCCGTTACACTTGTTCTCTGATCGAACCCGATTTCCAAGGCGACCCTGCCGCCAACTTCCAGATATGCCGCTGTCCCGGCGGCGATCACGCGATAAGCATCGAGACCATCATCCCCACCGTCAAGGGCAAGAAGCGGATCGAAGCCCCGCACTTCGCGCTGGAGAGCGCCAATATCCGTGTTCTTTATATAAGGCGGGTTTGAGACGATTAAATGGAAGCGCCCCGAAATTTTTGAGAACCAGTCGGATTCGACGGTTTCGAAGCGATCCGACAGGCCAAGTTGCTCGGCATTGCGGCGCGCGGTAGCCAGCGCGCCCGGCACGACATCGGCGCCAATGGCCGTCGCCTGCGGCACCTGGCTCAGCAGCGCAAGCGGAATGGCGCCGGTTCCGGTCCCGAGATCGAGGATGCAGCAGGCACCTTCCCGCTTCGCCACCTCGCGCACGAAGGGCAGCACCAAGTCGACCAGCGTCTCGGTATCGGGGCGCGGCTCGAGCGTTTCGGGCGACAGGAAGAGCCTCAGGCCGTAGAACTCGCGAAAGCCCAGGATGCGATGCACCGGCTCGCCTGCAAGGCGGCGGGAAAGCGCCGCTTCGATTTCGGCCAGCACCGGCGGCGCGAGCTCGCGGTCGGGCGAAACGATCGCATCGGTGCGGGTCGTGCCGGAAAAATGCTCGACGATCAGCCGCGCATCGAGGCCGGCGTCTCCGATGCCGGCTTCAGCGAGCCTCGCGCGCACGGTGCGCAGCAGCCCGGCCAGGGTCGCTGGTGTAGCCGTCGCGCCGGTCTCGGTCATATGCGTTGCCTTGCTCAGCCTTCCGAAAACTCGGCCAGGAGCTTCGACTGGTGGTCGGAAATCAGCGCGTCGACGATCTCGCCCATCTCGCCCATCATCACCCGGTCGAGCTTGTAGAGGGTGAGGTTGATGCGGTGGTCGGTCACGCGCCCTTGCGGGAAATTGTAGGTACGGATGCGCTCGGAGCGGTCGCCCGAGCCCACCTGCGCCTTGCGCGATTCGGAGCGCTCGGCATCGGCCTTCGAGCGCTCCATATCGAACAGGCGTGCGCGCAGGATCTGCATGGCGCGCGCCCGGTTCTGGTGCTGCGATTTTTCCGCCTGCACCACCATGATGCCAGTGGGCAAGTGTGTGATTCGCACCGCCGAATCGGTGGTGTTGACGTGCTGGCCGCCCGAGCCCGAGGCGCGCATCGTGTCGATGCGGATATCCTCCGCCCTGATCTCGATGTCGACCTCTTCGGCCTCCGGCAGCACCGCGACCGTGGCCGCCGAGGTGTGGATGCGGCCGCTGCCTTCCGTTTCCGGCACGCGCTGCACCCGGTGCACGCCCGATTCGTATTTCAGCTTGGCGAACACCCCCTTGCCGGAGACAGTCGCGATGATTTCCTTGAAGCCGCCGACCTCGCCTTCGCTGGCCGACGCCACTTCCATGCGCCAGCCCTGCTCGGCCGCGTAGCGCTCATACATACGGAACAGGTCGCCCGCGAACAAAGCCGCCTCGTCGCCGCCGGTGCCGGCGCGGATTTCGAGGATGGCGTTCTTTTCGTCTGCCGCATCCTTGGGCAGCAGCAGGATCTGGATCTCCTTCTGCAGGTCCTCGATCTTCTCCTCCACCGCCGGCAGTTCGCCTTCGGCGAGCGCGCGCATCTCGGCATCGGTGCCCTTGTCGGAGAGCATGGCCTCGAGGTCGACCACCTCCTGCTCGGCCGCGCGCAGCTCGCGGATCTTGGCGACCATCTCCTGGATGTCCGCATATTCCGAAGCCATCTTCACATAGGCATCCGGATCGGGGCCGGCCGCCATCTGCGCTTCGAGCATGTCGAAACGCTTGACTACCTGGTCCATGCGGTCGCGGGGCAGATTGATCATATGCGGTCTTTATACTTTTACAGCGGGATGGCGCGGTCGTCGGCGAAGGTCTGCAACAGCCCGCGCATCGGCAGATCGACACGCGGCCCGCCGAGATTGTCCTCGAGGAACGCCTTGATCTCATTCACCGGCAGTTCGGTCAGCATCGCCTTCACCGGGCCGATCGCGGCCGGCGACATCGAGATGGAGCGATAGCCGAGCCCGATCAAGGCCATGGCCGAGATCGGCTTGCCGGCAAGCTCGCCGCACAGCGTCACCGGCGTGTGGTTGCGCCGGCCGGCGTCCGCAATGTGCTTGAGCACGCGCAGGAACGGCACTGACAACGGGTCGAACCGGTCGGACAGCTGGGTGTTGCCGCGATCGGTAGCCATGACGAACTGGAACAAATCGTTCGAGCCGACCGAGACGAAATCCACCGACTTCATCAGCTCGTCGAGCTGCCACAGCAGTGAGGGCACCTCGACCATCGCACCGACCTTGAGGCTGGTCGGCAGCAGATGCGCGAAACGCGACAGATGCCGCACCTCGCGGTCAATGATCTCGCGCGCCTGGGCGATCTCGGCAAGCTCGGTCACCATCGGCAGCATCAGCTTGAGCTCGCGCCCGCCGGCCGCCTTGAGCAGCGCGCGCACCTGCGAGCGCAGCAGGCCCGGCCGGTCCAGCGTCAGGCGGATGGCGCGCCAGCCGAGCGCGGGGTTTTCCTCATGCGCGGTGTTCTTGAAGTAAGGCAGCACCTTGTCGCCACCGATATCAATGGTGCGGAAAGTGACGGGCTTGCCCTGCGCGGCGTCGAGCACGTCGCGGTACAGCCCCTCCTGCGCCTCGGCGCGCGGGAAGGTCGAAGCCACCATGAACTGCAGCTCTGTGCGGAACAGGCCGATGCCGCCCGCGCCGGCTTCCGCCAGCTGCGGCAGGTCGACCATCAGCCCGGCATTGATCAGGAGATCGACATGCACGCCGTCCTTGCTCTTGGATGGCTTGGTGCGCAGCTCGCGATAGAGCTCCTGCCGGCGTGCCCGGAACCGCACCTTCTCGGCATAGGCGGCCTCGACATCCGACTGCGGACGCAATTGCAGCGTGCCGTCCTCGCCGTCGACGATGATGGCGTCGCCATTTTCGGCCATCGACACGGCGCCCTTGGCCTGGCCAACCACCGGAATGCCCATGGCGCGGGCCACGATGACGACATGGCTGGTTGCCGTGCCGTCCTCCAGCACGAGGCCGCGCAGCTTTTCGCGAGGATAGTCCAGCATCTCCGCCGCGCCCATCGAGCGCGCGACGATGATCGCATCCTTGGGCAAGGTGGCGGCAACGTCTTCCGGCGCGCGGCCCATCAGCTGGCGCAGCAGGCGATTGGCGAGATCGTCGAAATCGCTCATCCGCTCGCGCAGATAAGGATCGGTCATGTGGAGCATGCGCGCGCGGGTGTCGCTCTGCACCTTTTCCACCGCCGCTTCCGCCGTCAGGCCGTTGCGGATCGCCTCTTCCAGCCGGCGCACCCAGCCGCGATCGTTGGCGAACATGCGGTAGGCTTCCAGCACCTCGCGGTGCTCGCCCTCGAAGGCCACCTCGCGGCGCTCCAGCATGTCGTCGATCGATAACCTGAGCGAGCCGAGCGCGGTTTCGAGGCGGCGCAGCTCCTGGTCGCTGTTCTCGTTGAACAGGTTGGTCACCACGATGCGCGGCTCGTGCAGCACTACATGGCCGAGGCCGACGCCATCGTTGAAGGCCAGGCCCTTGATGGTCGCAGAGCGGCGCAGGTCGAGTTCGAGGCCGCCATGGCGCGACAGCCGCGCCAGGTCGCCGGTGGCGATCATCTCGGCGATCACCATGGCGGTGGTTTCCAGCGCCTCGAGTTCCTCGTCGCGATAGTGGCGCTTGGTGCGGTTCTGCACGACCAGAACGCCCAGCGTGCGCCCTGCCCTCAGCACCGGCACGCCGAGGAAGGAGTGGTAGATCTCCTCGCCCGTTTCCGGGAGATAGGCGAAGGCCGGGTGTTCCTGCGCGTTGGAAAGGTTGAGCGGCCGGGCGCTCGCGGCAATGGTGCCGACCAGACCCTGGCCGAGCCGCAGCTGGGCCAAGTGGACCGACCCGGGATTGAGACCTTCGGTGGCGTAGAGTTCGAGCACCGAGTCGGCGCGCAGCACGTAGAGCGAGCAGACTTCCGCCACCATGTTGGAGGCGATGTCGCGCACGATACGGTCGAGCCGCTCCTGCGGCTCGAGCGGCTCTGCCATGAGCTCGCGGAGCCGTTTCAACAGAACGCGGGGACCGCCAGCCGTGTCACGCATCAGGCGTCGCTCCAAAATAACGTTGGCCGGCGTGCATTGTGCCACACGCCGGCTAACACGCGGGACGAAAAATCGTCTGTCTACTGCTTATCGAGCCCGTAGACGGAATGCAAAGTCCGAACGGCAAGTTCAGTATAGGGGCCGTCGATCAGGATCGAGATCTTGATCTCGGAAGTGGTGATCGCGCGGATGTTGATGCCCTTGTCGGCCAGCGCCTTGAAGGCGGTGGCGGCAACGCCGGCGTGGCTGCGCATGCCGATGCCGATGACCGACACCTTGGCCATGCCCTCGTCGTGCTGCACGGCGTCGAAGCCGATCTCGGAATTGATCTTCGCGAGCACGGCCAGCGCCTTGGAGACGTCGCCCGACGGCACGGTGAAGGTCATGTCGGTCGACTTGCCGTCCTCGGAGATGTTCTGGACGATCATGTCGACATTGATGTTGGCTTCAGCCAGCGGCCCGAAGATGCCGGCGGCGACGCCCGGCCGGTCGGCGACGCGGCGCAGCGAAATCTGGGCCTCGTCCTTGGCGTAAGCGATTCCGGTGACGACCTGCTGTTCCACGATTTCATCCTCGTCGCAAATAAGCGTTCCGGGCGGATTGTCGAAATCCCCCATTCCTGGCGCATCCGGGTCCTCGAAGGAGGAGCGCACGAAGGTGCGCACGCGATGCACCATGGCAAGCTCGACCGAGCGCACCTGCAAGACCTTGGCGCCGAGCGAGGCCATTTCGAGCATTTCCTCGAAGGAGATCTTGCTCATGCGCCGCGCCTTGGGCTCGATGCGCGGGTCGGTAGTATAGACCCCGTCGACATCGGTGTAGATATCGCAGCGGTCGGCCTTCACGGCAGCGGCGATCGCCACAGCACTAGTGTCGGAGCCGCCACGGCCAAGCGTGGCAATGCGGTTGTCCGGGCCAAGACCCTGGAAACCTGCAATGACGGCGACCTGCCCCTGCTTGAAGCGCTCGACCAGGAACGAACCGTCGATGTCGAGAATGCGGGCGGCGCCATGGGAGTTGTCGGTGCGGATCGGGATCTGCCAGCCCTGCCAGGAGCGCGCGTTGACGCCGATGTTCTGCAGGGCAATGGCCAGCAGTCCGGCAGTCACCTGTTCGCCGGACGCGACTACGGCGTCATATTCGCGCGCATCGTGCATGGCAGAGGCTTCGCGGGTCCAGGCAACCAGCTCGTTGGTCTTGCCTGCCATGGCCGAAACGACCACGGCAACCTCGTGGCCGGCATCGACCTCGCGTTTGACGTGGCGGGCCACATTGCGGATGCGGCTGATGTCGGCGACGGAAGTTCCGCCGAATTTCATCACAATACGCGCCATGGAAACCGGTCGCCCTTCACACTGTCCCCAGGGCCTGTCACGGCACCGGAAAATCCAAACGAAAGCGCCACGGATTCCGGGGCGCCAAGTCGCGGCCTCCATAGCCAAAAGCTGGCTGTTTCGCAAGTCGCGCATTGCCGCGTCCGATATGCGGCAAAGCATACTGATGGCAGGTTCGCGAGAGCCTCTACCCCAATCGTCATCCTCGGGCCGGAGCATGAGCGAAGCGAGTGCGGAGTTACGGCGACCCATGCCAGCTGCGCCAGAGCCGCCGCGGCGCAGAATGAGCATGAATCACGGCCCATGGCGCCATGGCGCCCCCTCTCCGTCTCGGGCTTCGCCCGAGCCATCTCTCCCCGAGAGCGGGGCGAGGAACCGTCACCCGCCAAGGTCGCGACCCCTCAGGACTTGGGTTCCTCGCCCCCATGAAATGGGGGAGAGGTGGCGCGCGAAGCGCGACGGAGAGGGGGGTGCGACGGCAGGAAACGGGGATGGATTCCTGAGAATTCCAAGATTGACCCGATCTAACTCCCTGAAATCATTTGCGTCAAAAGAAAATCTTAGCTTCTTTTCTCCCCCACATTCGCGCCTCCCCCATAATCCTCCCCATCGGCCTCACCGGGAACACGGGTCATGAACCGGATGAGCGTGGAGGGCGACGATGTCCGGGCTGGTGGCGCTAACGGTGGCGCTGCTGGATGATGAATCCCCAAGTCCGGGCCCAGGGTGTGGCTGGCCGCGCGAATGCGGAGGCGAACAAACCCAGGCAAGCGCATCGAACGGGCGGTCGAAGGGCCGCAAGATTTACCAAAACGAGCGCGTCCGACGACCGCCCGTCTTCCCAGGTTCCCTCATCCTGAGCATGTCGAAGGATGACAATGGCCAGACGGCAAAAGCCGGGCGTGGCAAGGACGAAACGCGCGCGCAAAAAATGTTGCCTTGACAATCCGCGCCGCACCGCCGACTTCCTTGAAACGAAGGAGACGAGCCATGCCCGAAGCCACGCGATCGACGATCGACACCGCAGAGGTGGAACGCTTTTCGGCCCTCGCCGCCGAATGGTGGAATCCGAACGGAAAATTCCGCCCTCTGCACAAGTTCAATCCCGTGCGACTGGCCTATGTGCGCGACCAGGTGGCCGCGCGCTTTGGCCGTGATTCGCATCAGGCGCGACCCTTCGAGGGCCTGCGCATCCTCGACATCGGCTGCGGCGGCGGCCTTCTGTGCGAGCCGATGGCCCGGCTTGGGGCCGAGGTCGTCGGCGCCGACGCCTCGGAGACCAATATCGAGGTGGCCAAGCTGCACGCGGCCGAATCCGGCGTGACCATCGACTATCGGGCCACCACCGCCGAAGCGCTGGCGGACGCCGGCGAAAAATTCGACGTGGTGCTCAACATGGAAGTGATCGAGCACGTTTCGGACCCGCAGCTCTACATCACCAAAACCAGCGAACTGGTGAAGCCGGACGGCATCATGTTCGTGGCCACCATCAACCGCACGCTGAAGGCGCTGGGCCTGGCGATTTTCGGCGCGGAATATGTGCTGCGCTGGCTGCCGCGCGGCACGCATCAGTTCAGCAAGCTGGTGCGGCCCGAGGAACTGGAGCAGATGCTGAGCAATGCCGGCATGATGATTACCGACCGCACCGGCGTCACCTACAACCCGCTTGCCGACCGCTGGCAGCGCTCCAGCGACATGGACGTCAACTATATGGTGCTGACGGAGAAGCGGCGGGTCGCCTGACGGGAACTCAGGCCGCCCGCAACTGCGCCTTGGTGGTCATTACCAGACCGATGGAAATCAGCACGGCGCCCAGCCAGGTTTCGAGCCGGTAGCTTTCGCCGAGGAACAGCATGCCTGAAATCAGGCCGATGGCCGCGGCGACATAGCCGATCTGGCTGAGATAGACCGGCCCGCCCACCGCCTGCAGGCGGAAGAACACGGCAAACATCGCCGACGAGACGATCACCTGCGCCACCACCAGCCAGGGCACATCGGCGAGCGGGGCGAAGGGACTGCCGCCCGCGCTGGACGCAGCCGCCACCAGCAGCATCACCGCCGCCGCAAGATGGCTTCCCGCCGCCAGCTGGATCGGCCCGCTGCCCTTTGGCCAGTCGACCGTGCGGTAGACATTGCCGACCGCGAGGCTGACCGGGATCAGAAGGCCGGCGGCAACCCAGATGGGGTCTGCGGGCTGGCTCGCCTCCCCGCGCGTCGTCGCAACCACCAGCGCGCCGACGAAGCCGACGCCGATGCCGGCAAGGCCCAGCATGCTCGGCCGTCGCAGCTTCAGCATCAGCGAAAAAGCCAACGTGAACAGCGGCGACATGGTGAACATGATGCCGGTGAAGCCGACCCCGAGATGCGGGATGGATGCGAATAGCAGCAGGTTCGGGATCGCATAGGACACCGCCGCCACGACCACGAAATAGCGCAGCTTGCGCCGGTCGAGGCCGATGCTGCCGCCGTTCGCCACCAGAGCCGAAAACAGCACCGCCCCCGCGCCGAAGGAGATGACGAAAGCCCAGATTGCCGGCGGAACGCCCGCCGCCGTCGCCATCTTGCCGAACGGCAAGGTGAGACCCAGCAACAGGCCGTTGACCAGCAGCAGGCCGATGGCCGAGTTCCAAAGAGCTTTCATCGCGCTTCCTTAATCGAATTCAGCGCGATCTGACCGAAAAACCGGCAAAGACGAATGCGCCAGCAGGCGGGAATGTGAGGGGCAATGAAAGCGGCCCGCCCGGAACCCGAGGTCGGACGGGCCAGCCGGCATGAGTTCAGTTGCGATCGTCTGGAAACACCGGCAGCGGCATGAAGTCGACGCCGTCATCGGCGAGGCTCTTTGCCTCGTCGGGTGTCGCCTCGCCATAGATGCCGCGCGCCTCGGTTTCGCCGAAGTGAATCTTGCGCGCCTCTTCGGCAAACTTATCGCCGACATAGTCGGAATTCTCGCGGATCTTTTCCGACAGCGCCTTGAGCTGCGCCAGCGCTTCGCGCTGCTGCGCGTTCACGGCGAGCGCGATCTTTTCCTGCTTGCGGCCGGTGGAAACGGCAGGCGCCATCAGCGCCTTTTCCACTTTGTGCGAGCCGCAGACAGGGCAATCGACGAGCTTGCGCTTCTTCTGCGCCTCAAAATCGTCATTGCTGCGGAACCACCCTTCGAACTCGTGGGCGTTATCGCAGGTAAGCGAAAAACTGATCAAGATGCTGCTCCCCGCAGCGGCTCTCCCTCGTTCGCCGTCACGGAACTGACGGAGAATTCGCGTGCATTCTTCAGATTGGGGATCTTGCCGCGCGCGGCGGCCGACAGCGAGGTATCGATCTCGGCCACGATCACGCCCGGTTCTTCGTGGTCGGCCTCGGCGAGGACCCTGCCCCACGGGTCGATGATGATCGAGTGGCCATAGGTCTCGCGGCCGTCCTCATGCTTGCCGCCCTGTGCGGCCGAGATCATGAAAGCGCCGTTCTCGATGGCGCGGGCGCGCTGCAGCACATGCCAGTGCGCCTCGCCGGTCTGGCGCGTGAAGGCGGCCGGAGCGGTGATCACATTGGCGCCTGCAAGAGCCTCGGCGCGGAAAAGCTGCGGGAAGCGCACGTCGTAGCAGATGGCAAAGCCCAGCTTTGCAAACGGCAGATCGGCGACGACAGCCTGCGTGCCCGGCTCATAGGCCGACGATTCGCGCCAGCTCTCGCCGTTGTCGAGATCGACGTCGAACATATGGATCTTGTCGTAGGTGGCGACGGTCTTGCCTTCGGGCGAAAGCAGTAGCGCGCGGTTGGCCAGCTTGCCGTCCTCGCGCACGATCGCCGTCGAGCCGACATGGATGTAGATGCCGAGTTCGCGCGCAAGCCTGGCGGCGGTTGCGGCGACGAGGTCCTTGTCCTCGGTGGTGAAGGCCGTCTGCCGGGCCTCCGCGTCGCGCACCATGGCGCCGGTCATTTCCGGCGACTGCACATAGGTCGCGCCCTTGGCCGCCGCTTCCCGCACCAGTGCTTCGAAGGTCTCGGCATTCTTCTTCGGATCGGTGCCCGACCGCATCTGGATGGCGGCTGCCTTGAATTTGCTCATGATCGTCTCCTCGGGGATCGGCGCTTATGCCAGCGTTCCGGTGGCGAGCAGCCCGTCGAGCCGCCCCTGCGCATCCAGGTCATGCAGATCGTCGCAGCCGCCTACATGGAAGCTACCGACAAAAATCTGCGGGAAGGTAAACCGTCCGGAGCGCTCGATCATTTCCTGGCGCAGTTCCGGCGCGGAGGTCACATCGCGCTCCTGAAAGGCAACGCCCTTCTTTTCGAGCAAACGCTTGGCGGCGCTGCAGTAGCCGCACATGGCACGGGTATAGATCGTTACATCGACCATCATCAACGTTCCCGGCGCAATCCGTCCTGTTCGAGGCGCTCCCTCCGATCAAGCGAAAATGCGCAAACAAATCAAGCCGCCGACGCTCGATATGCTCCGAGAATGGGCATTCCGTGCGCCGGCTATCGTCAGTCTATATAGTCTCTGCCTTGCCGGGCCGGAAGTCCCCCGGCAGCACGCGCGCAAATGTCAGCACGTCGACCGCGCTGGCGCCTCCCTTCTTCAGCGCCTTTGCCACGGCGCCGACGGTCGCCCCGGTGGTGTAGACATCGTCGACCACCAGCACTCGCCTGCCCCGCACCTCGATGTCGCGTTCGGGCGGCACGCGGAACGCGGCGCGCACATTGTCCTCGCGTTCTGCGCGCTGCAGCCCCACCTGCTGGCGCGTGACCTTGACGCGAACCAGCGCCATCGGCGCAAAAGGCAGGTCCGAGAGCTTTGCCACCACGCGGCCAAGCTCGGCCGACTGGTTGAAGCGCCGATGCAGGAAGCGTCGCCAATGCAGCGGCACCGGCACCACCACATCGGCATCGGCCACCAGGTCAGCGCCGGCACGCAGCATCCAGCGCGCCATCCATGGCGCCAGATGCGTGCGGTCGGAATATTTCAGGCCCTGCACCAGCTGCCGGGCCACCCCCGAGTAGGAAACAGCCGCGCGCGCCCGCTCGAAGGGCGGCGGATTGGCAATGGCCTCGGCAGACAGGAAGCCAACCCCCATATCATGGGTGAAGGGCGTGCCCATCACCTCGCACCAGGGCTTTTCGAGAAAGCGCAGCTGCGGCCAGCAATGCGCACAAAGCGAGCCCGGCTGCGAGACATGTCGCCGGCAGCCGGCGCAGACCGGCGGAAACAGCACGCGCGCCGGCCAATCCAGCGCGGCAAGGGCAAGGCTCTTGAATTGCGGCATCGGATCGGCCACGAGGTTCAGGCTGCTTGTCCGACCATAGGCTGGGCGCGGCCACAACATCAAGGATTTCGGCATTGCAGCCTCTGTTCGACACCAAGCTTCTCATCGCCCGCAAGCGCCGCGCCCTGGCGCGCCCAGTTGCAGGCGCCGATTTTCTTCTGACGCGAGTTGCCGAAGAGCTTTCCGACCGGCTCGCGACGGTGGAGCGGCGCTTCGAGAATGCCGTCGCCGCATTCTGCGTCACGCCCGCGGCGCGCGATGCGGTGCTGGCGAGCGGCAAGGCGGAAAAAGTGCTGCGCATCGAGTCCGATGCGGCCTTTCTGGCGGGTGACGAAGGACAGGTCGCAACGCCGGAAACCCTGCCGCTCGAACCCGAAAGCGTCGACCTCGTGGTTTCCCTCCTGGCGCTTCAGGAGGTGAACGACATTCCGGGCATGCTGATCCAGACGCGCCGGGCGCTGAAGCCGGATGGCCTCTTCCTCGCAGCCATGGCCGGAGCCGATACTTTGACGGAGCTGCGCGAAAGCCTGCTTGCGGCCGAGACCGAGATGTTTGGGGGCGTGAGCCCGCGCGTCAGCCCCTTTACCGACGTGCGCGATGCCGGCGCGCTTCTGCAACGCTCGGGCTTTGCGCTGCCGGTCGCCGACATCGATACGGTGACGGTGCGCTACGACCACATGTTCGCGCTGATCCGGGATTTGCGCGCCATGGGCGCGACCAACGCCTTGATCGACCGCTCGCGCCGACCAGCCACGCGGGCCCTTTTTTCGCGCGCGGCCGAAATCTACGCCGAACGCTTTTCGGATCCGGACGGGCGCGTGCGCGCCACTTTCTCTTTCGTCTGGCTGTCGGGCTGGGCCCCACACGCCTCGCAGCAGAAGCCGCTGAAGCCGGGATCCGCGCAGGTATCGCTGGCGCAGGTGCTGGACGAGCACAAGGAGAAGTAGGCCTCGGGCTGGGAGGCCGTGGCTCCGCCGGTTAGTTGCCGGTGGCCTTGAGGGCCTGGATCAGACGACTGTTGTTGTCGCTGAACAAGAATTCGAGGGCATCGCCTGCCTTGCCGACCCCGGCGACGATCGTCAGCGACAGGACCGCGACAATCAAACCGTATTCGACGGCTGTGGCGCCGCGCTGGTCTTTTAGGAATCGCCTGATGAATGATCGCATCGGTTCTCTATCCCTTTGCCGCGACCATAAGGACAAGCCATTAAGAAAGGTTAATGGAACAGCCTTAACGGTGGGTGAACCTGCAAAAACCGCGGTCCGCGCGCCTGTGAGGACAAAATCCCTCAGCAGTTGCCGCGGCGGGCGTCGTTCTCGCGAATGATGCAGACGGCGTTGGGCGAGGCTTGCAGCACGCTGCGCCGGATCGTGTAGTTGGTGGTGGTGCCGCTGATCGAGCCGGTGGTGGTCATGTCGACGCCGGATCGCGCCACCTGCGTGCGGGTGCGGGAGTCCAGCAGGGGAACTGCCAGCAGAGCAAAGGCAACCGCAGCCGTGCCGAACAACAGGGCAACGCGCAGGGCGCCCATGCCGGCTTCCTCGATACTCAGACCGCGACCGCCGCGAACCAGTTCCCACTGCTCCTCGGACTTCATCCGATCATCCCCTTGCGCCAATCGCCGGCGAGGCCAGCGTTGGCTCAATCTTTCACGATCGGTTAAATATTTGCTTAACGCTTTGCCTGCGCCGCCGGCTCCGCCTGCGCCGCGCCCTCCACGGGCCGCGCCAGCCAATTGTAGGCCGCGCCCGCAGCCATAAGCACGGCCGTGCCCACAAACACCGCGCGCATCCCGATGTGTCCACCGACGAAGCCGCCGGCGAGAGGCCCGACCACCTGCCCCGCATATTGCGCCGAAGTCGAGATGCCGAGCACGTTGCCGGCGATCCGATCCGGCACGTTGTGACGGATGACACTTGCGATACAAGGCAACAGGCCGCCCAACGCCAACCCCATAAGGAACCGCAGTCCCACCAGCTGCCAGCCGGACGTGACAAAGGCTTGCGGAACCAGCACGCCCGCAGACAGCGCCAGACATCCGGTTATGACCGCCCAGTGGCCGATGCGATCGGCGAGCTTGCCGAGCCGCGAAGCCGACAGGATGGCGCCGAGTGCGGCCGCCGACATGGCAAGGCCCGACACCATGGTGACCCGGCCAGCGTCCTGTACAAGCTGCGCGACATAGACGGTGATGATCGGCTCGATCGACATGGTGGCAACCATCAGCAACATGCCGGTGGCCAGCATGGCCAGGATCGGTCGCTTGTCGGGGATGGCGGCCCAGCCGCCCTTCTCCTTCGCCGCTTTCTTGTGCCGCGGCCGCGCCTCTTCCCGAATGAGGAAGGTGGTCGCCAGGAAGGTGACGAAGATCACGCCGCCGGCCAGCAGGAAGGTTTCGCGAATGCCGATGAGCTGCGGCAGGGCGCCGCCGATCAGCGGCCCGACCAGATTGCCGGCCATGACGCCCGACGACAGCACGCCAAGCGCCCAGCCCGAGCGCTGCTTGGGCGTCTGCGTGGCTACGAGGATGACGGAGCCTGAGGCATAGCCGCCGGCAATGCCGGCAAACAGCCGCAAACCCACCAGCTGCCACACATTCTGCGCCATGCCGATCAGCGACATGGACACCGCCATGCCGAGGCTGGCGCGGACCAGCATCGATTTCCGGCCATAGCGGTCGCCAAGCTGGCCCCAGAGCGGCGCCGTCAGTGCCGCGGAAAAGAAGGTCGCACCATAGGCGATGCCCGACCACTGCACGATCGATGCATGGTCGGTGACGCCGAGCTGCTCGACATAAAGAGGCAGGAACGGCAACAAGAGCGTCATGGCGATGATGGTGGTGAAGGAGCCCAGCAGGCACACCACAAGGTTTCGCCGCCAATGGACCGATTGGCCGTCGTCGCCGGCCGGCTCTTCGGCCGTCGGCGTCTTCTGCATTCCACTGTCCATGGGTCAGGCCTTTCCGACGATCGCAAAGCCGCGTGCCCTGAGACTTCGGCGATCCTCTTCCAGCGAAGTCAGAAGCCGGTCGCGCGTGTCACGTATGTGTTCGCAGATGGCCTGCGCCGCCGCATCGGCCTCGCGACGGCGGATGAGATCGAGCAGCAGCCGGTGCTCGGCCCAGGCATGGTCGCGCGATTGCTCGGTGCGCAGCTCCAGCCACCGCGCCCGCGACAGCCGAGTCATGGCGCCGGCGACTGCCTTGATCAGGAATTCATTGCCCGAGAGGCGCGCTACCTCGACATGGAAATCGGTGCCGACCCGGTGCCACTCTTCGCGCGGCGCATCCGGCTCGCAGGCATCGAGCAGTTCGGTAACCGCATCGATGTCGACCTCGGAGGCGCGCTCGCAGGCGAGCCGCACCGCACTTGACTCCACCGCCTCGCGGAATTCGGCCAGCGCCGCGATCTCGCCCAGCTCGATCGGCGCAACCATCCAGTTGCGACCGTCGCGGCGCACCAGTTCTTCCGCCTCCAGCCGCACGAGTGCTGCACGCACCGGCGTGCGCGAGCCGCCAAAGCGGCCTTCGAGCCAACGCTCGGTCAACCGCTCGCCGGGGGCGACTTCCAGCGACAGGATCATTTCCCGCAACTGGTCGTGGATCTGCTGCATCTGCGACATGGACACTCCAATCGGCCGCGCGGCCGCATCAGTCAAAGCTTGGATACCATCTTGGGATACCAAACTGGTATCCCATAGCAATCATGCCTGGCATCGGCAAGTGCCGGCTGGCGGGGCTTGCGCAAAAACGGTTGTGGACACTGCTTGACCCGCCATAAATTCAACCGAAACGGAAAGACGATCCGCGTAGTACGGGCCACGGGATCGACCGATGCAGCGACACGCGCCAGGCACTTACCCACCCCTCAACACGTTGAAGCCGGTCTGCGACAATGTCTGGATCGTCGACGGCCCGATCATCCGCTTCGGCCTGCCCTGGCCCAAGATGCACTTTCCGACGCGCATGACCGTCATACGCGTGGGCACTGAGCTGATGATCCATTCGCCGACGCCGCTCGTGCCCGAACTCAAGGCCGAGATCGAAGCAATCGGGCGCCCGCGCTGGATCATCGGCCCGAACCGCATTCACTATTGGTGGATTCCGGAATGGCGGGCAGCCTTTCCGCAGGCGAGCGTCTATCTTGCGCCGCGCGTCGAGGAACAGGCGCGCAGCCGCATCGATTTCGACCATTTCATGCTGGATCGGGACGGCGGCTATCCCTGGGATGCCGACATCGCCACGCTGCGTGTGACCGGCAGCTACATGACCGAGGCGGAATTCTTCCACCGGCCGAGCCGCACGCTGGTGCTCACCGATCTCGTCGAGAATTTCGAGCCCGGCAAGCTGAATTCCTGGTTCATGCGGCTTCTGACCCGGCTCGGCGGCGTGCAAGACCCGGACGGCCAGATGCCCAAGGACATGCGCCGCACCTTCCGGTCACGCCGCCAGCAACTGAAGGAGGCGGTGCAGACGATGCTCTCCTGGAATCCGGAACGCGTGATCCTCGCGCATGGCCGCTGGTACGAACGCGACGGCGCCAGGGAATTGCGCCGGGCCTTCCGCTGGCTGCTCGACTGAAGCGCGAGATTCCAGGTCTGGCCGAGGTTACCCGGCGAAGATCAGAGCAGGTCGATCAGGAAGGGGATCAGCGGCTCGTCGGCCGGCGGCATCGGGTAGTCGCGCATCTGGCGCGGGCGCACCCATTTCAGCGCCTGCCCCTCGCGCGGATGCGGCGTGCCCTCGAAACGCCGGCAGACATAGAGCGGCATCAGCAGGTGAAAATCTTCGTAAGAGTGGCTGGCAAAGGTCAGCGGCGCCAGGCACGCTACCTTGGTCTCGATGCCGATCTCCTCGTGCAACTCGCGGATCAGCGTCTCTTCCGGGGTTTCACCGGGCTCGACCTTGCCGCCGGGAAACTCCCACATTCCGGCCAGCGCCTTGCCTTCGGGCCTCTGCGCCAGAAGCACCCGGCCGTCGGCGTCTACAAGCGCGCAGGCCGCCACGAGAAGGATGCGCTTGCTCATGCTTCGACCTCCGGCGGCCTGCGGTAGTGGTAGCGGTACACCTCGGCGAAGCCGAGCGTCTCATAGAGATGGCGGGCAGCATCGTTCGATGCACCGACCTGAAGCCAGGCCTCGCGCGCGCCGCGCAGCCGCGCCCATTTCAGAGCCGAGCGGACGAGCCGTCGGCCGTGCCCCTTGCCGCGCTCGGCGGGGTCGGTTGCGATCTCGAACAGGCCGGCAAGCTCTCCGTCATGCACGCAGATGGCGGTGGCGAGCGGCCGGCCATCCTCCTCGAGCACGAACAGCCCAGCCTCGGGCCGGATCGCGCCGATGATTTCGGCAAGGCCGCTCCTCTGGGACTCCGGCAGTTCGTGGACCTTGGCCGAAGCAGCGACGAAGCGGCCGATATCCTTGAGCGGAATCTGGTCCAAGGCGTTTTCCACCCCGGCCTGCGCGAGCGGCAGTCGCATGACCAGCGATTCCTCGAACGCGCTCCAGCCCTTCTCGTCGAGATGCCGCGACAGTTCCGATCCCGAGAGCGGCGAGATGCGAAAGGTCAGCGGCCGGCCGCTTGCATCGAAGCGCTGGGCTGCGCGCGCGATGCGTTCGTCGAGATTGCCGACGTCGCTGGGATCGAGCGGATTGATCGAGTTCAGCCGCTTGGCCGAGTGCCCGGCCGTGAGGCGCACCAGCCATGTGCCGTCGTAATGCACGGCGGCAGCCGGCCAAGCGCGAAAGCCCGCCGCCTCGAGGCGGCGCACTTTCGCCAATGCCGGCGTCGGGCGCTGTTCGTCTTCCACGCGGGGTTTTAGCTCCGATAGTCGCCGTTGATGGCGACATATTCCTTGGTGAGGTCGCAGGTCCACACCGTGGCCTTGCCGCGACCGATGCCGATATCGGCACGGATGCTGATATCGTCGCGCTTCATATAGGCCGAGGTTTCCTGTTCCGAATAGTTCGGATCGCGCTCGCCATCGACGGCCAGGCGGTTGTCGCCAAACCAGATCGACAGGCGGTCGCGGTCGGCCGGCTCGCCGGACTTGCCGACGGCCATCACGACGCGGCCCCAATTGGCGTCCTCACCTGCAACCGCCGTCTTGACCAGCGGCGAATTGGCGATCGACAGTGCGATGCGCTTGGCCGAGCGCGCGGACTTGGCGCCGGTGACGGTCACTTCCACCTGCTTGCGGGCGCCCTCGCCGTCGCGAACCACCTGCAGCGCAAGGTTCTTGAGGATCTTGTTGAGCGCGCGCTTGAACTGCGCGAGACGCGCGTCCTTGGCGTCGGTGATCTTCGGCGCGCCGCGCTTGGCCGCAGCACCGGTGGCGAACAGCAGCAGCGTGTCGCTGGTCGAGGTGTCGCTGTCGACCGTCACGGAGTTGAAGGTGGGCGCAACGCCCTTGGAAAGCAGCGCCTGCAGCGCAGACGCCTCAATCGGCGCGTCGGTGGCGATGAAGGACAGCATCGTCGCCATGTCGGGCGCGATCATGCCAGCGCCCTTGGCGATGCCGTTGATGGTCACATCGACATCGCCGAGCTTCACGGTTGCGGTGGCCACCTTCGGATAGGTGTCGGTGGTCATGATCGCCTTGGCGGCTTCGGTCCACACTTCGGCCTTGGCGTCCTTGACCATGCCAGCCAGCAAATGGCTGAAGCGGTTGGCGTCGAGCGGCTCGCCGATCACGCCCGTCGAGGCCTGGAACACCTCGCCCGGCGTACAGCCGGCGGCAGCGGCTGCGGCCTTGCCGGTCATGCTCGTGGTCTCGCGGCCCTTCTTGCCGGTGAAGGCATTGGCATTGCCCGAGTTCACGACCAGGACGCGTGCCTTGCCACCGGAGAGGTTCTCGCGGCAGAAATCGACCGGCGCCGAGGGGCACTTCGAACGGGTGAACACGCCGGCAACCGCCGTGCCCTCGTCGAACACCATGGCCAGAAGGTCAGTGCGGTTCTTGTACTTGATACCGGCTTCGGCAGTGGCGATGCGCACGCCTTCAATGGCCGGCATCTTGGGATACTTTTTGGGCGCGAGGGGGGAAATCGTCTCGGACATGGGACCTCGTCAGGCGTAGAGCGCAAACCGAGGCCCCGTTTGCCCCATAGCGCGAAACCGCGCAAGGCGTTTTCGCGCATCAATACCTAGCAGCGGCGGGGATTGATGAAGCCAGAGAACAGCTTGTGCACGCCGGGAATGAGCCCCCAGACCATCGACGTCACCATGATGGGCACGATGATCAGCGTGCGCTGCCAGATCGACCAGCCTTCGGTCAATGGAGACACGACGTAAAGCAGCGTGGTGATGAGCGGATAGACGCCAAGCAAAACGAGCAATGCAAAGCGCGGGCGGGAAAAGCGCGAGGGGGCAGGAGCAGTCATGGCAACCTCAATCGAAACGGAACGTTCCGTTAAATAAAACGGACCGTTTCGTTTCGTCAAGCCCCTGTGCTATGCTGCCGGAAAAGAAAATGAGGGGGCTCGGAAGTCCGGGCGCAATGGCATGACCGAAACCACAGACGAAACCCGCCGCTCCATTGGCGCGCGCCGCAATCCGGCCAGCGCCGACGCCATTCGCGAGGCGGCCGAAGCCGTGCTGCTGGAGGCTGGCTACGCCGGCTTCTCCATCGAGGCGGTGGCCCGCCGCGCCCGTGCTGGCAAACCCACCATCTATCGCTGGTGGCCGAGCAAGGCGGCCCTGCTGATCGACGTCTACCAGCGCCAGAAGCGCGTCGACAATCCGGACACCGGCAATCTCGAGGACGACCTGGCACAGTTTCTGCAGTCGCTGTTCCAGCATTGGCGCGAAACGCCCGCCGGCAGCATTTTCCGCTCCGTCATTGCGGAGGCGCAGACCGACGAGGCGGCCGCAACGGCACTCACCGAATATGCACACAACCGCCGCGCCCACACCGGGCGCATGGTGGCCCGCGCCATCGAACGCGGCGAGGTGCGCGCCGATGTCGAGCCCACCGTGGTGGCCGACCTTGTCGCCTCCTATGCGTGGGTGCATCTCCTGACCGGCCGCATCACCGAGGACGAGGCGACCACGCGGGTCGCCATCCGCGCCATCGTCCACGGCATCCTAGCTGCGCCGACAGGCTGACAGCAGCAACCTCAATCCAAAAGCTGGACCGCCTTTTCCGGTGGACTGAAACATTGCGCGCGAAGGGTCTTCCGGCCCAGCCTTCACCATTCAAAGCAAGGATCATTTCATGACGGAACTGTCGGAACGCGCCGAAACGGGATGGGCCGACTTGCTGGCCGACGGCAGGCTGCCGCGCTTTGCCCTGATTTGCCTCGGCATCTGGCTGAACGCCGCCGACACGCTGGTAACCGCCACCATCATGCCGAGCGTAGGTGCCGAGCTTGGCGGCTATGCCTATTTCAGCTGGGCGGTGGCCGGCTTCCTGATCGGCGCGATCCTGGCAGGCGCAAGCGCCGGGCGCCTTTCCGAAATCCTTGGCCTGCGCCTTGCCACCACCATAGCCGGCCTGGTGCTGGCCTTCGGCTGCGTGCTCAGCGCGGCCGCACCCGACATCGGCGTCTTCCTTATCGGCCGCCTGCTGCAAGGCATCGGCTGCGGCTGGATCGCCGGCTTTGCCATGGTCGCCATCGCCGTTCTGTTTCCCGAGCGGCATCTGGCGCGGGTGTTCGCTTCGGTTTCCGGCGTCTGGGGCATCGCCACGATCCTTGGTCCGCTGTTTGGCGGCATTTTTGCCCAATCCGGCGACTGGCGCCTGGTGTTTTGGCTGTTTGCGGCACAGGCGCTGATCTTCGGCGCCGCCGCACCCTTCCTGCTCAAGGGCACCGTGAAGTCGCAGGGGCATACCGGCGTGCCCTGGCTCCAACTCATCACGCTGGCGCTCGGCGTCAGCGCCATTTCGCTCGCCGACACGATTCCCCAGCCGGCGATCACCATAGCGCTCGTCGCGGTTGGGCTTGTCGTCCTCGCGCTCGTCCTGAAGATCGACGGCAAGGCCAGAGTGCGACTGCTGCCGCACCGCGCCGGCGACCTTCGCACCATCTGCGGCTCGGGCTATGCGGCCATCTTCGCTCTGACCGCTTCTTCCATGGGCCTGACCGTCTACGGCCCGGCGATCCTGCAAACCTTGCGCGGGCTGTCCCCGCTCATGGCGGGTTATGTCGTGGGTGTGCAGGCCCTGTCATGGACGCTGGCAGCCTTCACGGTTGCCGGTGTGACCGGCCGAGAGGGTGAAATGCGCTGGATCCGGCGGGGTGCGGCCTGCATCCTAGCCGGCGTCACGCTGCTCGCTCTCCTGATGAAGAGCGCCCCGCTTGCACTGGTAATCGCCGCCGCGGTGGTGGTCGGAGCCGGCTTCGGCTTCTCTTCGAGCCTGATGAACCGGCGCATCCTGGGCGCCTTGGCCGACGAGGACCGCGCCATCGGCGCTTCGGCCTTCATCGCGGTGCGCCAGTCGGGCGGCGCGGTGGGCGCCGCGATTGCCGGCGCGACGGCAAATCTCGTCGGCTTCGGCGCCGGACTGACGGTCGCCAGCGCGGAGGCCACGGCCGTCTGGGTCTTCGTTACCGCCTTGCCGATGGCAATCGCCGGCTTCTTCGCAGCCCGACGGCTGACCGGATCGGCCGTAAAGGCCTGACCCGACAAGCGACCAAAAGAAAAAGGCAGCGCACGCGGCGCTGCCTTTTCGATTTTCTTGTGGGGACATCGCCCCGACAAAGAACTTACTTCGACTGGTCGATCTGATCGACGGCCTTCTTGAGGTCCGGATCGGTCACGTCAACCTTGGCGTTGCCGCGCAGCGACTTGACCAGCTCGAAATACTTGTCGCGCAGCAGCAGCGAACGGATCTGAGCCTTGACCTGGTCGAATGCCGGCGGCTGCTGGGTGCGCTTGTCCTCGACCTTGATGATGTGCCAGCCGAACTGGGTCTTAACCGGCTCCTTGGTGTAGGAGCCCGGCTCCAGCGCGAAAGCGGCCTTCTCGAATTCCGGCACCATCTGGCCGGGGCCGAAATAGCCGAGGTCGCCGCCATTGGCGCCCGAACCCGGATCGCTCGACTTCTCCTTGGCGAGGTCTTCGAACTTCGCGCCGCCGTCGAGCTGCTTGATGATCGCCTCGGCTTCTTCCTTGGTCTTCACCAGAATGTGACGGGCGTGAACCTCGTTGACCGGCGGTGCTGCGGCGATTTCCTTGTCGTAGCGGGCGCGGATCTCATCGTCGGTGATCGCCTTCGACACTTCCTTCTCGACGACTTCGCTGTGCAGCGCGCGGTCCTTCAGGAACTCCATGCGGCGCTGGAAGTCGGGATTCTTGTCGAGCCCCTTGGCTTCGGCTTCACCGGCCAGGAGACGGATTTCGATGACGGCGGAAAGGGCCGCAGCACGACGCTGCTCGGCCGGAAGCCGCGAAAACTGTTGATCAAGATCGCTTTCGGCAACCTGAAGATCACCTTCGGTGATGGGCTTGCCGTTGACGGTGGCGATGACGGCAGCGGGGTCGACGGGCTTGGCCGGCGCCTCGGCGGCGGGCGGCGTCTCCTGCGCAAAAGCCTGCATGGCAGCCGGCGCAGACAGCGCAAGCATCACGCCCAGGCTGGCAAGCGAGGCGCGTCGGAACGAAAAAGGCATCAGAAATTCTCCAGTGGGTATGGATGAAACCTTCAAGTCAGCACAAATAAGGCCGAATTAGGCGCGGGCAAGAGCAACGCTGCCACGTTGACATCGCTTGAGCCCCCTCTTATCTGTCCTTCGACTTCGCGTCCAGAACCCTTTTCCGGGCGCTTTTCGGTGTTACCTTCTAAGATGAACCTTGGCGGGTTCCGCCGGCACCCTGTCGGCAAGTTTCGAACTGAAAGGCCTTTTGATGGTCAGTCTCGGCGGCATCGCCCGTAAGATTTTCGGCTCCTCCAACGATCGTCGCGTGAAAGCGACCCGGCCGCGCGTCGCGGCTGTCAACGCGCTCGAGAACGAAATGCGCGCGCTTTCGGATGATGAGCTGCGCGCCCTCACCACCAAGTTCCGCGAAGAACTCGCCAATGGCGCAAACATCGACGACTACGTGGTCCCGGCCTTTGCGGTGGCCCGCGAAGGTGCCCGCCGTGCGCTCGGCATGCGCCCCTTCGACGTGCAGCTGATCGGCGGCATGGTCCTGCATGACGGCGGCATCTCCGAAATGCGCACCGGTGAAGGCAAGACGCTGGTGGCCACCCTGCCCGTCTATCTCAACGCGCTGACCGGCAAGGGCGTCCACGTCGTCACCGTCAACGACTACCTCGCCAAGCGCGACTCCGAGTGGATGGGCCGCATCTACAAGTTCCTCGGCCTCACCGTCGGCGTCATCGTGCACGGCATGAGCGACGAGGAACGCCGCGCGGCCTACGCCTGCGACGTGACCTACGCCACCAACAACGAGCTCGGCTTCGACTATCTGCGCGACAACATGAAATATGAGCGCGCCCAGATGGTGCAGCGCCCGCACAATTACGCGATCGTCGACGAAGTGGACTCGATCCTGGTCGACGAAGCGCGCACGCCGCTCATCATCTCCGGTCCGCTCGAAGACCGCTCCGAGATGTACAATACGGTGGATGGCTTCATCAAAACGCTGCTCCCGGCCGACTATGAGGTCGACGAGAAGCAGAAGACGGCGATCTTCACCGAAGAGGGCACCGAGAAGGTGGAGAACGTGCTGCGCGACGCCGGCCTGCTCAAGGGCGAGTCGCTCTACGACGTCGAGAACGTCGCCATGGTCCACCACGTCAACAACGCGCTGAAGGCACACCAGCTCTTCCAGCGCGACAAGGACTACATCGTCAAGGATGGCGAGATCGTCATCATCGACGAGTTCACCGGCCGCATGATGCCCGGCCGCCGCTATTCGGAAGGCCTGCACCAGGCGCTCGAGGCCAAGGAGCACGTGCAGATCCAGCCCGAGAACCAGACGCTGGCCTCGGTCACCTTCCAGAACTACTTCCGCATGTATGAGAAGCTGGCCGGCATGACCGGCACGGCCTCGACGGAAGCGGAAGAGTTCGGCAACATCTACGGCCTCGAAGTGACCGAAGTGCCGACCAATCTCCCCGTCCAGCGCATCGACGAGGACGACGAGGTCTACCGGACCGTCGAGGAGAAGTACAAGGCGATCGTGCGCGAGATCCGCGAGGCCCATTCCCGCGGCCAGCCGACGCTCGTTGGCACCACCTCGATCGAGAAGTCCGAGCATCTGGCCGCGCGCCTGCGCAAGGAAGGTTTCAACAATTTCGAAGTGCTGAACGCCCGCCACCACGAGCGCGAGGCATCCATCGTCGCCCAGGCCGGCAAGCCGGGCGCGATCACCATCGCCACCAACATGGCCGGTCGCGGCACCGACATCCAGCTCGGCGGCAACGCCGAGATGCGCATCGCCGAAGAGCTGGGCGATATGCCGGAAGGCGCGGAGCGCACCGCGCGCGAGCAGGCGATCCGCGATGACATCGCCAAGCTCAAGGAAAAGTCGCTGGCTGCCGGCGGCCTTTACGTCATTGCCACCGAGCGTCACGAAAGCCGCCGCATCGACAACCAGCTTCGCGGCCGTTCCGGCCGTCAGGGCGACCCTGGCCGCTCGAAGTTCTTCCTCTCGCTGCAGGACGACCTGATGCGCATCTTCGGCTCCGAGCGCATGGACGGCATGCTCCAGAAGCTCGGCCTGAAGGAAGACGAGGCCATCATCCATCCCTGGATCAACAAGGCCCTCGAAAAGGCGCAGAAGAAGGTCGAGGCGCGTAACTTCGACATCCGCAAGAACCTGCTCAAATATGACGACGTCCAGAACGACCAGCGCAAGGTGGTCTTCGCCCAGCGTCTCGAGCTCATGGACGGCGAGAACCTCTCCGAGACCGTCGCCGAAATGCGCCAGGACGTGATCGACGATCTCGTCGCGAAGCACATTCCGGAAAATGCCTATGCCGAGCAGTGGGATTCCGCTGGCCTGAAGGAGGAGGTGCAGCAGTACCTCAATCTCGACCTGCCGATCGAGGAGTGGGCGCAGGAAGAAGGCATCGGCGAGAACGACATCAGCGAACGCATCACCGAGCGCGTTGACGCCGCCGCCGCCGACCGCGCCGAGCGCTTCGGTCCCGAGGTAATGGCCTATGTCGAGCGTTCGGTCGTTCTGCAGACGCTCGACCATCTGTGGCGCGAGCATCTGGTCAATCTCGAGCATCTGCGTTCGGTGGTCGGCTTCCGCGGCTATGCCCAGCGCGATCCGCTGAACGAATACAAGTCCGAATCCTTCGAGCTGTTCCAGGCCATGCTCGGCAATCTGCGCCAGGTGGTGACGGCACAGCTGATGCGCGTCGAGCTGGTGCGCGAGGCTGCCGAAGCTCCGCCGCTGCAGGCGCCGGAGACTTTTGGCCAGCATATCGATGCCACCACCGGCGAGAACGATTTCGCCGATGGCGACACCATGGTTGCGACGGCCGTTCTGGAAGACACCCGCGTGGTGGCTCCGGAAGACCGCGATCCGAAGAACCCCGCCACCTGGGGCAAGGTCGGCCGCAACGAGGCATGCCCCTGCGGCTCGGGCAAGAAATACAAGCACTGCCACGGCGCTTTCGCCTGAGGCTTCGCTTAAGCGGAAAAGTTCGAAACGGCGGCCCAGTGGCCGCCGTTTTGGTTTCAGGCTTGCCGAATTCAGATGGACAGATAGTTGCCGATCTCGGCCTTGATGCCGTTCTGCGCCAGGAACTCCTGCGGGTCGAAGTTCATCTTGCGCTGCATCGCCTGGACATTGACCTTCGCCGGCGCCAAAGCCGCCGCATCCTCCCACTCGACGATGGTCACGATATGGTGCTCGTTCCCGGCAGCCTGTTCGAGCAGCATGTCCTGCAGAAAGCCCGGTTGCGTGCGAAGCACTTCATGCGTCTGCCGCACCCTGTCGAGAAACTCCGCTCGCACCGAAATGGGGACCGCGAACCTGTCCACCCTGTAGATGCGCTGTGATTTGCTTGTATTGCCGGGCATTGATCTCTTCCTCTCGTTACGTTGACGAACGAGGCTCTACGACCTCAAGTTAAGTTGAGGTCAAGCGAAGATTTCAACCACCACGTGACGCCCGCTCGGGCAGCATGAACAGCGCGCCCGAACCGTTTCTTAAAGAGTTTGGCTTATCGCGGATGGGTAATGTGCAAGATCGGAGTCTAGTGCGTGCGCTTTTCCGCGGCAACGACGGCTGAGCGTCTCCTGCCCGCGCCGCTGGCCGGCGCACAGATCGTCAGCAATCCAGCGACGGCTACGACCATCGTGTTCGCCGCCGTTGCGGGCTTTCCTGCACCGTCTAGCGCAGGCTTGGTATCGACCTTCGTGCCCGCCGCACAAGCGCAGGAGGCCTACTGATGGCGGCAATCCCCCTTCTGGAGGAAACCAGCGGCGGTCCTGCCGGAGCGATGATCTCCGGCTTCGTCGGTTTCGGCAGCCGGGCCGCCGATCCGGCGCACGAGGAACTTTTGGCCAGTCATCGCCCGCCACGCCGGCTGGCGATCTACCCGGCCTCGGCCGGCTTCGACCTGATCGAAGAGCTGGATCATCTCTGCGCGCGCACGATCGAGCCCAACATCTTCTTCAACCCGCGCTTCCTCGCGCCGGCCATGCCGCGGCTGGAGGACCGTGAGGTGCGCCTCGCGGTGATGCGCGACGGCAATGAATACCGCAGCCGCCTGCGCCTGCTGCTGCCCTATTCGATCGAAAGGCCGAACGTTCCGCTCGGCGTTCCGATTCTGCGCACCTGGGCGAACCCGTTCGGGCCGCTCGGCACGCCGCTTATCGACCGCGACGATCCCGAAGGCGTGCTGGAAGATTTCTTCGACATACTTTCGCGGCCGCATCTGAAGCTGCCGAAGGTATTTGTGCTGCCTGACATGATGCTGGACGGAACCGTGGCAACCGTGCTGCGCCGCGTGGCCGAAACGCGCGGCCTGACCATTACCACGACCAACGAGGTCGAGCGCGCCTTCCTGGATAGCGAGCTCGAAGGCGACGACTATCTCAAGGCCTCGCTCAGGCAGCACCATTACCGCGAGTTCCGCCGGCTGAAGCGGCGGCTGGCCGAGCAGGGCAAGCTCGAGCACGTCGTGGCAAGAGGACCGGACGAGATCCGCGAAGGCGTCGAGACCTTCCTGACCATCGAGGCCGCCGGCTGGAAGGGCCGTCGCCGCACGGCCATGGCCGTCGACCGCTTCCAGGCCGCTTTCGCGCGCGAAGCCATGCATCGCCTGGCTGAACGCGATCTCGCCCGGGTGCACTCGCTGAAGCTAGACGGCGAGACCATCGCCTGCCTGCTCGTCTTCATCGAGGCCGGTGTAGCCTACACCTGGAAGACGACATATGACGAGCGTTATTCGGCCTTCTCGCCGGGCACGCTGCTCATGATCGAGGTGACCAAGCAGCACCTCGACGATCCCAACGTCATGGTGAGCGACTCCTGCGCGAGGCCCGACCATCCGGTGATGAACCGGCTGTGGTCGGAGCGGCGACGGATAGGAACCATCCTGGTCGGTCTGACCCCCGACGCCGACCGTCTCACGCGGCAGGCGGCCTCGCAGTTCCACCTTAATCGCGAAACGCGAAACATCGCGCGCCTGGTGCGAAATCGGGTGCGCAGCCTGCTCAAGCGGCGCTGACGCCGCTCACGCTTAGAGCGAGGCCTCGCGCCGGGCACGATCGCGGAATATCCGTCGGATGACCTTGCCGCTGGTGGTCAGGGGCATGGAATCGACGAACTCCACCTCGCGCGGATATTCGTGCGCCGACAGCCGCTCGCGCACCCACAGGCTGATCTCGTCGGCCAGCTCGGCGCTGCGCGGAAAACCTTCCTTCAGCACCACATAGGCCTTGACGATCTCGGTGCGCAGTCTATCCGGCTTGCCGACGACGGCCGCCAGCGCCACCGCTGGGTGGCCAGTCAAACAGTCCTCGATCTCGCCGGGGCCGATCCGGAAACCGGCCGAGGTGATGACGTCGTCGTCGCGGCCGAAGAAGTGCACATAGCCGTCGCCGTCCTCGATGCCCTGGTCGCCCGTAGTCATCCACTCGCCGATGAACTTCTTGGCCGTCGCTTCCGGGTTCTGCCAGTATTCGAGGAACATCACCGGGTCCGGCCGCCGCACCGCGATCTGGCCGACCTCGCCGGCCGCGACCCGCCTGCCCTCCCCGTCGATGATCGCAACGACATGGCCCGGCACCGCCTTGCCGATAGCGCCGCCGCGCGAGACGCCGATGCCGGCGCAAGACGAAAGTACGAGATTGCATTCGGTCTGGCCGTAGAATTCGTTGACGGCAAGGCCAAGCTCGCTGCGCGTCCAGTCATAGGTCTCGCGCCCGAGCGCCTCGCCGGCCGAGCCGACGCTGCGCAGGCCAAGCCGGAAGCGGCTTCCGATGCCGCGCACGCTCTTCAGCATCCTGAGCGCCGTGGGCGGGATGAAGGCATTGCGCACCTTCATCCGCTCCATGAGGACGAGAGCAGCCTCCGGATCGAATTTCTCAAAACGGCTCGCAACCACCGGCACGCCGAAATAGAGCGCCGGCAAAAGGGCGTTGAGCAGGCCGCCGGCCCAGGCCCAGTCGGCAGGCGTCCACATCAGGTCGCCCGGCTGCGGCAGGAATTCATAGGCCATCTGCGCCCCCGGCAGATGACCGAGCAGGACGCGGTGACCGTGCAGTGCGCCCTTGGGCGGCCCCGTCGTGCCCGAGGTGAAGATCATCAGCGCCGGATCGTCAGGCGTGGTGTCCTCCGCAACGAAGGTAGCAGGCTGGCGGGCAAGCAAGCGGTGATAGTCGAGCGCGCCATTTTCGGCACCGTCGATCGAGACAACGGTCTCCAGTTCGCTCAGGCGACCGGCGATCTGTGCAAGCTTGCCGCAGCCGGCGGAGTTGGTGACGACCAGTTTCACGCCTGCGGTCTGCAGCCTGTATTCGAGCGCCTCGACCCCGAACAGCAGCGCCAGCGGCACGGCGATGGCGCCAAGCTTGTAGATGGCGAGATGCGCGATGACAGTCTCAAAGCACTGGGGCAGGAGTAGCGCGACGCGATCGCCGCGCTGGACGCCCAGACTGCGCAGCGCATTTGCGAATGCGTTGGATTTTGCGGCAAGCTGGCCAAAGCTCAGGCGCTCGACAGTACCATCGGAACCGTAGTCGAACAGCGCCGGGCGATCCGGCTCGCGCGCGGCCCAGTGATCCGAGACGGCCACGCCGATGTTGAAGCGTTGCGGGATCTTCCAGCGAAAATCGCTGTAGAGGCTCGCGTAGTTCTCCCGCCGTTCGAGCATGAATTTCTTGTCTGCGCCTGTGGATGAGCCGGCTTTCTCTCCGGCACGCGCAGATAAGGACGGCACGGCCCCGGCGTCAACCGGAGCACGTCATTTCCATGCCCCACGGAATCAAAGACCCGGTGCCAAGGGCTACCTTTTGGGAAAAGGCGCTGCCTTGGGTCACCGGGTCTTCGCGCCGGCGCGGGGGACGGGCGCGGGCGGGAATAGGACCGTTAGCGGCCAGTCCTATTCCATAGCGAATGCTGCTTACTTCGCAGGGGCAGCAGGCACCACCACCGGTGCTACCGCCTGCGGTATCGGTAAGAGACAGCCGTAGAACCCGCCGAAGCCATACGCGCCCGTGCTGCCGACCTCGCAGAAGGAGTAAGGGCCACTGCCGTTCCGATCGCGTTGATTCAGATTGATGGTCGGGGTGGGCGTAGGCTTGGGTGGCTTCGGGGGCTTGGGCGGCTTCGGGTGATGCGGATGGTGCCCGTGATGGCCGTGGTTTCCGTTGCCATTTCCGTTGCCATTGCCATTCCCGGAATTTCCGTTGCCGTTGTTGTTACCGTTGCCGTTTCCGGAATTTCCGTTGCCGTTGTTGTTGCCGTTACCGTTTCCGGAGTTTCCGTTCCCGTTATCGTTGCCGTTGCCGTTCCCGGAATTGCCATTGCCGTTGCCATTCCCGTTACCGCTTCCGGTATTGCCGTTGCCATTTCCGTTGCCGTTGTCGTTGCCGAGATTTCCATTTCCGTTGCCGTTGCCGTTGTGGTCACCGGCGCTGCTGTTGCCATTCCCGCCGCCGTTCCCCTCGCCGGCAGCGGAATGGACAGCCGTGAGGATTGGAGCAGACAAGAACAACGTCGTAGCCAGGACTAGTGGCAAGCGTTGTATGGCGATAGGAACTCTATACATCTTCGCCTCCTGCAATTTCCGTGGCGATTACTCAGCTATTTCCGTTGTTGTTGCCGTTATTGTTGCCGACGTTGCCGTTGCCGTTGTGGGAACCACCATTGTGGGTGCCATTCCACGAACCGACATTGCCGTTGCCGTTATGCGACCCGCCGTTGTTCCAGCTGCCGTTGTTAGAGCCGACATTGCCGTTGCCATCGTGTGAGCCGCGGTTCCAGCTGCCGTTCCAAGAGCCGATATTGCCGTTACCGTTGTGCGAGCCCTTGTTCTTGCTGCCGTTCCAGGAGCCGACATTGCCGTTGCCGTTGTGCGAGCCGTTGTTCCAGCTGCCGTTCGAGCCGCCGACGTTGCCGTTGCCGTTGTTCGAGCCGTTGTTCCAGCTGCCGTTTGAGCCGCCGACGTTGCCGTTGCCGTTCTTCGAGCCGTTGTTGTAGCTCCCGTTCACGCCGCCAACGTTGCCGTTGCCGTTGTTCGAGCCGTTGTTGTAGCTGCCGTTCAAGCCGCCAACGTTGCCGTTGCCGTTGTTCGAGCCGTCGTTGAAACTGCCGTTGTAGGCGCCGACGTTGCCGGAGCCGTTGTTCGTGCCGGTATTGCCGACGCCATTCATGGCGCCGATGTTGCCGTTACCGCCGTTGAACGCGCCGATGTTGCCGGAGCCGGTATTGCCGTAGCCCCAATTGGCCCCGCCTTGGGGCCCTCCCACCTTGGCGGCCTCGGCCATTACGCCCGAGACATCGACCGCCGAGGCAGTTCCCACGGATGCCAGGCAGCCCGCCGCGACGGCCATGCTGACAAAAGATGCTTTCACATAGTTCATGACACACTCCTGAGGCTGAACGCGGCGGCCGGCCACCGCGTCACTGCTTGGAATTTTGGGTGAACGAGTTCGGGGCCGCCGTCACGCCGAACCAAAGGCGGCGGCCCCGACCGCAGGCTGACTAGTTGTAGTTGCCGTTGTCGCTGCCGTTGTACCAGCCGCGGTTCGTGTTGCCGTTGTAGTTGCCGTTCCAGGAACCCCAGTTGCGGTTGCCGTTGTGACGACCGTTGTACCAGCCCCAGTTGGCATTGCCGTTGGCGTTGCCGTTGCCATCGCCCCAGTTGCCGTTGCCGTTACCGTTGCCGTTATACGATCCGGAATTGCTGTTGCCGTTGCCGTTACCGTTGCCACTGCCCCAGTTACCGTTGCCGTTGCCGTTACCGTTGTGCGACCCGGAATTGCCGTTACCGTTGCCGGTACCGTTGCCACTGCCGCTATTGCCGTTGCCGTTGCCGTTGCCGTTGTGCGACCCGGAGTTACCGTTGCCGTTGCCGACACCGTTGCCGCTACCGCTATTGTGGTTGCCGTTGCCGTTCCCGTTGTCGGAACCGCTATTGGCGTTGCCGTTGCTATTGCCGTTTCCGTTACCGGTATTGTTGTTTCCGTTGTTGTTGCCGTTGTTGGAACCGGTATTGCTGTTGCCGTTGTTGTTGCCGTTGTTGCTACCAACGTTGCCGTTGCCATTACCGTTTCCGTTACCGCTACCACCGCCATTACCGCCGCCACCGCCAGCAGCGGCAAGGGCAGTCATGGCGACAAGCGCAGTCGCTGCGAGTAGGATCTTTCTCATGACGGATTCCCTTCAGTGTCAGTTAATTGAGAGAATTCTTAAAAGATAAGTTGCCATACAAAGCTCGGCTTACTGGAGCCTCGTCCGCAATTAGGTCATGGTTGCTTCTAAGCAGATGAATAACAATTCGGGATAAATACATTTATTTGTCAGGCTAAGGACGAATTCATGCTTCGTCTCAGTACGGGGCCATTAGGGAAAAACCTGACAGGAGGGGTCCAAGATAATGGAATAGAAGGTTGCGGATTGTTCCGCATTCAATTCTGGAACTCCTGAGCTATAATCGGGTTATCAAGAAACCGTCTGGTTTTGAGCTAAAAGTTGTTTGGATCAAGCAGGGGCGGAGGGTCCTAGGAGCACGAGCGGTCGGCGGGAACCGCGACGCATTCCACGATCGCCCCACGGCATCGGAGCCATCGATATATGGCTCCGCACAGGAAGAGGGTGCTTGTAATGTCGGAGACATTCCGCTTTCCCGACCTGCGCGGCATGGATCCTGCACGGAACCTTGGCGGCCGCCAGAAGCTGATCGCCAGCCTGACCTTGACCATCGGCTTCACCGTGCTCGTCAGCAAGGTCCTCTGGGTCAGCTTCCTGTCCCCTACCTATCGCCGCTATGGCGAGGAGGATTGGCTGCTGATCTTCGCCCTGTCCCTGATCGTCATGCTGGTTTTTGCGCTGGTTCGCTCGGCGGGCCGGGTGGCGGCGTCAGAAGCGGAATGGCAGGACGTGCAGCGCGCCCTGCAGGAAAGCCAGGCGCGGCTTCATGCCGTGGTGCGCAGCCTGCCTGTCGGCGTCGCGGTCGCCGAGGCCTCGAGCCACCGCATCGTGCTCAGCAACGACCAGTTCCGTCATCTCTGGCGCGTCAGCGACAGCGAGCAGGTAAGCATCGCCACTGGCGCCGACCTCGGTTACCGCCAGGATGGCCGCGCCTACGAAACCAAGGACTGGCCGCTGGCCCGCGCGCTCGAAAACGGCGAGGTCACGCTCGACAAGGAAATATGGATCAAGCGCGGCGACGGCACGCGCGGCTGCGTCTCGACCAATGCGGCGCCGATCCGCGACGAGAATGGCGAGATCAGCGCGGCAGTCGTCGCGCTCACCGACATCACCGACCGCAAGGCTGCCGAGGCGGAGCGCGACCGGCTCACTCGCCGGCTGCTGAAGGCGCAGGAGGAAGAGCGCCTGCGCATCGCCCGGGAACTGCACGACGAGCTGGGCCAGGACCTGACCGCGCTGTCTCTGGGCCTGAAGAGCCTGGAGCCCGTGCTGCAGGATGACGCGAAGTTGACGAAGTTGGCCGAGTTGCGCGCCATCGTCGAGCATATGAGCGTCGAGGTCCACAGCACGGCCTCTTCGTTGCGACCGACCTCGCTGACGGATCTCGGCCTGCGCCAGGCACTGGACTGCCTTGTCGCCTCCTGGGCCGAGCGACTGGGCATCGCCGCCGACGCCCATCTCGAAGGGCTCGACGAGCAGCTGAGCGACGAAGGACAGGTGGTCATCTATCGGGTCGTCCAGGAGGCCCTCACAAACATCGCCAAGCACTCCGGCGCAAATTCCGTCAGCGTCACCGCGCAGTGGGCCGACGGTATCGTCAGGGTGGCCGTCGAGGATGACGGCCGCGGCTTCGACCCGAGCGACCCGACCCCAAACGAGGACAAGCACATGAAAAGTCTCGGCCTTTCCGGCATGCGCGAGCGGCTGGCGCTCGTCGGCGGCTATCTCAGCGTCGAGACGGCCCCCGGACAGGGCACCACTGTCTATGCGGCACTCCCTACATCCCCATCGTTCCAACTTTGAGCGAGCAAATGACGCAGTCGCAACAAAAACGTGTCTTCCTGGTTGACGATCATCCCGTGGTTCTGGCCGGCGTGAAATCGATGGTCGAAGCCCAGCGCGATCTCAAGGTCGTGGGCCTGGCAGGCGAAGCCGAAAGCGCCATGCGGGGCATCGAAGAAACCGACCCGCATATTGCCGTCGTCGATGTGTCCCTGCCGGGAACCAACGGCGTCATGCTGATCGAACGACTTCGCCAGCGCTTTCCGGAACTGGCGGCCCTGGCGCTGACGGTCCACGAAGAGTCGGCCTACGTCCATCAGCTGCTGCAGGCCGGGGCGCGTGGCTTCATCCTGAAACGGTCCGCAGCCGAAGAGCTGATCCACGCCATCCGTTCGGTCCTCGCCGGCGGCATCTATATCGACCCGGTGATGGCGGCCAAGATCCTCAGTACGCCAAAGACCCCGATCGCCAGCGCCGAGTCGCTGAGCGATCGCGAGGTCTCCGTCATCAAGCTGGTGGCCAAGGGCTACAGTAACAAGGAGGTCTCGGCGCAGCTGTCGCTCAGCGTCAAGACGATCGAGACCTACCGGGCGAGAGCGGCCGAAAAGCTCGGCCTGCGCACGCGCGCAGCACTCGTTCGCTATGCGACGCTGGAAGGCTGGATGGTGGAGTAGCGGGCGCGATCAGCCTTCGCCTTCATTTCGCGGTGGCGGCGCGGCTCGGCTTTTTGGACGCCCGGTCGGATGTTGCGGCGGCGCGTTCCGCTCTTTTCGCGGCACGCTCGCAGAGCCCCCTGAATTGCTCCACCTCCTCCTCGGTAAGATGCTCGATGCCGATGAAGCGGTTTTGACCCTCGCCGACCCGGATGAGCTCATCGAGCTTGGCTTGAATGGCGGCACCCTCGCGGTTCTGCGTGTTCTGGATCAGGAAAACCATCAGAAAGGTGACGATGGTGGTGCCGGTGTTGATGATGAGCTGCCAGGTATCGGAGAAACCGAGAAACGGCCCCGTCGCCGCCCAGATCACGATGATAAGGCAGCAGACGATGAACGTCGTCGGCATGCCCGCTGCATGCGCGACCTTGTTGGCAATCGAAGAGAAAAGTCTGTCTGATGTCATTGTCGGCAATTCCCGATGAAGGCGAGGCGCCGGCAGATGGTCGCGGGCGGCCAGATAAAAAACGGAGCGACCAGCTTATTGTTCCTGCAAGGGGAATTGGCAGCAAGAAACGGATTTTCAACCAGAGTGCGGAGTGCGAGGATTCCGGCAGATACCGATACCAGCATACGAGGTCTGCTCATGAACGTCGAACCGAAACCGATCCCTGCTGGAGAGACAACTAGGTCCGCCGAAGAGCGCATCGCTGCCCGGGATTGGCCCGCCCTCGCCACCGAGCTGGACGACTATGGCTGCGCCATCATCGATAGCTTGCTGACGCCCGAGGAATGCGCGGAGATCGCCGCGCTCTATCCGCATGAGGAGCATTTCCGCAGTCACATCCACATGGCGCGGCACGGCTTCGGCAAGGGGGAATACCGCTATTTCAGATATCCGCTGCCCGATCTGATCGTCGGGCTGAGGACCGCGCTATATCCCCGCCTCGCGCCGATCGCCAATGCCTGGAACGAGCGCATGGGGGTGGACGCTCGCTATCCGCAAAGCCATGCCGATTTCCTGAAACTCTGCCACGAAGCCGGCCAGACCCGCCCGACGCCGCTTCTGCTGCAATATGTTCCGGGCGACTTCAATTGCCTGCATCAGGATCTCTATGGCGACCTCGCTTTTCCCCTGCAGGTGGCGGTCCTGCTTTCCGAACCGGGCCGCGATTTCACGGGCGGCGAGTTCGTGCTGACCGAACAGCGGCCACGGATGCAGAGCCGCGCCGAAGTGGTGCCGCTGAGACAGGGCGATGCGGTCGCATTTGCCGTGCACAACCGGCCAGTCAATGGCTCCAGAGGCGTCTATCGGGTCAATCTGCGCCACGGCGTCAGCCGCCTGCGCTCGGGCCGGCGGCATACACTCGGCATCATCTTCCATGACGCCAAATAGGATACGCATGACGGCCGGAACCCAATCACCACTCGCGCTGGTTCTCGAGACGCTGGACACGCCGCTGGGCGGCTTCACGGTTGTGACGGACCGGCAAGGCTGGTTGCGTGCCGCCGAGTTCGCCGATCGCCGGCACCGTCTCGACCGGTCGCTCGGCCTGCGCTTTGCCCGCGAGGGCTTCGAGCTCAAGGAAGGCACAACGCCAGCGAATATCAGTTCCGCACTCCGGAACTATTTCGACGGCGATGCCGGCGCTATTGATCGCATTCCCGTAGTCCTCGACGGCACGGATTTTCAGAACAAAGTCTGGAATGCGTTGCGGTTGGTCGAAGCGGGCAGACCGATCTCCTATTCGACGCTTGCCGCCCGCATCGGCAAGCCCGAAGCGGTGCGGGCGGTGGGTGCCGCCAATGGCGCCAACCCGTTTTCCGTCGTCATTCCCTGCCACCGGCTGGTGGGTGCCAATGGCGCATTGACCGGCTACGGCGGCGGCATCGAGCGTAAGCGCTGGCTGATCGATCACGAGGCATCGAGCCCACGCTTGCGCTGACCAGTCAGCCATCGCCCGTTCACGACCCCGTCGCGGCCATGTCGACCGGCTGGGCGGGCGCGACACGGAGTGGCCGAAGCGTCTGGCCACGCGGATCCCTTCCCAGATGCAGGGTGCGCGTAAAGAAGTGCCCGTTGATACCGCGGCCGATATTGATGATGGCGGCATCGGGCAGATGATGCTCCAGCATCGCGAAGATGCGGTGGCGCGCGTCGCTCTCAAGCATGTCCAGCGCCTCGTCGATCACCACCCAATCCGACTTGTGCAGAGCCAGCCGGGCAAAGGAAATGAGCCGCTGCTCGCTCTCGACGAGCTCCCGGTCCCAGCGCGCGGTGCGGTCGAGGGATTCGGTCAGTCGCCCCAGCCCCGACTCCACCAGAACCGCCGTCAGGTCGGCCTGCGCAAACGTTTCGGAGCTTCGCGGGTAGCATAGCACCTCGCGCAGCGTGCCCGGCGGCAGATAGGGCATGCGCGGCACGAAGGTCGGCGGCTTGCCCGATGGCAGGCCAATGCGTCCACTGCCCCAAGGCCAGAGCCCCGCAACCGCACGGAAGAACAGCGTCTTCCCCACGCCTGGGTCGCCGGTGACCAGCACCCGTTCGCCGGGCAGTACTTCAACATGCTTGTCGACCAGCCGCGTGCAGCCGCTTGGCGAAGCGACCTCGAGATTGTCGAAGGTCATGCGTTCGCCATCCAGCGGCACCAGTTCGATGCGCTTTTCCATATCGTGCAGAACGTCGGTCTTGAGCAGCCCCATCCGGAAGGCCGAAACACGCAGCAGCGTGGCGCGCCAGTCCGCGATATTGCCGATGTTGTCGATGAACCAGCGGAGCGAAGCGTGGACCTGGTTGAAAGCGCTGACCGCCATCATCAGCCCGCCGAAGCTGATGTCCCCATGGAAATAGACCGGGGAAGCAACGATGATCGGCGCGATCACCGTAAGCCAGCCATAGCTCGCGGTGACCCAGGTGAGCCGCGTGGTCGCAACGACGATGCTGCGCAGTGCGGACAGCAGGCTCGCGAGATCGAATTCCAGCCGGCGCTTCTCATCTGCCTCGCCGGCCGCAAGCGATATCGCATCGACGTGTTCGTTGACGCGCATCAAGGAGGAACGCAGCTCGGCCTCGCGCGCATAGCGGTCGCCGTTGAGCTTGATGAGCGGGCGGCCGACCAGCCAGCTCAGCCATGAGCCCATCCCGGCATAGGTGATCGCCGCCCAGACCATATAACCGGGGATGACGAAACTCTTGCCGGCGATATGGAACGTAAATCCCTGGGAGAGCGTCCAGAGCACGCCGATGAAGCTGACGAGCAGCACCGAGGCCTGGAAAAGGCCGACGCCGAGGTCGGTCGAAAGCTCGCTCAGGTGGCGGGCATCCTCGTGCAGACGCTGATCCGGGTTGACGCCGATGGCACCGGCATTGGCCAGGCGGAAGGCCCGGCGCGGGCGCATCCACTCGGTGATCAGGTCGAGCGTCAGCCCTTCACGCAGCTTCAGCCGGAGCATCTGGTTGAGCCATGTCTGCGCAACGTTCAACAGCAGAAGGAAGATCGCGATGTAGGCGAATACCGAAAGCTGGTGGAAGAATTCATGCAGATCACGCCGTTCCAGCGCGTCGTAGAAGGGCCGGTTCCAGCTGACCAGCAGGACCTGCCCATACGCCGTCGCGGTGACGACGATGATCATGCCCGCTCCCAAGCCGAACAGAACGTAGCGGACCGGCGAGGCCATGAAAGCTCGCCACATCATGATCAATTGCCGGGCAAGGCTTTCCTCGATGCCGGCGGGCGGTTTGATTTTCGACTTGCCTTGTGCCTGATCCGCCATCGGTGCAGATCCTTTCCTCGCAGCATGCACTGTAGAAATATAGTGCTTCGCAAGGCGGTCCTTTTACCAGCCCCTCTTAAGCAAATGTCTGGTAGCTGGTCGTGATCGGTCGAGGACGGTCATGGCGCGGAAATTCGTACGGCACCGCGCCCGGAAGAATGGCCCTGCCCCATAGAAGGCGAGGGCCATGATGCACGAATTACTCGTGGATCGTGTAGGAGCCGAGATCGCAGAGGTTCTGCGTGTCGGTCGTCGTGGTGAGATCGGAATCCTCGGTGAACTCGAAACGCATGTCGTAGTTGCAGACCGAGCGGCCGTCGGCGATGGTCACAGTGGCGCTTTCGCCCGGGTTGAGCACGTCGCGGCCCAGAACGTCGGCTTCCCAATTGTCGACGCCCGTGGGCGACGTGTAGAACTCGGTGAGCACCGAACCCGTACCGTTGGTCAGCGTGAAGACCAGATCTTCCGCCTTCGCGGAAACTGCAGAAGCCAGACAGACCGCCACAGCGCCGGCAGCAATTGCACGAACGTCAAATGTCATGGAAATGTTTTCCCCCTGCCCGTAATTGGGCCGGATTTCGATAACAGCAGTTCGTGAACATGGGAATATGGCCGGACCCGGCACCCTGAAATATTTGAATCCGCTTGGTAAAGCGCTGATTTTCGCAAGCGTTGTCAGCAAGCGACTGACTTAGATCACCTCTCGCCGCAAGCCGCCTGCCTACCCGCGATGTGCTCGATCCAGATGCGATAGAACAGATGGTCGGAATGGCTGGAGAGCAGCGGCGGATCCGGCGTCAGGGCGCCCGGCTCCCACCAGTTGGCATGCTGCTGCAGCAGCGACCAGGCGTAGTGCCGGTCGCGTGGGCCGGTCAGTTCCTCGTAGAGGCCGTCGACCACCACGCTGCGCCAGCCCGGATGCTTCGAGCAGTCGTCGATCTCGATGCAGACGCGGGGGTTTTCGCGCATCCACAAAAGCTTCTTGCCCGGCATTGAGAAGCTGTAGAGATGATGGCCGTCGAAGGCGTAATAGATCGGAACGACATAGGGCTGGTCATTGTACGAACAGGCCAGCCTGCCCAGCCGGCATGCCCAAAGCAGGGCGGTGCAATCGGCTCGCGTCATTTCCTTCACGAACATGGCCGGGCGCTCGGGTCTTTGTCCCTCCCCGCGCTGTAAATCTAATACGCAGACATGCGCCGAGCAAACGTCTCGCATTGGCGAATGGTCGAATGCGATCGCTGCCTGCCGGGCCTATCCAATTGAAATATGACGATATTTTCCGTTTACAATTAAGTAATATCTTATGAATAGGCTCAGGTCATTAAATATTGACCTACTAGGTTCGGAGTGCTCCTCCGAAACATTTTTTATAAAACTAATATATCAAATTTCATAAGGTAATCGGCCAGCTATTCGACCAAGCGCCAAAGCTTCTCATCTGACTCTCATTTCATCCTAGGAAGTCGTCTCCGGCCTCGCGTCGGACGTCTCTTATTTCACAACCCGCATGTTCACCCGGTGCAAAGCCAAGGGCTTTTCACCGCGCGGCCGGACTTTTTCCGGCGGCGATGGCCTGCAGGAACGCGACGTTTCAAATTATTCGTTTTTAAGGAAATCCGATGAGTTCCATTCCATTTGACGCAGCAGTTCCTGCGCCCCAGGTCAGCGCCCCATCGCAGAAGCGCAGTTTCTCGCTCGCCAATCTCAGCATCATGCGCAAGCTGGTTCTGGCCTTCTCGGTCATCATGATCATCAGCATTGCGGTGGCGCTTCTCATGTCGAGATCGCTCTCGACCGTCGAACATGCGAGCACGGAGTTCGAGGCGGCGAGCCGTCTGCTGACGCATCTGGGCAAGGCGGAAGCCCTGCATCTCGACCGCGTGAACCTTGCGGGTCAGTATGCGCTGGCTCAGAAGCCCGACGTGCTCAAACTCTACCGAGAGACCACGCAGCTCTTCGAAGCACAGATCGCAGACGCGAAGCATGAGGCCAAGGACAACGAGGCACTCACCTCGGTCATCGAAAAGTTCCACCTGACCGCAAGGCAATGGCGCCTCGATGTCGGCGATCCGCTGGTCGAACTCGCCAGCAATCCGGGAACCGTGTTCCAGGCCCGCGAGCTTGCCGTGTCCGATCGCGCAGCGCAGGCGCAGCAGGCCGTGCGCCCGACGGTTGTCGAGGTGCAGAAGCAGGTCTCCAGCTGGCTCGAATCCATCGGCAAGCTCAAGGACGACGCGCTGACCTCTACCGACCATCTTCAGATCGCCGGTGGGGTGACCACCGTCCTCGCTCTTGCCCTCATCGCCTGGCTCCTCTCGCAACAGATCGCCAAGCCGGTAAGCCAGATGACGGCGGCGATGCGCAATCTCGCCGCTGGCGACCACAACATCGTCATCCCGGCGGTGGGGCGTCGCGACGAGGTCGGGCAGATGGCAACCGCGGTGCAGAGCTTCAAGGACGCGGCGATCGAGAAGATCCGCCTCGAGACCGAGGCCGAGAGCAGCCGTCGCCGCGCCGAGGAGGAACGGGAGGCCCGCGCCGCCGCGAAGGCCGAAGAGGACCGCCAGGATCAGATCGCTATCTCGGCACTCGGCGAGGGCCTCGACCGGCTGTCGAGCGGCGATCTTGTCTTCCGCATCGACGCGCCGTTCCCCGACAAGCTGGTCAAGCTGCGCTCCGACTTCAATGAATCGGTCGACAAGTTGCAGCAGACGATGCTCAGCATCACCGGCAGCGTGAATGCGATCCACGCCGGCACCGGCGAGATCTCGACCGCCGCCGACGATCTGTCGCGGCGCACCGAGCAGCAGGCGGCAAGCCTCGAGGAGACCGCGGCCGCGCTCGACCAGATCACCGCCACGGTGAAGAAGACCGCCGAGGGCGCCAGCCATGCCCGCGACGTCGTCTCCGAGGCCAAGGGCGACGCCGAGGCGTCCGGCGCGGTGGTGCGCCAGGCGATCGCGGCGATGGGCACGATCGAGAAGTCGTCCGACCAGATCGGCCGCATCATCGGCGTCATCGACGAGATCGCCTTCCAGACCAACCTTCTGGCGCTCAATGCCGGCGTCGAGGCGGCACGCGCCGGGGACGCCGGCCGCGGCTTTGCCGTCGTCGCCTCCGAGGTCCGCGCCTTGGCGCAGCGCTCGGCGGAAGCGGCGCGCGAGATCAAGAACCTGATCTCGGCCTCGACCACCCAGGTCGGCGAGGGCGTCAAGCTGGTCGCCGCCACCGGCCAGGCGCTGGAGCGCATCGTCGTCCAGGTCGCCGAGATCAACGCCGTGGTGACCAACATCGCGGCTAGCGCGCACGAGCAGTCGACCGGGCTCGACCAGGTCAACACCGCGGTCAACCAGATGGACCAGGTGACGCAGCAGAACGCGGCGATGGTCGAGGAATCGACGGCGGCGAGCCACTCGCTGGCGCAGGAGACCGACGCGCTGGCGCGCCAGATCGGCAGCTTTAGGCTCGGCAACCCGGCTTCGGTCGAGACCATCCACCCGGCGGCCAAGGCCAGCCCACGCCGCAAGCCCGAGCTTCGGGTTGCCAGTGGCGGTTACAGCGCTGCCACCGCCCGCGCCGCGGCCCCTGCCGAAGACGGCTGGCAGGAATTCTAAGCCCGGCTCCCACCGGAAAGTGGGGCCAGATACCAAAGGTTGTAATGCCGTCACGGCATCATTCGAAAGCGTGCGCTCCGGAAGGTTGCGCGGACAGGAGGCGAGACAACCATAGATACGAAGTTCCGCCCCTCAGGATTGGGCTGGTGCTATCTACATGCAAAATAACGGGAATATTGGGCGTTTTTACGTTTCGGTAATGCGCGGTGTGCTTACCCTTGAGTCATGTCAGGGGCAGGTCACGACAGGGAGTGACAACGATAAGCGCATCGATGAGGGGAACAGGCTGACCAAGCCGGAAACTCATCACACGGAATGTAAGAACTGAAACGCCGCCGGCGGACCCGCCTTCTTGAGAAGGCCTGCCGGCAAGCTCGAAGCCCCCAACTTCCCGTTAACAACCCGCAAAGTTGCCCAAGGTGCGAGGCGCAGGCCTTCCGCCGCACGGCAGAACGCGTCCCGACGACCGCTTTGCGGGGCACCACCGAATCCTAATCCGATGCCAAGGAAACAACCGATGAGTTCCCTCCCATACGACGCGGCAGCGCCTGCGCCCAACACCTACGCCCCAGGGAAAAGACGCGGCTTCTCGCTCACCAATCTCAACATCACACGCAAGCTTGCGCTGGGCTTCTCGGCCGTCATTCTGGTCAGCGTCGTGGTGGCGTTCCTGGTGATGCGGTCCGTCGTCACGATGGAAGCCGCCGGGAAGGATTATGAGATTGCCAACCGCCTGCTGACCAATATCGGCAAGGCAGAAGCCGCAAACATCGATCGGATGAACCTCGCCCGCTTCTACCTGCTGTCGCTGCGGGAAGACATCCAGAAGCGCTATTTCGCCTCGGCCAAAGACTTCGACAGAGCGATCGACGCTGCGAAGAAGGACGCTGCCGGCGACCAGCTGCTGCAGGACTCCATCGAAAACATTCGCACCATGGCACGTCAGTGGACCTCCGAATACGGCGATCCGGGAGTCTCATACGCGTCAAAGCCAGATACTTATAGTCGAGGACGCGAACTGATCACCAACGCGACGGGATCCGAAAAGGCGGCCATGGCGCGCTCGGCGATTTCGGAGGTGCAGACCAAGATCGCTTCCTGGCTGGATGACGTCACTGTTAGGAAGAACGATGCCGCATCCGTCGTCAAGGATGTCCAGCTCGGCGGTGCGATCGGTATCGTCGCCATTCTCGTTCTGATTGGCTGGTGGCTGTCGCTGCAGATCGCGCGGCCGGTGAACCGGATGACCGAGGCGATGCGCAAGCTGGCGGCGGGCGACCATCTGGTGGCGGTGCCGGCTGTCGGCCGTCGCGACGAGGTCGGGCAGATGGCGACGGCGGTGCAGAGCTTCAAGGACGCGGCGATCGAGAAGATCCGCCTCGAGACCGAGGCCGAGACGGCGCGCCAGCGGGCCGAGGAGG
>NZ_PXYL01000026.1 GCF_003012705.1 Pseudaminobacter soli (ex Li et al. 2025)
CCGACGCTCTAGGTCACACACGATCGTGCCATAGCGATGATTGCGCCGCCAAGCCCAGTCGTCGATGCCGATCACCGAGGGCGGGGGCGACGGTGGCAATCCTTGCCTGCGGATGACTCGGAGCAAGATGTCGTTGCTAACGGGCAGCATGAGCCGCTGGGCAAAACGCGCCGCTGGGCGTCCTCCAAGCGCAAGCGCCAGATGGTGGACGAGATGCTCGAGACGCCCAGTTCGCCTAGCGTAGGGAGGTAGCACATCGCCGAACCGCTCGGCGAATATCTGCCTACTGCAAAGTACCGCGTCACAGGTGAACCTCCGTGTGCGCACGAGAAGTCTGACGCGCCTTCCCGACAGGGGGAGGTCCGCTACCTGGCGGTAATAGCGGCTTCGAACCGTTTGCGACATTCGTCCGCATGCCGGACACGTCGCAGTAGCGGCGGCGCGGGAAAGCAACATGCAGGTCTCATCGGCAATGTGGGTGATGCGTTCGGCGACGAAGCCAGCCGGTACCAAATCAGAGAGGCGAAGCTTGGTGCTCATCAGGCTGATTCCTTTGTGGAAACTAGAAACGCAGCATCGTCACAACTGCATCAAAACTGAGTCAGAGCCCAATATTGACCCCCTTGTAGGCGATCAGCACTTGGCCTGCCCGGCGCTGGCCGGGGTTGCAGAGGGCGGGCCAAGTGCGGGTGGTTTGAGTATTCGGCTTTAGCTTTGAGAGCGGTTCTTGAACCGCCAGGATTCGTTGCCGGTCTCGATGATCTCGCAGAGGTGGGTGAGGCGTCGAGGAGCGCGGTCGTCATCTTGGCATCGCCGACGACGGAAGGCCATTCGCCGAATGCCAGGTTGGTGGTGACGATAACGGAGGTGCGCTCGTAGAGCCTGCTGATCAGGTGGAACAGCAGTTGCCCTCCGGCCTGAGCGAACGGTAGGTAACCGAGCTCATCCAGGATGACGAAGTCGAGAGGCCGCGTCGCCACGGCGTCGACGTTAACCAGGGCATCCGGCTCACTGGCCGTTCCATCGGACTATGCCCCATATGTGCCCGGGAGGTGGATCAACACTTCTCCGCTGGTCAAAGGCATACAACAGGTGTCTCACAAGCCGATCCGCACGACGTTCCCGGACAAGACGGCTCCGAACCCACTGGACCGCGTGAACCGACAGTTCAAGGCTCCCGCGCCCAACAGGCTCTGGGTTTCGGATTTCACCTACGTCACCACCTGGCAGGGTTTCGTCTATGTGGCCTTCGTGAGCGACGCCTTCGCTCGCCGCATTGTCTGCTGGCGGGTGAGCCGGACAGCACATGCCGCTACCGGTCTTTCCGAGCAAACTGACGTGCCAGATGTAACCGCCGTGAAGCAGGATTCCCCAATTACAACGGCACGAGGCCAATGCCCCAAAGCCATGCTATCGTAATGGCCAGGCTTGCGATCGTCATTGGAATACCAGAACGCGCGAAGTCAACAAAGCCGAGCTTGACGCCGGAAACGGAGGCCCGTTCGGCAACAATGATGTTGCACAATGAACCCGTGAGAAGGAGGTTTCCTGCGAAGGTCGATAGCAGCGCCAGCGCTGTCAGAGCACCCTCCGAGAGATCAGGAACGAGCTTGACCAGCAAGATGACGGCCGGGACATTGCCTATCGTGTTGGAGGCGGCAAGCGTCAGCGGCGCGAGGACAGAGAGCCGGTCGGGCAGCAAGCCCCGTTCGGTGAGCCAGACCATGCCCTGCTGTGCCAGTCCGGTCTTGGCGAAAGCGGCGGTGACTCCGAAAAGGCACACGAAAAGGAGCAGCAATTGCCAGTCGACCGCGCCGATCATAGTGCGTGAGGAGAGGCGACGCGACATCAGCAGAAAGCCCGCGACCGCGAGCGCCGAGAGTTCACGCGGCAACGGAGTCAGGAACAGCGCCACAAGTACAGCGACTGCAAACATGCCCTTCAAGAATTGAAACCGGTCGATTTGAGGTGGCCGGCTGTCCGCCGGAGTCGCGCCGTCGCCAGGCGCGATGCGCCAGGTCGCGACGATGGCGACGAAGGTAATTGCGAGGCTGGCCATTGTGGGCGGTAGGGCAAAGGCGAGATAGCGCCAGAAATCCAAGCCACCGGCCTGCCCGATGAGGATGTTTTGGGGGTTGCCGATAAGGGTAGCGGCCGAGCCGGCGTTGGCGGCCCCTGCGAGCCCAATAAGGTATGGTCGCGGATCGAGTCGTTGCGAGGCAACACCCGCGACAACCAAAGGCGCAAGCGCGAAAACGACGACGTCGTTGGTGAAGATCGCGGCCAGGACACCCGTCACTGCGATCAGGCTGGCGAGCAAAAGCTTCGGATTGCGGGAAGCGCGAACGATTTGATCAGCGATCCAGCCATAAAAACCGGAATGGTCAAACTGTGCAGAGAGGATCATCAGTGCGAACAAAAGGGCTATCGTGGGCACGTCGACTGCTGCGCCGGCTTCTTCGAGAGACAAATCGCCGAAGGCAAGGAGGACGATCAGACCGAGCAACGCGACGCCGGTTCGGTCGATCGCCAGGCCGGGCACGCGCCCCAGAGCCATGCCCACGTAGGCGAGCACGAAGACCGTTACAGACAGGGTTGTCATACAAAAATGCCCCGGAAAACGCAGACTGGAAGGAATCGCCAACCTACGCATAAAATAATCAAACACTTTACGCCCGTGGCGACCTGTCGAAGTGGCTTCAAGGTCGGTTCTGCCCGAGGGTCTGCTTGCATGCGAAGCCGTCAAGCGGCAAGGCCGGTCGCCAATTGATCATGAACGAAGTCCATCGCCCAGACCATATTGGGTGTGCTAATTCACTGTCCGCGTCGCCCGACAACTCCAACATCGGGCCGCGTTTTCATCCGACTAGTTCCGCCTTACGGGTGCCGCCGGCCGCAAGGTGCGATTTCGATCGTTCTGAAGCAACCGCTTGAAGATGTCGGCTTATCGTCAACTCTATCCAAAACCGGACTGTCCGGTCTCGGCCCCCAAACTGCCAGTCAGCAACGCGTCCGATCTCGGACAAACAGCGTGGCTCCACGAAACTCCGGAAGCGGATATTCACGCAACGAACAAGGTTGCCATATCGCCTTTCGAACAGCCCCGACAGGTCGTCCGGATGGACAACAGCCATCCACCCCCGGTCGAGACCCTCGTCTGAGCCGAGCCCGGCGTATTCGGACCAACGTCGATTAACAATCGATCTGCCCGTCGGGCAGTGGTGCCAAACCATGGCGGGTATCGCGTCGGGGACGCGGCCGTATCGATCTCCATTGCTGTCCTTTCCCATCCCGGGGCACCATGCGCCACGGTTGCTCACCTTACTGACGGGTCGCTGCGGCTCTCAACGCGGGCATGGAGCGGATGATGAGCTTCTCGATCTCCACGACAAAGAAGAAGACGAGCCCTCCGCCGATGAGCCAAAGCCAAGCCGACAGGGGTAGGGCCTCGGTGTCGAAGATCGTGTGGAACGGCGGCGCATAGGTAAAGAGGAGCTGCAACACTACAACTCCGGCGATCCCATACCAGAGAAAGGGATTGCCCATATGGGCGCGTAAAGACAGGGATGAATCGAGCAGGTAGCGGCTGTTGAGAAGATAATAGACCTGCCCCAGCGTGATGGCGTTAACGGCAGCCGTACGCGCCAACTGGTCCGAAGCGCCTTGCGCCTTCATCCAGAAGAAGGCAGCGAGCGTGTAGAGCACGAGCGCAGCGCCAACGAAGAGAATGCGCCAGATTCCGAAGCCGGTGACGATCGGCCGGTCGACCCGGCGTGGCCGCCGCCGCATCACATCCGCCTCGTGAGGCTCGAACGAGATGGTGAGGCCGAGCGCGACCGAGGTGACCATGTTTACCCACAGCACCTGCGGTGCGGTAATCGGCAGAGTGAAGGCGAACAGGATGGCAATCGCGATCACGGCGCCCTGGGCGACGTTGGTCGGCAGCAGGAAAAGCATAGCCTTCTCGATGTTGTTGTAGACCGTGCGGCCCTCCTTCACCGCCGCGGAGATCGAGGCAAAATTGTCGTCGGCGAGGATCATCCCGGCCGCCTCCTTGGTCACCTCGGTGCCCTTAATGCCCATGGCGACGCCAATGTCAGCCTTCTTGAGGGCCGGCGCGTCGTTGACACCGTCTCCGGTCATGGCGACGATCTGACGGTTGGCCTGGATCGCCTTTACGAGCCTGAGCTTGTGCTCCGGGCTGGCGCGGGCGAAGACGTCGACGTCGCGCACGCATTCCTGCAGCGCCGCATCGTTCATCGCCTCGATCTCGGTGCCCGCCACGGCCGTTTTGCCGTCACCGATGCCGAGCATCTTCGCGATTGCCGCCGCGGTGATCTTGTGGTCGCCCGTGATCATCGTCACGCGGATACCGCCACCGTGGCAATCCCGTACGGCGTCGACAGCCTCCTTGCGCGGCGGGTCCATGAGGCCGACGAGGCCGAGCAACACCAGGGTTCTCGGCAGGTGCTCCGGCCCGAGGCTACCGGCCTCTAAATCCGGGTCTGGCAGCCAAGCCAGGCCCAGCACGCGCTCGCCCTGCGCGGCGAGTCGGTCGCTCTCCCGAGTGAAGCGGTTACGATCGAGCGGCGCCGGTCCACTCGCCGTCTGCTGTCGGTCGCAATGGTCGAGGATCACCTCCGGTGCACCCTTGACCAGCAGCATCTCGCCGTCCGCAGACCGGTTCAGCGTCGCCATGAACTTGTGCTCGGATTCGAAGGGAATCGCGTCGAGTCGCGGCGCGGCGGCGGCCTCTGTGGCACGGTCCATGCCGAGCTTACTGGCGAACGGATAGAGCGCGCCTTCCGTAGGATCCCCCTCGACCTTCCACTTTCCGTCGTCCTGAAACAGCTCCGCGTCGTTGCAAAGCACCGACACACGCCCCATCAGCGCAAGCACCGGCGTGGTGCCGACCGGTTTGCCTCCCGCCTTAACCTCGCCTTCGGGCGCATAGCCGTCGCCGGTGACCTCATAGGAGGCTTCCGCCGTCACGACGGAGGTGACCATCATCTCCATCAGAGTCAGCGTGCCAGTCTTGTCCGAGCAGATGCGCGAGACGGCCCCCAGCGTCTCGACCGCCGGCAGGCGGCGGATGATGGCGTTGCGCTGGGCCATGCGCTGCACACCGATAGCGAGCGTGATCGTGATGAGCGCCGGCAGGCCTTCCGGAATCAGCGAGACCGCGATGCCGACAACCGCCTGGAACAGTTCGACGAAGGTCATGTGCCCGAGCCAGTGGCCCCAGGAGAAGAGCAGCACGCTGATGATGGCGATGGCGACCGTGATGACGTAGCCGAACTTCTTGATCTGCCGAAGGAGCGGCGTCTCAAGCGCGCTAACTTCGGCGAGCATCTGGTTGATGCGGCCGAGTTCCGTCTGCCTCCCGGTCGCCACGACGACGCCAGTCGCCCTGCCCGACACCACCATGGTGCCGGAGAATGCCATGTTCTCACGGTCGCCGACGGTAGCTTTGGCGGATACCGGAGCGACTGTCTTTTCGGCCGGAACGGATTCGCCGGTCAGTGCCGCCTCCTCCGTCCGCAGGTTCTTGGCGTCGACGAGGCGCATGTCCGCCGGGATCTTGTCGCCCGATTCCAAGAGCACAATGTCACCCGGCACAAGATCCTCGGCCGCAATGAGGCGCGCCGCCCCGCTGCGCAGCAAGCGCGCCTCCGCGGACAGCATGTTGCGGATCGAATCGAGGGCCTTTTCCGCCCGTCCCTCCTGCAGGAAGCCAAGCAGCGAGTTGAGAACAACGACGGCGAAAATGATCGAAGCGTCGAGCCACAGGCTCAGCATAAGCTTGATGAAGCCGGCCGCGAGCAGGACATAGATAAGTACATTGTTGAACTGGGCGAGGAACCGCATCAGCGGCCCGCGCTTCTTGCCTTGGGGCAGGCGGTTGGGTCCATAGGTCTTCAGCCGCTCGGCCGCCTCCGCGGCATCGAGGCCCCGCCCGGGATCGACGCGAAGCTGGCTTTCGACCTGTTCCACCGGCATCGCATGCCATGGCAACGGCTCCGTTTCCGAAGCCGTGGCCTCAATTGAGCCCATGTGCGTTCCTCCCGGTGCTTTCTGGTTGGCGTCGCAGGCCTCGCAATTGCGGTCGACATGAAGGCCTCGTCCGTCTAGCGGTCCGCCTCGAGTTCCTGACGCGCCGCAGAGAGATCCTTCATCTGCGCGGGCGTGACCTTGGGATATGCGAGGTCGAGCTTTTCGACAGCCTCGACGATCGTTGCCGCGACGACGAGGCGTGTGAACCATTTGTTGTCGGCGGGCACGACGAACCATGGCGCCGCCTTGGAGGCCGTGGCTCGGATTGCCTCGTCATAGGCATGCATGTAGTCTTTCCAGTATCGTCGCTCGCGAATGTCGGATGCGGAGAACTTCCAGTTCTTGTCAGGCTTGTCGAGGCGGGCCATAAAGCGCTTCTTCTGCTCCCCGTATGACAGGTTCAGGTAGAATTTCAGGATGACCACGCCCTGGCGCGATAGGTAGTCCTCAAAGCTGGCGATATGGGCGAGCCGCTCCTCCCACACGTTTTTCCCGAGAAGATCCGGTGGAATCTTTTGCGCGTTGAGCAACTCCGGGTGCACGCGCACCACCAGCACTTCCTCGTAGTATGAGCGGTTGAAGATGCCAATTCGTCCACGCTCCGGCACTTTTGTGGAATAGCGCCACAGGAAATCGTGAGAAAGTTCCTTGTTTGAGGGCTGCTTGAACGAGACGACGTCGCACCCCTGCGGATTGACGCGCGACATGACGTGCTTAATCGTCCCGTCCTTTCCCGCCGCGTCCATCGCCTGGAACACAAGCAGCACGGACCAGGAATCCTGCGCATAGAGAATATCTTGCTCCATCGCGAGCCATTCCGAACCGCGCTCGAGAAGTTGCGCTGCTTCCTGCTTGTCCATTTTGAGCCCCAGCGTGTCGCCGGGATCGAAGTCCTTCAGGCGAAAACTCTTGCCCTTGGTGACACGGAACGGATCCGAGTACTTCCTCATGGCGTCTAGTATTTCTTTGCGGGGCATTGACCGCTTCCTCCCGAACGATCGTCATTCGAGAATGAGATCTCGCGCTTGCAATCAATGTCAACGGAGGCGTTGATCGAGTTGCGAACTTTCGTCAAGGACACGCTGCTATGGAAACCCCTTCATTTCGGCGGTGCTTTCGATGTTCAAAGCGCGATGTCACGTTGTCTGCGGCTTAACGGTTCGAGGGTAATGGGGCGGGAATGAGCGAACCCACTGTCAGCTTTAAGATCGCCGCCGTAGCCTGGTGGCTATTCGATGCGCGGGTACGAGGCGGCTTTGCGCCCAGGATCGGCCCTCGTCGTGCCGTCCGCTAAATGTCGTGTTTGGGCGGTGATTGGATCGGCCCCGAGGCGGACCTATCGCTAGCGGCCAGTCCATTCAAAGCGCAGCGAATCGTACTGTGCTCCGCTTCATTCCTTCGGTTTGGTCCGGATGCATTGATCTATTACGCCAGGTGGAACGTGAGTGGCTTCGTTTCCTGTCTGATGATCTGACGCTTGGCCTCGAGGTTCAATTGCGCCGCCTTCTGCCGCCAACCCGACTTTGCCCCGCCAGGAAACAAATCCTGCGGCAACAAAGGGAGCAACTGTTTCTTCTCTTCAGCGGCCGTGATCCCCGGCGCTTTTGAGGGCAACACAGATAACAGGGCATCTTGCATAGCGAGATATTTGGCCTTGTCGAATTTCATGACATGACATTCTCGATTTCGAATTTCTCGCTTCAGACATTTTCCAATCTGCCTTGCAGGAATTCGATCTTCGGGTTGCGAAAGCCCATACGCGCCCAGGCTGCCATTAGCCGCAAGATAAACATGGGGGATTGCCGGTTCTGAACCGGCGCACTCTCAATTACGCGCCTGTCTTCAAGTCTGTCGCGGCAAATCGTGATCCAATGGCCTTTCGTGAAATCGAGAAACATGAACGTGTTGCAGCAGGCCGCGACGGCCCTTCGCGTCGGCGAACTCTCTTTCAGGCGATACTCACGAAGATTCTCTCGCCCGCTGGTGCATTGAACACAGTTCTTGGGGAACAATACATAGGCAACACCGTCGCTTTCATCGAGAATCGGCGCTGCTCCCGGAAGCCTTTCGAAGATGAGCGCCGCGTCCTGGCAACTGGAGCAGTGGCAGACGGTCGACAAGATCGGGTGTGCGCCAACCTCCAATGTGACCTGACCGCATAGGCACCGCGCTTTGGCAACCATGTCAGACACATCAACGCTCCATTTTGCAATCCGTTAAATAGACTGGACCGTCCAGTTTGATTTGTCAAGCTGGAGTGATATGCTCCCAGAGGACGATTCAAGGAGGGCAAATGTCGAACGGAGCTGCCACCCGCATACGCAGAAGCCGGGAGAAGATTCTCGCCGCAGCCGAAGACATCTTTTTGAGGCTCGGGTTTCTCGGCTCAAACATGGATATGATTGCGGAACGCGCGGGCGTTTCCAAGCAGACCGTCTATGCTCATTTCAAATCCAAGGAAGCTCTCTTCATTGAGGTCGTGAAGGCCATGACTGCCGGTGCGGCGAACAAGATCGGCAAGGATGTTGAAGAGGTTTTCGACGGTCGGTTGGTGGAGGAATATTTGTTGGACGTTGCGATCGCCCATCTTGCGATTGTGCTGACCCCAAGGCTCATGCGGCTCCGCCGGATGGTTATCGGCGAAGTCGAAAGGTTCCCCGAACTCGGGCGATCCCTTTACCTCAACGGACCGATACGATCGATCAAACAGTTCACGCGGGCGCTCGAACACTATGCGAGCATCGGCCAAATCGAGACGGCTGAGCCTGAAGCGGCCGCGACCCACTTCAACTGGCTCGTCATGGGCGGACCAACAAGCGCCGCCATGTTGCTCGGAGATGAGGGAATACCCGGTAAGGCGAAACTGCGCGCGCACGCGCAAGAAGCCGTGCGAATATTCCTTTGCGCCTACGCGACGGACGATAGACTGAAAGCTCACGATTATTGAACGACACACGGAGCGCGTCTCGACCGGGCAGCCTAAAGACGAGCCTCAGGGTACTGCAGAAATCGGATATTGGCTCGACTGCGTTTATAAGTACACGGCCTAGCTAAATCTCCTCATAGCGGACCGACAGCTTCTGGCCCCTAAACTGCCGGTCAGCAACGCGCCCCAAATCGGCCGTTCAAGTCGCTGCTAGCATCTCCCCAAAGCGGACCCGACAATGACCGGTGCGGCACGGTGCGGAAACGTCCCGCACCTCGCTGACCGACGGCGGCCGAATTACAGCCCGAGCTTCTCCAGCGGCGGTCCGGGATATCGGCTATAGTCGGGCGCACCTTCCGGCGTTCCCAGCAAGTCGCGCACCGCGCGGATACCTTGATCCATGGCCGAGTGGGCATAGGCGTAGGCGCCGCTGTCGGCGTTGGCGATGGCAATGCGCCCCCAAGGCTTGCGCGCCGTTATGATAGGCAGCGGGCCATCGGGCCAGTAGGCATCCCAAGGCCGCATGTACTCGTAGGCATAGCCATGGGCCCAGCGATTGCAGGTGATTGCCTCGATGTCGCGGGCGGCGTCGAAGCCCCCGGCGCCCAGCGCCCGGTTCAGCATGTCGCGGATCGAACGCTCCATTTCCTCGAAGGTGAGGCTGTAGAGTTCCCGGCGTCCGGCGAGGAACTGGTCGCGCGCTGTATCGGCCGGCGGCGCGAAGACTTTGGTGAGGTGGAGCACCACCGGGTCGGAGGGTTTGTCGGTGAACCTGTAGTCGCCCACCGAGACCGGGAAGTCGATCGAGGCGCCGCTCCAGAAGTTGCCGCGTGCGCTGAACCGGTCAATCTTGAGCTTGTCGAAAGCCTCCCAGTTGCGGATCAGTACGTTTGTGTAGATTAGCGCCACCTTCTGCTGGTCATTCAGCGCCGTCACCTGCTCTTCCGATAACTCATCGGTAAGGTAGGGGATGACGCGGTTCCAACAGGCGAGCACAACATGGTTGCCGGTGACTGTGAGCGGCTTGCCACCTTCGCCGGCATAGGTCACCGTCACGCGCTCCGCACTTTCCGGGCTGCCGTCGTGGGCAACCTTGACCACGGTTGAATTGAGCCGGATCCGCACCGGATGACCGGGAAGGTCGAGCTTGGCGTAGTCGAGTGTGCCGGTTGAGATCTCCTCCATCGTAGCGCCGGGCAGGGCCGCCGGGATCAGGCCGCGCACGAGGGCGCGAGCGATGCCAGCATTGCCTTCCGGGAAGTGGTGGATGTATTCGTCCGGTCCAGCGAAGTTCACCCGGCCGCTGGGGGCCATGTTCTTGTGAACCGAGTCGCCGAGGTCCATGCCACCGAAGCCGGGGCTGCCATTGGTCCAGGCGTCGAGCGCGCTGGTGCCGTCGATGCCAACGCCGAAATAGCCCATGGTCGTGATCTGGTAGAGCTCGACGAGCTGTGGGTCGGCTCTGACAAAGTCGAGCAGGAACTGCTTGTAGGTGATGTCACTGAGCTTCTGGAGCTTTTCCTCGCGTGTCAGACCCGGTAGGTAGTCGGCCGGAGCGTCGATGAGCTTGATGAGGTCGGCTTTTGCCTTGTCGTTCAGCGGGGTCTGGGCGACCCACGCTGCAGTATCCTTGGTGCGGATGACCAGCTTATCCTTGCCCCATTGCTCGGAGAAGAAGAACAGCGCCTTATTTGATAGGCCGCGCTGGTCGCGCCATTTCTGGTTGAACCAAGTCTCGAAGCGGTTCAGGTCGATGCCCACGTCGCTGATGAGTTTGTGCACCGCTGGGCTGAAGAAGCTCGGCGTGTCGATCGACTGCGAGCCGCCATAGCCGACGATTTTCTGGCCGTTGGAGGCAATATACTCGTTGCGTTTGGCATGACCGCCGAAATCGTCCAAGGGGTCGATCACCAACACGCGTTTGTCCGGACCGGCCTGCTGGCGATAGATATAGGCTGCAGTGAGGCCCGAGATGCCGGCGCCAACGACAACGAGATCGTAATGTTCCCCGGTCGGAGTGATCGCACCGGCATTCTCCCAGTAAGCATCGTCGCGTACCGTATGCATGACATTTTGCGCTGCGTCGGTCTGGCCACGCAGGCCGGCGATTCCGGGTGGATAGGCGGTGGTGCCGGAGTTCGCTTGCGCCTGCGCAGCGCCGGGCTTGAATGCTCGCATCGCCAAGGCCCCACCCACGGTGAATGCGAGCCCGTCAAGGAAGTCGCGTCGGCTGATCGGCTTATCCATTCCCAATCGTTTGTCTTCGTCAGTCCAGTTCATTCCTCAACTTCCCTGTTCGCTGCAATCAAAGACATTCACGCAAGTAGATAGCATAGCTTTCGCTTAGAAGATGCGTTGGATAAATGCTTGTATTCGAAGTGTATTTTGATACCAGGCGGCGTGTCAACAACGGGCCAATATGTTGCGTCGATGAGGCTTACTTCCCGGTTCGTGGCTAATGTACCTCCATCGCGCCGCATACCGCCGAGGTTCTACTCCACGCGTCAGAGTCTCGCGGGTATAGGATAGCAGTGGACGCCATCAGAATGGCGATGATCCAATGCGGTGTCTTCCACACCGCCACGAAGCACAGCGGCCAGCATTCTGAACTCGATTGGTGAGAGGGAGCGCAAGTCGAAGTGTGGCTGGATTTCGCTCCAATCGTCGAACCACTTGCCCAAAGCCGGGACTTGCCTCTGGCTAAGCGCTCTTTTTTTCTGGATCAGCAGGAGCTGGAATTTCAGGGGTTAAGACACATGCGGACGTGGCCTGCATCCCGTCAAATGCAGAGGGGAGCTAGTGACAGGCGAGCCTATTTGATGCTTCAGCTGGTCCGCTCTGTCGTCGACACGTCACGGACGAACGCAATGTTTTGGCCTGAAGCCGACTTGGGCGTACCAGGCCATGACCGACAGATTTGCGCCCCATTTCGGTCATTCCGCCGGCCCCTGCCGTCTTCCGGAAGCGGACATCGCTTGTCTTTCCGCCGCGAGCGAAGCCGCGCCGCAAACAGGCGCCGAAACCACGGGCGTTCCTCTTGCCCTAAGCAATCTACAGCAGCTACCACCACAAGGTGCGCTGCTACTTTGCCGGGAATGCTATTCTGACACGCAAGCCTGGTCGGTTGTCCTCGAGCGAAAGCTCTGCCCCGTGCAGGTCGGCGATCGCGCGCACCAGGCTGAGGCCGAGGCCGCTGCCTGGTGTGGTCCGGCTCTTTTCGATCCTGTAGAGCCGTTGAAACACCCGCTCTCGCTCGGCAGGCGGGATGCCGGGGCCATTGTCGGCGACCTCGGTCACGACCTTGTCCCCACGGTTTTCGACCTTGATGTCGATCCGCGTGCCAGCGCCGCAGTGCCGAATGGAATTCTCGATCAGATTGGCGAACATCTGGATCAGAAGTTCACGGTCGCCCGAGATGGGGCTTGCCGGGTGGTAACCGCCCGCGATGACCAGGGACTTGCCGTCATCCTCGGCCACGTCGGCGTAAATCTCGATGATCGAGGCCGCCACGTCATTGAGATCAACCGGTGCGAAGCGGGCCTTGCGCGAGCCAGCCTCGATCTGTGCGATGCGGAGCAGCGCGTCGAAGGTTTCGTTGATGCGGTCGACCTCGGCGCGTGCTTCGTTCAGGTCGTCGGCAACCGGCGCACCTCTCTCGTTACTGTCGACGGCGCTCTCGATAGTCAGCTTGAGGCGGTTGAGCGGCGTTTTCAGATCGTGCGCGATATCCGTGCTGACCTGCTTCATGCCTTCGACCAATGCGGCCAGACGTTCCAGCGCAGCGTTGATCTGGCTGGACACGGCATCGATATCGTCCCCGCTGCCAAGCAAAGGGATGCGCGCGTCCAGCCTGCCGTTGGAGACGGCGACCATCGTGTCGGCGATGCGATCGAGACGCCTTTGAACGCGGGAGGCGAGCAGGGCACTGCCGGCAAAGGCGATGGCGAGTATGATGGCGAGCGCCCAGCCGAAGCTGGTCAGCGCGATCTTCTCCAGGTGATCGGTCTCGGCAAGGCTGACACCGACGGCAAGCCAGTTGTCACCGACCTTGCCCGAGACGATGCGATAGCTGGCGTTGCCCGATAGGCCGAGGCCGCCGGCCGGCAATGTCGTGATGCCTGCCGGCATGGAAGTCATGGTGAAGTTGCCGGCCAGCGTTTTGCCCGCCCGATCCTGCAAGACAAAGATCCTGTCCTCCGGCTTGGTCAGCCGCGCATAGGTCTCGACCGCGCTGACGAGATCCTCAAGATCGCCTCCGCCATAGGTTGCGGCCACCACCGACCATGTTTCGCGCGCTGTGCTGTCGAGCCCCGCGGCAAGATCAGCCTTCATTATCTGGTAGGCGATGAAGCCGGTGGACAGGAATGCGAGGACGAACAGGCTGCCGAAAGCAACGGCAAGGCGGAACGGCGTGCTGCGGAACAGGCTAGCGCGGCGCATGCAGGCTGTAGCCGGTGTTCCGCAGGGTGTGCAGTAGCTGCGCTTCGAAAGGTTTGTCGATCTTTGCCCGTAGCCGGCTGATATGTGTCTCGACAACGCTCGTCTTCGGATCGAAATGCAAATCCCATACCCGTTCCAGAAGCATGGTGCGCGTCAGCACGCGCCCTTCGTTGCGCATCAGGATTTCCAGAAGCCTGAATTCGCGCGGCTGCAGATCGATCGCCTGGCCCTGCCGCGTCACCAGTCGCTTCACCAGGTCCAACTCAAGATCGGCCACCTGCAAGACGGTTTTCTGGTCTTGTACCGGAGGCCGGCGGGCCAGGGCATGGACGCGCGCCAACAGTTCGGAGAATGCGAAGGGCTTGACCAGGTAGTCGTCGCCTCCTGCCTCCAACCCCTCGACCCGATCGTCGACGCCGCCGATCGAGGTCAGGAATAGAACGGGGACCTTCACATTCGCGGCGCGCAGTGCCTTGACCATCGAAAGGCCATCGAGGCCCGGGATCATCCGGTCCACCACAACGACGTCGTAGGGCGAGCGCGTTGCCTGGAAAAGCGCATCGCGGCCGTCCACGATGACGTCGCAGGTGTGCCCGGCTTCCGAAAAGCCTTTGACCGCGTAATCAGCCGTTTTCTTATCGTCTTCCACGACAAGGATGCGCATGCGCTTCGTCTCTCAGCCCGACCAGGCAAGTCGTTGGCGATAGATACTATTTCATTCGCGCAACGGCGACAATTTCGAGCCGAGGCGGCGAGCGCCTCAATCCGGCGCGGCCTCGTTCACGCCGAGGTCGAGTTGGTCACGCGGCTGCGAGAGCGTCATATAGCCGATCAGCAAGGCAATCCCGGCGAGAAAGATGAAGCTTGTCACCGTCGTGCCCAGACCGAGGCCCCCGTGCTGGTCGGGCTGGGAGAAGAAGTCGCCCAGCGAAGCCCCGACCGGGCGTGTCAGAATGTAAGCGAGCCAGAAGCTCAGGATGCTGTTGAGGCCGAACAGATAATAGCCGAGGGTAATGGCGACGATGATGCCGCCGAAAAGGAAACCTGTTGCGAGGTAGCCGAGCTTGATGCCCTCGGCAACGAGGTCGCCGGCAGCGGTGCCGAGTGCGAAGGTGAACAGCACCGCGAGCCAGTAGAAGAGCTCGCGTCGCGCCGTGAAGATCGTATGGATCGAAAGCGTTCTCTCGACCAGGTACCAAAGCGCGAATGTGGCAGCCAGCGCGATGCTGAAGGCGATGGTCGTCGTTTCAAGGCTTACGCTGAAATTGTCGACCAGATTATCGGTGACCAATGTGCCCACAACGCTGATCAGGACGACAGTAACCCAGTAAACCCAAGGGACATATTTCCTCTGGGCGAATTGCAGGACAAGCGCGGCAATCAGCACGCCGCTCAAAATCCATGACGTCGTGGAAAGACCCAGGCCCAGGTCCAGGTTCATATAGTCGGCGGCGGTCTCCCCCACCGTCACGGCAAGCAGCTTTATCAGCCAGAAGTCGAAGGTGACTTCGGGCACCTTGTTCTGCATAGGCGCGCGATCTGCCAGCGTCGTCATGGATAGTCTCCTCGATGACGGGAATATCTCGGATGAATTGATGGAGGACGGCTATTTGCCGAGAGCTTTCAGTGCCTGAGCAAAGAGTTCGTCGGCGCCGGCATCGTCGTCGGCCTTGCAGCGCTCCAGCCCTTGGGCCCTGAGATCGTTGACCTTGGCCCTGTCGGCGTCGCCAACCTTGGTGGCTTGGAGGGCAGCATTGACGTCCTTCAGCATCTTTTCGCATGGCACCGGATTTTCCGCGGCGCTGGCGATTGCAGGAAGAACGTTGACCGCAGCGATAAGCGAAAGGGCAGCAAGAGAAAGTGTTTTCATAACAGCTTCATTCCGTTGGGGGCGGTTAATGGATCTAGGAACGGCCAAAGAGCGCCGTTGCGCAAAGCTCTAAAGCGCGAAGGTCAACTCCGCCTGTCCGGCAGCTTACGGTTTGGTAAGGAACGGCGGTCGCCCACGTCTGAGGCCCTGGCCTCTGAAACCTTACGAAAGCGTATGACGGCGGCGAAGCGAGGGTAAGATCGTAATGTCATCTTGCAGGAAGCAGGGCGGGCCGCCGTGCAAGGAGACATCTCATGTCCTCAACACTGCCAATCGGAACTGCGGTCCTTGCTGGTCTTCTCTTCACACTGCCGCTCGCCGTGCCGGTGATCGATGTGGCATTCGCTGCCGAGAAGCCCCTAGCGGCCGAGAAGAACCCGCCTGGCGACATTCCCGACAGCCAGGTCTTCATCGACTACGTTTCGCCGAAGGATGGGTTCTCGCTGAAAGTCCCGGAAGGTTGGGCGCGCACCGACCGTGCCAACGGGGTGAGCTTCGTCGACAAGCTGGACGGCGTGGTCCTGACGCGATCGGACGCACCCCAACCGCCGACAGTGGACAGCGTGAAGAAGGACTATGTCGGCCTGCTCGAGAAGGAAGAGCGGGCTGTAAAGATCGACAGCGTGAAAGTCGTCAACTTGCCGGCCGGCAGCGCGATCCGCATCGTCTACAGCTCCAATTCGAGCCCCAATGAAGTGACCAGCAAGCAGGTCCGGCTGGAGAACCAGCGCTTCCTTTATTTCAAGGACGGCAAACTGGTCGCGCTGGAACTCTACGCACCCCAAGGGGCAGACAATGTCGACCAATGGAAGCTGATGTCAGAGTCTTTCCGGTGGCGCTGACCATGGTCGTACTGGAGGCCCATGAGCTCTATCGCTTCTACCACGTTGGCGACGACGAGACCGCTGCCTTGCGGGGCGTAAGCCTTACCCTGACGCCTGGCGAGATGGTCGCGATCGCCGGGCCATCCGGAAGCGGCAAGTCCACGCTTCTGGCCTGCTTGACAGGACTCGATGAGCCTGACGGCGGCTATGTGACGGTCGGAAACACTCGAATGACGCGTCGCCCGGAGGCGGAACGAGCCGCCATCAGAGCCGAGAATTTCGGTATCCTGCTCCAGTCGGCAAACCTCTTCCAGCATCTGACGGTCGCGGAGAACATAACGCTGCCCATGCTGATGGCGGGTACGTTCGACAGTCCGCGCTTGGGTGGGCTTCTCAGCGCACTAAGGCTCGAAGCTCGAGCAAGGGCCTATCCGCAGGAGCTCTCCGGCGGCGAGACCGCACGTGCGGGCCTGGCCGTTGCGCTTGCCGCCGATCCGCCCGTGCTGGTTGCCGACGAACCCACCGCCGAGGTCGACCGCCAGACGGAAGCGCGGCTGATGCTTCATCTGGAGGTGCGCCGGGCGGCCGGCAAGACGACACTGCTCGCGACCCATAGCGAAGCGCTGGCAAGCCGCGCCGACCGCGTCCTCCATCTGAGGGACGGGAGGATCAGCAATGAATGAGCCACTGGTACTGGCAAGCGACATTTGCCGGAGTTTTCCAAATGGAAAGAATGCCGTGCTGCCGGTCTTGACCGACATCGACTGTCGTGTCGGCACCGGCGATCGGGTGGCGCTCGTTGGGGTCTCGGGGAGCGGTAAAACCACTTTGCTTCACATTCTCGGTGGGCTCGATGAGCCAACGAGCGGGAGCATCTCCTGGCCCGCATTGGGCGCGCGCGAGGAACTGCGGCCCGGCAAGGTGGCTTTCGTGTTCCAGACCCCAAGCCTGTTTCCTGCGCTGACTGTCGTGCAAAATGTCGCCTTGCCCCTGCTGTTGATGGACAAGCAGAACGATGCAACCACCAAAGCGCGGGAAATCTTGGCCAAATTTGAACTTTTGGACCTGTGCGAAAAACTGCCGGAGGAGCTTTCCGGCGGTCAGGCACAGCGCGTGGCCATGGCGCGGGCTCTCGTGACCGGGGCCAGGCTGATCCTGGCAGACGAGCCGACCGGCCAACTGGACAGCAGCACGGCGACGCACCTTTTGGATCTTGTGCTGAACATCATGGACGGCTCCGATACGGCGCTCGTCATCGCCACGCACGACGAGACGGTGGCGGCGCGCCTCAATACACGCTGGTCGATAGATGCGGGACAACTTCGCCACGACGTCATGCCGACAAGGAAAAGCGCATGATCAGGCTCTGGCTGTTCGGCCTGCTTCGTCGTCGCCTCGGCCGCCTTGCCGGTGTGGCTGCGGGTGTTGCCGTCACGGTTGCGTTGCTCGCCACGCTCTCGATATTCCTCGCCGACAGCAGCAGCTCCATGACGCGCCGAGCCGTCGCCGCAGTTCTGATCGACTGGCAGGTGGAAGCGGTTCCCGGCGCGGATCTTGCTGCAATCCACGAGGCGATCACCAAGGCAGCTCCCGTTACCGCGATCCAGCAAGTGCTTTACGCCAGCGCCGCCGGCCTGGAGGCGAGCGCCGGCGGCACTGTGCAAACGACTGGCCCCGGCAAGGTGATCGCTTTCGATAACGGCTACCTGGAAGCGTTCCCCAAGGAGGTCAGGCTTCTTTCCGGCCGTGCCGACGGGGTTGTGCTCGTCCAACAGACAGCCGCGAACCTGCACGTCGCACCCGGCGACAGCGTCTCGATCAAGCGGGTCGGCTTGCCTCCGGAAACCGTCAAAGTCGATGGGGTGGTCGATCTTCCCGACGCCGATGCATTGTTCCAGGGTATGGGACTGCCACCGCAGGCAGCCCCCCAGGCGCCGCCGGACAATGTGATGATATTGCCGGTGGCGGAATGGCAACGCATTTTTGTCCCTCAGCAGAGCGCGCGGCCGGACACCACGCGGGTGCAATTTCATGTCCGGCTCGACCATGTCGGATTGCCATCGAGGCCCACCGAAGCGTGGAACGAAGTGGCGGGCGCGATCAAGAACCTTGAAGCTCGCGTGGCTGGACAGGCATTGGTGGCCAACAATCTGGGCGCGCGGCTGGATGCCGTGCGCGGCGACGCACTCTACGCGACGGTGCTGTTTCTCTTCCTCGGCGTGCCAGGCGTGACGCTGGCTGCCATTTTGACCTTCGCCGTAACGGCGACCGGCGCCGGCCGTCGTCAGGCGGAACAGGCTTTGCTGAGGATACGGGGCGCGAGTGTCAGCCGCATCCTCACCTTGGAAGCAGCGGAAGCCATGCTGGTTGGCGGCGTCGGGGTGGCGATCGGTGTCGGAGCTGCGATGCTGTTTTCCTATTTGCTGTTCGATTCCACCGCGTTTCGTACAGCTCTACCCCTGGCGCTGTCGGCGCTTGCCGGGCCGGTGCTGGCGCTGGCGGCGTATCTCTGTCCGGCTTGGCGCGACTTGCGCGGGCGCAGCGTGAGTTCCGCGCGGCGTCTGGTAGGTCGGGGTCGTGCCTCCTTGTGGAAGCGAATTTGGCTCGACGTTCTGTTCCTGACCGGCTCGCTTCTGCTCTTCTGGCAGTTGGCCAGCACGGGCTATCAAGTCGTGCTGGCTCCCGAAGGCGTGGCTGCGACTGCCGTCGATTACAAGGCGTTTATCGCGCCGGCGCTTTTCTGGATCGGCGCCGTGCTGCTGACAATGCGCCTGTGCGGGACGGTTATCGCCGGGAACGGCCGAACCCTGCAGGCGCTGCTCAGACCCGTTGCCGGACGCCTCACACCGATTGTTTCGGCTGCCCTGTCGCATCAGAGCGGGCGGATCACGATCGGCATCGCGATGACAGCTCTTGCCGTGTCCTTCGCCTTGTCCACTGCCGTCTTCAACACGACCTACAATGCCCAGGCACGTGTCGACGCCGAGCTGACCAATGGCGCCGACGTAACTGTCTTCGGCACTGCGGCCAATCCGGCCGGTGCCAAGCTCGACCTGCTGGCAGCCGTACCGGGCGTCGCCGGGCTCCAACCGATGCAGCACCGCTTCGCCTATGTCGGCGCCGATCTGCAGGATCTCTATGGCATCGATCCCAAATCGATCGGCAAGGCGACGACACTCTCGGATGCCTATTTCTCGGGCGGAAGCGCAGCGGAGTTGCTCGCGAAGCTGTCCGAGACGCCCAATGGTGTGCTGGTATCTGAAGAGACGGTACAGGATTTTCAGCTGACCGTCGGCGATACGATCAATCTGAGGCTGATGAACGCAGCCGACAATCAATACCATCCCGTGCCGTTCACCTTCATCGGCGTGGTGCGCGAATTCCCCACGGCGCCGAAGGATTCATTCCTGGTTGCCAACGCTTCCTACATCGCGCAGGTGACTGGTTCGGCGGCGAACGAATATGTCTTGATGAAGTCCGAGACCGATCCGGCGTTTCTGGCCCGCGCCGCCGCCAAGGCCCTCGCTGCCGATCCAGGGCTCCAGGTCAAGGATGTGGGCTCGGCGGCCCACCTCATCGGCTCCAGCCTGACGGCGGTCGACCTGTCCGGGCTGACCAAGATCGAACTCACCTTCGCCCTTGCCATGGCCGTCGCCGCCGCCGGGCTGATGTTGGGTCTGGGATTTGTCGATCGGCAGCGCAGCTTTGCCATCCTGTCGGCGATCGGCGCCAAGCCTCGGCAGATCGCCGCCTTCCTGTGGAGCGAAGGGCTGCTCGTGGCGCTCGGCGGGTTGGTCTTTGGTGTGTTTTCCGGTCTCACCATGGCCTGGATGCTCGTCAAGCTGCTGACCGGTGTGTTCGACCCACCGCCGGAAACGCTCGTCGTTCCCGTGGCCTATCTGGTGCTTCTGTTTGCGCTGCTGCTTCTCGCAATCGCAGCGGCGGTCATTCTGGTAACCCACGCAGGCAAGGGCAAAGATGCAGAACTTTTGCGGGAAATATAGGATCTCCCAATTAGGCCGACTGAGACTCACCATTACCCCGACGATCAGCCATTTCCGGCGAACGTCTGCTTTTCGAGAACGCGTTCCATGGGAAACGAGAAAGGCGCCCGCCGGCTGTTGGAAGGCGGCGGGCAAGATGTTGGCGGCTCGACCACGGCAGAAACGCCATTAAGACAATGCGACGCGGTGCGCCCTAGCCGAAGTTCCAGGCATGCAAATGGCTATTTCTTCAAATGGCCGACGTAGTAGATGGTGATCACGTGCTTATCGGAATCCCTTAGCGGGTCGTATCCCGTCACGTGTGGACCCCAACACCCTCGAGGTCGTCCTGACTATCGCATAACCGTTATGTCGCTGGGCACCTGCTGCGGGAGAGGCCTTTGTGCTCATCCCCTCAGTGAGCAAGCCACGCCCGATAAACCCATGCGAGTTACAGAAAACTCGTAACGATCATCGCTGCGGCCGTCAGCGTCATCACCGCCGTCGAAAGCCAGCCAACTGCACGAAGGCCGGCGCCGATGGTGTTCTTGCCCATGATACGCGATTGCACGGCCATCAGCATCATCATCACCATGATCGGAACCGCCACGACGCCGTTGATGACGGCACTCCAATACAAGGCCCTGATCGGATTGATCGGACTGAAGTTCAAACCGACGCCGATGAGCGTCGCGATCGCAATCGTCGCATAGAAGGCCTTTGCGTTCATGGGCTTCCGATCGAGCCCGGTCGGCCACCGCAAGGCCTCTCCGACCGCATATGCGGCCGATCCCGCGAGGACCGGCACCGCGAGGAGCCCTGTGCCGACGATTCCGAGGGCGAAGATCGTTTCGGCCATCACTCCGGCCAGCGGCCTGAGCGCCTGCGCTGCCTGGGCGGAGCTGTCGATCTGGGTAATGCCGTTGACATGGAGCGTCGCTGCGGCGGTCACCATGATCGACAGGGCAACGACATTCGACAAGCCCATGCCGACGAAGGTGTCCTGACGTATCCGGGCCGTGGCGTCTTTCGTCTGCTCGGGTGCGCCCTTGAGCGCTTTCCTTTCGGGCACGGCCCGAATGTCCTCGACCTCCTGGGAAGCCTGCCAGAAGAACAGGTACGGACTGATCGTAGTGCCGAGGATGGCAACGATGGCAGTCAGATAGTCCTTGTCGAAAGAGACATGCGGAAAGAAGAAGTTCCTTGCCAGGGTCGACCAGTCGACTTTTACGAAGAACAGAGTGACGACATACGCAAAGAGCGCGAGCGTCAGCCATTTCAGGACGCCGACATATCGATCGTATGACAGGTAGACCTGTGTCACGACGCAAATGACGCCGAATGTCAGAACGTAGACGATCTGCGGCCCTCCGATCAGCACCCGCACGGCGTCGGCCATGGCACCTATGTCGGCGCCGACATTGATGATGTTTGCCACCAATAGCAGCGAGACACAGACATAGACGACCGGGTTCGGGTAGAACATTCTTAAGTTGCCGGCGATCCCCCGACCGGTGGTGCGGCCGAGCTGTGCGCTGATTATTTGGATGGCGACCATCAGCGGATAGGAGAAGAGCAACGTCCAACTGGGTGCATAGCCAAACTGCGCACCCGTTTGGGAATAGGTGGCGATCCCGCTTGGATCGTCATCCGAGGCGCCGGTAATCAGACCGGGGCCAAGCACCTTCAGGAATTGCGGCATGGTCGGCGCCACGGCGTGGACGGCCGCCTGGTTGCCCGCTTTCGCCTTCTTGGCCACTGACGTGCTTTCAGCGTGATGGATTGAAGTCGAATTCTAATGCGCGACGGGCTCGATGTGTGAGCGCAGCAACCAACTCGCCAATCACGCTGTGGTTCCAGCCTTCGCCTGGCTTCTGACAAGCTTCCTGCGCTGACGCTCGGTCCTGACCCGCTTCGGCGTCGGCCGCCCGGCGTGATGCCATTCCGGTGCAAGCCTACTGCTGTCTACACGATGTCTTCTAGGCTTCGGCTGCCGAGCGTGTAGAGTGACAAGTCCGCGCCGCGACCTCGTTCCTGTCCGCTTGATCGACAATTTTCAGCTCTTCGACCGCGCGCTGCATCAAGGCGTCCAGCTCGTCCAAAACCTCGGCGGAAAACGAACCCAGTTGCTCGTGGTGGAGGGCAAGATTGCGCATGACGACGCTGCTGAGCCTTGGCTCTGGAAGTAGGAAAAAGGTTGAGCCGTTGGGCTCGCGTCGCACCTGGCGATGCGGCGGTGGCTAAGGTGTTCTAGGCTCCACCGATCCAGTCCAGTGGATCAGGGAGACAAGCGATGGATTTTTTTGTCGGTTTGGACGTTTCGGTCAGGACGACGAGCATCTGCATTATGGACGCGTCCGGAGCGATTATTCGGGAGGGCAAGGCCGAGAGTTCGCCGGAAGCGATTGCGGCCTTCCTTGCAGCGGTTGATCGCCGCTAAGCCCGCTCTGCCAGTGGCTCAATGCCAGGCTGGCGAAGGCGGGCTTTCCGGTGATCTGCATTGAGACGCGCCATGCCCAGGCCGGTCTGAGCGCCCGGCCGAACAGACGGATCGCAATGATGCGCGTGGCATCGCGCAGATGATGCGGGTCGGGCTCTATCGCCCTGTCCACGTCAAAACGCTGGCCAGCCAGAAGATCCGGGCACTCCTGAGCGGCCGGCGCTTCCTTCGGGCCAAGCTGCTCGATGTTGAGAACAGCATCCGAGGCCTGCTGCGCAACTTCGGGCTAGGTCGGCATCGTGACACGAGCGCAGTACGAGCGGCGCATCATCATAGCCATGCGCGAGGTTTGGGGCTGGAGCCTCTTGGCGAGCGGCGCCGTTGCTGGGTTTTTCCTCATCGTTGATACGGCATTCTTCTTGGCAAATGTCGTGAAAGTTCTTGATGGCGGCTACGTCCCCTTGCTCCTTGCCGCATGTGTCTACGGGCTGATGCTCACTTGGCACAATGGTGCCCAAGCGGTTTCGCGCGGCCTGCACGAGAGGCTTGTGCCTGTAGCTCAGTTCATGAAGCAGTTGAAAGCCGCCGGCGTGCCGCGCGTGCCGGCGGTATTCTTGACCAGGACCACAAGCGATACGCCGCCGATCATGGTCTGGCACGTCAAACGCAACAGGGCACTGCATGAGCGCTTGTTTGCTCTCACGATAGAAACACAGTCCATTCCACGGGTGAGGGACAAGGACCGCCTCTCGGCGGACGAGATCGCCCCGAACTTCTGGCGTGCGACGGTACGATATGGCTTCATGGAACGGCCGGACATTCCGGCCCTCCTGCGCAAAGCGCATGCCACAGGATGCGGCATCGATCTCGATGACGTCACTTACTATATCGGCCATGAAACAGTCGTCAGCCGCGTCGGCGGCCGCGGCCATTGGGTGACTAGGTTTCAGAACAAGCTATTTTCGCTCATGGAGCGGAACAGCACCCATGTCACCGATTTCTTCCGCGTGCCTTCCGAGAGTGTTGTCGAGATCGGCCGGCAGATAGCGATTTAAGCTGCTTCAAGACGTTCGACGTGTCGTCTCCAAATCGGAGCCGGTCCTGTAGCGACGCAACGCGGAATGAGTCCAAGTTCGGGCGGGCCGACGCCCGCGATGCCGGTATCAATGGGATGGTCGTTGAACGGATTCAGAAGGCGGCCCCTCGCTCGCAGTCTATTGGCTCTCTCTAGGCAATACGAACTCGACACGCCGATTCAAGGCGCGCCCTTTCGGATTATCTGCACCGTTTTCAAGCGTGTTGGGCGCGATGGGCCGGCTGTCGCCAAGTGCTTTGACCGACAGTCGCGCCTTGTCGGCACCGTGCGCCGCCAGCCATTTGGCTACGGCTTTCGCCCGCCGCAGGGACAGATCCTTGTTGTAACGGACAGTGCCTTTGGAGTCGGTGTGACCCTCGATGACGACGGTGCCAGCGGAAATCGATCGGATCAAACGCGCGATATCGCTGAGCGTCGTTTCAGCGGCTGGTCGGATGCTGGCCTTGTCGAAATCGAACAGGATATCGCCCGTCATAGAAACCCTAACGGTCTGTTTATCTTGTCGCACCGAAAGGCCGCTGTATTGGGCGGCAAGCCCGTCGGCCCTCGCGGATAGATCCGATATGGCGCTGTTCAGATCGGACGGGGGGCCCTTCAGGTCCAAGATGGTGGCCTTGAGGTCGCGGATTTCACCATTGTTTTTGGGCGCGTCCTGCGCGTAGGAACTACCCGCGCCAACCATCGTCATAGCCGCAACAAGGGTGGGTTTAAGCAGACCGGTCATGAGGACTATCGGTCGGTGATCTTGATGGCATCGAGTGTTTCGATACCCGGAATTGTCAGCGACACTTCAGTTACGTCTTTCGGCGGGGCAGGGAACCTTCCATGCCAAGAGCCAGCGGTGGCGGAGCCATTTGTAGTCTTTATGACTAGGTAAGGATTTGTCAGTGGCTTGTCGTTGCTGTCTGTCAGCAGCAAGTGTTTTTTGCTGCCGGCAAGAACATAGAAGCTGTTTTCGTAATCGCTCTTGCTGATAGAATCATAGATTCTCTCCACTTTGCCAGCGACGAGAGGTTTGAAGCGCAGCTTGATTGTTAGAATGTCGGCGTGCCGGACCGCCTCAATCACTTGGGCCTCGGCAGAGCCACCGTCGGTCAACCCGACGGCCAGGGGCGCTACTGTGGGCGTTTCTGATTGTGTCTGGGCGGATGCGGTATGGGAAAATCCTGTGATCGTCAGGATAAGACCAAGAGCGCAAGCGGCGGCGGCTGTTCTAAATGGAGCCACAATAATAATCCTTATCGTCAAAAAGGGTACTTGCTAGCCCACATGAATGGCGAAACGGAAATCGCATTTGCCTGCCGACTGTTACATGGATTGATCGGGATGCTGCAACGACTTACGACTTGGCTGGATTCCAGAAGCACCCATTTGATGGGCAAGGGCGGTCAGGTCTGCCTACATCGCGCGATCCGAGTTCATCGTGCGGCGGTAGGCGTTGGCGCTGAAACCGGCGGAAGGAAGGGCTGATGGGCACCGGAACATCAGGTGAGATGGCGGCAACGCGCCCCATCTCGGTCATTCCGCCGACCCCTGCCGCCTTCCGGAAGCGGACATCGCAAGGGTGACTGGTTCAGATGCGATCGCGGATCCCCGCAATCAATTTTATCATAAATCGCTCAGAAACATCTCCCGGCGAGCACACTGCGCGATTCATCGAGGCGGTCATCTTCGCTTCCGCCGAGCCGGTCAGCCGCGAAACGCTGGCGCGGGTGGTGGGCAGGGATTGCAGCATCGATCTCCTGGTCGACGATCTCAAGGAAGAGCTGCGCGACCGTCCGTATGAGCTCCTCTTTATCGCAGGCGGTTGGCAACATCGAACCCGGACCCGCTTCGCCGGCACCATTCGCGCCGGGTTCGCGACCACGCGCTCGGCCGCCGCTGCGCTCTCCGAGTTCGAGGCGATAATGAATGCTCGATGTCGAGCGACGATACATTGATCGGCAGAACAGCACCTTCGCTCATAAGAAACACAACAGCCTCTCTATTAAGAGTGAATTTTCATTCAAAAGCAGGCCCGCGTCCGCGATTTCACGACAGGAAAATCCCCTCATGAACAGGAAAAAAATTGAACCTGATGTCAGGCTGTTGGAAAGCGACCTTATGGCGCTGACGACAGACTTTCTGCTTTCACACGGTCTGAATGTACCGCAGGCCCATTCCTTGGCGCGAATCCTGGTAGCTGCTCAGCGCGATGGAAGCTGGTCTCACGGTCTGCAACGATTGCCGGGAACGCTGGACACGATGAGCCATCCCCGGTTCAACAAGCAGGCAGATCCCGCTCCCGAAAGCGTCTCTGCCGCTGCTGTGCGGATCGATGCACAATACGGCTTTTCATGTCTGGCGGCCGAGAGAGGCATCGAGGCCTTGGTAGAAAAAACCAAGCAAATCGGCATAGGTCTGCTTGCCGTCAAAAATGGTTTTCATTCGACCGCCTTGTGGCCGCTGATCGAGCGAATTGCCGAGGCCGGACTTGTCGGCCTTTCGATGAATCCCACCCATGCCTGGGTCGCGCCCGCCGGCGGGACAAAAGGATTGCTAGGCACCAATCCACTCGCCTTCGCCTGGCCGCGAAAAGACAAGCCGCCCTATGTCTTCGACTTTGCGACCTCTGCCGCCTCCCGTGCCGATATCGCCATGCATCGCAACTGCGGCGAGGAAATTCCAGATAACTGGGGCGTGAATGCGCAAGGCGAGCGCACGACGGATCCGGCCGAAGTCCTGGCAGGTGCTATGCTTCCGTTCGGCGGTCACAAAGGCTCAGCCATCGCGACCTTGATTGAACTGATGGCCGGTCCTCTGATCGGAGATCGCACAAGCCGGCTATCGCAGGACTTCGATCAGGGGGCCAATGCCGCTCCGTGCCATGGTGAACTGCTGCTAGCCTTTTCGCCCGACATCATCGGCGGTGCGGATGCGAGCGATGACGCCGAAGCCGTATTTGCCGGATTCTCCGATCAGGGTGCGCGCCTACCAGGTGACCGCCGCTACCGGATGCGGGAGGTGAGCGCCCGGGAGGGTATTGCGGTTTCGAGCGCGCTATTAGATCGTATTCGTTCATTGGTCCGATAAGAAGGCGATCCGGCGTTAAGTGGCACATGGATAACTTTTCTCTGACAGGTGCCTCGTTCATCTAGATGATCTGCAAGTAGGTGCATCTCTTATGCGGTCCCATGCATGTGATAGCCCAGCGGTATCGCTGCAAAGTCGCGGTTCAAGGTAGCACCCACCCGCCAGTATGGACTGTGGCTCTGCAAAGTAGAACTGTCGCGTAATGCGTCTCAAAGGGCAGTACGCGGCAGTTAGAAATGCGACAGTCACGCTGCCTCTTGCCACAGACGTGAGCACCCAATCGGGCGTAAACTGGTCAGCGTTGCGCCACTTCCGCGTGACGATTTTGCCTATCATGTCATTGCGGACGACGCAGCCGGTCGGGTTCCGTCGCAAACGTTCCATCAAGATCGATAATTTCTTGCCTCCCGGACGAACTGGAGGGTTCACCCGCCTATTCTGATTCTTGGTAGATCTCACAGTCAGGAAAAAGGCATCGTGTGTCGTCGTTATTGCGAGCGACTGCTCAACGAGGGAACCGCCCCGGCGCTTGCGAAGCCCGCCGCCTTGGGAGCGCTCGCCCACGCTTTCACGGCCTCGCTTGCGGCGGTTAATCGAGACGGCCATAGGCCGATACAAGGCGGTGATCGGCGCCGGCACAGAGCGCGTCGTCAGTCGCCGGGTGCGCAGCCTTTCGGACGCATCCCTCCGTTGGCCGATCCGGCGCGGCCTGACGGACCGGTCAGTAGCCTATCGCGGCGCCTGCGACAGCACGGCTGTCGATGGCGCCGTAGTAATGCGCCCCGGTGCCGGATTCGATCTCCTTCAGGTTCCTTCCGCCGACGAGGATGCCGGCCGCCTCGCCCCAGATCGTCCAATCGGGGTCGATGCCAATGGTGTAGCCCATGCCGGCGAGCAGGCGCTGCGTGTCGGGCGACAGCGCATGAGGTTCCATATACACCCTGTCCGGCAGCCATTGGTGATGGATCCGCGGCGCGTCGATCGCCTCCTGCAGGTTCATGCCATGGTCGATCACGTTCATAATGGCTTCCAGCGTGATGGTGATGATGCGCGAGCCGCCGGGGCTGCCGATCACCATAAACGGCTTGCCGTCCTTCGACACGATGGTCGGGCTCATCGACGACAGCGGCGACTTGCGCGGCGCAATCGCGTTGGCCTCGCCCTGCAACAGACCGTAGAGATTCGGCACGCCAGGTTTGACGGTGAAGTCGTCCATTTCGTTGTTGAGCAGGATGCCGGTGCCCTCGGCGACCTTGCCCGTGCCGAATGAGCCGTTCAGCGTGTAGGTGACGGCGACAGCATTCCCGTCCTTGTCTATGATCGAATAGTGCGTCGTCTCCGTGGACTCAGGCCCGCCATTGACCTTTAGCTCCTTGCTAACGCCAGCCCGATACGGGTCGATGCGGGAGCGGATTTCCGCGGCATAGGCCTTGCTGGTCAGCTTGGTTACCGGATTGTCGATGAAATCCGGATCGCCGAGGGCGGTGTTGCGATCGACATAGGCATGGCGCATGGCCTCGACCATAAGTCGCGTGGTCTCGGCCGATCCGTAGCCGAGATAGGCGATCGGGTAGCCCTCGAGGACGTTGAGGATTTCGCAGATGATCAGCCCCCCGGAGGAGGGCGGCGGCGAGGAGGCGATGTCGTAGCCCCGATAGGTGCATTCCACCGGCTTCAACTCGCGCACCTTGTATTGCTCAAAATCCTCCTTCGCCAGGATGCCGCCATTGGTGATGCTGGCCTTGACGATCAGATCGGCTATCTCACCCTTGTAGAAGGCCTCGGCGCCCTTGTCAGAAATCTGCGTCAGCGATTTCGCCAGATCGGTCTGCACCAGCGTGGCGCCCATCTCGAAAGGCTTGCCGTCCTTCAGGAAAATCTTTGATGCTGCCGGGTCCTTCGCCAGCATGTCGTTGCCTTCGGCAAAGGAGGCGATGTCGCCCTGTTCCAGCACAAAGCCGTCCTTGGCCAGTCTGATCGCGGGCGCCAGCAGTTCCTCGCGCTTCTTCGAGCCGTATTTCTCGCGGGCGGTCTCGAAACCGGCGACGGAGCCGGGAACGCCGACCGCCAGATAGCCGTCCGTGCTGGCACCGGGGATCGGATTGCCAGCCTTGTCGAGATACATGGTCTTGGTGGCGGCGAGCGGCGCGCGCTCCCGGAAATCCAGGAAAGTGGTCGTTCCGTCCTTAAGGCGGATGGTCATGAAGCCGCCGCCGCCGAGGTTGCCGGCGGTCGGATAGACGACGGCGAGCGCATAGCCCACCGCAATGGCGGCATCGACGGCGTTGCCCCCGCTCTTCAGCACGTCGACGCCGACCTGCGACGCCAGATGCTGGGCTGTCACCACCATGCCGTTCTGGGCCTCCACCGGCGCGGGCGATGCCCCGAATGCCGGCGCAAATTGCGCCACGCCAAGCCAGAACGCGACGGTGAAGGAAAGCTGCTTCGGTCTGAATTGCTGCATGGCGACCCCCGGTTTTTCGTTCGATACGAACCTGGTAGACAGGACTCTGTCGAGCCCGGTGTGGGAACCACGGAGCCGAGATCTGCAACTGCTCCGCACCTAACCCGTCTGCGCTGGCTCCCTTGAGGCGAGTCCAGCATCAAATGTCGTTTGCTCGGCCTCAACTAGCCGGAATTCGCGAAGTACTTGGAGCAAGCTAGTCGTTCGCTGCACGAATTGTAAGGGGCCTCTTGGAAGGCGCCGGCGAGCGTATGGACCTCGACGCGCCTTGCCCAGAGCGAAGCATACGCCATCTACGTTGTGCTTTGCTCACCTCTCCTTGTTCGATCCTCGTGATCGTGCTCCCCCGGTCAGATCGCCCTATCAATAGGTTGTCCGTCAGAACCGGAAATGAGGTTGATCGAATACCCGCATAGCCGTCAACGTATCCGGCTATGACGAGTATTGCCAAAAGTATTGTTCTGATATCATCACTTTCATGACAAACTTAGACCTATTGATTGCCTAGACGGGTTCTGAATTTGGCTTGCCAATAGTCGAGGAGCAAAGGATAAGGCACAATGAACCTAACCGCCGAACTCATTGCCTTGGTTGAGCGGACGGAACCCGACCCGGGGCCAGCGCCGGGAACAAGCGAGCACACAGACGCAGAACTCGCCGAAATGGCATCTGCTCTGCTGACCGAGCACGCCCCGGAACATCTATGGGTTTTTGCATACGGTTCGTTGATCTGGAACCCAGAGTTCGACGTTGTCGAGCAACGACGTGCCGTCGCATCAGGCTGGCATCGTTCCTTCTGCTTGGAACTGACAAGGTGGCGAGGAACGCGGGACTTGCCTGCCCTCATGCTGGCGCTTGATCGAGGTGTAACCTGCATCGGAATCGCATATCGGCTGCCTCAGGGTGATAAGCACGGGCAAATCGTCAGGTTGCTTGATCGCGAGGTTGACGCAAATCCCCCAACCAATGTGCCAAGGTGGATCCAAGTCTCCACGACTGAGGGACGCTTGACGGCTTTGGCCTTCGTGGCATTGCGGAGTGGTAGCGCGTATGCCGGGAAACGACCCTTGCCGGAAGTTGCCAGTGTGCTTTGTCGGGCAGCCGGTCACTGGGGATCTGCGGCTCAATACGCGTTCAACACCATTACCAAGCTGGAAGAGTACGGAATCCGTGACCGCAACTTGTGGGAAATCCAGAAGCTGATGGCCTCCGAAATCCAATCTGCACATCCCAAGTAGCGACATTTCTGACGGCCGATTTCCACTCCGAAGCAGCCATCAGCGGGGCAGGTCCAGAAGAACTTGATTGAAGCCCATTGTCCTTACCCTGCGACCTGCCGCTTCATTCAGAAGCAACGACATGGCGGAGAACGTGATGCGCGTGCGGGTTCGGATCGCGGACGGCGATGACATACCGGGAATTGAGGCCCTTCTGAGCCGTTCGTACCCGATTCTGATGGCCCAAGCCTACACGCCGCAGGTTCTGGCGCTTGCCCTGGCGTTGGTTGCGCGGGAAAATCCTGCGCTCATCGGGTCGGGAACTCTCTATGTAGCCGAAGACGCCGGAACCGTTGTCGGTTGCGGAGGCTGGACGTTCGATGCGCCGGGGTCGGGCATGATCGTGGACGGGCTGGCTCACAATCGCCGCTTTGCCGTCGATCCTGAACGGGCTGGGCGAGGCATTGGGCGGGCCATCTTCGAGCGATCTGCACGAGACGCGGTAGAAGCAGGCGCAGCCCGGATTCGGGCGCTTTCCAGCCTCAACGCCGAACCGTTCTATGAGCGCATGGGTCTCCGGCGCCTGGATTTGATCCGCGTGCCGATCGAGGCCGGTGTCGAGTTTCCCCTTGTGCTCATGGAGGGGGTGCTTCTTCCGCCTCCCACATGTTCCTGACGTTCATATCCCACACGGCACTCTTCCGTTCTGGGCCTTGACGATGCGACGGATACGCGTGGCATAGCGCAAACTCTGGATGGCGTTCACCGTGGCTGTCAGTTCATCCTCGGGGTCCTCCTCGACGGGCCATCCGGTTTCCCCTACCGGCGAGCGCGTTACCGGCTCGCTCTCGCTCAAGAGCCAAATGGTGGGTGGCCCGTACACAGAAACAGAAGCGCCCACCAATCGCCACGGACCAGAGGAGCCGCCGAGGATCACGCGGGCCCATCTTTTCTTCCCTGTATGGGCGGTTAATTCGCCAGAGGCCGCCCTGCGGTGTTTGGTGTTCTCTTGATGACGACTAAATCGACATCAGCATGTCGGGCTTACCTTCCCTGCATGGGTGGGAAACTCCGAGATTCTATGTACTGTATGAAGCCAAAATGTGGTTACCGACGACTATTGCGCGTTGGTAAAATAAACTGCGGGGGTCTTTCGCACCACCAGGTGTTGCTGCCCTATTCGACGCCAATGGGCCGGCCGCCAGTGGCGCAGCGCATTTTATGGTGGTGCTTGCGGAATTGCTCGGCCTGGGCGCTTCGGTTGTGCCGCCGCTTGTCGGTGGCAGGCAATGGTGGTTAATTTATAGCTGGCCCAACGATGCCTGGGATACATATTCCCCAGGATGGTGGATCATGCTCAGTGCAGGTGAAGTCAACGCGAAAGCGAGGAGACTGCTCACCCAGTGCCAAGCCTGGATTTGTTACCTTGCGTTTGGCTGCGCCTATTCGGCACTTTTTGTTCTTGGCGTTTCGACGGAAAGCAACATCATCCTGGCGCTGTTTTGGCCTGTCAACGCGTTCATGCTCGGCATGCTCGTACGCTTTCCTTTGTTGGCCCGCCTTCCAGGCTGGATTGCTTGTCTTGCCGGCTTCATCGCCGCAATCTTGATAATCGGCTATGGGCTGGTCGACGGTGCGAAGCTGGCTGCGTGCAATTTTGGCGTCGTCGCCGTCGGTTATATCGTGCTTTCAAGGTTCAGCAGGGTTGATCAACGCCTGGAGCGCCCAATCTCGGTGCTCTACCTTTTTGCCGCGATGCTCGCCGCGTCCGTGTACGCTGGGATCGCGAATTCGCTTCTCGGCGGGCCCGTTTTCGGCGCCCAGGAGCCCGCGACAGCCTTTCGATATTGGTTTTCGGTCGAGATTTTGAACCAGGTTGCTATCTTACCAATGATCCTGGCTTTTCCCGAAGATCGGCAATGGTCACGGCACCTCCCCCTTATCCTTCACGAACAAGCACCCATCGTCGTGCTGGTCGTGTCGGCCGCCGCAGGCGTATTGTTTGGGGGACTAGCTGCGCTGGCTTTTCCGGTTCCAGCACTCTTTTTGTGTGCGATTTCCTATCGCGTTTTCCTCACAGCGTTGCTGACGTTCGCGTATTGCGCTTGGACCATCGTTGCAACGACATTGGGCTACATCGGCTTGCCGACTGACAATCAATTGCTTGTGCTGTCGATCAGTATGGGGCGCGCGCTCGTCACCTTAGGCCCTCTCATCATCTCAACGACCACAGCAACAAGAAATGAGGTTCTTGACCAGCTTAGGTGTCTCGCCGCCGAACGCGAGATTGTGTCCAATGAACTGGAACACCGGATAAAAAACGTGTTCGCGCTGTTCAATGGACTGATCAGCCTGTCAGTACGTGACAATCCGGATTCTGGACCGTTTGCCGACACGCTCAGAAATCGCCTCGTCGCGCTCCAGCATGCACACAGCCTTATACTGGCAGGGAGCGCAACTCCCGGCGGTATCGGCGGCCTTACTTCGCTAAAAAAGGTGATCAGCGTTCTACTCAGACCATACGAAGGAGGTGCTGAAAGGCAAAGCATCGTCGATGGTGACGATGCTTTCATCGACAGCGGAATTGTGACTTTAATGGCCCTGGTTTTCCACGAGCTGGCAACAAATTCGATCAAGCACGGAGCGTTGAGCGACCCCAGAGGTGTTTTGGAAGTTCATGTCAGGCACAGCATTGATCAACTGCGCATCAAGTGGACAGAGAAGGCCCCCAGACCGAATAGCCAACTAGGTGTCAGTGATACCGGTTTCGGCTCGAAGCTTTTGGACCTGACGATCAAATCGCAGCTGCGAGGATTCTATACCCGCACTTGGGCAGCGGGCCAGATGGACATCGACATCGTTCTGCCCGGCAAACTGTTTCACGCATTGAAGTCGACGTGCGGCTCAGAACAGTAGACGCGGCATTGGGAAATGGATGGACCAGGATATCCGGGTCTTGGTCTAGTCGGTGAGGCTCGGTCACGCACCAGGCGATTTGCTGCCGGCCGCCTAACTCAGCTCTTAGGCGCCTTTTGCCAGCCTCATCGCTTCGCTTGCAAATTTCCTCGGAACGCCCTGTTCCTCCAGCCAGCGGCCGAAGTGACTAGGCGGTAGCTCGGCCTCTTGTCGAGTAGTTTGCGGCCAATGGCGGCCTTCTCCTCGTCGGTGCGGGAACTTCGCCGGTGCCGCTGGTCCAATTGTTCCCGCAACTGGTCGACCCGAGCGCGATCGTCCGCAATCCGCAGATAAGCACTGTGGACGGCTTGCCATCAGGTTGTGTTGCAAACTCTCGATGGGACGCAGATGAAATTCCCTCTTCACGCAATTCAGGCTGCGATTGACTCGAATTGTTCCTGGAGGGACGGGGCGGGATTGAAGACGAAACGGCCTTGCCGCTTTCGCATCATGTGAACCATCTCGATGCCGGTCAAAGTGGCGGTCGCTGCGGCAAACGTCTTGAAGCCCAGCATTGGTCGGACCCGCCGCTTGATACGCCTATGATCCTGTTCGATACGGTTGTTTAAGTATTTACTTTTGCGGAGGCTGATCGCCTTCAGTGATTGCCGAGACCGATCCCGTAGACGGTTCTCGGCATCGCAGGAGATGATCGCCTCCCGGTTGGTCTGGCTGCCGTCGATGACGATACGATCTGGTCGACCATGGCGGGCCAGAGCCCTGCGCAGAAAGCGTTTGGCCGTCGCCAGATCGCGCCATTCGCTGAACCAGAATTCGACGGTGTTGCCGTCGATATCGATGGCCCTTTAGAGGTACCTCCACTGCCCGCGAACCTTGATGTAAGTCTCGTCCATATGCCATTTGCTCCCGACCGGCCGCTTTCGATGGTTGAAGCGCTTCAGCAACAGCGGCGAGAAGTGAACGACCCAGCGATGGATTGTCGAATGGTCGATGTTGATGCCACGCTCTGCCATCATCTCCTTCAGATCCTGCAAGCTCAAGCCATAGGCCAGATACCAGCGCACACACAGCAGGATCACTGATCGATCGAAATGGCGGCCTTTGAACATGATAAAATCCCCGAAAGGCGGAGAGGTCTTCATGCCGATCGCCGATTACGGAAGAGTTTGCAACAGATCCATCCTGATTGCCGGCGGCGGGCCGGTAGGGATGAAGGCGGCCGTGGTGGCTGCCGAGCGTGGGCACCAGGTCACACTGTTCGAGCGAAGCAGGCGCCTGGGCGGACAGGCCCGTCTCGCCGAAATGCTTCCCGGCAGGGCGGAGTTCGGCGGTCTGATCGTGGGTTCCGTCCTAGCCCTTAGTCGCTGTCTGCTGTGTGAGCGGCTATGGAAAAGAACAGATTTGAGAACCCCTTCACCGTCAGGGCCGATGCGTCACAATGGTGCCTCGGCGATTTGGCGCGAATGCGCCATGGGGCAGTGAGGCTGGGGCCATAGGCATTCCGCTCAGCACCACTGACCGCCCATAGACACCGACCGGACGTTGCTCGCGCAAAGTGGGTGTTCTCAGCCGCTGCCGCGTGTTCATGAACTGGGATCGCATTGACCCGCGCCGCCGTCTATCTCTGCATCTGCATCAGCTGCCCCGTCGGCATCATGTTGTCGCTCAGGTTGGCCATGATCCATATCGATCCGACGACGATTAGGAAGACAACCAGGGTGCCGAAGGCGAGCGCCAGTATGTTGTTGGTGTTGTCCGGACCTGTCGTGATGTGAAGGAAGAACACCAGGTGAACGCCCATCTGGGCGATAGCGAGTACGATCAGAGCGACCGGAATGGCTGGCGCGTAGATGGCATTCGAACCCGCCAGAAGGAAGGACGCGACGGTGAGCACGATAGAGAACCCGAGGCCTATATTGGCGTTTCGCACCCAATGGCCGGCGCTCTCCTCCGGCGCATCGCCAGGGGCGTGATCTTCCCGGTCGTCCAAGACACCCGTGTAAAGGTGAGGATCGGATTCGAGGTTGCTCATGTGAGGCTCCCCAACAGATAGACGATGGTGAAGATGCCGATCCAGACAATGTCCAGAGCGTGCCAGAAGAGGTTGAAGCAGATCAGTCGGTGAACGATCTCCGGCCGGAAGCCCTTGACTTGCACCTGTGCCAACATGGTGGCGAGCCACAGCCCGCCAAGTGTGACATGCAACCCGTGAAGGCCCACCAAACCAAAAAAGGACGTGAGCATCCCGCTGACCTGAGGCGTGATCCCTCGAGCAGCCAGCTCGATGAACTCCTGCAGCTCAAGAAGAACGAACACCAGGCCGAGGAAGCCGGTGATCAGCAGGAAAATCTGAGTCCACAGGCGGCTCCGCGCGTTCGTGGCCGCAAACGAGAGCATGCAGGTGTAGCTGGACAACAGCAGCGCCGTCGTCTCGATCGCCACTCGGGGGATGTCAACAATTTGGGAAATCGTCGGGCCGCCAGCGGTCGCTCCCCGCAGCACGGCGAAGGCCGCGAAAAAGCAGGAGAACAATACGATGTCGCTGAGCAGATAGATCCAAAAGCCGTAGCCCACGATGATCCGCTTCCGGGCGGGCCCCGTTTCCCCATGGCCAGCACCCGCAACGGGTTCTTCCGGACCATGGGCGCGATGACCGAGCCGGTGAGGGTCTTCGCGGACGCGGCGGATAGCCTCCACACTGGCGGGCAGCCCGGTGTACGTCATGGCAGTACTTCCTGCCTGGTGAGCTTTTCGAGTAGAGCTTCACGGGCCGCACGGCGGGCCCGGTCCACGCTGGCGACCTGCTCGATTGGCACCTCGAACTCGTGGATGTCCCGCCAGGCGAAGACCACGAATCCCACAAAGGCCGCGACCAGAGCGACGGACGCTAGCCACCAGATGTACCAGACCATTGCAAAGCCGAAGACCGTGGTAAAAAAGGCCGTGAAGAAGCCAACCGGGCTGTTCACCGGCATGTGGATAGGCTCGTATTTCGGCTCGGGAGACAGCTGTTGGGTCTCCACCGCACGCAACTTGATGCCCCAATAGGCCTCTTCTCCTTCGACGTTAGGCATCACGGCGAAATTGAAGAAAGGCGGCGGCGAAGGCGTGGCCCATTCAAGGGAGCGGCCGTCCCACGGATCGCCCGTTACGTCGCGGAGCGTCTCGCGGTCGCGGATGCTGACCACCAGCTGCATTACTTGCGAAATCACCCCGAGGATGAGGATGCCGACGCCGATCACCGAGATGTATAGCCAGGGCCGCCACGCCTCGATGTTGATATGCTGCAGGCGCCGTGTCATGCCGAGCAGGCCCAGAACGTAGAGTGGCGTGAACGTCACCCAGAAGCCGATGAAGGCGAACCAGAAGGCGACCTTGCCCCAGCCTTCATGCAGCCGGAATCCAAAAGCCTTGGGAAACCAGAACTCCAGGCCTGCAAAGATACCGAACACCACCCCACCTATGATGACGTTATGGAAATGCGCCACCAAAAACATCGAGTTGTGGGTCACGAAATCCGCTGGCGGGATGGCGAGCAGCACTCCGGTCAGGCCGCCGATGATGAAGGTGAAGATGAAGCCCATGGACCACAGCATGGGAACTTCGAAGCGCACTCGGCCGCCATACATGGTGAAGATCCAGTTGTAGATCTTCACTCCGGTCCCAACCGCGATAATGCTCGAGGAGATGCCGAAGAACGTGTTGACCGCTGGGCCCGCGCCCATGGTGAAGAAATGGTGCAGCCAGACCATCATGGAGACGATGCAGATGAACAGGGTGGCCGCGACCATGGATCGGTATCCGAACAGCGGCTTGCCTGAGAAGGTCGAGAAGATCTCGGAGAAGATGCCGAACGCCGGCAGGACCAGGATATAGACCTCCGGATGTCCCCAGGCCCACACCAGATTGACGAACATCATCGGGTTTCCACCCGCGGTGTTCGTGAAGTAGTGCCAGCCGAGGTAGCGATCAAGCGTCAGCATCGCGAGCGTAGCGCTCAGAATCGGGAAAGTGGCGACGATCAACATGCAGGAGGCCAGTGCGGTCCAGCAGAACACCGGCATCCGCAGAAAGCTCATCCCTGGACAACGCATCTTCAGCACCGTGGTGACGATGTTGATTCCCGTGATCAGGGTTCCGACCCCGGAGATCTGCACCGCCCAGAGGTAATAGTCGACGCCGACGCCCGGCGTGTAGGTCGTCTCGCTGAGTGGCGGGTAAGGCAGCCAGCCGGTGCGGGCGAACTCGCCGACAAACAGAGACACGTTGACGAGCAGGGCGCCGCTCGCGGTCAGCCAGAAGCCGACCGAATTGAAGGTCGGGAACGCCACATCGCGCACACCGAGTTGCAGCGGAACCAGGAAGTTCATGAATCCCAGTACAAGCGGCATCGCACCGAACAAAATCATGATCGTGCCATGAGCCGTGAATACCTGGTCGTAGTGCTCCGGCGGAAGATAGCCGGGCGCATCGATGGCTAGCGCCTGATGGGTGCGCATCATGATGGCGTCGGCGAAGCCACGGATCAGCATCACGACGCCTAGCAGGCAGTACATGACACCGATCCGCTTGTGGTCGACGCTGGTGATCCACTCGTGCCACAGATACGGCCACCAACCTTTCGCGGTAATCAGGATCAGCACGGCGACGGCAATGAGGATGACGACGAAAGAGGTGATCAGCGGGATAGGCTGAGAAAGCGGGATCGCTGAAAGGTCAAGCTTGCCAAGCATGGTCAGTCCTTTCCGCTGGTCGATACTTCACGCCCAGCGTGGTGCGGGCCCCCGGGCTGCGGCCCTGGGCCTGGCGCGATCTGCTGATTTGCCACGGCCAGGAAGAGCTGAGGATCGATCCCCCCGTAGGTTGAAGGCGGTACGCGCTGGGCCTGTTGCAACAGCTCGGCGTAGGCCGCTCGGTCGAGGACCGGACCAGTCCCTCGGACGCTGGCGACCCAAGCTCCGAAGTCGGCCGCAGGCACGCTCTTCACTTGGAATTGCATGTCGGAGAAGCCGTCGCCGGAGAACTGGGCAGAAATGCCCAAGAGCTGTCCCGGGTCGTCGGCCTGCAGGTGCAACTGGGAGACCATGCCTGGCATGGCGTAGATCATCGAGCCTAGGCGCGGCACGAAGAAGGCGTTGAAGACGCTCGCCGAGGTAATTGAGAAATGGACCGGCGTTGCCGCCGGAACGACTAGCTGGTTGATGGTCGCAATCCCCTGCTGGGGGTAGATGAATAGCCATTTCCAATCGAGCGAGACGACCTGCACCTCAAGGGGTCGAACTTTGGAGGGCAACGGCCTGAACGGGTCGAGTTCGTAGGAGCCGATCCAGATCAGACCGCCAAGGAACATGACGGTCAGGGTCGGGATCGACCAGACGACCGCTTCGACCCGTCCCGAATAGGACCAGTAAGGCAGGTATTCCCCGCGGGGGTTCGACGCGCGGTACCGCCAGGCTACCCAGAAGGCCAATAGTATCGTCGGAACGACGATGGCCAACATGATTACAGCGGAGTCAATCAGGATAGTCGCGTTTTCCGCGCCGACAGGACCGAGCGGATCCAGCACGCCGCCGGAACAGGAGGCAAGCCCGACGCTGGACAGTCCGCAAGGTAACGCACCGCGAAGCGCGCGGCACAGAGAACCTTTAGGGATCTGCAACCTACCCATTCGGTAGCGTCCCTGCTTATCGCGGACCAAACGCCCCAAGCCCTATAATGTTCCGCCGGCTTGGCGGCGACCCAGCGTTAGTTATTTGCCGATCTCAACGGCCTTGTTGCAACGGCCGAATGGACGCGCAAAGTCGTTCGGATACGCGGTCATCATGGGGTAAGAATTTCGAACTGCTCGGCCCGGGACGGATTTGGGCTGAAGGCGTATCTCCCAGCGCGTCACGTGGACCATCGATGCCGGACAAGATGATCCCGTCCGAGGTCAGCGATTTGAAGCCGAGCATTGGTCGGACCCAGTGCTAGATGGTTGTGTTGCAAAATTTCGTGTGTCTAGACGGCGGCTGCCGGTGGCCGCAATTCAGGCGGCAATCGCCTCGAATTGTTCCCGCAGCGTGGGGGAAGGATTGAAAGCGAAGCGGCTGATGCCGGCCAGCGTGACCCTCGCCGCGGTTGTATTCGCCGGCTTGTGGCCCTCGCTAGTGCCATCAGCGTTTCTTAGCAGATGTCGGGCCTCGGCACGGTAGCTCGGCCCCTGGGAGGTCCGGATCGAGCCCCCCGACCCGGCAGGTTGAACGTTTGATATCTTCGTAGCAGTGCTGAGTGCTTATCTCAGCCTCAATCGTCGCAATCTCGCAGGTCATTTCATCTAACGCCAGCAAAACTATGAATATCTGCGTTGGGTCGCGACGCAAACCTTGCCTGCGCTCGGAATCGGACATCGCGAGCGACAATGCTGGAGGTCGTGGTCGCCAGCAGTGGTTGAGTGCATGTTGGCGATAACCGGACTGCTTCAGACCTCTTCGATGACCCGGTGCGCCCCAAGCTATCGAAGCCCAACTTCCCGGACCAGAAACCGGCTCAGTTCCAGTGACCTTCCAATTCCAGAACCCTGTTCAATTTTCTATCAGGCTGGCGAACGCAATCTCACCATCGGTAATGTAATGATTGACCTTTCCGGTCTGCAAACGTGAACCAGATTGGTGCAGCGTGACATCCCCAATCACGCGTCTTGCTCTCAGCTCGCTGATTATGTGGTCGCGCTCGACGTTCGTATCTGAATCGGTAGCGTGTGTAACTTGGAACGTTAGCCAGGTAAGAGAAAAACCAGTATCTCTGGTGCCCGCCCCAACCCATAGTACGCGTTGGTCAGCCGAGGGTTTATCCGTATTCAACCAGAAGCTCGCTGCGCTCACATCGTCCTCGGAGCGGTCGAGGCTCCGCGCCCAGAAGCGGATGTGATGGCGCTTACGCGGGCTGTTATCGATGGGCTCTTGGAAACCTATGTCCTGCCTTCTCCCAAAGAGATAGAGGGTGCTGAAAGGCGCGGTGGGATACGGAGAGTTGAGCAGAAATGCTCGTATCATTCGCCATGAGCTCGCCATCCCCAAACGGTCGGCCGTGGACCAGCCCGCCGCCGCAAAAGCATCGCAAAGCTGTTGAAGCGTGCCGATGAGGACAAGATTTACTGGGTCGCCGGGCAGGCCATCGCCGGTGACCGTGTACCTAGGGATAAATCCACGATGAAGTATCTTGAGGCCCATTCGGACCACGTTTGGTAAAATAACATAGGCAGCCAAGCCGTATGTAACACTCACCGCCAGAAGCCATGGAAGTCTGTGGTCCGCAGTATCGAAAACGACGAAGACTATCAGCCAAACGCTAAGTACGCCCAAACAGAGAACTAGAAACCTCTGGAAAAAGCGCGTCAGCAGTCTCAAAATACTCTCTCCCGTTTAGCGCCGGAAACCCTTTTCATGATATAAAGCGGTTGCCGTCGGGATCATCATCTGAGTACATGAAAGCGGACGGCCTTCACTCGTCGTCCGTTCTACCGGTCAGCCCTGCCGAAGTCGGCCACGCAGGCACCTAGTCAGGAATTGCGGCGATGCTGGTGGCGGCATCGATTATCGGTTGCTGGCTCGCTTCGATGAACCCGGCTCCTGGTCTGTCGAGGTCGAGGATCACGATTATGACGCAGGAGACCAACAAGCCCATGACATAAACCGGTATCCGAGAGCGCCGGACTTTAACACCGGTCGCGTAACCCGCGAACCCGCTTGCGACGACGGCGATGCCGAAAAGCGTCAGTTGAACTATGTTCGGTATACGACTGCGTTGCGCGATCAGCCGCCTTGCTTGATTGTCGATCGTCTCATTTAGGGCCAGGATGAATAGGCCAGTTGGCACCATGCCGGTATCGGATGCTGCCATCGCCATTGCCTGTTGCCAGAGTTTTTCCTGAAGCGCATTCGATTTATCGATCTCCGCCGCCCATTCGGCTGGCGTCAGCGCACGCTGGGTGACGTCGACCCGGATTTTCACGTACTCCTGCAGCAGTTCCAATACCTCCTTGCGATGCGGTTCGGGTAGCAGGCGCGCACGCAGCGCCGTCGTACTGATTGCGTTGGCCTCGGCCAAGACGGCGGTGCGTCGAGCGTCAAAGCGCGTGAGCGCCAAGGCAAACGTAAAGCCGAACATCAATGCCAGCAGACCGATCATTGCTCCTTCCAGCGTGGGCACGTTGTCATCACCCCGATCACCGATGCGTGCACCCAGCCAACGGCCAAATTCGACTGCCGCCAAGATTGCGACGAAACCGGCCAGAAAAATCGCTGGAAGCGAATAGTTCGACAGATCGAGCATGAGACAACTCCTGTTAGAATTCCTCATCCCGCTCTGTTGAAAGGTCAGCTTAGGCCAGAGCGTGACGGCCCTGAGCTTCCCGTGCTTCCTCCCCCGCTTGCGGGGGAGGGGCGAAGCGGCTGCCCATCTGGCTAGTCGCTGGGGTGGTTCGCCAGGGCCTTCTTGACCTGATCGAGGATGCCGCTGAGATTGTAGCTCTCGGGAGCTTGCAGCGGCGGGAACTTTTCGTAAGTCTCGAGGTGTCGCAGCCACAACTGCTGGCCGATCGGCAGCATGTTCCAGTCGTATTGGAACGCGGTCGCCGGAGCGCCCAATGCGCCGCCAAGGCTCATGGCTGACTTCTGATCGATGCCGACCGCCTGCTCGAACGGGTCGCGCTTGATGTTCTGGACCAGAGTGAAGTGGAACGGGACGAGCGGCAGAATCCAGCCGGACGGCCCCGGTTGCGACATGGTGTAGTACATCTTCCAGTTCTTGTAGCGCACCGCGGACGGCGTCGCCCCCGAATAGTAGAAGAAGTAGTCACGTGCCGATTTCGCGGACTTGCCTTCGAGCATGTCGGTCTGATCGAAGCCATCAAGTGTCGTCTTGACGATGCCGGGATACTGGCCCGCCTCGATTTGCTGCTTCAGCCCATCGCCCTTGGGTCCGCCGGCGATGTCGACCAGCGTCGGCACCCAGTCGAGGGCCGCGAACAACTGGTTGTTGACCGTGCCCGGCTTGATCACGCCCGGCCAACGAATGACCATCGGCGCGCGATAACCGCCCTCCCAAGCCTCGCCCTTCTGGCCCTTGAACGGAGTGACGCCGCCATCCGGGAAGCTGATGGCCTCAGCGCCGTTATCGGTTGTGAAGACCACGATGGTGTTGTCGAGCTGGCCCATATCCTCCAGCTTCTTGAGGACGACGCCGACATTATCGTCGAGCTGCTTCATGCCGGCTTCATTCACACCCCAGTCCTTGCCGCCGCGCTCACCGACCATGGCTTCGTATTTCGGCGACAGCACGGTCACGACATGCATGCGGGCCGGGTTGTACCAGACGAAGAAGGGCTTGTTGGTCTTGTTCGGGTCGTTACGGTCGAGGAAGTCGACGACCTTGTCCGAGATTTCCTCGTCCACCGTCTTGGAGCGCTCAAGCGTCAGCGGCCCCTCGTCGGAACACATCTGGTTTTGCTCCGTGCCGTTGGGGGATTTGCACGACAGCACGTTCCGCGGCGGCGTGAGACAGGTCGTGGTCTTGGGGTCGACCGCGCCCGGCACCTCCGCAATGCCGGGGATCGGCGTGTTGCGGCAAGGTGGGGCGACGGTCTGGGTGTTCGGATTCTTGTTGATGTCCGGGAAGCTCACCTGCTGCATGGCATCGAGGTGATAGAGATAGCCCCAATATTCCTGGAAGCCGTGTGCCGTTGGAAGCGATGCGGTGTGGTCGCCCAGATGGTTCTTGCCGAATTCGCCGGTGGTGTAGCCAAGATCGAGCAGGAACTTGGCCAGCGCCGGCGTGCCGGGCTGCAGATAGGACGGGCTGCCGGGCAACTGTGGCGGGATCATGCCCGTGCGCAGCGGATACATGCCGGTGAAGAAGGCGTTACGACCGGAGGTGCAGCTCTGCATGGCCACATAGTCGGTGAACATCGCGCCTTCCTTGCCGATGCGGTCGATGTTCGGTGTTTCGCCAACCATCACGCCGCGATGGTAGATGCTCGGCTGCATCCAGCCGATATCGTCGCCCATGATGAACATGATGTTCGGTCGCTGAGGTGGCTGTTGCGGTTGCGGCGGCGGCTGTTGCTGTGCCTGGGCCAAGGACGCGGCGGCCATCACGGCCGAGAGCAAGGCCGTGCCCCCGATCAAAGCGGCTTTGGTCCATATGCGCCTGAGGCGGGGCCTTCCATCTGTAGTCTCTGAGAACGCACGAACATCACTCATGGACTGCTCCTCTTTCTGATGATGCAGCGGAATCCAACGTGGCTCATGGAAGTGTCGACAGGCTGCGGGTGACGCGCCGCCGGACGGTAGCGGCGGCAATAGTTCGGCGCGCACAGATGCGAGCCCCCCTTCAGGACTCGTCGGGGAATCTTCGCGCCCAACTGGTTGGCGTCAAAACTCTGTTCCTCGCGCCCACCGCGCGGATTCTGCGGAATGCAGCACGCCTTCGCCGCATCGACGGGGTGTTTCGGCATGTACCAGTCGCTTGTCCATTCCCAGACATTGCCGATCATGTCGTAGAGCCCGTAGCCGTTGGCCGGGAACGACATGACTGGCGAGGTGCGCTCGAAACCGTCCTGGGCGAGGTTCTGCCAGGGGAACTGGCCCTGCCAGGTGTTGGCCATATGTCGGCCATCGGGGGTCAGTTCGTCACCCCAGGCGAATTCTGCTTGGTCGAGCCCGCCGCGCGCCGCGTATTCCCACTCCGCTTCGGTTGGCAGGTCCTTGTTGGCCCAGCGCGCATAAGCCTCCGCATCGAGGCAGGCGACATGCACCACCGGGTGATCTTCCAGCCCTTTGATCGAGGAGCCCGGGCCATAAGGGCTGCGCCAGTTTGCGCCGAATTTGAAGATCCACCACCGACTGAAGTCGTTGAGGGGCACTGGGTGATCCGGTGGGCTGAATACAAGTGACCCGGCCTTGAGCATGTGCGGCAGTGCGAAAGGATAGTCCTTCGGGTCAGGATTTCTTTCAGCCAAAGTGACGTGCCCGGTGGCACGGACGAAGGCGCGGAATTGGCGGTTGGTTACAGGCGTCCGGTCGATCCAAAAGCCGTCGACGGCAACACGGTGGATCGGCGCTTCCTCTGGATAGTGCTGCTCCGATCCCATGCAGAACGCACCGCCTGGAATCCAAATCATGCCGGGAATTGGTGTTTTACTTCGGGGGTCCTCAGCAGTCGGCGAATCCAAAGCAACAGCCATTGAACACAGCACCCCTTCCTTTGCGCTGATGAAGACATATCTTGGAGAGTTCTAGGGCGGAGCCTTGAGACGTCAATGTTGAGTCAAATACCATCAAAAATTCATCGGATTAAGACTGAGTGCGTGGACGAGATCTTTTCTTTCCGCATGAATCGGCGCCGATCGCCTGCGCCGAGAGCGCAGAGTTGCTCGGTCGCTCCTTTACTGGAAAGGTGAGCCAATGTCGCAACAGTCAAAATAGATATTTGATCTAAATGCAGAAACATCTTGGTCAGCGAATTGTCTTTGACTATTGTTCCGGTGTCCTGGACGAAACAAGTGGGGGATGGCTGCAATGCGGACTGTGCTGCTTGGAATGATGGTATCCTTGTCGTTGGCGGGTCCGGTTGCCGCGGCAGACGTGACCGAGCCGGCGCCGATCGAAGCCGGCGGCTGGAAGTATCAGCTAACTCTTTACGGCTGGGCGACGTCGCTGACCGGCGACATCGGTGTCCGAGATTTGCCGGTCGTCCACGCCGACGTGTCCTTCGCCGACATTCTCCGGCATCTTCACGGCGCGTTCATGGGCTCGATCTACGGCACCAACGGGGAATGGATGTTCCTGGGCGACCTGATCTGGGCCAAGACCGCGTTCGAAGCGAGCGGCCCGATCGTCGGCACGGTCAACTTGGTGCAGACCCAGGCGATTGCTTCTGGCATCATCGGCTACGCGCTGCCGGTCAACATCCCCAATCTCGATCTGAGCGCGACGGCGGGCATCCGGTACAACTATCTCAAGGCAGACCTCGACATTGCGCCGGCGGATTTTCCGGGCATCAGCCGCGAGGGCAAGCGCGACTGGGTCGATCCGACCGTCGGGCTCTTCGCGCATTACGACTTCAACGACCGCTGGTTCGCCAATGGCCTCGCCGACATTGGCGGCTTTGGGGCCGGCTCGAAGATTTCGGCGCAGGCATTCGCCGCGGTCGGATACAATTGGAACGAGAAGATTTCGACCGCGCTCGGCTATCGGGTCCTCTACACCGACTACGACAAGGATAACTTCCTCTACAAGACGACCGAATACGGGCCCTATCTCAGCCTCGGCATCCATTTCTGACACTGGTTGGATAGACAGCTATGCCGGCGGCCAGCGCTACCGCTGCTGAAGCCTGTCCCTTGCAGAGCGTAGTGCTAAATCCATCTTGCGCGGTTCGATTTTGGCCCAGATCGAGCGGAAGAGGCTTGGCGCTGGCGGGCCTAAAGGACTTGGGATAGGACTTGCCGGCATCCCTTCCGGTCGTTGAACTGCTATGCCGATTACAGCCAACGGCAAAAAGGCTGGGCAAGTAAGCAGCATCGAACTTTGGTATTCGAGCCGTTCGGCGAAATAGAGTAGTCGCGCCAAACATGGACAGCGGGGCTACTTAATTCTTCGACCTTCTTGAGCGCTGGCCCCGATGCCCAGCCGACCAGTCCTTCCACCACCAGGCCCTCCTGAGGGTCCATTTCGATGCTGTAAAGCTTGGGGTATCCGTCGAGCTTGCCTTGCTGAGCGCCCTTGACCCCGCTGCAAGCCGATCTACATCACAGCCCGGCTCACTCGAATTGCGGGGTGCCCCACCATTCAGCATGCGGGCCTCTCTTGTAGGGGCTTTCGGAGGTTTTCAGATGTGCCCAGGGCATGATTTGCCGGGGCGCTAACTTCTGCGATGGAGGCAGGCCATGCATAGAGCTCGGATTTTCGACCGTCTGGATCGCGATCGCAAGCTCCAAGTCGATCGAAGAGTTTTGTTGGCAGGCTTGGGGATGATGCCGCTTTTGTCCGGGACGCTGATCTCCAAAATGGCAATCGCGCAAAGCGCGGCAACGGGAAATGGGTTTTCATTCGCTGCGGTCGGCGACACGCGACCGATGATGTATCTGCCGAACAAGGATGGCCAGCCGGACCTCGTGAAGTTGTTCGTCGAGATGTTCGGACTGGCCATGCCCGAAAAGGTCGCGGAAGCCGTCGTCAAGCGCGATGTGAAGATGACCTTCGACCCGGTGACCGGCCAGCTCATTCAGGTCGTCATGCCCTTTGAAAGCCGCAGCGAGGTCATGACGTTGAGCGTGGATCAAGGCTGGGTCACGGAAGCCTCGGTCGAAGACGTCAAATTGCTTCCCGGCGTGCATCGAACCATGTTCCGGCTGAGCGGCGGCGACTGGGTTAGCCGCGAGATCGTCAGAGACGTTCGATCCGGGCGCGCGAGATTCGTGATCAACAGCGGCGACGTTGTCTGGTGGGGAAATCAGGGGCTCACCGTCGAGCAGAGCCCCTATTGGCAGCGGGTGAACGATACGATGCTCAGGCAACTGCCGCCGCCCGATGATGAGATGCGCGCGGCGGGCCTCGAGGGACGTTGGTACATCAGCGTGGGCAATCATGAAGTGTGGGGCGATCCGCAGATCGCTGGGGTCCTGTCCGCCGTGCCCTATTTGAAGGACCTGGGCGTGACGCCGGATCGGCTGATCTACAAGTTCGATTTCAAGAATGTTCGCTTCATCTTCCTGTGGAGCGGGAAGTACGACTATCGCTCCCCGTCGCTCTGGGATGCCGATCGGCCGAAGTACGCCGAGCAGATGACGCAGCTCCAGCAGTGGCTGGACGACGCCAAGGCCAAAGGCATCCGCAAGGCATTCATCATCTTCCATTACCCGGTCTTCGCGCGCTCGGGCCTGGGCCCTATTCCCGAGCCTGACAATCCCCATAAGGTCATCGCGTCCTACGCCAAGGATATCGAACTGGCCGTGTTCAACGGACATGTCCACACGACCGAGCTGTACGAGGTTGACGGCGTGAAATACCTGATGCTTGGCGGCGGTGGCGCGGAGCAGGACCCCATCCTGCCGGGACGCACGAGCATAAAGGTGCCGGCGGACTATCCACTCGACTTGTATTGGAAAGGCCAGCCACCGAAAGAGGAATACAATTACGTCCTGGTCGATGTTGAACCGGGGCAGAAGACCAAATTCACACTCAATCGCTTCCGGCCCTGGGCGGCAGAACCGTTCGCCAGCGTGGATTTGTTTACCTAGCTTGTTGCGAGTGGAGATGGAGGTGGCGAGCGCGCTGATGATCATTCATGGCCTGGTGGCGGTCGCGCTGCTGGGGGCGATCACTCATCAGACGCTGGCGGCATGGGCTCCGGCTGTCCCTCGCCAGGATTCCTTCTTCGCGCGCTTCCGGTCCGTCCCTCCCGCGTCCTTCGCCAACGCCATCGTCGCTTTGTATCTTGCGGCCGCTTTGCTGGGCGCGAGCCTATATTTGTATTTTCGTGTCGATGTCAGGCCTGCACTGGAGCGCAGCGGACATTGGGAGGCGCTCGGGTTGTTCGACCTCAAGGAGCACTTCATCTCGATCGGATTGGGGGTGTTGCCGGCCTATTGGCTCCTCTGGCGACGGCCGGCCGCAGAAGACTCCCGCCGAATGCGTGCCATCTTGACTGCGATCCTTGCTTTCATCGTCTGGTGGGCCTTCTTGGTCGGCCATGTCATGAATGACATCATGGGCTTCGGTCAATGACGCCCGGTCTTGCGTTGCGCCGCTTCGTCTTGGCGTATGGAGCAACGTTCCCAGTCCTTTACGTGATCGCGCTGGCGAGGGACGTGGCGCTGTTTACGGTATACCCCTCGCTTGGTCTGCCCCCTGAAAAGTGGTCCTCCCTGAAGTAGGCTCGTGAGCCGTTGGAGAGGACATTGGAATGCCCCAGAAGAAGCACAAGCCCGAAGAGATCGTCGCGAAGCTGCGCCAGGTTGATGTTT
>NZ_PXYL01000027.1 GCF_003012705.1 Pseudaminobacter soli (ex Li et al. 2025)
CCCCTCAGATCAAACGCCAAAGATCGTCGGCGCCGGGCGTCATGCTGCCGCCTAGGCCCGCTTTCTGGCCATTTCCGTCCACGAGAACGCGACCGGAACATTCGGGGGGGTGCGACCGAAACGCTCCTCCGCTACCACCCCTTCACTCACACTCTCCCGCTCGGTGCGACATGGAGCGCACCCTGAAGGCCACCGCAAAGTGACCGTTTGAAGGTTAAGCTTTGGCCCTTCCAGACCCTCTCGATCCACTTCACGATTGTCTCTCCGTTGTCTCGATAGGCGACGCAACATTTCTCGCCGGCTGGCGTTGATACGCCGCGCGCGCGGAATCGGCATGGCCAGTGCGAGAGCGGGCCGTCCGGCTCGTGCGATGGGCGCGAACAGCTGGAAGAGAAAAGCGACGACCACTCTGGAGCCGCGTCGGCCCAAGAAGGTCGAAAAGCGAGACTATTGCGAAGTCTCTCACGCCCAGTGAAATGCCGAGATATCCGCCGTTACAGTCAAAGGTGACGGGCGGCGATCCCGGCTCGAATGAAGTTTGGTTACGTGCAGTCACATCAACCAAATGGAGGTCGCTATGAAGGTACTTGAAGCGATTTCGGCAGCGATTGCGGCTGAGGGCATCGACCGCATTTTCGCGGTCATGGGCGATGCCAATCAAGACATCATCGTAGAGTTGTGTGAAAAACATGGGCTCAAATACGTTCACGCGCATCATGAGACCGCCGCTATCGGCATGGCGGACGGCTATTCGCGCTTCACCGGCAAGATCGGCCTTGCCGCCACCACGCAAGGCCCCGGATACACCAACGCAACGACCTCGCTCGTTTTGGCTCGGCTGCATCGATCGCCGGTATTGATGCTGGCCGGCCACGCTTCCCTGCGTGATCCCTACAACCCGCAGGGCATGGTCGACCAGGACGCAATGGCAAAGCTCACGGCCGGGGCAACGGTGAAAATCGATCACGCCAACAATGTCGATTACTGCCTCGGTGAAGCCTTCCGCCAGCTGAAAGCAAGGAAAGGACCGTTCGTCTTCAACCTGCCGCAAGACGTCCAGCACAATGTCCTGCCGGACCCGAACTGGACCTATCGCCCCATGTACAAGGCAAAGGTGTTGCAGCCGCCGCGGCCGGAAGACGTTGCCGAAGCGGCCAAGATCGTGGCCGGCGCCAAAAAGCCAACCATTCTTTGCGGGCTTGGTGCCGCCCAGTCAAAAGCAGAGCCAGAGGTCCAGAAATTGGCCGAATATCTCGGCGCGCCAGTGGCAACGACTCTGTATGCCGCAGGTTTTTGCTCTCAGTACCCGCTTTATCTCGGTATCAGCGGCGGCCTGGGCTCAGACTTCACGGTCGATACTCTGGCCGAAAGCGATGTCATGATCGTCGTCGGCGCGAGTTTGAATGAGTGGACGACGCATTTCGGCAAGATCCTCGAGAACGGCAAGAAGATCATCCAGATCGATGACCGGGAGGATGCGTTCGGCTGGTTCGCACGGGTTGCAGTCGGCCTCGAAGCCGATGCGAAAATAGCCGTCGCCGCACTGCTCGAGCGGCTGAAGGAAGGCGGCAAGCCGGCTCGTCAGCCGGATGCGGAGACAGTGCAGAAATTCAAGCAGCGGAAGGCGCCGGGCATAAGTTACGACGACGGAAAGACCGTCGATCCGCGTCGCGTCGCGAGCTATCTGGAAGACAAGCTGCCGAAACGGGATCGCATTCTCGTCTTCGACGGTGGCCACGCTGCAATGGTGACCTGTCAGACCATGAGCAGTCCCAGCGCCGACAACTGGGCACTCGGGCTGGACTTCGGAGCCATCGGGCAAGGTTTGAGCATCGCACTGGGTGCCTGCTTTGCGCGACCCGGCAAGCGAGTTACCCACCTGACGGCGGATGCCTCGTTCATGATGAATGTGTCCGATTTCCACACCGCGGTCAGTCATGACCTGCCGCTCACCGTTATCGTGTTCAACGACAATGCCGTCGGGCAGGAACGGCATGATCTGGTTCACAAGGGGTTCCCGACGAAATATGCCGATGTCGCCCAGCCGGATTTCGAAAAGCTCGCCGTCGGCTTTGGCGCCAAGGGTTTCAGGGTAGATAAGCCCGACGATTTCGGCGAGATCGACAAGGCTCTTGCCGTCACCGATGGCCCCGTGATCGTCAATGTGCGCATCAACGGCGACGTTGAACTGCCTGTCAGCTGGGAGATTGCCCAGCATCTCGAGATGACCGAGTAGGAAACGGCCGGCCAACAGATATTTTCAGCGGGCGGTCGCCATGTGCGGCGATCGCCTCGCTGATGGCTTTTGAAAGGAATGTCTGCTCCTGTGGCGCGCCCGCATCGTCCCCACCACGGAAGCGATGCCCAAGGCAGCGAGAACAGCTGATTTGCATCGCTCACCCTCCCGGCACCACGCTGCAGGTGCCGCTGTTGCGACGAACTCGTGGACTCTCGCGAAAAATCCGACGACAAAATATGTAGGCAGATGTCGGCATAGGTGGCGTTTCTTCGTCCTTGGGGGATTCAATCGCGAGTCCGACATCCGAACGGCGGCATCGGGCGGCATAGACAACGTCTGGGGGAGAGTGCCATGAACCATTCCTATCGCTGGGTGATCGTCGGCGCGGGCGGCCTGTTGGGGTGCGTCGCGATCGGGGCCATGTTCTCGCTCCCCGTCTTCCTGCGGTCGATCTCGCAGGACACCGGCTGGTCCATCACCGGCATATCCACGGCGATGACGATAGGCTTCCTCGCCATGGCGGCGGGCAGCGTGGTGTGGGGCACCCTCTCCGACCGGTTCGGCCCGCGGCTCGTGGCGCTCACGGGATCGGGCGTCCTCGCGGCGAGCCTGGCGCTCGCCAGCCAGGCGAGATCGCTGGCCGAATTCCAGCTTCTGTTCGGCCTGCTGGTCGGAGCGGCGACCGCCGCCGTCTTCGCCCCAATGATGGCCTGCGTGACCGGCTGGTTCGATACGCAGCGCGCGCTTGCCGTGTCGCTCGTCTCTGCCGGCATGGGCATGGCGCCGATGACCATGGCACCTCTCGCGGCCTGGCTGATTACGATCCATGACTGGCGCACCGCGATGATGATCATCGCCGGCATTGTGGCGGTCCTGATGATCCCCGCCGCGCTGCTCGTGCGGCGCCCGCCGGCGCTGAGTGACGGGCCAGCGGAGATGGCGGCAGACGAGCCGCAATCCGGCATGACGGTCAGGCAGGCGGTTCGCTCGCCGCAGTTCATCATCCTGATGCTGGCGAATTTCTTCTGCTGCGCCACCCATTCCGGCCCGATCTTCCATACCGTGAGCTACGCCGTGACCTGTGGCGTCCCGATGATCGCGGCCGTGTCGATCTACAGCGTCGAGGGGCTGGCCGGCATGGGCGGACGCATCGCCTTTGGCATCCTCGGCGACAAGTTCGGCGCAAAGCGCGTGCTGGTGATGGGGCTGCTGGCTCAGGCCTTCGGCGTGCTCGCCTATGTGTTCGTCTCGACGCTCGGCCCGTTCTACGCGGTGGCAGCACTGGTCGGCTTCATCTACGCCGGCACGATGCCGCTCTACGCCGTGATCATCCGCGAAAATTTCCCGCTGCGGATGATGGGTACGATCATCGGCGGCACGGCGATGGCCGGCAGTCTCGGCATGTCGACCGGTCCGTTGCTGGGCGGCCTGATCTACGACCATTTCGCCAGCTATGCACTGATGTATATCGGTTCGTGGGGCATGGGACTGGTGGCGGTGTTGATCCTCACGGCATTCCGGCCATTCCCCAGCAGGCAGATGGAGATGGCGGTGGCGTAGAGCAAGCGCTCTCCACCCGGCAAACTGGCAAACACCAGCCCGAGCAACTGCCTACCCTCAGGGCCCGCAAGAGACCGGTTCACTTGGTCAGTAAATTGGCCCCAGCCTGCCAGAAGGCGATCTTGGCAATGTCTCGTCTGCTTTCGCAGCGCTCATTGATCACCGGATTAACAGGTAAGCGAAAACCAAAGGGCGGGAAATGCACGCCGCCTCGTTCAATCCAATAGGCATCAAGATCGGCTCGCATTCTCATACGCCTGCGCGCCGATGCCCTTTGATTGATGACGTGACGCGAGTTGGAAACCGCGATGAGGTAGGGCGTGGCGCCGCGCGCCATCATGCCTTTCAGGACCAGCAGCACTGCATCCTTGGGCCGCAAGCCGCCAAGATCGCGGGTCGCGGCAATGACGGTCCTCTTGGCATCCTGCTGCGCGGATCCTTGCAAGCCTCCGATAACTATACTGTAGGAATCGCCTGGCCTGCGGACGAAGACGAAGCTTGCCGTGCACAAAACGGCACGATCGACAACGCGTATCAAGCGCAGTGCGAAAACGCCCTCATGACGGCTGCCACAATGGTCCGCCAGACATAGCTCCAGACAATAGTCCTGATCGCGCCCCGAGATTGAACCGACTTCAACCTTCTTGCCGCTCCAGAGGGTCTGAAGCATTCGCGGATAAAGAAGAAGCCCCGCCACATCAAAATGCTGGACCAGAATGTCGAAGCGGCTCCGAAATGCCATTCGGTGCACCAGGAATGCCGAAAACGATTTCCGGACCAGATCGTCATGCGGCGGAACAAACGCATGCTGCCGTGTGAATTCCTGAAGGAACCGCAGCCAACGCAATGTGAGTATCGGCGAAATGGCGAAGCGCAGCCAGAAAGCCATTATGCGCCGGAATCCCAGGCGATTGCCCATGCTGATCGTCTGTCGAAGTATCGAATACGACCCGGCCAGTTGCTTCAGCGGCTCGGCGTTGGAGAGCTTTTCGTGATTTCCGGTCGTGGTGGCTGGCAGTTGCGAAAGGGTTGAAGACGAACTCGGATGTGTATGTGTATTCGCAAGCATGACAGCGCCGTTGATAATTGAGCAATATCGGCCAGAAGGCCGCGCCATGCCTTCGTTCATCTGTGTCAAGATTGGATGGAGGAAAATCCGGCACCCTGTGAGCAGCCGTCACAGAAGTTAGCTTTGCTTGGCGCCAAGGCATGAATGGCTGTAGCAAAAGCAGGATTGGTAATAATTAGATCAGCCCGCGACGATTCTCGTTGCCAAGAAAATCCCAAGAACATGCGGAGCCTAATTTGGAAAACAGTCTCGTTCTGATTGCCGAAGACGAGCCGGAGATTGCGCAGATATTGGACGCGTATCTGGTGCGTGAAGGGTACAGAACGGTCCGGGCTGCCGATGGCGAAACGGCGCTCCAGCATCATGCGCTCCTGTCTCCGGATATTGTCTTGCTGGATGTTAGAATGCCGAAGCTGGACGGCTTTGCTGTTCTTGCCCGTATGCGGCAAGCCCGCGATACACCGGTCATCATGGTAACAGCGCTTGCTGAAGACCTCGATCGCTTGAGCGGCCTGCGTCTGGGCGCCGACGACTATGTGGTCAAGCCGTTCAATCCTCAGGAAGTGGTCGCCCGTGTCAAAGCCGTTCTTCGCCGGACCAATGGCGAACGACAGGACACCATACGGCGCTTCGGCGCCATCGAAGTGGATTCGAATGCCTATTCGGCCTTCGTCAACAACGACGGTCAGCGCATTCCCATACAGCTGACCTTAAGCGAATTTCGCATTCTCGCTTACATGATCCGCCGCCCCATGCATGCATTTGATCGCGCCGATATTCTCGATGCATGCCTGCCGGAAAGCGCTGCTTTAATGCGCACCGTCGACACGCACATTTCCAACCTTAGACGGAAGCTGGAAGAGCTAGGCCAGAAGGGCTTCTTTCCCGCCATTCGTGGCATCGGTTATCGGTTTGCGGATCCCAAATGAAGATCCCCTCCCTGTCGCTTGCGAGACTCACTGCGATAGTCATCGCAGCCATGCTGCTGCTCAGCGTCGGCATCGCCTATGTGGGCGTGAGTTGGTATTCGTCCTATTTGGAAGAAGGCATCATCAGCAGCCTGCCTCCGAACGCGGCGGCTGCATACAAGGACATGAATGCCGGGATCGTTCCTGACACTGCTTCCCTCAAGGAACTCTTCGATCTCATCAATGCGATGTCGGAACCAGCCGACTTTCAGCTCTATGTCGCGGTTCTGGTCTGTGGCCTGCTTTCTGCTCTGATGTGTAGCGTTATCGGCTTCTATCTTGCACGACGTATCGCGCACCCCCTCGAAGAGCTCACCTCGGCGGCGGACGGTCTGAAATCAGGTGACTTCTCTGTTCGGGTTCAGGCTTCCCACAGCAGCACTCGCGAAATTTCGAGTCTGGTGGAAACTTTCAACGCACTCGCCACGAACCTGGAGACGATGGAAGAGCGATTGCGGTTCAACAATATGGCCGTGGCCCACGAACTACGAACGCCGCTCACAATTTTACGCGGATCGATGCAAGGCATGCTCGACGGGGTCTTCCCGATGGAAAGGCGGACCGTCTCAAACCTCCTGCTTCAGGTCGAAGGCCTGTCGCGGCTCGTTGACGACTTGCGAACACTGTCTCTCGCCATCGGGCAAAAGCTTGTAATCGATCGCAACAGGCTCAATGCCGCTGAACTTGTCGAAGCGGTGCTCGCATCCGCAAACCCCATGCTCGAAGCGAGCAAGTTGACTGTCGAGACGCAATTGCAGCCGGCTTACGCGTCGGTGGATTCGCAGCGCGTTCGACAAGCAATCCTGGCACTTCTCGAGAACGCCTGCCGTTATGCAGCAAGCGGCGGGGTTCTTCGTTGCGAAACTGAAACGCTGCCGGACAAAAGCGTTGCAATCCGCGTGATGGATCGCGGCCCGGGTTTTCCAGAAGATATGGAAGCAATCGCGGTCAATCCGTTCTGGCGTGGCGACCCGTCACGCACGCGCGCGACCGGCGGCACCGGGCTGGGGCTCTCGGTCGTTCAGGCCATCGCCACGGCCCATGGCGGGCACCTGACCTTCAGCAACAGAAAAGACGGTGGGGCAACGGTTGCTATAATCCTGCCGCAAAATGCGGAAGACAAACTGCAAAAGGTCGGCACGCACGCGGCCATGGGCTACGCCTGAGGAATTTGTCTCTACGAATGGGCGCAACCACTCACGTGTCCGCCATGGTTGCGGGTGACCCGGGCTGACCTTTCGGCGGAGAAGATCGCGCCACTGGCCGGAACTCTTCGCCACAGAACAGCGTTTTGACGGTTCGGCTGATCGCGACGGCCAGCACCCGAAGTCCGGCCTGCGATAGCCGGATATCGATCTCGTGTGACTTCAATTTCGTACTGTTGGAGGCACCGTATGAGACAGGTTATCTCCACGTTCATTGGAGCCGGTGCCTTGGCCTGCGCGGCCGCCTTCCTGGTCCCGGCATTTGGGCAAGCCGACGACGACGCGACGCCGATCTATGGCATCAAGATGCCTCCCGGATACCGCGACTGGAGATTGATTTCCGTCGCCCACGAAGAGGGCATGCTCAACGATCTGCGCGCCATTCTGGGCAACGACATCGCGATCCAGGCCTTCCGCGAAGGAAAGCTCCCATACCCGGACGGCACGATCATTGCCCGGCTCGCCTGGAGTTACGATCCGCTGGAGGAGAGCGCGAAAGCCTTTGGCCGTTTGCAGTCCTACGTGGCCGGGCCGCCCAAGAATGGCGTCCAGTTCATGATCAAGGATTCGGCAAAATACGCCTCGACCGGCGGCTGGGGCTTTGCTCAGTTTGATGACGGAAAGCCGGCAAGCGAAGCGGTGCACAGCACCTGCTTTTCCTGCCACGAGACCGCCAAGTCTCGCGACTTTGTCTTCAGCCGCTACGCGCCTTGAAGGCAAAGCGTGGGTGTGTGCATCGGCTGCAGTGAGCGCGTCAAACCTACCTCAGTTCGTTGCCGAGCTGAGACCAATTGTGGAGGCTGCACAATGGCTTGGATCATGACTTCGGACAAAATCGATCAGGATCGCCGCCGCTTCCTGGGCGCCGCGGCCATGACCGTTGCCGCCGCCGAACTCCTCAAAGCCGGGCCAGCGGAGGCGCAGACCACCGGAGGAAATTCGCCGGGTTCACCGGCGGCCGGGACGAATACGTCGTTCGGCCCGCTGAAGCAGATCGATGCCGGTGAGCTGAATGTCGGATACGCCGAAGCCGGCCCGGCCGACGGTCCCGCGGTCATTCTTCTGCATGGCTGGCCCTACGACATTTACAGCTTTGTGGATGTAACGCCCGTGCTGGCTTCGGCCGGATATCGGGTGATTGTCCCCTATCTACGCGGCTACGGCCCGACCCGGTTCCTTTCAGGTGAAACGTTCCGGAACGGCCAACCGTCCGTGTTCGCCGTCGACACCATCGCCCTTATGGACGGCCTCCATATCCAGAAAGCCACCCTGGGCGGTTTTGATTGGGGAGCGCGAACGGCCAACATCATGGCCGCGCTCTGGCCCGAGCGGTGCAAGGGCATGGTTTCGGTGAGCGGTTATCTGATCGGCAGTCAGGAAGCCGGCAAGAAACCCTTGCCGCCCAAGGCCGAGCTCGAATGGTGGTACCAGTTCTATTTCGCCACGGACCGCGGCCGGGCCGGCTACGACCAATACCGGCGGGATTTTGCCAAACTCATCTGGCAGCTCGCGTCGCCGCAATGGAAGTTCGACGACGCCACCTTCGACCGGAGCGCGGCATCGCTGGCCAATCCGGATCACGTTGCCATCGTCATCCACAATTACCGCTGGCGGCTCGGCCTGGTGCCAGGCGATCCGAAATACGATGATATCGAAGCGAGGCTTGCCAAAGCCCCGGCCATCACCGTGCCGACCATTACCATGGAAGGCGACGCCAATGGCGCGCCGCACCCCGAAGCCAGTGCCTATGCCAGCAAATTCACCGGCAAATACGAACACCGGGTGATCACGGGCGGCATAGGGCACAATCTGCCCCAGGAAGCGCCGCAGGCCTTCGCCCAGGCCGTGATCGACGTCGATCGCCATTGATCGACGTTATCTTGCCGAACGTGAATTGTCGGTTCTGACGCGGGCCAATGAGCTTGGCCCGCAACGCGGCCATGCCTGCGCCAGCATTAGTGACCCACTTCCCACACCCGTATGGAAGTTTACGACCGCCCCCTCAAAGTTCAGCTGGGTGTCACGATTTTGCCGTAGAGCGCTGGCGTGAGGGGCGGACTTAGTGTCGATCTTTGTTACGGAGTGGTGGGTGTGCCCAGAGGGATACAGTGAACGGGCCAGGCGATCGGGGTGATCTTTCCCAAGGGTCATGATACCTCGAAAAGCGCGAGCTTTTCTTTTACGAAGGCTTTAGCTATTCCGCTTCGACAAGGAGAGGTGGTCGCAGATACGGCGCATAGTCAGCCGATAGACACGCCTGCCCCAAGACATTGCATGACGCCGCAGAGATATGCTCGGCGACGCCCGACCTACAATTTGAGAGTGTAGAAATGGATCACGGTGTTGATGGCGCCAAGCTCGATAAGGGCGTGGCGGCCAACCAGCAGGGGGCTGCAGTCGAAAGCGCCGGAACGGCCGAAAACGCCGCCTCCAATACGACAGGGCACCCCCAGATTCTGAAGGGGGCCGACTTTGCCCGAATTGGGCAGCCAGACGAACGCCTCGACAGGTTTTTCGAGGAGCTCGCCGAGAAGTTCGGCCCCTCGCCTGCCGTGATCTCGGACGGGCGTGCCTGGACCTATCGGGAACTCGACAGCCGCGCAAACCAGTTGGCGCATCTGCTCGCCGACCGCGGCGTGCGGCCAGGCGACCGAGTGGGGCTGCTGCTCGACCGATCTGCCGAAACCTACATCGCCGTGCTCGCGGTGATGAAGGCCGGGGCCGCATTCGTTCCGCTCGCCACGGCGTTCCCTGAAGAGCGCATGACGCTCATTATAGAGGATGCCAGCGTCGGGCTGGTCATCACCATCTCGGGCTACGCGGCGCGTGCCGAACGGATGCCCGTTCCGCATATTCTGATCGACAGCGCGGCAGCCGAAGTCTCGGCCCAGCCAGACACTCCGCTGCATCCCGATACTTCCGCCGACGACACCTGCTACATCCTCTACACTTCGGGCACCACGGGCAGGCCGAAAGGCGTGGTGGTAAAGCAGCAGAGCTTCTGCAATTTCGTGCGGGTTGCGGCGGAATCCTACGGCTACCGGCCGAGCGACCGCATCTATCAGGGCATGACCATCGCCTTCGACTTCTCCTCCGAGGAGATTTGGGTGCCCTTTGCCGCCGGCGCCACGGTCGTGCCCGCGCCCGGCCAGCAGCCGCTGGTGGGCGAGGAACTGGCGGACTTCCTGCGCGCCAACGAAGTCACCTGCATGGCCTGCAGTCCCACACTTCTGTCCTCCATCGAAAGCGACGTGCCGAGCCTGCGGGCGATCCTGGTGGGCGGCGAGGCCTGCCCGCACAATCTGGTCGTGCGCTGGGACAAGCCGGGCCGGCAGATCCTCAACACCTATGGCCCTACCGAGGCCACCGTTACGGCGACGATGGGGCTTCTGACGGCCGACAAGCCGGTGACGATCGGTGCACCACTGCCCACCTATTCCATCGTCATCCTCGACCCGGAAAAGCCGGAGGTTACTCCGCCCGGCGAACTGGGCGAGATCGGCATTGCCGGCATGGGCGTCGCCGTCGGCTATCTCAACCGTCCGGATCTGACCGAGCAGAAATTCATTCACGATTTCCTGGATCTGCCGAACAATCCCTCGAAGCGCATCTACCGGACCGGCGACCTCGGTCGCATAAACGATGATGGCGAGATCGAATATCGCGGACGCATCGATACCCAGGTCAAGATTCGCGGCTATCGCATCGAGCTGGGCGAGATCGAGGCCGTGCTGCTGGACCAGCCGGCAATCGCGCAGGCCGCCGTCACGACCTGGGAGGTGGAGCCGGGCCGTGTGGAACTCGTTGCCTACTACGCCTCCAAACTCGGCCTGCCGCCGATCTCCCGCGCCGACATCGTCGCGGAGCTGAGGCGGCGGCTGCCGGACTACATGGTGCCCTCCTATCTGGAGGAGGTGCCGGCGATCCCGATGACGGTCTCCAACAAGGCCGACCTGCGCAAACTGCCCAAACCGACAAGCCTTCGGCTTTCGACCGATCGTACACTCGTCCCGCCTAGCAACGACGATGAGCGCTTCCTCGCAGCTGCGCTGGGCGAAGTGCTGAAAATCGGCGAACTGTCCGTGGAGGACAATTTCTTCGACGATCTCGGCGCCAACTCGCTTTTGATGGCCCGTTTCTGCGCGCGCGTCCGTACCCGCCCGGAATGGGCAACGACATCGATGCGCGACATCTACCTTCATCCCACCGTCGCGCGCCTAGCCGAGCACCTGAAGGTGCCGGAAAAGACGAGCGCGGCCACTTTCGAGCCGATTCTCACGCATCGGGCGTCCAATTTCGCCTATTGGACCTGCGGCCTGGCGCAACTGCTGTTCTACGGAATCTACAGCTATGTCGGCCTGTGGGTCTTCAACTATGGCCTCAACTGGGTCTACGACAAGCTCGACGAGCCGGTGCAGCTCTACCTGCGCTGCGTGCTTCTGTCCGCCGGCGTCTTTTTCGGCATGTCCGGCTTCGCCATCATCGCGAAATGGCTGCTTGTGGGTCGCTGGAAGCCGGAAGCCTTCCCCATCTGGGGATGGCGCTACTATCGCTTCTGGGTCGTGCAGACATTGATCCGCACCGCGCCGGTGGTGCTGTTCCGGGGTAACCCGCTCTACAGCATCTATCTGCGGCTTCTTGGCGCCAAGCTCGGCCACAACACGGTGATCGAGTGCCGTACTGTGCCCGTCTGCACCGACCTCATTTCAATCGGCGACAACACGATCCTGCGCAAGGAATCGATGATTCTCGGCTATCGCGCCCAGGCCGGCTACATCCATACCGGACCGATAACCATCGGCCGCGGTGCCTTCGTGGGCGTGGGAAGCACGATCGATATCGATACCAGCATGGGCGACAGCTCCCAGCTCGGCCATGCCTCGTCGCTTCAGCGCGGACAGAGCATTCCGGCGGGCGAGCACTGGCACGGATCGCCGGCCGTCCCCACCTCGGCGGACTATTGCAAGGTGCGCAATGTCAACGCTTCCAATATCCGCCGCATCCTCTTCGAGACCGCTCAGCTCGTCGTGCTGCTGACCGTCGTCACTCCGCTGCCGCTGCTCTTCCACAGCTATTGGCAGAATGTCAGCGACGACTATCAGGAGACGATCGGCCTCGTCGCTTACGGCACCGCGATCAGTGTGCTCGGCTATATCGTCTTGGCTCTGGTCGCGGCTCTGGTTGTGCCGCGTCTGATCAGGCTGATCCTGAAACCTGGCCGCACCTATACGCTTTACGGGTTCCGCTACTGGCTGCAGACCGTCGCCGAATTCAGCAGCAATTCGCGCGTGCTCAATCTCCTGTTCGGCGACAGCTCGGCAATCGTCCACTACATCCGCAGCATCGGCTGGAACCTCAACAACGTCGTGCAGACCGGTTCCAATTTCGGCAGCAACCAGCAGCACGAAAATCCGCTGCTGTGCGAGATCGGCTCCGGTACGATGGTGTCGGACGGACTGTTCATGATCAACATGCACAAATCCGCCTCCGCCTTCCGCCTCGAGCACACGAAGATCGGCGACTACAACTTCCTGGGCAACAATATCTATTATCCGCCGGATGGCCGGACCGGCCGCAACTGCCTGCTGGGCACGAAGGTGATGGTGCCCATCGATGGACCGGTGCGTGAGAACACGGGCCTTCTCGGCTCGCCGTCCTTCGAAATCCCGCGCATCGTGAACCGCGACAAGGAGCTTATCGCCGGCGTCAGTGAGGACGAGCGCCGCGCTCGCCTGAAGTACAAGAACCGCTACAACGCAGTGACCGCGCTTCTGTTTCTGCTGGCGCAATGGCTCATGCTGTTCGTCACCGTTGCGATCTGGGACCGCGCACTCAACTACTACACCGATTGGGCGGAGATCGCGCTCTTCATGGCTGTGCTGCTGACCTCGGCGATCACCATCCCGTTCTATATTCTGATCGAGCGGGCGAGCCTTGGCTTCGGCAAGCTGAAGCCGCGGATGACGACCATTTACGATCCCACCTTCTGGCATCACGAACGGCATTGGAAACTGTCGGATTCCCCGATTACCCGCCTGTTCGCAGGCACGCCGTTCCGGCCGATGATCTTGCGAATGCTGGGCACGAAGGTGGGCCGGCGCGTCTATGACGGCGGCGCCAACCTCACCGAGCGTTCGCTGGTGGAGATCGGCGACGATGCGACCCTCAACGAAGGTTGCGTCATCCAGCCCCATTCTCTGGAGGAAGGCGCGTTCAAATCGGACTTTACCATCATTGGCAGGGGCTGCACGGTCGGGCCAGCGGCCTTCATCCATTACGGCGTGGTGATGGGCGAAAATTCGGTGGCCGATGTGGACTGCTTTGTCATGAAAGGCGAGACGCTGGAGCCCAACTCCATCTGGCGCGGCAACCCGGCCAAGCTGCACGGGTTCGTAACGCCGAGCCGGGTCGGGAACTCGCCTGCCAAGCGGCCTGGTGCCCGTTCGTCCGTGCGGGAAAAAGCCGCTGCCACGCCCGCGGCCTACGAGGAGGTATCTTGACGGCGAGTGCCGGCAAAGCGGCGGAGATCCGCCTGGCTCCCATGACCGAGGCCAACCGGGCCTTGGTCCTGGCTTTGCAGCTTTCGCCGGACCAGATGGACTTCGTCGCTACGAACGCGGAGTCCCTGGAGGAGGCCGAAGAGGACAGGGACGCGCGCCCGCGCGTCGTGATGATTAAAGATCGCGTTGTCGGGTTTCTCATGTACGAGGCTCCGGCGGACGACGACGAAGCCCGAATCTACCGCTTCATGATCGACCGCACATATCAGGGCAGAGGCTACGGCAAGGCCGCCCTGCGCCAGGCACTGGACGAAATCAGGAGCCTCGGCCACGTGCGGCACGTTTCGATCTGCTACGCGCCGGAGAATGAAGCGGCACGGCACCTCTATCGCTCCGCCGGTTTCGTGGAAGAAGGGCTGGACGAGGACGGAGAGATGATCGCCGACCTCGTTCTGCGGACACAGATGGACGATCTGTGACGCAGCTGCTCCGCACGCCTGCGAGCCGTTCCGAGGAAGCATCCCTGTTGCAGGCGATGAAGGCAATCGCGCCCGACGGTGTTCGGGTCGGATGCCGGACGATCCGCGAAGGGGACGAAACCCATCTGCTTCCCGAAGAGGCTCGCTCCATCCCGGCACGCCATCTGGAAATGAGGCGGGCGAGCGGCGCAGCCCGATGGGTCGCGCGCGGGCTGCTCGCGAAACTCGGGTCAAGTGACTTCGCCATCCTGCGTGCATCATCCGGTGCACCAGTCTGGCCTGAAAGGATCACCGGCTCGCTGGCTCACGATGACGAAATGGCCGTAGCGGCAGCAGCGCCCATTTCCCGGATCACATCCCTTGGGATCGATGTCGAGCCTGCCGAGCCTCTCCCGGACGACATTTCAGCGCTCGTGACCATCGATGCGGATGTGGCGGATACGGCAATAGATCGGCACCTTGTCGGTCGGCTTCTCTTTTCAGCGAAGGAAGCGGTCTACAAAGCGGTGTACCCGCTGGATCGTGAGGTCCTGGGCTATGAGGACATAGCGATAGACCTGGCAACTGGCCACGCCACGACGAAGACGGGTCGCAGGGCCAGACTGACTTACTGCCTTGCCCCGCGCGTCCTTGTGTTGGCGTTTGTTTCTATCTGACTGGTTCCGACATCGCGCCGTCGCTTACGGCCATGCAGTTGTCATATTGAGCAGCGAATTCCATGCTAACGCGTGCGTCTTTCGGAAATAACTGAGATCGTCAGGACAGGAGGCCTATATGAGCGGTGCTTGCACGGAAGGTGTGGATACTGGCTTCGTAGCTTTGGGCGCGGCTAAGGTCGCCTTTCTGGGCATCGTACAGGGGATCACCGAGCTGATGCCGATCTCTTCCACCGCGCATATGCGGCTGGTGCCGGCGGTGCTTGGCTGGCAGGATCCCGGTTCGGCCTTCTCGGCAGCGATGCAACTGGCCGCCCTCAGCGCCGTGCTCTGTTACTTCTGGACGGACATCCGCTCCATCGCGGGCGGATCGATCACCGCTATACGAACGAGAGATTGGTGGTCGCCGAAATTCCGCCTGGCGGTGGGTGTCGTGCTGGGCACGGTGCCGATCGTGATCGCAGGCCTGCTGCTTGCACCGCTGCTCAACCGCTGCGACAGCCCGCTGCGGACCTTGCCAGTTATCGGCATCGCCTGCCTGGTGATGGGTGGCCTGCTCGCGGTCGCCGAATTGGCAGCCCGGCATGAGCGCCGGGTCGAAGACATGCGCCTGCGCGACGCGCTGATTGTCGGACTTGCCCAGGTCGGCGCTCTGATCCCCGGTGTGTCGCGTTCGGGCTCCACCCTGACGGCCGCCCTGTGCCGCAGCTTTACCCGCGACGAAGCAGCGCGCTTCTCGTTCCTGCTCGGCATCCCCGCAATCGCGCTGGCCGGGGTGCATGAGATCGGCACCCTCCTTCACGCTCATCTCGATCTGCAGGGCTGGATGATTCTGGCGGTCGGGATGGTGGCGGGCACCCTGTCGTCCTTTGCGGCACTGTGGGTGCTGATGCGCATCCTTGAGCGCTTCTCGGCCTGGCCCTTTATCTTCTATCGCGTCCTGCTCGGCACAGTCGTGCTCTGGATCGCCTTCAGCTAAGGACGGCTAGCTTCATCCAACCAACGGCGCCGGAACGCCGCCGGTCGGATGACAAAAAAGATCAGGCGATGATGACGTCGGTCTTGGCGAACTTCGTCACGTCGATCAGGCCCATGTCGGAAATGCGCAGTTCCGGAATGACGACGAGCGCCAGGAGCGAGTGCTGCATATAGGCATTGTTCAGCTCGCAGCCGCATTCGCGCATGGCTTCGACAAGACGGCTCGCCTTCACCGCCACCGCTTCCGCGCGCTCGTCCGACATCAGCCCGGCGACCGGCAGCTCGACCAGCGCAAGCTCCCTGCCCTCGGAAATCATGACGATGCCGCCGCCGACCTCCTGCAGACGGTTCGCTGCCTGCGCCATGTCGGCCTTGTTGGTGCCCACCACGATCATGTGGTGGCTGTCATGGGCCACGGTGGAAGCCATGGCGCAGTCTTTCGTGTAGCCGAAGCCGGAGACGAAGGCGTTGACCACCTCGCCCGTCGCGCGATGGCGCTCCACCAGTGCGATCTGGCAGACGTCGTTAGCGCGGTCCATCTGCACCAGCCCGTTCTCGACCGGCAGCTTGCGCTCCAGTGCCTTGGTCGGCGCCTGGTTTTCGACAACACCGATCACGCGCACATTCACCTCGGCTGCGCCGGGCGCGGCAATGTCGAAATCGGTGGCGGTCAGCTTCTTGCCGAGCTTCACCGTGTTCTTCGCACTGTCCGGGTAGTCGTAGGCCGGAATATCGGCCGAAAGCTTGCCGCCCTCGGCCAAAAGCTTGCCGCGTGCGAAAACCATTTCGATCGGCAGCTCGGCGAGGTGCGAGGTGATGATCAGATCGGCGCGCCGCCCCGGCGCGATCGAGCCAAGCTCGCGCTCGAGCCCGAAATGCTGGGCGGTGTTCAAGGTGGCCATCTGGATCGCCGTGATCGGCTTCAGGCCCTGCGCGATGGCATGGCGCACCACACGGTTCATGTGGCCGTCATTGACCAGCGTGCCGGAATGGCTGTCGTCGGTGCAAAGGACAAAGTTGCGCGAATCGACGCCGCGTTCGGTGATCGCTTTCACCTGCGCAGCGACGTCATACCAGGCCGAGCCGAGCCGCAGCATGGCGCGCATGCCCTGCCGCACGCGGGCAATGGCGTCGTCCACGGTCGTACCTTCGTGGTCGTCGGCAGGCCCGCCCGCAGCGTAGGCATGGAAAGCGCGGCCGAGATCCGGCGAGGCGTAGTGGCCGCCGACCGTCAGGCGGGCGGCCTGCGTGGCGGAAATTTCGGCCGTCATCTTGGGATCGTTGGCGGCAACGCCGGGGAAATTCATCATCTCGCCGAGGCCGATGATGTTGGGCCAGCCCAGCGCCTGGCGAACGTCTTCGGCGCTGAGCTCAGCGCCCGCTCGCTCCAGTCCCGGCGCGCTCGGCACGCAGCTCGGCACCTGCACGAGGATGTTGATGGGCAGGCTCTGCGCCTCGTCATTCATCAGTTTCACGCCGGCGAGGCCAAGCACATTGGCGATCTCATGCGGGTCGATGAACATGCTGGTGGTGCCATGCGGAATGACCGCGCGGGCGAATTCGGTCACCGTTACCAGACCGCTTTCGACATGCATGTGGGCATCGCACAGGCCAGGCACGAGATAGCGCCCGGCTGCATCGACAACCTGCGTGCCCTCGCCGATCGTGTGGCTGGCATCCGGCCCGACATAGGCGAAGCGGCCGGCGGCGACGGCGATGTCGGTGTTCGGCACGATCTCGCCGGAATAGACGTTGACCCACCTGCCGTTGCGGATCACCAGATCGGCCGGCGTGCGCCCCATCGCCACGTCGACCAGACGCGGGGCGATTTCAAACCATGGCTGCAGCATATCCTGCATGTCCTCTCAAATCGGGAAACAATACGGGCGGGCATCGCCAACGCGACCCCGCCCTTCGTGCGTCAGTATTGGACCTGCATCACCAGGATCGCGGCGAGCACTGCCACGAACCACATGACCGGCTTCACTTCGCGCGCCTTGCCAGCCACGAGCTTCAGCACGACGAAGCCGATGATGGCGAGCGACAGGCCGAGCGTGATCGAGAAGGTGAGCGGGATAAGCACGATAGCCAGGAAGGCGGGGATCGCGTCTTCGATGCTCGACCAGTTGATGCGGCCCATGGGCTCGGACATGAACAGGCCGGTCAGGATCAGCACCGGTGCGGTGGCGATTGCCGGCACCAGCGAGAGCAGCGGCGACAGGAACAGGAAGGGCAGGAACAGCAGGCCGGAGACGAGGGCCACGAGGCCCGTGCGTCCACCCTGCTGGATTCCCGCGCCCGATTCCAGATAGACGGTTGCCGGGCTGGTGCCGAGCGGTGCCGAGATCAGCGCGGCGACGGCATCGACATGCATCGATTCCTTGACGTTGCGCGGCATGCCGTCCTCATCCTTGAGGTTGGCGGCTTCCGCCAGGCCGAGGAAGGTCGACAGCGCTTCGACGAAATTCGTGAACAGAAACACGAAGATGAACGGCGCATAGGCAACCTGCAGCGCGCCCATCACGTCGATCTTGCCGACGAAGCTGAAGTCCGGTGCAGCCAAAAACCCTTCCCAGTTGACCAGCGTGTGCACGTCCGGCGTATCGGGCCAGAAGGCGCTGCCGTCACCCCACAAGCGGCCGATGGGAATGGCAAGGAGCGTGGTGACGATCATGCCGGCCATCATGGCGCCGGGCACGCGCCGTACCACCAGCGCAACGGTGACGATGAAGCCCGCGATGAAGGTCATCGTGACGGGGTTGAAGTTGGTCAGCCCGACGATCGTGTCGGGGTTGGAGACGATGAACTTGGCATTCTCCAGGCCGATCAGCGCGATGAACAGGCCAATGCCGCAGGCAATGCCGTAACGCAGGTCGGCAGGGATAGCCTCGATGACCGCCGTGCGCAGGTTGAGGACGGCGAGGATCGTGAACAGAAGGCCGGCCCAGAGCACGCAGCCCAGCGCGATTTCGAGCGGCACCTTGGCGCCGATCACCATCGTGTAGGCGAACAGCGCGTTGATGCCCATGCCGGGTGCCACAAGGATCGGGCTGCGCGCATAGAGCCCCATGGCACAGCTGCCGATGAAGCTCACCAGTACGGTCGCGGTCACGCCGGCCGAGAACGGGATCCCGGCGTGCTGCAGAATCGAAGGGTTGACGACGATGACGTAGGATGCCGCCAAAAACGTCGTCAGACCCGCAAGGATCTCGGTACGGATCGTCGATCCGTACCGGCTGATTTCAAAAAATCGGTCGAGAAAACCGTGAAGCCAGGATTGTTCCTGGCTTCGGGCGCTCGCCGTGACATTCGATTGATAGTTCATTTCTCCTCCCCTTTATTGAACTTCACCGAGCCGGGCAACAGGTCCTCACTCTGCCGCCGCGGCCCTGCCCTCGCCGATCCCCTCCAGAAGCGGCGAGATGATCTTGAGATTGACGCAGTCCACGACGCCGAGATCGGTGATCGCATAGTCCGGAATCGCGGTGATCTGGAGCACGAACATATACATGAACGGCCACGGCAGGTCGCAGCCGAGTTCGCGCGCCGCGTCGTCCAGCCGGGTTTCGAGCGCGGCCATTTCCTGCGGGGCGATGTCGGAGACGATGCCGCCGATCGGCAGGTGCAGGAACTCGATGACCTTGCCGTCCTTCACCACCACCTGGCCGCCATTGTTGGCGATGAGGTGATTGATCGCGACGGCCATGTCCTCGGGATTGGCGCCGATGCAGATGATGTTGTTGTCGTCGGGCGCGGTCGAACTGGCAATGGCGCCCGTTTGCAGGTTGAACCCACTGGTGAAGGCGACCGGGCGATTCTGGGTCTTGCCGTAACGCTCCACGACAGTGACGTACTGAACGTTCTGGCCGACATCGGCCAGCACCTTGCCGTCCTTGACCGGCAGCTTCACGTCGCGGCGCGTGCGCACGAAGATCTTTTCCGGCGTGACCGCAATTGCCAGCACATCGGCGGTTTCGCCCTTGCCGGTGTAAGGCAAGATGATGTCGTCGGCGCTGACCGGCTTCACCTTGACCGACTTCAGAAGTGCCTCGCTACGTGCCGGGGGGACGAGCTCAACCGACATTTTGCCGTCGCGCGCGGCGACCGCGCCGTTGGCGATGACGGCCTCGATGCCGAAATTGCGCAGGTCGTCGACGATCAGGATGTCGGCGATGCGGCCCGGCGAGATCGAGCCGACCCTGTGGTCGATGCGCAGCGCCTCGGCGCCGTTGATGGTCGCCATCTGGATCGCTGCCATCGGCGAGATGCCCATGGCGATCGCCATACGCACCATGTTGTCGAGGTGGCCGCGCGAGAGGATATCGCTCGCCACCACGTCGTCGGTACAGAAGCTGATGCGGCGCAGCGCCTTCACGCCCATCTCGGTGACGATACGCAGATTGTCGTTGAGGAAGTGCGAGATGGAGGATTCGCGCACCACGACATGCATGCCGGCGCGCAGCTTCTCCAGCATCTCCTCGGGCGTGTAGCTCTCATGGTCGGCGCGCACGCCCGACTGCATGTAGCCGTTGAGGCGCGCGCCACGCGTCATCGGGCAGCAACCGAGCACCGGCAGGCGGCTCGCCTCGCCGATTTCAATCGCCTTAAGGACATCCGCGTCTTCTTCCTGGATGAACTCGCGCACCGTCTCCCAGATCCCGACGCATTCGGGCCAGTGATGCGTGGCGAGATGGTCTTCCGGACCGAAATAATGGCCGACGGTCGAGCGCGGCATGGTGTAGGGCGTCTTGCACGGCGCGCCCCAGAACACTTTCAGCGGGGTCTGCTTCGCTTCATCGAGGAATTCGCGTGCCGCCGCCGGGCCGCCCACGACGATGATCTGGTCGAGGCCGGAAACGATGGAGGTGGTGCCGAGCGGCACCACGGCCTTGGCGAAGCTGGTCAGCGACAGTTTTGAGCATTCGACATGCAAGTGGCCGTCGATCATGCCGGGGGCGAGATATTTGCCGGTGGCGTCAACGATCTTCGTGTCAGGCCCGATATGGTCGGAAATGTCGCCCACCGCGATGATGCGCTCGCCATAGATTGCGATGTCGGCCTGATAGATTTCTTCCGATACGACATTCACCAACCGCCCGCCGCGGACCGCCAGCGTGGCCTTGGCCTCCTTGCCCGATGCCGCACGAATGAATTCCCGAATATCCGTCACTTGGAGTTCTCCCTAGTTTGGCGGGAGTATTTCGACAGCGGATCGTTTGCACAACTGGCCGAAACTGGATATTTGTCGGACAGATCGTCCAATATGTTGAACGAAATGAGCGCCGCGAAATGGACCTTTCCGTCATCGATTGCTTCGTGAAGGTGGCCGACGCGCGCTCCATTTCGGCCGCGGCACGTCTGCATCGTCTGCCGAAATCCACGCTCAGCCACAGGATCAGACAGCTGGAGGACGAGTTCGGCGTGGAGCTTTTCGTGCGCGAAGGCCACCATCTTCACGTCACAGACGCCGGCTCCGAATTGCTGCGGCACGCCAGGCGCATCCAGGCAAGCTGCGACGACGCCGCGACCGCCATGGCCGAGATGCGCCAGGAGGTTGCGGGCACGCTGCGGGTCGGCTCCACCGGTGAATTCGGCACCACGATTACATCGGAACTGCTCTACGCCTTCCGCCAGCAATATCCGCAGGTTGCGCTCGACGTGATGTTCCTGACCTCGCGCCAGCCCTTCACCGATGTCACGGAAATGGCGCTGGACGGCATATTCCACTGGGGCGAGCCGTCAGATGTCGACTATATCAGCCGGCGGCTGGCGACGGCCTCATACGGCCTCTATGCGAGCCCGTCTTATCTGGCCCGCCACGGCACGCCGCAGACGCCCGACGATCTTACGACCCACCGCGGCCTAGTCTTCCGCCAGCCGACCCGGCCGCAATCCTGGTATCTCGCAAGAGACGAGCGCTCGGAGGTGGATATCCTGCCCACAGTCACCTGCATGGCCAACGACTACTGGACGCTCAAATATTTCGCCGTGGCCGGCGAAGGCTTAGCCTACCTGCCGGGCTTCTTCGTCGAGACGGAGTGCCAAAGCGACCTCCTGGTTCCCGTATTGCCGCAATGGCGTTCGCCCGAGACCGCGATCAACCTGATCTACTCGCGACGACGACACGTTTCCCGGCGCTTCAAGGCATTCGTGGACTTCTGCGTCGAGTTCTATCGCGGGCGGGAGAACAAGCGCATTCCAAGGTACTATGTGGAGAAGGTTGGATAAGACGAACTGCGTAGGATGCAGCAGTCGCGACATGTTGAGGCAGCGTCTCCGTTGTGCCTCATCTGAACCAGATCCTAGGAAATCTCGGCAAGTTCTAGGCCGCGAGATCTTATTGGAGCCTGCGGCAAATTGTCGACCGCGCGTTACAACGCGCGGTCCCGGTAGTTCCCCTAGTACATCCGGCGAATATCAAGCTATAATGCCTCCGGCCTTCCTGCGGGGACAGTGTCTCCGGGATCGCCGGAGGAAGCGAGGATGGCCATTGCGCTTGTGCTCGTTCTGATCGTAATCGGCTCAGTCCTTTTCCATGTGCTGAGCCCCTGGTGGTCGACGCCGATAGCTTCCAACTGGAGCTATATCGACAATACTCTTGTCATAACTTTCTGGATCACCGGAACTGTCTTCGCTGCAGTTGTGCTGTTCATGGCCTATTGCATCTACCGCTTCCGTCACAAGGAAGGGGTCAAGGCAGACTACGCGCCTGAAAACCGGAAACTTGAATCCTGGCTGACTGTGGTGACGGCGATCGGCGTCGCGGCGTTGCTGGCGCCTGGGCTTTTCGTCTGGAGCCGCTTCATCACCGTTCCCAAGGACGCCACCGAAGTGGAGGTCGTTGCCCAGCAATGGCAGTGGAACTTCCGCCTGCCGGGCGTTGACGGCAAGCTCGGCACGTCGAACACGCGCCTTGTCAGCGCGGACAATCCGCTCGGCATCAATCCCGACGACCCCGACAACAAGAACAACATCATCGTCATCGCAGCAGATCTGCATCTTCCGGTCGGCAAGCCGGTCAACATGGTGATGCGCTCGATCGACGTGCTGCATGATTTCTACGTGCCGGAGTTCCGCGCGCGCATGGATCTGGTGCCCGGCATGGTCACCCATTTCTGGTTCACGCCAACCAGGACCGGAACATTCGAGGTGCTCTGCGCCAAGCTCTGCGGTGTCGGCCACGCCTTCATGCGCGGTGTGGTGAAGGTCGATACCGAGCAGGATTATCAGGCGTGGCTGCAGCAACAGCAGACCTTTGCCCAGATGAACGCCGCCGCGCAGAAGACCGGGGCGCTCGAGCACCCGGCAGGATCGACAAACGAGGTGGCGGCAAAGGCGAATTAGCCGAGCCGGCCGCGAGGCGGCCGCGCCGGAAGCAGGATCGCTAAAACGAAGAGGTGTTCAATGACCGATGTCACGCCTCAGGAAGCAGAGTTCATCCCGCCCGCGGAAGTGGCCGAGGTCGAACTCTACCATCCTCACAGCTGGTGGACGAGATATGTCTTCTCGCAGGACGCGAAGGTCATCGCGATCCAATATGCCGGCACAGCCATGTCAATCGGCTTCGTCGCGCTCGTCCTGTCCTGGCTGATGCGACTGAAGCTCGGCTTTCCCGACACTTTCTCCTTCATCACCCCCGATGCCTATTACCAATTCATGACCATGCACGGCATGATCATGGTCATCTACCTGCTCACCGCGCTGTTCCTCGGCGGCTTCGGCAACTACCTGATCCCGCTGATGGTCGGCGCGCGCGACATGGTGTTCCCCTATGTCAACATGCTGAGCTACTGGATCTACCTGCTTGCGGTGCTGGTTCTGGTCGCCAGCTTTTTCGCGCCGGGCGGGCCGACGGGCGCGGGCTGGACCCTCTATCCGCCGCAGGCCATCACCTCGGGCACGCCGGGCGGTGTGAGCTGGGGCATCATACTGATGCTGGTGTCGCTGATCCTGTTCATCATCGGCTTCACGATGGGCGGCCTCAACTATGTGGTCACCGTGCTGCAGGGGCGCACGCGCGGCATGACGCTGATGCGCCTGCCGCTGACCGTGTGGGGCATTTTCACCGCAACCGTGATGGCGCTGCTTGCCTTCCCGGCTCTGTTCGTTGCCTGCGTCATGATGCTGTTCGACCGCGTTGTCGGTTCCAGCTTCTTCATGCCCGCGGTCGTCGATATGGGCACACCGCTGCCGCATAACGGCGGCAGCCCGCTGCTCTGGCAGCACCTGTTCTGGTTCTTCGGGCATCCCGAAGTCTACATCGTCGCCCTGCCCGCCTTCGGCATCGTCTCTGACCTCATTGCCACCCATGCCCGCAAGAATATCTTCGGCTATCGCATGATGGTGTGGGCGATCATCATCATCGGCGCGCTGAGCTTCGTCGTCTGGGCGCACCACATGTATGTCAGCGGCATGTATCCCTATTTCGGCTTCTTCTTCGCCACCACCACGCTGATCATCGCGGTGCCGACGGCGATCAAGGTCTACAACTGGGTTCTGACGCTGTGGAAGGGCGACATCCACCTGACCCTGCCGATGCTGTTTGCCCTCGCCTTCATCATCACATTCATCAATGGCGGGCTGAGCGGCCTGTTCCTCGGCAATGTGGTGGTCGACGTGCCGCTGTCCGACACGATGTTTGTGGTGGCGCATTTCCACATGGTGATGGGTGTGGCCCCGGTGCTGGTCGTCTTCGGCGCGATCTATCACTGGTATCCCAAGATCACCGGCCGGATGCTCAACGAGACGATGGGCCGGATACACTTCTGGGTCACGTTCCTCGGCACTTACATGATCTTCTTCCCAATGCACTATATCGGCCTGGTCGGCATTCCGCGCCGCTATCCCGAGCTTGGCGACACGGCCTTCATTCCGCCGTCCGTGCATACGCTGAACGAATTCATCACCATCGCAGCACTCGTGGTCGGCGCCGCGCAGCTGGTGTTCCTGTTCAATCTCTTCTGGAGCCTGCGCTACGGCAAGGAGGCCGGCGACAACCCATGGCGCGCGACGACCCTCGAATGGCAGACGGCCGGCACGCCTCCGCCGCATGGCAACTTCGGCAAGGAGCTGCCGGTGGTCTATCGCTGGGCCTATGACTACAGCGTACCCGGCGCACCAGAGGATTTCATTCCGCAGAACGATCCCAGTCCCCTGACGCAAGGCGGGCCGGCATGACCGCAATCCTCATTTTCCTGGCCGCAATACTCGCCATTGTCGGCTGGTGGCTGTCGCGCCAAAGGCTGATGTCCAAACCCTGGCTCGAGGCTGGGCCCGTGACGGCCTTCCCGGAAACCGAAGCACCCGATACGCATCCGGCAAAGATCGGGCTCGGCGTATTTATCGCCGTGGTCAGCGCATTGTTTGCGCTGCTGATCAGCGCCTACCTCATGCGCATGGCCTATGTCGATTGGCAGGCGCCGCCGATGCCGCGCCTGCTGTGGCTCAACACCGGCACGCTGTTACTGGCGAGCCTTGCGATGCATTGCGCGGTGGTCGCCGCGCATAAAGGGCAGCTCGACAACCTCCGCCTTGCCCTGCTTACCGCAGGCCTGACCTCGATTGCGTTCCTGGCCGGGCAGTTGCTCGCCTGGCAGGACCTCGCCTCACAGGGCTATTTCGTCACCGAAAACCCGGCCGTCACCTTCTTTTATCTGCTGACGGCAATGCATGGCCTGCACGTCATCGGCGGGCTGGTGGTGCTGGGCCGGACCAACATCCGGGCGTGGCAGAGCGACAGGACCGCCGGGCTCGTTCTGTCCGCCGAGCTATGCGCGGTCTACTGGCATGCCTTGCTCATCATCTGGCTGATACTATTTGCCGTGCTGATGGGCTGGGCCGGCAATTTCATCGACATCTGCCATCGGCTGCTGAGCTAGAAGGAGACGTGGGATGGTCGATACGACGCCTGAACATGCCCCCCACGCAGCGTCGCGGCTGCCGGGACTACGGGGCATAGCCGCCGACTGGTCGTCGGACCAGCGGGCTTTCAAGAACGTGTCCTGGGGGAAGGCCATGATCTGGATCTTCCTGCTCAGCGACACCTTCATCTTTGGCTGCTTCCTGCTCGGCTACATGACGGTCCGCATGTCGACCACGGTGCCGTGGCCGAACACCGCCGAGATCTTTGCGCTGCATATCGCCGGCCGTGAGGTGCCGCTGCTTCTGATCGCCATAATGACCTTCGTACTCATCTCCTCGAGCGGTACGATGGCGATGGCTGTCAATTTCGGCTACCGGCAGGATCGCCGGAAGACCGCGGCGCTGATGATTGCAACCGCACTCCTCGGCGCGACGTTCGTCGGCATGCAGGCCTTCGAATGGACCGAACTGATCATGAAAGGCGTGCGGCCTTGGTCAAACCCGTTCGGCGCGGCGCAATTTGGCCCGGCCTTCTTCATGATCACTGGCTTTCACGGCACGCACGTGACCATCGGCGTGATCTTCCTTTTGATCATCGCGCGAAAAGTGCTGCGCGGCGACTTCGATCGCGGCGCGCCGGGGTTTTTCACCAGCCGGCGCGGCCGCTACGAAAACGTCGAGATCATGGGGCTCTACTGGCACTTCGTCGATCTGGTTTGGGTGTTCATCTTCGCGTTCTTCTATCTTTGGTGAGGTGGAGCGATGGCACAGGCAGAGGCGCAGGATCGGGGGCTTGAGGTACAGGTCGCTCACGCGCCGGCGGCAACGCACGCCGAGGGCCAGCAGCATCCGATCAAGCTCTATCTCGTCGTCTGGGGCTGGTTGTTCATATTGAGCACCTGCTCCTATGCGGTCGACTATTTCAACCTGCAGGGCTATCTGCGCTGGACGCTGATAGTCGTCCTGATGCTGCTGAAGGCCGGACTGATCGTCGCGATCTTCATGCACATGGCGTGGGAGCGGCTTGCGCTCGCCTATGCAATCTTGGTGCCGCCGCTCTTGATGCTGGTCTTCCTGACCATCATGGCGCTGGAGTCCGACTACACCTGGCTGACCCGGATTCTGTCATTCAGCATGGTGCAATAGGTGTGGCCAAAGGCTGCTGGTCGGCTTGGCCGGTCAAATCCGGGGGAGCGATTCCTGCCGGCTGGCTATCGAAACGATCCAGCTGCGAAGCTCTGCCCCCAGCGGCTTTTCCAATGCCGAGCGATCCCAGGCGAGGAAATAGGGAAAGGGTAGCCGCATCGGCAGGTTGAAGGGCACCACCAGGCGACCCGAGGCGATATCTTCAGCAGCCATCGACAATTGCGCCAGCACGAAGCCGCGGCCATTGATTGCCGCATCGATAGCCGCGCTCGATAATGAGAAGGCCACCTCGCCTGCCGCCCGGCGGTACTTCTCGCCGATGCTTGCCGCCCATTCCGCCCATGTCGGCGGTGAGCGGTGGTCTTTCGCCCATTCGATGCCCAGCAGCGGGCGCTCCAGGATATCGGCCGGCTTGCGCAGCGGCTGACGCTCCAGCAGTGCGGGCGAACAGGCGGGAACCACCCAGTCCGTGAACAGCTCCGTATAGTAGACGTAGTCGCGGATCTTGGTGCCATAGGAGATGCGGAAATCGACCTGCTCCTCGCCGAGGCGCGGTTCGACTTCAGCGCCGATCAACCGCACGGTTACGCCGGTATGGCGTGCCTGCCAATCGAAAAGCTGCGGCGCCAGCCATTTGCTGGCGAGCGAAGGCAGGCATGAAATCGTGAGCGCTCCTTCCGAGCGCGCGCGCTCCAGCGCTTCCTGCGCGCCACGGATATGATCAAAGCCGACCGAAATGTCGGCGTGGTACATGCGCCCCCAGGAGGTCAGCTTCACGGTCCGACCGCGCCGCTCCAGCAATTGCAGGCCAAGCGCCTCTTCTGCCTTGCGAATCTGCTGGCTGACGGCGCCTGGAGAGACGCCGAGTTCCTCCGCCGCACCCGTCACGCTGCCGATCCGACCGAAAGCCTCGAAGGCCTGTATTGCGCGCAAGGGAGGCGATTTCGTCATGACAATCCAAACTGCTTTACTTTAGTTTTTCTAAAATAGAACGCAGGTGCAAGCCCTTTTTGCGCGACTGCCGCAGCATTAGCCTTCCCCCACTTAGACGAGGTCTCGAGGGAGGAAGCGGCCATGTTTCTGAGGAATTGCTGGTACGTTGCCGCGTGTGATCACGAGGTCGGCCAAAACGAGCTGAAACCGGTGAAGGTATTGGGCGAGGAAATCGTTCTCTACCGCAAGTCGGACGGCATCGTGGCCGCGCTCGAAGATGCCTGCCCGCACCGCAAGCTTCCGCTGTCGATGGGCCGCATCAAGGGCGACAATGTCGAGTGCGGCTATCACGGGCTGACTTTCGACTGCACGGGCACCTGCACCCGCGTGCCCGGCGCCGAGAAGATCCCGCATGTGGCACAGGTGCGCAGCTATTCGATTGCCCAGCGCTACGGCTTGCTCTGGATCTGGATGGGCGACGCCGAGAAGGCCGATCCGGCGAAAATCTTCGAGGTCGAGCATTGGGGCGACCCCGCCTGGGGTGTCAATCGCGGCGAGTCGATGACGCTCGACTGCAACTACCTTTACATGACCGACAACCTGCTCGACCCGTCGCACGTGGCCTGGGTGCACCAGAGTTCTTTCGGCAATGCCGCGGCCGAGGAAGCCCCTCTCGAAACCACGGTCGGCGAAGACGGCGTCACCGTCTGGCGCTGGATGATCGACGTGGAGCCCGCTCCGTTCTACGCGCCCTACCTCAAATTCTCCGGCAATTGCGACCGTAAACAGCACTACGAGGTGCGCTATCCCAGCCATGCCATCATCAAGGCGATCTTCGTGCCCGCCAACACCGGCGGGGAAGGTAAGCCCTACCATGAAGATGTCTTCCTCATGGATAGCTACAACTTCATGACCCCGGTCGATGAGGGCCACACCAAATACTACTGGTTTCAGATGCGCAATTTCGCGCCTGACGACGAGGAGGTCTCGCGCCAGTTCGCGAAGTCGGTGCGCGGCGCCTTCGATGAGGATCGCGTCGTGCTCAATGCGGTGCAGAAGGGCATGGCCAACATGCGCACGCCCAATCTCGACCTGAAGATCGACGTCGGCCCGCTCCGGTACCGTCGCAACCTGGCCAAGCTGATCGCAGCCGAAGAACAGCAACTGGCGGCGGCCGAATGAACGCCTTCGCCACACCGGCCAGCACAAGCAGAAGCCGGTTTCGTGAGCTGAAGGTTGTGGCGAAGGTGCGCGAAAGCAGCATCATCACATCCTTTCATCTCGAACCGGTCGAACCGGAAGGCTGGCGCCCTTTCGAAGCCGGGCAGTTCCTCGTGTTCCGGATTCCGGTGCGGGACGGCAAGGATTTCGTGCTGCGGAACTACAGCGTCTCCAGCTCGCCGGAACGGACCAATGGCTATCGCATCACGGTCAAACGCGAGGCGGCGCCTGCCGAAGGGCTGCCGGATGGGCTGGGTTCCTGCCACCTCCATGACCGGATCAAGGTCGGCGACGTGCTTACAGCCGAAGGGCCACGCGGCGACTTCGTGCTCGACCGGCAAAGTAGCCGTCCCGTCGTTCTGCTCAGCGGCGGCGTCGGGCTGACGCCGCTCGTCTCAATGCTGCAGGCGCTCGCTGCCACCGACCGCCGGGTATTCTTCATCCACGCCTGCGACAATGGCGAGGTGCATGCGCTGCGCGACGAGGTCGAGGCGCTGGCAGCCTCGCGGCCAGGGATGACCGCGCATTTCTGCTACCGTTTTCCGACGGAAGCGGACCGAGCCGCCGGCGGCTATGAAAGCGAAGGCGTGGTCACGCGCGAATTGCTGCAAAGCCTGCTGTCGCTCGACGACTACGACTTTTATCTCTGCGGGCCTTCGCCCTTCATGCAGGCCGTGCACGGCATCTTGCGCGAGCTCGGCGTGGCTCGCCAGCGCATTGCCTACGAGTTCTTCGGCCCGGCGACGCTGCTGGAGCTTGCGGTTGCGCCGGCACCATCGCAAGCATTGCCGACAACGCCGATCGTAGCATCTACCGATGCCGTAACCGTGGAATTCCGCAGGTCCGGCCGCAAGGCCGTGTGGGATCCGGTGGCCGAGTCGCTTCTCGCCTTCGCCGAAGAACAGGGTCTGGCGCCCGAATTCAGTTGCCGGGCCGGCGTCTGCGGCACCTGCAAGTCGCATCTGCTCGCCGGCGAAGTCGTCTATTTCGAAGAGCCGCTCGACGATCTCGCCGCCGGCGAGGTGCTGTTGTGCTGCTCCAAGCCGCAAGGGCCGATCGTCTTGGACATGTGACGGACCCGGCCCGCAATACGAACTCCAGGCAGAAACCCAGAGAACGGAAGCATAGGCGTGGACAAATCGGTCGATGAATCTTCGAAGCATAGGCGCGACTACGCCCTACCCCCGCAGGTGTCGCCCCTTGCTTCACTGCCAGTGCAGCCGACTGTGCCGGCCACACCGATCGTGCAGCCCCACATGACGCCGAGGTCGACCCCGGCCATCGAGGTGATCGATCTGCACAAGCGTTTCGGCCAGCTCGAAGTGCTGAGCGGAGTCGGCCTCTCAGCGAGTGCCGGCGAGGTTGTGTCCATGATCGGCTCGTCCGGTTCCGGCAAAAGCACCTTCCTGCGCTGCATAAACCTGCTCGAACAGCCGAACGACGGCCGCATCATCGTCGACGGCGAAGAGATCAGGATGAAACGCACCTCGGGCGGAGGCGCACTGCCCGCAGACATGCGCCAGGTCGAGCGCATCCGCGCCCGCGTCGGCATGGTTTTCCAGAGCTTCAATCTCTGGCCGCACATGACTGTGCTCGAAAACATCATCGAAGCGCCGGTGCATGTGCTCAAGGAGCCCCGCGACGAAGCGGTAGACCGCGCCCATGCGCTGCTGAAGAAGGTCGGGCTTTCCGAGAAGCATGGCCAATATCCGGGCCAGTTGTCGGGCGGCCAGCAGCAGCGCGCGGCAATCGCCCGCACGCTCGCCATGCGGCCGAAGGTGATCCTGCTCGACGAGCCGACCTCGGCCCTCGATCCCGAACTTGTCGGCGAGGTGCTGCGCGTCATCCGGCAGCTCGCGGATGAAGGCAATACGATGATCCTCGTGACGCATGAAATGCAGTTCGCGCGCGAGGTGTCCCACAAGATCCTCTTCCTCCACCGCGGCAAGGTGGAGGAGGAGGGAGCGCCGGCTGAGATGTTCACCAATCCACGTTCCGAACGTCTGCGTCAGTTCCTGGCAAGGACACTCTAGGGCGCGCCACCAAGGAGCAGCGGGCCACCGGCACGATGCAAACCCAATAAGTTCAACAAAGGGGAACACATAAATGAAACTAATGGTCTTTTCGCTGCTCGCCTTCCTCGCCGCAGGTGTAAGTAGCTCGGTCGCCTCGGAAGGCGAACTCTCGATTGGCACCGAGGGCGCCTATCCGCCCTGGAGCATGGCCGACGCCGCAGGCAACGTCACCGGCTTCGATGCCGATGTCGGCGCCCTGCTCTGTGCGAAACTCGACAAGAAATGCCACTTCGTCGTGCAGGCGTTCGACGGCCTGATCCCCGCGCTGAAGGCCAAGCGCTTCGACGTCATCATCTCCGGCATGTCGATCACCGCCGACCGCAAGAAGGAGATCAACTTCTCCGTCGGCTACGCCGAACTGGCCAACATGTTCGTGGCACCGAAAGATTCCGACCTCGTCGGCATCAAGGACATCGACACGCTGCTCAAGACGCTCGACGGCAAGAAGGTCGGCGTCCAGTCCGGCACCACCCATGCGCACTTCCTGGAAAAGCGCGTGCCTGGCGCCGATCTGAGAACCTACGACACCCTCGACCAAATGCAGATCGACCTGGCCACCGGCCGCATCGACACGGCCTTTGCCGATCTGTCGGCGTTGCAGGACTTCCTCGCCAAGCCGGATGGCCAGAACTTCCAGCTCGTGGATGTGAAGATCCAGAGCACCTTCGATCCCTCGCTCGGCGAAGGCATCGGCGTGGGCATCGCGCAGGACAACACCGCACTCAAGGCCGATATCGACAAGGCGCTCTGCGAACTCGTCGCTGACGGCTCGATCGGCAAGGCGAGCGAGAAGTGGTTCAAGATGGACATTTCTTTGCCTTGCCACTGACCCCCGACTTGGTTGGTCGCCTGCGCAGCCTTGTGCCGGCGACCGCCTGACCGGCTCGGGCGGCGGCATGCCGGCCAGCCATACGAGTATCGAAAGCTTGGGCAGTTCCGATGGAATTCGGTCTCTTGCAGGTATGGGAAGGCGGCTGGATAGGCGCCATCATGCGGGGAGCGGCGATCACCGTTGCGGTGGCCGTCGCCAGCATGATGGGCGGCTTCGTCGTCGGCGTCATCTGCGGTCTCATCAAATGGGGTCGTGTCCGCCCGCTGACCTATTTGGTCGACGGCTACACCGCCGTGGTGCGCGGCGTGCCGGAGTTGCTCATCATCTACCTCTTGTTTTTCAGCTCGGTCGAGTTCGTCACCAGGGTAGCCACGGCCTTTGGCTACGCCGGGCTCGCCGATAGCGGCTATGCATTCATCATCGCCGTCATCGCCATCGGCGCGATTTCCGGCGCCTATTCCACCGAGGTGGTGCGCGGTGCACTCGCTGCAATTCCGCGTGGGCACATCGAGGCGGCACGCGCGCTCGGAATTCCGGGCCTGCGCATCTTCCGCCGGATTATCCTGCCACAGATGCTGCGCATCGCCATTCCCGGCATCAACAACGTCTGGCAGGTCACCATCAAGGACACGGCGCTGGTGTCGGTCGTCGGGTTGCAGGAACTGATGCGGACGGCGTTTGTCGGCTCCAACACGACCCGCCATCCGTTCATATTCTATCTCATTGCAGCCGTGGTCTATCTCGCGATCACGCTGGTCAGCCAGGCCGGCATCGACCAGGCTGAACGCCTGCTCAGGCTTCGTTCAAGGAAGTAGCCCGATGGATGTCGAACTCTTCTGGCAGGCGGTTCCGGTCCTGCTCAAAGGCTTGAAGATCACCGCGATCCTCACTTTCCTTTCGGTATTGATCGGCTTCAATCTCGGTCTGGGGCTTGCGTTGATGCGACTGTCGTCGAACCGGTTCGTTTCCGGCTTTGCCAAAGGCTACAGCACCGTCTTTCGCGGCACGCCGCTCCTGGTGCAGATATTCCTGCTCTATTACGGGCTGGGACAGCTCTCCTTCATCAAGGACAACGCTGCCCTGTGGTGGGTGATCAGCGATGGCGCCCGCTGCGCAGTTCTGGCGCTGGCCTTGAATACTGCCGCCTATACCTCGGAAATCCTGCGCGGCGGCCTGATGTCCGTGCCGGCGGGCCTTGTCGAGGCGGCGCAGGCCTGCGGCATGTCGCGTGCCTTGCGCTTTCGCCGCATCGAGTTCCCGCTCGCCATCCGCCAGGCGCTGCCCGCTTACGGCAACGAGCTCATCTTGACGGTGAAGGGCACCAGCCTTGCTTCGACGATCACCGTGCTGGAAGTGACCGGCTACGCCAAGCGACTGATGAGCCAGACCTATGCTGTGTTCGAGATCTTCGCCATTGCCGGCGTGCTCTATCTGGCCACCAACCTGGTGTTGATCACCCTTATCCGCGGTCTCGAACGCCACCTGACGCGCTACCAAGCTCGCTAGGGCGGTGGCCCCTCGCCTTCTTGGATTATGGCGCGCGTAGTGCGGAACCGGCGGCGTGCCAATCGGCCGCGCCCAATTAGCGCCTGAAATTCACCGGATTAGTCCGCGTCCTTGACCTGCCCGATGCGATCTGAGGCATCGCGCTTCGCACTGGGCATGACCTCTGACGCCATTTCGTGGTGAAAAAGCCCGATGAATTCGGAAACGGGAGCCTCAGCCCCTCCAAGGAACTGACAGCAACTGTTATTGCAAGTCTTGAGAAACCAGATTCAGTCAGGCCATGTTGAAACGCTTTTCCATCTTTGCCGGCGGCTCCACCATTGGCGCGGCGATCGATTACGTGGTGACGCTGGCCGCGACCAGTTGGCTGAAACTCGACCCGGCCCTCGCACTGGGGCTGGCGATGATCATCAGCGCATCGGTCGTGTTCTTCTTCCATGACCGCATCACTTTCCAGACCGCGAAGAGCAAGCTTGCTCGCCGATACCTCATGTTCATGGCCTGGAGCGGCCTGATCTACGTCCTGCGTGCTTTTCTGCTGAAGGCGTTCCTGTATATAGGCCTGCCCCTGGCTCTGGCGCTTCTTGTCGCAATCGGGTTGGCCTCGATCATTAATTTCGCCATTTCGTCGGCGGTGATTTTCGCAAAGAACCCATCATGACCGCAAAGACCCTCAGCATCATCATTCCGGTTTACAACGAGGCCGAGGGCTTGCCGCATCTTCTCGATCGACTGAACTCGATCGCAGACCGGATTTCCGCGGAGTTTGCCCTCGATGTCGGTTACATCTTCATCGATGACGGCAGCAGCGACGACAGCTTTGCTCTGCTGAATGCCCATGATTTCGGCACGCGGTCCGTCCGGCTTCTGCAGTTTTCGCGCAACTTCGGCAAAGAGGCCGCGCTGTCCGCGGGCATTGACGCCGCAGATAGCACCGATGCGGCGGTCCTGATGGACGCGGACCTCCAGCATCCGCCCGAATTGATCCTCGATTTCGTTCGCGTCTGGCTGACCACCGGGGTGGACAGCGTCTATGCCTACAAGGCAAGCCGCCGCTCATCCGAGGGTCTGATGAAGGCTGCTTTTGCGCGGCTGTTCTTCTGGACCATCAATCGCGACCTCCGATACGAAATCCCGCCCGGTGCGGGCGATTTTCGCCTGATCAACCGTCGCTTCATGACCGCTCTGCGCAGCCTGCCCGAGAGCGACCGGTTCATGAAGGGTCTCTATGGCTGGGTCGGCTTTCGCCAAAGCGGCCTCCCCCTCGATCCACCTCCGCGCACAAGCGGCAGGAGCAGCTTCAATCCGCTGCGCCTGTTGACGATGACGCTGGACGCGTTCACGAGCTTCACCACGACGCCGCTGCGGCTGATGGCTCTGGCGGGCATCGCCATTGCCGTGCTCAGCATCGGATACGGCATCTATGTCGTGATCCAGCATTTCTTCTTCCCCGGGGTCCCCACCGGCATCGCCTCGGTTCTGGCGCTGATCTCGTTCTTCGGCGGCATGCAGATGATATTTCTCGGCCTTCTGGGCGAGTATGTCGGCAAGGCCGTGTTGGAGGCCAAAAAGCGTCCCCCCTACATCCTGGCCGAAGACATCAGCCGCAAGGGGGAGCCTGGTGCGGATCGCGGATGATTTCGGACTGGGGCGTCGGCACGACAAGGTCATCCTCTCATTGCTGGAGGCCGGGCGGCTTGACGGCACATCCGTCATGGTCAACGAGGCGATCGACCCAAGCGACATAAAGCGATTGCGCGACCTGCGCAGGGCAGGCTCACTGGTCGGCCTGCATCTGAACTTGACGCAGGCATTCCCGAAGCACGGACCGGTCTGGCCTCTGGCCACGTTGATGAACATTCGGCTGCCGGACGGTGTTGCTGCTTCGCTCGATCGGCAGATGGAAGAGTTCGTCGCGCTCTTCGGCAGCCTGCCCGACTATTACGACGGCCACCAGCACTGCCATTGCTTTCCGGCAATAGCGCCGCTGGTGACGCGTTTGTCATACGGACCCAAGACATGGGTGCGCGTACCGCTGCCTGCCACCTGGGCGGGACGATGGGGCAATGTTCGAGCAGGCGGCGCCAAAGTATTGGCAATCATGGCGTTTGCGGCGCGGGCGAAAACAGTTTTCACCCAAGCGGGCCTGCTGACGAATGCCGACTTTTCGGGCTTTCTCCGCCTCGACGACCCAAAGAAGGTTCGACTGTGGCTTCCGCGCCTGCTATCGGCGGCGGGACCGGATTGCCTGATGATGCTGCATCCGGGCGACGCCACAGATTTGATGCAATGCTCCGGCCATGCACCGGAGAGCCGCGCAGCCGAAACCGAAATCCTGATGGAAAGCGCTACAGCATGACCAGAAACCGCGCCATTCTCTGGGGCTTGATCTTGCTGCTGGTCGTACGGCTGCTGGCCATGATCTGGGTGCCGCTGACCGACCCGACCGAGGCGCGCTATGCCGAAATCGCCCGCAAGATGGTCGAGACCGGCAACTGGATCACACCTCAGTTCGATTATGGCGTGCCGTTCTGGGCCAAGCCGCCGCTCCACACATGGCTGTCGGCTGCCGGTATCCTGATCCTCGGTCCGACGGCGTTTGCCGCGCGGCTGGGAATTTTGCTCTCGGCCATCGCAACGCTGGCGATCCTCTGGCTTTGGGCATGCACCGTGACCGACCGTCGGATCGCGGCAGCCGCGGTCTTGATTGCCGCCAGTTCGGCGCTATTCTTCGGCTCCGCGGCCTTCGTTCAGACCGATATGGTGCTGGCGCTCGGGGTCACCGCCTGCATGGCCGGCTTTTACGGCGGCCTGCAAGGAGACCGCCGCTGGGGGTGGCTGTTCTTTGCGGGGCTTGCCATTGGACTGTTGGCCAAGGGACCCGTAGCGACCGTCCTGTCGCTCATGCCGATCACCGTATGGATGATATGGCGCGGCGGATGGAAGGACCTTCTGCGCTTGCCGTGGATTGGCGGCGTCGCCTTGGTCGTGGTGCTGGTCATTCCCTGGTACGCGGCAGCAGAGATCGCAACGCCGGGTTTCCTGCACTATTTCATCATCGGAGAACACATCCAGCGCTTCCTGCAACCCGGCTGGTCAGGCGACCTCTACGGCGCGGGACGTGCGCATCCGAGGGGCACGATCTGGCTATACTGGCTTGCCGCCACCCTGCCCTGGAGCCCGCTGCTGCCTGTGCTGTTCTGGCGGCTGCGCAAGGGCATACCCGACGGTGGTTCCGACGGCGGGCTCTACCTCTATTTGTTCCTGTTTGCGCTGTCGCCGCTGGCGCTGTTCACTTTGGCAGCGAATGTTCTTTGGGCATATGTGCTGCCCGGCTTGCCGGCCGCAGCGCTTCTGGCTGTGATGCTATGGGTTCGGAGCGGCCCGTCGCGTGAGTTCTGGTTGAAGATAGGCGTGGCCGAAGTCGTGGTGGTCTCAGCCGCCATCGTCGTAGTCGCGATGCTCGGCTTCGACCGTTCGCTCGTGCCTTCCGAAGGCCGCCTGATCAAGGCCTTCCCGGATTCGGGGCGTCTGGCCATTCTGGATTCGCGCAGTTTCTCGGCGGAGTTCTATACGCAGGGCAAGATCGCGCGGCTGAAGACGCTCGAAGCGCTGGCTCCCTGGCTTGCGCCAGGCGATGGCGTCCTAGTGCCCAAAGGACAACGCGACGCCTTTCTCGCTCAGTTCGGCGAAGCAGCCAAGCCGTTAGCCGAGGACAAAAAGTATATGCTTTTCGTCCCCATACCGGCAGATCCGAAGCCCTAGCAGAGGCGGTCAGGCGCGCCCTGAGACGACCTCGACCGGGCCATGATCGTCGCAATGGTCGCCATGCGGATGTTGCAGGCGCCCCTCGACGATGTAGTCGACATGATCACCGTGCGGAACTGCCTCATGCCCGCAGCCAGGCCCATGAACGTGACCGGCAGCGCCGGTGCATCTGTGCTCCGGTGAGCAACGGTCGGGATTCTGGTCGCTGACCTCTATCACATGCTCATCGTTGCTCTTTCCGTGCGGGTGCTCGAGATGCCCGTCGCGCAGATAGTCGAGATGACCATGGTGGCGGATCGCGGTGTGGCCGCAGCCCGGCCCGTGCCGATGCGGTTCAGCGTGAGAGGTTTGACTTGGCATTGTTTTTCCCTTTTGCGCTTGCCTGCTCGACACGATTTGCAGGGTCATTGAGGGGGATGGCGGCAAGTCCGCCGCGCGTCGCTGCAAGCCTACTCCGGACAAAAGCGACCAAGGGACAATCTATTGCCCCTCATCCTACCGACAAGGGCGCGCCTGGGAAGAAACTGCGCCATCTCCGGCATCGCGTCGCACGCCTGCCGCTTATTTGACGCTGCCGACATATTCGTCCGGGCGTTCCTTGATCGACACCCAGCGCCCGGTGTGAAGTTCCGACTGGCGCTTGAGGAACTCATAGTCCGTATCGGTCCACTGCAGGATTCGCGGCTCGAGATTGTCGAGGATGAAATCGCCAAGATCGGTCGTGACGGTCAGGATGGCATGGCCCTCCCCGTTCGGCAGCCGCACGACGGTGATCAGGAGATCGTTCACCGGTATGCCGCGCTCGAGCAGAAGCCGGCGCTTTTCCAGCACCATGTCATCGCAGTCGCCCTCACCCTTGACCGGATAGCCCCAATATTCCTCCTGGCCCCACACTTCCATGTCGGTCTTGGGAATGATGGTCGTGTTGACGTGGTTGTTCACGTCCACGAGCGTTTTCCACACACTTCTGGTCAGCTCCAGCGGACGTGGATGGGCGGTGCGAACGGCGCACTCGGCAGGAAGACGACGACAAAACTCATAGTGGCCGATCGGTTGCGACGTGTATCCGCCGATCGGCATGAACAATTGCTTGGCGTTTGCCTGACCAGCAAAGCATGCTGCAAGAATTATGACTAACGAAATGAAAAGATTGATCTTATTGTTCTGCATGATGCCGTCCCTGAGTGGCGGCACCATTGCATGCGGCGATTTCGGTCAGGCAAAATCGCGAAGCGACATTTGACCTAAAAACTGCTCAAATTTTTAACGAACTGAATTGCCGGCAAATCGATCGATGCGGCCATAATTCCGCTATGGCCGGCTTTTACGGGCCAACCGCTGCGTTCCGACGACGGGAAATGCGGACGCCAAATTGATTGGTCGATTAATGAATTGTTGAGCATCCGGCGATGATCATCGCGGGAGCCTCGGGAAAGCGCGCTGCCAAAATATGCTACAACTCGACAACGATCTCTTCCTGCTCCTGAACGCGGGGCCGACCCCCAGCGCAACCGTGACGTGGCTGGCGCTTTTCGCCACCAAATTCCTGATGCTGCTGATCCCGATCTACCTCACGGGCCTCTGGGTAAGCGGCGGGCGCCGTAACCGGCTGACTGCCGTAGCTCTGTGCGTCGCGCTCGGGATCGCCATCGTCATGAGCTACATGATCGGTCTGGTCGCTTTCAGGCCTCGGCCATTCATGGTTGGGCTCGGCAATGCCTTGGTCGAGCACCGGCCGAACTCTTCCTTCCCCAGCAATCACGGACTTGCATTCGCCGTCTGCGCGGCCGTTCTGTTCATGCTGCGGCGCAAGGGGGCTGCCTGGGCGGCTGCCGCAGTGGGCATAATCGTCGGCTGGTCGCGAATCTATATCGGCGTCCACTACCCGCTCGACATGGTCGGCTCGATCGTGGTCGGAACAATCGCGGCCATGGCTTCGCTCTGGATCATGGATCGATACGGCACCCCGCTTCTGATGCTGGCCGAACGCGCGCAAAACCTCGTTCTGGCACGATTTGCCAAAGCGTGAGCCAGCCGAGTCGGGTCGGCTGGGCTATCCCAAGCCCAGCCGGGTGGCAACTGTGCCTGCGGAAGGACCATTACGCCACGCTGCTCATGCCTCTCTCAACGACAGCATCTCTAGTTTAGAATTGATCTAAACTACTGTTTTTACTTGACTCATCGCCGGCAAACGAGGAAAAGCTGGATAAACATGACCGTTTGAGGCAGGTATTGAAATGCCTCGAACGCGAAAAGTTGATCCACTCCAACTGAGAGCATGCCAATGAGAATCTCGATCAACAGGGCCGCGCTCGTCCTCCCTGCCCTCCTGCTTGGTTCCGGTATTGCTCTGGCCAAGGAAACTCCGGTGGGCAAGCCTCAGACGGTCTCCGGCATGGAAGTCGCTGCTGTCTATCTCCAGCCGATCGAGATGGAGCCGGAAGGCATGATGCGGGACGCCAAGGATTCGGACGTCCATATGGAAGCCGACATCAAGGCTACCAAGGACAACACCAACGGCTTCGCCGAGGGCGACTGGATACCTTACCTCGTGGTCTCCTACGAGCTGACCCATCTCGACAACGGCCAGACGCAGAAGGGCGACTTCATGGCCATGGTCGCCAACGACGGACCGCACTACGGCGACAACGTCAAGCTCGACGGCCCCGGCAAGTACAAGCTCAAGCTGACGATTTCGCCGCCTTCGGCCAATCCGCATGCGCATTTCGGCCGCCATGTCGACAAGGAGACGGGCGTTGGCGAATGGTTCCAGCCGTTCTCCGTCGATTATGATTTTGTCTATGCCGGAACCGGCAAGAAGGGTGCTTATTGATCCGATGACCTTGCGCGGACAGTTGACTGCGATCTTGTCAGGATTTGTCCTGGGATCCGTATCCCTGTCCGCTGCTCTGGCGGACGAACCGACCTTTCGCATCGAGTTCAAGGACGGAGCGATCAACCCGCTCCGTCTTGAGGTGCCGGCCAAGACGCGCTTTCGGCTCGAATTGGTCAATCTTGGCGACACCCCGGCCGAATTCGAGAGCCTTGAGCTCCGGAAGGAAAAAGTCCTCGCACCGCAGTCCGACAGCGTAATGGTGATCCGCACGCTGGATCCTGGTGAGTACTCGTTTTTCGACGATTTCCATCCAGGCACTGCGCCTGCAGTTCTCGTCGCGAGATAACGGCGATGTCCACGCAAGACTTCAACATCCTGTTCGTGATCTGGCGAGAGTGCATTGAAGCGCTGCTCGTCATCGGCATTTTGAATGCCTGGTTGGCGCATCGTCCGCCGGCCGAACGCCGGGTTGGGCGCATGTGGCTTTGGTCGGGCGTTGGCGTTGGCTTGATCGGCGCCGTGGCGCTCGCCGCAACGCTTCTGTTCATCGGCGATACGTTGAGCGACGAGGCGCAGGAATACTTCCAGACGGCGATCGTGCTTATCGCCGCAGGCTTGATCGTCCAGATGGTGTTCTGGATGCGCCGGCATGGCCGCACCTTGAAATCCGAGCTGCACGCCTCGCTCGATCACGCCGCCAACAGGTCAAACTGGGTCAGCGTGTTCGTGCTTGCGGCAATCGCCGTCCTGCGTGAGGGCAGTGAAGCGGCTGTTTTCCTCTACGGAACCATGGCCAGCGTCTCCGGCTCGAATTTTGCGGCCGCAATCGCCGCGGGCCTGGGCCTTGTCGCGGCATTCGCCACCTATTGGCTGCTTCAGGTGGGCAGCCGGGTTCTGTCATGGCGGACATTCTTCCGCGTCACAGAGGTGATGCTGCTGTTCCTGGCCGCTTCGCTGCTGATGTCCGGGGTTGGCCACCTCATCTCCCTTGACGTACTGCCTACGCTGTCGCCGCGCCTGTGGGATACGTCGTGGCTGCTGCCGGACAACGGCATGCTTGGCGGCCTCGTCTCGGGATTAACCGGCTATCGTGCCCAGCCGGTTCTGATGGAACTGCTTGTATACGCTGCGTATTGGACTTTCGTGTTATGGATTCTGTATCGGCCCCGGGCGCTTCGACCGGCATGACCGTCCGTAGGGGCGCCGGAAGAGCGCGGGTACTGACGATGCGCGCGGGCGAGTGGCTCCGCGATCATCAGCGCGCCATCCGCCGGCTGCAGTGGGGCATCATCGGGGCCTATGTGGCCCTGCTCGTGATTCCCGCGCTGGCGCCGATGCCTACCCGGCTGTCGCATATTTGGTCCGACGTCGTCCTGTTCGCCCAGTTTGTGTTCTGGGGGATCTGGTGGCCTTTCGTGCTGGTCAGCATGGTGCTGGTCGGCCGGTCCTGGTGCGGCCTGTTCTGCCCGGAAGGAGCGCTTGCCGAAGCGGCCAGCCGCCACGGGCTGGGGCGCGCGATACCTCACTGGATCAAGTGGAAGGGTTGGCCTTTCGTCGCCTTCGCCTGCACCACGATCTATGGGCAGATGGTCAGCGTCTATCAATATCCGATGCCGGTGATCATCGTTCTTGGCGGCTCCACCTTCGCCGCCATCGTTGTGGGTTTCCTGTACGGACGCGACAAGCGTGTCTGGTGCCGTTATCTCTGCCCGGTCAACGGCGTCTTCGGCCTGCTTTCAAAGCTTGCGCCCCTGCACTACCGCGTGGACAAGGAAGCGTGGAACGATTGGCGCCGCGAGCCCGGCGCGCCGGCTCCCCACATCAATTGCGCCCCGCTGGTGCCCATTCGCACGATGCGCGGCGGCTCGGCCTGCCACATGTGCGGGCGCTGCGCGGATTTCAAGCAGGCAGTCGCGCTTGAACCCAGATCGCCGTCGCATGAGATCGTCAATGTGGCCGGCGACGAGCCCAAGCCATGGGAAAGCGTTCTCATCATCTTCGGCCTGATGGGCATTGCGGCAGGCGCCTTCCAGTGGGCGTCCAGCCCGCTTTACGTGACGGTCAAGCAGATGATCGCCGAATGGCTGGTCGAGCATGGCGGCACGATGCTGCTCGAGCCCCGGCTTCCCTGGTGGATCCTGACCAACTATCCCGACCAGAACGACATGATGACGCCCCTGGATGGCGGCCTCATGATCGTCTACGTGCTCGTCACCGCCTTCGTGACGACGATTGCGGTGGGCGGAGCGCTCGCCTTGGCGGTACGCGCTCTTGGCTCGTTTCAGGCGCGCCGCTTCCATCACCTGGCGCAGTGCCTGATCCCGATGGCCGGTTGCGGCGTCTTTCTCGGCCTCTCGATGACGACCGTTACCCTGCTGCGCTCCGAGGGCCTGTCGCTCGACTTCGTCGACTTGCTGCGCATGGGTCTGCTGGCCGGTGCTGCCTTGTGGTGCGTCTGGCTGATGTGGTCGGTGATCGGCCGCTACACGGCATCGACGTGGCGCCGGATTGCGGCAACCGTCGCCGGGTCCGCCGCAGTCCTGTTCGGCACCGTCAACTGGATCGTGCTGTTCTGGGTCTGGTAAGCCCGGAACGGCTTACGGCCGCTAGGCCGGGCCTACCAGATCTGGCCGATGGCGAGACCGACGAGGATCATGCCGCTGATGAGCGTGCCGAAGCGGCCGAGATCGAACCGGCCAATGCTGATATGCGTCGCTCGCAGACCGAGCGCCACGCCAAGAGAGATCGTGACCAGGCTGCCGATCGAGGCAGAAAGAGCGATTGCAAAGGACGGCATGTGAAGCAGCCCGGCACCGACGGCGTTGGCGAGGGCATTGGCAGACAGCGCCACGCCGAGAACCAGCGCTTCGACAAAACCAATTCGCCCGTTCTCGACTGCAAGCACTCGGGAGAACCAACCCGCAATGCCACGCGACTTGGCTGACCCTGCCGCCGATTTTTCGCGCGGCAGAACCAGCAGCAGGATCCGAACGCCGATCAGGAACAGCAACACCGCGCCGACGATATCGGGCAGATCGCCGGGAAGGACCGCGCCGATCCACTCGCCAAACAGGATGCCCGCCTCGCTGAGCACGAAGCAGATCACTGCGATGATGAGATTGGCGCCCAACCCTATCCGGATACCACGCACGCCGTAGGACAGGCCGACGGCGAGGTTGTCGATGCTTGAGGCGATTGCCAGTCCGGTGATGAAGAGCCAGTCCATTTTATCTCAAGGCGTTTGCGGGCTCGGCCGAAGCGGCAAGCACTCAAAAAAACTCCGATCATCTACATTGACAGTGAAGTACGGAGAAGGTGTTTTTTGGGCGCCCCAATCCCGTCTGGTGAAATTAACGGCCTCACCTACAGGGGTAATGTAGACGCCTGAAAGCTCTTATAGGAATACCATAAGAACTGCGTGCGCCTTCGAGCAGGCAGCAAGATCCTGCCATACAAACGGAAATCCGCTTTACAGTCCCGGTCCAAGTCGTACACATCGTGATAATTCCGGATCGTCGCCTCATGATCCGGCGACCCGCTTGTCTCAGTCGGAAGATCACATGTCCAAAACCCCGACCGCCGCTGCCTATCTGACCGAGCTCGCCGCCCGCATGGGAAGGCTCATCGAAGAGAATTCCGATTCGATCGCCGCCGCCGCAGACGCGGTAGAACGTACAGCCAAGGCCGACGGCCTGGTCTACATATTCGGCACAGGCCATAGCCACAACATGGCGGAGGAAGCACACTACCGTGCCGGCGGGCTGGCTCTGACAGTCCCGATCCTGTCCACCCCGCTGATGGTGCATGAAGGCGCTGTGGCCAGCACCGCGTTTGAGCGCATGCCCGGCGTGATCGTTCCGGTGTTCGAGCACTATCCGATGGGCCCGAACGACGTGCTGATCATCGTCTCCAACAGCGGCGTCAACACCGCCACCGTCGAGGGCGCGCAGCTCGGCAAGGCGCGCGGCGCCACCGTTATCGCCATCACCTCGGTGGAATATTCGAAGCAGGCCGCTCGCGGTCGGACGCGACTTGCGGAAGTCGCCGACATCGTGCTCGACAACGGTGCGCCTCCCGGCGACGCGATCATGAACGTGCCCGGCAGCGAGCTTCGCGTCGGGCCGATCTCGACCTCCATCGGCGCGGCACTGATGAACGCCGTCTTTGCCGAGGTGGCGGTGCGGCTGCAATCGTCCGGCACCGACGCCCCTATCTATCTCAGCGCCAATATGCCGGGCGCCAAGGAGGTCAACGACGCGCTGATCGCCCGCTATCGCCCGCGCAACCGGCATCTTTGATCGCTGCCGCATCGAAGGGCAGCTCGGACTCGACTAGCGCACTTCAGCGCCAACATAGCCATTCATGGCTGAAGCTGCCGTTGAGCTAAGCCGCTCCAGCTGATACCCATTTGCCAGGCGATGCGCTCAGGCGTGGAGAGAAAGCGTGGCAGCCGGTGGCCGCTCGATAAGCCCATTGTCGACGAGCATTCTCGTCATCGGGCTTCTCTATTTTGCCCAGTCGATATTCGTGCCCCTCTCCTTCTCTCTTTTCATCATAGCGCTGGTCTGGCCGCTCCAAGCGGCCCTGAAGCGGCGCATGCCGCAACTTTTGGCGCTTCTGATCACGCTGACCGTAACCATCGTGGTGATCGTCGCCGTCGGCTCCTCGGTCATCTGGGGCTTCGGCAAGCTCGGTCATTGGCTCATCGTCAACGCCTCACGCTTCCAGGCCATCTATGCGGACTGGACGAGCTGGCTCGACGAGCGTGGCGTCGCGGTCGCCGGCCCACTGGCCAACCATTTCGACGTGTCCTGGCTCATCCGGTTCACGCAAGGGGTGGCCGGGCAACTGAACGGCTTTGCGGGCTTTGCCATCCTGGTGTTCATCTTCGTCATGCTCGGCCTGCTCGAAGTAGACGACTTCAACGCAAGGCTCCGCTCGCCTGCCGCACAGCCCTATGGCGAGAAAATTTTGCTGGCCAATCGCGAGATCGGCACCAAGCTTCGACGCTTCATGGTGGTGCGCAGCCTGGCGAGCGTCCTGACCGGCCTGGTTGTCTGGGGCTTCGCCCTCGTCGCCGGGCTCGAACTGGCCGCTGCCTGGGGAACCATTGCCTTTGCGCTCAACTACATCCCCTTCGTGGGCCCCTTCATAGCCACGATCTTTCCGACGCTCTTTGCCATCGCCCAGTTCGGTTCGTGGCAGATGGCCCTAGCCATTTTCATCAGCCTCAATCTTATCCAGTTCATCATCGGCAGTTATCTCGAACCGCTGCTGACCGGAGCGTCGCTGGCGATCTCGCCCTTTGCCGTCATTTTCGCGGTGTTCTTCTGGAGCTTCATGTGGGGCATTTCGGGCGCGTTCATCGGCGTCCCGATATTGATCGTCTTCATGGTCTACTGCGCTCAAATCCCATCGAGCCACTGGATCTCCGTGCTTCTGTCGGCCGATACCTCCCAATTCAAGAAAGCCGAAAGCTGACCCGCAATGGTGGCCGTTCCCCTGAGGTCACAGCTTGCTGAAAATCGACTGAAAACGGAAAAACGTGCCTTGCGACAGATGCATCGGCGGGGATAACTCACGCGCCGCATATCGAGCTGTCGCAGATGCCTGACTTCCTGAGTTCATTGAAAAGGCTGCTTCCAGCCCTGCCACAGATCGGCAATGCCGAGCGGCTGCGCATTGTCTGCGGGGCGCTCATCGGCATCTTCGTCACCGGGCTGCTCACCAAGATAGCTGCTGGCTCCACCACAGCCTCGCCGCTGCTGATCGCGCCCATGGGCGCATCGGCCGTGTTGCTCTTTGCGGTTCCGTCGAGCCCGCTGGCCCAGCCCTGGTCCATCATCGGAGGCAACATGGTAGCCGCCTTCATCGGCATCACCTGCGCCTTGTGGATCGACGATCTGCTCATCGCCGCCGCCCTCGCCGTCTCGCTGTCGATCGGCGCGATGCTGTTGCTGCGCTGCCTGCATCCACCGAGCGGCGCGGTGGCATTGACGGCGGTTCTCGGCGGGCCGGCAGTTCACGCGGCCGGTTATGGTTTTGCGCTCTGGCCAGTTGGCATCAACTCGCTGCTCATGCTGACGGCCGCGCTTGTCTTCAACAACCTTACCGGCCGGCGCTACCCGCATCTGGCTCCGCTGCCGGCCGCCAACCCGCATGGCACCGCCGACCCGGTGCCGACACAGCGCATCGGCTTCACGGCCGCCGATCTCGAAGCCGTATTAAGGCGTCATGGTGAAGTCATCGACGTGGCCGCCGACGATCTCGACGCGCTGCTGCACGAAGCCGAGATGCAGGCCTATCACCGCCGCTTCGGCGAGATCCGCTGCGCCGACATCATGTCGCGTGATGTTGCGACCGTCGCACCGCAGGCCCCGCTGCGCGACGCATGGGCGCTGCTTTGCGAGCATCGCATCAAGGCGCTTCCTGTCGTTGCCGAGGACCATAGCGTCGTCGGCATCGTTACCCAGACCGACTTCATGGAAAGCGCCTCTTGGGGACCGCATGGCGAGTTGCATTTTGGGTGGGGACGCCGTCTGCGTCATGCCATCCGGCCGCGGAAGGGTCTCAAGCAGACGGTGCGCGAAATCATGAGCACACCGGTTCGCTCGGCTGATCCGGACACTCCGATCGCCCGGCTGGTTCCGATGATGGCTGACGCCGGCCTGCACCACCTTCCCGTTGTCGACGCCGCCGGCAAGCTGGTCGGCATCGTCACCCAGTCGGACCTGATCGCCGCGCTCTATCACGGCAGCCTCTCGGAAAAGGATCTGACGGACGAACCTCCGCTGTTGCGCGCCGCAGCAAGCTGAGCTTTATTCCGAAAATTCTTGATATGAAATTTTCTTTCATTCCAGTTGACGCCTGTGTCGCATGATGGCTTACTGGCCGCGGCTGGACACTTCGCAAGGTCATGCAGTTCTTGAGGCAGTCAGTCGATTGCCCTCTGCCGCGTTGTGCCGATAACTGGTTCACTTCGAGGGGAGACCAATGCCGGAATTCAAGAGCGACATCGAAATCGCGCGCGGCGCGAAGAAGCAGCCGATCCAGGCGATCGGCGACAAGATCGGCATCGCCTCGGAGCATCTTTTGCCCTACGGCCACGACAAGGC
>NZ_PXYL01000028.1 GCF_003012705.1 Pseudaminobacter soli (ex Li et al. 2025)
ATAATCAAGGAGGCGGCGGCTTCGACAATAGCGACATTGGCTGGGGCTGGTATGGTTTTGGCGTGCCGTATTCCTACTGCAACCCCTATACCTACGGCTACTATGGCGCCTGCTATCCGGGATACTACCAGGGGTATTGATTGCGCCGGACACACGAAATCAGGCTGAGGTTTCGGCAGCATCTGCACCATGGTGAGCCCGTCCAAGGCGACGGGAAAACAAGCGACGACAACACGTTTGACGGGGGATCACGCGAAGCTTCTGGCGTCATTCGCGGTTTCCACCGGACGCCAGATGCGCCCGTCAACAGTCCGAGCCTTAGCCGCGAATATGCGCGCCTGTTTGGCGTTCCTCCCGCTCGCGACTCGCGAAGCAGCCCTCCGCGCTGGAGACTAAAGACACCGTGATTGGTTTGGCTACCCGACATCACTTCGTTGGGGTCTGCCGCGCCCTGGCGCATGCGAAACTTCTCGCCGTCCCTGGAACCGAGACTTGATCTCAAGCATCTCGATCGCCAGGGGCCCGATCCACCTTTCATTTGGCCCAGCAGACGACGTTACGCGTGGCCTTGCACGAGCGACGTGGGCATCGCACCGCGGAGTGGCCGCCCTTCGGTGCCCCATGGTAGTGGATCCGCTTCGGATACGCCTTCTCGGCTCAGTTCCGCTGAGCGGTATAGATCTCGTACGGGAAGGAGGTCACGGCGATCGGCGCGTGCTACGCGCGCCGATAGCTTCAGATCTAACTGCGCAGAGGCCGAAAGGCGTCGCGGACTTCTCTGCTGAAGATCACTGGTTGCTCCCACGCGGCGAAATGACCGCCGGCCTCGGCCTGATGGAAGTAGATCAGGTTGTGGTAGGCCTTCTCCGCCCAGCTCCGCGGCGCCACGTAGCTCTCGCCGGGAAACGCGGTTACAGCGGCCGGGATCGAGACATTGGCGGGCAGATAGAGATTGGTCTTGTTTTCCCAGTAGAGTCGCGCCGAGGAGATCGCGGTGTTGGTCAGCCAGTAGAGCGAGATGTTATCAAGCACATCGTCGCGGGTCAGTGCGCCGGAGGAATGCCCGTTGACCGCCCGCCCAAGCACGGCCGATTGCATCGCCGAGGCCGGCTGGGCATAGCCGTCGCCATGGTCGAGCAACCAGGTCGCGAGACCGGCCGGCGAATCCGTCAACGCTGAAAGCGTCTGCGGACGGGTGCCCATGATCTGCGCATAGGCACGCCGCTTCGTGAATTGAAGCTTGAGTTGATCGAAGGCCTGTTTCTCTTCGACCGAAAGATTCGCTGGCGGCGCATCACCCGAGGCAATCGCCTTGAAGACTTCAGGTGGAACGACGCCGGGCAGGTTGACATGAATGCCGAGCAATTCGGGCGCGCCAAGCTTGGCCATTTCATGGGAGACCGGCGAGCCCCAGTCGCCACCCTGCGCCACGAATTTCTCGTAGCCCAGCCGCTTCATCAGCACGACCCAGGCGCGGGCGATCCGCTGCGGATCCCACCCCGTCGTGGACGGCTTGCCCGAAAATCCGTAACCGGGCATCGACGGAATCACGAGGTGGAAGGCATCGTCCGCGCTGCCGCCATTCGCCGTCGGATTGGTCAGAGGATCGATGATCTTCATCTGCTCGATGACGGAGCCGGGCCAGCCATGCGTCACGATCATGGGTAGAGCATTTCCATGCTGCGAGCGGACGTGGATAAAGTGGATATCGAGACCGTCAATCTCCGTGATGAACTGTGGCAAGGCATTGAGCCGCGCTTCCACCTTCCGCCAGTCATAGTCGGTCTGCCAGTGGCGGACGAGGTCCTGCATCATTGCCAGCGGCACGCCTTGCGAGTCGTCGGCGACCGTCTCCTTCTCAGGCCACCGCGTTGCCGCCAACCGTCGGCGAAGGTCGAGGATGTCCTCGTCTGGCACGTTGACACGGAACGGGCGGATCGCATCTTCGGGGGCCGCGTACGTGGGAGATGCGGGCCACATTCCGGCAGCGCCTACCGCCATCAACCCCGTGGCTGCGCCAACCAGAAGCCGGCGCCTATCTCGATCGATGCCATCCCGGCCGGAGCCTGATGTGACGGGCGTCTTGGACGTGTCCATCGAGTTTCTCCTTCAGAGAGACGCCAATTGTGCGGCGTGAACGTTCGAGGATGCGCGGCGGTTCCCGGCCAGGCACCTTCGCAATGGTCTCGATCCGTCCCTAAGGTGACATCCACGACAAGCCGCGGGGCGACGGCAACGCCGACAAAGCGGACGTTTGGCCGAGCGCTGGTTCTGCAGCAAACCGGATGATTTCGGGGCACCGATCATGGCGACAAAGCCCATGATCGATGCCAGGGCAATTAGGCGACCCGAGCGAGGGCAACGGCGTCGGAACCAGCCGGATAGTGCAGACGATCCGAAGCGTCTGTGGCTGCTTGCAGCACGGCCGCGGCCACGTCACCTTCTTTCGTGGTCAGCGCCGGGTTGGCGAAGGCGGCAAAGATTGGTCGCGCGAAATCCGCATAGGCCTCGGGGATCAGGTCCATGACAGGAATATCAGTGTTTGCCGTGAACCGCGTCGATGGCGCATAGCCGGGCTCCACCAGCTTGACCCGGACACCCAAAGCGCCCAGTTCATGCGCCAGCGATCCGGTGAAACCTTCGATGGCCTGCTTACTGGCCGTATAGGCCGCCGCCAGCGGCATCGATGCGAGCGTCACACTGGAGGTGACATTCACGATAACACCCGAACGGCGCGCCCGCATCTGCGGGATCACCGCCTGGGTCATCGCCATCACGCCGAAGGTGTTGGTCTCGAACACCTTGCGCACATGGGACATCGGCGTCACCTCGAACGCCCCGACCACGCCGATCCCGGCATTGTTCACCAGCACGTCAATTGATCCCGCGGCCTCCAGCGCAACCGTGATGCTTTGCGGGCTGGTGACATCGAGTGGCAGGACGCGGAGGCGCTCCGACTCGCGAAGCACTGCCTTGTGTGGATTGCGCATGGTGGCAATGACGTTCCAGCCCTGCTCGTGAAAGCGGCGGGCGGTTTCCAAACCATAGCCGGACGAGCAGCCGGTAATGAGGACGGTTTTCATGTCGGTCTCCTATGTTTAACGTTGACGCGACAGATCATAGCGGCATGATCAGGACTATCATCAATCATTGGTCCGATTTTTGTTTGAGATAGTCCGAAATGACCGATCCGCTTTCCGATGTGATCCAGCTTCTGCGGCCCCGCGCCGTGTTCTCGAAAGGGATCAGCGGTGCCGGACGCTGGGCCGTGCGCTATGCCGAGTTCGGCCAACCGGGCTTCTGCGCCGTGATCGAGGGGCGATGCCGCCTTGCCGTCGATGGCGAGCCGGCAGTCGTCCTCGAAGAGGGCGACTTCGTTCTGCTGCCCGCGACGCCAGCCTTCACCATGTCCGGTTTCGAGCCCACGCCCCCCTTGCGCATCGACCCGAAAACGGCCGTGCCGCCCGACGGAGAGATCCGGTACGGCCGGCTGGCCGGGCCGCCCGATGTCCGGCAGTTCGGGGGCTATTTCTCCTTCGGCTCACCCGACGCCGCACTACTCGTTTCGCTCCTGCCGCGCATGATCCACATCCGCGGCATTCAACGACTGACCCAGTTGGTGCGTCTCGTTGGCGACGAGGCGGCGCGCGACGACATCGGTCGCGACCTCATCCTCGAGCGCCTCGTGGACATCCTGCTGATTGAGGCGCTTCGAGCCGCCCCGGCAAAGGCAGCCCAGCCCGGCCTCCTCCGCGGTCTGGCCGATCCCCGGATCGCCGCCGTTCTGCGCGGCATGCACGGCGATGTCGAGCGGTCCTGGACCATCCCCGACCTCGCACGCGAGGCGGGCATGTCCCGTTCGGCATTCTTTGACCGCTTCGTCCGCATGGTGGGGGTCCGGCCGATGCAGTACTTGCTAGCTTGGCGCATGGCCATCGCAAAGAACCTGTTGCGCAGCGGAGGGATCGGGCTCGACGAGGTGGCCAGACGCGTCGGCTACGGCTCCGCGAGCGCGTTCAGTACAGCCTTCAGCCGCCATGTCGGCCTGCCCCCCGGCCGCTTCATGAAACGTTCGGATGCGCAGAACGAAAATACATGCGCTTTGCCGGCTGGGAACTGACCGCGGCGTCAGCCAGGGATGTCATCTATTGCCTCTGTGATCTCCTCAATAGCCGCTAGAATTTGCGTGATTTTGGCGTCTGCTCTGGACCGTCACCAGACAGGCGGCTTTCGGTCGAAGCACGGGGGAAGCAGACGTCTCAAAGCGTGCTGACCCAAGCCGTGGCGCTCCCGAAATAATCAGCTTGCTCGAATAGCAACTGCCAATGCCTCGCCTGCGCGAAGCGGACACGCGCGGCGTCTCAAAGGGCGAGAAGGTGAGCGTGCTTTGGCCGACGACCAAGAAGCTGTGACAGCGTTCCGGAAGGCAACCGAGACGATAGGGGCGCTGTCGCAGTCCACGGCTGCACTCTGGTCATGGCGGCGGCCGGAACCAGCGGATGGGTTGGGTGACATCGGCAGGTTGCACAGATCGGCGGTAGCCGGCGGTGGCGTGGGCCAAACAACACGGCGGCAATTGGCACAAATCACATCTGACTCGCCTCAACAACGTGTATGGTGCTGAAGAATTTTGCTTCAACTATGGCGAGAATGGCCGGCTGCTTTCCTTCATTTTTGCGAGGCCAAGAATGAGTTTGGCGCAAGGCGGCTAAAGTTTCCGAAACAGCCCGATCACACTACACGCGGTGACAGAAAAAGCGCTCGGAGGTGCAACACCCATATCCCAAAAGCTATTTCCAATAGTGGGGAAAGTTGGAAGATGGGGCCACGCATTGTTAAAACGACGGGTTCGGCGCGGCCCGCGCAGTCCGACGAAAGCGTCTGAGTGAATGCCGCGCTCCAGATATGCCTTACCGAGGCGGCCAAGTGCGAAAATCTTCCCACTCGACATTTTGACTGTGGAACGTGCTGGTAACGGCCGAGATCGAGTTTGAAAAGTTCGCGGAGCAGCACCGAACGGGCGCGGGGTCATGTCCTCCCCGCGCGAGCCGGGCCGCAGATCAAGCGTTGGCCATTCTCAATTCAAATCGACCACAAGGCGCCGCCGTCGCAGGCGATCGCTTGCCCGGTGATGTAGCTTGCCCTGTCAGACGCCAGAAACGTTGCGAGTGCAGCAAACTCTTCCGGCTGGCCGATGCGCCCCATGGGGATCATTCCGGCGACCTTTTGGAGGTCGAGCTTCGCCTCCGCAAGCCGCTCCGTCATGGTGTAACCCGGCATCAGGGCATTGACGGTAATGCCGTTGGCGGCCAATTCGCGACTCAGGGTCTTCGTCAATCCATGCAGTCCGGCGCGCAAGGCGTTCGAGATGGTGAAATTGTTGATCGGTTCCTTAGCGGCGATCGACGTCACCAGCAGGATACGACCCCAGTTGCGTTCGCGCATGCCGGGTATCGCCGCCCCAATAGCATCGGTCGCGCTCATGAACAGCCCCTCGAAGGCACCGCGCCAGTCATCGGCGGAGATACTTTCGAACGGCATCGTCGCCGGTCCGCCCGTGTTGACCACAAGGATATCGACCGAGCCGAGTGTCGCGGCCGCCTGCTCGACCAAGCGCCGTCCCGCACCGGGCTGTCGCAAATCGCCGACCAGGGCAGTTGCCCCAAGCCTCTCCGCGGCCCCTCTGAGTCGAGCTTCATCCCGCGCGCAAATGGCGATTTTCACGCCTTCGGCGGCCAGTTCCTTAGCTACGGCAAAGCCAAGCCCTTTCGACGCGCCCATGACGAGGGCGGACCTACCGCTCAATCCGAAGTCCATGAACAGCCTCTTTCTTCAGTGCACCATTGAAGTCTGCCCAAAGACAGACAGCCCTGCCGGGGTCAGGCCCCCCTGACCTTGACGCTGCCAATCCCGGAGACATCGAAGCGATAGTTGAAAGGTCCAGCCGGGAAGCGTGTGGTCACGATGCTGCCCGTCATGACGACATCGCCCTTGCGCAAGATTTGGCCGGAGGCCGCGAGATGGTTGGCGAGCCAAGCCAACGGCACGAATGGGTGCCCGAGCGCATCCGCGCCACGGCCGCGCGCAATTTCAACGCCTTCTTGGTAGGCGATGCCCTCGGCTTCTTCCATGCGGGCCGGCGGCGATACGAATGGTCCGACCACGATCCCCGCATTCCAGGAATTGTCTGCCACCAACGTCTCACAGTGGAGAACGCTGTAGTCGGCATGGCGGTCATCCACCAGTTCGATTGCTGCGGCAACCGCATCGACAGCAGCTCCCGCACTTTCGGGTGTGAACGGAACACCGTTCGGCACCAGGTCATGACCAAGCCGGACGCAGATTTCGAATTCAAGGCCGAGATGGTGATAATCTGCCAGTGACAGGTGGACGTCGGAACCGAAGACACGATTTGTGAAGACGGATCCCCTGATGGGCTGGTCGATGCCGCACATCTCCTGCATGCGCTTTGATGTCAGGCCAATCTTGTAGCCCGCTGTGCCGTTTTCGCCGATGATCGCGGCGACATAAGCATCCTGCACCCGATAGGCGTCGGACAGGTCATTGATTCCGTCCAGCCTGTGGAATTTGGTGCCGTCGTCATGTTCGGCAACCAGCTTTCTGGCGATCTCGCCGATAGCCTGTGTCAAATCCTCGTCCTCCGATTTCGATAAAATCGTTTTCAAGCGCGCAATAAAAACAGCCTCTAGATGGCGTCCGGGACGCTGAACACATCGAGCAAAGTCCTGCCCTCCGCCAGTTCCGCCGCCCATTGTTCTTCGAGGCGAACGCGCTCAAGAGCCAGGGCGAGAAGGGCTTCGGCTTCTTCCGCTGGAACGATGGCAAGACCATCATTGTCACCCAGAACGACATCGCCGGGCCTCACTGGAACGCCGCCGAAAACAATCGGCCCGTTCACGAAGCCGCGCTCCTTCGACAAGGGTCCGCGCGCAGTGGTGCCAAGACAATACACGGGAAAATCGGGCCAGTTTGCGATTGTGTCGATGTCGCGAACGGCACCGTTGACGATCAGACCGGCAATCTTCTTTCGGCGAGCGGCACCGCACAGCAGTTCGCCGACATATGCCGTGTCAATGCTGCCGCCAGCATCAATGACAACGATGTCGCCTTCCCCGGCAATGTCGATCGCATGCAGCGACGGTCCGAAGTCAGCGCGTTCGCACCACGCAGTGACAGCCTGCCCGAACATCCGAGTGCCGAGCTCGAACGGGCGGAGCGGCCTTATCCGGCTATCCGTCAGCAGTCGGCCGCTAGTCACGTCCGACAAGATCGTCACGGGGACCGCGGCCCAGCCTTGCAGAACGTCATGCGCCACGCTGTTTGGACGTGTGCTGTGGATTTTTGTAGGCATCGGTTCGTTCCTTGATTGCAGGCAGCCGGCAAAGGTCAGGCGTTGCGCCTTGCAGTCAGCAGCTTGCCAAGCGCGGTGATCCCCTGGACGATGACTTCGTCCGTTTGAGTGGAATAGCTGACGCGCGCGTGATTGACCTCCTGCTCGAGCGGGAAAAACGTCGCGCCGGGAACGTAAGCAACCTTCGCCTCTGGCAATGCGTGGTCAGCCATGAAGCGAGCGGTGTCAAATCCTTCCGGAAAGGTCAGCCAGGTGAAAAGGCCGCCGCTCGGTTCGGTGAATGCAACGTCCTGTGGGAAGGTGCGCCTGATAGTGTCGAGCATCAGGTCCTTCTTGTGGCGATAAATCTGGCGGATAGACGCGATGTGCGCATCGATGTCGTATTTTTCGAGAAACAGGGATACCGCCGCCATGTTAAGCGTGCTGCACTGCGTATCGGCGGCAAGCTTCAGCAGGCCAAGCTGCTGGATGAGTTCCTCGGAAGCGACGGCCCAGCCCAACCGCAAGCCGGGCGCGAGAATCTTGGAGAAACTGCCGAGATAGATGACGCGGCCTTCGGTGTCGAAGCTCTTGATGGGCGGGATCGGCTCGCCCTGATAGCGGATTTCGCGATAGGGCGTGTCTTCCAAGACGACGAGATCAAACCTGTTCGCCAGTTCGACCAGTTTCTTGCGGCGCTCCAGGCTCAGCGTCACGCCGGTTGGGTTCTGAAAGTCGGGCACGGTATAGATAAGCTTGGCCCCTGGGCTGCGCTCAAGCGTCCGCTCGAGGTCGTCCATGTCCATGCCGTCATCGTCCATCCGCACGGCGGCATAGCGGGGTTCGCAGGGGTTGAAGGCGATGAGTGCGCCAAGGAAGGTCGGATTTTCCGTGACGATGACGTCGCCCTTGTCGACCAGCATTTTTGCCACGAGATCCAGCCCCTGCTGGCCGCCCTGCAGGATCAGCACGTTGTCGGCCCCGCAGGCGATGCCGTCGCGCGCCATTCGCGTAGCGATCTGCTCGCGTAGCTTCGGGCTGCCGTTGGAGACGGTGTATTGCAGCGCTTCCCGGCCATTGCCAGCGATTGAAGCGCGGAAGACTGCCTCCAACTGTTCGAGCGGGAACAAGGAAGCGTCGGGGTAGCCTCCGCCAAAGGACATGATGCTGGGGTCCGCACCGAGCCGCAAAAGCTCGCGGATGGCAGACGGCTTCACTTGGGACATGCGGTTGGCAAGCCGGATGTTCATCGTCACACTCTCACTTCATCGGCAGGGGCCGTCAGCAATGTTGCCACGGGCGCGCACCTACTTATCGTCCGATCGCGGTCGCCTCGAGGGCGGAATAGTGTCGGCGCGACGGGTTCGAACCCGCCGCGCCGGCATGGTTATTTCATTTCGGTTTCAACCGCCCAGTCGTCACCTGCGACCTTGAACAGGGCGTAGCTGCCTGGGACGTCGCCATTGGCGTCGAAGTTGAGTTCACCGGAAGCGCCCTTGTAGTCGATCGCCTTACCGGCAGTGATCAGTTCCTTGGCCTTCTTCCATTCGCCGGGAAGAATGGGCTCGCCCTCGCCGTTCGAAACGGCACGCAGCGATTCCGACAATTTGGACTTGTCGCCGCCGGCTTTCTCAATGGCCAGCGCCAGCAGAAACACGGCATCGTAAGAAGGACCGACATAGCTGGCGTTGATGTCGCCGCCAGCTTCGGCAAATGCCTTGTTGAAGATATCGAGAGCCTCGGACTTCGTGCTCACCGGCGCGGAGGCCATGAACGTCGTAAGATTGTCAGCGCCGATCGCCTTGACTGGAGCGGATGTCTTCATGCCCTCGGCACCAACGAACTTCTCGAAGAAGCCGTTTTCGATCGCCTCGCGCAGGACGGTCAGGCCGGACGTATCGCCATAGTCAAGCAAAACCAGTGTGTCGGCACCGCCCTGGGCCAACCCTGCAAGGTCGGCGCGGTAGGACGACTTGTTTTCCTCATGCGCCTCATAGCCGGCAATCTCTCCGCCCTTGGCTTCGTATTCCTTCTTGAACGCTTCGGCGATGCCCTTGCCGTAGTCGTTGTTGATGAAGGAAACGGCTACTTTCTTGGTGCCGCGGTCCAGCAGCGTCCGCGCCAGCGCCTGGCCCTGATATTCGTCCGACGGAATCGTCCGGAACACCAGGTCGTTGTCCTTGAGTGTCGTGATCTCGGGCGACGTCGCGGCCTGCGAGATCAGGATGACACCGGCCGGGATCGTCGCCGAATTGACAGCCGCCATCAGCGCTCCCGAGCACAAGGGCCCGACCACGCCGATGACCTGGGAGACGTTGACGAGCTTGGTGGCCGCGTCGGCGGCGACCTGCGGGCTGCACCCGTCGTCGGCCATGATGCCGACCAGCTTTTCACCCTGCAGGACGCCGCCCTGTTCGTTAATCTGATCCACCGCGAACTGGAGCGACTTGGTTATTTCCGGCGCCATTGCAGCGGCGCCGCCGGTAATCCCGTTCAGCAGGCCGATATTGACGTCGGCAAGCGCCGGCGTCGCCAGGGCACTCGCCCCCAGCAACAGCGAGGCCAGTCCAAGGTGCTTCGTTTTCATTCCATCCTCCATCGTTGTCAGGTCGGCGAGCCATTCGCCTTGGTGGGTAAACTCAATTGATGATGTTCCCGGTGGCCTGTGTGGCGGAGGCTTGTTCCCCCATCGGCCGCTCCTCCCGGGATTCTTTGCGCAACTTCTCCGGCAAGATCCCTTCGGGCCGGAAGCGAAGCACGAGTTGCAGCAGCAGCCCGATCAGGAACATGCGGCCGTATTTGGCTTTCAAGGCGTATTCCGACGGCAACTGATCGGTCACGATCTCGGATGTGGACCAAATGACCCAGACGATAATCGCCCCGAGCAGCACGCCACGGTTGTTTCCCGCCCCCCCCAGAATGACCATGATCCAGACCAGGAATGTGATGAGCATCGGGTCGATGGCGTCCGGCGTGATGGTGCGGGCGAGATGGACATACAGCGCACCCGCCAGGCCCATCAGCGCCGAACCCAGGATGAAGGCTTCGAGGCGGCGGTAAGGCACATCCTTGCCCATGGCCTGAGCCGCACTTTCGTTATCGCGGATAGCACGCATCATCCGGCCCCACGGCGAGACGGCCTGTCGCTGGACAAGCACATAAGCGACGAGCAGGATCAGCGCGGTGATGCCCAGATAGACCAGTTGTGCCTTGGCATAAGGCAGGTCACCGAAAGGCCGAGGGATGGCGCTGATTCCGCGCGCGGAATTGGTCAACCACTCCTCGGAGCGCGCAACGAGACGAATGCCTTCGGCCACGCCGATCGTGACGATCGCCAGATAGTCGGACCGGAAGCGCAGGCATATCTTACCGATCGGCCATGCGAGCAGGCCGGCCAGTAGCATCGCGCCGACGAGCCCAACGGGAAATGGCAGGTCAAAGCCGCCGAGGCGGCCTTCGGCCCATGGCGACGTCAGGATCGCCGAGGCATAGGCGCCGATCGCGAAGAACCCCGCGACACCGGCATTGAAAAGGCCCGCATAGCCCCATTGAATGTTCAGCCCGATGGCGAGGCAGCCGTAAATGCAGATGAAGATCGCCAGATAGACCGGGTAGTTGAGGACGGTGATCCATTCCATGAGACGTCCTCCCTAGAGTACCTTGCCGCGGAACAGACCGGTCGGGCGGAAGAGCAGCACGAGTAGGAGTATCCCGAACGCGCTCATGACCTTGTATTCGCCGGGAATGACCAGGACGGAGAGTTCTTCCGCGATCCCTACGATCAACCCTCCGACAATCGCGCCTTCGATCCTCCCTACGCCACCCAGGATAGCGGCGGCAAAGGTCGGCAAAAGGATGTTCCAGCCCATCAGAGACTTGAGCTCGGTGTTCAGGCCGAGGAAGAAGCCCGAAGCCGCACACAGACCTCCCGCGATGATCCATGTGAGCGCGATGACCTTTCCATTGTCGACGCCGGAAAACAAAGCGAGTTCCGGGTTGTCGGACATGGCGCGCATTGCTTTGCCCCATTTGTTCCTTGTCAGGAACAGATGCAGCGCGACGACCAGGGCAATGGCCACCAGAAGCGTCACGATCTCATGGCTCTTGACCCGGATTCCGAACCAGTTTTCCGGCCGGGTGATGCCCCGCGTGTAGCTGGTCGTATTCACACCCCATACGACCTGGACGAAGGAGCGCAACATCAGCGCGACACCGAAGGATGCAATCGTGGTGATGATTTTGGGCATGGCGCGCAGATGCGCATAAAACAGCCGGTCTAGGGCCACGGCAAATACGCCGGTGGCCAGCACCGCGAGAGGCAGCGCCGCATAAGGCGACAAACCAAGGACCGTGGTGAAGGCAAGTGCGATGAAGGCGCCAAAGGTGGCGAGGTCGCCGTGGGCGAAGTGGCCGTAGCGCATGATGGCGAAGACAAGGGTAATGCCTATCGCGCCCAGCGCGTAGATGGAGCCCTGCACGATGCCGGGAAGCAGGAAAAAGTTGATGAAGCTGTGCATGTCCATTGCGATTGCCGCCTATCCGCCTAGGAACATTTCGGCGATATGACGGTCCGCCAAGAGCTCGGAGGCCGGACCTTCATGTCGGTTACGGCCGGCAGCGAGCACATAGCCGCGATCGGCAAAGGCCAGAGCCTGCTTTGCATGCTGTTCGACTAGAAGGATCGCCACGCCGCTATCGCGGACATCGCGGCTGATCTGGAAGATCTGCTCCATGTATTTTGGCGAAAGGCCGGCGGTCGGCTCGTCCAGCAGTAGAACCTGCGGATCCAGCATCAATGCCCGCCCCATGGCGACCATCTGGCGCTGTCCGCCCGACAGTCTGCCGGCTGTCGCTTTCTGCTTCGTCCTGAGATCGGGGAAAAGGTTGTAAACGCGATCAAGCGCGGCGCTGTAGTCGCCTTTGCGAAGAAAGGCTCCCATCTCGAAATTCTCATGAACGGTCATTTCACTGAAGATATTCTTCACCTGCGGTACGTAGCAGATGCCGGCCTTGACGATGCGATTTGGAGCCCAGCCGGTAATGTCGGTTTCGCCGATAGCAATAGATCCCGCGCGGATATCGAGCAGGCCGAAGATCGACTTCATGGCCGTAGACTTGCCCGCTCCGTTCGGTCCGACGATGGCCACGATCTCACCCTTGGCGACCTCGATAGAAAGATCGAAGAGGATGTCCGAGTCTCCATACCCGCCACGCAGGTTCTTCATCGTCAGCAGGGCAGTCATGTGGCAGCTCCCTGCCTCTCTCCCAGATACGCCTCGAGAACGCGAGGGTCGGAACGCACCGTCTGGAAACTCCCCTCGATAAGCACCTTGCCCTCGGCCATGCAGATGACCGGCTCGCATAACCGCTCGATCATTTCCATGTCATGCTCGATAAGGATGAAGGTGTAGCCGCGCTCCCGGTTGAGATACTCGATCTTCTCTTCCAACTTCCTGAGCAGGGTGCGGTTGACGCCGGCAGCCGGCTCGTCGAGCAGGACCAGTTCCGCATCCGTCATGATGGTCCGCCCCAGTTCGAGGAGCTTCTTCTGGCCGCCCGATATTTGGCCCGCGCGCTGGTGTGCAACATGGGTCAGTTCCAAAAACTCCAGGGCCTCCCATGCCCTCCGCGAGGTCTCCGCCTCGGCTTTCCTCACCCTCGCACGGCTGAACCAGTTGCTTAGGAGCGTCTCCCCCGGCTGTGCCGGAGCCACCACCATCAGATTTTCGATGACGGAGAGATGATGGAATTCGTGGGGTATCTGAAAGGTGCGCACGGCCCCCTTGTGAAACCGCCGATCGGGAGCGAGCGCAGTTATATCCTCGCCGCGATACGCGATCCTGCCACCGCTCGGACGCAAGGCCCCGGCGATCATGTTGAATACCGTGGTCTTGCCGGCCCCATTAGGTCCGACAAGACCGGTTATGGAACCCTTCGCAACGGAAAATGAACAGCCATCAACGGCCCGAAAAGAGCCGAAGTCCATCGTCAGATTCTCGCAGGAAAGAATCGGAAATTCGTTCGTCACAGTGCTTTGCGGGCTCCGCCAGATCGAGCACGCCCGGCGAATGGGCGACAGATCGCACCGGCAGAAGCCCTTCTCCCACTTCCAGGCCTGTTCAACGGCCAACCGCCCCCGATCAGGCAGTTTGCCCTCTCTGCATGCCGCGTCATCATGGTTTTTGTTTCCCCCCTCACATACCGGCGCTCACAGTGGACGTCTGCCCCTTTGCCGCCGATTTGCAAAAGGCACCATAAACTTTCTGTCCGCGGATTTTTTCTTTCAAAAGGTCGGAAATTTCACAGGCAGGCCACAGCGTAATTCCTTCCCGATGTCGGCCCTAGGCATTGGCCCGCTCGACCAGATCGAGCGCCACATCCACGATCATGTCTTCCTGCCCGCCGATCAAACGCCGCCTGCCGATCTCGATCAGGATCGCACGCGGATCGAGATCAAATTGCTCGGCAGCTTTCTCCGCATGGCGCAGAAAGCTGGAATAGACATTGCCATATCCGAGTGTGAGCGTCTCGCGATCCACCCGAACCGGACGATCCTGGATCGGACGCACGAGGTCGTCAGCCGCATCCTGAAGCTTGAACAGGTCGCAACCGTGTTCCCATCCATAGAGATTAGCCACGGCCACGAAAGCCTCGATCGGACAGTTGCCGGCGCCAGCGCCCATGCCAGCGAGCGAAGCATCGACCCTGGTTGCGCCGTTTTCCACCGCGGTGACCGAGTTCGCCACCGACAGGGAAAGATTTTCGTGGGCATGGATGGCCCGCTGCGTATCGGCATTGAGCACGGCGTCGAAGGCCCGGAAGCGCTCGGCAATGGAGCGCATGGTCAAGCCGCCCGCCGAGTCCGCGACATAGATGCAGTCCGCTCCATAGCTTTCCATCAACCGCGCCTGTCCGGCCAACCCGTCGGCGGAATTGGCCGAAGACATCATCAGGAATCCCGAGACATCGAGCCCCATCTCCTTGGCCGCCGCGATGTGCTGCTCGGAGACATCCGCCTCGGTGCTGTGCGTGGCAATGCGGATCGACTGTATGCCGGCGTCGCGCGCCCGTTTCAGGTCGTCGATCGTGCCGATACCAGGAAGCAGCACGGTGGTCAGCTTTGCGCGTTTGCAGACTTTCGCAGCCTCCCTGATATAGGCGATGTCAGTATGGCGACTGAACCCATAGGCAATGCTGGAGCCGTCCAGCCCGTCGCCATGACCGACTTCAATTCCATCGACACCCGCCTCGTCGAGCGCTCCTGCTATTTCGCGGACATGACCCAGATCGTACTGATGGCGGATTGCATGCATGCCGTCACGCAGCGTTACATCGAGGATGAACAGTCTCGTCATCGATCAATTCCAGTGGCGAAGTTCGGCGAGGCGCTCGGCAGTCCGCAGCGCTGCCGACGTCATGATATCGAGGTTGCCGGCATAGGCCGGCAAATAGTGCGCGGCACCTTCGACTTCGAGGAAAACGGAGACTTTCAGGCCCGTGAACGGTGCGTCGCTGTGCGGCATGCGCAGCGGAGCATCCGCGCCGATACGCTGAATCTGGACTTCCTGCTTCAACCGGTAGCCAGGAACATATTCCTGGACCGATCGGACCATGCTCTCGACGGACTCCTTTATCAGCCCCTCATCGGCGGTGTCGCAAAGGCAGAACACCGTGTCTCGCATGATCAGCGGCGGCTCAGCCGGATTGAGAACGATGACCGCCTTTCCTCGAACCGCACCTCCGACGCTTTCCAATGCCCGCGAGGTCGTATGGGTGAACTCGTCGATGTTTGCCCGCGTTCCAGGACCTGCCGACTTCGAAGCGATCGAAGCCACGATCTCGGCATAATGCACCTTCGCGACGCGGCTTACCGCCGCCACGACCGGGATCGTTGCCTGCCCGCCGCAGGTGACCATATTGACGTTTTGCGTATCGAGATGGCTGTCCAGGTTAACCGGCGGGACGACGTAAGGACCTATGGCAGCCGGGGTGAGGTCGATGACCTGTTTGCCATGCCGGCGCAATATCGCATTATGCTTCGAATGTGTGCCGGCAGAAGTCGCGTCGAATACGATACGAATGTCCTGAAATTCGGGCATGCGCAGCAGGCCATCTATGCCGTCGTGGCTCGTTGCGACACCAAGGCTCGCCGCGCGCGCCAGACCGTCGGAACTGGAATCGACGCCTATGAGCGCAGCAACCTCCAAAGTCGTGGAGTTGCGCATGATCTTCATCATCAGGTCGGTCCCGATGTTGCCTGAGCCAATTATCGCTGACTTTATCTTTGGCATCCGCTTCTTTCCTGGCGCACCGACGTCGGACTCGTCCTCCTACGTCAGGGCTGAGGCTCGATGCTCGACAATCCTCCCCAACCTAGCCCCATGGGCGTGGCCGTGCTTGCTCCATAGAGCCATTTTTGACAGTAAATCGCCAATTGAAGCGGAGCCGCGCCAAGGGAGGGCCTATTGCCTAGTCACGGCGTTCCGCTTATCAACGCGCCGGCAATTGTGCACAACCATTGTAGGCTCTTTCTCGGTGGCAGGGCGGCCAGATGCAAAGGAATTCTCGGTCAGGGCCTCCAATGTCGAATAGCGCGTGGAGCGACTATTCGGACTTTTATCAGGGGTCGGGTTACGGGAAATTCCCTCAAGAGCATCGTCGTCCCAGGGGGCGACTTGCGTTCCGCATGATACTGGTCGAGCAAGGGCCTCACGATTTTAGCGATCCGGCATTTGACGAGACAATTCTTGCCCTTCCCCTCGAGGTCCAAAATGATTGCAATTGGGGCTGGAAGATCGGCGAGTATCGTCATCGCCAGAAGGCGGAGGCCGGCCGAATGCTCGTCGTCCCGGCCGAAACCGAGAGCAGATGGGAAGTAGACGGCAGCCGCAAGATCTTGGTTCTCGCGGTTCCCAACGATACCATTCGCAACGTCCTTGGCGCCGCATGTCCGCGACAGATCGGAGCGGCATTCTGGAAGCTCTGTGAACATACATGGGCCGACCCCTTCATCGAAGTGCTGATGAACAGGCTTTGGGAGACCACCGCCGGACACGAGGTTGCCCACGACCATTTGGCGGATGGATTATTGACATCGATCCTTTCGCAATTGCTGCTCAGGGCCGGGACGGATCTTCAACCGAATACGGCGATAGCGCTACCGCAATGGCGCCTCAAGCGCGTCAAGGAATTCGTCGACAACAACCTCGGGAACGAGATCGGCCTGGAGCACCTGGCTGACGCTGCGGGCCTCAGCCGAAGACATTTCGCCCGCAGCTTTTATCAGGAACTGGGCGAAACTCCGCATCGTTGGCTCATGCAGGAGCGCCTGGAAAAGGCAAAGGAATTGCTGACCGGCACCAACGCTTCCATCTGCGAGATTGCCGAAAACTGCGGCTTTTCCAGCCAGAGTCACTTCACCACCGCGCTGAAGCAATCCACCGGCATGACGCCGCATCGTTGGCGCCAGCTTTTTCGCCGGTGATATGGCTTTGCGGGCCGCGCCCGTTTTTAGGAAACGGTCGAGCCTACCACTTTGGCCGAAATGGGCGCAAAGCCGCCATGCGGTCAGCGTCTGCCTAGGCGACAAATGGCACCTGGACGAGTAATCACCATCAATGGCAAGAAACAATGGCTCTGGCGTACCGTCGACCAGGACGGCTTCGTCCTCGACGAGCGCTTGACCATATGTTGCCAGACGATCCTTCGTAGCTGCCAGCGACCTGTCCCATGTGGTCCTGCCTCCGGCACAACGCGGCCGCAAAGCTCGCAATAGCTCCGGGCCGACTCAATCAACAGGCCGAGGGAGCTGACTGCCTCTGGCCAGAAGCAGCCGCTCTCGATAAAGGACAGCGAACCTCTGGCTTGTTCGCGCACCGCATGGAGCCGCAGGCAAGTTGACTTCGATGCGGCAGGCCGCACAGGTTTGCAGTGGCATAGCGGTCGGAGCTTCCGCTTGGCAATCACTACTACCCCCCCAGCATGCTGGTAAGCGAGGTACCTATGCAGTTGCAACAAGACGTGTTCGAACAAGTGAGCGCCGATGTAAATCGTCTCGCCGCGCTTCGGGAGCTCGACATTCTCGATACGCCGCGCGAACTGGCCTTCGATCGCATATCGGAGCTGATCAAGCTCATTTTCGATGTCGAGATAGGCATCGTGTCCATGATCGACGCGCACCGGCAATGGTACAAGTCGGTGGTCGGTTTGCCGACCAGTGAGGCCTCGCTTGACGAAACGTTCTGTCGCTACACCCTGCAGCTTGGTCGCCCCGTGATCGTGCCCGACGCTACCAAGGACCCCCGTTTCTACGACAACCCTCATGTCACCGATGGACCGCGCATTCGGTTCTATGCAGGCGCGCCAATAACCACAAACACCGGCGTGGTTATTGGCACGATTTGCGCGATCGATGGGAGGGTCCCGATGAAGCCAATAAGCTTCTCGCGCTCGTCAGCCGCCACGGCATGCCCTTGAGCTGCATTGCCATGGATGTAGATCACTTCAAGCGCATCAACGATACTTATGGACATGCAGCCGGAGATCAGGTGCTGACCGGCATCGTTCGAGGCCTCAAAGCCGAATTGCGACAGAGCGACTTTGTGGGCCGAGTAGGCGGCGAGGAGTTTGCTGTGCTACTGCCGCAAACGGACTCAGCAACTGCTGTTCAGGTTGCGGAGAAGCTTCGTCAGCGCATCAAAGCGCTACAGTTTCCTGGGAGCGATCTACCCATAAAAGTCACCATCTCGTTAGGTGTCGCCAGCTACCATCAAGGCGATGATGTTGAGAGCCTGGTGGCGAGAGCAGACAAGGCACTCTACGAAGCCAAACGAACGGGCCGCGATCGCACATGCCGCTCTGATGGCCCGGCGGATCCCATAAAGATCAACCGACGCAGGGTACTCAAGGCGGGCCAGATCATCTTCGATAAAGGCAGGTCGGTTTACGACTGCACCATTCGGGCCTTCTGGGACAACGGAGCTGAAATCGCAGTGCCGCTTCCAACAGATATTCCGGATCAGTTCGAGCTGCTTGTCAAAGACACCGCAGATCGACACCATTGCAGATTGATTGGCCGGGATGCCGGTTCTGTCGAGGCTACCTTCGCGTAGAACTCCGTCTTATCATTGGGCAGCGCTTTCATCGATCTCCCCCTTATCGACGCGTCCTCGACGGCCTTCTGAAAAGCCAAGAAGCGGATATGTGGTGATGTCAGGTCAACTGGCAATGAAGCTGTCGGCCGGTAGCCGGCGGTGATGTTTCAGCCCCTTGTCTTCACGCCGAGGGAACTGAGATCTGAGCTGTGTTCCCGCTCTGCCTGCCGAGGGGCCGGCATGGGACCGGTTCCGGACCGTCCGCTGCTAGGCAGCAATGAGCGGATAGCTGCCGTTCCGCATCCGACCCAATTCAATCATACGCGTGGCGTGGACGCTGGCTTAAAACCTGCCGTAGGTCCAATTTCGTGCGGACACCTTTCAGCAAGTTGTTGGGGCGTTGATCGCCAGTTGCGCGGCGAAAGCTCGACGATAGGCCGGTCGGGCTTCGCCGCGAGCGACGTAAGCGGCTAGGTTCGGATATTCGTCCAAGATGCCCGACATTCTCAATCGGAGCAGCACCGACACCATCAACAGGTCGCCCGCGCTGAATGCACCGTCGAGCCAATCGGCATCGCCCAGGCGAGTGGACAGTTGTTCCAGCCGGGCACGGATGCGGTCAATAACCAGCGGCAGGCGCTCCTCGCTCCAAGACCTGTTGCCCTCGACTATTCTGGCAGTGACAAGGTCGAGGATCGGCGGCTCTACCGTGTTGAGGGCGGCAAACATCCACGTGATAGCGCGCGCCCGGGCATTTGCATCTTCGGGCAGCAGGCCCGCATGCTGCTCAGCAATGTGGAAGACGATCGCGCCTGTCTCGAACAGGGTAAGATCGCCTTTCTCGTAAGTGGGAATCTGCCCGAAAGGATGGAGAGCGAGATGCGCGGGCTTCTTCGTCTCGGCGAAAGAAACCAAGCGAACTTCGTAAGGCTGGCCCGCTTCTTCAAGCGCCCAGCGCACACGTGTATCTCGCGCCAGTCCTTTGCCGCCATCAGGCGACCGTTCAAAGACGGTAATGGTGCTGATCATTGCGTCTGTCTCCATGCTTGATCCATTGGCTTTGGTCCACGGAATGATGACGAATGAGATTGCCGGAAATCGACATGTTCTCTGAAATACATCGCTGACGCACAGATTGGCTGCCGTCGGCCGAAGTCTTGGTCGACGCATGACCAGAAAGACGACACTGCTCGTGCCGGCTCCCCACCAGTTGTCCGCTTCTGTGGGTAGCATCCTGAAAGCGGACCGGGATCTAACCACCAATAAATGCCGTACACGTCACGCCGAACTGCTTCCAACGCGGTAAATGGTATACTGTGCCCGGTCTGGGCCGGTTTCAGACTGTCCGGTTTCAGGCACGGCGGACAGGTAAGCTGACATTCTCGTGACCCTTCGGCGATAGTGGAAAGCGCCTTTATCCTCCATCCGCGTCAAAGCTTGGCGACAATGCGTCACATCAGGCCTACTCGCGTCTTCTCGGCTTCGAACGGGATATCTGAGCATGAAGTGGCGGCGACCCTCCGCAGGACCGCCGAAAGCACGTCGCGTATGCCGATCGCCCCGACGAAGCGCGACTGCTCGTCGAAAAGCGCCACCGGCGCGCTTAAGGGCAAACGCGATCGGGCCCTGCTACTGCTGGGCTTCGCCGGCGCCTTCCGCCGCTCCGAGCTCGTCGGGATTAAGGTCGAGGATCTGACGGTTAATGGATGTCTTCCTGGGCCGCTCCAAGACCGACCAGGAGGGCAAGGGGCAGTCAGTGGCCATCCTGAACGGAAAGGCTCTGCTCCCCGTCCAGAGCCTGCAGGAGTGGCTTTCCGCAGCCGGGATCATCGAAGGACCGGTCTTCCGCGGCGTCGGCCGTGGCGACCGCCTGAACCCGGAACAACTCACCGCTCAATCGGTGGCGCTAATCGTGAAGCACTATGCCGACGCGGCGGGGCTCGACGTCGACAAGCTGTCAGGGCATTCGCTGCGGGCCGGGTTCATCACCTCGGCCGCCGACAACCGCGCCTCGATCAGCCGGATCATGGAGGTGAGCCGACATCGGGATCCTAGATCGGTCGAGACCTATGTAAGGCGCGCCGATCGCTACAGCGATCATGCTGGGGATGGGTTCCTGTAGCTTCCAGCCGGCGATCACCGCATTACCGAGACGTCGATGTACTCGCCTACTGATCCTCGGCCATAGATTTCGACCAGAATCATCGCGCCGCCGCTCACGAGATCACGGGCAGCGCGTGCCTGGATGGTGCCCCGCATCAGCATGACCTCCTTAGCTGCGCGGTTTCGTTCATCCGCGAAGAAGGAGTCGTATTGGTCGGCTCGGTCAGCTTTGCCGTATCGATGAAAATTCGCTCGGTCCTGCCGCAGGATTTGCCAAGGTTCCGTAAGCCGAATGCCTCGCGAGTTGTAGAGATCCTGTGGGCCGATATAGGCGATGTAGGATTCCAGCAGTCGAGGTCCTGGATCCACTGATCGGATCGTTGATTGCGCAAAGCTCGGCGACGTCGCAACTGCGACACTTGCAATGACCACTAAGTATGCGGCTGCCTTCCTGAATTTCTGCATTCCTGCCCTCCCACGCCAATATCGCGATCACAGTTTGCACGAGGGCTACTTAACGGCCGGTAGCGGCCTTACCGACCCTGTCGTCTAGCAGAGGCTCTCACACGGGCGACCGTCACCGTCACGGTCCAGCCGTCCACCCCAGGAACAGTTCTGCAGGTACCAATACGCCTCGTCACATGAGGCGATCTGTTTGCAGGTTCGACGCGGCGAGCAAGACCATGACTGCGCCGTCTCAGTCGGCCGCTCTGTCCAAGGGACGTCGCTGCTGACGCTGAACAGCGACAACGATGCCGATAGAACTACGAAAACCACTCCCATTGCTTCCCCCCTCCTAATACCCGGCGCTTTAGACGCTGCAGCCGGGGTTACTGCGATCTGGCTTTCCTCGCCTCCCAGGGCTCGATGAAATCGCCCTGCCAAACCCCGGCCTTCTCACGTCGAGCGGCCGCTTGTTCCGTCGCGTATTTCCCGCGGCTGTATCTGGGCCAGTCGAGAGCGTGACCTCTCCGGACAAGCCAGACATTGACGTTGCTGCCATCAGCACGCCAGCACTCAGCTACGACCCGACCGTATCGGTCCCGGTCCACCTGTCGGCATTTGGTTGGTCTGGACGCTGCCAAGAACCCGTCCAGAGCCTCGGCGGCAGTCCTGCCGCACCGATAGCTCTTTCCAGCCTGATCGTCGCAGAGCTGCCAGCTCTCAGGCGCATCGATCCCGTTGAAGCGGATACGGGTGCCGTGGATTTCGATCGTGTCGCCATCAACTACCGACGCCCGGCCGACGATCATCGTATCGGCACTCGAGGGAGTCGTGGTGGCCAAGACGGCCAAGAAAGCAAAGCTAGACCACTGCAACTACAGCCCCCTCACGGTGTGCTCCGAATCGGCAGAAGAGATTACCGACGGCCGAGCGCACAAACCTGAACTCAAAACGTAGCTGGCGGTCAACCGTGAGACGATCGCCGATACCCGTGTTTCTTTGTGAGGACAGTTTGGGCCATTGCAGGCTTGGCAACGAACGAGCGATTGTTGTGCCATTCGTCGCAATCACGACCTAGATCAGTGATCTATCGGGGCGAAAAACATGCGATCACTTGCAGAATTATCCATATTTGTCGTACATTCTTCGAACACCTCTCCGCTCGACGGTCAATTTTAATCCCATTGCAAGGCAGTGTGGCGTCCGCCGTCGTCGACGCCGCCGACAACCGCACAAGCGGGCGCCCTGCAGGCCCCTGCTCGTGCAAAGCCACCGTCAGGGCAATAGTCGATGATCACGGCGAGGCTCATCTCGCACTATGCTACCGCCTCTGCACCGAGACCGGCAACGGCCTCGAGCTCCATGCGGCTACGCTGCAGGCGATTTCGAACCTCATCTACACCGGGGCCGTGACCGTGGACTCGGCTCTGTTCGACGCCTTCGACAGGATCGACCTCGGTCGTCTTCGCGCGCTGGCGAGAGCCCTGCCGGGTAACAGTGCCGATGTCCTGACCGGCCTCCTGTACATGGCGCTGGACCGTCGGGACGTCGCATTGAGGGCTGCTGCATGACCGCCAGGCGCGATCCCCGGTCGACGTTAACGGCATGGATATTCCAACGCCCCATGCGCGGCTGGCAACCCTGGGAAAAGGGAATGGGCGAGCTTAAGATCGAGTCCGTCTGGTGGGAGGCGCGCGATCTGCATTTCCCACTCGATAATGCCACGGTCTATTTCGACGGCAGCCATCTCGTCGGCATTCAGCTATGGGGCGCCCACGGCAACCATTGTTGCATGAGGAAGCCGCCGGCCGACTGGAAGCCGCGGCCGAAGGATCCGATCGAGCAGGACCGCATCTGCAAGGAATGGATCAACAACCGAAGGGCAACAAGGGGCGATCCGCCTTTGCCATATAGGCCTGGGTAAGCTCCGAAGTCCCTTCTCGGTTTTCGCTTTTACACGTGAATACCTTCGACAGCAGATCGTCAGCGCGACCGAACCAACGTCGAACTTGCCGCGTCGGCGGCGGATACGGTTAGTTTTCGATTTGAACTTTGCCGCGCCCGGGAGGGTTTTCGACGCGCCGCCGTATGTCCAGAGGTAAAGCGGGAATGATCTCGCGAGCGATGCTGTCCGGGTCAAGCGGTGCGAAATTGACATCCAGGCCTTGTAAGCCCTCGATGGCCGCGGAGATATCCTTGGTGAGTTCGATGATGCCTTGGCGTAGGTCAGGGTATCCCATGATCAGCGGCACTAAAGCGAGTATCGCCCCGATAAAGCTGTTCACCTCGATTATCAGCTTCCCGTCCTTGAAGCGGATGGAGCCACGCTCGATCACCCCGCCGTCGACCCGAGCGGCAAGATGCAAACGTTCTAGGGCCGTTTCGATCCGTAAGAACCGCAACCGGATCGCCGGACCCGGTCCGGGGTCCAGTGCGAGATACCCTTGCAGTGTCATCGGCAAAGACGCCCAAGCGATCGGGTTGAAGCCGTGAATTTCGAATGTGATCGTCCCTACGTCGACGGCCCCCTCTTTGGGCTCGTCTCTCTCCTCAAACTGCATCACCATGTGAAGCCTCCTCCCGATGTCCAAGGCTGGAGTGCGGCCTTCAGTCTGTGATTTCAAACCCTGGCGCCTTCGCTGGGCCGTTCTTGTATCGATAACGGTCGTTCTCGACAGGTAAGTCACGGCTTGCTTTTCGAAGATCCGCGTTCCAGCATGATACCCAGGAATGGGGCTCGCATGGTCGACATGAGGCTCGTGGCGTTCGCCATTCTATTGGTGACGGCATCTACTGCCGCGCAGGATCGGATGATTTCGCTTTTCTTGCGGATTTCGGATATCAGGCGCACGCGAAACTCGCCAATTAGGGCGCGAAACGCCGGCAGAACCGGGGCGGGAACGGCCTTATCCAAGTCATCAACCATCCTGTCGAACTGCTGAAGCTGCTCCTCCATAGCGACCCGGGTGACCGCCGGCCTCTGCCTGTTGATTTCCGCCAGGAACTGACCCGGGATTAGCGGATATTTCCATCGAGAATTGACCCATGTTTGAACCTTGCCTCGCGTGTTTTCAACGGGGGCTATGGAGTGATCGACATGGCGTTATTGAGCGTGATCCGACGCTGGCATTTTCGAGAACATTTATCGATCCGGGAGATTTGCCGCAGGAGCGGATTGTCCCGGAACACATCCGCAAATACCTGCGATCGGGCAGTGTGGAGCCGAAGTTCAAGATTCCGGAGCGGCCGAGCAAGCTCGATCCTTTTGCCGATCGGCTGTCAGCCTGGTTGAAGACGGAGGCGAACAAACCCCGCAAGCAGAAGCGCACGGTGAAGCAGTTGCACGCCGATCTGTGGGCGCTCGGCTACCACGGCTAGTACAACCGGGTGGCAGCCTTCGCTCGAGAATGGAAAGCCGATCGGCAGAGAGAACTGCAGATGTCAGGACGCGGGACATTCGTGCCGCTGGCATTCGAGCCAGGTGAAGCGTTCCAGTTCGACTGGTCAGAAGATTGGGCCATCATCGGCAATGAGCGCACCAAGCTGCAGGTAGCGCATACGAAGCTGAGCTACAGCCGTGCCTTTATCGTCCGGGCCTACCTCCTGCAGACGCACGAGATGCTATTCGACGCCCACAACCACGCTTTCCGTGTCTTCGGCGGTGTTCCCCGGCGCGGCATCTACGACAACATGAAGACGGCTATCGACAAGGTCGGCCGCGGCAAGGATCGCGACGTCAACATCCGCTTCCAGGCGATGGCCAGCCACTATCTCTACGAACCCGAGTTCTGCAATCCGGCGTCGGGTTGGGAGAAGGGGCAGGTGGAGAAGAACGTGCAGGATGCTCGCCATCGACTGTGGCAGCCCGTGCCGCGCTTTGCATCGCTAGAGACTTTGAACGATTGGCTGGAACAGCGTTGCAAGGAACTCTGGGCGCAGACCGCCCATGGCCAGATGCGCGGCAGCATTGCCGATATCTGGGCCGAGGAAAGACAGTCGCTTATGCCGACATCCCGTCCTTTCGACGGCTTCGTCGAATACACCAAACGGGTCTCGCCCACCTGCCTCGTGCATCTGGAGCGCAACCGCTACAGCGTTCCGGCATCCTTCGCCAATCGACCGGTGAGCCTTCGGGTTTATCCGGATCGGGTCGTTGTCGCCGCTGAAGGCCAGATCGTCTGCGAGCATCGCCGCATCATCGACCGTTCGCATGATCGCCCCGGCCAGACGGTCTACGACTGGCGGCATTATCTGGCCGGTCGTGCAGCGCAAACCGGGTGCGCTGCGCAACGATGCACCGTTCACCGAGCTTCCAGACGCATTCCGGGCCTTGCAGCAGAACCTGCTCAAGAAGCCAGGCGGTGATCGTGAGATGGTCGACATCCTGGCCCTTGTTCTTCAGCACGACGAGAAAGCCGTGCTGTCCGCCGTCGAGATGGCGCTGAAGACCGGCGTTCCGACCAAGACGCATGTGCTGAACCTGCTGCATCGGCTCGTCGATGGCAAATCCTTCACCCCGCCGACCATCGATGCGCCGCAGGCCTTGACGCTCGCCAATGAGCCGAAGGCCAATGTCGAGCGCTACGATGCCTTGAGGAAGGCCATGGAGGTGCGCCATGCGTCATAATCCTGCGAGCGGCGCCATCGTCATCATGCTCAGGAGCCTGAAGATGCACGGCATGGCCCAGGCGGTCGGTGAACTGACCGAACAGGGATCGCCGGCATTCGAAGCCGCCCTTCCAGTCCTGTCCCAACTCCTCAAGGCCGAGACCGCGGAACGGGAGGTTCGATCCGTCGCATACCAACTCAAGACGGCGCGCTTTCCGGCCTACCGTGATCTGAACGGCTTCGACTTCACCAGCAGTGAGGTCAATGAGGCGCTGGTGCGCCAGCTCCACCGCTGCGAGTTTACCGACGAAGCCAACAACATCGTCCTGGTCGGCGGTCCCGGCACAGGAAAGACGCATATCGCAACGGCGATCGGCGTTCAGGCCATCGAGCATCACCACAAGCGTGTCCGGTTCTTCTCGACCGTGGAGCTGGTCAATGCTCTCGAGCAGGAGAAAGCACAAGGTCGATCCGGCCAGATCGCCAATCGTCTCGTCCACTCCGATCTCGTGATCCTCGACGAACTTGGCTACCTGCCGTTCAGTGCGTCAGGCGGGGCATTGCTGTTCCACTTGTTGAGCAAGCTCTACGAGCGCACCAGCGTCATCATCACCACCAACCTCAGCTTCAGCGAATGGGCCAGCGTCTTCGGAGACGCCAAGATGACCACGGCACTGCTCGATCGCTTGACCCACCATTGCCACATCTTCGAAACCGGAAACGACAGCTTCCGATTCAAGAACAGCTCAGCGCATGAGACCAAAACCACGAAGGGGAAAAGCAGGACCTTGACCACCACCACCGAACCGAAACATACCTGAAAGGCGGGTCAATTCTCGGCGGAAATCCCGGGTCAGTTCCTGATGGAAATCAACATGGAGGGTAATTCATGACCCACCACCTGATCGCGCGCGGTGGATTTTGCCGAAGCCTCTCTGAACCCGAATAGTGATGCCACGCCGTCAGGGTCGCCGAGTACGAGCCGAAACGTCCGCTTCTAGGTGATGGCAAAGTTTGCCTGAACGTCCGCGATGGGGCGCGAAGCTGACTGGCAGTTTGGGGCCGGTAGCTGTCGGTCCGCTTTCGGAACACATTTGGCTGAAGCGGACATTCCACAGGCACACAACAAGGACGCTCGTGGGAAGGATTCGCGATCCTGCAAGCAGACGCCGAGTCCTTCGCTAGTCAACTGCAGCATCCTACGTCGATTGGCCCTGCTGTCGTCGCAGCCGGCCTCAAAGCACAGATTTCTCTTCGCGCTTGGCTTGCTTGTATGGGCGCCCTTTATCCGGATGGACGCCTCCAATGCTGGTGTTCCGCGATGTGATCGATAGCGACGGCAATGTATGCGAATCGCTGCCGCTGCGGGCCGAAGTCACAAAGGGACGTCATGCGCGGGTGATCTTCCTGAACGGAAGGCTGCGCCGAGAGGCCGAGCGTCATCGGCGGTGACAACCACGCAACGCTAGATTGATGTCAGCTAGGACATGAAGACAGCCGCCGTTGATCTACTTTAGCCTGAGAGCAGACAAGGCATGCCACCTCGGTAAGGTTGAAAACTGTCGGCTAATCGTGCGACGGAAACGAACTCAAAACAGGAGAAAGGGCGGTGACGGAACGCGCATCTTGGGCCGCTCAGCGACAAAATGCCCGTGCTTTTTAGCGAAGGTGTTGATTTAGCTTGAACACCAAGGCGTTCGGGGAGGCCTTGGCAAGCATAAAATGCGGCGAGGCTAGGAGCTTCTTCTCGATCTCGGCCAGCGACCCGACAGGCACGATGCCTTGTGCTTCGAGATACGCTTTCTGGCTGCGTGTTATGATGAAATATGCATCTTGCTTTGTGTCGTCGTTGAGCCACCGCTCAAGTACCCCGACGGGGTCCGCAAGGATACCTGCCCTTTCGTCCGCATCCTCTTCTGAAATCGGGACGTAGGTGAAGTTCTCGTAGTTCAGGAATTGCGACGGATAGCTGCGAGCACCTTCAATCAAAAGGGATCCGGCTGGTGCAGTCGAGTACAGCCAATGGGCTGTCTCAATCTCGTCAGGTGCGAACCAGTATTCGCGGTCCTTGCCATTGTTGGCGAAGAGGAAAGCAATGGCCCCTAGGAAAGCCAGAACCGCCAAGAAACATGAGGCGATTGCCCTTCCGGCGTCTCGTCGCGGGAACAACATTGAGGCGGCAAAAAAAGCGAGCATTGGTAGGGCAAACAAGTAGGCCCTGAATAGAATTTCGCCACCATAGGGGATAATGACCAGGGGAAAAGGAACCAAGCTGAGTACGATGGCAGTGCCATCTCTGTAACCGCGCGCGAGGCGGCGGAGTCCTCCAATCGCGGCAGCCACGACGATGGTCGCCGATAAGGTACGTCCAACCCACACGACCCAAACACGATCAGGGGACATGATGCTGGTATCCGCCATTTGCCCCACGGCTCCCGCGATCTCACCCAACTGCGCGATCTCGGATATCAGGTGCGTCGCCACGAAAGGCGCAGCGAAGTAGAGCGTCCAGGCTAGTTCGCCGATGATTGCAAAGAGTAGGAAGCCGGGGCTTAAGCGTCCAATCAAGGCGAGGCCACCCGTCGCGAGAATGACGAGAAGCGGAGTCAGTTGATGTGTCGAGACTATCGCCGCTATCAGTATAAGGGCAGTTACTGTTGCGAGCGCCTTGTCCCCGGTCGTGTGATAATATTGCCACATCGATGGGGCCCCAACTGCCGACGCCCATACGCGTGTGACAATTCCTAGTCTTTCGGGTACGGCAATGCCGGTGTCGCGACGCAGCGGGCCGAGAAATAGGGCGAGCAGTAGCAGGTAGAAAAGGAATGTCACGCCCTGAGGGGAGAAATAGTCCTGCCCCACCCAATTGCCGACGACGAAAATCCAGGCGGCAGTCATCACCTGCTTGCTGTCGCCACAAAGGTGACGATAAATGAGGATGAGCGTCGCAACGAAACCGAGGTTCAGAACCACCGGCGTAAAGCGTACGATATAAGATAGGTCGAGTGAATTAAGGCCCAGCAGGTTACACAGCCACGCCGTGACCAAGAACAGGGTAGGCCAGTTGTGATAAACCGAAAGGTAATCCGCGATCCGATCCACCGCGCCGTGACGCTGGATGTAGTCGACGATCCCAAGATGTTTCCAGGCCCAAGAATAACGTAGCGTTCCGTAGACAAGCGCGGGAGTGGCATGGAGAATCGACACCAGCCCGACTATGTGGAGTACCGGTAGAAGACCCACAGTTGAACGTGATGAGAGGGCAAGCGCAAATCCGGCCGCTAGAAGCGCCATCGCTCCGTAAAACTGTAACGGCAGAATTGAGACAAGCCCAAGATCCGTCATCCGATCGGGATCGATCGCCGGCAAAATCATCCACCATAGACCCATCGCTGCGACAAGGCTCGCGAGCGACAGTATCTTCATGAGTTGGTTCCTGGTTACTAGGTGATCACCGATGCCTTGTTGAGAGGGGGTGGAAGGAGTTGCACCGTGGTCTATCATGGCTACTTATACGCTGCTTGCTTCTGGGTTTGCGCGCTGAAGGTATGTTCTCAGAACATGTTCGACGTTTACCGCTAGCCAAAGGCGCCCTGTGCGAAATCGCCGTGATTTCCTGAGATTTGCTGCAACATGCTGGAGCCAGGCGAAGCCACATAGCGCTTGGATGATCGCCGGCTCCTTCAGCGAGCCGTACGCGGTCACGCACTGCCGTTCAATTTCGCCGAGCGCAGCGACTTCGTAATTTTGCAGTGCGGGCTTCGACAAGAGTTCGCGCACGACATGTCCAAGCTCTTCGTTCGCCCTCATAGCGCGCTGGGTCATGAGCAAGTGCATCGCATCGATACCGGGTGGCATTTCATAATTTGCTGCCTCCCAGTCGATTACTGCACTGACGTCGACGGCAGGGCCAAAGAGGATGTTAGCCGGACAATAGTCTCCGTGCCCGAGCCCGACGCTAAGTTTTCGGCCTTGCCAGAAGTGCGTTTGTTCTCGAATTAGTGCGTCGATGGCAGCTTTGCGCTGCCCCTCAAGAAGGGTCACGCCGGCGGTCTTTCTTATTATTGCCGCCGGATGCTCAATCCAGCGATCAAGCCACCTCTGGTCTAAGACTGTAGATGCAGCAGTAAATCGATGAACTTGGGCAATCGCATCCATGGCGTTCGCCAACCCAACATTTGCTGATGGCGTCAAGGCAAGTGCAGCTCTTCCATCCGTGGCGGGTAGAACTCGCTCGACGGAGATAGATTCGGATGACGAAAAATCGACCGCTAGAAGGGAGGGCAACTCGAAACCGACTTCAGAGAGACGCTTGTCACAACTGAGCCGCTTGACTTGGTCGACATAGTGTTTCAGGCCCTCCTTGGCCTCGGTGCTTTTGGCAACCTTAACGACTAGGGCCGGCGCTGCAGCGGCTGGCGATGAGGCCCCGCTTTCCGCAAGGAAGATTGTTCGAATATCGCTCTCGCGTCTCGGCTCGGCAACAATGCACCAAGTTGTGAGGTCGCATCCCCCTGCCTTTTCTATCAGCGACAGAAGTTCCGCCGGCAGATTACCTTTAGGGTTCGGTCGGATCGCCGCATCGAAGCCATCTTTAACTTGGGCCAATGCGGAGCCAACGTGCAAGGCTGCCTCGAAGAGGATGCCTACACCTCTCTGCATGATGACGTACGCGATGATACCAATGGCGACTGTCGAATGCGCAATCAACCAAGCAACGGACATACCGACTACTCCGTATCGCTTGAGCAGAATTGAGCCGCCGCCCAGAACGATGGCGCAAGTGATGAGTTCAGCCACCGCAACAAGGATCGTACGTCCCTGGGCGCGGGCCACCGCGAGCGAAAGCGTCACCCACCCCCATGGCAGGCAGGCCAAGGCACCGATCTGCAATAGTAAGGTGGCGTCATGGCCATAGCTGTCGCCGAACAGCTGCATGAGGTACGGCGCACCGGCAACAAGCAATATGACGGCGCTCGCTAACGGTACCATGGTGTAGATCAGCGCTTCCGCCATCAGCGACCGTATCTTGTGCTGCTCAAAGCCAACCTCGGTCAGCAGTGACACCCCCATCGAACGGCCGATCAGGTAGAGACTGTAGGCGATCTGCCAGGCAAGATAGTATCTAGCGAGAGCTGCCGAACCGCTGACATGGAACACTAACAGTGGTGCTACACCGATGGCGGTCATCGACGCCATAGTGCCGATATAGTCCCAGCCGAAATAGGCGGCGATTGTTTTCCGATCGAGTTCGGCATCCGGCCTTGAGACCAAGGTATGACGAGGCAGGAAGCGCCGAAAGATGAACCAATTGGCGAATGCTAAAAGGAATGGGAGCGGCAGAACCCAGGCAGCATAGATGCCAGAGCCCAACACCGAGCTGCCAGAGAAAATGATGAGGAGTACGAGCTTGGAGACGGCGAAGATCGTGTTCTCGATTGGTACAAATGTGGACTGACGCAAGCCTGCGAGAACGCTGTCCTGCAGCGCGAACAGTGTCCAGGCTACCGATGCGAGCACAAACGCGCCGGCTGCTAGAGGCTCGGCGCGAAGAAACGACGCTTCATCGATAAACCACCCCACCGAGTATACCGTCACGAGGGACAGGCAGAACGATGCTGTCGCTGCGCCGAAATAGGCAAGCAGGACGACTTTTCTTGCACCTTTGCCTGCGACAGGCAAAAAGCGGTTCAACACGTTCTCAAGATTTAGTTGGGCGATGTTGCCGAGCGTCATCATCGTTGAGATCAGTGCTGCAGCAACGCCAACTTGTTCAGGACTGTAAAGGCGCGCCGCGAGGATCCAGTAGAGAAGCCCAAGGACTGAAGTGAGGCCGGCGCTGGCGATTAGGGCATATCCATTGCGGATCAGGGGCGAATGGAGGAACATCGCAAGCCGCCGTGGCCTTGCGAAGTGGCCGGATGTACCAGATGCGTTTCTTGCGATCGCGTTCTCGTTCATCAGTCTGCCCAGCGTTAGACCCTGACATAGTTGATCAAGTATTCAATATCTGTTGCTTCCCGTCGACGCGATCTACGTCGAATCTCAGTTCAGTGTCCATCTTCATATGCTTGTATCGCATTCCGCTCAACAGCAGGCATATAACAGTGTGGTTTTCATGCAATGGAGTTAATTAACTCCATCGGCGCTGCTTAAGCGTATGCCGCGGAATGTTTATCGGAATGGTGGCATCGACAAGCATATACGCCTCTAGTTTTATTAATCATTAAATGAAAATATTAAACGTTTTTAAAATCGTTGACCGAAACGTTAGACGTCGTCATTGACCTTTCCCCCTCGGTGACTGATGCCTATGACACAGGATAGACGGATGCTTATGGCATTGTGGTATTTGGCGTTTGTTGTGAATATTTCGCGCGAGCGCACAAGGGCAATTTACGTTTTCCCAATGCTTGCTGCTGCTCTGCTCGCTTCCGGTGCGCTCCCAATGGTGGCCACCGCTGCGGCAGAGGAAGTACATTCCGGTCTCGATCTTAGTCTTGTTCAAGACCCGGAAACAGCTGCTGTGATTAAGTCCACTTATGCTTTACCTGTTTATCTCGGGCTAGAAAAAGCTGTCGCGGATGTCACAAGGGCAAAACTTGATTTCTGGGTTGAGAACGAACGTAGACGATTGCGGAGCCTTCTCCTTTCTCTCGGCTACCTGTCTGGACAGGTCGCCTTAAATATCATCGATCAAGAGAATGGTACCGCGGTGCTGAAACCAATCACGGGGCCCCAGTATCATATTGGTTCTATCGAACTCGATGGCGTAAAGCATGCCGACTTGGACGACCGCACCGCATCTGACTTGGCGACAGTCTTGCTAGCATTCACCGGGCAAGTCGCTAGTAGCGAGGCGGTCCAGAAGATTGCCGATGATGTCATTTATCGCGTGCGCGCAAGGACTTATGGGCTTGCAAGAGTGGTTCGCAGCCAAGCCGTGCCAGACCCGTCGACGCGGCTTGCTCACATCATTATCGAGGTCGACGCCGGACCGGCAGCCACGTTTGGAGGGGTTGTCTTCCGAGGTCTGCGTCGTGTGAGCGGGGCGTCGCTTTTGGAGGTTGCTCCATTTCGTGTGGGGCAAGCCTTTGATTGGGCAAAGCTCGAGCTGTTCGCAAGCAATTTGCGCGCGCTCGGCAAATTCTCCCAAGTGCGAGTGGCGACGGACAAAGCGCTCGATACGGACGGGCAGCTGACGATCCATGTCAACGTTATGGAGAATCCGATTAATTCTGGAGAACTCACGCGCACCGGAATGCTCGGGGCGATCATCGCTGCTGTGGCGATCAGCGTCGTTGGTCTCCGGCAGTTCGGGGTAGCTGTTGGCGCGCAGGCGAGATTCGTACGGTTGATGACCGCCCTAGCCTGGATTGTTGTCCCTGTTTTCTTTGCGGTTGCTGTTCTTAGGGTATTCAGCTTCCTAGCGGGGGGCTAAAGACGTGAACTGACCGGCTTGGCCTATGCGCGGCCCGGATTTCAGGTGGGGTCTTCTTACTTGTCATGCCATGGCTTGGTGCCGGAGACCAGCATGCCGACGACTAACTCTGACTTGATCTGCGGCCGGTTACTGGCAGCTTGCTCGACAAGAGTGTCCATCTCTACCTTGAGAGATTTCAGCCGCTGGAGAGCTTGGTCCTCGACGGCGCGTAAGTCGTCGCTCGGGTGATTACCTAGGCCTTCATCGACCAGCTTATCTTTGAGCGCGGCGAGATAATGGGAATAGGCTATTTCCCATTCGGTTGTCAGTTCAATCCACCTCTCAAAGAAAACCTGCGCTTCCGGATGTCGCATCTTCTTCTGGTTGTGCAATGTAGCTGCCTCTTTGTGCCGAAATCTAATGCAAACCATCTTAGACGAAACAATTGTCATTGTTTAGGGGGGGGCTCAATTCCGATTGAGATGGCCTTCTCCAAACTCAAGATACTCCTGCCAAGGCGGCCGTCCGCAGCTTCGACATCGTGGCGCAGGCTCTCGGCAATACCCGCAACTGAAGATCACATAATGTCGCAACTACTTCAGAGCCGTCGAGATGGGTCCATTCAAATGCGACCTGCGTTAGGCAGCAATGAAAGATTGCAATCTCAAGAGATTGGTACGACTTCCGTCGATCCGGTCATTTGCGCAGAGCATTGAGGTTTCTATTTTAACCATAAAGTAGAAATTAGTTTACAAATTGTTTACAGCCGAATACATGTTGAGCATCTGCGGGGGGTGGATGAAGTACGCGTGTAATTTATATGTTGATATATAGTTATACGCTTTTACCTATCTAATAGTTATTTTTAAGTTGAACTCTACCTCCATGGATGAGCAAGAAGTAACGTTTACCGTGGAGTGACAGTAATGATGAGTTTTGGACATCAGTATCGTCCGAATATTGCTTCTCATATTATGATGGCGATACCTCGAGTCAGCGTCGTCGTCCCGACTCTGAACGAGGCAATGAATCTTCCACATGTATTACCGAATATCCCCGCTTGGGTTGATGAAGTGATCGTTGTGGATGGCAATTCAACAGACGGAACGATCGAAGTAGCAAAGTCGCTTTTGCCAAACGTCGTCATTGTGACTCAAGGCGCACGCGGCAAGGGTGCTGCACTTCGAGCAGGTTTCGATGCCGCTCGGGGCGACATCATCGTTACGCTGGATGCGGACGCATCGGCCGATCCACGCGAAATTAGCGCATTCGTTGGCGTGCTGCTCTCAGGTGCGGATTTCGTAAAGGGGTCGCGGTTTCTCCAAGGCGGTGGAACCCTTGACATGGAATGGTATCGACGTCTTGGAAACTGGGGCCTTCTCCAACTCGTCAATTTCCGCTTTGGTGGAAAGTTCACCGATCTTTGCTATGGCTATAATGCTTTCTGGAAGGACGTGTTGCCACATCTTCGGATCGAAGAGGCATCCGGTTTCGAGATCGAGACGCACATGAACGTCCAAGCACTGCGCGCCAAACTTAAGGTAATGGAGGTGGCGAGCAAAGAATTCCAGCGCATTCACGGTGTCAGTAATCTGCGAACGATCCCTGATGGTTGGCGTGTGTTGAAGACGATAGTCAAACTTGGTGCCGGCAGATCACAGCCATTGCGGATCGGTCCCGAGAGTCAGGGTGCCAGCGCACGTTCGCGTGCGGATAGAGCTGTCGTGTGAGGCCGATCGTGTTGTCGGTGTCGGTCATTATCTGTGCCTATTCGCATGAGCGGCATGCGCAACTCAACCGGGCAATCAAATCCGTCCTTGCGCAAAGCCATCGTGCCGGCGAGTTGATAGTCGTGGTCGATCACAACCTCCCCCTGCTCAATCTCGTAAGTCTTGAGTTCACGCAGGCGAAGGTAATTCCCAATTCCGGTGTTCAAGGGCTGTCGGGCGCGCGAAACACCGGCATTGAACATGCGAGCGGCGACATCATCGCATTCCTGGACGATGATGCTATTGCCGAGCCCGATTGGCTCGCCGCGATGGTAGACCAATACGAAAACCCTTCCGTCATCGGAACGGGGGGTAAAGTAGTTCCGCTATGGCAAGTCAAAAAGCCCCGCTGGTTCCCTGAAGAATTCTACTGGGTTCTCGGTTGCAGCTATCGCGGCCAGCCTACTCATACCGCACAGGTGAGAAATCCGATTGGCTGCAATATGTCTTTTCGCCGGTCGGTGTTTGAGAGAGTCGGCGGATTTCGCGAGGGAATCGGGCGCACTCGGCAAGACGCAGCTGGCTGCGAGGAAACTGAACTTTGCATCAGAGCTCGGCAAGCGATCTCGGGCGCCAAGATTCTCTACGATCCCTCGATGGTGGTCTATCATCAGGTAACTTCGGAGAGATTGCGCTTCGACTATTTCTGGCGCAGATGTCTCGCCGAGGGGCGCTCGAAAATGCAAGTCGCTAATGCGGTGGGCGTTGGTGATGCCCTGTCAAGCGAACGCGCTTATGTGACAATAACGTTGCCGCTCGGCGTGCTACGGTCGCTCGCCGAAGCGTTTCTGCGGTTTGATCTTTGGGGGCTGGCGCGTGCAGGCAGCATTCTCGCCGGCCTGAGTTTTACCACTGCCGGATATGTGTCCGCGCGCCTAGCACAAATGGCGAGGCCTGCATGACGATCTCTTTCCGGCCCATCAAGGTCGCCAGCGTCGATCTTCGCGAGCCCCTCCGTCCGATATCGATGGTGGGAAGCGAGCACGGAGACTATGGATCAGTGCTTTGCCTAATCCGCGCAGGTGCGAAACCGTTGCGCGTAATCGAATTCGATGTGAAAGAAGCCGTCGTTTCCGTCGCCGAACTGCGAGAGCGCATTGGCGAGATTAATCTGGACGAAGGGGAAAAGCTGCCCCTTGTGACGAAAAGGATCAGCATCGTTATTGCGACTAGAGATCGAGCCGAAAGCCTGGCCAGATGCCTCGACTCATTGTGTTCACAGAGCCTTGCCGCGCACGAGGTCATCGTTGTCGACAATGCGCCGTCATCTTCGCAAACGGCGGATCTTGTTGCTACGCGCTGTCAGTCGGACGAGCGTATTCGTTATATTCGCGAGGATGTTCCAGGGCTCGGGCGTGCGCACAACACAGGCGTTTCGGTCGCGACAGGCGATATCATTCTTTTCACCGATGACGATGTGGCTGTCGATCGACATTGGGTTGCGGCAATTGCCAGCAACTTTCAGGACAGCGACGTTGGTTGCGTCACTGGGCTGATCCTTCCTGCAGAGTTGGAAACGCGCGCACAGATTTGGACGGAACTTCACGGAGGTTTCGGAAAGGGCGTAGAGCGTAGGGTCTTTGATCTCGGAAGCAATCGGCCCAAAGGATCGCTTTTTCCTTTTACCGCAGGACAGTTCGGCTCTGGCGCTAACATGGCCTTTACCATGAACGCGCTTAAGTCCATTGGAGGATTCGATCCTGCGCTGGGCGCTGGAACATTGGCGCGTGGAGGTGATGACCTTTCGTCGTTTTATTCCGTAATCATAGCCGGGTTCAAACTAGTCTACGAACCGGCTGCAATTGTTTGGCACTACCACCGTCGCTCGGACGAAGGCATGCGTCGACAGGCCTACGGCTACGGTATGGGCCTTGGAGCTTACCTCACCAAGATAATCATTGATAACCCTTCGACGGCTTTGCGTCTCCTGAGAGTGCTTCCTGCCGGGCTCCTGCACATGGTCGGACCGTTCGCACAAAAGAACCAACGTCTTCCTGACGACTATCCAAGATCGTTGGTTTGGCAAGAGCGCTTGGGAATCGTTGCGGGGATCCTAGGTTATTTGAAGAGCCGAACGCACGCACGGCGCATAGCCTTGCGCACGCCTCTACCGATCTATGATGCTGCCGGCGGAGGCGGACCATTCAAGTCGTCAAGCGGCGGTCGGCGTGGCGGACGCCATGGTTGAATTGACATGTCCGGGTAAATCGGGTCGATCGCTGTTCTTCCTCCTTCATTTCCGACGACGCCTATCACGGATGGGGCGCGATCTATGGCGCGCGGAGCTACAGCGGCAGCAATGCCGCTCCGTCATCTGCTATGGCACCGCCTTCAACTGGCTGAATGCGATGCGCCAGACCAAGTCCTATGTCGCCGTTCCCGCGATGCCAGCCAAGTCGATCCGCTGGTTCGACCGCTTCACCAACACCATCGGCAGCACGATCACGGCCAACATCGCCTTTCGTCGCCCCCTCGATGCCGTGAGGCGTGACAGGATGGTCGCTTCTAGCCCATAGCACACTACAAAGCTGTTGTACGCTCGCGCGCCTCCCCCAAACGTCGCCTTCGCGATGCTGCCTTTGCCTGGTGGGTAAGCGCGTCGAAACTTGACTCACCTTGCGAGCCACTCCGCCCGATTGAATGGGGCTATGGAAACGAGATAAAGGCGACTTTGGGAGTTACGAGCCGAGGGCGTAATGACGAACAGGAAGTGCAAGGCGGCCTCCGGCTTTGTCGCCAAACGACGTCAGCTTTTGGGAAAAGACGAAGGTGGTCTCGACGTCCGATTTGGGGCGCGAAGCGGCCCGGCAGCATAGGGCCGGAAGCGGGCCGGCAGCTTTTGGACCGGGGATGTTCAAGAGTGAACGTTTAGGGGGGCGGCATGGGCCCTTTCCTGACCTAACCGAGCCGGACGTTCACCATGCTGCGTGGGGTCGTCCAATCTTTAGTGATTGCGGGCCTAGCCCCCGCGCTACGAGCACGTTTTCTTTCCGTTCCTATTTTCGGCACGCAATCCTATTTCGGCTGAACTTCACTTGGAGAGATCTCGCCAGACGCGCGGCAACTAATTCGCTGTCGCCTCGGGGTCGGGATCGGTATCGTGGATTGGTATCGAAGTCGCAGAGCTTTTACCCGCCGGCATCCGCAACCGAGATAGATCGAGATCACAAGACGCAAATTCTGGTATCGTCTCGATCTGGATCGTTCGATGGGCATAGACCTGACCCTTCCGGATGACTTTGACGCCGTGCCATCAACCAAAGCGCGCAATTGAGTAGCAACAGACTCGAAGCCAACCTGTGCGTCACCTTCAGGATAGACGGTCAAGGGAAGCGTCTTGTCACGGACAATTCAACAGGCCCGGCGAACTCCGCCCGAGGGGACGGATGCATCTCAGTTGAGATTCTCGACTTTGGACGGGCTTCGCGGCATCGCCGCGCTAGCGGTCTTGCAGTTCCATGCTCAAAACTTGTTTGGCGGACATCTCCGATCAAGCTACCTCGCCGTCGATCTTTTCTTTTTGCTGAGCGGCTTGGTTTTATCACACGCCTACGAAGAACGACTCAAGCGAGGTATGTCAGTCAGACGATTTATGCTCATCCGCATCGTGCGCCTGTACCCGCTTTACATCCTCGGGACTCTCGTTGGCGCGGCCTTCTTTCTTGCAAGTCATGTGTTCGGAACGTCGGAATATTCGCTCGTGGGCATAGCGATCGCGTTTGTATTTGCTGTCCTCTTTATGCCAACCCCAGCGGGCGTTTTTTCCGGTGACATATCTCTCTATCCCTTTGTCTACCCGGCGTGGTCGCTGTTCTTCGAGCTTACGGCCAATTACTTGTATTCTGCGACATTGCCCGCGCAGGCGACTCGATTCCTTATGTCAGTCGTGGGTCTTGGGGCGGTTCTGTTGATTTGGTCGGCTTTTCAGTTCGAGGGTCTCGATGCCGGTATCTCTTGGAGCGGTTTTTCTGGCGGTTTCGGTCGCGTTATATTTTCATTTTTCCTTGGCGTCCTGCTCTTCAGGTTCCCGCTGACTTGGCGAGGGAACGGTCTCCATGCTGTACTGTGCGTCGTTGTCCTGATCCCAATCTTTGCAGTGCCGGTCAGCAAGGACTATCGGGCAATTTTTGATCTCGCGGTTGTGATTTTTGTTTTCCCTACCTTGGCTGCCATTGCGGCGGCCTCAGAGGGCAGTCTTCGATTTCGGCAGTGCTTTGCTTTGCTAGGCAAATGTTCCTATGCGATCTACGCGGTCCATGCTCCTGTGCTCTGGTGGACCACTAGGGTCTCGTCCAGGGTCTTTGGTGTGCAATTGACTGATCTGGCTCCGGCGTCAGGGGTCGCCGTCCTGGTTATGCTATCGCTCCTCGCGTTTGCCTTGGACCGATACTATGATAGTCCGGTGAGGCGGATTCTGATGCGGCGATTAAGTGATAGAAAGCTGCCGGACCAGAACAGCGTAAGCCGTAGTTCGGCGAAGGCTTAGGCAGCGGAAGATCGAGTGAGCCATACCATAATATAGCTGATCCAACAGCGCATTTTCCGTAAGAGTGTTAAGTGGCATCGGCGGAAACGTCGCTATGATTGGTCGATCTATCCAACCTACGGTGGATGTGTTTATTGCGACGGGCATGACCTCGGACCTCCGTGGTTGCCGGCAGACCGGGCCCTTTTTCAACCGACCCCCAGCCTGTCGACCATACCCCTGGGTACCCAGGGAGAACTATCAGCGCCAGCCGAGTGGTAATCTGTCGGCGGGCAGCGACGCCCCGTCGGGTTCAGCGGTCTTGGTTGCGTTCGGCTTTGCCCCGTCTCGCGTCGAAATTCTTTCAGGGCGCGATACATAAGCGCCAGCCGGTTTCTTGCAGCGCCGTTGGCGATAGTTCTGTCGAGCAATTCGAACTGTTGCTGATTGAACGTGAGGACGAGAGTACGCGCGGCCACTTTGTGCCCCTCCGTGCCGGAAAAGGGTTTGTGCCGAGAATCAAGATTGGTGGCTAGTAATCCGGGATTACGCCGCGAACACCTCGGGATGGCCGGGCCGACGAACGGCAGCTATCGGCTCATTGCCGCCCGGCAGCGGACGGTCCGGAACCGGCCCCTATCCAGACATTGGGCACATTACCGTTTGAGCAAAGGGCTACCGAGAGTGTGTCTTGAGGCGCTGTCGGTATGCCGCCTGCTTCGCACGGTTGCCACAGATCGCCATGCTGCACCAACGCCGCGCATGGCCCCGCGTGTGGTCAGCGAAGAGCAGCGTGCAGGCTGGACCCTCGCAAGCCTTCAGATGCGAGAAGTCTTCCGTGCAGACAAGCCGTGCGAGCGCTTCGCCGACCGGGAGGAGCAGCGCCTCGGGTGTCCGCCATCGACGCACAGCCTGAAGCGAGAGGGGGCCTTGACCCGACGGCGGCGGGACGATTCGCGTGAAGGTCTCACCGCGCTCAAGCAGGCGATTGAGCGGCTCCAGCTCCGTTAGCACCTCGGGCGGGAGCGGGCGGCCCTTCTGCCGGTGGACGAAGCCCCGGAACCATTCCCGCAGACTTCTTGCCTGATCCGCGACCGTGTCGAGTTCGCCAGGGAGGGCACGTAGCCTTATCTCCTGGAGCACGTCGCCCGGCGCCAGATGGGCTTGTTCCAGCCAGCTCAGATAGCCTTCGCCGTCGTCGATCCAGTCGATGGGGATATCAACTGGCGTTGCGATCGAATTCAGGAAGTCCAATCCCGGCGCATCACCGACAAAGATCGCAGGTGGACGGTGGTTCATCGCAATTCCTCTTTCCGGCCCTGTGGCTGCCAGCCCTAGCCTTCGTGAATACGTCCATCAGATAACCTCTCCAAGGCAACTTGACAAGTTACGCCCAATGAGAGTAACTACCTTGTAGTTGCCTGCGTGGTTATATCCATCCAGTCCCTTCGAAGGAGAGCAACGATGTCCCTGCATGACGTGAGTGTAGTTCTCGTCCACGGTGCCTGGGCCGATGGATCGAGTTGGTCGAAGATCATCCAGCCCCTGGCGGCGGACGGCATTCGGGCCATTGCGGCGCCACTACCTCTGACCTCGTTTCATGACGACGTGGCGGCGCTTGATCGGGCGCTGGAGCGGGTGCCGGGCCCGGTCGTGCTCGCCGGCCATGCCTATGCTGGGGCTGTTATCGCGGCCACGCGCAGCGACAGGGTCAGAGGGTTGGTCTATGTAGCCGCGCTGGCGCCGGATGAAGGTGAGACAGTCGCAGATGTGTTTTACCGTACGGAGCCTCATCCGCAGGCGCCGAAGCTAGCGCCTGACGACCACGGGCTGATTTATCTACCGGACACAGCCTTCCCCGCGGCGTTTGCGCAGAATGCTGCGGCGGAAGAATTGCAAGTGCTAGCCGCGGTCCAGCGGCCGATCTCACCTGCTTGCATCACCGTCGCAGTGCCCCGGCCGCTCTGGAAAGACCGCCCGAGCTGGTACTTGGTGGCTGAGCAGGACCGCATGATAGTCGAGGTCCATCAGCGCTTTATGGCGGCGCGTATGCAGGCCCAGGTGCATGCCCATCCAGTCGATCACACGCCACTGGTGACTGCCCCGGACACCGTGCTCGACGTCTTGCGCGCGGCGATTGCCGCAGCCCGGTCCGAGTGTGGATCGTAACCTCCATGACCGTGACATTCAGGTTCCAACCAGGGCAACCCGGAGGCAAGTCATGACCACCATCGCCTACCAAACCGCCGACGTCGACGGCCTCAAAGTCTTCTACCGCGAATCCGGCCAGGCGGACGCTCCGAAGCTCCTACTGCTGCACGGTTTCCCGAGTGCCGGCCATATGTTCCGCGATCTGATCCCGCTTCTCGCCGATCGCTTCCACATGGTCGCCCCGGACCTGCCGGGCTTCGGTAACTCCGATCCGCCGGCCGGCGGACATAGTTTCGACCGGATCGCGGCGACGATCGACCGTTTCACCGAGATCATCGGCTTTGATCGCTATGCCCTCTACGTCTTCGATTACGGCGCGCCGACCGGCTTCCGGCTGGCGGTGAAGCATCCGGACCGGATTACCGCAATCATCTCGCAAAACGGCAACGCCTATGCAGAGGGGCTCAGCGACGGCTGGAACCCAATCAGGGCCTACTGGCAGGACCCGTCCGCAGCCAACCGCGAGGCGCTACGCGCTTTCCTCAAGCCCGAGACGACGATCTGGCAATATACGCACGGCGTGTCTGACCCGGCGCGTGTCTCCCCAGACGGATATTCGCTCGACAATTTCTATCTGGCTCGCCCCGGCGTAGAAGAGGTCCAGCTCGATCTGTTCGGCGACTACAAGAGCAACGTCGCGCTTTATCCAACCTTCCAGCAATATTTCCGGACCCATAAGCCGCCTTTCCTGGCGGCGTGGGGCAACAACGATCCGTTCTTCCTGCCACCGGGCGCCGAGGCGTTTAAGCGCGACATCCCCAACGCGGTCGTCCGCTTCTTCGACACCGGACATTTCGCGTTGGAAACCCACGCGGCGGAGATCGCGGCGGTCATCCGCGACTTCCTTCCCGGCTGATCACACCACCGGCTTTCACAACCCATGGAGAGTTCGTCATGCGCGCCATCGTTCTCAAAAAATTCGGCGGCCTGGATAGCCTGGTCTAGACGGACATCCCGGAGCCAGAGTCCAAGCGCGGCCACGTCGTCAACCACGCCGAATTGCATATGCGTCGTGGCGAATGGGCCGAGGCCGCGCCGGTCAGCGGCATCGAATGCGTAGGGATCGTGAAATCTTGCCCCGGCGGCGAGTTCCCGCTCGGCGACAAGGTCGCGGCGCTGATGGGCGGTCTCGGCCGCATCATCAACGGCAGCTACGCCGAATACACGCGGGCACCCGTGCAAACTCGCACTTATCGACGCGGATCTCTCGTGGACTGAGCTCGCGGCGATCCCCGAGACCTACGCGACCGCCTCGACCTGTCTGTTCCGTAAGCTGGAGATCAAGAAGGGACAACTCCTCGTCATCCGCGGCGCCACGTCGTCCTTCGGCCACGCCGCGCTCAAGATGGCGGTCACCGCCGGCGTCCGGGTGATCGCGACGACTCGCAGTCGCGAGCGCTTCGCGATGTTGGAGAAGCTCGGCGCAGAGCGCTGCGAGATCGAGCGTCCAGATCTCTCCAAACAGATTGTCGAGGCGAAGCAGGTCGACGCCGTGCTCGACTTGATCGGCAGTGACTCGCTGGCGATGCTGCGCCGTAGCGGCCGGTCGTGCCTGGCTGGCCGGCTCGGCGGACTCGATCCCATCCCCGATTTTCTGCTCGTCGATGGGGTGAAAGACCGGCTGCGTCCGGACCTGCGGATCCATCTGGCGGCCGCCGAGGCTGAGTTCTGGGCGTCGCCCGATTTCTCCCGGGTCTCCATGCCGCCGGGGTTCCCGGACGCGCTTCGGCGGACGGCCAAGCGGCGTCCATGTAGGTCAGCCGGCGACGCCGTGTTCCAGGTCGGGTTCGAGCACCCCGACTGGTACAACGGGTTCGAACACGACCCCGAGGAGGCGGCCCGAGTCCGGGTCCGTCTTTTGCGGGAGCTGGCGGCGAACCGCGAGTCGCTGGTGGCCACTCACCTGTCGTTCCCGTCCGTCTGCCACGTGGCGGTCGACGGCGACGTCTTTCGATGGGTACCGGGCCCCTGGGAGTACTGACCGCTTGTCGGGTTAGGGCCGAACCAGGACGCGTACTCATAAAACGGAATGGCGCAACTCGCGCGCTGGTCAGCGCTGCTTGAACTCAGCGGCATGGAGCTTTACGAAGTCGCGCATGTTCGTCGGTACTTCGCCGGTGAGCTTGCAGATGGTGTCCGTCATGCGGTCGTAACGCCCCTGCCTGGTCAACTCGGCCATGGCCGAGAGATGCCTGACGACGTGTTCAGGAAACCGCGCCTGACGAAGGCCTTCGCCCCACGCCGGGAGCGGGACGTCGCGATATCGGATGGGCCTGCCAAGCGCCTCGGAGAAGACGCGCGCATAGTGGTCCAGATCGGCCGATTCTGGCCCCGTCAGATCGTAGATTTGCCCGATATGCGGTCGGGGGTCGTCGAGGATCACTGCTACCGCACGCGCCACGTCGACCGCCGAGATCGGCGAGGTCTTACCGCCGCCCATGGGCAGCGCCAACTCGTCGGAGGCCCGTACGCCGGGGGCGGCGAGTTGAAGAAAGAAGCCCTCGAGGAAGACTGTCGGCCGCACCGTGACGACCGGCAGTCCTGACCAGGACAGAGCCTGCTCCGCCAGCCAGTGCAGCTTGTGTTGCGGGCTATCGGTGGTCTCGCTGATGCTCATTTGCGTGACTGTCATCTGCGACATGTTCACGAAAGCCTCGACGCCGTGGTGGCGCGCCACCGCGGCGGTGTTGATCGTGGCCTCCAGGTAGGCGGCCGAGACAGACATTCCGAAATAGATGCGCGCGCAACCTTCGATGGCGCGGTGCATCGAGGCGAGGTCCGTCAGGTCGCCCTCTACGACCTCTGCGCCGAGCCGCCGTAGGGCTTCGGCGCGCTCGTCCTCACGCCGAACCAAGGCGCGCACCTTGTGCCCCCTTGCGAGCAGGAATTTGGTGAGGTTGCGGCCGATGCCGCCCACAGCGCCGGCTGCTCCGGCCACGAGGATCGGGTTGTCGTGTTTATGTTTCGTCGTCATGTCGCTCACCATGGGTTACGTTCAAAAGACGAACTGGCGACGCGGCGCGCGCGCCGGCGGCGCGTCACGGACGGTATGTAGGGTTCCCCCGCCGTTTTGCTTTTCGGCCGCAACCCTCATAGGATAGTTCGCTGCATCTGCTCGCGTCCGTTGTCTGGCGCGACCTCTCCCTTGGCGTTAAGACCAGCAATGTCCGCTTCTGGAGGGACCGGCGGAATAGCCGACATGGTGCGCATTGCTGTCAGGCAGCAAAGGGGCCGTTACCGGACCGGCGGCTTCTGGCGCGCGTATCGCGACAACAGACATTCAGCGAGTCTCCGGCGCGCGCCAGAGAGATATGAACACCGACCCCGGTGGACTGGGAGCGGCCTGTGGCTGGATGATTTCCTGGAGGAGCGTTCACCGAGCTTCGCCCGCCCCAAAGCGCGCGTAGGCACTGATCCCGCTCCTCAGTTCGTCGGTGCGTCTCTCCGAGCATCACGACGCCAATCAAGTCACCACGCCCTTGTTGCCTGCGATCGAATTGATCCGCCGCCCGGGAACTACGGTGCTGACCGCGGGTTTGCTTGGGTCGCATCCACGCGTCGGATCACAGCGAGGAAGGAACTCCGAGATGATCATGAGAGTTGTGACTGCGTTTGCGCTGACGATAGCTCTGATGACCTCGGCGCTGGCTGCCGGGGTCGGTGGCGGTGCCGCAGGCGGCACGACCGACGACATGGGCAGCAGTAGCGGTGGCACCGCAGGCGGCGCTGATATCGGCAGTCCTTCGGGCACTGGCGGTGCCACCGGCGGCGGCAACACCGGGGAGCCCGGGCATCATAAGCACCCCCATCATCACCATCATCATCATCCATCCGCACACTAGGCCCCGTTCGGCACTGAAACGCCCGCTTCGCAGGATTGCTGCGGACGTTTCCATTGTTGAGATCATGTGGGCGGTTGTGTCCTGAGTCGGCGCGCGATCACTTCGAACGCGGTGTCCGAGATCCACATCGCGCAGGTTCCGATCAGGCATGCCGAGGCGCAACTCGAAATGCAAAAAAGAGATCGGATGATTGGGGCTCCCGTGGCGCTCCCGCTGCGGGGGTGACAGGATTTCAATCTGCGGGCAGGCTCCTCAAGCTTAACTGGTCAAGGAGCCCTGCCCATGGATCTGTTCGTC
>NZ_PXYL01000029.1 GCF_003012705.1 Pseudaminobacter soli (ex Li et al. 2025)
GAGACCGACGAACAGATCCATGGGCAGGGCTCCTTGACCAGTTAAGCTTGAGGAGCCTGCCCGCAGATTGAAATCCTGTCACCCCCGCAGCGGGAGCGCCACGGGAGCCCCAATCATCCGATCTCTTATTTGCGTTTCATGACATGCTCAGGGTCAGGGTCGTTGCGGAGCCTTTTGCCTCGCCCTTTCGGCGATCACGAACCAATCCGGCGCAAGCCCGCTGTTCCAAGTAAGCTCGGCCTCAGCGTCGTGCTGCTCCTCTAGCGGGTCAGGCTCGAGGTCAGGATCACCATCCATGTTGTCCAGGAGGCAAAGCAGCCGCTCGATCTCCGCCTCGATTGCAGCGCGCGCCACCTTCATTCCTCCCTCCAGCGGATCGTTAGTTCGCCGTCGAGCGCCTCAACAGCGCGGCCTATTGCCCGGTAGTTGGGTTTGCCGCGTAGAATCCAGTTGGCTTTTCTAAAGTAGCCTTTGGTCTTGGCCAATTCATCCAAGTCGCCCATTGAGTAGCCGAGTTCAAAGCATCGATCCCGTATGGCATCTATCGCCGAGATGCCCGTTCGCTTGAATGGTGGACGTTTCCGGGTGATGCCATGATAGCGACTTACCGATCGGAGTTGCCTAAGGGACCGATTTGGAAAGGCCTCCCGCAATTGCTGCGGCGATGCTGTCGGCACCAACCGTCGCATGCGGGAAAGTTCGTTTGCCGTCACCATCTTCAGCTTTGGTCGGAGCCCAAGATATCGGCAGCGGCAGCGAATTGCTTCGTAACTGCGGTGGGGAAGTTTTTGACGAAGTGCCTCATAGTTGGAGCCGTACTGCCTGCAAAGCTCATCCTCCGCACCCGTCCAGAGTCGATCGCCTTTGGGAGTTTCTCCGCGGTATTGCATACGGCGTCTGGCGCGGTCGGCGGAGTGGGCATTTCGCGTGTATTCCGATAAATACATTCCAATTCCTCCATTCGCCCCCGCCGCTTCTAAGCGAAGCAACGGGAGGAGCGCCGATCAACCAGAGATGTCGAAGAATGCCCGCAATACCCGCTTTCCCTTACGGTAGGTGTTAACATCTGTTGACGACTGAGCGATGGCATCCGGCTCATCAAACGCGGTCCGCACTCAGCAGGTGATCGGGGCCAATCTGCGTGTCGAAGAGCGGAAATCTGGTAACGAGAACTCTGGCCGAAGTTGGGGTGGGAAAGGCGGTATTTTAGATTGGGCGAAGCGCCTACGTGTTACCCGACCAGAGTGACAGGGAACTCCATCCGTCTGAGAAGCCAGCCGCTTCTAGCGAGATGACCGGACGCGCAGGGAACGTTGACATGTGCGCCGCTAGGCGTTCGTGCCATTTTGATCGCGGGCTGATCTCGCGCAACATGTAACGGACAATACAGGCAGCTGCATATAGGCGCCCATTTGACCCCGGCGATGTCCGCAGATGGTCGAGGTCAGGCAGCTCGCCGCTCCGCGCTAGGCTTGGTTGGTTTGTCAGCGGTTTATTCCAAAGGCGTGCATGATGCGCGCACACGTTGCGAACTCCGGCAAGTGAACGAATCCACGTCGTCAAGAGGTGGGGTCGAGGGATCTTGTAGCTGGAGCATATCCCTTCTTGGTCTTTGAACTTCATCCCTTCCAAAAGCATAGAGAGTGGGCCGAAATCGAGGAGTTCCACTGCGATCCAGATTGGCATCTGCGAGTCAGGGTACTTGGTGCGGAAATGAACCGCGAACTCCTCTTTCGATCGAACAGCCTTTTGATCAAGGCTCTCCAGCCAATCCGCATGACAAATCTGGCGAGGCCTCTCGGGTCTCACGAAGCGTCCATCGAGTAGGTCGGGCCTCCGGTGTCCGAAGGGGTCGTGCTTCCCGATAGCCAGCGCCACTTCGGTTCGAAGTGAAATTTCGATCCTTTCGAGGCCATCCAAGAGGATCAGACGCAATCCTTTGTCGAAGGCGTATAAGTCTACGACGGATTTGAAGTCGGCATCCGGTTTGAAGTCGTCGATGATGGTATGTTTGCCACCGGCATCAGTTAGCCGCTTGCGGAACGGATGCCAGTATGCACTGAGCCGATAATACCCGATCCGACGAAGGTATTCGGCAGCCTTATCCCAGTCGGGCACGGTCATGCCACGACTTTCGATCAAACCGATTTGCTGGTCGATGGCGCGGTAAGGCTTTGCGTAATGCATGCTTAAAACAAGAAGGCCGACACTTGCATTTCTGCAGAGGTGCCGGCCATGTCGAGAGTTGATATGGCGTGATTTGCTCTGGTCGTCAATGGGTGTAACCCGCGATCGACAATCACGACGCCAATTCCAGAGGCAACGACCGCCAACACAGGAAAGTCAGAAGCGCTCAAGGTTTTCTCCCCGCTGTTCTCCAGGCGGGATGTAAGCCGCAATTAATGATTTCCGCAACGGGGGTATGTCCTGCCACTTCCCCCAAAGAAAAGCCCCAGCTTTCGCCGGGGCCAAAACTCACCGCGTAGCGCAGCCGACGGTCCGGAAATACCGTTTTCCCTGACCTGACTGGCAATTCAGTTGAGCGTAAGTTGTTCGCCAGTCCGACAGTTGGACTTCCTTCTCCAAAGGAAAAGAGCCTGCTCCGGTTTGCCGGAGTGGGCTTTTGTTATTTCAGACTTACCGTTTTCCCCGACATGACCGGCGACTAGCCTGAAACTAGACTGCTTCTATGCTCTGGGAGACCACCTTCAAAGGGGAGCAGCCCGCCTCGGTTCGCCGGGGCGGGCTTTTTCTGGTCCCGCAGCCAAAGATATCGTATTCTTGATCGGCGTATTTGGTGCCGTGTTGAGGAGCGTCGTCATGCGCAAATATCTCTCTCTTCACCCTGAGCAACCGAGTTCTTTTTCCTCCGAAGAACTGGACACGCTCGACGCCCTGCTGCAACGCGCGATCGAAGAGCTGCAGATTGTCGATCAAGCGGACCGGAACGAGGCTGCGGGGCGGATATTGTCGCTCTATACCCTTGGTGGTCGGAGCCTCGACGAAATTCTGGAGATAACGGTGCGTTTGCACCAGAACGGCATCACGCCTGGCGGCCGACGATCTGACGAGCCGACGCCGAAGCGTATCAGGACCAAGCGCCAGCGCAGGAAACTTGTGAGAAGCCTGGGTTAGGCCGGAACCACAGCGCACGGGGAGAGTTTGAGTTTTATTCCCGGCATGACTCCGGTGGGACCGTGTGCGCCCGCTGGAGCGAAGCGCCCGTCGCCTCCTGCCCCTTCGAGGTGACGGGCGTTTCTTAGTTCAATCTGAATGTAGCCTCGATCAAATCGACCTGTTCAAGAACGTCGCGAATGCGATGCTCGAAGAATGCGTCGCGCACGCCATAGTCACGATACGAGAAGAGACGCACGAAGAAATTGAGGAGCTTTGTCAGTTCGACCAACAGCGCTTCGTCTCGGATGTGCGGTAAGAGCTCGGCGATCAGGTCCAAGACTTCGGCGGTGTCACCCGGCTCTTCCTGGCGCGCGATGGCGCGCAATCGAGGGACGATGCTGCTGATCTCCTCGGTCATGTAGCCATGGTAGCGGAATTCTGGCACTTGGCCACCTTCAACGATTTGGAGAGTTCCGGGCTTCTAGCCGCGTCTGGCTCTGTCGAGCCAGTTGCGTACCTGAAGCATCGCTTCGAGCTTGATATTCTCCTCGCGCCCCATCCGGTAGGCCAGGGTCAGCTGATCGATCGCCTCGACGATCTCGTGTTCCGCCCAGCCTGCAGCGCGCACATTGTCGATCAGATCGTGCAGCGCGTATTCGATCGCCTGCTGACAGTCGATGTCCCGATCTGGGTAGCGTTCCTGCCGTTTAGGCGGGTCGATCTGTGCCATTAGGGTTGCCGCTCAGGCCGCCAACGGCTCGATCATGTTGGCGTTGTCGTTCCGCCTTCTGTCCTTGGTGGAAGAGTTGACGGCGCGATTCACGCGATAGAATTCCAGGCTGCCGTCGAGATCACTCTTCAACAGATCCTTGGCGCCCGAGACCGATGTCGACGGGTCCAACCATGCATCGTAGACGGAAGGATCGAGGATGATGGGCTGGCGATCGTGCAGCTGCTTCATGGGCTCCTGCGCCGCCGCAGTCAGGATGGTGCAACTGGTGACGTCGAGTGCCTGGTTATATGCCCAGAGCCCTGCGAACGAGAAAGGCTGGTGTTCCGGCAAATGGATATGCCAGGGGTCCTTCTCGCCGTCCTCACCCTTGGACCATTCATAAAAGCCGTCCGCGGGGATCAGGCAGCGCTTGGCTTTGAACGAGTCCCGAAAAGCCGGCTTGCTGTCGGCATCTTCCGAACGCGCGTTGAAAAGCGTGAACTTGGGCAGTTCCTTCGCCCAGAACGGCACTAGCCACCAGCGGCCCTCGCGCACCTTGTGGTAGCCATCGTCGCCGGCAGTAATGAAGGTGACGTCCTGCGTGGGTGCGATGTTGTAGCGGGCTTCTGTGTTTCGTCCCCGATCGGTGATCGTCAGGCGATACAGCGCGTGGATTTCAGCCCAAGTGTGATACTGCGTGAACCTACCGCACACTTTCCCTCTCCTTGCCCGTCCGGCCGATGTTGGAACCATAGGCATAAGAACGGAGAAAGGCGATAGTGAGGGCGCTGGGGGTCCGGCTGCCGCCTGATGGATGTTGAGCGTCAATCCTTCCGAAGGCGAACGCCAGCACCGCCACCGTTCTCGGGGATGAAGACAACGCCTGCGGCTTCCATTGCCGCTCGCATCTTGTCGACGCTACTGACTCGGGCATCCTGACCCGCTTCAAAACGATTGACGGTATTGCCCCCGACGCCCGCATTTTTCGCGAGATCCTGGGTGCTCCAATTGAGGGCTGCACGCCCCATACGGCATTGAAATGGCTTCATGTGGTGTTTTTATCACCAAACGAGCTTGACAGCAAATCGGTTATGGCATTACCGTTAATGGTGAAAATATCACCAATCGGAGCCACCATTATGCCGAACACCGCTGTTCTGGCTGCCGCCGAAGGCATGCCAACTCTCGACCGCCGCCGCCTCCTGCTTGGCCTTGCCGCGGCCTCCACCGCCGCCGCAGCTATCACAGCAGCGCAGCCCGCACCGGCTGCCGAAACCGCCGCGAAGCCCGAACTCGTCGCGCTCCTTGCCGAGCTCAGGGAGGCCAAGGCCGAAAAGGACGCGGCGATAGATGCCAGGGAATGGCTCATTGACGAGTGGCGGCATTTGTGGCCGCTGGCGCCCGAAGAAATCACGCTTCCCGGTCACAATGAGTGGGACTCCCAACGCGAGGTGGATTTGGCCGGTCGGTCGATCGTGAGGCCAGGAGAGAAATACGCCCGTCATCTGCGTGGTCTCGAAAATCTAACCCGCCTTGCCGAGAGTATGGCTGGCTATGTCGAAAAGGCCCGCACCGAAAAGAATCGGGCAAGAGCGCTGGCCGCACTAGCCAACGACAGGCGCAACCTCCGCCTTGGTCAGGAATATTACAATGAGATCGAGCGCATCAAGGATGCCTCTGGGATACGTGCAGCCAACGCGCGCATTGACACCGCAAAAGAGGAGATCCACCGGATCGGCGAGGCCCTCATGGCCATACCGGCTTCGTCGATCGCATGTCTGACCGTCAAGGCTGAAGCGGTCGAAATCTGGGTGGGCACAATGTTCCCGTTCCTGCACAAAGAGACCAACTTCATAGGTTGGTCGATCCACATGGCGCGCGACATTCGCAACGTCATGGGCGGTGTGTCATGAGCGACGCCACCCTCTTACGGCTGGAGGCCAAATTCAACGCAAACAGCGATAGAGAGGAACAAGCTGGCGACCGGATCGAAGAGCTCGAGGCCAAGTTCGACCGGCTCCGCAAGCGCATCCGCAAGACAGATCAAAAGCTGGATCGCCGGACGCGTGAAGGGTCTCTCCTTTTTGACAAGATCATGAAAACCCGCGCCACCACGCTTGCCGGCCTTCTGGTGAAAGTGAGGGTGCGGGAGCGCTGGAACACTGATGACGAAAAAACCGAGATCACGATCCTCAAGAGCCTCGTCGCGGATCTCAAGGCAATGGGGGAGGAGCGCTCATGAAGGCCATAGCGAACAATATGGACGATCTCGAAAGCGAGATTGGGCACCTGGCCGCGTTGATCGGTACGATTGCCGATATCGCGATCGAGATCCCCGGCTCCGATCCGACTATGAACAGGGTCAACGCGCTGCTCTGGATCGCCCGCGACCTGTCGGAACGCCTCGTCGATGCGACTACCGCTTGTCATAGCAAGATCATTGCCGATCGGTCTTCCGCACCGATCCGCATGGTGGGGGGTGCCCGGTCATGACCATTTCAAGACGCCTATTCCTTCTCAATACCGCCGCGGCCGGCGCTGCCGTAGCCGTCTCGGTGCCGGCCGTCGCCGTCGCCGCTGCTGAACCGGAACGGCCGTGGGATAAGGCCCGTCGCCTCGCCATCGAACTATCTGACGCGCTGGCCGAGTGCGATGGTGGAGCCTGTTATGCCCAAGTCTTCCCGGCCGGAATCGGCCAGGTGACGTTCCTGTTCGGCAATCTCAGCGATCTGCCTTCAATGATGCCGCCGCTCGAGCGCGCGAAGCACCACCTTGGACAGACGCGCTTGGCGATGGAGGAGCACACCGGCGGCGAATGGTGGAATCACATCGATTTGGACGCTGGCGTCATGGCCACGTCGATGTTGGTCACCTGATCGCGATCCATGTGCCGAACATGTGCCGTGTACCAATTTCAGCGGAGTGCAACCCGTTGAAATTGCTTGTCACACGTTCATGTGACTTTGGCACATGAAATCGGGCATCAAAACGGGAAAATTGCCGCTAAGCCTTTGATATTGCGATGGTAGCGGAGGAGGGATTTGAACCCCCGACACAAGGATTATGATTCCTCTGCTCTAACCAACTGAGCTACTCCGCCCCAGGGCAGAAACACTGAAAGTCGCCGGAACCGGCAGGACGTTTCGAAGCGCTTCGCTAAGGTCGGGCGGATATAAGGTTGCCATGCCGGGCCTGTCAAGCGTCGAGCGCATGTCTGTCGAAAGAAATCACAACAGCCGAAAAACGGCCATGTTTGACCGTTTCCAAACGGCGTCGGGGTTGAGTTCCAACCTGCGTGCCTTTATGTCTCCGCCAGCTATCTGTTGAGTTCAAAAGTCTGATGAAGCCGCGAATTGCCGTCCTGGGATGTGGGTACTGGGGCTCGAACCATATCCGCACCCTCAAGGGCCTGGGAGCCCTGTATGCGGTTTCCGACGCCAACCGCGCGCGCGCCGAAGGCTTTGCCAGCGAACAGGAATGCCTGGCGATCGACGCCGAGGTGCTTTTCACACGGCCGGATGTCGATGCCATCGTGATGGCGCTGCCGCCCCAGTTTCACGCCGAGGCCGCAATCAAGGCCGTCGAGAACGGCAAGGACGTGCTGGTCGAAAAGCCGATCGCGCTTACGGTGCCCGACGCCGAGCGCGCGGTAGCGGCAGCGGAGGCCAATGATCGCGTCTTCATGGTTGGCCATGTGCTGCGCTTCCATCCGGCGTTCGAAAAGCTGAAGGAACTGATCGATCAGGGCGAACTCGGCGAGGTGAAGTACATCCACTCGCACCGTCTCGGCCTCGGCAAGTTCCATACCGAAAACGATGCTCTGTGGGATCTCGCGCCGCACGACCTGTCGATGATCCTCGCGATCACCGGCGAGGCGCCGGTCGAAACGCGCGGCGAGGGGGCTGCGATCCTCGACCATCTCAGTGATTTCGCGCATCTGCACATGCGCTTCCCCAATGGATTGCGCAGCCATCTCTTTGCCTCGCGGCTCAATCCCTATCGCGAAAGGCGACTGACCGTTGTCGGCACCAAGGCGATGGCCGTGTTCGACGATGTCGAGCCGTGGGAGCGCAAGCTTGCCGTCTATCGCCATGCCGTCTGGCAGGACAGCGGCCACTGGGCCTTCACCACCAACGAGCCGACCTATGTGCCGGTTGCCGAAGGCATGCCGCTGACGCGTGAGCTGGAGCACTTTATCTCCTGCATCCAGACGCGTGAGACGCCGCGAACCAGCGGCGAAGAGGCCATCACGGTGCTGAGCATCCTGACCGCAGGTTCGAACGGACACGGCTGAACGGCAAAAGCCCCGCGCGAGCGGGGCCTTGCCTATCGGATTCGAATGGATCGTTGCCGGCGGTTATTCCGCGGCGACCGGACCTGAAGTTGCAGCAAGCTTCGACAGCATGGCTTCGGCTTCAGCGCCGCGTTCCGAGCGCTCGATGAAGCCGCCGCCCAGCACGCGGGCGTCGTTGCCGTCATCCTCGTAAAGGACGCAGGCCTGGCCGGGCGCGATACCCGACTCACCGTCGCCGAGCTCGACCCAGGTGACGCCGTCGCGATTGTGCAGCATTGCCGGGCGAGGGGGGCGCGTCGAGCGAACCTTGGCGAACAGCTCGATGCCTTCGGGCCCGATCTCGCCGATCGGCGTGTCGCCCAGCCAATTCATATTGCGCAGGTAAATCTTGTGCGTCTCCAGCGCCTCGCGGGGACCGACGATGACGCGTGCGCGCTCGGCGTCGAGATGCACCACATAGAGCGGCTCGCCGGAGGCGACGCCGATGCCGCGGCGCTGGCCGATCGTGTAGCGCAGGATGCCGTCATGCCGGCCGAGCACGCGGCCGTCGATGTGGACGATGTCGCCGGGATTGGCGGCCGTCGGCTTCAACTTGGCGATGATGTCGGAATATTTGCCCTGTGGGACGAAGCAGATGTCCTGGCTATCCTGCTTGTTGGCAACGGAAAGACCGAGCTCTTCGGCAATGGCGCGAACTTCAGGCTTGGACATGCCGCCGAGCGGAAAGCGCAGATAGTCGATCTGCTCCTGCGTGGTGGCAAACAGGAAGTAGCTCTGGTCGCGGTCGGAATCGACAGGGCGGTACAGGGCGCGGTGCGCGCCATTGGCCCGGCTGCGAATGTAGTGGCCGGTTGCCAGTGCGTCAGCGCCGAGTTCACGCGCAGTCTCGAGCAGATCGGCGAATTTGACCGTCTGGTTACACGAAACGCAGGGAATCGGTGTCTCGCCCGACATGTAGCTGGCAGCGAAGGGATCTATCACCGCCTCGCGAAACCGCTTTTCGTAGTTCAGCACGTAATGAGGAATGCCGAGGGTTTCCGAGACGCGACGCGCATCATCGATATCCTGGCCCGCACAGCAGGAGCCGGCGCGATGGGTCGCTGCGCCGTGATCGTAGAGCTGCAGCGTTACGCCGACGACGTCATAGCCCTCGCGCTTCAGAATGCCGGCGACGACGGAGGAATCGACACCGCCCGACATCGCAACCACGACTCGGGTGTCTTCAGGCCGTCCGGGCAGGTCCAGGCTGTTCATTGAAGGTAGTCCGTTTCAGCTTTTTCGGGCGTTTCATGCCAATGCGCCGAATATAGGTCAAGCGACGGCAAAGTACCACCGCCGCCAATCGGGCCAGTTCCGACCCCTTGTCCGGTGCACCTCAGCCCATCGAATGGCGGCCTCAGCGGGCGGCGTTATGGTGAATGAAAGGTTTACGTTCATTAATCAAGCCTTGTTGCGGGCTTAGGCAATTTTTAAAGCTGGCGCGGTAATGTGGTCGCGATTGGGTCTTTGAGTTTTGTGTAGAGAGTACTATGACCGATCTGGTTAGACCGCGTGTCAAATATGTTATTGGGCCTGACGGCAGCCCGCTTACGATTGCCGATCTTCCACCCTCGAACACGAGGCGCTGGGTTATCAGGCGCAAGGCAGAGGTGGTGGCGGCCGTGAGAGGCGGCCTTCTCAGCCTCGACGAGGCCTGCCAGCGCTACAAGCTGACCACCGAAGAATTCCTTTCCTGGCAGGCGTCTATCGACGAATACGGCCTGGCCGGGCTGCGGACGACCCGCATTCAGCAGTACCGCCACTAAGGGCAAAGCCCAAAAGGCGGCCTTCGGCAGATCCAACAAAAGAGCATGCGGCCGGACTTTCTTAGTCCGGCCGCAGCTGTTTCAGGCCCTGACTGCAGGTCAGGCTTGTCCGGCCCGGCGGGCCGTTGCATCGCATGTTACGTGTGGAATTTGTCCGGAAGCTCTGAACCCCGCGATCTGCGGCAGGCAAAGCGGACGCGCGGCATGCCGACGACAGTTGCGCCTGAGCGGCTCCTCCCTCTCAAAGCGCAATCGGTTCTAGCTAGTCTTTCCAGGAATCGGACTTTCCAGGAATCGGACTTTCTCTCGCGGAAAGCCCCAGGCGGCCAGGTTGCCGCCACCTTATCTCAGTTTTCGCTGCCAGCCCTGAACCAATGAATGCCCGACGTCCATTGAGTGTCGGGCAGGGGGGGGCAATGCGAGTCGTGATGGACCGTGCTTGTCAGCCGATCATGGCGCTGCGGGTGTCAGTCGCTTCGCGATTCTTTGAGTCGCGCGACTCCAGCAGCTCCGCTTTGGAAAGCTCCGCTTCAGCTTCGCCGAGTAATGATTCGGCGACGGCCCTCTGCTGCATCAGGTCGGCTTGCGAATTCTTGAGATTGTCGCGGCGCAAGCGCGCTGCCTTGGCGAAGGTTGGATAGGCGAAATGGTTGATATCGGTGATACCAGCCTTTTTCTCCTCGGCAACGATTTGCGCATCAAGCTCGCCGGCCATGCGGTCGAATTCGGCGATCATCATGTCGAGTTGCATCAGTTGGCGGCGTTTCTCGCTCACCTGGAACTGCTTAAGCCTAACGAGGTTCTCACGTGACTTCATGCTTCGACACTCCCGGGCACGCACACACTCCAAACAAAACGCTTCATTCGGCCCTGTAGGCCCGACCGTTCGCGATAGGCCCTGCTACCGTCGCGAAAGGAAACAAATTCCTAAAGATTCTTCGCGTCGGTAACCATTCGTTTACGGGCATTGTTAATCATACGGCCTAGGGCTTAAGGGCCGGTAAAAATTCAGCTTCGAAAGCTAACGACCGTAAGCGGAATCGAATGAATCGCTTATTGCCATTTGTTAAGGCGGCACGTTAAGAGTTCGGCACTGAGATTCATTATTAGATTCAATAGGGTGTATCTAAGGGTTAAAAAATCTGATATGGCTTGCAAAGCAGAATTAGATTTTGTTAACCATTCGATGGCAGCCTGTTGGCCAGGCGATCACTGCTCCGGTTCCGGATGGTTGGCGAGACGGTCTGGCGGCAGAAAAGGGGATTGAAATGCGCGTTCTGCTGATTGAAGACGATAGTGCGACCGCACAGAGCATCGAACTGATGCTCAAATCTGAGAGTTTCAACGTCTACACGACGGATCTCGGCGAAGAGGGCGTCGATCTCGGCAAACTCTATGACTACGACATCATTCTCCTGGATCTGAACCTGCCCGATATGTCGGGTTACGAGGTTCTGCGGACGCTTCGCCTGTCCAAGGTGAAGACGCCGATCCTGATCCTGTCCGGCATGGCCGGCATCGAGGACAAAGTGCGCGGTCTCGGCTTCGGCGCCGACGACTACATGACCAAGCCGTTCCACAAGGACGAGCTGGTTGCCCGCATCCACGCCATCGTTCGCCGTTCCAAGGGCCATGCCCAGTCGGTCATCGCGACGGGCGACCTGATCGTCAATCTCGACGCCAAGACGGTCGAGGTCGGTGGCCAGCGCGTGCACCTGACCGGCAAGGAATACCAGATGCTGGAGCTGCTCTCGCTGCGCAAGGGCACCACTCTGACCAAGGAAATGTTCCTGAACCACCTCTATGGCGGCATGGACGAGCCCGAGCTGAAGATCATCGACGTCTTCATCTGCAAGCTGCGCAAGAAGCTCGATACGGCTTCTGGCGGCCAGAACTACATCGAAACGGTCTGGGGCCGCGGCTATGTGCTGCGCGAGCCCGAGGAAATCCGCGAAAGCGCCTGATGCTTTCGGCGTAAAAGCGACTTCCCCTTAAAGACCCGGCTTTGCCGGGTCTTTTGCTTTTGGGGCTGCTTCAGGCAGCGTCGAGGTTCCGAAAGCGGGCGAGAAGCTGTGAGCGGTCGAACGGCTTCAGCAGATAGTCCTGCGCGCCGGCGCGCTTGGCACGCATGATGGCGCCGAGATCGAACTCGACCAGGCAGATCGCGATCCGAGGCTTGATCAGGCTCGGAATGGAGCGGATGCGCCGAATCACGTCCTCAGTCGGCATGTCGGGCAGGGCACCGTCGATCACGATGATTTCCGGCATCTGGATGCTGCACATGTCGATCGCTTCGGCGCCGCTTGCGGCTTCGATCACAACCATGTCCGGGCCGCCAAGGATCCGCTTGGCGACCTTGCGCACGACGCTTGAATCATCGACGAACATGCAGCGTTTCATGTCCCGTTCTCCTTGCCTTCCCCGCCTGAGCCGAGAGTGTCGGTATCGGCTGCACTTTAGCCGAGTGACGTAAAAAAGCGGGAAACCGGTTAGGTAAACTTTCAGTAAAAGGCTGGGCTTGGGCCTTTCCGTACGCCTATTAGGCAATTGTTGCGAAGACAAGCGCACAAAAAAGCCCCTGAAAAACAGGGGCTTTTTAGTCTGGTGCGGTCTTCGCCGACTTGGGCTGAGGAATCAGCTGGCGGATTCGGTGGCGGTCGATGCAGCCGAGAATGTGATCTCCTCAGGCGTTGCGTGGATGGAGATGGTCATCCCAGCCTCACGCGCCAGAAGCAGCGTGTAATATGGCTGGATGGCATGCGCGTCGATGGCTTCCTCAGGCTTGTTTCCGGAGTGAAGCTCGAGGAATTTTGGCGGCACGCGCAGCATCGGGCCGGCGGTGCGGATCAGGAATTTGGGCTCGGTATCGACGTCGTCCAGCGTCACGTCGATCCTGCCGCCGCGCGGGATGGCGGCATTGGCCACCAGGATCATGTTCAGCAGCAGCTTCACCTTGTTCTTGGGCAGAAGCGCGCGGCGACCATTCCAGATGAGTTCCGGCTTTTCATTCTTGAGGAAGGCGGTGGCGACGGCCTCGGCGTCGCCCGTGTCGATCAGCATGCCGGCCGAACCTGCCGCGCCAAAGGCAATGCGGGCGAACTGCAATCGGGCCGACGCATTGCGGGCGCTGGCGCGGATGAGGTTCATCGCATCTTCGTCGGCGCCGCCTTCGTCGAGCAATTCCAGGCCGTTGTTGATCGCCCCGACGGGGGAGATGATGTCGTGGCAAACCCGGCTGCACAGAAGGGCAGCAAGGTCGGGCGCTGACAGGGCAAAGGTTTCAGCCATGGAATTTAGTCCCCAAAATCAAAAAAGCGGGCCGGTCGGTTTGCCGCCCGGTCCTGACGAATCATTTCGCCGCCATGATACAGCCTGAACAGGGATGGCGGTATTTTCCCGACCGTCCTCTCAACCCAGGTCGCATTTTTTGAGCCCGAAACGCCGGCGGCAAGGTCTCTGCCAGCCTTCGAAGGGCCATCTTCATGTGAGAGCTTAATGGTTGAAAAAGGATTACGACATAATTTGCAGGAAACGCCTGAGAAGCGGCCATTCAAGAGCCGCGAAGGGCAGAGGCGTCGGCGGGTGCGCTCGCGGACGGAGAAATTGGAAGTATGCTTTTCCGACTTTTGGACCGGACCCTGTTCCGGATGATCGCAGTGATGTTTGCCGTATCGAGCATCCTGGCATTCTCATCATCGACACTGCGGGCGCAGGAATATACCGCACAGGAGATCGTCGATTCCGGCCATCGCTTCTTTGGCGCCACCTCCGGGGGGCTGGCCTCGGCCATTGAGAAGATCTTCTCCTCCTACGGCCTGCCGAATGGCTACATTCTGGGCGAGGAGGGCTCCGGTGCCCTTATCGGCGGCCTGACCTACGGGGAGGGCACGCTCTACACGAAGAATGCCGGCGACCACAAAGTCTTCTGGCAGGGCCCATCGCTTGGCTGGGACTTCGGCGGTCAGGGCTCGCGGGCCATGATGCTCGTCTACAATCTGGATGACGTGTCAAATCTCTACGGCAGGTTCGGTGGCGTCTCGGGCTCTGCCTATGTGATTGCGGGCGTCGGCTTCAACGTGATGAGGAGCGGCAACATGTTGCTGGTTCCAGTCCGGACGGGCGTTGGTGCGCGGCTGGGCGTCAATCTCGGCTATCTGAAGCTCACGCAACAACCGACCTGGAACCCGTTCTGACAGGCCGTTCTCTGTTGTTTCGGAACTAGCACACCGGGTGCGGCGTTCTGGCCCGTTATATCGGCCGCCGCACCCGCCTTCGTTTACCGCCTCTGCCATCGAACATTGCCCCGGTTGTGGGCCTGTGGCAGAGAAGAGCGGCGGGCCGGTCCCGCAACGGATAGTGTGACGTGATCCAGCCCATCCTGTTTTTTGCCCTCGGCTTTCTCAGTGCAGGCTTCATCGCGCTGCTGGTCGCGCCGGCCGTCCTACGGCGCGCGGCCAATCTGGCGCGGCGGCGCGTCGAGGCGTCGATGCCGCTCACGCGGGCCGAGATCGAAGCGGACAAGGACAGGATCCGCGCCGAGGCCGCTATGTCGATCAGGCGGCTGGAACTGAACGCGTCGTCGCTGCGCGAAAAGGCAACGACCCAGCTGGTGGATATCAGCCGCGGGCTCGAGCAGATCAAGGCGCTGGCCGCCGACGGCGATGCCAAAGCCAAGATGATTGCGATGCTGGAAGCGCAGGTCGGGACGCTGCGCGCCGACCTTACTAGGTGCGAGGAAGAGCTGCAGCGTCTTTCCGAACGCCTTGAAGAGACCGAAAGCGCCAAGGCGGTCCATGCCAAGGAAATGGAGCAGCTTGGCGCGATGTATGACGAGGCCAGCTTCTCCGCCAGCAGCCGTCAGATCGAACTGGTGGCGCGCGAAAGCGAGCTCGAGAAACTCGCCAATGAGGTGACCCAATTGAAAGCGAAGCGCAAGGAAACCGACGCGCGCGCCCAGGCTTTGTCGCTCGAGACGAGAGCTTCCCGCGACGAGACCAAGTCCGAGCGGAAGCGGGCAAACGAGGCGGAAAGGAAGCTCGCTCAGGCCACCTCGAAGCTGGCCGACCGCGAAGACCTCATCGAGCGTCGGAATGCGGAGATCGAGCGGTTGCGTGGCGCACCCGTGGCCCAGGCCGAAAGGTCCGGACCGATCACCTCGGCGCCCCGGGTCCTTGCGGCGCAGGCCAATATCGATCAGGCGCTGGCAAAGCTCTCGGCCGATCGCGAGCGGCTTGAGGAGCGTTTGACGGCCCTTGCCCGCGAAAACAAGCGCCTCAAGGAAAAGGCCATTGCTGGAGGCCCCGCCGCAAATGGCGGCGACGCGCAGCTGCGCGAACAGATGAATGAATTGGCGGCCGAAGTGGTAAATCTGGCGGCCATGCTCGACGGCCCGAACTCGCCCATCCATAAGGTGCTCGCCGAAATGGGCGTCGATGGCGAGCGGGCCGGCAAGGCGCTCAGCCTCGCCGACAGGATACGTGCCTTGCAGAAGGCCGCTTCAGAGGGCTGAGGAAATCCGGTCGGAGAAATGGTGCAGGGTGATCGCCGAAGCTGCAGCGACATTCAGGCTGTCAAAGCCTTCGGCCATGGCAATTCGCACCGTCTTCAGCCGACCCAGCAATGCGTCGGGCAGGCCGTCGCCTTCCGTTCCGAAATAGAGCGCGAGCCGCTCCGGCCGCGCCATGTCACGGCAGTCTGTGGTGCCACTCGGCGACAAGGCGATCTGGTCAAATCCGTGTGCCGCGAGGGTCTCGACCAGCGCAGCCGCTCCGCCGGCCGTTACGAAGGGCACTTTCAGCGCCGCGCCCACGGAAACGCGGATCGCCTTGCGATAGAGCGGGTCGCAGCAGGTTTCGTCCAGCAGCACGGCATCGGCGCCGAAGGCCGCGGCATTGCGGAAGATCGAACCCATATTGTCGTGGTTGGAAATGCCGACCAGCACGACCACCAGCGCACGCCGGGGGAGGGCAGCCAGCATGGTGTCGATGTCCTCGGCGGGCCGCTTGCGGCCGATGGCCAGCACGCCGCGGTGCATGTGGAAACCGGCAATCCGATCCAGCACCTCGCCTGAAGTGACGTAGACCGGCACGCCTGCCGGAGCGAGGCTGAGTGTATCGGCCATGCCGGCAAACCGGTTTTCGAGCAGGAGTACCGATTCGACCTCGAAGCGCCGGGCCGAGAACAGGACGTTCAGAACCACCTTGCCTTCGGCGACGAAGCGCCCTTGGCGCCCGGCAAGGTCGCGTTCGCGGATATCCATATAGGCGGCCACGCGCGGGTCGGCCGCATCATCGATGCGTATTGGTTGCACTGCAAAGGCGCCTGAAGTCGGTGATCGTCAGGTCCCGTTAAAGGACGTAGCCGGTGCCGTGGTCAAGGCCCACACCGGGTCGTCTTCTGTCGAAACCGTGACACATCATCTGCGAGGACGGCCACGCTCGGTGCCGTCGCATCAGGTCAGGTCGTGGCCGCCGGCTGGCGTCACGCGACGGCGAAGATACCGTCCAGCGTACCGAGCAGTTGTCGTACCGCGTCGGAATTGCAGGAATAGTAGATCATCTGCCGATCGCGTCGAGTCTCGACAAGATCGACGCTGCGCAGCTTTGCCAGATGCTGCGACAGTGCCGATTGGCTGAGATCCACCTTTTCGGCGATGGCGCCGACCGACATCTCACCTTCCAGCAGATGGCTGACTATGATCAGTCGCTTTTCATTGCCCAACAGAGCCAGCAATGTCGCTGCTGCGTTGGCATTCTTAATGATTGGCCGCGAAACCATTGGTCCCCTACACAAATTCGCTCCGCAGACGTTATGGGGGCAAATAACATCATGCGGCTCCGCCTGCACCCATATGGCATGTGCAGGACGCTGCGTTCAGCTCAGGAGCGACCTGAGCATCCCCGTTACGCCCGTATCCTGCACCGGAGGAAAATCAGCGTAGGTGGCTTTCGCCTACTCAGCTGTTCTTCCGATTCTGGCCATTTCTATTAGTATTTTTCTCAATTCGTCGGCATCCGTCAACTTGCGCGGGAAAAATATACGCTTGATTGTGTCGCCGGAGGCGAGATCCATGCCTTCGGGGTCGAAGCCCGTCAGGGTCCAGTCATTGCTTTCGGCCTTGGCAAAGTGATGTGCGTAGACGGCAATGGCGTCGCGATGATCGGCGTTCATATGGTCGAGCGCCGACTGCTCGCTCTCTGCCAAAGCCTCCAAAGCCGGGCTTTCGGTGACCAGCTCGTCGCGGGTCAGGTTGTAGGCGCGGCCGAAGCCGCCGTTCAGGCTGGCACCCTGAATTTCGAGCCGGAAGAAGGAAAAATCGCCCAGGCCGACATAAAGCTGGGCTTTGGGATTGCGATTGAGATAGCGGCGCTGCGCGCGCGCGTGTTCGGGCGTATCGCGTGCGAGTTTTGCCGCACGGCACGCGATGGAGATGCGGGGGTGTGCCAACGGATCGCCCTTACCTGGATCACCCAGCAGGAGCGAGCAGCGCGGGTCGGCAAGCAGCGCTGGCGTGTGGGCCGCCAGCATGGAAATCAGGATCAGCGGCGTTCCGTCGATGTCGGTGGCCGTGCCGACCCGGCTTGCCAGCGGCGCACCGGTCTGCGGGTCGAGAACGGCTATTGCGCCATAGCGCGCGGTGCGCAGCAGCGTCTTGCCGAGCGTGATTGCATCCTGGGTGGTCTCCAGAACGCCGTCCTTCTTCTTTTCAACCTTTTCCACGACGCAGCCTCACAAAATCATGATTGAGATTGTCAGCTTATCGCTCGACTATTCCGTCCTTTGCAAGGGTTTCCGCCTCGGCCTCCGAGAAACCGAAGCGGGCAAGGATCGACGCCGGGTCGCAGGCCTCCGCGTTCGGAACAGCGGCGACGGCAGAGTCGGTGCGCGAAAAACGCGGCGTGGGGCGAGGGCGAGTAAACCCGGCGACGTCGACGTGACTTTGCCTTGACCGGTTGTGCGGATGAGCGGCAGCCTCGCTGAAGGAGAGGACAGGCGCGACGCACGCCTCGGTGCCCTCGAATAGGGCGGTCCATTCGTCCCGGTTCTTCGTACGTACGCGTTCAGCTATTGCCGCCCGCATCTCGTCCCAGACCCCGCGATCATACTGCGCCGGCACAAAGCGCGCGTCGAGCGGCAGCAGGCGCGCGAACTCGGCGAAGAAGCGCGGTTCGAGGCAGGCGACCACGATGTGCCCGCCATCGGCGGTTTCGTAGGTGTCGTAGAATGGCGTGCCGGAATCGAGCAGGTTGTCGCCACGCCGCTCGTTCCACGTTCCATCGGCCAGGAAGCTGAAGTAGGGCGCGGCCAGCATCGAGGCACCTTCGACCATCGAGGCGTCGATGATTTGCCCCCTGCCGGAGCGGGAGCGCTCGAACAGGGCGGCGAGCAGGCCGGTCATCAGCATCATCGTGCCGCCGCCATAGTCGGCAACGAGATTGAGCGGCGGCACCGGCCGGCCGCCCTTGTGGCCGATGGCGTTGAGGGCACCCGTATAGGCCAGATAGGTCAGGTCGTGCCCCGCACGCTCTGCAAGAGGCCCGGTCTGGCCGTAGCCGGTCAGGCGGCCGTAGATCAGGGCAGGACTGCGCGAGCAGGCGATATCCGGCCCGAGGCCGAGGCGCTCCATGACGCCTGGGCGAAACCCCTCGATCAGCACATCAGCGCGATCGAGCAGGCGCAGCACCAGTTCCGCTCCCTCGGGGCGCTTGAGATCGACGGTGAGGATTTCGCGGCCGTGGCGGTCGAGATCATATTGCGGCGACACGCGCATGAAGACGCGGTCGTTGCTCGGCCGCTCGATGCGGACAACCCGGGCTCCCATCTCGGTCAGCATGAGACCCGCGAGCGGCACCGGCCCAAGGCCGGCCATTTCCACGACCGTCAGCCCGACGAGCGGACCCTTTCCGGGGTTTCTGGCCGGTGCGCTGGTCATGGCCTGTAGCCCTATTTCGGCGCCATGCGGATCGCGCCGTCGAGGCGGATCGTCTCGCCGTTCAGCATCTGGTTCTCGACGATATGGAGGGCCAGCGCAGCATATTCCGAAGGTTCGCCCAAACGCGGAGGGAAGGGTACCGCGGCACCGAGCGAATCCTGCACCTCTTGCGGCATAGCGGACATCATCGGCGTCTTGAAGATGCCGGGGGCGATCGTCATCACGCGGATGCCGGAGCGGGCGAGATCGCGGGCGATAGGAAGCGTCATGCCGACCACGCCGCCCTTGGAAGCCGAATAGGCAGCCTGGCCGATCTGCCCATCGAAAGCCGCAACCGAGGCGGTGTTGACGATGACGCCACGCTCGCCGCCCTCCAGCGCGTCGAGCTTGGCCATGCGGTCGGCCGCAAGGCGGATCATGTTGAAGGTGCCGAGCAGGTTGACCTCGATCACCGTGCGGTAGACGTCGAGCGGATGGGGGCCGTCCTTGCCGATGGTCTTCATGCCAACGGCGATGCCGGCGCAATTGACGAGGATGCGCGGTGTTCCGAGCTTTGCGACCACCTCGGCGATCGCACTTTCGGCGCCTTCCGCACTCGCCACGTCGCATTTGACGGCAACGCCGCCGATATCGTCCGCTACCTTGTGGGCGCGGTCGATGCCGATGTCGAGAACGCCGACCTTGACGCCGCGGGCAGCCAGGGCGCGCGCGGTGGCCTCACCCAGGCCCGAGCCGCCCCCGGTAACGATTGCGATCTGGTCCTTGGGGTTCATGGCGTCTCCTCCCGTGCTGATTACATCATGCTACGGATGCTTGCGCGGGCACGCAACTGGCCTCCTGCACGGGCATGCTGTCGACCTTGTAGGCGTGTTGGACATCACCGGTCAGCGAAGCCACGCCGCCGGCCTTCAATTCGAAGGCGAGCAGCCGGTTGGGGTCCACCGGGCGGGGCATGGTGATTTGGCCGTGTGGAATCTTCTTGAAGCCGAGCGGGCCGTAATAGGGCTCGTCGCCGACCAGGACCACGGAAGCGGCGCCAGCCCGGCGGGCGGCATCGATGGCCATCGCCACCAACTTGCGGCCGATGCCCAGATTCTTGAAGGAGGGACGGACGGCCAGCGGCCCAAGCAGGAGGGCGCGTCCCTGGCCGGCGGCGATCCATGTCATCCGAACGGAGGCGATAACGATGCCGTCATGCGTGGCGACGAAGGAAAGCTTGCGATCGTGCGGGCCGGCTTCGCGGATCTTGTAGGCCGCACGCGTGAACCGGCCGGGGCCGAAGGCCTCTTCGTTGATCGCGTCGATTTCGGAGTCATGCGCCGGCATTTCCGGCAGATAGGTTACGGCAAGGGTCATCGTCTTTGTATTCCGGTCGAGGAGGACTATCCGCTGCGGACATGGCGCAACGGTGGCTGTCCGCGCAACTCAGGCGCGGTCGCTGATTCGTCGTCGGTCGAACCGGATATGTGCAAAGACAGTTGCCATTGATCGTCCCGCTAGCATCATTTCGGCATGGCGTCCATGGCCCATTTCACCGGCAGCGATAGATTGACGAAGTGTTCAGCCCTTCGGGGTTTCCGCTTCCGCCCTTCAGCCCCTAAATAAGCTGAAACAGGAAGGAGCCTGCCATGGGATTGCTGGTTGACGGTAAGTGGGTGGATCGCTGGTACGACACCAAGGAAAGCGGTGGCCGATTCGTGCGCTCGCAGTCGCAGTGGCGCGACTGGGTCAGCCCCGATGGCACGCCGGCGCCGGGTAAGACGCGCGGCTTCAAGGCCGAGCCGGGCCGCTATCATCTCTACGTTTCCTGGGCATGTCCCTGGGCGCACCGCACGCTGATCTTTCGGGCCTTGAAGAAGCTCGAAGGCATCATTTCGGTGTCTGTCGTGCATCACTACATGGGCGCGAACGGCTGGACCTTCCTCAAGGAGGACGGGGCGACCGGCGATACGCTCTATGGCCTCGACTATCTCCACCAGATCTACACCAAGGCCGACCCGCACTATTCCGGTCGTGTGACGGTGCCGGTGCTGTGGGACAAGAAGGAGCAGACGATCGTTTCCAACGAGTCGTCCGAAATCATCCGTATGCTGAATTCGGCCTTCGACGAATGGGGCGATGCATCGGTCGATTTCTATCCGCAGGCGCTGCGCCAGGAAATCGATGCCGTCAACGACATGGTCTATCCGTCGATCAACAACGGCGTCTATCGGGCCGGCTTCGCTACTACCCAGGCAGCCTATGAAGAGGCGTTCAAGGAGCTTTTCGGCGCGCTCGATAGCCTTGAGGACCGGCTGTCGCGGCAGCGCTATCTGCTGGGCGACAGGCTGACAGAGGCCGACTGGCGGCTGTTCACGACGCTGGTGCGCTTCGACCCCGTCTATGTGGGGCACTTCAAGTGCAATCTCAGGCGGATCGCCGACTACCCGAACCTGTCGAACTATCTGCGCGAGCTGTACCAGATGCCGGGCGTGGCAGGCACGGTGAACATGCTGCACATCAAGTCGCATTATTACGGCAGCCACGTCACCATCAATCCGACACGCATCGTGCCGGTCGGCCCCGAGCTCAACTATTCGGCGCCGCATGACCGCGATCGCTTTAGGAAGGCCGCCTGACTACCAGTCCGGAGAAGGGGGCGCGCCGTCGAGCGCTTCGGCAATGCGCCTGAGCGTAGCCGGTGTGGTATCCTCGGGCAGCGCGTCCAGCGGGAAGAAGCCGGATTCGGCGATTTCATGATCGGGCAGTTTCGGCGCAGTCTGCTGGAACGCCTCGATCAGGTAGAATGCGACATGGTCGCGGCGGCTGGCCTGACGGTTGAAATGTATGGATTTCAGCTGCGGCGCGGTGAAGGTGATGTTGCCTTCTTCAAGCATCTCATGCTCGAGCGCCTCCAGCACCGTCTCGCCGGTTTCGACGCCGCCGCCAGGAAGCTGCCAGCCGGCAACATAGGTGTGGCGGATGAGGAAGACGGAATTGCTCGCCCTGTCGTACACGAGCCCACGCACGCCAAGCGTCATCGGCCGTTGCAGCAGGAAATAGGCGTGGAAGAGCTTGGAGCGCAGCCACGGCCACCCCTGCTGGCGAAAGCGGTCCCGTCTGCTGCCCGCGCTCATATGACTGCAGCCGATGGGTGGAAAGCCGAGGTCGCGTGTCCTACAAGAGAACCATGTTCAGGCTTGCGCATATTTCCGACGTCCATCTGGGGCCCCTGCCTCCTGTAACCTATCGCGAACTCGCATCCAAGCGCGTGACGGGTTATGTCAACTGGCAGCGCAACCGGCGGCATTTCCTGCACGAAGGAGCGCTCGACACGATCGTAGCCGACCTGCAGGCGGCCAAGCCCGACCACCTCGCGGTGACGGGGGATCTGGTCAACCTGGCGCTCAACGGCGAGATCGAGCTGGCAAGGCTCTGGCTGGAATCGCTGGGCAATCCCGCGGATGTTTCGGTCGTGCCCGGCAATCACGATGCCTATGTGCCCGGCGCTTTCGACAAGATCTGCATGGCCTGGGCACCCTGGATGAAGGGCGACGGGCAAACCGTTCCCGTCGGGCGCCATGCCTTCCCCTATCTCAGGGTTCGCGGCGAGGTGGCGCTGATCGGGGTTTCCACGGCGCGCGCCACCGCTCCGTTCATGGCCAACGGCTTTTTCCGCGAAGGGCAGGCCCGGCGACTTAGCCGGATGCTCGACGAAACGGCCGCGTGGGGCCTTTGCCGGGTAATCATGATCCATCATCCGCCGGTGCGCGGTGCCGTGGCCCAGCACAAGCGCCTGTTCGGCATCAGCCGCTTCCAGCGCGTGATCGAGCGCCATGGCGCGGAGCTGATCCTGCACGGGCATTCGCACCTGCCTTCGCTTTTCTGGATCGGGACGGCCGCAAAGCCGGTGCCTGCGGTTGGGGTCTCAGCGGCAGGGCAGGGCGTAGGCGGCCGCAATCCGGCGGCCCAATACAATCTCCTGGAGATCGCCGGGCAGCCGGGTGCCTGGCAAATTCATCTGGCAAGGCATGGCCTTACGACGATCGGGGCACCGCCATCCAAGCTCATCGAGATGGACCTGACGCCCTATTCGGCGCGGGTGTCGCAAGCGGCGGCTAGCAGGTCCTAATCAGAAATCGAATATTTTCAGCGCTGACAGGCCATCTCGCAGCCATGCCATCGTGAGGGCAAAGCCGACGATCGCACCGGCTGCAAAGAGGCCGAATCCGGCAAAAAAGCTTTGCCAGCCATTCGAGCGCGGCGCCTGGAGAGCCGCGGCGGCTTCCGGAACCGCCGTCTCACGTCCGAAGGCGCGGTCGACGCCGCCATCCATCATGCGCTGCCGCTCCACGATGCGCTCGGCGATGTAGCGGGTGACCTGATCGGCCACGGGCTTCATGTCGGTGGATTCGGCGAGAATCACGCGGCCGATGCGAGTGTCCTTCAGGAAGCGGTAGGTGCGGCGGTCGCGCCCCAGCGAAACGTGGCTGATGGCGTCGATCCAGAGGCGCGGCTGCAGGCCTGAGGAAACCGCAAAATCGAACATGTCGATATCAGCCGGGACTTCGGCGAAGACGGGCGCCAGTTCCTGGGCGAGAAGGTCGAGCCGCATGCGGCTGGCTTCGCGCAGCTCAACCACCACGTCGTCGCGGTCGGCCACTGCGTTCTTCACGTCGCGAATGGCATCGGCCAAACGCCGCGACGGATCCATCGCCGTTACATTTTCACCTGCATCACTCATGGCAGGACACTCCAACCCGAATGCAAACGCTAAGGAAGTCTTAACATAGCGGGGTCGTCAATGCACCTGCCTCAGCGGCAGTTGTCGACGCAAACGGGCGGCGTTTACGCTGAACCAATCGCTCGTCGGATGAGGTCCGCGACGAGGTCCGGTCTTTCCTCGATGAGCATGTGACCGGCACCCGGTAGCGGTTCAAGCCTGAAGTGCGGCGGCAGGGTGCTGGTCTGGGAAAAGGGCAACATCGGATCTTCCGTCCCCCAGGCGACCATCACCGGCATGGAGAGCGTGGCGAGCCAGTCGGGCGGAATGACACCCTGCCGGCCATCCCGGGCGATGGCGTCGGCAATCTTCTCCAGCATCTCTTTTTGTCCCGCCTGCGCGCGCATCGCAACGAGCGGTTCAACGGCCTCGGGCGACGGCGAGAAATCCGGTGTCGCCATTGCTACCAGGCAGTCGCGAAGCTCTTCCGCCGAAGTTGCGGCTCCGAAGCGGCGCAGCAGGGGGCCGTTTATCACTTCGCCAAAACCGCCAGGCGCAAGCAGCGTGAGCGAGGCAACCCTTTCAGGGCTGGACAGTGCTGCAAGCGTGGCTATCGCGCCGCCCATCGAATGACCGACGAAGTGGGCTTTCTCGATGCCGCGCGCCTCGAGATCGGCAAGAACGGCGCGCGCCGCCGCCTTGGGGGAGGGCACCTCCGGCCAATCGAGCGATTGCGCATGTCCGGGCAGGTCGTAAGCGATGACCCGGTGCTGCTTGCCGAGATTTTCGGCGATCCTGTGCCAGACACCGGAAAATGCGCCGAACCCGTGCAAAAGCACGATGACCGGAGAGCCGCTGCCATGCACGCGAGCGAAGAGGGTCATCTCGGAACCTGCTTTTTCATCGAGCGCTGCGTCTTCGGACTCTTCATGTTTCGCGCCTCGCTCCGATCAGATCGGCTGTATCAGACCGGCTTTGTGCAGAGCGTCCACCAGCTTGTCGACCATGTCCGACGGATAGTTGGCGCGTGCGAGCACCACGCGCGGATTGGCTGCGAATGCGGGGAACTCCTGCTCAATCTCCTGGATCAGAGTCTTTGCCAGTTCCTCGTTGCCGGCGCGGTCGGCGACGATCAAGCGGGCGGCGAGGTAATGGGACTTCTTCGTTGAAGCCAGGGCTTCGGTGGCGCGTGCGGCGCGCACCTCGTCGCCAGTCATGAACTTGGCAATGAACAGCCCGTAGTCCCACCAGCTCGGATGCGCGCTCGAAGCTTCGACTGCGCGCTCCATGATCGGCGCGCCGGTGGAGTAGTCGCCGGCAAAGATCAGCGCGTAGCCATAGGCTGCGGCCATGCTGAGATCGTAGGTGTTGAGCTCGTAGGCCTTGCGCATGAAGCGGATGGATTCGGAGGCGTCGCCGACGCGCGAATTCAGGAAGCCGTAGGCGCGGTGTGCGTAAGGGCTGGTCGGGCCGGCCAGAACTGCGCGATAGGCCATCGACAATGCCTGTTCGGCGCTCGGCTTGGGCGGGTAGGGGTGGCCGTCCGTGAGGGCCTTGAGGTGCAGTGACGCGAGCTCGGCAAAGATCAGCGGAGACTTGCCACCGCGGTCGGCCATGTCGGCGAAGCAGCGATAGGCGGCCTCGTGTTTTGCCGAGCTGGGGTCGAGGTAGTAGCGGTCGTTGAGAATGAGGCAGTTGACTAGGCCGGAGCCGAGCTTGTTCTGTTCGATAAAGCCGTAGATCGCGCCCGAAGCAGGAATAGTCGAGCTGAGCAGGTTGGCGATGCGATCGTCGAGCGTTTGCGTGTCGAGATCGCTGGGCAGGAGCACGCGAGACACCAGCACCTTGCCGGTGGCGCTGTTGGTGAGATTGATCGCGACGGTTCCCTCGGCCGGGCCCGGAGCCACCTCGAATACGAATTGCAACGGATCGACGGCGGCATTCATCCGTGGGTTCGGTTCGCGTGCGATCAGGTCGACGGTGTCGAAGCCGGACAGCGCAATCCGCATCACGGCGGCAACGCGAACGACATTGTCGTCCTTCGCTTCGGCCCTCACATAGACGGGCGGCATTGCCAGGGCTGCCGGCGAAAGCGTTTCGCCGAAGCTCGCTGAAACTTCCGTCGGGTCGGTGACGTCGCTGACCGTCACGGGCGTCAGGATGCGCATGATCACGAAGCCCAGCATCGTGATGACGACCAGCATGGTTGCCCAGAAAAACTGCAGGTGCCGCCGCATCATCTGCGCCTCTGCGCCTAGCGATGAGGCCGGTGCCTCCGCCGGCTGCGCCTGCGGAGGCAGTGCGATTTCGTCCGGACCGGCTGCGGTTAGGGGCGGAGCCTTGGTTGCGCCGACGATTTCGTAGCTCGGAATATAGCTGCCGCGCGGGATGCTGATGCGGAGCGGCTCGGAAGCGCCCTCGGTGGCGAAATACTGGGCGAGCAGTTCGCGCAGGCGTCCGGCCTGCACGCGTACGACAGCATCGGCGGAGGAATCGAAGTCGGCGTCGCGGCCGAACACGTCCACGGCAATGGTAAAGCCCTTGAGGCGCTCGGCCTGGCCGGCCCGTTCCTGCTCGACCAGGTAGCGCAGCAATTTGCGAGCACGTTCGGAACGCCCAAAGGTCCTGCTAGCTAGGACTCTCTCCAGCGTATCGAGCACTGCGGGGGCAGCAGGCTTGTTGTGCAGCAAGCGTCGGACCTTTCGAGAGCGGCGCCCAGGAAGGCCCGATCATAACGCTCCAGCGGTCCTGCACAAGCAGTCAACGCCCGATTGTCAACAAGCCCAGCTCTCTATTCGAGAGCCGGGCCTGATACGGTTAACAGCGTATTGCTTAGCCGACAATGTGATTGGCGGCGGAAATCACGGCCTCGAGCGAGGCGGCCACGATGTTGGTATTGATGCCGACGCCGAAGGCGCGACCGCCCGGATGCTCGATCTCCATGTAGCAGACCGCCGAGGCGTTCGAGCCGCGCTGGATCGAGTGCTCGGAATAGTCGAGCACCGAGAGCGGCACGCCGATATGGCGCGACAGCGCGTCGACGAAGCCGTCGACTGGGCCGTTGCCGGTGCCGCTGATGGTCACTTCCTTGCCGTTGTCGACGATGGTCGCCTCCACCACGCGCTGGGCCTTGTTGGCCGTGTCGGGATAGGTGTGGTGATCGACGAACTTCAGCCGCGCGCCGGGCTGTTCCACATAGCGCTCGATGAAGCGCTCGTGGATGCGCTTGGGTGAGACTTCCTTGCCTTCCGCATCGGTGATCGCCTGGATGTCCTGGCTGAACTCGACCTGCAGGCTGCGCGGGAGGTTGAGGCCATAATCGGCCTGCAGCACATAGGCGATGCCGCCCTTGCCGGACTGCGAGTTGATGCGAATGATCGCCTCGTAGGAACGGCCGACGTCCTGCGGGTCGATCGGCAGATAGGGCACTTCCCACAGGGTCTTGTTGGAAGTCTTGATCGCCTTCATGCCCTTGTTGATCGCATCCTGGTGCGAGCCCGAGAAGGCCGTGTAGACCAGTTCGCCCACGTAAGGGTGACGCTCGGCGATCTTCAGCTGGTTGCAGTATTCGTAGACGTCCTTCATCCGGTTGATGTCGGAGCAGTCCAGCTCGGGATCGACGCCCTGCGTGTACATGTTCAGCGCCAGATTGACGATGTCGACATTGCCGGTGCGCTCGCCATTGCCGAACAGCGTGCCCTCGACGCGGTCGGCGCCGGCCATCAGCGCCAGCTCGGTGGCGGCGACGCCCGTGCCGCGGTCATTGTGCGGATGCAGCGAAATGATCAGGTTCTCGCGGTTGTCGAGGTGGCGGATCATCCACTCGATGCGGTCGGCATAGGTGTTGGGCGTTGCCATCTCGACAGTCGACGGCAAATTGAGGATCAGCTTGTTTTCCGGCGTCGGCTTTACGATCTCGGCCACTGCGTTGCAGATCTCCAGCGCCACTTCCAACTCGGTGCCGGTGAAGCTCTCCGGCGAATACTGGAAGCGATAGCCGCCGCCGGCCTTGGCCGCCATGTCGGTGATCATCTTGGCGGCGTCGGTGGCGATCTGCTTGATGCCGGCAACGTCCTTGGCGAAGACGACGCGGCGCTGCAACTCGCTGGTGGAGTTGTAGAAATGCACGATCGGCCGATGCGCGCCCTGGAGCGCTTCAAAGGTACGAGTGATCAGTTCCGGCCGGCACTGCACCAGCACCTGCAAGGACACGTCCTCGGGCACGTTGCCTTCCTCGATGCACCAGCGGTTGAAGTCAAAATCGGTCTGAGAGGCGGACGGAAAGCCGACTTCGATCTCCTTGAAGCCCATGTCGAGCAGCAGCTTGAACATGCGCACCTTGCGGTCGTGGCCCATCGGATCGACGAGGGACTGGTTACCGTCGCGCAGGTCGACCGAGCACCAGATCGGCGCCTTGTCGATGGTCTTCGATGGCCAGGTGCGGTCGCGCAGATCGATCTTCGGATAGGGCTCGTATTTGAGGCCGGCGCCCGGCATTCCGTGGTGGCCGGATACGACGGGTTCTGAAGTCATCTTGTTCATTCTCGATCTCGTTCTCTCTGCCGCCATGCGCAAAAGCGCTTCGTCAGGCGGTCTTAAACCAGAATTTCAGTTCGGTTGTGAAGAGCAAAAGGAGCATCTGCCTGGCGGCAATTTCGACCGCCGGACGCTCCTTCAACGAGCCCGGCGATCGCCGATAAGGCCGAGAAGAAGAAGCGTAGCCGAAAGAGCGCGCGCGGTCTCGGCCGCGAAAGCGGTCGGACGGGCAGCGGGCTTGTTCGGACGCGAGGTCATGCCGGGTTTCATATAGGAGCCGCGCTGCGGTTGCAAGGGGTGAGGGATGGTGGACGAAGCCACCAAAGGCAAGGATTTGGCTTTTCGAACGACGAACGCCCGGAGCCATAGCGGAGGGCAGGTCTGCGATCCGCCCTCGTGGTTCGAGGCTCGCCCTGCGGGCTCACACCTCACCATGAGGGCTACCGTTGGCGCCTGCGACTCCCGAGGTTGACGCTGGCTCCGGCCCTCCGCTATGGCTCCGGGCGTTCGTCATTCGAAAAGCCAAATCGTTGGCTTTTCGTCCGCTTCGCGGACCACTCCTCACCCTCGCTCATTCTGAGGTGCTCGCCCACAGGGCGAGCCTCGAAGAACGCACCTATTCACCGCCACGCCCGGTTTTCACCGTCTGGCTATTGTCAAAGAACTGGGAAGACGGGCGGTCGGGAAACGCGCTCGTTTAAGTAAATCTGCGGTCTCCGCGACCGCCCGTTCGATGCGCTTGCCTGGGTTTGTTCGCCTCCGCATTCGCGCGGCCAGCCACACCCTGGGCCCGGACTTGGGGGTTCATCACCCAGCAGCGCTACCGTCACGCCACCAGCCCGGACATCGTCGCCCTCCACGCTCATCCGGTTCATGACCCGTGTTCCCGGTGAGGCCGATGCAGGCATTATGCGGGAGGTGGCAAAGTGGGGGATGAAAGAGGCGTCTGTTTTCTGTCGAGGCCAATGGTTTCAATGGCTTGGCGCTAGTCAGCCTCCGAATTAATCCACCTTTCAATCCGTCAGTGAGGTTCTTCGCGCTGGCTACAAACATCGGTGACCGTCGGCTCTCTCCGACACGCATTGGATGAAGCCCGGTTCGGGTCTATTTTGACGGCCTCGGACGAGGGCAGGCAGCGATGAAGATGACCTTCGGATTGGCGCTGTTCAGCATTGTCGGAACGCTGGTCTTTCTGGGCCTGGCGATCCTGGGGAAGGGCGGCTTTGCCGCCTTCTTTAGCAATCCCGCACTAGTTGCGCTGACGGTGGTGACGTTCGTGATGAGCGGGGTCGCGCTTTTCACGCAAGGAAATCTGAGCTCGGGTGAGCGCGAGGATCGTGGCAACCGTTGGGTGCTCGTCGCCTTCGGGTTGCTCAGCGTGGCCGCCGGCTATCTGCCGGCCTATACCGACCGGATCGGCTTCTGGACCATAGACGGCGAGGCCGTGCGCTGGCTGGGCGTGGTGCTGTTCGCCCTGGGCGGGGCGCTGCGCCTGTGGCCGGTCTTCGTGCTGGGGCGCAGGTTCAGCGGGCTGGTCGCCATCCAGCATGACCACAAGCTGGTGACGACGGGCGTCTATCGCATCGTCCGCAACCCGAGCTATCTCGGCATGCTGGTCAGTTCCTTGGGATGGGCGCTGGCGTTTCGCTCAGGTGTCGGCGTGATCCTGGTACTGTTGCTGATACCTCCGCTGATTGCACGCATCCGCGCCGAGGAGACGCTGCTGCGGAGCCAGTTCGGGGCCGAATACGACGCCTATTTTGCCCGAACCTGGCGGCTCGTGCCGGGGATTTATTGAGGCGTCCGCCTCACTCCTTCACCAGCCGTGCCACGAGCCGTGCGACCGAGGGGCCAAAAATCAGCACGAACAGGAAGCGCGCGGTCTGCAGCGCCATGATGAAGGATAGGTTCACATTGCTGGAGGCGGCGGCGATGATCGCCACCGAATCCATACCGCCGGGGCTGGTCGCCAGATAGGCGGTGAGCGGATCGACGCCGAGATAGTGGCTGAGCACCCAGGCCAATCCGCCGCAGAAGATCATCAGCGACAGGATCGACATGATGATCTGCGGCAGGGCGCGCGTGGCGTGGATGAGGATGCTGCGCGTGAAATTCAGCCCGATGGTCCAGCCGATCAGCGCGTAGCTGATGGCCAGGAGCCACTGCGGCAGCTGGAAGGTGACAAGGCCGCCGAGATGCAGCGCCACGCCCAGGATCATGCTGCCGAGGAAGAAGGGCGAGGGCAGGCGCAGCAAGCGGCCGGCAAGGCCGCCGACGACCGCGACGCCGATGGTCGACAGGAAGGGCACCCATTGGATGGCAGGAAACCAGGGCACGTGCGGCAGCTCGACGCCTGATGTGTCGACCCAGAGCCGGGCGATGACGGCTGCGGTGACCGAAACGAAGATGACGCGCAGATACTGCATGAAGGCCACGAGCCGCGCGTCCGCGCCGAAGGCGCCGGCCATCAGCACCATGGCGGTGGAGGCGCCGGGCGCGGTGCCCCAGACCGCGGTGGTGCCCGGCAAAATCTTCCAGCGGCTGATCAGCCAGCCGAGAAAGCTCGAGGCCAGCAGCGTGGCCAGAACCGCGCCGACGAAGAGCGGCCAGTCATGCGCGAAGGAAACGAAGATCTCGAATTCGATGGAGGAGGCGACGAGGCAGCCGATGACGGCCTGCGCGGAGAAGAAGATCGGGCGCGGCAGGCGCACGGTGGCGCCGTTGATGCCGGCGACGATCGCCGCAATCATCGGGCCGATCAGAAGTGCTGCGGGCAGGTTGGCGAGTTCGAGGGCGCCTGCCAGGACGGCGGAAAGCAGGAGGATAAAACCCCATTGCAGACCGGGCGCCAGGCCGGACATCGGCTCCGAGGCGGTGGGTTGCGCTGGCGTTTCCATAGATGCTCCGTGCTTCGGCCGGGCGGGATGGCTTCTCGTCCGGCGCGCGGCCTCGCGGCCGCCATGACGGCGCATCCCGGCGGGACGCGAAGTCGCCCCTCCTTACGCGATTCCTTGCGTCAGGCGAACGGCATCGCGGTGCGGCCCGATCACGATTTCGGGTTCCGCGCTATGGCCTGACATAGGCGTAGCCCTGCGATTGCAGTTCGGCGAGCTTCACCACGCCACCGGTGTCGGCGGCGGCAAAACCCGGCAGTAGGTCGGTGAGCATCATCCCCATCGACATCATGGTGTTGGCGCAGGCGAAGGGGGACAAGCCGTCCTTGACCAGGCCTGCAAAACGGTCGGACAGGCCGGACGACAGGCCCTCTCCGCGGAAGGCGGCCAATGCCGGTCCATGCACCACCAGCGCGATTTCGACCTGACCGTCGAGGCCGGTGTAATGGTTGCGGATGTTGCCGAGCACGAAGCCGACCTTTTCCAGGTCGGCCAGGTGATAGGCGACCTTGGGCACGGGTGGCGGAGTATCCGGTGGCGCCGCATTTGCCTGGCGCAATCCGACAAAAACGCCGGCGCCGGCCAGTATTGCGCGAAACATTTCCCTGCGACGCATGAAAACCTCCCTTCGCCCAAAAGCGGAAGCGGCGCAAATTGCGCGCACCGCGCATTTTTTCTAGCATGAAACGGCTCGATGGTTAGTCCGACCTTGGGAGGTGCTCGTGTCGTTTTGCAGGGCAATGGCATGTACTGCGTTTGTCTGCGCGCTGACCGCATCCCTCGCGGGCGGTGCGGCTTTCGCCCAGGATGCGCCGCGGCTGAGCGCGCTCAGCCCGGACGGCAAGGATGCCTGCTTCGGCCGGGTCTATGACGCGGCGCATATGCAGTCGCATCCGGCGCAGAAGGTGGGGCGGATCTTTTTGCTCTATGGCCGCGATCCGGTGAGCCGGCCGAACGAGGAGCCTGGCAGCGAGGCGTCGGGTGCGGGCTACAATGCCTATCTGACGACGACCGTGCGCGGGGCGAAAAGGCCGGACTGGGTCGGCGGCTGGTGCGCCGAGGGCGGCGAGGACGGGACGATCCGCTGCGGCATGGAATGCGACCGCACCCTGGGCCGGCTGAAGGCCGACGGCAAGGGCAGCATTATCCTTTCCCAGCTGCCGCGCGACCTCTATCTCGACGCGGCCGCGACGGAGCAATTGAGCAAGGCCGAGTATGAGCGGCAGGCGCTGGGCACGGATGACGACAATTTCCGGCTCGACCCGCAGCCGCTCGAGATGTGCAAAGCCGAATTCGCGCAGATCGATCAGCCAGACCAGGCTCTGGGCGAGCCGCTGCGCAAGCGGCTGAAGCCGAACGAGCCCTTCTGCTTCGGCACCGACTACGATGCCGCCCATCTCGATCAGCATCCGGACCAGCAGGTGACGTCGATCAGGCTGTCGCGCGGACCGATCGAGATTGCCGCCAATGCGCATGGCAAGCAGGAATGGCCGGAGGGCGCGGCGGTCTCGGTGTCGGTGACGACGCGGGAGGGCGATGGCGCGGTGCAGCAGCGTTACAGTTGCTCGCCCGAAGGCGATCAGTGGCGCTGCACCTCCAAGGCTTCGGCCGATGCCGGCTGCAGCATGCTGACGCGGGAGGTCTTCCTGCGCCGGGGCGCCGAGGACACGATCACGCTCGCCAATCCCAGCGACGGGTTGCCGAGCCTCGACCTGTGTTCCAAGCTCGACATGACCGGTTCGGACGACAAGGTGTTCAAGCTGAGCCCGATGGCGCTTTCGGAATGCGGGCTCGCAAAGCCTGAAAAGTACGAGTGAACCTAGCCTTCGGCTCAGGCGAACGGGACCGCCACCGTGCCCTTGGGCAGCTTGGCCTCGTCGTCCGGCTCGACATGGATGGTGACGCGCACCGAGGGGATTTCGGCCTTCAGCGCGTCCTCGATGCGGTCGCAGATGACATGGCTGTCGCCCACGCTCATCCCGGCGTCGACCACCAGATGGAACTCGATGAAGACGGCGCGGCCGGCAATGCGCGTCTTGAGGTCGTGCACTTCCAGCGCGCCCTTGGAGTTGGACGAGATGATGTCGCGGATGCGCAGCGTCTCCTCGTGGTCGACTGCGACGTCCATCAAGCCCTGCAGCGAGGCGCCGATGACGTGCCAGCCCTGCCAGAGAATGTTGAGCGCGACGATGACGGCCAGCGCCAGGTCGAGGAAGTGCCAGCCGGTGACGACCGCCGCAATCAGGCCTATGATGACGCCGACCGAGGTGACGACGTCGGTCATGATGTGCTGGCCGTCGGCGAGCAGGGCGGGCGAGCGGTGCCGCCGGCCGGTGCGGATCAGAAGCAGCGCCCAGACCGCATTGATGACCGCCGCGCCCCCGTTGATGGCAAGGCCGAGCCAGGGCTGTTCTATCGGACGCGGCTCCTGCCAGGCGAACCACACCTCGCGCAGGATGAGCAGTGCCGCCAGAACGATGAGCACGCCCTCGAGCACGGCGGAAAAATACTCGGCCTTGTGATGGCCGTAGGGGTGGTCCTGGTCGGCCGGCTTGTGGCTGACGCGGATGGCCCAGAGCGCGGCGGCCGAGGCGATGACGTTGACCACCGATTCCAGCGCGTCGGAGTAGAGGGCCACCGAGCCCGTCAGGTGATAGGCGAGGTATTTCAGCCCCATGACGCCGAAAGCGAACACGATCGACCAGGCGGCCAGTCGCTCGATCCTCTGCTTGGATGTCAGGGTGCGCTTCGCTTCGTTCATCAGTCGGCCTACCGCCAAATAAATCGAGGCATGGTTGCCGCCTTTGACAGCCACCATGCCTCATTAAGTCAATTGTGGGTGCGGGTCGACCCCGCGTGGGTCTAAAGCGCGTCGCGATCTTTCAGATTCGCTCCTTGCGCTTTAGGTCTTTTGTCTGCGCATGTCGTTGTCGCAAAACCGCTACGCACTTTTGCGCGACTTGCTTCAAGCGGCCTTTTCCTTGGCCTTGCGCGGCAGGTGGGCCACCACATTCTCGATCATGCGCATGCCGGCATTCTGGCCGAGCGTCATAATCGATTCGGGATGGAACTGCACCGCCGCGATAGGCTCATTCTTGTGCTCGAAGGCCATGATCACGCCGTCATCCGTCTCCGCGGTAACGACGAAATCCGGCGGAAGGCGGGCCGGATCGGCAAAGATCGAATGGTAGCGGCCGACCGTGACCTCCGTGGGCAGGCCCGAGAAGATGATGCCGGGTTGCGAGACGCGGATGCGCGAAGGCTTGCCGTGCATCGGCACATGCAGATGCCGCAACTCGCCACCATAGGCTTCGGCAAGCGCCTGAAGACCGAGGCAGACGCCGAAGATCGGCAGGTCGCGCGAGCGCGCCTTCCTGATCGTGGCGGCGGTGTCGAAATCCTTCGGCATGCCGGGTCCGGGCGACAGTACGACGAGGTCGGGTTGCAGGCGGTCGAACAGTTCCTCCGGCACCGGCGCGCGTACCGTCGACACGTCCGCGCCCGTCTGGCGGAAATAGTTGGCCAGCGTGTGAACGAACGAGTCCTCGTGGTCGACGAGCAGGATTTTCACCCCGTCGCCGACGCGGTCGGACTGGCGTTCGGTGGCGGCTGCGTTGCCGGCCTTGGCGTCGCGGATGGCGGAGAGCATGGCGGATGCTTTCAGTTCGGTTTCGGCTTCTTCTTCTTCCGGGATGGAATCGAACAGCAGTGTAGCACCGGCGCGCACCTCGGCGATCCCGTCCTTTATGCGTATCGTGCGCAAGGTAAGGCCCGTGTTGAGGTCGCCGTTGAAGTGCACCATGCCGATGGCCCCGCCATACCAGGCGCGCGGGCTCTTTTCATTCTTTTCGATGAAGCGCATGGCCCAGAGTTTCGGCGCCCCGGTGACGGTGACGGCCCAGGCGTGGCTGAGGAAGGCGTCGAAGGCGTCCATGCCCTCGCGCAGGCGGCCTTCGATGTGGTCGACGGTGTGGATGAGCCGCGAATACATCTCGATCTGGCGCCGGCCGATGACGCGCACCGAGCCCGGCTCGCAGACGCGGGACTTGTCGTTGCGGTCGACGTCGGAGCACATGGTTAGCTCGGACTCGTCCTTCTTGGAGTTGAGCAGCTTTATGATCTGCTCGGCATCGGCGATGGCGTCGTCGCCGCGCTTGATGGTGCCCGAGATGGGGCAGGTCTCGACACGGCGGCCAACGACGCGCACGAACATTTCGGGCGAGGCGCCGACCAGATATTCACCTTCGCCGAGATTGATGAAGAACGAATAGGGGGAGGGATTTATCCGCTTCAGCCGGCGCGAGATTTCCGACGGCGCTGTCTCGCAGCGCTCATAGAACATCTGGCCGGGCACGACTTCGAACAGGTCGCCGCGCTCGAAGCTTTCCTTCGCCTTCTCGACGATCTTTGAATATTCGCCAGGCTCGTGGTCGCCGCGCGGCGGGATGCGGTCGGACGGCCGGAAGGGCTCGATGTCGCCGTAGCGCGGCAGGCCTTCGGTAGAAAAACCTTCGCCGGAGTAGTCGTAGCGGTCGTGCCAGGCTTTGGCGGCGTGGTGGTCGACCACCAGGATTTCGTCGGGCAGGTAGAGCACCAGGTCGCGCTGGCTCTCGGCCCGCTTCAGCGTGTGCTCGACGGGGTCGAACTGAAAGGCGAGGTCGTAGCCGAAAGCGCCGTAGAGACCGAGATTGCTGTCATGCTCGCTGCGGAACAGGGCGGTGATGGCACGCAGCACGGTGAAGACGGAAGGCGCGCGCGAGCGCTCTTCCTCGGTGAAGACACGGCCGGGCTTGGCCACTTCGAGCGTAATCAGCCGCTTGGTCTCGCCGGTGATCTCGACCTCCGGCAGCGCCTTGACCGCCGGGGCAATCACCAAAAGCAGCGCCTCGCCGCGCGCGTTCAGCGCCTCGATGCGCATGGCGCGGCCGCGCGCGCTGATGGCAACCGGCGGGTCGATGATGGCGGTGTCCCAACGGGTGTAGCGGCCGGGATATTCGTAGTTGGAGGAGAAGACCGCACCGCGCCGCGTGTTCAGCCCGTCAATATAGGCTTCAATCGCATCGCCGTAGGTTGCGTCATGACGTTGGCGGGTGACGGCTATGCCACCCGCGGTGACGTAGCGTTCCGAACCATCTTCCAGGGTTTCGACCGACATTCCCGTTTCCTTCCCATTTATCGGCAGGCGGACCCGGAAAGCCCTATAAAAAACGAAAGGCCGCCCGGACTTCTCCTGCGGCCACCAAGTTTTTCACGCGCACGCGCTCACGAGGCCGCTTTTAGCAGGCCCACCACCACAGCGTCGTGTGCGAAATCGTCGTCATGGCATTTTACATAGCGGCGAACCGGCGGGTCGGCAAGAGGATTCCACGCGCTCAGGTGGTGCTGCGCAGCGGATCGGCATAGCCGAGCGCAGCACTGCTCCGGTCGAGCCGGGCCGAGACGAGCGCCACGCCAAGCGCGATCACCGCCGTGGCCGTGCCGACCAGCGGCAGGTACTGGTAGGAAACGCCGAACGAGATCGCCAGGCCGCCGAACCAGGCGCCGGCGGCATTGCCCATGTTGAAGGCGCCCTGGTTGAGGGTCGAGGCAAGGTTGGGCGCCTCCGATGCCGTCTCGACCACGCGCATCTGCATGGGCGGCACGATGACGAAGGTGAGCACGCCCCAGAGGAAAATGGTGGCGATCATCGCCGCCGGGATGTCGGCGATCTTGACCATGACCATAAACATCAGCGCCAAAAGGGTCAGCGTGCCGAGCACGGTGGGCATCAGCTTCCAGTCGGCCAACTTGCCGCCGATGATGTTGCCGACGGTCATGCCGGCGCCGAACAAGAGAAGCACCCAGGTGACGGCAGCGATGGAAATGCCGGTGACGTCGGTGAGGATCGGCTTGATATAGGTGAAGACAGCAAAGAGGCTGGCCGACGCCAGCGCCGAGATGATCATGGCGAGCCACACCTGCAGCTTGCCCAGCACCTTCACCTCGCTGGCGATGCCGCCAGCGCTGGGCGGGGCGACGCCCGAAGGAACCAGCCAGGCGATGGCCGCGACCGAAAGGAGGCCAATGCCCACCACCGCATAGAAGGTGGAGCGCCAGCCGAAGGCCTCGCCGAGCGCGGTGCCGCCCGGCACGCCGAGGATGTTGGCCAGCGTCAGGCCCGCGAACATCAGGGCAATGGCGCTGGCGCGCTTGTTGACCGGCACCAGGCTTGCCGCCACCACCGAGCCGATGCCGAAGAAGGCGCCGTGGCCCAGGGCGGTGACGACGCGCGCGGCCATCAGCAGCCAGTAGTTCGGCGCGATCGCGCAGAGAAGGTTGCCCACCACGAAGAGCGAGGCCAGCCCGATGAGGACCGATTTGCGCGACAGATGCGCGGTGCCGATGGCGATCACCGGGGCGCCGAAGACGACGCCCAGCGCATAGCCGGTGACGAGCAAGCCTGCGGCAGGAATGGAAACGCCGAGATCCGCCGCCATTTCCGGCAGCAGGCCCATGATCACGAATTCGGTGGTGCCGATGCAGAAGGATGCCACGGCAAGAGCGAGAATGGGCAAGGGCATTGATTATCCGGCAAATAAAACGATTGAAATGCGATTCTCGAGCAATCCGCGGATGCGGACAAGTGCCTATGCCGCAATGCAGCAATGCATTTCAAGAGGGATCGGCCGGGCCCGGAAAATGGACGGCAAGGCGCCGCGTGAACGGCGCCTTGCCCATTTGAAACGGATCAGTCCTGCTTGAGGAAGCGCTTGAAGACGTAGCCTTCCTTGCCGTTGTAGGAGATCTTGCACCAGCCCTTGCAGCTGATGACCTCGACTGAGGCCTTGGCGGGAAGCACGGTCACCACGTCTGAGTTGTTATCCTCGCTGGCGCGCATCTTCACGCCCATCGTGGTGACGGCGCTGCCGGCGGTCGGCGTCGGGGTCGGGGCCGCCTTGGCGGGCTTGGGCTTCGCCGGCTTGGCGTGCGCGATGCCGGCGGTCGTCGAGGAATCCGGCTTGGCGGCTCGCGGCTCGGGCTGGTCGGCAGCGGCACCCGCCTGGTCCGAAGACGGGTCGGCCGCAGCCTGGTCCGGCTGCGAGGGCGAGGCATCGGCGGTTGCCGCCGCACCCGTCCAGCGAGAATCATTGCTCTCAAGCAGATTTGTCGCCGGGGCCGGGGGAGGCGGCGATGCCTCCTGCGGCATCATCGACGTGCCGGCACTCGACGGAGCGGACGACGGTGCGTCGGCGGCTGCCTGGACCGGCGGGGCCGCATTTTCCGACGTTGAAGGCGTTGCGGGCTCATCCGCCTGAGGCGCGGCTGCCGTGGGCTGCTCGGCCTGGGGTGCCGGGGCGGCGGCTTGCGCCTGCGGTGCCTCCGCAACCTGCTGCGTTTCAGGTGCGGCTTCGGCGGCCGGCGCGGCAGGTTCGGCCGTGGCGACCGCGGCCGAATCCTCACGCTGCGGGTCGGACATCATGGTCATGCCGATGCCGACCAGGATCGCGATGCCGGCGACGCTCGCCGCGCCGATCGCCCAGCGGCGCGGGGTGATGTTGCCGAGCCAGGCGGTCCTGTCGGTGATCACGCGCGTGGCCTTCACCGCCGTCTCCGTGGCCCCCAGCGCCCTGTCGAGGAAGGACGGAGGCGTGAGCTTCGGTTTATCGGGAGCTGGCTCGATGTGGGAGGAATCCCAGTCGTAGCGGTGCGGGGCGGCGGCATCGTCGGCCGCGAGATCCTGAGGAGGCGTCTGTGGCTGGCTGCGCGGAAGCTCAGTACGGGGCGCCTGCGGCAGGTTATGGGCCAGCTGCGCAGCCGGGGTCGCTGCGGGACGAGGCGGAATCGGCGCCTGCGTGCCGGGAGCCGCCGCGGCGGGGCGCTGCGGGAGATGTGCCTGCGGACGCGGAGCGTCAGCACGCGGGGCCTGCGGCTGCGGGCGAGCCGCGTCTGCACGAGGCGCCTGCGGCTGGGCAGATGGCTGCCGAAGCTGCGGCGCTGCTACGGCCGGGGATGCGCTAATGGGGCGCTGCGGGAAAGGCGGCTGCGGGCGAGCGGCGTCTGCACGCGGCGCCTGCGGCTGCGGGGATGGCTGCCGGAGCTGCGGCGCCGGCGCCGCCGGGGATGCGCCGATGGGGCGCTGCGGGAAGGGCGGCAGGGGGCGCGGCGCTTCTGCGCGAGGCGCCTGCTGTTCGGGACGCGTGCTTTCGGCACGCAGGGCCTGCGGCTGCGCCGAAAGCGTCTGCATGACCACGGAAGTCATCGCGGGACGCGGCGACAGAGGCTGGTATGATTGCTGCTGTGCGGCCGGGGCGACCGGCGGCGTGCTCTGGTTGGCGGGCGATGGGAGCGGGCGGCTGAGCGCGGCCGCAAGCGGGCGCTGCTCGGCCTGCCCGGTCGGTGCCGCTTCGGGCGTCGGCTGGCTGGTCGAATTCGAGACGCTCAGCCAGAGCTCTTCCTCGAGCGAGCCTGCGTCATTGGGGGCATCAGCGAGTCTGGTAGCTTTCAAAGGGGTGTACTCCACGCACAAAACTTGCCTGGAACAACCGACGCGTACCTAATCGTATTCGCTAGAAATTCCATGCTGCGAAACAAGGTGCGCTTGCTATTCGGCAAGTTCCCCCGCACCCACGTGGCCTGCACCTTCATCGGCAATTGTGGCCTTACTACGCCCGCCTTCCGGCGATCATTGGGAATTACGCCGGCCAAGAGCCGCTTGCCGGCATATTGGAACGATTTTGCGCACCCTCGGCGCGTCAGCTTTGCAAGGCCGACGCACCGCCATGCAAAAAGAAACGCCGCGCGGAGGTGTCCGCGCGGCGCTGATGGTGTTGGTGGCGGCGGGCCGCGGCCCGCGGCGCCCGGCTTAGAACAGGCCCTCGATCTGGCCGTGCTCGTTGAGGAAGATCTTCTCCGACGACGGCACCTTGGGCAGGCCGGGCATGGTCATGATCTCGCCGCAGATGGCGACGACGAAGCCGGCGCCGGCCGACAGCCGGACCTCGCGCACCGGCACCGTGTGGCCGACAGGCGCACCGCGCAGATTGGGGTCGGTCGAGAACGAGTACTGGGTCTTGGCCATGCACACCGGCAGGTGGCCGTAGCCCTGCGCCT
>NZ_PXYL01000030.1 GCF_003012705.1 Pseudaminobacter soli (ex Li et al. 2025)
ACGGGCGCGGAAAGCTCGATCTTCTTCAAGCCCGCCTGATCGGAGCGACATGAGAAGCTGCACCAAATCTGCGTCAGAGCCAATATTGCATGCCTATAGAGGGTCAATTTTGTGCGCCGGTTGACAGCGCTGAGGGATTCGGGCGCGTGGTCGGCCCGGGAACACCGGCCTCGGAGAGTTCTATCTCGTACCGCTCACGCCAAGCCGCTCTGAGACCCGAGAAGCCGTTGCCTGGTTCAAGGAGCAGGCCGCTTCAAACGCGCAGCCTTAGCATACCGGGCTGCGCTGGGCTTCTTCCGACCGACCGGCAGCATCCCGCCTTCCGAAGAAAAGCGGAATACATTCATTTAAGCACCGAAACGAGTACCTGCGCGCGCTGTAATCGCATCGCGAGATAGTAGACCGCCGCAGGAACCGCCAATCCGACGATCCAAGCGACATCGGCACCGATAAATTGGTGCATCGGTCCGGAGTAGAAGGAGAAGCCCATGAAAGGGACCTGAGCGATAATGGCAGCGCAATAGGCAAGGATTCCGGAAAGGTTGTAGCGACCGTAGATTCCGTTGACGTCATACAGGTCCTTCACGCTGTAGACGCCCTTTCGTACCAGGTAGAAGTCGGTGAGGTTGATCGCGCTCCACGGCACGAGGAAATAGAGTTGCCCAATCAGAATGTTCGAGAAGAAGACGAAGAAGTTCTCCTGGGTGGTCACGGCGATCCCGGTGGAAACTGTCGTCGCGGCCAAAACGACCAGGAATTTGGTGACGCCTGAAAGCGAAGCCTGCCCCCTGAATCCCGTAAAGATGGATGTCAGCGACATGTAGGTGCTGTACACATTCAGGACGTTGATCTGCAGCACACTCAACACCAGAACGACATATGCGATCGGCTTGAAATTTCCGAAGAGCGACGCAGTCGCCGCGCCGGCATCGTTGACAGCGTTGGGAACGACGGTGGCGAGAAGCGCGCCGAAGATCATGACCAGCGACCCGCCCAGAAAATTCCCGCCAAACGTAAAAAGGTAAGTCGATGCCGTAGGCGTGTTGGACGGAAGATATCGGGAATAGTCAGCGACATAGACACCGAAGCCCAGACTGACCGATACGGCTTGCGTGACCATCAAGAGAAAGACCGGCAGATTGAAGCCCCCCGAACTGAGCGCGTACTCCGGAAAGGGATATTGAAGGATGAGCAGGGCGCCTACGGCGAACAAGAGGCCGGAAGCAATCGTCATCACGAACGCAAGTCGATGGATCAGTTCGTATCCAAGGAAGCAGATGATTACCGTAACCGAGCCAATCATAACGATGGCAGCACTCGGAGAGAGGCCGGTTATCACGCCGAGAGGGCCACTTCCTATGATTTCAAAGGCCGCCGTCGTAACAGTATAGCTCACGCAAACGACCGCGAGCGGAACCATCGCGCCGAGCACCCCAAATTGCGCACGGCTTTGTATCATCTGCGGGATCCCCAAATGGGGACCCTGTGCCGAGTGGGCGGACGTAAACAGTTGCCCGATGAAGTTGCCCAGTACGATCGCGACACAGGTCCAGAAGAGGTTGAGCCCGAACGCCAGCCCCAAAGTGCCGACAACGGCGGATGGAAGCGTCAGGTTGTTGCTGAACCAAAGCGTGAAAAGCCGCCATGCGTTCCCGTACCGCTCCGCTTCGGGAATAAAGTCTATGCTTCTGCGTTCGATATCCATTGCTCGCTCCCCAGGAGCACTTCGTGCCAAGACCTGTACACGGAAGTGCTCTATTTCTTTGTTCCCACGCTTTTCGGGACGCAAAACCGACGCATATTTTTGTTGAAGTTGCCGTCGGATTTGTCCCTCACACCGACGGCGCGGGCGGCATACCCTCCCCCGTCGAACGGTCTGCGGAGGCTCCCCGAGACCGTACAGGCAATCAAGCCCCCCGGAAGGGGGGGTGTTCAAAATGGTCCGCTTGCACGATCAAGTAACGGCATTCCTTAGGAGCCGCAAACCGGTTAAGCGTGGACCCCGACAATCGGCGATCTAACTTCGGGTTTGTTTATATGGTCGAGCATTCCACATTGTTGGTGAAGACTGTCCGACGATATCTGAAGCTTGCGGGAAGCCGTTCAATTGTGGCTCTGGGAGAAAACTTCATATCAGCGCTGCACCCGGCGCTCGGTCCGGGTGCTGTAGCGATCTACCTTATGGCCGACAGCCAGCCAGAGCTTGTCTATTCGGACGAAACGCCAGAAGGCCTTCTGGCAGAGTACGATCATGGCGGCAGTGCGAGGGATCCCATGCTGGATCACGTCCTTGGAACCGGCGTGCCAATCGACAATATTGCGATGCAACAGGAACCAGACTGGTTGGCGGGAGGGAACGACGAGTTTCTCCGCAAGTGGGGCTTCGGCCATTGCATGGCGGGACCCGTCCTGCTGGATCGCCGGGCCGTCGCTGTAGTGTATGTCGCTCGAAAGAAGGCCGCGGGAGCATACACCAGAACGGAACTCGAGTTCCTTGAGGCGGCCTGCTTTTCCGCAAGCCTTGCTCTCGAGGTCATGAGCGAGACAGGGTACCTCGACGAGAAAGACCAGGAAAGAATCAGAGGTGCGAGGGCCAGAAAGGAGCCTACTAAGGTTCCAAGGGCGGTGGCTCTGCTGCCGCCGCGGGCTGCGCAAGTTGCAGAATTGCTCTGCAAGGGGCTGACCAATAAGGAGATCGCCCGCCAACTCAACATTTCCGCATACACGGTGAAGGATCACGTCAGCGCCCTTTGCCACCGCTTCGACGTCAGTAATAGAACCGAACTCGTGCACAAATTCATGTTGAACGAAGCCTACGGCAGTTAGGTACGCCTTTGCGCTGTACCCCCCATCCGGCGGGATTGAGTCGGATTTTGCCTAGTAAATAATGCCTCCATCACAAGCGATAGGAGGCAAGCCTGTGAAAGAACCGAGAATCGTCGGCATATCGGGCAATGCGCGCCGCCCTTCGAAAACCCGGGCATTGGTTTGCACCGTGGCGGAACGGATTGCCCAAAGGCACGGTTTTACGGTCGATCTTTTCGACCTCGTTGATCTCGGCCCTTCTGTCGAGACGACGCGGGAGGAAGCGTCGAAGGAAACCACACGCGTCCTTGAGGCGATAGAAGGAGCCGACGCCCTCATTGTCGGAACTCCTGTCTACAAAGGTGCATATGCCGGCCTGCTGAAACACCTTTTCGACCTGATCGATCCCCTGGCGTTAAAAGATCGACCAGTGCTGCTTACCGCCGTCGGTGGAGGCCAGCGCCACTCACTCATCATCGAACACCACCTGCGGCCGCTTTTCGGTTTCTTCGAGGCTTTGACGATCCCCACGGGGGTCTATGCCTCCGAGCAGGACGTTGCGGACGGCAAGGTGAGCGACACGGCGATCAATGCCCGGATCGATCATGCCGTGGACCAGCTTGGCGTAATCATTCGAACCGAAGCCTTCCGCGCCGCCTGAACGCCTCCACTCCCCTTCAACCGATCGGAATTCATCATGCCAATCTTGCCGAATACCGAATTTCTCGTTGCCCATTACATGCCCTATACCGAGCTGCCTCCTGAGGAATCCGGCAGGGAATCCCTCTGGGTCGATATCCCGAACAGCCTGTTCGATCCCAAGAAGGGTCATGATCTCTACGGCCGTTACTTCCATGAAGCGGTCCTCGCCGAAAAACTAGGGTTCGATGGCATCTGTATCAACGAACACCACGCCACCGCGTCCAGCATGATGCCTGTCCCGTCGCTGATCGCCGCGACGATTTTCGCCCAGACGACCAAGCTCAAGGTGTGCGTCATGGGCACGCCGCCGAACATGGATAGCCCGAACCGTCTGGCCGAAACCTACGCAATGCTAGACGTAATGTCCGGCGGACGGCTGGAGGTCGCAATTCCTCTTGGAACGCCGATGGAATACTGGGTCAACCCGGTTGCTCCCGCCACCGCCCGCAAGCGCCACCGCGAAGCGATCGACATCATCCTGAAAGCATGGTCATCGCGCGAGGCCACGTCGCATGACGGTGAGTTCTACCATTATAAGTACCTCAACGTTTGGCCACGCCCCTACCAGGATCCCCATCCTCCCATTTTCATTGTCGGGTCGGGCAGCCTCGAGACCGTGGACCTCGCCGTAGAATACGGCTTCGGCTATGCGTCCACGTTTTCTCCCATTCCAAAGCAACTCGCCGCACTGGACTATTTCCAGAAGAAGACAATCGAGTCCGGGCGGACGGTCCGTCCGAGCATGTTCCCGCTAACCGTCATGACATACGTCGCGGAAACCGACGAGCAGGCGCTTGCCGAATTCGAGCCTCACGCGAAGTATTACTTCGACTTCCTGCTAAGGCCGGGCGAATTCGCAAATCTGCCGGGCTATATCGGGCTCGACGAGCTCCGCCGGCGCGGAGGCCACGTCCTGCCCAGCTCTCACGGCCGGTTCGACTGGGACGATCTGCAAAACTTCTACCGCGTCGCAGTGGGGTCGGCGGAGACCGTCGCCGACAAGATCGAGAAATGGGCTGAGGAAGTCGGTTCCAATCGCATCATCTTCGAAGTCCACACAGGCGATATGCCCCACTGGAAGCTGGCGAAGAATATGACCCTCCTGGCCGAAGAAGTGGTGCCCGAGCTGAAGAGGCGCAGGGACACCAACCAGCCCCGCGCCGAAGCGGCCGAATGACGTCGGCAACCGATCAGAAACAGCGGATGAACCCATGAACATCGCACAAAAAATTACCAGACCTTCAATGGAAGGTTTCGAGCGCGTCGAGTACGACGTCGCGGGCACTAAGACGGTCGTATACAGCATCGGATCAGGGGATCCGGTTGTCTTCCTCCATGGCGGGGCGACGTTCCCCGGCTTTGAATTCGCTCGTGTCTGGGCCCGCGACCGCAAGGTGATTATCCCACATCACCCGGGATTCGGGGAGTCCGGCGACGACGATAGGATCAATTCGGTCCATGACTACGTGTTGCACTATCTGGACCTTTTCGACCAGTTGAAGCTCGACCGTTTCGATTTGGCGGGCCATTCCTTCGGTGCCTGGATTGCGGCCGAATTTGCGGTCGAGCATTCGCACCGGCTTCGCAGGCTGGTGTTGGCCGGGCCGACTGGCCTCGTAATCAATGAGCATCCGACCCCCGACTTCTTCAAGATCCGCGCCGCCGACTTGCCGGAATACCTTACGGCCGACCCCGAGGTCGCGCGCGGCCTCTTTCCGGATGGGCATGATGTCGATTTCCTGGTGCTCGGTTACCGGGAAACCACTTCGCTCAGCAAGGTCTGTTGGGACAAACCGCAAGGCAACCCGACACTCGGCCGGTGGCTCCACCGTATAGAGCTCCCGACCCTCCTCGTATGGGGCGAGCGTGACCGCCTCTGCCCCATCGAAGGAGCCTCGGCTTGGACGAGGGGCCTGCCGGACGCGAGGCTGGAAGTCGTTCCCGGCACCGGCCACCTCGTCTTTGAGGAGAGCCCGGCAGCAATCGATACGGCCCACCGCTTCCTTGCGGCTTGAGGCAGCAGCAGTTCCAAATCTGAATGGAGGAAAACATGATCGAGCCGAGCGTGGGAGTCACACATACGAAGGACGCGTTCAAGGGGCGGGTCTGGCATATTCTTGGGCAGACCTACACCCTCAAATATGTCTCCGACGACATGATGGCGTGGCATGCGGTGTTGCCGCCGGGAACATTCGTGCCGCCGCATGTGCATCTGACCCAGGACGAGTCCGTTGCGGTATTGTCGGGACGCCTCGATATCGTCCACGCCGGCGGCACCACGGCAGCCCAGGCGGGAGACTACGTCTATCTGCCGCGTAATCTCGAACACGGCATCTTCAACAACTCGGACGAGGACGCCCACGCGATATTCCATGTCTCGCCAACCAGAAAGATCTTCGACCTCTTCGAAAACATCCATCAGGTCGGTGACCCAGCGATTGTGGTGCAGAAGGCCGGAGAGCGAGAGATCAAGTTCTCACCGCCGCGTTGATCGAACCGATTACGGGGTACGGTACTGTCGCCCCCTGTCTCGCCTGGAAATGATAAATCCGAAAAAGGGGAATCCATGAGCCACGACCACGAGCACGGCTGCTCTATGGCTACGAAATGCCAGATGTACCGGCCAAAGCCGACAGGGTTGTTCGACTATGCCGATCAATCGGCCACGGAATGCATCAAGCCTGGGTTGAAAATCCGGAACTGGGTCGACAATATGATCCAGAATCCGTTCAACGTGCAACGGCTCACGGAGAGCTCTTACCTTCTCGGCGCAGCAGGTTACAACGCTGTTGTCCATATCGGAAAGAAGGGCGTCCTGCTGATCAGCCCGCAATCCGGCGATGCGACGACCCTCACGTTGGACGGCATCCGCAGCATAACCGACCTCCCCGTCACCGACGTCATATACACGCACTATCATCTCGATCACGTCGCCGGGATCCCCTCCGTCATCGAGCAGACACGCCAGCGCAGCAGCGCCGAGCTGCGCATCCACGGAACCGACCTCACCGCCCGGCGGATCGCGAAATTCGGCGGCAAGGTCCCCCTGCCGACGGACGTCATACGCGGTCACGACGCGGAATTCCTCTTCGAGGGCCTGCCCGTTCGCATCCGTACGCCCGAGGAGAACGGCCACTGCCCGGACAATGCCATCGTGATTTTGAAGAGCGAAGGGATCACCCAGTTCGACGACATGCTGGAGCCCGAGGCCCTTCCCTTCCCGCATTTCGGCCCAACAGAGGATCTCGTCGCCTACGAGGAGAACCTGCGGGAGCTGAAAACGTTCGACTGGAAGTTCATCAATTCAGGTCACGGAAATATCGGTTCAAGGGCGGACGTGGACTCCTATCTCGACTATCTCGAAACGCTCCGGAATCATACTGGCGCCGTCATGGAGCGCTTGTCGATGACCGATTTCATGGTGCCGACCTACTCCTACATGAGCGCTTGGCGAAACTACATTTTCGCGGTGAGCGCGCTCGTCAAGGAAGACCTCAGGCCCAAATACGGCCTTTACTACGGCTTCGAGGAAGTCGTGCCGACCCATGTGGAAATGGTCCTCAACAATCTCATACTCTATTAAGCCGCGAGCATGCAGCAATGACACTATCCGCAACGAGCACCGCCGACGACTTGAAAGGCAAACACGCGCTAGTCACCGGAGCGACACAGGGCCTCGGAAGAGCGATCGCGGAGATATTCGCGCGGGCCGGTGCTTCCGTGGCCGTTCACGGAAGAACGGCCTCTGATACCGAGGAAACCGTGTCGGCGATCAGGCACGCTGGCGGGCATGCGTGCGCTGTGGAAGCGGACTTCCTTAAGACCACCGAAATAGCGCCGATGGTGGAGTTAGCAGCAGCGCAACTGGGGGGCATCGATATCCTGGTCAATAATGCGGGCATCGGCGCCGTCGCCGAGGTTTCGGCAATGGACGAGGTCTTTTGGGATCGCATGATCGACATCGATCTCAAAGCTCCTTTCCTCGTCACCCAAAAGGCGCTCGAGTATATCGGCCGGGATGGCGGCGGCGGGCGCGTCATCTTCATCTCATCCACTGCGGCGAAGGCCGCGGAGGCAACGTTCGCGGCCTATTCCGCCGCCAAGGCGGGCATACTGGCGTTCGCGCGATGCCTTGCAGTCGAAGTGGGAAGCCGGGGAATAACAGTGAACAGCATATGCCCAGGCTGGATCGACACGCCACTGTCCCGTGACCCCATCCGCGAGTGGGCAGAGGAGAAAGGCGTCCCCTTCGACCGGCTATGGCAGGAGATGATGGCGGATACAAACTTGCTGAAGAAAGTTCTAGAACCCGATGACATAGCCGAGTGTGCGCTGTTCCTCTCAAGCGAGCGAGGTCGGCACATTACCGCGCAGTCCGTCAACGTCTGTGGTGGCCTCATCCACTATTGACCACAGCCAGCGCGCGCCGAGGCAGCGCGCATCACGCATTGCGTTGCCTCACCTCCTCCTGTTCAAGTCGCGACTTCATTTTTCAATTCAGATGTGTGCAAGCCGCAAAGGAGTTGGTTCCCCCAGCAAAACTTGAATGGTTGGCAAGCTTCGGCAAGTGATTTTGGGAGTTCAGCATTTCCAATGCTTTCAAGCCTTAACTGGCGAAGGGGGTGAGCGTCGAACTCGATCGTTCGCGATTTCAGTGCCGTCTTTCCCGTTGCCATTGCCACATCGCCTTTCATCAGAAGGCAGCCGGCTGGCAACTCATGGCGGAAGTCGCCTACGGCACCAGCAATGTCCGCTCTTGGAGGGCGGAAGAGGCTGTTATAATGACTGACTTGGGCGCGAAACGGTCATTCACGTCACAAGGGACGAACGTGCCGAAGGGTAGGCAACCAGGCTGAGGCGCTCGGTTCCATCCATCTTTCCGAAACGGTCGTTCACTGGAGCAGGACTGCTAGGCGTCAACTTGGGCCCCATCCGCAGAGCGTTCCCAGTGGTGATACAGCGCAATGATGAACGCCTTGCGGACCAGCTAGAGCATGGTGCCGTGCCGAGCTGAGGGACCTCAAACACTTAAGACAGTTGTCTTCGGCCGATGAGATTGGTGGTCATCTGCCGCCTCGACGCGGATGGCCACGTTTAGCGTCCAAAGGGCAGCATCCGAGGCTATTCAATGTCCGCTTGGGCACATCGTGACGGCATGCAGAGCGATTCAGCCATGCGCCAATGCGTGCAGCGGGTACCCGAAGCTGTCATAGCTTAGAATGATGCCGTTGCCTGGGGAATGGTGAGGAGGCGGCATGATGAAGGCGATTAGGCTGCCTCCATTTCCATCCTCTGCCGCGCGGTCAGGAAGGGGCCGGTCGGCTGTCGCGGCGGGGCGAAGCGGCCGAAGCCGACCGGACCGGGCATGTCGACATAGACCGCTTCCATCCCCCTGCGGCTGTAGCTTTCGTGCCAGAAACCCGCGCCGCCGCTGTCGCGCAGGAAATCCCGCCACCAGTGGGCGTGGGGTTCGCTACGGGTGAAAGCTTCGAGGCTTTCGAGATCGCGCCAATATTGGCGGATGCCCACATGGGTGAGCGAGAAGAGAAATTGTTCGTTCGCAAGAAGTCCTTCGGGCGGGTTTCGATCGATCTGTTTCAGGCCCTTGCCGATGCCCAGCATCGTGGCGAGACCGCGCAGTCGGCGGACACGAAAGCCCAGAAGGATCACCACCAGATCGGGATAGGCGCTGAGGTCGACGGAGCGGCGGGCGACAGAGGCTTGCATGAAACGAACCCTTGCTGTTTATGCTGTAAACATAGCGGCGACTGATTACAGCGTAAACAGATCATGAGCGATATCTCCATTTCTCTTCACGACAGGCTGGTCGATTGCGGGCTGACCCTGATCGAACGGGGCGGCGAGGTCAGCCTGCGGGCGGTGGCGCGCGCGGCGGGCGTGTCTGCCATGGCACCCTATCGTCATTTTTCGGACAAGGCGGCGCTGATGGCGGCGGTCGCCCGGCGCGGCTTTGCCATGCTGGAGGCAACGGCGGCGCGGGCCGATGTTACGCCGGACGCAGCCGAAGCGCTGGCGGCGCAGGGGGCGGCCTATATCGGCTTTGCGCGGGCCAATCCGGCGCTGTTCCGGCTGATGTTCGCCGATGGGGCCGGGCTTGGCTTGCCCCGCGAAGAGTGCGAGGGCGCCTACGCGCTGATGACACGGCGTGTGGCGCAATTGGCGCCGGCACGGGCGGAAACTGGGACACTTGCCTGCTGGGGGCTGGTGCATGGGTTGGCCACGCTCGCGCTGGACGGACGGATAGCACCCAATCCAGCGGCCGAGCAGGAGGTCTTGCGTTTGATCGCGGAGGCTTTGGCGCGCCCGGTCGGCTAGGTTGGAATCGGAAGGTCGAGTCTCTCGTTCGATTGTCGCTACCTCTCGAAGCCAATTCATACAGCGCAGCCGACCTAACGCGGCGTTCGGACGACTGCGTGTGCGGAGTTCAATGGCAACCTGTCGGGGAAGCTCGGCGGGAGCGTCGCCTTAACGGTTGGTGCTGATCGGATTGGTATTCCGGGGGCATGAATGCCAAACATTCGACCTAATCCATTGTGCCCCATTACAAGCGCTACCGCTTTCCGGCCGAGATCATCGCGTACGCGGTGTGGCTGCACTTTCGGTTTCCGCTGAGCCTGCGTTACGTAGAGTCCGAGCGTGGCATCGAGGTCTGGTTTCAGACTGTCTCGGAATGGGCCTCCAAATTCGGCCGCGAATTTGCCTGCCACATTCCCTCTCGATCCAAGGGCGGCTTTCCGGAACGGCTTGGTCGCGCCAAATTGCGGTTGTCGCCGAGCCACTAGTATTTGCGCCGGCTGGTCAGACCCGACGATGTCAGGGACGGCCAGCCGAGCGTGCACGAGGGAGCTGAAAATCCATCGACTAGATATGGCATCCGGTGGCGACGCCTATCATGCACAGGCTGCGCAGGATTATCTGCAAGCCAAGGGCAATCTGCGTAACACCGAGAACGACAGCGAACACTTGAAGGGCCGTTCCGACCCATCTCAATATTGACTCGGCGAACAGCATTGCCACCCAATCAAGCAGCAAGATTAGGCCGACAATTGCACCTACCGTAAATTGTGATTGATACTGCCCCCCTGCCAAGGTCGCAAACACGATCACCGCGGCTACCCCATAGGGTGTGACTATTATCGGAAACGCCAGTGGAGTGAGGGCATGTACCAATTCTACCGGCTGCTCGGCCTCCTTCGGGCGCTCGACAGAGCCCGACGACTGTTGCAGCACGGTCCCTAGGGCGACGAGAAACAGGACGATGCCTCCTGTCATTGCGAGCACAGGCACTGAGATTTCAAAGCTCTCCAGCATGCTGCGGCCCAGCAGGACGGCAATTGTCAGCGCCGCCGCCGAAAACAGAATAGCCCTTGTCGCCAGCCGCCGACGAAATGCGGAATCGGCTCTCCGCGACATGTTCACGAAGGGCACCAGGATCTTGATTGGTCCAAGCATCAGGAACAGTATGAAGAAGATTTTGCGTGCTCCGAACTCCGGCTGCGGCATCGAGATCCCGAGAGCCAGTTCCTGCGCGAAGGCGGTGATAGGGAACATGATGGCAAGGATACATACAAAGAACAGTACATTGACCTTCCTTTGCGCCCGGCGCGGTTGATGGGGCGCGCAACGCACCGTCATTGAACGATAGCTCTGAACCCCTCCCAGCATTCGGTTCACCCACGCAAACAAGCCTCATGCGCCGCGAAATCGATCTTCCATAGAAGATCGCCGCGGTCACCTTGTTCCACCGCTTCGGCTCGACGGAACCTGGAACGGGCGAGAGCAGTACCCTTCCTCTGATGGGTGGCCCGGCATACCTTCATGAAGGCAAGAAGGCCCCCGCGATAGTTTGTGGTGCGACGTGACATCATCGGTTGCGGCCGAATTCTTGTCTGAATGTGTTGATTTCCCCCATAACTGATCTGGGTTGGAGAGCACCCTCTAGGGCGACCACGACCTCCGGCATGGTCACCCGCGATGTGTGCTTCCGGGCGGAGCAAAAGATCACCTCAATGGCCGAGGTGGACGCGAAGCTGACCGGCAGGTCGATCTTGGCCAAGCGCGCGCCGCAATGATCGTCGGCTGGCTTATGTTTGGCTTGACCTTCGTCGGAGTCGGTCTGATCCCGTCGCTAATTTGTGCTAGACAGCAGTAGGCGTGGGGATGAGTATGGGTGCGAGGTCAGGGCTTCAAAAGTTCCCTGCCCCGCGGCCTGGAGTATTCAATGCTCACTGTGGCCTCCGCCAGACGCGCACAGGACCGTTTCCCTGGCCTGGTTGCAAGGATCGTTCCCGCATCGCTGCAGGCAGCTCGACTGTCTGTCGCAGTTTTGCTCGCACTTTACGTAGCATTTCACCTCGAGCTCGAGACACCGTATTGGGCCGGGACGTCTGCTGCCATCGTTTGTCAGCCGATCCTCGGCTCGACGCTGCGCAAAGGTTTGTTCCGCATGATCGGCACGGCGGTAGGCGCGATAGTGGCTGTAGCCTTGACGGCAGTTTTGCCCCAGGAACGGAGCGGGTTTTTGTTTGCCATGTTGCTGTGGGTGTCGGCCTGCTCGTTCCTGTCGACGCTGCTGCGGAACTATGCCGCCTATGCCGCAATGTTGGCTGGCTATACGCTGGTCATCATCGCCGGGACATCAATCGCCGCACCCGGCCAAGTGCTCGAAATCGCTCTAAATCGGGCGTCCGAGATCAGCATCGGCATCGCGTCCGGAACTCTGATCGTTGCTCTGACGAATCCAGGCAATGCGCCCCGGCGTCTGGCCGCCATGTTCTCCCAACTGATTGGGGAAACGGCCGGCCATCTTGTCGAGGTGCTCGCTGTGGCCGGTTCCTGGCGCGGCGACGGAGTGAAGATTAGACGCGAGCTGATCCGACGGACGGCGGCGCTCGACCCAATCATCGACCAGGCCATTGGGGAGGCGCCGGAGCTGCTGCAGCGAAGATCTATTTTGCGTGCAGCGCTGAACGGCTTGTTCGAGGCGCTGTCGGGAGTACGGATCGTAGAAACGCACCTGCGCAGCCTGCCCAAAGCCGAGGCACGTCGGTGCGCGCGCGTCGTTCTGGATCAATTGCCGCCCGATTGGCAAACCGGAGCGCTAGGGGAAACGATCAGGCCCGATACGAGCCACCACGCCGATCGCAGCGCCTTAGTCGTTCGCAATCTTCTCCGCCTGGGGGCGGGCGACCGTTCGGTGTACCTGACCGCACGCGGCGCCGCCGACGCAGCGTCCGGCCTCGCGACCGCGGGCAACGGTCTGACGCTTCTGATCGATCCCGCTCGGGCGCAGGACCGGCCGCCCCCTGGCTTCTTCGTCGCCGACTACCTTCCAGCCCTGATCAATTCGTTTCGCGTCTTCCTGGGCGTCGGGACCGCGGTTCTCTTCTGGGTCATCACCGAGTGGCCCAACGGGCTTCAGGCGATAACTTTTGCGGCGATAACGATCATGGTCTTTTCGCCGATGCAAGAACAGTCCAGCAGGGCTGCGTTGGGCCAGGGGATCGGCATGCTGATCGCTGCCGTCGTCGTCGCCATCATTAAGTTCTCGGTGCTGCCCGGCCTGGAAACATTCCTTGGTCTCTCTGCTGCCATCGCGCTTGGCCTCGCGCCTCTCGGTGCCCTGTCGACCGTACCGGCCCTGGCGCCCTTTTTCACGTCGGCCACGGTGAACTTCATCCCGTTGCTCGCGCCAACAAACCAGCCCTCTTACGATACGCTCGCCTATCTCAACAACACGCTTGGATTGCTGGGTGGCTGCGGTTTCGGCGTACTGGCGCTGGTGCTCATACCGCCCGTTTCCTCGCGCCTCCGATCGCAGCGGCTCTGTGATTTGACCATCCGCGACCTGCGGCGCCTTGCGATGGGCCACCGCGATTGGACGCTCAGCCAATGGCAGCGTCGCGTCTACACGCGATTGACTGCCATGCCGGGTGATGCCGAGCCGGTCTTGCGCTCCTATCTCGTCTCAACGCTTTCAGTGGGATTGCAGCTCATACGACTGCAACGACTGTCGCGGCATGGCCGCATCGGTGTCGAGTTGTCGGACGTGCAGATGTCCGTTGCCAGGGGTGATCTGGCGAAACTTCGCGTCGACATCAAAAGGGTCGACGAGGAGCTGGAAGCCATTCCCGATACGCAGCCCGGTGCTCCCGGACGGATGCGGGTTCGAGCGGCGCTGCTTGCGATTATCGAGGCCGTCGATCGTCAGCGGGACTATTATGAGGGTCGGTCGTCGTGAGCTTCGTGGAAATCGACGTGTTCGGCGTTCTGATATCACCGCTCGTGCCACTAATGGCGCTCGCTGCCGCCATTACGGTCGCGTTGCGGGTGGTTATGACGGAACTCGGACTGATGCGCCACATCTGGCATCCCGCCCTTTTTGAAATCTCGATGTTCCTCATCCTGCTGACGGCCGCGGTGCTGATCTTGGCCAGTCTCAAGATGTACGCTTGAGGCGCAAAGCATGTTGAAAAACACCTCAACTCCTCCAGACCGGCCTGCTGAGCCGCAACTGCGCCCCGAAGCGATGGCGGCCGCTTCCGACGACCGCCGGTCGTTGCGGCGTCGGCTCCGGTTGCTGCCTATACTAGCAACCCTGGCTGTAGCAGGAGTGGCAGCGGCAGCCGTTTGGCTTCTGTGGCAGAACTACATGGAAAGCCCATGGACACGGGACGGAACCGTCAGAGCTTATGTGGTCACGCTGGCGCCGGAGGTGTCGGGTCGCATCACCGAGCTTGCCGTGAAGGATAATCAATTGGTCCGGAAGGGTGACCTGCTGATGAAGATCGATCCGAGCGACTATCAGTTGGCGGTCGAACTCGGCAAGGCGGCAGTTGATCAGGCGCAGGCCGATTTTGAGAACAAGAAAGCGGAGGCCGCGCGCCGGCTCAAATTGAGCAGCCTGGCGACGACGACCGAAGAAAAGCAGACATACGTGGCCAGCGCCAATATGGCGGCGGCAACCATCGAACAGGTACGCGCCAACCTTGACCGGGCAAAACTCAATCTGGCGCGAACCGAAATTCGTTCGCCGGTGAACGGATGGGTTACCAATCTGCTGGTCCGTCAGGGCGATTACGCCACCACGGGCCAGACAGCGCTCTCGCTCGTCGACGCGGATTCTTTCTGGGTGGACGGTTATTTCGAGGAAACGGCGATTCCGCTCATCCAGGACGGCGATCCGGCCAAGATCTGGCTGCTCGGCTACAAGCAGATGTTGCAGGGCCACGTCGACAGCATCGCACACGGCATCGTTGTGTCGAATGTTACGCCGGGGAAGAGCGGGCTTGCCACGGTCAACCCGGTCTTCACCTGGGTGCGCTTGGCCCAGCGGGTACCCGTGCGCGTGCACATCGATGACATTCCGCCTTCCGTGCGCCTCGTCATCGGCATGACCGCGACCATCGAGGTTGAGCCGAAGGCGAGTGAGCCCACCGCCACCAATCCAATACCGCACACACGCCCTCCTTCCAACGCCATAGAAGGTAAGCGGCAGAATCCAAACGGCGCCGGTGCGAGAAAGGCTCGCCCATGACGATCAAAAAAAGCGTATTCTCACAGATCTTCCCGTCTTTGATGATCGCAACGAGATTACGGGCGTATTCCTGCAAACGTTGATGTCCTTTATCGGGTCTCCTTCAACTAGCGACGTCAGCCTTTATTTTGGGATTGTTTGTGGCGCAACTCGTGATGCAGTCGACAGCATTTGAGACCTGCCGTGCCATGGCGGCTCTGGAGGTGCTCGACATCGCCCTTTTGGCCGAGGCGTCCCTCGGCCAATGTCGCAACCTCGTCCCTTTGGTGACCTTCGCCTTTCGCATTACGAATGGCAGTTCCTGGCGCAACCGCGACCTCCAGCGCGGTCGCCGGTAATGTCCGCTTTGAGGCTGTGAACAAGCTAACTGGCCGAGATGGGCGCAAAGCCGTCACACAAACTCCGCCTGCAAAAATCTGCTTCGGTCCACTTGTCGTCGGCGATCTCCCGCACGGCGCCAGAAGCAGGCATTCATTGCTGCGACAAGGACGGTCTCTGATGTCTTCTTATTCGAACTATTCGGACGTCCTGGCTATTGGCGTCCCGATGGGGCGTCCTTACGCATGAACCCCGCCGAAGGTGTGGTCCCACCATATCAGCGTTCTGCTTGACCCTGGTTCTGCATGAGAGCACACTCTCAACCCCTTGGATCCATGGCACACCGCATCATTGTTCGGCCTTCCGAACGCGGTTGCTCGCCTCATGGCGAACGATACCTTTTGCCGCTGTTTCGCGGGCTGGCACTGGCCAGCGAGGTGCCTAGCGCCTCACGGGAGGAACGCATGGAACGATGCAAAAGAATGGTCGATCTAGGCCGTCGCCGTTTCTTGCAGGGAAGCGCACTCGCGGCCGCCGGAGCGGCGGCCGCCGCCAGCTTCCCGCGAGAGGCGAAGGCCCAAGCGCAATTGGCCAGGGTGGAGTATCCATCGAACCGCCTCGCCAATGTCGCCGACCTTAAAGTCAATGAGCCGCTCGAAGTCGCCTATCCCGACAAGAGCGCGCCCGGAGTGCTGCTCAAGCTCGGCCACCAGGTCGAAGGCGGGGCAGGCCCGGACGGCGATATCGTCGGCTTCACTACGGTCTGCCCGCACCAGGGCTTCCCCCTTGCTTATCGTGCCGACGATCGGACGCTGAACTGCCCCGGCCACTACTCACGGTTCGACTGCGAGGCCGGAGGACTTCAGATCTGGGGCCAGGCGACCCAGAACCTGCCGCAGTACATTCTGCGCATTGACGACAAGGGCGACGTGTTCGCCGAGGGTCTCGACGAACTCCTCTACGGCCGCCTGTCCAACGTCCTCTGAAGGGAGGATATGTCATGGCTTACAAGCGCCAGATCGATCGCCTGCCGATCATCCCGGCAGATGCGAAGGTCCACAACGTGGTCTGCCACTACTGCATCGTCGGCTGCGGCTATCACGCCTATAGCTGGGACGTGAACCGCCAGGGCGGACCCGCGCCCGACCAGAATGTTTTCGGGGTCGACCTGTCCCAGCAGCAGCCTGCCGAAACGGATGCCTGGTACTCGCCTTCGATGTACAACATAGTCAAGCAAGACGGTCGGGACGTCCACATGGTCATCAAGCCAGACAAGGACTGCTCTGTGAACTCCGGCCTGGGCTCGATCCGCGGCGCGCGCATCGCCGAGATGAGCTACAGCCGCGCTCGGAACACCCAGTTGCAGCGCCTGACCGATCCATTGGTCTGGCGGTATGGTCAGTTGCAGCCGACGTCCTGGGATGATGCGCTCGACCTCGTGGCCCGCGTCACCGCGCGGGTCGTCGCCGACAAGGGCGAGGATGCTCTCTTCGTCTCCGCTTTCGACCATGGCGGCGCTGGCGGAGGCTACGAGAACACCTGGGGCACCGGGAAGCTCTATTTCGGGGCTATGAAGATCAAGAACATCCGCATCCACAACCGCCCCGCCTACAATTCCGAGGTTCACGGCACTCGCGATATGGGCGTGGGCGAACTCAACAACTGCTACGAGGATGCGGAGCTCGCCGACACCATCGTGGCCGTCGGCACGAACGCGCTCGAGACCCAGACCAACTACTTCCTGAACCACTGGGTCCCGAATCTGCGCGGCACGTCACTGGACAAGAAGCGCCAGCAGCTTGCGGGCGAGCCGCACGGTCCTGCCCTGGTCATCATCGTCGACCCGCGCCGGACCCCGACGGTCGCGGTCTGCGAGGCGGAGGCCGGACCGAAGAACGTCCTGCACCTGCAGATCAACTCCGGAACCGACCTGGCACTGTTCAACGCGCTGTTCACCGAGATCGCCGCCAAGGGCTGGATCGACCAGGCATTTATCGATGCCAGCACGGCGACCGAGCCCGGGACCGGCAACGCCTCTGACCCTGCACACCCGGCCATCCTCACGAACTTTGCCGCTGCGCGCGACGGCAACCGAATATCGGTTGAGGAAGCCGCCAAGATCACCGGCCTTGCGCCGGACGACATCCGCAAGGCGGCAAGCTGGATCGCCGAACCCAAGGAAGGCGGTGCCCGCCGCCGCACCATGTTCTCCTACGAAAAGGGCCTGATCTGGGGCAATGACAACTATCGCACCAATGGGGCGCTGGTGAACATTGCGCTCGCCACAGGCAACGTCGGACGCCCCGGAGGCGGCGTGGTGCGCATGGGCGGCCATCAGGAGGGGTATTCGCGGCCGTCGGCCGATTTTGTCGGCCGTCCGGCCCCCTATGTTGACAAGCTGTTGATCAGCGGTCAGGGCGGCGTGCATCACATCTGGGGCTGCGACCACTACAAGACGACGCTGAACGCCGACGCGTTCAAGGCCGCCTACAAGATTCGCACCGACAAGGTGAAGGACGCCATGACCAGGGTGGCCTATGGCGACCGGGCGGCGATGGTGGATGCCATCGTGGCGGCGATCAATGACGGCGGCCTGTTTGCCGTCGACGTCGACATCGTGCCGACGAAGATCGGCCAGGCCTGCCACGTGATCCTGCCCGCCGCCACCAGCGGCGAAATGAACCTCACGTCCATGAACGGCGAGCGGCGCATGCGGCTCACCGAGCGCTACATGGACCCGCCCGGCCAGGCCATGCCGGACTGCCTGATCGCCGCCCGCATCGCCAATCACATGCAGCGTATCTTCAACGAGTTGGGAAAGCCGGAAGTGGCCGCCAAGTTCGACGGCTTCGACTGGCAGACCGAGGAAGACGCCTTCATGGACGGCTACCACCAGCACGAAAAGGGCGGAGAGCACGTGACCTATGAGCGCCTGAGGGCGATGGGCACCAATGGCTTCCAAGAGCCCGCCGTCGGATTGAAGGAGGGCAAGATCGTCGGGACCCAGAGGCTCTATGCCGACGGAAAGTTCAGTACGCCAGATGGCAGGGCCCGATTCATGCACGCCGAGTGGCGGGGGCTCCAGGCCCCGGGCAAGCAGGAGCAGAAGGACAAGTACGCCTTCCTGATCAACAACGGCCGCACCAATCACGTCTGGCAGTCGCTCTATCTGGACGTCCAGAACGAGTTGGTTATGGACCGCTGGCCCTATCCGTTCATCGAGATGCATCCAGACGACATGGCGAAGATCGGCGTTGGACAGGGGGACCTGGTCGAAGTCTACAATGACTCGGGATCCACGCAGGCGATGGTCTATCCGACACCGACGGCGCGACCAGGCGAGACCTTCATGCAGTTCGCCCACCCCATGGGCGTGCAGGGTAACGTCGTCGACGCCGGGACGAGCGAACTGGTGATTCCGAACTACAAGCAGACCTGGGCCAACATACGCAAGCTTGCGGACGCGCCCGGGGGTGTGCAGCACCTGACGTTCAAGTCACAGCAATACAAGGCGGGTTGACACTCGCGCCGCCACGGCACGTGACCGTGGCGGCATTGTTTTCGTTGCACGGTGACCCGCGCGTGGTTCCCTGTTGCAAACATCCTCGGGTTGGCATATATCTCAACCATCTATCTGGATGTTTGGATATATGGATAAGACTGCAGCACTCGCCGCCCTCGCGGCACTTGGTCAGGACACCCGGCTCGAGGTCTTCCGGCTGCTAGTGCGCGCCGGGCCGCAAGGCGTCCCGGCGGGCGAGATCGCGACGCGGCTGGGCACGGTCCAGAACACGACATCCGCCCACCTGAAAATCCTCGACCACGCGGGCCTGGTGCGCGCCGAACGCGAGGGCCGCACGATCCGCTATGTCGCCGACATGACAGGGGTGCGCGACCTGCTCGCATTTCTCATGGAGGACTGCTGCAACGGCGCGCCAGAGCTCTGCCAGCCCGTGATCGAAGCCGTGACCTGCGGCTGTTGAAGGAGCCGACCATGACGCAGAGCTATAACGTCCTGTTCCTATGCACTGGCAACTCCGCCCGCTCTATTCTCGCCGAGGCGATCCTCAACCGCCTGGGAGAGGACAGATTCAAGGCGTTCTCCGCCGGATCCCAGCCAAAGGGGACGGTCCATCCCTTCGCGATCGAGCTGCTGAAGGGCATGGGCTACGACACCGACTTTGCCCGTTCGAAGAGCTGGGACGAGTTCGCCGCACCAAGTGCGCCCCACATGGATTTCGTCTTCACCGTCTGCGACCAGGCGGCGGAAGAAACCTGCCCCGTCTGGCCGGGCCATCCGATGACGGCACACTGGGGCATTCCAGATCCGGCGGCAGCGCAGGGCAACGACGCCGAGAAGCACCTCGCTTTCGCCGAGGCCTACCGCATGCTCTCCAACCGCATCTCCGCTTTCCTGTCGCTGCCGCACGCTTCGATCGACCGACTGGCGCTTCAGCAGCGGGTTAGCGAGATCGGCCAGCAATTCCAGAAGGTCGGCTGAACCAAGGAAAACCACATGACGGACATCGCAGCCGAGGCGGGGCGCAACGCGCCCGCGCGGATCGGCTTTTTTGAGAAATACCTGACCGTGTGGGTCGCGCTCTGCATCGTCGCGGGCATCGGCCTCGGCTATCTGCTGCCGGGATTCGTCGGCGCGGTCGCCCACGCGGAACTCGCCCGGGTCAACCTGCCCGTCGCCGTGCTCATATGGCTGATGATCGTTCCGATGCTCCTTAGGGTCGACTTCGCCTCCATGGCGAAGGTCGGCAGCTATTGGCGGGGTATCGGCGTGACGCTGCTTGTCAACTGGGCGGTGAAGCCGTTCTCGATGGCGTTGCTGGGTTGGCTGTTCATCGGCTGGCTGTTCCGGCCTTACCTGCCAGCCGACCAAATCGACTCCTACATAGCCGGGCTGATCATCCTCGCCGCAGCGCCGTGTACCGCCATGGTCTTCGTCTGGTCGGCGCTGACCCGAGGCGAACCGAACTTCACGCTCTCGCAGGTGGCGCTCAACGACGCGATCATGGTTGTCGCCTTCGCGCCGATTGTCGGACTGCTGCTGGGCCTGTCGGCGATCATGGTGCCGTGGAATACGCTTGTCCTGTCGGTCGTCCTCTACATCGTGCTGCCCGTCATCGTCGCCCAGATTGCGCGCGCCAGGCTGCTCGCTTCCGGAGGCCAGGCTGCACTCGACCGGCTGCTGACCCGGCTGCACCCCGTCTCGCTGCTGGCGCTGCTCGCCACCCTCGTCCTGCTGTTTGCGTTCCAGGGCGGCCAGATCGTCGCCCAACCGCTGGTCATCGCGCTGCTGGCGGTGCCGATCCTCGTCCAGGTGTACCTGAACTCTGGCCTGGCCTACCTGCTCAACCGGATCTCGGGCGAACGCCACTGCGTGGCAGGCCCGTCGGCTCTGATCGGCGCGTCGAACTTCTTCGAACTCGCGGTCGCCGCGGCGATCGCGCTGTTCGGGCTGCAGTCCGGAGCGGCCCTGGCAACCGTCGTCGGTGTCCTCGTCGAGGTCCCGGTCATGCTCTCGGTCGTCTGGATCGTGAACCGCTCGAAGGGCTGGTACGAAGCCAGCCCCGCCGTCTCCAAGAACACCGCCACACAACGGACCTGAACAATGGACGTTACCATCTACCACAATCCCGCCTGCGGCACCTCTCGCAACACCCTGGCGATGATCAGGAACGCAGGAATCGAGCCTACGGTCATCGAGTATCTCAAGTCGCCGCCGACCCGCGGACAACTGATCAAGCTGATCGCCGATGCCGGGCTGACGGTACGGGCGGCTATCCGCGAGAAAGGGACACCCTACAGCGAGCTCGGTCTCGACGATCCGGCACTGACGGACGACCAGCTTCTCGACGCGATGCTAAGGGACCCGATCCTGATCAACAGGCCGTTCGTCGTCACGCCGCTTGGCACGCGTCTTTGCCGGCCTTCCGAGGTAGTGCTGGACATTTTGCCGGAGACCCACAAGGGCGCCTTCACGAAGGAAGACGGCGAGCGCATCCTCGACGAGAAGGGAAAGCGCATTGCCTGAAACATTTCCTTCGCTGGCGCTCGACCATCTGCGCCTGCCCGATGCCGACGCCCTGCGGCCAGCTTTTTCGACCCACAAGCCGCGTATCCTGATCCTCTACGGATCGCTCCGCGAAGTTTCCTACAGTCGTCTGCTTGCCCACGAAGCACGGCGTCTATTGGAGCGGTTGGGCTGCGAGGTCCGCATGTTCGACCCGAAGGGTTTGCCGTTGCCCGACGAAACGCCACCCACCCATCCCAAGGTCGCGGAGTTGCGCGCGCTTTCGGAGTGGTCCGAGGGCCAAGTCTGGGTCAGCCCGGAACGCCACGGCGCGATGACCGGAATCATGAAGGCGCAGATCGACTGGATACCGCTCTCGGTCGGCTCTGTACGGCCAACACAGGGCAAGACGCTTGCGGTGATGGAAGTGTCTGGCGGCAGCCAGTCCTTCAACGCCGTCAACCAGATGCGCGTCCTCGGACGCTGGATGCGGATGATCACCATCCCCAACCAGTCGTCGGTCGCCAAGGCCTATCAGGAGTTCGATGCCGACGGCCGCATGAAGCCGTCGTCCTTCTACGACCGCGTTGTCGACGTCTGCGAGGAACTGGTCAAGTTCACGCTGCTCACCCGCGACGCTTCCGCATATCTGACGAACCGCTACAGCGAGCGAAAGGAAGATGCCGTCAAACTGGAGGCGCGGGTGTCCCTGAGGTCCATCTAGCAGGTCATGACGTCGCGGTGGCCGTGCCATCGGCACCATGTGCGTCAGGATGGCCGACAGCGCAAAGCCCTTGAGGGCAAACGCCGGCGAGACCATAACCATGCCGCGCTGCCGGAGATCGGCTGGAAGCGCACCGGCAACCGCCTCCCGGCCGTGACGGAGCATATCCTCTTCAATACGAGCGCCAATCTAACCTTCGAAGTCAGCGACGGCTCACAGCCCATCCAGCTCTATCGGGCGGGAGAGCCCTGTTTGTCAGACAGCGGCATCGTGATCGAACTCTCGCCAAGGCCAGCCAGTTGCAAGCCCCGTGACAGATGGCTCGCTGAACAGGCTACCTCAGTGACGTCGACATGCTGCGGTCTTTTAAATGTGTCGAAGTGCTGCGCCTGAAAGGCGCCACTTTCTCTACGTTCGTTCAAACCGCCTCGCTCTCTGTGACTGCCTCGGGACATTCGGTTTTGGATAGATCCTGATCACGCAGTTGCAGTTCCGAACAGCCAGCCGATAGCTGCAGTCGCTGCCATTGCGGCCGCTCCCCAGAACGCCACGCGGCTCGCACCGAGCAGCGGGCTTGCGCCTCCGGTTTTCGCCCCGAGCGCACCAAGTCCGGCGAGAAAGACCAGGGATGCGGCAGAGACGGCTGGAATAAGCGCGCCGAACGGTACGGCCAAGGCCACGATCATCGGCAGCGCCGCCCCTGCAGCAAATGTCAAGGCAGAGGTAATCGCCGCCTGGACTGGTTTGGCGGCAGCGACTTCGGAGATACCCAATTCATCCCGTGAATGGGCACCTAGCGCGTCTTTCGCCATCAACTGGGTAGCCACCTGGTGTGCGAGGTGTTGGTCGAGACCGCGGTCGACATAGATTTGCTTGAGCTCCTCAAGCTCTCTTTTCGGATTTTCGCGCAGTTCCGCCCGCTCCCGCGCAATATCGGCCTTTTCCGTGTCGGCCTGCGAGCTCACCGACACATATTCGCCCGCGGCCATCGACATCGAGCCGGCCACGAGGCTGGCAAGGCCGGCGAGCAGAACCTCAGGCTTGCCCGTTGAGGCGGCTGCGACGCCTACGATCAGACTTGCAGTTGAAACGATCCCGTCATTTGCGCCGAGAACTGCCGCACGAAGCCAGCCGATCCGCTGGACTAGATGCCGTTCTGGATGTGATACAGATCTCACCATCCGAGCCTCCTCTAAGCATTGCAGCTCAACAACCCAAAGCCATTTCCCGTGGCTTTGATCTCAAGCTACGGCGGAGATAACATCATAGCTATTGGCAGTATTTAATCACGACGAGAGCAGGTCCAGCATTCTTCGCTGATCCTGCTCCCTCTTCCAGTGCACCAAGAGTGCCGTCAAGAAACATCGCCCGCTTCGGCCGCAGCCTTGCGACCTGTCAGCATGGCCCGCACGAGATTCTCACTGTGGCGAACACTGGAGAAGATCACGCCAAAGACATGCAGGGCGACCAGAATGAGCATCAGGTTCGCACTGATGTCATGAGTCTCCTGGACCCATTCTATCCCCCAGAACGCGTCGGTCGTTTGCAGCCACCCAGTGATAGCCACGACTGACATCGCCAGGAGGAGCCAGACGATCATCACCGCACCCATGGGATTGTGGCCAAGATACCGCGCCTCCCGGCGCGCCAGAACGTCGCTCGCATAGCCGATCGTCTGGCCTGGGCTGCGGATGAATTGCGTGAACCGGGCGTAACGCGAGCCAACCAGCCCCCAGACTAGGCGCGACGCCACAAGCACTCCGGCGGCGTAGCCCGCGACCTCATGCATATTCTTGAGTTCGCCAGCGGTCAGCCAGGCCACCGCGAAGCTGGCCACGAGGCTCCAGTGGAAAATCCTGACGAAAGGATCCCAGATCTTCACGGTGGCAGGCATTGCTCAGCCCTCGCTGTCTTCGCTTGAACCAGGAACCCTCTCAAGCGTCTTGGGGTTGAAATAGGCCTCGACCTTCTTGCCACCTGCGTCGATGGCGTAAGCCTCGTAGCAACCGTTCTCGGTCTTGATCGAGCGGATCTTCCATCCGTCAGACTTCAGTTTGGCCTCGAGTGCTTCCCGTGGCTGCCACTCGCCAACTGGAACGTCGCACTTGTTACCTGCGAATGCAGGGAAACTTGCCAGCGCGCCAAGAAGTACGGCGGGTACGAGGATCATCGTCTTCATTTCTAGCTCCTTCGGTTGATCCGACGCTCGGTTTGTGAAGCGCGAAGCTGACAACAGCCTGAACGGGGCCGAGACTTTGTGAGACATTGCATTCAGGTGGCTGTCAGTTCTTCAATCTATGCGGACCAACCCGCATGATGAGGTAGATCGAGATGCGCATACTTCTGGTCGAGGACGACAAGGCGATTGGCGGCGCGGTGAGGGATCATGCCGGCAGCCAGGGCCACGCCGTCGATTGGTCGAAGTCCTTGGCTGAGGCGGAAGAGCTCGCCTCGGTGATTGCTTATGAACTCGTGCTACTGGACTTGCACCTGCCCGACGGGAACGGGCTTAGCTTTCTGAAAACTCTTCGGGATCGCGCCGACGCGGTTCCGGTCATAGTCCTGACGGCACGCGACCAGATTTCTGACCGTATTGCAGGATTGAATGCCGGTGCCGACGATTATCTCGTCAAACCCTTCAATCTGGACGAACTCTCAGCGCGCATTCATGCCGTTGCCAGGCGATACGGCCAGAATGTTCAGCCGCGGCTGGCTATTGGGGCATTGAGAATTGCACCTGCCGAGCGGATCGTGACGCGCGAGGATCGTTCCATCGACCTGACGGCGCGCGAGTGGGCCGTGCTCGATCGGCTTCTCTCTCGTCAAGGGGCCATAGTCTCCAAAGCGCAGATCGAGGACGCGCTTTACGAATTGGGTGCCGAGGTGGAGAGCAACACCGTGGAAGTTTATGTCAGCCGCCTGCGCAAGAAACTCGGCGGCGAAATCATCACCACCGTGCGTGGCGTGGGCTACAGGATTACCAACACGTGAGAACGCCGATCAGCATGACCCGCCGCCTTATGCGCTGGCTCATCGGCGTCGCGGTCCTCTTCTGGCTATCCGCCGCGGGACTGGCCGCCTTCGTCATGTACCATGAGTATCAGGAAGTGTTTGACAGCGCGCTCCAGGAAACCACGCAGCGACTGATGCCTCTGGTTGTGGATGATCTCTACCAGACGGGTGCCTCGCCCAATCCGCGCCGCATGCACGAGGCGGCCCTGGCCCACAAGGAGCACCTCATCTACCAGGCGCGTGATGCAACTGGGCAGGTGCTGTTGCATTCACACGATGCTCCGCAGCAGCCCTTTGATGTGCCACTGGTGCCGGGATTCCATCAGACGGCGACCCACCGCATCTACACCGAAGCGGCACTGACCGGCACGCTTTTCCTGCAAGTCGCCGACCCGCTTGACCATCGTTGGGAAGCGATGCGCGAGAGTGCATTCTCGCTTCTCGTCCCGGTTCTTCCGCTCGTGCCCCTGAGCCTTGTCGTGATCTGGCTGGTCGTCAGGCAGTCTCTCAAGCCTATCGCCAGCTTTAGGCAGGAAATTGCGACCCGCGACGGTGCCAACCTGACGCCTATCGGGATCGAGACACTGCCGACCGAACTGGGAACGATTGCCAGTTCGGTCAACCACCTGCTCGCACGGCTCCGCGATGCGATCAACGCCGAACGGGAGTTCACCGCCAATGCTGCCCACGAATTGCGTACGCCGATTGCCGGTGCCCTCGCCCAGGTACAACGCCTGGTCCTGGAACTGCCGACCGGTAAGACGAGGACTCGCGCGCAAGACGTCGAAACGTCGCTCATGCGGCTCACGCGTCTAACAGAGAAACTGCTTCAGCTTGCCCGCGCCGAAGCCGGCATCGGGCTAGCGGTGGATGCTACCGACCTCGCAGTCCCCATTCGTTTGATTGCAGCCGAGTTCGAACGCAGCACCGAGGGTGCCGGGCGAATTGTTCTCGACATGGAGCCTTCATACACGCTGATTAGGAGAGTGGACGTCGACGCGTTCGCGATCGTGTTGCGCAACCTGATCGAGAACGCGCTTATTCATGGTGCGTCCCACGGCACCGTTACGATCTCCGTGAAAAACCACGACACCATCTCAGTTGCCAACGACGGTCCGACCGTGCCTTCAGAACAGCTCGAAAGGCTCACCGCTCGATTCCAAAGGGCATCGGAAAATGCCAAAGGAACGGGCCTTGGCCTCTCTATCGCGGCGACACTCGCACGGCAGATGGGTGGCGTACTTGATCTGCGTTCCCCCCGAATCGAGGGTCTGGACGGCTTTGAAGCCTTGCTGACCGTCTGAGTTTTGGCAACGATCGGCAAATGACCAACCAGGAGGCGCGTTGTGGTCCGTCTGGACCGGGCCGGCAGCAGACCGACGATGCATTCGTCGAGATGCCACTTGTCGCCAAGGCAACCGGCTGACCGTCATCTAATCTCGTTGGCGAAGCCTCGACCGAATTTCTCCGCACACGTACGTTCAACTGAGCCGGATTACAGCCAAAGGATCGTTTTTTGGACGGGGGCTGGTGCTGCTTCACTAGCCTTCGTTCCTTCGTCTTCGTTTGTGGCTGGAAACGCTGTGGCACTCGAACCATTTCGTAGCCCAAAGTAAAAGCCAGCTTTCGCCAGGGCCAAGCGCATGTGCGGTGCGACGCCTTCCGTCTCTCTGTCGCTCAAGCGCAAGAGGTGAGGCCCGGCGATGCCTGTCTCAAGGCGGAACCTCAACCTATCACCGGGCCTCGGCTGCCGAAGGGATAGCAGCGCGGATAGCGCCGCCATTTCTCCAACAGGATGCAATTGAAACCGGAATTCGACCTGATCAGACATCGAAGGATGCAATGTCAGTCTACCGGTCTGAGGTGGGCCGCCGTCAGGCTTGAACCGGACGACGGCCACGTAAGCTGACTTAGAAGTTGTGATTGCCGTTGCGGTTTCCGTTGTAGCTGCCGTAGTTGCCGTTGCCGTTCCAGTTGCCGTTGCGCGAGCCCCAGTTGTCGTTGCCGTTGTAGTTTCCGTTATGGCTGCCGTAGTTGTCGTTGCCGTTCCAGTTGCCGTTATGCGAGCCCCAGTTGTCGTTGCCGTTGTTATTGCCGTTGTCGGACCCCTTGTTGAAGTTGCCGTTGTAATTTCCGTTGTCGTTGCCCCAGTTGCCGTTGCCGTTGCCATTGCCGTTGTCGTTACCAGCGGCAACAGCGAAAGCAGTCATCGCGACAAGTGCGGTCGCTGCGAGGAGAAGCTTTTTCATAACGGTTTCCTTCGTTAATGATGCTATTTGGGGGGGATCAAATAGCGGTTGCACTGCGACACCCTCATGGTGAGGCCTTCGTTCGCAGTCTCAATATCGTTACGCCTAATGGCGTAATTAACAATTCGGGCTAATCACATTTATCTATACGAAATTCGCCGATGATATACTTACAAAAATCCCGATAGATTCAGGTGAAAACCTGACAGTTGCGTCAAACTCTTCGGACATGGAAATGGCCTATCCTCGAAGCCTTGGCCGTCAGCGCCAACTTCCGCATGGACGGTGATATGCCGCAGAATTGGTAGTTGTTTCCGGCTCGAGGACCGCAAGGCCCCTTGGGTTCCCCAACCAAATGACCGAACCCGCTTTTCAGCGATATCGGCCCTATCCGGACACTCGACGCACCTCTGCAAGGCGTCCGCTTCTGGCGCGACCACGATCTTCTGCATCGTGACCCGCGATGTCTGCTTCTGGGCGGAGAAAAAATTTGCCTGTATGGCCGACATGGGGCGCTTTGCCGCCCGGCGGCTTTGGGGCCGTGTATGGACGGCTCTCCGTTGGCAAGGGGTTCTTTGAGCACTGCATTCGCTGGTTGGTCCGGCCATGTATCCGACCTGTAGGTGCGGCCTTTCATGTGCCGCTGGCCATAATGCCATTCGCGCGTCTCAGATCCCGATCGAAAGCTCGCACTCGAAGGTGCACGGCCCCAGTGGGTTCTTCTGATCCGGCGGTATCAACCGGCTTGGTGCATTAGCTCCTATCCGCCCTTTCCAACCTCGTCGGCGTTTCCTCGCCTTGTCTATGCGATGACCGGCTCCCGGTAGCGCTCGCCGCTTGTCATCAATGCCCAAACCATCCGCGCGGTCTTGTTGGCCAGCGCAACCGCTGCAACCTTGGTTGTTCGCCGCGCCATCAACTGCACCAGCCATGGCCGCCTGGTCCCGTTCCGTTCGGCATAGCGGATGACCGCCATCGCGCCGACCACGAGCAACTGTCGCAGATAGCGATTGCCGGCCTTGGAAATGCTGCCGAGCTTCTCCTTGCCCCCGCTAGAATTCTGCTTCGGCACGAGCCCGATCCAGACTTGAACGCATGCGCATCGGCGACCGTCGCCACGAATGCACTCGCCAGCAGCGGGCCGACGCCCGGGATCTCCATCAACCTGCGGCCAAGCTCGGTCTCTCGCGCACTCGCCCGAACCCGGCGATCGTTTTCGAGGATCTGTTCCTTCACGACCCTGAGCTGCGCCTCGAGCATGCGCAGGCATACCCGTGCATCAGCGGGGATCCTGGCGTCGCTCTCGTCGTTGACAACCACGAGCAGTTGCTCGATCCCATTCCGCCCGATCGGCGCTACGACCCCGAACTCGGACAGGTGTGCCCGCAACGCGTTCGATATCTGTGTCCGCTGGCGGTTGAGCATCAACCGCACCCGGTGCAGCATCATCACACTTTGCTGTTCGGGCGACTTCACCGGCACGAAGCGCATGGTCGGCCGTGTCACCGCCTCGCAGATCGCCTCCGCGTCTGCAGCATCGTTCTTCTGCCGCTTCAGATAAGGCTTCACATACTGAGCCGGCAGCAGCCGCACATCATGGCCACGTGCAGTCAGCTCTCTCGCCCAATAATGCGACGAGCTGCAGGCTTCGATTCCGACCAGGCAACGCGGCAGGCTCTCGAAGAATGCCAGCACGCGGCCACGGGTCAGCTTCCTGCGAACGACAATCTCACCCGCCGCATCCACGCCGTGGACTTGAAACACTGACTTCGCAATATCCAGACCAATTGTCGTAACGTTGCCCATCATAGATCTCCTCCAGCTCTGGCCCCACGATCATACGCAGGGAAGGAGGAGAGCCGTCCACCGCATCAAAAGCTGCCAGTCCGCTATTGGGCCGGAGTTACCAACAAGCGGCTGTTCCCGCTTTTACTGGTTTACCTCCTGAAAGTGATCCTTCTTGGAGTATGGCTCATGGGCCGAAGAAGGACATTGAAACGGCAGCGATGATCCTGGCTGAAGCTGCAGAGGGAAACTTCTAAGCCCCGCCTGCCGCCGACGGTGGTGAACGGTGCCCCGTTTCGACTTTCCGCCGTTCCCGTCAACCTGGCACAGGCCGTGCCTCCTTGAACACATCGAGGGCCATTGCAGCAAAGGCGGCCACAGCACCCAAGCCGCGGGCTTCCCGGCGTGCGACCAGATATTCGCCTGCCTTAATCCCGATATCGGAGATGGGGACCGCACGCAGCCGCGGATCGCGTCCCAATTCCTGATCGAGCACGATGCCGATGCCGATCCTTGACGCGACGGCCTCCTTCACGGCCTCTCTGCTGCCAAGAACCAGATGCGGTGAGATTTCAATCGAGTGGCTCGCCAGTGCCGTCTCGAGCAGTTGACGTGTCATCGAGCCGGCCTCGCGTGTCACCAGGCGCTGCCCGATAAGCTCGTGAGCCTCGATGTGACTGCGGTCCCACCAGGGATGCCCCTCGTGCACAAGGATTTGCACCTGCTGGCAGACCAGCAGGTCGCAGGCGAAATCGGGATGCGGCATCGGCATCGTTACGATCGCAACGTCGACGCGATTCTGCGCGACAAGGTCCAGTAGGCTGCTGGAGTTCTCCAGCCGCACGTCGAGCCGCACGCCCGGATGTGCGGCGGTAAACCGTTCCAGAATGGGCATGGCCACATAAGGCGCACAAAGCCCGATGGCGAGGTGCCCGACTGCCAGGCTGCGCCCGCCATCCACCCGCGCCCCGATGTCGTCGAGCATGAGGATGACCTGCCTGACTCTTGGCAGCAGGTCCAATGCATCCGGTGTCAATTCCACCCCACCGGCCGTGCGAACGAAAAGCCTGGTCCCGACGGCGTCCTCAAGCGATTTCACATGCTGGGTGATGGCCGGCTGGCTCACCCCCAGTGCCTGGGCGGCGGCAGAGAAGGTGCGATGGCTGGCGACGGCATGGAAGGCGCGGAGCTGGGCGAGGTTCATGACGGTTTTCGGCTACGAAATAAGTTCGCATTCATACGAGCGTCACACGATTTAGCGAAACTTATAGCATAGAAGTTCTCGCAGGCTCGGAGTTTTTCATGTCTACCCATTCGATTTCTAACATCGCTCGGATTGCCGTTCTGGCTGCCACGGCGGTCACACTGGCAAGCGGCAGCTCATTTGCCGCGGAGGTCGTTCTCTACAACGCCTCCGACAGCGTAAACAGCGCGCTGGTCAGCGCTTTCAAGGAAAAGCACCCGGACATCGAAGTGAAATTCGTCTCGGGTTCCACGGGCCCCATCGCCGAGCGCGCCATTGCCGAGAAGGGCAAGCCGCAGGCGGACGTGGTCTACCTCGTCAACAACTTCGCGCTCGAACAACTGAAGCAAGCCGGTGTGTTCGAGCCCTATGAGCCCAAAGACTCCAAGATCGCCGCCGAATTCCGCGATCCCGACCGCTTCTACAACAAGTATTTCGCCACGACTATGTGCATGGTCGTCAACAAGGAGCGGCTGGAGCAGAAGGGCCTGCCCATGCCCGCGACGTGGGAAGACCTGATCAAGCCGGTGTACGGCAAGGAAATTGCCCTGCCGTCGCCGCTCAAGTCCGGAACGGGCGGGGCAATCCTGTCGACCTTCGTCGACGCGTTCGGCTGGCCGTTCGTCGAGAACCTCAACGAGAACGTCTATCAGTATTCGGATGGCGGCTCGGGTGGTGCGGCCATGGCCGGCGCGGGCGAAGTCTCGATCGGCCTGACCTTCGACACCACCTGCTTCGAAACCAAGTCCTCCGGCAAACCCGTGGAGATCGTCTACGGCCGCATCACGCCCAACGTGACGGAAGGCGGCGGCCTGGTCGCGGGCGGCCCCAACCCGACCGAAGCCAAGATTTTCCTCGACTTCATGGCCAGCGAGGACGCGGCTGCGGTTCTGGGCAAGGTCGTTGGCGCCACGGCCGCGCCCGGCTACGGACTAGTCGACCTCAAGGAGATCACCTTGTGGCAGATGCGCCGCCCGGTCGACATGTCGGCCTTCAAGCGCGAGTTCGCCACCCGCATCCTGAAGCAGTGATGGCGGACGCAGCTCTTAGCCTTACACCGTCGCGGCCGGCTCCTGTCGAGAGCCGGCCGCACCTGGCGGTTCGCAACGTCGTCAAGGCCTATGGCAAGGGCCGTGCTGTTGACGACGTGACGCTTGAACTCGCCAAGGGCGAGTTCGTGACCCTCCTCGGCGATTCCGGTTGCGGCAAGACAACGCTGCTCAGGATCATCGCCGGCTTCGCGCAACCGGACGGCGGACGCGTTATGCGGGCGGATCAGGATGTCACCGACATGCCGCCCGCTCGCCGCCGCATGGGCTTCGTGTTCCAGTCCTATGCGCTGTTCCCGACGAAAACGGTCGCCGACAACATCGGCTTCGCGCTCACGATAGGCTCTCGAGATCGGAAGGAACGGGAACGGCGTGTGACCGAGCTCGCACAACTCGCCGAAATCGACGGGCTGCTCGACCGCTATCCGCATGAACTGTCGGGCGGCCAGCAGCAGCGCGTGGCGCTGGCGCGTGCATTGGCTTGCGATCCGGAAGTGCTCCTGCTCGACGAGCCGATGTCGGCACTGGATGCGCGCATCCGGGTAAAGCTGCGCAACGAGCTGCGCGCCATCGTCGATCGGCTCGGCATCACCACGCTCTACGTGACGCACGACCAGGAGGAGGCGCTGGCGTTGTCGGACCGGGTGGCCGTGATGCGCAACGGGCGCGTCGAACAGATCGGAACCCCGGCGGAGATCTACCACAGCCCGCAATCCAGATTCGTGGCCCAGTTCATCGGCAGCTCCAATCTTATCGAGGGACGCGTCGTCGCGGGCGGCCTGGATTCGTCGGGCGATTTCTGGCCGCTGGTCCTGCGGCCCCACTTGGCGCCCGGTGAGACCATCATCGTGCTCTACCGGCCCGAGCACATCGGGGTCGTGCAGGGTGGCGGCGGCGTTGCCGGCCGCATCGAGACGACCACTTTCCTTGGTTCCGTCGTCCGCCTCAGCGTGAGGCTTGCGTCCGGACGCATCGTGATCGTGGACCGGCCTTCGCACGAGGCCAGCTATCTCTGGGCGCGGGGCATGATGGTTTCGCTCAAGCCGGACACGCGGCGCGCGGTGATCATCCCTGGCGAGGGCCGGCCATGATGCGCTTGATGCGCCAGTTGCCACGCGCGGTCGTCACCGGGATACTGGCGTTTCTCCTGGCGGTCTTCATCGCCGTTCCGATCGGCATGGTCCTCCTGGAAAGCTTCGTCATCTCCGGGCCGATGCCGCCGGCGCGCCTGAAGGCGGTGACGATGGAAGCGATCGCCGAGTTGCCTTCCAGCGAGAGGGCCAGCACGGTTCAGCGATGGGTCGACACTGCGACCGAGGCCGAGCGCGTCGAGGCGACGGCCGCGGCATTCAATCTCGCCGAGGTTCCGATCGCCTGGGACCGCAGCGCTGCCTATTCAGAACAGGTCAAGGCGATAGAGGCTGCTATGGCGAGCCTTGCGGCTGAGGTGCGGGCAACCATCGAGGACAATTACGCGATCTCCCATGTCATGCTTCACAAACGCACGGCGCTGGCGTTCAAGGTCAAGGATCGGCTTGGCCCCCAGGCCTTCGATACCTTGCGCAACGGCACTGACGACCGTTGGGGCCTCGACCACTACCTCAAGCCGTTCCAGGATTCGTATCTTCGCAACGCAGCCATCAACAGCCTCGTGCTCGCGGCCTTTTCGGTCATCTTCACGGTGTCGCTGGCCTTCGCGCTCGCCTACGGCATCAATTGCGGCGGCGTGCCCTGGCCGTCCGCGATGCGGGTGGCGTTTCTGATGCCGCTGGTTGCACCGCCGGTCCTGATCGCCACGGCCACCGTGATGTTATTCGGCCGCCGCGGGCTGGTGACGCACGCTTTTCTCGACCAGGGCCTCGGGCTCATCAACGCCGACGAAACCAATCTCTACGGCTTCTTTGGTGTCGTTCTGGCGCAGGTGCTGTCCTTCGTGCCCGCCACGCTGATCATTTTCGACAATGTCATGCGCAGACAGGACGGCCGTATCGACGAAGCCGCCGCCGGCCTCGGCGCCGATCATTTCACGACTTTTCGCCATGTCACGCTGCCGTTGGCGCTGCCAGCTCTCAAGCGCGCCGTCGTGCTCGTTTTCATCATGAGCCTGACGGATTTCGGCAATCCAATGATCCTCGGCCGGGACACGCCGGTGCTCGCCGGCGTCGTCTACGACGAGATCACCGCCTACCGGAACACGCCGCTCGCGGCCGCCTTGTGCGTCTGGCTCATCATTCCCTCTTTCCTGCTCTATCTCGGGCTTGAGACGTTCGGCCGCCGCAAGGGCTATTCCAGCACCAGCGCCAGCAGCCGCTCCGAACTTTCCATGCCGCGGTCCTGGCGCATCGCGCTGACATCGATCGCCGGGACGGTCGTTGCCCTGATATTCGCGATCTACGGCACCATGGGACTCGGCGCAGTAACCCGTGTGTGGGGCGTCGACTGGAGCCCGACGCTTGGCTACTTCTCGGCCAGCGGCGTGAATGTCGGGCTCGCCGGCACCGGCTATGGCAGTTCCGACCGCGGCCTGGACGTCGTTTGGGACAGCGTTCGGCTCGCAACCATCGCCGGGCCGCTTGGCGGGCTGTTCGCCATCGTGATCGCCTATGTCGTGGAGCGTCTGCGGCCGCCGGGCGCCAATCTCATCGTCTTTCTGGCACTGGTGCCTGCCATCCTGCCCGGCATCATCTTCGGCATCGGCTACATCGTCGCCTTCAACCTTCCGTTCGGGATCGATAGCCTGTCGCTCACCGGCACGTCGGCCATTCTCGTTCTCAATATTCTGTTCGCGAATGTGTTCGTCGGCGTGCTCGCCGCGCGCGCGGCACTGCAGCGCATGGACCGGTCCGTCGACGAAGCTGCGGAAAGCCTCGGCGCAGGGCTGGTGTCGCGCTTCGTCCGGGTCACGTTGCCGATGCTGCTGCCGGCTCTCTTGCTCGGCATGCTCTACGTCTTCATCGACGCGCTGACCACCTTGTCGTCGGTGATCTTCCTGGTTTCGGGCAATCACAAGCTGGCCTCGGTCGCGATCTTCAACCATGCCAACTCAGGCGAATATGGCTACGCCGCCGCCAAGAGCCTCGTGCTGCTGGCTTTCGCGATCGCGGCCATGGGCCTCGCCTGGCTGATCGAGAAGCGCAAAAGCCTCGTCAGTCGTCGCCTTTCCCTGCGGCGTTGGTCGCCGCTGCCTCGCTTCTCCACGAACAATCGGTGAGCAAGACCGTGACAAAGAATCTCGTCGATCGCGACGCCGCAGCTTTCTTTCATCAGAAAGGGTCGAGCCCGTGCATCTCCGCGTTGCGTGCGGCGGAAGGCATATGGCTTGAGGACGTGGATGGACGTCGCTTCATCGACCTGCACGGCAACACCGTCCACCATATAGGCCACCGGCACCCCGAGGTGGTGGCGGCCGTGAAGCGGCAACTGGAGATGCTGCCATTCTCGCCGCGCCGCTTCACCAACGAGCCCGCTGTCGCGCTCGCCGAAAAACTGCTCTCACGCTGGCCGGGACCGCCGGCCAAGGTACTCTTCGCCACCGGTGGATCCGACGCGATCGAGATCTCGTTGAAGCTCGCCCGTGTGGCCACTGGCCGCCACGAAACAATCTCGCTGGAAGGCTGCTATCACGGCCACGGCTTCGGCGCGTTCGGTCTTTCAGAGGCTCGGCCCGACACGCGCCTGGGGCCCCTTCTGCCGGGGCGTTGGCACGCGACGCCATACTGGGTGCCGGACCGTGGGCCCGAGCTCATGCTCGAGGATATGCGCCGCGCATTCGCGCAATCGGACGGAGGCATCGGCGCTGTCATTGCCGAGCCGATCCGCTCCAACTGCCAGGTTCCACCAGCGGGACTTTGGCAGGAAGTACGTCGCCTGTGCGACCAGCACGGCGCGCTGCTGATCTTCGACGAGATTCCGTCCGGCCTCGGCAAGACCGGGCGTTTCTTTGCTTTCGAACACGTCGGTGCGGTGCCTGATGCGGTGGTCTTGGGCAAGGGCCTTGGAGGCGGCATCCTGCCGATTGCGGCCGTCATCGCCGACGCCCGCTTCAATGTGGCGCCGGAACTCGACCTTGGCCACTACACCCATGAGAAGAATCCGCTCACCGCCCTGGCGGCCTTGACGACCATCGAAATCATCGAGCGCGATGGGCTTGTCGAGCGCGCCGCCGAACTTGGGACGCGGATCATTGAGCGCATCGATGAACTCGCCCGGCAAACGCCGTCGATAATCGGCGTGCGGGGGCGAGGCCTGCTGCTTGCGGTTGAGTTCGATCCGGCCGTTTGCGAAATGACGGCGGGCCCAGAGTTCACCGCTCGCCTCGTCAGCGCCTGCATGGCCGAGGGCTTGTCCACGACCGGCAAAGGGGACTCCAGCATCGGCCTTTCCCTTCCGATGACGGTCACCGATGCTGAGCTCGACCTTGCTTTTGAGAAGCTCGAACGCGCCGCAGGTGTGGTTCAGTCCACATCCGCAGCCCCCGCTTCGGAAACATCCATCGGCTTAGCGTGAAAGCTCTGTTGAGTGGGCCTGCCCGCAGCTCGATTCCCGACAGTACGCCTCGGGTTTTGACTGGGCACTCGGCGAAACGAGGGCCCGCTGCCAGTCGGAGCTTTGAGGAAAGGATCACAGTTCGTAATGAATTCGTCCTGATCTGCCGGCTTTCCGCCCGGTTGCAGCCATTCGCAACGCCTAGATCGAATGGCAGCTTTGGGTCGTTCCTGCGACTTCGTAGACAGATCCGCATTTGTATCGGCGAGTGACCCGCAAGTACTCAGTTGCTCCAGAAGTTGTCCTTACCGAGCCGATTTCGAAATGCCGCCTTGGGGCCGTGTATGGACTGTCCGGTTCTGGGACGGCACTGCCAAAAAGCTGACACCATCTCTGACGCGGGTGGGAGCTGCTGCGCATCACCTGGCTGGACGCTGACCATCTTTTAGGTCAGCGACCGTCCGCGGGGCGGCGTACCAGGAGCCATTGCGCTCGATGCGGCGTTAGCGAACGGATCCAGCGGGTTCGTTGACGAAGCTAGACGGCCGTTCGCAACGCCAGGTTCTCGCGAAGGTCCGTCTCACCAGTCCGACCGATAGTCACGGCTTCGTCTCGTCCGGGTCGCGTGACGCGTGATTGCACGCTTCAAGTGATTGGATCCGAGATTGGAGCTGCAACCAGCGTGGACGCTCGACGCTAGCGCTGCTGATATGCATGATGGCCTTCATGGTGGGGCTGGGTGTCTATGGCATTATGCCGGCCACCATGCCTTCGCGAAGGTGATCGGATAAGGCGTGCTCTTACCCAGCCAGCAAGGATAGGAGCTCATATCGCTTCCACCTTTGACGGAATGTGATGCAACCGAGAGCCAAATCGCTCGACCACTGCCGCTTGCTGTAATCTCGGCTCTTCCACATCAACCCGTATTCCAGCCGGAGGAAGGCCTCTATGAACGCTAAGCGTTTCTCTCATCCTGTCGAGATCTTCGTCGGCCTTGGATCCCACCGAGTTATCGAGAATGCCGGGCAAGCATACGAGGTGCTGAATGAATGGAGCGGGAGCCGTGGTCCGTGGCATGCCCAGGCACTCAGCAAATGCCGTAGCGCGTTGACCAACGATCGCAACGTTGCAGCCGCGCGCATTGCATTTGTGGCCTTTGCGCGGGCGAGAGGTGTGCTGGTGCCCGATGCGCTTACGGCTGCCATGACAGAGGCTGCACGGGAGTGGCTGAAACGCCGATCTTTTGCACGTTAGGCGCTCATTTGCGGACATTGCGGACACCCTTTTTACTGTCCGCACCTGGAGGTGCTTTGCGCTGCCGCCCTACCCTCATTGGCAGGGGATCACAGAAGGACCAAGGCCGGGCGCCTGCAGCTTGTTGGATTGACGGTCTAAAAAATTCTACGCACCATTTCGAGATTGGGGGACCAAGGGATGACTGATGTCGTTGAGGACCTGCGCGCAATGGCGGCGAACCCTGGCGGTTACACAAAAGCCGAGGTGATTGAGCTGCTCATGAAGGCTGCCGACATGATAGAAAATGACAGAACGGCGCTGGCCAAAGCCAGAGGCGGCATCATCGAGGCGGTCGGGCACCTGGACAAAATGACAGTAAAGCGAACCGAAGAGAGCACACGACAGCTCTGTTCTGGCCAGGAAGGACCCAAGCCGGGCTGCGGCTAGAAGGATTGACGGCCGAGGAGATTGTGCGCACCCTTCTGGAAAAGGGATGGTTTCTGAGATGTCAGGCGTTCTATTTCAGTCAGGCGATATCACGATCACTAGCGCAGGTCTCGTTGTCGGGGCCAATATACATGAGATAATTGGACTTATCGCCTTTGTCGCTCTGTTACTTGTGGCGAACAATGTCCCCGAGAAACGCACACTAACCCTGAAGACATCTAGTGGCGACGTGACCGCTCTAAGCTCGCACGACGCGAACTTGGTCGAAAGCGTGCACCGAGCGATCGAGAATGCCTTCCCGCGATAACAAACGCCTCGGCGTATTCTTTCCCAAGTAGCCAGCCTAAAACGCAATTTAGAGCGACGCCATGAGAAAGCCCGCCGCCTCGGGCGAGACGACGGGCCAGTTTGATGCGGCGCTCCGGTACTCTCTACTATCCGAGCACGCCTTCATAATTGGCCTAGTATGGTCAACAATACCTTAACAACCCCGCCGAACGCCAAATCGCCGGCAGGTGGCACTTGTGACTAGGCGAAATCCTATGGACAGAGAACGCCCGTCAACCAGAAGCAATCATGAAATGACGGGCGTCCGGGCTCCGGCGCGTGCAGGGATCGGAAGCGACACTGAAGCCACGCTAGTAGGCACATCGAACGCGACGAGGCCATTGAAGTTCCTCGCGCCGAAGCCGAGTTACCGCTGCCGCTCTGTCCTGATCCGTTTCGGCGCTGGCCCATTCGACCGACGACCGCCAGGTGCATAGCCTTGCTTGTGTAAGCGGACCGCTATTTCTAGGATTTCGTCGGCACTACGGCCGCCAAGCGAGTAGATCGACAAGATCCTTGCAGCAACCTCGTTGTGCTCCGCCGGATCCGCAATGTGGACCGCCTCCATTGCACGCTTCACCAGCGCGTCGAGCATGTCCAGCTCGTCGGGCGAGAACGAACCCTTTTGCTCGGGATGGCGGTGGAGATAGTTGCGCATGACGGCACTCCTCCAGACGCGACAATCATACGCCCGTCAGGAGGGGATTCCGATGACAATCGGTAGGTGCGCGTTCAAAAAGAAGCCCCCCGTCTTTTAGAAAAACGGAGGGCGATAGTAGAGCCATTGATGGGCCTGGAACGATCGAGCTGCGATATGGTTCCCGGTGGACGCAAAAAAAATGCCCGTCGCGGCGAACCGAGACGGGCAGCTTCCTCCTTGGCGAAGATGGTCCTCCCAGACCATGAGGCCAATGTAGTTGCAACTGAACGGCACATCATGTCAGGCGAAACAGCGGTCCGATCAAGAAAAAGCCCGCCACGGCGAACCGGGCGAGCTGATCCCTGAAGCGAAGATCTGTAAAAAAATGCGGGTGTCCCCCGCGAGCGTGCCAACTTAACCTGGGCAAAATCGTCAGTCATGTCAGGGAAAACGGTATTGTGGCAGAGTCGCCTACTCTGCACTACCCTATGACCTCCGACCCCGGCGAAAGCTGGGGCTTTTTCTTTTGGCTGAGTGTAACGGCCGGCTAAAGTTGCCAGGACTGCAAAATCGGTAACGCTTTCAGCAAAACCGGGGAAGTAAAGGCGGGCAGCAGATCGTTAGCTGAGGTTCCGGGACAGGCAAGGCAAGGCGCAGGCGACCCTGTTTCCGTATTTAAGAATCGTGAAATATAAGCAAGGGCATGCATGGAATCATACACACCTGTTCCATCGAGAATGAAGCGTCCGCGCGGGAGACCGAAGCGGGCTCCGTGTGAGGATGATGAACCAGATGACAGACAGCTCCGACGCCTTTGTCTCCGAACTTCTCCGCGCTGCGAACGAAGTTGCACGGCTCACGGTATCTGAGCGCGCCAGGCTGTTGCAGCGCGCCGCCGCGACGATCAGAGACTGCCGCGACGAGATCGGATCTCCGGAAACGCCAGCAGATGATATCGGCGATCTGGAAGACATAGTCTACTGCCTCAACGAAGCGGCGAACCTAGTCGACGAATCTACCGATGCGGAAGTTGCGGAGACTCTCGTGGAGGCGATCGGCGCAATCCAGGCAGCGCAGACCCTGCTCATGGAGCGTCCGGC
>NZ_PXYL01000031.1 GCF_003012705.1 Pseudaminobacter soli (ex Li et al. 2025)
TCACAAGCACCACGCGGCAGCACCTGAATTGCTGACACGATCCTTTGTGCCCATCGTTAGAGCCTGGAGCTTGCTATCCGGGGTACTTTCTTGCGCTTGACAGTTCCCGCCCCAAAAGAGAAGCCCGCCGAAGCGGGCTTTTCGCATTACTCAGCTGCCTGCGCCGCGGCCGGAATGCCCAGCCAGACGCGGCAATCGGCCAGCGCGCGCGATGTGATCGCGTGGCGCTTGGCGACGATCTTGTCCTTGCCGCGCAGCCGCTTGCCTTCGACCTTCGGTGCCTCGACAGGCGGGAAGAGGCCGAAGTTCACATTCATCGGCTGGAACGAGCGCTTGCCGGGCTCGTCGTCGGAAACGATGTGTCCGCCAGTGATGTGGTTGAGCAGAGCACCGAAGGCGGTCGTGACGGGCGGCGGCGAAACCTCTTGGCCGAGCAGCTCGGCCGCAGCGAAACGCCCTGCCAGCAGGCCGACGGCAGCCGATTCCACATAGCCCTCGCAGCCGGTGATCTGGCCGGCAAAGCGCAGGCCCGGGCGGCTCTTCAGCTGCAGCGTCGTGTCGAGCAGCGTCGGCGAGTTGATATAGGTGTTGCGGTGCAGGCCGCCGAGGCGGGCAAAGTCTGCATTCTCCAGCCCGGGAATCATGCGGAAGATGCGCACCTGCTCGGCATATTTCAGCTTCGTCTGGAAGCCGACCATGTTGTAGAGCGTGCCGAGCGCATTGTCCTGGCGCAGCTGGACCACCGCATAGGCCTTTACCGTCGGGTTATGCGGATTGGTCAGGCCCATCGGCTTCATCGGGCCGTGGCGCAGCGTCTCGACCCCGCGCTCGGCCATCACCTCGATCGGCAGGCAGCCGTCGAAATAGGGCGTGCCTTCCCACTGCTTGAACTCGGTCTTGTCGCCGTCGATCAGGGCCTGCACGAAGGCCTCGTACTGCGCCTTGTCCATCGGGCAGTTGATATAGTCCTTGCCGGTGCCACCAGGGCCGACCTTGTCGTAGCGCGACTGGAACCAGCAGATGTCGAAGTTGATCGTGTCGAAATGAACGATTGGGGCAATGGCGTCGAAGAAGGCGAGCGCATCGGCACCCGTGTTCTGCGCGATGGCCTCAGCCAGGGACGGCGCCGTCAGCGGCCCGGTGGAAATGATGGCATGTTCCCACTCCTGCGGCGGCAGGCCGGTCACTTCCTCGCGCTGGATGGTGATGAGCGGATGAGCTTCGAGCCTCGCCGTGACGGCGGCCGAAAAGCCGTCGCGGTCGACGGCGAGCGCGCCGCCCGCCGGCACCTGGTTGGCGTCGGCCGAACCCATGATCAGCGAGCCCGCTAGCCGCATCTCGGCATGAAGAAGGCCGACCGCATTTGCTTGCGCATCGTCGGAACGGAATGAGTTCGAGCAGACCAGCTCGGCAAGGCCGTCGGTCTTGTGGGCGTCGGTGCCGCGCACCGGCCGCATCTCGTGCAGGATGACGGGGACGCCGGCCTGTGCTGCCTGCCAGGCTGCTTCGGAGCCGGCGAGGCCGCCGCCGATGATGTGCAAGGGTTTTGTTGTCATGGGTGGGAGATAAGCCGCCGGGCTTTGGAAATCAATCGGCCAAGGCCGGTCCTGAAACGACAACACCCGCCGGGGGAGGAGGTCCGGCGGGTGTCGTTAGAGTGGTCAGTGATCGGGAGGAGGTGAACACTGACCTTATTCATCGGGCCCGGGAGGAGGTAGGCGCCGACGAAATTCCTTTCGCCGTTTGAAAGGGGGCGAAACCCTTGAGAGAACAGCACCCGCCGAGGGAGGAGGTTCGGCGGGTGCCGTTAGGGTGGTCAGTGATCGGGAGGAGGTGAACACTGACCTTATTCATCGGGCCCGGGAGGAGGTAGGCGCCGACGAAATTCCTTTCGCCATTTGAGGGTGCGAAGGCCCTTGAGAGAACAGCACCCGCCGAGGGAGGAGGTTCGGCGGGCGCCGTTTGGGTCGGTCAGCTATCGGGAGGAGGAGAAGGCTGACCGTATTCACCGAAGCCCGGGAGGAGGTAGGCTCGGCGAAATTCGATTAGATCGAGCGGCGAGCGACCGAATGGATTTCGCTGCGGCTGATGCCGAGGTCGGTCAGTTCACGGTTCGACAGGCGGCTCAGCTCGGAAACGGTCTCGCGATAGCGGCGCCAGTTGCGGAAGTTGCGAAGGATGTTCATTTTTTCTTGCTTTCTTTATTGCTTGCGTACGTTTGGGCCCGGTGGCCCGAAAAATCAGATCGACTTGCGCGCGACGAAGGGGATGTCGCTGCGGCTAATGCCGAGGTCGGTCAATTCACGGTTTGACAGGCGGCTCAGCTCGGAAACGGTTTCACGGTAGCGGCGCCAGTTGCGGTAATTGCGGATCAGGTTCATCGTCTTGCTCGTTCGTTTTTTCAATCGCTTGTTTACGAGGCGTAAATAGGCTTGGCCGCTATGCATTAAAAGAGCCATTGGTGCATGGCAGCAATGCGTTTTGTGCATTGCAACATTAATCGATTTTAGCTGCTGTGACGCAAATGTGGCGGAATCTTAAAAAACCCGTGACAACAAGGGGTTGAAGGTGGTTCTTTTGTCGCAGACAGGTCTGGAGTGAGTGCATTGGCGGGCTATTCGGCACGGGTGAAGCAGGACATTGCGCGATGGGTCGACAGGGGCCTGATCGACGCCTCGACGGGGGATGCGCTGGCGCGCGATTTGGAGGCAAATGAAAGCCGGCTGTTCAGCTTCGGCTTCGTGCTGGCGGTCATGGCCGCCTTGCTTCTGGGCGCCGCACTTCTTCTCTTGGTGGCCGCGAATTGGGATGCCATTCCGCGTCTGCTTCGCGTGATCGGCCTGTTCGCCATCATCTTCGCCACCTATGTCGGCGGCGCGGTGCTCAAGTCGCGGGGGCAGAATGCGCTTGCCGAGGCGCTGTGGCTGGTCGGCGCTGCCGCCTTCGGTGGTTCGATCGCTCTGATCGGGCAGATGTATCATCTCGAGGGCGATGAGAGCGCGGCCTTGCTGACATGGTGTTTTGGCACGGGACTGGCGGCATTGCTGCTGCGCTCGGGCCTGCTCACCGTGGCAGCGGCGGCCATAGGCATCGCCTGGATGGTCGTCGTCGGCTTTGACGACTGGGAGTTCCGCCACTCGACGCATTTCTATCTGCTGATCGCGGCCGCACTCTGGCTGATTTCCTATTGGACGCGGAGCCGCGCGGCGCGGCACCTGATCCTGCTGTCGCTCGTGTTCTATGCCTGCCTGCTGGTTGCCCACTATAACGTGTCCGACGTCGGCATAGGGCTCGCCTTGGTGTCGACGGCGCTGTTTGCGCTCTGCGTGGCCGTACCGGCGGCCGTGGAAGCCATCTTCCGGATCGACAGCCTCTTGCCGGTTCATTGCCTCATCGGCTTCCTCACCGGGATGCTGCTTATCCAGGTGGATCAGCTCGACTACACGGGGCGGCTGGTCATGTCGGCGCTCGTCGTGTTCGCGGGCATCGCGGTTGCGCTCTATTTCACCGGCCGTGACAGCCGGCTGCTGCGCTGGATAGCCTATGCCGGCTTTGGTCTCGAACTCTGCTTCGTCTATGTCCTGACGATCGGCACCATGCTCGGCACGGCCGGCCTGTTCTTCGCGTCGGGCATCGTCCTCGGCATAATCGCCATCGTCATCATCAGGGTGGAGCGACGCATCGGCGGTGGTGCGATCAAGCAGGCAGGAGCTGCGTGATGAAGAACAGGCTTCTTATCTCGGCCGTCGCGCTCGCGCTGATCCAGATCGGATTCCTGTCGTGGATCATTGGGTCCCGCGCGATGATCCTTCGCAACGGCCAGGAGGTACTCCTCAAGGTCGAACCCGTCGATCCGCGCGACCTGCTGCGCGGCGACTATGTCCGCCTGGGCTATGAGGCTTCCAGCGTTCCGGCCAAGCTGATCGTTAATCGCGATGTCGAAGCTTCGGCAGCCGCAGATGGTCCGATCCATGTACGCCTCAAGAAGGGCGAGGACGGCTTCTGGCACCCGGTTGCAGCGGCGCTGGGAGCAGGATTCGCAAACGCTCCCGGTGAGGACGAGGTGGACGTGCTCGGCACCACTTCTTCAGGTTGGGCGCAGGACGAAGAGGCCGTGTTGCACGTCGATTACGGCATCGGCCGCTTCTATCTGCCGGAAGGGGAAGGAAAGGCGATCGAGCGCGACATGCGCGTACGCAGCTTCGGCATCCTGGCTGCCGTCGACAGGGACGGCACGCTCCAGATCAAGGCACTGAAGGACGGAGACACCACGCTGTTCTCCGAGCCGCTTTACTGAGAGCTTACGTCCGGCGCACCGGCAACGCGCCGGGTGACCTCTCTAGTCGATGTGGGCTTGCCGCGGCCGGAACACAGAGCGCTTCCAGCAACTCAAGACCTAAGCCGGGACCGCCCGGTTCGACATCGTGCGGCGGGTCAGCCAGTCGGGATCCATCTCCGGCACCGATTGCAACAGATGCGTTGTGTATGCGTGCGCAGGGTTGGCGAACACCGTCTCCACTGCGCCAGTTTCCACGACGCGCCCGTGCTGCATCACCACCACCTCGTCGGCCACGGCCTTCACCGTCGCCAGATCGTGCGTGATGAACATCAGCGCAAGGTCGCGCTCCTTCTGCACCCGCGCCAGCAAGGCCAGGATGCCGGCAGCCACGAGCTGGTCGAGCGCCGAGGTCACCTCGTCGCAGATGATGAATTTCGGTTCCGCGGCCAGCGCCCGGGCGATGCCGATGCGTTGCTTCTGCCCACCGGAAAGCTCGGTCGGCCGCCGGTCCATATAGATTGCCGGATCAAGCTCGATCTGCTCGAGCAGTGCGCGGATGCGTTGCTCTTTCTCGCGGCCCTTGAGGCCAAGATAGAATTCGACCGGCCGTCCGATGATGTCCCGGATCGACTGACGCGGGTTGAGCGCCGTGTCGGGCATCTGGTAGATCATCTGGACATGCCGAAGGTCTTCGCGGCTGCGGGATAGATAGTCCGCCGGGAGCTTGCGCCCTTCGAACAGCACCTCGCCGCGCGACGGTTTTAGGATGCCGCTGATGACGCGCGCGGCCGTCGATTTCCCTGACCCGGATTCGCCGACAACTGCAACCGTCTGGCCGCAATGGATGTCGAAGGAGACGTCCTCCAGAACCTTGGCTGCGCCATAGCCGGCGTCGACATTTTTGAGGCTCATCACGGGCCGTGCGCCTGTGCCCCGCTCCTGCCTCGGGCGCTCCAGCGAGCGCACCGCCCAGAGGGATTTTGTGTATTCCTCCTGCGGCGCGGAAAGCATGGTGCGTGTCTCGGCCGTCTCGACCGTGCGGCCGTTCTTCAGCACCATGATGCGGTCGGCCATCTGGGCGACGACGGCCAGATCGTGGCTGATGTAGATCGCCGCGGTGCCGAACTGCTCGACGATGTCGCGGATCGATGCAAGCACCTCGATCTGCGTGGTGACGTCGAGCGCGGTGGTCGGCTCGTCGAAAATGATGAGATCCGGCTTGCAGGCCATGGCCATCGCCGTCATGGCACGCTGCAGCTGGCCGCCCGAGACCTGGTGTGGATAGCGAAAGCCGATGCCCTCCGGCTGCGGCAGGCGCATCTTGCGGTAGAGCTCGACAGCCTCTGCTTCGGCCTTAGCGCGCGGCATCACCTTCTTGACGACCGGGGCCTCGCAATGCTGGTCGATAAGCTTGTGCGCCGGGTTGAAGGAGGCGGCCGCGGACTGGGCGACATAGGCGATCCGCTTGCCACGGAAGTCGCGCCGGACGTGCTCGCCGCAGCGCGCTAGATCGATGCCATCGAAGCCGATGGAGCCGGAGGTGATCCGGCAGCCGTCGCGGGTAAAACCCATCGCGGCAAGGCCGAGCGTGGATTTGCCGGCGCCCGATTCACCGATGAGGCCGAGAACCTCGCCGCGCGCGAGATCGAGGTCGACACCGTCCACCAGTCTCGTCCAGCCGTTCGTAGATTTGCCCTCGATCCGCAGATCGCGGATCGTCAGCAAGGGAGGGCGATCTTTCCCGACGGTCTTCATGGGTCAGTCCTTCAATCCGCTCGAGCGATGCAGCATCCAGTCGACCACGAAGTTGATCGACACGGTCAGAACCGCGATTGCGGCGGCCGGGAGCAGCGGGGTGATGTCGCCGAAGCTGATGAGCGTTGCGTTTTCCTTCAGCATCGAGCCCCAGTCGGCGGTCGGCGGCTGGATGCCCAGGCCGAGGAAGGAGAGGGCTGCGATGAACAGGAACACGAAGCAGAAGCGCAGGCCGAATTCGGCAACGAGCGTCGAGGCGATATTCGGCAGCACTTCCCTGACGACGAGCCAGCCAAGGCCTTCTCCACGCAGCCGTGCCGCCTGGATATAGTCCATCACGACCACCGATTGGGCCGATGCCCGGGCGAGTCGAAACACCGGCGCCACGTAGATCAGCGCGATGACCAGGACCATGCTGGCGATCGATGCGCCGACGATGGTGAGCAGCATGAGCGCCAGGATCAGCGAAGGGATCGCCATGATCACGTCGATGATGCGCGACAGAAGGCGATCGGTCATGCCGCCGACCACGGCGGCCACGATGCCGAGCAGGGAGCCGACGGTGAAGGCGATTGCCGTCGTCAGTAGGGCAAGGCCCACCGTGTTGCGCGTGCCGTAGATCAGGCGGGAGAACATGTCGCGGCCGAGATTGTCGGTCCCGAGCAGGAACTGGCTGCTCCACGGCTCGTATTGCTCGCCCACGACCGCGGTCTCGCCATAGGGGGCGATCACCGGCGCAAGGATCGCGATGATGGCCACCAGCAGGATCACGGCCATGCCGAACCAGGCGGTATAGGGGGCCGTTTTCAGGGTCTGAAAGAAGCGTGTCATGGCCATTACCTCCGTTCGCCCATGAGGCGCGGGTTGGTCACGATCGACAGCACGTCGGCAATGAGGTTGAGCAGGATGTAAGCGGCGGCGAAGAGCAAGCCGACCGACTGGACCACCATGACGTCGCGATGCGTCACGGCATCGACGAAAAGCTGGCCGAGGCCCGGATAGACGAACACGACCTCGACCACCACAACACCCACGACGAGATAGGCCAGATTGAGCGCGACGACATTGATGATGGGCGCGAGCGCGTTGGGAAGCGCGTGATAAAGGATGACGCGCAGCCGGCTCATGCCCTTAAGCCTTGCCATCTCGATATAGGGGCTCGCCAGCACGTTGATGATCGCGGCGCGGGTCATGCGCATCATGTGCGCCATCACCACCAGCACCAGGGTGAGGGCGGGCAGGAAGGAGCGGTAGACAAGCTCGCCGAACGGCATGCCGGGATCGATATTCGACAGCGAGGGAAACAGCGCCACGCGCACCGCCAAGAATAGGATCAAAACATAGGCGACGAAGAATTCAGGCAGCGACACCCAGATCAGCGCCACCACATTGCAAAGGCGGTCGAAGATCGAGTTGCGGTAGAGCGCAGCCAGGATGCCGAGCGTCAACGCAAGCGGGATCGAGACCGTGGCGGCAAAGGCGGCCAGGAACAGCGTATTGCCCAACCTGACCGAGAGCAGTTCGGAAATCGGACGATTGTTGGCGAGCGACGTGCCGAAATCGCCCTGGACGGCACCGAGAAGCCAGTGGAAGTAGCGCTGGATCGCAGGCTGATCGAGACCCAGCTCATGCCGGAACGCGGCGACCGTCTCGGGCGTGGCGGACTGACCCAGGATCTCTTGTGCGAGGTCGCCCGGCAAGAGTTCCACGCCGACGAAAATCAGCGCCGAGACCACGAGCAGCGTGATGACGCCAAGCGCCAGTCGCTCTCCCACAAGAATCCAGATACGTCCCATGCCACCTCCCTGGCTTTGGTTGGGATGCCGGTTTCTCCCTACCGTCATCCAATGACACTGCCGAGAAGCGTGGCTTCCCGGCAGTGTGCAAGTCGTGCCTACCAGGCCTTTTAGGCCATCCACCAGCGCTCGACAAAGCGCAGGCTGTCGAGGTTCCACTGCTCGCTCAGTTCACCGTGCTGGACCTGGTCCCGCAGCGCGAAGACGTACTGACCGAACATCGGGATGAGCGCGCCGCCGTCGTCGCGGCACAGGCGCTGCATCTCGGAGTACATTTCCGCACGCTTGTTCTGGTCGATCTCGGCGCGAGCCTCGAGCAGCAGCGTGTTGAAGCGCTCGTTCTGCCACTTGGTGTCGTTCCACTCGGCATCCTTGGAGTAGCCGGCGGTGAACATCCAGTCCGGGGTCGGGCGGCCGCCCCAGTAGCTGGTGCAGAACGGCTTCACCAGCCACACATTGGACCAGTAGCCATCGCTCGGCTGGCGGACGACCTCGATGTTGATGCCGGCCTTTTTCGCCTGCTCGGCGTAGAGAAGCGAAGCATCGACCGCGCCTTCGAAGGCGGCTTCGGAGGTGAACAGCTGGACGTCGAGGCTGGAAAGCCCCGCCTGCTTCAGGTGGAACTTGGCCTTTTCCGGATCATAGGCGCGCTGCTCGATCGCCGGATCGAAGAAGGGCATCGACTTCGCCACCGGATGGTCGTTGCCGACCGTGCCGTAGCCGCGCAGGATCTTCTCGACGAGTTCCTCGCGGTTGATCGCCAGCTTCAGCGCGGTTCGCACATCGCGGTTGTCGTAGGGCGGCGTGTTGACGTGCATCGGCATCGTGTAGTGCAGCGTGCCGGAGGTCGTCTCGACGCGCACGCCCGGCGCGCGCTTCAGGAGATGGATGGTCTTGAGGTCGGGACGGTCGACCACGTCCACCTGGCCCGTCATCAGCGCGTTCATGCGGGCAGCGGTGTCGGAGATCGTGGTGATCTCGACCTGCTCGAAATGCGCGCGGCCTTCCTTCCAGTAGCTATCGCGGCGCTTCAGCTTGATGCGCACGCCCGGCTCGAAGCTTTCCACCGTGTAGCCGCCGGTGCCGATGCGGCTCATTGGGTCGATCTTGCCGTCCGAGGCCTGCTTTATGCAGAGGTGGTAGTCGGCGAAGATGTAGGGGAAGTCGGCATTGCCGGTGGTGAGGGTGAAGACCACGGTGTGGTCGTCGCTCGCCTTCATCTCGGCGATCTGGGCGAGAACCGGCTTAACGGCCGATTTCGAATCCTCGCCGCGGTGATAGTCGATGGAGGCGAGCACGTCGGCCGCCGTCAGCTTCCTGCCGTCGGAGAATTCGACATCCTTGCGCAGCTTGAAGGTCCAGACCTTTGCGCCCGGCTCTGCCTCGAAGCTCTCGGCCAGTTCGGGGGCGATGGCGCCGCCCGGGGCGAACTCGGTCAGGTGGTTGAAGACCGCATAGTTCGTCACGAACATGAAGTCGTTGTTGTAAGTCGCGGGGTCGAAGGAGTCCGAGGTCGAGCCCTGCAGGAAGCCTACGCGCAGCGTGCCGCCCTGCTTGGGCGTCGCCTTTTCGGCCTGGGCATAGGCCGAAGAGGCCATGGACAGGCCGACGCCGAAGGCCAGCGCGCCCGTCATGAAGCCGCGACGGTCGATCTGCCCGCCGATCAGCGAGCGCTTCAGTGTATCAAGATGGTCGTTCATCCGTTCCTCCTTGGGATGGTTGATATCTCTGGTCAGTGTCGGATCGTGATCGCCTTCGTCCGGGTATAGGCGTCGATGCCTTCGAGCCCTTTTTCGCGCCCGAAGCCGGACTTCCTGTTGCCGCCGAACGGCACCTCGATGCCGCCGGCCCAATAATCGTTGACCGTCACCTGACCGGCATCGATGGAACGGGCGAGGCGGAGCGCCTTGCCGACATCACGGGTATAGATGCCTGCGACGAGCCCGTACTCGGTTGCGTTGGCGATGGCGATAGCCTCTTCCTCATTGTCCACGACTTGTACGGCGAGCACCGGCCCGAAAATCTCCTCCTGGATTGCCGGGTCGGTTGCGGCGACATCGTCGATGATCGTGGGCTCGAAAAACCAGCCTGCGCCTGTTTCCGGATCGAGCGTGGCCTGTCCGCCGGTAACGATCCGGCAGCCGCGCGCGCGTGCCGCGTCGACATGGCCGGCGATGCGGCCCAGATGCAGCCCGGAATTGATCGCGCCGACATCGGCCGTCGTGAGGCCATGACCGAGTTTCAAGGCGCGTGCCTTTGCGATCAGCTTTTCCAAAAGTTCGTCATGGATCGAGCGTTCGACCACCAGGCGCGATCCCGCCGAGCAGATCTGGCCGGCGTTGGAGAAGATCGCCCAGAGCGCCCCGTCGACGGCCCTGTCCAGATCGCAGTCGGCGAGCGCAACGAGCGGCGACTTTCCGCCGAGTTCCAGCGTGAGGCGGGTAACGTTCGGAGCGGCCGCCTGCATGACGCCGACACCGGTCGTGACCGAGCCGGTGAAGGTGACATGCGCGATGGAAGGATGACGCACCAACGGCGCGCCGGCATCCTGCCCAAGCCCGGTCACGACGTTCAGGACGCCGGCCGGCACGCCGGCTTCGTGCAGCCATTGCGCAAGGATAAGGGCTGTGAACGGCGTGGTTTCCGCCGGCTTGGCAACGACTGCGCAACCGGCGGCCAGCGCCGGGGCGATGCCGCGGGCAAAGGTCGAGGTCGGGTAGTTCCACGGAATGATGTGGGCAGTGATGCCGACCGGCTCGCGCTCGGTCCAACTCGTCAGGCCCGGGCCGAGGGGGATGGAGCTGCCCTCGAGCTTGTCGGCCGCACCCGCATAGTATTCGAAAAAGCGCGCGCAGGATTGAACGTCGCCACGCGCCTCGACGAGCGTCTTGCCCGAATCGAGCGTTTCGACGAAGGCCAGATACTCGCCTCTTTCGCGGATCAGTGCCGCGGCGCGATTGAGAATCTGGCAGCGCTTGGCAGGCGGTGTGTCCCGCCAGACGGCAAGGCCCTTCTCGGCCGATTCGACGGCTTGGGCGATGTCGTCGGCATTGCCCGCGCTGAAGCTGGCAAAGGCGCGCGCCAGGCCGGGATCATCGCTTTCCAGCATGTCGCCGGTGCTTCCGGGCACGAAAGCGCCGTGGATGAAATGCCCGCTGGGCAGTTCCTCGACTGCCCCGGTTGCGAAATAGGCCTTGGCCAGATCTTCGGCAGTACGGGTCATCCGCCTACCTCGCTCACCTGGTAGCGCGACTTGGCGAGCCATTCGGGGGAGACTTCCACGCCCCAGCCCGGACGGTCGGTGACGGTCACCTTGCCGCCAGTCACCTCATAGGGATCCTCGACGAACAGCCCTTCCTGCCACGGATAGTAGTCGGGGCCTTCAATGGAGAATTCGAGATACTTGCCGGCGTTCGGGATCGCGCGCAGCAGATGCATGGTGAAGAGCGTCACCAGCCCAAGATTGGCAGCGTGCGGAGTGCAAGGCAGGCCGGCGGCATCCGCCATGCGAGCCACCTGCATAGTGCGCGTCATGCCGCCGAGATAGAGGACATCCGGCTGGATGATGTCGACCGCCTTCATGGCGATCATGCGCTTCCAATGCTGCATGTCGTAGTCTTGCTCACCGCCGGTCACGTCAAGCGAGAGGGTCTGCGTGACCTCGCGGGTCTGCTCCATTTCCCAATAGGGGCAGGGCTCCTCGAAATGCTCGACGCCATTGGCCTCGAGCATCTGCCCGACCTCGATTGCACGGCGCGGGGAGTAGCAGGAATTGGCGTCGACCAGCAGTGCGACATCGGACCCCAGCGCCTTGCGTATCGTCGGCACGATGGTTTCGGTGCGGCCTTCCCACTCGTCGCGATCGTGTCCGCATTCGGAGCCGATGCGGAACTTGAAGGCATCGAAGCCGTCGCGGTCGCGCAGGGCAAGAAGCCGCTCCGCCTCAGCTTCAGGCGTGATGTCGCGGCGCATGGAAGATGCGTAAGCCCTGATCGTGCCGGGCGTGCCGCCGAGCAGTTCCACCACCGGCTTGCCTTCGACCTTGCTGCGCAGGTCCCAGATGGCGGTGTCGAGGCCTGACATCGCACGGTAGAGATACGAGCAAGAGAACTTGTGTTCGCGCTCGGGAATCTCGTTCACCAGCGCGTCGAGATCAGTGGCGTCGCGACCCAGCGCCCAGGGGGCGATCTGCCGGTGGAAGACGCTGGCGGTGATGTCGGAATTGTAGGTGGAGAGCTGGCCCCAGCCGACGGCGCCATCGTCGGCGGTCAGGCGGACGAAGCCGACGAAATCATTCGTGAAGGTCTCAAGCTTACGGATTTTCAAGGCAGTTCCATTCCATGCGGATTTAGGGTCAGGCGAACCGGCGCGATCGATCCTTCAGGATCAGGCTCGCTGCGCGATGGGCGAGCATGATCGTGGGAGCGTTTGTGTTGCCGGACGTGATGTTGGGGAAGGCCGATGCGTCGACGACCCTGAGGCCATCGATGCCGAACACCTTCAGTTCGGAGTCGGTAACGGCGGTCGCTTCGTCGCGTCCCATCCGGCAGGTCGCGACTGGGTGGAATACGCTGCCGCAGCGTTCCCTGAAATCTTCGAGGATCGCTTCGTCGTCGAAGCCTTCGACATCTGGGGCCATTGCCTCCTTGGCGAAGCGGCGGATGGCATTCGTCCGCGCCATGCGCTGGATCAGTCGGCCGCCGGCGACGACGTCGTCGAGGTCCTTCTGTGTCGAAAGGTAGTTCGGCACGATGCGCGGCGCTGCCATCGGCTCGGGCGAGGCGATGTCGATGCGCCCGCGGCTGGACGGGCGGGTCGGCTGGAACGAGAGGATGAAGCCGGGGAAGGGGTCTGGATTGATGATTGGCCGCTTGTTGCTCGGCGCGGTCGTGTAGGTGACCGGGTTGAGGTAAAGCTGCTGGTCAGGCCGCTCAAGCGCCTCGTTCGAGCGCACGAAACCGCCGCACTGGTTCACGCTGAGACTGAGCGGGCCGCGCCGCGTCAGCACATAGCGCGCACCCTGGAGGACCTTGCCCCACCAGGGCGAAAGCATTGAATTCAGGGTCGGCTCGGTCGCCTTGTAGTAATAGTTGATGCCGAGGTGATCCTGTAGATTGCCGCCGACATTGTCGTTGGTATGCACGACGGCGATGCCCATCTGCCGAAGCAGCGCGCCGGGGCCGATGCCCGAGAGCTGTAGCAACTTCGGAGAATTCACGGAGCCGGCGCTGACGATGACTTCCTTGCGCGCCTTGAAGATCTGGCGGCCGGACTTGAGCAGCACGGAGACACCCGTGGCGCGATGCGCTTCGACCACGATGCGCTCCACCATCGCGTCCTTCACCAGCGTAACGTTTGGCCGCTTCAGGGCCGGCTTCAGGAAGGCATCGGCGGCCGACCACCGCTTCCCGTTTCGAGTGGTGATGCGGTAGTGCGTCACGCCTTCGGGCGAGGGGCCATTGCAGTCGTCGGTGACGGGCATACCCATCTCTTGGGCCATGGCGAAATAGTGCCGGTTGGAAGGGTGGATCTCGCGCCGGACGTTGCTGATGAACAGGGGGCCGTGGCCCTTGATGGTGCCGTCTTCGCCGATGCGGCTTTCGATCGCCTCATAGTGGAAGCGAACCTCGTCCCATCCCCAGCCCTTGGCCCCGGCAGACCGCCAGTCCTCGAAGTCTCCGGGCATTCCTCGGCAATAGATCAACGCGTTGATCGAGCTCGAGCCGCCGACGACCTTTCCACGCGGCCAATAACTTTTGCGCCCGCCGGTCTCGGGGTCGGCTTCCGTGTGATACATCCAGTTGATGCGCGGATTGAAGAAGGTGCGGCCATAGCCGATCGGGGTCTTGATCCAGAAGCTGTTGTCCGAACCGCCGGCTTCGAGCACCAGAACGCTGCTTGCACCATCCTTCGAGAGCTGGTCGGCCAGCACGCATCCTGCTGAGCCCGCACCCACCACGATGTAGTCGAATTCGGCCAAGCGTCGATCCTTCCCCGCGTTTCCTCCGCTTGAGGCCGCATAGCGGCAGTAAGCCAGCAAAAAGCGGCAATCCAGCAAGCTGGCGAAATATCGTCGCAGGGTTTGCAATGAGTCAAACAAAGCTTTATCGCTGTTAGACCCCATTTCATTTGAAGCTCGTTCGGCCGATGTCGTTTGCTTTGCCCCCCTTGCAGTGGTTGCGCGCCTATGAAGCGGCTGCGCGACTTTCGAGTTTTTCGGCGGCGGCCGCAGAGCTGAACCTCACGCCGGCGGCGATCAGCCACCAGGTGCGTGCGTTGGAACAGCGCCTGGGATTCCAGCTCTTCGAGCGGCTCGCGCGCGGGCTGCAATTGACCGATATCGGACGGGCATACCTTCCGAGCGTGCGCAAAGCTTTCGACGAACTGGCTGTCACCACCGTCGGACTATTCGGACGGGATCATGACACGCATATAACAGTGCGGACCCCGGTCCTGTTCGCCAACAACTGGCTGGCGCCGCTGCTGCCCAAGTTCTACGCCGCCTTTCCGCACATCAAGCTCAGGATTCTCACCGCGATTTGGGCGGATACGAGCACGAATGTCGATGTCGACATCCGTTTCGGCGACGGGCAGTGGAGCGAATTCGAGGTGCACCCTTTGTTGAGGGAGCCGTCGATCCTGGTGGTTCGTGACGACACGAAACTGCCGAAAGGCAGCGATCGCGAGAAGGTGCTTGCGCTTCTCGATCACGGCGTCGTCCACATCATGGGCTGCGAGGATCGCTGGACGAAGCTTCTGCGCAAGCACGACATATCCGACCGCAAGGTGCGGGTCAGCACCATGACCGACAACTCGCTTTTTGCCATCAGGTTGACTTTGGCCGGCCTGGGCCCCTGTGTGGTCCAGCGGAGCTATGCGGAGCCGTTTCTAAAAGAAGGTCTAGCAGCGCCGCTGACGGAGGGCATCGAGATCGATGAGGCCCATTACATCCTGACTGCGCGCTCTGCCGAGCGGACCACGCCCGAAGCCATCATCTTTCGCGAATGGCTGGTTGCGGAATGCCGCGCGAGGCGAAACGAGGCGTCCGAGCGGACGGCTTAGGACTTGCCCCTCGCCTCGGAGCGCGGTCTGGCGATCCATCCGACATAGGTGAGATAGAGCCCGATCAGCCTGCCAAAATGAGGTTGCCCGAGAGGCGCTGCATCGCCGCCTCGCCGTCGTTCGAGAGGTTTGGAGGGCTTTTCGCTTCAATACTGCGGTTTTCCCCGACCTGACTGGCAGTTCAGTCTTCGCTAAATTGCTGATGTGGTCTGGGAGATTTGACCATTTTCGCCTGAGTTGCCCGCCTCGGCTCACCGAGGCGGGCTTCTTATGGGTACCGCTAATGGGAGTGCGACGTTAGCCGCTCAGCAGTTTTCGTAGGGGGCGCAAGGGCCCACCCTCCCATAACCCATGTAGTTCTGATTTCCGTAGTAGTAGTTGTAGTTTGGATCAGTGCCGGCACCTTCATTGTGGTCGCCGCGGGAACCCACCCCGCCCATGCCATGGCCGTCGCCATGCCCATGGCCGGCACTATGTCCGCCTCCGCCTGGTCCGTGACCACCACTGCCGCCGTGGCCACCATGGCCACCACCGCCGGCCAGTGCTGACGTCATCAGGACGATTGTCAGCGCAGAGGCTGTCAAGACTCTCATAAACATCCGAGAGCTCCTTCTACTTGCTTGTCGCAATAGGCGCGACCCGGCCAAACCTCCGTTTGCAAAGGTAGTTCCAATCAATCAGTTCACATTCGCTTTTGGGGGCGATGTGTCGCGCAGGTGTTCGTGATCTGCCGCTAAAGCGATCACTAACGCGGCTTTTACCCGCGGAATCTGAGCTGCGTCCTTGACGGCTTTGAGATCGATTCTCCGGTGAACCGGATCAAGTATGAGGAGGGGCATTCCGGGTTCATGGCCATTTCAACCCTCGCGCCGACCAACAGTGAGGCGGTTGGTTGAAGATGCGGTTCCCGTGGCAATCGAAGTTCAACGCATTCTGATGCGGCGCCAGATTTGGGTGCTTGGTCAGTCGGACGAGCGAACTGTCGAGTCTAACCGGATGTGGCAACATTTGCGGCATGTCTTGTGGCAAGAAATGCCATGCAATAATATTTCACGCCTTTCGGCTGCTCGCCGAAAAGCCAAATATTCTCAATTGCTTATTCTGAATTTTGGGCTGGGAGATCTGGTGCGGATGAAGGGAAACGCGAGGTGATCCCATTATCCGTTGATTTCATTGCGCTTTTCGTCGCCGCATTGGGGCCGTTTGTAGCGGCGTTTGTAGCGATGGTCAAGTTACTTCGGGACCGCTGGGACGGAGCCCAACGCGGACAAGTACCATCCTGCCCAAGGCGCTAACGTAAGGGCCATCCTCCAGCTCACCGTGTTTCCCGTACCTCCATCGGCGTGGCTCATCCGTATATGGGCTAGAGCTAAGCAACCCTATCGAAAGCAGTTTGCGGTAGGAGGCCCGGTGAAGCTCTCCTTTAGCCCGCTCCTTATCAGGGGCGTTTGCGAGTAGTTGGGGCGGTTGCAAGGCGCTCAACTTGTCCCGAGCCTCCGGACCGTCTAACGCGTCTAGCAACAGCAAGTCGTCATCTCCGATTTCCTCCAGCATTCGGAGGATTTTTAGCTCGTTCAGCTTGGCCTGCTCATCCGAGTTCACTCCGTGCGCCACACACTTTGCAAGGTACTCCCGGCGCTCACTGGTGAATGCCCTGGCGGCCTGGGAAAGCCCTTCCTCGATAAGAGGGGCGCTGGATGGCTGGCTGGCTTTCTCCGATGCGGAGAGCCTTTCCAGTTCTTGTCCCAGCAGCAGCAGGAAAGCCTCAACGCGGTCCAGGCGCTGGTTCGGAATAACCACGGTCAAGACCTCTGCAAGAAACGGTCCTGCAATCGGTACGCCTCCCACTACAGCCCGCGCGAGGGCTGCTGCCTTATCAGCGTAGTTGCTCCCCAGCGATGGTTCAGGCGGTCGCTTGGCGATCTCGTTCGTTTTGCCCAAGGTTCATTCCCCCGTCCCGTGAGTAAAGCAGCAGTGTCGGACCAACGCAACGTCATCGACGGGGCCGTAATCCGAGATCGTGCCCCCACCGCAGAGAGGCTGCTTGATTTGTGGTCCGAGCCGCGCCGAGGCGTAATCGCAGATGTCGAAAACGAATAGACGCGTCCTGGCTGACTGACGCGCCCTCAAAGCGCTGCCGCGCAAGCCGAACACGCGGACCTTCTCAATTCGCGACCGCTGACAGCCAGTTGCCCAAGGTTTTGGCCAGCAGCGACTTAGGCGGCAGGCGCGACCACTTCGTTGGCGTATGCGGGCAGGGGGATGTTCTCAGATTTATTCTCTATCGTTGGCGGCTCCATCCAACTCTTCCTTGAGCCGCTTACGTTCCTTCGCTCGGCGCTTCTCTTCAGATCTACGGTCAATTGCTAGCATCGACATCGCCGCATACCCAAACAAAGCTACCACTGGCACGAGTGCAAGAAGAGTTAGCCAGCCGGGAATGTGAACATCCCTGGTCAACAATTTTCCAACCCCGACAACCGCAGCAACTCCACCTGCAAGCAGAATGGTATGTTTGCCTTCCACCGTATCCCCCTCAGAACAAACTGTCCGAGGCTAGCCAATCCGAAAGCCTATACGCCGTCAACTGACCGCTGCTGCCTTGTCGATACGCTGGACCGCTGAAACGCCAATGCCCAAGCTCTTGGCCACCTTGATCACGCCCATGCCCGTGGCCCGAAGCTCCCGAACCTTCGCCTCGACCTCCTCACCATGCCCAGGACGGCCCAGGCGCTTGCCTTGTGCCTTTGCTCTGGCCAGCCCAGCGTTCACCCGTTCCACGATCATGGCCCGCTCGAACTCGACAAAGACCGCCATCATTCCGAACATGGCCTTGCCGCTGGGCGCGGTGGTGTCGAGTGCTTGCCGGTGGAGATAGAGGTCAGCACCACGGCCATGGAGTTCGCCCAGGAATGCGGTCAGTTCCTGCATGGAGCGGCCTAGGCGGTCCACGGACCACGCCACCACCATGTCCACCTCACGCCGCGTAACGGACTTGAGCATGGCATCGTAGGCGGGCCGCTGGTCGCGCCCCTTGGTTCCCGAGATGCCCTTGTCCTCGAAGACCTGGACAACCTCCCAGCCTGCCCGCTGGGCCACGGCCTCAAGTTCTCGGCACTGGTTATCGGTGGTCTGCTCAGCAGTGGAAACGCGGAGATAGATGGCAACGCGCTTGCTCATGGGGAAACGTCCTGTCGGTTCAAAGCGCATACCGAATACAGTTGATTTCCGTATGCAGTCAAGTCGCTTCTGAAACCCTTGGAAGGGCTGGGGCTTGTCGGCAGATTTCGCGTATGGTTTTCGGTATGGCCATCACCCGGTGGAGCTAACGGCCTCCTTCCCCTCAGCCAGCAGTTTGCACGGTTGCAGTGCACGGCCCGATGAGAGGGACACGTCCCCTATATAAGAAGCACGGTAGTCCCGGCTGTTGGCGAAGACTTATCCGGCCTCGGTGGTGACGATGAGATTAGCCGCGTCCAATGGGGGGAGGCCACGTCACCTCGGGCACTTCCTCGCGGTGACTAGGGAGCCGCAGGCGGGGGCAACGGGGGGCGCGGGCGCAGACTGTATTGCGATTGGCAGCTCGGATTTTTGCGGGAAGATAGCCGCTACCCTTGGGCAACCTATGGCGAAAAGCCCGCGGAACGCCGCAGCTCAATAGGAACGGTGGAAGTACCAGCATGACGCTCGAAACGGAATGCCGTTCTCGACCTGTCGCGAGCTACGCTGTTGATCTGGACGCGGTTAAAGTGACGCCTCGCCAAATGTTATCACCATTTCCTGCTGAATAGCCCGACGAACAGCGGTCTCCGCGCTCATTCGATCCCAAAAGCAGTCGGTGATCTTTCGCCAGTCTTCGAGACGCTTCTTCCTGTACTTGACTGGGTCGAGACCCGATAACCCAAGTGATGTCGCAACCTCCTCTATCATCCTGTCAAAAAGGTGGGGCTCCCACTCTCTCTCTAAGGCGTCAATCAATCCCTGAACCGCCGTGACTTCATCCTCGGGACACGCAGTCACAATGTTCCAGTGGGTGCAAAGGATGTCGAGAGCGGCTGCCAGCTCAGAACATAGCTTAGCCGTGCAACGGTCCCAGTCGCGTTCGGAACCGCCATTCTGGACCAGCCAAGCTTGCGCCTGGCTGAGTTTGTATTGATCGCTCTTGTCCGAGGGCAATAGGTTGTGAGCGTGAAACGTTCGCAAATTCTGGACGTCCTGAAACGCCCTCGCCGCCACCTGTTGATCTCTGGGCGACGAGTTCCGGACGATACTCATCAAGTGGCGGCCTGCCGGCTGACATGCCTCGTACCACAGTACGTAACCCCATAGAACTGACTTGATAAATGCGGCCTCACCTCCGTTCGCGTCCGGCGGTGTCAAACTGACGTCAGCGACGAGATTTCTGCCCGTCGACGCTTGGAGCGTGTTTCTCAGCCTCTCCGCTGATTGAGCCAAAGCCTCGAAAGACATCAGGCGCCCTCTGCGCCAAAGTCTACAATTGGACCGAGGTAGTTGAAGGAGATGGAGAAGCCATTGATTATTTGACCAGTGGCGATATTACCACCCTTACTACGACCTTCGACAAGATCGACATGTCGCCTCAGACTTGGCACAAGTACGGACCACCTGCCGATCCCGATCTGACGCTCAACGATACCTGAGAAAATACGCGGTTCACCTTGTTCGGAATACACGGTGTGCCGGTTCAGAACTCGGCCACGCTCAACGTATTCGGTGTCGGAGGCAAGGCGCCTCCAATCCGCAATGGCCTCCGCCTCGCTGCCAGTGAACCAGCGAAGTACACATTCGAGATACCTATAGCGGGGCTGCATTTGGGCTTCTCCTAGGGCGAGCAAATCGGTGACCACAAGGTGAAGGCGCCGAAGTGTTTCTTCGCTGGTAGGCAGCGGCTGTCTCGTACCCCGGAAGAGCCATCGGCCGGTCGCAACAGTCCATTCGCAATTCAGATACAGACGAAGACAGCGTGGGTCGGACCGCACCTTCTCGAAATGCGTCCAGAGATAGTTCCGCGCCTTCTCAGCCGCGGTTACGTGAAACTTTTCCGCAATCTCACCAGATTCCGGTTTCGATGGAGCGAGATCGCGAGCGCGCAGATAGTAGCCTGCGGTCGAGCCCAGCCGTTCCAACTCGCGAAATGCCTCGTCGCTTAAGGGCTGATCATCCAGGACCCCGCCCAGATTGAAGCGCTGCTTTTGGAACCGCTCTTCCTGATCAGGAGCGAGCGCCGACGGATCAATTGTATCGAGCGTTGCTTGTATGTCCGCTTCAATCTCTCGGCGCTCAAGCTCACCGAGTTGCGTCCCGTTCCTCAGCACACCCAACGGCATCCACAGCGCAATATCTAAAGGAAAGTACGTGTCGACACGACCGGATGCCATCTGTCCTGCTTCGCGTGCAGCGCAATAGCTCGACCAGACCTCTTCGGCGCTCGCGTTGCGCTGCGCTGCGTCGGTTGCGAGGTATCCGTAGGTTGCCGCGCGCTCGACCCACAAATTTTCTCGTGTCTTGCGGGACGCGTGTAGCCGCTGGGTTCCGGATTGCCCGATCAGAGTCAGTGCATGGTCCACCGCCCTACTAGCCTCGTCGAGGACAAGCTCCTTATCAGCCGCTTCGAGATCGTGCGTGCGGATATAGTGGCGGCGCAAAGTTGCTTCCTGAAGCATCAACCGCGCACTCAGGACGCCGTTTTTCTCTCGGAGGGCAGTCAACGCCCGAGCGATATCCTCGTAGCTGTCTTTGTATCTTTCGCCGAACGGGCCGTCAGGTCCAAGAGCATAGACGATGTCGGTTACAAACTTAGTTTCCTCGTTCCCTTCGAACCCCGCTCGGTACGACTGTGAAATTAGCTCAATCAGTCTCGATGCTTCCTCTACCGGGCCGCCCAAACGTGCGTTGCAGATGAGCTCAGCCTCGAGCTGAAGCCGAGCACCCACGAGAAGTTCCTCTCCGCTCTCATCTCCATAGTGCCAGCGGAACAAATCCTGATCTTTGAAGACACCGTGGATTAGATCAATTCCAAACGCAGTACCTTCTGATACTCGATCTTTAAGAATAGCCCTGAGGACCAAATTCACTGGCACAGACTTATACAGTCTCGCTGCCGCCATGATGTAATCGATGACCTTGGCCGCAGACGAAGCGCCGTCGAGGTCTTGCGGGTCCACGTCTTCGATGACGGAGATATCGCCTCTATAGCCAGCCTGCATAAGGGCCAGTCCCAAGGCAGTGACGGTCCGAGTTACCTTAGTGTTTGCTCCCTGATTGGCAATCAACGACTGGGAGGCTCTCGCTTCCTTACCTAAGCCCTGCGCCAAAAGGCGGCGGCTGCCCGGTAGCTGCCAATAGAAGCGGGCGAGTGCATACGGCTCGTTGGTTAGAAGATTATTTGACAGGTTATATCTGGCGGCCAGCGCTACGAGCTTTTCCTGTTCTCCTTGCTCCAAGCGTCTTGGCGCTTCGATGTAACGATCACTGCCGCGAGTGACCTGATCTTCTATCCGATACGAGACGCCCAGGATAACCACCCGGTGTCCTCTGCTTCGCAACGCCTCCAGAAGCTCATCGAAGCGTGTCGGCGCCAAATGGACATCAACCACGATCAACGTGGTCGCTTCCAGCTGATCAATCTGAGCAAGGAACGCGGAGACGTCGGCCGCGTTGGGCAGGCGTTCGGTGGCGAATAGAACGGCGGCAGCGTTTTCTAAGCGCACCTGCAATGCTGCGCGAGCCAGAGCTATGGATTTTCCAGTGCCCGATTGCCCATGAAGTATCAGCGCACCGGATTCTCGATGATGCTGCCGAAGGGCCTGCTTCAAGCGGCTTTGGAGCTGTTTCTCGAAGTCGCGATCAATGGCGAAGCCTCGACGCACTCCCTCCAGTCGGGCACGCACGTTGCTCGGAATGCCGTGAAAGCTCTCGAATGCGCTCTGCGCGAGTTCTGATTGGAGAGGCGGCAGGAAGCCAGTGATAGAGTCGTCGAGGATAAGCGCCGAGGCTTGCGTAGTAAGACGCAGACGTGGTGAAGTGACCAGCTGCTTGCTGTTCGGCAACGTTACTAGGTCGGGGTCGTCCCAATTTGGGGTGCTCGCGTCTTCGGTGCCAGCTCGAAGCTCTGAGGCGATCTGGGCAAAGGTGCGATCGTCACGAATGATAATCCCATCGCTGACGAGCTGTTCGAATATATCCCTGTCATCTTCTGCGAATGCGGGTTCGGTACCACACCACAGTACTCCCCCGGATGGAGCGGTGCCGAGAACTGCAAGCAGCTCTTCGGCCCGGAGCCAATCCTGCACTGGGTCATATCCGTCGACGACAATGATCCCAACCGGCGTCGCCACCTCCAAGAGGTTTCGAAGCATATTTCCCGAATGTCGGAGGCGACGCAGCACAAGCGCTTTAGGGCTATTCGGTGGACGAGTCTCTAGCGGACCCGGCCCGGCACGCCCGAACAGAAAGAACACTGGCGGCCGACGCTTGCTACGCATGACCGGAGGAAGGGGATCGCCGATCAAAATCGTTTCGGGCTCTCGTCCTCCTGCCGCGAACAGGTTCGACCACCCGGGATCAATCGAGGACGTGAATACAGCACTTATGGGCAGGTCTGCGATCGCGACCTGTTCGGAAGAAGGCGCTCGGCGCGCGAAGCGTTCTTCAAGCCACGAATCGAAATGCTCCGGCGTGCGAGACAGCAGCCCTTTCCACCCTTCGCCCGCCTCTCCCCCAAGCTTCGCCAGCGCCAGCGAGAGGACGGGGTCGCTATCTGCAGGCCACCCCGCCCGTTGTCCCAGGAAAGCGACAATAGGCACCCCAGCGCTCAACCCACTTCGCAGGAGCGCTTCGCCCGGAGCCACGTTTAGATCCAATATTTCCGCCAAATCAGTCACCGTTCTCGATCGTCAGCCTCAGGCTAACCGCGCAGTCAGCACTTGGCTAGCATCGCCGCAGACAAAGATTGTGTGTTCCGCAGTGAAGGTCCGGGAATTACTGACACCATCACCGCCGCGGGCTGCACCCTTTCTTCATTGTCAGTTCACCGGCCTCGTACATCTCGATGAGACGGGCGCGGCCTGCTGCGGTCGGAAAGATGTCCACGCTGCCGAAGGCTTTGTTCAGACGTTCGGTGAAGAGGTGCTGGAAACCGCCGCGGACCCGGTATGTGTCCCCCGATTTGTAGAGATAGTCGTGTCCGCAGAGGTCCGCCTTCACCTTCATGGTGTTCGCCCCCGGCAGAGTCCGCACGAAGCGGTTGAGGGAGTGGTTATGGTCGACCGCCCTTGAGCCGACCAGCGCCAGGGGCCTCATCTCCTCGACCTGCTGCTGTGCGATCTCGTTCGCCCATGCGATTGCGGCTTCGGCCGGGTCGGTGAAGTTCGGGACGGCTGGGACCGATGCCTTGAGCTGGGCTTCCATCCCGTTGAAGGCGGCGATGTAGGCGAGCTTGAAGCGGAGCGCGGAGGAGCCGGTGAAGCCCATGGCGAGCAGGGTGAAGCCGTCCCGCGTCATGTCGAAGGAGCGGTAGAGCCGACCGCTTTCAACAGCCTGGTAGGGGCATAATCCAAAATTGGATGCTGCCTCCGGGGCGCTTCCGATCAAAGTGTCGATGTCCCGAAGGACATGAAGGTGCTGCTTGCCGAAGAATTCGGCCACGTCCAGGCTGTTAGCGAAGACCTGTCCATCCTTGGCGGTAACAATGGGGGTGATGGTGGTGAGGGTGTTCATGTGATTTCCTAGCTGTCAGGTGCGCCTTGGGCGCTTGGGTGGTGTCGCAAACGCAAAATGCCTCGGCCTTAGTGGACCAAGGGCTGCGCTGGATTGAGGTTTGGGTAGTTCTTAAGGGGTGGGGTAATCGGGTCTGAGGTTCGGCTGGGCTCTATCGACCGCAGCGAATACCGCCTCAGTGAGGTGACGATCTTTCAACAGCATCGCCCAGCTCGGCAGTAATGTTCGTCGTGACCACGAAGCTACATTGGCTTCGGCAGGCACGGAGTCGCACATCAGGGGCGATGCGCCCTAGCCAGTGCGGCAACGCCAAAGCCCTGCTCGCGCAGCTCCAAGGTTATGGCGAGGTGATGTTGCGACCCGTCTTCTAGATCGCAATAGCGTTATCGAGGGTGGGAAGACCGAATGCCCTTACGGATACTATAGTTTGGCTAAAGCCATGTCTGTCATCAGCATGATATAAGACATTAGTTTCTAGCTTAATACATGATCATACATATCACAGAGCAATTTTAGTTCTCCTCCTATGGGGTGGGGTAATCGAACTCCCTTCTCGGTGGATGACAATTGGTCTCCCTCCCGATAGGGGGCTTGGCGAAAAGAAGGCTATCCGATGAGCCAATCCGGGTGGCTGGTCTCCACTGATCGTCTGCCCTTCGGATACTTCCCTCTGGCTGCATTGTCCGCGAGGTGTCCGCCATCTCGTTGAGGTCATAACCGGCGTGGCCTCTGACCCAGACCCAATGGATGGCCTTCCCCACACAGGCAGCGTCCAGGCGTCCCCACAGGTCACGGTTCTTCACCGCGCCTTTCGATCCTCTCCAGCCGTTTGCCTTCCAGCCGGGAAGCCGTTCGGTCATGCCCAGGAAGACATATTCGCTATCGGTCAAGATGATCGCCGGGGTCTCGGCCTCGACAACGCCTTCAACGGCTTTGATCGCCGCCATCGTTTCCATCCTGTTGTTGGTCGTGGTGGTCTCGGCCAAAGCGGCTTCCGAATGACCGGCAGCGGCTGCCTGCCGCAATATCCGAGTGCCCTCCTTTAACTGTTTGATCAGTCCCCATCCGCCTGGGCCAGGGTTGGGGATGCAAGCGCCATCAGTGGCGATGAGATAATGACGCCCAGCCGTGAGGGGGGCGAGCAACGGGTGTTGGTCGAGCATGTCGAGAAATCCGTTTGGGAGGTTGTTGGAGGCTATCCAGCGGCTGCCGGCGGACAGCCCGCGCAGTGCCTACTAATGAATAAGACCGCCCGAAAGCGGTCCGTACTCTTCCGTTCGCTCTTGCGTGCCTAAAACGGCAGCGGTCTAGTGTACGCGGGTGCATTCTTCACTTGGAACCAAAACTCACGTTCATGCCTTGGATCACCCCTGACTTGAAAAGCGGACAATGCAACCATTGCCGAGAAACCATGGGAATCTACGGTCTCAACCGGAATGCCTGTGTCCACCGGCCACAAAAACGCCTGCTCAAGAGCATCGTAGTCAGCCCCCTCGATGTCGATAGGGTAATGTTTCAGGATATCATGCACATAGAAGACCGGCAGTTGTCCGGCATCTTGATCATGCGGATGGTGTGAAAGTCTGGGTAGTTTGCTTGGTGGGACATGGAAAATCCTTGCGTCGATTGTGAGTCAATTGGGGGTGAGATTTGTAGAAATGCTGATAGCGAACTCCCGCAAGTCAGCATGGCGTTACGAAGTGCATCCCTGGGCGAGGACCGGGAGACGTCCACGAGTAGCGCCCCGCCGCTAGCTGGGAACCGGCTGGCGACTTCGCGAGATCTTAAGGGGTGGGGTAATCGCTGCTGCGGGCTACGCGAGCGAGAAATCCGCATAGAAGGCCGCCGGCGAGCGTTTATGCTTTGCCGCAGCTTGGGGATGAGATTTGCAGAAAAAGCCGCCAGCGGGCTCCCGTGAGTCAGCAAACGGAATTGCGGTCGGTATCCCCCGGCAAAGACCGGGAGACGCCAGCGAGTAGTGTCTCGCCGCGAGCCGAGATCCGGCCAGCGGCTTGGCGAGATCTTAAGGGGTGGGGTAATTGATCCGAAGGCGGCTCAGAGCGCCTAGGATGAGGTGCAATCGACCGTCACCAACCGCCCATAGCCACGAATGCGCTCCAGCCCGCCCATGCTGCCACGCACCAACAGGCCATCCTGATCGGCAGGGCGAAGACTGAGAACCGCAGCAGCGTGTTCATGGCCTGACTGCTGCCACAGGCGAACCCGTGGATGCCACCGAACAAGGCATTGACGGCGATGTAGGCACCGATACCGGCCAGGATAGCGAGGACCATCAACGCACCTCCTGGCCCATCTGGAAGCCCGTCGGCTCGCGGCAGAAGCTGCCCTCCAGCCGCCCCGCCCAGACCTTGAGGCATCCCTGTTCCCGCTCGACTTCCCAGCCCAGGTTCTGTTCCCGCCATTCCAGCATGGCACTGAACGGCAGGCCGGGAAGCTTGATGAACATGCCCCGCAACGCTCCGGTGTCCGGGGCGGTGAAAAGGTCGAAGTGGCGACGAACGAACCCCCGCCCAGCCTGTCGAAGGTCAACAGCGATGGTGGAGACGAAGCCGATGGTCTTGATGATGAAACCGCGCATGTGAAATCCCAATCGTTCGCGGTGGCGTTGTCCGTCATCGGACAGCGTGGGCGCTATGGAAGCCCCCAGGAGGGCGCACAGAGTCGGGGAGGGGGGCTGGCTGGGATTACCTACCAGCCGTACAGAAGCCGCCTATGCACCCGCCAAGGGGTTTCTAGGAGCGCTTCGGCGCGTCTACGGGATAGCGCGGGAAATCCTTGATGGCCTCGGCCAAGTCCTCAACCGTGGGGCGCTCGTAAATGGAACCGACATTGGCGGGGGTGTGGCCACAGAAGGCGTCGCGGAGACGCTGCTCGATCTTCGCCCGTGCCGCCCTGCGCTTGAAGGTATGCCGCCAGCCGTGGTTGGGGCTGACGCCTGTATCGGTAATGCCTAGCTTGCGCACCCAATCGGCTACTTCTGGCGAACCTGGACATACATGGGGCGCACCGGGTTGAGCGGGTCGTCATCCTTAGTCCTGCTGCCGCTGGCCTTGGGGTCATAGAAGATCGGCCCCGGCTTGGCCTTCTGGACGAAAGCGACGAAGCCTTGCTCTACCAGATGGTCATGTAGCACCACCGTCCGGGCCACGGAGCCCTTCACGGTCCCGGCCTCGGGTCGAATGTGCAGCATCCAGAAGCCGTCCCGGTGCTGCTCTATGTCCTCCTTGCAGAGCTGGGTCATCTCTCCTGGTCGGGAGCCGGTATAGGCGCAAAGCCACGGAACCCAGCGGATAGCCGCTTGGAGGTATGGGGAGGCGCGGGGAGAGCGCGGAGCGAGCGTAGCCTTGAGAATGGCCTCGGCGTCTTCTTCTGTGAACTCGCCCTTGGTGTTGCCCCCACGGGACGTCGCTACCCTGACCCCCTCAAACGGATTGGTGGTGATCTTCTTCTGGCTCTTCACCCAGTTGAACACCGTCCCGGCTGCGGTCAGCCATACGTTATTGATAGTTTGGCCGCTGGCTTCGCCTCCAACAAGAGTGTCCTTCCAGCCTATTGCATCCTCGCCCGTGACCAGCGCCAGGTCCCGACCTTCGGTATGCTTCTTGAGGTGATCGAAGACCCCCCGCCACCGATTGACGGTGGACTGTTGCGGCTTCCTCTCCTTCACCCATGCCTCGAAGGCTTCCCAAGCATTCCAGCCGGTGAGCTTGGCATTGGCAGGGATGATCTTCGCTGCCTGGGGGAACCGCTCCCGGTGAGTGTCCGGCCTGTAGTCGCCACCTGCCCGCCTGCGCAGCAACGCCATGGCCGCGACAAGATCGGGCTCCAGGGTGTCCACAAGCTGGTCATGGGCCTCATGGGACAGCCTAACGCCCTCCTCGGCAAGGAACGTGGTGAGGCGGGAAAGCTCTAGCACGATGGCCCGCACCTTCGCGGCGTGGCGCGGTGAGCGTGGCTTGTCGTCTTCCTCGTGATGGTCGAGGCTCCCGGTCGCCATCGTGGCGTCCTCGTATCGTTCATAGTGGTGGTCCCACACAGCCACCGGCATGTTGTCGTCGGCGTGTTGGAGGATGAACCAATCATACCAGCGCCCGACAAGCTCATGGAGCTGCCGATGGGAGAGCGCGACCGGCGTACCCGTGGCGGCCGACCGGAGTGCGCCAATTCGCCCTTCAATGTCTGCCATCCAATCCGCGAACGCGGCCTTGGCCTCGCCTGCCGTTTTGTCTGTGGTGAGTCGGAAGCGTTCTTCCTGCCGAACACCGTAGGCGCGTTGGTAGGCATCCCGCACATCGCTGGGGATAACCTTGCGGGCGAACCAGTCGCCGTTCTTTGCTCGGGTCAGTGCAGGCATAGCAATGGTCATTTGTAGCGCCCTTTGTAGCGGGTGGGTAACTACAAGCCTTTGAAATCAATCAACTCTTTGAACCCAATAGCCAATTGGGGAAGGTTGGTGCGGATGAAGGGACTCGAACCCCCACGCCTTTCGGCACCGGAACCTAAATCCGGGGCGTCTACCAGTTCCGCCACATCCGCATTGGCAATGGCATTCTCACGTGGGCATCGTTCTGTCAATCTAGCAGTCGAACGATGCTCCCAAAGATAAAGGCATTCCACCGGTCTTGGTACGCGAAGAGTGTTGAAAAAACAGTCCGTCTGTGACAAAAGGCGTGTCAAATGTGACGGGTTGTGAATTCACGCTTCGGACGAATGCGGTAAGAAGCAGTAAAAACAAAGTCTTACCCAGGTTTGGAGCGTATTGAAAGCAATGGCTGTGTGATGGCGGAACCATCCCGGTGGGATTGCTTCACCCGTACCGAAGGACTATCCCGCCACGAAGATCTCCGCAGGTCGAGCGGTTTGCCCGTTTGCCCGGTGGCAGTCGTGAAAACAAAGGTTTGATGATGCAGGTTACCGAAACTCTCAATTCCGGTCTTAAGCGCGAAATCAAGGTAGTCGTTCCGGCCGGCGATATGGAAGCCAAGCTCGTCGAACGGCTCAATGACGCCAAGGACAAGGTTCGTCTCAACGGCTTCCGTCCGGGCAAGGTGCCGCTGCCGCACCTGCGCAAGGTCTACGGCAAGTCCTTCATGGCCGAAGTCGTGAACGAGATCCTCACCAACTCGACGCGCACCATCATTGCAGAGCGCGGCGAAAAGGCCGCCATGCAGCCCGAGGTCACCATGACCGAGGACGAGAAGGAAGCCGAGAAGATTCTCGCCGGCGGCGCCGACTTCGAGTTCCAGCTGTCCTACGAGATCATCCCGGCCATCGAGATCAAGGATTTCTCCAAGATCGCCGTCACCCGCCAGGTCTTCGACGTGCCGGAAGCGGAGATCGACGATCAGGTCAAGCGCATTGCCGAATCCTCGCGCTCCTACGAGCCGAAGAAGGGCAAGGCCGAGGAAGGCGATCGCGTCACGATCGACTACGTCGGCAAGATCGACGGCACCCCGTTCAACGGCGGCACCGGCAGCGACCAGCCGCTGGTCCTCGGCTCCAAGGAATTCATCCCGGGCTTTGAAGACCAGCTGATCGGCACCAAGGCCGGCGACGAGAAGGTCATCACCGTGACCTTCCCGGAAAACTACGGCGCTGCTGAACTGGCCGGCAAGGAAGCCACCTTCGACGTCACCGTCAAGGAAGTGGCCAAGCCGGGCGAGCTCGAAATCAACGACGAGACCGCGAAGAACCTCGGCCTCGAGTCGCTCGAGCGTCTTCGCGAAATCGTTCGCGGCCAGGTCGAGAGTCAGTTCGGCTCGATGACCCGCCAGAAGGTGAAGCGTCAACTGCTCGACCAGCTCGACGAGAGCTACAAGTTCGAGGCTCCCTCGAAGCTCATAGAGGCCGAGTTCAACAACATCTGGACCCAGGTGCAGCGTGACCTGGCTGCCGCAGGCCGCACTTTCGCCGACGAAGAGACGACGGAAGACGAAGCCCGCACCGAATACCAGCGTCTGGCTGAGCGCCGCGTGCGTCTGGGCCTGGTGCTGGCCGAGATCGGCGAGAAGGCTGGCGTGCAGGTTACCGACGAGGAAATGCAGCGCGCGCTGTTCGACTTCGTCCGCCGCTACCCGGCCAACCAGCAGCAGGAAGTCTTCGAGTTCTACCGCGGCAATCCGAACGCGCTGGCTACCCTCCGCGCGCCGATCTTCGAAGAGAAGGTCATCGATCATCTGCTGACCCAGATCTCCGTGACTGACCAGAAGGTCAGCAAGGAAGAGCTGATGGCTGAAGACGAGGAAGAGGGCGGCGACGAGGCCAAGGCCGAGAAGAAGACCAAGAAGGCCGCTGCCAAGAAGGCCGACGACGCTTCTGCCGAAGAGCCGAAGAAGAAGGCTGCACCGAAGAAGAAGGCCGCCAAGGAAGGCGACGCCGAGTAAGCGTCTTCGCATCGGAAGAATCGAAAAGGCCGCTCTCATCGAGCGGCCTTTTTCTTTGGTGCTTCAACGATGTTTGGCTGGCTGTTGACCGATCAGATCAACAAGAGACCCTTCATGCTGGCATAGGCCTTCTTGCCGATGACGATGTGATCATGAACGGCAATGCCTAGCGGTTTTGCGGTGTCGATGATCGTCTTCGTCATCTCGATGTCGGCCCGCGAAGGCGTTGGATCGCCTGATGGGTGATTGTGGACCATTCCACTCAATTCAATAAGTAATTGAAATAAATGATAAAAGTGTTTAGGTGCTAAAATTTGGGGTAGGTTTTAGGGATCGGAGGTTTTGCCGATCCCTGCGTTTATCACAGTTGATCCCTCCCTCTCAGCCCGGGTCGTTTTGTCGCACGGCACGGCACGATATTCTTGTGATCACAGACATCAAGCTCGCTGGCAGGGTAGAGAACAGACTTGCCCGCCTCGTCCCTGGCTTCGAGCGCAGCCGCCTGGAGGCAGGGTTGCTCGCGACCTTGCCGGGTGCTGAGCGAGGGTTGACGATTTTGTAGACGTCATTGCGGAAGCCTATGCCACCAAAGAGGCTGAGCTTGCCGCTGCCAAATGCGAGAAAAGACACACCCGCGCGCGCATCGATCGTGCCAGCAAGGTCGTCTTCGTGGCTGCTTAGCGATAGGAGATATGTTTGATGCCGATTGGTTGGCATCGAAACTGCCCCTTGCGTAAAGCAACGCAGCCTGGCCCTCGACAAATCCGTCAACAGTCGCCGTCAACGGGACGGTTTTGTGAAGTGCGACCGTGGGGCCCAACTGATACGGCCTTTACGTCTTCAGACAGCGTAACGAAGCCGTTGCCGAGTCGCCGCTCAATTCAGCGCCGCCCGCCGAGATGTCCGCGCCGCTATCTGGCTGAGCGATAAATGTGAAGTTAGTTGATCAATTGTTGTGGCCAACCCATCCGCCACATTCATATCGACGTAGGCAGCACCGAGGCGAACGTTGAAAACGGAGCCAGTTGTATCGACGATTGCAACCTGCTGATCCGCGGCAAAAGATGAAAGCCAGACAATGCGATCAGAACAGTCGACACAAGTAGCGCGATGACCGAGACCTTCCAAGCTTCCAGCTCGCGTAGCGTGTTGAGAAGGTCGATGGCTATTTCGGTCTGCGTCGGGCATTGTTGCGGTACTCGCCGGGGGGCGAGCCCATGATTTGGCGGAAGCGCCGGACGAAAGTCGACAGGTCGTTGAAACCTGCGTCGAGAGCGACCGCGGTGAGAGGAGCGTCTGTGGTCCGCAGCCAAACCGCCGCTTTGTGCATCCGCACGTGAAGCACATATTGATGCGGGGTCATGCCGACCAGGCGGCGAAATGTCCGCAGGAAATGATATCGGCTCATGCCTGCGTCGCCGGCGAGGGTGGTCAGCGACAGTCGATCTCCTTCTAGTTCATGCGCGGTCAGTTCGATGCGTCGGACGGCATCCGAAATGCGTCGCTCGTCCGACGTTCTAAGGCTTCGTCTGTCGCGGCTGACATCGGCCGAGAGCCGTAGCGCCATCCCCGCGAAATCGAGGGCGGCTTCCTCCATGGCCGGGCGCCCGATGTCGCGCGCGCCCTCCAGCATCGCCACGATTGGCAGTAGAGCCGTGGTCGGCGGAAGGCTCGGCACATCGAACTTGCCGTGGTGTGCGCCTGGCACAGCACCGGCTATTTCCTCCCAAGAGTCGGCGCTGAAGTGAAATGAAAGACACCGATCGCCGGCCCCGTGTTCATGTCCACATTGAAAACACCGTCCGTGATTGCCCAGCAGGATCGAACCGGGTGACAGCAGATTCCTGCCTTCCGTTGTTCGATAAATGAAGGTTCCGCTCAGGACAGCGGCCACCGCGACGGTGCTGTGCTCCTCCTCGAAGGGCGCGTCATCCGGGCCGGCATGACAGAGCACGTCCTGCACATACCAACCGGGGCCGGCGGCCAGCTGCTTCGCCTCTATCTTGCCGCTCATCGGCACTCCTCCTTTTCAAATAAGCAATTTTCCCCAAGCGTCTGAAAGCGCCACCTCGTACCGATGGCCGATCCCAACTAAGGAGGACCTGAACATGTTCGATCACGTTTCCATCGGCGTGAAAGATATCAATCGCAGCAGGGCGTTCTATGACGCCGCGCTCGGACCGCTCGGCCACCGCTGCCTCAGTGAGGACAAGAGTTCGCTCGGCTACGGCGCCGACCGCGTTGCCTTCTGGATTCTGGCAAGCGAAGAGCCGGTTCAGCCGAACGATTCTTCCGGCTTGCATTTCTGCTTCACGGCTCCGACCCGGGGCGGCGTCGATGCCTTTCACGCTGCTGCATTGAGGAGTGGCGGAGCGGACAATGGCAAGCCGGGCGTGAGGGCGGACTACGACCCGAATTACTATGCGGCCTTCGTGAAGGATCCCGATGGATATCGCATCGAGGTCTACTGCGGCCTTCCTGCGTAAAGCCTCCCCCCGTCGGGATGTATCGACAACGGAAAGATGCGGTGAATTCATATGGCGACACTTCAACAGGAAATACTTACCAGCGCGCCCTCCGATCAGGTGTGGGATGCAATCAGGGACATTGGTGCGCTTCATACGCGTCTCGTGCCGGGCTTCGTCCTGGATACCCGGCTTGAGCCAGGCGCGCGTGTTGTCACCTTCTTTAATAGTGTCACGGCGCGTGAGATCATCGTCACGCTCGACGAGGAAAGGAGACGCCTCGTTTGGGGCGCCGAGAGCTCCTTCCTGAAGCACTACAATGGCTCCGTCCAGGTGTTCGAGCGCGGTGGACTGACCTGCGTCGTCTGGACGGCCGACTTTCTTCCCGATGAAGCCGCGGCAACGGTCGGCCCGCTGATGGAGGCAGGCGCCAAGGCGATGAAGGTTGCGTTGGACCGCCTCATTGAGAAGGCGTGATCGATGACAGGTGGAGCCGGCGGCGGTCATGTTTTCGGCTCCACCGATCCACTGCCTTCGTCCCCGAAGGAAACGGCGCCTTGAAATAGCAACATCCTCGAACTCTTTGAGGGCCGACCCGAGTAACGCCAGCGACAATGCTCGCTCAACGACACTGTATCGATCCAACCTGACAGAAGCTGACAGGTACTCGCCCGTAGTCTCATCAGGATGATGTACATGGCGAGAGATCGATGGGGGAGGCGATCCCTTGAGGCGGTAACCCGATGGACGGCATTTCCAAGCAATTGAGGTTCGATATCCAAGATATTTCCTGGCTGCAGCTGAATATTGCAGCTTCAGAAAAGCAGCTGCGGCAATGGGCGACCTGGTGGTGGTCGGGCGCCTGTCAGGGCGAGGCCCGCATTGGCGCTGGACGCGGCGGGGACGGCGGCGCGAGTGCCATTCGAGAATGGCGGCCGTGTGTGGCCGCGGCGGAAGTTGTCGGGTTCCTGCAGGTGGATTGGGCGAGGGGGTATCGCTTAGGCGGCCAGGCGCGCGGCGTCAGCCTTGAGCTGGGTCAGGCTCCAGATGTGGCCGAACGGGTCAAAGAGAGCTGCCGAGCGGCTGCCAGTGTCGTCCTGTTCGATGGCATCACGCACGGTTGCACCAGCGGCCAGCGCCTGGGCGACCACGGTGTCAAGGTCTCTGACTGTGACGCGCAGGACCGCGCTCACTGCTCCGGCGGATCGTGGGTGGAAAGGCCCGCCGAGGGCCGGATTGGCTTGGCGCTTGGGGTTTGCTCCGGCTACTGAAATCGGCATCGAGCCGATCAGGAGATCCACGGCCATCAGCAGGCCATCACGGAAGTGATCCTGGACCTTCTGCGCACCGAAGGCGGCGGCGTAGAAGTCGGCTGCGGCCTGCTGCTGACCATGTTCAACGAAAAGGGACAAAGAAACGCTGATTTCGCTCACAATATTCTCCTTCCTTGGAAATGAATCACCGTCCGCACGCTAGCAGAACAAAACCAGAATATCTGCTAAAAAATGTCCGCCGTTCCGCGCGTTACCCGGCATTTACCCAGCCGCGATGTTCAAAGATCATACGGTAAATATCGCGCACCACAGCCTGCTTGTTTCGATTATAGTCCTGCGCAGTGCTCACGCCATTTTTCGCCATCATCTTCGTGTTTGCATAGCGCTCCCTGTCCTCGGGATGGTCGCAAAGCCAGTTGCGGAACAGGACATGGCGAATATGCTCGGGGCACCCCGTTCCGAAGACGTGCAGATTCACCCGCGGCTTATCATGGCGCAGCATGCGGTGCTGATACCAAGATCTCTCTCGGACCGTCAGCCGATAGCCAAGCGCGGTCAGTGCGGGAACATATTGCTCTTCCTGCTCGGGCTCGGCGACGATTAGATCAATGTCGACCACAGGCTTTGCAGGTAGCCCCGGCACCGCAGTCGATCCAACGTGTTCGATGCTCAGCGCAACTCCGGGCAATGCCTCGTCGATCAGATACTTAGCGCTCGCGAACAGACTTGCCCATTCCGGCGAATAGACTTCGATTTGAATCTCTTCAGTTTGGGGATATCCCAAGACCCAAGGATTCTCATCGGGGTCGCCGTCCTCGAAGGTTACTATGGTGGCGGGGTCAGGCCATGACAAACTCTTACTATCCATTATCTCTCTACTCTAACCAAGCCTCGGACGGCAGTTGACTGCGCAATCGAGCCGTTCACTGCGTCTGAAGCCGGTGACTGCGACGAAGTCGGCAGCAGAATGGCAGCTCATCGCAATTCCATACCCAAACCGGACAGTCCATACACGGCCCCAAGCTGCCGGGCGGCAACGCGTCCCATTTCGGCCCTTCAGTCACCTTAGCCACTGCCTGCAAAAAACTCCCGGACCACGCTGGAGGTCGCGGTTGCACCGCCAGAAGCAGATGCTACTCGCCCCTCAAAAAAACACGGGCGTTCCCCGTGCGGTGTCATCACCGCATGCTGCTGCTACTGGCCTCTGGGAGTGCCGCGACTAACCGATCTTCGCGCTGTCTCCGCTTGGCCCATTGCGTGTCCATCCTGCTTCATGACGATCTCGCGATGCGGATACGGGATGCTTATTCCGTTTTCCTTGAACGTGTCCCACAGCGCGAGTAGCACCCTACCACGCACGTTGGTCAGTCCTTGTTGAGGGTCGTGAATCCAGAAGCGCAGGACAAAATCCAGCGAGGACTCGCCGAATTTCGTAAGCCAGCAGACCGGGCGCCGATCCGTTTCGACCCGGACAACACTCATGGCTGCCTCTATCGCCAATTGGCTGACCTTGTGTGGGTCGGCGTCATAAGAAACTCCGAAATTTATGTCGAGCCGCACAAAATTGTCGCTGAACGACCAATTGATGACCCGTTGGGTGATGAAGTCCTCGTTCGGGATCAGGTATTCGCGGCCGTCACGCGTCACCACCGAAACAAACCGTGCCCGCAACTCGCGTATCCAACCGAAAGTGCCTTCGAGTGAGATGGTGTCGCCCGGCTTGATTGACTTGTCGAGAAGGATGATCACGCCGGAGACGAAATTTGAAACGACCTTTTGCAGCCCAAATCCTAGACCGACGCCCAAGGCGCCGGAGAATACCGTCAGAGCCGTCAGATCAACACCGACGGCAGAAAGAGCGATGGCACCGGCCACCAACACCAGGCCGATCTTTACGACCTTGCCAACCAGGACGCGGATCGATGGTGTCAGTTCTTCGGAGCGCTGGACACGCTCGTCGAGGTATTTTCCGAGGACGACGGCCGGCCAGACGGTCGCGATGAGCAGCACTACTGCCTTCAGCACCGTAAGAGCGGAAAGGCGCATGGCGCCCAAAGGCAAGGCGATGCTGTCGAGGAAGGCCCCAGCTTCGTCGTTGATGCCCAGAATGACAAGGGCAGCATACATCCAGGCAAGCCAGCCGAGCGTGCGCCCGACCAGGCGGTTGCGGATAATCCGCGACAATACCGATGCAAACAGCCAGGCCAAGGACAATGAAAGCGCGATAACGATGATATGCGTCCGGCTTGGCCAAGTGCTGCGCATAAGGATGAGCGCGACAAGCAGGAAGACCGAGAAGAGGATCCAGTTGGTGCGCCGCAACAGCGCGACTACGACCCGCAACAATCCCGGATGCCCCTTGATCCGGCGTGCCCGGCTCTCCAGGAGCGGTTCGACCCGCCGCGCTGCGAGCTTTGCCGCCAGGAAAACGCATATGATGATGACGGCTTGAAAGAGGAGCCACGGCGTGGCGGCGTAATCGAACTCTGCCCTGATCCAGGCCAGCGCTTCATCGAAGGCGGTGCGAAAATCTATGCCCACTCAAGCGATATGGCGCGGGCAGCGCGCACGGCAAGCTTCAATTCCAGCAGCCTCATTTTGGGCGCCGTATCGCGACGCCGCCATTTCAGGAGGAGTTGTCCCACGATCGGTGGCACGATGAGCAGCGCACCATGGTCGGCTGGCGCGTCGCGTGGAATTGAACCAGGCGGAGAACACCGTGCTGGCCGTCGACTGGAAGGTAGATCATCATCACCCATGGTGCCGCGCGTGACGGCTTACCGGCGTCCTAGGCCTTGTCGGCGTCCCGATCAGCCCCGGCAACTATTCTCCGCTGCCCCAACGAGACTAGGAGCCGGTCGCTCGCGGCCCTCTAGTAGCAGACACGTTTGCATCAGCGTTCGTCTTCGGTGGGATCAATGGGCCAATCCGATCACCGGCATCAATAAGGTGGCCCGACATCCCTGTGGGGGCCTGCGAAAGCCGGGCCTGCCCGATTGGGGAATCGGGACGCGACCGTCATAGCAGCGATAACATCGCAGCGCCTCACGCACTCCCTCACAGAGTTAACAGCAACTATCACGCCTCACGGCGGCGTCATTCCGCTCTTGCTGGGACCTCGCCCGATTTCGTGACTGCTGACATGCGGTGCCCACCCATGGAAAACAGCGCCCAGATGACGAAGATCGCCACGAGCCCCGTCAGGATCCAGTAAAGCCATCGGCGATAGCCGCCGCGATGTGGTCTCTGGTTCATTGTGCCTCCTCGGTGTGAATCTAACCCCGGCGTCAAATACTTCAATCAGCGAAAGGGCATGGACGAACCGCTCCGGCCGGAGCGGCGTGGTGATGCCGTCCTCGGACGGTTCAAATCCTCGCGCTGTGATGCCCCAAAGAAGAAGCACCCAGCTTCTGCCGTGAGGGGTCGCAAGGGAGTGCAGATCAGAACTAATAGGCCGCCATATCGATCTCTCGTGCGGAAGATTTTACAAAGAGTAATTTGACCACTTCCGCAGGGATTCGCTCTGCGCTTTCTATAACTATTCGCGAAGGACGCGAGCTCTTCGGTTTGACGCAGCGGGACGTTTCTCGCTTGATCTGCTGTTTTACCTGACATGATTGGCAACATTGTTGCGGCTAAAGTGTCCAGATGGTCTGGGAGGAAGGACCATCTTCGCCAAGGAGAAAGCTGCCCGTCTCGGTTCGCCGAGGCGGGCTTTTTGATGAAGCAAAATGTGAGCGACGTTCGCTGATTTCACCTCCCCGGAAACCGAGAGTCTGGCCGCCTCCGTCACACTCCTGAACCGGAGGCTGCGTGCTTACCTCACGGGTGCGCCCGGCGGTCGCTTGTCACGCTGCCGCCCTGCATGAGCGGCTGGCCACTGCGCAGTTTCGCCCCGAACCTCAGCGGCGCCGTTCTTCATGCTCTGAGCGCTAGACATGGAATCTGCCCGCCGCCGACGGGCTTCTCTTTTGGGGCGGGAACTGTCAAGCGCAAGAAAGTACCCCGGATAGCAAGCTCCAGGCTCTAACGATGGGCACAAAGGATCGTGTCAGCAATTCAGGTGCTGCCGCGTGGTGCTTGTGA
>NZ_PXYL01000032.1 GCF_003012705.1 Pseudaminobacter soli (ex Li et al. 2025)
ATCAACCTGGCGCAGCTTCGCGACGATCTCTTCGGGCTTGTGCTTCTTCTGGGGCATTCCAATGTCCTCTCCAACGGCTCACGAGCCTACTTCAGGGAGGACCACTTTTCAGGGGGCAGACCAAGCGGTGATATTGCAAGCTTTACCAGGGACCCGATCTGGGCGGAGTTGTCAGAGCACATTGGCGCCGGAGCCATCACCCCTACGTCCGACGAGTGGCAGTGGTCGGGGTTCTGATCGAGACCGGATTGCCTGGCGCCTAGGGTGCTGAAGCATCGACGTTGATTGACCATTTAGCCGGCTATCGGGTCCAAACGGAATTCAGGTAATGAAGCTTCCAAAGCAAGTGAAACCCCCAGCTATCTCAAGGCGCACGCGCCCGAGGGCGCTCGATCGCTAGCGGAGAATCGTGCGCCGGTAGTCCTGACGGTGCATGCGGGAGGCGAAGGGGATGCTTCAAGATGTTGCCCTTATGAGGAAACTCAAGAGACGTTGGCGCTACTGAAGGTGTTGGCGCTCACCCAACGAATCCTGGCGGTTCAAGAACCGCTTTCAAAGCGACAAACCACAAATGCGCGACGGCAGCCTTCACGATAGGATCAATTTTGGTCGGCGCGTTAAACCACTCGAGAAAGGCAGACATCTCAGCTTCCAACCGATCGGCCGGCGGGGCAACATAGTGCACCTTCTCGTGGCCGAAAGAGCCAGAAACGACTTGCATCTGCTCGCCTGAATCGTCACGCCACGCGCCCACTCGCAGCTTCTGGCCCGTGCCCGGTCGGAAAGAGGGAGCGGAGATTGGCATGCATATTCTCCGCATATGTGCGGAGAATAGCTGGCATATTATCCGCACGTGCGCCTGACGCCGAGCCGGCGCTCCTTCGAGCTTAACGTAACGTCAGGACCATGGGCTGGCACGATAGGCATCGCGGCCAAGTGCTCTCAACCGCGATGTGATTGTTCACAAAGATGCGGTGGCAGGTAGACCATGTGCAAGCCATCGGTCCGCCAGATGCCGCTCGCCTCGCCGACATCGATTGAGACCGTGGGCTCCATGTCCTTCCGCCCAGGCGGCGTGGGGCTGTGCCGCGACGGACGAGGACTGCTCCTTGTAGCGCAGTTCGGTATAGGCTTTGCGGTTGTCTTCGAGAATGCGCTGCATGCCAAATTTGACCGCTATCTCATGCGTGAAGCCAAAGGGCTCGCCTCAGTAGAGCGTGCCATAAATGATACCGATGGCCGGGCTGACGACGATGCGGTACTTCGCCGAGTCCAGAAGGTCTTTCACCGGCCATTGCGTTCTGCGCGAAACTGGAATAGCGTTGCTTGACATTTGTTCAACAAGGCCATTCCGGAATGCCGATGGGCTGTAACCCTCGATACGAGATACTGTTCGAGCCGGTTCGGATAGGGCCAGTCACCGCTCCCAATCGTTTCTACCAGACGCCGCATGCGACCGGCATGGGGCATCTCAAGCCGCAAAGCAGTGCCGCCCTGCGTTCCGTAAAGGCCGAGGGGGGATGGGGCGTCGTTTCGACGGAATACTGCTCGATACATCCGAGTTCCGACGATTCGCCGTTTGGCTTCTTGTCGTTATGGGACGAGGACGACATTCGTGACCTTGCCCACACAGCGGACGCCATTCACGCGCATGGCAGCCTGGCGGCCGTTGAACTCTGGCACGGCGGCGCACACGCCAATAACCGGCTCACGCGCGAGCCTATGATCGCGCCTTCGGCACAACCGCCCAAATTCGTTCAACCCGGCGGGGCGCGCGCGATGGACCGGCAGGATATTCGAGAATTCCGCCGCTGGCAGCGCGAAGCGGCAATCCGCGCGAAACAGGCCGGATTCGACATAGTCTATTGCTATGCGGGACACGACTATCTGCCGTTCCAGTTCCTGTCGGGACGCACTAACCGCCGTACAGACGAATATGGAGGTTCTCTCGAGAACCGTGCGCGGTTGCTGCGCGAGATGATCGAGGACACGAAGGACACGGTGGGCGCGACATGCGCGGTCGCAGTTCGGCTCGCGGTCGATGAACTGCACGGACCTTTCGGCATCACCTCGCAAGGCGAGGGCCGCGAAATTATCGAGATGCTGGCCGAACTGCCAGATCTCTGGGACGTCAATGTCGCAGGCGCGCTCGGCAACGATTCCAAATCGTCGCGCTTCAGTCTGGAAGGCTATCAGGAGGAACATGTCGCCTTCGTGAAGACGGTGACAACAAAGCCGGTCGTCAGCGTCGGGCGCTTTACCTCTCCAGATACGATGGTCGGCCAGATCAGGCGCGGTATTCAAGATTTCATCGGCGCGGCCCGCCCCTCGATCGCCGACCCCTTCTTGCCGAAAAAGATACTTGAGGGGCGCGAGGATGAAATCCGCGAGTGCATTGGCTGCAACATCTGTCGCTCCGCCAACAACGAGGCTGTGCCGCTGCGTTGCACCCAGAACCCGACGATTGGGGAGGAGTGGCGGCGCGGCTGGCACCCGGAACGGCTGGCGCGGAAGGGTTCGGAAGCGAGGGTTCTAGTTGTTGGCGGCGGTCCGGCGGGACTAGAATGCGCGAAAACGCTCGGCCAGCGCGGCTACGGCGTGCTCCTGGCAGAGGCCGGCAATGTGCTTGGCGGCCGCGTCTCGCGGGAAGCGACGCTGCCGGGGCTCGGCGCATGGGCGCGGGTGCGCGACCATCGCCTTCACATGCTGGGCAAACACGATACCGTCGAGATTTATCGCAGCAGCCGGCTCGGCGCTGAGGATGTTCTGTCCCTCGGCGTCGACCATGTGGTACTTGCGACTGGTAGCACTTGGCGGCGTGATGGCGTTGGGTCCAGTGTCGAGGTACCTGCTGAAATTGCCGGTTGTCCGTCGATCCTGACGCCGGACGATATATTCGCCGGCGCGGCGGTCGCGGGGCCAGTGTTGGTTTATGACGACGAGCACTATTTCATGGGCGGTGCTCTGGCAGAGAAATTCCGCCTCGCCGGTCATGACGTCGCAATCGCTACGCCGTTGCCTGTGGTATCGAGCTGGACGCAGATGACCGACGAGCAGTTTTTCGTCCAGAAGCGGTTGATGGATAGCGGTGTCGATGTGCTCCTGTCGCGGAGCCTGTTGTCAGCTTCGGAAGGCGTTGCCGAGTTCGCCTGCGCCTACACCGGTAGGATCACGCGCCGCGACTTCGGCACACTGGTTCTGGTGACCGGACGCCTCGCCGAGCAGGCATTGTTCGATGAGCTTTCAATGGCGATAGAAAGCGCACGTGGCGGCGGCTTGCGGTCGATCACGCGGATCGGCGACTGTCTAGCGCCATCCTCAATCGCCGATGCCGTGCATTCGGGTCACAAGTTCGCCCGCCAGCTTGACCTGCCGGCAGAGGCCGCGGTGCCGCTGCGCGAGCGGCCATTCCTGCCTTCAGGAGACAGATCATGGAACGCAGTTCGGCACGTCGTAGACCCGGTCGCCCGCAGCGCGAAATCGGTACCATAGCCCAGCGTCCGTGGAAACAACTGACGCGGCCCTACGCTCAAATCGAGATTCTATCAGCCGATCAGGTTCAAATGATCCACGAGATGGGCCTGACCATCCTCGAAGAGATCGGAATGCGCGTGCTTAAGCCGGAGGCGCGCCAGCTCTATCGCGCGGCGGGTGCCGAGGTTGACGAGAGCGAGATGCGGGTGCGCTTCGACCGCTCGATGATCATGGAGCGCATCGCCACAGTCCCGTCCTCCTTCGAGCTACGCGCCAGAAATCCAGAGAAAAACGTCAAGATCGGTGGGCGGCACTGCATCCTCTCCTCGGTCGGCGGGCCGGCCTATGTCATGGACAATGACCGCGGTCGTCGTCCCGGCACCTACGCGGAAATGTGCGACTACCTCAAGCTCATCCAGTCGTTCAACGTGTTGCATCAGGAGGGCGGGGGGCCGTTCGAGCCGCTCGATCTGCACCAGAACACGCGCCATCTAGACCTGTACTACGCCGAGATCACGCTGCTCGACAAGAACTGGCAGCCGCAGACGCTCGGCCGGGGAAGGGCTATCGACGCGTTGGAGATGGTAGCCATCTCACTCGGCACGACGCGCGAAAAACTCGTAGAGGAAATGCCGGTGTTCACCGGCATCATCAATACCAATTCGCCGCTGCAGCTTGATGACCCAATGGCTGAAGGCTTGATCACCCTGGCCCAGCATGGCCAGGTCAATGTCATTACCCCCTTCACGCTCGCCGGGGCCATGAGCCCAGTAACGCTCGCCGGCGCATTGGCGCAGCAGCATGCCGAGGCGTTGGCCGGCATAGCGCTGACGCAGATCGTGCGGCCCGGTGTACCGGTTATGTATGGCGGTTTCACTTCAAACGTCGACATGAAGACCGGTGCGCCTGCCTTCGGCACCCCGGAATATACGCAAGCGGCTCAGATCACCGGCCAGCTTTGCCGCCTGATCGGCGTTCCTTTCCGCTCCAGCAACGTAACCGCCGCCAATTCGGTCGACGCGCAGGCGGCTTACGAGAGTGCCATGTCGCTATGGGGGTGCCTGATGGGCGGCGCCAACTTGGTGCTGCACGCCGCCGGTTGGCTGGGCGGCGGGCTGACCGCATCATTTGAGAAGCTGGTCATCGATGCCGAGATGCTGCAGATGATGGCGGCCTATTTCGACCCGCCGGCGGTCGACATTGATACATTGGCGCTCGAAGCGGTGCGCGAGGTCGGTCCGGCTGGGCACTTCTTCGGCGCAGCGCACACGATGCAGCGCTATGAGCGTGCATTCTATTCACCGCTGGTGTCGAACTGGGACAACTACGACACCTGGATGGAGCGCGGCCAGGTGACTGCGCGTGAGCGTGCCAATGTCATCTGGAAGCGCATGGTCGCCGAGTACGAACAACCGCCAATCGACCCCGGCATTGATGAGGCGCTGAGAGATTACATGGACCGTCGCAAGCGCGAGGGCGGCTCACCGCTCAATTGACCGGTTCTTGCTCACGCGTCGCGCAATGGTCCTACCTGCACTTCGAGCATCTCAAACCCTGCGGCCTCGGCAGCCTCAGGTGTGATGATCGTCTCGTCGAGAGACCACTCCAGCCAAAGCCCATCGACCAGCGCGATGAAGTTGCGGGCAAGTGCCCGGGCATCGACCTTTCGACCGCGCTGCGTGGCGACGGCTTCGATCTCCTCGGCGAGTTCGGCCCTGTAGGTGTCATAGAGCTCGCGATGCGCGGCCTGAAGGCGTGGATTGACCGCGATTTCACCCCATAGCGACAACCAGACCAGCAAATTGTCACGGCTGAAGTAGTCGGGTGAAAAGTTGGACTTCACCAGCGCATGAAGCGAAGCTTCAGGCGACCAGCCGGACTCTTCTGCTCGTCGACGCTTGGCCTCCGCTACCTGTGCATTCACCGTCGCATAGAGCGAAGATTTGTAAACTTCCACCAGAAGTCCGTCGCGACCGTCGAAGTGATGGTTGATCAGTCCGCGCGAGACGTTAGCTTCGCTGCAAATACGGTCGATCGTGAACGCGCCGATGCCGCCACGCGAGAGACAGCGCGTTGCGGCTTCGATCAGCATTGCGCGGCGTACGTCGGCCTGTTCACGGCTGAAGCGCGGCTTGGGTTTCTTTGCACTGCGCTTTTGCTTGGCGGTTGCGGTCTCATTGTCTGTCATCGAGTCTGGTTACAGCCTTTCCCGCCTTGATCGAAAGAGGAAAGGCTCCAACCCTCCTGCTATTCCGGTAGGCGTCTAGTCTGTTATGCCCTAACTGTCCACGCGGTGCCGATTACGCCTTCTTCTTGAACAGGACCGGATTGGGGTGGCCATCCGGGTAGATGACCGGTTCGAGGCCCGTTCTGTGAATGGCGACGAGCGGCTGGTGGCAGATGAACATGAAGCAGCCGGATTGTTCCATCAAGTCTTCCATTCGGTTTGAAAGTTCGATGCGCTTGGCCGGATCCATCTCTGCCACGAGATCCTCATAGGCGGCCTCGTACTCGGGGCTGTCAAAGCCGGACCAGTTGTATGCGCCGATCTGGTCCGGCCGGAACCAGACGAGGTTTTCGGACGGGTCGACGCCGCCGGCAAAGTCCATAAGCGCGAGGTCGATGTTCTTGTAGCCGTCGCCTTGGGTCTTGTCGCCGACGCCCCAGAATGCCGCCTCGTCATAGGGTTGGATCTCGACCTTGATGCCGGCTTGTTCGAGGCTTGCCTGTATGATCTGAGCGGTGGCGGTGCGGATCGAATCGTTCATAACCGTTAAGGTCAACGTCAAGTCGTTGACGCCGGCCTCGGCGAGCAGCGCGGCGGATTTTTCGTAGTCCGCGCCCTCAATGAGGTTTTTAGCTCGCGCGAATTTGCTGCCAGGCTGAACAACACCCGTGGAGCGCGGAACAAGGTCGTCATAGACGCCGATCAGGATCTGGCCAACATCGACGCCGTACTGCACCGCCTGGCGCACTTTGATGTCCTGCAGGCGTGGGCTCAGCATGTTGATGGTGAGCCAGACATAGCGCGTCGACTGCGCCTCGATAACGGCGGTGTCGGCGGGGGGGCTGACCTTGACCGCCTTGGTCGCTGAGGTCGCGATCTTGGTGTAGTCGAATGCATCGGCCTCATAAGCAAGTTGCGCCGCCTGATCGTCGGAGACGATATAGATTTCGACCTTGCCGAACTCCGGCCTCGGCCCCGGCCAGTTGGGATTGGTGGTAAGCGTCACCTTCTGCTTCTGCTGCCAGTCGGCGAAAATATAGGGGCCGCAAGTTGCGGGCGGCTCGGTGGTGAACTTACCGCCGGCTTTTTCCATGCCTACTCGGCTAAGGATGTGGCCGCCGTAGTAAGGCAAGGAGACCACGAAGAGCGGCTGGTAGGGGCTTTTCAGATGAATGATGCCGTTTCGCGCGTCAACGGCCTCGATATGGTCAAGCTGCTCGAACTGGTAGGCCCAGGGCGAACCGAGGTCTGGATGGGCAATGCGCTCGTAGGAGAATTTTACGTCGTCGGCAGTGACGGCGCCAAAGCCGTTGGACCATTTCAGCCCATCGATCAGGGTAAAGGCGATGGTCTTTGGGTCCTTTTGTTCAAGCTTCTCCGCGCCCCAGGGCGCCCAGGGAGAGCCTTCTCGAAGGTCGCCGAACCGGTTCAGCGTCACATAGATGCCACGCATGATGACGTCTTCAATGCCGCCATTCATGAAAGCCGGGTCGAGCGTCTGCAAATCGCCTTCCATGCGGATGCGCAGCGTGTCGCCATCCGCTGACCAGGCAAAGCCGGGCCGCATCATCAACCCGGCACCGAGCGCCCCCGCGGCCTTGAGAAATTTACGTCTGTCGATGTTCCATCCTGTCATGTCAGTTCCCCTTGTTCTCGGAAGCGCGTGCAAAGTCTTCCTTTTCTTGGTCGCATGTCTCCAGCGGATAATGGCAGCGCACCATCCGGTTGGCGCCCGCCCTTCGATAAGCCGGCGGCTCGAGGCGGCAGCGCGGTTGAACAAGCGGGCAACGCGTGTGGAATTCGCAGCCCGAAGGTCTCCTGAACACGCTCGGGATCTCCCCGCTGACGGCGAGGTGGTAGCTGCGCTGGCGAGGGTCCGGCACCGGCTCGGAGCGAATCAGGGTCGCGGTGTAAGGATGCTTCGGTGCTGCAAACACCTCCTGTGTCGGTCCGGTCTCGACCAGTCTCCCGAGATACATGATGGCGAGGCGGTCGCTGACATGGCGGATCATCGCAAGATTATGAGTGACGATCATCGCGGCGAAGCCTTGTTCGCGCTGCAATTCGCCGACCAGGTTGAGGACGTCGCCCTGGACGGAGACGTCCAGGCCGGCAGTCGGCTCATCGGCGAGCAGAAGATTCGGCTTCATCGCCAGCGCGCGGGCGACACCGACGCGGCGCGCCTGGCCGCCCGAGAGTTCGTGGGGAAACCGGTCGACGAACGATGCCGGCAGACCAACCTGCGCCAGCAACGCCTTGGCCGCAGCGCGGCGGTCCGGCATTGGCCGTCCTTGAATGATCTGGGGTTCGGTCAGGAGGGTGCCGATGCGCAGCCGCGGGCTGAGCGAAGCGACGGGATCCTGGAACATCATCGACGATTTGCGGCGCATGGCACGGAAATCGGCCTGCGTCACGACATCTCTACCCTCGAAGACGATCTGCCCGGCGGCGGCGCGTACAAGCCCGAGAATGGTGCGAGCCAGCGTGGTCTTGCCGGAACCGGATTCGCCAACCAGTCCGATTGTCTCGCCCGGCATCACCGACAGCGTGACACCGTCTAGAATATTGAAGCTGGGCAGCGGCAGCGGGTTAAGGAGACGGTTGATCAGCCCGCCGCGGGCGAAGGTCACCGCCAGTTCTTCGATCTCAAGCAGCGGGGTCATCCGCACACCCCATGGCATCGTGCGATGTGGCATGCCGAGAGTTTGACGCACGGAGGCACCACATTGCGGCAAGGCTCAAGGGTGCGCTCGCAGCGCGATGCGTAAATGCAACCGGCCGGCGGCTCCGTCAGATTGGGCAGTGTGCCGGGAATGGTCGGCAGGCGCTCGAGCCTATCGGGAAAGCGCGCGGGATCGCATGCAAGCAGCGCCCGTGTGTAGGGATGGTGGGCGTCGTGGAAGATCGCGTCGACCTCGCCGCCTTCGACTACCTCGCCCGCATACATCACGTAGACCCGGTCGCAGAGTTCGGCGATGACGCCAAGATGGTGCGAGACGACGATGATGATGCCGTTGTATTCGCGTCGCAGTTCGCGCAGCAGGTGAATGATCTGCGCCTCCATGGTCACGTCGAGAGCGGTCGTCGGCTCGTCGGCAATGAGCAGGCCGGGGTCAGTCAGAAGTGCTGCGGCAATCGCCATGCGCTGGCGCATGCCGCCCGACAATTCGTGCGGATAGCTCTTCATGCGCTGCTCTGCGTCCGATATGCCGACGCGCGTAAGCATCGCGGCTATCCTTGCCTTCTTCTGCGATCGGTCCAGGTCTTTGCGGTGATGCTGGAAGTCGACGAGCTGGTCGCCGATGGTCAGCACCGGGTTGAAGGCAGTCATGGGGTCTTGCGAGACGAGTGCGATCTCGTCGCCGCGAAGGAGGCGGCGGCGGTGCGCGTCTAGGTTGACCAGATCGACGCCGTGATAGACGATGGAGCCCTCGACACGAGCGTTGGCCGGTAGGAGATTGGCCAGCGCGGTGACTAGCGTAGACTTGCCGCATCCGCTTTCGCCGACGATGCCGATCACCTCGCCTGGATGCGCCTCGATGTCGACATGGCGTAGCGCTTGGACACTGCCATGCAGCGTCTCGTAGCGAACGCTGAGATCTCTGGCGGCAAGTGAACCCGTCATGCTGGCCTCCTCAGCTTTAGGCGAGGGTCGAGATAGTCCCGCAGGCCCTCGCCCAGGAAGGTGAAGCCGAGCGTGGCGAGCACCAACGGAAAGCCGCCAAAGATGACCATGAAGGGTGCTGAACGGATGCTGGTGTAGCCGTCATAGAGGATGCTGCCCCAGGAAGGCGTCGGCGGACGAACGCCAAGACCGAGGAAGCTCAGGCCCGCTTCGACCATGATGACGACCGGGATGTCCATCGACAGTAGGATGATCAACGGTCCGACCACATTGGGCAAAAGATGGACGAAGATGATGCGCACGGTTCCGGCGTCGAGCAGACGCTCGGCCAGGATGTAGTCGCTGTTTTTCAGCGCCAGCGTCTGCGCCCGGATCAGCCGCGCATAGCTCGGAAACGAGGTCGCGGCGATGACGATGATCAGCGTACTGGTTCCGGCGCCGAGCACCGTGATGATGGCGAGCGCGAACATTATCATGGGGAGCGAATTCAGACTGTCGAAAGTTAGTACCAGCAACGCGTCGAGCCAGCGGGGTCCATAACCGGCGATCAATCCGAGCAAAAGACCGATCGCGCCGGCGATCACCACCGAAACCATGGCGATCGTCAGCGCGGTGCGCGTCCCAAAGACAATGCGGGAAAGCAGGTCGCGGCCGAGATGGTCGGTGCCGAACCAATGCTCGGCCGATGGCGGCTGCAGCTTATGCAGCACGTCGATCTTGGTCGGCGAATAGGGCGCGAGCCAGGGAGCGAGCGCGGCGGTAATGAGAAATCCCGCCACCAGAATGAGGGCTGCGCCGGTGAACGGATCGGCGAGCAGTGCGCGCAGCGGCGCAAACCGTTGTCGACCCAAGCTGGAGGGGGGGGCTTCAGTCACGGAAGACATCGCGAACCCTTGGATCGAGCCGCGCAATCAGCAGATCGGCGGCGATAGTGATTGAGACATAGATGGCGGTCATGATTAGCACCGTACCCATGACGACCGGATAGTTGCGGGTGTTGACGGCGTCAGTGACGAGCCTGCCGATGCCTGGCCGGGCAAACACCGCCTCGACGAAGACGGCGCTGGAAAGGATACTGCCCAGCCCCACGGCGACCAGCGAGATGGTCGGGATGATGGCGATGCGCAAGGCGTATTTCGACACGATTTTCCATTCAGGCAGGCCGAAGGAGCGCGCCGTACGGATGTGCGGCTCGCCCATCACTTCCATCATCGAGGCGCGCACCATGCGGGCGATGTAACCGATCCAGCCGAGCGCGATGGCAAGCGCCGGCATGACGAGCGCCTTGGCCTGGCTGACGAGGTCGCCGGTTTCGCCAGCGCCGATCGCCGGCAGCCAGCGCAATGTCACGGCGAAGAGTAGCAGCGAATAGATTGCGACGACGAACGACGGCACCGCGATGACGCCGACAGACAGGACTCCTATGATGGCGTCGGCGGCAGTGCCGCGCCGCACCACCGACAGACATCCGAGTGGAACGCCTATGAGAAGGGCGGCAGCTAGCGACGTGACCCCAAGCACCAGCGTGTTGGGCAGGGCTTCCATGACAAGGGTGGAGACAGGTCGGTTCGACCAGACGTCGTAGCCGAGGTTGCCGGTGAGCGCATTGCGGAAGAACTCTACGATCTGCCACCACACCGGCTGATCGAGTCCCATGCGCTCGATCAGCATCTTCTTCAGCTCTGGCGTGGCGCGCGGCCCGAGCGCCACACTCGCCGGATCGCCGGGCACGAGGAACACGGCCGTATACATGACGACCATGACGAAGGTGAGGATCAGGAGACCGAGACCAATGCGCTTGATTGCATATGTGAGCATGGTCCCTGGCCTTCCTCAGGCGAAATCACGCCTGATGCGCCGCGTCGCCGAGGCGCTGTGGACAAGTCGGCCTCGTTCTCGGGCCTCGAGCAGCCAACTCAAATGAAAGTGCGTCGCGTCGGCCGTTAGTTCGGTACGCGCCATGCTCTCCATATCGGCTTCGGCGCTGGCGACGGCCCAGCGATATTCCGTGACGAGTTTTGCCGAAAGAGGATCGTCGCTGCGGATGCTCATCGTATCGCTGTTTGCGGAGGAAACGGTGATACTGCGGTCGTCGTAGCGGGTGCAGCCATGGTCGGAAACCAACGCGATGGTCTGCACGCCGCTGCCGACATCGTCGGTAACAACCCGGCGGTCGAAACCATCTTGCAGAACCGTGGCCGGAACCGGCGGCGCGGTCTCCGCTTGTTCGAAGCCTACGTCGCGGTCCAGAGGCGACAGCGGGCGGATAGGAAGGATCAGGGTACTGTCGCTGGTGGCGACCGATAATGTCGACAGGCTTGGCTGCGGCCAGAGGATGGGCCAATGCTGGTTGGCCAGCGCCAACCGGATGCGGTGGCCTTTAGGCACCGTGCGGGCGAAATCGTTGAGCTTCAGTCGGATCCTAAACGGCGCTCCGACCGGACAAGGTTCGGGATGCTCGTGGCTGTCGCGGTGGCTGAGATTGAGCACGCCATAGGTCATCAGCGCCGAGGTGCCGTCCGGATAGACATCGCAGAGCCGGACCGCAAGGTTGACGTGCGGCTGGTCGACGGTGACGAGCAGGTCGACCTCGGGCGCGCCGAGCAGTGTCAGATCTTCGTCAAGCGGCGGCGTGTCGAAACACAGCGCCAGGCCGTCCTCGCGCCGTTGGTCGATCGCCATGTCCGGGCAGCTTCCGCCATAACCGCCCCAGCGGCCGCAGTCACGTCCGGCGGTTGCCGGCGAACGCACAGAGAGGAACCTACCGGCAATGGCCTCTTCACCAAGACCCGTCGCGTTGAGATGGAGTCTACGGCGCTCGATGCGCGGCGAGGGCCATTTTTCTTCCGCGGCCCAGCGGCCGGCATGATTGGGCAGATAAAAGGGTTGCGGCCGTTCCTCAGCCGAAATCCAGACGCGGTAAAGCGGCTCGGCCATAATGCCGGTGTCTTCGCCAGCGAGCCAGTACCGCCACCAGCGTAGCGCCTCCTGGAGATAGCCGATCAACGGCCCAGGCGCGCCCCGACAAGGATAGACATGCGACCACGGGCCGACGATGCCGAGTTTCGGACCTGGTAGATTTTCGAGCAGACGAGGGACGAAATTGGAATAGCTGTCTTCCCACCCGCACACCGCCATGACCGCGCATTGGATCGCGGAATAGTCCTCGCAGACCGACCCCTGACGCCAATAGTCGTCGCGGCGCTGATGGGCCAGCCAGATTTCCGACAGCGAGGTCGTGGCAGCAAGGCGGCTCTCCCATATGGCTCGCCAGGCCTCTCCGACGATTTGTGGATCGGGCGCCATCGCCTTCTTCACCAGCATGAAGTTCGACCACATCTCCTGCTCGGTCAGGAGCGCGCCGCCCATATAGTGGATGTCGTCGGCATAGCGATCGTCACTGGCGCATAGCGTGATGATGGCCTTCAGCGCTGGAGGTCTTCTCGCGGCGACCTGGAGCGCATTGAAGCCGCCCCAGGAAATGCCGGTCATGCCGACATTGCCATTGCACCAGGGCTGAGCAGCGAAATGCGCGATGATCTCGCAGGCGTCCTCCTGCTCGCGCGGTAGATATTCGTCCGCCAGATCGCCATCGGAATCGCCGGAGCCGCGAATATCGATACGGACGCAGGCAATGCCATGCCCGGCAAGGTAGGGATGGATGTCGATGTCCCGCCCCAAAGTGCCGTCGCGGCGGCGATATGGCACCATCTCGACGACGAGTGGCACCCGCGTGTCTGTCTTCGGACGCCACAAGGTCGCTGCGATCCGAGCGCCATCGGCCAGCGTGATCCAGAACGGATCCACGGTTTCGACAAGAAACGGATACTCGGTTCGTACCATGCCGGAAGTGTCCAGATGCCCTTGTTGAAAATTCGTACAACAAGAACATCCGACAAGCAACCGAGGCATCAACAGTAGCCGTCTTTTTTGCTCGGGCGCCAGAACTGGCCTGACGGCGTTATCAACTCAAGCGGTTGCCAGCGCTGTTTGGGATAACGTGCTAGGATGAACTCGCCCGCCGCCAGCCACAAGCACCATCGTTTCCCGGCTCAGATCATCGCCCATGGTGTGGCTGTATTACCGACTTCCACTCAGCGTTCGTCACGTCGAGAAGATACTGCTGCGACGCGGTATCGTTGTCTCTTACGTCAAGGTCGGCAAATGGGGAAAGAAGTTGCGAGCTCAGCAGCAAACCCGTAGTTTGAAGTCGCGCGGGATCTTTGCGACCGATGTGACTGCCGTTGTCCGTACATTGCCTTTCACAATGACAAAGGACCTCATGATGTCGGAAAAACCTAAAGAAGGCCTCGATCGTCGCGACTTCATGATTGCATCTATTGCCACCGTCGGCGCTACGGCTGTTCTCGCCCGCAACGCAGGCCCCGCGACAGCCCAAGACACAGCGGCATCCTCTGACGACGCGGCGTCAGCACCGCAAGGGACGGTCTATACCGGCGGTGTGATCGAAGGAAAGAAAGTTGTCAGCCGGCTCGACGTCAACGACCTAGAACCCGGGCAGAAGCACTTTTTGTATTTTCAAGGCGTTGAGATGCCCACCGGACAGCACTGGTATGTGTCTGTGACGGTCGCCAAGGGAGCAAAGCCGGGCAAGCGCGTCGTCCTGGTTAGCGGTGTACATGGCGACGAGATGAGTTCTGTGCATACGGTTCAGAAAGTGATGGACCAACTCGACCCGGTGGAGATGTCGGGTACGGTGATGGCAGTCACAGACGTGTCCCGCCCAGCCATGGAAAGCATGCAGCGCAGATGGCCCAATTCGGGCAGGGGCATGGATCTGATCGATATGAATCGGGAGTGGCCCGGGAACGAGAATGGCGCCACCGCGGCCAGCCGGCACGCGGGGCTCCTGTTCAACCGACTCCTTCGGCCGAACGCCGACTTCGCAATCGACTTTCACACCGGGACAACCGGATTCGACGTCACTGCATTCAATATCGCCGGCATGGATGTGCCCGAGATCAAGGCGATGGTGGACCTATACCCAGTCGGCCAGATCTTCGACAATCATGTGTATCCCGGTGTCCTTCACAACGCGTTTGTTGACGTAGGCATCCCGTCCTTCACACCGGAGATTGGTGCTGCTCGGGTCCTGGACCCCGGAAAGATCTCTTTGTTCGTGGAAGGCACTATGAACGTCCTCAAGCATCACGGCATCGTTGCCGGGCCAATGGGACGTACAGGCAAGGACCTGGATGTTTTTGTCGGCAACAGTGCGTTCCCGATTCTGGCAACTCAGGGCGGGTTAGTCGAGCATCTGGTCAAGCTCAACGACAAGGTCAACGCCGGGCAGAAGGTGGCCGTCCAGCGCAATAATTTCGGCGAAGTGGTTGCAGAGTATACAAGCAGCGTGGCTGGAGAGATAACGGGCCAGCGGAGCGATGCAATGTCTGAGCCCGGCAACCCCCTGGTATTTATCCTCTTCAATAAGGCGACAGCAGCAGAGAGCGTTGAAGCCTATCCCGAGTAGTTCACCTGCGCGAGGTGATCTTCGGGAGAGACGTCCGAATGTTCTCTTCGGTCAAACCTTCGCATCTCCGAACGGTCTTGCGCGGATTTCTTTGGCCAACGGTGGTTTCGAATGCCATTCGAGACGTTCGGTGTCCACTTCCCGGAACCGCCGCATTGGGCTGTATTTATTCGTCCTGCCTCAATGTCCCTTATTGCTGCTCGGACGCCGCAAGCCGTCAGGGTGCTTTTGGCCCCAAGCTGTCGGGCGGCAACCGCGCCTATGTCGGCCATTCGCGAGTTGTTGGGGTTTCCCGAAGGCCGCCGTTTATTCGGCTTCGCTTGACTGACAAGTTTGTGAGCTTTTTCCACTGCGAAGCATCAGGCTGCGGCGTGAACCGCAATCGGTCGAGCGGATCTGGCGCGAGGGGCTGACGGTTCCGTAAAAGCAGCCCAAACAATGACGGCTGCATGCCTGGCAGCTAACATGATATCGGCGTTCGACATCCTGCCGGAAAGAAATCCACATCTCGCAAATTTGCGATCGCGCTGACCGCGCAAGCCTTTGAACAAAAGAACTTCCCCAAATCCGACTCGGCACTAGTTACCGGTCGCGGACATTGGTCGCCGGTCGGCTGGGACATAGTGCAGGCTTTGTTCAGGATGCTTGAGATGCTCAGCAGATTGAGAATGGGGACGATGGCGCTTGCCGCCGCCACGTCGCTTACGGCAGGCGCGGTACTTTCTCCCTCTTCAGGCATAGATGTCGCCTACGCGCAGGAGGCGGCAAAGCCCAACATCCTCGTCATCTTCGGCGACGATGTCGGCCAGACCAACTCGCGTGGGCTGGTGGGCTATCAGACACCGAATATCGACCGCATCGCTAATGAGGGCATTCTTTTCACCGTCTACTATGGCGAGAACAGTTGCACGGCCGGCCGCTCGACCTTCATTACCGGCCAAACGGCATGGCGGACGGGGCTCTCCAAGGTAGGTGTGCTGGGCGCTCCCGTCGGCATTCAGGACCGTGACGTCACCATCGCCGGAACAACCCGTTTCAGCCGATCCCGCCGGATGGAAGCTCGATCTAATCTGGACGGTTGGTGCTCTGCTTGCTCTCGCGGTTCTTTCCTGGGTCGGTTTGGCCACCGAGATGATCAGTCTGGTTGGCAGCCGAGCGACCTGCTCAACGCCGTCTCGCAGGCAAGGCGCAACTGGCTCAACAAGAGTCGAGGGGCGAACAGCGAGACAGTGTCAGCTCTATCCGCACTGAATCCATGATTTGGGTAGGCTTGAACGGCGGACCACCTATAGGGAGACGTCACATGGAAATGCTCGATCGCTTCGAGATCACTCGACGCAAGCTGATCATGACGCTGGCTGCGGTGCTGGTTTCAACTGGCGCGATGTGGTCGGCATGGCCCGCGCAGGCGCAGGACGACCCGTTGCCGTCCTGGAACAACGGGGCGGTAAAACAGGCGATCCTCAGTTTCGTAGCCGCGACCAGCCAGGAGGGCAGTCCAGACTTCGTGCCGCCGGCCGACCGGATCGCCGCCTTTGATCAGGACGGCACGCTATGGGTCGAGCACCCGATGTACAGCCAAGTGATCTTCTGCCTCGACCGCGTGCCGACGCTGGTCGCCTCTAAGCCGGAGCTGAAGGAGGTCGAACCGTTCAAAACGGTGCTGACGGGCGACCGCGAAGCGATCGCCAAGCTGCCGATGGCGGATCTGGAGAAGCTCCTCGAGGCCACGCTGACAGGCATGACCGTCGACGATTTCAAGGCCGAGGTCCAGAAGTGGCTCGCGACCGCCAAGGATTCGCGCTGGAAGCGCCCCTATACCGAGCTCACCTACCAGCCCATGCAGGAGGTTTTGAGCTACATGCGCACCAACGGCTACAAAACCTATATCGTCACCGGCGGCGGCCAGGACTTTGTCCGGGTCTACTCTGAGGCCACCTACGGCATCCCGCCGGAGCAGGTGGTCGGTACGGCAGGAGGGACGAAGTTTGGCTACGACAAGGACGGCCGGCCTATCCTGACGAAAGAGCCCAAGCTATTGCTGAACGACAACGACGCCGGCAAGCCGGAAGGAATCCATCTCATGATCGGGCGGCGCCCGGTGGTTGCAGTCGGCAATTCTACGGGCGACAGGCAGATGCTGGAGTACACCACAGCAGGCGAGGGGCCACGGCTCGGCATGCTCTTGCTGCATGACGATGCGGAGCGCGAATATGCCTATGGGCCCGCGCAGGGCCTGCCCGCCACCAAGGTCGGCACGTTCACCCAGGGGCTCTACGACGAGGCCACGATCAACCGCTGGTTGGTCATCAGCATGAAGAAGGATTGGAAGCGCATCTTCGCCAAGGGAACGGCCAATTGAAGGAGGAGTGGGGCACCGGCTGGGTTCGCCCTGCAAGGAGATGCGTGCGCGCGCATTGTTCGTCGGTTGTCCAAGAAGAGCGAATGTCGGCTTTGTCCCTGTTGCCGCCCGGGCGAGCAGAGCGGGCCGAGTTTGCGAGGACCGGATATGGAGGGAGAAACAGTAGAACTTGGGTCCATCAGCACTAGGTCACCGACTCCTAAAGCGCATACAGATTTTGGCTGAAGCGAGTTTGACGAGAGCAAGGTAGTTTTCGCTTCAACGGCAACTACATGTTCCCGATCGTCGACCGATTCGGCACCGGCTACGTCACCATGGATCAGGTGCGCCAGCACTACGCCGATCCCGGAAACTTCAACGGCTACGCCTGACGCGCCGAAGCCCCTACCCTCCAACGATTTCGCTGATCTGAAGTTCGGCGCAAAGAACCGCCCGGAAGGATGGAGTGTTTGGCTGACGCTTTCCTTGTCGCCGGCGCCGCCCAAGCACTTGCCTTTGACGAAGACACGTGGCGGCGCGCTCACGGCTGGGCCTTGTGGAAGGCGGCAGCCACGGTCCTGCATGGGCTTTCAGTGCAGGCGCGCGATGGCGTGTCACGAAAGCGGCTGATGGCGACGATCCCCACCGCCATGCTCGCGATCCAGGCTGTTGTCTCAATAACGGCGTGTGTGCACCAGCCATGCGTGCCGCCTCCGCGTCGCTCCGTTGGTCAAACCATCGGATTGCCATTGGACGAGGTTTCGGGGACCGCCTCCTTGACGTCCCAATGCTCCACCAGTCGTCCGTTCGCGATGCGATAGACATCGACAACAGCCGTTCCGCGATCATCCGCGTTGGCCTGGAACAAGGTATGCGCGACGACAAGGTCGTCATCGGCGATCAGGCGCGCGATGGTGAAATGCCCTTCCGGCACGGCCTTGAACATCGGGCCGAGGAAGGCTCCCAAAGCAGCGCGACCGTTGCCGACATGCGGATTGTGCTGAATGTAGTCGTCGGCAACGAAGTCGGCGAGCGCGCCGAGGTTCTTGGCGTTCCAGACCTTGGCGTAGAAGTCTGCGACGAGGGTCTTGTGGGCGTCGAGTTTAGTGGTCATTGCATTCTCCTTTAGATTGGGAAATCAGGTTCGATTGGACAGCTTATTTTGCGTTGTCTGTCGGGCATCGCCGCCGCCCGGCTCGACAAAGCGAGCGCGGCGAACGCGAGAGCGAGAAAGTTGATGGAAGCGAGTGGCAGGGATGAAAGTCCGAACACCGGATAGAGGGTGCTGGCCGTAAACGATCCTGCGGCCATGCCGACGTAGATGGCGGAAGAATTGAGTGCGAGCACAAGCCCCCGCGCCTCCGGTGCAAGTTCGACCATGCGGCGCTGCTGCGAGGGCATGAAAAGATCGCTTGCCGTGGCCCACACGATCAGCAATGCGAGAGCTGCCGGATACCAGGCGGGCGCGAGGAAGAGAGTCGCGAACACGAGGGTTAGCGTCGTGAGCGCAACCGTGACGGCGCGGTTTGCAGACCAGCGTTGGGAAACCCATCGCGCGACGTAGTTCCCGCCGATGCCGGCAAGGCCGAAGATCATCAGCGCTGTTGACACGGCCTCGGGTCCAGCGCCGAAACGGTCACGTAGGATCAGCGTGATCATGGTGTAGGTGACGAACACGCCGGACATTTCCAGCACCATCACGGCGATGCCGGCGGCGGTCGCCAGGCGTCCGGCGATAGCGGCCAGATCGCTCGGACGAACGCGCTCGCCGCCCTCGCGGTTGTCGACAAGGATCGCGATCAGGCCAGCCACGATGAGCGTCGCGACACCGATCAGGGCAAAGGTCGGTCGCCACCCAAGCGACGCCCCGCCCCATGCCGAAAGCGGCACGCCGAGAACAGAGGCAATCGTCATGCCGCTGAAAACGACGGCGAGCGCGTGCCCCTGACGCTCCTGCGCGACCAGGCTCGCGCCAAGCGCGGATGCGACTGGTCCGATCGCGGCGGCACCGAGGCCGGCGCAGACACGAGCGGCGAGCAATACTGCGTAGTTCGGCGCGAGCGCAGTGCCGAAAGCGCCGACGGCCATGAGAGCAAGCCCGATCAGGATCAATGTCCGGCGCGGCCATTGGCCGGCGACCATCTGCAATCCGGGCGCGCTGACTGCGAAGGTGACGGCGAGCACCGAAACCAGCATCGCGACAGCGCCGCGCTCAAGGGAGAGCGATGCCGCGATCTCGGGCAGCGTGCCGACGATGGCGAGCGTGCCGGTTCCCATCGTGAAATAGGAAAGGCTCAAAATGCGAAGGCAGATGTTTGTCGAGCGCTCGGTCATGTCGCCCTCCGTGCGGGTTCAGATGCGTTGGACGTGACTTAGTGCGATGCAATGGTATACTTGAAATCGATTGTCGGTATGGGACCAATAGCCATGGGTGATATGAGAGGCATTGACCTCAATCTGCTGCGGTCCCTTGATGTGCTGATCGAGGAGGCCAACGTTACACACGCCGCTGCGCGCCTCGGCGTGACGCAGCCGGGATTGTCAGCGCAGCTCGCGCGCTTGCGTGCCATCTTTGATGATCCACTCCTTGTTCCGTCCGAAAAGGGGCGCGGCATGTTGCCGACCAGCCGCGCGCTGGAACTCCGAGAACCCTTGCACGCTGCGCTGAAAGACCTTGAGGCGGTCGTCCGCACCCCTGCTCAGTTCGACCCTCGAACGGATGCGCGAACCTTCGCGATCGCCACTACGGACAACGCCGTCGTTGTGCTCGGATTGCCGTTGATCGAGCGCCTTCGCCAAACGGCTGGTCGAGGGATCAGGCTCTCATTTTCCAGCACCGGAACTGATGTGGCCGCCGAATTGGAGCGCGGAGAGATCAATCTGCTCATCGGCTCGGACCGCATGGTCCCGCCGGCAATGAAGGCGCGCAAGCTGCTGGAGGAAAGCTATGTGATGATCCAGCGCAAGGGCCATCCGCGCGGCCGTGCGCCGCTCGATCTCGATGCATACTGCAAGCTGGAGCATGTTCTGGTTTCAACCAGTGGCGGAAGCTTTCACGGCTTCATCGACGAACAGCTCGAAAAGCTCGGCTATCGGCGCAGCGTGGCACTATCCGTCCATCAGTTTGTCATGGCACCGATGATTGTCGCCTCGACCGACTTCGTTTCGACACTGCCACGACGGTTCGCAGCCCGTTTTGCCGATCATCGGTTGGACCTTTTCGAGCTGCCGTTCTCTGCCCAGGGCTTCAACCTGTTTGCCGCATGGCATCCGCGCGCCCATGCCGACCCGGCATTGATGTGGCTGCGAAATCAACTGATCGAGATAGCAAGAGAATGATTTCGTCGAACGAGAACGGAATGCTGATGGAGGGAATGAACATTCGCGTTACGATCCCACCCCCGCTGCCGTCGATCTACCACGAAACCGAGCCGCCTTGCACGACGCCCATAACCGCGCGAGCATCGCGGTAATCTCGGCCCTGATCTCGTCCGCATCTTGATCCGCGTCGATCGGCTCCATGCAGATAACTTGCGCGGCTTGAAAGAGCGAAACGTCCACCACCACTGTTACGAGACCTGCCACGTCGTTGATGATTGCAAGCGGGGGCATGTTCATGCCGATCACAACCGTGCGTGGGTGGCCGGAACACATACGGTATGTCTGCTTTCCCGCCCTCGCGCTCCAAAAGCGCCCATTCTGCCTCCGGCCCAGGACTGCCGGTCAGCTTCGCGCGCCATCTCGGTCATACCACTGGCCCCTGCCGTCCTCCAGAAGCGGACATCGCTGGCGCGGATATTGCCCACCCGTTTCGGGTCGGCCAGCCCGGACCGGCCGGCTGCTGAGGGTCAACACGCAGATTTCTTGCGCCACGGGCGCAATCAAAAGTCGCGTCACGCCGTCACTGGAAACTGGTCGTCGCAGCAATAATCAATCCGCCGACGACAGCGATGTTGATGGTGAAGGCCGAACGCAACCCTTGCCTTTCGGGACCGGAATAACGCCAGAAATTGAGAGCCATTACGCTGGCGGAAATCGTGAAGACGATCAGTGCCAGCGCGGCATAGGGCCTGGCAACGTCTGCTGCAAGGCACAGGCCAGCTATGATCTCCACCGCGGATCCTGCCGCTAGAAGAACGGTCGCGGCAGGGAACTGCCGTGCGACCAGTTGCGTGACAACCTCCCTGAACTTGAGGAAGTGCTCGGCACCAGCCCAGACGAAGACACCGCCGAGCAGCGCCAAGCCGACATTGTGGATGAACGGTATCATTGTGTTACCTAGTTGATTGAAGAGACGGCGAGTTCTTTCCCGTCTAGATTCACGAATTGTCGAATCGGCAGCCGTCAGTTCAGGTTGCAAGTTTGGTGGGCGCTACGAAACTTTCACACGTCGCGTCGGTAACTCGACTTTATGATGCGGCCAGAAAGCTGTCCGCCGTCCACGGGGAGGACTGCTCCGGTGGTGAAACCGGATAACGGCGAGGAAAGCCAGAGCACGGTGTTGGCGACATCTGCGACGGATCCTATCCTTCCCATCGGGACGGCCATCGCAGCCATGCGTTGCACTTCCTGGCCTGCGGCCTCCAGATGGTGGGTCAGGATGGGGCCTGGCGCCACCACATTCACTCGGATGTTCTTGTCGGCATAGTCGAGGGCGGCAGCGCGACTGAGCCCGATAATGCCGGCCTTGCCCGCCACATAGGCGGAGAGGCCCGAAGCGCCTTCAACTCCGGCCGTCGAAGCCGTGTTGACGATGGTCCCGCCACCACATTCAAGCATGGCTGCAATTTGAAACTTCATGCCATGAAACGTACCGTGAATATTGGTTCGTATGCCTCGGTCGAACGCGTCGGCATCTATCTCTGCGAGGGGGGCGGGCTTCGGCCCGTCGGTCGCATTGTTGAACGCTGCATCGAGGCGTCCGAACACATCATTGGCCCTTGAGACGAGGGCTTCCATACTGTCGGGATCGGTAACGTCGGCCGAAACGGCAAGGGCCCGACCACCCGTCGCCTGGATTTCCCGTGCCACCTCTTCGATTGCCGCTTGGTTGCGTGCCGCGAGCACGACGGCAGCACCGGCCCGGGCGAACGCTTTGGCAGTCTCCGCGCCAATGCCCCTGCTGGCGCCGACCACCAGGGCGACTTTATCGGAAAGACCAAAATTTCCTGTCATTTCTGTCTCCTCAGATTTGCATTTGTGCGGCAATCAGATGCGCCGGGCGCGAAGCCATGGCGCGGCCTCCACTCGCTTGCCCAGCGGGTCGAACTAGCTGCCCAGCGCCTTTGCGATGTCCTGTGGCAGTCGCCCGATCATTCCTTCGTAGGCTGTGTTCGTCAGCAGAACCGCGGTGCATTCGCGCCGGTGATCGATGCACCACCAGTGACCGTACACACCGCCCCACGACACCGTTCCAGGCGAAAGCGTTGTATTCGCCTCTGCAGGATCGATGAGCACCGCGGCGGCCCAGGAGAAGCCCCAGCCCGGACCCTGTGTCATGGCTTCACCACCGACGTGGACCTGTCGAGCTTCCTCCCGGCGTGCTGCAGTCAGGAAAGTTCCGTCGCGATATGCCTCCAGGAGGCGCATCATATCGTGCGCAGTCCCCGCCATACCCGCACCGCCGGACGGAAAGGAGCTATCTCGCCCAATCCGTGCTGGATCGAACCGCACTGCCGAACCGAGATATGCCGGCAGCGGCACCTCCGTTATGCCGGCCATACGTATCGGCGCCATTGCGCCGGCGTAATAGGGCGTTGCCAGCTCGCCGGGCACAGCTTGAAAAGACGCCGCCAGGCCAAGTGGACAGGTGACCAGATTGGCGATGGCCTCTGGGAGCGGCCTGCCTGTGACCGCTTCGATCACGCCTCCCAGCACGTCGGTTGCGACAGAATAACGCCAGGCAGCGCCGGGTGGGCTGTTCAGTGGTACCGAGGCGATGCGAGCAATGTTGTCTGCAAGCGACAGGTTAGCTTCGTCGAGCCCATCCGAGATGCCGGCCCTGGCGTAGAGCCCGTCCCTTTCCTGCTGGAAGCGGTAGTCGAGACCTGCCGTATGCGACATCAGATGGGCCACGGTGATACGTGCAGCCGCCCCGTCGTTGGTCGCGGGCGTGAAGCCTGGCAACCACTTCTCGACTGGATCGTCGGCGGCCAGCACTCCGGTGTCCATCAGCTTGAGCGCTGCCATGGTTGTGAACGGTTTGGTGAGGGACGCGTAACGGAACGGCGTGTCGATCGTCATCGGGCGCCCCGTTTCACGGTCGGCTAACCCAGCGGCACGCTCGAACACGATACGGCCCTTCGCAGATATTAGAAGCACGCATCCGACAATGCGTTCGTCTGCGAGTGCGCTGTCGATGGCGTCATCGAGGGCGGTGATCGTGTGACGGAAGGGCTGAGGGGGTGGCACCGCTTCGCTTGCGGTCGGAGTAGATGCTTCTGGTAACACGGTTGGACCTCCATTTCGCTGCTGAACAGAGAAATAGCCTCGACAACCCGCCATAAAAACAGGCACGTCTCTGTAAGCATCATGAAGGTAGGCTTAACAATGGATTCCAGCATTCTGGCCGCGCTGCCCATTTTCCGCATTGTCGCCCGGGCCGGCGGGTTCACCGCGGCCTCCGGCCGGCTCGGCATCTCGGTTTCAGCAGTTTCGCAGGCGATCCGCCAGCTCGAGCACCGCTTGGGGATACGCCTGTTCGACCGGACAAGCCGCAGCGTCCGTCTGACCGAACGCGGCCACCAACTGCTGGAGGCGATCGACGGACCGATCGGTACGCTTTCGGGAGCCATCGAGGCGATCAAGGAAGCTGACGGCGAGCCGTCAGGCCATCTCAGGATCAGCCTGTCGAGGCTCGCAGCGGAGGTCTGCATCCTGCCCAAGCTGGCCGAGTTCGTTCGGCGCTACCCTGCAGTCCGTCTGGAGCTGTCTACGGATGACCGCCTCACCGACATCGTGAACAACGGCTTTGACGCCGGCATACGGCTTCGCGGGGCGCTTGAACTGGACATGATCTCCGTGCCGATCGGGCCGCCGCTACGGCGTTCCATCCTTGCAAGCCCGGATTACCTGGCTCGGGCAGGCGTGCCAAGAACGCTGGAAGAACTGGTTCAGCATGCGGTCATCCGCTACCGCTTTCCCGGCAGTGGCCGGCTGGAGCCGCTCACGTTCCGGCGCGGTGAAGAAACCATCCACCTCGACCCACCGGCGGCCTTGATCCTGGACGACAACGGACATTTCGCGCTGGCTTCGCGCGCGGGACTGGGATTGGCGCAACGCTTCCGAGCCACCGAGGAGGAAGCGTTGAAATCGGGCGAGCTGATGAGCGTCCTCGACGCCTTTGAGCCGGAACCGCAGCATTTTCACATCTACTTCCCGTCTCGCAACCTCCAGCCGACGAAGCTGAGAGCATTCATCCAATGGTTCAGAGCAGGTCAGGCAGTCCAAGTATGAACCTCGGAGGGACATATCCCTAACTCTGGGCTGGTATTCGGAAGGTCGGCAAAAATCGGCTCAGTTGACGCTCGATGAAAGTCAACATTTGAGGCCAGCAGTCAGCTCGTTGGACGTCAGCATTGGAGAAGCTGGCTTGGGACGGCAACGGCAGCACCAGGGCATAAGCGGCGTCGGTCACGCCGGCTTAATGGCCGCTATCGCTTTCTTCATTTCAAAAGTGGCCAGTCCATAAACGGCCCCATGGCGGACACTAGCCGGCCATTCGACGACGTATCAAAGTCACGGCACTTGCGGCGGCAGCAGATATAGCGTGATAGCAAAGACCGCGTAGACGAATATGAGAAGGACGCCAACGAACCAGGCCGAACGTCCGCCACTTGTGATGAACGCCGCGACAAGTGTGGCAACAAAGACCATCACTACCGCGCCGGGCCAGAATTGCAGATCCATTGGCGTCGGTCCGATGGTATAACTAAGAAGCACGAGCACGGGACCGACGAATAGCGCGATCTGGGACGCGCTACCCAGCGCAATCCCCACACTCAGGTCGAGCCGGTTCCTGCGTGCCGCGGAAAAGGCCACCGCCATTTCCGCGGTAGCACCGACGAGTGCCACGACAATAAAACCGACAAACGCCTGGCTCATGCCGAAAGTCTCTGCCGTCTTCTGTACCGACTCAACGAAAATCTCGCTCACTAACGCCACGAAAACCGTTGCTACGGCAAGCGTGACTAGGGCTAGCCCTATCGGCCAGGCAGGTTCGCCCGTTTGCGTGTGCTCTGCGCCGGAAAAAATTTCGCGATGTGTCTTAAGCGAGAACAGCAGGCCCAATGCATATCCGGCAATCAGCAGGACGGCCAAGGCGACGCTGAGCTTCTGGGTCAAAGCAGCGCCCGGCAGCAAGTCAGCTTGGGCGATCGCCGAAGGACTTATGAGCGCAATCGTAGCTAGAAAGAGCAAAGCTGCGTGCAGGCGGGCGGTAGGCCGATTGAACTCTTGGAGATGGTGCTTGAGGCCTCCGAGAAGAAAGGATGCTCCAAGCATGAAAAGCGTGTTGGTAACAATAGCGCCGGCTATGGAGCCTTTCACCAGCGCATACTCCCCCGCCCGGAGAGCCGCCCCCGCAATGACCAGTTCCGTCAGGTTTCCAAGTGTAGCATTGAGCAGCCCGCCTGCAGCGTCGCCAGTCTTTTCTGCGACAGATTCGGTAGCATGACTGAGCAAGGCGGCAAGCGGCACGATCGCGAGCACTGAGAGGACGAAAAGAAGCGTGTGCGCGTTGGGGAGCAGTTGCGCAGCGACCAACGCCACCGGCACAAGTACCAGGAGCCAGAGCAAAGGGTTATGGCGGAGTTCCTTGAGCAGCGGGTCCATGTTCTACGACCCTCCTCTGATTTTTCGCTACTGTCGTGCCAATACTCTCCGCAGAACTTCAAAAATGACCGCAGTCGACCACCCGAACAGCAGCACGCCGTTCATCGCGGTCATTGGGCCCAGCAGCCGCCAACGCTCCACAGGAACAACGTCGCCGTACCCCTGACCTCAACCAGCCATGAATGCCTTGTATCCGGTCAGGGCAAACTTGATCCCCATCGCGATCACGATCAAGCCCATGTATCGGGTCGCCATGTCATGAGCCAGGCCTGGCCTTTTCGGCTTTTTCGATCGGCGTGCAACCAGCATCAGCAGTACCCAGGTGATGATCAGGACCACGCATATGCCAGTTAGCGCTGGAAGAGGGATGCCTGTGCGCGAACGCGTCGCCGCCGCGATGGTGATGACCCCGGTGATGGTACCGGGGCTGGCCGCAAACAGGATCATCGGCGCCAGCGTCGCGCCCGCAGCAGATGGATCGGGACTCTGAGTTGCGGGATCGGGCGCGTTGTCCGACCTGGATCCGGACAGCATGGTGAAACCAATGAAGGACAGGACGATCCCGCCAGCCACGGAAAACACATCCAGTGGTATGCCGAAGATGTCGAGTATCCGAGCGCCCGCAAGCGCCGCGATGATCAGCACCACGGCGATGGTCAGGATCGCCCTTGTCGCATCCGAAACGCGCTGCGCCCCCGTCCGCCCGGCAGTCAGGCCAGCGAACATCATCGCGCAGACCATGGGATTGACCAGCGAGACGAGGGTGACGATGGCTTGCAGATGGTCTTCCATCGGACGCCCGCACCTTTGAGTGGATCTGGACATTGGACATTTATGGCGGATGTCAAACGAAGCTATGCCGGCGACCATGGATCAAAATGGATAGCTGAGCAAAATTCCCTGACAGCCTTGGAGAAAGGGACCCGGATTGGGAACGCACCTCGGTGAGGTTGTCATTTCAGCACAAGATTGCGCACGATCTGTACCATCGCGCCGTCGCGAGCATCTCCTGTTCGTTTGCCGCTCGACGCTTGGAGCCAGGACTCATTCATGATGCGTCGAATTTCCTCGTCGGATTCGACCACGCCCGCAGCGTTGAAATCTTCGCGAATTTTGCTAGCCACGTCGCAGTAATCAAACGCGCGCATGCCGAGATCGGTCGAATAGGCGTCAGCGCTTTCGCCCACGAGCCCCAATTTTTCCGCCGCCCACATCCCAAGGAGTATGTTGCGGCGCACTATTCGCAGGGTGTTTTCATCGAGGTTGGGCATTGCAAATGCACCTAGCTGGCTCGGCTCACGTCACAATCAGTCACGGCCGCCATCTTACTCATCATCGTCGAAGTCGTCGTCCGAGTCCACGAATTTCAGCCATAATGGTCGCACGGTAGGTGGCAGGACACTCAATTGCCGCTTGCATGTCCGTGACAGGCTGCGCCGCCTAATCGACTGGCCACGGCCCTATTACACAAAGAACGCGGACCGCTGACCAGTAATCCTCTGGGGCTAACACCAATGACGCGTGTGGTCGAATAGGGCGTCTCGAAATGCCTAACGCGAGCGCATGACAGTGCTGCTCAGCGCTGCGATGGCCATAATGGTTAGGACCACGACTGCGCCAAAGAACAGCCCGTCATAACCAAAGCCTGAAACTGCCGGCGTGCTGAGCAAAGGAGAGCAGAACTGCCCGATGAAAACCGAGGCCGTCAGAATACCGCCTGCCACCCCTCGTCGATGTGATGGCGCAAGATTGAGCGTTATGGTGACGAAGGTGGGCGAGACAAATGCGTAACCTGCGCCGATCGAGGCAGCGCCGGCAAATGTCAGGAACAACGGTGGCGACAGGACCAGCAGTAGAAAGCCGATCGCCATAGCGGCATACCCAAACGCAAAGACGCCTGCATAGCCGATAGTACGTTGAATGCGCGTGTAGAGCAGCGCCAGGCAGCCGCCGGCCAGCATCAGGATGCTTAGGGTCATGCCCGTCAACGTGGCGCTGTGATAGCCCCGGGCATCCAGAAAGAACGGCAACTGCGTTGGCATGATAAAGAAGATCATGTTGGTCAGCGACTGAACAGCCATCAGGCCCATGAAAAGCAGACGCCTGCGAACGGGCTCCCCGGTCCCAGTCTCGTGGCCGGCTTGCCGGATAGGTAAGGTTCGGCGCGGCTCAACGATCGCCATCCACGTCAACGGCAGTACCAGAACCGCCAGTCCATACACGCCGAAAGCCAGACGTGGCGATATTGCCGCAACCGAGCCGGCCAGGAGGATGAATACCAGACCACCAAAGTTTCGCGCCGAAATCTGCAATCCGGTCAGCGCGCTTCTGGTCTCGCCGGTAAAATAATCGCCGATCAGGGCGGTTTGCGCGGTCATGATGAACGCAACCGCAACTCCCAGAATCATGCGGCTCATGAAGATCGTCGGGAGATCTGGCAGGTACAGCCCGGCGCTTCCCGAAACAACGAACAGCAAGATGCCGGTGAGCAGCAGGAATCGACGTCCAAACCGATCGACCGCAAGACCTGTGAGCGGAGCTAGCAGGGCAATGCTCAATGATGGTGCGGGAACCAACAGTCGCGTCAGCATCGCCGCGTGAGGGTCGTCCGCAAAGAGATGCTGCAATCCCGGCAGTGCCGGGCTGATCGTTGCGTTTGCCATAACCGTCAGTGTTGCCGCCATCAAAAGCGCTACCGCCCGACTGTCCCGCCAGACCCTTGTTTCCGTGACATCCACTACGCTTGTCATCGTCGTCCCTCTTGCTGAACTCGTCATTGTGAGGGAGGCTACGACTTCAAGCCAACTTGAGGTCAAGCATGAAAATGATGGATATCGGCGAGGTCGCGGATCGCTCCGGCGTCCCCCCTTCAACGCTGCGGTATTACGAGGAACTCGGCTTGATCCGCTCCGTTGGCAGGCGCGGATTGCGCCGGCAGTTCGATGCGGACGAGCTGTTGAAGCTCTCTCTGATCGCCCTTGGCAGAGCAGCCGGCTTCTCGCTTGTGGAGATTGCGGCCATGTTCGGGCAGGATGGCCAGCTTGATATGCCGCGCGACGAGCTGCGCGCCAGAGCGGACGACCTGCAGCGGCAGATGGCAAAGCTCCGTGTGTTGCGTGACACGCTCCGGCATGTTGCCGACTGCAAGGCGCCGAGCCACTTGGAATGCCCGACTTTCCGTAAGCTCATGAAGGCAGCATCGCGCACGACAGAACCTAGGAAGCTGCCCGCAAGAACCGGGGCGGAGCGGCGCCGCTAAGTCACGCGGAGAGCTGTTGCGAGTGTGAGGACAAGGTGAAACGGAGCCCGACGTGGCCGGCTCAAGCGTGCGTCGCAACAACGGGGGGCGACTGCCCGCAACGACGGGTTCGGCTTTCAGCTCGTGCCCTGGCACCCGGTGATCGACAAGCGCCTCGGTCAGCCTTTCAGCGGCGTGATGCGTGACGACGGTGGCATCGAATGAAGCCTAGGCAGACAGCCGAGGCTTGGTTTGTGAACCTGTGGATACCGCGGGTTGGTGATGGCCCGGAACCAACATTGGCGTTGAAGCCGGAAAGCGGACCTTCCGCTTCTCGCCCCATGTCGGTCGTTGAGGGCATCTTTGCCACTGCCCGAAAGCGGCCATTACCGAGAGCGAGTCTGCAAGTCGATGTTTGCTGCCAGACAACTGCAGGGCCATCTCCCGGCGGTTCTGCCCGCATCCGAAGAAGCACATGCCCCGCGGGCCGACGGCTCGTCTCACACCCAGGAGTGCCGATTAAGCGAATGCCGGCGCTCCTGGCCATGTTTCGGCGGTTATTGCGGCCGCGGATTCTAACGCAACTCGGTGCACAAGGCCGCTATCCCATCAGTGTACGCCTCACCAGTCCGCAGTGTCCGCAGACGAACTCGAGCCAAACTGTCCCCGCGAATAAGCTGGTTCACTGCCTGAACTGTACGCTCCGCTTCCCTGGGCTGGCGTTTTTCGTACTTCAGGAACCTGATTCCAGTTCGATCGTTTGAAACCAATCAAATGGCTAAAATCGCGACCGTCGGCTTCCAAACGGCGGGGTGGCGTACTGGCGCGCCCAGGTGCATTTTGCGAAATCAAGGCTAAGGAGGTGACGGCTATGCGCACGTTGCTTTTCTCGCTTTCCATAAGCCTCATGGCTCTTACGTCGACGACGGGAGTTGGCGGTGCAACAGGGGTCACGGCTCCCGCCAATTACCAGGACGGTCGCACGATAGGTGGTAGGACATACGGCAAGACATACAAAAGAACCCACGGCATGTCGCGCACCCGACCGACTCACCCAAACGTGAATGCCGCAGATCGTCCCCACGCACACGGCCGCAATCTCCATTGAAGCTGGCGCGACTTCTGGCGTGCCGCAACCGTACTGAATTCTCGGTGCTGAAGATCGTCGGCTGCTCCGGCCACCCCCCGTAATGCGAAGCGCGCGCACAAAAATGATAGTCACGCTCTCCCGATCGTCTCCGTATCTTCACAGAGCCCGCGCTCGAGTTTCAAATAGCCAGCCGCAAGAAGGCATTCGGCATAACGGCTGCCGCGGCTTCCTTCAAGTCGACGCCACATGCAGATGCAAGCCAGGCGTTCATCGGTAGCGAGCGGAACAACTATAAAGCGATCACGTATGTCGGGCATCTCAAATCCTCTCGACAGAACAGAGATCAGCATCGCCGAGAGTGGTAGTTCTTCTGTTTTGTCAGCGGATAGACATTACGGCCGCTCCGATGCTTGCTGAGGCAGCTCGCAGTCAGCCCATCCTGAAACCATAGATATTACGCCAGGAGTTTCTGGCATCGGCTAGTATTGACCAAGTCATAGCGGACACCAATACCGCCGCGCAGATTGCAGCATGCGCACGAATTTTCATTCCCCAAGCCCCTCCCAAGGCTATACATCGCCAATTTCAATCTCCTTTTCTTAAAGCAAGATACGCGCTGCTCGGGTGGCCGCGCTGGCCTTAAAGATAATCTCCTCCACCTCAACGTTCGGGAAATCCCTTCAAAGGTCCGGAATCGGTAAAATCGGGAGCGCCGGCAGCGAGACGGAGCGGCATTGAAATCGTTTTCCATGACCTGACGATTGAATCGGTGATAACTAGACTGCTTCTGTTCTCGGGAAAGACACATTCCCCGCAGGTATGCGGCCGGCCTTGATGCCTCGGGCGGGCGGCACCTTTATGAAGTGAACTCAAGAACGTCCCGTTCCAGGGAACTTTCTTGTTCGCGATGCGTTCGCTCGCAACGTCCGATTGAGGGCCAGCCCTCACGATCATCGCGCGGAGGCCCATCCTCCCCACGATCATTGCTAGGCCTAGAGCTCCCGACGGACAATTTCCCTTGGAGAAGACAATGAGACACTACCTCTCAACACTCGCTTGTTCGGGATTGCTGGGCATAGGAGCGCTCATCGGCACTTCTGCTTTAAGGCCCAACCCCACGATCATCGCATCGAGATCCAACCCCCACGATCATCGCAGGCCTTGAGCTCCACGGACAACTTTCCATGGAGACGACATTGAGACGCACCCTCGCAACACTCGCATGCTCAGGGTTGCTGGGCATTGCAGCGCTCTATAGCACTCCCGCGTATTCCGCGAGCATTCCTAGCCCACTTTCCGCAGTGCCCGCAGCAGGTGCACAGACATGGGATCATCCCTGCACCGCCGCAGCCTGCCAAGGCCGGTTTGAGTCAGCCGTGCTAGTGCGCACTCCTGGTGATTCTGGCGGCGGAGCGCAACTCGCCCGCGGCGGCATGGGCGGCGGCGGTCATGGGATGGGCGGCGGCTTCATGATGCACGGCGGTGGCGGCTTCGGCGGCTTCCACGGCGGCGGCCCCTTCCACGGTGGTCGGTTCTTCCACGGCGGTGGCTCCTTCCACGGCGGTGGACCCTTCCATGGCTTTGGCGGCTTCCACGGCATGGGCGGCGGCTTCCACCGCGGCTTCCCCGCCATGGGCTTCCACGGCATGGGTGGCTTCCAAGGCTTCCGCGGTGAAGACTTCCGTGGTTTCCACGGTTTCCACGGTTTCCGCGGTTTCCGCGGTGAGCGCTTCCGTGATGGCCGCTTCTTCCATCATCGGCGCTTCTTCCGTGACCACGACAACGTCTTCTTTCCGGGCTAGGCGTGCCGTGGTGGTATTCTTCCTACTGTGATCCCTGGGTCTACCGCTACTATGGCACCTGCCATCCGGGACACTATGCGGGACCAAAAGCGGACTTTCTCCCGGACCAGCACTTCTGACCCGAAGGGGTCGCTCGACCATTTCTTGGCGAAAGATGGTCCGAACTCATAGCGGATGCCGGAAGTATTCGTGTTCAGTGCAAAGAGACCGACCCGAAGTGGCTACTGTTCGCTTGTCTTCTTCTTCGGTGCCGGCGAGAAGGAAAGGGTCAGCCAGACATTCCATCCTTCGGGACGGTGTCTCGAGCCGAACTCCCAATAGCCCTTTAGGTTCACGTATCCCGCGGTCTTGTCGTTGACGTCGAACTTGTGCCGATCTCGGGGCCGATGCCGAAAACGCGGGATTCGAAGGGGCCGAGCACGGCGCCCTGGCCGCTGTCCCCGGAAAGCTGCTGGTAGGCGTAACCCACGACGCCGAGTTGCAGATGCTCGTTCAAGAACTGCGAGTGAAATCCTTTGGCATGAAGAATGCCAACCATGCATCGAGCGGGGAAAAGCTCTATCTCGCTCATGAGGACGGTCGCGCATCGCGAGGAATCTGGGGGGGATGGCCGATCGATCGCCGGACATTCAGGCTGGGTGTCGGAATCGGCGACGCTTGCACAACATGGCGAGGTCGAGGAAATTCGCATTTCCACCGAGATTACGGGTTGATCGACGCCGCTACATGAAAATGCGCGCTCGCGAAGGGCAAGACGGGCGCATCTATCCAATGCGCCAATCACGCTGTTGTCCCGGCCTAGCCCTGTCTTCTAGGAAGCATTCCGCGCTGACGCTCGAGGGCGGCCACCATGATTAGGGTGGAGAGACATCTGCGTATGGCGACGATCGTCCGGTCGGAAGCACAGATACTTTGGTGTTTTGAGTGAGAAATGCCCGCCGGCTGTTTGGGCACCGATCGAGTTGAGTAGGCCATCTTCACGCCGCCGGCACCACCTCAAGGACATCACCCCACCAATCGCTATGGCTGCGCCAAAATGCGAGATGGCCCGCCGTCTTGTGAGACGACGGGCTATAATGCGTTCATGAGAGCGTCTTAGCCGGCGGGCTCTCAGAAGATCCGGTGATGCCCTCACCAAGTTGATTTGTGATGATGGTGATGGTGACCGCGGATATTCCCGTTGCCATTGTTGTTGCCGTTGTTCGAGCCGGAATTGTTATTACCGTTCCAGTTGCCGTTATTCGAACCGGAGTTATTGTTTCCATTCCAGTTCCCGTTATTCGATCCCCTGTTGTGATTTCCATTCCCGTTCCCGTTGCCCGATCCCGAGTTGTGGTTGCCGTTGTTATTGCCGTTGCCCGATCCGGAATTATTGTTTCCGTTATTGTTTCCGTTATTGTTCCCACTATTGTTATTTCCGTTCCCGTTCCCGTTATTTGAACCGGAATTATGGTTGCCGTTGTTGTTTCCGTTTCCGGAGCCAGTGTTGTTGTTTCCGTTGTTGTTGCCGTTGTTATTTCCAGTGTTTCCGTTTCCGTTGCCGTTTCCGTTGTTCGACCCGCCATTTTGGTTGCCGCCGCCGCCACCTGCATACGCGCCTTCAGCAACAAAGGCGGACATGGCAAGAACTGCAATCGAGGCGAGGAGAATCTTTTTCATATCGGGGTCCTTTCGCTTGGGTACATTCGACCAAGAAAAGGCCGCTGTTACGCGACCATCTGTCCCCCACCACGAGGTAGTTCTCGCAGCGACCCGATTGTTTATTATGAGATTCTCAAAGGCAATTCAGGTATTACAGCGACCCCGTGAAGGGGTTAGCCCTGACACGTTAGTATTACTGCGTGCTCGAAAGTCTCGATCAAAATGGCAAGCGCCATGAGTGAACCGTCCCTTGAGCCTTGTCTCGAGGCAAAAAACAGCCCGCCCCGGCAACCGAGGCGGGCTACAGCTTGACCGCTATGAAGTTAGCTCACCGAAAATGAGGATAGCACTGGCCAAACCGGCGGTCACGTAAGGGCAAACCGCTCCAGTATCGAAAAAGACCCGCCCAAGCGTGAGGCGGGCGATATATGGGCGAAGATGTCGCCGCTAATCTGCGCGCCTCGACGTTATTTCTCCGCAGCTCTGAAACGAAAGGCAGGCCGCATGAGATGAGGCGGCGTCATTTGAAGATATGAGCCAGCCAGGGCTCTGGACGCACGGCATCGACAGGGACATTTTAGATGACAGGGCAGCCCCGGGGGACAATGACAAAGCAACCCGGGAGAAAAGATGTGTCTACAAGTCACCCGTACTTATCTGCGTCCGATCTTGGAAAGATCAAACGTGTTCTCAGCGGCGCACGTCTGCCAATAGGCGGCGGCGATGAGGCAGCACGCTTTCTGATGCGCAAGTACCAGGAGGGCGTGACAGAAGAGGCCGATCTGGCCGAGGCACTTGAACGCTATATCGAACTGCGCACCGACTGGCGGCTCGTGCAAGGCGGCAAACAGAGCAATCGCTCGCCTGGCGCTCCCGAAAGATGATCAAAAAAGATCGGATGATTGGGGCTCCCGTGGCGCTCCCGCTGCGGGGGTGACAGGATTTCAATCTGCGGGCAGGCTCCTCAAGCTTAACTGGTCAAGGAGCCATGCCCATGGATCTGTTCGTCGGT
>NZ_PXYL01000033.1 GCF_003012705.1 Pseudaminobacter soli (ex Li et al. 2025)
ATGGTAGGGCCTGCCGCCAAGCGTGACGCTGTCGCGCATCTGAAGGCCGTCATGGGTCTTTCGGAACGGCGGGCCTGCCAGATCATATCCGCCGACCGCAAGATGATCCGCTATCGGTCCCGCCGACCGCCGGATGTGGCGCTGCGAGCAAAGCTGCACGACCTAGCCAATGAGCGGCGGCGTTTCGGCTATCGACGGCTGTTCATTCTGCTTCGGCGGGAGGGAGAGCCGTCCGGGGTCAACCGCATCTACCGTCTCTATCGCGAGGAAGGGCTGTCCGTTCGCAAGCGGAGAGCCCGGCGGCGTGCCGTCGGCACGCGTGCGCCGATCCTGGTTGAAGCGAAAGCCAATGCCCGATGGTCGCTGGATTTTGTGCATGACCAGTTTGCCTGCGGCAGACGCTTCCGCGTTCTCAATGTCGTCGATGATGTGACGCGCGAGTGCCTGGCAGCGATCCCCGACACCTCGATCTCCGGCCGCCGTGTCGCCCGGGAGTTGACAGCGCTCCTCGAACGACGCGGCAAGCCCGCCATGATCGTCTCTGACCACGGAACGGAGTTCACCTCGAATGCAATCCTTGCCTGGTCGAAGGATCACAAGGTCGAATGGCATTACATCGCGCCGGGAAAGCCGATGCAAAACGGCTATGTCGAGTCCTTCAACGGCCGGATGCGCGACGAGTTGCTCAACGAAAGCCTGTTCTTCGGCCTCGATCATGCCCGAAGCGCCATTGCGGAGTGGGCAGACGATTACAACCATTTCCGACCGCACTCATCGCTCGGATACCAGACCCCGGCAAACTACGCCGGGACCATCGCCGCAACCGGCTCCAACGCTGCGCCAGATGAAGGCTTCGCGTTTGCGCCGGTTGCTCACACCGCGCCCATTGGCGTATTCAAAACCGCTGAGGCTCTAATCGCAGCCGGATGAAAGCTCAGTGGCAGGTCAAAGCGAGGCGAACCGGGAATTGGAATGTCGAGATCGATGACACTGCACGATCAGCAGTTGAAGGCGCGGCTCAATCGTCTGATGAGCGGCGACCTGCGGGCGGATGACGTGGCGAAGCTTTATGTCGGAATGCGGTCTTCATCTTATGGCCGCGTGAGCTTCAAAGAACTCGCCGATTTCGCGGCCCATCCGGACTTGCGAAACCGAGGGCCTGTTACCGACCGCATTCGTGACATGCGCACGACATTTAGGCCGCTCGTCGACAGGGCACTGAATCCTGCCGGGCCCAACATCGATCAAATCCTTGCTCGCGCAGAGTCGAACTTCAGGATGGCAACAGATGAACAAGTCGCCAGGCTCTCCGGAGGACTCGGAAGGCGCAAAGCCGCGTCCGTGCTCGAGTCGGCAATCGAGAAGCTACGAAAAGGCGCGGGAGGAGGCTCGCTAAGCGCGACCGAAGAGCTTCTCGCACTCAACTTCGGCGATCGCGTGATATGGAATCCTGCCCTGCGTGCACAGCAGGTTTTCGAAGACTTCAAGCATGTGATGATCAAGAACGGCCTGATGACGGCGGCCGACGGTGGCAAGCTGGATGGAGCCAGAGCCTTGATGATCCTTCATGCCGTCACCGTCATGCACGGCGCTGCATTTGAGCTTGGCGATGGCATGGGGGGAGTTCTCCAAGCTGGATACAACAACAAGGACGGATGCTTGGAAGTGACGGCGGACCTCCGTCTTGAGGGATACCCGAAGGTGATATCTTTAAAGATGGCCATGTTCTGGACTGACTTGTTGGCCAAAGATCATATCGGAGAAATGCTCATGGATCGTCCTGGCCCATGGGATTTTCCTATCGAGATCCAAGGCTGCAAACTCTATCCTATTGGTAACTTGCTTGCCTTGCAGGAAATCGATGTTGGCTCGGCCACTGTGGATTTTCCGTAGCGTGGGCGCTTGCTTTCAGTCGTCACCCCGGGGGATCACATAAAGAGCTTGGAGCCGCGAGACCTTCAGCACATCTTCGATGATCTGCGGACGTTCGCGCAGAGCAATGGAGCTTTGCACGACATTTCCGCATTGATGGACCGGGACTGGGTTGTAGCCGTTGACCTGGTCGAACGCAAAGTTGCCGACGAACCCGAAAAACGCGGTCCACTGCCAAGCTGAACAGCAATGAGATCTGATGGCCCAGTCGCCTACTGATAAGACGTATTCGGTCGTCGTTTCCGAGAGTGGTTTCGCACAAAAGGCGGACGAGCTACTGCGGGAATTTCATGACCGCCTGATTACGGGGTTCTCGGCCAAATCTCGAAGATATTTCCGATATCGATCGAAAGCTTGGAGTGGCCGCGCGGGCGATCTATTATGGCGCAGGCAGCTTCTACCGTATTTTTCCCGAGCGCGAAGTTATGTGATTGGGCGCCGAAGCGGCAGCGCTTTTCGCATTTTTTCAGAAATAGAACAGGCTGTTTCTCATTATCTGCCGCACCGCTTTATCACTTTCAGAAAAATCGGACTGCAGTTCACCTTGATTACCGTGCAGATAGATTCTCATTATCTGCGAGCCTGACCACACGGCGTTGAAAAGACAACGGCCCGGAAATCGAAGACCGATTTCCGGGCCGGTTTTGTTTGAGGCTGCTTTCGGCGAAGCCCTCTAGGCCAGGCCTTCCTCGCGCAGCGTCTGCTGCACGGCCGGGCGGGCGGCCACTGTGGCGATGAAGCGCTGGATGTTGGCGAAGGGCGACAGGTCGAAGCCGATATGGCGCGCCCAGCCGAGCACGGTCCACAGATAGGCATCCGCCGCGCTGAAGACCTCGCCCATCAGGTAGGAACGGCCCTCGAGCTTCTGGTCGACATAGGCAAGGCGCTTATTGAGATGGGCGCGGTTCGTCTCCTTGGTGGCCTCGGGCGTATCGGGCTTGAAGAACGGACCAAAAGCCTTGTGCAGCTCCGTCGAAACGAAGGCCAGCCACTGCTGCACGCGGTAGCGCGCCATTTCGCCGGCCTTGGGCATCAGGCCGCTCTCGGGCTTCTGGTCGGCGAGGTACTGCACCAGCACCGACGCCTCGGTCATCAGTTCGCCATCGGCCAGCACCAGCGCCGGCACATAGCCGTTGGGGTTGGTGGCGAGGAAGTCCTGATCGGTCTCGGTCTTCTTGGTCTTGCCGTTGACCTTGATGAGTTCCACGTTCAGACCGGCTTCGTTGGCAACGATATGCGGGGCCAGCGAGCAGGCGCCGGGCATGTAGAAAAGTTTCATTTGGAAAGATACTCCGAATGGATTGGCATGCTCCTCTTGCACGCGGGCGAGGAGCGGCCAAGACCGCATTCGATAAACAATAAGTGTTCGGATGCGAAACAGCGGAAGCGCGGAAATCGTGGCTAGAGCCGCGGACATTCTGACGAATGCTGATCCGCCGCCCTATCCTTATTCTTGGCCGCATTTGTGCAGCGCCAGACGTTTCCGTCTGGCTGCAAAATGCTCTGGCGGCCGGTCAAACCGTGATCGTCTTCAGGCGCTCGGCAATGACTTCGGCGAGCCGTGCGGCGACCTCGTCCTTGCTCATGTCGGGCCATTCCTCGATGCCCGCCTTGGAGACGATCTTGACCCGGTTGCGGTCACCGCCCATGGCGCCGCCGGCTGCGGAGACATCGTTGGCGACGATGAAATCGGCGCCCTTCTTCTTCAGCTTGGCTTCGGCGTTGGCGACAACGTTCTGCGTCTCGGCGGCAAAGCCGACGACGAGATAGGGGCGGTTCTTTGCGTGGCCGACTGTTGCGAGGATGTCGGGGTTTTCGACCATCTGCAGCGCCGGCGGCCCCTCGCCCGGCACCTTCTTGATCTTCTCGTCAGCCGAATTGGCCGTGCGCCAGTCGGCAACGGCGGCGACGAAGACGGCGGCATCGGCCGGCAGCAGGCCCTCCACCGCGTCGCGCATTTCGCGCGCGCTTTCGACATGGGTGGTGTGGACGCCGGCCGGATCGGGAATGGTCACCGGCCCGGACACCAGCCGCACATCGGCGCCGAGTTTTGCGAGTGCTGCCGCAATCGCATGGCCCTGCTTGCCCGACGAGCGGTTGGCGATGTAGCGCACCGGGTCGATGGGCTCGTGGGTGGGGCCGGAGGTGACGATGATCCTGCGGCCGGCCAGCGGCTTCGGCTGCGTATCGAACCGCGCCTCGATGGCCGCCACGATCTCCAGCGGCTCGGCCATGCGCCCCTCGCCGGCCTCGCCGCTCTCGGCCATCTCGCCCTTGTTGGGGCCGACGAAGGCGACGCCGTCCTTCGATAATGTCGCATGGTTGCGGCGGGTAGCCGGGTGCGACCACATTTTCGGGTTCATCGCCGGCGCCATCAGCACCGGCTTGTCGGCGGCGAGCAGCACGGCCGAGGCAAGATCGTTGGCGAGCCCATTGGCGAGCTTGGCCATCAGGTCGGCGGTGGCGGGCGCCACCACGATCAAGTCCGCCTCGCGCGACAGGCGAATATGGCCGACATCCTGCTCGTCCTGACGGTCGAAGAGGTCGGTGAAGACGTGGTCGGCACTGAGCGCGCCGACGGCGAGCGGCGTGACGAACTGCTGCGCGGCTTCCGTCATCACGCAGCGCACCGATGCGCCACGCTCACGCAGGCGGCGGATGAGGTCGAGCGACTTGTAGGCCGCGATGCCGCCGCCAATAATGAGCAGAATGCGCTTGCCAGAAAGTGTCATGCCTTGCCTGCCCTCACGCCGGCTTCAACGCCGGCTCGATATCGGTATGGACGAAATCGTCGCCCTTGAAAAGCAGAGGCAGGTTCCGGGTTTTGGCAAGCACGTAAGAAAAACAGTCGCCCATGTTGAGATTTGCCTTGTGGCCGGAGCCACGCCCATAGCGCTGATAGGCGTCTATACCGAGTGCGGCATGGTCTCCCGAAAAGTCTATGATCTCGACGCCGAGCCCCGCTAGGAGACCATTCATTTCCGCCACCCCTGCTGCCCCATATTTGCGGGCAACTACCAGGCCACATTCCATGACCGTCGCAGCGCTGATGAACTTCTTCTGGTTGCCCGCCAAGCACTGGGCAATCTCAAGCGCGTCCGGTTCCTGCTTGAGGATCGCAACGATTGCAGATGTGTCGATCACCATCGTTCAGTCTTTCTCGACGAAAGACCAGAGGTCATCGCTAATGAGCTTTTGATCGAAGTCGACTTTCGGCAATCTCCGACCAAACTCAAGAATCTCCTCCACGGTAAGCCTGGCGCCGGTCACCGCGAGTCGATCCCCCAGTCCTACTCCCTCGGCCAGTATCTGCCGAACTTCCTGCTCTGCCGAAATGCCGTGCGCGGCGGCGCGCACGCGCAGTTTCCGTTTGGTGGGCTCATCGAGATTGCGGATAGTCAGAGTACCCACCGTCGTACCTCTCGAACTCCCATCAATCAGTTCTCTGATCAGTATCGACCGCCTCGTCATCAAACTTCAAGCGACTACGGTCAAAGCCTTCGCTTGTGGGCAAACCGAGGGCGGCAGCGAGCACGTCGCGAGCCTCCTGTTCCATCGAGACACCACGCGCCGCGCCGCGCTCCTTCAGCTTCTGCATTACCCAGTCATCCAGATTGCGGACGGTAATCCTAGCCATAGGCTACTCCTCCTTCCGCTCAATATAAAACTGTGGCCGATTGACTTCAATGACAGCACTGCCAGCAATGCTGTCATCTGCCCTACAGCAGCTTCCAGCCGATCCAGATGAGCGTCAGCGCAATCACCCAAAGGGCGATGCGGCCCGAGCGGGTGTTGCGCGCCTCGGCCTGGCCGATCGCCCTGGCCGTCCTGTCGTCGAAACGCAGGCCATGCTCGGCCATGGCGTCGATCTCGCGCGAGAGGCGCTCGGCGCGGGCGGCAAGGTCAGGCGCCTGGCGAGCCAGGGACACCAGCGCATGCACGCCGTCGCGCGCATCGCTCAGCATGCCGCGCGGGCCGAGATTGCTGGCAATCCAGCCGCCCACCACCGGCTCCGACGCCTGCCACATGTTGAAATGCGGGTCGAGCGTGCGGGCCACGCCCTCCACCACCACCATGGTCTTCTGCAGCAGGATCAGTTCGGGGCGCGTCTGCATGTCGAAGAGTTCGGTGACCTCGAACAGCAGCGTCAGCAGCTTGGCCATGGAAATGGTTTCCGCCGGCTGGCCGTGGATCGGCTCGCCGATCGCGCGGATGGCCTGCGCGAAGGCCGCGACATTGTGCTTGTGCGGCACATAGCCGGCCTCGAAATGCACTTCGGCAACGCGCGTGTAGTCGCGCGTGATGAAGCCGTAGAGGATCTCGGCCAGGAAGCGGCGCTCCTTCTTGCCGAGCCGCCCGGCGATGCCGAGATCGACGGCCACAATGGTGCCGTCGGCCTCCACGAACAGATTGCCTGGATGCATGTCGGCATGGAAGAAGCCGTCGCGCAGCGTATGCCGCAGGAAGGACTGGATGAGGTTCGCGGCCAGTTGCGGCAGATCGTGGCCGGCTGCGCTCAGCGCATCGACATCGCTCATCTTGATGCCGTCGACCCATTCCATGGTCAGCACGTCGCGGCCGGTGCGTTCCCAGTCGACATGCGGCACGCGGAAACCGGGGTCGTCGCGCGTGTTCTCGCCGATTTCGGAGAGCGCCGCGGCTTCCAGGCGCAGATCCATCTCGATGCGCGTGGTCTGCGCCAGCGTCTCGGTCACCTCGACCGGCTTCAGCCGGCGGGTGGAGGGCATGTAGCGTTCCTGCAGCCGGGCGGCGAGGAAGAAGCTTTCCAGATCGTTCTGGAAGGCCTTGCGCACGCCCGGCCGTATCACCTTCACGGCAACCTTGGACGCACCGGTCTCGCGCTCCACCATCGCACCATGCACCTGCGCGATGGAAGCGGCAGCGACCGGATTGCCCAACTCGATGTAAAGATCACCGACGGGTCGTCCCAGCGAGCTTTCGATGGCATGCACCGCCTGCGCCTTGGGGAAGGTGTGCAGGCGGTCCTGCAGCAAAGCGAGATCGAGGGCGATGTCGTTGCCGACCACGTCAGGGCGGGTCGCCAGGAACTGGCCGAGCTTGACATAGGAGGGCCCCAGCCTCGCCACCGCGTGGGCCAACCGCTCCGAGCGCTGGCGCCGGCGGGCGCCGCCGCGCGTCAGAAGCTTGGCGACGCGCCAGCCGAATTTCGGCAGGCCCGTCATTTCCTCGCCCGGCAAAGCCGCGATGACGCCTTCACGCGTCAGAATCCATCCAGCCCGGACAAGCCGGAAAGCGGCACCTGCAGAACTCATGCGAAGCCGCCCGTCACAGCTTCCAGCCGGAATGCAGGGCGGCGATGCCGCCGGAGTAGTTCCGGTATGTGACCCGGTCGAAGCCGGCGCGCGAGATCATCGCGGCAAAGTTCGACTGGTTGGGAAACTTGCGGATCGATTCGACCAGGTAGCTGTAGGGTTCGCCGTCGCCGGTCACGAGCTGGCCGATGCGCGGAATGGCCCTGAACGACCACTCCTCATAGACCTTGTCGAGTATGGGCATCTCGACTTCGGAAAACTCGAGGCACAGGAAACGGCCGCCCGGCTTCAGCACGCGATAAGCCTCAGACAGCGCCTTGTCGATGCGCGGCACATTGCGGATGCCGAACGCGATCGTATAGGCATCAAAAGTCTCGTCGGCGAAGGGCAGCTCCTCGGCATTGGCCTCGACGAATTCAGTGTTCGCAGACAGGCCACGCTTTTCGGCGCGCTCCTTGCCGACGGCCAGCATGGAGCCGTTGATGTCGAGCACGGTGGCGTGCGCCTGCCGGTGCGAAGCCTCCACTATGCGGAAGGAGATGTCGCCGGTGCCGCCGGCCACGTCCAACACCCGCCAGCCGGGCCGCTTGGGCGGATTGAGCCAAGCCACCATCGCATCTTTCCACAGGCGATGCAGGCCGGCCGACATCAGGTCGTTCATCAGGTCGTAGCGACCCGCAACGCGGTGGAAAACCTCGTTGACCAGGCCTTGCTTCTCGTCCTGACCTACGCTCTTGAAACCGTAAGAGGTTTCCATGCCGCCGGCCACAGTGGTCCGTTGCTCTGACATTTTTTCCGATCCGCCATAAATCCGGCGGGACCATAGCCGATCAAAATGCGCTACGCCATTGTTTAAGGCTGTTTAGGGCGCGGTGAAGAGCCGCGCTTTTCGGGGACAGGTATTGCGAGGGAGACAAGATGACGTTGAAAGCGGAATTGCACTGCCACATCGAGGGTGCGGCAGCACCTGAGCTGGTGCTGAAACAGGCCGCAAAATATGGCAAGGACGTCTCCCACATCATCCGCGACGGCTCCTTCGTGTGGCACGATTTCACCAGCTTCCTCGCGGCCTATGATGTCGCCTCCGACCTGTTTCGCACGGAAGAGGACTACGCCAGGCTTTCCGAGCATTACCTGACCAGCCTGGCGCGGGACGGCGCCATCTATTCGGAGGTCTTCACCTCGCCCGACCATGCCTTGAAGGCCGGCCTGTCGCCCCAGGCCTACACCGAGGCGCTTGGCGAAGGCATTTTGCGTGCCCGCGACAAGACAGGCATCGAGGGCCGGATGATCGTGACCGGCGTGCGCCATGTCGGTGTCGAATCGATCGAGGCTGCGGCGCGCTTCGCGGCCAAGTGCGACCACCCGCTGGTGACCGGCTTCGGCGTCGCCGGCGACGAGCGCCAGGGCGACATGGAAGACTATGTGCGCGCCTTCGAGATCGCGCGCGAGGCGGGGCTCGGCATCACCGTTCATGCCGGCGAGTTCGGCGGCTGGGAAAGCGTGAAGGCCGCACTCGACCACATCCGCCCCTCGCGCATCGGCCATGGCGTGCGCGCCATTGAGAACCCCGACCTCGTCAAGCGCATCGCCGACGAGGGCGTGGTGCTGGAGTGCTGCCCCGGCTCCAACATCGCGCTAAAGGTGTTCGACGATTTTACCAGCCACCCCTTCCTCAAGCTGCAGGAGGCCGGCTGCAAGGTGACGCTCAATTCCGACGATCCGCCCTATTTCTGGACGACGCTGAAGCGCGAATACGATATTGCCGCGACGCATTTCGGCATGAGCGAAAAGGCGCTTTCGGCGGTGACTCGCACGGCAATCGAAGCCGCTTTTGTGGACCGCAAGACCAAGGCGGCGCTATTATCGCGTCTCGAAGCGCCAAAACGCTGAAAATGGGCATAAAGCTGTGGGCTGGCGCGCGGCAGGCGGTTTCACCGGCTGCACGCAACCGCTAATGTTGCGGCCACAGCAGAACCTTCAGGAGAGATTTCAATGGGCGTCACAGTCGTCGACCATCCGCTTGTGCAGCACAAGCTCACCATCATGCGCGACAAGGAAACGTCCACGGCGAGCTTCCGGCGGCTGCTGCGCGAAATCTCGCTGCTGCTCGGCTACGAGGTGACGCGCGACCTGGAGCTCACCACCAAAAGCATCGAGACCCCCATCGAGACGATGGAAGCGCCGATCCTCGAGGGCAAGAAGCTGGTCTTCGCCTCGGTTCTGCGCGCCGGCAACGGGCTTCTGGAAGGTCTGCTCGATCTGGTGCCGGCAGCGCGCGTCGCCCATATCGGGCTCTACCGCGACCACGAGACTCTTGAGGCGGTCGAGTATTTCTTCAAGGCGCCGAGCGATCTCGCCGACCGCCTGATCATCGTCGTCGATCCGATGCTGGCAACCGCCAATTCGGCGATCGCGGCGATCGACAAGCTGAAGGAGCGCGGCGCCACCAACATGCGCTATCTGTGCCTGCTGGCAGCGCCCGAAGGCATCGAGCGCTTCACCAACGCGCATCCGGACGTGCCGGTCTACACCGCGGCCATCGACCGCCAGCTCAACGAGAAGGGCTACATCGTCCCCGGTCTCGGCGACGCTGGCGACCGTCTCTACGGCACGAAGTAGTTTTACCGGCGATTAAGGACGCGCGCCGAAATCCTTGCGAAGCGCCACGCGAACGGCGTGGCGTTAAAGGCCCCGATACCATGCAGGCCTACGTTCGCCCAAAAAAGAACAGGGCGGCACATGCTTCGCAAGTTGATCATCTTCTCCGTCTGCGCGGGAACATCGGCGTCGTTCCCGACGCTTTACCAATCGAACCAGGAAGCGTTCCAGCGCATGCTGGTTTCCTTCCTGGGCAGCGACAAAATGACGACCGCGTCGGTTTCGGCCATGCCCGCGTCATCGGGCTCGAACGAAACCAGCGGCCGCAAGGTGCGGCTTGCGGCCGACCAGCGCGGCCACTTCACCGCCGAATTCACGATGAACGGACGCCGGGTCGACGCCATGATCGACACCGGGGCCACCGCTGTGGCGATCAACCGCTCGACGGCGCGGCGCATCGGCATTTCGCCGGCGCAGATGGATTTTTCCGAGCAGGTCGACACCGCCAATGGCATGGCGCGGGCTGCGGTGGTGACCATCGACCGGCTGCAGATCGGCCAGGTCTCGCTCGACAATGTGCAGGCCGTGGTGATGGACGACAAGGCGCTGTCCGGCACGCTGGTCGGCATGAGCTTCCTCAACCGGCTCGGCAAGTACCAGGTCGAAAACGGCACGCTGCTCTTGGTGCAGTAGCGCCGCTATTCCGCTGCGACGGCATCCTCGGAGCGGAAATGGCTGGGCGGCGCGCCGATGACGCGCTTGAACGCGCGGCTGAAGGCGGCTTCCGATTCATAGCCCAGCCGCGAGGCGACGACCGCAATCTTGGTGCGGTCGCGGACGAGCCATTGCCGCGCCTGATGCATGCGCACCTGGGTGACGTATTTCAGCGGCGACTGCCCTACGATGGTTGCGAAACGCTCGGCAAAGCCAGAGCGCGAGGCGCCCATCATGCGGGCGAGGATTTCCACCGTCCAATCGCGGTTCGGCTCGAGATGAATTGCGGCGAGCACCCGGCCGATGTCCTTGTCCCGCACGGCTGCGATCCAGCCGGTGGAATCGCCGCACCCCCGCTCCACCCATAGACGGATGATGGTGGCGGCCAGCACGTCGGCCAGTCGCGCGAGAATGCCGCCGGCCCCCACCCGCTCCATCGTCACCTCGCGCGCCATGGCATCGAGCAAGGCAGGAATGGCCGGCTCATAGGCGTCGAGCCCGTGGGTCAGCATCACGTCGGGCATCATGCCGAGCAGCGGATGCAGACTATCGAGATTGAAATACATGCTGCCGCTGAAAAGCAGCGTCCCGGGGCGGCAGCCTTCCTTCAGCTGACCGTCGTCCGACATGCAATAGACATTCTTGCAAAGCTCAGCCACGGAATAGCCGGTGATCGGTGTCGGCTTGACGCCGGGCTCGCTCGCCAGCACATGCCCCGCACCCTGCGGCAGCAGCACGGCATCGCCCGCATTGAGCTCCACCCACTCGCCCGAAGGCCGCATGAGCCAGCAGCCCTTCCGGCCGATGAAGTGGAAGCGCGCCGCCGCCTGGGCGGGATATTCCACGCCCCAGGGCTCCTTCATCTCGCAGCGTCCGTACTCGACGCCGTCGAGGCGCAGGCCTCGCAATATGTCGGTCAGCGGGTCGCCGGTGATGGGAAGTTTGGACGATCGATCATGCATGATGGCGTTTCTAACATGGAAACTCCAGAGCGTCACGCCCATTTTCCGCTCCCAATCATTCGGAGAGCCCATCATGACCGAACCCGCGACCGGCACCATGGACGCAGCACTACTTGCCCCGGCACAGCCAGACGAACGATCCGACCCCGCATGGGCCGCCGTGTTGTCCATGGCGCTGGGGGTCTTCGGACTGGTGACGGCGGAGTTCCTGCCCGCCAGCCTACTCACGCCACTGGCGCAGGATCTCGGCGTGACCGAGGGAGCCGCCGGACAGGCAGTGACGGCCACCGCCGTGGTGGCGGCGATCGCGGCGCCTACGATTGCAATCGCCACCAAGCGCATCGACCGCAAGCATGTGCTGTGGGGCCTGTCGCTGATGCTGATCCTGTCCAACGTGCTCGCGGCCATCGCCTGGTCGCTGCCCGTTCTGCTGCTGGCACGTGTGGTGCTGGGCATCGGGCTCGGCGGCTTCTGGTCGATGTCGGCGGCAATCACCATGCGGCTGGTGCCGAGCCATGTGCTGCCGCGCGCCATGTCGATCATCCTCACCGGCGTCTCGCTGGCCACGGTCTGCGCAGCACCGATCGGCGCCTATGTCGGTGACCTGTGGGGCTGGCGCAGCACCTTCATGCTCGCTGGCGTCCTCGGCGTCGTCACGCTTCTCGTACAGCTCGTGAGCGTGCCGAGCCTGCCACCGGTCAACGTTTCGAGCTTCCGCACCCTGTTCGACGTCGCCCGCAACCCGCTGGTCCGGCTCGGGCTGGTGCTGATCGTGCTGCTGGTCTCCGGCCATTTCGCCGGCTTCACCTATGTCCGCGCCTTCCTTGAAAGGGTTCCGGTGCTCGGCATCGAGACGATCTCGCTCGTGCTGCTCGCCTATGGCGTCGGCGGCTTCTTCGGCAATCTCGCCGGGGGCCTGCTGGCCGAGCGCAACCTCAAGGCCGCTATCTGCCTGGCTCCGCTTATGATTGCCGCAACCACCCTGTCGTTGCTCTTCCTGGGCGCCTCGCCGGTGGCCGCGGCCATCTCGGTCGCGCTGTGGGGCTTTGCCTTCGGGGCGGTGCCGGTCAGCGTTCAGACCTGGATAGTTCGCGCGGCACCCGACCAGGCCGAAAGCGCGGGCGGGCTGATGGTCGCGACCTTCCAGGTATCGATCGCAGCGGGCGCGGTGTTCGGCGGCCTTCTGGTGGACAATGCCGGCGTTGCCAGCGCGTTCGCCTATTGCGGCCTTGTCGCCTTCCTGGCAGCCGCGGTGATGTTCTTCCGCGCTCCCCGCACCACGGCCTGAAACGAAACGGCGCGGCGTTCTGAAGGACGTCGCGCCGGTCTTTCCCGCAGCCGGGCGCGAAAGCCCGGCGCTCTTCTTCTCAAATCTGTCAGCTGCGCGGGCCGATGCGCCTCACCACCGCCTTGTGCGGGGTCGGCCTCGCGTCGCCCAGCGTGTAGGCAGCGTGAACCGCCGCTATAGCGCGCTCGGCATCCGCTTCGTGGCGCGCATGAACCAGTGCCAGCGCCTCGCCGGCCCTGACCTCGGTGCCGACCGGCAGCAGCCGGGTGATGCCGACGGTGTGGTCGACGCCGTCTTCCGGCTTGGTGCGGCCGCCGCCGAGCGCCACCACCGCTAGGCCGACATCGCGCGTCTCGATGTGCGTCACGAAGCCGTCGCGCGGCGCCTTCACGGCAAGTTCCAGCTTGGCCTTGGGCAGATAGGACGCGCAATTCTCGACAAAATCCGTGGGGCCGCCGAGCACCGCCACCATACGCGAAAACACTTCGGCGGCAGCACCGCTGTCCAGCACCTGCCGCGCACGCCGCTCGCCGTCCTGGTTGGAGGCGGCGATGCCAGCCTGCTGCAGCATCTCGGCTGCAAGCGCCAGCGTGACCTGCTCCAGCCGGCGGTCGCGATGGCGGCCCGTGAGGAAATCGACGGCGTTTTGCACTTCCACCGCATTGCCGGCGGCCGAGGCCAGCGGCTCGTCCATGCTGGTGATCAGCGCCGAGGTGGGCAGGCCCGCGCCGTTCGCCACCTCGACCAGGCTGGTCGCGAGTGCTGTGGCATCGCGGCTCTTGGCCATGAAGGCGCCGTTGCCGACCTTGACGTCGAGCACCAGTGACTGCAGCCCTGCTGCCAGCTTCTTGGACAGAATCGAGGCGGTGATGAGCGGAATGGACTCGACCGTCGCCGTCACGTCGCGGATCGAATAGACGCGCTTGTCGGCCGGCGCGAGGTTTGCCGTCTGGCCGATGATGGCGCAGCCCGTCTTCAGCACCGCATCGCGGAACAGCCCGTTGTCGGGCTGGCTGACATAGCCCGGGATGGAATCCATCTTGTCGAGTGTGCCGCCAGTGTGGCCGAGGCCGCGGCCGGAGATCATCGGCACATAGGCGCCGCAGGCCGCCACGATGGGCGCCAGCATCAGCGAGACATTGTCGCCGACGCCACCGGTGGAGTGCTTGTCGGTGACCGGACCGGGCAGATCCGACCAGTCGAGCACGTCGCCGGAATCGCGCATGGCGACCGTCAGCCCCACGGCCTCGTCACGGCTCATGCCGTTGAAGAACACGGCCATGGCAAGTGCCGCCACCTGGCCTTCGGACACCGCGCCCGAGGTCAAGCCCTGGACAAAACCGGCGATCTCCTCGGCGGAGAGCGGCTTGCCGTCGCGCTTGCGGCGGATGATTTCCTGCGGAAGCAGGCTGCTTCCTCTCGCGGCACCGCTACTCATCCAAAAACCCCTCGCGGAACATGGTCTTCAGCACAGTGGCCAGGCGGGCGCCGCCGATGGGCGCCATGTCCTTGGTCTCTTCGTGCGACAGTTCGGCCCCGGTCATGCCCGCAGCCAGATTGGTGATGACCGAGCAGGCCGCGACCTTCAGGCCGAAGAAGCGCGCCAGGATGACCTCCGGCACGGTCGACATGCCCACCGCGTTGGCGCCCAGGACACGCACCATGCGGATTTCGGCCGGTGTCTCGAAGCTCGGGCCGGAGAACCACATATAGACGCCCCGGTGCAGCGTGATGTCGGCAGTTGCCGCGGCACGCTGAAGTGCGGCGCGCATGCCAGGGTCATAGGCCCCCGTCATGCCGACGAAGCGGCGGTCGCTCGGCTCGCCGAACAGCGGGTTGGTGCCTGAGAAATTGATGTGATCTTCGATCAGCATCACCGAGCCCGGCAGCATGTCGGCGTCGACCGAGCCGGCGGCATTGGTGAGCAGCAGGTGCGTGATGCCGATGCCGGCCAGCGCCTCGATGACCGGCCGCATGGCTGCGGCATTGCCGTGTTCGTAATAGTGCGCGCGGCCGGCCAGCATCAGCACCGGAACGCCGGCGAAATGGCCCGCAACGACCTCGCCGGCATGGCCGGTTACGCCGCTGACCGGGAAGCCCGGCAGGTCGGCATAGGAGATGCGGACCGGCTTCTCTACCTCGTTGACGAGGCCGCCCAGGCCGGAGCCGAGCACGAGCGCCACGCGCGGCGCCAAGCCGCCCAGCCGTTCGACGAGATGATCGATCGCTTCCTTCATTTGAGCGTGCTGCCTTCGAAACCGTAGGGGAGCATCTGGCCCATCGTCACCGTCTCGACCACGCCGGTCTGGTCGCAGAGGAACAGTTTTGTCTCAGCACTGGCGAACTCGGCAAGCCGCTGGCGGCAGCCGCCACAAGGCGTGATGCGGTCCATGCGTTCGGCGACCACGGCGATCTCGGCGATCCTGCCGCCGCCGCCCATGATGTAATGGCCGAGCGCCGTGGTCTCGGCGCACCAGCCCTCGGGATAGGACGCCACCTCGATGTTGCAGCCGGAGAAGACGCGGCCGTCCTCAGTGCGCAGCGCCGCCCCTACCGGGAATTTCGAATAGGGCGCATGGGCTTTCGCCATGGCCTGCCTGGCGGCAAGAAATAGGTCATGAGACATGGTTTTATCCCCTCTCCGTCTCGGCTCTGCGTCGACACCTCTCCCCCGCTTCGTGAGGGGAGAGGCTACGTCTCCGCGAGCTTAAATCACCGTTCCTTCACGTAGGGCACGCCGCCGGCGCGCGGCGGGATGGCCTTGCCGATGAAGCCGGCGAGAAGGATGACGGTGAGGATGTAAGGCAGCGCCTGCATGAGCTGCACCGGCACCTTGCCGATGAACGGCCAAGGCATGCCCTGGAAGCGGATGGAAGCGGCTTCCAGGAAACCGAAAAGCAGGCAGGCGAACATGGCCGGCACCGGCTTCCACTTGGCGAAGATGAGTGCAGCGAGCGCGATAAAGCCCTTGCCGGCGGTCATGTCCTTCACGAAGCCGGCGTTCTGCGCCACCGAAAGATAGGCGCCGGCAATGCCGGTCAGCACGCCGGTGCACAGCACAGCGCGATAGCGCAGCCAAGTCACCGAAATACCCGCAGTATCCACCGCCGCCGGGTTTTCGCCTACGGCGCGCAGGCGCAGGCCGAAGCGGGTGCGGAACAGCACCCACCAGGTGAACGGCACCATCAGGAAGGCGACATAGACCAGCAGCGAATGGCCGGAGATGACTTCAGCATAGATCGGGCCGATCACCGGCACGTCATGAACCGCATCCGCACCCGGCAGCGTGATGGCCTGGAAGCGGGCATCGCCGCTCAGCGAGGGCGTGCGGCCGCCCTGCTGGAACCAGGCCTGGCCGAGGATGATGGTGGAGCCGGCTGCGATGAAGTTGATCGCAACGCCCGAGACGATCTGGTTGCCGCGGTGGGTGATGGAGGCAAAGCCGTGCACCAGCCCGAAGCAGACTGCCGTCAATATCGCGGCGGCCAGCCCGATCCAGGCCGAGCCGGTGACGGCGGCGGCCGAAGCGCCGGCGAAGGCGCCGGCCAGCATCTTGCCTTCGAGGCCGATGTCGAAAATGCCCGCGCGCTCCGAAAAGAGGCCGGCAAGGCAGGCGAGCAGCAGCGGCACCGAGACGCGGATCGTCGCGCCGACGAGCTGAACGAGAACGTCGATGAGCTCCATCAGGCGCCCTCCCCCTTGACCACGGTGACGCCGACCGAACCTGGGCTCACACTGGCGAACAGCGTCTGGATCGCCGGGCGGAACATATGCTCCAGCGCGCCGGCAAACAGGATGACCAGGCCCTGGATGATGACGATCATGTCGCGCGAGATGGCGGGCATGTCGAAGGCGAGTTCGGCGCCGCCCTGGTAGAGCACGCCGAACAGGATGGCTGCCGGCACGATGCCAGCCGGATGCGAGCGGCCCATCAGCGCCACCGCGATGCCGACGAAGCCGGCGCCGGTGACGAAATCTAGCTGCACGCGGTGCTGGTCGCCCATGATCGGGTTCAGCGCCATCATGCCGGCCAGCGCGCCCGAGACCATCATTGTGATAATGATGATGCGCGCTTCGGAAATGCCGGCATAGCGCGCCGCCTTCGGGCTGAAGCCATAGGTGCGCATCTCATAGCCGAGCTTGGTGCGCCAGATCAGCACCCAGACCAGGAAGGCCATGACCAGCGCCAGCAGGAACGAGATGTTCAGCGGCGCCGAGCGCACGGTCATGCCGAACATTTCGAGCAGCCAGCCGAGCTTGGGCAGTTGAGCGCCGGGCAGGAAGTCGCGCGTCTGCGGCGCCATCGAGCCTGCGGGCTTCAGCACGTCGACCAGCAGGTAGACCATCGCGCTGGCGGCGATGAAGTTGAACATGATGGTGGTGATGACGATGTGCGAGCCGCGCTTGGCGAGCAGATAGGCAGGGATCAGCGCCCACAGCGCGCCCACCGCCGCCGAGGCGAGGATCGCCAGCGGGAAGGTCGCCCACCAGGGCAGCACGCTGTCGAAGGCCAGACACACCAGCGCGACGCCGAGGCCGGCGATATAGGCCTGCCCCTCGCCGCCGATGTTGAACAGGCCGCAGTGGAAGGCCACCGCAACCGCAAGGCCGGTGAAGATGAAGTTGGTGGCGTAGAACAGCGTGTAGGCGATGTTCTGGCCGTTGCCGAATGCGCCCTGCACCAGGATCTCGGCCGCGCGCAGCGGGTTTTCACCCACCAGCATGACGACGAGGCCGGCGACGAAGAACGCCACGGCGAGATTGATTATCGGAATCAGACCGTAGTCCGCCCAGCGGGGCAGTTTTGCGTAGGGCGTGCTCACTCTGCGGCCTCCTTGCTTTCGACGCCGGCCATCAGCAGGCCAAGTTCGCCCTCGCCTGCGTCGGGCCCGCGCTCGCCGACGACACGGCCGGCGAACATCACCAGGATACAGTCGGAGAGCGAGCGGATCTCGTCGAGCTCGACCGAGATCAGCAGCACCGCCTTGCCCTGGTCGCGCATGGCGATGAGGCGCTTGTGGATGAATTCGATGGCGCCGACATCGACGCCGCGCGTCGGCTGGCCGACGATGAGGACGCCCGGGTCTTGCTCGATCTCGCGCGCCAGCACAATTTTCTGCTGGTTGCCGCCTGAGAAATTGGCGGTCTTGAGGCGGCAGTCGTTGGGGCGAATGTCGTATTTCTGGATTTTTTCCCGCGCATCGTTGCGGATCGCCTCGATGTTCAGGAAGGGGCCGTTCAGATATTCAGGCTTGTCGTGATAGCCGAGGATCGAGTTCTCGTTCTCCTCGAAGGCCAGCACGAGGCCGACATGGTGGCGATCTTCCGGCACATGGGCCAGGCCGCGGTCGCGCAGCTCGCCCGGATCGGCAATGCCGGTGACGTCGATCGGCTGGCCGTCGAGCGTGACCGTGCCCGAGACCGCGCGGCGCGTGCCGGCAATCGCCTCGATCAGCTCCGACTGGCCGTTGCCGGCAACGCCGGCGATACCGACGATCTCGCCGGCGCGCACGTCGAAGGAGACGTTGTCGACCATAGTGACGCCGCGCGAGTCCTTCACCGTCAGGTTCTTCACCGACAGCTTCACGCCGCCCGGCTGGGCCTCGCCCTTCTCGACGCGCAAGAGCACGCGGCGACCAACCATCAGCTCGGCCAGCTCTTCGACGGTCGTTTCATTCGTCTTGCGGGTGGCGACCATCGTGCCCTGGCGCATGACCGAAACGGTGTCGGTGATGGCCATGATCTCGCGCAGCTTATGGGTGATCAGCACCACCGTCTTGCCCTGCTCCTTCAGCTGCTGGAGGATGCGGAACAGGTGGTCGGCCTCTGCGGGCGTCAGCACGCCGGTCGGCTCGTCGAGGATCAGGATTTCGGCGCCGCGATAGAGCGCCTTGAGGATTTCCACGCGCTGCTGCAGGCCCACCGGCAATTCCTCGATCACCGCATCGGGGTCGACCTCGAGGCCGTATTCGCGCTCCAGCCGGCGCAGCTCCGAGCGCGCCTTGGAGATGGAGGTGTTGAGCAGCGCCTCGCCCTCGGCGCCGAGGATGATGTTTTCGAGCACCGAGAAGTTTTCCACCAGCATGAAGTGCTGGTGGACCATGCCGATGCCGACCGCGATGGCATCGTTGGGCGTGCGGATGGCCGTCGGCTTGCCGCCCACGCGGATCTCGCCGCTGTCGGCCTGGTAGAAGCCGTAGAGGATCGACATCAGGGTCGACTTGCCGGCCCCGTTTTCGCCGATGATGCCGTGGATTGTTCCCGGAGCGATTTCAAGATTGATATCGCGATTAGCGCGAACGGCACCAAAACTCTTATTGATGCCGATCAGCTCGATTGCAGCTTCCGCCATGCGACGGCCCACCTCTCATTATTTATTTTTTATCTTTTGGTCAAAAGCTAGCATGGCGCTTGACCTCTGCCAATTCGGCACGAGGCCGGTTTCACTCTCGACAAATCGCCCGGGTCTTGTCAATTTTCCCAGGCGACAACGGGCGCGATATCGACAGATTGTCGAGAATTTGTGGCAACTTTCCCGCACCGATTCTCGCTTCGGCAAAAGGATTCCGACATGACATCGCCCGACGAACGGCTGACGACGCTCGAAATGAGGGCGGCGGAGCAGGAGAAGACTATCGAGGAACTGTCCGGCCAGCTCGCGGAACAGTGGAAAGTGATCGAGCGGCTGCAACGCAAGCTAGACGCGCTGACCGACCGCTTCCTGGCGCTGGAAGAGCAGACGGCACCTGGGCACGAAGCGACCAAGCCGCCGCACTGGTAATTCCTGTGCAGGCCGAGGCTAGGCGGCCAAGCTGATCTGATTGTCTGGGAGCTTTTGGCGTTGAGGCGCCGGGAGTTGTCGGGCTCGGTCCAGAGCCCCGCAGGGAGGCCAACGCATTCGCGCGGCCTCCCGCAAAAGGGGTTAGATTTGCGTTATCTTCCGCAAGCGTAGCAGCCCGTGGCTGCGTTTACACGTGCTTGGGAAAGTAGGGCGGCCTGCTTTTCCAAGGTCCTGTTGTTCGCCTGTTCCACGAGATATCGAACCTCGTCGGCACGAACACCATCGCGCGCCATGACCTTCAGAATGATCGGATCACTCAGGAGATCCTCGAGCGTCGCTTCGTTCCAATCCGCCATATCTGCCTCCTGTCGATTTCAGGCACGACGAAGATAGGTATGAAGCATGACAGGGCAATGGCACGAGCGTGACAAGAGAGCGAAAAGATCGGCCTTCACGGCCAGTTGATCGGCCGTCGAAAAGCCATCCCGGACGGCCTGGAAAATGCGGCCGTCGAAGCGGGATGCACCCGCCTCAATATAGAAATATGTTATTAATCCGCGCCTTTAAAGACCGCCGGTCGGCAAGAGAGCGAGCCGCTGCGACCTAGCTCCTGAGATCGGCGAGATAGGAATTTGCCGCCGCGGATTCGGCGTAATCGCCAGTGTCGATTTTTGTGATCAACAATTTCTCACCGGTCGCTTCGGCCTCCGCCAGCAGCGATCCGTCGGGGGCAGCGATGACCGAAAGCCCGGCGTAGGAGAACAGTGCGTCGGCGCCGCAATGGTTCACATAGGCGACGAAGACCTGGTTCTCGAAGGCGCGGACCGGGATCATCTTGCGGGCGATGAGCTCGTCATGGTCGCTCTTGGGCAGCGCCGTCGGCACCGCGATCACCTCCGCACCCGCCATCGCCAGGCGGCGGACGTTTTCGGGGAACTCCACGTCGTAGCAGATCAGCAGGCCGACGTTGGTGCCGCGGTGGTTGATGACCTGCGCCTTCGGTTCCTCGGGCACGAACAGGCCGCGCTCATAAGGACCATAGAGATGCGACTTGCGGTAGACCGTGCGCGCGCCGAGCCCATCGACATAGAGCGCGCTATTGTAGATTGCCTCGCCGTGGCGCTCGGCAAAGCCGGCGACGATGCCGATGCCGGTCTCATCCGAAATCGCGGCCAGCCGGTCGGCCTGCTCGCCATCCTCCGGTTCGGCCAGCTTGCGGATCGCTTCGCCCGCGCCATAGCCGGTGAGCGAAAGTTCCGGCGTGATCAAGAGCGTGGCGCCGGCTGCGGCCGCTTCGAGCGCGGCCTGTCTGATCCGTGCGAGATTGGCGGTCACATCGCCGGCGACCGACTGCATCTGAAGAGCTGCGAGTTTCATCACCTGACCTCCGAACCCATGGCGCCGAGCAGTTTTCTGATGTCGCCGAACTTTGCGATCAGACCGAAGACCAGTGCCGCCAGCGCCACGAAGAACACCGACACCGCCGCCATGGTCGGCGTGTAGCCGTAGCGCAAGGCGTTGAAGATCTTGATCGGCAGCGTCTCCATGGTGAAGCCGATGGTCATGTAGGCGATGATGTACTCGTTCAGCGACAGCACGAATGCGAACGCATAGCCCGATACGAGATAGGGCAGGATCAGCGGCAGCACCACGGTGCGCGCCACCGTGCGGTCGTCGGCGCCCATGGTGGACGCTGCCTCGACCAGCGAGTTGTCGATCGAGGCAAAGCCCAGCGACAGGGTCACCAGCGGCAGGGTGACGAAGAAGATCGCGTGGCTGATCGCTGCCGTCCAGGGCTGACCGTAGAAGCCGGTGGTGGCCCAGAACGTCAGGAAGCCGAGCGCGGTGATGACCGGCGGCAGGATGAAAGGCGCCACGCCGAGCAGCTGGAAGATGCGGGCCCAGGGCGCCTTGCGCCGCCACAAGAACCAGGACAGCGGCAAAGCGACGGAAACCGCGATTGCCGCTGAGGACAGCGCCAGGAGCAGCGAGGCGATCAGCGCGCTGCGCCATTCGGGATCGGTGAAGATCTGCGAATACCAGGCGAGCGAGAAGCCCTTCGGCGGGAAGGTCAGGTCCTGTTTCTGGTTGACCGAGACGCCGAGCACCACCACCAGCGGCGCAGCTATGAACAGCGCCACGACCCCGAAATAGAGCCTGCGAAGCCAGTTCTGCATCATGCCGCGTTCTCCTTCCGGCCGACGAGCAGGGTGAGCCCCACCAGCGCCAGCGAGATCAGCACCAAGAATACGGCCATCGCCGCCGCAAACGGCATGTTGGACTGGTAGATGGCTTGGTCGGTGATCAGCACAGACAGCGTCCAGTGCTGCGGCCGGCCGAGGATCTGCGGCAGCAGGTAGGAACCGAGCGCGAAGACGAAGACCATGATCAGCGTCGCCACCAGCGTGTTGCGCAGCGCCGGCGTCACCACGTTGAAGAAGGCCCGGACCGGCGAGGAGCCGAGCGTGCGGGCAGCCTCCAGCAGCGTCGGGTCAAGCCGCACCAGGGCGGGATAGAGCACAAGAATCGTATAAGGCAGCGCCTGGTAGACCATGCCCGTCAGCACCGCGCCAAAGCCAGGCAGCAGCGCCTGCGGCTCCGACATCAGGCCGATGGCGACCAGAAGGTTGGTGACGCCGGCGGTGCGCGAAAACAGCGTCGACCAGCTGAAGCCGATGATGACTTCAGACAGCGACAGCACCGACAGCAGACAGACCAGCCACACCGTCTGCACCTTTCGCGAGCACTTGGTGAGCAGGTAGGTGAAGGGGAAGGCGATCGCCACGCAGCAGATGGCGACGAGCACGGCGAGCATCAGCGAAAAGCCGAGCACCGAGCCGAAGAACGTCGTCAGGAAGCGGGCGTAATTGTCGAGGACGAAATCGGTCTTGTAGAAGCCGGCCGGGTCGCGCTTGAAGAAGCTCACCGCGATCATGGTCGAAAACGGCACCACGAAGAACACGACCAGCATCACCGCCGGGTAGAGCAGCGGCCCGTAGTCGGCCAGCGAATTGGGCGCTTCGCGTCTCATTTTTCGAGCACCACGCAGCTTTCGGCTGGCAGGACGATGCCGACCGGCGAGCCGGCCACCACATTCGGCCGCTCGCGCGGCGTGGCGACCGCAACGATGGTCCGGCCGCCGGCCTCGACGAAGGTTTCGATGGTGCCGCCGAGATCACGCACGAAGGTGACGGTGCCGGAGATCGCGCCGTCACCGGGGGCGGTCAGGCGCACATCTTCGGGACGAACGGAGATCTGAGCCTTCTTCACGCCTGCAGACAGGGAAAGACCTGGAACGGCTGTACCCAACACCACCGCGCGGCCAGCGCCGTCGGCCTCGACGGGCAGGAGATTGGTCATGCCAATGAAATCGGCCACGAAGGCATCGGCCGGCTTGCGGTAGATTTCCACCGGCGCCGCGGCCTGGCGGATGCGGCCTTCGCCCATCACGACCACCAGGTCGGCCATGGTCATGGCCTCGCGCTGGTCGTGGGTGACGACGATTGTTGTGATGCCGAGCTTCTGCTGCAGCTGGCGCAGCTCGACCTGCATGGCTTCGCGCAACTTGGCATCCAGCGCCGAAAGCGGCTCGTCGAGCAGGAACAGGCGCGGCGAGAGCGCGAGCGCCCGGGCGATCGCCACGCGCTGGCGCTGGCCGCCAGACAGTTTCGCCACCGGGCGGTCGGCAAAGCCGGTCAGATGGATGAGCTTCAGGAGCTCATCGACGCGTCTTGCCTGCTCGTCCTTGGAACGGCCGCGGATGCGCAGCGGATAGGCGATGTTCTCGCCCACCGACAGATGCGGGAACAGCGCCAGCGACTGGAACACCATACCGAGATCGCGCTTATGCGTCGGTACCTTGGTGATGTCGTCGTCATCGATGGCGATCGAACCGCTGGTCGGCTCCTCGAGGCCCGCGATCATGCGCAGCAGCGTGGTCTTGCCGCAGCCGGACGGCCCCAGAAGGCACACGAAAGTGCCGTGCGGAACGTTCAGCGCAACGCGGTCCACCGCCTTGAAGTTACCGAATTCCTTGGTGACGTCATTCAAAGACAGGCCGGACATGTGTCTCCCACTTTTGTTTCGGCTTGCTTCATACCTGTTGCCACTCTTCCACGCCCCGAAGGGATAGAAAAGTCATTCTCGGCGAACAGGTTCGAAAGCTTGGAGGCCAATTCTGCGGCGCCGCCCGAGCGGCTTATCGAAAAGCCCGGAGCCCGGGCATATTTTCCAGCCATTTCGTTGAGGCTGGCCGCAATCTGGCGGGTCAAAGGCCCTCCCCCGCCAGGCGAGGGAGAGCCGCGATGAAATGCTTGAAGTCGACTATCAACCGACGATCAGCTCGGTCCACTTCTCGTTGATCCAGTCGGCCTTGGTCGTATAGAGGTCGTAGCGCGGGATGATCGGTTCGATATCCGACGACACGGCCGCGAACTCTTCCGGCTTCAGGTCCAGCACGTCCTTCTTCAGCGTCGGCGCGGTGCCGACCTTGCGCGACATCAGGCCCTGGATCGAGGGCTGGCTCATATAGTCGATAAAGACGTGAGCCTCTTCGGCCTTCTTGGAAGCGCGCGAAATGACCCAGTTGCCCGAGTCCTGAATGCCGCCTTCCTTCGGGAAGGTCGAGCGCACGGGCTGGCCGTCGGCGGCAGCGAGGCCGGTGACGTCATGGTAGTACTGGCCCATCGGGATTTCGCCCGACTTCAGCGCCTGCTCGAACTGCGCCTCGTCGCGATACCACAGGCGCACATTCGGCTTGACCTCGGCGAGCTTGTCGAACGCCTTGAGCAGGCCTTCCTCGGTGTCGAGCGCATTGGTGCCGCCCATGAAGGTCTTGGCCGTCACTTCCAGCAGGAAGGAGTTGGAAGCCAGCGCCAGAAGGCCGAGCTTGTCCTTGTTGGCCGGATCCCACAGCGCGTCCCAGGAGGTCGGGGCCTCCTTGTAGACGTTGGTGTTGGTGACCAGCGTGATGAACCAGGCCACCGCGCCGATGCCGGCGATGCGGCCATCCGGGTACTTGTTGATGAAGCGGTCGAGCAGGTCGCCGCCATGCTTGATCTTGGAGATGTCGATCGGCGTCCAAAGCTCGGTCGCCTGGCCCTTGAGGGTGGCAACCTGCGACATCATCGAAACGTCGGCCGGAGCCTGGCCGGCCCGCGCGGCCTGCTCGAGCTGCACCAGCCATGCCTCGCCTGTCGGCTCGGCGATGGACTCGACGGCAATGCCGGTGGCCTTGGTGAATTCGGGGAAGATGTGGTTGTCGAATGACTTCTTGAAATAGCCGCCATAGACGCCGACCTTCAGCGACTTCTCCTGCGCGCGCAAGACGGCCGGCATGGCAAGCACGCCCGCGGCAGCGACGCCTGCCTTGAGCATGGTGCGACGGCTGATGCCGCCCTTCAGAATTTCGCTCATCTCGTTCTCCTCTTTCTCGCCGGTTTCGCCGGCATCTTCATTTTGGCTTATTTATGTCCTGTTCCGTGGGCTAGCGCCACACCGGACGCCCTGCCCCGACGCAATCGGGACAAGGCTTGCAGTCTCAGCGCTTCACCGCCGGGCTGAACACCATCAGGCTCAGGATCTCGAACAGCATCTGCGCGCCGGCATGAGCCGTGTTGGTGGTGCCGTCATACTGCGGCGCCACCTCGACTACGTCGCCGCCGACGAGGTTGAGGCCCTTGAGGCCGCGCAGCAGCTCCAGTGCCTCGCGCGTGCTGAAGCCGCCGACTTCCGGCGTGCCGGTGCCGGGCGCGAAGGCCGGGTCGAGGCTGTCGATGTCGAAGGACACATAGGTCGGGCCGTCGCCCACGATCTGCCGCGCCTTCTCGATGATTGCCGGGATACCCATCTCCGAGATTTCCTCGGCATGGATGACGGTCATGCCGGATTCGTAGGAGAACTCCCACAGATATTCGGACGAGCCGCGAATGCCGATCTGGATCGTGCGGGACGGGTCGAGCACGCCGTCGAGCACGGCGTTGCGCATCGGGCCGCCGTGGTGGAACTTCGTCTGGTCGAACAGGCCGCCGGTGTCGCAATGGGCGTCGATGTGGATCAGGCCGACCGGGCGGTCCTTGCCGATCGCCTTGAGGATCGGGTGGGTGATCGAGTGGTCGCCGCCGACCGACAGCGGAATGACGCCGGCGCCGACGATCTTGGCGATCGTGGCTTCGATGTCGTCATGGCTCTGCTCGAGCCGGTAGCGGGTGGCGAAGGGCACGTCGCCGACGTCGGCCACGCGCAGATCGAAAGTGGGCGCGCAATCCAGGACGTGGTTGTAAGGCCCGATGCGCTCGATGGAGCGCAGGGCGCGCGGGCCGAAGCGCGAGCCCGGACGGTTGGTGACGCCGAGATCCATCGGCATGCCGATCAGCGCGACCTGCAGGTCCTCGAAATCCGGATTGGCGAAATCGACCGGCAGATGCGGCGCACTCAAGAGCGTCGGCATGCCGGCATAGGGGGCGCGGCGCGTGCCGCCCTTGGTGAAGATCTTGTCGGCTACTTTCCGGAAGCGCGGATCGAAGATGTCGCCGCCATGGCTCTCGCCATATTTGCTGCGCAGCGCGTCGAGCTTGCTACGGTCAAAACCCATACTGAAACCTCCTTTTGCGTCCTGGCCGAACGGACAAAGGAAGATCTCTCAGGCCCAAAACCCTGTTCTTCCTCCCCTCGAAAGCCGCAGGACGCGTCTTCTAGCTCCGCACGGATTGTTGCGGTGGCCGCGTTGAAAAATCAATTGATATTGTTACAGGTTCATCTGTTAGAATTTCTCACAGATAGATGCCAAACGCGGTACCGTTATGAGCAAGCGATTGCCACCCCTGAACCCGCTGCGCGCCTTCGAGGCCGCAGCCCGGCTCGGCTCGCTCAGCAAGGCCGCAAGCGAGCTCAACGTCACCCATGGCGCCATCAGCCACCAGCTGCGGGCGCTGGAGGAATCGCTCAAGGTCAGGCTGTTCGAGCGCAGCGGCCGGCGACTGAAGCTGACCCCGCAGGGCGCCGAACTGCTGCCCGCGGTTTCAAGCGCCTTCGATGGCATTGCGGCGGCCACCGCGCGCATGACGCGGCCGACCAGCTCGGGCCGGCTTTCGGTCAGTTGCGTGCCCGCACTTCTGTCGCTTTGGCTGATCCCGCGCCTGTCGAGCTTCACGGCGCGCTTTCCCGACATCAGCCTGCGGCTCACCGCCTCGAACGACCCGCAGGACATCCGCTCGCCGGACATCGACATCTGCATCCTCTATGGGACCGGTGGCTGGACCGATTGCTGGCTCAGAAAATGGTCCGACCTCGAGCTGTTCCCAGTGGTCAGCCCGACGCTGATCAACAACCGGCCGATCCGCGCCATCCGCGACCTTGCCGACCACGTCTTGCTGCATGGCGACGACGGGCGCGAATGGAATACCTGGCTGGCGGCCGCCGACGCGCTGGATCTTACGCGCGGCCAGCAGCACCGGTTCAGCGACGCGCGGCTTTCGACGGAAGCTGCGCTGCATGGCCATGGCGTAGCACTCGGCGATTCCGTTACCGCGAGCGGCCTGCTGGCCAAGGGCCAGTTGGTCACGCCGTTCAACCTGTCGGTGCCGGCGGCCGACGCCTTCTATGTCGCCTGCCGCACCGAGGTGCGCTCGGCTCCGGTGGCGCAGGTGTTCATCGACTGGCTCTATGCGGAGCGCGACGAGACGGACGCGCGCGCGGAAACCGCCGTTGCCGGACAGATCAGCATCCGCAAGCGCCGCACGCAAAAGGTGCCAGTGGGATAGCAGCGGCGCGCTAGAGATCCTTCGCCATCAGGACGGACAGTTCGTCGCCGTCGGGCACGCGTTCGACCACCTGCCAACCGAGCGAGGCGTAAAGACCCTCCGCACTCGAAGTGTATAGATGCAGCCGTTCGCAACCGACCGAGCGGGCATGCGCCTCGACCGCTTTGACCAGCAATCTGCCCATCCCCTGCCCGCGAAACTCGGGCGCGACCACGAGCCCGGCAAGCCATGGCGAAACATCGTGCAGCGGGTCGATCTCCTCGCGCACGAACAGGCAGGTGCCGGCCAGCCGGCCATCCTGTTCCGCGACGAGCGCGATTTCATAGCCCTGATTGCGGACGAAGCTTTCAAGCTCGCTGCGATCCTGCTCCAAAGAGCGATCACTGCCGACGAAGAAGGCATCGTGGCGGAGCTTGGCCAGCGCGGCGATTTCCGCCGCGGACGGCTCAGCCGGCCGTATCCTGACCGGCATAGGCCGTCTCCGTTTCTTGCAGGCGCATGCGCGCCAGCGGCAGCAGGCAGAGCCCGCCGATCGCCGCGCTCATCGCCAGGAAGGTGCCGAAGCCAGACCAGCCATAGGTTTCAATGACATAGCCCGCCAGCGGCGGTCCGATGACAGTGCCGATGCCGCCCGCCTGGCAGACGAGCCCGATGGCGATGGAGGCCGATTTTCCAGCCGGCACGATTGTCGGAATGCTGGCAAACAGCGCCGAAGCGACGATGCCGCCGGCAATGGCGATGGCCACCGCCGCGAGCGTCGCCAGAGCCGGGGCCGAACCGGCAAAGGCCGGCACCGCCGCCGCAAGGCTGGCGGCAAAGCCGATCCCGGCCAGCATGAGCACGAAGCGGCCGTCGCGGCCCCTCACCAGCACGCCGGTCAGCACATTGCCGATCGGCACGATGAGCGCGATCAGGCCGGCCGACAGCGCGATATTCGCATTCGGAAGCGCCACGAAGGCGGGCATGAAGGCAAAGAAGCTGACCGACAGAATGACGTAGAAGCCGAAGGCCAGCGCCACGAGCATGACCGGAAAGCTGATCTGCCCGGCGAAACCAGCCTCCAGCGGCGCAGCCTTGGGCGCGCTCGCATCCGGGTCGCCGATCATGCCGAGCAGCATCGCCCCCAGGAGCGCGAAAAAGGCGAAGGCCAGCACGGCCACCAGCAAGAAGTACTTCGGCTCAGCCACCGGCAGCATCCCGCGCGCCAGAAAGTCGGCCACCGCAAATCCGACGGGAACAAAGCCGCCCCAGATCGCCAGCGCCGGCGCCCGCCAAGCCGGCGGGGCGATGGAATTGAGCAGCGCGGGAATGACGATGACCAGCACCAGATAGCCGATGCCTTCCACCAGGCGCGCTGCGAGGATGGCCCACGGATCATGGAGAAAGGCGAGCGCCAGGCCGCCGGCCGCCATCACGACGGCCGAGGCGACGAAGGAGCGGCGCATGCCGGCACGCTCGATGGCCCAGCCGGTCGGCAGCGCCACCAGCGCCACGAAAATGCTGATCATGGAGGTGAGCCAGCCGATCAGCACCAGCGAGAAGCCGGCTTCGCTTCTGTACCAGTCGACGAGCGGCGCAATCTTGCCAAGCTGCGTGCCCGCAAGCACGCCCGCCAGCAACAGCATGGCGATTGCGGCCAGACGTGTCCTGGTGTCGTTCATGCGCCCTCCCCTCGCGGCGAAATCGAACCGGCATTTTCATTCGGCAGGCTGGCAACCTGCCGCATTTGTCACGCGGCGGCGGTAGGTCCGCACAAAGAAAAACCGCCGGCGTTGGCCGGCGGTTCTTTTCTGATTTCCTACCGATCAATAGGGGCAGGCGTTGTCCGACATATAGTCGTGGACTTCGATCTTGCCGGCGGCGATGTCGGCCTTGGCCTTTTCGACGGCCGCCTTCATCTCTTCGGTCACGAGGTCCTTGTTGTTCTCGTCCATGGCGTAGTCGACGCCGCCTTCCTTGAGGCCGAGATTGTTGAAGCCGGGCGTGAACTTGTCGTCCTTGGTGTCCATGAAGGCGTTGTAGACGGCAACGTCGACGCGCTTCATCATGGAGGTCAGGATCTTGCCCGGCTGCAGGCCGTTCTGGTTGGAGTCGACGCCGATGCCGAGCTTGCCCGCGTCAGCGGCTGCCTGCAGCACGCCCACGCCGGTGCCGCCGGCAGCGGCGTAAACCACGTCAGCGCCCTGCGAGATCTGCGACTTGGCGATTTCGCCGCCCTTTGTCGGGTCGTTCCAGGCGGCCGGGGTGTCGCCGGTCATGTTGTAGAACACGTCGGTCGCGCCGGCAGCCTTGGCGCCGCCGACATAGCCGCAGCCGAACTTGCGGATCAGCGGGATGTCCATGCCGCCGACGAAGCCGACTTTCTTGGTCTTGGAGGCCATGGCCGCCAGCATGCCGACGATGTAGGAGCCCTCATTGTCCTTGAAGACCACCGAACGGACGTTCGGCTTGTCGACCACCATGTCGATGATGGTGAACTTGGTGTCCGGGAAATCCGGCGCGACCTTCTCGAGCGTCGCGGCCCAGGAGAAGCCGGCCATCACGATCGGGTTGTTGCCGTCCTCGGCGAATTTGCGCAGCGCCTGCTCACGCTGGGCGTCGTTCTGGATTTCGAAATCACGATAAGCAATGCCGGTCTCGGACTTGAACTTCTCGGCGCCGTGGAAGGCAGCCTCATTGAAGGATTTGTCGAACTTGCCGCCGAGATCGTAGATGATCGCCGGCTTGACGTCCGCGGCGAGTGCCGGGAAGGCCAGTGCGGTGGCGGCCAGGAGGCCAAGAACAATGCGCTTCATTTGATCCACACCCTGTGAGGTTTATCCGTTACGCGCCTGGCTGCCGTGCTCAGCCGACGCTTGGCAGGAGAGGCCCTCCCGCTTGCGCGCCACTGTTGCACGGCAAAAAACAAAATTCACGCGGAATCTTGACCAACTGGAAAGCGCTTGCGGCAATTCCCCAGCCTAGAGTCTTTCATGGTTACCAGCGCTGGCGGCGATCAGCTTTGTGCCTGAACCGCCTGCGGAATGGGGCAGCTCACGCCCGTGCCTTTCAGCCCGCAATAGCCGTCGGGATTCTTGGCCAGATACTGCTGGTGGTCTTCCTCGGCAAAGTAGAATTCGGGCGCGGGCTTGATCTCTGTGGTGATCTTGTCGCGACCGGCGCCGCGCAGCGACTTTTCATAGGCATCGCGCGAGGCGACGGCCTCCTGGTACTGCTCATCGCCAAAAGTGTAGATCGCCGAGCGATAGGTGGTGCCCACGTCATTGCCCTGGCGCATGCCCTGGGTGGGGTCATGGCTCTCCCAGAACGTCTTCAGGAGTTCGGCATAGGAGACCACCTTGGGGTCGAACACCACCAGCACGACCTCGGCGTGGCCGGTCAATCCCGTGCAGGTTTCCTGATAGGTGGGGTTGGGCGTGATGCCGCCGGCATAGCCCGCGGCCGTCACCCACACGCCCTTCATCTGCCAGAACAGGCGCTCCGCACCCCAGAAGCAGCCCATGCCGAACATGGCCATGTCCAGGCCCTCCGGATAGGGCCCCTTCAGCGGGTGCTTCGACACATAGTGGTTGGTCGCGGTCGGAATGGGCTGGTCGCGGCCGCGCAGCGCCTCGGCTTCGGACGGCAGCTTCAGCTTCTTGTTCAGGATATCGCTCAGGAAAAACATGGCTTTCTTCCTTTCTTGGCGCGCCTGTCGTCACGCCCGGTTCGTCGTTGCGCTATCGCCAGTGCACCCCATTATTGCCCGGCTGCCGCCCGCTGGCTGCGCCGGCGTGGCTTGTGGCCGATCGCGTAAAGCAGGAAGGCCAGCACGGCAAAGACCGCAAAGCCCGGCTGATTGAGGATGGTGACCACGACCGGGTCCCACATCATGGGGCTGGCCTTCGTCTGGATGAAGTGTTCGAAGCGCTCCAGCGTATGGGGCGAGACGGAGGCCCAACTGGTGGAGAGCGGGGTCAGGACCGGATGCGAGGCTGCGACCGTGCGCGTGGCATCCACCACCGCCATGATGACGGCGACGGCCAGCGCGATCGTTGCGGCAAGCCTGAACAGGAAGCGCAAGTTCAAATCCTCTGGGCTCGGGTTCGCCCAAAGAGATATGGCGCGTTGCGACGCAGCGCAATCGTCCTATATAAATTTCGGCCGATCCGCCCCGAACGAGCAGGCTTGAGCGCGCAAATGTTGCGCCAGCCAAAAACATGTGTCCGGAAGGCTTGGCATTCGTCGCAGGATCGACTAGATGAGCGCCGGCGTACTGCTTCGTTCGACGATGCATGCGCCCGCGGAGAGGTGGCCGAGTGGTTGAAGGCGCACGCCTGGAAAGTGTGTATACGGGGAACCGTATCGCGGGTTCGAATCCCGCTCTCTCCGCCAGAAACACCCGCTACCGAGTTGTTTTTATTCTCCTTTTAGGCTTTTCAGCTGTTCTTTCCCACAACCTTCCCCACAATGCTTTTGTGGTGCAATTGGTTTGAGAGCCGCCAGATTACTGGCAGCCTTCCGGCAGATTATCGAGCCATTCCTTGGCGTCTTCGGCTCGAACGAGTGTCGTGCGACCAGCCTTCCGAACCTTCAGTAGTCCTGCCTTGGTCTGCTCGTAGAAATGGGTCCGGCTCACGCCGAACGCCTGGTAGAACTCGTTCACGGTGTTAGGTGTGCTTTTCGGGCGCATCGGTCACAGCGCTGCCCTCCATGCCATGCAGATCCAGACGCCGGCGATGCCGACACTCACGATAGATGAGAGCAGGACGAGCTCGAGGGGTCGAAGCCGCTTCAGCCTCCGCCACCTCCCACGAACAGATGTGGGTGGCGCTGCTTGGCCAGCGATACCAGTCTTTCAAACTCGGCATCCCCAAGCTCGAAACGAATGGTGTCCAGCACCACACGGCGACGATCATCTGGTCATTCGGCAAAAGCCGATGGTTTTACACGCCCGCGTTTCACTCATCCGATGTTGGTTCACCAGATACGCGACAGCTCTCCGCTTTGCTGCGGGCGTCACCAC
>NZ_PXYL01000034.1 GCF_003012705.1 Pseudaminobacter soli (ex Li et al. 2025)
AGCTTCTCCAGAAAAGGCTGTAAAAATGCAGAAAGCTCCGTATCCCAATCTGTCATATGCACCCCCAACAAAGAGAGCACAAATCATCTCAAACCAGACTTGCCCGAATCTGCCAAAGTAGTGCTAGTCCGTAGACTCATAAGCGCGCAGCCACAGCCGCGACGAGGCGAGTTGGACCATCGCGAGAAAATTGGCGGCGAGCTTGTCATAGCGTGTGGCGACGCGGCGGAAATGCTTCAGCTTGGAGAAGAACCGCTCGATCAGATTGCGCTCGCGGTAAAGCCTCTTGCTGAAGCAGGGCCTCCAGCGCCGGTTGCTCTTGGGCGGGATGTTAGGGGTGGCACCTTGCTCGTGAATCAGTTCACGGATGCGGTCGGCATCGTAGGCCCTGTCCGCCAGCACGATGGTGCGCGGGCCAAGATGGTCAAGCAGTGTGTCGGCGATCTGCCCGTCATGCGCCTGTCCTGCCGTCAGGCCGAGCCTGATCGGGAGGCCTTGCGCGTCGACAACGACATGGATCTTGGTCGTGAGCCCGCCGCGTGTTCTGGCAGGTCGCGCCATGGTGCTCCCGATCGAAGCACCCAAAATATGCCGTTGAGCACGCGCCGATCATCGACACGGGGCACGCCTCTCGGCTTGTTGGGCAGCAGCGGCTTGATCACGCGACATTCGAAGTCGGTCAGGTCATATCGGTCATTTTGAGCTTGAATCAGAGTTCGGCACGATATGAAAGCCGCCAGTCTGCAAACGCCCCCTTTTCGCCGTTCATCCATAAATTCGGCGTGCCCGTAAACGGTCCTTGGCGATGTTCTGCGACCCGTGACAAAACCGCAAGATCGGTCGAGCGCGTCATGTCTGCGTGCGCTTAGCTGGTGCTGCCACGGAGGAGGAACGATGAAGGCGGCGCTTCAGAACTATCATGTCCGGATGCAACGGGTGCTCGATCATATCGATCGGAATCTTGACGGTGATCTGGACCTGGATGCGTTGAGCGGCGTTGCAGCCTTCTCGAAGTTTCATTTCCACCGACAGTTCACGGCGACCTTCGGGTTGTCCGTGCATCGCTATGTCCAGCTTGCCCGTATGAAGCGCGCTTCGCACCGGCTGGCCTACATGGACGCCCAAGGCGTCACGGACATAGCGATGGATGCCGGCTACGACGCACCGGACGCCTTCGCCCGCGCCTTTCGGCGACGGTTCGGGCAATCGCCGTCATCGTTTCGGAAATCTCCCGACTGGGAGCCGTGGCTTGCGGCCTTCGGGCCTCTCGACAACGCGAGGAGCAAGCTCATGCAGAAGACTTTCACCATCGACGACGTGACGATCCGCGATGTGCCCCCCACGACAGTAGCGATCATGGAACATCGGGGCGATCCGGCGACGCTCGGCTTGACCATCCAGAGGTTCATCGCTTGGCGCAAAGCCGCTGGTCTGCACCCAAAGACAAACCCGACTTTCAATGTCTGGCGTTCCGAACGGTGTCCTGCGTCGCCCGCCGACTATAGTGTGGACCTTTGTGTCGGTACCGATCGACCAATCGAGGTGAACGGCGAGCAGATCAAGGCCGGCGAGATCCCTGGCGGACGCTGCGCGGTGCTGCGCGTCGTCGGCAACACCGACAATCTGGAGCCCGCCGCGCTCTACCTTTATCGCGACTGGCTGCCGGCCAGCGGCGAGGAAGCACGCGACTTCCCAATCTACTGTCAGCGGCTGAGCTTCTTCCCGGAGGTGCCGGAGCATGAGGCGGTCGCGGAACTGTTTTTGCCGCTGAAATAGCGCGCTCTGGCGGCGGCCTGTCCTTTCCGATCGCACGAAACGGGCAGGCCGCTGTCCACCCAAACTCGGTCTTTATGGGTTCACAGCCTAGCTCGGAGATGACCGCTCTTGGCGCAACCACGACCTTCAGCATCGTCACCCGCGACGTTTGCTCCCGAGTAGAGGCAGAATTTGCCTGTATGGCCGACATCCGCGCAGAGCTTCTGTCCCCATATTGGGAATTGCGGGTCGGCTTCGGATCATGTCTTCCTGTCCGGAACGGCATGGGAGCCGATCTAGATCTTCTGGCCGAACCAGCTCTGCGCGATGCGTCTGCCATCCAACGCTGAGACGTTTGAGCCACCCGGACTTCAGCGATAATATTCCCCCGGCGACTGGGTGGATCGCCGGTGCCGACAGGTACAGCGGTGGCGTCTCGCTCTGCTCGACGGCGGCTGAGGATGGGAGCGGCCGCTTCGCGCCCAGGAGCCGACGGTTGAGCCGCGTCTTGAATGACCCGACTGGGGCCGACAGCGAACCGTCCGGTTCTGACATTGGAGGCGGATAAAGCGGGCATCTCCCGGATTTTTCAGATGGGAGGCTTGATCCGGCGCACGTCGAGATGGACTGGCGCAACGGGATAACTGCGGACACACGGCGTGCGGACATTGCGGACACAGGGACGCCCGCAGCGGCGGCGGACCTCAGTGCACCAAAATACCAACCTCCTCGGCGGCTTCCTCGAAGGCTTCACGAACTTCCAGTGGGGTGGCTTGTCCGTCCAGGAATCTGAGACAGGCACGACGCGCCCTGGACTGAGTAGGACTATCTGGTCCCGGCCAATGATGCAGAAGGAAATCACCCACCTGGATGACATCAGCGACGCAAAAGACACTGCCGTCGGGAAGCGTCACCGGGACGGGAAAGAACAAGCCGCGATCCATCGCAACATCACCTCCCCGCGTCAACGCTTATGCGAGGAATGTGGTTGCAAGAGATCAGCGTTTCAGCCACTCCCGTGCAGCCTCGGTCATGGCAGCCGTGAGTGCTTCGGGCACCAGAACGCCTCTCGCCCGGGCAAAGGCCACAAATGCAATGCGCGCGGCTCCAACGTTGCCATCATTGGTCAACGCGCTATGCTACTTACGCTGGATGCCACAGGCCCGTCATCTCGCCTCACCCCTGGCGGCGGGCTTGCTGTACATGCCCCCCAAAGAAGCCGTGCGGCTCAGAGTCGGCACCCTCGACAGGGTCGTCCGCCACTCCAAGGGAGGACGGCACCTCCATGTGTTCCTGTCCAAGGGAATATTTTCGTCCACTGCGAGTCTACTTACTAGGTCGTCCGATAGAGGCCAAATCCCAACGATCATCGCATCGAGGTCAATCCCCTTGCGATCATCGCAGGCATTGGGCTCCACGGACAGTTTCCCTTGGAGAAGACGATGAAACGCTATCTTTCCACACTCGCATATTCGGGATTGCTGGGCATTGCAGCGCTCTACGGCGGTGCGTTTGCCGCGCCCATTCCGAGCTCCATTCCTGACATCATCCCGACGGTCAACGCAGTCGGCGTGGCTTTCCGCACTCATCCGGCACAACCGGTGGACAGCGGTAGCCTGAGCTGCAGCACCGCCATGCGTTGCGACCAGGGCGGCCTGCAGCCAGCCGTCCTCATCCACAAGCAGAACGATCATCCTGGCGGTGTGCAACTCGTCCGCGGCGGCGGTGGTGGCGGTGGCGGCGGACACGGCGGCGGCACCGGCGGAGGACACAGCAGTGGCGGTATGGGCGGCAGCGGAGTGAGTGGCAGCGGCGGGGGCCGAGGCGTTGACGCTGGTGGCGGCGACACCTTCTTTGGGTTCGGCCAGTATCGGTATCCTTACCGCAATCCCTATTACGGTCCCTGGTATCCTGGATATTAGGGGCGTCCGGTAAGGTCGGCCGCCTCTTGCGGTTCAGACCATTTTTCCGACAAGCACTGGCCCGCCGTCTCTCTCGAGGCGGCGGGTTTTTTGCGTTTGCGAGGGTCGTGAACGGGTGGGGAGCGGACAATTCGCTTTGTGTCTACACTCACCGAATCTCGGTGCTGCACTCGTGCGCCGAAACGCACCTTCAACTGCACGCCCGGGAAAATCACGAATGTCGAGCAAGGACGCCACCAAGATAATTCACAGAAGGACGCCGGAATTTGCGGCTATGGTGGCAAACACCAAACGCGCGGTGGCAATCACTGCCGCACTCAATCGTCTGACATTCAACGATGCCGACGAAATACGGGCCTTGTTCAGCGAATTAATCGGCAAAAAGGTGGACGAGAACTTCATACTGATCCCTCCATTTTATACCGCCGGCGGGGACGAAATCCGGGTCGGGAGGAGTGTCTTCGTAAATCAGAACTGCACTTTCTATGACCTAGGCGGCCTCGACATCGGAGACGATGTGATGATCGGGCCGAACGTGAACATCATCACAACGGGTCATCCCCTAGAACCTTCGCAGCGCCGCGCCGTTACAATCGGGAACCCCATCGTGATAGAGAGAAACGTCTGGATCGCAGCCGGTGCAATGATAATTGGCGGGGTGACTGTAGGCGAAAACTCGGTCGTGGCTGCGGGTTCGGTAGTCACCAAGGACGTCGCCCCGAATACCCTTGTCGGAGGAAATCCGGCGCGGGTCATTCGCTCGATCGCCGACTAGCGAGCTTCCGCTTCTGGTCGCCAGCCCTCACTCCACGTCGGAGCGGAGCGGCCTGTGCGACAAGTGCCCCATGCGCACCGGCCAGGCGGCAGACTGCCAGCCTTTATTAGAGACGCGTGGAGGTACGCGGCCGGAGCTCGGAGTGCAAGTCAGGCAGCCAATTTCGTCTTACGCCCTTCGGCGATCTAGAGGTGCTTGTTCCAAATCCGAAAATCGACCGGATGATCGCCTCGCCCGAGCGGCCGGCCATCAGTGACGTTTCTTACCTGCCGCCTTGTAGATTTGTGCGGGTTCCGCGACCTCCTTGGCCAAGCGAGCCAGCCTAAGGCGTTCTGTCTTGGCTTCCCGCTTGGCGGTCTCCGCATCCAGTATCTCGCGAGCGACCCTGGTCGTGTTCTCGGTCTTGTCCTGCGGGCTGTGTCGTTTTGGCCGGATAGGATCGTCATCTCCATTCATCATGGTCATCCTTCAAACGAAAAAGGCCGGGATCTCCCGACCTTCTGCTGATGGCCCGACGGCCAACAAATTCGCGGTCAAAGACCGGAAGCCCTATTGCGTCATGCCGCCTGAAGGTTATCTGCCGAGATCTTTCCCTTGCGGGGGTCGCGCACCACATCGAACGAGAGCTTCTGGCCCTCGACGAGGGTACGCATGCCGGCGCGTTCGACGGCGGAAATGTGGACGAAAACGTCCGGGCCGCCCTCATCCGGGGCGATAAAGCCAAAGCCTTTGGTGGAGTTGAAGAATTTTACCGTTCCGGTGGCCATGAGGCTTCCTTTCAAATCGGTGCTCAATGGCGCGCTTGGCCGAGCCAAACGGCTAGTTGTCGAAATTGAGAAGGAAGATCGTCTGGGCACCAAGGCGCAGAAACAACGTTCGTCAGCAAGATCGACGCGAAAATATAGGCGCGAACCTGGACAGCGGCAACCTGCGGAGCATCAGCGGCGCTGGCGAGTTTAGTCTGTGGTCCGCAAATCCGGCGTGATCTTGAATACGTCTACGCTGGATACCAAGGCGGCCGTCGTCTGGGGCGGCGGCCCTTTTCCCGCTCGGATCAATGGAAATTGCCAGTTCGGATGCAAGCCGACGCAGCGCTGCGGAATTGCTCGTTCAGCGGATGTGAGGGTGTTTGCTTGTCGGCTCGCGGCATTCGTGGTTTCCTGACGTGGCGGCCCGACAATGCCGGAATGAATGGCATTCCTGGGAGGGCAAACGATGCCCAGCTCTGGCGAAATCGACGTCAAAGTAGGCAGACAATCGGCCGGTCGAGCATGGCTTGTCTATTTGATGTTTGGAGCTGCCTATTCGGCACTGTTCCTGCTTGGCGTCTACACGGAAAACAACATCATCCTGGGGCTGGTCTGGCCGGCGAATGCATTCATGCTCGGCATGATCGTCCGCTTTCCTCTGTTGGCGCGTCCCCCAGGTTGGCTCGCTTGTCTTGTCGGCTTCGCGATCGCCATCTGGACTATCGGCTATGGCCTTGCCGTCAGCGTGGGGCTGGGCGCATACAATTTCGGCATTGTCGCCATCGGTTATGTCCTGCTCTCTCGTTTCGATCGGGTTGATCAGCGTCTGGAGCGGCCAACCTCGATATTTTGCCTGCTCGGCGCTGTCGTTCCTGCATCTCTGTTTGGCGGAATTGCAGGCCCGGCCCTGGTCGGCTCCTTGTATTTCAATCCGGCAGAAGTAAGCGCCTTCCGGTTCTGGTTTTCGGTCGAGCTATTGAACCAACTGGCCTTGGTACCGATGCTCCTCACCCTCCCCGAACCAGGGCAATGGAAACAGCAACTGCCGCTGTCCTTTCACGATCAGGCACCCATCCTGGCGCTGGCTCTGTCGGCGGTCGTAGGAATTTTGTTCGGTGGAATCGCGGCATTCGCTTTCCCGGTTCCCGCCCTTCTTTGGTGCGCCATATCGTATCGTGTGTTCCTGACCGCCGTGTTGACGTTCACATTCTGCACATGGGCAATCATCGCGACGTTCGGTTTTGTCGACGTGGCGGGTTTTAGCGATTCCACAGTACTTTCGATCAGTATGGCGGGCGCGCTCATCTCCTTGAGCCCGCTTATCGTCTCGACGACGACCACGACGAGAAAAGAGTATCTCGAACAGACGAAATCTCTCGCCGCCGAACGCGAGCTCGTATCCAGGGAACTTGATTATCGGATCAAGAACCTGTTCGCACTGGTCAATGGTTTGATTGGCCTCACCGTTCGCGATTTCCCTGACATGCGGCCGCTGGCGGACGTGCTTAGAAGTCGTCTCGTGGCCTTGAGGTTTGCGCATGACCTCATCCTAAATGAGCAATCAACCGGCACCATCGGTGCGCGAATTTCGGTCCGGGAGCTGCTCGGTGTTCTGCTCAGACCCTATGAGGATGGGGCAGAGAGGAGAGTTGTCGTTGACGAGGATGCCTTCGTCGACAGGGGACTGGTTACCCCTTTGGCGCTCATTTTCCACGAACTGGCGACCAACTCGACCAAATATGGCGCCTTGAGCGATCCGCAGGGTGTTCTGGAAGTCCAGGTCCGGCGCAACAGTGACCAGTTGCATATCATCTGGTCAGAGAAAGTCCCCGAGACGGGTGACCAACCAGAAGTCGCGGTCAGTGGCTTTGGCTCTCAGCTCCTCGATCTCACGATCAAGTCGCAATTGCGTGGCAATTATACGCGCAGGTTCGTCGAAGGCGGCGTGGAGACCGAAATCACGCTGCCTGGGAGGCTTTTCCATAGAGCTGTTCTCACCGAGTGACTGGCCAATGGAGCAAGAAGAGCCCTGAACGCTCTTGGCTACACTGCGCGTAAGCTCTCATGAACTAGTTTGGTGTTGCCCGCCTCGACCTTCGGGGCGGCCCTTTTTCGCGCCAGCCGGAAAGTGGCGGTTCCGCCCACTGACGAACGCGCCTATCACACGCTTCGCGGACATACTTCATCGCTACGGCCGCAGTATTCCCGCCAGGAAAGCGACGAAGCGTCGAACCTTCACTGCGATATGACGATTGGCCGGATAGACCGCCTGCAACTGTATCGTGCCGATATCCCAATCGGGGAGAAGACGTACCAAACGGCCCTGTCTGATGTCGTCCCCGACGATGAAGTCGGGCAGGAGGACGATCCCGGCCCCAAGCAAGGCGGCGTCGCGCAGGCCAAGGCTGTGATTGAGCTCCAGCCGGGGGACGATCGGAATACGAAACTCTTCCCCGTTCCTGCTGAACGGCCAGATCCGCCCCCATCTCAGTTCGGCAAAGTGGAGGCAGGCATGGCGGGCAAGGTCGTGTGGCGTCTCCGGCGCGCCATGGTCGGCGATATAGTCCGGCGCGGCGCAAATCACGATTAACGATGTCGCCAGTTGCCGGGTGATGAGGTTGATATCGACCGACAGGCGGCCTCGAATGGCAAGGTCGAAGCCATCCTCAATCAGGTTTACGGCCCGGTGCGACAGGTCGAGCTCGATCGACACAGCCGGGTTGAGCTTGAGGAACTCTGAAACCGCCGGCACGATCACTAGCTGCCCGAGATCGGGCGGCGCGGACACCCGCAATCGCCCGACGGCTTCCTTCTGGAACGAGGTTGCCGCCCGTTCCGCTTCCCTGATCTGCGGCAGGATGCCCGAAAGCGCCTCCCGGTAGGCTGCCCCCGCTTCGGTCAGAGCGATCCTGCGCGTCGATCTCTGGAAGAGGCGGATGCCGAGGCGATCCTCGAGCTGCCGCACCTGTGCCCCCACCGTCGCGCGCGACATGCCGAGTTCGTCCGCCGCCTTAGAGAAGCTGAGATGCGTGGAGACCGTTAGAAAGGCAGCAATCCCGTCAAGCGGGTCGAGCGTCTTCATGAGATCTATTATCCATACAATGATGCCAATTCATCGATCTTATCATCTGCCGCACCACAAAGTAATCGATGGGTGTCCTCAAGCAAACGGAGACCCAAATGAAGACATTCACTTGTGCGGCGGTATCACCACCCAGCCATGGAACGCCGGTGTTGGCGTTCGGCAAACACATCATACGCATGATGGCGGCCAATACAGGCGGCTCGCTCGGCATGCTTGAGGCCATTGTGCCGCCCGGAGAGGGTCCACCGCTTCATGTGCATGAGCGCGAGGACGAATTCTTCCGCGTCCTCTGCGGCAGCTTTGGTTTCTGGTGTGCCGGCGACTATGTCGAACTGGCGGAAGGTGGCTGCATCGCGCTGCCGCGCGGGGTGCCGCACCGATTCCGGAATATCGGAGAGCAGGAAGGTCGCCTCATGGTCGTGGTGACGCCGGGCGGGTTCGAAAACTTCTTTCCGCTCATCGAGCTCTGCAAGCCCGAAACGCCCGTGCAAATCGCCTCCGTCGCAATGGATTTCGGCCTGACCTTCCTGCCCGACGAAGATCGCAAGGTCGCCTGATCCGGCGACGGGCCACCCTGAAACACAACGTCGAGAACCACACACCAGCGGTCGATCGAAAGGAGACCGACGGATGACACACGTGCCTTCAAACGAAAACGGAATGACCCTGACAGCCCAGCAGCTTGACACCTATCTCGCAAGGATCGGGGTCGAGCGGCCGATTTCTCTCGACCGTCACAGCCTGTCGAGACTTCACCACGCTCATCTCATGACATTCACCTGGGAGGCGCTGGATGCCTTCATGGGATGGCCGTCCTCGATCACCCCGGCGTCCGCCTTCGCCAAGATGGTGGATAGCAGGCGCGGCGGCTGGTGCTACGAGATGAACGGTCTCTTCGGCGCCGCTCTCGATGCGCTCGGTTTCCGGGTGACCCGCCTGTGTGGCGGCGTCAATCGTGAAAAACTGGGCGACATCGCCATCGGCAATCACCTGACCCTGCGTGTCGATCTCGACCGCCCCTACCTCGCCGAGGTCGGCGTGGCCGACGCCATCATCGAACCCGTGCCGCTTGCTGTCGGACCAATCAGCCAGCGCGGTTTCGATTTTTCGATCATGCCGACGGAGGACGGCTGGCTGCGCTTCAACAATCATTTGCATGGCATCGCACGCAGCTTCGATTTCCGGGCCGATCACGGCGACGAAGCCGCCATGGCCGCCACCCATGCCTGGTTGATCCGGGATCCCGGGTCGCCGTTCACAAACGCACTGGCAGTCCTGCGTCACACCACGGACGGCTATGTCGCGCTGCAGAACGATCGCTTGCGCACCGTCACGCCCGACAGAGTTGTCGAATGCCACATTACAAGCGCGGATCATCTCGCGGACACGTTCGAAACTGTTTTCGGCCTCGACATCCCCTGCCCCGGACACGTCTGGGACAAGATCCAGGCGATTGGCCGCGATAAGGCTGCCTGAGTAGAAATGGCAGGACTAATCTCGGCAGGACGCGGAGTGGTGATCGGCGGCTGAGGCCGTGACAGTCCGTCCGGGCTCGCATTATTCGCGCGATAGCGAGCCGCTGCGCTTCCGTGCCTGGCAGCGGGTTGCAGTAGTTCAACGCCTGAAGGCAACCGGTCCGCCCCCGCTAATCTCCGGCCTCGCGTTTTTCATTTGGGTCGTCTCTGCAGAACTGCCCGCCTTTTATATCCAGGGCGGGTCTTTTCCTTGCCGAGCCCTTTGTTTCCTCGGATGACCGCTACGCGCGCACCAAAGGTGCCGTCCGCCTCTTCGGGCAGGACGGTACCTCGATGAGGTCCTCTCCCAGGGAATTTTTTCTGCTCACGATGCGTTTGTCTAAGAGGTCCGATAGAGCCCCCCAAACGATCATCGCATAGAGGTCAATCCCCCTACGATCATCGCAGGCATTGGACTCCACGGACAATTTCCCTTGGAGAAGACAATGAAACGCTATCTTTCCACACTTGCATGTTCGGGCTTGCTGAGCATTGGGGCGCTCTACGGCGGTGCGTTTGCCGCGAGCTTTCCTGGCTCCATTCCCGACGTTGTCCCGACGGCCAACGTGGCAGGCGAGGCTTTTCGCACTCTTCCGGCACAACCGGTGGACAGCGGCATACACGAACTGAGCTGTAGCACCGCTATGCACTGCGACCAGGGCGGCCTTCGGACAGGCGTCCTCCTGCCCAAGCAAGACGATGATCCCGGCGGCCTGCAGCTCGTCCGCGGCGGCGGCGGCGGCGGTGGCGGACACGGCGGCGGCGGGGGCATGGGCGGCGGCGGCATGGGGGGCGGCGGCGTGGGCGCCGGCGGTGTGGGTGGCGGCGGCGTTGGTAGCAGCGGCGTGGGTGGCGGTGGCTTCTTTGGGTTCGGCCTGTATCCGCATCGCCACTGCAACCCCCGTTACGGCCCCTGCTATCCCGAAAATCGTCCGCGATATTAGGCGCGTCCGGTAAGGTCGGCCGCTCCTTGCGGTTCAGGCCATTTTCCCGCCAAGCGCTGGCCCGCCGTCTCTCTAGAGGCGGCGGGCTTCATTTTTTCTTCATTCGAGGTACCGCGCAATCATCGCGGGCCCCAAAGGTCTGTTTATGAAAATCCGTGCTCGAAGTTGCCGGTCCGGTCGCGGTCCAAGGACGCCATTGTTGGCCCTGGCGACTTTCCTGTGCGGTGTGCCCGCTGCGCGGTTGCAATGCCACCCGTTCGCAGCTGACGTAGAAGTTGTTGCAGTCGATGAGAGCGATCGGATCGGGCATCGGTAGTTCGCCCTTGCGTCAATCGACAGGGTATCGGCGAACGACACCAGCAATGACGCCCCAAATTTGGCGTGAATTCCCTCCCCCGTGATTTTGGGTCCAGCCAATAGCGGCCTTCTCGCTTTGCCAGCTTCTTGACCGTCACTGCGCCGTCGACAACAAGCCAGGACAATGCGACCGACGCGTTTCTTTCCTGCGCGATCAACGGCAATCAGGTCGCCGTCGTGAATGCCTTCATCGACTAGGCTGTCGCCAGAAACACGCCACCAGAATGTCGCTGATTGACTGCTACTGACATAGCACGAGAACATACCGCGAACACGCCTCAACCTCAATCGGGAGAGGAATATTTTCTTCAGAGCGTCGCGGTTCTCTCAGCGCTGCCTCATTAGTTCCAACTGGAACCAACACTTGCGAAACCATATTGCATTGCTGGACGAGTTCGCTAAACCCGGATCGGGGGTGAAATAACGGAGATAACAGTGTCTTCTGCAGATGATAATGCGCTTGTTCGGCTGACTTCTGATGTCGTGTCAGCTTACATTTCCAACAATGCCATTCCGGCAGCTTCGCTGCCCGGATTGATTGCTGAAATTCATGCGTCCCTCAGCAAGCTCGGCCGAGAGTCAGTTGCTCCTGCCGATGAGGCCCCGAAGCCCGCGATTTCGGTCAAAAAATCAGTGACGGATGACTATTTGATCTGCCTCGAAGACGGAAAACAGTTCAGATCGTTGAAGCGACATCTTACTACGCACTACAATCTGACCCCCGACGAATATCGCGCAAAATGGGGACTCCCGGCCGACTATCCGATGGTTGCGCCTACTTACGCCGCGGCTCGGTCGACGCTCGCCAAGAAAATGGGTCTGGGCAAGAAACGCGCTGAGAACGCTAAAGCTTCAAAACGCGGTCAGAAAACTATCGGCTAGAACATTTACCCCGACTTTGGCCGTGAGGTCATGGTTGAGAACGTGAAAAGATGCATGGAGACGTTCGAGAAGCTCAAAGGAGGCTTCTCGAGCAAGTGATGTCGCATCCAAGAAATCGATAGGCGGATGGTTCATGGCTGGAACCAACTTTAATCGGGCCAGCATCGTGTCGATCGAACGTCGCAAATTCGAAAATGGCCGGCGATCAAGTTAACCCGACCCCTTCGAATTTTGGATTGGTCAGTGAAACTTCCAAATGGGAGCGCCTTGCTCCGAGGCGGAGATTCATCGCGATGGCTGATCCTAGCTAGACCGCATACACCCAGCGCAGTCCACGCGGGCTCTCGAACGCTTCGTTATTGGACTGGATCTGATGCTATATCTTGCGTCCCAGAGCGCACAACGAAGGACACGGACTCCGGGAATTCGGCCTGGTGAGCGTAGGCCGAAGTTGTGGGCACAAGATCGAAGCCCCAAGCGCTATAAATCGCTCCCACGTCGAGGTTTGACTGGCCAGCATCTTCCACTCTGAACAGGTGTAGGATTGCCGCCCTCCTGCCGAAATTGCGCATGTACTCTTGCAAATCAAGGCTCGACGCCTCCGCGACGGAACACCTTAATCCGTCGAAATCCGCAGTCGCCTGGGGCAAAACCAGCGCAATATCGATAGCGTCCAAAACCGATAAGGCTACGAACACAGGAAGAGTGGTCTGAGTTCATCGAATATTGATTCTAACGTCTGCGTGAACCCACTGTCATCTTGATTTTTTCTGTTCCCCCGAAGACGTGATGAGATTCTATTATCACATTCTTCGGGGGCTTCGGTGCATGGCCTGGCGGGCTCAGCGAGCCGCTGTTGCTTTCCATTCTGGTTTTCCAGTTCTTCGTCGTTGTTTTTGGTCGCCGATCGATGAACTGGCGACTTCAACGGAAGAACAGATATTTGACCAAAGCTGCGATGCCTAGAACCGCAAGTATAAGGATCACAAGGCCGAAAAGACCCATCCCCATCATTCCTCCAGACATCATCTGATTCATTGTCGTCGGGCTCCTATTTCACCGCAACTTCTCCGATGTTCCTAGCTCGCAGAACCTGCCGGGCAAGGAAGGCCACCTTCACACTTCGTCAGAAAAAGTCCCACCATTTCCTCTTAGGATGTTGATGCGGCTTGCTGGTGCCGTTGGTGAGAGCGTTGACGAACGTCACGAAATTCACGTCATCGAAATTGAGGCCGTGGAAGTTCGCCTTCCAGTTCCCATCCTCGTCGATGACATGCGTGACGATGCCGTGCATCTGGTCGCCGTCGTCGGTCTTCGTGAACTTGTGGCCGAATTTCTGCGCCAGATTGCGGGTCGCGTCCTCGGGCTCGCCCTGTATCGTAGTGAGGAACTTCCAGTTGACGGGATCGAGTCCGTGCGTGGGACCGTAGCCGCGCATCACCTCGGACGTGTCCCTTGATGGATCCGTGGTAACGGTCACGAACACGACGCGATCCTTCATCAGCGTTGCGTTCACGAGTTTCTGCACCTCGGCGATCTTCTCGGCATGGAGAGGGCAAACATCAGGACATGAGGTGTAAATGAAATGCAGCACGATGACCTTGCCGCGAAGCTCGGCAAGGCGCACATGATCGCCGTCTGCAGTTTGGAGGGTGAAGTCGGGGGCTGGCTTGTCGATCGGCTGGAAGTATTTCTCCTTGTCGCCGATCATGGTCTCGACTTCGTCAAGCGAGTGCGCGCTGGCGGTCAACGTCAGGCCCGCAACCAGCGCCCAGGCGATGAAGCCGCGCATGGCAATGCCGCTCAGTATTTCGGCTACCGCCATTCGGCAGGCTGGAACGATACCGCGTGTCATGGCTTGCCCCCTTCGCATCCGCATTTGCTGGCCGAGATCTTGTCGGAGACGGATGCATCGGCCCCATTGGGCCTCAATCGCAATCGGCTCATGCACGCCCCGACGGCGCAGAGGGCGACGCAAGGCAGCGTCGCCACCAACAGTGGGGCAATGCTGGTTGCCGCGAGCCATTTCCAGTTGAAGGCCATGCCAGCGACGACGGCGGCTGCGGCTGCAAGCAAGAGCACGCCTCTGCGCACGGCAGCATGTTTCAGGCTGGGAACCTTCCGGAACGGCGAGCTGGAGTGTTCGTGTGTTTGGATATTGACCATGGGTTTTCTTTCTCGATTGCCAAGGAAGGCCAGTGTCCTGGCCTCCCATATGGCGAGCTAATGTCCCCGCGCGCTGATGCGCGGGTGGCCGGGACGTCGTTGTGCCAGCCTCTATTCGGTCGCGTACACCGTTGGCTGCTTGCCGTCCTTGGTGACGGCAGAGACGGTGAACGGCTCGGTTTTGTCGCCCACCATGCCCGGCGACCCCATCGGCATCCCTGGCAGTGAAATCCCGGCTATGTCAGGCCGCTCGGTGATCAGCTTCTCGACGATGTTTACGGGCACGTGCCCGTCAACGACGTAGCCGTTGATGAAGGCTGTATGACAGCCTTGGAGGTTCTCGGGCACGCCAGCTTTCCGGCTGATCTCGGCCAGGTCGTTGGTCGGCTTGACGTCGACCTCGAAGCCGTTCTGGCGCAGGTAGTCGGCATAGCCCTCGCAGCAGCTGCATTGAGGATTCTTGTACAGCAGGACCTTATGTGCCTCGCCCGCGTGAACGACGGTAAGGCTGGTGGCGAGGAAAGTGGTGAAAGCGAGAATGCGAAGCATCGGTGTTTTCCTTGTCTAAGTGGTTGTCGTGTTGATCGGCAGGTTCGGCTGCGCCGTCATGTCTTGCCTTTGCCGTCGCCGACCCTGAGAACGGTCATCAGCCCGGTGGTCTGATGATCGGTGACATGGCAATGCAGCATCCAGTCGCCGGGATTGTCCGCCACGAAAGCAACCTCGACGATGTCCCTTGGTGCGAGAAGGACGGTGTCGGCCCACTGATTGTGGGGCACGGCCGCACCGTTGCGACTGAGTATCCGGAAGCTGAACCCGTGCAGGTGCATCGGATGCCACCAGGCGGTCTCGTTGCGCATGGTGACAACATGGCTCTGCCCCCCCGCGAGCGTCACTAGTGGTGGCATGTCGGCATGGCCATCGCCCTTCATCGAAGTGCCATTGATCGACCAGATCGCGTGGCCATGTGCCATATCGCCAGACATGCCGCCCAATCCTTGCATCATGCCACCGCCCATCATGCCGCCCTGAAGCACCAGTTCGAGGCGTTCGGCATTCCCAAGATCAGGTTGAGGAAGCGGGTTGTTCGGCAGACGGAGCGCGGCCTCGACAGGGTTTTCCCGCAATGGCGCATCTGTTGCATAGGAAAGGCCAGTCACCTCGTAGGCCAATCCGTCGTAGAAATCGTCGACCACGGCATGGCGGCTGCCCGGCGCGCCCTGCATGTCAATGATCACGTCGATACGCATGGCGGGTCCGAGCAGCAGCCTGCCGCCATCTGGCTCGTGGGGATCGCAGGGTTGGCCATCCGTCGCGACAACAACGGGCCTGTGCCCTTCGAACTTCAGCGCCATGATGCGGGCGAGCGAGGTGTTGACGAGCCGCAGGCGGATACGCTCGCCTGATCGGACGCTCTGGTCCTTTGAAACCATGCCGTTGAGGGTCACCGTGTTGCCGACCCGGCCCGACATCGCCGCTTCCATGGGGTTGCCGAAGCCAGGGACGATCTGCCCCTCGGTGTCCAGCCGCCAGTCGGTGAGGACCCATACCAGATCCCGGTCGACCTCGACCGGTTCCGGTTCTTCGACAATCAAAGCGCCCGCCAGACCACGCCCCAGCTGCTGCAAGCTGTCGGCATGCGGATGGTACCAGAACGTTCCGGCATCCGGCGGCGTGAACTCGTAGACAAAGCTCTCGCCCGGCTTGATCGGTGGTTGCGTCAGCCCAGGCACACCGTCCATGGTATTCGGCAACCTGATGCCGTGCCAATGGACGGTCGTATCCTCGTCCAATCGGTTTTCGACGACGATGCGGGCAAGTTCTCCCTTGCGGAGCCGGATCTCAGGTCCGGGGGTACGACCATCATAGGCCCAGACCTCGGCGATCGGACCGTCCCCGCCTTTGAGAGCCGCACGGGCGTAACCCGGCGAGATCTTGTACTCACGTTGAGCCGCGGCAATCCCCGGGGAGGACTTCAGCATAATCGTTGCGGCAACGAGGCCGCTGCCCGCTCGGAGAAACTCCCGGCGGGACACCCAGCAATTCGAAAAGACAGTCACTTCCATTCCTTTCACCAGCAATCGCAGATGGCCTGCAAGCCGGGATGCTCACAGGTCATCAGCAATTCGCACCTGTCCGCGTAACCGGAGCAGGCGAGCTCAAACGCCAGGATCAGCGCGCAGGCGGATTCGTGGCGTCAGATGAGGCCGAAAGGTCTTGGGGGATGTGGATCGGGAACGGTGTCCCGTCCGGGCAGGACAGAAGCGGGCAGCGGCATAACGCTGGACGCCGGAAGGGCGATGACGGATGCCAAGCCGTGCGGAAGCAGTGCCATAACAGGAGCGGCGCAGACCTGGAGGCAGGTTGTCATCTTGCCGCTGTCCATGCCCTGGTCGTGGCAACCGGTGCAGCCATCAGCGGACGGCATGCCCATGTCGGCCGCTGCCATCTTGATCGCCATGTCGCTGGCCAGAACGGGAGACAAGCTCAAGCCGCCAGTCACGGAAACTGCGAGCAACAGGGCAAAAAAATGTCTGGCCAACCAGCGCATGAACGCAATTTACACCGCCACGCATTCTCAACACAAGCGCGTGCCATCTACTGCGACCAAATGGCGGATCCGTATCTTGAAATCGCGTAACCGATTTCGCTGCCATCACCTCTTTCGCCAGCTCGATGTGCAGTTGCTCCCGGTACGCGCCAATGTCGCAGCTGCTCATCGAGTCCAGACGCTTGTTCGCGGGTCACCCCGAGGGCCCAGTTCAGTCCATCAGCCAAGACCCGCGTGCGAAACTGCCAGCCCGGCGGGAGTTTCCGCCATTACGAGCAAAGATCATTCATGCCGCGGAGTGATAAACTTCCACTGTGACGTGAGAGAGCGTCGAAAAGCGAGCTAGGCGAGCACGATAAAACTCTGGCCCGCGATCCATTGTCGTGTCGATGGACACGATCGCGCCCAGGTGACCAGGTCCGAGCCGCCAGAGATGCAGGTCGTCGACGCGATCACCTTCAGTCTCGACGGCCCGACGGACCTCGTCGGCGATGCGTCGGTCGGGAACCATGTCGAGCAGGATCGCGCCCGTATCGCGCACAAGCCCCCATGACCAACTGGCTATGACGAACGCCCCGACGATTCCGGCAAGGGGGTCCATCCAGAGCCAACCGAAGGCGCGCGCCAAGAGCAAGCCGACAATGACCATCACCGAGACGGCCGCGTCGGCCAACACATGGACGATAGCCGCGCGCATGTTGTTATCCCGGTGCGCAGCGTGGTCGTGCGCGCCGTGGTCATGTTCCGCGAAAGTGACCGGATAGTTCCGATCGCCAATATATACTTGGGCGATGAAGGCATGCGGCTCAGGGATCGTATCGTCGCTCTCAAGCCAGCCACCTCGATCGGCCATCGCAAAGACTTGCCGCACCCCGTCTGGCCGCACAGTCTCGATGAGGACCGACGCGGCCGACAGATCATCACCGAACATACGGAAAACAGGCGGCACCCCGTCTTCGAACACGGTCAGCCGGACGGAACCGGCGACGGTCTCGATCAGATGTTCCTCGTCGTGGCCGCCATGGCCTGGAGCATGACCGTGACCATGGCTGTGGTGGTGGCCGCCTCCACTGAGCAGCCAGGCGCTTGCGACATTGACGGCGAGCCCCAGAACCGCGATCGGAGTTGCTTCGGCGAAGTGGATTGGCACCGGCTGAAAGAGCCGCGTCACAGCCTCATAGGCGATTAGAAGCGCGATCATCGCGAGAATGATCGCGCTCGTGAACCCGGCCAGGTCGCCGAGCTTGCCCGTGCCGAAGCTGAAGCGCGGGTCCTGCGCGTAGCGGCGCGCAAAACTATAGGCCAGGGCGGCAAGAAGCAGCGCGCCGGCATGCGTGCTCATGTGCAGCCCGTCGGCGACCAGTGCGATCGAGCCGAACAGCAGGCCGCCGACGATCTCGAGGGCCATCATGACGGCACAAAGAGCTATCACGGCCCAAGTTCGGCGCTCAGCGCTTTCATGGCCTGCGCCGAGGAACACGTGACTGTGCCGCGCTGACGACGGCCCGTGGGTGACAGCCATAACTAAATCCCTACTTCAAGTAGGTCCGCACGACATCCATAAGCTGCTCGGCGGCATCGGTGTTCAGAGCGCCGGGATGCTTCTCCGAATCCACGAGATGCATGCGGACATGATCTTCGACGACCTCAGCCATGAGACCTGCCATCGCACCGCGGACGCCGGCGATCAGGTGCATGACCCGCTCGCATCCGGCCTCATTCTCCAGGGCGCGTTCGATCGCCTCGACCTGTCCCTTCATGCGTCGGACGCGGGCCAACAGCTTGTGTTTCTCACGAATGGTGTGCGTCATGTTCCATTCATAAGCATAGGGTAGCCCCCTATGCTACTTCCATCTTAATTCCGGAAAGCCTGTCGGGAGCCCGATCTCATAGGTGGCGTCCATCGTTCACGGTTTCCGCCGGATCGCCTTCAATCGGGAGAGAAATATTCTCTTTTGGGCCCGGATGCAGCAGCTCGGCGCGCGAAGGGACCGGTCCACGCTCATCAATCGTTTCCCCTCGACGAAGACTTGGTGCATCCTATGCGACATAGCGGGTGTAACAAATGCCACGCGTCGGACCTCTCCTGTTTGTGCTATGCCTCGCCCTCGCCGGACCAGCTTCGGCCGCAGTCCAATCGCCGCTGCAGCTCGAGAGCGAAATCCCGCTCGGTTCGGTGCGCGGACGCATCGATCATTTCGCCGTGGATATCCAGCGCAAGAGACTGTTCACCGCCGAACTGGGCAACGACGGCATCAGCATCATCGATTTGAACGAACGAAGGCTTCTTCGCACCATCACCGGACTGAGGGAACCGCAGGGTCTCGCCTATGTCGCATCAACCGATACGCTCTATGTCGCCAATGGCGGCGACGGGTCCGTTCGTCTCTTTCGCGGCAGCAACCTGGAACCGGCGGGCAGGATCGAGCTTGGCACCGACGCCGACAATATCCGGGTCGACCCACAGTCCGGCCACATCCTCGTCGGATACGGCAACGGCGCTCTGGCCATCATCGATCGTGACACACGCCGAAAGATCGATGACATTCCTCTGATTGGGCATCCCGAGAGCTTTGAGCTTGACCCGGCGCAAGCCCGCGTCTTCGTCAACGTGCCGGATGCCAATGAGGTCGCCGTGGTCGATCTTGCGGAAAAGCGACAGGTCGCATCGCTGCCGCTCAACAACTTACATGCGAATTTCCCGCTTGCGATTGATCCCGATGAGCATCAGGTGCTCACAGTCACCCGCTCCCCTCCCCGGCTGGTTGCATTTTCCACCCGGGATGGGAGCCAGACGGGTGTTGTCCGGACCTGCGGCGATGCCGACGACCTGTTTGTTGATGCCAAGCGCCAGCGCGTCTATGTGAGTTGCGGCCAAGGCGCGATCGATGTCTTCGTCCGCCGTGATGAAGTCTATGCGTTTTTGGCGCGGATACCGACCCGAGCGGGGGCCCGCACGTCACTTTACGTGCCCGAACTCGATCGGCTGTTTGTCGCATTGCGAGCGCGAGGTGGTGCGCCAGCTTCGATCCGCATCTTTCGACCGGAACCCTGAGACGGGTCGGCGTGATGTCTAGATCGCCAGTATGACCACCGTGCCGATCAACAGCGCCATGCGTCGAGCGTCAACGCGCAAGTCTCAGCACTCGCCTCACACAAAGGGACATGTCAGCTTAGCCTCCAACATCGTTGCGACCATCGGCTCCTTTTGGCAACCATTGGTCGTTGCCACCCCAGCAACGCGAGACCCGGAGCCAAGTCCCCCCACCGCAACGTCAACCGGTTCCGGGTCTCAACCAGCCCAGGCCCACGCTGCCAAGGCGACTGTAAGCACAGCACGGCCAAGGTCACCCAAGTTTCATTTGCCAGCTATAGGGCTTCCCGCCGCCATAGTCCGGCGACTTCTCGTATCCGGTCATAGTTCCCTCCGCTATCCATGGGCGGGCATCATATGTCCGCTGTCACGAAATCAGGCGATGTCCCTGAAAGAGTGGAATGACGCCGTCGCGAGGCGCGATTGTTTTTGGTCGAACGGCACAGCGGCTTTGCTGCTGATCGAGGAACGTGCCCCGACGCATTATGGGGAGCAGGCTCGGTTTTCGCAGCCCCCAACACGCCTAGCCTTGCAGAGGTCGGGCCACCTTGCTCTTGCAGATTTATGAGGTTGAGGTTCCCAAGCAATCCTGCATCCATCGGGCCTTTCGGCCGCCAGGAACTGCTGGGCGATCTCGAGCGAGGACATCCGCCCCGCCCGTCTGAGAATTCCCAGCACGACGTGACGGCTGTTCTTGCCCGTTAGGAGTTCGGTGACCCGAACTCTGGATGGATCAAGCCCCTTTGGCTGGCGCTTCCCAAGCTTGATGTCTGTCGACGCGAACTCTGGATCGTAGCTGCGGACCACAGTCTCGAAGGCCGCCTTCTGGCCCTCCAGTGCGGCGATTTCAGTTCGCAGTTGCAGCATCTTGGCGGTGATCTCGACCAGCCGCGATTTCAATTCCGCGACATTCGCCGCCATTTGCAATACCCCAATTTCTACCTTCTGGAGTATCGCCGATGGCCATCAGGGAATCTTGTGGCACTTGCTCCATAATGCTGGAATATTCTTGCTTGCGAAGCGTTTATCTGTGTGAGGTCCGATAGAGGCCCAACCCCCCACGATCATCGCATCGAGGTCCGTCCCCCCATCGATCATCGCAGGCCTTGAGCTCCACGGACAAGCTTTCCTTGGAGAAGACGATGAAACGCTATCTTTCAACACTCGCATGTTCGGGATTGCTGAGTGTCGGAGCACTCTGCGGCACCACTGCTGTCGCCGCGGGCGTCCCCAGCTCACTTTCCTCAGAGCCCGCAGCAGGCGGGCAGATCCAGGCATGGAATCATCCCTGCACCGCTGCAGCCTGCCAAGGCAGGTTTGAATCGGCTGTCCTGATGCGCAAGCCGTCAGACAGCGCAGGCAGCGGCGTGCAGCTCGTCCGCGGCGGCATGGGCGGCGGTGGCGGCGGCTTCATGCACGGCGGCGGAGGCTTTGGTGGCGGCTTTCATGGTATGGGCGGTGGCTTCCACGGCTTTGGTGGTGGCTTCCATGGCATGGGCGGTGGCTTCCACGGCTTTGGTGGTCCCTTCCATGGCATGGGCGGTGGCTTCCATGGCATGAGCGGCTTCCACGGCTTCCGCGGAGAAGAATTCCGTAGCTTCCACGGTTTCCGTGGCGAACGCTTCCATGATGGCCGCTTCCATCATCGGCATTTCTTCCGTGACCACGATACCTTCTTCATCGGTCTAGGTGTGCCGTGGTGGTATCCTTACTGCGACCCGTATGTCTATCGCTACTATGGAACCTGCTATCCGGATTACTATTCGGGGTACTAGTTGCGCCGCGGAGTTCGGTTGCCCGAGTTCGCGAAGAACGGCTACCGCATGAAGGTCGACCGCTGGGTTGACAAGGTGATGGCAAACAATGTCGGCGACTATCCCGCTGCCGCAAGGTGGCACCCGCTCTTGTGTGTATGCCGATGAATACGTCCGGGGCTGCTCACGTTTCGGAGCTCACTGCCGCCGCGCTCGCAACGTGCGACGGCCGCCGTCTCCGACCCACGCGTCATCTCCCCAGATGAGTGGGTCGTGTTTTGTTGGTGTTGAGAACGCACATTTAAGCCAAGGACTTGCCCGCCCTGGTTCGCTGGGGCGGGTTCTTTTTTGTGTTTTCGCGTCAGCAGATCAATGCGGCGATGAACTTGCAGCTTGGTGGACTGACGCGTTGTGGAACGCTTGTCTTCGGTCGGCATTCAATATGTCGTCTACAGGGAGGTAACGATGTTGTCGAAAAGCTATCTGCTAATCACCGCTGTGCTTGCGTTGATCGTAAGCGATGTCGCGCAAGCGAAAACTATCCAGGTCACGATCAAGAACCGTACCTTTGCACCGGCTGAGATCCACGCCAAGGTCGGCGACACCGTAGAATGGGTCAACGAGGACCCGGTACCCCATACAGCCACTACAAAGGGCGGTTGGAACTTGAACATCCCGCCGAAGAAAACCGCCAGCGAGGTCATGAAGAAGGCAGGAGAGTTCAATTACCACTGCAGCGTTCATCCAAGCATGAAGGGCCATATCTCTGTAGCGGCGCAATAGCCGATTGAACGGCGACAAACGCAAAGCCCGCTTCGGTTTTCGGAGCGGGCCTATTCCGCACGGGACGCGCTCGACCTCTGTGTCGACGGGTTCCGCATGGCCATTCAATCCGTCGCCGGGTCAGCGACCGCCCATGCGATGGAACAGTTTGCTCGGCAGGATGATCTCGACACTCAGACCGCCCATTGTCTGGTTACGGGTATAGCTTCCCTGCAGTTGCGATTTGATCGTGAGGTCCAAGAGCTTTGACCCAAAGCCGCTATCGCTGGCGACCGTTTGGTTGCTTGCCCTGGAAGTTTTCTCGATCCACTCCATACGCAGTGCGTCGCTGTGGCGCTTGATGTTAACTTCCAGGGTTCCACCCGGATCGCTTAGTGCACCATATTTGGCCGAGTTCGTTGCCAGCTCATGGAAGACGAGAGCCAGCAGGGTGACGGTTCCGCTGTCGATAAAGGCGTCATCGCCATCGACAAGGAGATGCTCTTCGGCCCGTCCGTCATATGGTCTAAGCAGAACACCGATCAACGCCTTCAGCGAAGTCAGCTCGCCTGCACCGCTAGATGATGAGTTCATGGTGCGTATGAGACCATGCGCATGCTGCAGCGCAACGAGCCGATTTTTCAGCGTGTCGGCCAAGGGTCTCAGATCGGGGTTGTCCCTGATGGACAGGCCAATCAGTCCGTTGACCAGGGCGAACAGGTTCTTGATCCGATGCTCGAGTTCGTTGGACACGATCTCGCGTTCGGCGGCGAGATATCTGAGTTGGTCAAGGACCTCGTTTCTTGTCGCCGTGGTCGTGGAGATAATGAGCGGCCCCAAAGTGACGAGCGCGCGCCCGATTGCGATCGACAACACCAGCGACTGATTGAGATTCGACAGGTCGACATAGGCCAATGTCGCAATGATCGTCCAGGTGCAGTATGCGAAGGTCAGCACAGCCGTCAGGAACACGCGATAGGAAATCGCGCACAAAAGAAGGGCCGGGACTGGGAATGCGAGCGTGGCCAGGCCGCCGAACAAGGTTCCGGCGGCGGCCGAGACGATCAGCACGATGATCGGTGCTTGATCGTGAAGGCAAAGTGGCAGTCGCCGCGTCCACTGCCCCCGTTGCGGAAGGGTCAGGATCATCGGCAGAAAGGCTAGCTGGTTCAAAAGCTCGACCGAGAACCGGTATTGAAAGGCGTTGACCGTTGCGGGGATAGTGAACACGCGCCCGCTCAGGATTGAGCCCACGATTCCAGCGTAAAGGGACGCCGGGACCACGGCCGAGAGCATGTAGAAGACCGAGATCGGGCGCTCCAGGCGTTGGTCGACCCGGCTGAAACTTGAAAGCAGGCTGTAGCCGATGGCGACGACGCCGAAATTGTAGGCGGCCAGTCTCGCGCCTTCGACAATCCCGAAGCCGATAATGGGAAGTGCAATCGCGAGCCCCACGAGGCAAGCAATCCAGCCGAGGGGGCGCGCCAGCATTGGAAAGCGCACCAGCATGCCGAGCATGAACGCGTTAGCAGGCCAGGCCAGCGCCAATACGCTGTTGTCGTCCGTGTAAACGCCAAGAGCGAAGAGTGCTGAATAGGCAGCGCCAAATAACAGGTAAGAAAGCCAGGCTCGGTTCGAGGTGAATAGTCTTCTTATCTTGGCGTCGACTTCACCGGCACTGAGCATGATCCACCATTCCAGGGGCTATGCATTCCAGGCATCGTTGGGCCAAATGCAAGGTAACCACCAATGTCCGCCACCGACAAGCGAGACATCGTTTTGCCCGACTGAAAGTCGAGCGAAATGGCAAGCTCTACCGCAACCTCCGCTAGTGGAGACCGCTGGCGACGGCAGCCGCGCATCGGCTGCGCTACTCATGTCGAGAAGGCGGGCAGTCCTTCAGACGTTGCCGCCTGCGAGGTACCAGACCATTCCCGCGATGGAACAGGCAAGGAGCGTCGGGATCATTCTCACGCCATAGCCGAACGTAGCGATGGCAGCAGCGACGGTGAGCACCATGGCGGGAACATTTGCCGTCTGCCAGACGGGAACGTCGACGAGAACGCCAAGGCCCCGCCAAGGGGTCAGTTGTCCGAACAGCGTGTGCAATGCGAACCAGGCAGCCAGGTTCATGACCACGCCGACGACCGCGGCGGTGATCGCCGACATCGCTCCGGTCAGTGCGGCGTTGCTCCGCAACGCCTCGATGTACGGCGCGCCCAGGAATATCCACAGGAAGCATGGCACGAAGGTAACCCAAGTGGTCAGGAGCGCTCCAAGCGTCCCCGCCACCATCGGGTTGAGGACCCCGGGGTCCCGGAACGCACCCATGAAACCGACGAACTGCACAACCATGATCAAGGGGCCCGGCGTCGTTTCCGCCATCCCCAGCCCATCCAGCATCTCCCCTGGCTGCAGCCATCCGTAGTGTTGAACAGCCTCTTGCGCGACATAGGCCAGCACGGCGTAGGCACCGCCGAACGTCACCATCGCCATCTGGCTGAAGAATACCGCGATCTGACTAAAGACGCTGTCTCGCCCCAGCAGAGCGAGGCAAATCGTAACGGGGAGCAGCCACAGCAAGAGAAGGATTCCAGATATCTTCAACGACCAGGCTATGTTCGGACGCGCGTGCCGGGGTGTGTCCTCGCCCAGCGCCGCATCCTTGTCCGCCAGCGCGTTGCCGTCGGCTTTGTGCCCGCCGCCGACACGGAAGAAGGGCGACCCCATGCGCCCCCCGATGTATCCGGCCAACCCGGCGGCGAGAATGATGAGTGGGAAGGGCACGCGGAAGAAGAAGATCGCGACTAATGCCGCGACCGCGATCCCCACCATGACGGTGTTCCTCAGGGCGCGCTGGCCTATCCGGAGCACGGCCTGGACAACGATGGTCAGCACCGCCGCCTTAAGTCCGAAGAAAAGACCCTCGACAATGCCGACGTTGCCGACCGTGGCGTAGATGTAGCTCAGCGCCAGGATCGACACGAAGCCCGGAAGCACAAACAGCGCGCCAGCAATGAGGCCGCCTTTCGTCTTGTGCAGCAGCCATCCGACATAGATCGCTAACTGCTGGGCCTCGGGTCCCGGCAGCAGCATGCAGTAGTTGAGGGCGTGGAGAAACCGTGTTTCGCCGATCCAGCGCTTTTCCTCTACCAGGATGCGGTGCATGACCGCGATCTGTCCCGCAGGTCCACCGAAGCTCAGCGCGGCGACGCGCGCCCAGACGCGAACCGCTTCGCCGAACGAAATCCCATGCGCAGGGACGCCGGCGTGTCGGTCCGGAACGGCGTGGCGGTCGCCAATCTTGCTCATTGTTCCTGTCCCGTCATCCACTTTTGGCGCGGAAATACTGGTAGAGGTTGTCGAAGACAGGTGCGCCTTGGGCGATCCGCTTCTCGTCTTCGGGGTTCGCCACACAGATTCCGGCGATTAAACTGGCAATGCCGCAGGTCTCCTCCCGACCGAACTTCGCATCCTTCAAGTCGATGTCGTGGACGATCTCGGCAATGGCCTGCAGTGCCGGGTCATCGATGTGGGCTCGGTTCAGGAGGACCTCAAAGCTGCAGCGGTCGCCTTCATGGGTGATCTCCCCTTCGAACATGTCGAACCGCAGTTCCCCCGCGTTCGGAGCATAGCCCCTGCCCGGAACGAAGCGGATGACTGCGTCGGGATCGATGAAGCGACGGACCAACCAACTGCAGGCAATGCGGTCGACATGTACGCCCTTGCGGGTGACCCAAGTTCGGCCCTTGAGGTCTGCCGCCGTCTGCAGCGGCGCGTCTGGCAGGTCTTTGGTCATATCATTGTCCTCTGTGAGCCTGCGCTCCAGCTCTGCGACCAGGCTTTCGGCCGAGAGGCGACCGGTCGCGCCGAAGAAGTCGATCGCCGCGATATCGGTGAGCCGCTTGCGCAGACGACTGGCCAGCGCGCGGGCATCGGCTCGTTCCGCGAGCGGCGCACTGTCCGCGAGCCGGGCCAACTGCTTGCGCGCTTCCTTGGCGATTTCCTCGAAGTCCTCGTCGCGCGCGGCATCAAAGAGCACACGAGCTTGGTCGTCGGAAAGGCCATCGATGAGCCGCGCCTCACATACAAAGGCCTCGCCGCCGCCCTCGACGATTTCCTTCAGAAGCCATTCGAAATCCTCCTGCGTCTCGGCGTTCGAAGGCAGCGCGTAGACCGTGCTCTTGACCGCGACCGCGCCGATCCCTTGCAGGCGACGCCAGATCTTCACCCGAAAGTAGGCTGGCTTGCTTGGCAGTTGGTGGACCAGCAACAGCCAGCGCTGCTCGGCAGACGTCGCGTCATCGGTCATGTGCGCACCGTATCATCAAGTTGCCAATATGCAACAGTTGTATCATCTCGCTTTGAGGCGGAGCATTCAACACGTTGCGTACCCCAAGCGTCTGCTGAAGGCAGATGAAACCATGAAATGGGTTACACGCGAACGCCCGGTCATCGACCGTATCGCCTGCCCCTGGTTGGTTGCGCGGTTCATCGACGAGGATCCCGAGTTCCTGGAGGCATCTCAGCTTTCGACGTGCGAAGTGCGAGCGCCCAGGAGACGAGTTCGGCTCCGGTCCCGCGCCCCCGCGACAAGACGCATGGACAGTTGCAAATGACATTCAATATCAAGTTATTGATATATTTGACTAATTCTGCCTTGATTGCTATGCGAGCCAGCATCGGGGAGTAGCAACCGCCCGCAGGCGGGGGCGCGTCAACATACTCGCGGGGGCCGCGTGGCGCGTTCGGACAGTCTTTGGCTGACTCTGCAAGACCGAGGTCGATCAACCTCTGGCGTTGGCCACACGCCAATGCCCTCCCGGAGCCAAGAAATGCAGAAAGACAAGGAGCGCGTCGCGCTGATCTCAATGGTGTCGAGCGCCGCGCTCGCCTTGGGCAAGTTCGCAATCGGCTTCATGACGGGCAGTATCGGCCTCATCTCGGAAGGTGTGCATTCCTCGTCCGACTTCGTGGCGACGCTGGTCACCTGGTGGGCGGTTCGCGTCAGCGGCAAGCCAGCGGATGACGCGCACCACTACGGCTACGGCAAGATGGAGAGCGTCGCCGCCTTGTTCGAGGTTGTGCTGCTTCTCGGGGCGGCCGGCTGGATTGCCTTTGAAGCCCTCAAGCGCCTGTTCGGGGAGCCGCATCAAATCGAGTCTGCGCCGATTGCGATCGCTGTCCTGGTTGTCTCCATAATCGTCGACTTCTGGCGGGTAAGGGCGTTGCGGAGGGTCGCCAAGGCAACGGGCAGTCCGGCGCTCGAGGCCGATGCCCTGCATTTTCTCTCGGACATGTTGGCTTCCGGGGTGGTGTTGGTCGGCATGATCTTCGTGACGCTCGGCTATTGGTCGGCGGACGCGATGGCCGCCCTGGTTGTGGCCGTGTTCATCATCGCGGCGGCAGTCAAGCTCGGCCGTCAGTCCTTCGCCTCCCTCACCGATGCCGCACCGGAGGGCGCGAGTGCGGCCATCGCCGCCGCGGTCGTCACGGTGCCGAACATCCTGGCCGTGGAGCGGACGCGGGTGCGCATGGCGGGAGCGACGCCCTTTGTCGATCTCCTGATCGCCGTCAGCCGGGCGCTGCACCTCGATCGCGTTGCAGAAGTGAAGTCGCAGGTCGTCCGTGCGGTGCATGCGCAATTGCCGAATGCCGAGGTGACCGTCGAGACGAAGGCGCGGGCTGACGACGACGAGAGCATCGAAACGCAAGTGCACGTCATCGCGGCCAACCGTGGCGCGGCCATTCACAGGTTGACGGTCCAGCGGGTCGATGCGCGGCTGTCGATCAGCCTCGATATCGAGGTCGATGCCGACCTCAGCGTCGATCAGGCGCACGCGGTGGCGAGCGATCTGGAGACGGCGATCCGGAAGGAGCTTGGAAACGACACGGAGATTGATACCCATATCGAGCCTAAGGCGGCGGAATGGCTCGATGGCGGCGAGGCATCAAGCGAGGACTATCGCCAGATCGTGGGCTCTCTGAAACAGTCTGCCGAGCAGGGCGGCGTTGTCGCCGACGTTCACAACATCCGCATCCGCAACACCAGCATCGGCCTGATCGTCAACTTCCACTGTCGCCTTCCGCCCAGCATGTCGGTGACAGAGGCACACGCTGCTGTCGATCAATTGGAGCGGGCTGTCCGCGCCCTGCATCCGAACGTGGGGCGCGTGATCGGCCATGCCGAACCGTCGATACGCTGATAGCAATGGGTTGATTTGCCGATCCGGATGACTGTGATGGGTCGGATCAAGACGTTTACCGCGTCGCTCTGAAACGCCCGTTTATGGCGTAACCGCGACCTCCAGCGTGATCGTCGGCAATGTCTCCTTTCAGGCAGCGTCATGAGTAGCGTGCGTACCCTGTGGAAGGGCTTCATGCGGCTTGGCAATGTCACCTGCGGCGTGAAGATCGTCGGGGCCTGGACCGAAGCCGAGACCATCCATTTCCGCGTCCTCAATCGAGAGACCAGGGCGCCGGTCAAGGCGGAGTATATAGATGAGGGCACCGGAAAAGAGGTCGACGCCAAAACCCGGTCAAAGGCTACGAAGTCAACAAGAACGAATACCTGCTGCTCGAACCCGCGGGGATCGATACCCTCAAGCCGCTTTCCAACCACGTGCTGACGATCGAGAACTTCGTCGACGTGTCCGAGGTCGAAGCGGTCTATTGCGCAAGCCCTACTACCTCGTGCCGGTCGACAAGCCTTCGACGGACCCCTTCGCCCTAGTGCGCGAGGCCATGAGAAAGACCAAGAAGGCCGCGCTTGCGACGGTCGTCCTATGGCAGCGCGAGCGGCACGTGCTCATCGAGCCACTCGACAACGGCATGCTGATGACGCTCATGCACAGCGCCAAGGAGATCGTGCCGGCAAAGAGGGCATTCGACGAGATGGGGACTCCCAAGATCGATCCGGAAATGACCGAGATCGCCTCGATGATCATCGACAAGTAGACGATCGCCTGTTGCCGCCAGATGTACGGCCCCGTGAGCCGATCGAGAACTATGGGCTAACTAGGCAAAAAAGCCCCGACAGAAGCCGGGGCAGCAGAGAACCGAATTAGGTATTTTTCTTCGTGATTAGCGTCAGCGTTCCATCTGTGACCATGCTTGTGCCGACCACTTGTGCAGATGTCGCTCCTTTAGCGTCGAGCGCGGCTTTCGCCTCCGGGGTGCCATCGATGCTAGTGCGGAGCTGCTGGAGATTGGCTTCGCCGGCCTGTGCCGCAACGTGTTCGACGTGTTTTTGTGCCGCTTGAGGCAATTCGCTGACATCGACAACATTGATGCGCTTAATCTGTGGTGCCTCTGGCGTAGGTACCGGTGCCTGCTTCGGCGGCTGTGGTGCTCGAGTCTCTTGTGCGTTCGCCGCCAAGACGCTGATGAAGGTGATGCTCGCTGCCAGCATGATAGCTTTGCGCATGGGTATCCCTTTCCAGTTGGCCCCGCCAGCCGACCACCTCACAACGACAATGCGTCCAGAGGCTGCCACGCTCCGGGTCATTTCGTGACCATATGATGTCGACGGTATGAGGTGCGGCGAACGCGAAACTCCGAGCATGGAGGGGCCGATGGCCGACATCGGCGCGTCGCCAGCGGCAGCTCGGGGCGACGCAGACAGGCCGCTTTTAGTGGCCCTGAGCGGGCACGGGGCAGTGCCCGGCGGAGTGCCCGTTGACCGTCCGCCCAAGCACGGCCGATTGCATTGCCGAGGCCGGCTGGGCATAGCCGTCGTCATGATCGAGCAGCCAGGCCGCGAGACCGGCTGGCGTATCCGTCAACGCTGAGAGCTTCCGAGCGGGGCCAATGATCACCTCAATGGCCGAGGTAAGCCCGTCGTCTCACGCGAGGCGGCGGGCTCTTCAGCAAATGCGCGCAATATCCTGATTGGCGTTGTTTCTACTGACGGTCGCCCTTTGGCTCAGCCGTCGGTTGCTAGCCCGTCGTCACTTCGAGAGGGCGGGCCTTTGAGATGTGCCAAAAGCGAAAAGCCCGGCTGTCTCCGGGAGTAAGGAACTTTTTTGTTCTTTATGCGTTCCGCTCCAAACGTCCGACACTGGGCCAGACCTCGCGATCTTCGCATAGAGGCCCATCTTCCCGACGATCATCGCAGGTCTTGAGCTCCACGGACATTTCCCTTGGAGAAGACAATGAGACGCTATCTCTCAACACTCGCATGTTCGGGGTTGCTGAGCATTGGAGCGCTCGCCGGTGCGTCCGCTTTCGCCGCCGGCATCTCCAGTTCCCTCCCCGACAATGGCCCGGCGGTCGGCACGGCCGGCGTGGCTTCCAAAACGCTACCGACACAGCCCATGGCAGGCGGCCAGATCTGGAACCATTCCTGCCTTGCGGAGGCATGCAAGGGCAAGTTTGAGCCAGCCGTCCTTATTCTCAAGCCCTCGGACAGCACGACCAGCGGCCTGCAATTCGTCCGTGGTGGCTTTGGCGGCTTCCATGGCGGCGGCGGAGGCTTCCATGGCTTTGGCGGCGGAGGCTTCCATGGGTTTGGCGGCGGCTTCCACGGCTTTGGTGGCGGCTTTCATGGCTTTGGTGGTGGGTTCCACGGCATGGGCGGCTTCCACGGCTTTGGCGGTTTCCCCGGCATGGGCGGCTTCCATGGCTTCCGCGGCATGGGCTTTCATGGCTTCCGTGGCATGGGCGGCTTCCATGGCTTCCATAGCATGGCCGGCTTCCGCGGCATGGGACGCTTCCATGGCTTCCACGGCATGGGGCACTTCCGCCATGCCCGCTTCTTCCATCGTAACAACTTCTTCTTTAATGGTGGCAACGGCTGGGACTGGGGCTGGTATGGCTTTGGCCTGCCTCTGTGGTATGCAGCCTACTGTGACCCGTATACCTACGAGTACTATGGCACCTGCTATCCGGGGTACTATTCGGGATATTGAATGCGCGGGATGTCCCATGAGCATATTCGGCACGTGCTAAATTGTTTAGGTAGTGTCTTGTATATTAAAGCCAAGATTTTGCCGTTCTTGGCGGACCCTCCCAAGAAGGAAATAATGATCAGCCGAATTGCGTTTGCGACTTCACTCGTCGTCACCTTCAGCATGCCCGCGTTTGCGGCAACGGAATATTGGGTTGCCAAAGATGCCGCGACAAAAAAGTGCCAGATCGTTGATAAGAAGCCAGACGGCAAGAAAATGACCGACGTGGGAAACAAGATGTATGACAGCCTGGCGAATGCGGAAAGGGCGCTGAAAGAACTCGCTGCCTGCAAGTGAAGCGCCTCAAGTCATCACGATAGTTTGCCCGCCCGGAAACCGGGCGGGCTTCTCTTTTGGGGCGGGAACTGTCAAGCGCAAGAAAGTACCCCGGATAGCAAGCTCCAGGCTCTAACGATGAGCACAAAGGATCGTGTCAGCAATTCAGGTGCTGCCGCGTGGTGCTTGT
>NZ_PXYL01000035.1 GCF_003012705.1 Pseudaminobacter soli (ex Li et al. 2025)
CCCCTCAGATCAAACGCCAAAGATCGTCGGCGCCGGGCGTCATGCTGCCGCCTAGGCCCGCTTTCTGGCCATTTCCGTCCACGAGAACGCGACCGGAACATTCGGGGGGGTGCGACCGAAACGCTCCCCCGCTACCATGTTTGAAGTCCCAGCAAGGCAATCGTTTCGCTGGTCCGCGGGGCCGAAAGCTCCTTTCGGCACCTCGTCATACTACGATTTTGATGATCTCCCACTTGAAGTGACGGGCAGCCGCCCGAAATCAAAACCAAGCTTGGATGGCTGCGCTACCAGGGGGACTATTTCCGGTCCGCAAGGGCCGGCCGGTCCGGAACTATGCGCAGTCGAACGTCGGCCGCTCTCTCTCATACAGGAGGAAATTGAGCCATGGCACGCCACTCGCTCATGCCCCTTGGCAGCAGAAACCTGTTAAGCGGCGACCCCTTTTCATCCTTCCAGCAAGGTATGAACCGGTTGTTCGAAGACGTGTTCCGCGGCACCGGCATGGTGCCCGCTGAAGGGCACGAAGGCATGATCACGCCGCACCTCAATGTCTCCGAAACGGAGAATGAGGTACGCATCACCGCTGAATTGCCGGGCGTCGCTGAAAAGGATGTCGACGTCACTCTGGACGACGACGTCCTGACCATCCGCGGTGAAAAGAAAATGGAGAAGAAAGAGGACAAGGAGAACTTCCACTTTGTCGAACGCTCTTTCGGCCAGTTCCAACGCTCCATCCGCATTCCGCGTTCGGTCAACGCCGCACAGGTGCATGCTCATGTCGCCGACGGCATATTGACCATCACCCTGCCCAAGAACCCGGCGCAGGAACGCTCCCGCCACATCAAGGTCAGCTCCGGCGCTTCCACCTACTAAGACTGGTCTTCCGGGCCAGTACTCGCAAAGGCCCGCAACGCATCTTCCGCAGCAGCGAGGCGGTCCACGCAGATGCGCCAGCTCTGCGGAAGATTTTCCAACGGAATATCCACCGGTGGCACAAGGCTTTCCGGCACCTTGCCGGAGCTCAGCGCCTCGCAAAGACGCGCCGCTTCCCGAACCCGCTCTTTCAGCCTTGGCGGAGCCGGCGATTCATTCTTGCGCAGAGCGTTCGCCAGCGCCTCTCCAAACAGCAGTCCGCTTGCATAGATCCTGATCGACCGACGGTCGTAGCGTGCCGCAAGCTCGCGGATTTCGGCGGCAGAGAATCGCCCCCGCAGCGACCAGCGCGCGGCACGACACGCCCAGTCGAGGCTCGAAGCAAGCGCGTTGAGGCTATCATGGGCCGCCGAAAACTTGTCCATCGCCGCTTGGGCTGCGGCTGTGTCGGCCCGCTCCAGGGCATCCGCACTTGCCGAGAAGGCAGCCGCCAATTCGCGGAGCAGTTTTGCCGCCGCCTGCTTCACCATGCCGACGGGATCAGGCGTGACCAGCAACTGGCTGAACAGCAGCGCCACGACTATGCCCACGCAGGAATCCAAGAGCCGCACATAGCCCGCGGTCATCGGGCCCATCACGAGAACGAGTATGACCGACACCCCGGCCTGGATGGGCACCACCGGACCGAGGCCGAAAGAGGAAGCAAACATCATGGCGATGAAGGTTGCCACCGAACCGCTCAGCACAGGCAAGTCGCCACCCAACGTCAGCGCCAGTTCGCCGATCGGAATGCCCGTGCCGACGCCCACCAGCAGCCCCATGGCCTGGCGCGCGTGGCTGGGCAGGCCGGGCGCCAGGCAGATCAGCGCAACGATGGCAGCGAAGATGGGGTAAGGATGGCCGAACAGCTTCTGGGCTATCACCCAGGCGATGGCGCCGGCCACCGAGGACGCCAGCACGTCGCGCCATGCATTCGACCATCGCTCGATGACGACGCGGACCAGTTCCTTCATGGCGCGTCCCTTTTCCACGCCTCGGCTCCGCGGCGCAGCCAAGCAGAACATTTTTGACCCAACAGGGGCAAGGCCGAACCCGAATACGGCGATCGACAAAGAAAAGGCCCAGCAAACGCTGGGCCTTATGAGTATGCAGTCCGAAAAGAGGGCCGTTAGGCCCTCATTGGTTTCCTTCCGCGCAGAAGATGCCGTAGAGCGCTTCGATCAGCTGGGCAGCCTTCTCCGCCGTCAGGCGGTAGAAGATCTGCTTGCCCTCGCGGCGCGTTTCGACGATGCCGGCCTGCCGCAGCACGGTCAGCTGCTGCGACAGCGTCGGCTGGTGGATGCCGAGTTTGTCCTCGAGCTCCCCCACCGAATATTCCCCATCGACCAGAGTGCAGGCGAGCATGAGACGCGCCGGATGAGCCAGCGTCTTCAGCAGCAGGGCGACCTCGTCGACCCGCGCGCCCATATCGATCGATTTCGCTCCGTCCGCGTGGAGCTTGTCCAATACGTTCACCACACCGCCCCCTCCAGCGCGTTCAGCGGGAATTTGAGGTAGCGGCGGCCGTTGTCTTCAGGCCCCGGCAGCCGGCCGGCCTGAATATTGACCTGCAGCGCATGCAGGATGAGCTTGGGCATCGGCAGCGTGCGATCGCGCGCCTCGCGCAGCTTCACAAAAGAGGCTTCGTCCTGTCCGGCAATATGCGGATTGGAGCGCTTCTGCTCGCCAACCGTGCTTTCCCAGCGTGGGGCCCGGCCGTACGGCTGATAGTCGTGGCCGGTGAACAGACGCGTCTCGTCAGGCAAGGCAAGAATGCCCTGGATCGAACGCCAGAGCGCCTGCGCGCTACCGCCCGGAAAATCCGCCCGCGCAGTGCCGCTATCCGGCATGAACATGGTGTCATGGATGAAGGCGGCATCGCCGATGACATAGGTGATGGACGCAAGCGTATGCCCCGGCGAGAACAGCACATGCGCGTCGATGTTTCCGAGCTTAAAGCGCTCGCCATGCCCAAACAGCCGATCCCATTGCGAGCCGTCGGTCTTCAGCTCGGGCCAGTTGTAGATGCCCTTCCAGAGCTTCTGCACGTCGACCACGTGCTCGCCAATCGCGGTCGGCGCGCCGGTCTTCTGCTTGAGATACTGCGCGGCCGAAAAATGATCGGCATGAGGATGCGTGTCGAGAATCCACTCCACCGTCAGCCCCTGCCCGGTGATGTAGGCGAGGATGTCATCAGCGCTCGTCGTCGACGTTGCACCTGATTTTTCGTCGAAATCGAGCACCGGATCAATGATGGCGCACATCCTGGTGTCCGGATCGGAGACGACATATTGCACGCTGAAGGTGCGCGGCTCGAAGAAGGCCTTCACCTCCGGCTTACGCATCGCATTGCGCGCAAGCCAGTTTGCGGCCATGGAGAGATCGAAGCCATGCTGCTTGCCGAAGGCAAGCACGTCGTCGGCCTTCATGCGGCCGTCGAGCACTTCGCCTAGGGCATGGAGCGCCAGCGCTCGCGTTCCGCTTTTACAATGAGCAATCACCGGTCCACCCGAATTTGCGACTGCCGACTGGAAGGCGCGGATATCGGCTTCGGTGATCGTCGCACCGGTAACAGGGATGTAGCTGTAGCCGAGGCCGGCATCGCTTGCCGCCCGCCTCTCCGCCGTGGTTCCGGGCTGGACCGCCTCTTCCTGATCCGGCCGAGCATTAACGAGCGCCGAAAAGCCCGCGTGCGCAAGGTCCGAGATATCGGAGAGCTGCGGCTGCGCGACGACCGAAAGCCGATCGGTGATCTTGACCGTTTGCATGAGTACCTGCCTCTTCTGAAACAATTTACACTATCATATAATGTATATTGTATGGATAGCAAGCCAAATTTGCTATGCGTTCGGCTGCTGCTGATTTCTCAGGCGACTCTCGGCGAGGACCAGGTAACAGCTTGCGGCTTTGAACCATAAAGCACGACCTGACCGCGACCGCCGCGCTTCCCCGCATACATAGCGCTGTCGGCAGCCTTAAGAAGGTCCGATGCCGATTGCATCTCATCCGTGCAGATCGCGACGCCGATGGTAGCGCTCACCGCAAGCTGCTTGTCCTCAAAGGGAATCGTCCTCTCGATCGCTTCGAGCAAGGTGGACGCCAGTCTCATCGGATGCTGCACGCCATGGGCAGTCTTGGCGCAGACAGAGAACTCGTCGCCACCCAGTCTCGCGACACATACCGCATCCTCGGCATGCGTGGTCAGACGCGCCGCCACTTCGCGAAGGACGGCGTCGCCGGCCGCGTGGCCGTGCGTATCGTTCACCGGCTTGAAGCCATCCAGGTCGATGAAGAGCACGACGAACTGCGCGCCATACTTCGAGAACTCGGAAAGCGTGTCGGCCACCAGTTCCTCGAAGCGAAGCCGATTGGCAAGGCCGGTCAAAATATCCGTTCGCTCGACAGCTCGGGCACGCAACTCGGCATCCGTGCGCATGGTGCGCTCACGCCCATGGTCCAGTACGCGCCGCAGCGAGAGGACCATGAAGCCGAACATCATCACCGAACTAACCGTGAGAAGCCGCAACAGGTCGCCCCGCTCCCTCTCGGGCGAGGCGTCCTTGGAATCCGCGTAGACATCGAATTCGAACGCAAGGTAGCCGCCGAACAGGAGGATGGTGGCGATCAGGCTCCAATATCCCCGAAGAAGCTGCAGCAGTTTCATTTGTGCGAATAAACCAGGCCCTGAGAGAGTGTAACGATGTCGGAGGAAGCCCCTCGCTTACACAAAGCGCCGGCCCAACCAATATTAATGTTAATAGAACAATGCCCCAAAATATGGGGACATCGGCGTGGGACTCGCTGGCTGAAAGGCTTGAGTCTCACATCCAGATCGATCATATGGGATTGCTTTATTAGAAAGTTATTAACATGCTCTGAAACGGTTTCGATCTCCCTTCGCGGTGACGAATGCCGACGAAACTCGTTTCCGAAAGAGCTTCTAGAATACGGATGACTTCCGGAACATGCACAGGATTTCTAATAGTTTCAAATCAAGGTTGCCTTCGAATGAAGGCAATTCATTCTATACAAATACAAAATCGAAACATTTTCTTTTTATTGCTTCACTAATTTTCGTACTGATTTCATTTTGTTCATTTGTTATTTCGGAATGGGCTGAGCGAAACTCAGCAATTGCAGACACCTACAACGAGGCGCAGATGACATCAGCGCCTCTGGCTGCGAATATGAACCTGTTCCTGAACTCGGTCGATCGCAGCCTGCAGGTGGTGCAGAATGCCGTCGGCGCAGCGGCACAGCACGACCGACTGACCGCTGAAAATATCCACGCCATACTGCTGGCGGCGAGCGCCCACGGCGCGGCGCCCCTTCGCTATGCCGCCATCGATCCCGATGGAATGCTGATTGCCACCTCACACGCCACGGATACGTCAGGAGTGAGCCTTGTCGACCGCGATTATTTCCAGGCGCAGAAAAACGGGGCTGCCGACGAATTGATCGTCGGCGACACGGTCAAGACTAGGGTCGGCTCTCCCGAAGAACTGATCATTCCCATTAGCCGCTCGGTGCGCCAGGATGGGCGCCTTGTTGCGGTTGTCACTGCGGCAGTGCCCGTTTCGCTTGTCGAGAGCCTTTTCGCGGACATTCCGACCGGGCATAGGCTGATCGGCATCCAGAAGCTGGACGGCTCGCTGCTGGCTTCGCTGTCCCAAGCCGATGCGAGTGACGCCGTTGACGCTACCGTCGCGCGGGCGCTGAAAGACGGCTCCCCCTCGGGCGGAGACCACTCCCTGCCGGTGGTCCTGGCGGATGGCGAGACCTATTATGTTGCCTGGAAGATCATTCCGGACAAAAAGCTGGCAGTATTTACCGCTATTTCGAAGGAAGACGGCCTCAAGGCCTGGGTTGGTCGCAAGGACCGCCTTGCGGCTCTGCTTGGCATTGGTGGGCTTTGCGTGCTTTTCGCCGGCTGGGCGCTCGACCGCAACATGAACCGCCGCGCGCGGCGCGAGGAAACAGCGCTCGAAATGGTTCGGGCCTCGTTCGCCAGCATCACGGACCCGCTCTTCCTGGTGGACAATGACTGGAACGTTGCCTTCGCAAACCCGGCGTTCCGCGAACTGATCTCCGACTCCGCCATCGGCAAGAACCTGTTCGAAGTCTTCCCCGCCATCGATGCCGGCGGATACAGGCAGGTCTTCCTGGATTCGAGAAAGTCCGGCTCGACATCCGCCACGGAAATTTATTTGAGGGATTCTAATCTCTGGCTGGCGGTGGCGCTCTATCCGTTTCCCAGCGGCTCGCTGGTCTATGCACGCAACATAACGGAGCAGAAGCGCACGTCCGAGCAATTGCGTCATTCGCAGAAGATGGAAACCATCGGCCAGCTGACAGGCGGTATTGCCCATGACTTCAACAACCTGCTGACTGTCATCATCGGCAACCTGGAAGACATAAAGGAGCGGGCCCAGCCCGGAACGCCGATTGCGGCCGGCGCCACGACAGCACTCAAGGCCGCCGACCGCTCGGCCGAGCTTACCGCCGGCTTGCTGGCGGTCGGGCGACGGCAGGCGCTTTCGCCCGTGCCGACCGATATCAACGCACTGGTCAACAACCTGCACCCGATGATGCGTCGGGTTCTGCCGGAATCCATCGACATTGAGGTGGTGCTGGCAGGGAATGCCTGGCCTGCCGAGGTGGATCCGGGCCAGGTCGAGAACGCCATCCTGAATCTGGCGGTCAATGCCCGCGACGCCATGCCGGACGGGGGTAAGCTGACGCTTGAAACCTCGAACGAACATCTGGACGAGGCCTATGCTTTGCAGCACAACGAGGTGACGCCCGGCCCTTTCATGCTGCTGGCCATTTCCGACACTGGCCACGGCATGAGCCCCGAGGTCATCGACCGCGCCTTCGATCCCTTCTTTACCACGAAGCCGGAAGGCAAAGGTTCTGGTCTCGGCCTCAGCATGGTCCAGGGATTCATCAAGCAGAGCGGCGGCCACATAAAGATCTATTCCGAGGTCGGCCAGGGCACCACGGTCAAGCTGTATCTGCCGCGCGCCGAGAAAGGACTTGGCGAGGAGCCGGCTGAAAAGGCCGCAAGTGCCCATTGCGGCAGCGAGACTATCCTCATCGTCGAAGACGACGAACTCGTGCGCGAGCATTCGCGCAACCTCGTCACCAAGCTCGGCTACAAAGCCATGAGCGTGACCAACGCCGAGGAAGCGCTGAAGATCCTGGACGAGCACGAGATCGACCTCCTGCTCACAGACGTCACCCTACCCGGAGGGATGAACGGACGGCAGCTTGCCGACGTTGCCCGGCTCACCCACAAGGGGCTGCGGGTCGTTTACATGTCCGGCTATACGCGCAACGCCATCATCCATCACGGCAGGCTGGACAAGGGTGTCGACTTGCTCCAGAAGCCGTTCCGGCTTGCCGACCTCTCCCGGATATTGCGGGAGGTGCTGGACCGATAGGCGTTTCAGCTTCAGGTCGAGCCATGTCCATCTGCCCGGCGACTAGCATTCCATGCCGGGCAGAATATCAACCTGCGCCCTGGCAATCTGCCGCCCCACCTCGTGGCCGAGCTGGATCGCATGGGGCAGTTTACCTTTTTTAATCATCGGGAAAGGTGGGGTTAATCGGCAGCCGCTTTGTTGTGCATGCAACGGAGCGGTTTAATGCGCAGCAGCGTCGTCCCATTCGGCTCGAAGAGCCTATTCCCAGCGGGGAAGCCTTCGCGGCAGAACATGCGGAGCGTGGTCCATATCGTCGACGATATGGCGGACCAGCTGCACTTCCTGCGCTACGCTCTCGAGCAGGCCGGATACCAGACCGTATTCCATCTTAGCCTCGAGGATTTTGCCGACAACATCTCCCATGAAGACGCAAAGGCCGTTTTGATTGACGTGCGCCTTGGCGAAGACGACGCCACGGATGTGTTGGACTTTCTCTGCCGTAACCGCTGGAAGGCCGACATCTATCTGACGAGCGGCGACCCGAAGGCGCTGGAGATCTCGCGCCGCTACGCTGAGGAAATCGGCCTCAAGGTTGAAGCCGTCATTCCCAAGCCATTCACGGGCAAGCAGGTGATGGAAAGGCTGGCGCGAAAACGTGATGGCCTGAAGGACATGTTCAGTCAGCTCGACATTGTCGAAGCAATGCGCGAGGGCTGGATTTATGGCGTCCTTCAGCCAAAGCTCGACCTCATCTCCGGCAAGATCAAATCCGCGGAACTGCTCAGCCGAGTAGAGCACCCCGAATTTGGCGTCATACCGCCGCAGAGCTTCATCAACCAGATGAATCCGGAGCAGAACCAGACGCTGTTCATGCAGCATGTCGCGTTCATCCGCCGCCATTTCGAGACCGGCGCCTGGAACAGCAGCGAGTTCAGGATCAACATCAACATCGATCCGATCAATCTGGTGAACATCCGAAGCAGGATGAAGGCGCTCGCTGCCGAGGCGCCCGATCTGTTCAAGTGCATCGTCTTCGAGATCACCGAGGAAAGCCTTTCGGAGGTCACGCCAGCACAGCTCAAGAACCTCTACAAAATGAGCCTCGACGGAGCGATCTTCTCCATCGACGACTTTGGAACGGGCCTTTCGAATTTCTCACGGCTTTCCCGCTTTCCTTTTTCCGAAATCAAAATCGATCGCTCGATCATCCATGGATCATCGGGCGTCTCGGCAAGGCGCATCCTCGTCAAGTCGATCATCAACATGGCCCACGATATGGGCGCCAAGGCAGTTGCCGAGGGCGTCGAAGCCGTCAACGACTTTGCCTTCCTAAGGGAAATCGGCTGCGACGAGATCCAGGGTTATCTGGTCGCGAGGCCCATGAAGATCGACAAGTTCTTCGCCTTCGTCTCCGACTACAACAGCAGCGACGTGAGCGGGGTAACAAAGCCTGCTCCCGTCCCGGATGCACCGTGAAGCCGAAAGGAGAAACAAGACAGATTAACTGTATATCGCCAATACCCAATTAACCGGCACCAAATTTGACAGCAATTTTCAAATGCCGCCATTGTCTCGCCCACAGCCAATGCTGCACTGCGATAGCCTAGATTTCAGGCAGAATCATCGAGTGCCGCCCACCGGCGGGTTGAACGAAACAACGGAATATTCTACATAACTAATAATATCAAATTTCTTGAATGACGTGAATGATTACAAACCCTTACGTCATGTCGACGGCGCGCCACACAACCGCCAATTCCGGTTTTGGCAGGAATGGGGCGCCGTCGACACCGGAAGAGCCCAGACGCCGAGGGGGCGGTTCTGGCCTCATAAACCTATCGCGTGTCCTCAAAGGAACAGCGTTTACAAGCCCCGCCCGACGCCCCTATAGGGGGCCGGCGGACGAAAGTGGGTCCGCCCTTGCAACAGTCGCGCGCGCGGTGCCCACCCAACCTCCCTTCTTCTCGCCTGCGTGCCGCCCTCAGCGCGCTGCGTTGAGGGACTCCTGATACAGTCGCGACCAGGTACTGTTATGGACATACTAATAATTGAAGACGACAAGCTGATCTGCGAGTCCATTCAACGTCTATGGCCTGTCCCTTCCGATAATTTACGTTTCATCTCGACCTACAAGCAGTCGATCAATTTCGTGCATGGCTCGGAATTGAAGATGTTCGACGGCGCCATCGTGGACATCCACCTTCCCGATGGTGACGGCCTGACCACACTTCGCACTATTCGCGAAAATACCGACGTGCCGATCGTTCTCATCTCAGGGTCCGGCACCGCCAACAGCCGTGCCGACGCGATCGATCTCGGTGCCGACGACTATGTGATGAAGCCGTTCTCGATCCGGGAGCTGCAGGCACGCATGGCGCGTCTCGTCGCGGTGCGAAACCGGAAGGAGCGGTCCACCCGGCGCGAGCAGTTCACGATAGGGCGTGTGGCCTGCGATCTGCAGAAGCGAACCATTTCCCACACTGAGACCGAAGCCCCGCTGACCGATACCGAGGCGAGAATCCTCGGCTATCTCTACCGCAACCGCAACATCAACTGCAGCAAGTCGTCACTTTATAAAAACGCGTTTTTTCGGGATTACGACCCGAGCGACAAGACGCTCGACGTCTACATCAGCCGCCTGCGCAAGAAGATCGCCAAGCTCGATCAGTGGAGCTCGGAATGGATCCAAACCGCGCGCGGCGCAGGGTATCGCTACAGCGAGCCCTGATCTTACCTTCTCCCCGGGGGCTGCCTAAGCTCCCTTGCACAAAATTTCCGACCGCACGCATGAAGCTTGGGAACCTATTGCATCCAGCCGCGTCAACCAGCCATTCTCGGCATCGTATCGGGCGACGCCGCCAAGGCTGCAAGGGAGGTTGCAATGGCTTCGCAGGAAAATCAGGATTCTGGCCCCGATCTGTCTGCCGGGGTGCCGATTTCGGCCTTCGACAAGAACGCGCTGCTCAAAGGCCATGTCGGTGAAGAGCCTGTTGTTCTTGCGCGAGTCGGCGATGAAATCCTGGCGGTGGGTGGGGCATGTACCCACTACAGCGGACCGCTGGGTGACGGCATCCTCGTGGGTGATACCATCCACTGTCCATGGCACCATGCCTGCTTCAGCCTGCGCACGGGCGAAGCGCTCGCCGCGCCGGCCTTTTCTCCGCTGGCGCGCTGGAAGGTGGAGCACCGCGACGGCAGCGTCTTCGTAACGGAAAAGCTCAGGGCTGAGCCGCAGCCGGCCCGCGACGCGACCAAAGATCCGAAGCGGATCGTGATCGTGGGTGGAGGCGCGGCCGGATTTGCGGCGGCCGAAATGCTGCGCCGCCGGGGCTTTGCCGGTCAGTTGACCATGCTGAGCGCCGATGAGGACGCGCCCTATGACCGTCCCAATCTGTCCAAGGACTATCTCGCCGGGGAGGCCGAAGATTCGTGGATTCCGCTCCGTTCGGCAAAGTTCTACGCCCGCAACAACATCGATCTGAAATTGAGCACGAGCGTCGATCGCATCGACCGCGATGCAAGCGTAGTGGTCACTTCGAGCGGTGAGGCAATACCGTTCGATCGGCTTCTTCTGGCAACCGGGGCGGAGCCCATCCGCCTGCCATTGCCCGGCACCGAGCAGCCAAACGTGTTCGTACTGCGCTCGCTGGCCGACAGCCGCGCCATCATTGCGGCCGCCGAGCAGTTCAAGTCTGCCGCCATCATCGGCGCGAGCTTTATCGGGCTGGAAGTCGCGGCAGCCCTGCGCACGCGCGGCCTTGAAGTGCACGTGGTCGCGCCCGAAGCCTACCCGCTCGAAAAGGTTCTCGGTAAGGAATTCGGCGCATTCATACGCTCGGTGCATGAGGAACACGGCGTGCGCTTCCACCTTGGCACGACGCCATCGCGCATCGACGATCGCACCGTGCAGCTGAGCGACGGCAAATCGATCGGCGCCGATTTCGTGGTGATGGGGGTCGGCGTGAAGCCACGCATTGCGCAGGCTTCGAAGGCCGGCATCGCAACCGACAAGGGTATATTGGTGGACGAATTCCTGGAGACCAGCGTGCCAGGAATATTCGCCGCCGGCGACATCGCCCAGTGGCAAGACAAGATCCATAACGAGAGACGCCGCGTCGAGCATTGGGTCGTGGCCGAGCGTCAGGGCCAGGTCGCCGCCGAAAACATGCTCGGCATGCGCCGGCCCTTCACGAGCGTGCCGTTCTTCTGGAGCGCGCATTACGATGTGAGCATCCGCTACATCGGCTATGCCACTTCATGGGATGCGGTCGAAATCGATGGCAGCATCGAGAAGCAGGACTGCATCGTCGCCTACAAGAAGGGCGGACAAACGGTCGCCGCCGCATCCATCAACCGCGATATCGGGCTGCTGGAATGCGAGGTCGCGATGGGGAGGCTTTCGGAGCACAAGGCAGCGTAACACCTTGAATCTACGCAAATTCTTTCCTCGGAAGTTGGTTCCTGCAGCAGTCTTTCTGCGCTAGGAAATGGGCTGGCCCGTGCGGGGGACGCATTTGCCGCAGGAGAATTAGACGACAATGCAAGAAGTCCACATCGATTATCTGAACGCGCTCGACATCGAGAAGCTCGCCATGACCGATGCGGAAATCATCGCGGCGGTCGAGGCGGGGCTGGTGGCTCAGGGCAATGGCGAGACGGTGATAGAGCCGCGCGTACACCTTGAGCCGAACCCGGAATTCCACGGCCATTTCAACGTGCTTCGCGGCTATGTCGCGCCGCTGGACGCAGCCGGTGTGAAGATTGTCGGCGACTATGTCGACAACTACCTGCGCGGCCTGCCCTCCGAATTCGGCATCCTCAATCTGTTCGATCCGCGCACCGGCATGCCGCGCGCCATCCTCGACGCCACGGTCATCACCGACATGCGCACCGGCGCGTTGACGGCAATCGGCGCCAAGCATCTCGCCCGCGAGAAGCCGCGCGTGCTCGGCCATATCGGCGCGCGCGGCACGGCCTATTGGAACGTGCGGCTGCTCGACCATCTCTACGATTTTGAGGAAATCCGCGTTCATTCGCGACGGCCCGAAAGCCGCGACAGTTTTGCCGCGAAACTTTCAGCCGATCTCGGCAAGCCAGTGAAGGCTGTTGAGGACTGGAAAAGCTCCGTGGTTGAAGCCGACATCGTGGTGGAAGCCTCGCGCCTGCCCGAGCCTCAGCCCCTGCTCAAGACCGAATGGATCAAGCCGGGCGCGCTGGTCGTTCCCTACGGCACGATGAGCGCGGTGGAGCTTTCGCTGACCGACATCATGAGCAAGATCGTGGTGGACGACTGGGGCCAGTGCAAAGGCGGCAAGTTCGGCTCGCTGCGCGCCCATGTCGAGACCGGCCGGCTGACCGCGCAGACGCTCCACGCCGAGCTCGGCGAAATCGCTGCCGGCCGCAAGGTCGGTCGTGAGAGCGAGGACGAGACCATCCTGTTCTGGCATCGCGGGCTGTCGCTGTCGGACATCGCGCTCGGCATGGCCATGCTGAAGAAGGCGCAGGCCAACAGCATCGGCCAGAAGCTGAGGTTCGCGTGAGCGCGCTGGTTCTGACCGGCAACGGCAGCCGCATCGAGAATGTGGCCGCCGTCGCGCGCGAAGGCCGCAAGGTTGAGATCACGCCCGAAGTGATCGAGCGGCTCGGCAAGGCGCGCGCAGTCCTCGACCGCGTCGCGGCCTCCGGCCAGAAGATCTACGGCCTCAACACCGGTCTCGGCGCAAATCTCGGCACTTCGGTGACAAGCGATGCAAGCGCCTTCCAACGGCAGTTGCTCGAAGGGCGAAGCGGCGCGGTCGGCGAGCCGCTGCCAACAGAAGCGGTGCGCGCAACCATGTTTGCCCGCGCCGCGATGCTCAGCAACGGCGGCTCGGGCATCTCGCCCGAAATTCTGGTCACACTGGTTGCCGCGCTCAATGCCGGCGTCCTTCCGGTGATGCCTTCCCTCGGCTCCATCGGCGCCGGCGACCTGGTGCTGATGTCGGCACTCGGCCGCTTCCTGATCGGCGACGGCGAGGCGACTTTTCAGGGCCAACGGCTGCCGGCGGCCGAGGCGCTCGCGCTGGCCGGCCTAAAACCTGTGCGCCTCGAGCCCAAGGACGGGCTGTCGCTCATCAACGCTTCGGCGGTCTCGGCAGGGCAAGGCGCGCTGGCAGTTGCCGACGCAATTGCCTCGCTGGCCCAGCAGGAGCAAGCCGGCGCGCTTACCATGGAAGGCATCGGCGCCAACCGCACCATTCTCGACCCGCGCCTGCAGACGGCAAGGCCGGGAGCCGGACAGGCGGAGGCCGCAAGCCGGCTGCGTGCTCTTCTCGCCGACGATCGCGAAATCGCTCCGACCACATTGCAGGACCCGCTTTCCATCCGCTGCATAGCCTCGATCCATGGCGCGCTAATTTCGGCCATCGAAACGGCGCGGCAGGCGGTGGAAGTCGAGCTTGACGGCGCGGCCGACAACCCGCTGGTACTGACCGACGACGGCATGGTCATTTCGACCGGAAATTTCCACACGCCCGCGCTGGCGCTTGCCTTTGAGACGCTCGGGCTGGCAATCGCGCAGACGGCGGCGGCGAGCGCTGCCCGCTTCATCCAGCTCACCGGCTCGGGCCGCAACGGCCTGCCGAAATATCTGTCGCCCGTCGGCGGCGCTTCGGCGGGCTTCGTGCCGTTGCAGAAGACAGTGACCGCCATCCTTGCCGCCATCCGGCACAAGGCAAATCCGGTGATGCTTGACTTCCTGCCTGTCTCGGAGGGCGTCGAAGACCACGCCACCCAGACGGCGCTCGCCGTGTCCAAAACCGGCGAGATGATCACGCTGTGGCGCAGGCTTATCGCCTTCGAGCTGATGGCGGCGGCGCAGGCTGTGGATTTGCGCGAAGGGCTGCGACCTGCGCCGGGCACGGCCCGCGTGCACGCCGCCGTGCGCGCGCTTGTCGAACCGCTTCAGCAGGACCGGCCGCTCGGAACCGATGCCGAAGCGCTCTACGCAGCACTTTCCAGCGGGAAGTGGCAGGCATAGCGCCTGCCGTTCTCGGCCTCGGTCAGCTGCGGCTCCTCCACCAGGCACCGCGGCTGCACATTGGGGCAGCGCGTGTGGAAGCGGCATCCGGCCGGCGGCTTCGACGGACTCGGAATTTCGCCCGACAGCACGATCTTCTTTCGCTTGTGCTCGGGATCGATAACCGGATTGGCCGACAGGAGCGCCCGGGTATAGGGATGTCTTGGCGCACGAAACACAGCACGCGTCGGGCCCTCCTCCACCACCTTGCCGAGATACATGATCGCAACGCGGTCGGTGACGCGGCCGATGACGTTGAGATTGTGGCTGACGATGAGGATGCCGAGAGAAAAACGTTGCTGCAGATCGGACAAGAGGTTGAGCAGTTCGCCCTGAACGGAAACGTCGAGACCGGCCGTCGGCTCATCGGCGATCAGGAAAGACGGGTCGATCACCAGAGCACGCGCGATCGCCACGCGCCGTGCCTGACCGCCGCTGACCTGATGCGGGAACTTGTCTAGCTGCGCTTCCGACAGTCCGAGACGGGCCATGAGGTCGAGCACCGCCGGCCAACGCTCCTTGGCGTTGAGCCCATGAATGGCGAGCGGCTCGGCCAGGAGCTTGCGGATCGTGAAGCGCGGCGAAAGCGAAGACAGCGGATCCTGGAAGATCATCTGCACGCGCCGCCTCAGCCACAGCCGATCGGCGCGGGTCAAGCCGGTCAGGTCGCGGCCTTCGACGACGACGCGCCCCGACTCCGGCCGGTTCAGTCCGACCAACGCCTTGGCGAGTGTCGTCTTGCCGCTGCCGCTTTCCCCCACCAGGCCGAGCGTTTCGCCCACGGAGAGTTTCAGGCTGATGCCGGCCACCGCCTGCACGCCGCCTGCGAAGGTGACGCTGATATTTTCGACTTCGATCGTGTTGGTTTCAGCCATCATTACACCAGCCAGCACGCAGCATCGTGGCCCGGCGCGACTTCGCGCAGCGCCGGTTCCTGCGAACATTTCTCGAAGCGTGCCGGGCAGCGGTCGGCGAATATGCAGCCGGAGGGCACATCGACCAGATCGGGCAGCCCGCCCTTGATCGTCACCAGCCTTTCGCCCGGTTCGGTGTCGGGGTCGATCTCGCAGGCCAGCAGCGCCTGCGTGTAGGGGTGGCTCGGGTGCGCGAAAAGACCGCGCGTCGGCCCGCTCTCCACCACCTTGCCGGCATACATCACCGCGACCTCGTCGCAGAGCTCGGAGATGAGGCCGAGGCTGTGCGAGACGAAGATGATCGAGCCGCTGAACTCAGCCTGGATGTCCTTGATGAGATCTACGATCTGCGCCTCGATGGTCACGTCCAGCGCCGTGGTCGGCTCGTCTGCGATCAGCACGTCCGGCTCGCACAACAGCGCCATCGCAATCATCACCCGCTGGCGCATGCCGCCACTGAGTTGGTGCGGATAGGCGGCAAGCCGCGTCTCGGGGTCTGAAATGCCGACGCGGATGAGCATCGCCGCGGCGCGGCTAAGCAGTTCCTTGCGGCCGAGATCGGGATGGCGGTTGCGCTGCGCATCGACAAGCTGCGTGCCGATGGTGAACACCGGGTTCAGCGCTGTCATCGGGTCCTGGAAGATCATGGCAATGCGCCGGCCGCGCAGATGTTCCAGTTGTTCCGGTTTCAGCGCCAGAAGGTTCTTACCCTCCAGCTCGATGTTGCCTGTGACCTTCGACGTGTTCTCGGGGAGAAGGCCGAGCAGGGCTAGCGCCAGCGTGGATTTGCCGCTGCCGCTTTCGCCGACCAGCCCAACGATGCGCCGGCGCCCGACCGAAAGGTTCACGTCGCGCAGCGCATGCACGGCGCCCCTGCCCGTCGCGAAGTCGATCGACAGGCTGCGGATCTCGACAAGCGCGTCTCGGGTCATGGCTCCCGCCTCAATTTCGGGTCGATCGCATCGCGCAGGGCCTCGCCGAACAGCGTGAAGCCGAGCGTCGCCAGCGTCAGCATGCCGCCCGCGACCAGCACCGGCCAGACCGACTGGCCAATATAGGTGAAGCCGTCGAACAGCATCGAACCCCAACTCGCCAAGGGCGGGCGGATGCCCACGCCGAGGAAGCTCAGGCCAGCCTCCAGCGTGATGACGACGGGAATGTTCATGCTGGCTAGCACCACGATGGGGCCGACGATGTTCGGCAGCACGTGGAAGAGCATGATACGGCCGCCCGAGGCGCCGAGCGCACGCTCGGCCTCGAGGAACGGCTGTTCCTTGATGGTCAGTGTCTGCGCCCGCGCGATGCGGCCGAACCTCGGCACGAAGACGATGGTGACGAGGATGATGATGTTCTGCAGGCCAGGCCCCAGCACCGCGACCAGCGCGAGCGCCAGGATCAGGGTGGGATAGGCGCTGATGATGTCGAAGACCGCCAGGATGATCCGCTCGATCGGCGCCGGGGCATAGGCGGCAGCAACGCCGAGCAGAATTCCGATCACAAGCGCGATGGCCGTGACCGCGAGCGCGACGCCGACCGCGACGCGCGTGCCGTAGAGTCCCCGCGAAAAGAGGTCGCGGCCGAGTTGGTCGGTGCCCAGCCAATGCGTGGCCGAAGGTGGCGACAGTCGCGCGGCGACATCGATCTGGTTGGGCATATGCGTCGCAAGCAGCGGCGCTGCCAGCCCACCGATGACGACGAGAAGCGTAGCGATGAGCCCGATGCGGCCACTCGGGCTTCTCCAGATTCGGCGCAGAATGTCCATCAAACACCGCCTCCGCTTCGCGTGCGCCCAAGGGCTTCGCGCACGCGCGGGTCAAGCCACGCATAGGCGAAATCGACGAGGAGATTGGCCAGGACGAAGATCGCGACAATGATCAGGATGCAGCCCTGCACCACGGGATAATTGCGCACGCGGATCGCATCGAACACCAACGAGCCCAGGCCCGGCCGATTGAAGATGACCTCGACAAACACGGCCCCGCCCATCAGCTCGCCGATGCCGACGCCGAGGATTGCCACGGTCGGGATGCAGGCGAGCTTCAGCGCATATTTCATGACGACGCGCCGCTCCGGCTGGCCGTAGGCGCGCGCGGTGCGGATGTAAGGTTCGCTCAGCACCTCGAGCAGCGAGGAGCGAACCAGTCGCGCAATGTAGCCGATCCAGCCGACCGCCAGCGCAATCGTCGGCAGGATCAGGTGGTGCAACTGGTCGAGGACATGGCCGGGCTCGCCGGCACCCAATACCGGAAACCAGCCTAGCCGCACCGAGAAGAAATAGAGCAGCAGGATTGCTACCACATAGCTGGGCGTCGCTACCAGGCTGACGCTGAACACCGCCAGCACCTGGTCGAGCAGGCTGCCCGGCCGCACCGCCGCATAGCACCCGATCGGAATGCCGAGCAGCACGGCAAGCCCGATGGCCGAAACGGCAAGCAGAATGGTATTCGGCAAGGCAGCGAGCACCATGTCCGTCACCGAGCGGCCGCTGATCACGTCTGTGCCGAGATCGCCCTGCAAAGCGTGCTTGAAGAAGACGAACACCCGCTCATAGAGGGGCAGGTTGAGCCCCATCTGCTGGCGAAAGGTCTCCACAAGTTCGGGCGTGGCACGCGCACCCAAGAGGATGCGCGCCGGATCGCCCGGCACGATCAGGGTCAGCGAGCACAAGAGTGCGATGCTGCCCACCAAAACCAGAACGGCGGTCGCCAGCCGGCTCGCACCATAGCGCGCAAGGCTGCCCTTGCTCCAAAACCCGTTCATGCCACTCCCGCCCAGAGACTCGCGTCAATGACAAGCGCCCGGCTCGTCGCCGGGCGCTCCGTCAGTTTTGCCTCGTGTTGCCTGCCGATCAAGCCTTCTTGAACGACGCGTACTGCCACTGGTTGCCGTTGGGCAGGATGCCTGGAACCAGCCAGTCCTTGAAAGCGAAGGTGTAGGCGTTATGCGTGATCCACCAGAAGGCAGCCGACTCGTCCATCAGCTTCTGCGCATCAACATAGATCTGCTCGCGCTTCTTCGGATCGGGCTCGACCAGCCCCTGCTTGTGAAGGGCGTCAAAATCCTTGTTGCTCCAGCGCTGCCAGTTCCAGGTGCCGATCTGGTCGGAAGTGAACCATTGGGTCTGGAAGCCGGGATCGAACTTGCCGCGATACTCGACCAGCACGAGCTCGAGATTCTTGCTGGCGTCGTTTTCGCCATAGGCCCAGTAGGCGCCTGGGTCGAGCGCTTCGATCTCCACTTCGATGCCGATCTCGGCGAGGTTGGCCTGCACCACCGCAGCCGTCGCCTGAGCCACCGCCTTGTTCAGCACCGTCAGCTTGGTGGTAAAGCCGCCGCCCAGGCCTGCTTCTTCGAGCAACGCCTTGGCGCCGTCGACATCGCGCTCATAGCGGGGCGCATCTTTCCAGTGGCCTAGCAGGCCCGGAGCCTCGAGCGCGAAAGCCTGATCGACCGCACCGTTATAGGCGGCGGCGATGATGGCCGGCACGTCGATGGCCTTGCGGATCGCCTGGCGCACGCGCACGTCGTCGAAGGGCTTCTTCTCGATGTTGGGTCCGATCCAGACATAGTCGATCGCCGAAAGCTTCTCGACCTTGAGGCCCTTGGTGGCCTCGACGTCCTTGGCGACCGCCGGGTCGATGCGCGAGAAATCGATCTCGCCGGCCTGCAGCGCAAGCTGTGCCGTCTTGTCATCGGTGATCGGCTTGCCGACGATCTCGCTGAAGGCAGGCTTTTCGCCGATATAGTCGGGGTTGGCGACGAGGGTGAAGTGGTCGCGGGGCACCCACTCTTTCAGGATATAGGGGCCAGAGCCGATCGCCGTGGTCTTGAACTTGTCGCCCAGCGCTTCGAAGGCCTTCTTGGAGATGATGACACCCGAGCCGTCGGCCAACGCAATGAGCCAGACCGCCGGCGACGGCGCCTTGAGATGGATCTTGCCGGTGAGCGGACCGGTGACCTCCACAGAATCCAGCGCAGCCCAGTCATCGGCATAGGTGACCTTGGTGCCATCTGCTGCAGGCTTGAAGCGCTCGAAGGAGAACTTCACGTCCTCGGCGGTGAGGTCGCCATAGCCGCCCGTAAACTTCAGGCCTTCCTTCAGCCTGAACTCGATCAGCGTGTCGGAGACCTGTTTGATTTCGGCGGCGGCGTCGTTCTCCCACTCGGTCGTGCCGGGCTTGAACTTCACCAGTCCCTGGCCGACGGCCAGGATGACATTGACGTCGATGGGACCGGCGCGGTTGGCCGGGTCGAGGTTCTGCAGGTCCTCGTCAGTCCGTACGACGATCTTGCCGTCGGCCGCGTAGGCGACATTCGCCCAGGGCTGTCCAAGGACGGTGACGCCCGCGGCGGCAGCGCCTGCCAGGAACCCCCGGCGTGTAAGCTCGTAACTCATCAGACACCTCTCCATAATGCTTTGCCGGCGCGCCGGACTGGTCATTGCTTTGTGGAGGCCAAGCTAGAAAAGAGCCGTCGCCTTAACAAGAAATAGCGAAAGGTGAGCCATGTCTAGTTGAGGCATGAAATTCTTGCAGGCGGCCTCATTGGGAAAGGTCTTTCCTAAGTGCCACTGACAGCGCCCGGCATGCTTGTATTTCGATTCATATCGGGCATGTTCCACCCGGTTCTTTCGGGAGACGGCCATGGACATTAGAACGATCACTGAATTTCCGCGCCGCGTGAAAACCATCCCTACCGAGTGGATCACGCTCTCCGACGGCACGCGCCTGGCGGCCACCATCTGGCTGCCGGAAGACGCGGTAGAAAACCCGGTGCCGGCTATCCTCGAATTCCTGCCCTACCGTCGGCGCGACGGAACCGTTTTGCGTGACCGCCAGATGCACGCCTATTTCGCCGGCCACGGCTATGCCGGCGTGCGCGTCGACATGCGCGGCTCCGGCGATTCGGATGGGGTGCTGGAAGACGAATATCTGCCGCAGGAACAGGCCGATGCCATCGAGGTCATCGCGTGGCTAGCCACCCAGCCGTGGTGCAGTGGCTCGGTAGGTATGATGGGCATCTCCTGGGGCGGCTTCAATTCGCTGCAGGTGGCAAGCCATCGCCCACCCGCGCTGAAGGCCATCATCACCGCCTGCTCGACGGACGACCGCTACGCCGACGACTGCCATTTCATGGGCGGCTGCCTGCTCAACAATTCCATCGCCTGGGCATCCACCATGTTCGCCTTCGGCGCCCAGCCGCCGGACCCGGAGGTGGTGGGCGAACGCTGGCGCGACATGTGGATTGAGCGGCTGGAGAACAATCCGCTGATGGCCGCAAGCTGGATCTCGCATCAGCATCGTGACAATTACTGGAAGCAGGGCTCGGTCTGTGAGGACTATTCGTCCATCACGGCAGCCGTCTATGCGGTGGGCGGCTGGGCCGACGGCTATTCGAACGCCATCCCGCGCATGCTGGCTGGCCTGCCCGGACCGAAGAAAGGGTTGATCGGCCCCTGGGCGCATGCCTACCCTCACGCCGCGTATCCCGGCCCCCGCATTGGCTTCCTGCAGGAAGCGCTGCGCTGGTGGGATCATTGGCTTAAGGGCATCGACACCGGCATCATGGACGAGCCGATGCTGCGCGCCTGGATGCAGGAGAGTGTGCGGCCTGCGACTACCTATCCCGAGCGGCCCGGCCGCTGGGTGGCCGAAAGCGCCTGGCCGCCAAGGGACCGCGAGCCGTCGATGCTGCATCTTTCCTGCAGCGGGCTTTCGGGGGATTGGCAGCCAGACGCCAAGGTGATCGTCGCCTCCAGCCTTTCGACGGGCGTTACCTTCGGCGAATGGTGCCCTTATGGGCTGGCCGGCGAACTCCCGGCGGACCAGAGGCCGGACGACGGGCGCTCGGTCTGCTTCGATACCCAACCCCTGGTCGAGCGGATCGAGATATTCGGCGCGCCGGTCGTAACGCTCGACATTTCCTCCGACAAACCGGTGGCCATGGTCGCCGCGCGCCTTGAGGACGTGGCGCCGGACGGCTCCTCGACGCATGTCTCCTACGGCTTGCTCAACCTGACACACCGTCACAGCCACGAGCACCCGGAACCGCTGGAGCCGGGCAAGACCTACCGCGTCAAAATCGTGCTGAACGACATCGCCCAGGCCTTCCCCAACGGCCATCGCATTCGGCTGGCGCTTGCCACCTCGCACTGGCCGATCGCCTGGCCGTCGCCGGAACTCGCCACGCTGACGGTGTCGACCGGCGAAAGCACATTGTCGCTTCCGGTTCGCATGCCCTCCCCTCTCGACGAAGCTCTCGCGCCTTTCGCGGAGCCCGAACAGGCCGAGGTCGAGCCGCATGTCATCGCCAAGCTCGCCGGCCGCAACCGCACCATCACTGAGGACCCGATGACCGGCGAGACGGTCGTCACCGTGCATCGCGAACGCAGCTCCTATCACCTGCCGGCGATCGACCTCGCTTTCGAAGCGCAGGCGGAAGAACACTACCGCATCCGTGAGGGAGACCCGTCCGCCACCAGCGCGGACGCCAAGGCCGTCTGGCAGCTATCGCGCGGCGAATGGCGCGTGCGCACCGAGACCTATACCCGCGTCAGCTGCACGCCGCAGACATTCGAAATCACGGCCGCCATGGACGCTTTCGAAGGAGACGTGCGGGTCGCAAGCCGCAACTGGCAACGGAGCATCCCTCGGCTTCTGGTGTGACGTGATATTTGCCGGCTTTTTGGGCATTCTCTGCTGCACGCCAAGGTGCTTCAGTATGGCGTGTGAGGTATTTCCGCCATGGCCAGTACATCTTTTTCCTAACGGCAATTCACCCATTTCCCGGGGCGATAGCCCACCGGCCAGCGTAGGGCAGAGGCCCCTGCCTCTGCTCTTTTCTCCCACCAGCCGGCCATTTTTCCCGACCTGACGGCCACTTTCGACTTGTCTAAAATACATACCCGTAGCGTCCTCATTCGCTATCTCTTCGCCAAAGGAAGTGCCCGCTTCGGCTTGCCGGAGCGGGCTTTTTTCTTCGGAGACAGTCGAACTTTGGTCGGACACTCACTCTAGAGAAATGGCATCTCCCCTAGTGCCTAGGCGGCCAGGTGGCGGCGGCCTCCAGAGGGCCGCGCGCGCTGCCATGCAGCCTCCGCTTGAACCCTACTCGGTCGGCGTGTCGGTCGCGCTGGATAGCCCGCCATTCCATAGAGCCGAGACGTGGCCACCAAAAGCGTCTTCCACCCGATTGACTCAGCCGCTTTGCACCTCTATCAAAGTTGTACACCTAACCCTACAACTTTGGGGGATCGTCAATGGCTTTGGAAGCGGCTGCAGGTTCGCAGCGGGTCGAAGTGGAGGCTCTTCGGCAACGAAGCTACAAAATCGTCCGGCTGCGCCACCCCGGCCGCTGGCTCGCCGGCGCTGTGGTTCTCGCGCTGCTCGCCTTGCTCGTGCAGGCCTTCGCCCATGGGCAGATCCAATGGAAGCTCGTTGGCCAATTTCTGACCGCCGACGTCATCCTCCGCGGCTTCGGCATCACCTTGCTGATCTCCGCACTTGCCATGCTGCTCGGCCTCAGCCTCGGCACCACCTTCGCGATTATGCGCCTGTCGGCCAATCCGGTGACCCGCTTTGTGGCATGGCTTTATGTCTGGATCTTCCGCGGCACGCCGGTGCTGCTCCAGCTTCTGGTCTGGTTCAACATCGCGCTGGTCTTCCCGCGCATCATCATTCCCGGCGTTTTCGAAGGCCGCACCGTCGACATCGTCACGCCCTTCATTGCCGCGCTTCTGGGACTCGGCATCAATGAAGGCGCTTATATGACGGAGGTCGTGCGCGGCGGCATCAATTCCGTCGATCATGGCCAGACCGAGGCTGCCAACACGCTCGGCATGTCGCGTTTCCAGACGCTGCGGCGCATCATCCTGCCGCAGGCCATGCGGCTGATCGTGCCCGTGCTGGGCAATTCGGCCATCGGCATGCTCAAAACCTCGTCGCTTGCCGCCGCCATCTCCTGCACGGAAATGCTCAATGCCGCGCAGCAGGTCTACTTCGTCAACGGCGCGGTGATCGAACTGCTGTTCGTCTGTGCCATCTGGTATCTGGCTGCCACCACGGTGCTCAGCATCGGCCAGTACTTCATCGAAAAGCGCTACGGCAAAGGCACTTCACAGGCCCGCTCGCGCTCGTCCTTCAAGCTGCCCTTCGGCCTTGGTTCCGCCGGCACGCCCGCACTGGAGAAGGCGCAATGACCGGAACAATCGTCAAGGCGATCAACGTCCATAAGAAGTTCGCCGGCCGCGAGGTACTGCGCGGCGTGGATCTGGAAGTCCGCAACGGCGAAGTGCTCTGCATCCTGGGGCCTTCCGGCAGCGGCAAGAGCACCCTGCTGCGCTGCCTCAATCACCTTGAATCGGTCGATGACGGCGTTGTCTGGATCGACGGCCAGATCATCGGATACGTACTGCGTGACGGCACGCTGAAAGAGCTTCCTGCCCGGAAGGTTCGCCGCCAGCAGCGCGAGATCGGGATGGTGTTCCAGCACTTCAACCTGTTCCCGCACATGACCGCGCTGGAAAACGTCATCGAAGGGCCGGTGACCGTGCGCAAGGAGCCGCGTGCCTCAGCGATCGCGCGCGCCGAAAAGCTCTTGGCCTCGGTGGGACTTGCCGAGCGACGCGATGCCTATCCGGCGCAGCTTTCCGGTGGCCAGAAGCAGCGCGTGGCGATTGCCCGCGCGCTCGCCATGAATCCCAAGGTGATGCTGTTTGACGAACCGACCTCCGCGCTCGACCCCGAACTGGTCGGCGAGGTGCTGGACGTGATGCGCGAACTCGCCGCCTCCGGCACCACCATGATCGTCGTCACCCATGAGATCGGCTTTGCCCGCGAGGTGGCCGACAGGGTCGCCGTCATGGTCGACGGCGAAATCCGCGAAATGGGGCCGCCGGCCGAAGTGCTGGCGAACCCGACCGATGCCCGCGTGCGCAGCTTCCTGGCACGCGTTCTGGCCTAGTTCTGATCCACGCTCAATGAACATGAAAGAGGAGCATGTCATGAAATCCAACGAAACGTCCCGCCGCGCGGGCTTGTCATTTGCCCGCCTGGCGGCGGCGACAGCAATTGCGCTCGGTGTCGCCGGCAGCTTCTCGGCAGCTTCGGCGGCCGAGTCCGGCAAGTCCAACGAGCAGCTGCGCGAAATGCTGCCGGCCAATGTGCGCGATGCCGGCACGATGAAAGTCGCTATCAGCCTCGCCTATCCGCCGATGGAATATTCGGATGCCGGTTCGACCGATCTTAAGGGCGCCGACATCGATCTCGCTAAGGAAGTGGCGAACCGCCTCGGCCTCAAGATCGATTTTCAAAACGTCGATTTCTCGCAGCTGATCACCTCGGTGACCACCGGCCGCGCGGACATGGTCTGGACCGCCTTCTCGGATATCACCGAGCGTCAGGGAAAGCTCGACTTCATCGACTATTTCAAGACCGGCAACCAGATCTTCGTCCCCGTGTCGTACCAGGACAGCGTCAAGACCGTCAAAGACCTGTGCGGCAAGACCGTCTCGGTCGCCACCGGCACGAGCTGGGTGGGCTTCATGGAGAACCTGAGCAAGGAAACCTGCGACGCCTCCGCACAGATGAATCTCCTGCAGATCGGCACGCTGGGCGAGCAGCTCATGCAGCTCAAGCAGGATCGCGCCCAGGCGGTGATGATGGGCTTCGAGGGCGTGCTCGACCTGCAGAAGCAGCAGCCCGACAAGTTCTACACCGTTGGCGAGCTGTACGATCAGGGCAACTACGGCATCGCCTTCGCCAAGGAAGCGACCCAGCTGCGCGGCGCAGTCCTGGCGACGCTTGAAGCCATGAAGGCCGATGGCGCATATGAGGAAATCCTCGGTCGCTATGGCCTGAAGGAAGCAGCCGTGGATTCCTTCACTGTCAACGCAGGGAAGTAATCCCAAAAGGGGGAACTTCGTTCGATGACTGAATTTGCTCTCAACCCACACGAGCCGACGCCGCTTTATGCGCAGCTCTACAGGATGCTTAGGCTGCGCATCCTCGACGGCGACTATGCCGAGGGTGAAGCGATTCCGTCGGAGACAGTGCTGCGGGACGTGCATGGCATCACGCGCAGCACGGTCCGCAACGCGGTTGCGCTGCTGGTCAAGGAAGGCCTTGTCCAGCAGATCCGCGGCAAGGGCACGCTAGTCACCTACACCCCAATCAACCACAGCATCTGGAACTTCGGTGGCTTCACCGATTTTTCCCGCGCACGCGGCCAGCGTCCGGTTACATCGCTTCTGTCGCGGACCATCGAAGAGGGCCCGCAAGGAAAGATCCTGAAGTTGGTGCGCGCGCGTGGCGTGGCCACCGAAGAGACCCAGACCTTCCTCAACCTCGATACGTCGTGGGTCGATCTACGCCGTTTTCCGGGGTTGGAAAAATTCGATTTCGAGCAGCTTTCGCTCTATCAGGTCATGCGCGAGCACTATGGCGTGGTACCGACGCGCTCGGAGCTCGCTCTCACAATCGCCCCGCATTCTGACCTTACCCGGCAGGTATTCGGCCCCTCCCCCGAAGTGCCCGGCTTCATCTGTGCCAGCGGCGATGTCTACGACAGCGCCGGCCAGCTCGTGGAGCGCACTTCGGTAATTTATTCGCCGACACTCGAAATGAAGGTCGGAACATCATGGAACGGCATGCAGCCGCGTCCGGCTTTGACCTAGCCTTTTTTCGCCGGCCCTCCCACCGGCCAACCCAGCAGATAGGACAGTCACTTGAATAACCGTTTCAGCGAGATCTTCGTCACTCCCAAGCCGATCCTGGGCATGCTGCATCTGACGGGCTCGTCCGCCGCGGAACGGCTGGAAATCGCACGCAAGGAGACCGAGACGCTGATCGAAAACGGCGTCGACGGCGTGATCGTGGAAAACTATTTCGGCGACAAGGACGATGTCCGCAACGTGCTCGAATGGCTGGAGACCCGCAATCCGGGCGTTCTGATTGGCCTGAACGTGCTGCGCGATCATCATCTGGCCTTCGAGCTGGCAAAGCAATTCAGGGTCGATTTCATTCAGATGGACTCAGTCGCCGGCCATCTGCCGCCCGAGGAAGACAAGGATTTCGCCCACGAGCTTGCTGAACTGCGCAACGGCGTGTCGTCGGCACTGCTCGGCGGCGTGCGCTTCAAGTACCAGCCGGTGAAATCCGGCCGCTCGGAACCGGAGGACCTGACGATCGGCAAGTCGCGCTGCGACGCGATCGTCGTGACCAGCGACGCCACCGGCCAGGTGACCGACCTCGACAAGGTGCGCCGCTTCCGCAACACCACCGGCAAGGATTTTCCGCTTCTCATCGGCGCCGGCCTGACCGCCGCCAATGCCCGCGAGCAGCTTCTGGAAGCCGATGGCGCGATCGTCGGCAGCTACTTCAAGGACACTTATGCCGACACAGGCATCGTTAACGGCGCGCACGTCGCCGAGCTTCTGCAAGTGGTCGAGAGCCTGCGCGCCGAAAGCGCGCAGAGCGCGAAGCGCGTGGGAGCCTGAGCCATGCAGATCGAAGCCGTCAATGTGCTCGAAAGCGATTTCTCGCCCTACGGCCGCGTCTACGACATGAAGTCGTCGCAAGGCTCGACCGATCCGGCCACGCGCACCATCCATTCCGAGGGCCCGGGCTGGTCGGACTCTTATACGGTCAATCCGCTCATCAGCTCCAACGGTAGCCTCGGTTTCACGCTGGGCAGCGCCTGCCCTTTCAGCTCGGCCAAAATGGAACGCCACCTGCTGACGGAGGAGGCGCTGTTCTGCGCCGCCGATCCGATCGTCCTGGCGGTGGCAGCGCCCACCGAGGAAGACTATCCGAGCGCCGAAAACATTCGCGCCTTCGTCATCGAGCCGGGCACCGTCGTCGTGCTCAACAAGGGCACCTGGCACGACGCCTGTCACGGCGTGGAACGCGCGGCCCATTATTACTGGATGGCGACCTGCGGCCTCGGTGCCTCACCCTGGGTCGAGGTCAAAGGCGGTCCCGTGCTCGTGACCGCGCCGGAGCCGGCAAATGGGTGACGTGACGGCGTTCTTCATCGGCGATGTCGCGCTCGACGACTACTATACGGCCGAGCGCTGGCCGGGTCTCGCCGACAAGGCCGATATCCGCGAGAACAAGAGCTATGTCGGCGGCATGATCGCCAATGCCGCAAGCGTACATGCGGGGTTGGGTGGCCGAACCGAGTTCATTTCGCTGCTCAACCACAGCGATCTGTCGCGCCGGCTGTGCGACGAGCTCAACCGGCTCGGCGTTGCCACCACGCATATGCTCTACAATGCCGATACCGCCAATTCGCACAACATGATCTTCCTCGTCGGCGGCGAGCATGTTGTGCTGATCGGCGAAACCGGCAACGCGCCCATGCCGCTTCCCGCCTCCACATTGGAAGCGCTGCGCAAGCCCGGCTATCTCTACACCACCATTTCCCGCTCCAAGCGCCTGCGCGGCGACGGCCTTGCCGGCGCCGCGCTGTTGGCCGACCTGCGCGCGCATGGCCGCAAGCTGGTGTTCGACCTGGATGTCGACGGGTTTGTGCCGACCGATGTCGAATATCTGCGCGGTGCCGACATCGTCATCATGAACGAGATCGGCTTTGGCCTCGCCTTCGGCACGACCGAGCTCGCCGCGATCAACGACTGGATGCGTGAGCATGAGGTCCGCATCGTCATCCGCACCCTCGCTGCTGCCGGCGCCGAGGCCTATGAGGGCACTGGCGTCATCCGGGTGGCGGGCTACGACGTGCCAGTGGTCGACGTGACCGGCGCCGGCGACACATTTGGTGGCGCCCTTGTCTTTGCGATCGACCACAGCCCCGATCTTGCATCGGCACTGGAATTCGCGGTCGCTGCAGCTTCGCAGGCCGTGACCATCGAAGGTCCGCAAGGCGGTGTCGCGACGGTCGAAACGATCGAGAAGTTTCGTTCGGATCATTCTGCAGCGCGACGCGCGTGACGCATTCTCTAAGCTGCTAATTGGCGTCGGTGTTGCGATTCCCATTTTTGGGGCTCGCAACGCCTTCCCTACCCTCAGTAGTCCTTATACGATTCCCCAGGCGCGGAATCGTCCCCTGCCCGTCAGTTCGCGCAGGTCGAGTTCGCCAATAAGGCCGAGTGCCGCGCGCTGGGTGACGCCGAGCTCCTTCGCCACGAGTCCGGTCGAGACCATCGGGCGGGACAGCACGAGTTCGATCAGGGCGGGCAGGCTCGAATTGCTGCGCCGGTTCCTGAGGCGCCGCTCCATCTGGACCCGCGCCATCGCCAGTCGGTCAAGCTCCTTCAGTCCGGCCTCGGCAGCCGCCGCCGCCCCTTCAAGGAAAGCAGCAAGCCGCGTGTGCCGGTCGCGGGCGCGCCGCCTGTCGCGCGCCACCGTGCGCAACCCCGTATTGAGCGCAAAGAGATGAGACGCCGTCTTGCCGGCGCGGCGCAGCGCCGACGCCGCAAGCAGGTTGCCCAGCCAGGCCTGACGCTGCAGCGGTGCGATCTGCTCCCATGCGTCCCAGGCGAGAGCGGCAGTCAGGAGTGGCGTCGCCTCGCCATGAGGTAGCCCTGCCAACTCCAGCCATTCTGCAAGGCGCTGCTCCTCGTCCCAGTCGGCATCCATGATGAGCTCGTTTCGTTCGGACCGAGCGGCGATCGGCGCGGGCTGGCCGATATTTGCGACCGTACCTGTATTCGACGAATCTGGAGCGGGCTCTATGGCCGCATCGATCTCCGACTGATTTGTAGCCGTCGTCCCATCCAACAGGCGCTGAGAACGGGCCAAAACCGCATCGATCTCTGCAAGTTGCAGGGCTAGCTCGTCGACCGGCTCGTCATCGTCAGTTGGATCGCTTTCAGCCAACGGCTCCGCGTCGCCTGGTCGCTCAACCAGCCGGGCCTCGCTGCCTTGCGGCCCTGCGCTTTCGCGCCCGACCAGGGCCGATAGCCCCGCGCGTGACAGGGCCCAATCCGATGCCTGTGAAAAAATTCGACGGCGAGTGCGTAGCACCGCATGCGCTCGCGTCAGCTCATGGGTCGGCGTGCGCACATCCATCATAGCGTCGTGGAGTACCAAATCCTCGACATGGACCAATTCGCCCTCAATCCACAGCGCCGCCACCGCGTCATGGAAATGCGCGCGTTCGACAAAGCCAGCGGCGGCCGGACTTTTCCGTAGCCGTTCGTCGATGCGCGCCACGAGGTCCTCGGCCCGCACGAGCAGCCCGATGAACTCAGAAACAGACGGACCTGACCAGTCATAAACCATTGCTTTTACGGTAAATGATTCTCTGAACGGAAGCTATCTCATCCTTTGCTTCCGACAGAGGCGACGTGAAATTGCACTGTTCTCGCAATTGACGCAGGCCGCAACCGGAGCGCCACTGTCGTGCCTCGCGCCGGAGGCGGTCGCCGCGGGTTTCTTCTAACCAAAGCCGTGCGGCAGTCGCAGCATAAATTGGTCGAGCAGGCCTCGAGCTACTACTACGAGGCCAATAAGGCACATGTCCGGGCCGCACGACTGGTGGACTTAACAGGCAAATCCGCATCAACCACTCGCCCCTTGTTGCGCGGCCTTGGCCCCGGAGACCGATGACAATGTGTTCAGCACCCGGCCGACCGAATAACGCCCTCTCTCGGCGCGCTCGGTCAGCGCACGCAGATAGCCGCCCGGCGACCTGATTTCAGCTGACCGCTCCAGAATAGTCGCCATGGTAACCGCCGCGGCGAGCTCGCCCATCGCCTGCCGTGCCTGGTTCCAGGCATCCGGCGACACGCCAAGCATGGTTCGCACCAGCCCCGCCGTCTGTACGAAGTCGCGCCAGTCGCCGATACCCCTGCGGGCGTAGAGCGCAAATTGCGGGCATGCCGCCATTACCGTTTCGAGCGGCGCTGGTGCCGACCTTCTCGCGATTTCGCCAGGCAGGACCGCAGCAACCCCTTGCTGCGCCTTATTTGTCGCCTTCAGCCGCAGTCTGATACCGGCAACCCTTTCGGACTGATCGCTTGGCCCGCCGTCCACTCCAGCTGGATGCTGTAGATTTTCGTTCAGCTCTTTTCCTGCGCTATTTTCAAAATAGAGGTCTGAATCTGAATTCTGTATGTGGTGCTCAGATTCGGACTCATTGGCGCTCATTTCGTTGTTTGTCGGGGCATTTAGATAGGCGATTTCCACTTCTGCCCGCAGCCGAGAAAGCTCCTGATGACGCTTCGAGAGCTCGTCTTTGGTGGCATTGCGAGCAACCCTTCCCGACAACCCATCCAGGCGAACCGATAACTCCTCCCAGCGCCCCGCCCTGCCCTCGCTGAAGCCGGCCCCGATCGTCTTTGCGATGTCGCGCAGATGAATGGTGATTTCCGTCCTCAGTCCCTGCAGAGCACGCGCTAGGGCACGTGCGGCCGTGGCATGGCCTTCGATCTCGTCCGCTCTGAGCGCT
>NZ_PXYL01000036.1 GCF_003012705.1 Pseudaminobacter soli (ex Li et al. 2025)
TATCTTGCGCAATACAGGGCATGGGAATTGCTGCTCGGTGCCGTCCTCGCCCTAAGCCTGATACCGCGCCCGACCCAAAGGCTCGCGCGGGAAGCCATGGCCGGAACCGGCGTCGTGCTGATCGGCGTGTCTGTTGCGACGTTTAACGATGGCATGGCCTTCCCTGGTCTTGCAGCTCTGGTGCCATGCCTGGGCGCAGCACTGATCATTCACGCGCGAGCGACTGAAGGTCCGATAAGTTCGGTGTTGCGTGCCCGGCCCTTTGTATTCATCGGCCTGATTTCCTATTCCCTCTATCTATGGCACTGGCCGATCATTGTGTTCGCGCGTCATCTGAGCGGAGTACCCCTTACGACCACCAACGGCTGGACGATTGTAGCCGCGTCGATTGTTGTGGCCTGGTGTTCGTGGCGCTTCATCGAAAGGCCGTTTCGCGGACCTTCGAGCCGGGTTCCGCGAAAGCCGCTTTTCGTTGCAGCCGCTGGTGCCGTGGCCACGTTCGCCGCGTTTGGCATCTTTGTTGCGTCCGAAAAGGGCCTCCCGAGCCGGCTTTCGCCAGCGGCGCGGCTGGCCTACGACGCTACCTACGATAAAAGCCGCTATCGCGACGAAGGATGCTTCAAAAACTCTGATGGCAATGGCCCGTCGACAGCCGACATCGCTGCGGGGAACCTCTGCCAGCTTGGCATCGAGGGTCAAAATCCGAGCTTCCTGGTATGGGGGGACTCTCATGCCGCCGCGATGTCGCCGGCGATCAATGTTGCTGCGGGGCATGCTGGCCTAACAGGGTTGCTTGCAGGAGAAGCCGGGTGCCCTCCTCTGCTCGATGTGCAGTTGCCCGACGTTAGGAATAAGGAACGATGCCGCGAGTTCAATGCAGCTGCGCTCGACCTGATCAAATCCCGCCGTATCTCGCTCGTCATCCTGCCGGCCTACTGGCCCAAATACGTTCATGCCGCCGAACTTCCGAATGAAGGGGTGTACTTCGATGCCTCGGTGCCGCCGCCTCTCGATGATCATTCAGGTCCGATTTCAGAGGCTCTGGATCGGACGCTGTTGGAACTCAAGCGGATGGGAACCAAGGTTGTCTTGGTCATGGATGTGCCCGAAATGGGGCGCAACGTACCTGAAGCACTTGCCAAGGCAATCGCGGTCGGAGCTTCCACGGATATTGCGCCACCGCGCGCCTATATCGACAAGCGCCAAGCTCTGCCCCGTGCGATGCTAGAACAGTTCGCTACCAAATACGGTGCCGTGATTATCGATCCGATGCCCGCCTTTTGCGGCAGCGATCGGTGCTATGCCGCCCGCAACGGCGTTCCCCTCTACACGGATGGGAATCATATCACTGCCACCGCGGCCAAGGGATTGAGCTATCTGTTTGCCCCAGCTTTGCGGTCTTTTGCTTCTTCTCCTGCAACGGTGGGTGGCTAAATCGCTCATTTGGGCCCGTCGTTGCACCCGGCCGGGCTGAAAATCTAGGTGAAGTATCGCGCCATATGATGGAGAGATTACCGAAGTTATGGCGACGATCTTAGCCTCTTCTTCTTGCCCTTCCGCGGTGCAAGCCCTTCCACCTCAAGGCTCTTGCGCAGGATGCCGGCGAGATCCTTGACGTTCTCCTTGGGCCGCGGCGATGGCTTCGTTGGCGGTGCACCGGTTCGCTTGGATTCGAGCTGCCAGCTAAATGGCCAGTAAGCCGATCGATAACTTCAAACCCGTGCCGGAAAGAAAGGCCCCGGCAGAAACCGGGGCCGTAGAGAACCGAATTAGGTATTTTTCTTCGTGATCAGCGTCAGCGTTCCATCCGTGTCCATGGTTGTGCCGACCACTTGTGCAGATGTCGCCCCTTTTGCGTCGAGCGCAGCTTTCGCCTCCGGGGTGGCATCAATGCTAGTGCGCAGTTGCTGGAGATTGGCTTCGCCGGCCTGTGCCGCAACTTGTTCGACCTGTTTCTGTGCCGCCTGGGGCAATTCGCTGACATCGACAACATTGATGCGCTGAATCTTTGGTGCCTCGGTAGCTACCGGTGCCTGCTTCGGCGGCTGTGGTGCCGGTGTTTCTTGTGCGTTCGCCGCCAAGACGCTGATGAAGGTGATGCTCGCTGCCAGCATGATTGCTTTGCGCATGGGTATCCCTTTCCCAGTTGGCCCCCGCCAGCCGACTACCTCACTCCGACAATGAGTCGAGAGGCTGCCAGGCACCGGGTCATTTCGTGACCATATGATGTCGACAGTGTGAGATGCGGTGCATGCGTGTTGCATGGGCTTCCCTGGCCGCTCATGGCAACTTCGGATGCTAGGCAAACCCACCGACGAACGCGTTGGTGTCGCCATTGCGAACCATTGCTGGCCGCACAGCACCACGGCAGCCGCGCGCCTTGCAGGTCGTTTCTCGCTCGATCTCATCAAGATAGAGGAATTCGCGCTCCGGCGACGTGCAAATCAGCTTGCGCGTCAGATATCCCCAAAGCAACAATCGCGCGCGGGCTAGAGGGGAGCCAATCCTACGGCTTTGTTGCTTCTTCAGCTCGAATAGCCGCCAATCGTGCCTCACGTTCTTTTTGCAGGCGGCGCTTTCGTTCCTGTGTCCAGTACTCGGGATCACGGTTGGCGTAGTCTAGTTTTTCCGAGATAGCGGCCGGGGTAGATGCGATAACCCCACCTTTCCATATGGTGGCGAAATCTGCGCGATGGATGGCCCGCACAATATCATCGAATTCATCGGAGTGATCTTCATCGTGCTGATCCACAACAAGCAACCAAAATCGCGCATCCTCGCCAGCATCCCGGTAGGCGCGTCTCTAGGCCAAATCCTGAAAGCGAGTGGAAGATCGCTGATGCGCCGCATTTGAGCATTGTCGAAGCGGCATTATTCGATCGTGTGCAAGCCAGGAAAGAGCAGACTAGCGGAGACCGTGGACGGAGGGCTCCGCGCGCGCGCCGTGTTCTTTCCGGCCTACTCCGCTGTGGTGCATGCGGGGGAGGGATGGCAATGATCGGACGTGATCGAAGCGGCCCCCGCATCCAATGCAGCACTTACGGGGAATCTGGAAGCTGTACGAACGGTGCAAGGTACTACGTCGAGCGCATCGAGGAGCGTGTGATCGATGTTCTTCGATATCAGTTTGCCGACACCAGGATCATTGACGAATATGTTCGCGCCTACCGTGAAGAGCGACGACGCATCAAGTCCGAGCTGCGTCGTAACAGGACGGCTTTGGAAAAGGCGCTGGCAGAGGTGCTAGCGCGCCGGGGCAAGCTGATCGAGAAGATGAGCCGCGACCTGATTTCTGACGAAGAAGCCGCGCCCTTGCTCCAATCTCTCTGAGATGAAAAGGCTCGCATTGAGGGCGAGCTTGCGATGGCTGGCGACGATACGAATGTCATCGAGCTGCATCCGCAGGCCTGACGCGCTTTCGAGAAAATATTGAAAGCATGGCAGCCATCTTGGCGGCCGGTGATATGCCGGACCCAGAGATTGTTGGGCCATTCAGGGATTTGGTCGCTGCAGTAGTGATATCACCGCGCGCACGCGGCGAGCCGTACACACAAATCAAAGGATACCTGTCGACCCTTATTGGATCCGACCTGTCTGCTATAAAGGTGGTAGCGGAGGCTTGCTACCCTTGTCGAGATCGAGCATTTGGGGGGCCAGCTTGCCGGAGATGCATCATGACCCAGCCCCAACCCACCGCATCGGCTCCACTCGAAGAGGATGTGCTGTCGCAGATAGAAGCCATTGCCGGACCGGTGATGCGGGAGGACAGGCTTCGCGACTGGGATCCGGGCTACCACGCCGACAATTTCGCGGCCGGCATCGCCGTCTCGCCGCGCTCGGTCGACGAGCTCTGCATACTGCTCGCGCTCTGCCATGAGCAGCGCATTCCGGTGGTCACCCATGGCGGCCGCACTGGTCTGGTCGGTGGCACGGCGTCGGCACCTGGCGGCATTGTCCTCAGCACCCGCAAGCTGAACACGGGCATCGAGATCGATCCGGTCGGCCGCGTTGCCATTGTGGATGCTGGCATGACGCTCGAAGCCCTGCAGCAGGCGGCAGCGGAACATGGCCTCAGCCCCGGCATCGACCTGCCGTCGCGCGGCAGCGCAACGGTCGGCGGACTTGCCGCCACCAATGCCGGCGGCATCGAAGCCTTTCGCTTCGGCACCATGCGCGACCGCCTGCTGGGCTGCGAATTCGTTCGCGCCGACGGTGTGCTGGTCAGCGACCTTGCCCGCGTCTTGAAGAACAATACGGGCTATGGCCTGACCGACCTGATCGCCGGGTCAGAGGGCACGCTTGGCATTATCACCCGCCTTGCGATCCGGCTCGAGCCGCTGCGCCAGGTTGCGGCCACTGCTCTCTTTGCCTTCCCGACCATCGAGGACACGCTGGCCGTCGCGCAGAATCTGCGCGACCGTTTCGGCGATCGGCTGCGGGCGGTCGAGATACTCTGGCGCGAATATGCCGAAACGATCGCGGTCCAGCACGGGCAGTCGCTTGAGGCTGTCGGCATCGGCGAGGGCGCCTTTCTACTCCTGGCCGAAACCGAGGAGACGCCCGACGGCGACGGCCAGGACCGCTTTATGGCCCATCTCGAAGCACTGTTTGAGCAGGGCCTGGTTTCTGAGGCGGTGCTGGCCCAGAACAGCAGCCAACGCGATTTCTTCTGGATCCTGCGCGAGGATGCCGACGTGCTGTTCCGCGTGTGGCCGAACATCCATTCGTTCGACGTTTCGGTGCCGCTTGCCAATCTCGGCGACTATGCGCGCGCCGTCGAGCCGAAGCTGAAGCAACTGGCCGATCAGGTTGGTGTCTATATCTTCGGCCACCTCGCGGACGGCAATCTCCACGTAATGGTCGGGCTCAATGACGACCTCCCGCATGAGGCGATGGAGGCGATTCTCTATCCGGGACTGACCGAAATGGGTGGCGCATTTTCGGCCGAGCACGGCATCGGCCTGGAGAAACGCGAAGCCTTTGCCAGCTTCAACAGCCCAGCCAAGTGCCAGACGATGGCCGCAATCAAGGCGGCGCTCGACCCGCGCAACATCCTCAATCCCGGCAAGATCTTCCTGCCGACGACGGCTTGATGGCGCCGCTCTGAGCCTGATTGGTTGCCACTGGTCTGCTGTTGCGGGCCGGGCGCTTCTGAGCAGAAGACCAAGAAAATCAAAATGATAGTGGTTCTCGACAAGCCGCGCGGCAACGCGCGGCTTGCTTGTTTTTGCGGTAGATTTCGGCCGCGGCGAGTTAGCCAGAAAAATTTCTGCGGCAAACGATCGAACCCGGCTTGTTTTCCAAAAAGCAAGCTGTACAGTTGACTGGACAAGTTGGAGGAGACTGATGGCTGCCGGTGTGCGCGATCGCGAAGGACCGCTCTATCTGCAGATCGCGGACCGTCTGCGCGAGGATATCGCCGCGCTGGGCGAGGGCGCCCGGATTCCGAGCGAGCCGCAGCTTGCCCGCGACTGGGGCGTCAGTCGGTTCACCGTCGCCAAGGCCGTGGAGCAGCTCGTCGATGAAGGGCTCATCACGCGCCGCCAAGGCAGCGGCTCTTTCGTCGCGGCCGCCCCGCTGCGCCGCCAGCCGGGATATCTGCTGAGCTTCACTGAAGCCGTCGAGGCAGCCGGCCATATGGCAACCCATCAGCTTTTGGCGTTCGAGGAAGCGACCTGGCGGCCCGACCTGCCGTATCCCGAAAATGCAGCGCTCATCCATCTTGACCGTCTGCGCCTTGTCGATGGCAAGGCTGTGGCGCGCCACCGTTCGGTGATCTCGGCCGAGCTTGCGCGCCTGACCGGCCTGACGCGCGAGGTTGCCTCGCTGCCGTCCTTTTCGCTCTATCGCTTTTTCGAGGAGCACGGCTTTTCGGTTCACAGCGCAACCGAGCGCCTGGTCGCTCGCGCGGCGGCGCCGGAAGATCGCAAGCTGCTGACCCTTGGCAACGACGCTGTCGTCGTCGCCGTCACCCGCCATTCCTTTGCCTCCGACGGCACGCTGCTTGATGCCGTCGACGCCATCTATGACGCGCGCCGCTATTCCTACGAGGCCACGTTGGTACGCCAGCAACGAAACAACGGATCCAACACGGAGACACATCATGAAAACCACTTCGATGGCGCTCGCGGCCACGATGGTCCTCGCCTCGGTCCTTGGCACGGCTAACGCCTACGCCGAGGATAAGCCGGTTGCCCTGATCGTTTCGCAGGGTGGGCTTGGCGACCAGTCCTACAACGACCTCGCCTATACCGGCTTTGAGCGTGCGCTGAAGGACACCGGCATCGAGGGCAAGCCGGTCGAGTCCAAGGAAGTGGTTTCGCAGGCGACCGAGATTCTGCGCCGTGCTTCGGATGCCGATTTCGGCCTGATCGTCGATCTCGAATATGCCCATGGCGAGCCGATGCTGGAAGTCGCCAAGGACTATCCCGACACGAAATATGTGATCCTGAACCAGGTGCGCGAGGGGGCCAACATTGCCTCCGTTCTGTTCCAGGAGCAGGAAGGCTCCTACCTCGCCGGCACGCTCGCGGCGCTGGTGACGACCGACACCTCCATCAAGGGCATTAACCCCAAGCCGGTCATCGGCGTGATCGGTGGCACAAAGTCAGCAGGTATCGACAAGTTCATCGCCGGCTTCATTCAGGGCGCCAAGGCGGCCAACCCGGATGTCATGGTGAAGGTTGCCTATTCGAACACCTTTGGTGATCCGGCGGTTGGCCTGCAGATGGCCAAGGCCATGATCGAGGAAGGGGCAGACGTGATTTATCACGTGGCCGGCGGCACCGGCATGGGCGTCATCCAGGCCGCCAAGGAAGCCGGAGTGTACGCGATCGGCGTCGACACCGACCAGGACGGCATCGCCCCAGGCAACGTACTGACCAGCATGGTCAAGCACACCGACATCGCCGTCGAGAAGGTAATGAAGGACTATGCCGCCGACAAGTTTCCGGGCGGCCAGACCATTTCGCTCGGCCTCAAGGAGAACGGCGTCGGCTTGTCTGAGATGAAGTACACCAAGGAACTCATCCCGGCTCCCATCCTCGAGAAGGTCGAGACGGCCAAGCAGGACATCCTGTCGGGCAAGGTGAAGGTCTGGAACGTGGTCGACCAAGGCTACCCGGACTTCATGAAATAAGCGCTCGCAGTTTTTCAAGAGCAGTCCATGTCAACGGCTGAAACTTTGCCGGACGCGTCGATCCGTCTGGGTGCGCAGGGCGTTACCCGGCGGTTCGGCGAGCTCGTCGCCAACGACCGCATCACCTTCAGGGCGATGCGGGGGACCATCCACGCCATCGTCGGCGGCAACGGGGCGGGCAAGTCCACACTGATGCGCATTTTGCAGGGTATGGACCGCCCCGACGAGGGCATGGTCGTCGTCGACGGCGTGCCGACCGTGTTCCTCGGGCCTGCCGATGCCTTCTCGCGCGGCATCGGCATGGTGCATCAGGAATTCATGCTGGTGCCGGGGCTGACGCTTCTGGAAAATCTCGTGCTGGCGCATGAGCCGACCGAAGGGCTTGGCCGCATCGACCGCAAGGCTGCACTGGAAGCGGCGCGCAAGCTGGAGCGCGAAGCCGGCGTGACGCTCGACTGGGACACGCCGGTGGACGACGCGCCGGTGCATGTGCGCCAGATCGTCGAGATCCTGCGCCTGCTCTATCGCGGCGCGGATGTCCTCATTCTGGACGAGCCGACGGCCGTGCTGGCGCCGGCGCAGGTGCAGGAACTCATCGTGCTACTGCGCAAGCTGCGCGCCGAGGGCCGCACCATCCTCTTCATCAGCCACAAGCTGGACGAGGTGATGGCGCTGGCGGACGAGATCACCGTCATCCGCGCCGGCCAGGTCATCGGCACCATGACGACTGCCGACACGACCAAGGCTGCACTTGCCGAAATGATGATCGGCGAAATTCTCAGTAAGCCCAGCGCCCGACCGAGCAGCGTGGGACGGCCGGTGCTCGAGATCCGCGAGCTGGCGGCGCTTGATGCGCGGCGCAGCCTGCGCCTCAAGGAACTCGACCTCGATGTCCGCGCCGGTGAGATCGTCGGCATCGCCGGTGTAGCCGGCAACGGCCAGGATGAGATTATCGCCGCCGTGACCGGCCTTGGCCACATCGAGCGCGGTCGGATCGTGCTCGACGGCAAGGACGTGACGAAGCTCGACCTTCGCGACCGGCGCGAACTTGGCCTGAGCTATCTCAGTCCTGACCGCGCGGTGGAAGGGCTTTGCCTCACCGCGCCGATCTCGGAAAACCTCATTGCCGGCCGGCATCGCTCGCCTGAGCTCAGCAAAGGCGGCATCCTGCAGAAGGGCGCCATCAAGCGCCATGTCGAAACGCTGCTCGACCGCTTCTCCGTCAAGCGCACCTCGTCGGCGCTGCCGATTGCCAGCCTGTCGGGCGGCAACCAGCAAAAGGTCGCCATGGCCCGCGAGCTTGATGGCGGGCCGAAGTTGCTTCTCGCCTGCCAGCCGACGCGCGGCGTCGACATTCGCGGCATTGCCTTCATCCACCAGTGCCTGCTCGACTATCGCGAGGCGGGCGGCGCGGTGTTGGTGATCTCGGAAGAGCTGGAAGAACTCATCGCGCTCTCGGACCGCATAGTCGTTCTTTATGACGGTCGCGTCACTGGCGAGGTGGCGCGTGGCTCGGCGAAAGTCGAGGAGCTTGGGCGCATGATGCTGGGCGAAACCCGCCAGGAGATCCCCGCATGAGCGCTGTTGCTTCTTCCGCTCGCGCGGCTCCGGGCATCGGCTGGCGAGACATAGCGCTGGCCATCGCGCCACTGGTTCTTGCGTTGATCGTGGCCGCCGTCGTGCTCGGCATCGCCGGCCACAACCCGCTCGAGGTCTATTGGCTGCTGCTGAAAGAGTCCTTCGGCGGCACGAAGCGTGTTGCAGCCACGGTTGCTGCTTCCACGCCGCTGATCCTCACCGGCCTTGCGACGGCGGTTGCCTTCCGCACCGGCGTCTTCAATGTCGGCGTCGAGGGCTCCTTGCTCGTCGGTGGACTGGCCGCCGCCTTCGTTGGCTTCACCTATGTCGATCTTCCCGCTGCGCTGCTGCTACCGCTGGCGCTGGGGGCTGCCGTGGTCGCGGGCACGCTGTGGATGCTGGTACCGGCTGTGCTCAAGGCGCGCCTGGACGTTGACGAAGTGGTGACGACGCTGATGCTCAACTTCATTGCCGTCAGCTTCACGGCCTGGCTCGTCAACGGCCCGCTGCTGGCACCCGGCTCGGCCAATTCGGCGACGCCGATGGTGGTCGAGGCGGCGCGCCTGCCGAAGCTCATGCCGCCTTCAACGCTGAATGCCGGCTTCCTCATCGCGGTGGCGCTGCTGGTGCTCTACTGGCTGTGGGGGCGCGGCACCGCGCTTGGCCTTGAAACCCGGCTTGCCGGTCTCAATCCGCGCTTTGCCATCGCCTCGGGCATCAATGTGCCGATGCTGATCGTGAAGATGATGCTGCTTTCGGGCGCCATCGGCGGCCTTGCCGGAGGCATCCAGGCGCTGGGTACGGTCAACCGTTTCGTCGTCGGCTTCTCGCCGGGCTACGGCTTTACCGGCATAGCTGTGGCGCTGCTCGGGCGAGGATCTGCAATAGGCATCTTCCTTGCGGCACTCCTGTTCGGCGCGCTGGCCACGTCGGGCGCGACCATCCAGCTCTTCAGTGACGTGCCGATCGAGATCGTCAACATCCTGCAGGGCACGGTGATGATCTTCGCCGTCGCCCGTTTCAGCTGGCTCCTGAAAAACCGGCGGGGCGGCAAATGATCGACAACATCATCCATGCGGCGTTCGTCATGACGACGCCGATCCTGCTTGCCGCGCTTGGCGGCCTAGTCAATCGTATCGCGGGGATCGTCAATATCGGCCTCGATTCGATGATGCTGGCGGGCGCGCTCGCTGGGCTGATGGTTGCTTCGCTGACCGGAAGCTGGCCCGCAGCGCTGCTTGCCGCCGCATTCGTCGGCGGCTTTCTCGGCCTGCTGATGTCGCTCACCGTCACCCGGCTGGCGGCCAACGAGATCATCGTCGGCCTCGGCTTTAACATCGCGGTTGCCGGGCTGGTGCGCTTCTTCCTGAAAAGCTGGTACGGCACTTCGGGCACGCTCAGCTTGGCCGATGTGGCGATGCTGCCGCGCATCCATATTCCGGTGGTGGCCAACATTCCCGTGCTGGGCGCGATCCTGTCGGACCACGACCCGCTCACCTGGGCGGCCTGGCTGCTGGTGCCCGTGTCGGCGTGGTTCCTGGCGCGCACCCGGCTGGGCTTACGCCTGCGCGCAGCAGGTGCAGCACCGCACGCGGCGCGGGCGCTTGGCCTCAATCCGCTTAGCCTGCGCGATGCCTCCACCGTCTTCGCCGGCATGATGGCGGGACTGGCCGGCGCCTATCTCTGCATCGGTGTGGTCGGCATCTTCAATGAAGGCATCACCGCCGGCCGCGGCTTCCTCGCGCTCGCCGCCTTCTATTTCGGTCGCAACCGGCCATGGGCCACCGCACTCGGCGCCCTGCTGTTCGGCCTCTTCGACGCGATCCAGATCCGGCTACAGGGCAGGGGCCTGCCGGCGGAACTGGTCCAGACCCTGCCTTACGTCATGGTCATCGTGATCCTCACGCTGGTCGCCATCACAGTCAAACGCGCGCGGAACAAAGGAGCCTGACATGGTCGAAAAAGAAAAGACCGCGCTCATCTTGGTGGATGTCATTAACTCGTTCTTCGAACCCGGCCAGCCCAACTACTATGCCGGAGTGGAAAGCGTGTTGGAGCCGATGCGAGCGCTGCTCAAGACCGCCCGCGGGTCGGGAGCCATCGTCGTGCATGCGGTGGAAAAGCACCGGCCGGAATTCCACGACTTCGAATGGCGCAAGCTGCCGGTTCACCACCTGGAAGACGCGCACGACGCCGCCTTCTTCGAGGACTATTGTCCTGAGGGTCCGAACGAAACGATCATTTTCAAGCGCCGGTTCAGTGCCTTCTTTGCCACCGATCTGGCGCTCTTCCTGCACGAGCAGAAGGTGACGCGCGTCGTCATCGCCGGCGTCAAGACCAATGTCTGTATCCGCGCCACCGCGCAGGATGCCTTCGCCAGCGGCTTCGAACCGGTGGTGCCGCGCGAGGCGACGAACTCCAACCGGCCGCATCTGGCCGAAGCCTCGCTCGAGGACATCGACCGCTATATGGGTCGCGTTGTGCCGCTCGAGGACGCGCTTGGAATGCTCGCATGACTACGATTGCGATCACCGGCTATGCCAGCCTCGACCATGTGGCGATCCTTGACGGCTCGCCGCAGGCCGGGCTGACGACGACCATATTGCAGCGGCCCCAGGATGGTTGGCCGCGCCTTGGTGGCGGACCTGCCTTCGTGGCGATGGCGCTGACAGCGGCGGGCATAGAGAACGCCGTGCCGGTGAGCTGGATTGGCGACGATGCGGCCGGCCAGACCTATCGGGACCAGCTCTCGTCCAAAAACGTCTCGCATGAAGGACTGGAGGCAGTCGCAGGCGCGCGCACACCTGTCTCGGTGCTTGCCTATGAGCCGGATGGCGGCTGCATCTGCCTTTACGATCCTGGCATGCCGACGGGGCTGAAGCTGTCGCCCACGCAAAAGGAACTGATCGCTAACGCCGATTGGGTCTGCGTCACTATAGGTCCCTCGGCCGTCAACGACGCGGTGCTCGACGCTATCGGCGATGCCACGCGCCTTGCCTGGATAGTCAAGCATGATCCGCGTGCCATGTCGGCGACGCAGGCCGCACGCTTTGCCGCGCGCGCTGATCTCATCTGCTTCAGCCATGCCGAGAGTGCCTTCGTTCAGGCGGCGCTTGATAAGGCTGGAACGGCGCGGTCGGGTCGCATCCTCATCGAAACGCGGGGCCGGCAGGGCGCGACCATCACCCGCGATGGTCAGTCCGTAGAGGTTTCGGCCGAACCGATTTCCGTCACCGATCCCACCGGGGCCGGCGACAGCTTTGCCGGCGGTGTGCTGGCAGCACTCGCCCAGGGCGAGACCGACCCCGAAGCCATCGTGCGCTCCGGTCACGCCGCGGCGCGTCGCCTGCTTCTGGCGCGACAGACTTCCGAAAATGAAAGTGCATTGAGAGAATGAGCAAGCAAGACGAAAAGACCAATACCGCCTGGTACATCGGCGCAAAACGCGATCAGGTCGGCAGCGGTGCTATCCTCGTCGGCGATCCGGCTCGTATCGACCGCATCGCGGAACATATGACGGATGTCGAATTCCTGCCGGAAAACCGTGGTCTGCGCACGGTCACCGGCACGCGCAATGGACAGCGCATCACCGTAAGCGCCTTCGGCATGGGCGCGCCGATCGCCACGATCGTCATGCATGAACTCTTCGCGCTCGGCGTGCGCAGCTTCCTGCGCATCGGCACCGCGATGGCGGTGCCGCCGGCAAAGTTGGGCGATTTCGTGCTGGCTGACGGCGCGCTACGCGCCGAAGGCACTTCAAACACCTACGCGCCGCTCGGTTTCCCGGCGATGGCCGATTTCGACCTCAATGCCGGCTTGCGCCAGCGGCTCGCCACTTCGGGGCGCAAATGGCATGCTGGCGTCTACGGCACCTATGACGGCTTCTATACGGAAATGTTCGGCCTTTCGGGCGAACGCCGGGCGATGATCGACAAGCTGAAGCAGGACATCCAGCGCCTCGGCCTGATCGGCACCGATATGGAAACCTCGGCGCTGCTGGTGGCCGCGCGCGTGCTCGGCGCAGGTGCCTCCACGCTCTGCATCGCCACCGTCGATGCCTTCACACAGGAAAAGATCGATGACGCGGCGATGAGCGTCGCCGAGCGCGAACTGTTCGACGTCGCGCTGGATTCGATCGCGGAATTTGCAACGAAGAAGAATGAGGTGACGCAATGACGTCGATGGTCGACCGTTATTTCAACAACCTGGCCGAGCGGCTCGAAAAGGTCCGCACCACGCAGGCCGCCGCAATCGATCAGGCCGCCGAGCTGTGCGCCAAGAGCATTGCCGCCGACAAGCTGGTCTTCACCTTCGGCACCGGCCACGGCGCACTGCCGGCACTTGAGAGCTTCCCGCGCACCGGCACGATCGCCGGCTTCCGCCCGATCGTGGAAAGCACGATGATCTCTTTCCACCGCGTGCTGGGCGACATGGGCGCGCGGCAGTACCGCTTCATCCATGCCGTCGAAGGCTACGGCAAGGCGATCCTGAACTCGCACCAGATCGACCCGCAGGACACGATGGTGCTGTTCTCGCACTCCGGCATCAATGCGGTGATCCTGGACATCGCGCTCGAATGCAAGGAGCGCGGTTTGAAGGTGATCGGCGTTACCTCGCTGCCGCATTCCAGCGTGACGCCCTCGCGCCACTCGTCGGGCAAGCGCCTGTTCGAGGTCGCCGACGTCGTCATCGATACCGGCATTCCGAAGGCCGACGCCGCACTGAAGATCGATGGGCTGGAGCATCCGGTCGGCGCCAACTCGACCAGCGTCACCATCGCGATTGCGCATGCGATCGTGGCGACGACGGCGGAGAAGCTGGTTCAGCAGGGCATCAAGCCGTTCGTGATGGTGAACCCCAACACGACCAGCAAGGCAGAAGCCAACAAGCAGAACGACCTCAACTATGAGGAACTGTGGCGCAGGCTGAAGTCGCGGTGAGCATCATGGAGAGAGGTCTTTTCATCGGCGGCACCTGGCGCGAAGCCAGCAATGGCGACCGCCTCGAAATCCGCGATCCGGCAACCGGCGAACTGGTCGGCTCCAGCGCCTTGGCGACGCGTGCAGACGTCGATCTGGCGGTCGTTGCCGCAAGCCGCGCCCTGCCGGGCTGGTCTGCCACCCATGCCGATCAGCGGGCAAAGATCCTGCACCGCGCGGCCGATCTGGTCAGCGAACGCATCGACGCAATCGCCGCGATGCTGACGCGCGAGCAGGGCAAGCCGGTGCCGGATTCGCGCAAGGAGATTGCCTTCGGCATCGAGGTGATCCGCTACTATGCCGAGGAGGGCCGCCGTCTCGGCGGCTCGCTCCGTCCCTCGTCGCGCTCCGACATCAAGAGCATGGTGACGACCGCGCCAGTCGGCGTCGTCGGCGCCATCGTGCCGTGGAACTATCCGGTCGATCTCTATTGCTGGAAGATCGCTCCGGTGCTGGCGGCAGGCTGCACGCTGGTGGCCAAGCCGCCGCACGAGACGCCGCTGGCGATCGGCATGGTGGTCCAGTGCTTCATCGAGGCCGGGGTGCCCGAAGGCGTGGTCAACGACATCCCCGGCACTGGGCCGGAGGTGGGTGCCGCACTTGCCGAGCACCCCGACATTCGCATGATCACGGCCACCGCCTCGGTTCCGGCCGGCCAGTCCATCATGCGGGCTGCCGCCAGCAATCTGAAGCGGTTGTCGCTGGAACTTGGCGGCCAGAGCCCGTTCGTGGTGCTGGACGACGCCGATCCGGTCGAGGCCGCCGCTGCTGCGGCACGTCGCTCCTTCTCCAACATGGGCCAGATCTGCATCGCGGTGAATCGCATCCTCGTCTCGAAGGGTATCCTTAAGGAGTTCGTCGAGGCGCTGGTGGCCGAAACGCAGAAGATCAAGCTTGGCAATGGCAGCCTGCCGGGCGTGCTCTATGGCCCGATGCTCCATGAGGGCGTGCGCAAGCGTGTGACGGACCATGTCGAGGACGCGGTCGCCAAGGGCGGCAAGCTGCTCGTCGGTGGAAAGATCCCGTCCGGCGAGGAATATGCCAAGGGCTTCTTCTACGAGCCTGCTTTGGTCGACAATGCACCGGACAATGCGCTTGCGCTGACCGAAGAAACTTTTGGACCGCTCGCCGCCATCCGCCAGGTAGCGGACGACGCGGAAGCGCTGCGGGTCGCCAATGCACTTCCTTATGGCCTGGCGGCTTATGTCTATTCGCGCGATCTGGAACGCGCCTGGGCCTTGGCCGACAGGATCGAGGCGGGTGCGATTGGCGTGAACGTCAATGACACGACCGAGCTACAGGCGCCGTTTGGCGGCTGGAAGATGAGTGGCATGGGCCGCGAATTGGGTCCGGAAGGCATCGAGGCATTCCGCGAGTCCAAACACATCAAGATGCGCGTGCGCTCGTTGACCGCGTAGGCTGCGCGCTGCATCCGGAAGGGCCGGCTGGCGCCGGCCCTTCCACTCATCAGGCAATGCGTCAGACAATCACAGGCTCGGCCTGATGTTCTGGTTCATGCGGAAAAGGTTGGTCGGGTCGTATTTGTTCTTCAGCGCCACCAGCCTCGAATAGTTGGCGCCATAGGCGGCCTGTACGCGGTCCTCCCCTTCGTCGCCCAGATTGTTCACATAGACAGCGCCGGTCGAAAATGGCCTCATGGCAGCCCAAAAGGCTCTTCCCCAGGCCAGATTGGCTTCGTCATCGGCCGGATCGTCCCAGATTGCGATAGGGAAGCAATCATAGGCTGCATCCCGGCCGCCATAGGCCGTGGCCGCAGCCGGCACGCGGGCAATGGCGCCGCCAACCTGCTGCAGCACCGCAAGAGCCGAAGGCGAGGGGGCCGTGGTATAAGCCTCTATCAGGGCGTCGATCGCAGCGTCGCTGATTTCGCGCAGGAACTGCGCCTTCCAGTAATAGCGTTTCCCGCGCGGAAAGATGCTGTCGCCCGCGGACTGGATCTGAAGATAAGGCACGGCGCCGAGCCGGCTCTCAAGCGGCTTGCCATAGGCCCTGAGCGGCGCCAGCACGCGCTCGCCCTCGACAAACGGGCCACTGTGGCAGGCCGAGATGCTGAACACGCGCTTGCCCGGGGCAGCGGTGGCCATGGCCGCATCGAGGCTCAGCTCGTCGGGGGCGTTGCGGGAGAACTCATGATAGAAGCGCATGGCGTCGTGGGCGTCGGCCTCATCGAAGACGAAGGAACCGGCCAGCACGTTCGGCCCGACCGGATGAAGCTTGTATTCAAAGGCGGTGACCACGCCGAAATTACCGCCGCCGCCGCGAAGGCCCCAAAACAGGTCGGCATTCTCGGTTTCGCTTGACCGCAGCAGCCGGCCGTCGGCCGTCACGATCTCGGCTGCCAGCAGGTTGTCGCAGGCAAGGCCGAACCGGCGCCCGAGCTTGCCGAAGCCGCCGCCCAGCGTCAGACCGGCAATGCCGGTATCGCCGTTCACCCCCATTGTCGTCGCGAGGCCACGGGCCTGTGTGGCCGCGTCGAACTCGGCGAGTGACAGGCCGGCTTCGGCGCGCACGACGCGGCGTTCGACGTCGACATCGACCGCCTTCATGCGCGACAGGTCTATCACTAGCCCGCCATCACAGACCGAGGCGCCGGCTACATTGTGGCCTCCGCTTCGCACTGCAAGCGGCAACCTGCTTGCTTGGGCGAAGGCAATAGCTGCAATCACATCATTGGCTTCTGTGCAGTAGGCGATGATGGCGGGACGGCGGTCGACAACGCCGTTCCACACAGAGCGCGCCTTGTCGTAGGCCAATGAACTGGGCAGCACGATTTCGCCGCTGAAGTTTCGTTGCAGGCGCTCGAAATCCTCGCCGCCATAAAGCACGTCGCTCGAGACTTCGGCTGTCAGGGAGTGCATGGGCCAGTCCTCCGGCTAGTACCGCGGCTTTCGCGTGGCACCGGCCATTTCACACTGGAAACCGGATGGGCGCAAAATCCAAGTTTTCAGGTGCTGGGTGAACTGAATTCATCTAGGCTCATCGCATGAGAAGACTTCCGCCCCTGTCTTCATTGCGCGCATTCGAGGCGGCCGCCCGGCATCTGAGCTTTCAGAAGGCGGCGGCTGAACTTGGCGTGACTTCGACGGCGATAAGCCATCAGATTCGATCTCTGGAGGAATGTTGCGGGCAGCAGCTGTTTCGCCGACGGCCGCGTCCGCTGCGGCTCACGCCCGCGGGACAGGACCTGTTTCCGGTACTGCGCAACGGCTTCGATGCCTTCTCCGCCATGTTGGAGACGATTTCCTCCACGGCTGAAGCGCGGTCCCTGCGGGTCACAACGACGAATGCCTTCGCAAGCCGCTGGCTGGTGCCGAGGCTGCCGCAATGGCGAAAGGCGTATCCCGACATTCCGTTGGAGGTGATCGGGACGGACAGACTGCTCGACCTGCGCACCGGCGAGGCCGATGTGGCGATCCGCTACACGCGAACCGTCGCTGCCGACAGCGGCGCGCAGGAGATGTTCCGCGACCGCTTCTTTCCGATGTGCAGCCCGGCTTTGTTGGGCGCCGGCCGGCCTATTATGCGGCCCGGAGATTTGCGCCAGCACCCTCTCATTCATTTCGACTGGCTGAAAAGCGATTCCGAAACGCCGACCTGGCGCCGCTGGTGGGCGGAGGCTCGCGCGATGGGCGCCGGGCTATCGGAAACAGCCAATGTCTGGGATTTGAGTTTTCGCGAGGAGACGCACGCAATCGAAGCGATTCTTGCCGGCCAGGGCATCGCCATCTGTAGCGACGTGGTGCTGGCGCGCGAGCTTGCCAGCGGCGCGCTGGTCAAGGCGCACGAGCTTCCCTTGCCGGGCTACGGCTTCTACCTGGTTCAGCCCCCCGACCATCCGCGCCCGGCCGTCATTGCCAAGTTCTCCGAATGGATCCGATCGGCGCTCTGACGCGGCTTGCCTTCGGGTGCCGTGGCCAGCACGTGGCGGACGGCTGGCGTGTTGCCAGCTGTCAACTTCACTGGCATGCCGTCCCCCTAGCAGTTTCCATCTTGGGCTTATGCCTAGTCTCCGGGCGGTGCCGGCATTTGCCGGGGCCGCAAAGTTCGAAAACCCACGCAGGACGAACCATCATGACTGAGACGCAGTACAATCCGGCGGACGGGATAGCCTTCGTCGAAGGTGTCTACATGCCGCTCGCGCAGGCAAGCGTGCCGATCACCGATCGTGGCTTTGTCCGTTCGGATGCGACCTATGACGTCGTCCATGTCTGGAACGGCCGCTTCTTCCGGCTGAAAGATCACATCGAGCGCTTCCAGGCCTCCATGCGTGGTCTTCGCATGAGCCTGCCATATAGCTCGGAGGAGATGGCGGAGATTCTCATCGAGTGCGTCCGTCGCAGCGGCCTGCGCGATGCTTATGTGCAGATGACCTGTACGCGCGGCATTCCTCCGCGCGGCACGCGCGACCCGCGCCTATGCCAAAACCGCTTCTATGCCTTCGCCCAGCCTTTCGTCTGGATCGCCAATGAGGAGCAGCGTCGGGATGGCCTTAGCATGGTGGTGAGCTCGGTGCAGCGCATCCCGCCCGAAGCCATCGATCCGCGCATCAAGAATTTCCACTGGCTCGACCTGACGATGGGCATCTTCGAAGCCTATGACCGCGATGCGGTCGCTGCCGTGCTGGTCGATCGCGACGGCAACGTCACCGAGGGTGCCGGCTTCAACGTCTTTGCGGTTCGCAACGGGGTTCTCGCCACGCCGGAGAGCGGCATGTTCGAGGGCATGACCCGCCGCACCGTGATCGAACTGGCGCAGGAGCTTGGCATTGGCTGCGAGGTGCGCCCCGTAAGCGGCGACGAACTGCGGGCGGCCGACGAGATATTCATCACCAGCACCGCCGGCGGCATCATGCCTGTGACCGTGCTTGACGGCCGCATCTATGGCAACGGCAAGCCCGGCGCGCTGACCAGCCGTCTCAACGAGATCTACTGGCAGCGGCACGGCGAAGGTTGGCTGTGCACCGAGATCGACTACACGACGAGCGTAGCATGAACGAAGTGTCCGCATCCCGCGTCTTCCTGGTCACCGGCGGCACGCATGGAATCGGCGCGTCCTGTGTCAGGCGCCTTGCCGCCGACGGCAGCCGGGTGGTGTTCACCGGCCGGGACCGTGACGCGGCCGATGCCCTGGTGGCGGAAATTCCGCAGGCGGTATTTGTGGCTGGCGACGCCTCGGTCGAGGCGGATTGCAAGGAGGCGGTGGCAAAGGCGCTCGAACTTGGCGACGGGCGCATTGCCGGTCTCGTCAACAATGCAGGCATGAGCGCCCGCTTGCCTTTCGACCAGGCAACCTTCGAGGACTGGAACCGGGTGATGACGGTGAACACCGGCTCGGCCTTCCTGTTCACGCGCCATGCGCTCGAAGGCCTGCGGGCGGCCAAGGGTGCGGTGGTCATGATGTCGTCAATCGCCGGGCTGGTCGGCGAAGAGGGGCTTTCTCTTTATACAGCCTCCAAATCCGCGTTGATCGGCCTGACCTATGCACTTGCGCTGGAGTTCGGCACGGAAGTCCGTTTCAACGCGATCTGCCCCGGTCAGATCGCCACGCGCATGATGGCCAGGACGCTGCAGATTCCCGGGCGGCGGGAAATGCTGGAAAGCCGTATCCCGGTCGGGCGGCTCGGCACGCCGGAAGACGTGGCAGAAGCGGTGTTCTGGCTGCTTTCGCCTGCGTCGACTTTTATCAATGGCGTGGTGCTGAGCGTCGACGGCGGCGAAACTGCGGGCTTCCTCACGCCCGATACCTCGAGCGGCGGGAACTGACTGCGGAACGGTCAGCGGAGGTATCTAGGCGCGTTCGCCGTCGATCAGCCTTACCGCGAGATCGGCAATCGCAAGGCTCGAGGTCAGGCCCGGGCTCTCGATGCCGAACAGGTTGACGAGATTGTCGATGCCGTGGACCGCCGGTCCCTGGATGACGAAATCGGCGTTGGCCTCGCCGGGGCCGGCCAGCTTGGGGCGTATGCCGCTATAGGTCGGGTGCAGGCTGTCGTCGGGCAGGTCCGGCCAGTATTTGCGGATCTCGCCATAAAAATGGTCGGCCCGGCGTGGGTTCACCCGATAATCGATGTGATCGATCCACTCGACGTCGGGTCCAAAGCGCATGCCGCCATTGAGATCGAGCGTCAGGTGCACGCCAAGTCCGCCGGGTTCGGGGATCGGATAGATCAACCGCGAAAAGGCTGGCTTGCCGGCGACGGAGAAATAGTTGCCGCGTGCATAATGGAGCGGAGGCGCGAATTTTGGATCCAGTCCGGCAAGCGCCCCGGCCACCATGTTGGCCGAGAGCCCGGCCGCGTTGAAGAAGCGCGTTGCGGCGATCTCGAATTCCGCTCCGTTTGCGCTGTCGCGCGTCTGCAGCACCACGCCGTCGGGCTCGACTCGTCCCGCAACGATGCGGGTGTTGAAGGAGACGAAGCAGCCCCTTTCCTCCGCCTCGCCCAGCAGCGCGATCATCAGGCCGTGGCTGTCGATGATGCCGGTCGAGGGCGACAGAACCGCCGCCGTGCAGTGCAATGCGGGCTCCAGCGCCTGGGCTTGGGCCGCGCTCAGCATCACAAGGTCGTCAACGCCGCAGGCGCGTGCCTTATCTATGATGGCTACCAGCGTCTGTTCCTGGTCGCTGCGCGTAGCGGCGATGAGTTTGCCGCAGCGGCGATAGGGGACGCCACGCTCCTCGGCAAAGGCGTAGAGCTTCTTGCGTCCTTCAACGCATAGCTTCGCCTTGAGGCTGCCAGTCGGGTAATAGATGCCGGCGTGGATGACCTCGGAATTGCGCGAACTCGTCTCGGTGCCGATCGCGTCAGCTGCCTCGACCACGATGGTCTCCCAGCCCCGCCGCGTTGCCTCGCGTGCGATCGCAAGGCCGATGACGCCGGCGCCCGCGACGATGCAGTCGACCTTTTCCATGCTCAGTTCACCGATCCATCATGCCCTGCTCGCGAAGCGCAAAGCGCTCCAGAATCACCTTGCCAGCTTCGCCGATGTCGTCTGCGATTGCACGCTCGGCCGCATCCTGGTCGCGCGCCTCGATCGCGCGGAGGACCGGATAGTGGTGGTCGATCATCACACGCCCGCCGGCTTGGTAGGATTCGGCAATCAGTGGACCCATCTGCAGCCAGAGGCGGTAGAGGATGCCGCGCAGCACCGTCATATTGGCGATTTCGGCAAGCGCGAAATGAAAAGTCTGGTTGAGCTCCAGTGCCTCGAGCCAGTTTTCGTCCTGGATCGCCTGTTCGTTGCGTTCGATCAGCTCGCGCAGGCGGGCGATGTCGCCGGGCGTCGCCTTCAGCGCGCTTTCGCGCGCCGCCAGCCCCTCCAGCTTCAACCGTATCTGTCGGATCTCGCGGTAGCGCCCGATGGTCAGTACCGGCACGCGCACATCGCGCGCCGATTTCTGGACCAAGGCCTCATCCTGGATCAGCCGAAGGATCGCGTCCCGCACCGGTGTCACGCTGGTGCCCAGGGACTGTGCCAGATCACGGATGGTCAGGCGCGCATCGGGGGCGAAACGGCCTTTGATCAGCGCCTCCGAGATCTGGCCGTAAACCGTGTTGCCGAGGTTTTCGTGCTCAAGCGTCTGGAAGGTGAACTGTCCACTCATGGCCCGGAGCATCCCGCGGGGTCTGTGTCTCGGCAGCTCGCCTTGACACCCCAAACTATAAAATACATGATGCATCAAACAGCAAATTTGCTTGATCTGCAAGGGCGATCCGTCGCGATGCCCTCGGGGACAAACGGGTCGCCGCAGCAAGCGAGCACATGTCGCGCGAGCAGCGCGCGCTAACACAGGAAGTCATCATGGACGCTCAGCCCAATTCGCCCGAAGCCCGCGATATCCTCTATCACCTCCATGCCTACACCAATGCGCGCAAGCATCAGGAAACCGGCCCGATGATCATCGAGAAGGGCGAGGGCATCTATGTCGAGGACAGCAACGGCAAGCGTTACATAGAGGCGATGGCCGGCCTTTGGAGCGTGGGCGTAGGCTTTTCCGAGCAGCGTCTGGTCGATGCCGCGATGCGCCAGATGTCGAAGCTGCCCTTCTACCATAACTTCGGCCACAAGGGGCATTCACCGCTGATCGATCTGGCTGAGAAGCTGGTGAAGATGGCGCCGGTGCCGATGAGCAAGGCGTTCTTCACCAATTCCGGATCCGAGGCCAACGACACGGCCATGAAGATGATCTGGTACCGCTCGAACGCGCTCGGCCAGCCGCAGCGCAAGAAGATCATCAGCCGCAAGCGCGGCTATCATGGCGTGACGATTGCGTCCGCGAGCCTCACTGGCCTGCCGAACAATCAGATTTCGTTCGATCTGCCGATCGCCAATGTGCTGCACACGTCGAGCCCGCACTATTGGCGTGAAGCGCTGCCGGGTGAAAGCGAGGAGCAGTTCTCGACCCGCTTGGCGAACGAGCTTGAGCAGATGATCCTGGCCGAGGGGCCTGAAACGATCGCCGCCTTCTTCGGCGAGCCGGTGATGGGTGCCGGCGGTGTCGTCGTGCCTCCGGCCGGCTACTGGGAGAAGATCCAGGCCGTACTTAATAAGTACGGCATCCTGCTGGTCGCCGACGAGGTGATCTGCGGCTTCGGCCGCACCGGCGAGATGTTCGGTTCGCAGACTTTCGGCATGAAGCCGGACATCATGGTGATGTCCAAGCAGATCTCGTCGTCCTACCTGCCGATCTCGGCCCTGTTGATCAATGATCGCGTGTTCGAGCCACTGGCTGACGAAAGCAATCGAATCGGCACGTTCGGTCACGGGTTCACCGGCGGCGGCCATCCTGTGGCGGCGGCGGTCGCGCTGGAGAACCTGAACATCATCGAAGAGCGCGACCTCGTGTCGAATGCGCGCGAGGTGGGCGCCCATATGCAGAAGCGTCTGCGCGAGCTCGCTTCGCACGAACTCGTCGGCGAGGTGCGAGGCATCGGGCTCATCGCGGCGGTCGAGTTGGTGGCCGATAAGGCGACGAAGGCCCCCTGGGGGCAGCCCGGCGCGTTGGGCGGCCTCGCCAATGGTTTGCTGCAGCAGAACGGCGTCATTTCCCGCAACATGGGAGACGCGCTGGCCTTCTGCCCGCCGCTGATCATCACCAAAGAGCAGGTCGACACTCTCGTCGATGCGCTCAAGGTTTCGCTCGATGCGGCTGCGGCTCAGGTGAGAGGCTGAGCCGGGTAGCTGCAACGGCGCTCAAGCCTGAAAGACTCTTTTGGAAAGGGGACCGCGATGCGGTCCCCTTTTTGTTTGGGTGTCCGAATCGTTGGTTTCTCGGATAGCCGGCGATCCCGACTCGCACGGGTTGTGAGTCGAGCGGGGCGGGCCGTCGAGTAGCTGGCAGTGCAGAATCGGTCGGGGCTCCAGAACCGAATGGGCTTTGTTCGGCGATTCTGCGGGAATCGGCGTCGCTATAAAGAAGCAGGCCGAAGGCGTGCTCCGCGTTCCTGGCGTGCTTTCCGCCGTTTCGGCGCCGGTCGCGTCCGATGGATTGCAAAGAATCCCGCGCGGGGAGGGTGGCGAGTCGGGGTTTGGGGCCTGATTCCGGGCCTGTTTGGCCTTCTTTGGGTGTCCGCTGGGTGCGGGATCAGGGGCGGGTCTGGAATCCGGGAGGCGCGGCGCTCGAGCTTCCGCAGGGATCTGCGGGGGTTTGGTGGTTTGTGTCGTAAAAAGTTCAAACGGGGTGCAAATTGGCGTTGACAGTTTGAGGGGGTGGGGCCTATATACGCCTCAACAACGAGGGCGGTGCGCCGCTGGCGGCGAGGAAGTTCGCTTCTGAGAAGCCCTGGTTGACGAAATCAAGCGAGCCGCGTGAGCGACCTCGGATGGCCCCTGGAGCTAGAGTGAAGGCGGGCCGCGA
>NZ_PXYL01000037.1 GCF_003012705.1 Pseudaminobacter soli (ex Li et al. 2025)
CCGACGAACAGATCCATGGGCATGGCTCCTTGACCAGTTAAGCTTGAGGAGCCTGCCCGCAGATTGAAATCCTGTCACCCCCGCAGCGGGAGCGCCACGGGAGCCCCAATCATCCGATCTTTTTTGTGCCGACCCTTGGCTGTGAAACGATGCCGCCTGCGCTAATGTGTTGGCCTATGGCCGACCAGAAAAAAGCAATTCGACGCGCTATCCGGCGGCATGACGTCGACCTACTCTACCCGATCTGCCCTCCAAGCCAACGTCACGCCGCCGGCGCCTCTGGGGGGATTGACTATCCAATCGGATGTAGCGGTCAGCAACCTCTCCAAAAGTTGATCAGCCGAAAGCGGTAGCCAGTGCTGGTGGAACTTTCTCAGACAGCTTCCATTTTCCCGTAACTTGCTTGCTTGGCGACCGCACAATCCCATCCCGGCTGTCAAGCATTAGCCCGTCGACTTTCCAGCCGGCGGGCTTTTATGCGCCTGCGATTGGGCCTTAGGCTTCTCGCCCTTCGGTGGCGCTATGCCCTCCGCTTCCAGGCTCTTGCGCCGATACCTCTCAGTCGTAGTTCTTCGGATTGATATCCGCGCGGTAGCCCGGCTCATCACGGTCCCGTGGCCTTTCCACGTTGCCGCTTTTGTTCGATGCCTTCGACGGCTTAGGGAGATCATAATTTACATCGAAGCCTGCCACTGAGGCCTCGCTGGCAATGGCATCCGCCAAATCCTCGTCTGAAATATCCAGGTCGGGGAAAACTCTCCGCACCGCGCCAAGGGCTTCCGAAATCGCAAACGGATGCGCCTCCTTTTGGCACGCATTCAAGAACGTCGCGATTGCCGCCCGCACCTGATCTGGAAGTTGATTGCTCATGGCCGAAATACCTGAGTGCGGCTTCTCATGAAGTCGGCCTTTGCGCTTCTGTAGCCGCGGCACCCGTCGACACTTCGCGATCTTTCTCCAGCGCTGCTTCCAGATCTGCAGGGTCTATCTGCATGATCTGCCGCGTCATAGTGCCGGCACGGATCGCAGGCAGATGGATGAAGGTCGCGACGCGCCGGTAGGCAAGCCAGGAAATCCCTTCGATCAACTCATCGTCCTGATCGACAATGTACTCGCCGGCCGGCTGTGGAGCGTCGAACCCATGCAGCAGGAACGGGGAGGAAAACCGGACGGGTTGTTCTGGTGGTGCGCATAGTCGCTTCTCCACGCCTCCCAGAGACTGCAATCTCCCGGATTGTGGCTGGAGGCTAAACCAGTCGATTGCGGTCCTTGGTTTCTGTCGCGCGCCTGCGGGTGCCATCGGTATCATTGTCGATACGGCGCTGAGTTTCTGCACACAACGACCTGCCGCTAGCGCGGCCTTCATCGTGCCATCGCACGATGGCGGCGCCTGTGGTTTCCCACTCAACAAGGTGTGCGGCCAGCTTCTTGCGAAGTTCCGCTTCGGCTGTGTGACTATTCTCGACGTCCTGAGCGAGAAACCGTGCAGCGGCAGTTTCCCTGGGAATGTTACGGAATGTTTGCGATTCGCGCACTTCAGCGGCCAGGCGGCTGATCATACTTGAGGAGGAAGACATGATGTCCTCCTTTGGTCGGGGCTAGGGTAGTTGGCCCTTAATCGGCATCGCCCGTTTCAGAAGACACCGACGATCCACCATGCACCCTATGGCGCGCAGAGTCGATGAATATTCATCCTCACTCCATGTCCGGCACCTGGCCGGCCAGGAACAGCGTGGCCGGCTCGCAATGCGAAGGCCGTTTTACCCGACCTGACTTGCCGTTCTGCCGTAAAATAGAGAGGTAGCGATGTTGTCGAAAACCGCCGTGCTTGCATTGATCATGAGTAACGTCGCTCAGTCGGAAACTATTCAAGTCGCAATCCACCTGGCGGTAGACATGTACTCAAACATTTCGGCCAGAAAGGTTACTTACCATATCGGCCATGATACAGTCGTCAGTCACGCCGGCGGCCATTGGGTGACTAGGTTTCAGAACAAGCTGTTTTCGCTCATGGAGCGAAACAGCACGCATGTCACCGATTTCTTCCGGGTGCCTTCCGAGAGCGTTGTCGAGATCGGCCGGCAGATAGCGATTTAGTCTGCTGCAGTCTTACGAGTGCCTTTCATTGCACCCTTCGCCCAGAGGCTCATCCTGTACCTGTCGTTGTGTCGGAGGTGAACACCTTCGATGCCTGACCCAAGGCCGGGCTTTGCGCCGACGCCCGAAAATGCGCATAATTCTGGCCGTGTCGTGGCGACATCTCAAACTCGATCTTTATCCGCTGACGCAGAAGAACCGCCAAAGCGAAGATGACCGAGCGATCTTCCCATTTGGGCTCAGGTGTCGCGACAGCACGCCGCGCAGTTCGATTTCATCCGTCCTTCCCTGTTCGATATGTTGAATGAGAACGCGTGTTGCCAGCGTCTCTCGATCAAAATCTCGTCGCAGGCCAGGGACTCGAAGCTCGGCTAGGAGCATCTCAATCAGGCTCATATTTGCGAACGTAAGGTATGAAGGCATGACGCCCTCCGTTGGTATTCCAATGGTATATGAACCGGATTGAGCGTCAGCCAGAAGTTCTCTTCGATTAACTAATCTACCACGTTAGTCCGAAAAGAACGGAATAAACAATGAAGCTTATAGCAAGAACGACCAAAACCCTTACGAAAAGATCCTGATATTCGAATGCATGTTCTTGGACGTAGTTTTGCATTTTCATGGCGGTCTCCTTTGTTTTGATTATCGAGCCGCAAAATAATCATATCACATAATTATCAATTTATGTGAAATATTTCGATAAACAAAGGGAACGGCCGTAATTTCTCTTCCAAAATCTTCACCGCAGAGACCGCTGTCTCCCCACGATCCAGCGTACGGTATTGCGCTAGCGAAGAAGCTGCAGACGGTGCCCTCTTTGGCCGTAACCTTTGCCACACGTGAGCCACCACGGAGCGGTTTTTAGTAACTCATTCCGCCGATATTCCCGTTTCTGGGGACCTCAGTTGCGTTCCTTGCGTCGGCGATCATGGCTTCGGCGGTGATGAGAAGCGCGCCAATGGAGCCGGCATCCTGCAGAGCCGTTCGCACGACTTTCGCGGGATCGACAATGCCAGTCTTGATCATGTCGACATAGTGCTCGGTCTGCGCATCGAATCCTTGATTGCGATTCTTGCTGTCCATGAGCTTTCCGACGACGATCGAACCTTCGACGCCGGCATTTTCGGCGATCTGCCTTATCGGCGCCTCCAGCGCCCGCAGCACAATCGAAATACCCGCATTCACCTCGGCATTTGCTCCGGTCAGCCCAGTCAAAATGGCCTTGGCGCGGAGAAGGGCCACGCCGCCGCCGGGGACGATTCCTTCTTCCACCGCGGCGCGAGTCGCGTTCAGCGCATCATCGATGCGGTCTTTCTTTTCCTTGACCTCAGTCTCAGTCGCGCCGCCAACGCGAATTACGGCTACTCCCCCGGCTAACTTCCCCAAGCGTTCCTGCAGCTTATCCGCGTCGTAATCAGAGGAGGTTTCCTCGATCTGCGCCTTGATCTGCCGCACCCGAGCCAAGATGGTAGCCTTTTCGCCGAAGCCGTCGATGATTGTAGTCGTGCCCTTATCGATGAGGACGCGCTTTGCCCGACCGAGCATATCGATCGTGACATTCTCGAGCTTGATGCCGAGATCCTCTGAGATGACCTGGCCAGCGGTCAGGATCGCAACGTCCTCCAGTATAGCCTTGCGACGATCGCCGAAACCCGGTGCCTTGACGGCCGCGACCTTGAGGCCGCCGCGCAGCTTGTTGACGATCAGGGTCGCCAGCGCTTCGCCTTCGACATCCTCGGAGATGATCAGCAGCGACTTGCCGCTTTGAGCCACAGCTTCGAGGACCGGCAGCATCGCCTGAAGATTGTCGAGCTTCTTCTGGCGAATGAGTATGTAGGGATCCTCTAGCTCGACGCGCATTTTCTCGGCGTTGGTAACGAAGTAGGGAGAAAGATAGCCGCGGTCGAACTGCATACCTTCGACGACGTCAAGCTCGGTTTCGGCAGTCCTGGCCTCCTCGACCGTAATGACGCCCTCGTTGCCAACCTTGTCCATAGCCTTGGCAATCATCTCGCCGACGCTCACGTCGCCATTGGCGGCAATCGTGCCGACCTGAGCGATCTCGCCCGATGATTTGACTTTCTTGGCGCGAGCCTGAACCTCCTTGACCACAGCCGACACCGCAAGATCGATACCTCGCTTGAGGTCCATCGGATTCATCCCAGCGGCAACGAATTTGATGCCTTCGCGGAGAATGGACGCGGCAAGCACAGTGGCGGTGGTGGTGCCATCTCCGGCGAGGTCGTTCGTCTTTGAGGTGACTTCGCGAACCATTTGCGCGCCCATGTTCTCGAACTTGTCTTGAAGCTCGATTTCCTTGGCCACAGTGGCCCCGTCCTTTGTTATGCGCGGTGCACCGAAGGCTTTGTCGATGATGACGTTGCGGCCCTTCGGCCCCAGCGTTACCTTTACGGCGTTATTCAGGATCTCGACCCCGCGAAGCATTCGATCGCGCGCGTCGACAGAGAATTTGATTTCTTTCGCAGACATGGTTTTTCATCCAGTTCGCTCTTGAAACTGCGAGATCGAATATCGTCCAGCCACGGGCCTTCATGGCCGTTTCTGTCTTCTAATGCAGGTCTCCCATGAGCACGAAGTTAGCTCCGTCGATCTTGACCCTGGTGCCGAACCATTTTCCAAGCAAGACGGCGCAGTCGGCCTTGACGCTCCAGCGAGATCAGTTTGCCAGTTTCGCCACCAGAGCCTGGACTGACGTCATACAAGGCGGCGGGACAAAAATGTGCTACAATAGGGAGGTGCCGACAGCACTGGAATTTCCCCATGACTTCAAAGCGCTATGATGTCCGAAAAGAAGCCGATGGCACCTGGACGGTGTTCGACATCTTTACCGGGCAGCCGGCTGAGGTTGGGACGTCGGTCTTCAACGCCCTATCTTCAGATGAAGCCGTCGATATCGTCCATCTGCTCAATTGGTTCGATGCGAAACGGCGGCGCCAGTTCAGTCATTAGTCGGCGCAGCGTGGCAGCTACACGAGGCGATGTCGTTCCTAGCTTGGGCTCGCTCGCGGTCCCGTGCCGTCGGCATCGCTGACCACTCACTGTTTTCCCGGGTCCAATGCGTTTTGCAAGTCGACGTGCTTTGCCAGCTTCTCGCGTAGAACGATCTCGCCGGTGCTGCCTTTCTCGATCTGTTGAATGAGAAACCAGGCAGCCGCTGTTTCTCTGTCGAAGTTGCGCTCCGGGCCTTCTTCACGGATTTCTCGGAGCAGTCGTTCGATCAATGTCATGTCGTCGGAGGTTAGGTAAGTGGAAGACATGGCGTCGTCCCTTTGGTCGGGGCTAGGTCATCATGACCACCCTCACGCGGCAACGCCCTTTAGACAAGTTGCCGATCAAACAAATTACGCCCATGACGAGACGAAGGCAAATATTTCCCCCGGCTGTCAGTGACACTGGTTCACGACACCGAGCACAACATGCAGTATGCCGAAGACAACAGCGGAGTATCGGCCGTCTTCACAGCGTGCAACGAAGTTACGATGTCAAAATCAATCGGTGCCATGCGCCAGGGTAAGGGTCTCTTTCTTAAACGACCCTTGAGTTTCAGTGAACACGTCATCGTGGCGATTGACCCATATGCAGGTGCAATTCTTTATTTCCACCGAAGTTGACGATCATCTTCGGACCACCCGACTTCAAAATGACCACGTCGCCGACCTTAAAACTGTCCGACATTTCCGATTTCCGTTCTCGTTGCCAAGTTGTTGGATTAGGCGGGTTTTCGGTTGCCCGGGTTAGGCGGAATCTGGCCGAGGCTGCCATGGCTTGAGACTGGGGCTGAGTCCCACTACGTCCATCACTGAGCGGTTCTGCTAGCTGCCATCGTAGCGACACTGGCCGCGCCGGTTAGGCTTTCGTGACCCGCCTTGAATAAACCGTAATCGTCTCATACGGTGCCTAATCGCCTATTTGGCCTGAATTGGCCTCTCGCGGCGTCAGAGGTTCTCGACCCGCCAATCCCTATCCAGATTTACGATGCTTGAACGCGTGGCAAGGTTTTGCCATCGCGATGGCAAAACGGACGTTTTCGTTCAGCGCGCTAGTGCGCACTGGCCTAACGGGTGGTCGAGGGCCAGGCGGATATACCGACAGCTCTCGATCTCCCCCGAGGTCCGAAAACAGCGAAAAGGACAGGGTAAAATCCAGTCTTTGGTTCGCGAGGACAGGAACATGTCGACACGCACGACCCAATCCATCGTCCACTTCTTCGCGCCCTTCGCATTGAGGGGTGTCGACGAGCTGCAGCCGCCGGGCGACTACGCCATCGATCAAGACGAGGACCTCATCGACGGAGCGTCATGGCTCGCCTATCGCCGCGTCGCCACCTTCATCCACCTGCCAGCCGTCTCGACAAACAAGATGACAGCGCAACTGGTTGAGATCGATCCCTCCGAATTGGAAGCCGCACTCAAGCAGGATCATGAACAGGATCAATGAAGCGCCAAGCTCGCGCCAAAATCTGGCACGGGGGAAACCAAAGGACAGAAGAAGATGTCACCGCATCGTTTCGCCATAGGACAGTCGGTTCATCTCAAGAACAGGATCAACCAGTCAGATACGACACAGGGAGTCTACCGCATCACCGCGACCCTGCCGGAACGGGACAACTCACCTCGATACCGCATTCGCAATGATGGCGAGCGGCATGAGCGTGTGACAACCGAGAACACCCTCGTACTTGTCGGCACGCCGCCGGTCGCATCCGGCTTCAACTGACGGGAGATTTCCATGGCCAGCAACTGCAAAACCGGGAAACCAAAGCAGGCAAAGACGCCAGTCAAGGTCGAGATGCCGTTTGGCGCGCAGGTAAGCTGATCGACAGGTGCTTCAGATGAACGTCGTCATCGAATTCTATCGACTCCGGGAACTGGACAACGCGCACGCGCTTCTCGGTCGCGTGACCTGCGACGTGATCGATACTGATGCGGCGATCGGGCTGGCCAGATCGCTCTTCCGCACGCTCGATATGCCGCAGGATCCCGACATCGTCAGCATCAACGACGATCTGGGGCGCGAACTCTACTGCGCGACGGTGAGGCCAGTCTGGAAGGAAGCGGCTTTGTCCGAACGGCGGTTCATTCACGAAGGACAGCAACAATGACACACATCACAATAGCCTCCGGCCCGAAGCGGCCTATTCCATACCCGACACCGGATCTTATGCCTGATGGCCGCATCCGCCCTAATGAAAATGCCGAGCTTTTGCGCCGCAAGAAATCCGACTGTGACGGCACCCTTCGGCGTATTCGTGAACTCGTGGAACGCAATAGGCTGCTGTAGGCGGCAAAGGTTCGCGGCCAGGATCGAATGGAGAGCCTTGGATCATCTGGTGAGGAGTACTGCCATGCACATGAGCGACTCAAAAAACGAGAGTAGCCGAGATGCTATGGATATCAGCGTCTGGGAAAATGAGGGTGGCGCGCTGGCGCAGCACAGCATCTACCGCACCTATGGCCGCCGGGTGGAGATGGACGGGTCATGGACGATCTATCACGTATTCACTGGGGTCCCTGCTGTCTTGGATGGTCGTGCCATGACTGGACTGCGACGAGCGGAAGCCACCGCCATGATGATTCATCTCAATGCGCGCAACGCCCTAGGATGCAAGGTGGCAAGACGGGCCGAGGTGGCGAGATGCGAGCCGAGGCAGACGGGACGCAAGCAATGACGCTTATCTTTCCCAATCGATGCCGAAGCTATGATGAAGCCGGAAAGCGCATTCGCTTCATTGGGTATGACGGAACTTTCCAAATACCCTTCTCAATCGAGGTACGTGCACTGTTGAACGTGGTGCCCGCGTTTGATGCCGAAGAGAAATGCCTAGCGGCCTTTGATGCGGCCCGCTTTACAATTCTGGAAGCCGCGCAGAAGGCGTATATTCCCGGCAATAAGACCTTTTACGCCCTGACGGAAGCCGATCTCAGAAGCACCGAACGTTAGTGATCCTTCCGCCTTGCGCGGGACGCGCAGAAGCCGAAACGTTGTGACGCGATGGAGCCTTGCCATCTCAGTGGGACGGCTTGTGCTTGGCATTCGCGCGGAAACAGAGCGGACCTATGCTGTATTCTCCGTTGCAAGGGAAAATGTAGACTATGAACGCGATCAGCTTTGGCTTTCTCATGTTTGCGTGCTTGGTGATTGCGCTCACGATCATGTATGTATTCTTTCGCTGATGAGTCTCCGTCAATACCTGCGATCGGTCGTGTCAAGGCAACGGACATCTCGGAGCGTCGGGAGAAACGCCTGAACGCAGCATTCGGCAACACACCTATTGGAAAAGTTCTGCGAGTATCGTCGCTCAATTGTAACCGGTGTTTAGCCCCCACGTTGCTCTGTCTGCCGTGATCTGTGATCGGCTTTCCTGGTCGCCGCCTTCAAACAGGCGGCCTTTGGGCGCAAATCCGAGAAGACCGATCCCGATCAATTCGACCTTGCGCTTGAGGATCTGGAAACGGCCATCGCGGCCGTCCAGACTGAGGATGAAGCCGACGCTCCTCCGGGGAAACGTGTCTGCAAACCGCGCGCACCCAATCGCGGCTCTCTCCCCAAACATCTTCCCCGGATCGAAGAGCTCGTCGAGCCCGAAAGTCTGACCTGCACCTGCGGCGGTTGCCTGCATTGCATCGGCGAGGATGTCTCTGAGCGGCTGGATGTCGTCCCGGCGCAGTTCCGCGTCATCGTCCCCGTCGCCCCAAATATGCGTGCAGGTCTTGCACCGACGGTGTCGTCCAGGCTCCGGTCCCTGCACGGCTGATCCAGGCGGGACTGCCGACGGAGGCCACGGTCGCGCATGTGTTGGTCTCCAAGTACGCCGATCATATTCCCCTCTATCGGCAGACGCAGATCATGAGCCGCCAGGGTATCGATCTCGACCGCTCCACGCTTGCCGATTGGGTCGGCCGTGCCGCCTTCGAACTGCGTCCCGTCTTCGAAGCGCTGATCACCGATCTAACCTCTTCATGGACGAGACCCGCGCTCCGGTGCTCGATCCCGGCTTCCGCAAAACCAAGACAGGCTACTTCTGGGCGCTGGCGCGTGACGGCAGGCCATGGGGCGGCGGTGCGCCACCAGGCGTTGCCTTCACCTATGCTCCCGGCCGCGGGGGACAGCATGCAGAACGGATATTGCAGGGCTTCTCAGGCGTTCTGCAGGTCGACGGCTACGCCGGATACAATCGACTGATCGCGCCGGAACGTGTCGGCCCCGACATTCGCCTTGCCTATTGCTGGGCGCACGCCCGCCGCAAGCTGGTGGAGATTACCCGCAATGGACCCGCGCCGATTGCCGAAGACGGCGTGAAGCGGATTGGCGAACTCTATCGGATCGAGGTGGAAGTGCGCGGGCTCGACCCGGAAGCTCGCCGCGCCGAGCGCCAGGAGCGATCAAAACCGGTGATCGCCCATATGGAAACACGGCTCGCCCATGACCGTGCCCGCGTCGCTGCCAAATTACCGCTAGGCGAGGCCCTGAACTACATCGCCAAATAACTGGGACGGGCTGTGTCTCTTCCTCGCTGACGGCCGCATCGAGCTCGACAACAACAGTGTCGAAAGAACCATTCGGCCGATTGCGCTGAACCGCAAGAACGCACTCTTCGCAGGCCACGACGCCGGGGCCGAAAACTGGGCGGCGATCGCCTCGCTCATCGAAACCTGCAAACTCAACGCCGTCGATCCGCAAGCCTATCTGACCAGCACGCTGATCGCCATCGTCACCGGCCACAAACAGAGCCAGATCGTTGACCTGCTTCCCTGGAACTATCCAGCCAAGGTGTGCTCGAAGTGAAGAACCTGAAAGCGTTTTCGGCACACGACCGATCTCCAAGAAAAATTTCAAGATCGAAAGCTGCAGCGTGTATCTGGATCGCTATGACAACGAACAGGCCAGCAAGCAGCATCGGATCCCAAGTTCTTTGACGGAACGTGGTCTGGGCATATTGGCCTCTGAACATTAGAGGGGCACAGATATACGGTAGGGGATCTGTTGCGGATGACGCTCGAAATCTGAGATCAAGGCAATGTTTTCAGGTAGTCCTCAAAACGCTTGCCGACTTCCGGCCGAAAGCGTGTTCCGGTTCGTTCGACAGCTTCAATGCGATCGACACGCAAATTGCGGAAGTCGTTTTTTGTTTCGCACCATATCGTCAGGAGCCAGACGTGGTCGAACACCGTCAATCCCAGTGGGCGCGCAATGCGCTGACTTTTAGCCTCTTTCAAATCGAGGTATAGTATATGGAGTTGGGCTCTTTCTCGGACTGCGCTTCGCAGGAAGCCAAGATGGGCTCCTGCCTTCATGCCCTCTTCAGTTTGTCGAGCAATGGCCCGCAATGGTAGCCGAGTGTAGACCTCACCAGCTTCGCCATCCATAGCGGCGCTGACCTTAGCGGAAACACGCCGGGCTGCGTCGGACAACTCGCTATCTCCACGTGCTGCAATCAGGCGCGTGCCCAGCATGATCGCCTCCAGTTCGTCTGCATCGAACTGGAGGGGCGGCAGAAAATATCCTCGCTCCATCTGATAGCCAATACCGGCCTCGCCTCGGACGGGTGCACCCATGGCCTGCAGTGTTGCCATGTCCCTGTAGATCGTTCGGATCGAGACATTGAGGTCAACGGCTAACCTCTCAGCCGAAACAGGATTCGGCCGACCGCGAAGATGGTCCAATAATGCAAAAAGTCGAAGCGTGCGCATAGATCACTATCGCCTAGCACTCCTGCCGGAAACTGTCAGGGTAAAAACGGTATCGGCTGGCTTCAACTTCAAAGGAGCCATCATGACCACCCCATATTACGAGATTGTCACCTATACCGTGGCAGATGCACGCAACGCCGATACCGCCCGCGACGCCGCACGGACACGACTTGGGAGCTTCCCCGGCTTCATCCACTGGACAGCCTTTACAGGAGCGGGCAATGCCGATGCACGTGTCGACCTGGTCGCATGGTGCAGTCTTGAGGAAGCGCGTTCGGCTGCAAACGCGGTTGGAAGCAGTCCCGAATTCGCGGACTTCCGGTCATCGGTTACAAATCTAGTCAGTATGGAACATTACCGGCTTCCTCAGAGTGCACCGCACCCCATTGTCAGCGAAAATGGCGTGGAGATCGGACGTTTCCGTCTGAAACCGGGGGTAAGTGAGGCTGATATGCGTAGGGCCCATGCAGCGATGGTAGAGAGGCATCTCGCAGCGCAGGCAGGCTGGCGTCGCCAACATCTGATCAAACTTGATGACGGGGTCTTTCTTGATCTTGCTTTCGCCGATGCGCGCGACCACGCGGAGACAATATGCGCAAGCTGGAGCGGACAAGCTGATTGCGATGCGTTTCTTGCGTTGATCGATCCAGAAAGCATGGAATTCGGAGCTGTGCTTTAAGCCGACGTGGAACATCTACCAATCCGGTTGATGTAGATCGGGTCTCTCAATCATCATGCGAATGGCGAACGGTGCTGAAGGAGCCGCTCGCCATCGCTGCGAAGTTCACCGCTGGGGCCATGGAGAAACTCCCTTCGCTCGCCCATGGAAAGCCGATCACAGATCACGGCAGACAGAGCAACGTGGGGGCTAAACACCGGTTACGCTCAATTAGGCCGCCTAGGCATCTCCTCGCGGCGAGTATGGTTCTGGCTTTTGTTCAGTGGTCCAGGCATTGCACTCCATGTGAGAACGCCTTTCTCCAAGTCGGCATCGCGCAACCAGTTGATCGCGCTTGCCATATCGAGATTTTGACTTGGGACGCTCACCGCGAAGCGCATCGCCGCAACGCGGGACAGGCCCAGCGACATCAGGCTGATCATTGTGCGGTCGCAGGCGCCGATCTCAAGGAACAACGGAACCGCAGGCATCCGGGCCAATGCGTCGGCATGACCTAAATCCTCGAGCGCCTGGGTGAGAACCGCACTGTAGCAGCCGAACAACCGAACGCACTGGTAGCGCACATCGTGTTCGACTAGCTCGAGCGTCTGCCGGACGATGAGCCGCCGGTCAGCGCTCGGCTGTCGATCGTGCTGGTATTGGACGATGCGCGGGAGGGGATGGTTGCAGTCTCGTTCTCTCTGAAAAAACCCTTTGTGCGGGAATCGCTCAGGTGTTCAGTTTGATCGAATGTATTCCGATTTTCTAATTTATTGATATTGAACGTTTAAAGTCAGTGCCTGATCTACTGGACCAACTGCTCTGTTTATTGCATGACTTGAAAAAAAACAGGAGCGGGGAAATGGACGTCAGGGTCTCGGAAAATACGGCCGAAGTATCGGAACAGTCGATCTTCCAAAGCAGTCTTTCCGCGGAAGGCAAGATCGAACGGGCCCGAACCGAGCTCCTCGACCTATCTGCGCGTAACCGCCTCCTGAACGTCCCGCGGTTCTCGAACGCCAAGACAATCGACATCGTTGACGAGCGGTCATCCGAGGTCTTCCGGATTCTTGTAACGGAAGGCAAGACGATGACCTTTCTCGCGGGGGCAAAGGGGCGTGGTCCCAAGGATGGCGAAACTGAGGAAGAGCTGATCGAGCTCGCGCTTCCCGATGACGACGATCGCGACGAGAGCGGGCGTCTCATCCGCCATGGAGACACCAAACTTCAGACCAGGATGACGCCGAACGCGCTACAGAAGCGTCTCATGGATTTGTACTTCGACGCCCGCACGCTCGAGGAGGAGCAGGGGGTCAACATCCTGTTTCTGGGGCTCGGTACCTTGAAGTGGGTCGATCCCATTAATGCCGAGAATGTCCGCTACGCGCCGCTGATTTTGGTGCCGGTCTCGCTGGAACGCGGAAGCGCCGCAGAACGGTTCAAGCTGAGGGCGCGGCACGAGGACTTCGCCTCCAATCTCTCGTTGGAGGCCTTCCTGGACCGCATCCATAAGATCAGGATGCCGGATTTCGAAGCTTCGGACGAGTTTTCGTTCGAATCCTATGCCGCCAAGGTCGCTGAAGCGATTTCGATCAAGCCGACATGGTCGGTGCAACCCGATGACATCGTCCTCGGGTTCTTTTCCTTTGCCAAGTTCCTCATGTATCGGGACCTCGATCCGAGCCTGTGGCCGAACGACGCCAAGTTCACCGAACGCCCGCTGATCACTTCATTGGTCTCCGATGGATTTTCGAGGACAGAGGAACTGCTGGCCGAGGACGCAAATATCGACCAGTACATCTCTCCCAAGGAAATGACCCACATCGTGGATGCTGACAGCTCCCAGACGGTCGCCATCCACGAGGTGAGGCGAGGGCGGGATCTCGTCATCCAGGGGCCTCCCGGAACGGGTAAATCTCAGACGATCGCGAACATCATTGCGTCGGCCGTTGCGGACGGTAAGACCGTCCTGTTCGTCGCCGAGAAGATGGCGGCTCTTGAAGTCGTGAAGCGCCGCCTCGACCAGACAGGGGTTGGTGACGCATGCTTGGAGCTTCACAGCAACAAGGCGAACAAGCGCGCCCTGCTTGCGGAGCTACAGCATACCTGGGACCTGGGGGCGCCGAAGGGCGAGCTCGGGAATGGACTTGATCAGAGGCTAATTGAGGCGCGGAACGCGCTCAACGCACATCCGGATCGTATCCACAATGTCTATCAGCCATATGCTCTTTCTCCCTATCAGGTGATCGGCCATCTATCCCGGCTCCGTCGCCAGGGCATGGCTCCATCGGACATCGAGCTTTCCGACGCCGTTGTATGGACGCCCGAGACGAGGGAACGCATCGTGGCGCTGCTCTCCGAGCTTGCCGAGCGGATCAGGGACATCGGGCTACCCGTGGATCATCCCTGGTACGGTGTGGCGCTGACGGGCATAACGCCGCTTGACCTTGAACGCCTGACGAAAAGGTTGGCTGACGCCAGGGACGACTTCGCTCAGGCAACAGCACTGATGGCTGATGTGACACGCGTGCTGGAACGCCCGGATGCCGTCTCCATCTTCGGGTTCAAGGCGGACGCAGCCCTGGCCCGGCGCATTGCAACATGCCCCGATGGCATATCATCCGAGGCGCTGGCGAACCCGGTGTGGGAGACGGGCGGGACGGTCATTTCAAAGACGGTCCAGGACGGTGCCCAATACGAGCGGCTTGCGAAGCAGCTCAATTCTCTCATGTCGGAAGCTGCCTGGAGCACCGCGCCAGTGCCGCTGCTGACCCAGTTCGAGCGGCTGCCAGAGGAATTTCCACATTCTGGGTTCGGCACCGTCGCGCAGTTGGATTCCATCCTGCCGAGATTCCTGAATGCTGCCAGCGCGCTGCGGACGATGCTTGGCGTTAGCGCCTCGGCCACGCTGACATCGATCGACAGGCTGATCACTATCGGCCAGCGGGTGGCCGATGCGCCGGACGCAAGTCCCGATGCCTTCGTCGCCGCGATCTGGGAGCGGGGCTTGGACCAGGCCAGCGATCTGGCGGAGGCCGTCGCGACATATAGACAGGTAAGGTCGGAACTGGGCGGCAAGGTTTCTGAGCAGGCCTGGGACATCGACCTCGCTCCGGCGAGGACGGCGATGGTTATTCATGGCAAGCGTCTTCTCAAATTCACGAGCGGCGAATGGCGCAGGGCAAAGACCTTGCTGAAAACCGTGATGCCGGAGACGCGGCCGGACGAAACTGTTCGGCTCCTCGACCTGCTTCAGAAGGGCAAGGAGGCGCGTGCAACGATCAAGGACGGTGACTCCCTTGGCCGCTCTGCATTCGGCGCAGACTGGCGCGGTGAACGCTCGGATCCCAAGCCGCTCGAGAGCCTCGTACTCTGGATGCGGAGCCTCCGGGGTGTCGGAGCCGAAGCTCGGCTGATCGCGAGCAGACTGACGGACAAGGCTGCGGTGGCCGCGCGGTGCGAACAGGTCTCCGGGCTTCTCTACGAAGCGCGGAGGCTCTTGATCTCCTTCTGGACAGAATTGGGCGAGGGGACATCGAAACTGTTCCCGGATGCTCCTGCCGCGGAGAGCATCGTACTCACTCAGGCCGTGCCATTGATGCGGGAACTGGCCGAGGCCGATCGGGCCTTCGTCTCGCTCACGGAGTCGATGCCCGACAATGTCGGGGGGCGGATACGCATGCTCAGACTCCTGTCTGCGGCGCAGAGCCTGAAGTCCTCGCTCGAAAGAGTGGATGTAGGCGGTCGAGCGGCATTCGGAGACCTGTGGCGTGGACCTGAATCGGACTGGCAGCAATTGTCAGCCATTAGCGAATGGATATCGGCGAACGATGACATCAGGACGCTGGCCTCGCGCGTTGGCGACCGCAGTGCCGTAGCCGCGACCGCCGCCAGGGCGTGCGAAGCGGGAGACATGTTCGCAGCCAAGATGCAAGAAATACTGGATTTCCTGAAGGCGGACACCGAAATCGTCCTTGGGGAGACAGATGTCGCGCAAGCACCCTTGCCGCTCATGGCCGACAAGCTCGCGCGCTGGATCGCCGCGGAGGAGCAGCTTTCCAAGTGGACCGCCTACAAGGGGCGGGCGCAGGACGCTGCGGCTTGCGGTGTCGGCCTTGTAGTCGACCGTCTCGAGGACGGCCGTGTCGCGCCGGACGATGTCATCCCGTATTTCGAAATGGCCTTCTACGAGGCGGTTCTCCGCCATCAGTACGGGCTGAATCCGGAGCTGTCCCGTTTCGACGGTGAGGTTCATGGACGGCTGGTGAGCGAATTTGCGACGCTCGACAAGAGCAGGATGGCTCTGTCGAGACTCGAAGTGGTGCGCGCCCATCACAAGAAGATGCCCGCAATCAGCGGAATCGGTCCGGTGGGCGTCCTACGGGCGGAAATGGCCCGGCGGCGCGGGCACATGCCGATCCGCCAGCTTATGCAGCGGGCGTCTCTCGCCATTCAGGCGCTGAAGCCTGTGTTCATGATGAGCCCGCTGTCGATCGCGCAGTTTCTGCCGCCGGGCGTGCTCGAATTCGATCTTCTGGTCATGGACGAGGCCAGTCAGATCCAGCCCGTGGACGCGCTCGGTGCGGTGGCCCGCGCCAAGCAGGTGGTAATCGTGGGAGACGAGCGGCAGTTGCCGCCGACCCGCTTCTTCTCGAAGATGACGTCCGGCGCTTCAGAGGAGGACGAGGAGCAGGAGGGAGCCGGGGTCTCCGACATCGAGAGCATCCTGGGACTGTTTTCCGCTCGCGGGCTTCCGGAACGGATGCTGCGCTGGCACTACCGGAGCCGACACCAATCGCTGATCGCGGTGTCCAATTCCCAATTCTACGACAGCAAGCTCTTTATCGTCCCGAGTCCCTATACGCTGGAGGCAGGGATGGGATTGCGGTTCCATTACGTGCCTGGCGGGGTTTTCGAGGACGGCGCGAACAAGGTGGAGGCGAAAGTCGTCGCTGAGGCCATCATCCGGCATGCGTTGCAAACCCCGAACCTTTCGCTGGGTGTCGCTGCGTTCTCCATCAAGCAGCGGCGGGAGATTCAGGATCAGTTGGAGTTGCTGAGACGTCTCAATCCGCAGACCGAGGAGTTCTTCCACGCGCATCCGAACGAGCCGTTCTTCGTCAAAAACCTGGAAAACGTCCAGGGCGATGAGCGAGATGTAATTCTGATCTCGGTGGCTTATGCGAAGAACGCGCAGGGCTACATGGGCATGCGCTTCGGGCCGCTCAGTGCCGAAGGGGGCGAGCGGCGGTTGAACGTTCTCATCAGCCGAGCCAAGCGTCGCTGCGAGGTATACGCGTCGATCACCGACGAGGACATCGACCTGGAACGCGGCAAGGGCAAGGGTGTCTTCGCCTTCAAGCTCTTCCTTCACTATGCCCGCACCGGACGCCTGTCGATGTCGCAGCGGACCGACAAAAACATGGACAGCGTTTTCGAGGAGCAGGTGATGGCCGCTCTGCAGGAGCAGGGCTATCAGGTTCATCCGCAGGTCGGCATCGCGGGTTTCTTCATCGACCTTGCCGTCGCCGATGAGCAGTTGCCGGGCCGATACCTGCTCGGGATCGAGTGTGACGGCGCTTCCTATCACGACTCGCGATCGGCCCGCGATCGCGACCGTTTGCGCCAGGCTGTGCTTGAGGACCATGGCTGGACGATTCATCGCATCTGGAGCTCCGATTGGTTCCAGCGGCCGAAGGCGGAACTCGAGCGTCTGGTCGCAGCTATCGAACGTGCGAAGGCGGACGGGCTTTCTGGATCTGTCGAAACCGCGGCGGGCAGGGCTGTCCCGGTTGAGGTCATCACGATCGATCGAGCCGACGTAACCGAGATCGGTCTGCAGCCAGTGGCGGAAAAGGCTGTTGTCGGAAATCCCTATGTGGAAGCGGCTCTGCGGCCCGACATTGTCGGTGAACTCCACGAACTACCGATGGGCACTATGATCCGGCTGATAACGGAGACTGTGGCTGTCGAAAGTCCTGTGCATCGTGATGAGGTTGTCACGCGTATCAGAAGCGCGTGGGGGCTTCAGAGAGCGGGCAGCCGCATCGACGGTCATGTCGAGAACGCGCTCCGGGTCGCAGTGAATTCGGGCGAAATAGTTCGGTCAGGAGACTTCCTGCTCTGGCCTGGAGCACCAGTCCAGCTCCGTGACCGGAGTGAAGTAAGCTCTCCGAGCTTGCGAAGGATCGAGCTGATCCCGCCGATGGAGATGGATGAGGGACTGAAAGCGATTGTCCAAGCGAGCTTAGGGGCGACCGAAGATGAGGCCGTGAACGCAGTCGCGCGAGGGCTCGGGTTCAAGGCGACCAGCAGTCAGTTGCGGGAAGTCATCCTAGAGCGGGTAAAAAGGCTCAAAGACGACGGCTCATTTTCAACGCGGGACGGAATGCTGGCTGTCGAGGGCGGCTAATCGTCGACAACCGACAGCCGAAGTTCGACACCCGCTCGGCTCAGGTCCGGTTCGCGCCCCGTGTCGGCCGTGGAATCTAATTTTGCGGTTGCCCGAAAGCAGACGCCGTGAAAGTTCTGATCGCACCATCAATGTTGGCGGCGTGGGTGAAACGATGGGATCACGAACAAAGGATAGAGGCAATGATCCCGCCTCATATGATGACATCGGACTTCGTAAGGAAATTGACCGCACGCGTATGCAACTGCGGACGTTTTCTAACCTGAATTCATCCCTCCGAAAGCGTCGTGCGAGCCGACTTTTCAATCTTGAAAAAGAGCTTGCGCGCCGCATTGCCGACGATACTTCCACAAAGGGCGAATAGGTCTTCATGGACACTTGGCAGACGATCTGGGATCACGAATTCGCCGCCTTCGGCAGGCGCTCCTTTGTCTTTCCATCTGCTAGCGGTACATACCAAATCGATGTTGACGACAAAGACCAAGATCGGGTGATTGCGGCTTACAAAGGGGAAAGATTTACTTGGGTCGTCTGGGTCAAAGAGGTTTGCGATGGCGCGTTTCGTCTTCAGGGTATGACGTTTTTATTGGAGATACGTTTTGGTGCGAGCTGACAATTAGCGCTCCATGCTTGATCAGATACTATGGCAATCAAGTGCTGATCAGCGAAAATCAAGAGGTTTAACTGCTGATCGAACCGCAGGGCACGGTGTAGTCAGTCGTCGGGCCATGTGGCCGCTTCGCGAACGGCTTCTCCAGTCACGTGCATGAACGTCAATTCAAAAGGCGACGGCTGAACGTAAGGTGGCTCTTCACCTCTCTCTATCGCTTCTCTAAGAGCCTCCTCGTGCATCTTCTCGAAAAGTGCTTTCACTCCACCCGATGATTTGAGTGGTGGTCTGACGTAGTTCTCCTTCATATCGAATTCCGAGAAAGCGGCGCGCACGTGAATCTCGTAACACTCCTCAGCAGGCGCTTCACTAATTGCAACCAGCCGCTCGGCCAATTCACGCAGCGCATCCCGCGTCATGTAGAGTTTAAGTTCAGTATAATCTAAATACATTGTGATGGAATCCGGAGACAATTCTTTACATTCCTTTATAATTTATTGCACATCACCAAATATAACGCCGGGAATACAAATTTCTGAGCAATCCAGATCGGATAATTTCTCGACGGTGCTGCCGACTGGGTTCTAGTGGATATTTTGCAAAGACCGAAGGCAGCTTTGGTTCTATCTGGCCAGGTCTCGCAAACATAATGAAGCCGTCTAGACTCCCTACCAAAAGACCAGCCTTAAAATTCACTCAGGTCAAAAACCAGGATTTCTCCACCATCAATTTGATTGTCGGAGTTAATCTCTAGTATTCGATCGTTTACTATCCTTGCGCTTTGAAAGTCGAAGGCTCCATGACGAACATATACTGGTGCCAAACCGGGTCGTATACAAGCAAACCGACTCACTCCGACGCATACGATGGCTTCCACTTCGTGCGCATAAGCGATCATTCTGCACAAAGATATCTCGACCTCAGCGACAGAGTTCAAATCATCTACATATCCCGCCGCAATAGTTCCACTATAAGACGTCAAAAGAAATATTCTTCCGTCATCCCCTTTCAGGATGATCGTTTTGTTTATGTCTTCTAACCCTGACGGAGACAATGTCAGCAACCACGGCACTGCCCCGCCTGGTGGCTTGATTTTAAAAGTCGCCGCATCCCAAAGCTCTACATCCAGACCCCTGGGAAAAGAAACACGCTGATATCTACCAACATCATCCGTGTATATTTCGATGTAGTCCGCGCCCCAACGTGCGACACTATATTCATCGACCATCTTCATCGATTGAAGAACCTATCCCAAAGCTCATGGGTCCTTTTCACATTCCCTTTAGGTCATCAAGATCTCTGTATACATTATATATACAACAAATAACGTCCATTTCAATTTTGCCAATTGCCAATCCAATTCCCCTTTTCAATTTCTTCATATCCTCATCCCCCCATTCTTTCGAATGCTTAACGATATCATTCAGCTCGGCGACACCGCGTATTGCACGATCGCTAGCTTCAATCGCGAACTTCCTATCCATCGACAAACCTCAATCCATACCTGCACGTAAATTTCCTAGAAACTCGTCAGAAGAGAGGGTAGCAACCACCTTACCATGACCTAGGCCCATGAGATGCTGACATACGGCGGCGTTACTGCTCGCGCGACTTCGGTATTGCCTTTATCGCTCTCCGCTCCTCTCCCAACCGGGCAATTACAGCGGAAAACTCCAATTCTGAACGGTCCAGTTTCCGGGGGTCAGATCGCCGCTCATCAACGCTTGTCGGTTAATCATAGCGATGATCTATCGTTGCCTGGCTGTCGCCGCTATATAGATTGCAAGTTATGCGCAATTTGCAACTCTTCTTAGCTGCCATCCTCGGGTGTTTTATTCTTGCTGGTATTGGATTGACTGGCGGCCTAAGCACCATACTCACCACCGCTCTTCCGAACGTGCATGAAGCACAATGTTCGCGCTTCTTAGGAAGCTATCGCGATAGGCGTGAGATGCCGAAACGCGGCACTGTTGAGTACACGCGCTACGCTGACTGCTACTATGTTATCTGCGGAATAAGGCTAACCGAGTAGAGGCTAAGCCAGCCACTTGGTGGACCGGACAGTTTGCGGCACGGCGACTTTGCTGACCCATGGTTGGCATAGTGTCCCGTGCTCATGTATTTGCAGCCGAAACTTGGCAACGTGCGAGCGGCACATCGCTTACAACGAGGCGAAGCCCCCAGAGCGAAATCTCAGCGAAATCTCACCGCGATCGAGGACGTGCTCGACCCTGTTGGCAGCGAGACCTTCTCTTACGGGACAAGCGACTCGCTTGCTACCGCGCTCGGCCCCGGGGGATCGCGCGGCCAAGAGCCAACGGTGCTTCCCTGACGGCACGCTCGTGGCGCCCGATGGCAGGCCGGCGAGAATCTTGCCGAACGGGAAGAGAACGGGGCCCAGAATTGACAGACCTGCCAACGGGGATAAACCTATGAGGGTGTCCGCTTTCCGCCATAGGAGGACTGAGTGGCCTGCTGCCGGTTTTTCGGACGCTGAGTTAGGCTAATCCCACCTTGTTTTCAAACTCGTTCGGGCTGAGATAGCCCAGCGTGGAGTGGCGACGCTTCGGGTTGTAGAAGCGTTCGATGTAGTCGAACACATCCGCCTTGGCGTCGTCGCGGGTCCTGTAGACCTTCCGTGCCGTCCTTTCGGTTTTCAGCGAGGAGAAGAAGCTCTCCATGGCGGCGTTGTCCCAGACGTTGCCGGATCGGCTCATGGAGCAGGTGATGCCGTGATCGGCCATCAGCCTCTGGAACTGCTCGCTGGTATATTGGCTGCCCTGGTCGGAATGATGCAGCAGCGCATCCGGCTTGCCTCTGCGCCAGATCGCCATGATCAGCGCATCGGTGACGAGTTGGGCCGTCATGCTCGCATTCATCGACCAGCCGACGACACGGCGCGAGAACAGATCGATGACGGCGGCAACGTAAAGCCAGCCCTCCGCCGTCCAGATATAGGTGAAGTCGGCGACCCATTTCTGGTTCGGCCGATCCGCTTCGAACTGCCGGTCCAGCACGTTCGGCATGATGACCGCGCGTTCTCCGCCGTCTTGCGGCAGCCCGCGTCGTCTCGGCCTCGCCCTCAGCGCGTTGTCGCGCATCAGGCGTTCGACGCGATGCAGGCCGCAGGAGAAGCCTTCGGCAAGCAGGTCATGCCAGACACGCCGGGCTCCATAGGTGCGGTCGCTGGACTTGAAGCTTTCCCGGACCTTCTCCAGAAGAAGCGCATCGTGGCGGGCACGTTGGCTCGGCGAGCGATTGAGCCAGGCATGGAAGCCGGAACGAGAGACACCCAGCGCTTCGCAGAGCCATGCCACCGGCCAGATCGAACGGTGCTTTGCAACAAAGGCGAACTTCATATCGCGTCCCTTGCAAAGTAGGCCGCGGCCTTCCTAAGAAACACTCGTCGCATCCGACGCGGGTGCCAGTTCGTATCCGAGTGCTCGGGCTCGGCGTTGGAGGTTGGCAAGAACGCGTGTTCGATGCCGCTCGTCATAGGCTGCCGCTCCCGGGTCGCGATAGGTCATGCCGAAGCGGAGCGTGTTATAGAAGAGCACTGCGATCTTGCGTGCGGTGGCCGTCACCGCCTTCTGCTTGCCGATGCGCGACGACAGGCGTCGATAGAACGCCCCCAGCGCCGTGTCGCTGCGTCCAAGCGTGATCGCGGCCAGCCGCAACAGGGCCGCGGCCCGACTTGAAGATCGTCGTGTCCGTGACGAAAGGAGCTTTCCGCCTGAGATCTTGTTGCCAGGGGCAAGACAGAGCCAGGATGTAAAATGCTTCGAACTGGGCCATGCCCGTAGGTCCGTTCCACATTCCGCGACGAGCTTTAGCGCCAAGGATGGGCCAATGCCGTGTATCTGGGTCAGATCCACGCCGAGGACGCCGTACAGTGCTGCTCGGACATCGAACGCCGGTGCCCCGACCGGCCTCTGACGGAAGCGCGGTTTCGGCAATGGTGCCGGGTTCGTGGTACGGATGGTCAGCGCTTCGACCGACGCTTCCAGCTTGCCGTCACATTCGGCGATCTTGGCCTGATATGCGTCATAGAGATCCAACGATTGAGCCAGCGCGAAGATATGTTCGTCGCGGTCATTCCCAATCAGTGCCGCCCGGATCGTCTCTACGGAGGACTGACAGCGCACGTCCCGGTATGAGGCCAACACTTCCGGATCTCGCTCCCCGGCGACGATCGCCCGGATGATCCGCATGCCGGTCGCGCCAGTAATGTCGGAGACAACATGATGGAGTTGAAGGTTCATCTCCATGAGCGCCTTCTGCATGTGCTGGATATGGGCTGCTGCGTATTCGACGAGCCGTTCCCGCTGGCGCAGATAGGACCGCAGCACGGCAATCTCCGCCTCGGGGCGAAAGCTGCCGCGCAATAAGCCGTATGAATGCAGTTGCCGCAGCCAGC
>NZ_PXYL01000038.1 GCF_003012705.1 Pseudaminobacter soli (ex Li et al. 2025)
CAAGCACCACGCGGCAGCACCTGAATTGCTGACACGATCCTTTGTGCTCATCGTTAGAGCCTGGAGCTTGCTATCCGGGGTACTTTCTTGCGCTTGACAGTTCCCGCCCCAAAAGAGAAGCCCGCCCCGGAGATCGAGGCGGGCAGCTTCCCTTAGGCGAAGATGGTCTCCCAGACCATAGAAGCAGTCTAGCTTCAGGCTAATCGCCGGTCAGGTCAGGGAAAACGGCGCCCTGAAACGGGAAAAGCCCGCCCCGGAAACCGGAACGGGCCACAATCGGGCGAAGATTTATCAGTAAATGGACGTCCCCCGCAACACGGTCAAAATTAACCTAGGCCAAATCGTCAGCCATGTCGGGGAGAACGGTACGCTAAAGCGGGAAAAGCCCGCCGCCTCATTCGAGGTGGCGGGCCAGTGCTTGGCCCAAACGCGCTTAATATCGCGGATGATTTCCAGGATAGCAGGGCCCGTAACGGGGGGGTGCAGTAGCGATGCGGATACAGGCCGAACCCAAAGAAGCCGCCGCCACCGACTCCGCTGCCACCCACGCCGCCGCTGTCCGCAGGCCGCCCTGGTCGCAGCGCATATTGGCGCAGACCGGCCTTGAGGGCGAGCATAACGTTGTCCGCTTTCAGGATGAGGCGAGGCAGATCTCAATGTCCGAGATTAGGCGCATTGCCGCCATTCGAAATGGTGGGAAACGAAGGTCTCCGTAGGGCGGATTACAGACCTTCGCCTGTGCTCGCGCATTGGTTCGGATCGCGCCGAATTCGGCGCGTCGCTGGCGAAAGAGTTCTCAGATGGTGTGGCGTCGGACTCCGAAGCGTTCGCAACGGTATCTTCGAATTCGAGGGATCTACGCGTCCGTATTCGTACGCCGGAATTTCGCGGAAGATTGAGATGGAAAACGGCGAGCTTCGAACTGCTCTCGATCGCGACTGGGCCACCTCCGACGCGCACGTCTTCGAGGCAGAGCTTCGGATTTTCCGTGAGGATGCCGTGCTCGAGTACCCGCGGTCGGGGGAGCGCATCCCATCTCGCTTCGCGCAGCCTGACAAGAAACGCCGGCGGATGCTCGGCGCTGCCAACGTCTGGATCACGGAAGCGATCCTAACCTATGACGGACGGGTGGCTGTGGAGTGCCCCGAACGTTGCCGCTTTGTGAGCACTGTTCTGCCATGACTAGGCTCTCCGATGCGTTGGAAGTACGTGACAGCATCCTGCCGCTCCTGATAGGCCGAAGCCGTTGGGAAGAAACGAACATCGGCCGAGTTCTAGTTGCGGATGCCGGACAGTTTGAATTTCTTTACCGGACACCTTTCCAGCGCGAAGTGCTGCACGCGATGCGGCGCTCACATGTCCAAGTCGGTCTCTACAAGCAATTAGAATACGGACTTACAGTTTGGCGTTGTTATCACAAGGTCTTGGACATCGAGTGGGATCACAAGGACGTGCGCGTTCTTTCCTACCGACGACGCGGATCATGGGAATCGGAACTGGCTGCGGCGTTCTCGGGGAAAGAAAGCAGTTAAGACCATCAAAGTGAGATATGGTGACCGCGTCTGCCCCGGCTCTGTGTGCCCCTTTGGCGGATCGATGACCGCCCTCTGGGCGGCGCGAACGTGCCAGTAGTGGTACCTACCCCGCCCGCTTGAGCGTCGCGAAGAGTTCCGCGACCTCGCGTCGCGATAACAGGCTTCGTTGGGCAACCGCATTTGCAAGCCGCTCGACCTCCGCCTTACGATTTTCAACGATCGCCACAGCGCGCCCTAATTGCGCGGCCAGAAGATCCTCAACGCGTCGCCGCAGGCTCGGATCCTCGCGCCGCAGTTCATCGAGCTCCTTCGACGTCGTGACATCGCAGTAGTAAAGCGACCCTAGAAGTGCACGATTTTGCAGTAGCGGCACTCTGCGCGCAGATAAGCGCCATTCCCCGCGGAATCGGCGAGCGTGTACGATCCTCTTCTCTTTGGCCAATATGGTTCCGGCATCAGAACGAAATAGGAACATTGACAGTGGAGAGTCAACGGGTAAGCTGAAAAGTGATCTCGGAAGTCGGGGACGCGTATGTGTAATCTGTACAATCTCGGCTCGAACCAGCGAGCCATTATCGAACTGACGCGCGCCCAGCGCGATCTGATCGGCAACATGGAGCCGTCGATCGACGTCTATCCTGACCGCCCGGTGCCAGTGTCCGAAACGCTCCAGACGGCGAACGCGAACTGGCCACGCTCACATGGGGCATGCCATCGCCGACCTTTGTCACCAACGGAAAGCCGGACACGGGCGTACAGAACGTGCGCAAAGGCGACTCGCCGCATTGGCGCCGCTGGTTGAAGCCGGAGAACAGGTGCCTCGTGCCGTGGACGACGTTCTGCGAGTGGGAGGATACCAAGCCGAAGAAGACGAAGCGCTGGTTTGCGATCGACGAGGACAAGCCGCTGGCGTTCTTCGCCGGCATCTGGACGGTTTGGGAAGGCGAGCGAGGCTCTTCGAAGAACCCGCGGCCTGGCGTGCACGAACTCTATGCTTTCCTGACAACCGAACCGAACAACATCGTCGCGCCAATTCACGACAAGGCAATGCCGGTCATCCTGACGACGGACGAGGAACGGGAAGTCTGGATGCGGGCGCCGTGGGACGAAGCCAGGGCGTTGCAGCGGCCTCTGCCGGTCGACACACTCATTATCGTGGGCGAGACCGCCAAACCAGAACTCGCACAGGCAGCGCTGTTCTAGGCACCGACGGCGCCAACAACTCCTGATAGGAGGTCGACATAGTGCGACTTACAGATGAGCAAGACGCCGAAATCCAGAAAGAGCTTGAGCTGGAAATCCCAAAGGTCGGTGAAGTCGTGGCGGAGGCGGAACGCCGCCTGCGGACGCTGTCGGATATTGGCCAACTCGCGGCGCTCTATCGGATGACACTCCACTACTACGTCCGAGAAACCGACGACGAACAGTCCGCCATCGATGCGGTCCGGCACCTTTGCGAGGAATTGGTGCTCGGCATCAAGAGCACGTACGCCGATTTGGGTGGCCAAAAATCCAAACAATAGGGTGCGGAGTGCCAAATCCAATCTCGCCGCCCAAGCGACAGCAACACTACCCCGACAGGGATGTCGACTGCCAACAGGCGATCGAGGATGCGCTGCACGAACGCGCCGCTGGGTGGTCGGAACAGGCGCCTCGGGGTCAACACCCGTTATGGCGAGAAGTACTACTGTGGCGGAGAGCACCTTGAAGCCGGCCGCCGCGAACTCATCGCGCCATCGAGCTTACATCAGCCGGAACGATAGGCTCCCCTGCCCGTTCTCCAACCCTGTGTTGGAGTAGCGTGTCATGAGTAACGTGCGTTCCCTGTGGAAGGGCTTCATGCGGCTCGGCAATGTCACCTGTGGCGTGAAAATCGTCGGGGCCTGGACCGAAGCCGAGACCATCCATTTCCGCATCCTCAATCGAGAGACCAGGGGGCCGGTCAAGTCGGAGTATATCGATGAAGGCACCGGCAAGCCGGTCGACGCTGAAGACCAGGTCAAAGGCTACGAAATCAACAAGAACGAATATCTGCTGCTCGAGCCCGCGGAGATCGATACCCTCAAGCCGCTTTCCAACCACGTGCTGACGATTGAGAACTTCGTCGACGTGTCCGAGGTCGAAGCGGTCTATCGCGACAAGCCCTACTATCTCGTGCCTGCAGATAAACTGGCGACGGACCCCTTCGCCCTCCTTCGCGAGGCCATGAGACGGACTGGGAAGGCCGCGCTGGCAACGGTGGTGTTATGGCAGCGCGAACGGCATGTGCTCATTGAGCCGCTCGGCAAGGGCATGGTGATGACGCTGCTGAACAGCGCCAAGCAGATCGTGCCGGAAAAGAAGGCATTCGATGAGATGGGGACGCCCAAGATCGACCCGGAAATGACCGATATCGCCTCGTTGATAATCGACAAGAAGGTCACGCATTTCGACCCGTCGAAATTCGAGGACCACTACGAGGAAGCGCTGAAGCAGTTGATCGAATCCAAGCGAACCGGCGCACCACCGCCGAAGCCATCGCCGGAGCCGAAGGAGAACGTCAAGGATCTCGCTGGCATCCTGCGCAAGAGCCTGGAGGTGGAAGGCCTCGCACCGCCGAAGGGCAGGAAGCCCAAGGCTAAAACGGCGCACTGAGACGCAAAGGTCCCCCGCCACATCGGCGTAGCCGACGACGCTGTTTCTCGCCGGGGATGCATGGGAGGCAAGTCATGAATGCGAAGCAAATGGCAATTCTGGCTGCTCTTGCAGCAACGACGATAGTCGCGCCAGTGCTGCCCGCGGAGGCGGCATGAGCCGTCGTCAACGGCAGGCCCCGGTCCCCAGCATCGTGTCGTTGGCCGCCTGCGCGCCGGGGAGAGAGTAAATGTCACTCGATGTGCCTCCTCGCGCCGCTGGTGTCATGTTCAGTCCCGGCGCACGCGCGACGGCTGGGTCAATTCACGGTTTCTGGACCGCGTGCGCGGCGGCCCGAAACGTTCCGGCGGCATCTGCTTCTTCGGCGCGCGTGGCCAAATCTGTCTAGGCCGATAGATGCCAAGTGGAACCGGAACGGCTTGCCAGCGACCGACAACGCCCGCCACCTCTGGTAAACGACGGCCGTCCCGGATTCAGTACAATTGCGCACCGCCGGCAAGCGCCGCTGATATGGCGGGTTGTTGCCTCCCTGGCTCTAGTCACGTATGTCTACAATGGAGCCATAAATAGGCTGGCAATTTGCCGCCTGGCCGGCGTGCATGGGGCACTTGTCGCGCCGGCCACTCCATCTTACGCTGGCGCTCGGTTCCACTTCGGCGTCAATATGGTGGAGCCCTGCCTATGGAGATGAACCGCGACCTCCAGGATTTCTTCCAGGCTGTGCTTACCCATTGAGTAGAGCGACAAGATCCTTGCCGCGCGCTCGTCTGCGTCAACGATGTGCAACGATTTCGCCGCGCGCCGGACCAGTTCATCGAGCCTGTCCAGTTCCTCCGGGTAACGAGGGCCGCCTTGGTGCGGGTTGTGGGAGAGATACTTCAAGGCCTCGCGCCGCCGAAGGGCAAGAAGCAAAGGACGAAGATCGCGCATTGAAGCGCGCCTGGCCAGCGTGTCGCCGCCTCGGGCGCGACGACCGGCCTCTGACTGAAAGCGCCCGCGAAGGGCTCGTTGAGAACCCCTATGCAGAAACACAGCCAGTGGTTGCTCTTGCTCGCCGGCTAAATGGCATCAATCATCAATGCGAATCCTGTCAGCGTCCAGCCGCACGCAGGATTCAGCAATTTATGAAATCTTGCGCGCCTTCATTTCCACAAAGATATCCTCAAATGAATCCATAAACAAAGGATTCGAATTTATATCAATTCAAGAAATTGAATCAGTCATAGTTCCTTTAAAGGCTCAATTTTGCATATTTATCGGTAGTTGTATTTCACGGAGTCAACCCGTATTATTTGCCAATTTTTTTAAAACATAATTATGATATATAATTTGTCTATGGAAATCGCCCCCATAGAACGCACCCAGCCGAACGTATCCAAGATCCATCGAGGCCGCGTGGACCGAGCGACGCTCTAATCTAATAGGAGATCGTCCATGACTCCTAAGTCTAAGCCGTTCTCAGCTATCGCATCCTCTATCACTTCCCTGCGGAATGCGCCTCAAGGCTTCACGCGCGCTGGCGGACACGAATACGATCTCCAAGAATACCTGCGACAGTTGCTCGGCCGCCCCCCTCCATCCCCGACATTGGCATCGGAGCCCACTCCGGTGCAGCGCGTGTGGATGCCGCAAGCTGGATGCCCAGCAGGTTGGGTCCGGGTTCTGGCAAAGCATCCAGCGCTGGAAAGGGTCTTTCAAGATGTTCCGGCATTCAAGATACCCCCATCATCACGCGCTCGGGGCTGGGGCCGTCAGAACCGGCTCCCTAGCCTCAAAGCCGACCGGATCATACGTGCCGCGTCCAACCTCGAGATGGACCATCTACTGGAGTGTGAAGTCGATCCGACGGTCGAAGCGTTCTGTGAACAGCCGATCAGAATTCAGTACAAGCATCAGGGCGTGCGCAGATCCTACACGCCGGATCTCCTAATTTTTGACCGCACGCCTCCCCATGAAATCCGCGAAGTCAAACCCGAAAGGAAGGCCGCAGAGCCGGAGAACGAGAGGCGGTGGCCCGCCATAGGCGAAGCCCTCAACTCCCTCGGGTTCTCGTTTCAGGTGTATACTGAACGGCACCTCAGAATCCGAAAGGCCACAGTGCGCGCGATCTTTCGCGATAGGCACGCGCCGCTACCTTCACCTGAAGTCTTGGCCGCGATCGAGGTCGGCCTCGGGCAGGACAGCGTCACGATCGGCGAGGCGTGCGCCAGATTTTCGCTGACGAGGCAGCAAGTCCATGCACTCATCCGCAAGCTCTTTTTCCAGTTGGCCGACTTCGACGCTCCGCTTGGCCCGGACTGCCCAATCAGATTGGGTCCGGGGCTGACGAGGTGGTCCGGAAGGAACCAGTACCTGGACATATGAGATGCGCAAGCTGCACTTCGTTATGGGGGCGCGAGTTCGCATCGACGACATGGCCTGTCGCCTCGGGCAGAGCTACGAAGTCGATGGTCTCCGGTACTGGCACATCATAGTCAGGACGACGGGCCTCGACCAGCAACCGCGTCCAGAGACAGAGCTGCTGGACCTGTATTGCGCAGGCAGACTGGTTCTGGACGTCGACGAGGAACTCTCTCCGGAAAGCCGCGCTGCGCGCCGCCGCAGGAGGGCGGTTCCACTTTCCGACAGGCCGTTGAATGTGCGACGGCGCATCCAGTTCAGGAAGGAAGTCATTGAGGGCGTTGACGCCCTGACCACGCCAGGCTGCAAGGTTGTAAGCGTATTCAAGGATGGGAAGCCCACGGCCGAGACTGTGCTGCAAACGGTCCTTACGGAGCTAGGACGCACTAAGGGAATCGAAATTTACGGAAAGCCCAGGCCCGTCAGCCAAGCCTCCTATTATAGATGGCTGCGCGACTACAACGAGAACTGCGACCAAGCCGATCTGGAGGGGGAGTTCTCCCAAAGAGGCCGCCGAAATCAGGTAAGCAGAAAGGTGAGCGCAATCGCGCACGCCTCGATGGCTAAGCTGATCGAGGAAATGAAAGATAGGCGGCCCGAAAAAAAGGGAAAGCGGCTTCTCACGGTATCAAAAATCTATGATGCGGCTCGCGATGCTATCAAGAGCTACTCAGACGAACACCCAGGCGAGCTGTTGAAGCTCCCCTCAACCTCAACACTGTACAGATATTGGCGAGAGTTTCCGGCCAATCAGCGCAATGTTGCAGTGTGGGGCCACGTCAAAGCCCGGGCGATGCACCGAGGGCCGCCACTTGCGGATGTGGAGCCAGCCGCACCGCTTGATTTCGTCCAGTTCGACGAAACCCTCCTTCCCCTCATGGTCGTCGACGAGATGCTGGGCATCGCGTTAGGCCGTCCTTGGCTGGCCTGGTTCGTCGACGTCTACACGCATGGCATTCTCGGTTTCTATCTGGGGTTCGAACCACCCGATGACTTCGTCATCGCCAGCACCCTCCGGCACGCATGCCTGCCCAAGAGGTATGTTCGTCAGGAGTACCCTGACATCCGATATGACTGGCTGCCTGCTGGCATCCCGCGCTTCGTCACCTTCGACAACTCGCTGCAAGCTCATGGACACTCAATTGAGCAGATCTGCGGAGACTTGGATATTCTCTACGATTATCAGCCGCCGCGCATGCCTTGGCTCAAGTCAGAGGTCGAGGGCACGTTTGCTACAACCAATCGTCTGCTGCTCGACGAACTGCCCGGTTTTGTACTCCCCCGTGGATGCGGGATTGACAGCAGCGACTATGATCCGCGCAAGAACGCCGTCATTGGTCTTCGACACCTGCTGTGGATTTTCCATCATTGGGTAGTCGATGACCTCCATCAACAATGTCCACCCTCGGGTCTTCGCCAGTCTATCAACCAGCGCTGGATAGATGGGACCAAGCTGGTTGAGCCGGGCTACCCCGAAAGCAGCACGGACCTTGATGTGCTTTTTGGGATTGTCCGGCGTGGCAACCTGGACCATCGGGGCGTCTATTTCAAAGGTCTATTCTACTACGGCGAGGCGGCCGACACACTGCGCCGCCGCCGAGGCGCTAAGCTGAGCGTGATCTTCAAGATCAACCCACTCAACTTGGGCAAGATGCAACTCTTGATTCCCGATCTCGCACTGTGGGCTCCGCTTTTGGTTCACCCCAGCTATCGAGTTTACGCTTCCGGTCTCAGCCTCCACACACACGAGTTGTACAGGGCGAACAGCAAGCGCCTTTACGCTGCTGACGGGTTGGAATCCTGGCTGAAGGCCAAGGCATACCTTTCGGAAATCATCGCCCATGCTGGTTTCAACGCCTTTAACATCCGCAATCTCACCGTGCTGGCGCGCATGGCGGGTATTGGCACAGAGAACATCTTCAACAATCTTCGGCTGGACGGGAGCCTGGCGCCTCTAACGGGCCCATTTGGCGGCCTGCCGCTCTACCCATTGGCGCAGCCTGGCGCGCAGAATCAAGTTTCTGCCGAGGAGCGTCAAGAACTCCAAGGGGCAGGCGCCGTGGCGCCTTCGAAGCCGCAAACCTTCACCATTCCAACCTTCTACAGCGACAATTCTCTAGGGAGGCGCAAGCCATGATTTCCGACGCCGCTATTGCGGAGATGGCAGCAATTGCCAAAGCAGAGGAGATTCCTCCTGGCACCCCACTCGCGGAATTTGACTCGATCTTCATCGAGCATTCTAGCCATGAACGTACGCTCAGCGAAATCGAGGCCGCAATAAAGGTTCACGGGCAACTGATCGAGGCACCCTGTCTCCAAATCACTGGCGTTCCCGGCATCGGCAAGTCGACTTTATGCAAAAAAGTCGAAACCAAGTACCCGCGGGTGAAGGATGGGCGCTCATTTACCTTGTCCGCCGGCGTTATCGCGAAGTGCGATCATTTACCTGTCCTGTTGGTCGAGATGCCCGACACCCCAACGCGAATACGGCTGATGCGCGAGATGCTGATGAGAATTGGAGATCCCAAATGGGCCTCTAGATCGAATGATCGCCTCAAACCCGCGCTGTATCTCTACATCCCCGCGTTGGGGATTCATACAGTGGTAATCGATGACACCCAGCGAGCCGTGGACCGGAACGGAGTGGTGATGAAGCAGGAAATCGCCTTCTTTCTCCAAGACCTACATGACGAACTGGGTGTCGTGATCATCCTCGTGGGTCTGGGTAGGATGAAATTTTTCGTCGAACAGGACCTACAGATCACGCGGCGGTGGGACGCTGAAATCCGGATTGAGCCGTACAAGTGGGAGGGCGGTGACGAAGACGAGTCGAGCCGGGCGGATTTTATTGGAATACTTATGATTTTTCTAAATAAACTTCCGCTACATTTAAGCTGTGTACTTGATATAAATACGTACAGGGAGCGCGACCCAGAAAAATTTCTCTATACTTGCAAGAGATTTTACTATGCATCAGCAGGTGTCATTGGACTACTCAAGAAACTCTTCTTGAGAACTATTATGATCGCCGAACAAAGAAATCTCAAGGTGGCGAAGATGGAGCTGATTTACGATGCCTATGAGAAAGCGTTCGGAAAGGAGAACCCAGCGGCAGGCCAAGTCAATCCATTCGGACCAAATTGGAAGGGCGCGTTACCGCCGCGATTGCCAGATGACACGCTTCTCATCAATCCCCCTAGCAAGAGGTCCAAGCAGGGCACGACCAAGGCTGCACGACATGCAGAACTGACGCATGCTCTGACAGTGAGATGAGGCTTTGTCATGCGACTGCCCATCCGCTTCGGCCCGCTCCCTGACGAGGCATTTCATCAGTTCATGTACCGACTTGCTGCATCGAATGCCTATCAGACAACTCAGTCGATTGCAGCGCTAGCAGGAATGCCGAGGGGCTATGCGCTGCAGCCATGCGACCTTGGCCCTCTGGCCGCTTTGCTCGGAGGAATGGCTGACGCAGCCGATCTGATTGCCCGAGCGCGGTGGCCGGTCTGTGAAGGTTCCCAGTTCGTCAGAATGGGCGGCAATGTTGTGGCCGCGCGGATGGTCAATGTGGTTCGGGCCAAAATCTGCCCGCAATGCATCAGGGAGACGGGCCTCGACAGGGCAATATGGGACCTCTCCCTCTATGTGGCCTGCTCAAAGCACGGAACAGTGCTTGTGGACGAATGCAGCAGTTGCGGCCATCGTCTCTCGTGGCACCGAAATGCCGTTGACCGCTGCGGATGCGGATGCGGAAAAATACTGCTGATGGAGCCGGCTAGGGCCTCCCAGAAAGTCATCGCTGTCATGTCGGAATTGGAGAGACGCTACGCGAGCAGCACCCCCGAGCAGGATACTGATCTGGGAATTGAGCTAAATGCTGCCCTTGAACTGCTCTGGTTTACCGGAACCCACGACCGCAATGAACCCGGCTGGCGATCGCGTTTCATGTCCAAGCCGGATATTGCCACCAGCTTGAGGGCGATCGAACGGTCAGGGGACGTTCTCCTCCACTGGCCGCATGGGTTGCATACCTGGCTCGAAGAGCACCGCGTCCCTTCTGCCGAACATGTTGGGATCCATGCGGATTTCGGGCCCGTCCTGACGAGGATGCGACACGTCATCGACATCGCCGATCCCATGCACGTGTTCGACGAGGTTCGTAGCTACATAGCTAACCACGGCCCAGTTAAACCCTGCTCGTTCTTCTTTTCGAGACAAGCGAAGAGCAGGACTGTCGGTGCCCATGCGGCGCGCCGCCTCGGCGTTACGAATGCGACGGTCAAGCGCATGGTGCGAGACGGGCATCTATCAGGCCAGTGCCGCCGTGGTGGCAACCGCCACTTCACCGCGGTTGATCCGCAAGCGATTGAGCTCGCCATGGCACGGCGAGCAAGTTCTATCGGCGTAGCGGATCTGGCCGATCAACTGGGAGTGAGCAGGTATCAGGTAGGGAAGCTCAGGCGATCGGGCCTGCTATGTCCCCTGCCGGCCTACGTCGGTCGTCGCGAGTGCCGCTTCGATCGCGACGCGGCAGATATGCTCGAGGGACAGTTTCGAAAGGCGGCTAAAATTGCTGAAATATCTCATGTCGACACTGCGCTTAAAGCGATAGCAACCAAGCGGCAACGGCAACTTGCAGGCCTGGTCAAGCTTGTCTTGGAGGGGACGATTCCTGTCCAAGTCATAGACGGGGATCAGCCGCTGTTCGAACGGGTCTTTGTTCCGAGCAACGCGGTCACTTGGATCACAGCGCTCGATGTGCGATCGGCAGCGGCGAAGCTGAAGGTGTCGGTGCGCATGATCCCTGTACTCGTTGAAGCCGGGTGCCTCTCTGCTACTCGAACTCAGAGGAACATTATTGCGCAGCGAAGCGTGGACGCCTGCTCGGTTGCGCAGTTTGGGGATCGCTACGTCCTCACTGGTGAAGTGGCCGCTAGACGCAAGACGAGTACGCGCATGGCACTGGCAGAGCTCCGCGCAGCCAAGGTGAAACCGGTTATTACCTCCAACTCTGCTGCTGGCATCTCGGCTGTCTGGCGGCGTGAGGATTTGCAGAAGACCGGCGTCCTCGGTGAGGCGTGACGGGAGGAACACGTGCAAAGATTTGACCCTGTGTCGGGCGCTCGCCCCCCGCCCAACTCGGCCCGACTGGTCATACGACGGGATCCGCTGCCTTGGGAATCCGGCTTGGGATGGTTGCTGTGGCTGACGGAAGCAAATGGATACAACAGTCCCGCCTCTATTGTGTCGGGAGGGCTCACAACAGATCGCGACACCTTCCGAACAGCGCTCAGCAATGCAACAACCGTCCCAGTCGAGGACATCTTAGACAAATTCCACTCCAAGCGGGGGCATCGCGATTGTGTCTGCCTGCCGGCGGGGAGAGGCGCAGTCTGGATGACGTCGCGAAAACGTCCAAAGGTATGCCCCGCGTGTATTAGCGCAGGGCTGATCCCGGCCGTATGGGATATTACCCTGTGGGCAGCGTGTCCCATTCACCGATGCTGGATGGTCCGTAAATGTCCCCAATGTGGCTCAGAGATTTCTTGGCTGCGGCCCGGACCCGATCGTTGCGGGGCAAAGGGATGCGACGGTCGATACTCAGATGCCAAGAAACAAGGTGTCTCAGATCAAGTAGCTGAGTTGATGTTGCTGATGGGCGCTGCTGCAAGGCTCCCTGGGATGCCGCGACCCTCAGCCCTTATGGAAGCTTTTGGTGCTCTTGACTTGGCGGATATCCTTCGCTTGGTGGCGCTTGTCGCTATGCCCCACGAGGTGCTGGAGCGCACGCATCGGCTAGCATCCAACAGGTGGTTGAACACATTTGACCCAGAAGAGGTGATAGATTGCGCGGCCGGCGTGCTGTACGACTGGCCGCACAACCTACACCGCTTCCATGCACGACTGAGAAGAACGAGTTCAGCACCCGAAGACACAACCACGAAGTCTACCTATCCCGGTTTGTGGAGGCTCACCCAAGGCAGGGGACTAAGTTTCTGCCCTGAGAGTATTCGAAAGATCCTCTTGCCTCCTCTGAAAGCTCTCATAGATCCGCTTCCGGGGAGACGCATGCGAGTTGCCCCATTCGCCGAGCGTCAGCAGGACAGCGCTCCCTCGTGGATAAGCACCTACGACGCCGCCGCACGACTAGGTCTCGCTCCGTCTGCTCTGCTTTTAATGGCGCGACGCCAAATCTTGCGAGGCGAGTTTTGCGCTCACGGCAGTCGTACTCTTCTCTACCTACGAGCCGCCGATGTAGCCAAACTGCTTGCTGAGCGAGAACCTTCCGCAGGCAAGGACAGGATACTAAGCATTGTTGCTGCCAGAGAATTTCTTGGCCTCGGAAAGGGCCCCTTTCAAGTTTTAACACGAAGAGGCATTATTCAGTTGACACCCTACAGCATACGTTCCGGAAACGACCTACGGCCCCGTTTCAGTTTACGTCCAGGGATACGGCAGGGTGGTCTCGAGGCCATAATCTCGCTCTTCGAGAAGGCCTCATTGTCTCGTTCTGAGGGAGCCGTACCTTTGGGCCGTGCCGTTAAATCGCTGTCGACGCACGGAGTGAATATGGCCGACGTGGTGGAGCTTGTGCGCCAAGGCGCAATCGACCCTTCCGTGATAGATCCGTCCGCATCCAATCTCAGGCGGTTCGGCCTGTGCGTTTCCGATCTTAAGGCCGCCTACTGGGCTCGCTGTCAAACTAACGCTGCCCCATCGTGATCACTGTTTGGCGCTCTACCTCTCAACTTTGATCGAGTCAGTCGCAATGTGTATGGGGCGGGCCGGCTGGATAGCAGACATTGCTACCAACCTGTACGAGCGGACCAGATTTTGTCAGGTGCGACATCGTTGCCGAGCTGTTGCTCAGATGCGCCGTGTAACCAGCGGCTTAGGTCTTCCAAATACAGGCCGTGTGAGAGAACCTCATTGTGGTGCCGTCCGTCCTGTTCACCCAAAAGCACTTGCTCCCGAAGTCAGCGCTTCGCACGCTGAAGCTCTTAACGCCGGCGCCGATCTTCTGATCGGCTTCTGGATGACGGGCCAAGGCAGCCTCCAACACGACGGCGTCGGCGGCGTTAACCCGGTCCCCGACATCATAACGATGAAGCATCGCCTTCAGGTATGCGACGGCGTCACCTTTTTTCTCGAAGTGCTTGGGGCCGAGAGTCACGGGCTTTTTTGCAGCCATTTCGTCCTCCTTCTACATCACTCAAGAGCTTTTACCTGGCCGGCGCTGTTCGTTGAGAACAACCGCTCGCGCAGTTCCCGAACAATGATGGCGGGTATGTCCATGCTCTCGAGCTGGTCGGCGCGCTCGACGATCCACTCGAGGCATCCTTCCTGATCGAGATCGTCGCGGGCGATCTTCTCGTAGAGTGCTACCGCACTCATGCGGGACAGACCCAGTTCCATCAGCGAGATCAGCGTGCGGGAGGAGACGCCGAACTCGAGCTGGGTGCCGATGTCCAGTCCATGGTCAATCAGATCTTCACGACCTATTGACGTGAGATGCAGGTGGAGCACGTCCATGTAGGCCGACAGATACTTCGGCGCCTTGAAGCGGGCAATCTGTTCTACCAAGCCCATCGTGTCGCGTATGAGTGCCGGCAGGCTGTAGGATCGTTTGACCTCTTCGTGCCAGGCGATGTTCCTGCGGATGATCTCGGCCAAGGATTTGCCTTTCAGCCACTGGAAGACGATCAGCGCGAAAAGCCTGATGCGGCTCTCTGGTTCGAAAGCCGCAAACAAGCTTCCGTTGATCCGGCGCATGATCGTGACGAACCGGTCGTAGCTGTCGTCGCTCGCGACCTCTGCCGGCAGCAGGTTCCCCACCTCTCCTTTGTAGTCTCTGAAGGTCTCCAAGAGGTGCTGTAGTCCGATGGGGCTGACGCCTGGATGGCGAGCGGCCAGTTGCACGTTGATGTCTAACTGGTCAGCAAGCCCCTCCAGCACCTCGTCGAGTCTGGCGATAAGGGCGGGGTCGTGGCGCTTGGCGAGGCCTGCCTGAGAGATTGATCCGAGCCGCATGTACGACGTGAGAAGGTAGGCTCCGACCTGCTCAAACTCCTTGCTGCCCTCCAGATCTGAAAGCGCTTGCTCGCCTCGCTTCGCCAGATAGTCGACGATCCCATCGCCGAGGTCGAGCACGGCATCGCTCTCCCGCTTAATCGGATATCTCGCGCGGAGCGGAACACCCTTTGGCCATGCCACCGCGTCGTTCGGATCGATGCAGATGATGTTGCCCTGGAACTCGTCCCCCCAGCGTCCGGCCCGACCCGCCAGATTCCAGAAGTCGTGCGGCTCCATGGGATTGCCGAGTCCCTTGCGAGGACCGCGGACCACGATCGTGCGGCAAGACAGGTTTACCCCTTCAACCAGTGTCGACGTGCAGACGAGGAAACGGATCTTGCCTGACCGGAACAGCCGCTCGATCTCGAGACGGAGCAGCGAAGGCATGTTGCCGAAGTGGAAGGCCACGCCCCGCTCGACCAAGGGAGCCAGCCGGAAGTGTGGATGCACGCCCTTTCGCGCAAGCTCGGCCAGAGCGGCGAGTTCTGGATCGACGGATTTCGGCTCAGGTTTCGATTGAAGCTGGAAGATTAGGTCGGCGATGTCCTCGGAGTCGGCTGCGCCGTTGGCGTAGACGAGCGTCCCGCCGCGCTCGCCCGCGGCCGCCGCGATGAAGGCGAGACGCTTGATCGAGCTGGCGGGCGTGTTCGCAAGCTTGAGCGTTCCGATCGGGATCGTGGCGTCCGCTTGCTTCGTCTCCAGGGTCCAGCGCTTGGGCTTTCCCGGAACCTGTTTTGCCAGTATCAGGTTTTGGAGGACCGTCGGGGCGTCGCTGTCGACCGCTGACGTCGCGATTCCCTCCGGTGCATCCGCCAGGAGCTCTTCCGGGTTCTGGGTTGCCGGACTAATGAAGACGAGTTTCATCTTGGGGTTCGTACGGGCCGAGCGTTCGATCGCGTCCTGCAGGATGACGCCCCGCCCGTCGTCTCCGATTTTGTGCGCCTCATCCACGATGAGGAGATCGACGAGGAACGTGTCGCCCAGAACGTTGGCGAGCAGGTGCATCCGCTCCTGCGTCAGGACCAGTACTAGTCGCGATCCGCCAGCGCGCGCCGCATCGTACTTGCTACGCAGAGGCAGCGAGGACACTGCGATGTTCTTTGAGTCGCCCAATAGGCCCTGTAGATTCGTCTCGATTTCCGAGACGAGGGCCCGAGTGGGAGCGAGATAAATCGCCACCGCGGCCTCGGCGGCGCCGATCTGGTCAATGAGCCATTGCAGTACGAGGAAAGTCTTGCCGGATGCGGTCGGCGCCGATGCCGAAAGCCAGCTTGCCCGCGAAGCGTTCGTCCAGAATCGCTGCTGGAAGTCGTTCACCTGCATCCACGTTCCAGTGGTTTCGACGAGGATCGAACGGTCCATCTCACGGCGCTGAGACTCGATGCGGAGCGCAACCCCCAGCCGTTCGTCGAGACCCCGCGCCACGAGTTCGCGACCGACCGCCAGCGAGACGGCGCGGAAGTTGGAAAGCTTGCCGAGCAGCACAGCTCCGGCGTCCCTGACAACTCTATCTTCCGTGAGAGTGATTGCGGCGACCGCTATCCTGAGGGCGGCCTCCTGGTCGGCCCGCGCCTCGGACCGGGCTAGGATGCTCCCCGCGAGGACAAGGCGTTGCCATTCTATGCCCTCCGCGGTCGGCTCGTCAGGTTCTTCCACAAGGTTGTCCAAGTCGGACCGGACCGTCAGACGGACGATCTTGTCCAAGTCGTCGCGCAGGCCCTCCGCGAGCAGCCATGACTGCAGGTCCCCCAGGTTCATTTCTTTTCCAAGCCCATCGTCTCAAGGAACACGTCTCGAAAGCCCTGCGCGGACGTTAGAGGCACGCAGAAGAACTCGATCTCCAACTGTTCGAGCTTGTTCTTGGCGAGGCCGTTGCCGATGTTCTCGCTCCACCCTACCAGCGCCCTGCGTGCTGCCTCCGCTATGTCGTCAGCGACTGCCTGAGCGTCCTCCCCGGGATAAAACGATGCCTTGAAGCCTACTAGCGCCAGGCCGCAATATCGTACGCGGTTCGATTGGGGCGACGATCGGTCGAAGTACTGCCTAAGCGCAGCAGTGAACATCGGATCGCTAAGATCCGCCTTGTCGCTCAGCAGTAGGAGATCGCGTTCGCGCTCGGCGCCTTCGTGCTCCGGCTCGATTAGGTAGGGAGCAAGAGAGCCGAGGCAGGCTCGGATCGCATCGCCCGCGTCCTCGTAGATCTTGGACTCGCCCCAGTAAAGCTTCAGAACGCCTTCCGACGTTACGCCGGCGTAGACCCCGTCCGCGCCGTGGTAGTGAAGACGGCTGTCCGTCTTCAGGTCCATTTTGCAGAGGATCTGGGGCAGCTTGAGGAAGCGTTCGGCCAGCAGGAAAAGCAGCATCTCGCCACCTTCGCCCGTCTTCGCAAGGTCGGTGAAAGAGCGCTTAGCTCTTTCGACCAGTTCGGCTACCGCTTCAGTGCTGTTATACTTGGCATCCCGCGCCTTCGCCTCCGCGACTTTGGAGCGCGGCAGCGCGTAGTCCGCGGCCGCGTTCCTCATAAACTCTGCAAGACGTCGCAACTGGATGCGGCCATTCCCGTCCACGGCGAGACAGTGGCAGTGGATCTTGACCGAGTATCCCGCAAGCAGAACGTCGCGCTCAACGAGCGTGAGATGGACGTCTAGCGCTTCAGGATTACCTGTGATCGCGGCCTCGAGAACAGTCGCGTTTATCGTCGACAGACTTGCCCCCTGTTCGGCCTACCCCAAGTCAGCCAATTGTTGATCTCGTAGATTTAACACGGCTTCTTCGAAGTTCAACAGGCACTGCCGCTGCAACTACTTCAATCGATAGCATGCGTTGGTAAGAGGCAGTGCGAATCGTTTCTCAATCCCTGGATGGTTTGCGGTCTAGGCGAACAGCCAGTTTTGGCGAACGGATTGGCAGCCGGTTTCACTTCGTCATGCGACCGACATGGAGGCGTACGGCCGACCGGTAGCAGGGCCGCTAACGGGTCTTTGATGCGGCAACTAACTGTGGTTGCGACCTAGAGCACAGTGCGATTTGGCAACAGTGTACTTGGGGCAGTCTCACTATTGCAACTATCCTTCACTGCCCATACGGTTTGCGGCGGATTTGAACGTGAGTACTCTATGCCCATTTCCTTTATTCCCACAGTCAGTCGTGAGCCAAGCAACAACCTTGCGGCCCAAGTCATCAAGAAAATCCGCGACGGGGATGTTTATCCCGGGAACAGCGACATCATTCTTTATGCGGGATGGCCAAAGGTTAAGGATTACGATGGCCGCACACATAGCGCAGATTTGACGGTTTTCAGTAGAGATCACGGCATAAAGCTGGTGAAGATTTCCCTCTCGGGTGACGTCAAAGACGTCCGCCGAGACGCTCTGAGCATCTCGCAAGCCTCAGCGTCCACGGAATCACTGATGAGCAAGAGTCTCCAGCTCAAGAAACGTCGACGCCTCATATTCGACGTCGTCCCAGTCGTCTACGCGCCCAATATTACCGAAGACGACCTGAGCGACGAAGAGGTCGAGCTGGTTCATAGCGAAGCGGAGCTCGTGCGTGTTCTCAAAGAGGAAAGTGGGACCCTGACTCCAGAACAGCGCGCTGAAGTACAGGCCATTATCGAAGGCGCCAAAGCCCTCGGACAGCTTTCCGAAATCGAGGATGATGATCAGCTTCATCCAGTTGCGCGTGCGTTTCGAGACCTTGAGGCCGTAATCTACAACTTCGACGCGACGCAGCGGTCGGTTGCCCTAACCGCCATCCGAGGTCCACAACGGATAAGGGGTCTAGCTGGGACCGGCAAGACGGTCATCCTTGCGATGAAGGCTGCGCTGGCGCACATCGAGAACCCCGATGCGAAGATCCTGATCACCTACTATACGAGAAGCCTGCGAGACATCATCGAACGGCTGATCACACGCTTTCATCGCCATTTCGCAGAAGTTGACCCCAACTGGGACAACGTGCACGTTCGGCACGGATGGGGCCGCACAAACATGCCTGGCGTATATAGAGATGCCAGCATTCGCGAGGGGTTAGCGCCTCGAACGTTTGGCGATGTTCGCGGGGCGGTAGACCCGTTTGGCACTGTGTGTCGTGAGCTGGTGAAATCCGGTGCCCTAACGCCGTATTACGATGTCATATTGGTCGATGAAGGACAGGATTTCCCGGACAGCTTCTACCAGATGTGCTTCTTCCTCGCCAAAGGTGGCCGGGACCAGAAACAAATCATCTGGGCCTATGACGAACTTCAGAATGTATTCGATGTAAAAGTGCGTGAGCCCGACCAACTATTTGGTGAGGATCACGATGGCCAACCTCGAATCTCTCTCACGAGAAGCCTGCCTGCGGGCACGCAAACTCAGCCTAACATCGAAGGACTATACAGAGATATATGACCGGGGCTTGTCGCTTTCCCACTACAATTTCCTGCTGACGGACTACTCCTATTTCCAGTTTTCCTATGCCAGTGATACCGAGTATGCTTTGGCCTATTATCCCAATCCTCGGCTTAGCGGCTCTCCTGAGGCGACTGAATTATTCCGCGAACTCGAGAAAGAGCGCGACGGGGGAAGCTTGAACGACGAGGAATTTTCTGAACTCGTGGCCGAATTCCCGTCGCAAGGCTTCATCCCCCGCGTCCGTTTCGAATATAGCGGGAACCAATATAGGAATGTCCGACACCCTGGGGCACATTTCCATCTCGGGATGTCTGGGGAAGACCGCTGGCCGTCGGCGCGAAAGCTCTCACCTAGGAGCTTTACCTTGCTGATGGCCAAATTCTACTACCCTGCCACTTGGTGGCAAGGGTCACGGTTCTCCCGACCGGACGGCGAGCAACACCTGCAACTTGCCGATTGCCTCGATGAAAAGTTGTTGTCGTCGATAAGGTTGGACGGCGCCTCGCAGTTCTTTTCGGACGACGAAAAGATGGGGTTCCATTTTGCGGCTTTGCACGGCCCGGCCACCTGACTGGTAATGCGCACCGCAATTTTAATGCCTAAAACCCTGCATTGCTGCCGACAATGGCTTGTCCGTCGCAGGGAACCATAGTGTGCGAGCATCGAAGGCTGCATTTCAACACAAAACCGAGAGTGTCTGGTTTCAGGGATACCATCAAAGGCTTCTATGACCGAAGTCGGCGCAAAGGGCCGAAAGAAGGCAGGCTTCGCTATGATGCGGGAAGGAAGCCTGATCGCGTGGGTCGCAAACGGCTCGTTGACGCGAATGAAGCTGACCTGCCACTGAGAATTTCCTCCAGAATGGATTAGAGTCCGGCCTATAAGGGACGGACGAATGAAGAAGCAAAGATTTACGGAAGAGCAGATAATTGCGGTTCTGAAGGAGCAGGAGGCCGGTGCGAAGGCGGCGGACCTGTGCCGCAAGCACGGAATTTCAGAGGCGACTTTCTACAACTGGAAAGCCAAATATGGCGGCATGGAAGTCTCTGAGGCGAAGCGACTGAAGGCGCTCGAGGAAGAGAATGCCAAGCTGAAGAAACTGCTCGCCGAACAGATGCTGGACGCCGCCGCACTTCGCGAGCTTCTCGCAAAAAATGTATGGTCCGCCCCGTCCGTGCAAGGGTTCGCGACATCGCGAATGACGATTTCAGTTGCATAAATGTATCCGGCCTCTCGCGAGCGGACTGCTGTTGCAGTCAGGCCATGATGAGATCCGCGCA
>NZ_PXYL01000039.1 GCF_003012705.1 Pseudaminobacter soli (ex Li et al. 2025)
CATCTGGGCGATGCCGCGCGCGTCGTTGCGGTCAGTCTTGTTGATCTGAGCTGACAGAGCCGCCTTCATGTGCCGCGTCTCGACGCAGATGACCGGGTACCCCGCTGCCGCAAGCCCACTGTAGAGCGGGAGCGCCACGGGAGCCCCAATCATCCGATCTCTTTTTTGATCTTTTCGGAACCTCAATAAGGCCCAATCGTTTCGCTTACCTTCGGTGCGACTTTTGCTCGCCGCTCTCCAAGTCCGACGGCGAGCATTTTTCGTCTCAAAGGGCGAAGAACTGGAAGGGGGGTATCATCCCGGCATCTGGAGGAGTGTCATTTCGCAGCTATCTCTCCCTCCAACGCAGCTTTTCATCCGAAGAACTGGACATGCTTGACGCGCTCGTGCAGCGCGCCGTCGACATACTCGGCATCGCCGACCAGGGTGACAGGAACGAGGCAGCCGCAAGGATCTTGTCGCTTTACACCCCCCGGCGGTCGAAGGTTCGAGGAAATCGTGGAAATAGCGGTCCGCCTACAAAAGCAGCGCAAGAGCAGCGCAGAAAGCTCGCGAGGGAACGTTAACACGGTCGCCGCGTTGATTTGCTGCGCTCGTTTCACGAGCCCTCCGGGCGCAGCTTCATGTCAGGAGCCCGTCGCCTCACCCAGGTCGGCGGGCTCACTTTGCGCTTTAGTGCGCCGTCTTCCTTGGGTCGGATCTGGCCGGCATCGTGCCAGTTTGCCGCCTGGCCGGCGCGCATGGGGGCCGCCCACTGAGATGCCGGCAAGAAACGCAAACAAGAGCCGCCCCTGAGGCCGAGGCGGTCTCGATGCGGGATGGTGAATTGATCTACCGCTTCCAGCGGCCTTCATACTTGAACTCCGGGGCGGCCTTGAGCTGGTCCTTGGTTGCGTCCATCGTCGCTTTCCACCGCTTGTCCTTCTCGTCGTAGGTGATCTTCACCGCCTCGGGACTGACAACGACGTAATGTTCTCCCACTCCGAGGAAGCCGCCAACAGAGACAACATACCCTGCAAGCGTGTGTTGGGAGAGGACCAGATCCTTGATCTCGCCAACATCGTCATCTGCGCCGTTTTTTATTTTCAGCCCAATGAGGTTGTAGCTGAGAACATCTGTTGGCTTTGCGGCAACGAACGTCTGAGTGCCGGTGCTTTCAGTAGTTTGCGCGTGAGCCGCGCAGATCAAAGGAACTGTCGTGGTGAATGCGATCAGGATCCTGCGCATGACCTCCGTCCATTCTTCTCTTGTTGCCGAGATGCCAGCGTTAACCCGGACGCCCAGTTGTTGTTCCAAATCGCCAGGGCGACTATCGTTCACGCTAAGGCCATGGGCTTCGCGCACGTGGAGTGAGCGGAACGGTAGCCGTCCTTAGCTGTTGGAGTAGCGAGCCTTGAGTGGCGGGCTAGCGACAACGGAAACGGAGACAGATCGCGATGTTGGTCATCGGCTGGATCGCTCTCGGTCTGCTTGCAGGCTTGATGGCTAGCTCGCTCGTCTACAGCACAGGCCAAGGGATCCTGGTGGACATCGCCCTCGGCATCGTCGGGGCCGTCATGGGCGGTGTCATGTTCAACTTCTTCGGCGCGGCCGGCGTGACGGGCTTCAACATCTGGAGCCTCATCGTGGCGCTCATCGGCGCAGTCGTGCTGCTATGGCTCTACCATGGGCTGGTGGGAAGACGACCCGGATCTGCCGAGTGACCGGAAGGTTCCACGGCTAGAGACGACGAAATTTCTGCGCAAGAGTCGTAACCCGCAGAACCTTCAAGATAAAAAGCCGCCTCTCGGCGGGGCGGCCGTGGGAGGGCGCGGGGACATGGATTTGTTCATCGACAACCGGACGGAGGCGCTCGTGACAAGCTCCGCGCTACACAAATTGAAGGGTACCGGGTATCTCATTTCGACCGTGAGCGTGCTTCTGCTGGCGTTCGTGAGCTGGCAGCACGCAAAGGAAAGCGTAGCTCTGACGGCATGCTTGCTCCTAGGAGCAGTAGCCTCCATCGTTGGCATGTTCTGCCGCTGGCTCACCTACGAGATCGAGAAGCGTCAAACCGCAAGGTCGGCTTCCTCGCCCGACATCATGGGCCTTGGCCGGCCCGCCCAAGCGCCGGATTTGGAGTGATTTCGAACAGCCACGGTTAGCTGATCTTGCATCCGGCAGCACGGCCGCGTCCTTCACCCGAGCTGCAGAAAACTCGTTACAATCATCGCTGCGGCCGTTAGCGTCATGACTGCCGTCGAAAGCCAGCCAAATGCACGAAGCGTGACGACCGCGGAAGCCACCACGGAAGCCAAGCCCACCAAAGCAAGCGGATCAGGACCGACGGCCGGGACAATGGCCTGATCGGCGGGTCAAATTGCTGCGCTCGTTCATGAGCCCTTTCGGCGCAACTTCATGACAAGAGCCTGTCGTCTCACCTTGTGGCAGGCAGCGGGCTTTCTGCGCGGGAACTTCAGCCGCCGCGATGAGTTATTCTGCGATGCCATGGCGCCAGCGAGTGCCGCGGACACATCTTGCTGGACGCCGAGCGCCGTCGCCTCCCTCCGGAGACGACGGCGTTTTGTTGCAGTTCGGAACTTCGACGGCCAGGAACAGTTTTATTTGCACGCTGCACCGCTATCTTCCGAGGCGGCGGCGGTGAGGCTAGGGCGTCATGCCGGAAAGGGAACTGAAGTTCGAACTGTCACCAACGGGTGCGGCATCGCTCCTTGAGAGAAATCCCTTCGATTTCTCGCCGATGATCCTTCAGCAGAAGTCGATCTATTTTGACACCCCCAAATGGGACCTCTTCAACCGCGGCATGTCCTTTCGCATCCGGCAGTCGGGGAACGAGAGGATACAAACTCTCAAAGCCGGCAATGGAAGCGCCGCCGGTTTGCTCGCGCGCGGGGAGTGGGAGCAACCGGTCCCAGGCGATGCGCCGGTTCTTGACAATCCGCAAGTCCATACCCTGCTGGCGGGCTGCAGTCAGGACCTCGCGCCCTTGTTCGAGGTTCATGTCAAACGGCATCGTTGGACCGTGACAGAAGGCGATGCCACGGTCGAAGTCGTCCTGGATATTGGGAAAGTGGTCGCAGCCGACCGTGAGGCGCCGCTATGCGAGTTTGAGTTCGAAAGCAAAGCAGGCCCGTTAGGCGCCCTGTTCCAGCTCGCCCGCCGGGTCGACAGGATCACGCCTGGTCACCTTGGAGTGCTGAGCAAAGCAGAGCGTGGCTATCGCCTGCTGGGACCAGCGCCCGGTGCCATTAAGGCAAGTACAATCCCGCTCACGCACGACATGACTGCGGCGTTGGCCTTTGCACAGATCGCAGCGGCCTGTCTCAGGCAGTTTCGGCTCAACGAAATTGCCCTTGGCTGGTCCCGCGACGCGGCAGTCCTGCATCAGGCTCGCGTGTCGCTCCGACGACTGCGCGCGCTGCTCTCAATTGGCAAGTCTTTGTTCGAGGACAGCCGTTTCGACCATATCCGCGACGAACTGCGCTGGCTTGCCCGCGAGACCGGCGATGCACGCGATATCGACGTCATGATCGAGCGGGCGAGGGGGGAGGAACTCTCAGACCGCCTGCAGGGCGCCCGCAACGACGCCTATGCAGAGGTTGAGGCGGCCCTTTCTTCCTCGCGCGCCCGCGCCTTGATGATCGATGCTGCCGAGTGGATCTCCGGCAGCGATTGGCAACGTGACCAGTCGGGCAAAGCGACGCTCGAGGCGCCGGCGAAAGAATTTTCCTCTGCCGTGTTCGACAAGTTTTGGAAGAAGGTGGCGAAGAAGGGCAGAAACCTTACCGATGTCGATGACGAAACCCGCCACAAATTGCGCATAGCCGCTAAAAAACTGCGCTATGCGGCGGAGTTCTTCGGACCGCTTTACGACAGCAAGAAGGAAGCCAAACGCCATCGCCGCTTCATCGCGGCCATGGAACATCTTCAGGACCAACTCGGCGGTCTGAACGACCTCGTCACCGCTTCCACGACGCTGTCGGCGCTCAAACTGTCGGACGTGGCGGGGGCGGAGGGTCTTTCCCGCGCGGCCGACAAGAAGAAGCTGCTGCACGAGGCGGCAGAGGCACACGAGCACTTTGTCGACGCGAAGCGCTTCTGGCGTTGAACCGGTGCGGCTACGCGGACTAAAAGGCTCAAAGACGATGGCTCCGGCGCGGGATGGAATGCTAGCCGTTAAGGGCATTAATCGTCGAAAGCCGACAAACAAATCCTCGTCCGATCTATGAGTAGTCAATCTTTGGCCGATCCAGACCTCGAACGTCAGGATGCCGAGTCTTGCATCGGGTGGGAAGCCGAAGTTCAGCACAGAAACCCTTCACCATCTCGGCCGTAGAGGCGAATTTTGTCTCCGCCGGGAGCAGACATCGTCAATGACCATGTCGCAGGCCGCTGTTGCACCGGAAGCTCCAAGCCGGCAACGATCAAAACGAGTGCTTATAGCCTGCGGTGACGTTGATCTTGTCGCCGGACAGCGCGTTATAGGGCGGGCTGGACGCGTCGAGCTTTTTCCAAGCGTAGCCGACATTCGCATAGACCGTCGTTGTGATGGGCATGGTGGCCGGGACGCAGTTCGCTGTGTCCCTCATCTCGCGCGTATCGTCGGGTTCCTATTCCGACGCGAGAGGCGGAAAACGCACCGTTGTGGGGGGAGCCGATCAGGGGTCCATCATCGGCCGTCAAAGAGGGTTAGCGGCTCGCTTCGCCACGATGAAACAGCCCGCCTCCTTGGGGGACGAGACGGGCTACATGGGCGAAGATGGCTACCGTTAGCGTCATCAAATTATCTCAGAACCAAATGCAGATCATGTCGGGGAAAACAGTGGCACCGCGACGGACAAGTCCGATTGCGGGCGTTGTCGTTATACGCTTACATCTGACCATGAGCGCAACTACCGCCTTCATCTCCGAGTTGATCCAAGCCGCCACCGAGGTGCCCCACCTCACCATGGCGGAGCGCACCGGCCTGCTTCGACGCGCCGCCGCGATGATCCGCGATTATCGCGATGAGATTCATTATTCTGTGACGCCGGCAAATGACGGCGGAAGCCAGGAAGATGTCGTCTATTTCCTGAACGAAGCGGCAGGCTTCGTAGATGATTTCTCCGACCGCGAATTTGCGGAGACAATCCTGGAGGCGATCGGTGTGATCCAGGCAGCGCAGATCCTGTTTGAGAAAAAGCGAAAGATCGAGCGGGGCGACTAGGGCGGCCGGCGGACCGTGACAAGCCAGGGGTTTTCATTGCACGCTCACTGCATTGCCTGACTTGTCATCGACCGGCGATCTGGCACGATCTTGGTTTGCTTTGCGGCAGCATGCCTTGGCAGTTGCCGCGGAGCCCTGCTGTTGAGCTGACCTTTTGTCACCAGGATCGACGTGACCGCCCCATGAGCCAGACGATGACCTTACGCCTGATTGTGCTGGTCATCGTCATTGCTGCCTTAGCAATTGGCACGGCCTCGCTCATCAGGCGCAAGAGCAACATGGTCGACGATATATCGCCATGCGAGCAATGGTCGAACCCTCGCTGTTACCAATGATGCGACGGGTAGATCGATCTTCGAGCAGTCTGCGTCTGGTCTGTGACGGCGCAAAGCCCGCCGGGGCGAACCGAAGCGAGCAATTGCGCGTATGAAGAATATTGCGCAAATCCGGGCGCATCAGTCAGTAAGCCGCGAACAGGCGCTCATATCGTTTCCACCTTTGACGGAACGTGATGCAACCGAGAGCCAAATCGCTCAATCGGTGCCGCTTGCGGTAACCTCTGCTCTTCCACATCAACCCGTGTTCCAGCCGAAGGGAGCCCTTCATGAACGCCAAGCGTTTCTCTCAGCCTGTCGAGATTTATGTCGGCGTTGGCTCCCCCCGAGTGATCGAGAATGTCGGACAAGCGTACGATGTGCTGAACCAATGGGGCGGGAGCCGTGGACCGGGGCATGCCCAGGCACTCAGCAATTGCCATAGCGCGTTGACCAATGATGGCAACGTTGGAGCCGCGCGCGTTGCATTTGTGGCCTTTGCGCGGGCGAGAGGTATCCTGGTGCCCGATGCGCTCACGGCTGCCATGACCGAGGCTGTACGGGAGTGGCTGTAACGCTGATCTCTTGCAACCACAATCCCCGCATCAGCGTTGACGCGGGGAGGTGATGTTGCGATGGATCGCGGCTTGTTCTTTCCCGTTCCGGTGACGCTTTCCGACGGCAGTGTCTTTTGCGTCGCTGATGTCATCCAGGTGGGCGATTTCCTTCTGCATCATTGGCCGGGACCAGACAGTCTCAGTCAGTCCAGGGCGCGTCGTGCCTGTCTCAGATTCCTGGACGGACAAGCCACTCCACTGGAGGTTCGCGAGGCCTTTGAGGAAGCCGCCGAGGAGGTTGGAATTTTGGTGCACTGAGGTCAGGCAACCGCCCTCCGCGCATGCGTTGATGCGCGTCATGCGCTATCCCTGCCGCCCATCCCTGAGGACGGGCGGCAGGCATGATTCATGGTTTACGGGCAGATACTAGCAACATCATGGGACGCTCCAACTCTTCGGCCAGCGCCGGAAATTGCTCGATCTGCTCCGGCGTGGGGGCGAACTCCTCAATGCGACGTATTCCGAAGCCCCCCTCAATCAGCGTATTGATCGTCGTTGCAAGCGTCCGGTGCTGTTTCAGCACTCCTTTGGCGAACCAGTCTGTGCGGCGCTCACCCTCGATTGAATAGCCGTTCACCGGCCAGGTCTTACGATCGTCCTCGTCACGCGTCCAATGCGGATGAGCTGCCGCCATGAAAATCGGGTGTTCGATGGTGAAGACGAGATCTCCACCATGCACCATCGCTGCGTGTATCATCACGATGAGACGCCCGAAATCCTGCACATAATGAAAGGTCAGAGCGCTATAGATTACATCGAACGCAGCCTCGGGCAGTTCTAGGATTTCCAGATCGGCGATGCGATATTTGATGGCCGCATCATTGGTATCGGCCCGCGCACGGTCGATCATGTTATGCGACAGATCGAAGCCAAGGACCGATGCCGCTCCCTGTTGGCGCATCCAGCGCGAGGCCCAGCCGAAGCCACAGCCAAGATCGGCTACCCGCTTACCGGTCAAGTCCGCCAACATCGCTCGGATGGCAGACCATTCAGGCGCGCCGTCCAAGCCATTCACTTGTCGTGGTAACTGGCTGTAACCAGCAAAGAAATCAGAATTGTCGTAGATGTTTTGTGCCATAGTCATCTCCTGAGGAACATGGAGGACGAGGCATTTTTTCTCACGGCAAGAAACCTCGTCCGAATTGGGCGAGGCCGAGGATGGCGATCCGCGTTGCTAGTTTGCGCGATCAGCGTCCCGGCATCCCGCCGAAGGGATGCCGGCCAGCCGGGCAACAATATGAGTGTCCTTCTCAACCATGCGGAAGATATCGGCCACGTTCGAACAGAAGTCAAACGTGGCCGTCCGGTCCATTGGCCGACGAAGTCCGCTTTGTCCGCACGGGTAACGCTCTCATCTTAAAAAATGGAGATGGCAGCGTCGGCCCCTTCACGCTCGGAGTTTCGCGTTCGCTGCATCTCATGCCGTCGACATCATATGGTCACGAAATGACCCCGAGCGTGGCGGCCTCTCGTCGCATTGTCGTTGTGCGGTGGTCGGCTGGCGGGGGCCAACTGGAAAGGGATACCCATGCTCAAAGCTATCATGCTCGCAGCGAGCATCACCTTCATCAGCGTCTTGGCGGCGAACGCACAAGAGACGCCAGCACCGCAGCCGCCGAAGCAGGCACCGGTAGCTACACACGAGGCACCAAAGATTCAGCGCTTCGATGTTGTCGATGTCAGCGAATTGCCTCGGGCGGCACAGAAACACGTCGAACAAATTGCGGCACAGGCCGGCGAAGCCAATCTCCAGCAGCTCCGCACCGGCATCGATGCCACCCCTGAGGCGAAAGCCGCGCTCGACGCCAAAGGAGCGACATCTGCCCACGTGGTCGGCACAAGCATGGTCACAGACGGAACGCTGACGCTAATCACGAAGAAAAATACCTAATTCGGTTTTCTGCTGCCCCGGCTTCTGCCGGGGCTTTTTTGCCTGGTGAGCCCATAGGTCTCGGTCGGCTCACGGCGCCGTTCATCTGCCGGCAACACGCGATGGGAGAGCGCTCGACCTAAGCGGGAAGACGACGGGCCCGCTCCGCAGGCGTGACGCCGCCTCTGATGAGACGACGGGCACCAGGCTTCAGCAAGACCGAGGCCGCTGGTGTTCCTAGAATGCGCGCCCGCCACCTCCGATGCGGAACCGAAGGTGACGGGCGTCTGGCATCCAGCGTGCGCAAGAAACGCTGGTGCCATACCAGGTTCGCAGGGCAAACCCACGGTGGCCGCTTTTGTTCCGACCTAGCACCAGGCTCCTTGTTGGGTGTCAGAGCGGCCCCCTTGCGCTATTCTAGGGGCTTATGAAGGCCCAGAAAAAAGCAATTCGACACGCGATCAAGGGAAAGCCAATCCGGCAGGTGGCGGCAATTCCCGTCAGGGTGACTGATGGCGGCGAACTGCAGGTGATGCTGATCACCTCTCGCACAACGAGAAGGTTCATCGTCCCCAAGGGTTGGCCGATGAAGCGCAAGAGTAGTCGAAAGGCGGCTGCGCTCGAAGCCAGGGACGAGGCTGGCATCGCCGGCCGCGTTCTCAAGGCGGCAGCGGGTGGCTATCGTTACTGGAAGCGGATCAAAAGCGGGTTCGTCCTCGTCGAGGTGACCGCCTATCTTTTGGCCGTCGAGCATGTTCTCGAAGACTGGAAGGAAAGCCACGAGCGTGCACGGACATGGCTTGCCCCCAAGGATGCCGCAGCCTTGATCGACGAACCTGCCTTGGCCGCACTGCTCAACACTTTGACGGTTGATAGCGTGGTGCTGGCGGCGTGAAGTCGACCTACTCTACCCGATCGGCCCCCCGAGCCAACGTCACGCCGCCGGCGCCTTTGGGGGATATTGAGCATCCGACCGGATGGAGCGGTCCGCAATTTATCCAAAAGGTGATCAGTCGAAGGCGGTAGCTCGTCGCCTCACCCTAGTCGGCTGGCCTTTATTCTGCGTTCCCCATAGGTCAGCAAAAGGCCGCGCAGCAGGGTTCGTAATACGCAAGCGAAACTCGATAAACACTCCTCCCGGCAAACCACCGAGCCTCTGGCCGCTCCCAGGAAACTCGCACAACTGGGGGCGGTGTGCTTATCTCTCAGGCGGGCGCCTCTGCTTCTGTCTCAGATCACCGCCAGGCACGATCCGCCAGGCAGTGCGCTGCGCGATGTAGCGATTGAGTTCCTCGGCCAAAGCCGTCTCGTTCGTCACCGAAGCGCCGTCGCGCCCTCCGGAGGCGACGGCGCTTTGTTGCAGTTCGGAACATCGACGGCCAGGGACAGTTTCATTTCCACGCTGCATCGCTATGGCTGCCGTGCAAAGCGTGACACCGGCGCTGTCAAGTCGAGGTTACCCTTCGCTTAACTGGCCAAGCAAAGTCGAAGCACACAGAGGCGTTACCAGCACGAGGCCCCGTACAAGGCTAGAAAAGCTCGGCCCGAACGCGATGCCCGATGAGGATTTCCGGCTGTTTCGCCTAATCCTGCACGACCAGGTGTTCTCGAATCCGCGCCTTCCCTACATGAGGCGGCCGACCGAGGCCGTGCCCACGCCCGGCCCGGTTTGCGGGCCCGCGCAAATACAGCCTCCGAATGCGACCTGCCTCTTCCATGCGAATGTAAGCAATTCTTGCACCGGCTACGGACATATGCTGGTATGAAATCAGTGCCAGTTTCCAATCTGATAACCGGATGAAGGGAGTTTGCATTATGTTCACCAGCACAAGAGGCTTTTCGCGCCGCCGGTTCCTTGGCGGGAGTGCCTTCGCCCTGGCGGCAGGCGCGCTGGGAATGCCGTTCATACGGACGGCGCGAGCGCAGGTGCCGACCTTCAAGGCAGGCGTCATCACCTCCCTGTCCGGTGACAACATCCTGGGCGGCAACCTCACCAAGCGCGGTTACGACCTGTGGGCCGACGCCATCAACGCCAAGGGCGGCGTGGAGGTGGGCGGCGACCGCTTCAAGGTCGAGATGTTCTATGGCGACGACCAGAGCAACCCCGCAACCGGCGCCGACGCGGCCGAACGACTGATCGTGCAGAACGAGGTCGACGTGCTGTTTGGCCCCTATACCAGCGGATCGACCATCGCGGTGCAGCCAATCTGCCAAAAATACCAGGTGCCGATGATCTCTGGCTCGGCCGAGTCTCCCAATGTCTGGAAGGCCAAGCCCGAGTTCAATTTCGGCATCATCCCGGCCGTGGACACGACCGCCGGCAAATCGCTTGCGGTGCTGGTCAAGATATCGAACCCCACCGCCAAGACCATCGCGGTGATCAGCGTCAACGAACCCTTCTCCAAGGAGACCGGCGAAGGCTTCCGCGACGGCGCCAAGAAGGCGGGCCTCGATCTCGTCGCCTATGAGTTGGTGCCGGCAGAGGGTGACCTCACGCCCGTGATCTCCAAGATCGCCGCGCTCAAGCCCGACATCGTCGCCGTTGGCGGCCACGAGGAGCCGCTGATCAACGTGGTCAAGACCTCAAAGTCGCTGGACTTCCGGCCGAAGGCGCTCATCATGCATTACGGCGTCACCGACCCGGCCTTCGCACAGGCGCTTGCCGCGGATGCCAACGGTACCTGCGGCGTCGCCGTGTGGCTGCCCTCGGTGCCCTACAAGGACGACCTGTTCGGCACTGCCAAGGAGTTCGCCGAGATAGCCAAGAAGAAGTCGGGGCACGAGCCCGACTATACAGAGGCTGCGTGCGCGGCCAGCGGCCTGGTCTTCGGCGACGCCATCAAGCGGCTGGGCAAGAAGCCCGCGCTCAAGCCGGAGAACCGCGTGGCTCTGAAGGACGCCATCGCCGAAACGGACATCCACACCTTCTACGGGCCGATCAAGTTCGAGAAGGACGGCAATCACTACCACGATAACATCCAGCCGGTGCCGGTGCTGATCCAGATCCAGGACGGCAAGACGGTCGCGGTCGGGCCGAAGGACGCTGCGGCGGCCGCGCTCACCTATCCGCTGCCGACCTGGAAATAGGCGTATCCGGGGCGGACACGGCGGCCCGGCCGCCCACGCCGTTCTAATTGCGACTACGGTTGCACGCGGCAAGACCACCATGCCGCAGCGCGCAGCCGCCAGACCGCCGCATGAAGCATGCCATCCGGTTTCCTGACTGATGGACGGTTCCTGCATTGGATCTCTTCCTGCAAACCTTGCTGAACGGCCTTCTGATCGGCGGCGTCATCGCCACCTTCACGATCGGCTTCCAGCTCACCTTCGGCGTGCTCCACGTCATTGACTTCGCCGTCGGCGGCTGGGTGGTGCTGGGTGGATACCTCGCCTACTACATGGCTGCGGAGCTCGGCCTCGACGGCTTCTTGGCCATCCCGGTGGCCTTCGTTCTTTTCGGGGTGATCGGCTACCTGATCGGGCCTGTCCTCTACAATGTCCGCAACAGCCGCACTGCGCGGCCGGAACTGATGGCGCTGGCGCTAACCTTCGGCCTGTTCACGCTGTTGCGCGGCGGCATGCTGACCGCTTGGGGCTTCAACACCCACAGCGTACCGACTGCGCTGAGTGGAGAAAGCCTGAGCATCGGGCCGGTGATTGTCCCGCTGATCCGCGTCGCGGCGGCGGCGTTCGCCGTGGCCATCGCCGGCGGACTGTTCGTATTTCTCTATCGCACCCGCTATGGCCTGGCGATCCGCGCCACGGCCGAGAGCCGCCAGAACGCCGCGCTGATGGGCGTCAACATCCACCGCCTCAGCGCCAACGTCTACGGCCTTTATGCCGGCATCACCGCCATGGCCGGCGTGCTGATGGGGGCGATCTATTCGGTCAACCCCGAGGTCGGCCTGCGCTATACGTTGTTCGCCTTCTTCGTCGCCGTGCTCGCCGGGCTGGGCTCTGTCGGCGGCGCGCTGGTGGCGGCCCTGCTGCTAGGCGTCATCGAGGCGTTCGTGTCGACCTATGTGGGGTCGAGCTACTCGCTGCTGGCGATCTTCGCCACGCTGTTCCTGGTGCTGCTGGTGTCCCCGCGCGGGATACTCCAGCGGGGTTTGTGAGGGCGGCTCGACATGAAGTCCCGCTTGGCCAGCCTTGTCCTGCTGATCGCGGCGATCGTGGTGTTGGCGCTGCTCCCGGCACTGGTCAACAACTACTGGCTGCGCATCGCCACCGGCGCGCTGATGTGGGCGGGGCTGGCCTGTTCGTGGAACATGCTGGGCGGCTATGCCGGCTACATCAATTTCGGCCAATCGGCCTTCTTCGGGCTTGGCGCCTACACCAGCGCGCTGCTGATGGGCGACCCGCTCGGCCTGCCCTTCTTCGCCACCATCCCGGCCGGCATCGTGGTGACGGCGATCTTCGCCATCATTATCGGCGCGCCGACGCTTCGGCTGCGCGGCGCCTATTTCGCCATCGCCACTTGGGCCTTCGCTGAGGTGCTGACGCAGTTCGTCAATGTGGTGGGCTTCACCGGAGGCATTGGCGGCTTGAACCTGCCACCATTCCTCGACGAGCGCTTCTTCTACTTCACCATGTTCGCAGCCGCCGTGCTGACCTACCTCGTCACTTGGGCGCTGTTCGAGCGTTCTCGTTTCGGGCTGAAGGTCAAGGCGCTGCGCGACCACGAGCCGGCGGCGGAGGCGATGGGCATCAATACCGCGCTGGTGAAGTTGCAGACTTTCGTGCTCAGCGCGGTCACCGCCTCGGTGTTCGGCTCGATTTTCGCCTATTGGGTCACTTTCATAAACCCCAAGAGCGTGTTCGGCGGCGACATCACCGACCAGATGGTGGTGATGGTGTTGCTGGGCGGTCTTGGCAGCCTGTGGGGCCCGGCAATCGGCGGCGTCGGGCTTTTCGTCATCAACCGGCTGCTTTGGATGAACTGGGGCGACACCGCATTCTACATCGCCATTCTCGGCGCCGCGATCGTGCTGGTGGTGCTGTTCCTGCCCAACGGCATCGCCGGCCTGTTCGCAAAGCGCCCGGCCGAGTCCGCCACAGTGCTGGATAAGGCCGTCGACAAGCTTGTAGGCAACGGCGAGGGAGGGCATTCGTGAGCCAGACCGTACAGGCAGTCGCGAACGACGGAATGCGCCCGAGCGGCGGATCCATCCTCGTCGTGCGCGATCTCTACCGTTACTTCGGCGGTATCAAGGCCGCCAACGGCGTCAATCTCGACGTCGGCCGGCGCGAGATCGCCGGGCTAATCGGCCCCAACGGCTCGGGCAAGTCGACGCTGTTCAGCCTCGTGGCGGGCACGGTGAAGCCCGACCGTGGCCAGATCCGCTTCGACGGCCACGAGATCGCCGGCATGAGCGCCCACAGGATCGCCCGGTTGGGGCTGGCCCGCACTTTCCAGATTCCGGCCATGTTCGACAACATGACGGTGACCGAGAACCTGCTGGCCGGCGCAGCCCAGGGGCACTGGCAGGGTGCCCACGAGCGCGCCGCCGAGACGCTAGGGCTGCTGAAGCTGGTGCACGTTGCCGACAACCGGGCATCGGACCTTTCGGGCGGCCAGCAGAAGCTTCTGGAGTTCGGACGCGTCATCATGCGCCAGGCATCCCTCATCCTGCTCGACGAGGTAACGGCGGGCGTGCACCCCAACATCCGCAAGATCATACTGGAAGCGATTGCCAGGCTGCGCGAGCGCGGCATTTCCTTCCTCATCATCGAGCACGACATGGAGATGGTGCGCAACGTGTGCGACCGCATCATCGTCATGGATTCCGGCCGCGTGGTCACCAGCGGTTCCTTCAACGACATCGTACGCAATTCGGAAGTCATGCAGACCTACCTGGGGCGGCCGCAATGACCACGCTCGTCGCCGAAAACATCGTCACCGGCTACAGCAAGCAGGAGATCGTCCATGGCGTGTCGTTGACGGCCGAGGCCGGCAAGATCACCTGCATCTTCGGGCCGAACGGCTGCGGAAAATCCACCCTGCTCAAGGCCATCGCCGGGGCGCTGCCGATGTGGAGCGGTAGCGCCAGCCTGAATGGCACGACGCTCTCCAACCTTCCCGTCCATGATGTCGTTCGGCAGGGGCTGGTGCTGATGCCGCAAGGCGGCGGCGTGTTCCCGCGCCTTACCGTGATGGAGAACTTGCGCATGGGCGGCTACACGCTTGCCGACCCACAGCTGGTGGAGAGCCGCATCGAGGCGCTGATCGACCAGTATCCCTTCCTGGCGCGGCGGCGGCGCACGGCGGCAGGATCGCTGTCCGGTGGGGAGCAGGCGATGCTTTCACTGGCTCGCACGCTGGTTTCGGAGCCGCGCTTCGTTCTGCTCGACGAGCCCTCTGCCGGACTGTCGCCGGCCATGGTGATCGAAACCCTGGAGCGCATCACCGGGCTCACCGCGCAGGGCATCGGCATATTGATGGTAGAGCAGAACATCCGCGAGGCCATGCCCCTCGCCGACAAGCTCTACATCCTCGCTGCCGGCGAAAAACGCTTCGAAGGGACGCCAAGCGACGTGCGCGACGACCGCCAGATCATGGACATCTATATGGGCGGCGCCTGAAGAGATATCCCGACAGTGGAGCTTTCGACACAAGGGCCGCGAAGCCTTCTACCGCACCGGGTCAACGAAAGGCATCCAATCGGCGTATGCCCGAAAGCTCGGGATGATCCTGGCCATGCTTGATGTGGCCAAGGAACCGCAGGACCTGAATCAACCGGGCTTGCGGCTGCATCCCCTGAAAGGTCATTCCGCGGTGTGGAAGCGGGCGTTCGATAGCGACTACCCCTTGAGTGTGGCGCGCGATGCGTTCGTCAGGTTTGCCAAGGAGAAGGGTATCTTCGAAGACGTGTTCATGCCCTTGCCTTGGATGGTAACGTCCAGTGGCCGCAGCGGAATGCCGGCCTGAAACAGCTTTTCTGAATGGTGGCGGCTGTCTCATGCCGTCCTTCGCTGGCTGCGAGACGAAGCGGTCGCGCTCGAGAGCATAGGCAACGGGCGAGTTTTGGAGGTGACGGGGCGAGATCCAGGTCAGGCATCTCCGCGGACGACGTCACTTGCAGAACTGACCAGCCCCCATGGTCACGCATACTGACCCGTCGACTTCGAACGACAGCGGAATATGCAACCCAAGGGCGTCTGCAAAACACCATGCCGGAAGGGCAGCGACTGTCCGGGGCGCTTGCGCCGTTGGTGGGAACCCTTGATGCGGTGGTGTGCATCGCAGATGTAGAAATAGATCAGCCGGCGGTCGATCTGCCGAGCCGTCCCGATGCCGTTGCGCTGATCGTACACGTCGGGCAGCACAGGCGACCCGAAAGGCGTGGTGCTCACTCATGCCAACTTGCTCGCAAATATTTGTCGTCCGACGTGTTCGTCAGTTGGCTGCCTCTCTATTACGACATGGGGCTGATCGGCGCCTGGCTTGGATGCCTGCACTACGCGGCGCCCCTCTATGTCATGTCGCCATTGAGTTTTCTTGTGCGGCCCCAGGCGTGGTTGTGGGCCACTTCATCCTACGGCAGGAGCACCGCCAAGTGCGCAATGCCCACCTTTCGGTGCCGTCAAGGCAGCGAGTCGGACCAGAAGCGCACGGGCCGTAAGTGTCGTGCGCGAAAGTACGATCGCTACCGCGGCCATCGCGAGCGGCAGCGACCAAGCCCAGCCTGCCACCTGTTTGTGCGGACGATATGACCGGGCTCTGTCGCAAACCCGACAGCAGTGGACACGCATCGGCCGAACAAAAGCCCGACAGTGCCGTTCCGATTGCCGGCAGCCCATTGCCCGTCAAGCCGTTCGAGATAGGGCTCCAACGAACTTTCTCTTGACCGAAAGACGTCGTTGCGTTGCCCTCTGAGCACTTGGCGGATCAAGCCGCAGCTATGACCGGTACGGCGCACGATTTCTTTGATCGCGACACCGTGCTTTCCGAGCGCCATAATGGCCGCATTGGTCTGTTCGCGCCGGAGATAGCCTTCGTATTGAAGGCGTTCGGCCGCGGTCAGCAGCTTGGGATTGATGCGCGTTGCACTGACTGTTTTGCGGATTTGGCGCATCGATTTGCGGACGGAGTCCAGGAATGCACGGCTGGCATTCTCCATCAGATGCCATCGATCAGCGATCTGCACTGCATTAGGCAACGCCTTTGCTGCCGCCAGCCCGTAAGCGCCGCCGCGGTCGCGAGCAATGATCTGGATTTGGGGGGTCCGCCGCAACCAAGCCTCTGCCGTCGCTGGCTCACGGTCCGGCAGCAGTCGGATCGGCTGCCGACGCTCTAGTCACACACGATCGTGCCATAGCGATGATTGCGCCGCCAAGCCCAGTCGTCGATGCCGATCACCGAGGGCGGGGGCGACGGTGGCATAAGAAAAGACGCCACACCCGAAGGGTGAGCGCCTGTAAAGGCGGGAAGGTTACCGATCGGAGGCAGGAAATACGAGACGCGCGCGCGCTTCTCGAATGGCTTTGACCATTTGTCTGGACACATTGGGCTGACGCAGGATCTCCACGTCGCTCATGTCATCGAAATCGGTGAGGCGGGTAAAATTTATGCGCAGCCGACTGACAAAGAGCTTCGACATTCCGCTGTTTTCTAGACGATCAGGATGATCTTCTGGAAGAAATACAAATTCGAAATTAGTAATCATAGTCGATACCTTTCCGCTCAATGCCGCGATTCGATTGATTTTCGAAAGCGCACGATGTCGTTGCACAGCAGGTTACGGTAGCTGTGGCCGAGCAACTACTGTCAAATTCTACAGTTGTGTCCATGCGAAGTTTCGGAACGATAGCAGTGTGCTTGACGAAGCGAGCACTGGCAGCGCGTGGTGTCGGCGATGGAATCCTTCCGGTCGCTATCAAGTGCGGTTTGTGATCTTCGGCTGTGCTCGGCTCCCCGTGACCTGCCATGGAACTTTCAGGCTGCGATTAGAGCCTCAGCGGTTGGTCTGATTCTGGGTGAGGGCAGAGAGTTTATTTCTTCCGAGATGAGTATGCACCCGGCAGCATTCTGGCTGGATCCTCCCGAAAGCGGACGGTCATCAAGCGGCCCCCAAAGTGCCGCTGGCGACGCGCCGATGTCGGTCAATCGGCCCCTCCATGTTCGGAGTTTCGCGTTCGCCGCACTTCATACTGTCGACATCATATGGTCACGAAATGACCCGGAGGGTGGCGACCTCTGGACGCATTGTCGTTGTGAGGTGGCCGGCTGGCGGGGGCGAACTGGAAAGGGATACCCATGCGCAAAGCTATCATGCTGGCAGCGAGCATCACCTTCATCAGCTTGCTAGCGGCGAACGCACAAGAGACACGAGCACCACAGCGGCCGAAGCAGGCTACGCCCGAGGCACCACAGATTAGGCGCATCGATGTTGTCGATGTCAGCGAATTGCCTCAAGCGGCACAAAAACACGTCGAACAAATTGCCGCACAGGCCGGCGAAGCCAATCTCCAGCAGCTCCGCACTAGCATCGACGCCACCCCGGAGGCGAAAGCCGCGCTCGACGCCAAAGGAGCGACATCTGCCCAGGTGGTCGGCACAAGCATGGTCACAGATGGAACGCTGACGCTAATCACGAAGAAAAATACCTAAATAGATTCTGGCTCACTGCGCCATCCATCTGGCGGGAGAGCGCCCGACCCGACCCTAAGCGGAAAGACGATGGGCTCGCTCCCCAGGCGTGACACCGCCTGCAAGGAGCCAAGGCAAAGACCAAACTCACTGTGGCGGCTGAAGTTTCCGCGCAGAAAGCCCGCCGCCTCCGATGAGACGACGGGCGCTTTGGTATCCAGCAAGACTTGTCCGCGGGACTCGCTGGAGCCAAATAAACCAAACCCGCCGAGGCCGCTGGTGCGCCCGCCACCTCCGATGCGGAACCGAAGGTGACGGGCGTCTGGCATCCAGCGTGCGCAAGAAACGCTAGTGCCATGCCAGGTTCGCAGGACAAACCCACGGTGGCCGCTTTTGTTCCGACCTAGCACCAGGCTCCTTGTTGGGTGTCAGAGCGGCCCCTTGCTTTCATGACTTGCCTCCTATGGCTGCCCGGCGAGGAACAACGTCGTTGGCTACACAGATGTGGCGGGCGGCCTTTGCGTTTCAGTGCGCCGTTCTCGCTTCCGCCTTCCTGATCGGGATCTGCGCTATGTGGATCTCGGACATCGTCTTTGAAGAGTGGTGGCGCGTCGGTTCAGAACGCAGCCCCCACAATAGTCGGCGCCGGCTGCAACAATTGATGTGAGGCGCCGCACAACACCAACGTGTGATGCGCCCACCTCATAGCATCGGCGGCGGACGACGCTACCTAACACCGTTCAGAAGGTGCCAACCGAAAGGCATGCTGACATGTCTACTATTCGGAAAATCAGTGACGCTGTGTCGATCGCTCTGCTGGCGTTGGTGGCGGTTGGCGGAGCGACGGCTCTTGCCGGCGGACTCAACTCAATGGGGAGCCATACAACGGTTCCAAGCCGCAGCCCTACGACTCCAGGTAGCCGCATGACGCCAGGTAGCCGCACGACTACGCAACCGCAGTCCCAAAGCGGCATAATCCAACAGGACCAACAGACCATTCAGCAAGAGGAGCAGGAGAATCAGAATTACCAGCTGCAGCAACAGCAGCTTCGAAACCGGGATCGCCAGAATATCGAGCCCAAGGCGTCGGAGACGCCTAACGTAGAAACTCCGTTTGGACGCTGACCAGCAAGCCCGACAGCGGGCTGTCTCGGCTTCGTCGTCGGCGTCGTGATGCTGGGCGAATCGGTGCTGAAGATTGTCGGGTGGTTCCGGCCGCCTTGATGCGGTGACCGGTTTAGCTTCGCCTTAAGCGTTAACCGAAGTTGAACAGACGCGGCCCCGCACGGTACCAAACATATCCATCTTGTTCACGAGTGAATCCGGAGCATCGAAGCTGCGCTTGTTCGAGGTGTAGGCCAGGTCGCCTTCGATGCCGAGAACAACATTGTTGGCCAGCTGGACATTGTAGCCAAGCACGCCACCCAGCAGGATGCCGTCCGAGCCAGCCTTGAAACTGCCGCCGGTCCAGTCGTCATCGATGTCGTGCCAGTCGCTCTTCAACCCCGACCAGCCGATATTGGCGCCGACATATACACCCGACCAGTTGTACGCGGCAACCGGCTCCTGAACGACAACGTCGGCAGCCTGGGCACCGGTAATGCTGGCAACGAGAAGCGCCGAAGCGATAATGTAACTTTTCATGAATCATATCCCCGAGGCGGGCAGGGATAATACAGTCGCGCAGAAATATGCAATCGGTTGATGTCGGCACCATTACATCGGCGACATTCTGTTGAACTTCTGCTGCGACTTTCCGGGTGCAGAAATATCAATTGTCATTAGGTGACAGACGTAGCAGTTTCTGCCACCGCAGCCCGCCTCGTCCCCGCGAGGCGGGCTATTCTATTATCGCGTGACATAATATTGGATAAAAGCTATATTGCATCTGTAATGCTACATCATTTTCTTACGCCCAGTTGCCCGCCTCGGTTTCCGGGGCGGGTTTTTTTCCGGAACTTCAGCTGAGCTGCGGCGTTTTACTTCCCTCCTAAGATTGGTTTGATGTGCGATTGTCCCGCCTCGGTTCGCCGGGGCGGGCTTCTCTTTTGGGGCGGGAACTGTCAAGCGCAAGAAAGTACCCCGGATAGCAAGCTCCAGGCTCTAACGATGAGCACAAAGGATCGTGTCAGCAATTCAGGTGCTGCCGCGTGGTGC
>NZ_PXYL01000040.1 GCF_003012705.1 Pseudaminobacter soli (ex Li et al. 2025)
CGCAGCCGAGAAAGCTCCTGATGACGCTTCGAGAGCTCGTCTTTGGTGGCATTGCGAGCAACCCTTCCCGACAACCCATCCAGGCGAACCGATAACTCCTCCCAGCGCCCCGCCCTGCCCTCGCTGATGCCGGCCCCGATCGTCTTTGCGATGTCGCGCAGATGAATGGTGATTTCCGTCCTCAGTCCCTGCAGAGCACGCGCTAGGGCACGTGCGGCCGTGGCATGGCCTTCGATCTCGTCCGCTCTGAGCGCTAGCGGCGCCAGGTCGAAGCCGAATGCGCTCTTGATCTCGCCATCGCAGCTGCGGCGTGCGTAACGCTTGCCGTTGGGGCTGTCGCGGCGGATGATCATCTGCGCATCGACCAGAGCCGCCAGGTGCCGTCGCAGCGTTGCTGGCGCCATGCCGCGCGTGCGCATGGACAATTCCGCATTGGAGGGGAACACGATCAGGGGCTCGCGCCCATCGAGCTCCGCGCGCTGATGGAAGCTCAGCAGCGCTTCAAGCACTGCGATGGTGCGATCGGATAGGCCATAGACCGCCCTTGCCTCGGTCAGCGACCGCAATAGCCGCCATTTGTCGGCAGCCGGTGTAGGGTTACCTTCGCTATCGGCAGCCAGCAATTTCCGGCGTGCGTCTGCGACCCTCTCCTGGGCTGCGAACATGGCATGCGAAAGCGATCGACCGCCGAACGGCGTCGTTGCAAAACGCTCTGTCATCACTTCAACCTCGATTCGAGGCAAGCAAAGCCGTAGCCGGAACGTGCCCAACACTTGACAAGTCAGGTCGGAAGTGATTCTCTCACAATCGCTACATTGATGAGGGCTTCCGGAATGGTAACGTTTCGGGGGCCTTTTTTCTTGCCGGGTCCTTTCTTTCTAAGGGTTCCTGTACGCTTCCTACACACTGACACGTCCACCCGCCGACCGCTTATTGTTGTGGTGATTCGGCCGGTAGGTGGATAAACTCGTCCTACTCGCGCTGCCGCTCCACGAACCGCTCCAGCAGCGCCGGCAGTTCTTCACCGAGAAATTCAGCAAAGCCGTTCGGCGCGGCCGTCAGTTCAAGTCGCGGCGTTTTTGATAAATTGCCGAGACGGGCAAAGATGCGCCCTCGCCCGTCCCGGATCTCGGTTGCCGGGGCTTCCGACTTCGGCTTGAGCGCCAGGCGATTGAACAGCAGGGCAAAGCGCGCATCACTGTCGGCGCCGCGGAAGCGGTCGCTTGTCACTTCTTCGGCAGCCTTCGCCTGCGCGGCATCACTCTTCAGAAGCTCCGACAACTCCATCCAGCGGGCGCGCCCGGCCTTAGGCGCGGGGCCGATCGCCTGCGCGATCTGGAACGGCAGTGCCTCAGCGACCTGCAGGAAACGGGTCATATCTGCCTTATGCAGCGAAAGTGCTTCCTGCACCGTGCTGCGTTCGAAGCCGTGCTTAATCAGCGCATGTGCGAACAGCGCCCGCTCGATGAAGGAGAGGTTGCGCCGTTCGTTGTTTTCCTTGCCCTGCGCCAGCACCAGTTCAGCATCGGTCAGGTTGCGCACAATCGCGCGCAGCGGCAGCCCAAGCCGAAGCACCGCACGGAGGCGGCGGTGACCATAGGCAGCCTGGAAGCGCCCAGGCTTTTCCGGATGCGGACGCACCAGCACCGGCACCTGTTGGCCGCTGGCCTTGATGCTTTCGACCAGCGCGGTGAAGTCGGGGTCGTGCTGGTCGTCGAAACTCAGACGGTCGGAGATGAACGAGGCGTCGACCAGCGCTGGATCGAGCTCGACGATGCGCTCTCCCGCCTCCAAGCTCTCTTTCAGCCGCCTTGCGTCGTCAAGCTCACGCGACAGGCCGCCAAGCGACAGGCCCATCGCCTTTACGGCTCCCGAGGAGCTGCGCGTCTTCTCTGGAGCCGTTACCGCCTGCGGCGCGGCAGGGGGCTGTTCCGGCCGCGCCGCAGGGGCAGGCGCCTGCTCCATTCCGAAGAGGGCTTTGAGCTGGTCCTTGCGATTTGATGACATGTCAGCCTCCCTCAAGCCGCCCGGTTCCAGGCTTTGAGCACAAGTCCCTCAATCTCGGAGTTGACAGCTGTCAACGATTCCATCGCGCGGTCATAGGTCGTGCGGGTGAAGCTTTCGCGGGACACCTCGTAAAGTGTCTGCTTGGTGAGACCGGCATCGGAGAAGGCGGTGGACTTTACCAGTGGCGCAGTCAGCACGCGCGCGCCGAACAGCGAGCGCAGGAAGCCCGCGATCTGGGTCTGCGGCCCATCGTTAGGCTCGTATCGGGTGATGAGATAGCGCATGAAGTCGAAATTGAGCTCGCCGCCGGCCTCGCGCACCACTGCGAGAAGGTCGGAGGTCATGAACAGGAATTGGCTCATCGAGGCGACGTCGAGCATCTGAGGATGTACGGTCACCAGCACCGAGGTCGCAGCGCACAGCGCCGACAGCGTCAGAAAGCCGAGTTGCGGCGGGCAGTCCACGACGATGACGTCGTAGTCGTCGGCTACCGTAGCGAAGGCCTCCTGCACACGAGCGAAAAACAGTGGCTGGCCGTCGTCGCCGCCCTGTTGCCGTGCCGAAAGCATATGTGGAGTGGTGTGCTCGAACTCTTGCAGTTCGAGATTGCCGGGCACCAGGTCGAGCCCGTCGAAATAGGTCTTGCGGATGATCTCGCTGAGCGGCCGACGACTCTCGTCGTACCGGATCGCACCATAGAGGGTGTCATTGCCGTTTAGATCCAGCTCCGGTTGATAACCGAACAGCGCCGACATCGAAGCCTGCGGGTCGAGATCGACGGCGAGCACGCGGAAGCCCGACAAGGCCAGATGCTGCGCCAGGTGCGTGCTGGTGGTGGTCTTGCCCGAGCCGCCCTTGAAGTTGGTAACGGCGATCACCTGGAGATGCTCGCCCAGTTCCGAATGGCGGCGGGGCAGGTAGGTGCGCGCCTTGGCGCCGCCCTGATCAGCTAGATGCCTGCGCAATGCATTGATATCTGCGAGGGTGTAAAGCCGGCGGCCGCCTGCGCCAGTCTCGGGCTGGGGCCCCTCTCCCGCGATCGACAGTTGACGCAGATAGCCGTCGGACACGCCGATCAGCTTGGCGGCCTCGCCGCTGGTGAACTTGCGCAGCACCTTGCGGGATTCGGGTTGGAACAGGCGATTGCGCATCGCCTGAAGCTGGGCCGACAACATCTCGGCATCGGCCGCAATGGTCCGATCCGTCGCTACGGTCGCCTTCTCAAGTTGTCCCCAGTCCTGTTCCTGCACCTTAGCCTCGGCAATCATTCTCAATTCCTGTCAATCGGTCATCACATTTTGAACGCAATCCGTCCGCGTTTGACGCGGAAAAGCAGGCAATTAGCGGATCATGCGCCGATTCGGGCGGGCAGGTCGAATCTCGACCTACGCCGACCGATTTTTTTACGTGCAAAAGCCGCAGTAACGAAACTGTAGTGCTGTTACGCCAGGAATGTCGGAATACGCCCCAACTCCGTTACCAACGTGCCGATAGGGGCGAGTCGCGTCAAGGAATTTATAGTTAACGGAAATTAACCATAGGGCTCCGGGCAAGGGATAGTTTCGGAAGCGTATGGTTCTTTCGGAGTTGCGTTGACAGCTGTCAACGCAGCGATCGCCTTAAGAAGTCGACCCGTTTTAAAGAAGGACTTTGGCACTTAGCTGTTCCCACGGACACACAGTCGGTCAGACGCCCGCATTGAAACGGAAGAACTCGACGCTGTAGCCACCGGGATCACGCAACAGAAATGTCGTCACCAGCTTGTTTGTCGGCTGGTCTAGATTGAGCGGCACTACGATCTCTGCGCCACGCTCCATCAACCGCGCGTACCATGCCTCGAGTTCCAATGTTTCGATGCTGAGCATCACGGCCTTCGCGTCAGACGCATTGTGATGCCCTTCGGCCGAAGCGACGAGTCCGACATAGGAAAGTGCGGTGATGCGAAAGAACTTCACCCAGCCCTTGTCGAAGGTCTTTTCGAGGCCGAGCAAGTCGCCATAGAAGGCTTCAGGCGCAGCGATATCCTCATAATAGAAGAACGTCACCTGCGAGTTCACGGCCGGCATTCCGGCTTCTCTTGCTAAGTTCATCGACGAGCCCCCGACTACATCACTGCGAAGCCAGACGATCACAATGGAGCCGGCAGGGCAATCGTTACGATGCCGGAAGGAATGGGTTGGGCCGCCGTTGACAGCTGTCAACTGTATGATGCGATCTACCTCTCACCGCTGGCCAGGACGTTCGGCAATGAAAAAACACCGCCATCTGCAGGCTACGCGCAATGCGCTCGGCGCGCGCGATGAACACGGTGGCCCCTTCCGGCACGCACAGTTCGCACGCCGTTTCACCGAACATGGCGAGCCAGATTGCAAAACCGCTTTCCATCACGACCTACAGCTTGGCATGAGCGGGCTCCGGACGACCGTTATAGGTTCAGGTCTTAAGGATTTCCGAGCAAGGTCATCTTCTCGAGATGCTACTCCCAGTCTCCGGCAATCACGCGCGCGAAGATTGGCCCGAGCCGCAGGTCGCGACGAACCTTGCCATAGAAGGTGCGCACCAGTCCGCCGATGAAGGCTCGATCCACTTGCGGATGGGCGAGGGGTCTTTCGGGCGCCGGACGCGCTTATTCGCTCGAGGCCATTTGTATCCTCTTGGAACAAGCCGCCACGTTACCGACAGGTCGCGGTTTGCGGCAAATCGCGAAACGCCACGGTCCGACAGTACGCCCCAGCAGCAAAGCCGATCGCAAGAGTTTTAGTATTGCTAAAAACCGCTTGACGACTCGCGGGCTGCCGAGCCAGATTTTAGTCACGCTAAAATTCTAAGAGGGTCGAGCGTGAACGCGGAAGCAGTCACCAGCCAAGTTGCGGGCAGGGAAGAAAACTCCCTCGGCCAGCGACTGCGCGAGCGCCGAACCGGCCTCGGTTTGACCTTGAAAGAGGTGGCCGACAAGGCAGGTTTTTCAGTAGGCTTCATCTCACAAATCGAGCGCGGCATCACCACACCGTCGCTCACCTCGCTTGTGGCGGTCTGCCGCGTTCTCGACGCCGATGTCAGTCAATTCCTGTCGCAGCCGCGCGGGGAGGGACCCGTCACCCGGCACGAGCAGCGCCCGGCCTATGCGATCGGCGACAGTGCCAACGCCATCACCTACGAGCGGCTTTCGGCCGCCTTTCCAGGCAGTGCGTTGACAAGTGTCCTCATGCACCATCCGGCCAGCTATCGAACCGAGTTGACGACGCATGAAGGCGAGGAGATCTTCTTCGTGCTGCAGGGCGCCCTCACGGTCGAGGTCGATGGCGAGGCGACGGTTCTGGAGGCAGGGGATTCCATCCATTTCGCTTCGACGAGACCGCATGCCAGTTGGAACCACGCCAGCGAGGCGGCCACCATACTGCACACATGCACGATGGACGTGTTCAACAACAGCGGAAGCGACACTGCGGCTCCCGTCGCCGTAAGTCGCGCCGGGCGCGGCAATATCGCTACGCACCCCAACCTGAAGCTTCACCAATCATGACTTAACGAGACGCCGACCAAGCCGGCTCGCCTGCCGGACTCTTTTATTCTCTCCCTCACAACGTTCGGCATTCCGCCGCAACGTCCTCCCAAAAAGCGAAAGGCCGGCCTTGCCGGCAATGGAGAAGACACCAATGCAAAAGCCCGATTATCAGGATTTCGTTCGCGCCATGGCCGCAGCCGGCAACCAGCCGGAAGCTGCCTGCGAGGCGCTCTACAAGCTCACGCAAGACACCGTCGGCGTGAAGCTTTTCACCATCACGATCAATGACCCGGTGGCCGAGGTCGCACGCCGCATCTATACCAACATGCCCGAAGCCTATCCGGTCTCCGGCACGAAGCCGGCCGACAAGACCGATTGGTCGCGCCAGGTGATCGATGAAAAGCGCACCTTCGTTGCCAACACCATCGCCGATATCGCGGCGGTCTTCCCCGACCATGAGCTCATCAAGTCGCTCGGCTGCGAATCCGTCATCAACGTGCCGGTGGTAGTCGAAGGCGAGGTGCTGGCGACCATCAATTGCCTGCACGAGGCCGGCTTCTACACGCCTGAACGAGTTGCAGCATCCGAGGCGCTGAAGCTGCCCGGCGCGGTCTGCGTCATGCTCAACGACCGCAACGGCGGCATCTGAGACCTACCTGAAACGAGGAGAGCAGGAATGACCGTAGATACCGCCAAGCGGCTGGCCGCGCTGCGCGACAGCATGCGTGCCACCGACACCGATCTCGTGGCGATTGCGCCCGGATCGCATATGGACTGGCTGCTGGGCTTCCATCCGCACCCCGACGAGCGGCCTTGCCTGCTGCTCGTGTCGCGCGAGAAGGAAACCTTCCTGATGCCGGCGCTGAACGCCGAAGGCACGCGTGAGTGCACCGACATCAGCTTCCACAACTGGGCCGATGCAGAGGGGCCCGACGCAGCGTTGACAGCTGCGCTCGCCGACATCGGTGCGACGCAGGCGAAGAAGGTTGTGCTGGACGAAACGATGCGCGCCGACTTCGCGCTGCTTCTGCTCGGAGCGCTGCCCGGCGCACAGCATGCCTTCACCGCCGACACGATCGGCGCGCTGCGCATGCGCAAGGATGCCAGCGAATTCACCAAGTTGAAGATGAATGCCGGCATCGCCGACCGCGCCATGCAGAAGGCCTTCGCCTCGATCCGAGCCGGCATGACCGAGCGCGAGCTTGCCGAAGTCATCCGCGGCCACTTCTCGTCCGAGGGCGCTGCCCCAGCATTCTGGATCGTGGGCGCCGGCCAGAACGGAGCCTTCCCGCACCACCAGACCGGCGAGCGCAAGCTGGCCGAGGGCGACGCCGTGGTGATCGACATCGGCGGCCGCAAGAGCGGTTTTCCGAGCGACATCACCCGCATGGCCGTGGTCGGCCGACCGCCGGAGGGTTATGGCCAGATCCACACCATCGTCGAGCGCGCAGTGCAGGCAGCGCTGAAGGCCGCGCGCCCTGGCGTGAAGGCAAAGGAAGTCGACGCAGCCGCGCGCGGCGTGATCGCCGACGCCGGCTATGGTGAGTTCTTCGTCCATCGTACCGGGCACGGCATGGGTATCGATGGGCACGAGCCGCCATACATCACCGCAACCTCGGAAACGGTGCTGGAGGAGGGCATGGTGTTCTCGATCGAACCCGGCATCTATCTGCCAGGCCGCTTTGGCATCCGTCTCGAGGAAATCGTCATCCTGCGCGAGGATGGACCCGAGATTCTCTCAGAGATGTCGCGCGAGGTTCATGTGGCTCAAGTGTGAGGGCTGCCTAAGACGTTGGATCCGGCCCGGCAAATGTCTTGGCCGGATCATTTCTGTTTGAACAGCTCGGTCAGTTTCTCCCAAAATCGCCATCCCACCTGTAGCGGAAGTAAATGCCGACTTGGCTTCCGTTTCAAAGAAACTTCAAATGTTTACAAGATGATAGTAAGCGGTCGATCTCCCCTCGGGAGACGGATTGCAGGACTGCTTCTGCTGCCAAATGCTCATTCCCGATCCAGAAAAGTTGCAGACTTTGCGGACAAGATCATGCTCCAAAAACAAAGTCTAGCCTCAACCTGGAGAGCAATATGATGATGTCCCAGGAGGTGGTGTAGCTCCGGCGGTCGCCGTGCTGTTCGAGCGGAGCCGGAACTAGATCAGCTTGCCGCGGCGGGTAGGCTGATGAGTGGATCATCGTTCTTGGCGGCGATGGTCTCAAGGGTCATGTAGTGGGTGTGCCGGACGGCCCACTCGTCATTCTGCTCGAGCAGCAAGCACCGACGAGGCTGACATGGCATCATCGTTCGGAAAGATGCCGACGACTTCTGTGCGCCGCTTGATCTCGCCGTTCAGGCGCCCGATTGGATTGATCTGGTCGGCGACGTTGTGCAGGAACTCCGTCTAGATCGGCTCGACCGAGGAGGTGCCGACCTCCATGCCCAGCATCTCGCGGCGGCCAGGATCACCACTAACACTTTTGCGAGTAGATCGTCCGACCGAGTGACGGCAAATCACCCTACGTCTCAAACGACAGGGAGATTTGTTTGATGCGTGTCATCGCCATTACGAAGCCCCGGACCGCCTCGGAAACCAGGATCATCGACGAAATGCACCGCTTGCGGGCGCGCATTTTCCAGGGTCGCCTCTCGTGGAACGTGCGCTGCACTTCCGGCCGCGAGCATGACGAATTCGACGATCTGGCGCCGACCTACATCATCACGATTTCCGAAGCCAATTCGCTCATCGGCTGTGCGCGTCTTCTCCCCGCCACCGGAACGACGATGCTGGGCACCGTATTTCCGCAGCTTCTTCGCAACGGCCGGCTCCCCGCACATCGGGGCATGATCGAAAGCTCGCGCTTCTGTGTCGACACTGGGTGCGAAGAAGGGAGGGCCGCAGGGGCCCTGCACGTTGCCACCCTCACCATGTTCACCGGAATCGTCGAATGGTCCATGGCGAATGGCTACAGCGAGATCGCCACCGCGACAGATGTACGGTTCGAGCGGATCCTGAAGCGTGCTGGGTGGCCGATGCGGCGGCTTGGCCAACCGACCATGATCAACGAAACGCGCAGTGTCGCAGGAATCCTGCAGGCTGATGCGACCAGCTTCGGTCGCCTGCGTCCGGAGGGATACCGCTCGACATTTGCTGGCCTCCAGCCGAAGGCGGCCTAAACCATGATGGCGCCCCAACATCGTTCCCTTCCGCGTTTGGTCAGTAAGCTGCAAAACGCGCTCGGGGAGGATCTTTGCGTCGCACTTGATGACCCCAGCGTCGTCGAAATCATGCTGAACCCTGACGGCAAGCTCTTCATCGAACGGTTGGGGCACGGCATTACCTCGGCGGGCGAGATGCCGCGCTCGGCCGCCGAGACGATCATCGGTAGTGTCGCCCATGTTCTCAACTCCGAGGTGGACGACGATCGGCCCATTGTATCCGGTGAGCTGCCGATCGGCGGCCACCGTTTCGAGGGGTTGTTACCGCCGATCGTCGCCGGGCCATCCTTCACCATCCGTCGCCGTGCATCACGGGTCATTCCGCTCGACAGCTATCTCGTGGCGAAGTCCATAACGCCAGGCCAGGTTGCGGTGATCCGGAGCGCCGTAGCCTCAAAGCACAACATCGTCGTTGCCGGAGGCACCGGCTCGGGCAAGACGACGCTGACGAATGCCATCCTTCGCGAGATAGTCGCGCATGCGCCGGAGGATCGGCTGATCATTCTGGAAGACACGGGCGAGATCCAGTGTGAGGCCGACAATGCCGTCTGCCTGCACACCAGCGACACCGTGGATATGGCCAGACTGCTCAAAAGCACCATGCGCCTGCGCCCTGACCGCATCATCGTTGGAGAAGTGCGCGATGGCGCAGCACTTACGCTGCTCAAGGCATGGAACACCGGCCATCCCGGTGGGGTCGCCACTATCCACGCCAATTCGGCACGCGCCGCGCTTCAACGTTTGGAACAATTGACGGCGGAAGCCAGCCAGCAACCGATGCAGGCTGTGATCGGCGATGCCGTCGATTTGATCGTGTTCATCGAGCGCACCCCGCACGGCCGTCGCGTCACCGAAGTCCTGCATGTCAGCCGCTTTGCCGGCGACCAGTATCAAGTCGAACCCTATGCCGAGGAGCAACGCGATGCAGCGTAACGACAGACTTTTCCGCTTTTGGGGCCTCGTCGCATTTGGCGCGGTCGCTCTCGCTTCACCCGCGCTGGCCGGTTCGGCTGGCGGCCTGCCGTGGGAAGGGCCGCTGGAGCAGGTTCAGCAATCGATCACCGGCCCGGTCGCCGGCTTCATTGCACTGGCGGCCGTGGCAATTGCAGGCGGCATGCTTATTTTCGGCGGAGAGCTAAACGATTTCGCGCGACGGCTTATGTATGTCGTTCTCGTCGCCGGTATTTTGCTTGGCGCGACGCAGATCGTCGGCCTATTCGGCGCGACCGGCGCGTTCATCGGAACGGCTAAAGAACAATGGGAGACGGCTCCGGCCATTGAGGGCGGGGAGGGAGGCCATGGCTGAGTCCCTTTCCAGCCTGCGACGCAACCGCATCCATCGCGCCCTGTCCCGGCCGAACCTGCTGATGGGCGCGGATCGGGAACTGGTGCTGATCACGGGCCTTGCAGCCGTCATTCTGATTTTCGTGGTGCTGACGCTCTATTCCGCGCTGTTTGGGGCTGCGATCTGGATCTTCATTGTTGGCGCGCTGCGCATGATGGCCAAGGCCGATCCGCTGATGCGGCGGGTCTATCTCCGCCACATCTCTTATAAGCCCTATTACAGGGCGACAAGCTCGCCCTGGCGCCGTTATTGAGGAGACGAAAGTGGTCGCTCTCCGCCGTTTCCGGGCCACCGGCCCGTCCTTTGCCGATCTCGTTCCCTACGCCGGCCTCATCGATAACGGCGTTTTGCTGCTGAAGGACGGCAGCCTGATGGCTGGCTGGTATTTCGCCGGACCTGACGCCGAGAGCGCCACCGACCTCGAACGCAACGATCTGTCCCGCCAGATCAATGCGATCCTGTCCCGCCTTGGCTCCGGTTGGATGATCCAGGTCGAGGCAGTGCGAATCCCGACGGTCGATTACCCGTCCAAAGTACACTGCTTCTTTCCTGATCCCGTCACCCGCGCCATCGATGCCGAGCGCCGGGCGCATTTTGCGAGCGAGCGGACACATTTCGAGAGCCGGCACGCCCTGATCCTCACTTACCGCCCGCCCGAGACGAAAAAGACGGCGCTCACCCGCTACATCTATTCGGACGAGGAGAGCAGGAAGAAATCCTATGCGGATACGGTTCTCGCCATATTCAAGAACTCAATCCGCGAGATCGAGCAATATCTCGCCAATACGCTGTCGATCCGTCGCATGGAAACGCGGGAAACCTCCGAACGAGGAGGGGAACGGATCGTGCACTATGACGAGCTGCTGCAATTCGCGCGCTTCTGCATCACCGGCGAGAACCATCCGGTCCGCCTGCCGATCGTTCCCATGTATCTTGATTGGATCGTCACGGCCGAGCTTCAACATGGCCTGACGCCGAAGGTCGAGAACAGATTTCTCGGTGTCGTCGCCATCGATGGCCTGCCCTCTGAAAGTTGGCCGGGTATTCTCAATCACCTTGACCTGATGCCGCTCACCTATCGCTGGTCGTCGCGCTTCATCTTCCTCGATGCCGAGGAAGCGCGACAAAAGCTCGAACGAACCCGCAAGAAATGGCAGCAGAAGGTGCGGCCCTTCTTCGACCAGCTATTCCAGACTGAATCCCGCGCGATAGACCGGGACGCCATGACGATGGTGGCCGAAACAGAGGACGCCATCGCTCAGGCCTCCTCCCAGCTTGTCGCTTATGGCTACTACACCCCCGTCGTCATCCTGTTTGAAGACCACCGCGAGGCGCTCCAGGACAAAGCCGAAGCGGTCCGGCGGCTGGTGCAGGCGGAAGGGTTTGGGGCGCGGATCGAGACGCTGAACGCTACCGACGCCTATCTCGGCAGCCTGCCCGGCAACTGGTACTGCAACGTCCGCGAACCGCTCATCAATACATGCAACCTTTCCGATCTCATTCCTCTGAACTCGGTTTGGTCCGGCAATCCGGTCGCCCCATGCCCCTTTTATCCGCCGGATTCTCCGCCGCTCATGCAGGTCGCCAGTGGCTCGACCCCATTCCGGCTGAACCTGCACGTCGATGACGTCGGCCACACACTGATTTTCGGTCCGACAGGCTCAGGCAAATCCACCCTCTTGGCGCTGATCGCCTCGCAGTTCCGCCGCTACGAGCGGGCACAAATCTTCGCCTTCGACAAGGGCAACTCACTCTATCCGCTGACACTTGCCGCAGGCGGTGATCACTACGAGATCGGCGGCGAGACGGAAGAGGAGGGAAGGGCGCTCGCCTTCTGCCCGCTGTCCGACCTTTCCACCGATGGCGACCGTGCCTGGGCGACGGAATGGATCGAGATGCTGGTGGCTCTGCAAGGGGTCGCGATCACGCCGGACCATCGTAATGCCATCTCCCGTCAGATCGAACTCATAGCGAGTGCGCCAGGCCGTTCGCTGTCGGATTTCGTTTCCGGTGTGCAGATGCGCGAGATCAAGGAAGCGCTACATCCCTACACTGTCGACGGTCCGATGGGGCAACTCCTCGACGCAGAGCAGGATGGCTTGTCGCTCGGCGTCTTTCAATGCTTCGAGATCGAACAATTGATGAACATGGGCGAGCGCAATCTGGTGCCCGTCCTGTCCTATCTCTTTCGGCGTATTGAGAAGCGGCTGACGGGCGATCCCAGCCTCATCATTCTCGACGAAGCCTGGTTGATGCTTGGCCATCCGGTGTTCCGAAGCAAGATCCGCGAATGGCTGAAGGTGCTGCGCAAGGCCAATTGCGCCGTCGTCCTCGCCACGCAGTCGATTTCGGACGCCGAACGGTCGGGCATCATCGATGTGCTCAAAGAATCCTGCCCGACCAAGATCTGCCTTCCGAACGGCGCGGCGCGCGAGCCTGGGACGCGAGAGTTCTACGAGCGGATCGGCTTCAACGAGCGTCAGATCGAGATAGTCTCCACCGCCACACCGAAGCGCGAATATTACGTCGCCACTCCCGAGGGGCGCCGTCTGTTCGACATGGCACTCGGCCCCGTCGCGCTGAGTTTCGTCGGCGCCTCCGGCAAAACCGACCTCAAGCGCATTCGGGCGCTCAAATCTGAACATGGCCAGAACTGGACGATCCATTGGCTGCAATCGAGAGGAGTTTTTCATGCATCATCGCTGCTTGAGGCCGAATAGCTGGTTCCTTGCCGCTGCGCTAACGGCGACTGCCGTTCTCTCCTTGCCCGCTCATGCCGGGACGGTGATGGGATCTGCAACCGAATGGACGCAGCTCGCCAACAATGCGCAGTTAATCAAGTTGCTCGAGAGCTCCGGCGTGCAGGTCGACAACCAGTTGACCCAGATTGGCCAGCTCGCCGAGCAGATTCAGAACCAGCTCAAAATGTACCAGAACATGCAGCAAAACACCGCGCAGCTTCCGGCTCACATCTGGGGACAGGTTGAGCGTGACCTCAATCAATTGCGCGGCATTGTAGGGCAGGGGCAGGGCATCGCCTTCTCGATGGGCAATGCCGACGACATCTTGCAGCAGCGGTTCCAGAGCTATGCCGATCTCAGGAAGAATCTGCCGAACGGTGAAGATTTTTCGACCACCTATCAGAGATGGTCGAATACCAATCGCAATACCATCGCCAGCACGCTGAAGGCGGCAAACCTCACGGCCGACCAGTTCGACAACGAAGAGGATACGATGAACCGGCTGCGCGGCATGTCGGAAAGCGCTGACGGCCAGATGAAAGCCTTGCAGGTCGGGCACCAGATCGCGACCCAACAGGTCGCGCAAATGCAGAAATTGCGCGGCCTCGTCTCGCAGCAGATGGCCATGATGGGAACTTGGCTCCAGAGCGAGCAGGCGGACAAGGATCTGGCGCAGGCCCGACGCGAGGAATTCGCGTGGTGCGTGCCACGCTCGGGAACTTCGTGACGAGCTTCCGCTCCATCACACCGGACGCTGTGGTGCAGAAGCAATATATCGACCGGACCTACGCACTGCTGCGCAACTCCGATCCTTCGACACAAAAGATCAATTCCTGGTTTCGGGACAATTCGCCGTTCGAGAAGGCGAAGACGTCGACGGTAGCGATCGAGGTCAACAACATCGTGGCGCTGTCGAGCCAGACCTACCAAATCGACTGGACCGAATATGAGCGGGATCGGAGGGGCAAAGAAACCGGAACGCGGCGTTACCGCGGCATCGCCACGGTGACGCTGACCGCGCCGCCGGACGAGGCGACCATACGCCTCAATCCGATCGGCCTCTATATCCGCGATTTCGACTGGACGGCACAGCTTTAAGAGGGAGGGAAAATCACATGGGAAAGACAGGATTGATTGCGACCGCGGGCTGCATAGCCACACTCATCTCCACGGCCGGCTCTATCGCACAAAGCATGACCACGAACGAGGTCAAAGGTACGACCATCTCTGGGAAATGGCGCGACACGCCCGGCCTCGTCGCGAAAGGGCCGGATGGCAAGGTGATGTTCCTGTTCGGCGAGACGCAGCCGTCTGTCATCTGTTCGCCCCTCCAGGTCTGCGATATCGAATTGCAGGGCGGCGAAATCGTCCGCGACGTGCTGATTGGCGATACAGTGCGCTGGAAGGTGGAACCCGCCACCTCTGGTGCTGCCAACGGACAGGCCATCCACCTGATCGTCAAGCCGTCTGAACCTGGCCTTGTCACCTCTATGGTGATCACAACCTCGCGCCGGACCTACCACATCCAGCTAAAGTCCCATCCGAGCCAGTATATGGCGCGTGTGGGCTTCGACTATCCGGAAGACGTCTCGGCAAAGCTCGCGGCTATCAATGCTCGTGTTGAAATCGGCGGCGGTTCTGGCTCCGCACCCGACAAACTGAACTTCTCCTATTCGATGAGCGGAAACGCCTTATGGAAGCCGAAGCGGGTCTATTCGGATGGCATGAAGACCTACATTCAGTTTCCGAGGTCGATTGCCGGGCAGGACGCACCGGTTCTGTTCGTCGTCAGTGGTGGCCAGAACCGCATCGTCAACTACCGGATGAAAGACGACATGATGATCGTCGACTACGCGGTGGACAAGGCGATCCTTGTCTCGGGCGTCGGTTGGCGGCAGCAGAAAATCACCATTCGGCGGGGGGCCTGACCAATGCGGCCGCACCTTTGCCTCCTTGCCGCTACCCTCCTTATCGGTTGCCAGACGGCGGATGAAGCCCTCACCACCGCCTCGGCCCCGACGGCAATCTCCGGCCCGGCAGCAAGTGCCATCGCCGGCGATATGGCGAGCCGGCTTGCCGAGCAGATGGGATCGGCAAGCAGCGCAGCGATCAAGATGGACAAAGGCACGTCCGACTTCGCCATGGCGTTAGAGACAGCGCTCAAAGGCTGGGGCTATAGCGTCGTGACGGACGGAGGGCCTGACAAGGACGCGAAGCCCGTCGAACTTGCTTACTCGCTTGACACCATTGACGGGCACGTGCTGGCCCAGCTTTCGACGCCGTCCCTCGCTCTCGGCCGCGCCTACACGGCGACGCCGTCCGGTGCCACGCCGGTCAGCCCGCTTTCGATCATGCAGCGGAACTGACGGAGGAGATCATGGTCCAGTCGCTCCAGCTCGGAGGCGTTGTCCAATCCGGCGACCAGAAGGACATGCGCCGCCTCAACCGCCTGCCGGTCATCGTAGTGATCGCGGTCATCATCGCCTTCATCGGCGTGGTCATAGCCGGCCTCTCCTGGCGTGGTCTCCCCTTCGGTCGCGACAACCAGATCGAAAACGCCTCGAACGCATCAGCCTCGAGCTATGGCGACAAGCTCAAGCAGGGCGTCTCGGATGGGATTATCGGCGAGCCCGAACAGCGTGAGGTGTTCCAGCCGACACCCGCCACAGAACAACGGAAGGCCGAGAAGGAGATGCCGACACAGATGCCGGGACTTACCGAGCGGGAAGAACGACCGCCAAGGCTCGAAGCCGATAGAGAGTGGAGGGCACGCCTACAAAGGGAACAGGAAGAACAATATCTCCGCGAACGTCACCGCCAGCAGATGGCCCGCTTTCAAGCCCGCGCCGGCGCACTGGATTCGCCGCTCAAAATTGACATTTCCGATCTTGGCCGAGAAGCGGTTGATGCTACGCCCGCGGGCCGGCAGCACCCGGTGGCCAGCATAAACAGCGCCTCCGAACTTTATGCCGCTGCCCTGCAATCCGGCATAGCGGAGCAGAATATCGATCCGAACGGGCAGGTGTCGAAAGAGCATTTCTTCAATCAAGACATCAAGGATCACGGTTATCTGCCGAACCAAGTCGTACCACAGTTCTCGCCTTATGAGTTGAAACGCGGCTCAGTGATCCCAGCGACCCTGATCACCGGTCTCAATTCGGACCTACCTGGCCGCATCACCGCGCAGGTCAGCCAGAATGTTTATGACAGCGCCACCGGCTATCATCTGCTCATCCCCCAGGGAGCAAAACTCTTCGGGCGTTACGATTCCAAGGTTTCGTTCGGTCAGGCGCGCGTGCTTGTCGTTTGGACAGACCTGGTATTCCCAAACAGTTCGACGCTCCAAATCGGCGGCATGGCCGGAGCGGATGCGGAAGGCTATGGCGGATTCAAGGATAAGGTCGATCGCCATCTCTGGCGCACGTTTGGTTCGGCTGCTCTCGTTGCCATCATCGGAACCGGCATTGATATGGCGATTCCGCAAAGCTCGACGCTTGCGACACAGGACAACGCGTCCGATGCGGTACGGCGCAACTTTGCCGAATCAATTGGGCGAGTGGCGGAGCAGACGATCTCGAAGAACCTGCAGGTGCAGCCGACGATCAACGTTCGTCCGGGCTACAGGTTCAATGTTCTCGTCGATCAAGATATCATTTTCCCAGCGGCCTATATTACTAGATAAAGACTGCTGAGCTATCTGGCTTCCAAGCCAACCAGGTTACCCATGGAGAAAAATCGCTGACAAAATTGTCGTTTTTCAACCGACCCTGATAACGCAAGTCATCATAGGTTCTTCTCACTGGATTTTATCTCGCGGTATCTTTGACCGCGCCGGGTTCATTCATTTCGGCGGCGCGGGGGAGGTTGAGTTGAATCAATGGTTCGAGCGGCTTACCGAACAAATTATGCTCGCACGTGATGAGATCTCGGTTGAGTCAACGCTTCAAAGGTTGACATGTGAAGCAGGCTTCAGCGTTTACGCCTATCTCACCTTGCATGCAGAAACTCATACGGCCATCTCAAACTATCCGGTAGAGTGGCAGGTTCGGTACTTTGAAAAAAGCTACGCTCTCATAGACCCGGTTGTGCTCAACGCGAAGACTCGAGCAGAAGCATTTTCCTGGTCCAACGTCTCAACGCCCAGGATGAGCAAGGAGCGACGAGTGTTTTACGGCGAGGCCGCGGAGTTTGGCATCAGGTCAGGTATCTCCATCCCGATCAAGACCGGGTTCGGTCGCATGGCTATGTTGACCTTGGCTTCGAGCGACGCAAACTTCGCAGACGAATATAAGTTAAACCCTGTTGTAGCTGCGGCGTCGTTTGGGCAAGTCCATTCCCGCATGGAGGCCCTCCGCGTACAACCGACACGCAGAACCGACGTCCGGTTGAAGGCAGTCGAGCTGACGTGTCTGAGATGGTCCGCCGAAGGCAAATCCATGAAGGCAATTGCCATCATTGAAAACACAACCTTTGCCAATGTCTGCTTTTTCCTGCGCAATGCCAAGGCAGCGCTCGGCGCAACGACATTGCCGCAGGCCACCGCAATAGCCAAGGAGCTTGTGGCCTGCCCCTATGAGGTGGTCCGGTTTCAGTCTTAATGCATGATGGGCTTATCGGCCAGCGGCAGAGCCGATGATGGTGCCGCTTTGCCGGGTTTCGACGGCCATATGAGGGCCTCCGGCGCCG
>NZ_PXYL01000041.1 GCF_003012705.1 Pseudaminobacter soli (ex Li et al. 2025)
TCCAGGGGCCATCCGAGGTCGCTCACGCGGCTCGCTTGATTTCGTCAACCAGGGCTTCTCAGAAGCGAACTTCCTCGCCGCCAGCGGCGCACCGCCCTCGTTGTTGAGGCGTATATAGGCCCCACCCTCCCAAACTGTCAACGCCAATTTGCACCCCGTTTGAACTTTTTACGACACAAACCACCAAACCCCGCAGATCCCTGCGGAAGCTCGAGCGCCGCGCCTCCCGGATTCCAGACCCGCCCCTGATCCCGCACCCAGCGGACACCCAAAGAAGCCCAAACAGGCCCGGAATCAGGCCCCAAAGCCCGACTCGCCACCCTCCTCGCGCGGGATTCTTTGCAATCCATCGGACGCGGCCGGCGCCGAAACGGCGGAGAGTACGCCAGGAACGCGGAGCACGCCGGTGCCCGGCTTCCTTACAGACACGCCGATTCCCGCAGAATCGCACAGAAAACCCGTCTTTCGGTTCTGGAGCCCGACCGCTTCTGCACTGCCAGCTACTCAACAGCCCGCCCCACTCGATTCGCAACCAGCGCGAGTCGGGAAGCCTGCGATTGCCTCGAATCGTTCCCAGAGGGGTGACGCTGGGTTGAAGACAAAGTGGCTCAGCCGCTTGCGCCTTGTGTGAACCATCTCGATGCTCGCCAATGTGATGGTTGCTGTTGCAAACATTTGAGACCCGGCATCGATCGCACTCCGCTTGATGAGCCGATGATCCTGCTCGATCCGATTGCTGAGATAATGGTTCTGGCGCATCTGATCTGACGTGCGCGCCCGCCTACGACGTCAGCCCCCGTTTCTCCGCGTTTTCAGAAAGGATAGTGCTGATGGGGGTCCTCGACCGTGATCCAGCGGAGATCGGTGAATTCGGCGATCGCGGCCTTGCCGCCGAAGCGACCGTAGCCGGAGCTTTTGACCCCGCCGAACGGCATTTGTGCTTCGTCATGCACCGTCGGTCCGTTGATGTGGCAAATTCCGCTCTCGATGCGGGCCGCCACCGCCATGGCGCGCTGGATGTCGCGGCTGTAGACGGATGCGGAGAGGCCATATTCCGTGTCGTTGGCGATCGCGACGGCCTCGTCCTCGTCCTTCACCCGGATTACGGGCTTCACAGGGCCGAAGCTCTCCTCGTCATAGATACGCATGCCGGGCCTGACATCGTCGAGCACTGTGGCCTGGACCACGCTGCCCGTTCTGGCTCCGCCTGCGGCAAGCCTGGCGCCCTTGTCCCTGGCGTCGGCGATCAGGCCGTCCATCTTCTGTGCCGCCTCGGGGCTGACGAGCGAACCGAGGACGACCTGGCCCCGCGGGTCGCCCGCGGGGAGCTTTCCGGCGCGTGCGGCAAGCTTCGAGACGAATTCGTCCGCCACCTTCTCGTGCACGATCAACCGCTCGGTCGACATGCAGATCTGGCCCATATTGGCAAAGGCGCCAAAAATCGCGCCATTGACCGCGGCGTCGATATCGGCATCGTCGAGCACGATCATCGGCGCCTTTCCACCCAGTTCGAGTAAGGCGGGCTTCAGATGCCGGGCGGAAAGCTCGCCGATGACCCGGCCGACCCTTGTCGAACCCGTGAAGTTCACGCGCCTGACCGCTGGCGCGGAAATCAACGCCTCGACCACGGCCGCGGCATCCTCAGGCGCATTGGTGATCACATTGACGACCCCATCCGGAAAACCGGCCTCGACGAAGACCTTGCCGATGGTCACGTGAATGCCGGGGCACGCTTCGGACGCCTTGAGGATGACGGTGTTGCCGCAGGCGAGCGCCATCGCGATCGCACGCACCCCCAATATGACGGGCGCGTTCCACGGCGCGATGCCGAGGCAGACGCCGGCCGGCTGGCGTATCCCCATGGAAAGCGTGCCGGGCTTGTCGGAGGGAATGATCTCGCCCTGAATCTGGGTGGTCATACTGGCGGCCTCGCGCAGCATGTTTGCCGCCAGCATGGTGTTGAAGCCGGCCCAGGGGGCCGTGCCCCCGGTCTCGGCGATCATAAGCTGCGTGAAGTCGCCGACCTTGGCGGCAAGCACGTCCGCGGCCCGGTTCAACAGGGCGCGGCGTTCGCTGGGACCGGCCTTTGACCAAGCCGGAAAGGCGGCTTGCGCAGCCGCAACCGCTGCCGCCACGTCGTCGAGCCCCGATGCGGGCGATCGTGTCGCCACCTGGCCGGTAAACGGATCGAGCCTGTCGAACGTCTTTCCGGATTTCGCGCCGACGAATTTGCCGCCAATGATCTGTTGAATGTCAATCGTCATTACTCTCTCCTAGAAGCCGATAACGTCGGCATTGATCGACGCCTCGAGGCCGCCATCGGCGGCCAGGTTTGCCCCGTTGATCCAGCGCGCCGCGTCCGAGGCGGCGAACAGGATCGCGGGCGCGATGTCGGAGGCGGTGCCCGCCCGCCCGGTGCGGCTGATGTCGGAATCGACCTTCGCATCGCCCAGCACGGTGCGGAACTGCGTGAGAATGGGCGTTTCGACCGGACCCGGGCTTACGGCATTGACGCGAATGCCCCGTTGCTTGAACAGCGGTTGATGCGCAGCAATCTGGGTCCAGAGAATGAGGAGTTCCTTCGAAAGGGGATAGCCGATCTCGTTCGGCACGCCGTTGTCCGCCAGAATCTTGGCGACATCCGGAAAGCCGGGCACGCCGACCAGCGCCTTGGCGCGCGCCAGGTTGGCGCGCCATCCATAGCCGGCTATTGATGCAACGTTGACGACGGCACCGCCTTCGCGAATGCGCGGTGCAAGGCTCTCGGTCAGCAGTCTCAGACCATAGAAGTTGATGGCCAACGTAACGGCGGCGCCGCCTGTGCCGGAGACGCCGGCGACGTTCAAAAGCGCATCGACGCGCTGCGGCAGTTGCCTGACGATCGCCGCAATGCCCTCCGGGTCAGAGAGATCGCCCTTGAGAAATGCGCCCTGCGCGGCTGGCGGATCGCGCATATCGATGCCGATGACGTCCGCCCCTTGAGCGATCGCCAGTTCCGCCGTGCGGGCGCCAATGCCGGACGATACGCCGGTGATGACGATGGTCTTGCCGTTGAGCATGCCTTAATCCTTTCTGGACTGGGGCGGGATCTCCAGCCGGTATCCGACCGGCATCAAGGAGACCCCGAAACGGGTTTCGATCGCGCCCCAAAGGCCGAGCGGCATGAAGAGCGAGAACAGAAGAGCAACGACGCCGAGGCCGATCAGATACCAGACGCCGAGTGCGCCGAACCATGTCTCGATGAGGAAGAAGATCACGGCGCCGAGAATCGCGCCTTCAAATCGGCCGATGCCGCCGACCAGGACCATGAAGATCATGTAGGCCGTCCATTGCACGGAGAAATAGGTCTTGGGCTGAAAGGTGGTGGCGCTCGCTAACCAGAGCGCACCCGCCACACCTATGCCGAAGGCCGCCAGCACGAAGATCAGCCGCTTGGTGCGGGTCACGTCGATGCCGAGCGATCCGGCCGCCTCCTCGTTGTCGCGGATGGCCTGGATCGAAGCGCCCGTGCGGTTGCGCAACAGGGCGAACAGTCCGCCGAGCAATCCGGTCATGGCGACCAGCGCGAGCCAGTAGATGATGTCGCGCCGCGCGCCGGGCGCATAGGCATTGAGTGAGATCAGCGAGCGGCCGGTCTCGCCCTGGATCAGCCCGTCAAGGTTGACCATCAGATGGGTGAGTGCGGAGACGACCCACATGCCGATGGCGAACTCGCCGCCCTTGAGCCGCAGCATCACGAGCGACAGTGGGTAGGAAACCACCGCGACTAGAAGGCTTGCCATGCCCATCGCCACGAAGGGATCGAGCCCAGTCTCGGCGAGACGCACCGTGAAATAGGCCCCGAGCCCGAAGAACATCTGCTGGCCGACCGAGACCAGGCCGCCATAGCCGGCCAGCGCATTCCACATCGCGGCCATAATGACATAGACGAACAGCGCGGCAAGCCGATCGATGGCGCCGGCGCCAAGCACGCCGGGCAGAACGGCGAGGCCGAGTAGCACGATCACCACTGCCGCGGCCGCGCGCCGGGACAAGCGAGTCCAGCGCTGGACCATTGAAGGCGAGACAACAAGGCTCATGCGGCAGCTCCCCGCCTGATCAACCGGGCCGGCATGGAGGCGAGATCCGGAAACATGAGTCGCGCAAACAGGATGATCAGAAAGACGCCATGCCCCGCGATCAGGAAGCCGAGCGGATGAAGCGATGCCCCGCACGTCTGGGCAAGGCCGAGGATGATGCCGCCGGCCAGCGTGCCCCAAAGAGAGCCCGCGCCGCCGATCACAGATGCCTCAAAGGCGAAAAGCAGTTGCGGAGCCCCGGAGTAGGGCTCGAAGGTGGCGCGCATGCCAAGGAACATGCCCGCGATCGTCACGGTGACTAGTGTAATCGCCGCGGCGACCGCATTCACCCGCCGCGCGTCGATGCCGACGAGCCCGGCGGTGTCGGGATCCTCCGCGGTGGCGCGGATCGCTCTGCCGATGCGGGTGTAGCTGAGCATCAACTGCAGGCCGGCCAGCAGCACGACCGCGGTGACGAAGATCAGCACCGGCAGCTTGCCGACATAAAGCCCGCCGGGAAGTTCCCAGCTATCCCAGGACAGATCGCCGATCGCACTGGCCAGCGAACGGGTGTCGGCGCCGAACTGTTCGAAGAGCGCGTTTTCGATCACCATAGACAGGCCGAAGGTGGAGAGGATCGGCAGCAGCTGCCCGCCGCGCGCGCTGCGATCAAGTATGAGGCGCTGGATCAGCCAGCCGGCCACGGCCATGACCGCCACGGCAACGATGAAGCAGGCCCAAAGCGGCAGTTGCGCCCGCTCCGAAAGCACGAAGATCAGATAGGCGGCGGCCACCGCCAGGCTGCCATGCGCGAGATTGATGATGCGCATGACCGAGAACATGAAGGACAGGCCGCACGCGATCAGCGCGTAATATCCCCCGAGCAGGATCCCCTGGACGATCTGGTTCGTCATGCCGGCACCCTCCCCGCCTTCGTTCGATGCAGGCCGAAATAGGCCTCCGTCACCTGGTCGCGCGTCAGATCCTTCGCGTAACCTTCCAGCACCGCCCTGCCCTCCAGCATGCAGATGACCCGGTCGGCGACACCCATGGCGCGGGCCAGATCCTGCTCGACCAGGATGATCGTGGTGCCCGACTTCATCAGCCCGTCGAGCGAGGCATAGACGCGGTCGACGATCAGCGGCGAGAGGCCGAGCGAGACTTCGTCAAGTAGCAATATTTCGGGATTGCTCATCAATGCGCGGCCTATAGCGGTTGCCTGTTGCTCGCCGCCGGACAGGTGACCGGTCTTGTGGTCGAGGCGTTTCCTGAGATTGGGAAAGATGTCGACGACGCGGTCGATCGACCATTCGCCCTTGCGGCCTGCCATCGCCCCGAGCTTCAGGTTTTCGGCCACGGTCATCGAGGCGAACATCTTGCGACCTTCCGGCACCAGCGCGATGCCGCGGCGAACTCGCTGATGGGCTGGAAGACGCGTCACGTCCTCGCCATTGATGACGATAGACCCGCCATGAGCGGGGTGGGCGCCCGCGAGCGTGCGCAAAAGCGTCGTCTTGCCCGCGCCGTTGGCGCCAACCAGCGCCAGCGTCTCGCCCTTCGCCACACTAAGCGTGAGGCCACGAACCGCCTCGAGCAGGCCATGACGCACCGTCAGTTTCTCGATCGCCATCGTCATTGCGTGCTTCCTCCGAGATAGGCACGAACCACCTCGGGGTCGGACATCACCGCCTGCGGCTCCCCATCGGCAATGATGCGCCCTGCATCCATGCAGATTAGCCGTTCCACGACTTGAAGAAGCACGTGGACGATATGCTCGATCCAGACGATACCGATGCCGCGCCGACGCAGTTCCTGGATCGTCTGCACCAGTTCCTGCGCCTCGGAGTCCGTCAACCCGCCGCCGATCTCATCGAGCAGGATGACCTTGGGCCCGGTTGCGAGTGCGCGGGCAAGCTCCAACCGCTTGCGATCCAGAAGGCCGAGTGTTTCGGCCTGCCGGTTGGCCACGGCAAGCATGCCGCACAGGTTCAGCGCATCGATCGCACGCTCATAGGCCTCGTCGCGGCTGCGCACGTCGCCATGCGCCGCCGCGACATAGACATTCTCGAAGGTGGTCATGCCGGAAAATGGCTTGGGAACTTGGTGCGTGCGCACCAGGCCGAGGCGGCAACGGGCCGCGGCCGGAAGCCGCGTCACGTCGTGTCCGCCGAAGGTCACCGCGCCGGCGCTTGGCTGATAGGCGCCTGAAAGCGTCGCAAGCAGCGTCGTCTTGCCGGCGCCGTTCGGGCCGACGATGCCCACTGCCTCGTCCATTCCCATGGAGAAATCGACACTCTCCAGCACAGCAAGGGCGCCGAACCGCTTGGTGATGCCGCTTCCCGAAAACCGGCTTGCGCCGGCTCCATCTCCGCTGTCCACCGACATGGCGCCTATCCGTTGTACGACAGGAGCGTTGCTCCGACCGGCACGTTCGGATCGGTCGCATTTTCCGTCACCACGTAGTCGAGCGGGAATTTTGCGCCTTCCGCCGCCTTCACCCATTGGGTGCCGATGATCGGGCCGGGGGAAACGTTGGGGACAGGGCCGGAGGTGAAATCTACCTTGCCGGCGATGGTCACAGTGTTGAGCGTCGAGAGGGACTTGGCGACGGCTTCCTTGCTCTTCGGATCCGGGGTCTTCTTCAGTGCGTCGAAGCCGGCATCGAACAGCGAGAGCGTCGCGCCGAGCTGCTGCGTCCACTGCTTGCCCGAAGCGGCCTCATAACCATCGGCCAGCTCGGTGCCGCTGACGCCGGCAACCGAGGACTTGTACGGGAACGCCTTGTGCCAGTAGGCGGCGCTTCCGAGTTTGATGCCGAGATTGCCGAGAGCCTCCACGCCTGACGGGAACAGGCCCGTCTTGGCGACCTGAACGATCTTGACCTGCCTGTGCAGTCCCTGCTGCGCCGCCTGACGCCAGAAGGTGGCGAAATCCGGCGGAATGGGGAAGGTGTTGATGATCTCGACGCCTTCCTGCTTGAAAAGCGCGATCTGGCTGGAGAAATCCGTGGTGCCGGTCTCATAGGCGCCCGGATCGACGATCGTGAAGCCGTCCTTCTGCAGCAGCGGCGCGAGATTGGCGCGGATCGCGTTGCCGTCGGCATCGTTCGGATACATGACGCCGACCTTGCGATTGGTCTCGATCAGCTTCCACTGCGACACATAGGTCTTGTGGAATTCGCCGACGCCGAAGCCGAAATGGTAGGTCCATTTGAACGGCGAGGGCTCGCCTGGCTTTGCGCCGCGACCGAAATACCAGGCCTCCCACGGCATGACGGTCGAAAGGCAGGGCACACCAGCGGCTTCGCAGGCATCGGCCACGGGATTGATCGTCTCGGGCGTCGAAACCACCAGCATCAGATCGATCGCCTGGTTGTTGATCAGGTCCTTGGCGAGCTGGCCGGCGCGCGATGGATCGGATTGCGTATCCTGATCGAGGATCTCGACGGCGTAGGTCTTGCCCGCGATATCGATGCCGTTGGCGAGCGCCTTGCGCACCACCTCGAGGACGTATCCGTCCGTTTCGCCGAAGCCCGCGAGGGGACCAGTGCGCGGGCTGATGAAGCCCACCTTGAGTGTATCGGTCGCGAAGGCCGGCCTGATGCCCATCGTCATAGCGGCAGTGGCGGCGCCCGCCGTCGCCAGCAGTTCGCGCCGGGTCAGGCCGTTTGGCTTCTCTTTCTTCGTCATTGCATCCTCCCTTGGTCAAAACCCCCGATCCGTCTCTCCCTGTCTCAGATCGGATATTCCTGGTTGTCGCCGGATATCGTGATCCAGCGCAGTTCCGTGAATTCGTCGAGCGCCGCGGGTCCGCCGAATTTGCCGTAGCCGCTCGCCTTGACGCCGCCGAACGGTATCTGCGGCTCGTCGCACACCGTCGCCGAATTGATGTGGCAAATGCCGGTCTCGATCCGCCGGGCGACGTCGAGAGCCCGGCCTATGTCGCGGCTGAAGACCGCGCCCGAAAGGCCGTATTCACAATCGTTGGCGACCGTCACGGCCTCATCGACCGAGCCGACGCGGATGATCGATGCAACCGGGCCGAAACTCTCTTCGCGGTAGATGCGCATCGAACGCGTGACGTGGTCGATGACCGTGGCATCCATGAAAGCGTCGCGATTGTCGCCGCCAGTGAGCAAGGCCGCTCCCTTGGCTACGGCATCATCGATCAGGCCACGCACGCGGCGCGCGGATTCCGCCGTCACCAGCGCCCCGAGCGGCAGGTCGCCTTGAACCGGATCACCAGCGCGCAATGTCCTTGCCTTGGCGAGGAACTTCTCGACAAAGGCGTCCGCAATCTCGTCCATGACGATGATGCGCTCGGTCGACATGCAGATCTGGCCCTGGTTAAAATAGGCGCCGAAGGCCGCGGCACTGACGGCGAGGTCGAGATCGGCATCGTCCATGACGATGAAGGCGGCCTTGCCACCGAGTTCCAGCAGGCAGCGTTTGAGATGCTTGGCGGCGGTCTGGGCGATGATCCGGCCGACGCGGGTCGAGCCGGTGAAATTGATCCGGCGGACGACCGGATGCGCGATCAGCGTCTCGACGATCGCGGAAGCATCGGCCGGCGCATTCGAAACGATATTGAGCACGCCTTCCGGAAAACCGGCCTCGGTGAGCACGTCGCCGATCAGCCTATGGGTTGCAGGGCAGAGTTCCGACGACTTGAGCACCACCGTATTGCCGCAGGCAAGTGCCATGGCGATCGAGCGAACGCCCAGGATGACGGGGGCATTCCAAGGCGCAATCGCCAGGCACACGCCAGCCGGCTGGCGAAAGGCCATCGATGTCTTACCCGGACCATCGGTCGGAATGACATGCCCGCCGATCTGCGTCGTCATGGCAGCGGTCTCGGAGAAGATTTTTGCCGAAAGCGCGACATTGAATGCGCTCCAGTCGCGTGTCGCGCCGGTCTCGGCCATCATCGCAGCCATGAAGTCGTGTTCGCGGGCAACAAGCAGTTGCGCGGCGCGCTCCAGCAGCTCGCGGCGATAACCAGGGCTCGTCTGCGACCAGTCGGGAAAGGCAGCGGCCGCCGCATCGGCTGCGGTTGCTGCATCCGCGGCGGTCGCTGCAGCCGCGACGGTCACGAGATCGCCGCTGACCGGGCTGAAGCGATCGAAGGTCGCCGAATTGGCGGCGTCGGCATCGCGCCCGCCGATCAGCATCGACACCCTGCGGACTGGCGCCGGGGAAACACTGTCCGGCCTGTCGAACGACAGGCACATGCTGCGAGAACTACCCAAAGCCGCCATGTCTGCCCCCTCCCAAAGGCTCTTGATGGAAATGCTACGCCTTGCATCGAAAATGAGAATGTGATTTTCTGGCCATTAATTGTGATTTTCTGGTCTTGGTGCCTCATGCATACCGATCCAGCCATCCATCACGATGCCCGCAGTGAGGCGATCGAGCCCGCCATCCAGTCCCGCGTCCTCCGCATCGGAAGGCCAGCGCAGCGTTGGTTCCATCACGCGCTGCTGCTCACGAGCGGTAACATCCACCTCGCGCGGAGCGAGGGTCCGGCAACTATCGTCGGCCCTGCCATCGCCTTGTTTCCGCCGAGCGCGGAAGAGACGATCACGGTGGCGGCGGGCAGCCGCGGCTATCTCTTCGGCGCATCGCCCGAGATCCTCGGCGAAGCGATCGGCGAACATGCCGAGTCGGCCGCACTGAGGGTGTTTTCGGCCGGCTTTTCGGTGAACGACGCGCTGGAACCCACCAGCCTGCGCGAGATGATACCGCTGTTCGAAGGCGCTCTTGCCGAACTGGCGACGGACGGCCGCGCCTCGCGTATGGTAATCTCGGCCTATATGCGGCTGATCCTGATGACCGTCTGGCGGCTGCAACGATCACCTGCGGCGGGGGAGCAGCGTGCCAGCGCCGGCTCGATCCTCCAACGCTTCCGCCAGTCGGTGGAAATCAGCTTCCGACGGCATCGCAGCATTAGCGATTATGCGGCCGAACTCGGCATAACCACCGACCGCCTCCATGCCATCTGCCAGCGCACGCTGTCGCGCTCGCCGATCGAACTCGTGCATGACCGCCTCGTTCAGGAGGCCAAGCAGCGGCTCGAACGATCCGCCCGCGACGTGCAGGAGATCTCCTACAGCCTGGGTTTTCGCGATCCGGGCAATTTCAGCCATTTCTTCAAACGCAAGACCGGCATGTCGCCGGCGCGATACCGGGCGATGGCGATCAAGAAGACCAGCGACGCGCCGATACAGACATCCTCGGACTACCACGACTGGCCCTGACGTGCCTGGGGCTGAAAGGATTGGCTTCGGCATCATATGTGCCTATATCACGCACATACAGAGGACGCTTGATGAACACCCGTTTTGCCGTCGCCACCCACATCCTGACATTTCTTCAGACGCAGGACGGACGGCCCGCTACATCCGAACTCGTCGCCTCCAGCGTGAGCACCAACCCGACGCTCATTCGGCGATTGCTGTCCCAACTTGCCAAGGCGGGGCTGACGACGTCGCAAATGGGCACCGGGGGCGGAGCATTGCTTGCGCGGCCTGGCAACCGCATCACGCTTCTCGATGTACACCGCGCCGTCGACGAGGACAGCACGATTTTCCCGCTGCACCAGGAACCGAACCCGCAATGCCCGGTCGGAAGGCAGATCAATGGCGTCCTGCGCAGTCATCTTTCCGACGTTGAAAAGGCCATGGAGGCCGAGCTTGCCCGCACGACGATAGCGGACATGGCACAGGACGTTTCGAAAGCCAATCTCGCACGCTGAACGCGGAGACGCGATTATCTCCGTGAGCCCCTTTACAGGTATATGTGACCGTATTAGTTACATACTTGTCTGTTACAAAAAAGGTTACACACCGTGCCCTCGCCCATAGCTTGCTTCTTGCCGCCACAGCGCTTCTGCCCATCGCAGCAGGCCCGACCACCCCTAACGCATTCGCACAAACGGAGACCAAAATGACCACGCAGGAACAACAGGTCGTCGACCTTCTCAAGACCATCGAAACGGGTGCATCCGAGCCGGTTGCCGTCATCAACCCGGAAAAATACATCCAGCACAATCTTTCGGCCGCAGACGGCCTGCAGGGTTTGGGCGCACTTCTCGCCGCGCTGCCGAAGGGGTCGGCAAAGGTGAATACCATGCGTGTCTTCCAGGACGCCGACTACGTGTTCGCCCACACCGACTACGATTTCTTCGGGCCGAAGATCGGCTTCGATATCTTCCGCTTCGAGAACGGCAGGATCGTCGAGCATTGGGACAATCTCCAGGAGACGGCCGGTCCCAATCCGAGCGGCCACAGCATGACGGACGGGCCGACCGAAGCGGCAGATCTCGACAAAACCGCAAGCAACAAGACGCTCGTCGCCGCCTTCGTCGACGACATTCTCGTCAACGGGCGCATGGAAAAGCTTGGCGCCTACATCGAGGGCGATGCCTACACCCAGCACAATCCCCAGATCGCCGATGGGCTGTCTGGTCTGGGCGAGGCGTTGAAGGCCATGGCCGCCGCCGGGGTCACCATGAAATACGACAAGGTTCACCAGGTTCTAGGCAAGGGCAATTTCGTGCTGACCGCGAGCGAGGGCAGCTTTGCCGGCAAGCATACCTCTTTCTACGACCTCTTCCGCGTCAAGGACGGCAAGATCGTCGAACACTGGGACACGATCGAGGCCATTCCTGCGCAATCGGAATGGAAGAATCAGAACGGGAAGTTCTAAAGGATTTCCGTGTTTCTTTCTTGGCAATCGCCCAAGTCGGCCGGAACGGCCGACTTGGGCGATTGCGGACTGGCATGGCCGGAAGCGGAAGGCGCAGCCTATACGCGGGAGAACGCAATCAGCAGTGCCAAGGATAGATAGAGCGGTGAAGGCCGGTCGCAGCTCCGGCCCAACCAGGAACGTGGAAGCCATAGACAACGAGATTGACCGTGGGGGCCAGCGTGATGAGAATTGGCCGATCTGGTGCGCTGAGTACTTGGTCGCCGAGCAGGCCGGCAGGCCGCTGCCACTTTAGGCGGGCGCCGCCAATCATCGGCGGCTGTTCGCTGGCAACCCAGCGGAAATCCGCCGCACACGGCGGCGACGCTGTTGAGGTTCACATGACAGCCCACCTGATTGCAGCGCACGAGATCACGGACATCGCCAAGTTCCAGGATCACGACTGGGGCGGGGTGTCCTTCTCGCCGGAGGTGAACTGCGATGACGAAGATCCCAACACCTTGCAAGCTGGTGATTGCATTGCTCGCCTTATCCCTGATGGTGCTGCCCGTCGCGGCACGGCAGCCTGCGGGCAATCTCGCCGACGCCACAGTACTCATCCTGCGCCATGCCGATAAACCCGATCACGGCCCCGGCCTTTCAGCCGCCGGCGATGCAAGAGCCATAGCCTATGCTCGCTACTTTCATCCGTTTCGCGCGAATGGCAGCTCGATTGAGATTGCCTCGACCGCCAGCCGGTGGTCGTTCAGACGAACAATGAAGAATACCGGAGAAATCAGCATAGCGCCGCTTTGGAGCGGGATTTCGGGAGTTCTCGACACGTGACAGATAGAACCGGGTCAGCCGCAGGAGCGTCAGCATAGCGGTCGGCAGAGACGCCGGACCGACTGGCCCCGTTTGTCACGCTCCTTATACCCGGCGCTTCAGCCGGCGCGGGTCGAATTGTGTGAGCAGTCGAAACACCTGAGCTGACAGGAACCCTGGAGATGATCAGGTTTCCTGACGGGATCGCACCACAGAGATAAAGCCGGCAACATCCATCAGCCACGCCTGTTGTGTCAGCCGATAGGTGTTGTGCAACCGCCGTGGTACGACGAGCTGAAGTTTTTTGACCTGCATCTCGTCAGTCTGGTTTTCCGATATCCCAGGCTCAAGAGTCAGAAGGTGTTTTTCCGGGATCCGGACAGCCTCTGACAATACCTGGCGCCAGCGATCCTTCAGCGTCGACTTGGCACCAAGCATGGTGAGCCTCGCGTCCGGATAAAGCGGATCACGGTACTCTTCCTGCCCCGGGAAAAGAAAATCCGGCTTGTTCCGGTTCTCTGTCTCGGCGCCCCGAACGTATCGGATTTGCTGGGCGGCAAAAACTGCCTCAAGATGATGTTCAAGTGCCTGCCCCGCCCGCGCCTTCCGTCGGTTCTGAACGCTCAACGAAAACGCCAGAAATCCCTCAACGTCAGCATCGCCAGTCGCACCGAAGCCGCGGCCAATGCGTGCGGCAACGATACGACGCTCCAGCCTCTTGAACAGCTGCTCCTCGCGATCCATCCATGAGATCAGTGCAAGATCCGGGTCATCGGCAGCAGAAACCTCCGGCATCGATGTCCGTGCAAGCTCCGAAAACTCGCGCGTTTTCGGGAAGTCGAAACCGAACCGTTCAATCAGACTGTCAAGCCGGTCGGCCTCCGGTTCTTCCGGCTCGATCCCCAGCTCATCCAGTATATAGCGGGCGGAGAAATCCAGTTCGGCATTATGAGTAGCGTCGACTTCCTGGAACGCGAAGGCGAATTCCGGCTGCTCCTCCATCGCAAACAACCAAAGAAGCTGATTCTGGATCGTGGCAGAGGGTGTGACGACGACGAGGATCGATCCATCTCTCTGCAACGCCAGAAACAGCATGTCACCGGGCTGCATCAACTCGGTGACGGCGTTGGAGGAATAGTAGAGATGATACTCCGGAGCGCGCGGTTTTCCCTTGCGGACGTTCGACCAGCTCATGAAGCCTTCTTCAGCAAGAGCCTCCTGCTCACCGGAAATCCAGATGAAGCGTGTTGCTATGCCTCTGCGATCATCGTCGCCCAGAAGCCGGCGAAGAGGCCTCGTGCCCTGAAACTCATGCTGGTTCGATTTGTGTGTGATGGTTTCCACCAGCGTCAGACGCTTGGCGACCACCCCGGTGAACAGGTCCGACAAAAGCCCACGGCGCATTTCATCCTCCCCTGATTTCCAGTCGCGGCCGGTCAGACTTCAGCCACTCGGCACATGACTGGATAACGTCCTCGAGGGGCAGTCGCGTCTTACCCTTGAAGGCGCACTCCCACACGATCGCCTGGCGCCAGCCTGCCTCCGATAGAGCTGCATCGGTTCGCGCATCAACGGCGCGATTGCGCGCTATTTTTGCCTGCCAGAACTCCGGGCGAGTTGAAGGCCATTTGAACAGGTGGCAATCGTGGCCATGCCAGAAGCAGCCATGCGCAAATATAACCGCCTTGTAGCGCGGCAGGACAATGTCCGGCTTTCCGGGAAGCGAGCGATCATGCAGCCGGAAGCGAAACCCCAATGCATGGAGCCCTTTGCGCAGCAGAAGTTCCGGCTTCGTGTTGGTACCACGGATACCCGACATCATCCGGCTGCGAACTTCAGCCGTGACGATGTCAGCCATGCGCGCTTATCGGCTCCCGATCGGGGCGGGTTACAGTCACCGGTGCTGCCAATGAGCGACCGGCACCTCTCAGCAATGCGGACTCGATGAACGGCTTCATCGCGTCCGCGAGAAACTCTACGACCGGAACGACGACGGCATTGCCAAATTGCCGGTAGGCCTGGGTATCTGAAACCGGTATTTTCCAGCGGCGATCGCCCCGGTCAAAGCCCATCAGACGGGCGCATTCCAGGGGCGTCAGTCTACGTGGCCGTTTGCCGGGTTGCGCGACAAGAATTTCCGATCCGTCCTTGTAATAGCGGGCAGAGAGCGTCCGCGTCACATCATCAGGGCCAAACAGGCTGTATCCGAATCCGTTGCCTTTCGAATTGTGCTTTTCCTTGTAGGCCTGCAGGTATTCCCACAGACGTGGGGTCAGGGTGTATTTCGGATCAACCTCGTCATGCGGCTCAAGAATGCTGCCAAGCCTTGGCCCATGCTCCGGAAGCTTGAGAGAATTCAGATCAAAGTCGGTCGGCTCACGGAAACCGACAATGAAAATACGTTCGCGGCGCTGCGGTACCCAGTGCTCGGAGCTGATCACCCGTGTCTGAACGTGATAGCCAAGCTCGTTCGTGAGCACATTGATAATCGTGGCGAACGTCCGGCCCTTGTCATGACTTTCGAGGTTCTTGACGTTTTCGAGCACAAAAGCTGCAGGTCGATGGTGCGCAATGATTTGGGCCGTATCAAAGAAGAGTGTGCCCTGCGTATCACATAGAAAACCGTGGGGCCGACCAAGTGCATTCTTCTTCGAAACGCCCGCGATCGAGAATGGCTGGCACGGGAAGCCGGCAAGCAAGATGTCATGCTCGGGAATGAGATCAGGGTTTTCCGAATATTCACGGACGTCCCCAGCCAGCCGGTGATTGTCGCGGAAGTTCAGGCCATAGGTCTTCTGGGCATTCTGGTCCCACTCCGACGTAAACACGCAGTGTCCGCCAATGCCCTGAAAGCCGATGCGAAGTCCACCAATACCGGCAAACAGATCAATGAACCGGAACGAGATCGGCCCCTTGCCAACACATTTACGATCGGCAAGGTCTTTCAGCACCCTAAGCGCGAGATCAGTCGGGCGCCCCTCGCCGCTGACATAGCGGGCGGCGGTACGATCGGAAACTGAAATCAAGGATGCAGCCTCAGCTGATGTGAGACCGGCGCGCTGACACAAATGATTGAATTCGTTCTCGTCGGGTTGCGCTTGCTGCACGAATCACCTGCCATTCTCTGGGTCATTTTTTGCCAAACTGGCAAAAATCTTCCCAGACAGCAAGCCATGTTCGCAAAATGTTCCGCCGCTTCCGGTCCGTCCGGCGAAACGTACACAGTTAAATCAGGTACGGACTTACGATCATGCCAGCCCCTTTGAGAACTCCTTTGGCGCTAGCATGTGCAGGCAATCCTCCTCGTACGGCCAGTAAACCGTAAAGGTTGCGTCAGGATATTCCGCCGACTGGCATCGCAACTCAACCACCTGTCCGCGAGCGATTAGCACCCCGCGTGCTGCCGCGTTGTTTTTTAAATTCTACAATGTAGAGATGTGTCGGGGGCATATAAACGGGGGAGTCAGGTGCATAGAACAGTGGCGGCAAGAAGTGATGGACGCTTCCGGTGAATGGTCATGTCCGTGAGCTGTCATCCCCGCTCGTCAGTATTTCACCGCTGTTTCGCCTGGCGCTGATAAAAGGCGAGGAAGCATCGGTACTGCTTCATCTTCGTCGACACGCACCTATAAACGGAAGGGACGCTAACGGCAGAACGCCACTGATGATAGCCGCGACCAATGGTCGATCGGGTATCTGCGAATTGCTCGTCCTGGAGGGCGCTGATGTGTCCCTCAGGGACACTGAGGGATGCACTGCCGTCGACCTGGCCACAAGATGCGGTCATCATGTTATCGCTGCCAGCCTCCAGGCCAGAATAGCCGTGTCGCCGCCTCCGGTCACTGACGCCGCTGCAGCCGCTGATCCGGGCGAGGAGAGCATTGAAGGCTGGGAGGCCGAAATAGAGTTTCACGCTCCTGCTGACAATTGGTCTGCCCCCTGAAAAGTGGTCCTCCCTGAAGTAGGCTCGTGAGCCGTTGGAGAGGACATTGGAATGCCCCAGAAGAAGCACAAGCCCGAAGAGATCGTCGCGAAGCTGCGCCAGGTTGATGTT
>NZ_PXYL01000042.1 GCF_003012705.1 Pseudaminobacter soli (ex Li et al. 2025)
TGCCCTCACGGATCGAGATTAGCACAGGGCGGTTTCTACCGCGCACAGGCGGGCAGAGGCCCGGGGTGGTTTTTTAGGATATCGCGCTCCGCCTTCAGCTTCGCGACCTCACGGCGCAGCCTCTCAATCTCGAGCTGCTCCGGCTTCATCTGCCCATGGCCGGGAAAGGCCTGCGTCGGATCAGCCCCACATTCCTTGACCCATTTGCGCAGGACATTCTCATGAACGTCCAGATCGCGAGCCGCCTGCGCGACGCTGACGCCACGCTCCCTTACCAACTTCACCGCTTCAAGCTTGTATTCGCGGCTGAACTTCCGTCTCTGCATTCACACTCTCCGGTTTCGGAGGACCACCTTATCTCGGTGTCCATGAAACCGGCAGCAGGCCAATGTGTGTGACATACGTTCGACGCCCTTCCGGCAGCGACCAATCATCGGCATCCTGCACGTCACCGATATTGGCCCACCGCTCTAGCGTAACGAATTTCTTATCAATGGAGGCTACAGCGAACAGTCCTTCGAAGTACCAGTTTTTCCCACGATCCGTGAAAAGCAGGATCGGATATCCTGTCTGGGGCTGCTCCAGCAGGACCTTGTTTGCTATCTCATCGTAGGAGATGACATCCATCCTGGCCTTGAACGAGTAGTTGTAAGCAGTCATTGTCTCATCGAGCCAGCCGTCGTGCTCATATGAGCCAGGACGGGTTTTGATGACAACCGCACGGGTTTTCTCTCCCGACCTGATCCAGTTTATCCCCTGTTGTGGCGTGTTGCCGATAACGAAGTCCGGTCCATCGTAGTAGGGGGATTCAGGGACTTTCGAGAACTGGATTACATCAAAGAGGTTTCGCTTGCTGATCATCACGCCTTGCTTGATGTCGAATATTTCCTTCGCACTATTCAAGATCATTGGAATTTCTCGGCATTTTGCGGTCACGCTGGACGTCTCTGGCGGTCCTCTTTCCAGAGGCATTGTGCGTAGGTTACTTCCCATTTAGTAATTTCGAAAGCGCAGACAGCGTCACTGTTCCTCGGTGAAGAAATGCGACTCAGCGGATAAGCCTCCAATATGCTCTTGAAAGGAATCGAACCGGCGACCGGCCGGTCCGATAACTTAAGTTTATGAAAATGCGAACTTCATAGCGTAACACCAATCTATGGAACTACACAGTCAGATCGCGCTTTTGTCCAGGCAATCGCGTCAAGTACGCTCCGACAGAGCGTGAATGGTGTCGCGATGATGGCGCCTCTGCGAGGCTGCTTACAATCGCAACGCACCAGAATTCTTTCGCACCCGAGCCGAACATTTTAATCAAGTCTCACCGCCATCGGGGCGAAGATCGAGATACCCTTTTACCTCGGATCGGCGGCCTTGACATTTTGCCGGCCGTTCGGTCGCGGCAGTTGACGGACGATCCCCCATAAGTTGTAATCGCTGGAAAATAAGGGGGAATTGGAAATGAACGTCCTTGCTGGAAGTTTATTATCCATCGGGCTTCTTTTGCTGGCGTCGCAAGCGGAAGCAGCGTGCGCCAGATTTGATGGCAGCACGACGAAACATGGCGCGGGACCCGTATCAAGCTGGCGAACGGACTATCCCGCCGACGTGACGCCCGGTAGTCCGCCACCTTGGACATCGGTCAGCTTCAAGACGGACCCAGAGCGCTACATGAGTGCAGTTCTAAGCACTGTCCGCACCGATTTTCTTGTCACGGGTGATCGTTTGGTTGCGAACACTGTCCACAACGAATGGTGGATCGCGCCTTGGATGGATTATACGAGTAACGGCAGAGAACCGCGGATGGGCCTCACCAGTGAGAGAGGACCAGACGCGGGCGATCTATCACCGACGAGCGGCGACAAGTACCAGGTGTGGGCCGTCGGGTTTTACAATAGAGCGGGTGCCACCCTGCTCGGAAGCATTTTCGAGGACGAATGCGACCCATCCGTTCCCGTCGCTGTCCGATTTCCCGAACAGACGGCGTCCGTGAAATTCCTGTTCACGAATGCCTCCCCGGACGAGGTCAGCTATTTAAAGGGTGCGCCGGAATTCAAGGCCTATATCAACCCCGACCCAGCTCTGCCTCGACCGGAAACAAGGCCTGAAAAGCGCGAGCTCAGAACTCTCCGTTTGCTCCAGGTGGACATTGCGGTCAAAGACCGCCGGGCCGACGAGACGGGCTGGGTGTTTGGCACCTTCATATGGAATGGGCCACCCACAGGGGACCAGATTTTTGACAACCTCGTGCCGGCGTCACTGCAATGGGGGAATGATCCAGGCGTCTACGACAAGGCGATCCGCGAAAGCTGGATCAACCCGACCCTAGATGGGATCCTTTATGGCTGGACAGAAAGGCCTTTCCTTGGTTTCAATGGCCGCGCGAACGGACCTGCCGACAATCTGCGCTCTTCCTGTTTGTCCTGTCATGCAACGGCTCGTACGCCGGCCGGACATCTGCGGCTGGTCGACGGACGGTTCGATATGGATAGCGACTACAAGGACCCAGCGAAGGTTGCGGCCCACGTCGATACGTGGTTTCAAAACATTCGCGGAAACGCGCTATTTTTGCCGAATGAACCGGCGAGGGCTAGTCTCGACTACTCGCTCCAGCTCGACAATGCGATATTTCGGCTTTGCACCGCATGCCTTACCGGCGATCTAAAGGGCGCTACCCCAAAAATCTGTCGGGACATCGGTTTTCAGTCAACCGTCGACAAGGTAGTCAAATTGACCCGCGCCATGTGCACCGACGCCTCCTCCGCCGCCCGCATGAAAGCCACACCCTTCGCAGGCTTCAGGTCCGAATTCGAAGCGCTGACGACCGCTGCTCCGGCACGCCAATAGCCTATCGCGGGGATCGTTCCGCCGTGAGGGCGGCGGAACGATCATGCTCAAAACCGTCGAAGGCACCGCCCAGTCGGGAGCTTGCCTCGGGCGAGGTAATTCGGGACGCGAAGCTACACGGGAAGAGGCGCAAGGGCGACGGGACCCCACCTCACTATTCTCGCTTCACCTAATTACTGCTGATTTAGAGGACGTTTAATTCGATGAGAACGGAAATTTGGACGGGGTCGGCGACCGATCTCGGTGACGCTTTTGCAAAACACTCGGAAGCTTATCGCATCAACGATCGATACGCCGTCGGTCGCCTTGAAAGGAGCTGGCTCGATGCAATTCGCTCTCGGGCGAGCCGATTGAGCGATGCGACGCTTCAGGAACTAACGGATCAGATGATGCGCCTACTGAAGGATCCGCAGGCCATCGGAAGCGATTTTAAGGATCGAATGCAGTCGGCATTCGATAGTTCACGTGAGCTAGCCTACCCGCTTTCGACCCGATATTTGAGGGAAGTCCATTCGCATAGCGGCGTCTCAGTTGATTACACGTTATCCTGCATGGATTTGGGCTGGATCCGGCGTTTTGAAGATGAGGCGGTTGCCGACCCGACAATGCATTCCGTCGTTAAGGAAATGACACACCATTTCGAAAACAAAGCCAGGCGACCAAAGACTGAAGTTTATCGACAGGTTTTCGACGCCTACTCTGAAGGTTTGATCTGTCAGCTGCTCCGAGACAAGGTCGGCGAGCGGCTGACAATCACGAAAATGGATGCCAGCAAATCGTCAGCACCCGATTTCCATTGCGTTCTGTCTCCTAAGAAGAAGGGGGACGAGCAGCTGGAATTCTATATAGAGGTGAAATCGCTCGACCTAGCGGACGCCCCTCATCGACTAAAAGAAATTCTCGGCGAGCAACTGGACACGCAGCTTTCTCTTGAAACCCAGCTCAAGAACGGCGCCAAGATCGCAATGGCAGAAAGCGAGATTGCACCGAACCGGGGGGTTGGTGGTGATCCTGACTACGATCCGTGGTCGGTCGGCAAGAACATTGAATTCATCGCACAAAAAGCTTCCAGCAATTTCAAAAACAAGCAATTTGCTCTCGGCCCGACGTTTGCGTTGGTCAACTTATTGAGAGTGGACATGATGGGGCAGGGTCTGGGAACGCTCGCACCCGTTTTCTACGACGACTACGGTGGCGGAGGTTGTGAAAGCGGGGTCCTCTGGAATGTGGCGTTTGGCGCAACTGGAGATCCTGTTTACCGGAGGCCTGAATTCGAAGGCAAAGGTGACGTCGAAGGGCGCCTAATGCGCGACGGGGTGTTGGCAGACCCGAGCCTCAATCTCGTGTTCCAACTCTAGGGAACAGAACGAGCATATCGTGGCGGCAGTCGCTTTGGCCCAGACACGTCCAAAACCGTTTTCTGACTCGATCCGTGGGAGCGTTTCTCGTCGCGAGTTCAAAGGTTAGAAAATCAAAGACAGAAGCTGGATCCCGACAGCACCGCGGGTATCGAACCCATCTCCAAAAACCCGCCACGGTCGACGGCACGGCGTAATTACCATGACGCTCGTGAATACCCGGCTCCATCAGGCACCACGTCGTGACGTCGCTTGCCGCCACTTTAGAAGGGTTGCATTTTCTGCCACTAACGGTATGTTCTTTTTATGTTCCTTCCGTTGTTGGCGATCTTTGGTTAATCCGATGGATCACACCGTACACGTTAGAAAAATCATCCACGTCGATATGGATGCCTTCTACGCATCGGTAGAACAGCGCGACAATCCAGATCTTCGTGGGAAACCGATTGCGGTTGGAGGCGCGGGCGCCCGAGGTGTCTTGACCACAGCGAGCTATGAAGCACGCATCTTCGGCATTCATTCGGCGATGCCATCGGTAACCGCTGCCCGAAAATGCCCTGACCTGATTTTCGTAAAACCGCGTTTTGAAGTCTACCGAGAAGTATCCCAGCAAATTCGCGAAATTTTCGCAGAATATACGTCGTTGATTGAACCCTTATCACTCGATGAGGCCTACCTTGATGTCACGGAAAATCTGAAGGAAATGCCGATCGCGACGGAAATCGCATTGGAAATCCGAGCTAGGATCAAAGCGGTCACCGGTCTAAATGCGTCGGCAGGAATTTCCTACAATAAATTTCTTGCAAAGATGGCTTCCGATCTCAACAAGCCCAAGCCGTCATCACTCCAAAGAACGGACCGGCATTCGTAGAAGGACTTGCCGTCAAGAAATTTCATGGCGTCGGCCCGGCCACCGCGGAGAAGATGCACCGGCTTGGTATTGAAACCGGGGCGGACCTAAAAACGAAATCGCTGCAATTCCTGTCACAACACTTCGGGAAGTCGGGGGGCTATTTCTACGGGATCGCCCGCGGTATCGACGAGCGCCAGGTGCGATCGGATCGGGTGCGAAAATCGGTCGGAGCAGAAGACACCTTTATCCAGGATATCAACGATTTTGAGCTTGCCAGAGAGGAGCTGAAGCCGCTTGCAGACAAGGTTTGGGGCTATTGCAAGTCATCGGGTATTGACGCCAAAACCGTGACCGTAAAGGTGAAATGTTCGGATTTCACTCAAGCCACGAGAAGCAAGACAAATGCCCTACCCTTTGCAGATGGTCGTGACGTTCTCCGTCTCGCGAGCGATCTGCTGGCGACGGTTTTCAACGATCTAGCGTCGTGAAGAGGAGGCCGAACCAATGGGTGAATTCAATCGGATGACGATCGTAGCGGCGGCTGAGGTCATTTCTGACAGCCATTCCCACAACGACATCGATATCCTCGAGGTGCAATGGGGTATTGAAGATCGCGGTGGCGGAAGCAGCAAGTCTGCGAGGGTAGCTAGTCTGTCAAAGGCAGCAATCGACGGCGGATCGTCTGTTTACACTGAGTCTGGCCTGATCAGCCTAGAGCGGGCTTTGATCGAAAAGGCGCTGGCGACGTGGTCCGCCGTCAAATCAAATTCTTCCTGGAAGAAATTAAAGGCGGGTCTACGGTTCGATGGCTTCGAAGTGAACGAACCACAAGATGACGATAACGCCGGATGGATGGCACCCTCGTCCAGTGAGCCTGCCACGCTGGTTAGAGTGCTGCCGTCCGACGTGCCGGAGTTGGACATGCGGGAAGCGGAGGATGAGGTCGTCCAGCTTCTTAGAAAGCACAAGCTTACAATCGCGGAAGGCCATCTTTCGCGAGCGGTATCAGCCTTCCAGCGAGGAGAATGGTCAGGCGCCAACGGCGAGCTTCGAAATTTTCTCGAAAGCTATCTAAATGAGATAGTGCTGAAATTGGTCTGCGATCCGACGTTCGATAGCAAGCAGAAGCGCGATTTTCTCGGCTCGGGCGTGGTGCCGCCTTTTCTCCTCTCCGACTACAACGAATGGAGCGCCGGCGGACAGAAGTCTCCCTTCGTCCAAGGACTCATGAGCCGAATGCATCCGCACGGCGGACATCCGGGGCTATCTGAAGAGGAAGACGCCACATTTAGGCTTCAGATCAACCTGGTCACAGCAAGGCTATTTTTACGTCGGCTTGACCGCCGGCCATAGCCGGAAATCTCGTCTGCTGGCGAACCGAGCGATAGGAAAATATGCGTGCGATATGCCCTTGGAGGGGGAGTGGATGGACGGCTTTTTTGATCGTCTCGTTTTTCGGGCTGCCACCATCGATGAGTTGCTCTCCGATGCCTTCATACCCACCCCGGGGCAGAAGAGCGATACGGATATTGCTGCACGTCGACTGGCGGCCTGGTGCAAGAGCTGCGCAAGCGGCGATTGGTCTTTGTTTGGCCGGCGTCTGGAACGAGATGGCCTGACCTTTTCTAGTGTGCTGGAGAGGTTCGCCACAGTGCGCACGGCATCCGAGGCAATCATCCCAGATTGGATTGAGGACTCGGTCTGGATTGACGCGGCACTACAAGACCTCGACCCCGACCTCTCGGATTTGTGGTCACCACGAGAGCCGGTAGCGTTCCAGGAATTGCTAATGCCACTGGTCCGGCAATCCAACATCCGATTGGCTTCGAAGCTAGGGGATGGACCAATGGCAGATCTCGGACCGACTGCGCGATCGGATCTGACATATGACCTCGTCAGGAAATTGTCGGATATTTTCGCCGGAGCGCTCTATGAGCGTTTCGACAACTTTCGAAAGGATGCGGTCGCTGCAAAATCAGCAATCGGTGGCCGGGCGGACAAAACTCTCCACTACGCGCAATTTTCCTCAATGATGCGAGACGGAGGCTTCCGTCATCTCTTTGAAGAAAGGCCAGTCCTGCTGCGGCTTGCAGCAACGATCACACGGCAATGGATCGATACGACGAGCGCCTTCATCGATCGCCTCAGCACAGATTTTCCGATGATAAGGGAGGCTATTCTTAATAAAGTCGGCACTGCGCGGGTCGCCAGCGTCGAGGGAGATCTTTCCGACCCACATAATGGCGGCTACTCCGTCAAGATAGTCAGGTTCGACGACGGTAGCCGGATTGTCTATAAACCCAAGGACCTGCGGGTCGATTCATCCTGGCACAAGCTGGTCACGACCTTGAACACGGGCCAGCCTCCGCTCGAGCTTAAGGCTGCCAGGGTGATCGTCCGCGAAGGTTATGGATGGACCGAGTTCATCGACCATGTCGGATGTTTGGATGAGCACGGATGCCGGCTTTACTTTCGACGAGCCGGCGCGCTGCTGTCGCTGCTGCATCTCGTTGCCGCAACTGACATGCACGAAGAAAACATCATCGCGAGCGGTGAGCACCCTGTTCCTATCGATCTGGAAATGCTGCTGCAGGCGTCCGCCATCGATCACAAAACAGAAGGCCAACATGCAGAGGCATTTGAAGCGGCGCTGGAAGTAATCGCGAACTCGGTGATGATGGTTGGCCTGTTGCCGACCTTCGGTCGAGCCCCCGACCACAGCATCTTCGACATGGGAGGGTTGATTTCAAACTGGAATTCATCGGTGAAGCTCGTTTGGAGCGACATCAACTCAGACGCGATGGTGCCGCGTGAACGTGCTGTGGGTCGTCTTTCTGATACCAACTTGCCGCACGTCGATGGGCGATACAGTGAGTTCGGCGACAACGTTGCTGAGTTCATATCGGGCTTCGGCGATTACTATGAATTCCTCAGCTTGCAAGGTGAGGCGATTGGCAGAGGAGTGCTGCTCGATGCCTTTGCCGAGCTTCCGATCCGAAAGATTATCCGTCCGACCGGCTTCTACCAAATGCTGCTGCATCGCCTCAAAGACCATCAATCAATGGAGGATGGTGCAATATGGTCAGCCCAAGCTGATTTCGTTGCGCGCCTGGCCGATTGGGAGGCCGGAGCAGATATCTGGCCATTGCAAAGTGCGGAACGCGCCGCGCTACTGGCGCTCAATATCCCCTATTTTCAGACGCTCACGGACAATTGCGATATCCGCTCAGTTGGCAAAAACGCGATCCTCTACGAAGGCATCTCCGGTCTAAGTCGTGCCCGCAAGAGGATGAGTGCGTTCGATCAAAACGAAATTGACTGGCAAATCGAGGTCATTCGTCAAAACACGGCAACGCTGAAGGGAGCTGAACGGCCGCCGGCTTCGACCGCGCAAACCGCAATCATTGCGGAGATCCTCTCTTCTGACGCCACCCCAAGCGCAGAACTCTTTCTAGAAGAGGCGAGCAGGATCGCTTCCGATCTGGAGCGTCATGCGATCCGAATCGGCCCATCGGCAACATGGATCGGACTCGATTGGATGGGGGACTCAGACGTCGCGCAGCTTTTGCCGCTCGGAGAAGACCTCTTTGATGGTTTGGCCGGTGTTTCTCTTTTCTTGGCCGCTTATTCCAAAGCTACCGAAAGCAAAAAAGCCGCGGAACTCGCAATGGCCGCGATCGCGCGAGCGCGCAAGAGCCTTAAGGGGCGCAATGCCGCCCGGATCGCCAGATCTCTGGGGCTAGGCGGGGCGAACGGTTTGGGTTCGATTGTCTACGGGTTCGCGGTCATTGCGGCCCTGTTGAATGACAAATCATTGCTGTCGGACGCGCTCTCGGCTGCGGAATTGTTCACAGATGACCTTATCGAAGCCGATAGGCAACTCGACATCATAGGGGGGAGTGCAGGCGGAATCCTCGGGCTGCTGCGTCTCTATCGAGACACTTCGACATCTGATGTTCTCGCGCGGGCAATTAAGTGCGGAGAACACTTGCTGGAGCGACACCGACGAGATGGCAAGGGAATCTGGCTTAGCCAAGGCAATGGCGACATCGCACTGCCCGGAATGTCACACGGCGCCGCGGGCTTCGCATATGCTTTTTCCTCGTTAGCGGCAGCAAGCGGGCGCACGGAATTCGCGGATGCCGCTGTCGAATGCATGGCGTTCGAGAACAGAAGCTTCGCCTTCGCAAACAGCAACTGGCCGGACCTGGGAGCTGGTGTCGCCTCCAAGAACCCGCAGGGTTGGGCTCATGGATTGGCCGGTATCGGTATTGCCCGCGCTGCGATGCTCAGGAAAAGCGGTCTTGATCATCGCTTCTTGGCGACCGAGGTCGAAGCAGCGCTCGAAGGGATCGAACGCACTGCCGCCACATCCTCAGATACCCTTTGCTCCGGCTCCTTGGGCGTAGTCGAGTTTTTACATGAGGCGTCGATAGCGCTCGGTCGAGATGAACTTAACGCCGCCGCGAAACGCTTGATGGGATCCGTGGTCGAGGACGCAAGGTCGAGGGGCGACTATCTGTGGCGTGCCGGAAAGCGCCCGTTCAATGTCGGCCTATTTCGCGGCTTATCGGGACTTGGATATACATTGCTCAGGCAAATAGACCCGTCGCTCCCAAACGTTCTCGTCTGGGAATGACCGGCAATTGATAGACAGCTGCACTGATCGAGCTTTTGCCCGATTATGGGCCGAACACTTTGATCAGAGTGTTATCTATAAAACGGAAGGTCGTCGACAGACGGCTTGGCAAATAGGTGCAAGCACAATCAGTGCCAGCAGCGGCCTCAATCGCGTCATCGGAAAGCATTCCAGCGGACCTGTTCTTTTCCGCTACTCGGCCATTGCCTTGGCCATTGCTGTCATTCGCACCCGTATTAGACATAAGGTACTTCCTTAACTTGCGCTCTCACCGACTGATTGATGCGCTATGAAGCATACTATGAACTTGCCACTAAAAGTCTAGTGGGTTTTCGCCCTTACAATTTTAAGGTCAGCATGCCGGTAATGCACGGACACACCGCGATCGTGCACCGGCATTTTCGCCGCCCGATCGCAATGCATCTCAGAGCAATGGCGGAAAGATTGAACTGCTCGTCACCTAACGTGATGGCCGCCAAACTAATCGCCATGATCAACGGCACGCTTGCCATTTCAGGCACACTCGACGAAGGAGATTCCCGGGATCTGCTCAGCGAGACGGCAGACGCACTACTTGGCTAGGCAATTATATGACGATCAAGACGCGGCAGATGTCTTTCGAGCGAGCTCACGGCTTGCTTGAAGAGTTGAGGAGCCTTCGGGCGACCATGGGCAACGGAACATTGCCCACACGCGGGACGCTGCAACCGCTCTGGCTTCTGCAGCGTTTGCTGGTGAAGGAAATCACACGCGCTGAACGAAAAATCCGTCGGATCAAGTCAATTCTGAGATCAATCTCGGAGGAGGAGGCCTCGGAAAGGGTAGCCTCGCTACTGGCTCAGATTGAGGGCTATCGCCACCTCGCATACATGTGGCGATCATTCGGCGACGCTGTCGCCTTCTTGTTCATGGACAAATTCGCCCTAAAGCAGGTGTTTTACAACACACAGAACAGAAACGCGAAGCAGGACGCCGGCTTTCTCTCAGACAAGTCAGGTTTTGCCGGTGAATGGAAGGAGGTCGAAAGGTGGATAGGCCAAGGTGTCCCAGCTTTGCTTACCGACCTTACAAACACAATCCGGCACGGGGACGTATGCGTTATGACTGGGCCGGACCCTGTTCTCATTGAAGTCAAGCTTGGCAAACTAGATGGCCGCGGAAGGGAACAGCGCAATTCAATTCGCCAGCTCACGGAATTCTTCGAAGCCGATACAACCAACGGCCTACGCGGCCTTGGCGAGATTCGCTGGACGGCCCACCAAACTCCGGAAGTAAGCTACGCCGATGCGATGGAAGTGACGATCATCGCCGCCTTAAAGACAGGCGCCGCAGCAAGCTCTCCTGAGAGTGGCCTTTGGTATCTTGCGGTAGCCGATGAAAAAGTTGACATAAATGCATGGATCGAAGGGCTTGGTCTCAGGCGTCCGGTCGCCTATCTACTTAACGAAACGAAGTCTGCTCGGTCATGGGCTCCCTATACTCCATTTATCCTATCATTTCGAGATCATTCCGCGGTTTTCCGGTTCATCTGGGGCGATGTCCTAGTGTTCGTGGTTTACGACCTTGAGGAGCTGCTGAGCGCTTCCGCGCAGCGCAGTCTCGAGATAGACCTTTTTTCACGCGAGGAAGAATCGGCATTCGAATTAAGAGAACCTGGCAGCGGACAGAACATCCGTCTTACATGGCAGATGTTCGATAGGCTGGCTCTCGAGTTCACCTCGCCCATTTGGCTCCTATCGGCGGCCATCGAACGAATTGACGCACAGGAGCCTCTATCGCCGGCAGACCCTCTGGGCGAACTCGTTGAAGCTTTATCTCAGTGAACAGTCTCCCCTGCATCGCCAATGTTGGTGCGCAAGCGCGTTGAGATAGTGGCTATGCGCAATAATCTGACAGAAGCGGATCCTCCATCCTTTGTGGGGGTACCATCTATGCCAGGCCCGCTCTCCTCTGAGACAACGAGGCGATTATATTGTCCAGGCGCCGAAGGAGATCATCGTAGGTCAAGATGTCCATCATGTTCGCGTACTTGCGCTTGATGACCTCGAGATCGAATTTTTGCTGCGCCGAAAAGGCGGGCGCACCAGACAGCCGCATGTCGCGACCCAATAAGACCAGCGCTTTTGGATTTGTGATCCGGATCTGCATCGCGGGTGGAAGCTGCTTTGCATAGCGTCTGGTGAGTTCAGCCTCGCCATCGACGCCCCATTTTGAAAGATGGAAGAGATACTTCTCCGCCTGCATGATTGCCCCGGATAGTTCCTTTGATGGAATACTGTTCCCCCGATAAAGGCTCTTGCTCAGCAGCGCGTCATCGAACGGCTTTTTCACCTCGACAACGTCAATGTTTCCGCCAGCATCGATGAGACAAACATCAATAAATCGCTTCTTCTTTTGCCCATGAACAGAATAGGCATCGACAATATGCACGTTCTCCAGAACAGCTACGTACTTTGGAAGCAATAAAAGGATTACTTTTAGTATCAGCCTTTGCCAATCCTTCTCGGAATAGCTCGCTGCCCTTGAAAGCCAGCCAGAAATCAAATCCCGTAAAAGCTGATACTTTCCTATTTCGGCTTCGATCAGTTCAGTGTGCGGCAACTGCGTGTCGGGAATGACGGAACCGCGGCGATCCAGATAGCGCTCGTATTTTTCACGCGCGTTCGACGTATCCTTAAGATACTCCCCCATGATCGTTTCCACACGGGCACTGGCATATCGATCAAGCTCGATGGAGCTAGGAAACTTGCGGAGCAACTCCCGGAAAACTGCCGCCGGAATGGCGCCGTCACGGTGGCCGCCGACGACAATTTCCCCGTCGGATTCCATTACGCGCGAGACACGGCGAAAGATGCCCACGTTGCGCTCCGCCACGAAAGTCTTTCTCTCGAAAGGAACCTCCTTCTCGGCGATCAGGACGTCATTTTCGCATCCCAGGACGCGGCCAGGAATTCGAAAATAGCCGGCCTCCCTTTTCGCAAATCGGAACCGATAAATCGGATCTTCATCCGTCCGCTTCGATCGACGATTTAGCAAGTCGCGCGTCACAAACGTGAAAGCCCTACTGACCGTGACCTCGCCCTTTTCTTTCAGCTCGTCACTTACCCACGACGGGCTGTTAAACTCAGGTTCATATTCGAGGATCAAGCCCCGCTCGTCGGTATAAAAGTAAACCATGGCGCACTAAACCGAATGCAATGAATGTTTCCTGTTCGCAAATAGCCTATTTCGCCTGTCAACCGGCGCACAAAATTGACCCTCTATAGGCATGCAATATTGGCTCTGACGCAGATTTGGTGCAGCTTCTCATGTCGCTCCGATCAGGCGGGCTTGAAGAAGATCGAGCTTTCCGCGCCCGT
>NZ_PXYL01000043.1 GCF_003012705.1 Pseudaminobacter soli (ex Li et al. 2025)
GATCTGTTCTCGCGCCGTGTCGTCGGCTGGTCGATGAATGCGAGCATGACGGCCCAACTCGTCACCGATGCGCTGATCATGGCGATCTGGCGCAGAGGCAAGCCGGATGCGCTGCTGCATCATTCCGGCCAGGGCAGCCAATATACCAGCGAGCAGTTCCAGAGGCTGATGGCCGATCACGGCATCACCTGTTCCATGAGCCGATCCGGCAACGTCTGGGACAACGCCGCCATGGAGAGTTTCTTTTCCTCGCTGAAAACCGAGAGGACGGCGCGGAAGGTCTACAGGACCCGCGATGACGCCAAGGCGGATGTGTTCGACTACATCGAGCGCTTCTACAACCCGAAGCGTCGCCACTCCACGCTGGGCTATCTCAGCCCGAACGAGTTTGAAAACAAGTTGGGATTAGCCTAACTCAGCGTCCGAAAAACCGGCAGCAGGCCACATCCGTACCGAAAGAAGCACACTGGCTGTGAGTCTGGCCAAGAGCAAAAATGCATCCCGATGCGAAATATGCGATGACGACTTCAACTTGCGCTACGGAGCTCCTTATATCGAAGCCCATCACATTATCCCGATAGCCAGCAAGGCATCAGAATACAGGGTTACAGCCGCAGATTTCGCCCTCCTATGCCCGAACTGCCACAAGGCAGTTCACGTCCACATGGCAAAGGGTAGCGAGGACTATACGCATATAAAAGATATGCTAAAGCAAAGACTGTCTTCGCTACGCCAAGTTGATATTGAGCAACCCCACGCAAATAGGGCACGCTAAAGGACCGATAATTTCGCGGCTCTCGCTATTAACTCGGCAACTTCGCCAAGCCGGAACCGGCAAGCAGACGAGTAATGTCATTCAGCGATGATGAAGAACCATCCTCTTCGCCGGATGCGGTCAGCCAGTCACCACCACTCTTCCAGTCTCTTTCCTGGCCGACAAGCTGCTGTACCGCCCGGACAGCCGGCAACCCGCCTTTTCCATCATCCGACAAGACCGGATCCAACTCGCTTTCCCACAATGATCCTGTGTCTGGCGAAATTCCGAGCCCACCACCAAGCGCCGAGCGCTCGTCTTCGCTGAGGTCCAGAGCGGCAAACGCGGCACCTGGCTCAACTTCGATCCCGAACAACCATGCAATTCGGGCTGCAGCCAAGCCGGAACCGGGGGCCATCAAAACGAGCGTCGAACCGTCGTGCCTCTTACCGATAAGGAGAAAGTCGCCTTCGCGTGCCTTCGCGGTCACCAAATTGTCGTAGTAGTACAGCCTGTACTCGGATCGCGTGGGATGCCGAGCCCGGGCGTCATACCACGTGAGCATCCCGGTTTCAGCCAAGACACCGCCGTCGTCAGACATCCTGATAAAGTCTGTTGGCAACTTTTGCGGATGCTCCTTCCCGAACAGTCCGATCAGGGGCTTTGATCCGTTGAACTCGTGTTGGTTGGAGCGAGTGATGTCCGTCTCGACTGCACTCAATCGCTTGAACACAGCACCACTGAACGACGCTGAGAGAACACCGCCCGTCATGCGTGACTACGCGATATTTCAGGGACATCTGCGGGAGGAGGCGGTAACGACGATGCTTTCAGGCTTTCCCAGCATTCGTCCTTTTTGGCCCATTCCGATACCTGTCGGGCACCCGCATCGTCCCTGAGGATATCGTTCACCCGCGCGGCCAGATTGCTGATGTACCCGGAAAGCTGCGATGACAGGCCCTGCTTTTGCCAGATGGCATCCAGTGACAACCTGCTGCCGGCAATCTCAGACAATGACGCGACAGTGTAGGCGGTGATGTTTGCCTGGTACGCCTGGAATCCCCCGGTCCGCACGATCTTCTGAGCCGTTCGAAAAAGGATAGTCTGCGCAATCGCGTGCTTGTATCTCGAGACGTCAGGAATAACTGAGGTGACGGTGTCGTCATCCGACATGAAGCGGTCGAAGTTCTTCTGGTTGCCGAGGGACACGATCTGAGGTTTTCGGCCCCAAGCCTGAACGTATTTCGCCAGATCGGTCTTTGTGATCTTTCGACCGGGCGGGATAGCTTCCTTGATCTGTCGCAGTCTGGCCGGCGTTGTCCCCTCACGGGCAAGCATTACGTTGTAGCTTCCAGCCGCACGCTCGTAGAACCACCTGCTGGTACCATCCGGGCAATAGGTTGAGAGCGCGAGCTTCTCCAGCTCGACGTGAAATGGCTTGTTTGCCGAAAGGTCCGATACTTTCACCGCATTCTGGCTATTTGCATATCGCGAGATATCGCTGATCAGCAGCTCCTCGGCGTCGGGGTTATGGGAATGTAGGACAATAACCTTTGCGGGCACACGTACGCGTGTGAGATCAATGTCAGGATGCTTGCGCTTTGTGAAATATATCGACGCAGTAGTCTGGCCGCCGTTCACAATCTGCATGCCCTTGAGCCATGCAAGCCCCATTGACCCGTCGGCTGCGCGTGCAAGGCTCGCTTCATCGGCAATCAGAACAATACCGTTATTGTAGGCCATGAAACGTTCGGGTGCATCACGCAGCGTATCCCGGATGCCTTTGTTGACCTTGCCGGTCTGACTGAGGAATGATCGTACGTTGGCTTCGAGCAGCCTTGCTCCGTAGCGCTCATACAGCAGCCGCAGCGTCGCCCCGGGAATTGCCGTAAGCGCGTAGTCGTATTCCTCGTTTTCGCCCGGGACATAGACACAGGGCAGGGGCGAGCCACAGACTTCCTCGAAACTGACCACAAGCTCATCGCGAGGTTTGCCTTCGGACCAGTGACGGTGGAGCCGTTCGATGTCCATGACCTCAAGCCGGACCGATTTTCCCGCGACATCCCGCGGCTTGAAGACGCGCGTCTTTGCCTGGCGGTCCGTCAGAATGTAGACCCTGATCTGCTCGAGATCCTCATAGCAATCCTTGATCGTAAGGCTGAACTCATAGGCGTCATCGGAGGGGTCGATCGCTGCCACGAGTTTACCATCGGCTGATTTTCCGAGGAATTTGAGGCATTGTTCTGCGGCGCGCACGACGTCCGCATCAGCGATAGGCTGGACGGCATCAACGCCATCGTAGAGGGTGACAAACAGATCGACCTGATCAGCATCATCGGAGACCGCGTACCCATTGAGCTTCAGCTTCGAACCCGAAACGGTACGCTCTATATGCAGGACACGAGGATCAAATGTCATCCCGCATTCTGCCATGTGCTGCATGACAACGTCCGAAAATGCCGCTTCATCCTTGAGATAGGTTCCGGCGACCATCCGGTCCGATACCATGGACCGCACCTCCGACTGGGTCTGGACGAGAAATTCCTCAAGTGTCATTCGCTGAAAACTCCGTATTGCTGCAATGCGGCTCCAAGCGTCAGAGGGACGCAAGCCACGAGATCAAGATCGATTTCATACTCGGCGGCGCGGATCTCCGGGCTTGTCCTGCTGCGAACAAGTGCGGGGAATGTTTCGTTTACCTCGAAGAGCCGAATGTTTAGAGGGATAAACCGCCGTTTGTAGAGTTCCGAAGCCTCGTCCACGAAACCGGACAGCATAAGCGTTCGGTTAAGTGTGGAGAGTACGTCTCCGTCGGCGGCAAGTTGCCTCATAGCGCCAATCAGCTCGGGAAGGGTCTGGCCCTCGTCGTGCCGACTAAAACGGATGGCGGCCAGAAGAACGGCCCGTTCTCTCATTCCGTCCAGCTGTTCCAGTGAGCTGATATGTGCAGAAAAGCTGTTTGCCGACAGTGTTGCCTTGACCTCGACGCCGATCACAGCGGTATGGAAATCCTGGAGGCTTCGTGAGGGACCGTTCCATGCATGCACCACATCTGCAACGGCCGCTCCACCGGCGATCGCTTCCCGCATGAAGGTGAGCTCGCCAAACAGACCAAGCTCCTCTTCGGGGCGCAAGAGGTCGGTGCGTGGTTTTCGCATGAATTCCTGCCATGCCCGGATTCTGGCCAGCATGAGGTTTAAAAGCCAGGAATCGGACTGTGTCGTCGCGCGAGAGAGTGCAGAAACGATATCAGCTGCCATCTGAACGAACAGATCACGGCCGGCGCCGGACTGACGCGTCAGGCATAACCACGTGCTGAAACCTGCCGAAAAATTCTCTTTCGAGATCTCGACCCGGAAACCGGTCCCTTCAGGAAGATCGGCCTTCTGGAGTTCTGAACCAACGTTAAAGCCGACCAGCAGGGTTTCCCCTCCCTCCGGGAAAACAATGCCGCCCCTGAACCGCGGACTGGAGTGTCCGAGCGCCACGGTCAGCCAGCCCTTGTCAGCTTTCTGGCCAGCCAATGCACGCCATGCAGTTTCCAGTTCGTCGGTATTAGTCAGCACCGCCGTACTCCTGTGTCCATGCAATGTTATTGACCTTGTATTCGACCTTTGTGCCGGAATGGCTCGACGGGAAGCTGATACCGAACGCGACCACAGGCGGGAGAAGCGGGTCGATGTGGCCCCCGGCCTCTGCCGGATCGAGGACATACAGGAGCAACAATCCTCGCTCGGGGTGACCAGCCTGTCCGGAAATACCTTCCCCCCGAAGTTTGCGGATAGACGGTCCTGATGGTTCGTCCGGCCCTTCGGTTGATTTTGATCGTGCCGGATCGGGCTTCCAGCCCTTCCTTGTCGTATCCAGCGCTGCGAGCCATTCCTCGTCCGTCAGATCGATCGCCTCGTCCCGTGGTGAGAGCAGTCGGCCGATCGAGTATTTGCCGGCAGATACCTCTGCCGCGCGCGTTAGCATCTGGATTTCGAGGTCCTCCGTCAGATTGAACGATTTCCCCCTACCGCTTCCAACCACCGCAATAGTCCAGTTGGTGAGTTCTCTCTCAATATTCATCCGGGTGATGAACTCAGCAAGCAAAACACTGTTCACCTTGTAGGCATCAGGATGGGTCCTGTATGCGTTCAGGAAATCGATGACCTGCACTGCGGGAACGTTATTCCAAAGGCGACCTTTCCATCTTTGTGTACTGTCACCACGCTGTCGGATGGGGTCATTCTCTCCAGTCCCGAGCTGGCGCACCAAGCTGGCTGTCGCGTCCAGATTTCGTTGCAAAACGCCTTTCTCGGAGAAAAGCGATACGGTTTCAGAAACTTGTCCACTAAACGACAGCATGAGGCTTCGCGCTGATCGCATTTTGAGCCTCGATGTCACGAGCAGCACCGGGTGGGACTGGACCTTAAGCCCATAGTCCCGCGGTGTCGAACCTGCCGCTGCCATCAGATCGAACTCCTCCCGCAACTCTTCCGCCGCGTCCGCAATATGCCCGAACCAGTCAGCAAGTTCATCGGTCGTATACAGTCGGCACAGGTCGATATAGCCCGGCCGATACCCGAACCATCTGCCCATCTGCATGAGAGTGTCGTACATCTTGGAGGTGCGCAGAAAGTAACTTGTGCAAAGACCTTCCAGAGTGAGACCGCGTGACAGCTTGTCGCCGCCAATCGCGATGACCTTCAGACCCTGTCCCTGCTGGTCGGCATAATCCAGCGCGTCCTTCGCCGTACCATTGATCATTCTGACGTCGACGTCGGTGATGATCTGGGTGACCATCTCCAGTACTTCGGACCACTCGGGCAGGCTGGCGTCGTCTGCGAAAACCGGAAATTCTGACTGTGCTGTGACGCTTGTCGGCACGAAATCCGTGAGCCAAAGCTGCTCCAGGCGGGCGACCGACGATTCATGGCCAATCCGACGGACCAGGCGCTGCTTCAGCCCGGAAACGTAGTTTTCGACCTTTTCGTGGACGTACTTCTGGACAGAGGTAAATCGCGTCACATGGACGAGCATCGAGGAATGGGCATCGCCCTGACCCCTCAAATCACGGACCGCACAGGCAATGAGGAACGAGTCAATTGCCTGTTCAAGTGTCAGCGGCAGACCGCTTTCGCGGTCTGTCAGGGGCACATAGCCATTCTTGTGTGTGTGCGGCATCCAGCCGCCCTTGCCGTCTCCGCCGGTGTGATCTGCAACAGGCCGGAACAGGGGCAGCCCTGCGGTCCGCCCCGACGTCGACTGCAAGCCGAAGATCTGTGCCGGGCCGACATAACTGGAGGGGGCCGCAAGGTTCACGATAAACGCCGATGGGAAAAGATCTGGACCTTCCTCTTTGGTCTGTCCTCTTTCGTGAATAAAAATGTTTGCGAACGGGGTCGCGGTGTATCCGACATACGCCGAGCGCGTGAAAGTATGGAGGATCTTGCGGGTAAGACCGTTGATGGCGGTCGGCTGGTGCTCCTCGTCGGGCGCGCCGTCCTCCCCGAATACCTGCTCTCCCGTATCGACCGAAGCGTGATCGGCTTCGTCATCGATCAGGAGCAGTGGCAGTCGCTGCACAATCCGGCGTCCGTTCTCATCCTGTCCATCCGCAACGTGATGCCGTATCCAGCCGAGCAGGCGCTCCAGAACCGTCTTGTTTTTCTTGATGACGAACAACCATGGGCGCTGTTCGGGCGTGATCCCGAGGGTGTTGGCCCGCGCGGTGCTGAAGTCGCCGTTATTGGTCCGGTTGGTAACGTAGTTGGGACGGATGGACGGATCCCGGTCGATGAGGCCAACGCCGATCTCACGGATATCATCGGCGATCGGTCGGGTTTCATAACCGAGAAAACCTTCATCGAGGCGCATCTGCGTCTGGGATCTGAGATTGTTGTGGAGCCCGGCGAGTACGATGATGATCTTGTAGCCTGCGTCGGCCGCCTTGCAGACAAGCCCGGTATAGTTTCCCGTCTTGCCCGATTGGACATGGCCGACCACCAGCCCGCGCCGGTCCCACGGCCCGTCACGTGCGGGGTCCTCCAGCATGCCAAGTATGGTGTCCGTCGACCGGTCGAGCCCCTCCACAGCGACAACCGACATTTTTCCCTCGAGATATTCGCGGTAACGCTGCCAGTAACGCCAGTCCCCTTTCCGACCTGCGTTCAGCCAGGCTTTGTGACCCTCATCGTTCTGGATGGTGGAATCCGCGCCGACCCAGATGCTGAAACGGCGAACTAGTTCATTGATGGCAGCGTCGCGATCCAGTCCCTCTTTCCAGGCCGGTTTGAACATCAGAACCTGATCGATCTTTGTACTGATCAATCCAGGGCTGATCGCGCTTCGCTCCTCTTCCATCAGGAGTTCCTGGGCAAACTTGACAACTTTTTCGTTGCTCAAAAAACTATCCCTTTGGTTCAAATGTGAGTGTTTCGACAAACGTAGACCATGCATCGAACGGCTCGGTCACTGCCATCTGCCGGCGGGCCTGTTCTAGTGACAGGCCCTTTCGGCTGACGAGACTGTTGAATACTGTCTGCATGATGGATCTCAGCTCGTCCGGCGGCGTCCCCTCGAAGCCGGTCTTCGGCGTGTCCTTCGCCTCGGCCGTATCAAGCCAGATTTGCTGGACCGGAACCGTTTCCTCTATGATCCGGAGCATTGCCAGGATATCGGCGCGCAATGGACCCGCCTGCTCGAGCACTGCGGCTACCGCTGTATGGTATTCATCTATCCTGTATCGGATACCGCCGGACAGACGATCGGCACGCCACGCAGGTACGACCGGTCCGACCCTGGCGCTTTGATCCGGTTTGCCGCGAAACGCAAACACCTTTCGTGCCCGCTGGCGGACATCTTCGGCAAACAGGGACAGGCGGGGACGGGCCTCCAATGGAGGCCGTGCTGTCGATTTTCGTATGTCGATCTTCCAGTCCTCATCGGCGCTGTTCGGTATATCCAGCTTGATCCGCGCAAGACGAAATGGCTCTTCCTTCGTCCAGGAACGGCCGCGACCAAGTCCGAGCCAGTGCCCCGCTACGAGAAGGCGTTCGTTCCGATAGACGTAAAAGCCCTGCTGCGATGTCCAGCCATCGGGTCCGGCCGCCTCGGCCCAGGTCTTCTCCGGAAGACGATCCTTGTGCGGAAGAACAAACCCCTCGACCGCTATTTCGTAACCGTTGACAGAAAACCGGTCGCGGCCGGAGCGCCACGTGTCCGATCGGCTTTCGAGAAAAGGGTCCCACGCCCCCACTGGCTTGCCGTTGATGCGGATCGCCAGCTTTCGCGAGGCGATGTACCGATGAAAAACCATTGCCAGATGTTTTTCGATAACATCGATCAGCTCGAGAAAATCCTGTGACCTTGCGCCGCGCGGAACAATGCGGTCCATATTCTCCCATAGCACGAGCGTGCCATGGTCGAGAGGCTCCAGATTTCCCAAGAGCCCCTCTGACCCGGGCGCTGGCCCCTCAAGAAGTGACCAGGAGCCGCTCCTGTCGTCGCGCAGGACATCGAGGTCCCATCGAAGGGTGTTGGTAACATTGTCTCTCCGTGATGCCACGGTAAGGCGTCGTGCCTGCGAAAACGAGGCGGTTTTCAGACCGAGGCCGAACCGCCCGAGATCGCTGTTGCCGCGTTCTTCAAGGGGATTCTTTTCACCGAGCCGCATGGCCCGATCAAGAAGCACGTCATCCATTCCATCGCCGTTGTCGAGAATGGAAATGGCACTCGATGTACCGTTCCAGACGAACGTGAGGTCGACCGTCGTGGCATTGGCGGCAATGCTGTTATCAATGATGTCAGCAAGCGCTGTGGCTGCAGAGTAGCCCAGGCCACGCAGCGCCTCGATCATGGCACTGGCGCGCGGCGGCGCATTTCGCGCACCTGTGATCGGTCCACTCAAAGGAACGCCTCCAGTTTCTTTGACCTGTTCGGGTGCCGGAGAATTCGCAAGCCCTTCGCTTCGATCTGCCGGATGCGTTCTCTTGTCACGCCGAATTTCTCTCCGACCTCTTCGAGCGTGTGCTCCTCAACGCCTCCCATACCGAAACGGAGACGAAGTACGCGCTCCGTTCTCGCCGGCAGCATCAAAAGCATTTCGCTCGTCAGGGAGCGCAGGTTTGACAGGTCATGTCGGCGATCGGGTAGCGGGACACTGTCATCGACCAGCAATCGCGAAACAGCAGGGAAGGGGGCGCCCGGGATAGCGAGAACGTTTTTGATCTTTCCGGGAGAAACTTCCAGTTCGCCCGCAATCTCTTCGACGCTCGCCTCGCGACCGAGCCCGGCCTTCGTTCGTTGCCGGATGCGTTCAGTCTTTCTGACAAACTCACCGATATGAACCGGGACGCGTATCAGGCGAGACTGGTCTTCGATGGCCCGCAACATGGCCTGACGTATCCACCAAACCGCATATGAACCGAACCTGCTGCCTTTGGTGCTGTCAAACTTTTCGACCGCCCGCATCAGCCCGATGTTGCCCTCCTGAATGAGGTCGTCGATTGGTAATCCTCTTCTGCGGTATCGGTACGCCAGCCAGGGCACCAGCTTCAGGCCCCCCTCCATACCCCGGTCCCTGGCCCTCCGGTAGTTATCGAGCGCCAGTCTGAGACTTTCGAGGTCTTGCCTGTCCGAAATCTTTTGCTCGAGTTCATTGAAGAGCTTCACAAAATCCCGCAAGAAGAGCTCCGGTGCTGAGGGTTCGCTGACGCCCGTTTCGAGTGCCACATCATCTCCGGTCTCGGAAACATCGCCGTCGTCATCAGCCTCCTGCGCATCGTCCACAACCTCTTCGGTTGGCAGGAGTTCACTCTGCAGGGCCAAGGGAGTTATCTTCAGAAACCCGGTGAACGCTTCTACGAGGCGCGCTCGGGCTTCAGCGACCTTACCGAAAATTCTTACCTCGCGATCGGGGCTGAATGGTCCGAACTCGGCAATCTCCATCCTGTATTTTCCAGCTGTGTCCAGCTGGCTAGCGCACGTGTCGCGGAAACTGTCGAAAACCTCCTGGCAGAGATGGAGGTCCCGACTTGCCGGTTCCGCGTTGCTGATGCACTGGAACGGGTTCCCGGGACGGGCAGGGAAAACCCTGACGTTGGCCGCGGCGAGCAACTGCCGCAGTTGACGGATATGCTCCGGCCTGGCCCGCGCCCATGCAGTACTAACCGCATCGTCAGTAAGCCATCCCGCAGCGAGACCGTTGACAATCACTGCGTAAACCGACTGCGGGATCGCGACTGTGGCTTTTTCCGTGGTACTGGCGGGGAGAGAAATATCAGCGGTTTCCCAGTCGTCGTGGCCTGCCCCTATGAGGTGGTCCGGTTTCAGTCTTAATGCATGATGGGCTTATCGGCCAGCGGCAGAGCCGATGATGGTGCCGCTTTGCCGGGTTTCGACGGCCATATGAGGGCCTCCGGCGCCG
>NZ_PXYL01000044.1 GCF_003012705.1 Pseudaminobacter soli (ex Li et al. 2025)
CGAGCTCTCCGATGATCACCGCCGCCATCAGGTAGCCCGAGATCACGAAAAATACGTCGACGCCGACAAAGCCGCCGCCAAAGCCAGCGATGCCTGCATGGTACAGAACCACCGGGAAAACCGCGAGAGCTCGAAGTCCGTCGATGTCGGCGCGATAGTTGAGCCGCTCTACCGGATGATGCCAGGATGACGGGGGTGGAGGAGCCGAGCGGCTCGATGCGAAGGCCATGTTCACTTACCCCTCCAACCCCGCCTTTGGGATGCAGTGCTCCAAAATCGGCATCTGCTTATGGGCAACGACTTGCCGATGCAATGTGGCAAATCGAAGAGAAATGATTGGTACGGTGGCGAACGCCACGCGGTTAGCCAGAAGGAAAGGGTGTTACCGTCGAGCCTGCGCTGAAAAGCAGAAAGCCCGCCGCCTCACAGAGACGACGGGCTGGCAACAGCTTCAGTAATTTAGGGCTAAAGTGCGGGTCATGTAGGGCAGAATGGTGCCTTGAAATAGGAAAAGTCCGCCCCGGAAAACCGGAGCGGGCTCTTTTCCTATGGAGAAGGAAGTCCAACTCTGTCGGACTAGCGCGCAAATTACTCTCAACCGGATTGCTAGTCAGGTCAGGAAAAACGGCATTGCGCGACTGCGGACGATGTAGCCTGAATGCAACAGTAGTCTGCTTTTACACGGGCGCAACCAAATCGCGATTGCCTAATACAGAAATCCTGCACTAATCCGCCGAAAGGGTTAGGGGATAATCATCATGAAGAAGTACATTGCCGCTGCCGCACTTCTTGCCGCAAGCATCACTGGCGCCAAGGCCGCAGACATAGTCGTCCAGGAGCCGGTCGCCATCTACAACTGGTCCGGCCTCTATGTTGGCGCACAGGTGGGCTATGCCTGGGCAAATTCCCACTATGAAGCCTTCGAATACGCGGACATTGACTACAATCCGCGTGGCTTCTTTGGCGGCATCTACGGCGGCTACAATTATCAGTTTCAGAACAATGTCGTTCTCGGCGTTGATGCCGACGCAAATTTCTCCGGCATAAAGCGCACAACTTCGATGACCTGGCATGGCGACTCAGAGCCGGATAACTGGCACGTTGCCCACTCGAAGATTCAGTCGCGGTCCGTGGCCGCATTGGCTACGCAGCGGACCGCTGGATGCCGTACGTCGCCGCCGGCGTGTCATTCGCCGAATTCAAGTTCGACCTTGATCACGATGGCACAGGCGACTGGGACTTCCAGGAAAAGAAGTCGTTCACTGGCTGGAACATCGGCGCCGGCGTCGACTACGCTATGACCGACAACCTGATCCTGCGCGCCGAATATCGCTTCACCGATTTCGGCCGTAAGAGCTTCGGCAACGACTGGGACGACAATTCGAAGATTAAACTGCGGACCAACGACATCCGCCTGGGCATCGCCTACAAGTTCTGATCTGCACCACGCAGCGACTTTTGGCCCCGGCGAAAGCTGGGGCTTTTCTTTGGGGGTGTAGTGCTCCGGCCCTAGACCGGCAGCAGTATGGCCGCAGCCATAATCGTTGCGTGTGACGCCATTGCCGCTTCCCGTGTTGCCCCTGCATCAATGAGCCACGATGTGACGATCGATGCGACATGGCGTGCCTGGCCGAAACGCCGAGCATTGCGTCGAAATATCGTGGCCACGGCTGACGGATCCGGGGGAAAATATATGGGCGCGGTCAGGTATTCGAATATCTCCCCGGCCGCTATCCCGTTGAGCGGATCATAATGACGACCGCTCCGGATCAAGCGCGAAGCTGTAGTTGCGGCGACAACTAGAACGGCCCACATTCCCTGCGCTCTTTCCTCGATCTCTTTATTGGCCAGCAGAACGAACAAGTGGAAGTGCATTGCGGAATAATTTTGTCCGAGGAAGTTTGGCAGGCGCATGCTCGCTCAAACGGATGTCCGTGCTTCCCGATATCAATATGAGTTTTGAAATTCACCTGCTTCGGCGAAGCAGTCGCCAAAAGTTGCCAGTGCTGCAAATTCGGTAACGTTTTGTGCAATGCCGCCAGTGTGAGCTACGGCGGTGTTTGTGCCCTGAATCGGCGCGCCACCACTTCGAAGACGATGTCCAAGATCCACATCGCGCAGGTGCCGATCAGGAAGGCGGAAGCGAGAACGGCCTGCGCATCCTCTGAGGGCATTGGCCAACCGACCGCCTTCAGGTAGTGAACCGTAGGGAGCGTGAGATATGCCGCCGCCAGCGCGCCGCAGATCGGCGACAGGATCATCTCCCGCACCTTCAGCTTCTTACGGGACAGCGAGCGCAGGACGCCGCCGGAAAGGCCGGCAACGACAACCGAGCCGTTAATGCCCAGCGCCTCCAAGATCTGGCTCAATGTCATTTCCGGCACCCCGGCTGATTGTTACAGGTACGGTTATGGCCGGCAACCTGACGTGCGAAAGGCTGGTCATTCTGGATGATGAACTGCCGCGTTGCCGGTGACGGCGTCAGCAGTTCGAACGCGGCGCCGTCATTCGCAAGTGTCTGGCTGCACCCAGCGGCCGCCAAGCTCGCGGCAAAGGCCAGCGGCATCAAGACGATTGATTTCCGCATTGGTCTTGCTCCTTTCGCGGATGAGGTCGATCGATCTGGTGAGGGTGGCGGCGCGCTCCGAAGCTGCGCCCGCCTGGTAGGCCTGCCAGTGGCTGAAGCCGAGCAGCCCAGCAATCACCCCGGCGGCGAGGAGATACTCGCGCATCAGCCGAGCCCCAGCTTCTTGCGCACGTCGGGCATGGTAGCGATGGCATAGACCGCCAGCACGATGAGCAGCACGCCGATGCCACGCTGCAGCCAGACATCGAGCCCGGCGACCCCCGACAGGATGCCAACGCCGGTCCCGCCGGTTGTCAGCCAAGTCCACAGCCGCTTGGACTTCGTCAGCGGTTCATCCTTCGGCCGCTCAGGCGGCACCGGCACCACCTTTGGCGTCTGCGCCGGAGCGACGGGCTCCACAGGAGCCGCCGAGTAGCGCTTGAATGCCGCCGCGATCTTGGTGTGATAGCCGTTCTTCCTGTAGCTCGGCCCGTTGTAGCCGCGGGCAAATGCGGTCCAGTCCTTGTCGCGCAACGAGGCCCCAAGCCCTGCCTTGTCGATATAGCGCGCCATGGGCACGACCTGACCGGCCACGTCGCGCCGGCAGAGATCGACCAGCTCGTCGACGGACTTGAAGCCAAGCCATGCCCAATGCGCGCCCATGACCTGGCCGACACCCCAGGAGCAGCTTTCATAGGGCGGCCTTGCGGTCGATCTTAGCCGCGCGAGCCAGAAGCCGCCAGCGCGCCTCCTGGGTGCGCGTATTGGCAACCGTGCCAGCAATCGGCGCAGAGAGGCCAAGCGCCCGCGCCCTCTGCTGATCCTTGGTCGACAGCCGGCGGTCAAAGTAATGCCCCTCGAACCGGATCAGCGGCCCCCAGCGGCCGTCAACCACGGCGTAGGCCTGGCCGCGGCTCTCGACTTCCGCGATAGCCAGCAGCGCCGCCGGATCGATGTGCAGGGTCGTCGCCACGGCCCGAACGGCCGCGACGGTGCTAGCGTCGAACATGGCAGTTCCTTTCCCGCCGTGGGGCGTGGGATGGTGAGACGAGTTATGAAAAAATTGGAGCGCCGAGGCAGCGCTTGAAAAGCGGCGCTCCCAAAGCTTGTGAAGTTCTCGGATGGTGGTTAGCCGACAAGCTCAACGACGCCAACATTGAGACTTGGTGAATGTCGCGCGCGTTAGAAGAATGAAAGTCCTATCTATTGCGTACACCGGCCGCAGAATATCCGAGCAAGTATGAAACTCTATTTGCCGGTCGCCGGCTTTTCGAACAGCATTGTGATGTGTTACGGGTGCTTTAACAAATCCAGCAAATAACAGTTTGTCAGAGAAGCATGACAGACAATAAATACTTTAGCTTCAATTAATTTAGCGACAATTACTCTAGCTATGGAATTTGCGATGGCGATTGAACCTGACGCACTTGAAGCCTTGCGAGGAAGGCACCGTCGCTGGCTCTCGCGGCTTGGCATTCTGGATAAGCCGTGGTTGATCCTCGGCTCCGCGCCGTCCCCCACGATTCCATTTGACCTGGTTGGACATTGTGCACGCGTCGACGTCAACAACTCAGGCAAGACAGCCAACGCACTAGGTCTCCCGCCCGCCGACTTGACGTTCCGCAAGCGGAAGAAGTCGTGGGAAGAGCATCCTCATGTAAGGACGAGAGGCCTCCTCTGGCTCCATACGCAGCCTCTTTGGGTGATGTATCTGAGCCTTCTGGCTAAGCCGCGCGTGCGTTATGAGAGCCTAATGCGCGCCACTAAAGCTGAGCGCGAGGCGATCGTCGACGTCGTGACTGGCGGACTTCCCTCTGATATTGGAGACGTCGGCCATGTGACGAACGGAGTTGCCGCCCTCTGCTACGCACTTTTCACGGGCGTGCCGTCTGTGACCCTCGCTGGGTTCTCAATCACTAAGATGGGCCATTCTTACGACAACAAAGGGAAAATTCGGAGGCAGATCGCCGAAGACACCTTCGTTCTGACGCGTTTAAAGGATCGAGGAAACGTCTTCACGACCGAGTTGGATCTCTCTGAGCGTGTCGGCTTGCCTCTTGTTCGCGATAGAAGCGGCATCGCCGCCAAAAGACAGCCCGATCGAACTGAGATCGCGCCCGTCGTCGCCATCCAGAACAACGCAGTCGTCGCCAACATATGAGACGTGGTTTCGCAGATGGCGTCCCATGTTTTCATCGTCATGGCATTCGTTCTCTTGGTCTTCGCATGTATGGGCGGGCAGCGTTTGGAGCGAACTGTGACCGGATATGAGAAGTCGCCGGATTGTGGCGGAGGGAAGCCTTACGGCTGGCAGAGGTCGGCGAGATTGGTGGCCTTCGCGCTGGTGATCGCCGGCATGTGGTGGTTGAACGGGTGAGACCCGGAGGGCCTTCGGGGCCACCGCTCCGGGTCTCTTAGTGCCGGGGCACAGCAGATGATCGCCTAAAGGAGCCGACGGGCGCAACGACGCCTTGGGTCATGCCGGCATATCCATTTGTGTGAGGCGATGGCTACGCATGGACGTTCGACGCATAGCGCTGCTGATCTGTATGGCCTTGCTTGCGCTCTATGGAATTACGCCAGCGATCATGCCGTCGCGGCGACAGTGATCCGTTCCGCCGTGACGCGTGATTGAGCTTTCAGTTTGAAAGTGCGATTGATCCGCTATGAATCAGCGGGTGACGGTGGCCGGGACCTCGGCCGTTTCAATACAGAGCCAGTATTTCCCATTCATCGATGGCCTGCGGGCCATCTCGATCCTGTCCGTCGTGCTTTACCATGCCGGAATGCCTGGCTTTACGGGCGGATTCGTTGGGGTCGACGTGTTTTTCGTCATTTCCGGCTGCCTGATCATCAATCACATCACTGCGGAAGCAAGTGCTGGCAGATTCGATCTTTGGACGTTCTACGCACGTCGCTCGCTGCGCATCCTGCCGGCATTCGGTGTTGTGCTCGCGACCAGTGCAGTGCTCGCGAATATCGTTCTGTACACGCCAGCAGAGTTCAAGGACTTCGGTAGGCAAATGCTGTGGTCGTCGATAATGGTTGGCAACCACTACTTCTTCAACCATCAAGGCTATTTCGATGTCGCTTCCGAACTGAAACCACTCCTCAACATGTGGTCGCTGGCCGTAGAGGAGCAATTTTATCTCATTGCCCCATTGGTGATCTGCGCCAGTCTGCCTAATAGGCTGGTGAAGATCGCCATAGTGATCGGATGCGTGTCATTCGCAGCCTGCGTCATAGGAACGCTGCGTGAGAACAACCCCGCATTCTTTCTAGCACCGTTCCGCGCATGGGAGTTCATTGCCGGCGGTGCCGCCGCGGCCATCGCCAAGAGGCTGACGGGTATTCGTGCATCTGCGCTGGAGCTGATCGCGACATTGGGTCTTGCGGCAATTTTCTATTCGATCGTCGCATTCGACAGCGAATTGGGCTTTCCCGGCTGGAGGGCAGCGGTTCCAGTTGCTGGGGCAGTCGCGCTCATTTCTACCGGCATAGCTCGACCCTCCTCCAGAGCAATCAAGCTGCTTGCCGCACGCCCGATGGTCCTAGTCGGTCTAGTCTCCTACTCATGGTACCTCTGGCACTGGCCCCTGTTGAGCTTTGCTCGCATCAGCAGGTTTGGCGAACGAGACTTGATACAGGACAGCGCAATGGCAGCATTCGCCCTGATGCTGGCGGCGGCAACATACCTGCTCGTCGAGCGCCCAATTCGGGCCAATCGTCGACAGATCATTTCCAGAATCGGCACACGAGGCACCGTTGCAGCGAGCGCAGCTTCCTGCCTATTTCTCGCTGTCGTAGCCGCCTCTATTCTGTTCATCAGCCTTCCGATCGCTGCACGCGATTATGCAAAACTCAACGTCAACTCGGTCGATAAAAGGGCAATCTACGCCAACGATCCGTGCGCCATTCTAGCCAGCGATGCCCCGTCTCCTGGCTGCGCTGAGAAGCTGGCGAATTCACCATACGGCCTCCTGATTGGCGACTCGCATGCCGAAACCTCATACGAAAGCGTAAAGCAAACAGCCGAAGACGGCGGCGCCAAATTGGCGACGATCATTGAGCGTGCATGCGCACCAGTTATTACTTCTGGCGTTTTCAGGAGGTGGGGCGACCACGGTGATGGATGCGGTGCCAGGTATCCGCGCGCGATGGAAAGCATCGTGAAGGCGGCAGGTAAAGCGCCCAAATTTGCTGTTCTCAAAGCGCACTGGCGCGCAGTAGACAATCTGTTCTTCGAGAACACGTGGAATCGCCTGTCAGCCGAACTCGACAAGACGATCGCATTCCTCGAGGCACTGGGTACTGAGCAAATAATCCTTGTTGGGCCGACGCCTCAGTTCGAGCGCAGGGTTCCCGAATGTCTGATGCGTGGTGCAAAGGATTGCTCAACCTCGCTGTCAAAGAACCGTGACCAATCGGCAGAAATAGTCTCTTCTCTCAAGCGGGTGCTCTCGCACCATCCAAGCATCCGCTATGTTGACCCGACTGAGAGCCTTTGTATTGGCGACCAATGCCCTGCTCAGATAAACGGCATCGCCCTATACCATGACACCAATCATTTGACCTTGGATGGTGAAAAGATACTCAGTAGTCAGATAGCGCCACACATTGCAGGCGCTTTGGCCAACTAGCCGCACTGCTACCGCCACGCGGTGGCCGCCAGAACGCGCGAAGAGTTCGTGTTCACGCCGACTGCGCGCACTGCAACGGTCTGCGCGGCAGCGAAACGAGCGGAGGCGGCAGTTTTGGTGACCTTGCCCCGTTGAAATAATCCAATTTGAAGTAAGTTCTGGCCCATTGAGAGGACCAGTGAAGCGCACCCGTTTCACAGACGAACAGATTATCGGCATTCTGAAGGAGCACGAGGCGGGCACGCCGGTCTCGGAGCTTTGCCGCAAGCACGGCGTCAGCGATGCCAGCATCTATAAGTGCAAAGCGAAATTCGGGGGCATGGACGTGTCCGAGGCCAAGCGGCTGAAGACGCTGGAGGACGAGAACACGAAGCCGAAGCGGCTTCTGGCGGATGCGATGCTCGACAATGCTGCTTTGAAAGACCTTTTGGGAAAGAATGTATGGTCCGCCCCGTCCGTGCAAGGGTTCGCGACATCGCGAATGACGATTTCAGTTGCATAAATGTATCCGGCCTCTCGCGAGCGGACTGCTGTTGCAGTCAGGCCATGATGAGATCCGCGCA
>NZ_PXYL01000045.1 GCF_003012705.1 Pseudaminobacter soli (ex Li et al. 2025)
GACCACCGCCGCCGAAGCTGCCGCCGCCAAAGCCGCCGTGTCCACCGCCACCAAAGCCGCCACCGCCCCCGCCGAAGCCACCGCCGCCGCCAAAGCCGCCACCGCCGTGACCGCCTCCACCGCCGCCATAGCCGCCTCCTCCTCCGCCGCCGCCACCGCCGCCGCGGACAAATTGCAGGCCGCTTCCCACGCCGTCGGGGGGCTTGCGCACCAGAACGGCTGGCTCAAATTTGCCCTGGCAGGCAGCCGTGGCGCAGGACATATTCCACGTCTGACCGTCTGCTGCGGGCTTTGCGGAAGGTGAGCTGGAGATGCTGTCTGCGAATGCAGAAGTGCCGATGAGCGCTCCAATGCCCAGCAATCCCGAACAAGCGAGTGTTGAGAGGTAGTGTCTCATTGTCTTCTCCAAGGGAAATGGTCCGTAGCGAGCTCTAGGCCTGGCGATTACCGTCGGGAGGATGGGCCTCCGCGCGATGATCGTGAGGGCTGGCCCTCAATCGGACGTTGCAAGCGAACGCATCGCGAACAAGAAGGTTCCCGGGAACAGGAAGACATGGAGGTGTTGTCCTTCCCCCAGAGTGGCGTACGGCACTGTCGAGGGCGCCGACTCCGATCCGCGCGGCTTTTTTGGGAGCGTGTACAGTAAGCCAGCCGCCTGGGGTTTGCCGCAGTCCAGGTTCGCGCCTATATTTGCGTGTCGATCTTGCTGACGAACGATGTTTCTGCCGCCTTGGCGCCCAGACGATCTTCCTTCTCAAATTCGACAACTCGCCGCGCGTCCTTGAGCACCGATTTGAAAGGAAACCTCATGGCCACCGGAACGGTAAAATTCTTCGATTCCACCAAAGGCTTTGGCTTTATCGCCCCGGATGAGGGCGGCCCGGACGTTTTCGTCCATATTTCCGCCGTCGAACGCGCCGGCATGCGTACCCTCGTCGAGGGCCAGAAGCTCTCATTCGAAGTGGTGCGCGACCCCCGCAAGGGAAAGATCTCGGCAGATAACCTTCAGGCGGCATGACGCAATAGCGCTTCCGGTCTTTGACCGCGAATTTGTTGGCCGTCGGGCCATCGGCAGGAGGTCGGGAGATCCCGGCCTTTTTCGTTTGAAGGATGACCATGATGAATGGAGATGACGGTCCTATCCGGCCAAAGCGGCACAGTCCGCATGACAAGACCGAGAACACGAACAGGGTCGCTCGCGAGATACTGAATGCGGAGACCGCCAAGCGGGAAGCCAAGACAAAACGCCTTAGGCTGGCTCGCTTGGCCAAGGAGGCCGCGGAACCCGCACAAATCTACAAGGCGGCAGGTAAGAAACGTCACTGATGGCTGGCCGCTCGGGCGAGGCGATCATCCGGTCGATTTTCGGATTTGGAGCAAGCACCTCTAGGTCGCCGAAGGGCGTAAGACGAAATCGGCAGCCTGACTTGTACTCCAAGCTCCGGCCGCGTACCTCCAAGGGTCTCTAATAAGGGCTAGCAGTCTGCCGCCTGGCCGGTGCGCATGGGGCACTTGTCGCACCGGCCGCTCCGCTCCAGGACAAGTGCCCGACGTGGAGTGAGGGCTGGCGACCCGAAGCGAAAGCTCGCTAGTCGTCGGCGATCGAGCGAATGACCCGCGCCGGATTTCCTCCGACAAGGGTATTCGGGGGGACGTCCTTGGTGACTACCGAACCCGCGGCCACGACCGAGTTTTCGCCTACAGTCACCCCGCCAATTATCGTTGCACCGGCTGCGATCCACACGTTTCTCTCAATCACGATGGGGTTCCCGATTGTAACGGCGCGGCGCTGCGAAGGTTCTAGGGGATGACCCGTTGTGATGATGTTCACGTTCGGCCCGATCATCACATCGTCTCCGATGTCGAGGCCGCCAAGGTCATAGAAAGTGCAGTTCTGATTTACGAAGACATTCCTCCCGACGCGGATTTCGTCCCCGCCGGCGGTATAAAATGGAGGGATCAGTATGAAGTTCTCGTCCACCTTTTTGCCGATTAATTCGCTGAACAAGGCCCGTATTTCGTCGGCATCGTTGAACGTCAGACGATTGAGTGTGGCAGTGACTGCCATCGCGCGTTTGGTGTTTGCCACCATAGCCGCCGATTCCGGCGTCCTTCTGTGAATTATCTTGGTGGCGTCCTTGCTCGACATTCGTGATTTTCCCGGGCGTGCAGTTGAAGGTGCGTTTCGGCGCACGAGTGCGGCACCGAGATTCGCTGAGTGTAGCCACAAAGCGAATTGTCCGCTCTCCACCCATTCAGACCCTCGCAAACTTCGCTCATGGAGCGAAACAGCCGCATGTTACCGACTTCTTCCGGGTGCCTTCCGAGAGCGTTGTCGAGATCGGCCGGCAGATAACGATTTAGACTGCTGCAGTCTTACGAGTGCCTTCGCTGTCTTCACGCTTCGCAAAATGTCAGCCTCCGGATTTGCACGCTAGTACCCCAACGGCTTACTTGGCGTCGTGAGCGGAACGACCGTTTCAGCCAAATGCCTCCCGATGGCTGACGGTCGGAACACGGCCCCACTCACGCCGATAGACGGCCGCTCGACGTATGGCAGGTTTTGAACAGCGACCGTAAGGAGCGAAACGACTGCTATATGAGGTCGGTTGCCGAACGGCAGCTAACCGCAAAACTCGACTGAAAGCAGACGGTCCGTTGACGGCCCCAAAGCTGCCAGGCGGCAAAGCGCCCCATGTCGGCCATACAGGCAAATTTTGCCTCTGCCCAGAAGCAGACGTCGCGGGGAACGCATGAATTGCCCAAATGTGCGCATTCTGCTATCTTAATCGATGCTCGCTAGGTCGGCTAGAAATGCCGCGCGGGCATCACGCGCAAAAAGTGAACTCGTTCCGGGAGGACGCCATGAAACGGCTTCTGACGGTCGCTGCCCTGTTGGCGGCGGGTAGTTTGATTGCAATGCGGGTCGCAGCCGCCGACGATGCTGCGTTGATCAAAAGCGCTGAATCCGCTGCACCCGCTGCTGTAGGAAGCGGCGCCACGATCTATGCGATGGATAAAGGCGGTGCTTTGCGAACACTGAGGGAAGGCACGAATGGCTTCTGGTGCATGCCGGACAACCCGGTCACGCCGGGTCCGGATCCGATGTGCGGTGACGCCAACTCGATGGAATGGTTGATGGCATTGGTGGGAAAACAGCCCCCTCCCAAGGGAAAGGTTGGCTTCATGTTTATGCTGGTCGGTGGCTCCGATGCAAGCAACACCGATCCGTATGCGACTAAACCTGAGGAGGGCAATAACTGGGTGAAGACCGGCCCCCATGTCATGGTCGTCAACGCAATGGATTTGATGCAGGGTTATCCTGCTCTTCCTCAGCCGGACACAACCAAGCCTTATGTGATGTGGGCGGGCACGCCCTACGCACATCTTATGATTCCGGTGAAGTAGCGGGCTTGGCCCGGTACAGCGAAGAGCGGATGGACGACCCCAGACGCTTGCGCCAAAGCATGCCGAGGTGATCACCTGGTCGAGAAAAGCTAGCCCGGCGCTGGGGGGGAGTATGGCGAACCGACGACGCTGTTCCTCGCCGGTCAGATGCCGGACATGGAGTGAGCAACGCCCGTCACCTCGGAGGGGCCCCGGAGATGACGGGCGCTTTGGCGTCCAGTGTGTTCGCTCACCAGAGCCATCGGATAAAACTCGTCATGCGACGGGCCTTCCGCGCACCAAGAAGCGCCTGCGAAGAGGGGGAAAAACAGGCGCAGCAACCAAACTCTCTGCTGTCGCGGTCTAATCGTTTCGCATGGCTATGAGGGGAAGAACACGGCCTACTCATTTATCGCAACTGCCCTTGCCGCCCAAGGATATGCGGTGGCGTCGATCCAGAGCATTGGCCATGCATCTTGGAGTGCTCATATTTGGTCTGGCAATGGCCCTGATCCCCACCTTGGCGGATGCCAACAATTGCAAATGCCGAAATCGCGGTGTCATGTTCGAGTTCGGCGAGACATCCTGCCTGAATGTCGATGGTGCCTCCTATCCTCGCGCGCTGCGAGATGAAGCTCAATGTCTCGTCCTGGACCAAGGTCCAGGAGGGTTGCCCGATGACCGAACGTGCACTGCCGCGGCCGACGCTCGTCAATTGATCACTAGAGGGGCGGGCAGGTCTTCCGGTCGCCACACCATGCAGCCGTCGCCGTATTTCGCCACTGCGCTCGTTCAATGAGCCTCAAAGACCCAAATTGAAATCAATACAAGCGAGCTTGTCATAAACTTTCGATCAGGCTACTTGCTGCGCCCATTTCAGCAGAAATCGGAACAATACGAGGAAGAGCTTCAATGAAGATCGGAATTATTGGTGCCGGGCATGTTGGCGCGGCACTTGCGAAAAAATTCGTGACCGGTGGACATGCCGTCAAAATTGCCAATTCGCGACAGCCGGAAACGATCTTCGAGCTTGCTCGCAATCTTGGCGTGGCGGCTGTTAGCAAAGAGCAGGTGGTGAAGGACGTTGACGTCGTCGTCGTGTCGATTCCCTTCTCAAAGAGCCCCGTCGTTGCTGGCTTATTTCGTGACGTCCCCACGGAGGTCGTGGTGATTGATACATCGAACTACTTTCCCTTTCGCGATGGGAAGATCAGTGAAGTCGATGCCGGAATGCCCGAGAGTGTTTGGGTGAGCGAGCAGATCGGGCGACCTGTCGTCAAGGCATGGAACTCATTGATGGCCGTCACACTCTCTACCGACGGCAAACCTAAAGGAACAAATGGACGTATTGCGGTTCCGATCGCTGGCGATGACACAAGAGGCAAAGTTGTCACTGGCGAACTAGTCGATCTTACGGGCTTCGATCCGGTGGGGGCGGGCCCGTTGACGGATTCCTGGCGCCTGCAGCCGGGCTCTCCAGCCTATTGCACAGAGCTAACCCGAGATGAGTTGATAGCCGCACTGGCGTCGGCAAATATTCACCGCTTGGCAGGAAATCGAGAAACGCTCATAACAGAAATCGCGACTAGCGGTGGCAATCTCACTCACCACGAGATAATCGCTCTGACACGAAGGGTGACTGCATAGGGGGCGACCGCAACCTCCGCGGCTACCACCGAAGCAGGGCATTCCGACAGGTTTCGCCAGTAAGGTGATGAGGCTGGCGAGGGCTGCGTGACATGCGCGCCAAGGGTACGGATAGCGCGAGGCGAGCAAGCGCAAGCAGGGCGATGCGGTGCGAACTCAGTACGCTCCAGCAAGGAGAATGATCGCCCCGAACAGGATTAGCAGAAAGCCAATCCAGTTTTGAACACGGCCTGAGAAACGTGGTCTGCGGCGAGGAGGCTCTAACGTCAGACCCGCCACAGGATCGGTGTGACTTTCGCTTAGTCGACCTCGGTTAATCATCGACAACGCCAGCACCACAACACCGCACAGGACCAGTAAGGCGCCGAACCACATGGCTGCTCGCTCCACCCAAGTGAGCGCAAGGTGCTGCGGGCCGGACAGGACAGGTGCCATGAGGTTGGCGAGGAAGAAAAACCGGGAAAGAGGCTCCCTGTTCACCGTCCCGTCGGGCCCGGTTGATACGGCCCGCAGCTACGAGGTCAACGCGGCACCGTCGCTTAAGTTTCAGCAGCCTAGGGAAGCGGCTATGCTACGTGGTTCAGACTTGGCGGGAAACGGGTGGCGATCAACAGCGGCAGGCCGGACACTTGGTTATCAACCAAGGAAAGGCCAGATCGATGTTGCCTCTTCTTTATGCGATGGACTTACATGCGGCTCAACGTGGCGATGGCCTTCGCAATGATTTCTCGGTGGGGCGACGCTCGAAGATCCACAGACAGACGGTCGCGCAACGAATCGACGAGCGATCCGGTCAGGGCCCGTACACAAGCGGCCTACCGCGAGGGTTCGGAAATCAAGTTTGTCAGGGTAGAGCAATCCGGTAGCCCGCCGGCCTTATAAGCTGGAGGCTCAAATCCTCCCCCGCGACCAGTTGACTATTC
>NZ_PXYL01000046.1 GCF_003012705.1 Pseudaminobacter soli (ex Li et al. 2025)
CCTGTGAGCCCATGCGCAGCATGCCAGAGGCGACCGAGGCAAGAGCCTTGCCGGTTTTGCTCGCGTAGGCCTTGGCCATCAGGAGGTGGTAGCCGCCCTTGATGCCGGCCGGGCCGTTGTAGCCGCGGGTGAAGGCGGAAAAGTCCTTGCGTTGCAATTCGTCGACCAGCCCGAAGGCCTCGATATAGCGCACCATGATCTCGACCTGTCCGGCGACGCTCTCGCGCGCCTTGGCGACAAGCGCGTCGATCGAGGCGAACCGCAGCTTCTGCCAGTGGGCGCCCATCACCTGGCCGACGCCGTAGCTGGCGCTTTCGTAGGCGGCTTGCGCGTTGATGCGCGAGGCGTCGGTCAACATCTGCCAGCGCTTGACCTGCGAGGCCGGATTCTTGATCGCTCCGGCGCGCGGGCTGGCCAGTCCCTTCCTGCGAGCCTCGTCGCGCTCGTCGCCGGTCAGCCGCTGGTCGAAGTAGTGACCCTCCCAGCGGATGAGCGGCTCCTTGCGGCCCTTGATCAGTTCGAAGGTCCGCCCGTCGCTCTCGATCTCGATCACGGCGAAGAGCATGGCTTCCTCGATCGCCAGGCGCGTGGCATGGGCCCGCACCGCGTTCACAGTCTGCTGGTCGAACATGCGTTCTCTCCCCGCCGTCAGGCGTGATTGCAGATTTCAGGATTGGAGATAGAATCGACCAAGCTTGGAGCTGCGGTCGTGCTGAAGAACTCGCCCCGCGACAGGGAAGACCCGACAAAGCAGAGATGGCTTTATTGGGCGCTGCTCATCATCGTCATGGCATTCGTTCTCTTGGCCGTCGCCTTCATGGGCGGCAAGAACATGTCGGCCAGGGCACCGACCGGAGACGACATGATGAATATCGAGCCGGTCAGATCATGAACGCTCGCCGCATAGCGCTTTTGGTTTGCATAGCCTTAGTCGCTCTGCTCGCGATCTACCTCATTGCACCGGTCGGCATGCCGTAGCTGAATGCCACGGAATCGACTGTGACCGCTGTGAGGCGTGATTGTTGCTGTTAATTCTGTGAAAGAGTCCGTCTGCTGCGATCTTGCCGCTGCTATGAATGTCGAGCCTCGATTCACCCAATCGAGGCAGGCCCGGCTTTTCGCAGGCCCCCACACCCCCTAGCCTTGCAGGAGGTCGGGCCACCTTGTTGATTATGATCGGTTTTGCCGATGAGGGGACGAGACCCGGATCCGGTCTGCAGCTGACGGGCGGCGAGTGACGGGTTCCGAGTCTCGTGCTGCTTCGGGGGGCAGCGATTAATAGTTGCCGAAAGATGCCGAGCGGCACAACGCGATCGTAGGATAAGCCAGCACGTCCATTTGTGTTAGGCGAAGGCTACCACTTTCCGGTTTCCGCAAGTGTTAGACGACTTCCAGCCCGATTTGCGCGGCGTTGACGCCGGCAGCAGTCCAAGCGGCCGAGGTGCTTGGGTCAGTCGTGAAAGCCTGCTGGATATTACGGTAGGCAGTACCGGCAATCTCAATCGTGTCGCCGTTTGCGGTCGAGGTCGAGCGCTTGGCCTTGGCACGCACATTTATCGTACCCGCGCCTTCGGCCCGAACGTGATTGTTTACGATCACCGCCGTGATAGCCGATGGCGTCGTGGCCAGATCGGCGAAGTTGTAGAGGTCCACATTTCCGGACGTGCCGGAGTAGACGTAGGACGTATCCCCGTCTGCCGCGGTCTCGGCCACGGCCTGCCAGTTGGTCGCTGCGCCGAAGCGCTGGAGAGCCGCACTGTCGCCAGCTGCGTTCGGGCGCAATGTATCAATGACCCGGACGCCCATCGGCGATGTAGTCGGGCCGATTCCGGCAACGTTATCCCAGATAATGACGTCATACCAAAAACGCCCGCGCTGCCGCCGTCCCCGCAGTGCCTTTTGACCCAGGAAGGACCCTCGACGGGGTGGGTGGGTCACCAGGCGGACTCGACTCCCTTGGCAGCCTTTGCTTTGATTGCGATGAATATGAGGAGGGGAAGATGGCGGACTTCATTCACGCTCGCGAATACCTAGAAAGCGGCGACGTTGTCGTCGTCCAGTGTTCCCACCAATGCAACGTCATGGTCATGGAGGATGCCAGTTTCCAGCACTACCGTCACGGACGCAGCTTCCACCACTACGGAGGCTATTTCACGCGTTTCCCTGCTAGGGTGACCATTCCCCGTGATGGCCACTGGAACACGGTAATCGATCTAGGTGGCGGGCGTGCCAATATCCGCTACAACATCAATTACATGAAAGCGTGAGCCTCAAGCTCCGCCTTAACCTAGCGCGCTGAACTTTGCAGTTTTGACGCCTGGCGCTATCAGCAAGCATGAAACCTGTGATTCTCATGATCGTCGGCGCAGTTATTTTCGGCGCCACCTTCGCCGGTTGGTGGCTCCTCAATGCGTTCGCTTGCGGAATGAGCCCGACAGGATGCAATACCTTCACACTGGCGTGGCACGATTGGGAGGCGTTGCGTCTTTTCGTGCCAACATTCGCAGTTGGCGGGGCAACATTCCTTATCGGGCTATGGAAGGCCGTCAGCGAGAAGGCAGGCAGATAGGCCAGCCCTCTTCCACACCCTTGCCCGACGCAATGGCTTAGGCGAAGCTCTCACGATGAGGGTTTGGGAGGACGGGCATGGCAAAATCCAAGGGCACGACGGCCATCGGCTACGTGAACAAGCACGGCAACCGAGTGCTTCAGAAGACTGATCAGCCGGGCAACGACCACCTTCAAGTCGTTTACGTGCTGCAGTGTCCGAAGGGGCATGAGTTCGGCTCGAATGGTTCCGACATCTGGCTGCGGAAATGCCCCACGTGCCAAGGCGGCGCAGATGGGCTGGCGTACTGATGCTTGATCTTCTGGATCTTCTCGGCAGCCTGACAACTTGGATGACAGACGGCCGCTGGTCGAAACACCGTGGACGGCTCACCATTCAAGTAACTATCTTGCTCGTGCTTTCTGCACTCACCATCTACGTGGTATTTTCAAGCGTTAAGTAGTCGGCACTCACTTTGCTGTTCGCCCTACTCGACGCCCGATGGGCCGGCCGCCAATCTTCTTGCCGATTGCGATCGAACCTGCTCTAGCTTTCCATCTACTTTAGAAGGGGGGGTACCTGACATGACAGTAGGTGTAAGCAGCGAGGCAATAGGGTCGGCCGCGCTTAGCGTCGCAGTTGCTATACTTGAACGCTTGGTGCGTGCTGGCGTCTTTTCACGGGATGACGCCTTGACCATGCTGGACGAAATCGTTGTCGAAAAGCTGAATAAGAGCGGTCTGTATGGCAGCGTCATTGAAGCAGAAGCAGCCGATTTTCTCGCTGGCATGCGTGAGAGATTTGCCGACCGCATATAGCCCATATCGCATCCCCGTCCGCCAAGCGCTGAAGCATCGAGCAACCGCTATGGCGGACGGCTATTTCCGGTAGCCGTCGAAACCCATCTTCTGAGCCCAGCGAACCACGACGTAATGAAAGCCCTTGTGGAGGCTCTCTACGGCTGGCTGCATGTTCTGCTTCTCTTTGTCACTGAGATTCCGCCACGCATCATCCATGTGGCGGAACGGGTCGCAGACGTTGCCGTCCCTGAGCTTCCGAAGCTCCAAGCCCTCAATCAGGGACATCATCTCTTCTTCGGTGATGACGTACTGTCTGGCCATTGCTCGCTTCCTTGGTTCATGTCCGCCGACCGCAAGGCTTCATGACGACCGTGCGCGTGCTGCCGACATCATTGACCTCACAGTTGATCACCATGTCGTCGCCGGCAATATCCTCGCTCTCACCGCGCCGGTCGGCTCCAGACTTTCGACCCACCCCCCACGTATGTCTCTGGCTTGGGCTGCGTGCTCTGTGCCAGCCACCAGACAATCGTCAGCAAAGGTTGGACGGCTTCCCGGGGTAGAGTAACGTCACTTGCCGCCGGCCTTGCCGACTGCTCCCACATGGCTAGATTGGCCTGCAAGAACCATCTGAGCACCCGCATGACTGAAGAAGATCACGAGACCGAGCTGTCACCTCTTTCCGGTGATTTCACCAAGGATGGGATCACCGTAGAGGTCATGATCTTCCGGCCTACGGGTGAGTCAGTCTGGATCCTAGAAGTCGTTTACGGCGACGACATCGCCACGATCTGGGAAGAGCCCTTCGAGACTGACCAAGACGCCTACGACGAATTCCTGCGCACCGTCGAGCGCGAAGGGATGAACACCTTCCTCGACGATATGAGTGACACGATCCACTGACTCCCCTACGCGTATAGGCGACGAACACCGCAAACTACCGCGCGACGACCGGATGTACACCGCATCGAATAGCGCGCCGCAACGAGCAACAGCTGTACCTATCGGTTCCACGGATGATGCGGATCGACCGGCCGGCCGTCGTTGTCCGAGCCGATCGTGTAGCCTCTCGCTTCCTCTCGCTGGATCAGCTATTGCCTTGAGGCGGAAGCCGATGCCGCCGTGACTGATCTGGTTGCAGGTCACATTTGGACGGCATATTCCGTTAGGATAACGTGCGCTCGTAGCTCAATTGGATAGAGCATCGGACTTCGAATCCGCAGGTTGCAGGTTCAATCCCTGTCGAGCGCACCACTGTCTGTTGCAGCGGTCGGATTTGAGCCAACGTAGGATTGCCAGCAATCCACTAAAGGCGCACGCTAATTTTTTGGCGGAGGACGGTGCAATGTGGATCCAGCTCACCAGTGGTGATGGACTGACAATTACCTTGAATTCCGATCACATAGTCACCTTTAGAGCATTTGGTGACCGCACTCGCTTGGTGCATCTCGGCGGTGAGATACTGGTTCTTGAAAGCGATGCCGCAATAATCAAAGCACTGCGCCTTAGAAATATTGCCGCCACGCAGCGCGAAATCAATGATCCTGTATCGACACGTTATTCCGCGCATTAGCTCGGGAACCTGCCCGCATCTCCGCTCGTGGCGCACGGGGATGGGACCGACCCGCGATTAGGTGTATCCTCAGTTTGATCGAGGTATCACCGTGGTACAGAAGGCGCGTTATGACGTCTCGGCGTGGAAGTTACAGCCTCTCACTGGGCCAGACCCCCACGATGACTTCTCCCAAGATGCGGCGACAAACAAGCGGCCGAAACACGGCGTGGGAAATGAAGGCGTTGCCAGCCGCATCGACGGGCTGCATGAGCGGCTTGACAGGGCTTTCGAGCAGCGGACGACGCGAACGCGCGGGTAGACTAGGCAGCAAGTAGCGCAAACGCGACTACGGCGGCCGTGACGCCAAACCCTGCAGCCTTCACCCATTCTTTTTGGCCAGCGCAAAGTATTGCCATGGTGACGTTTAACGGAAGGAGGGCTATCTGTGCATAGCCGCTGATCTGTCTAAATGTCTCCATGGCCTGCGGCTCCTTCTCCAAAGGAAAAGAGCCCGCTCCGGTTTTCCGGGGCGGACTTTTCCTATTTCAAGGCACCATTCTGCCCGACATGACCCGCGCTTTAGATTGAGCTAAATTACTGAAGCTGTTGCCAGCCCGTCGTCTCTGTGAGGCGGCGGGTTTTCTGCTTTTCAGCGCAGGCTCGACGGTAACACGCTTTCCTTCTGGCCGACCGCGTGGCGTTCGCCACCGTACCAATCATTTCTCTTCGATTTGCCACATTGCATCGGCAAGTCGTTGCCCATAAGCAGATGCCGATTTTGGAGCACTGCATCCCAAAGGCGGGGTTGGAGGGGTA
>NZ_PXYL01000047.1 GCF_003012705.1 Pseudaminobacter soli (ex Li et al. 2025)
CGTCCTGCGCGCGCTGTCTCGCAAGAAGCTCAAGGTGCGCGAGATGATCCTGTCGCCCATCTGCGGGGCGCTGGCGGCCGCCTATCTGACTCTGCCGACGGTCCATTACCTCAAGGCTGTCGGCTGGTCACTGCCTGCCGAGGACGCCCAGGCCATTCTCGCCTCGGCTTTCCTGATCGGCACCTGCGCGATGTGGATCTCGGACATCATCTTCGAAGTGGTGGCGCGCCGGTTCAGGACGCAGCCGCCACACTGAACCCGCACCGGGCGGCTTCCCGGGGGCACGAAAGGAGCGATCATGATCCATCTGCGCTGTCACCCGCCGAACGAGATCAACGCCCGAACCTACATCGTACCGAAGGTATTGCCATGATGGCAACACCATGAAGGCACCCGCGTCATACAGGTGCCTTTCTCTCTCAGCCCGTCGTCTCACCCGAGGCGGCGGGCTTCTTTTTGCGTATCAAGATGACGAGGACCGTGCCGCAAGCAGCATTTTCAACTTGTGCTTCCTTTCGTCCGTTAGGTGACGCCAGTCGATGCCGGAAAGAGCTGCGTCCATCGCCCAAAGGGCATTCAGCGTTACTCCGCGGCCAAACTGGAATTTGAGCCGCGCATAGGCTTCCACGGCCCCCATGGCCCGCAGTCCGTCCGCACTCCGTACCCCAATTTCTGCGAGGCGCTTCGCAATATAGGGACCGAGGTTGGGTAAGTCCTCAATTGTGTCCGTCATTCGGTTGTGCACGTTGGTTGTCGCTAGGAACTCGAGCCTCGCATGCCGCAGTCGCTCACCACAAGAGGCGAACCATGGAGCTGGTCGGCCCAAGGACCGCGCCAAGAGACGAGATCGAGGCGCCGCATCGTGACGGACGAGGGGTCGATCGCGCCCAGGAAGGCTTGCACTTCGGTCCGCCGCCTTACTCGCTCCGCTCGATCTTCCACTTCTCCTCGCCGGCTGGAACGACCATCTGCACCGGCTCCACGGCCAATGCTTGGGCAACTGCCTCTATGGTGTCGATTGTAGGCGATTTCTCATGGCGCTCAAGAATGCCGATATAGCGGAGGCTTAAGCCCGACAGCCGTGCGAGTTCAATCTGGGTTAGGCCGCGCGCCCGGCGCAACTCGCGGAGATTGGTGGCAAAGACTACGCCGATACTGGCCTTGGTAGTCATTCTTCTCCCTCGATCCGCCACTTATCCTAAGGCAGGGCGCCCATCGAAGGTGGAAGTAGCGGCACGCAACGATTTCCGCAACCTGGTCAGACGACCGGGACGGACGTGCCCAAAGAAAAGGCCCCAGTTTTCGCCGGGCCGAATGTAGGTCGCATCGGGCCGCCGACTTCGGTTTCACCGTTGATGCTAGCGCCTAGGAAATCCGCCTCGGTACCCATGCCCCAAGTCAAACTTCGCGCCGCCAGTCGCCTTTGGCGGATTTGAGCTTCCGGCAGCAATCTATGCATAGGGTGGCTATCCGAAAGTGGTATTGGAAACCGGGTTTTCCCCGACTTGCTATCAGGGAGACCGGAACCAATTGACAGGCTCGCCGTTATCAATGTGCGCCAACTAGGGGTAGGTGGCACAGCATAAAATAAGCCCGTCGTCTCACCGGAGGCGGCGGGCTTTCGCCTATTCAACCGGCTGCGCCTCAGGGAGCCCCGCTTCGCCGGGGCGGGTTTTACCTTTTCAGGCCTTCCGTTTTCCACGACATGACTGGCGGGTGCTGTCCACCTCTTCGGGGCAGGACAACACCTCCAATGTGTTCCTGTCCCGAGGAACTTTCTTGTTCGCGGTGCGTTCGCTTGCAACGTCCGATTGAGGGCCATCCCTCACGATCATCGCGCAGAGGCCCGTCCTCCCCACGATCGTCGCCAGGCCTAGAGCTCCCGACGGACAATTTCCCTTGGAGAAGACAATGAGACACTACCTCTCAACACTCGCTTGTTCGGGATTGCTGGGCATTGGAGCGCTCATCGGCACTACTCCTGCTTTTGCAGGCAGTATCTCCAGCTCACCTTCCGCAAAGCCCGCAGCAGACGGTCAGACGTGGAGTATGTCCTGCGCCACGGCTGCCTGCCAGGGCAAATTTGAGCCAGCCGTTCTGGTGCGCAAGCCCTCCGACGGCGTGGGAAGCGGCCTGCAGTTTGTCCACGGCGGTGGCGGTGGCGGAGGCGGCCACGGCGGCGGCGGAGGAGGCGGCGGTGGAGGCGGTCACGGCGGTGGCGGCTTTGGCGGCGGCGGTGGCTTCGGCGGGGGCGGTGGCGGCTTTGGTGGCGGTGGACACGGCGGCTTTGGCGGCGGCAGCTTCGGCGGCGGTGGTCACGGCTTTGGCGGCGGCAGCTTTGGCGGCGATCACGGGTTTGGTGGCGGCTTCGGTGGAATGGGAGGCTTCCATGGAGAAGGCGGCTTCCGTGGCATGGGAGGCTTCCACGGCGAAGGGTCCCGTGGCTTCCACGGCCACCACGGTGAACGCCATGAGGGCCGCTTCAACCATAATCGGCACTTCTTCAATAACCGCTTCAATAATCAATTCAATAATCAAGGAGGCGGCGGCTTCGACAATAGCGACATTGGCTGGGGCTGGTATGGTTTTGGCGTGCCGTATTCCTACTGCAACCCCTATACCTACGGCTACTATGGCGCCTGCTATCCGGGATACTATCAGGGATACTAATTAGTTAGACGCCGCCGAAACCTCAGGCTGATCTGGTGTGTTCGGCGCAAACTGCTGCTCTTGATGTCGATCCCTAATCCGAGAGCGCAACTTTGTGTGTACCGGCCCGTCGTCTCATCCGAGGCGGCGGGCTCTTAGCGTTTCATGACATGCTCAGGGTCAGGGTCGTTGCGGAGCCTTCTGCCTCGCCCTTTCGGCAATCACAAACCATTCCGGCGCTAACCCACTGTTCCAAGTCAGCTCGGCCTCGGCGTCGTGTTGCTCTTCCACTGCCTCAGGCTCGAGGTCGGCGTCTCCGTCCATGCTGTCGAGAATGCAAAGCAGCCGCTCGATTTCCGCCTCGATTGCCGCGCGCCCCACCTTCATTCCTCCCCCCAGCGGATCGTAAGTTCGCCGTCGAGCGCCTTAACAGCGCGGGCTACTGCCTGGTAGTTGGGTTTGCCGGTTGGAAACCACTCAGCCTTCCTAAAGTAGGTTTTGGTCTTGGCCAGTTCATCTAGATCGACCATGGAGTAGCCAAGGTCGAAGCATCGGGTCCGTATGGCGTCTAGCAGCGGGATGCCTGTCCGCGCGAATGGTCGACGTTTGCGGCGGATGCCGTGATATCGGCTTACCCCTAGGATTTGCCCGAGCGATCGGTTCGGAAATGCCTCCCGCAACTGATCTGGCGATGCTGTTGGAACCAGCCGCCGCCTCATAATCGGAGCCGTACTGCCTGCAAAGCTTATCCTCGGCATCGGTCCAGATGGGATCGCCTTTGGGAGTTGCTCCGCGGTACCGGATGTTGCGTCTGGCGCGGTCGGCGGCGTGGGCATTGCGCGTGTATTCCGTCAGGTACATTCCATTCCTCCGTTCGCCCCCGCCGCTTCTGAGCGAAGCAAGAGGAGGAGCTCCGATCAACCGTAGAGGTCGAGGAATTCCCGTAATACCCGCTTTCCCTAACGGTAGGTGTGGACTTCTGTTGAAGACTGAGCGACGGCATCGCTGACGCACGCCTCAAAAAAAAGCCCCAGCTTGCGCCGGGGCCAAAAGTCACTGCGTAGCGCAGATCAGAACTTGTAGGCGACGCCTAAGCGAAGATCATGGGTACGAATTTTGGTTTCCCATTTCTCGTCCTGAGGCATGGCGACGAAGTCTTTCTTTCCATACTGGGTGTAACGATACTCGCCCCGCAGCGTCCAATTGTCAGTCACGGCATATTCCGCGCCTGCACCCAGCGTCCAGCCAGTGAGATTTTTGGCGGCCTCATCGTAAAAACTTCCGTTCTCGCGCTCCTCAAAGCGAAGACGCGCAACCGCAAAGCCACCCGTTACGTAGGGCATGACGCGGTCGAAGGCATAACCCAACCGAACGCGCCCGGATCCGTTCCAAGCCAGCTTCGTAGTGCTTGCAAAATCCGGGTCCCCTACGGTTTCACCGGTCGCCTTCACATCACCCCAATTAACATCGCCCTCGATGCCAACAACGACTCCGCCGTCGAGCTGGTAATTATAGCCGCCAAAAATGCCGCCGAAGGCACCCCGCGGGCTCAGGCGATAGTCATACATATCACTGACAACGTAGTCGTGGTTGACCTTTCCACCGGCCACGTAGCCGACCTGGCCGCCGACATAGACGCCCGACCAGTTATAAGCGGCAACTGGTTCCTGAACGACAACGTCAGCAGCTTTGGCGCCTGTAGTGCTCGCTGCAAGCAGTGCCGACGCGATGATGAAATTTCTCATTAAATGCTTACCCCTTTGGCCCTAGCCGAGCCGGCTTAATCCACCGTGGGTCCTGATTGCAACCGGCAGTGGCCTAGTACGCACAAGTAGCGTGCGTCTGTTGCAATCGGGCTACATCGTCAGTAGCCGCGCGATACTGTTTTCCCTGACCTGACTGGCAATCCAGTTGAGAGTAAGTTGCGCTAGTCCGACAGAATTGGACTTCCTTCTCCAAAGGAAAAGAGCCTGCTCCGGTTTGCCGGGGTGGGCTTTTCCTATTTCAGGCCTGCCGTTTTTCCCGACATGACCACCGGTTAGCCTGCCGCTAATCTGCTTCGATGGTCTGGGGGCGCAACCCCGCCTCGGTTCGCCGGGGCGGGTTTTTGCGTTTGCCGGCTCGCGCTCGGTGGTCTCGGCGCGGAACCTTAATATCGCGGCCTCGTTGCCTAGTATGTTGCACGCTGGCGGCCAACATGATTTCCTCCCCGCCAGCCGCTAGCCCGTCGACTTCCAAACGCCGGCGGGCTTTTTGCCTTGACGGGAACATCAGTGGCCACGGCGAGTTTACCGCCATGGCTTCAGCACTCTTCCGCAACGTACGCTGGATGCCACAAGGCCCGTCGTCTCGTCTCACCCTAGGCGGCGGGCTTTCTGCCTAACCCTGTTTAGTAGGATCTGCGCCCGTCGATATCTCACCATCTTTTTGGATGGCGGCTTCGAGGTCGGCGGGGTCTATCTGGATGATCTGTCGT
>NZ_PXYL01000048.1 GCF_003012705.1 Pseudaminobacter soli (ex Li et al. 2025)
AAGGCGTAAAGGCGTAAAGGGAGACTAGCAGCGTGGACGCGATGTCAGCCATCAAACAGACGTTCTTCCAGGAATGCGAGGAACAGCTCGCCGAACTGGAGGCCGGTCTCCTGGCGATCGAGGCCGGCGAGGCCGAGCCCGACACCGTCAACGCGGTGTTCCGCGCCGTGCATTCGATCAAGGGCGGCGCCGGCGCCTTCAGCCTGACCGCGCTGGTGCAGTTCGCGCATGTCTTCGAGACCGCGCTCGACCAGCTGCGTTCCGACACGCTGGCGCCGACGCCGGAGGTGCTGAAGGTGATGCTGCGCGCCGCCGATCTCCTGGCCGACCTGGTGCAGGCGGCGCGTGACGACCACGCGGTCGACGAGAGCCGCAGCCAGCAGCTGATCGACGAGCTCAACGCGCTCGGCGGCGGCCAACTCATGGCCGCCGACGACGACGGCGACGGCGACATGGAAGGCTTTGTCTTCAACCCGGTGACGGTCGGCTTCGACTTCCTCGACAGCGTGCCCGACGCGCCGGCCGAGCGGGTGTTTGCCATCCGCTTCAAGCCGCGGCCCGAGCTCTATGCCAAGGGCAACGAGACCGCACTGGTGCTGCGCGAGCTCGAACGGCTCGGCCGGCTCGAGGTCAGCTGCGACGCCGCCGCGCTGCCGGAGCTTGCCGCGCTCGACCCCGAGGGCGCCTATCTCGACTGGACGATCAAGCTGACCACCGACAAGGGCGAGGACGCGGTGCGCGAGGTGTTCGAGTTCGTCGAATGGGACTGCGAGCTTGAGATCACCGCCGAGGGCGGCGCCGACGACGGCTTCGACGTCGAGGCGCTGCTGCGCTCGATCCAGGCCGAGGCCGAGCCGGCGCTGGCCGAACCGGAGCCCGAACCGGCCATGCTGGCGCCGGGCGCCGAAGCCGCCGCCCCGAGCGCTGCCACCCAGGACTCTTCCCCTGCCCCGTCAGCCAAGCCGGGCCAGGCGCGCGGCGAGGCGGCGAACGCCGCCGGCGGCGCGCCGCAGACGATCCGCGCCGACCTCGAGCGCGTCGACCGGCTGATCGACCTGGTCGGCGAGCTGGTCATCAACCAGGCGATGCTGTCGCAGCGGGTGATCGAGGCCGGCCATGCGCCGGGCTCGGCGGTCGCCATCGGCCTCGACGAGCTCGAGCAGCTGACGCGCGAGATCCAGGACTGCGTCATGGCGATCCGCGCCCAGGCGGTCAAGTCGGTGTTCCAGCGCATGCCGCGGCTGGTGCGCGAGGTCGCCGGGCTGACCGGCAAGGAGGTCCGCCTGATCACCGAGGGCGAGGCGACCGAGGTCGACAAGACGGTCATCGACCGGCTGACCGACCCGCTCACCCACATGATCCGCAACGCCATCGACCACGGCCTCGAAGCCCCCGAGGCGCGGCTCGCCGCCGGCAAGCCGGCCGAAGGCGTGGTGCGGCTGTCGGCGATGCACCGCTCGGGCCGCATCGTCATCGAGGTCGCCGACGACGGCGCCGGCATCAACCGGCCCAAGGTCAAGCAGCTCGCCATCGCCAAGGGGCTGATCCCCGCCGACGCGCAGCTGAGCGACGAGGAGACCGACAACCTGATCTTCCTGCCCGGCTTCTCGACCGCCTCCGAGGTCTCCAACATCTCCGGCCGCGGCGTCGGCATGGACGTCGTCAAGCGCTCGATCCAGTCGCTCGGCGGCAGGCTGTCGATCGCCTCGCGGCCGGGCAAGGGCTCGACCTTCACCATGAGCCTGCCGCTCACCTTGGCCGTGCTCGACGGCATGGTGGTCACCGTCGCCGGCCAGACGCTGGTGGTGCCGCTGACCGCGATCATCGAGACCCTGCAGCCGAAGCTTGCCGACGTGCACGGCTTCGGCGGCAGCGCCCGCGTCATCGCCATCCGCGACGCGTTCACGCCGCTGATCGACATCGGCCGCGAGCTCGGCTTCCGCAGCCAGGCCACCGACCCCGCCGCCGCCGTCGCCATCCTGGTCGAGAGCGAGGGCGGCCGCCGCAGCGCGCTTTTGGTCGACACCATCCAGGGCCAGCGCCAGGTGGTGATCAAGAGCCTGGAGACCAATTACGGCGCCGTGCCCGGCATCGCCGCCGCCACCATTTTGGGCGACGGCCGCGTGGCGCTGATCCTCGACGTCGACGCGGTGGTCGCCGAGACCCACGCCGACACAAGCCATCTTGAACCCGTTCTCCAAGCCGCAGGGTGACGCCATGACCGAGACCTCAAAGCATAGCCGCGAACTCATCGCCTTCCGCATCGGCGAGCAGGAATTCTGCGTCGACATCATGTCGGTGCGCGAGATCCGCGGCTGGACGCCGGCCACCGTGCTGCCGCAGGCGCCGGCCTATGTGCGCGGCGTCATCAATTTGCGCGGCGCCGTGCTGCCGATCGTCGACCTCGCCGCCCGCCTCGGCTTCGCCCCGCCCGAGCCGACGGTGCGCCACGTCATCATGATGGCCCAGGTCGGCCACCAGGTGGTCGGGCTTCTGGTCGACGCCGTCTCCGACATCCTGTCGGTGACCGACGACGCCATCCAGCCGACCCCCGACGTCGCCTCCGACATGGCATCGAGCTTCGTGCGCGGCGTGCTCGCCATCGAGGGCCGCATGATCAGCCTGATCGCGCTCGACAACGTGCTGCCGACCTTCGAGCCGATCGCCGCATGAGCGAGCTCGACCACGGCACCGGGCCGGCGCGGCGGCGCAGCATCGTCGCCGGCGAGTTCGTGCTGACCAGCGACGACATGCGCCAGATCGCCGCCATGCTGCACGCCGACGCCGGCATCTATTTGACCGAGGCCAAGGCGACGCTGGTCTATTCGCGGCTGTCGAAGCGGCTGCGCTCGCTCGGGCTCGAGAGCTTCCGCGACTACTGCAGCCTGGTCGCCTCGCGCGAGGGCCTCGACGAGCGCCAGAAGATGCTGGCGGCGCTGACCACCAACGTCACCAACTTCTACCGCGAGCCGCACCACTTCGAGCACCTCGCCAGGACCGTGCTGCCGCCGCTGCTCGACGCGGCACGGCGCGGGGCGCGCGTCCGGCTGTGGTCGGCCGCCTGCTCCAACGGCGCCGAGCCCTACACGCTGGCGCTGACCATTTTGAGCCTGCTGCCCGAGGCCGCCGGCTACGACATCAAGATCCTGGCCACCGACATCGACGCCAACATGATCGCCGCCGGCAACCAAGGCGTCTACAGCGACGCCGCACTCCGGCCGGTGCCGGCGGAGTTGCGCCGGCGCTGGTTCGTGCCGGTGCGTTCGGGTGCTGGCAAGGAGTGGGGCGTCGCCGACGAGCTGCGCCAGCTCGTCGCCTTCCGCGAGCTCAACCTGATCGCGCCTTCCTGGCCGATGAAGGGCCGCTTCCAGGCGATCTTCTGCCGCAACGTCGTCATCTACTTCGAGGAGGCGACGCAGGCGAAGATCTGGAGCCGCTTCGTGCCGCTTCTGACCGAAGGCGGCCACCTCTATATCGGCCATTCCGAGCGCGTGTCGGGGCCGGCGGCGGCCGACTTCCAGCCCGCCGGCATCACCACCTACAAGCTCAGGGAGGCCGGCCGATGAAGCCGATCCGGGTCCTGGTCGTCGACGATTCGGCCACCATGCGCAGCCTGCTGTCGGTGGCGCTGCGCCGCGATCCGCAAATCGAGGTCGTCGGCCACGCCGCCGACGCGCTCGAGGCGCGCGCCAAGATCAAGGCGCTCAATCCCGACGTGCTGACGCTCGACGTCGAGATGCCGAACATGAACGGCCTCGACTTCCTCGACAAGATCATGCGGCTGAGGCCAATGCCGGTGATCATGGTCTCGAGCCTGACCAGCCGCCACGCCGCCGCCACCCTGACCGCGCTCGAGATCGGCGCCTTCGACTGCATTTCCAAGGCGGCGTTCAGCGACGAGCGCGCCTTCGAGGCGCTGATCGCCACCGTCAAGGCGGCGGCGCGCGCCCGCATCCGGCCGCTCGGCGACGCGCCGCCCGTTGCGCCGGCGGCACAGGCCGGCTACAC
>NZ_PXYL01000049.1 GCF_003012705.1 Pseudaminobacter soli (ex Li et al. 2025)
ACAAGCACCACGCGGCAGCACCTGAATTGCTGACACGATCCTTTGTGCTCATCGTTAGAGCCTGGAGCTTGCTATCCGGGGTACTTTCTTGCGCTTGACAGTTCCCGCCCCAAAAGAGAAGCCCGGCCGTCGTGCCGGGCTTATTCATGTTCTGTCGGCTGTCCGGCGCAAGAAAAAACCCGGAGCTTTCACCCCGGGCTTTCCCCTCGTCCGCTTCTCGAATTGATCAGAGCTTGCCGTTGCGCTGCTGGATCATCAGGAAGGTGTCGTAGTTGTATTCGGCGATCTGCGCCCAGAGGTAGTGCTCCTTGCGGAACGCCTTGATCGAGTCCCAGATCTTCTTGAACTGCGGGTTGCTCGCTTCCATGTCGGCATAGACCTCGTTGGCCGCGTTGAAGCAGGCTTCGAGAACCTCCGCGTTGAACGGGCGAAGCTGCGCGCCGTTGGCCACCAGGCGCTTCATCGCCGGCGGGTTCACGTAGTCATACATCTGCAGCATGTTGGCGTCGGTCGCCTGGCAGGCGCTGCTCAGCAACGCCTTGTAGGCCTGAGGCAGCTCTTCATACTTGGCCTTGTTGAACAGGAAGTGGACCGTCGGGCCACCTTCCCACCAACCGGGATAGTAGTAGTACGGCGCCACCTTGTAGAAGCCGAGCTTCTCGTCGTCATAGGGGCCGACCCATTCGGCCGCGTCGATGGTGCCCTTTTCCAGCGCCGGATAGATGTCGCCGCCGGCGAGCTGCTGCGGCACCACACCGAGCTTCTCAAGCACCTTGCCGGCAAATCCGCCGACGCGGAACTTCAGGCCTTTGAGGTCGGCGACCGAATTGATCTCCTTGCGGAACCAGCCGCCCATCTGCACGCCGGTGTTGCCGCCCGGCAGGCCGAACAGGCCCTGGCTGCCGAGGAACTCGTTGAACAGCGCGATGCCGCCGCCCTGATAGTGCCAGGCATTCATGCCGCGCGCATTGAGCGAGAAGGGAACCGCGGCACCCAGCGCCCATGTGGGGTCCTTGCCCCAATAATAGTAGGCTACCGTGTGGCAGGCTTCGACAGTGCCTGCAGCGGTCGCATCGGCAGCCTGCAGGCCGGGCACGATCTCGCCCGCCGCGAAGGGCTGGATCGTGAAATTGCCATCGGTCGCTTCCGACAGATACTTGGCCAGCACCTCGGCGGCACCATAGATCGTGTCGAGCGACTTGGGGAACGACGAGGCCAGACGCCAGGTGATCTTCGGGTTGGATTGGGCAATGGCAGGGGCAGCCAGCGTGGTGGCCGCCACGGCCCCGACACTGGTCAGGCCAGCCTTGCGAATGAATGAACGGCGATCCATATAGTCTCCTCCCATTTGGACCAGGACGGAGCCGGATATCCTTGAAATATTGGGGCTTCCGGCAGCAGTACGGGCAAAACAATACATGGCGGTTGGTCCAAGTCCAGCGCCCGCAAAGCGCTCGAAACCTCTGAAAAGCTGGAAACCGCGCAACTTCGTGGCCATCTAAAACTATAGTCTTAGACGGATTCTTCGTTTTCGGCCGTGCGCCACAAACTCTGTTGGAAAGCCGCCGGAATATCGCCTATTTTAGGCTCAAAGTGCCATTGCGATTTTCAGATGAAAGCAGCTTTCAAAATGCACCAGCCGCTCGTTGCCGTTTCCACCGATGTCCGCCAGTTCGAAAACTACACCTGGCATGCCGCTCCCAAGCAATATCTCGAAGCCGCCATCGTCGGCGCCGGCGTCACCCCGGTGCTGGTCCCGAATTTCGGCGACCGGCTCGATCTCGACCGCCTGCTCGATTCGGTCGACGGCGTGATGCTCACCGGTTCCAAGACGAACGTGCACCCCCCGCTCTATGGCGAGGAAGCAACCGAGGCCGATGGTCCCTACGACCTCGACCGCGATGCCACCACCTTGCCCCTGATCCGCAAGGCCATCGAGCGCGGCGTGCCGTTGCTGGCCATCTGCCGCGGCATCCAGGAAATGAACGTGGCGCTCGGCGGCAGCCTGGCCAGCGAAATCCAGGAGCGCGAAGGCGCGCTCGACCACCGTGCCCCGGTGAGCGACAAGCAGGACGAGCGTTTCGCCATCCGCCAGAAGATTTCAATCAAGCCCGGAAGCTGCCTGGCCGGTGTGTTCGGCGCGGGCGACGTGATGGTCAATTCGGTGCACCGTCAGGCGGTCGACCGCCTCGGCGGACGGCTGCAAGTCGAGGCAGTGGCCGAGGACGGCACGGTGGAAGCCGTGTCGGTGAAGGATTCGCGCGCCTTTGCGGTGGGCGTGCAGTGGCATCCCGAATACTGGGTGAAGTCCGACAGCGCCTCGGCCCGCATCTTCAAGGCCTTTGGCGACGCCGTGCGCCTGCACGCCGCTGCCCGCGACGGTGCACGCCAGGCGGCCGAGTAATCCACTCAGGAACTCAAGAACGAAAAAGCCCGCGCAGCGCGCGGGCTTCTCTTTTGGGGCGGGAACTGTCAAGCGCAAGAAAGTACCCCGGATAGCAAGCTCCAGGCTCTAACGATGAGCACAAAGGATCGTGTCAGCAATTCAGGTGCTGCCGCGTGGTGCTTGTG
>NZ_PXYL01000051.1 GCF_003012705.1 Pseudaminobacter soli (ex Li et al. 2025)
CCGAACGGCCGCGTCGTCGCCATCGGCTCCTCGACCGGCGGCGTCGAGGCGCTGCTCACCATCCTGAGCCAGTTCCCCGCCAACTGCCCGCCGACCGTCATCACCCAGCACATGCCGCCACTGTTCACCAAGAGCTTCGCCGAGCGGCTCAACCGGCTGTGCCGGCCCGAGGTCGGCGAGGCCGTCGACGGCGCCCCGCTTCTCCCCGGTCACGTCTACCTGGCGCCGGGCGGCGGCGCCCATCTCGAGGTCGCCGGCACCGCCACAGCAGCGCGCTGCCGGCTGCGCGACGGCGCGCCGGTCAACGGCCACCGGCCGTCGGTCGACGTGCTGTTTGCCTCGCTCGCCAAGACCTTGGGCGGCAACGCCGTCGGCGTCATCCTGACCGGCATGGGCCGCGACGGCGCCGCCGGGCTGTTGGCGCTGCGCCAGGCCGGCGCGCCAACCGTCGGCCAGGACGAGGCGACCAGCCTCGTCTACGGCATGCCGCGCGCCGCCTTCGAGGCCGGCGCCGTCGAGCGCCAGCTGCCGCTCGCCAAGATCCCCGCACACCTGCTCGGGCTGACCCGGGCACCTTCCAATGGACGGAGCTAACGATGTCTTTCCTGCAACACTTCAAGGTTCTCGTCGTCGACGACACCACCACCAGCCGCATCCTGATCTCCGAATCGCTGCAGGACATGGGCATCCGCCAGATCACCCTGGCCAAGGACGGCGAGCATGCGCTGCGCACCATCATGGCGCAGCCGCAGCACCTGGTGATCTCCGACTTCAACATGCCCAACCTCGACGGCCTCGGGCTCTTGAAGGCGATCCGCTCCTACGCCCCGACCCGCAACACGCCGTTCATCATCCTGACCGGCAAGACCGACCGCGCTTTGCTCGAGCGCGCCGCGGCGCTGGGCGTCAACAACTATTTGACCAAGCCGTTCACCACCGCGCAGCTGAAGCGCGCCATCGAGCAGATCGTCGGGGACCTCAGGTGACCAAGGAAGCCGTCGCCCAGCGCATCACCGTCATGCGCGGCGAGTTTTATGTCGTCGATAGAAGCGAGGTGGTGCTGACCACCCTGCTCGGCTCCTGCGTCGCCGCCTGCCTGCGCGATCCGCAGGCGCGCGTCGGCGGCATGAACCACTTTTTGCTGCCCGGCACGCTCGGCGCCGCCCGCCAGGACGCCGAGCGCTACGGCGTCCACCTGATGGAGCTGTTGGTCAACGGGCTTCTGGCGCGCGGCGCCCAGCGCCAGCGGCTCGAGGCCAAGCTGTTCGGCGGCGCCAGAACCCTCGAGGGCCTGTCCGACATCGGCGCCCTCAACGCCGAATTCGCAAAAGGCTTCCTGCGCCACGAGGGCATCGCGGTGGTCGGCGGCGACCTCGGCGGCGAGCGCGGCCGCCGCATCGAATACTGGCCGGTCTCCGGCCGCGCCCGCCAGGCGCTGCTCAAGGGCGACCCCGGCCTCGCCGCCCCCGCCCCGCCGCCGCCGCCGAGTGGCGCCGTCGAGTTCTTCTGAGCCGCGGCCGGCGCAAACCGGACTTCCGCCGCCGGTCGCCTGCCTCCCCCATACGCCGCGCCCCAGCCGCAAAAGGTCATCGCCCCATGTCCGCACCCGCCAGCCAGCCTTCGACGCCCGCCCTCACGCCAGCCGCAGAGCTGCTCCACCGCGTCAGCGCCGAACTCACCGCCATGGCCGTGGACGTGAACCGGCTGCATCCGCTCGCCGCAGCCCACACGGCCACCGCCGCGGGCTCCGCGACCGCGCCCGACCCGGACTACCTGCAAGCCCTGCAGGGCATCGACCACATCGAACAAAAGCTGCGCGCCCTTGCCGGCTTCCTCGCCGCCATCGCCGAGACCGCCCCGCCCGACTGGCAGCTCGACGCCCACCAAGCCCTCGCCGCCATCACGCTCGCCGACCTCGCCACCCGCCTCGCCGGACACACCCCGCACGA
>NZ_PXYL01000052.1 GCF_003012705.1 Pseudaminobacter soli (ex Li et al. 2025)
TGCAAGCGGTAGCGGAGCGTTCCGTAAGCCGATGAAGCCGTACCTGTGAGGGGCGGTGGAGGTATCGGAAGTGCGAATGCTGACATGAGTAACGTAAGGGGTGTGAGAGACGCCCCCGCCGAAAGTCCAAGGGTTCCTGCTTAAAGTTAATCTGAGCAGGGTTAGCCGGCCCCTAAGTCGAGGCAGACATGCGTAGACGATGGGAACCACGTTAATATTCGTGGGCCTGTGGGTAGTGACGGATCATGTGTGTTGTCAGGTCTTATCGGATTGATCTGGCGGCGAAGTGGTCCCAGGAAATAGCTCCCACTTATAGACCGTACCCGAAACCGACACTGGTGGACTGGTAGAGTATACCAAGGCGCTTGAGAGAACTATGCTGAAGGAACTCGGCAAATTGCACGCGTAACTTCGGAAGAAGCGTGACCCCTTTGCACGCAAGTGTGAGGGGGTGGCACAGACCAGGGGGTAGCGACTGTTTATCAAAAACACAGGGCTCTGCGAAGTCGCAAGACGACGTATAGGGTCTGACGCCTGCCCGGTGCTGGAAGGTTAAGAGGAGGGGTGCAAGCTCTGAATCGAAGCCCCAGTAAACGGCGGCCGTAACTATAACGGTCCTAAGGTAGCGAAATTCCTTGTCGGGTAAGTTCCGACCTGCACGAATGGCGTAACGACTTCCCCGCTGTCTCCAGCATAGACTCAGTGAAATTGAATTCCCCGTGAAGATGCGGGGTTCCTGCGGTTAGACGGAAAGACCCCGTGCACCTTTACTATAGCTTTACATTGGCATTCGTAGTGGCATGTGTAGGATAGGTGGTAGGCTTTGAAGCCAGGGCGCCAGCCTTGGTGGAGCCACCCTTGAAATACCACCCTTATCTCTATGGATGTCTAACCGCGGCCCGTCATCCGGGTCCGGGACAATGTATGGTGGGTAGTTTGACTGGGGCGGTCGCCTCCTAAAGAGTAACGGAGGCGCGCGATGGTGGGCTCAGACCGGTCGGAAATCGGTCGCTGAGTGCAATGGCATAAGCCTGCCTGACTGCGAGACTGACAAGTCGAGCAGAGACGAAAGTCGGTCATAGTGATCCGGTGGTCCCGTGTGGAAGGGCCATCGCTCAACGGATAAAAGGTACGCCGGGGATAACAGGCTGATGACCCCCAAGAGTCCATATCGACGGGGTTGTTTGGCACCTCGATGTCGACTCATCGCATCCTGGGGCTGGAGCAGGTCCCAAGGGTATGGCTGTTCGCCATTTAAAGCGGTACGTGAGTTGGGTTCAGAACGTCGTGAGACAGTTCGGTCCCTATCTGCCGTGGGTGTAGGAATATTGACAGGATCTGTCCCTAGTACGAGAGGACCGGGATGGACGTATCTCTGGTGGACCTGTTGTGGCGCCAGCCGCATTGCAGGGTAGCTATATACGGACGGGATAACCGCTGAAGGCATCTAAGCGGGAAACCCACCTGAAAACGAGTATTCCCTGAGAGCCGTGGAAGACGACCACGTTGATAGGCCGAGTGTGGAAGCGCAGCAATGTGTGAAGCTTATCGGTACTAATAGCTCGATTGGCTTGATCGTTCTCATTATCAATGCTCATTTTGCCCTCGCGGCTGTCGGCTCCGCCGACGCCTCCGGGAGGGCGCGCCGCCCCTCGACAGGCTCGGGAGGCGCGACGGCCGGTCGGCCTTGCGAAGCTAACGCTTCGTCGGGGCCAGCCGGGCAACAGGCACAAAAACAGCTTCTCGAACACATGCACTTTGCCGACCTGGTGGTTATGGCGGAGCGGCTGCACCCGATCCCATTCCGAACTCGGCCGTGAAACGCTCCAGCGCTGATGGTACTTCGTCTCAAGACGCGGGAGAGTAAGTCGCTGCCAGGTCTGCCAAATGCATG
>NZ_PXYL01000053.1 GCF_003012705.1 Pseudaminobacter soli (ex Li et al. 2025)
CTTATGCGACTTTAAAATGTAGCCGCAAAGTTAGAATGTCCTGAATCTGCAAAGTAAGAGTGTCACACTCCCCGCGTTTGATGGCGTGGGGGTTTGCGGATGGGACTGATTGCGATGAGCGAGCGTGATCTCCAGCGGATCGAGGTTTTGTCGAAGGTTGTCGCCGGCCGGATGACGCTGGTGTCGGCGGCGCGTGTTCTTGCTTTGAGCACACGCCAGGTCCGCCGACTTCTGGAGCGGATCCGCGCGGATGGCGCGGCGTCAATTCGGCACAAAGCCCGCGGTCGGCGATCGAACAATCGAATTTGCGACGGTGTGCGTGACTATGCCTTGGCGATCGTGCGTGAGCGCTATGCGGATTTCGGTCCGACCTTGGCGGCCGAGAAGCTCGCCGAGCATGCTGGGCTGAGGGTGTCACGCGAGACGCTGCGCAAATGGATGTCGGACGACGGCCTCTGGTTGTCGCGCCAGCAGCGACGCTCGTTCCATCAGCCGCGGCTGCGTCGTGAGGCCTTAGGCGAGCTGGTGCAGATCGACGGCTCCGAGCATCGTTGGTTCGAGGATCGCGGGCCGCCCTGTTCGCTGTTGGTGTTCATCGATGATGCGACAGGCAAGCTGATGCAGCTTCGGTTCGTGCGCTCGGAAAGTGCGTTTGCGTATTTCGAGGCGCTTGAGCTTTATCTGAAGGATCACGGCGCCCCAATCGCCTTTTATTCCGACAAGCATTCGGTGTTCCGGGTGGCGAAGAAGGATGCCAAGGGCGGCCAGGGCATGACGCAGTTCGGCCGTGCGCTTTCAGAGCTAAACATCGAGATTCTTTGCGCGAACTCGAGCCAGGCTAAGGGGCGCGTCGAGCGCGCCAACCGGACGCTGCAGGACCGTCTGGTGAAGGAACTGCGCCTGGCGGGAATTTCGGACATGGAAGCGGGCAACGCCTTTTTGCCTGACTTTATCGAGCGTCACAACGCGCGCTTTGCCCGAACGCCTGCCCGCCCGTTGGACCTGCATCGGCCGCTGAACCTCATGGCGGACCGGCTCAAGGACATTCTCTGCAAGCGTGAGCAGCGCTATGTCGGCGCCCAGCTGACGTTTTCCTACGAGCGCCAGCGCATCTTGCTGGAGGAGAACGCAGTGACGCGCGGGCTGGTCGGCCGCTACGTCGAGACCTACGCCTATGCCGATGGCCGACTCGACGTGCGTTGGAAGGGACATTCCCTGCCCTATTGGGTGTTCGACAAGGACCAGCGTGTGACCCATGCGGCGATCACCGAGAACAAGCGACTTTCAGATGTTCTGGCCTATATCAAGGAGCGGCAGCAGCAGTTGCCGCCACTGAAGGTCAGGACCAACAGCGAGAAGAATGGGTATGTGCCGCGTGCTCGTGGGCCGGGACGTCGGAAGGATTTCGTGAACGATTCTGTGGTCCTCGCGCGACGAGAGAAAGCTTTGTCTCGTCTCGACGCGGCGGAATGAGATCACCCGCCCCGATCTGCCTTGCAACCCGGACCAGCCGGTCAGATCGGGGCTGGTCGTTGTGCCGTGTGGCGGGTCAAAGTGACATTTCTATTTTGCTCACTGGCGGACATTTCAACATGGCCGCCACA
>NZ_PXYL01000054.1 GCF_003012705.1 Pseudaminobacter soli (ex Li et al. 2025)
TGACGTCGACAGTGCGGACATCGGATCTGTGCTGTCGGTATAGCGAGTGCGTTGATGACCGCCCTGCGCACGGCTGGCAAGGTCGGCTCAGGTGGCCCCCGACGCGCTCGTCGTCTCTTTTTTTTCCCGCTTTGCAGTCTGCAATCTTTGGTGTTGAAGGAAGGCGTAGGCGATCATTGTCATGAGCGCATGCCGATGGAGCCCTTGCCATGATCGGCCCTCGAAGTGATCGAGGCCAAGCTCCTCTTTCATTTGCTGATGCGCTTGCTCACAGACCCACCGGGCTTTGATGGCGGCCGCCAGCACTTTCAATGTGGCGTTGGCCGGCAAGTTGGATAGGTAGTATTTGCGCTCATCGTTTGATCGCCACTCGCCAACCAGCCAAGCTTCCTCTCCTGGCATGTGCTGCTGTCCCTTGTCGAGAATGCGTTGCGGTGTGCCATCGGCTATCCGGATGCGCAATGCCGCAAAGCGTGCCGTTAGGCGGCCTTTCGTGCCACGGCGCCAACTGACCTTTTGCCAGCTTGCAGGCACCAACATCGTCTCGGCGGCAACCGACAGGGTGTCGGGGATCGGATGCTTGCGGGGACGCCCATGACCGGAGTTGGGGAAAATCAATTCGACATCATGGGGATAGACCTTCTGATGTTTGGGGATGCCGACGGCCCAAGTGAGGCCGCGGCCACTCAGTCCCTGGCGGAAGGCCGCGGATAGGCCGTAGCCTGCGTCAGCCAGCACTGTGCCGAACCGGACACCGACCGCAATCAACCGGTCGATCTCGTGAAGGGCGATCTCCGGCTTCGTGCGAGATGTCCGCATGACTTGCGGAACTCCGGCCTTTGCCATCCGCTCCTGATCGCCGACCCAACTCTCGGGCAGGAACAGACGCAAGCCAACCGGGACCGGAACCTCGTCTCGCGCAAGCGTCACCGACACCAGCGTCTGACAATTTGCTCTCTTACCCAGCATCGAGGCGTACTGTGGCGCGACGCCGACCGAGTGGTCGCCCTTCTTGGGAAGTCCCGTGTCATCGATTACCAGAAACGCATCTGAAGCACCGACGATCCTATCCGCCTGTCGCGCAAGCTCAGTCTCAAGAGGAACTGCATCCCAAAGGCCATCCGAAATGAAATGGTGGAGACGGTCATACTGGCCTGGAGCGAACCGTTCCGCCATCGGCTCGACGCTCTTGCGGTCACCAGGGCCGATGAGACCGGACACGTAAACGGGGCACATCTGGCGTCGTTTCTTGTGCCCGAGCTTCTCCAGAAAAGGCTGTAAAAATGCAGAAAGCTCCGTATCCCAATCTGTCATATGCACCCCCAACAAAGAGAGCACAAATCATCTCAAACCAGACTTGCCCGAATCTGCCAAAGTAGTGCTA
>NZ_PXYL01000055.1 GCF_003012705.1 Pseudaminobacter soli (ex Li et al. 2025)
CCGGCGCCGGAGGCCCTCATATGGCCGTCGAAACCCGGCAAAGCGGCACCATCATCGGCTCTGCCGCTGGCCGATAAGCCCATCATGCATTAAGACTGAAACCGGACCACCTCATAGGGGCAGGCCAGGTGGCTTTTTCGAGAGATACCTAGAGATGACTTGGGAGTTGATGGATTTGTCGAAATAATCGACGCCAAAAACCGGCAAGCGAGAGGTAGGATATTTGCTCTTCAAATCAAATGTGGGACGAGCTTTTTCCAGGAAGAAAAGGAAGACGGTTACGTTTTTAGAGGTGAGATGAAGCACCTCCGATACTGGTTGGATTATTCTCTTCCGGTTGTCCTTGTGCTTTGTCATCCGGTTACGCGAGAATGCTTTTGGGTCCAAATCGCCAGTGGTGCGGTTCAGCTTCACGAGAAAAATTGGTCTGTCCTCGTTCCGAATTTCAACAAATTTGACGAAAGTTGCAAAGAACGAATCCTATGGACGGTAAGAGGCCCGATCGTTGAGGATGTCATCTCTTCTTCGTTGTATCGGCTATTAAATGAGAAATATCGAAACGTAGAAATAGCACCTGTTTGTGCCACACCCCAGGACTTTATGTATTTTGATGAATTGGCGGAGATTGATGACGTCCTTCATCTTGTCACCTACCTTTACAAACCTGCGGAACAGTTTTCCGCATCTGATATAAAGCAAATCATGGATAAAGCGACCGTTTGCGCGAGCTGTTGCGGTTGGAATACCTTCAATGTCCCTTATAATGTGCTCGTGATCCTCGTAGCCCTCGATATCAAAGATTTGCATGTGTCCGCAGACTTTGAGAAGGAAATGGCGAAATACCAGAATCTAAAGACAGTTAGAGCGGTCTGCTCGATCGGTTTAGGCGGGGGTCTGACCGAAATCGATGATAATGATTCTTATGTAGTTGTTCTTGAACGTGGCGCGCCTGAACTGTAGCCACCGTGCGTTACGAAACGCAGAGCGGCCCTTCCGCTCCGTCGCGTGGCGTTGTTGTAATAACTTGAGGCCTGCTGGACAGAGCGGTGTTTGGATTGCTCGATGGCTTCGGGTAATGCAATACCTCTGTTTGCGGCTTCAGTAAGATAGCCGGAACGCAAACCATGTGCGGAGATTTCGGCAGGATCCAATCCGGCCATTTCGGCCCGCTGCTTCAAGATCGCATTGATCGACTGCGGATCTAGCGCCCGCTTTGACACAGTCTGTGTTCCGGCGTGCAAAATTGGCTCTGACTCAGTTTTGATGCAGTTGTGACGATGCTGCGTTTCTAGTTTCCACAAAGGAATCAGCCTGATGAGCACCAAGCTTCGCCTCTCTGATTTGGTACCGGCTGGCTTCGTCGCCGAACGCA
>NZ_PXYL01000056.1 GCF_003012705.1 Pseudaminobacter soli (ex Li et al. 2025)
AATGTATGGTCCGCCCCGTCCGTGCAAGGGTTCGCGACATCGCGAATGACGATTTCAGTTGCATAAATGTATCCGGCCTCTCGCGAGCGGACTGCTGTTGCAGTCAGGCCATGATGAGATCCGCGCACGCCGTTCCCAATAAATGGTTCGGGCACGAAGCCCGCTTTTTTGCACAGGACTTACGGCATGCTGATCCACTGTTTCGTCATCACTGTTCCCGAGCCTTGCAATCGAGCCGGAAGCGTCAGGCGAAAGCAGGATCTCTGCGTTCGTAGAGCGCTCCTGACTTGTTCAAAACGACCCAGACAATGCGCGCCATCTTGGCCGCGAGTGCGACAACCGCCTTGTTCGGATGCATCCGAGCCTCAAGGCCGTCGAGCCAGCTCCCCAAGCGATCACGCGTTCGGTCCAGATGCCGGAAGCAGGATCGCGCTCCGTGCACCAGGAGCTTTCTCACATAGCGGTTGCCGCGTTTGCTGATGCCCAGCAACGTCTGTTTCCCGCCTGTCGAGTATTGCCTGGGCACCAAACCCAGCCATGCCGCCAGATCACGCGCTTTGCGGAACTGCAGCCCGTTGCCGACAGCGGCGAGCACAGCGGTCGCACCCAATGCGCCGATACCAGGGATTGTCATCAGCCGGCGTGCGACCTCCTCGCGATCGGCGATCGCTTCGATCTCCATCGTCACCTGGCGGATACGCTCTTCAAGGCGGGAGAGGTCGGCGAATAAATCGCCCAGCAGCCGGCGCATTGCCGGTGATAGATCGTTCTCCTCGTCATTCAGAGCGTGCGGCAGATCTAGTTTGAACAACCCAGCGCCTTGGCGCAAAGGGACGCCGTATTCGAGGCAGAAGGCCCGCATCTGATTGATCAGGCGCGTCCTCGAGCCGATCATCTGGTCACGGATCCGGTGCAGCGCTTGAAGATCGACCTGATCAGTTTCCTTCACGGCGACGAAGCGCATTGTCGGCCGCGTCGTTGCCTCCGCGATCGCTTCTGCGTCGATGATGTCGTTCTTGTTTGACTTCACGTAGGGCTTCACAAATTGCGCGGGGATCAAGCGCACCTTGTGACCGAGCGCCTGTATCTTCCGGGCGAGCCACTGTGAACCTGCGCAAGCCTCCATGCCGACGATGCTGGGATCTGCGCGTGCAAAGAACTGCAGAAGGGTGTCCCGTCGAAAGCGAACTTTCTGAACAGGGGTGCCATCGCAGCTCAGGCCAACGACGTGGAAGATGTTCTTGCCGATATCGATTCCGTAGACAGCCGCAGGCCGCGGCAAATTACGATGCGCCATACTGCTTCCCTCCATTATCTGACCTCCTCATAGTGAGCGAGGAGGACGGGGCGGACCATCCCATTA
>NZ_PXYL01000057.1 GCF_003012705.1 Pseudaminobacter soli (ex Li et al. 2025)
TGGTCTGCCCCCTGAAAAGTGGTCCTCCCTGAAGTAGGCTCGTGAGCCGTTGGAGAGGACATTGGAATGCCCCAGAAGAAGCACAAGCCCGAAGAGATCGTCGCGAAGCTGCGCCAGGTTGATGTTTTGTTGTCACAAGGCCGATCGGTTGGCGAAGCGGTTCGCTCAATCGGTGTGACGCAGTTCACCTATTACCGCTGGCGCAAGGAGTTCGGTGGCCTGAAGGGCGACCAGGTGAAGCGCCTGAAAGAGCTCGAGAAAGAGAACGACCGGCTGCGCAAGGCGGTGTCGGACCTGACGCTGGAAAAGCTGATCCTGAAAGAGGCTGCCTCGGGAAACTTCTGAGCCCCGCCCGCCGCCGTCGCTGCGTCGACCATGTCATGGCGAAGTTCTCGGTGTCGGAGCGCTTTGCCTGCAAGGTCCTGGACCAGCATCGCTCGACCCAGCGCAAGAAGCTGAAAGGCCGGGCGGATGAAGAGGCACTGACGGCCGATATCATCCGGCTGGCTTCTCGCTATGGCCGCTATGGCTATCGCCGGATCACCGCGATGCTGCGCTTTGAGGGCTGGACGGTGAACGCCAAGCGTGTCGAGCGCATCTGGCGGCGGGAGGGGCTGAAGGTTCCGCAGAAGCAACCGAAGAGAGGCCGCCTCTGGATGAATGACGGATCGTGCGTCCGGCTTCGACCCGAGCACCCCAACCATGTCTGGTCCTACGATTTTGTCGAGGGCCGGACCCACAATGGCAGGAAGTTCCGCATGCTCAACATCATCGATGAGTTTACCCGGGCATGTCTGGCGATCCGCATCGATCGCAAGCTCAACTCGACCGACGTCATCGACGTTCTGTCGGACCTGTTCATCCTGCACGGCGTGCCTGGCCATGTTCGTTCCGACAATGGTCCGGAGTTCATCGCCAAAGCCGTGCGGGATTGGATTGCCGCTGTCGGCGCAAAGACCGCGTTCATCGAACCGGGAAGTCCTTGGGAGAACGGCTACTGCGAGAGCTTCAACTCGAAGCTTCGCGATGAACTGCTCAATGGCGAGATCTTCTACAGCCTCGCCGAGGCCAGGATCATCATCGAGCAATGGCGACGCTACTACAACACCGAGCGGCCGCACTCATCGCTCGGATACAAACCGCCGGCGCCGGAGGCCCTCATATGGCCGTCGAAACCCGGCAAAGCGGCACCATCATCGGCTCTGCCGCTGGCCGATAAGCCCATCATGCATTAAGACTGAAACCGGACCACCTCATAGGGGCAGGCCA
>NZ_PXYL01000058.1 GCF_003012705.1 Pseudaminobacter soli (ex Li et al. 2025)
GGCTTGAACCGCATCGGCAAGAAGGCGGTGATCTGCATCCGCGAGGCCTCGCTCGGGCCGAACTTCGGCGTCAAGGGCGGTGCCGCCGGCGGCGGCTATGCCCAGGTGGTGCCGATGGAGGACATGAACCTCCACTTCACCGGCGACTTCCACGCCATCACCACCGCGCACAATCTGCTCTCGGCCTTGATCGACAACCACATCTACTGGGGCAACGAGCAGGGCATCGACATCCGCCGCGTCGCCTGGCGCCGCGTCATGGACATGAACGACCGCGCGCTCAGAGACATCATCTGCTCGCTCGGCGGGGTGGCCAACGGCTATCCGCGCGAGGCCGGCTTCGACATCACCGTGGCCTCCGAGGTGATGGCGATCCTCTGCCTCGCCACCGACCTCAAGGATCTGGAAAAGCGCCTCGGCGACATCATCGTCGCCTACCGCCGCGACAAGACCCCGGTCTATGCCCGCGACATCAAGGCCGATGGCGCCATGACCGTGCTGTTGAAGGACGCCATGCAGCCCAACCTGGTGCAGACGCTCGAGAACAACCCGGCCTTCGTGCATGGCGGCCCGTTCGCCAACATCGCGCATGGCTGCAACTCGGTGATGGCCACCACCACGGCGCTGAAGCTCGCCGATTACGTCGTCACCGAGGCCGGCTTCGGCGCCGATCTCGGCGCGGAAAAGTTCTTCGACATCAAGTGCCGCAAGGCGGGCTTGAAGCCGGCGGCGGCGGTCATCGTCGCCACGGTTAGGGCGCTGAAGATGAACGGCGGCGTCAAGAAGGAAGACCTCGGCGCCGAAAACGTCGCGGCGGTGAAGAAGGGCTGCGCCAACCTTGGCCGCCACATCGAAAACGTCAAGCAGTTCGGCGTGCCGGCGGTGGTGGCGATCAACCACTTCCACTCCGACACCCAAGCCGAGATCCAGGCGGTGAAGGACTATGTCGCTTCGATGGGCGAGGAGGCGATCCTGTGCCGGCACTGGGCCGAGGGCTCGGCCGGCATCGAGGAGCTGGCGCACAAGGTGGTGAGCCTCGCCGAAAGCGGCGCCTCGCAGTTTGCGCCGCTCTATGCCGACGAGATGGGCCTGTTCGACAAGATCAACACCATCGTGCAGCGCATCTACCGCGGCTCGGAGGCGATCGCCGACAAGTCGGT
>NZ_PXYL01000059.1 GCF_003012705.1 Pseudaminobacter soli (ex Li et al. 2025)
TCCGATCTCTTTTTATTCGAATGGCTGGAACCTCAGCCAAGGCGCACCATATCCCCGGCATTCTTCCACTGGCGGCTATTCTTCGGTCAACCGTCAGCCCGTCGTCTCTCCGGAGGCGGCGGGCTTCCTTTTGCGCATGGGCACGGCTCCGGAACTTTTATGTTCGCGATGCGTTCTCCTGGAAACGTCCGATATAGGGCCAGACCTCGCGATTGTCGCATAGAGGTCCATTTCACGATCATCGCTAGGCCTAGAGCTCCCACGGACTTTCCCTTGGAGAAGACAATGAGACGCTATCTCTCAACACTCGCATGTTCGGGGTTGCTGAGCATTGGAGCGCTCGCCGGTGCGTCCGCTTTTGCCGCGGGCATCTCCAGTTCCATCCCCGACAATGGCCCGGCGGTGGGCACGGCCGGCGTGGCTTCCAAAACGCTACCGGCACAACCCCTGGTAGATGGCCAAATCTGGAACCATTCGTGCATTGCGGAGGCTTGCCAGGGCAAGTTTGAGTCAGCCGTCCTTGTGCTCAAGCCCTCGGACAGCGCGATCAGCGGCCTGCAATACGTCCGTGGCTTTGGCGGCTTCCATGGCGGCGGCGGTGGCTTTCACGGCTTCGGAGGTGGAGGTTTCCACGGCTTCGGCGGCGGCGGCTTCCATGGCATGGGCGGATTTCATGGCGGTGGCTTCCACGGCATGGGCGGCTTCCACGGCTTCCACGGCTTCCATGGGGGACACTTTCACAATGGCCACTTCTTCAATGGCGGAGACGGCTTCTTTGATGGTGACGGCGGATGGGATTGGGGCTGGTTTGGTCTAGGCCTCCCCTGGATATACCCCTGGTACTACGACGGAGGCTATTATGGCGCGTATCATCCGGCGTATTATCACGTCCGATGGCACCACAGACATGCAGGTTGGTGTCGCTATCACTGGCACAGGGGGCACCGTGTTTGCATCCGCTGATGCAAATCCTGCCTGATTGCATCTTATAACTGGCCCGTCGTCTCACCCGAGGCGGCGGGCTTCTCTTTTGGGGCGGGAACTGTCAAGCGCAAGAAAGTACCCCGGATAGCAAGCTCCAGGCTCTAACGATGGGCACAAAGGATCGTGTCAGCAATTCAGGTGCTGCCGCGTGGTGCTTG
>NZ_PXYL01000060.1 GCF_003012705.1 Pseudaminobacter soli (ex Li et al. 2025)
GGAAAAAAAAGAGACGACGAGCGCGTCGGGGGCCACCTGAGCCGACCTTGCCAGCCGTGCGCAGGGCGGTCATCAACGCACTCGCTATACCGACAGCACAGATCCGATGTCCGCACTGTCGACGTCATTTTCAAAGCCCAAATTCCATTCTGCCAAAGTAGTGTTAGGGTCCAGACTCATAACCAGAAGGCGACGGCCGCGGCGATGTGAACGGCGGCGAGGAAGTTTGTGGCGTTGCGGTCGTTGCGAGTTGCAATGCGCCTGAAGTCCTTGATGCGGCAGAACATGCGCTCGATGGCGTTGCGGTCGCGGTAGAGGAAAGGCGAGAAGCAGTTCTTCCAGATGCGGTTGGCCTTTGGCGGGATGTTCGCGAAGGCTCCACAGTCACCGATTTGGCGACGTATGGCATTGCTGTCGTAGCCCTTGTCCGCATGAACGAGCCCGGTGTCGGGCAATTGGTCGAGTAGAATCTCGCCTGCCTTGCAGTCGGCAACGTTGCCGCCCGTCAGCATGAAGGCGACGGGCCGCCACAAGCCGTCAGTCAGGGCGTGGATCTTGGTGGTGCGGCCGCCGCGGGAGCGGCCAACGGCCTGATTGTGCTCCCCCCTTTACCGCCTGCGGCACAGCGATGCGCCCGCACGGCCGAGGAGTCGATGAGTATCTGCGCCGGCGGTCCTCCCGCACGGGCCAGGGCATGGAAGATGGCGCTCCATACGCCCTTGGCGGCCCAGCGCTGAAAGCGGTTGTAGAGCGTCTTCCTCGGCCGTAGACCTCAGGCGCATCAACCCAGCGCACGCCACTCTTGATGACATGGATGATGCCGCTGATCACCCGCCGATCGTCGACGCGCGGCTTGCCTCGCGTGTCAGTTGGAAGATGCGGCAGCAACCGCCCAATCTGCTCGTCCGTTAGCCAGAAATAGTTCCGATTCATCAATGGCCTCCATTCGAAGACGGTGAATCACGACTACCGCATCAATGGAAGCGGTTTTATGGGTCTGGGCCCTAGCACTACTTTGGCAGAATGGAATTTGGGCTTTGAAAGTGACGTCGACAGTGCGGACATCGGATCTGTGCTGTCGGTATAGCGAGTGCGTTGATGACCGCCCTGCGCACGGCTGGCAAGGTCGG
>NZ_PXYL01000061.1 GCF_003012705.1 Pseudaminobacter soli (ex Li et al. 2025)
TCGTCTCACCCTAGGCGGCGGGCTTTCTGCCTAACCCTGTTTAGTAGGATCTGCGCCCGTCGATATCTCACCATCTTTTTGGATGGCGGCTTCGAGGTCGGCGGGGTCTATCTGGATGATCTGTCGTGTCATAGTGCCAGCGCGTATCGCAGGCAGATGAATGAAGGTCGCAACGCGCCGGTAGGCAAGCCAGGAAATCCCTTCGATCAACTCGTCGTCCTGATCGACAATGTACTCGCCGGCCGGCTGTGGAGCATCAAACCCATGCAGCAGGAACGGGGAGGAAAACCGGACAGTTGTTCTGGTGGTGCGCATAGTCGTTTCTCCACGCCACCCAGAGACTGCAATCTCCCGGATTGTGGCTGGAGGCTAAACCAGTCGATTGCGGTCCTTGGTTTCTATCGCGCGCCTGCGCGTGCCATCGGTATCATTGTCGATACGGCGCTGAGCTTCTGTGCGAGGCAACCTGCCGCTAGCGCCGCCTTCATAGTCCCATCGCGCGATGGCTGCGCCCGTGGATTCCCACTCATCAAGATGTGCGGTCAACTTCTTCCGAAGCTCCGCTTCGGCCGTTTGGTTTTTCTCGATATCATAAACGAGAAAACGTGCAGTAGCAGTTTCCCTGGTAACATCACGGTCTGGGTGTAGTCCGCGCACTTCCGCAAGAAGGCGCTCGATCATGTCCATTTCGACCGAGGTAAGGTAGTTGGAAGACATGATGTCCTCCTTGGTCGGGGCTAGGGCGTGGTGACCCTCAAGCGGCATCGCCCGTTTCAGAAGACGCCGACAACCGACCATGCGCCCTATGCCGCGCAGAGTCGATGAATATTCTACCCTCATTCCATGTCCGGCACTTGTCCCGCCAAGAAGAGCGTCGTCGGCTCGCCGTATTCTCCCAGCGGGTTTGCCTCTCGGCTTTTAGGGTAGCGGCCGGCGCGGTCATTGCCCCATGCGCGCCGGCCTTGGCGCCAGGATCGGCGCCTGATCAGGTTATTGCAGGCGCGGGCGTCAATTCGTCCGAAAAGCAGGGCGCAAAGTTAGTCGACTTCCTTGCCGACCGACACTGCCTCCTTATCTC
>NZ_PXYL01000062.1 GCF_003012705.1 Pseudaminobacter soli (ex Li et al. 2025)
TGTGGTTTACAAGTATCGATATTAGGTAACTTATCCTGAATACATAGGGATAAAGTGGCGAACGCAGGGAACTGAAACATCTAAGTACCTGTAGGAAAGGACATCAACCGAGACTCCGCAAGTAGTGGCGAGCGAACGCGGACCAGGCCAGCGGCTTTTGTGAGACAAGCGGAACCTTCTGGAAAGTTGGGCAAGAATGGGTGACAGCCCCGTACGCGTAATGCAAACAAAAGTCCTTGAGTAAGGCGGGACACGTGAAATCCTGTCTGAACATGGGGAGACCACTCTCCAAGCCTAAGTACTCGTGCATGACCGATAGCGAACTAGTACCGTGAGGGAAAGGTGAAAAGCACCCCGACGAGGGGAGTGAAAGAGTACCTGAAACCGGTTGCCTACAAACAGATGGAGCCTGAAATGGTGACATCGTACCTTTTGTATAATGGGTCAGCGACTTAGTGTGTCGAGCAAGCTTAAGCCGGTAGGTGTAGGCGCAGCGAAAGCGAGTCTGAACAGGGCGTTCAGTTCGACGCATTAGACCCGAAACCGAGTGATCTAGCCATGAGCAGGTTGAAGGTAAGGTAACACTTACTGGAGGACCGAACCCATAACTGTTGCAATAGTTCGGGATGACTTGTGGCTAGGGGTGAAAGGCCAATCAAACTCGGAAATAGCTGGTTCTCCGCGAAATCTATTTAGGTAGAGCGTCGACCGAATACCCCAGGGGGTAGAGCACTGGATGGGCTAGGGGTCCTCACCGGATTACCAAACCTAACCAAACTCCGAATACCTGGGAGTACTAGTCGGCAGACACACGGCGGGTGCTAACGTCCGTCGTGGAAAGGGAAACAACCCTGACCAACAGCTAAGGTCCCCAAGTCATGGCTAAGTGGGAAAGGATGTGAGGATCCCAAAACAACCAGGATGTTGGCTTAGAAGCAGCCATCATTTAAAGAAAGCGTAACAGCTCACTGGTCTAAATAAGGGTCTTTGCGCCGAAAATGTAACGGGGCTAAAGCCATGCACCGAAGCTTTGGGTTTGCA
>NZ_PXYL01000063.1 GCF_003012705.1 Pseudaminobacter soli (ex Li et al. 2025)
GCTTCCTAATGGAAACGCTCACTTGTTGAGCCTCTGCCTTTCGAAGCACTTGGAACAAGATGCAGGACAAGTCATCCTGACATCGCCTTTATATGAGCGGACCTGCCGCCTTCGTTTCTCTTTCTTCCGAATGATTGTTCATCGCTCACGCTTGTTCCACCCTTCGGGCGGCGCTCCGCGGGGGCGGCGCATGAGCGCCGACGGCCGGTCGGCCTTGCGAGGCTCCGCCTCGGGGCTGGCCATCGCCAGCGAGTAGTGCTCTGCTAGGGCTTGTAGCTCAGTTGGTTAGAGCGCGCGCTTGATAAGCGTGAGGTCGGAGGTTCAAGTCCTCCCAGGCCCACCACTTCCTTTCGATAGGTTATTATCAGGGGCCGTAGCTCAGCTGGGAGAGCGCCTGCTTTGCAAGCAGGATGTCGTCGGTTCGATCCCGTCCGGCTCCACCATAACCTGGTGTCGAGAGGGTGGTAGAAGACAATCATTCGCAACAAGGTTTGCGACGTGGCTTTCGAGCTCGTTGCCTGTTCTGTTTGACATCGTAAAGAGAAGATTTGTTCGAACTTCATTGGTTGATCCAATGATTTGTCGCGGTGAGACGCTCAATCTCCCGCATATGATGGGTTTGCCTAACCGCACCCTCGAACCGATCTCGAGAAGCTGGTCTTTTTGTGCCGATGGCGTTTGGAGTGATCCAGATGAGCATTGGCAATGAGAACGATCAAGTGTCTTAAGGGCAATTGGTGGATGCCTTGGCATGCACAGGCGATGAAGGACGTGATACGCTGCGATAAGCGTCGGGGAGGTGCGAATACCCTTTGATCCGACGATTTCCGAATGGGGAAACCCACCTAAGATACTTGTAAAATCAGAGCGGCAGGTCGGACTTCGGTTCGGTTTGCCGTTGTGGTTTACAAGTATCGATATTAGGTAACTTATCCTGAATACATAGGGATAAAGTGGCGAACGCAGGGAACTGAAACATCTAAGTACCTGTAGGAAAGGACATCAACCGAGACTCCGCAAGTAGTG
>NZ_PXYL01000064.1 GCF_003012705.1 Pseudaminobacter soli (ex Li et al. 2025)
CCTTTACGCCTTTACGCCTTGTTGCCCTTGTTGCCGGTCACGCCGCGACGCGCCGGATCGCCTCGATCAGCTTGTCCGGGTTGAACGGCTTGACGATCCAGCCGGTCGCCCCGGCGCGCCGCGCCCGGTCCTTCTTGGCCGCGTCGCTCTCGGTGGTCAGCACCAGGATCGGGATGCCGCGATAGGCGGTGTCGGCGCGCACCTGCTCGATGAAGCCGAAGCCGTCGAGCCGGGGCATGTTGATGTCGGTGATGATCACCCTGGGCGTCTCGCCCTTCAGCACCTCGAGCCCGTGCACGCCGTCCTCGGCCTGGACGACGCGGTAGCCGGCGTCGCTCAAGGCCAGCTTCAGCATGTCGCGCATGGTGCGCGAATCGTCGACGGTCAGGATGGTCATGCTCATGCCGCGGGCTCCTCGCTGGTCAGGTCGGCTTCAGTGAGGCCCATCAGCCTGAGCCCGTCGAGGAAGGCGGGCGACGGCTGGCTGAGCGTCAGCGCGGCGGCGTCGGCGCGCCAGCCGTGGCTGGCCGCCAACAGCACCTGCAGGCACTGGCCGCCGAGCCGCTCGACGCGGCCGGCGTCGAGCGCGAGCGGGGCGCCGCGCAGCGCCGCCAGGCAGGCGGCGAGCGCCGGCGCGGCCTTCAGGTCAAGCACCGCGGGCAGCTCGAAGATCTGCGGCGTCGGGTCAAAAACCGTGCTCATCTTGGCTTAGAACTCCTGCCAGCCATCGTCGGTCGGGGCGGCGGCGCGGGCGGTCGCGGCGCCGTAGCCGGCAGCGCGCAGCTTGAGCGCCGGCTTGCCGCGCGGCGCGGCCTTGGCCGGTGCCGCCGCACGCAGCGGCTCGACCGCAGCCGGCTTGCCGAGCCTAAAGCTGCCGATCTGGCGCGCCAGCGCGTCGGTCTCCTGCGCCAGCGAATGGCTCGCCGCCGTCGATTCCTCGACCATCGCCGCGTTCTGCTGCGTCACCTGGTCCATCTGGTTGACCGCGGTGTTGACCTGGTCGAG
>NZ_PXYL01000065.1 GCF_003012705.1 Pseudaminobacter soli (ex Li et al. 2025)
CACTCAGCCAAAAGAAAAAGCCCCAGCTTTCGCCGGGGTCGGAGGTCATAGGGTAGTGCAGAGTAGGCGACTCTGCCACAATACCGTTTTCCCTGACATGACTGACGATTTTGCCCAGGTTAAGTTGACACGCTCGCGGGGGACACCCGCATTTTTTGACAGATCTTCGCTTCAGGGATCAGCTCGCCCGGTTCGCCGTGGCGGGCTTTTTCTTGATCGGACCGCTGTTTCGCCTGACATGATGTGCCGTTCAGTTGCAACTACAGTGGCCTCATGGTCTGGGAGGACCATCTTCGCCAAGGAGGAAGCTGCCCGTCTCGCTTCGCCGCGACGGGCATTTTTTTGCGTCCACTGGGAACCATATCGCAGCTCGATCGTTCCAGGCCCATCAATGGCTCTACTATCGCCCTCCGTTTTTCTAAAAGACGGGGGGCTTCTTTTTGAACGCGCACCTACCGATTGTCGTCGGAATCCCCTCCTGACGGGCGTATGATTGTCGCGTCTGGAGGAGTGCCGTCATGCGCAACTATCTCCACCGCCATCCCAAGCAAAAGGGTTCGTTCTCGCCCGACGAGCTGGACATGCTCGACGCGCTGGTGAAGCGTGCAATGGAGGCGCTCCACATTGCGGATCCTGCGGAGTACAATGAGGTTGCTGCAAGGATCTTGTCGATCTACTCGCTGGGCGGCCGTAGTGTCGACGAAATCCTAGAAATAGCGGTCCGCCTACACAAGCAAGCCTCGTCGCGTTCTGCCTACTAGCGTGGCTTCAGTGTCGCCTCCGATCCCTGCAACAAGTGCCACCTGCCGGCGATTTGGCGTTCGGCGGGGTTGTTAAGGTATTGTTGACCATACTAAGCCAATTATGAAGGCGTGCTCGGATAGTAGAGAGTACCGGAGCGCCGCATCAAACTGGCCCGTCGTCTCGCCCGAGGCGGCGGGCTTTCTCATGGCGTCGCTCTAAATTGCGTTTTAGGCTGGCTAC
>NZ_PXYL01000066.1 GCF_003012705.1 Pseudaminobacter soli (ex Li et al. 2025)
CTGTCAACCGGCGCACAAAATTGACCCTCTATAGGCATGCAATATTGGCTCTGACGCAGATTTGGTGCAGCTTCTCATGTCGCTCCGATCAGGCGGGCTTGAAGAAGATCGAGCTTTCCGCGCCCGTACATCTGGCGCTTCACCAGCTTGAGCTTGGTGATCTGCCCCTCGGTTTGTCCGTTGGACCACGGCGAGACGATCGCTGCCCGAACTGCCTGTATGTCTTTCGCAACGCCATTGCCAAAGGAGGAAACCAGACTGTCGCGGGCGCGATCGATCCACAACGCGAGCTCATTTTCCGCCTTGCGCCGGATCATAAGATGGAAGTCGGCGATGATATCGCGAGCCGTAACGAGCAAGGGGACACCACTTTCGATGGCGGCGATGGTGACGGTCTCGGATTTCGTCAGGTTGTCTCTGCTGGTTGTCAAAAGCCGAGCGATCGTTCGGGCAGAGGGAATGCGGTTCAACGATTCCGCATCCGCCTTGTCGGCCCGCTTCCGTCGTGTGACCCATTCACTCACGACCCGGCGCGAACCACGAAAGCCCTGTGTTCTCAACCGCCGCCATAGCTCAGTGCCGTTCCGCTTGCCGGCAGCCCATTGCCCGTCAAGCCATTCGAGATAGGGCTCCAACGAGCTTTCTCTTGACCGAAAGACGTCGTTGCGTTGCCCTCTGAGCACTTGGCGGATCAAGCCGCGGCTATGACCGGTACGGCGCACGATTTCTTTGATCGCGACACCGTGCTTTCCGAGCGCCATAATGGCCGCATTGGTCTGTTCGCGCCGGAGATAGCCTTCGTATTGAAGGCGTTCGGCCGCGGTCAGC
>NZ_PXYL01000067.1 GCF_003012705.1 Pseudaminobacter soli (ex Li et al. 2025)
CTCGCGGTTTTCCCGGTGGTTCTGTACCATGCAGGCATCGCTGGCTTTGGCGGCGGCTTTGTCGGCGTCGACGTATTTTTCGTGATCTCGGGCTACCTGATGGCGGCGGTGATCATCGGAGAGCTCGACAGGGGCGAATTCAGCCTTCTGCAATTCTATGAACGCCGAGTTCGCCGGATATTCCCTGCGCTCTTTGCGATGATTGCCGCATCGGCGGTGATGGCATGGTTCGTCTTCATGCCGGTCGAATTCACATATTTTGCACGAAGCCTGAAGGCGACGGTGCTATTCATCTCGAACATTCGCTTCCAGCGCGAGGTTGGTTATTTCGACATCGAATCGCAATTGAAGCCGCTCCTTCATACCTGGTCGCTAGCCGTCGAGGAGCAGTTCTATATCGTCTTCCCTATTGCCGTGGTGCTGATAGTCAGGTTCTTCCGACGGTATCTGGCGCTCATTCTTCTGGCGACGCTTGCAGCGTCCTTGATTGCAAGCACCTGGGCGGTGCACTACGCACCAGAAAAGGCATTCTATCTTGCGCAATACAGGGCATGGGAATTGCTGCTCGGTGCCGTCCTCGCCCTAAGCCTGATACCGCGCCCGACCCAAAGGCTCGCGCGGGAAGCCATGGCCGGAACCGGCGTCGTGCTGATCGGCG
>NZ_PXYL01000068.1 GCF_003012705.1 Pseudaminobacter soli (ex Li et al. 2025)
TGACGAGTTGGGCCGTCATGCTCGCATTCATCGACCAGCCGACGACACGGCGCGAGAACAGATCGATGACGGCGGCAACGTAAAGCCAGCCCTCCGCCGTCCAGATATAGGTGAAGTCGGCGACCCACTTCTGGTTCGGCCGATCCGCTTCGAACTGCCGGTCCAGCACGTTCGGCATGATGACCGCGCGTTCACCGCCATCTTGCGACAGCCCGCGTCGTCTCGGCCTCGCCCTCAGCGCATTGTCGCGCATCAAGCGTTCGACACGGTGAAGGCCGCAGGAGAAGCCTTCGGCAAGCAGGTCGTGCCAGACACGCCGGGCTCCATAGGTGCGGTCGCTGGACTTGAAGCTTTCCCGGACCTTCTCCAGAAGAAGCGCATCGTGGCGGGCGCGTTGGCTCGGCGAGCGATTGAGCCAGGCATGGAAGCCGGAACGAGAGACACCCAGCGCTGCGCAGAGCCATGCCACCGGCCAGATCGAACGGTGCTTTGCAACAAAGGCGAACTTCATATCGCGTCCCTTGCAAAGTAGGCCGCGGCCTTCCTAAGAAACACTCGTCGCATCCGACGCGGGTGCCAGTTCGTATCCGAGTGCTCGGGCTCGGCGTTGGAGGTTGGCAAGAACGCGTGTTCGATGCCGCTCGTCAT
>NZ_PXYL01000069.1 GCF_003012705.1 Pseudaminobacter soli (ex Li et al. 2025)
TTCCCCATAGCATTAATGCTTTACCCGCCGTCCGATGCGGGTCTGCGAGAAGGAGATTGTGATGATTAGTCCTCTCAAGACCACCGCTCTCGCCGCAGTTTTGGCTGCGACCACACTGACCGCATCCGCTCCACCGGCAAATGCCAACTGGTGGGGTTGGGGTTCCGGCTACACCGCCACGCAGCCGTTGGCTCCTCCCTCCGGCGCCTATGTCGGCACCGCACCGCTATACGCTCCGGGAAGAGCGGCAGCCATGCCGCTCTACGGCCCCGGCTACGTGACGACGGCGCTGCAGCCCTGGTCGCCCGAATGGTTCAACTACTGCCAGAACCGCTATCACACCTTCAATGCCAATACCGGGTACTTCATCGACTCCACTGGTCAGCCGCATTTCTGCGGCCGGTGACCGGCGCGCAGGTCCCTCGACCATACGGTCGGGGGGCCTCTCGAATAGGCACTTTCTGCTCAATCCCCCCAAAGCCAGCCCCTCAGATCAAACGCCAAAGATCGTCGGCGCCGGGCGTCATGCTGCCGCCTAGGCCCGCTTTCTGGCCATTTCCGTCCACGAGAACGCGACCGGAACATTCGGGGGGGTGCGACCGAAACGCTCC
>NZ_PXYL01000070.1 GCF_003012705.1 Pseudaminobacter soli (ex Li et al. 2025)
ATGGCCCGACCACCAAGAAGGCGGTGATGGCCTTCCAGAAGGCGCGCGGCCTGACGATCGACGGTGTGGCCGGTCCCGAGACCATGCGCGCGCTGGCGCAGTTCAAGGCGGCACCCAGCGAGGCCGTCGGCTCCATCCCCGCCCAAGATGTGCAGGAGGTGCGTAGCGCGACCAAGGGCGGCGGTCTTGTCATCGCGGCCGTTGCAGTTCGTGATCAGGTCACCGAGGCCGCCGGCCATCTACTCGGCCTTGACGCCGAGATCGCCAAGACCGCCGCCAACGTCATGCTGACAGGAGCCGGCATCATCGGCGTCGGTCTCACGCTCTACGGCCTCTACGGCTGGTGGAAGAGCAGCCAGACCGAGGAAGGGGACCTGCCCAATACGAAACCCGGATGGGGGATTGGACGATGACGCTGACGCAAATCATGGAAGCGCTGGGCATCAATGGCTCTGTGGTTGTTGCTGGCCTCTCCGGCGGCGTCCTGCGCGCGCTGTCTCGCAAGAAGCTCAAGGTGCGCGAGATGATCCTGTCGCCCATCTGCGGGGCGCTGGCGGCCGCCTATCTGACTCTGCCGACGGTCCATTACCTCAAGGCTGTCGGCTGG
>NZ_PXYL01000071.1 GCF_003012705.1 Pseudaminobacter soli (ex Li et al. 2025)
ATATGGGCTGCTGCGTATTCGACGAGCCGTTCCCGCTGGCGCAGATAGGACCGCAGCACGGCAATCTCCGCCTCGGGGCGAAAGCTGCCGCGCAATAAGCCGTATGAATGCAGTTGCCGCAGCCAGCCAGCATCGCTGACATCGGTCTTCCGGCCGGGCACGTTCTTGGCGTAACGCGCATTCACCAGGATCACCTCGAAGCCATGCTGCTCGAGGATCTCGAAGGCGGGTATCCAGTAGACGCCGGTCGATTCCATTGCGACACTCGTCACACCGCAGGATCGGAACCACGTCGCCAGATCGTGTAGATCCTGCGTGAAGGTGCCAAAAGCACGTACAGGCATCTCGCAGGTGTCGGGATTTACTGCCGCCATGTGCATCGTCGAACCGATGTCCACCGCCGCGGCATGTGAATTGACCATCTTCATGTCCGGGTGGCCGCCGGTCGTGATCTTCGTCATGGCATCTCCTCCGCTTTGCTTGGAGGGCGTGGGTTATGCCAGTCCTTCATCTTCCTAATCGGGATCGCGCGGACAGCCGGCGTCACCACTCTCAAGTGCGCATGAACCCATGGGCCACGTTTTTTAACGGGGTCGA
>NZ_PXYL01000072.1 GCF_003012705.1 Pseudaminobacter soli (ex Li et al. 2025)
CTACCCCACAAGACTTGCCTGAGCTTCTGCCAAGTATTTCGACAGTCTATGCGAAGAAAGTGGCGCATCTAACCGAAGCGCTCAACCATGCGGACGACCGTCAAGAGGCGGCGCAAGCGCTGCGCGCCTTGATCGCGAAGATCGTGCTGACGCCCGGTGTCAAGCGCGGTGAGATGAAGGCAACTCTGCACGGGAGCTGGGCACGCTGCTCAGTTGGGTTGAGCGGCAGGCCGGAGATAACGCCGCCAAACAAAAACACTCCCGGAGCTGGGCTCGCGGGAGTGTTCTGATGTTTGGTTGCGGGGGTTGGATTTGAACCAACGACCTTCAGGTTATGAGCCTGACGAGCTACCGGGCTGCTCCACCCCGCGTCAAGGTAGTGTGCAGGACTGGCCTGCGGCGTTCGTTCCAAAGCAAAGGGCCGCGTTCGATTGTGCTCGATGCGGCCCGCGGGTCCCGTTTGGTGCGGGCCTTTTGTCGTTTGGAGAAGATTTGACATGCATTTGGCAGACCTGGCAGCGACTTACTCTCCCGCGTCTTGAGACGAAGTACCATCAGCGCTGGAGCGTTTCACGGCCGAGTTCGGAATGGGA
>NZ_PXYL01000073.1 GCF_003012705.1 Pseudaminobacter soli (ex Li et al. 2025)
GCTCGGATAGTAGAGAGTACCGGAGCGCCGCATCAAACTGGCCCGTCGTCTCGCCCGAGGCGGCGGGCTTTCTCATGGCGTCGCTCTAAATTGCGTTTTAGGCTGGCTACTTGGGAAAGAATACGCCAAGGCGTTTGTTATCGCGGGAAGGCATTCTCGATCGCTCGGCGCACGCTTTCGACCAAGTTCGCGTCATGCGAGCTTAGAGCGGTCACGTCGCCACTAGATGTCTTCAGGGTTAGTGTGCGTTTCTCGGGGACATTGTTCGCCAAAAGTAACAGAGCGACAAAGGCGATAAGTCCAATTATCTCATGTATATTGGCCCCGACAACGAGACCTGCGATAATTGCAACAACACTCAGGGCGAATAAGATTGTATTCTCTCTCTCGATTGTGACGCTTCGGATGGTCACAATTGGGTAAGCGGCAGTGCCGAACTTGGCAACGAATCTAGTGATCGTGATATCGCCTGACTGAAATAGAACGCCTGACATCTCAGAAACCATCCCTTTTCCAGAAGGGTGCGCACAATCTCCTCGGCCGTCAATCCTTCTAGCCGCAGCCCGGCTTGGGTCCT
>NZ_PXYL01000074.1 GCF_003012705.1 Pseudaminobacter soli (ex Li et al. 2025)
TAGTCTACTGCCTCAACGAAGCGGCGAACCTAGTCGACGAATCTACCGATGCGGAAGTTGCGGAGACTCTCGTGGAGGCGATCGGCGCAATCCAGGCAGCGCAGACCCTGCTCATGGAGCGTCCGGCCGACGATTTTACGGGTGACATATCCTTTGAGTTGCAGTATCGCCCGCGAGCTCAATGATCATCCACGGGAGGGGATAAATTAGCGAGGCGCCGCTTGTTGATGAAACCACGTTTTGAATGCGTCGCTGACTGCGACGGTACATGGAAAGTCTGGGATAGTTCCCGCGATCGGCCCGCCTCCCTCGGTGGTCAGCTCCTGGTCAATCGACAGAAGTTTCGCGCCGAAACGGCATGCGATATCCTCAATCGCATCTACGCACGTGGATTGCAGTACGAAGCAGCCCACATCGGTGAATAGTCAACTGGTCGCGGGGGAGGATTTGAGCCTCCAGCTTATAAGGCCGGCGGGCTACCGGATTGCTCTACCCTGACAAACTTGATTTCCGAACCCTCGCGGTAGGCCGCTTGTGTACGGGCCC
>NZ_PXYL01000075.1 GCF_003012705.1 Pseudaminobacter soli (ex Li et al. 2025)
GCGACCAGCTTGACGCCCTCGCCGACCTGGGTGGTCGAGGCCGAGATCAGGTTCTTGATCTCGCGCGCCGCTTCCGCCGAGCGCTGCGCCAAGGCGCGGACCTCGGAGGCGACGACGGCGAAGCCGCGGCCGGCGTCTCCGGCCCGTGCCGCCTCGACGCCGGCGTTGAGCGCCAGAAGGTTGGTCTGGAAGGCGATCTCGTCGATGACGCCGATGATGCGGCCGATCTGGTCGGACGACTTCTCGATCGTGCCCATCGCCGCGATCGCCTGGCGCACCACCGCGCCGCTCGCCTCGGCGTCGCCCTTGGCCTCGGAGACGACGTCGCGGGCGTGGCTGGCGCCCTCGGCGGTCTTCTTCACCGTGGCGGTGATCTGGTCGAGCGCGGCCGCGGTCTCCTCGAGGCTTGCCGCCTGCTGCTCGGTGCGCCGCGACAGATCGTCGGCGGCGGTCGAGATCT
>NZ_PXYL01000076.1 GCF_003012705.1 Pseudaminobacter soli (ex Li et al. 2025)
GATCAAAGGGTATTCGCACCTCCCCGACGCTTATCGCAGCGTATCACGTCCTTCATCGCCTGTGCATGCCAAGGCATCCACCAATTGCCCTTAAGACACTTGATCGTTCTCATTGCCAATGCTCATCCGAGGATAAACCTCAAACGCCATCGGCACAAAAAGACCAGCTTCTCGAGATCGGTTCGAGGGCGCGGTTAGGCAAACCCATCATATGCGGGAGATTGAGCGTCTCACCGCGACAAATCATTCTTCCGGCATGATCCTTATCCAAAAAGTCTTGCAACTTTTTGGGGTCATGCTCGACCAATGAAGTTCGAACAAATCTTCTCTTTACGATGTCAAACAGAACAGGCAACGAGCTCGAAAGCCACGTCGCAAACCTTGTTGCGAATGATTGTCTTCTACCACCCTCTCGACACCAGGTTATGG
>NZ_PXYL01000077.1 GCF_003012705.1 Pseudaminobacter soli (ex Li et al. 2025)
AGAACCCGGCGAACTTCCAGGAGAGGGTCAATGACCTGTCGCAGATGAGGAGATCGCTCCAACAGCTCAAGAATGCGCGGCTCGAACTTGAGGCGGGACACCACCCCAACCTTGAGGCCGAAGTTGCGCAAGAGGCCGCGGAGATTGTTCTCCGCATCCACGATCTTGCTCTGGATGAATTTGCGCGCAGTGAGAAGCATCCGGATCTCCTGACTCCGGATGGTTTTGACGTGCACAGGCTTGTAAAGCCCGACCCTCATCATCTGGGCGATGCCGCGCGCGTCGTTGCGGTCAGTCTTGTTGATCTGAGCTGACAGAGCCGCCTTCATGTGCCGCGTCTCGACGCAGATGACCGGGTACCCCGCTGCCGCAAGCCCACTGTAGAGCCATTGCGACAACGGGCCGGC
>NZ_PXYL01000078.1 GCF_003012705.1 Pseudaminobacter soli (ex Li et al. 2025)
CGTCGTTGCGGTCAGTCTTGTTGATCTGAGCTGACAGAGCCGCCTTCATGTGCCGCGTCTCGACGCAGATGACCGGGTACCCCGCTGCCGCAAGCCCACTGTAGAGCCATTGCGACAACGGGCCGGCCTCGAGGCCGACCCGCTTGAAATGCCCGCCGATGGAATGGAGCAGAGCGCCGATTGCGTCCGGCTCGGTCTCGACCTTGCCCTCCTTGAGGATCTGACCGGTAGCGTCCATGACGCAGACGCTGGTGGTGCGAACGGACACATCGAGACCGACGAACAGATCCATGGGCATGGCTCCTTGACCAGTTAAGCTTGAGGAGCCTGCCCGCAGATTGAAATCCTGTCACCCCCGCAGCGGGAGCGCCACGGGAGCCCCAATCATCCGATCTTTTTT
>NZ_PXYL01000079.1 GCF_003012705.1 Pseudaminobacter soli (ex Li et al. 2025)
CTTGCTCCGAGTCATCCGCAGGCAAGGATTGCCACCGTCGCCCCCGCCCTCGGTGATCGGCATCGACGACTGGGCTTGGCGGCGCAATCATCGCTATGGCACGATCGTGTGTGACCTAGAGCGTCGGCAGCCGATCCGACTGCTGCCGGACCGTGAGCCAGCGACGGCAGAGGCTTGGTTGCGGCGGAACCCCCAAATCCAGATCATTGCTCGCGACCGCGGCGGCGCTTACGGGCTGGCGGCAGCAAAGGCGTTGCCTAATGCAGTGCAGGTCGCTGATCGATGGCATCTGATGGAGAATGCCAGCCGTGCATTCCTGGACTCCGTCCGCAAATCGATGCGCCAAATCCGCAAAACAGTCAGTGCAACGCGCATCAATCCCAAGCTGCTGACCGCGGC
>NZ_PXYL01000080.1 GCF_003012705.1 Pseudaminobacter soli (ex Li et al. 2025)
GCATCTCGAAGTGTGGCGATCCGAGCATCCGCTGGGTGCTCGTCGAGGCGGCCGGCACCATCCTGCGGCTCTCGAAGAAGTCGTCCCCTCTCCGGGAATGGGGGCTGGAGATCGCCAAGCGCCGCGGTATGGCGAAAGCCGTTGTGGCGGTGGCACGGCGGCTGGCCGTGATCCTGCATCGAATGTGGATGGACAACACGCCATACCGCTGGGAGGCCAAAGCGGCCTGAGTTTGGATTAGAATTCCGCGTGCCGCGCGGATAGAGGTCCCGTGCAGGGACGGGTGGGTAGGCAATCTCGAGGCGGGCTTGAACGCCAGGTTTCTGGTCAGTTCGCAAAAAAGATTGAGATGCCTCTCC
>NZ_PXYL01000081.1 GCF_003012705.1 Pseudaminobacter soli (ex Li et al. 2025)
GCCGGACGCTCCATGAGCAGGGTCTGCGCTGCCTGGATTGCGCCGATCGCCTCCACGAGAGTCTCCGCAACTTCCGCATCGGTAGATTCGTCGACTAGGTTCGCCGCTTCGTTGAGGCAGTAGACTACGTCTTCCAGATCGCCGACCGGAGATCCGATCTCGTCGCGGCAGTCTCTGATCGTCGCGGCGGCGCGCTGCAACAGCCTGGCGCGCTCAGATGCCGTGAGCCGTTCAACTTCGTTCGCAGCGCGGAGAAGTTCGGAGACAAAGGCGTCGGAGCTGTCTGTCATCTGGTTCATCATCCTCACACGGAGCCCGCTTCGGTCTCCCGCGCGGACGCTTCATTCTCGATGGAACAG
>NZ_PXYL01000082.1 GCF_003012705.1 Pseudaminobacter soli (ex Li et al. 2025)
TCTGGCGCGCCAGCGCGTCGGTCTCCTGCGCCAGCGAATGGCTCGCCGCCGTCGATTCCTCGACCATCGCCGCGTTCTGCTGCGTCACCTGGTCCATCTGGTTGACCGCGGTGTTGACCTGGTCGAGCCCGGTCGACTGCTCGTGCGCGCTCGCCGCGATGTTGGTCACCACCGCGTTGATCTCGGCGACCTGGGTCACGATGCGCTCCAGCGCCTGGCCGGTGGCAGCGACCAGCTTGACGCCCTCGCCGACCTGGGTGGTCGAGGCCGAGATCAGGTTCTTGATCTCGCGCGCCGCTTCCGCCGAGCGCTGCGCCAAGGCGCGGACCTCGGAGGCGACGACGGCGAAGCCGC
>NZ_PXYL01000083.1 GCF_003012705.1 Pseudaminobacter soli (ex Li et al. 2025)
TGCTGTGCGTGACGCACGAGATGGGCTTTGCGCGCAAGGTCGCCAACCGGGTGATCTTCATGGACCAGGGCCAGATCGTCGAGCAGAACACGCCGGCCGAGTTCTTCGACCATCCGCAGCACGAGCGCACCAAGCTGTTCCTCAGCCAGATCCTGCACTAGGCGCTACAGCGTCTTGCAAACAAGAGAGCCCGGTCTTGGACCGGGCTTCTCTTTTGGGGCGGGAACTGTCAAGCGCAAGAAAGTACCCCGGATAGCAAGCTCCAGGCTCTAACGATGAGCACAAAGGATCGTGTCAGCAATTCAGGTGCTGCCGCGTGGTGCTTGTG
>NZ_PXYL01000084.1 GCF_003012705.1 Pseudaminobacter soli (ex Li et al. 2025)
TCTGGCGCGCCAGCGCGTCGGTCTCCTGCGCCAGCGAATGGCTCGCCGCCGTCGATTCCTCGACCATCGCCGCGTTCTGCTGCGTCACCTGGTCCATCTGGTTGACCGCGGTGTTGACCTGGTCGAGGCCGGTCGACTGCTCGTGCGCGCTCGCCGCGATGTTGGTCACCACCGCGTTGATCTCGGCGACCTGGGTCACGATGCGCTCCAGCGCCTGGCCGGTGGCGGCGACCAGCTTGACGCCCTCGCCGACCTGGGTGGTCGAGGCCGAGATCAGGTTCTTGATCTCGCGCGCCGCTTCCGCCGAGCGCTGCGCCAAGGCGC
>NZ_PXYL01000085.1 GCF_003012705.1 Pseudaminobacter soli (ex Li et al. 2025)
GGTCCATGAAGATCACCCGGTTGGCGACCTTGCGCGCAAAGCCCATCTCGTGCGTCACGCACAGCATGGTCATGCCCTCTTCGGCCAGCCCCACCATGGTCTCCAGCACCTCCTTGATCATCTCCGGATCGAGCGCCGAGGTCGGCTCGTCGAACAGCATGATGCGCGGGTTCATGCACAGCGAGCGCGCGATCGCCACGCGCTGCTGCTGGCCGCCCGACAGCTGGCCGGGGTACTTGTTGGCCTGCTCGGGGATCTTCACCCGCTTGAGGAAATGCATGGCGATCTCCTCGGCCTGCTTCTTGGGCATCTTGC
>NZ_PXYL01000086.1 GCF_003012705.1 Pseudaminobacter soli (ex Li et al. 2025)
CGGCGCCGGAGGCCCTCATATGGCCGTCGAAACCCGGCAAAGCGGCACCATCATCGGCTCTGCCGCTGGCCGATAAGCCCATCATGCATTAAGACTGAAACCGGACCACCTCATAGGGGCAGGCCAGAGGCGGTCGGGCACCTGGACAAAATGACAGTAAAGCGAACCGAAGAGAGCACATGGCAGCTCTGTTCTGGCCAGGAAGGACCCAAGCCGGGCTGCGGCTAGAAGGATTGACGGCCGAGGAGATTGTGCGCACCCTTCTGGAAAAGGGATGGTTTCTGAGATGTCAGGCGTTCTATTTCAGTCA
>NZ_PXYL01000087.1 GCF_003012705.1 Pseudaminobacter soli (ex Li et al. 2025)
GCCGTGCCACCGCCACAACGGCTTTCGCCATCCCGCGGCGTTTGGCGATCTCCAGCCCCCATTCCCGGAGAGGGGACGACTTCTTCGAGAGCCGCAGGATGATGCCGGCCGCCTCGACGAGCACCCATCGGATGCTCGGATCGCCACACTTCGAGATGCCCTTTTCCTGGTCGATTTCTCCCGATTGATATCGCGTCGGCGTCAAACCGAAGTGAGCAGGGACAGATCGTGATCGCCCAAACCGGCCCGGCTCATCGACCCCAGCGCGAAAGCTCAAGGCCACCATCGATCCGACACCCGGCG
>NZ_PXYL01000088.1 GCF_003012705.1 Pseudaminobacter soli (ex Li et al. 2025)
CGCGGCTACAACGGCCCGGCCGGCATCAAGGGCGGCTACCACCTCCTGATGGCCAAGGCCTACGCGAGCAAAACCGGCAAGGCTCTTGCCTCGGTCGCCTCTGGCATGCTGCGCATGGGCTCACAGGGCGCCAAGGTGCGCGAACTGCAGGGGCTTCTGGTGCGCGCCGGCTATCCGGTGAAGGTCGACGGCGATTATGGCCCGACCACCAAGAAGGCGGTGATGGCCTTCCAGAAGGCGCGCGGCCTGACGATCGACGGTGTGGCCGGTCCCGAGACCATGCGCGCGCTGGCGCAGT
>NZ_PXYL01000089.1 GCF_003012705.1 Pseudaminobacter soli (ex Li et al. 2025)
ACCAACTGAGCTACAAGCCCTAGCAGAGCACTACTCGCTGGCGATGGCCAGCCCCGAGGCGGAGCCTCGCAAGGCCGACCGGCCGTCGGCGCTCATGCGCCGCCCCCGCGGAGCGCCGCCCGAAGGGCGGAACAAGCGTGAGCGATGAACAATCATTCTGAAGAAAGAGAAACGAAGGCGGCAGGTCCGCTCATATAAAGGCGATGTCAGGATGACTTGTCCTGCATCTTGTTCCAAGTGCTTCGAAAGGCAGAGGCTCAACAAGTGAGCGTTTCCATTAGGAAGC
>NZ_PXYL01000090.1 GCF_003012705.1 Pseudaminobacter soli (ex Li et al. 2025)
GGCATGCACAGGCGATGAAGGACGTGATACGCTGCGATAAGCGTCGGGGAGGTGCGAATACCCTTTGATCCGACGATTTCCGAATGGGGAAACCCACCTAAGATACTTGTAAAATCAGAGCGGCAGGGCGGACTTCGGTTCGGTTTGCCGCTGTGGTTTACAAGTATCGATATTAGGTAACTTATCCTGAATACATAGGGATAAAGTGGCGAACGCAGGGAACTGAAACATCTAAGTACCTGTAGGAAAGGACATCAACCGAGACTCCGCAAGTAGTG
>NZ_PXYL01000091.1 GCF_003012705.1 Pseudaminobacter soli (ex Li et al. 2025)
AACCAGGATGTTGGCTTAGAAGCAGCCATCATTTAAAGAAAGCGTAACAGCTCACTGGTCTAAATAAGGGTCTTTGCGCCGAAAATGTAACGGGGCTAAAGCCATGCACCGAAGCTTTGGGTTTGCAGCTTGCTGCAAGCGGTAGCGGAGCGTTCCGTAAGCCGATGAAGCCGTACCTGTGAGGGGCGGTGGAGGTATCGGAAGTGCGAATGCTGACATGAGTAACGTAAGGGGTGTGAGAGACGCCCCCGCCGAAAGTC
>NZ_PXYL01000092.1 GCF_003012705.1 Pseudaminobacter soli (ex Li et al. 2025)
GACTTTCGGCGGGGGCGTCTCTCACACCCCTTACGTTACTCATGTCAGCATTCGCACTTCCGATACCTCCACCGCCCCTCACAGGTACGGCTTCATCGGCTTACGGAACGCTCCGCTACCGCTTGCACAAAGTGCAAACCCAAAGCTTCGGTGCATGGCTTTAGCCCCGTTACATTTTCGGCGCAAAGACCCTTATTTAGACCAGTGAGCTGTTACGCTTTCTTTAAATGATGGCTGCTTCTAAGCCAACATCCTGGTT
>NZ_PXYL01000093.1 GCF_003012705.1 Pseudaminobacter soli (ex Li et al. 2025)
CCACCAGCGTCTGCGTCATGGACGCTACCGGTCAGATCCTCAAGGAGGGCAAGGTCGAGACCGAGCCGGATGCAATCGGCGCTCTGCTCCATTCCATCGGCGGGCATTTCAAGCGGGTCGGCCTCGAAGCCGGCCCGTTGTCGCAATGGCTCTACAGTGGGCTTGCGGCAGCGGGGTACCCGGTCATCTGCGTCGAGACGCGGCACATGAAGGCGGCTCTGTCAGCTCAGATCAACAAGACTGACCGCAACGACG
>NZ_PXYL01000094.1 GCF_003012705.1 Pseudaminobacter soli (ex Li et al. 2025)
GCCTCGCCGAAAGCGGCGCCTCGCAGTTTGCGCCGCTCTATGCCGACGAGATGGGCCTGTTCGACAAGATCAACACCATCGTGCAGCGCATCTACCGCGGCTCGGAGGCGATCGCCGACAAGTCGGTCCGCGACCAGCTGCACGCCTGGGAGGCGCAGGGCTACGGCCACCTGCCGGTGTGCATGGCCAAGACCCAGTACTCGTTCTCGACCGACCCCAATCTGCGCGGTGCGCCTGTCGGCCACACGGTGCCGG
>NZ_PXYL01000095.1 GCF_003012705.1 Pseudaminobacter soli (ex Li et al. 2025)
TGAACAGTGGCGGCATGTGCTGGGTGATGACGGTCGGCGGGCAGTTGGCGGGGAACTGGCTCAGGATGGTGAGCAGCGCCTCGACGCCGCCGGTCGAGGAGCCGATGGCGACGACGCGGCCGTTCGGCGTGTAGCCGGCCTGTGCCGCCGGCGCAACGGGCGGCGCGTCGCCGAGCGGCCGGATGCGGGCGCGCGCCGCCGCCTTGACGGTGGCGATCAGCGCCTCGAAGGCGCGCTCGTCGCTGAACGCCGCCT
>NZ_PXYL01000096.1 GCF_003012705.1 Pseudaminobacter soli (ex Li et al. 2025)
TCATGTCCTCCATCGGCACCACCTGGGCATAGCCGCCGCCGGCGGCACCGCCCTTGACGCCGAAGTTCGGCCCGAGCGAGGCCTCGCGGATGCAGATCACCGCCTTCTTGCCGATGCGGTTCAAGCCATCGCCGAGGCCGACCGTGGTGGTGGTCTTGCCCTCGCCGGCCGGGGTCGGGTTGATGGCGGTGACCAGGATCAGCTTGCCGTCCTTGCGCCCCTGCACCGACTGGATGAACTCGGCCGAGATCTTGG
>NZ_PXYL01000097.1 GCF_003012705.1 Pseudaminobacter soli (ex Li et al. 2025)
GTGCTACCTCCCTACGCTAGGCGAACTGGGCGTCTCGAGCATCTCGTCCACCATCTGGCGCTTGCGCTTGGAGGACGCCCAGCGGCGCGTTTTGCCCAGCGGCTCATGCTGCCCGTTAGCAACGACACCTTGCTCCGAGTCATCCGCAGGCAAGGATTGCCACCGTCGCCCCCGCCCTCGGTGATCGGCATCGACGACTGGGCTTGGCGGCGCAATCATCGCTATGGCACGATCGTGTGTGACCTAGAGCGTCGG
>NZ_PXYL01000098.1 GCF_003012705.1 Pseudaminobacter soli (ex Li et al. 2025)
TTCGTCCGTTAGGTGACGCCAGTCGATGCCGGAAAGAGCTGCGTCCATCGCCCAAAGGGCATTCAGCGTTACTCCGCGGCCAAACTGGAATTTGAGCCGCGCATAGGCTTCCACGGCCCCCATGGCCCGCAGTCCGTCCGCACTCCGTACCCCAATTTCTGCGAGGCGCTTCGCAATATAGGGACCGAGGTTGGGTAAGTCCTCAATTGTGTCCGTCATTCGGTTGTGCACGTTGGTTGTCGCTAGGAACTCGAG
>NZ_PXYL01000099.1 GCF_003012705.1 Pseudaminobacter soli (ex Li et al. 2025)
CGCTCAAGAATGCCGATATAGCGGAGGCTTAAGCCCGACAGCCGTGCGAGTTCAATCTGGGTTAGGCCGCGCGCCCGGCGCAACTCGCGGAGATTGGTGGCAAAGACTACGCCGATACTGGCCTTGGCAGTCATTCTTCTCCCTCGATCCGCCACTTATCCTAAGGCAGGGCGCCCATCGAAGGTGGAAGTAGCGGCACGCAACGATTTCCGCAACCTGGTCAGACGACCGGGACGGACGTGCCCAAAGAAAAGG
>NZ_PXYL01000100.1 GCF_003012705.1 Pseudaminobacter soli (ex Li et al. 2025)
GGATGCGGTCAGTGTGGTCGCAGCCAAAACTGCGGCGAGAGCGGTGGTCTTGAGAGGACTAATCATCACAATCTCCTTCTCGCAGACCCGCATCGGACGGCGGGTAAAGCATTAATGCTATGGGGAAAGAGATAAGGAGGCAGTGTCGGTCGGCAAGGAAGTCGACTAACTTTGCGCCCTGCTTTTCGGACGAATTGACGCCCGCGCCTGCAATAACCTGATCAGGCGCCGATCCTGGCGCCAAGGCCGGCGCGC
>NZ_PXYL01000101.1 GCF_003012705.1 Pseudaminobacter soli (ex Li et al. 2025)
GGATGCGGTCAGTGTGGTCGCAGCCAAAACTGCGGCGAGAGCGGTGGTCTTGAGAGGACTAATCATCACAATCTCCTTCTCGCAGACCCGCATCGGACGGCGGGTAAAGCATTAATGCTATGGGGAAGGAGATAAGGAGGCAGTGTCGGTCGGCAAGGAAGTCGACTAACTTTGCGCCCTGCTTTTCGGACGAATTGACGCCCGCGCCTGCAATAACCTGATCAGGCGCCGATCCTGGCGCCAAGGCCGGCGCGC
>NZ_PXYL01000102.1 GCF_003012705.1 Pseudaminobacter soli (ex Li et al. 2025)
GGGGGGGGGGGGGGGGGGGGGGGGGGGGGGGGGGGGGGGGGGGGGGGGGGGGGGGGGGGGGGGGGGGGGGGGGGGGGGGGGGGGGGGGGGGGGGGGGGGGGGGGGGGGGGGGGGGGGGGGGGGGGGGCGGGGGGGGGGGGGGGGGGGGGGGGGGGGGGGGGGGGGGGGGGGGGGGGGGGGGGGGGGGGGGGGGGGGGGGGGGGGGGGGGGGGGGGGGGGGGGGGGGGGGGGGGGGGGGGGGGGGGGGGGGGGGGG
>NZ_PXYL01000103.1 GCF_003012705.1 Pseudaminobacter soli (ex Li et al. 2025)
AGGCGGCGTTCAGCGACGAGCGCGCCTTCGAGGCGCTGATCGCCACCGTCAAGGCGGCGGCGCGCGCCCGCATCCGGCCGCTCGGCGACGCGCCGCCCGTTGCGCCGGCGGCACAGGCCGGCTACACACCGAACGGCCGCGTCGTCGCCATCGGCTCCTCGACCGGCGGCGTCGAGGCGCTGCTCACCATCCTGAGCCAGTTCCCCGCCAACTGCCCGCCGACCGTCATCACCCAGCACATGCCGCCACTGTTCA
>NZ_PXYL01000104.1 GCF_003012705.1 Pseudaminobacter soli (ex Li et al. 2025)
CGTCCTGCGCGCGCTGTCTCGCAAGAAGCTCAAGGTGCGCGAGATGATCCTGTCGCCCATCTGCGGGGCGCTGGCGGCCGCCTATCTGACTCTGCCGACGGTCCATTACCTCAAGGCTGTCGGCTGGCCACTGCCTGCCGAGGACGCCCAGGCCATTCTCGCCTCGGCTTTCCTGATCGGCACCTGCGCGATGTGGATCTCGGACATCATCTTCGAAGTGGTGGCGCGCCGGTTCAGGACGCAGCCGCCACACTG
>NZ_PXYL01000105.1 GCF_003012705.1 Pseudaminobacter soli (ex Li et al. 2025)
AGGCGGGGTTGGAGGGGTAAGTGAACATGGCCTTCGCATCGAGCCGCTCGGCTCCTCCACCCCCGTCATCCTGGCATCATCCGGTAGAGCGGCTCAACTATCGCGCCGACATCGACGGACTTCGAGCCCTCGCGGTTTTCCCGGTGGTTCTGTACCATGCAGGCATCGCTGGCTTTGGCGGCGGCTTTGTCGGCGTCGACGTATTTTTCGTGATCTCGGGCTACCTGATGGCGGCGGTGATCATCGGAGAGCTCG
>NZ_PXYL01000106.1 GCF_003012705.1 Pseudaminobacter soli (ex Li et al. 2025)
GTTGAAAATGCTGCTTGCGGCACGGTCCTCGTCATCTTGATACGCAAAAAGAAGCCCGCCGCCTCGGGTGAGACGACGGGCTGAGAGAGAAAGGCACCTGTATGACGCGGGTGCCTTCATGGTGTTGCCATCATGGCAATACCTTCGGTACGATGTAGGTTCGGGCGTTGATCTCGTTCGGCGGGTGACAGCGCAGATGGATCATGATCGCTCCTTTCGTGCCCCCGGGAAGCCGCCCGGTGCGGGTTCAGTGTG
>NZ_PXYL01000107.1 GCF_003012705.1 Pseudaminobacter soli (ex Li et al. 2025)
TTGAGATGCGCAACCGGCCAGAAGGCGGGCTCGCTGCCGGCGTGGTCATTGCCGACGACAGGGTTGCATGGCAAGCCTCGGCCGCCTGAAGGGCAGCGGCGGTTACTCGTGCAGCTCTGCGATGCCGGCCAACACAGCCTCGCGGGAGATCTCGCCCATATGGATGGAGCGAAGCCTTCCATCCGCTCCCACAAACAGCGTGGCCGGTAGGCCGGGCGTCGTGTAGTGGCGCGAGAAGCGACCCAACCCGTCGAG
>NZ_PXYL01000108.1 GCF_003012705.1 Pseudaminobacter soli (ex Li et al. 2025)
GATCGTGATCGCCCAAACCGGCCCGGCTCATCGACCCCAGCGCGAAAGCTCAAGGCCACCATCGATCCGACACCCGGCGCGGTCATGAGGAGTTGGCAGACGTCGTCGGCCTCCGCCATTTGCTCCATAGCCTTGTGCAAGCGCTGATACTGTTCCCGCAGAACCCGGCGAACTTCCAGGAGAGGGTCAATGACCTGTCGCAGATGAGGAGATCGCTCCAACAGCTCAAGAATGCGCGGCTCGAACTT
>NZ_PXYL01000109.1 GCF_003012705.1 Pseudaminobacter soli (ex Li et al. 2025)
GTATTGGAAACCGGGTTTTCCCCGACTTGCTATCAGGGAGACCGGAACCAATTGACAGGCTCGCCGTTATCAATGTGCGCCAACTAGGGGTAGGTGGCACAGCATAAAATAAGCCCGTCGTCTCACCCTAGGCGGCGGGCTTTCTGCCTAACCCTGTTTAGTAGGATCTGCGCCCGTCGATATCTCACCATCTTTTTGGATGGCGGCTTCGAGGTCGGCGGGGTCTATCTGGATGATCTGTCGT
>NZ_PXYL01000110.1 GCF_003012705.1 Pseudaminobacter soli (ex Li et al. 2025)
TGCCGGCCGCCTCGACGAGCACCCAGCGGATGCTCGGATCGCCACACTTCGAGATGCCCTTTTCCTGGTCGATCTCTCCCGATTGATATCGCGTTGGCGTCAAACCGAAGTGAGCAGGGACTGATCGTGATCGCCCAAACCGGCCCGGCTCATCGACCCCAGCGCGAAAGCTCAAGGCCACCATCGATCCGACACCCGGCGCGGTCATGAGGAGTTGGCAGACGTCGTCGGCCTCCGCCATT
>NZ_PXYL01000111.1 GCF_003012705.1 Pseudaminobacter soli (ex Li et al. 2025)
CGGGCGCGGCGCGCCGGGGCGACCGGCTGGATCGTCAAGCCGTTCAACCCGGACAAGCTGATCGAGGCGATCCGGCGCGTCGCGGCGTGACCGGCAACAAGGGCAACAAGGCGTAAAGGCGTAAAGGCGTAAAGGGAGACTAGCAGCGTGGACGCGATGTCAGCCATCAAACAGACGTTCTTCCAGGAATGCGAGGAACAGCTCGCCGAACTGGAGGCCGGTCTCCTGGCGATCGAGGCCGG
>NZ_PXYL01000112.1 GCF_003012705.1 Pseudaminobacter soli (ex Li et al. 2025)
CGCCGCGGGATGGCGAAAGCCGTTGTGGCGGTGGCACGGCGGCTGGCCGTGATCCTGCATCGAATGTGGATGGACAACACGCCATACCGCTGGGAGGCCAAAGCGGCCTGAGCTTGGATTAGAATTCCGCGTGCCGCGCGGATAGAGGTCCCGTGCAGGGACGGGTGGGTAGGCAATCTCGAGGCGGGCTTGAACGCCAGGTTTCTGGTCAGTTCGCAAAAGAGATTGAGATGCCTCTCC
>NZ_PXYL01000113.1 GCF_003012705.1 Pseudaminobacter soli (ex Li et al. 2025)
ACCGACGAACAGATCCATGGGCAGGGCTCCTTGACCAGTTAAGCTTGAGGAGCCTGCCCGCAGATTGAAATCCTGTCACCCCCGCAGCGGGAGCGCCACGGGAGCCCCAATCATCCGATCTCTTTTTATTCGAATGGCTGGAACCTCAGCCAAGGCGCACCATATCCCCGGCATTCTTCCACTGGCGGCTATTCTTCGGTCAACCGTCAGCCCGTCGTCTCTCCGGAGGCGGCGGGCTTC
>NZ_PXYL01000114.1 GCF_003012705.1 Pseudaminobacter soli (ex Li et al. 2025)
TCCGATCTCTTTTTATTCGAATGGCTGGAACCTCAGCCAAGGCGCACCATATCCCCGGCATTCTTCCACTGGCGGCTATTCTTCGGTCAACCGTCAGCCCGTCGTCTCTCCGGAGGCGGCGGGCTTCTCTTTTGGGGCGGGAACTGTCAAGCGCAAGAAAGTACCCCGGATAGCAAGCTCCAGGCTCTAACGATGAGCACAAAGGATCGTGTCAGCAATTCAGGTGCTGCCGCGTGGTG
>NZ_PXYL01000115.1 GCF_003012705.1 Pseudaminobacter soli (ex Li et al. 2025)
GAGGGGACGACTTCTTCGAGAGCCGCAGGATGATGCCGGCCGCCTCGACGAGCACCCAGCGGATGCTCGGATCGCCACACTTCGAGATGCCCTTTTCCTGGTCGATCTCTCCCGATTGATATCGCGTCGGCGTCAAACCGAAGTGAGCAGGGACAGATCGTGATCGCCCAAACCGGCCCGGCTCATCGACCCCAGCGCGAAAGCTCAAGGCCACCATCGATCCGACACCCGGCG
>NZ_PXYL01000116.1 GCF_003012705.1 Pseudaminobacter soli (ex Li et al. 2025)
CGGGCGCGGCGCGCCGGGGCGACCGGCTGGATCGTCAAGCCGTTCAACCCGGACAAGCTGATCGAGGCGATCCGGCGCGTCGCGGCGTGACCGGCAACAAGGGCAACAAGGCGTAAAGGCGTAAAGGGAGACTAGCAGCGTGGACGCGATGTCAGCCATCAAACAGACGTTCTTCCAGGAATGCGAGGAACAGCTCGCCGAACTGGAGGCCGGTCTCCTGGCGATCGAGGCCGG
>NZ_PXYL01000117.1 GCF_003012705.1 Pseudaminobacter soli (ex Li et al. 2025)
GAATTCTAATCCAAGCTCAGGCCGCTTTGGCCTCCCAGCGGTATGGCGTGTTGTCCATCCACATTCGATGCAGGATCACGGCCAGCCGCCGTGCCACCGCCACAACGGCTTTCGCCATCCCGCGGCGTTTGGCGATCTCCAGCCCCCATTCCCGGAGAGGGGACGACTTCTTCGAGAGCCGCAGGATGATGCCGGCCGCCTCGACGAGCACCCA
>NZ_PXYL01000118.1 GCF_003012705.1 Pseudaminobacter soli (ex Li et al. 2025)
CGGGCTTCTCTTTTGGGGCGGGAACTGTCAAGCGCAAGAAAGTACCCCGGATAGCAAGCTCCAGGCTCTAACGATGGGCACAAAGGATCGTGTCAGCAATTCAGGTGCTGCCGCGTGGTGCTTGTGAGCTCCCGCCAGGGGTCTTGCTTCTCTCCGAAGTCGGCACCGGGCCGCTTCATGATCGGGTCGGACGGAGAGGCATCT